>NZ_JZEJ01000007.1:0-661 GCF_001188365.1 Paenibacillus sp. D9 | reverse complement strand
TGGTGCGGTCAAGAGGACTTGAACCTCCACGTCATTGCTGACACTAGAACCTGAATCTAGCGCGTCTGCCAATTCCGCCATGACCGCATGTTAAAAAGGTACTGCTGAGTGTTTCATTCACCTGGCAGGGTGAATAATTGGTGCGGTTGAGAGGACTCGAACCTCCACGGGCTTGCGCCCACTACCCCCTCAAGATAGCGTGTCTGCCATTCCACCACAACCGCATATAAAGTTAGGAAAAAAAGTGAGCCATGAAGGACTCGAACCTTCGACACCCTGATTAAAAGTCAGGTGCTCTACCAACTGAGCTAATGGCTCTTAATGGCTGGGGATTCAGGGATCGAACCTGAGAATGACGGAGTCAAAGTCCGTTGCCTTACCGCTTGGCTAATCCCCACCAAGAAGCAATGGGGCGATCGAGGGGAATTGAACCCCCGAATGCCGGAACCACAATCCGGTGCGTTAACCACTTCGCCACGATCGCCATGTAAATTTGGTCAAATGCCGCCGAGAGGACTTGAACCCCCAACCTACTGATTACAAGTCAGTTGCTCTACCAGTTGAGCTACAGCGGCAAAGTGATCAAAAATGGCGGAGCTGACGGGATTCGAACCCGCGGTCTCCTGCGTGACAGGCAGGCATGTTAGGCCTCTACACCACA
>NZ_JZEJ01000006.1:0-1067 GCF_001188365.1 Paenibacillus sp. D9 | reverse complement strand
TCCGTGCCGCCATGCTGATAGGGAAGACCGTTACCATCCGTCGTGAGCGAGACATGAGGATGCCTGAGCAAATCATATTTGTCGTCCTGGACTGGATGTTCGCCACGGATAAAGAGCAGGCAAAAGCGGTTATCCAGCAACCTCACCTCGTCTGGTGTGAGCAATTCGCGGCCTGATTGCTGGTAGTTGATCGAGTAGCTGCCGTTTCTCCCCTTACTCTGGCCGTAGGTATTGGTATCAATCGTTTCCTTGCCAAGCAGCTCCGAGACGTATTTGTGGGTAGACTGTTCGTTGCCGCCCAAGTACAAAAATTCGTCGCAGTTGCCCACAATCGATTCCCACGCATCCTTGTACAGCGCCTTGAGTTGCGCTAAATTTTGCAAAATGATAGAAACGGAAATTTCCCGGCTGCGCATCGTGGAGAGCAGCTTGTCAAATTCGTCGGGAAGCGCTACATTGGCGAACTCGTCCATGACAAAGTGAACATGAACCGGCAGGCGTCCGCCATGCCGATAGTCCGCCTCGTACATCAAGCATTGAAAAAGCTGCGTGTAGAGCATGCCGACAATGAAGTTGAAGCTGCTGTCGTTATCGGGAATGACGGCAAACATCGCCGTCTTCTTCTCCCCCATAACGGGCAATTCCATTTCGTCGACCATGCTCATCCCCGCAATCGTATGCAAATTGAACTTCTCCAATCGAACGCCGAGGCCAATTAAAATGGACTTGGCCGTCTTGCCCGCCGCCAGCTTGAAAATGTTGTACTGCTTGACGGCAAGGTGTTCCGGATCGCGCATTGCCAGCCGCTCGAATAGTTCATCGAGCGGGCTTTGGTACGTTTCGTCCTCCTCCCGCACCTCCGCAGCCGCGATCATTTCCATGACCATTGGGAAGTTTTGCTCCTCGGGCGGTGCTTCATATAGGAGGTATAGCACGAGCGCTTCCAGCAAGGCGGTCTCGGATCGCTCCCAAAAGGGATCGTTGGTATTGCTGCCCTTCGGTGTCGTATTGCGGATCAGATTGGTGACCAGCTTGAGAACATCCTTGTCGTCTTGCAAATAGGCGAA
>NZ_JZEJ01000005.1:0-1189 GCF_001188365.1 Paenibacillus sp. D9 | reverse complement strand
GATCGGCACTTGGAATCCGCTTACAGTCCTATTAAAAATGATTTCGGGTATACTATTCGTACAATGCATGTTGTGCGTCTTTTCGACAACTTATGACATCATTTTACATAAGAAGATATTGCCATTTTAACATATTCTAGTGTGAGTGAACATGCCGATTAGGAAGAAATACCTATAGGATGTCCTTCAAATGTTCGCCTACGTAATCCGATGCGGTCTTTTTGAGCTGATTCACCGTGTGCAGGTATCTTTGCGTCGTATTCATATGGGAATGCCCCAGCATCTCCTGTACTTGCTGCAAGCTGGCCCCGCTCAATAGTGCCAGCGTCGCATTCGTATGCCTTAACCAGTGAGGCGTCACTTTCTTGGTCAGCTCGCTGGCGTCCCGGGCGTTGCCGATGATCTTCTCCACCCATCTGGCTGAGATCGGGAATACTCGATGCCCTTCCTCCATGATGTCCTTCGGGCAGGAAGACCTATATTGGCCTAGAATATCCCAGAGTACACTTGGGACTTTGATCTCGCGAATCTTGTCCCCTTTCCCCTTTTTGACGGTCAGCCACACGGACGATTCCAACGGATCCGTATGGAAATCCTCCCATTTCATGGCGACAAGCTCGGATACCCTCAGACCAAGCATGGCAAGCGATAAACCCAGCGCGTAGTTCCGAATTCCTTGCTTTTTTAGCTGCCGAAACAGGATGGACAGCTCTCGTTTAGTCAAATAATGCTGGGCGCTTGTAATTTGAACCTTTGGATTTTTAGTGTTTGCCGTAGGGTTGTCTTTCATCATTCCGATCTGGGGGTGACAGCACCATCGGAACAAAGAACGCAGCGCGGACAGGATGCCTGCGACCGTAGCGGGTTCGTAAGGCCGGCCTGTTTCCGCATTGATTTCCTTCATTAATCGCAGCTTGAAGGCTTCGATTTCCCTCCAGGTCACGTCGCGAAGCGGAGCGTACGAAGTATAGGCTCTGAACATCTCAATCGCTTTTTTATAGTTTCTATGAGTAAAACGCGAGCTGCTGCAAGTTTCTAAAAAAATGGCAATCAGTTGCTCATCGGTAAGCTCTTCGGCGTTTCTTCTCTTCGTTAAAAGCGATAAATGCGGATCTTGGCCCGGTATCGTAATCATGCTCGGGTTTCCACCAACTTCCATTTTTGCTTCGCACAACATGCATTGTACGAA
>NZ_JZEJ01000004.1:0-1855 GCF_001188365.1 Paenibacillus sp. D9 | reverse complement strand
GTATCGGCTCCCCGCTCGCGGAGAAGCCCGGTCAGGAAGTCGAGCCACTCCAGCTGCCTGCCCTTCATCAGGGACGGCTCGAGCTCCCCGGCCAGCGCATAGAAATGATCCACCCATGGCTCCGCCATTCGGGTGAAGCTCATCTCCTGATAATAACGGCTGAAAGCATCCGCTAGCCGCAACGCGCGCTCCGCCTGCTCGAGGACGAACAGGATCGAAGCCATCCAATGAAGCTTCTGCAGCGGCTTCGGCCAGTCCCGGGCCGAGCCTTTGAGCGCCGACAGCACCGGCTGCAGCGGATGGAGAGTATGCTTGCAGCCGTGCCAGGTCTCTCCGTACGATCTGTCCATCCATTCCAGCCACTCCTCCGGACTGGCTTCCTCCCCGGGAGAAGAGGTCTGGCCGGACGGACGGCCGGAGCTCGAAGGCTCCGCATTCGAGCCGATGCGGCTGATCGTCACCGGTCCGCCGCCGGTAAGCCGCTCGAGCGCCCGCTCCGCATCGCCGCCGTTCTCCTGCAGGCCTTTGAAGAATACGGCCGCCATATGCTTGCACCATCCGCTGACCGGACAATCGCAGCTGCAATCGTCATGCCTGGTTCCCAGCATCACCATGTAATCATGGCTGCCGCTGACGACGGCAGCCAGCTTGGAGCCGACCATTCGAACCGCGGCGACCTTGCCCCTGCTGGAATAGTCCCAGCCTCGACGGATGGCATCCGGCCGCATATATTTGGAGATCATTGCCTCCATGTCCATGAAGAAGGGATTCACCCTGCTGTCCGTGCCCATTCCCTTCCCCCTCCGCTTCTGTTCGGCATTCTTATCATTATACCAAAAAAAGAACAAAAAAAGAGCAAGGACGGCTTATGCACATGCCGCAATGCTCTTCTTTTTCTTTTTGGAGCTTCAGCTCAGCCGGCGTTTTTGCGCAAGAAGCACAGAAGCGCCCAGCGCCTTTCCTGGCGCTTTTTGTAGCGCGGCAGCATCCGGTACAGGCGAAGCCCTTCCTCGCAGGCCTCCTTCGCCTGCTCCGAACGGCCGAGCTCGCTCTGCAGCCGGCCCATCCTGTAGTAGCCTTCGCAGGAAGAGGACTGGATGCGGCTGAACGCCTCCAGCTCCCGCAGCGCCTTCTCCTTGTCCGAAGCCGCAAAGTATGCCGCCAGACGCAGATGCGGCTGCCCGTACTTCACTCTCGGGTTCAGCTCCAGCGCCTTGCGGATGCAGGCTTCACCCTCTTGCGGCTGCCCCGTATGCAGCAGGCTCGTGCCGTAATCGTCCCAGAACTCGGCCGACTCCTCCATGACGAGCGTTTCCTTGAGCGGCTCCAGCGTCCTGCGCGCTTCTCCGTACTTGCGGCGGTCCAGGAGCAGCTTGGCCAGCTCCAGGCGGGAGCCGCTGTTGCTCGGATTGGCGTCGATCTCCCTGCGGAGCGCGGCTCTCCGGCTGCGGGCGCGGATCGGCTTCAGCAGGCTCGGCGTCAGGCCGATGAATCGGCGATCCAAAATATACAGGACGGCAAGCAAGACGATCAGGGCAAGGAAGGGATTGCCGAGAAGAGTCCATAACAAGCCGAACAGCAGGAAAATTTTCATGGATAAGGCAGCCCCGTTTCTTCCTAAGAATGCAAGTTGTCCATCAGCCCACATCATAGCATATGCCGGCGGTTTGGAAAATCGGAGGAAGGCGAAAAAGCGCGGCCCGTCTCCTTCTTCCGGAATGTATTCCGGCTGATGCGCCCATTTCCGCAATCAGCCGCACCCTGCAGGGCGGTTGTTCATAAGATAAGTTGACTGTATCCCTTAACCTTGTTGTATCCCACAAAAACCCGAGCAAGGAGGGGTGGCATTTTGAAG
>NZ_JZEJ01000003.1:0-1957 GCF_001188365.1 Paenibacillus sp. D9 | reverse complement strand
ACCCGGTTTCGACAGTCAGTAGATGCACAAATCGCCGAAATCCCCTGCGGAGTAAGGGATCTGGGCGATTGTGGATAACTACGTGTGGTGCCTACGAATTGTGGTGCTCAAAGCAGTGAAATATCCCATATTTGCTGGGGTTCTTTCAATCCAAGCGCCGAAACAATTGCTTGTTGTTCGGGCGTTAATTGCGTGCGTTGACAGAGGGTTCCAGCGTCCAGTCGGTACTCCACCAAATGTAGCATTTGCATGAGCGAGCGTACCTCCCGCCACGTTTGACCGGTTTGGTTTTCGATAATCCGGATCAGCATCAATCCGAGCCAGCAGAGCAACACGTGAGCGCGGATTCGCTCTTCTTTCCGATGATACACCGGCCGCAGCTCCAGGGATTGCTTCAGCGTGCGAAAAGCCGATTCGACTTTGAGAAGCTGCTTGTAGCCGAGCGCCACATCCTCCGTGGATAAGGTGTCGTCAGACGTACGCAGTAAGTACTTGCCATCAAGGTGCTCCATGGCTTTGACGGCCTGGAGATCGATCCGCAGGTTGCCGCGCTTATCGATTTTCAGGTAACGCTTATAGGTCACATGACTATGCAGGCGGCAGTGCGCCTTGGTATGCGTATCACCGTCCAACTCCTTCAGTCGGGCCAGTTCTGCACGCAATGCTTCGAGGTGCTTCTCGCGCCGAGCCGCATCCCGCTTGGCCTCATCCGGATTTCGGACCAGCACGTACCGTGTGCGCGCTTCTCCATCGCCAACGACGATTTCTTTCACTTCCAGATTGTCGCGGACGGTTTTGAAGCGCCCAGGATGGGCCAAGGCTGCTTCGACCGTCGGTTTGCCGGAGGTCATCTTCTCGCCGGCGATGTAGTGGCCGCCCGTCTGCTGCAAGACGCGCAAGTTGTCTTCGGAGCAGAAGCCGCGGTCGACAACGGTGATGACGCGCCCGAGCTTCCACCCGATCAGATCCTTCTTCACTTCCGGTACGACACTCATGTCCGAAGTGTTGCCGGGCCAGACCCAGCAGCGGATCGGGATCCCATCGCGGGTCACGGCAAAGCCGATGACGGCCTGCGGCAGGTCGGGACGGTGATCCTTGGAGTAGCCGGTTCGGCGAAACGCGTCTTCTTCCGACTCTTCCGTTTCAAAGTACGTCGAGGTCGTGTCGAAGAACAACAGGTCGACCTCCAAATTCAGCAAATCGGCTACGGTATGGAACACTTCGCGTTGAATGCTTTCGTCCGACTCCAGGAGGAAGTCCATCGCCCGATAGCCGTGCTGCACTTCAAAGGCTGGCAGGTCGGGAATGACGACCTCCCGATCGACCCAGTCCTCGATGGCGAGTTTGCTGCCGGGGTCAAGCACACGGTTTGCCACCATGGCGAAGATAGCGCGTTCCACCGGCATCCGGAATTCCCGATCTGCCAGTCGCCGGGTGATCGCTTCTCCGATGCCGAGCTTCTTCCAAAGCTGATCCAGCAACCATGCGCCGCCCAGCGCCTTCGATTTCAGCAGGGTCACGGTTGCGGAGCGTGGCGGCGGGGACCCAGAAGGAAGAGGTTCGCCGATGAAGCGGTGAATGCTGGCCGCCAAACGTTTGAGTCCCACGGTATCCAGCTCGTCCGCGCGGCCGAAATGATACAGGATCTTGGCCTGTGGCGTTCCTGTAACAGGATGGCGTTCATTGTGTGCGAGCTGAACGTATCGGGTAACGGTGCCGTCTTTGTTTTTTCGAGAAATCTGTCGTATGTACATAACTACATAATACACTGTATACTACAGGAAGGGCAACGAAAAACATCAGTTATCCACAGAAATGTAGTGCCTACAGGTTTTCGGTTTTTTCGCTCGGTTAGTGCCTGTGGGCAAGTCCGAAAAACAGCGCCACTAAAGGATTTTAGATATCCACAGCACCTATAAAGGTGCCTACTTTTAGAGGGTTACTGTCGAAGCCGGGT
>NZ_JZEJ01000002.1:3666-43703 GCF_001188365.1 Paenibacillus sp. D9 | reverse complement strand
ATGGGCGGCATGATGTAAGTGCCGGGCCACCAAGCCTGATATAGCAAGGAAAACGGGACCTTTCGGGGTCCCGTTTCTTGTTAAAACTCACGGAAAACTCACATTTTCGGCAGAGCAAGCCCACTGAGGATGTCGGCGAAGGAGGCACTCACCTTCTGGCTGGCATCCTTTTTCATTTTCTCCGTGACGTGAGTATAGATTTTCAGTGTGGTATCCGGATCATCATGGCCGACACGCTGCATGATGGTGCTGAGAGGTATCTCGGCCTCCGAGAGCATGCTGACGTGCGTATGGCGGAAGATATGGGACGTAGCTTTCTTTGCGATTCCTGCCTTCCTCACGAGGCGCTCAAGCCGGTTAGCGAGCTGTTTTGGGGCCCAGGGATAGCCATTGTCATGCCGGAAGACGAAGTTCTCGTCATGATAGTCCTCAATCAGGTGGCGCGTGGCCAGCTTCACGGCAGCCTGACGCTTCTTGTGCGCTTTCAGCATGGCCAGGATCTTTGCGTCGACATCGAACTCCCGAATCGAAGCATTCGTCTTTGGCGGGAGCAGCTCGTAAACACGCATGTTGTTCGTTTCGCTGTAGAGCGTCTTGGTGACACGTACAAAGCCGGTGTCGAAGTTGATATCACTCCACTTCAAGGCGAGCACCTCGCCCATCCTCATGCCGCTGAAGGCCATCAGGAACAAGATCTCCTGATCCAGCTCGAGCCCATGCTTCACGGCGGCATCAAGCAGGGTATTCAGCTCCGCGCGCTCCAGATACTTCTCCTCGATCGGGTTGCTCTCGATCTCCTCCACCGTTCGGCGCCTCACAGGGATAACCGCGCCTTTCGCCGGATTATCCCGCCGATACCTTTCCTTCACCGCATGCTGATAGATAAGGTTCGCTGTGACGTGTACGCCTTCGATGGTGGGTTTCGCGTACTCTTCGTCGTGCAGCTTGTTCAGAATGCGCTGGTGATCGCGTGGAGCGATACGGTCGATAGACATCTGGCCAATATAGCTATTCAAGGTTTTGATCGAGTTGCGGCGAAGCCGGAGCGTCCCCGGTTTCTTTCCGGTCCGGCTGTAGACGTCCAGCCATTCCTCCGCCACTCTTTCGAAGGTCAGGCTCTTGAGCTTCTTCTCGTCGATTCCGAATTCCGTCAGCTTGGAGATCGCCTCATCGCAGCGAGCCTCAGCCTCTTTCTTCGTATCCCCCCGTCGTTCAATCTGCTTACGCTTGCCTGTCACTGGATCGGGCGGCCCTTCCTTGATGCATCCCCACTTGTAGCCTTGCTTATTATTGGCTGGATACTTCTTGAACGATGCCATGCTGCACCTCCAATTCAGAATGTACGTTCGGATAAATCTGGAAAGAAAAAGCCCTCAGCGGGCTTCTTCGATCCTGAATTCGTACTGGCTCTTGACGTAGTACATGCCGTTCACCTTCACTGCGTCCTTGATGTGCAGTTCGATTAGGCCGTAGTCGACGGGCTCGCCGTCTTGCCAGATGCCGATTGGAATACGGTGGAGGAAGGCATGGTTAAATTCGGCATCAGACATCAAAAATAGAAGTCCTTTTTCTAGAATCAAAAGCCATCCAGGAAAGCATGATTATGCTAATTCCGATTAGAGCAATCTCAAGAATTGGGTTGTCCTCATTTTTCTTTTTCAACACAGCGAGATCTAGATTTGCATCAGCAATTTTGTAATCTAGTTGGACTCTTGTTTTATTTTCTGAGGTAGGATGTTCTTCAATATAGTTCAGAGCATCCTCCGCCTGCATGTAATTGGTTAAAGCTCTATCGTACTCCGTTGAATTCCAATACCAATTCATAGAGATGAAGATAAGCAGCAATATCCAAAACCATACTGCTGCTTTCTTGAATTCTTCTTTGAAAAAGAACCATATAACGGTTAAAGACAATACTATTAAAACTACAGAAAAGATTATTGCGATTGATTTATGGCTATCAGGGATATTCTCTCCAAAAAATAAATTGAAACTCAAAAGAAAAAAGAAGACGGAAGCAATACTCGCAATTATTTTAGTTATATTCCAAGGATTAAAGCTGCTCGTTCCATCCATAGTGCACCTTAATATTTCCCCATCGGCTGGGGGAGTTGCTATTCAGTATGTAAAAATTCATATTGCCCGCATATGAAGCAGATATGTCCAAACATATCTCGCATCATAATTCCTTGGCATTTGCTGCAGAATCGCACTTCCTCGTCCACCTCGGTCGCCGCGGCAACTTCCATCATGAAGATTTCATTATCCGGCATAGGCTCATCACGGAGCTCTTCATGTTTCCAGTGGAAGAAAAGGGCGACCTCTTCCGTTAACCTGTTCCGGACTTTGAAGTCCAGGTTCTTCAACCGCTTCTCGGCAGCCGAACGATTAACATCAAACTTGGCGACCACAGCTGCTGGCGTCAAATCCAAGACTGAAGTAAATGCGTAATCCGGCATCAACAACCGGCTGGCAAACCAATTGGCCTCAACCTCAAGCTTATTATTGATTTCGTCATCATTCGGTCTCGAGCGAGTTGTTGCCCAATCGTAATGCGCGTGCATTTTAATATGAGCAATTTCATGAGCCAGTGTCCATCGATCCCGTCGATAGATCGTATCTTCCGGGAACGAAAGATTTGGCTTGTCACTAATGAAGATTGAATAACGATTCTGTGGCTTATGCGGAATCTTATAGGCCATTCCGGCTGCGCCACGGCAGTCGCCGTATGCCACTTTGTAACCTGACTCCAAGGCAACCCAATACGGATCTATTGGAGGAGAAGGATTTCCCAGCTCGCGCAATAATTCGTTCGCCATGTTGATCGCTCGCTTGAAATCAGGACGAAACCTCGCGGAGCTGGTTCGCTTAATCTTCGTCAGCCCACATTTCCTTTGCTTTTTTCGCGAGCTCCATTAAGTGCTTGAAATCTTCAGGAGTCATGTCTTTTCTGGATCTGGCAATGAACTGAACATCACCGTTCTCATAAAAAGAGTATTCTTTTTCTTCTGAAGCTGCTGATCCAGAAGAAGTTTTTCTGCCGAGAATATCGTCGACCGTCGTTTCAAATATTTCAGCAAGAGAATTGAGCAAATCAGAATTAGGCTCGTATATACCCGATTCCCATTTAGAGATAGTCGTGTTGTCTACTCTTAAACGATCGGCCAGCTGCCTCTGAGTCATATTGAATGACTTGCGAAGCTTTTTAATACGTTCAGCATAAGGCTTTTCCGGAGGCTTCACCCTACCACCCCCAATATTTGATGATACCTCAAAAAGAAGATATCAATAATTGCTGTAAAAGAAAATTAAGTTGAGTAAAAAGCAAATTATTAGTTGACACTTGATGAAAACTCAAATATATTTGGAACATAAGTTGAGCAAACATCAACAAGAGGCGGTGAGAACATTGGACGTCAACTACAGCAACCTTCGCCAGCTTCGGATTGAAAAGAGGCTTCATCTTCATGAGATGGCAGAAGCCCTCGGACTCCGAACCGCAGGTGGCTACCAGAGGATTGAAACTGGGGAAAACGAGCTGAAGGCCAAACACATTCCTGCAATCGCCGAGAAGTTCGAGATGAAGATTCATGATTTGGCAGATCAGCTTTTTTTTAAGAAAAAAGTTGAGCAAACATCAACTGAAAAGGAGGTGATTTAAATTGGATCCGATCGACGAAATCGCAGCAGCATCCGAAGGGGACGGCGGCCTGCCGACGCTCCGAGTGCTTGACCTGGCGAACATGGTTAGAATAATGGTCGCTTATGTGAAGCAGCGGCAATGCTCTCCGCTGGAGAAGAAGCTGTTGGCTGCAAACTTCAGCATCATGCTGGAGCAACCAGAGGAAGGGACGAAGGAGAATGCTTGAAGTCAAATTCGATGCTCAGCAGCTGGAGAGCATTATCAACGCCGCTGTGGACAGGGCGCTCGAGCGTCACAGCCTGGCAAACAGCCTGCCGCCGATCCTGAACCGAACGCAGTTCATGGAGCTGCTGGACATCGGGCCTACGAAGGCCGCGGAGCTGTTCAACCGTGAGGACTTCCCGGTGATGCGGGAAATGGGGCATCCGCGAGTGCTGACTCACCTACTGCTTCAATGGTGCGAACGTCACACGGATTGGACCGAGAAGAATGCCGGCGATGGATGGAAGAAGCGCGGCGGGGTGGCTTCATGAAAAAGCTGCTTGATGTGCGGGCTATCGTCGAACAAACCGGATGGGGTCGGAAGTTCCTTGAAGAGGTGAAGGGGCCCGCGCCGATACTGGGCGGGCTTTGGGGAAGGACAAGCGGAGCTAAAAGCGAGGCGGTTAAGCGGGGAAGCGAACCAGCTGTTTCCAGCATAAACCCCTCTGAAAGCACAGGAAAAGCCCGGTTTCGTGCAAGAACTGCACAACCAGGCGCGGGTTGGCCATCCAAGCAGCAACCGATCGGTGAGATTTTGAAAGCATGCCGGGAGCGAGCAGGGATGACCCAAGAAGAATTGGCAAAGAGGCTGTTCGTCGACAGGTCCATCATTGCTCGAGTCGAGACAGGCGCAACGAAGTCTCCGAGCTACACGCTGGTCAAACAATGGGCTGCGGCGACGGAAGGCCTGGAGATGGTCAATATGGACCTGACCGGTGGCCGGGATGGTTGGAAGAAGCTGACGGCTATGGAGACTGCAATGAAGCAGATGAAGTCGGTGCTGGACGTGATGCCGTTGCGTAAGCGCGGAGCGGTCAAACAAGGAGGCGGGACACGGTGAGAAGTCAGAAGGTTTTGAAGAGGGAAGCGCGGCAGCGCATAGCGGAGCTGCAGAAGCAGCGGGAATGGCTCCTGAAACATCCGATGCGTGTGGAGCTGGAGCTGCGGCGAGCAGCGATCTGCTGGACCGAGATTGAAGTAGCCGACATTAACCGGCAAATAAAAAACGCCTTCCTGGCAGGGAAGACGTCGCAGTTGAGGTCCCGACTAAAGGCGCTCATTGACGCCATTATAGCACAGGCAGGATTGACAGCCAAGAAGGGAGACGCCCATGGAACCTGATTTGGACCGTTTCAGCCAGCGGATGCCCTGGGAAATGCCGGCGCCGCTGGATCGCTACAGCAGCGAGCATGAGGATGATTGGCGGGAAGAGGAGTATGAACGCCAGGTAGAGCTCGGACTTCGAGAGCCGCGCGAATAGCTGCAAGCAGGGGCGCTTGTCCCCTGTCTGAGGGCAGCGTGAACGGTTTGCCCCCCTTTCCGTTCATGCTCCCTCAGATGCTGGACAAGCATCAGAAGCGAGGTGAAGCATGAAAGATTTCAAGAAACAGCTCATTGACTTACTGGCAACGGTTGACGGAAAGGATTCGGATCAGTTCGCTGGAACGGTCGTTTCGGTAGCGTCTGCTCTGGGTGGTTTCGTATCCTACCACGCCGACCAGCCAATAAAGCAGATTCTGATTCTGGAAGCAGCCCATTCGGTCATGTTGAAAGCGGCGAAGGATGGTTTTGCAAAAATTCAGGCAGAAAAAGCAAAATGACCGGCGGGCACCGGTCATCAGAAAGATTCGTATGCGGCCATCTTAGCATGATGGCCCTAAAAAATTCAATAGGGAGGCATCATTGATGGCAATGACAGTGGCAGCTGTAACGAAAGGAATGGAGCGCGCAGAATGGCTGAAGCTCCGCAAGGCTGGCATCGGCGGATCAGATGCGGCGGCCGTAGCCGGCATGAACCCATGGAAGTCTCCGGTTGGCGTATATCTGGAGAAAACAGGCCAGATCGTGTCGCCTGAAGCTGGCGAGGCGGCTTACTGGGGCAACCAGCTTGAGGACGTGGTTGCTCGCGAGTTCGCGACTCGATCCGGATTCAAGATCCAGCGGAGCAATAAGCTGTACCGGCACAAGGAGCACCCATTCATGCTCGGCAACGTCGACCGCCTCATTACAGACGGCAGCAAGCGGCGAGGCATCCTCGAGGTCAAGACGACGAACGCATGGGCCTCGGCTGACTGGGAGGATGGCAAGATTCCCGATCACTACGCCATCCAGCTGCAGCACTACATGGCCGTCCTCGGCCTGGACTATGGCTTCTTCGCGGTCCTGATCGGCGGAAACCGGTTCGAGCAGCGGTACGTCGAGCGAGACGAGACGGTCATCAAGGCGCTGGTCGCTATTGAGCGGGAGTTCTGGGAAGAGAACGTGCTGAAAGGCGTTCCACCGCTCGTTGACGGCAGCGGGGCGAGCACGGATCTGCTGAACTACATGTACCCGACCAGCCGGCCGGAGCATGTCATCCAGCTCGGCGCGAAGGACGAGCTGCTGATCCAGGAGCTCCGGGCGGCTGAGGCTGCGGCAAAGGCGGCGGACCTGCGGCTCGAGGCGGCCAAGAATGCCATGAAGTCCGAGATGCAGGATGCTGAGGCGGCGCTGTTCAACGGCGAGAAGGTCGTCAGTTGGAAGAGCAGCAGCCGGACCGCGCTGGATACGAAGGCCGTCAAGGCCGAGCTGCCAGAGATCTTCGAGAAGTATTCGCGCACGAGCTCGTCTCGGCGCTTTCTGATTCATTAAAGGGGGAACGGACATGTCGTCAAGCAGAAGCACCGCGGAGCTGGGAAGCAAGCTCCAGACGCGCACCAACAACGCGCCGGCAGCCCAGAAGCCGCAGAACGAGGGGCTGAAAAGCTTCCTCGCAGCGCCAGCCATCAAGAAGCGCTTTGAAGAAGTCCTCGACAAGCGGGCGCCGCAGTTCATGAGCTCAATGCTCAACTTGTACACGGCCGATGCGAACCTGCAAAAATGCGAGCCCATGAGCGTGATCGCGTCCTGCATGGTGGCCGCTACGCTGGACCTGCCTGTCGATCGGAATCTTGGCTACGCCTGGATCGTGCCCTACAAAAATCGCGCAACCTTCCAACTGGGATACAAGGGCTACATCCAGCTGGCGCTTCGAACGGGGCAGTACAAGGCCATCAACGTCACCGAGGTCTACGAGGGCGAGCTGGTTGTCTGGAATCGCCTGACCGAGGAGTTCGTCATCGACTTCGACGCCAAGACCTCGGACAAAATCATTGGCTACGCCGGATACTTCGAGCTCGTCAACGGCTTCCGCAAGACGGTCTACTGGACGTCAGCTGAGATCGAGGACCATCGAAAGAAGTATTCCAAGTCCGATTTCGGCTGGAAGAACGACTACGACGGCATGGCGCTGAAGACGGTCATCCGGAACATGCTCTCGAAGTGGGGCATCCTCTCGATCGAAATGCAGATGGGCTACAGCGAGGACGTCGATCCACGCAAGACCATTGAGCTGCAGCCGGATGGATCGGTCATCGAAATGGAGAATCCGGTTTGGAGTCTGGATCCGGCCGAGGGAGCTGGCGAGATGAACTTCGACGGAGCTGCGAGCGGTGCTTGAACCTAAGCTCGACGAGGTCGGCCGGCCAATGTGCCGGTCGGGCGTCGCGGAGTGGATCTGGGCCTTATACGGCTCAGATCCTCAGCGGTTCAAGGAAGAGGTTAAAAAACACTTTGCGCTTTGCTACCCGAACTACACGGTGCGCAGCGCCAACTATGAGCAGCGGGTTATCTGGCTGCAGGAGAACAGGAGCGAGGAACATGCTAAACGACGTCACCGTGTTTGACTTTGAAACCTCCGGCCTCAAGCCGGACCGCGACCGCGTCATCGAGATGGCGGCCGTCCGAATTAAGAACGGCCAGATCGTGGCCGAGTTCAGTACCCTCATCCGAATCGACTTTCCGCTGGAACCGAAGATCACCGAGCTGACCGGCATCACGCCGGCTATGCTGACCGAGGCAACCGACGAGGTGCTCGCCTTCAAAATCCTTCGGAACCTGATGGGAGATAGCCTCCTGGTCGCACACAACGCGGCCTTCGACCTCCAGTTCCTGCATCACAGCATGCAGCGGCTGGCCGGCAAGACCTTCACGAACCCCTTCATCGACACGCTCACGATCTGCCGTGATCGGCATCCCTACCCGCACAAGCTGGAGAACATGGCTAGCAGCTACGGCATCGAGTTGGACGGCGCACACCGAGCGCTGAACGACGTGAAAGCGACATGGGAGCTGCTCGTGGCCCTTCACCTGGAGAAGCCCGTCGACGAGTGGCTGAACCGCCTGGGATACCTCAGCAAATACGGACCGCCTGCCTGGGCCCCAAATCATGCCAATCTCTTTGGCACTTCCAATCGATACGCGAACTGATCCTATCTGAGAGGAGGACACGGCCGATGGAATCGCAGGTCAACCCACAGCCGGACGACGCACACATACGCATATCCCATGAGGTTCACCGGGAGCTGATCAGGCGGAATTTCAGCAAGAGGCAGCGGAACATCATCGACTTCATCCTGACGCTCAGCTGGGGCTGCGGAAGGCCTGACGCCGTGATTCCTCAGCTCTCACACTTCGCTCTCTGCGGGGTGGCCAAGAACCACGTTCGGGATGAATTGAATGATCTGGTCGTCGCGAAGGTCATTTTCTGGGAGGAAGCGGGCGGAATATTCCGGATGAACAAGCACTTTGACCAGTGGCTGATTACCCCGCACAAGGGGCACGATTCGGAGCTGATGAAGGACCTGATCGCTCTGAATATCAGCCGAACTGACCCGAGGAAAGTTCCCAAAACAGGAACTTCGCAGTTCCCAAAAAAGGAACTTCACGGTTCCCAAAAAGGGAACTCTGTAGTTCCTGAAAAGGGAACCGAGTTCCCAAAACAGGAACCGGAAAGTTCCCAAAACAGGAACTCCGAAGTTCCCAAAAAGGGAACTCCGACCTTCGAAAAACCCAGTCGTATCAAGGGTTTCCGGCTCTCTAAAGCAATTATTAAAGCAAAGATTAAAAAAGATCTTAAAAGCAGCTGCTTAAAATCTTTACCTTCCGGGGCTGAAAAACAAGATCCGATACCTGACCCCTTTATCCAGGTCTTGGACATGTACTGCGAGCTCCACAGCAAGATCGACACGCAGATCACGATGATGGACCGCCAGACGATCCAGCAGTTGCTTGGACAGGGAATCCCTTCAGACCTGGTTTGCGAGGTGATGGAACGGGTGCATGCGGACCGATCGGCCAAAGGCCAGACAATCGGATCCCTGAGTTATTACCGGAACCCGGTGCTGGAGGAATGGCAGCGGCTGCAGGCTCCGCCGAAGCTCCAAGTCGTTCCGACCCAAGGGCAACGACAGCAGCAACCAGCCACACAGGAGCGATATTACGGCGGCATCATGACCGTCGAGGAGACCAACGACTGGATCGCCGAGCAGGACCGCCGGCGCGCCATCGTCGAGGAGGCGAAGAGAAACGGAACCTATGTCATCCCAGAGATCCCAGGAATCAGCAGACGTAAACCAAGTGCCGTTTGACACGCTGCTCGAAGAGCATATCCTCGGCGCCATGGTCTACGAGCCGGAATGCATTGCAGAGGTCTTCGAGACGGTACAGCCGCGATATTTTTACCACACGGCCTACTCCAAGCTCTGCAAGAGAATCTACGAGTTGTGGGAGGAGGACCCGAAGCAAATAGACCTGACGGCGCTGATCCCGGCGCTGGAAGAGACCGGAGTCTCGATCGCCAAGATGGCGGACATGACCCGGAACGTCATCACGACGGTGAACATCACGAGTCACTGCGAGCGGCTGCGGGACATAGCGGCGCTGCGGGCTGGCATTCGGACCTGTCAGGAGTTGGTTCAGCAGGGTGGCCTCCGAGACCGGGAGCAGATCCGTGAGGCTATTACGACCACGATGGGCAAGCTCTCTCGCGTCTCGGATATGACTATCAAGGTCGAGACGATGGTCGACGCTAAGACCGCTGCCCTGAACTTCCACGACAGCTTCGAGCGGATGCTCGCCGGCGCCAAGAGCGGCATGAGCGGCATTCCGACTCGAATCCACGCCTTGGACAAGATCCTAAGCGGGCTGCAGGACAACAACCTGATCGTCATCGGGGCGCGGCCGTCGATGGGCAAGACGACGCTCATGAACCAGCTGGCGCTGAACATCTCGCTTGCGGACGGCGGGCAGCCGGGAGAGCCGGGCGCGATCTTCAGCCTCGAGAGCTCGTCCGACGAGCTGGCCCGCCGGATGGTCTCGAACATCTCGGGCATCAGCCTCCAGTCCCTCAAGGCCGGCACGATCCTGCCGGAGGAGTGGGAGAAGTACACGATGGCCATCAGCATCCTGAGCAACGCCAACTTCGTGATCGACGATCAAGCTGGCACGACGGTGGCCGAGATCAAGGCCAAAGCCCGGAAGATCAAACGCGAGCGCGGCCTGCGGTATATCCTAATCGACTACCTTGGCAAGATCGGCGGCGCGCCGGGGGCCAAGCGGTACGACCTGGTCAGCGAGAACATCCGCGGCCTCAAGGATCTGGCGAAGGAGCTAAAAATCCCGGTGGTAGTGTTCAGCCAGCTGTCCCGGAAGGTCGAAGAGCGGCAGAGCAAGCGGCCGATGATGAGCGACCTGCGGGAGAGCGGTGAGATTGAGCAGGAGGCGGATGTGATCGGCTTCCTGTACAGAGACGACTATTACGACAAGGAATCGACCAAGAAGAACATCATCGAGCTGGACATCGCGAAGCAGCGGGACGGTCCGCTTGGAACGGTGGAGATGGCCTTCCTGAAGGACTTCAACCGACTTGTCAATTTGGACAGAGGGGAGAACATGCGTCATGAACAAATGGCACTCGTATGAGGCAGCCAAACGGCTGTATATGGCAACCGGCATAGAGCCGAAGCCGCAAGAGGTGCAGCGGGAGCTGCCCGGCATTGATCCGGAAGCATTGGTCGACGGACTGATTGAATTTTACAAAACCCAAGGAGGGACATGGAATGTATCAGCTGATGTACAGGGGGCGGCCAATCGGGCCACGTTACAAGACGAAGGCGCAGGCAGCCGCAGCGCTGGTGAGGAATTGGCCCTGCTGCCATGGGCTGACTTGGAAACGCGTTGTGTAGAGCGCCGACAGCGCGCCGGGGACAGCTTCCTCCGGGTGCTGGACGATCTGGAGACCAAGGCGGAGCGCATGCGCGAGTTCGGCGCGTTGACGGCGGCCGCATGCTACAACTACGCGGCGGTGCAACTGCGGACCGCCCTGGCTGATGTCTAGATACGTCGGGATCGACCCAAGCACCAAGACCGGCCTGGTTGTCTTGGATGAGGACGGTGAGATTTGGGAGGAGCGGGAGGTCACAGAGGACAGCCTGAACGGCCAGACGCCTACTCCCCAGGCGATGCTCAAGCTGGTCGGTAAAATCATGGCCCTCGTAGAGCCCGGCGATCGGGTAGCCATCGAGGGTTTCGGCTTCGCCAGCCAGCACGGGTTCCTACTCGGCGGCATTGGCTGGGCCATCCGGATGCAACTGACGCTCCGCGGCATCGCCTACACCGAGGTCGCGCCGTCAGCACTGAAGAAGTACAGCGGCGCGAGCGGCAACTGCGCCAAGGAGGAGTTGGCCGTCGAGGTTTACGCTCGCTGGGGCTTTCGGAGCAAGAGCAACAACATTACGGACGCCTACGTCCTCGCGCATATCGCCCGCGCGCTGCACGAGCCGGTCCGGCTGATCAAGAGGCAAGAGGAAGTCATTACAAACCTGAGAGGATGTTCTGAAAATGGCAAACGTACAGTTCAACGCGAAGTTCGAAAAAATCACACTCGCAAGCAAAAACAAGGTCGTGCTTGAGCTCCCTGAAGGCATGAATTTTGCCAAGATTGCAGAGATTGCGAGCTTCCGTGGCCATGACATGATCGTGCAGTTCGGCAATCCGCAAGTCGAGATGCTCTTCGACCGCGGACCGGGCGGCGCGCTGGTGGCCAAAATCGACGGCAGCGGCGTTGTGGAGTCTGCAGAGCGTGAAGAGGGCGAAGATCCGGGCATGGAGTTGGACTTCGGATCTGACGAGCTTGAGACGGGAGGCGACCAACCAAACGAGGAAGCTGGAGAGCCCGAGAGTCAGGAAGAGAGCGGCGATCCGAGCGGCGAAGGCGAGGAAGGCCCGGAGCCTGATGTGAGCAAAGGCGAGCTCGAGGAGTTCATTCTGGAGGTCAAGCCATCGTTCCAGGATATCCCCTTCGACTTCCCCGGTATCCTGTCCCGGAAGCGCGATAGCGGCGAGTCTTGGGTCGAAATCGCAAAGGAGCTCAACACCAGCAGCTCCAAGCTCCAGGTGAGCTTCACCGCCTATAAGAAGCGCGTCAAGCGCATGATCCACGAGCAAAGAGACGACAACGGGGCGGCCTAAGCCCCGTTTCCCTATGGAGGATAGCATGGACCAGAAATTTCCGTATGAAGACGAGTTGTTGCAAATGAAAGCCGGTGAAGAGGAGGTCTTGTTCCTGAAGGGAAGGGCTTTCCTCGTTACTCCGGCGACGGACGAAGATATCGAGCGAATTGGGAAGGGCTTCTACTGCATGGACTGACCGGCTGAGTCAGTTTCATAAGGAGGGATAGGGAGTGGCGCGTAGTCCAATTCTCTGGTTTGGAGGAAAATCCAAATATGCGGATCACATCATGGGATTCTTTCCAGCACACCGGGTGTACGCCGAACCATTCGGCGGAGGTGCTCACGTCATTGCAAAGAAACCGCGAGCGACCCACGAGGTCTACAACGATATCGACGGAAACGTAGTGAATTTTATCCTTCAAGCGTCATCCGACCCGGAACGACTGGCCAAGGCCTGCATGAATATTCCTTACAGCCGTTTTGTATACGAACGTTGGAAGAGAGAACCTCTTCCCGAGGAGACGTTTGAAAGAGCGGTCAGGTGGTTTTACCTCAACCGTTCTGGAATTGCAGCAGGAAACGCAGCGGAGGTTTCCAACACAGGTTGGCGTCATAGCATTTGGTCTGGTCAAAACCCGGCTAATGGATACCTGAGCGCATGCCAGGAGATCGAGAATTTCGCTGCACGAATGCAGGGCGTCATGATTGAATGCACTGACTTCCGAGAGGTTATTCGGCTCTATGACTCGCCAGACACGCTTTTCTATGTTGATCCCCCCTACGTCGGGCGCGAGAAGTTCTACGCCGGAGGATTTTCTGAAAAAGATCATCGCGACCTGGCGGAGATGCTCAATGGAATTCAGGGAAAAGCCGTGCTCTCGTACTATGAGGACCCGTTGGTCAGCGAGCTTTACCCGGAATGGCATAAGGAGACATTCTCCGTCTACAAGCAAGTGGCAGGAGGGCGCGGGACGAACAGTCCGGCCGAGGAAGTTCTGCTCATGAATTACGACAATGGGCAGCTAACCCTTTTCTAGCCCCCAGGGGGCACAACACAGGGAGGCTACGGCCTTACCACAAGGAGGATGTAAGGATGGGCAAATCTTACGGTAAGGACTGGAGTGGCGCTACGCTGCAGGAAATCGTGGAGCAGTTGGAATGGTGCGGCTATGAATGCGAAGCTGGAAAGCTGCATATGAACGTAGCCTTCGAGGAGTTGAAGCGCCGGGCAGAGGCTGAGGCGCACAAGGAGCAGGACTGAACATTCCGGAGACTACGGTCTCCCAAGGAGGGATAGAGAATGAATCGAATGAGTGCAGTCATTCAAGCCATTGAAGACGCAGGCATTGAGATCGTCCGATCGTCTTGGAAGGAAGACGGGCATCTGCAAGTTGATGTCGATCCATCAGAGAATGATCGCGCTGTCGAGGCGGTGCAGGCCTATTGGCGCAAACAAAAGGAAATGCACCTCGAAAGCATCGGGCTGCTGGCCTTGGTAGCAGAGGAGGCCGCCCATGAGTAACGAACAGCAGCACAAATACCGAAAACGTCCGGTTGTAGTCGAAGCCTGGAGGAATGCGGACGACACAGGATGGCCGACATGGCTGGATGAAGTTGACGTTGGCAGAGAGCCGGGTGGGGTTATCCTCATTCGGACATTGGAAGGAATTATGAGGGCCGAACCGCTCGACTGGATCATACGGGGAGTCAAGGGCGAGGTATATCCATGTAAGCCAGATATTTTCGCAACGACCTACGAAGTGGTAGATGGTGCGACGGCTTTAGGGGAACAGCAACCCATGACGGCGGAGCAGATGGCGGAGATTGAAAGAGAAGTTAATCGCTTTAGGTTCTCTATTCCAGTAAAGCCCCCTCAGTTCCCACTCCCGTTTCCAGAGACTATCAACATCCCTCCAAAGGTCATTGGATGGCTCCGATCCCTCCTAGCCGAGGTACAGCGGCTGAACATCGTCGTCGAGCAGCATCGCGGCGCACTAGGCTATCCGGTTGCGGGAGACATACCAGACGATCCGTCGATCATCAACGGATTGGCCGACGCTCTGGAGGCTCAGGGCTACCAGATGGCGGGCGATATCATCGTGAAGGAAAGTGAGATTGACCACCTGACCGCCGAAATTGAGCGGCTGACGGCGGATCGTGACCGCCAATACAGCCTGAAAGTTGAGACGTACCGAAAGAACGCCGAGTGGCAGGAGCAACATGAGCGCCTGACCGCTGAGGTACAGCGCCAGCAGGGAGAGATCGAGCGGCTGACGGCAGAGCGGACCGAAATGCGAGAGGAATACGTGAGATATCGCTCCAACCTGCGAGCCGAGAAAGACCGCCTACAGGCCGTGAACGACCAGTACCGTCAGCAGCTGGGAGAGGCCGTCGAGGTGCTGGAGGCCGATGGAGTCAGCCGAGCGTTGCGCTACTACCAAAAGCAGGGTCTCTGCGAGGGCGGGGACTACGACGAAATCGAATCAGCTTGGGAATTACTTGACCGCCTGAAAGGAGATAGAACCGATGGGTAGGGATTACAAGTTCAGACTTTGGGACGCAGAGAAGGGCGTCATGCACAATCCGGGAGATCGTCCATTTTGGATCAGTCCGTGGGGGGTGCCGGTGTATAACGACACGCCTCTCCAGTGTATTCTCATGCAGTACACCGGCCTCAAGGACAAGAACGGGACGGAGATCTACGAGGCTGATCTGCTCGACGATGGTGATGGAATCGGAGAGGTCGAATGGGTGCAGGAGCATTGCGCGTTCATGGTCTTTTATCGGACTGAGTCCGGCAGCGTATACGGCTATCTCGAAAGTGATGGTCAGCTAAAGAGCACCGTTGTCCGGGGCAACATCCACCAGCACCCCGAGCTGCTCAAGGAGGGAGATGGCTCATGAGTAAACTGGATCTAGCAATTAGCGAAATGACCGGCCGGATCTACGTGGCTCGATTCGGAAAGAACGGAGATGTCCTGGAAAAGACCGACGTCACCGACAAGGTGATAGGTCACCTGATCCGACATATGGAAATCGTGGAGACATTCGAGTACACCTGCGGCGCCGGCACACTGATATTCATCCCGTCCGATCAGGAGGCCCCCAATGGACATTAGGACGATGCCTGCGGGGCCAGAGTTGGATTCTCTCTTGGCTATCGCGATGAAGGTGAACATTTTCTTGATGCGCGAAGTTTCCACCAACTGGGGCGACACAGGCATAGCCGTCGAGGAGATGCGCCGCCGTGGCTACACCATCCACTTCTCCATCGATCCGGATCACTTGACCGAAGTTGAAGTATACCGTGCAGTTGATGTGTTTCTAGTCAAAATTTCTGCGGCTGACGGCGAGACGCTCCCCCTGGCGGCGACGAGGGCGTTCATCCTGGCGCTGAGAGGAGAGAAGGAGCATGGATGACGTGAGCAGAATGCCGGCTGGGCCGGAGCTGGATGCGGAGATGGCGCGGGCACTGGGATGGATTGAAATAGAAATGAAATACAGCGGAGCTGGCTGGTCTCTGGACGGAGTGCACCCAATCTATATACAAGACAGATTCACTCCCTCCACCACCTGGGACGGCGCCGGACAGGTGATCGAGGAGATGCAGCGGCGGGGGTGGGAGCTTGCCCTCAACGTCACAGGAGTCGGTGTGGCAGCGAGTTTTCATAGACAAGGATCATACCATCCCTTCAAATTCTTTATTGCCTCTTATGGACCGTTTGTCATCACCATAGCCGCCATCCTGGCGCTGAGATCGGAGGCGGATCATGAGCCTCCTGAGCTGGATAAATAAAAAAGGCCGCACAAGGCGGCCAGAACATACACAACTCAATCATAAGGCAGGAGAGGGCGATGGTAAAGGGCCAATGGGAGATTCATGGGGGCTACGCGATTCTGAAAGAATCGACGGGCCGGGAGGTTGGTCTCCTCAAGATGTTGGAGCAAGCGGAGCATCAGAAAACGAGAGGAGATATGAAATGCCACAAGAAGATCTGCGAGAAAAGTACGAAGCCCTCGAGGTAGAAAAGATTGCTCTGAACCCGGAGAACCCGGATGACCGTTTTCGCCGGACTGTGTTAGAGAACGAGCAGGCGAATATTGCCGCTCAGCTGAAGGACGCGGAGAGACTGCAGCGCCAGGCCGAAGAGGTCGCGGACGTGCAGCTGCCGGAAGATTACGATGCTCGCTGGGGCGTCGAGGGGGCGAACGACGAGATTAGGAACCTGATCAGTCAGGTTAAGGAGTACGCCTTCGCGCAGCACAATGACGAGCTGGCTGCGCTGTTGGACGAGCATACGGCACACGAACGGGAGCTGCAGGATCGAATCCAGACCCTGACGGAAGACGGCGCTCAGTTCGAGGACAAGATCGACGCCCTGATCAACGAGCTGGCCATGGAGCGCGCCGCCAAGCATGCAGCTATCTCAGCCACACAGGATGCCGAGAGCAAACGCGACAACGCCGTCGCTCAGCTCGAAGAGGCTCAGGCAGAAGCCAAGCGGCAGCAAGCGCAGGCTGAGAGCTACAAGCGCCAGATCGACGAGTTGGAGGGCATGCTGCGGACGTACAAGAGCCGCCAGGGTTCCGGCAACAAAGGCGGCCTGGTGCTGACTTCTACACTCAAGCCTGAGAGCGATGAAGACCGCGAGGCGCGGCTGAAGCGCGAGAAGCTGGAGCAGCTGAACCGCCAGCTCGCCCGGCATGGTGCTGATCCGATTCCATTGCCGCCGGCTGTTATCTTCCCGACTGCGGAGGAAGCTCCAGCACAGCAGGAAGAGGGTAAGCCGGCTGAACCAGATTCCGACGATCGATTTTCTGAGGACACGGTTCAAGACGACACCGTGGAAGGAAAGCCCGCTGATGGAACGGTGGCGCTCTCGCCAGCGGAAATTGCAGAGCGATTCACAGCGCTGGAAGGAAGAATTGAACGCCTCGAAGCAGGAGCAGCAGCGCTTCGGACGGCCTAATCCATAACCAATTGCCAGGGGCGCCATTGCGGCGCTCTTTGGCTCATTCAGAAGGAGGATGAACAGAGATGGCAATCGGACCGCTATATACGCAGAGCCAAAACTACACCATCATGAACTTGGGGCCGGCGACGGCAGAGAACTACCGGCGTTCCCGGAAGATGACCCGCGCTCTTCATGCCCGTACAACGGACAAGACGGAGCGGAGCCGAATTGCTGAAATGGTGGCGGAGTGCGATTACGTCATCGACTGGCTGGAGACTGGCCGGCGCCCGGGAAGCTTCACAGGGGTGGAACGGGCCGTAAGAATCCAGACCTGGGACCCTGCAATCCTGGACAGCTACAGCAGCCCGAATAGCCGCTGGGTGGTCGAGCGTGATAAGAGCTCTCGAGACTTGACGGAGGACGAGCGCTTCCGGATCGAAGAGGCTATGCGGGATCTCTCGGAGAGGGAGCGGCAATGTTACATGCTGAATGTGGTAGACGGCATGACGTTCGAGGAGATCAGCCGGGAGCTTCATGTGGGGCGCAGCAGCGTGCAGACATACATTGAGCGGGCCAGGGATAAAATAGAAAATACGAAGTTGACGAGCTTATTCCTTCTGGGATAAGCTTTTTTTGTTAATTTCTGGGGGGTGGGAATGTGAAAGTCAAAAACTTTCTTCTTGAAAAAGTGTCTCCTAAGTTACTTGGAATGGCCTTTAAGGAATCATTTAAAATTCTTGTGCCTGGTGGACCTTTGCTCATTGCAGGATCTGAAATACTAGAAATGGTGCTAGAATCAGGTCTAGAAGAAGTGATTAATCAATCTTTAACTGAAAGAGAAGAATTTAGGGTTGGGTATTCAGCAATTCAAATTTATTCAGAGATAAATAAGAGATTAATTAAAGGCGATAAAATTAGATCGGATGAAGTTTTCTTTTTAGACAATGGAATGTATCAATCTAATGCAAATGAAATCTTGGAAGGAATTCTATTGGCATGTAAACGCGAGCATGAAGAAAAGAAAATAATTTACATTTCAAACATTCTTGCAAATATAGCTTTTGATTCTGAAATAGGAATTGAAGAGGCGAACCATATTGTGAAATTAGCAGAGGAGTTAACTTACCGACAATTAATACTATTGCGAATTTTTGAAGATCATAAGTATGGAGGATTTAATATACGAGATTTTAAATTGTCAACCATGGAGACATGGGAGTTATCATATAATCAAGAAATAATTGAGATGACAAAGTTAGGGATTTTAGCGCAATTAGATACCGATTATTTTGGAATTGAAGGTCATGAGATGACTTCTGACGCTTTAGAGTCGCTGGTCCAAAGAAATGCATATATCGAGCTGAGCCATTGCACTCAAGTAATTCCCAAAGCGGTAGTAAGTACTTCCTACGGATATCTACTGTATGATTTGATGGGATTATCAGAAATTCCTCATGAAGATGTTACGAAAACAATGCAGTTGCTTCGTTGAAAATTGTCATGCACCTCGCCATTTAACGAAAAGCATAACGTTAAGCCTCAATCCCTTGCCAGATAAGGGATTGGGGCTTTTTCATTTTCGGATAAACCGAATTTTATTTACGCGGTCGCTGATTCCGTGAAATCATTAACGTTAAGGAGGGCGGACGATGGCGAAGCCGATGAAAATTGAGCAGCTCGGTCTGCAGAGCGTCGTCGCAGCCGGACTGAGCGATGGCAAGAACCCGCAGCAGATTGCTGAGGATTGTACGCGGGAAGCGAAGGTGCCCGTCAGCAATATGGCGGTGCGGCGTTACCTGGAGGCGATGGAGACAGCTGCAATGTCACCTGCGAAGCGCGGAGCGGAGCCGGTTTCCACCGTCATCCCTACGGAGCAGAAGAGGCAGGCCTTCCGGAAGGAACCCGACCGCGTGGCCAGGCTCGTCGAGCGGGACATCGACCTGATCGACCTGCAGTTCCGGACGACCCAGGCGCTGGCCGATCGCTTCGACTGGATCGTGGATCTGCCGGACATGTTCGAGCGGCGCGTCATCATGCTGCGGGACATGCTCAAGGATGACGGTGTCGAAGTGTCAGCGCTGGACCGCTGGGGTATCGGCTTCACGCTGGAGCTACGGCGGAACATCGGGAATATGACGGCGCTGAATCGGGAGCTGCGTGAGAACGCGCGCTTCATGGCTTCGCTCCGGGAGAAGGCATTCGAGTTCTCGCTAATCCAGGAGTACTTGTCCGTCTTCATGGACATCTTCCGCGCGGAGAACCCGGAGGCATATGAGATCGCCGAGCAGAAGATCGCGGCCAACCCGCGGCTGCAGCGCATCGTCGAGCAGCAACAGCAGATGAGGGGGTATCAGGAGTCATGAGACAACCGGATGAGGACGGAAATCCTATTAATGGCTTGATTGCGGGCATCCTGTTTTCGGCCCCTCTCTGGCTCATCATCGGGGCAGCGGTGTACTTTTTGGAGTGGGGATGGTAGGGCATGCTGCTCTCCAACATCCATAACCGCATCAAGGAGCAAGCCAAGGTCAAGAACACGCCCAAATGGGAGCGCCGGCCGCGCGAGTACATCCAGGAGCGGCTCTACATCCGGAACAAGACGAAGCAGGTCGTGCCGCTGCGCTTCAATCCGATTCAGGAGCTGTACTGGAACGAAAAGACGAACCGCGACATCATCCTAAAGCCCCGGCAGCTCGGCTTCTCCACGCTGACGCTCGCGCGCTTCTTTGAGGCCGTCGTCAACGAGGAGAACGTCACGGCCGTGGTCGTCGCGCATGACGCGGATTCGACGCAGAAGCTCTTTCAGACGGTCCAACTGATGTATGAGCGTTTGCCGGAGGCCAAGAAGGAGCAGCTGAACAACGGCAAGAACCGGCCGAAGTACGGCAACCGGAAGGAGTTCTTCTTCGCGGGCAACAACAGCCGGATCTACGTCGGCACGGCGGGTTCGTCCAGCTTCGGCCGCGGGCAGACGATCAACTACTTACTCTGCTCCGAGACGGCCTTCTGGCCAAACCCGGAGGAGTTGATGACCGGCCTGCTGCAGGCGGTGCCTCCGGACGGCGAGATCGTCATCGAGAGCACGGCAAACGGCGTCGGCAACTACTACCATCAGACGTATGAAGAGGGGAAGCGCGGTGGGAACAACTGGCGCGCGCATTTCTATGCCTGGTTCCAGCATCCCGAATACCTGCTTCCGCTGGCGGCCGGCGAGCGGCTCGAGTACGACGAAGAGGAGCAGAAGCTCGTCGAGCGGTACGGCCTGAGCCCAGAGCAGATCAAATGGCGCCGCTGGAAGATCAGCGAGATGCCACAGACGCCTGACCGGAGCAAGGAGGACCAGTTCCGGCAGGAGTACCCGGCCAACGACCTGGAAGCCTTCCTGATGACCGGTACGCCGGTGTTCGACAGCCGGAAAGTCATGGCTCGCATCGAGGTGCTGCGCTTGCGGTATGAGGAGCAGCGCAAGTCCGGCGAGGGGCCGGTACGGGGAAGCTTCGTCTACCAGTACACGCAGGAGCGCATAGTCGATAGCTCTATCCGGTTTGTGCCGGACCCGAATGGCGTCTGTACGATCTACAAGCATCCGGAGCCTCGGCGGCCGTACGCGATGGGCGGCGACACGTCCGAGGGCGGCAAGGACTACTCCGCCGGCCAGATGCTCGACAACATCACCGGTGAGCAGGTGGCGGTCTGGCACGGTCACAGCGACACTGACCTGTACGCCAAGCAGATGTACTGCTTCGGCAAATTCTACAATTACGGCATGCTGGCCATCGAGATGAACTTCGACCTGCATCCGATCAAGGAGCTGGAGCGGCTCGGTTACTGGCGGCAGTACCGGCGCGAGAATCTAGACGACATCAACGAGCCTGAGCAAACCAAGCACGGCTTCCGCACGACGAGCGTCACGAGGCCGGTTATCATCGCCGAGCTGGTCACGGTAGTTCGGGAGAGCATCGAGCTGATCAACGACCTGGCGACGCTGCACGAGATGCTGTCCTTCGTGCGCGGCCCGACCGGGAAGCCCGAGGCGTCTCCGGGCAAGAACGACGACCTGATCCTGTCGCTGGCGATCGCTCACCAAGCGCGCGGTCAGCAGAGCATGCAGATGGAGCCGGAAGTCTACTACGATCCGGCAGATGATTACGAAGAGGCTTTCGGAGGGACGGGCTATTGAAGAAGACGATACGGCTCCGGTACTCCCGCGCAGACCGGGAGGCGACGGGGCTCATGATAAGCTGCTGCGGCAAACACCATTTGGTCGTCGACCTATACGGCGATGTTGGCGCGGCCTATTCCTGCGGTGTCTGCGGGCGGCCGCTAGTCTGCATGGGGACGAACGGTAGGCTCTACTATGTAGGCGATCCGGTAATCAACGAGGGGAGGGAAGGCTTTGGCGACGAGCAGCAAGCGTAAGCGCACGGCAGCCTGGTACATGACGCGCATCGAGGCCGCAGAGAATTACCGTGATAGGACATACCGGGATCGCTGGACCCGCTATTACAAGATGTGGCGGAATATGGTTGATCAACTCAAGGATCGGGATACAGGCAAGGTCATCAAGGACCGGAGCAACATCAGCATCCCGATGGCTTTCACCATGTTGGAGACCATCCTGCCGCGCTTGGTGGAGACGCTCTTCGCGGCGCGTCCGTATGTACGTCTCCGCGGGGTGCCGACGAGCGTGATGGATTTCCGCTTGAACAAGGCGAAGAAGCCCTGGGAGGACGCAGCAAAGAAGATGGAGGTGCTGCTGGACTACCAGATGAACGTCCCCATGGATCTGCAGGACGAGTTCATCAGCGGCCTGAAGACGTGCTGCCTCTACGGAACTACGGTGGCCTACACAGGCTGGAGGTATGCGGAGCGGACGCGCATCCGTCGGGATCTGCAGCCTGTCATGAGTGAGGAGACGGACCCGGTAACGGGCGAGCCGATGCCACTGCTGGATGACGACGGCGAGACGCCCATACAAGACTGGCAGCCTGTCGAGGAAAAGACCGTCGACTACGATGATCCTGAGGCCAAATTCATGGATTTGGGCCTCTTTTTCGTGGACACCAATGCGGAGGACATCGACGACGCCCGATATTGCGGCCATGTGGCGTACCTCTCCAAAGAGGAGCTCCAGCGAATGGCCGATGATGACGACGACATGCGCATTGACTGGAAAAAGGTCCCGAAGCTCTCGGCCAAGAACAAGGCTCGTGACTACCGCATGAACGCGATCGGGCTGCCGAACGTCGACGATGCCAACCCGGAGCAGGACGGGGACGACAACCTGTATGAAGTACACTTCTACTGGGAGGATGACCGGCAGGTTCTCATCATCAATCGCTCGTATCTGGCCAAGGACGCAGGGAATCCATTCTGGCACAAGAAGAAGCCCTATGACAAGGACGTCTACTGCGACGATCCGGGCAACTTCTACGGAATTGGCCTCATGGAGATGATCTACGACCTGCAGCAGGAGCTGAACACGGAGCGGAACCAGCGTATCGACTATCGCTCGTACAGCATGAGGCGCATGTGGAAAGTGCGGCGAGGTGCCGTGTTGGACAGGAAGCAGCTGAAATGGCGGCAGGGCGGCGTAGTCGAGGTCGACAAGATGGAAGACTTGGCCGTACTCGATGCGGTGGACAGCGGCGTCACGACTTCCTTCAACCAGGAGCAGACGATCCGCAAAGACGCACAGGACGCGACGGGAGCGCAGGATGTGGTCATGGGTTCAAGCGGAGCCAAGGAGACGGCCACGACGACCATGAGCAAGGACAACAACGCCAGCGTGCGGTTCAAGATGATCATCAGCTCGCTCGAGAAAAAGCTCCTGGTGGCCATCAGCCGCAAGATGATTCAGCTGAACCAGCAGTACGTCGACGACATCAGGCTGCTGCCTCTCTTCGACAAAGACGAGGCGGAATGGCCGGAAATCAGTCCAGAGGAAATCCAGGGCGAGTTCTTCCTCACGCCGGCAGGTAGCAGCGTCGAGCCGATCGCGAACAAGGAAGCCTACAAGCAGCGAATGGTCGAGCTCTACAACATCGCCAGCAAGGACCCCTTCTATCAGCAGTTTCCGCTCAAACGGCGAGCGCTGTTGGAGAAGGTTTTTGAGTCCTTCGACATCCAGGACACGGACGAGCTGCTTCCGACCGACGCCGAGCTGAGCGGCCAGATCCAGCAGGAGGCCGTCATGCAGTTCATCCAGACGCTGCCGCCGGACATCGGGCAGGCCTTGATGTCGTTCGTGCAGGGGCAGGGCGGCGGGCAACCAGCACCGCAGGGCATTCCTCCTGAGGGCGGCATGCCAGCAGCAGGCGGCGGCGCTAACACGGCGCTGATGCAGGAGCAGGGGCTTCAGATGCAGGGGGCAGGCGTATGAGCGTGCAACAGCAGGCTCAGGAGCTCCGCCTCCTTGTCGACATGACCGGCTGGCAGCAGGTTGAGGGCTACATCGCAGGACGTATCCAGGACCGCATGCAGCAGTTGCTAACGTGCGAGACGTGGGAACAAGTCATCCAGCACCGCGCCGGGGTCGAGGCTTTGGAATCGGTGCTTTTATATATAACCGATACGATCAAGAAGGGGATGGATGAGGATGAGCCAGCAGATTGAGAACAACTTCAAGTACCACGCTCCCAAAGAGGGGCAGCCGGAGAAATACGAGAAGATTCGGAACCTTGCGAAGGAGCTCGCTTACCTGATCGACGCCGAGGTACCGAACAGCCGGGAAAAATCGCTGGCGATGACGAACCTGGAGCAGGCTGTCATGTGGGCGAACGCCGGCATCGCACGCAACTGATTTGCTGGGCGTCGGCGAGACTCCGGCGCCCGTTAACCACTTCGGTGGAACGGCTCCTTCGGGAGCCTTTTTATATTCCACAATTCGAGAGGAGCAACACCAATGGATGGCATTTTCGGCGACGAAGGTACGATAACCGCGAACGAATCCCCGGACGCATCCGGACAAGAGGAGCAGACGGCCGGACAAATCACCGAAGGCGACGACGCTGGCTTCGAGGAGCAGGACGACTTCGAGGGCGGCGATGAGCAAGACGAGCAAGATGATGAGGATGGCGAGTCCCCGGACAGTTCCGGACAAGGCGAAGAGCTGATTCTCGGCAAGTTCAAGTCGCCGGAGGACCTGGCGAAAGCCTATCAGAACCTCCAGCGCGAATTCACGAAGAGCCGTCAGCAACCATCGACAACTCCGATCCAGCAACCACCAGCGCAGCCAGGCGGACAGCCTATGGACCCCAACTCGGTATTCTGGGATCACTTCCGGGACAACCCGCTTGGGACAATCCAGCAGCTCGTTTCGATGGCGACGCAACAGCAGGTGGCTCCTCTTCAGCAGGCCCGGGAAGATGAGCAGTTGCTGCGGAACGTCGAGACGCTGGCGAAGCAGTATCCGAAAGCAGCGACCGACGAAGGCATGGGGCTCCTCTTCAGCAAGGTGGCCGAGATCGCCAACGAGATCGGTAATTCTGGTCTAATCAAGAGTCCCACGCCGCGAATTCTTCGCATGGCGGCTGCGGAAGCGTTCGGGGAGTCCGGTGCGAAAGCATACGAGCAAGGCAAACGAGCGGGTCGTGAGGAGACCGCCGCGGCCCGCCGAACGAAGCAGGCGGCTAACCTGCCGAAAGGCGGCAAGAAGCAAACCGAGGGTGAGCTGAGCCCGGTTGAGCAGATGAAGGCCAATATCCTCGCAGCAAGCCGTGGCAGCAGCATCTTCGGCTAAACAACAATCATTCCAGGAGCGTGAATATACATGCCACCAGTAACATCCGGGGTACGTGATACCCTCAACATCGGCTCGAGCAAAATTGCCGTCGACATGTCCGATACGATCGGCCTTCTTCAGCCGAATGCAGAGCCCTTCGTTTCGTTCCTTAAGATTGCCAAGCGCAACACGGAAGTCGCGAACAGTGCCAAATTTGAATGGCTGGAAGACGACCTTCTCCCGCGCTGGGACGCTGTCAATCTGGTTGCTGGATACACGGCTGGCGACACGTCGCTCGTCGTCGACAACGGTAGCTACTTCAGCGTGAACGACGTCGTCAAGGTGCCGCGGACCGGCGAGGTCATGCTCGTAAAAGCTGTTGCGACGAACACACTTACCGTCGGCCGCGGTTACGGCTTGACGGCAGCTGCGGCGATTGTCAACGACGACCCACTCGTCATCATCGGCAACGCCAACCAAGAGGGCTCCGGCACGCGTGAGCTCAAGTCGACGCAGGAGGTCCCGCGCTTCAACTACACGCAGATCTTCAAGACCCCGTTCGGCGTGACGGGCACGGAGAACGCGACGAAGATGTACGGCGGGAAGGATCTCGGCTATCAGCAAATGAAGGGTGGCGTGCAGCACAAGATCGACATTGCCCGTTCTTACATGTTCGGGGAAAAGAAACTGGACACGTCTGGAGCGAAGCCGATGCGTACGACTGGCGGCCTACTCTCCTTCCTAACGAAGAACAACTACGATGCAGGCGGCCTGCTGACACAGCCGGAATTCGACAACAACATCTCCGAGAACGTCTTCAAGTACGGCAGCAAGGAGAAGATTATGCTCTGCTCCGCGCGTCTTCTTTCTGTCATCAACGGGTGGGCGATGGGTAAGCTGCAGATCAACCAGACGGCTAAGAGCTTCGGCCTGGAGATCTTCGAGTACATCACCCCGTTCGGAAAGTACCAGCTCATGAACTACCAGCAAATCCTTGAGGGCGCAGTCTACGGCGGATTCGGGGTAATCATCGACCCGGCGAACGTAAAACACCGCCCGCTGGCTGGCCGTGATACCAAGCTGGAGACGAATATCCAAGCCAATGATGTGGATGCACGCGTCGACCAGTACATTACGGAAGCCGGACTTGAGGTTCGTAATCCGGAGACGCACGCTGTCTTGACCGGCGTTACCAGCTAGTCCAAACGAAACCATAGAGGGGAGAGAGTCCAGTGGCAAAGTTCAGCAGCCGCTGCGTGAATCAGGTACTTTGTATGGTTCCCGCACGCAACAGCATCGTCGAAGGCATCCTCGTTCCGGTTCCGGGACAGCACATCCGGTTCGAGAACGGCGAGTACACGACGAACGTCAAGAAAGAGGTCGACTTCATAAAGAGCCATCGCCTGTTCGGAAGCTCAATCGTCGAAGTCACCGGCAACGACACAGCAGCAGAGGCTTGATACAAGGGCAGGGCATTCGTGCCCTGCCCTTTTTACGTTGAGAGGAGGTAAGCATCATGACGCTAGACGAGATGATTCAGCAATGCGCCGGGGATATCGACGAGACGTTAACCAAGTCGGCAGCCGGCACCTACGAGGGCGAGGAGTTGAGCATCGCGACGAAGATCGTCACGGGCATCAACTACGCCTATCAGCTCGTCGCACGCGAGAAGTACGTCCTCACGGAGCAGGAGACAGTCACGCTCGACGATCGAGGGACGTTCAACCTGTCGGGGCTAACGCGGCCGGCCGTGCGGCTGTTGAACGTCTACGAAAGCTACGGAGAAGAAGCAGACTGGTCGCTGCGGAATGAGTCGCTCCTGACGTGCCGGGACCATGCCGGCGAGCAGCTGCAGGTCGAGTACGCCTTCCTGCCTCCGCGCATGCCGATCGGCGACCTGGCAGCGGAACCGCTCGTGCCGGAGAACCGTGTCGACCACCTGCTGTTCTGCTACTACGCCAATTTCTACGTGTTGAGCCTCGAGCCGGACAACGAGAGCCGCGAGAAGGCGGCGACGTTCCTCGGCCTGTTCAACTCGGCCTTCGATCAGCTGCAGACGCGCGTCAGCCAGTACATGACCATCAGCGTGGAGAGGTGATTTAGATGGGCATCTCGATCGACCGACCGGCGGCAACTGCGGCGCCTCCTGAGCTCCGGATGGGTGCGGACTCGCAGGTTATGCTCAGCGGTGGTGTCTCCTACAAGTACGACCCGACGCAGATCCGGGACAACCAGAGCCCGGCCATGCTCAACATGCTGGCTAACGACAACGGCAGCATCCTGAGCAAGCGGGATGGCCAAGCCTATATCTACCCGTCCTCTCTTGGAGCTGGGGGCATTAACGGGGCGCACGGGCGACTTTGGGCGGGGCAACGCATCTTCGCATGGGGGACTGGGCTGTACAGGCAGAGCGGCAGCAGTGCACCGGTGCAGATCATGAGCGGCCTGGCCAATGCGCCGGGAAGCTTCCTGGCATTCGGTGGGAAGCTCTATTACCTCAACGGTAACCAGTTCGTCGTCATCGACAGCGGATTTGTTGCCGCGATGGTCACGCCGTTTGTGCCGACGCTGACCATGTCGGTTCCTCCGGCCGGCGGCGGCACACCGTATCAGCAGGCCAACCTGCTCACAGCGGCCTTCAAGGTCAGTTTCTCATCCGACGGCAGCTCGACCAAGTATTATCTTCCGACGACGGGACTGGATGCCACGGCCGTCACGGTGACGATCAATGGCGCAGCGAAGACGGAGGGAACGCATTTCACCGTCAACCGGACGGCGACGCCCTACGCATACATCGACTTCGGGACCGGAAGTTCGCCGAACGGAGCAATTGCGACGAGTGCACCGAACAACGTCATCGTCACGGCCTACAAGACCAATCCAGGCGCCGCGTCGCGGATCCTCGGATGCAAATATGCGATCGACTACGGCGGTGACAACGACACGCGCCTCTTTGCTTGGGGCAATTCCTCCTATCCGAATCGGGCGTTTCGCAGCGGGCTCATGGACCCGACCTACTGGCCGGAGAATGAGTATTCCGATGTCGGCAGCGCCTCCGAGCGATTGGTGGCCTGCGCAAAGCATTACGACAAGCTCGTGTATCTCAAGGAGCGGAGCCTCTACTTCACGAGCTATAGCAACCCGGTCACGCAGGGCTTCTGGGGGGCAAGCCAGATCGGCGCGTCCTTTCCCTTGTATCCAATCAACGGCGCCATCGGCTGCGACATGCCGGGCAGCGTACAGATCATCGACAACAACATCGTTTTTTTCAACAGCGAACTCGGCGGCTTCATCCTGCTGCAAACCTCGCTCAAGGATGAACGGAACGTGCAGCCGATCAGCGGCAACATCAACGGACAGCCTACGCGGCCGGGGCTACTCGATTTGCCGAAGCCCGACCTGCAGGCGGCTAGCAGTGCGGACTATGATGGCCGCTACTGGCTCTGCATAGGCTCGACCGTCTACGTCTGGGATTACCGGCTCGGACCGTTCGGTAGCAGCGGGAATGTAGCGGCGGATGAGGAGCGACTTCCTTGGTTTCCGCTTAGAGGCATCGATGCGGCATGCTGGATTCAGGGCGACCGGGATCTTTATTACGGGAGCAGGAGTGCGGGGAGAATCATCGGCTTCACGGCCAACCAGAACGACTTCGGCCAGCCCATCGAGGCGTACTGGCGGACCAAGCGCTTCAGCTTTGGGCTGCCCGACTGGCTCAAGACGGTGAAAAAGGTCTGGTTCACGAGCAAGGCCGGCGGCTACAGCACGGTCAGTATTCGGTACATCAGCGAGCGGGGCGAGAAGGTCGACGAGGAGGAAGTGAACGTCAACTCGTTCCGCTGGGATCTGGCTGCATGGGACACATGGACATGGGCCGTCAATGAATATCCGCCACCGGAGCGATTGCGGCCGCGCACAAAAAAGGTTGTCTACTTCCAGATGGAATTCGCGAACAAATCTCTGAACGAGAATTTGTCGCTCATGAGCCTGATCATTCAATACTTGATCGTGAAAAAAGTGAAATAGGAGGTGCGACGTGCCTTTTCAATTCAACCCGGCAGACGGCTATCGTAATACAGTGACGTTCCCGCAAAAACCAGCTAATGAAGCTGCGTTCAGAAGTCAAATGCAGTCGCTTTTGGATCAGTTGGCATCCTATCTCAATCAACCTAAAACAGGGGAAACGTATACCGGACCGATTGTACTTGACAACAGTAGCTCTGATGGTCCGGAAATTGTCTGGAAAGATACTGTAAACAACACGACAGCATACATGGATCTTTATAATGAAATGCTTCGGGTTTATGCAAGATACAGGAATGGTGCTGTCATCAATCCAATGACCTTAAATCTTGGGACCAAAGAGGTATATTTATTCGATGCTAGAGCATTACGAGCATTGTCAGGGAGTAGCAACATACAGAGCGGAACTGGATCAGTTTCAGTAAGTGCAGGCGTTCAATCTGGTGTCAATATCTTCTTCCCAGTTTCTTTTTCAGCAAAACCCTTGGTTTTATGTTCGTTAGCTGGAGCGACAGGGGTATACGGCACAGACACAGTAATTGGCAGCTACGGAACCTATGCGGGAGGAACGGTGCTGGGTCTAATCAGCGCACGTTCTCAAACGCTCGACTATTCTTGGATTGCAATTGGAACTTAGATTTGAAGGAGGTGTGAGCTTTGTCATTGAGTAATTACTGGTTCTTGTATCTCCCGACGACTGGGCGAATCATTCAAGGGTATCTTGGAGACGCGGAGAAATGGACCAATATACCGGCTGGTTTGAATGTCCTGGGCCCGTTCCCGCAGGAGTCTGCTCCGGACATCGTTGCCTCGGCACAAAAGCATATCCAATATTACCTTGTTCAGCAGGGAACCATTGTTGAGCGTCCGAACATCGACGAAATCAAAGCGGCCGAAGAGGCTGAAATGAGCAAGCCAGCTCCGAAGACGCCGGATCAACTCCGAATTGAGCAGCTCGAGCAGCAATTGGCTCAGCAGTCAGGCGACATGACATCTTTTATGGAATATATCGCGGAAGCATTGGGGGCCGGATAAGATGGCGATCATCCTCTCTTTCCTCGTGGGCTCCTACGCTCGCGATATTTTTTTGTATGGCAACCGAACCTTCCCATCGATTAAGCCGGACTATGTACAGCCGGTGAAGCAGTACGCCGCGGCGACCTACAGCTACGACCAGGTCGACAACGCGCTCTCCCGCGGCTGGATCACGGCGCAGGAGCATGCCCATACGACGGCGCTCATGCCTCCGCGGCCGGCTCCGCCGGAGCCAAACCCTGCGCCGGAACAGTCAATGCCGGGAGACCCGGAGCCGCCTGTCGTCATTCCACCGACGGCGACAGAGCCACAAGCAGACGATTCAAGTAGCGAGGAGGCGGTCTAGATGGCAGGAGTCGACCTGGCTAAGCTTCGGGCCGCGCAAGAAGCTGCTGCGGCAGCCGGAAGTCAGAAGGCACAGCAGGCACTGGCAGCACAAGCAAACGGCGGCAACGCCTTAGGCGGAAGTGTGACACTGCAGAATCCGATCAGTCAGCCAAGCGGCGGCAGAATGACGACCTATGGAAGTTCGCCGACTCCAACGCCAGCTCCTGCAGCTGTTTCGATGGCACCGACAACGAACTATGTCCAGCAGGCCACCAACGTCACTGGCAATGCCGGTACCGGTAAGCTCCTGAACGATATCCTGTATGCCAAGGATCAATACGATGCCGGGAATAAGGCGTGGGCGTCTCAAACCGCACAAGGCTTCTATTCCCAATTGGACCCTGCTTTGGCTAAGCAGGTTCAGGGGATGAACGCGCAGCAACTTCGTGATTATATTGCCGGACAATCAGCGGCTCCAGCAGCAAACGGGGGTTCACCGGCACCCATGTCCAATGGGGCCCCTGTTTACTCTGGAAGTCCATGGAGCGGCTCCGGAGTTTCAACTCCCAGCAATCCTTCAGCCAGTGCTCCAGCAACATACCAGCCTACTTATACTGGTCCAGACATGACTGCAATGAAGGATCAGCTCAATTCTCTTTATGACAATCGCCTGGCTGCGGAGACGCAAAAGCTGAGGGATGCGCTGGCCACGGCCCTTCAGGGCTATAGCGCACAGGAGACACAGGCGAAGCAATCAGCCTACGACAATCGCAATGCGGCAGATGTCGTCTCCATGCAAGGCCAACAGGCTATGGCAGAACAGATGGCAAATGCAGGTCTTACAGGGGATGGTCAAAACCTCACACTTGCTGCGTCGCAGGCTGCCAGCCGGCAGGGTGCTCTTACGGACATCAACCGGACGGAGACGAACGCGCTCCAAAATATCAGCGAGCAGCGAGCTAACCTGCAGAACAACGCTGCTCAGAACGAGCTGGCGCTCACTCAGGCGGTCGGCGCAGACAAGGCAGCGGCTCTATTCGATCTGCTGAAGTATGGGGATTCCCGAGCGTTCGATGTGGATCAGGTCAATTACGGACGTTACCGGGACGACATCAACCAGCAATTCGCAGAAGATCAATTCGACTGGTCGAAGCTTATGCAGGAGGCTGGACTCACGGGAATGTATAACGGTCAGTCCACCATGGCGGGGAAGCAACAGAATCTTGAGGCAGCATTAGCCTACTCCAATCTGACGGGCCAAGTTCTTGGCCCTCAGAGTGATTGGAGCGGGCTTTTGCGGCAGGCATCGAGCGGTTCGGCTCCGCTTAGCCTCGCTGGTCAGCAAGCGCAACTGCAAAGCAAGCAGGCGAACTTAGATGCCGCACTATCAGTGGCGGGACTGACCGGGAATATCGTCAATCCTCAGGCGGACTGGACGGGCCTATTCCGCCAGGCGGCCGCGGGAGGAAACGGTCAAACAATGGCTGCGCTGCAACAGGCGTTCCAACAAGCGATGTCCCAACAACAATACAATCGCGGTGTTTACGAGTCGGATCGGAACTATCAGCTTCAGTCGAGCGGTCAAAGCTTTGACCAGTGGCTGGCCAATCAAAATCTGCAGATGAACCAGGATAAAACCTATATCGACTACCTGCAAGCTGCGAATGGGACCAACTCCCGAAGTGCTCAGCCAATCTCCTCAGCGGACGCAGGAAATATGCTGAAGCAGTCGCTCTCCAAGGTTATCGGGAACTCCAATGGAAAGGCCGTCTACGGCACCATTACCGACCCGACAGCCAGGGAGAAAGCATTCCTGGACGCCTATAACGCCAGTGGCATTTCCTCTGGCACGGATGCGGTCTCTATGCTCTCCAAAGCGGGATATACGTCTCAGGAGATTGCGAAGTATAAAGACAAGTACCCGGAGGCTTTTCAGTAGGTGGCGGAGCAAGCGGCAACTACGCCACCGAAATCAACAAAGCAGCCGCGAAGTGGTCGGTCCCGGCCAATATCATTTCGGCCGTCATCTCCGCGGAGAGTAGCGGCAATCCGAAAGCAGTGAGCAGTGCTGGCGCGCAAGGGCTTATGCAGCTCATGCCGTCGACGGCCAAAGGACTTGGCGTCACGAATTCCTTCGACCCCGCCCAGAACATTAACGGCGGGGTTCAGTATTTGAAGGGGCTGCTCGACACGTACGACGGCGACCTGGCGAAGGCGCTTGCCGGTTACAATGCCGGCGGAAACCGGGTTAAAAAGGCGGTAGCCCAGCATGGTAACAACTGGCTCGCTTACATGCCGCAGGAAACTCAAGGCTATGTCAGCAAGATCATGAAAACCCTGAACGGAGGTTGATGCTTGTGGCTCTGCAATACCGTCCGGACAACTGGCAAGAAGAGTTGCGACAGAAAGGTACTGCTGCCCGGGAACAAATCGTCCAACAATTCACCGCGCCAGCAGTTACTCAGCGTCAGCCTTTGACTTACCGTCCGGACCCAGAACAGCTAAGGGAGCAAGAGGTTCGTGATCAGGTATTCTCCATGAGCAATCCCTGGACCATAAGAGACAAGATAACGGAATTGGCGACGCCGAAGAAGTATGTTCCTACTGAGCCTTTTGAATTTGATCCATTCAAGCGTGCTGCAGCTCTCACGAAGCAGCCGGAGCGGAAGACGTTGCCCGGCATGATCCAGATCCCGGAGATGCATTACAAGACGAACTCCACACCCTGGCAGCAATTTGTCGAGAATTTGCAGGACTTGCCGATCTACCGGGCTGGAGCGACGCTGCAGGAAGGGATCAAGAACGCGACGAGCCTGAAGGAGCCAACCTTCAAGGAATCAACCGGGAACCCCAAGTTCGACAAGATTCTCCGAGCCATAGGCGGAGGCGGTGCCGAGCTGACGAATGGTCTCATGGCTGGCGGCCCGGCAATGGGCAGCGGAGTAATCGCAGGGAAAGTCTCCCAGCAGGCTGCGACCAAGATGCCTGCCGTTGCTTCAAGGATCGTCGGTGGAGCCGCAGAGGGCGCAGTAACAAACGTGGCAACAGGCATGGCCAATAACCAAACCGATCCCGGAGAGATTGCCAATCTTGCCGTTACTGGAGCAGCCCTTGGCGGTGGACTCAGCGGCGTCGTTGAAGGCATTGCAAAGATTCCCGCTGCTGTCCGTTACGCTAAAGAGGCTCCCTTGCGAAAAGAAATCGATTCGTTCATCGAGCGGACCAACGCGCCTGCGGAATCCGTATCTGCTCCTCCGGCAACTCGCATTGAGCGTAACATCAGTGGATCATCAGCCGCGGTGGATTCGAAGGGCATTGAGCTGGCTGGCAACCTGAACCGGTATGAACGGCTGCAGCAGCAGTATGGCCAGGCAGTCAATGACCAGTACCAGTATCTAAAACAGTCCATGGCTGAGCGAGGTGGCGTCCGGCAGGGTGGCCTTGTACAGAATGCCGATGGCGAAGTGACCGGGCGGTTTGGCCGGCAATCGGAGAACCCGCGCTGGTATCGCGACTTCTTCGCGGATCAAGGCCGGAAGCCTTCGGACAAGGAGCTTCGGCAGCTCGCGGTGAAGCACGTCAACGAGGGCTTTGCCGACGACATGGGCGATGTGCCTCCGTGGAGACCAGCTGATATCGAGGACATTGATGGGGAACTGGCGGCAATCAAGCAGGCTGCTCCGACGATCGCGGACCCAGCGGAGCGGGCAGCGGTACAGCAGGTAGCAGACTCCCTGCAGGCTAGCCGGGACCAAATCAAGCGCCAGCTGCCGGAGGGCTCGCAGGCGCGCGTCGCAATGCCGGTGCCTGGCGGTGCCGGCGCCGTTCCAGCAGCGGGTGCGGTGTCCGCCGGCGGGAAGACGATCTCCCGCGTGCAGGTTGTCGAGAGCATTCGCAAAAACCTCGGCGCGACGATCGACACTGGCCGCATGGGCGTCTCGCGGCAGAAGGTGCTCGGCCTCTACAAGACACAGCCGGAGGTCATCCGGACAGGCTACGCCGAAGATTTGGACACGATCGCCCATGAGGTCGGCCATCACCTGGAGAAGAAGTTCAGCCTGAAGCAGAATCGCCAGCTGGAGCAGGAACTGCTGGACATGATGGACCAGGTCGGCGTCCACAACTACCGGCAGTACCCGCGCAGCGAGTGGTTCGACGAGGGCATCGCGGAGTTCTTCCGCGTTTATCTGGCCGATCCGCAGCAGGCGAAGCAGCTCGCGCCCCGTTTCGGTGCGTTCCTCAACTCGACTCTTCCGGCGAAGATGCAGCGCGGCCTCGTGCGCGTCCAGAAGGACATGCAGACGTGGCTGCAGCAGGGGGACTACGAGCAGGCGAAGGGCTTGATTGAAATGGCTGGCGGAAAGAAACAGCGGCGCTGGAACTGGAACAAGTTCTATACGCAATCGTTTGATGACCTTCATCCATTAAAGCTCGCCGAGCTCGCGCTGACGGGCAAAATTGGGCAGGGGGCCAAGTCCATCTACAAGCTCGCCCGGCTCAGCCGCGGCATTCCAGAACGGGCAAAAATGGCCATCACGCGCGGAGTCTTCGACAGCCAAGGTAATAAACTCAGCGAGGGCATGGCGAAGATCGTCCGGCCGCTTGAAGAAATCGGAATGAGCGAGCACGACTTCGCGACCTACCTGGCCGTGCGGCATGCGATCGACCTGCGGCGCCTTGGAAAGGAGACTCCTTTCACACCGGCGCAGATGTCTGAGGTGATGAGCCGCTGGGACAACAACCCGATCGTGCAAGAGGCGCACCAGGAAATCAAAAAGTACAATAACGCGCTACTGAGCATCCTGCAGGAAGCTGGCATTGTCTCTTCGAAGTCTGTGCGGGAAATGAAATTCAAGTACCCGAATTACGTGCCATTCATGCGCTATTTCGATGACGACGGCGTGGCCGGCTTCAAGAACGGCGGCTACGGCGCGTCGAAGGCATTCGCCAACATCACGACCCCGATCCGGAAGATGAGCGAGGAGGGCAGCCAACGGAGCATCATCAACCCGTTCGAGTCCATGATCAAGAACACCTTCCTCGTCATGAACGCAGCCGCGAAGAACAAGGTTGGGCAGCGCCTGGCCGCACTCGCGGATGTGGATGGCGCGGGCGTCTGGGTGGAACGGGTGCCGGGGCAGAAGTCCGGCAAGGAGCACATCATCGACGTCTACCAGGACGGAAAGAAGATTGCCTACAAGGTGCGGAACCCGGACCTCTACAACGCCATGCTCTCGCTGGATGAAGAGTCGACGAACAGCCTCCTGCGCTTCCTCGGCGGCGCGGCCGGCATGCTGCGAGCGGGCGCGACGCTGACGCCGGAGTTCATCATTCGAAACGCCTTCCGTGATGTGGTCGGCGCCATCATCAACAGCACCAAGTACGGATTCAACCCGCTCGACTTCTTCAAAGGGCTTACACACACGATCGGGAAGACGGACGTATTTGAAAAATTTGTGAACAGTGGCGGCGCGATGGGCACGATGATGTCGCTTGATCGGGACGCCAACCGGGAGGCAATGCAGGCCGTATTCCGGCAGAGCTGGCGGGACAAAGCGGCGACCACGATCACTTCGCCGGCGGAACTGGCCAAACTACTGAGCGGATACAAGGCGCTTAAGGGTACGGTCGGCTTGCTGCGGAAGGGAGCAGAAATTTCCGAGCTTTCAACCAAGGTCGGCACTTTCAACAAGGTCTTGAATAAGACGGGTGACATCGAGGAGGCCGCATACACGGCGAAGGACTTGATGGACTTCAACCGAGCCGGCAGCGCAATACGTTCGGCGAACCGCTCGATTGCGTTTCTGAATGCAGCACTCCAGGGGACGGATAAAACTGTCAGATCATTTTGGGGATCGCAATTAACTGATTTAGAAACGAAGAGTAGTTTTTTGGTGCGTGTTTTTACGACGCTCGTCCTGCCTGCGGCCGGTATCTACTGGTGGAATCGGACGCAGCTCAGCCCCGAGGAGAGGGCCACGTTCGAGAATATTCCTCAGAAACAGAAGGACAATTTCTTCATCATCGGGATCCCTGGCACGGGAGAGTTCGCCCGGATCCCAAAGCCATTCGAGGCGGGCATGCTGTTCGCCACGAGCACGGAGCGGTTCCTCGGTTGGTTGGAGGAGAACGATCCGGAGGCTTTTGACGGCTACGCCAAGACGACGCTACAGTCGTTCACGCCGCCGGTACTGTTCACCGCGCTGACGCCGCTGCTTGAGGCAATCACCAATCACTCGTTCTTCCGCGATGCGCCGGTCGTCCCGATGGGAGAGCAGCGCTTCGAGAAGAAAGACCAGTACGGCGTCTACACGAGCGAGCTGTCTAAGGAGATCGGCTCCTTCATGGCCAAGATCGGCCTTGGAAAAAGCAACCTGGCCAGTCCAAGGATCATTGACAACACAATCAGCGGGTACGGCGCCGGCCTCGCCAATTACGGGGTCGACATAATTGATGCCGGAATCAACGCAGCACGCGGCGGTCGTGAGGTCCCGTTGCCGGCGATGAAGATTACGGAGCAGCCTGTAGCTCGGTCGTTCTTCGTCAAGACAAGCGGGGGCGGACAGATCCGGGAGGATTTCTACGACGAATGGGATAAGTTAAGCAAGAAGAAGGCCTCGGCAGATTTGTATGGAAGAGAACTTGAGCAAAAAGATAAGGATAAATATATTAAAATGAAACCTTATCAGAAAGACATTCAAGAGTGGCAAAAACAGTACAAGGAAAAACTAAAAGACAAGACTGTGCAATCTGAGAACAAACGGCGCCAGCTGGACGAGCTTGATGCTAAGATGAACGCAGCAGCTAAAAATGCACTCGGGAAGTAGGTGGGCTATGAGCCAAAGGGCGGGCAACACGCTGATTATCATCGCGATCATCTTGCTGAACTTGATCTTGATGACGAGCGGCGGCGGAAGCGGGCGCGGTGCAGATTATTATGAAACGCAGACTGACGTGTACCAATTTGACGATTCCGAATAAGATGCCAAAGAAAGTACTGGTATTGCCAATACCCCTTTTTGTGTATAATAAAGGTAACAAAAGCCAACCCTCCAAATGGTACACGGTTGGAAAGCAAGAAAGAGAGCGCCGCTAACGCTCTCTCCTGCACAAACTTGGAGGAAACCTCCGGAAGTGTCAATCGTGACATCCGAAAATAACCCGTTCCTAGCGGCTAACTTGGGCGGGTTATTTTCGTTTTAAGTAGGTGAGCAATGCGAGAAGAAACATTCCCAGCATCATCACTTCCTGAAGCGAAAATGACATAGGCATCACCTCCGATCTGGAGGCTAGCTTTTCCGTCCAAGTGCTGTGCATGGACAATTATACCAACTCTATGAGTCTCCGTATACCGGAGGCTTTTTATTTTGCCCGAAATGAGGGAGTCGGATGATAGAGATGGATGAAACGGAGCTACTGGAGTCCGACTTCAGCGAAGACAGCCTGCGTGCAATCGGCAGACTGCTCAGCCCGTGGGTGGCGCAAAGACTGCTCCTGCCCGGCCCGGTGCTGGTGCAGCTTCCGGAGGAGGCTGGTCGGCGTGTATGACCTGATTATCGAGCTGGCGCATGCGATGTGGAAGAATGGGCTGTCGCTCAGCGCGCTTGGCACGGCTGTTTATGTGCTGCTCAAGCAGCGAAAAGTGAAGCAGGCGCTTCGCCGGGTGGTGCCGTGGTTGCTCTCGGACGACAGCGAGGTGAAGGCGTATATCGCAAACCAGCTCATCATCATGGAAAATCAGCGGCGCACGATGGCCGTCCTGGGGGTGGATCCGGTATGTCCGGAGGATGCAAGTATCTCGAAGACGTCGAAAAGCTTTCGGCGCGCTCTCAGAACGTTCTTTATTTCTTTCTCGGCGGCACGATCGCGTGCCCTCGCTGCAGTCGGCCGGGAACCGTTGTTTACCACAAACTCAACTATATCGAAGCGGAGGAAAAACAAGATGAAAAAATGGTTTAAGGCGGATTCCCTGACGGTGCTTGGCGCTGCAGCAGCTGCAGCCGCAACACGTTTCTTTGGTGTTCAAATCGATGTAACAAACATCGCCGCAGCGGCAATCATCCTTCTCGGCTATTTCAAGGCTCATGAATACGTGACCGTCGTTCGCGGTGCCAACGGGTTGCCGATCGGCTTCAAAGCCAACAGCCGGAAGTTCATCTTTACGATCGTGGCGTTCGGCCTGATCATAGCGGACGAGCTCTTCAAGCTGGGCTTGGGCAATGAACTGATCTTCACGCTGACGGCAGCGGTGACTGGCTACAACCTAGTTGAAGGTAAAAAGGATGCGAAGGAAGCGGAGCAGGAAAGCGCGGAAGCACGGCAGACACACTGAGGGGAGCGACCAGCATGATCGACATGAAATGGATGGGCGATCGGGTACCGAATCACGGCCCCCGCGCCGCCAAGAACAGGACCTACACGCCAATCGTCATCGTGAATCACATCTCGATCGGCACGATGGCCAGCATGGATGCCTGGTTCCGCAATCCGGCCGCACAGGCGTCCTCCCACTTCGGCAACGCGCGTGACGGCCGCGTGCATCAGTACGTGGACATCAAGCGCGCAGCCTGGACGCAAGGGCTGCTGCCGGCGGCGATCCCTACGGCGCCGGCGGCCGTAGTGCGGGAGATGGGCGTGAACCCGAACCTGTACTGCGTGAGCATCGAGAACGAGGGCTACGCGGGCAACGGCGCAGACGGCACGCTGACCGAGGAGCAGTTCTGGAGCCTGTGCTGGCTGCACAAGTACATTCAGATGGAGGTCGAGCGGATCTGGGGCCATCATATCCGGTTTGGGCCGGACACGGTGCTTGGCCACTATCAGATCGATCCACGGCGGAAGCCGTACTGCCCCGGCCTGAATTTCCCGTGGGCCCGGCTGTACGCGGAGCTCGCCGTCGCGGAGAGCATCCAGACGCTCGAGCTGTACGAAGAGCGCATCGCCTACCAGCTCAGCCAGGCGAGCCGTTACGCTGCAGCCTTCGCCATCGCCGGCCGGGTGCGTGACTTGGCCGAGCGGTTGTCGGATAAGACGTGGGGAGCCGCGGCGGAGACGAAGCTCCTGTACTTGGCCCCGGTGATGCCGTCCATTGCGTACGGAGACGGTCCGGTGACGGCGGCTGGCATCGCATCACGAATCCTACAGCTCGGTCAAACGGCTATGGGAGCCGGATCATGGCAGGAAGAAGCTGTCCGTAAGCTGCTGTTGCTCGAGCCAATCATGAAGGAAAAAGGCGTGCTCTGATTTCTTGGAGCACGCTTTTTTTTGTTGAGTGTTCGTATTGTGTTCGCATATAATGGTGGCAGAGGTGATGGTCATGATTCCAAGCGAAAGAAGGCTGGAGGACATCGAGCGGAAGGTATTGCGGATCCTGGTCAACTATTCGAAAATCAGATCGACTCCACTGACGATGGAAAACCTCCGGAAATTCACGGGGAAACGGGAGGGGCGGCTCCAGCACATCCTCGTTGTTTTGGAGCAGGAAATGTACATAGAGATTGAGAGCCGGCAGCCGCTGAGGTACAGGGTGCTGAAGGAGTTCGAGGCTCATGAATTGGATTGGCATCGACAAAACTCACGGAACAGGAAAAACTCACAAGAAAACTCACTAATTATCCATTCAAATTCGAATCAATACGAATGGAAGTTTTAAATAGACCACATGATGGTTAGGGAAAGTCGCAATTTCGTAGGTTCATGAAGCCTTGCAAAAACCCCTAATAGATGGGCGGCATGATGTAAGTGCCGGGCCACCAAGCCTGAT
>NZ_JZEJ01000002.1:0-3656 GCF_001188365.1 Paenibacillus sp. D9 | reverse complement strand
GTGGTGTACTGGCTTCCGGAGGAAATATAACCGCTCTCTCCTTTAGCGGTCAAGACATGCAGCCAGTAGCTGTTGGCTTGTCCGACAACATGGACCGCTTCGCCTTTTTTCAGCATGCGGATTTTGGCGGCGGAGACGCTTGGCTGAGTGCGCATATTGACGCCATATGTAATGGTGGTTTCATAAGAAGATGATGCCGCAGCTGCCGGGGTCGGCGGGACGTAAACGGCTCCAATAGCGGTGAAGGCGACGGCGGCGCATAGACTCGTTCCAATCAGCTTGCGGTTGAACCAATTATTGCTCATGTTGGTGAAAACCTCCTAGGGTTGTTGGTCTCAACCAACTGTAGCAGATTATAAACGGCCTAAGATTTTCCACGAAGAGCGGAAATCCAGGAAGGACATGCCTTTCAAGGCCTTTCTTAGAAATAAATGAGAATTATCTCATCAAAATCAGCCCTTCCCGAATCAACGAAGGACTCGTTAAGGGGCAGTAAATAGAGCCCTGCAAAAGGCAGCGAGGGCACTAAAAAAAGCATCCGTTTCCCCGGATGCTTCTGCTCGCATGAATCAGCCTTTTACCGCAGCCGTTACGCCGGCATCGGGAACCATTCCATGCGACGAACGGAAATACTCCCGATTATGCAGCATGCTCGGATGATCCGGATGAAAGGCGAGCGCATGTTCATTATGCTCGAATGCCTCCCTGAACCTTCCCAGCCGGTCAAGGCAAAGGCACATTTGCAGATGGGGATACCAGGTTGACGCGGTGCGATTGATTATTCCCATCGTAACGGGGGGCTCCAAGGCGACAGCAAGCCCGTACCAATAAAGGGCAGCCTCGTACTGTTCCCTCTCAAATGTCAAGGCCGGATTTATTTTGACCCATTTCGCCGGGTTAATTTTGACCCACCCATCGACGAATTAGGCATTTCACTTGCGACCTCATCGTGAATTGACGATGAGGAATTGGGAGGAAAGGGAGCACTGCCGCCCCCATTTCCGTTATTCCAGTTCAGTCAGGAGATGCCGGAACCGCGGATAGGCGGCTAAATGGTCAAACGTCTCGTATAGATCGCTGTGCACATCCGGAAAAGGCTTCTCCTGCCCCGGCGATGTCAGCCGATTGACATCGTGACGCAATTCCACCACCTGCTGTTCCAGGCTCTTGCAATACTGAGCGAGTGCTGCGATGAGGGCTTCAGTCTCTTGCTGCCTAAGCGCTACCAGCGATTCCTCATCATACATCGGCTCTCGGGTCATGCGAAATTCCTCCTTTGGTCATGCCGGTTAAACGTCTATACCGATAGCATAAATGGTTCGTCGATGAAGAACAAACTTCGTATCCTGCATCAGAACATACCAATCGGCATCGAGCTCCAAGCGGCATTCGTAAGCTTTATTGCCCATATACAAGGTGAAACATTCCCCGCAATGTAGGCCGTATCGCCGTCGCCCCAAATCGACACACCACTCGTCGCGGTCCGGTTCATAGCATATTCGGGCGCGCCTACGCATGGGCATTCTCCTTGACGGTTATACTGCCAGAATCCGTGGCCGGTTTGTCGAGCGGCGTGCCATACACGCCGGCTCTCATCTTGTCCTTGAGCCGGTAACTTGGACCACGGATGTTAATAATGTGCGAATGATGAAGCAGACGGTCCAGAATCGCCGAAGCCAGCACCGAGTCCCCAAACAACTCGCCCCAATCGCCAAAACTCTTGTTGCTGGTCAGGATCAGGCTGCCGCGCTCGTAGCGGGTGCTAATGAGTTGGAAGAACAGGTTGGCTGCCAGCGGGTCGAGCGGCAGATACCCGACTTCGTCAATGATCAGAATTCGCGGGCGTAGATACTGTCTCATCTTCGCATCCAGCCGGTTCGCGTTATGGGCGCGCCGCAACTCTTCTACTAGCTGTGTGACGGTGGTGAAATACACCGAGATACTCTTCGCGAGCGCCTCCAGCGCAAGCGCAATCGTAAGGTGGCTCTTTCCGACGCCGGGCGGTCCGAGGAATACGACATTCGCCGTCTGGCGAACGAAATTCATCGTCGCCAGCTCGTCGATGAGCTTTTTGTCCACGCTCGGCTGGAACGAGAAGTCGAACTCCGTCAACGTTTTCTGATACGGCAGGCGCGCCATACGCATCTTGGTCTGAATCGTTCGTCTGAGCCGCTGCGCCAGCTCCTCACCCAGCAAGTCGATCAGAAACGCGACATACGTCCACTGCTTGTCCGTCGCTTGCTGCAGCCTGCTTTCCAGCACATCGGCGGCGGCGAGCAATTTGAGTGACTCCAGTTGACCTCGCACTTGATCCAGCTCCAGCATCAGCTCATCACCGCCAATGCTTCATACTGTTCAAGCGGCCGCTCTTCGACTACCGGCGTAGAAACCTCTCGGGCCAGCGGCTTCGGTTTCAGAGCGCCTTCCGCAGCTTTGAGCCCCTCGTATTGTCCGGGCAGCCTCACCATGCCGGTCCACAGATTGGATTTCTCGTGCGTCGCGATACGCTCGCCCTGATGCCAAATTTCTACATGCATACCCACTTGGCGAACGAGAACAACTTGGCCGCTGTACCGCCAATGAACACCATACCTAACGCCGTCGAAGCTGACGAACCCATCCAAACTGACCGTACGCTCGACGCGCAAAAACTTCGTCAGGCGATCCGGAGATGGCAGCGGCAGTAGGTTCTCATCCTTCAACCGATCACACGGGCGCTCGCCGGTCGTACCATGAATCCGCTGGTCGACTTGATGGCACCACTGAATCGCTTGCCGATTCAAATCGGCAATGTCCGTGTAGGTGCGCCCCGGCCAGAAGTTATCCTTGACGAACTGGACGCCGCGCTCGACCTTACCCTTGGTTTCCGGACGTCGTACCTTGCACAGTTTCGGCGTCAGACCGACCGACAGCGCGAAGTCCTCGAACATCCGGTTCCACTGAGGAGTACGGTCGTCGTTCATGCCGGTAACAACGGTTTTCATGTGATCGGTGAGCATGATTTTGGGTACGCCGCCGAAGTGCTCGATGGCATGAACGAAACAGCGTAGGAAACTATGAATGTCACAGCGACGGGTGTACTCAACATACGTGGCGCGTGAGTAGCCCAGCACCATGACAAAGACTGGCAGCTTATGGGCTCGTCCATTGGCATCTACGGTTTCGCAAAATCCCCAGTCTACCTGCGCTTGATCTCCCGGCAACGTCTCGTACCGGACGGTTGCCTTTGACTGCCACGGCGGACGCTTTTGCTGTACATAGTCTTTGATGATCGTCGCACCACCGGTATAGCCTTTCTCCTTGAGGCGCATGAGCATCGCCTGACAGTTGAACAATCCGTCTTCTTTCATCCAGCGGTCGATCGTCTCTTTAAACGGATCGAGCTTCGACCCTCGTTTCTCACGCTCCTTGGACTCCGGGATCTGCCCATCCCGTACATATTTTCGGACAGTGTTCCGAGCATGGCCGGTTTCCCTGACAATCTCTCGAATCTTCTTTCCATTGAGCTTCATTTCGTGTAATCTCAAGACAGATCCGCCTTTCAGCATCGAGTATCTCTCCCAGGTTGATTTGGTCGTCAATCCTGAGAGATATTCGCTAAAGGTGGGTCATTTTCATTCCGGCGCCGGTGGGTCAATTATAATCCGGCGGTAACA
>NZ_JZEJ01000001.1:5539064-5594870 GCF_001188365.1 Paenibacillus sp. D9 | reverse complement strand
ATAAGATAAGTTGACTGTATCCCTTAACCTTGTTGTATCCCACAAAAACCCGAGCAAGGAGGGGTGGCATTTTGAAGTTCATCCACCATTAATCCTGTGTATTCTCATGTAATCAAATTAAGTCCTACAAAGCCTTATGTATCAAGGAACTGAGGCTTTCCGGAGCCCATCCGTTATCCTATGCAGTATCTTTAAATATCAGCTAATCCTACCTCGTATTGCATCAAAATCTGCATCAACCACCGATTTTGATGTAAAGCAAACAAAAAGAGCAGCGGCTTAGGGGCCACTGCTCTTTTTTCAGGATATTGTCTTTCCATTCCACCACCCAAGGAAGGCGCTCCTCGGAATCTTAAACGTTCGCCCGATCTTGACGACATGGAACTCGCCGGATTTAACGAGATCGTAGGCGGCCGTCTTGCTGATATCGAGAAAATCAATGATGTCCTGAACCACAAGTACCTCCGGGAGTTCGTTCGCCTTCTGTTCATTCATCGCTGTTCACCCTCCTATTCATATATATTCTCATCAGGAACTGTCCGATTACTTTTGATCCGATGGCGGCTCTTTTTCTACTGCGATGTCCAGAGCAAGAGCGAGTTGATAGAATGCTCTCCATCTGATTTTGGAATAAGTCATCTCACTGATCGGAGGGTTGAACTTGAACTTATACACCTGGTAGTCAAGGACGTAATCCTCGTTCATGTACCTCTCTTCAATCAGCAGCCGCTGCTTCGGGTGCAGTCTTTTGACCGTTCGCTCAACTCGCTCACAGAATGCTTTTCTTTGTGCCGGCAAGTCCACGTTATGGATCGCAATACTTGCGGTTTGATCAGTCGTCGTGCCGGTGTAGCTACGCGGTATATCCGAGTATCCGGCCGTTGTGCTGGCCTCTCTCTCTTCAAACGTGATGAACTTGAAGATACGGTATTTCTCCAAGGCAGCCTCGACGGCAGCCTGGGTCTTCTTTCGATCCAGCTCAGGCAGCTCGAATCCCAGCTGCTTCGGCTTCATTGGCTCACCTCCAGCAGAAGGGGCCGCGAAGCCCCCTCCCTATTTATCTAAGCAGCAGCCATGCCGCCAGCCAAAAACAGCAGCACAACAGGAGTGCGGCCAGCATGCCCCAGTTGAGCCTGCGCATCAGAATGGCTCCGGATCATCCACGTCATGCATCGGGTCGTCGGCTGCGGCAGCTACCTCGTCGATTGTCAGCTGGTTTTTGTCTTTCTGGAGCTCTGCCGTGCCGTCAGGACCGACTTTGTATTCAACTCCTTCACGCGGCTCCCGGAAGTCGTCAATGCTCATCTGAGAAGGGGCGACGCTGAGATAGACGTTTCGGCCGGCTACACGGTAGAGTGCTTGTGCCTTGTCCGGATCCCCATTTACTGCAAACTTCAGAACCGTCTTCTTGCTGTCGCGCTGCATGCTGACAAACTCGGCATTCATGTTCTGCACGACATCGTCGCCGCCGGCCTTCAAGCTGAAGACGACAATGCTGCCGGAGAGGTCAAACAGATCAGCTTCTGCTTGATTGTCCTCTTCCCCCTTAATCTCGAACTTCAGGACCTCTTTCTTGTCGTCCTTGGTCAGTGCCTTGAAGAGTACGTTCAGTTCGATTGCCATGTATGATTGCTCCTCTCGCGGGTTAGTCCCCGATATGATGGTCATCCGGCTCGGTGCCGGCTTGCTGCTCGATCTCTGCTAGACGGGCCTCTGCTGCAAGCGCCCGTTGCCGCCAGTAATTAAGGTCATGCTCACTCATTCCGTGCCAGCTACCTCCCCTTTTGCCCACCCGGCGAGGGAAGCTCTCGTGCAGTTCTCAGCCATCCAAGCACCTTTTGTTCCTCCTTTGTTCACCACTCGATATTGCAAGCAGTCTGTTTCCATTTGCGATGGGTAGCTCTTATATTCAGGGCCAGCTGCCAGCACCTCGCGCTCGATGTACCAGCGCCCTTCCTTGCCGTTGTGATATACCTTGCCGACCTCAATCTCCGTCTTCTTCATGTTCTGCCTCCCCTTTAAGCTGCTTGATCTCATATTCCAGTTTGATGCGCGCCTCTCGCTCACTGTGTGCCTCTGCACGCCATCTGGAGCAGTTGTGCAGGGCTGTGTCTCTCTCGGCCTTGGTTTCCGCTAGGAGGGCACGTAGGCCCTCTATTTGAATGTCGCGTGGGTCAGTCATGAGTACCTCCATATCAAGATCACCAAGGCGTAGAAGGGGAGTAAAAGCGTCATCGCATACAGCAGTCCTCCGTCCTAATGTCCATTGGGGGCCTCCTGATCGGACGGGATGAATATCAGTGTGCCGGCGCCGCAGGTGTACTCGAATGTCTCCACGATTTCCATATGTCGGATCAGGTGACCTATCACCTTGTCGGTGACGTCGGTCTTTTCCAGGACATCTCCGTTCTTTCCGAATCGAGCCACGTAGATCCGGCCGGTCATTTCGCTAATTGCTAGATCCAGTTTACTCATGAGCCATCTCCCTCCCTGAGCAGCTCGGGGTGCTGGTGGATGGAGCCGATGACCTCCACCTCGTTGATCGCTTCAAAAAGTTCATCCATTCCGATGCTATCTCGGTTGGTCACAACGTACCTAGCCTCGTCGTTTTCCCACACGACTTCGCCGATTCCGACTGTTTCTTCCCAATCCTCGCCGCATTCAGAAGAGGCGTTACAAGCATCAGGAAAGCGTATTTCAGCTCGCTCGTAAATCTCCAATCCATTCTTGTCCTTGAGTCCAATGTATTGGCCGACTGTTTCGGGATCGACCTTGTACCAAAACTCCGTATTAAAATACTCATCATTCCATACCACGATTTCACCGACGATGACATCCGTGCCGATCAGGCTGCCATACACCCACTCGCCGTTGTCGATCCGCCGTCCCCTGAACTTGTAATCCCTACCCATCGGTTCTATCTCCTTTCAGCTTGCGGAGGAGGTTGCGCGCTCGTTGGCCGCCGTCTTCTTGAACCTCGCTCGGCAAAAATCCGAATCCTTTAGGATGGCAATAGTAGACGCTGTCCATCTCCGTCTCATCCCCATACCACTCCAGCGCCTCGATGGCCTCTCCCAGCTGCTGCCGGAGCTGGTCGTTCTCGGCCTGTAGGCGGTCGCGCTCGTTGCAAGCTTCGGTAAAATGCAATCGTACGCTTTCTGGGTAGTTTTTCAGCCGCTCGATCTCTCCCTGCTGGCGCTGTACCTCGGCCTGTAGGCGGTCACGATCCTGTCCGAGTTCCCCAGCCAAATCTATCTGCTGGACAATAGCTGTTGCTGCATCTTTAAGTTTTAAATTCAGCCGTTGTACCTCGGCTAGGAGGGAGCGGAGCCAGGTCGGGGCGTTGGCGATGAGGTGAATGTTGGAAGCAGCAATTCGGGAGGGTGTGAACTTGCAAACCTGCGTCTTGTAACCCTCCATGTCCTCTTTGGCCGTGTGCACTTCTTTCTCCTTCGCCTCCCAAGGCCCCGGAGTCGCCGCATCTAGCGATTTTTGTATTTCATCCAATTGCTCCGCTGTCATGGTCTGCTGTCGCCTTCGTTGGTTGGCTCCGAAATCCAAACCAGTTTGCCGCCCTGATAGTCATTGGCGTATCCATCACCAAAGGCAAACGCCAGGATGCAAAACTCATCCTCATCCCCATAGCGCCCCAATACATCCGGGTCGTTAGCCGCCGAGACCACCCCTGCCGCAGCCAGTCGCTCGCGTACCTCCTGTGTGTTGGCGACCAAGATATAGGCATCGTCGCCGCCGTTGCTGTCGATCACTGGCAGGCTGTTAAGTACGTCCAGAATTACTTGTTTGCTCATTGAGAATCCCTCCTTGGATTGGGAAGCCGTGCCTCCGGAATGTTCAGTGACCATCTGCTCCGCCGTCATGGGCTGCTGTTCGTTACTCATGCCTGTTCCTCCTCGACGGCAGCTTGCAGGCTTGCCCACGGCTCCATGGAAAAATCTCGACCTTCCATTTCAGCAATCGAGAGGGCATCCAGTATGGCCATTTCAAGTAGGCGGACTTTTTCTTTAAGCTGCTGTTCGTTACTCATGGGCGGCCTCCTTGCTCCGGCGATCCAGTTCCCGCCGCGTGGCCCGCGCGTCGCGGAACCATTCCGGGCGTTCCATCGCCATGACCCACATGCGGTACAACACTTCAATTTGATCGACTTTGTTCATCTTTACATCCTCCTTATATTTCAAGCCTTAGCCTCCCTGTGTTGTGCTAAAATAACCGCTGCTGTCCGGCTGTTGCTGCTATCGGATTTATCCATAGAACCTCGGTCCGGGTCCGGCCGGCTTCGGCCTGTGCCTTACGTTCCTCCCGGTGCCAATCCCGCAGCCGGTCATTGTACATGGGATGATCGTACCCGGAGATCAGCACTGGACCGGGGTGCGCCAGCAGCGTGTCAAGCAACTCCTCGTGGTCGGCGTCCTTCATCTCGTTCTTGTACATGCGGTTGTTCCGAGTCGAGAGGATATATGGCGGATCAGCGTAGATCAGCACCTTGAGCCGCCGATACCTTTCAATCAGTTTGACTGCAGGCTGGCATTCAATCTGCACACCGCGCAACCGGTCCGTCACCGTTAGGATTTTTTCCGGAAGCAGCTGCCAGTCTTGCGCCGCATGAGGCGCGTTCAGCTCGATAATGTGCCTCCATCCCGGTCGTGCGCTCGTCATTCCCCCGCGAGCCATCCAGCATCGAACCAGAAATCGTCTTGCCCGCTCAAGCGGGCTTCCATCCAACTCATAGACGCGGTCGTATTCGGCTCGGGCATACGGCGTCCAATGAATCTCTCTGGCCAGCGCTTCTGGATCGTCGCGGATGACCTGGAATAGGTTCGATACCTCGCCGTCCAGGTCGTTCACTGTCTCCAGCTTCGCTCGATCCTTGCTGAACAGCACCGCGCCGGAGCCGAAGAACGGCTCCAGGTAGGTCGTATGCTCCGGCATATGGCTGATGATCCAGTCCGCCATGCTCCACTTGCTGCCGGGGTAGTGCAATATGCGGGGAACGCTCATGGCTTACCTCCTCCCTGTGTTGTGCCCACTGGGAGCTAGAATCCCATGGCCATCTGAACCAGTTCACGCGGGATGAATTCAATCCACTGATCCCCGTATTCTTTCAGCCATGCTTCGATTGTCTTTCTTCGATTCCATTCATCTCGGGGAATCCAGCTTGTGTTGTCGCCATACCGAGCCTGCTCGTAGGGAGCGAACCATTCCGGGTTCAGCATCCCGAGTAGGTGAATCTGCGATGCCGGCCGGTGGTCATAGAACAATTCGTCCAAGTACCTCCGCCTGGCGTCCTTCGACATTCTCACGAGTCCACCAACAGCCACCAGCGGCTCTGTACGAAGAAGGTAGTGCATATTCCCCTGCATCACAGGAATTGGGGCATATCCGCGCCGGCGCATGTCCTGGAGATACCAGGCCGTAGCCTCTGCGTCCCCGATTTCGTCGTACTGCAGATAATCGTCGGAGGAGCGCACATACCGGTCGATGTAGCTGCGATACCTGGGGTAGCTGATGGCATCTTCCGAAAACGTCCCCGGGTCCCAGCGAACCTTCCTGCCTTTCAGCCTGCCGTCGAGCCAGCTCGGATATTTTCTGAGCAAGGTTGCGGAAAGCAGCCAGAACGGAACGCCGTCAGCGTGCTCAGCAAGGTGCTTCCGATTGACACCTGCGACGTAGATGATCCGCTGCACTCCCTATCCCTCCTTATGAAACTGATTCAGCTGGACGCTCCTCGAATTAGTTTGTTTGGTCCGTCAGCTCTCCCGATGCACTTGAGGCAGACATCCTTCTCATTCCAGCGCCGGAGTTGTTTACCAACCCGGCCGCAGCACTCGCAGCGGGTAAGGGTGATGATCTGGGTCATGGCTGCCGTCCTTTCAAATAATCTCCCAAGTACCAGTGAGCTTTCTCCAGGTCCTGGTCGCCGGCTTTATGGTTGGAGCGCCAGCAGTATTTAATGGCATTGCCCTTGATATAGCCCCGGAACTCTTCCTCCGTAAGGGCAGCGCGGATAGCGTCGATGCACTCAATGCCTCCGGCGTTGTAATGGCTGGGATGGTTCACTGGGCCGCCGCGGCCTTCTTCTGTGGTCATGAGATCACCATCCCGAATCAATTTGGCTTTGAGACTTCTCTGCTTTCAGCTTCTTTCGCTTCCTTGCTGCCGTAATTCCATAGTTTCTGAGCTTGTGGCAAATTGCAGTATCATTGACGCCGTACTTTTTGGCGATTGCCACATTGCTCATACCTGCTTCCACATCCGCTGTGAGCATTTCTGCGGTGATTACAGGCATTTTGTCAGGAGATCGGCGGGTTCGCTCTGATGACGGCGGTTCTTTGAATACCCGCGGTTCAACAGGAGCATAAGGGATGCCTCGATCGGCTGCGGTCGGGATCATGTCGTACTTTCCTTCCCTGGCCAACTGACGCTCGTACTCATTAATGGTGTACTTGGCAATTCCACTTGAGCCCCATGATGGACGGCGATCTTGCTGCGGCAGTGGACGCCGCATATTTGCTCCTGGCATGAAGTCGCTCATCCGGACCTCCTCCTTCTCACCTTGATCTGCTGCTGCGGCCAGTAGATTCGGTCCCGTCTCCGCAGTTCAGCCCTCGCCAGGCCTTTGTAGATAGGGTGCGCCTCTTCGTCTCGGAAGGCGATATCGTAGAGTTGGCCGAGCGATGCATCTCTAAAATTTGGATATTTCATGGCTCTCCCTCCTCAAAATGAGAACACTCGTTTGGTCAAATGGTCGTAAGAGGCCCCTGCCGAGCGGGATGCGCGGCATTTATCTGGTTTTTTTCTTTTTTTCAACCGGGGGATTTTTCATTGCTTGGAGCACTTCGAGTTGGTAGGAGTAGTAGTCCCCGTCGTGGATATCTGCTGCGCCGCTGAGCCCTCTTGCAATTTGGGCAAGCACGTAAGCGTCTCGGACGTTATCGCTAGGGTGTTCGAAATTCCAGAGCCTCAGGATGGGGATAGTCATGTTATCCTTGGTCGTGTTGCCTTTGCCTGTGGCGAACTTCTTCACTTGGCTCGGTGTCGGCTCCCAGAAGCTAAGTCCGGCACTTAGAAGTTCATACCGTATAGCGTAGCCTACCCCGTATTGCGTGCTGACACCTTGACCTTGAGACCCGTAGGAAAATCCCTCGATAGAGACGACACTCCCTGGTGGTACAAAACTCACGATCTCGCGCCCGTATTCCTTCATCTCCTTGGCCGTGGACTTGATGCCCCGTTCCAACTGGATTTCTTTTCGGAAGATGTCCCGACCGTCTTTGTCCAAGACCACAATCCCTGTTTTCGTCGATGGGTCAATGCCTACCGCATGGGTGTAAATCATTTCCGTTTCCGCCTCCTTCGTATCTCCAGTTCGTCCCAAGGGAACTCGGGACAGAGAAACACATATCCGATCACACGGCCGCGGCTGTTGAAGATGACTTGGCCGGGCTTGGCTTGCATGATGGGGTCAACTCTTGGCATCTGCATCCCTCCATCGATATCGTTGGACCTGATCGGCCACAAAATCATAGGTCCGCATCAGCTTGTCTCGCTCCGGACCATCAAAAAGGGGATCGTCGAGCTTTTTTGCCTTCTCACGGAGCCATGCCAGCGACTTTTCGTATTGCTCTTCGTTCTCAATTCGCTTTCCGCTCACGAGCCTCAGCCGCCTTCCTGCGGTCTTCGTCGGTGATGTCGAGGAAACGGCCGGTCTGCTTGTTAAAAGCCATCTCGATGGATCCTACGCCCACGTCGCGTCCTTTGGCGACGATGACCTCGACAATGTTTTTCTTGTCGCTGTCCGAGTTGTAGTAATCGTCCCGGTACAGGAAGATGATGTTGTCGGCGTCGCTCTCAATGGATCCGGATTCCCGGAGGTCGCTCATCATCGGCCGTTTGTCCTGGCGCTTTTCGCAGTCCCGGCCGACAGCGGAGATCGCCACGACAGGGACGTTGAACCGTCGGCCCAGCTGCTTGAGCCCTTTAGACACGTAGGCAATCCGCTCATGGTCGCTCTTGAAGCGTTGCTCCGTCTGGACCAGCTGCAGGAAGTCGATGTAGATTACGAGGTTCGGATTCTTTTTGACCAATCTCTTGACCTCGCGAGAGATGTGCTGGAACGTCATGCCGGCCGTGTCGTCGATGAAGATCGGCAGCCGATCGAGCTCGTCCATTGCAAAGCTCCAACGCTCCCAGTCCGCATCTGTGAAGGCGCCACTTTTCATCTTCTTGCCGTCGATATTCCCAAGGACCGAGAGAAAGCGCTCGGCTATCCGTTTGGCCGGCATTTCGAGTGAGAATAATGCCGTATGGTGCCCTCCCTTGGCCGCGGCGATCATGTCGTTGACGACATATGCCGTCTTGCCCATTGATGGCCGCGCGGCGATGATTTCCAGGTCGCTCGGCTGATGACCGCCAGTAAGTCGGTCAAGGTCCGCACTAGCCGTGCGAGCCCCTGTTATGCCCCTCTGCTGGCTCCTGCGCTGTAGTTCCTTGTGATGGTCGCCCAAGGCAGCGCTCATTCGCTGGACGCCACTCTCGCTCGGGCCGGCCTTGATCTCAGCGATCTCCTCGAGTGCTGCCTGCGCCCGGCTGACGTACTCGGCTGCCGTGGCAGCGTCTTGAGATCCAGCATCAGCTATAAGCCGTAGCGTATCCTCTGTCCGGCGCCGAATGTAGCCGTCCCTGATAATCGCCTGATAGTGAGCGATGTTCTCGGGTCCGGCGACCGAACCCCTGACCTGCATGATATAAGAGACATTGCCGATCTTTTCGAGGTCTTTCCCCGATCGTGCAGCCATCAAGACAATGTCGAGCGTCCCGTCCTGCTCATACATCACTCTGAAATACTGGAGCATAAGGCGATGCCGGTCGTCGACGAATTCCTCCGGCTGCAGGTAGATATCATCCATCAGTTCGGGCTCGTGCAGGACCGATCCCAATACCGCGGTCTCGGCTCGGAACAGATGCTCAGTCACCAGCCTCACCTGCTCTCAGCATCTTGGGCACTAGTCTCTCCGGCAACGGCACGGCTTGCTGGTGCCAAACCTCGACTTCCTGAAGACGCTCCTCAGTCTCGAGTCGAAGCCGGCCATAGTCTGTAAACTGGGAAGGGTCGCGCCGTATGATGTCCGCGGCAGTCGGTGGGTAAGGGCTCTGCTGCATGAACGTCTTCAGGTTCAGCTTGGCAGTCCCGAAAGGCGTGTCTTCCATCAGCGAGTGCCAAACCGCTGCCTTCTCCTCGCTAATCTCGAAATGCTGGTAGTTGGTCCGGATGATAGCCATGAGCTGAAGCACTTCCGTCTTCTTCACGCTGCGCCTCCTCGTACATCATATGCAGGCGTTCTTTCTCAACGTCGAACTTGGATAGCCGGGCGGCCGGCGCCGCAGGTTTATTCAAGAGCCCTTCTGGATCCACTCTGTCGTAATCCAAAAAGCGCTTCTGGTTTAAATAGGTTGAAGGATGAGGAATATAGCCCGTGTTGGTTTTAAGCAGTTTGCAAGTCTCGGCGAAATTCTTCGTATGAAGGATGATTTTGATTGGATCAAAGCCGGGTTCTTTCTGCAGCTTCTTCCATGCTTTCAAAGCAGCTGCTTTAGATATCCGTCTGGGGTAGGTTTCATAGAACAAAGTAAAGGGGTCTACATTTTCTTTAAATACTTTCTTTAAAAGACTTTCTTTCTCTGGGGGTACAATCGTACCCCTCAAAGTAGCTACTTGAGGGTCACAATCGTACCCCTCAGGAGGGTCACAATCGTGTACCTCAACGTTTCCTTCCAGAGGGTCACAATCGTACCCCTCAAAAGAGAGCTGAGTCGGCTGTTCTGGCTCCATGTTTTCACCACATTTCGGAATATTCCAGGCATCGTAATCCTTATTGAAGGCGAGCCGTCTTGACGTTTTTTTAGTCGCTTCCTTGGTCACAAGCAGCACTTTGGCTGCGATCAATGTCGTCACTTCTTTCTTTACTGCACTCTCCGACAAGCCAGTTTGACCGTGTAGGAAGGTAAGCGAGAAATCATGGTCCTTCCGGGTCCAGCCGTATGTGTTTCTCCAGATCACCAGAATGATTCTGAGCTGGGAACCATTGAATTTAAAGAATGGAACCTGATCCATCAGCTCGTTGGCAACCTTTGTGAACTCGTCGGGCTGCGGGTTTGCCATTCCACCTCACCCAATTCAAGATTTAATTAGCTGCCGCATCGCTCTAGCTGTATCGGTCGCGCTCGATGCGCTGTGATTCAAGAGGTGCGTAACCCTCTCAATCATCAGCCGGTCCTTGGCCTCTGCAATTTCCTCATCCTGCGCCTCAATATGAGACAGCAGCATCTCGACTGCATGCCGGTTAAATTGCTGCTCGCCCATCTCCAGGCTCGCTTTGAAGCCGTGTAATGCCCAGGCGCTTAGCCTCCGTCCTTTCAAAGCCCTTCACCTCCATATAGTCGTTTGCGGAATGCTTCTGCCCATTCCCGGCCTTCCCTCGTATAATCCACCCACCAATGGCAGGTACCCGAGTTGACTGACGGACCGCAGAGCATCGCAACATCACGTTCGGTGGTCTCGTCAAGCTTCCAGCGCCGTACCAGGTGAGCGCATTGCAGCATCCAGGCATCGCGCCGGCCGCATCGCTCGCAGCGTCCATCGGCCCTCTCGGTGGCCTTGGCGTAGACGGCAGGGCTTATCTGCCCACGCTGCTTGGCGGTTTTCTTGGTGCGATTGTTTTTTAATTGCTGGGTCTTGGAATAAGGAGTGAAATCTCTCATAGGGTCAAATCAGCGTAATAGGTGATTTTGGTGAGTTGTTTTGTTTCGCGGCAGTAACGACATTTCTCACAACGGTTCGGCGCTTCAGAGCCTGACTTGACTGATAAAATGCGGGGCATATTCTCACGGATTTGATCCAATTCGCGTTCTATATCATAGGCCTTGAGCCCAACTACAGCTTTATCCGGGGGATCTTCCTTCGACACCGCGACAATGATGGGTTCTATCCAGCCGTCACGGCCAGCATCTAAACGTTCGATTTCTGCATATAGCGACATTTGAGTCAGGTATCCTTTGGACTCGACAAAACTCACATAACCTAGCTTTTTGTCCCAAGTTTCTTTGGTGATGCTGTCTGTTGTTTTGATATCGGAGAAACGGTTATTATCGCGATTCAAGCAGTCTATTTTGATTTTCCAATCAGCTCCGGCAAAGTTGGCCGTAAGGATGACTTCCTTTTCGCCTTGGAGCATGAACATGCACATGGGGTCCGATTCGATTGCACGGATCAAATTATTTGCTTTTTTAAACTCTGTCTTCAATTCACCTTTAGTTGGCCCGCGAGAAGAAATCAATTCAGGATTGTTTGCCTTAAATTCCTCGAACGCTTCCGGCCCTTCGAAATAGGCGTGGACGTATGATCCAATAAGAAGGGCATCTGTCTGCGGCTCCTTCCATCCGTCCATCATCGCCATCGCTCGTGCCTCACATGCCAGGAAATCCTTGTATTGGCTGTTGCTCATATAGTGCTTTCCAGCTTCGGGGGTATGGTAATTATCCTTGTTTAGAATCACCGGTATCACCAGCCTTGCTGCCGGCTGCTTGAGCCTGTTTGAATTGCTTTTCCGATTCAGATTGGAAGTCAGATGAGGTTTTGAAGTCGAAGTAATCTTCACGTTTGGCCATTCCGTCTTTCAAGGCTCTCCACACATTCCCAAGACGGAGATAGTCATTCTCGGTAAAGGAATCCGAATTGCACCCCATATACTTTTCGATCATGTCCTGCTTCACACCATACTTCTCGTCGAACTGCTGCAGAGCCTTGCGGATACGATCAGACAATGGCTCTGTATGACCGGCTTTCAGCGTCTCTCGACATTGGCTCACAGCTGCTTCGACGATATCCCCGGGGATTACAGCAAGGATGCAGGCCCGTTTACGTCGAGCCCCTTGATTTGCCACCATTTCATAAATATCTCGTGGGTCATCCAGGTGGACTGTCTTCCCCTTTGCTTTCCGTTCATGGCGAACTGTAAAGGTCATTTGAGTCCTGATATTCGTTTCCAAATCCCAGGCGAAGGACATGACCTGTGAGGCTCCGTTCTTCTGCTCTACCTCAATCAATCCAACCTCCATGTTGCCCCAGTTCTGAGCCAGTACCTCGGCAAGCCGGATCGATGGCCCGGACACTTTACCGCCGCCCTTCGGGAATTCATACTCTGCTTCCTCAGCAACCTTCTTGCGCTTGCAGGCGTTCATGATGCGATTGAAGGCTGCCTGCTGGTCCCTCGGGAATTGCTTCGCCATGAAGATGGCAGCCTTAACCTCTTCGCTCTGACGGGTCGTGAGCGCCTCGACGGTTGCTGATTTTACTTGCTCAACAGCCGGAAGGAAATCGTTATAGGAAGTCGGCTCATTGGACTCAAAACTCATTCAGATCACTCCTCTATTAAGTTGAAACATTCCCAGCACGTAGGGACGCTATAACGGGCTCCTGTGACGTTGTCCGTCACCTCTTGGAAGAAGAAGTCTGCGTTGCAACATGGAGTCTTAGGGCGGTCGGCAGCTTCTTCGGCGGCCCATTGTGGCGGGTAGAAGGGATCGAATTTAGGCATAGATCGTATAAGCCCCCCTGTCAGCCGCCAAGCACTTCAGACAGCAGTAAAGTTCGCTTCCATCGCGCCAAACTTTATCGCCAGCGTAGATAGGCTTGGAGCATTCAACGTTGGTGCAGTCCATAACATGGGCTGGCTCCTGCTCTTGCGGATCCGGAAGGCCTCGTGCAAAACGGTCAAGGCTAGGCATGCTGCGTCTCTCCTTTCAAGCGATCTTCCAATGCATCGATTTTGGCTTTCAGTTCTGCCTGGATCGCCGGGCAGGGTTCGTCCAGCCATTGCATAAAGAGCCGCTGACGTTCGATCTTCCGATCCAGCAAATAGTCCACCGTGACGTTTAGTGCGTCTGCCATAGCGGCAATCGTCTCGAGGTCAGGCTCTCTCCTGCCCATTTCGTAGTGGCTGAGGCTTGCGCGGGAAACCTTCATCTTTGCTGCAGCAGCTTCTTGCGTCCATCCCAGACGCTCCCGGATGTTAGAGATTCGTGCGCCGACTCGCACTTTCATTGATGTGCTGCTCATGCGGCGCTCCCTGCGGCTCTCAGCTCTGCTTCTAAGTCCGCTATCTCCTTGTCGAGCCAGCATTCCGCGGCCTCCAGGATGACGCCCGAGCGCCGAAAGGCTCTCAGTTTGGCGATGTGCCGGGCGATATCAGCCCTTGCATGTAATGGCATCTGTGGTCCTCCTCATGTCCAATTTTGGGCGGTAGACTTCGTAATAATGGCGGGCAAGCTCGGCCTTGCCTTGCTCTCCTTCGAGTAGCGCTCGCTCCTCGATCTGAAGGAAGTAGCCGCACATGTTGCGGAGTTGTTGGGTGGACATATTAGCCCTCCTTGGCGAATCGTGTCGGAATGTATTGCTATAGGCATGTTGGCAGTACTGATAAAATGGAGTTTGAAACCAGTTGAAGGGAGAAAGGAAAATGCACATTGTAGAATTACTGAAATCCATTCCACTGAGCAGCCATTCCGGATATGGAACATTGATTAGTTTTTCAGATATTTTTGATGCTTGTGCGCTTCGCGGACAAGACAATCATCATTACGTCAAGTCGCTATTGGAACAGTTGGAACGAGAGGGAGTAATTGAAGTAGTCCGATCTTATGATGATTTATTTATTGGGGTTCGCTTCCGACCAGTCCTTTAAATTCGCGGCGAGAATCTTAAGATAGTTTCCGATCTCCATCAAATCTGTAATGCTGTGATCTTCCAGTGCTCTGTAAATTCTGCGAGCAGTTTCAAGGTTCCGGGGTTCTTTCGGGTTTTTGGTATTCTCCGTCGCCACCACAGCGGCGGTTTTTTCGTTCTCTTTGCTCATATCAGCGTCGCCTCCAGATCTTCGATCTGCTTGCAGATGCTTTGCTGCCATTCGACGTCGCCAGCCTCGTAAGCCACGAACGAGAGGCTTTTAAGCTCGTCCAGCCTACGAACGAGTCGGAGGTTTGCCTTTAGCAGATTCGTCAGCTCCCGGCGTTCCTGCCGAGTCATATGAAGCTCTCCGTCCGTTTCTAAGCAATAGTGCGTCAGCTCTGCCAGCTTTCGGTGGATAGGTGAGATGCCGATCATGCTCAAGGAACCTCAACCTCCTTCTGAACAAATTTATTGATGAAGTAGATTTGACCTTTCCCGGTGACCTTTGGCGTCTTGCTCACGGTGATGTGACCGTCAGAGTGGGTTATGCTTGTCTCCTTGATCTGAAACAACTTCAACTCCATCGAGCGCTGTGTCGGCATGTTGTAATCCGTTCCCTTGCGGCTAATTAAGTACCCTTTGTCCCGGAGCCAGCCAAACAGACGATTCGGGCCAATCTCGACCCCGTTCTGCTTCAGCAGCTTCGCTAACTCGCCGACCAGTATGCTCGTCCTGCTTGCAGTTACAGCTTCCGCAAAAAGTACCTTTGGATGGTCTTCCTTAACTTGCTGTTCCAGAGCCTGTTTTGCCGCTCGTTCCTGTTTCAGTTGCGTGGCCATTTGAATGATGGTGTCTGGATTCAGTAAGACTTCCTCGACTTTTTCCGGAGTAAGATATCCGCTATGCTTTCGTATCGACGGAAGAACTTCGCTTGTGATCCACTTGCGGAATGCCTTGGCTTCCGGTTTACGACTTTCCAGAACCACATCGTACAAACCGTCTTCGTTAATAACCGTAGTCTCTTGAGGTCTTCCGAGAGCATCAGGGATGAGGTAAGCAAAACTTACGTCATCTGCCAATCTGTCTTTGACCATACGCGGATTCGAGAGGCCGAGAACGACGCAAACGTCCTTTAGCACGAACCAAGGCAGGCCATCCCTTTCAATAGTCCGCAACTTAAAGCCTTTAAAGATAAATTCCACTTTTTTCATCTGTGCCTCCTTTATTTTCATTACCATGTGGTAACTCTTTGTCAAAAATAAATAGATCATTGAGACCCATCTCCCGGCAAGCATCCAACAATCCTGCTATAAATTTATTGCCAGGATCCTGTATTCCTTTTAGCACCCTAAATACTTGAGTCCGAGATATACCGATTTTCTCTGCGAGATCATCATCGCTCCAACCCTTGATTTGCATATATTCCCGTACTTTTTCAACATTTAAAATCATTTTCATATTCTCACCCCTCTCTGCATATATTCGTTACCAAGTGGGAATGAATATAATGTAGCACGTTGTTACCATGTGGTAAAACCTTAAAAAACCGCACATTCGTTCTTATAAGGCTGTTTTGGTTAATTTTTCCCACTTGGTAACGCTTTTACTTATAATTCCTTTACCTAAAGGGAATTCTCATGTATATTACTAATTAGGAATAGGAAATGAGCTATCAACAATATCCATATCGGGAGTGTTGGGAAATGAGTAATGAATTAGGTTCTTTTTTGAAGGAGCTTCGCGAAAAGAAGGATTTGAGCATAAGCGACCTGGCATATGCTTCTGGAGTCAGTGGTGCCCAAATCTCCAGGATTGAAACTGGTAAACGCGAGCAGCCCAGACCTGAAACATTACAAAAATTAGCCCAGGGGCTCCGCATATCATATGGACAATTAGCTGAAAAAGCCGGGTACTTTGATGGTATGCAGCAGAGCGATAAGCAGGAATTCTTTGCATATCACGAAGCAAATTCCAATCTCGATCTGGTGTTGTCCGAGATGTTCAACCAAGTATTTAAATTGGACCAGGAAACAAAACTCGTTATTATCAAAGAGGTAGGGGTTTCAGGTAAATTTGGCGAACATGATGAAGATATAATTGAAACAATCAATAAAAATGAAGCAGTTAATATTTCTCCTGATTTCTCTGATATGAGTTTATTGCAAAAACTGTACCTAATTGATATTTTGAGTAGATTTGTTAGATATTTTGCCGTAGATGAAACGTATCTCGAAAAACTTTATGAACAAATTAAAACAGGGAAAATTCCCGATCCATATGAATCTGGACGGGAACTAGTAAAAAGCATTGATTTAAGTGACGATAATATTAAAGAGGAATTTTCGATTATCGTTGATGGTCGTCCTTTGACTGAGAAAGAAATGCAGAAGATTCTTGCTCAGATCCGTCTGGATCGGCAGTTCGAATAATTTCTTTCAGCTCTTTGGGATCTCTGTTTAACAGATAGGCGATAACTGCTAAATCAACTGTTTTCATAATTACGCATGCCCCCTCGAGCGTATTTGAAAGGAGAAACAATGGCTCTCCGGATCGGGAGATGCCTGCTGCGTGAACTCAGGAAAGCCAAAAAGTTGTCCCAGGTCGAGTTGGCTAAAAGGGTTAGGGACTTAGGAGTAGACCTTTCGGACACGACTGTTTCTGAGTTTGAGAGGAATGAGCGAATATGTACCAATATTTTAACGCTCAAAGGGATTTCAAGAGTACTTGGTTGTCACATTGATGATCTTTATGAATTCCCTGATAGTTAGCGCTGCAGGTCGGAGTTTCGGCTCCCTCCCTCCGGATAAAATCCCGAACATATTCGGGATTTTTGTTTTGTCAATTGCCCCCTTTCGTTTGATACTATTATCCTTAGCTGGTAGAAAATTGTAAAGCCAATTACGTGTGCACGAAATGATTGAATCTTTTCCGCAGTTCGACAGACAACGACATGATGCTTGTGATATGAGAACACAAAAAAATCGAGGTTCTTGTCGAGAACCTCGATTAGACCGTTTTATATTTAACGCCTAGTAAGTGTAGTAACTCTAGAAGTTGCTTGTATTTCACACTGGACATCGTACACACCTTGGTTCTGTTGAAATCAAAGTATGCTTTTCTGTATTTGGGATCCAGCAATTCCACTTTCCCAGGATTAATAAAGTTGTTTCGATCAACTTCAATCAACTCTATTAATCCGGTCTCCATGATCACCTCACTCCAATACTTCAATGTGCCAGGGAGGAATCCGTCCTTAACCTCATTTCCAAAGGTGACTCCTCGCTTAGCAGGCTGATAATGGAGGAACTGAATCGTCTTATGCGGGACCTCAAACATCTTCATCGTCGATAGATCGGTCAATGAAATCATTCGTTCTATCATGGCTCGACCTACTTCAACAGTTCTTCAGGCGTATCGCCTTGGTGAACGAAGACCGCGCTTGCCGTCGAGACGGTGAACATGGCAATTAGAGACAGCACGGAAGCGAAGGCAGAGATAAATTTATTTTTCAATTTCCTTTCCTCCCTTCTTTATCAAAATGTATTAACGTCAAGCACTGCGCAAAGAATGCAGCAGCTAATATAGGTGACCCCACGATAGTATTTGTGTACACAATTAGTATAGCTAATACGTTGAGCAACAGAAAGAATTTTTTGTTAATTCTAGACTGCTTTTCAATTCTTGATGGAGCGAATCGCGCCGCAAGGAGCATGTTTAATATATTCAAAATAACTATAATATTTCCGCTCAAATATTTAGATAAAAATGCAACCAGCAGGATTCCAGTAGTAGATACAATAACGCATGTAAGTCCCGACTTTAAATGTATTCCTCCCGTGACTTGTCTCAACATGGCAAAGGCTGTCATAACGATAACTACTTCTTTTGTAATTCCAAAGACAAATGAAAGCACTAGCGAAATGGTGACTATTAGCATGAAATTCAGGACAATTCCAAGTGAAAATTGAAGGACGTTTACCGATGCGCGATGATTGGGAATGGACGACTTGATACTAACTGCCAATCTATTTGCTATTAAATTGATCACTCTCTGCACGCTCCTTCATAATGGAATAGCGTAACAAGAAACCAATCGCAATGGCTAACAGTAGGAAGATAATAATTAGGTCTTTCTGATAGAGGAAATACCCAAAAGCTATTACCAATATCGGGATTAAAAAATGAGTTATTATTCTTTCCGATTTAAGCCTTTTGCTCTCGAAATCAAATGAGAATCCGAGTCCCCGATTATACAAGAACCTCGCTAATCCGAAGGCAATCACACTTGAAATCAATTGGAGAATATAGCCTTTATAGATATGCTCCGAGATCTCGTCGACAGAAATCCACCCGAAAGAGAGTATCATTACAAGTAGTTGAATCAGAGCATATCCGAAATAACCAACAGTTGCGACGAATAGCGACCAATGAATAGGAACCAGTAAAACTAAGTTAAGTAGCAACATGATGAGCAGCACGTACAACATGGGAGCTAAAAAAGACAAAGACAATTCTTCTCTTAAAAAGTAGCTTTGGAGAGACATAATAATTGCCGTGAAAAAGATTTGCCAAGGGCAATCCTTTAGTGCGAAACGATAGATACTCATTATTAATGCAACCAAGCAAACTCCCTCAATGGTTGAAAAAAACATGAACCCAATAAAGTCCGCTATCACTGAACATCGTCCTCACCTTCATCAATCTGTCTTCCAACTCGCCGCTTATCTGAATACTTTTCTACGCTGCTTTTTAAAACCAGTAATCCACCCGGGGCATCTCTATGCTGTAGCTTTCCTTGACTGCAAAGTCTGGCGATTTGACGTCTTGTGACATTCAAATACTCAGCTGCTTCAGCCGCAGTTAGCACTTGGTACAATGGGCCTTTACTCATTTCATTCTCCTTCCATTTAGGTCTCGATTGAGACTTAATTCTTATATAAAATATAAGTCTCGATCGGGACTGGAGTCAACGATGAAAAAAGGAAATATATAGATATCCGCAAAAAGAATAAGCCTGCGTCATTGGGCAGGCTTTACAGGTCTTGGCAGTCGCGTTATGAATCTAGCATAACCGTCCTGATTTTTGATGAGGTTGAGAGAATGGTACCTCGGCAGCTTAAGCAAATCCTCTTCCTGGTATGGGTGAAGCTCCGATGCCAGCTCCGAATAGTTCTTTTTGTCGCAGCCGCTGATGAGCATGTAGCTCGCGTTGGCGGACCGCAGCTCCTCGCGGATATGCTTGATTTGGTTGAGATAGTGGGCCGAGATGATCGGCTTGAGTCCGAACTTAGCGTATTGCGAAAGCTTACTCCGCATGAACTGCTCGGTGTGCTGGACCTGATAGAGCTCATCGACAATTAGGTTGACCTTGACCATCTTGGACCGGTCGCCGCTGACCCGCTTGCTCCGCATCTGCAGTGCAAGCCATATCTTGGTGCTCCAGTAGGTCGTGTAGACGTCCCTTTCTGAGTCCGTGCCAAACATGTCGGACGGCATGCGGATGCAGATCAGCTGGTTACGCTGCATCTCTGTGACCAAGTCGACGTTGCCGGCAGTACCCTTGTCGAGCATCCGCTCCATATAGGCGTTTTGTTCCAGCTGGTTGAGCCGATCGATGATGCCGACGACATACGTCTCCTTGGTGCCCACGACTTCGCCGCCCTTGTCGCGGTCGTCCAGCTCGCAGAGGGACCGGATGTATTTGCGAAGGTTGTCGCGCTGGGCGGCTGGCACGGCTTTGATAAGACGCTCGCGGGTCTCGTGATCCTGTAGGCAGTCAAATACGTCCCGGACACTCCCTCCGCTGATAAAGGCAACCAAGGCCGCGCTGACCAGATATCGCTGCATCTTGGCCGACAACTTGGTTTCTTCGGCGTTGATGCTGTTTACGAGGGTGAGCAGCTGCGTCGTCTGCTTCTTGGCGCCGTCGTAAGCCTCGAATGGATCCACACTCTTGCCGACTTCGTTGTATCCGATACCCTGGAGCCGGCGTGGATCCGCGCAGTCGATTATCAACGTCTTGCCGGGCGGGATCGCCGCGGCCACTTCCCGGCTGAGCTCACACTGTCCGACGAAGTCAAAGATGATGACGCATTCCCCGGCGGCGATGGCGTCACGGCTCAGGTTGCCGATCAGCGTCGACTTGCCTGCCCGCGTCGGCCCAATCAGCACCGTCGTAAGGTTTTGGTACTCCCGATCAGTCGACAGGTAGGCAGCCTGCTCGTGACCCCTGTAGGTGTTGGTGCCGATGCACATGACGCCTTGCTTGAGATCGTCGGGGACCTCAGTCTCCTGTGTCTCGACGCGCTCAATAAAGTTGTACCGCTCGAGCACGTCGCGGCCGGCCAGAGCGATAAAGGACTGTGCCTCCTCATCCCCGATCTTGTTGCGGCCGGCACGGATGTCTCGGGCCGTCATGTCGAGCTCCCGGCGGTATGGACGGTAATGGAGTCGGTTATCCTCGGAGACAGTGTCAAAGGACTGCGCCAGGCTCCGAGCCGCGTTGCGCTGCCGCATGCCGTCCGCGCTCTCGGCCATGACTACAATCTGCGTGTCGAGGACGGTTGCCGTGGCCTTTTTGGCCGTACTCTCGCTGACCCGACGCGCCCCGTTGAGCCGATCGAGCAGGGCGTCCATATAGTCGCCGCCCTCGGACGCTCCGGACGTCTTGCGGCCGCTGCCGAGCGCCTCGCCGATCTCCTTGAAGATGAGGTTTCCGGCAGCCAAGAGGTATTTGAATGCATAAGCCGTGCCCATCTTGTTTCGCTCGACCGGCATCCGGCGGTTGACCTTGTCGATCGTGGCGCGGTAAAGGTGCCGCCAGCTGATTTGGCTGCCGGGCAGGAAATTATAGAAGACTCCGAGCCGGTCGCCTTCCTCCAGAAGTTCCACGGCGTTGAGGTTGCTGTTCAGCAGGTCGTTGCTCCGACGGTCGACAGCAAGGCTCAGGGCATCCTCCTTCTCGTAGACGAGTTCGTAGCGTGTCGCATCCGCGCCGAACACCGGAAGCTCCGGTACCTCCTCGATCGTCACCTGCCCCCAAACGTCCGACATCTTCTCGCGCAGATAGGAGAGGTGAGTCCGAGGCACGATGAAGAAGAACTCCACCTTTCGCTGCTCCATGTAGATGTAATAGGAGACCTTGGCCGGCAGCGTCCAGCTGTACCGGGTACCCACGACGAACTCCCGACCGAGCGCCTTGATGACGCGCTGCTCCTCCGCCTTGATGTTGGCCAGAGCGCCCTTGTAGAGCGCAGCAATGGCCCGGGCGATCTTGTGAGTGCCCTGGTTGCGAACGGCGTTGTTGGGCTTAATGCGGAGATAGGCGTAATCCGGCCGTACGACCTGCAGTAGTTGCGTAAATGGAATGCTGCCTTTCATCGGCTCAACCCTCCTCCTAGCAGCCTGATGAGCGAATAAGCGCCAAAGACCAACCCCGACCATCGGTAGCCGTCTCGTAACCCCAGCGCGCCCAGGATGATCAGGACGCTGCAGCCGATCAGGCCGACGCCATAGCTCAGGTCGACGAGCACGCCTGCTGCCTCGCCGAGCCAATGAAAGACGTGTTCGCGAGCGCCGTGCGCGACATGTTCCGCCGCATGATCAACGACCTTGTCGGCCACCCAGCCCGCTGGCCCCTTGATGCCAAGGATCGAGGGTCCGGCGATTTCCCCGCTGTACCGCTGCAGGTCAGGTATCAAGCCGGTAGGATCGGCAAAGCCGCCGTCCTTGATCAGCCCAAAGTGGAGATGCGGACCGCTGCTGTGCCCCGTATTGCCGCTAAAGCCCAGGAACCCACCGGGATAGATATGGTCGCCGGCATGCACCGCAACGCTATCCATGTGCCCATAGACGTGCAGGTCACCGCTATCCGTCCGGACAACGACGCCGCGGCCGATGTTGTCGGCCCCATGATTGACGACCCGCTCCACGGTGCCGGACGTGATACTGTGCAGCTCCGTCCCCTGCGGCATTGCCAGGTCGACGCCATGATGCTCCCTGCCGCCGCGGATCTCCTCGAGGACGCCGTATTCGGATGAAACACGGAATTTCATGGGCATCGTCATCCCATCCCTTCGAAGATCGTCTCCACTTGGCCGAATGCCCACGGAAGCCCCAAAAGAATGCCGTAGACCAAGATAAAAGCGAGGGCCGACTTGCGGGCTGCAACGAAGTCTCCCTGGACCGTGTTGCTGATGCAGTCAAAGGCCGCCTTGATGATGATGACCCACTTACCGATGCTCACCAACTTGTGGTATAACCGCTGTGCTCCTACGTCAAGCCCCGTACCGTCCCCTACCGAAGCGAATGCGTGCTCCAGCCCACCGGCGCCGAGCAGCACCATAATCGTAATCGCCCCGACACGGTAGATTAGCTTGTGCCGCTCAATGTGCTCCACGACGATCGTCGCGCCGGCCTGCAGCCGCTCCATAAGCATGCGCCTTGTCGGCTCCGGCAGAGCAACAGCCGGGCGCAGGTCGATCCGGTAGCCGGTCGGCCGCATGGTTAAAGTCGCCATAAAATATCCTCCTCGCAAATCGTGATGTACTGGCATATTTTGTGATCCTGCCGCATATGCTGAGGGTAAACCGCCCGCAGCGCCCTAGCCGGAATCTGCACCAGGCGGTTTTTCTATTTCCGGCCAGCCCGCAGCAGCCACACGACCGCCCGACCCGGGCTGATAATGAACGCCCAAAAGTCCTCGATGACCTCCATGCGCCTCTGCTCTTCTGCCGCCAGCTCCGCCGGGTCCTTACCGTTAATGATCGTCTTCATTCCGCTCGCCTCCCTCATACAAAGGCTGCCGCAGCGCTGTATGCCAAATCCCTTGGCTCAACTGGCTCGCTGGCTTTTGCCGGCCGTAGCACCGCTCCCTTGGCTGGGATTGTCACAGTCACCAAGCCGCCTGCCGCATCCATATCCCTCTGGATCAACCGCTTGAGATAGCCTGAGCGGTTTTTTCTCGTCTTCACCCAGTCAAGCATCGCAGCTTGATCTGGATCAAGGACGTTAAAGCAAACCGGGACTTTTTCAATCTGTTTGCCCATTCGCATACAGCCCCTTCGCGATCCGATAAAAAGCGTCGACATTGGCGTACTCACTCATCCCGGGCTTGAGCAGCTGCGCCGACCCGAAATACTTCACCAGCTCGCGCTGCAGAGGGTCTGCTCCGCCTCCACACAGATAGACTGTGTCTTGGCTACCCCAACCCTTGTTGACCGCGTAGGCGGCAATCTGGCGGGCAAATGAGTCGAGGTCAGGGTTGCGTCGCGTCTCCATCCCCGTCACCAGCGTAAAGCTCTCCAAATCCTTATACCGACCGTCCAGCAGCGTGCCGTAATTGACCGTCCCGCTACCGATGTCGATGACCCTTACTTGCCCCTTGGTACCCGCCAGCAAGCCGGCAGAGACGCCTTCAGCGGCCACCTCGCAGCGGTTGATCGTAATGACCTTACGCCGGCCGTTGATCGTGATCTCGTGCTCTCCGATCAGCAGCTTTTTGATGAGTTCCTTTTGTCCCTTGGTGTGAGTGCCGATCGGCTGCCCCACTACGATGTCATGCTCTGGCCCCGCCGCGTACTGGTGGAGCGCGATTAGGACGCGCAGGCGGGCTTCCGGGTGCGCTTTGCTGTCCCCCTTGAGGGAGTCGGCCATCTGGCTTTCATGTAACGCCAGTGTGCCGGCAAAACCCCGTCGACCATCGTAGGCCCAATCATAATCGTGCTCGCCGTGCTGCTGCTGCAGGTGACGCTCCCGCCAGTCGTAGCCGATCGCTGACGGAAACTGCCTGAATTGCTTGCCGTCGTAAAGCTTAACCGCGGATCCGCCGGCGTCGATGCCAATGATGCTCATGCTGTCATCCCCTCCAGTTACATCACCCGTGACGTCACCAGGCGGCTGCCGGATGCTGTCGTTGCGTCACTGGTTATGTCACTAGCCTATGGGGATGGCTTGCCTGAGTTTCCTAACTATTTCAAATGGGCTCGTATGTATTTTCGAAGTTTCGTCCACACTTGAGATAGTTAGGAATGATGGACGAGGTGGAAGAGTATGTTTGGATTGGGTAAACCCAGGAGTAAATTCGGCCGATTTGTCGACTCAAACGGGATTTCCCATGGGGAGTTGGTGCGGATAAGTGGAGTGAGCAAAGATACGGTTACGAAGGCTTGCACCGAAGAAAATCCAAAGTTGAGAAGAATTTCAAAAGATGCTCTAGTCGAAACGGTGAGGAAGATTTCTGGTCGTAATGTGAGTGGCAAGGATTTTTGGATGTAGCAAATTATGATACGATTTGTATATAATCTCTTTGAAGTTTGATACAGCCATTCAAGGGGGAAATGTATGAACAAGCAATGGGAACCTTGTCCCCGATGTGGGTCAAGTAAAAGCTTTGTACTCGGAAAGGGAATCTTGTCTCTTATCTTGTTCATGTCCTCGGGCTTATTCTTAATACTAGGCATATTTCTTTTCCCGTTTCTCTTCGTTGCACCAGTCCTGTTTTTTCTTTCCTTCATCATACCTTTTTTACCTTTCAAGAAGCGACACATCTGCCAGGACTACAAGCACAACTGGACGGTACAGAAAAAAATTGCTAGCCTATAACGAGAAAATCCCCCACCACGCAAAGCCCTGTGGGGGATTTCGTTTTATACAAGCAACTTTACATCAAAAGCTCACTTATAATAAATTGGTCGAAGGGCTTCGAGACTATTTCCATGCATCGCCAAAATGAGTAATTTGTAGTAGACTGTTGTCGTCTAGAAAATACATATTGGGGGATGAGATAACATGAAGAAAAAAATAATAATAGTAACTTTGGGGGCGCTAATACTCATGGCATCCGCCAGCTTCGGCGCTTACGCCGCTACAAAGCTGGTACTTGTTGTCGATGGAAAGGTTCAAGGCGCTGAGCCAAAAATCATCAATGGGACAACCTATGTGCCACTGACAGCTGTCTCAAAGGCACTTGGTGCTACGGCATCATTCGACAAAAAGACCGGCACAGTAACAGTCAAGTCCAGCGGAATCAATCCAATCGCTCCGGATATCTACCGTGCTGGGGACTTCGTGTTCTCCCAACTCCAGGCCGAGAAAAACGACTTTGGTTGGAAAGTATCCGTCGAGATGACGAGCGACACATCGGCTTACAGTGGTGTTAATTTAACAGCAGTCTTTTATAACGAATCCGGTAAACGAGTTGGATCAGCATTTGGCGCTGTCACAAACATTGGTAAAGGTGATACAAAGTTCACGGATTTAATCACCACGGATGACTTGACTGGTTACAAAACGGTCAAGTTTCAGATTGATATCGCAAACAAAGCCTAAGCAAAAAAATCCCCCACCAGCCGCGAGGCCAGTGGGGGATTTAAATTATTCTTTAGTTGAGTACTCATCAACATTAAAAGTAAGTATTTTTTCGAAAATAACATACTCTGTACGCTCACTGAATGGCCCCTTGTTCCACGTTTTATTGAACGCATATTTAGCCGGTCCAGTCCCTGCATCCTTTGTGTCAAACCACGCAATAAATGCGCTGACTTCTTGAACTGTCAAGTCGTACTCTTTTTCCAGTCCATTTACCATGGTGATAGTTAAGAGTGCTCTTTCACCGCTTGGTGCTGGAGTCGAGGTTGGGGATGGCGTTGGTGATAAAGATGGCGTCGGGGTCGGCACTTCACTCGGCGCTGGAGTCGAGGTTGGGGATGGCGTTGGTGATGGCGTCGGGGTCGGCACTTCACTCGGCGCTGGAGTCGAGGTTGGGGATGGCGTTGGTGATGGCATTGGGGTCGGCACTTCACTCGGCGCTGGAGTTTCACTAACTTTCTTCCCAATTGTTATCTCGTTTAATGCAGCCCATGATCCACTAGCCGTTATTTCAATTTTCAAGCCATCATAAAAACCCAATGTTGTTTCAATAGGCTCTACGATGAAATACTTTGCTTCTGCCTTTCGTGTTGCATCCGCTATTTGTAACCAGTCACCGTTACTTAAACCATATATAACAAAACGGTTTGAAACCGGAGGGGTATTTGCTATGGACATCTGCACAAAATTTAATTCAATTGATTTTGGGAATTTCATCTCTAATGTACTGTTTCCACTCGATGCATTAAATAAAGTTGAGAGATCACCATCGATTGCATTTTGAGGAATATAGGAACCGTAAGTATTGTTACTAGTTATCGTTGTTTCTTTGGGCGGAGAGACACCTTCCATACCAGGTACTGTTGATTCAACTGAAGCATACACGTTTTGTATTGTTAATACAATAATGCACGCAAGTACCAACGTTACGACGACGAAAGATTTTTTTTGTAATTTCTTAAGCAACTTCATCTCAGACCTCCACTTTTTTTATTTCTTTCTAGATGTCGGTAAAAATTATGCCTAAGTTTAGGGTTAATAGGCAAAAATTTTAAATCTGATAATTTTACTTAGACTTTTATCCCCCTAGAGTGATCTCCAGGTTACGAATTACAGGAAGTAATACTCTCAAAGAAGAGCCCCCCGACCACAGCGGTCTTTACCTATTCCAGCGGGATGCCGGCATACGACCTGAGCGCATTTGCCATTTGGTTGTATTTACTTGGGTCTCTGCCCTCTGTTTTAGCTTTAATCCAGGCCGGCGAAAGCCAGTTGTAGATGATCTCCTGAGCGTTACTCTTAGGCAGCCCGGCTCCCGCCGCCGCGGCGCGTACGTTGCCCGCCAGACGTTCGTAATGACTCGCCTCGTCTTTGAGTCCTTGTTGCAATGCCGCATGACGCGCCGGCTGGATGTAGGAGACGACGACGTGATCGCAGACGTCTGTGGGCAGTTTTGTCATAGCCGGAACCGGACGGACCTGAGTTACCATTTCGGCCGTCACATCCCGGATCAGGTCGCCGAGTGTTTTGCCGCCGCTCGCCAGCGCTTGGTCGATATCCGACTTGCGGGCCGGGTCCAACTGCTTGTGACTGACGATGTGCGTCGACGGCGTCTTCCCCCATTTGGTGCAGCACATCGCAAGGTACCAGACGAGCCTGGCATAAGCTGCCGCGAAGTCGATCTTGCCGCCGTAGCATAGTTCTATGCCGAGCGCCGCGGCGTTGGCGTCATAGCCAAAGAGGGCGTTGTCCGTCGTCACGTTTCGGATGACATGGTAAGCCTGCTCAGCCGGATCCGGACCGGTGCCGGCTGGGATGATCTCCAGAATAAGCTTGTCGTCGATGAAGACATGGGCCGACGCTGATCGGTCCGTCTGCTGCTGGAAGTATGTCCAGTGGTTATCTGCAGAAGCCCCAGGGTTACCCGTATCGTGCGCAACAAAAAAGGCCGGGCTGCCGGTAATGAGCCGGATGCCTGGCCTGACGTTAGGGCGCTTGTTGATATAACGCCGCCCGATCGTATACTTATTTAGGTCCATGCTGCACCTCCGCTGGCGGGACAATGATGCCCGCCTTGAGCTCGTACAGCGCCTTTTCGATGGCTGCCTGAATCTCCTTGTCCTTGAGCGCATCGATGATTGGCGCCGGCAGGTTATCCTGTAGGTACTCGCGCGCCTCCAGCAACTTGTTTCGGGCTCCAGGGCTGCCAGCCGTTGCCTCTACATAAGCGACGGCCTCGGCGGCCATTTTATGCAGCACAGCGCGCTGCTGCTCAGTCGTGCGGGCCTCGAGCCATGCCTCTACACGCTTGCGAGCCATGGCGACCCAGGCGAGCACAGCCGCGGCCAGCAAGCCGACGACCGCCTGCACGATGGCGTCAACATACGGTTGGATATTCATTGGACATCATCCTTTCTCATTTTGCGCCGAAGGAACAGGTACAGGTCATACTTCTTGGTCTTGGTTTGGTAGGCGAGCAGCAGCAGCCCGACGGCAGTGCCGGACGTTGCAATCAGCCAGCTTAGCAGCTGTAGAAACTGAACCTCATGCGTCCGGAAGCCGAACACCTCACTCGCCCGGATCCAGATCGCCACGACCATCTTTACGTCATAGGCGGCCAAAAAAAAGAGCATCGCCAGCATAAATGCGCTGACCACGCCCGTGCGAAACCGCTCATGGAAATATTTGCGGTGTGCGGCAATGATATAGGTCGCCGTGGTGATGATGACCGCGTACACGATCAGCAAGGCGACATCGATAATATGGAGGAGCATGGCTCACTCTCCTTTGTCGTATATGAGGTAGCGGGCAAAACCGTTTTTGTCGATCTCATCCTGTATCTCCCTCGACATATCCCGGTAACGTGCGATGGTAAGGGACACCCTCTTTGATGCGTGGTTAAGATCCGCCTCTTTGTCCCGGGTTGTGGGGAGGAGTTGCAGCAGCTTTTTGAGCACGCCCGTCATCCTCCTTTGTCCTCGTCCTTTTTAAGGTTTTTAACCACATCGAGGAGGGGACCCATCATCCCGGCGCGCTCGTTGTCGAGTATTTCCTGCAGGCGGTCCCGGTCTTCTTCTGCCTTTTCAAGCAGTGACCGGGGGACGAGATCCCCGCGCAGCAGCATTCGGCCCACGTAAAGCAGCACGCAGAGTAAAATAATTAAGAGGATCAGCGAGAGGCCATATTTCTCGGCCAACTGCGCGATCCTCTCCGTGGTATCCAGTTGGGTCTGATCCACCCCGACTCACCTTCCTTCTGTAAAATAAAAGGATTCCCTCGCAGATTGTCGAATCTTCACGCATCACATGCTGGAGGGGATGTCGTGAAGGCGTATCATTTCGACAAAGCCAATGCTCTTAAAGAAGGACAGATAATTCAATTGCAACAAGGAAGTCTGGCGCCGATCCATCTCGACGAACTATTCAAATCACACTATTCGGAAGGCTTGTCGCCGCATGGAATTTCACATTACATAAATCCTCCGTCTGCAATCCTTATAATTGAGATTCTGTTTGAGTACGAACGAAGACTCAACTTTCCTCATCTACTATCTCGTTTCCAAGCTTTCTATGCTTGTCAGGACATGGATGGAATTAAAAAGTGGTTTGAGAAATTTCCAGCACTTCATGGGAGACCTGTGTGGGAAGTGGAGGTCAGAGATGAGCAACCTTTCTTTAGCGGCGACTCACAATGGCTAGACTTAGGCGACGAACAAAATTTCGTCGCGGCTGAATTTAGAGCTCGATCCTATTGGGAAGGAAAGATGACAGCATCTCCCGTGCCAGAAATTTTAATCAAGCCTCCCGTCCAAGTGCTTCAAAAGATAGATTTCTCCGCTTCTTAGCATCCGCAGTTTCTTCTTGAAGTTTTTCAAACGAAAAGGAATAGTCGTAATAATTTGGAATTCGAAATGGCTGATCAAGAATATAAGGGGAGGCGGCCGAAACTTCGCTTTCTTTAATATTCATCTCATCGCCCTCAAAAATTATATTTTTGCCACTTCTCACCGATTGCTCCGTAACGTATAATATCTAGCAAAACACGATACGGAATGGAGAGTTGTCCACATGAAACGATTTGGGACTCTGCTCATTGGCATCCTGATCGGTGCCGGCCTGACCTTCTCTACTGGAGCATTCGCCGCAACGAAGGAGACGGTGACCGCCTTCTTCACGGACCTGAACATATCAGTCAACGGCAAGGCCGCCGAGCTGCAAGCACGTCCTCTTAGCTACAACGGCACCACCTACCTTCCTGTTCGAGACGTGGCCAATCTGACTGGATATGACGTGACATACAAGGCTGACAGTGGGAAAATAGAGCTGCAGAGTAAAACAGGCGCTGCCGCCACCTCGAGCGCGAAAGGAGCAACTAAAGTGCAAGGAACGGTCTACAAGCTAGGGGACACTGTCCAGTTCACAGGCGCTACGTTCAAGCTGACCGCCACCGAATACCTCTTGACCGGCGAGGATGTTCAAACCAAGGCATTCAGCCAAACCTTTGAACCCAAAGCCGGCGAGAAGGTCTTCCGGATCAAGTACGAGGCTTTCGTCAGCGAGGAACCGAACTACAGCTCGAAGTCCATCGACTTCATCCAACAGGTCACGACGAACGACGGACGCGGGTTCAAGTCCATCCTCGTGCCGCTGCTTGAAGCCAACCTGCTCAAGCCCGGCGCCGTGGGGTCGTATGACGTCGGCATCATTGTGAAATCGAGCCAGACTGTGCAGACCATCCACCTGAAGAACCCGCTGAACCCGGACGAAACGGCCGACATTCAAGTGAGCCCCTAGAAGGGCTCTTTTTTTATGCGTCCATTCCGCCTCGGCTCTGCACGAAGATCTGAATGACGACATTGGCCGTAATCCGCCCAAGGCTATCCGGAGTGATCTCAATCTCGTGCCATGCCCCCCGCTGTACTCTCCCGCCGCCGTCTTTGGAAAGGTACGGAAGAATATCGACATCATCGCGGTCTGTATCTGAAATCGGCAGCAGGTTGCCATCGACTCTTATTTGAAGCTGGCTCGGCGTCGGCCCTTCAAAGATGCCGTACTCAATGCCATGCACATGAGGCGGGATGACAACTTGGACTTGATGTGTATGAGGCGGGATGAAAATTCCAACTTGATGCTGATGACCTGGAATTAAGATTTCAACCTGATGCTGATGCCCCGGGATAGTGACATAATGTTTATGCCCTATAACTTGATTAAAAATATGACTATGACCTGGCAGGTCAGGGCCGCTAGCGCTGAATGTTTGGCCGTACCCGTATTGAACCTCCACACCGCTGTCACCAGTAGTTAGAAGACTTGTCTCAGCCATCGAGCTTGTCTGCATTTTCTGAACCATTCCATCGGTAGAGCTAGTTTCTGTTGTCTGAAAGAAACCGCCAGACTCGCTCACGAACGACTGCGCGAAGCCGCCGCCGCCCTCGATCGCTCGAGAGTAGGCGCGGAAGCTGCTAGATTGATAGGAGAGCAATAGCTTATTGATGCGGACCATCTCCTCTGGGATGAAGAAGCGCATCTTCGCCGGATGAGTCGGATCGGCGTTATCTGCGAAGTTGTGGCTATCCAGGCACGTCGCTCCCTGCGCTGTCACCTCGTTGATCCTCTGCCTCTCGTCCAAGTCGGCAATGCTGCCGGCGATATCGTCCGTCTTGTTGGCGATCTGCAGACGAACCTCTCCCGGCGAGCCGGTGACGTCCGGCCGGCTTCGGACGACGACCCGGGCCTCCACGTCGATTCCTAGCTCCTCGTCCTGGATCCACACGACCGTACCGACGCGAAAGCGATCAATAGGATCATTCGTCAACCGATACAGCTCTGCGCCGTCGACTGTATAGGTTAGCTTCGGCGTCTTGAGCTGCTCCAGCATGGCCTTGGCGGCCGCAAACAAAGTGTCGGCGTATTCGTAGCGACGATCAGTCCAGATCTTGCTGACGACGCCGTAGACGCCCTGAGTATCGGCGTCGATATATGGTAGACCGGTTGGGTTGACGCTTCGGATGTCGAGCTGGTTGACCCCCTCACCGTAGCCAAGTGCGTAGATGCGCGTGGCGATTTCCGTCGGGTCCTCCTGTTTGGTGATGCCGATCAGGTTGACGCCGTATCGGATATACGACTGCACAGCGTCCGCCGGCCTGATCAGGTTGAGCGTCCAAGGGGTGGTCGTCGTGTCCCAGGTCCACTGGAAGGGCTCGTCGAACGGCTTCGGCACGGCGAATAGTCCTCCAAGAACAGAGTCGTTCTCGAATTTATACTCGAACTGCCTGGCGAAGTCGACCGTTCCGAGTTGCCACCGCCGAACAATCTGCCTGTCCAGGATGTACTGCAGCACGCTGGGCGTCGGGTAGCCGAGCCCACCGACCTGATGATACTGGAACAGCACGTCGTCGATCAGCGTCGCCAAGACATGCTCGCAGTCATAGGTGATCGTGCTGCCGTCTCCGCCGCGTTGTGTCTTCTGGGGCAGGATCCGGAACAAGTCGACCCTCTCGTCCCCGTCGTAGATTTCAACAAAGCGAAAAGGCAGGCATTCAGTTGTCTTCGGATCGTTTGCCGGCAACGAAAAAGAAGCGACCCAAAGTTCATTGAGTCGCTCCTCGTAGGAGATATCAAAAGCGTTCTCCAAAATCGCTTGAAGCTTCATTTGCTGACTGTAGATACGAATCATGCTTTACCACCTTCTTTCAGCTTGAGACGCCGTGCAGCGATACTCCGCAGGCTGCGTACACATCTGGGCTGGACTGGGGCGTAAATGTGAAGACCGAAGCGACTGATCCGGTTGCTCCTGCCTGCCTGGTCACGGTCATCCATTGTGTTCCTTGCTCCTGATGCTGAACAACGGTTTGTGATTCGCCCACCGCAATAGCTGACGTAGTGCGTCCAACCATAGCTGCAATTACCAAATCCGTGGCGGCTCCACTTGGAGTAGAAACAGTGGCCTGTCCCGTCGAGGTTCCAGCCGCTTCGCTCGAGACTCCGAACGGGTCATCCTGGTCCACGCCTTGGACCGTAAAAGTCACGGCATTAATTGCGGTAGGCAAGTAGGAACGGCAAACGATTGTCTTGGTCCCCGTACTCGACCCTATTGGCAAGGCGTAAATTTGAATCCACTCTGCTTTGCTACCCGAGACGGTGCGAGATGAAGAAACCAGTCGCATGGACACGCCATCTAGCGTGACGGACCGTCCAAAAGACCCGCCCTCTGGGCCGTCTGCTCCCTGCATGACAACGACTTGAACGCCGTTCACGACGTATGCAGGGACAGTATGTGTAAAGGTCATTTCGGCAGCATCGTTACCTGCAGTGGCCTTGGCGACGGATGCAGTTCCAGCTTGAGAAGGCATAACACTCGCTGGCCCCGGCGTGGGCTGTGCCGGTAATGGTGGTACAACTGGCGCGCTGAACGCAACTTCGGACCACACGAACGTCGAGAACTCTCCGGCGGCTAGGGTGATCGTGAATGCCCTTCCTAACGCGCCATCAACGATTTGAACCGTCTTGGAATTCGTCGGATGGGCATTAAAAGCAAGCAGGACCCTGGATCCGTCAGGATTACGCATTGCAACTGTAGTTATGTCAGTGGAATAACGGCTAGCTTCGTTTCGATTGTTGTCGATCAGAATCTCTGCACCGTTGCGAACGAACCGCGTTAGGTGCATCAGAGCGTAGAACTCAGCTGGCCTGCCGATGATTCCAGAGCGATTGGAAGGAATTTGAACAACACCACGACGACCTGTAGACCCCTGAGTAGGGTTTCCATTTTCGTCCAACGCGAGGTTCCACAACATAATTCCAGAGACGCCGTAGCGCAACGAGCCAATAACGATGTCGGCAACCATGATGAGCGAGGAATCGTACCAGTTCTGTGCATAGAGCGATCGCATCTCCGTGACTAGCATCGGCTTTCCAACTCGTTTGATGTTTAACTGCTGTACCGGGCGTCCTGCGTAGCAATGCCAGCCCACTGCATCAATTAACGAGTCGGCTCCGCGGATGGCCGTCAGAGCCTTTTCGGCGTCGAACCAGTTGTCATCGTGAGAGAGAATGCCGACCGCGGGATATCCCTTCTCATCGAGCGCTGCTCGGACCTCCTTCACGAGCGTAACATAGTCCGCAGGTGGCCAGTATGTCAGCGATCCAGTTGGATTGTTCGGCTCGTTTTGCGGAGAAACAAGCTCAATCTTGAATCCGGCCTGCGCGTATGCGTCGACGAGGGTAGCGATGTAGTTGGCATGGTTCCTAATTTCATTAGGGCGAATCTCACCTGCTGCAGAGGAAAGGGTTCGCTTCATCCATAGTGGTGTAAGCCACACTGCGCCAAAGAACTTCACAGCCGGGTTAATTGCTTGAATTTCCCGAAGACAAGGAATCAGGTATGAGCCCTCTTGGGTAAACGTGAATTTGCTTAGCGTAGGGTCTCGCCGGGTTACACGGCAATTTGCTGCGTGCGAATACACAAGTGGTGCCGCCAGGGTAACGGTGTAGGGACCCGTTCCGGTCGGCGTGCCGATGCTGGCGATGATTTCCTGTTTACCCTCTCCCAGAGCAGCAATCAAGGTTCCAGTTGGATGCTTCTTGGTAAGTGGCGCAGTTGTGTTAATTGTAAATGGCGCAGAAGTGCCCGAGACAGACTCGACCTGGACCTGCTCATAGGATCCGAGCAAATCAATTCCAACGGTATCACCAACGTTGAACTTTACGGTCGAAGTAAACGACTTCACGCCCGTCGAATCAATACTAGCCGATAGTTTTCCAAAAGCGTTGGAATCGATCACCAACTCGTCACCGCTCACAAATGTGCCGGTAGTGCTGATGGTAGTTGCACCAGCAACTGCGTCTGACGCGAGCCTGCAAAGACGCGGATCTGCATCTGAAAACTCAGGAGCATAACCGAAATCGGATCCCCCTAGAGTAAGCCGCAACCAAGTAAGGTTGCCTTGGTCCGGTGCGAACAACTCGCGGAGCAGGGCGGTACGCTGTGCTTTAGTCAGGTAGGTCATCAGCACATATGCCGAGGAGTCGGTCAGTGCAGCCCCCGCTCCCGTAAAACGATTGCCAGCAGGCACATCAGTAATTGTGATGGACTGTACAGTGGGGATAATCGGACCGAAGGATATGGGCACGCCTTTGCTAAGCGCTGTTGCGCCATTTTTTGTTGTAGTGTAACGCTGAGCAGCCATCGCTTGCGGGCGCACAGCATCGACTGTTCTGGCCAACTGAGCAGCTGATGCATCCAGACGATCCCCTAATGTTTCGTAGGTAATGTGATTTACATTGTCGAGCCTAGCTGCATCAATAGCTGTGTTCCCTGACCCTGCACTCACGATCAAGCTTTTCACTTGGGCGTTTGTCTTTAGGATATCCGCCTCATTCGTAGTAATTCGATTGTTGTGAATACTAAGGATATTCTCAGATCCCTCTATGCGCGATTCGTGGTCATCAACCATCACTTTAGCGTTTTGCAAGGATCGGTTTATTTTTGGATAGGCCTGATTGAGTTTATCCGGTGAACTCGCCCCGGTATCCGCTCCTTGAATTAACTCAATGCTGAGTTTTTTTCCCATGACCCTACAATCTCCTTTCTCCTATATAACTTTTGGTCTAAATTTAAACGTTACGGAGCAGTTCAGGTTGGTTCCGCCTATCAGTACGTTCGAGACTCCAGGAGGAAGAACCACGAAAGTACCAGACGTATTCCCAAGCACATTCGCGGTCCCGATTCTAGCTGTATAGGTCGATCCATCTATTAGCAATGGCGTCGCTCCAGCGAAATTTGCAAAATATGAAAACGTGCGGCCATTGACTGTTAAGGTTAGCGTACTGAAGCTTCCAGACACTTCAATAACCGGAGAAACCTCAATAACTCCGAAATTGTCCACCTTCACAAGGGTTGGTGCGGCCACGGTGAATTTGTAAGGCATTGCATCAATAGTAATATCGCTGTCTACTGAAACCTCGCTATCCACTGTGATACTCGCCAGATCAAATCGAAAAGTAGCAAATGGATCAGATGCCATCAATTTGAGCGTATATTTTCCGAGGCCGCTAGATCGATCCATAGGCAGGTCGCCAGTCAACCGCACAAAATAGGACCAATCCGGTTCGGTATCAAGAATCAGTTCCAGGGTTCGAGGCCTGCCGGTTGCGTCAAGAAGGTGCCGGGACAAGTTCCTTACTGCCTGTTGCAGGAGATAGGCATTCCGACAGTTAAACGCACAATCCAGCTCAAACAAGCGCGGAGCTAAATCCGATCCGAAATCATACTCTCCGTGCCGTCCAGGTATGACGATGGTTCGATTCCGCTGCTCCGGAATTGCTTCGCGCTGGGAAGAACGTAGCAAAATAACTCCGAGCTCCCGAGCCGTCTTGCCACCAAGGGTGAAGCCTCCGTTGCCCATTAGCCCCGCCCCCTTGTCTGCCGCTTGATAAGACTGCCTAGCGGCCCGGATACCGCTTCAGCAACTTTCCGACCGTCCAGATACAAAGGCACGCGCAGTTCGACGCCGTCTAAATCAGATAGCGAGAACCCTCCCGAAGAAGCAGATGCCGCTCCCATTGCTGCCCCACCTGAGAAAGAAGGAGTTGCCGCCGGGTACATGGCCGGAATCGCTGCCGCTGCCATATTGGCTGCTTGCCGAGTGATGCCCGACAATGACGCTTGCATGCCGGCCGCAAGCCCCGCTCCAGTAAACTGGCCGATTTCCATCATAACCCTAGATGGACTTTTAATTTGCAATGCCTTGCGGATGGTCTGGCTGACCGCATTGGCAATCTCCTGTGCCTTGCTCATAAGCGGTCCCTGCATCGACGCAAGACCATCCAGAAGCCCCTGCATAGCCTGCTTGCCGATCGTCGGCATATCAGCTTTCATCGCATTGAATTCACCAGCAGTTCCGCTCCGGATGGCCTTTACCTTCTCGTCAAATGCCTTCCGAACTTCTTCCATTTTGACCGAGGCATCGGTCTTGAGTTGTGCAACCTTCTGGATAGTATCCGTCCGCATACCTTCGAGCTCCGAAACAGCTTCGGATCGAGCCAGCGCGTTCTTGGTCTGCCACAACATGACGTACTGCTGGAGTTGCTCGTCGGTCAACGTGTTGAGAGCAGCAAGCTCCGGCGCCGCTTTAGGACCCAGTTCCTGCAGCTGCTTCAGCAGCTCTGCATTGATGCCTCGCTGGGACAGTGCCGCGAGATTCCCCTGCCACTGCACCATTGCCATGACTTGGCCCTGCAGGTTATCCAGCAGCTCTTGCCCGGACGCCTTGGCTTCGGTGTTCACCTGGTCGAAGATACCGGCAAATCCAAGAATGGAATTGGTTCGCTGCTCGACAGCAGAGGCATATTCGCTGTTCAGCCGCTGCTCTTCCGCAATGATATTGTCGTTGATTGCTTTCGTACTCTGGAGGAAAGATTCATTGGCGGCGAGCAGCTGCGTGTAAATCTCTTGCCGCACACGGCCCGCTTCTTTCTCTGCCTGAGCGCGCTGGTCAGTCCCAACCTTGTATCGAGCCTGCACCCGTTCCCAGGCGGCAAGCTCATCTGCCAGAGACAGCTTGTTATTTTGGATGTATTGCTGGGACTTGTCGTAGCTGTCCTTATCCATTTGCTGGCGGATCCGGTTGATTTCCTTATCCGCAGCCAGCCGCTCCTTGCTTCCCTGTGTATAGCGTGCCTGCAGCTTCTGCCATGCAGCCAATTCCTGCGCAAGCGAGAGCTCGTTGGCTTGCTTTTTGCTCTCGATATAAGTCTTCGAGGTGTCGAATTGCGCTTTGGCTGCAGCTGCCAGGTCCTTTGTCATCTTGTCGCTCGCAGCTTTGATCGCGAGATTGACCTTCTGGACCTGATCGCCCGTCTTGGCATACTGGCTCTTCACGGTGTTCAATGCAGCGACGTAACCTGTTGTATCGAGTTCACCCATCTTGAACTTATACTGTGCATTTTTCATCGCCGTGCTGAAGTTGTCCTTGATGGCCTTGGCTGCTGCGGCAGCTTGCTTTTTCGCTGCTGCCTCGACCTCTTTCTGCGACTTGGTCAGGCCATTCGCAAGACCTTGACCAGCGTAAACGCCGATTTTTTCAGTCTCTCTGGAGGGAGAATGGATGTCCAAAATCTTGCGTAGACCACCGGTGATGGCATTGCCGATGTCCTTTACCTTATCACCGATTTTGCCGATGACGGACCCAATCCCTTTGATCAGACCCTCAATGATGTTGATGCCCAGCTGCAGCATCTCACCAGGCAGATCGCGCAACCATTTCAGTGCTGCAGTGAAGCCCTTGACGATGCCGTCGCCGATATCCGATGCTACTTTTCCGATTGCTGTCAGAGCTTTCGAGACGCCAGCAGATATGGCATCCCATGCAGCCAGCGTAAGCGTTCGGATCCCATTCCATATCCCCTCAAGATAGCCCTTGAGCGCTGACAATGCTCCGCTGAAGACGTTACTGATGCCCTTCCAGATCATTCCGAACGCGTCCTTCAACCCATTCCAGATTGCGATCGCATCCGTTCGTAGCGATTCAAAGTCACCGGTGACCAGGTCAATCAGCAGCAGCAGCGCTCCAGCAAATATGGTTTTGATCGCTTTCCACAAGCCCGTGAAATAGAGCTTGATCCCCTCCCACATTTGCATCAGTCCATCTTTCATCCCATTCCAGACACCCATTGCCGCTGCGATGAATGGGCGGAGAATGGTCATGATGCCATCCACGGCGGCCTTCCATCCTGCTGAGGCTGCTGACTTAATGGATGACCATGTAGACGCAAGGAAGGCGGAAAGTTGGGACCATGTTTTCGTAAACCAGGCGGATACATCCGTCCATAGGGTTGAGAAGAACGCCTTGATTGGCTCCCAATTCTTGTAGACAAGGATCGCGCCGGCCGCTAGGGCCGCTATCGCCGCGACGGCAATGCCTACCGGCGCCGCAATTGCTGCGATGACAGGAACCATTACCGTGAAGCCGGCAATAATTGCAGGCAGCATACCGATCAGAATCAGCAAAGGGCCCACGATCAAAGCGATGCCAGCTGCCACAACAGCGCCAATCGCAATAGTGGACTGCATGGCCGGCGAGAGCTTGTTGAACCCATCGACGACCTTATCCACGACCTCTGCAATCGTCCGGATCGCCGGCAGCAGCGCGTTACCGATGCTAATCTGAGCCGTCTCAATGGAGCCGTTCATGTTCTCGATGGCGCCTTTTAAGGTGTCCATCCGCTGTGCAGCCACGTCCGCTGCCGTTACTTCGTTCATCGCCTTGCCCATTTCCTGGAGGCCCTTTGCACCTTCTTTGTAAAGAATGTTGCCAGCGCGGATTGCATCGGTGCCGAAAATCGTCTGCAAGGCCATCTGACGCTGCGCATCCGTCAGGCCGGCCATGCTGGTTTGCAGCAACCCCGCAATTTCATCCATGCCTTTAATCGATCCACTCGCATCATAGAAAGCTGACTGGACGAGTCCGTTCGCGTCTGCCATTTTCTTTGCTTCTTTGAAATACTTTCCGCTAACTGTCTTGGCTCCATCGAGATTTGCCAAGTACGTTGCAAGAGACTTGATGACATCGTCTGCCGAATCGCCAACCGGCTTGATGCCGTGCTTCGCCATAAAGTCCATTGCCTTTTGCGTGTTGATAACCATGAGGCCCAGATCATTCATCTGATTGTAGGCTGCATCCGTATGAGGCTGCAGGTTGAGCAACATGGTTTTAAGAGAGGTTCCCGCATCGCTGCCTTTCAGGCCGTTTTGAGCGAACACCGCAAGAGCCGTGGCTGTATCTTCAAACGACAATCCCACCCCGGAGGCTACTGCAGAAACTGCCGATAGTCCAAACTTCAATTCTTTCACATCGGTCGCTGATGCATTAGCCGCTCCAGCCAGCAAATCGGCTGCACGAATAACGTCGATGTTGTCGGCTTTAAAGGCATTGAGTGCTGTCGAAGCAATTTCTGCAGCATCACCCAACTCCAACTCGCCGGCTGTCGCCAAGTTAAGTGCGCCCGCCAGTCCACCCTTCATGATGTCCTGGGCTGAGACGCCTGCCTTGACCAATTCCTCGATACCCTTGGCAGCTTCTGTTGCGCTGTACTTGGTATCTGAGCCCATCTGAATAGCCAACACAGAAAGCTGGTCACCGAACTCCGTGACTTCATCCGGACTCATGACTGACTTGACGTCCGCCATGCCCTGCTCAAAGTCCGCCGCTTTATTTACCGCAAGACCGAGTCCTGCAGCAATCACCGCACCTGCAGCTGTGATGGCCGTTCCAGCCCGTTTAAAGCCATCAGACATAGTACCTACGGAGCTGCGCGCTTGATCCATGGATTCATTCCATGCCTTCCCCAGCGCTCCTACCTTTTGCTGCTGGTCGTTTAGCTCCTTGGTCGTGGATTTCAGCTCGTTCTCGAGTCGATTGCAATCTGCCTGTGCCTTGTTCAGCTGCGTAGCAAGTTTCTGTGTCGCGACAGCATCGGCACCTTTCTCTGCTACGGATTTCTGAAAGGCAGCATTCAGATTGTTCACCCGCTGCTGCTGCAGTTGGATTTGCTGGTTCAAGGACGAAGCTTTTGCACGGAGCTGCTCCTCTTGGCTACCGTAGCCGGAAAGGGCGGATGATGCTTTATCGAACTCACTCTCGACGAGCTTCATTTGCCGGTTGATCTCTGCCATGGATTTGTTTAGTCCAGTGTCATCAAACGATATTCGGGCGACCAGATCGCCGACTTCGATATCTGCCATTTAACGTTTCACCTCCTGCGCTATAGGAAGCCGACCTGGTCAATCGGCGTAATCTGCTGCTGCCTGCTGCCGCCCGAAGTGCCATGCCGAAGCATGCGGAAATAAAAAAGGATGTCCATGCCGTCAATTTCCGGCAGTGACATCCCTTTGTCGTTGAAAAGTGTCCAGTACATGTCGAGGATGGCCCGCTCTGGGTCAGCATCCTCCTCGCTTAGTTTGGGTCCGTATCTGCACCGATCGCTTCGTTTGCATGACCCACGACAGCCTGGATGCAGCGCGTCATCGTCGGGATGACTTGATTTGCTGCTACGCCGTCATAGAACTGGTCCCGGTCGAATTTGCTGCCGAACAACTCAACGATGTAATCGACGATGGTATCCAACGAGCTTTCGCTGATGGTCGTCTTGCCGTCCTCCTGTTGCTTAAAGAGCTTCTGCATCTCGACCGTTCGACGGAACATCCGCGCACTGATGAAGTCCTGTACAACCGTCTTTTCCGTCCCGTCTTCTTGGCGCAGCTTGATTTCGATCATGAATAACTCCTCCTTGGATTGGTTGATTCATACAAAAATAGGCGGCTCCATGAAGGAGCCGCCTACACTGTAAATGTTCGGTTATACTACCGGCGTTCCGTCATAGACTTTGGTGAACCAGGAGGAGATTATTCCAACCGGAACATCGGTGCCATCGGAGTCTACCTTGGCACGCCATTGACCATCTTCACGCGGCATGAACGTACCGGTGATCTTAGGCGTTTGGAAACTTGCGGAATCTTCCTTCGTAGCGAATTCATCCTCTGGCAGACCGAACTTACCCTTGTACAGCCAGTAGTGCCGGTAAGCGCCATTGGTCTTCCGGCTTCGCCAGCCAACCGCCACGAACGGAGCATTGTCCGTACTTTTGTCTACGACGACACCGTTGGCATCAATCGTCGCACCGGTAAGAGCTGCATAGTCTTCGGTAGGGATATCCCTAACTTCGAGCTCCAGTTCAATACCGCCGAGGCTCGTAGCCACTTCGACCAAGCGGTCATCAGCGTACAGAGATTCCGTGTTCGTCTCTGGGCTCACCGTCGCTGTTCGAACATCCTTGAGTGCCTTGGGCGTCCCATAGGTTTCAGTTCCGTCCGCCGCAGTCGTGATAATGGCATAGTGGAGCATGTCCAAGCCGATTCGAGTACCTTTGCCCGTTCCTTTTGCCACATTCATTCCTCCTCAAAATACGCACGATAGCGCATGGCTTTATGAAAAATACCGCCGTCCTCATACAGATCGGCGGCGCCGGACCTGGTATAACCCAGCCCCTTCATTATGCGATCGACCTCGCCAGCGATCGCCGACGTGCTCCCTTTGTGCCACACATCCACCTGGACCAATACGTCAGCGGCATAAGCCGTGTCATCAGCAAAAGCGCTGGAGAAGTTCTCGATCTCAAAGAATGTGATGCGTGGGAACTCGTCTGCAACCGGAGCAGCGAGCTGATAGATTCGCCTCCCCTTCAACAATGCCACCAATTCAGAATCGCTAGACAGAGCGGCATTCAACTCCACCTTGATGTCGGTTTTCATCGCTGAGCCAGCCCCTTTCTTAGCTCATCAGCCAAAATCTGAAGGGCTTCTCGTTTCTTGGCATGGTACGCTGGGGCGATGTATGGTGTGGCCGGCTGCCTGCTCGTCCCGAACTCGGGAAAGTGAGCCCGCCAGCTGACCTTTTTGTCAGGCCCGATTAGGACGTACTTCGTCCCTTCCTTCCGCCGAACGTTGCTGACTTGGATGTGATCCTTCAGGTGAAGGTTTGTGTCCCTAGCTGACTTCGGTGCCCGCTGCCGCATATCCGCGGCCATAACCTCACCCGCTGCCCTCAGTGCCTTACTCTCGACGCGCGCCGCTGCTCGTTCTGTTCTTTGCCGCAGGGCTGCCAGAATCTGATCTGTCCCTTCAAGTCGAAATGATCTATCAGCCACCGGAAACAGCCTCCTTGCACATCAGACGGGTCTGGCTGCGATCACCGAACGGATCGTCCATAACTGCAATGATGTCGAGGATCCGCTCGCCGTCCTTCACGCGCATACTCGGCTTGATGTCGTGCCGGCGCCGGATCTCGTATCGCACCGTGTTCTCGGCATTGACGGCTGCCGCGGCGAAGTATTCCCGGCCGTTCAGAGCGCGCTCAGCGGCCCAGATCGTCAAGAAGTCCTCCCATCCTACAATGGGAATCCCCTCGGCGTCCGTTCCGCCCGCTCCTTCGCGCTGAATCGTGATGCGTCGGTTCAGCTTAGCCGGGTTCATACTTCTTCATTGGGGGTCTCGTCAAGCTTCTTCAGCGCCTCGGCGGCCGCATCCTTACCGCGGACCTTGTCGCCATTGGGCAGTTTGAAGTAGCCGCCGCCGACGTGCTCCAGGCGCTCGTCAAGCTCTTCCTCGACCGTTGCGATGTGAAGGAAGCCGAGTTCCTGCAGTTCCTTGGCGCGGGCGCCGTCTGCCGTTGAGAACGTAGAATCGACCTGGTGCAGCTTCTGAGTGTGCTTATCGACGAATGCTTCCTTGACTTTGTACTCTTGGTACATGCTTATCATCCTTTCTGAATGGAGTTATTGAATCGGCGCAAAAGACTTGAGCTGCCAGATCATACTGGTCAACGAAGGGTCTGCCTTCACGTCCGGCCCCTTGTTTTCATGCTGGACGGATACGAAACGCATGATGGCCAGCTTATACAGCGCGCTGGTTTGCTCCGGTACGCCGGCATTGAACAGATAGTCTTTTGCCGCCGCAAGCAAAAGAGCGAGGTTTGAATCATCCTCGCTCCCGTCAACGCGCAGGTATCCTTTCAGTTCTTCGAGCGTAGGCATCATTCGCCCCGCCTCCCGTCCTAGACTTGCGGTACGACCTTTGCGATACGGAAGGCCGACTTGAGCAGCAGCTGCATGTCGAACCAAGCCGTCAGAACGAACAGGTAATCTCCGGTTTTGACATCCTTGTCCGTGTCATAGACCAGTTGGCCGTCATAGTTCAGGCGAGCGTAGTTGAAGTCACCGACGATCGGATCCACGGCCGAATCGGAGAAAATGACCGGCTTGCCGAGCACGCGCTCAGCCGGCGCATCGTAATACGAGCCGTTCGGGCCGCTCAGCGTCTCGATGATGTCGGAGTAGTCCGAGTAGGTCATGACGATCTTCGCGTTCTCGCGGTAGTCTTCCGGCAGCGCGGCGATAGCCGCTTTGATCGCCTTATACTTGGTCGTGCCGTTGACCACGGTCACGCCGTTCTGCGTCGAGTAGAAGCTCATGTGCTCCTCTCCCGTTTTCGGAGCCGTCGCGAAGGAGACTTTCTTTTCCTTGGCGGCAAGGCCAGAACGGAGAGCGTTTTCGACGTAGTTGACCAGATCGACGTCAGATCCGAGCATCACCGTGTCAGAAATGGCGGCAAACACCTTGAATTTGTTGCGGCCGAAGGTGACTTTGTCACCCGTCAGCTCCAGTTCCTTCGCCGTGCCGGCATCCGTGATGAAGTCGTCGTCATCCAGGCGGTACGCGATCTTTGGCAGTTCGAGACCTTTGATGTTCGACGTGCCGACGATGTCGCGCAGGGGGTTCTTGACGAACGGTTCGGAGATCAGCTCGTTGCTCAGCGTGGTGGGCAGGAACTTATCGCCGCCGGTCGTATGCGGCGCCGGGAGAGCACGCAGCACGTTCTTGATGTCGTCGGATACCGGGCGGCCTTCAATCGAAGCCCGGATAAACTCCGCTTTGGCCGCGATCAGTTGGGCTTTAGGGTCCGCAGAAGAGCTGATTTTGCCTTTCCCGCTGTCCAGAGCGGCCTTTTGCTCCGCTTCGATCTGGTCATGTTGCTCTTTCAGGACGTTGAAGCGCTCCTGCAGTTCGCCCTTCTTGGTGCGCAGGTTTTGCACGTCCGCGATCGGAGCCGTTGGGTCCGCAGCCTTCGCCGAGATGTCTTGCTCCGTGCTTTTCAGTTGCTCGCCGACCATTTGCAGCGCCATCTTCAGTTCATACAATTTCATTCGTTAACCCTCCCAGGGCAAAGTTTATAGTGGCAATACTATGTTCAGCTTCAGCGACGAGTTGAGCACGGAACTTACGTTCCTCTTCACTCATTTCGGGCTGTTTGGGGGCCATTTTGGCTACAAAATCGGGCATTTTGCTGTATTTTGCTCGCCATTCTTCGTCGATGCAGGCAGCAACCTCTTTCGCCTCCCCTACGACGTCACATAGGCCGAGATCGTAGCACTCCTGAGCGGTGAGCCAGGTCTCATCGTTGAGCATCGCGACGAGACGCTCGCGATCGAGCTTGTCGCCTGCCTTGCCCATGTAAGCCTCAATGAGAGTTTCCTCGATTTTGTCCATGTCGTCGGCAGCTTTCCGGAAGTCATTGGCATTGCCTACCACGCCATTCCAAGGCTTATGAATCATCATGGATGCGTTGAGCGGCATGTAAATGGTGTCGCAGGCCATCGGAATAACCGATGAAATACTGGCCGCAAGACCATCGATATGTGCAATTTTGTTTGCCGGATGACGTTTCAGGATGCTATGGATCGCCTGTCCCTGGAATACGGACCCTCCCGGGGAGTTGATGTACAGGTTCAACGTCTTAATGGCGCCGAGCGCCTTCAAGTCGTCGTTGAAACTGGCGGCCGTTACGTCCGGATCATTGTCATCCCATTTGTAGGAAGTGACTGCCCCGTAGATGTACAACTCCCCGATTTCGGCACTATTGGCGGCGTTTTTGAACTCCCAGAACCGCTTTTTGGCGTTTTTCACTCTTTTTTCACCCCCCTTCGCTGTTCAATTGGCGTATCGATCGGGTACAGGTCGCCGCTGATCATGAGCTTGTCCCCTGCCGGCTCCGGCGGGTATTCCAGCAACGCTCGAGCCTCGTTCGGCTTGTAGAGACCAGTCCGGATGCCCATCGTCAGGGCCTCGATCTGCGTCTTCATGTCTCCACGCAAAAAAGCGCCAAGATTGAACTTGAAACCAAGTCCGCTCTGGCGCTCTTTAGGGGTGAGTAATTTTCGATTGAATTCCTGTTCGTACTGCCTGACAATCGGCAACAGCGTACCTTGTACGAACTCCAAGGACATCTGCTCCATGCTGCTGAAGCTAACACCAGCCGTCTCCCCGACCATGTGCAGCGGCAGATTCAACACCATGGCCACCCGCGCCTTTGTCACCTTCTCGATCTCGAACACCTTCGTATCCAGGAACGTCCGGGTGATTGGATTAATCTCCATGCCCGTTTCTTGGATCAGTACGCCGCCGTTTTCCTTGAAGAACTGCTTGAAGTTGTCCAAAATCTCCTTGCGCTTTCCCTCGCTCAAATTCGCCTGCATCTTGAGGATGAACGATGCCGTCGTCGACATATCCATCTGGTTGATACTGAACTGCCGGACCGTCGTATCGAACTCCATCGTGTTCTTCAGCACATCGATTGGGCTGATTCCTTTGTAGCCGACCCCATGAATATGCTTGACGTGGATGATGTCCTGATTGTGGACGTAATACCGGCGAGCGTCACCGTCGATTTGGTACCACAGCTCCAGCGTATCCTGCTCAATGACCGGCTCCACCTTGGACGGATCCAGAATGACCAACGCTTCCACCTCGAAGCGCAATCCGTACTTCTTGATTGCATAGGCGTTGCCATCGCTGTTCCGGAAAACTTCCATTGTCCGGATGAAATCGAACGAGGTCATGTTCCCGTTTGGTTCATTTGCGATCAGATCTCCGATCGCCGCATTGACTGGCTTGAAGTCCTTGTAGAGCTTCAGCGGCAGCGTGCCCATGGCGTTTGAAAGCCGGGAAATGGCTGCGAAAATCGTCTCGTTCGTCGCCAATGCCTGCTCTTTTCGCCACTGGATCAGCCGGCCATCCCGGAACCAGCGGGTGAAGTCAGACTTGGATGACGATGTAGCCGCCGCGGCGCGTGCTCCGATGCTGCCGATTGCCCCGCGGACTCGATTCCAGAATCCCAATGTTTATCACCTCCCCATCAGGTCCTTGGCCGAAAGGACCGTTATATTCCCCGACGGCGCCGGGATCGTGAGCTGCTTCATAACCTCGACATGGGCATTCAGCCAGGCTGCAAATCCGTCAATCTTGCGATAACGGCCCTGCTTGGTCGGCATCCAGTTCCCGTTCCGGTCATCGACCAGCTTGACATTGTTCAGGTACCAGCGTAGCAGCTTGTTCTTGTTGAATATGCATTTGCCGTCGAGCAGCATCTCCTTCAGATCCTTCAGCGCCGGCGACAGCGTGATATGACCTTGCCTTACAACCTCCATCAGGAAGCCACGCGCCCGCAGATCCTCTACCAGTCGGTAGGCATTGGCCGGGTCATAGTTGATCTGCTGGACGCTGTAGAGTGCAGCCTGCTGGACGAACCAGTCGAAAACCAGTTTGTAGTCGACGTGGGAGCCCTTGCAGATCGTCAGCAAGCCCTCTTCCTGCCATTCGGCAAAAGGGATGCCCTCATTGTCCGCTTCGACCTTCTTGCGCGGTACCCAGGAGTGAGAGAGTACGAAGACATCTCCGTTGTCGAGCGGGAACTCCAGACAGGCCGACGTGAAGTCCTCCGTCTGCGAAAGGTCAAAACTGCCGATTGCCGGGCGTCCGCGCAGTTCATGCAGGTGGTCCATGACTCGATCATTCTTCTTGATCGTGTCGAAGTCGATGAAGGACTGCTCGTCGGATTGCACGAACCGATTCAGACGCTTCGTAATGAAGTCGTTCCGCTCCGCTGGCACATGCTTGCGGCTCTCCCACTCTTCGAGCATCGTCTCAAGCTTGAGCGTCACGCCGAGGCTCGGGTTGGCCTTAATCCACTTGGAGGTGTCCTCCGGGTCATCCTCGGGGTCGAGCTCAGCCATGAAGTAAAATGACCGCTCGTCCGCAATGACGCCCTCCAGCACGTCCGCAGCCTTGTCATAGTAGTCCATGAGAGGACCGTCGAGCTGGTAGCCTGCCGTCGTGATGTATAGGATAAGCGGCTGTGATCGGGCGCCAGTGGAGTTCTTGATGACGTTGATGAGCTTGTAGGTCTTGTACTCATGAATCTCGTCGAAGACAGCGAAGCTGGCATTCTTACCGTCGAGCTTCTTGGAGTCGGTCGCCAGCGGCATGATTTTGGATCCGGTCCGCTCGAACCTGATTTCATGGAGCGTTTCCTGAAAATGCCGGTCGAGAAGCGTCGAGGCTTTGACCATCGCTTTGCACTCGTCGAACAGCTCCCGCGCCTGTTCTTTGGAGTTGGCCAGCTGGAAGACTCTTGCGCCCTTCTCCCCGTCCTTGGAGGACGCAAAGAGAGACAAACCGGAGATTTTCGTCGTCTTTCCGTTCTTTCGGCCAACAAAAATAAGCCCCTCGCGGAAGCGACGGAGCCCGTTATCTTTATGGATCCAGCCATACAGAGAACCGATGACGAAGTGTTGCCACGGCTGCAGCGTAAGGCGGTCAAAGTCGCCCTGTGACGGCTTGCAGAACCGCTCGATGTAGGCGATTGGGCGATAACCCTTATCCTCGTCGAAGATGTAAGGGAAGGCCTTGGTACCTTGACGCTTCAAGTCTCTTAGGTGCCGCTGGCAGGCGAGGAACACTTTCTTCGATGCGATGATTGCATGCGAGGTGACGCCAATTGCGTAGGCATTGGTCTGGAGCTGCTTAGAAGCGCTCAAACTCATCACCCTTGCCGCCTTCGTCGTCATCGCTAGCTCCAGGCAGCGTGCCGGCGACCTTCCTGTCCGAGGCAGGGGTAAGCTTCAGCTCAGCCTGCAGCTTACGCTGCTGTTCGACGATTTTCAGGATCTTGTCGACCGATTTGTTGTCCCGGTACATCTCTTGGCTGCCGTTCTTAAAGAACTCGACCGCTCCGCGCTTCTTCACGTCCGCGATGGAGTCTTGCTTCATTTGTTCGAGCAGCACCATGTTGTCGACGATGATGATCGTCCGCTCGCTCAAGTTATTGTCGATTCGCAGCTCCTCAACGAGCGTCCAGAACAAATCCTTGGCGACCTTCCTCGTAATCACCGGTTTCGGCTTATACATCTTATCCCCCCCTCACATGCAATTTTTGGTCCGCGCCGAAAACGAATGGCCCACGCCGGTCCCAGCCGCCCCGACCCCTTCAAATTTCAGGGAGGGGGTGTCATTTTTCGACACCACTCGACATTTTCAAGAAATCGACGAAACCGCGGCCATCATCGAAGGCCCATCCCATGGCACCTATTGCAGGTGACCATCCGCGCTTCGAAGAGGATCATCTCGTAAACGCGTCCTCGTCCCTTGCATCTTTTGCATAGTCGCTTCAATGCGTAATGCGTCCGATTGTTCTTCATCCAGCACCCCCTCGTTCAAAGAAGGAGCAATGACATTCCTTCATCCCCCAGCCTTTCATTCCTTTTGCACCTGGCTCACAGTCCAAGCAGCGAAGGCAGCGCGTGTAATGTTCGCCTCATGACCAACATACCCTTGGCTCGTAGCAGCCGTCACTCGGTACCTGATGCAGTCCTTCACCTTGCCGTCAGTCAGCGGCTTGCAGTGTTCTCCTTCATCGATGACCTCGCGCTCTTGATACCAGGCGCTGGGCTTGCCTTTCTTGTTCTCCGGCTTGTTCGCATACGTGCCGCCCTTCTTGATCTCGGTCGCTTTCATATGTGGTTCTCCTCCATGTGGATAAAAATGTGAATAACAGAAAAGGCCACTCTGCAATGAGAGTGACCTGTAGAACTCGTATTCGGTTGGATCGGCAGCTGTTCATTCCCCTTCAACTGCCCTGCGGGGTTGGACTTGTAGAGCCGAGACCTAAGTTAGTTAGGCGCCTGACGCTTCGCTCGCGCCTCGCTGCGCTCTTAAAAGAAGCACGTATCTAGTAAGTACGAGGTAAGAAGGCCCAAGACCAGTTTACGGATTTGAATGAAATTTACACAACTTCATCGCGTCCTCAGAAAGCCCATGAATCATGGAGTTTTCTTGGTATATCTCTTGAATCCTTGACCTCATGTAGGTTCTTAAAAAACCTACCATTTCAAATTCATTTCTATAGGAAAATCTGGGTGTATTTTAAATATCTTCTTCACTTCCCTTAAATGTTTATTAACCATTTCTGCTGCAAACTTATTTGCATCTTTCTCGGCAGGATCATCTTTATACTCTTGCGATAGAGGGTCTAAGGTACTTTTCCCGTCTTGGTATAATCCATTGCAGTGTTGCCAAACATGCCTTATTTCATGGAAAAAAATGAATGCTTTTGTTACTTCAAGTCTGACTCTCTCTTTTTCGTTTTTTGGTTCCCCCTCGTATAAATTGAAATGAAACAATTTAACTAACCGATTTTGATCTAAAGTGATGCCACAAACACCATTAAGAATATCTTCATAATTCTCCGAAGCCATGTCAGGCTTGTTGATTCGTTCCTTTATCAGTCTTTCCTTGTCCTCATAAATATCAACAGTATATTTGAGCTTTGAATATTCAGGAGGTAGCAGATTAACTAATTTTTCAATAAGCTTTCTTTGTTCTTTGGAAGCCGTGCCTCTCACTTTCATTTTCTAACGCCCCCTTACAAACTACAAGAATTATAGGGGAATTATGGCACTGAAATCTACCACCTCTGCTGATTTGCCTTCTCTTTGACCACCGCAGCCCGCCTCTGCCGATTCGGCTCATGCTTCTTGCCGGCGCCCTTCTCGGTGTGCTCCTTGTTATGGCATGCCGGACAGATGCTCTCCAAGTTGTCCGTTTCCAGAGCAAGCTCGGGATGCGTCTCAAGCGGCTTGATATGATGGACCGTGTTGGCCGACGTCAGCTTCTCCTTCCGCAGGCAAATTTGACAGAGATAATGGTCTCGGATCAATACGACCTCCCGACAGCGAAGCCAGGCTGCCGTCTTATAAAACGGATTGACCGGCTTGGTGTATCGGCTACCCATCCTCAATCACTCTACGAAGATTCTTGCATCCGCGCTTTCAGCGCATCCATCTCTGCACTGATGACCGGCTGAATGGTCAGAATCCTCCCGTGTATCCCTTCGCGTTTCTGAATGTCCTTCGTCTTGTGGAACCTTTCCCACAACCGAGCAACAGAAGCTTGCCTTTCTCGAATCGACCGATCCGTGTAATGCGTCGGGTATTCCCGAGAACAATTAGGGCAGGTGAAGTAATGGAGATCAACACCATCACCGTTCGGGAGCCGCCGATGCTGCAACTGAATCTCAAGTGACCATTCACAAGAATCACATTTGACGTTCATTCCAGCCTCGTCCCCTTTCTGCGTTCCTTGCGAATCCTCGGATGCGGATCATGAGCATGACCAGCATGTCGCATCAACCAGTTCCAGAACTTCTTCATGACTATCTCCTTCCGGTTTTTGGGAGTGAAAAAAAAGCACCCCTTTAAGGGTGCAAATTATTAAACAAATGGAATTCGTGAACGAATCAACCTACACTGTGATCGTTTATTTTGATCCAAGAACATTCTTATGGATTTTTCTGTGTGATGAGGCGAAAGAGTTGGACCGTAATATATAAATCGGATCGGGAGAGTATTTGTATATAATCCAGTTCTTTCATATAGTTTCAATTCAACATAGGGAATCATTTTTTGCTGATTTACTCTAAACTTTATGTCATCCTTTTTATCATCAAAATGACTTTTGAAATAAATTACTCTCCATTCATGCTCTTCATTAAAAGCGTTATCTTTAAATAAACAAATGGTACTTTTAATCAAAGCCTCAAAAGCTTTATAAAAATATGAATTTATCTGTGAAAGTTCCTCTTCTGATGTCGGTGGTATTGCTAAATACTTTTTTGTTATCGCGTCGATTTTATTAGTTAGAATTGAAATTTGTTGATCTTTACTATATATAACCTTCCCAAATCGAACTCCTTCTGGAGGAAAATTAAATAAATTATCAACTTCAAATCCTATTGAAAATCCCCCACCATTTGAGTAACCTCGCCATTGGCTCAATAAGTCTCCGCTCTCACAAAAGCTAATCAGATACGTGTCTGTACTGGTTTGAGTAAAATCAAAGTTCTCGGACATGTACCATTCCAAAATTCGATCTAAATTTATATTTCCTGTATTTAAAAACCGTTCAAACAAAACTTGCCTCAACAATTTTATTCCGTATATCATTTCAGTTGGATCATTTAAAAAGGAGTAATGTGTAGCCCATAGCGAGTTGGAATTAATTATACCTTGGAGGCCTTCAACAGAAGTGTAATGAAATAAATGTTTTGGTACTTCTTCCGGAAACATTGATACACCAAGCTTTAAACTAATTTCCTGCTCATCCATAAATCCATATTTATTATCAATGTCCCTTAACCTCATGCACTCTACCCCCCTTTAGTTTAAGGTTGTTCAACACCAAGTTCGTTTCTCCTTCTTTGCTACAAATATTGTCAAAAGGTAGAGGAATGCCGATCTTTTCTGTAGAATGTTGTCAGCAGGAGGGATTAACTTGAACGCCCCAAAGAACAAGATACTCAAACTCCCGTGTCCGTCTGGATGCACGGCGAGCTGCTGGACTACGGTGGCATCATCCAGATGGTTGATCCGGTCCGCGTAAAGATCGACGACATGTACTACATGCGCGGTGTGTGCGAGTTCCGGATACGATAAGAGCCCGCGGGATCATCTCCCCGGGCTCTTGCTCATATGACGATCATATGATGAAGCTCACGAATTCCGGTGACCGCAGCATGCCGGACTTGTACCAGTTTCTAAACCGCACCCGAGCCTTGATCATAGGCTCCAGGTAAACGATCCCCTTACGCTCCCCGGTCACCAGCTGCTGTGCGATCCGATAAAACGCCTTGCGATGGGCTGCCGGCACCGCCAACTCAACGACTCCGACCGGACGGCCCTCATGAGAGACTAGCCAGCCGAACTCATCGCGCCGGTATCCGGTGATGGCGACCTCGGCGTATTCGTAGTTGATCACCTTGATCCAGTCTTTGCTGCGCTCTCCGACGTACCGGCTGCTTTTCAGCTTGCCGACGATTCCTTCGAGCTTCATCGCTTCGATATGCCGGAAGAGGTTAGTTCCTTTGCCGTCGACCGACATGACCTTCGAGAAGTACGGCGTATTGGTCAGCACCTGATCGAGCAGCCGCTTGCGCTCCATGAGCGGCCTGCTCCGAACGTCCTGGCCGTTGAGCTGCAGGATGTCGAAGACGTAGAAGTGAACTGGCAGCCGCGCCATACCCTCCTGGATCCGTTCCGGCCGGGTCAACCTGAATCGCTCCATGACCGTTTCGAACTCGATCTGTCCGGTCGCCGGGTTGAGGTAAGCAACCTCGCCGTCCAGGACGATGTCATCCGCGCTGACGGGTACGCTGTGCAGCTCGGGGTATCGGTCGGTCACATCGTTGCCATGACGGGTGTGCAGCCGTACAGCGCCACTTGAGAGCGTCAGGAGCAAGCGGTGTCCGTCGATCTTTGGTTCGAACAGGTATCGGTCATCGTCCCACGGATCTTCACGCTTGCTCAGCAGCATTGCCTGCGGTGCCTTCACGGCTGCACCTCCCTTCATTGGTCTGTTATGCCGATTCTACCACTCGGCCGATGGGATGCCTGCAAGTAAATTCAGGCAAGAAAAAAGAGCCCGGAATCGGGCCCCTATTTGTCGGCAAGTAGCTCCTTGAGGCTATCGCCGTACTCGGCGATCAGCGCTCTAATTTTACGTTCTGCGTCCTCTTTCTCCAGCGTCAGGCTGCCTGTTATGGATCGGCACCTATAGGGCACGATGATGACCCCTCGCTCGGCTCTTGGACGCTGGACATGGATGCTGAGTACCCCAAGTTCCTTTCGTGTGTCTGCCAGCCTCTTGCGCGTCCAGAGCGACATACCACCGACGCAGTAGCCATAGAGCCTGTTAAGGATGTTTCTACGCGCGTCCAGCTGCTCATATGCCTCTTCATACCTCGCCGGCATCATCTCCAAGATCGCGACCTGCTCGATCATATCCAGCTCTTTTTCCGTCGGCGCTGGGTCCGGCCATTTCATCCCCATAAAATCACCTCATGGAGAGTATTATATGACGAACACCCGTTCTTATTCCAGTTGAAAATATTGACGGTCACCCTCAGCCAAGCAGCCGATCTGCTCAGCAGCTTGGGTAAGAGTACGACTTGTCAGGTCGCATCTGTATCGGATTCACTATTTGCTTCAGGCGTTTCATTTTCACGGATGATTCTTCTTGGCGAGTATTCCGGAATGTTTTGCCACACATGAGTACCCCTCAGTTGACTAACAATTCGTTGAGCGTGCAGGGCGAACATTTCAAGCTCATCAACCGAGAGCAAAATGTGTTGGCTTTCTTCTGTTTCAGTATCTTCGACTTCCAAGAAAAACATTTGGTCGTAATAAGGGTTTTCCTCAAAATGCTTTGGGCCATTTGCGCTATTCAAACTCAACTGGAGCTTGGATCCGTCTTCTTTCTCGATGGTGATTCCGAAATATCCGGTGGTTGTCGTAGTCAGCATGACATCGTTAAAATCAAGATTCTTTTTCGACATTTCATGACCCCCTGAATTTGATTGAGGTCAATATTCGATGTTTTAAGGTCGACTCCTGCTTAATTAAGGGTGCGACGATTACTGACGCTCGTCGCTAGCGCCTGCGATCCGAGCCTTTGCCGATGCAGTCTCGGCTGTGTGGGGTCATAGGCAGGTCCGGAGTAATAGCGAATAGGGATAGCGAATGAGCGGGAGCCCGGGCATGATCCGGGGCCCGCCGGCCGTAGCCAACAGCATCCAATATCCCGCATGAAGTATGTACGCTGATTGGTTATTGGAATGGGCTCAGCGCACGAAGCCCGCAAAACTAAGCAGAGGCTGATTTTGAGGAAGCAGCATGCTTCTTTTCTATCCGGCATCAGGGCGAGGGAACAGACAGCTTCGGGATACCCTCAGGTTTCGTCGCCCACCATACACCGCCGCGGATGCCTCAACTTTTGCTCGAGGTTTTCCCCGCAGCAGCAAACCTGCTTCACTGTAGCCGGATCAGTTTTTTGCGTGGCCATGGGCCATTCTCCCATGGATTGCAGCTCCCTATTGCCCACTAGTTTTTTGGGAGGACTAGCACCTGCTTCGAAACTTATACCCGCGAGCTGCGGCGTACTGAACACAAGGGCAATAGTCGCGTCTCTCTTCCGCCACCACGCATGTATGTGATGCACCGCGGATCGCTATAGGTCCGGGAATGGAACCCGGCACATGTTCGGCGGGGGCGCGGCGCTTGTCACCGATAAAAAGCAGACGCCCGAGAATGGCTCCAAACAGGCGTTCTTAGTTTGACCCCTTCCAAGGAGAGGGGCAAAGGGCTGGAACGCGAATTTGGGCCGTTCTCGGCCGTCTGAGAAAGCATTGCGCCTGATGGCTAGACCCACAAGCGTTTGAAGCAGCGATCACGAGAGGAGCTTTGCACCGGAATGTAAAAAGCCGACCACATTGGGCCGGCTGTCGGGTTAGAGCGTTCACGCTCCGTCGGTGTCTCTCTCGATATCTCGCATAATAAATATATCATAGGGTAAAACCTAATGACTTATAGTTTTCCCACAACTTTTTCATAATTTTTCACTAATAAACCCATAGTACATTATTTCAAATTTATCATCTGCTCGAGGCCGATGGCCGCATCAGATTGCATATGCGGAAGCAAGTGTGAATATGTTTCAAGCGTAAGCGTAATAGTCGAATGTCCGAGGCGCTCCGAAACAACTTTAGGATGTACCCCTTGCTTCAGCAGGATAGAGGCATGTGCATGGCGGAGATCGTGGAAGCGAAGCTCTGGCTCATCCTCTTTTTTGTATAGCTCCTGTATTCTCTTCCAAGAAGAACGGATTCGATTCTGCAGGGCTGCAGTACCCTTTGAGCTACACACGACGAGATCCCTGTCCTGGTATTCCCCCTTGAGCTCAGCCTTTTCAATATCGACTTTCTGCCGCTGTTCTTTCAGGGTTTCGACCACTTGAGGAGATATGGCGATTACGCGCCGGCTCTTATTCGTCTTCAAGCTCGAAAACTCGTTGGTGTCCTCCAGCATATTTCTTTGGACCAATATTAAACCACGGTCGAAGTCAATGTCTGCCCATTGCAAGCCACAGATTTCTCCGATCCGCATCCCTGTCATTACCGCAAGGTAAGCAGCAATCCAGTATCGAGAGAAATCTTTCGAGTCCTTCAACATTTGCTGAAGAGCATCGGTCTCCATGAGCGGCCTTTCTTTCCTTGTCACCTTCGGCTTTTCTACTCGACCAGCCACGTTCCGAATCAGAATGTCCTTTTTCACAGCAGCATTAAGGGCGGCATGGACAACCGCGTAGTTTCGCTTGACCATTTCGTCCCCAAGCCCCTTCTCACGCATTGCTTCCAGCAACTCTTCAATGTGGGAAGGGGTTAGCTTTGAAATTGGGATATGACCGATCACGGGGTTAATGTGAGATTTGAAATATTTTGAGTACATCTTCAACGTATTGAAGGCTAAGTTATTGCGGCTTTTAAGCCACTTAATGTAATACTCACCAAAAGTCATTTTAGAGGGCTCGATATATTCATCTTTGCTGAGCTCTGTAATAAGGGCTGCTCGAGCCTTCTTAGCCTCGCCTCTTGTTCGGAAGCCTCGTCTGGTCACCCTTTTCCCGTTTACCATGACCTGAAACCAAAACGGATTAGACTTCGCCTCTGTATTCTCGTAAATATAATCCTTCGGCTTTGCCCCGCTCTTCTCTGATGCCATACAATCCCTCCTCCGCTGCTCATGAAGAGATTATATTGCATTAAAAGAGAAATTGCATCAATTTTGCATCAAATACAAAATAAACGTTGATATATAAGGGTTGTTAGATGTGTATCGGAGCCTTTGAAGGGCACCGATCACAAAAACAAATTTCTGCTGACTCACCGGGAACGCGAAGTATTCGAACTACTGGTCCAGG
>NZ_JZEJ01000001.1:5440366-5539054 GCF_001188365.1 Paenibacillus sp. D9 | reverse complement strand
CATCAGCCCACATCATAGCATATGCCGGCGGTTTGGAAAATCGGAGGAAGGCGAAAAAGCGCGGCCCGTCTCCTTCTTCCGGAATGTATTCCGGCTGATGCGCCCATTTCCGCAATCAGCCGCACCCTGCAGGGCGGTTGTTCATAAGATAAGTTGACTGTATCCCTTAACCTTGTTGTATCCCACAAAAACCCGAGCAAGGAGGGGTGGCATTTTGAAGGGCACCGATCACAAAAACAAATTTCTGCTGACTCACCGGGAACGCGAAGTATTCGAACTACTGGTCCAGGACAAGACGACAAGGGATATCGCGCAGCTGCTGTTCATCAGCGAAAAGACTGTGAGGAACCATATCTCCAACGTGATGCAGAAGCTGAACGTGAAAGGCCGTTCGCAAGCGGTTGTCGAGTTGATCAAGCTTGGGGAACTTACGATCTGACCTTCGTCAGGCCGGAGAGTTCTCTTGCCGAACCTTCCATGCCGAATGCGTTTTCGCATTCGGCGGGAAGGTTTTTTAAGTGCAGGAGAACCCCCGTCGCTTCGAGTTTGTCGGCAAGCCCTTCAAGTCTCCTGGGATGTCGGCAGCAAAAAAAGGCGGCAGCTCCGCAGGAATGCGGAAGCGGCCGCAAGAAGACCTTTCGGTCGGGGGCAACTAGGATGTGGCTGGGATGCCGGAATGAAACCGGGCGGGAGGAACGAGGCTGGCGTCCTTCATGATCGTCTTGGCCGCTTCCGGCGGACTTCCGTCCGAAGGATGCAAATAAACGATTTTTCCATTCAACAGTCCCATGTCCATCGGTGTAGGAAAATCGGGATGGTTGAATCGGCGAATCAACAGATCCAGCATAAGGAACCCTCCCATTGGTTATGTAAACTTACCTCACACGATATAGTTGATTATACTCCCTCCTTTCTTTGGTGTCAATTAATCTATCATATAAACCGGCTGTGAAAACCGGCCAAAAAAACGACCTTGAACCCTCCGCCCCGGCGCTTCGCCGACTGCGGCATGATTCAAGGTCTTTCCGTTCTTTAAAGTCTTATCGTCCTTCACCTTCTTTAATGAAGCTATTTCACCGCGCCAGCCACAAGGCCCGAGACGATATGGCGCTGCGCCATGATATACACGACCAGGACGGGCACGATCGTGAACAGCAGCCCCGCGAACAAAGGTCCCCATTCGGTTTTGTACTGCATTTCGACCTGCATGGCGGCGAGGCCGATCGGCAGCGTGTACTTCGTCGGATCGATGACGAGAATCGTGCCGACGATATACTCGTTCCAGATTTCAAGCACATTGATGATGCCGACGCTGATGATGCCCGATCGCGACAGCGGCAGCATGATGCGGAAGAACGTTCCGAAATAGCCGGCTCCGTCGATGGCTCCCGCCTCCTCCAGCTCCTTGGGGAGCGTCCGGAAGAAGCCGATCAGGACGAAGATGCCGAAGGCGAGCGTATTCGACGCATAGACGAGAATCAGTCCGAAACGGTTGTTGGCAAGGCCCAGATCGTTCACCAGGAAAAACAGCGGAATCAAGGCAAGCGCAAACGGCACCATCATGGAGGAGATATAGACGGTATACAGCACCTTGCTGCCGAAAAACTTGTAGCGGGCAAGCGTGTAAGCGGTCATGGCCGCAAGGACGAGTCCGAGCACGGTCGCCCCGGCGGTGACGGCAATGGAATTGATGAAGTATTTGCCGAAGTTGTAATTGGTCCATACATACTCGAAGTTCGACCACAGCAGCGGGAACTTCGGCAGCGACCATGGCATGTTGAAGTAGAACTGCTGGTTGTTCTTGAGGGAGTCGGTGAAGGTCCAGAACAGCGGATAGATGACCGATATTCCCCACAGGACGAGGAAAGCATAAAAGATTGATTTGAACACCGGATGAACGGTTCTTTGCAGCATGTAGTCCCTCTCCTTCCATATGATCGGATGTTAGCTGACTTCCACCTGTTCCTTGCGCAGAAGCCATTGCAGGAGAAGGGTCGTGATGAGCGATGTGATGAGGATGACCGTGCCGATCGCGGCTCCGTATCCGAAATGGGCCTGCTTGAAAGCCTGCTGATACAGGTAGGAGCCCATGACCTGGGTCGAGTTGTCGGGACCGCCGGCCGTCATGATCGTCACGATGACGAAGGAGCCGTTGAGCGTCGTCATCATGATGTTGATGACGGAGATTTTCATCTGCTCCCAGATGAGGGGAAGCGTAATATGCCGGAACTGATGCCACTGCCCGGCACCTTCTATATCAGCAGCCTCGTACAGAGAAGCCGGAATGCTCGTGATCGCGGCAATCAGCAGGATCATGTAGAACCCGATGCCCGCCCATACGGCAGGCGGCAGCAGCATCCAGATCGTGTGGCTTTCGAAGCCGAGCCAGTTGATCTCCACCTTGCTGCTGGTGAACAGGGACAGGAAGCCGTTCAAAAAGCCGATTTGAGGATTGTAGATGAAGTTCCACAAAATGCCGACGACGACGGCGGACAACACGTTCGGAATGAAGAAGATGGAGCGGAAAAAGGCGGTTCCCTTCAGGCGCAGGCGGGTCAGCGCCACGGCGAAGAAGGTTGCGATCGCCATGATGCCGATGATTTTGCCGATGACGAGGAAATAGTCGTTGCCGATCGCCGTAAGCATGATGGGATCGTCGAAAATGTCTTTGAAATTTTGCAGTCCGACGTAATCCTTGTGCTGCGACATTCCGGACCAGTCAAAGAAAGAATTGTAGAGCGCCTGGATCAGCGGATAAATCGTAAACACGCAGAAGAACAGAAATGTCGGGATGATGAACGCCGCGATAAAGAGGTTTCTCTGCAGCTTGGCTTTTCCGATATTCATCTCAAACTCACCGCCCCTTAAATCGGAGCATCCCCGAGACAGCTGTCCCGAGGATGGTCCTCAATCTGACTTGCCTTGACCTCGCAAATGATGGACGTGGAATGTCGCCTCTGCCGGCGGATAATCGTTCCGATCGCTGTTGAAGCCGGGTTTCCCTGAACTGGACTCATCGGAAGGAAACCCGTCTTCAAAGGCGAACACTATCGTTTCTTCACGATTATTCCGCAAGCTTGGGCAAGTGCGTCCTTGTTTTGCTCGGTTATTTTTTTACTTTTTCCACGACTTTCACAACGCGGTCGACCCAGCCTTGAGGATCGATCTTGCCGATCGTGAGGGCGTCGGTCGCATCCTGCATCGCCTTGTCGACGTCGGCGTTGAACGTGACCGTCGGCACGACGACCGTGTTGTCGCTCGTCAGGTAAGCCGCCGCTTGCTTGACGAAGTCAGGAGCGTTGGAAGCGCTGATGTCGCCCTTGATGTTGGAAGGAGCGCCGCTCAGCTCGGCGAACTTGGATGCTTGGGATTGCGAGAAGATGAACTGCAGGAACGCTTTTGCCGCTTCCTTGTTTTTGCCGTTTTTGGAGATGGCGACGGTGGACGTGGACGTGTTGGCCACGACTTTTCCGCCGGCTTTTTGCGTTACGGAAGGAATGAAGCCGAATTTGAAGTCGGCCGGAACGTCCTTGGACATTTCGTTAGGCAGCCAGAGGCCGTTCGGAATGAAGGCGTCCTTGTTTTGCAGGAACAGCATTTGCGAATCCGTATGGTTGATGGAGATGGACGTTTTGTCGATGAAGCCCTTGTCGCGCAGCTCGACGATTTTGTTCAGAGCTTCCAGGACGGCCGGGCTCTTGAACGCTTCGACCTTGCTGTCGCCCATATCCTGGAGCAGCTTGTAGTCGTCGTTGTTCGCCGATACGATGGCCGGGTACAGGATGGCGCCGTTGATGTAGTAAGGGTATTTGCCCGTATGGATAAACGGCGTCGTGCCGGCAGCCTTGATCTTCTCGGAAGTGGCGATGAAGGAATCCCAGTCCGTAGGCTCCGTCCAGCTGTTCTTCTCGAACAGGGCTTTGTTGTAGAACACGCCCCATGAGTTCAGGACGAGCGGAATGTTGTACGTCTTGCCGTCGTAGGAAGGAGGCTGCTGCGCGAGCAGGTCGAGGATTTTGACGCCGTCGACGTTTTTGGCGTCCTTGATCCAGTCGGTGAGATCCTCGAGCTGCCCGTCTTCCGCCAGCTGGCGGTCGTTGAGCTCAGGTCCGTCGATGTAGACGAAGTCCGGAGGCGTGCCCGCGATCCACTTCGGCTTGTTCTGCGTATTGATTTGCGGGCCTGCGTCTTCGACGATTTTCAGGTCCGGGTTCGCTTTCTGGAAATCGGCGATGACTTGCTTCCACCACTTGTCGCCGTAACCGCCGACGAAGTACTGAATCTCGAACGTGCCCTTCAGACCGGTCGTCGCGGGGGCGTCGCCGCCTGTGTTGCCCGCTGCATTGGCGGCCGAATTGTCGGCCGGCGCGCTTGCCGTCGGCTCAGGAGAAGCGCTTGACGCCGTGTTGCCGTTGTTGTTGTTGCTGCCGCAGCCGGCCAGTACGGCCAGGGACATCGCGACTGCCATTGCGGTTGCCGCCGTTTTCTTTACCGTGAAAGTCATCTAGCATAACCCCTCCCAAATTGGAACGTTCCCCGCACCCGGATCTCGGTGCCATCTTCCTTTGCTTCAGGTGCTTATCTGTATACTAACGGGAACAGGGCTTCCTCTCCATTGAATATCTTCCGTAAATCCATTAGTATTTTATGATTTTTTCATTCAAAATTTTGATGGAAAAATGAATATTGATTCTGAAAACGAAAAAAAGCCCCTTTTGAGGGGCTTGATTCCAGGTATGGTTGGAGCTTGATCCAGCTAACATTGAAATTATCGGCCGAATCGCTATCCGGTTTCCCGATCCGCTTCCAGCGCGACTCTCTGCAGCTCGTCGAGAGCGGCTTTGGGCGTATAACGGCCCGACAGGACGGCGCTGCCGAGCTTGCGCGCCGTATCCATCACCCTCGCCCAAGCCGGCTTTTCGATCGGGATGAACTGCGCGCTGGCCAGAGCATGCAGATCCGCTCTCATGGCGGCATCGGCTGCCGACATCGCATCGCCGGCCGAGCGTGTGACCGGAACGAAGCCCTCCTGCTCCACCATGCTGACGTACTGCTCGTCGCCGTAGAGGAATTGGATGAATTGAGAGAGCGCCTGCTTGTCCGTATGGGCGGTCTTGAAGGAGATCAGCACGTCGTGGACGCCGAAGGTCATCGGAGGCTGTCCCTCCTTGACCGGAATCGGACCCGATCCCCACTGCAGTCCGGGGAACTCCTTGGGCACGACGGAGCTGAAGTAGTTGCCCGATATCATCATGGCGAGTCCGTCGTCCCCGAGAATGCGCTGCTTCTCGTCGCGGGTCGTCACCGTCGGCTCCTCGTCCGTCAAGCCTTCGTCATAGATCTTCTTGAGGAATTCCAGCCCCTCCACGTTGGCCGGCTGATTGATCGCCCACTTGCCGTCCTTCAGCCAGCCGCCTCCCGCGCCTATGAAAAAATAGGACAGATTGGCATGGATCTCGTTGTCGGTCATGTCGATCCCGAATCCTCGGGCCGGAGTATATTGGCGGATCTTCCGGGCGTCATCCGCAAGCTGCTCCCACGTATGCGGCGGCCCCGAAATGCCGGCCTGCGAGAACAAAGCCTTGTTGTAATATAGGCTTCTCACGGAAGCGACATAAGGAATCGCGTATTGAACGCCGTTGTAGCGGTCCTTCTCCAGCAGGAAGGGATACAGATTCGACCGGAAGGATTCCGGCAGAATATCGGCCATGTCATTGAGCAAGCCCCGCTTGGCGAAGTGCGAGTAGAAATTCGTATTCAGCAGGTCCGGAGGCTCGTTCTGGGCCAGCATATTTGTGTAGACCCCGTCCAGGATGTCCCAATTGACGACCTGGAGCTCGACGTCGATATCGGGATGCTCCGATTCGAACCGGCTGACGATGCCGTCGAGAATCGGCTTGGTCGACGTGCTGTATTCGGAGGTGACGAATTTGATCAAAGCCCGCTTCTCTTCAGGCTCCTTCACCTCGGACGCATTCTGCTTTCCGGAGCAGCCGGAAGCGAGAAGCAGCGCGGAGGCCGCGCAGGCCGCGGCTGCCCGGAAGCAGCTGCGGCGCCATTGGGGCGTCTTCATCTCGGTTCAACTCGTTTCGGACTATTCTTAATAGACGAAAGGAAACAACAGCTTCTGGTTTTCCGGCGCATACATGTTGGCCCGGGTAATCGTGGCGGAAGGAATGTCGACTGTCGCGCTTCCGCCGGAAGAATCAAGCGCCGCCTGCACGCCGAGAAATCCCATGTTGAATGGGTTTTGTACGATCAGGGCATGCATGGCTCCCTGCTCGAGCAGCTGGATCTCGGGAACGGAGCTGTCGAACCCGATAAGCTTGACGCTGCCGCTGAGACCGGTTTCCTTCAATGCCTTGGCCGCGCCGGCCACGCCGATGTCGGTAAGCGCGATAATGCCGTTCATCCCCGGATAGGCGACCGTCAGCGACTTCACGGTCCGGTACGCCTGTTCCTCGGATTTGCCGACATTGATCATGCCGAGGTTGTAGGCCGAGCCGGCCGGAAGTGCTTCCAGAACCCCGTTCCTGCGCTGCATGGCTACCGGGGACTTCTCGTCGCTGGTCAAAAAGGCGTAGACCGGCCTTGTTTTGCGTCCGGGAGCGAGGATGCCCGCCGCTTCCCTGCCCTCCTCGACATGGTCGCTGGATACATAGCTGTCCGCCCGGTGATGCAGGAGAGGCGTATCCATGATGATGAGCCTGATGCCCAGACGGGAGATCTCCTCCAGCTGAGGCGCCAGCGCATCCTCGTCGATCGGAGCGAGCACAATGGCCCGCGGCCGCTGCTCAATCGCTTTTTCCAGCAGCCGCGCCTGCTCGTCGGAGTCGATGCTGCGCAGCGGTCCGGACAGCTCCAGCGCAACCTCCAGCTCCTTGGCTGCGGCCAAAGCTCCCGAGCGCACCGTCTGCCAATAATGGGAGTTGGCGTCGGTCGTCTTCATAATGATTGCAATCCGGTTGTCCTGCGGAGACGCCTCGCCCCGGCCCAGCCCCGTCCAGACGACCAGGACGACGAATCCGAGCAGCAGAAGCGGCAGCCACAGCCGTTTGGTTCTCATGATTGCCTCCTCCTCAGCGCACTTGCGGAATCTTGATCGCGACGGTCGTGCCTTCGCCCGGCTCGCTTTCGATGGAGACGCCGTAGTCGGAGCCGAAGGCGAGCTCGATCCGTTCGTTGACGTTGCTCACCCCGATATGATCCCGGTCCGAATCCCTGCGGACGGCGCCCATGATCAGCTTGATCGTTTCCTCGGACATGCCCTGGCCGTTGTCGGACACCCGGAATTCGATGCCGTTGTCCGCCTGCCGGGCGGAGATGGCGATCATGCCTCCCTCCGGCAAATTTTTGATTCCATGATAAATCGCGTTCTCCACGAACGGCTGCAGCAGGATTCTCGGCGTTTTGAAGGCATGGAGCTCCCTCGGAACGTCGATGGCATAATCGAGCTTGTCGCGGTAGCGCATCTTCTGGATCTGGAGATAGCTGTCGATATGCTCCACCTCCACCCGGATCGGGACCAGCTCGTCGTCCTTGGCGATGCTGGCCCGGAACAGCTTGGCCAGAGCCGATGTCATCAACACCACTTCCTCGTTCTTCCGCTGCTCGGCCATCCATATGATCGAGTCCAGCGTGTTGTACAGGAAATGCGGATTGATCTGGGACTGAAGAAGCCTGAGCTCCGTCCGCCGTTTGATCTTCTCGGTCTGGACCCTCTCGTCCAGCAGCCTGCGGGTCTGGCCGACCATCATGTTGAAGGCGCGGCCGAGCTGGCCGACCTCGCCCGCCTGCCCGACCTCCGCCCGCACGTCGAAGTCTCCCCGCTCCACCTGCCTCATGACGGCTTGCAGCCGCCGGATCGGGCGGGTGATCCGATGCGAGATGATGAAGGAAATGATGAGGGTGACGGCCAGGCCGGCAGCCGCCCACAGCAGGAATGAATTCCGCATCGCGGACGGATTGGAAATCAGCTCGTCCTGATAGGCCACGCCGACGATCTTCCAGCCGAAGCTCGTATCGTGGATCGTATAGATGCGGCCGCTGTCCTTGTCCACGAAGCTTCCTTGCTCGGAGGCCATGACGCGGCCGATCTGCTCCGTGCGGAGCTTGCTGTAGATGAGCTGCTGCTGCGGATGATAGACGATGTTCCCGCTGCTGTCGACGATGAAGACGTAGCCGCGCTGGCCGAGCTTCACGTTGCGGCAGATGTCGTTGATGACGTTCAGCTTGAGATCGACCAACGCGACGCCCTGGCCGGTCATGCCGTTGATGCTTTTGAGCTCCCGGCTCAAGGAGACGACCCAGCTGTATTCCCCTTGCAGGACATTCTGGACATGGGGCGGAGAAATGACGGACCTTCCGCCTTCCTTCACCGCCTGCTTGTACCAGTCCTGGTCCTGGGGCGGCACGTTCGGATTGAGCTGGGTCAGCCTCCGGTCGGACACCACCCTGCCGTTGTACCCGAATACCATGATCGAGGCGATATCCTTGCGGGTGTACAGCAAGGACTGGAACAGGTCCGAAATGTTCTTCTGATAGGAGCGCACCTCTTCGCGGCTGATGAACGGATTGCTCGAAATATAATACTTGACGTCCTTGTTGGTGAAAATAATGAGGGAGATGTTCTCCATATTGTCGATATAGGACTGGATGTTGTTGTTGACCTGGGTAATGATCTCTCCCATGTAGGCTTCCGAATTGCTGATGACCGCATCCTCCGAGACGTTGTAGCTGATCAGGCTGGTGACGGCGATGGCCGCCAGGATAAGCAGGGAGAATGCCGTCGAGATGGCGGCATGGATCGTCTTGGGATAATAATCCAGAAAGCGCCTGCCTCTCATGGCTGCTCCCTTGATTTCTCCCGGTATTCGCGCGGCGTAAGGCCGGTATGCTTCTTGAAGGAGATGCTGAAGTAGTTCGGATCGGCGTAACCGACCTTGGCAGCGATTTCATACAGCTTGAGAGGAGTGTTGCATACAAGCTCCTTGGCCTTGCCGATGCGGATCCGGGTCAGGTATTCCACGAATGTTTCGCCCGTCTGCTGCTTGAACACCGTGCTGAAATAACTCGTGCTCATCAAGACATGCCGGCATATGTCCTGCAGCGTGATGCGCTCGTCGGCGTAATGCTCCTCGATATACGCGATCGCCTGTCCGATCTGATTGCGCATCGTCTGGCTCCGGTTGTCGGATACGGTCTCGATCGCTCCGACCGCGATTTCCTCGAGCCATTGGCCGACCTCGTCCAAGGTGCCGAGCCTGTACAGCTCCGAGAACAGCATCCGGTGCCTGCTGACGATGCGCGTCTCGTCGATGCCCATCTCCTGCATCGTGTTCATGAGCAGGACGATGACCTTCTGGATCTGCAGGTAGCATACGTCCAGCGGCGCATGGGATTGCTTCAGTCCCGCGATGAACGGCCCGATGAGGCTGCGGATCTCGGCCGCGGAACCGGTGCGGATCGTCCCGGCAAGCAGGCGGCTCCACTCGAGGCTGACCGATGCGGGCGCCGTTTCCTTGCCTTCCAGGTCAAGAATGCTGAGCACCCGGTTTTTGCCGTATTGAAACCGGTAATCAAGCGCGGCCGAGGCGCTTTTGTACGAATCGGGAAGATCTTGCGGTCCTGCGGCGGCTCGCCCGATGGCAGCCGTGACCGTATAGCCCAGATACCGCTCGATATGATGGCGCGCCTCCTCGGCGGTCCGCAGCGCCAGCTCATGCAGCAGGCTTTCCGGCTGGCCTCCGATCAGGGCGGCGATCCGGTCCTCGCGAGTCCGGAAGACGACTCCGCCCTCCCTGGAGATGATTTCTTCGATGATGTTGAAGCCGGCGAAATGAAGCAGCTCCACATCCTGCTCGGAAGCATCGGAATGCCTCGAGGCTCCATCGTAGTCGTACAAGGTGATCAGATAGGGAGGCTGGAGAGCCGGTATGCCGAAGTAGGCCAGGCGCTCGGCCATGTTCCGCGCTCCCGCCCCCGTGGCGGCCAGCCGCTCCAGAAACCGCTCCCGCAGCAGCGGCAGGCTCTGGTTGAGCTGGCTGTACAGCCTGCCGACATCCTCGCCCCTGCGCTTCTCCTCCTCCATCTCCGCATGGACCTTGTCCAGCAGCGCTCTCGTCTCGCTGGCCGTGATCGGCTTGAGGATGAAGTCGTGGACCTTGAGGCGGAGAGCCTGCTGCGCATATTCGAACTGATCGTATCCGGTAAGGATAATGATCTTGATATAGGGATAACGCTGCAGAATGTTCTCGCTCAGCTCGAGGCCGTTCATGAACGGCATGTTGATATCCGTCAAAACCAGGTCGGGCCTCAGGGTCTCGATGGCTTCAAGCGCATCCCGTCCGTTGGTGAAATCGCCCGCCAGCTCGAACCCGTGGCGGGGCCAATCGATGATGTTCCTTAAGCCTTCCCGGACGACGGCTTCGTCATCCACCAGCATGACTTTGTACATGGACGCCTCCTGCAGGACTGCTAGAAAAATGGGTAGTATGTACCTCCATACTGATCACCGCAGCGAAATTTGTCAATTGCTAGGACTGGCGCCCGGTCCGTTCAGCCAAGTCAAAAGGCCGCCTTGCGGCGGCCTTCGGACGTTATTGGAACAGATGCTCGTTTTTGCTTCCGCGCGTTCCATTATTCATGTTGGTGTTCGTGCTCATGCCCTTGTAGGAGGAGTTGCTGGCCGATTCGGCCGGGAACACCCGCTCCACCATGGCATTGAACTCGGCCACGAAGCCCTTGATCGGATGGCCTTGCTTCACGTCGTTGGCGTAGCCTTGCATCCGGCTGAAGAAGTCCGGATTCGCAGATACGTATACATTCTGGATGCCCGGATGGTTCTTGTGCACGATATCGGCGACCTTCGCCTTGAACTCGCTCGTCAGCTCCCGGTCCATGTACCGGTTGTTGTTGTCGGACAGGCCGTTCATCATATGGCCGCGGTTGTTCGTGGATGCTCCCGTGCCGTAGGCGTTGAAGCCGTTCGTATACGAGCTGTACCCGTTGGATCCGGGGCGGTCCATGAATGTGCCGTAATTGGACTGGCCGATGACGCCTCCGGTCAAATCCCGGGCGCCGCGCTTGACGTCGTTCGTCAGCGTACGGGCTCCCATGCCGACGTCGTTCGTCAGCGCACGGGCTCCCATGCCGACGTCGTTCGCGAGGCTGCGGACGCCGCTTCCGATATCGGCTCCCATCCGTTCCATCCCGCCGACGATGCCTTTGCCGTCGCTGTAGCCTTGGGCCGTACGGCCCGTCGAGGTCAAGCCGGTCACGCTGTGCCCGTCAAGCCCGATGGCGACATAAGCGTTCTTGTCCGTCGTGAAGACGTGGGCCGTCCGCACGCCCGGCAATTTATTCAGCTCATCCGACAGCTTCTTGTTCGTGGACAAATGATAATTTTGATGATTGCCGACGATGTTGTTCCCGTTTTGCTGGTAGCCCTTCACGCGGTTCATTTCGTTCATGCCGTCATCGGCAAAGCGCTTGCTGAGCAGATTGTAGTTGCCGGCCGCATTGTTGCGGATGTTTTTGTTGCCGAGCTCACCATGGTGCGTTCCGCATCCGGCCAAAGCCGTACTGATTACGATACCGGCAGCAAGCACTTTCCAGGGCTTTTTCATTCGGTTTCCTCCAGTATAGTCCAATGGTGTCCGCAGCCTTGTTCAGGTACGGCCCGATTAGTTTCTCCCGACAAGGAGAGGCTATCCCGCTCAATGGTTCCCATCCAGGGCGGATGCCGGGTCCCGCTCCTGTAAAGCCCCGGCATGCGGAAAAGCCGCAAGCTCCCGACTTAGGGCGGCTTGCGGCTTCCAGAATCTCTATATTCAAGGCTTGGCGGCTTCGACCCCGTTCAGCACAAGCTTGTAGCTGATGTCGGCCTTGAGCGAGTCGGACACCGCGCAATACTTCTTGCTGCCCATCTCGATCGCTTTCCACACCCGGACGGCCGATATGTCTCCGTCCACGCGGAAGGTAAGCTCGATTGCGGTGAAGCCGGTCGGAGCTTCCTCCTTGCGGGCTCCATCGGCCTCGATCTCCATTCGCTGGATGGAATCGAGGTAATGGTTGAGGATCATCGTGACGTCGATGCCGATGCATCCGGCGAGGCCGGCCAGCAGCAGCTCCATCGGCGTAGCGCCCTTGCCCTCGCCGCCATACAGCGGCGTCGCGTCCATTCCGACCGGATAACCGGAATCTCCGACGGAAGTAAACGCCCGCCGGCCGTTCCAAGTGGTCATGACTTTCATTTCACATACCCGCTTTCTCGTGAAAGTAGTGGTGTTGCCCCTTAATGCTCGCTGAGCTGATTCAGGAATTTACGAGCCCGATCGGACTCTGGACTGCGGAAGAACGACTCCGGCTCCTGTTCCTCGACAATGATGCCTCCGTCCATGAATACAACCCGGTTGGCCACCTGCCGGGCGAACTTCATCTCGTGGGTGACGACGACCATCGTCATCCCCTCCTGAGCCAGCTGCCGCATCACTTCCAGCACTTCGCCGACCAGCTCCGGATCGAGCGCCGATGTCGGCTCGTCGAACAGCATGACGGACGGCTCCATCGCAAGCGCGCGGGCGATGGCGACGCGCTGCTGCTGTCCGCCCGACAGCCGGGAAGGGTATTCGTCTTTTTTGGCCGCCAGGCCTACCCGCTCCAGCAGCCGATAGCCGATGCGCTCGGCTTCCGCCCGCGGCAGCTTCTTGACGGTAAGCAGCGACTCGATGACATTGCCCAAAGCCGTCTTATGGGGATACAGATTGAACTGCTGAAAAACCATTCCTGCGTTGCGCCGGATCTCCCGGAAGCCCGCGCTCTTCTTCCTCGCCGGCATATCCGAAGCCACGCGGACGCCGTTCACTTCCACCGAACCGCCGCTGAGCTCCTCGAGCCCGTTGAGACAGCGCAGCAGCGTGCTTTTGCCGGAGCCGCTCGGTCCGAGAAGGACGACGATTTCCTTCGCCGCAACCTGAAGATCGATGGTTTTCAACACTTCCGTTCCGCCAAAGGATTTCGACAGCCCGTTCGTCTGAATCATCATTCGGTTCGCTCCTCCTCTCTCAATAGACTTTGGACAGCCGCTTCTCGATCGCTTCGAGAATGGCCGAGAACAGAGTGCTCATCACCCAGTACATCGCCGCTACGCCCAGGTAAAACGGCATGTACACATAATACTGGGCGACCAGCAGTTGAGCGGAACGCAGCAGCTCGGTTACGGTAATGACGGAGACGAGCGACGTTTCCTTGAGCATGCCGATGAACGTGTTGCCCATCGGGGCGATCGCCACCCGGGCCGCTTGCGGAAATATGATTCTTCTCAAAGCTTGCCAGGGGGTCATGCCCGTCGCATAGGCTGCTTCGGTCTGCCCCTTCGGTATGGCCAGAATCGCCCCCCGGAACGTCTCCGACAAATAGGCGCCGACATTGATGCTTAACGCCACATAGGCGGCTGTCAGCGGTCCAAGCGTAATGCCGTAATCAACAAGCCCATAATAAACGATAAGAATTTGAACGAATGCGGGCGTGCCGCGAACGACGGAGACGTATGCTCGCGCCAGCCAGCGGACCGGCAAATTCCCCTTCAGCCGGGCAAGCGCAACGACGATGCCGATCAGCAGGCCGAAAAACATCGCTACGACGGTAATCAGCAGCGTATAATAGGCGCCCTTCAACAAGAAGAGGCCGTTATCCCATAGCAGATTCATGAACGCTCGAAGCTCCTTTTGATCCGTTGGATATCGCATAGGGCCATGACGCTCATGCGCCACAGCCCTCAGCAACCCTGCTTCTTATTTGGAGGCAGGCTCCTCGCCGAACCATTTCTTGAAGATGGTCGTGTACGTTCCGTCGGACTTCATATCCGTCAGAGCTTGATCCAGCGCCGCCAGAAATTCCGGATTGTTCTTGCGTACGGCGATCCCGGCGGAATCGGATTTGATCGCTTCTCCGACCGCCTTCACCTTGTACCCGTTCTTGTCCACGATCGGCTTCAAGGCGTACAGATTGTTGATCGTGGCGTCGATCCGGCCGGCATTGAGGTCCTGGAGGGAGGTGATGACATCGTCGTAGGTTTTGATATTGAACTTGCCTACTTGGGGCAGCACTTCATTGCGCAGGTAGGCTTCATCGTTCGTACCGAGGCCGACGCCGATATTTTTGCCTTTGAAATCCTCCAGCTTCGTAATGGAGTCGTTGCTTTCGCGGACGATGATCTTCACTTGGTTCGTAATGTAAGGCTGAGTGAAGTCGATCTGCTGCTTGCGCTCGTCGGTTATGGTCACCTGGCTGATGATGACATCGATCTTGCTTGCCTGCAGGCTCGGAATCAGGCCGGAGAAGTCTTGAGGCGCGAATTCCGCCTTCACTCCAAGGCGCTTGGCGACATCCTTGGCGATGTCTGCGTCGAAGCCGTCGATTTCCTTGTTCTCGTTCAGGAAATTATAAGGCGCGTAGGTGCCCATGAGCCCTACTTTCAGCACGCCGGCCGCCTTCACTTGAGCGAGGAGGTTGTCGTCTCCTTCCGCTGGCGCGTTGCTTCCGGATTCGCCGGCAGGAGCCGGGCTTGCGGTATTCTGGGCTTTGTCGTTCGTTTTCGCTCCGCATCCGGCCAGCGCAAAGGCGAGCAGCATGAGGATGGATACAGCGAGGTAAAGCGATTTCTTCCGCATTGGATTTCTCTCCCTATCCTTTTTTTATTATGGTGTCCGGCTCTGACCGGATCATTCCGCTGCCGGCCCGTTAAATGCCGAGCAGCCCGAAAAATTCGAATCTGGCCGTCTCGGACGCCAGCTGCTCCGCTGTCCTGGAGCCGATCCCGCTCCCCGGCGCGTTCAAGCCGAACAGCCAGCGCGCAATGACGCCTTCGATCAAGCTCATGATGAGGGCGGCCCGCACTTCGGCATCGATTGCGGCAGGCAGCATTCCAAGCTCGATCGCCCGGCGGATATTTTGCAGGAAGGCCCTCTCCATCGCAGCCCGCGTCTCCGCGATCTCTTGACGGATCGGTTCAATGGCGCCGCTGCCGCCGAGCAGCATCTCCATAAGGTCCCGGTTGGATTCCGCAAACAGGAACAGCCTGGCAAGCAGAGCTTCCGATACTTGCACCATGTCCTGCACCGTGCCCGCCTCCCGGCGGTAGCCTTGCGCGATGACTTCCAGCAGCTGGCGGCGTCCGTCTTGCACGATCTCCAGCGCAATCGCTTCCTTGCTCTTGAAATGCCAGTAGAAGGTTCCTTGCGCCACGCCGGCTTCGGCAACGATATCGGAAATTTTCGTGACATGGTAACCGTCCTTCGCGAACCGTCTCAAGGCGATTTCCATGAAGCGCCTGCGCCGCTCGCTGCCGGCCTGCGAATCCTTGTCTTCGTTCAAGATGTTTCTTCACCTCACCCGATTGACTAGTCAGTCAGTTATGTTTTAAATCCTATTGGATTGCTGAGGTATTGTCAAGCGATTCCACGATCCAGATTGAAATCGCATCAAAGCAAACCTCCCGTCCACTTTCGGACAGGAGGCTTGCTGAGAAAGCTTGGCGGGTATATAGGCATGGGGCGGAATCATTGAGACAACCGGGCGGCATCCTATTCTGGCTCCGGCAACCGTTTCCGCCTCTGTTTAGAAAAGGGTCATTCCAGTTCCTTTTTGATGACATTCCATATTCCGCTGTCCATGAACGAGCGGCTCCAGGTAGCAACGCCTGCCAGCCCGTATTCTTTCGCTATCGCAACTCTTGCTTTGATGGAAGTGCTGTCTTCCAGCCAAATCCGTTTCAATTGCCCGTCCTCCCGATACTCCACGTAATTCTGCCCGGTTTTCCGGTCATACGCGGGAGTCAGCTTGCGGGCGGCCACCAGCTCGGCCGCCTTTTTCATTCCAAGCGCTTTGGAAGTGACCTTGCTCCCTCCCGAGCTCTTCGGCGTCTCCGTCCAGATTCGAGTATATAGAGGCATGCTGAGAACGATTTTAGACGGCGGAATCCCATCTTCGTCCAGCAGCCCTTCGACCGACCTCCTCACCCAGGGGAGGGAAGACACCGAACCGGATTTCGGGCTGGAAGCCCAATGCTCGTCATAGGCCATCAGCATCATGAAATCCACATAGGGAACCAAGGCCGGCCGGTCGAGGAACAAGGACCAGTATTCGCTGTCCGACTTCGGGGTGACGTCGACAGATACGACGAGGTTCCGTTCGTGAAGAAGCGGCGCCGCTTCCTTGATGAACTGAACGAAGTTTTTCCCATCCTCCGTTTTCACGTTTTCAAAATCAAAGTTGATTCCTTGCAGGTCATACGATTCCGCGTATTGAAGCAGCTGCTTGATCATATGTTCCCGCGACTTTTTCGTCGACAACGCCTTTGACGTCCGGATCGGCTCGAATCCGTTGCTGAACATCGCCCAGATCTGGAGGCTGCGCTCCTTCGCCCACCGGACATAGTCCAGATCCGCTTTGCTGCTTATATCCCCGGCTCCGTTGGCGAGCTCGAACCAGGTCGGACTCACCACATTGACCCCGTCCAGCTCCGGAAGCCGCTCCGGATCGGGAGATTTGCCGTAGACGGCTTCCCAGGTCATATTGACTTTGACATTCCCGGAGCTGAGCGCTTGTCTGTTGGGGACCATGTCGTCCACATGATCGATCGCGCCTCCGGCAAGCGGGCCGACAGGAAAGATATCGTCGCCTTCCGAAGCGGAAGCTTGCGCAGGCGACCGGGATGGAAGCTCTCTTCCGCCGCCAGTTGCCGCAAGGCTTGTCCGATTGCCGGCAAGAGCCTGTTCGGACGCCGTGCGCTTCCCAAGCAAGGCCGGCATTTGCTTGAACGGCATGACCGGCAGGGCAAGAAGATGGAACAAGATGATGGTGCATGTGGAAGAAAAGATGAAATACACGAGAAATAGACGGCCCAGCCTGCGCTTGGCCACATGGTGATGGTCCATCCAGCATCCCTCTCTAACTCTCTGATCCTTTCTTCCATTCTATGAACCTATCCCGGTTCTCATGACGCTAGAGGCGCAGGAAGAATCCTCAGCATACAAAAAAAGACTTTTCCCTTTCGATGCAAGAAAGGGAAAGTCTTTACGTTCGCCGGCATGGCCTGACAGGCAGCTTCAGCCGGCTGCTTGTTCGTCTGCTTCCTTACCGCGTCTCCCGGTGAAGCGTCACCTTCTTCAGACGCGGACAGTATTTGCGGAGCTCGATCCGTTCCGGGTTGTTCCTTTTGTTTTTGGTCGTCGTATAATTGCGGTCCCCGGATTCCGTGCAGGCAAGCGTAACTGTGACTCTCATTTCCCTTTTCCTCCTTGTGCTTTACGATCACTGAAAGTGTTCCATGCTCGCTTAGAATACAAGTAATATTTACTATTTGAAGCCGTTCCAAAGAGACTCATTCACCCCAAAACAATCCATGCCGGTCGAGCTCCACCTGTTCGAGCTGATGCTCGAAATCGCCGTGCAGAGGAATCATCGGGACTTCGCTCCAAGCTCCTTTTCTTTTCATGCATACCGCCCATTTGCCGTTGTTCAGCCGAAAATGGACGATATCCTTGCTATGCCATCCCGATTCAGGGAGGGCGGGCCTCAGCTCGCTGAGCGTTAGACCGTTCTCTTCCCAGCAGTAGGCCAGCCGGATGTCTCGGCGCATGCTGCCGGGAACTTTGAGCTGGATGTATCCGTCCAGCAGCCTGCCGATCCGATACCGGCTGAATTCATCCCGTTCAATGGCCACCATGGCGCGGAATTACCAGCTGGCCTTTTTGACGCCTGGAATATGCCCCTTGTAAGCCAGCTCCCTGAAGGCGATCCGGGATACTTTGAACTTCCTCAGATAGGCATGCGGCCTGCCGGTCATGGCACAGCGGTTATGCAGCCGGGTTGGGGAAGAATCGCGCGGCAGCTTGGCCAGAGCTTCGTAATTGCCCTCTTCTTTCAGCTTTTTCCGAAGCTCGGCATATTTTGCAACCAAAGCCTGTCGCTTTAGCTCTTTTAAGACCTTGGATTTCTTCGCCATGATCATTCTCCTTTAATCGTAATTTTTACTTTTTAAGTATATCAGACGATCATCTCGAAGAAAAGACGATCATCCTGCCCTGCGAAAGCGGGCTGGTCTCCCCTCAAGCCGTGTGATGCCTTTCATCTCCATCCCCCCGCGCGAAGCGAACGCTCCTGTCCGGCTTCAAGCCGCTCAAGCAGCCTCGGCTTATATTCCGAATAGGAATCCTCAAGCATCGGCAGGGAGATCGATGCCTCCTCAATGATCGCCTTGCGCTTGGCTTTGAGCACGATCTGCTCCATATCGGCAAAGCTGCATCCTTCCAGCATCTGCGAGGCTGGCTCCAGAAGCTCTTCCCCTCCGGGGAAATCGCCCAGCAGCTGGCTCAAATACGCCTCCCGCGAAGCTCGGTTCGGGCTGTCGTACCTCATCTTCGTATCGAAGCGGCGCCAGATGGCGCGGTCCAGATCCTTCTCCAGATTGGTTGCCGCCATGAATACGCTGCTTCCGTCGAACTCATCCAGACACTGGAGGAGAGTGTTGACGACACGGGTCATCTCTTTCACTTCATCATTGTTTTCCCGGGTCCGGGCTATGGCATCGAACTCATCTAGAAACAGCACACATGGGCTGGACCGCGCATGATCGAATATTTTACGGAGATTCGTCGCCGTCTCGCCCAGATGGCTGTGGATGACGGAATCCAGCCGGACCAGAAGCAGGGGAACGTTCAGCCTTTGCGCCATATAGAAGGCGGTCAGCGTCTTGCCCGTTCCCGGCGGGCCGAACATGACGATCTTGTTGGGAATAGGCACGTCATGCTCCTCGAATTTCTCCTTCATGTCCAGAATCCGGATGAATTCCTCGACAATGCGGTTGTTTTCGGGCTGTAGCACGATGCGCCTCACTTTGCGGCCGCAATCCTTCGGTGAATAATAGGAAGCGATGTCTGTCCCTTTGGAGCGGGGGAGCCTGCTCGCTGCTGCTGACTTGCTCATGAGATGAACTCCTCTGACTGTAGGATTAGGCTCTGCTTCATACGGCCTGGAATGCCGGCAATGGGTCTTTGAAATGACGCCATACGCTTTTCATTTCTTCTCCCGTGAGAAGCGCCCGGTCCAAGGAGCCGCTGATCCGCTCTTTGTCGAGGCCGATGCCGATGAATACGAGCTTGGTTACCCGATCTCCCCATTGCTCGTCCCAATCCGGCGATTTGGGGAAATCGCTGCCGAAATAGGCGAACCTCTCTTCCTCCGACAACGCGGCTACCCACAGCCCCGCAGGGGACAGCTGCCGGGATACGCCGGCCTGGCTGAAGGATACAGCGGTATGGTTGCGAGTGGCGATCCACATGACGCCTTTAGAGCGGATTACTTCCTGAGGCCAGCTGGCGAGCTGCTGAAGCAGCCGCTCCGGATGGAAGGGGATTTTCCGGGTGTAGACGAACGAGCCGATTCCATACTCCTCCGTCTCCGGCTTATGCTCCTCCTTCAACAGCTCCTGAATCCAGCCCGCGGATTGGCTCGCTTTGTCAAAATCGAATAGATGCGTATTCAGGATGGCCTTCGGATCTACGTTTCCATAGCTCGTCCGAATGATTTTCGCCGCAGGCTGCAGGCCTCGCAGCGCCTTCTCCAGCTTGTCGAGCTCCTCCGCGCCGACCATATCGCATTTGTTCAAAATCAGGACATCGCAAAATTCGATCTGGTCGGTCAGCAGGTGGACCACTCCCCGAGTATCGTCGTCGCCCGCTTCCTGGCTGCGGTCCTTCAGCGATTCCCGGGTATTGAAATCCTGCCAGAAATGATAGGCGTCCACGACCGTCACCATGCAGTCCAGACGGGTAAGCTTGGACAAGTCGATATTCTGGTCCTCATCGACATACGTAAAGGTTTGGGCGACCGGAAGCGGCTCCCCGATCCCCGTCGACTCAATCAAGATATAATCAAATCTCTGCTCCTTGGCAAGGCGCTCGACCTCCTGCAGCAGATCGTCGCGCAGCGTGCAGCAGATGCAGCCGTTGGACATCTCCACGAGCTTTTCTTCCGTGCGGCTCAGCCCTGCGCCGTCCCGGACCAGCTCCGCGTCGATGTTCACCTCGCTCAAATCGTTGACGATCACGGCGACCCTAAGGCCCTCCCGGTTGTTGAGCACATGATTCAATACGGTCGTTTTTCCTGCGCCCAGATAACCGCTGAGCACGGTCACCGGAATTTTCTCCGCCATCTCCTGTATCATTCCTTCAACTCCTTTATGGCTCCTCCATGGGTTCATAGGTTCATAATTTCATTCGAATACCTGCGAGTCTGATCTTACCCGCATAATATAATAGTAATTATTACGATTAAAACCATCTTACCTTCCGCTCACAAACCTGTCAAGTCAATCATGGCACTCATCCGATCAATAATCTGCGTACGGACTGTGAAAGACAGCGCGCCTCGATCGAAACCGTCCATGGAATGAAAGGAGGAAAGAAAGCCTCCTGTCCGGCGGATGTCAGCCAGGTTATGCCTGTTCAAGGAATTCAGAGGAGCCGCAAAGCGCCCATGCAAAAAAGCCGGAATCATCCGGCTTTCCGTTTAAGCGATTCACGTTTTATAGTCGTACAAGCGGCTGAAGGCACGCTCAGGCTCAATTTATTCAAGACAGCCTCACGACAGTTCATATTCCTTTCGCATTTACATGATCCTATTGTTGCAGCGCTAGAGGACGGTCGTACGGTTTCTCCCGCCGGCTTTGGATTGATACAGCGCCATATCCGCCCTATGAATGAATTCCTTTGCCGAACCCCATTCCGGGCTGCAATGAGCGACCCCGACGGACACCGTCAGACGGCCTACAGGGTCAAACGCCGCTGCGGCAATCTCTTCGCGGATCCGCTCGGCCAGCAGCTCGGCCAGATGGACATCCGCGGTTCTGACAAGCACGCCGTATTCTTCGCCGCCATATCGGAAGGCAACATCGCGAACACCGGCAAGCGCGCGAATCTGGGATGCCAGCTCGATAAGCACCCGATCGCCCATGACATGTCCGTATGTATCGTTGATCCGCTTGAAATGATCGACATCAAGCAGAATCAACGAGAATTGAGTCCCCTCGTCGATCCATTCCGCGATCGTAAGATCGAACATTTTACGGTTCCAGAGCCGCGTCAGTCCGTCCAGGTGGGCTTCGTCGGATAAGACCTTGACATAATTGTCAAAGCTTTGAGCAAGCTGCTGAACCTCGTAGATGTACGTTCCGCGCAGCCTGGTGTTCACGGAAAGGACATGCCGCGAGGAGACGGCCGCTTCCTCCGAAATTCTGGCGAGCTTATAGAGCGGAGATGAAATTTGTCTGGAAATCCACAACGCCGCGATCAGGATAAGAATGAACAACGGCAGCGCTTGGAGGATCATGGATTTTTCAAGCGTTCGAATAGGCTCGTCCAATATGGTCTTTGGAGTTTGGGAAACAATTCCCCAACCGCTGTCGGGCTCATAGGCATACCCGGCAAAATAGCTTTGGCCATCGGAATTTTCGATCGTTTTGTAGCCGCTGTTTCCTGACTTGACCCGTTCGATGACTTCATTGCCTTTCACGAATTCATTGATCCGAATGGGATTCGGGTGGAAAATCAATCTGCCGTGCTTGTCCACGACGTATACGTACGAGCCGTTGCCGTAGTAGTGCTCGCTCAGCTGCCGGCTGAGCACATTATCCTCTTGAAGATAGATGGTGCCTCCGATAAACCCTTCATACTCCCCGTCCTTGTCGAATACAGGCGTCGAGATCAGCACAAGAAGACGGCCGGAGGCGCCTACATACGGATCGGAGATGAACGCCGTCCGCTCCGAAGCAGCCTGTCCGGAGGCGCTCGACGTCAGCTTCGTGCCGGCTCCGATGCCCACATTCGTCGGGCTGATGGCTTGGATCGTCCGGTTGGCGTCGGCAAAAAACACGGAGTTGAAGTAGCGCTGATTGGTTTGGAACCAAGTATCCAGCTCATTTTGATTGATCTTGTTCCGCCAGGATACCGCTGCCAGCGACACCAGGTTGCTGTGCATCAGATCAAGCAGCTCCTCGGTATTGGAAGCAAGCTTCTTGGCATATTGAGCGTTGTTTTGCAGGTAGCTCGAAGAAAGGGAGGCGCTGCTCGCGCGCACAGCCGCATAAACGCCGACGGACGCGGTAAGGAACATCGCACTGATTACCAGAAGGCTGAGTATGTGGCGGAGCTTGATTTTTTTGTAGGATCGCATAACCTTCACTCTAAGCCTCTTTGCTGTCTGATTTAGATGGCGCAAAACCATACGGATAAGCTCTGCAATTATACCACGATCTCGGAAATTACAACTAAGGCAACCACGGATGGACATTCCTTGGCGACAGCCTGCACAGGTTCAACGGATTCAGGCGGAGATTTGCGCAAAAGCCATCTTTAGAAAGAATGCCTTCCATCAACTCCTATGTTATCGGCAATTTCACATTTATGTTTACATGTAGCTTTCCCCAAGATTGACATAGAGCATTTCCGTTAGGGCTTTTTTTCGTCCCTCTATTCCAATGAAAATAAAAGCCGCCCAACTACCCATCAGGTAGTTAGGCGGCCTATTGAACGATAGCTGCATTAATTGCGGATAAGATAGTCAAACGCGCCTAATGCGGCATTTGCGCCCGATCCCATCGAAATGATGATCTGCTTGAAAGGACTGTTCGTGCAGTCGCCGGCAGCGTATACACCCGGCAAGCTCGTCGCGCCGTGGTTGTTGACGACAATCTCGCCCATGCGTGTGCGCTCGACGGCATCGCCAAGCCAGTCCGTGTTCGGTACGAGTCCGATCTGGACGAATACGCCCTGCAGCTCAATATGCTTGACTTCGCCTGTTTCGCGTTCGATATACGAAACGCCGTTCAGCTTGTCCGTTCCGGTGAACTCTTTGGTCTGAACGTTCTTCAGCACCGTAACGTTAGGCAGGCTGTACAGGCGGTCCTGCAGCACGGCGTCCGCCTTCAGCTCCGAATTGTATTCGAGAACCGTCACATGGCTGACGATGCCGGCAAGGTCGATCGCCGCTTCGATGCCGGAGTTGCCTCCTCCGATGACCGCTACATGCTTGCCTGCGAAGAGAGGACCGTCGCAGTGAGGGCAGTAGGCTACGCCTTTGTTCTTGAACTCTTCCTCGCCCGGCACGCCGACATTGCGCCAGCGGGCGCCCGTCGACAGGATGACGGTCTTGCTCTTCAGAACGGCGCCGTTTTCGAGCTCAAGCTCGATGTAGTCGCGCTTCTCCAGACGTTTGGCCCGTTGAAGCTTCATCACATCGACCTGGTACTCTTTGACATGTTCTTCAAGGCTTGCGGCGAGCTTCGGACCTTCGGTATATTTCACGCTGATGAAGTTCTCGATGCCTACCGTGTCCATCACTTGGCCGCCGAAGCGCTCCGCGACAATGCCGGTACGGATGCCCTTGCGCGCCGCATAGATGGCGGCGCTGGCGCCGGCAGGACCGCCGCCGACGACAAGCACGTCGAACGGCTCCTTGTTGTCGAATTCAGAGGCGTCCGGAGCTTCGACAACCTTGGAGAGGATCTCCTCGATCGTCATCCGTCCGCTTCCGAAAAATTCTCCATTCAAGAATACGGAAGGAACAGCCATGACATCTCTGCTTTCCGCTTCTTCCTTGAAGGCGGAGCCGTCGATCATCGTATGCGAAATGCCCGGATTAAGGATGCTCATCAGGTTCAGCGCCTGAACGACGTCAGGGCAATTGTGGCAGCTGAGGCTGATGAACGACTCGAATCGGTAGTCGCCTTTGATGCCTTTGATTTGGTCGATCACGCTTTGATCGACTTTCGGGGCTCGTCCGCTCACTTGCAGCAAAGCCAATACGAAGGAGGTGAATTCGTGGCCCAAAGGAATGCCGGCAAACGTAACGCCGGTTTCCTCGCCGATGCGGTTGACGCTGAAGCTCGGCGTTCTGGGCAATTCGGCTTTTTCCACCGTAATTCTGGACGTCATGCCGACGATTTCATCCATAAGCTCCAGCATCTCTTTTGAGACGGGATCGGATGCCGCGCTGACCTTGATCAGCACATCGCCTTCCATAAGCTGAAGGTATTGGTTCAATTGTGACTTGATATCTTCGGATAATACCATTGGAACAGCTCCTTAGATTTTGCCGACCAGATCAAGGCTAGGCTTGAGCGTCGCGCCGCCTTCTTGCCATTTTGCCGGGCATACTTCGCCTGGATTGTTGCGCACATATTGAGCGGCTTTGATCTTGTTGATCAGGGTGCTCGCATCGCGGCCAATGCCGCCGGCGTTGATTTCAACCGTCTGAATGACGCCGTCCGGATCGATGATGAACGTGCCGCGGTCAGCAAGGCCGTCCGCTTCGATCAATACGTCGAAGTTGCGGGAGATCGTATGGGAAGGATCGCCGATCATGATGTACTCGATCTTGCCGATCGTATCGGTCGTATCATGCCATGCTTTATGGGTGAAGTGAGTGTCCGTGGATACCGAGTATACTTCAACGCCAAGCGATTTCAGCGTCTCGTATTGGTCCTGCAGATCGCCGAGCTCAGTCGGGCATACGAACGTGAAGTCGGCAGGGTAGAAGCATACGACGCTCCATTTGCCTTTGAAGTCGGCATCGGAAACCTCGATGAACTTTCCTTTTTGAAAAGCGGATGCATTGAACGGCTTTACTACGGTTCCAATTAGAGACATGAATGGTTCCTCCTGAGGATGATTATTTATTTGTAATAACTCTAAACTAATACTAATTAACCGGAAATGACATGTCAAGTGTTTTGATGACTTTGTTCGACATATTCTTCATTGTCGTGGCTGTCCCTCTATGATTGAATGCAATATGAAGGCTATATTTACGGCAAATCCAAATAATTTCCGGTCAAATCCAACCTGCAGCCGCCTGCCTTCCGGCCCCACCCTACCGTCTTCGATCCTTGCCGACCCCCATTTGCGACGGAACCAACCTTGCCGTCAGGCTTGCTCTATCCGTTTCTTCTAACGGAGGTCAGAATGGCTGGATATGTCGGAATGGCTGGACGCGGCCAGGCTGCTATAAGTCTATCGAGTCGCAGAAGCTCATGGTTACGCCGGAGTAACTATCCCACTTCAAAGTGCCTACTTACAAAAAGTGCGTTAAAATCCTAGAATGAAGGACATGCGGGAGCGGGCAGCCTGATTCGGCTTATCGCCTAAAACCGACATTTCATTCCGAAGGAGTGTTGAAATAGATGGAACTTCAACTTGCACTGGATCTCGTCGATATTCCTGAAGCGATAAAAGTCGTCGCCGAGGTGGCGGACTCGATCGATATTGTCGAAATAGGTACTCCGATCGTCATCAATGAAGGCCTTCATGCCGTCAAAGCGATGAAGGAAGCCTTTCCGCAGCTGCGGGTGCTTGCCGATCTGAAGGTCATGGATGCAGGCGGCTACGAGGTCATGAAGGCTTCCGAGGCGGGAGCGGACATCGTGACGATTCTAGGCGTATCCGACGACGCCACGATTCGAGGCGCTGTCGAGGAAGGCCGCAAGCAAGGCAGGCAGATCATGGTCGACATGATCAACGTAAAGAATCTGGAGGAGCGGGCTCGCGAAGTGGATGCCATGGGCGTCGACTACATCTGCGTGCACGCAGGCTACGACCATCAGGCCGAGGGCAAAAACTCCTTCGAGCAGCTGCGCACGATCAAGAGCGTCGTGAAAAACGCGCGCACGGCCGTAGCCGGCGGAATCAAGCTGGCCACTCTGCCGGAGGTCGTGGCTGCCGGTCCTGACCTGCTCATCGTCGGCGGCGGCATTACGGGCCAGGACGACAAAAAAGCGGCGGCGGCGCAAATGCGCGAGCTCATCGCTGCCGGAGCCTAAAGCCGCCATGAACACGACGGCTTATGCGAACACTGTCGCCGCCGAGCTGGCCATGTCGGCGGCCGGCATCGACGAAGCCGCTGCGGCGGCCTTCGCCGATGCGGTGCTGCGCGCCGGTCGCGAGGGCGGCGTGTTCGTCGCCGGGGCCGGACGCTCCGGGCTGATGGGCCGCGCCTTCGCCATGCGGCTGGTGCATCTCGGGCTGACCGCCTATGTGGTCGGCGAGACGGTCACTCCGGGCATCGGGCCCGGCGGGCTGCTCGTCATCGGCTCGGGCTCCGGCTCTACCGCAAGCTTGCTGGCCATGGCCGCCCGCGCCGGCGAGCTTGGCGCCTCCGTTGCGCTTGTGACGACCAAGCCCGAATCTCCGATCGGAGCCTCCGCCGATCTGCTCGTCCGGCTGCCCGGAGCCGCCAAGGACGAGCAAGGGGCATCCACCATTCAGCCGATGGGAGCCCTTTTCGAGCAAGGACTGCTGCTGTTCTACGACTCCGTCGTGCTCCGGCTGATGGAGCTTCAAGAGCAGGACGGACGTCAGCTGTACGGCCGCCATGCGAACCTCGAATAGCCCATTTGCAGCTGCCCGCGCGGCGCCCCAGGCGCTGTGCGGGCTTTTTGGCATGCGGAGGCCGCGATTAGGCCCGAAGGGACAGTTGTAGTATGATTGGGGCATAGAGACGAACAGACTGGAGGCCGGTGCAATGGCCCATGAAGTGAAGGATCGCATCAACCTGAAGGAAATCAACTGCGAGAAGGAACTGACGCTCGCCGTCATCGGCGGCAAGTGGAAGCTGATCATTCTCTGGCATCTCGGCACGGACGGGACGAAGCGCTTCAGCGAGCTGAAAAAGCTGATCCCCGCCATAACGCAGAAAATGCTGACCAATCAGCTCCGCGAGCTGGAAGAGGACCGTCTGGTCGCCCGCAAAATCTATCCCGAGGTGCCGCCGCGGGTGGAATACTCCCTGACCGGCTACGGAGAAAGCCTCATGCCGGTGCTGCGCCTCATGTACGACTGGGGCCGAAAGTACGGCGACGAAGTCATCGGGAACGGCCGGGGCTGGCCGGTCGAGGCTGCCGCATCGCAGCCGGCTTCGAGCCTGGACTAGACTCTGCGGGCAGGAGCGGCGGCCTGCCGCCGAGGCTGCAATGCAACCCCGGTTCGCATGATCGATGGCCAATAAGGGGACTCTATTCAACGCCAATCCTTTGAAACGTCCCGCTTGCGAACAGAGCTGCTTGTCATCCGCCCATTCAAAGGTTTCTCCAAAGAATAGGCTTTGCATGAGCTGCTTGGCCTATTGGCCATATGATGTGCCCGTAAATTCGACACCTTTTACTGGAAATTTTCTTTTTCAAAAAGGCTATGTCAACTTCTATTGTTGATTTGTGACCATAAGAAAACCGCCTTTGTGAAAAGGCGGTTAATTGGACTATCGTCTCTCGATGGCTTAATCACCTTAAGCGGCAAGGTCATCTTGCCGTCTGATATACGAGACCTATTGCTCCAGAATCGAAGGTCTTGTTTTCAATTAGCCTAAGATTGATCTTTTCCTTGAGACCTTGGAATAACGGCAATCCCTTGCCGATCAGGACAGGAGAAACCGTAATTTTATACTCATCAATCAAATCAAGCTGCATCAGGTGGTGTGCGAGCCTAGGACTGCCGAGGATGACCATATCCTTGCCTGGCTGCTGCTTGAGGGTTTTGATTTCTTCCTCGACATCTTCGTTCACGAGTCTGGAATTATTCCATTCGACCTTCTCCAGCGTCGTGGAAAAAACAATTTTAGCTGTCTTTTCAATCCACTCGGCATGATCCCGTTCATGCTGCGAAGCTGATGGGTTGGAAGGCACAGATGGCCAATAATTGTGCATCATCTCGTAAGTCCCGCGCCCCCAAACGACCGTATCGGCAGTACTCAGAATTTCTTTCGCGTGTTTCTCCAAATCAGCATCGTAGGAAATCCAGCCAATGTCCATTTCGCCATTGGGCCCTTCTACAAAACCGTCCAGCGATGCGTGAAGAAAAAGAACAAGTTTTCTCATTTTCAGTTCTCCTTTGTCCAAGAGGGATATCTACAATGACTAAATTTTAACATATCCAACTTGGGTTGTTTCTTATGGATTGCCAACCTCCCATTCGTAAAGATCCACGATCAGAATTAAGGTTTAACAAAGCCTGCAGAAAACCTTTCCATTGCCAGGTGAAGTTAATTCTAAAAGGGTACAGCATTAGAATACGCAGAAATTGCGGACCAATCAGCTCCGCGAGCTGGAATGTCTCGACAGCCTGACAGGCCCATATCCAACATTCCTACACCAATTAATTTGCCTTGTCCGTATGCCAGAGCAAAAATAGATCTGCCACTAGGAATCATTCTTCGATTTCAATGACGGCCATCGACAGAAGAAATGATCGAGTTTGTTCCAATGAAATAGAACTTATGATTTAAAACATAACCCTTTCTAAAAGAGTCTTTCCCCCTTAAAGCATCGTGAAGGCGCACACAAGACTACAATGTGGAATAGGCTAGAGCAAATGCGAGGAGGTTCTGGCAACTATGCATCCAACCTATCCCTATCCAATGTATGATCCCTACTGGGGACAGCGATATCTTCATCATCAGCCTTATGCGCACAGGCACGTCTATGGCCGCGACGGCTATTATCAAAGTCAAGGTCCGCACCATTACGAGAGCCAGGGCGCCCAAAGCTACAACGAACAGGGACCGCACAGCTACCAAGGCCATGTAGGCGCCTATACAGGAGGCTACGGCATCGGCGGCCATGCGGGCGGCTTTTTTGGCGGACCCGAGCACTTCGGCCTCAAGACAGGCGTTGATGTCGGCGGTCCCGCAGCCGGATTCAATTTAGGCAGCCATCTGGGCGGGCACGGGGCAGGCGTGCAGGCGTACGGTCATCTGGGCCCTTACAAATCCGGCCTGCAGTCTGGCCTCCAATGGGGACCGCACGGCGCCTACCATCAGGCGAGCGGCCATATCGGCTCCTATGAAGCTGGTCTAAACACCGGCCTGGACTGGCAGAAATATGGACTGAACGCTCATACGACCGGGCATGTCGGTCCCTATGAGGCAGGCCTGCAGGCCGGAGCCTCTGCAGGTGGAAACGGCCATCTCGGCTACGGCATGAATGTGAACGCCGGCGGCCATGTCGGCAACCTGCAGGTTGGACTCGGCGGCGGCGCTCATGTCGATTCGCAGAGCATCGGCATCGATGCCGAGTCCAGCTTGGGCAAGCACAAGCTCCACACGGGTTTCGGCTTCAATTGGGATTGACCGAGCTTGAGGCCCTTGCCATCGGCGACAAGGGCCGTTTATTTTCGTAGACAGCGGCTTCCGAGGAAGCCGGTTTGTTCTCCTTGGCAGCGGACAGCTGGCTGACCAGCCAGCCCAGATTCCCGCTGCCGGACAACGCGATCATCATCGAGAACGACGTCCCAAATCGCGAACGAGCCCGCACCATGATGAACGGAAAAAATAGGGCCAGCCCGATAGCAAGCAACATGCCGCCAGGCCGGCTCTTAGTTTGGCTGCAGGGCCTGCTACGACTGCCTGGCGCCGTCATTCTCGGGAATGTATCTAAGTTCTTTGTCAACCATAGGGATAAAACAAATAGCCTCTTAATGTTGCTATGTTCTTATCTCCTTACCATCCAATCTTGTGCCAGCCGATCTTCGCGATCCGCTCCTTCTGACAGGCTATGGCTTGATCCGCATCCGGTCCGCTTGCCGCTCCCGTCAGAAGCGCCTGGGCTTCGCCTTCAAGATCGGCTCCAAGCACAATCGTCCAGGCCGCATCGTCTCCATTTGCCAATCCATTTTAATCGGAAAGACTCCGCCGTCGGAATTTCCAATCGACGAACCCCGCATGAAGTAAGCTGCGCGAGCAAAACTTATCGACTTGTCTCCCGGTTCGGCTCTGGCGACGTCGATGAACGAAACGACTGTGTCCTCCAGTTGGACAGCGATATCTGAAACGATTCAGGGGTATTCCATTCGTTCATCACCGTTGCTAAAGAAATTAAGTATAGGGCGTTGTACTTAGAATGAATTTCGTCGTCATTGGTGAAGCGATGCCCGTCAAGATGACTATTTCGATTTGCAAACGCCTCAACCGCATCTCCCGTAGCTGGGGGTAAGGGCAGTCAGCGCTACCGTAAAAGCAGAGCCAGCAAGTATCGACCCATCATCCACCAGCCCTCCGAGCAGGAAGCGATCATCAACGCCTAATGCTATCCTAATTCCCATCAGACCGGCCAGTGCGCTTGAGAAGGAATTGATTCGGATCAGCGCCTTGAGGGTCGTTACCCGGCGATAAAAGAGAAAATGCAAGCGCCCGCCATGAACTCGAAGGAGGAATCCGATTGAGCCGTTGGCTCTTCTCGATAGTCACGTAGATAAAATCCTTCATGACCTTCTGGATGACATTGGGCCGCTGCTCCTTGACGGTAAACAGGGCTGCGAGCTTTTGTTAAATCCGTAACTATGGTATCATCATTATTAGTACCTGATACTAATACTTGATACCATACCGGGAGGTTGATTGCTTATGTCTAGCAAGGCCCCGATTACGACCGGCTACCGTACATCCGCCCGCATCACCGCAGTAGGCTCCTATTTGCCGAAGCGAGTGTTGAGCAATGACGATCTGGAAAAAATGGTCGACACCAACGATGAATGGATCGTTCAGAGGACGGGAATCCGGGAACGCCGTATCGCAGCTGACGACGAATATACGAGCGGCCTGTGCTTCCATGCCGTGCGCGACCTGATCGAGCGCTACCCGGAAAAGAGCCTCGAGGATGTAGACTACATTCTTGTCGCAACGGCAACGCCTGATACTTTCTTCCCCCAGACGGCAGCTCGCGTACAAGCCGAGTTCGGCATCAAGGCAGCCGGAGCTGCGGACGTCGCGGCCGCCTGCGCAGGCTTCGTCTCCGCGTTGCAGCTCGCCGGCGGCCTTATCGCCTCCGGACTGCATCGCAAGATCCTTGTCATCGGCGCGGAAACGCTGTCGCGAATTACCGATTACACCGACCGCACGACCTGCATCCTGTTCGGAGACGGCGCGGGAGCCGTGCTTGTCGAAGCCGGAGCTTCGGACAGCAAGCCCTCCTGGCTGCACTCCTTTGCCCGCACGGATGGAGAGGACGGCCATCACTTGTACCGGTCCAGCCTGTCCCCGTCTATTGGCGAGCATTCGCTCCAGCAGTCGGGCAAAATCGTCCAGAACGGACGTGCCGTGTTCCGCTGGGCGATCAGCCGTGTTCCGGAAAGCATTCTCGAAATGCTGAATGAAGCCGGAACGGCTCCGGAAGATGTCGACTGGTTCGTGCCGCATAATCCCAATATGCGGATTCTCGATGTCGTGAGCGAGAAGACGGGCATTCCTCTCGATAAAACCATTACGACTCTGGAGCATACCGGCAATACGTCGGCTGCCTCCATCCCGCTCGCTTTAAGCGAAGGAGTCCGCAGCGGCCGCATCCGCGAAGGACAGTTGCTGCTTCTGTACGGCTTCGGCGGCGGTCTATCGCAGTCCGGCCTGCTCATCCGCTGGATGGCTTGAGCCGGAGCCAGTCCTAAAACAAGGCCACCCTTTGGGGATGGCCTTGTTTTAGTTGATCAGGATATCCCTGCAAGGGGCAGGGATATCCTTTTGTCACCCCTCGATTGGGCCGAGGATTTTAAGTAATGCAGGAGGAGCCAGACAACCTGCAAGCCTAAGTCTGCCGACCCGTTCCCTACGGTCACTTAAGGCTTTCGGGCTTGTGGGCACAACAACGACGGCTCAAGAACAAAGACAGATTGTGCGGCTGCCGCCGGGTACATGCCCTTCCCCCTCCTTATGCTTCGCCATACACTGCCTCAAAGAGCCAAATGAGGGAGTGAAAGGCCCGTGCTGCCTTCCGTTACGGTTGTGATTCCGTTTTACAATTGTCCTTATATCGGCCAGGCAGTTGCCAGCGTGCTGGGACAAAGCTACACCAACATCGAGGTCATTGTCGTTGATGACGGCTCCACGATGCATCAGCATCTGCTGGACCCCTACCGTTCCCGGATCGTCTACTTGCAGAAGAGCAACGGAGGAACCGCCAGCGCGCTGAATTACGGCATGCAGCGAGCGGCAGGACGCTACGTTGCATGGCTAAGCTCGGATGACGTGTTCGTCCGCGACAAGATCGTGAATCAGGTTTCCTTCATGGAAGAGAAACGAGCGCAATTCAGCTTCACCGACTACCACACCATCAACGCAGCCAACCAGATTACGCAATACTGCTCCACGATGAAGTTTCCCACGGAAAAGGCGTTCGTCTCCGCCCTGCTCGACTATTGCCCGATCAACGGCTGCACGGTCATGATGCTCCGAAACCTGGCCGAAGCGGTCGGCTGGTTCAATCCGGGCCTGCCCTACACGCATGACTACGACATGTGGGTCCGCATCGCGCTCAACGGCGTCGGCATGCACTTCCTGAACGAACCGCTCACCTTGTACCGGCGGCATTCAGCTATGGGAACCATCCAACGCGGCAGCCAGGTCGCAGCCGAATTCGAGTCCATGAGAGCCTATTACGCTCCCATGCTGAGACAGCGCCTTGCCGGCATGCCAGGTTAAGACTCGGCAGTTCAATTGGGAAATTGAAGCCTTATACAAACAAGAGCCTTACGCATCCCTTCAGGATTAGCGAAAGGCTTTTTTCTTCTTTAGGGATGGGAGTTCTGTTCTTTCGCCAAAAGAAAGAGCTCATCCAAAAATTGGTTGAAAATCCACGGCTCATTCCCCACTTCATGTTGACATGTTTACATCATTTGTTAATCTAAAGTTACTGGTAAAATCTGAGAAAAGATCGCTCATGTCAAAACGTTCAAAGGCAACCGCGGCATTTTTATTCATGGCTATTCTCCTAATGGCTTGCAGCGCCATTCAAACTCAGAACAATCGGAGGCGGAATCGCTGGCAAAGGATTTTGTCGGCAAGAGTATGAGAACACAATGTCGAATAAGAAAAAATGTTGGTTTCCTCATGCCTGTTTTCTGTGAAGGATACGAATTCGAAACTCCGGAGAATGGCTTATTATTGAGCTCGTTTGAACTATCATAGATGGGAGGTGATTATTTATTAATGGCACAGATGCTATTAGCTTCGAAAGGTTTTAACCAAGATATGAAAAAGACATTCCTGTCCTTGCTTGATGAAGATATTGAGAACTCCCGCGCCACAATAATAACTACTGCATCGCCTCACAAGGAAAACAACAAGCACGCTCAAGCAGCAAAAAAAGAGCTGAGTCAGATGGGTTTTCATGTTACTTTTACTGATGTAGAGTATAACAATCCTATCTGTTTGGAAGGCAATAAAGTCATCTATATAAATGGCGGAAACCCATTTACCTTGCTGTTTCATTTGAGAACAAGTGGCGCGGGGGAAATAATAAAAGCACTATCATCCGAAAAAGTTATATTTATAGGCGTAAGTGCAGGAGCACTGGTACTTGGACCTGACATTAAAATTGTTAGCCTCTTCACTCCTCAGTTAAATACTGTCGGCATAGAAGATTTAACTTCACTGAAACTTACCGAGCAGTACCTTTTCCCACATTATGATAGGGACGACTTGTTCCTTGAACAGCAAAACAGAACAATAGAAGACAGAATACGAGAATTTGAAATTATAAATAATTGCTCTGTGAGACGAATGACGGATGAACAATACGTGTTGCTTGAAAGCCGTTAGAACATAGAAACTGGATAAATCGACCGCATAATAATCGGTTTCTTATTCATCCAATATCAACATAAGAGATAACACAACCTTCAATTAAGAAAGAGCCGTTCTCATTGGAAGAGAACGGCTCTTTTTCACATCAGTTTGAAAACATCGAAGCTTGCGAGGCTGCCCTCCAAACTCAGACGCATCTCAGGCATCACGCTTGACCGGCCAGCTCCTCCAGACGCTTGAACGCCTGATCCAGCTTCTCCGCCGGGATGCGGGCGTAGCGGTCGCCGATATGAATCTCTCCGGCACAGGAGTCCGGAGAAGTCTCCTTCAGGTAGGGCAGGAAGCCGACTCCAGTATCCTTCGCCGTCTGCTCCAGCAGAGCCGATGCCCGCTCCACAGGAAGGTCCAGATGCAGATGGAACATATTGGACACCGGCTGCTCCGGCACTGTGCGCATGCGGCTGCAGCGGTTGAAGCGGGAGCTGAGATCGCGGGCGCCGTCCAGATACGACTCCATCAGCGGCAGACGCTTGTCCAGATAATGCTCCGAGCTGACAATGTACGGGTAGAGGCTGATCAGATCCCCGCCATGGCGTCTTTTCCACACCTTCGATTGCTGCGCCAGATCGGCATCCCCCGCCAGAATGGCGCCGGCGATGCCGCCGATTCCCTTGTAGAAGGATACATAGACGCTGTCGAAAAGGCTGCTGATCTCGGCTTCCGAGCGGCCGTAGTAAGGAACGATCTCGAACAGGCGCGCTCCGTCCAGATGGATCGGGATGCCCTGCTCCCTGCACCAGGCGGATATGGCTTCCAGCTCCTCATAAGCAGGCAGCTGGCCCCCGATCTCGCGTTGCGGCAGCTCCAGGAGCAAGCAGCCGATTGGCTCCCCGACCGCCTGGATGTCCTCCAGCGTAATCAGACGATCCTCGCCGCCCAGAAGGATGGACCGGATTCCATGCAGCTCGTGCAGTCCCCTCTCCTCGTGGATTTCGAGGTGGCATAGCGGATGATAGGCCGCCGTGCGGTAGCCGCGGCGGTCGCACCAGATCCGAAGGGCGATCTGCTGGGCCATCGTGCCGCTCGGGAAAAATACGGCCGCTTCCTTGCCCAGCAGCTTCGCCATCTTCGCCTCGAACGCTTCGATGATTTCTCCTTTTCCATACATATCGCTGAACTGCGATCCATCTGCCTGCTTGAAAGCATCGAGCAGCACCTGCATGGAGCGCGGACCATGCCCGATGATCGGATAGTCGGCATCCTGATAGCTTTGCGACAAAGCGGAATCTTTTTTCATCCTGCAGTCTCCCCTTCCGTGTACCTTCTATGCTTGTATATCAGAAAGGGGAGGTTCGGCGCAAGAGAAGAAACAGGTGTAGAAAATGTTGCCGCGCTGCTTCTATTGGCCTAGCAGCCCCGTTCCCGCCAGCAGACGGAACAGGGCTGTCGCCGTTTCGGCTCGGCTGGCCGCTTGGCCGGGAGCGAAGTGCCCGTCCGGCAAGCCGTTCATGACTCCGCTCGCCGCCGCTTGCCGAACGTAATCGGCCGCCCATCCCGAAATGGAGCCTTCGTCGGCAAATTCGGACGCTTGCCCTGCCGCATCCCCTTGTTGAAGATGAGCAAGCGCTCTAGCCAGCACCACGGCCAGTTCTTCCCTCGTCACCCTAGCCGTCGGATGGAACGATGAATCGGCGTAGCCCTGCATGAGTCCAGCCTCGGCTGCGGCCGCAACCGCTCCTGTGTACCAGCTTCCGGCGGACACATCCTTGAACGCCGCCTTCTGTTCCGGCAGGTTCAAATCCAATGCCCGGAGAAGCATCGCCGCGAGTTCTGCGCGTGTGACCGGCTTGTCCGGAGCGAAGCCGACTCCCGGAATACCGCTTACGATTCCTTTGGAAGCCAGGCTCCTAACCGCAAGCGCGCTCCAATGTCCGTCAAGGCCGGACAATCCGGAAGGACGGACGGCGAGCATGAAGATGCCGCTGCGGCTTGTTCTTGCCGTCAACTGCGTTTCCAGTTGATGGGATGCCGTGAGATTCGCAGGGACATAACCAGCGGAATTCAGACGTTCGTCATAACGGATGACGGCTGAATCGGTTATATTCACGATCCCTGCCTGCGAGAATGAATAGGCGAATCGGATCCAGCTGCTCGGCTCCGCTTCCTTGCGGCTGCTCGGAGTGGTCAGGAAAACCCCGAATTCGACCGGCGTTCCTTGCGGTTTCCAGCCCTTGGCCAGCGAGGCCTGCATCGCCAGCCGCGCCTGGGGTTCATCCGGCTTGCGCAGCAGGAATTCAAGCGCGGTTCCCGGCGCAAGCGTGCCCGGTTGGGCGTGCAGGAATTCCGCAGCCTCTCTCGCCTTGAGCGTGACGGAGACAGCTCCATTCACGAGGTGCAGCACGAGCTCCGGCTGTCTCATTGCTGCTTCCTCCAGCGCGCCGGCGCTGAACGAAACCTTGCCATCGCTTCCCGCAGGGACTTCCACGATGAAGAGCTTATCCGTCCATGCCTTTTGCAACGCTCCGTCTTGGCTGCCCGTGCCCGGAGAAGCGGATGGCGCTGCGGTCGGAGCCAATGAAGGCGATGGAGTCCCTATCGGGCCTGTTGATGGGTTTGATGTCGGTACCGGCGTTCCCGTCGGCGTCGGGGTCGGGACTACCGTCGGTGTCGGCGTTGGCGTCGGGCTTCCCGTCGGCGTCGGCGTCGGCTCTGTCGTCACGGAATCGACGACCTGCACCGTATACGCACGTCGAATATCGCCTACCCGGACTTCGAGATCGGCGCGGCCTGCGGCGACAGCGGCAAGCTTGCCCTCCTTGAACGAAGCTACGGCTTGCGGCGAGACGGCGATCTTGGCTTGGCCCGTCACATCCGCTCCGTCCTTGTCCAGCACCTGCAGAGTTATCGCCAAGCCCGACTCCAGGCGGAACGGACCGGTCTGTCCATCCGACAGCCGAACTTCAAACGGCTTCGGATCGGATGCGAAGCCGGCATTCACTTCACGGAACGTGAAGTTCGGCGCGGCCGGATTGCTCACCCGGTCGATCCGCTCGCCGCGGATGATGAGATTATCCACCAGCAAGGAGCCCTTCATGTCCGAGGTGATTTCCACTCCGCTCGTCCCGGCTCCGTCCAGGACGTTGTCCGTTAGCTCGACACCCTGCACGTTCTTGCCGCCATGGACGATCAAGCCGGAGTAGGTGCTGTCGTAAGCGTTGTTGCCGCGAACGACAATGCGGCTGTCTCCGCCGATATCGTTCTCGCCCGCATACAGCCACAGTGCGCCGAGATTGACTCCGTACCCGGAGTCGACGCTGCCCGTGCGGATCAGCGTGTTGCGCTCCACGACGGTCGTGCCTTGGAAAGGCTCCGCCGAGAAACGGGTCGAGACGGCGATGCCGGCTCCATTCGCGATCGTATCCTTGGCGATGTTGTCCTGAATCACGTTGTCCCGGCCGCCGAACACGACGATGTTGTCGGCCAGCCAAGGCAGCGCGACCGTATTGAAGCGGGCCGTGTTGTTCACGCTCGGCGTTCTCTCCGCTCCGTTGACATCCGCAAGCTTGGCGTCGGTGAACGACCACATCGCGATGCCGTCGTCTCCCGGATACCGGATATCGCTCTGCTCCATCATGCTGTGCGATGTTCCGACGGCGAAGTTGATGCCGTCCGCCATCAGGTTGCGGATGCGCAGTCCGGCCATGTACAGGCCGTCCGTGCGCTTCTTCTCGCCGATCGGCTGCGTCAGCCACAGCCCGGCCTTCGTATGCTCGATCCAGATGTTCTGCAGCACCGAGCCCGGCCCGAACGCCCCGTGGAAAGCATTGTCGAACGCTTCGTCATCCCGGACGCTGATGCCTCCGTCGATGAGAAGGTCGTACACCTTGACCTTGCCGCCGTGGCCGTAGAATCTCGCCCCGTCAAGCTCGGTATGCCATCTGCCGGCTCCGCGGATCACGGCATCCTGAAGGTCGATGACTTTATCCGAGAACGTGAATACTCCCGCCGGGAACCACACGCCCCTGCCCTGCTTGCCCGCTTCCGCAAGGGCTGCCGTCAATGCGGCCGTGTCGTCCAAGCCGTCGTTCGCGGCAGCGCCGAAGTCGGTGACGGCGAGGAAGCCTTCCGGCATGGAGTAGGCCGCATCGACTTTCTCCAGGTCGACCAGGTCGATCGTATAGGAAGCCGCTTCATCGCCCTCGGCTTTTTCCAGCCGAACCGTCGATCCGGCCGGAACGTCTCCGATCCGGGCATGGATGTCGTCGTAGAACCGGTGCGCGCTGCCCTGCCTCGGGTCGTTGGACCAAGGATAGCTGCCGTACTCCCACGCATACTTGCTGGTCAGCTCAAGCTTCTGGCGGAAGACGCCGTCGACATACAGCGAGAGCGTACGCTCGTCTCCGCTGCCGTCCTTGCTGTCCGGAATCGAATAACGGACAACGAGAGAATCGGCTTCCGCCGCCGTCTTGAATTCGATGTAATCGCCTTGCTTGTTCAGCTTGACGGCCTTTCGTCCCGAAGCTTCCGATGCCAGCTCCTTGTATTTGCGCGAAGGCCCGATGAGCTGTCCGTTCGTCTCCGCATCCTCGGCTTCGTAGCTGATGTAGTTCACCGTTGCTCCCCGGTAGGCGGGAGCCGCGCTGTCTTCAACCGTCAGGCTGTCGATCGAGGCGCCGCTTGGAAGCCCTTCGGCCGACACCGTATTGATGCCTGCGCGCAGCTTCAGCTCGAACGCGGCTTCCGCGCTGCCCGCCTGGCTCGTCAGTCGGAATGGCTGAACATCCAGTCCGTTGGCATCGATGCCGGCTGCGGCCGCTACGCTGCCGTTGTAACGGTAGCGGACCACGACCGTGTAGCTTCCGCCAGCAGGCGCGTTGACCGCGAAGCGGTAAGCTCCATCGCCATGGAAAGCATCGCTTCCCCTGTATTCGACGCTGCTCCGAACCGGCTCCAGCCGCCAGCCGGCTCCTGCCTCCGTGCCCAGCTTCAATTCCTGCTCCAGGTACATGCCCGTATCCGCGTTCCGGAGCTGCATGTAACCGAGCTTCTCATCCAGATGCCACTGCGCGCCCGGAAGGCGCATATCCGTCGCCAAAGTCAGGCTGCCGTCCGTTCCGGCGGCCAAGTACTTGCCCGCAGCCGCATTGCGGATGAGCTTGCGGCCGTTGAAATCCTGGACGAGCCAGCGGGTCGACGCTTGTCCGGCTCCGGCCGGAACATACGCTGCGGCTCCCTCGGCATCGGCCAGCAGCTTGGAGACGTCGCCGGCGGGAGAGATTTCAACCGGACCGCCGTTGTTCTGGACCGGCGTCGACGTGTTTTTGTTCACAGGAACATCAATGGATGGAATTTCGCCGGACTCTGGATATTCGAATATCCAGCGGGACGTGCCGAAGCTGTCCGCCACCAGCCCATGCTCCGCATAACCGGCGCCGCTGGCCGAGTTGACGAGCTCGTCGCTGTAGCTGCCGTACAGGTTGCGGATGAGCCAGGCTCCTCCATCCGCCGTCCGGGAGACATCCCAGCTTGACGCTTCAGGCGCTTCTGCGCTTCCCGCCGCCTTGCTCTCGAGGAAGCTGTAGTCGCCGTTCAGCGTAAGGAAATGACCGGTTGCGGCATTTCGGATTTTCACTCCGTCCTCTTCCTTGACGATGACCCATTGAGAGTAAGAGTTGGTTTCTTCCGGGCTGCCGTACAGCACGACGCCTCCGGCATTTTCGTACAAGTACCCTTTGCCGCCGGCAGACTTGATGCGCAGCAAGCGTCCCGCTGGAGCTTCTGCAGGCGGCAGGGCGACCGGCTCCGCCGTGAACAGCGCTTCCGGCCGCTCTCCGGCTCCAGCCGCCTTGCTCAGCCTAATAGCCGGACTTGCGCCGTCGGCGCTTTGCCCCGCAAGCAGGTAGTGGCCGGCCCAGCCGCTCTTGAACGCCGTATAGACCTGATCTCCTACCGTCACATCCTGCAGGCTCCATTTGACGCTGTCCCAAGACGCATTGATGTTCGCCCGGGTTTCCGGCGATTCGGCCGGATCATCCTCCGATTCATGCCCGGCGATGTTCTCCAGGGCGACATAACGTCCGCTTCCCTGGTTTTTCAGCAGCATCTTGCCGGGGGCGCCGGAATCCTCCACATACCAGACCGCCGAGTAATCGCCGGCGTCCGCTTCCCCGTACGTGACCATGCCAACGGTCGCGCCGTTCTCCTGCGTTTCCTTCAGATACAAGCCGTCCGATCCGTTCACCTTGTACCTGAACAGCCGCTGCCGGTCCTCGGTCACCGTCAGGAATTTCCATTTCGGGCTTCCCCAGCCCGGGTTGATGACGCCGTATTCCGCATATTTGGTCAGGTTCTGGAGAGAGACGAACTTCTCCGGCTGCTTGCCGGGCTCCTTGTCCGTCACGCTGCTGATGAGGTTGGAGTTGCCTCCCGTATCCCGCACCGTCCACACGAAGCTGCGGTCCGCGTTGCTCAGGTCCGAGAGAGGACTGACCTGAATATGGCCGTCCGGCATGTCCGAAATGTTGATATAATGGCCGGTCAGCCTGTTCTGGAACAGCTTGCGGCCCTCATGCTTGCGGATCAGCCACTGGTCGCTGGTGTCGTCCTTGGCGTTGCCGTATTTGAGCAGGCCGTCTGCCGTCTCATAGAGATAGAAGGGCTGCCAGCCGTTCTGGATGCGCACATAATGATCGGCTCCGTCGGCCGGCAAGGATGGATCGACGAGCTGCCACTGGGCGCCCAGAGAAGAAGCGTCGGCAGCGGCCTGGACCGTGCCGTCCGAGCGGCCCGTGACGAAGACGTCCCCGCCGCCTGCGGCTCCGATCGTCTGATAGTCGTCGTAGTCATCGGACAGCGTAAGCGTCCACTGGCTCTCCGGCGTGCCGAATCCGGCGTCCAGAGCAGACAGCGTGCCGCCGCTCCTCGTCAAATAGTGGCCGGTCGCCGAATTGCGGATCCGCTTCGTTCCGTCGAAATCCTCGACAAACCATAGATAATCGGCCGCCTTCGCGGGATCTGAAGCCAGCGCGCCGTGTTTCAGAGCGCCCGCTTCCTCATAGAGATAATCCGTCGGCGAGTTCGCGTCCGTGTACGAAGCGATGCGGACCGGCTGCAGGGCCGAAGGCGAAACGATGCGCCATTGGGCCGATGGATTGCTCTTCGATCCCGGCCAGCTGTTGGACCGCGCGTCCCGGTCGTCCGGAAACTGCGCATTGATCAGATACGAATCGAACTTGCCGTTGGCGAACGTCGCATAGCCGAGCCCGTCCGACGAGCTTTCCTGCAGCCAATCGGTGAGTCCGGGCTCGCTCGGGTCGGGATCTCCGGCTGGCATCGCCGCCCACTCCAGAGGCCCCTGCTTGATCAGATGCCCGGTCCCGCGATTTCGGATCTGGACTTTGCCCGGCACGCTGCCGGGCTCGATGTACCACTGGGCATTGAAGTCCTTGTCGCTTTTGACGCCGAAGCCGACGACGGAAGCGTCTTGGCCCGCAATCTGCCCTTCATATTCGTACAGCACCATGCCCGGGTGGAATCGCGACTCGATCTGGACCGCGTCGACAGGCACGAGCATCCATTTGGGGCTTTCGAATTCCAGGTTGATATCCGAGCTCAGCTCGGCGAAGCCCAGCTGATCCTCCTCGTGGATCGCCCGCTTGCCGCTCGAGTCCGCGGCGCTCACGATGTTCATGAACCCGCTCGTCGCGGTCGGGTTGATGTGCCACTGCTCGGATTCGGAAGGATTCGCCACTTGCCGGGCCTTCAAGGCATCCCTGCGCTGCGGCGTCTCCGAAGCCGTGATGTAGTGCCCCGTCTTGCTGTTCCGGATCAAATAGGAGCCTCCAGCCGCCTCCACCTCCCAATGAGAGGATTCATCTCCCGGACTGGTCATCCCGTACCGCACGGTGCCGTCGCTTGCCTCGTACAGATAGTTGTTCTGCCACATGTTCTTGATCCGCATCTTGCCGGCAGGAATATCACCCGCCCCATTGCCGCCTTGCGCCGCCGCTCCTGCCCCGTAAGCCGGCAGGCTGGCCAGCAGCAGCATCACTGCCATCAGCGCCGCGGCCGCAGCCCGGAATCGCTTCATTTCCGAAGACCTCCCCATCGTTTCGCTTTCTCTCTCATTGTAAGATGCAACCGTTTTCATAGACGATGTGCGTTATTAGGGGAACAAGGTGCGATTCTACGAAAAGAGGAATAAATGGCTATCTCCGCCATAGGAAGAGAAGCGGCATGGTATAATGGGGACTCTATCGGATTGCGCGATCCGTTCGTTTTCATTCGGCTTCAGGAAAGGATGGCGGCTTCAATGGTTGAGATTTCAGTCTGTCATTACGAGGCGTTCAGCACGATCCCGGGCAAGGGAAATCCGGCTGGTGTCGTGCTTGAAGGAGAGGGCTTGTCCGAGCATCAAATGCTGGCGGTCGCCTCCAGGGTCGGCTTCAACGAGACCGCGTTTGTGCTGCCGTCCGACCGGGCCGATATGCGGATCCGGTACTTCACGCCAGGACATGAGGTGAATCTGTGCGGGCACGCGACGATGGCGACGCTGTGCGCGCTGACGGAGCAGGGGCGGATCGCGCCCGGCCGTTCCTTCGCCGTGGAGACCAAGGCAGGCATTCTCCCCATCCGGATCGAGCGAAGGAGCGACGGGTTTCTGGACATGACGATGAGGCAGGCCGAGCCGCGCTTCGTCCCTTTTGCAGGCTCCAGGGCCGATCTGGCGAAATCGATCGGGCTTGAGGAGTCGGATCTGGACGACGAGCTGCCCGTCGTGTTCGGGAACACCGGAATCTGGACGCTCATCGTGCCGGTCAAGCAGCTGGACGCCTTTCCCCGCATGGTTCCGCGAAACGAATGGTTCCCGGACATCCTGAAGGAAATGCCCCGTGCTTCCGTGCATCCCATCTGCTTGCAGACGTTCGGCTCCGGTGCGGATCTGCATGCCCGCCATTTCTCCTCCCCTTACTCCGGCACGGTCGAGGATCCCGTCACCGGCACGGCCTCGGGAGTCATGGGGGCATACTATGACGCGTATATCCGGCCCGGCGGACCGCTTCCGCTGCAGCTGGTCGTCGAGCAGGGACAGGAGATCGGACGCGACGGACGCGTGAACGTCGAGATCGGGGAAGAGGGCGTCAGCCGTTCCGTCCGCATCACCGGCACAGCCGTATTCGTCAAGGAATGGACGTTGAGCATCTGACAGCAAAAACCACCCTGGGAGTGATTAGAAATGGATACAAGCCTGTTCGACCAGCTCGACTTCGTGCGGAATCAGACGCTGGGTCGGCTGCAAGGAATCGACGAACAGTCGGCGGATGCGATTCCTCAAGGCTTCCGCAATTCCATCCGGTGGAATTCGGGCCATCTGTATGTTGTGCTGGAGCGGCTCGCGTTCCAGGCGATCGGCCTGCCCCAGCAGCTGCCGGACGGGTTCGTGGAGCAATACGAATATGGGACTTCGCCGTCGTCGATGCCGGAGTCCGCACAGGCTGCCACGATGGAGGAGCTCATTCGGCTTCTGCAGGACCAGCCAGACCGAGTCCGTGCCGGCCTTTCCGGCCGACTGCAGGAAAACGCGGCTCCTTACACCACCTCGACGGGATTCACCTTGTCCACCCCCGAGCAGTTCATCCGGCTAGCGTTGTATCATGAAGGCATGCATTTCGGCATCATCAAATCGTACCGGACTCTTCTCGGCCTGACTTGATTACCGGTCCAGCGGGAGCAGAAATGAACAGGCTGCGGGCCCCATAACCCGTTATGCTGGAAATGAAGGAGAGATCGGTTTGGATTGGCTGACGAGAATGAATCGGGCGCTGGACATCATTGAGAATAACCTCGGCGGGGAGCTGGAGCTTGGCGGACTGGCCAAGGAGGCTTGCTCCTCCCCCTTTCATTTCCAGAGAATGTTCAGCGCTCTGACGGGCTTCACGCTGGCGGAGTACATCCGCAGGCGCCGGCTGACGCTTGCCGCGCAGGAGCTTGCCCTGACGGACATCAAGGTCGTCGATGCCGCCTTGAAATACGGCTACGGAACGCCCGAAGCGTTCGCCAAGGCTTTTCGCAAAACCCACGGCGTCACGCCTTCCATGGCAAGACTGCCGGGCTCGCCGCTCGTCGCCTTTCCCAAGCTGAGCTTTCATCTATCGCTGAAGGGAGATGTGAAAATGAATTATCGCATCGAAAAGAAAGAAGCGTTCCATATTGCAGGAGCATCCATCGAGGTCGGCTGCGTCGACGGGGAGAACTTCCGCCGCATTCCGCTGTTCTGGCAGGAAAGCGCCTCCAACGGCACGATCCGCAAGATCGCTTCGCTCCAGCCTGACCGTCCCATTATGGGCGCATGCGTCGACTTCCGTGCGGACACCGATCGGTTCCGCTACATGATCGCGGTCGAAGTTCCCGCAGGAACGCTGGAGGCCGACAAGACGATCGACGGCGTGGACTTTGTGGAAAGAGAAGTTCCCGCCTCCACCTGGGCCGTCTTCACCGCCGTCGGACAGCTGCCGGATTCGATCCAGTCCGTCACCAAGCGGATCTACTCCGACTGGTTCCCTTCCTCCGGTTATGAACATGCGGGCACGGCTGATCTGGAGATCTACCTGGAAGACGGCGCGCCGGGCAAGGATTCCGTCAGCGAGATATGGGTTCCGCTTAAAAAAGCGGCGGACTGAAAGGGAAAGAACCCTTTCTCCTGAAATCCGGGAGAGAGGGTTCTTTTGTCATGCATCCGCACAGCGCTTTCGAATCTATTCGTCTTCCGGCAACGAAACGATGCCATCCGGCTGCGAAGCCAGCAGCCTCGCTTTGGATGGCCGCAGCAAATAGAAGCCGAGCGACAAACCGAACACGCTCATGACGAGCACCCCGGCAATGACCGTTGCCTGTACGGTGTACCCGTCGGCAGCCAAGCCGAACCCCGCTGTCGCCAGCATGACAAGGATCGCCTCGAAAAACCCGTTGACGCTTCCGACCCTCCCCATCATCGCGACTGGAATATGGTTCTGGTAGAACGTCGCAAAGCCCGTATTGGCGAACGCGAGAAAAAATGCCAGGATGAAGAAACCCGCAGCAGCGCCGGCAAAACCCGCCGAAAAAGCGTAGACGAGGTAGCCGAAGCTGACGCCGATCGCGCCGAAGCCGATCTGGGCGGAAGCCGCCAGCCTCTTGACGACGACGGCGTTGACGGACGCCCCGGCGATGATTCCGGCTCCCGCAATGCTGACCAGCAGGCCGTACCCGCTGTCGGATAATCCGAGCACCTTCTGCGCGAAGGCGGCCTCCAGCGAATCGACGGCCGTCGCCATGACGACCATGACAGCGCTGAACAGCAGGCAGACAATCAGGATGGCGGTGCGGCTTCGGTAAAATCCGAGGACATCCGACCAATCCTGCCTGATCATGTTCCGGTTCATGCGTACAGGCTGATCCGCAAACAACCCCTTCTCCAGATCGGGCATCAGCATCGTGACGACTGCCGAGAACAGCAATGCGGCGGCGTTGATGTAGATGGCCGACGTCGGCGAACCGGCGAGGAACAGCAGGCCGGCTGCCGCCGGACCGATCAGGAAAGCCCCCGATCCGATCAATCCGTTCAGCGAATTGAAGCGGGGCCTCTGCTCCGGCGGGATCAGCTTGGCGATGTAAGTCCCGGAGGCCGGCCCGAACAGAGAGCCTGCCATATGGATGAGAAATACGAGCCCGTAAATGTACGCGATGGAGTCGAGCAACGGCAGCAGGAAAATGAGGAAAGCCCTGACCCCATCAAGGCCGATCATCAGGCTTCGCTTGTTCATCCGGTCTATCAGGCTGCCGGACCAGGAGCTTACCGCCATGGCGGCGAGAGGACGAAGCAGGTACAGGATCGATACCGCCATAGCGGACTTCGTTGCATTCAGTACGATTACATTGAGGGCAATGAAATAAATCCAGCCGCTGATGTTCGCCACGCCGATGCCAAGCAGCAGGATGGCGGGATACTTCCATGCTTCCATACCTTTCATGCGGTTCAAGGCCGCATCTCCTCCTCGTTGTTGAATGGTTCCTTCCTTTTCTATCGTGCGAAAGCAAACAAAAAAATCCCACCCCCAAGACCTAGGTCTTGGGGGCGAGACTTGTCGTCGCGGTGCCACCCCAGTTGTGCCTCCATGTCGCCATGCAGGCCTCGTCGAGTACGGCAATCCCGGTAGGAAGGCTTATACTCCAGCTCTGTAACAGGAGCTCCCGTCACACCATCGCCCGCCGGGCAGGTTCCGATGTGAAGCTCGGAGGCTTGTTTCGGCAAATCGCTATCTGCTCCTTCTCAGCTGCCGGAGCTCTCTGACCGGGCTGCGCCGCCTCTTCCTACCGGCTGCGCCTGCACGCGGGCCGCAAGGAAAGCAGCATGCTTTCTTGCGGAGATAACGGATCTGCTTACTCTTCTCTTCATCGCATTTGAGCCATTTTACCAGAAACAGGAGAGAATTGTAAACACCCTGTCACCGCGGCATGACCCGCTTGACGAATGGCAGGCCTATGTATGCTTCCGGCATGAAAATCGGTCTATTCTACAGCTGAAATACAGCTCAGCCCGAGCGGCGCTAAAGAGCGTTTCCCCAGAACTAGGCTCCCCCTGCCTGAATATATTAGCATGATCCGCTAAGGAAACGAACTATTGACCGCTGAGGGAGGTTTACGCCTGTGCCTATTAAAAATGGACTTCAATATAAAGAACGCCTGGATCGGAATCGGCCTGATATCCGGATCGCCGGACAGCAGGTACAAGGGAAAGTATCCGAGCATGCTGCGTTCAAAGGATTGATGGCGACCCAAGCCTCGATGTACGATATGCAGGCTGACGAATCGGCGAAGGCGAGAATGACGTTCGAGTCCCCCCTTTCGGGAGAACGCGTAGGACTTTCTTTCCTGCAGCCGAAAACAAAAAAAGACCTCGCCGCCCGAAGAGAAATGATGCAGGCTTGGGCTTATGCCCATAACGGCTTCCTCGGCAGAGCCCCCGATTATATGAACACCGCACTGATGGCCTACTCGTCCGCTGCCGGAATTTTGGAGAAGGATTATCCTCAGTTCGCAGCCAACCTTAGAAATTACTACGTATATTGCCGGGAAAACGATATTACCCTATCCCATGTCTTCATCCAGCCCAAAGCCGCCCGCCTGTCCAATTTCCTCCTTGCACTGGAAGATCCTCCGGCAGCCAGAGTCATGGAGAAAAACAAGGACGGCATCATCGTCAGGGGAGCTTTCATGCTGGATACCCAGGGAGCGACCTCGGATGAAATTCTTGTCTATCCGGCCCCTTTCCCTACCTTCCATGAAGGAGAAAGCCCTTATTCCTTTTTCTTTGCCGTGCCAAGTTGCCTGCCGGGCATCCGCTTCGTGTGCCGGGAGAGCTTCGTGGGAGGAGAATCCGCCTACGACTATCCCCTCAGTTCCAGATATGAAGAAATGGATACCCTTGTTCTTTTCGAGGATGTTCTCGTTCCGTGGGACCGCGTCTTTCTATGCGGCGACGTGAGCATGGCTAACCGCCTTTCTGAGGAAAGCCGTTTTCACACTCATGCCGCCACCCAGGTCATGTGCAAGAACATCGCCAAGACGGAGTTCTTTCTCGGGGTGGCGGAAACGATGGCGGAGACGTCGGGCATCGACCAGAACGCCCACGTGGTGGAAATGGTGAGCGAGCTCCTCGTGATTTTGGAGACGCTCAAGTCGCTTCAGCTTGCTGCCGAGAACGGTGCCAAGCGCGACAAGTGGGGAAGCATGGTGCCGGACCCCAAGCCGCTGCTTGCCGCGAATGTTTATTTTCCCAAGGTGTATCCCCGCATGATCGAGATCATCCACCTGATCGGCTCGAGCAGCGTCATCATGATTCCCTCGGAAAAGGATTTTGACGGCAAGCTGGGCGATCCATTGCAGCGTTACCTCAAAGGCGTCGGATTGGATGCCAAAAATAATGTGCAGCTGTCCAGACTGGCCTGGGAGCTGAGCGTCAGCGCATTCGGGGGCAGACAGAGCGTTTATGAGAAGTTTTTCTTCGGAAATGCCGCTACGGTGACAAACCGTCTTTACAACGGATATGAAGGAAGAGAGAAATACAAGCAGCGCATCCTAGATTTCCTGTCGGAAAAATAGCGCCATGGCTTGCCCGCAAAAAAGTCCCGCCTCAAGACGGCCGTCTTGAGGCGGGACTTTTGATTCGCGAAGCTTTACAGGCAAGGCTTCACTCCTTGATGCGGATTCAGCGCGCCATGGCTTGCCCGCTGCCGGGTGGCGGGCCGCTTAGAAGAACGTCCAGCTGCCGAACCACTTCAGGAAATGAACGGCATAATCCCGGCTGATCGTCTGTCCCGTCAGCACCGGATAGAACATCGCCATCAGCGCGGCGGCAGCGCCAAGGTAAGTCCATGTCGCGGCTTTGCCTTGCTTGGCGCCGATACGCTGCGGCAGCTGCAGCAGCACGTAGACGACACAGAGCAGCAGGAACGGCACGGTAGCGTAATAGTGATAGATGAAGGTCAGGCGCGGAATGCCGACCCACGGAAGATATTGGGACAGGAGCCCGATCGTGACGACCTGCATCGCCCGTTCTTTTCTTTTCCAGGCGGCGATGAAGGCGGCGACGGCACAAGGAATGCCGGCCCACCAGAGCAGCGGATTGCCGAGCGACACGATGCTCGCGATCTGGCCCGGTTCCAGTCCGGAACCGGAATAATACCAGATCGGCCGGCGGATGATCGGCCACTCCCACCAGGTCGAGGCGAACGGATGGGTCGCCACCAGCTTGGAATGGTAATCGTACATGAACTTCTGGAACTCAATGACGTTTTTCAGGCCATGGCCCGGCCCGGGAACCCTCATGAACGGAATATACGTGAGGATGTAGATGACCCCGGGAATTAGGACGAAGAACAGCAGCCCCGCTCCGATCATGCCGGCGATGAAGCTCTTCTCGCTTGCGCGGCTCGGCGCGGCGTCTTCGCCCTTGCCGCCTGCCTGCTTCGCTTTTTTCTCCCTGCCGGGAACAGCTGCGGCACGGGAAGCCGCGAGATACCTTCTAACGAGCGAATAGAAGAAGATGGCCGCAAGGCCCGCTCCCGAATAGACGCCGACCCATTTGACCGAGGCTCCCAGCCCGAAGAAGATGCCGGCCAGGGCAAACGGCAGGAGCAGGCGGCGGAGCGGCGTTCCCGGCTCATTGCGCTGGAAGAACCGGTTCATGAAGTGGTAGCTCATGATGATGAACAAGACCGCATACGTATCGACGGTGCCGATTCTCGACTGCACGAGCGGCATGAAATCAAGGAAGATGAGCGCCGCCGCCAGCAGGCCGCCCTTGCGGGAGCGGAACAAGCCGCGTCCGAAAACGTACATGGCCGGGATCAGGAGCAGGCCGGCGATGCCGCCCATGACCCTCCAGCCGAACGGATTCATGCCGAACAGCGCGATGCCCGCGGAAATGATGACTTTGCCGAGCGGCGGATGAGTCGTCTCGTACGGCTCGATCCGGTGCAGATGCTCATAGGCGGTACGCGAGTGATAGATTTCATCGAAGTACATGCTGTTGCGGTAGGAAGGCTTGTCCGGCACGAGCGCCTGCTCGTCGAACAGCGGCGAGCCGCCATCCGCAGCGAGAGCCAGCCTGGCGCCGTCCGGTCCGAACAATCCCGCCTCATAGACGACGGCGGTTCCGGTTCCGGTGATTCGTACGGCCTGAGCCGTTTGCCCCGCCAGCGGCACCGACTTCCACTGGAATACGGTGCCTCCGTCGAGCTTCTGCTCCACGGGAGCGTTCCAGGTCATGCCGTCGGGGGATACCGATACCTGAACGGTGCCGTCCCCGATGCCCGCATAGAGCAGCAGATGATCGACGGCCTGCGGGCCGCCCTGCACTTGCGCCGTGACATCGGATGCCGGCTGCCACGCCGTTTTGGGAGCTTTGGCATCGCCAAGCTGCCAGAACATCATGACCGCGTATACGGCGACGATGGCGAGCACAGGCCACCATTCCTTGCGCCATGGCAGAGAGGTTCTGTCCTCATACGGCTGCGGCCTGCGCTCCGCGCCTGAGATGCCGCTGCCCGCATGCGCCGCTTCCGGAAGGACGAAGGAGCCGCTTCCGGAAGCCGCAACGAGCGAACCGAGTCTCTTGCCCTGCCATGCCTGGACCGTCAAATACAGGAGGTAAGCACCTGCTGCCGTCTGGACGAGCGACACGAGCACCATGACGCCGTTGCCGTTGGCGATATAATAGTTCTCCTGCAGCGCGTCCCGGAGCACGTAAGCGATATTGGCCAGTACCGCCACAGCAAGCGTGCCGTACAGCAGCAGCAGGCGGCGGCTTCCCGAGACGAGAAACGCGGCCAAGCCGAATGCCAGCGCCGGATAGAGATACCGCTCATGCATGCCGGTCTTCAGCAGGAACACGAGGAGCGATCCGGCAAAGGCGGCCAGATAAAGGCCGCTGCGGCCTTTTTTGAAGAAGATGGCCCCCATGACGACAAGCGCCAGCGCCGCTCCGGCGTTGCCCCAAACCGACAGCGGCAGCCCGAGCCAATGCTTGGCCGCATCGATTCCGTTCAGGCCGAGCAGACCATAGATGTTGAAGGCATTGAGCGTCGCGTACGGGTAGGAAGCGAACATCGCTTTGTAGTGATCCACAATCCAGAGCGGCTCCCTGCCGACGGCAAACGGAAGCAGCAGCAAGAGAGCGGCGGCGATGCCGGCTCCGGCAGCCTTCAGCCACTCCTTCCCGCTTCGGCTGGCAATCAGGGCGAACAGCAGCAGCGGCAGGAAAATGACCGCTTGCGGCTTGACGAGAACCGCCGCCGCAAGCCAAGCCGCTCCTGCGGCATGGCGGCTGCGGGACAGAGCCCGTACCGCGAGAAGGACAAGCAGCGTCATGACGGAATCCGCCTGCGCCCACAGCGCAGAGTCAAACCACACGGCCGGATTGAAGATGTATAGTCCGGCCGCCATCAGGCTGACGCGCTTGCCGAACCGCTCGCGGGCAATGCCGTAAAGCAGCCAGCCGGCAGCAAGATCGGCCAGGATAGCCGGCAGCTTGACCAGCAGGATGACGCCGCCGCCGGCTCCGCTCAAGCCGAACAGATGCTTGAGCATGCCCACTACGTAGAGGACGTAAATATAACCCGGCGGGTAGTCGGCGAACACGTCGTCGCTGAAAAATCCGTTCAGGCCGACCGAGTAGGCCCGGTCCGCCCAGATCGAAAAGTCGGGGAAGTCGATCGGATGTCCCTGCATCGTCGGCGCGAGCAGCAGGCGCAGCAGCAGGCCGCCTCCGAGCAGCAGCCACAGCGCCCTGCTTCCGGCAGTATCACGTCCTTCCTTGCGGAGCCAGTCGATGGATGCTGTCGCTTCCTTCCTGGAAAAGAGAGCCCGATAAGCGATTGAAAAGGCGTACAGAAACGCCGCTCCGCCCAGAAACGCAAGAGGGATCAAATAGCCGGGAGCTTTATGCGCGGCAGCGGCCGGTTCCGCGGGTGCCGGAGCCGGGGCCGAGGAAGGGTCCAGGGAAATAACCGTCGCGCCGGCGGGAGCTTCGGCCGCCTCGGTGACGGAGACAGCCGAGAAATCGGCGGTGCCGACATTCTCGCTTCCGTAGCCGCCGAGGCGGAGCAGCACGTCCATCGTGTCCTGGGACGGCCCGGTGCGCCCGTACACCTCCAGCGGCTGCCAGGCTCCCGCCGTATCGTAGAGGGAAACCGACGTATCCACGGGACCGAGCACGGATAGATTCGCCCCGGTCTTGCCGGCTTCGGCGCCGGCAGCTCTGACATTGGCGGAGATCCGGTACAGCGTATCCGGCTTCACCGTCACGCGCTGCAGCCAGCGCGCGTCGTTCGGCTGAAGGTTCTGCACCCTCAAATAACGGGCAGGCTCACCTCCCGTTCCCTGCTGCAGCGACCAGGAGGTGACCGAGTCATCGAGCTTGTAGCCATCCTTGCTCCAGCCTTGCGGCATGCTGTCCGCTCCCGCCTCGAAGCCGGGATTGGCCAGCAGCTCGTCCGCCGCATAGGCGGTCATGCGGCCTCCAAGCAGAATGGCCGCTGCAGCCAGCAGCAGAAGAATCGGCCTTATGTACGTAGGCTTCAATCGTCCAACCTTCCTCTCTCAAGCTCTGCATAAGTATGTTTTTAGAGTAGCATAGATAGGGTGCCGCTGGCACGCCAAAATAAGACAAGCCCAGCCCCCTTGGACCGCAGATTACCTCGCGATTATCAAGGAGCGCCGACGCCGCGAATCAACCAGAGCGGCCCGTATCTTTTCAACCGGTATCCGTTCAAGGGGTTTCCTGTCCCCAGATCGATGCCTTTGCTGATGGAGAAAAATCGATCGCCTCCCAGATTTCCTGCTGGCATGCCGGAGATAGAAGCGCTAAAGGCTGCAGCCGGCTGAAACTTGAACAACAGATCGCGTCTTATAGCCGTTTGCGGTGAAAGCGTTGTAAGAGCAAGCAAAAGCGGAATCATGGAAAGCGTGATCCAAATATTCCGGGTTGTCAGCTGAGGACGTTTCATTGAATGCCTACGCTCCTTTTCCAAGACATCCGACTAGCCGTAAGATCTCTCATCAAATCACGGAGACGATCCATCCGATCCACAAGGCGGCCGGAACGAGCAGCAGCTGAGCCAACACCGTTCCCATAAGGCGGGAGAGCATCAGAACGCCGAAAACCCGGCTCATCTCCCCGTTCGACCGGGCTCCACGCATGACCTGGTCGGTCAGCAAGCCGATCTTCGGATCGATCAGAAGGGCGAGCATGATCGTCGCCATGCCGTTGATCAGTCCCGAGGCCTGCGAAGCCGAGGTCGAATAGGCCGTTGCATAGGTGGATGCCAGCAGCGCCGCGAGCACCCCCGATCGTGTAAATGGCGGTGACGAGTCCGTTCAGCAGGACAAGCCGGTAAGGAACGCCCCCTTTTCGGATATGAGAAAACATAGAAAAACGAGGCAGCCTTAGATAATAACGGATGTTCCGCATCTTAGTCGGACTTAAAAGAACCGGCAGCAGGCGGGGAATGGAGCCTGCCTGCTCCATATGGGCGATCAGGCGAGCGGACAGCCTTACCGCGGTGGGGAACAGCACGATGGCCAGCAGCGTTCCGGCCGTCGCCGCCGCCAGAATGAATCTCATCTGGCCGGCCAGATGGAAGTCAGGATGAAGCCGCGCCCCGTCAATGATCTTGCCGGTCATCGGCGCCTGAATCATGTTGGAGGTGCGGGAAATCAGCAGCACGATACCGGAGAGGGACATGGCGACAGCGAGCTTGCGCAGCCTCACTCCAGCGAGCCTCAGCGAATAGGTCAGCGTTTCTGCCAAATGGATCAGCATCGTGAAGAAGGATACGGCGGCCACTTGGGCAATCAATAGAAGCACCTCCGGCAGATCATCTCTATCCTTTACTTGACGATATCCGGAAGCAATCTGTTGCTGCATGGACGACAAAAAGAAAGAGGAGACTACCCATCTCCTCCTTCTCAGATGCTGACGGTTGGGCGTCTTGTCAAGGATGATTGAAGCCTGTTTTCCGCTTAACGGTCTCCACGACAAGCCTCCCTATCCCTGCTTCTCTGCCTCATAAACCAGATGGAACCGGTAGCCCTCCAGAATGAAGCTTCCGCCGCCGTTTCCGTCCTCCTTGTAAGGAATGCCGGAGGCGTACAGCCTGGAAGTGATCTCGCTCCAGTCGGCGGCGCGGTTGAAGCCGAGCGTCACGCCCACACGCGGTGGAAGCGCGATCATGCCGATCGGAATCCAGCGGCGCTTCTTCGAGACGACGACCGCGTAGGCGGTCCCGCCGACCGCGAAGGTGAACGTGTCGGTAGGCTCCCCTCGCAGCTCGAAGCCCAGGAGATGCACCAGCTTCTGCCTGAACTCCGGGACGGATTCGACCGGAAATCCGACCTCCCGGATGAAAAGAACCGGAAAATCCGCCGAAAAAGGGCTCGCAGAGCCTGCATCCCCTTCCCTGTCGGTGATGATTTCCAGCAGATGGCCGTCGCCGTCGCGGAAGTAGATGTTCTTGCCCGTCTCGTAATCATCGATGGCGCGGCCATCCTCCCATTTCAAAAAGGTCAGCTGCCGGGATTCGGCCCATTCGACTACCCGTTCGAACCGGGAATAGGGAATCGCGAAAGCAAGATGGGCGGGTGAGATCGGCTCGAACGTCTCCACAAAGGAAAGGATGCTTCGATCGGCGACCCGGAAACGGATCTCGCTGTCCGACCGGTAGACGACCGGAAGCTGCAGAAGCTCCCCGTAGAACTGCCTGACGCCCTCCAGAGACACCGTATGAAGCTGCACATTCGCATAATGAGTAATCATGGCAAAACCCTCTTCCTTTGTCGTCTTTTTCTAAAGATTTTTATTTAGTATATGGTTATCTTTAGAAAGTCGCAAATGAAGATTTCATGTTCATGTCCCTTTGATCTCAAAGAGCGCTGCAGGCTGCTGCGGCCGGCCCGGCCCGACAGGAAAAAGCCGGATCTGCGCTTGGCAGATCCGGCTTCTTTCTACATTAAAGTGGAAAGCATTATTGGACTTTGATCGCGTCGTAGTACTTGGATTGCATCGTCTTGGCAGCCGCATCCAGCTTGGCTTTGAAGTCGACATCCTTCTTGGAGAATACTTCCTGGATGATGTTGGTCATCTCGGCGTAGTATTCCTGCGTGTTGTACTGGGCTTCCGGGTTGCCGTCGAGCAGCTTGTTGGATTCGGGATCGTACTTGTACACGTTGGTGTACTTGTCGTAGATCGCTTGAAGCTTCTTGCCGTATTCCGAATCCTCTTTGTAGTAGCTCATTTGCGGCGGGATATAGTACTTTTTGTCCGCTTGGCGGGCCTGGATATCCTTTTCGACCGCGCTCAGGTAGCTGTCGGAGAAGTAGTCGAACGTGATGTAGCGGAACGCCATCTCCTGCTCATCCTTCGAGGCGTTCGGGTTGATGACGAGATAGTCGCCGCCCAGAATGCCGGAATGCTTGCCGCCGGCTTCAGCCGCAGGCATCGGGTAGGTGGCGACGTCCTCAGGCTTCATGCCGCCTTGGTTGAGCGCTTGATCCAGCACGCCTTCCGCACCGGCGATGACCATGGCCGTACGCCCTTGAGCGAACGCGCCGACCGCGTCTCCCCAGCCGAGCGCCCAGTCCTTCGGAATGGCGTTGGCTTCCCAGCGCAGCTTCTGGTAGAACTGCAGCGCTTTGACGGCTGCGTCGGAGTTGAAGGCAGCCGTTACCTTGCCGCCGTCCGTCGTCTGGATCTGGCCGCCTGCTTCGAACAGGAAGTTGGTCCAGTTCCAGCCCGACTCGTTGCCTTTGCCCATTGGAGCGATGCCGGCGACGCCTTTTTTCGGATCGGCGACCGCTTTGGCCGTATTCAGCATGTCGTCCCAAGTCCAGTCGTAGGACGGGACCGCTACGCTTTTGGCCTCAAGCAGCTTTTTGTTGACGACGGTCGAGGTCGAGTACCCGTTCTGGACGATGCCGAATACTTTGCCGTCCTTGACGAACTGGTTCTGCAGCGTCGGATTGATGTCGTCCTTGAACGGGTATTTGTTCCACAGATCCGTGATGTCCGCCGCCCAGCCGCGCTGCACGAGGAAGCCGGCTTCCGTCGCGAACGTGTTGAAGAACGTCGGAGCTTCGTTGGCCGCCATCTTCACGCCGATTTCGTCGACATTGTAATGCCAGTCCGATTTGACGATCGTGACGTTCGGGTATTCCTTCTGGAAGCGGGCGATCTTGTCGTCCTCGGATTTGCGCTTCTCCGTCTGGTCAGGAAGCGGATAATAGATGCTGATCGTGATTTTCTTGTTCTTGATGTCTTCCTCGGCCGGAGCGGCCGCTCCGTCATTGGAGGCGGTGTTGTTGGCCGGCTCGCTCACTGCCGGCGACGGGCTCGAAGCTCCCCCGGTATTCGCGTTGCCGCTGCCGCTGTTGCCGTTGTTGCCGTTGCCGCAGGCTCCCAGCAGAACGCTGGTCGCCACCAGGCAGCTCAGGATCGCTGTCGATTTGCGCACGTGTAACTCCCCTTTTCTTGAACATGGATAAAATGGCGTTCATCTGGAATAGCTTGCAAAACCATCATAATGGATGCGTATTCATTGTACGATGTGCGATTCTATGGTCATTATGTGTGTCGTTACGATGAAGTCAGCCTTTCACTCCGCCCAGATGCAGGCCGCGGATGATGAACCTCTGGAAGACGAGGAAGACGGCGATCGGAGGCAGCATGACGAGCGTCAGAATGGCGAATTTGATGTTGAGGTTGAGCATTTTCGCCTGGATGACGTATTTGTAGATCGCCGTCGACAGCGGATAATGGCTGTCCTTGTGCATGATGAGCGACGGCCAGAACCAGTCGTTCCATGCGGTCGAGAAGACGAAGATGGCCAGCGTCGCGAAGATCGGCAGCGACAGCGGCACGGCGATGCGGATGAAGCAGCTGAGCTCGGAAGCTCCGTCGATTCTTGCCGCCTCGAAGATTTCCATGCTGATTCCGTCGAAGAAATTTTTGAGCAGCAGCAGGAAGAACGCGTTGGCGCCGGCCGGCAGCCAGAAGGCGAAGAACGAATCCAGAAGCCCGAGATCCTTCAGGTTGAGGAAGTTCGGGATCAGATAGGTCGTCGGCGGAATGAAAAGCGTGATCATGAAGAACATCTCGATGCTGCGGCGCTTCGGCACATGGAGGCGCGAGAGGCTGAAGGAAGCCGTTCCGAGCACCAGCACCGATATGATCATGTTGCCGCCGAATATGAGCAGCGTATTGCGAAGGAAGGTCGGAAGCGCGATGTAATTCCACGCCTCGTCGAAGTTGCCCCATTCCCATGTCTGCGGCAGGAAATGCGGCGGGAACGAATTGACCTCCGCGTTGTCCTTGAGTCCGTTGAAAGCCGTTGTAAGAACCGGATACACCATGGATGCCGCCATCAGGAAAATGATGACGAGCATGATGATATACCCCGCGCGGGTTCCTTTGCGCTTGAGATCGAATTCCGAAAGAATGCCTCTGTCCATGCTGCTCATGTTATCGGTCCCCTTTCCGGTCCAGGCGGTATTGAACGATCGCCAGAGCGCCAAGAACGATGAACATGAGCACGCCCATCGCGGAAGCGACGCCCATATCGAGACGAGTGGTCGCATACTTGACGATAAGCAGCGCGTAGGTCAGCGTAGCCTTGACCGGACCGCCGTCCAGAATCGCCAGCTGCGACTGGTAAGCCTGCGAGGTGCCGATGATCTGCAGCACGAGCATGAGCAGGATCAGGCTGCGCAGGGAAGGCAGCGTAATATGCCAGATCCTCTGCCAGATGCCCGCTCCGTCGATCTCCGCCGCCTCGTACCAGTCCCGCGGGATGCTGAGCACGGCCGCCAGATACAGGAGCATGGCGGAGCCGAATTGCTGCCACGTCTCCATGAAGACGAGGGAGATCATCGACCACTTCGTATCGGTCAGGAAGCTGACGCCCTCTCCTCCGAACAGGCTCGTGATGCCGGCGTTGATCGGTCCGACAGGATCGTACATCCATCTCCAGAGCCCGTACAGGACGACGACCGGGATGACGTTCGGCAGGTAGGCCGCGACGCGGAACACGCCCTGGAGCCGCTTGATCTCGGAAATTCCGATGGCGAATACGATCGGGACCCAGAAGCCCATGACGAGGCATAGCGCCATATAATAGAGCGTATTTTTGACGGCGGTCCAGACGTCGGGATCGCTGAAGACCGTCCGATAATTGTCCAATCCGACGAATTCGTCGCCGTTGACGAAGTCGATATGGTAGAAGCTGTAGAAGAATCCCTTGATGATCGGCAGCCACAAAAAGAGGATGAAGATGGCGGCCGCAGGCAATAGGAACGCCAGGCCCCACCCGTATTTGCGAAGCAGGGTCCGGGCTTTGCCCCTGCCCGCCTGCGCCTGCGGCCCGGTGGCCGCAACGATGTCTTGACTCATGTTTTTCTGCTGAAGCTGCTCGTCGCGCCGCCGGCTGGACCACAGCTCCTCGTCGCTGGCCTCGCGCAGAGCAATCTGATCGTGGAGCGCTCCAAGCGGCCTTGGGTGCAGACGATCGTCGTCTCCGCCCATGAGACGTTCCAATATGCGCAGATGGCGATCCGCCTGGGAGCGAGAGACTACCTGATCAAGCCGCTGAACAGCACGCTGGCTCGGGGAGACGGACAGCTCGCCGGCGATCGGCTACGGAATCCGCAACATCGACCAGAGGATCCGTCTGCGGTACGGCTATCCGTATGGACTGGCGATCGGGCCGAGGCCTGGCGGAGGCACGAAGGTAAGCATCCTGCTGCCGGATCAGCAGGATCAATCAAGCGAGGCAGGCATCGAATCAGACGGGGAGGACAATTGACATGCACCGAATATTGATCGTGGACGACGAACCGCTTATCTGCAAAGGGCTGGCCAGCCTTCTGGCGGGAGCGGGACTTGGCATCACCGACATCCATACGGCGAGCAACGGTTATGAGGCGCTGGATTATTTGCGCATGGAGGAAGTCGACCTCATGATCACCGACATCCAGATGCCGGGAATGAACGGCATCGACCTCATGTTCCCTTTCTCCTGGAATCTAAAATGAATAGATAAAGATAAGAAACAGGAGCCCGTCTCCGGGGATCAGGATTATCTGGCGAAGGCCAGCTCGCGGGTGATTCATAACCGACGCGCTCCGCGACCTCGTATCGCCTCGGCGATGCCGGCCTGCTCCATTCGCGGCGTAATCAACGGCCTTGTAGCCGTTGTCCTCTACCGTCACCCGGATTCTCCCCTCTTCGTCCCGGACGGCAGCGACCCGGATGAGCCCGTCCTCTCCCATATGCTTGATTCCGTGGATGATCGCGTTCTCGATCAGCGGCTGCAAGGTGATCTTGGGGATGCCGATGCCTCCAAGCTCCTCCGGTACGTCCCACTCCATCTTGAAATCGGCTTCATATCTCCGCTGCTGAAGAGCGACATAGGCGGCGGCATGCTCGCGCTCCTCCCCCAGCGAGATGATCTCGCGGCCCCGGCTGAGACTGATCTTCATCAGCTTCGACAAGTCCTTGATCATCTCCGCCGATTCGGAATTGCCCTCGAGCGAGCTTTTCCAATAGATGCTCTCCAGCGTGTTGTAGAGCAGATGCGGATTGATCTGATGGTACAGAATCTGAAGCTGCGCCTCCTTCTGCCGGATCTCCATCTGATAGCGGTCATGGATGAGGCTGTTGAGCCTCCTCGCCATCCCGTAGACGGCGGAGATGAGGACGCCGACCTCGTCGCTGCGCGATTGCCCCGGCGTCTCCGGCACCCGCTTGCCGGGCTCGTAGCGGCGCACGAACGTCGAGAGTCGCTGCAGCGGCGTCATGAGCGAGCGCCAGAAGTAGATCATGACGATGCAGCCGAGCAGCGTATAAGCGATCGAGATGAACAGAATGACATTCTTGAGCTCCTTTTGCTGCTGGAGCAGCGATTGAACCGGGATCTCGTAGACGAGGCGCAGGTTCAGCGCATTGGCCGCGCTGACGACATAGATGTCGTCGCTGTTCACCGCATGGTAAGGCATGTCGCTTCTGGCGGATCGGGCCGCGCGGACGACCTCTTCGGGCAGCTCGACCTTGGTGCCGAGCTTGCCCTGGACGGTGGAGGACATGATCGTGCCCTGGCTGTCCGTCAGGAACATCTCGCCGTCGGGCAGATTGACCGAGCGCAGCGAGTCGACGATCTTGCTGTCCATCTTGTACGCGACCAGGACGCCGATGACGTTCCCTTCGCCGATGTTGTTGACCGCGCGGATATAGGCGAGCGTCTTCTCCTTGCTGAAGGCGGTGTTGTTGTCGATGACCTGCATGAAGCCGAGTCCCTTGTTCTCGACCGCCTTGTCGTACCAGGCCGGCTTGTTGTCGGAATTGAGGAAGTAGACGCCGTTCTGCGTCATTTGGATGGAGGGGGCGAAATAGAACTCGCTCGAGGGATCGTACACATAAAGGGAATAGTAGATCGGATTTTCTCCATCCGTTCCGGTCGAATAAACCCGCAGCAGCTTGTCCATCGCCGCGTATTTCTTGACCCGGTCCAGCACCGGTTCCAGGCTGCCCGGCACGATGGCCTGCGTCGCGGGATTCTGGATGATCGTCGTCGTGATCCGGTTGATATTGTCCATATCCTTGTCGATGATGACCAGATTCTGCTTGTTCAGCTCGGCATAGGCGTTCGTAATGTTGCGCTTCAAAATGCTTTCCGCTTTCATATTGCCGTAGACGAACAGCCCCAGAATCGGAATGGCCATCATCAAAAACAGCAGGATCATCTGCATTTTCACGCTGAGCCTGGTAAGGGGATTGTTCATGGTCCATGCCTCCGGAATAAGTCGGTATTCCCGATTATGGGACGAACGGCAGGGGAATTCAATGTTTTTTTGGCCTGGACTAAGGAAAATAAAAGCAGTGCATACTAGTCCTGTTATTCATGCACGCCTCAACGAAAGAGCTCAAAGGAGTGATGAAGCCTGACAACCTCGGTCCTTTTGGAATACGCCTGGGTGCTTCTGGTGCTGATCGGCCTGGAAGGAATTCTGGCTGCGGACAACGCGCTGGTCATCTCCATCATGGTCAAGCATCTCCCGGAAAAGGAAAGGAAAAAAGCTCTGTTCTACGGGCTCGGAGGAGCTTTCGTCTTCCGGTTCGCTTCCCTGTTCATCATCTCCTTCCTCGCTCATGTCTGGTACGTGCAGGCGCTTGGAGCCGCTTACCTGCTGTACATTGCGATCAGCCATATGGTCAAGCGGCTGTTCGTCAAGCAGGACAAGCTTAAGAAGGAGGCCGAGAAGAAGCCCGAAAACTTCTGGGTGACGGTGCTCAAGGTCGAGCTGGCCGACATCGCCTTCGCGGTCGACGCCATTCTCGCGGCTGTCGCACTGGCGATCACGCTGCCGGCGACAACGCTGCCCCGGATCGGCGGCCTCGACGGCGCCCAATTCATCCTCATCCTGACGGGCGGCATCGTCGGGCTGGTCATCATGAGGTTTGCCGCTACTTATTTCGGCAAGCTGCTGGTGGAGCGGCCCGGGCTGGAGACGGCCGCCTTCGCCATCGTCGGCTGGGTCGGCATCAAGCTAGCGGTCTACACGATCGGCCACTCCGATGTCGCCCTCATCAGCTCGAGCTTCCCGAAAAGCGGGTTGTGGAAGGGCATCTTCTGGACAGTGCTCATCCTGATCGCCGTCGTCGGCTGGTTCGCTTCCAAGCCGAAGGCAGGCAGCAGCGGCGGCAGCGACGATCGCGGCGGGCGCAGCGGCGGGCAAGGCGGCGCCAGGCAGCCGGCTTAAATCCAGAGGCTCGACTCGAATGACAGATGATTGGCGGCTGTGAATGCGGCATCCATTTTAAACCATGAAGGGGCTGTCCCTGAAAGCCGAATGGCTTTCAGGGACAGCCCCTTTCTCATGGAACGCAGGAATCATCTGTCCAGCCACGTGCGCATCATGGTCAGCAATTGCGCGCTGTTGACCGGTTTTGTGATGTAATCCGAGCACCCGGCCTCAAGGCATAGCTCCCGATCCCCCTTCATGGCCTTCGCTGTCAGCGCAAGAACGGGAAGATCCTTGAACTCCGCCTTCTGCCGGATTGCACGGGTGGTTTCGTATCCGTCCATTCCCGGCATCATGATATCCATCAGCACGATTTCAATATCCGGCGTATGTTCCAGGATGTGCAGAGCCGTCTGTCCGTTCTCCGCCGGAATGACTTTCATGTGATGGCGCTCCAGAATGGACGTGAGAGCAAAAATGTTCCGGATATCGTCATCGACCACAAGCACTTTCTTGTACTCGATCATTTCATTGGAATGATGCAGCTTGACCAGCTTGTCCCTGGAGCCGGCAGGCAGGTTCTCTTCCTTGCGGTGCAGGAAGAGAGTCGTCTCATCGATCAGCTGGGCATTCGATTTGACCTCTTTGAGAACCGCCATCTTGACCAGCTCATCCCATTCGTTCTCTTCCGCCGGCGCGAGCTTCCTGCTCAGACGGGCCAGGATGGGAATCCTTTTGTTCCGGGCATCCTTGTGCATCTCGCGGACGAACCGGATGAGATTCATATCCTTCAAGCCGCTGTCCAGAACCACACCGTCAAAAGCTTTGGCATTGAGCTGGTTCAATCCTTTGCGTCCCGTGTCCACGGCCGTGATCTTGAGATCCTGGCTGCCCAGCAGCTCGACGATTCCCTTGCGCTCCTGCTCGTCTTGAACGACCACCAGCAGGCTGCGGGCCTTATTGTCCGCAAACTGGCTCAAGCGATCCAGCGCGTTCTCCAGCTCTTCGTTCGTCACCGGTTTGCGGAAGTAATCGAACACTCCCTTCTGCAGCAGGAGCACCTCGTCCTCGTCGACGGTCATGACGCAGATCGGAATATGCCGCACCTTGATATCGTTCTTCAGCTGCTCAAGCACCAGCCAGCCGTCGGTGTCCCTCAGATGCAGATCCAGCGTGATCGCGATCGGCTTGTACTTGTGAACGAGTTCCAGGGCGTCCAGGCCGCCGGAACTAATGACCGCCTTGATTCCTTTCTTTCGGAGGAGATCGAGAATGATCTCATTGAACTTCTGGTCATCCTCCACGATCAGGAACACGCGGTCTCCAGGCTCGATGCGGTCCCTGTCGTCCATCAAGGAGTCATCCGCCGGCCGGGACAGGCTGCTTCTGCGTTTGGGCGGAGTGATGTCGATCACCTCGGGAGCATGCGGCTTGCGGGGCTCCGGCTCCGTGTATTCCGCTTCCGTAGGAAGGTAAAGATTAAATACGCTTCCCTGGTTCACTTCGCTAAACAGGGTGATCTCTCCGCCCAGCATCTCGGCTATCTCCCTGGAGATGGCAAGCCCCAGTCCCGTTCCTCCGTATTCCCGGTTCGTGCTGCCGTCCGCCTGCTGGAAGGCTTCGAAGATGATCTGCTGCTTTTCGGGCGGAATTCCGATTCCGGTATCGCTGACGGTGAAGCAGAGGACCGTCTTGGCATGGTTCAGCGAGTCGTTTTCCAGGTTCCAGCCCCCGCTCGCTTTTTTGACCTGGAGCATGATCTGTCCCTGCTCCGTGAATTTGAAGGCGTTGGAAAGCAAATTCTTCAAAATCTGCTGAAGCCGCTTGAAGTCCGTGAGGATGCTCGCCGGCACGCCGGATTCGACCTTGATCCGGTAGTCCAGCTTCTTGGCGTCCACCATGTGGCGGAAGGTCCGGTCAAGCCCGTCTGTCAGCTCCGCCAGCGAGACTTCGCTGTAATCCGGCGTAACGGTGCCCGATTCGATCTTCGACAGATCCAGAATGTCGTTGATCAGATTGAGCAGCTCGAGTCCGGAGTCCTGGATCGTCTTCGCGAACTTCACCTGGATCTCGTGAAGGTTCTCATCCGGATTCTCGGCCAGCTGCTCGGCCAGCAGCAGCAGGGAGTTGAGAGGGGTGCGGAGCTCATGCGACATGTTGGCCAGGAATTCGGATTTGTACTTGGATGTGAGGGCCAGCTGCTCCGCCTTCTCCTCCAGATACCGTTTGGCCACTTCGACCTCATGGTTCTTGCTCTCCACTTCCGCCTTCTGCAGCACGAGCAGCTTCGCCTTGTCCTCGAGCTCGTCGTTCGTGTTGCGCAGCTCCATCTGCTGCTTCTGAAGCTCTTCGGTGAGGGACTGCGACTGAATCAGCAGCTCCTCCGTACGCTGGTTCGCCTGCATCGTGTTGATCACGATGCCGATGGATTCCGTCAGCTGGTCCAGGAAGGCAATGTCGATATCGCTGTAGAGACGGAAGGAAGCGAGCTCCAGAATCGCCAGCACCTGGTCCTCGAAGATGATCGGCAGCAAGACGATGTTGAGAGGCGTCGCTTCTCCCAGAGCGGACGAAATCACGACATAGTCGCCCGGCACGTTGGTCAGCAGGATCCGCTGCTTCTCGATCAGGCACTGGCCGACCAGCCCCTGTCCGGCCCGGAATTCGTTCGCCAGATGCTTGCGGGTCTGGTAGGCATAGCTCGCGAACAGCTTCAGCACCGGCTCGCCGCCGACCGGTTCGTTGATGTAGAAGACGCCATGCTGCATCGATACGAGCGGAGCCAGCTCCGACAGGATCATGCGGCTGACGGCATACAGATCCCTTTGCCCCTGCAGCAGCCGCGAAAACTTGGCGAGGTTGGTCTTGAGCCAGTCCTGCTCCGTATTGATCCGGGTCGTCTCCTTCAGGTTCCGGATCATTTCATTGATGTTGTCCTTCAGCGTCGCGACTTCTCCGGATGCGGACACGTCGATGGCGCGCGACAGATCGCCGTTGGTCACCGCGGTCGCGACGTTGGTGATGGCGCGCACCTGGGTGGTCAGCGTGCTCGCCATGTAGTTGACGTTGTCGGTGAGATCGCGCCAGGTGCCGGCTGCGCCCGGCACGCTCGCTTGGCCGCCCAGCTTGCCTTCGGCGCCTACCTCCCGCGCCACGGTGGTCACCTGGTCGGCGAAGGTGGCCAGCGTCTCGATCATATTGTTGATCGTATCCGTCAGCTCGGCGATTTCGCCCTTGGCTTCCACGGTAAGCTTCTGCTTCAGGTTGCCGTTCGCCACCGCAGTGACGACCTTGGCGATCCCGCGCACCTGATCCGTCAGGTTCGTCGCCATGATATTGACGTTGTCGGTGAGGTCCTTCCAGATTCCGCCGACGCCGCGCACCTGGGCTTGTCCGCCCAGCTTGCCGTCCGTGCCGACCTCCCGCGCCACCCGCGTAACCTCGGAGGCGAACGAATTGAGCTGGTCCACCATCGTGTTGATCGTGTTCTTCAGCTCCAGCAGCTCGCCTTTGACGTCGACCGTGATTTTCTTGGACAGGTCGCCGTTCGCGACGGCCGTCGTCACGCCGGCAATGTTGCGCATCTGGACCGTCAGGTTGCTGGCCATGTAGTTGACCGTATCGGTCAGATCCTTCCAGGTGCCGGACACATCCTTCACTTCAGCCTGCGCGCCGAGCTTGCCGTCCGTGCCGACCTCGCGAGCTACGCGCGTAACCTCGGAGGCGAAGGTCGAGAGCTGGTCCACCATCGTATTGATGGTGTTTTTCAGCTCCAGGATCTCGCCTTTGACATCGACGGTGATCTTCTTGGACAGATCGCCCTTCGCGACCGCCGTCGTGACGTCCGCGATGTTGCGCACCTGGTCCGTCAGATTCCGGGCCATGTTATTGACGCTTTCGGTCAAGTCCTTCCAGGTGCCGCCGACCCCTTTGACCTGCGCTTGCCCGCCCAGCTTTCCGTCCGTCCCGACCTCGCGCGCCACCCGCGTCACCTCGGAGGAGAACATCGAGAGCTGGTCTACCATTGTGTTGATCGTGATCTTGAGCTCCAGGATCTCGCCCTGCACATCCGCCGTAATTTTCTTGGACAGATCGCCGTTCGCGACAGCCGTCGTCACGACCGCGATGTTGCGCACCTGGTTGGTCAAGTTCGAAGCCATGTAATTGACGCTCTCGGTCAAATCGCGCCAGGTGCCTGCAACGCCCTTGACCTGGGCTTGTCCGCCCAGCATGCCCTCGGTGCCGACCTCCCGTGCGACCCGCGTCACCTCGGAGGCGAAGGTAGAGAGCTGCTCCACCATCGTGTTGATCGTATTCTTGAGCTCCAGGATCTCGCCTTTCGCGTTGACAGTGATTTGCTTGGACAGATCGCCTTTGGCGACAGCTGTCGTCACCTCGGCGATATTGCGAACTTGATCGGTCAGCGTGCCGGCCATGAAGTTGACGCTGTCGGTAAGATCCTTCCAGGTGCCGGATACCCCTTTGACATCCGCCTGCCCGCCGAGGATTCCTTCCGTCGACACCTCGCGCGCAACCCGCGTCACCTCCGAGGCGAAGTTGCTGAGCTGATCCACCATGATATTGATCGTGCTCTTCAGCTGGAGGATCTCGCCTTTGGCGTCGACGGTTATCGTCTTCGACAAGTCGCCCTTCGCGACCGCGGTCGTCACCTCTGCGATGTTGCGCACCTGGTTGGTCAGGTTGGAAGCCATGTAGTTGACGCTTTCAGTCAGATCCCGCCAGGTGCCGGAGACGCCTTTGACATCCGCCTGTCCGCCGAGAATCCCTTCCGTGCCGACCTCGCGCGCCATCCGGGTCACCTCGGAAGCAAACGTCGACAACTGATCCACCATCGTGTTGATCGTGTTCTTCAATTCCAGAATCTCGCCCTGCACATCCGCGGTGATCTTCTTCGACAGGTCGCCGTTTGCGACCGCCGTGGTGACGACCGCGATGTTGCGCACCTGGTTGGTCAGATTGGAAGCCATGTAGTTGACGCTCTCGGTCAAATCCCGCCAGGTGCCGGATACGCCCTTGACATCCGCCTGCCCGCCGAGCTTGCCCTCCGTGCCGACCTCGCGAGCCACGCGGGTCACCTCGGAGGAGAACATGGAGAGCTGGTCCACCATCGTATTGATCGTATTCTTGAGCTCCTGAATCTCTCCACGCGCACTGACCGTGATCTGCTTCGACAGATCTCCGTTTGCGACGGCAGTGGTGACCGCCGCGATATTGCGCACTTGATCCGTCAGGTTGGTCGCCATGTAATTCACGCTGTCGGTCAGATCTTTCCAAGTGCCCGATACGCCTTTGACGTCCGCCTGGCCGCCCAGAATTCCTTCCGTGCCGACCTCGCGCGCCACGCGGGTCACCTCGGAGGCGAAGGTGCTGAGCTGATTCACCATCATATTGATGTTGCTCGCCGTTCTCTGGAATTCGCCGGTAAGCGGCCGTCCCTCGATTTCCAGCTCCACCTTCTGGGACAGGTCGCCTTTGGCAACGGCGTTGATGACCCGAACCATCTCGCTCGTCGGCTGGATCAAGTCGATGACGAGGCCGTTCAGCGAGTCGGTGATCGTTTCCCAGGAACCGCCCAGATTTTTCTGCACGAACCTTTTCGAGAGATTCCCTTCCTTTCCGACCACCTTGGCTACAGTCTGGACTTCAGACACCAGGCCCTCATGAATATCCATGATTTCATTGAACGTATCCGCCACCTTGCCGGCCACGCCCGTGCGGTCATACGGCATCCGGTAGGAGAAGTTGCCCTTCTTCATCGCCATCAAGGCGTTGAGCAGCTCGCCGCCGTCGATTCGGCCGTCGCTGGATCCGTTGTTCACGTTTTGCTCGCTCATGTCCTCAACCCTGCCCCTTTATCCAGTCATAGTTTTGAATGGCCGGTTTCCCGACGTCCAATCGGTCCGGCTTGACGATGAGATCATCCATGCCCTTGTCGTGTGGCATCGTTTCTTTGGAAGCGTATTCCGAATCCTCCTGAGGATGAACGTCGTCATGCCGGAACGGCTTGACGGCTGTCGTAAAAATAATGGTCGTGCCGGGTTCATGCGACGGTTCTACCCGGATCGTGCCGCCCATGAGCTCGACCAGGGATTTGCTGATCGATAATCCGAGGCCCGTGCCGTCGAACATCCGGGTTGTCGAGGCATCCAGCTGGGAGAACGGCTGAAACAGCTCGTCAACCTTGTCCGGAGGGATTCCGATTCCGGTATCCATGATCCTGAATTCAAGCAAAAGGGAATCAGCCGTCTCCTCCAGCTTGTCCACCCTTATGCATACGCCGCCTTCATGGGTGAACTTGACGGCATTGCCGACCAGATTGTTCAGCACCTGCCGGAGACGGTTGACATCTCCCTTCAAATAAGAAGGCAGAGACGGATCCATGAAGACTTTTATTTCCAGGTCCCGTTCCCTGGTTTTGGCCGTGAACAGGTCCATCGTCTCCATCAAGCAGTGCTGGAGGGAAAAAGCCTCTTCTTCCAGTTCCATCTTTCCGGATTCGATTCTGGAGAATTCGAGAATATGGTTGATGACAGAGAGCAGGGCATGACCGCTAGTGTGGATGATGCCGGCCATCTCGGTGAATTCCTCCGGCAAATCGGAGGCGAGAAGCAGATCGGACATGCCGATGATTCCATTTAGCGGAGTCCGCATCTCATGGCTCATCATGGCCAGGAATTCCGACTTCACGCGGGAGGCGAGCTCCGCCGTCTCCTTCGCCTGACTGAGCGCCAGATTGGCTTTCTCCAGCTGCCTCGTCTGGTTCTTCAACGTTTCGCTTTGAATCTGGAGGGTCTTGTTCGCTTCATACATGCTGACGTAGCCCTCGATTTTGGATTTGAAGATCTGCGGAACGAAGGGCTTCGTCATATAATCCATCGCGCCTACGGAATAGCCGGCGAAGATGTGCTCCATCTTATTGCTCGTGGCCGTCATGAAGATGATCGGCACGAATTTGGTCTTCTCCCGGGTCCGGATGAGGCTGGCCGTCTCGATCCCGTCCATCCCCGGCATCTGCACAGCCATGACAATGACGGCAAACTCCTCTTCCAGCAAACATCGCAAAGCTTCCATACCGGAATAGGCCCGGACCAGACGATAGGGTTCTCCGACGAGAACCGCCTCAATGGCCACCAGGTTTTCCGGATGATCGTCTACGAGCAGGATATTGATGGGAAAATCCATGAGGCCCCTCGCTTTCCGACTTGTGGAGTAACGGGCTTTTATTTCGACAAAATAGGATAAGATAACTCCGATTATATCGGATAAACTCTCATTTAGGAAAATGGTTTCCCGCTAGTTTCGATTTTTTTATTTCTCGCTCCAACGGGACGAAGTAGCAACGAAAAAAAACGGGATGTAGCCGATTTCCGCTCGGTTTCATCCCGTTTGATTTTTTCGGCTTCTCCAGCATGAGAAGGAGAATCTCCATCCGATGTTCATCTCTTCAGCGCGCGGCGCGCCTCCTCCAGCGTGTCCGAGCAGGACTGCTCCAAAGAGATGCCCGCGCTCCAGCCGAGAGCCGCCAAGGCCGAGGCATCCGCAGGCGGAGGAGACGCCGCCTCGCTGTCTCCAGCCTGAATCTCCAGCGGGCAAGCCGCTAGGCTGAGGTACAGATCGGCCAGCTCCCCGAGAGATCGCATCCGGCCGGACCCCATGGCGTAGGTCGCCCCGGAGAGGCCGCCCCGCAGGATGGCTTCATACCCCCGCACCGCATCGCGGACATCGAGGAAATCCCGCTTCTCGGTCCGAGAGGAGAGCTGGAACGGGAGCGGAGGCTCCTCTCCCTCCGCCGCAGCCTTCTCGCAAGCAGCCGCGTACCGGGCGAGCAGAGCGTTAAGGCCGCCGGAGGGCCCGGGCCCGATAAGATTGCAAGGTTCCGCGGCGATGATGTCCATGCCGTACATGGAATGCCAGCTGAGGGCGGCGGCTCTTTGGAACGTCTTGCTCAGGCTGTAGGGATGAGGCGGCCGGGGCGGTCCGTCCTCCGGCAGCCTGTAGCCGAGCATGGAGCCGGCGACGATGATCCTGCAGGAGGGAGCGGACAGCCGGACGGCTTCCAGCAGATGCACCGTGCCCATCAGATTGGCTTCCAGATAGCCTGCGGGATCCTTCCAGGAGGCGCCGGCATGATTGGCTCCCGCCAGATGCAGCACCGCGTCGGGCGAAATCTTGGCGATGGACTTCGCTACGGCCTGGCGGTCGGCCAAATCGCAGCCGACGACCGTGCAGCCGGCCGCCGCCTCCGGCGGCGCGGAGCCCGGCCGGATCATGGCGGCCACCGCATATCCCTCTGCTTCTGTAAAATGCTTTACCGCATGGCGGCCGCAGTACCCGCCTGCACCGGTCACCAGAAGGCGCAGCGGACGCCTCTGCCGGACCATCTCCTCCATGCCGCTTCCCCCCTTCGTTCAAGCGGTCCATCGCTTTCCTCGAGCCGAGACGCGACCGCCGGGCCCGGCGGTCAGAGCCGCCGTTTCTCCCACTCCGCCATCTCTGCCACCATGTCCGCTATGCTTGGGGCCTTGTAGTCCCAGTCGGTGCGTACAGCGGTGAGGGTGCGGTCGATGAACGGCTCGGCAGACGCCGTAATTTCAATGTCCGTGCGGCCGTAGGCCTGCTTGAACATTTCCAGCATTTCCAGCTTGCTCGCCGGAGCCGCAGCCAGCAGATGCACGAGGCCGCCGATCTCCGGCCGGGAAGCCGCATACTCGACCGCCTTCGCGAGCTCCAGCGTCGTCACTCCGTTCCAGTATACGCGGCTGTATCCCGATACCGAACCTTTCTGATCCAGAAACCACTTCAGCAGGCCGATTCCGGCAGGATTGGCATCCGGGCCGATGATGGACGTGCGGATCGTCAGATGCCCGGAGCCGCGCAGCTCCCCGAGAGCCTTCGAGCGGGCGTACACGCTTTTGCCGTCCGGAATATCGTGCTCGCTGTACCCGCCCCGGTCTCCCTCGAAGACGCAGTCGGAGCTGATGTGGATCAGCCGCGCCCCGATCTCCGAGGCGGCGAAAGCAAGCCAGTGGGGAAGCAGCCCGTTCACGATATAAGCCTCGAGCGGATGATCCTCTGCGTCGCGGTTGAGCTTGCCTACGCAGTTGACGACGAGATCCGGGCGCTGGAATTCCATCACGCTCCGGACGGCCTCCAGATCGGAGGCCTCCAGCTGGAGCGAGCCGCCGCGGCCGTCGCGGGTCGTCCAGACGACTTCAAACCCTGGGCGGCGGCGGAAATAGTCGACCATCATCGAGCCTGCCATTCCGCCGCCTCCGATGATGAGCAGCTTCATGAGAGGAAGCCGCCCCGCTTCAGCATATCCTGGATTTCCTGCTTGTTCATGAGATTCTCGCTCGAGCAGAAGCTGTCGAAGGCGACCGCTTCATAAGAGGCGTAATGCTCTTGCAGGCCGGGAATATCGAGCGGAGGCAGGATGACGAGGTATTCCTTGTCGTAGATGACGGTGCTCTTGCTTTCGAATTCGGTGAGCAGGATTTCATGCAGCTTTTCTCCGGGACGGATGCCGGTCTCGATAACGTCGGCTTTGACGCCGATATCCTCCATCAGCACCTCGGCCAGCTCCTCGATGCGGCAGGTCGGCATCGTCATGACGAAGATTTCGCCTCCGAGGCTTTCCTCCGATGCCTTGAACAAGAGCGAGATCGCATCCTGGAGCGTCAGGAAAAAGCGCGTCATGCGGCGGTCTGTCAGGCGGACCTGGCCTTTGCTGCGGATCTGGTTCGTGAACAGGTGGATGACGCTTCCGTTCGTGCCCAGCACATTGCCGCCGCGCACGCAGACGAACTTCGTATCGGTGTGAAGCAGGTTCGCGTACACGATCAGCTTCTCTCCGATCGCCTTGGTCATGCCGTAGAAATTCGACGGATTGGCCGCCTTGTCGGTCGAAATATAGATGACGCGCTTCACTTTGTTCGCGGTTGCCGCCTCGATGACGTTCTGCGTGCCGAGCACGTTGGTCTTGAGCGCTTCATAGGGCTGCTCCTCGCAGACCGGCACATGCTTGAGCGCGGCCAGGTGGAAGACGTAGTCTACGCCCATCGTCGCCTTCGTCAGCGCATCCAGGTCGCGGATGTCGCCGATCCGGAACGTCAGACGGGAATCCTCGAACGTGCGGCTCATCGTCACCTGGGCGGATTCGCTGCGGGAGAACACGACGATTTCCTTCGGATTTTGCGGCAGCAGCTGGCGAATCAGCTCATACCCCCAGGAACCGGTGCCTCCGGTAACGAGAATACGCGAGTTTTCAAACATTCCATTTCCCTCCAAGCAAATATTTCACTACGATGTCGGATACGTCGGGGGACTGATAGCCTGCCGGAATGGTCCAGCTTGGCGGAAGAGAAGTCATGACCTCGACGGCATCCGCGATATTGCCGGCACGCAGGCCGCTGACGGCGTTGCTGCCGCAGTCCACCGTCTCGGGCCGCTCCGTCGTATTGCGGATCGTGACGGTCGGGACGCCGAGCAGGCAGCATTCCTCCTGCACGGTGCCGCTGTCCGATACGGCGCACCAGGCGCTCTGCTCCAGCCGGACGAAGTCGAAGAAGCCGAACGGCTCATGGAATTCCACGAGCGGATGGGGAGAGACCGCCGTACCGCCGGATTCGATGCGGGATCGGGTGCGGGGATGGATGCTGCAGACGAGCCGCTTGCCGCTGCGGTCCGCGATCAGATTCAAGCCTTCGAGGATGCCGTCGAGATGGGCGGGCACGTCCACGTTCTCGGCGCGGTGGGTCGTGACGAGGACATACTCCTTCTCCAGCAGTCCGAGCCGCTCCAGAATGCGGCTTGCGGCGATCCGGTCCTTGTAATGCTCCATCACTTCATGAATCGGATTGCCGGTCCGGACGATCCGGTTCGCCGGGAAGCCCTCGCGCAGCAGATTGCTCTTGCTGTACTCCGTATACGGCATGTTGATGGTCGACACGGAATCGATGATCCGCCTGTTCTTCTCTTCCGGCACGGTCAGGTCGTAACACCGGTTACCCGCTTCCATATGCACGACCGGGATGCCCATCCGCTCTGCGACGATCGCGCACAGCGCGCTGTTGGTGTCGCCGAGCAGCAGCACGACATCGGGCTTCTCCAGCCGGAGCAGCCGCTCCATCTCGCCGAACATGAGCGACAGCTGTCCACCGAGGGAATGGCTGCCTCCCGACATGATATGGTCGGGCTTGCGGATTCCCATCTCTTCAAAAAAGACATCATTCAGCGAAGCCGTATAATTCTGGCCCGTATGGACCAATACATGGCTTGCCGCCAGCCGGTCCAGCTTGCCGATAATGAGGCTCAGCCGGATGATCTCCGGCCGCGTGCCGAGTACGGTCATTACGCGCACGTCATAGTTCCGCCTTTCTGCCATTCGTAATTTGCCGGACAGCATCCAGTCGGGCTGCCGGCATGCTCAATCGCTCAGCGCCGCTTTTTGCCTGCGGAACGCCGGCGCTTGCCGCCGCCCGCCCGGCGGCCCGCTTTCCTGCGGGATGATCGGCCTGCGGAGAGCGCCCTTCCCTTGCGCGGCCTCATCCCGCCTTTGCGTCCGCCCCGCCTTTTTCTGCGGCGGCTCGCGCGGCGGCTTCCCGAGGAAGCGCGCCGGGAAGCTGCCGGGGAATGCCCGGCATGCGGCGGATCCGAGCCGATCGGCTCGCCTGCGCCAAGCAAGGCCAGCACTGCATCGGGCATCTCCTGCCGCGCTTGGTGCGCATAGCCGGCTTCCGCCAACGCTTCCGGGCTGCGGAACGGGCGCAGCTGCCAATCCCTCAGCTCGTATACCTGTGCGCCGCTTCCATGAACGATCCGAGGCGAAGTCCGGCCGGACAGATGCAGCTGCCGGATCCGCTCGGTCAGCCGGCTGCGGTAGGCCGGCATGCCGAATACCTCCAGGGCGGCCGCGCCGCTCCTTGCGGCGACAGCCAGCCGCAGCGGCATGTTCGCGGTCAGCTGCGAGACGAGCGCAGCCAGCTCGTATGGATGGCCCGCAGCGGCCAGACGCTCTGCGTTTCCCGTCGCGCGCATGATTTCGGCGAGTCCTCCCGATGCGTACGCGACGACAGGCTTGCCGAACAGCATCCCTTCCAGCGCCGTCATCCCGAAGCCTTCCTCCACAATGCTGGGTACGACCAGAATATCGAGCGCAGGATAGGCGTTGCGGATGTCGGTCTCGAAGGGCAGCCAGCGGAACCGGTCCGCCATGCCGGAGGAAGCCGCCATGCGGATGCATCGCTCCAGATAAGGCGGATCGACCGGATTGCCGGTGACCGCGAATACCGCTTCGGGATGGCTGGCTCCGACATGCAGAGCCATCGCCATGAAGTGGTCGAGGCCTTTGTTCTCATAGAGATGGGAAGCGATGAAGCCGATCAGGCATTGATTTTCGGCCACATTCAGCTGGGCCCTTCGCTTCGCCCGTCTGGAAGTCCAGGTCCATGGCTCGAAATTCGACCCGTCGACCGCCGGATAGAGGACGGCGGACTTTGCGAGCAGGCTAGGGGAATGAATCGGCGACAGGGTCGAGGCGGATATTCCGACCAGCAGGTCGGTATGGGCTTCCATCAGCTCCTGAACGCTGCCGGTCCCTGCCGACGTCCGCATCGTCTCCGTCAAGCACCAGATGACCGGCACTCCCAGCCTCGTCGCCGCGATGGCAGGCAGGGGATGAACGCAGGTGTTGACCCATACCGCATGCGGCTTTACGGCGATGAGAAGACGGTACAGCGCCTCCATGCCGGAGCTGTGGACGCCTCCGGAAACCTCCTCCAGAATGGCCGGGTGGGCTTGATACATGGAATAGTAGATCGGGACAGCGCCTGTGACATGCACCCTGATTCCGGCCGCTCTCGCCCTTGCCGACAGGATGCCTTCCTCGGGCACGGCCAGAATGCATGAAGCCTCTCCGGCCAGCTCTGTCATCGTGAGCAGCAGCAGCTTCTCGGCTCCTGTTATCGCGTCAGGACTGCATATATGGGAGAAGAACAGGATGGTCGGGTTCGAAATCAATTTCTTCACCCCCTTCGGTCGGAAGCCGGCGCATCAGGACGGAAACATCGCCGTCAGCATGTAGTTCAGCCGATGCGCGTAGGTATGCTCCTTCATCGTCCGGTGCATGGAGCGCAGCGCGATGTCCTGCCTCTCTTGCTCGTGCTGGAGGTAATAATCGATCTTCTCGACCAATTCCTGAGGCGAGGAATAGGTCGCGATTTCCACTCCCGGCGTGTAGAAGCTGGCCAGGTCTTCCCGTACGTCCGTCAGCTGCAGGGTGCCGCAGGCGGATATTTCGAACGTGCGGGGATTGGGAGAAACCGCCGTGATCATCTCGCTGTTGCTGTTGAACGTTTCGTCGTCATGGGCACGGTGCATGTTGATGACGATCTTCGCTCCGTTGTACGTCGCCGCCGTCTCCAGCGGTCCCATCCAGTGGCCCGCCCGGATGCGGGAGGAGAGGAGCTGATAATCGCGCAGCCGCTCCCACCAGAGACCGGAGATGATAATATCGCGAGTGGCGAGGTACGGAGTGATCTGGTCGAAGAAGTCGACGCGCTTGTGATAAGCGGAACCGACGAAGCTGATTTCCCTGCGGAGGGACAGATCGGGATTGCGGGGGCGGAATTCATCGGGATTGACGCCGAGCGGAAGGTAATGGACGTTGGGGCATCCGAGCCTGCGGTAGAATTCGACGCAGTTTTTCTCCAGCGTAAAGACGAAGTCGTAATGCGGAGCGAGCTTGCGGGTGATGTCGGAATAGTAGGGATCATCCGTGAACCAGACGGCTGTCCGGATGCCGAGCGCCCGGATGGCGTCGACGTTCTCGACCGGAGCCTGCAGGCCGTCCAGGAAGATGACCGCGTCGGGCCGGAGCGTTTCGGCCTGCTGAACGTAATTTTGCAGCGTATCGCTCACGCTGAGCCTCAACGTCATGGAACGGAGCGAGTCGGCGATGGAGGCGTCCAGGGGAGAATACGGATATCCTTTTGCGGTAGCGATAAACATGATATGAAGCGGGAATATGGGAGGCGAATAGCTTACCAGGGAAAGGCCGGCCTCGCATTTGCCGAACCAGCGGCCGTGCTCATGTCCCGTCGCGAAGCCTGCTGCCCTGCCCCTTTCCAGCTCCGGATCCGGAAGCATCGGGGCGACGGGTTGCAGGAAGCGCTTCTTGCTTGCGCGGGAAGGCGCATGCTTGGCTGCGCGCCTGCCCTTGCGCAGGGATTTAACTGCCAACTTTAGTCCTCCTCTTTTGATAGCAGCACTCACGCCGTCAGCCCAGGGGGAGCAGATCCAGAAGATCTCCGACGCGGCGGGCGAAGGTGTGTTCCTGAAGCGTGCGCAGCATCCCTTTCACGGAGACGGCTCTGCGCAGGTCTTCATGAAGAAGATAATGCCTTATTTTGCCGACCAGCTCTCCTGCGTCGGCAAAGGTGTCCAGCTCCTGTCCCGGCACGTAATAACGGCCGAGGTCATCGCGGATATCGGTCATCTGCAGCGTTCCGCAGGCGGAAATTTCATACGTCCTTGGATTGATGGAGGCGCCGCGGAGACCGTGGTCGTTGTGGTTGTCGACTCCCGGTTCCGTCGTCCGGTGGATGTTCAGGACGATCCGGGCGCCGTTGTAATAGTTCACCGTCTCCTCGATCGGCATCCAGCCGGGAAGCAGCTGGCAGCTCTTGCGCGCCCTTGGACTCAGACGCTCCCATTCCCCCCCGGCGATGACGACCCTGAGGCCTTGCAGCTGCGGCAGCACCTGATCCAGCAGCCCGATCCGGTTCCAGAAGCCCTGGCCGATGAAGCAAACGTCGCTGCGGTATTTGCGGGGAACCGGCTTGGCATGGTAGACCCCCGTATTGACGCCGAGCGGCGCGTAATGAACTTGCGGATGTCCCAGCCGACGATAGAAATCGACCGCCTCGAGGTCGTGGGTGAAGACGTAATCGTAGCAGAACGCCAGGCTGCTCGTTTCCCTCGTAAAATAGGGATCGTCCGCGAACCAGATGGCGGCCGGTATGCCCAAATTCCGGATCGCTGCGATCTGTGAAGGCTGATCGGCCGGAAACACGTGATGCAAGCCGTTCATGACGAGCACCAGATCCGGCCTGAGCCTCTCCGCGTCAACGAACATGGTGCCGGGACTGCTTACAGCAACCGAGCTGGCGTGCATCGCCAGCGCTTCCTGCACGCCTTGGTCGATCGCCGGAAACCCTTGCGGGACGTACATGACGCTCATGGCTCTTCGCGCTTCGGGCGTCCATACCCGCGCGGCGGATGCCGCAGCCTGGCAGGCGCCGTCCCGGCGGCCTTCCTCCAATCCGATCCGATGCCCCTCCTGCCTTCCCGCTTCAACCGTCCGCGGTACGTGGCTTGGCATGCCGAATGCCTCCCTTCTTGACCTTGCTCTGCTCCTACTATATGTCCGGAGGCCGCTGTCTACTTGGTCTCTTGTCCTCGCGCCGCCAAAAATGGCGGATGACTAGATTAGCAGAATGAACGCCTGCGGCGACGACGCGGGCTGCGTCCCCTGCATCCGGCTGCCGCAACGGATGAATGCCCGTATTGCCGGACAGGAGCCGCCTGGAGCGTTTCGGTCGCCTAAAAAAAAGCCGCCGGACGGCGGCCTGAAAGCTTTGAAATCAGCCGGGCTGGGTTTCATAGGCGAATTGCAGTCCCTCTTCATAGCCCATGCCGAAGCCAGCCTGATACCCCTCTGTGTACGTCTGCTGGAATCCGGCCTGGAAAGCGGGGCTTCCCTGCATGATCGCCGGCTCCACGAACCCATGGACGGCTCGGCGCCGCGCTGCCGCCTGCCGGCGGCGCGGCCGTTTTGCCGCCGCCGATCGTCTGACGGAACGAGTCTTCTTCTTTGCGGCCGACTTTCCTTTTTTCGCTCCGGCTGCTTTTTTTCGCCGCCCGAGCGCTGCGGAAGGCAGCCGTTTTCTCACGGCACTTCTTTTTGTCTTCATGAAATATCCTCCTTGGAATCCTTGTAAGCCCTTGTCCCGCCGCATGATTTCATAGACGCTGGTACAGCAGAGGGGGAGCAATAACAGGCAGCCCGGCCGGTAGCAGCGCCGCAGCGGCATCCGCCTCAGGCATCAGGGGCTTAAGATGAAGCCCCCAGCGCTCCGCGGCCGCCGGGTTGAGAACGGTCCTGCGCCGCCCCTCTTCCACATAAGCAAGGGAGCCGTTCAGCCATGCCGCATAGGGCGGTGGAAAATCGCCGGTTGAGCTCTCCCCGTCCAGCGGCAGGGACGGGGCGGACTTCTCGCTTCTCCAGCGGGAAGCCGCGATGCTGGAAGCGATCGTTGCCGCAGCCGGGCGGTAGCTGCTCAGCACGGGCCTTCCCAAGCGGACGGAAGGAAGCTCCCAGCCTCCCTCGATTTTCCAGCGGACTCCCCTCTCCAGCCACCAGACCGTTCCGTCGGCCCCTTCCGCAGCGACCCCGCCTGGATAGAAGGACGCCTCGCCAGCCGGCTTCGCCAGTTCCGGATCCTTCGCCGACGGCGCCCGAAGAACGCCCGCCGGATCCTCCCATTTGGCCTTGTAAAAGAGCCGGTTGCTCTCGGTGATGGCCGTCATGCGGGCTTCCTCCCGCACCGTGACGCTGCCGAAATGATGAATGAAGCAGTCTCCCGCAATGTACAGCCGCAGGCTCAGCAGCCTCGCGCGCAGGCAGAAATCGTCATCCTCGTAGTTTCCTACCTGATAACCCTCGTCGAAGTACCCGATCGCCTCCCACAAGGAGCGGCGCATCAGCATGCAGAAGCCGGTCAGTCTCGCCGTCTCTTTCCAGCGCCGCGAATCCGGCTTGTTGCGGCCCCGAGCCCAGACATCCATCCCCTTGATCGAACGATAGGGAACCTTCACGAGCTGGCTGCCGCTGATGAAGTTGGTGACGGGACCGACGATGCCGGCGAAGGGACTTCGTTCCAGGCAGGCCGTCAGGTTATCCAGCCAGCGCTCCGTCACCAGCGTGTCGTTGTTGAGCAGCAGCAGCCTGTCGCCTCTGGCCATCATGAGGCCGCGGTTGACCGCTCCCGCAAAACCGAGATTGCGGTCCATGACCCGGAAGCGGAGCTTGCCCGGGCCAAGCAGCAGCGAATAGGTTTCCAGCATGGCAGCCGTCCCGTCCGCCGAGGCATTGTCCACGACGATGATTTCGTATGGCTCTGGAGTATGCCTCCGAATGCTGTCCAGGCAGCGGACCAGGTAGTCCCGCTTGTTGTAGGTCGGAATGATGATGCTCGTGCCCGGCCATCGCTGCCCCAAGGCTGCCTTCCCGGCTTCGAAGCCGTGATCGAAGCCTTCCTGCCATCCGGGAGCGTGCGTCTGCGGCGCCTCCTCTGGCGCATCCGCCGCATTTGCCGCTAGGGACGGCATTGCCGGAACTGCTTTCATCGCATTTGATGCGGCTGCTGGAACGGTTCTGGAAGCGCCTCGCCGCCCGCTCACGGAGCTGCGGCCTCCTTGGCCCCGTTCCGGCAGCCGCTCCTGGAGCAGGCTCTCATTTCTGTCCCTCTCCATCCTTCTTGTGCCGGGCTGCTTCAAGAAGAGAATCGAACGTCCCTGCATCCGCCCACCAGCCCTGCAGCATCGCATGCGCCAGCTTGCCTGCGGCCGCGTAGACATTGTTGACGTCCGTGATTTCAAGCTCCCCTCTTCCTGAAGGAGCAATCGCGGAGACGACGTCGAAGACGCTGCCGTCGTAGAGATAGATGCCGGTCACGCTGTAGCTGCAAGCGGGAGCAGCCGGCTTCTCCTCGATTCGGAGTATCTTTCCGCCTTCATCGAACACCGGCACCCCGTACCTTTCCGGATCGGGAACTTCCTTGAGCAGAACCATCGCGCTTCCGGCAGGCTCCTTCTCGTATGCCTTCACATAGGGCTCGAGGGAGTCGTCGACCAGATTGTCGCCAAGCAGCATCAGGAACTTCTCTTCCTTGCCGACATAGGGCTTCGCCAGCTCAAGAGCCTGGGCGATGCCTCCGGCCTCCTCCTGGATGAGATAGGTTATCGATGCCCCGTGCCCGCGGCCGCTGCCGAAATACTCGATGAACATTCCCGCCGAGCGGCGGCCCGTAATGAAGAGAATTTCATCCGCTCCCGCCGCCGCGAGCGTATTCACGGCGTAGTGGATCATCGGATAGTTGTACACCGGGAGCAAGTGTTTGTTCATCAGTCCCGTCAGCGGCATCAGCCGGGTACCGGTTCCTCCTGCAAGCAGAATGGCTTTCAACAGACGTTCACTCCTTCTCTTCTTTAAGCAAATGCGCTAATCAGACTCTTTTCCTGCGACATCGCGGCGGCGGTCGTAATCCGGGAAGGCGGATCTCGGCCCGCCTTTCCTTTCTAGAATCCGTACAACGGCTTGGGCGCAGCGGACGCCCTCCTCCGGAAGCGGCTTCCCTGCGCGCGCGCTTCCCGCAGCGGCTGCCGGCGCCGTTACCGTGACCGCCTTCCCCCCTGCCGCCAGCAGCGTCGCCAATGCTTCGGCCGGATCGGCAAGGGCATCCCCTTGAAGCAGCTCCGCGGCTTTGCGGTTCAAAGCGAAAACGGCCCGTTCCATCGACGCGAAGCTGCGCGTCTCTTCTCCGAGCGACCAGTGCATGAAGGCGCTCAGAACCATGGACTTGCTCCAGCTCGAGAACGGGACCGCGCGGCTTGTGCTTGACGGAACCGCGGCACATGGCCGGTGGGAGGAAACGGCTTTGGCAATGAGAGCCTGCGCCGGCAGCCGGGCAAGCGCATCGGCTCCGAGCCCGGCATCCGCATACAGGACGGCATCCTTCTCCGAGGCGGCTGCAAGAACGGAACCAGCCGCCAGCGCTTCATGGACATGAATGGCATCGAGATCGGGATGGCGCACGTCGGCTTCGGACCGGTTCGAAGCTGCTTCAGTCTCCCCGGCTCCGCCAAGCCGGCTGCCTGCACGGTAGAGCATTTCGATGACCGGGCTGAACCCTTTCCGCCGCATGATCTCCGCAGCTTCGGCCAGCTGTCCGGCGTCGCTCCCGGCCACGACAGCGGCGGAGAGAGGCTTCCAGCCGGGATAGACCGCGCTATTGCCCCCGCTGCTGCGATCGCGGGTTGGATTGGTTTTGCTGCTGCGATAGCGGGTTCGGCCGGCTTTGCCGCTTCGAAATCGGGTTGGACCGGCTTTGCTGCCGGCATTGCCTTTTTCGTTCGGGCTTGTCGTTCTGCCGTTGCCGGCTGCCTTTGCCCTGCCGGTCCTTCCATATCCGGACCCTCTGCCGTCCTGTCTCCCTGTCCCCGGACGGACCGTCCTGCCGCCCTGCATCATTCCGTCCCTCCCCCATGTCCGGTTTCCGCGCCGTCGGACTCGGGAAGGACAGGAGTTTCTTTATCGGACGCAGCTTGCCTCGACAGCCAAGCGATCGCTTCGAGATGATCCCCGATTATGAGCCGGTGAAGCGGCCTTGACCGCTCGCGCTCGCGGCGCGGCCGGTTGCAGCGGCCGACATCGACCCGGATCGGCAGGACGATCCTCAGTCCCGCCGCTGCCGCCTTGGCGTGGGCAAGAGGCGGAACGAGCAGCGATTCCGATCCGATGACCGACAATGCGCCCCTCGACATCGCGTGGGGGACGGCGGTGAGCGAGGTTCCTTTGAGATCGGGCCGGCCGAGCATCTCATTGAGGGCATGCTTCGCCAGCACGACGGGATGAACCCGGGATGTATGGACAGGACCGGAGTAATTGTTCAAGGCGACATCCGCTCGCCCGCGGGCAATGACATCGACGAACGGCCTCAGCTTGACGGCGGACAGCACCATATCTCCGTCCAGGAAAAGAAGGATCTCTCCTTGGGCGGCACGGGCGCCTATGGCGCGTCCGACATCGTGTCCGAGAGGACTCAGGTATCGGATCACCTTGGCGCCGCAGCGTTCGGCTGCTTCCGCAGATCCGTCGGTGGAACCGTTGGCGACGACAATCAGCTCCGTGTGCGGATGGATTCTCGCAGCCTGCTTCAACACGGCGGCAATCGTCCGCCGTTCATTCATGACCGGAATAATGACCGACAAGAAGGGCGGTGCGCCGTCTGAATCGCGGGCTTCCGCTCCGAATGCGGAAGTCGGGCCGGAGGCTGGAAGCTTGCCAGGCGACCGGCGTCCATTCCCGCCCTTTCCCATACCGGCAGGCCGGACCTTAGCCGCGAAGCCGCCTGGCCTCCCGGCGCCATCGTTCCTTCGCGGGGCTCCTGCCCCTTCCCGACGTCCGCCTTGGCTTCTCGAGCGTGCGTCTCTCATCATTTCACCTCACTACTTGCCAGCTTATGAGAGAGCGGGAACGATGGCACGGCATTTGTACAGGCGGGATAACCGGGGAGTATAGGAATCAAAAAGAGCTGCGCCGCGTCATCCCGAGATGACGTCCGCACAGCTCTTTCAGCAGCCCATTTTATTCGTTTGTCGATTTGTCTTCGAACGAACCATTGAATTCGGCCGTCATCCATTCACCGACTCATCGATCCATTGATCCATCGATTCATCGATCCATCGATCTATCGATTCATCCATCGGCATCGATTTTTGGATTCATTCTTCAATTCATCCATCCCCTGATTTAGGGGGTCATTTATTCATTGAATCCCCTTCACCTCTTGTTCTCTTGTTTCCCCGATCCGCCTCCGGCTCTCCACCCATTACCGGGAAACGGAGACGGCTGCCCGACCGCGTTCAGATCCCTTCCTGCAGCCTGCCGGCGGCGATCCAATCGATTCGGCCCCGGGCATTGCCCTCCTCCTGCGTGCGGATGAGGGTGACTACCGCCTCTGCCGTCAGCTTGGCGCGCACGACAGCGTGGCAATGGGGAACGTCGAGGGAGCAGACGAACGAATATTCGCTGTCCATGAACGGAGTCTGGAGCGGAATGATCAGGTCGATTCTGGCGCGGTCGCGAAAAGCGAACGGAATCGTTCCGTGCTGCACGCCGGCTCCTTTTGGGGACTGCCCTGCTTCGTCATCGGGCGAGGCTGGCCCGTCGTCTGCGGCCAACGCCTGCCGTGGCAGCAGCCGCGCTGTGCCCGGCGCTCGGACGGACAACGCCGAGCTGTAACGGATCTCGCTCACGTCATATCCGGGCTGCTCTTTTTCCGCCGGAAGCTCCTCCGGCTGATCCCCGATCCTGGACAGAGCGGCGTCTGCATCTGATGGCGCAGACGGCTTGAATTCAGCTTCCGGCTCCGTTCCGGCCCAGGGCAGCGTGTCCGAAACGCTCTCCAAGGCAACGCCGTGAAGCCTGACTTTGGGGACTCGGCTTTCCTTGGCCGCCAACGGGACGCGAATAGAAGCGGGAATGTCGTCCAGCCAGTCGATTTCCGATATGTTCGGATTGTCATAGTGGTATAAAGGCTTTGAAGATTGCCTGCCTCTGCCTCCCTGCTGGCTCCTGGCTTTCGGCGCGAGCGGCGCTCCGCCGGGTACATAAGGTTTGCTGCCCTTTGCGGGCCTTCCGTTCGTCTTCATCGTCAAGCTCCTCCACCAATGCATAGTACTGTTATCCTATGCGGCTGCCCGGCAGGCGGATACCATGACGTTGCAAGCAGCCCGGAAATTCAGCTGTCCTCGCTGCGCCAGGCGGCATGCCAGAGCGCGCCCGTGCCCGCTCCTAGCGGCCCGCCCGATGCGATCGCCGCAAGCGTGAACGCCTTGGCCCCCCTTGCCGCCTCCTCCATGTCCAGGCCTCTTGCAAGCAGTGCGGCAAGCGCGGAGGCAATCGTGCAGCCCGTCCCATGGGTATGGACAGTCGGAATGCGCGAAGCTGTCAGCACGACGGGGTCATTCGGATAAGAGGCGGACAGGAGAACGTCGGCGGCCGCTTCCGTTCCGGCCAGATGGCCGCCTTTAAGAAAGACATGCCTGCACCCGAATCCCAGCATTTCCTTGGAAGCGTCCTTCATCGCCTCAAGGCTTCCAATCTCCCTTTCTTTCAGACCGAGCAAGGCGCAAGCCTCCGGAATATTAGGCGTAACGACTTCCGCCAGAGGCAGAAGCCGCAGGCGAAGCGCTTCAGCCGCATCCTCCCGCAGCAGCGGAGATCCGTGCTTGGAGATCATGACGGGATCGACCACGAGCTTGATGGCCGCGGCCTTCTCCAGCCTGGAAGCTGCCGCATGGATGATCTCCGGCGAGAACAGCATGCCCGTCTTGACGGCATCGACTCCGATATCGCCCAAGACGGCGTCGAGCTGAGCCTCTACCGCTTCAACCGGAAGGGGGTAGACTCCGTGCACGCCGACCGTATTTTGCGCCGTCACCGCAGTGATGACGCTCATGCCGAATGTGCCGAGCTCCTGGAACGTCTTCAGATCCGCTTGAATGCCCGCGCCTCCACCGGAATCCGAGCCTGCGATCGTCAGCACTTTCCGGATGCCGCCTCCCCGCAGCCCGTCGCCTTGCCCGACAGCAGTCTCTAGCAAAGGAATTCCTCCCTCATCGGAAGGTTTCGGCCAGTCTCCGCGCCGCCTCTGGCCGCTGCCGCGAATCGTTCCGGGGAGAAGGAGGCGATCCATTCCGGCTTCGTTCCATCCAGCAGCTCCCCTACGGCCGCAGCGGTCGCAGGTGCAAGCAGTATGCCGTTTCGGTAATGGCCGGCCGCCACGATGACCTGGGGATGATCGCTCAAGGCGCCGATCATTGGACGCCCGTCGCGTGTGGCCGGCCTCAGCCCGGCCCAGCGCAGCTTTGGTCGCGCGCCTTCCAGGAAAGGGAATATCCGGCTGCTCCACCGCTCCAGCCGCCCGATTCCCTTCTCCGTGACCGAGGCGTCGAATCCGGCAACATCTTCGGAAGCTCCGCATACGAGGGCGTTCCCCGATTTGCCGACCCAATAGGCCTGACTCGAAAACACCATATGCCTGACCGCTCCGTCGGGCACGTCGAAAGCGCAGATCTGACCGCGAATCGGATGAATGGACTCCGGCAAGCCGAACATCACCTCGAATTCCCCGGACCAGGCTCCGGTACAGATCAACAGCCTGTCCGCCTCGTGCTCTCCGGAATAATCGGTCGAGAGAGCGACGGACCGCTCCCCGGAACCGGATGTCCGCAAAGCAAGCTCCCGCAGGCTGCCGGCTCCGCCTATCATCCTGATCCCGGCCAGCCTGCAAGCCTCGGCCAGCGCTGCAGCGAGGCGGGGAGCCTCGACATGGGCTTCGGACGGCGTGTAGATGCCGCCCGCCGCTCCCCGCGCGAGAAGCGGCTCCATACGGGCGAGCTCGGCGGCGCTCAGCAGCTCGGCTCCGCTGCCGGCCGCCCGCTGCCAGTCCAGTCTCGAGCGCAGCGGGAGCAGATCCGCTTCATGATAAGCGACGCCGACGCTGCCGGTGCGCTTGAGCCCGGCCTTCATGCCGCTGGCTTCCTCGATTGCTGCCGTCCAATCCGGGTAACGGAGCAGGCTGCCGGCGCAAAGATGGAAGAAAGCGTCCGGCTGGTCGGCATTTTCCGAGAACGGTGCCAGCATGCCCGCCGCCGCTCCCGTTGCCTGGCCGCCGAAGCCGCCCTTTTCAATGATGGTCACCTCGCGGCCTCCGCCTCTGGCCGCCTCGTAAGCGCAGCTCAGCCCGATGATGCCGCCTCCGAGGATAAGCACCCTTTCCTTCACAGCCTCCACGCTCCCGAGCGATCGGCTTGGCGCGTGTACAGAGCGCCGGCTTCCGTACTGCTCGCAGAAGCATAGGGAAGCGCGGGGATGCGGCCGGCCAGCCTGGCCAGCCGGCCGGCGCGGATCGCGAGCGCCATCGCTTCGGCCATCGCCACCGGATCAGCCGCCCGCGCCACCGGCGTATTGGCCAGCACGGCCGATGCCCCCAGCTCCATCGCCTGAGCGGCGTCCTTCGCCGAGCCGATTCCGGCGTCCACGATGACGGGGACCGGCGATTCCTCCGCGATCAGTCCGAGGTTGTACGGGTTCAGGATGCCGAGCCCGGTTCCGATCGGTGCGCCGCCCGGCATGACGGCCGCCGCTCCGGCTTCGGCCAGTCTCCGGCAGAGGATGGGGTCGTCGGAGGTGTAAGGCAGCACCGTAAAGCCTTCGGCGACAAGCCTTTCCGTCGCTCGCAGAGTCTCCAGCGGGTCGGGCAGCAGCGTGCGGGAATCGGCGCTGATCTCCACCTTGATCCAGCTGCCGAGCCCTGCCGCTCTGGCCAGGCGCGCGATCCTCACCGCCTCGTCCGCATTGCCTGCGCCCGACGTATTGGGGAGGTAGATCCGCTTTTCTTCGGGCAGATGCTGCAGGATCGAATCGTCTTCAAGCTGCTCCAGGTTGACGCGGCGGACGGCGAACGTAATGACCTCCGCACCGCTTGCCCGGAGCGCCTGCTGCATGACGGCCGGGCTCGGGAAACGGCCCGTTCCGAGGAAGAATCGCGAAGAGAGCCTTGTCCCGCCCACTGTCCAGACATCCCGGCCCAGCTCCAGCTCAGGCTGAAGCTTCGAATCGACAGCGGTTGGACAACCCGTTCGAGGCTCTGTTTGAACTACGACCAAAGCATCTGTCTGAGCCTCTGTTCGAGCCACTGTTTGAGTCTCTGATTGAGCCTCTGTCTGAGCCTCTGTCTGAGCCTCTGTCTGAGCCTCTGTTCGAGCCTCTGTTCGCGGCTCAGCTTGAACCCCCATTTGATCTTCCATCACTCAGCCTCCCCCTACAAAGTGGACCAGCTCGATCTGCATTCCATCCGCCAGCCGATGGCGGCTCCAATTTCCGCGCGCCAGGATGATTCCATCCGCTTCGGCGACAATTCTCTGGCCGGACAGGCCGTGAAATTCGACCAGCTCCTGCAGAGTCGATGAATGCGTAAAGATTTCCTTGCCGTTCAATGTGAGGCGAAGCGGATGGCCCGGTCGGGAACCAGCCTCGGATGAGTCGGTCCGACCGGTTGCAGCCTCGCTTGCGGCAGCGATCAGGCTCCGCAGCTCCCGGCAGACAGCTGCGGGATCGGAGCTGCCGACAACCGCGGAGACGGCGCACAATCTCCTCGCCCCTGCGGCGAGCACCTCGCCTGCATTGCCGGGATGGATGCCGCCGATTGCCGTCCATGGAATGCGAACATGCCGCGCAGCCTGGCGGACGTATTCCAACGTGACCGCCGCCCGGCCCGGCTTGGTTGCCGTCGGATACACCGGCCCGACTCCGATATAGTCGGCGCCGGCCGTCTCGGCCTTCAAGGCCTGCTCCAGGCTGTGGGTGCTGATTCCGACGATCCGTTCCGGACCGAGCAGCTCCCTCGCATCCGCGATGGACAGATCGTCCTGGCCGAGATGGACGCCGTCGGCATCGGATTCAAGCGCGAGCAGGGGATGGTCGTTCACGATGAACGGCACTCCGTACTCCCTCGTAAGCCTGCGCAGCAGGCCCGCTTTCTCTCCCAGCTCCCGCAGCGAAGCTTTTTTGTCCCGCAGCTGCAGGATATCGGCTCCCCCCTCAAGCGTCTCCCGCATGACATCCTCCAGCCTTCTTCCGGGATGGCAGCCCTCGCCCGTAATGACGTACAGGCTGAACTCAAGCTTCTTCATCCTTGGCCTCTCTCTCCGGCGCATCCGCGCCCAAATAATGCCGACACCATTCCCAAGCCGTGTCAGGGTCCGCCGCGCCTTGCGCAAGCACTCTGCCGTCCGGAAACACGACAAGCTTCCCGTTGTCCGGGAGCGCTGCCCGCAGCAGATAAGGATTTAGCGTCAGCCGGCAGCCCAGCCTCTCCAGCCTTTTCTCATACGTTCCGGGTTCGGCAGGCTCCAGCTGCAGCTGGAACGAATCGCGGCCGCACAGAACGGCTATGTTCTGGCGGCGGGTGCTTCCGGCTGCTTCCGAGGCTGCTTCCGAGGCTGCTTTCGGAAGGAGCTCTCGACCTGTTCCCCATAGAGACTCCGCTTCTTCATCCTCCCGCCAAGCATCCTGCGTTCCCGGACGTGTCCCTCCCCCCCTCCGTTCCTGCACCGCTCTTGCGTTGCCGCAGATCGAACAGAGCCTTGACGGTCCGGGCAGCTTCGTTTCGCGCATCGCGTATGGCCACACAGAGGCGGAGACGAGCGTCCGGCGCATACCTTCCCTATCGCCTGCCAGCCATTTGAGCGCTTCAGCCGCCTGCAGCGCCGCGACCATCTCCACGGCCGGCGAGATCATGCCCGCCGTCTCGCAGGTCTGCCCGCTGTCCTGCTCCTCCTCGCCGCCGATCAGGCAGCGCAGGCAGCAGGTCGCGCCGGGAATGAGCGGAGCGCTCATTCCGGCCGCCCCGGCGACGCCGCCGTACAGGAAAGGAATGCCGGCACGGAAGCCGTATTCGCTCAGCACAAGCCTGGCCGCGGCATTGTCCGTACCGTCCAGCACCAGATCGCAGCCGCACGCGATCTTCTCCAGCACGCCGGGGGCCGTGAAATCGGCGGCAAACGCCTTGACTTCCACCATGCCGTTGATCCGTCTCAGCTTCCGCGCGGCGGCCTCCGCCTTGGGAAGCGCCAGCCGGGCATCCTCTTCGTCGAACAGCATCTGGCGCTGCAGATTGCTGAATTCCACGTAGTCGCGGTCGGCAAGCCGCAGCTCGCCTACCCCGGCCCGGGCCATATGCTGCGCCAGCGAAGCTCCGAGCGAGCCGGTACCGGCGACAAGCACGACGGCCTGGCCGATCCGCCGCTGTCCTTTCCAACCGATGGGAGCAAAGCGGATTTGCCTGGAATACCGTTCCTGAATGGCTTCTTGCGCCTCGGATCGGCTTGTTGCCGCCTGCTCAAGCATAGATGCTGCCGCCTCCGGCCTTGAACGCCTCCGCCTGCTCCTTCATGCCCGCCTCGATCGCCTCCGCCGTGTCCAGCCCTTCCCTCTCCGCGTAATCCCGAATGTCCTGCGTGATCCTCATGCTGCAGAACTTCGGCCCGCACATGGAGCAGAAATGAGCGCTCTTGGCGCCTTCCGCAGGGAGCGTCTCGTCGTGGTAGCTCATAGCCCGCTCGGGATCGAGCGACAGATGGAACTGGTCGCGCCAGCGGAATTCGAATCTGGCCTTGGACAGAGCGTCGTCGCGCTTTCGCGCCTGCGGATGGCCCTTGGCGAGATCGGCGGCGTGGGCGGCGATCTTGTAGGTGATGACGCCTTCCTTCACATCCTCCCGGTTCGGCAGCCCCAGATGCTCCTTGGGCGTCACATAACAAAGCATCGCCGTACCGAACCAGCCGATCATCGCCGCCCCGATCGCGCTTGTGATATGGTCGTAGCCCGGCGCGATGTCCGTCGTGAGCGGACCGAGCGTGTAGAAGGGAGCCTCGTCGCAGACCGCGAGCTGGCGGTCCATATTTTCCTTGATCAGATGCATCGGAACATGGCCCGGACCTTCGATCATGACCTGCACATCATGCTTCCAGGCAATCTTGGTCAGCTCGCCGAGCGTGTCCAGCTCCGCGAACTGCGCCTCGTCGTTGGCGTCCGCGATCGATCCCGGCCTCAGCCCGTCGCCCAGCGAGAAGGTCACGTCGTAAGCTTTCATGATTTCGCAGATATCCTCGAAATGCGTGTACAGGAAGTTCTCCCTATGGTGGACGAGGCACCAGGCGGCCATGATGGAGCCTCCCCGGCTGACGATGCCCGTAACGCGCTTCGCGGTCAGCGGCACATATCGGAGCAGCACGCCGGCATGGATGGTGAAATAATCGACTCCCTGCTCCGCCTGCTCGATCAGCGTATCGCGGAACACCTCCCAGTTGAGGTCCTCCGCCTTGCCGTTCACCTTCTCCAGCGCCTGATAGATCGGCACGGTCCCGACCGGAACCGGGGAGTTGCGGATGATCCATTCCCTCGTTGTATGGATGTTCTTGCCGGTGGACAAATCCATGATCGTATCGGCCCCCCAGCGGGTCGCCCACGTCATCTTCTCCACCTCCTCCTCGATCGAGGAGGTCACGGCGGAGTTGCCGATGTTGGCGTTGATCTTCACGTGGAAATGCCGCCCGATGATCATCGGCTCGCTCTCGGGATGGTTGACGTTGGCCGGAATGACCGCTCTTCCCGCCGCGACCTCGGAGCGTACGAATTCAGCTTCCATCCCTTCCCTCAAGGCGATGAACTCCATCTCGGGAGTCACGATGCCCTGCCTTGCGTAATGCAATTGGGTGACATTTTTCCCAGTCAGGGCTCTCCGCGGCAGCCTGCCGGATGGCGGGAAAATATCCGCTCCCCTTGCGGCCGCCTTGACTGCGTCGGAGAAGCCGTTGTCCTCGGGAAGGACGATTCGGCCCTCGTATTCCTCCGTATCCGCCCGTTCTGCGATCCAGCTCCTTCGCATGAGCGGCAAGCCTCTCGCGACATCTGCCTCGTAATCGGTGTCCGTGTAAGGACCGCTTGCGTCATAGATTCGCAGAGGCTCATTCGGGATGGAAACTCCCCGCACCTCGCTGTCCGACAGCGCGATTTCCCTCATCGGAACCATGATATCCTCCCGGCTTCCCTGCATGTAGACTTTGCGGCTGCCCGGCAGCGGCTCGGTATGTATGGCCATGGATAATCAAAAGCCCCCTTAACGGATGATGATATCCGCCAGGGGGCTGCACGCTTGGAAATGCCGGTCATGCCTTTAGTTCCCGATGGTCTGCACGAAAAACGCAGGCTGTCCGGGACACTCTACTGGCCGCTTCCGCCTTCATCGGCAGATTGCGGCAAGCAGATTGGTTGCGCCTATTTCTCCGCCGCCTCCCGCCGAAGGACGGCAAAAAGCCGCCTCCGGTCTGGAAGCGGCGAAAAGAGGCACAGGCCAAATAAAAGGCATGTTCGACCACTTTCCTACGCTGGCATGACCCAGATCAGGTTCGAAGGGACCAAAGCTTACGCTTTATCTCAGCCCGTGCGGGCGCCCCTAGTGGATATCTTGGTATGACTATAAGTCGGGTGGGGGAAGTTGTCAACTAGTGACCAACAGGTCTGTAAAGAATTTTGTGTAAACTCACCAAAGGTGAATGTATCGTCATAGCGCTATTTAGGGTGCAAAAGTAAAGCATTGACGCACGCACAACAGACTCATGAAATTTATATACATGCATGAACATAGATTAGATGTATTATTGGCTGAATGATGCCTTTATTCGACACACTGGGTAGCCCCACCAAAAAATAAAGCGGTTAGCTTAGAAACAGCCTCATAAAGCTCTATAATTTTGAAGCCTTCGGTTCGTATGCGGCAATTACATCCACAATAGAATCAACCGCTAAAAAAGAAAAGTGAAAGAAAGTTTCTGATTCAGCAATCCCATATGACTGTAGTGATAGCCAATGAATGTATTCCGAATTAGTCACCTTGAAGAAGGTATTGTCACTAAAGAACTCTGTGCCGTATCGCCCATCAAGATTATTTATCGTACTAAAACTTTCATCTGTACTTCTGTACGCACGTACTGAATCCTCGAATAGTACCTCTACTCTTTTAGATTCATCATTTGCATCGGAAAGCAGTATACGAAATCCATTGATACTGTCAGAGATTGATTCAACATAATACTTAGATGACAAGTCACTGCCAACTTCAACTTCCCATCTTTGCCAGTTCTTCTCCAAAAGTAACTTCCCTACCTTACCTCCCGGAATATCTTTCACATCAGTTACACCCATATTATTAAAATTACATCCTGACAGTATAATTGTCGTGTTATTCCTCCGATTAGTTGCGATGACTTTTCAATGGATTGCCCTCTCAGTGTCTATATCGAGAAAGGGTATTGTTCAGTTGCGAAAAATTATGAAAAAAACCGCAGAAAACGAAGATAACAAAAAACAGGTCAATCATGGTGGCATCTGACAATAGCTGCCAATAACTTGGCTAATATAGACCTATTAAATGTATCGGCATTTCGATATTTAGGTATAAAAATTAAAGCATTGATGTGCGTACAATTTACTTCAAGAAATCCTTACACGGGTATCACATGGGTTAGATGTATTATTGGTTGAATGATGGGTTCATTCAGCACTGGGTAGCCCCTGCCTAAGAAAAAACCTTGAAAGGCACGAAGCCAATCAAGGTGAATTCTGTGATTTAAGAATAAATATAGAGATCAATATCGACCTCAGCACCTATTTGATGAATAAAACTAATTGCTTCTTTATTGAAATTCATTGCTGGCTTTTGGTTTTCTTCAATGTTTATTACAATTGAAACGAGTATCTCAAGATTATGTGCCTTTTTTAATTCGATCAACTTTTCAGATTCCCCTTGAAATCGTTCAATAATTTCGCTCAATTGATCATTGATGTCGAGCGATTCTTGATATCCCGTACTAAAACTCCAGCATGATTTTTTTCTTACTATAGGTTTTCCCTCGACGCTATCCCCTTTTCTCCAAGAAGTATGAGGTTGAATATTAAGCTGATCTGTGATGATTTGAGGATTGAAATCATCACCATAAATATCGAACTCAATCATGACTTTTGTTTTTTCCATACCCATCCACCTTAATTAATATATTCTCCCGTCGGAATGCCTTCTCCTTTTCCACCTTTTGCATATAACCAAAGCTGTCCCGTATCCTTATCGACATAGATGTCATATTTAGATATACTGCCGCCGACTACATCCTTTTTAATTTGATGCGCATCCAATCCATTTTGCTTTAGCAGTTTATCACTAGCCAGTTTAATATCTTTGGGAACATACTTTTCTGCTGCACCAACGGTATTAGGACCAAAAGTACCATTTTTCGTAGTATTACCCGCACCCTGAGTTGTAATCTTAAACTAAGGTACAAAAAAGGTGACAACCGTTTTACCAATTGTCACCATTATATCAGCTTGCTTGACGCTCTGTTAGAGGACTTGCCGCCCGATACTCGGTCTTGTTCTTCATCATGCTGTAGATGATGTTCACAAGCCTTCTCATGACGCATATGAGGGCTTGCTTCTTCGTCTTGCCTTCTACTAGCTTCCGTTGGTAGAACTCGTACATGAGCGGATTACGCTGCTTCTTATTGCTTCCCTTAGCAACTTGGATTTGCTGAACTGCTAGGTTGTGGAAGATACAGTTCAACACTCGGTTGCCTTGTCCGCTTGCTTCATGCTTGCCCTTGCCGCCCGAACCAAAGAACTTCGGAGCAATTCCTGCGAAACAAGCTAGCTTGTCGGCATGGGCAAAACGGTTAATGTCTCCGATTTCTGCCATGAGTTGCGCTGCGGTAACGGTGCTAATGCCATCCATAGACTCTAGCTTGTAGTCGGTCATGGCTAACAAGTGCCTAAGCTGTTCCTCAATCTCCTTGATTAGTTCCCGACTTCTCCGCATATCGTGAACCATATTGACGACTAGGAAGTCTCGCTGCTCTTGGAGATTACGCTTGGTTGCTCCGTCTTCCTTCACCAGTTCTAGGATTGCCGCTGCCTTGCGGGTAGAACAAGTATTATGGCTTGCTTTGCGAAGGGATTCGGCTAGTTCCTCCGCCCCCACCGATTCAAGATGATGCGGAGCGGGGTACTTCTCCCAAAAGGCTAGTGCCGCCTTCCCGTCGATGTCGCAGAAGAACTTCTTGTACGAAGGATAATGATAGCTTAACTGCTGATGAAGCTGATTCTTGAGCATAGCGGCATGTTTGACGATAGAATTTCGTCTTGCTACCACTTGTCCGAGCGTCCAGTAAATGTCCTGCGGGTTCGCATCGGGCAGCTCATTCAGTCTTGCAAGCAACACCTTAGCGATGCAGTAAGCATCCCAACTATCGCTCTTTTGCGTAGTCGCATTGCTCATTCGTTCACTGTAGGATAATGCGGAGTTGACTTCCTTGACGATTTGCTTGTTCTCAACAAGATGAACAGCTATTGACCTGCCGTTCCCGCCCGTATCCTCCAAGCCATAGACAGGGGTCAAGCCTCTTGGCGTATGCTTCTTGACGAACTTCATCAGTTCATCGAACGCAGACGGTTTATTCTCGATTTGGATTTCACCAAGATGCTCGTTCCAACAGTTAATGATGACTGCGGTATGCTGAGCCTTATGTAAATCCATTCCGACATAGATGTACGTTTGCTTGTAGTGCTGTGACAAAAGGATTCACCTCTGTTTACGGATTTGTAGGTCAGTTTGACGGTAGGGTAAAGAATGGGTGCAACCTCAGTTCGAGCGTTAACCTTACGGTTCGCAATGGTGCGCAAGCATCTCCATTCAGTTCTCCGTCAAAGGATGGCTTGGTGTACACCCTCCGCTGATATATCTCCATAGCGGTATGTACCGCTATAAAAATCACGTCTGTCCAAGATTCGTTTGACTTGCACTTTTGTAAACATGTTGCCTTGCTGTGTCGTAAAGCCTTCTTTGTTCAATTCCTCTGCGATTAAAGACAGTGTCCATAATGGGTACTGTTCCTTTAGCTGAAATACTCTGCGGACGGTCTTGGCTTGCTTCTCGTCCACTTGAATACATTTCTGACCTTTCTTAGCCTTGTAACCGAAGGTGGCTCTTCCTCCTGCATAGCCGCCCTGCTGTGCCTTCTTGCTTCGCCCTCGACCTAGCTTAAGAGCGATTTCGAGCCGTTGGTATTGGTCTAGCAGTTCCATAAGCCCGTTGATTAGAAAGTCATTCGGGTCTTTCTTGTGGATGCTGTAGGTCGGCTGTTCGATGCTCCGAACGTCCACTCCATGCTTCTTGAACTCTCGATGTACCAGTACCTTCACGATGTCAGATCGCCATAAGCGGCTTGTGTTGAGCACAACAACCTCATCAATGGATTGAGTAGACAGAGCAGCCAATATGCTCTGAAAGCCGATTCTGGCGTGAATTGGCTAGGCTTACAGGCTTACGCCCCAATACGATTAGCCATCTATGCTCCAATGAGGTGGATAGAGTGCATCTAAGCACCTTCGACATCATTAGCAAAACATTAAACGTCAGTCTGAATGAACTGATTGTTCAGGTTGATGAATAATTTTTCCTGCCAAAACGGCACAAGGGAGCGTTATTGCTTCTTGCCATTGCTCTGCCACTAGTAGATTCAGGTCAATCATACCCTGCGTGTTCATCTGTTCCTGAATCTTCTGACGGTAGTAGAATGTCATCTCCTGTGGTAGCAACATTCCTTGTTGAATCTCCTGAACAAACCGCCCGACCTTAGGAGCAAACTTGGACAAGTCTGTCAGAACCGCACATAGATACTTGCTGTTAAACTGTGGCGGGTGCTGAACCAACGTAGCAAGCTGCAACTTCTCCTTCGGTGCGTATACAATCTCCATCCTCGTTCGCTCCCCCTTGATGGTCTGTCGTCTTCTCTCCAATAACTCCCGCTTCTTGTCGTATACCCGACAATAGCCATCCTCCTGTCGCTGATGCTTCCCATTGTAATAACGAGTGCCTTTGAATAGTCGCAGCTTTCGACCCGTCTTAGACATCGTGAACACGTCTTGGACATGGGCAGGAATGTCATAAGCAACATCGCACCGCACGAACAATACCTGCTTTGCGAAGTCTCGGATTTGTTCGAGCCATTGACGGAAGTAGACTAGCGATTTCGGGTAGGCTTCAATCCTCAGCGTGTTCTTCTGTGTTCTTGGAGTATAAATCAACTTGTAGGAGAGGTGCAGGAAGTGTTCTCCTGTATTGATTCTAATGCGGTATTGAAATCCTCTTTCCCCCACCATAATTCCGACCCCGTAATAGTCACAGATTCGCTTGTAGAACTCGTTGAAGAAATCCCAATGCACGCCTGTAAAGTCGATAACAATGAGGTCTATGGATACAGTGACCCCTTTCATGTGCCGCCCCCTCCCGAATTTTTTGATGAATTTCGGGCTTAATTAGAGGGCAGGTGGCTAGCCATTAACACATGACCTTCCCGTTGTAGAATGTTCAGTTACGTCCTGACACTATAAAAGTCGGTCTATCCCTCCGATTAGTTGCGATGACTTTTTTTGCAGGTCGCCTTCTCAGTGTCTATATCGAGACAGGGTATTGTACAGTTGCGATGGATTTTGAAGAAAACCGTAGAAAACGAAGCTAACAAAAAACAGGTCAATCATGGTAGTAACTGACCATAATCGACCTGTTTGATGTATCGGTATAGCGCTTTTTAGGTTACAAATTCAAGCATTAACGTACGTACAAACAACTTCGAGAAACCTTTATACGGGTATTACATGGGTTAGACGTGTTATTGGTTGAATGATGGGTTCATTCGCCACCCACCCCCTTCCCAAAAAAGAAACCTTGAGAGGTAATGAAGCCAATCAAGGTTTCAAATGCGCCTAATATAGACCCATGTCTTTTAACATTTCAATTAATGAATCATAGAAATATTGACATGCTTCTTCTTCATTTTGGAATACTCTTAAGCCAGATTTACCGCCTCGTTCACTGTAATAAACTTCCCACGTTCCATTTGACTCTGAAATACAGTAAGCCTCGTTTGGTAAACCTCCTTTCAGTGAATATACATCACGCTGAATATTTTCTGAAGTTAGCCTTGACTCTAATTCCTTGATATTCATTTATCGTTCCACCCTTCTAAGATAACCACCATCAATAAGTTCTTTTATAGACTTATCGAATTTGTATTGAGTACCCCCGCCCACTTCATCAAACCAAGGAGCAATTTTACCTCCCTGTGCATCAAAAGGTTTAACGACCTCATAAACATTATACGGCTTAGACTCTGTTCCTGGTGCTAATGCACGTCGTCCGTACGGAGTACCTTCAGGAGATACAAATTTACCGTTTTCATATCCATACCTATCAATTCTTGTGCCAGTCAGAAGCGTCACTGGTTTTGGGTCTCCTGCAAATCCATCATTTTTGGGCCACTTAATATTACCTGCTTCATCGACCCATTTGCTAGCTTGACCCGCACCCTTAGTCTCATTACCCTTTCCCAAAATTCTTGATGGAATGTTCTTAATACTTTTAAAAATTTTCCCAAATAAAGCACTAGCTTTCGCGTCTAGATCTAGACCTCTACCGCTACCTGCGCCAGCACCGCCGCCGCCCCCGCCTCCTGATCCTTTTTCGTGCTCGTGTCCCGTTGGGTCAACGTATTTTAGTGGATTATTAATTACATAAGTATAGAGATTTAAACTCAGAGGATTATCAATCTGCCCTTCATACGTATCCTCACTTATGAACCGTCCCATACTCGCCTTAAATATTGCAGCTCCGTTGTTGAATCCCAATATTCTCCCGAGTATCGAAATGGATTGGCAACTTGCTCAGACACCGTCAATGGATTGCCCCACATATCATAGCTGTAACGGTTTACCAGCGCACCTGTATTGTTTCTTAGTTCTGTTACATCGCCGTGGCCGTTATAGTAATAATAATGCTTGGTCGTTCCGCTTAATCGGGCAATAAGTTGTTCCCCACGAATGTACTGAGCAACCGGTGAGATGGTTGATCCGCTAACCGTCGCTTCCGCCATAATTTGATCGCCGTCATAATAATACCGACGAGTCGATCCGTTCTCGGTTCGCTCAACCATCAGACCATCGCCATTGTACTTGTAGGCAACGGGAGACTTTCCAACTACCGACGCTCCGGTCAGTTGATTCCATCCGTCGTAATTGTAACTGGCTTCCTGAAGTTTGGGCGTCTGGTCGCTCACAAGCGTTTGGCGGTTTCCACGCGAATCGTAGACAAAGAGCTCATTGAACTCCGTAGACGTTTCAATCCGATTGAGCGAGTCATATCCATAGTGGACAGATTTAGATTGACCAGCCACCAGATCCGTTTTAGAAAGTTGATTTCCATCAGGACTCCATGTATAGGAATGACGGTTTATAACCGTAGACGCCCCTTGCAGCTGCGTCAAGTCGCTTAAATCGTACCCATTGTAATTCATCGTGCTGGATGTTCCATTTTCCAACCTGATGTCCTTTAACAATCCATTTAAATGATAGCTATATTCAGCCATTGCGCTTGTTTCGGTTTGTCCGACTTTTTTAAGCCGGTTGAGTTCGTCGTAACCGTAATACAGCTTCAGACCAAATGGATCTGTCATTGTGCTTCGGAGTCCTTGTTTGTTATACGTAAACTGTATTTGTTTACCGTCTGGGTACGTAATCTTTTCTAGTTCACCGACCCCAGGTGTAAAGTAATATCCTGTGGTACCGCTCCATCTGTCATGCTGGTTCTTCTACCGGCGTTGTCGTACTGATAGCCGACCGAGCTTCCACCAGCTATTTTACGTGTTAGCCAATTCCGGTTGTTATCCTCCTAAGTTGTTGTCTGGCACAGCCTTTATCAATATTATTGGAGCCACCTTCAACCGTTCCAGAATATTAAGCATGTAAGCGATTAATTTAATCTACAGCAGGTGGGAACAGGAGATTCGGCTAAAAAGTATCCATTCCGGAAATGTCCTGCGCTTGTTTATTGAATTTGACCATTCACATTCCTCCCTGGACAAGAAAAGTCACCGACATTAAATGACCCTCTCTGTCCTCTTGCCATTTGGGCATCACCACTCCAAAAGCCGCTAGAGAAGACCGTCTTCCCAAGCGGCTTTTTACGTTCAGTCAACGACTGACCTTCCCCGAAGTCTCTCGCCATCGAATTAGATAAAAATTGCTGTTAATATAAATCTATCCAAAGGAGGAATTCCATTGAACCCATCCGCTTTTAAGACTTTTGGCTGGCTGAATGAAAGCAGCATACGATTCGACTCGGACCGGATCATCCTGCATGCCCCGGAAAAAACCGACTTCTTTTGTCCCCATGGTACGGAATCCGAAGAAGGGACGCTGCCCGAGAGCCTTCTCAACGCGCCCTTCTACTACACCGAGGCGGCCGGAGATTTCGTTATGCGCGTCAAGGTCGAGCATGCGTTCACGAGTATGTACGATTCGGCCTCGATCATGGTCATGAAGGATTTAGACGTCTGGGCGAAAGCCTGCTTCGAGCTGACGGACTTCGGAACGCATGCCGTCGTCAGCGTCGTCACGAACTCGGTGTCGGACGATGCGAATGGCTGCGACATCGAGGGGAACTCCGTCTGGCTGCAGGTTGCCCGCACCGGCCCTTCCTTCGCTTTTCATTATTCGCTCGACGGCATCCATTTCTTCATGATGCGGTATTTCACCCTGCCCGTGGAAGAGACGGTGAAGGTCGGACTGTTGCCTCAATGCCCGACCGGATCCGGCGGCGATCGGATCTATTCCGGCTTCGTCCTCGAGAAGAAAACGCTGAAGAACATCCGGTCAGGGAAATGACGCCGGCACGATAAAAAGCGGAATGCAATGACCGCATCCCCCGTGAGAAGGGGATACGGTCATTTTTCGCGTTGCCGGCGGTATGCTTTAACGGCACAACCCGTTCCGTCCTGTTCGGCGGCCTCGCCGCAGCCGTCCTGGCCGCCTCGCACACGCTCACGGATGCTCCTCGGCTTCCGCCAGCACCTCCAGCCAGCGCTGTGCCGTCGCCTCCCAGGTGTAGCGCTGCTCCACCCGCTCGCGGCCGGCGCGGCCCATCCGCTCCCGCAAGGCCGCATCGCGCAGCAGTGTCAGCAGCCGGTCGCAGAGCTCCTGCTCGAGCCGGGCGGGATCGGCCAGATACCCGGTTTCCCCGTCAACGATGATCTCGCGCATGCCCCCGGCGCGGGAGGCGACGACCGGGATGCCGCTCGCCATCGCCTCGACGTTGACGAGGCCGAACGCCTCGCGCGCTCCCGAGGGCACGACGGCGGCATCCGCCGCCAGGAACCAGCTCGGCACTTCCGGATAAGGAACATAGGGAATGAACCGGATATGGCGGGGGGAAA
>NZ_JZEJ01000001.1:5387345-5440356 GCF_001188365.1 Paenibacillus sp. D9 | reverse complement strand
GGCGAGCAGTACATTCGGGTGAAGAGCGATGATATCCGGCATGACCCGCAGCAGATGATGGACGCCCTTGAGCGGTATGATCCTTCCCATGAACAGAAGCACGTCCCTGTCCTGCCAGCCTCTCGCCAGTCTCAGCGCTTCCCTGCGCGCGGCTCCCTCCGGCTCCCAGCGGGAAAGAAATCGCGCCGTGTCCACGCCGATATGCACGACTCTCAGCTTGTGCGCGGCCTCGGGAACCCGGCCTTCCACCGTATCCCGCAGGAATTCGCTGTTGACGATGATTTTTTCCGCGGCCGCAAAGCTCCTCTTCAGCCTATCCCTGCTGATGGCTTTCGGTCCAATGAAGGAGGAGGAGTGCAGGTTGATCCATATTCTCGCATCGGGATGGCTCCGCTTCATCTTGAGCGCATAGCCGGGACGATTTTCCACTTCGATGAGATCCGGGCGGAACAGGCGAATCGCTCGGCTTACGCAACGGAGGTAAACGGCCTTGTCGCGGGCGGGAAACCGTTCGCAGCGAACGCCTCCAATCTGTCCGACAGCTCCGAGTCCGGCACCCGAGCGGCCGTAAATCCGCGCTTCCGCTTGCCCCGCCACCAGAGGCGCCATCTTCTCGATAACGCGTTCCACGGAGCTACTGCCGGCAGAAGGGATGGGAAAGGATCCCGGCGTGACGAAAGCGACCTTCGGCCTCTGCAACTTGCTTCTCCCCTTCCTGCATAAAGCTTGCTGCTTCAGCATATTCTCCGACTGGAGAACCCGAAAGGGCCAAGCGTCCTGCCATGGCAGCAGCCTCGTCGTCGTAGGCTTCATCACAAAATCGCCGCAAACCCAAAGGCCGGATGCTGTCCGAGCCTGCGTACCGGACGGCTGATGTCGTTGCAAAGGATGGTTGGGCACTTCTCCATACGGTGAATATATACCCACGAGTATAATATTATCATCCCAATCCAGAACCAGTTCCAGATCGCAGTGGATCGAACTGAGCCAAGGAGGAAACCCAATCATGAGTCCATCCCCAACATCCTTTCCCCGAACCAGCCCTGCATGGAAGGCTCTCAACACAATCGCCTTCGCCCTAGTGATCGTCATGAACGCTCTCGCCGTCCTGCTCCCTCTGGGAGGAAAAACGACCAAGGAGCTGTCCGGCCAATACCCGCTTCTGCTCACGCCGCCGGGATATGTCTTCAGCATCTGGAGCCTGATCTACCTGCTCTTGGCCGGTTTCATCGTCTACCAATGGACTCCGCAGGGCAGCTCGCGCAGCAGCGTCCGCTCCATCGGCTTCTGGTTCGTGCTGAACGGGCTGGCCAACTCGGCATGGATCGTCGCCTGGCATTACGAGCATGTCGGGCTCAGCGTCCTCATCATGCTGATTCTGCTCGCGTCCTTGATCGTCCTCTATGCCAAAACACAGCGCCCTTCTTCGAGTGCGGCGGCAGGCGAGCAGCTGCTGGTCCAGCTTCCGTTCAGCATCTACATGGGGTGGATCAGCGTGGCGACGATCGTCAACGTCTCGGCCTGGCTTTACAGCCTGGATTGGGACGGCTTCGGCTGGGGGGATCAGGCTTGGGCTTTGATCGGACTTGCAGCAGCCGCCTTGCTCGGCTTGACCGTCGGCTGGTTTTTCCGGGATCCTTATTATGAGCTTGTCCTCGTATGGGCCTTCATCGGCATTGCCGGGAAGGACGCCCAGCCTGCCGCTGTCTCGACAGCAGCCTGGGTTCTTGCCGCCCTGCTCGCGGCGTGGGCCGTCCTTCAAGCCGTCCGCCGCTATCGCTTCCATTCGCTGAAATAACTCCCTCAAACCCCCGATTTCATTGCTTTGTCCATGCGGATGTGGCACACTAGTCGGGACGGCCTATGCCGGCATAGGTCCGCTAGAGCAGCGGAACCGAGACCGCCGCATGGCTGACAGCGAAAGGACGTGAAGAGCGGAGGCATGTGGACCTGGTTATTCCGCCATATGACGGAGCTCGGATCCCGCAAATGGATTTCCCGCCTGACGGGAAGCTTTGCTAAATCCAGAGCCAGCCGGGGATTTATCCCCCGTTTTGCCCGCACGTACGGCATCCGTACCGAAGAAGCGGAGCGAGCAATCCAAGAATACGCGACATTGAATGAGTTTTTCACCCGCAGGCTGAAGCCCGGCATGCGCCCCGTGGACGATACCGCGGACATGGCGGTAAGCCCGGTCGACGCGCTTGTGACGGGAGCCGGCCCTATCCAGGACGGCACGATGCTGGGCATCAAGGGGCAGGACTATACGGTCGAGGAGCTTCTCAACGGCTCGCCCCGCATCCAGAATTATCGCAACGGCTATTATGCGGTTCTTTATTTGAGCCCGACCGATTATCACCGCATCCATGTGCCGGCCGACGGCGTCATCGTGGAGCGGGAGCATCTGCCTGGACGCGTGTATCCGGTGAACGAATTCGGCCTCACGAGAATGCGCCGCGTGCTGAGCCGCAACGAGCGGCTTGTGACGTACATGACCCACAATGGCGGCGAGATCGCCATCGTCAAGGTCGGCGCGCTCAACGTCAGCAGCATCCGGTACACCGAGCCTCAGACCGCCGATGTCCGGCGCGGCGACGAGCTGGCCTACTTCGAGTTCGGCTCCACTGTCGTCCTGCTGTTCGAGGACGGCACGTTCGAGCCCCGTACAGACCTGGCCGTCGGCCTCAAGGTCAAGATGGGCGAACAGCTCGGCAAGCTGTCATCAACCTGAATGAACGTCAAAAAGCCGCTCCGCTTACGGATTCTCATCCGTGCGGAGCGGTTTTTTGAAGCGGATGGCTTGCGCGCAGATTAGACGCAGGCCGAGAAGAACGCTCAGATCCAGAATGTCGGATACCTTCGATTCGGATCCAGATTATTCACTACCAATGCGGCCAGCACGATGACGATAGACCCGATCAGCACCGGCATGACGAGGAAGCTCCATCCGCTGCCGGCCATGATGACGATCAGCGGATCGGCCCCGGCCGGCGGATGCGTCGTGCGGGTCAGCATCATGAGGCCGATCGCAAGCCCTACGCCGGCAGCCATGACCCATACGCCCCCATGGAACAAATGAGACAGGATCAGACCGATCAGGGTCGACAGCAGATGGCCGCCGACAATATTTCGGGGCTGCGACAAAGGCGCGTCCCAGACGCCGAACGCAAGCACGCAGCTGGCCCCGAACGAAGCCATGAGCCACGCCGACGAGGAGGCTTGCGTGAGCAGGGCGAGCACTGCGATTACGGCAAAACCTCCTGCGGCGCCGATGGCGGCATTTCTGGGGCTTGCCTTCAACGCGCTTCTCCCGCCGCCCTTCATTTTGGACCAAAAAGTTCCCGCTTCCATTGCACACCTCGCTTAAAATCACCATTGCCTCGTCATATGGTTATATTTGAATCCGATTCCCCTGTCAATCTATCATCCCCTTCCTTTATATAGGAGACAAGGAGACTGCCCGGCAAAAAAACGCCCTGAACCGGTAAGCCCGATTCAGGGCGTGCGCATGACCTTATACCGCCGTCAGCTTGACGACCATGCTCTTGAAATCGCCATGCAGCAGGGGAAGCGGAATGCCGTGATGCATGAGCCTGTCTCCGGCCGACGCGTCCTCCGCCGCTCCCGGCAGCTTCGCAGCGGCTGCTTCGGCATCCGCCGCCGTCTGCAGCTCTGCTACCCGGTAGGAAGCGTCCGGATCCAATCCGGCCAGCCGAAGCCTGCGCAGCGGAGCGTTCGGCTCCGCCAGCGTCCGGAACCAGAATACGACCGCTTCGCGGCGGTCCTCCGATACCATCATCCAGGCCGTCTCGTTGCTCTGGAACGGACTTTTCAGCCGGTACAGATCGCCGGTCTGAATCAGGCCGCGCAGCTCCTTGTAGGCCGCTACCTGTCTCTTCACGATCTCTTTTTCCTGCTCGCCGAATTTGGTCAGATCGAGCTCGTAGCCGAAGTTGCCCGACATCGCCACATCGCCGCGCATTTCCAGCGAAGCCGTCCGTCCGACCTGATGGTTGGGCACGTCCGATACATGCGCGCCGATCGAGCTGACCGGATAGACCATGCTCGTGCCGTACTGGATTTTAAGCCGCTCGACCGCATCCGTATCGTCGCTCGTCCACGTCTGCGGCATGTAATGCAGCATCCCGGGATCGAAGCGGCCCCCTCCTCCGGAGCAGCTCTCGAACAGGACGTCCGGGAAGGCGGTCACGATGCGCTCCAGCAGCTCATACAGGCCGAGCATATAGCGGTGGGCGACTTCCATCTGCCCTTCCGCCTCCATGAGCGCAGAGCCGATCTCCGTCATGTTGCGGTTCATGTCCCATTTGACATAAGTGATCGGACAGCTTCCCAGAATGCCGCTGATGGCCTCGAACAGGTAGTCCCTCACATCCTGGCGGGACAGATCGAGAATGAGCTGGGAGCGCCCTTCCGTGCGTCTGCGGCCTGCGGCATGCAGGCACCAGTCCGGATGCGCCTCGTACAGCTCGCTCGCCGGAGAAATCATCTCCGGCTCGAACCATAGGCCGAACTGCATGCCGTGGCCGTTGACGCGCCGGACGAGATCCTCCAGGCCGGCCGGAAGCTTGGCGCGGTCCACGACCCAGTCGCCCAGCGAGCTGTTGTCGCTGTCCCGCTTGCCGAACCAGCCGTCGTCGAGCACGAACAGCTCGATGCCGAGCTCGCTCCCCGCCTTCGCGATCGCCTCGATCTTCTCCGCGTTGAAGTTGAAGTAGGTCGCCTCCCAATTGTTGACGAGGATCGGGCGGGGCTGATCGCGGAACTTGCCGCGGCAGAGCCGGGTGCGGTACAGGCGGTGGTAGGTCCTGGACATGCCGCCGAGTCCTTCGGAGGAATAGACCATGATCGCCTCGGGCGTCTGGAAGCTCCCGCCGGGCTGCAGCCGCCAGGAGAAATCAAACGGATTGATGCCGATGCTTACCCGGGTCATCCCGAATTGATCCACTTCCGCTCCGGCCAGGAAGCTGCCGCTGTAGACGAGGCTGAAGCCGTAGGCTTCTCCCTGTTCTTCCCCCGTATCCGCCCTGACAAGCGCGGCGAACGGATTCTGCTGATGGGAGCTCGACCCGCGGCGGCTTTCCAGGGAAGTCGCCCCGGCCGCGACCGGCCTGCGGACGACATGCCGCTCCCTTGTCCACGCGCCGGACAGATACACGAGTTCATAGTCCTGCTCATGGAAATCGACGCTCGCGCTCAGCGCCCGGAGAATCTTCAGCGGCTTGGCGGACGCATCCAGCTGGAGCCGGGATGAACGGGCCAGGACGCCGGCATCCTTGAACACGGTGTAGGAGAGAATGACATTGAGCCCGGAGTAGTCGTCGCGCAGGACCAGCTCCAGCGTGTCGGCTTCATCTTCCGATTCGGCATAGACAGCAGGCAGCCCCTCCAGACCAGGCTTGCCCTTGGAGATCGAGTACGAATCGTAGCGCAGCTCCGTGATCCGGGTCCCGTCTTCAAGCTGCACCTGGTAGGCCGGAGCGCGGAAGTCGCCCGTTCCGTACTGGGGATATTCCTGCGGCAGCGCGTCCAGGGAGATCGTCCGGTCCTCCGGGAACGGAGTCGGGGAGAAGGAAGCTCTCTCGACCCTGCTCAGCATGCTCTCGAAACCCGCTTCGTCCCGGAGACGGCGGCCCCAATACAGATGGAGAGGGAAGCCGTTCAAAATTTGAATGACATAGCTCATCTTGCTGGAGTAGAGATGAAAAACGTGTTCCTTTTCGTGGTAGGTTACCGGCATGTCTGAGTCTCCTATTCGATTGATTTCGATGCTGCGCCGCAGCTTTCGCGGACGATGAGGCGGGTATTGACCATGAGCTGCAAGGAAGCCTCCCGGCCTCCGAGACGATCGAGAAGCAGATGGACCGCAGAGCGGCCGATCTCTTCCGGGAAGGCTTGGACGGTCGTCAGAGGGGGCTGGAGATACCCCGATATGTCCATGTCGTTGAAGCCGACGAGCGCCATCTCCTCCGGCACCCGGATTCCCCGTTCCTGCAAAGCCTTCAATGCTCCCACGGCGATCGGGTCGCTGCTCGCAAAGCAGGCTGTGGGCCGCTCCCCCGAATCCAGCAGGCTTTGCATCGCCGCATAACCGCCGGCCGGGCTCCATGCCGCCGTCCGTATCCACTCCTGACGCAGCAGCCCCTTCTCCTTCATCGTCCGTTCGAACTGGATTCTCCGGAAGTCATGGCGAACAGGCGGCTCCGGACTTGCGCTCATGCGGACCGGGTACTCTTCTCCCGCCAGTAGGCCGATTTTGTCGCGGCCAAGCCCCAGAAGATGCTCCAGAACGCCATTGACGGCTCCTTCAAAATTCAGCCGGACACTGTCATGCCTGCCGTCGTCGAAGTGATTGTTGACGAGCACCAGCGGCGCTCCCGGAGGAAGGAGGCGCTCCAGATCGTCCGGCATGAAGCTGCCTGCCGCGATCCAGCCGTCGACTCCGGATAGATCCGGCTCTTCTCCGCCCGTATAACGCAGGACGACAGGCTGAGGCAGGCCCAGCTCCTCCGTGCGCAGCTCCATTCCTTTGCGGATGAGCGAGAAGTAGGAATCCTGCTGCTCGTCATCCGAAGACAAAGTCAGCAGCAAGCCCAGCCGCTTCCGGGACGCTGTCGACTCTTCCCGGAGCTTTTTCATCTGCCGCGGCTTGTAGCGCAGCTTTTCGGCGGCGGCAAAGACGCGCCGCCTCGTCTCTTCGCTTACGGAAAGCGCAGCGTCATAGTTCAGCACCCGGGATACGGTGGCGGCGGATACCTTTGCTTCGTCGGCAATTTCTTTTAAAGTGGCCATATACGCACATCGCTTTTAGTAAATTTTTTAGTAAATCTTTACGCAATACTTTACCAAAGATAGAGGGCGGTTTCAATCTCTTCTTTCTCCCGGTCAACAGCGGATCGGACGGAAATCAGGTCAAGCTTGACGGCTGTCTTCCCCATTCCCCGCAATCCCGCTCCACTGTTCGGCGACAGCCTGCATGCCTTGGGCGATCTCTTCCTCCTCCAGGTGGGCAAAGCCGAATAGAGCGAAGTGCTTGTCCTTATTTCCTCCAGGCTCGCCCGCGAAATAGCTGCTCCCGTCATGCCAGGCGACTCCCCCTTTTCGGCAGCTCTGCAGCAGCCGGTCGTAATCGGCGCTGCTGCCCGTCCATTCCGCATATTGATGCAGTCCTGCATCGGAGGGGCGGAAGCGGAACGGAGTTCCCTCCAGCTCGTCGAGTCCCCGGTGGAGAGCTGCCAGCCTTCGTTTGTACTGGCGTTTCATCCTCCTCAGATGCTTGGCATAAGAGCCTTCCGCGATGAAGCGGGCCAGCGCCATCTGCTCCAGCTGCCCGGAAGCGTAGGGTTCATAAAACGCTTTCGCCTGGGCGAGCCTAGGAGCCATCCAGGACGGGACGACAGCATAGCCGATTCTCAGCCCGCTGTACATCGTGCGGGAGAAGCTTCCCAGATAGATGACCCGCCCGTTGCGGTCCATCGCCTTGAGAGGCTCGCCCAGCCTTCCCGAATAGCGGAACTCGCTGTCGTAATCATCCTCAATGATAATCGCGCCGCGGCGCTCCGCCCAAGCAAGCCATTCCTTCCTTCTCCCGGCGGACAGAACCGTCCCGGTCGGGAACTGGCGGTTCGGCGTCAATGCCGCTATCGCAGCATCCCAGTTGCCAGGAATCGCTCCGCATTCATCCACTGCCGCCTGAATGAGCTCGGCCCCGGTTACGGAGGCCGCTTCCCGGATGCCGCCATAACATGGATATTCCAGCACGATGCGCCGGCCCGGCTCGGCCAGAATTTGAAACAGCAAGGCCAGCCCCTGCTTGGAGCCGCTCGTCATGACAATCTCCTCTGGAGAAGCGGCGATTCCCCTCTCCATATAGAGCATAGCGGCCACAGCTTCCCTGAGCCGGAATAGGCCGGAGCCGGGGATCTCCCTGTAGCCGTCAGGAAGATTTTCCTGCATGCATTCCCGAACGGCGGCATGAAGCGCGACCTTCCATTCCTTTACGGGAAACAGGCGAAAATCGGTCTGTCCCGACTGGAACAGCTGCTGACCGAACGTACGGCCTGCTTGCTGGGATTCAGGAGCAAAAGGAGGAGGGCCTTCTTTGTCCGCTTTCAATTCGTCCAGCCTGTTGAACCATGTCGACAGCAGCTCGGAGGGCTGCTCCACGCGCTCCGGCCTTGCCGAAGGATAAGGGATCCGCTGCGAAACATACGTGCCGCTGCCCCGCTCTCCCTGAATGTAGCCTTCCGCATACAGCATGTCATAGACCTGAGTAACCGTCCCTCTCGATATTCCGTACAGCTCGGCAAGAGAACGGGAGGATGGAAGGCGTTCCCCTTCCTTCAGCTGTCCGCTCCGGACGGCATCGCGCAGCGAATCGTACAGAGCCGCTCTTTTGCTCCCGGATTGGAGGAAATAACGTTCAAAAGCCAACCGAATCTCCATACCTCTTCCTACTCCTTGTCAAGTGGTCTATTTGAATGGGCTTTAATTGGATCTTATCTTGTATCCACTTTAGTTGTAATGTTCAGCTAGAGCAAGCCGCACGGCTTCTTTTTCACCCTGCTTCCGAAATGGACTTTGCCTCTGAAAGCCGGCGGTCCAAGGCCGGGATGAAACGGCAGGACAGACTTAACGAGGGGGAATAGACAATGAGAAGGAAAGAATTCGATCAAAGCCGCGATCAGATCGAGCTGGAGGCTTTCTTGAAGGAGATGACATTCGGCTTCATGGCCAGCATCCGGCCGGACGGAACTCCGGGAATTACGCCGCTTAATTTCGTGTACCACAAAGGAAATCTGTACTTCCATGGGAGCAGGGCAGGGGAAAAAATGAAGAGCATCGCGGCTTCCGGGGAAGTCAGCTTCTGCGTGGCCAAGGAATACGCCCTGATCCCTTCCTATTTCTCGGATCCGCTCCTCGCTTGTCCGGCTACAGCCTATTTCAAATCGGTCCTTTTGCGGGGAACGGCGGCTCCGCTGGACAATCTGGAGGAGAAAGCCGAAGCGCTGGAAGCGATGATGGCCAAGCTGCAGCCCGATGGCGGCTACAAAACGATTAGCGCCGAAGATCCCGACTACATTCCTCGCCTCAAAGGCGTTGCCGTCGTCAAGCTGACCGTCTCTTCCCTGTCCGCCAAATTCAAATTCGGTCAGAATCTTGCGGATGAGGAACGGGAGGATGTTGCACTCAAGCTGGAGCTGCGCGGCTGCCCGTTCGATCATGAAACGGCATCGCTGATGCGGCATTATGCCCCGGGAAATAATGAAGAGCTCCAGGACTAGAGACGGTATTTCCCTCATGAGGTCTATGCCTGGAAGAATGGAAGCCTGACATCGATAGACAAATGAATTCAATGCGATCAGAGAATGAAGCCTGCCGACCCGTTCGAAAAGAAATGAAGCTAAAACCCATTCCCGAAAGTCGCAGAATTAGAGAAAAGGTAACCCTTCAGCTTCTGTTCTTGTCTAAAGAACAAAAAAAGTGCGCCCCTGCCATCGCGAGATGACAGAGGCGCACTTTGTTCATGATTGGAGCTTAGGAAGCTTGGAGCAGGCGGGAGATGATGACAGCCGCTTGCGCACGGTTGGCGATGCCTTTCGGTGCGAACTGGCTGGCGTCAACGCCGGTCAGAATGCCCGCATCGGTAAGCTGGGCAACCGATTCCTGAGCGTAGGAAGCGATTTTGCCTTTGTCCTTGAATTTGGACAGAGCGGCGTTTTTGTCGACCTTGGCAAGCTCATGCTGAAGCTTCAGAGCATTCGCAGCCATGATCGCCATTTCTTCACGCGTAATTTCACGGTTCGGCTCGAATTTGTTGTTGCCGGTTCCCTTCACGATGCCGGCTTTGACAGCCGCTGCGATCGCTTCGGTATACCAAGCGTCTTTCTTGACGTCCGTGAACGTTGCCGTTCCCGCATCGTTCAGGCCGTAAGCGCGAACGAGCATCGTGATGAACTCGGCGCGGGTCAGGTTTTTCAGAGGAGCGAATTTATTTGCGTCTACGCCCTTCAGAATGCCTTTTGCCACGAGTTCTTCGATGGCGGACTTAGCCCAAGCGACGTTGCCGAGGTCGGTGAATGCAGGCACCGGAATCGGAGTCGCGCTCGGTGCTGGCGTCGCGGATGGCGCCGGTGTTGCGGATGGTGCAGGCGTTGCGGATGGCGCAGGCGTTGCGGATGGTGCAGGCGTTGGTACAATTACCGGAGGCGTCGTTGTTCCCGAACTCTTGATGTTCGTAATCCGACCTTCAATGGAAGCCGTTACCGCGCCTTTTTTGAACTTGGTGAGAATGTAATCGTAGAAGCCTTTCAAGTCGCTGTCGCCTACAACTTTGTTCGATGCCTGCGTCAGGACTTTGTAGTTGTCCCCGCCGGCAGCCATGAAGTCGTTGACTACAGCTGTGTACGTTTTGTTCGGATCGAGCTGCGTTCCATCTGCCAGAAGCAGGCTGGTTACACGGTTTTCGACAGGCAGACCGAAGTCGGCGATATATTTCAGGCCGGAAATCTGCAGCGTCTTCGTGTTCGGTGTTCCGTCAGCGTTCAAAGCCCATTGTTGTTGAAGCAGGGTTTTGACTTGGGCGCCAGTCAGAGACAGCTTCACGAGCATGTTGCCGAAAGGCTGTACCTTCGCCAGGTCGCCGTAGGTGATCGAGCCTTTCGGCAGGTCGGCGCGGATGCCGCCCGGGTTCATGAACGCGAAGTCCGCAGGACCATTGGATCCTTCGAATGGAGCGTTGCGCATAGCGTCTGCAATCAGGTTGCCCAGCGAGGATTCGCTGTTGTAGGCATCCGTTCTCGTGATGGAGCCGTCCGTCGTGCCTACGGATTCCGTCAGTTCAGGATGCTTGTCGACGTACTTCTTGATCAGAGCGGCCGACTCGGCATCCGGAGTAACGCCTTCTTGGAAGGTTGTCGTTACGACAGCGGATTTCTCTTTGACATCGCCCGTCTTGTAGTCGATAACGAGCTTGATGTCTTCGTATGCGGAACCGTACGAGTAGGCTTGTACGACCAGCTTGCCGTTGATGACTTGGTTGGCATAAGCGTGATCGTCGCCGGCTACGATGACGTCGATCGGGGAGTTCGCAGGAAGCGCGTTCGCCAGATCCACAGCCTCGCCGACTGTAGTCGTCGTGCCAGCCGTCGTCGTCGTTTTGGCCGGGTCATGAGCCAGGACGATGATGGTTTCTACGCCTTGAGCCTTGAGCTCGGCAGCATATTTGTTCAGAGCTTCGACTTCTTCAGAAGCGGAGAGGAAAGATACTCCAGCCGTACCCGATGGGGATACCTTGCTAGGCGTTGCTTTCGTTACCGTACCGATGAAGCCGATTTTCACGCCGCCAACTTCTTTGACTACATAAGGAGTGATCAGCGGTTTTTTGGTCGTGTTGTCGATGACGTTCGCGTTCACGTAGTCGAAGTCGACGCCGCTGTGCACGATTTTGTCGTTTTTAGGATCTTTGCCGCCGTACAGCTGGGCTTTCAGCGCATCGATCCCTTGGTCGAACTCATGGTTGCCGAGGGAACCGACGTCGAACTGCATCATGTTGAGCCATTCCAGGGTCGGCTTGTCGCGCTCGAGAGCGGATACCGGAGCGGATGCGCCCACGGAGTCGCCGTTGTGGAAGAGGATGGAGTTCTCGTACTTAGCGCGGGCATTTTTCAGGTATGTGGCCAGGATCGGCGCCGTACCTGCCGCTTTGTTGCTCACGGTGGAGACGGTGTCCAGCTGTCCGTGCAGATCGTTGATGCCGAGCAGATGGACTTCAACGTCTTTTGTCGGAGCCGGAACGGCCGCTTTCAGACGATCCAGCGTGAAGATGCCGAAGCTGGAAGCGTCCATCGTGTTCGTGTAGGATACTCCCTGCGGAAGCACATCGGCTGCTTTAGGAGCCGAAGTGAACGTAACCTTCACGTTGCCGTTGATAGGCAGGATCGACCAGTTGCCGTCGGCGGAAGGGTTCACCGTGCCTTGCTTCTCGATGTATTCCATCAGAACTTCACGGTTCTCTTTTTGGGTGTCGAGAATCATGTCGGCTCCCTTGACGCCCGGGAAGTTGCCGCCGCCGCTTGCGCGGTAGTTGTTCGTCACGACGATGAATTCCTGGTTCGGGTCGACCGGCTTGCCTTCGAACGTCAGGTCGACGACGCGGCTGGAGTTCGCGTTGGCGATCGAGCCGTCCGGGTTGTATTTCGCCGGTTTCGTCACGTCGTATTTGTAGTTGACGCCATCGATGACATCGAAGTTGTAGACGGCGAATTTGGAGTTCAGAATCGGCTGGGCAGCCGATTTGCGCGGGCTGATCGTGTTGAACGCGCCTGCGCTCATGTCCAGCCAGTCCTTGATGACGGAGCCTTTGACCTTGATCGCCTTGAGCGTGTTGTCGTACAGGTACAGGTCGCTCGCGCTGCGGATCGTCAGGTCGCCCTGGCTGATATCCGTATATTCCGAAGGGCCGTTGCGGCCGGCTTTGAACGGCGCTCCAACGCTCAGAATCGGCAGATTCTTAACTTCAGCCGAAATGTCGGCGTTGCCGGCCAGCTCATTTTCGACGAACCACTTCTGGGCGTTCGTCACGATTTGGACAGTCGGATCATCCTGCACCATGGCGAAGAAGCTGTTCATCGGAGCGGAAGTCGTTCCGAGCTTCTTGCCGGTGTAGTCGATGGTCGCTTGGTGAGCGGCGCCAACGGCATCCTGGACGGCTTTGTCCGGCTCGACCGTAGGAACGTTCACCGTCTTGCCGGCGGAGTCCTTGTCGGTTTTGTAGATGGAGCGGGTCTGGGCTTTGGAAGCCGCTTTGTCGACCGCCCATTTGCCGTCGCCAGCAGGAACCACCTTGAGGTTGATCAGGCCGAGGTACGCGCCTCCGAAGCCCGCTTGTACGGCCGGTGTGCCGTTGATGCGGCCGTTGACATTGTCGACGACGGCTTTGGAGTTGTTGTAAGGCAGCTTCGTATCGGGATCGATGAAGCTCGCATCCAGCGCGCCTGTCGTCGGGAAGACCTTATGGGAGTGGGAGAACGTGACTGCATCGATGCCCGCGACTTTCGTCAGGGCGTTGATAGCATTCTCCTCCATTTGGCCTTCGGTCGAAGTCGCATCGAAGCCCGAATGGGCCATGGCGACGACAACGTCAGCCTCGTTGTTGTCCCGGATTTCCTTGGCGAACTTCGCAGCCGTTTGGGAAATATCCTTCGTTTTCACTTTTCCTTCCAGGCTGACCTTGTCCCACTCCATGATTTGCGGAGTTACGAGGCCGATCAGGGCGACGCGGATCGTTTGATCCATGCCGTTCGCGTCCTTGACATGCTTGTCCAGCACGACGTAAGGCTTGAATGCGTTCTGATCGTTGCTGTCGTCGCCGTCGTGATCGTCGATATAGATATTGGCGTTGACGTACGGGAAGTCTGCGCCAGGGAGGGTGTCGTATTTCGGATTGTACTGGCCGATCGTGCGCTCCAGGAAATCAAGGCCATAATTGAACTCATGGTTGCCGAAGGTAGCGGCGTCGTAGCCCATGGCGTTCAGAGCGGCCATCATCGGATGGATGTCCGTCGTATTGTCCGGAGTAAAATCGGAATGCTGGGCTACATAAGTACCCAGCGGCGTTCCTTGAATCAGGTCGCCGTTGTCCAGCAGCAGATTGTTCGGGAATTCGGCGCGGGCATTCTTGACGAGCGTTGCTGCACGGTCAAGACCTACCGTGAGGGAAGGCGCGTTTTTGAAGTAGTCGTAGCCGTACACGTTGGTGTGTACATCCGTCGTGCTCAGCAGTGTCAGATCGACTGGCGCGGCTGCGGCTGCGGCATGAGCCTTGCCCGTCGTCAGAACGCCTGCCCCGATGACCTGCGCGGACAGCACGGCGGCTGCCAGCACGGAAGCGGTCGGCTTGTTCCATTTCGGCTTCCAATTCATAGAAATATGAGTCCTCCCTTATTGTTTCGTACTTCGACATTATAGCAGTCGAAGAAAAACGAAAATCATAGAAAGCATAAATTATTCCTAAAGGTTATGTAAAGAAAAATATCATGAAGGACCGAAGAAAGTTGTAAGCGCATAAACATGCATGAATTAGTTTGTAAATTTAATGGGATCAATTCCGTTATCACTGGTCGAAAAGAACGTGCCGGCTATGTGCAAAAAACCTTGCAGCGTCCAATGGACGTTGCAAGGTTCAATGGGGCGCTGCCGTCCCGGGGATGACGCCAGGTTCAAATGCGGTGCTGACGACCGGGGGATGCCTGAAGGCTCAAGGGCGACATGCCGTCTACGAAGTCACTGGCGCGATACAGTCCGATGTTCAATTTAGTTCAGAACCGATACGGCCCCCTCCTCGCCCTCACTTTGTTCCATTATAATGGTAACGCTTTGAACCCCCGAATTCCCGAGCAGCCGGATACGCGCTCCGCGACCGTCATCCGGTCCGGGAGACGCTCCGTTGATTGTTGCCCGGCTTTTCGAGGCGGGCAGGCGATGCGGGTTCAGGACGCGGATCTCCGTCCGCGATCCGCCATGGCGGTAGGTGAGGCTTACGGAAGGCCAATCCGCCGGAAGGCATGGCTCGATGATCAGCTCATCTCCCTCGCGCCTCAGACCGAGAATCCATTCCAGGCCCGCCTGGTACATCCAGCCGGAGGCGCCCGTGTACCAGGTCCATCCCGCCTTGCCTCCGTAGATGTCCGTCGTATAGACATCCGCGGCCATGACGTAAGGCTCTCCGCCATATCTTCTGACATCGCCCGGCGACTTGGCATGGCTGACCGGATTCAAGAGCCGGAACAGGTCCGCCGCCTTGTCGCCTTGACCCAGCTTGGCCCACGCCACGATGCTCCAGATGACGCCATGCGTATACTGGGCGCCGTTCTCCCTAAGGCCCGGCGGATAGCCTTGAATATAGCCGGGGCTTGGATGCGTCTTGTCGAACGCGGGAGTAAGCAGGCGCGCAAGCATCAGATGGCGGTCGACAAGCTCGCGGTCGAACGACCGCATAGCCATGGCAGCGCGATCCGGCGGAGCTCCGCCGGAAATGACCGACCAGGACTGCGCGATCGCGTCGATGCGGCATTCGGCGCTGCGGCTGGAGCCCAGCCAGGCGCCCTCGTCGGTGCAGGCGCGCCGGAACCACTCGCCGTCCCAGGCATGCTCGTTGATCGCGCCTGCAATCCGGGTCCGCTCCTTGCGGTAATGGGCAGCGCGCAGCTCGTCCCCGCGGCGCTCGCAGACGGCGCTGAATTTCTCCAATACGACGCAAAGGAACCAGCCCAGCCATACGCTTTCGCCGCGGCCCTCGTCGCCGACCGAGTTCATGCCGTCGTTCCAGTCGCCGATTCCCATCAGCGGAATGCCGTGACGGCCGGAAGTGAGGCCTTTGTCGATGGCCCGGACGCAGTGCTCGTACAGCGTTCCCTCCCGGCCCGAAAGAACGGTCGCTTCGTACCTCTCATGCTCCTCGGGTCCGAGCGGGGAGCTTGCGATGAATGGCGCTTTGTCGTCGAAAACATCCCAGTCCCCCGTATGAACGGCATAACGCGCCGATGCGTATGGAAGCCAGAGCAGGTCGTCGGTATACCGTGTCCGGATTCCCTTATGCGTTTCTTCATGCCACCAATGCTGGACATCGCCCTCCTCATATTGGTGGGAAGCGTTCAGCAGCAGCTGCCGGCGCGTCAATTCCGGCATGGCATGGAGCAGCGACATCGAATCCTGGAGCTGGTCGCGGAAGCCGTATGCGCCTCCCGCCTGGAAGAACGCCGTACGCGCCCACACGCGGCAGCTGAGCGCCTGGTACAGAAGCCAGCCGTTCATCAGCAGGTTCATCTCCTTGTCCGGCGTCTCCACGACCGTCTGCTCCAGCTTCTCCTTCCAGAAGGCGGCTGAAGCCGGCTCCACGGCCGAGCAGCTGTCGGGACTGCGGTAGCGCTGCGCCAGCTCCAGCGCCTCCTGCCTGCTGGCGCCTGCTCCCAAGGAGAGATAGACAGTCCGCGTCTCTCCCGGCGCCAGCGTCAGGGCAAGCCGGACGGCTCCGCAGCTGTCGGCGAAAGCGCCGGTATCGCCGCTAAGAGCCGCGCTTCCCATTCCTGCCGGACAGTATACCGTATGGCCGCTGCCGATGAACTCCTTGCGATTGGCCGTGAAGCTGATGTCTTCATCGAGGTTTCCCGTCCGGTCAGAGCTGATCCTCAGGAAAGCCGACGCTTCCCGGAATGTATCCTGGTACGCGTTTCGCGCAAGCAGCGAGCCGGATTCCTCGTCCCATTCCGTGACGATATAGGAGGCCGAGGAATCCCGGCTCACTCCAAGCACCCAACTGCACATGCCGGTCACGGACAGCCGGCGGCTCCGATCGCTGTCATTGGTCAACCTGACTGCGGTCAGCTTGACGGAGTCGGAAGGATGGACAGAGACGGATATGGACTGGCTCAGCCCTTCCATCGCCGTCTCGAAACGGCTGTATCCGCGTCCGTGAGCGACACGGAATTCCCGCGTATCCGAGGGGGATGGAAATGCCGTCCAAAAACAGCCCGACTCCTCGTCGCGAACGTAGGCGAGCTCGCCCGGAGGATCAAGAACAGGATCGTTCGACCAAGGGGAAAGCTTGAATTCACGGCTGTTGCTCCACCAGGTATAGCCCGTCCCCCGTTCGGTCACGAGCGTTCCGAAGGAAGGGCCTGCGATGACGTTGCTCCACGGCACGGCCAGCGGCTCGCCCGGCTTGAGCCGGATGACGTACTCGCTGCCATCCGCGGAAAAACCTCCCCAGCCGTTGAAAAATTGAAGCTCTCCGGCTTCCGGAGCCAGCGGGAGCGCCGTCACGCAGGCCTTTCTCCGCGTCTGCAGCGAAGCCTCGTCCCAGCCTCCCGCACCGGCTTCCTTCACCTCGCTGTCTGTCTCGCCGGCTTGAACCCCATCATCGCCGGCGGTCCGCTGCGGACGGCTGCGCAGCTGGGCTCCGATGCTCGGTCCCCCCGCATCAAGAGCGACCCGAGAGGAAGCGACCAGCAGGTCGAGGCTCTCCCCGGAGAGCTTGGCCGCATCCAGCGGATACAAGCCGCCCCCTACGGAATAAGGAGGATAGGACACCGCGGCCTGCACGGATGCCGAGAGGGCATGGTGGAGCTCCTGCTGGTAGCCTTCGCTGCTCTCGTTCAGCAGCACCAGATCGCTTGCGATGCCTAGTCGCCGCAAGTATCCGTGACCGTCAATGATTCGATTCGCAAATCCAAGCTGCGACAGATCTCCGATACGGAGCAGCATAATGGGAAGATCTCCGGATATGCCCATGCTCCATAATCCCGGCTGGCCGGACTTGTTGCGCCGGATGGCTTCAGCCCGCTCGCGTCCAAGAGGCGGGACATAGAGCAGCCTGGCCGCCAAAGTCTGCATCGCCGCCGCATCCGCAGGCTGCAGCCTGTGCTGCCGCAGCGAAATTCCCGCAAGCGTCCAGGCCAGGTCGGCCGCCTTGTCCATGCGCGGGATGCCGCGCAGCTCGCGCACCATCTGCAGCGCCTCGCCGCGCGAGCCGGACATGCCGCTCACAGCCTGAAGCACAGCCTGCTCTCCCGGCTGAAGCGTCAGCTTGCGGCGCAGCACAAACGCGGGATCCAGCACAGCTCCTGTCGTTCCGCTGAGCCGTTCTCCGGCGCTCCGCGGAGCGGCGAGAGAATGGCCGCGGCCGATGAACTTCGCCCGGTCCGTCTCATATTCAAGCGGAGCCGACTGGTCTCCATCGACAATCAAGGCATGGACGCCCCAAACCTGCTTCTCTTCGGGCGAGCGGGGCCGCCGGAAGGCGAGCAGCGCGCCGGTATCGCCGTCATAGGATGTTTGGACGAACAGCTTGCTGAATGCGGGATGAGCGTCGTCGACGGCCGGAGGAGCAAGCGCCAGCTCCAGGTAGGTCGTGATTTCGAGCAGCCGCGGCTCCCGGCTTTCATTCACCAGCCGGATCAGCCGGATCTCCGCCGGGTGCTCGGGAGCGGCGAATACCTCCATGACGGCGGCGACACCGCCTTCCTTGCGGGAAAACACCGCCTTATCCAAGCCGAAGCTGGCGGAGGCTCCTTCCCCTTCGGAGCCGACGGGATAGAAAGAAGGCGACCAGAACAGTCCGCCTGTAAGATCCCGGATATATACGGCCGGTCCGTGCGATTCCGTGAGAGCATCTTCGCGCCAGCGGGTCATGTTCACGCCGCCGCTGCGGATGAAGCCGCTGCCTGCCGCCGTCACGATCGTCGTGAAGGAGCCGTTGGACAGCACGTTCACCTCCGGCACGTCCGTGACCGGATGGCGGAATTCGCGGATGTAACGGCCGTCTTCCGCCGGCGCGCTGCGCGCCGACCCCGGCTTGAGCGCCTGAGGAGCGATGACGGCCGCCTTTTCCGGGATGCGTTCCTGCAGGATAAGCTCGGCCGCCTCAACGCGCGGATCGGCGTGGAATCGTTCGGTCATGGGACGCTCCAGCAGCAGGTTGCCGAGCGTAAGCAGGCTCATCCCCTGATGATGGGCCATGAAGCTGCGGACAACGCGGTGCTTGTCTCCTTCCGGCAATCGGGATGCAGTCATGTCCACCGCCTCGCAGAATCCGTATGGACCGACAGCTCCGATCTCCTCATAGCGCCGAAGATTGGCCATCCCGGCCTTGATGTCCCAAGGCAGCGCCATGATAGCCGCATACGGGGCCAGGACGAGCTCCTTTTCAAGTCCCCTCTGGAAGCCAAGCCCCGGCACTCCGAATGCTTTGTATTGGTAGTTCATGTCGTAATCGAAGGCGTAGTAGCCCGACTCCGAAATGCCGTATGGCACTCCGCGCTCGCGCGCATATTCCTTCTGCCTCGCGACTACGGCCTTGAATGTGCTGTCCCATATCGACCCGCGATAGGTTTTCATCAGCAAGGCGGGCATCAAGTATTCGAACATCGTGCCGGACCAGCTCAGCAGAGCCGGATTCCGTCCGATCCGGGTCAGTCCTCGGCCCAGCCTGAACCAATGCGATACGGGAAGCTGGCCGCTTGCGATCGCGAGGAAGCTCGCCTGTCTCGCTTCCGATGCCAGCAGATCGTAGAGGATGTCGTCCCGTCTGTTCTGATCGGCGTTGTATCCGAGCGACAGCAGCTGCGCCTCGCTGTCGTAGAGCGGCCGAAAGTCGGTCTCGGCCGCCATTTTCTCGAGCCTTTCAGCGAGCCGGACAGCCTTCTCCACAGATGCGGATATTCCGGACCCGGCCCTCGCTTCGGGCTCGGCTCCCGATTCCGATCCAACCCCCGGCTCAGACTCCAGCTTAAACGTAGAGCTTGAGTCGGAGAAAGGCATGGAGTCAGACGCAGCCGCGATATTCGCATGGAACCGAGCCCGCCCGTCCGGCCAATCTCCGCTCTCCCTATGCGCCCATTCCAGCACTCCTTGCCTGACCGCGATCAGGTAGGCGACGAGATTGCCGGAATCGACCGTCGATACATACCGGGGATAGAGCGGCTGCAGCGTGCCCGTGTCGTACCAGTTGAAGAAATGCCCATGCCACCGGTCCATCCTCTCCAGCGTGTCGACCGTCAGCGAGATCCGGTCCACCATCTGTTCGAAGGATATGAATCCGAAATCACGGGCCGTAACGGTGCAGGCGAGCAGCAGGCCGATGTTCGTCGGCGAGGTCCGCCTTGCCGCCCCTTTGTCCGGATCGAGCTGAACGTTGTCGGGCGGCAGCCAGTTGTCCTCCGCATTCGCATAATCGGCGTAGTAGGCCCAAATGTTCGCGGCCAGACTGCGCAGCTTGTCCCGGTCCGCATCCGACAGCCTCTCCTCCCGTACCGTCGGCGCGCCGTTCAGCCAGACGACCAGCAGCGGAGCAGCCAGCCAGGCCGCAGCGGCCAGAATGGCGGCAGCCTGCCATCCGGCCGCTGCGCCGGACAGCCAGCCGACAACGGGCAAAAGCAAGGCCAGCACGGTTCCCGAAACCCGGAACGCGATCAGCTTCCCGCCGCTGTTCCTGTCCGTCTCTGCCGCGCTCGTCCATTCCAGAAGCCTCTTGCGGGATACGTTCAGCCGGTAAAGGGTCCGCAAGACGGCATCGGCCATCATGGCCGCCTGATAGGGCAGCAGCAGCACCGAAAGGCTGGCTTGCAGGACGGCGGCCTTCAGCTGTCCGGGATGGCGCACCAGGTAGCCCGGAGCGGCGAGAGCTTGAAGCAGCGGCAGGCAGGCCGTGAGAACAGCCGCTGCCAGCAGCGTCCATCTGGCTCCGGGAGGCAGCAGCAGCCCGATGACGAGAAGCAGGTAAAGCGCGGGCGGAAGCAGGCTCCGCCTGAGATTGTCGACGATCTGCCAGCGGGTGATCGCGCTGAGATCGACGGGCCGCGGCGTGCCGGAGCAGTCGCGCACCTTGGGCTTCAGCCAGCACAGCAGCTGCCAGTCTCCCCGGACCCAGCGATGCAGCCGCAGCTGCCAGGAGCGGAACGTCTTCGGATGCCCGTCGACAAGCTCGATGTCGGAAAGCAGGCCGCTCCGCAGAAATCCGCCTTCCAGCAGATCGTGGCTGAGAACGGCATTGTCCGGAATCCGGTCCGCCAGCAGCCGGCGGAACAGCCGCGCATCGAATATTCCTTTTCCCGTAAAAATGCCTTGGCCGACACCGTCCTGGTAAGGATCCGACACCGCGAACGCATACGGATCAATGCCGGGGTTGCCTGCCCAGAGCGCAGCGAGGCGGGAGCTGGCGGCGGATTCCCTGCTGATCGCGATCCGCGGCTGCAGCACCGCGTAGCCTTCCTCCACCCTCGTGCCCTTCTCATTGAGGCGCGGCCGATTGTACGGAAGATGCATCGTGCCGACCATCCGCTGCGCGCTTCCGATGGGAAGCTGCGTGTCGGCATCGAGCGTAATGACATAAGCGATCCGCGGAAATACGGAAGCATCGGATTCGCTCAGCGAGAATCCGGTCTGCCGATCGCCCTCCAGCAGCCTCGCGAACTCGACGACCTTGCCCCGCTTGCGCTCCCAGCCCATCCAGACGCCTTCCCGCTCGTTCCAGGTCCGCTTCCGCTGGAGCAGGTGGAACGTGCTCCCTTCCGCGCCATAGTGCCGGTTGAGCCTTCGGATTCCTTCCGCTCCGGCTTCCTCAAGCTCCTTGTCCAGCTCTGTATGCTCGCTCCCCGCATCGGGATAGTCGCCCAGCAAGGCAAAGTGGAAGCGCGCATCCCGGTTGGCCAGATAATGAAGCTCCAGCCGATGGACCAGCTCCTTCACCTCGGCGATGCTTGACCAGATGACCGGAACGACAATCATCGTATCCGCTCCCGGAGGAATTCCCGTCGAGAAATCGTATCGGAGCAGCGGCCTGGTCGGCATGACCTTTCCGATCAGCCCGTGCAGCAGGACGACAGCCCATTCCGAGGCCGGAAACGCAAGCAGCAAGGCGGCCGATACCCAGCCTCCGGCACGAAGTCCGCCTGCTTCCCCCGCCCAGATCGTAAGGACGGCGGCGGCAGCCGCGAACAGGACCGCCAGCAGCGCGAGGTATGTGCTTGTCCGATGCCGGAGCAAGCCGTTTTCAGGCAATCTCCGGGCTTTCGCTGTCCGGCACGCCTCCCTGCGCAGCAGCCGCCTGCCTTGAGGCTCGAGCAGATAATAAGCGGCGTACGCGGTCCGGGGGAGCAGGGGAAGCTCCACATAGGCTTTCTCCTCGGCCTTCTTGCGGAGTTCCGCCCTGCTGCCGAGACCCGGAGCATTTTTCCCCGATAAAGGAGCCGCGCCGCCTTCCAGGCCGCCCCTTCCCGGCTGTCCATCGCCGTCCGCTGCAGGCCATCCGGCTTTCCCGGCCTCCGCGTCCGCCAGCCGGACCGCGCAGGACGCGACCAGGCTCTCCGGCAGCCCCAGCCGCGCCGCGAGCCGCGCCGTGCCTGCCCGGAGCGTCGCCCTGCTCTGCGCATCCATAAGAGAATAAGTTCCCGCCGCTTCGCTTTTGAGCATCGCATCGGCCATGCTGAGATCTTCCAGCTCTTTCTCCCAGGAAGTCCGCTCGGCCGCTCTCAGGCTGCCGATCAGACGTCCGGCCTCGCTTTGATACCGGGCTTGAAGCCTCGCTTCGTAAGCGTTCAGCCTGGCCAGGCTTTCCGTTCCGTTGTCCAGGCGCAGCAGCAGCCAGCGCCTCACATCCTCGGAATCGTCCGCCCATTCCCGCAGCCTCGAGGTCAGATGGGCCACGACCGCTCCCGAGAGCATGATGTCCCTTCCAGCTCTGTCGAGCGCCTCCGCCAGAGGGAGCGCTTGCGGCCCTCTGCCGCCGGCCAGCGCCTGCTTCAGGATGCGTTCCGCGCCCATGCAGGCATCATGCCGCTGGCGCACCTCCCTGAACACTTCCGCAAGACGCCTGAAGAGGCATGTCTTCAGAGCGAGCGGCAGCGACCACGTCTCCGCGATCGTAAGCACGGCAACCTCCTGATAAGCCTGGATGAAGGCGACAAACGAATTCCGGTCGTAGCTTCCTCCCGAAGCGTCCAAATACCCGTCGCAGACGGCTTCCACCCGGGCATGGCCCGAACGCCGCAAATAAGGAAGGCCGGCAAGTCCTCCGTGCCTCAGCTCCATCGAAGCATGATAGCCCTGCTCCTCGATGAATTCCGAATGGTCCAGCAGCCATTCGGCGGCAGGCTGCGAGCAGCCGCAGTCGTCCGCGCGCAGCTCCTCGGCGAATTCCTGCAGCTGCCTGAGCTGGGCGGCAAGCGCCTTCCTTTGCCGGGAGGCCTTTCTTCCTCTAGCCGTATCGTGAGTCAGGGCGAGCTGTCTAGCTGCCTGTATATAGGATTCCGTAGTCGTCATGAGTCCCCCTGGGTCGCTTAGCTTAGTCTGTCCGCGCCGGAGTACGCTCCGCTATGCGCTTATCCACCTCAACTAAATATTCCCAAAGGGGCCGTATTTTATGACCTTCTCCTCCGATTCCCCTGCGCCTGCCTTCTTCCCGGACCGCTGCAGCCCCATAAAAAAAGATCCGGCGGCTACCGGATCTCGGACGGGCTCCTGCCCGTGTACTGCTTGAACTGCCTGCTGAAGAAAAAGATGTCCCGGTAACCGAGCGCGTCTGCGACCTCCGTCACATTGAGCCCTCCGTGCATGAGCAGATGCTGGGCCCGCTCGATGCGCGTCCGGATCATGTACGTCTGGACCGGAGTTCCGATGATTTCCTTGAACTTGATCGAGAAATACCGCGGAGACAAGCCGGCTCGTCCGGCCAGATCCTCCACCCGATGGGAGATGCCCGGATTCTGGCGGATGTAGTTGGCGATTTCCTGGATCGCTTCCGTCAGCTGGTTGCTCGCCTTGCGCTCCAGGACCGGCTGCCTGTCCGCGCGCAGCAGGTGGATCATCATCTGCTTCAGGATGAGCTGCGCTTCTTCCTCCGCTGCAAAGGTCCTCACCAGGAAGAGGCGGACATAACGGGAGAGCATGTTCTCGAATTCCACCGTCTCCTCCAACTCGCGGTAGCGTGCCGGAATATCGAGCGGTTCTCCTTCAATGGCAAAGTGGATATAAGTCAGCACAAGCGGCCGCTGCGGATTGTGGACGGCGCTGGTGTAGTCTCCGGGGCGGAACAGAAAGCAGCTTCCCGGTCCGACGGGATAGGGATCTCCATTAAGCGTAAGCTCCCCTTCTCCGCTCCAGACATAAAACAGGTCGAAATTGGCCATCGGCTTCTCCCTGCGCGGCCACTTCCAGCCCGGCTCGCAGACGATCTTGGCGAATGACGGCAACAGCTTGAACGATGAGGGCGGTACTTGCAGCATTCGGCCTCGGATGCTCCTCTTGGGCGGGATTAGATTGAAGGAAAGACCGCCGCCATGGCGCGGATCAACCTAATCAGCCTTGTTTTTCGCCATCATACCCCAGCATCGAGGGGACGCGCAAGCTTCATAAAAAATGTCCGAACCCTCCCTCCGCCGCGCAAATAATGATATAATAGCACCCGAAGAAAGCATGCGCATGACCGGCATTCCACTCGCGGCCCTTCGGGACGGCAACAGGGACGGTCGCGCAGGCAGCGAGCAGTTGATGCATCAGCCCGCCGGGACCCTCAAGCGGCCCGGACACATCGACCCCCGGAAGGACGGAATCGGAATCATGAATCCACTTGCCCAGCAGTTGAACACCGCGCTGGAAAAAGGCAATGCCCATGTGTACGCCATGTTGTCAGGCCTGGGACGCAAGCTTTATTTTCCGAAGGAAGGCATTCTCAGCCAGTCCGCCGAGGCCAAGGCCAAAGCCACGAAGTTCAACGCCACGATCGGAATCGCCACGGAAGGCGGAGCTCCGATGCACCTGAAGGCTATCCAGGAAACGCTGTCGGCCTATGAGCCGAAGGATCTGTACGAATACGCTCCTCCTGCCGGCAAGCCGGAGCTGCGGGCCGCATGGCGCGAGAAGATGATCAAGGACAATCCGTCCCTCGCCTCCAAGCCGTTCGGCAATCCCGTCGCGACCAACGCTCTCACTCATGGCCTGAGCATCGTGGCCGATCTGTTCGCCGATGCCGGGGATGCGGTCATCATACCGGATAAAAACTGGGAGAACTACGAGCTCACCTTCGGCATCCGCCGCGGAGCCGAAATCGTGGAATACCCGCTCTACACCGCCGAAGGACGCTTCAATGCCGACGGCCTGCGCGAGGCGCTGCTCGCCCAGCGGGACAAAGGCAAGGCGATCGTCATCCTGAACTTCCCGAACAATCCGACCGGCTACACTCCCGGCCCGGATGAATGCCGGGAAATCGTCGCCGCCCTCAAGGCGGCCGCCGACGAAGGCATCCTCGTCGTTGCCGTCACGGACGACGCCTACTTCGGCCTGTTCTTCGAGGATTCCGTCCATGAATCGCTGTTCGGCAGCCTCGCCGGAATCCATGAGCGCATCCTGCCCGTCAAGGTGGACGGCGCCACCAAGGAAGAATACGTCTGGGGATTCCGGGTGGGCTTCATCACCTACGCCTCGGATTCCCCCGAGGTTCTGGCCGCGCTGGAGCAGAAGACGATGGGCATCATCCGCGCGACGATCTCCAGCGGCCCGCATCCGTCGCAGACCTTTGTGCTCCGTGCTCTGCGCTCCCCTGATTTCGAAGCCCAGAGAGCGGAGAAATACGCCATTATGAAGGGACGCGCCAACCGCGTCAAGCAGCTGCTGGACAGCGGCCGCTACGACGGCGACTGGACCTATTATCCGTTCAATTCCGGCTATTTCATGTGCCTGCGCCTCATCGGCGTCGGTGCGGAAGAGGTGCGCCAGCGTCTCCTGGACGAATACGGAGTCGGCACGATCGCTCTCGGAGAGACCGATCTGAGGGTTGCATTCAGCTGCACCGAGGAGTCCAGCCTTGAGGAGCTGTTCAACCTGATTCATCAGGCGGTACGCGACTTGAAGACGAACGGATTTCAATAAGGAACAGGCATGCCGAGCCATCTCGAGATGGTCCGGCATGCCTGTTTTTTTTTGTAGTTCCCGGCATGATCGCGGCGAGCCTTCCGCGAGACGAAAAAGCCGCATTCCGGATGGACGGAATGCGGCTGGAGGTCAATCGTCGCCATCGTCTGCAAGCACGCGCTTCGTCAGCCGGCGGGGACGCAGCAGCAGGATGTACCCGGCCCCGGCAGCGGCGGCCGCTGCTGCGGCCAGCGGCTTGCCCTGCAGCAGCAGAGGCAGGCTGCCGGCGAGCCAGAGCAGCAGCAGGATGATCAGCAGCGCGAGCCTGTCCACTTGGATAAGCGAGTGCAGACGCTGCTTCTCCGGCAGAGGATACACATGGCGCCATACCGTGTATTGATGCCACGAACCGAGAGAAGAGGTCTGAAGGCCGGCGATCAGCAGGAACAGCAGCTGCGCGGCAGCCGTTCCCCAGCCACCTAGCCAGGCGGCTTCGCCAAGCCAGTAGCAGCACAGCATGCCGAGCAGCGTCAGGCGCAGCAGCATGCCACCGAGCTCCGTGCGGGCCATGCTGAGACTGTACAAGTACGTATAGGTGCTCTGTCTGCGCAGCGGCACGAGCTTGGACAGCCAGCTCAGATAAGGCCGGGAGCTGACCGCCGAGCCGAGCGCAGGCACATCCGTGAACCAGCCGAAAAACCGGTAATAGCGGATTATCGTCCGGCCTTCCTCGCGAATCAGCGTTTCCCATGGGAATCTCTGGCGGGCCGCCAGCCGAGAAGCCGCCCACCAGAGAGCTCCGGAGACAGCCGTGAAGGCCGCGGCCTTCCAAGGAAGGAAGGCGAGCCAGGCGGCGGCCGCCCAAGCGGTCAGAAACCAGCGCAGCAGCCGCAGCGCCCAGCGGGCCGACGGCCAGGCCGCCTGCCTTTCCCGCCAGGCAGACAGGCTGTTGGCCGCCTTCATGACCAGCACGGCGGCAAGCGTGATCCAAAGATCGGGCTTCCAGGCGGCGGCCGATTCGGCCGCCCCTGTCCGCACCGGCCAGAACAGCAGCAGGACAATGCCGGCAAGCGCAAGCCCTCCCGGAAGATTATGGCGGAACGATCTCCGGATATAAGCGTCCATATGCGCTTCCCTAGGCATCAGAAAGACGATATCGGCAGGCTGCAGCCAAGTCCGCAAAGGGCTCCAGGCGACAACCGGCGTCAGCAGCACAGCGCCTGCGGCGACGGCGGGAAAGTCGGCCGGCACCTGCTTGATGAATTCCGTATAGTAGACGGCGCTTACGATGAGGAGAAGGAAAAGGACGAGCGGAACGCCGCTCCGGAGCATATAGCCGACATAGGGCATGGAGTTGCGGTAAAAGGCGGAAGCCCTCTTTTTCCAGATCGCTTCAAGCGTTTCGCCCATCGGCGTCACTCTCCTCCACGATGCCGTAGAAGATGCTCTCCAGCGATTGTCCTTCGGCTCCGCGCGAGCTTCTGACCTGCGCCAGCGTCCCGAGCTCCTTGACCCGCCCTTGGTGCAGGATCATGAAGCGGTCGCAGTAAGCCTCGACCGTCGAGAGGATATGCGTGCTCATGAGGATGGCCGCTCCGCGCTCCCTCTCTTCCACAAGCCGCTCCAGCAGCGAGCGGATGCCGAGCGGATCGAGGCCGAGAAACGGCTCGTCGATGATGTACAGATCCGGCCGGGCCAGCAGAGCGTTCATGAGCATGACCTTCTGCTTCATTCCTTTCGACAGATGCGCAGCCCGCGAGCCGCGCTTGGGACCCATTCGGAATTCCGCGATCAGCTTCTCCGATCTTTCCCGGTAATCCTCCTCCTGCAAGCCGTAAGCCATCGCCGTCATCCGCAGATGCTCTTCCACAGTGAGCTCCTCGAAAAGCACCGGCGATTCCGGTACATAGGCGAATGCTCCCCGATAGCGTTCCGGCTGCTCCTCCAGCTTGACGCCGCGGATCCGGACCTCTCCCTGCTGCGGCGCCATCAAGCCCAGAATATGCTTGACTGCCGTGCTTTTGCCGGCTCCGTTGAGGCCGATCAGCCCCATCATCTCCCCTCGCCTGACCGTAAAATCCAGATCATGCAAGACCGGCCTGCGCGGACTGTAGCCTCCTACAAGATGACTGACCTGCAGCACATTTTCCTCTGCGAATGCTTCTGCCACTATCGTTTCCTCCCGTGCCTGCAGAATGTGCAGGAACAGGCTTCCGCATCCTACGCTGCGAAAGCCTGTCTGCCTGAAAGCTGGAAATCCCGGCTTGCAACGCCGGAGTCGTTATTGATCGGGCTGGTCCCGCTTGGCTTTCAGCCATTTCGGGGCCCCTTTGTTCTTGTCCGCCTTGGCTTTCCGCGCCTTGGCTGCCGGCCCCGAAGATGCCGCCGCCTTCGGCTTGACGCCTCCCGCGGCAGGCTGCGCCTCGCGCCTGCGGTCCGACTCTGCCGGCTCTCCGCCGGCAGAATCCGGCGCCTTGCTCCGGCTGCCCGCTGCCCGGACTCCGGAGACGGCAGCCTTGGCGGCTGATGCCGGCTTTTGCCCTGCAGTGAAGCCCCGTGCGGATCCCGCCTCTTGTACGGGGCGGGACTGCAGCGGAGCAGATTGCTCCTGAGCGGGAGGAGACTCCAGCGGAGCACGCCGCTTCTGGCCGGAACCGGATCCCGACAGCTGATCCAGCAGCGGCGTCCGCGACGGTGTCGTGCCGGCCCTCTGCGATGAAGCCGCAGCTCCTCTCGACGGTGTCGTGCCGGCCTTCTGCGATGGAGCCGCACCTTCTCTCGCAGGAGACGGCCTGCGGCGGACATCCGCCGGATCGACCAGCTTGCCCTTGTACATGGCCAGCTCCGGAATATCGACATCCAGCTTGCGCTTGTACTTGTCGATCAGATAACGTTCGCCCGGCGCCGCGATCGTGAACACCCGGCCTTCCCGGCCCATCCGGCCCGTACGGCCGGAGCGGTGGACATACTGATCCGCGTCTGCAGGAGGCTCGAGATTGATGACGAGCGGAAGTCCGGGAATATCAAGCCCCCTCGCCGCGACATCCGTGGCCAGCAGCAGCTGGCAGCGCCCTTCGCGGAATCTCGCCAGCGTAGCGGCGCGGCGCTGCTTGTTGGCATCGCCGTACAGCGTCTCGACATTGAAGCCTTCATAGGACAGCTTGGCCTCATAGTTGGCGATCTGGTCCGTATCGTTGATGAACAGCAGCGCCGAGGCGGGGTTGAGCAGCCGGATGAGCTTGCGGGCCGTATCCAGGCGGTCGCGCCATTCGCAGCCGATGAACGCATGCTCGATCGTGCCGGATACGCGCTGGGCAGGCTCGATGTCGACGCGCTCCGGATTTTTCATCCACCGCTTTTCCAGCGTCTTCAGAACCTGCGGATAGGTGGCGGAGAAGAAAGCGACCTGTTTGTCTTTGGGCGCCGCCCACAAAATGGTCTCCACCTCGCTCGTCGAACCGAGCCCGAAAACCTGGTCCGCCTCGTCGACGATGATCGTCCGGGTTTCGGACATCTTGAGCTTTCTCAGCTTCAGCAGCTCATGGATGCGCCCAGGCGTTCCGATGACAAGCTGCGGATTCAGCTTCAGCTTCTCGATCTGCCTTTTGACCGCGGCTCCCCCGATCAGCTGCTGCACGCGGACTCCATAGGCCTCGCCGTACATTTCCGCCACACGCACGATCTGCATCGCAAGCTCCTGGGTAGGGGAAAGGATGACGGCCTGCACCGACTTGCTCGCCGAATCGATCCGCTGCAGCAGCGGCAGCATGTAGGCGAGAGTTTTGCCCGTTCCCGTCTGCGATCCGGCCGACACATCCCTGCCTTCCAGCAGGAGAGGGATGGCCTTCGCCTGTATAGGGGTCGGCTCCCCGATGCCGTTCTCCGCCAGCTTGCCGGCTGCGGCTTCTTCAATTCCAAGCTGCTTCCAAGTATCCAATGACATCTTGTCTAGTTCTCCTTGTTCGCACCGCCTCCCCTTGCTCAGGCGAAGGCGGATGCATTATTTCTTGTTCAGCATCGGTCCGGCGATCCGGTCAGCCAATCTCGGAAACAGCCGGTACAGCCTCGCTCCGGCGGCAGCAAGCCAAGGCAGATCAAGCTCCGCACGCGGCTTCTCGACCAGATGCACAATGCGGTCCGCAACCTTCTCCGGCTTCAGCATGAGCCAGCTTACGTTCTTGACATAAGAACCGTCGGGATCGGCCTGATCGAAGAAAGGCGTATCGATGGGACCGGGATTGACGGCGGACACGAAAATGCCCCGACCTCTTACCTCCTGCCGCAAAGCATCCGTCAAGCCGACGACCGCGTGCTTGCTGGCCGAATAACCGCTTGATTTCGGCGTCGCGAGCTTGCCGGCCAGCGAAGCGATATTGATGATATGTCCGCTTCGATTGTCCAGCATGGAGGGAAGAACGGCCTTGGTGCATCTCACGAGGCCCATATAATTCGTATCCATCATGGATTCAAATTCCTGAACGGTACTGTCGGCAAAAGTCTTGAATAGACCGAAGCCGGCATTGTTGATCAGCACGTCGATTCGGCCGAACTCTCGGAGCACGCTGTCCATCACGGCCTGGACCGCCTCGTTGTCCGTCACGTCCAGCCGCCTGCTGCCGCAGCGGCCCGAAATGGATGCAGCCGCCGCAGCAAGCCTTTGTTCGCTGCGTCCGCAAAGAACCGGAATGGCGCCTTTGGCGGCGAGCCTGCGGGCGATCAGCACCCCGATGCCGCTGGTCGCTCCTGTAACCACGATTACTTTGTCGCGAATCATTGTTATCACCTGCTACAAGTGTACTTTATAAGCGATATGATAGCAAAGCCGGGCGGCTTGCTCCCATCTCGAAGAAGGCATCCGCCCGCTCTCTAGATCCGGTCTCGTCCCCGACCGCTGAAGCCACAAAAAAAAGCTCCCTGGGGAGCTTCCTTTTGGCCTGGAAAAAGCTGTTGCTGCGCTTTCGTCCTTAGCCCTATGTTCCGCCCATAGCAAAAAAAACGGCGCAGCCGGCAGGCTTATGTTACGATGCAAGTAATACCTGGATGTCCAGTTGGCCGATTCCTTCGAGAATCAGAGGCACGGACAGCGCCTGGCGCCTATCCAGGAAATCAAGCTCCGCTCCCTGCAGCAGCGCCGGAGGCGTAATATCCACATGAACTCCCTGGCTGGACAGCTTCGTGCTGGCATTGCCGCTGATCATATTGCTCAGTTCCGATATGGCGCTGCGGCCGATCTCGTCCAGCGCGTCGACCTGGAAACCGCCCATCATCGCCGAAACGATGTTCAAGGCATCCACCTCGCTCATGCCGAACATGATATCTCCGCTCACTTGACCGATCAATTGAATTCGAATCCATAAAAAATCGTTGGCGCCGCTCAGCACCTTCAGGCCGATTGGCCCAGGCATAGGTTTGATCTGGACGACCTGTTCCAATACCATGACTGCGGACTCCAGGAACGGATTGATAAATTCGGCTCTCATCGGCACTTAAGCTCCTTATAGACCAAGTTTCACGTCAACCTTATATTGGTAGCAATTATACTAAATTAACTAGTGCAAGTATACCAATATAACCATTAACGCTACTAAAGACCTATAACGTCAAGGTGAGCTTGGTTCTAATTTTGGAAAGGCGGAGGATGACTCATGCCTGGTATATGGACCCATATCCGGTTCGGCCGATTGGTGCTTGAGACGTCCGGGGAGCAGCGCCTGCTGTCTTCGCCGGAGCTGGAAAGAGGCTTCATCCTGGGATGCCTGGGCCCGGATTTTCTTTATTGCCACCGGCTGATGCCATGGCCGAGACGATCTCTCATGCACGTGCTGGCCGACCGGCTTCATCGGCAGAATCCCCTGCCCGTGCTGCTGGATCTGCTCGACGGAGTCTCCGGACGTTCTCTCGATGGCCCGGAGACAGACGAAGCCGTCGTCTACACGCTCGGTTTCATCCTCCATCTGCTCCTTGATGCCGGCATGAAGCCCGACGGCAGTCTCTCTCCCAACGGATATGAAGCCATCAGACGCCGCTTGAACGTGGATGACCAGTCGCTGGATATGCATGCAAGCCCAGAGTCCGATGCCAGGCTCGACGCATGGATGCTTCAGGCCGCCGCCGGTCCTCTGCCGGACGCTGTAATCGAAAATTATGAGTGCATGATCGCCGTCCATCATGCGGATCTTGCTCCTTACGTCAAAAAGGATGACTGGAACAAGAGCATGCGAGGCATGCTGGCCGTCTTGAGGCATCTGCAGGATCCCCGGGGTCTCAAAAGCATGATCGCCTCGCGCTTCCTCGCCCCTGAAGCCTACTCCAGAGTCCGGAGAGACGGGCTGAAATCCTTGCATTCAGCCGGTTCATCGACTCCGCATTCCGTCGCAATGTCTGGACAGGCATGGGAAGCTTATCTTGACCTTGTGGTTCCAGCCTCTAGCCTGCTTGCCATCGTCGTCCGCTGGCTGAGAGCTTCCGCCATCCGCGACGAAGCGGCGCTATCCATTGGGGCCAGACAATCGGCCGCGGCCGCTGAGGATTTCGGCTGGCGCGAGGCGGAGCTGCGCGCCGCTCTCGTGCGCCGCATGGAGGAATGGTTCCGTGCCCCGCCCGGCCCTCTCTGAATCGGGCTTGGACAACTCCAGGCGTCCTTTTGCTGCCATGAAGGCATCAGCATGACGCCATGCGTCTGCGTTACATCGCTTCGAGGCCGCCGGCTTCGCCGGCGGCGCTGCGGCGAAACCGCATCCGCACCAGGCGAAGCCGGTCATAGATCAGGTCGACCTTGGCGGAGGGTGCCGGCTCCGTGCCATAAACCTTTTGGAGGATCGGCTTCAGGTACTTGTCCCCTTCCTCCTTCAGCGCTTCCCAAATGCGCTGCTGCTCCTCCTGCGATATTCCTTCCAGCTCCTTGGCGATCAAGGGCTCCAGATCATAGCCTTCCTGATCCAGCTGCTCAATCCTTTCCATGAGCTCTCTTCTCTGCAGGCCGGTATCCGCCAGCAGCTGCTCCAATGACCGCTCCTGATTGATTCCTTCCAGAATGAGACGGCTCGACTGCTGCCTGTCCATCTTGTTCTTGAATTTGGTTTCCTTCTGCTTGTAGAGCCACTGGATATAGGCTTTCGGCTCAAGAGCCTCGCTCACCCAGCTTAGCGGGAACGCCCTTGCTTGCTTGCGAGCTCCCGTAAGCTCCAGCACCTCCATTCCATATTCGCGGCTTTTGCCCGGTCCCCATCCCGGAATCTGGGCAAGCTCCTCGAGAGTATGCGGGACATAGGAGCTGATCATGAGCAAGGTGCGGTTCGTCGCCACCAGATAAGCCGATTTCTTCTCGGAGGAAGCCTTGATCCGCCTCCAGTCGCGAAGCGCCTCGAACAGCTCGTGATCGGCATGAAGCTCTCCGTAGCATTGCTGCATGGAAATGACGCCTCCCTTGCCGGCCGGCCGCTCGTCCAGCATGCCGTCGATGAGCGGCGTGAATCCCTCGCCCATCTGCACCGCGACCCCATGCCGGAAAGCGGTGATCATCTCCTCCCAGGAGCTTCCCTCATACCATAGGGAAGAGGGCTCCGCGCTGCCGTGCCGGGCTCCGTTCCATACGACGGACCATGTTCCCTGCTGCTCGCAGATGGACAGCTGGGCGTTGTCGATTCTCCCGTCTCCAAGCGGTTTTTCGAATGAATTCAAAAAGACGATCTGCATTATTCGCGCACCTCCGATTATGGTCCAGATCAAGACTCCTATCGTCTGCAAACGCAAAAAAGCACCTCTCCCGCCCGCAAATGCAGGCAAGAGAGGTGCTTCCTCCCGGTCGTTCGGTTCTTGTTCTGGTACATTCATCCTATCATACGGCCCGGCACCTGTGCAACGCCTTCTTTATCCTCCTTGCAGGCGGCGGCCGCTCAACATCCATGCTATACTGGATCGGACCCGCCTTACATCGGACAAGAAGGAGGTACGAATCCACTTGCAGCTGAAAGATTATGATTTCATGTCCGATTCGACCGAGCAAACCTCGACTCGTTTCGTCACCTTCATTACGCCGGGCCTCAAGCGCTTCGACCTGGCCGTCACGACGACCAACCGCTTCTACGGCAAAAAGCTCGTCACCGATCTGCAGAGCGGCAAGACAGCCATCATCGGCCAGGACGATCTGGAGGAGGAAGGCTATCTGGAGCATACGTTCAAGCTGGACGAGGAAGAAGCGTCCGAGCTTGGCGGTTTCCTGTCGCTTGTCGTCGGCGAAGTGAATTTCACCGACTGATTGGGAAAAGCTAGTACAGCTGCCTTCACGCAGGGGAGCATGATCCCCCGGCAGCAGAGAGGGGCTGTACGAAGGATGGACAACGACATTCGGCGCGGCGACACCGACTTCGCGACAGAAGAATCGCGTCGGGAGAAATATACCGATTTATCTACGGTGGAGTCGCAGCGCAACGACCTTACGTTCGAGGAGTTTCCGGAAGGCCCTTACGGAGCTGTCCTCCATGAAGAGGAGCCGGTAAAAAGCACCCCTTGGCGGCCGGAGCAGAGGCAGCCGAATCGATTCGGCTATGAGAACCGCGCCCTGCACGGCAGCAAGGAACGTGAATATCCCGGAGACGACCGCAGCGGAGCCGACAGCCGGGCTGTCCAGGAGGACAAGTAACCGGAACTCATTGATAAGGCTCGGAAATCCTCGTCCGCCTGCCGATTTCCTATCGGCTCATCGTTCTCCGGCTAGGCGAAGCCGCGCAGGCGGCTGCCGGAAGACTGAGGGAAGCTTGCACGCAGCTTCCGGATCGCAGCCGAGCTTCGCAGCAAGAGCGCGCAAGAAGCCGCCCTCCTGTTCAAGGAAGGCGGCTTCTTTTTTCATGATTTCCTGCTTGGCTTGATCCGATTCAAGCGTACTCCATGCAGCCGCAGAGCCCGCGAGCTTCCGCTTGCCCGCCCGTCTAGACTACCCAGCCGAGCAAAGTCAGCAGAATACCTACCAGGAAACCGCAGACCGCCCCGTTGACCCGGATCCACTGCAAATCGCTTCCCACCTTGGATTCCAGAAGCTCGACCAGCGCCTTGTTGTCCAGGCTGTTCAGGTTTTCCCGGACAAGCAATCCGAGCCGGTAATGGTTGGCCTCGATCGTGCTCACCAGGACGGCCGACAAGCGCTCCTCCCAGCTGCGGACCAGCTCTTCCTCGCGTTTAAGCCGCTCGTTCGCAACGTGGGCGATGCGGACGAGGCTTCGACCGCCTTCTTCCTTGTCCCTTTGCAGCCATTGCAGCACAAAAGCCTTCAGCTCGGACAGGCGGGCGACAAAAAACGCCTCCGCTTCTTCCGAATCGACCTTGCCTTCGAGCCAGCCCTTGACTGCCGCGAGCTTCTCCTCATCCTCCGCAATTCCGATTACGCGCGAGCGGAATTCCAGCAGCAGGTTGTCGCGCTGCCTGCTTCCCGGGGTGCCGAGATCCTTGATGCCGGACAGCAGCATATGCTGAAGCATCGCACCCATTTTCTCCTCGTTCATGAAGCCCGCGAACGCTTGGACGGCAAAGCCCATGAAACCGCCCACCTGCAGCTCCTGCAGCTTCTTCTGAGCGATCTCTCCCAGCATCTTGCCGGTAGACGGCTTGGCCACCCAGTCGACGGCCTGGTCGAGCGCATAGTCCAGCGCCTTCTCGTCGAGTCCGTCGCGGATGATCGCAGATGCCGCTCCTTCCACCGCCGGGCGAAGGTCCACGCCTCTCGCATAGCCGGCCAGCCCGCTGCGCACGGACGCTGACAGCCGTTCCAGCGGCAGCCGCTCCACAACGGCCATCGCGGCGCCGATCACCGCTTCCCGGTTGGACCTCTTGGCCAGCTGCTTGACGATGAACCGGCCCGCTCCCCCGATGAGATTGAGCCGGCGAAGCCGCGCGCTGATGCTTTCCTTGTTGAGCAGCTCGTTTTCCAGCGCCGATACGAGAGCGTTGACCATTTTGTCCTTGTTGCGGATGATGAGGTTCGTATGCGGAATCCGCAGCCCCAGAGGATGGCGGAACAGGGCCGTCACCGCGAACCAGTCCGCGATTCCCCCGACAAGCCCCGCTTCAAAGCCGCCTTGAAGCAGCGACAGCGCGTTGTGCTGCTCGCTGGTAAAGATCGTCGTCAATATAAAGCCGCCCGCCATGACGGCGAGGGACGTGCCGGCGGCATACTTCGTTTTCATGCCTGTTCCTCCGATCGACAATAAACGTTCTCCTTGATTATAAACAATTCGGGCTGTAATCAAAATCTCGCCGAGGTCAGGGCAAAAAAAAGACTGCCTGGCGGCAGCCTCTTCTTTTCCGGGTTACTCGTTGCTTTCTCGGCCCTTTCCAATTGCAATCCAGTTGATGCTGCCGGCCGGCACCGGACCTATGCGGGTACGGACGATCGTAAGGACGGCGCGTTCCCGCTCCTTGGCCTTGATCGCCGCATAGCAGTACGGATGGTCCGCGTTCGCGGCAATGGCATAGGAGGCATCCTCGAACGGCTCGCTGAAGGCCACTTCCAGTTCAAGCTGATCGTCCCGGTCGTTGAAAGCGAAGGGCGTCAGGCCGAATTGCTGGTTGAAATCGCTGCTTTTGCGTGATGGAGCCGGTTCCGGTATCGGCACAGCCGGATGCGACAGCTGACGGAGGACTTCTGCGGCAAGATGCGCTATCGTCACGCTGCCTGCGGCCAGCTGCTGACTTCCCACGCTCGACTCCGCGATGTGCTCGCTTTTCACGCTTCCTTCTGCCAAATGCGAGCTCGTTACGCTCTCCTCAGCCAGTTGGACGGAGTTCACGCTGCCAGGCGACAATTGACGGCCGGTTATGCTTTGCTCCTGGACTAAACTTCCATTTAGGCTCGAAAAGGCAAAATGCTTGCTCGTCACACTGCCTGCCGCCAGCTGCTCGCCGCCTACACTGCCTGAGGCCAAATGCGAGCTGGTCACGCTTTTATCCGCCAGTTGAATGGCGGTCACACTGCCAGGCGCCAACAGGCCGCTTGTTATGCTTTGTTCTGCGAGCAAAAGGCCGGTTAGGCTCGATGGCGCAATATGCTCGCCGGTTATGCTGGCCGCAGCAATATGCTCGCTTCCTACGCTTGACGGCAAAATATGATCTCCGCTCACGCTGCCGGCAGCCAAATGCGCGCTCGTCACGCTCTCTTCCGCCAGCTGGACCGAGTTCACGCTGTTCGGAGCCAAGTGGCGGCCGGCAACGCTTTGTTCCAAGAGCAGGCTGCCCGATAGGCTCGAAGGCGCGATATGCTCCGACGTCACGCTGCCTGCGGCCAGTTGACGGCTTCCCACGCTCGATTCCGCGAGATGCTCGCCCTTCACGCTGCCTTCGGCCAGTTGACGGCTTCCTACGCTCGAAGCCGCGATATGCTCGCCCTTCACGCTGCCTTCGGCGAGCTGCTGACTTCCCACGCTAGACTCGGCGATATGCTCGCCCTTCACGCTGCCTTCGGCGAGCTGGCCGCTTCCTACGCTCGACTCCGCGATATGCTCGCTCTTCACGCTGCCTTCGGCGAGCTGGCCGCTTCCTACGCTCGACTCCGCGATATGCTCGCTCTTCACGCTGCCTTCGGCGAGCTGGCCGCTTCCTACGCTCGACTCCGCGAGATGCTCGCTTTTCACGCTGCCTTCGGCCAGCTGCTCGCTAGTCACGCTCGACTCCGCGATATGCTCGCCCTTCACGCTGCCTTCGGCGAGCTGGCCGCTTCCTACGCTCGACGGCGCGAGATGCTCGCTCTTCACGCTGCCTTCGGCCAGCTGCTCGCTGCTCACGCTCGACTCCGCGATATGCTCGCTCTTCACGCTGCCTTCGGCGAGCTGGCCGCTTCCTACGCTCGACGGCGCGATATGCTCGCTCTTCACGCTGCCTTCGGCGAGCTGGCCGCTTCCTACGCTCGACGGCGCGAGATGCTCGCTCTTCACGCTGCCTTCGGCGAGCTGGCCGCTTCCCACGCTAGACTCCGCGATATGCTCGCTCTTCACGCTGCCTTCGGCGAGCTGGACGCTTCCCACGCTAGACTCCGCGAGATGCTCGCTCTTCACACTGCCTTCGGCTAGCTGCTGGCTTCCCACGCTAGACTCCGCGATATGCTCGCTCTTCACACTGCCTTCGGCTAGCTGCTGGCTTCCCACGCTAGACAGCGCGATATGCTCGCTGTTCACGCTCTCCGCAGCCAGCTGCTCGCTCCCTACGCTCGACGCCGCGATATGCTCGCCCTTTACGCTGCCCGCAGCCAGCTGAGCCGAGCCCACGCTGCCCGGCAGCAAATGGCGGCCGGCGACGCTTTGATGTGCAAGCTGGCCGCCTGTAATGCTGAGCGGCGCGATATGCTCGCCTCCAATGCTTGACGGCGCGATATGCTCGCCGGCCACGCTGCCGGCAGCAAGCTGCCCGCTGCCGACGCTCGACAGCGCGATATGCTGACTGCCCACGCTCCCGGAAGCCAAATGCAAGCCGGTCACGCTGTCTTCCGCCAGCTGCAGCGAATCTACGCTGCCCGGCGCCAAGTTGCGGCCGGTGATGCTTTGCCGCGCAATCAGGTTCCCGGTAATGCTCTCCTGGACCACATGCTCGCCGTCCACGCTGGCTCGGGCGATATGCCTGCTCTCCACGCTGCCCGCAGCCAAATGGCTGCTCCCGACGGCCGAAGGCGCGATATGTCCGCTTCCCACGCTGCCTGCGGCCAACTGCTCGCTTCCGACGCTTGAAGGCGCGATATGCTCGCTTCCCACGCTGTCCCCGGCCAGCTGGCCGCTGCCGATGCTCGAAGGCGCGATATGCCCGCTCCCTACGCTGCCGGTGGCCAGATGGCCGCTGCCGATGCTCGAAGGCGCGATATGCTCGCCGCCGACGCTGCTTGCCGCCAAATGCGCGGAGCCGATGGAACGGGCTCGCAGATGCCGGGCTTCCACGCTGCCTTCATGCAGCTGCTCCGCTCCGACCGCTCCCGCCGAAATGTGGTAGCCGAGCAGCGAAGCCGGCTTGAGATGTTTGCCCGCCAGCGTCTCCAGCCCGACATGGACGCCGCTTATGGCGCCGCCTTTGATATGTTCGGACTGAATGGCGCCCTCCTTCATATGAGAAGCGTCGATGCTTGCCGGAGCGATCTGCTGCTCTCCTACCGAATGCCGGGCAAGATGCTCCTGTCCGACGCTGCCCGGCTCCAAATGCTCGGAGGCGACGGCGCCAGGAGAAATATGGGCCGACTCGACCGCATGCTCCCTGAGTTCCCTGGAGCTGACAGCTCCCGCCTGAAGCTGCTCCTCCCCTACCGTTCCTGCAGCCAGATGCTCCTGACGGATGGATTCCGGAGCAAGGTGGACAGGACGGATGAGCTGCGGCGTCAAGTGCAGCCCAAGAATGCTTTCCTGGGCGATGTGGACGCTTTGCACCGCTTCCGGGGCGATCGCTTTGGCATGGACGCTGTTAGCTTCCAAATGCCTTTCCTTCACGGCCTGGTCGGCCAAAGCATCGGAATCGATAAGGCCGCCTGCGAGATGAATGGATGTTACCGCCCCGGCACGAAGGTGAGAGCTGCCGACGGATGCATCCTGGATATGATCGGCTCCGACGGAGGATGTCTTCAACTGGCTGCTTCCTACGGAGCTGTCGGCCAGCTTCGACTCGGTCACGCTTCCCGGCGCGATTTTGGATTCGGTTACGGAAAACTCCATCAGCTTGTCGGATGTTACCGACTCCGGGGACAGCTTGAGCGAATTCACCATATAATCGGCCAAATGCCTCGCGGTCACGGCTCCTTCGGCCAGCGCCCGCCCGCTCACCGAGCTGTCGGCCAGCTTCGCCTGGCTCACGGAGCCGTCCGCAAGGGACGCTGTCCGGATCGAGCCTTGGGCGATATGCCTGGCGTCGATGCTTCGGTCGGCCAGATGTCTTCCCGCGATCTGGGCTTCGCCAACCGCCTCCGACGTCACCGCCGACGGTCCGATCTGGCGGGCGCGGACGGAACCGGGCGCAAGATGGCTGAATCCGATGCTGTCGTCGGAGACATGGCGGCTCTGCACGCTTTCGGGTGCCAGATGCTCCGATCCGACGGAATCCTCGGCCAGCTTGGACCGGACGACGGAAGCATTCCCGAGCTGCTTCGCCGTCACGGAGCCGTCCTTCAGATGCCCGGTTCCGACGCTGTTTCCGGCGATCTTCTCCTCCGTCACCGCATCGTCCGCCAGATGCCCTTCGAGAATCGAGCCGTCCTTCACATGGAAAGAAGCGATTGATTCAGCGGCCAGATGCCGTTCCGACACACTTCCGGAAGCAAGCTTGGAGCCGTCCACGGCATCGGATGCCAGATGCTTCCTCGATACGGCCTGATCCGCGATCTTGGACTTGCTTACGCTTTGGTCCGCCAGTTTGGACGACGTGACGGCATGGTCGGCAAGCTTGATCGTCGTGACCGAGTCCGGCTGCAGGTTCACGGATCCGACGCCTGCATCCGCCAAATGAACGGACGACACCGCTCCCGGCGAGATATGGTCTCCGGCAACGGCGAAGGGCTGGATATGCTCGGGACCGACCGCATTGCGCTCCAGCGCATTGGAGCCGACCGCTTCATCCGCCAATTCCCTCGAACCGACGGCTCCCGCTGCCAGATGCCTTCCTTCCAGAGATGCATCGGCGACGTGACCTCCCTCCACGCTCTGCGGAGCCAGATGGCTGCCTCCGATGGAAGAAGGGGCGACATGGGAGGCGTTAACCGCTTCCTCGGCCAGCTTGGCTGAAGTAACCGCGCCGTCTCGAAGCTTCGATTCCGTGACGGCTTCGGCCGCAAGCTTGGCGTTGTCCACGGCTTCATTCGCCAGCGCGGGCGTATCGACGGACTCCAGGGCAAAATGGATCGATTGAATCGATGATTCCGCCAGCAGCTCTCCGGAGAAAGCTCCCGCCTTCAAATGCCGCGCCTCCAGGCTTCCTTCGGCGATCTTGTCGCCGCCGATGGAGCGGTTCGCCAGCTTGTCGGAACCGATGCTGCCGGAACGGAGCTTGGCCCCGGAGATGCCTCCGTCCGCGATGATTGCTCCCGAGACGGCTCCATCCGCGAGATGTTCGCGCAGCACCGTTTTATCCGCGATTTTATCCGATGTGACGGCACCGTCCCGGAGCTTGGCGTTGTCTACGGCCCCATCCGCGATCGCCTCCGAGCTTACCGATCCCGGCTGCAGCTTGCTGCGGGACACCGACGCCGACGCCAGCTTGGCTTCGATCACGGAACCGTCGGCCAAATCGGAGGCATAGACAATCGGGCCCGAGCTTCCGCTTCTGCGCCGCTCGGCCAGCCGCCGGTCCGCAGGGGCAGCCGTTTCCTCAGCCGCAGAAGCAGGCGCCGCTTCCTTCGTCTGTGCCCGGCCCTCCGGCTGTTCCATCTCCTCCGAGTCGCCGGACTTTCGCACGTTCGCCGAAGGATCGGCCTTTTCCGGGATCGCCGGAATCGCCTCCGACGGCAGATCCGTCTCCGGCTTCTCCAGCGCTTCCGTGGAGTCGGCTGGTGCAGGAGGAGCTTCGACGCTGCTGATCGCCGCTATTTCGGAGCCGCTGCTGATCTGCTCCTCGCTTTTCAGATCCTTTTCTTCCTGAAGGAGCCCGTTATCCCCGCTGATCTGCGCCGTATCCCCGCCTTGGCCTCCTTCCGCCTCGTCGAGCCAGTTGATTTCCGATATCGAGGAATCTTCCACGAAGAACACTTTTCTGGCTTTTGGCCTTTTCCCTTTTCTGCTGTTCGCCATAACTCTGTCCACTCCTTGTTGCCCGGCTTCATTATCGCTACTATATGCAGAATGCTTGGGCTTTTGACTCCATGTGGGACAGCTGTTCGCAAAAAAATAGGCAGGCTTCGGCAAAATCCGGCGCTTCCCCAAGCACCGCGGCTCCACATGGAAAGGAGGATCGGCATGCCTTTATGCGGCTGTCTGCCGGCTACAAGCCCATTTCCAGCCTGATCCAACGGCGAAGCAGGCTCTTAGCGGATGAACCTGCAAAAAAAAGAACAAAAAAAGGAATCCGGGGTTTCCCCGGATTCCCTTTTTCAACTCCGCCCTGCCGCCATCCAGCGCTCGGAGTGTTGAGAACGCATCTGGAATCAAGCTAAGCCTTCTCCAGCAACAGCTCGTACGTCAAAAAAACGGTGTCGAGCTCATATCCTGCCTGTTCGTAAAGAGATCTTGCCGCCGCATTGCCCGCAGCGGTCGAGAGCTGGACCGACCTGGCCTCTCCCGCAGCCGCGCAGTCTCGAACCGCCTGCAGCAGCAGCTTGGCAGCCCCTCGCCCGCGCCATTCGGCATGCACGTACAGGTCGTTCAGAATGAACACTCTTCTCATGGATACCGACGAGAACACCGGATACAGCTGGGCGAACCCGATTGGAACGCCTTCTGCCGCTGCGGCGAACAAAATCGATTCTCCCCGAACGAGCCTTTCCTGCAGGAATTGGTGCGCCCCTTCCACATCGGAAGGCTGGCCGTAAAAGATCCGGTACTGGTCGAACAGCGGAGCGACGGCCGCAGCCTCGGCTGCATCGCATCGGCTGACGCTGATGGAATCGCTTGTCCTATTCATCTTGGTTCCGCCTCCAGAAGTGTTTTTCCCTACTATAAGGCGTCCGAGCGCCATAGCCCATGGAGGCAGGCGACAAGAATTTGGACTTTTGATGCTAAGCCTTAGGCTGGAAGCCCTCTTCCTGCAAATATTCCTCGGCTTCCTCGAACGTCTCGAAGGCCATCTCCAGGTTCATGCCGGCGTACAAATACCAGAGATCGTCCTCGCTCCTCAGCTCCAGCTCATCGCCCTCCGGGCTTACCCAGGCCGTTCTCGCCATGCGGCGCTTGCGGGCGGCCCTGCTTTGGCCGGGCTCGCGCGCAGGTCCGGACGGCGGGGCGGACAAGGACTCGATCGATGCGGCCGCGAGCTCCCGCAGCTGCTTTTCGTCCAGATCGCGTATGCTTGCATACCCTTTGCCGTCGGTTTCGTACCCCTTCAGCAGGCCGGCGTATATATATCCGCTTCCATTCGGATGGAGCCGGTATCCGACGGTTTTCTTCTCGTGCAGGCTTCCTTCGAAGTGGAAGTTCACCCGTCCCATCGACACGTCGTTGCGCGTCAGCTCCGGGAACGAGGATAGGATGTCTAGCTTTTCTTGGAACGATAACATGTGAAACCTCCGGTAATGGGATTGTAATGTGCATTATAGCATAAGATGCCGGCTGTCGGCCTTGCAAGCCTGTCCGAAGTCCCGTGTCCGTGATAGAATGGAATGTTGCCGCTGGATGAGAGGGCCCCGCCATTCGGAACCTTATCCATAGCAGGCCAGGAGAGGAGAGCGACAATGAACATCAGCGAATACAGCCTGGACAGGCTGGCGTCAGGAACGCCGAGACAGCGCTCGGCGGCTGCCGCGCTGCGCGAGCTGGATCTCTTCGCCATTCTGGAGGCGTATTCCCCGGTGCTTGCGGGCACGGTCCCTATCGACGTGGACATCCCCTCGAGCGATCTCGATGTCATCTGCGAAGCAGGCGACCTGGAACGTTTCCTTCGAGAGACGGAAGCCAATTTCGCTCATTTGGATGGGTACTCTTCCCGAAGGCATCTCTCTCAGGAGCTGCCTTCCGTCACCGTGTCCTTCCGCTGGAAGGATTGGGCGTTCGAGCTGTTCGCGCAGCCTCGCGAGGCTGTCCGGCAAAACGCCTGCCGCCATATGGTTGCAGAGGGCAGGCTTCTGAAGCTGTCCGGAGCCGAAGCGCGCTCGGCCATCCGGAGGCTGAAGGAGCAGGGCATGAAAACGGAGCCGGCGTTTGCACGCCACTTCCGTCTCAGCGGCGATCCTTATGCCCGGCTGCTGGAGCTGGCGGATGCAGGCGACGAGGAGCTGCAGGCGATTGTCGAGGCAAGGATGGACTGGGGTCTTGAAGGAAGCCTCGAAAAGCGGAAGATGGTGGAGCAGACCGAGGCATATGTGAAGGAGCAGCTGAAGGACGACTTCAGCGGCCACGACTGGTTCCATATCAGCCGGGTCGCCAGGACGGCCGATGCCATCGGAGAGGAGGAGCAAGCCAACCGCTTCGTCTGCCGGCTGGCAGCGCTGCTGCATGATTTGGCCGACGACAAGCTGCGGGATGGAGAGGAAGCCGGGCTTCGGGAAGTCGGAGACTGGCTGGAACGCCTTCAAGCCGACGAAGGTACGATCGCCGCCACCCTGGAAATCATTTCGACGATTTCCTACAAGGGGGGCGGAAGGCCGCCCATGGCGACCCTCGAGGGGCAGGTTGTCCAGGATGCGGACAGGCTGGACGCGATCGGAGCCGTCGGCATTGCCCGCGTATTCGCTTATTCCGGCGCCGTAGGCAGGCCGATCCATGATCCCGGCTTCTCTCCTCGGGCTGCCTTGACGCCCGAGGAATACCGCGGCCGCGAGGGAACGGCGATCGCGCATTTTTATGAGAAGCTGCTGAAGCTGAAGGACGGCATGAATACGACGGCAGGCCGCCGCTTGGCCGCGGAGCGCCATGCCTTCATGCTGGAATACCTGGAGCAATTTTACGGGGAATGGGACGGCCGGCGCTAAGAGGACACGCGCAGCTGAAGCCAGAGAGAATAGAGCCGCCGGGCTTCCGGCGGCTCTATTGCGGCTTCATGCGCGGCGGCCGGATGTTCGGGCTTGCATCCGGACAGTTGCGGCCGCCGACATGCTGCGCAGGGACACGCGAGGTGCAGCACGGTCAGCTCCCCGCGCCGGAAGCATGCATATGCCGTTCAAACCCTTTGTACCGCGTTCCCTGGTAAGTCAGCTCTCCGACGTCTCCGGCGACGGGCAACCCGAACTCGTCCGCAGGCATTCTCAGCTCCACAAGGCTGCCGTCGACGAATTCGAAGGCAGCGTAATAGGCGGTGCCCGCGCTGAAGTCCCCCGCTTCCTCCCGAAACTTTCGTTCTCTTGTCGACGACTTTGCAGCTGATCGTAATCATTTCGGCTGCGTTGTCGCTTCCCCAGGCGAACACCCCCTTGCCGATGACAAGGACGAAGACGAAGCTTCCGATTAGGAGGACAAGAACGATGGCAAATAAAAAAGGACGCCATCCGGCGTCCACATCGGTTCGTTCAACTGATCAGGCTGATCAGGCTTCTGAATTCCAGCTCTTCGAATTTCTTCTCGACGAGAGCGCGATTGACGGACCAGCAGCAATCGTCCATCGCCAGGGCGACCGGAGCCTCGCAGTGGATCGTCGCGAGCCTCCGGGATAAATGGAGCATGTCCAGATCGGCCTCGATCTTGGCCCGGACCGTCTTGGACAGCAGCTCCAGGCTGGCCAGGATGCCTTCAACCGAACCATGCTCCTGAACGAGCTTGTGGGCGGTCTTCTCGCCGATGCCCTTCACCCCGGGATAGTTGTCGCTTGCATCGCCCATGAGCCCCTTCACGTCGATGATTTGCGCCGGCGTCAGTCCGCGCTCCTCCAGCAGCGTCTGAGGCGTGTACACCATATAATTCCCGTGGCCCTTCTTCATGATGACGACCGACACCTTCTCATCCACCAGCTGCAGCATGTCGTGGTCTCCGGTCAGCACGAACACCTCGTGCTCCCGGCCGTGCAGCTTCGCCAGAGTGCCGATGCAATCATCCGCCTCGAAGCCGGGAGCGCCGATGTTCGGCACGCCGAAGCTCGCCACGACCTCCTTGACGAGATCGAACTGGGGGATCAGGTCATCCGGCGCATCCGGCCGGTTGGCCTTGTACAGCGCGAACTCTCCCGTGCGGAACGTGGTGCTCCCAAGATCCCAGCAGCAAGCGACATGGGTAGGCTGGAACTTGCGCACGGCATCCATGAAATAACGGACGAAGCCATGCACCGCGTTGACCGGCAGACCGGAACTCGTGCGCCGGACGCTGCCGCCGTAAGCGGTGGCAAAGTAAGCCCGGAATAGAATGGCCATGCCGTCGACGAGCAGCAGCCGCGAACCCGCCTTCTCCTGCAGAACGGGCGGTTCCTCATTCCATGTGAATAAATCCATTTTCCTTATTTCCCCTCTCCCAAGCCCTGCTTTTTCAGCCAGGCTCCGATTCTCTCCGCCGCCTCTCCCAGACGGTCCGCGCTCTCGACAAGCGCGATCCGGACATAACCCTCTCCCTCGCTCCCGAACGCATCGCCGGGCACGACGGCTACGCCCGCGTCCTGCAGCAGCCGCCGGGCAAACCGGCGGCTGCTCCAAGCGGCGGCGCCTGCTGCCGGCCGAGGCACTGCCGCCCACAGAAACATCGTCGCATCCGGCTTCGGCACGCTCCAGCCCGCCCTTGACAGCGCTTCGGCGAACCGGTCCCGTCGCTCCTCGTAGATGTCGCGGAATCCAGAGTAGCCGGGATCGTCCATCGCCTCGCGCAGGGCGGCCGATGCTGCTTCCTGCACAGCGGGAAAGACGCCGTAATCGATGTTCGCCTTGAGCTCCTTGAGCGCTCCCACGGCATCTGCGCTGCCTGCCATGAAGCCGATGCGGCAGCCGGCCATATGGAAGCTTTTGGACATCGAATGGAATTCGACGGCGATTTCCTTTGCGCCCGGAAGGCTCAGAACGCTGAAGGGGCGATAGCTCCCATATCCCATTTCCGAATAGGCCAGATCAAGGACGAGCAGCGTCCGGTGCCTGCGCGCCTTGTCCACGAGCCGCTCCAGCACGTCCATCCCTGCCGCTGTCCCGATCGGATTGCCCGGCAGGCCGATGAGCACGAAGCGCGCCTTGTCCCAGACGTCTTCCGAGAGGAAATCGGGATCGGGCAGAAACCCGCCCTCCGCCCTCAAAGGCAGGAAGGCGGCCTCCACTCCCGCTACCGCAAGCGAAGCGGCGTAGATAGGGTAGCCGGGATCCGGCACGATCGCCGTGTCGCCGGGATTGCAGATCGCCGTCGCCAGATGCGCCAGCCCGTCCTGGGAACCCATCAGCGTCACGACCTCCGTCTCCGGATCCACCTCCGTCCCGAACCGATGGCGCAGCCACTCCGCCGCCGTCCGCCGGAATTCGATGCTCCCCTCGGACGACGGATACCGGTACGCCTCCGGCCGCAGCGCCGCTTCGGCGAGAGCTTGGCGCACCGCGGCGCTCGGAGGCAGATCCGGGCTGCCGATGCTGAGGTCGATCACGTCTAGACCGGCTGCGGTGGCTTCCCGTCTCCACCGGGCCACTTCGCTGAAGATCGACGAGCCGAGCCGGTCCAGCTTGTCCGAGCGCCAGGAGCTACTCATGCCAGGCAGCCTTGTACGACTCCGGCTTGAAGCCTACGGTGACCTTCTCTCCGTCCGTGGCGATCGGCCGCTTGATCAGTCTGCCGTTCGAGGACAGCAGCTCCAGCTGCTCCTCCTCGCTCATCGTCCCGAGCTTGTCCTTGAGCCCAAGCTCCTTGTAGACTTCGCCGGAGGTGTTGAAAAACTTTTTGAGCTCCAGCCCGCTCTTCTTGACCAGGGAGCGGAGCTCATCCTTGGAGGGCGGCGTCTCGAAGAGGGGAATCCGCTTCACGCTGCGTCCCGCTGCCTCCAAATCCTTGAGAGCCGAGCGGCAGGTGCCGCATTTGCTGTATTCGTACAGGATCATTTCCTTTTTGTCGCTCATCTTGTCCGTCCTTCTCCTTCATCATGTCTTTGTCCGCCTTCCTGCTGCAGCAGCCGCTCCAGCCGCTCCAGATCGGGCGGCAGCGGCGCCGTGAATGTCATCTCTTCCCCTGTCATGGGATGCTCGAAGGAGAGCATCTCCGCATGGAGAGCCTGCCGTCCGGCGGCTTCCTCCCAGCTGCCGACGCCAGCTCCGGCCGCGGCCGGGCCGTACATGAGGTCTCCGATGAGCGGGCAGCCGATCCAGCCCATATGGACCCGGATCTGATGCGTCCTTCCCGTCTCCAGCCGCAGCCGGACTTTGGAGGCGCGTCCGCCGTAGACGGCCAGCGTTTCATAGCGGGTAGCGGAAGCATAGCCGGACGGAGTCACGATCCGGTGATGGGGAGAGTCCGGATCCCGGTCGATCGGCGCGTCGATGCGGGCGGCCGGAATTTCCGGCACTCCGTACGTATAGGCCGCATATTGCTTGCGGATGCGTCCGTCCCCGTGCTGCTCGGACAGCTGCTGATGCACATAAGGGTTTTTGGCGAGCAGCACGAGCCCCGACGTATCCTCGTCCAGGCGGTGCACCGGCCGGAACCTGACGTTCTCGCCGGCCTGCTGCCAGTGGTGCACGGCCGCATTGGCCAGCGTGTTCGTATAATGGCCGTGGGTCGGATGCACGACCATGCCGGCCGGCTTGCTCGCGAGCAGCACCCATTTGTCCTCATACACAATTTCCAGGGGCAGGTCCTGCGGCAGGATATCCTCGGAGCGCTCCTGCTCCATGCGGATTTCCGCGATATCCCCGGATGACACCGGGTCGCCGGAGTAGGCGCGGACGCCGTTGATCATAAGCCCCTGCTCGGTCAGCTTGAGCCGGGAGAGAAGCTTGCGGGAGACGCCGAGACGCCGCTCAAGCAGCTTGCTGAGCCTCCAGCCGTCCTCTTTCTCTCCGGCCTCGATCCGGATCGGCTCATAATAACCGAATGGCGGGGCGATTCCTTGCGAATACCGTTCCGAAGTTCTAGCGGTCACCACGAAATACATCCGCTCCCCGCACGTATTCGGTATCGGCCGTTCCCGTCCGGAAGTTCGCCGCCCGCGAAGCGGCGAAGAAATAATCCGAAAGCCTGTTCAAGTATTGCAGGACGCCCGGATTGATTTCCTGTGCCGCAGCCAGTGCCGCTGTCCGCCTCTCCGCCCTGCGGCATACGGTCCGGCATACATGCAGCGCGGAAGCCGCCGCCGTCCCGCCCGGCAGGATGAATCTTCTCAGCGGAGGCGTCTCGGCGCTGAGGTCGTCGATCCAGCCTTCCAGCTTCAGCGCCATCGTCTCCGACACCTTGAGCTGCTCCGGCCTGGGATCGGCATAGCTGAGATCCGAGCCGCAGTCGAACAGCTCATGCTGGATCATCTCGAGCTGCCCCGTCAGATCGTCCAGCCTCGGATTGCGGGCCGTTTCCGCTCGGGCCGCCCCGGTGAAGGCATTAAGCTCGTCAATCGTTCCGTACGCTTCCACGCGGGCGTCATGCTTGTCGGCTCTGCCCCCGATCAGCGAGGTCTGACCGGAATCGCCGGTTCTTGTATAGAGCTTCATCGCCAGCCTCCTGCACTTAGTGGGATAGGTTCCATTATACCATACCGGGCGGCTCCCTCTCATTGTGCGGCTGCTTCCAGCTTCAAGGACGAGCGGCAGCTTCGAATCTTCTATTTTGAAGCCCCCTTAAGCGTCCCTCACAGGGAAGAAGAAACGGATGCATGCAAAAAAACCCGCTCCGGCAACGCCGGGGCGGGTGGGTCGGTGGATCAGCTCAGCTGGCAATGGAGAAACTCGTTGATCTTCAAGTCCAGCCTTTGGCTCGCGGCCAACAGCTCCTCGGACTGAAAGCCTGAAATATCCTCATAGATGGTCTCCATCTCTTTGCGAAGCGCGTCGATTTCTTCGGAGAGACTTCTCAAAAGCGGGGACCAGTCGGGAATCGTTCGTACTCTTGGCTTCGCTTCTGCCGCTGATAGACCATTCATGCCTGCCGCCATGCTGACATCCCTCCCCGCTTGCAATTGCAATCTTTTTCAATCCGGAATGCCGTTCAATCGACAGGATGTAAAAAAATTGAATTTTTATTAGTCCTGATTATAGCAAATCATCTTCCCGATGCCTACCTGATTTTATGGACGAACGCTCCCATTCGATCCAGCGCTTCGTTGAGCTGCGTGACGGAAGTCGCGTAGGAGCATCTCAGATGCCCCTCTCCTCCCAGTCCGAACACATTGCCCGGAACAGCCGCCACGCCATGCTCCTGCACGAGCCGTTCCGCGAATTCCTCCGAGCTCAGCCCTGTCGAGGCGATCGACGGGAAGGCATAGAAGGCTCCCTGCGGCTCGTGGCATTGCAGGCCGATGTCGCGCAGCCCTTTGACGACGAGGCGGCGGCGCTGGTTGTACGACTCCATCATGCGGTACATCTCTTCCATGCCGTTCGTCAGCGCCTCCAGCGCGGCGACCTGCGCCATGTTGGAGGCGCACATGACCGTGTACTGATGGATCTTGAGCATCGTGCCGATCAGCTCGGGATGGCCGCATGCGTAGCCGATCCTCCAGCCCGTCATGGCGAACGCCTTGGAGAAGCCGCTGACCAGAATCGTGCGGTCCTTCATTCCCGGCATGGAGGCGAAGCTGACATGCTTGCTTCCATAGGTCAGCTCGGCATAGATCTCGTCGGAGATGACGACCAGATCATGCTCCTCCACGACCTTGGCGATAGGCAGCCAGTCCTCGTAGGTCATGATGCCGCCGGTAGGATTGCTCGGATAGCTGAGGATCAGAATTTTGGAGCGGGGCGTGATCGCCGCCCGCAGCGTGTCGGCCTGAAGCTTGAAGGCATGCTCCGCGAATGTTTCCACCCCGACGGCGACTCCGCCGGAGAGCGTCGTAATCGGCGAATACGAAATGTAGCTCGGCTCCGGAACGAGAATCTCGTCACCGGGACTGATCAGAGCCCGCAGAGCGAGGTCGATCGCTTCGCTGCCGCCGACCGTTACGAGAATTTCCTTGGCCGGGTCGTACGCGACGCCGAACGAGTCGTTCAGGTATTGGCCGATCGCTCCTCTGAGCTCAGGCGTGCCGGCGTTGGACGTATACTGCGTCTTGCCCGCTTCCAGCGAGGCGACGCAGGCGTCGCGGACATGCCACGGAGTGACGAAGTCCGGCTCGCCTACGCCAAGCGTGATCACATCCTTGCGGCTGTTCGCCAGATCGAAAAACCGGCGGATTCCGGATGGCTTGATCGCCCTGGCGCTCGGGGACAGGTAGTCGGACATGGAACGGCGGACAGAAGGTTCGGACGGACTTGGAGTCTTGCTGGAGATGGTCATGATCCGTCAACCTCACGGAGTGACCAGCAGCCGCTGATCCCCTTCTTTTTCTTCGAAAATGATGCCGTCCTGCTTGTATTTCTTCAAGATGAAAAATGTCTTGGTCGAAAGCACCGAGTCGATCGTCGACAGCTTGCTGGAGACGAACGAGGCCACTTCGTTCAGCGTGCGGCCCTCCACCTCGACGAGCAGATCGTACGCTCCAGACATCAGGTAGACCGTCTTCACTTCCGGATACAGGTAGATCCGCTCCGCAATGCCTTCGAAGCCGCGGCCGCGCTCGGGCGTAATCTGAACCTCGATCAGAGCCGTCACTTTCTGGTCGTCCACCTTGCTCCAGTTGATTACGGGCGCATATTTGACGATGACGTGATCCTGTTCCATTTCCGCGATCGCCTGCTCCACCTCTTCCTGTGGCTTATCAAGCATCGTGGCGATCAGTTCGGGGCTCCTGCGAGCATCTTCCTTAAGCAGCTCGAGCACCTTGAATTTCATTTCGTTCATCGTCTTTGACTCCCTTCCTGAAGCGTTATAAAGAACATTTTACACCGTTAACAAGCTATTTGGAAAGCGAAATCGCAAGCTTGTCCGCCGCATGTAAATCATCCCCGCGCTGCTCGCCCCGGCCTCCAGCGTCGTCCCGCTACCGGTTCCGCAGACTCCCCCTTCGCGGCAGACTTTCCGGCCGCAGCAGAGCCGTGCGCCGGAGGCCGATCGCGAAGCAAGGTCCGGCGCAAAAAAAGACAGGCAGGGAACATGTCCCCGCCCGCCTTCTTCCGGCTGCTCAACTATAGAAATGCTGGCGCTGATGATCCTGCAAGGGCTGCGGAATCTGAGGCTGCACATACTGCTGCGGAGAGTGCATCTGCGGCTGCATGTAAGGCTGCTGCGATTGCGCCTGAGGCTGCATAGGCGGCTGAGCCGCCTGGCCGCTCATCCGCTGATGGAGAAATTGCTGCGTCTGCTGCTGCTTCTGCTGGAACGAAGCGATATTCTTCTGGATGTCCTGGCGCAGCGCAGGCGAAGGCTCCGTATACATATTCGCCTGCTGCATGGCGTTGAACAGCTCACCCTGCATCTGCAGGGTGCTGTTCGTCAGCGACGTGAACATCTTGCGAACTTCAGGACAGGAGCTCTCCGTCGCGGCCGTCGCATATTCGCGCACGACCCGCTTCAGGTCGCACAGGACGGTATTGGCCCATGCGTCTTCAGGGAACGGTGTCTGCTGCATGGCGGTTTGATTTTGCTGCTGAAACATGTATTAGCCTCCCTTTTCGATTGGATCTCAGCTTTGCGGCGAGGACGGAGCCATCGTCTGATGCTGGTACAAGCTGTTCAAGAGCGTTGCGTAATTTTGCTGATGGTTCATGACCATTCTCGACGCGAGCTGGCTGACGCCGGCGTTGCCGACGCTTGTCGCCATGCAGGCGCATTGCTTCATCAGCAGATCCTCATTGGTCATGGAATCCGAGATGTATTGAATTTCCTTGCCCGTCAACGGTTGCAGCATAGATGCCCACTCCCTTGGTTTTGAATTGCTTCCAAGCTGTAGGATGCCCGGACGGACTGTCAATATGTACCCTCGGCGCCATCTGCGGCAGAAGTACGAATGGCCGGATTCCGAGGTTAGAGATGCAGCGCTTCGATAGCGGAGAAATGCAGGCAGACGCTGCTGCCGGAGGCATCCGTCAAGGTGACGAGCTGGCCTTCAATGGCGGTAAGAACGCCGGACAGATCCGGCAATTCGCCTCTTCCGGCAACGATGAACTCCCCTTGCAGCTTGGCCAGCTGCTGGGAGAAGCTGCGCGCCAGGCCGAGCGAAAGCGGGCGCAGCGGGAACTGCTCCGGCGTCAGATGGTACGGCGCCAGGCCGGGAGGGTAGGGCGAAAGGCAGCGCAGGCTGCCGAGCGGAACAAGCACGGCCCCGTTCATCGGCACGCAGAAGATCAGGAAATCGTTCATGACTCCGGCCAGATAGCCGTGGAGCTGCCGGTTGGAGGAAAGCTTGATTTCGGAGAACGAGCCTTTGGAGGCCAGCAGCATCTTGCGGTAGGTCATGCGCTCGGACGGGGTGCGGTAAGGATGGTCTTCGACGATCGGGGAGACTTCGGGGGCGGGCACGGGGGAAAGGGACAGCTCTTTGACCTGCACCAGCGGAATGTAGCCGTAGCGCCGGGACGGGAGGATGAACATGGAGAGCATGTCTTCGCCCATCTCGCATAAAAGTCCCTCCAGCCTGCCGCCTCCTTCCAGAATGACGGTTACGAAGCGGTTCTGCCAGGGATGTTCGGGTTTCATGGATGCTGTTGGATCGCCTCCTCCTTGAAGGAAGACTCTTGGACGGATAGCCGCTCTTCCTGTTCCCAGTATATGCAGCCTGTCTTCCCGGCGACAGGGAGGTTGGCGGAGCGGGAGAGCTGCCGCTGCCGAACCATCCTGCCGTATTCCGAATAGGGTAACGCATGGGCGGATACGCCGCTGGCGGAAGGCGGCAAGAGGAGGATGGGCATATGCGGGCAGGAATTCCGGAGCGGTCGGTGTTGATGGGACCGGATCAGAGGTCGGAGCTTGACCGGGATATATGGAGCCGCAGATATGTGCCTGCGAAGCTCGGCATCGGCGGGCGGGTATCA
>NZ_JZEJ01000001.1:5363404-5387335 GCF_001188365.1 Paenibacillus sp. D9 | reverse complement strand
CGGCGGACGGATATCAGGCGCAAGAATCCGCTACAGAGGCGGACATACGCGGGAATACGCGAAGAAATCCTACGAGATCCAGTTGGAAAGCGGGCTGGTCCTTCATTGGAATGCGGAATCGGATGATCCTTCCATGATCCGCAACGCGCTCAGCTTTCATTTCATGGAGCAGATCGGAGTCCCTTCCCCGCGCACCCGCCCGGTATGGCTGTCGGTCAGCGGCAGGCCGGACGGCATTTATTTGGAAATTGAAGCCGTCAATTCCCGCTTTTTTTCCATGCGCGGAATCCGCTACCGGTCTCTTCTGTATGCAGCCAACGACAGCGCCAACTTCGAGCTCAAGGATCCCGAGTCCCGGCGCCGCAAGCGATCTCTCGCCGACGGGTATGAGTTCATCGAGGGAGACGGGGACACGCTTGTCCGTTTATCCGACTTCATCGGCGGGCTCCACCGGCTGAAAGACTCGCGCCTGCAGGAGGCGATCGAGGAGCGTCTTGATTTGGACCTGTATTTCAAATGGCTGGCCGGCGCCGTCCTCACCGGCAACTACGACGGCTTTGAGCAGAATTACGCCTTGTACGAGGATGACGCTTCCGGCCGCTATGGCATCCTTCCCTGGGACTACGAAGGCTCATGGGGCCGCAACTGCTTCGGCAAGCCCTGCTCGGCCGATCTCGTGCGGATCCAGGGCTACAACGGCTTGACTCGCCGAGTCTTCCAATTCCCGGAATGGAGAAGGCGTTATGCCGAAGAGCTGGAGCGCATCATGGAGACGGAGTTCACGGAAGAGAGGATCGGTCCCGTCGCGGGCGGCATGCTGGAGAGGATCGCATCGGCCGTCAAGCTCGATCCGGCGCGTGCAGCGACGCTGAAGGCGTTCGGCGGAGAGAAGGCGTTCATCCTCGCCTACATCGGCAAACGCCGCCGGTTCGTGAGGGCGGAGCTGAAACGCTGGCTGGGGAATGAGGTCAGCTTGCCTCGCCGGCAGCTGGCGGGCGGCTCCTCAGACTGAGCTTGTCGGACGGTTCCCAGACCAGGCGGTCGAGTCGGCGGCGCTTCTAGACTTTACCTACAATCGGTTGTTTTCCCAGACAATCACGGCCGTCTCTCCCCCGCTGCCGTCGCCGTCTGCCCCTGCACCTTCAGGGAACGCCTGATGAACCACCAGCCGGCGATCGGAGCGGAGCCCAGAATAAGCAGAAGCCAAGCCAGCCGATCCGGACTCGGGGTTCCTCCGGAAGCTACGACGAGGAACGCCCCTACTCCCGCTACGCGCCCGACGGTGAGCGAGGCTTCTCTAAGCACCGTATATTCAACCCTTCTCCTTGCCGAGTCCTCGCTTCTTCCGATCAGATCGAACACGGCGGAAGTCATGGGAATCATATACAACGGAGCGAACAAAGACGTTCCGATTCCAAGCAGCAGCAGCGTGGAATACTTGACTCCGGCCAGAAGCGGAACGATGACCGCCGTCATGGCCAACGTACCTGCCAGCATAGCCGCGCTCCGTCTGGATGGCCGCAGCAGCTTGCCGCAGATCCAGAAGCTTACCAGAGCGACAAGCGAGGTGACGAGATAAAAGCTTCCGAGCTGCTTCTCCCGCTGTGTCGCCGCATATACGGTCAAGCCGATAAGGAACATGAAGACGCCGTCCCTCAGGCCTTGAAACAGAATGGCCGGCACGAAGCGGCGCCACGGGCTCGATGGATCCCTCAGCTCCCGTATGGCCATGAACCATTGATACCGTCCTTGAGGCGGTCTTTTTTTCAGCTTGGCGCTGATGACAGCGGCCAATACGAACAGAGCAAGCGACAAGCCGAAAATAACCGCATATCCGGCATCGCCTCCACGGGCGGCGATAATGATTCCGGACAGCCATGGCGCGAACATGCCGACCCCTGAGCCGAGCAAGCCGGCCCACCCGTTGAACCGGTCCCGGTTGTCCCTTTCGGTAATTTCAAAATAGAGGACATTGTAAGCGAGCCAAAAAAATCCGCCCGCAATGCCGTTCAGCATGCCGAGCGGCGCGGCATAGCTCCGGGCGGCTCCCCCTAGCAGCAGCACGCTCAAATAAAAGATGCCGGACAAAGCGACGCCTGTCCTCAGCGACAGGACCAGACCCTTCTGCTTTACCCAAGCCCCGGCGAGCCATACGCATATCCCTCCGCATAAGTATTGAAGCAGGGAATACATGCCGACCAGGCTGTAGTTGTGGCCCGCCTTGAACAGGTAGACCGGTACGAACGTCCCCGAGAAGGCATTCGCTGAATTGAATAGGGTCAAAACGGCGAGCAGCATCGCGGCTTGGCCGTCGATGGCTGCCTTGCCCCGGCTTGCAGCCTTCTGCCTGCCGTGCGGAGCCGAAGAGCCGGCGTCCCGCCCGATCGGCCTTTCCCCCGCCATGGCAGCCGCTTCCATGTCCCCTCTTCCCGGTTCGCCGCCTTGTCCGGGAACAGGCATGTCTGCCGGAGCAGACAGCCGCCGCCTGCGATGTTTGCGCGTGCTCATATGTGCAACCACCTCCATCGTGACAGCATTCCCCGGCTTTAATGTTCGTCTTCATGCCTTTTTTTGGTTCAGCCGGCAGCCATTCTTCTTGAGGCTTCCCGCTTGGAGCAGCGGCTGGAAAAAACAAAAAAGGCCGCCCCTAGTCATGTTCATGACTTGAAGGACAGCCCCGGCTGTTTGTTCAGCCGTCGGTTCGCATAAACAGCAGGATCAGCTTTCCTCGCCGAGCGCGGAAGTCAGGAAGCCCCTGGCATCGCGGTCAAGCTTGAAGGACACTTCATGGCAAGCCGGGCAGACGTAGACCTGCAGGCCCGGCGACGGCGGGAGGAGCGGCTTTTTCAGTGCCGGCGGCGCGGCCGGCTCGAATGGAGCCAGCGGCTGCGTGCCGCCGAACAGCATGTACTCTCTGCAGGACGGACATTCCGGCATCTCCTCCTGATCGTCCATGATCCGTTGGATCTTCTCGTCGGCCAGCAGCCGGGAACGAGGCCTGCCTCCTCCGGCCCAGCCCGTGTCGTCGCCGGCCTCGTCAGCATCCCAGTCCGAAGCTTCGTCATCCTCGGCCTCTGCCGCTTCCGGCGCGGCGTCATCGTTCTCGCCCAGCTTCAACGTCCGGTATCCGGTCAGCTCGTTCTCGCAATGAGGGCAGTACTCTTCCGGACCGATCTCCTCATCCCATACGATCTCGGTCGAGCACCAGGGGCAGATCAAGCCTGTTTCCTGCGTTTCCTTGCTCATCGGCTCCGTCTCCTTCCGTCAATTCAAATAGATGATACCCAAAACAAAAAACAATACCGCAAGCACGGCCAGCGTGCCCCATAAATATTTCATCCCAAGCCCTCCGCTGCTTATGCCTCGCAAATCGGCTTCTATATCGTTCCTCCGATCACGAAGGAAATGGAGACGGATATGACCATGGCGATGAATCCGACCGCGCGGTTATCCTTCCTGATTTCCTCGTCGATCCGGAATACCGGAGTCAGAAACTCGAACAGAAAGTAGGCGAGAAGCAATATGATAAACCCGTATGCGCCCCAAAGCAAGCCCGCATAGATGGAATCCCCCGCATTGGCGGAAAAACGGAAAATATTGCAGATGCCGAATATTTTTCCGCCGGTCGCGAACGCAACCGCCATATTGCCTTTGCGGATTTCATCCCAGCATTTATACTTCGCGACCCATTCGAACAAGGATAAAAACAGGATCAAAGCCATGATGGCTATGGATACATAAATCAGGGAGGAAAAGTACTCGTTGCGAAGCAGAACATCGACAATTTTGTCCATTCCTGCACCTCCTGCCTGCCTTTGGTTCAATACGGCGCTTTTCCTTGGGCCGCCGAAGCCGCGGAGGCCTACTTCAGCTCCGCCACGGTCACTCCCGATCCGCCCTCGCCATAGTTGCCCAGACGATAGCTCTTCACAAGCTTGTGGCGGCGCAGGAAATCCTGAATTCCCGTCCGCAGCACTCCCGTTCCCTTGCCATGGATAATGTACACCTGGCCCATCCCCGACAAGAACGACTCGTCCAGGAACCGGTCCACCTCGATGATGGATTCATCCAGATTGCTGCCCCTTAGGTCGAGCTCCATTTTCACGCTGTCGTCACGGGTGCGCTTGAGCGTAGCCGAAGCTTTGGGCGGCTGCGTCTTCGGAGCCGGAGCCTGCTTCACGAGCTCCAGATCGTCTTTCTTGACCTTCATCTTGAGGATGCCAAGCTGCACGGTAGCTTCGCCCCCGGACATGTCGACGACGTAGCCCTTCTGATTCAGGCTGTGCACGATAACCTCGTCCCCGGGACCGATGCTGCGGCCGGCTTCCGCTTTCTTGCGGGCGGCCTGCTTCCGGACAAGCTCCGGAGAAGCCTCCTCCAGCCGCTTGCGGGCTTCGGTCAGCTTATGGTCCTTGACCGCCGCTCCTTCTTCCTTGGCGAGCTGGCGCAGCTCCGAGATGATTTCCTCCGCTTCGCGCCTCGCCTTGGCCACGGCGAGCCGGGCTTCTTCCTGGGCTTTGGCCAGCATCCGGTCCCGCTGCTCCTCGAAGCGCCTAAGCTCCTGGTCGTACAGGCTGCGCTCCTCTTCGAGCTCTCTGCGAAGAGCTTCAGCCTGTCCGCGCTCCGCTTCGGCGCTTTGGCGGTCCCGCTCGAGCGAAGCGATCATGCTTTCTACGCGGAGATCGTCTTCGCTGACCTCGCCACGGGCCTGCTGGATAATGCCTTTGTCGAGGCCGAGCCTCTCGGCGATGGCGAACGCATTGCTTCGGCCCGGCACCCCGACCAGAAGGCGATAGGTCGGGCTCAAGGTCGCGATATCGAATTCCATGCTCGCGTTGATGAGTCCTTCGCGGTTGTACGCATAGGCTTTCAGCTCGCTGTAGTGGGTCGTGGCCAGCATCCGGGCGCCTGACCGGTGGATATGGTCGAGAATGGCGATGGCGAGCGCGGAGCCTTCCGCAGGATCCGTGCCGGCGCCAAGCTCGTCGAGCAGCACCAGGCTGTCCGACGTCATGCGTCCGAGAATGCGAATGATGTTGGTCATGTGGCTGGAGAACGTGCTGAGGCTCTGCTCGATGCTCTGCTCGTCGCCGATATCGGCATAGATGGCGTCGAAGACGCAAAGCTCCGTACTGTCGTCGGCCGGTACGAACAATCCCGACATCGCCATCAGGCTGAGCAGGCCGACCGTCTTGAGCGCGACCGTCTTGCCTCCCGTATTGGGACCCGTTACGATGATGCCGGTATGGCTTCCTCCCATCTCCAGATCGAGAGGCACAGCCTTGTCCCGCTCGATCAACGGATGGCGTCCCCGCCGGATGCGCAAATACCCGTTGCCGTTCATCGCCGGACGCTCGGCCCGCATGCCGTGCGCAAGCACGGCTTTGGCGAAGGCGAAATCCAGCTGCGCAAGCAGATCGTGGTTGATGGCCAGATCCTCGGCCGCTTCGGCCGCCTCGGCGGTCAGCTTCTGAAGGATGCGCTCGATCTCGCGCGCTTCCGCAGCCTTGACCTCCCTCAGCTTGTTGTTCATCGCGACGACTGCCTCCGGCTCGATGAACAGCGTCGCGCCGGAATTGGACTGGTCATGGACGATGCCGCCGAAGTGAGAGCGGTATTCCTGCTTCACCGGGATGACATAGCGGTCTCCCCGCAGCGTGATCAGGCTGTCCTGAAGCATCTTCTGAACGGAGGAGGAGCGCAGCATCGATTCAAGCTTCTCCCTTACCTTGCCTTCGCCCTGGCGCAGCTCCCGGCGGATCTGGGCCAGCTCGCTGCTGGCGCTGTCGAGGACATGGCCGTCCTCGTCGATGCAGGCAAAAATCGAGTCCTCAAGCTCCTTGCGCGGATAAATGCCATCGGCGACATGCTCCAGCAGAGGAATCGGATGATCTTCATGCACATGCAGAATATGGCTTCGGACCCTGCGGGCTCCTCTGGCGGTCAGCGCCGTTTCCAGCAGCTCCGCCGAGCTCAGCGTTCCTCCGATGACCGCCCGCTTGAGATGGGCGCGGATGTCGGCGATGCCGCGGAACGGGCCGTTTCCCTTCAGGCGGTATGCCGCTGCCGCTTCCTCGGTAGCTTGGAGAGAGCGCTCGACATCGGAAAGCTCCGAGGAGGGAGCGAGCTCTTCGGCCAGGCGGCGGCCCATCGGAGTCGATGTATGTTGAAGTAGTTGGTCGATGATTTTGGCATATTCGAGTGTATGCAGGATTTTGCTGTCCACGAGCGTCATGCAGCTCCTTTCAACGTCATTATACCGGAAGCGGGGAATCCGCGCACGCAGGTCAAATCGGCTATACATGAAATAGCCCGAAAACATCCACACTAGGAGCGAAGGCTGAGTTCAAACTTCAATTCACTAAGGAGGTACCCGCATGAGCTTTTTAGGACATGTCGTTCGTTTTATCGTCGCGGCCATCGTTCTGATGCTGGTGGGTTACATCGTTCCCCAGTTTGCCGTAGGCGGATTCTGGAGCGCTTTGATGCTGGCTCTGGTCATCGCTCTGCTTGGATGGGTCGTCGAAGGCATTTTCGGCAAAAGAGTGACCCCCTTTGGACGCGGCATCGTCGGCTTCATCGCGAGCGTCGTCGTCATCTGGCTGGCCCAATTCATTGTCGGAGGAGTAGCCGTGACCTGGCTCGGCGCCATTCTGGCCGCGCTGGTCATCGGGATTATCGATCTCTTCATTCCGACGCCTTTCGATGCCGGCCGCAACAAGAAAGAGCATCATTGAACGCAGGCACGGAACGGAGCCGGCAACTGCTCCTTTCGTGCCTCTACATATGTCATTTTTTGTTCAAACCCTGTCCGGCATACTCATTTCATCCCATTTCCAAATTCGTTATGATAGATAGAAGACAATCCGAAAGGGGACAACCACTGTCATGTTGCATAAATGGGGAAGAAAGCTGCCGCTCGCGGCAGCCATGGCCGTACTTCTCGTTGCGCTTACCGCATGCGGCTCCGGCGCCAGCAATTCCGCCTCCACGACGGAGGACTCGACTCCAGCCTCCCAGGAAGTCGTCGTCAAGGCCACCAATTACAAGTTCGACCAGCAGACATACGAAGTGAAAAAAGGCGAGCCGGTACGGATCAAGGTCGAAACCGACGGCATCCACGGCATCAAGGTCGCCAACACGGATATTGCCTTGAAAGCCGGACAATCGAAGGTATATACCATCAATGATGCCGGCGAATATGAAATTGTCTGCAGCATCCCGTGCGGACCCGGCCACGAAAAAATGCGCGCGGTTCTCAAGGTCCAGTAAGATTACGCCCATCAAGGGGCATCGTTCCCTGATTATGCAGCCGGCTTGATTTTTGCCGGCATGCAAAAAACCGTCTCTACTGCCGCAAGCGGCAAGGAGACGGTTTTTTTTTGGCTGCAGTGAAGTTCGCGCAGGCGCCGCAAAAGCCTGTCAGCTCTGTTCGATCAGCTCGATCCATTCATTGTACTCCGTCTGCAGCTTGGAATATTCGCTGCGGAGCTTTTCATGCTCGATCTTCAGCCGCTCATGGGATTCGGCCAGCCGCTCGTTCTCCGTATGGAGGTGGCTGATGCCGTCGCGATGGTCCGAACGCTCCGCCTCCAGCTCCTGCAGGACGCTCTCCAGCCGCTCAAGGGCTGATCCCGATGCCGCAGCCTCCTGGCGGGCACGCTCTATCTCCCGCCGCAGCTCGGCTTCCGTGCCGGATTGCTCCTCCTGCTCTTCGGCCAGCTGTCTAAGCTGATCTTCGCGCTGAGCAGCCAGCTGCTGCAGCTCCCGCAGCTTGTCCTCCAGCTGGAGCATCCGCTCCCCGGCCGCACGCTGCGAAGCCTCCCGCTCCGCTTCCGCCTGGGCCGACCGTTCCGCGGCCTGCCGCTCCAAGGATTCGGCGCGCGCTTGGGCGTTACGGAGCTCCTCCAGCAATCCGCTTACGCGGCCCTGATGGCCTTGCTCGACTTGCGCAAGGCGATCCTCGGCTGCCGCCAGCTTCGCTTGCAGCTCCTCCAGCCGACCGCGGGCGAGATCCAGATCCTGCTGGGTGCCGCGGAGCTGGGCTTGCGATGCCTCGAGCAGCCGGCCCCGCGCCTCCTCCTGCTCCAGCACGGAGTAGAGATGCTCCTCGGCGTCGCTAATCCGCTTGCTCCATTCCTCCTGCAGCGCAGCATTGGAGGCGGCCGCCTCTCTAAGCCGCTTTTCCAGCTCGCTCCGCTCCTCCGCCCAGACTTCCGCGCTGCGAAGAAGCTCCCCTTGGCGGGCCTCCTCCAGCTTTTTAAGCTCCGACTCCCATTGGTCGCGGTTCCGGGAATGGCTCTCCTCCAGCTTCGCGGCCTTGGCTTCCGCCCTGACGGCGTCCTCTCCCGCACGCGCGGCTGCCGCTTCCGCCGCGGCAAGCTTCTCGTCCGCAGCTGCGGACGACAGCCTCATCTCCTCGCGCATCCGCGCCGCCTCGGCTGCCGCTTCTTGTCTTACGCGCTCCAGCTCCGCCTCGGCGTCCTTCGAGCGCTCCAGCTCCCTGCGCTCGGCGGCTTCCTTCACATGCTCAATCTCCCGCGCTGCGCGCTCCAGCGATTCCCTGAGCTCGCTTGCCGCAGCTTCCCGCTCGGCCGAGGACGCCAGGCGCAGACGTTCCAGCTCGGCCTCGAGAGAGGCCGTCCGCTCGCGCAGCCGCGCTTCAGCGTCGATACGGGCCTGCTCCGCCTCCTGGAGCAAAGCTTCCGCAGCGGCCGACGCCTCGCCAAGCTCGCGCTCATGCTGCTTGCGCAGCTCAGCCTCGCGCGCCTGCATTGCCGCTTCCGCCTCGGCCGCCGCCTGACTGCGCTCGCTCTCCTGCTGCTTGCGCAGCTCAGCCTCGCGCGCCTGCATTGCCGCTTCCGCCTCGGCTGCCGCCTGACTGCGCTCGCGCTCATGCTGCTTGCGCAGCTCAGCCTCCCGCGCCTGCATTGCCGCTTCCGCCTCGGCCGCCGCCTGACTGCGCTCGCTCTCATAGCGCTTGCGCAGCTGCTCCTCGCGCTCGCGAAGCGCCGCCTCGGCAGCGGCTGCCGCCTCGCTATGCCGGCTCTCAAGCTCCAGCCGCAGCTGCGCCTCGCGTTCCTGCATAGCCGCTTCCGCAGCGGCCGACGCTTCTGCGAGAAGCGCCTCATGGCGCTCCTCCAGCTTCGCCGCCTCGCTGCGCCAATCGGCCTCCCGGCCGGCAAGCGCGCCGTCCATCTCCGCTCTCATACGCGCGCGCAGCTGCTCCAGCTCGCTCTCCTTGCCCTTGCGCTCGGCGATCAGCTTCTCCTCCAGAGCGCTCACCTGCTCGCGATACAGCTTCTCGCGCGCCGCCAGCTCCTCCTGATGCTGCTGCTGCAAAGCCTCCCTCTCCTGCTCGCGCTCGCGGCACTCCGCTTCGTACAGCTGTTCAAGCTCGGCGCGCTCCACGGCGCGCGCATCCGCCTCGCGGTCGTACAGCTCCTGCAGCTCCGCGACTTTCTGCTGCAAGGAGCTTTCGAGGCTCCTCATCTCGGAGGCGAACCTGGCTTCCCGCTCCTCGATCTGTGCGGCGTGAGCCTCGTCGAGCTCGCGTCGCTGCTCCTCGAAGCGAGCCGCAGCTGCTGCCCGCTCGCTTTCCAGCAGTTCCTCGAGCTCTCGCCTGGACTCCTCAAGCTGCGTCTGAAGAAGCTTGCGCTCGCGCTCCAAGCCTTCCTTCAGCGCCGAGCTTTCCGCCGCATACCGGCTCGCCGACTGCTCCAGCGCCGCAGCGTGAGCCTCTTCGCGCTCCTGGGACTCCTCCTCGTACATCCGCTCCCATTCCTTGCGCTCCGACTCCAGCAAGCGTGCCGCTTCGCCGCGTTCGCTCTCATGCTGCCGCTCGCGCTCCTCGATCTCGCCGCGATGCGCCCTTACGAGCTCCTCGCGCTCAGCCAGCCAACGCTCCTCAAGCCGGGCGGCGGCCTCGGAGCCTTCGCGCTCCAGGCGCAGCGTCTCTTCCTTGACGGCGGCCTGTACGGCTCCGAGCCTTTCCTCCGCTTCGCTGCGCATTGCCCGCTCGGCTTCTTCCCGTTCGCTCAGCAGCTGATCGAGGCGCGACCTGGACTCCTCCTCGCGCCGCTTCATCTCCTCCTGCATGCCCTCGACCGAAGCCTGGGCCTTCTCAAGCTCTCCGACAAGCGTTTTGCGCAGGCTCTGCTCTTCCTTCAGCAGGTCGCTGTCGCTGCGCAGCCGGAACACATCCTCCGCCATATGCACCGCCGCCAGCACAGCCAGCCTCGGCATGTCCAGTCTCGGATAGCCTTTCGCCAGCTTATGCATGTTCTCGTCGACGAGAGCCGCCACCCGGCGGATATAGTCGACGCTGGAGTGGCCTGTGAGTTTATATTGATGTCCGTATATATCCACCGTTACTTTCAAGCGATCGGCTTCCTTCAAGGCGGTATCCTCCCGTTGTTGTACGGCTGTGCTCCCGATGGCTGCCAGCGGCGGCGAAACGCTCCCGAGGAACAGGAGCTCCTGTCTTCGGCGGTGCGGGGCATCGGTGCAAGCCTCTATATTAAGGCCCGGTGACGGGCGATGGTTCAATGTTCATGCGGTTCATGCGGTTCATGCGGTTCATGCGGTTCATGCGGTCCGTGCGGTTCAAGCGGTTCCGAAAGTCCAGCCATTCGTCTGTTCCTTTGGACCTATCGCTGGAAGTCGAACCAGTCTGTGCTGCTCGTTATGTAGCGATTGCTCGATCCATATATTCCTATGGCAAAAACTCTATTTCCTTACGACGATCAAAACCCTCAAAAGGCTTCCGAATCCGCTGCTCAAAGGAAAAACCGCATCCGCAGTCCTCTTTGGGGACTACTTCGATGCGGCTTTACGCGTTTCCTGCCTATTTCCGCAATTCAGCGGAGAAAGATTGTTCCAATTCGGCGACGGCCTTGGCATGCAGCCCGGCGACCTCTTCGTCCGTCATCGTGCGCTCCGGATGGCGGTAGACGAGCGACAGCGCGACGCTCTTGCGTCCGGCGCCGAGCTTCTCGCCCGTGTAGACGTCGAAGACACGGACGGACTCAAGCAGCTCGCCGGCCGCTTCCTTCACCGCTGCCGTGAGAGCAGCCGCCGGAACGCCCGCATCTACCGTGACGGCGATGTCGCGCTCCGCGGCCGGATACCTCGGCAGCGTGCGGTAGACGATGGAACGGTCCGCGGCGTCGTACAGAACGTCGAGATCGATCTCGGCGACGAAGGTATCGTCCAGATCCTCCGCCTGCTGGGCTTCCGGATGAAGCTGGCCGACGTATCCGATCGTCTGCTCGCCGAGCTCCGTATGCAGCTTGACGGCAGCAGTCCGGCCGGGATGCAGATGCTCCGGCGCGTCCGCTTCGTAGGTGACGGAGCCGCTCAGGCCGAGCGCGGCGAATACCGATTCCAGCACGCCTTTGGCGTCGTAGAAATCAGCCTTTTGCGCTTTCCGGTTCCAGGAAGCTCCGCGCAGGGCGCCTGTGAGCAGCACGGCCAGGCGATGCTTCTCGTGAGGCAGAGCCGTGAGCGCCTCTTCGTCGGTATGGAAGACCGTGCCGATTTCAAAAACGGCGAGATCCGGATTTTTGCGGTTCCGGTTGTACGTCGCCGTCTCCAGCAGCTGCGGCAGCAGCGAGGTGCGCAGGACGCTCCGCTCCTCGCTCATCGGCATGGCGAGACGGATCGGGCGCGAGCCTCCTCCAAGCGCAGGGAACAGCTCCGTTCGGGCCGGGGATGTGAACGAATAGTTGATCACTTCGCTCAGGCCTGCATCGGAGAGCCGGCGCCGCAGCTCGCGGCGGATCGCCTGGGAAGCCGTCAAAGCGCCCGGCGTCGTGTCGCCGTGGATCGGCGTCGTCGGAATGTTGTCGTAGCCGTACAGACGCGCGACTTCCTCGATCAGGTCCACATCGCGGGAAATATCGCCGCGGCGGGTCGGGACCTCCACCTTGACGGCGGAGCCGTCCGCCGAAATCTCGGAGCCGAAGCCGAGGCGGCCGAAGATCGTCTGGATCTCGAGCTTGGCAATCTCCGTTCCAAGATAGGCATTGATCCGATCCAGGCCGACCGTGATGACGATCGGTTCCGCAGCCTTGACAACCTCCTGCACGATGCCGTCCGCTACGAGTCCCTGGCCGAGGCGGGCGATCAGCGAAGCCGCGCGGTCAAGCGCCGGGATGACCCGGGCCGGATCCACTTCCTTCTCAAAGCGCAGGCTCGATTCGGAGCGGAGGCCGAGCTGGCGGGATGTGCGGCGCACCGTCGAGCCGTCGAACTTCGCCGACTCCAGCACGATGTTGACCGTCTCATCCGTCACCTCGGAGTTCGCGCCGCCCATGACGCCGGCAAGCGCGACCGGCTTGTCGCGGTCCGCGATGACGAGCATATGGGGCTGCAGCGTCCGCTGCTGGCCGTCGAGCGTCTCCAGCGTCTCGCCTTCGCGGGCCAGACGCACGACGATGCTGCCGCCCGCCACTTGGTCCGCGTCGAAGGCATGCAGCGGCTGGCCGTACTCCAGCATGACGTAGTTCGTCACGTCGACGATGTTGTTGATCGGCCGCACGCCTGCCGCCATGAGGCGGTTCTGCAGCCAGAGCGGGGACGGAGCGACGTTGACGCCCTTGATGTAGCGGGCGCTGTAGTGGGAGCACAGCTCCGGAGCCTCGACGCTGACGGACAGATGGTCGGCGGCCTTCTCGGCAGCGGCGAACACGTCCTGCTCCGGCAGCTTGACCGGACGGCCGGTCAGAGCTCCGACCTCGTAAGCGACTCCGAGCAGGCTCAGCGCATCGGAGCGGTTCGGCGTCAGGTCGAGCTCCAGCACATGCGTGTCGAGGTCGAGAACCTCGCCGATTGGACGGCCCAGCTCCAGCTTGGGCAGCACGAGAATGCCTTCCTGCAGCTCCTTGGGCAGCAGCTTGTCGTTCAGGCCGAGCTCGCGGGCGGAGCAGATCATGCCCTGCGATTCGACGCCGCGCAGCTTCGCGCGCTTGATATTCAGTCCGCCCGGCAGCTTGGCTCCGACCGTGGCGACCGGCACATGCTGGCCGGCGTCGACGTTCGGCGCGCCGCAGACGATCTGCAGATCCTCTCCGGTGCCGACGTCGACCTTGCATACATTCAGCTTGTCGGCATCGGGATGTTTCGTCTTTTCTTTGACAAAACCGACGACAACGCCGGCCACGCCCTTGTCCATCGGTTCGACCGCATCGATCTCGATGCCGCCGTCCGTCATTTTCTCGGCAAGCTCCTGCGGCGTGATGCCGCTCAGGTCGACGTAATCCTTCAGCCAGCTCGTAGATACTTTCATCGCTCGTTCCCCCTTACATTCTCGCGAACTGGCTCAGGAAGCGCAGATCATTGGTATAGAAATGACGAATGTCGTCAATGCCGTACTTCAGCAGCGCGATGCGCTCGATGCCCATGCCGAAGGCGAAGCCGCTGACTTCCTCCGGATCGTAGCCGCCCGCTTCAAGCACCTTCGGATGCACCATGCCGCAGCCGAGAATCTCGAGCCAGCCCGTCTGCTTGCACATCCGGCAGCCGCTGCCGCCGCACTGCGAGCAGGTGACGTCGACCTCGGCGCTCGGCTCGGTGAACGGGAAGAAGCTCGGGCGCAGTCGGATGCGGGCCTGACGGCCGAACATTTCCTGCACGAACTGGAGCAGCGTTCCCTTGAGATCGCTCATGCGGATGCCTTTGGCGACGACAAGGCCTTCGACCTGGTTGAACTGGAAGCTGTGCGTCGCATCGTCGTCGTCGCGGCGGTATACTTTGCCGGGGCAGATGACCTTGAGCGGAGTTTTGCCGCCGCTGGCCTTCATCGCGCGGATCTGCACAGGGGATGTCTGCGTGCGCATCAAGATGTCCTCGGTCACGTAGAAAGAGTCCTGCATATCGCGCGCCGGATGGTTTTTCGGCAGGTTGAGCGCCTCGAAGTTGTAGTAGTCGGTTTCGACTTCAGGTCCTTCCGCGATGGAATAACCGAGGCCGATGAAAATATCCTCGATCTCCTGCTGCACCTTCACGAGCGGATGGATCGCGCCCGTCGGCAGCCGGCTGCCCGGCAGCGACACGTCGATCGTCTCCGTGCGCAGCCGCGCATCCGTCTCGGCGCGGCGGTAAGCGGCGCCTTTCTCTTCCAGCACGGCCTCGATCGCGCCGCGCACATTGTTCGCGAGCTCTCCGATGACCGGACGCTCCTCGGCGCTCAGCCCGCCCATCCCGCGCAAAATTTCCGTCAGCGCGCCTTTTTTGCCCAAATACTTGATTCTGAGATCTCCCAGCTCCTGCGGGCCGGCTACCTTCTCCAGCTCCTGCAGCGCTTCGGCGCGCAGCGCCTCCAACCGTTCCTTCATGGCTCACATGCCTCCCTGATTAAACTCCTCGTCGAAACTCCACTAAAGAAAAATACAAAAAGGCCCTCTCTCCGCAAAGGGACGAAAGGACCGTGGTACCACCCTGATTCCAGCCTGCTTGCGGAATGGCCGCCCTATCCTGTGGATAGGTCGCCATGCCGTCTTGACGGATGAACGCTGTCTCTGTTCCTGACAGGGCCTTTTCCGCGCGGGCGGAAGAAACGCTGTCCTGCAACATGGACAGGAATCATGCCGCCCTGGCGCTTCATGCGCCCGGCTGCTCTTGCCGGATAACGGCCGGCTGACCGTAGCCTCCTACAGGCGCGGCCGGGGCCGTGCGTTCAGAGCTCCGCTCCGGAGTGAATTCGTCCATGCTGATTGCCCGGGGACGCTCTCAATCTGCGGCGTTCCCTCCCTGTGGATCAGGCCTGGCTTACTGGTCTCCATCGTAGCATTGGGGTTGATTAAGACAATTATGCCCTATTATATCCGGGAACAGACGCAGTTGCAACCCGGGCTCGCGCTTCCTCCGCTCACAAGGGCGCGGCTTGGGACGTCCGTTCGCGGGCGGGACTGCTTCCGTTTGGCATTTTCTTGCGTCTTCTGAATCGCTTCAGCCTCATTCTCCACTCCCCCCTGCCTGTATAACAATTTGATTGCTTGATCATTCTTGAAAAAAGGATGGAAAATTAGGCTCAGCCCTCTGCAACAAGCATAACGGCAGGGGCGTCAAACAATTGGATTCAGCGCATATCCAATACGAAGGCGGCATACATAGGAGTAGTTGTCCAGCCTGCCGGAATGCAAAAAAAGGCGAGTCGTTCGCCGGATGAAAGAGCGTGCGGAGAATGAATGGAATGCTTGGAGTTTCGGGATTGTCTTTCCTGCTGGTCGCGGCAGGCTCTCCGCTGCTCATCTGGACGCTGCAGAGCCTGAAGCTGACGCAGCCGATCCGGGCGGAGCTGCCCCCGGACCATCAGGCCAAGCGAGGGACTCCGCTGATGGCCGGTCTCATCCTGCTCATCGGCATCGTCATGTCCATGCAGTTCAAGGCGACGCCGATGATGCTCTTCCTCTGCTCGGCCTTCCTGCTGTTCAGCTCCATCGGCTTCATGGATGATTACCGCAAGGCGGCTTACCAGGATGCTGGAGGGATCTCGGGACGCGCCAAGCTCGTGCTTCAATTCGCTTTCGCCGGAACGCTGCTTTATGTCCTGTTCCGCTATTTTGGGCTGACCAGCGGGATCGCGCTGGTCCAAGGCTTCGCGCTGCAGCTGCCCGCTGCCGTGTATATCGCCGTCATGCTGCTCTTCATCGTTGGATCGGCCAACGCGATCAACTTTACGGACGGGCTCGACGGCCTGCTGATCAATGCCGCGATTCCGACGTATTTTTTCTTCTTCGCCATATCCGAGCGGCCGGAAGTCCAGGCTTTCTCCCTCGTCATGATCGCCTGCCTGCTCGGGCTGCTTCTCTATAATATCCATCCGGCGAGAGCGTTCATGGGCGATACGGGGTCGCTCGCGATCGGCGGCTCCCTGTCGTTCCTGGCGGTTCTTGAAAAGGTCGAGATCCTTATTCCGATCTTGTTCTCGGTCTACCTGGCCGAGCAGCTGTCGGTCATCCTCCAGGTGTGGTATTACAAGCGCACCAAGCTGCGGTTGTTCCGAATGACTCCGATCCATTACCATTTCAGCCTGAAGTACGGCTGGAGCGAGAATCGGATCGTCATCGTGTTCGGCCTGATCTCCTGGCTGTCGGCTCTCGTCAGCTGGCTGCTGTGGAAATTTCTTCTTTAAGATGGAGCGGCAAAAAACCGCGAGCCGATGGAATCCGGCTCGCGGTTTTGTCTGAATCAAGGGGCTCTCATGCTCTCCCTTTAACTTCCTTCATGGAAACATCGGGATTTGGGGGCTTGTCACCCTTTCGCCCCGCGGCGGGCAAATGCGGCAATGACCGCTGCCGCGCCGAGAACGAGAGCGGCGATCGACAAGTAGAGCGGCAAGCTGCTCTCCTTCTCAGCAGGAGCTGCCGCATGATCGGCGTCGGCCGGTGCCGGCGAAGCGGCAGGATCCGTGCCTGCCGCGGCGCCGTGGCCATGGCCGTCGCCTTCTCCGGTTCCTGCAGCTACCGTCGTGACGGAAGCGGGATATTCCGCATCGGCCGCTCCGACCCATTCCACGACGCTGCTGTCGCTGTACGTCTGGTAGGCCTTCCAGTTCAGCTCCTTGGCGTCGGCGGCAACCTTGCCGGAAACCTTGAATTCGTTGAACTCCTGCTGCGTAAGGCCTTTTCCTTCATCCGCCGTCCAGGTGATGGACTCGATCTTGCCGTCCGCCGTCGTCTCGAGCGTCGTCTTCCAGCCCGGAAGCGGCTGCGTACGGGATACTTCCACTCCGTCCGGGACGCGGACCTTGACCGCCGTCGTCGTGACATCCGCCTTCTCGCTCGGCACGCGGACCGTGAACACCTCGTAGGAGCCCTGTGTTGTCGCCTTCGGCCATACCGTCACATGCGCGCTCGCGATGCTGCTCATCAGGAGCATCATCAGAATCGCGGCTCCCGCCGCAGGGAACAGCTTTTTCATGCTTTTTGCTTTCATCATGCACCCGCCCATTCCTTATGGTCTCAACAACTCTGCTTCAAAGTATAATCCTGCTCCAAGGAAAGGACATGACTCCAAAGGGCTACCAGCCGAAAAAGAATGTGAACATCCGTCGAACGTTCATCTCCGATCCATCATTCCCTGCTCATAGGCGTATCGGGTAAGCTGGACCCGGTTGTCCAGATGCAGCTTCTGCAAAATATTTTTGAGATGGTTCTTCACCGTATGCTCCGAAATGCCCAGCACAGCCCCGATTTCTTTATTGGACTCGCCATGCGCAACCCGCTCGAGAATTCCTTTTTCCCGCTCGGTGAGCGGAGTGAGGGACGAGGAAGCCTGCCGCTTGGCCGGCTTGGCCCGATAGGCGGACGGAGCGGACGGAGCAGCCGCCCCGCCGCCGGCAGGCAGGAATTCATGCAGAATGCGCGTGGCGAGCTCTCTGCTCATCGGCGCCTGATCCAGCGATACGGCCCGCAAATAATCCAGCCAGGCGGATGGAGAAAGGTTTTTGAGCAAATATCCTTGGGCCCCGCGCTTGATCGCCTCGAACAGATCGGCGATATCATCCGACACGGTCACCATGACGATTTTGATTCCGGGCTGCGCCGCCTTGATCCGCGAGGTCGCTTCCAGTCCTCCGAGATCCGGCATCCGGATATCCATCAGGATCAGATCGGGCTCAAGCTCCCCGGCGAGCCGCACCGCTTCCTCGCCGCCGGATGCTTCTCCTGCGATCTGAAAGTAGCCATCCTCCGAAAGGATGATCCGCATCCCTTCGCGGCCATGCGGATGATCGTCGACAAGCAGCACCCTGCAGCTGTCCGCTCCTGCGCCTTTAATCTGTTCCGCGCTCTGAAGCTCTTCCATATGCGCACTTCCTTTCCGATTCCGGCCATCGAGCCTGGAATCCGCTCCGTCATCAGCTTCCCTTCTCCGCAGACGGCTTTCGCGCCACCTCAACGGCTGTCCCGCCGCCGCCTTGCGAATCCGCCGGGCTGGAGAAGCGGAAGGTCCAGCCCGCCCCGGCAGCCCGGTCCTTCATCATGCGCACGCCGTATCGGTCCTTGGCCTCGGCGGCGCCAGGAGCGGCTCCGTCCCCGTCGTCCACGATGCGGCAGCGGAAGCCGCCCGCCCCTTCGGTGCGCCCGCTCACTTCCACGACCGAAGCCGAAGCATGCTTGCGCACGTTCATCAGCGCCTCGCGGATGATCGCGAGAAGCTCCACCTTTTCCCGGCTCGTGAGCTGGGTATCGGGGATGCGCCAGTCCACGACGACACGGGTGCCGGATGCTTCCAGCTCCGAGGCCGCATCCTTCAGCGACTTCAGCCACGGCATCTCCTCGGGCTCGGGCGCGCTGCGCAGATTGGCGATCGACTCCCTCACGTCGTCATAGACATGCCGCACCGTGCGGCGGATCTCGTCGGTCGCCTCCTTCACTTCCCCTGCGCCGGCCGACCGCTCGAGCCGGTCCAGCTTGACCGACAGCAGGAACAGCGACTGGGAGATGCCGTCATGAAGCTCGCGCGCCAGCTGATCCCGCTCCTGAAAGGCGGCTTTGACCGCCTGCTCCCGCCTCAGCTGCTCCTGGGCATTTTCCAGCATCTCGAAAAGCCGGTACAGCAAAGTGACCGTGACGAGAAAAACAAGCACCGGACTGATCAGATTGCCGGTATCCATCGACAAGTAGGGAAGCAGGAACGTATGCCTGGAGTATTCCCATGCGGCCGTGACCACAGTCGGCGTCCACAGGATCAGGCGCTTGATCGCAACAGCCTTCATCCGTCTTTCCCCGCCCTCCGTCAATAATTGCGGAAGCTGGTCCGCTCGACATGCTCGTCGTCGTTGGAATCCAGCACCCTGACCTCGGCCGTCCATTTCCCGGCGAACGGAAGATAAGGGCCTTTCACCTTGTAAGCGAACTTCGTATACCCGTCAAACGAGCTGATCTCGTCATCCTTGAACGGCTCCACCGGCACCTCGATCGGACCCATGTCGGGCTTGTCCTCGGAGATCAGCCGCAGCTTCACCGACTTGGGCGCTCCGAGCTTGTTGAACATCCAAACCCTCGTCGTGAATTCATTGTCTCCCGGCACGTTCGGTGCGATGCGGATCGACACGTGGAGGGCGCTGCCCATCTGATGCCATGCCACCGGCTCGTTGGCGGGCAGCGGGCTCAAATACGTGAAGGCGCCGACGACGACCAGGATCAGGCTCATGAGGATGCCGTCGGCTTTGAGCATGGCTCCGGACGGGAAGCCGGAGCGCTTCATCCGGCGGCGGATGAAGGCTCCCGTGACGGCGACGAGCACGACGAGGCCGGTCTTGACGAGCAGCATGATTCCCCATGGCGTGATGAACAGATAAGACAGATCCGTCAGCCACAGCAGCGTCATGGCGATGCCGGAAAGAGTCAGCACCGCGATGCTGATCCAGGCCGCCCGGGTGAAGCTGGCGGCGAAGCGTCCGGCTTCCTTGCGGTCTCCCGCCCACAGCGCCAGCAGCAGCATGAGGCCGCCTGCCCACAATGCAGCGCCGGCCAGATGGATGTAATCAAGCGCCAGGTTGACCGCCTTCGGCTCCAGCGCGGCCGCATGTCCGCTCCACGCCTCCTGGGCGAGCAGCAGCAGCGCCCATAGAGCCCGCGTCTTCGCCAGACGGGCCGGCACCATCAGTCCTGCAGCGGCAAGGACGAGCAGAGACAGCCATGTGATGCCGACCGATGTCCGGGTGAACAGCTTGATCCATTCGGATCCGGCCTGCCCTTCCATCAGCTGCGTCGATTCCATGAATACATAGAGCAGCCCGGCCAGCATCAGCCCTTGGCCCGGCAGCCTCTCCAGCCGGGAGCGCAGCGGCTCGGCCAGCCCTGCAAGAGGCCGGTACAGGAAGAACCAGATCGCCGCTCCCGCCGCGAACATCAAGGCGGCGTAATAGAGGAACCTCACCGCATAAAGCAGCAAGGCAGAGGTCGTGAGCGCTCCTTCCGCTTCATGCCCGGCATGGCCGAGCTGCGCGTGCAGATCGAAGGCCGAGGCGTCCTTGGCCGCGGGAGGATTGCCCACGACGAACACGTAAGAGCCTCCCACCGGATGGCCGTCTTCGGATATGATCCGGTATGAAACGGTGTAGACGCCCTCGCCAAGCTTGGGCAGCGGAAGCGTGAGCGACCGGTGGTCACTGCTGAGGACGGCCTTGCCGGATGTGACGCTGGCCGACTTGCCGTCCAGCACCTGGAGCGCTCCTACCGCTTCCTCGATCCTCTCGTTGAAGACGAGCTTCACTTCGGACGGCGCCGCTTCCACGCGGGTGCCGGCGGCCGGAGACGCCTCCTGCAGCGAGGCGTGCGCCGAGGCGAGGCCGGGCAGCAGGCTGAGCCAGATCGCCGCGGCCGCCGCCAGCGCCATCAGGCAGCGGAGGCTCATATGGATCGGCTGCGGCCGCCGCCGCGACGGCCGAAGATCAGAATTTACATGCATGATGCCTGAACACGTCCTTTCCGTATGTCAGCTTTAGTTTACAAGAAGGAGGCCGGACTGACCAAGCGGAAGTGTGAACGTTGTCCAACACTCGATGACAGACGCGCGCTGGAACCGGGCTTAAAGCTCCGGCGGAGAAGATCGGACGGCAGATAGGGTGTGGGCGAGGACGGTGGCGCGGCAGTGTCAGTCACGCGGCGGAGATGGTCGCGCAGCACGGTCGGTCACGCGGCACAGTCAGCCACGCAGCACAGTCAATCATGCAACACAGTCAGTCACGCGGCGGAGATGGTCGCTCAGCAGAGCCGGTCAAGCAGCATGGTCGGTCACGCGGCCGAGACTCGGATTCGATTGGGAAGCATCCCGCCAGCTTAAGGGGCAATCCGATCGCCCGTCGTTTTAGGTTCGGATTCAGCCCGCCGTCAAGCAGGACGAACGAGGGCTCGCAGCGAATGCGTAAGGATACGGATGGAAGGAAGGTGCTGCGCGCATGAACATAGTGGCCCGATCGAAGGATATCGTCGTCTCCTATTCCCAGCTGTGCGTTTACCCGGCAGGGACCGAGGAACCGTTCCCGGATTGGACGGATGAAGAAGTCGACCAGGGCTTTGCCTGGAAAAACAAGAGCATTTCGAGCTTCGAAGCGATGGATGATTCCCGCTGCATCGTGGCGGTAGCGGTCGAGGAAGGCGAGCCTGGAGCAGCCGCGGGCGCCGCGCGGTCCATCTTGGTTCCATTCGAGGTTCCCGCGGACGGGAAGCTGAGCATTTCCAGCATCCTGTCGAACACGGTCGAGGCCGACGTTCCGCCCGGCAGCTGCGGGCTCGTTTTCAATGCTGTGCCTGGCGCAGACGGCGATGCCGCTGAGCAGCCATGGACTTATATTTTCGCCCTGTATCCCGGATATGAAGGCGAGGCGGCGATCCTGCTCCAGGATGAGGCGCTCGATCCCCCTTCCCCGCTCCTGTTGGCCGGCATGAAAACCTGACTGCCGAAAGCCGTCATGCATAACGCTCCGCCGGACTGACCACGCTACCACTGGAGGTGGATATGATGCATCAACCGTTCGAGCCTTACCGGTTCGCCGATCTGAGCGAATCGGATGATGCCGTGCAGCAGATCCGGGAACTGGAGCGGCAGCTTACCCGGCAGCAGGGCGTTCCCGTCACGCTCATCGCCTTTCAGCCGGAAACGGCCGAGGAAGACCGATAAAACCCCGGTGAGCCAAAACGTTCCAAGACTGAAAAGGCCGCTTTCCCCGTCAATCCGGTGAAGGCGGCCATTTGCTGCTTCCGATCGCCGGGCAGCCTCGTCTGGTCGGCCATACATAGACCCAGCCTTGCCTGGAAGGAGCATCGGCATCGGCCGTCCAGATCCGTTCGTAGTCGTTGCTTTCCTCCGGTCCCCCGTACTCTTCCAGCCGGTCCGTTTCGGCAAGGCCGCCGATGCCGATCCGGAGCCACCAGCCGGATACGGCGCCGCTGTCCCCAGCTTCAGGGAAAATGACCAGAGCCGGGTACAGCCCCGCCGCCGCGTCGACCAAGCTGCCTCTTACTCGGCCCCTCGCCGCTTCCCGAACCCATGCCTCGATGACGCCATAATTGGACATCCCCGGCTGCAGAGTTCCGTAGACGAACAGCCATGCTTCATCGTTCATGACGTTTTCCCGTCCCCCCGCCACCATCATGCCCGTCTCCGGCGGGCCCGCCGATATCCGGAGCCGCAACGCGCACGCCGGCTTCCTCCAGTCCACGGCGCAGCAGCATCGCTGCTTCGGCGGCTCCGGGACGGTCCCCGTGCAGGCATATCGTGGCAGCGGATAGGGATAGGACCGGTCCTTCCAACGTTCCGGCTTCGCCCCGGGAAGCGATTCCCAGAGCCTGCGCGAGCACGGCATCCGGATCGTGCAGCACCGCCCCCGGCAGCGATCGCTCGGCCAGCTTTCCGGATGCCGTATAGGCGCGGTCGGCAAAAGCTTCGGCGACAGCCGGCAAGCCATGTCTGGCTGCCGCTTCAAGCAGCAGGCTTCCCGCCTGCGCGAAAACGGCCAAGCCGCAGCGGAGGTCCGCTGCCGCCCGGGCGACGGCTTCGGCGGCCGCTTCGCTTTGATTGCACATGTGGTACAGCGCCCCATGAGGCTTCATATGGCGCAGCCTTCCGCCGCTTGCGCGGACGAAAGCCTCCAGCGCTCCAAGCTGGTACAAGACGCCATCATAGATTTCATCCGGGCTCAGCGCCATTTCCCGGCGCCCGAAGCCGAGCCGGTCCGGCAGGCCCGGATGCGCCCCGATGGCGACGCCGGCTTTCAGGCAGCCAAGGACGGAAGCCCGCATCGTGGCGGGATCTCCCGCATGCCATCCGCAGGCGATGTTGGCGCTCGTAATGCTGCGCATCAGGGCTTCATCCTGCCCGAACGACCAGGCTCCGTAGCCTTCGCCCAGATCGGCGTTGAGATCGATGCTTGCCATGGCCAAACCTCCCCGAATCGATCGAATTTCAACGATTGCCGCTCAATCTTCATAAGCCGCCTATACGGCCATGACTGCTGCCGGCATGAGGCAACCCGCGGCGAAGCGCGAGGCGGATCTTGTCAGATGGGATCTAGGATCCGGATTTCGTCGCCGTGGCACACCCGCCCGGGACGTTCGACGGAGCAAACGATTCCCCTCCGTCCGGCCGCTGCCTTGACGAAGCTTTGAGGCAGCCGTTCCCTTGGCATGACATGGTTCTGGACTTCCTTGCCTGCCTGCATGCAGGGGTGATTCTCCCCCTCGCACACAAGCCCGGCGCCGCTTGGGAACAGAAGGCGCGTGCCGGGAAGCAGCTTCGTAAGCTCCGGCAAGCCGGCAAGCATCAGGTTGGCGCCGATCCATTCCGGCTCCAGCGCCTCCACAGCCATGTCGGCGCGCACGGCTTCCATTTCCTCCGCCGACAACAGGCTGATCTGGCGGCGGTTCAATATCTCGGTGCCCCTCGGGTACATCGGCTGGCGGGCATCCGCCTTGGCCGTCAGGCCAAAGTGGCGGTCGCCGCGGATGCCTCCGAATTCCAGCTCGGCTTCGGCGAGAGGGCGGGAGACAAAGGAATTCGGCGCATCTGCGGTATATAAGCCGACAACCCGGGCTGTACGGCTGTTTTTTCTGGAAGAGGACATGATGGGTTCGAGCCTTCTTTCGCTTGTAGTTAGGGGGAAAGGGTTTTGAGCCGGAGAGCATGGTCAAGCATGGCCAAATCCAGCTCCTGGCCGAGATCCAGCAGCTGCGCCTCCTCGAGCCCGATCTCGGAGAAGGATACGCTGTCGCCGGGACGGAGCTGGGCCAGCAAGGGCAGGTCCGCCGAGGCGACATTCAGGATGACCGGGTAACCGCCGGTCGTGCCGCAGCCGGCGCCGAGAATGACCGGCGCGCCTCCGGGCGGCAGCTGCACCGTGCCGGGCGTGACGCCATGCGAGCGGATCTCCGCATGGCGGATCAGCTCGACCGGATGGGCGTCCGGCTGCAGCCGGACGCCCAT
>NZ_JZEJ01000001.1:5353959-5363250 GCF_001188365.1 Paenibacillus sp. D9 | reverse complement strand
CCCAGGCGGCCGCTTGCGGCGGCATCGCCCCGCAAGCGATGGCGTCGCCGGCGCCGAGACGGCGGCCGATGCCGGCGCGGACATCGGCGCTCCGGCTGCCGAGCACCGGCGGCTCGGCGATGCCTCCGGCGACGGCGAGATAGGCGCGGCAGCCGCGGGGCGCCCTGCCGATCTCCAGAAGCCGGCCGGGCATCACATAGACGGTCCGCCACGGCGGCAGCGGAACGCCGTCCACGCTTGCCTCCATGTCCGCGCCGGCAAGGGCGCAGAGCAGGCCGTCCTTGCCTGCCCGTAGAGAGGGTCCCGACATCGTCATCTCGAGCGCCGCGGCATCCCTTCGGTTGCCGGCCAGCAGATTGGCGGCCTGCAGCGACCAGCAATCCATCGCGCCTCCAGCCGGCACTCCCTGCGAGCGCCAGCCCGGCCTTCCCCGATCCTGGACTTCGAGCAGCATGCCCGCCTTGACGATTTCAAGCTCCGTTCGCACAGCCCCCACCTCCCGCAACGATTCGACGGCCCAAGCAGCCTGCCCCGAAAGCATCGGCCGTCTGTCCAACTTCGCCAGCATCCGCTCCGGACTCTGCGGAGCAGTCGGCATCTGCAGCGGCCGACAGCTCATCCGCTCGCCTGCGCCCTGCCTGCTCGGATGGCAACAGATTCCACCTTACCAGTGTAGCTCAGCCTCTCCGGATAAGCTATCCAAGGCTGCGGCCGATCGCCTGTGCGGCTGCCCGCAGCTCCATCCCGGCTGCCGTTCCGGCACCTGCCGCCACGGCAGCGCTCATGGCTCTCCATCGGACGCTTGCCGTCCATTTCCCCCGCTCGCCAAGCTCCTGCCTGTCTCCATCAGCCGAGCCATCTTGCGGTCCGTCCCCGTATCCGGCGCCGGCGTATAAATGCTGCAGCGAAGATCCTGCCCGCCTTGAACGCGCAGGCTCGTCAGCTGGAACTGCATCCGTCCCGCCTTGGCATGCCGGAATTCCAGGATGACCTCCGGCGCGGTGCTGACCCGGCTCTCCTCCCACAGCTCCCCGAACCGGGGATGCTTGGCCTCCATTTCCCGAATGAAGCTCTCATACCAGTCGTCATCCGCATACTGCCCGTAATAGGAACGGAAGATAGCCAAGTAGCCGCGCACGAATTCATCCCAGTTGACGGCCAGCCGCTGCAGCTCCGGACGGGTGAACAGCAGCTGGATCATGTTCCTCGCGTCGGGCGGAATAATCCCGAAGTCGAGAAATACTTTGGCGGCGGCTTCGTTCCAGCCGACGATTCGGCATCTCCGGTCCGAAAAGACAGCCGGACAGCTGACAAGCTGGTCCGCGATCAGCCGCAGCGCGGGCGACAGCTCCTGCGGACGGGATTCGGGGGCGAGCTCCTCGCCCTCCGCTGTCCCCTCCAGCGCCAGCGCAGCCAAATACCGCCGCTCGTCGGCATTCAGGCGCAGCGCCTTGGCGACCGCATCCAGCACCGAAGCCGAGACGCGGATATCCCGTCCTTGCTCTAGCCAGGTGTACCAGGTCGCGCTGACGTCAGCCAGCTGAGCCACCTCTTCCCTTCTCAATCCAGGCGTGCGCCTGCGGCCCCCTGCCGGCAGTCCTGCCGCCTCGGGAGAGAGCGCCATCCGCCGCGATTTCAAAAAAGCCGATAAAGCCTCCAGCCTTGCTTTCCGGTTCATTGATGTCTCCTTTCGCCCTCCATATGCCTTATCCGGGTAGTGTTTATTCTAGTATAAACGACAACTTGTACTAGGATAACAGCTATGCCAAACTGCATGTAAAGCAAAGCCGAGGAGGAATTTCACATGAAGCCAGCTACATCCGAAAACCGTGAATACAGGGCCGCGGAATCGCCATCCCGGCCTGCGGAGCATCAGCGCGGTACGGCATCCGGCGGCCGCCGCGTCGTCATTACCGGCATGGGAGCGGTAAGCCCGCTCGGCTGCAGCGTGCCGGCGCTCTGGGAAGGCTTGTCCGCCGGCCGCTCCGGCATTCGGCGAATCGATGCTTTCCCGTCGGAGACCGGCCGCGATGCCATTGCCGGTATCATCCCGGAGTGGGACGGAGAAGCCCGTTTCGGCCGCAAGGAAGCCCGGAAAATGGACCGGTTCGTCCAGTTCGCCTTGGCCGCGGCCGAAGAAGCGGTCCGCCAGGCAGGCCTATCGGCGGAGCAGCTGTCTTCGGAGCGGGCAGGGGTATATGTCGGCTCGGGCATCGGCGGCATCGGCACGCTGATCGAGCAGGCCCGCATCCTGGAGGAGAGAGGTCCCGGCCGCGTCAGCCCGACGCTCGTTCCGATGATGATTGCAAATATGGCGGCGGCCATGATCAGCATCCGCTACGGGACGCTCGGCCCGTCGCTCGCTCCCGTAACCGCCTGCTCGATCGGCAATACGGCAATCGGCGAAGCCTTCCGTCTGATCCGCTTCGGCGGAGCGGACATCGTGCTGGCCGGCGGCGCCGAAGCGGCGCTGACGCCTGTGGCGCTCGCCAGCTTCGGCAACGCGACTGCCCTCGCCTCTCCTGAAGGCGATCCCGCCGCGGCCAGCCGTCCCTTCGACGCGCTCCGCACCGGCTTTGTCATGGCCGAAGGAGCCGGCATCGTCGTCATGGAGCCGCTGGAGCATGCCTTGGCGCGCGGAGCGGAGCCGCTGGCCGAGGTGATCGGATACGGCGCCACCTCCGATGCCTATCATATCGTAGCTACGGAGCCCGCCGGCCGCGGGGCCGCCGCCGCGATGAGGCTGGCGATGGCCGAAGCCGGCCTGGCGCCTGACGATATCGGCGTCATCAGCGCCCATGCCACCGGCACCGGCGTCGGCGATCTGTCCGAGACCGCAGCGATCAAGAGCGTCTTCGGAGACGATGCCTACCGGATTCCCGTCACGGCCAACAAATCCATGACCGGGCATATGCTCGGAGCGGCAGGCGGCGTGGAGGCCATCGCCCTGGTCCAGATGCTGCGCGAAGGCCTCGTCACGCCCACTGCGAACCGGACCCACCCCGATCCCCAATGCGATCTCGACTATGTGCCTCTTCACGCGCGCAAGGCGGAGCTCCATGCCGGCCTATCCAATTCCTTCGGCTTCGGCGGACATAATGCGGTCATTGCGCTGTCCAGATACGAGGAATAACGGCTCTTCCAATATGGCGCAGCAGGGACGCGTTCGGTACCGCCGGAATCCGCTGGAGCCGGGCTGCCGGCCGCTCCTGCGAGCTGTTCGACGTCATACCATCCAATGAAGCGACGGACCGGTCTTGCGCCTGCGGCTTATTCCGGTACGAACCGGACACGGTCGCCCGCTTGCAAAAGCGAAGGCCTTTCCCTTCCAAAATCCGCAAGCCTGGCTTCTGTGCGTCCGATCAGCTGCCAGCCGCCGGGAGATGCCGACGGATACACGCCCGTCTGCCCGCCGCCGATGCCGACCGATCCTGCCGGCACCAGCGGACGGGGCGAGCTTCTGCGCGGCTGGGCCAGCTCCGGCGGCAGCCCGTCCAAATAAGCGAAGCCCGGCAGGAAACCGATCATGACGACCCGGTAGAGGGGAGCGGAATGAAGACGGACGAATTCCTCCGCCCCGAGGCCGCTGCGGAATGCCGCTTCCTCCAGATCGGGACCGTCTGCGCCGCCGTAGCGGACCGGAATCCGGACGATGGCGGCTTCCTCCCGACTTCCCCTTGAGGGCTGCGCCGCCAATCGTTCCCTCATCATCTCGCCGGCAAGCTCATAAGGAAGAAGCAAGCCCGTGCCCGGATAGTCCGGGCCGGGCTTCATGCTTTTCATGAGCCGAACGGGATCGTACACGGCAAGCAGAGTTTCGTAGGCGGGAACGGCGTCGAGCAGCCAGCTCCATCGCGCCTCCTCCAGCCAGCGGGCGGCGGAGGCCAGTCGATCCTGCAGCGGCGCTCCATCCGGATCTGCCTGATGCAGGCTGATCATCATCGCGCGGTCGCCCGCCGGCTCGACCTTATAGGCGCAAGGAGCCGGACTTCGCCTGCCTATTGCTTTCTTCTCCTGTTTTTCATCCATTTCCAACTATCCTCCCTGCAGCTTCCCGCTATCCTTCAGCTCCCCAAAAGCCTGCTTTCCAAGCCGGTCCGCAACGTCGATCTCTTTCTTCTATTCTTATATTAGTCCTTGCCTCGGCCGAATCCTTCATCCCGGAACGGCCGGCATCGTCGCCTGGCAGCCGGCTGGCCGCTCCCTCCCCACTGGCAGGCGGCGGAATGTTATAATGGAGGACAAAGAAACTTTTTGACACGGACAGTCGTCATTTGCGCAGGAGGATCAACACTATGCTTTCCGTCCATACGCTTGGAAAACAATATAAAGACCGGTGGGCTCTTCGGCCCCTGTCCCTTGAGCTCGGCAAAGGCATGCACGGCCTGCTCGGACCGAATGGCGCCGGCAAGTCGACGCTCATGCGCCTGCTGGCTGGACTGCTGCCGCCGACGACCGGCGACGCGATGCTCGGAGGAAGCTCCGTCCGGGATTTCAAGGTCAACGGAAGCAGGATCGGCTATTTGCCGCAGACGGTGCGGATGCTTCCTCAGTTTTCCGCCCGCAAGTGGCTGGCCCATGCCGCCTCTCTTCAGGGAGGCAGCCGCGCCGAGCGGATGCGGCGGGTGGAAGAGGTGCTGGAGCAGGTCAATCTCCGCCAGGAAGCCGACGAGCCGGCGCGCTCCTATTCGTACGGAATGATCAAGCGCTTGGGCGTCGCCCAGGCGCTGCTCGGCTCCAAGGATCTGCTGATCGTCGACGAACCGACGGCAGGGCTCGATCCCGAGGAGCGGATCCGTCTGAGACGGGTGCTGGCCGAGGCGGCCGCGACCCGGGTCGTGCTGCTCTCCACGCATGTGCTCGGCGACATCGGGGCAAGCTGCCGCGAGGTCATCGTGCTCGGCGAGGGCAGACTCCTGCATCATGGCAGCACGGAAGGGCTGGCCGGGTTCGCGGAGGACCGGACCTGGTCCTGGGAAGCATCCGAAACGGAATGGCGCCGGATGCCGCTTGAAGGCCTGTTGTCCGCGAGACGCACCGAGGAAGGCATCCGCTGCCGGGCGTTGTGCGACCGCCCTCCGTCTCCGTTCGCGGAGCGGGTGGCGCCGACGCTGGAGGAAGGCTATCTTGCGCTTGTCAGCCGCAGCAAGGAGGACGCGGACGCCTCATGGCTGTAATTTTCAGGCAAGCCGCATTGGAACTGAAGTCTCTGCTGCTGCTGCGCTGGACGCTGCTGCTTCCGTTCGGAGCCGGCATATGGATGCTCCTGCATACGTATTCGCCCAATCCGTTGTCGTCGCAGGACGTCAATCTGTACGCCTCCTCCACGCATGCGATGCTGCTGACGCTGACCACCGCGATTCCGCTGCTGCTCGGCGTCCTGCTCGTTCGCAGAGACCTGCTGCATCCTTCCGGCGAGTGGCTGTTCCGGCTTCCGCTGAGCGCATGGGGCTGGATGTGCGCCAAATGGATCGGCGGCTTCCTCTACATGTCTCTCTATATCGCCGCCATCAACGCCGCTTATGCGGTCTCCGCACTCCGCCACGCCTTGCCGCTGGCCTCCATGGCGTCGGAGATAGGAAGGTTCGCCCTCCTGTATGTGCAGTCCTACGGAATTTCGCTTGCCCTCGGGCTGTTTCTCGGTTCCCTGCTGCCGCTGCGTTTCTCGCTTCCCGCCGCGTTCTGCGCATGGGTGTTCGGCTCGCTGTTCCTTCAAGCCTATGTCGTGAAGGTTTATCAATGGGTTTGGCTGAAGGCGTTCTACCTCCAGCCGCTGCTGGATTCCGATCTGGCCGGGCATGAGGTCTGGTCGTCCGTGCTGGCAGGACCCGAGCTTCGCCGCCTGGCCCCGTTCATGGCGTTCTCCGCGCTGGTCCTGCTGACGGCGGCAAGCGCCTTGCTCGGCAGGGCCAAGCCGCCCCTTCGCCCAAGAAAGCCATGGCTCGTCTCCATCGCCATGCTGCTTGCGGCCGGAGCCGCCTTCATTCCCTATGCCTCGCTTGTATCCGATCGGACGGAGCATATGGAATCGCTGGCAGCAGCAGCTCCCGCTCTCGGCCAGGTGAAGGATCAGAACGCCTACCGGTACCAGTTGGACAGCATGAAGCTTCATATCGCTCGCCGGGCGGGAGGAAGTGTGGAAGCCGATGCGGAGCTGTCCGTTCCGACCCCCCGGGGCCGGCTCGAGGCGGCGGACGGCCGAAGCAAGCTTCAATACAAGCACCCGGGCGAGATGACGCTGCTGCTGTATCCTTCGATGTCTGTGCGGTCGGTCCGGATCAACGGCAACCCCGTCTCCTGGGAACGCACCGGGGATCAGCTCCGAATCCGCGAAAGCCTGCTTGATCCGGCTCTGCCCGTCCAAAGCGTGGAAGTCGGCTACGAAGGGGATTGGAACGAATGGCTGATCGGCAGCAGCGGCAGCGAAAGCTTCCTCGCCTTCTCCCGGGGAGACGGGCTCTACCTGCCGGCAAGCATCGGATGGTATCCGCTTCCCGGCGGCGACAGCCTGCTTGCAAAGGATGCCGACGGCTCCCTGATGGATCGGCCGGGCTCCTCCCTCGTCAAGCCGATTGCCTACGACCTGACGATGGAAGGCTTCCGCAGCTCCCTGTTCGCGACGATTCCGCCAGCCGGCGGCAGCGGCAGCAAGCTTCAATTCCAAGGAAGCGCCCGGGACGGCATTACCGTCATCGGAGGCCGCTTCTCGGTCGTGCAGGATCCGGAATCCGCGCTGTCCATCATCACGACTCCCGGCAATATCCGGGAAGCGGAGAAGTTCCTCGACCGGTTCCGCCAGAGGCGGGAAGGCCTGCTCGAGGCAGCAGGCAGCTTGGCTCCGCTGCGCCAGGTCTTTTTCTTCCCGATGGATCTGATCGGCTCCCCTGCCGAATCCGCCATCAAGACCCGCTCGTGGTATGCGGAGAACGACACCTTCTTCATCCCCGAGACGGAACACCGCAATCTTGACAGCTACGCGGAGGACGCGATGAGCTCTCTGCTTCTCTTCGGCGATACGGGCCGCGGAGCCGAGCCCGTGCGCAACAGGCGCGGCAGCGTCCCGCAGGAAAAGGAATCCATGGCGCTCGAGATCCGGACCGCTTATGCTTATCTGTACAACCGGGAACGGGGGTCGGCATCCGCCTACCGCCTTGAAGCGGCCGGCACTCCTTATTGGGAAGCCATCCGCAAGCTGATCGACGCCGCATACGAACGAGGCCATGCCTCGCTGATCCGGGAGACGCTGTACCGTCTCCGGGAGCGCGGACTCGCCTTGCCCGAGCCGGCTCGGACGCCGGCGGGAGAACGTTCCGCGGCTTCGTACACGCCCCGGATTACATTGAAGGAATTCATGCAGGAATGGAACCGGCTCATGCCGGAGGACAGCCTGCCGACCATAAACGATCAAGCCGGCAAGGAGGAATGAACCGTGACGGACGAAGAGCTGGTCCAGGGAATGATGGAAGGAGACCAGGCCTGTTTCGAAGCTTTGGTGCACCGCTACCACGCCCCTTTGTCCGGGTTCCTGCAGCGGCAGCTGAAGGATCCCGGGAGGGCGGAGGATGTTGTGCAGGAAACGTTTCTCAAGCTGATCCGGCAGCTCAAGGACCGGAGAAATCCCGAGAACGTGCAAGCCTGGCTGTACCGGGTGGCGATGAACCAATGCCGCGACTATTGGAAGAGCTCCGCTTACCAGACCGACCGCAACCGTTTCGGAGAGCCTCCGGAACGCAAGGACGAGCGTCCTTCGGTCGTGGAGCTTGCCGAACGGCAGGAAACGCGCCGCGAGATCAGCCAATCGCTCGAGGAGCTGCCGCAGGTGCAGCGGGAGGTCGTCATGCTGCGCTTCTATCAGGATTTGAAGCTGCAGGATATTGCCGACGTGCTTCAGTTGCCGCTCGGATCGGTCAAAACCCATTTGTACAAAGCGCTTCGCAGGCTGAAGACAAGGCTGGCGGGCGACAAGAACGCGCGGGTGCGCGCAGAGGGAGGGAAGCAAGATGGAATTGCCGAATGACAAGGAATGGATGGAGCTGGAGAAGGAACTGCGGGAGCCTCTGTCTTCCCTGACGGTCCGTCCCGTGACGGCCCAGGATACGACCCGCCTGCTCGCGGCGCTGCAGCCGGCCTTCGACGGGCTGAAGCCGGCGCTCGGCGGAGGCTCGGCGGCCGATTGGCGGGCGGAAGCCTCCTCGGCGCATAAGCGCCCGTCTCTGGCCAAGCTGCTTCGCACGCAGCTGAGCGCCTACTCGAGAGCATACTGGCTGGCAAGCCTCGGCGTATTCCTGATGCTGCTCTATGTGCTCCCGGCAGGCATGGAAGAAGAAGGCTGGTCCGGCCTGACGGACATCAGCAGCAAGCTGTCGCTGTTCCTGCCGATGATGTTCCTCTCCGGACTGCTGTACAGCTTCCGCAGCTGGAACAAGGAAATGCGAACGGTCGAGAGCATCACTCCCTACCCGCCGGCTCTGCTGCTCATGGCCAGAGTCATGATCGTCGGCGGATTGAACGTCCTCTTCGGAATCGCGGCCTCGCTGTACATGGCTACCAGAATGGACAGCTTTCCCGTTCTTCCGTTCATGCTGCAATGGATGTCGCTGATTCTGCTTATCGCGGGAGGAGCCTCCTACGTTATGCTGCGCGCAGGCGTCAAGATGGCGTTTGTCATGGGATCGGTGTTCTGGATGGCTTGGAATGTGATGGAGTATGCGCTGCGCTCCCCCGTCTCCGGGCAAGCGGCTCCGGATGCGATCCGCAACGCCATCTACTGGAGCTGCCTTGGAGCGGGAGCGCTCATGACGCTGCTGTCCTACAGACGCAGCCTCGTCATCAAAAGGGTCGTATAGGGAGGCCGTGACTTCGCCATGATCGAACTGAGCGGCATTCGCTGGCAGAGGAGGAGCTTCGTCCTTCAAGTTCCGCGTCTCGTGCTGAAAGAGGGCATTACCGTGCTGTCGGGATCCAACGGTTCGGGCAAGTCCTCCCTGCTCCAGCTGCTGGCGACGGCCGAATTCCCCGACCGGGGCTCCATCCGCTACGGGACGCTGACTCCCGACAGGGACCTTGCCTCCATCCGGGCTTCGATCGGTTATGTGCCTACCGGCCTGGAGCTGTACGAGGATATGAAAACCGAGCGTCTGCTCAAGTATTTATCCGAGCTCAAGGGAGAAGCCGGAATGACGGAGACGGACAAAGTGATTGCCCAGTTCCAGCTGGAGCCTTACCGGCGCCGCGCCATCAAGACGCTGCCGCAAGGCATCCGCCAGCGGATCCCCCCCCCCCCCCCCCCCC
>NZ_JZEJ01000001.1:5301522-5353949 GCF_001188365.1 Paenibacillus sp. D9 | reverse complement strand
AGGCTGCGCTTCATTCGTTTTCTTGCCTTGTATGCCCGCAAGAGAACGGTCGTCGTGTCCTCGCATGAGCTGAACGAATGGGAAGCCTGGGCTACCCGCGTGCTGTGGCTTCATGAAGGCAGGCCGGGATTTCTCGGCTCCGCCCGCGAATGGACCGGAGGGCTTCCCCTCTCGGTCTGGCAAGGCACGGTCGATGCCTCCCGCTATGCCTTGCTGCCTGCGGAATCGATGCTTCAGGTACGACCCGAAGGAAATTGCCGCCGGGTCCGCATCATATCCGCGGAATCCCCCGGACCGGAGTTCGAGGCCATGGAGCCGACTCTGGAGGATGCGTATTTCATCCGATCGAGGCGCTGACGTAACGGCCGATCAGATCCGCAAGCAGATCGTTGAGCGGCATGATCTGCGGGGTGGCGCCCTCCGGCTTCTTGTGGCTGTCGCCGATGCCGCTGTCGTCCGTCAGAAACACATAGGATCCTCCGGTCGCGACGGCAAGCGTGCGCATGAGCATCTCCGTCTCCAGATCCGCCCCGCTGGCGGCGACCGGAATGATGCGGATGCCTTGCTTCGCCGCCTCGGCCGCCATCAGGCGGATCCGCTCCGCCGCCGCTTGTTCCCGATGCGGCGGAGCGTCGAGCACGAGCAGAAGCAGGCGCGCCCTCGCGCTCTTGCTCCAATCGTGGCCGGAGACGGCGTTCTCCAACGCCTCGTCCACTGCCTCCGGGTAGTCCTGGCCGCCGTCCGCTTCCTGGGCCGCGATGCGTCCCTGAGCCTCGACGACATCGGTCGTGAACGGGAACGGCCTCACGACGTATTCATCATGCCGGTCCCGGTAAAAATTCGGGCTTACCCTGATTTCGAGGGTTTGCCCGTTTTTCTTTTTCACCTGACGGACGACGTTGCTCAGCTCTTCCGACAAATACTTCAGCTCGTCGGCCATCGAGCCGGTCGCATCGACCATGAGCATGAGATCGAGCACCTCGGACGGCTGCGTGCCGCTTCCGTCCAGGCTGATCGCCGCCGTCCCGGCTTTCCAGTCCGATTGCTCCAGCGTCCGGGACGCCGGACTGCCGCCATCCGGAGAAGCCTTGACCCGGCAGGAGGAAGCTTCCGGCGAGAAGCCGCCATTGGACTGGCCATTGTCTTCCAATTCGCCTGTGCCTTGCGGAGCGGCCGGTTCATCCCCGAAGCCCTCCCGCCCGATCAAGTCCCGGGAAGACGCCAGCGCCGCGAACAGATACGCTCTGCCCGTATTGTCCGTCCGGGCCGACCAGCCGTCATCCTGTCCGCATTGGAGCCTGACCGGAACGTCGACGGCCGGCGAGCCGTCCCGTGTGACGCTGACGACCATCCGATAGCGGGTATCGAATCCCCAGAGCCGGATGTATCCGCTCCCTTCTCCGCCGCTGCTCAGGTCCTTCCACTTGCTCCAAGCCGCATGATCATTCCATTCGCCGGCCGTCAGCATGCCCGGCTGCGGCTCGGGATTGCTTTTTTTGTTTTCTGCCGGAAGGCTTTCGCCCATCTCCGACTGGGCGATGCTTATGTCCTTGGAACCTTTGGATTTCTTCGAAGGTCCGTTGTCCATGGCTCCCTCTCCGGCTGAAGAAGCCATTGCCTGAGAGGCTGCATCGCCGCTTACTGCCGCAGGCGCACGGCTATGGGAGCCGGTATCTGCGGATATCCCGTGCCGTTCCCCGCCGGCCTCCGAAGAGCATCCGGCCAGCAGGATCAGGACGGCAAGCCCTGCCGCCATGCTGCCTTTCGCGCGTTTTTCTCTCTTCAGCCGCATCGTGAATCCCCCCAAAGCTCAGCAAACAATTGGATTCTCCATCCATATCCGCTGTTTTCGTCCAGACGCCCCGGGCAGCCAAAAGGTTGCAATGCGGACTGTCCGTCCTTACAATCGGAAACAGATCTAATCGCGGGTCCATCCTGAAAAAACAAACCTGCACCTGAATCCATTTCTAGGAGAGAATGCGCAATGGAAACCTACCGGCTGCTGACGCTTGAGATTGAACATGGGGAATGGACACGCCGCCTGAACATGGAATCGGCCGATCTGGTCGTCGTGACGGAGGCTGGATCCCGCCTTTGGTATGTCGATGTGAATGGAATCCGGGACGAGGAGCTGCTCGATTATTTCTATACAGCCGCCGATATCCAGATCAGCCTGATCGCACGGACAACCGACGGCAGGGCGCTCCAGGGCCGGGCCTACTTCCATGCCAACAAAGCCCACCATGCCGCCGCTCTGCGCGGGGATGGTGAGCTTCGAGGACTGTAGAATTCATGGGGCAGGCCAGATGCCCTTTAATGCCTGCCCTGCTGAACTAAATGCAGCGGCGTATCCGTGCGGATCGTCGCTTCGGATTAGCCTAGATACGAGAATCCAGGGAGGCAGGGATTAAGAATCGTGCTCAGCGCTGTTCCAGCTCGCTGACCTTGTCCTCCAGCTCCCTCACTCTTCGGGTCAGCTTATATACCGGCCAATACAACACAATCAGCATGACCACCGTAGAGATTATTTGCCCGGTCGAATACATCTCTTTTCCTCCCCTGCAAGCTTATGCCAACCTGCTCCCAATCCCGGCCAGACGGTCCAGCAAGGCCGACAGCTCCAGCGCCTGAAGCTGCTCCAGCAGCTGCGTCTCGGGACTGGCGTGGCCGGTCAGCGACGAAGCCGCCGATAAATCCGTCAACAGGGCTGCATTCCATTCCGCGCCCCTCTTCAGCTTGCGGACAAGCGCTTCATCCGCGATGCCGCCTCCGTCAGCCAGCTTGATTGCCTCCGCCTGCAGCCGCTGCGCGTCGGGATGGCCTCCGGCCACACGAAACCAATAGTTCGCGTTGCCGTAATCCCCTTCCATCCGGTGCATCATCCCGTGCAGATAGCTTCCTTCGGTCGTATCCAGATTCTGCGCCAGCTCATGGGAGCGATCCAGGCTGCCGTTCCACAGATGCAGGCCGGACACAAGCGCCAGCAGGCGCAGCCGTTCCTCTCCGCCGGTTTCGGCGGCCTCCGGTTCGAGCAGCTCCGCCTCGGCGCGATCAAGCAGGCGTTCCAGCTCGCCGCTGCCCCCGGCTCCGTCCGGAGCTAGCGGAAGCCGGCTGCGCTGGCCGCGCAGCTCTTTCCATGTCGATGCCAGCTCTTCCTTCCTCTTGCCGATGTCCATATTCAATCGCTCCTTTTTCGTCCTTGAATTGAAGCCGCATCCGCATAGCCCGGAAGCGGATGATCCATCGATCTAATTCAAGTTATTCTCGAGAACGAAAAAATGGCCGAAAATGCCTACAACGCTGATCTCGCCGCCGTCTTCGAGCTGCGTCCGCGCTTGCATGTACGCAATGTAGTTGCCGATCTGCTCCGTACTGGATTTTTTGGAGCCCGGCAGGCACTCCGGATCATACACCAGGCATTTGACTCCATGCTCCTGGCTCAAGTAACGATGATAATCATCATCCGACGGTACGGTAAAAGCCGCCATCAACAGCAGAATGATGAATAGATACCCCAGATGACGAGCCTTGATTTTCCGTCCCTCCCATGCTGCTAGGCGTCTGCATTCTCGAATTGAATCAATTTTATCGAAATCTATCGGATTTGGATTCTTTCATTTGGATGGAATCTTTCCCATCCCGAAGCCGTGGGGCGCCAATCATATTCCCATTGCTCTCCTCCCGGAAATTCAATGACCGTTCTCAGTCCGTCCGGTACGGGAAGGATGTGGTGCAGCTCCGCCTCTGGCGCCAGCATGGCGATCAAAGGCGTGAATACGGGAATCATGGCTTCCTCCAGCCACATTCTCTCCTTGAACCAGCGCGGCGGCTCGATAGGAGGAGGATATCCGCCAAACGGCGCGTTCAGCGCGGCTGCCAGCCCCTCGGGATTATCCGGCAGAGCGGCTCCGGCTCCTACGGCTGCGACGAAACGCAGGCAGAGCTCCACCGTGCGCATGATCTCCCCATAATCAAGAGAGCCGTTGGCATAACGGATCTCGACCGTTCCGATGTCGAACCAGGGCTGGATATTAATGCCGCAGCGATGCGACTGCGGCCTGCCGAAATGCCTGACGGCTAGCGGATCATGGCTGGATCGGAATGCTTCGGCCATGGCCTTCGCGACAGGCGGGCAGTACAGCCTTCGATGCGGACTCGACCCAAGCAGCCTGGCAAGCGCATCCTGGCATCGCAGCGCCGCTTCAAGAAGAGGCAGCAGGATGCTCTCGCCGTATGCAGCCAGCTCCACATGCACATGGAGTCCGCAGCTCCAGTTCGCGGCGGCGCCTTGAGCGGCCAGCCGATCCAGCATGATGCGGAGCTGGCCGCGGTCCTCCCAGCGCAGCGGCGGCGGCTTCAGCTCGCTGCCCGACTTCATGCCGGTCTCGTCGATCTGCTTCTCGTCCAGCGACATGATCCAGCCCGGCAGCAGCTCCAGCTCCTGCGGCCTGCCTCCGATAAATTCGATTTCAACTCCAAAACGCAGCTCTTTCCACTGGTTTTCCAAGTCCGTTGTCATGCTTCTCCTCCTTTTTTTGATCCTCCGGCAAATAAGAGAACCAAATAGGAAGGCGGGCCTCGAGATTAACGAGGAATTTTGTCTCTCATCATCGATCGCACCTCCTGCCTGCATGAAGAAGCATTCTTTCTTCTTTATCGAGCTTCTCAGCCGTTTGTGAAGATCGTTGTCCCTTAAAGGATTCTTTGCCTTCCGATTCAAACCCTCGTGTTTTTTCGCCGCCGCCGAAAAAGTTCATTTTTTCTTCCTTGTCACCAGGGTTCCAGCATGCTTTTACCTTATTATACCATCCGAGGTACTGTAAGTGGCCATCGCCATTTTCGTCGAAGCCTGATTCTTTGGAGAGGCTGACCTCTATTGATCTCCATAATCGAAAACGGCAGCCGCTTGGCTGCCGTCTCCCGTTTCTCTACGCCGGAATTCCGATTAGCGTTTCGCTACATACTTGCGGATGTCGAAAGCGACCGCCGCGACGATGATCAGCCCCTTGATGATCAGCTGCCAATAGGGGCTGACGCCGATGAACGTGAGGCCGTAGTTGATGACGCCGAAGATGAGGACGCCGGCCATGATGCCCGGCACGGTGCCGATGCCGCCGGCCGTCGAAACGCCGCCGACGACGCAGGCCGCGATGGCGTCCAGCTCGTACATGTTGCCGGTGTTGTTCGTCGCTCCGCCGGTGCGGGCAGCCTCAAGGACTCCGCCTACGCCATACAAGGCTCCGGCGATCGCATAAATGAAAATCAGATTGCGGGCAACGTTGATGCCCGATACATGTGCGGCTTGGACGTTGCCGCCGATGGCGTACATGTTTTTGCCCAGCCGTGTTTTGTTGAACAGAATCCAGCAGACGATGCCGATTCCGATGGCGATCAGGACAATATACGGCAGCGTGTAGCCGCCTCCGAAGTCGATATAACCCGAGCCTAGCTTCTTGAAGTCATCCCGCAAGCCGGCGATAGGCTGCGAGTTGTTGGGATCGCTGTCGAAATACAGCGAGTTGAGTCCATACACCGCCACCATGGTGCCGAGGGTAGCGATGAACGGAGGCACCTTCAGCTTGGCGATGATGAAGCCGTTGACGCAGCCGACGAGCACGCCGGCCAGGATGCCGATGAGAATCGGCCAGCCGATCCAAATTTCATGCAGGTCGGGATAGAACTTGCTCGCGTATTTGTCCATCTGCAGCATGGATGCCGAGACGACAGCCGTGAGGCCGACGACCCGTCCCGCCGACAAGTCGGTGCCGCCTGTAATGAGGATGAAGCCTGCTCCAAGAGCGATGATCGCCCGGGTGGAATTCTGCTGCAGAATATCCCGCAGAGTCGAGTAGGCGAGGAAGTTCGGGTCCATGATCGCGATCGCCACGACCAGCAGAATCAGGACGAGGAAGATCGCTCTCTGCGTGACGAGATATTTCAGGTAGTCAAGGACGGCCCGGCCGGCCGGTTTCTTGGCTGGAGTATTCATTTGCGTGCTCATAGTCGTTCATTCCTTTCTGCTAAGCCATCCGCTGCTGCGCGGCGAGGCGCATGATTTCCTGCTCCGTTGCCTTGCGGCCGTCGAGAATGCCGGTCATCCGGCCCTCGCTCATGACCATGATCCGGTCCGACATGCCGAGCAGCTCCGGCATCTCCGAGGAGATCATGATAATGCTGCGGCCCTGCTTCGCGAGCTCGGCGATGATCGTGTAGATTTCGAATTTGGCCCCGACGTCGATGCCGCGGGTAGGCTCATCGAGCAGCAGGATATCCGGATCGGTAAGCAGCCATCTGGCGAGCAGCACCTTCTGCTGGTTGCCGCCGGACAGGTTGCGGATCTGCGTGTCCACGTTCGGTGTTTTCGTACGGAATCGGGCGACATTCTCAGCCGCCTCCCTGCGTCCCTTCTTCTCGTCGATGAGGCCGAAGGCGTTGCGGTAGCGCCCCATGTTGGCGACAATCGTGTTCTCATAGACGGATAGCACCGGGAAAATGCCGGTCGTGCGGCGCTCTTCGGTGAGGAGCGCGATTTTATGCTTTTTGGCGTCAGCCGGCGATTTGATGGCTACTTTCTTGCCGTCGATGGAGATCGTGCCCGTCTTGAGATGCCGCAGGCCGAACAACGCTTCGATCAGCTCCGTGCGCTGGGCGCCGACCAGGCCTCCGACTCCGAGGATTTCCCCTCGGCGCAGCTCAAAGCTTACATCCTTGAAAGACATCGGATTGGAGGAGGTCAGCCCCTCGGCCTTCAAAATGACCGACGATGGCGTATTCGACCGCTCCGGGAACCGCTCGCTCAAATCGCGGCCCACCATGCGGCTGATGATCAGATCCGTCGTCAGTTCCTCGGCATCCCAGGTGCCGACGTATTTGCCGTCCCTCATAATGGTGACTTCATCCGAGATCCGCAAAATTTCCTCCATTTTATGCGAGATATAAATGATGGAAACGCCGCGGCTCCTCAGCTTGTGGATGATTTCGAACAGCTGCTCGACTTCGTTGCCCGTCAAGGAAGAGGTCGGCTCGTCCATGACGATGACCTTGGAATGGAAGGAGACGGCTTTCGCGATTTCCAGCGACTGGATTTTGGATACGGACAGCGACCCGGTCAACTCATGGGGGTCGATGTCCAGGTTCAAATCCTGCAGCAGCTCTTTCGTGTCGCTCAGCATGCGCCTGTGGTCCACGAACATGAGCCAGTGCATCGGAAAACGGCCCAGCCAAATATTTTCCATGACGTTGCGATGCGGAACGGGATGGAGCTCCTGGTGGATCATGGACACTCCGTGCGAGAGAGCAGCTTTGGAGTTGGGAATATCCACCCTCTCGCCGCCGAGGAGAATTTCTCCTTCATCCGGCTTGTAGATGCCGAACAGACATTTCATCAGGGTGGATTTGCCGGCTCCGTTCTCTCCCATCAGCGCATGCACTGTGCCGGGCCGAACCTTGAGATTGACCTTGTCGAGCGCCTGCACGCCGGGGAAGGCTTTGGATATGCCTCTCATTTCGAGCAAATAGGGTGAGCTGATCATCGCTGCACCTCCTTGATTACGTTCTAGGTTCTGGCGCGGGCCACAGCCCGGCCATTTCCAGCCTGCCATGGCTGCGAACGCGTCGAACGGCTCCGCCGTCTGCAAGACGGCAAAGGACGATTTCATCGCCTGACCGAATCGCCGCTCGGGGACAGGCTCCCGTCAAGAGAGCAAAAGGGCCCGCTTGTTCAAGCCGCGAGCCCTTCGCGTTTCTATTTCCTGCATGGAGACTCAGAATTACTGAGCGTCGGCTACATTGTCCTTGGTGATCTTTTTGTAGGCGATCCAGACGTATTTGCCGTCCGTAATGTCGTAGCCCGTATTGTCCTTCGTAGGCGTCTCGCCTTTGGCCAATGCCGTCGCCAGCGCAACCGTAGCCGCGCCCTGGTTTTTGGCGTCGTTGAGCACCGTGCCGAGCAAAGTGCCGTCCTGCAGCGCCTGAATGGCCGGGGCCGTCGCATCCACGCCTACGACCGGCATGAACTTGCTGCCTGTGAAGTAGCCGCCTGCCTTGAGGGCTTCGATCGCGCCCAAGGCCATGTCGTCATTGTTCGCGAGAACCGCTTCGATTTTGTCGCCGCGGGCTGCGAGCCAAGTCTGCATCTTATCCTGGCCTTTGGTGCGGTCCCACATCGCCGTATCCTGCTCCAGCTTCTCGACCTTGATGCCTGCGTCCTCGATCGCCTGGATGGAGTACTTCGTGCGCAGCTCGGCATCCTGATGCCCCGGCTCGCCCTGCAGCATGACATACTGCAGAATGCCGTCCTTGTTCTTGTCCGCTTCCGGATGGGCTTTCCAGTAGTCGACGATGAGCTGGCCTTCCAGCGTGCCCGATTCCTCGGCTTTGGCGCCGACGTAGTAGACTTTATCCCATTTGTTCATGTCTTCGGCGACCGGCTCCCGGTTCAGGAAGACGACCGGGATGTTGGCCGGCTTGGCTTTGTCGATGATGACGCCGGCTGCCGTGCGGTCAACCGGATTGATCGCCAGAGCCTTGTATTTCTTGGAAATGAACAGATCCACTTTATCGTTCTGCGTCGCCTGGGCATTCTGGCTGTCGACGATATCCAGCTCCGCCTTGTCCTTGGCCGCGTTCGTCATCGCATTCCGGACGCCTGTCATGAAGGTATCGTCGAACTTATAGATCGCCACGCCGATTTTCGGCTTGTCGCCGCCGCCGTTGCCGCTTCCGGCGTCGCTGCCGCCGTTGTTGTTGGAGCCACAGCCCGCAGCCGTAACCATGACCGCCGCCATCACTATGGCCAATGTCGCTCTTTTTTTCATATCCTTTGACCTCCCGGTTCTGTTCTCCTCTTTATTATGAAAGGGTTTGCAGAAGATTCGAATAGAAGATTTTCATCTGTTTTATCAAAATCTTCATGTGATTCGGCTCGGATCCTCCTTTCACTTTACGAAAGGGAACAGAAGCTTCTGATTGTCCATCCAGAACATGCTGTCCGGATTCACGACCTTCGTATCCAGCGTGACGGTGCGGTCGGCATGGCCGCCTTCCAGCAGCTCATGCGCCTGCTGCATGCCGAGATACCCGGCGTTGAAGCCGCTCTGCACGACGAGAATGTCGATGATTCCGTCCTGAAGCAGCTCCAGCTGAGGAACCTCGCTGCCGAAGCCGACGATCTTGACGCGGCTGGACAGCCCCCGCTTCACGGTTTCCTGCGCGGTGCTGAGCACTCCCTGCTCCTGCAGGGCGACTACGCCGTCAGCCTGCTCCATCAGCAGGCGCGCCGCTTCGGCGCAGCCGTCCGGGGAGCTTCCGCAGGAATAGCCGGTATGCACCGTAATTTCTTTGTGTCTCCCCAAAGCCTCCACGACCCCCAGCTCCCGCTGCTCATATCCCGGAGCCGCGGAATCCGAGCCGAGCAGCGAAACGATTCCTTTGCCATGCAGCAGCTCCGCCATCGCCTCGCCGGCCATCCTTCCCGCTTCTCTGTTGTTGATCGATATGCTGCTCGCGACCCCCTCGACCGGGTAGGTGTCGTTCAGCGTCACGACCGATGCCCCCGCCTTGCCCGCTTCCGCGGCAATGAGCCGGAGCTGCTGCTCGCTGTCGGGGTCAAGCAGAAGGACCGACGCGCCTAGGGCGATCGCCCTTTGCGCAGCCTTGAGCTGGCCCTCCTCGCCGGAGTCGCTGACGTTGGCGTCCATATAGAGGAGCTGGCTGCCGTATTCCTTCGCCGCCGCCTCCGCCCCAAGCCGGATGGAATCGGCAAGCGCCCCGCTTCTCTGCGGAGCGATGAGCGCGATCTGCGCTTCGGCAGGCTTCTCCTTGCTTGCGGCGCCCGCGCATCCCGAGGCGGCAGCGGCCAGCAAGAGCAGAGACAGCCATCCGCACGCCGCGGCCAAACGTCTATTCATGGTCATCGACCTCCTTGATCGCCGGCATCCGGACCCATACGACCGTTCCTTCCTCCAGCTCGCTCTTGAATTCCAGGCCGTACGGCGCTCCGTAATAAAGCCGGATGCGGTCATGGATGTTCCTCACCGCCACTCCGGAGCCTTTGCCCGTCGCCGAAGGCTCGCGCCCCGCATCCGGCACGGAAGCTCCGTGCAGCAGCAGGGCTGCCTTGACGGAATCCATCCCGGCTCCGTTGTCCTCGATCCGGAACACGAGCATCCCGTCCACGACGTCCGCGGAGATGTCGATCGTTCCCTCCTCCACGGAATATTCCAGTCCATGCTCGATCGCGTTCTCGATCAAGGGCTGGAGCACGATTTTCGGCGTCATGCAGGCTTCCGCTTCCTCGGTAGCGGTAATGGAGAACCGGAACTTGCGTCCGAAGCGCATCTGCTGGATGACCAGATAATGATGGGCGTGCTCAAGCTCGTCGCGGGCCGAAATGACATTCTGCCCTTTGCTCAGGCTGATCCGGAACAGCTTGGAGAGCGAGGTGATCATCGTGACGACCTCTTCTCCCCGGCTCATCGCGGCCATGCGGACGACGGAGTTCAGCGTATTGTACAGGAAATGGGGATTGATCTGGGCTTGCAGCGCTTCCAGCTCATGCTTACGCTTCGATTCCTGCTCCTGGACGATCTGCTTCATCAGCTGGCGGATCTTATGGATCATCAGGTTGAACCGGCGAGACAGCCGCTCCACCTCAAGCGGCCCCTCGACCGGCAGCTCCACGTCGAAGTTGCCCCTCTCCACGGCCCGCATCGTCCGCTCCATGCGCTTGATGGGACGGACGATGGACATCGCGAGCAGCATGCTGACGAGCACGACAAGCACGAGAACGCCGGCCACGACGCGGACGAGATAGCGGTTGACCTCCTCGCGGCTCGTCAGGATATCGTCCATGTACGAAACCCCGATGATTTTCCAGCCGATATTGGCGACGGATTTGACGGTAATGAGACGCTTGTTCCCGTTCATGTCCTCCACATAGTCCGAAGAAGCGACGAGCGCCTGCTCGACATTCTCGCTTTTGAGCCCCATATAGATGAGCTGCTGCTGGGGATGGTAGACGATGTTGCCTGCGCCTTCGTCGATGATATAGGCATAACCGCGATGACCGAGGCTGATCCGGCTGCACAGCTCGTCGATCTGCTTGAAGTTCATGTCCACGAGCAGGATCACCTCCTGCGGCCGGCCGTCGCGGACGACGGTGATCCGCTTGCTCATGGATACGACCCACTGGTAGGAGCCTTTGTATAAATTCTGGATATGGGGGAGCGAAAAGCTGAGATGATCCGGCACCCGGACCGCCGCCTGGAACCATCCCTGGCCGGTCGCGTTGGCGCTCGGCCTGAGGGCGGCTGCAGGACGGTTCTTGAGCAGCTTGCCGCCGCTGTCGAACAGCGTGATCGAGACGATGTCGTCGCGGCTGCCCATCAGCGTGTCCAGCTGCTTGTCCACCTGCTGGCCGTCCCATTCGCCGTTCTTCAGCATGTTGACCTCGATGGCTCTGTAAAAACCGGCCATGCCGCTGATATAGTCCTCCAGGTTGTAGCTGACCTGGTCGACCGTCTGCCTGGCGGCAAGAAAGGCGCTCCGCTCGGTGGAAGCCGAAAATTTCTCGTGGAGAAGGACGGCTACGGTCGTAATCGCGACCACGATCATGATGGAGAAGGACCAGATGACGATGGACTGGATGCTGCTCACCCGCGATTTCCGCAGCTTCTGCTTGATCCAGCCCGGCATTTCCAGCCGGAACATTCCGCCCCTCATCCTTCCTGTCCGGACGGACTGACGTCCTTCATCCGGCTCCGGTATTCCTTCGGCGTGCTGCCGGTATGTTTCTTGAAGCAGAAGCTGAAGTAATTCGGCTCGGAGAAGCCGATGCGCTCGGCGATCTCGAACGCTTTGAGCTCCGTCGTCCGAAGCAGCTCCTGCGCCCTTTCCATGCGAAGCTGCATGACGTATTGGAGGAAGGTCAGCTTGACCTCCTTCTTGAACAAGCCGCAGAAATAGCCGGCGCTGATATGAAGATGGGAGCATACCATCGGAATCGACAGATCCGAGTCATGAATGCGTTCCCGTGTAAAGGACATCGCCTCTTCGATCAGATCGCGGTAGGCATGCTGCCGCTTCCCGGCGATTTTGCCCATGACGGCCCCGCACATCTCCGTTATCCAGCGGCGGGCTTCGGCCAGCCCGGTCATCCGGACGAGCTCGGCATAGGGCTGGAAGCCGGCGCCGAGCACATCCTCCATGTCGACGTCGGAGGACTGGGCGGTACGCCAGACCGTCGTCAGCACCTCGCTCAAGTAGAGCTGGATGCCGCTCGAAGCATGCTCCGCCCTGATCTCTCCGAAGATCGTCTCAAGGACCGTTTCCAGCTCCTCCGGGGTTCCGACCTTCAGGCAGCGGGACAGAGCCTGCTGCCGCAGCTCATCGAGCAGCAGAGGAGAGGAGCCTCGCCTCTCCACATCCTCGATGAACAGAATTCGGCCGGTGCCGGGAACGAGCCGGTAATCCAGCGCGAGCAGAGCCTCGTCGTACGATGACTTGATGCCGCTCAGCCCGCCCTTGGCCGCTCCGGAGCCGATCGTGACAGGCATGCGCAAATAATGCTCGACGCTGCGGACGATATGCTCCAGAGCGTTTTGCAGCCTCTCCTTCCAGGACTCGTCCGTCTTGCCGAAGCCAAGCAGAACGACATGGTCCTGATGGATGAACGCCGTTCCGAATTCCCTGCCCTCCCATATTTCCCCGGCAATATTGAGCACGGCGAACAGCTTGAGATCGACATCAGGAGAAGTTCGCAGCGATTGGACCGCCTGAGCAGGCAGCTCCGCCTCCGCTGCGGCGCTGTCCAGACTGATGACCGAAACGGAGCAACCCTCTCCTTCCAGGCTCAAGCCGTAATGGCGGGCCTTATCCCGGATGACCGGCTCCGGAAGCTTTCGATGCAGCAGGGAGGAAAGGAAGTTGGCCTTCAGCAGGGGAAGGCTCGTATGATAATGCTCCTTGAGCTTGCGCATGTCCTCCCGCTCTGCGATTTCAAGCTCCATGCGCGTTTGCAGCTTATGCAGCAGCTCGGTCAGGCTCGCAGCCGAGAACGGCTTGAGCAAATATTCGTCCACGCTGAGAGAGACGGCTTGCCGGGCATAATCGAACTCGTCGTAGCCGGTCAGGATGACCGTTTTGACAAGAGGCGATTCGGCCTTCAGCCTGCGGACCAGCTCCATCCCGTCGACGAACGGCATCCGAATATCTGTAATGACGACATCAGGCTCCAGGCGCTGGGCAAGCTCAAGCGCTTCCAGGCCGTTCTCGGCTGTGCCCGCTACGGTGAATCCGCAGGCTTCCCAATCGATCTCGCTCAGCAGGCCTTCCCTCACGTCGGCTTCGTCATCGGCCAGCAATACGCGGTACATCCCGATTCCTCCTTATGGCAAGCGGCTCGCCTTAGGTCATGAAGCCGCTCTCATTTTGCTTTTGCAAGCTTCCCGTGGGAAGCTTCATCAAGATATCAGGTTATGCCGCGGCTGTAAATCTCCTCTTTTTCGTCGGGCGGGAACGCTTCCATACAGAAGGCTCCCTCTGACTCGGACTAAAGTTGCGGAACGGGCTTGGACCCGCTTTAGATTTGCCGGTTTGCCGAACTCGGCGGTATTTTCGGGAGTTTATACGGATGCATGACAGACTGTTGTCCTCGATCTTTTTTAATACCTATAGGAATAAAATCCAAATCAATGAACAGTCGAAGGAGTTTATTGTATGGAAATTGAAAATCCCGTTCAAATAAATTCGAGAGAAGAGTTGAGAATCTGGCTTCAGGAAAAGCTCATGGACGGAACTGAACAACGAACGTGTTCGCCGCCTCGCAAAGCTGGGGTTGATGAGAGACGAGGGAAGAAAGGCTCTTCCCGATGTGGACCCTGACTCTTTTCGGATAGATACGGAGATGGAGCAGCGGCTAAAGGAGGATAAACAGGCATATGAGAATTTCAGGCGGGTTCGAATCGATACGACACAGAGCCAAAAAATCAGTCCGAATCGTTCAAGGACAGATTGGACAAATTCATAGCCTGCGCGAGACAAAACAAAAGGTACGGTCATTGGCATGATCATGGAAGCTGCGGGTTGATTAAAGATGCGCTGGAGTATGCTTCTTGCATTAGAGAGCCCACACATTGCAGAAGCTCCCTTCTTGCGCAAAAGATATCATAGAAAAAGCCCGCCTGCGCTTTCGTCATGAAAGCACAAGCGGGCTGTACCTGCAAATCATTGGCCCATCCATCGCGGTCAGCCATTCCGGCTCGACAATCACCAGAATCGCATGCCCTGCCGGGAGATTACTTGGAATGAAGAATCTCCGGCGTTGTAAGCTGATCGTAGAAATCGACGATGTTGTCCTTGTTGTCGGAGCTGCGCAGCGCCATCGCGGAACGCGGATGCTCGTCGAGCAGGCCGGTGATCATGTACGGCATGATGTAGCCCCATTCTTCCTTCTCGCGAAGAGGAATCATGTGCTTCTCGATCATTTCGAGCACGGGGCGCACTTCGTACTTCGTATTCGGAAGATGCGATACGAGGAGCTCCGTGTTGCAGTTGCCGGCGGCGCGGCCCATGCCGTATACGGAGGTGTCGAGGAATTCCACGCCTTTGTCGACAGCGAGCAGCGTATTGGCAAAAGCAAGCTGCTGATTGTTGTGCGTATGCACGCCCAGCTTCTTGTTCGGCAAATGCTGCTTGAATTTGTCGATCAGGTAAGCCATGTCGTTCGGCTTGAGGCTGCCGTACGAGTCGACGACGTAGACCACGTCGACGACGCTCTCGCGGATGGCTTCGAATGCCTCGATCAGCTGATTTTCCATGACGTTCGACAGCGCCATGATGTTGAGCGTCGTCTCGTAGCCGCGTTCATGGAACAAGGACACGAGCTCCAGTGCCTTGTCCACATCCTGGATGTAGCAGGCGACGCGGATCAGATCCAGCATGCTGTCGACGCGAGGCAGAATATCCGCTTCGTCCACTCGGCCGATGTCCACGAGCGCGGACAGCTTCGTATTCCCTTTGTTCGGGATGACTTTGCGCAGGAAGTCATCGTTCAGGAAGCGCCAAGGACCGGCAGAGTCGGCACCCTTGAGCAGCTTGGGCGAATTCTTGTAGCCAATCTCCATATATTCAACGCCGGCCTCATCCAGGCTGCGATACAAATCTTGCACAAACTCAATGCTGAAATACCAGTTATTGACAAGACCTCCATCACGGACCGTGCAGTCGACGATTTTGCTGATGCTGTTTTTGGAAGACATGGGCACAGAACTCCTTCATCATAAACTTTCTTACTATAATACGGGAAAACGGTGAAGAACGCAAAGGCAAACCGAGTCCCGCATGCCGGCATCCCGGCATGGTGATGTCCGTCTCTATCCTCGGAGCAGCAGCTCCGCAAGCGTCCGCGTCATGACTCCGGTCGCGCCCTTGGTTTCCCAGCCTCGTGCGCGGCTGATCCAAGCCGTACCGGCGATGTCGATGTGAAGCCAAGGCTTCTCTTCCGCGAAAGCCCCGATGAACATGCCGGCGATGCTGGCCGCAGCGTAGCTGCCGCCTTTGTTCTTCAGGTCGGCGGCCTCGGAATCGAGCTGCTTCCGGTACTCCGGATAGGCCGGCAGCGGCCACACCCGCTCGCCGGACCGCTTGGAGGCTTCCTGCAAGCCGCTCAGCAGCTCGTCGTCGTTGCCCATGATGCCGGAGGTGATATCGCCGTAAGCCGCCACGACCGCGCCGGTCAGCGTCGCGACATCGACAAGCTTTGTCGCTCCCCGCCGAATCGCTGTCGTAAGGCCGTCCGCCAGCACGATGCGTCCCTCCGCATCGGTGTTGACGATTTCCACCGTCATGCCGTTCATCATCGTCACGACGTCTCCCGGCTTGAAAGCCCGGTCGGAAATCATGTTCTCCGCCGCTGGAATGACCGCCACCACGTTGACCTTCGGCTTCTCGATTGCGATGATGCGCATCGCTCCGAGCACGGCTGCCGCCCCGCCCATATCCATGATCATGTCTTCCATTCCCGCGATCCGCTTCAAGGAGTATCCGCCCGTATCGAAGGTGACCCCTTTGCCGACGAGGCCCCATTTCTCCTCGCTGCCGGGATCGCCCTCATAATGGAGCACGATCATTCGCGGCTGATGCTGGCTTCCCTTGCCTACCGCGAGCAGTCCGCCCATGCCCTGCTCGTGGGCGCTCCACTCGTCGATGACTTCGCAGTCCAGGCCGTACTCGGCTGCAAGGCGTTCCGCATGTTCGGCGAGCGCCTCCGGAATCAGCTCATTCGCCGGAAGATGGACGAGATCCCTGGCCTCGGCGACCGCTTCGGCCATGACGATGCCCCGTTGGACGCCCGCTTCCCACTGCTTCCGCAGATCGGCATCGACGCCGTCTGGAAGATGGACAGCCAGCTCCGCCGAAGCCTGCTCCTTGGGAGCTCCCGTCGTTTTGGTCCGGTCATAGGCCCCGAGCAGGATGCCCTCCGCCAGAGCCTGGCCGGCTTGAGCCGTCGTGCAGCCGCTTGTTCCGCCGTACAGCTGCGCCGTTACGAGCAGCCTTGCGGCAGAGGCGCGGCTGGGGCGGACTTCCTTGGAAGCCAACGCTCCGAGGCGGCGGATGTCGTCCGCATCCAGAGTGCCGGAGGACAAGCCGATGAATGCCGCGCTGCCTGCGGGATGAAGCCCGAGAAGAGGCATCGTCTGCCCGGGCTGGCCGCTTTTGAGCAGCCCTTTGGACGCCAGTGCCTGAACCGCTTGCCGAATGGCCGGAACGGAGAGCGGATCCTCTTCCTGCCCGGCTGCTGTTGCATCGTTCTCATCCTGCAGGCCGGCAGCATCCACCGGCCGAATGATCAGCTCCCAATCCTGGTTGGATTGAGGCTCCGTATATTTCAACTTGATTTTCATTGTTGTCATCCTTTCCCTATCCCGTCTATTAAAAAGCAAAAAACGGGAGCTTGTACCCTCCCGATTTTAAGCCCTTACTCTGCGATTGGCAAATAAACGGTGAACACCGTACCTTGACCGGCAGAGCTGGTAACGCGGATCGTGCCGCCGTGATTGCGGATGATCCGGTAGCTGACCGACAAGCCGAGACCCGTGCCGGACTCCTTGGTCGTAAAAAAAGGATCGAACAGACGGTTTAGCGTCGAACGATCCATTCCTTTGCCGTTGTCCTTGACGGTGATTTCGGCAAATCCGGCTTGTCTTCGCAGCACCACATCGATCCTTCCGGGCCTCTCCCCGTTCAGCTCTCCGATGGCATCCATCGCATTCTTGAATATATTCAGAACGACCTGCTTGATCTGCTTGACGTCGATGGAGACCAGCATGTCGACTTCATGCGATTCCAGGTAAATCTCGCAATTGTGCAGGAGCGCCTCGCTCTCGCTGAGCAGGCTGACTTCTTTGAGCAATGATGTCAGGGAGATGGTTTGCTTCATCGGTGCCGTAGGCTTGGAGGAGTTGAGGAACTCATAGATGATGTCGTTGGCCCGGTCGATCTCGGCCACCATGATCTTGGCGTATTCTTCTTTGCCCAGCTCGACCAGATGAGGCCGGAGCAGCTGGATGAATCCCCGTATCGAGGTCAGGGGATTGCGTATTTCATGCGCGATGGATGCGGCGATCTTGCCGAGCATCGCCAGCTTGTCGTTCTGGTATGCCGTCTGCTCGATCTGCTTGTACTCGGACACGTCCTTCATGCTGATCAGATAATCGCCGTCCAGCTGCTCGCTGGAGGTGGCCGTAATCAGCAGATGCCGTCCGCTGCTGTCCTGGAACTCGAAGTATTTGTTTCGGCGAAGGATGATTTCCCGGTAGAGCCTCACCAGCAGCCGCCTCGTCGTGCGGCTCAGCTGCTGATGCCTCAAAATATCGAGGATGCTGCAGCCGATCAGCGTTTTGCGGGGAACGTCCAGGAATCTCGCCATCTGCAGATTCATGAACGTCAGCATGTTGTCGTTGTCGAAGAGGGCGATGCCGCTGTCCATATGCTGCAGGACATTCTCATACTTGCTCTTGACCCTCTCGAAGGAACGATAAGAGCGGGAGAGCATCTCCCGCATCTCCGTGTACCTCTGATCCGGCGTCCGCTCCTGCTGATGCCGGAACCGGTAGGCGACCATCAGCTCGATCAAAAATAGAAAGGACCGGTTGTACAGTTCCAGCGCTTCCTCCGACTCTACGTTGAGGACGATGTTGCGCATGCATTCTTCATGGACGGCTATAACCTCTTCGGGGCCGATATTGTGAAAGGTCTTCCCAAGTTCCGTAGCCTGATAGAGCGAAGCCTCGCTACCGCTGCGGATGTATTCGGCAAGCGCCGGAAAATAGCGCTTTCGAATTGCCTGCATTAACTCTGCTCCTCTCCTGTGGCGAACAGCTGAAGCTGCACCGGCGTAGAGTCCATGTAGTAGGAGGGAGGCAGCCACTTGCGGAAAGTGATGCAGGTGCCGACTCGGCGGGTAATGGCCATATCCCATTCCTCGGACCAGAGCGATTTCCATTCTTCCTCCATCTCGGGGGAAAAATCGCTGCTGCCGATCAAGGACCATTCCATTCCGGTTTCACCGGAATCGCCCCTTACCCGTCCCATCAGCATTTGGCTCCTTTGATGCATTTCCACGAAACAGCCTGACAATTCCGATATGGCGTACGCGATCCGCGTCTGGTCGATGATACCGAAGCCGAGATCCCTCGCAAGCTCTCTGCCTCTCTGGCGAGCCTTGATGGCATCCTTGACATTGTTGATGTTGAACAATTCCATCTCCATGTACGAGTCCGCCCCCCCGTTCCATTCTGGATGCTTGGATACGTGTTCAAGCCGTCGTATTCGTACATTTATCATAGGTTTCGCCAATATCAGTGTCAATCGGAAATAATGTCGAATATTGCTAGTTTCGGAAGCATCAGGATAGGTGTGGAGCGGGCTTCCGGCGCGGGGTCAATTCGGCTTGCGCTGTTCGTTATGGCCGCGCTGCTGTCCGGCATGCCGTTCCATTTCTTCATGACGGCGCTTCAAGGCTTCCTCAATCTCTGCTCTTCGTTTCTGCCATGCTTTGCGCGCCTTGTCATCCAGCTTTGCGCGTGCGGCTTCAGCTTTTTCCTTCAGCAGCTTTTCGGCCTCGAGGCGCTTCCGTTCCGGATCGCCGAACGATTTAGGCTCTCCGCCCTGCCAATGCCGATGCTCCGCCCGCTGTCTGGAATCGCGAATCCGCTCGGCGCCCGATCTGTCCCCTGCCCCGGCTGCATCCCGCTTGTAAGCCTTCGCTGACGGCTTGGGAGACGCTGAAGGCTTGGGAGACGCTGACGGCTTGGCCGATTGCTGGCGGACGGCTGCGCCGGCAGGCCGCTCCTGGGGAGCTGGAGATGCCTTTCGTACGGGAGATGCGGGAGGAAGCGCGGTCGCAGCGACTTTCTTCTCGCGTTCAAGCTGCTCCTGCAGCTTCTCGCTGCCGATTTTTTGGCTGTCGCCGACCAAAGCGTCCACGCCTCCGTCCCAGGAGAGGACTTCCCGAATCGCCCCGCTGCGGAATTGATCCAGACTGACATTGTAGCCCTGGCTCTTGGCCAGCAAATACACCGTCATTCTGCCCGTGGACAAGCCTTTGGCGGCCGCCGCCTCCCGAACCGCCTCGGTGGATTCCAGCGAGGTGACATGGATTCCGGAAGCTTGGGCGGAACCGGCTGCGCTCAGCAGCGCCTGCTCGGCCTGCCGGCTCAGCTGCGCCACCGCATTGCCCGCTCCCGCATCCAGCTTGACTCCGGCCAGGATGACTTCCGCTCCGCCGCCGGTGCCCAGATAGGAAGATTCCGCCAGTCTCCGGGCCAGCAGCTCCATGACCTTTTCGGCGGGCAGCCCCTCGTATTGAAGTCCTTCAACGAACGGAAGGGCATCGTCGTTCATCGCCTCCAGCTTGCGCACGTTCAGTTCGCGGTCCACGCCGATTTCAAAGCTGGGATTCACATCCAGGCTGAGGTAAGCGACCACCGGGTGAGCCTCGGCCCGAGCCGCCCAGAAAGCAGGCAGGGCGATCAGAATCAGAATGACGGCGGCGGGAATGAGGCCCTTGGGCATTCTGAGCAGCTTCCGCTGTGCCGTAAGGACGATCTCTTGGCCGATTCTCTCGTCTCCGAGCCCCCTCACTTTCCGGAAGCCGCCTTCTTGCGTCAGCACGACCAGCTTGTTGCCTCTGGCCTCCATGACGATGCCTCTGCTGCTCACAGCCCTGTCCCTCCTGCCTTCTTCTCGATTTGCTCCTTGAGCGCTTCTATATGTATATAATGCTTCAAATAGGGGTACCGCCCGTGGACGAGCAGCGATACGGCGATCAAATATTTCCGGTTGCGCTCGATCGTCTTGCGCGACACGCCGGATAGTTCCGTAAGCTCCTTGACCGGCAGCCGCCGGGTAGCCAGCAGGACGCTGAACAAGCGGTCCTGCTTGGCCAGCTTCGCCGCGATTCCCTGCAGAAGAATCCGGGAATCCTCATGCTTCGGAGATGATTCCGCCAGATCCGCGAATCGGATTCCGTAGGCTGCCAGCTCAGCCGTGAATTCCATGATTTCCTGGCGCCTCTCCTCTGCTTCCTGATCCTGGTTGAAGCGGAGCACCGCCTGCCTGTTGAACGCGAGGGAATAAAACGTCTCCTCTTCTTCCTCCATTTGGAAGGAGCCGGCCGGCAGGGAGCGGATATGCCGCTGTTCCTTGCGGACATGATCGATAAGCCGCCGGCGGATGACCGTCTCGGCGAATCCCGCGAACGAACGGCCGGATTCCGGCGAGAACTGGCTGATCGCTTCATCGAAGGCGATCAGCGAAATGCTGAACTCGTCATCCCGGGAAGGATCGACATATCGCTTGCAGAATCGGCTTGTGACCTTCAGGATAAAGGGCCGGTAGTCGGCGATCAGGCGTTCCCGGGTTGCCCTGTCCCCATCCTGCGCTTGCTTGATCAGCCGGTTCAGCGAATCCGCCTTGTGCCCGGACTCCTCTTTGCGCCTGGCTGAAAGCCCAAGCCATCTTTTGAACAGCATCAGCAGCAAGGGCTGCACCTCGCTTTGTCTATATCATTCGGAGGCAACGCTCCGTTAATGGGAGTGGACGAAAATAAAAAATGCCTCCTGCATCCAGGAGGCATTGAATGGCATCGGTCAGCAGAATCCCTCGGAAGCCCGCTTGGCTTTGAGCTTGTTGCGGCGAAGATTCAAAATCGCCAGCCGCTTCTTCAGCTCTTCTTCCCATGCGTGGTCCCCGAGCTGCTTGGAAAAGCTCAGCAGGTCCAGAGCCATGTCGATCTGGCTGGCCACCACGTCCATCGGATCCTCATGATCGTGGTTGACACAGTTCTCGAAGATGGACTTTCCTTTCTGGTCCACGTAATCCTGGAAGTCGACTTCCGTCACTCCGTCGCCATGCGCATATTCAGCCAATATTTCATATTCGCTCTCTATCATATAATGAATATCCACACGATGGCAAACCGGGCAGAACAAAATAGGGACGTTATGGATGTGAGTCCGGTAATGCCTGAGCGTGCCTTTGGTTCCAATCATGCTTGCTCCGCAGCAGAAACTCATGGTATTTCCCTCCTTGAACTGCCTTTGGCCTATACCTTCCTAGCTTCGGTTTCTTCGCAACAGGTATGGAAATTGTATTCGATGCGGCACCGCATCATTCCTGCGCCCTCTGCTGCTCCTTTGCCGCTGAATTCCGCTCAAAGCGGATTGGGCGGCGGGACTTCGGTCGGCGAATCCGGAATCGGTCCCGGTTCGGACGGCAAGTCCGGAATCTCCGGCACCGGCTGAGGGCCGGGTTGAATCTCCGGAGCGGAAGGCTCGGGCCGAATCTCCGGCTCCTTTGGCGGTTCGACTTCTGGCGAGGCCGGAGGGGCGATCTCCGGCTTGGGCTCTTCCCGGTTGTAGTCCGGCATGACAGTCATTCCTCCCTGTCCAATCATTCGTATTGGTTATCTTTAACCGCCTGGCGCCCGCCGGACGCAGCCTCGATCAAAAAAGGCATCCGTTCCCTTTGGAGCTCGCGTATTTCCCCCGTAATAGCCCGCACGAGCTCCTCGATTTCTGCCGCTTCTTCCAGCCCGACGCTGATCGGAGCCGTGTCCATGATCGTCTTGTCCGCTCCGCCCTCCGGCAGCAGGACCGATTCATCCGATGCAGCCTTTTCAGCCGCCTTCAGCGCCTCTGCTCCCTCTCTCAAAGCGCCCAGCAGCTCCGAGGCCCTTTGGGTCAATTGCTCCACGCGGCGGGTTCTTTCATCTGCCGCTCCCATCAAATGCTCGGTTTTGGCCAGCATTTTCCTGACACGCTCCAAGCCGCTTCGAACCGCTTCGGCGCCATCCGCATGCCGAGCGGAATAGATGCCGGTCGGTTCGGCCGGTTCTGAATGCAAGCTGCCCGCCTCCTTCTGAGTACAAGGTCTATATAGAAAGACGTTGAAAAGGCCAAAGTGGATGTTCTGTCCTGTCTTCAACTATACTCAAATACCCTTTCGATATCCAGATTAACCCAGATGGGCGTTCTCCATAGCTGGAATGCCCGAGGCGGGTCGACAGCACGAACAAAAAAGCCAGGGCGTATGCCCTGGCTTGTCTGCTTGCGAAGGTCAGTTCGTGACGAGGTTCTTGTCGCCCGGCTTCCAGTTCATCGGGCAGAGACCGCCGGATTGGAGCGCTTGAAGGACGCGAAGCGTTTCTTCTACGCTGCGGCCTACGTCGTTGTGGTTGACGACTTGGTATTTCAGCTCGCCTTCCGGATCGATGATGAAGAGACCGCGCAGGGCAATGCCTTCCTCTTCGATCAGGACGCCGTAGTCGCGGGATACCTGCTTCGTGATATCGGCGGCGAGAGGGAAATTCAGCTTGCCCAAGCCGTTGTCGTTCTTAGGCGTGTTGATCCACGCCTTGTGGCTATGGATGCTGTCGATGGATACGCCGAGAATCTCGGTGTTAAGCTTCGTGAATTCGGAAGCCGCATCGCTCAGCGCAGTAATTTCAGTCGGGCATACAAAGGTGAAATCAAGCGGATAAAAGAAGAACACCAGCCATTTGCCGCGATAATCCGAAAGGGATACCTTGCCGAATTGCTGTCCTTGGCCGTCAACGGTCTCCATCGTGAAATCCGGAGCCGGGCGGCCGACCAAACGTTCTGCCATAGGTCTATTTCCTCCTCGACGCGTGAAGCGTGCAGTTTCTTGTCCTGTTCAAACAAGATGATATCATTCCATCCGAACGGAGTCAAAATCGGTTGAAAGGATGACTTGACCGACATAACAAGCTGGAATTCGGAATTCTTGACTCTATTCTGCAAGGCGGGCTTCAGTATTCGGGTTCCATTCGGAAAGGCGGGATCAGCGGATCGCTTCTACAATAAGCCGTCCCATTTCTTCCGTTCCGATCGCCTTGGATTTGTCCACAGCGATATCTCCTGTACGGTGGCCGGCATCGAGAACTTCCTTGACCGCGTCCTCTATCGCCTGCGCCGCGTCCGCATAGCCGAATGTCAGACGGAACATGAGCGCGACGGACAGAATGGTCGCGATCGGGTTGGAGATGCCTTGGCCAGCGATATCCGGCGCCGAGCCGTGGACCGGCTCGTACAGGCCGAAGCTGCCTTCTCCGAGGGAAGCGGAGCTCAGCATGCCGATGGAGCCCGTCAGCATGGCAGCCTCGTCGCTCAGGATATCCCCGAACATGTTCTCCGTCACGATGACGTCGAAGCTCGACGGACGGCGAAGCAGCTGCATGGCGCAGTTGTCGACGAGCACATGCTCAAGCTCCACCTCCGGATACTCCGGCGCGATCCGGTTCACGACCTCGCGCCAGAGGCGGGAAGTCTCCAGCACGTTGGCTTTGTCGACGGAGGCAAGCCGCTTGCCGCGCGTCATGGCGATGTCGAACGCCTGGCGCACGATGCGCTCCACCTCCTGCACGTTGTACACGCAGGTGTCGACCGCCTCTTGGCCATGCTCTCCCTCGCGGCGGAATTTCTCGCCGAAGTAGATGCCGCCCGTCAGCTCGCGCACGACGATCAGGTCGGTACCCTCCAGCACTTCCGGCTTCAAGGTCGAGGCATCCTTCAGGCAGTCGAACACTGTCGCCGGGCGGATGTTGGAGAAGAGCCCGAGCGCCTTGCGGATGCCGAGAAGCCCGGTTTCCGGACGGAGCTCCTTGGTGTTGTTGTCCCATTTCGGCCCGCCTACCGCGCCGAGCAGGACGGCATCCGCCTTCTGGCAAATTTCCAGCGTTTCCTGCGGAAGCGGAGTTCCTTTCTCGTCGATGGCGATTCCGCCGAACAGGCCATGCTCGAATTCAAAGCGGTATTCGTACAGCTCTTCGACTTTCTTGATCACCTTGATGGCTTCGCCGACGACTTCCGGTCCGATTCCGTCGCCCGCGATCACCGCGATTTTCTTTACTTCTGCCATAATGGACACGCTCCCGTCTTCTTCTCAACGATTGATAATCACTATCAACAGTTGTACCACATCGCGCTATAAGGCTCCAAGATAGGATAGCTATCGGTTTGATAGGCATAACCTATAGGTACCGTCAGCCGCCGACCTTCCCCCTTTGTCAGCGGCATTTGTTTCCAATTGTCTCTATCGGAAGTATAATCAGCTATAAAAAAGGCGGTCGAAACGATGAACCCGATCCTGATTGATTTCCCGACAAGCGTCGAGACGGAACGCCTCGTAATGAGGATGGCGCAGCAAGGAGACGGCCCGATGATGAGCGAGACGATCAACGCCTCCCTCGACGAGCTCAGAGCCTGGATGTCCTGGGCTCAGTCCCCTCATAGCGTCGAGCAGGCCGAGCTGAATTCGCGGGAATCGGCGATACGGTTCCTCAAGCGGGAGAAGCTCCGTTTTGTCGCCTTGGAGAAAGCAAGCGGGCAGATGGCGGCATGCGTCGGCCTTCATCATATCGACTGGAACGCCCGCGCATTCGAAATCGGGTACTGGGCGGACAGCCGCCGCGCCGGCAATGGGTACGTGACCGAAGCGGTAGCCGCCATATGCGGCTTCGCCTTCGTCCACCTGGAAGCACGCCGCCTGGAAATCCGCTGCGACAGACTCAATGCGCGGAGCCGGGCGATTCCGGAGAAGCTCGGCTTCCGCCTCGAAGGCATCCTGCAGCAGAGCGAGCTGTCGGCGGACAGGACCGAGTGGCGGGATATGTGCGTTTACGCGAAGCTGAAAGCGGACCCAAGCAGCTGACGCTAATTTTACAAGCAGCTCACGACTTATTTTCAAAAGAGCCTGCAGCTTATTTTCAAAAGAGCTTGCAGCTTGTTTTCAAAAGAGCCTGCAGCTTGTTTTTCAAAAGCAGCTGACAGCTCGATTTCATAAGCTTCTGAAGCCACGCGAAAAAAAGCGCCTGCCCCGATGGGCAGGCGCTTTTGGCCTTCATACCGTTCAGCAAACGTCAGATCAGGCTCATCCGGTCGCGGCGGCCCGGCGCCTTGCGCTTCTCGATAAGGCGGTTGAGCGCATCCGCGTAGGCGCGCGCGCTCGCTTCAAGAATGTCCGTGCTTACTCCCCGGCCTTGCGCCGACACGCCATCCTGCAGCAGCACGACATGGACCTCGCCGAGCGCGTCCTTGCCATGGGTAACCGACTTGATGGAGTAGTCCTCCAGCTCGACCGCTTCTCCGGTCACGAGGTCGATCGCGTTGAACAGCGCGTCGACAGAGCCGTTGCCCTCCGCCGTGCGCGTCTGCACGCCCTGCCCCTCGACCTTGATCGAGACCGTGCCCTTCGGCGTAGAGCGGTTGCCGTAATGGACCTCCACCGTCTCCAGGGCATAGATTTCCGGCGTGTCGACCAGCTTCTCCTCCAGCATCGCCAGCAGATCGTCGTCCGTCACGTTCTTCTTGCGGTCGGCGAGATCCTTGAACTTGGCGAAGGCCGCATTCAAGGCTTCGTCCTCCAGCTCGTAGCCGAGATCGATCAGCTTCTCCCGGAACGCATGGCGGCCGGAGTGCTTGCCCATGACGAGCTTCGATTCCTTCACGCCGATCGTATCGGGAGAAATAATCTCGTACGTCGTCTTCTCCTTCAGCATGCCGTCCTGATGGATGCCCGACTCATGCGCAAAAGCGTTCGCCCCGACGATCGCCTTGTTGCCCGGCACGACCATGCCGGTCAGCTTGCTGACCAGACGGCTGGTACGCGCGATTTCCTTGAGATGAAGCCCGGTCTTGGCGCCGTACAGCGCCGCTCTCGTCTCCAGCGCCAGCGCGACCTCTTCAATCGCCGTGTTGCCGGCGCGCTCGCCGATGCCATTGATTGTGCCCTCGATCTGGTCGGCTCCGTTGAGGATGGCAGCCAGAGCGTTCGCCGTCGCCATGCCGAGATCGTCATGGCAGTGGGCGCTGAGCTGGATGCCGTCGATGCCGGGTACGGTTTCCTTCAGCGTCTTGAAGATATGGCCGAACTCGGCCGGAGTCATATACCCGACCGTATCGGGGATGTTCACGACGGTAGCGCCCGCCTTGATCGCCATCTCGGTCACTTCGCACAGGAAATCCAGCTCCGTGCGGCCCGCATCCTCCGGCGAGAATTCAATCTTGGCGAAGCGCTGCTTCGCGTAGCGGATCGCTTTGTCCGCCGCCGCCAGCACCTGCTCCTTCTCCATCTTCAGCTTGTGCTTGCGGTGGATCGGCGAGGTCGCGAGAAAAATATGGATGCAAGGGTCGGCCGCGTCCTTGAGAGCTTCCCAGGCCGCGTCGATATCCTTTTCCACCGCGCGGGCAAGGCCGATGACCGTTGCCTGCTTGACTGCTGCGGCCACGGCCTGCACGGCGGCCAGATCCCCTGGCGACGCGGCCGGAAAACCTGCCTCGATGCGGTCCACGCCCAGCTTTTCGAGCTGAAGGGCGATTTCCACCTTTTCCTTGGTATTCAGGTTGACTCCGGGCGACTGCTCGCCATCGCGAAGCGTCGTATCGAAAATATAGATTTTGCGCACGCCGGCACCTCCGTTTCTTGAGTATATGCGGATTTAATCCATTGAAGCGGCGAACGCGCCTCTTTCCTTGGGGAAGAAGCGCGCGGCCTGTGGGAAGCGGACAAGTCCGCTTCTATGGATGCGCCTGCGGGGCGCTTCTGATGCTTGTTCCTTACTTCTTGATCCAGTGCATCAGCTCGCGAAGCTGCGCGCCTGTCTTCTCGATCGCATGCTCCGACTCGTTGCGGCGGGTAGCCGTAAGCATCGCGCGGCCGGATTTGTTCTCAAGGATGAAGTCGCGTGCGAATTTGCCCTGCTGGATGTCGGAAAGAACTTCCTTCATCGCTTTTTTCGTTTCGTCGGTCACGATGCGGGGACCGGTGACATAGTCGCCGTATTCGGCCGTGTTGGAGATGGAATCGCGCATGGACGCAAGGCCGCCTTCATACATCAGGTCGACGATCAGCTTCAGCTCGTGGAGACACTCGAAGTAAGCCATCTCCGGAGCGTAGCCGGCTTCAACGAGCGTTTCGAATCCGGCTTTGACCAGGGCGGAAGTACCGCCGCAGAGAACGGCTTGCTCGCCGAACAGGTCGGTCTCGGTCTCTTCGCGGAAGGAAGTCTCGAATACTCCGGCGCGCGTGCAGCCGATGCCCTTCGCGTAAGCAAGGCCGATTGCTTGAGCGTTGCCCGTAGCGTCCTGCTCGACCGCGATGAGTCCAGGAACGCCGAAGCCTTCCACGTACGTCCGGCGGACCATGTGGCCCGGGGATTTAGGAGCGACGAGCAGTACGTCGGTGTCCTTGCTCGGCACGATTTGGCCGAAGTGGACGTTGAAGCCGTGGGAGAACATGAGAGCCGCGCCTTTTTTGAGGTTGGGAGCGATCTCGTCGTTGTATACCTGGGCTTGCGTTTCGTCCGGCATCAGAATTTGGACAACGTCCGCCTTGCGGGTCGCGTCGGCCACGGATACGACTTCGAAGCCGTCATTGCGGGCTTTGTCGGCGGACTTGCCTTCGCGCAGGCCGATGACGACCTTGACGCCGCTGTCGCGCAGGTTCTGCGCCTGAGCGTGTCCTTGGCTGCCGTATCCGATTACTGCTACCGTTTTTCCTTGCAGAACACTGAGGTCCGCGTCGTTTTCGTAGAATAATTTAACTGCCATGATGAGATGATGCCTCCTTTGGATTGAAACCCCTTTGAGCGGGTGTTTAAAGAGATGACGCATTAAAGCTGGCTTTTGCTAAAGCTAGTTCATGCTTTGTCTCAGGTTCTCGCTGCTGCAGAAGCCAGAACTTGCTTTGTCGTCGATCTCCCTAAACTCCCGCTCAAAGTCGGCTTTATAGGTAGAAGTTATAGCATTATAGGCGCGTTGTCGAACTTATCAAAAAATTCAAACTAGGATCGGACAGCTCCGCGATTCATCGCGGTTACGCCGGTGCGGCTGAGCTCGCGGATGCCGTAAGGGCGCAGCAGCTCGATCATCGCGTCGATCTTGTCGGGTCCTCCGACGGCTTGAACGATGAGAGTGCTCGGTCCGATATCGACGACGGCAGCGCGGAATGTCTCGACCACTCCGAGAATTTCCGGTCTCGCGGACGGCTCGGCGGTGACCTTGATCAAGGCCAGCTCCCGCTCCACCATCGGATTGGCGCTCACATCGACGACCTTGATGACGTCGATCAGCTTATAGAGCTGCTTGGATACCTGCTCGAGGAGCTTGTCGTCTCCGCCGGTGACGATGACCATGCGTGACAGTCCGGCCTCTTCGCTGGCGCCTACCGTGATGCTTTCGATATTGAAGCCGCGGCGTCCGAACAATCCGGATACGCGCTGCAGCACTCCAGGCTGGTTGTTGACGAGTACGGCGATCGTGTATTTGCGGTTCATTGTTCATCCCCCATGAGCATGACGTCAATGGTGTTGCCCTGGGTTACCATCGGGAATACATTCTCATGCTTGCGGACAACGAATTCCACGACTGCAGGACCGGGATGCGCGAGCGCTTCTTTCCACGCCGCCTCGGCTTCTTCCTTGTTGGAAGCCCTGAAGCCTTTGACTCCGTATGCATCGGCCAGCTTGACGAAGTCCGGGCTTCCGGCGAGGTCGATATGGCTGTACCGGTTGTCGTAGAGAATTTCTTGCCACTGGCGGACCATTCCAAGCACCTGATTGTTGATGATGGCGACCTTGACCGGAATGTTGTTGATGGCGCAGATCGCGAGCTCCTGCGCGCACATCTGCATGCCGCCGTCTCCGTTGATGCTGACGACGACACGTTCGGGATTGGCCATCTGGGCGCCGATCGCGGAAGGGAATCCGAAGCCCATCGTGCCGAGACCTCCCGAGGTGACCCAGGAACGAGGCTTGTTGAAACGATAATATTGGGCTGCCCACATTTGATGCTGGCCGACGTCGGTCGTCACGATTGCGTCGCCGTTCGTCGTATCGTGGATCATGCTGATGACCCATTGCGGCTTGAGCTCGGTGTCGGAATCCTGGTAGCGGAGCGGCTGCTCCGTTTTCCAAGCCTGGATCTGGGCTCTCCATGCATCCGCTTTGGCGGCATAGCCGACTTCTTCGTTGAGCAGGCCAAGCGTGATTTTCACATCGCCGACAATCGGAATGTCGGTCGGGACGTTTTTGCCGATTTCGGCCGGGTCGATATCGATGTGGACGATTTTGGCCTTCGGCGCAAAGCCGTCCAGCTTCATCGTCACCCGGTCATCGAAGCGCGCGCCGATATTGATCAGCAGGTCGCTCTCCTGAATGGCCTTGTTCGAAGCATAGGCTCCGTGCATGCCCGGCATGCCGACCCACAGGTCGTTGCCGCTCGGGAATCCGCCGAGGCCAAGAAGCGTCGTCGTGACCGGGATGCCGGTCTTCGTGACGAATTCCAGCAGCTCTTCATGCCCTCCGGAGTAAACCACTCCTCCGCCTGCCAGGATGAGCGGACGCTCCGCTTCGCCGATCGCCTTCGCCAGCTTGTCGAGCTGAGGCTTGCGAGGCGTCGTATTGGGGTTGTAGCCTCTCAGGCTGACTTCGCCGCTCACCGGCTCGAACATGGTCATCGCGGCCGATACATCTTTCGGAATATCGATCAGCACCGGCCCTTTCCGGCCCGTGTTCGCGATGTGGAACGCTTCGTGAATGACACGCGGCAGCTCTTCGGCCGTCCGCACCAGGAAGCTGTGCTTCGTGATCGGCATGGTGATTCCCGTAATGTCCGCTTCCTGGAAAGCGTCCGTGCCGATGAGATTGGTCGCTACGTTGCCCGTGATGACGACGAGCGGCACGCTGTCCATATAAGCTGTCGCGATGCCGGTGACGAGGTTCGTCGCCCCCGGTCCCGAAGTGGCGATGCACACCCCGACCTTGCCGGATGCCCTCGCATAACCGTCGGCCGCATGGATCGCTCCCTGCTCGTGCCGAGTGAGCACATGGTGGAAATCCGAGAACCCGTGCATGGCGTCGTAGATATACAATACCGCGCCGCCGGGATAACCGAATACACATTCCACGCCTTCGAGCACCAGGCTGCGGAGAAGAATTTCGGAGCCGCTGATCACTTCCGGCTTCCTCATTTTTTCCATGATTTCTTCCTTGGATTTCAGAGCCTCGCCCTGCATAACCATCATGTGTTCCTCCCTTCGTGAATGACGGCGGCGGTGTCGACGGTCCGCCTTCGTCTCCTTTCAAGTCCAATGACGCAAGCGTTGCGTTGCGCCGCCCGCTTACACGGTGAACGCAGCGCGGAAAACAAAAAAGTCTTTCGCCCGCTATGCCGAAGCATAGGGACGAAAGACTGTATCTTCCGTGGTACCACCCAGGTTTGCTGCCGCATTTCGCAATGCGGAGCCTCATGAAGTAGAAAAGGGCGTGCACGCCTGATCATTCTACTTCGGCATTTTAACGCATGCCATGCGATTCTCCCTACTAAGACCGGTGTCTTTTCAGGAAAACAGCTCCGAGGTGAGCTCGTTGGAAAGGGATGCTGGCGGCGGTTGCAGCGGGATCCGTCGCTCTCTGTACAGTAGGGCCCTTAACACTTCGTCCTCATCATAGCCGATTGGGTATAAGCTTGAGACTTATTATAGGTCTGTCATTACCATCCGTCAATACCAAGTGTATGCACAAACGAGAAAAGTTATGTACAAGGCTCCTCAAGCTGCTGTTTCGCAACCTCGGGGGCCGCTGCATAGAATAAGGTTGCGGAAGCCGGGTTTCGATCGCCCGCGCCATCCAGCCTCGTCCAGCCAGAAGGGAAGACGGCTTGCGTGAAAACCTCCATCCACTACCGCCCGATGAACGAGCGCAAAGATCTCGATGGGCTTGTCCGCCTGATCCGCACGGAATTGCTGCCCTTGTCCTACAGCACCGAGACCGATGATCCGACCGTCATCCGTTCCTTGCCCGGACGATTCCGCGATGGGAGGACGATCGTCGCCGTCGCAGGCAAAAAAGGCGAGCCTGCGGGATTCGTCCACTACCAGTTCCTACAGGGCATTCTCCATATCGACATGCTGGCTGTCCATCGCGACTGCCGGAATGCCGGAGTCGGCGGCAGTCTGATGAAGCAAGCCGAAGCCGCGGGAGCTGCCGAGGGCTGTGTCCTCGCCCTCCTCTTCGTGGACGACGCCAATGATAAGGCGCGCCGGTTCTACGAACGCATAGGGTACGAACCGGTGCGCCATCATGAGAGCTACAAGGTGACCGAGCTGCTCAAGCCGCTATAGTCCTTGCACCGGCGGGCGAGGCAGCACAGCGCTTAGTAGAATCCTTTGCCGCCGCCGTATGGCGGGCAGCATCCGGGGCCGTACGGACCGGGGCCGCCAGGGCCGGGGCCGTACGGACCGTAAGGGCCGGGACCGCCGGGACCGCCGGGACCGTACGGACCGTACGGACCGGGACCGAATCCGCCTCCGAACCCTCCCCCCGCAAAGAAGGGAATGGTTCCGATCGCGAGCAGGTCGAACAGGACGAGAGGGAGAATGAATGCTCTCGTACCCGCCTTCTGTCCAGACTCTACGGGGCGGATATACAACCGGTCATTCGCGAATTTTTCCAGCTTTCCGCTGGCGACGGTTCCGTCCTTGCGCATGACATATACTTCTTTGCCCACCAGGGCGCGTACTTGTTCCTTGGAAATCGCAGACAACGCTATTCCTCCTTTCCCGTTCCTTTCAGCTTATTCAGGAAAGGAGCCCGACGCCTGTACAGATGTCTATGCCCCGGGCAAATTCGTGGAACGGCCTGCTGCCGGCTATGCGCCGGCTTCGCCTTTCTTCGCCGCAGCGCAGGTCGAAACGAGTGGATACCAGCAGAGGAGGAAACAAAAAAAGAGCCGGCTGCCCGGGGATTCGCATCCCGGACAACCGGCTCTTTATATTAAGCGTTCAGCTTTTGCTTGGCAACGTCAGCCAGGCTGTTGAACGAACCGATGTCGTTCACGGCCAGGTCGGCAAGAACCTTGCGGTTCACTTCGACGCCGGCTTGCTTCAGGCCGAACATGAATTTGCTGTAGGAAAGGCCGTTAAGACGCGCAGCAGCGTTGATGCGCACGATCCACAGCTTGCGGAAGTCGCGTTTTACTTGGCGACGATCGCGGTAAGCGTAAAGCAGGGATTTGCCTACCTGCTCCTTTGCTGTTTTAAATAGACGGTGCTTGGAACCGAAGTAACCTTTTGCGAGCTTCAGAATCCGTTTACGGCGACGGGCGCGAACGAATCCGCCTTTTACTCTTGCCATGATGATACCCTCCTGTAAGTTCTAATATCAATAAACCGGTAAAAATGGACTATTTCAGTTGAGCGAGGCCTTGAGCCAGACGACGAATGTCGCCCGCCGCCATGTTCGGCTGGGTAGCCAGAACGCGCTTCGCACGGCCGGATTTGTGGGAGAGAAGGTGATTACGGTAAGCTTTGTAGCGTTTAACTTTGCCAGTTCCCGTAATTTTGAAGCGGTCTTTCAGACTGCTATGAGTCTTCATCTTTGGCATGTCGATATCCTCCTTGAATTAATCTAGCTTAGTTGGTGTTCTTAGGTGCCAAAATCATGATCATGCTGCGTCCTTCCAGTTTCGGCACACGTTCGACGTTGACGATGTCGTTGACTTCCTTGAGCAGACGCTCCAGGATGCGCTGACCGACATCGGCATGCGCGATCTCGCGGCCGCGGAAGCGGACCGAGGCTTTGACCTTGTCGCCTTCGCCGAGGAACTTGATGACGTTGCGAAGCTTGGTCTGATAATCGTGCTCGTCGATGTTGGAGCGGAACCACACTTCCTTCAGATCAACCGTCTTCTGGTTTTTGCGGGCTTCCTTGTCCTTCTTCTGCTGCTCGTAACGGAACTTGCCATAGTCCATGATCCGGCATACCGGAGGCTTGGCCTGCGGGGCTACGTTGACGAGGTCCATGTTGGCGTCGATGGCCATCTGCAGGGCTTCGCGGAGCGGCTTGATGCCGAGCTGCTCGCTCTCGGGACCGACCAGGCGTACTTCACGTGCCCGGATATCGTCATTAATTTGATGATCTCTGCTAATAATCGTCCACCTCCGAATGGGATTGGTTCCAATGATGCCTTCAACCATAATAAAAAGCGGATCCGACAGATCGGACCCGCTTGACACTCCGTATGGGCGGATGCGCCTCTCGCAAGGAGAGCCATCCGGCTACAGGTATCGCCGACCAGCCGACAACTATCGGTCAGGTGAGAAGCGGGTGCTTCTGCTTATGCGAAAGATATTGGAAAACAACTTTGACTACTATATCATGCCCTGCAAGGCATGTCAACCACCATTCCAGATTGCATAAAGGCCAGCACCGAACAATCAGGAAGCCTGCTTGCTCTGCACTTCCTCCAGACGGATGACGCGCGTATGCTGCGTATGGCTCCACTGCTTGTTGTTCTGCGTGAAGAACGCATAGAACGTGATCGGCAGCCAGCTCAGCTGGAAGAAGATCATGGAGACGAGATGGGCATACATCTTGCCGGACTTGATGCCTTCCAGAGCCATGACGAGCGGGAACATCAGCGCAGCCGCGAGGAATGCGGCTCCAGCCGCCCAGACAGGCAGGTACGCGTAAATGGAAGTAAAGATGTTGTCGGCCGGAATGATGTTGTCGATCCAGATCAGCGCCGTGCCGACGAAGCCAAGGAACGTCGTGTAGGCAGAGATCGAATAGAGCGCCGCATCGAACTTGACGAAATTGCGTTCCTTGATGCTTGCCCAGAGCAGCGGGAAGAAATAATGGCGGGCAACCGTGAAGTGCCCTTGCATCCAGCGGAGACGCTGGCGGGCCGAAGCCTTGAAGCTGACCGGCTTTTCGTCGTAAACCTTGGCGTCGTAGTTGAGCACCGGATGGACGCCCCGCTGAACGCAGCGCATGGAGAACTCAAGGTCCTCGACGAGGCTGGTGGCGCCCCATCCCATTTCTTTGAGCAGCGCGGTGTCGAACGTCATGCCCGTGCCGCCGAGGAAGTTGGCCATGCCGAGATTTTTACGGGACAGCTGCCAGAGGCGGTTGCAATACCAATACGTGATGCCGTACGAGGCTGTAACCCAGGAGTCATCGGGGTTTTTCGTATCGAGATAGCCCTGGATGACCTGATGGCCTTCGACGAGATCGTTGTTCATATGGGTCAGGAAATCCGTTTTGACGAGGTTGTCGGCATCGAACATGACGACAGCATCATACTGGCGCGGCATTGCCCACAGTTCCTTGAGCATCCACTCGATGGCGTAGCCTTTGCCCTTCAGCTGATTGTTGCGGCGCTCGCAGGCATGGACGCCCATGCTCCGGGCGATGTCCGCCGTGCCGTCCGTGCAGTTGTCGCAGATGACGAACACATCGTAAAGCTCTTTCGGGTAATCCAGGTTTTTCAAGTTCTCGATCAATGCGCCGACGACTTTCTCTTCGTTGTGCGCGGCAACCAGGACGGCAAACGATTTTTGCGGCTTGTGCTGGACGCGGTTCTTTTTCCTGCGGATGCCGAACAGCGCCAGAACGAACTGGTACACCCCGATAAAAGCAAGGAAAATCTGCAAAGCGATCATAACGGAATTAGCGATCATGCGAGTGTTGCCCCCTTGAGACCCCAATTTTAATATTCTCTCTGTACGTTCGGGCTCATTTTCTCTTTGTCGTTTTTTTGTCTGTGTCTGCTTTTTGTAATGTGTCTCTGTCTGTGTCAGCTTTTTGTAAAATGACCATTCTGATTTTCCACGGTTCCCCGCTCTTTGTCAAAAGCAGAAAAACGTTCCTAACGCCCCAAACAAACAAGAAAAACGCTTGCATCAGCCGCTAACGGGTAGGATACCCTTATTTGCGTGCCTTAACCGCCGTTCTCGTGCATTTGCTGGCGTTTTGATGCTTTCGTCCTTAACTACGACTGTCATGCGGGAAAAGTTCCGGACAAGCGACAGCAGGTCTTGTCGAAGCTGTGAACAACGGGGATCCCAAGTCCCATGCGGCCCGGACCTTCCTCCATCATTACCATCCCGACAATAGAATAAAACCTTTTCCGGGACACAAAGCGTCTTCCATTAATAATTCTTAATCCTCTTCTAACAATCGAAGGATAAAATAAGTCCAGGCAAAGGATAAATAACGCCAGAGGTTGTTCCATTTGCGTCGGTGTAGGTTATCATAGGATAACGCCATTTTCGGGGAGGACGAATGCATGGGCGAAATTATCGGATGGCTCCGGACCAAGGAGCGGCGGCTGCTGTTGTGGCTCAACCGCGGACCTGCCGATGCCAGGCTGCGTGCGGTTACCGGCCGCTGGCTGTCGACCGTCACCCATATGGGCGGAGCCACGTTCACGCTGGCCTCCTCCGCCCTGCTCGTTCTGCTGGGCTCGGGCTCTTGGAGGCTCGCCGGCGTTCAGAGCCTGATCGCCGTCATCGCGAGCCATCTGCCCGTCGCGCTCGTCAAGCGCACGATGAAGAGGCTGCGGCCTTACCAGGCGCTCGAGGGGGTCCGTACCGGCAAGAGCCCTCTGGAGGATTCATCCTTCCCTTCGGGACATACGACAGCCATATTCGCCTGGACGGTCCCTTTGCTGTATGCCGCAGCGTCGGGAGCCGCGTTCCCGCTTGCCCTGTTCGCCGGCCTTGCCATCGCCTGCTCGGTCGGCTGGTCGAGAATGTATCTCGGGCTCCATTATCCGTCGGATGTCGGGGCGGGCGCGCTGCTCGGCACGTTCACCGCTATGCTGGCGGTCGTATTCATAGGCAGCTCCATCTGAGCGCCGGATCAGACGAACAAAGGCTGTCCCTCCGGAACGCATTCCGGAGGGACAGCCTTTTCTCCTGAGTCAGGGCCTGCGGCCCTGACCGATACGCTATTCGCTGCCGGTTCCGAGCGGAACGCCGGCCTTCTGCCTTGCTTTCTCGGCATCCTCGCGTTCCTTGGCGGCTTCGCGGCTGCGCCTCGCTTGCTTCTCCTCGCGGTAGGCGGCCAGCGCCTTGGCCCCGACGACGGCCTCGCAGCGGTGGATCGGCATTCCCTGCTTGATGAACTTGCCCTCGTACTCCGTCAGAACAAGGTCTTCGCGGACCTCGTCGCGGTGGAGATCCAGGGAGATGTTCCGCAGCTGCAGCTCGGTCTCCGCATAGCTGTTGAGCGAGAATTCGAACAGAAGGCGCGAGTCGGTCTTCTGATGGATTTCCCCATACTCGTTGAGAATGCTTGAGTATTGCTCCAGGAAGCGCGGATGCGTGAGGCGGCGGCGCGCATGCTTCGCTTTCGGCCAGGGATCGCTGAAATTCAGATAGATCCGCTCGATTTCGCCGGGCGCGAACATCTCGCCGATTCCCTCGATGTTCGCCCGGAGCAGGGCCAGGTTCGGCGGATAGCCTTCTTGTCCCGCTTCGGCGCGTGCCTCCAGAGCCTTCTCCGCCGCTCTGCGGATCAGCTCGTCATACATGTCGACGCCGATATAGTTGACCTCGGGATTCAGCACGCTGTGCCGGCTGATGAAGCGTCCCTTGCCCATTCCCAGCTCGATATGGATCGGCTTGTCGTTGCCGAAAAACTCATTCCACTTGCCCTTGAGGCCGGACGCGTCCAGCACGACCAGCTGCGGGAGCGCCTCAAGCTCCTCCCGGATTCCTTTTCTTCCACGTAAACGCATTGATCTATGCCATCCTCCACTGTCTCTTCTATGAACTATCTTATTGTGCCGAATCCGGAGAGCGTTGTAAAGGCGGCTGCTCCAAAAAATAAAAGCGGCTCCCGTGCCGGAAACCCGGCTTGGTGCCGCTCTGCGATCTGCCGGGCAAGCCGGCTTAATTAAGCAATTGGTACGGAATCGGCTGCTCCAGCTCGTACGTCTCGGACAAAACGGAATTCAGCTTCCTGCGCGCGTCGATTCCGAGCCTGCGGTCTCCGTGGAACCGGATCCCCGCCAGCGCCATCAGTTCCTTGACCGTCAGCTCAACCGTGACCTTCTCGTCCCCGTGGGGAATTTTGACTGTGCTCATTTCCATCACCTCATGGATTTTTTTACAGCGTTCCCTAATTGGCCGACGCTTATGAAAACCAGGGCTAAAGTAGGATTGGAGAGCTGAAAAACCCTTGATTTAACTGGCTTCTTTCCTTTTCAATTTAACACATCATGTAAGGTATTGCAAGCCTAAATTAACCGCTTTCAAAATCTTTTCTGCCAGCTTCTTCCTTGCGCCCGGATTACTTCCGGACCATGGCTTTCACGAGAGATTTCATCTAAAATAGAACGTATGCGCAAGGCGGTGTTGTTCAGCCGCCTGATTCCGGCGCACAGCAAGGAAGGAGCAAGCATGGATCCACTGCATTCAACGCCGCTGTCCCCTTCCCCGATGGTATGGGGAGACAAGCGGTTCCATACATGGAACTACGAGATGAGAGACCATTTTGGCGGCAAGATCTTCAAGGTCATGCTCGATGCCGGCTTCACTTGTCCGAACCGCGACGGCACGATCGCCACCGGCGGCTGCACGTTCTGCAGCGCGCGGGGCTCGGGCGACTTCGCGGGCAAGCGGCGCGACGATCTGGAGGTGCAGTTCGCCGCCATCCGGGACCGCCAGCACAAGAAATGGCCGGACGCCCGCTATATCGGCTACTTCCAGGCCTATACGAACACGTACGCGCCTGTCGAGGAGCTGCGGGACTATTACGAGACGATTCTCGCCCAGCCCGGCGTCGTCGGACTGTCGATCGCAACCCGGCCGGACTGCCTGCCGGATGACGTCGTCGATTACCTCGCCGAGCTGAACGACCGCACCTATCTGTGGGTCGAGATGGGGCTGCAGACGATTCACGAATCGACTTCAGACCTTATCAACCGCGCCCACGACACGGCCTGCTACCTCGATGCGGTGGCGAGGCTGCGGGCGCGCGGAATCCGTGTATGCGCCCATATTATCTACGGGCTTCCGCAGGAAACCCATGAAATGATGCTCGCCACCGGACGCGCGGTCGCCGCCATGGACGTGCAGGGAATCAAGATCCATCTTCTTCACCTGATGCGCAAGACGCCGATGGTGAAGCAGTACGAGGCCGGCCTCCTCCGGTTTCTGGAGATGGACGAGTACGTCAATCTTGTCGTCGACACGCTGGAATTCCTCCCCCCGGAGATGATCGTTCACCGGCTGACCGGAGACGCTCCGCGCGACCTGCTGATCGGGCCGACCTGGAGCCTCAAGAAATGGGAGGTGCTGAACGCCTTCGACGACGAGCTGAAGCGCCGGGACACCTGGCAGGGCCGTCTTTGGCAGCCGGAAGCGGCGGTGCCGCTCGTGGCGGCCGCAGCGGCGGGTCCCGCGCTCACGAAGCCGGCCCGCAAGATGAATTCGGCGCGTTATGCGAAGCTGATGCAAGCCGCCGCGGATGCCGCGGAGCCCTGCACGGCGCCGGCTCTCTCCGCGCAGCTTCCCGAAGAGGCGAATAGCTGATGGGTTTCCTGTCCGTCATCGGCGCTGCCCACGGCTGGGTTAGGGAAAGAGTGCAGCCTGGCGACGCCGTCATCGACGCGACGCTCGGCGGCGGAGCGGATGCCCGCTTCCTGGCGGAGCTGGTCGGACCTCGCGGCAAGCTCATCGGATTTGATGTCCAGGGTGATGCCATCCTCCGGACCGAGGAGCGGCTCGCTCCGCTGGGAGACAGCGGCAAGCTGCCGGCGGTCAGCCTGCATCTGCGCAGCCATGCCGAGATGGGCATGGCGGTGCCGGATGGGGACCGCGGCCGGATCGCCGCCGTTCTGTTCAATCTCGGCTACCTGCCCGGCGAGGGCTCCGACCGCAGCATCGTGACGCAGCCCGCTTCCACCCTTGCCGCCATGGAGGCGGCGATGGAGCTGCTTCGTCCGGGAGGCGTTCTCGCCTGCGTGCTGTACCCCGGCCATCCCGGCGGCGAGGCGGAAGCCGATGCCGTCCTGGCCTGGGCATCCGCTCTTCCGTCCGGACGCGCGCAGACCGTCCTGTACCGGATGGCGCAGAAGCGCTCGGCGCCTTATGCGCTCGGCATGGAGAAACGGCAACTAACTTAAGGAGGCAGATGAACAAGATGGCAATCCGCAAATTGGAGCATGTCGGCGTCATGACCGCATCGCTCGAAGCATCGATCGACTTCTACAAGCAGGTGCTTGGCATGGAGCATACGTACACTCTTCCCCACTCCGACGGCAAGATCCGCCTGGCGTTCCTGAGATTTCCCGGCTCGGAGGAAACGGAGCTGGAGCTCATCGAGGGGTATGACGACAGCCTTCCGGCTGAAGGCAAAACCCACCACATCGCGTTCACCGTCGATGACGTGGAGGGCGAATTCGCCCGCATCAAGCGCATGGGCATTCCGCTGAGGGACACCGAGCTGACGACGCTTCCGAACGGAGCCCGGTACTTCTTCTTCTACGGTCCCGACGGAGAGCTGCTGGAGCTGTTCCAGCCGGGAACCCGTCCCGAATAACCCGATCCATTCATAGACCCCGATAAATCATACTTAGCAGATAGAGAACAGGAGCGGATGAACGATGACTGTCAACCCTTATCCATTGCAATTCAAACCTGAAATGAAAGAACGCGTATGGGGCGGACGGGCGCTGGAGCAATTCGGCCTGGAGCTTCCGGAAGGCCATATCGGCGAAGGCTGGATGATTGGCGACCACCCGAACGGCACGACCAAAGTGCTCGGCGGGCCGCTGGACGGGCTCGGCCTGGACGAGATCCGCGAGCGGTACGGACGGGAATGGTTCGGCAGCAAGGGCTTCTCCGAGAAAAACGGCCGTTTCCCGCTGCTGATCAAGCTGCTCGACTGCAATGACGATCTGTCCGTGCAGGTCCACCCTACCGACAGCTACGACCGTCTCCCGGCCGGCGAGCTTGGCAAGACCGAGATGTGGTACATTCTCGACGCCAAGCCGGGCGCCAAAATCATCTACGGCCTCAAGGAAGGCATCGACCGTACCGGACTGCAGCAGGCCATCGACGAGGACCGCGTCATGGACGCTCTGCAGGAAGTGACGGTCAAGGCGGGCGACGCCTTCTACATTCCGGCGGGAACCGTCCACGCCCTGTGCGCGGGCGTCGTCGTGGCGGAAATCCAGCAGAACTCCGATACGACCTATCGCCTCTATGACTACAAGCGCCCCGGCCTTGACGGCCAGCTTCGCGAGCTGCATGTAGAGGATTCTCTCAACGTCATTGCCTATGAGGGAGCCGGAGCGACACGCATGAGCACGGAGGACGCGCAGCCGGGCAGCTGGCTGACGATTGCCGAATCCCCATACTTCCTGGTGGACAAAGGGGTCGTTCGGGGGTCCTGGGAGCTCGCCACCTCCGCCGACAGCTTCGTCATCCTCGTCATTGCCGAAGGCCAGGGCAGCATTGCCTGGGGCGAAGGACAATCGCAAGCTGTCAAAGCCGGCGAATGCTTCCTGCTTCCGGCCACTCTCGGCAGCTACGAGCTGGACGGCGAGATGACCGTCATCCGCAGCCTCGTTCCCTGACCCGGGGTCAAGCCGCCATACAATCAAAGGAGCTGTACGCGAGCAGGCCATCCTGCTCCGTACAGCTCCTTTTTTTGCTGCCGGAAAAAACCGGCGGGAAGAAAAAAAGACCACCCGGCTCCCGCAACGGCGGCAAGCCGGATGGTTCTCCTATTACTCTCCGCTCAGCGGGATTGCTGTCCTCCAGCCAAGCCGATCAGCCGTCAGACGCTTACCCGGCCGCTACCGCTCCCTGACTCAAGCGCAGGCAATAAGCCGACCCGCCTCGCTTGCCGGACACTCCATACAGGACGACCAGCAGCGTGCCGGAACTGCGGTCGATCTCTCCCGTCGCCAGGAACTGCTCCAGATCGAACGGGAGCTTCTCCAGCACCGCATGCTTCTGGAGCTCCTTCTCTCCGAGGCCGAGAGCGGCGAAGGCCGGCGATACATCCTCAGGATGCTCCCCGAGCAGGCGCATCCAGCCGCCCAGCTCCTGCTTGTCCATCGTGAAGTCCCACCATACCTTGCGGGGCTTGTGGTTATGGCCCAGGAAGTAGTCGTACTTCATCAGACCTTCCACGACGTCGCGGTCAAATCCGGCCGGAGCCTCTCCGGAGTTCAGGAAGCCCTTCAGGCGGGAGAACAGATCCTCCAGCTGATGGCCGATCCTCTCCCAGCCTCTGCGCTCCCAGTAGTCGCCGTACTGCTGGAAGAAATCGAAGGCCGAAGGGAATACCCGCTCGATCAGGTACAGCAGCGTGCGGTCCATGCGATGGGCGTTCCAGTACTTCTCCAGCACGTCCTCCACCCGCTTGATCCGGATCAGGTCGGAGAACGGCATCAGGTTGTTGCCTAGAATTTCGTAAGGCGCCTGATCCGCGTACACATACCCGTATTTGTCGGCGTCGATCCGCAGTCCGGTGCCTCGCAGCATTTTAAGGAAGCCCAGCTGGAGCTCCTCCGGCCGCAGGTCGAAGACGTCGTTGAACGTCTTGCGGAACGTATCGTAATCTTCATGCGGGAGACCGGCGATGAGATCGAGATGCTGGTCGATCTTGCCCGATTCCTTGACCTTGGTCACCGTGCGCACGAGCTTGTTCCAGTTCTGGCGTCGCTGCACCGCCTCGTTGGTCACGTCGTTGGTCGATTGCACCCCGATCTCGAAGCGGAAGATGCCCGGAGGCGCATGCTCGGCGAGATAATCCAACACCTCGGGACGCATGATATCGGCCGTAATCTCGAACTGGAATACGCAGCCGCCGTGATTCTCGATCAGGAACTTGAACATCTCCAGCGCATAGTCGCGCTTGATGTTGAACGTGCGGTCGACGAACTTGATCGTCTTGGCTCCCGCCTCGATGAGGTAGAGCAGGTCGGCCTTGGTCCTCTCGATATCGAAATACCGGACGCCGACCTCGATGCTGGACAGGCAGAACGAGCAGCTGAACGGGCAGCCGCGGCTCGTCTCGAAGTAGACGACCCGATTCGCAAGCGATTCGCGGTCTTCCGGGAACCGGTGCGGACTCGGCAGCTCGGCCAGATTCAGCTTGGGACGGCCGATGTTGACCCGCACCTCCGGCCCGTTCTCCCGCAGCTTGCGGTAAGCAAGTCCGAAGACAAGATGGTATTTGCCCTCGCCGTCGATTTCCTGCAGGAGATGGTGGAACGTCTCCTCCCCTTCACCGAAAATGATGAAATCGACCTCAGGCAGCTTCTCCATCCATTCGGCCGTATCGTAGCTGACTTCAGGTCCGCCCATCACGATCCGCACGTCCGGAGCGATCTTGCGCAGAATCCGGATGACCTTGATCGTCTCCTCGATGTTCCAGATGTAGACGGAGAAGCCGATGACATCCGGATTTTTGCTGTACAGATCGGATACGATGTTCATCACCGGATCCTTGATCGTATATTCGGCAATCTCGATCGGGAAGTCCTTCTCCGCATAGGCCTTCAGGCAGCGGAGCGCGAGCGAGGTGTGGATGAATTTGGCGTTGAGTGTCGTTAATACTACTTTCATGGAATCCCTCTTTGCAATCGTCATTCTCCCATTCTACCCAACTTCGGAGCGAAAAAGAAGAGAGGGCTCCCTGGAAGCCGTCTCTCCCGCGTCAAAGTCAACGAGCTATAGACGCTGAACATAGGATCCAGCCGAATCAGCCGAGCAGATGGAATGTTCCCCGGAAGCGCCGGCGTTCACCTTCAAGCCGGGATTCCTCCTATAAAAAACCTCCGGACCTGGGGTCCGGAGGCGGTATGAGTCCGATGGATCAGCCGCGAAGCTTGATGAGCATGTCTTCCTTGAACTGGACATCCAGAACCGCATAACGGATGTTCCACTTGCCGTCTGCCGAAGCCGTCGCTTCGCCGGCCGCATAACCGCGCGGCTCGAAATCCACTTGCTTGCCGTACATCAGAACAAGCTGGATCTTCTCCTTCGGCAGCATGCCGTGCAGCTCGTAGGATGTGTTCGCTCCCCACATGCGGAGATCCTTCTGCATCTTGGAGCCGTAATAATCATAGAAATCCGGATTGACGTCCGCCTGGATGACCAGCCAGCCTGCCGCATCCCTCTCCGCCTTCCAGCCGGTCAGCGCCAGATTGCCGTCGCTGCCCTGAATGCTGCCGAATTCCTTCTTCATCAATGCCGCGATTTCGTCCAGCGAAGCCCCTTCCAGACTGTCCGGCAGCGTCGGCTTGAGGAAGCCGACTTTGGCCGCATCAAACTTCGCGGTACGCAGCAGATTCTCGGCGTCCTCTGAAGAAGTCGCAAAGTTGAGGTCTGCCGTCGTGTCGTCATAGCCGGAGGTCGTCAGGCCGATGAGCTCCCCGTACTGGTTGAACAAGCCTCCGCCCGAGCTGCCATGGTCGATCGGCGTGCTCACTTGGTAATAGAAGCTTCCATCGTCATAGCCGATGTTGCTGATCAAGCCTTCCGACACGGTGTTCTGCAGTCCGAGAGGGCTGCCGATCGCTACGACGGTATCGCCCTTCTGCACGTCGTCGAAGCTTCCGAATACAATCGGAACCAGATCCATATCCTGCTTGGTCAATACGAGCGCAAGATCGTTCTTCTCATCCGTGGCGGCGACTCCCTGGATGTCGATCGAGCGGCCGTCGTTCGTCATGATCTTGCCGGACTTGGCGTCCTTCATGACATGCAGATTCGTCAGGATGAGGCGCGGACCGGCGACAACGCCGCTTCCTTGTCCGTAATCGGTCTGGATCAGAACGACGCTGTCGTCGTTCTTGGCGACAATCTGCGCCGTCGTGAGACGCCGCGACGCGCGTTCCTTCTCGGCTTTTGCGACAGCGGCCTCAAGCTGGGCTTCCTCCGAAGAGATGCGGACGATGCGGGATTTGGCATCCCACTTCACCTCGGCTCCCATCGTCTCGCTGACGAAGCGGATCGGGACGAATGTAGTCCCGTTCAGAATTACGGCCGGGCTATCCAGCTTCACGGATTTGCCGTTCACGACGGCATGGGAAGCCCCAACCTTGAGGGACATGCTGAAGTAGCCTCCGCTGCTCGCAAGCAGCGTCCTCGTCTTGGGATCCCAGCTCAGCTCGCTTCCGAGCGCCTTGAAAATATCCTTCATCGGAACCAGGATCGATCCCTTCAGGATCACCGGACTCATCCGCACGGCAAGCTTCTTGCCGTCGAGCATAATAACGATCGGCTGAGCCTGCGCGGTCACTGCTTGGGCAGACGCCGCAGCCGCCGGAGCGGCAGGGGCTGCAAGCAAGGCTGCAGCCAGGACTGGCGCTGTCAGCAAGGCAGCGGCTGGACGGAGACGTTCTCCGATTAATTTCATGTCTGGACTCAACCTCTCTCCCAACCAGCGATTAGTAAACTTCCAGTATCTTACCATCGCTTGTCCGAAGTTGTCTATGAGAACGTGTGCCTGAAACGATCAAATCATTCTTGGTTTGGAATCGCTGCCGCGCCCATGCTATAGTAGAAAAATACGCATTCCAACGCGACAAGGAGAATGAATGGCCATGACCGTCCCGACATCCCCGTCTCCCTTTGTGGAGCTTCTTGACATGGACCGCCATATCGAAGGCGGCTGGTTCAAGGAAATTTGGAAAGCTTCCTATCAAATTCCCCATGAAGTGCTTGGAGACCGCTATTCCGGCGCGAGGGCAGCCGCCAGCTCCGTCTACTTCCTGCTGCATCCGGGCGAGGAATCCGCGTGGCACAAGGTGCTCTCCGACGAGCTGTGGCTGTTCCACGCAGGCGGGCCGCTCGAGCTGACGATCGGCGGGCATGGAGACAAGCCCGAAGCTGCGGAGACATTCATCCTCGGCCTGGACATCGCTGCCGGACAGACTCCGCAGGCGCTTGTCCCCGCAGGCGCCTGGCAGACCGCCCGGCCTGCCGGAGACGAGCCTGTGCTCGTCACCTGCATCGTGGCGCCGGCTTTCCACTACGACGATTTTTCGATGATCGCTCCCGACGAAAAGTAGAACCGACGAAAAAGCTGTTCCCTGCAAGCCTCAAGCAAGAGGCCCGGGAACAGCTTTTTTCCTTAAGGATCGCCGGCAAGACGCGCCGCGGCTGCCATGCAGCCCATCAGCCATGCAGCTCAAGCTCAAGCGGGCAGACCCTACAGGCGGGTGAGCTCCCGCGGATACGACGTCAGGACGACAGGCTGCCCGTCAAGTCCGATGTAGACGTCATCCTCGATGCGGACTCCGCCGATCTCCGGAATGTAAATGCCTGGCTCGATGGTGAAGAGCAGGCCCGCCTGCATGAGCGTCTTGTTCTCTCCATGTACGGACGGCTGCTCATGCACGTCGATCCCCATGCCATGGCCGGTGCGATGCGTAAAGTAGAAGCCGTATCCGTCCCCTTCGATCACGCTGCGCGCTCCCCGGTCCACCTCTGCGAGCGGCCTTCCCGCCTTCACGGCGGCCAAGGCGCTGCGGTTGGCCTTGAGCACCGAATCGTAGATGCGATGCTGCGAGTCCGTACCTTCTCCGATCAGGAACGTGCGGGTAATATCGGAGCAGTATCCATCCTTGTAGACGCCCATGTCGATCAGAAGCAAGTCGTTCTCCTGCAGCTTGTAACCGCTGGACCGGCCATGCGGCAAAGCGGTTCTGACGCCTCCGAGAACGCTCGTCTCGAACGCAGGCTTGTCGCCCCCGAGAACGCGCAGCCGGTACTCGATCTCGGCATTGAGCTCCAGCTCGGTCACTCCGGGAGCGGCTTTGGCTACCGTCTCCGCAAGCACTTGCTCCGCGAGGGCGACGGCTTTCTTGACGAGCTCGATCTCTCCTTCCGACTTGACGAGACGAAGCCCCATGACGAGCGGCTCCGCATCGCGGAAGGCGGCTTGGCCGTACAGCCGCGCCAGCTGCAAGTAACCGGAGTACCGCAGATGCGCGCTCTCTACCCCGACGACCGACGCCTGCGCCCCAGTCTCCTTCTCCAGCAGAGCGTAGGCATCGTCCGTATCGCCGATCCCTACCAGCCTGCCCACCTGGGCCGCCCCACGGGCGCTCTCCTCGTCGAGGGCAGGCACCAGAAGCGTATAACCGTCCTTGCCGGGCTCGATGACGAGCGCCATGAAACGCTCATGCGGATCGCTATAAAAGCCGGTCAGGTAAAATATGCTGGCCGGCGAGGTCAGAATGGCCAGATCCATTCCGGACGCATTCAGCGCCTCTTTCATTTTGAGCCAGCGATGCTTGTAGGGCAGCGTATCCATCGTTCATTACCTCCGGTTCTCTTCTGCGGTTAACTTCTCGTCTGCCATTGTATCATACCGAAGGCGGGAACGACCTGTGGATTTCGACACACATCAGCCCTATATGCACCGGGAAGCTCAGAGTAGGCGGAGTTGAACAAGGGTAAGGTAGGTGCAAGAGGTGAATGCAAGTGGAATTTTTGAAAAATGCCTTTCTGTTTCTTGGCGGCTTCCTGAATGTCGCCATTCTGCTGACGATCGCGATCGTCGTGATTCTGGTGCTGTGGGCTCGCCGCCGGGGGGACCGGCGTCGCGGCAGCTACTTGTCCGACCATTCCGAGCAAGCCCGGGAAGCGGAGAGCCGTCCGCAGAAGCAAAGAGATCGGGCTCGCGGGGAATGATCCCCCGGCCCGAGGCCGAACGAAGAACTGCCGGGACGCTCCGGCGGTTTTTTTCGTCCTTCTCCGCAGCAGGCGCAGTTGACCGGACATCCCCGGCGGGAGTAACGTAAAGGGAAGGGCAAGGAATGAACAAGGAGAGCGCACGGAAAGAGAGGCTGACCAAGCAATGTCAATTAAGATAAGAACACCCGAAGAAATTGCTCAGATGAGGCGTGCCGGCGCCATCGTGGCGGAATGCCACAGGCAGATTGCGGCCATGATCGCGCCAGGAATCACGACCATGGACATCGAGCGCCATGTCGAGGCCTACATCCGAAGCCAGGATGCGATTCCTTATACGATCGGATATAAAGGATACAAATATGCCACTTGCGCTTCGGTCAACGACGTGATCGCCCATGGCTTCCCGAGCGATGCGCCGCTTGCCGAGGGCGATCTGTGCACGATCGATATCGTTGTTCAGGCAGACGGCTGGATCGGCGATTCGGCATGGACCTATGCGGTAGGCCAACTGCCGGACGACGCCCGCCGATTGATGGAGGTGACCAAGGAATGCCTCGATATCGGCATCCGCGAAGCGCAGCCAGGCAAGAAGATCGGCGACGTCATGCATGCGGTGCAGAAGCATGCCGAGGAGAACGGCTTCTCGGTCGTAAGGGATCTGCTCGGCCACGGCGTCGGGCGAGAGCTTCATGAAGAGCCGAACTTCGCCCATGTCGGCAAGCCCGGCAAAGGCTTCCGCCTGAAGGAAGGCATGGTGCTCACGATCGAGCCGATGATCAATGAAGGCACCTGGCAGATGTTCATCGACTCCGACGGCTGGACCTGCCGCACGATGGACGGCAAGCGCTCCGCCCAATACGAGCATACGCTTGTCATCCAGGAAGGCGGACCGCTGATCCTGACGCAGCAGTAGCCTGTGCGCATGCTCCATGCAGCGAGCAAAAGCCCGTTGTCCGGAATAGCCGGACAACGGGCTTTTTAGGTTCAAACGGATAGGACGATCTGCCTGGAGCGCATAATCCTCTCCACTGGCAGGGAAAACATGGGGTCAGCCCGCGCCGGATATGGCCTTGAGAGCGGCCTTCTTTTGCGGATCCTCCTGCTGCAGCTTGGTCCGCAGCTGATCCATCAGCATATAAGCCGTCCGGTCCGTAACGACGCCGGTAGCGTCGATTTTGCTGCGGGTCTGGAAGCTCCTGATGTCCGCGTCGGTCTTCTCCCCGAACACGCCAGGCTGGTCCGCCGGGCCGTATCCGAGCGCCTCCAGCATGGACTGGAGCGTCTTGACGTGGTCGCCGTAGTCGCCTTTCTTCAGTTCCTCCCCGGATGGAAGAGCCGGAAGGGATGCATACGCAGGAAGATCGACCGATTCATCCGGCTTCACGCCCTTCTTGTGGATCCATTCTCCATTCGGCGTTTTCCACTGAGCCTCGGTCAGCTTGAGCACGGAATTGTCCTTGTACTGCCCGAAGCTCTGCACGATGCCCTTGCCGAACGTCGTCGTGCCGATGACCTTGGCGCCTGCCGATTCCTTGAGAGCGGCCGAGAGAACCTCGGCCGCGCTGGCCGTCTGCCCGTTGACGAGAACGACGATCGGAAGATTCAAGGCGGTCTTCTGCTTGGAATAGTATTTCTGAACTTTCTTGTCGTCCTTGTAGTCGACCTCCAGAATCATCTTGCCCTTCGGAATCAGCTTGTTCGCGATGTCGATCGTCGGCACGAGCAGGCCGCCCGGATTGGAGCGGAGATCGAGGACGAGCTTTTTCATCCCCTTCTTCTGCAGCTCCTCGAACGACTTGTTGAATTCCTTGGCCGTCGATTCGGCAAAGCGGCTGATGACGATCTCGCCGACGCCGTTCTCCAGCATGGCATGGGTAACGGTCGTAACCGGAATCGGCGCGCGCGTGAGCTCCACCGTCAGCGGCTGGCTTCCCGTCCGGGACAGCGTGACCTTGACCTTGCTCCCCTTCTCGCCGCGCAGCAGGCTGACGAGCTTTTCCATCGTGACGCCCTTGACCGGCGTGCCGTCGACAGCCGTAATCTCGTCGCCCGCCAGCACGCCGCCCTTCTCGGCCGGGGTGTCCTTCATGACGCTGTCGATCAGGTAGCGGTCCTCCTCTTGGCGCACCTGCACCCCGATGCCGACAAACTCCGGCTGGTAGCTCTGGATATAATCCTCGCCTTCGCTGCCCGGCATATAGGTCGAGTAAGGGTCGCCCAGCGCCGCCACCATTCCCTTGGCCGCCCCGTTCAGCAGCTCGTCGGGCTTCGTTCCGAACAGATAATCCTTCTTGATTTCTTTATAGGAGGCGTTGAAATTGCCGAATACCTTTTCCTTGATCACCGGATACTGGATGACCATCGACAGCCTTCCCGCCCCGAATCCGATCGCCAAGGCCGCGATCGCCCCTGCGACGCACCAGGTGACAAAGCGCTGCCTGGCAGCCTCGCTGCGCATTTGCTTCATGTCTGATCTCTCCGCTCCGCCCGCCTGGGCTGTTGTTCTCCTGTCCGAATCGGTATCCCGACCGGTGGATCCACGATCTTCCCTCGCATGCGCGCCCCGTCCGTCAGCCGGATTGAACCGCTTGCTTGTGCTACCTACTTTATCCTATTTGGGCGGAGCATTTCAATTTTCGTCCCCTTGAAGGCATCGGGGCGACTCCGGTACAATGAGGGATAGCTTGCCGAACCAGATAAAGAAAAGCGACAGGAAACGGAGAGAAAGCCGATGTACAAGCTGATTGCCATCGATGTGGATGATACGCTGCTGAACGACAGCCTTGAAGTGACCCCCGCCACACGCGCCGCTCTGACGGCCGCGCTGGACCGCGGAGTGACCGTAACGCTCGCCACCGGGAGGATGTTCGCTTCCGCCCGCCAGGTCGCCGAGGGGCTGCGGCTCAACGTGCCGATCATTACTTACCAAGGCTCCCTCGTCAAGACGCTGCTCGACGGACAGGTGCTCTACGAGCGCTATGTGCCCTCGGACGCCGCTGCCGAGCTGGACCGGTACTGTGTCGACAAAGGGCTGCATCTGCAGCTGTACGTGGACGACAAGCTCTACGTCCGCGAGGAGAACGAGAAGGTCAAGGACTACGCCCGCCAGTCCAAAATCCCGTATATCGTCGAGCCCGACTTCAGCTCCCTGCTGAAGCAGCCTCTGCTCAAAATGCTCATCATCGACGAGCCGGCCTATCTCGACCAGATCGCCCTGGACCTACAGCCCCTCATCGGCGGCACGGTCCATATTACGAAATCCAAACCGCATTATCTGGAGTTCATGCATAAGGAAGGAACCAAGGGACATGCCCTGAAGTTCATGGCGGAGCATATCGGCTGCTCCATGGAGGAGACGATCGCCATGGGAGACGCCTGGAACGACCGCGAGATGCTGCAGGCGGCCGGCCTCGGCGTCGCGATGGCGAACGCGCAGCCGGCTCTCAAGGAGCTCGCGGATTATGTGACGCTGTCCAACAACGAGGACGGGGTCGCGCATGTCGTCGACAAGTTTATCTTGAACCCGGCTTGACCGGGCAGGGGATGAAAAAGAGCGTGCCGCAGCTGCGGTACGCTCTTTTTTTGACGATGCTGTCGGCCTGACGGCTAGATCATGACCGGCATCGGATCGGTCTTGAGCTTGTTCTCCATGATCCAGCTGTCATCCGCATTGAACAGGTAGGCCCGGTGCACGAGCACATCCACCTCGTCGCCCGGCTTGAGCACTTCCTTCTCCAGCGAGCGGTACGTGATCAGCTTGCGGCCTCCGATATCCAGCTCCACCATCCATTCGCTGCCGCGGAAGTGGATATGGCGCACCTGGGCTCTCATCGTCGCGGAGGCAAGCGCGATTTCACCCGGCTTGCCGATCTCGATGTACTCCGGACGGATCAAGCCCTTGACTCCGGCCCAGCTCGACGCTTCCTCGAAGCCTTTGATGGATGCCACATCCTCGATCGTCGTCGATTCGCCGATGAACTCCGCGACGAACTGCGTCTGCGGCTTCTTGTAAATATCCCAAGGGGAGCCCTTCTGCTCCAGCCGCCCCTTGTTGATGATCATGATTTCGTCCGCGACCTCGATCGCCTCGTCCTGGTCATGCGTGACGAAGATCGAGGTGATGCCGACGCGCTCGATCATCTCCTTGAGCCAGGTGCGCAGCTCCGTGCGGATCTTGGCGTCGATCGCCGCGAACGGCTCGTCGAGCAGCAGCAGCTGCGGCTCCGGCGCGAGCGCCCTTGCGAAGGCGACGCGCTGCCGCTGACCGCCGGACAGCTGAGCCGGATAGCGGTGCTCGAAGCCCTTGAGCCCGGTCAGCTCGATCAGGCTCATGACCCGCTCGCGGATCGCGCTTTTGGACAGCTTCTTGACCTTCAGGCCGAAGGCGACGTTGTCAAAGACGGTCATATGCTTGAACAACGCGTAATTCTGGAACACGAAGCCGATGCCTCTCTCCTGAGGCGGCTGATCGTTGACCCTATTGCCGTGAATGATGATTTCGCCGGAGGTCGGCGACTCCAGACCGGCCAGCATGCGCAGAATCGACGTCTTGCCGCCGCCGCTCGGGCCCAGCAGACCGATGAGCTGCCCCTTCTGGATGCCGAAGCTGACATCCTGCACCGCCTGAAAGTCTCCAAAGGACTTGGTCAAACCCTTTACCTCAATATGCATGATCATGCACTTCCCTTCGCTAGCCGGCTTCCGTTCGAGCTGCTTATCGATAGAATATTCCTATTAGGTTACTTGGTATTAATGCTAATGTAGCAGAAGCCTTCCTTTCCCGTCAATGGATATGTCAGATCGAACGGCAAAATAGGCCAGGCTGGGCGAGGATGGTTCCAAACATGCAGAGCTGCAAATGCTGCGTTGCATATGGCAGCGCCATTTCGGCAGCGCCATTTCGGCAGCGCCATTTCGGCAGCGCCAAAAACGCCTGTCCATATGGACAGGCGTTTCCGGTTAAAACGATTTCTATGCGGCTTCATTCCGTCTTCTCGGTCACGTAAAGCTCTTCGCCGCCCAGGATGACGCTCTGGCCCTGGGTCAGATCGGTCATCCACGCTGTGAAGCGCTCCGCCTCTCGGGAGGCCGGCAGGCAGCGGACCCGCACGCGGTCGGTGAACTCGACGCCGTCCACGAGGATGCCTCTGGCATGCAGCTCGTTCTCGAGCTTGCCGTACCAGGTGTAGTCCACGTCGACGAAAACCTCGCGGTGAAGGACATTCGTAATCGGGCCGGCTGCCTCGATCGCAGCGACGGCTCCATCCGTATAAGCCCGGATAAGGCCGCCCGCGCCAAGCATGATGCCTCCGAAATAGCGGGTCACCACGATCGCGACGTTTTTCAGCCCCTGGTTCTTGATCACCTCGAGGATCGGCTTTCCGGCGGGGGCGCTCGGC
>NZ_JZEJ01000001.1:5272319-5301512 GCF_001188365.1 Paenibacillus sp. D9 | reverse complement strand
GCCGCTCGGCTCCCCGTCATCCGACTGCTTCTGGAATTCGTCCCTCTCGCCGACGATGTAGGCGGAGCAGTTGTGCGTGGCATTCCAGTGCTGCTTCTTGATCTCCTCGATGAAAGCGACCGCTTCGGCTTCGCTCGCGACGGGCCGGCCATGGCCGATGAAGCGGGATTTCCTGATGACGATTTCCTTGACGCCGGGCTCCCTCAGCGTCTTGTAGCGTTCAAGCATGGAATAGGAAGCGGTCCAGGCGGCCCTTACAGGCGCGCTTCGAGCTCCGCTTTTTCCTTCTCGTAGCCCGGTTTGCCGAGCAGCGCGAACATGTTCTTCTTGTACGCTTCGACGCCCGGCTGGTCGAACGGATTCACGCCGAGCAGGTAGCCGCTGATGCCGCAGGCTTTCTCGAAGAAGTACACCAGGTAGCCGAAGGTGTACGGCGACATATCCTTGATGCCCACGACAAGGTTCGGCACCTGGCCGTCCGTATGTGCCAGCAGCGTACCCTCGAATGCTTTTTTGTTGACGAAGTCCATCGTCTTGCCCGCAAGGAAGTTCAGGCCGTCCAGATCGTCCGTATCGGCTTCGATCTTGATCTGCTCGGTCGGTTCGCCGACTTGGATGACGGTCTCGAACAGGTTGCGGTTGCCCTCCTGGATGAACTGGCCCATGGAATGCAGGTCGGTGGAGAAGTCGACGGCAGCAGGGAAGATGCCCTTATGGTCCTTGCCTTCGCTTTCGCCGTACAGCTGCTTCCACCATTCCGACACGAAGTGAAGGGAAGGCTCGTAGTTGACGAGAATTTCGGTCGCTTTGCCTTTGCGGTACAGGGAATTGCGGGCCGCGGCATACTGGTAGGCCTCGTTCTCATGCACGTTTGGATTGCTGTATTCCTTGGAAGCATCGGCTGCGCCTTGCATGATGGCGTCGATGTCGATGCCGGCAGCGGCGATCGGCAGCAGGCCGACAGCCGTCAGCACGGAATAGCGGCCGCCGACGTCATCCGGAATAATGAAGGATTCGTAGCCTTCCTCGGTCGCGAGCTTTTTGAGCGCGCCGCGAGCGGCATCCGTCGTGGCGTAGATCCGCCTCCGCGCTTCCTCCTTGCCGTATTTCTTCTCCAGCTCGCCGCGGAAGACGCGGAAGGCGAGAGCAGGCTCGGTCGTCGTGCCGGATTTGGAGATGACGTTGATCGACCAGTTTTTGCCCTCAAGCGCTTGAAGCAGGTGAGTCACATAAGTGGAGCTGATGTTGTTGCCGGCGAAGAAAATCTGCGGGCCCTTGCGCTGTCCGTCCGGCAGAATGTTGTAGAAGGAATGCGACAGCATCTCGATCGCAGCGCGAGCGCCCAGATACGAGCCTCCGATGCCGATGACGACGAGCGCCTCGGAGTCGGATTTGATCTTTTCGGCGGCCGCCTTGATGCGGGCGAATTCTTCTTTATCGTAAGCGTTCGGCAGGTCGATCCAGCCCAGGTAGTCGGAACCTGCTCCGGTTCCGTTGTGCAGCTGCTCGTGCGCGAGGCGGATCGGGCCCTCGAGATTGTCGATCTCGTTCTGGCCAAGGAATCCAAGCGCTTTGCTGTAGTCGAATTGAATGGTTTTGCTCATGACTGGTACAGCCTCCTCATCTCGTTCGGGTCTTTATGTCGTCTTCCGGCAGCGGCGTGCCGCGCCGGACCCATACGCCCTCAGGCATGTCCTAAGGATACTGGATTACGGTATCGAAGACAAGCAACCGGAGACTCCTTCATGCAAGATTCACGAAGCCCGTAGTAGTCCGCTGGAGGCAGGCTTATGGTATGATGAATGTGGTTTCCGTCTCTGCCGCAGCGCAGGCGCGGATCAGTACGAAGAAAGTCGGTGAATCGCCATGACAAAACCTTCGATCGCCTTTATCGGCCTCGGAACGATGGGTGCCCCGATGGCATCCAACCTGCTGAAAAAAGGATTTCCGGTCTCCGTATGGAACCGGACGCCCTCCAAATCGGAGGAGCTTGCCGCCGAAGGCGCGCGCGCCGCGCAATCGCCCGCCGACGCTGTCGCCGAAGCGGATGTCGTCATCACGATGCTGAGCAACGATGACGTCGTGCGGGAGCTGTACCGCGGAGAAGGCGGCATTCTCGCCTCTGTCCGTCCAGGCACGGCGCTGGTGGACAACAGCACCATCTCCCCCGCCCTTGCCCGGGAGCTGGCGGATGCGGCGGTAGAAGCCGGATGCGGCTTCCTCGACTGCCCGGTTACGGGCAGCAAGCCCGCTGCCGTAAGCGGCACGCTCGTGTTCATGGTCGGCGGCGAAGCCGAGCTGCTGGAGCGCGTCCGTCCCGTTCTGGAGGCGATGGGCCAGAAAATCGTCCATCTCGGTCCTTCCGGCAGCGGCTCGGTCGCCAAGCTCGGCCATAATGCGATTGTCGGCATCAACAATCTGGCCCTCTCCGAAGGCCTCTCCATCGCCGTCAGCGGAGGCCTCGATCCCGCCAAGTTCCTGGATATCGTCAAGGCCGGAGCTGCGGGCAGCAAGGCGGCGGAGCTCAAATCGCCGAAGCTGCTGGAGCGCGACTACAGCGTGCAGTTCTCGCTGGCACTCATGCTCAAAGACCTCAAGCTTGCTTCCGCTTTGTCGGACGGGCTCAGCGTGCCCACCCCGATGCTGGAAGTGGCCAAAAGCCTGTTCCAAGCCGCGAACGCGGCCGGATACGGCGACGAGGACCTGATTGCGGTATCGCGTGTGTACGAGCAATGGATCGGCCGCGGGCTCGACGGCGGCGAATAAACGGACCCAAACAGGCTCCAGAGCGGCTATGCCGCCCTGGAGCCTGTTTGGTTTTCAAAGCGCAGGAGGCCTGATGGCTTGCGCCAAGCGCAGCCACGCCGGACAGCGCGGCCGTGAGGCTTTGAGCTGCCAGGATCGCGCTTAGCGAGACGCAGCCGGCCCTGCGCTTAGCCCAGTTCAGCCGATCGGCGAAGCTGGCAAACCCTTCCGCAGAAGCGTCAGCGTTCGCCTTTGAAGACGGATTCCTTCGCCTGCCTATTCAATCAGGGAATCCGGCTTCAACCGCGATTGGAGGAAGGGTCCGCACGCGCAGCCCGGGAGGCTACATGCGCTTAGCAAGGCGCAGCCTGCATAGCGAGACGCAGCCGGCCCTGCGCTTAGCCAGGCTAAGCCGACCTGCGAAGCAGGCGGAACCCTTCCGTAGAAGCGTCAGCGTTCGCCTTTGAAGACGGATTCCTTCGCCTGCCTATACAATCAGGGAATCCGGCTTCAACCGCGATCGGAGGAAGGGTCCGCACGCGCAGCCCGGGAGGCCCTGCCTGTACTTGGCAAGGCGCAGCAGGAAGCTGCCCGCGCTTATTCGCTAATATAGCTGCAGCAGTAATCCGTCACGCCGAGCACCTCGAGCTTGAAGCGGCTGTGCGCCGGCACCGTGAACTCGCCCTCGCCCTGGAAATGAATCCATTCATCGGAGCCTGGAAGCTGCACCTTCAGATTGCCGGCGAGAATCTCCATGATTTCCTTGCTGTCGGTGCCGAACTCGTATTCTCCCGGCAGCATGATGCCGAGCGTCACTTTCGAACCGTCCGGAAGCAGCACGGTGCGGCTGGTGACTTTTCCTTCAAAGTAGACATTCGCTCTTTTGACAGCGGTAACGTTTTCGAATTGGGACATGACGGTATGAGCTCCTTCATTAGGTAATGGAAATGATCAGGATGGATAACAGCTCCGTTCGGAGAGCGGCGAGGATCAATCCGTTCCCCCTTCACCGCTTTAGCATATCACATCAAATGAGAAACAAAAAGCCGCGGAAGGCAAAATGCCTGCCGCGGCTGACCGATTTTTTGACGGCTCGCCGGCAAGAATCGTAGATCGGTTTAAAGAAGCTCTTTGACCTTGCTCACGACGTTCTCGACCGTGAAGCCGTATTCCTTGATGACGCGGTCGCCAGGAGCGGATGCGCCGAAGGTGTTGATGCCGAGCACGGCGCCGCCGTCGCCGACATAACGCTCCCAGCCGAACGGATGCGCCATCTCGATGGCCAGGCGGGCTTTGACTTCCGGCAAAATGACGGAATCGCGGTAAGCCTTGTCCTGCTTGTCGAACAGATCCCAGCTCGGCATGCTGACGACGCGAGCCTGGATGCCCTCTTCGGCAAGCGCCTTCTGGGCGGCTACTGCAAGCTGAACCTCGGAGCCGGTGGCGATAAGCTGCACCTGAGGCTTGCCGTCGGCCGCATCGGAGATGACGTACGCGCCTTTTTTGATGCCTTCGCGGGCTTTTTCCGCAGAGCCTTCCAGAATCGGCAGGTTCTGACGGGTCAGGACGAGAGCGACAGGGTTCTTCGTATTCTCGACCGTGTAGGCCCAAGCCGCGGAAGTCTCGTTGCCATCCGCCGGACGGAGCACCGTCAGATTAGGAATGACGCGGATGGACGCCAGCTGCTCGATCGGCTCATGGGTAGGGCCGTCTTCGCCGACCGCGATGCTGTCATGAGTAAGCACATACGTGACCGGCAGGCTCATGATGGCGGCGAGGCGGACAGCCGGACGCAAGTAATCGGTGAAGACGAAGAACGTGCCGCCGAATACTTTGAGGCCGTGATGCAGCGCCATTCCGTTCATCGCCGCAGCCATGCCGAACTCGCGGATGCCGTAATAGATGTTGCGGCCTGCGTAGTTGTCGGCATGGAAGACCGGCAGATCCTTCAAATGCGTCATCGTGGAGCTTTCCAGGTCGGCAGAGCCGCCCAGCAGGTTCGGAACGTTTTTGGCCAGGCCGTTCAGCGCGTTGCCGGAAGCGACGCGAGTCGATACGGCTTTGTCCGAGGTGGAGTAGGCCGGAAGATCCTTGTCCCATCCTTCAGGCAGCTCGCCTGCGATGGCGCGCTCGAATTGAGCGGCGAGATCCGGATGAGCCGTTTTGTACTTGGCGAACAGCTCGTTCCAGGCCGCGTTGGCCTGCTCGCCTTTTTGCTTCACTTCGGCGAAATGGGCGCGGACTTCATCCGGTACGAAGAACGGCTCTTCCGATGCCCACTCGTAGAATTTCTTGGTCAGAACGGTTTCTTCCGCTCCGAGCGGGGAGCCGTGGGTGCCGCCGTGGCCGCCTTTGCCGCCCTTGTTCGGGCTGCCGTAGCCGATCATCGTCTTGACCTCGATCAGGGTCGGCTTGCGCAGCTCGGCTTGTCCCTTCGCGATGGCCTCGGCCAGCGCATCCAGATCGTTGCCGTCTTCGACGCGCAGCACCTGCCAGCCGTAGCCCTCGAAGCGCTGCTGGACGTTTTCGGAGAAGGAAAGGCTCAGCTCTCCGTCCAGCGAGATGTTGTTGGAATCATACAGCATGATCAGCTTGCCGAGCTGCAGATGGCCCGCCATGGACGCCGCTTCGTTGGAAATGCCCTCGGAAAGGTCGCCGTCGCCGCAGATCGCGTACGTGAAGTGGTTCACGATGTCGAGGCCGTCCTTGTTGTATGTGGCGCCGAGCTGCGCTTCCGCCATTGCCATGCCGACAGCCATGCCGATGCCCTGGCCGAGAGGTCCGGTCGTGGCGTCGACGCCTGCCGTATGGCCGTATTCCGGATGGCCCGGCGTTTTGGAGCCCCACTGGCGGAAGTTCTTCAGGTCGTCGATCGACAGGTCGTATCCCGACAGGTGAAGAAGGCTGTACAGCAGCATCGAGCCGTGGCCTGCGGACAGGACAAAGCGGTCCCGGTTGATCCAGGTCGGATTCGCCGGGTTGTGGTTCATCGCTTTGGCGAACAGCTGGTAGCCCATCGGTGCGGCGCCCATCGGCATGCCGGGATGGCCGGAGTTGGCTTTCTCGACCGCATCGATCGAGAGCGTGCGAATCGTCGTAACGGATAGATGGTCGATGGTTTGTTGGGTTGTAGCCATATTTTTTCTCCTCCTAATATCGGACGGTGCGTTTCTCCTGGTCTTGCCTGTTGAACATCTTATCGGAGCTCAAGCCCCGCGGATGTGAAATATTGTACCACTCAGCTTGTATCATTTCCATCTGCTCCATGCTTTTAGCCGGATGAAGGTTTCATGAAACGGCGGAGAGAATCAACCGTGAAAGACGACGGTTTTGTTCTGATGGACGAGAATCCTGTCCTCGGCATGCCACTTCACGGCCCGCGCCAGCACGACCCGCTCGATCGTGCGGCCGATCCGCTTCAGGCTCGGCACGTCGTCCCGATGGCTGACGCGCTGCACGTCCTGTTCGATGATCGGTCCTCCGTCCAGCTCTTCAGTCACATAGTGGGCCGTCGCCCCGATGATTTTGACGCCGCGGTCGTAGGCTTGCGCATAGGGCTTGCCTCCGACGAAAGCGGGCAGGAACGAATGGTGGATGTTGATGATTCGGTTCGGGAACTGCTCGATCACTTTAGGCGATACGATCTGCATATAACGGGCGAGCACGATGAGATCCGCATTGCGGCCGATGATTTCCAGCTGCTTGCGCTCCGCCTCGGCTTTCGTCTCCGCCGTGACCGGAACGTGATGGTACGGAATGCCGAACGATTCAACGAGCGGCTGCATGTCGGGATGATTGCTGATGACCATGGCGATATCGACATCGAGGTCGCCCGCCTGCCACTGCCAGAGAAGCTCAAGCAGGCAATGGTCTTCCTTCGAGACAAATACCGCCAGCCTTTTCTTGCGGCTTGCCCTGAAGGTATGCCACTTCATTTCGAAGCGGTCTGCAACCCGGGCGAAATCCTCCTGCAGAACCGGAAGCTGGGCGTCCATGTCGCTCAGGTCGAATTCAAAGCGGATGAAGAACATGCCTCCCTCCGGATTCATCGTATATTGGTCGGATTGGACGATATTCGCTCCGTGCTCGTACAGAAACTGGGATACCGCGGAGACGATGCCCGGCCGGTCCGGACAGGAAATAAGCATGCGCGCGCGTCCGGATTTGGACGGGGCGTCGACAGAAGAGTTGGTTGGCAATGGCATGAGAGAATTCTTCCTTCCGTGTGTATAATGCTGACGATTCACAGCGTGCTTCGGCCGGATATTCGCTGATGCGATGCACTCCAGCACTAAAGCAGCCGGCTGCAAAATCAGGCAGGAAAGGCTTCTCTCCTGCCTGATGGCTCTTTGTGATTTTGATGCTTCGCAGCCAGCCCGCTTTCATCATTCTTTTTTGGAATTTTGGAAACGGGATGCTGGCGATGATGTCCGTCGATCAAGCGTTGACGAGAACCTGTTTGCCGGCGAACCAGAACGTTATCAGCTTGTTCAGCTCTTCTTCGGTCAGATCGGCAAATTCGCCGCCTTCGCGGGCCAGATCGTAGAGGCGCTCCAGCGGCTCGCGAGGATCCGCCTTGCGTGCCTTGGCGTCGCCCTTGAGCGTCTCCCACACCGAGAGCACGTACGTGCGGCGGTCGATCTCCTGCTTGCCGAGGAAATGATGCAGGCGCTCCAGCTGGTCGAAGAACCGCTCTCCAAAGCGCTCCATGCCGTCTCCGCGAAGCAGGGCGATCTCGGCGTCGTACATCGGACGCTGCTTCTTGGCATCCTTGCCGATCCACGGCGTTTCGAGAATGAAAGGCCTTCCCGCGAGCGCCTCGTGATGGACGATCGCTTGGATCGCGTCGTAGCCGAGCCAGCCCGAGCCGATCGGGGTATGGCGGTCCTTGCCGGAACCGACCGGATTTTTCGTATCGTTGACATGGACGACAGCGACCTTGTCCAGGCCTACGATCCGATCGAACTGCTCGAGAACGCCGTCCAGATCGCCGGCAAGATCGTAGCCGGCGTCATTCATATGGCAGGTATCCATGCACACGGTAAGGCGATTGTTGGCCGATACCTTGTCCATGATCTGGGCAATTTCCTCGAAGGAGCGGCCGATTTCCGTCCCTTTGCCCGCCATTGTTTCCAGTGCGATGTTCACGTCGGTCTCCTCGACTCCGGAAAGAACTTCGTTCAGACCTTCCGCGATACGGTTGATGCCGAACTCGGCATCCTTGTCCGTGTAGGCGCCGGGGTGCAGAACGATGTTGCGTACGCCGATGGCATGCGTGCGGCGGATTTCCTCCTGGAGGAAGCGGACCGCCAGCTCGAACGTATCCGGCTTGTAGGAGCCGAGATTGATGATGTATGGAGCGTGAACGACGATCTCGCCGATGCCGGCGCTCTCCATGAGAGCCCTGCCCTCTTCGATATATAGCGAATCGATCGGCTTGCGCCGGGTGTTCTGAGGCGCGCCGGTATAAATCATGAACGAGCTGGAGCCGTAAGAGATGGCTTCCTGTGCAGCCGTGACGAGCCCCTTGTCGCTGAACGACACATGGGATCCGATTTTCAACATGCTTGAGCTCCCCTTTATAAGCATTTGTCTTGCGTGAAATCATTCCTGCAGGAATGAAGTCATTCTTGTCATCGCCGAACGATCGCTTGCCCTTAATTGCAGCTGGAACCGTTCAGCTCGTATAATCAGTCTTATTTTACAGGGTGCGTCGAAATAAATCTAGGAATAGGCTATAATTTGGATGAGGTGACATCACTACGATGAAAAATGCTCCGGATTGGTTTATGTACATGATTGTGTTTTGGGCATTCGTCATGATTGGAGCCATGTCGATCGGCGGCTTCTTCATGTTCCGCAAGTTCCTTAAGGTTCTTCCCAAAAAAGACGGCAAGTCGAAGCTGGACTGGCAGAATTACTGGGTCGACCGCAGCCGCAGCCTGTGGACGGACGATTCCAAGGCGCTGCTGGACGAGCTCGTCGCTCCGGTGCCGGGACCTTTCCGCGATATAGCGAAACATTCCATCGCCGCCCAGATCGGCCAGGTCGCGGTAGAGAGCGGAGCCAGCGAAGTAACCCGCAGCCACTGCATTGAAGGCTATATCCGCGCCACTCCGAAGCGGGATTACAGGAGCCTGGTCACGTTCTTGAACAAGCAGGGCATCGACTATTCGGCCTACACGCATCTGCTCAATCGTTGACCGATTGGTTCCGACTGCTCCGGGGTAATGGGAACTACTTGAACGAACCCAACGGAGGTGCTTCAACATGAACCCGATTCAAAAACGCCAAAAGGGAGCCCGCTCGCTGAGCCTCGCTCCGGCAAGCCTTGCCTTGATGTCGATGCTCATGCTCGCATCGGGCTGCGGCGCGAAAAGCGATGCTCCGGCCAATGCAAGCGCAGCCAACAATGGCGGAGTCGTGGACTCCTCGCAAGGTGTGTCGCCTGATTCCGTCGGCGATCCCGTTGCCGAGGCAACTCCATCTCCGGACAAGGACGGCAGCATGCCCAAGGACGATCCAACGACCCAGTCCCAGGAGCAAAAAGGTTCCGGTACCTATAACGGTCTTGCCGACGGTCATTCCGTCGAGATCACGACAGATACGGACACGGTCGTCTTCCAAGCCGCCACGGATCAGATCAAGACGCTCCAGGATATCGAGACCGGCGAGAAAGTGGACTTCACTTATATTGTAAAAGAACTCGATACGGACAGCAGCGGCAAAGTCCAGCAGCGCTGGATCACATCCATTCAAAAATCTTCTTGACGGAGAGGCGGCCTGGTGCGCGCGATGAAGATTGCTATTGCGGGAGGAAGCGGATTTATCGGACAGGCGTTGACGAAGGCGCTGACTGAACGAGGCCATTCAGGATGGATATTGACCCGATCCCCCAAGGGGAAGGCTTCCACCGGAACCATTCCGGCAGGAAGCTTTTCTTCTGTGGCTTGGGATGAAGCGGAGAACAATCCCTCCCTGCTGGAGGGCGTCGATGCCGTCGTGAATCTAGCCGGCTCCTCCATCAGCCAGCGATGGACAGCCTCGGGAAAACAACGGATCTTGAACTCCAGGCTGGAAACGGCCAGCAGGCTGGCAAGGATACTCGGCAGCCTTCCCGCCAAACCTGCCGTACTCATCAACTCATCCGGAGTCAATGCTTACGGCAACTCCAGCGAGGAGACGTTTACCGAGCAGAGCCGGGTACGCTCCATGGATTTCCTTTCTTCCGTCGTGCAGAAATGGGAGCACGCGGCAGCTTCCATTCCTGCGGAGCGAACCGTGTATCTCCGAACAGGCATCGTTCTGGACCGAGACGGAGGCATCCTGCCCAAAATGCTCCTGCCCGTCCGATTATTCGCAGGAGGCCCTCTCGGCAGCGGCAAGCAATGGATTTCGTGGATCCATCTCGAAGACATCGTCCGAATGATCGTGTTCATTCTGGAGACGGCAACGATTGAAGGCCCCGTCAACGCATCGGCCCCGGAGCCGGTTCGCAACGAAGCCTTCTTTAAAATCGCCGCTGCCGCCATGAAACGGCCTTACTGGTTTCCTGTGCCGGCTCCTCTGATCAAGCTGGCTCTCGGGGAGCAGTCGGCGCTGCTTCTCGAAGGACAGCGCGTCATTCCCGTCAAAGCTCTCGAAGCCGGCTTCTCGTTCCGATATCCGACGCTAGAAGCCGCTATGGAAGAACTCCTTTAACGAGGAGCTGCATATTCATAGGAATAACCATTGACCCCCGCAAGCTGGAGAACATCCCCGTTCTCCAGCTTGTAGCTTTTATAGGGGACCATCGGCCTTCCGTTAAGAAGTGATCCGTTGCGGGAGCCGAGATCCTTGGCCAAGCATCCGGATGGACCTGCCTCCAGCTCCAAATGAATTCTTGAGACCCCGTGAGAGCGATCCACTACGGCTACTCTTCCTTCCGCACGCCCGATCTGATTCCGCGACTCGCTGAGCTCAAGCATTTCGGAGCTTCCATCCTTGGACCGGAGCAGCATATGAGGAAATGAATTGCCCTTCTTCGCAACCGTTCCGCCGCTGGCGCCCAGCCATACGGTTTTGTCCGCAGGCGGCGCATCGGGCAAAACTTCATCAAGGGGATGGCTTGTCCCATCGCCGCCATGAACCCCATCGGAAGAAAACCTCGCTTGGATGTCATGTCCAGGGGAAAGCGATTCCAGCCTGCTGCCGACAGCCTGCTGGCGAAATTTTGGCTTGGATGAAATTTCGAATGGCTTGATTGTAATGTCTAATGGCTCGCCGGATGGCTTGTCGGATGGCTTGTCGGATGGGTTGTTGGACGGCCTGTTGAATGGGGTGTCGGATGGCTCTTTGAGTGAATTATGGGAATGAATCTCGGATAATGATGGCATCCAGCGCCGGCCAGATCCCAGCTTCCCTGAATCCGGCACGAAAAGCAGACCGGCTTCCGCTTCCGCTTCCTCCATCCGTTCCACACCTATGCCTCCGCCCCTGCCCCAGAGCCAGATAAGAACGCCAGCAGCGACAGCAGCCGCTCCGCAGCAAAGGAAGAGAGAACGATTGCCGGGATCCGGCATGTAAATAACCTTCCAGGGCAAAGCTGCAGCTGCGACAACAGCGAGAGTGACGATTCCTTTATTCGGTTTGCTTTGTCCTTTGAACCGCGACGAATCCGCTTTTGACAAGCTGGAGGCTTCATCAGCCTTTGCAGAGCCTTTCCGCTTGCCTGGCCGCGCATCGGGACTGTGAACAAAAGCTGCCTCACCTCCGTCACGCTGCCCGGAAAACAAATCATTTCGGTCTGATCTTTGTCTCAGATCCGAGACCTTCTCATCCCCCCACCTCAGCGGCTCTCTTACCGCTGTGCCGCTCCATCCGGCAAAACCTTGCCGTCCTATTCGGTCGAGACTAATTGGAAAGCGCTCTTCCCCATCCGCCTCGGTGCGCAAGGAAGCCTCGCCGCTGGTTGGCACGGATGCGCAAGCTTCTTCATCAAAGGAGGCTGCATCCAGCAGCAGGGATCTGAGATCAGTCATCGGCACATTGTCATCTCCTATCGCCTGCATCAGCGCGGCGAGCCGTCCATCGGGCTGAACGGCTGCCGAGGCGCGGGCTGCCAGCGCCAGAAAGCGGATGCGCAGGGGAGGAGCCGATTGGGGGAGAGAAACGAGCGGCAGATAGACCAGTCCGATATCGTCCCAGCTGTCGCCCACGAAAATACAGCTCTCATCCAGCACCAGGTTTTCCGGCTTGAGCATATAAGGGCGGCACTCCTCGCAAATGGAAGCGACCGCCAGCATCAGGCTGTAGAATTGGGCGGCATCTCCAGCTCCTTCAGTCAGCTTGTGCTTCAGCATTTTTTTGCCGCCAAGCTTGTAGCGGAAGCGGACTTGTCCATTCCACATTTGCCATTCGACAGGAAGCAGGCCCGGCGGGATGCTGCTCTCCAGCATAGCCAGCTCAACTTCATCCAACTCTTCCCGAAGAATGCCTCCTTCCGCGGCAAGAAGCATTTCATGCTCCCGGTTCCATTCAAAATCCGCCTGAAGCGGTCCCATGCTCAAACCCTCCTTCGAATCAAGATAGCCATAATGTCATCAAGCCGGGGAGGACGGCCAGCATGAAGGGAAAGCGGACCGGCGACGTTGCCTCTCCTCCGTCGGCTGGTTCAGCTGCGGCAAGTACTGGACTCGGCAGCCCGTCTTTGCCATTGTTATCCTCCGGCGTTTGGCTTGAACGAGAATGGGGAGATTGGCCTGCCGTCCACGCTAGGACGGCGGCTTCGCCGGACAAAGCCTGCGTACCGGCCGCTGCTTTTCGAATTCTGGAGATTCTCCTCGCTATCAGGAACGCTGCCCCTCCGAGGCCCCCGTACAAAAAGGAATACAGCATCAGCTCCGTAACCGCCAGCCAGCCCAGCCATGCGCCTGCCGCGCCGAAAAGCTTGACGTCGCCGGCACCGATTCCTCCACATGCGTATAGGGCTAAGAGGGGTAGAAATCCCGCAGCCATTCCCACAGCCGCATGCAGCAAACCTTCCATCCCGGAATCGAGCGCATGCAGAAGAAAGCCGGCCGGAGCGAATGTCAGCGGCAGCCAGTTCGGAATTCTCATGCTCCGGATATCCGTGCCGAAAGCAATGCCTACCAGCAGGAAACATCCCCATAGATTCCATGCTTCCATTTGAATTTCCCCTCCTCAAATCTGCGAAGGCCGAATCAGCCAAAGCCTTTTTCACGCCTTTTTTTTGCCTTTTTCAGGCCTTTTTCATGCCTTTTTCATGCCTTTTCATGTCTTATTCATCCCTTTTTCTGGACTATGAAGGGCATGGATGCCGAGGCGCCGTCCGAAGTCGTGACCACGACTTCCCATTGTCCGGGAGTCGTATTGCCGGATACGAGCCAGGTCCATTCCACATGTCCCGAGGCATCCGCCATCTGCGTGCCCACGTGTTTGGATACGCTGTTGCCGCTTTTGTAGCGGACTTCCAGCGTGACCTGAGCTCCGGGAGAGGCGACCGCTTCAAGAGTGGCTTTGCGTCCGGGCCTAGCCGGAATCGGATAAAGCTCTGTTATTTGGACTGTCGAGGAGGAATCGGGAACACCGGCTCCGCCTTGGGATGGAAGCGGGTCCGGTATCCATACCCTCTCGGCCGCCGTTCGATGCAGGATGATTTTTTTGCCCAAAAAAGGAACTCTGATCGGAAACTCATACTCGGCCTCCAGCTTCAGAAAGCCGCTCTCTCCCCCTTCGAGATCCGGAAGAGAGAGGCTTGCCAGCGAGATTCTCGAAGGCTCCAGCGGCGTATCCTCCGCAGCCTTGCGCAAAAAAGGCTCGAACACTGCAAGGCCGACAGGCTCAGCGGCCATATCGGCGAGCGCCTTCCAGTCTCCCTGGAGCACGGCTGAGGCAAGCTCTCCTGCCGGATCCGGCAAATATGCCGCTGCCTCGGCAGCCGCCTGCCTCCAGTCGGGAAGCTGCGGCCGCGACGGGGAATCCACCTTCCGGACCGACTCGGACGTAGACTCATAGCCCGCATCTATAGAGTCTTTCGGAGCCGATTCCGGGAGCTTGCTTCCTTCCTGCTGAAGCAGCAGCATCGCCGGTCGGATATGCGCCGCCGTCTGTCGAGCCGCCCGATCCGCGGCTGCCTGAAGCGCAGTCTCTGCTGCCGAAAATTGAACGAATGCGGCCAGCAACACCAGGAACAGCAGCAGGACGGGCATGACAAGCGCGGCTTCCAAAAGGATGGAGCCTTCTTCGGCTCGCGCGGCTCCATTCGTTCGTGGAGACTTGCTCCCCCTTTCCAAGGGAATGCGAGGAGAAGCGGGCTGCCGCCAAGGAGCCGAACAACGAAATCTCCTGAAGGGTTTCAGTAGGACCAGCCTGCTCGCGTAGACCATTCATACCGTCCTCCATCTCCATGTTCAGGGCCGCCTCTGCCAAGCAGCCTCGCTGCTCCCGTCAGGAACCACAGCCGCATGGAAGCCTGCACCTCCACCGTCGCGCCTGTCGGCACGGAAGCCAGATTCGTCCCCGTGTTGAGCTCGATGATCGCTATCATCCGGCTGAGACGGGAATCTTCGGAACCATGCAGCAAATAAAACAGCCTCAAGTAATCCAAATAGGACAGCTCTGCCGGAACATATTTGGATATAGGAGCCTGGCCGGTTGCAAGAATCGCTCTCACATCCCCGATTGCTTCTCTCAATCCATAAACCGCAGCCATCGCCAGCACCAGCAGCGGATGTCCGGCTGCGCGACTCTCGATCAATCCCTCCATGGTCCGGACTGCCAGGCGGAAAGCAAACAGCTCGCCGTATGCGGCTCCAAGATTTCCAGATGGATGGCTGAAGCCATATAGGATGTATTCCATTTCCTGGTTTTCCAGCGATGTCATAGCCGTCAAAGCCGAATCTTGCCGGACTCCTTCCCCGTCTTGCCGCCGGGGTTCTCCGGCGGGTCCGCTCAAGCCCGAAATCAGGCTGTCGAGCATGCGCGGGTCCGCAGAGCTGAACCGCTGGGCTGCATACTGCGCCGTGAACAGCCGCTCCCCGCCTTGGGACAGCAAAGCCCCCATGCCGGAGAATACGCCTCCAGCCAGCTTTTGCGAGCCTTTTACGGCTTCATCGGCTCCGCCGCTGCCAAAGACTCCTTCAAACGATGATTTGTCCCCGCCGGCCTTTCCATTGCCGGCCTCGTCAGTGCCGTCTCCCTCTTCCTGCAGCCGATTGAAGTCCATGCTGGCCTTGAACAAGCTGTCTGCATGGCGGAAAGCTTCCAAGTCCTCCTCGGTTCCCTTCAATCCTTCCACTGCATTCAGCAGCTGCTCTGCTTCCCTCCAGAGTGAAGCGGCTTTCTTCTTTTCAGCTTTCCGCTCTTCTTTTCGGCTGTCCGCATTGCCGATGCTCCTGGCCTGTTCGGCCAGCATAACGCCTGGCGCGATCCATTTCTCCTCATAAGATCTCCATTGGCGGTACAGCTCTTGCTCATGAATGGACAAACGGCTTGCCCATGACACCGAACGCTCCTCCAATGCCCGACGAAGTCCGATTGCCGCAGCTTGAGCAGATGAAGAAAGGCTGCGGAAATTGTCGCGCTGCTCCAGAACGTTTTTTTCCGCTTGGGAAAACCAGTTCTCTCCAAGCAGCATATCCGATGCGCCATCCAGCACGGACACCGATCCAGGAACGGAGCCGGCGGCAGCAGAGCTGCCGGCTGGCAGCCGGTAGGATGAATTCCCGGCCCCATTGCGCCCATCCAGCACGGCTTTCATCTCAAGCTCCGCCCTCCTGGCTGCTCCAAGCTGTCCTAAAGCTTCATCCAGAACGGAATCATGGCTTCCAGCTGCATCCGCAGCCAGCTGAAGCTTCGCGGACACTGCCGCGGCTCTGCTTTCGTAGCTCGCAATTTCGGACGAATGGGAATATGGCGGCGGCAAAGGAATCGGCGTTGCGCCCGGACTGGGCGACGGAAGGCCAGCAGCCGCCTCCTGCCATGCTCGGGCTGCCGCTTCATCCAGAGAAATCCATTCCAAATAAAGAGGATATTCGGCAGATATCGAATGGAGCTCAGATGCTTCCGCTCCATTCGAGCCTCCCGTTCCGATCAAAACGCCATAGCCGCTTCGGCTTGCATGATTCGCTGCCGTTTGCTGCTGCTTCAGCAGCATGTTCTCAAGCGCTTGCTGCCTCCTGTCGAATGCCTGCTCGAGACTTCCCAGCTTATCCACGGCGGCAGCCGTTTGACCCATCGCTTCGGAGAGCGGACGGAACTTATCGATCAGCTCCAGCGTCAGATCGATAGGGGCTTTGTATTTCATCTCCTGCATGATCTGACGGCCGAAGATGCGGCGGTCTCCCAGAAAAGCCGCAGGCTGCAACGAGCTTTCGGAAACCTCCATATCAAGCCATTGCAACCGGATGGAATCGCCGGGAGCATTACGCCCCGAGCCGGTTGCGAGACCAAGCTGCACCGCTTCGGCCAGCAGCGCTCCGCCGTCGGTGCCTCCGCGGCCGAACAATCCGTATCGCTCGTAGAGCGCCTCATCGTAAGCGGATAAGACGGAGCGGACGCCGGTCTGCGCCAAGCCTTCAAGCTTGTGGCGGAAGGAAGAGATTCTCGAATAGTCAATCAATACCGCCATCAACAAAAGCAGAGCTGCCGAAGCTGCGCATGCCCAGATCGTAACAGCGCCTTGAGTGCCGTCTTCCGGCAGCCTTTTTTTGCGACAGGCTTCTTCATTCTTATTGGGCTCCTCCATAATTCTGCAGCACCTTTCCGGCCTTGTCCGGGGAGATATCCTCCGAAGTTCGGAATTTCGCCGTGTAGTATCGGACAAGATCGATCGAACGGATAAATTCGACCGGGTCGGAAGGCTGAGCCTTGGCGGCCGCGCCGATCTTCCTGCCGCCCGGTAGATCAATCGGAACAGAAGGATAAAGTCTTGTCTCGATCATGCCGTGCACGCCGCGCAAGTAACGCATCTCTCCCGTCCATGATTCGTTCAGCCTATCGCCTGCCTTGGCGAGCTTGACGGCAGGCAGATCATAAGGTACGGCGCCTCGGCGGTCCAATGGGTAGGCCGATATAGACTCCGCCGGCTGGCCCATATTCATCATGCCTCGTAGAAGTCCATCCTCCGTCAGCCTCCAATACAACCCGTCGTCTTCGCCTGCCGGCGGCAGGCCCGAAGCCGCATCGCGCCTGCTGTTGTCCCAGCGGAAAGCCGCCGCTTCGGATGCCATGACCGCTCCGGAGTAGAAGACTCCTTGCTGAAAAAGGTACAAAGCAACGATGAAATACAGAAACAAGGCGCCGAATAGCAGCGGGAAGACGGTGCTCGCCTCCAGCGTAAAGCTTCCTCCGGTGGAGCTGCAGAGCTTACGGATACGGTCATTCAAAGATCGTATTGGCCTGATCATCCGCTTTTCCCATCAGATTATTGATCAGCTCGATGATCCAGTCCTTGAACAATAGCGCGATAATAATGACGACAGCGATAATCAGAATGACCTCCAGCGTACCGAGACCGTCCTCCGACCTCCCGAATTTTTTTGCCGCCTTTTTGCAGCTGTACCATACTGCTGTGCTCATCCAGACCGCCTCCAATTAATGTAATGTTGACCATAAAAGATTCGTTGCCTAAAGTCAGTTCATCAGCAGCATCGCGGGAGCTCCGACAAGGACCATGAGCAGAAAGAAAATCCCTGTCAGCGGAAACACCAGCTTGGAAGAAGCTTCCTCTCCGCGAATGCGGGCCAGGCTTTTGCGTTTCTCCCACAATGGATGGGAGATCTCGCGCAAGGATAGAGCGAGCTGTTCGCCGCCGCGACGATAATTGAGCAAAAGCACCGTCGTAAAGACCGACACTTCCTGAACGGCGCAGCGGCGGCTGAACGCTTCCATGGCGGCGGCGAACGACAACCCGTTGCCCATGGCATGGACGGCGCGTCCCAGCTCTACATGCAGCAGCCTCTCCAGACCTCCTCCTGCCTCGCAGGCTGCGCATCTCGCCAATGCTTTCTGCATCGTTTCTCCGGCTCCGACGAGCAGCATCAGCTTGACCAGCAAGTCAGGCAAGGCAAGCAGCAAGGCTTGTTTTCGCTTGTTCAGGGATTCCCGGATGCCCCGGATCCTGGAGGCCGGAATCAGCGCTCCGCATGCAAGCCCCAGCCAGGCGACAGCCTGCTCTCCGGCGGCAGCGGCGAGCAGCAAGCCGGCCAGAGCGGCCCCGCATCCTTGTAAGCAAGCCAGAGCCAGAAAGTGCCGGGTACGGTCCGGAGTCCATGCTTCTCCATTCAGGATGATCATGGAGGCGTGCAAGCCCGCTACATGCTCCTCGATGCGCGGCATCAGTCCGGCCTCTTCCACCGCCTGGAGCAACGCTGGGGCTCCGAAGCAAGCGGCAAGAGCCGGCTTGTCCCAGCGGAGCAGGACAGCAGGCAGCGGCCTGCCGCCGGCCGCCGCATGCCTCCACGCGGCGGTCAGCCATGCGGAAGCCATCAATCCAGCCATCCATAATGTCCACATGGATTTATTCCTCCTTTTTACAATCGGATAGCCATGATCCTCATCATCAGCCACCCGCATGCCGCCAGCATCAACAAGGCGGCTGTAATCACGATATACCCTTCAGGCGCTGCGTAAAGGGGGACCATATAGTCCGGCGCCGAACCGTGCAGAAAAGCCATGAAAGCGAAGGGAACGCCTGTCATGATTCTGGCTTCGAAACGCTTGCGGGAAATCATGACATCAATCTCCTGGTTGATTTCGATTTTCTCCCCGATCGTTTGGGAGGTGCGCCGTATGATCTCGATCAGATTGCCGCCTGTCCTCTTGCATGTAATGAAAACGTCGGCGAACTGCCGGATCTCCTCCACCCCGGACCGCGAGGCGAAGTCGGCAAGCCCGGCCTCCAGCGGGTCGCCGTTGCCGCATCGATGCCGGATCGCTTCCAGCTCGAGCATGAGATCGGAGCGAGACTCCGGGTACATGAGACGCAGGTCGTCAAGCGAGGCGAAAAAAGCGTTCTCTACCGACCTCCCGGCCGCTAGAGAGGATGACAGCGAAAACAGCATTTCCTTGAATTGCAGCCTAAGCTTGGCTTGGCGTCTGCGCCGCAAATAGTCCCTGTATTTCCTCGGGACCAGAAGCCCCGCAATCGAGCAGGCGGCGGCGGCCGGTACGGACAAATAGAACAAATAAACGGCGGCGAATACTGCCGTGGACCCCGCTCCCGCGGAAACGGCGAATTGCTTGCGTGTCAAGGAGAAGACGGAATAATCCGGCAGCCGGATGCGGCAGGCAGATTGTGATCTTGCGGGCTCCCAGCCGAGCCGGGCTGCCAGCAGCCCCGCCTTGACGGGATCAATTCTTTTCAGGCGGCTGTTCAACTGCTGACACCCCCGCTTCTATCGGATCGAAACCGCAGCGAACCCATTTGTCCATGCGGGCCAGCGGAATGGGCAGCCGTCGGAGCCGGCCTCTCCCCGCTCCATCCTCATACCGGAACAAGGTCTCCAGCTGGATGTCCCCGTCCTTCATTCCGGTCACCTGCACGACTTCCTGCACTTTGCGGGAATGATCGCGCATCCGGGACAAATGAACGATGATATCCAGCGCGGAAGCGAGCTGCTGCCGGATAGCCGCGAGCGGAAGCTCAGCCGCACCGCTCAATACCATCGTCTCAAGCCGGCTCAGCATGTCCTTGGCGCTGTTGCTATGGCCGGTACCCATGCTTCCCGAGTGCCCGGTATTCATGGCAGCCAGCATGTCGAGCGCTTCGGCTCCTCTCACTTCCCCGACGATGATCCGATCCGGACGCATGCGCAGGGAAGCTCGGATCAGCTGTCTCATCGGAATCTCCCCCTTCCCCTCGGTATTGGCATTCCGCGTCTCCAGAGACACCAGGTTCGGCGCCTTCAATTGAAGCTCAGCCGAGTCCTCGATCGTGATGAGCCGCTCATCCGGCGGGATGAACCTGGACAAGGCGTTCAGAAAGGTCGTTTTGCCCGTACCGGTGCCGCCGCTGATGAAAAGGTTGAATCCCGCTCGGACCAGCTGCGCCAGAAATGCTGCCGCTTCCTCGTCCAGACAGCCGGCCGCGATCAAATCGTCCATGAGCAGAGGCTGCTTGGGAAATTTCCGTATCGTCAGAACCGGGCCCTGCAAGGCTATCGGCGGCAGCACGATATGAACTCTCGATCCATCGGGCAGGCGCGCATCTACAATCGGGGAGGATTCGTTGACGACCCGGTTAACAGCGGCTACGATCGATTGGATGAGATCCTCCAGCCGCTCGCGGCTCTCGAAGGAAAGAGGCAGGCATTCCAGCTTGCCGGACCGCTCCGCAAAAATCGTCTCGTGCCCGTTGATCATAATCTCCGTAACCGAGTCGTCATTCAGCAGCGGCTGAAGCACATCCAATCCCCGGAAGGAATGATAGAGCCGCTTGACCAGCGCCAGCCTGTCGGTAGAAGTCAGTCTGGCGCCTCCCGGCCATTCGGCCACAGTCGCCTCTATCGCCGCCGTCAATCCCGAGTCGCTGATCTCTCCGCTCATGTCGACCAGGGAGCGGACCCTGGAGCGAAGCGAGGCGATTTCCTGCCGCAAGTCTTGTTCCCGGACATAACCAGGGCTGCCTGTCCCGTATCGTGCGCCAGCCTCGGAGCGGTTCATCCGGCAAGCTCCGGAAGCATTCGCCGCAGAAGCTGCCGCACCGTGTTGGCATAAGCGGGACTTACGGTCCCGCCCTCGCGGTATTGGGCCATGACGGGAAGGGCAGCCGCATAGTCTAGCTGCGGATCCCTGGCGGCCGGCCCCCGGCCGCCCGTCAGCTCCGCCGCTTTCTGCGAATCTGGCCTTGCCATGGCTTGCACGAACAAAACCTTCCGCTCTTCCATCCTGAGCCCGTCCGGGTATGCTCTCGCCGCGTAGTCCAGCGCCGAGCGAGTTTTCGCGATTGAGGATTCCGATGAGGGGACAAGCCAGACGATGCGGCCGCTCCGCTGCCAGATCGATGCAGCGGCCTCGTCCAGCAGGCTGTCCATATCCGCTACGATGAAATCGTAAAACCCGCCGCCGGCAAGAAAATCGAGCAGCAGGACAGCATCCTCGCCGGTCATGGCCAGCCGTTCCTCCGGTCCCGGAGACGGCGGGAAATAGTCGCATTTCACCGCGCTGCTGAACGTACGGATTTGCGCAAGCTGCCGGGCCGCATCCTGCTTGCCCGCCTTGAGGCAGTAAAGCAGCCTGCCGACTCCTCCTTCCATTTCGGGGGTGCTGGAGCCTGAGCCGAGAAAAACCTCCGAAGCCTCCCATACCTCGAAGTTGAGGTACAGCACCCGCTGGCCCTGCGCCGCCGCTTGCCGGGCAAGCTCTATGGAAAGCACCGTCTTGCCCTGCCCTCCTGCCGGATCGTAGACGGCTGCTACAAACGCTCTCCCGTCTGCCGATGTCCTGAGCGCATCTGTCCCCGCATGCACCGCTTCCATAGATGCGATCAGCTCCGGAAGCGGTCTGAACTGAAGCAGCTCCGGATGTCCGCCTCCCTCCCCCCGCCTTCTGACAAGAACAGCCAGCCTGGAAACCGGACAGGCTTTCTCGGCTTCATGGATGAATGCGGGCTCGACCAGAACCAGATCTACCGGATACCCTCCCTTCAAATAACCGCGAAGACTATCCGGCGTCGTGCAAGCCGTTACCCGCCATCTGCCGCCGGGCATATCCCGCATATATTCGCTTAAGCGCCTGGCGTACTCGCCGTCGGCAGCCAGAATAAGATCAAGCTTTCCCATGGAGTCCTCCTTCATGGAGACGCAAAAAAGCACCGCAAACGCAACAGGGGGTACCCTGATCGTTCGCGGTGCTTCCGCATGACCAAAATTTAGTTGAATTCACTATATCACGGAGATTAAAATCCCGTCAATCTTCTTTCTCGTCAGCCTTTGGCGGAGAGGCTGGCCTGCATCTTGTTCCAGTCAGCCGTAAATCTCTCGATGCCGATATCCGTCAATGGATGCTTCCACAGCGACGGCAGCAAGGAGCCCGGGATCGTAGCGATATGCGCTCCGGCGACCGCAGCCTGCTTCACATGCTCCAGATTGCGCACGCTGGCTACGATGATCTCGGTCTGGAACTTGTAATTGTTGATAATCGTCGTCAAATCACGCACAAGATCCATGCCCGTCATGCCGATGTCGTCCAGCCTGCCGACGAACGGACTGATGAACGTCGCTCCCGCCTTGGCCGCCATGAGCCCTTGAGCGGCGGAGAATACGAGCGTCACATTGGTTTTGATTCCTTTTTGGGAGAGTGCATGGGTCGTGAACAGGCCGTCTTCCGTCAGGGGGACCTTGATGACGACGTTCGGCGCCCATTCCGCTATTTCCAGCGCTTCCTTGAGCATTTCATCGCTCGTGGAGCCCGTGACCTCGGCGCTGACCGGACCGGATACGATGCTGCAGATTTCCTGCACGACTTCCTTGAATATGCGGCCTTCCTTGGCAACCAGCGTCGGATTCGTGGTCACTCCGTCTACAAGACCCAGCTTGGCGATCCGTTTGATTTCCTCGACATTGGCGGTATCCAAAAAGAATTTCATGCTTCTCCTGCCTCCTGTTCATATGTCCATCCGTTTTTTTACCCTTTCGGCCAAAAAGACAAACCATGAATCCGCCGGCTGTGCCGCCGTCAAGCGCAGCCGGAATGTCCAAAGCCCCGACCTTTAACATGCTCGTCTACACCGGCAGCTTATTCCACCTTTTCCGCCGCCGGGTTCAACTTTTTCAGGGCTTCTTCCTCCGTCCGCTTGAAGCTCGAAAAGCTTTCGCCCGGGTCAAGCATACTCCCGACGCCAGCGGCGATTCAAGAGCCTTTATGGAATCTTCATGGAGAGCGGAATGGCTTGCTTATGAGCGGGCATACCGCTGAGAGCAGCTGCAGCGATGAAAGGAAAACCCCTTTCCTCCATCCCGGCGGGAATGGAGAAAAGGGGTTCGAATTATTCTTCCGTCAGCTCCATGAACTGGCGGATGTCTTCGCTGGTCAGCGCGACCGCGCTTTGCCAGAATCCGGCCTGCTGCAGATTCACTCCCAGATGCTTGAGCGCCAGCTCCTCTACGGTCATGCTGCCCGTATCACGGAGAAGGTCGACGTAGCGGGACGCGAAGGAAGGGCCTTCCTCCTTGGCTTTGGCGTACAGGCCTGCGCTGAACAGGTAGCCGAAGGTGTACGGGAAGTTGTAGAAAGGAACATCCGTAATGTAGAAATGAAGCTTCGCAGCCCAAAAATGAGGATGCGCCTCGTCAAGCACGCCGCTGAACGCTTCGCGCTGGGCTTCGACCATAAGTTCGTTCAGGCGCTCGACGGATACTTCGCCGTTGCGGCGCTCTTCGTAGAAGCGGACCTCGAACAGGAGCCGGGCATGGATGTTCATGTAGAACGAAACGCCGTTCTGGATTTTCAGCTCCAGCAGCGACAGTTTTTCTTCTTTGGTCTTCGCCTGCTCGAGCTGGGATTCCGCCACAATCATCTCGGCGAAGGTCGAAGCCGTCTCGGCCACGTTCATCGCATAGTTCTGAGAGAACGCCGGCAGCCCGTCCATGACGTATTGATGGTAGGCATGTCCGAGCTCATGGGCAAGCGTAGACACATTGTCCTCCGTCCCGGAGTAGGTCATGAAGATACGGGTCTGTCCCGTCGCGGGGAACGAGGTGCAGAAGCCGCCAGGACGTTTGCCGGGGCGGTCTTCCGCCTCGATCCAGCCTTCGCGGAAAGCCTTGTCGGCGAACTCGGCCAGCGCCGGGTCGAACTTGGCGAATTGCTCGCGGATCAGGTCGCAGCCTTCCTCGTATGGAATATGCTTCGAAGCACCGCCGATCGGCGCCGTGATGTCATGCCAAGCCAGCTTTTCAAGCCCGAGCAGCTTGGCCTTGCGCTCGAAGTAGCGCACCAGATCCTGCTTGCCTTCGTTGATCGCTCCCCACATGGCATCCAGCGTCGACTGTGTCATCCGGTTGACCTTGAGCGGCTCCTTGAGGACGTCGCTCCAGCCGCGGCGGTCATACAGCTTGAGCCTGAAGCCGGAAATATGGTTCAGCGCATCGGCGCAAAGCTGGGCATGCTCCGCCCATTCGCGCTCCCACTCGGCGAAGGACTCGGCCCGCACGGCGCGGTCCGCCTCGAACAAACGGTTGAACATCTGGCCTGCGGAAAGCTCCTTCTCCTGACCGTCCTTGTCCTTGGCGCGGAACTTCGCGCGGGAGACGATGCGGCTGTACAGATTGCCCCAGCCATGGTAGCCGTCGACGGCCAGGTCGGCCGCCAGCGCTTCCAGCTCCGGACTCAGCTTGTCCTTGGCGTTCTGGCGCCGCTCGTTGAGGTAGAAGCGGACCGGAGAGCTCTGTACCCAGCCGTCCCAGATGGAATCCGGAGTGCGGCTGATGAGGTCGTCGAAGCGGGTCAGCGCGATGAGATAGTCGGCTTCCAGGGACTGGATGCGGCCATTAAGAGCGGTAGCCGCTGTATTGTCCACATTTTCCGCCATCAGGCAGCCGACGAAGGAAGCAGCCTCGTGCAGGCGCACCTGGATGGATTGGAGGGTATCCGTCCACTCCTCCAGCTGTTCCGGCCTGGCTCCCGGAACGCCTTCCGAACCGGAAGAAGCCAGCATCGTTTGGCTGATGCGGGCAATGTCGGCCTTCACGCCCTTGAGAACTTCCTCCAGCTCCGGGGATGCGGCTCCCCCTTTGAAAAAGACATCCAAATCCCATGTCAGCGGGTATGTATTGGTTTCCATGGACGGTCTCCTTTCGGCAGGCAGCTGCCCGCCATGGGCTATCCGGCAGAAGCATTCGGTTTGCACCGCCGGCGTTCCCGTTGTATAACTGAATTATATCGCCAATCCGCTCCGACGCGCTACCCTGTTCTGCGGAGACGGAACCGGCCTGAGGAGGCACCGCCATGTCCAGACCCCTGCAGCTGTCAGCCGAAACCGCGGTTCGGCTGGCCAAAGAGCTTAACATTCCGCTGGAGCATCTCATGCATATGCCCCGCCACATTCTGCTTCAGAAGATGGCCGAGCTTGCCAAAAATACGCCGGATACCGCGAACGAGGCGGAATCCGCACCCGATCCGCAGCAAGGCGATACCCATGATCCCGTTTGAAAAGGCGTTGCCTTACGACGTGATGATGAAGGACGTCTATGTAACCTGTCCCTTCTGCGGAACCGACCATGTCCTGCTTCCCTTGAAGCCCGCCGATCTGAAAAGCGTATCTTCCGGAGCCAAAAGGCTGCTCGTATTTCCATGCTGCCACAGCAGGGTCACGCTGGTCGATGCCGACAAGGACTACCTGCTCACCGACACCGATCTTCACCGCCTTCACTAATTTTGGAAGTCCCTATCAGCCTTGCTGCTGCTCAGGGACTTCTTTTTGCTGTTCAAGTCCGCCGCTCCTGCCTTCAAGCAAAAGAGGCTGGAGTCATTTTGCGCCCAAGCAATGAAAAAAAGGCGCGCCCGTCACCATGACGGGCGAACGCCCTGCTTGCATTTATACAAGGAATGAACCTCAGCCGATAGCCTGCGCTTCATAACCTCCGCTTGCTTGCGGAATGCCCCCCATCATCCATTCAGGCGCATCCTCGTTTCCTTCGCGCACCAGCTGCCACTGGCTGCGGCTTGCCTTGATCATCGCGGCGTCCACAATCCGCTTGTCGTTCACCACTCTGGAGAACCACCACACCGCCTCCTTCCGTTCGCCGAGACGCCTGTGCAGCTCTCCGATCAGGTACATGAGCTTGGCGTCATTGTCCACTTTCTCGGTTTCGTACACCCGCCGATAAGATTCCAGCGCATGCCGGAGAAACCGCATCTCCTGGCCGCTGTCGCCCTCATCCCGGTACAGCCAGGCGATATGATGGAGAAGTCCGGCGATCAAACGATCCTTGTCCTGCGCGGCTACGGCACTGAGCAGGGCCAGCTTGTAGCAGTCCAAAGCCTGGCTGCTCGTGCGCGCACCGCTATAGCTGCGGGGCTGCCACATCCGTCCATACAGGGAATAATAGTTCTCCTTCTGCGCATCGGTAAGGCTGCTCAAGCTGTTCTCCGTCGTTGAAAAGCCGCATTGCGGGCAAACCCGGACAACATAATAGTCGGCATGAATTCCCTTGAAATGAGAACAGAAATCGGTGTCGACCGCTACGGCCCGCTTGAAGCTCGGGCGGACACGGGGTGTCTCGAATCCGTTGCCGCAGCAGGGGCACAGTGCTGCGGTCTGATATAGCGGCTCCATGTGGAGATCATCTCCTTAACTTTCGTTGCCTCCGTCCGAAGCGGTATTAACGAAATGATGGGCAGGTCCCGACAGCCGCTCGAGCACATGGGACTTCAAATCCTCCGGCATGCCGATCTCCTCCAAAGCTCCGCTCATGCAGGCGAGCCAAGCATCGGCATGTTCCTTCGTAATCGCGAAAGGAAGATGGCGGGCGCGCATCATCGGATGGCCGTGCTGGTCGGAAAACAGAGAAGGTCCGCCGAAAAACTGGGTAAGGAATTGGATTTGCTTTTCCATAACCGGCCCGATATCCCGCTGAAACAGCGGAGACAGCAGCTCGTTCTTTTGGACTCTAGGATAAAAGGCCTCCACCATTCTTGCTACGGTCTCATGACCGCCCATCAATTCGTATAGGCTGTTATATCTATTCATCGGCAATAATTGCCTCCCTTATTAGTTCTTTAGTCTTGTTTTCTTCTTCTTCACGAAAGCCTTTACATACAAAAAAACGCCCGCTTCCGCGGGCATTTGGAATGTGGTTATAGTAGGATTCTTCAGCTATCGTATTCTTCTTCACCAGGAGCCATAAGGGACTCGCGAATCACATACACAAAAGCACAGACCAGAATGCCGGCGACAATACTCATGTCCATCACTCCAAGCATGGTAAAGGTAATGCTATTGTACCATATCGCCCCGTAAATGCCACCCCTTTTTGCAAGCGTTTTCTAATGATTTTTTTCATCATTTGGATTTTTCCGACTTCTCCACCTTTGCCTTCAGGCTGCCTGCGATTCGGCTTCTGTTTGTCCATCGCTGGTCATATCTTAAAGTTAACCAGGCTTCATAAGGAGGAACGGATCGTTACATGGCAAGAATGCTGCTACACCCCAGTACCGTGACCGCCTTCTGCGCGGCGCTGCTCGCAGCGCTGATGGCCGTTTTTCCCGAACCGGTCCTCCACTCTTCCCTAAGAGGACTAGCCATCTGGTGGGAAGTCCTTTTTCCTGCGCTCTTTCCTTTTTTCGTCATCTCGGAGCTGATGCTCGGCATAGGAATCGTCCACTTCATGGGCAAGCTGATGGATCCGTTCATGCGCCCGCTTTTTCGGATTCCCGGCAGCGGCGGCTTCGTGCTTGCGATGGGCTATCTGTCAGGGTATCCGGTCGGCGCCAGGCTCACCTCCCAACTGCGGGATCAGCAGCTCCTGACCCGAGTGGAAGGAGAACGGCTCGTCGCCATCACGACGACCTCGGATCCCATTTTTCTGATCGGAGCCGTGTCGGTCGGCTTCTTCCACCAGTCGGCTCTCGCCCCTATTCTTGCAGCCGCTCATTATGGCGGCAGCCTCATCATCGGCGTGCTCATGCGTTTCCACGGTGCCACGGAACCTGAGACAGCCTCCCGAGCCGGAAAGTCCGGTACCGGAAAGCCGCAGCGCGGCCTAAGCGCGGCCTTGAAGGCGATGCACGAAGCAAGGCTGCTCGACGGACGCTCCTTCAGCGTGCTGCTCAAGGATTCCATCGCTTCCGGCCTCAGGCTCATGGTCGTTGTCGGAGGTCTCGTCGTCGTGTTCTCCGTGTTGATGGAGCTTCTGCGCCAAGCCTCGGTGCTTGGGGCGCTGGAGCATTTCTTCGCGGCCTTGTTTGTTCGATTCGGCTTGTCCGGCGATATGGCCGCTCCTTTCGTAAGCGGCCTGTTCGAGGTCACTCTCGGCGCCAAGGCTTCCGCCGAAGCCGGAGTTCCGCTCATCCATCAGGCAGCGGCCGCCGCATGGGTGCTTAGCTGGGCCGGTCTGTCCGTCCACGCCCAGATCGCCAGCCTGCTCAGCCATACCGGCTTGCGCTACCGTCCCTTCCTGCTCGCAAGGCTCGCGCACAGCCTTATCGCGGCGGCGCTTGTCTATCTGCTGTGGGGGTGGCTCGGACCGGGCTGAAGTGCGTTCGACATTGTTTTCACGCCGGTTTTCCGCTATCATCAGGTTATCCTGTTTGTTTCGGAAGGAGCGCCATTCTTGATCAATTATGTGGTACTCAGCAGAGGCGACCGGTATTCCAATGAATTGACGGAGCGTTTCCACCTGCTGGCTGCGTCACGAGGCTTCGTCCGCAACGACAAGAAGCCGGATACCGTCGTTTCCATTGGCGGGGATGGAACCCTGCTCCATGCTTTCCATACTTATTTGGACCGAGTCGATGACATTGCCTTCGTCGGCGTCCATACCGGCCATCTCGGCTTTTATGCCGACTGGAAGGCCGATGAGATCGAGCAGCTCGTGGAGATGATGGCCGAGCAGAAGCCGCGCATCGTCCGTTACCCCATTGCCCAGATCGAGCTGGATACTCCGGAGGGAGCAACCGGATATTTGGCCTTGAACGAATTCACGCTCAAGGGCGTCGACGGCACTCTTGTCGTGCAGGTCAACATCAACGACGAGCCCTTCGAAACCTTCCGCGGCGACGGCATGGTCATCTCGACGCCGTCGGGCAGCACCGCTTACAACAAGAGCCTCAACGGAGCAGTCATCCACCCGTCCATTCCTTCCCTGCAGCTCGCGGAGATCGCATCGATCAACAACCGCGTCTACCGGACGCTCGGCACCTCGGTCATCCTGCCCGAGCATCACCACTGCGACATCGTGTCCAAAAAGGATCAGAGGCTGCTGCTCACGATCGATCATCTGAGCATCGAGAGGGCCGATATCCGCTCCATCCGCTGCAGCGTCGCTCCTGCCAAGATCAGCTTCGCCCGCTACCGTCCGTTCCCTTTCTGGAACCGCGTGCGCGATGCGTTCATCGACTTCAGCGACAACTGAAATCGGACGAGCAGGCAACGATAAAAAAGGATGTTCCCGAAGCACGGCATAGCCGGCTTGCAGGGAACATCCTTTTTTTGACGCTCAGCTGGTCGGAGGCGGGGTCGGAGGCGGAGACGGACGCTTCTTGCTTCCGCCGGACTTCTGCTCCGCTCCCTGGCCTGCGCTCGCCGAGTCGCCGTCGCGGCGGGGATAACCGCCGCTCCTGCCGGAGCGCCGCTTGCCCCCCGACTGATGCTCGCGCCGTTCGCTGCGAGCTTCGGGGGCCGCTTCGCGCGTGCGTTCCGCAGCCGCCGCTTGGCCGCGCCGCTCCCGCCGGCTCTCGCCGCCGCTCTGCTCGCGGCGTTCGCCTCCGCCTTCAGCGGCGGGCTCG
>NZ_JZEJ01000001.1:5227330-5272309 GCF_001188365.1 Paenibacillus sp. D9 | reverse complement strand
CCGCCCGGGCGCTTGCCGCCGCCTGAGCGGCCGCCCTGCGAGCCCTGGCGCGAGCCGCGCCGATCGGTGGCGGCTGCGGCTTCCCCGCCGCCGCCGGCTTCCGCAGCGGCCTCGCCTTGTTTCGCGTCGGTTCCGTCGGCTTGATCGCTGCCGCGCTTGCCGGAGGAGCGGTCGCCGCGGCCGCGCCGATCGGCTGCCGGCGGACGGCTGTAGCTGTCCTCTTCGAATCGGCGCACGCCAGGCACGATCACAATGTCGTCCGGACCCGGCTCCTCCGGAGGGGCATCCGGATCGGCGCTGAGCGGCTCCTTCAGCTCCATGATGAAGTAAGCGCACCCGAAATTGCAATATTCATTGACATATTCCATGATAGCGGAAAAAGCCGTATCCCGGTTCGCTTTGGGGCTATCGTCCCGATAGAAGCCCTTGAGCCTGAGCTGGCTGTAGCCCCAGTCGCCGAGAATATAATCGTAGCGCTCCAGGATGTCGCTGTAGCGATCGCGGAACACCTCCGCATTCCAGGCGGCTTTGTGCTCATGGATAAGCTCGTACTTTCTCGTGCCGACGAATATCAAGTCCGTACCCTCCTCGCGGGCAGGCAGCTGCTGCTTAGACGCCTGCAGCCGCTCCAGTTGCGGATTTCACCTGTTCATGCGCATGGTAGGAGCTGCGCACCATAGGACCGGATTCCACGTGGCTGAAGCCGCGCGCCATTCCTTCTTCCTTGAGCTGCTTGAACTCGTCCGGATGGACGTAGCGCTCGACAGCCAAATGGTTCGGGGACGGCTGCAGATACTGGCCCAGTGTCAGAATATTGCAGTCCACGGCGCGCAGATCGTCCATTGAAGCCAGAATTTCTTCGTATTTCTCTCCGACGCCCAGCATGATGCTGGATTTGGTCGGAATGTCGGGATTCATTTCCTTGGCGCGCTTCAGAAGCTCCAGCGAGCGGGCATATTTGGCGCGGGCCCGGACTCGGTCGGACATGCGCTCGACCGTTTCGATGTTGTGGTTGAGGATGTCCGGCTTGGCGTCCATGACAATCTGCAGCGATTCCCGCTTCCCGAGAAAATCGGGAATGAGAACTTCGACGCTGCACAGCGGAAGCCGCTTGCGGATGGCTTTGATCGTCTCGGCGAAAATCATCGCGCCGCCGTCGGAGAGGTCGTCGCGTGCAACGGAGGTGACGACGCAGTGGCGCAGTCCCATCTGCTCCGCAGCTTCGGCCACGCGCTCGGGCTCCTGGAGATCGAGCTCCGTCGGCAGGCCCGTCTTGACCGCGCAGAAGCGGCAGGCCCGCGTGCAGATATCGCCCAGAATCATGAAGGTTGCCGTGCGGTTGGCCCAGCATTCGTAAATATTGGGGCAGCGAGCTTCCTCGCATACCGTATGCAGCGTCTTGGAACGCATCATATCTTTAAGCTCGGCATAGTTGCCGTCCGTCGACAGCTTGATCTTCAGCCATTCCGGCTTCGGGAGCTTCGGCTTGGGAGCTCTCGTGCTCATGAAATCCCCTGCTTTCCTGTAAATCGCTCATAAATCGCGTATAAGGTACGATAGCGTCAAACTGTCATCTATTATAACATGTTTCGGATAAAAACCAATCGCCATGCAGAACCTAGGGCAAAGCTTCATTTTGCCGTGGAGGTGGAATACCGTGTTGAAAAGAATGATGTTCGCGGCGGCCTCGATTTTGCTGCTGTCCGCAGGCTGCGGAGCCGCATCCGCCGCGGCCGTGCCGGAATCCGCCGGACAGGAGCAGGCTCTGGAAGCGTCGTCCAAGGAAGAGCGCAAGCCGGTATACGCCCGGATGGCGCTTCTTACCGGGCTGTCCTGGGAGCAGGTCGCCGCCCTCGACCAATACGAGCGGACCCTCGGCAAAGCCCGTCCCAAATCAAGGCCGAAACTCGGGAAATGGGCTGGCTTATATGTGACCCCGGAACAATGGACCGGCGCTCTCAACCCCGATGCCGACGACCGCAATCCCGATTCCATCCTCGTCTTCGGCGGGATAGGCAAGGACGGCGACGGTGACGGGAAGGCCGATCCGGCCAGCGACCTCGATCTGCTGTACTCCCAATCGGCCGCGGTCGCCAAATATGGAACGGCGCCGGACGATTTCGTCATCGGCGTGTGGGAATACTACCATAATATCCGGGCCGTCCAGCGGGTGAGCCAATTCGCCCAGCTGTACAAGACCTACGGACGGGTCGATCTGTCCGGAAGCGCGTTCCCCGTCCCCGTTGGAACCAACTACTCCTATCGCAGCACCTGGGGCACCGCGCGCGGCTGGGGAGGCCATCGGACGCACGAGGGAACGGATATTTTCGCGGACTACGGCCTTCCTGTGCGGAGCACCTGCTACGGCATCGTCGAGAACATGGGCTGGAACAACTACGGAGGGTGGAGAATCGGAATTCGCGACGCCGAGAACCGCTACCACTATTACGCCCATCTGTCCGGCTTCGACAAATCGCTGAAAACCGGACAAGCCGTCACGCCCGGCCAGACGCTCGGCTGGGTCGGCAGCTCCGGATACGGCAAGCCCGGCACATCGGGAAAATTCCCGCCCCATTTGCATTACGGCATTTATCGCGACCGGGGCATGGTGGAGTGGGCTTTCGATCCTTATCCGCTGCTGAAGCAGTGGGAGCGGCAGGAGCTCAAAGCCAAGAAGGCGAAAGGGAAATGATTCCGCAAATAAAGCAGGCGGAAGGCTCGCGGCCTTCGCCTGCTTTATTGCTTGTCTGTTGATAAATCAAGGCTCGCCGCTCGCCTGAACCAGCGCATCGGAGTTATCCTGGAGGCTGTGTCCCCTCTCGCTCAATGCTGCCCGGAGCCGCCGCCGGCCGTTTCCGGAGTCGTCGGGACGGGAGGCAGGGCGAGAGCAGGCGCGCTGGCTTTCGCGTCACCGACCGGATTGCCTTTGCCATCGTAATAATAGCTCGGAACATCGCCGACCACCATCAGATAAGAGACCGGTATTTCCGTCTCCAGCGACTGGGAGCTGGAATCGAAAGGAATGATGACGGCCAGCTCGGTTTTGATCCGGATATAGACCTCAACCAGAACCATGTTGATGCCGGCATCGCTTTTGCGCGTGCCCAGCTCCACCTGAGCGTCTCCGAGCGGCTCGAAGCGGACCGGAATGCGGGGACCGAAGGAAGACAGCAGCGCGCTTCCGAAAGCCTGGCCGATCGGAATGCCCTCCTTGAACTTGTCGCTGTCCTTCAGCGTGCTTTGCACCGTCTGGACCGTTTGCGCGGTTATTTTCATATGCTCGTTGTAATTCATCATGAAAGCGGCTATCTTGCCATTGTCGCCTGTCTTCCAATCGATCAGGTTCTGCAGATCCGTCCCGGAAGCCACCTGTTCCGTAATCGCCTTGTTGATCGCTTCGGTCATGATCTGCTTCACCTTGATCTGCGCCACCCTCATCAAAGGGGGCTGAAGCTTTCTTTCGACGAACACGTATGCGTTCACCGTGCCGGCCAGAACGAGAAGGGCCAGAAACAGCAGCCACCACCGCTTGCGGATTTTCCGCGGGCGCGGAAAGGATGGAGGCGTCCGCCCTTGAACTCGAACAGCGCTCATTCTTCGCGAGGCCGTTCGGGCCGACGGCCTCCACTGCGCGGGCGGCTTGGAAGCTCCGGGCCTCCAGCCTCCGGAAGCACGCGGCTTGGCCATGCGCATTCGTTTGGCCGGAGCAACCGGCAGCTTCCATCTGACTCGCCTTCCCCATCGGGCCACTGGCCATCCCTCCCGGCTTCAATCGCTTTTGCTACAGCCTATGCGTACAAGGCCGCAATCAGAAGGACAATGCCGGGATTTAAGCTATGACCCGCTCCTGCGAAAAAGCCCCTGCCTGCAAGCTGCAGACAGGGGCTTGCCGGAATCATCGCCGCCCGCGTGAGCAGTTGGCGTGCCATTTGCGGCTGCCGTACTCATTCATAGACAGCGAAGCGATGCACGGGACCCCCGTTAGCCGGGCTGGAAGCCGCATTTTCGTCGACGCCGGAAAGACGGGCTGCAAGCTCCTTGAACCAGTCCTCGTCCTTGGTCATCAGCGCCAGCTCGATCAGGCTTCTCAGTTCCGCATCTGCGGCAGGCTTATGGACATCCAGCTTGCGCACCTTCGATGTTCTCGCTCCGACCTTTTTGCCTACGATGCGTTCGCGGTCGCTCTGGGTAACGTGGATCCGGCAGGTGTCGGAGTCGACCGAATCGATAAAACCGATGAAGCGTTCATCCATGACTGTAGTCCCGCTGACCCAGTCCCCCATGCCGATAAGGTAATCTACTGAACTCATTTTCCCATGCCTCCCCAGAATCTATATTCAAAAAAGTGACAGTTAGCTCGTAAAACGTCTCCGCACCAACGCTCGGCAGCCTATCCGAGCGCTGCGGTCCGGGCGGACTTGATGCGCTCCAGCACGTCGCGGATCGTCATGCTTTCCAGATGCTGAAGCAGCTTCTCCTCGGTTTCCATGAAGATGACATCCATGACGTTCGCCATATTGCAGGCGACAAGACAATCTCCCTCTTCGGTACCGGAGCACCACGAAGGCTTCATCGTTCCGATGGAGGTCGCTCGGTAAATCTCGGCCAGCGTCACGCTCTCCGGGCTGCAATGAAGAATATAGCCCCCGCCCAGCCCTTCCTTGGTCACAACGTAATTCCGCTTTTTCAAGCAGCTCATCACTTTGCGGACTCGAGAGGGATGCGTATTCACGTTGTTCGCAATCGCTTCGCTCGTCGCCATCCGATCAGGGCGGTATGCCAAATAGACGAGGCTATGCACGGCAATCGTGAATTCACTGTTCATGATATCCTCTCCCCTCTGCAAGCTTACTGTTATTCTATCGGTAACAGTTGTCGAAGTCAACTGAACCTGGAATGACGATTGAACGGCCTACTCGCCACTGCCGGCGCTCACCGGAGCGTGCAAGCCGCGCCGTCATCCAATGCCTAACCGGCACAATGGAAGGAGTATGGGTGCCAGCACTCATTTACTCGAATATAAGCGGCTTTAAATTCTTTTAAATTAAACAAAATTAAATTGTTGCAAAAGTTTTATTCGAATCCTATACTATTGTTGAATTATGGAAACGCATTCATTTATTCTGAAGGAGGTGACCGTCGCTTATCGAATCGCCTTGAGGCGCAGTCGCCGGCTTCCTATGGAAAGCAGCTGCTGCCGATTTTGCTCCAAGCAGCATGAGTCGGCACCAAGGTAAGGCTTGGCCCATCAACCTTCAGGAGGTTTTGTAACGTGTCCATTTCCCGCCCCGCCTGGCTGTGCGCTATTGCGCTGATTCTGGTCTCGATTGCGCTCGGAGCCGTCCACTCCCCTTCCGCCGAGGCCGCAACGGTCAACCTGGCGCTAGGCAAGCCGGTAACGGTCTCCTCGGTCCAAAGCTCCGAATATGGCGGCTCCCACGCCGCCGACGGCAATACATCCACCCGCTGGTCGTCCAATACGAGCGATCAGCAGTATATCATCGTCGATCTGGGCGCAGCCCGCTCCATCTCCAGCGTTGTGCTGCGCTGGGAGGCCGCTTATGCCAAAGGCTTCCAGATTCAAACGTCGAACGACAATTCGACCTGGACAACCGTCTATTCCAATTACAGCGGCACAGGCGGCACCAACACGATCACCTTCACCGCCAGCGCCCGCTATGTGAAAATGTACGCCTTCACGCGCGCGACCGCCTACGGCTACTCCCTTTACGAATTCGAAATTTACGGCGACGATGGCGGCAGCTCTTCTACCGGAAATCTGGCTCTCGGCAAGCCTGTCACCGTCTCCTCCACCGAGGATTCCACGACTCCGGCATCTAATGCGGTCGACGGCAATGGTTCCACTCGCTGGAGCTCATCCTATGCCGACCAGCAGTACATCTATGTCGATCTCGGGTCCCCGCAAAGCATCGCCAAGGTCGTGCTGAAATGGGAAGCGGCCTACGCCAAGCAGTTCCAGGTGCAGACCTCGACCGACAACAGCACCTGGACGACCGTTTATTCCAATTACAGCGGCACCGGCGGCACCACATCGATCACCTTCTCTCCCGCGTCAGCACGCTATGTCAAGGTATATCTGATCCAGCGCGCTACGAGCTACGGCTTCTCTCTCTATGAATTCGAGGTCTACAACAGCGCCGGGGGCGGAAGCGGCACCGGCGTCGCGGCCGTCAAGCAGCGCGTTCTGGATTACCTGAACGGAATTTCCGGCAACCATACGATCGTCGGCATCGAGAACAAAAACGCCGGTACGCCGACAAGCGACAGCAACACTGTCGCCTCCATCGCCGGACGCACGCCCTCCTTGTGGGGCGGCGACTTTGGCTTCGGCAGCGGAGCTGTCGACAAGCGCCAGACGATGATCAACGAAGCCAAAAACCAGTTCAACAAAGGCGCGCTCGTCACGCTGATGTATCATGCCTGCGCTCCGAACCGGGATGAATACTGCAGCTGGGACGATATCGGCGGAGCCAATCCGGCCAAGCTGACCGATGCCCAATTCACCCAGCTCACGACGCCGGGAACGAGCCTGTACAACGCTTGGATCGGCCGCCTCGACACGCTGTCCACGTATTTGCAGGACCTGGAGAACAACAATGTCGTCGTCCTGTTCCGCCCCTTCCACGAGATGAACCAATGCGTCTTCTGGTGGTCCTGCCACAAAGGGTCGAACGGAACCGCCAAGCTGTACCAGATCACGCATGATTATTTGACGAATGCAAAAGGACTGGAGAACATCATTTGGGTCTGGAACATCCAGGACTTCTCCAATCTCAGTACGGAAATCGACGCCTACAATCCGGGTGCTTCCTACTTCGATATCGCTTCGCTGGACGTCTATAACACGGGATACACCACGACGAATTACAATACGATGCAACGAGTGTCGGGCGGGAAGCCGATTGCGATCGGCGAATGCCAGTTCATGCCTTCCTCCTCGCTGCTCGCCAGCCAGAACAAATGGATTTACGCGATGCTTTGGCCGGACTTCATCGAGGACAATCGAAGCGCGCTCCCGGGCATTTACGCTGCCGCCAACGTGTTGACGCTCGATGAAATGCCGGGCTGGAAATAGTCAGGAGCATCGCCTTTCCAGCCATGGATGGACAAAAAACGTCCGGCACAGACTTCTCCTCGCCTTCAGGTCCGCATGATGCGGGCCTGTTCGGCTTGAACTTCATGTTCGCGTCAGCTTGACCCTGGCATGGTCCCGCTATATGGTTTAGTTATGAAAGAATGGATCGCAACGAAATCGCAGGAGGAATGCCCAATGTCAAAAGCAGCAGCCATTACCGGAGCCTCGTCCGGAATCGGCCTCGCATCGGCTCTGAAGCTTGCCTCGGAAGGCGTCCGGGTTTATGCCGGCACGCGTAATCTGGAGCGTGATTCCATGCGTCATGCCGGAACGGCCAATCTTACTTTTCTGGAAATGGAGGTTACCGATCCCGCTTCTCTGGAGCGCGCCTTTCGGACGATTGAAGAAGAGCAGGGCCGGCTCGATCTGCTGTTCTGCAACGCCGGATTCGGCTGCTTGCGAGCGCTCGGACAAGCGGAGATGGCTGATATCGAGCGTGTATTCGATACCAATGTGTATGGGGTGATGAATACGATCCGGGCCGCTCTTCCGCTGCTTCGGCGTTCCGGGCAAGGATATATCATGACGACTTCAAGCGTCGGCGGACTCGTCGGGCAGCCTTTCAATGAAATTTACTGCGCAAGCAAGTTCGCGGTGGAGGGACTGATGGAAAGTCTCGCTACCTATTACAAGCCTGCCTTCAACATCGATATCACGCTGCTGGAGCCGGGTGCGATCGCGACCGAATTCACCGGTACGGTCATGAATCATCTGCAGCAGACCGGTGGGATTCTGGAAGACGAGTACAAGCCGATCCTCACCCGGTATATGGACAATTTCGCTGCCCGCACCTCGGTGCCGCAAACCTCCGAATCCGTGGCCGAAGTCGTCTGGAGTCTCGTGCAGGCGGCGGACAAGCCGCTTCGCATCCGCACTTCGGAGGCAGCGGAAGCCTTTGCCCGATTCAAGACGGAGCAGGATCCGACCGGTCTTATCGGTCTGAAGAATACGCGCAAGCTTCATTTGAATATAGACGAGGAACAATAACAAATTCCAGTCAAAACAACCCGTGGCCAAGGGAACGCTGACGTTCACTTAACCGCGGGTTGTTTGTCTTATTCGCGAGCTTTAATCCTTTATGACCTCGGTACCGGCAATAAAATCATGAATAGATCGTTTGTCCTCTCGAACGCCGACCATAATTGCGCTCGCAATGGCTCCGACGCCAAATGAGATGGCGTAGATAAGGCCCGCTACCAACGTACGCAGCAGCATGGTACCGATACCTGGCGGCTGTCCGTCGCTGACCTTCACGATTCGTATGCGGCATATCCGTTTCCCAACGGTGTACCCGTGCCAAAAAACAGGCACAAGCAAGGAATACAGAAACATCAATAAATTCGAAAAAAAATCATCTCCAAAATCCCTTCCTGTGAAAAGCATGAAGAAAAGGGAAATCGGCAGTGCAACAATAAGAGAGTCAAGAAGGCTCGCGCCCAGCCGAATCCAAAAACCGGCATTTTCATTTCCGCTCATCTCTGTCCTCTCCTCCCAGCAGCCTTCCCGTTCCAAATGAAATGTCCGGAAATGCGCTTTTATTTTTACAGAATAGACGATCAAATTTCCATGATCTATTTCATTCCATCCATGATTCATAAAATTCTTCCGCATTCCAGAAGAGATGGAATCCGAAAAGCAATATAATGATTTTTAAATTAAACATCAACTTGATCCCAATTATAAATAACATAAAAAAGTTGAAATAAAAATACGAAAAAATATATCATGTTTGTTACGAAACATAATTTAAGTCTTTTTAATTTAATCAAGTATTCATTCTCTTCCATCCTCCCCATATCCAATTTCTTTTTAATACTCTTGCGTAATTTAAACAGGATACGAAACTCAATTATCCCCATTAAGCCCCATAACAAGGTGAAGACTAAAAATAATGCATTTGCTAGCGACAAAAGCATCCCAATTCCTACATCAGATGTTCTACTAAATCTAAAACATAAATTAGCCATTACTGTTAATCCGAATAATATAAATCCAATATAGCTCAAAATGGGTCTACTATAGTCCTTCATTCGAATTCCTCAATTCAGTCAGAGTCTGGTGATCCGTCAGCCCTTGGTGGGCTTGCATTCCTTTCCCTTAAGAACATCGGGCTGATCCTGACTGCTAAATCAATCGAACAATTCGCTCATCTCCCTACAAACCATCCTCCAGCCGTCCAAACCCTTGCTGCTGGAGCCAAAGCCCGCAGACGGCGTGCCAGTTCGCGACATGGGGATCCTCATCCGCGAGGCCCATGCCGTGCCTTCCCTTCTCATAGACATGCAGGTCGAACGGTACGCCGGCGCGGCTGAGAGCGGCTGCAAGCATCAGGCTGTTCTCTACCGGGACGGCGCCGTCGTCCGATGTATGCCAGAGAAACACGGGCGGAGTGTCTGCGTTTACGTGAAGATTCGGACTCAGCCGTTCCACCAGCGCCGGATCGGGATCAAGGCCGAGCAGATTGATGCGGGACCCTTCATGGGTATAGGCGAGGTCCATCGAGATGACCGGGTAGCAGAGGATGGCCGCGTTCGGCCGGCTCGATATCCGGTCCTCCGGATCCTGGGCATCCGGCCGGCCGTCATCGTACAGCGTCGCCGCAGTCGCGGCGAGATGCCCGCCTGCAGAGAAGCCGAGCACGCCGATTCGATCCGGATCGAGGCCCCATTCCAGCGCATGATAGCGAACATGGCGTATGGCGCGCTGCACATCGTCCTGCGGGGACGGATACGTATAAGGCGCGACTCTATAACGCAACACAAAAGCAGAGATTCCGAGGCCGTTCAACCACAGCGCGACCGGTTCTCCTTCATGCTCGGCCCGCATCCCATAACCGCCGCCAGGGCATACGACGACGGCGCTTACGGCGCCTTCAACCAGGTAAGCCTCCAGCGCCGGACGGTCCTCCTCTCCGTCGCCCGCTGCCAGAGGTGCGCCGGAAGGCCATAATTCGATCATTTGGCGATTGTCGCTCATGACATGCCATCTCCTTTTTCCATTTCGTTCCCCTGCAAGCCATGTCTCTGCTTAAGCGGAGACAATTGAAACCCGATCTTGCCTGAAGCTATTGCTTCGCGAATCCATCCCGCTACGCAAACCAACCCGGAAACTTCCGCTGCAAATAGGCCAACTTGGCCTCGGTCTGCCTCGACCCGCCGCCCTCGTGGCCATTGAACGGATAAATGTTCATCTCCTTCTCCGTCCGGATCCGGTTATAGGTCGCGAAATACATCTGCGGCGGACAGACCTCATCCTTGAGGGCGACCGAAGCGAGCACCGGACAATGGATGCGGTCGGCCATGTTCATCGTGTCGAAGTAGCTCAGATTGTCCAAAACGAGATCCGTCTGCTCCGGATGCCGCTTCAAATATTCCGTGACGCCGCCGAAAGCGCCGTGGCAGCCCTCGACGCGGGCCTCGAGATTGCTGTTGCTCGGCACGTCGACCAGGACGGCGGCGGGACGGTCGTCCAGAGCCGAAACTGCCATCCCGAGCGCCCCGCCCTGGCTGACGCCTTCGATGACGATGCGGGTCGGATCGATCTCCGCCTGGGCGCAGGCGAAGTCGATCGCCTTGAGACAGTCCATATAGGCATACCGATAATAGTACTCCATCTTGTCATGAACGCCTTTGACGGCGACGTTCCCGACAAAGCCATGCGTGTAGGAAGCGCTGTTCCCGGTCGGTCCGCCCTGGTCGCGGCAGTCGACGGAGAGCACGGCAAGGCCCATCATCGCCCAATGCATATGATCCGACGGCTCGCCTCTGCTTCCCGAGAAGCCATGATAATGGATGAGGCAGGGATAGCTTTCCTTCTTCAAAAAATGCGGAACGATCAGCCATCCCCGGATGGAGGTCTCGTCCATTCCGTTATAAGCGATATCGTAGACGCCGACATGCCGGCTCGGATAGTCGATCTCCGTCCGCTGCGGCTGCAGAGGCACCTTCTTGGCCTGATTCAAAGTAAGCTCCCAAAAGGCCTCAAAATCCTCCTTTTTAGTCAGCCCGGGCAAATAACCGTAGAGATCCTTCGTTGCCTTCTCGATATATCCCATTCCCGCTTGATGCTCCCTTCTGATCGACTCGAAAAACCAATCCATGCTTTCAACATTCGACTATAACGCCTGTAGTCCTCCCTTGAGGCAATCTCCTTTTGCTTTCGGTCCGCTGTGCACGGCATTGTGCGCTCGTACAAAAAATCGCCTTCCCGGCCTCGTCTCGAGGGGAAAGGCGATTCTGGATTTCAAGCAAGCCGTCAAGCCAAATGACAGGCCACATAATGCTCTCCGCCCATATGGCGGAACTCTGGAACCTCCAGCCTGCAGCGCTCCACGGCCAGCGGGCAGCGCGTATGGAACTTGCAGCCGGATGGCGGGTTGGCGGGATTCGGGATATCCCCCCGCAGCACGATCCGCTCCCGCTTCAGCTTCGGAATCGGCACCGGCACCGCCGACAGCAGCGCCTTCGTATACGGATGGAGCGGCGTGAGGAACAGCTCGTCCCGCGTGCCCGTCTCCATCATGGACCCGAGGTACATGACCCCGATCCGGTTGCACAGATGCTCCACCACGCTGAGATCGTGAGAGATGAACAGATAGGAAAGATTCCGGGTCTCCTGCAGATTGCGGAACAGGTTGATGATCTGCGCCTGGATGGAAACGTCGAGCGCCGACACCGGCTCGTCCGCGATGATCAGATCCGGATTCAGCGCAAGCGCGCGGGCGATGCCGATCCGCTGGCGCTGTCCGCCGCTGAATTCATGGGGCAGACGGTCGATATGGTAAGCCGACAGCCCGCAGGAAGCCAGAACCTCCTGCACCCGCTCCCGGATCTCTTCCTTCGGTACCAGCCCGTGGTCCAGGAGCGCCTCGCCGATGGCATCGCCGATCCGCACGCGGGGATTGAGAGAGCTGTAAGGATCCTGGAAGATCAGCTGCAGCTCGGGACGCAGCTTGCGCAGTTCTTCGGAAGGAAGATGATACAGATCCTTTCCTTTGAAGCGGACTTCGCCTTCCGTTTTTTCCGTCAGCCGCACGATCGTTTTGCCGACGGTGCTCTTGCCGCTGCCGGACTCGCCGACAAGCCCGAACGTTTCGCCCGGACGAATCGTCAGGCTGATGTCGTCTACCGCTTTGACATGTCCGACGGTGCGGTTCAGCACCCCGGCCTTGATCGGAAAGTATTTCTTCAGATGCCGCACTTCCAGCAAAGCCTCAGACATGGGCCAGCGCCTCCTCTTCATACAGCCAGCAAGCCGTTTTCTGGCCTTGCCCGACATCCTTCAGCTTCGGCTCCCGGGTCCGGCAGATCTCCATGCAATGCTGACAGCGATCGTGGAAGTAGCAGGATTCCGTCAGCTCAAGCGGATTCGGCACTTGTCCGGGAATGGAATACAGCGTGTCCTTGCGCTGGTTGATGATCGGCTTGGACTTCAGCAGCCCTTGCGTATACGGATGCTTCGGATTGTTGAACAGCTCCACGACTTCGCCTTCCTCGACGACCTTGCCGGAATACATGACCACGACGTAGTCGGCCATCTCCGCGACGACGCCGAGATCATGCGTGATGAGCAGGATCGACATCCCGCCTTCATCCTTGAGGCTGCGCAGCAGGTCCAGAATCTGAGCCTGGATCGTGACGTCGAGAGCGGTCGTCGGCTCGTCGGCGATGAGCAGCTTCGGATTGCAGGACACCGCGATCGCGATCATGACGCGCTGCAGCATGCCGCCGCTCAGCTCATGCGGATACGAGTCCATGATCTGCTCCGGCCGCGAGATTCCGACGAGAGTAATCAGGTCGATCGCCCGCGCCCGCGCCTCCTTCCGGCTCAGCTTGCGATGCTCCATCAGCGGCTCGACAATCTGCTCGCCGATCTTGAGCACCGGATTCAGCGACGACATCGGCTCCTGAAAGATCATGGCAATGTCGTTGCCGCGCACGGTCCGCAGCTCGTTCGCCTTCATGGCAAGCAGATCGCGGCCGTCGAACTCGATGGCGCCTCCGACGACTTTGCCGGACGGGCCTTCCACCAGCCCCATGACCGACATCGCCGTAATGCTTTTGCCGCAGCCGGATTCCCCGACGATGCACACCGTTTCGCCGGCCCGCACATGCAGGCTCACTCCGTCGACGGCCCGCACCGTGCCGGCTTCCGTGCTGAAATGCGTTTTCAGTTGCTCAATATGCAGCAAGTCTTTCACGACCCGCACCTACCTTCCCTTTTTCGGGTCCAGAACGTCCCTCAGACCGTCGCCGAAAATATTGATGGCGACTACCGTCACGAAGATGGAGAGACCCGGCGGAATCCACAGCCAAGGACGCTTCTCGAAATCGATCATGTTGTTGGCCGCGTCGATCATGTTGCCCCAGGTCGGAGTCGGCGGCGTGACGCCGAGGCCGAAGAAGCTGAGTACGGACTCGCTGAGAATCGCGCCGCCGATATTCAGCGTGGCGATGACGATCAGCAGCGGCACCAGATTGGGAAACAGATGGTTGAACAGCTTGCGGCGGCTGCGCAGGCCGAGCACCGTCGTCGCCTGCATGAACTCGCGTTCCCGGAGGCTGAGAATCTGGCCCCGGACCATGCGGGCCAGTCCCGGCCAGCCGACGATCGCCAGCATGATCATGACGATGTACATCCGGTAGTCGGGAGGAACCTTCCATTCCGAGAGGAGCGCGCCTGCGATGAAGAGCAGGGGAAGGCTGGGAATGGTCAGCAGCAGATCCGCCACTCGCATGATGATCTGATCGGCTACGCCGCGGTAATAGCCGGCGATGATGCCGAGCAGGCCGCCCAGCAAGACGGACAGCACCATGGATGCCAGTCCTACCGTGAGCGAGATGCGGCCCGCCTGGAGCACGCGGGTCAGCACATCCCTGCCGAGCGCATCGTTGCCCAGCCAGTGCTTGGCGCTTGGGGCTTTGTTCATCAGCGCCATATTGATCTTGTTGTCCGCGTACGGAGAGAACATGGGGCCGAGGAAGCAGACCGCAAACATGAAGACGACGACGGCAAAGCCGAATACGGCCAGCTTGTTCTTCAGCAGCCTGCGGAGAGAATCGCTCCAGAGCGAGGACTTCGCCGCCGCTTTCGCTTTCGCGCCGGCCTTGCCCGGTCCGGCGAGCTCGCCTTTTGCTAGTGACATGAATGACAGCCTCCTTCCTAGAGTTTGACGCGCGGATCCGCCACGCGGTACAGAATGTCGGACAGCAGCGTGCCGATGACGGTCAGAACGGCCAGGAACATTGTGAAGCCCATGAGCAGCGGATAATCGCGCAAGCCGAACGACTTCATGTACAGCTGGCCGATGCCCGGCCAGTTGAAGATGCTCTCGATGATAAGCGAGCCTCCGAACAGAGCCGGCAGCTCAAAGCCGACGAGCGTAATCGCCGGCAGCAGGGCGTTGCGCAGCGCGTGGGTGAACAGCACCTTGCGCTCGGTCAGCCCTTTGGCCCGCGCCGTGCGGATATAGTCCTGCTTGAGGACATCGATCATATTGCTGCGGAAGTATCTCGTCAGAGAGCCGAGGCCGAGCAGCGTCATGACGGCGACCGGCAGCGTCATATGGCGGATGACTTCAAGAGCATAAGCCCAGCCGGTCGCATTGCTGCCTGTCGTCGTCATGCCTCCCGGCGGAAGCCAGTGGAAATCGACCGCGAAAATCTTGATCAGGAACAGGCCGATGAAGAAAGAAGGAATCGACATCGCTCCGAATATGACCAGCATGACGATCGTGTCGAACCAGGAATACTGCTTGTACGCCGCGATGACGCCAATGACGACGGCGATGAACCAGGTGAGGAAGGTAGACACGACGGCGAGCAGGAATGAATTCCAGATGTACTCGTTGAAAATCGTCAGCACCGGCTTCTGCTGCGCGAGCGAGTAGCCGAAGTCGCCGTGCAGGGCGTTGCCCATCCAGGTGAGGTACCGTTCCATCAGCGGCTTGCTGAGGCCGTAAATCTCGCGCAGCTCTGCCTTCCGCTCCGGCGTCAGCTTGATGTTCCCGCTGATGAAGTCGCCCGGCGTCAAGGCATACAGCGAGAAGATCAGGAAGGAGGCTGCCAGCAGGATCAGAATCATATAGCTCAGGCGGCGGATCAAATATGTGCTCATATCGGCTCCTTAACAGGTCATCCCCTGCCGCGCTCAGCCCGGCAGGGGATGGATTCTTTTATCGCAGCGAAACGATTACTGGACGTCCTTGAGCGACCATTGCGGCAGGCTCGCCGCCAGGCCGTAGAACGGGCTCACAGCCAGATTCTCGATCCTGGCGTTGTACGCGTACACGCTCTTCTTGTAGCTCGTGAAGATGACCGGAAGCTCGTCGTTCAGCAGCTGGTAGATTTCCTTGTAGATCGCTTTGCGCTGCTCGATGTCGGTCGTCTCCAGACCTTTTTTGTACAGCTCGGTGAATTTCGGGTTGCTGTAGCCTTTGACCTCTCCATCCACGAACTGCATCAGGCCGTCCGAAGGATCCGTAAGCATCGGAGTCGAGAAGGAGACGAGATCGTAATCCCCGCCTTCCACCTTGGAGACGAGAGAGTTGAAGTCGGCAAAGATTTCCGGCTGGAATTCCACGCCCAGCGCCTGATAGTTCTCTTTGGCTACGGCGATGAAGATATCCGTGTTCTTGCTCTTGGAGCCGAGATAGTGGATCGTCAGCTTCTTGCCGTCCTTCTCGCGGATGCCGCCAGCGCCTTCTTTCCAGCCGGCTTCGTCCAGCAGCGACTTCGCTTTGTCCAGGTCGTACTTGTACGGGTTGATGCCTTCTTCCGTGTACGCCCACGAGATCGGGGACGAAGGAATGTTGGCGATGCTGCCCGCTCCCTGCGCCGCATCCACGTAGATGCTTTGACGGTCGAGGCCGTAGGTCAGCGCCTGGCGCACCTTTTTGTCCTTGAGCGCTTCATGCTCCAGGTTCACCTGCAGGTAACCGTATGTGCTCGGCGTATACGGAACGATATTCACGAATCCGAGAGACTTCAGCTTGTCGATGTTTTCCTGGGTGGCGCTGAAGGAGGCGTAGTCGACCTCTCCGGTCTCCAGGTACTGCCAAGTGTCGCCTTCGGATGTTTTGTAGATGAAATTCGGCGTTTTCGGCTTGTCGCCATAATAGTTCTCGTTGGCTGCGAAGCGCACTTCCTGCCCAGGCGTGAACTTGACCAGCTTATAAGGCCCGGTGCCGACCGGAGTGGTGCTCAGCGACTTCATGTATCCCGTGTCGCCTTGTTTGTAGTCCTTGCCGTAGTATGCCTTGGACAGCACATCGCCGCCGAGCGTCGTCAGCGCGGCTGCATTGGCCTTCTCCAGCGTCACGCTGATCGTCTGCGGATCCGCGATCTTGATGCCTTCGATGGAAGCGGCCTTGCCTTCTTTATAAGCGTCGGAGCCTTTGATGCCGAGAGTGTTCACCTGCGAGTCGCCGTCATAGGACTTGTCGTTCAGAATCGTCCAGGTGAAGGCGACATCCTCGGCCGTAAGCGGCGAGCCGTCGCTGAACTTCAGTCCCTGGCGCAGATGGAACGTATACGTCCGTCCATCCTCGGAGGCTTCCCATTTCTCGGCCAGACCCGGGATCGGCTCCGCCTTGTCGTTCACGAGAACGAGCGGGGTGTACAGAAGGGAGGATACGTTGCCGTCATAACCGCTTTGCTGGAAGTAAGGCGTAAAGGCGCCGCTCGGATCCGTCAGGCCGACGATGATCGTGTCGGTGCGCTGCTTGGCTGCCGCCGGAAGCTTGGATAGGTCGGCTGCCTGGATCGCTCCCGCAGCTCCGTCCGTCGAGGCGCCGCCTGCATTGTCCGCGCCTGCGTTCACGGCTGTGTTCGTGGATCCCGTTGCTCCGCCCGAATTGGCGGCGCTGTTTCCGTTGCCGCTGTTGTCCGAGCATGCGGACAGCAGCAGCGTTCCTGCCAGCAAGATGGAAATGGATGCAGAGACTGTCGTTCTTTTTTTCATAAGACCCTCCCGCTCAATCGAATAGTAGTGTATAATTCCGATTGATTAAGTATGAATTACTGAATTATCCCCATTATAGGAGCCTTGTTCGGTTCTGTAAAGAGAGAACTTTAAATATTTTCTCCATACAAAGAATCTACGAGGCCACAAAAAGAACCATTCCAGTCGATCGTGACATCGAATCTAAAATGGTTGGGTTCGGCTCAGCCTTCGATATAGGCTTTCAAAGCCGCCTGCATCCTCTCCAGAGTCCCTTGCCGCAGGCTGTACACGGTCAGCGTCTCCCCTTCGAAATGGGCGTGGATGAGCCCGGCGCTCCGCAGCTTGCCGACATGGTCATGCGTAATCCCCTTGGACAGCTGCAGATGTCTGACGATCTCGATGAAGCTGCGCGGTCCTCCATGCAGGTAACGGAGAATTTTGAGCCGGCTCTTCTCGCCGAGGGTTCGGATGACGCGGAAATCATGGGCGGAGAGGAAGTCCTCCTCGCTCATATCGATTCTGGCGGAATAGTAGCAGATCGTAAGCCGGCGGAAATGGCTGATGATATTGACCGGCTGGAAATGCATCTGGGGGATAAGCACCAGATCCTCCAGTCCCGGCACCGTCTCGAACACGAGACCGTTGGTCGTCTCATCGACGAAAGCCTTCTCCTCCGACCCGGGCAGGACCGCGTTCCGCTCCTTCTCTACTTGCCTCAGCCTTTCCAGGACCGCCGGATCGGCCGAGTGGAAATATTGCTCCTGCCAGCGGGAGAAGACGGAAGCCGTCAGCTCCCTGAACGCCGCCATATCCTCCGGGAACTGGCTGCTGTAGGGCGCCATCATTTCGTACATGTCTCCTGCGCTCAGCCCGCGGAGCCAAGCGACGAAGCCCGCGGCGTCATCCGCGGGACACAGGTGGATCAGCAAAAAGGTGAACTTCCAGTTGGCGTCGATCGCCAGCTCGTCCAGCAGCGCGGCGAATTCCGGCGTGAGCCGATCTCTGACCTCCGCCGCCCATGAGGACGGAAGATCGAGCTTTTTATGGGACTTGCGGCATATATAAGCGTGCAGACTGCTCATCGCTTCATGCAGCGGCTTGAACATGATGTGGACTTGATAGGTCATAATGGCACGCCCTTTTTGCGCTATCCTTAAAGATACCAGTTTGGGCGTATTCTACACGAAAAACCGTTTGTTCTGCAAGCCAAAAATCAAGCCTCAGGCCAAGTAGCTTTCTTTGACCTGCTCATCGGCGATGAGCGAGGACGCCTTGCCCTGCATCGTAATTTCCCCGGTCTGGATGACATAGCCCCGATCCGCGATTTGCAGCGCGTGGTAGGCGTTCTGCTCCACGAGCAAAATCGTCATGCCGGACGCGTTGAGCTCCTGGATGATTTCGAAAATCTGATCGACAAGCACAGGCGCCAGCCCCATCGACGGCTCGTCGAGCAGCAGGATATCCGGCTTCATCATCAGTCCGCGGGCGATCGCCAGCATCTGCTGCTCCCCTCCGCTCATCGTGCCGCCCGCCTGCCGGTATCTTTCCTTGAGCCTGGGGAAATAAGCAAATGCCTGCTCGATTCTTTCCTTGACGAGAGCTTTGTCCTTGACGGAAAAAGCCCCCATCTCCAGATTCTCCTTGACCGTAAGCTTTGGAAAAATCCTTCTGCCTTCCGGGACGTGGGCGATGCCGGAGGCCGCGATCTGATGGGGCAGCCAGGAGGAGATCGCCTCCCCTTTGAAGCGGATTTCTCCCGAGGTTTTGACCTGTCCGCATATCGACTTGAGCGTGGTGGACTTGCCGGCTCCGTTGGATCCGATCAAGGTGACGATCTCGCCTTCGCCGACGGTCAGCGATATTCCCTTCAGCGCTTCGATTCCTCCGTAATAAGCCTGCACCCGGTTCAGCTCCAGCAAGCTCATGCCATCACCCCCTCTTCCACGGCGTTTTTGCCCAAATAGGCTTCAATGACCTTCGGATTGTTGCGGATGGCGGCCGGGCCTCCTTCCGCGATCTTCTCCCCATGATCGAGCACGAGGATATGCTCGGCCAGCTGCATGACCAGCTTCATGTCGTGCTCGATCAGGATGATCGTCAGCTCGAGCTCCCGCTGCATCCTGCGGATCAGCACAGTCAGCTCGGCCGTCTCGCGCGGATTCATCCCCGCCGCCGGCTCGTCCAGCAGCAGCACCTTCGGCTGGACGGCAAGAGCCCGGGCGACCTCCAGCTTCCTTTGCGCGCCGTAGGGCAAGCTGGACGCCTCCTCGTTGAAGTGCCTTTCAAGGCCTACATACTGGAGCAGCCGGTAAGCCTCCCGCCTCGCTTCCTGCTCCTCGTGGCGCACTTTGCCCCATCCAAGAATAGTGCCGGGCGTCCCCGACTTGAGATGGATATGCATGCCGACCATGACGTTTTCCAGGACGCTCATGCTTCCGAACAGACGGATGTTCTGGAACGTCCGCGCGATGCCGAGCTTTGCGATCACATGCGGCTTGACCCGTACCAAGGATTTCCCGCCCAGCTCGATGCGGCCCCCGTCCGGAACATAGATGCCGGTGATCAGATTGAAAAAGGTCGTTTTCCCTGCCCCGTTTGGACCGATGACCGCAGATATTTCTCCACTGGGGAAGCTGTAATCAACTCCATTGACGGCAACGAGGCCGCCGAAGCGCTTTTTGAGACTTGCAACCGTCAGTATCGCCATGAGGCACCTCCCCTATCGAACTCTTCATTTGCGGATGGCCGCCCTGCCGGCAGGCGCCGGATAGACGCCGCTTCCCGCGACGGATTCCAGACTGACTTTGCGGTTGCGCGCCCGGATCAGGCCGTTCGGCCGGAATATCGCGAACAGGATCAGGATCAGCCCGAAAATCAGCCGCTGCATTTTGGAAGGAGACAACGCCGTAGGGATCCCGATGTAGCCGTTGTTGGATAGGGCGTTCAGCGCGCTCGTCAGTTCGGTCAGCACCTGCAGATTCAGGATCGTAACGAGGCTCGCTCCCAATATCACCCCCGGCACGCTGCCCATTCCGCCCAGCACGACCATGACGAGAATGGTCGTGGATTCCACGAGCGTGAAGCTCGTCGGATCGATGAAGGTCTGCTTGGCTGCGAATACGACGCCCATCATGCCGGAGAAGGACGCTCCGATCGCGAAGGCGGTCAGCTTGGTCCGAATCAAAGGGATGCCCATCGACTGCGCGGCGATCTCGTTCTCGCGGACGGCCTTCCACGATCGACCGAGCCGGGAATGCTCCAACCTGCGCACCGCGAAGATGACAACGGCAAGAATCCCGATCACGATAAAGTAAAATTGATGGGGAAACGTGAACTTGAAGCCGAACAAATCCGGCGGCTGGATGGAGGAGAGGCCCATGGCGCCGTTGGTGATATTGATCGGCTTCTCCATATTGTTGAAGATGATCCGGATGATTTCCCCGAATCCAAGCGTGACGATGGCCAGATAGTCGCCTTTGACGCGAAGCACGGGCAGACCGAGCAGAATGCCGAAGATGCCGGCCATGAAGCCGCCCAGCAGGATGAAGATCCAGAAGCTGCCGCCCGGGAGCGGGAACAGGCTGCCGGGAATGAAATTGTTCGCCTGCGCTGTGGCGAAGATGCCGTACGTGTACGCTCCGACCGCGAAAAAGGCGACGAAGCCCATATCCAGAAGGCCGGCAAAGCCGACGACGATGTTGAGGCCGAGCGCCATGGCGACATAAATGCCGCATTGAGCCGCGACTTCCATATAAGCCTCGTGCGACGATCCCCCGGAGGCCGCGAAGGGAATGACCAGCAGCAGCAGGATGCCGGCAGACGCCCACTTGATGCCGTTTGAAAAGCCGGTGTAATACAGCAGCAGCAGCGAGCCGAGCAGCAGCAGGAATGCGAGGACGGACTTGTCCATCAGATAGACGGCACCGGATGTCACGACGACAAAAGCGGCCAGAAGCCCGGCCTGCAGGGACTTGCTGCCGGCAAGCCTCTCGCGGGTTGAATTGATTTCCATATCCGCCACCTACACTTTCTCTTTGACGGCTCTGCCGAACAAGCCCTCGGGTTTGAAGATCAGGACGATGATGAGAATGGAGAAGGCGAAGACGTCCTTGTATTCGGCTCCGAAGCTGCCGCCGGTCAGCGTCCCGAGGTTCGAGGAGGCGAACATCTCCAGAATGCCGATGACGAAGCCGCCGAACATCGCGCCGCGGATGTTGCCGATACCTCCCAGAACGGCTGCCGTGAACGCTTTCATGCCGAGAATGAAGCCGATATAGGGATCGATTGTTCCGTACTGCTGGGCGAACAGCACGCCGGTAGCTCCGCCGAGCGCAGAGCCGATGAAGAACGTCAGGACGATGACCTTGTTCACATTGATCGACATGAGGGATGCCGTCTCGCGGTCTTGGGCAACGGCTCTCATCGCAACTCCCCATTTGCTCCGGTTGACGAACCGGTCCAGGGCGACCATGAGCAGCAGGGCCGCGCCGAGAATAATGAGGGTGTTGGTTTTGACGGTCGCATCGCCGAATAGGCTGCTGATGGAGGAGGCGGGCAGGCTCATCCGCTCCCCGTAAAGGGAGCTGCTGCTCACGATATAATTGCCTGTCCGCAGCTCTGCGATGAAGCGGACGACGTCCTGGAGAACGAAGGAGACGCCGAAAGCGGCAATGAGAGAGATCAGCTTCGGAGCCTTGCGCAGCGGGCGGTAAGCCACCCGCTCGATGCCCACCCCGAGCGCGCCGGTGAACATCATCGCGATTAGCATGATGAGCAGATAGAACAGCCACGGCGGCAGGCTGGCGGCGAGTCCCGTTCCTTGGGCAGCGAGCAGCACAGCCGTGCCGACGAAAGCGCCCGTCATGAAAATTTCTCCGTGCGCAAAATTGATCAGCTCAAGAATTCCATATACCATCGTGTAGCCCAGCGCTACAACCGCGTAAATGGCTCCTAGCGCCAAGCCGTCGATCAGCACCTGGGGAAGCGTATGCAGGATGTCGTTCATCTTATGGGCTCCTCTCCGATTCAAAAAGCAGGCGCGGAACGGTTCCTTGCGGGAATCGCGCACGCCTGCACGGCTTGTCCGGCTGCTACTGGCTGACTTCCGAAATCATGCTGCCCGGATAGGAAGCTCCTTCGAATTTGTAGATGAACACCTTGGCATACTTATTGTCGCCTTTGTCGTCGAAGCTCACTTTGGTCGCTACGCCTTCAAAGTCCTTCGTCGCCCGCACCGCATCCCGGATCTTCTCGCGGGCAGGCAGCTTGCCCCCGTTGTCCTCGATGCTCTTCTTGACGGCGGCAAGCATGACCGACATCGAATCATAGGCATAAACCGAGTAGCCTTCCGGTCCTTTGCTGAATTTCGCCTGGTAGCTGTCCGCCCACTCTTTGTTGGACTTCGTTATGTCCCCTGCGACGGAGCTGTACAAGGTGCCGGCGACATCCGGTCCGGCGATGTCCGCCATGCCGGAGGAATCCAGCGCGTCGCCGCCCATGAGCGGGGCCGTGATCCCTTTGTCCTTCGCCTGTTTCACAAGCAGGGCGCCTTCGGCGTACATTCCTCCGAAGAAGATGAGATCCGGCTTCTTGCTCTGGACGGTCGTCAGCACGCCGTTGAAATCCTTCTCACCGACCGTTATGCCCTCATACCCGACGATGGATGCTCCCGCTTCCTTGGCCGCATCCCGGAAAGCTTCGGCCAGTCCCTGGCCGTAAGCCGTCTTGTCCTGAATGACGAAGATGTTTTTGGCATTCAGCGTCTTCACTGCGTATTGGGCTCCGGCAGGGCCCTGGAAGTCGTCGCGCGCGACGACGCGGTTGGCCACCTTGAGCTTGCGGTCGGTGAACTCCGTCGCCGTGCTGGCGGGCGAGATCATCGGCAGATTGTATTTTTCATAGACGACAGAGGAGGGAATGGAAACGCCGGAATTCAGATGGCCGATGACGCCCACGACGGCCTGGTCGGCGCCGATCTGCTCGGCGTTGGCGACACCCTTTTTGGCATCGCTCTGGTCGTCATACGGGACCAGCTCAAGCGTAAAGCCCAGCTTGGAGAACTCGTCCTTGTGGTCGTCGAGCGACAGCTGGGCTCCGAGCTTGATCGCCTCTCCCTGAATCGAGCTTCCGCCCGACAGCGGAGACTGCGAAGCGATCTTGATGACCTGTCCGCCGCTTTTGGCCCCGCTCTCTTGATTCGATGACGAATTGCCGTTTCCGGAGCCGCATCCGGCTGCCAATGCCATCACCAGAACAATCGCGGCAAGCCCTTTTCCTTTTCCAATCCCCTTTGATTTCATTCATTGCCCTCCCGTTTCGTGTAATATTACTTGACGCATATGTGACGAACGCAAGGTTAGTATACCTACGAAGATGACGTTCAGCAATCCGGTGTAACCTATCCTTTTACAGTTTGTAAAAATATAATTCCCATAAATAGGGAACGGGATATTAACAGGAAGAGTTATCCATCTCATTTATGGAATGAAATTTCAAATTATTATTGAAACGAAGATTATTTATATCATTAATCCGATTTTGCCAACAAATTCTGCTGGGCCATGGAATGGTTTCAACGCAAATAAAGACCCTCGCCGTCTTCCGACTAAATCGGGGACGATGAAGGTCTTTCGTTGTCGAAGGCTGTTTAGGAACTAAACCGTTTCGGTGATGGACGATTGGCCATCCGCTGCAGCAGGAGGCTTCATTCCGGCTGCAAAGCCTGCGCTCCCCTGCACGCCGACCAGCTTGTACACTCTGGACTCGTAAGGTTTCAGCGCGATTTCGGCGATATTCTCTTCGGCATCCGTCAGGTAATTGGCAAGCAGCAGCTCGGAAGGGCGGAAGGCATATTCCTCAGAAAGCTGTGCGGTCGCCTCGACAGGGAACAGATTGCAGAGAACGAGCAGCTTCTCGTCTCCATAGGTTCTCGTATAGGCGTATATTTGCGGATGGTCGGCCAGAATCAGGTCGTAAGTCCCGTATACGGCGGCGAGATTTTCCGCACGCAGCCGAATCAGGCGCTTGTAATGATGGTAGATGGAATCCGGATCCTCCATCGCCTGCTCGACGTTGATCTCCGAATAATTCGGATTGACCTTGAGCCATGGCGTTCCGGCCGTGAAGCCGCCGTTCTCTTCCCGGCTCCACTGCATCGGCGTGCGGGAGTTGTCGCGTCCGGTTTTCCAGATGATCCGCATGATTTCGTCATGGCTCATGCCGTTTTCCGTTTCGAACCGGTACAGGTTCTTGATGGCTACGTCATTGTAATCATCGATGGAAGGGAACTGGACATTCGTCATGCCGATCTCCTGGCCCTGATAGATGAACGGCGTTCCCTGCATCAGGAAATACATCGTCGCCAGAGACTTGGACGATTCCTTCCAATAGACGCTGTCGTCGCCCCAGGTGGATACGGAACGCGGCTGGTCGTGGTTTTCCAGGAACAAAGCGTTCCATCCCATTCCTTCTAGCCCTTTTTGCCAGCGGGTAAGCGTGGACTTCAGCTGCGCCAGATCGATGCCTCCGGCAACGCTTTTGTTCCATAGGCCCAGATGCTCGAATTGAAAAATCATGTTGAAAGCGCCGTTGTCCTCGCCCACCCATACCTCGGCATCCTGAACCTTGACGCCGTTGGCTTCGCCGACGGTGACGATATCGTATTTCGCGAACGTCTCTTGCTTCAGCTCTTTCAGAAACTCATGGATTCCCTCGCGATTCATGTGCCCGTCGAAGGAAGGGACATACTTCAGATTGTCGGGATTCGGCATATCCGTAAGTCCCGGAATCTTCTTGATATGCGAGATGGCGTCCACACGGAAGCCGTCGATGCCCTTGTCCAGCCACCAGTTGACCATTCCGTACAGCTCTTTGCGAACCTCGGGATTTTCCCAGTTCAGATCCGGCTGGCGGCGGGAGAAGATATGCATGAAATATTGTCCGCTCTTCTCGTCGAATTCCCATGCCGGGCCGCTGAAGATGCTCTCCCAGTTGTTCGGCTCGCTGCCGTCTGCCGCAGGATCACGCCAAATGTAGTAGTCCCGCTTCGGATTCTCCTTGCCGGAGCGCGACTCGATAAACCATGGATGCTCGTCGGAGGTGTGGTTGATGACCAGGTCGAGAATAAGCTTCATCCCTCTGGCATGCACTTCTTCCAGCAGGAGATCGAAATCCTCCATCGTGCCGAACTCGGCCATGATATCCTGATAGTCGGAAATATCGTAGCCGTTGTCGTCATTCGGGGATTTGAAGACGGGGCAGATCCAAATGATGCCGATGCCCAGCCCCTTGAGATAATCGAGCTTGGAGATGATGCCCTGCAGATCTCCAATTCCGTCTCCGTTGCTGTCCATGAAGGAACGCGGGTAAATCTGATAGGCCACGGCTTCTTTCCACCATTGAATGGATGCGGTTTGCATGGTGCTTGTCTCCTCTTATATAGACCGGAATTTTCTTTGTACAAACGTTTGCATAAAAGCAATTATAGCATAATTCAAAGGAGTGGAAAAAGCCTCATTTTCATGATTGACGCCGGTCGCGCCGCCTATTCCTGCATGCGCTTCTTCAGCAGTCTGCGAAGCCTTCCCGCCAGCAGGCGGACCGCTTGGGACGGCTTGCGGTCGCGCGGCCTGACCAGCCATAGGCTTAGATCCGAGTCCGTCTGGATCGACAGCGGCACCGCGATGATATCCGAACCGGCTTCTTCCTGGATGCCGCGGAAGGAGTAATCCGTCCCGAGGGTGGCGGCCATATTCCTTCGCACGGCCAGCAGGAGCGCATCGCGGTTGTTTGTGCGGAACAGCACCTTGGCCGCCGGTCCCAATGCGGCAATGATCGCTTCAAGATGTTTGTCCGGATAGATGACCAGGGGCAGCTGCTCCAAATCCTTCATGGTTACGGAAGCACGCGACACCAGGGGATGCTCCCTGCCGACTCCAAGCGCCATCTGGCCGTCGGCGATTTTCTCCAGCCTTATATCCGGGTATTTCGCATCGGCTTCGGACACGATGAGGCCGATATCCGCCTTGCCTTGACGAATATCCTCAATGACCTCCTGAGTGCCCTTTTCCCCGATCTCCAGCTCCAGCGAAGGAATATCCTCTCTAAGCTCAAGCAAAGCATGGACGAGCAGCCAGGTAGGAGCCGGGACAGTGGAAATGCGCACTTTCGCATTGACCAGCTTTTGGCATCTCCCCGCCTCGGCAAGCAGCTCTTCCGCCTCGCCCAGAATCCGCTCCGCCAGTCTGACGATCCGGCGCCCTTCCTCCGTTATGGCGGCTCCCGTGCGCGAGCGCACGAACAGCTGCACGCCCAGCTCCTGCTCCAGCCTCGTAATGGCGCGGCTGATGGCGGCTGCGCTGAGATGAAGCTGAGCGGCAGCCTCCGACACCGTTCCCGTTCTCGCAACTTCAGTTATCATTTCCAGCTGATCGAAATTCATGTTGAAACCCCTTCGTTAACCCCAGGTTAAGGCAGCTTGACCAATAGGAAGTATACGCTTTCCGGAGACAGAGATACAATGGAGCAGAAATGGAACGGCATCGATTCAGAACATACAGGAGGCTGTTATCATGTCCAAACGCACAGCGGTTATTACAGGCGGAGCCAGCGGCATCGGCAGGGCGGCCGCGCTCAAATTCGCATCCAAGGGTGATCAGGTCATCGTGGCGGACTTCAACGAAGCCGGCGGCAGCGAAACGGTCGAGCTCATCCGCGACGGCGGCGGCGAAGCGGCTTTTGTCCAGGTCGATGTTTCCTCTCAGGAAAGCGTGAAAAATCTGGTGGAAACAGCTGTCGCCACTTACGGCAGCCTGGAAGTCATGTTCAACAACGCCGGCATCGGCGGCGCAGGTCCGGTTTTGGACCAGAACATGGACCTTTATCATAAAACGATTGCCGTCAACCAGCACGGCGTCGCCTACGGCATCATCGAGGCCGGCCGCAAGATGAAGGAGCTGGGCGTCAAAGGCGCCATCATCAATACGGCTTCCGTATTCGGCTTCCTCGCTTCCCCCGGAACCTTCGCGTACCATGCGACAAAAGGCGCCGTCATCATGATGAGCAAATCGGCCGCTCTCGAGCTTGCCCCGCACGGTATCCGCGTCATCGCCGTCGCTCCCGGAGCGGTCGACACGCCGATTATCCAAGGCTACAAAAGATCCGGCCTGCTCGACAGCATGAAAGCCAAGGTCATGGGGGGCGAGCTGACCAAGCCGGAGAGCGTCGCAAGCTCGGTGTACCTGCTGTCGCTTGAGGAAGCTGACGCCATCAATGGCAGTGTCGTCATGGTCGATCAAGGATACGCATCGTTCAAATAAACGCATAAGCGTTAAAAGGTCAGAAAAGCGCGCATTCCGGCAACTGCCAGTTTGCGGGCTTTCCTTTTCGCGTGCACCAGCTGCTGGAGTACAGTGTTGTCATCGCTTGCCTATTATTGTTCGGCTCTGTTAAAGCTTCGCGAACAGGATGTAATCGACCGGGACAGGCTCTGCCGATTCGATCCGAAGTGCCCGGTTGATCTGTCCCCGATGATATTGCCCGTGCAGGAGAACCTGCAGCAGGATGTCCCGGACGGATGCCCGGTATGAAACCCCGCTCTGGTTCGCATAGTCGATCACCCCGTCCAACTCGGATTCCTTAAGCTCATCGATATAGACGCGGTATTGCACGGCGTTTTCTTGGAACATCGTCCGAATGGCCGACAGGTTTTCCTCAACCTCCCACAACGTATAGTGCGCGCTGCCCTTGCCTTGCAGCCGGGACAGCCAGACTTGTTCCGCGACCGCGATGTGCCGAACCAGCTTCAGAAGGTCCTTGTTGTTCGTCCCGCTCTCCTCGAGCGCGTCCAGGATTCGTCCGTCCGCCCAGTACAGATGGTCCATCATGCTCTTAATCGTCTTCATTCGGGTTCCCCCTCGTCTTTGATTCCTTGAATGGCGTAGGTTTCAAGCGTCCCATATTTGAATTTATTTGAATTTATTTGACTAATGAGAACTCTGTCCATTCATTCGAGTCATAGAAGATGAAAAAAGTCCTGATAAATCAAGAGATTCTTGATCATCAGGACTGACAAAAGGTGCCCGGCTCGCCTTGCAAATCGACATTATGACAAGCCCCAAGCTGGTGTCAAACGAATTGCAGCTTGCACACCAACGATGGCTACTTGCCGGCTGCATGCTCCCGCTGGCGCAGCGCCTCATACAGCACCACGGTCGCCGCCATCGCGACGTTGAGCGATTCGCTTCGGCCCTTCATCGGGATAATGATGCCGAGATCAAGCTGGTTCAACGTCTGCGGGGACAGGCCTTCGGCTTCATTGCCGAAGAGCAGCCATACCGGCCCGGTGAAGTCGCATTCATAACAGCTTCTTGCCGCCTGCAGGCTCGTTCCGGCCAGCAGCATGCCCCGCTCCCGAGCCTTCGGCAGCGCCTCGGCGAGATCCATCTCCAGCACCGGAAGATGGAACAGGCTGCCCATCGTCGAGCGGACGGTCTTGGGGTTGTAGAGATCGACGCAGCCGCGGCCGAGAATGACGGCATCGGCTCCGGCCGCATCCGCGCTGCGAATGATTGTGCCCGCATTGCCGGGATCGCGGACGGCATCGAGCACAACGACAAGCGCGTCCGGCTTGTGCAGCGCCGCTTCGTCGTGGGACGGCTTGTCGACGACGGCGAACACCGGCGGCGGCGAATCCGTTCCGGTGCATTTGGCCATGACCGCTGCCGAAGCAGGGACAAGCTCCGCCGACGAATCGCGAAGCAGGGGCTCCAGCTCGGCAGGCATGCCTCGCCCGGCATCGTACACGATCGTGCCGACAGAGGCTCCGCATAGAAGCGCTTCTTTGACCATATGGACGCCTTCAGCCAGGAATTGGCCGCTGCGCTTGCGGCCCTTGGCATCCAGCAAGGCCGTCCATGCTTTTACGCGGGAATTGGAGGTTGAGGTCAACGGTTCGCTAATCACTTCCGGTTCAATTCCTCCTCGACGGAATAAGCGACCTCGAGGCCGGTCAGATCGCGGTTCGCTCCGACGACGACAAGCACTTCATCCGCTTCGATGACATGATCCGGCATCGGGGATATATCCAGCTTTCCATGCGTTTTGATGGCCATGACGTTGCAGCGATGCCTGGCCCGTATATCCAGCTGCTTGAGCGTGCGCCCGACCATGGCTGGCGGAGCCTGGATCTCGATGATGCCGTAATCCGGGGACAGCTCGATGAAGTCCAGCACATTGGGCGAGATGAGGTGATGCGCCACGCGCAGGCCCATGTCCCTCTCCGGGAAGACGACACGGTCCGCTCCGATTTTGCTGAGCACTTTGCCGTGCAGCTCGTTTTGGGCTTTGACAATCAAATAGGGGACTCCCAGATCCTTCAGAATCAGCGTGGTCAGAATGCTGGCCTGAATGTCCTCTCCAATGGCGACGACGACGACGTCGAAGTTGCGGACGCCGAGTGCGCGCAGAGCTTCTTCATCCGTCGTGTCCGCCGTGACCGCATGGGTGACGACGGGAGAGATCTCCTGGATCCGCTGCTCGTCGCTGTCGATGGCAAGCACTTCGAATCCCATCTCGGACAGGGACTGGGCTACGCTGGAGCCGAAACGGCCCATGCCGATCACGGTATATTGTTTTTTGCGCATGAATAGTTCTCCGCCTTTCTTAAGGGCTGCATACCGTTCAGTATACCATATCCAGCTCCTTTCTTTCCCTCATGCGGACCGCATTCTTTACATGAACGAATCCGATGGGGGCATGCTATGGAGGAAATGACTCAAGGGGGAAATGCGTCCATGAATGAGTTCGACCTTCGCCAAGCCATCGCCCAGATCGTCAAGGACAAGTCGGAGAATGAGCTCGGCGATATCATCCGTGAATCCATCGACGGCGACGAAAAAGCTCTTCCCGGTCTCGGCGTCTTGTTCGAGATGATCTGGAAAGACAGCGGCGGCCAGGAACAGCAGCAATTGATCGGCAAGCTGTACGGGCATCTCCATTCATCGTAAAGGAACAGCCCCTGCCGCATTTTCGCGGCAGGGGCTGTTTTCATTCCGTGGTTATGGAGCCGTCTCCAGAAATTTGGAGGTCGGATTCTTGTCGACAGCGGTGCGCATCGCATACTCGTTCTCGAACAAGGCGACGTAATTGTCCTTTTTGTCCTTGACGAGCGTCGAGTTGATCCGGAACTTGGTCGGATCGATCTTGTCGTCCACGATCCAGCGCGCGAACTGGAAAGGCATCCTTTGGAGGATGACGTCCACCCCGTATTCAGCCTTCATCCGATATTCGAAAACCTCGAACTGCAGCTGGCCGACGACGCCTAGAATCGTATCCTCGAAGCCGCTGGCGGACTGGAACACCTGGATAGTGCCTTCCTCCGTCAGCTGGTCGATTCCTTTTTCGTATTGCTTTTTCTTCAAGGCGTTCTTGATCGAGACCTTGGCGAAAATTTCCGGCGAGAACGTCGGCAGCTCGTCGAACACGATCGAGCTGCCCTGCGAGAGAGAATCGCCGATGCGGAAAATCCCCGGATCGAACAGCCCGATAATATCTCCCGGATAGGCCGCTTCGACGATGTCCCGGTCCTGCGCGAGGAACTGCTGCGGCTGGGCCAGCTTGATGTCCTTCCCGATCCGCACATGCTTGACGCTCATGCCGCGCTCGAACCGCCCGGAGCAAATGCGCAGAAAAGCGATGCGGTCTCGGTGGGCCGGGTTCATATTCGCTTGGATCTTGAACACGTATCCGGAGAACTTCTCGCTCGTCGGCTCGACCGGGCCTTCCGTGCTGTTCCGGGGCTCGGGCTTAGGAGCGAGCTGCAGGAAGTTTTCGAGGAAGGTCTGCACGCCGAAGTTGTTGACGGCGCTGCCGAAGAACACCGGAGTCAGCTCGCCAGCGCGTACCTTCTCGAAGTCGAACTGGTCGCCGGCTACATCCAGCAGCTCCAGATCCTGCTCGAGCTGATCGGCGAGATAATCGCCTGCCATCTCCCGAATGACGGGGTCCTTGTAATCTCCGACCTTGCGCACCTCGATGGTGGAATGGTCATTGCCCTGGAACAGCTCGACCTGATTCTTCATCCGGTCGTAGACGCCGCACAGCTCCCGTCCCATGCCGATCGGCCAGTTCATCGGAACGGAACGGATGCCGAGCACCCGCTCCAGCTCCTCCATCAGATCGAACGGGCTTTGGCCCTCGCGGTCCAGCTTGTTGATGAACGTGAAGATCGGGATGCCGCGTCTTCGGCAAACCTGGAACAGCTTGATCGTCTGGGCTTCGACGCCTTTGGCCACGTCGATCAGCATGACAGCGCTGTCGGCCGCGGTCAGCGTCCGATACGTATCCTCGCTGAAGTCCTGGTGACCAGGCGTATCCAGGATATTGACGCGGTGTCCCTTATAGTCGAACTGCATGACGGAAGAGGTTACCGAGATTCCACGCTGCTTCTCGATCTCCATCCAGTCGGAGGTGGCGTGCTTGTTGGCTTTGCGGGCTTTGACCGAGCCGGCCTCGCGGATGGCGCCGCCGAACAGCAGCAGCTTTTCCGTCAGCGTCGTTTTCCCCGCATCCGGGTGAGAAATGATGGCGAATGTACGCCGTTTGTCTACTTCTTGCTTGATTTCGTCGAGCAGTTTAGTCATGGTATTCCCCTTATATCGCGCTTTATTATTCATGAATCAGGCTAGCGGGCCGCATATCCATTCGCTGCCTGCAGGATTAAATCGGTTGCATGCTGTCGCTCCTACGGCCTGCCGATGAGGATCGCCCGGGCCGGCGACGCCTCGACTCCGCTCAGCTTGAGCGGGGCTACGACCATGAAGTAGGTTCCGGCCGACACATCCGCCAGCCTCAGTCCCTCCACGATAACGATATTATTGCGGAAGAGCGGGCGATGGGTCGGATAGTCAGGCTGCGAACGCTCGATTCCGATACCGTCCGTACCGATGCCGCGAACCCCTACTTCAATTAAATACCGTGCGCCGTCTTCGCGCAAGTAAATAAAATCATCCTCGAACCGGCTGCTGAACGAATTGGCCGTCTTGAAAAGGACCCAATCGCCTCGCACAAGCCCAAGAGGCTCCAAGTCCGCCCTCGTGATGGAATCGGATACATGGGTAAGATCGACGACGCGGGCCGTTCCCGCCAGCTCTTCCAGCCCTATTGTCTCGATTCCCGCTCCATCCTCGAGCATATGCATCGGCGCATCCACATGCGTGCCGGTATGCAGATTCATCCGCAGCTCCGATTCATACACGCCTCCCTGGGCGAATGGCGCAATATTGCGGATCTCCGGCTTTTTGGCCTCGACATTGGCCCATACCGCCATATCTGAATGAATGGGCATGGAAATATCGTAGATTTTGAACATGCTTCATTCCGTCCTCTCGTCAAATAACGCTTCAATCCTGTCCGTAGCCGGACAGGATTGATGTTGAAGCTTATAGGTTCCATACTTAGTTAATTTTCCAGGCGGTTAAGTCGACGCTCGAGTGGCGCATGCATCGGCACGCCCTCAAGAGGCGCAAGCTTGATTGCAATCCTCCTCGGAGAGAAGCAGATTTGATCGAGTCCGCCTCTGAGAGAAGCAAGTATTGATCGAATTCCCACTCTGGGAGATGCAAGCATTGATCGCATCCCCCTTTGAGAGAAGCAAGCTTGATTGCATCCGCCTCTCTGGCAGACGCCCCCTTACTGCGCTCCGCCGCTGATCCAGATGACGTTGTCCTCCGCTTGGCCGTTGACCGGCCACCAGAAGAAGCCTTCTTTGTGAAGGAGCTCATCCGTAGCTTCCGGTCCCCAGGATCCCGCTGGATAGGAAAGCAGATCTTCTCCGGATTCTCTCCAGGCAGCCGCTATGCGGTCCACGAACGTCCACGCTGCCGCAACCTCATCCCAGCGGGTGAAGTACGTCGAATCTCCGCGCGCCGCATCGTAGATCAGCAGCTCATAAGCTTCCGGCGTGTTGATGCCGACCTGGCAGCTTTGGCAGAACTCCATGGCGACAGGCTGAACCTCGTTGTCCGCTCCCGGCTTCTTGGCGTTGATCTTCAGGTAGATGCCCTCCGTCGGATTGACGCGGATGACGAGCAGGTTCGGACCCAGCTTATGCCGCTTGGCGAACAGGACGTTGTCCGGAACGTTTTTGAACTCGATGACGATCTCGGTCGTCTTGACCGGCAGCCGCTTGCCCGTGCGGATGAAGAACGGAACTCCGGCCCAGCGGAAGTTGTCCACAAGCACTTTGGCGGCAAAATACGTCTCCGTCTTGGATTCCGGATTCACGCTGTCTTCCTGGCGGTAGCCCGGAAGCTCCTTGCCTTTGGATTGACCGGAGGAGTACTGCGCCCGCACGACATTATCACGGACTTCCTCGCTTGACGCATACTGGCGAAGGGAGCGCAGAACCTTGACCTTCTCGTCGCGGAGACTTTCCGGATGCAGCCGTCCCGGGGGCTCCATGGCAATCATCGTAATCATCTGCAGAATATGGTTCTGCCCCATATCCCGAAGCGCGCCGGAATTGTCGTAATAACCGCCCCGCTCCTCTACGCCGACCGTTTCGGACAGCGTAATCTGGACGTTGGCGATATGATCCTTGTTCCAGAGCGGTTCGAACAGCTGGTTGGCAAAACGCAGAACCTGGATGTTCTGGACCATTTCCTTGCCGAGGTAGTGATCGATCCGGTAGACCTCTTCTTCCTTGAACACTTGGCTGATCTGTCCGTTCAGCTCGCGGGCCGATTCCAGATCATAGCCGAACGGCTTCTCGATGACGAGCTTGTGCCATCCCTTGGATTCCAGCAGGCCTCCGTCGCGAAGGTTGAACGACACCGGACCGAACAGCTCCGGAGCGAGAGCAAGATAGAAAAGCCGGTTGCCTTCGATGCCGAACTTCTCGTCGAGCTCCGAGGAGAGCTGGTTCAGCTCCCGGAAGCCATCGACGTTATGGATATCGAGCGGCTTGTAGACGAAGTGGTCGGCAAACTTCTGCCATACCTCGACATCGGTCGGCTTGTACCGGCAAAACTCCATGATGGACTCGTATACGTCCTGGCGGAACTGCTCATTGTCCCGCGGACGGCGGGCGAGTCCGACAACCGCGAAATTCTCTGCCAGCTTGCCTTCTTTATATAAGGAGAACAGCGCCGGGAACAGCTTCCTCCGCGCCAGATCGCCCGTGGCTCCGAACAGATAATAGACCGCGCCTTCAGCGGCCGATGATTCCTGTTTGCTAGAGTAGTTCATGTTCCCTCATTCTTTCGTCATAAATTTTGGATGCATCAGCTTGATATGGTATGTAGTGTATCATAACGTTGCGGGAATCGCCATTCATGGCGGCCAATCTTCATGGGGCCTTCACGTTCCCTCTGCCCCGCTCTCCGAGAGGTCTCCCGTAATGAGCGGAATGCCGACCGTGATCTCCGCCGCGAAGTCCGCATCGCCTCCGCCATGCTCCGCCAGCTGGATATTGGCGGACCGGCTCCCTTCCTTGCCTTCTCCAAGCCGCATGGCTCCTGCAACTGCAGTGGAGCTGTACGTCCGGACAATCGTTCGGGAATCCTTATACTCATCCAGAACGACTCCTGCCGCCTTTTGCGCGATGCGGCCAGCGGCGCCGACCCGAATAGCCTTGCCGTAAAGCTTGATGCTCATCATCCGCTTGCCGCCCGTGCCCGTCTCGGTCAGAGCGGCATTGACCTCGATCATTTCATTCAAGATAGCTTGAAGCTCCGCTGCAGGCGGAGCGTGGTAGGTCATGACGGCTTGCCGCGCCGCATCCCTGTTCTTCTGAACCGTGCCGAGCAGCTGCATTTTAAGCGTGCCGTACGCAGTGGTACGCACCGCTTCCCATAGGATGCCCCCGCTGGTTTTGTTTTCATCCTTCCCGCCGGCAAGGTCTTTCGCGTCAGCGGTCATGCCTAGCGCTTCCGCGGTCTTGGCCGCTTGATCCGACGTCACTCCTTCCACGCTCCAGCGCAAATGCCAGGAGGCCGCCCTGGAGCCGCCTCCCAGCTCGCCGTCGGCCCAGTTCCACAGCTTCTCCATATCCTCGCCGGTTGCAGAAGACATCTGAACGTCCGGCTTTTTCGATGCCGGCACGCTCCAGCCGATGGAGCCTTTGCCCCCGGCTGTATAAATTGTAACGAGAACGGCCAGCGCAAGGAAGGCCAGCATAACGCCTGCGCTTTGTTTGGATCGCGGATTGCTCATCATAGTCCCTCCATTCCCTTGGCCCGTTGACTGGGTATTTGACCATACGCATCAGCCCGTAGGTGAATATAATGCATCATTCCATCCATCAAGGAAAACCAGAAAGGATGAACAACAGAAAATGGAACCTATTCGGCCCTTGCACGAAGAACATGTCCAGCGTTTCTGCGGAATGCCGGTGTGCGCCATTCTCAAGGACGGTACACGCCATATGGGTATTCTCACCGCTTGCCATGGCGGGCGGATTTATCTGAACGGCGGCGAAGAGCATCATAAGCGCCAGCAGCAAGGAATCGGGATTTTAGGGAAGCCGGCAAAGGGCAAAGCGAAAAAATCCAAAGCATCCAAACCCGTGCAGGAGCAAGTTATGGAGCAGGAAGCCCATACTCAGGCTTATCCATACGGCCCCGGAGCAGGTCCTTACGGCCCTGGGTTCTATGGCGGCAGAGGTCCATATGGATACGGGTACGGCGCTGCGGTCGGCGTTGACCTCGCTTTCCTCGCCTTTCTGCTGCTGCTGATCTGACCATCCGGCGATAGTTGAACAGCCCGCCGACGTTTCCGGGACAGGAAGCTTCGGCAGGCTGTTTCTCTATGCACCTTATAGGGGTAATGGATTTCAATTCCAGCCTGAGGGAGGCTTCCTGATGATAGGTCCTTTGCGTCGAATGAACCGCATCTTCCATGTGGAAAAAGTAGCGCCGACCGTCCCCGTTGCCCCAGCCGCTCGAGAGCGGGTAGATTCCGGCCTGCCCGACTATGGCATGGATGGCATGACAACCCGGTTCGTCTCCGACTTTCGCCTGACTGCATCCTGGCTCCAGGCTGCGAGCCGGCTGCGTCCGCTTATCCAGGACATGCGCCGCCGGCGCCAGCAGCTGCTGAGCGACGGAACGGCAGGTATTGATCTCTCGGGACTGGCCGATACCGTATACGAGCTCGCAGAACGATGGAACGATCTGGAGCTGCTTTATTTCCGCTGCAGACCTGGCCTCAATCCTTCCATCGAGACCGACCTGCGCTCCATGCGATCCCATCCTGCCGCACGTCAAGCCGGATTGGACATGAACAGGCAAGGGGAATGGAGGGTCAACCCCGTCGCCCTCAACCAGCAGCTTGAGAACCGCCCCGATGCGGTGCTTCGAGCCTTGTTCTCGTCGGAAGGACTGCTTCCTTACGCCGATCAGCTGCTCGCCTCATTCGAAGCGCAGCCTGCGGCATCCCTTATCGATTATGCCCATCTGCCTTCGGCGGGAACCTATAACGAGGACGGGGTTCTCGATGATATGATTCATCGTCAGGTGTCTTCATTCAGCTGCTTGGCTTGAATCTCTTCCGTGCTTCGCGCTGAATTCTCAATCCACGGCCAAATCATGCTTGTGCGCATATATAGCCGCCTGCGTGCGGTCCTCTACGCCGAGCTTGTTGAGCACATTGGTCACATGGAATTTGACCGTCTTGATGCTGATGAACAGCTTGTCGGCAATATCCTGGTTGGACAAGCCCTGCGCGACCAGCATGAGCACGTCCATTTCCCGCTCGGTAAGATCTTCATGAGGCGGTTTCTGGACCGGCTGCTTGGGTTGACGGAGCCTGCTCATCATTTTGGCTGCCACCTGGGATTCCAGCACGGATTGTCCTCTTGCCGCAGCGCGAATCGCTTCGGCGATTTCGCTTGCCCGGGAAGTTTTGAGCAGGTAGCTGAACGCTCCCGCTTCAATGACGGGGTACATCTTGCTGTCATCGAGATAGCTTGTAAGCACGATGACCTTGCATTCCGGCATGATCTCCATCAGCCTCCGGGTCGTTTCGACTCCGTCCATTTCTTCCATGACCAGATCCATCAGCACGACATCCGGGGCATAGGCGGTAGCCAGCCTGATTCCTTCGGCACCGTTGCCGGCCTCTCCCACAACCTCGATGCCTTCCTCCGTATCGAGAACCGCTGCAAGACCGATCCGAACCATCTCATGGTCGTCTACAAGCAGCACCTTGATGGGCCTTGCCATTCCGCTGTCGCGCTCCATTCGTTCCGGCATGCTCATGGTTAGAATCCGCCCTTTCCGTCTTCCAGGGGAAGCCACATTTCAATGGCCGTTCCTTCGCCCGGAGCCGTATGAATTTGTATGTTGCCGCCAAGCTCATGAATCCGTTCTTCCATCGTCAGCAAACCATAGGAGGCCTGTTTCTTTTCTTCCAGATCGAAGCCGACGCCATTATCGGCAAAGCTCAGCTTGGCTTTGGCTCCATCCCGCTCCAGCCTCATGACCATCTTGCTGGCCTTGGCATGGCGCAGGGCGTTGGACAACGCCTCTTGCGCAATCCGGAACAAATGGTCCTCGGCGCTGGGGCGGAACAGAATGGTCGAATCCACATCAACCGTGATGTCCATCGGGACTTTCACTTTCAGCTCTCCAACCAGCCGTTCGAGCGCCTGGGCCAAGTTTTTGCCATCCAAATGAACGGGACGCAAATGCAGCAGAAGCGCTCTCATTTCGGACTGGGCCACGGCCGCCATCTCCTCGATCAGCTGCACCTGCCTGCGTGCGCGCTCCCAATCCTTCTCGATCGTCCGGCTTACCGCCGTTGCGGTCATGGATATGGCGAACAGCTGCTGGCTCACGGCGTCATGGAGTTCGCGAGCCAGGCGCTGCCGCTCTTCGATGACAGCGGTGAACTTGACCTGCTCCCGCCACTCCTCCTGCTCCTCGGTTTCTTCCGGGCGTGCTCCCTCTCCTTCGGGAGAATGCGGAATCGTAATCGATTTGCGCCTGCTCTGCTGCTGGTTCAGCTTGCGGAGAGCTTCTCTAAGCTTGGACGTCTGGAGGTAGCTGTTCAGCACAGCCCCGGCGAGCGCAGCCGCGATGACCGCCAGCCCGTATAAGGCCCCTTTTCCTTGTATGGCAAAGAATTCGACATATCCGGTTCCTTGCAGCACGATGAGCAGCAGTCCAAGAATGATAAGCAGCCACAGTACCGTTTCAAGAACGTTTTTCTTTGTAGGTCCCTGACCCTTTCCTGGAGGCTTTTTGGCAGCCACAGCGATACTCCCCCTTCTTTCTCTCTCTACTTTACCTTTCCGGCGTCAACGGTTCAAGCGTTCCTCCGCCGCAAGCAAACAAGCCTCGGAACCCGGCGGCTGCGCCGCCATGTCCGAGGCTTGCGAAAGCAAAGCTTAATTAATTCGCTGCGTCTTCTTGTGCAGCAGCTGCCTGAGGAGGATTCAGCTTGTTTTTGAGCTGCTGCAGCTGTTCTTCTACCTTCAGCTGATTCTCCGGACGGATGGAGGCAGCTCCCTCCGCTTTATAGCCGCTTCCGTAAGGTCTGCGGAGAACATCGGCTTCGGCTTCCATCTGCATGATTTTCTCTTCCATGCGGCCGAATCCACGGGATGCAGTGCCTGTATCAAGGGAGCCGACATTGGCGGAAGCCTGAGACATCTGCTTTTTCGCCTTGGCCATTTGAGCACGGGCGGCCAGCTCGTTGCGTTTGTTGCGGAGCTGGTAATACTCGTCCTTCATGCCGTACAGCTGCTGCTTCAGCTCGTCGGCTTGGCTCTTCGCTTCCAGATGAAGCTGGCTGTATTCTTGCACCTTCTCCTCGAAATACAGCTTCTCTTCCAAAAGCTTGCGGGCAAGATCCTCTTGGCCGGAACGAAGCGCCGTTTCCGCTTTGCTGTCACGATCCGAGGCGCTTCTTGCCGCTTCGTCAAAGCGCTGCTGCATGCGGCGCTCGTTGGCCATTTGCTTGGCTACCGTAACCTCGGCCTGGTGGATTTCCTGCTCCATGTCGCGGAGGTACTGGTTCAGCATAACGACCGGATCTTCCATTTTATCCAGCGCCTCGTGCATTGAAGCTTTTGTAATATCTTTCAGGCGTTTGAAAATACCCATGTTGTTATTCTCCCTTCTCATACTTCGAAAGTTTGGCTTTCAGTTCTTCCAGCTCGTTGCGCAGAGCTTTCTTCTCCAGGTCATCCATCATCTTGTCCAAGTCTGCCTGGCGGTTGCTGTCGGACTGCCATCCTGCCGTTGTCGGACCTTCCTGGTATTGCGGAGGGTTGCGGTAAGGGCCGCCATGCTGGCCGCCTCCTGCGCCTTGGCCGAATCCGGGGCGGCCCGGATCGTTGTGTCCTCCGTAGAAGTCGCCGCCCCGTCCATTCTGATAAGACCCGAAGTTTCCTGGAGGAAACTGGTTATAGTCATGCTCCTTCGGAATGACCAGCGCCGCCAGGATATAGATGACAATGGCTGCGCCGCTAGTGCAGACGGCAAGGATGATCGTCAGAATACGAAGCAGATTGGCATCTACATTGAAGTAATCCGACAGCCCGCCGCATAATCCGAACAGAACTTTTTTGCGTCTGGAGCGATATAATTGCTTCATGATGTTAGGTTCCTCCTTGTCCCAGCTTTCTCTTCAGCTGTTCCAATTCCATTTCTACCGCCGATTGGTAGGAAGAGTTTCCACCATGACCTGCGGTACCTTCGCTGCGAAGATCCCTGAGGCTGCGGGCTTCGTGCTCCATATCCGTGATCCGGTCGTCAAGCCTGCGGAACATGCCGTCAGGTTTGCCGCCGGGCTGGCCGGATACGGCTCCTGTGTAACGGGCGTTCATACGCTGCTGCAGCTTCAAGGATTCCATACGGGCCGAATAGTACTCTCGCTTGTCATACACGATCTGGTACTCGCTTCTCATCTCCTGAAGATTTCTTTCCAGGTCTTCCACGCTCTGGCGGCCTTGCTCGTACAGATCGCGATACTGCCGGGCGCGTTCCTCTGCGGATGCTTTCTCATGAAGGGCTATGCGGGCCAGCTGCTCTTCACCGGCTTTGAGTGCGGTAACGGCTTGCTGCTCCCGCTTTTCCTTCTGCTGCTCAGCGGTGAGCCATTGCATTTTCAATTGCTGGTTATGGGAAGAATACTGCTGATACAGACGCTCCGATTGAATGATCTCTTCCCGTGTCGACCACAGGAACTGATCGATCAGCCGTACCGGATCTTCCGCTTTCTCCAGGTGCTCGTTCAGCGTTGCGATCGTTATGTCTCTGACCCTTCGGATAATACTCATATTTGTCCTCCTCTAGCCGGTTGCTCTCTTTCTTTCGTTTTTCTTTCGTTCGTTTTTCTTTCTTTCGTTAATGAAGCCTTTTTCCTTTAAAGAGGGAGACTCCCCATACGATCAGTCCCACTGCGAACAGCAGCATGATCAGAGGCGTTAATTTTCCAAGCAGCCAGATGGCTCCTACGAAGAGAAGAACTCCGCCGACGATCCGGTTGCCGTTCCTCCAGCCGATGACTCCAAGTCCCAGAACAATAAGAGGGAAGATCAAGGATACGGCCCAGCTGATCAAATGACCTAAACCGAGAAATTTCATGGCCAGCAATGCGCCCGCCACAACCAAAATGATGCCTACCGTTGAATTGCGTTTCATCTCTGATTGCCACCGCCTTTCGATTCGCGAATATGCTCTCTTGCTTATGTCCTTATTTTAGGCCATCCCGGCAAAGTTCAAAACGGACTTGCGAACGTTTCTGTACCTGGACTCAGGTCGGGGAGGGTCTCCGTCCTGGAATTGGGAAGGATTGCGACCTGCTTAAGACAAGCCTGAAACGGTCGAATTCAGAGGTCCATATTTGAGGGATACAGGTATATACTAGTAATGAAGAAGGGCTATATCCAGGCAAGGGGTGCAGCTATGGAGTCCACCGTCGAGCATGATTCCTATTTCATTGATTCCGCAACAAAACCCAAACGGCTCCATGTAATGGAATGGCGCCCGTCCGGGACAGCTAGAGGCATCATTCAATTAAGCCATGGCATGGCCGAACACGTCGGAAGGTATGGCTCTTTTGCAAGGGAGATGGCCCATGACGGATACATCCTTATCGGCCATGACCACATCGGACATGGTCGGTCTGCAGCAGCAGGCGGGTTAGGCCATATGCCGGCCTCGGGAGGATGGCAGGAGGCATCCATGGACCTTCAGCGAATAGCGCTTCATGCGAAGGATCGGTTTCCGGAACTGCAACTCCTATTATTCGGTCATAGCATGGGCTCTTTTCTTGCGAGAACCTGCCTGATCGATGCTCCGGACTTATGGCAGGCTTGCATTTTGAGCGGGACAGCCTGGAATCCTGCTTTTGCGTTGGCGGCAGGCCAAACCTTGATTCGGCTTGAGATGATGCTGAGAGGTGAGCATGCCCACTCCGAGCTGTTGAACAAAATCATTTTCGGTTCCTACAACAAGAAATTCAAGCCCAATCGAACCCGTCATGACTGGCTTTCGGTAGATGAAGGCAATGTTGACCGTTATATGGCGGACCCGTATTGCGGATTCATCCCTTCCGTCGGGTTTTTCAGCAGCTTGATTGCAACCGGAATTCCCTACATCCAAAATCAAAAGCATCTGGCTAAAATGAACAAAACGATGCCTGTATACTTCTTTTCCGGCGCCGATGATCCGGTCGGCCAGTATGGCAAAGGCGTTGAACGTACGTTCCAAGCTTTTTTGGATGCCGGGATGAGAAACGTCACAATGAAGCTTTACCCCGATGTCCGTCATGAGGCTATACAAGAATGGAATCGGAAAGAAATTCGGGAAGATCTCCGGCTTTGGCTGAGTTCCAACCTTTAATGCTTCTTTTCATGGATGCGAAAGAAAAAGGCTTGCAGAACCGCATAAGCGATTCTACAAGCCTTTTGGAATGCTGGTGAAGGGACTCGAACCCCCACTCCGTCTCCGGAAGCGGATTTTGAGTCCGCCGCGTCTGCCATTCCGCCACACCAGCACATATAAAATTTCCTCTTCACTCTATATATTCAAGAGGCAGAGGAATCAAACTTCTTTTAAATGGAGATAAAATGGCGTGCCCTAAGAGATTCGAACTCCTGACCTTTTGATTCGTAGTCAAATGCTCTATCCAGCTGAGCTAAGGGCACACGTTAGATAAGATGGAGGCGCCACCCAGACTCGAACTGGGGGTAGAGCTTTTGCAGAGCTCTGCCTTACCACTTGGCTATGGCGCCACAAAATTGGAGCGGAAGACGGGAATCGAACCCGCGACCCTCGCCTTGGCAAGGCGATGCTCTACCGCTGAGCCACTTCCGCAAATAAATGGCTGGGGATTCAGGGATCGAACCTGAGAATGACGGAGTCAAAGTCCGTTGCCTTACCGCTTGGCTAATCCCCAACAAAACATGGGGCGATCGAGGGGAATTGAACCCCCGAATGCCGGAACCACAATCCGGTGCGTTAACCACTTCGCCACGATCGCCATACTGGCAGGGGCAGCAGGAATTGAACCCACACTAACGGTTTTGGAGACCGCTGTTCTACCTTTAAACTATGCCCCTAAAAACTGGTGGAGGATGATGGATTCGAACCACCGAACTCGTCAGAGAACAGATTTACAGTCTGCTGCGTTTGGCCACTTCGCTAATCCTCCAAAAAAATGGTGCCGCCGAGAGGACTTGAACCCCCAACCTACTGATTACAAGTCAGTTGCTCTACCAGTTGAGCTACAGCGGCATATTCAATTATCAAAAAACATGGTGGCTCGGGACGGAATCGAACCGACGACACAAGGATTTTCAGTCCTTTGCTCTACCAACTGAGCTACCGAGCCCGAATGCTTATTGAAAATAAAATGGCGGAGCTGACGGGATTCGAACCCGCGGTCTCCTGCGTGACAGGCAGGCATGTTAGGCCTCTACACCACAGCTCCATATTGGTTGCGGGGACAGGATTTGAACCTGTGACCTTCGGGTTATGAGCCCGACGAGCTACCGGACTGCTCCACCCCGCGTCAGTTGAATGGTGGAAGCTGAGGGGATCGAACCCCCGACCCTCTGCTTGTAAGGCAGATGCTCTCCCAGCTGAGCTAAGCTTCCATATAAAGAACAACATGTTATTTACTATAACTTATCAAGGCTATGTAATCAAGCCAGATAAGAAAGTGGTGACCCGTAGGGGATTCGAACCCCTGTTACCTCCGTGAAAGGGAGGTGTCTTAACCCCTTGACCAACGGGCCATATCTGGCGGAGAGCGAGGGATTCGAACCCTCGATACGCGATTAACGTATACACGATTTCCAATCGTGCTCCTTCGACCACTCGGACAGCTCTCCAGATGGCTCCCCGAACAGGACTCGAACCTGTGACAACTCGATTAACAGTCGAGTGCTCTACCAACTGAGCTATCAGGGAATATGTGGTGCATTCAAGGCTTGCGCCTTGAAAACTGGATCGAATCAATATGTTGGATGCTGAGTCCATTCGTGCTTCTTACATGGCTAGCGAATCGTATTTCGGATTCATCTCGCCATGTCTCGCCAACGTTCATCGTCTTGCGACGATATTCCGTAGGCTTGATCCATAGGATAAGCCCTCGACCGATTAGTATTCGTCAGCTGCACGCATTGCTGCGCTTCCACCCCGAACCTATCAACCTGGTCGTCTACCAGGGGTCTTACATACTGGGAAATCTCATCTTGAGGGGGGCTTCGCGCTTAGATGCTTTCAGCGCTTATCCCGTCCGTACGTAGCTACCCAGCGGTGCTCCTGGCGGAACAACTGGTACACCAGCGGTACGTCCATCCCGGTCCTCTCGTACTAAGGACAGCTCCTCTCAAATTTCCTGCGCCCACGACAGATAGGGACCGAACTGTCTCACGACGTTCTGAACCCAGCTCGCGTACCGCTTTAATGGGCGAACAGCCCAACCCTTGGGACCTACTTCAGCCCCAGGATGCGATGAGCCGACATCGAGGTGCCAAACCTCCCCGTCGATGTGGACTCTTGGGGGAGATAAGCCTGTTATCCCCAGGGTAGCTTTTATCCGTTGAGCGATGGCCCTTCCATTCGGTACCACCGGATCACTAAGCCCGACTTTCGTCCCTGCTCGACTTGTAGGTCTCGCAGTCAAGCTCCCTTATGCCTTTGCACGCTGCGAATGATTTCCAACCATTCTGAGGGAACCTTTGGGCGCCTCCGTTACATTTTAGGAGGCGACCGCCCCAGTCAAACTGCCCGCCTGACACGGTCCCTGTACCGGATCACGGTACCAGGTTAGAACTCCGATACGATCAGGGTGGTATCCCAACGGTGCCTCCACCGAAGCTGGCGCTCCGGCTTCCCAGGCTCCCACCTATCCTGTACAGATCGTACCAAAGTCCAATATCAAGCTGCAGTAAAGCTCCATGGGGTCTTTCCGTCTTGTCGCGGGTAACCTGCATCTTCACAGGTATTAAAATTTCACCGGATCTCTCGTTGAGACAGCGCCCAAGTCGTTACGCCATTCGTGCGGGTCAGAATTTACCTGACAAGGAATTTCGCTACCTTAGGACCGTTATAGTTACGGCCGCCGTTTACTGGGGCTTCGGTTCACAGCTTCGGGTTGCCCCTAACCGCTCCCCTTAACCTTCCAGCACCGGGCAGGCGTCAGCCCGTATACTTCGCCTTACGGCTTCGCACAGACCTGTGTTTTTGCTAAACAGTCGCTTGGGCCTTTTCACTGCGGCCCCCTCGGGCTATTCACCCTACCGAGGCACCCCTTCTCCCGAAGTTACGGGGTCATGTTGCCGAGTTCCTTAACGAGAGTTACTCCGCGCGCCTTAGCATGCTCTGCTCGCCTACCTGTGTCGGTTTGCGGTACGGGCACCTTCGCCT
>NZ_JZEJ01000001.1:5172330-5222330 GCF_001188365.1 Paenibacillus sp. D9 | reverse complement strand
ATCTCGGTTGGCTTGAGCTGATCTTTGCTCGCAGGATTGGCAAGCATGACAGACGGCAGCCGGTTAAGAATGGTGACCTGTTTTTCCATCTGGGCTTCAGAGCCGCTTGAATCCTGCACCAATTGACGAATGCGGAACAATCCGAGACTGCTGAACGTTTTTTGCCAGCTCGTACGAGAGCTGCCGGCTATCGTCTCCCCGCCGTTGGTCGTTGCATTTCGCAAATACCAAGTTTGAGGGAGATTCTCTCGACTTCCGTCCTCCTTGTCATAGGCAGTGGAGTCGAACGTAATTGAAACGCCACGGAAAGTACTCAAGTGTGTTTGATTGAATCCAGGAACCGGAGGAGTGTTGTGAGCAGGTATCGTTCCTATGTTGACCGTCTGAATGGAATACACCGACCAAGCCCCGTACTCATCCTTGACGGCCATCCCGACTTCGTAGATACCTCTTTCCTGCGGCGTGACGAGTTTCTGATAGACGGTTTCCCCGGATGGCGTTACATAGTAGAACTTCTTCTCTAATATTCCTTTTGTCGTTCGATAATCGATGCCCGTGTTCTCCGTGGAGTAGTTAGTCGAACTCACATATCGGTCGGGATCATAGCTGCTGTCCGTCCAGATGACTTTCCCGTCAGCTGCGGATGCAATCGTGAAATGCGACACTGGCCTCCGGTGAACCGTCACTTTCTTTATAAACGGATCTGAATCCTTTCGATAGTCTCCGAATCGATTGTCCGGATAGCGGTAATCCGGATGCGGATCGTCCCTCGCCTGCAGCTTGACGAGGTAATCCCCCACTTTATCAAAGGTCAGCTGCTCGGATTCAACCATGCGGCCGTTTAGAGATGATAAACCTTGATTGTTGATGAATCGCGGCGTATGTTCATAGCTCCATAAGTAGGAGCCGGCTTTAGGATCCCCTTCCGGATCGAAGAACTGAATGTTTTCATACTGCACATCAGCCCTCGCTGTGCCTTCATCCCAGATGGCATAATCCGCAGACCACTCCACTTTGTTTTCGACGGCCTTGTAAGTCAGTGCGCTGAAACGGACAAAGGCTTTGTTGGCATAGTATCCGAACTTGCCTTCCGTGAACTGGCCGTCTATGGCGCTTAGAATGGGAATGTTGTTCAGGAACGCTTCAATTTTATTGCCTACTGTTTTGACCTTCAATCCGTAGCTGACATCGGACTGGAAAGGGTAGCTACCATTCTGTAGTACCATCCTGGATCCATTCATATATTTCACAAGGTCAAACGAATGGCCATCTGTCTCTACCGCGTACCGGTTCCGTGGATCCTGCATGCGGAAGCTGAAGCCCATGTTCTCCTGGTCGATGTCCACATCCGTCATGCGAAGGCTGAATTTCATCTCCACATCGTTCAGCGAAACGTCGGATACCATCTGTCCGTTTGTGAACGTTTGACGTGCAAGCGGACTTGTCGTAGGATCGCCTACGGCCATATAGACGTAAGGAATTTTCGACGGATAAGCAGGTTCCAGAACTTCAACCAGGACACCGTTACCTGTATACTCTCGGAAAAATGCACATCCATAGGCATTGCAGTCGCCGCCGGTGTTGGCATTATCCGCTGTAAGGGTTGTGTTGCTTCCTGTCCTGTTTCCGTTCCAATCAACGAAGGTGCCTGTTCCTCCGGGAAGCCGTTCCTTAATTGTGCCATCCCTCATGCTCAGCCGCAGCACGGTGGATTCAATGCTTGTCGAGCCCCCGTTTTGAACTAGAGGGACGTACAAATCATCCGCCGATGGCGACATCGACATTGGATGATAATTCAAGGTCGTCATCCCCCGGTAAAATCCGACCTGGTTGCTGTTCAGTCCGGCTTCCCGATTGATTTCATTCACATACTTCTTCCAGACTAGATTCATGTTGGCGTCGTATTTGTTAACCGTTAAGTCCAGGTAAGAGTGAATCGGATTCCATGTCTGTCCTGAAGATATTTTGGTGCCATGGCCCTCATAGGTGTATGTGTTCCCATACGGGTCCGTGTACCATTCATCCGCAATGTGATAATCAAAGCCGGTCCAATACGTTCCCGGCCTTAACGGTACGGATTTGATTGTTCCAAGGCGCTTGGGAGATAAATCAGGACCAAGCTTGACGAAATATCCGGCATCCCCGCCGTCAGGGAGCGTGTAGTTGGAGGAATGGTCATTGTAGAAGCTGCTTAAAACAATGGTTCCGTCATTTCCGGAACGGGATATTTTCCATTCATCAAAGGATCCCCATGACTTGTCCCGATCGGCTACAATTCCATCGAAACTGGAGGTAAAGCTTTTTTCCTTCAAGACTTGTCCTGTTGATACATTGTACGCGGCAACCCTCACTTCACCTTGCGCGGTCTGGATTACATACAAATAGGATCCCGATACGGTAAACCACTTTCGATAGGCGTTATCGATTGTAATCACGTACTCATACGGGTGCCATTCGTCCATTTCCGTTTAGGCAAATAGGGGTTGCTGTAATCCCAAATGATAGGCGACAACTTCTTTGGATTCATGCCATAGATGGTGTAGCTCGAGCCCTTGTAACCGGAAAAGATCGTGAGTTTTTTAGTTGAATATACTTGAGGCAAGAAGTGATTGTACAAGATATTTCCGTCACTTCTAACCTGCATCAGTTCATTGTCTTTATCCAGAATGATGTCATTAAACTTGTTTTTGTTCGTAAGTGCGCGCCAGGGAGAAAGGGAGTTGGGTCCAAATCCATTGTCGGCTTGCGTTCCCATGGTCCAAAATACAGTATCATTTCCTGTTGCGCGGTTCATTTCATAGCGGTTCATATTATTCGCTGCCCCGCCGAAATTGCGGCCTTCGCCACCGACCAGGCTGCCGCCGTCAACATTCCACAGCTTGAGCTTGTCGTATACCTGCTCCAAAGTGTTCGGGACGTAAACAGGCCAATCAATCATTTTCTCCGGACGGATGGTCGTACTGGCGTCCAGATCTGGCTGCGGGTTCTTGCCTTTGAGATCGAAGGATACTTCTGGAGCATTGTTCACGATATTTAGGACAAGAGTTGATTGTGATTGATTGTCCGTGCTGCCCGTCAGGCCGTAGTTTTCAGTTACCTCTGTCCAGAATAAATACTTTCCGACTTTGCTGCCGGCAAAGGTGACTTGCTTCATAGTCCCGGTCAATGTCTGCCAGGTATCATCTGCAAAGCCATTGTTCAGCGCGTCGTATTTGTATTTGTATTTCGCCGAAATGATTTCATCGCCATCCGGACTGTAGGATTTATTGAGAATGACGTTAGGCTCATTACGGATGCCAAGTGAAGGAACTTCAAGTTTGGCAATGGGGGGCTGATCGGGTTTGACGATAATCTCGCATACGGCTGGAGCGTCCGATTTTCGGCCTTTCGTATCATACACATCCAGTTTGACTTGGACGGTGATATCTTGGCCGGTTCCGTTCGCATAGCTGGTCTGTTTGTTCTGCCATTCGTCGCGGGAGTGATCGATTGGCGTTCCGTCTGGACTGTAGCTGCCGCTTGAATCGAATGCGCTGAAAGGGACAATGTGATTTTCGATGACACTGGCCGGGCATTTAATGATTGGAATGGGGCTGCGGGAAAGAACGTTAATAAAGGCGCTGGCCTCTGCTGTCGCTCCCCACTGGTCACGGCCGGTTCCATAGACAGTATGAGTGCCTTTCTCCATTGTGACTTCGTACATGCCGTATTCGTTCGTCGGGTATTTGCCTTTTAAGCCTTTGATCCAGGGCGTGCCTCGACTGTAATCGAAACCATCAAAGATGAAGTCATCCCCATCCAGGTCATTTGGAGTAGGGACCGATGGGTCTTGGATAACGACGAGATCAAGGATATCGCCTTCCATGGCTTGGCGGACCGGTTTTGTCGGTTCGCTGCGTTTCACCCATGCAATCTGGAATGTCGGCGGATGGTTGTTCTTTGGTCCTTTGACTTCAAGAGTCTTCGGTCCGATCCAATCAGTTGCTCCGCAATCGGTTGATACCTTCATATAGACTTGATGGTTACCTTGCCCGATTGCTCTTGGATAGTCGGACCGGGTATAGGTGGTATCGGAATAACTTCTGATCCATTCAGTGACGCTTTCGTTGCTGCCGCGAACGAATTTGTACATGTGACCGGTATACGTGCATTTTCCCAGTTGCAGATCCTTTGGGTGAGCTGTGAAGCTATCCCCGTAGTCTATTAAAGGGGGGAGGACGTCAAAATCGGCCTTAATCTCTTTGTTTGGAGTCGGCGTCGGTGTTGGAGCTGCGCCAGGCGTAAAGGTGCGCTGAATCGTATTGTTGCTTTCGTTGGATTCATTGATGACGTTGCCGCTGTCTACCGTGAGCTTGAAGGTTTTGGATGCGCTAGTCATGAATGTGCTCACAAACGTCAAGCTGGCTGATTCACCGCTCTTAATCGAGCGAATGGTATCGAGCTTGAGCGTGATCCCCTTTTCGTCCGTCACCTTGACATTGAAAGTGTTATTGATGTCCATGCCTTCGTTATGATAAGTTGCCGTGAAGGTGGCGGGTTTCCCGACTTCGATGACAGGTGGGCCGGAGATGTCGTCTGCGATGAGGTCGGGTTTGGTGGGGGTGCCGATGCGTTCGTAAATTACATCAACTTCATATTCTAGGAGATAAGTAGTTCCTGACCATATTGTATTTGAGTTCAAAAAGTAAGAGCGACCTTGAACATTACCACCTAAAGAATTATCTACAGAATAGTCCAAGCCCTCAACGTTATTATTTAATGACAAAGGTTTATGAACTTTTAAATAGCCATAACCGTCAGTACCCTTACCTTTGTAATCAATGGTCATCCCTGCATTTATAGGTGTTGCTTCAGTTATATTTATTGAATGTGAGGATACTTTTGAGTTCGTTACTAAATCTCCTGTATTTGTCACAAAATAATCGGGTGGAGGGAGCTTGTCTGACCATGCAGCTGCACTGCCATCCGAGTATCGAAGCTGTGAAGGAATTGCTTTCCCGCTATCATCTATTGCAGGAATTGCCCCTGGGTACTGTGAAATCCCTCCAAGTAGGGTTGATGAACTGGCTGCGTATTCATAATTACCTGCTTCACTGGTGCCAGTTCTCCATGTTTTCCCACTTGAGCTACGCCAGATTGCGTAATACATTGTAGACTTTCCATCAGCGTTAACTGGGACTGGATCCCCGCTAATGATTGAAATGTTAATTTGTTGAGTGGAAGTGTTATAAGTACCCAATTGTCCCTTTTCAATATCATTTTTTCTAAGTGTGTAAGATTTCACTTGATAATTTTGAAATTGTGGGACGGCAATTGTTAAGTTATTAATTGTTGAAGATGGATAATATTTTTGGTAACCCGGATTGTTTGTCGACTTAATAGTATAAGAATAAGTGTCATTAGAAGTTGCTTCTGCTATAGGTGAAAAAAACGGTGTAAACAGGGAACTCCAAAACGAAATAAGCAGTAAACATACAGGCCATTTCTTCATTTATCTAAACCATCCGGGAAGAGTCTTCCTTCCTTAGAAAACCAAATGTGATTCCCTTTGTTATTCCAATCAAAATAGAAGAATGGCCAGTTTTTTGTTTTAAAAAATTCCAACTTCTTTCTATCAATTGTTGCAAGATACCATGTGGTGATTTTATTTTTTTCTCCAAGATTAATTTTATCATTGGAGTTTAATTTGGATTTGAGGTTAAAAGGATAGATAATTGCTGTTTCTAAATACGGGTTACCGACCATTTCTTTAAAATATAGATTAGTATTAGTCGCTGTCTTTACGACTTCCATTGTAATATTGAAGGCTACTAAATAATCGTTTATCCAATCTTTTCTACTTTCCTTGAGTAGACCGGGTACCCAATTTTTAAAAGGGCTGTTAGAGTCGGACATATCTATTACAAGGATTTGATTAAAGGTCCCCCTTACGTTATAAGATAAGTTCTCCGATAAGGGAAGTGAATCAATTCTCCCTCCCCACATCGTTTCAATGTTTGTTCCTCGATAAGCTACTTCCGCATACGAGGCAGCTCTTTTATCCGCTGTCAGATTTCCGCCATTTAGAACCGTCAGGACCCGATCCACAATAACCGTGGCCTGAGCGCGCGTAGAATTTTCTTTCAGACCCAGCTCGCCGCCGGTAAGGCCAGATAGGATTCCGCGCTTCGTTGCTTCATAGACCAATTGCGTGTCGCTAGTCTTCGTATTCCGCAATGTTTGATCAATAGCCCTTACTGTGATTCGCGCCATTTCCTGGCGGCTGATCGGCTGAGTCCAATTCCCATTAAAATCGGATGTACGGTGTATGCCAGCTTCTACAGCTGCACTTACATACGGCGTGTACCAGGGCTTGCCGGATAAGCTTGCGGGGATATCCAATTGGAGAGATAAATCAACAAGCTTCAGGAATTCAGCCCTGCTGATCTCTTGATTCGGTTTGAACGTGCCGTCTTCGAATCCATTGACCAGCTCTTTCGAGATGAGCTTTTGAATCGAGCTGTAAAACCAGTCGCTGGCTTTCACATCCTTGAAGGATGTACTGGCGGCCGCAGTTGAAGCTGCTTCAATTGATGCTGAAACGCATGAAAAGAAAAGAGCAGCAGCTGTTAAACCGGTGGTCAGTTTGGAAAGTTTCATTTCAATCCGCTCCTTAACATAGGATCTTGTTATTTCCTAACCTGCTTGTGAATGGTCTGGCATGAATTGATCGGGTGATAGAGCAGCGGCTTAATTTCATTCATAAAAAGGTTGTCCGACTTTCCCACACCTTTGTCACTTAAATGAACCGTCCGCTTTTAAACCAACACTAGGAATCGTTCTGTAATTGTCGTCCAGGAAAGATAAAATTATATGGTCTAAAAATTGTTATCGTTGTTCCCGAGCCTGCTCCGCAATAATCATCGATCTGGTCGAGTTGATAGATTCGTACATGATCAAGCCTGAACCGGCTAGCATAACCATAGCCGACAAGGTAATTAACATTAACCGAACCAAACTGCATTCCTCCAGACACCTCTTTTTGCCTTATATCGGTAATTTTAATGATTCCTTCCATAATCAGAACAAAAAAACACCCGTCCCAGCATCAGCTGCGGACGGGTGCTTCCCGATTCCGAATCATTCATTTCTTCCTATTATATCCATGTAGAATCATTAATCAACAACAAATTTATCTCGGGAGCTTGTATCTCAGCTCAAGCGCATCGGATTCCCTGGGATCGGCCATGACAGCCACTTCCCGAACATACCCTCGCTGAACGAGCTTCTGCAGGATAAGCGTAAGATCGACGTGAAGTCCGTTCATGGAAGGATGGCTTGCCAGCTCCATGATGCTCCAAGGCTCCTCCCTCGATTCCAGAATATGAAAGATTAGAGAGGAGCAGGATCGCATTTTGCTCATGATCGAAAACTCGCAGGCGAGAAGCACGAGCTGAATGCGCTGTTCAAGCGTCTCCGGACTCGTCGTGAGCTCCTCATACAGCTTATAAATGCCCGGATGGAACCTTCGCATCTGCCGCCAAACGGAAGGCTCCGGATGAAGTCCGGCTTCAAGCAGCTCCATATGGGCATAATGATTTAAAGTTTTGATAATATCGTTATGAGCATCGAATTGAAACCCGTCCGAAAGGTTTTTCTTGGCTTGAAGGCATGATTTCAAGAAAGCCTCATACTCCACAAGCAGCTTCCGCTTCATGAGCTCATCCGGGAATTGGCTGATGCGCGCCTTGATCTGTTCGAGGAAGCTTTCCTTGTCGAAAACAACGTCTCCTCGCAGCAGCCATTCGATGATCCTGCCGTCGCTCCCGTTGGAAACCCATTGCTCCAAGCCCACGCAGGTTGTCCGGCGGATCATGACACGCTGCCCTTCCATGCGCAAATGTTCAATCGATGGCCGGCTGCACGCCGAGCTCGTGATGACGAGCAGCAGCAGGTCCAACCCGTCGATCTGCGGATGAAACGGATAGGGATGAGAGACAGACACAAGCCCGATCACTCCTTCTTCAAACTGGAGCATACTCGAAACGTGTTTTTTCATAAGTTCCAAACGGTTATCCCCCATATAGCTTCCACCAGAAGTTTCCGCTATAATATTAGTCTGTAGGTTATGATTCGACAAAAACAGGCGGTTTCCTGCCTTGCTTACAAGAAATCGGGCCGCTATGCCCGAGCCAATGAAAGGGAATGAATTCGAGTGCTACTTAAATCCAGCAAGATCAACGAGTTCCGCCTGTGGGGGCTTGTTCTCATCCTTGTCGGAATGGGGGTTATGATTCTTGGCACGGCAGGCATCGTTTTCTGGGGCCAGACCGGCAAAGTGATTGCCGCCGTGTTCATGGTTATCGGCATGATCGCCCTGCTCGTCAGCGTCGGCATCTATTTCTGGGCAGGCATGCTCTCGACCAGCGCGGTCATGCTCATCTGTCCGGAATGCGGACGCCAGACCAAAATTCTTGGACGCACCGACCGCTGCATGTACTGCAAGACGATCCTCACGCTGGACAAAGAGATGGCGACGCACGGTCTGAACAGCGATGATGATGAGCTGCCTGTTGCTGCAAGCAAGACCGATTCGGGACCGGCAGCAGCCGCTCCGCCTTCGTCCCAGGCCTGAATTTCATAAAAGCCCTCGGCGCCGCGACTTCACTTGGAAGTCATGGCGCCGAGGGCTTTTTTTGATCGTGATTTAAATCGTCCTTGAATCAAGATGGATTGCTGAGGCCGTTGTGGATGACAGACCAGACATCATCCGCCTGGAAGGAGCGGCTCCATGTGGCCACGCCTGCCAATCCGTATTTGTGGACCAAGGCGATGCGCGCCTCAAGGGAGACTTTGTCTTCGATCCATATCCGGTTCAGCCCTCCCTCTACCGGGTACTGAACATAATTCTGGCCCGTTGACGGATCAAACTCCGGCTTCAGCTTGTTCGTCGCGATCAGCTCCCTGATCTTGTTCATGCCGACAGCCTTGGACGATACTTTGACCGACCCGTCCGAACCGGTTTTCTCCGTCCAGATCCGCGTATATAGAGGCATGCTCAAAATCAGCTTGGAGCCGGGAATCTTATCTTCTTCCAGCAGCCTCAAAATCGAATTTTCCACCCAAGGCAGCGAGGCGACCGAACCCGACTGGGGACTGGACGCCCAATGCTCGTCATAGGCCATGAGCATCATGTAGTCGACGCTTTGAATCAATTCGGCCCGGTCCAGGAACAAGGACCACATCTCGCTATTGGACTTCGGCGTCACATCGATGGAAACGACAAGACCCTGCTCATGCAGCATCGGCGTCAGCTCCCTCACGAATTGAACGAGTGCGCCTTTGTCGGAGGTCCGTACATTCTCGAAATCGATGTTGATGCCCTGAAGCTGGTACATTTTGGCGTAGGCCAAAAGCTGCTGGATCATGGAAAAACGGGTCTCGACATTGGCCAAAGCTTGAGTCGTCCGTTCCGGATCAAAGCCGTTGCTGAACAGCGCCCACACCTGGATCCCCTTGCTTCTCGCCCATTTCGCATAATTGGCATCCGCCTTGCTGCGGATTTGGCCGGCTCCATCCATTAATTCGAACCAGGTGGGGCTGACGACGTTGACCCCTTCCATGGCAGGGAACTTCGCCGGATCGGGAGCCACGTTGTATACCGCTTCCCAAGTCAGATTGATTTTCTGGCCGGTCGATTTCCACGCCAGTTCAGGCTGCTGCTCGACTGGCTCTTGAGTCGTCTGCTTGTCCGACAACCGAAGCTCGGATTTGCGGGCATAACCGCTGTACCCGCTTGGTCCTTGGACGGAGTACCAGTCTCCCTCTTCCTTCCAGACCGTGAGCCTGCCTTCCAATGGAACCTTTTCAATATAAGGGCTATGAATGCTCGGCCCGTTACGGACAGCCAGCTCCTTTTTGCCAGGAATCGCATACTGGATGCTGTCGCCTCCCTTGGCAAGCGTAACGGCTCCAGTGACCTTCGATACTTGAGCTTGGACGCCGTACAGCGTGTTCAGCGGAGTCAAAGGCACATAGACGATGCCTTTTCGGGTTTCCGGAGCGACAGCCAGCTTGAACGGTTTGCTGCCAAGCTTGGCGGTGAGAGTATCCGTTTTCATTCGCAGCACTTGACTGCCATTGGTTAAAATGATGGATTCCGAATCGGCTTCATAGCGAATCGGAATCTCGCTTCCGAGCATGGAAGTGACGGCTTCGATCGGAAGCTTGATCTCGTCGCCCTCCAGCAGAGCGCCCGCTCCCATGAACTCGCCTTTATAGAACAGCGGATGCTCAACCGAGAACACCGGCGTCTCCTGCTCGTTGCTTGGCATAAGCAGCTGATATCCTGCCCATGCCCCTGCCATGATACCGATACATACACAGAATCCCAGCAAGCGGCGAAATCCTCTTCCCTTGCGCCTGCCCGCAGAGGTCATGCCCCTTCTCATTGCTCACACTCCTTGCGTATACAAAGATTAGACGAGTTCGGAACGCAAAAAGTTGACCGATCCTTCTCTATGAGTCTATTAAAAGAGGGCTATATTCATGCACATAAAAAAAACCGTTTGGAAGCATCGCTTCCAAACGGTTTCAATTCACGGTCGTTTTCGCGCATTGCGTGCATACTCCGTAAATTTCCATTCGATGTCCTTCGACACGGAATCCGGTCTCTCGGGAAGCGGCTTGCTCCACCTCCATGAGAGGAGGATACTCAAAGTCGACGATATCTCCGCATACTTTGCATATGGCGTGATAATGGTCGGACAAGTCGGCATCAAACCGGCTGGAGTCATCCCCATAGGTCAGCTCCCTGACCAAGCCTGCCTCGACGAACAAACGCAGGTTGTTGTAGATCGTAGCGACGCTCATGCTCGGGAAGTCGGGTGACAAAGCTTTATAGATCTCGTCCGCAGTCGGATGAGTCATGGAATTCATCAGAAACCCAAGTATCGCGTGACGCTGCGGGGTCATGCGGACGCCGCTTGCCTTCAGCTGCTCCAGAGCTTGCTCAACGCTGGCTCCCATTCCCGATCACGTCCTTCGTAATTTATAGTTGTATTTACTTTGTAGTAGTTCTATTGTAAGCCTGAATTTTACGTTTTGTCAATGAAGAGGCTACCATCCAACTTTTCTCTTTGCATGGCCTATAGGCTTCATCCGGGACCGGGATAAGAGGTAATCCGTATGTCGCTGTTGGCATCGACCCGGATCCGGTACGTACCGAGCCCGATTTGGCCTTTGACGGTCTTTTTCTCGATTTGGAGAGGCAGCTCGGAACGGATCGTCCCGAAGGTAACCGATCCATCAACCGTATAAGAACCATCCGCCGGCAAGGATAAGAGAATTTCGCCAATGGAGCTGTTGATGTCCCAAGTGCCCCCGACCACAGAGCTTGCCAGGCTGATTTCTCCATTCAGCGTATCCGCCTGCACGCTCCCGCTTACTTCACGGACATGGATGAATCCGTTCCTCGTCTCGAGCAGCGCTTCACCCCGAACATCGTTGATGTCCAGATTGCCATTGGCCGTGGAAGCGGTCAGCTTGCCATGGATCGACGAGGCTGTAATCGCTCCTTCCTTGGCCGACAACGCCGCGTCTCCGGTAATTCTCCGGGCTTTCACCTCGCCATTGCTGGTGCCCGCTTCCAGCGGTCCGGTCAAATCCATCGCTTCGATGGAACCGCTGCGATTGCGTACGACAAACCCGCCGGTTGCGCGAATGCCGCTTAGCTTGACGGAGCCGTTGCCCGCATTGAGCAGGAATTTGACCGTTTGCTCAGGAGCAGCGGGAGGAGGAGAGGGACTCGCCGCGTCCGTCTGTGGAGAAGGAGAAGGCTCCGTACCGTCGGGTACATTCTCTCCCGGCAGGGCTGTTCCCGCCGAGAGAGGACCAGGAGAAGGAGATGCTCCCGGAACGGACAGCAGCGTCTCCAAATCGGCCGGAATCGTAATCTGGAGGTTGAAACGCGGCATCCGCGCCCCGTTGGCGCCGTAAGGCATCCCCTTTGTCTCAATGTGCAGCTTTCCTTCCGCAGATACGGAGACGGCTGATTTTTGCTCCACCAGATCCGCCTCCTGCTTGTTGTCGGAATCGACCCAGAGCGTCGCTTCGACGGTTACTTCCCGGCTGTCCGGGTCTGTCGAAGGTACGACCGACACGTCTCCGTTGGGGTTGTCGACCACGACATCGTTCAGCGGTTCCGTAATGACGGCGGATACTGGCTTCAAGCTGTAGCTGTACCCCTTTTCCTCCGACAGGTTCTCCATCCTCGCGCCGGTCCCGTATTGATCCAGCCAACGGAAAGGAAGCCCGCCGTATTGGGTGATCGAGTAGGCTGATCCCGCAAGCAGCAGCGCTGCAAGAAGCGAGCCCGCGCCTGCCGACAGCCTTCGCCCAGGCTTTTTTCTCTCCAGCAGCTGGTAGACCAGCATTTCAAATCCGGCAAGAACGAACAAGAGCGGCCACCAGTCGGCTAACAGCCCGATGTCATTGCGTCCCGCAGCCTGATCCCACAGCAGCAGAACTCCGCATGCAGCCAGCAAAGCGGCGCTGCTGAGCCTGCCGAAGCGGAAGAAGCCCGGCTTGATCCGAAAAGCCATCCATGCGGCGATGATCAGAAGAATGACTCCGGATGCCATATCCCCAAGCCAATCCAGTCTTGGCTGGACAGCTCTTGTCGGACGGATAAGAAAAAAGAGAATGATTCCGCCGGCGACAAGAATCATGCTGTGAGTCATCGCGAAGCCGGCAGGCTCCGGTCGCAGGCGCGCATCGTCTTCAGACAGACGCGTGCGGCTGGCGATCTGCAGGGCATCGAACACGCTGACGAAATACAGCGCCGGCAGCGCCATTCCCAAATATACGAGCAAAAGGGCGCGGCTGCCGCTCGTCGCATCGGAAAATCGGACGAGAGCGGCTAGATCCAGCAGCACCGCGAGCAATAGGACCAGGCCGCGTCCATAGCGGCCGATGTAGAGATGGCCTCCGCCGGGGAGCAAAAAAGCGAGCAGTCCGGCCAGCCAGCGACGTTTCGGTTGGAATTGGGTATTGTTCATTCCGCGCTCACGGCATGCACACCATCCAGCGATTTGATTTCTTCAAGCAATTTGATGATATTGCACGATCGGGGGAAATTAACATACAGCAGCAGCATCACCCTCGGCCCTTCCATTTCACGGTTGCCGTGCTCCTGCAGCGACATCTTGCGCATGACGATGCCTTGCTGCTGGAGAAGAGCGCTGATCGCCTGAAGAAGGGCGTTCGTTTCGTCAGCCAAAATCTGCAGGTGATGCTCTTTTTTTCCGTTGCTGAATTTGCGTTCGACTTTATTAAGGACGATGAGGACGATAAGGACAATCACTGTGACGGCCACGGCAGGGAACAAAAATCCAGCGCCGACCGCAAGTCCGATGGCGGATACGACCCATAGCGTAGCGGCCGTCGTAAGGCCCGTAATGGATTTCCCGGTAAATAAAATGGTGCCCGCTCCCAGAAAACCTATGCCCGTAATGACTTGCGCTGCCAGACGAGCCGGGTCGAGACGGACATTCGTCTCGTTGATGAAGGCTGAAAATCCGTATGCCGACAAAAGCATCAGCAGACAGGAGCCAAGGCAAACCAATATATTCGTCCGAAGGCCGGCCGCATGATTCGACTGCTCCCGCTCGAAGCCGACCAGCCCGCCGAGCAGAACAGCCATAAGCAGCCGGAGCATCATCTCCCACTCGCTGATGTACCAGGGACTGCTGACAGCCAAGGATGCGCTCATGATGTGCCATCCCACCCTTTCTCTTCGTTGCTGCGCATCTTTTCAGGCTATTGTACCTTACTGTATGCGGCGACATGAAGCATTTCTTCGCTTCAACATACTTTAACACGGATGCTAGGTTCCGTAACGTCCAAAGCGGGCAGGAGCGATAAACCTCGTACTTATATCGCATATTGAAAAAAGCCGCTCCCGATAGGGAACGGCTGTTGAAATCAGCGGTTGAGATAGTCGGTCAAAAGCTTGTTGACGAGTCCCGGGTTCGCTTTGCCGCGGGATTCCTTCATCACTTGGCCGACGAGGAAGCCGATCGCTTTTTCCTTGCCCGCCCGGTAGTCCTCCACCGACTGCGGGTTCGCTGCGACGACCTTCTCCACAATGCTCTGGATGGCTCCTTCATCGCTGATCTGGACGAGTCCCTGCTCTTCCACGATCTGCTGCGGAAGCTTGCCGCTCTCGAGCATTTCCTTGAACACGGTCTTCGCGATCTTGCCGCTGATAGTGCCTTTTTCGAGGAGGCCGATCATTTCTCCCAAGCCTTGTCCGGTAATCGCGACGCCGTCGATCTCCTTGCCGGTCTGGTTCAAATAAGCGAGCAGATCGCCCATGATCCAATTGGACACCGATTTGGCATCGTTCGTATACGCCAGGCTCTCTTCAAAGAAATCAGCCAGCTTTTTCGAGGAGGTGATGACGCCGGCGTCATATGCAGGCAAACCGTATTCGGAGGTGTAGCGGGCTTGCCGTGCATCCGGAAGCTCGGGAATGGAAGCGCGGACGCGCTCCTTCCACTCGTTGTCGATAAGCAGCCGAACCAGGTCCGGATCGGGGAAATACCGATAGTCATGCGACTCTTCCTTGCCGCGCATGGAGAAGGTTTTGCCTTGGGAATCGTCCCAGCGGCGCGTCTCCTGCACGACGGTACCGCCGCCGTCCAGTATGTCGGCCTGCCGCATCTGCTCGTACTCCAGTCCGCGCTGCACGCCGCGGAAGGAGTTCATGTTCTTGAGCTCGGCTCGGGTGCCGAATTTCTCCTGGCCCCATGGACGAAGGCTGATGTTGGCGTCGCAGCGCAGGCTGCCTTCTTCCATCTTCACGTCGGACACGTCGCAATACTGCATGATGGCGCGCAGCTTTTCCAGATAGGCCTTCGCTTCCTCCGGAGTACGGAGATCCGGCTCGGATACGATCTCCACAAGCGGAGTGCCGACACGGTTGAAGTCCACAAGGGAAGCGAAACCGCCTTCGACATGGGTCAGCTTGCCGGCGTCCTCCTCCAGATGGAGGCGGGTAATGCCGATCCGCTTCGTCTCGCCGTTCACTTCAATGTCGATCCAGCCGTTCTCGCCGATCGGCTGATCGAATTGGGAGATCTGATACGCCTTCGGTGAATCGGGATAAAAATAGTTTTTACGGTCGAACTTGCTGATATCGGCCACGGTGCAGTTAAGCGCCATGGCCGCCTTCATCGCGTACTCGACCGCCTGCCGGTTCAGTACCGGCAATACGCCGGGGTGGCCGAGGCAGATCGGGCATGTATGGGTATTCGGCGGCGCTCCGAACGATGTCGAGCAGCCGCAGAAAATTTTGCTGGCGGTATGCAGCTCCACATGCACTTCAAGCCCGATCACCGTTTCGTACGAATTGTATTCCGTCATGGATAACGTTCCTCCTGCTTGCAAGATACGGGCGCTTACAGCTGCGGGCGCGCCTTGTGGTGGTCGGTGTGCTGCTCGAAGGCATGGGCGGCGCGAAGCACGGTCGCTTCGTCGAACGCCTTGCCGATCAGCTGCAAGCCGACAGGCAGTCCGTCCGCGAAGCCGCACGGCACGCTGATGGCCGGCACGCCGGCCAGGCTGACCGGGATGGTGACGATGTCGTTGAGATACATCGTCAGCGGGTCGCCGATCTGCTCGCCGATGCGGAATGCAGGCGTTGGAGCCGTCGGTCCGAGCAGCAGGTCGAAGTTCTCGAATGCCTGGTCGAAGTCGCGCTTGATCAAGGTGCGTACCTTTTGCGCCTTCAAATAGTAAGCATCGTAGTAGCCGGAGCTGAGCGCATACGTGCCGAGCATGATGCGGCGCTTCACCTCGTCGCCGAAGCCTTGGCTGCGTGACTTGCGGTACAGGTCGATGAGATTGTCCGGATTGTCGGCTCGCACGCCGTATCGGACTCCGTCGAAGCGGGCCAGGTTGGAGGACGCTTCAGAGGAAGCGAGCAGGTAATAGGTCGCGACCGCATACTCGGTATGAGGCAGCGATACTTCTTCCCATGTCGCTCCAAGGCTCTCGTACACTTTAAGCGCGGCCAGGACGGCCTCCTTCACTTTAGGATCGATGCCTTGACCCATATATTCCTTCGGAACGCCGATGCGAAGACCTTTGACATCTCCTGTCAAAGCGCTGACGTAATCCGGAATGGCAACGTTCGCCGAGGTCGAGTCCATGCCGTCATGTCCGGCAATGGCTTGCAGAACATAAGCGGAATCCTCGACGTTTTTGGTCAGCGGCCCGATCGCATCCAGCGAGGAAGCAAATGCGACCAGACCGAAGCGGGACACAAGGCCGTAGGTCGGCTTCAAGCCGACGACGCCGCAATAGGATGCCGGCTGGCGGATGGAGCCCCCGGTGTCGGACCCTAGAGCGAAATACACTTGGCCGGCTGCAACCGACGCTGCCGAGCCGCCGCTGGAGCCTCCAGGGACGTAGTCCGTATTCCAAGGATTGCGGACCGGGTGGAAGCTCGAGTTCTCATTGGAGCCGCCCATCGCAAATTCGTCCATGTTGAGCTTGCCGATCGTGACCGCTCCGGCATCGCGCAGCTTGGAAGCCGCGGTCGAGTCGTAGATCGGATTGTAATTGCTCAGGAACTGGCTGGCGCATGTCGTGCGAAGCCCCTTCGTCACAATGTTGTCCTTGATGCCTGCGGGGAGTGCGTGCAGCAGCCCCTTCTCCGCTCCTGCATCGCGGTCCAGCCCTGCAGCCCTGGCACGCGCGGATTCCTCGTTCAGCGTCAGGAAAGCCCCTATCTTGCCGTCCGTCTCCGCGATGCGCTTGAAGGAAGCATCGGTCAGCTCAGCAGCCGACAGCTTGCCGGCGGCGAGCTCGTTATGTACATCCTGAAGTCTCTTGTCAAATAAAGCCAAGCGTTGTTCCTCCTTTCAGCTAGGGATCCTATTCCAGCACGGCAGGCACTTTGAACTGCCCGTCCTCTTCATCCGGCGCGTTCAGCAAAGCGGTCTCGTTGGAAACCGATCCGCGCACCTGATCTTCCCGCATGACGTTCGTCACCGGCAATACATGGCTCGTAGGCTCCACATCCGTCGTATTCAGCTCTCCGAGCTTATCCGCATAAGCGAGTATGGCGCTGAGCTGCTGGGCAAATTGCTCCTTCTCCGATTCCGTGAACTCCAGCCGGGCCAGTCCCGCCACATGCTCCACATCCCGAATTGTTATATTCATCGCGCTGTTCCCCCCTTGCCTCTTCGTCATTCCTTGTATTATACCTTGAGTTCCACAACATTCTCAATGAGCTGCAAATGCAAAAAAGAAGGCGTCCGCCAAGTTGGCGGCGCCTTCTGCGCTTACTTGCTTGCTGTGCCGGAATATCACTTCCAGGCAGAGAGATCGACCTTGGAGCCCGGCTCCACGACCTGGCCCTTCAGGCCGAGCCCTCTCAAGCTCTCGACAAAAGCGCCGGCATCCTGACGGATGGGCGGAAACGTATCGTAATGAATCGGGACGACATGCTCCGCTCCATACCATTCGGCCGCCTGCAAGGCATCCTCTGGTCCCATCGTGAAATGGCCTCCGATCGGGATGAAGGCGATATCCGGCTTGCTGCGCTTGCCGATCAGAGCCATGTCCGAGAACAGACAAGTATCGCCGGCGTGCAAAATCCGCTTGCCGTCCACCTCAATGACAAATCCGGCCGGCATGCCGCCGTAAACGATTCTCTGCTCGTCATCCAGCACGATGCCCGAACTGTGGAAGGCCGGTATCATCGTCGCCTTGGCGAACCCGAGATCGACCGTTCCGCCCATGTTCATGCCGATCGTCTCGGCACCTTGCCAGGACATGTAGGCAGCCAGTTCGGGAATAGCGACGATCGGAGCTCCGTTCGCCTTGGAAATGTCGGCGGCGTCCAGGATATGATCCTGATGCGCATGAGTAAGAAGAACGTAATCCGTGCGGATATCGGACGGATTGCTCTTGGACAGCGGATTGCCGCTTAGGAATGGATCGACCAGCAAAGATTTCCCGTTATCCGCCGTAATTTGAATGCAAGATTGGCCGTGAAAAAGAATTTCCATCCTCATCATCCTCCTCTATCGACTAAAATCCGCTCCGCTTCTTAAATCCAGGCCTTGAGATTGACTTGCCGGATAAAGTCGTCGCGGCTTTGCAGCTCTTTGGATCCGGGCTCTTCGGCAGGCTCTTCGGCTGCGTCGCCATTCATGATCCGGTTGAACAGCTCTTCGTTGCGGGTCGCCAAGGCATAATCGATCAAAGCCTCCCGCTCCACGCGGTCAGCCTCCAGACGAAGCAGGATCTCCTCCAGCTCCACGTCATCTCCCGGAACGAGAAAATTGCGGTTTTCCGCTGGTATGCGGATGACATAATCAAATACATTGTCCGCATTGCGGTCATAGGCAATAATATATCCATACTCCCCGACAGGAAGATTCTGCTCATATTGATCAGCGATGATAACGACCTTGTCTCCGAGCTTCAGCATTGTCACTCGCCCCCCTGCTCTTTGCCGCGGCCTATTGAAATAAACAGAAATGATAGGCTCGCGGACAGCTCTTTTAAAAAGTTTACTAGATGTAGCGGGGTGAGTGCAAACGGATATGTTCAAGAGCCGGCAGATGAAGAGAATAAACCGGGCCGGAGGCAAGGAAATTAACAGTATTGACATGGTTTTCCTGCACGGCAGCACCCTATGCTGCGGCTTCAAATCAAAAGCTAAGTGCTGTGGTTCTTATTAGGTTGTTAGCTGTGGTCTGATAAGGAGCTAAGTTCTGCTGACCTGATTAGGTTAAGTGCTGCGGTTCCCGATCAAGAACTAAGGCTTGTATAGACTGTATTCATCGGGCCGGTCAGCTCGGCGGTTCCTTTCACATGCCAGACAACCGGCTCCATCATGGAAAACAACCGCGGATAAGAGACGGCTATGATCATGACGACGCCGGGCCGATCGAGCGTCACTTCGTAATTGTACCGGGAATTGCGGTACGTGAAAGGAAACGGCTGGCCGGCGTTGATGACTGCCCAGTCTTCCAGCACGACGCGCTGGCGCAGCCTGGAGCCGGGAAGCGGATGACCCGAAGCATCCAGCAGCAGATTGAGCCGCAAGTATTCCATCGCCTTCTCGTACGCCGCCTCTTCATTGATCGTGAACCGGCCTTCGGCCAAATCCTCCTTGTTCAACTGCTGGGCGGCCGCATGGACGGCTCTGCTGACGGAATGCTTGCTCTCGAACAAGGTGCGGATCGATCTTTCCTCATCGATCTGCAGCGCATGGGCGGAAGCCCAGACGGTCAGCATGAGCATGATAAGCAGCAATTTGGACATGGTTTTCCCCTTGCGTGATCAGGATCAGGCATTACGGCACGTATTCGCTCATTTTAATGCCCGATGCGGACATTCTCTCCTCGGGATCAGGCACAGCAATCCCTATCAGGCTGTCGATCTGGAACAGCCTTTCGTAGGGATAGCTGATCGTAAGAAGCAGCCCCGTTCCTCTCAGCAAAGGTCTGGACGAAGAAGTGGCGACGCCTCCATCCGAAGCCGATATGCGGTAGCGGATCTGATCCCGCCTCATTCCAGCCTGCTCCAGCCTGCTGCGGGAGGCTTCGACCATGGCATCGTCAATATAACCGCGGCTGCCGCTCGCCCCCGTTTCGAGAAGGTAATCCACTTCCTTCTGGAGGAGAGCTTCCCTGACGATGAAGACATGCTTGTAAATCGGCGAAAACATCATCCAGCACAGCATTCCTGCAAACAGGACGAATACCAGAATCTGCTTCATGGATCGGTGCTTCGGATCTCTTCCGCCATCCGGCTGCCCATGGAGGCCAACCGGACTATCGATCCTTCCTCTCCGTCCACGACGGATAGGTAAATGGCGATGACCGTTACCAATAAAAGCATGGATACGAGCAGTTCCTTCATGGATCCCCCTTGCTTTCAGCCAGTCGATTGGAGACTTAGGAACTTAAGGCAGCAGGCTGCTGATTTGGCCGTTCGCAGCCGTTCCGTGATTCTGAATCTGCACCCGCGTACCGGTGCCGTTGTCTGCGATTATGGAATTGAACAGCAGCATTACGACAACCAGCATCATGACCGTAACTAAAATATTGCGCATCATCTCACCTCCTTGAATAACATTTGCCTTGCACGGAAGCATGAATCGATGGATTCAAGCAGGAACACAACTGCTGAGCTGCTTGAGCTGTCGAGTTGGATGAGCCGTTGAGCTGCATAAGTGTCGAGTTGGATGAGCCTTGAGCTGCTTGAGCTGTCGAGTTGGATGGGCCGTTGAATTGAATGAGCTGGAACAGCAGCTTGTTCGGCTTAGAGAATTGCGCTAGTTGAGCGAATTGAACAGAGCCTGGCTCTCCCTCACCCACGGATAGATGAAGACCTGAAAGGTATACAGGATCGGAATACCCGCGAGCATGAACAGCATGTACGAGCTCGACTCCTTGCGGCTTTCCTTCAATAGCTCCAGCTTGTCCTTATAATCGCGGATACGTTCCCTTAACAGGACGTAATACGCCTCGTGATCATGCACCCGCAGCGATTCAATCGTCTCGGCGAAGCTCATTCCCTCCTCCGTCCCGATCCGATGCTTGAACTGGCGGATGGATTGTTCGGCATCGTGATACCATTCGCCCAGCAGCCGCTGAAGGTCGCTCCGAATGGATCGTGTATAGGGCACGCATCTCATGAGTTTGGCGTGGATATGCAGGCTGGAGCCTTGCAGGTACAACAGTTGTACGCTTATGGCATGCACTTCCTGGATGACACGCCTCGATCTGGCTTTCTTCCAGGCACCGAGGATGGATTTGTCGGCATAGGCGCAGACAAACACCGCCGCGAATACGGCCATGATAACTGCTTGAACGGGTCGCGCCTCTCCTATTGCCAGCCAGGCTCCGCATCCTGTCACCCCGAGCATGCAAGACTGCATGGCTATCCTCCGCACAAGCAGGTAAAACCCCGGATCGTACTCCAGACCGCATCCGGCCAACAGCGCCGCTCTTGCTTTATAATCGAGGCTATCCCTATAAAGCTTCCAGAATGCAAGCCTTTCATCCGTCACCCGAACATGCTTCCAAGGACGATCGGGAAGATGGAGCCAGCGCTTGCGCTTCGCAGGAAGCAGCTTCCCTAAGAAAAAGATCGAAACCGCGACAAGCACAAACTGTCCCAAAACAGATGCATAGAATAAGACAGCGGCCCAGCCTTCCATCATAATCATAACCACCTGTGTCCTTTACATTTTTTTGCGTGAGAGCCAAAGCCCCATTAAGAAAGACATGAAGATAAGCAGCAGCGCATTCAGCAGCATGTCCCTGCCAGCGGCGTCCTGCAGATAGTACCGATAGGAATTGTCTGCGTTGTACCGGATATTGATCCCCATGAAAACGGCAAGAAAGAGGATCGGCGTAAAATTCGCGATTCGGATCTCCAGAAGCTTATGGCGTTCCTGTTCTGCAATCCGCCTCGACTTGCGCATGTCTCCCACCAGCTCCCGCAAATTTTCGGATACCGGATTGCCTTCAACGAGTGCAATTCGGAGAATTTCGACCAAATAATCGCCCCACATATGACCGAGCGACGAAGCGAAAACTCGAAGGCTGGCTTCGTCATCCCCTCGGACGGACAAGTTGCGGTACAACTGCTCGAAAACGGGCTGCATCGGTCCAAGAAGCCGCTGTTCCTCGACAACCCGCTGCAATGTCCTGCGAATCTGCCGTTCGCCCGTAATCATATAGCACTGGTAAAAGAGCTCCACCGCCGGAAGGAAGTCCATTCTCGCCTGCATCTGCCGATGCAGCAGCAGGCTTCTAAGGAAAACGTAAGGGATCAGCCCTCCCATGGCTCCGGAAAGCAGACTTCCCTTGAAGCTCAAAAACAGCAGCCCCCCTCCCGCAGATCCGGCGGCCAAAAGAAAGAAGGAGAGAAGCAAAAAGCCTTCGGGTTTGATTTTAGACTGCACCGATTCAAGCAAGAGGGAAATATGACTGTACAACCGCTCCTGCTTCGCTAACAAGGAAGCAAGCCTTGCCTTGACGCTGCGGTCGCGGCGGTAGTGAAGTCTGGCTGCCGAATAATAGGCCCTCTCTCCGTGACGAAGCATCGCCATCACCAATATGAAGAGGCATAGTCCGAGAAGCAGGGAGGCCGCTGCGGCAAGTACCCCTCCGCTCACAGCTGCAGCGCCTTCATCGGAATCTCCGTCCGATATTCGCCAGCTTCAGCTTCGGTGACCGCAAATCCGGCAGAAGACAACGTAAATCCAGCTTCGGCAAAGCGCCTGCAATCGTCCGGATCAGGAGAAGCAGCCACATGCCAGCTGCCTGATCCGCGTACATAGACGGCCCAGTCGAGCACGCTTGCTTGTCCCCGATCCCAGCGGATCCGGCCTATTCTTACGATTCTCCGCTTGCCGTCCAACACTTGCATCTCGATTCCGATCTGGGTCACATAACCCGCGATCCGCTTGGAGAGCCGGTCCGGATTCATGGCTCTGCCGTCAAGCATACACATATCGCAGATCGTATCCGGTATATCTTCAAGACGGTTCGCATGAACGGTCGTCATGCTGCCCGAGTGCCCCCGGGTGCAGGCTCTTACGTAGATGTTCGCATCGTCATCCCGAATCTCGGCATGGATGATCCTATCGGGAGATTGTCGGAGCGCCAGCTTGAATGCTTGCTTGGAACGATGGAGCGGATCATCCTCGTCCATTTCGTATTCCACCGCGTTTTTGTTTGGAAAGTCTCGGCTAAGCATCATCTCCAGCCGGCTTTCCAGCGTGACGAGACGCTCGTCATCGGGCAGCTCGGCGATGAGAGCCTTGAGCAGATGGGTTTTGCCGGAACCCGTCGGACCGATAATGACCAGATTGTACCGGCAATCAAGCGCGGCTCTCAGCATGGCCGCCATGGCGGCGTTCATCGTGCCGCATTCGGGAGAGATCAGCTCTTTCAGACGAAAAGCCTTTGATGCGTAAAAACGAAGCGTAAGCGTCGGCTGGGACGTGAATCCGAATCCCGTCATCGTAACGCGGGTGCCGTCCCGCAGCATGACTTCGGCCCATCTTTTGCGGGGATTGATGCGGTCGTTATTGTAAAGAACAAGATTTTGCTGGATCCGCTCCACTTCCTTCAATGACTGGAAACGGTATGGAGACCGCGAGACCCGACCTTCCCGCATCACATAAATTCTTGTTCCTACAACCTGGATTTCTTCCAAGCCGATCCGCTCCTGAAGGACAAGCTCCAGCGCCCCAAGCCCAATGACTTCTGCGAACAGCGCCTCCGCCAAGGAAGGATATCCGCCAGCCGTTCCGGGCAGCTCGTGAATGCGCAGCCTCAACAGCCTGTCCGTGATAAAAGCCAGAATCTCCTTGCGCTCTCCTGAATAACCGAGAACGGCCCGATTCAGCTTCTCGCCGTATTCACGCCGCTCTTCCTCCGTCAAGCCTCGGGGCGAAGCTAGATATGACCTCATGTCATCCGCCGCTTTGGCAAAGTCGGACGGCTTCCGAGCCTGATCCCCGTCAGCTTCATCGACGTCTTTGATCATCATCCGGACGACCGGAACGGTTCCGGCTTGCTTCGGCGAGCTTTCGTTCGGATCCTCGTTCTTGAGCTTCGCGGAATAGGCGGAGGGAGAGAATCGCTTCTCTCCGCTCATACTCCCAGCTCCCCCCGATGAGCGCGCAGCCGACGGTACCAAGGCTGCGATTCCACAGCCGGCCGCTGCCTCAGGCCATGCCGTTTCACAAGCGTCTCTGCAGGACCGCTCATGGCCTGGGCTCCGGCAGCATCCTTCTTGAGCCAATGCCCGTATCGGCCATGGTCAAGGGAATCATAAAAAGCTTCATTCGTTTTAAAACTCCCGATTAGCGGCAGTCCTGTTTCTTTTCCAATTTCCTTCATCTTGTATCCTCCGGTTCTCCAAGGGGTTTGAATGGGAAGCAGTTCGTATCGGCTCGGATCGACTCCGAATAAAGGGGACACCTGGCGAATCCAGCGGCTGCAATCCTCCTGGAAATGCGAGAGCGCTCCGGTCGTGCACAATATCCGGGAATCTGCGCGCCGAGCCGTACTGATCGTCGCGGCATTGTCCCAGCAGCAGCCGGCGTCCGCCACGACCGCCGAAAAGGTCCGTGCAGCTGTCTCCAACAGATGCTCCGCTTCCTCCGGCGTGAAATATTCGGCCTGGTCCCTGAGCAGATTGCCAAAGAGAGCATGTACGCCAGGCTCATCCGGGAAAGGCCAGCAAGCCCGCCTCAGCATCCGAGGCGTCAGGGAGCGGGATTTCAGCTCGGGACGGATCGCGTCCAGCGTATGAGCAGGAGCATCGCTCCCAAGGTAACGATGGATTTTGGCGCTCTTCAAGTTCAGGCATAGGAAGCCTACCTCTCCGCCGGTCTGCTCCGCGATTCGGCAGGCTGCCGCATAAGCCGCCGCCGTCGTCCCGATGTTGGGCGTCGTCCCGATAAAGGCGATCAGCGGTGCCGTCATGGCCTGCCTCCCGCGGCGGCAGCCGCCACAGCGTTGAGCGAGTCGGGGCTATAGGCCACGACGAGCTTGCTCTCCCCCGACTTGCAAAGCGAATCGATCCGCAGCCATTGCTCTTCCGTCAGATTCAGGTTGATGTCCTCGATTCTTCCGTTCGCATCCCGGCGGGAAGCATACATCTTCTCGCGGTCGCCAGAGGCAAGCGACAGCAGATTGGGATTGTCCATGTCGTCGATTTCCTGGTTTCCTCCGGTCTTCACCGAAGCGACGATGACCGGTTCCGGGAACAGCCTTTCCGACAGCTCAGCCGCTCCCGATACGTACAGCTGCACCCGATCGCCGGCACGGATGCCGTTGGATACCGAAAGCACATAGCTTCGGGGCAGCTGGAAGGTAGATTCGTTTTTGGCCGGCATGAGCCGGTATCCGTCCATCTTCCAGCTTCGAAGCGGCTCTCCTTCTCCAAGCGGGACGATTGCCTCCTTGCCCGCAGCCAAACCCATCTCCGTCATCATGTCGGCATTGAACGCCATCTCCGGAATCGACATATAACGCAGATCTTCCGCAGCTATCCTCTCTCCGGCTGCAATGAAGCGCTTGGGAGCGACGATCTGCACCGATTGCCGCCTCTCCAGCATGTTGGATTGGACTTGATAAAGGCCGTATACAAGTACGGCGGATAGCGCAGCTGCCAGTAAAGCGGTGGATTTTTGATTTCTTTTGAACATGTTGCTCCCTTCTCTGCCCCGGAAAAACAAAAAACGCAAGCAGGAACCGGTAATCCGGTTCAACTGCTTGCGTTCTTCGCGAGCAAAACGATGCCATGCATCGTATACGGTTATGTTTGAGTCTATAGTATCAACAGAATAAATACCTGTCCAGCATTTTTTTCCATATTTCCCTCATCGGACACAATCGCCAGGCAGAAAATGGCAGAGCCGATTATCTGCCGGCTTAAAAGTCGATCAGACCGACGCTGATCTGCAGCGCGTCGTCGACATGTCTCATCATCTCATCGTCGAGATGCGTGATCTTGTCAGTAAGACGCTGCTTGTCGATCGTGCGGATCTGCTCGAGCAGGATGACTGAATCGCGATCGAAGCCATGAGCCTTGGCGTCGATCTCAACATGGGTAGGAAGCTTCGCCTTCTGGATCTGGGCCGTAATGGCCGCTACGATGACCGTCGGGCTGAAGCGGTTGCCGATATCGTTCTGAAGGACAAGCACCGGGCGCACGCCGCCTTGCTCGGAGCCTACGACGGGAGATAAGTCTGCAAAGAATACGTCGCCGCGTTTGACGATCAAGAGCTACACCCCGCTGACGAGGCGGCCCAGCGCACGGTCTGCGTCTTCTTCCGCGTGGAAAGCTTCCGAGGCCATGTTCAAGTTGATCTTAGCCATTTCCAGATAACCGCGCTGCATCAATTCACGGATCTGACGTTTTTTGCGCTCCACGAGATAAAGCTTCATCGCCTGCCGAATGAACTCGCTGCGGTTGGAATTCTCCTTGGCCACGATTCCGTCCACTTCTTCCAGGAGCTGGTCCGGGATACTGATCATGATTCGTTTGGTATTCTGCAGATTGGCCACCAACTCGCACCTCCAAAACTTGTCAAAGCCTATTACCATTATGTCTCCGTTGGTATCGAGCTATACTCAACCATACCTATGAAAGGGCACTTTTCGTTAGAACGGCAAGATCCTTCAATAGTCGTTAAAAGGCTATTCGCCGCATAGCGACGCGATTCCTTCTTGACTTCTTCAAAAAATGACAAGAAGCCTCACATCCCTCCGCCGAGAAGCGGATTCGACACTTCGACGACCGCACCGCCGCGAGTGTAAATCCGCGGGACGCGCGCAGCAAGCATGCAGGTGAGCTCGTAATTGATCGTGCCGAGCTTGTCGGCAACCTCTTCGGCCGAGATCCGCTCTTCCCCTTGCGAGCCGATGAGGATGACTTCCTCGCCCGGCAGCACCGGGAATGTACCCGCATTGTCTGCGGCTGCAAGCGCAATCATGCTCTGATCCATGCAGATCGTGCCGACAACCGGAACTCTGCGGCCGCGCAGCAGCGCTTCTGCCTTGCCGGTGAGCATCCGGCTGAAGCCGTCGGCATATCCGACCGGCAGCGTGCCGATCCGGGTATCTTCGCCGGCGACGAAGCGGGTGCCGTAGCTCACTCCCCAGCCAGGGGGCACCGTCTTCACGTGCACGACTTCGGTCTTCAGGGACAAAACCGGACACAGATCCACTCTGCCGAATTCCACTTCATTCGACGGATATAGACCGTACATGCCGATGCCGAGACGGAGCATGTCTCCGCCCAGCTCCGGCGTATCCATGCCTGCCGCCGTATTGGCGCTGTGCAGGATTGGAATCGGAAGGCTGCGGCTGCGCACGTAATGCATGATCCCGGCAAACCGCTCGTATTGCAGGAGAGTGTAGCTCTTGTCGGCCTCATCCGCTTTGGCAAAGTGGGTGAACACACCGTCGACCTGAAGCCGAGGGATCGCGAGCGCCTTCTCGATGAACCGTTCGGCCGCTCCGCTGCCGTCGGCGAGCGTCCCGAGCCGGCCCATTCCGGTATCCACTTTGATATGAACCTTAAGCTTGCGCCCATCATCCTCGGGCAGCGATGCCGCCGCCTCCAGAACATCCTCCCGGAATAAGGCGATTGATACATCATGCCGTCGCGCCGCCGGCAGTCCCTCCGGCGGAACGTATCCCAGCACGAGAATCGGCGCGGCAATGCCCGCCCTGCGGATCGTGAGAGCTTCGTCAAGAAAAGCCACACCCAGATAGTCGATTCCGCGAGCCTCGGCTTCGCGGGCGACCTGGATGAGGCCGTGTCCATAGGCATTCGCCTTGACGGATGCCATCATCTTCATTCGTGCCGGCAGCGCGGAGCGGAAGGCTGCGATATTGTGAGCCAGTGCATCCAGGGAAATATGAGCTGCGGTCGGCCGATAAAATGCCGCTTCATCCATCGTATTTCAGTCCTTTTCTTTTGAACCCAGTGCCTCTAATGTTAAACGCTGACCTCGGGACTGTCAATGAAACGGGGACGGTTCGGCACTGGCACCTGTTGCCAATTCGGCATCGGCAGGTAGGGAAAAGAGGCGCCGCCCAATGCCCGCGAACGCCTCTTGCATGATTGTTTATTTGCCCATTTCATCCACGACAGACTGGGCTACCGCAATCATTTGGTCCTGCGGAAGATCGCCGCTGGTCAAGCGGAATTCCTTGCCTCCGTAGGTCCAGGTGAGCGTCGTCTGGTCGCCTTCGTTAAGCTGGGCCCACGTATAGCCGAGATCCACCAGCCGGCCGCTGCCCATCGCCACCGCCGTATCTTCCGGCTGGGTTTCGATCAGCGTGTAATTGTAGGTGCCCGTATAACGCTGGATGTAGCCGGGCTCACCGCCGAATACGATCTCGCTGGAATCCTTCAGCGCAATGCCGTCGCCGCCAAGATAGGATGGCTCCATCGGCACGAAGCTCGTCGGATCTGCCGCTGCATCCTGCTGCCCATCCTCGTCCTGCGCTCCGGATGGATCCGCCGAGCCTGCGCCCTGCTGATCATCGCCTGCAGACGCTGCTCCGCCTTTGCCTGCGTCGCCGTCCTTGCCGGCCGGGTCGGCCGCCTTGCCGTCCGTCGCATCCGACTCCGGAACGGCTGTCGTAGGCTGCGAGCCGGCCGCAGGTGAGGACTGGAGATTCGTCTTCGTGTCGAACACGCTTTTGTCCAGCTTTTCATTGAATTTGAAGGAGTCGAACTTCACATCGACCAGCACGGAAGCATTCGAATCGCTTACTTCGACCTGCTTGGGCGCATAGTCGGATTTATTCAGCCAGATTTTTTGCCGGGCCAGGGAAGCATTCTGATAATTAGCCATGACATCGAACACATAGCTGTCCTTCTCGGAAGCGAACTGGCGCGAGTTGTCGAGCAGGATGCTCTTCACCAGCGTCTGGTACAGATAGACTTGACCTTGGTCTTCCGGCCAGTTGCTTTGGAAGCGGAATACCTTGTTCAGGCTCGGGGTCAGGACGAACACGCCCTCGTCGTTGCGCAGCACGATCTGTGTCAGGTCCTTCTTCTCGTTGGTAAGCGCGATCCGGTAATAGTTGGGCTTCTGGAACTTCACATCCACCTTGTACTCCAGCGGCTGCGTGGCGGTATGAAGCGTCATCGTCCCCGTTCCCTGGTAAGTCTCGGTCTTGTCCTGCAGCTTGCCAAGCTCCTTCACCACGGAGCCGGCGTCCTTGCTGCCGCATCCGGCCAGCACCAGCGTAAAGCAGGCAATCAAAGCCGCGATCCATGTGATGCGACGCATGTAAATCATCCCCTCTGCACATTGGTTTTCCTAAGCTGATAACATGTCTATGAGGGGTCTTGGCCAATTATGCGGACGGGTTTCAGCTTGGCCGAGTTTTTGTCTGGAGCAAGCCCAAAGAAGGCCTGTGATCCAGCTAAATCCGATATGTGCAGGGTTTTGCCGAGCGGGGGCCGCAGGACGCAATGCCAGCCAACTCCGCTTTAATGATAGAAAAGAATTCTTATCTCTATCGCTGGCCGTGCTTTCCACAAGCTTGCCATGCAGGAATGCCTCCAAAACTCAAGTGATTTGGGAACACAGACCTTCAGACCTTCAGACCTTCAGACCTTCAGACATTCAGACCTTCAGAACTCAAACCTCTAGATCATCAGAACTTCAAATCTGCAGAACTCGTCAGGGCTTCAAATCTTCATAACTCCAGAATCCCAGACCTCCGCCACAGCCTCCGAGCTTTTAATCGGCAGCGCGACTTGCGGCCCATTGATTTCATCCCTGCTGCCCTTCCACTGCCCCAGCTGGAAATAAAAAGATGATTTTCCCCTATTGGCCATAAAATAATCCCCCATGTCCATAGGAATATCCCCCTCCTTTAGAACCAATCTTGCCTTGGCGGGCTGCTGGAAACCTTCTAGACTTTATCTAAGCAGATCAACGATCTGTACGATAAGACTTAGCTAAACTAAGGGGGATCATCGTCGATGAAGAAGAAGTCCCAAGCTCTGTGCGCCCTTTCCGTGGCGACTGTGCTGCTCCTGTCTGCATGCGGCAGCAACGGAAACAACAACTCCGGAAATACCGGCGGAGACGCAAGTCCGGCACCAAGCCCGGCAGCAAGCACATCGCCGAGCCCGGAAGCGTCCAAGGCTCCGGAAGCCAAAGACGTCACGCTCCGCGTATTCTCCACCTTCGCCGGAACGGACGCAGCCAAGCCTGCTTTCCAGAAAGCGCTTGACGATTTCTCCGCCAAATTCCCGAACATCAAAATCACGAACGACGCGATGTCCGCGAACGACGACAGCTTCCGCACGAAGGTCAACACGGACATGTCCAGCGGCAACGAGCCGGACCTGCTCTTCTACTTCGTAGGAGCCGACGCCAAAGGCTTCGTCGATGCCGGCAAGGTCGTTCCGCTGAACGCTCTGCTCGACGAGGACGCAGAATGGAAAGCCGGCTTCAACCCTGCGGCTCTCGATGCCGTCAAGCAGCCGGACGGCAACATCTATGCCGCTCCGCTGACGGGCTACTACGAAGGCCTGTACGTCAACAAGGACATCTTCAAGAAATATAATCTGGAGCTTCCAACCGACTGGGACAAGTTCACGACGGCCATCAAAACGCTGAACGAGAACAAGGTCATCCCGCTCGCCGCTCCATTCGATCAATCGCACTACCTGATCGAGCACTTCGTCCTCGGCGCCTCCGGCGGCGCAGGCCACAACTCCGGCATTCTGGATGCCGTCAATCCGGACTGGGAGCTCGGCCTCTCCAAGCTGAACGAGATCGGCAAGCTCGGCGCCTTCCCTAAAGACGCCGCCACGATCGACCTGAACATGGCTGCGAAATACTACTCCCAAGGCAAGGCTGCCATGGTCATCGAAGGCTCGTGGGCGCAAGGCAGCTTCTCCGACGAAGTCAAAGCGGCTTCGACCGTGCTTCCTTTCCCGGCCATTCCAGGCGGCAAAGGCGACGGCAAGTCCATCATCGGCGGCTTCGGCTCCGGCTTCTACTTGTCGAAGAGCACGTACGACAACGCGGACAAGAAAGACGCTGCCGTCCAGCTGCTCAAGTTCCTGACGTCGCCTGATACGATCAAAGCGATCGCGCAAGCCAACTCCGGTACGCCTGCCGCTGCCAACGTGCAAGTGGAAGGCCTGCCGCAGCTCGCTCTGGACGGCTTCAAGATGGCCAGCGAAGCTCCGACGATCAACGCTCCGATCGACACGCAGGTCGCTCCGGAAACGTTCACGACGATCCGCCAGCATATCCAAGGCATCGTATCCGGCAAAGATACGGCGAAAGCAGCCCTGGAAGCCGCTCAGAAGATCGAAGTCGCAAACAAGAAGTAAGGCGTCCATATCCAGGCGATAGCCAACCCGACTCGCCGCCCGCTTGCTTGAAGGGCGGCGAGTTTCTTTAAAAGACTGGGGCTCGACGATAAACCGCAAAAAGGTGATTGAATGAAGGGCGATAAGAACTATATTTTGGCTTTCCTACTGCCGGCTTTCCTGCTGCTCGGCACCTTTGTCTACTATCCGTTCCTGAAAAGCTTCTATCTCAGCTTCTTCCGCACAAACGGCTTCTTCAACAAGAAATTTGTCGGCTTGGACAATTACGAGCGCCTTTTTTCCGATGATCTTCTGGGCGCCGCTACCTTGCATACGCTGGAAATCATGCTTTACGTCCTGATCTTCCAAGTCGGAATCGCGCTTGTGCTGGCCGTCATGGTCGACAGCATCTCCAAGGGCAAGCAGTTTTTCCGAACCGTCTTCTTCTTCCCGATCGTCATCTCCGGAGCCGCGATATCCCTCCTGTTCGTGCTCATCTACAACTACCAGTTCGGCCTGCTCAACGGCATCATCGCCAAGCTGGGCTTCGAGCCGATTCTGTGGATGAGCGAAACGGGCTCCTTGAAAGCCGTCGCGGTTCCGACCGTATGGCATTACGTCGGCTTTTACTTCGTGCTCTTCCTTACCGCCATGTCCAAGATTCCCTCCGATTTCTATGAAGCAGCCAAGCTGGAAGGAATCGGCGGCATCAAAAAGACAACCATGCTGACCATCCCGCTTATTTTGAGCGACATCAAGGTCGTCATGATCCTTGCCATCACCGGCACGCTCAAAATTTTCGACTTCGTCTTTATTTTGACCCGCGGCGGCAACGGGACGGAACTGCTCGGAACGTACATGTACAAGAAGGCCCTTGTGGACCAGAACTTCGGTTACGGTTCCACTATTGCGATCTACATCGTCATTTTCGGGGTCATCCTGTCCTTGATTACGAACCGTCTCCTCAAGAGAGAAGAAGTCACATATTAAGTTGCAATGGGGTGGAAAGTGAATGCAGCAAGTCAATCCTGCCAATGCCGTACCTGTCACGAGAGGCCGCTCCGGCAAGCGATTCCCGTTCGGGATGGCCTTCGTTTATCTATGCCTTTCCTTATGGGCGCTCACGACGATCTATCCGCTCATCTGGATCATCAACAATTCGTTCAAATCGTCCGACGAGGTCATGGACAATTCGTTCAAGCTGGCGATTCCGCCGGACAAGCTGAATTACACGAACGCTTTCGAGAGCATCAGCATCGGCCGGGCATACGCCAACAGCTTGATCATGTCCGTCTCCGTCGTCCTGCTTGTCTTGATCGTCGCCGGGCTCGCGGCCTATATTCTGTCGCGCTTCAAGTTCCGGGGACGCAACCTCATCAACTCGCTGCTGGTCGCGACGCTGCTCATTCCGACCTTCGCCACCGTCGTGCCGGTGTACGAGCTGCTGATCAAGTGGAAGGTGGTCAACACCTACTTCGGCCTCATTCTGCCGCAAACGGCTGGCAATCTGTCCTTCGCCATCCTCGTCATCGCAGGGTATCTGGCTACAATCCCCAAGGAGCTGGAGGAAGCCGCCTTCATCGACGGCTGCAACCGGTTCAACATGTTCACGAAAATCTTCCTGCCCGTTGGAAGGCCGGTCTTCGCCTCGACCAGCATCTTCGTCTTCCTGTGGTCCTACAATGACCTGTTCTCCGCCATCATCTTCGTCAACAAGGATTCGGTAAGGCCGATCGTGGCGCTGCTCGCTCAGATCAGCTCCCAATACGGCACCGACTTCGGCCTCATGGCCGCCGCTGTCGTGCTCACTGTCATCCCCGTTCTGATCGTATACCTCTTCATTCAGAAGTACATTGAAAAAGGGATGACCGAAGGCGCGATCAAAGGCTGATTCCATTCCCCAAAAAAAGAACCCTGCGGTCACAGCTGTGACCGCAGGGTTCTTTGATTTTGCGTCAATCATGAATGATGAGGCTTGCTGCTAGCTGGATCCGTTCTCCGGGACCTCTGCGTCCCCGGAAGGAACGGACTTGGATTGATCCTCCGCAGCTTGAGGAGGAAGGCTTTTGAGCCTGCCGCTCTTCTTCAGCGATTCGCGGAGCAGATATTCGATATGCGCGTTTACGCTGCGGAATTCGTCGCCGGCCCATTTCTCCACGGCCTGGTACAGCTCCAGGTCCAGGCGCAGCGGAAACGCCTTGCGTTCTTTGGCCATTAGACGGCTGCCTTAATTATAGAGCGTACCGGTATTGATGACCGGCGTCGTTCCCCGTTCGGAGACGATGGCAACCATAAGATTGTTGATCATCGCCGCACGCCGTTCGTCATCCAGTACGATTCCGTGGTGCTTCAGCTGCTGCAGGGCCGACTCCACCATGCCGACAGCACCGTCTACGATTTTTTGCCGAGCCGCTACGATCGCTTCCGCCTGCTGGCGCTGCAGCATCGCACCTGCAATCTCGGCTGCATATGCAAGGTGGGACAGACGGGTTTCCAGCACTTCCACGCCAGCTACGCTGAGGCGCTCCTGAAGCTCGGCGAGCAGCCGTCCGGAAATTTCGTCCGCGTTGCCCCTAAGCGAGATGACGGAGCTGTCCTCGTACGTGTCATAAGGGTACTGCGCCGCGATATGGCGGATCGCCGTCTCGCTCTGGATTTCCACGAACGTCTCGTAATCGTCGACGTCGAATGCCGCTCTGGCCGTATCCGTTACCTTAAATACGACCACCGCTGCAATTTCGACCGGGTTGCCGGAAGCATCGTTGACCTTCAGCTTCTGGCTGTTGAAATTCCTGACCTTGAGCGACATCCTGGATTTGACGGTGAACGGAACGACGATCCACAGCCCGCTATCCGATACCGTGCCTTTGTAACGTCCGAAAAACGTAATGATTTTTGCCTGATTCGGCTGAACGACCGTAAGCGAGCTGAACGCCACGAGCGCCAGCAGCAGAAGGACGACTCCCAGCACATTCATGCCAGCCGAACCATCGTCGGCATTGCCCGATACAAAGCACCAGATCGCTGCCGCCGCCGCCGCGATAGCAGCCAGCGTCGCCAGGAAACCGTTCGCATGCCAAGCCTGATGTTCCTTCATCCCCATCACACTCCATATCAACTTGATATGATTATGATATCACTTTTTCTTTGAAATGGAAAATAAAAAATCCTTCCTTATGGGAAGGATTTTTATCGAACCTAAAGGTCGCTGCCCCATCGCCCTCTCTTCCATCAAGAGGGCCGTGTACCGTCCATCTGATGAGGTCCCTTCGGCGCTGGAACCTTCAGCTTCCCCTGCTCATGCAGGCTTTTCAGCTCGTCGCGAAGCTGCTGCTCCGACTTTCCCTCGACTTTGATGCCTTGCTTGACGGCAAATTCCTTCATTCTCGCGAAGCGTTTTTCCTTCATGCTCGCTTTGAAGGCCGTCCATTTCTCCGGCTGCTTTTCCTTGGCCGCGTGAATTTCCTGACGGAGCTGCTCCTCCGTCTTGCCGTCGGCTTTGATGCCGAAATAAGCCGCGGCTTCCTTCAGCATGGCGAGCTTGCGGGCTTCGCGGTATCGATCGTGATGCGGATGGCCTTTCGGATTCCGCAGATCTCCTTGATGGTTGTAGCGGTCCGGAGCGCCCATATCCTGCGATGCATGCGGAGATGCCTGCGGAGCTGCCGGAGACGCCTGCGGCGCGGCGTAAGCGGCGGCTGGCAGGGCAAGAGCGGCAAGCAGCAAGGCAGCCGCTGTCCAAGTTGCTTTCATCGATGCTGTCATCCTTTCGGTCTTGGATTCCTTCCTTTCGTATACTTCCCTCTTATTGTTTAATTATTCCAACCTTGCTGAAAATCAAAAAAGCGTCCCCGGAGGGACGCCCGCTGCTGTATGAAAAGGAATGGATGTTATACGGACTGGCTCTGGAGCTTCTCGCTGAACTGCTGCTCCGTCATATCGTCCTCCAGCACTTCCGACACGGGGATTTCCGGACAATCCGCCTTCGTGAACGATTTGCCTTTGAGATAGTAACCGTTCTTCCTCGCAATGGAGTAGAAGCTGCACAGCTGATCCGCGATCTTGACCGCTGCTTCTTCCGAAGTGGAGCTGGCCAGGTTGTTGCCGAAGCTGAGCGGATTTTTGGAGCTCTGAATATTGACTCGGTACGGAGCAACAGAGTCCGACTCTTCATGCTTGACCAGAATCTCGATGTCGGAGCAAGTATTACGATATTTGATGGTCATCATCAACACCGCCTGTTGAGACCTCGTATGAGGTAGATTCGGTCAGTGCATTCCAGCGCTGCCGTACTAGCTATTACACGGCTCAGGCAGCTGTTAAACAGCGTGCCCAAGCCTTCCGCCAACATTTTCAGCCGCATGCCCGTCACAGCCGTTCCCGTCGGTTGTCCTCCCGGAGAAGATCCCCCATCCAGCCTTTCGTCCGCATCCAGAAATAGACGCCGACCGTAGCCGCCAAAATGACGGCAAGCCCGAATACGTATCCAAGCTTCCACTTCAGCTCCGGCATCTGCTCGAAATTCATCCCCCAGATCGCGCCGATCGCCATCATAGGCGTGCAAAGAATCGTGAACACCGTGAGCGTCTTCATGATTTCGTTGCCGCGGTAGTTCGAGATATTGTCCTCGAGCAGAAGCAGCGACTCCACCTCCTGCCGGTACTCTTCCTGCAGCATGATCATCCTCTCCAGACGCGAGTTGAACGCCTGATGGATGAGACTCTCCTTCATCTCCTCGGGAAACGCTTCTTCCAGAGCAAACCGGATTTCGCGGACCGGCCTCGTCAGTCCGGTCCAGTGAAGCAGGCCGTAGCGGAGCTCCAGAATGCGGTGAAACATATAGCCGCCATTGCGGTCCCGGATATTCTCCTCCATCTCGCGCAGCTTCTGCTCGAAATTGTCCATCCCGTCGAAGAACGGCTCCATGATGCCGGCAAGCAGCTTGATGAATCCGTCCAGAGCCGTCTCCGACTGCTCGATTTCCGCAAAAAAATGAGCGGCTCCTTCACAGCCGTCGACAATATCCTCTTCATCGAAACCGATCGTATACAGATTGCGGTGCCCGAGGTAAAAATGCATCGTGCAGTTGCTTCTCTGGTCATCATCCGATCTGCCCACGACAAGCGTCCCGAACACCGCATTTCGGCTCCCTTGAAAGGAAGTAGCCGCAAGATGGTTCACATCCCGATCCTTGCTTCTTTCGATCCATTTCCGCACGGACTCGTCCTGCCGCCACATTTCCGCCGCTTGCCCGCTGTCGCCGCTCCGATGCCACGCCCAGCTCCGGCCTTCCGCCGACGAGCGCTTATCCTCGTTCCCCATCGTTCCCACTCCTGACTGACTGCATCTTGACCGTTTACTACCCTTCCATTACCCTGCCCAGCCGCCCTCGGAATCAGTTGGCGACATGGCAATGATTGAAAAAAAGCCCCGCAAAAATGCGGGGCTGCTGAAAAACAAGCGAAGGGCGCGGAATCGTTCCGGAGAAACGGAATGTGGTCGCCTTTGTCACCGGATTTCAACCGCAGAAACGGCAACAATCAAAGAAATACGGGGACAACAGCGATCGGAAGAATGATTCGCGCACGCAGCGACTACTTTTTCAGTGGCCTCAAAAATGCGGGGCTGCTCTCAGCCGATAATGATCCGGCCCTCCGGATATCGGAACGGTTCTTTTTTGGATTTGGAGCGGATCGCGAACGCCAAGGTTAACAGCCCGAGCCTGCCGGCAAACATCAGGAAAATGATGACCCCTTTGCCGACAGGGGTAAGATCAAAGGTGGCTCCAAGGCTGAACCCGACCGTGCCGAACGCCGACACGGCCTCAAAGAGAAGAACGAGAAAGGAAGCATTCTCCACGGTCGTCAGGATCATCGTGGAGGCGACGATAATGATGACCCCCATGAGCGTGACCGTGATAGCCCGATACAGCTCCTTGGCTGCAATCCGGTACCGGAAGATCACCGCATCCTCGCGGCCGCGCAAAATCGCATGGATGCCGGCAAGCAGCACGACGAAGGTGGTCAGCTTGATCCCTCCTCCTGTAGAGCCCGGCGCGGCTCCGATGAACATAAGGATGATCATCAGAAGCTGGGTCGCCTGACGGAGCTCCTCGATCGGCACCGTATTGATTCCTGCCGAGCGCAAGCTGAATGATTGGAAAAAGCTGGCCCAGATCTTGCCGTTCAGCCCCAGATGGCCGAAGCTCCTTGTATTCGTAAATTCAAAGATAAAGAAAAGAATGGCGCCGCCCAATGTGAGGACGACAGAAGCCCACAACACGACCTTGCTGTGCAAGGAGATTTTGCGCCTCTCGGGAAACCGGATCAGATCCGCCATGACAATGAAACCGATGCTGCCGAAGAAAATAAGCGTCATCGTAATCAGATTGATCGCGGGATCGCTGACGAACTGGCTCCAGCCCCCGATAATTTCGAAACCGGCATTGTTGAACACGGAAACCGCGTGGAATACGCCGAAGTAGGCCGCTTTGGACAGCGGCATGGAGTCCATCCAGATAAACGTGTACAGCAGCGCTCCGACCCCTTCGATAGCGGCGGAGAACAAAAAGATCCTTATAACGAGCTGGACGATTCCGCTCATTTCCGTCTGATTGAGGGACTCCTTGAGCACGAGGCGGTCACGGAGCGATATTTTGCGGCCGAACGCCAGGGCAAACCAGGTAGCGGCCGTCATGAAGCCCGTCCCTCCTAGCTGGAACAGCACGAGCAGCACGATTTGTCCGAACAAGGAATATTCGGTGCCTGTGTTCATAATGGTGAGCCCCGTCACGCATGTAGCCGAAGTCGCCGTGAACAGAGCATCCAGTACAGGAATCCGCACCCCGTCAGCCGAAGCGGCAGGGGTAGCGAGAAGAATCGTGCCAAGCACGATCAGAGAAAGAAATCCGCCCGCAAGCACCCTCGGAGGTGTCAGGTAGGTAGAGCGGATATAACGATTGGACAGCACGGCTCGAAGCCCCTTTCCGCTTCATTTCTAAAAGCGTGGTGAAAAATAGATGACCTGCGGTCGGAACGGGTCGCCAATCGCTGTTGTCTCCTTGGCAAGCCTTCCCGGCCCGGACATGCAAAAAGCAGCCCACATCAATGCGTGGACTGCCTGCCCATGGTCCAGTCATAATCCAGATACCGGCCGATAATCGCTTCAAGCATCTCCAGCCGGATCGGCTTGCTGATATAATCGGTCATCCCGGCTTCCAGACAGCGCTGCCTGTCTCCCGGCAGCACGTTGGCGGTCATCGCCACGATGACCGGCTGCTTGCCGGCACGCGCGTCTCCGTTGATGAGCCTTGTCGCCTCAAGTCCGTCCATGACCGGCATTTTCATATCCATGAAGATCATATCATAGAATCGGTTTTTTGCCATCGCCACGGCCGCTTCCCCGTTCTCCGCCACATCCGCTTCGATGCCGAGACGATCGAGCAGCTTGAGGATCAGCTTCTGGTTCACGTCGTTGTCCTCGACGACGAGAACCCGGGAACGCTCGCTCGGCGCCGGCACGCCGCGATCTCCAGTGCCGAGCGTGAATGGCAGGACGTTGGCCTTCAGGACAAGGCGGCTGGCTGCGCTCGTCTCGCTGGCCGCAGTAGTCTCGGTATAGGTCTCGCTCAGCATGGCGGAGAAGGAAAAGGAATCCGAATGAGGAGGGGCTTCCCATGGACGTGAGCCGGGCAGCGGGTGGTCTTCGGCTGGATCTCCCTCCAAAGCCGGATAACATTCCTCCATCTGCTTGAGGCGGACGGTGAAGGTGAAGCAGGCTCCTTTGGGCTCATTGGCGCACGCTTCGATCGTCCCGCCCATCAGCTCCACCAGATTTTTGCAGATGGCTAAGCCTAGTCCGGTTCCTCCGTACTTGCGGGTCATGGAGGAGTCCAGCTGGGAGAACGGCTGGAACAGGAGGGGGAGCTTATCCTCCGGAATGCCTACCCCGGTATCGCTCACTCTGAACTGGACAACGATGCCCTCTTCCTGGCGCTCGGCATCGTCGGGCGAATCCTCGGCAAGGCGAACGTCGACATCAATATGCCCTTCATGCGTGAATTTGATCGCATTGCTGATCAGGTTCATCAGAATCTGGCGCAGCTTGGTTACGTCCCCGTACAGATACTCCGGCAAATCCGGGGATATCGAACAGAGGATATCGAGATTGCTCTCGCGCGACTTGGCGATGAACAGATCCAGCGATTCGTCCACGCAGCTCTTCAGATCGAAAGGAACCATCTCGAGTTCCAGCTTGCCGGCTTCGATCTTGGCGTAGTCCAGAATGTCGTTGATGACGCTGAGCAGGCTGTCGCCGCTCTTCAGGATGATCTCGGCAAAATCCTTCTGCTCCTCGTTCAGTTCCGTCTCCATGAGAAGATTGGTCATGCCGAGAATGCCGTTCATAGGCGTGCGAATCTCGTGGCTCACCATCGCCAGGAACTCCGTTTTGGCTCTGTCGGCCACCTCCGCTGCTTCCTTGGCCGCTAGAATTTCCTCCTCCGACTTCTTGCGCTCGCTGATGTCGCTGACCGTGCAGGCGAAGATGACTTCCTCATCCACCAGCGTGCTGCCGAGCTTGATCTCGGCATGGAAGACACTGGCGTCCTTGCGGCGCGGCATGACTTCGATCAGGCGCCCGGAAGAGATTCCGTCCATCGCGGCTTCGCCCATGAGATCCAGCTGCCTGACGCATATTCCCGGGATAAGCTCATCGACCTGCTTGCCGACGACTTCTTTTTCCCGGTACCCGAACATCGGATAGACCGACGGATTTACCGTCAAAATGGTTCCGTTCTTGTCAAACGTAATCATCGTATCCATCGAAGTCGAGCTGATGACGCTTTTGACGGCTTCCGACTTGGTCAGCTGGTAGGCCGTGCGCATCAGCTCCTTGTTCATGCGCTCCAGCTCCTGCGTCTGCTGCTGAAGCAGGACGGCTTGCTGCTGCAAGGTTTTGTTGCCGACGTACATCCGGACAAAGCCTTCGATCTTGGAACGGAAAATTTGGGGAACGAAGGGCTTCAGCATATAATCGATCGCGCCGACGGCGTAGCCGGCGAACATATGCTGGGCTTCCTTGCTCGTCGCCGACACGAAAATGATCGGTATCTCCTTGGTCTTATCCCTGGATTTGATCATTCGAGCGGTTTCGAAACCATCCATCCCGGGCATCTGGACATCCATGACGATGACGGCAAAATCATCCTTGAGAAGCGCCCGCAGCGCCTCCTCGCCGGAAAGGCATTTGACGAGATTGTAGTTGAGATCGCCAAGGACGGCTTCGATAGCCAGCAAATTTTCGGGGTAGTCATCGACCAGCAGGATATTGATAGGCCCGTCATAAGAGATCATGGTTTCCCCCCTCCCTTGTCTGTGGCTTTACTTGACTTTGCGGTAGATCCGGTTGATCAGGTCCAGCTCATCGAACTGATCCGCATGCCGGGTGAAGTTGATGCTTTCCTTGGTTCCCAGCAGCAGCACGCCGAACATGCTGAGACTGTCGTAGAGCAGCCCATGCACATGGTTCTGGAGATCCTTGTTGAAGTAGATCATGACATTGCGGCACAGGATGACATGAAATTCGTTGAAGGAGCCGTCCGTGACGAGATTGTGCTGGGCAAAAACGATATTTTTCTTCAGGAAGCTTTGGAAAATAACCGATTCGTACTTGGGCGTGTAGTAGTCCGAGAACGACTCCTTGCCGCCGCCGTCCTGGTAATTGCGCGTATACTGCTGCATCCGCTCAATCGGGAATACGCCCTGCCTCGCTACATCGAGAACGGTCGAGCTCATATCCGTGGCGTAGATTCTCGTGCGGTCGTAAAGCCCTTCCTCATGAAGCAGAATCGCCATCGAATAGACTTCTTCGCCGGTCGAGCAGCCGGCATGCCAGATCCGGATGAACGGATACGTCTTGAGCAGCGGAACGACATTTTTGCGGAACGACTTGAACACTTCCGGATCGCGGAACATCTCGGTGACATGGATCGTGAGATCCGACAGAAGCCTTTCCATGCAGCCACGGTCGTGGATCACCCGGTCCGTCAGCGACGTGATCGTCGTCAGCCGTTCCGCATGCACCCGATGCCATATTCTCCTACGGATCGAGGCATAGGCATAGTTCCTGAAATCATAGCCGTAGAGCTTGAACATGGCCACGAGCAGCATCTCGATCTCCAACTGTTCTCTTTCGTCCGAGTCGCTCGGACGAGGTTTGACGCTATTTATACAACCACACCCTCATTAGTGAAAGAAGTTGATCAACGTTGACCGGCTTGGCGATGTAATCGCTGGCCCCGGCTTCAATGCATTTGTCCCGATCGCCTTTCATCGCCTTGGCGGTGACGGCAATGATCGGCAGCTTGTCGTAGCGGGAGTCGGCTCGGATGAGCCTCATCGCTTCGTACCCGTCCATTTCCGGCATCATGATGTCCATGAGCACGAGATCAAGATCGGGATTTTTCTCGATCTGCTCGATAGCCTCCCGGCCGTTCTCGGCATAGGTAATGTTCATCTTATACCCTTCAAGGACATTGGACAAGGCGAACACGTTGCGGATATCGTCGTCGACGATGAGAACGTCCCTGTTTTCGAAAATGGTCTCCACGCTGTGAAGCTTGCGCAGCACGTTGCGCTTGTCTTCCGGCAGCTCGGCTTCGACCCGGTGCAGGAAAAGCGTCGTCTCGTCAAGCAGCCGCTCCGGCGACTTGACGTCCTTCACGATGATCGTCTCGGCGTATTTCTTGAGCATCATTTCCTCGCGCTTCTCCAGGTCGCGGCCGGTGTAGATGATGATCGGCAGATCATGCAGCTCTTCGTTGCGCCTGATCTGGTCCAGCAGCTCGAAGCCGGTAATGTCCGGCAGGCCGAGATCGAGGACCATGCAGTCGTAGTGATGCTCGCTCAGCTCCTTGAGCGCCTCGCGTCCGGACGATACTCCCGTAATGACCAGATCGTCATGGCCGATCAGCTCTTCGATGGCGTGACGCTGGATCTCGTCGTCCTCCACCACGAGCAGACGCTTCATATTGCGCTCCATGAACAATCCGATCTGCGTAAACAGATTGTCGAGATGCTCCTTGGAGACCGGCTTCTTGAGATAGGCGATCGCTCCGAGCGCGAGTCCCTGCTGGACCTCGTCGATAACCGAGATCAGATGGACCGGAATATGGCGAGTGTTGGAATCGTTTTTCAGATGATGGAGAACGGACCAGCCGTCCATGACCGGCATTTGGATATCCAGGAGAATCGCATCCGGAAGGTACGTTCTTGCATAGGACAGGCCCTTGTCTCCCTGTCCGGCAACGATGGCCTTGAAGCCTCGCGAGCGGGCGATATCGACGAGAACTTTGGCGAAAGCGACGTCATCCTCGACGATGAGGACGACTTTATCCCCTTCCTTCAATTCCTTGAGGTCGTCTTCCACATCGAACGCATGGCGGGCAAGCTCGGGCTTCGGCTTCCGTTCCGCCGGGATGACCGGCGACGGAAGCGCCGCCGCCGCTTCGTCCATGCCGCTGAACGAGCTTCTTGAGACTTCGAAGTCGGATCCGTCGTTCATTTTGACGAGATGGAATTCCGGAAGCGTGAGCACGAAGGTGCTTCCCTCTCCCGGCTTGCTCGTCAGATGGATGTCTCCGCCAAGCAGTCTGGCCAGATCCCGGCTGATCGCGAGGCCAAGTCCGGTACCGCCGTATTTGCGGCTTGTCGTCCCGTCGACCTGCTGGAAGGCTTCAAAGATGATCGCCTGCTTGTCCTCGGGAATTCCGATGCCCGTGTCCTTGACTTCGAACGAAATCCAGCTGCCCTGGGCGCCTTCCGGCATCTCGGCCGGGGTGGATTTGCGGATCCGCATGCTGATGGAGCCCTGAGTCGTGAACTTGAACGCATTGGACAGCAGATTGCGCAGGATCTGCTTGACCCGGTGGCTGTCCGTGAACATTTCCGCCGGCACGTCCTCCTCCGTCTCCGTAAGGAACGGCAGCTCCTTCTGGATGCTGACCGGCTGGAAGCTGCGTACGGCATACTGCTCCAGATCCCGCAAAGGAACATGTTCGGTGACGACGTCCATCTTGCCTGCGCCGATCTTGGACAGGTCGAGAATTTCGTCGATCAGCTTGAGCAGATCGCTGCCCGAAGTATGAATGGTCGTTGCGAACTCGATCTGCTTCTGGGTTAGATTTCCGTCCTTGTTGTCCGACAGCATTTGGGACAGAATAAGCAGGCTGTTGAGCGGAGTCCGCAGCTCATGCGACATGTTGGCCAGGAACTCGGACTTGTACTTGGAAGCGAGGCCGAGCTGGACCGTCTGCTTCTCGAGCGCGTCCCTCGTCTGCTCGATCTGCTGGCTGTGCTTTTTCGTTTCCTTCATCTGCAGCTCCAGCAAATGGGTTTTCTGCAGCAGCTCCTCGTTCGTCTGCTCCAGCTCTTCCTGCTGGCTCTGCAGCTGCTCCTCGGAAGCCTTGAGCGCCCTCGTCTGCTCTTCGAGACGGTCGTTGGAGCTGCGCAGCTCTTCCTGCTGGCTGATCAGCTCTTCGGATTGGGATTGGAGCTCTTCGCTCATCGTCTGCGATTCGCGCAGCAGCTCCTCGATCCGGATCCTTCCGAACAGGTTGTGAAGCACCATGCCGGCAGACTCGCCGATCTGCTCCAGCAGCTCGTGGTGCAGGCTTGTGAACGACTGCAGGCTGCCGAGCTCAAGCACAGCCACGACGGAATGCTGATAATGGACCGGCAGCAGATAGAGCTCCCGGATCTGCGTCTGCCCGATGCCCGAGCGGATGTTGAGATATCCTTCCGGCACCTCGGTCAGATGCATCGACTTGTTGTCCGCCGCGATTTGGCCCACGAGTCCTTCTCCGAACCGGAAGGAGGAAGCCGCTTGCAGACCCTCCGTCCCTGCATAAGAAGCACGCAGCGTGAAGGTTCTGCCTTCACCGAGATGATCGCGGATATAGAGAGCTCCATAGGTCGCTCCCGTAAGAGGGGCGACGGAGGAAATGAATTTCTCCGCCAGGTTCTCCAGCTCCGTGATGCTCTGAACGCCAACGATGACGTTGGCCAGGCTCGTTTTAAGCCAGGTCTGATCCTGCATCATCTGGTTGTATATTTTCTCCGCCTGCGTCTTTTCATCCAGATCGTCCGCGAGCTTGTAGAAGGAGTCCGCTACCTCCTTGAACTCGCCCTCTTGGACCATCGCATCCAGGCGCGTCTCCCGGGTCGATTCTCCTCGAGAGAACCCGACAATCGCGGAGGAGAGGAACCGGAAACCGCGGTTGAGCGTCTTTGTATTCCAGATAATGATGAACAGGCCGAGCAGGACGCCCGCAATCGTCACGGCAACCATGATATTGGTCGTCGCCTCGTTATCGTTGCGCGTCTGTTCGACCAGCTGGTCCAAGGCGCGCTGATGATAAGCGGCCATCTCGTCGGCATTATTGACGAGCGTCTCCTGATAGCGGAGGCCTTCGCTTTCCCGCAGGGCGACGGCTCCCGCTCCGTTGCCGGACTCTACGAGCTTCATCGCCCGGTCGACATACGAGAAGAAGTCGGATGTTCCGGCTTCCATCTTGTCCAGCATCTGAAATTCGGATTCGGATGAGGCAATGCCTTCCAGCTTTTTAAGGGCGGCCTGGACCGATTCTTTGTTCTTTTCAATGCTGTCTCGGTTGCGGTCGACCGTTTCCTTGGTAGGCACGGTCAAGATATTCACCATATACTTGGCCATGTTGTTCACGTTGCCGCGCATGCTCGTCGTGGTGGCCACCTTGGTGTATCTCTGATCGTAGATCTCGTTCAGCTGATTGCTGAGATTGAACAGATTGCGAATTCCCGCGCCGCCCAGGACAATCATGATGGCGAGCAGGATGACAAACCCCAGTTGAACCTTTGTCCGTATTTTCATGTCAGCCGATCACCGGATCCCCTCTGAAGTAATAGTGGATAAGCTGTATATGTGAGAACCTTAATCTTTCCCTCTATGAATCCTCTATGAATCCTCTATGAATCCATTCACTCTATGAATACAATTGTACAAATAATAGAGCCGGGAGTCATCCTCTCTCGACGTATTGGCAGCATTTCCTGGCCAACACACGAATCGGCCGCCTCCCTCAAGGGTTGCGACCGGACGTTGGATCAAAGTTTTCTATTCTTTACCCTGCCGAAATGAAATTGAACCACCTTTTCGACAGAAATCTATGTTTTTTTCATCCGCGGTTATTCCTCTACTCCATGTCCGCCCAGAAGAAGTCGACGGATAGAACTTGGCCCGTCTTCTGATTCAGGAACAGCTTGGCGGCAAAACCGTTGGCATCCACATATCCGACGCCATCCTCGGCCTTGTACTGAGGCTCTCCATACCGGCCTACCCACCCTTCCAAGGTGACCGGAAGCTCCTCATCCCCTACCCGAACCGACCGGTTCGAGGAAGGCACGCTTACATAATCCACTTCCGTACCTGTGAAAGCGATGTTCATGTCGGGATAAGTCCAGCGCGTCTGCTCGGCGAGAAGCTCATCCTGAGCCGCTTCGAGCGGAAGTCCAAGCTCGGAGACGATCTGCTCCTTGTCGTCGGTCAAGCGGACTCCGTTGATCGTGCCGAAGTCCATCGTCCCCGGAACGGCATTTGTCGAGGAAGCGGATTCCTCTTTCAGCAAAGCAATGACAGCGGGAGGAGCAGGCTGGCCTGCTGCCGTCTCCGTCCCCTTGGCCGGCGCGGCGGCAGACGGCAAGGATGCGACGGGGCGGGTCAAGGAAATCGCCATTCCTATAACCAGAAACAGGCAGGCAACCGAAGCTGTAAGGATCGTCTTTTTCACATTGCTTCCTCCCTTTCCACATGCTGCTGATCCAATAGTATCCATTAACCAGCGGACTCAGCGCGCGAAACAGCAAATCAGCCTGCCGGAAGCCGGCAGGCTGGAGGTCGTCTTTATTCGGCTTGATCCGTATGCCCCGCCTCCAGAACGGCAAGCCGCTCCAGCACTTCGCCTCGCGAGAAATGCTCTCCGATGAACACGATGGCGTCGCGCATGCTCTCGGCCGGAGACAGAGGAATGAAATCCGTCTCCCTGTACGCGAATTGAAAATGGTACCGGCTCGCCGTGTCGGCGAATGTGACGATTCCTTTCGCCCGGTACACGTTGTCGGGCAGCGTCTGGAGCATGCTTTCGAAGTCCATGCTGTCATAAGGCCGCTGCGGATAATAAGTCACTGCCATCAGATGCTCGTGGGCATGGGCATGGCTTTCTTCCTTCCTGGCAGCGGATGCATCCCCTGTTCCCCCATCGGTCCTAGCGGCGACCTCCTCGGGCCTCAGGGCAGCTCCGGGATCAGCGGACAGCACGCCCTCGATCCATTCCGCCTCTGCGCGGCCATGCCGGACGGTGACGAGCGAAGCATGGGAATTGAGCTCCCGAATCCGCTGCTGAACCTCGACCAGCTCCTCGGGATGGAGCAGATCGGCTTTGTTCAGCACCAGCTTCGTGGCGCAGCGGATTCCGTCCTCCATCAGCTTCATCGTACGCCGGCTCCCCTTGAGGCGAAGCACGCCCGGGCCGTCGACGACAGTGACGACAGCGGACAGGTAGAGCGATTCGTGCAAGGCGGCGTCCATTACGCCTTCCACCAGCTCCAGCGGATTCGCAGCTCCGGTAGCTTCGATGAGAATGACACCGGGCCTCTCCCTCCTCGCCAGCAGGACCAGCTCTCCGGCCAGATCGCCTTTCATCGTGCAGCAGATGCAGCCGTTCAGCATTTCCTTGAGCGGAACGCCGGAATCGAATCTCGCCCCCTCCAGATGAAGGTCTCCCAGCTCGTTGAGAACGACTGCCGGCTTGATGCCGGCTTCCCGGCAGCCGTCCAGCAGGCGTGTCAGCAAGCTCGTTTTGCCGCTGCCCAGAAATCCGGCCAGAACGACGACCGGTACAGGAGTGATTTGTTCTTCCATTTTCTCCCCATCCTCTTCCGCTAATCGTCTTTAAACCCTTCCAGTATAACGGATTCCGTTCCGAAGGCACAAAAAAACGCCCGGCCGGATCGAATCGATCCAGCCGGACGTCCAAGCTTCGGGGGCAGCTCAGTGAGGCTTGGCGATGACCAGGATTTTGCCTTGGTCAAGAACTTCCTCATAGCGCTCGGCTTCCATTTCGGTCAAGCCTACCGACTCCAGCTTGGAGCGCAGCGCATCGCCGCGGGAGCGGAACATATTCGCCATGGAATCGAAGACGCCTTCCTCCTGCATGCCGATGCTGTTCGCTTGTGAATTTTCGGCCAGGCGATCCGTCTGGTCTTTATCGTGGGCAAGCACATAAATCTCGTCCTTGTCATATCCGCGTCGATTGAGCTCGCGTACTGCCGACATTGCGTCCATTCCGCTTTCTACAACTTGAATGCTTGGTTTCATGGTGTATCCCTCCAAATGGTATAGTTGTCGGTTCGGCCCCGCCGTGGCAGGGCGTTCAAGCTTACAGGTTAGTACCCCTGCCCCGATGCTCGTGAAACATTCCGCTTGGCGACGCCGAGGCGGCCATTCCGACTCTCTACAGATTAAAATGCCTGCGGAAAATCCCGGGAAAAGGATATCATTGGAATTTTCTCATCTTGGTTTCAAAGATTTTCAGGCCGTTTACTTATACCGTATAAAGAATTCGAACGAGACAACGGAGGTAACACAGATGAATGTTAACAACGAATGCATGGCAATGCTCCTCGCGGGAGGAGAAGGCAAACGGCTGGCGCCGCTGACGAACCGGCTGGCGAAGCCGGCTGTTCATTTTGGCGGCCGCTACCGCATCATCGATTTCCCGCTGAGCAATTGCGTTAACTCCGGAATCGGCAGCGTGGGCATCCTCGCTCAATATATGAAGCAATCCATCAGCGGCCACGTTGGCGACGGCTCCGCTTGGGACAACACGGACATCACGATCCTTAATTCCGAGGATCAAAAGACCGGCTACAAGGGAACGGCAGACGCCATTTTCCAGCACATCGATTTCATCGATTCCCATCAACCGGAGCATCTGCTCGTCATCTCCGGCGACCATATCTACCAAATGGACTATAAGGAAATGCTCAGCTTCCATAAAGCCCGCGGCGCGGCCGCGACGATCGCCGTCAAAGAGGTTCCTTGGGCAGAGGCTTCCCGCTTCGGCCTCATGAATACGGATGAGCGGCTGAACATTACGTCCTTTGAAGAAAAGCCGGCCAAGCCTCAGAGCAATCTGGCCTCGATGGGCGTTTATATTTTCCGGTGGGCCGATCTGCGCGAAGCGCTCATTCTGGATGCCATGCGCGCCGATTCTTCCCATGATTTCGGCAAGGACATCATCCCTTCCCTTCTGGCCTCGGAGGAGAAAATCATCGCCTTCCCATTCAAAGGCTACTGGAAAGATGTCGGTACGCCGGGAAGCCTGTGGGAAGCCCATATGGATCTGCTCCAAGGCACGATCGACCTCAACCGTCCCGAATGGCCGATGTATACCCCATCCCTGTCGGTAAGCCCGGCCATCTATGTGGAAGGCAAAGGGGAAGTAAGCAATTCCATCGTCCAGCGGGGCTGCCGGATTCAAGGAGATGTGGAGGGGTCCATCCTCTTCCACAGCGTCCAGATCGGAGAGGGCAGCACGGTGACGGACAGCATCATCATGCCGGGGGCGAGAATCGGCCGCAATGTGAGCATTCACCGCGCCATCATCGGCGAGGGCGCTTATGTCGCGGACGGATCCTCCATCGAGGGCAGCGATGACAACCTGACTGTCATCGGCGCGGGCGAGTTCCGCTACAGCCGCTCCCCGCTCCGCAGAACCCGCCCGACGGCTATGCTGGGAGACGTACGGACCGGTTCTTGATTATGAAGATGCACAAAAAGTCTGCCTTTGACGGGCAGACTTTTTGTTGTGTTCAGGGATGCTGCTGCACTCGCTCCTGCCCATCCAAGAGTCTGGAATCAAAAAATGTCCATGCTGAGATATCTCTCTCCGCTGTCAGGCGCGATGCAAAGAATGCGCTTGTCCTTGCCGATGCGGCGCGCTTCCTGAACCGCCGCCCAGACGGAGGCTCCTCCCGATGGACCGAGCAGGATGCCTTCCTTGGCCGCAAGCTCCCTGCATGCGGAAATGGCCGCATCGTCCTCGACCTGCACGATGTCGTCGTAGACATCTGTATTCAGAATCGGAGGCACGAAGCCTGGACTCGTTCCGACCAGCTTATGGGGTCCGGGCTCGCCGCCCGACAGGACGGGGGAACCCTGCGGCTCCACGACAAGAATGCGCAATGCCGGCAGCAGCTTGCGAAGCTCTTCTCCCGTTCCGGTAATCGTTCCTCCGGTGCCGCTGGAGGCGACGAACACATCCATTCGCCCTTCCATCTGCTCCATGATCTCCAGCGCCGTCGTTCCCCGATGCGCATCTGGATTGGCGGGATTTTCAAATTGAAGGGGAATGTAGCTGCCTTCAATTCCTGCAGCCAGCTCCTTCGCCTTGCGGATCGCTCCCGGCATCCTCTCCGCTGCCGGCGTCAGCACGACCTCGGCTCCGTAAGCCCGCAGGATGCCGATCCTCTCCTTGCTCATATTGTCCGGCATGACGAGAATGGACTTGTATCCTCTCGCCGCCGCATTCATGGCGATGCCGATGCCCGTGTTGCCGCTGGTCGGCTCGATGATCGTCCCCCCCGGCTTCAGGAGACCGTCCTTCTCCGCTTGCAGCATCATATTGGCGGCGGCCCGGTCCTTCACGCTTCCGCTCGGATTGAACTTTTCCAGCTTCACGTACACCTCGGCGTCCTCGGGACCGACGAGCCGATTGAGCCTGACTGCCGGGGTATCTCCGATCAGCTCAGTGACGGAATTCACGATTCTAGGAGGCATTGGCATCTTCCTTCATTAAAGTTTCAACAATTCGATTACTATGCATGTTACAGGAATAATTCCGGATTCTCAAACGCGCAGCCGCACCCTAAATCGATCGTAGTCATGGAGTGGTCAAAAGAACAAAAAAGGGACCCCGGAGGGTCCCTTTTTCCTTGCTGGATCAGGCTTGGTGGCCCGGCACTTACATCATGCCGCCCATCTATTAGGGGTTTTTGCAAGGCTTCATGAACCTACGA
>NZ_JZEJ01000001.1:4930845-5172320 GCF_001188365.1 Paenibacillus sp. D9 | reverse complement strand
TTCCGCCCATTCCGCCCATGTCAGGCATAGCCGGTTTGTCTTTTTCCGGTTTGTCGACGACAACCGCTTCGGTCGTCAGAACGACAGCCGCTACGGAAGCGGCGTTCTGCAGCGCGGAACGCGTTACCTTCGTCGGGTCGACGATGCCGGCTTCGAACATGTTCACCCAGTCGCCGGTAGCGGCGTTGTAGCCGATGCCGATCGCTTCTTTTTTCAGACGCTCGACGATGACGGAGCCTTCAACGCCTGCATTGGTCGCGATCGTGCGGACCGGCTCTTCGAGAGCGCGCAGGATGATGTTGACGCCGGTTTTCTCTTCGCCCGTCACGTCCAGAGCTGCAACAGCTCCGTATACGTTCACGAGTGCCGTGCCGCCGCCGGATACGATGCCTTCTTCCACAGCTGCACGCGTGGAGTTCAGGGCGTCCTCAATGCGCAGCTTGCGCTCTTTGAGTTCCGTTTCGGTCGCTGCTCCGACTTTGATGACTGCAACGCCGCCGGACAGCTTGGCCAGACGCTCCTGCAGCTTCTCGCGGTCGAAGTCGGAGGTCGTTTCTTCCAGCTGCGTGCGGATCTGCTTCACGCGCACATCGATGTCGGTTTTGTCGCCGGCGCCGTCAACGATAATCGTGTTTTCTTTGGTTACGCGGATTTGGCGAGCGGAGCCGAGCTGCTCAACCGTCGTGGACTTGAGGTCCAGGCCGAGCTCTTCGGTGATTACTTGGCCGCCCGTCAGAGCGGCGATATCGCCCAGCATCGCTTTGCGGCGGTCGCCGAAGCCAGGAGCTTTGACGGCTACGCAAGTGAAGGTGCCGCGCAGGCGGTTGACGATCAGCGTAGCTTGAGCTTCGCCTTCGACGTCTTCAGCGATGATCAGCAGCTGCTTGCCGGATTGAACGACTTTCTCCAGAACAGGCAGGATTTCCTGGATGTTGGAGATTTTTTTGTCGGTGATCAGGATGTACGGGCTGTCGAGGACAGCTTCCATCTTGTCCGTATCCGTGATCATGTATGGAGATACGTAGCCGCGGTCGAACTGCATGCCTTCAACCACTTCGAGCTCCGTGTAGAAGCCTTTGGATTCTTCAACCGTGATGACGCCGTCGTTGCCGACTTTTTCCATCGCTTCAGCGATCAGCTGGCCGACTTCGTCATCGCCGGAGGAGATGGCCGCAACCTGTGCGATGGAATGCTTGCCTTCGATCGGCTTGGAAATATTTTTCAGCTCTTCCACGGCAGCGCGGACAGCTTTCTCGATGCCTTTGCGCAGAACGATCGGGTTCGCGCCGGCCGTTACGTTTTTGAGACCTTCGCGGATGATCGCTTGAGCCAGAACCGTAGCGGTCGTCGTGCCGTCGCCGGCAACGTCGTTCGTTTTCGTTGCGACTTCTTTGACCAGCTGGGCGCCGGCATTTTCGAACGGGTCTTCCAGTTCGATTTCTTTGGCGATGGATACGCCGTCGTTCGTGATCAGCGGGCTTCCGAATTTCTTCTCGAGCACCACATTGCGGCCTTTAGGACCGAGCGTTACTTTAACTGCATTTGCAAGAGCGTCGACTCCGCGCAGCATGCCGCGGCGTGCGTCTTCGCTGAACTTGATTTCTTTTGCCATCGTCCATTACCTCCCGGTATATAGTTGTGGATGGAATCCTCTAAGTATGAAAATCCGATGTATGGCGAAGCTTCGCTGCAAGAAGTCTTAGCCGAAGATCGCGTGGATGTCGCTTTCTTTCATAATCAAATACTCTTTGCCCTCGTATTTGATCTCCGTTCCCGCATATTTGGAGAACAGAACGCGGTCGCCGACTTTCACTTCCAGCTCAACGCGCACGCCATCCTTAAGCGCACCGCTTCCTACAGCGACGATTTTGCCTTCTTGCGGCTTTTCTTTCGCCGTGTCCGGCAGCACGATACCGCTGGCGGTAGTCTCTTCTTTAGCGATCGGTTCTACCAATACGCGTTCACCCAAAGGTCTGATCATGAAAAAATAGCCTCCTTAATTAGAATTTGTCGTATTTTGTTAGCACTCATAAGGCCTTAGTGCTAATAACAAGTTTTATGATACTCAACTTGGGACCGGATTTCAAGTGGGAGGCATCGATTTTATGTGAAGTTTACATCCCTTCTCATCCAAACAAAATAGCCGCCGGCTGGGCCGACGGCTAACAGAGGGGATTGAACGTCATTTGTTGGAGGAATCGTCGAGAGCTTCAAGCATCTCCGAGACGAGATGAAGCGCCGCTCCGGAGGTGTAGATGAAGACGCTGCCGATAAGGAATCCGATGCCGACCATAAGGGTCATATTCGTGTCGCTGAAGTGGGTGATGTCCCACAGGCAAGCTACAACGCCGATCAACAAGCAGGTCCAAGCCATTATATTCATGAATTGGAAGAGACGATCGACCGCGGTTTTGCTTTGCTCGATTGGCTTGACAGAAATCATCTTGGCCATGAATGTCACATCCCGTTCAAAGTTGTAAGTGGTTTCATATCTATACTATACCACATTCCGCCTAAATATGTTCAAATATTTTTCACTTTTTGATCAAATATTGGACATGGATCGGTCTCATATGGCTTGAAACGCCTATTTATCAGGCTTGACTGGGGCAAAGTCAATGCTCCTACCCTCTCCATCTTGTCCGATTCATGTCCGTTTTATGACGTTCCGGACGGCAGGCAGCAAAAAAAAGCCTGCCGCATGGGCAGGCTTGATGCATGCTTTCTATTTGCTTGCAGCGACGGCGTATTCCTGCTCGAACCGCGCATCCTTCTCCTGCTGGCGCTTGTAGATCCGGGCGCACATCAGGATGCTCAGCTCGTAGAGCAGGATGAGAGGTATCGCCACCAGCGTGTCCGAGACGACATCGGGCGGAGTGACCGTGACGCCGATGAACACCATGATGAAGTAGGCGACTCTCCTCATCTTCCGGAGGCCGCCCGGCGTCAGAATCCGGATCGCGGTCAGGAACATGAGCAGGAGCGGCAGCTCGAACAGAAGCGATATCGGCACGATGATGTTGACCATGAACGTCAGATACTGCACGATGCCGTACGTTTCTTCAAGTCCAAGGCTTCGGGCGACCTTGGAGGTGAAGTGGAAAGCCATCGGGAACACGACGTAATAGGAGAACGCCAAGCCGAGCAGCAGCATGAACAGCGCGTAGGGAACGTACCGGAGCGCGGCCCGCTGCTCATGCACGCGAAGAGCCGGCTTGACAAAGGACCAGAGCTGGAAGAAAGCGACCGGAACCGCCGGAACGAGCGCGATGATGAAAGCGAACTTCATATAGATTCCGATGCCGTCCCAGAGGGAGAAGGTATGGAAGCCTCCGATCTCCTTGGCCTGTTCCGTGGACGTCAAGTAGTTGTACATCGGTTCGGCGAAAAAGAGGCCAAGTATCAATCCCGCTATGAGCACCAGCAAAATCACGAAGATCCGCTTGCGCAGCTCTCCCAGATGGTCCATGAGGGACATCAGGCCTTCTTCCCGCAGCCGCGTGCGCTGCCCTGCCTTATTCCCCGTGGGGCTGGCCATACGCGATCCTCCTTACATGTACAAGTTGAATCATTCCGGCTGTCCGCCGGTTATTCCGGAAGACGCTTCGAATCCGCGCGGACAGGCTCGACCTCTCCGTCCACTTCGATGCGCGACGCAGCGTCGCGGCGCGCAGGCTGCTGCTGATTGTCGTCTTCCATCAGATCGCGGGCGCCGGCCTTGAATTCCTTCAGCGTGCGGCCGAAAGCGCGGCCAAGCTCCGGGAGCTTGTTGGGTCCGAACAGCAGGAGAGCGATAACGGCGAGCAGCAGGAAGCCTGTAGCTCCAATTCCACTAAACATGATGAATGATTCCTCCTCTGGATTTCGCGAGAATCTCGCTGGATGTCTGGCGTCTCCAGTCATCCTTCCTTCCAGGAGCCATCGTGCCTGAAGGGAAGGATGCTGAAGACAATCGGTAATGCGCGCCGCGGAAGCTTCAGCAGCCGTAAAGGCCGCCGTAGCCCATCGCGGCAATATCCTCTTTGACGATCTTCTCCCCGGCCAATATCCGGGGAAGCAGCACATCGAACGACGTATAGGGGTCGTGCATGACGCAGCCCGGAAGGCCCAGCACAGGCGTCCCGCCTAGATAGCCGATGAGCAGCATCGATCCCGGCAGCATCGGCGTCCCGTAGCTGACGATGTCGGTGCCGGCCGATCTGATGGCGCCTGGCGTGCGGTCGTCGGGGTCGACGGACATGCCGCCTGTAAGCAGTATCATATCATACTCTTTATTTTTGTACTCAAGGATTTTCCTTGCAATGGCGTCCTTGTCATCGGGCATGATCGCCTGCTCGGCAACCGCCGAGCCGAGCGCCTCCAGCTTCGCCCGGACCGCCGGCCCGAACCGGTCCTGGATCCGTCCGCTGTGCACTTCTCCGCCCGTCGTGATCAGTCCGGCCGTCATCGGACGAAGCGGCTTCACCTCGATAGGAGCCCTGCCGGTAGCGGAACGATATTCGGCGGCGAGGCTTTCCACGGCCTCGATCTTGGTTTGGGATACAACGAGCGGAATGACGCGCGTCGCCGCGAGCTGTCCGCCCGCTTCGACAAGGCGGTTGCTGCTGATCGTGGCAAGGGCGATATCGCCGAGGGCGTTGACCGCGTTCACATAGTCGGAGTCGATCTTGGCGAGCCCCTGCATCGAGGACTTGACCGCAACCTTGCCCTCGTGCGGCTCGCCGAGCTGCGTTCCATCTCCTTGAAGAGCCTTGGCCATCCTCAGTGCCGCATCGTCCTCGTGCAGCTCGTCCTCGGCCAGCTCCATGACATAGATATGGGCTTTGCCGATATCCAGCAGGGCCGGTATATCGGCTGCTTCAATGACATGGCCTTTCTTGAACAGCCTGCCCTTGAAGCTTCCGGGAACGATTCGCGTCAAATCATGGGCCAGCCGGAGGCCGAGCGCATGCTCGACAGGCACTTCGCGCAGCTTGGTTTTCATGGTCACCCTTCATGCTCCCCTTCCCGGCCCGATACGATGCCGAGAGCATGAGGCAGCTGGTCGATGACCGCCATCAGGCATTCATGGACGCCCTTGGGATTGCCCGGCAGATTGATGACCAGCGTCCGGCCCCGGACGCCGCTGACGCCGCGAGAGAGCATCGCCTTGCGTGTACGCGACATCGTGCTGCTGCGCATCACTTCCGATATGCCGGGAACCAGCCTCTCGACGACCTTGAGCGTCGCCTCCGGCGTCACATCCCGCGGTCCAAGCCCTGTGCCTCCGGTCGTAAGCACCAGGTCGGCCTGATAATAATCCGTCATTTCGATCATGGCCGCCATGATTTCGTCCTGCTCGTCGGGCACGATCCGGTAATCCACGATATCCCCGTGCAGCTCCTCCTCGACCAGCTCGCGGATGACCTGCGCGCTCGTGTCCTCCCGCTCTCCCCTGAAGCCCTTGTCGCTTGCTGTGAGAACCGCTACCTTCCATCGCATCTGACGTTCCTCCCGTCCCCTGTCGCCGTTCTTATCCCCGCATGAAATCCCCGTTTTTGCCGCCTGACTTGGATACAAGCTCGGTCGGACCGATCACCATATCCTTTTGCATCGCCTTGCACATGTCGTACACGGTCAGCGCAGCGGCGGATACCGCCGTAAGAGCTTCCATTTCCACTCCGGTCACGCCTTTGGTCTTCACTGTCGCCTGGATGTAGAGCTTGTCCTCGCCATTATCCGAGAAGGCGATGTCTATGCCCGTGAGCGGGAGCGGATGGCACATCGGAATCCATGACGACGTGTTCTTGGCCGCCATGATTCCGGCCACTTGAGCCACGGCCAGCACATCCCCCTTGGAGATGCCGCCGGATTTGATCCTGGCCAGCGTATCCTCCGCCATCTGCACGGTTGTCCGCGCCGCAGCCGTTCTCGACGTCGTCTCCTTGCCCGTCACATCCACCATCCGGGCCCGTCCCTGTCCATTGAAATGGCTCAGGCTGTCCGCCTCGCCGCCATCCACGCCAGCAGGCAGCCTGTCATCTGCAGTCGCCATCCGCTTCCCCAGCTCCCTTCAACTATCGTTATCCGCCGTCAAGCCTGACGGGCGAACCATTGCATGCCCTCTTCCGTAATGAGGCCGTCCAGCTTGGCGTCATGCGGCTCCATCGGTACGGCATCGACGATCTGGAACGCGAACCCGATGCCGATCCATGGAGGCGGCTCTCTCCCGGCCGACCGGGCAGCATGCTCGAGCTTGAGGCGGTAGCGGTCGTAATAACCGCCGCCGTAGCCGAGCCGGCCCCCCTTGCCGTCGAAGCCGGATCCCGGCACCAGCACCGCATCCGGCAGAAATCCTTCCGGCAGCGCCGGCGCGACGGCCGGGTCGGGCTCCAGGATTCCATAGGCTCCGGGCTTCAGCTCCTCCCAGGAAGCAAGGCGATGCAGCGTCATCGACCGGTCCGGCAGCGACGCGCGGGGAACGAGGACATCGATTCCGGCTCGCCAGGCCCATTCGATCAGCGGCGACAGATCCAGCTCGGAGCGGAAAGCCGCATAGGCCGCCAAGCTTGCGCAGCCGCTTCCCTGCAGCCATTGGGCCGCTCGGTGGCATGCAGCCGCGGATGCGGCCATCCTTGCTTCGGGAGAGGCGGAATCCCGAATGTGAAGAAGACGTGCTCTTACCGATGATTTGTCGTCCGGATGATTGCCCATCGTTCGAAGTAACCCCTCGCAGGCTCTTGGTCATAATTGTCTATAGTTTACCACTGAGACCTTTGTTTCGCCAATAAGGGTCGATTATGGCGGTCAATTGCGTTATTCTTAATAGAAGAAGAACGATTGAAAGGAACTAGGGTTCTATGCTGCTGCAAGTAAACGATCTGACCAAAAGCTACGGCATCACAACCATACTCTCCCGCATCTCCCTGCAGATCCAGGAGCGCGAGCGCATCGGACTTGTCGGGGTGAACGGCGCCGGCAAGTCCACCCTGCTCCAGATTCTGGCCGGCGTCCAATCGGCCGACAGCGGCGTCATTCATCGCGCCAAGGAAACCCGCATCGGCTACCTCGCCCAGAACAGCGGCCTGCAGTCGGGCAAGAGCATCGACGAGGAGATGCGTCTGGTTTTCGCCCATCTCGTGGAAGCCGAGCAGGAGCTGCGCAGGCTGGAGCATGAAATCGCCGATCCTTCCCTTCACAGGGATGAAAAAAAATACAACGACACCCTCGAGCGCTACGCCCGCAGATCCGACTGGTACCGGGATCAAGGCGGCTTCGAGATGGAGACCCGCATCAAAAGCGTGCTGCACGGCATGGGTTTCGGGGATACGGATCCCGCCACGCCGGTCTCGACGCTGAGCGGAGGACAGAAAACCCGTCTCGCGCTGGCCCGGATTCTGCTGCAAGCCCCCGACCTGCTGCTGCTGGACGAGCCGACCAACCATCTGGACATCGCGACGCTGACCTGGCTGGAGGATTATTTGCGCAGCTATTCGGGCGCCATTCTCATCGTCTCCCATGACCGCTACTTCCTGGATGCCACGGTCGGCACGATCATCGAGATCGAGCGGCATCAAGCCCGGCGTTATGCGGGCAATTACTCCCGCTATGTCGATCTCAAGGCGGCGGAATACGAATCGGCCATGAAGCAGTACGAGAAGCAGCAGGACGAAATCGCCCGCATGGAAGAATTCGTCCGCCGCAACATCGTGCGGGCATCCACGACCAAGCGCGCGCAGAGCCGCCGCAAGGCGCTCGACCGCATGGAGAGGATCGACCGCCCCGCGGGCGATCTCAAGCGGGCCAGCTTCCGCTTCGAGATCGAGCGCGCGACGGGGCGCGACGTGCTGGAGGCGCTGGATTTGTCCGTCGGCTTCGGAGACAGCGTCGAGCCGGTCTTCCGCGACGTCACGCTGCGCCTCGAGCGAGGGGAGACCGTCGCCCTCGTCGGCCCGAACGGCATCGGCAAGTCGACCCTGCTCAAGGCGCTGATGGGCAAGCAGGAGGTGCTCGCCGGAACGGTCCGGTGGGGCACCCATGTGAAGCTCGGCTACTACGATCAGGAGCAGACGGAGCTGAGCGGGACCAATACCGTCCTTGAAGAGGTATGGAGCGCCTTTCCCGGCGTGGAGGAAGCCCGGATTCGGACGATCCTCGGCAACTTCCTGTTCAGCGGAGACGACGTCAAAAAGCGGGTCGGCTCCCTCAGCGGCGGAGAGAAGGCGCGCGTCGCGCTTGCCAAGTTGATGCTTCAGCAGGCGAATGTCCTTATCTTGGACGAGCCGACCAACCATTTGGATCTATTCAGCAAGGAAGTGCTCGAATCGGCGCTGCTCGACTATGAGGGCACGCTCCTGTTCATCTCCCATGACCGGTATTTCCTGAACAAAATCGCGGAACGCATGGTGGAGATGACACCGTCCGGCACGGTCGACTACCTCGGGAACTACGACGACATGATGGAGAAAAAGAAGGAGATCGCTGAGCTCCTGCTCGAAGCCCGCGAGGCTGCGCGCCCCGCATCCGGCGCCTCTGCGGAAGGCGGCTCAACGGCTCCGGCCGGCAGCGCCTCCTCTTACGAGGCCGACAAGCAGGCTCGCCGCGACGAGCGGGCGCGGCAGCGCAGGATCGAGCAGCTCGAAGCCGACATCGCCTCGCTGGAAGCCGATTCCGAACGCCACGAGGAGCGGCTGGCGGATCCTGAAGTTTACCAGGACTATATCCGCCTTCAGGAAGTGCAATCCAGCCTGGACGCCGTCCGGGTCCGCCTGCAGGCGGCGTACGAGGAGTGGGAAGGACTTCTTGCCTGAGCGAAAGCCGGGCGGCGATATGCAGGTTCCTTCCATCCTTATCCGCAAAAGAACCTTTCCGCCCTGGAGCCGAAGGGTTCTTTTGCGTGGGCATGTTTGAGCATGTATGAAATTAGTTTCAGTCCAACGCTTGCAAATCATTCAATTCAGGCGTATAATAAGTCCCATTGATTAACCCGCCTATTCCCCTTCTTTAGGAATCGATCATAACCCCCGATTCCGCCGTTTCTTGTTTCCCTTTTGATGAGACTGGCCTTAAAGCAATTCTGATTCACGCTGGCGCGGTCATTGGAGCCGCAAGGACGGAAGAGAGGTAGGGCTTCCGTTGTTTTGGAATGCGCAGTACGTAGAGAGCAGGACCAAACAAGCAGTTGCAGATGGAAAAGAAGCAGGAATGCAGTCGTTCTCCCGGGCCAAGCGCCGATCACCCGGTTGAATGGGTCAATCATAGACACGGAGGCAGCAAGCTCCGTACATCAGGAACCGGCATGCCGGTAAGCCGCATGAGGCGCAAGCAAATCAAATAGAAGGCCCTCCGCCTGAGCCCGCAAGGGGCCGGGAAGAGGGCCTTCGTCCATTTTCGGCTGCCGCTTTCAGTTATGCACAGCGTTATCCACAGCCCTGAATAAGTTGTCAGGCAATTCTGTATTGGAATTCAATTCAGACGCCGCATTGCACTTGGATCTCTGGATCGGCAATGAAACAAGAACGGAGCTCCAAAAAAATTATCCTCATTATCCACATTGTCCACAAGGCTGCTATGGAAAAAATGTCCCCATTTTCTGCACAGCGTTTGTCCAGCAAGGAATTATCTGCAATGCACATGTCCACAAAGCAGTGGGCCACATCTTTCAGCAGCCGGAAGGCAGGCATAGCCGTCCTGCCTTCCCCATTTCTTCCGCTTCTGACCGCGGATCGATTCCGAGGCTAATTCACGCCGGCTTGTTTTCTCGCCGCTCCGACCCGGCTCATCACGGCTGCATTGCATGCCGAGACGTAAGCCTGCGCCGCCGCCAGGACGATGTCGTCATGAACCGCCGTGCCGCGATAACGCTCGCCGTCCATCAGGACAGAGACGACGGCTTCTCCATGGGCATCCTCGCCTGTAGAGAGGGAATGCAGCTCCAGGTCCTCCAGCTCCGAGGCGGCGGGAATGCCTTGGCGGATGCAGGCGATAACGGCTTCCAGAGGGCCGTGTCCAGCCGACGTGTACGTATGCTCGCGGCCGTCCTGCTCCCTCAGCGTGACCGTCGCCATGCGCGTGCGCTGGCTGCCTGCCAGCACCTGCAGATCGACAAGCACATACGGATCCGGCTGGGTTTCGGTCTGCTCTCCGGCGATCCGGATCAGCTGCTCGTCGGTGACGATTTTCTGGGCGTCTGCCTTGGCCTTGAACGCCTCGTACACCTGCTCCAGCTGCCCGCTGTCCAGCTCGATGCCGAATTCCGCGAGCCGGTGCTTGATGGCATGCCGTCCAGAATGCTTGCCGAGCACGATCATGCTGCGCGGAATGCCCATCGTCTCGGGATCCATGATTTCATAGGTGTTCCGATTTTTGAGCAGGCCGTCCTGATGGATGCCCGATTCATGCTGGAAGGCGTTGCGGCCGACGATCGGCTTGTTGAACGCGATCGGAAAATGCATCATCCGGCTGACGACGCGGGAAGTCTCGAAAATTTCCGCGCGATTGATGTTCGTGCCGACTCCAATGACCGGACCCCTCGTGTCCAAAATCATCGCCAGCTCCTCGACGGAGCAGTTGCCGGCCCGCTCGCCGATTCCGTTCACGGTCACCTCTACCTGGGAAGCGCCGGCCCGAATCGCCGCCAGGCTGTTCGCTGCCGCGAGGCCGAGGTCGTCATGGCAATGGGCGCTGTAGCGGACGCCCTCTCCGCCTCTTGCCCCCTGCCGTACAGCGGTGAACATCTTGGTGATCTCTTCGGGAAGCGCATATCCGAGCGTATCCGGCAGATTGATGATGGTGGCGCCGGACTCGATCGCCGCTTCGACCAGCTCGGTCAGAAAAGCCAGATCCGTGCGGGTCGCATCCATCGCCGAAAATTCAATCTCCTCGACGAACTGCTTGCCGTACGCCAGCACCTCCCGGGTTCGGGCGACGACCTGCTCCCTCGTCATCCGCAGCTGATGCTGCAGGTGGATGTCCGAGGAGCTGATGAAGATATGCAGACGGCGCCTTGCGGCATCGGCGGTCGCCTTGACGGCCGCATCGATGTCGCCGCGCACCGCGCGCGCGAAGCCCGCGATCTCCACCTGCTGCAGCTCCCTCGAGATCTGCTGGACGGCGGCGAATTCGCCGGGACTGGATACCGGGAAGCCCGGCTCGATGATGTCGACGCCAAGCTTCGCCAGCTGCCGGGCGATGATGATCTTCTTCTCCGGAGCGATCGCGGCTCCCGGCGACTGCTCCCCGTCTCTCAACGTCGTATCGAATATGTGGATCGTTCTGTTTCCGGCTGCGTTCATCATTTGGAATCCCTCCGAATTTGGTTTGGTCGACATGCAAAAAGCCCGCCGTCCCTCGCGGAAGAAAGAACCTATCGTTCTGTCTTCCGCAAGAGACGGCGGGCTGAAAAAAAGGCCTCGCCGCGGTACCACTCTTGTTGCCCGTCCTTGCCGCGGCAGCCTGATCAGATGCAGCGGCAGGAGCGGACCCGCTCATGCTCGCCCGCGCGCCGAACTCCATGACGAAGTCCAGCCGCAGGCGGCATCCCGATGACGGGGGACAGCCGTAACCGGGTACCGGCTCGGCCGCAGCGGCCTTGCCCTCCCCGATTCCGCTCCCAGGCGAGTTCGGATCGGCCCTTCGGCTGCGTCGCACCTTGCCGCAGCTCTCTGAAGGTTCCGGACCGGTCCTACTGCTCCTGATCCTAGCGTTTGAACCTATTCAAGTTAAGTTGTCGATTGATTTGCCCTGCCAGATGGATGCCAAAAAGCCTGCCGTCTCTATGCAAGAGACGACAGGCTATGCCCGCGCGGTACCACTCTCGTTGACGCCGCCATGAACGGCGTCCCCTTGATTGCGATTCAGCGCCGTCCGGACGGCGTTGAATCGCAAAGCCGATGACGGGGCCAGCCGTAATGCCCTGCGGCCGCGTCCGAAGCCTCTCCGCCTCAAGGGCGTCCGGCTTCGGAACATGGCGTGACCGTTCAGGCATTCCGCTCCCAGGAGAGCTTCAGACGTCCATCGGCTGCGTCGCACCTCCCCGCAGCTCTCTGCCGGCATCCCTCTCGGGCATGCCCTTCCCGGACGTTCCTACTGTTCCTGTTCACAGCGTTTACACTCTATGGCTGCTCAGCAGCAGCATCCAACTGTTGAACTGAGTATATCGACGGCGGCCCCAGCTGTCAAGCTGGGAATCGGAACATAGGCTCCATCTTTCTTTTCGCGGCTTGACGGGGAAATCGGTTTGGTCCGCTGATTTCCGGCATCGGCACGAACATCCCCATCGTCCGTCGGCCGCCGGAAGGACATGACGGAGCATGGCGCCCTCCCTGTCCGGGGTGACCGGGCAGGGAGGCTATGGTAGAATAGGACCCACACCGGAAATGGATGCAACATGTTCCAGTCTTTTGCCGTCATAGATTCCATTCAGCAATACCGCAATGATCAAGAGGTGATTCCAGCATGAACCAAGACACGCCGGCCGTCTATTCGCGAATGGAAGCGGCCGTTCCCCGACGCACTGCCCGCAGGTCCCCCGTTCCGTTCCTGATCGCCTGGCTCCTCATTACGGCTGCAGGCATAGCCGGAGCCTGGTTTTATACGCAGCACTTGCAGCAGCAGATGTCCTTGCAGATCCAGCAGCAGACCGACATGCAGATCGCCGAGCTCCAAGCCAGGTACGACGAGAAGCTGGACAAGCTGGAATCGGGCTACCAGACCGAGCTCGCCGCCTTGAACAGCAAGGTTCAGAGCCTCAATGAGCTGCTCGCCTTCACCCGCGACAACGCCAGCGACAAGACCGACAACAGCAACAAGCTGTTCACCCAGCTGAGCGAAGTCCAAAAACAGCTCGACGAGCTGAAGAAAAACCTGGATGTGCTGAAATAATGCGGGGCGTCGACGTGCGCGTCATCAATCGGCGCATGCTGCTCATGACCGCCCCATTTCTCGGCGCGCTTCTGTTCCTGCTGCTGCATCAGCCTGAGGTGAGGCTTCCCGGCTCGGCGGCCCCTGTTCCCGCAGCGCCCAAGGATACTTCCGGACAAGTGCAGGCCATCGGGACCGGATTCGATCAGGCCAAGACCAGCGCCGTGCATACGGCCGGCTCCATCCAGAAAGCCGCTGCGCTGTACAGCCAGACCAGCCAGCGGATGAACGCCATTGCAGGCATGGCGCGATCCCAGAGCGGCCGTCCGCTCGCCGTCTACGACCGCCGCATCAGCATTCCGCTCGGAAGTCCGTCGGAGACGATCCAGACGGACAAGCTGACCGCCCAGCTGTATTTCATCAAAGCCCAGAACTTCAACGGCTACGCGCTCAAAGTGAGGCTCAAGCAGGAGGGAGCGATGAAGCTGGCGATCGGCGGAGACAAGCCGGGCCGGGCGGAGACGACGCTCGCAGCGGTCAAGCGCTACAATGCCGTCGCCGGCATCAATGCCGGCGGATTCGCCGACGACGGCTCCGGCCGCCGGTACCCGCTGAGCACGACCGTCATGGAAGGGAAATACATCGGCGGATTCGAGCCGTCCTACAAGGATCTGTTCTTTGTCGGTCTGAACAAGGAGCGCAAGCTGATCGGCGGAAAGTATTCCAGCCGCGAACAGCTGGACCGGGAAAACCCCGAATTCGGCGTCTCGTTCGTCCCTGTCCTGATGAAAGGCGGCATCGCCCAGCCGATTCCGCTGAAGTGGCAGCTGAGCCCTCTGCGGGCGCCCCGAACCGTCGTCGCCAACTACAAGGACGACCAGCTCCTGTTCATCGTCGTCGACGGCTACAATGAAGCCGGCAGCTCCGGGGCGACGCTCGGCGAGATGCAGATCCTGCTCTCCCGGTTCAAGGCCGTGGACGGCTACAATCTGGACGGCGGCGGCTCCTCGACGCTCGTTTTCAACGGCCGCATCGTCAACCATCCGTCGGACAAGAAGCTCCGTCCGCTTGCGACGAATTTCCTTTTCTTCTCTTGAACCGCAAAGGGGCAGCCGCCAAGTCATTCACTGACTTGGCGGCTGCCCCTTTTTCATGATTGCAAAGCAAGTTATTCGGCCGGAATCGAAGGCCTGGCCTCGCGGACGGACCACTCCTCGAGCGACAGGCCGGGATCGGCCTTCAGATCAAAGCCGGTGAACTGGCTCCGCGTCCATTTCAGATGGGCGGCGGCTCCGATCATCGCGGCGTTGTCCGTGCACAGCGATTGCGGAGGAATGAGCAGCGGCAGCCGCTCCGCCGCGCACAGCTCTTCCAGCCGGCTGCGCAGGCCGCGGTTGGCGGCGACGCCGCCGCACAGGAGCAGCTGCCGCGCTCCGAACTGCTTGGCGGCACGGATAGCCTTCACCGTCAGCACTTCGATGACGGATTCCTGGAAGCCGCGCGCAAGCGCAGGCACATCAAGCTCCAGCCCTTTCATCCGGGACTGGTTGATGGCTGCGAGCACGGCGGATTTCAAGCCGCTGAAGCTGAAATCGTAGGAGCCCGGCTCCAGCCAGGAGCGCGGCAGCTCGGCCGCATGCTCCGCCGCCGCTGCCTGCCGGTCGATATGAGGGCCGCCGGGATAAGGAAACTTCAACGCCCGGGCGACCTTGTCGTAGGCCTCGCCGACCGCGTCGTCCCGCGTGCGGCCGACAATGCGGAAGACGCCCTCCTCCTCCAGCATGACGAGCTCGGTATGGCCGCCGGATACGACCAGCGCCAGGCATGGATATTGAATCTCGTGCACGAGAGCATTGGCGTAGATATGCCCGGCGATATGATGGGTGCCGATAAGCGGCACGTCCAGCGCCATCGCGAGGCTCATCCCGGACACGATGCCGACGAGCAGCGCGCCGACAAGTCCCGGTCCCTGGGTGACGGCAATGGCGGACAGATCCTTCGCCTCGATGCCGGCTTCGGAGATCGCCTGCTCGATAATCAGCGTGATGACCTCGACATGCTTGCGGGAGGCGACCTCCGGCACGACGCCGCCGAACTGGCGATGCGTTTCGATCTGGCTGGAGACGATGTTGGAGAGAATTTCGCGCCCGCCGCGAATGACGGCAGCCGAAGTCTCGTCGCAGCTGGTCTCAATGGCTAGAATAAGTTCTTCTTCCCTGTTCAACTGTGCGTTCATTGGGCTCGTCCCTCCGCTTGCGCCTGCCCAAGCTCCGCCCACATGATCAAGGCGTCCTCGTTGTTGTCGGAATAATAGCCCGGACGGATGCCGGACGGCTCAAAGCCGAATTTGCGATACAGCGACTGCGCCACCTCGTTGGTTACCCGAACCTCCAGCGTCATGCGGACGGCTCCGAAAAAGACCGCGAGCTTCTTCAGCTCGGACAGCAGCCGCGCTCCCAGCTTGCGCCCCCGGAACTCCCGGCTTACTGCGATGTTGGTCACATGAGCCTCGTCCATGATCAGCCACATGCCGCCGTAGCCGATGATTTCTCCATGCAGCGTCATGACCATGTACCGCGCGAAATGGTTATGTGTCAGCTCGTTGACGAAAGCATCGGAGGTCCACGGAGAAGTGAACGCTTCATGCTCGATGGCGATGATGGACGGGATGTCGTCGAGCTTCATCGAACGGAACACCAGGTCATCCTCGCCGGATGCAGCGTGAAGCTGCATGACGTCGTAATCCGCCATCGTTTTACGCCTCCCCGGGTTTCTCCAATAATTTAGCTTCCGCTTCAGCCAATTGCGTGTAGTTTGGAACAAATGCGTGCGCGTCATCCGCTTCACCTCCGGCTAGCCGCCTGCTTCCAAGCCAGGCTGCGCTGCGGCCTTCCATGACATGAGGCTGCCTTGCGACAGCAGGAGCTCCGCCGGGCAGGCCCGCTAGGAGGGACTCCAGCAGCGAGATGGATCCCTCCTGCTTTTCCAGGTCTCCCGTAAAGACAATCCGTTCCGGCCTCTCCGCGGCATTCGTAATCTCCAGCCGCTCATAAAGCCTGCGCGCCCAATCCGAAGCGAGCCGGATGGCGTCCGTTTCCAGGCGCTGCCAGCCCTCCCTGCCGGAAGCGGCAAAGAGAGCCGTATAGGCTTGTCCTCTCCGGGCGTCGATCAGGGGAACGGCCCAAGACGCTACAACCGCATCAGCGCCCGCCAGCACAGTACGGCGCTGATTCCTGTCCGTATCCGGCTGAGCAGCGCCGGGCCGATCTCTATCGGGGTCCGCTTGCACGCCGGCCCCCGCCAGCTCCATCGAACCGGCGACGGCTGACGCCGCCGCATCCGCCGCTCCGCCATGGCTGGCTGCAGCCGCCTCGGAGCCTTGGCCTGCATGCTCGCGCCATGCGCCGACGGCCAGCGCCTCAAGCGTCGACACGCCGACAATCGGCAGCTTCCAGGCCCAGGCCAGCGTCTTGGCGACGGATGCCGCGATGCGGACGCCCGTATAGGAGCCCGGGCCGATGCCCGCAGCGATGCCGTCCAGCTGCCCGGGGGAGATGCCGGCATCGGCGAGCAGCTTCTGTACGGCCGGCACGACATGCGCCGAATGGTTGCGCTCGGCCGGCGACTGGACGCTGGCGAGCACCTCGCCGCCCCGCGTCAAGGCGGCGGCAAGCACCGCCGTCGACGTGTCCAGCGCCAGGACGAGCAGCTCTTCGCTCGGCTTGGCCCGCTGCAAGCCCGTCTCCGTTGCGCCCTTAGCTTGCGGAGGGCTCTCCGCCCCGGCTTCTGCGGCCGAATTAAGCTCCGTCATTGCTCTGCTCCTCCCGTCTCGGCGATAAGCCTGCACCATTCCGCATAAGGGAGTCCGCGGCCTTCCAGCCGTATCCGCCTCTCGCTGCCTCCCAGATGCTCGATGTACAGCTCCAGCCTGGATTCCGGAAGCAGCTCCGGAATCAGGCTCGCCCACTCCACGAGGGAGACGCCGCTTCCGTAGAAATACTCGTCCAATCCGAGCTCGTCGGCCTCTTCCTGCGACAGCCGATAGACATCCATATGGTACAGCGGCATCGTTCCGCTGGCATACTCTTTTATAATCGTAAAGGTCGGGCTGTTAACCACGCCCTTCACCCCGATCGCGGCGGCGAACGCCTGCGAGAACCGGGTTTTGCCCGCGCCAAGATCGCCATCCAGCGCGATCACCGTTCCGGGAGCGGCCCATGCGGCCAGCATTTCCGCGAGCCGGACCGTGTCCGACTCCTCCCGCGCGCGCCAACTGGCTGCTGCTGCGGCCTCTGTCATCTGTGTATCCCACCTTGCTCATGTTCCGCTTTCATCCGGTTCCGGAAGCTTGTTCTCATTATATCGGCCCCCTACCTCTGCCGCAACCGCGGCCGGACGGGCTCGCAATGACATCCGGGCGCCATACCGGACAGCAGCATGCCGTCCTTCGCACCGAGCCGTCGAAGCCTTGGCTTGCCTGACCGCTCCGCACAGAAAAAAAACTCCGAAGGCAGATGTCTGCCTTGCGGAGCATGCGTCCTGCCGCCGAGCGCGCTAGTGAATATCGCGCTTCTTGAAGCGGCCGCCCTTGACGTCATGGATATTGCCGACAGCCAGGAAGGCGCCGGGGTCCATGTCGGTCACGATCGATTTGAGCTTGGCTTCCTCGAGGCGCGTCACGACGACGAACAGCACTTTCTTGTCGCCGCCGGTGAACCCGCCTTCGCCGTTGAGATAAGTGACGCCGCGGCCCAGACGGCTCATGATGGCTTCGCCGATCTCGCGGTACTCGTCGCTGATGATCCAGACGGCCTTGGATTCGTCGAAGCCCTCGATGACGATGTCGATCATCTTGTAGGCGATATAGTAGGCGATGAGCGAGTACATCGCACGATCCCAGGAGAACACGAAGCCCGCGCTCGACAGAATGAACAGATTGGCGAACATGACGATCTCGCCGACCGAGAAAGGCAGCTTCTTGGAGAAGAGGATCGCGACGATCTCCGTGCCGTCGAGCGAGCCGCCGAAGCGGATGACGAGACCGACCCCGACTCCGAGCACCATGCCTCCGAAGATGGAGGCGAGGAATTCGTCGATCGTAAGCGGATCGACCTCATGCAGCAGATAAGTCGTCAGCGACATGACGGCTACGCCGTACAGAGTCGACAGCGCGAATGTCTTGCCGATCTGCTTATACCCCAGGAAGAGGAACGGAAGGTTGAGAAGAAAGAGGAAAAGTCCGAGAGGAACGTCCGTCAAATAAGAAAGCATGATGGAAATGCCGGTGATGCCGCCGTCGATAATGTTGTTCGGCACCAGGAATATCTCCAGGCCTACCCCCATCAGGACGGCTCCGACGGTGATGAACAAGACCCGCTTGAACACTTCAAAGAATGGCAGCTTGAGATGCTGCCCCTGCGCTGTTACCATGCCCCCACACCCTTTCAATCTGTCTTGCTTATGACCCTGTATACTAATTATAAAGTATTTTCGCTCTAAATTAAAGGAAAAGGGTGGATTTAGCTAATTTTTAACCTAATTCATGAAGAAAAGAGCTTTTATCTCCGTTTATCGATGGTTATCTTGCTTTACCTTGATTTTAAACCTGTCATGGCATGATAAGGCTTGTATCCCCATCTATCTATATGTATTTTCGCCCCTTCCCGTTATTCCGCTCATTTGGTATCGTTAGGAATGCCGGACATTTCCGGCGGAAGGAGAACCTCCAAGTGGCAGCAGCACGCAACAAGCCGTCGTCGAAGAAATCGTCGCCTCCCGCTCAGCACGAGCTCGATCTGACGAGGGGAGCCTGGTCCCGCAAGCCCGCTACGCAAGTACAGCCGAACCGCAAAAAAGAACAGCGCCGCTCCTGGTGCCGCAAAGGCAACGGGAACGACGCTGTTTTTTTGTGTCCGAAAACTCATCGCGGACATCAGTTTTCTCTGTGCGGCTGTCCTTCATGAAGCTGGTCGACCGATACGGTCTGCGTGTTCTGAGGGGTCGTGCCGACCTGCACGGTCGCCATGCCGTTCGCCTCGTCCACATTCTCGATCCAAACCGAGTGCCCGCCCAAGTGGACGGCCACCATATCCTTGGAGCCGTAGATTTCCATCGCTCTTTTTACATCCACCGCGAGTTCCCTCCTATTCTCCGTCCTCTGCTTCTTCCTTCAGCATCATCGTATCCGTCGTCGATTCTCCGATATGGCCGTTGTGGATCGTAACCTGGCCGCCTCCTAGACCTTCGCCCACCATGCGGTCGATATCCATCTCGTAATCGACCCTGCCGCCATGGTCGGCCGTCCGGCCGACGCCCGCATCCGTCATCGTGCGCGCTCCGCCTTCCTCCAGCGAGCCGTCCAGCTCCGTGCTCATCTCGGCAGCCAGATCCGGAAGGCTCTTCTCGTCGCGGCTGCTGGCCAGCATATGGCGGCTGTCCAGCCTCTGCTCGAGATGGCGGCGTATTTCCTGCTCGTCCATTCGCCTCACGCCTCCTTCCCGGGGCTGTCGTCAGCCTTAATGAGAAATATGCCCGCAGCAGCCGCGCTTCATGCATGGGAACCCCCTCCGGATGGGCACACTGGTAGGAAATAATGCCGGAGCTCCGGCTGCAAGGAGGCGCGACAGCTATGCATACCGTATGGAAGGGCGCGATCAGCTTCGGACTTGTGCATGTGCCCGTCAAGATGTTCTCCGCCACGGAGGACAAGGATATCTCGCTGCGCATGCTGCATTCCGTCTGCGGCAGTCCGATCGCCTATGTGAAGGAATGCCCCGTATGCGACAGGCGGATCGAAACGAATGAAATCGTCAAAGGCTACGAATACGAGAAAGGCCGCTTCGTCACCTTTGAAAAGGACGAGCTGGACCAGCTCGGCGGAGAGAAGTCCAAAACGATTCAGATCATCGATTTTGTCGCCCTGGAGGAGATCGATCCGATCTATTTCCAGAAAACCTATTACCTCTCGCCCGATCAGGCGGGGGGAGGAGCTTACTCGCTGCTGATGGAAGCGATGAAGGAATCCGGCAAGATCGGCATCGCCAAAATTTCCATCCGCTCCAAATCGAGCCTCGCCGCGATCCGCGTTCTCGAAGGCTGCCTCGCGATCGAGACGATCTTCTATCCCGACGAAATCCGGCCGATCCAGCAGGTTCCGAACCTGCCCGGAGCGGTAGCTCTGAATGACAAGGAGCTGTCGATGGCCAAGCTTCTCATCGATCAGCTGACGACGCCGTTCGAGCCCGAGAAATACACCGACGATTACCGGAGCGCCATGCATGATCTCATCCAGGGCAAGATTGCCGGCGAAGAAGTCCGCATCGCGCCGCAGCAGGAGCCCGCACATGTGCTGGATCTGATGGCAGCCCTGCAGGCGAGCCTGGAATCGGTCAAAGGACCTGCCGCAGCGCCCGTGCTCGATACCGGCGCCGCGGACAAGCCCAAGAAGAAAAGCGCGAAAGCGCCGGCAGCCGGTCTTGCCGACTCCGGTGAAGCCGATAAGCCCGCGAAGAAAGCGGCCAAGCCTCGCGCCAAGAAAACCAAGGAATCCGGCGCTTCCTGATGCGCGCCGCGAAAGGCAGCCTTCCGCTTGGCCTGACGGCGCCGATGGCGCCCATAACGAGAGCCGATCTTCCGCAGGGAGAAGACTGGGGCTACCAGATCAAATGGGACGGCGTCAGGCTGCTGGCCGACATCGGGCCGGACGGCAAGGCGCTGCTGTATTCGCGCCAAGGATTGATCAAGAACAACATTTACCCCGAAATTGTCGTCCTAATAGAGAAGGCTGCTCTCGGCCGCTGCATTCTGGACGGAGAGCTGATCGCCTGGACGGGCAGCAGGCCCAGCTTCCAGAGGGTGCTGCAGCGCGAGCGCATGCGCGGCAATCAGGGCGGAACCCGACTGACGCCGCTTCGCAATCCGGCCGTGCCGGCGGAGGTGATGGCCGGCGGCGCGGACAGCAAGCGTTCCACCCCCGGCAGCCTGGCCGGCTCGGACGACAGGCTGCTGCGTCAGCAGCAGCCTCCGGGCTTCGGCAGCCATGCCGATTCGGCCGATCAGCCCCAGCCTCCCGCCGGACTCGCCTATGTGCTGTTCGATGTGCTGGCGGCGGGAGACCGGGATCTTAGAGGCCTGCCTTATCTACAAAGGCATGAAGTCCTTCTGGCCCTCTCTCCGAGGCTGCCGGAGGGGATGCTGGTCACGGAGCTTTACCGCGACGGAGAAGCTCTGTGGCAGTGGGTCGCGCAAGCCGGCTGGGAAGGCGTCGTCAGCAAACGCCTGAATTCTCTCTATAAGGAAGACAAGCAGCACAAGGATTGGTTCAAGAAAAAAACCGCCCTGCTGCTGGATGTGGACATCGTCGGACTCAAGATTCGGGATGGAATGGCCGCAAGCCTCGTCATGAGCGTCGACGGGCAGTATTTCGGCAGCGTATCGCTTGGGTTGACCGGGGAGATGCGCGCGCTCCTGACGAGCCGGCTTGTGCCGGAAGGCGCATTCGCCGACGGCTCTTTGCATGCGGGGACAGCCCTTCCCTTTGCCGCTCTCCCCAATGACCTGAAAAAGGAACGGGTCGTCTGGCTTCAAAATCCCTTTCCTTGCACAGTAACCGGGCTGGAGATCACCGAGGCCGGCCAGCTTCGCCATCCCAAGATCGCCGGCTTCGGCCGCCGGAGAGGAGAGTAGAAGTCCATGCCAGCATCCAATGGCTATCGCAGCGAAAAGGGAAGCATCACGCTGGACGGCCACCGGTTGACGATAACGAACCCGTCCAAGCCGCTGTGGCCGGAGATGGGCATAACCAAGCTCATGTATTTGGAGAAGCTGGTCCAGCTCTCCCCCTTCCTGATTCGGCATTGCCGCGACCGTCATTTGACGACGATCCGTTATCCGCACGGCATCCATGACAAATCCTTTTACCAGAAAAACTGCCCCGAGCCGCGGCCCGAGTTCGTCCGGACCCGGTCGGACGGCAGCATCGATTATGTCGTTCTCGACTCGCTGCCGACCTTGATCTGGCTCGGGAACCTGGCTTGCCTGGAGTTCCACGCTTCCTTCGACCTGGCCGACGATCCCCAGCATCCGACCGAATGGGTCATCGATCTCGATCCTTCCGTGGAAGAGGAGCCGAGAATCATGGAGGCGGCCTGGCTTGTCGGCGAGCAGCTGAGAGGCCTCGGCATCGAGTCGATCGCCAAGACGAGCGGCGCTACCGGCGTACAGCTCATCGTACCGCTGGCCGATCGGCTGAGCTTCGACGAGCTGCGCTCAATCGGACTGTTCGTCGGGGGTTATATGACCCAGAAGCATCCCAAGCTGTTCACCGTGGAGCGGCTCAAGAAAAACCGCGGCGATCGGATCTATTTCGATTACCTGCAGCATTATCAAGGCAAGACGATTGCCGCTCCCTATACGCCGAGAGCCAGAGCCGGAGCGACCGTCTCCACTCCGCTGGAATGGGACGAGATCAGGCAGGGAGCGCAGCCGCGCGACTTTCACCTGCTCAATATTCACGATCGGCTCCAGCAGCGCGGAGATCTTCTGGCGCACGCTCCCAAGCAGGCGCTGAGGCCTATTTTGGATTTTTTGAAAAGCAGGACACCATAATCAAAATATGCTATAATGTGCTACATTATGTATCATTCAATTGAAACATACGGGGTGAACGGGGTTGAGTCTGGCTGTCGTCAAAGTGATCTGCTATAGCTGCGGGAATGCGGATTCATGCCCTTCCCTTGAGGACAAGCTCGGCTTATCCGACCCGGCTTCGAGAGAGCAAATAGCCGCAGGCTTGGAACGGAAAGCCTTGTTCCACACCTGCAGCCTCTGCGGCACGCTGTTTAGAATCATAGAAGCCGATCTTGTTCCTCGGCCGCCTGCGCTTTGAAGCTTCGAGCCGCCGGCTTGCCGGCCGCACCATGCCCTCTCTTCGGCCGGCTCCTCCCGGGCCGGCTTATGCCGGTTGTTAAGCCGGCATCCTACAATAGCGGCGACAGCATATGCGCCGCCACTTCCGCCGCCTTCTGCGTCCATGGACGCGCCTCGAATTCGCCGAGCTTCAGCTCGTAGCAGTCCTTCAAATCAAGCATGAAGTCCTCCTCCAGCCTTCCGATCGCCTTGCTTCCGAACAGATTCGCATTGATCTCGAAATTGCTGAAGAAGCTTCTCATATCCATATTCGCCGTTCCGACCGACGCCATGAGCCTGTCCACGATCATGACCTTCGCGTGGATGAAGCCTTTGCGGTAGCGATAGATGCGGACGCCCGCCTCAAGCAGGTCCTGGACATAGGAGAGCGAAGAATAGAGCACCAGCCTGGAATCCGACTTGTGGGGGAGGATGATTCGAACATCCACGCCGCTCAGCGCCGCAGTCCGCAGTCCCATCAGGACGCTCGGGTCGGGAATGAAGTACGGCGTCGCGATGTAGAGCTTGTCCTTGGCGGCGCTGATGGCGGAGAATACGCTCTCCAGGATGGAGTCCGCGCTCGTATTCGGTCCGCTGGCGACGATCTGGACCTGCTCGGTGCCGCTGCAGCCATGCTCCGGAAGATAGGAGGGATGATCCAGCTTCTCCCGGGCCGTGAACCACCAGTCCCGCATGAACACCAGCTGCAGATAATAGACCGCGTCCCCTTCAATCCGAACATGCGTGTCTCGCCAGAAGCCCAGCTTAGGGTTTTTGCCGAGATATTCGTCCCCGATGTTGATGCCTCCGACGAACCCGATCTTCCCGTCGACGACGACAATCTTCCGATGGTTCCGGAAGTTGACGCGCTTGTCGAAGAAGGCGATGCGCGGAGCAAGGAAGCATTGCATCTTCACGCCTCCGTCCAGCAGCTCCTGCACATAGGCGTTCCGGAGCTCCATGCTGCCGATTCCGTCGTAAATGACTCTGACCTCGACGCCTTCGGCGGCTTTGCGGAGCAGCATCGCCTTGAACTTGCTGCCGATCTCGTCATGGCGGATCGTATAATAGTCGAGATGAATGTGATGGCGGGCCGAATCCAGCGCCTGCAGGATCGAGGCGTAGGTCGGCTCCGCGTTGGTGAGGATCTCCGTCCGGTTGCAGCCGGTGACCGGCAGCATCGAGAAGCTGTCGAGCAGGTTGAACAGCCGCACCTCATGCTTGAAGTCCGGATTTTCCATGTCTCCTGGCCGATGGACGAGAACGCTTTGCCGCAGCGCCTTGAGCTGGACCTCATGGGCGATGACGCCCCTTCGCCGGACCGTGCGCCTCGTCTGGTATTCGCGCGCGACGAAGTAGTACATGACAAAGCCGATGACGGGCAGCACGAACAGGATGAGCAGCCAGGCGACGGTCTTGCTCGGCTGGCGGTACTCGAGAATGAGGATCGTCATGATTTGGAAGAGAAAGATGAACAGGGCGAGCACGAGCCAGAACATGAGGCACCTCTTTTGCGGATTGGCGGAATCGGATTGGACTCATCCGTCATTCGTTATTTTACCTGATGGAGAGAGTCCTTTTCTATCGCAGGAAATAAGGATGGCGCATGAATATATCCATTGGTAGTAGTATCAACGGCAGGCAGGATTTTCAAGCATTTTATCCAAGACGATGCCAGGATGGTGAAGTCCCCTTTCTTTGGGAAATGGAATGAAGGACTCCGTTGGGGAATACATACTACATAGCATGAATTCATCCAAGGGAGGCGGATATCGATGTTCAAGGAAAACAAGCGCTGGTCGGCTTCGGATACGTTGATCGGCCAGGGAACGCGTGCGGAAGGCACCCTATCCTGCCAGGCAAGCCTGAGAATCGAAGGCGAATACCGCGGAGACATCGATTGCAAGGAAGATGTCATTGTCGGAGAAAGCGGCGTGGTCCGCTCCAACATTTCGGCCAAGGACGTTACGATATCCGGCAAAGTGTACGGCGACATTACGACGACCGGACGCTTGACGATCATGTCCAGCGGCGAGCTCCACGGCAGCGCGACAGCCGCCTCGCTCATCGTCCAGGACGGCGGCATTCTCAGCGGCAGCTGCCGCATGGAGCGGCCGGCAGAACCGGCCGCTCCAGCCGTCCGCAATCCTGCCGAGCCTTCGGATGCGGCGGGGCGCGATATCCGGGAAGTTCGCGAGGCCGCCCGGGAAGGCTCCGTGAAGGAGCGGCGCCAGGCTGGTTGATGACAAAAAAGCCCAGCATCGGCTCATCGGCCAATGCTGGGCTTTTTAAATCAGCCTTTCATCATGTCGCTCATCAGGTCACGGCCTGCGTCCAATTCTTCGTTGTATTTCTGACGGTACTCCTGGATGATTGACGTGCTGTAGCCATACTTGTTCAGTTCGGCTTCCACTTGGGAGACAAGGGAATCAAACTGCGAGCTGAAGCTGGCCAGCGATGCTTCGCCTTGTTTCTTCAAAGCGGCTCGCTTAGCTTTATCCGACGTGTCCACATATTGCTGCCCGAGCTTGAGGAAAGTCGTTTTGGCGTTCATATACAGAGTCTGGAGCTTGGCGTCCGCCCGGAATTTGACATCCTCATAAGCGGGGGGAGAAGGCATCACGATGCCGCCGCCCGCCGATCCTCCCGAAGCATTGCCGGTCGAGCCGGAATTGCCGCTGCCAGCGGCATTGCCGGAACCAGGATCTTCCGGCTTAGGCTCCGTCGGTTTGTCGGAAGCCGGTGCCGGTGAAGTGATGGTGATCCGCTTGCTGGAGCTGTCCCATTTCACATTCATGCCCGTGCTTTCGCTCATGAACCGGATGGGAACATACAGGCTGTTATTCAGCATATAAGCCGTCTGGCCGGCAGGGAGCTGTTTTTTCACTCCGTAAAAGACAAACGAAGCTTTAGCCGGTGTAATGGACAGCTTTTGATTCCCGATCGAAGCCGGCGCTCCGGAAGCCCCGATCGCATTGAGAAAATACTCCCTCAGAACGACCTGTTCTTTGTCTGTCGGCTTGGATACCGTTACCGTAGATGTCGAGGCGTTCCATTGAACGGACTGGAGCAGACCGTACGCGATATAACGGATCGGAACGTAAGAAGTACCTTGGTAGGTGAATAAATACTGATTGTCAGGCATCTGCAGCGTTCTGCCGTCAAATATGGTCTCATAGGCAACAGATTGCGTTTTTACCGTTGACGCGGCGGCTTGAGCATAGTGCGGCTGGACGATGAAGGCGAGCAATGTCGCCAGAACTCCGATTTTCAATCGATTCCACATCATAAATCCCCATTTCTATTCTTAAAATTCTCCCCAGTGCGAAGCTCTGAGTTCGGTCCTCTCTGCCGGAGAGAGAGCTTGATAATGCTTCAAGAACCGCTCATACTCCGCTGCGACCTCTTCAATATCTCCGTATTTCTTCAGCTCGCCGTCATGAAGCCAGAGCCCTTTGCCGCAGAAGCTCTTGACTTGCGACAGAGAATGGCTGATAAAAAAGATCGTTTTTCCCCGCTCTTTGAATTCATTTATTTTGGCCAGGCACTTGTCGCTGAACGTCTGATCCCCTACGGAAAGAGCCTCGTCGATGACGAGAATGTCAGGATCGATGTGAACCGATATCGCAAATCCAAGTCTGGCCTTCATTCCGCTGGAATAGCTTTTGATAGGCTGATGAATGAATTTCCCCAGCTCGGCAAACTCGATCACAGCCGGCGTTATCGCTTTGATCTGCTGATGGGACAATCCCATCATCAACCCTTTCAGCTCAATATTTTCAAGGCCGTTGAGCTGGTTGTTCAGACCGGAGGATATCGCGATAAGAGCGGCGTTTCCGTTGATGTGAACCGAACCGCTGGAGGGAATCGTCACTCCGGCAATAAGGTTGGACAACGTGCTTTTGCCGGCGCCATTCAGCCCTATGATTCCGACTACATCGCCCTGGTCGACCGCAAAAGTCAGACTGCGCAGAGCATGATGAACAGGGAAATCCTTCTTGATATAAAATAAATCCCGAATCTTTTCATTTATGCTGGAATGCAGCCGAAAAGATTTGCTTACCTCTTGAAACTGGACTTGATGCACGCTTAGTCAACACCTCTATTGATAATCCATAAAATGCTTGCGGAATCGAACATGGATGAACGCGCCCCACACAAACAACACCGCTACTCCCAGCCAAAATCCGGCGGTATAGGCCGTAGCGATATAAAATTGATTGAAGAGCATCGCATTGCGGTATCCATCCACTAAGTAAGTGACGGGATTGTAGTGGATCACTTTTTTCAGCAGCTCCGGCGTCTTGGCGTTTACCGTCCACATGATCGGAGTAATGAAGAACAGGGCTCTTGTAACCGCGCCGATCACAAACCTGAAGTCGCGGACAAATGCCGAAACGGTCGAGGTAAACAAAGCCAACGCGGATAAAAGGGACAATGATGCGATCAGATAATAAACGATTCCCAAATAAGATAATCCGAAAAAGCCATATTTAATGACGACCGCAATCAAAACCATAACCAGCATAATCAAATGAGAGATCAGCTGTGTAAGGATGGTGATGGAAGGAAGTACGCTCAGCGGAAACTTCATTTTGGATACATGGCCTAGCTGCGAGCTGACTGAGTTGGCTCCCTGCACGATTCCTGAGCCGATAAACAACCAAGGAACAAGGCCGCAGCTCAGCCAGAGGACAAAAGGAACTCCCTCTACGGAAGCTCCCCCCCGGATCCCCAATCCAAAAACAACCCAATAGACGGCCAATTGACTGAGCGGATTCAGAAGCACCCAAAGCAAGCCTAAACGATTGGACATATAAGTGGATTTCAGCTGAAACAAGGCGATTCTTACGATCATATAGCGGTTTTTAAAATGTTCCTTTGCTACGATGTTCAAAAAATTCATGCAATCACGGTTTCAAGATTATTTACAAACTGATATAAGTTTCCGAAATTGACTGTTTGCAATCCTTGAGCATTTTCCGGCTTCACACTATTCCTCGTGTCGAACAGCAGCCGGTTCCTCATTCCCTTCACATACGGACTGAAGTCCATGACCCGAAACTCGGTATGATCCGTTAACAGAAGGATAAGATCGGCATCTCTCAGAGCTTCCTCGGCGGAGACAAATCTCGGATCCAGAGTATTTACATGCGGATCATGAATAGACAAGCGGAAGCCCGTTCCCGACAGCAGCTCTACGATTTCCATGGCAGGGCTTTCCCGGATGTCATCCACATCCGCTTTATAGGTAACTCCCAAGACCGCTATTTTCGGATTGTGGATCCCCCTGACCAGTTTCTCTGCATTTGCCGCCACGTAGTGTGGCATGGATGAATTGGTCTCTCTGGAAAGGTGAATGATCTTGGCCAGATCCGGCGACTTGGCGACGATGAAATAAGGATCAACCGCCAGGCAGTGTCCGCCTACACCTGGGCCGGGATGATGCAAATTGACCCGCGGATGTTTGTTGGCCATCTCGATGACTTCCAGCGTGTTGATGCCCAGATCGTTGCAAACCTTCGTCAATTCATTGGCGAGAGCGATATTCACATCCCGGAAGGTATTTTCCATCAGCTTGGACATTTCCGCCGTGCGGGCATTCGTTTTGATGATTTCACCTTTGACGAATGTCCGGTAGACATTCGCCCCCGCTTCCGCGCAAGCTTCCGTAACGCCGCCGACAATGCGATTGTTGTGGACGATCTCATGCAAGATTTTACCTGGCAGCACTCTTTCGGGGCAATGAACCAGATAAATGTCCTTACCAACAACAAACCCCGCGGCCTCAATAAGAGGTTTCACATGGTCATCCATGCTCCGCGGGGCGATCGTCGATTCAATTATGATTACATTGTGCTTTTTAACGTAGGCAAGGATTTGCTTTGTTGCTTGGAGCACATAGCTCAAGTCGCAGGATTTATGCTCATCATCGATATTCGGAGTCGGAACAGCGATGATAAAGACATCTGCTTCTTCCGGCATTAATGAAGCTCGGAACTTCTTCCTTTCGACCACATCTTTGACTGCTTCTTCCAGCCCCGGTTCCTCGATATGGATTCTGCCGGAGTTCAATGTCTCTACTACTTTATGATAGACGTCTACGCCTACGACGTCGGCTCCGTGCTGAGCGAAGGTGACTGAGGTAGGCAGACCGATGTAACCGAGACCTATGGTACAGATTTTCACGTGAATACCCCCATTAAATAAACTTTCTCAGAAGTTAGATTTAACCTTTGGTGATTTCTTCAATAGACTCTAGGAGATACGGTGGATAGAACGTAGCAACATCATTATGACTAGAATAAGGACCTAAATTTAATATATATTTAAAACCGCACTTATCAAACTCTTCCAGCAAGGGAATAACATGTTTTTTATAATGCATTTCCCCTTCTCCTACATGAATTCGTATATTAGGAGACTTCTCAGCTTTTTTTACTACATCAAAAAGTAAATTATCTAAATAGTTTTTATGATTATCTTTTGTTCCACCAGCTATGAAATGTGCAATATAGGCACCCGCAATAACTTGTTCAATTAGATAATGTCCTAATTTGGTTTGAGGAGAAGCTGAAATTACATTTCCATAGCCATACTTAAAGGAAAAATAAAGAGCAGCATACCCCCCCTTACTTGATCCAAATGTAATTACATTTTCCTTACAAATGTTATTTTCGACTCTGATTTTTTCTATTAATTCATAAACGGATCTTTCAACAGCAAATTCTTTGTTTTCTCCAAGATAATAACATCCGATCATTCCATGATGATCCAAAATAAAAAGTTGGTTTATCTCAGTATTCACAAGAGTTTTAGCATAATTATAATTTGGAGGTGTTCCTATTTTCGGTATTCCAGAAAATCCAACAATTAAATAATCACTATTTCTTTTTTTGAAAACATATTTCACTTCTTTTTCTCCAACATAAATATCTTCTCCAGAAAAAGAGCGAAGTTTACTTTTCAAGATTTCAATTTCTTTGTCTTTCTTTTGTAATTCTAACTCAAAGTTCAATCAATGGCACCCTTTCAATTTCAAATAAAAATAGAACTCAAATATCTATTAGTCTTTTTATTTCTTTTAAGATTTTATTTTCATCAAAATATGTAATTGGATATTTTTCTATATCACTAGAAGTCACATCATATTTAGATTCAAAAATAAATGCAGACATTTCATGTTCATTCTCAAAAATATACTTCTTGGGATAAATCGTTTCTGCTCCAGGCCAATTGAAAATTACTGGGATACTGCCGGAAACCATGCCTTCCATTGGAGCCAAGTGAAAACTCTCATATTCACTAGTAGAAAGAATAAAACCAATTCTCCTGAACCACTCATTCACATCATCCCCAGAAGGATCAAATACGACGTTATTCTTCCAGGGAGCTTGCTCTATTCTACTAAAGGCATTATCGTAGTACAGCTTTTCTTGTTCCCTCTTAAGAACCCAAGGAAGTTCATGAGGTAGTTTGCTTTTAATGAATAGTTTATACCTTTGGTTCTTTTCCCATAAGTTTTCAAAAATATTCAATGCTCTGTCAAATCCTTTGAGAGAGGGAATTATTCCACAGATTCCGACATTAAATTGAATATCCGCATTTTCAATTTTCTTTTTTCTGAATTTTTTAATGTTGATCATATTGTAAATCATAGTAAATTTAGATCTGGGTATTTTAAGAACTCTGTGAAACTCCTCAAGGATGTAGGGAGAAATTGCCACGATATGATCAATATTGTCCAGTTGATAGTTGACTGGAAATACTGTTTCAATTTCTTGGCGATGCATTCTAACAATTAATTTTTGACCTTTTATCTTATGATTCGAGTACCAGACAGCATTGCCCAGACCCCATTCACAGAAAATCACATCTGCCCATTCCAAGCAGTGCTTGCTATGCTCTTCGTTATGCTTGTTATGCCCCGTCCAAGGATCAATCTTCACCTCGTATTCGGGCTGGACTACAAAATAATCAATAGCAGATTGAATAAATTTAAAATCATGTCCTGCAAATACCACATTTATTTTGTCCTTATTAAAGCTCCATAATGTTTCCTTGATTCTCTTATAGGATTCTTCATACCCAAACTTATTACAGGCCTCTTGAATTTTCCTTGATTCTTGCCTGTACAGTTGAGCATTATTCATTATTTGAATTGTCTTCTCAACAACCTCATCCTCAGTTTCTGCATACATAAAATAATCTTTACCTAATATGGATTCATGCAGCTTCGTTCTTCTTACGATCGTCGGTTTGCCTAACCGCCCATATTCCAATAATTTTGTCGATAACTCCGTACTTGAATCATTATCGATACTTTCACTTCTCCAACAAAAGCCGATGTCTGAACTTCTAACCAAATCAATAACAGCACTTCTGGATAAAGCGCCGGTCCATGAAATACCTTCTGTTTGTTGCATTCTCATAGTCAGTTCATTCTTTTTAGCGGCAAGATCACCTTGAAATTTATTTCCCGCTATATTTAATTTCATATTCAAATCCAATGCTCTTAATCTTGCAAAAATATTCAACATCTCTTCAATGTACCACTCTGAAGCAAACTTACCGCTATATACGATTGTATTTGACTTCACACGGGCCCTTGAATCCACGACCTTGAATTCTTCTGGAATCATAGGATATAACAGTCTAAACTTCTGACCGTCCACGTTTAGACTTTCAACTAACAGTTCTCTGGCTTGTTCCGTTTGAACGAAAAAATAAGTAACGTTGTGATATATCTTCTGCAATGCATAAGCATCTTCTGTATTAATGACACTGCCTGTATATTTTATATTTGTGATATACGGAATAACTTTTTGAGCATAGGGCTTGAGACACAACTCTTTTGCCAAATCAAAGCCTCTCACAATAATACAATGGTACTTGTTTTGACCATCAAGTTTCTCAATAGCATGAATGGCATCTTCAATGGACAATCTATTACTTCGAGTTGTAATAACATCATGATGTTGAATTAGTTTCACTCTCGGTTGTTTTTTCAGATCAGATAATACAACCTCGTTGATAGGTTTTGCTTTAAGCAGTACATCCACATCTACGTTTGGATCCTGTGACACTACTCTTGCAGTAGATTGGAGCCAAATCGCCGAGCCATCCAGATGATTTAGGTCAACATCGCCATAGAGCAAAATTTTTAAACGTCGCATAATTACCCTCTTTTATAGATCATATATGACAGGCTGCTTGGAAATGAAATTCTGAATATAATTAAATTTATCTACCGAAAACAACTTATGTCCTTGAGGGAAGTACCTATTGAAATTTTTATTTTCTTTTAAATCAGATAAACATTTAAACAAGTTTTCTTTGAGAATAGACGCTTTAATCATGGAGGAATGCGGCTCCAAATTCATCACGAATACGTACTCATCTTCATCATTATCTATGAACTCATTATTTTTGAAGCAGTACTTGTTGCTCTTGCCGATTATTTCACTATGGCTGTATTCAATAGCTATTGCCATGTCCAACAGGTAGTTTTCGCCGTAATGATCGTTGGGATTAATATAGCAGACATAAGTATCCCCGAAGAAAGAGGCTGCTTTTCCATAAAATTCGGCATAAGAATAAACATATGCGTTCACTTTATCGTTATTATAATGATTAAGGATATCTATGTATCCTTCAAAATTATCTAGAAAAATGCATAGTTTTTTATCATTCCAGGTTTGTTTTGAAAATAAATTGTAGACTCTTTCAAACTCTTCTTTAGAATGCACGACCGAAACCATGCAAATCTGTTTCATCGGCAAAGGATGTTCAACCTTGATTCCGATTTTGTTTACTAAATATTGAAGTCGATGTTGATAAGTATGATTTAAATATATCTCTCTGATTCCTTCAAGAGACTTGCGCCTGTAATAGAGATCATCATTCATTAATAGATTCATTTCTTCTTCAAGGACATGAACCTCGTTAGAATTGATAACTAGGTTGTTAAACATAGCTTGAATACCTTTAGACTTAGTACTCACAACAGGGGTACCGCTTGCCAATGCTTCGAAAACCCTTCTCGAAAACATTGTGGGAGAATCAATGACACTATTAACGTTCAAGCAAATTCTATAACCTTTATAGGCCTTCTCAATATCTTCGTAAGACAAGCTTCCAATGATATGATTCTTCAAGAAATCTGGGAATTGAAAATTACTATTTTTGTTTTTGAGATTAGCCTCGAAGTTCCGATCATAGATATCAAACTCATATTCACAAGCAAGATTAAATAAAATATCCATCGCATTTTGCCGATCCTCGTGTCGGTTCGAATAATAGGAACCCGCAAAATTAATTTTGTGCTTCCGGCCTTCAGGCAGTTTGACCGGATTATGCAAAGAAGGGTCGGCAGAAAAAGGCAGGGCAAAAACACGATTATGTTTAATTTTCTTCTGATAATCAGCAATCATGTTACTATCCGTCGTAAATACGTAGTCAAATAATTGGGCTGTATCTATAAATTTATTGAAATGTATTGGATCCTCTTTGTTCCAAAAAGCGGTGGGAACCCCGTTTTCCCTGCACCAGTTCAGCAATTCCTTCAAGTCTGTTTTATCTTGATTGCTGTAAGTCGCAATTTTATACTCCCAAGTTCCCTGATATCCTTTCCATGCGGATTCAACCAATAAAATATCCGGCACTTCGGAATCAAGAGTTTCTTTCCAGGTGGAAGGTGTAAGATTAATCAGCTGGACATTTTTCTCGTAACAAGTTCTCGAGAATTCGTCTAAAATGCATGCAACTTTAAGGCTCTTTAATGATTTGATTATTTGTTTACGTTTATTTGATATAGGTTTAGTGTTTTGTACATAGAGATCTTTTAATTCAGGTTGCTTTCGAATTAACTCTAATCTTTTAATTTTAGCCGTTCCTTTTCCATTTACCTTAAGAGCGCATCGTACAGCTTTCGTTTCATCCTTTAACCGGAACTCATTACGCTTGCTATTGACTGGCATCACGATTTGATTTATTTTTTCTTTTTCATCATATTCAATGACAATTAAACTAATTTCTATGTTGCCATATTCTTCCATTTCAATATTTATATTTAAAAAATCTTTTGAACATAGCGGGAATCTATGCTTCGGATAGACACTGAAACTGTTGTTTTTCTCTATGTAGGACAGATATCTTTTAGTCTCTTTAGTATTTGATATAACAAGTACATTTGCTTCGTTAACTACCGTGATATCATTAGAAGAGGCAGTCCAATTTTTTCTTAATAACGAATGCTTAGATTTAATTATGTTAGGATCAAGTTGATTTTTAATCAGGTTCATAAGACGATGATTATTATCAATTTGGCTATGGCTACGCTCGTCTTTTTTCATTAATTTTCACTGCCTTTGATAATTTTTTCTTCAATCTCCAATAAAACTTCATCATTACGATTACTTTCATTGTATTCATTTTTTCCAGCTTACGATTTAACTGCTCTACTTCTAACTTATGAGTATGAATTTCTTTTTCAAGATTATTGATTATATGATTATTTTCATCCAATTGTTTTAAAACATCTGCTAATAAAAGAGATACCTTATCCCTATCATTCAAAAAATACGTATTGTTTGGCTCCTCCATTAAATAATCACTTCCTTATATATCTTAATGAAGCTTTCTTTTTCACTTTTCCAATTAAACTTTTGTCTTGACTTCAAGGAGTTTTCTTTCCCACTCTTATAAAGCTGTACATCGCCCAACAGTCTATTCACGCCGCCTGCAATCGACTCCGGACTATGCGAATCCACGCATACACCAATCTGCTCGCCTTCAACAACCCGCTGAATCTCGGGGAAAGAGCAGGCCACTACGGGAACTCCGCTCATCATGTATTCAAACAATTTATTGGAGGAAGCGGAGTAATGATTGAAGCAAATGTTGTTCAGCACCTGGAAGCCGAGGTAGGCGTTTCTTGTATAATGAAGCAGATCTTCCACCGGCACTTTAGGAAGAAACCTCACTTTCTGCTCCAGGCCTCGCTCCCGTACCATCGCAACCAGCTCCGGCTTGATTTTCCCGTCGCCGATCATCACGACCACTCCGCGATCGAACAATGGGACCGCCTCTATAATCTTGTCCAGTCCTCGTCCGATTTGAATTCCGCCCTGGTATAACAGGATCGGCTCATGCAGGGGAATTTCAAGCAGCTCGTGCAGGTTAACTTGGCTGCTCTCTTCAGGCCTGGAGATCTCCGGGTAGTTATGCACGACATTCGGATAAATACCGTACAATTGTTCCGTATACTTGGCTCTCGTATGATTTTCTGCAATCATGACGTCCACACGCTTCACGAGGAAACGTTCAGCCATCCCGTAAATCGGACTGTTGTAACCCGTCCGGCTCGTCTGAACTTCGTGTGAATCATAAACGAGCTTGCTTTTTCTCCATATCCTGCTGCATAGATATCCCTGAGGCAAAGTGTTCAGATCGTTGCTATGATAAAGGTCGTATTTCTTTTTCAAGCCCAGCCTGACCATTTGCAGAAAGATCAACGATTTGTTGATAAACCCTCGACTTTTTCTTGGCAGAACTAGAGCACAGGCTATCATTGCCGAACAAGTCCATAGGGGAATAAAAAAAAGACCTGCCAAGGCAAGTCCTAAGGGTATGGTTATAAGGATTGGATATTGGCGCAGATGCCTTTTCAATCGGTTGGCTATGCCCGCAACAACGGATAGAAAACGGAATGAGCTTCGGACCCGATAAACCGAATAACCTTCCTTTCGGCTTTCGAACCTGGGCAAGTGCGGATTTTTGAAATCATGAATAGCAATCAAGTCCACTTCGTAGCCAGCCTCGGCAAGAGCGGAGCATTCTCTCATGACTCGAGCATCATTTGTAAAGTGGTTCCAAACGAACATGCAAATTCTCTTGCTCATAATCATTCTCCAATATTTGATCTAAAATGGATATGTTTCGCTGCCATTGAAAGTGCTGCAGAGCATATTCATATCCGCTTCTCCCAAGGTTCATTCTCAATTCTTTGCTAGCTAGAAGCTTTTCGATGAATTCAACGATTGCGATCGGATCGCGAGCCTCCGACACGAACCCGCATTTTGCCTGGAGGATGAGGTCGGCGGAATATCCGGATACGGCTCCGATGATCGGCTTGCCCATGGACATATAATCGACGATTTTTCCAGGGAGCACTTTATCGAATACTCTCTGTGGAATCAGGCTAACGAAGGCAATATCCGCTTGATTGACGGCTTCGACCGCTTCCTTTTTGTTGGAGGCGTCAATAATCTCCAGGTTGTCCATCCCAGCCTGGTTCACACGGTCCTTCAGTTCTTTGTAGCGGTATCCATAACCCATGATTTTGAAATTAACATCTCTTCTCTTGCTCATGAGTTCGGCAGCCTTCAAAAAGATGTCCAAATCCTGAGCCAATCCAACGTTGCCGGTATATACCACCGTCAGCGCCTCATTGTCCTTGTGCAGGGAAGGCTTGACTTCAATATCCTTGTTGTTCAAGGAATTCGGCATGAAACTGATTTTGTCCGCTTCGATTCCTTTGCTCACGATATGAGGCTTGAAGCCTTCGCTGTTTACGACAATATGCTTGGCTGCTCTATAAATCCGCTTTTCGATCCAGCCGGCCAGGAAGATGATCGGCCTGTGATTGAACGCGCCTGTACCCAGCAGGGAATCCGGCCATAGATCCCTCACATCGAGAATCAGCGGACATTTCAACCTTTTTTTGGCCGCCATGCCCGCCATTCCCACAAAAATAGCCGGCGTTGAAGCCAGTATGTAATCATATTCAGGGTTGAGCCTGCGCACGGTGCGAATAAATTTATACATCATTTCCGTGTATAACAGCAGCCTGTTATACAGGTTATGACTATACTTCCTTGTCCTCATTTTAAGGCGAATGACCCGATAAGGAGGCTTGTCCTGCTCCCAGAAGCGACTGTCCTTGTACATGTTGCGATTAGGATAGCTTGGCTCCATAGTCAGCACGGTAACCTCGTGCCCCAGAGCCTGGAGTTCGTTCGCCATATTCGTGATTCGGTTGGCGGCGCTACCGATCTCGGGGTAGTAGTTTTGAGCCAGCAGCAATATCTTTTTCATACTATCCCCTCCAATACGACCAGTCTGCCGGTAAATGAAATCGAGCTACATCCTTTAATCGACGTTTGGACAGCTATTTTAAAGGATATAGCTCGATTTCTTTACCATAAAAAAAAGGGGGCATCCAACCCGCCCTCACATCATGCCCCCGACGATGAACGTCTAAGGTCTCATAACCCACAGCATGACCGAGTGTCTCCAGTGATAGAGGTGCAGGAGGCATTACCTTCTATGCTTTTACTTGCTTTTTTCCTGTTTGAGCAGCCGTTCTTCCTGCTTGATCACTTCTTCGTAATTCCGGCCTTGGCTGACGCCATACTTCTTGGCAATCGTAATAAGCTCGTCATACTGCTCCGGCGTGACTTTATCGTGAATGATGGCACGGGCTTCGCGTTTCTTCTCTCGGGTCAAGCCGCCTTGGGCCAGCTGCTGAAGCTTGCGGATGTCGCTCAGGCTCAGCTTTTTCAGGAGAATCGCCATGACGTCCATTTTGTCCGAGACCGAGACATCTTCCTTTATTTCCTTGATTTTTTCTCCGGTCAGATTGGCCGTATATCCTTTTGGATCTTTGGCCGCTTCTTTTTTCGCTGCAGGAGCTTTTTCCCCCGACGAAACGGTATCTTGGGCTGCTTTTTGCACGTTTCCGTCCGCCTGTTTTTCCTTTGAGCCTTCATCTGCAGATGCTTCCGATGACGCACCTGTTTCCCCTGATTTGCCGACTACAGTCGCGACGACCTGCTCCGACATGGAATCCAAAAACTTATTCAAGAGAAAATTTGTCGTTGCAATACCGCCTGTACCAAGTACGACAACAACCGCACCCGTCCAAACCAGTACTTTTGTCTTTTTTCGCATGGGCTTCCCTTCTCGGTCGGAATGATAGCCAGCCGACAGCTAAAGTTTAAAAAGTCTTCCTCTTAGGAGAACAAACAAAAGAGGAAGACGGCGACTATTTTATGCTTCAACCAAAGTGAAGAACATGTTATTTGACTTGCAGTGCCCGGTAGATCATGACGGCCGCTTCGGCGCGGCTGGCATTAGCATTCGGCTTGAAATAGCCGTTGTCCCCGATGACGATGTTGAGGCTGGCTGCCAGAGCAGCGCCTTCTCGGAGGGAAGCGTTGATGCTGGCGCCGTCTTTGAACGCTGCCAGATTCGTGTCCGTCCCTGCCGCGGCTTCCTTGCCGATCTTATTGCTTGCTTTCAGCGTGCGGGATACCATCGTCGCCATCTCGGCGCGGGTGATCGGAGCGTTCGGAGCAAAAAGCGAAGCCGTCCGGCCATTGATGATTCCTTTGTTGACGGCGTACCCGACATACGGAGCAAACCAGGATTGGCTTGGAACATCGCTGAACGAGCCCGCTTCCGATTTGCCCTCCAGATTGAAGGCATGAATCAGCATCTTCGCAAACTCGGCCCGGGTAACGGTGCCTTTAGGATCGAAGCTTCCGTTTCCTCTGCCTTCAATCGCGCCTTTGGCGGCGAGAACCTCGATTTGCCTTCCAGCCCACGCTTTTACGGAGAGAACATCGTTGAAAGCGACTTTGTTCTCCACGACGACATAAGAAGAGAAATGATTGCGCGGCTCAACCAAGTAGTCCCCGTTCAGCTCCCCGCCCTGGAATTTCAGGCTCCCGTTATCGATGCGGGCTGCGCTGAGCAGCTCCTTGTCCACTCCAGCCGAAGCCGCAACCGGAATCCACAGGCTGATCGGATGATCAAAGCTCTCCGTCGCCACTCCGCCAAGGGTAAGGCTGAAGTCATATACGGGAGAAACAGCCTTGTACGCTTTCAGACTTGCTTGTTGAGAAGCATCCTGCTGCTTGATCGTGAAGGCAAACGATTTTTGGAACTCATCCGCACGAGGGAAGGATGCGGTCAAGCCATTCACGGTTACATCCAGAGAACCGAATGGAATCGCTCCCCACTTCTGCATGGATGCTTCCGGAATCTTGAGCGTGACCGTTTCCTGGGCAACATTCCCAAGATCAATCTTGAATGCGACGGATGGAAGGCTTTCCTTGGAGCCCGCTTTATTCAGGAAATCAGCAAGCTTGTCCAGAATAGCCTTTGCTTTGTCCAGCAGATCGTTCAACTCAGGACCCAGCTCTACCAACGCCTCGTTGCCGGCAACTACGGCAAGCTTGGATGCATCCAAGGTTTGAACTTTCTTCAGCTCTTCATTGGCCAGCTGGACGGCTTGCTTCACAAGCTCCTGCTTCTCGGAATCCGATGCATTGGCCAGCTTTTGGAGAAGCTGGTTGAAGGTCGAATCCAAATCCGATGCAGGAGGCGTGACGATAACCGTTGGATAGGTAGGATTTACGGGTGGATCTACAGGATCAACGGGATCTACGGGATCTACAGGATCTACAGGAACTCCCGGATTTGCAGCATCCAGATCAAGGATTTTGAAATAAGCTTTGACCAGAGAATTGACGGCAGCGCTATATACAGGCTGGCCGATTGCATCCCTGATGTTGTTTTTTACTGCCTTCAAGTCCTCGGAATTGATTCCGTAGTGATTCAACAGCTTGTTTACCGGGCTGTTTTCTTCTTTTCGAACGTCAGCCAGCAACGATTCCAGAAACGCCTCCTGCTTGGACTCGTCCTTGGTCAAAGCAGAGAGTTCAACGGCGCTCAAGGCAAGCAGCTTGATCTGAGCGAGGTCTTGGATATGTAGGAAGTATTCCATTACAGCATCTACACTTACGCTTGTATCCAGTCCGGCGGCAGAGGATAGTTCAACAAGAACCTTTCGGTATGCCTCATTGCTGCGCAGCTTTTCAAGGAATGCGCCTTCTGGATCATAGTTCAGGTATAGGATTTCGTTTGCCAGATCTCCTAGAACATGCTTCTGATCTTCCGTAAGATTGAATTTCCCGATTACCGGCCGGATGAGATCATGCTTGCTGTCGTCTGGAACCGCTTGGACAGCCTTTAGCGCGGCCTCAAGATTTTCTTTCCCCGCAGCATCGAGAGCCTCATGCAATTGCTTGATTTTCCCCAGCAGATCCGACTGAGTCGAACTGCTCGCCGCACGGACAACAGGGACACCGAACAGTTGAGAAACTCCATTCGTAGAAAGAGGAATTCCTGAGAGACTGCCCGCCAGTACAGTAGCAGCTACTGTACATTTAATTATATTTTTTCCAACTTTATTTTTACTCAACTCTTCACCCCATTTGTTGTATATATGGAAAATTAATCTTAGGCCATACTAGCACCATATTTAGACAATGGCCAAGGAAAAATCCCGATTTATTATATTTCTTAAGTCCTAAAACGAGTCGAACTGCTAGGAATTAGAACCTATATATCACTATATAATTATTTTTATTACGATATTTGTATGGTCGAATTCTCCTATTTTTCGTATTTATTCGAATCATTAAATACAAATAATTTTCATGGAAATAAATCACCATTTTTAGGATTTCAACATTTTCAGACTGATTATTTTACATTAAGTAATATTTTTTAAGGGATTGAAAATTTCATTCATTACTTCTTTACAGCACCGAAAAAAGCCTCCATGACTATGTCCGCCCCTCCTTAACAGGAGAAATCGACATATCCGGAGGCTCGCTTATTTTTTCCCATAAAATTACTTAAGTTCATCGGTTAAACAAAGCCGTCAAGCGGCGACATCCCGCCTCGTAAACACGAACCATGACAAAGCCATGAAGATGACATAATAGCCGGCAAGGACGGCGAGAGAGAAGCCCAGCGTCATGCCGCCGTTCGCCCCGCTGGAGCCCATGCCGATGTATCGGGTCAGATCGAGATGCTGGAACAGCACGTAATCGACCCATTTGCGGTCGATCAGCCCGAACAGCTGGCCGAGCGTCTTGCCCATCAGCACGACGAACAAGGAAAGTCCGATCGCCAGAGCGCCGCTGCGGAACACCGACGAAATCATGAATGCCAGCGTGACGGTTACGATCAGGGAGATGAACTGCATGAAGAAGGATTGGTTGAAATACGACCAGGCCGACATCGCAGGGTCCGCGGCTCCGAACACCTCAGCCGCCTTGATGCCCTTCTCATAGCCGAAGAAGATGATATTGACCAGCAGCAGCGCGGCATACAGCAGCGCCATGCTGAAAAAACCGAACAGAAGCGTCGCCGCATACTTGGACAGCAGAATCTTCGAACGGGACCAAGGTCGGATCAGCAGCAGCTTGATCGTTCCCGCCGTGAATTCTCCCGCGACGATGTCAGCGGCGACAATGACGGCGAAAATGCTGACAAGCGGCATCATCACAATCATCTCGATGGCTACCATCTGCCACATGGAAGGCGGGTTCGCACTGGATGAATAGGCGATTCCCGATACTGCGGCAACCGCTAGGACCATGAGTCCCCACATGATCCATACCCGGGCGCGCCGGTAGATCTTCATGTTCTCGTTGAGCACGAGATTCCCGAAATCAAACAACCGACTCACCTCCCGTCACTTCCAGGAATTGATCCTCGAGCGACTTCGCCTTGGACCGGATTCCGTATACCCGGATGCCTTCCTTCACCAGAAGAGCGTTGAGCTCCGCTATATCCTCGCGCAGCGCGTCGATGACCAGCAAGCCTTCCCTTACCGATGCGCGGATCTCCCTGCCCCCGTCATCCCCGGCAGGACGGATCGACCGGCGGATGATCGCCAGCGCTTCGTCCGGACGGTCGAGCTCGAACTGGACCGGTACGGGCACCGCCTCCTGAGACCCATCGCCGCTGCGCAGCGAACGGATATCGATCAGCTTGCCGGCCTGGATGATGGCCACCTGATCGCACATCAGCTCCATCTCGGAGAGCAGATGGCTCGAGACGAACACCGTAATCCCTTCCTCTTCGGCGAGCTTGCGCAAGTAATCCCTCAGCTCCCGGATGCCGGCGGGATCAAGGCCGTTGGTCGGCTCGTCCAGAATGAGCAGCGACGGCTTGTGCAGCAGCGCCTGGGCGACGCCAAGCCTCTGCCTCATGCCCAGCGAGTAGGTCTTCACCTTGTCGTGGATCCGCTTGTCCAGCCCCGCTAGGCGAATGACTTCGTCGATGCGGTTCCGCCCGACTCCCGGAATCATCCGAGCGAAGTGAAGCAGGTTCTGGTACCCCGTCAAGTATTTGTACATCTCCGGATTCTCGACGATAGCCCCTACATGGCGGATCGCCTTCTCATAATCCGTGGCGATGCTGGCTCCGCCGATGCGGATCTCGCCTTCCGTCATTCTCATCAGGCCTACCATCATCCGGATCGTCGTCGTCTTGCCCGATCCGTTCGGACCGAGAAAGCCGAATACTTCCCCCCTCGGCAAATCCAGAGTGAGGCCGTCGATAATGGTCTTGCCGCCTATTTTCTTGGTCACGTTCCTGAATTGAACGATCGCGCTCGTCTCCAAACTTGCACCTCCTCATCGACCTTCCAGCCGTTTACATATCCTGTTGTATTATAGACCATCTAGCAGGGGAAGTGGAACCTGGACCTTGGTCGGGAAAGCGGACCGCAGGCTGCCGTACGCAAGGCAGGAGCGGATCCGGGCAAAAAAAAACCTGCCTTGCTCAGGCAGGATCAGCTCTGTGGAAATGTCAGGCCGTCAGAATCTTGCCGCGCCCGATAAATCCGCTTCCCTCTCTCGTCCGGCGCTCCGCAGGCAAGGCCACGATCTCGATATGGGCAACGCCGCTGTCCGAATCATCCGCATCCTAGCTCAAAGCGCAGGACCGGCAGTAGCCGAGACGGTAGGAACGGCGGTAGAAACCGGTTTTGAACAGCATCTCCGCTTCCTGGCGGGACATCAACTTCTCGCAGCATACGCAGTGGAATTGCTCAGTCAAGCTGCATCTCTCCTTGGAGTAAATATAGGACGGCTCGGGTTACGAAATGTATCTGATTCCTGGACCAAAAGCTCAGGATTCGCGGGCGACTGCTCTTCTCGACTGTACCCTCGCCATGACTATGACCTCATCCGACGACATCAACGACAAGATTTTGCTGCATGACGGACAGCTGGCATAGGGCTCTCAATGACCCCAACCATTGTTACGAAATGTATCATAACTCCTTCTATAATTTATGACAAATCTCGATTCCCGTCAAGGGCTAAAACTCATTTTTTTGTCGAATGCCTCCACGGTATGAATACGCTTACATATTTGACGAAAATAGCCAAATTCCTTCTTGGGATACTAATAGATCAAATAGCCCCGGATGCAATACCGTTAGGCATTGCATCCGGGGCTCTGCGGTCCATTTCTACAGGCTCAGGCTCGTGCTCAACTGATTTTGCCCCACTGCTCCCGGCTGTTCCGATCCATCCGCTCCAGCCCGGACAGCTCGTAGCGCCGCTGGTCATCGTCCGTCACGATCCATCTGTCGTCGGACAGCTCATGGATGCCTTCATGGAGGATGCTCATGCGCAGCGTGCTCGGGCCATAATCGGTCTCGACCGACCAGATCCACTCGGAGCCTTTTTTGCGGATGGACACGATCCGTTCGATCCGGGGAATGATGTAGCTTCGCTCCAGTTCCAGGACGGCGGCCTGGCGGCTCTCCTCCTCCAGCAGATCCAGCTCGGCCAGCAGGGCGATCTCCACGTTGTCCTCATAGGATCGGATGGAGATGAGCCGGTCCGGCAGCGAATAGGGGAAACATCGGACCAGCTTCACCCTCCCCATCTGCTCGCCGCCGCGCACCGCCTTCAAATAGCCTTCGCGGTTGTGGTACAGCAGCACGTCGTCCGGCTTGGCTCGGTTCATATAAACGAGATTGTTCGTCATCCCTATCCCACCTCCTGAGGCGACTCGGTCATCTGCTTCTGCGACTCGACCAGCCTGTAATAAGTTCCCTTGCTCTTGTACAGCTCGTCATGCGTGCCCGTCTCGGCTATGCGGCCGTTGTCCAGCACGATCAGCCGGTCCGCCCCGCGGAGCGTGGACAGCCTGTGCGCGATCGCGATCGTCGTCCTGCCGCGGATCAAGCGGGCAAGGGCTTCCTGAATTTCGCGCTCCGTCTCGGTATCGACCGAAGCCGTCGCCTCGTCGAGGATGAGAATCGCCGGATCGAGCAGCACGGCCCGCGCGATCGCGATCCGCTGCTTCTCCCCGCCCGACAGCCGGTGCCCGCGCTCCCCGACCCTCGTCTCGTAGCCCTCGGGAAATCCGCAGATAAAGGAATGGGCGTTGGCGATCCGAGCCGCCTCGATGATCCGCTCGGGAGTGGCTTCTTTCATGCCGTAGGCGATATTCTGGGCGATCGTGCCGTCGAACAGGAAGGTTTCCTGCAGCACGACCCCGATATGGGAGCGCAGGCTTTCCTGCCGGATATCCCGCAGATCGATCCCGTCCAGGCAGATGCGGCCGTCATCGGGATCGTAGAAGCGGCAGACCAGGTTGATCAGCGTCGTCTTGCCCGCTCCGGAATGGCCTACCAGGCCGACCATCTCGCCGGGCCGGATGGCCAGGTCGATTCCTTTGAGAACCGTCCGCTGCTTGTCGTAGCCGTACCTTACACCCTCGAACCGGATCTCGCCCTGGACGGCCGGCAGCGGGGATGCATTCTCCCGGTCCGGCGTATCGCTCGGCGCGTCCATGATCTCGAAGATCCGCTCCGCCGATCCCATGACGCGGTTGATCATCCCGAGCGAGGCGCCCATGAACTGCAGCGGCCCGAAGAACATGACCAGGTAGGAAGCATAGGCCGTCAGCGATCCCAGCGACATGCTGCCGTCGAGGACATGCCTGCCCCCCATATACCAGACGAGCAGTCCGAAGGCCGCAATGACCAGAGAGAAGACGGGCGAGATGCCGATCCACATATTGCCCATGGAGATCATCTTCTTGACGAGCAGATCGTTGGCTTTGCCGAAGCGCTCCTTCTCCCTCTTCTCCTGGGCGAACGCCTTGATGACCCGGATGCCTTGGAGCGTTTCGCCGATGACGTTGTTGACTCCCATCGTGCCCATCCACTGCGAGTACCACATGACCTGCACGCGCGGCCACAGCCAGAGCATCCCGAGAGCGAGGAAGGGGAGCGGAATCAGGATCATCCAGGTCAGAGGGGCGTTGAGGTAGAACAGCAGGCCCAGCACCCCGACCGCCATCAAAACCTGCGACAGAATCTGGATGAATCCCTCCGTCAGGAACTGCTTGAGCTCCTCCGTATCGTTCTGGACGCGCCCGATGAACTGGGACACCTGCCTCCGGTCGAAAAATCCGAGCGACAGCCGCATCAGGGAGGCAAAGGCATCCTTGCGGATGTCGCCCATCAGCTTGCCGCCGAAGCGCAGGCCGATATAGCTCCTGGCCATGGACAAGCCCGTACCGGCCAGATGGGCGCCGGCCATCGCGCCGATGAGCAGGAGAAGCGTCGAAGGATTTCCGCCCAAGGTGAAGTTGTCGATCAGGAGCTTCATGAGATAGGTGGGGAGCAGTTCGAGGAGAATGCTCAGCAGCAGCAGGATGCCGCTGGCCTTCATCAGCTTGCGGTGAGGCGACGCATAAGCGAGTATCCGCCGGAACATCTTGGCCTTGTTGCTGCAGCGCAGGCACTTGGTCCGCCGGTGCAGCAGGCGCCTGCCGCAGACGGCGCAGGCTCTGCCCGGACGCCGGCGGGCGTCTGAGGCAGGTTCCTGCTCGGCCTGGCTGCCGCTGTCCCGACCGCTGCCAGACGCAGGCGCGGACGTCTCCAGCAGCGGGGAGAAGCCCGGGACAGGCACCGGCTCGTCGAGCCACGCTGAGATGGCCGGCATCGCCTTGGCGCATGCCTCCGCATGGCCGGCGGAGAAGCGGCCCGCTTCCCGCATGCCGTCCCTCGTCATCAGGATCAAGGCGCCGCCCGACAAGGCCTGGCGGAATTCGATCTCGTCGATCATGCCTTTGGGGTATCGGCGCTGCAGCTGCCCCCTGTCGTTCAGAACCGCGACCTCCCGGTCGGTGAACAGAATGCGGTAGGATTCGAACTGGCGCGCCTCGTTGATGTCCCCGCTCAGCTTGAGCCAGGCTCCTTCAAGCCTCTGCCTGAGAGCGGAGGCCGCTCCCGCAGCCTCGCCTTCCACTATTGCCTTGTGCTGCTTCGGTGTCCTTGCCATGATTGCTACCGGCCTTTCCGCGCTCGGCTCCGGCGCACTATGATGTGGAGCGGTACAGTGGCTTCCTGGACATGCTCCAATTGCCCAGCTTGCGCAGCACCTTGCGCGTCAGCGGGATGCGGAGCACGAGCAGGCGCAGCGCCCGGGAGCGGAATCCGCTCTCCGGCTTCCATCCCGAGCCGCTCCTGACTCCCGTCCACTTTCCCAGAATCGCTCCGGCCGGCACGGGATCATCCGGGATGAAGCTCGTATCCCCCCGGAACAGAAAGACATCGTCTCCGTCTTCGCTTCCTATGGAGACCAGCCTGTGGCCGGTCATGATTCCATAGGCATTGACGAACAAGCATACATCCCCTACGGCCAGCTCAGCCGCATCCGTCGTGACGAACCGGCTGACATCGCCTTCCTGGATTAGGGGATACATGCTCATCCCGAAGGACGGCAGCTCGATGCTGCCGCGCTTGCGCAGCAAGGCGGCAACGATCGGAGCCATATCCTCTCCCCTGCTATCCATGCGTGACCAGTCCTACCCGGATCAGCTCCGCGATGAAGACTTCCGCGTCCCGCCTGGCGACCTCGCGGTCGACATCGTACTCGGAGGCGATCCGGTCGATAAGCTGCCCGAGCGTGTTGTGATGCTCCAGCTGCTCCCAGATATAACCGCCCATCTCGTTGACCTTGGTAATGGAGTGGCTGTCGAGATCAAGCAGCACCCACTCCCCGTCCATCTCCGCCGACTCGACGGATTCCTGCCGGCGCAGGATCCGGCCTGCCGATATCGTCATGAAATCTGCCCCCAGAATGCATCGTTTTTTTGAAAATAGAGATTGTACGCAGGCACCTTCTCGACAACCTCGCGGCATGCCGCGATCATCTTGCCCGTCTCCAGCTTGCTGTGCTTCCAATAGAACACCTTGTCCATAAGGCCGATCAGGGTGTCCACCTTGCCCAGCCGGACTCTCTGCACCTCCGGCGATTGGATGAGGAAATGGATGCCGCCAAGCGGACAGCTGCTCGCCTCGCCCCGCTCCTCGTTCTCGCTGCGCAGCGGCGAGTCCTGGATGACGATGCCGCCCTGGCCGTCGAACAGCAGGAGAGTCGCCTCGTCGGACAAGATCGGCCGCGGCGCCGACAGCTCGGCGACCGTGGACTTGCCCGCCCCGGAGTGGCCGACGAAAATCCATGCCTTGCCGTTCTCCACGACGCAGGAGGAATGGATCAGGAGGCCTTTGCGGCGGTGGATCAGCCAGGCGCTGTACCAGGTGATGAGCGCATGCTTGAGCGCCAGATCGTCGAATACCTTGAGATCGACGCTGCCGTAATCGGCCGAGACTTCCATCCGGTAGTCGATCCGCTTGTACGTCACCGTCTCGCCGTTGTCTTCGATCTCCACGGGACCGTCATCGTACATGGAGCCGTAGAAATCCGTTATGTACAGGTGGATGGATTCGACGGCTTGACCGCTGCCGTCCGCCGGCTCATCCATTTCTTCCGGAAACCGGCTGGCGATCCATTCCTTCAGATGCTCGGTCTGGACGTTGAAGACAAGCCGGTGATCCCTGATTCTCGACGTATACAGATACATATTGTATCACCCCATATGTGACAATTCGCCGCAACGATGCTCCGAGAGAGGGGAACGGCGGCTTGAAGCCCGTTCCCCCTCAGGATTGCCGGTGCGGTGGATTACTTCGGACCGTCGTAACGGTCCAGATACCCGAGCGGCTTGCTGCAGCCGCAGGGAGGATTGCCCGGATTGGAGCCGTAGAACAGCTTGCAGATGAACGGCTTCATCCCTTGGCTGACGCACCATTTGTAGAACCAGTTGTTGCTGATATTGACCGTTCCGAACTCGACCGTCTGATGCATAAGTACAGTTGGAGCCATATACGGCTTCATTGACATCCACCTCATCCAAAAAGCTGATCATCAACTTATTTTTTCGGAATCCAGCCTTCCGGGAAATCAAGCGGAGTCGAGATGCCTGATGCTCCTTTGGGGCCGATATTGCCATAAAACAGCCTGCAAATGAACGGCTTGAAGTTATAGCACTTGCACCATTCATAAAAGAAATTATTGCTGATATTGACGGTGCCGAACTCAACCGCCTGATGCATGATGATCCGGGGAGACTGATACGATTTCATGACACCCACCTCGCGTCCTTGAAGCTGAACTGCTTGTAGAAAAAGTTGTTGCTGACGTTGATGTTGGCCGTTCCGAATTCAACGGATGGATTCGGAATGACAGTAGGAGGATTGCAAGCCTTGCTATACTCCACCTCCTTTCTCCAATTTACGATACATTTTGTATCACGTCAAGAGGATTCCTTCAAGGAATTCCCTTGATATGACCAGAGGATCTTCCATTCATCGCCTTCCTTCGCCGCGTAGACCGTCTGCTCGAGATCGAAAGCGCCAAAGCTGCTCTCATAGAGCATCGTCACCGGCACGGCATAGACCTCCGGCAGCGCCGGACTGTCCTTGCTCATACGCCAGCCGCTCACCGTCTTGCCGCTTCCGAGCTTGAAGCTGAAGGTGTCGACGCCGAAGTCCTGCATGAATACATGGGCACGCTTCTGGATGTAGCTGTCCTTGGTGAAATGCTCCTTCATCTGGGAATGGAACAGCTCCCAGGACCCTCCGAAGTTGCCCTCCCGCTCCATCGTGTAGAAGCTCTCCACGACTTCGCGGGCGTCCCCCGAACCGTTTCCCTCCGCCAGTCCCGATATGCCCCTGACCAGCATCCAGGCCATCAGCAGCCCGGCTGCCGCAAGCAGAAGCTTGAAGACCGGAAATCTCCTTCTTCTCCGGAACAACGACATGACCCCCTGTCCGCCAAAAGTGCCTTAGAATATGCGGCCGGACAAGGATCTAGACCAGCGGAGGCCGATCGAGCAGCTGTATAGAATGAAGACCCCGAGGCTGCCGCCGATCAGATCGATCAGCACATCCTCGGGGTTCGGGGTACGCATGGTTGAGAATTGTTGGTTCAACTCGTCGCCGCAAGCGACCAGCAAAGTAAGCGCAACGACGTTGAACAGAAGAACCGGCGGATAGATGCGGTAGCACCGCTGCAGAGACCAGGCAATTCCCGCAAGCACTGCATAGACGAACAGATGCGCCGACTTGCGGAAGATGAACTCCAGGACGTCGTAAGGATCGGCGGCCGTGTCATACTCATGCCGGTTGTAGGTGAAACCGAGGCTGGGCAGGAGCGCCGCCGCCTGCTCGGCGCTGAAGCTTCTCTCCAGCGCGGGCTTGATCGTCTGCGTCTGGTAGGACTGGGAGGAGAACAAGAAAATAAGGGCGATCCAGGCTCCCAAGGATAACCATAACACCGGCTTCAGCCATGCTGTGCCGGCAGCAGACGGATTCTTGGCCATCGCTGGCGCGCAGGCTCCCTTCATAGGCGGAGATCCCCTTTCCTTCCATGGACTGTATTAATTCAATGCAGGCTGGACTTCCTGCTCCTGATGCTTCTTGAGCAGCTCGTGGATCTTGTCCCTCTCGCCTTGATCGACAATGTAATACCAGATTCCGTTTATCATCCTGCCTTGGCCGCTGATCTCCTGCTGCTCGATCTTCTCGATCTTGGGCCGGTAATTGATCAGCATATCCTTCATCGTGTCGAAGGAAATGTCCGTCTTCACGTTGCTGCCGATCTCCTCCAGCATGTCGCTGGCCTTCGTCAGGCTGCTGACCGTAAGAGCATTCTTCATTACCTGCTGGATGATATCGCGCTGGCGGGCCGTGCGGCCGAAGTCGCCTCGAGGGTCGTCGTAGCGCATGCGTGAATAGGACAGAGCAAGCTCTCCATTCAGATGGAGCTCCCCTTTATCAAATTTGTGTCCCTCGTAATCAAATGCGAAAGGATTTGTGACCTTAACGCCGCCAAGCAGATCCACGACTTTAGCAAACCCCTCCATGTTGACCTTCACGTAGTAATCCACAGGAAAGTCCAGGAAGCTCTCTACCGTCTGCACGGACATATTCACGCCTCCGAAGGCATAAGCGTGGTTGATCTTGTCCTCGACATCGCGGCCGACGATGGTCGTTCTCGTATCCCGCGGAATGCTCACCATAAGCAGGTCGTTTTTTTGCGGATTTGCCGCGAGCAGCATCATCGTATCGGAGCGGCCTTGATCGCCGGGACGTTGATCGACACCCATCACGAGTACGGTGAAGGGCAGATTATCCGAGTTCACGGCCTGCGCCGTTTTGGTCACGCCCGGATCCTTGCTGACGTAATTCGTGCGGCTGGTCGGCTCATACACCTTGTGGGCCGTCCCTTTCAAGTTGTTGTAGAGGTACCATCCGAAGCCGACGACGGCCAGCCCTGAAACGAGCAGGACGGAAAGAACGGAAATCAAAACCCGCTTTTGAATGATGCTCATCAGATGTCATACTCCTTTGTTCCGGCTCTCGCCGCGCCGCCTCCGAATAAGTTCCGCAGCCGGATCCGGTAAATTCGTGTGTACAGGGACAGCAAAGAGCCGCCCTTGTCTTCCCTGAATTGGGAACGCGCGTAATCGCGGGGCGGCAGGAAAAGATATCGCAAATGATTCAGCATCGCTCCCGCGGAATCATACATGACGAAGATCGACAGGAGACGAAAGAAATAGTACCGTCGGCTCTTGAGGCCAAGACCGGCTTCCCTCATCAGTTCTTCGTTCCAAAGCGGCCATCTTTTCCGCTCCGGCAAAGGCTTGATTTTCTCCAGCGATGGACATAGGGAGTATACCAGGGACAAAACCGTTATCAGCTTTGAGTAGTTTCCGTCTTTTCGAGCACGAGCCGTCATCGTTGCCCATCTGAGGGAAGGAGCTGTCTCGACAACAAGCCGAGCTACATCGAGGATATATTTCAGCGACAGCATCTGATGGTTGAAGCCGTGCAGGCAGATATGATACAAGCTGTCTTCGTCGGACAGCTCCCTCACCCCAGCATAACCCGGATAGGGCTGAGACCTTTCCCATAACCCTCCGGTATCCGTATCCGAAGCATGAGACCGGAGTATGTCCCAGTGGAGCTCAACCGCAAGAAACGGGAACATCGGATTGTCATAGAACTTATTGAACAGAAGATGGAAGTGGTCGCTGTCGGGACTGTCATCCTGTTGGAAGTCCATGCCGGACAGCAGCTTTGATGCTCTCTCCAAATCCTGCGGACGCACAAGCAGATCCAAATCGGTCGTAGGCCTTGCGGCGAAATGGCCGAAATATCTTTCTGCCATTCGAATCCCCTTGAGGGGGATGACAGGAATTCCGGCCGCATCAAATGCCTTCAGCAGCTTCTTGAGCTCCGAGCGGATCAGCATGTTCTGGAACAGGACCCGATCCGATTCCGCCTTGAGCTCGCTCTGCAGCCACGAGGGGACCAGGTCCATCCGGTCCATACGCAACAGATGGTAGAATTGGGTCCCCGTGAACGAATCCTGAATATCCGCCCAAGCCTCTCTCCAGTTCTCCTCTGTCATTCCATTCAAGGAATGGCGTCCATGAATCCGGTCCAGCAGCTTAACCGCTTCGCTTCTGTTCATAAGTCCTCCGTTAAAATAAAAGTGCGGGGCTTTGCTCTTTTACGCCTTTGTTCAGGTTCGGCCTGCCGACGGAATAATAGATGAAGGAAGTCTCCGCGAGCTCTTCTTCGGTGAATTGATTTCTTCCGTCAATAAGAACGGGCCGCTTGAGCAGCGTCTCCAGTCTCGAGAGCGGGAATTCACGGAACTCGGCCCACTCCGTAAGCAAGCAGAGGGCATCCGCCCCAGAAGCGGCCTCTTCCGCCGAGGAGCAGTAGTTGACATCCGGTGCATTCAGCTGGCTCCGGAAGTTGTCTTGGGCGACAGGATCATAAGCACGGATCTTTGCCCCTTTATTCAGCAGGGCTTGAATAATTTCGAAGGCCGGCGCATCCCGCACGTCATCCGTCTCCGGCTTGAAGGCCAGCCCCCAGATAGCGACCGTTCTGCCGCCGAGCTCGCCAAGAGTGGCTTCCAGCTTGCGGATGACGTTGAACCGCTGATCGCGGTTCACATCCACGACCGACTTCAGCAGCTTGAATTCGTAATCCACATGTCCGGCGATCTGGATGAGAGCTTCGGTATCCTTGGGGAAGCAAGAGCCCCCATACCCGATGCCCGCCTTGAGGAAGGACGGCCCGATCCGATGGTCGTAGCCCATGCCTTCCGCCACCAGCGTCACATCGGCTCCGACCTTCTCGCAGATGTTGGCGATTTCGTTGATGAAGCTGATCTTTGTCGCCAGGAAGGCATTCGAGGCGTACTTGATCATCTCCGCGCTGCGGATATCCGTTACCAGGATTTTGTCCGTAAGCGGACGGTGGAGAGCCTTGAGCCGCTCCTTCGCCATGACGCTGTCAGCGCCGATGACGATTCGATCCGGGTTGAGCGTATCCTTTACCGCAGAGCCTTCCCGCAGGAATTCGGGGACCGATGCGATGTCAAAATGATGGATCGAGTATTCAGCCAAAATGGAACCGATTTTTTCGTTCGTCCCTACCGGAACCGTGCTCTTCGTGACCACGATTTTGTAGCCGTTCATCGCCAGCGCAATTTCTTGCGCGGCTTGCTTGATATAGCTTAGATTCGCCTCTCCATTCGGAAGAGACGGAGTGCCGACAGCCAGAATCACGATATCCGATTGCTGGACGGCCGCGACCAGGTTCGTCGTGAAATGGAGCCTCCCCGCTTCGGTGTTTCGTTCGATCAGCTGTTTCAACCCCGGCTCGTAGATCGGCACCTCGCCCTGCTTCAGCATGTCGATTTTGGCCTCGATCTTATCCACGCAGACCACTTCGTTGCCGAGCTCGGAGAAGCATACCCCCGATACGAGGCCGACATAGCCCGTTCCAATGACAGCCAGTTTCATCCCTCTATCCGCTCCCTTATCCGATATGCTGCACATATTGCAAGATGTCTTCCCAGCTCATGCACAGCCGGACGATATCCTCCTCGACCAGCTCCTGGCCGCTCTGGACTTCGATCATCTCCAGATTCGTGACGGCTCTGACGCTATGCATCATTCCTGCCGGAACGAGCACCACATCACCCGGTAGAAGCTCCCGATGCTTGCCGTCCAGGATGAGCTCGCCGCGGCCCGAGGTGATCGTCCACACTTCGCTGCGCCGGGTATGATACTGATAGCTGAGGTTCTTCCCTTCCGCGATGCAGATTCGTTTGGTCAGCACTTCGCGGCCGTCTTCGTACTTGACGTAGTCGACCACCTTGTATGAACCCCATCGCCGTTCCTCGAACATAGGCCTCTGATCCTGGCTGCCATTCACGTCCTTGATTCGCGAGCTCACGGACTTCTCCGATACGAGAATGCCATCCGGGCTTGCCGCTACCACGATTCCTGAAAGGCCCATGACTGTGATGGGAATATCCAGCTCGTTGATGAGATGCGTATCCTTGCAGTCATCCGTTACAATTCCCTTGCCGATCACGCTGTCTTCCATCTCGTCGGTCAGGCTGTTCCAAGTACCCAGATCCCTCCATATGCCCTGGTAAGGAGTGACGACCATGCGGCTTAGATTCTCCACCACCTCATAGTCAAAGCTGTTCTTGGGAAGCTTGCGGTACTGCTTCACCATCTCGTCGTAGGAGATCGGGAGATTCAGCGAGATAAGCAGGTTGATGATCCGGTCCAGCCGGAATGCAAAAACCCCGCAGTTCCAAAGCGCTCCCTGCTCAATCAGAGCAGCGGCTTCTTCCCTCGGGGGTTTTTCCTTGAACTTATTTACCTGTTGATATTTATGCTCGGCATTTCTGGATTCATGAGGAACTATATAACCAAAGTTTTCGGAAGGTTGATCCGGAACGACACCGATCAAGGCGAGCTCGGCATCCGTTTCCTGAATCGCCTCTTCCAGCTTCCGGATGGATGCGTAAAAGGAGTCATCCACATAGGGATCGACCGGCATCACCGTGACCACTTCATGCAAAGATACGCCCACGACCGAGTACAGATAGACAGCAGCCAACGCGATAGCCGGGAAGGTATCCCTTCGCTCCGGTTCCACAATGATCGGAACGGCAGCCCCCAATTGGCTTTGCAGCACTTCGACTTGAGAGCGGCTGGTGGCGATATAGCTGTCGCCGGCCAAGCCTGCTTGCGCCAATTGCCGCCATACCCGCTGCACCATCGACTCATTCGCTCCATCCTCCCGCTTGAGGAGAGGGAGAAATTGCTTGGAGCGCAAATCATTGGAGAGCGGCCATAACCGCTTACCCGATCCGCCCGACAGCAGTACGGTTTTCATCGTTACCCTCCTCTGATTCCAGCGCCAGGAATTCCTTCAATCCCTCTCTCCAGTTCCGCATGGGCGGGAACCCGTTCTCCGACAAGGATTGGTGCCGCAGAACGGAATAGGCCGGCCGCTGAGCGGGACGAATGAATCGACTGCTGTCTACCGGAGCAAGCTCCACCTTCATGCCGGCTTCCTCAAAGATCGCTTGGGCAAATTCATACCATGAACAAGAACCCGAATTAGACACATGATAGGTTCCATAGTGATCGGATTGAATCAATCGCAACACACACTCGGCCAAATCGACCGTAAATGTAGGACTCCCGAACTGATCCTCAACAACGGTCAACGGTTTCCCTTGGCGGCCCAAATTCAGCATCGTCTTGACAAAGTTAGAGCCGTGAAGGCCATATACCCATGAGGTGCGGACAATAAAATAGCGTTTCGCCGCTGCCTTCACAAGCGTTTCCCCCAACAGCTTAGAGGCGCCGTATACGTTGATCGGGTTCGTCGCCGCAGATTCGGGAATCGGCTCAACGGCAGTTCCGTCGAACACATAATCCGTGCTCACGTACACAAGCTTCGCTCCAACGAGTTCGGCAGCTTCCGCCAGATATCCGGACCCATGGCCATTCACTCTCTCAGCCAGCTCACGCTCCGTCTCGGCTTGATCCACCTTGGTATAAGCACCGCAATGAACAATAATATCCGGCTGCAAAGCTTCCACGACTTCCAGAACTTCGCGCCGATCGGTGAAATCCAGCTTCTCTCTGCCGAAGGCGTGGACTTCATATCCCGCTTCCGACAAGAGAGAGGCCATATCCGTACCCAACTGGCCTTTGGCGCCTGTTACAATCAACCTTGTCTCAACCATGCGCAACGGGCTGCCTATACCGGATATCGTAGCTTTTGAGATATTGACCCGATTGGATATCCCTCCACCACTTCTCGTTAGCCAAATACCAGTCGATCGTTTCCACTATTCCGGTCTCAAAAGTGTACTTAGGCTTCCAGCCAAGCTTCGTTTCCAGCTTCTCCGGATCGATGGCATAACGGCGGTCGTGGCCTAGACGGTCTTCCACATAAACGATCAGATCCTTGGATTTGCCCAGGCGCTCCAGAATAAGCTCCACGATCTGGATGTTGGTCCGCTCGTTATGACCGCCTATATTGTAGATCTCGCCGGGAACGCCCTGATGCAGGACCAGATCGATAGCAGCCGCGTGATCCCTCACATGCAGCCAATCCCGGATGTTGAGTCCATCCCCGTAGACAGGAAGCTGCTTGTTGTCGAGAGCGTGGGTAATCATGAGCGGTATCAGCTTCTCCGGGAAATGATAGGGCCCATAATTATTGGAGCAGCGGGTAATATTGACATTCAAGCCATACGTTTCATGGTAGGCGCGAGCAAGCAGATCACCCCCTGCCTTGCTGGAGGAGTAGGGACTGTTCGGAGCCAGCGGCGTCTCCTCCGTGAAGTAACCTGTTTCTCCGAGAGAACCGTACACTTCATCTGTAGAGATTTGAATATACTTGCTTATTCCGTACGCTCTTGCAGCCTCCAGCAGAACCTGTGTCCCGGAAATATTGGTCGTTACGAAAATGCCGGGGTCGCTTATGCTCCTGTCCACGTGCGACTCGGCTGCAAAATTGACGATAGCGTCGATGCGGTGTTCTCTCAGCAGATGCCGGACAAGAGCTTCATTGCAGATATCGCCTTTCACAAAATAATAATTCCCGCTCTCATCGAGATCCGATAAGTTATCCAGATTGCCGGCGTAAGTAAGCTTGTCGATATTCACGATCTTGTACTCAGGATGCTCTTCGTGCATATGGCGGATGAAGTTGCTGCCGATAAAGCCGGCGCCGCCTGTGACCAGTAGGTTCATCTCTCTACAACTCCCTAAAAGTTATGTTCGGCTTCGTGAAATCCAGGATGGATCTTATCCTTATCCGAGAGAACGACTCGATCGGAAGGCCAGTCGATTCCAAGTGCCGGGTCATTCCACAGAATGCCGCGGTCATGCTCCTTGGAGTAATATTCATCCACTTTGTATACAACCTGAGTATTGGAGACGAGGGTACAGAAGCCATGTGCAAATCCGCGAGGCACGAGAAGCTGCCGCTTATTGTCTTCGCTGAGAATGAATCCTTGCCACTCCCCGTACGTAGCCGAACCCTGCCTTAAATCCACCACCACATCATAGATAGCACCGCTAATTGCACGCACCAGCTTGGTTTGGGCCTTTGGACTCAGCTGATAATGAAGCCCCCGAAGCGTTCCCGCCTCTTGGGATAAGGAATGGTTATCTTGAATGAAGCGATGCTCGATTCCTGCTGCTCTGAATGTTTCTTCATTGTAGCTTTCCGTAAAAAAGCCCCGATTGTCACCGAATACATCGGTCTCGACAATCAGGACTCCCTCGAGCTTGCTTGGTATGATTTTCATTTTTGGTCCGGTCCCCTCTACACGGATGCCAGCTTGCGGCCGAAGTTCAGATCGAAGGTATGGTTGCGGACAAGCTCATTGGCATGGGCCCAGGACTCATGCGTACCCGCATCCGTCCACCATCCATCCAGTACATCGTAGGTGAGCGAGCCTTGCTGAATATAGGCATTGTTGACATCCGTGATCTCGAGCTCGCCGCGTCCGGATGGTTTAAGACCTTTTACGATCTCAAATACATCGTTGTCGTACATGTAGATGCCGGTTACAGCCATCGAGCTCTTCGGCTGCTTCGGCTTTTCTTCAATGGACCGAATCAATGTTCCGTCCAGCTCAGCAACGCCATAGCGCTCCGGATCGTGAACTTCCTTGAGGAGAATCTTCGCCCCTCTGCCTTGACGCTTGAAGTTCTCCACAAATGGCCTCATGTCATCCTGGAAGACATTATCGCCAAGGATGACCGCCATCGGCTCGCTTCCAATGAAGCTGCGCGCCAGTCCGAGAGCTTGCGCGATGCCTCCAGCCTGATCCTGTACCTTATAAGAGAAGCTGACGCCGAATTCGAATCCGCTGCCCAAAAGATTAACGACATCGCCCATATGGTCACGTCCCGTGACAATGAGGATGTCGTCGATTCCAGCTTCTTTTAATTTGTAGATCGAATGGTAAATCATGGGGTACTGTCCAACCGGAAGCAAGTGTTTATTGGTCACCTTGGTTAGGGGGTAAAGTCTGGATCCTGTTCCGCCTGCTAGGATGATGCCTTTCATATTCATACAACTCCTTATAAATTCATTTTTAAGTTTAATGTTCTTTAACAACAACATTCTTTTTTATTAGTAATTTCAACATTTCATCTAAAACCCTTTTATTGAGTGTCTTATTTAAAAATAAATAGAATAATGCACTAAAAGTTGTTCCTCCAATACAAATCAGAGAATTATAACTTGATGCACCAAAATTCAGAATAATAATAGGTATCAACATAAGTAAGGATAAAATGAATTGCTTTATTAAGTTCCCATTATATTCCTTGCAACAAAATCCTAAAAATTTTCTAATTACATATATATAATTTAGTTGATATAAAATTAATTGCGAGATTAAACTTCCAAAAGCAATTCCCAAAGCTCCATTTACAAGAGCTCCACTAACGATACAAGGCAGTAATACCAACATAGATATAACAGTCCACTTAAAACTTATATCTGCCCTCCCTAGTGATATCAGTAAAGAACTATTTGGTTGGATTGTAGATCGAATGAGTCCCATAACTGATAATATTTGAATGAATATTATACTCCCGCTCCATTTTTCAGCAAACAACCAAGGAATTAATATTGGCGAAATAAAAATCAATCCAATATAAATAGGAAAATTGATAAAGCTTAAGTAGTGTATAACTTTAATATATCCTCTCTTTAATCTCTGAATATCAGATTGAACTTTTGAGAAAATCGGTAAAGAAACTTGAGTGATTATAGGATTAATTTTCATTACAGGTAATATCGCTATTTGATAAGCAAAAGTGTAATAACCTAAGGTTTGAGCTCCAAAAAATTTACCAATAATTATATAATCTAAATTAGTGCTAAAAAAGTGAATCGTTTTTTCACCCATTTGATAAAGGCCAAACTGAAAGTAGCTTTTAATTTCAGAAAAATTGAGACGGAAACTGGGTCTCCATACTCGTAGACCAAAACATACTAACAAAGAGGTTTTAATTATTGAGGTTGCCATTTGTCCCCATACTAATGACATTACTCCAGCGTTATTTAAAGCACTCATTAAAGCAAAACAAAATCCGCAAGAGTAAGAAATAATATCAAATTTCGCTAATAAATTAAACTTTAAGTCTTTAACAAACATTACCTGGAACTGCTGACCAATTGGGATTATTACAAAGATTAACGATATCCATAATAAAGGCTGGACTAGACGGACTTCGTTGTAAAAATAAGAGATGACTGGGGTAAAACAAATGACAATTATACTGACTAATAAGCCTGATAATAAATTCAAATAATATAAACTTGATAGCTCATTCTTATTTATATTTTGTTTAGATACAATTGCGTTTGAAATGCCTACATCACTATAGATTTGTGCAAATCCCACCACGACATTTATCATTCCCATTAAACCGAACTGGGTAGGTCCCAATAGGTTAGACAGAATAAATAACTGACTGAACTGGATGACTGTAAGTATTATCGTTGAAATAAGATTCCATTTTGATGCTCTAGCGCCCTGTAATGAAAGAGACATTCTCCCACCTGATTCTTTATGCATTTTTTAATTTTAGGACATGGCTATCATTCCCAATAATACTTCCCCAGATCTCAGATGTTCTTTTAATGGAATAGTTTTTTGATTTTTCGACTGCAGTTTGAGATAATCTTTGATAAAATTCGGGATCATCTTTTAATTTCTCAATTATACTTTGCATCCCGGATAAATCATTAGGCTCAAATAAAAACCCATCAGAGTTGTGTTCAATAATAGTTTTGGGACCTATTGCATTGGAAGATATTGGAACAGCACCGCATGCCATCCCTTCAATCAATACAATACCAAATAATTCCTCCCACTGATCATTAGTATTGGATGGAAGAATTATAATATGACTTTGTCTGTATAAATCGGCTAATTCCTTTTTATTTTCAACTTGACCATAAAACTTAATATTACTGTTTTTATTAGATTCATTTTTTATAATTGTTTCATAAGGACCACTGCCAACAAAGATCCATTCAATATTATCATCTTCAAATCTTTTAATCAGCTTTAATATGGTATCAATACCTTTTTCTTTGATAAGTCTCCCAGTATAAATTATCTTGAATTTTTCAAAAGACTTTTTTTCCTTTAAATTAAAGGTATCCTCATTAATACAATGGGGAATGACATTTATATTTTCTTCTTTTGTATATTTTAATAGTCCTTGCTTAACTTTATCTGTAACTCCAACTACTTTTATATCCGTTAAAAATTTGATCCAGAGTTTCTTTTGGCCCCAGAATCTCAACCTTTTGGGATACTTTGAATCATCCCAATAAGGCCACGATGAATAATAAATTATATTGTGTTTATTTTTCAGTAAATATAAATAAAAGATAAATGAATCGTAAGGAGCAGCACCTATAATTATTGTAGAATGTTTCATGAATAGAAATCTGATCAAATAAAACAAGTTAAACAATGACTTCCTCAACAATTTTCCATCTCTTTTTAATATGGATTTAATAAACTGTCTTAGAAAAGTGAATTCCACTTGGACTATATTACTTTGATTATTATAAAAAAATAAAGCCTCAAAATGTCTAGGAGCTCCATTTTCATGAAGAATATAAACTTTTGACATCTACATTCTTCATCCCTTTCCTTTTTGGAATAAATAGTAATGGATTCTGTTTTTTCGAAACAGCAGATGTACCAAGTCCAATCAGCAACCAATAAATAGCACCGGTTTGCTCCCAGTCAATCAATTCAAAGGTTAAACCTACAATTGATTGAGATAGCAAAACACAGCCTATCCACCAGATTACGTCATTTTTATTCACTATTAGTGAGTATATTAATTTTACAACCAATACCAACATTAATATTAAACCAATAAATCCAAAGTTAACCATGAAACTCAGAAACATGTTATCTATGGCTAGAAATTTATCAATTGGTGGATTTAAATTGAGTCTATAGATGCTCCCCCCTGAACCAAATCCAAAAATAAAGGACTTTAGAGATGAAGTTACTTCATTCCATGACCAAAAATACATTAATAGTCTGTGAGAAAATGAAGCGTCTCCTTCCGTAATTAATGATAGGCGATTAATGATGTTTCCTGACATAACCACTAAAAATGTTATAGAGATAATAAACAATACAAACACTCTTTTCTTAACTTTCAATTTTATTAATACTAGTGGAATAACAACGAGCAAAGAAATCCATGTGCCCCTTGAATAAGTGAGATAAATTGAATATGTGAGTAATAGTGTGAAAAATATATTCAATAATTTCATTTTCCGATTAGTCGGCTTGCTATTATTGAAAACACTTATAATCCAACATATTAATGCAGGTGTTAAGACAGCAGCCAGCACAACAGGATGACCTATTGTGCCCACGGCCCTAAAATCTGACATGTTGCTTCCCAAACCATTTCCAAAATTCTTAAATAGGAAACTACCTTCTACCGGTTTTATTATTGGACCAATAAACACAGAATAAATTACTAGGAGTGATTGTATGACCCCTCCATATTTTATTGCATTGATTAGCCTCGCCATATCGCCGTTAATAAAAACCATTCTACCGATAAAATAAGCCATTGTAAGAATTATTACTAAGTAGATACTTTTGGCAATATCAGATATGTTTATTAAATAAGATAGAGTAAAAAAATAAATCAATACATCCATAAAATTTATGTTTATCTTATATTTTTTAATAAAAAATAAACTAAAGAATATTATAGATGTTATAATAATAGTGACTTTTATTAATGAAAAATTACCACCATTAATACTGAATATAGATAAGAAAGGTAATGCCTGCACTGGAGGAAGATTCATCAGGAAGATAATTGACGTTATCAGCAAAATTGAACCTAGATTATATTTTTTTTTTGTTTTTATATTCATAAGTTCACCTACTTTAACTTTTTAGATAATTCCCATTCTTTTTGTTTATAGCATCAAAAATAGCTATGTATATTATCTTATATTTCTTCATCTTATTTGTTTCCTTTCTTAATGCAATTCTTATATTCTTTTTAATAAACTTAAAAATAAAACCTGCAAAAGCTAAAATCCTTCCTCTCCCCTTATAACATTTATTTATAAATAAATAAAAATTCCTGGTGTCATAATAATCTATAAGGGGGGAATGGTCTCTATATTTACTTCCAGTTGAAGCACTAACTTTATGCCACACTAATGAGGATGGTTCGTAATAGATTTTCCAACCATTCTGTTTTGCTCGATGATTTAACTCAGTATCTTCAAAATACAAAAAGAAATCCTCATCTAATTTGCCAATGTCATAAATCATCTTAGACCTTGCAAATAAGCTGCAGCCTGTTACAAAATCAACTTCCTCCGGAATATTAAAGAGTTTATTATCTCTATCACTTGTTAAAGATCCCCGATGTGATGAAATAGCGAATTTATTTATCGAGCCTCCTGCATACCAGATATCACTTGAATTATAAAAGTAAATTTTTGAACCAACTATTCCTATTAATTCGTCACTTTCAGCTCTGACCACAAGATTAGTTAATGTTTTTTCATCAATAATGGTATCATTATTTAATAACCATACATATTTCGACTCTTCTTTTAAAGCAATATCAATAGCAACGTTATTTCCACCAGAAAAACCAATGTTTTTATTCAAAAGTAAAACTTTGATACTCTCTTGGAACTTATCTTGGTTATAATACTCTCTTAGTAGTTGTCCAGAACCATCTGGAGAATTATTATCAACAAGATAAATTTTATAGTTTTTATAATTACTTCTCAGTATTGATTTTATACAACTAATTGTATCTTCAAAACCATTATAATTAACTAGAACAATTCCAATTCGAGGTTCTTTTAATTGATTTGATAATAATCGATCAAAAAAATAATTCACTTTTTCCGATTTCATTATTTTCTCATAAGAGTTTGAGACTGTTTCCCAATTATATAAAGTCAGTACTCGTTCTTTAAGTTCAGCTGACTCATCTTTCAGTTCAAGAACCTGCTTAAATTGCAAATCTAATTTCTCAATATCAAATAAAATTCCATTATTACCCAAAACTTCCTTACTGAACGGTCCGTTAATTGCCATGATTCTGTTACAAGATTTCATCGCTTCTAATAATGCAGGATTCGTTCCTCCAACAGAATTTCCATGCAAATAGCAGAATGCGTTTCTCCTTAATACTTCCAATTCTACGGGATTATAATTTGCTGGTGACACATTTACCCCATTTGAACCCGAAAGTCTTTTTAAGCTCAAAGTATAAGGGTTTTCCTCTTTCATACCTATGAGAAGAAATTTATATCCTTGTTTCCAAATTCCCGAGTTAATAAATCCACAGATAATCTCCAACGGTAAATTATCAGGTTCAAGACGTGTGATTTGTAAAAAATACTTGTTGGCATCTAATTTATATTTTTCAAGAACAGAATGTTTTACCTCTTCTTCAAAATCAACTGATTGTGGAACCCCATACGGTATAATCGAAGTTTTCTTATTAAATTTCTTTTTATAATAATCACTTATTGAAATAGAATCTGAAATTAATGTTTTATTAAACCTCCCTATTAAATATGAGGAAATAAAATAATATGCCTTAAAGGGAAAAGACCACTTTGCCCTTCTCCACTCTAATCCATCGGTATTTATAGCCATTGGTAAGCCAGATAATAATGTTATAAAAATTCCTGGGAAATTAGCATTATTAAACCAAAAGACATAATCATATTCAGCTCTATGTTTCCTAAGATATAGTCCTGTATAAATAGCGGATACAAATGTATCAAGTTTTTTCGATTTGCTACCTTTGACATAGATCATTTTTCTGGAATCATAGACTTCCGATGGTCTTGGAGATTCGCTTCGTCCAAATATATGACATGTATATCCTTTAGATGTAAACCATTTTGTTATTTCATCTACCGCTGTCTCAAAACCACCATATGCTGCTGGAATTCCTCTAGTACCACAAAAAGCAATAGCTTTATGATAGGATGAGGGCAGTTTCTTTCCCATTAGTTAATTCTCCTATACTCTCAAGATATTTTTTAGAAGCTTCTATCCAGGTCCATTTTTTTGCTTGAATTAGTCCTTTCTCTTTTAAAGCAAGTAAAGATGAGGAATTTTCAATAAAGTCCATCAGTTGATTTGCAATATCCTCATGTTTATTCGGATCAATCAATATTCCCGCATCTCCCACAACATCCGGTATGGCTGTTGTATTTGAAGACACCACTGGAACCCCACAAGCCATTGCCTCTATGGGTGGAATGCCGAACCCTTCCGCGAAGGTTGGATAAACAAAAACAGATGCAGCCCGATAAATATGCGGGAGCATCTGATCATCTACAGAATCTATAATGTTCACGTAGGGTTTTAACTGCAATTCATCAATTTTCTTGAAGAAGTCCTGGAAGCCAAAATCCGGCTTGCCCACGATAACAAGATTTCCTACGGGTATATTCTTTTCCAGAAGAATTTTATAGGCTTTAAGCAAGGCAATGTGATTCTTTCGAGGTTCGATACGTCCAACCGTTAAAAGATAATCCCGCACTCCATATTTTTGTTCAATTAATGCTTTTGATTCATCCTTATTTTCAGGAGAGAATCGACTTAAATCGACTCCATTGGGAACGACTTTCACTTTATGCTCCGGTATTCCGTAGAGCTCCATGATTTTGTTTTTCGAGTATTGAGATACGGTGTGGACCTGCTTCGCTTTCTGAGCGGAATACCTGACCAGGATTTTGTTGCGAAGCACTTCTTGTTTGGAGAAGTATTGAGGATGGGTTTCAAACAAGATGTCATGAATGGTGCAGATCGTGTCGCAAGGGACCATCAGAGGGGAAATGTATTGAGTGTGGTATAGATCAATTTTGCTGCTTTTAAGAAGCGGCCGGGATTCATAGGTCAACCGTCTGACTTTGGAACCGGATTTAAAATTGATGTATTCCGCTTCATTGCTATAGGGAAGGTCCGCTTCATTTCCCCAATGTCCAAAGAAGACATAGTCTTCGGGATTGCTTTGCTTTAATACTTCTTTGTATAAGTTGAGCAGATAAGTACGGCTCCCCTGAAACTTCCCGGCAAGAACATGAGCATCCACGCCAATCCTCATTTATCTCTCTCCTTCATTCAAAAAAAAATCAAAATGCGTCCCTGGAACCGAACAAAACCTTGACGGTTTTGAACAAAATATTGATATCAAATGGAAGACTGCGTTTTTGTATGTACCTAATATCCAGTTCCACCATCTCTTTAAAGCTCAAATTATTCCGCCCGCTGACCTGCCACAACCCCGTGCAGCCAGGCGTTACCTTAAGCCGCTGCTTGTCATAAGCCGTATACTCGGCAACTTCCCTTGGAAGAGGCGGCCGCGGTCCGACAAGCGACATATCCCCGCGCACGACATTCCACAATTGCGGAAGTTCATCAATGCTGGTCTTCCGGATAAATTTCCCGATCCTCGTAATTCGCGGATCATCCTTCATCTTGAACATGGCGCCTTGAATTTCGTTCTTCTCCAGCAGATCAGCCAGCAGCTCCTCCGCATTGGATACCATCGAACGGAATTTATACATATGGAACGGCCGCTCTCCCTTGCCGACCCGCTTCTGGGAGAAGAACACCGGGCCCTTGGGGTCCTCGATCTTGATCGCGATGGCGAGCAGAAGAAAGACCGGCATAAGAAAAATCAAGCCAATCGAAGCGGCCACGATGTCCATCGCACGCTTCATCATCAGATAACCCGTCAAATTCCTTTTGTTTTCCGCTGCGTAGGAGGAGTAGTAGGCGCTCGATTCCAGGACAGCTTCCGCTTCCTTGCGGTTCGGGTTCAAACTCATCTTCGATCACCCCAGCTTGATAGAATTGGTTGTATTGGAGTACTCTTCAATGAGCTCTTCAAGGGCGGTCAGCAGCGGATGCTTCAGCTCATCATTGCGCAGCGCGAAGTCGATCGTCGTCAGGATAAACCCGAGCTTCTCTCCGACGTCATACCGTTTCCCGTCAAAGTCGTAGGCGTATACGCCCTGAGACTCGTTCAGCTTCTGAATCGCATCGGTCAGCTGGATCTCTCCGCCGGCTCCGATGTTGTGTTCGCCAAGATAATCGAAGATCTCCGGCGTGAATACGTAGCGCCCCATGATCGCCAGATTGGAAGGGGCTTGCCCTCGCGCCGGCTTCTCCACGAATCTCTTGACTTGAACGAGGCGGCCCATCGTTTCGAGCGGATCCACGATGCCGTACCGATCCGTCTGATCGATGCCCACGGTCTGGACGCCGATGACCGAGCGGCCGGTTTCTTCGTATTGCTGCATCAGCTGCCTCGTGCAGGGAACCTCTCCCTGTACGATGTCGTCGCCGAGCAGGACGGCGAACGGCTCGTTGCCGATGAAGTTGCGGGCGCACCAGACGGCATGGCCGAGCCCCTTCGCTTCTTTTTGCCTTATGTAATGAATATCCACGTTGGAAGACTTCTGCACCTCGCTGAGCAGGCCGAGCTTCCCCTTCTCCATCAGGCTGTGCTCCAGCTCGAATGCGATGTCGAAGTGGTCTTCAATCGCTCTCTTGCCCTTGCCTGTGACGATGATGATGTCCTCGATGCCGGATTGCACCGCTTCTTCCACAATGTACTGGATGGTCGGCTTGTCGACGATCGGCAGCATTTCCTTCGGCATCGCCTTGGTCGCGGGCAGGAACCGGGTCCCCAGCCCCGCAGCCGGAATAATCGCTTTTCGAACTTTTTTCATACCGTCACCTATCCTTATCCTTTTTCTCTCTGGTTCTTCCAGTCCTATCCTTGGGAAAATGCCAAAAAAACGAGTCATGTTTTCGTTGAAAGCGGAAACATAACCCGTTTTTCTGCCATTTCGTTAGTAAAACCGGGGCATTCAACCCCTCCTCACACCGTACCATCGACGATTCACGTCTAAGGCCCACTCATGAGCCCACAGCACGGCCGAGTGCCTGCAGTGATAAAGGTGCAGCAGGCCTTACCTGAAAGTTGGAATTGGAGAGAATAGGCGCTACTTCGCTTCTTTGGTTCCGTAGTAGTAATAGGTGTACTTGTCGCCCTTCCGGCTCTTCATGTTGTTGAGGACGACACCGAGAATCCGGGCCTGCACATGCTCCAGGTTGCTTTTGGCTTTGCGGACAAGCTCGCTCTTGACCTTGCCGGCTTGGACGACGAGGATGACGCCTTGGCAGAGAGAGGAGATAATCAGCGAATCCGTCACGGCGAGCACGGGCGGCGTATCAAAGATGATGATGTCGTATTGAGCCTGCAGCTCCTGCAGAAGAGACTTCATGCTATGGGAGGCCAGCAGCTCGGATGGGTTGGGAGGAATCGGTCCCGATGGCAGCACATCGAGCTGCTCGACATGGGTATCCTGGATGGCATCGGCCCATCGGCATTGGCCGGACACGACCGTCGACAATCCGACCCGGTTGGATACCGAGAAAACCTGGAACACCGATGGCTTGCGCAGATCGGCGTCGATCAGCAGCGTTTTTTTGCCTTCTTGGGCATAAGTGACCGCGAGGTTGGAAGCCGTCGTGCTCTTGCCCTCGCCGGGATTGGCCGAAGCGACCATGATGACCTGGATCGGTTCATCGAAGGAAGAGAACTGGATGTTCGTGCGCAACGTGCGGTAGGCTTCCGAGATCGGAGATTTCGGCTCGTAATAGGTGATGAGGCTGGATTCACTGGTTGAGCGTGGCATAGGAGCCCTCCTTGACCGGACTTGGCTTGGTTGAAGACGGCTTGCGGGACTTCGAGCCGTACTTGTCGATCTTCGTAATCTGGGTCAGCATCGGCAGCTCGAGCTGAGCCTCTACATCCTTCTCCGTCTTGATCGTGTCGTCCAGGTAATGAATCAGGAAGACAAGTCCGACCGAGAGCATGAACGAGACGACAAAGCTGATGAAGATCAGCACGATCGGGCTGGTGTTGATGCTCATGGCGGCCGCATCCGGATTCGCCTTGTTGAGAATGTTCACGTTGTCGACTTTCATGATGGAGGGATTCGTTTCTTTGAAGGTTTGGGCGATGGCATTGACGGCCTTGGCCGCCTGAGGATAAGAGGTGCCGGTGAAGGAAAGATCCATGACTTGCGATTCCGCCGAGGAGCCTACGCCGAGCCCGCCTCTCAGTTCATCTGCCGACATCTTGAGATCGGGGTACTTTTCCACGACTTTGTCGAGTATGGCCGCGGATTGAATGATTTCCTTGTAGGAGTTGATGACGGTGATGTTCGTCTGCATCGTGCTGAGATCCAGCATCGACATTCCCTGGTATTCGAATGCCTGATTGACGATCAGCTTGGCTGATGCGGAATAGATCGGAGTTGTATAGAAAAAGCTTTTGAATCCTGTCGCCAGGCAGGCGATAAGGACGATGGCGGTGATGAGCCACTTGCGCTTGCCCATGATAGTCAAGTATTCTTTAAGTTCCACGTTGTCGAGCCTCCGTCATATAGAAATGGTTCACTTCCGATAAATATAGTGGACTTTATAAGGATGCCGGGCCGGCTGCCCGCTCAGCAGCCAATCGTTCAATTCACGGATCCATTCGAGCCGGCTGACCGATCGGCCGGTTATGTCCAGCTCGTAATGGTACAGATTGCCGGACTTGGCTCTGGACCCGACCGTGCCGGTGATGAGATGCATGCGCCGGTTGAGCATGAGGGTGAGGGTAAGCCGGTAGCCGTTCTGGACGGGGAACAGCAGCGTGGTGGAGAATTCCATCCGATCCGGGCTCATAGTATGTAACAAGACTTTGCGCGATCGGGATTGAACCGCCTTTCCCCGAACTTCGGAGATGCGGATATCCCCAAGAAGCTTGCGGCCCATGCGCGCCTGACTTAATCTGTCAGATCCGGGCTCCAAATTACGACGGACGACCATCCTTCACCTCCGACAAAATGCTGCTGGCCAGCAAGAATAAAGGAGCTTTGAATCGGGAATCATGGCATATATATGATACAGAATGTATCTTTAACATCTCCAACTTTACGATACAATTCGTAACATGTCAAGCGATTTTACATCCCGGATTTGAAAAATGCGACTATTCGTAGCAAATCATCCATAACGCTCATTTCCGTATTAAACTGGGTTATATAGAGATCTAGGAGGTACCTAATGGACATTGGAACTCGGATCGCGAGACTAAGAGAAGAACGAGGCTGGACTCAGGAACAGACCTCTGTAACGCTCGGAATTTCCCGCGCGGCCTTGTCTCATTATGAAAAAAACCGGCGGGAGCCGGATACCGATACGCTGGCGAAATTTGCGGATTTATACCATGTGTCCATCGACTATCTGGTCGGAAGAACCGACAATCCCGCTGCCGTTCTCGATGCGGGGGTTGGAGAATTTGTCTCCAGCCTGGAGCTGTCCGATCAGGAAATGATGGAGAAGTTCGCCTTTTCCATCGACGGCCGCAAGCTGACGGCTGAAGAAGCGAAGAGATTCATCGCCTTTATCCGCGCCGAACGCTCCATGAGGTAATAATGCCCGCTAATATGCTGAAACCCGCCTGTATTCAGGCGGGTTTATTTTTTTAATGTACCCGGTTGTCCGCTGCGCTAGGATTAAAGTAGCGACAATTCCATGACCCTAAGGTCCCTGTTTCGACAATAATCAACCAAAATTATCCAAACTTGTCCTTCAGATTCCGACAGCTTTTGCGTCATGCGTCATTTATACTATCTACTATGTTCCCAAGTAGAGATAATAAATGAGAGAAATGGGAGTGGGTTGAACAATATGGTAACCAATCATCAAGACGGCAATAAGCTACCTCCTCGGGTAGAGCTGGATGTCAGGTTCATTCTGGAACAGCTCGGTATCGACAGCGAACTCGCCATTCAGCGCATCTTCAAGGACCATTCCGCCCCCACGTCGCAAGAGGAGAAGAAAAAGTAGCAAATTCTCCCGCGCCTGTCGGCCCTTCTTGCCAGCCTGTCCAAACAGCCCCGCCCCCAGCTGAAAGAGCCCTATAGGCCTGAATGATACATATGAGCGTTACATCATGTATAGTTACAATAGGTATCATAACCTGCAAAAAAAAGGATAAAAAAAGAACCGGCATCCTCCTATTGGAGGATGCCGGTTCTTGCTATTTGCTTCGGATCAGTTGCCGCCTACACGGGCGAGCTCGCGCATATTGGCTTCAAAAGCTGCCAGAAGAGCATGCTCGCCCTCCAGGCCGTCCTCCTCTTCCGCTTTGCGGATCTGCTCCAGCATGCGCTTGTAGTCCTTGGGAATGACGCGGACGAAGCTGTCCAGAGACTGCTCCCAGTCCGCGAGCAGGCGCTCGCCTACGGCGCTGCCGGTGTTCGAGACATGGGCTTCGATCAGGGAGCGCAGCTCCGCGATGTCTTCCTCGGCCTCGACTCTCTCCAGCAGGACCATCTCCAGGTTCACTTGCTTGTAGAAGGTGCGCTGCTCATCGAGCACATACGCCACGCCGCCCGACATGCCGGCCGCGAAGTTCCGTCCCGTGCCCCCCAGCACGACGACGCGTCCGCCTGTCATGTATTCGCATCCGTGGTCGCCTGTACCCTCGACTACGACCTTCACGCCGCTGTTCCGCACCGCGAAGCGCTCTCCGGCAATGCCGCGGATATAAGCTTCGCCGCCGGTAGCGCCGTAGAAGGCGGTGTTGCCGATAATGACGTTGTCCTCCGCCTTGAAGGTCGCCTTCGGCGACGGAGCGACGATGATCTTGCCGCCGGAGAGGCCCTTGCCGACGTAGTCGTTGGAATCCCCTTCAAGCGTAAGCGTAATGCCCTTCGGCACGAACGCGCCGAAGCTCTGGCCGGCAGAGCCGGTGAAGCGTAGGCTGATCGTGTCTTCCGGCAGCCCCTTGGCTCCGTAGCGGCGGGTAACCTCGCTGCCCAGAATCGTGCCGATGACGCGGTTCGTATTGCCGACCTGGAACGAGGCTTCCACCCGCTCGCCGCGCTCGAGCGCCGGCGCCGCTGCCGGCAGCAGGCTCCGCATGTCGAGCGTCTCTTCGAGCCCGTGGTTCTGCTGCTGCACGTTGTGCCGGGATGCGCCATGCGGCACTTCCGGGATATGCAGGAGCGGCGTCAGGTCGATGCCGCGCAGCTTGTAATGATGGATCAGATCCTTGGACTCCAGCAGATCCACGCGGCCGACCATTTCATTGACCGTGCGGAAGCCGAGCTCCGCCATGTACTCGCGCATTTCCTGGGCGACGAACGTCATGTAGTTCACGACATGGGACGGATCGCCCATGAACTTGCTGCGCAGCTCCGGATTCTGCGTCGCGACACCGACCGGACATGTATCCAGCTGGCAGACGCGCATCATGACGCAGCCGAGCACGACGAGCGGAGCGGTCGAGAAGCCGAACTCCTCGGCGCCCAGCAGAGCGGCGATCGCGAGGTCGCGGCCGTTCATGATCTTGCCGTCGGTCTCCACGACGACGCGGTCGCGCAGGTTGTTGAGCATGAGCGTCTGATGCGTCTCGGCAAGGCCGAGCTCCCATGGCATGCCCGCGTGGCGCATGGAGTTCATCGGAGAAGCTCCCGTGCCTCCGTCATAACCGCTGACGAGAATGACGTCCGCCCGGCCCTTGGCGACGCCGGCCGCGATCGTGCCGACGCCGACCTCGGATACGAGCTTGACGTTGATGCGGGCGCGCGGGTTGGCGTTCTTGAGATCATGGATCAGCTCCGCAAGATCCTCGATGGAGTAGATGTCATGATGCGGCGGCGGCGAGATGAGGCCGACGCCCGGAGTAGAGCCGCGAACCTCGGCGACCCACGGATAAACCTTGCGTCCCGGGAGCTGTCCGCCCTCGCCCGGCTTGGCGCCCTGCGCCATCTTGATCTGGATCTCGTCGGCGTTGACCAGATAGTTGCTCGTCACGCCAAAGCGGCCCGAAGCGACCTGCTTGATCGCGCTCCGCCTCGAATCTCCGTTGGCATCCGGAATGAAGCGCGCCGGATCTTCGCCGCCCTCGCCCGTATTGGACTTGCCGCCGATGCGGTTCATCGCGATGGCCAGGCTCTCATGCGCTTCCTTGCTGATGGAGCCGAAGGACATCGCGCCGGATTTGAAGCGGCTCATGATCTTCTCTACGGATTCGACTTCCTCGATCGGCACCGGGGTGCGGTCCTTCTTGAAGTCCAGCAGCGAGCGCAGCGTCAGGAACTTGCGGTCCTCGCCCTGCACGAGCTCCGAGAATTTCTTGTACAGCTTGTAGTCGTTCGAGCGGGAAGCCATCTGCAGCGTATGGATCGTCTGCGGGCTGAACAGATGGTCCTCCCCGTCCTTGCGCCACTGGTACTCGCCGCCGGAGTCGAGCTCCTTCTCGGCGCCCTCCTGCTCGGCGTAGGCGCGGTTGTGGTGCTTGAGCGTTTCCTCGGCGATGATGTCCAGGCCGATGCCGCCTATGCGCGACGGCGTCCAGGTGAAGTACTTGTCGACGAGATCCTCGTTCAGGCCGACCGCCTCGAAAATCTGGGCTCCGCGGTAGGATTGGATCGTCGAGATGCCCATCTTGGACAGAATCTTCAGAACGCCCTTGGTCGCGGCCTTTATGAAGTTCTTGACGGCCTTCTCATGCGTAACGCCGCGCAGCATGCCCTGGCGGATCATGTCGTCGAGCGTCTCGAACGCCAGGTACGGATTGATCGCGCTCACGCCGTAGCCGAGCAGCAGCGCGAAGTGATGCACCTCGCGCGGCTCGCCGGATTCCAGCAGCAGGCTGACGCGGGTACGCGTGCCGTTGCGGATGAGATGGTGATGCAGGCAGGACACCGCAAGCAGCGCCGGGATCGGGCAGTTGTCGCGATCCGAGCCGAAGTCGGACAATATGAGGACGTTGTGGCCCTTGGCGATGACGCGGTCAGCCGCTTCGCACATCGTGTCGAGCGCCTTGCGCAGCCCTTCCTCTCCGCCGTCGGCAGGGAAGAAGATCGGCAGCGTGATGGACTTGAAGCCCGGGCGGCGCACATGGCGCAGCTTGGCGAAGTCCTCGTTGGAGAGGATCGGCGACTCCAGACGGATCTGGCGCGCGCTCTCCGGCTCCGGCTTCAGCAGGTTGCGCTCCGGACCGAGCGAGGTGCCGGTCGCGGTGATGATCTCCTCGCGAATGGCGTCGATCGGCGGATTGGTGACCTGGGCGAACAATTGCTTGAAGTAACTGTAGAGACGCTGCGGTCGTTCGGACAGAATAGCCAGCGGAGCGTCGTAGCCCATCGAGCCGATCGGCTCCACGCCGCTCGAAGCCATCGGCTCCAGAACCTTGCGCAGATCCTCGAACGTATAGCCGAACGATTGCTGGCGCTGCTGCACCGTCGCATGCTCGAGCTCCGGCAGCTCCGGGGCATCCGGCAGATCGACGAGGCTGATGAGGTTGTCGTCGAGCCATTCGCGGTACGGGTTCTCCGCAATGATGCCCGCCTTGACCTCTTCGTCGGAGATGATCCGGCCTTCCTTGGTATCGACGAGCAGCATGCGGCCTGGACGAAGGCGGTCCTTATAAAGGATATTCTCCGGCTCTACGTACACGGTGCCCGCTTCGGAGCCGAGGATGATGACATCGTCCTTGGTCACGTAGTAGCGCGCCGGACGAAGGCCGTTGCGGTCGAGGATCGCTCCGATCTGAGTGCCGTCCGTGAACCCCATCGCGGCAGGGCCGTCCCACGGCTCCATCAGGCAGCTGTGGTATTCGTAGAACGCTTTTTTGTCGTCGCTCATGTCCTCGTGGTTGGACCAAGGCTCCGGCACCATCATCATCGCCGCATGCGGCAGGGAGCGGCCGGCCAGGTACAGGAACTCCAGCGTATTGTCGAACATGGCCGTATCGGAGCCGTCCGGATTGATAATCGGCTTGATCTTGTCGAGATCCTCTCCGAACAGCTCGGAGGCGAACAGAGACTGGCGGGCATGCATCCAGTTGACGTTGCCGCGCAGCGTGTTGATCTCGCCGTTGTGGATCAGGTAGCGGTACGGGTGGGCGCGCTCCCAGCTCGGGAACGTGTTCGTGCTGAAGCGGGAGTGGACGAGCGCAAGCGCCGTCTCCATCGCTTCGTCATTGAGCTCCACATAGAAGGAGCGGACCTGCTCCGTCGTCAGCATGCCTTTGTACACGATCTTCTTGCTGGAAAGGGACGGGAAATAGAACATGTCTCCGCCTTCTTCGCCGGCATAGCGGATCGCGAGCTCGGCGCGCTTGCGGATGACATAGAGCTTGCGCTCGAATGCCAGCTCTTCCGAGAGCTCCGCGCTGCGCGCGATGAACACCTGGCGGACGAAAGGCATCGCCTTGCGGGCCGATTCTCCGAGCAGCTCGTCGTTGGTCGGCACGGTGCGCCAGCCGAGCAGCGACTGGCCTTCCTCGGCGATGATCGTCTCCAGCTTGTTCTCAAGCCGCTCCCGGACGGACGGGTCCTGCGGCAGGAAGAGCATGCCGACCGCATAAGCGCCTTCAGCCGGGAGCTGGATGCCTTGGGCGGACAGCTCGCGCTTGAAGAAGCCGTGCGGAATCTGCAGCAGGATGCCTGCGCCGTCGCCGGTGTTGGGCTCGCTGCCCTGGCCGCCGCGGTGTTCCATGTTCTCCAGGACGGTGAGCGCCTGGCGTATGATGGTATGGGATGGTACTCCCTTGATGTTCGCCACAAATCCCATGCCGCAAGCGTCTTTTTCGAACTGCGGATCGTAGAGGCCTTGTTTCGGCGGCAATCCAGTCATTTTCCTGTTCATCGGATGCAACCTTTCTGTCGGAGGATAGATATAAGAACGGACAGCAGGCAGAAGGTCCTCCGTATACGGTTCGGATGAAGGCGGCCGAAATGTATAAAAATGCATACGAATTCATATTCAAGCTTGGCTGTCCAGTTGTTAACTTGGCAGAAATAATCGGTCACGGCATGGAGCTCAGGAAGCGGAAATACACTCCGGAAACGATAGTTATTCGTTGATTTTATCATCCTGAACGGGGCATATCAATGTAATTCTTTTTATAAACCTGATTATTAATATCGTTCATTATCGCCCGTACGCCTTATCAGGCAAGGGTTTGGGAGCGCCGGGCGGCCGCTTTGGCACAGTACAGCGTCGATTCTGCATTCATCGTATCACATCGCCGGTCCAGTTGGGTACAACAACTTTGAGGCAAGCCGTTTCCTCCCAATAAGATCACAGTTCATGTTAACTTTGAGTAAACAAAGACATGTATAGACATGCAAATTGTCCGAATCGGCGCCCTTTTGCGACAAATGAAAACGCTCTACCCTGACGCAGCCAGGAAGGAAGAACATTTTTATACGCTTTATGCACCTGGATGGAGATGAAAAAGCCTTCCGCCGCATAAAGGCGAAAGGCTTCAAAATAAAGGATATTCATTCCCGCTGGAATTCCGCTGGCCGCTTCCTAAAGACCGTAGTCCTTCGCCACATCCTGCAGCGTCTCCCGCGCGCGGGCCGACCAGCGCTCCAGACGCTCCAGCTCGCCGAGCGAGAGACGCACCGCTGCAGCGAGCGATTCCTTGTAATCCGGAATCCCGCTTCCCCGGAACGGCTCCATATCGCGAAGCAGGACGAGCGCTTTCTCCCGATGCGACAAGGCGCGGCGCTCATGGAACATCGGAACGTCCGGATCGTAGGGATGATGAAGATCTCCCTGGTCGGGATGGCGCAGCACGGCAAGCGTCTCGACCACGCAGCGAGGCGATCCGGTCTCGGCCACCCTGCCGGCGTAGGTTCCCGTTTTGTACGTGAATCGGACCAGATCTCCCTCGGAGACCGGCTGTCGTTGTTCGTTCATTTGAAATTATCCTTCCTTATATAGGGTTTCCGGATGGCGTCAAGGCGGGTACAGCGGTTCGATCCGTCATGCCAAGAATATCGGAGAAGCAGGGCTGGATGCAACTCCCAACTCCCATGCTTGTCTTTCCTACCGCGCTCGTCGTAATATTGGGATAGAGAAAAGTAGGTGAGTGCATGCGCAAGAAAAGGGTGCTGTTGCTCTCAGAGGGGTTCGGATCCGGTCATACGCAAGCGGCTTACGCGCTCGCTGCCGGACTCAGGCAGCTGTCTCCGGATGTCCAGACACGGGTGCTCGAGCTGGGTAAATTCCTTAATCCGGTCCTGGCCCCGCTGATCATGTCCGCATACCGCAAAACCGTAGGCAAGCAGCCTAAGCTGGTCGGCATGATGTACCGCACCAATTATAAGCGTTCCTTCAACCGGTTCACGCAGCTGGCCATTCACCGGATCTTCTATACGCAGACCGAGCAGGTCATCCAGCAGCTCAAGCCGGAGATCATCGTCTGCACGCATCCGGGGCCCAATGCGGCTGTCGCACGGCTCAAAAGGCTCGGACTCGATGTGCCTTTATATACGCTGATCACCGATTATGACGCCCATGGCACCTGGGCCAGCCCGGAAGTGAACCATTATCTGGTCTCTACGCCCGTCGTCAAGCGCAAGCTGATGGAGCGGGGAATCCCGCCGGCCCGAATCGAGGTCACCGGCATACCGGTTCATCCCCAGTTCTGGCAAGCCCAGAATCAAGCGGAAGCGCAGCGGGAGCTTGGACTCAAAGCGATGCCGACCGTCCTGGTCATGGGCGGCGGATGGGGCCTGATGGAAGAAGAAGACGAGTTCATCACGTACATGACGCGATGGCGCGAGGAAGTCCAGCTGATCTTCTGCACGGGCACGAACGGAAAATCCCGCGAAGCCATGCTGGAGGATCCCCGCTTCGTCCATCCCAACATCCGCGTGCTCGGCTTCACGAAGGAGATATCCAAGCTCATGGACGCCTCCGATCTGCTTGTGACCAAGCCGGGAGGCATGACCTGCACCGAGGGCATGAGCAAAGGCATCCCGATGCTCTTCCACAAGCCGATACCCGGCCAGGAGGAAGAGAATCTGGAGTACTTCATCCGCAGCGGCTTCGGGGAGATGCTGCATTCGTCCGGCACGATCGACAAGTGGTTCCGGATGATCCAGCAGCCCTACAGCTCCGGAGAGTACAGGCAGACTCTCATGAGCAAGCGCAATCAGCAGTACGACCCCCTGGAATGCCCGACTGCCGTCTTGCGGCTGATGCATTGACGGCTCCGGCTTTCTGCTGGAACATGAACTATACCCAATCCGGCTTTCTTTCTGCCGGAACATGACTACACACGCCTCCCGCTGCGGCGGAGAGGCTCACCTGAGGAGATGAGCGCATGGATAACAAAGCGTTGGATGGAAAAACAGTCATTGTCAGGCTCGAAATTGAGAGCGGTACCAATTTCAGCTCCGTCGTATCGGCGATCGAAGCCGCAGGCGGCGACGTGATCGCCATCGACGTCATTTCGACGAGCAAGGGCAGCACGACTCGCGACTTGACGGTCAAGGTCAAAGACACCGGAACGACGGAAAGGCTCGGCAAATCGCTCGGGCTGATCAACGGAATCCGCGTCATCAACACCTCCGACCGCACCTTCCTGCTCCATCTTGGCGGCAAGATCACGATCCAGCCGAAAACGCCGATCCAAAACCGCGACGATCTGTCGAGGGTTTACACGCCGGAGGTCGCCCGCGTCTGTACGGCTATCCATGAGGATCCTTCCAAAGCGTTCTCTCTGACGATCAAGCGCAACACGGTCGCCGTCGTCTCCGACGGAAGCGCTGTGCTCGGCCTCGGCAACATCGGTCCTGAAGCGGCCATGCCGGTCATGGAGGGCAAGGCGATGCTGTTCAAGCAATTCGCCGACGTCGACGCCTTCCCGATCTGCCTGGACACGCAGGATACGGAAGAGATCATCGCCGCGGTCAAAGCCATCGCGCCAGGCTTCGGCGGCATCAACCTGGAGGACATCTCCGCTCCGCGCTGCTTCGAGATCGAGGAGCGGCTGCGCGAAGAGCTGAACATTCCGGTCTTCCACGATGACCAGCACGGCACGGCTGTCGTCCTGTACGCAGGACTGCTCAACGCCCTGCGCCTGACGGGCAAGCGGATCGAGGACGCCAAGATCGTCGTCTGCGGCATCGGCGCGGCAGGAACGGCCTGCACCAAGATGCTGCTGGCCGGCGGAGCCCGCAACGTGCTCGGCGTCGACCGCGAGGGCATTCTGACGGCGGACAAGGAGTACGCGCATCCGATGTGGAACTGGTACGCCGGCAACACCAATCCGGATCGCGTGAGCGGCGGACTGTCCGAAGCGATTGCCGGTGCGGATGTGTTCATCGGCCTGTCGGCCGGCGGCATTCTCAAGCGCCATATGGTGCAGACGATGAACGAGCAGCCGATCGTGTTCGCGATGGCCAATCCGGAGCCGGAGATTCGTCCGGAGGAAGCGGAGGACATCGTCGCCGTCTTCGCGACGGGCCGCTCCGACTATCCGAACCAGATCAACAACGTGCTGTGCTTCCCCGGCATCTTCCGCGGCGCTCTCGATTGCCGCGCCAATACGATCAACGAGGAGATGAAGCTTGCCGCGGCCGAAGCGATCGCCTCCACGGTAGGCGAAGACGAGCTGAGCCGCAGCTACATCATCCCGAGCGTGTTCAACGCCAAGGTCGTCGAGGAAGTCCGCCGCCGCGTCGTCCAGGCGGCTCGCGCCAGCGGCGTCGCCCGCCGGAATCCGAAGGACGCTCTGTAAGCCATACCGAAGCCCTGCTAGGCCGGACAGAAGGTTGTCCAGCCCGGCGGGGCTTCGTCGGTTCAGCGGAGAGAGCCGATTGGGCGGGATGAGCCGGTTGGGTAGAATAAGCCGGTTGGGCGGGATGTGCCGGTTGCGCGGGATGTGCCTATTGGGCGGAATGAGCCGGTTGGGCGGAATGAGCCGGTTGCGCGGGATGTGCCTATTGGGCGGAATGAGCCGGTTGGGCGGAATGAGCCGGTTGAGGCGAATAAGACGATTTTTCGGCTTATTCGGCTCGGGGGCTCCCGGTTGAGGCGAATAAGACGATTTTTTCGGCTTATTCGGATCGGGGGCTCCCGGTTGAGGCGAATAAGACGATTTTTTCGGCTTATTCCGTTCGGGAGCCCTCGGTTGAGGCGAATAAGACGATTTTTTCGGCTTATTCGGCTCGGGAGCCCTCGGTTGAGGCGAATAAGACGATTTTTTCGGCTTATTCCGCTCGGGGGCTCCCGGTTGAGGCGAATAAGACGATTTTTTCGGCTTAGTCCGCTCGGGGTCCCCCGGTTGAGGCGAATAAGACGATTTTTTCGGCTTATTCCCCTCGGGAGCCCTCGGTTGAGGCGAATAAGACGATTTTTTCGGCTTATTCCGCTCGGGGGCTCCCGGTTGAGGCGAATAAGACGATTTTTTCGGCTTATTCGGCTCGGGAGCTCCCGGTTGAGGCGAATAAGACGATTTTTTCGGCTTATTCGGCTCGGGGGCTCCCGGTTGAGGCGAATAAGACGATTTTTTCGGCTTATTCGGCTCGGGGGCTCCCGGTTGAGGCGAATAAGACGATTTTTTCGGCTTATTCTGCTCGGGGGCTCCCGGTTGAGGCGAATAAGACGATTTTTTCGGCTTATTCTGCTCGGGGGCTCCCGGTTGAGCGGATATATAATAAACAAGCAGGGCACCACCCCATGGGATGGCGCCCTGCTTGTTCGTTTGTTTTAGACAGCGCTGCCTCCAAAGAGGAAGCGGAACTGCCAGTTGGATGTCGGAGATACCGTCGTGACCTGCACGCCCCCTGATTCCTTGGAGTAAGTCTGCAGGATCTTGTTGTCCCCGAGATACATGCCTACATGCGTAATGATCGACGAATCCAAAGGACCGGAGCTGTTCACCTTGGTCCCGGACGACACGAAGAACATGAGATCCCCTCTCTTGAGGGAGTTCCAGTCCGTCGTATAAGCGCCTCGATCCAGCACATATTGCCCTTGTCCCCTGGAGTCCACCGGCAGTTGCAGGCTGAGCGCGTCCAGGAAGGCTTGCCGGACAAAGTCCGAACAGTCGAACGTAGACGTGTCGCTGCGGCTGGAACCGTACTCGTAAGGCGTTCCCAGATACTTGAGTCCGGCATTGATGACAGCCTCGATCTGCTCGGAGGCCTGCGGACTCAAGCTTGTCCCGGCCGATGGCGTGGAAGGCTGAGGAGTCGGTGCTGGATTCGGAGTCGGGACCGAAGGCTGCGGGCTTGGGGCGGCGCCGCCGGGGAGCGTTCCCGTAACCGAAATATATTTGGTGTCGGAGCTGACGTAGCCCGTGACACCGGCCGAATCCTTGACCATGTACCAGTAGCCGTTCGGCACAGCTGTCACCTGGATCGACTCTCCGCTCTTCAGGTTGCGGATCTGGTCGTAGGACGACGACGGTCCCTTGCGCAGCGTCACGGCCGCAACAGTAACGGCGTTCGGAGCGAATGCGGCGCTGCTGCCGCTTCCCGCTCCTGCGGCGCTGCTGCCGCTTCCCGCTCCGGCGGCGCTGCTGCCGCTTCCCGCTCCTGCGGCGCTGCTGCCGCTTCCCGCTCCGGCGGCGCTGCTGCCGCTTCCCGCTCCTGCGGCGCTGCTGCCGCTTCCCGCTCCTGCGGCGCTGCTGCCGCTTCCCGCTCCGGCGGCGGTGCTGCCGCCCGTTCCGGCGGCGGTGCTGCCGCTTCCCGTTCCGGCGGCGGTGCTGCCGCCCGTTCCGGCGGCGGTGCTGCCGCTTCCCGCTCCGGCGGCGGTGCTGCCGCTTCCCGTTCCGGCGGCGGTGCTGCCGCCCGTTCCGGCGGCGGTGCTGCCGCCCGTTCCGGAGGCGGTGCTGCCGCTCTTAGCGCCAGGCAGCGTTCCTGTTACGGTTATGTATTTGGCATCCGAACTTACGTAGCCCGTCTTGCCGCTGGCATCCACGATCTGATACCAGTACGAGCTTGGAATCGATTTGACCTCGATCATCTCGTCCTTTTTCAAATACCTGACCAAGGCACTCGCTGTGGATGGGCCGACACGCAGAGCTACCGTCGAAGCGGCTTTCGCATTGCTCGAGAATTTGCTGCCCGCTGCAGATGCGGCCGGCTTGCCGGCGGAAGCGTCGGTTGCAGCTTCGGCAGCCGCGGCGTCCAGCATCGTAATGTAGGAGCTGGAAGCGGACACATAACCGATCGTGCCGGACTTGTCCTGCACCTTGAGCCAGTAGTTGTCCACTCGCTGCAGGACGGATATCTGCTCCCCCTTCGGCAGAGTGCGGAGAACCTTCCCGGCTGTAGCCGGTTCGGCGCGCAGGTTCACGTTGCCCTGCGTCTGGGCTTTCTGCGTCGCCGCCGATACGGCGGGCGGAGCGGCGGCAAGTCCCAGCGTCAAGCTTGCGGCCAAAACGGCGGCTGCCAATGATTTGTTCATGCGTCGATCACGACTCCCTTCATCTGTCCAATGTCGATTGTCTAATCAGGACCCGGCCTCGCCAATCATCCAAGCAGATTGCAGCAGCCGGCCAACCAGCACGCCAGCTGCAGTACAGCAAAAATAGACAAACCCGTATCTGATCTATCGGCAAATGAAGGGAGGAACTTTAGCTGCCTCTGCCATCTATTGTAGAATCTTGTCCGCAAAAGGAACATCGTACCTTGTTCCCAAAAATAGCTTGTTCAGCTCCCGCACACGGCGGATGAGACCTATTTCGGTCCTGTTTTTCGGTATGCTAGTCCTCATGCAATTAAGGCCCGTTCGGTCCTTCTTTCCGCACATCAGTCCTCTCCACGCTCAATAGGCCCCACCTCAGACCTTAATTCCGGCATGTCAACCCGCTCCACGAAGCTCCATTCCATTCCCTATTCCGGGCATGGCCGCCCTCCCCTATTCCCGGCATGAAAACCTATAGTAACAGCTTCGCCAGCGTAAGAAGGACGGGCACAATCAGGCCCAGCCCAAAGCCCGCTCTATACCCTCCCCAAACAAAAATAGACCCTCGAGGAACCGTTCCTCAGGGGTCTATCCTTGCCGCGCCTAAGCCGTTCATGCCGGCTCGTAAGGCTCGACATGCACATGAACGCTCATGATATTGTGCTTGCGCTCCATCCGGGTCTCGATCTCGTCGCTGATCCGATGGCTTTCCACCAGCGTAAGCCGGGAATCCACCAGCACGATGACATCGACCAGCACATGGCTGCCATGCACGCGGGCCTTGAGATCCTTGATCGATTTCACGCCGTCCACCTTCTCGATCGAGGACCGGAGCGTCAGCAGCTCGCTGTCGTCGAAGCCGTCCGTAAGGGCATGCGTCGAGCTGTAAAAGATCTCCCATGCCGTCTTGCAGATGATGACGCCGACTGCGATCGCCGCCAGCGGGTCGAGCCATGCCCAGCCCAGCGCCGCTCCCCCGATGCCGACGGCGGCGCCGATGCTGACGAGGGCATCGGACAGATTGTCCTTCGCCGCCGCGTTCAAGGCGCTGCTGTTGATTTGCCGGGACAGCCTGCGGTTGTAGATGTAGACGCCGTACATGATGACGGCGGACGCGACGGCTACTGCGGCCGACAGGGCATTAGGCGGCTCTCCTGCGCTTCGGAACAAGGACTTGACCGAATTGATCAGCACCTGCAGGCCGACCGTCGCCATGATGAAGGAAGCGATCAGCGAGGCGATCGTCTCCGCCCGGAAGTGGCCGTAGGGATGGTCCTTGTCCGGCGGCTTCTGCGAGATCCGCAGGCCGATCAGCACGGCGAAGGAAGCCACGATATCGGTCAGGTTGTTGTAGCCGTCCGCGGAGAGCGCCTTCGACGCGAAGTAGTATCCGGCGACGATCTTGGCGGCGGACAGAACGAGATACGCGGCGATGCTGACCCAAGCGCCCCTTTCTCCCTTGCGGATGTCGGCATACTGCTGTTCGGTAGACACGAATGGTTTTGCCCCTCTCCTCGCGATACGACCATAATACGCGCTCCGGCTCCAGTGGGCCTAGAGAAACATTGTTGTTCAAGGCCTTTCTTTTGTCGAAAAAACCGCTGTCCATGCCGTATCCAACGCTGATAGCATACCCTGAATTTTCCTTTTTCAATCGCCTTCGCCTTCCCCGATCGGCAAAAAGACCGCCTGGCCAACGCAGGCCAAGCGGTCGCAAACAAACTAATCGGCTGAATGGACGGCGTCACTCTCCAAGGACAAACTGCCCGAACCGTTCAGGCACATGGAACCACGGCTTGCCTGTCGGGCTCCACGCCTGCAGCTCGGGATCTCTTCCGGGCGCATGGTCGATCCGGTAGGCGTTTACTCTCCACTTCAAGCCTTTGCGGAGCGGGGAGCGGAATTCGGCAGCGGGCAAAAACAGCTCGTACGCCCTGTTCCCCGCCGCGGGCGTCTCCACTTTCACGGCAAGGCCGTCCGCATCCCAGCCGGTGTCGGCTTGAATCCCTTGCGGCTTGCCGCTGCCATCATTGGAGATCCGCGCGTCAAAGACGATTCCCCGCGGGCTGACCTCCAGCTCCATGTACTGTCTGCCATCGCCTTCTTCATCGATGAACAGCTCCACGACGTCCTGCTCGTATAGAGGCTCGTCCCGCCGGGTAAAATCGGAGAGGATATAGGAATCCTCGCAAGCGAAACGCACGAGCAGCCCCTGCTCGTTCCAGCAAGCCTGCACCGATGTCATCTCCCGGACAGTCCCTCCCGTTACCGTGTCGCGGAGCCGGACAGACGGAACTCCGGACCAGTCGGCCTGCGGCATTGCGTTGCGGAGCGGATCGCCATTGGCACATCCGTCTCCCCAGTCGGCTTTCGGCATCCGGACGCGGAGAGGATCGCCATTGGCCCGTCCGTCTCCCCAGTCGGCTTTCGGCATCCGGACGCGGAGAGGATCGCCATTGGCCCTTTCTACGCCGTCATGCTGCGTTTTGAATTGCCGGTAAGGGCATTCATATCGGGGCAAGGAAACCGGATTCATCCTATCGACCTCTTCTCCCGAATATGGTGGCTCCGGACCACGCCCGGCCCTGTCTTGCTATTGGCGAGCGCATGCTCCGGGTCCCATCGCATCCTCATCTGCAGCCTCTGCGCTAAGCCCATGAGCCCAGCTCCTTCCCGCAGGAAGCGCAGCGGCGGGCGTCGAGCGCGTTCTCGGTCCTGCAGCTGCCGCACAGCACCAGGACCTCGCCCTCGAGCTGAAGGGATTCCGCGGCGGCTACCTGGGGGAAGACATGCCCGCAGCCGGTGCAGACGCCAGCTCCGAGCTCCACCTCGCGTCCGCAGGACGGGCAGGCTTTGACCGTCTTCAGCACGCGGATCTTCTCCTGCAGCTCGGCGATGTCATGCTCCGCCGTCACGATGCCTTGGCACAAGCGGAACGCCGAATCATGCGAGGAGGCGATATCCTCTCTGAGATAAGCTTCGTAGACCGCGTCTCCGATCGCTTTTTTCTGCTTGCCGATGTCCCGCTGCTTCAGGACGATCAGCGATTTCAGCCTGGCGATCTCCATCGTCTGCTGAGCCGCCTTGGCCGCTTCCGCGGCTCCCTGCTTCATTCTATCGAATAACGACATCTCCATCTCTCCCCGCTGCAAGCTTGAAGCCCGCCGCATTTCTTCTTCAAGGCTACACCAGGCAAGCATGTCCGTTCAACCATTCGATCCTCACCCTCGACCCCCGCGGCTTGAAATATCTGGGCGGAACCATGACAAATGTCACCCTCTGTCATTACGCCTGTGACTGCTAAGCCCATTGCCGCAGCGGATATAATGGAATCTCCAAGACTGCGCCACTTCAGCCACATTCAGGAGGTTTCGGGATGTCTCCACTAAAACAACTGCGCCAAATGATAGCGCCCTATGAAAAATCGGATTCCGCCGCCAGCGTCTGGCAGCTGCTCAACACGCTGCCCCCTTTGGCCTTGCTCTGGTACGCCGCCTATCTCAGCTTGAACGTCTCCTATGCGCTGACGCTGCTGTTCAGTGCCGCCGCCGCCGGCTTCGTCATCCGCAGCTTCATCATCTTCCATGACTGCTGCCACGGATCGTTTTTCAAAAGCAAGCGCGCCAACAATCTGCTGGGGTATCTGCTCGGCGTTCTGACCATGTTCCCGTATGAACAATGGAAACATGCCCACAATATCCACCATGCGGGCAGCGGCAATCTCGAGAAGCGCGGCATCGGCGATATGTGGATCCTTACCGTGCAGGAGTATGCCGAGGCATCCCGATGGCGCAAGCTGAGCTACCGGATCTACCGCAATCCGCTCGTGCTGTTCGGACTCGGTCCGATCGTCCTGATCCTCTTCGCCTACCGCTTCAACGAGAAGGGCGCACGCCGCAAGGAGCGGCTGAACACGTACGCGACCAATGCCGGCATCGTCGTCCTCTACGCGCTGCTCGCCTGGGCAGCCGGCTGGCAGTCGTTCCTGCTCGTGCAGCTGCCGATCTTCTGGATCTCCGGCGCCGCCGGCATCTGGCTGTTCTATGTGCAGCATCAGTTCGAGGACTCCTACTTCGAGCATGATCCGGAATGGGAATACCTCAAGGCGGCCGTCGACGGCAGCTCGTACTACAAGCTTCCGGCCTGGCTGCAGTGGCTGACCGGCAACATCGGCTTCCACCATGTCCATCATCTCAGCCCGCGGATTCCGAACTACCGCCTCCAAGGCGCCCATGAAGCGGCTCCGTCGCTGCAGCATGCGACGACCATCACGCTCCGCACCAGCCTGAAGTCGCTGCGCTTCAACCTCTGGGACGACGTGAACAGAAGCTTCGTCTCCTTCCGGGACGGCAAGCGGCTGATCGCGCAGCGGCCGGATGCCGGAATCGAGGGCAAGCATCAGGCGGAGCTCCGCCCCTTCCCCGTCGCCCGCGTTGCTGCGGCGCCAGTCAAAGCAAGGACCGGAACCAGCGGAGAATAAGCCCGTTATGCTACACTGGTAGCATCAGCATTTCAAGCAAGGAGCGGCATCGATGCAGAAATGGTACCGGATCTTTCCCCGCAGCACGGGATTCAGCTTATATGTATGGCTGGCATTCATCATCTTGCCTTTCTATTTCATCTTCCGGTTCCCGGAGACCGGTCATATGCTGTTCGGCGGGTTTCTCGTCGCTCTGTTCTTCCTGTGCTTCCGGCTGACCTCTTCCGACAGAGGCTGGAAGCTCTATACGGGCATCTCCATCCAGATGGCCGTGTCGGCTGCGATGACGATCTACTTTCATTACCCGTACTTCAGCTTCTTTCTCGCCGTATTCATCGGCAATACGAGAAGCTGGGCGGGTTTTCTCAGCCTGTATATCGTCCACCTGGTCGTCACGCTCGGAGCTGTCTATGCGGGATTCGCGATCGGCAACGAATTTTTCATCTCCCAGTGGCCCTTTGTCCTTGTCTGCCTGATCGGCGTGGCGGTGCTTCCGTTCAACCGCTACAATACGCTCAAGCAGGTCAAGCTTCAGGGGCAGCTGGAGGACGCCAACCGCCGGATCGCGGATCTGCTCGTGCACGAGGAGAGGCAGCGCATCGCGCTCGACCTGCACGACACGCTCGGCCAGCAGCTGTCTCTGATCCGCCTCAAAAGCGATCTCGCCGGCAAGCTGCTGGACAAGGACCCGGAGCGGGCGCGCGGCGAAATGGCCGACGTGCATCAGACGGCGCGGATCGCCCTGCAGGAAGTCAGGGAGATGGTCTCCCATATGCGCGGCGCGCGGCTGGAGGACGAGATCCAGCGGGTGCGCCAGATTCTCGGCGCGGCGGAGATTTCCTTCGAGATGGAGGGAGACCCCCGCTTGGCTCATACGTCGAGGCTGACGGAGAACGTGCTCAGCATGTGCATCAAGGAAGCTGTCACCAATGTCGTCAAGCACAGCAACGCCGCCTCCTGCTCCCTCTCCATCACCCAGCTTCCGGAGCTGCTCATCGTCAAGGTCAAGGATGACGGCAGCGGGATCCGGAACGTGCGGAAGCTCGAGCGCGGCAATGGACTGCAAGGAATGAAGGAGCGGCTGGAATTCCTCAACGGAACGTTGGAAATATCCGGCGCGCCGGGGACGGAAATTACGATGACCGTTCCCCATAACGTCAGCCGGGTGGAGAAGGAGGTGGAAGGATGATACGGATCGTCATCGCCGAGGATCAGCGGCTGCTGCTCGGCGCGCTGGGGTCGCTGATCGACCTCGAGGAAGACATGCAGGTCGTCGGCCAGGCCGGCAACGGCCAGATCGCGGTCGAGCTGGTGCGCCAGCACAAGCCCGACGTCTGCATCATGGATATCGAGATGCCCGTCATGAACGGGCTCGAGGCGGCCGAGCTGCTTAAGGGCGACGGCTGCAAGGTGATCATTCTGACCACCTTCGCCCGTTCGGGATTTTTTGAACGAGCGCTCAAGGCGGGCGTCCAGGGCTATCTGCTCAAGGACAGCTCCAGCGACGAGCTCGCCGACTCCATCCGCAGCGTCATGACCGGCAGGCGGCTGTATGCTCCCGAGCTGGTCGACGAGGTGTACAACGTGGAAGAGAATCCCCTCACCGAACGCGAACGCGAAGTGATGGAGCTCGTCGCCGTCGGGAAGAACACCAAGGACATCGCCAAGGAGCTCTTCCTCTCCAGCGGCACGGTGCGCAACTACATCTCCGTCATTCTCGACAAGCTCGGCGTCAGCAACCGGATCGAGGCCATCTCCAGGTTCAAGGAGAAGGGATGGTTCAAATGAAAAAGGCGATTTCCTCCAGGCAGCGGCCTGCGGGAAATCGCCTTTTTTTCATGGCGCCCATTAGGGGCTGCCCTTATTCAAAACGGCTGCGCCTCAGCCCCACAATGCCACGGTCACGATCGCCGCCGCCATGACCGCAGATGACACGATCCGGCGGAAGCCTTGGCTTTCCTTGAGCAGAAGCACGCCGAAGATGGCGGCGAAGACGGTTCCGCATTCGCGAATCGGCGAAATGAGTCCGATCGGTGCGTAAGGAATCGCAAGCAGGAACAGCAGATAGGAGCCCGGGCTCAGCACGGCGCCGGCCAGCGTTTGCTTCCAGCGTCCGGTCCACTCTGCGCGCAGCTTGCCTTTGCGCAGCGCGGCAGGAGTGAGGGCGGCCATGACGCCGAGATTGCCGAGCGCCAGCAGCGACAATGCGGACAGATGCTGCAGATTGAACTTGTCCATCGTGACGTAGCCGGCCGTGCACAGGCCGACGCCGAGCGCCAGCAGGACGGGACGCATGGCGACCCGCTTGCCGGGAGCCGGCCAGCCGCTGAGCGAAAAGAAGCAGAGCAGCATGATGAGCAGCGCCAGCCAGCCCCAGACGCTGAGCGATTCATGCCAGATCAGCATCCCCAGCAGCGGCACGAGGAACATGCCGGTTCCTCTCATGATGGGATAGACCTGCGACATGTCCCCTTCCCTATAGCTGAGGGAGAGGAGCAGGCCGTACGCGGCCTGAAAGGCGAAGGACAGGACCAGCGTCACCCAGCCCCCGTCGGCATGGATGAGCTCCCAGACGAGGTAGGGCAGCAGGGGAATGGTCGTAAAGCTGAAGATGAGCCAGAGAAAGACGGCTTTGTCCCGGCTTTTTTTGGCCAGGAGATTCCACACCGAATGGGCCAGACCCGATGCGGTTACGAGCAGGATTGCCAAAGATGTCACAGGATCACCACTTTGTCGAATATGGCGGCAGATTGGAAAGGAACGTACCGGGAGCCGTCGATCCCGGTACGTTGGTCGTCAGGCGCAGCTTCGGCCGGCAGGTCTTGACCCCCTGCTCTCCGATTGAATGCAGGATGCTGCCATCGGCTTATCAAGCTAAAAAAGCCTGCTGCTTCCGCCAGCAGCGGTACCTGCGGACAGCAGCCTGCGTCAGACGGCATAGGCTCAGCCACAAGCAGTCCGCTGCGTCAGACGGCAGCGTAAGCCTGGAGCGAGCGGATCAACGGCTCGCCTTCGCTTTTCAGCACTCTCAGCCGCACCGCTTCCGCGGTGACCGGAGTCAGCGGCTCGATCCGCTTGTGGCCTACCGAGAAGCCCGATGTCAGCTCGCGCCACTCGCCGCCGATCCGGATGTCGGCCGCGTACTCGCGGATGCGCTCGCCCCGGGAGATATCCTCCATGAGGACGAGATGGCCGATCGCCGTCGGAGCGTCGAGCTCCAGCGTCAGCTCGCTTCCTTCGCCGGATGTCTCGGCCGCCGGCGTTCCCAGCCTGCGGCGGATCTCGGCGCCAAGCTCCTGGAGGCGGGCCGCATCGAGCTCCGGCAGCAATCCCCTTCGGTCCGGCGATAGATTCAGCAGCAGGTTGCAGCCATGGCCGACGGAGCGGTAGTAGATATCCATCAGGTGGTCGAGATCGTGCAGGCGGTCTTCGGAATCCGGGTGCCAGAACCATTGATGGCGGCGGATCGGCACGTCGCATTCGGCCGGCACCCACTTGGGCGTGGACGGCAGCCAGGTCGCGCTCTCCGCGGCAAACATGCTGAGAGGAGCCGACTCGGCCGTATTCCAGCAAGGATATGGCGCGACGCCGTCCTCGTTGCCGACCCAGCGGATCGTCGGCTCGCCCATGTTGAACACCATCGCGCCGGGCTGATGCCGGCGGACGAGCTCGATGATGCGCGGCCAGTCATAGACGCGTCCCTCCGAGCCCGCGCCGTCGAACCATACTTCCATCAGATCGCCGTAGCCGGTGAGCAGCTCCGTCAGCTGGGCGCAGTAGAAATCGTCGTAGGCCTCCTTGTCCGCATATCTCGGCTCGTGCCGGTCCCATGGGGACAAATAGAGCCCGAAGCCGATACCCTCCTCGCGGCATGCGTCCGCGCATTCCCGCACGACATCTCCCTGGCCGTTCCTCCAGGGGCTGGAGGCGACGGAATAATCGGTCTGGGCGCTCGGCCAAAGGCAGAAGCCGTCATGATGCTTGGCGGTGAGAATAAGATAGTTCATTCCCGCTTGCCGCGCTTCGCGCGCCCATTGCCTGGCATCGAGCTGCTCAGGATGGAACAGAAGAGCCGAATCCCCGCCTTCTCCCCATTCCTGGTCGCAAAATGTATTCATGCCGAAGTGGACGAACATCCCCATCTCCATATCCTGCCAAATCAGCTGATGCTTCGAAGGCACAGCCCCCGTGTAGGTATCGTTCATGTCCTGGTCTCCTTCGTCCTGGCTCCGTCCGTACGGTACGAAGCCGATATAGGCTTGGGTTCCGCCGCCGAGAACGGCTGCACCGCTCCGGCGGTCGAGTCCCGCTCTCGGCAGCCGGCCGCCCAAGCTCACTTCAGCTGTTGCCCTCTGATGCCCGGACGGCCGAAAGCCTGAGCACGTCCCCCGCCCTGGCATCGAAACGGTACCGCCCGTCCTCGAAAATGAATTTCTTGGGCAGGCCGGCGCCGTCCACAGCCGCCAGCTCCCCGCCATGCCGGATGAAGAAGCTTCCGCCGTGCGTGAAGCGCAGCTCGGCCTCGGTCAGCCTTCCTCCCGCCCACGACAGATCGCATTCCGCTCCGCCTCTGGCGCGCAGTCCCGTCACTCGTCCCTCCGGCCACTCCGGCGGCAGCGCCGGCAGCAGCTTCAGCTCGCCTCCATGCGACTGCAGCAGCATCTCGGCGACGCCGGCCGTGCCGCCGAAGTTGGCGTCGATTTGGAACGGCGGGTGATCGCCGAACAGATTGGGATGGACCGCATGGCGCAGCAGCTCCATCAGATGCTCATGCGCCTCGCCGCCTTCGCCCAGCCGGGCCCAGAAGTTGAGAATCCACGCCCGGCTCCAGCCGGTATGGCCGCCCCCATGGGCAAGCCGGCTTTCCAATGTCGTCCGCGCGGCCTCAGCCAGCTGCGGCGTCCGCTCCGGCGTAATCTGCTCGCCGGGATGCAGCGCGAACAGATGGGAGATATGCCGGTGGCCGGGCTCGGGCTCCCCGTATTCCTCCGACCATTCTAGCAGCTGGCCGCGGCTGCCGATCTCCGGCTCGGGCAGCCGGCGGCGCGCCGCCGCCAGCCTTTCGGCGAGCTCGGCGTCCACGCCAAGCTCAGCCGCGGCTTCCTCGCAGGCCGAGAACAGCGCATGGAGGATCTGCGAGTCCATGGACGGACCGATGCACAGCGCGCCCCGGTTGCCGTTAGGGAGCTCGTACATATTTTCCGGCGATACGGAAGGTCCGGTGACGAGCCTGCCGCGGCCGTCCTCAAGCAGCGTGTCGAGGAAAAAGCGCGCCGCGTCCTTCAGCGTCGGATAAGCCCGATGCTCCAGAAACCGGCGATCCGGCTGATAGCGGTAATGCTCCCACAGATGCAGGGAGAGCCAGGCGCCTCCCGTCGGCCAGATGACCGCGGGCACCCAGACGCCGACAATGCCGGTATCTCCCCACATATTGGTCGCGTGATGGGCGACGAACCCTTCGGCTCCGTACATTTCCCGTGCCGTGACGGTGCCGTTTTCGCGGAGGCGGTCGAGCAGATCGAATACGGGCTCGTGGGTTTCCGCCAGATTGCAAACCTCGGCCGGCCAATAATTCATTTGCAGATTGATGTTGAGATGGAAGTCGCTCTCCCACGGCGGGGTGAAGCTTTCGTTCCAGATGCCCTGCAGGTTCGCCGGCAGCGATCCCGGGCGCGAGCTCGAGAGCAGCAGGTAGCGGCCGTAGAGGAAAAAGAGGCGGACCAATCCGGGATCGCTTGCTCCTTCCCGCAGCAGCCGCAGCCGGACATCGGTCGGCAGAGAGTCAAGCGTCCGCCCGGTTTCCAGCATCGTTCCAGACTCTTCTTCCCTGAATGGCTTCCGTCCCTGAGCAGGCTCCTGCCCGGATGAGGGCTTCATCTCCCTTCCAGAACGGCCATCCGCCTCGTCCGTCCCCGCTCCCAGCTCCAGCGTTACGCGGCCGTACAAGGCGCGATGAGCGCGCAGATGCCGCTCCCGAACCTCGTCATAGCCCGCCTCCAGCGCCGCCTGCACCCGTGCCAGGCTTTCCGCCAGCGGATCCTCGCTGCGGAAGGTCGTGGCCGCTGCGAGGTACAGCGTCGCCGAATCCGCTCCGTCGATGAGGATCGCATCGCCGAGCAGGCGGCAGCTGCCGCCCTCGGCCTCCGCCCGCAGCACGGCGGCGTAGCGGACGCCGTCCGGCCCGCACTGCCCTTCCATGGCGACGCCCCGCTCCAGCTGCGTCATGCGGCCCTCGAACGGCCGGCGCGTCATGCCGGCCCGCAAGGACAAGCCGCCGGGTATGCTCCCCTCGATCCGGACTGCGATCACGGCATGCGGCTCGCTCGCGAAGACGGTCCGGGTACGCTCCTCTGCTTCCCAGCCGAAGCGGGTTACAGCCGCCGCCTCATCGAGGCGCAGCTCGCGAATATATCGCTCTGCAGCCGCAGGCTCGCCGGGAAAGCGGATAAGCAGCTCGCCCAGAGTCTGGTAGGGAGCGAGATGGCCGGACTGCGTCATTACGGCTGTCATCGCCAGCTCCTCCGCCTGCTCCGGCTCGCCTGCGAGCAGCAGCTCGCGGATGCGCGGCAGCTGCTCCGCCGCGTCCGGGCTCGATCCGATTCCCGGGCCGCCGTACCAGAGGGAATCCTCGTTGAGCTGGATCCGCTCCTCGCCGAGCCGGCCGAACACCATCGCTCCAAGCCGGCCGCTGCCGATCGGGAGAGCTTCGGTCCAAGCGCCCGCAGGGGCTTCGTACCAGAGCGCATCCCGCGAGGCGGGCTTCAGCCTCTCTCCATTTGTCCGAGCTGTCTTGCCTTGCATTTGTTCCGTCGTCATGTTCGAGGACTCCTTTAACCGGTAGTGGCGCATCCCGTCTGGAGCGAAGCCCCGCGCACGGGGCTCTGCCGCGATGAGCGCATGAATGCCTGATTAGGTCATTCGGGACGCCCGGGCTCAGTCCTGCCTGATCGGAGAAACCTCGACCGGAAATCCTCCGCCGCGCATCGAGGCCGCCGCGGCGGCGCCGGCAGCCACGCTCATGCGTCCCGCCTCCGGCGTGGCGACAGGCTCCCTGCCGTCGAGAATCATGTCCACGAAGTCGCGGCAGATTTCCGGATCCGCCCCGCCGTGTCCGCCGGCGGCTTCCTTGATCTCATAGACGATATCGGAATGCTCCTGCCACTCTCCGGATTTCCGGGTCTGGACGTACACCTTGTTGTCCGGCTCGGAATTCTCCATCCTGCCCTTGGTTCCGATGAAGACATAGTTGCGCTGATAATCGGGCGTGAAGTGGCATTGCAGATAGGAGGCCTTGATGCCTCCCTCCAGCTCCAGCATGACCATGCTGTTGTCCTCGACGTCGATTTCCTTGCGGAAAGCGCAGCGGTCCATGCCGGGAATGAACTGCGCTTCCGGGCAGGTCTCCTTCAGCTCGCATTGCGGGCAGGTGAGCGTATCCGGGCAGGAGCCCCCGTAATAATCCAGCCCGCCGATGGCGGATACCCGCTTCGTATACCGCCCGGTGATCCAGTGGATGATGTCGATGTCATGGGAGCCCTTCTGCAGCAGCAGCGACGTCGTATTGGCCGAATTGCCGTGCCAGTCGTGATAGTAGTAGCTGCCGCCCCGGCCGACGAAATGCCGCACCCACACCGCCTTGATCTCTCCCAGCACGCCGGAATCCGCGATTCCTTTCATTGTCCGGAACATGTTCATGTAACGCATGTTGTGGCCGGCCATGAGCCGCTTGCCCGACTTCCGGGCTGCCGCCAGAATCCGGTCGCAGCCTTCCGTCGTAATCGCCAGCGGCTTCTCGCAGAACACATGCTTGCCGGCGTTCAACGCGGCTATGGCGAACTCCTCGTGATAACGGTCGGGAGCCGTGACGGCGACGGCGTCGACATCCTCCCGCGCCAGCATCTCCCGGTAGTCGGTCGTCACGAACGCGTCCGGATTGATCTTGCTCCTGAACTCCTCCAGACGCTCCATGCTGATGTCCGCTCCCGCCGTCACGACGGACCGTCCGTCCGGCTGATGCCAGCAGCCCGCCAGATATCCTCTTCCTCCTACGCCGATCATGCCGATTCGAACCTGCTTCATGGTGGATGGCCTCCCAGCCGAAAATAGGTAAGGCCAAGGCGGAAGTAGACTCCGCCTCAGCCTGCTTGCTCATGGAAAGGTGATGCCTGAATCTAAACAGACTCGCTGTGAATGGGCTGTCTATGCCTCTCTCTTTAAGCAGCCTATCAATGAAAAGGGCTGTCCATGCCCATCTCTTGAATAGACTATTGATGACTGGCGCTGTCTATCCGACTCCTGAAGAAACCGCCAGCACCCGTCTGCCGAGCCTTGCAAGAAGCCGTTTATGCCCGGCTCCCGGATGCCTTCGGCCGGTCTGTCAGCTGGAAGCCGTCAATACGATGCGGGAAATCTGCTTCTCCCAGCTGTCGGCGCCGCTCAGCTCCACCTTCAAATATTGGGTGCCGGCGGGGAGAAGGCTCTGGGCGCTGTACTGCTTGCCGTACCATTTGCTGCCCGTATAAACTCCTGGCGTGCTGACATGGACGACCGGAGTCCAGCTGACGCCGTCGGAAGAGGAGTAGAATGCGACTCCGTCCCAGATGCTGAATTGATAGAGCGACGCATTGAAGCCCGTCATTCCCGGCAGCTTGTAGACGAGGCTTTCCGTCGTGCCGGCCGTACGCTTGACTCGCGAGGCGTCCCCGTTGTAATAGATCGCGTTGGTCGAATCAAAGGCCAGGCCGGCCGTATGGGCGAACGTCTTCGACCAGTCGTTCAGCTCGTCGGTTACCGTCGTGACGGCGGGAGCAGGAGATCCGTTCTGGCCGGTGAACGTCACGACGCTCTTGGCCGGAATGCGGGTCTGGTATTGCCCTCCCGACAGCGGTATCGCTTGCCCCTTTGCCAGGCTCAGACTGTCATTGGTCGTAAAAGGCGTGATGGATCCCGCGCTGAAGCCGGCCGGAGTCAGGTTGAGCTCCGCCGTGGCGTCGCTGTCGTTGACGGCTACGATGACGAATTTGCCTGTGGCCGGATCCTTGTAGGCGGACGTGTACAAGCCCGACTGCGGGCTGTCCGGCATGCCGATGCGGACGTAGCCCGGACGGATGAACTTGCTGTAGTTGCCGATCGTATAATAACGCTTGGTCAGCTTGTAGGTGCCGGCGGCCAGATCGACGTTGATGAGTCCCTCGTCGTTGTCGCCTGGAATCGCTCCCGTCCAGTACAGCCAGGCGTTGACGCCGGTCTTGGTCATGAAGGTGTGGAGCTGCTTGGCGAACTTCAGCCCCGAGCCCATCCCGGGATCGTAGCCGTCGACCTTGGACACCTCCGTCATCCATACCTTTTTCCCTTTGGACTGGGCGGTAGCGAACGGATCGGACGGCAGCTCGGCGTTCACGACCGGAACCGGGTAATTGTGCCCGGCGACGATGTCCAGCCTCTCGGCGGACAGCGGATCGTTCAGCGAATCCTTGACGAGATCCTCGGACCACCAGGAGGACTCGCCCACGATGACCTTGGTGTTCTGCACGCCTGCCGCGACCATCGCCTGCTTGAGGTGATCCTTGAGAAACACCTGGAAATTGGTGGAGTTCCACTGGCTGGAGTCCCAGCTGAGGAAGGTCATGGAGTTCGGTTCATTGGCCACGGACACTCCATACATGTCAATGTTGTACAGAGCCTTGTACTGCTTGACGAATTGCGAGAGCAGCGCGGCGAAGTCGCCGTAGTTCTCCTGCTTGAGATAACCGCCGTTGGTCGTCTGTCCGTTGGTCTTCATGTAGGCGGGAGGGCTCCAGGCGCTGGCGACGATCTTGTCCACTCCCCGCGCCTTGGCCTGCTGCATGACCCATGCCTGATCCGGATGCAGGCCGAAGCTGTACTGGCCCGGCGCCGCGCTGTAATCGGAGAATACCGCTCCGCGCAGGATCGACAGCCCGATGCCGCTGTCCTGCCGGAACAGCAGATCCATCACTTGGCTGCGCTGAGGCTCCGGCAAGTCATAGACCGCATTGGACCATCCCGCCTGCGAAGCCCCGATTCCGTCGATCGACTGCTTGACGTCGGTCCAGTTGATCGAGGCGCCGGCCGCCGCCTCCGCTCTCGGCCCCGCCGCCCCCATGAGCAGCGTGCCGGCGACTGCGGCCGCCAAAACCGTTCTCCCCGCCCTTTTCCTCCACCGTTCTCTCATCATTCCTACCGCCTTCCCCATTGAATTGGCAGATTGCAGATTATGCGATGCGAGCTTGTGCATGCGGCCTTGAAAGCCGCATCTACATTGTAGGGAGGACGGGGCGCCGTCCTCTACCTCGATCGTGACTTTCTGCTGACAGCGGCATGACTAGTTGGGAGAGGGGCATGGGGGGATTTACATTTTCCGGATGTCATGCTAAGGTAGGAGCATCATCGTTAGTTAGCATTCACTAACATTATGGCAGGCTTGAGAATGGAGGTTCCGCATGGAGTCGGATGCCGCACAGAATGACTTCCGCAGCACCAAGGACCGGCTGCTGTATGCGGCCGTCGACCTGATCGCCGAACAGGGATACAAGGGCACCACGACCAAGGAGATCGCCGCAGCCGCAGGCGTGAGCGAGATGACGCTTTTCCGCCATTTCGGGAGCAAGCAGAGCCTGCTAGAGGAAGCGCTGGACCGATTCCACTATGCCGGCAAGATGCGCTCGATTTTCGCGGAGCAGCTGACAGGCGACCTCTACGCCGACCTTTTGCTCGTCGCCAGCTCGTATCATGAGATCATGAACCGCAACCGCAAGATCCTGAATATCATCATGAAGGAAGGCAAGCAGATTCCGGGCTTCGTCGAGCGCGCGCACAAGCATCCCCAGGCGCTGCGGGAGATGCTGACGCTCTATTTCGAAACGATGCAAAGGGAGGGCAAGGTGCTTCCCGGCGACCCTCTGGCTCATTCAGCCGCATTTTTATGGATGCAGCACGGCGCTTTTCTGAACACCCAGCCGGGCAGCTCGGCCATCGCCGACCTTTCCATATCCGCTTTTATCGAGAGCAGCGTCCGGTTGTTCGCTAGGGCTTTGACGCCCTAGCCTTTTTTCAGCCCTCGATGTTAGCGAATACTAACATCCACTCACATACCCACGAAAGAAGGAAATTGGCCATGGAAAAAGAACCGGCTTCGCAAACCGCCGCTCTGGCGGAATCCGGCACTGCAGGCTCGACTGCTTCCGCTGCAGGCTCGACTGCTCCTGCAGCAGATGACGGGAGCGCCAACAAGCTCGTCCGCCTGCTTTGCCTCATACTGCTCTTCTCTGTGATGAACGTCACGATGTTCAACATCGCTCTGCCGGACATTTCGCGTGCGTTCAGCCTCCTGCCGTCGGAAGCCGGCTGGGTCGTCACGGGGTATTCCATCATTTACGCGGTCGGATCGCTCACCTACGGCAAGCTTGCCGACAACTTTCCGCTGCGCCGATTGCTCACCGTCGGCCTCCTGTTGTTCGCCGGCGGCTCGATTCTCGGCTTCCTGTCGCAGAACTATGCGATGGTGCTCGCTGCGCGTTTCATTCAATCCGCCGGCGCTTCCTCGATCCCGGCGCTGGCTACGCTCATCCCCATCCGTCTGTTCGCGCCTGAGTCCCGAGGACGGGTGCTCGGCATCATCGCCTCGGCGATCGCCTTCGCCTCCGGTGTCGGTCCGATCGTCGGCGGCTTCGTTTCGGGATGGCTGGATTGGCGCTTCCTCTTCCTGCTCTCCGTCTGTCCTCTGGCGACGCTTCCCTTTCTGCGCAAATGGCTGCCGCGGGAAGATCTCCGCCCCGGCCGGTTCGATTTTTTGGGCGCCGCGCTGCTGACCGGGGCGATGGCCGCCGCAATGCTGGCCATAACCCGCTGGAACGGCTTGCTGCTGGCGGCCGGCGCCGTGCTGCTCGCGCTGTTCGTCATCCGCATTCGCTCGTCCCGGCATCCGTTTGTCCAACCGGGCGTATTTCGAAACGCCGGCTTTCGTTCCGGGCTTGCGATCGGCTTTCTGACTTTCGGCTCCTCCTTCGCCGTCACGTTCCTGACCCCGATCATGCTCAGTGCGGTCAGCGGGGCGAGCACCGCCGAGATCGGCCTCATCCTGTTCCCTGCTGCGATGAGCGCCGCGCTGCTCGGCCGGTACGGAGGCCGGATGGCGGACCGGAAGGGAAGCCTGCCGGTGATCGTCAGCGCGTTCATCCTTCTGACCGCAGGCATGCTGGCACTGTCGACCTTCAGCGGCCATGCCGTCTGGATCGTCTCGCTCTGCCTCATCTTCTGCAATGTAGGCGTTTCGTTCTACCAAGCCTCCATGACCAAGCTGCTCGCCTCCACGCTGCCGACGGAACAGACCGGCGTCGGCATGGGCATCGTCACCTTGACGAATTTCATGTCCGGCGCAGTCACAGGCGCTGTCGTAAGCAAGATTGTGGACGGCTCCGAGGCCGGCAGCCCGATCAACCCGCTGGCGCTAGAGGGGACGTCGGCGCTGTTCAGCAATGTGTATCTGGGACTGGGCGCGGTGGCGCTGCTGAGCCTGACGCTGGTCTACTTCGTTTTCGTCCGCCCCGCAAAAGCCGCAGCCTCGGCAACGATCGGAACCGGCGCCTGAACTGGAGCGAGGCTCCGGCCTCTGTGCGGCAGGTCAGAGCGGCATCTTTTCGTAAGCGAACAGGAAAGGCAGCCCTTCAATAAGAAGAGCTGCCTTTTCGGGCGTCAAGCCGCCATTATTGCCGGCTTTGCCGCGCTGCCTTTCCTTCACTCCTCCGCAGCGAGCCCGTCTCCGCCTATCGCCAGCTTGCGGTGCTGCTGGGGTCCGACGCCGTATATTTTCTTGAACATCTTGGAGAAATACGAAAAGTTGTTGTAGCCCATCCGGCGGGCGACCTCGGAGATCGGCACGGAGGAATGCGCGATGACCTCGCCGGCGATCCGCATCCTCTCCTGCAGCAGATAGTCGGTGATGGAAAGGCCCGTCTCCTTCTTGAACAGCCGCGAAAGGTAGGCAGGATTCAGGAAGCAGTACTCCGCCAGCATCTCGCGGGTGATGTTTTCGCCCAGATGCCCGGCAATGTAGGCCTGCAGGCGGCCGATGACCGACTCGCCATGGTCCAGCGTCTCGTTGAAGCGGCGGAGCATGTCCAGCGCCCACGCCTCCAGCTGGGGAAGGGAACGCGGCGGCCCTTCCAGCGGCTGGTCCGAGCCCAGCTCATGGGCGGACAGCCCTTTTTTCTGCAGCACGTAGAGCATCACCTGAAGGAAGCCGAGATAATAGGCTTGAAGCTCCGCGCCGCCCATGCTCCGGTCCGCCGCCATCTCCGCGAGCGAAGAGCGCAAGAGCGCCTCGACCTCCCCGATCCGGCCTTCCTCAAGCAGCATCGCCCAGGCATTGAATTCCGGAAGCCTCGCCTGCCGCCGGCCCTGGCGGTGATCCTGCGGCCCGGCATCCCCGCGCAGCCAGTTCACCGGCTCGGAGCGGCTAAGGTTGTCGTATTCCTGAAGCAGCAGCCTCCTGTACATCGAAGCCAGCTCCTTGAGCTCTGCCGGCTCTCCGAGATAACACGAAATGCGGCAGTTCAAATGATCCATGCAATAGGCCGCGTATCGGACGCACAGCTGTCCCGCCTGCGCCAGCAGGGAAGCCGGAGCTTCCCCGCCGCCGTAGAGGATCGCGACGATCGCTCCCTGCTTGGTCTGGATCACCTCTCCTCTTCCTCCCTCCAGCAGGAACTCCTTGGCCGACTGCCGGATCGCATACTCCAGAATCTCCTCATCGCCGGCTCTGAGCTCGCGGTTCCAGCTCTCCACGCTGATCAGCACCGGCAGCAGCTTCTCGCCCGGCGCCAGCTCGACGCCGTGCGCCTCCATCAAGGAGCGCTCATGGTCGCGGGAAATGGTGATCCTCTTGGCAAGCAGATCGTACCAGAAGCGCTCGCTGAGCAGCGTCTTCTGTCTCGGCCACAGCTCCTGATAAGGCTGGAACCGGTCGCGGATCTCCCTTTCCTTGCGGGTCTGGCCAGCCCGCTCGAGCGCTCTGCCGAGCGTCTCCTCCAGCACCTCGTAGCCGATCGGCTTCATCATGTAATCAAAGCTGCTGAGCTGGATCGCCCGCTTCATGAACCGGAAGTCCGCATGGGCCGTGAGGAAAATGACCTCGGTGTCGGGATGGTGCTCCCGCACCCACTCCAGAAGCTCGATTCCGGTTCCCTTCGGCATCTCGATATCGCAGATCATCACATCGATGCGGCATTCGCCGAAGACGGCGATGGCCCCTCTCATGTTGTAGGCCTCACGCACATCGCCGACTCCCAGACGGGTCCACTGGACTCCGTCCTTCAATCCCATGACGGCATACATCTCATCATCCACGATCAACACGCGATACATCGATGCCACCTCCGTTAGATTGGTTCCTATGCGCTCCGTCCAAAGGCAGAACGATGACGATCCGGGCGCCTCCGGCCTCCCGGTTCGAAAATTGCAGGCTGGCGGAGCTTCCGTACAGGAGCTTCAGGCGATGATGCACATTCCATATGCCGAGGTGCTCGTCTCCCGAAGCCTCGAAGCGCCTGCCGCTCTGCAGCTCCTTGAGCACCTCTTCCGGAAATCCGCTTCCGTTGTCCTCGACGACGACCTGGAAGCTTCGGCTGCTGCCGTCCGTCGGCATCATCCGCTCCATGCTCCGGCCGTCCCCGTTCGTTGCTGCGCTACGTACGGTGCTCCGGCCGCCTCCGTCTGTTCCCGCCCTCTCCTCGGATCCGATTTCATTTCCGTCCGCTCCGCCGCTCTCCTTGAAGATCTCTCTGATTCCTCCCTCGCCCGCCCCCGCTGCCGCTCCACCGGGATAGTGCACCGAGATGCCGATGCGGAAAGGCTCGTCCATGAAATCAAATCCATGCTTGACGGCATTCTCGATGAAAGGCTGCACGAGCAGCGGCGGCAGCTGCTGCTGCTCCAGCTCCTCGTCGATGTCGATATCGAAGTCGATTTTTCCCGGGAACCGAAGCTGCTGGATGCGCAGGTAGCTGTCCATATGCTCCATCTCTTCGCCGACCGCCACGAGCGAGCCCGATATGCGGGTAGTGAAGCGGAAATATTTGACCAGGTTGAGGCACATCGACTGGATCAGGCCGAAATTGCGAATCTGGGCCAGGCTGTATACGACATTGATGCTGTTCAGCAGGAAATGGGGATTGATCTGCAGCTGGAGCTGCTTGAGCTCCGCCTTGTGCACCCGGATCTGCTCCTCGTACACATTGATCTTCAGCTCCTCGATCTCCTGCACCATATCGTTAAAGGTTTCGTTAATGATGGCGAATTCGGTCGAACGGGCGGGACTGAGCCGGTATTTCCAATCGCCGCGCTTGATGGTGCGCATCCCGCGGATCAGGGTGTGCATCGGCTTGATGATGACATGATTGAGATAGAGCACGCACAGCAGCAGCAGGAATCCCGCCAGGAAAGGCATCAGGCTGATGTAGGTCCGGTATTTGGACAGCTTCTGGAGAAGCCGCTGCTCCGGAATGAAGGCGCTCAGCGTCATGTCGGTATCCTTGACCCGGTTGCTCACGACCAGATAATCCTCCTGCTTGAGGTTCAGCGTCTGGTAATCCCGCTCGGGGGCGACACGCAGCGAGCCCGCTTCCGAGCGGGTCAGCGGAGAGGCGAGCACGAGGCTGCCGCCGCTGTCGGAGAAGGCCGAGAAGCCGTTCTGCCCGAGCTGGATCAGCTCCAGCGGCACGCTCAGGCTCTCCAGCTTCACGAAAGCTCCCAGATAATAGCCGTACCCCGAATCCACGAGCCGGATCAGGGCATGCTTGTCCCCGTAGCTGACCAGCTTCCACTCCCTCAGATACGGGCTGTCCGGCTTCGCTTTCGATACGACGTCATAGATGGACTGCTTGATGAGATCCATTTCCTCCAGATACAGCGTCCGGATGACGGTGTTGAACATTTCCTTGGTCTCCGTGGAATAGACGAACTGCACGTCCACGCTGCTGTCGTACCGGTGATAGCGGGACAGGCTGATCAGAATCCGGTTTTTGGCCAGCTCGTATTCGATCCGGTCGTTGCTCTTGCGGGTGTCCGAGAGCGCGAGGATATTGGGATCGTCCATCGCCAGATTGTACAGGAAGTTCGTCTCCCGGCTGAGCGAGGTCTGGATCTGGTTGGAGTACAGCGTCACCATGTTCTTGTTGGATTCGGCCACCTGCTCGCGTACGACGCTCGTAGCGGCCAGATTGTTGTAGATCAGGATGAACAGCAGCGGAACCGAGAGCAGGCCGAAGCCAATGGCGAGCTTGAAGCGAAGGGAGCGTTTGCTGGACAAAAGTACCGCCTCCGGGTCAGAGATACAGGAATGAGGGGAATGATTTCTTCTGGCTATTATCGCATACTCTCAACCTTCCGGCTCGCCGCTCACGCTGACGGCGCCGGAACTTGCAGCTATTCCGGGCAAAACCCAAAAAGGAAGGAAGCGGCGAATTTTTTTCGCCGTTCCTTCCGTGCCTATCGCTTATTTCCGGGTTTTCGCCCATTCGTCAAGCTGCCGCTGAAGCTCTTCCTTGACCCTCGCGAAGCCTGCCGCATCCCGCTTCTTGCGGTATTTCTCGATGATTTTCGGACGGTTCTCCAGTGTGGCCCCGTTGAGCAGCGGCTGGAACTCCTTGTCCACGTTCGCGATGGAGGCCAGCTCCGCCTTCACCGGCTCCTGATCGAAGGTGAAGCCGAGGGCGATGGAATGGTCCGCGCTTTTGTTGAACTCCTCGAACTTCGCCCACTTCTGCGGATCTTCGTTGTCCCACAGATAATCCTTGAACTGATCGCCGAACATCCAGCCGCCCGGGTTCGGATAACCGGTCGTTTCCGCGGTGACGCCATCCGGATAGCCGATGATGTTGTCCGATTTCTTCACGTAGTGGACGCCTTCGATGCCCCAGACGAGCATGTTCAGCAATTCCTTATCCGTATAAAGCATGTTGAGGAACATCATCGCCCGGTCCGGATCCTTCGATGTCCGCGAGATTGCGAGCATCGCGCCCTGCGCATCGCCCGTCACCGTGAACGGCTTGGCGATTTCCACCTGCACGAGATCCACTCCCGACGTCACGCTCAGCTCCTTGTCCTTGCCCGGCTTGAGCGACTGGGCGACGGAGAACGCTTTGCCGGCCTTGATGAGGTTCAGGCCCTGATCGGCATCCGAGGTCAGGTAATCCTTGTCGAAATAACCGGCCTTGACCCATTTGTCCATCTTTTTGTCGAACTCGCTCGGCTCCTGGCCAAGCGAATCGACGGCCTTCAGCTCCGTGCTTCCACGCGGAATGCCCAGTCCCGTGACGAGGGAATCCGAGTTCGCCGCCGACCAGATGCTGCTCAGCTTCAGGCTGACGATCGGGGTGACGCCGGGCTCGTTCTTCTTGACCGTATCGAACATCGTCTCGAGATCGTCGAGCGTCTTGATGCCGTCGGTGTTGAAATGGTACTTGTCGACCAGCTTCTTGTCGAGCACGAGACCGAAGCCTTGGGCGAATTCCTTGTGCGTCGGCAGGCCGTACAGCTTGCCGCTGATCTTGGCTCCGTTGATGAAGTCATCGCCGAGCACGCCCTGAATGTCCTTGCCGTTTTTGGCCATCAGTTCTTCGAGCGGCAGGAACTGGCCCTTGGACACGTCCTTCGCGTAGTTGAACCAGCTGGCCGTGAACATGAGGTCGAACGGCTCGTTGGACAGCTTCATCAGGTTCGTCTTGTCGTCCCATGAGCCCCACTCGATCGGCTTGAGCTCGATCGTCGCGTTGATCTTCTCGGTCAGATACTTGCTCATGGCATCCTGCACCATCTGCAGATCCTTCGGCGCCGAGCCCGGGTAGACGAGCGTAATTTTGTAAGGCTTGAGGCCGCCAGCCGCTCCGGCGCCCTCGGCTCCCGCATTGGCCGTGCCGGAAGCCGAGTTGTCCGCTTTCCCTCCGTTGTTGCCGTTTCCGCAGCCGGCCAGCGCCAGCATGCCTCCGAGCGCCAGCATGGACAGCGTGTAAATGGACTTTTTCATTTGCTGAACCCCTTTCGTCGCAATCGTTATGCTTGTATGGAAGGAGAGCGTCCGGCTTAACCTTTGACGGCGCCGCTCGTGATGCCGCTGATATAGAAGCGCTGGAAGAACGGATACGCCGCCAGCAGAGGCGCCACGCCGACGACCGCGAAAGCCATCCGGACCGTCTCGCGGGGCATTTTGGCCAATTGCTCGCCTGCCTGGGCGTTCGATCCTGCCTTCATGATCAGATACTGCACGTTATTGAGCGTCTTCGTCATCAAATACTGGATATTGTACAATTCCTGCTTGTCGATGAACAGCATGCAATTATACCAATCGTTCCAGTAGGCGAGGACGTTGAACAGTCCGATCGTGGCGACGATGGGAAGAGAGAGCGGGATGACGATGCTTTTGAAGATCGTCCATTCGCTCGCTCCGTCGATCGTAGCGGACTCCAGGATGGAGTCCGGAATCGAAGTGGAGAAGAAGCTGCGCATGAGCAGCACGTTGAAGGCGCTCAGCAGCAGGTTCGGGATGATCATCGACAGCAGCGTGTTTTTGATCCCGAACATGTTGACGTAGGTCAGGTACCAAGGGGCCATCCCGCCTCCGAACAGCATCGTGAAGAAAAGGAAGAAGCTGAGCGTTCGGCGGAAGGGCATATCCGGCCGCGACAGCGGATACGCATACAGGCAAGTGATCAGCAGGCTGACCACGGTGCCGATGAGCGTGACGGCGATCGTCACTCCGTACGCCTTGGCGATGGTGGAGAAGTCGTTGAAGAGGAAGGAATACGCCCCGGTGCTGAATTCGCTCGGGAAGAGCGAGTAGCCGTGCTTCAGAATCGATTCCTCGCCGGATATCGAGACCATGAACACCAGCAGGAACGGCACGAGCGAGAAGAGCACGAACAGCCAGAAGAACAGATGGATGAACGGGTGTCGGGAATTCATTGCTCCGGTCATGTTGCGGAAAGCCTCCTTTCTCAGAAGAGCGAGCTGTTCTTGTCGTAACGTCTTACGGCGAGGTTGGCGCCGAGGATCAGGAAGAAGCAGACGACGGATTGGTACAAGCCTGCTGCCGAAGACATGCCGATGTCGCCCAGCTGGACCATGGCTCGGTAGACGAAGGTGTCGATCGTATTTGTCGTCGGAATGAGCGGACCGGAAGCCATCGTCACCTGGTAGAAGAGGCCGAAGTCCGAGCGCAGAATGCTGCTGACGGCCATGAGCGTCATGATGAGGATGACCGGCATGATGAGCGGCAGCGTGATCGCCGTCATCTGCTTCCAGCGGGTCGCCCCGTCGATTCTGGCGGCTTCGTAGTATTCCTTGTCGATGCCGATGATGGCGGCGAAGTAGATGATCGACAGGTAGCCTGCATTTTTCCACGCGTTCACGATGACCAGGATGTAAGGCCAGTAGCCGGCCTCGCTGTACCATGCGATGGAATCCTTGTGGAAGTATTTCGTCAGGATCGTGTTCACCAGGCCGCTGTCCTGATTGAGGAAGCCGTAGACGAGGTAGGCGACCACGACCATGGAGACGATATGCGGGAGCAGGAAGGTGCTCTGGTAGAAGCGGGAGATGGCCTTGCCCTTGATCTCGTTGATCAGAATCGCGACCAGAAGCGCGAATACCGTATTTACGAGGATGAAGACGACGTTGTATAGAATCGTGTTTCTTGTGATCGTAAAGGCGTCCGGAGAGTTGAACAGGAACTTGAAGTTGTCGAGGCCCGTCCATGGGCTGTCCCAGATTCCCTTGTCGTAGCTGAGGGTCTTGAAGGCAAGGACGACGCCGTACATCGGAATGTAGTTGTTGATGATGAGGTAGACCAGTCCGGGAACCGTCATGATCAGCAGGGCCCGGTATTTCTTCAGCTTGCGCAGAAAGGCGCCCGTTCTCGTGCTCCGCCGGACTTCAGCCGCTTGCTCGACAGCCGTCTCCAACTCTATCCGCCTCCCTATGTTGTCGTGTATCCGGCCGTTGCCGTTCATGCGGCGCGGCGGCTTATGGACTCATTATAGGGATTCGCCGGACGGGCCAGCTACTAGGATCATGACTTCCCGTTGCCACGCTCGTGACTTGTTGGTCCGGCGGCGCCGGATCGTATTGACGGTGCTCTCCGCCCTCTTTATGCTAGCGGTGAACACGGGATCCGGCGGCAGCCGGCGTCCCCTATCCAATCCAAGGAAGGTGACATAGTGGCAAAAGATCTGGCCATCATCAAGAGGGTATTTATTTTAGGCATGGACGGCGCCGGCAATTTCATCCAGCAGGCGCAGACGCCTTTCCTGGACCGCTTCCTTCCGCAAGGCGCTTACACCTGCGCGGCGCAGGCGGAAACGCCCACGATCAGCGCGGAATGCTGGGGCTCCGTGCTGCATGGAGTCGTTCCGGCCAAGCATGGGCTGACCAATGAGATCGCGGCCTCGGAGCCTTATCCGGCCGATTCCCCTTATCCTTCCCTGTTCCGTCTGGCGCGGGAGCAGCTGCCGCAAGCCAAGCTGGCTTCCTTCACGGGCTGGGGTCCGATCAACGATGGCATTATTGAAGCGGATGCCGGCGTCGAGAAGCTGTCCCGGCCCGACGCAGAGCTCGTCTCCGAGCTGATCCGCTACCTGGAAGCGAATCCGGATGTATCGCTGCTGTTCCTCCAGCTCGATGAGCCGGATGGCTCCGGCCACCGGTTCGGCTACGGTCCGGACTCCCCGCATTACCTGCAGGCCATCTCCGAATGCGACCGCCTGCTCGGCAGCGTCGTGGATGCCATCGGGCGGCTCGGACTGCTGCAGGACAGCCTCATCCTCCTGCTCACCGACCACGGCGGCGGCGGAGCGGACAAATTCAGCCACGGCAGCGAGCACGAGATGGACAAAAATGTCTTCTGGGGCTGTGTAGGACCGGGAATCGCCGCCGGCCGGCTTCAAGGCCCCGTCAGCATCAAGGACACTGCCGCCGTGGCGGCGCATGCGCTCGGGCTGCGGCTGCCGGCCGGCTCGGATGCCCGCATCCCGGACGGACTGTTCCGGGCATGAGGAGCCGCAAGCCTCCGCTGCGCTTCCGCGGGGACGGCACGTTCACGATCGTGCAGTTCTCCGACACGGAATTTTGCCGCGACGATGACGAAGAGCGGCGCATGGCGGCCATGATGGAACGGATTCTGAAGGACGAGGACGCCGATCTGGCCGTGTTCACGGGCGATGTCATTGCCTCCCTCGGCCATCCCGATCCGGTCGAAGCGTTCCGCCGGGCATGCCGGGTTCCGGAGCAGGCAGGCGTGCGGTGGGCGGCCGTATTCGGCAACCACGACTCGGAGGGGATGGTTACCAGGGAGCAGCTGCATGCCCTGCAGCTCGCTTATCCGCTCAACGCGGCCAAGCCCGATCCGCCGGGCATCCACGGCAGCGGCAATTATGTGCTGACGGTGATGGGCTCGGGAGCCGGGACTGCGGGGGCGGACGGGGATTCAGGAGTAGACGGGGATTCAGGGGCAGATTGGGCTGCAAGGGCTGCAGAGGCTGTAGGCGGATACGAGGATGCTGGGGCAGATGGGAATGCTGCATGCGCAGGTCGGAAATCAGGCCAGTTGGCTGGAAGGAAATTCATCGGGAACGAACCCGGCCAGAGGCTCAACGGTCCGAGGGGAAGAGCAGTATGCGTAGCCGGGTTTGACTCCAACTCTCCGGCTGCCGCTCTGTATTTCCTGGACTCGGGAAGCTATTCGCCGCTGGAGTACACGCGGATGGGCTTCTACGATTGGATCCGCCGCGACCAGATCGACTGGTACGTCTCGCAGTCGCAGGGGCTGACCGAGGACAACGGCGGCGTTCCGCTGCCTTCGCTGGCCTTTTTCCACATCCCGCTGCCGGAATACAACGATGTCTGGGATTTCACCGTCTGCTACGGAGAACGGAACGCCGATTTTTCCTGCGCTCCATGGATCAACTCGGGCATGTTCGCCGCGATGATCGAGATGGGAGACGTCGTCGGCACCTTTGCCGGGCATGACCACGGCCATGATTACTGGGGAGAATGGCATGGCATCCGGCTCAGCTTCGGGCGGACGACACGCAATGGCTACCTGGACCGCCCGTTCCTTCCCGGCGCCCGCGTCATCCGCATGCGGGAGGGCAGCCGCGAATTCGAGAGCTGGATCCATCTGGAGGACGGGACCGTCATCCGGGAGCAGCAGCGCCATGAGCCGACAGGCCGCACTCCGCAGATCGGCGCGATGGGACTGGACAAGATCTATCCAGGCGCCTTTTGATTGAATACTCTCCATTTCTGCTGATCGTCGGGCTGCTCGGCTGTATGAGTGTAGCCCAGTTTATTAAATTTATCGCTTTTATCGATATTATATTGAATCTCTAACTCTACATAAGTCTGCTATCGGACATACGTTCCGCTATTCCTGTGATTTGAAGGCAATTTCATCTCTATCGGACATACGTTCCGCTATTTCAAAATAAATATTTGCATACCAATAGAATTTCATAGAATAACGGATCGTATGTCCAATAGCTATGCCCAATCTACGATTTCCCTCCAAATAGCGGAACCAATGTCCGATAGGCAACCGGGCGATGAGCAGTCGGGCGATCTGCAGTCGGGCGTTCTCCAGCCGGACGTTCTCCAGCCGGACGATCTGCAACCGGGCGATCTGCAGCCGGGCGTTCTCCAGTCGGGCGATCTGCAGTCGGGCGTTCTCCAGCCGGACGTTCTCCAGCCGGGCGTTCTGCAACCGGGCGATCTGCAACCGGGCGATCAGCAATCGGGCGTTCTCCAGCCGGGCGTTCTGCAACCGGGCGATCTGCAGCCGGACGTTCTCCAGCCGGGCGTTCTCCAGCCGGGCGTTCTCCAGCCGGGCGTTCTCCAGCCGGGCGTTCTCCAGCCGGGCGTTCTGCAACCGGGCGATCTGCAACCATGCCATCAGCAACCGGGCGATCAGCAATCGAGCCATTCGCAACCGGGCGATCAGCTCGGGCGATCTGCATCCATACAATCAGCATCCAGGCTCTATGCAACCTGTCCATCAGCAGCCGAGCGATCAGCAACCGCACATTCAACACCCTTGCGAGCAGCACACATGCACATGCGATCGACAGCATGCGATAAGCAGCCTCGGTCCCCGCTGTATTCGCTCGAAGCGATAAGCGCTTGTCTTTGTCTGATTTTCATTTTCAGTCAAGTGTCCAGCTCTGAGAGTCCGCACATGAAAAGTGCGCCAAAAAGGCTCCCTGCCGCTGAGGAAGAGGAGCGGAGAAAATCCGCTATTTTCACGAAAGAAGGTGCTTCATGAATATTGGCTTGAAGTCCATGTTCTATAAATACAAACGTTCCGTGAATTGGTGGGATCAAGGCCAAAAGGATGCGGCGGTCAAACATCTGGATCTGCGCTGCTGCCGCCGGGACAGCGCGGCCTTCCAGGCGGTCGTCAGCTCGGACGAGGAGGATTTCCTCGCGACCGCGGGCCGCGACGCGCTTCTGTGGAAGGGAGGCCCGCTCAAGATCATCCGCTGCGAGCTGGACACGGACGCTCCCGTCCGCACCGAGATCAGGTGGGTCGGGCTCATCGGCGACGACAACGGAACCCCGACAGCCGACGCGCTGCTGGACGATGTCCATGTTTTCGTGGCGAAAAGGAGCATCCAGCCGGTCTGGGTCGAGCTTCACGCTTCGGAAAGCGCTGCTCCTGGCAGGTACTCCGGCCGCATCCGCTTTTATGCGCACACAATGTTCGAGGACGAGGTCCTCGTCGAGACGCTGAGCTTCACCCTCGCGATTTCGGAGGCATCCCTGCCGGAGCCGTCCGACTATTCGTTCTACCTCGACTTATGGCAGCATAACTGCAACATCGCCCGCAAATACGAGGTTCCGTATTGGTCGGACGCCCACTTCGACCTTCTGGACCGCTACCTGCACAGCCTCGGACAGCTGGGCCAGAAGGCTCTAACGCTCATCGTCTCCGAGGAGCCGTGGAGCGGCCAAAGCTCCTTCATCGACGCGGAGCCGTCCGACCTGAACGAATACAGCATCGTGCCGGTTCGCAAGAGCATGGACGGACAATTCCACTGCGACTTCTCGGCCATGGACCGGTACGTGGCTCTGGGCGAAAGCCACGGAATTGCGAGGGAAATCGAGATTTTCGGCCTCATTAATATTTGGACCAATGTCCATGCCGGCTACGGCGGTCTGATGGAGGGACATCCGGACGCGGTCCGTATCCGCTATTTCGACGAAGCGGAAGGCTGCTTCCGGTTCATGAGGAAAACGCAGGAGTTCGCGGAATATGTGAGCATGTTGGAGGCTCATTTCAGCGAAATGGGCTGGACGCAGCGAGTGCGCATCGTCGCCGACGAGCCGGAGAGCATGGACGTCTTCCGCCAGTCCCTGGACTTCCTCCGGACAACCGCCCCATCCCTGCGCTACAAAGCCGCCATCAACCATACCTCGTTCATCTCCGAGAACATCGAAGGCATCGAGGATTACGTGCCGGCGCTCAACTGCGCGGCCGAGGAGCATGAGAAGCTCCTCAAGCTTAAGCGGGATTTGAACGGAACCGTCGCTTATTACGTCTGCTGCAGTCCCGAAAAGCCAAACACGTTCCTGTCTTCTCCGGCGATCGAGGCCAGAGTCATCCCCTGGCTCGCCGAAGGCTTGCAGCTGGACGGCTTCCTGCGCTGGAACTATACGGTCTGGCCGGATGATCCGCTGCGCAAGCTGTCCTACCGGCCGACGATCTGGAAGGCCGGGGACACCAACTTCGTCTATCCCGGCAAGCTTGGCGCCCCCCTGCTCTCGCTCCGGTACAAATGGCTCCAGCGCGGCATCCGCGACTACGAGTACATGCAGCTGCTCAAGCGGAGCGGCCTGCAGGCGGAGCTGGATGGCGTGCTTGAGGGCGTCCTGCTCTTCCGCAGTCCGCAGGAGCTGTCGCCGGCTTCCGGCCTCAAGGCCGAGCAGCTGTACAGCTTCAACCCGGAACATTACGACCGTCTGTACGAAATCGGCGTTCCGCAGCCTGCATCATCATGAAAAAACCCGCAGCATAAGCCTTTCGGCCGTTGCTGCGGGTTTTTATGCGAGTGCTCAGGAATAGCTGACCGAGAACTGATTGCAGGTGAACGAAGCATTCGGAGAGGAAGTGATCTCAAAGCCGAACTGCACGCGGTTCACGATTTCATTGCCCATCCAGCCCTTGCCCTTGATCCAGTTGAGCACGGCGAGCACATCGACCGTACCGGAGTTCGTATTGCTTGTGCGGACGAACGAAAAGACGTCGTTGGAACCGTTGCTTCCCTTGTAAACGTTCCATGTATGGCCGCCGACACTCACGTTCGTATAAGCCGCGACAGGATTTCCATTAGCATCCCAGGAGCCTGCGATCGGGCCGACCGCGCCGGATTTGTTCATCCAGAGCATGATTTCATGGGCGTAGTTGCCGGTCCAGATATCGTAATCGGACGAATAGCTGGAGCCGCTGCCGGGAACGGTCACGTTGAACGAGCTGGTCAGGCTTTTGAGGGAACCGAGCGCGATGCCGATATCCTTGGTGCTGTTGGGATAGGACTTCACGCCCCCGGTGGAAGGCTGGTTCGAGGTGACGCCCCAGTTGCTGTAGGAATTGGCCCAGATCGTCTGGGCGCCGGCTCCGCTGCCCCATACATTGTTGTAGACGATATAACCGCCATTGCTCCAGTTGCCGTATTTGTCGGACGAAGTCCAGGCAGCCGCATATACGGCGGATGCAAAAGCGGAAACGCATAAGGCAGCGATGACAGCCGACGGAAGCAGCCGCTTCATTTTGTTCATGATCTATTCCTCCGCTTCAAATGGGGATGGGACCAAAAAACGGGTAAGCATGAAGACACGCAAATGCCCGACAGAAATGATATTCCCTCGTGAACGGCATCACCTCCTGAGAATGGATCGCTACGCACAACGCGACGAATCGCGGTCATCCCTTCACGCTGCGCGTCGCCATAACGTTGGCCCTAGACTCTGATGCAGCTGAAATACAACCTTGTAAGCGCTGTCAAATCTAGGCAAAATAGATTGTAGCATTCCCGCTGTACAGGAGATACCCTCTGAATCCGCACAAAAAGCCCCTCCAAATCGGACATGAGGCTGTCTTTTCGGGAGGGGACGGATGGCTTGCGTTCATCAGAGACAGGCCTCTACCGGACAGGGATCTAGCCCATCACGGAAGCAGCCTCTCTAATGACTTTAACCCATCATCGAGGCAGCACTCTAATGACTTTAACCCATCATCGAGGCAGAACTCTAATGACTTTAACCCATCATCGAGGCAGAACTCTAATGAATTTAGCCCATTATGGTGGCAGCCTTTCCCTAATGCTGACAACATGCTGGCAGGAAAAGGATGTATACTGGGAATCAGAACCATCCTGGCGCACTCCAAGCTTAAATACAATCCAAGGAGGAATTCCAATGTTGAAATCATTGCCTTCCGTCTCTCTTCGACCCTATGCAAAGGACGATTTCTATCTGCTTCAGCTTGCCAACGCCCCTGACATGACCCGTTATATCGGAGGACCGGAGTCTGAGGAGAAGGTTGGCAAGCGGCATGAGCGCTACTTGGCTCTGCAGCATCACGCCACCGACCGGATGTTCAGCATTGTCCTTCCGGATGGCACGCAGGCAGGCTGCATCGGCTACTGGGAACATGTGTGGAACGGGGAGAGCGTCTATGAGATGGGCTGGTTCACGCTGCCCGCCCTTCAGGGACAGGGGATCGGAACGGCTGCGCTTAAGGCTGCGATCGCTGCCGCCGCCTCCGACGGGCATTTCAGCCATGCATGCGCATTCCCTTCCATCTCCAACCTTCCGTCCAATGCGATTTGCCGCAAAGCCGGCTTAAATCTCGTCGGCGAGTGCCGGTTCGAGTATCCGAAAGGCAGCTTTATGACCTGCAACGAATGGCGCGTAGAGCTTGGGAACGGCTGATCTCAGCGGGATAGAGCGCTTATTCCGCTTCCAGACGATGAGCGGGAAGGAGACGATAGCAAGCCCATTCTCTATCGCTCAGCCGGAAGCCGGAACAAGCATTACCCGGGAAATAGTCCCTTGGACCTTAGCGATTCGACATGAATATCATCGGTTCGCGCGCGGAATCGAGACGTCCCATAAGCTTCAGCATGGTGGACTCCGATATCGCGACACAGCCTGCCGTCGGCTGCGAGGCGCTTCTCCATAGATGGAGGAAAATCGCGCTTCCTTTGCCCGCAACGATGGGATGAGTATTGTACTCGATCACCATGGCGTATCGGTACAGCGGCTGCTTGAGCCGCTCGAAGGAATTCCACAGGCGCGAAGGATCCCCATCGGTGCGGATCCAGCGGTTGTAATCCCGAGATTCGGGATCGTCGATCCAATAGTCCGAGCTGTCCGTTATCGTATACGGCATCTTCAGTCCCGGCGGCTTTGCCGAAGCGCCAAAGGTTTTGCCCAGCTTGAACAGGCCTTCGGGGGTCTTCCCGTCCCCCTCCTTCTCCTTGCCCATGCCTCCGCGGCCGATCACGGCCGGCGCCTCTCCGAGCGTGCGGGTCCAGCGTCCGCCCTGCTTTTCCCACAAGGCCAGCCTGGCCTTGAAGCCGGAGGAAGCTGCCGCCACGACGACGACCTGCATGGAGCCCTGCCGATCCGCTTCGGCTTGCCACTGGGCGTTCCGGGCCGCCGCCCGCCCTCCTCCCAGCAGCGAGATGCCGATGCAGCATGCCGTGACCCAAATGACCGGTTTCTTCGACATTGCCCTCTCTCCTTTCGATAAGCCTCTATTCACCTATGTAACCTTGAACAGACTCATTCAAAAAAGTTCCTCAAAAGGGCTGGGCAGCCGAAGCTCCTCGATCTGGAGTCTGCAAAAAAACGCCGGACCTCCTCTCAAGGTGTCCGGCGCAACAGATAGGCAGGCAATGTTTGGTGTACTCGCGCGCCTCGTGCAGCTCCCTGCAGAGCTGCCTTTGACTCTCCTGCACCAATCCTCTCTCCGGGCGTCAGTCTGCCCGTCCGTAACGGACCAGCATGCCGATGCCGTCCGAGAACAGCTTGCGGTAGGTAAGCGCGCCGAGCAGCATGCTCGTGACCGCGGCCGAGCTGGTGAAGGCGAAGACGATCAGAATCTGGTAGCGGACGGCTTCCACCGGATCCGCGCCGGCAATGATCATGCCTGTCATCATGCCGGGAAGCTGGACGAGGCCGACGGTCTTCATGCCGTCGATCGTCGGAATCATGCTGTAGCGGACAGCGCGCTTCAGCGTTCCCTGCACCGCCTGCCGCGGGGAAGCTCCGAGAGCGAGCAGCGTCTCGATCTCGCCGCGCGAGGACTCCGACTCCCGCATCAGCTGCGTGAGGAACAATCCCCCGGCGACCATCGCGTTGCCGATCGTCATCCCGCTGAGCGGAATGATATAACGGGGAGTAGGCTCGATAATGCCGAGCAGCAGCAGAATGCCCATCATAAGCAGCTCCGTGGCGAGAAGAGCAGCGGCGATTCTCCAGAAGATGCCGGGAACTCCTTTGCCCTTGGCGGAAGCATTCCGGGCGGCAACGACGATCATGACCGCGATGATGGCGGCCAGGAGCCAATGGCTGCGGCTTTCGAATACAGCCTGGAGCACGTAGCCGACTGCCAGCAGCTGTACCGCCGCCCGGATCGTCCCGATGGCGATGCCTTTCTCCAGACCGAGCTTCTGCCAATAAGAGATGAACATGGTAATCATGATGAACAGAACTGTAAAGGCCAGCGCCGTATAAGACATCAGCTTTCCTCCGCTCCGCTTCCGCCAGGATCGCCCGAGGATGGCCCCTTGCCCAGAAACGCCAAACCCTCGGGGGTTGCCGGACGGGAGAAGAATCGGCCGGTGTCGGCATCCTCCAGAATCGTATTCCCCGCCATGAACCAGATTCGGCTGCTCGCCCGGGCTGCCTGCTCCTGGTCATGGGAAATCCACAGCATGCCGGTTCCATGCTCCGATCTCCATCTCGACAGCAGCTTCTCGATGGACAGCGCGCTGCCGGGATCAAGAGATGCCGTAATCTCATCCAGCAGCAGGAAATGCGGCTTGAGAAGAAGCGAGCGGATCAGCGACAGCCTTTGCTTCTCGCCTCCGGACAGCTCCGATGCGTCCTTGCCGGGGTCGATGGATCCCAGTCCCGCTTCATCCAGCAGGGCATAGGCCTGCTCGCGCTCGAACGGCAGCCCGTTCAGCGCGCTCGGTGCGGCCAGATTCGAATCGACGCTGCCCGGCAGCATCACCGGGGTCTGGGACACGTACGCGACCTGTCGGCGCCACAGCCGCGGCTCCATATCGGCGCAGGATTTCCCGTCGAGCTCGACGGAGCCGGAATCCGCCTGCTCAAGCAGCGAAAGAACCCGCAGCAGCGTGCTCTTCCCCTGTCCCGAGCGTCCCAGCACGACGACGGTTTCCCCGCTGGATATCGATCCGCTGACTTCCTGAAACAGCATGCGCCTGCCTCCGTCGGCCTTCTTGGCGGGGAGGCTCTTCGCGAGCCTATCCATCTTCAGGATATGAGTCAAATCCCGTTTCCTCCCGTCAGCCTGTCGTACCGGCGGATGCCGGCCGAGGCAAGATGGGTCTCATTCTACCTCAGTCCCGGCAGACGGACAAGCCTCCCGCTGTGAATCCGCTGCTCTTCTCGGAGCGGGCGCCGTCCCCTCTTTTGCGGCCCGTCGTCCATATCTGGAGTAGAGCCAGCCGGCGGCGGCCAGCAGGAGGAGCAGGACGGCGGAGGCAGCCATCCCCGCGAGCGATCCTTTTTTCACTCCCGCATACAGCAGAATCATGGCGAGATGGAACGGAATCAGCCCGACCAATGAAGTCCAAAAGTAGGTGCGGAAACGGACTCTAATCAACCCGCAAGCATAGTTCACCAAATGGTAAGGCAGCAGCCGGGCGATCAGCAGGCTGACCCCGTTTCCCCGCGTGAGCAGCTCCTCTGCCTTGGCATACAGGCGGCCCGAGCCGACGCTTTGGCGCAGCGGCGCAGCGAGCATGCCGGCGAGCCAATAGGAACCGGCCGCTCCGAGCACGCCGCCGGCATACGAGAGCACGCCGCCCCAGACGGCTCCATACATTTCCATCAGCAGGACCGACGTGAATTCTCCCGGCACCGGCGCCATATTAACGGCGGTCTGAATAAGCAGGCCGACCAGCGCTCCCATCCATCCGAATGGGCTGAAGTAGAGCAGGAGCGCTTTCGTTTCCCCCGAACGGATCAAGCAAGCCATGACCGCGCAGAGGAGCGCGAGCAATAAGACGTTCCGGACGATATGCTTGACGGGCGGGGATGAACGGCTGGACATCGGCTGTCCTCCTTCCTCCAGGCCTCGCCTGCTTGGGTCCAGAATCAAGATTTTTGTTCCAGGGAAGAAGAGGCTCCAAAGTCATCGCGGCGGGTTTTCGTCAAATAGACGACCAGGACGATAATCGCCAGCAAAAAGAAGAAGCTGATGCCGCTTGTCCCCCACCCCAGGCCGCCGTCATCGTTGGGCTGAGTAAGATAGTCGCCAAGGGAAGCGCCCAGCGGGCGAGTCAGGATATAGGCCGCCCAGAACGCCGGCACGGCTGCGGACGGGCGTATCCTGCTGGCCAGATAGGTGAGGGCGGTCAAAGCGGCAACGATAGCAGCGGCTTCCAAGTAGCCGAGGCCGAGCCCTTCCGACAGCAGGTCTCCGGCAGCTGTCCCGAAGGCGAAGGTGAACAGGATGGACAGCCAGTAGAAAGCTTCCCTTCTCGGCGTGCGCACGGAATGGATGGAAAGCGTTTTTTCCGAGGCATGCCAGAGGAAGAAAACAATCGCTAGCAGCACGGCGAACAAGAGGCTGGAGAGCTCCAGCGGCACGCCCAGGCTATCGGTCAGATTATCCGTGATCAGCGTGCCGGTTACGCTGATCAGCACGACCGCGAGCCAATACGTCCAGGGAACGTACCGGCTGCTCCGGAATTGAAGGACCAGCGCTCCAATCAGGATCGCTGCCGTGACCAAGGTCGTATTGGCCAGACCAAGCCCAAGTCCTTCGTTCAGAAAATCTGCGGCCGTCTCGCCGACGGTAGTCGCCATGATTTTGATAAGCCAAAAATAAATCGTAATGCGCGGGACTTTGATATCCCCTAAGCCTGCCTCGGAATTTGCCGTTCTCATGCCGATTTCCCCTTTCGCGATCGCATAATCGACATCAGTCTAGCCTCCGATGATTAGAAAGCGGTAAGAGAGTCGCCGCTTCACTTTTATTTAAGAAACCGAAGCTACAATGAGTTCCATAGAGGAAAGGAGAGAGGACGGCATGCATGTTCTGATCGTGGATCACCAGCCGAAGACGAGACGCCGGCTCATGAAGGAGCTTGGACGGAGCGGCTACCGGACCGAAGCGGCCTTCGACGGACGGGACGGCTTGGACAAAGCCATGAAGGGGAAATGGGATCTTATTCTGCTGGATGCGAAGCTGCCCGGCCTCAGCGGATTGGAAGTGCTCGCTCGAATCCGCAACCTGGACGAGCATACGCCGGTCATCATGCTGAATGCCGCCAAGTCTCTTTCCGACAAGGTGGCCGGTCTAGACGGGGGAGCCGACGATTATCTCGTCAGGCCCTTCGCGATGGAGGAGCTGCTGGCGAGAATCCGCCGCTGCCTTCGGACCGGAACCGCCGCTCCTCCCCGGCAAGGAGACGCGGGACGGAAGCTCGGGACAGGAGGGCTCCTGGTCGATATGGACAATAGGGAGGCGTTCTTATATGGACAGTCTCTTCGCCTTACGACCAAGGAGTACGACTTGCTGAGCTGCCTGCTCAGCCACAGAGGGCAAGCTCTATCACGCGACCAGATCCTCGATTCGGTATGGGGGTATGATTTTGAAGGCGGCCCAAAAATTGTCGACGTCTATGTCGGCTACCTGCGCAAAAAAACCGGGAGCGGCGGCAAAAGCAGCTCCGTCATCGAGACGGTTCGAGGCTTCGGCTACCGGATCCGGCGGGAATACAAATGAAAAGAAGCGCCTTTGCCGCTGCGTCGGCCAAAGCGCTTCTTGACGTTCTATTCGCGGAACCGATACCCGGATCCCCATAACGTTTCAATATAGGGCACTTCCGTCTTGCCGTATTCGATCTTCTCGCGGATCTTGCGGATATGCACCGTCACGGTCTGGGCGTCTCCCAGCGCTTCGAGCCCCCAGATCCGGTCGAACAGCTGGTCCTTGCTGTACACCCGGTTCGGATTCGAAGCCAAGAAATACAGGAGATCAAATTCTTTTGTCGTCAGCACGACCTCCTCGTCCCGGACGAATACCCGTCTGGAATCGGGTTCGATGCGCAGCTGATTGACCTGGATCTCGCGCGTGGCCCCCCTTCCGATCAGCCGCTCGTAGCGCGACAGATGGGCTTTCACTCTCGCTACGAGCTCAGCCGGCTTGAAGGGCTTCACAATGTAGTCGTCCGCACCGAGCCCGAGGCCTCTGATCATGTCGACGTCCTCGCGGCGCGCGGTTACGATCAAGACCGGAATATCCAGGCTCTCCCGGAATTGGCGGCAAACGTCGAAGCCGTTCAGCTTGGGCAGCATCACATCCAGCACGATCAGATCGTAGCGGCCTGTAAGCCCCATCTCCAAGCCCGCTTCTCCGTCTCCGGCGATATCGGCATGGAATCCGTTGATTTCCATATAGTCCCGCTGCAGCCCGGCAATGCTGGGCTCGTCCTCTACAATCAGTATTCGCTTCATTTCTCCGCCTCCTTGGCATATGCTGCCGGCAGCATAAGCTTGATGCAGGTTCCTTGTCCAGGCGCGCTGTCGGCCTCGATGCTTCCGCCGAGTCCTTCCATGATCTGCTTGGCAATGGCCAGCCCAAGCCCCGTGCCGCCTGTCACTGCATTTCGAGATTCCTCCGCGCGGAAGAAACGGTCGAAGATGTAAGGGAGAGCTTCGGAAGGGATTCCCGGACCGTTGTCCCCGACCTCCAGCACGGCGCGATCACCGTCCGCATGCACGCGAACCGCAATCGCCAGCTCCGGCTTATCTCCATACTTGACGCTGTTCTGAACGATATTCCCGAGTACGCGCTTGAATTTCTCCCTGTCGATCCGGACCCGCCATTCCGGTCCGGCCTCGATCTCCGCCTCCAGCCTCGCTCCCCGCTTTTCGAGCTCGATCGCCAGCTCATCGGCCCAGTCGGCCGCGAATGCGGCCAGAGGAACCTCCTCGAAGTGAAACGGAATCCCCTTGAGGTCGAGCTTCGAATAGAGGAAGAGCTCCTCGATCAAATGGCTCATCTCCGCGGTTTTCAATGAGATGGTCTGCAAATAAAGCTCCGTCTTTTCCGGGGAATTGGCGACGCCTTCCAGAATGCCGTCCACATATCCCTGAATAGACGTCAGCGGCGTCCGCAAATCATGAGATATGCTGGTAATCAGCTCCTTGCGGTTGTCTTCATATTGCCGCTGCAGGCGGATGGACTGTTGCAGCCGGCTCCTCATGTTCTCGAAGGCGATTCCGAGCCGTCCGATCTCGTCCTTGCCGGCGATGTCGACCGAGAAATCCAGATTCCCTTCCGTAATTTCCCCGGCTGCGCGCTCCAGCCGGAGCAGCGGCCGAATAATCCGCCGGGACATCAGGCTCGTCAGCAGGAGGTGAGTCGCCACCAGGATGAACAGCAGCGAAACGAACAGCAGCGGAAACAGCTTCCTGGCCGCGAACAGAAGCGGGTCGGTCCGCCTGAGCAGGAAGAGGCTTCCCCGATCCCCCTCCGCCGTCAGATAGTTGTACTGCCGGGCGGTATACAGCTCGCCTTCGTAAGTGATCGCGGGAAGCCCGCGCGCCTCTTGTCCAGCCGTATAGGCAGGGAGGGAGCCCAGGAGCGCATCCTTGCCGCGGATTGCGGCAGACACATAGAAAGGCTGGCCGTCGACGCGGACAAACAGCGCCTGGCCCTCGCTAGACAAGCTGCCGGCGAGATCGTCCAGATAACCCTGATCTGTCAGAAGCGCTCGATTTCGGGCAATCGTATGCTTAAGCAGCGAGTCGTAATTGTCCTCATCCAAGCTTTCCAGCTGCGCCTTGAACATCGTCTTGAGCGGCACGAGCTCCCCGCGGAAGACAAATACGAGCAGCAGGGCTGTCATCAGCATCAACAGCAGCGGAACGACAAGCATGGCGGCATAAGAGAGAAGCAGCTTAACACGTATAGACATCGTCATCCGCTCCGGTTTCCTTCGGCCTGCACCGTTCAAGATCAAGCCTCTTTACGGACAAACATAAGGGATTCGAAGCCAAAAAACAAGGCTGGAGCCGAGGCCATGCCAAGGCCGAAAGCGATTCTATGCAGGGAACCGAAACCAGGCGGCAAGCCATCCGAATCAGCCCCGGCGACAGCACTCCATTTCCTTCTTAAGGAAAGCCGGGACGGCATCGGCTGCCGGCGCGCGCAAGCCGGCCTTCCTGCCGGAAGGAGCCCTTTGCTAATGAGGAACAACTGGAGACAACGCCGATCCGCAAGCCCTAATGCCTCAACCGCCTCTTCCATCTGAATCCCGCCTTTCTCCTGCCCAGCATACGCTTCCGCTCTGAACATCCTGTGAAGCGTTTAGGAACACTTTCTTAACTGTCCCTCTATCCCCGCTTCATAAAATATTCATAATCGCTTCGTATAGTGGAATCTAACCTCATTATGCGAAAGGTGATCATCCATGAATGAACAAATCTTCGAGTTTATCAACGGTTGGGCCGGCCGTTATGCCTGGCTGGACAGCCTTATGATCTTCTGTGCGGAATATCTCGTATTCGTCATGCTCGGCATCTTGGCTCTGCTGTGGCTTACAGGTCGCGAGCACAATCAAAAGGCGGTATTCCAAGCCAGCTTGGCAGCCTCGCTCGCGCTGCTGGTCGGCATTTTCCTGATCTCGCCCGCCGTAAATCATCCGCGCCCATTCGTCGCTTCCGTGCATGTGCATCAGCTGGTCGCGCACGCTGCCGACGCTTCGTTTCCGAGCGACCACTCCACGCTCGCCTTCGCGCTGGCCGTCAGCGTCCTGTTCGTCAAGCGGCGCACCGGCCTGCTGCTGCTCGCCATGGCGGTCTTGACCGGACTCGGCCGCGTCTTTGTCGGCGTTCACTACCCCGCCGATATCGCCGGCGCTGCGCTTCTTGCACTGTTTGCAGCTCTCGCCGTATTCGGGCTGAGAAAACGCATCGATGCACTTTCAGCTCCCTTCATCAGGCAGTATCAAAGGCTGGTGCGGAATACGGCAATGCCTCAGCCGGCCGAGGAGGGAAAGGAGCAGTCCTCCTGAAGGAAGCCAAGACTCGATTCAAGCCTTATAATAGAGAGAACTGCCGTCTGCAAGGCAAGGCATAGGAAAGGGGCGTTCTCTTTATGACCAACCCATCATCGCGTTTTGACCAGCTCCATGCGTTCGATTCCATCTCCTCCGAGAAGTGGGGGCTTCATCCCGGCAAAGACATTCTGCCGCTGTGGGTGGCGGACATGGACTTCGCCGCGCCGCCCGCCGTTCTCGAGGCGCTTCAGCAGCGCCTGTCGCAAGGAGTTCTCGGGTATACGAACATCTCCTCCGCCTATAAAGAAGCGGTTGCCGCATGGATGGGGCGCCGCCACGGCTGGGAGGTCGATCCGAGATGGATCCGCTTCTGTCCCGGAGTCGTCACTTCGCTTGGCGTCATCATCCGCGCCTGCACGTCGCCTGGAGACCGGATTGTCATCCAGCCTCCCGTCTACCCGCCGTTCCACAGCATCGTCTCGGACAACGGCCGAGAGCTCGCGCTCAACCCTCTGCTGCTCGATTCCGACGGCACCTACCGCATCAATTTCGACGAGCTGGAGGAAATGACGGCCGACGGCTCCGTGAAAATGCTTATCCTGTGCCATCCCCACAATCCCGTCGGCAGGGTCTGGTCCCGGGCCGAACTGGACAGGCTGTCGGAGCTCTGTCTGAGCCGCGGCATCCTGGTCGTGTCGGATGAGATCCACGGCGATCTCGTCCATGGAGAGGAAGCCTTCGTTCCCTATGCCTCCTTGTCCGCTGCCGCCGCCTCGCGCTCCGTCATCTGCACGGCGCCGAGCAAGAGCTTCAACATCGCCGGCTTGAATACGTCCAACATCATCGTGTCGGATGACGGACTGCGCAGCCAGATTACCGAGGAGCTGCGCCGCTGCTCGCTCGGCTCCATCTCCGTCTTCGGCTACGCCGCAGCCAAAGCCGCGTATGGAGAAGGCGAGGAATGGCTGGAGGAGGCGCTGGCCTACATCCGGAGCAATCTGGCCTACGTGGCTTCATATATCGAAGAGCATATTCCCGAAATATCCGTCAAGCTGCCGGAGGGCACCTACCTGCTTTGGCTGGACTGCTCGGGACTGGGAATGCAGGATGCCGATCTGCACCGCTTCTTCCTCGACGAGGCGCGGCTTCAGCTCAGCGCCGGCACGGCCTTCGGCAGCGGCGGCGCCGACCATATGCGGCTCAACGCCGCTTGTCCGCGCTCCATCCTCGAGGAAGCGATGTCCCGTCTCGACGATGCCGTGCGGCGGCTTCGGTCCGGCCAGCTGGCGAAGCCGGAATAACCCGGTCGCAGAGCGTGTCCCCTGTCCATAAGGACGCAAGTTCCCACGCCCCTCGCGCGCCGCGCGAGGGGCGTTGCTGTCGGCCGCAGCCGTCATTGCGCAAGCCTTGACGACGCTGTGATCTTCCGGATTGCTTGCGGCAGCCCGGGCTTCCGCCCAAGCTCCCCGGCAGCTTCCAAGCCTTATCCTATTCGGCATTGACTATCGGTTTCCGCGGCGTTAAACAGCCGGCACATGGGTTCCGCGGCATGTCACAAATTCGCAATATTCCCGGAGTCTGCGCCTATTGCATTCCCTTTCCGGCAGGTGTAAGATAAAGCCATGAAGAGATTGTGATTTATTTCACAACTTATTGCGGCGGTCTTGCCCATCCCAACCACGCTGGCCGATCTTATCCGGCCGAGGCCTCTCTCACACCGGCTCGTGGAAGCAAGGCCGCAGCTTTATCGGCTAGTATGTGATTTATTTCACAATTAAATCGAATTAAACCTTCCGGGAGGAATTCACGATGAAAATAGCCGTTATTGGATGTACGCATGCCGGCACCGCCGCCGTCAAGACGATCGCCGCCGAACACCCTCAGGCCGAAATCACCGTATACGAACGCAATGACAACATCTCGTTCCTGTCCTGCGGCATCGCCCTCCATGTGGGCGGCGTCGTGAAGGATCCCGACAGCCTGTTCTACAGCCGGCCGCAGCAGCTCGCGGAGCTCGGCGTCACGACCCGCATGCTGCATGAGGTCGTGCAGGTCGATACGGCGGCCAAAACGCTCGCCGTCCGCAGCCTCGAGACGGGCGAGGAGTTCATGGACAGCTACGACAAGCTGGTCGTCACGACCGGCTCCTGGCCCGTCGTCCCCCCTATGGACGGCATCGGCCTCGACAACATTCAGCTGTGCAAAAACTATTTCCACGCCAAGGAAATCATCTCGCGCTCGAAGGAAGCGCGCCGGATAGCCGTCATCGGCGCCGGCTACATCGGCATCGAGCTGGCCGAAGCGTTCCGGGAGCTCGGCAAGGAAGTCGTCCTGCTCGACAATATGGACCGCGTCATGGCCAAGTATCTGGATGCCGAGTTCACCTCCCTGGCCGAAGAGGAGCTGGCCGGGCATGGCATCCAAACGGCCCTCGGCGAGATGGTGACCGGCTTCGAAGGGGAGGACGGCCGCGTGCGGCGGGTGATGACCGCCGGCGGCAGCTACGAAGCCGATCTCGTCGTGCTCTGCATCGGCTTCCGCCCCGGCACGGACCTGCTGAAGGGGCAGATCGACATGCTGGACAACGGCGCCATTCTCGTCGACGATTACATGCGCACGAGCAACCCCGACGTGCTGGCGGCAGGCGACAGCTGTGCTGTCCGCTACAACCCTACGGGCAAGCAGGCGTACATTCCTCTGGCCACCAACGCGGTGCGGATGGGAACGCTCGTCGGCAAAAACCTGCTGGAGCCGCTCGTCCGCTACCGGGGCACGCAGGGCACGTCGGGCATCAAGCTGTTCGATCTCAACATCGCCTCGACCGGCATGACCGAGGAAGCTGCCCTGGCGGCGGGAATCGCCGCGGCCGCCGTAACGGTCCGCGAAGCCAGCCGTCCGGAATTCATGCCCGACTATGAGGATGTCCTGCTCAAGCTTGTATACGAATCGGACTCGGGACGCATACTGGGAGCACAGGTCATGTCGAAAGCCGATCTCACGCAGGCCGCCAATACGCTGTCGGTATGCATCCAGAACCGGATGACGGCGGAGGATCTCGCCTATGCCGACTTCTTCTTCCAGCCGCATTACAACCATCCGTGGAACCTGCTCAACAAAGCGGGCCATGCAGCCGAACGCCAGAGAGCCGAGGCCGCGGCGGAAGCGGCTCCTGCAGATGACGCCCAGCCCAAGGAAGGCGTCCGGAAAACCGCATAAGCTGCTCCGCCGTATTGTCAATGCAGCCGGGAATAAGGTATAATCGGTGCAAAGACAAAGGCAATGCTACCCGCTGAAAAGTAAGGTACAACCTCGCGAGCAATCTTCGCGCCCGGTTGTGCCTTTTTTTGCATGTGACTTGCTTTTGCCATCTCTAGGGAGGCTTGCGCCGCATGAATCTTGAGTCCATTCTCCACCGCCCGAAGGCCAACTGGGCCTACGGCTACGACACCCGCACCATCCATATCCGCCTGCGCACCAAAAAGGACGATATGGACGAGGTCATCCTCGTCCATGGAGACAAATACGCCTGGGACCGCACCGTCTCCCGCCTCGTCATGAAAAAGCTGCCGAGCGACGACCGCTTCGATTACTGGCAGGCCGAAGTCCAGCCTTCCCTGCGCCGTCTGCGCTACGCCTTCCTGCTCCGTTCCGGAGGAGAGGAGCTCTATTTCGAAGAGAAAGGCTTCCGCGAGGATGAGCCGCTCGACCCGAACGGCATGTTCGACTTCCCGTATTTGAACGCCATCGACGTCTATGCGCCGCCTGCATGGGTGAAGGACGCCGTCTTCTATCAGATCTTCCCGGAGCGCTTCGCCAACGGCGACACCTCCAACGATCCCGAAGGCGTGCTGCCTTGGGGCGGCGTGCCGAAGCCGGACAACTTCTTCGGCGGCGACCTGCAAGGCATCATCGACCATCTCGATCATCTCCAGGAGCTCGGCATCACGGCGATCTACTTCAATCCGATTTTCCAGGCTACGACGAACCATAAGTACGATACTTCCGATTACATGAAGGTCGATTCCCACTTCGGCACGAACGAGCTGCTGAAGCAGCTTGTCGACGCCTGCCATGAGCGCGGCATCCGTGTCATGCTCGACGCGGTGTTCAACCATAGCGGCAAGGAGTTCCTGCCCTTCAAGGATGTGCAGAAGAACGGCGAAAAATCCAAGTACGCGGACTGGTTCCATGTCATGGAGTGGCCGATCGCGGTCAAGGACGGACTGCCGACCTATGAGACGTTCGCCTTCGAGCCGCTGATGCCGAAGCTGAACACGGAGCATCCGGAAGTGAAGGAGTATCTGCTCGGCGCGGCCAAATACTGGATCGAGGAAATCGGCATCGACGGCTGGCGCCTTGACGTCGCCAACGAGGTCGACATGCACTTCTGGCGCGACTTCCGCAAGACGATCAAGGCCGTCAATCCGGATGCCTATATCCTCGGCGAGATTTTCCACGACTCCTTGCCTTGGCTCCAAGGCGACCAGTTCGACGCCGTCATGAACTACCCGCTCACCAAGCTCGTCGTGGACTACGCCGCCAAGGGCGTCATCGACGGACAGGTATTCGCCCACAAGATCGGCGAGCTGTTCGCAAGCTACCCCGACCAGGCCAACGAAGCCGCGTTCAACCTGCTTGACAGCCATGATACCGAGCGCCTGCTGACGCTGTGCGGCGGAAGCAAGGACCGGATGAAGCTCGCTACTCTGCTCCAGTTCGTCTTCCCCGGAGCGCCTTGCGTTTATTACGGCGACGAGATCGGCCTCGACGGCGACGGCGACCCCGATTGCCGCAAATGCATGGAATGGGACGAGGACAAGCAGGACCGCAACCTGTTCCGCCACTTCCAGCAGCTGATCGCCATCCGCAAGGAGCATCGAGCGCTCCGCAGCGGCGGCACGCTCTGCTTCGTCCATGCGGCCGAGGGCGACAATCTGCTCGTCATCGAGCGCAAGGACGAGCATGACCACTTCCTGATCGCGGTCAACTCGGGCGATGAAGCCGCTTCCGCCTTGCTGCCTGTACAGCAAGGCCTTTGGACCGAGCTGCTGGGAGGCGCGAATCATGCCGCTGCAGCCGGCAAGCTGAAGATCGAGCTGCCTGCTCACGGCTTCGCGCTGCTGCGCTCGGCGCCGCATGCGAACCCGGTCGTCGTCGGCCTGTAAGCAAAACCAGGTGAGCCAGGGCGATGCGATCGGCCAGCTGTCCGGCGGACCGATCGCAGGATGGATCGGCAGCAGGTACGCCATCCGAGCTTCGCTGGCAGCGTCTGCCGTCCTGCCCATGCCGGTGTTGGCCTTGTATGCCCGCATCCGGCGGATCCCGTAAGCAAAGGCGTCCCGTTCCGTCCTGATGACGAGAGCGGGACGCCTTTTTCGCTTCTCGGAAGATCCCAAGAAATCTTGCGGCCACGATCATGCAGATGACGCAAGGCCGGGAGCACATCGTGAAAGCCTTATGTGCACATGTCAAAGAAAGTCTTTTCCATCCGTCGGCGACGCTTTGTCCATGCTTGGGCGTTGCTCAGGGCATGGTTCATCCTTTATCCCTATATTCTTACATTTTATTCCTTATTATATAATTAAATCGAAATTATCCCCCTAAGGAGGTTTTAGCTTGAACTTCTACCGGACAGGCATGCTCTCCCTTCTTGTCGGCCTTTTTGTCAGCTCCGTCCCTATGGCGATCGCTGCGCCGGACGCCAGCCCCAATTCCGCTCTTCAGGCAGCTGCCGCTCAAACGGTGCAGGATTATGTGCAGAAAGCCTATGCCCCCTATTACACCATCGACGCCTATGATTCCAATGCCAAGTCGTTCAGCATCACGGATGGAATGCTCCGCGCCCAAATCGACATTCATCTGGTTAAAACGCTGAGATCGAAGTCTGTAGAGGAAATTCCCTACGTGCAGGGCCTCATGAAGGGAGCGGAAACGCTCAAGCTGTCCAAAGACCGGAATGCCGCTCAAGCCGAGAGCTACGTGGAAAAGAGGAAAAAGGAATTCCAGGAATACATTGGCGCCAAGCAGGAGCAAAACGACTCCTTCCTGCTCACGGCTCAAGTAAAGGATGGGGCTATTGAAGCTTCCACGTTGAAGCTGGAGTTCCAGAACGTGGAGGATTGGATTCCAGCGTCTGCATTCGTGCCGGCATCGCCATCCGCCCTTGCGCTGAGCGGAGAACGGGATTTGTCCGCAGCCGCCTCGGATTCCATCTCCGTCAAGCCCTCGGCAGCCGCAGCGGCCGTCACCTACGACCGTCTGGCCGCCCGGGATTACGCCAACAAATGGACTTCCGAAAGATCGCCGGGAGACCCTGATCCGACTAAATACAATACCAAAGAATACGGCACGTATTACGACAACGACTGCGCCAACTTCGTCTCGCAGGCGCTGAAAGCGGGCGGTATCCCGACCGATACGACTTGGAAGCCTTACACGATCGCGTGGATAAATACCGGACAAAATAGAGATGACGGACTTATGGATTACATGGTCGGAACCAAGGGGTATTTCAAAAAAGCGACAAAAACGACCACTGCGGCTGGAGGGATCATCAATGATATTCAACAAGGCAACTCCCATGTCATGATGGTTGTCGCCAATGACGGGACAACCATGACTTACAGCGCCCACACGACGGATCGGTTGAAGCACTCTTTCGCCACTTTCTCAACTTCTGCATATGAATTCTATGTTTTCAATTCCTAAGCGGAAACGGGCCAAGGGGGGAGGCGAAAAGCCTCCCCCCTTGGCCGTACGCCCGCCTGCAGCCTACTTGATGAACTCAAATGTCGACCAGAAACGGAAAGCTTCCTTGGCCATTTTTTGATAGGCATCCGTTTCTGTCTTGTCCTCTGGATCCCACTCCACATCCGTTGGAGGCGCAAAGACATATACCTGACCCTCCAGCTCGCCAAGAACATGAAGATTGGCATATTCGCCAATCACATTTTCTTTGTTGGCTTCCCATTCTTCTTTCGGCCTTGTGGAGATGGCAAAAACAATGCCTCCAAAACGGCTTTTAGGCACTCTTGTAAAGGATAAGATATCCTTATCAGCAGCCTTTTCGACCTCAAATGCATTCTTCCAGCTCAGCGGCATCGCCAGAGTGAACTTGTATGGCTCGTTTCGATAGACAAACACGTTTTCGCTCCGGTCATAGCTTTGCTTGTCCTTCGGCGCCGCTTTCAGCTCCGGCAGCTTCTCCTTCAGACGCAGGATGAACGTGACGGCCTCCGCCCGCGTCAAAGGCTTCTCTTTGCCGTAACCGGCTACCGTTTTCCGGCTCTGGCCGCTGGCCAGATCGGTGTCGAGCAGGTATTGCACGGAGTCGTCCTGGCTATAGTTCCGGCCGAACGCGTTGACTGCCAGGCTCGCCGCCTGGCCGCGGGTCAAGACGCCTCCTGCAGGGAGCAGCTTCCACCCCTTGCTTTTGGCATAGGCCGCATAAGCGGAATCCCACGGAGAGCCTGAGCCGGGCTGGTTGACATCCGCCGGCTGATAAGCCCGTACCAGCATCGCCAGCCACTCGCTCTGGGTGACGCTTTGAGCGGGGTGAAAGCTATGATCGGGATAACCGGTTACGATTCCGTCTGCGACTGCTTTCTGAATGCTGTCATAAGCCCAGTAGCTTTTCTTCACATCATTAAAGCCTGCTTCCGCAGCCATCGCTTGGCCCGCAATAGAGGCGAAGAGACCAAAAGCTGCCAGCATCGCTGCCAAACGTTTCTTATTTGAATTCATCCTTAACCCTCCATGGCTTAAAAGTGGGCAATGCCTCCTGGACCGGATGGTTCCCTGGTGTACAAACAGCCTCCCGCTCTTCGTGATGAGATGGTGACGCTTGCCGGACCGAGCTTGGTTTTCAACCGCTTGATGAGCTTCAAGACGCCGCTCGGCTGAATAAACCCGCCCCACAGCTCGGCGGCAAGAGCATGCTTGGTAATAAGCTTCCCTTCATGACGGATGAAGTACGCCAGCAGGCAGGCTTCCTTCTCGGAGAGCTCCACCCGCGTTTCCTTTCCGTCGCCTACCCAGCATTGTTCGGGATGAAAAACCATTCCGCAGCCTACATCCATGACACCGCCGGCAATCGAAGCCGAGGACCTGCCGACCCGTTCCATGGCCGAGAGATTCTCCTCTGGCCACGGCGGCAAGCCGGGCCGCGGCTGATGAAGAATTTGTCCGACTCCCGCATCATGGGCCATGGCGGCTTCTTCGTTGGACAGCGGCTCCGGAACCATCAGGTAGGTTTCGATGCCAAGCTCCAGCAAACTCTTGAGATGATTCCATTCCTCCTCTCCCATACGGTCGACGACGAAAATGACAAGGGTGTACTCTCCTTCCTCCAGCAGCTTGCTGGCCGAATAAAGCATGCAGACGGCTTCGCGAAACAATCGGCACAAAAACTGTCCCTTCTCGAATCGGTCTGTGACCACGGCGATGGGCATCTTTCGACTCCCTTCTTCGGCTCGCCGGCTTAGTCCGTTCTTTTGACGCCGCAGCGGCCTTCTATGTTTCTCTCTCAACATAAATTTTTTTACTAATAATGTTAATAGGACCAAAAAATCAATTTCATTGAAATCAAGTTCTAAAGTAGTAGATGCCTAAACAGAAACATATTGTTAAATAATGGATTCAAAATTCCGAAGACCGACCTCGTTCTCTGCCGAGACCGGAACGCAAGCCAAAAAGGCGCAAAGCGGCGATGTTTCGCCTGCCGTGCACCCTTTGGTGGAGCAAGATATGACTTGCCTGTACGGATATGCCGAGCCGAGCGACCCGCCTGTCCTTCACGGTATTATTTCGCTTCTTGATCGTCCGTATCGCCTTCCTCATCCTCTTCCATGAACCAGAGCGGGTCCATGTTGTCCTCTTCGCCGTTGTAGTTGATGAAGACTTCATCGCCGGCCTTGATGTCCGTATAGGCGAAGAAATCGAAGCTGTGCGTGTCGAAGTTGATATCGTACGTGGCGTTGGGCGTATACGAGTGATTGAACAGGCTGCCGAAACCGAGCAGAATCGCCGTATGGTTGGCGCCGTAGTTGTAGACGTAATCATCGAGGATCGTTTTTTCGATATGCTCGTGATCTTCATTGGGATAGGGAATGACGGGAGCGACATGGATCAGCTCGCCCTTCTTGATGTCCTGCGTGGCGAAAACGCCCCGCCGGAATTCTCCCCCGCTGATCGGCGAGGTTTTAACTTCGAGCATGCCTGTCACCTGTACCTTCCGAAATAAGTTGAAGCCGGATGTCCGGCGCGGGGATTCCGCGGCGAAGCCCTGCAAACGACCGGCTTGAAAGCCTAATTGTACCTTAAGGCCCCCATGATCGGCAAATACGGACAGGACCGCGGGCGCCAGCGCCTGCGGTCCTGTCCGTGCTTGTACGTGCATAAGGATTGGCCGTTCAAGACAGCTATCTGTCCAGGCTTGTAAAAGCGAAGCCATGCTGGCGGAACGCTGCTGTCTGCCCCGGCCAAACCAAAGTTATTTCAGCACGACGGTGCTGTAGGGAGCCATCTCCAGCACGCCTCCGGAAAGCCTGCTCTCCGGCGAAGTGCCATGCGCGACGGCGCCATAGGCTGCGGCCGTCGCCTCGTCCAGCTGCACCTTCCGGGCCGCGCCCTTCAGGTTGTGGACGACCAGCACCCGCTCCTTGGCGGTCAGCCGCTCGTAGGCTTCGATGCCGTCGCCCTTCACAGTCGACGGCGCAATGCCGCCATCCCGGAGAGCGGGCTCAGCCGCGCGCCACTGAATCAGCATCTTGTACAGGCTCAGCAGCGAGGAAGGATCCTTCTCCTGCTCCTCGACCGTCACGCCCGAGGAGGCCGGATTCGCCAGATCCTTCTGCCAGGTCGTCTGGCCCTTGCCGCTGCCGGCGGAATGCCAGCGCATCGGGAGCCGCTTGAATTCGTCCCGCCCGGCGCCCTTCATGCCGAGCTCGTCGCCATAGTAGACGAACGGGTTGCCCGGCAGCGTCAGCTCGATCTGCGCCGCCATCCGCGCATGCTCCGGACTGCCGGCTGCGCTGGCCAGACGGTCGAAGTCATGATTGCCGATGAACAGGCCATCCACGAAGGAGCCGTCCGAGCTTTTCTCGAACGCCTTGTAGACCCGGTCCAGGCTGCCGGCGATGTCCGGCGCGCGCTCGGCGGCGACCGCGCTGCGGATGGAATCGTTCAGGTTGAAGTTGAAGGAGGAATTGAAGGCATGATCGAGATAAGGCGCGATCGTGCCCGGGCCGTCCCACACCTCGCTGATGAGATAGGCGTCCGGATGCTTCTCCATGATGCCCGTCCGGAATTCCTGCCACCACTTCTTGTTCTTCGCCGCTGTCTGCGGATCGGACTTCGAGGTGTTGAAGTCATCGTAGATATGCTTGGCCGCGTCGATGCGGAAGCCGTCCACGCCGGCGCCGAGCCAGAAGTCGGCGATCGAGACCATCTCGGCGCGCACATCGGGATTGTCGTAGTTCAGGTCGGGCATGCCTTCCCAGAATACGCCGAGATAATGGCTGCCGTTCTTCTCGTGCCACGCTTGGCCGTTGGTCGCGCTCACCGCTGCGGGCTTCTCGATGCCTTGGTCCTCGGCCCAAGTGTACCAGTCCCGATACTTGCTGGACTTTCCTTTTGCGGAGTCGATGAACCATGGATGGTCGGTGCTGCTGTGGTTGGCGACGAGATCCATGATCACCTTGATGCCGCGCTTGTGAGCTTCCGCCAGCAGGCGCTTCATATCGTCCATCGTGCCGTAATCCTTGTTGACGGCGCGATAGTCGGTCACATCGTAGCCATGGTAGCTCGGGGAAGGATTGATCGGCATGAGCCAGATGCCCTCCGCGCCGAGCTCTTTCACATAGTCCAGCTTCTCGGTGACGCCGTTCAAGTCGCCGATGCCGTCTCCGTCGCTGTCATAGAACGAGCGGACGAAGATTTCGTACCACACCGTGGAGGGCTGCTCGTCTACGGCGGCGGCTGCGGGAGAGGCCGCTGGAGATGCAGCCGGAGCCTTGCTTGGCGCAGGAGCGCCTCCAGCAGCGTTCTCCGCTTCCTTGCCGTTGTTGGCGTGATCGGAATTCATGCCGGACCCGGATTCGCAGCCGGACAGCACAGATGCCGCCAGAATGCCTGCGGCAAGCCATTTCGGCCAGCTTTTCATCCTTTGCTCGCTCCTGCGGTGAGGCCGTCGACGAAGAAGCGCTGCATGAACATGAACAGAATGGCGATCGGAGCCGCGATCAGCACGGAAGCCGCTGCGAACAGCGTGAAGTTGCTGTTCTGCATGGAAGAGATCTGCTCATACAAGCCGACCGCTACCGTGAAGTTTTCCCGGGTGCGGAGAACCATTTTCGCGAAGATGAAGTCGACCCAAGGACCGACGAACTGCGTCAGCGCCAGGTAGGCCAGCATCGGCTTGGAGAGAGGCAGCATGATGCGGAAGAAGATCGTCACGTTGTTCGCTCCGTCGATCCGCGCGGCTTCGTCGAGCGACCTCGGAATCGTATCGAAAAATCCTTTGGCCAGGAAGGCGCCCATGATCGGGGCTCCCATGGAGTAGACGAGCACAAGCGCGAAATGCGTATCCATCAGGTTCAACGACTTGAGCAGGATGTACAGGGCGATCAGGCTCATGAAGCCCGGAAACATGCCCAGCACGAGGACGACGGACAGCACGTTCTGGCGCCCCTTGAAACGGAAGCGCGAGACGGCGTAGCCGGTCAGCAGCACGAGCAGCGTGCCGAGCACCATCGTCATCAGCGCGATTTTGAGCGTATTCATGTACCAGTCCGCGAACAGGAAGCTCTTGGAGGTGAACAGCTCCCGGTAGTGGTCCAGGGTGAATTTTTCCGGAATCAGCGTTTTGCTGTACAGGGATTTGCCCGGCCGGAAGGAAGCGAGAATAACCCATATCGACGGGTAGAGCACGCATACGCAGGCGATGGCCAGGAACAGGTAGCTGAAGGCAAGCCGGAAGACTTTGCTAGTTTTGCGGTTCATTGGATCATATCCTCCTCCCGGAACGAACGGGTTCTGCGGTAATTATAGATCGAGATCGATGCGACCAGGATGAAGATGATGATGCCGATCGCCGAAGCGAACGCGTATTGGTTCTGATTGAGCGTCAGCTTGTAGAGCCAGGTGACGAGCAGGTCGGTCGCGCCCGCATATTGATAGTCGCCCTTGACCGGGTTGCCGTCGGTAAGCAGGAAGATCGCGTTGAAGTTGTTGATGTTGCCGGCGAACTGGGTGATCAGGATCGGCCCCGTCGAGAAGAGCACCATCGGCAGCGTCACGATGCGGAACTTCTGCCACATGCTCGCTCCGTCGACCTCGGCGGCTTCGTACATATCCTTCGGAATGGTCGTCAGGATGCCCATGATCAGCAGCATGGAGACCGGAATGCCGACCCACATGTTGACGATGATGACGGTCGCCTTGGCCCACATCGGATCGGTCAGCCACGGCACCCTGCCGAGTCCGAAGTAGCCGAGGTACTGGTTGATGGGACCGAACTGGCCATTGAAAAGGTTGCGCATGACGAGCAGGGAGATCATCTGCGGGATGGCGTACGGGAGAATCAGGATCGTGCGCCACAGTCCCTTGAGCTTGATATCGGACTGCTGGATGATCAGCGCCACGAGGAAGCCTCCGAAGTAGGTCGTGACCGTCGAAAGCACCGCCCAGATGATCGTCCAGATGAAGACGCCGTAGAACGTATGGCTCCATGTCTTCAGCGTGACGAGCTTCTTGAACGTGTCGAAGCCCACCCAATCGACCAGGCTTGCCGGCGGAAGGTGGTTGGGCGCGGAGAAATTCGTGAACGCGAGCATGATCATGAAGATGATCGGCATGACGGTGAGGAACAGGACGCCGATGCCGGGAATGACCAGAAACGCCTCGGCGAACTTGTTGTCCCGGATATAGGCAAGGGATTGGATGAAGCTGTTCGGCTTGCGGCCGGCTTCGATCTGGGAACCCACTTTGTAGGCGTCTTTAATATTGAGCACATAGACGAGCAGGAACAGAGCAAACAGCAAGAGGACAATCAAACCATCGATCAGCAGGATGGTCGAGTTGTCTCCCATGATTTTCTTGCCGATGTTGCGTTTGGTTTCGCCAAGCGTCCAGATTCCCCAGACGGCATGGCCGAGCTTGCTTGCAAAGAACGGTACGGCTGCCGCTTCGACGGCGAGCAGAATGAGTCCCTTGATCCATTGCCGGTTATAGAGCTGGCCGAGGCCCGCGCACAGCAGAGACAGCAGGGCTGCCATTCTTCCGCGCGCAGACGCCTGCGGCTTCTCTGTTTGTACAGCCGGTTGATAAGACATCATGCCTTCTCTCCTTCTCCTAAAATGAAGGTTCACGCCTTCCGCGCGCACGGAGGCGCGCGGGGCGGCGTGAACCTTTCTTTTGTGTATTTCTATCTCTGGCCTTGGCCTCGGCTGCCGCCGAGGAGAGCTTTAGCCGTTGCTTGCGATGAGCTCTTCGATTTGCTTTTTCGCGTTGTCGAGAGCGGCCTTAGGATCCTTGTTGTCATTCCATACCGTCGTGAAGGCGGCTTCCATCGGAGACCACACGTTGTTCATTTCCGGAATGTTAGGCATCGGCTGGGAGTTCTTGAACTGCTCCATGAAGCCGCTCACGTACTCGTCGCCCGTAATTTGCGGATCGGCTTGAGCTTCCTTGTTCGTCGGAATGGAACCGACCTTGGAGTTCAGCAGCAGCTGGGCTTTCTTGTCGGATGCGAACTCGGCGAACAGCTTGGCTGCATTCGGGTACTGGCTGTAGGAGCTGACGTACCAGGCTTTGATGCCGGAGAAGGATACGGCCGGCTTGCCTGCGACCATAGGAATCGGAGCTACGCCCAGCTTGTCGCCGAGGGCTTCTTTGTACGTGCTCAGTTCCCAAGGACCGTTGATGTCCATCGCCACGTCGCCGCCGGTGAACAGGCCGCGCTTGATGTCAGGATTCACGTCGCCGGTTTTGATCGGCAGGATGGCTTTCAGGCTTTGGTAGACCTTCATGCCTTCCAGGGCGCCGTCGTTGTTCATGCCGAGATCCGTCTTGTCGGTGCCGTTCTTGCCGAACAGGTAGCCGCCGGTGGAGGCGATGAACGGATAGTTGAAGTAAGTATTGCCTGCTTCCCACATGAGGGCGTATTTGTTTTTAGCCGGATCGTTCAGCTTGGAAGCCAGGGCGATGACGTCGTCGAAGCTTTTTGGAGCTTCGGGAACGAGCGATTTATTGTAGTACAGGGCATAGGTTTCCGCAGCGCGCGGGTAGCCGTACAGAACGCCGTCGTAGCTTACGCCTTGAATGGAGTTTTCCGTGTTGTTCGCAGTCGTTTCCGCACCGAACTCTTCGTTCGGCAGGATCATCTGTCCCGTCACCGCGCGGCCGAGGTGGTCATGCGGGAATACGATGACATCGGCGCCGACGCCGGTAGGACCGTCCGTCTGGAGGCGGGTTACCTGATCCGTCGTAGCGACTTCGTCGATCTTGACCGGAATGTTGTATTTCGCCGTGAATTCCTTGGCGATCTCGTCGGTGAATGGTCTCTCTTCTTTACTTTCCCATACGAGAAGGCTCGCTCCCTCTTCAGGCTGGATGGCCGGAGCATCGGCCGTGTCTCCGCCTGTGTTTCCTGCAGCGTTGGCTGCCGGTTCGTTGACGGCTCCCGTGTTGCTTTCCGTGCCTGCATTGTTGCTGCTATCGTTGCCGTTGCCGCATGCGGCCAGTGATACGGACAAGGTGCATACCGTCGCGAAGGCGGCGAGCTTTTGCCATCTGTTCATTTTTTACTGATCCCCTTCCAGCTGGTTCGATGATATTCCGATTGCGCCCTCCTGCACTCCACAATATAGGCGTCCATACGTTGGCATTTCCCTACAAAAGCGCAAACGTTTGTACGGAAGAAGAGTCTTCTTACCTAAGAAATGCCGATTTCCGAACGATTGCCTGTTTGAAAGCGCTTCAAGTCAATCGGATTGATTCCATCATACCCGCCGCCTCATTCTCTTGTAAAAACGTTTGCACTCTTGTTTTCGGGCAATTTCGTTGGGAAACCTTTGGGAAACCGGTTTTTCGCTCCCTTATTCTTAGGTTTCCTTCTATTTGCTCGAAATTGCTGTAGAGGGGATAACCATGCACCTCTGCCAGGGAGAACCCGGCTTGCATTTTCTTTGCTTCACGCTTACAATTTGCTTGATCCTCACACACAAACGTTTGCGCAGGTGACAAGATAATGAACATAACGATCATTGATGTGGCCAAAGCAGCCGGAGTGTCGCCTTCGACCGTATCGAGGGTCATATCCGGCAGCACGAGAATAAGCGCAGCGACGTCGAAAAAGGTCAAGGAAATCATGGAGGAGCTGGGCTATCATCCGAACGCCATGGCCAAAAACCTCGTCTCCCGGACGACCATGACGATCGGATTGCTGCTTCCCCGCAATGCCGACGAAGCCTTCCTCGACATCTTCTTCCCGGAGGTTACACGCGGAATTCTCAGCCAGGCGAACCGCTCCGGCTACGATCTGCTGCTCAAGACGGGCATGACGGAATGCGAGGAAGTCGAGGCCGTGACCAAGCTGGTCAAGGGCAGGCGGGTCGACGGCATCATCCTGCTGCAATCGCGCAACAAGGACGCGGTCGTCCGCTTCCTTCACGAGGAGAAGTTCCCGTTCGTCCTGATCGGGCGCACGCCTGAATTCCCCGACATCATGACCGTGGACAACGACAACCGGCAAGCCGCCTATGACGTCACCAGGCATCTGCTGCAGCAAGGCCACACGCGGATCGGCTTTGTCGGGGGGCCGCTGGAGATGGTCGTATCGTCCGACCGGTTCGAGGGCTACCGCTCCGCCATGCAAGAGGCCGGAATCGAGCCCCGTCCCGACTGGTACCATATCGAAGCCTCCAAGCTCAAGGATGACGGCTACCGCGTCATGTCCATGCTCATGGGCACTCCCGAGCGGCCGACCGCGCTCGTCGTCATGGACGATCTCGTCGCGTTCGGCATCCTGAGCTCGCTCAGCGAGCTCGGCTACAACGTGCCTCAGGACATGGCTATTTTCGGCTTCAACAACAACCCGATGTCGCCGGTATCCTCGCCGCCGGTCAGCTCCGTCGACATCGGCGTCTACCAGCTTGGATACACGGCCGCGCAAGCGTTGGTCGGCGCGCTCAAAGGGCAGCCGCAGGAGCGCCGCAGGACCATCGTCCCGCATCGCCTCATCGCCCGGGAATCTTCCATGCACTGGATCAGCCCCAAATCCTGATCGATGTGGTACAATACAAAGACCTGCCTTTCCATGGCAGGTCTATTTTTATGAGCAGACACTTTTCCACCAGGCTGTTAAGTTGGTTTCGGCAACATACGCCCCCGTGTCGCAAGGCTCCATCGGAGGTTACGAATCGCTATGATGCACCATGCTCCAACCCTTCGCGGCAAAATTCTTCTCTTCCTGACCATTCTCGGACCGATTGTCATTACGCAGGTCAGCTACACGGCCATGAGCGTGCTCGATACGATGATGTCCGGACGGGCCGGCACGAACGACCTGGCCGGCGTCGCCGTCGGCTCCAGCCTGTTCATGCCGATCATGACCGGGATGAACTCCATCCTGTTCGCCGTCACGCCGATCATCAGCCAGATGATGGGCCGCGGCCAATCGGACGGCATTTCCCGGCCCGTCGTCCAGTCGCTGTACTTGTCGCTGCTGATGACCGTCCTTATCGCGATCGCCGGCTTCTTCGCCGTCGAGCCCGTGCTCGGCCTGATGGGGCTGGACGCCGAGGTCCATCGCATCGCCAAGCAGTATCTGATCGGGCTCTCCATCGGGCTCGTGCCGCTGTTCGGCAGCTATGTGCTCCGTTACTTCTGGGAGGCGCAAGGTTATACCCGGCTGACGATGGCGATCATGCTGACCGCCATTCCGCTGAATGCCCTGCTGAACTACGGCCTCATCTTCGGCCACTTCGGCCTGCCCCGGCTCGGCGGAGTCGGCTCCGGGTACGCGACCGGAATCACCTATTGGTTCGTGTTCGGCGTCAGCGTCTGGATGACGTTCCGGATGGAGGCGCTGCGGATCCACCGGATGTTCGTGCGCTGGTACGCTCCATCCTGGAAAGCTTGGAAGGAGCTGCTCGGCATCGGCGTGCCGATGGGACTGTCCACCTTCTTCGAGGCGAGCATCTTCTCGGTCGTCACGCTGCTCATGGGCGGCATGTTCAGCACGGTAGCCATCGCGGCGCATCAGGCGACACTCAACTTCTCGTCGCTGCTGTTCATGGTTCCGCTCAGCATCTCCATGGCGCTCACCATCATGGTCGCCTATGAAGCCGGAGCCGGCCGGCAGAAGCATGCCCGCCAGTACGCGATGCTCGGCGTCAGCCTCGCTGTCGGCTTGATGGGAACAGTAGCGGTCCTTCTCTACTTCTTCCGCTCGACGGTCGCGAATCTGTATACCCAGGAACCGGAGGTCGCCTCCATGATGGTCACCTTCCTGCTGTTCGCGATCCTGTTCCAGCTGTCCGACAGCTCGCAGGCTTCCCTTCAGGGAGCCCTGCGCGGGTACAAGGATGTGACAATTCCGTTCGTAGTCGCGTTCGTCTCCTACTGGATCGTCGGCATCCCCCTCGGCTACGGCTTGGCGAGATGGACGGAGCTCGGGCCATACGGCTTCTGGGTCGGCATCACCGCCGGCCTCACGTTCGCCACGATCGGCTTTGCGGTCCGCCTGCGGCATATCCAGAAGCCGGGCAGGCTGGCTGCGGCTGCGTCGCGGGCTTGATTGTTGCATGAACAAAAGCGGCAGTTCAGGACGATATCGTCCCGGCTGCCGCTTTTTGATGTCCACCGGAGGCGTCAATGATCCGCATCGGCCGAATGGAGGCGATCGTAATTTCGCCGCGCCAGCTCAACCGACGAATAATGCTCCCGGGTCCATTTCTTGAGCTCCTGCATGGGCAGGAGCATCGTCTGGCCGAGAGCCGTCAGCTCATAGGAGACCACCGGAGGAATCGACGGCTCCAGTTCCCGGCGGACCAACCCGTCCCGTTCCAGCTGCCGCAGCGTCTGAGTGAGCATTTTCTTGGAAATGCCCTCGATCCTCCTGCCCATTTCCCCGTAACGGACGCTTCCTTCTTCCAGAGCATGGATGACCAGCGCGGACCATTTGCTCGCGATGATCTCCAGCACCTTGCTGTACGAGCAGGCCGTGACGGAAATGTCGGGCTGCTTGACCTGGTTGGGACTCTCCGTTGCCATAATCTTCGCCTCCCATGCACTTTTTTGTTCCCAGTACACTTTAAAGTGCCTACTTTCTTCATTTTATTTCTTGCCTTATGGTATGTCTATTCCCATTCAAAAGGAGCGACCGTATCATGAAAACCTATGAAATCCAAGGAGGCTTCGGACTGCAGCACCTGCATGCGGCGGAACGCGGGCTCCCGTCGGCCGGACCCGGAGAGGTTCTGATCAAAATCAAGGCCGCCACCCTCAATTCCAGGGATATCGGCGTCATTGAAGGCGCCTATAATCCGGATGTCCAGCTTCCGCTCATCCCGGTATCCGACGGCGTCGGCGAGGTGGCGGCGCTCGGAACGGGCGTATCCGCCTTCAAGCTCGGCGACCGGGCAGCGGGCATCTTCACCCAAAGCTGGATTTCCGGAGAGCCGACGCGGGATAACTGGAGCAGCACGCTCGGAAGTCCATTGAACGGCATGCTCGCCGAGTACGTCGTGCTTCCGGAGAAGGGACTTGTGCATGTTCCCGAGCATCTGTCCGACGTGGAAGCGGCCGCCCTTCCATGCGCAGGCGTCACGGCGTGGCAGGCCGTCGTCGTGGAAGGCGGAGTGAAAGCAGGCGACACCGTCGTCGTGCAGGGAACCGGCGGCGTCTCTCTGTTCGCCCTCCAATTCGCCAAGCTGCTGGGAGCCGTCGTCATCGCCACATCAGGCAGCGATGAGAAGCTGGAGCGGGCTCTGGAGCTGGGAGCCGACCACGGAATCAACTACAGGCGAAATCCCGATTGGGATCAGGCTGTGCTGGAGCTGACGGACGGCCGCGGAGCCGACCATATCGTCGATGTCGGAGGCTCCTCCACGCTCAACCGCTCCATCTCCGCGCTGCGGGTCGGCGGACGGATCAGCATCGTCGGCCTGCTCTCCGGCGGCAAGGTGGATGGACTGGAACTCGTGCCCGCCATCCTGCGCAGGGCGCGTCTGCAGGCCATCAATGTCGGCAGCCGCGAGCATTTCGAGGCGATGAACCGCGCGATCGCCGCCAGCGGGCTTCGTCCGGCCATCGACAGGGTATTCCCTTTCGAGCAGGCGCATGAAGCGCTGCGGCATCTGGCCGAGGGCTCCTATTTCGGCAAGATCGCCATCAAATTCTAAGACGGATATGCCGGAGACGGCAGATGAAGAGCTTATTCTTGCCTCGTAATTTGAAAGCGGCATCGGCACGACAGGATCGGCATTGTGAGCATGTCGGGCAAGAAGCGGCCGTTCGGGACGGGATCTTCCCGGCGGCTTCTTTTTGCTGTTCGTTTCTTAGATAAGAAACGATAGCCGCGCTGCTTTCCGACCGGTGCTTATTCGTTCCCCTCGTCCGCTTTACACGATTATCCAATTGCGATACCATTCTTGCTAGGACCCGCAAATACGAGACATCTTGCCCAGCACGAGGCTTTCCATAACGGTTTGAAAGCGTCTTCATCCTGCACGCCAATCTTATATCATTTCCATTCGGGAGGAATCGGATCATGGAAAATCAAGCTCGCCTGCCAAGAACGACACCAGAAGCACTAGGCGTTTCGTCATCGGCAATCATCGGATTCCTGGACGCCGTCCGGGAACAACAAGTGGAGCTGCACAGCTTCATGCTGCTTCGGCGCGGGCAGGTGGCCGCAGAAGGCTGGTGGGCGCCGTATCGGCCGGAATACCCGCATATGCTGTTCTCGCTCAGCAAAAGCTTCACGTCGACTGCGATCGGACTTGCGGAAGCGGAAGGACTGCTGTCGGTCAACGATCCGGTCATCGGCTTCTTTCCGAACGAAGTGCCCGACACGGTGTCGGACAACCTCGCCGCGATGGAGATCCGCCATCTGCTGATGATGGGGACGGGGCATGCCGCCGACGTGACCGGCAGCGTGCAGAAGGACGACAACTGGGTCAAAGGGTTTCTGCGGGAGCCGGTCGAATACGCCCCCGGGACACACTTCGCCTATAACAGCGCAGCGACCTACATGCTCGCCGCCATTCTTCAACAGGTCACCGGCCAGCCGCTGCTCGCGTATCTGAAGCCGCGTCTGTTCGCTCCGCTCGGCCTGTCGGAAGGAACGTGGGAAACATGTCCGCGCGGAATCGCGGCCGGCGGCTGGGGCCTGAACTTGACGACCGAGGACATCGCCAAGTTCGGCCAGCTGTATTTGCAGCGCGGGGAATGGGAAGGCGAGCAAATATTGCCGGCAGCCTGGGTCGAGAAGGCGACGAGCTTCCAGATCAGCAACGACGACGGCCGCGCCAACGACTGGACGCAAGGCTACGGCTATCAGTTCTGGCGCAGCCGTCACGGCGCCTACCGGGGCGACGGCGCATTCGGCCAGTATTGCATCGTCATGCCGGAGCAGGAGGCGGTGCTCGCTGTCACTTCCGGAGTAGCCGATATGCAAGCCGTGCTGGACATCGTATGGGACAAGCTGCTGCCTGCCCTGTCCGGCAGCAGCCTGGAGCCGGAAGCAGCGGTGCAGGCTGAGCTCGCCGGGCGGCTGAAGGATCTCCGGATCGACCCGTCGCAGGCAGAGCCTTCCTCTCCGAATGAAGCGAAGCTGGAAGGAAGGATCTATCATTTGGAGGCGAACGAGCTGGGGCTTGGAACGATTGCGCTGCGCTTCACGGACCAAGGCGCCGAACTCGTCATCGGCAGCGACCGCTTCGGAGATCAAGCCATTCGGTTGGGGCGCGGCAGGTGGGAATCCAGTCGGGTTCGGATCGAAAGCCTCTTGCAAGGCGCAGAGCAGCGCGTGGAAGGCAGCTTCACGTGGAAGGATTCCGAGACGCTGCGCATTGAAATGATGCACGTGCAGACGCCGTTCACATATGCTTTCGAATGCCGGCTGGACGGGGAAGCTCTCGAGCTTCAGTTCTCGGCCAACGTCGCCTGGGAGCCTGGCAAGGTGCTGAAGATGACCGGACATGCAGCTGCGATTGCCTGAGTTGAGCGCACAGCCGCTCGGCTCCAGCCGGCGGCTGCGAACACAGCGATAAATCCGCCCGTTCAGCCCGTCCGCATGTCCCTTTAGCACCACAATCGAAGGAATAGGATGATGACAAGTCGCCTCAATCCGAAAAAGCCCCGCTGCGGAAATCGTTCCGCAGCGGGGCTTTTTCTCTTGTTTACAGGGGAGGATCATTGGCGATGACACTGTCCACTCCCTTTCCGATCGCCTGTTCCATTTTTCCTTCGGCCCGATATCGTCCAGACAGGCATTCATCCCGGCACGCTGCTGGCCGGATAGGCTCGCACCTCGGCCCTCGTCTGCGCGTACAGGTCATGATTGCCCCTCCAGAAACTCGTCCAGCAATCCGCTGTAGAATGCAGCATGCGCATCGTGCAATCCCGGCACCGGCCTGTCATGCAGGAGGAGGAAGAGAATGGCTGACGCCGGACGGCTTAGTCCGCGGATGCGGCCTTGACGTCAGAGCTGCCGCGGAATCCGTATTTCCACGCCACGTAATTCAAGCCGATCAGCACGGCGGAAAATATCCATACGGAATACGGCCATCCTGCCGCACGGATTCCGAAGTGGATTCCCCCGAACGCCGTCAAAATGACGAGGAGGAGGAAAACCTGCAAGCCGTTCTGGCTGGAGCTTCCCGCCGGAAACGGCTCCGAAAACGGCAGCTTGCGCGGAAGGATGAGGTAGCAGACGACGGTGAACAGCAGCAGCGAGAGGAAGACGGCAATGAGATCGGGAACAAAAGCCTTGCCGAACAGCAGCAGAAAAACAACCGCGGCAACGGCGAATACGGGAAGGAACAGCTTGATCAGGCTGGCAAGCACCGCGCCGCGGTGGACGGCCCCCGACTCCCCCATCGGAGAAGTCGAGTAGATCCAGGCCGCCTTATGGCGGGAGGAGAAGGACAGAAGCGTCAAGAGCGTTGGAATTGCAAGTCCGGTTCCGTACAGCATCAATCCCCAGACGGCGGACAAGCTGTCCAGCCCTTCCTTGAGCTGGCTCGCCATGAAAATGAACGGGACGACCATGGAAAAGCCCACGGACGGATAGACCTTCAGCTTGAACTCTCTTTCCTTGCCCATCATGGCGCAGGCGAACCGATAGAACGCCCGCTCCCGGGGACTTCGGATCAGCAGGTCGCCGATAAGCTCAAGCGGGCGAAACGCCGATCTGCGCTTGCCTGCTCCTCCTCCTTGCGTCAGCTTCTGGACCTGCTGCTCGAATTGCGGCAGCATGCGGACATACAGCAGCATGGACAGCAGCGGAAGAAGCAAGGCGCAGGCGGCAAAGGCGTACGCGATGCCGCCGCCTCCCTGGAGCAGCCGGAACGGAGCGCCGAACCAGACAGGCGGCGCCAGCAGCCACCATCCTCCCGGCTCGAAGCCGGCTCCCAGGGTAGAGAAATCGAACATGCGGATCATGATCTGGTATCCGATCATCAGTCCGATCGCCAGCACGATCTGGATGTAGTTGATCATATCCTTGAGCCGCTCTCCGTCCCATAGACGAAGCACGGCATAATAGACAGCCGCCGTGAGGGAAATGTCCAGTCCGGTCACAAGCATGATTTCAATCAGGAACACAAGCCCTGCTGCCGCTCCCTTGAAGATGAATGCCGCGACCAGCGGAAGCGTGACCAGAGAAGCGGTGAGCAGGAAGAGATAGACGATGATATGGACCGTTTTGGCCATCCCGAGCGTGCGTCCGTCTACCGGCTTCGTCCTCAGGATCGGCCGGTCCCGGGTATCCAGCATGACCGAAGAGAAATCGGATATCATCGCCGTCCCCTGGAAAAACATCAGCAGCGTGAACACGAAGCTCATGCCGGCCAAAATATCGTTCAGAAAAAGAAAGGGAATCATCGCCAGGCTCATCAGGACGTACAGCCAGTTGACGGCAAACGGCGACTTCTCCGGCTTGTCCGCGGAAGGCTTCTTGGATTTTCCTATCGCTTCCAGGACGCCGTTCGGCTTGCGCCCGTCCATCGTCAGCTTGATCCTTACGATCGTGCGCAGCGCCCGGTAGTCGATGCCTGCACGGCGGAACATGCCGCTGAATCGGTCCAGCAGCTTCAATACGAAGACTTCCATCAGCGATAGTCCTCTTGAACCGCCTGGACGAACCTTGCGGCGATTCCCGCATGCTCGGTGAAGCCCGTCAGATCGTTGAAGATCTGCTCCAGCGATCCTTCCGCTCCCTGAGCCTTGAGCTCGGCGAAGCTTCCGTCCGCGGCGATATATCCTTCGTGCAGGAGGACGATGCGGCTGCTGATCTTCTCCACGACGTCCATGATATGCGAGGAATAGAAGATCGTCTTGCCTTCGGCGGCAAGCTGAGCGAGAATCTCCTTGACGATCATGACGCTGTTTGCGTCCAGTCCGCTGAGCGGCTCGTCCAGAAACAGCAGATCAGGATTGTGGAGCAGGCTGGCGACGAGCATCACCTTCTGCCTCATTCCTTTGGAATACGAATCGATCCGGGAATCGTACACCTCTTCCATCCCGAAGAGACGCATCAGCTTGGCTCCCTTGTATTCAGCGTCCTCCGGCTTCAGTCCGTACAGCTCGCCGCAGAAGGTCAGGTATTCCCTTGCGCTGAGCGTATCGTAGATTTCAGCCGTTTCGGGGACATAGCCGATGCGTCCTTTGTAGGCCGCCGAACCGTCCGCCAGATTATGTCCAAGCACCTCGATCGTACCGCCGTACCCGGTTTCAAGTCCGAGCATCAGCTTGACCGTCGTGCTTTTGCCCGCTCCGTTGGGGCCGATATACCCGATGATCTGGCCGGGATAGACTTCCAGGTCGATGCCCTTCAACACAAATTTGTTGCCGTAATTCATCCGCACGTCCTGCAGACGGATGACGGCTTCTCCAAGCTCCTTGGCCAATGCAATCAACCGCCTTTCGGGAAATTATCAGTGAAGATTTCGCTTGCATCTGCGCCTCAGGATGGCGATCAGGCCATTGCAGACAGACACTGCGATGAGCTGCGGAAACAAGAAATACAGGAGATAGGACAAAAGGATGAAAGGGAAGCCGCCCTTCATGTTGGCGGCTCTTTGCGTTTCCTCCGCAATGAGAGCGAAATACAGCGGAGCCATGACTGCGAATACGAGCAAGCCGGATAGGAGGACGTATGTCGGGCTTTTCCATAAAAAAACAGAAGAGGATCGATACGGCGAAAAGATAGCCATAGCTGCCCAGCCGCCCGCCATTCAGCATAATCATAAGAAAAAGAGCGGGGTACAGAGCCGCTGCAATCCATTGCAGCTGCGGTAAAGGCTCATTGCGGGCACCCCGCTTCCTTTAAAGCCGATTTTTTCTCCGATGATGGGAGCGAGCCGCCTCATGCATCGGCTGCAGACGCGCCGGACCGGCGGCGGAGGCAAGCCGCCTCACGCCTGAATGGCATGATCGGCCGCTCCCGCCTCGCCGTCGCCCGGCCCGAACAGCTTCTCCATATGGCCGTTCAGAAAAATGCCGTCCGGATCCAGCTCCTCTCGCACCGCCAGGAATGAACTCCAACGCGGATAGAGCTCTCTCAGTCTGTCTCCATCCAGGAAATGCATCTTGCCCCAGTGAGGCCTGCCGCCATGCCGCAGGAAAATGGCTTCCATCGCCCGGAAGTACGCTTCATGCGGCATGCCTTTGTACATATGGACGGCGATATAGGCGGAGTCTCTCCCGTATGCCGGGCTCAGCCAGATGTCGTCGCCTTTGGCGTAGCGGCATTCCACAGGAAAATGAACGTCGTAACGGAGACGCTCCATCTCCTCCCTCATCTCCCGGATTGCGGAAGCCATCGCTTCCGCAGGCAGATTGTATTCCATCTCCACAAAGCGGACCGAGCGCTCCGTCGAGAACAGGCGGTGGCTGTAATTGACCTTGCGGCCGACCGGGACCTGGGAGGCCGAGAAACGGCTGACGGAAGCGCTGACTCGAGGCCGCTTGCGGCAAAGCTCCGACACGAAGCCGAAAAACGTATTTTCGATCAGCACATCGCTGATATAGTCCTTGATCGGGCTGTTCATGATTTCCTTGTCGGACAGGTTCATCACCTTGATCTGGCACGGATCCGCATAGGGGAACCAAAAGAATTCGAAGTGCCGGTTGTCCGCACTCAAGGCGGGCAGCTGCTCCAGCGCTTCTCCAAGCGGGAGCTTGCGGCTGACATACTCCATTTTGTACGCAGGCTGCAGGCGCAGCTTCACCTGAACGATGACGCCGAGCAAGCCGACCGATACTTGAAGCGCCTTGAAGTGCAGCGGATGGGATTCCGGCGTGCACTCCAAAACCTCTCCCGTCCCCGTTACTACCGTCAAGCCGAGCACCTGCGTCGACAGACTGCCGAACTCCTTGCCGGTGCCGTGCGTTCCCGTCGAAATGGCTCCCGCGATGGACTGGACGTCGATGTCGCCGAGATTCTCCTGGGCGAAGCCATGCTCATGCAGCATGATTCCGAGCCTCTTCAGCTTCGTGCCCGCCCAGACGACGGCGGTGGAGGCATCGACATCGATGGAAACGAGTCCCTGCATGCGGTCCAGCGACAGAAGCACGTCATCGGAGGCCGCGATCGGCGTGAAGGAGTGGCCGGAGCCGACCGTACGCAGCTTCCTCCCTTCCCGGCGGCACATCATAACGGCTTCTGCGACCGCTTCGACCGACTCCGGATAAAGGACGGTCCGCGGAGACGCCTGAACGCTGCCCGACCAGTTGGACCATGGCGATGACGCTGTCTTCATAAGAAACATTCCCCCGCTCCGCGATAAGTGGCGTATTCCCCCACAATGTTGCCTTGCGACACCGCGTGCAAAACCTTGAACCGCTCGCACAACTCCCCTGCCTTGGCATGCCGGAAAAAGACCGGATCCCCGATGGACAGACGCTCCGCCGCCGATCCCGTCAGCGGCGTCTGCACTTCCCCCGCCGCCTCCAGCGGAAGCAGCCGGAGTCCCTCCGGCAAATACGGCTTTGCCAGCTTATCCTTTCCGGCCGGTCCGGAAGCCGTATAACCCCCGCCCATGCAGGTGACGATGCCGGGTCCAGGCCGCCGCACGACCTCGACTGCGTATCCCGCCGCCGGCTGGTAGCTGAAGCCTTCGTAGTTGTCGAACAAACCCGGCGAATAAAAGCCTGATCCCGCCGTAATCTCCGTCACGACAGCCTCCGTGCGGGAGCTTGCCATGCTGCCGGTGCCTCCGGCGTTGACGAAGCGCAGCCGGGCTCCGAGGCTCTGCAAGCCCTCGACAGCCTCTCTCCTGCGCCTGGCGACCTCCCGGATCGAACGCCGCTTCAGCTGCCGGATCAGGGCATTCTTCAGCCCGCTTCCCGGAACGTTGTCGCCCACGCCCGCAATTTGGGCTTCGTAGCCCATGAGGCCTTCCAGCTTCAGCCAAGGAGACGCAAGGATGCTCTCGGCGAGCGGCCTCATCGCTTCCCATCCGGCGAGCGGAGAGCGCCTGACTCCGAAGTGGAGGCCAGGATAGCTTACGGACATATCCAGATCAATGCAGACCGATGCCTGCAGGCTCCGCTCTGCAGCCAGCTTGCCGATTCGTTCGGCATGCTCCCGGCAGTCGACCATGAACGTAATGGACCGGCCCTCCCCCGCCATCGTAATCAGATTCCCGATCTGCTCCGGCTCCCACTGCGGATAGCCGAGCAGCAGATCGTCGAAGCCTTCCCGGTCGAGGTAAGCCGCTTCCGCGGCGGTGAAGCACATGATGCCCTGGTAGACCGGGCTGGAGCGGAGGATCCGCCGCAGCACCTCGACGCAGCGGATCGACTTGCTGGCGATTCTCACCTTCTTGTCCCCGGCTTCCCGGGCGATGGCCGCCGCATTGGCGTCCAGCAGATCCAGATCGACGAAGGCGGACGGCTTCGGAAGCGATTCAAATAGGCTTTTGTAATACGCGTACCTGTCCATTCCAGCCCTCCGCTCCGCGGTGCAAGATTCGGCCATGATTTGAACCCGTGGCGATGCGAGCCATTATTCCTACAGTTAAATCCTAGACCCCTCGGAAGATTCTGTAAATACGCATTCAGCAGAAAAATCGCTTCGTCTTGATTTTCTTCGCCACGGATCAACCTAACGGACATTGGTTCCGCTATTTCCATGAAATTGTCCATTCAAAAAAATTTAACGGACATGAATTCCGGTATTTGACGGATTTGCTCCCAAAATGGAGTCCTCGACCTAAACTAGCGGATCGTATGTCCGATACCCAGTGAATATTCGGGATAGGATCGAAAATAACGGACCGTATGTCCGATACGGACAAACATCCCGTCACTTCTCACAGAAAAAAGCTTCGCTCGTCCTGCATGGCAGGCGGCGAAGCTTCTGTGGTTATAATTGGATTCTGCCGGACAGTCGATCTAGCCTGGCGATCCAATTCTTGTGCGGCTTTAATCCATCCTGCCGGATATTCGATCTAGCCGGGCGATTCAATTCTTGTGCGGCTTTAATCCATGCGGCTTTATCCATCCATGCCATCTTATTCAACAACGCTGCGGATAAATTCCGTGATGAGCGGATGGACAAGCCCCTGCAAGGCGGAACGCTCCGGTTGGAACAAGGTTCCTATAAAAAAGGGATGGCCGATTAATTCCATGATGCGGATTTCCCCGTTCAGATCGGTTCCGGACACCTGGAAGCCCGCCGCTTCCAGCCTGTCGATATAGAAAGGGTTGGGACCGTAATTGCAGATGCCGTAAGGCTCGGAAATCTCGCCGCGGCCATAAATATCCTCCACCCTGGAGCCTGCGGCCAGCTTGAACCGGTGAGACTGGTTGCTCACCGAGCAGGCCAGCGGAGCGACCATCAGCACATCGGCATCCGGATTTTCCTCCGCATGGTCCGCGGAGGCCATCCCTAGCCGGTTGCGGGCGAACTCGATGACCATGTGCTGGAAGCCTCCGCAGCTGCCAATAAGCGGAATGGAATGCTCCCGGGCATGCCGGATCGCGTTCAATGCGCCCTGCATGCTCCGGTAAGGACTGCCTGGAGTGATCCAGATGCCTTGATAATTCGCTAGAACATCTCCGATTTCAACTGCCTGCAAATCATCCGTCGGAATCCACTCCGGGTCCACGGCGGCTCCGATGGTTCCAGCAGACAGCCGCAGCGCTTGGGGTATCGCCCCATGAGCAACAACTTCCTCATTATAATCGCCGACCAGAGCTATTTTGATTTCGTTCATCCCCGCACCTCTTCCGCAGATAAGATTCATCCTACGGAATTCAAGTATAAAGCGAATGATGCAATCAGGTAAACGGGAAGGAAGCTGCGGATCGCTGCAGCAGATTCCCTCTTTTACCGGATCATGTCCGAGAAGGTTTATCCCAACTCACCACAAAGCCCGGAAGAAAGGAGCTTCGACGTTTCCAAGCTTAAGGATTGGTTCCTGCAAGATCGGTGTTGGAAACCGAACGCTGACGGCCTCGGATTCTGTTTTTTATCCCGGCTCGATCGGATTCCAATTGCGCCGATCTATAAAATGGCTCTGCCCTCAACTTATTCCTGCTGACGTTCAGGCGGATTCCCGATCTGTGCGATTCCGGATCTGCGCAGCTCCCGTTCTGTGCGGCTTCAAGCAGCTCTTGCTTCGCCGCTCCGCGGTCTCCCGTCCCAATGCCCTGCAAATTGGTATCTCGGCATAAAAAAGCAGAAACGGCCAAAGCTTTGCCGTTTCTGCTCTCTTCTGCTCTCTTCTGCTCTCTTCTGCTCTCTGTTCTGCTCTCTTCGCTATAATTAATCCTCTACCCAATCTCCCTCACCAAAATGCTCGCGCCGTTGATGGGCAGGAAGATCTCTCCTGCAGCCGCTTCCCCCGTCGAGGAGTCCGACCATCCCGTCTCGCTTTCCTCCAGCCGCACGACCGCTTCCTTGGCTGAGAAATTAAGCAGGAACACGAACTCCTTGCCTCCGCCGCAGCGCAGCTGGGCCGTCACACCCGCCGGCAGCAACGCCCTCACGGCGCGCTTAGCCCCGCTCTCCTCGACAAGCCGCTCATAGTAGGCGCGGTAGAATTCATCGTCCTTCACTCTCGCGGCCAAATAGTAGGCTTTGCCGGAACCGAAGGCGTTCACGGTCAGAGCCGGCCTGCCGGCGTAGAAATCGTCGCCGTATACGGCAAGCACTTCGGCTCCCTCGGCATGGATCAGCTCGCACAGCTCATGCACTTCATGCGAGCCGCCAAGTTCCAGCGCGTTGCCGTCCCGCATGACGAGAGCGTTGCGGTCCCCTTCGTGAAGCCCTTCGATCTCTTCCGCCCAAATGCCCGCCGTCTCGCGCAGCGGACCCGGGAAGCCGGTCAGATAGCACAGGTCATGCTCGTCGACGACGCCGCTCCAATAGGTGATGGCCGCCGTGCCGCCTCCGCGTACGAACGCTTCGATCTTCCGTCCCGCTTCTTCCCGCAGCAGGTAAGCCATCGGCACGATCAGCAGCTTGTAGCCGCTCAGATCATCCTCCGAGCCGACCACATCCGCCGGAACGCCGAGCTCCCACAAGGCGCGATAATGCTGCACGACCGTATCCTCGTAACGCAGGCCGCCGTTGCGCGGACCTTGGGCATCGTTCACCGCCCAGCGGTTGTCCCAGTCGAACAGGATAGCCGCCTCGGCGGGCACATCCGTCCCGACTACATCCGCCAGTCCGGCCAGCTCGGCGCCGAGCCCGGCCACGTCCTGGAACACGCGTGTATGCTCATGCCCGACATGGTCCACGACCGCGCCGTGAAACTTCTCGCTGGAGCCCCGGCTTTTGCGCCACTGGAAATACTGCACCGAATCCGCTCCGTGCGCGACCGCCTGCAGCGAGCTGAGCCGATGCATGCCGGGACGCTTCAGCTTGCTCACCGGCTGCCAGTTCGTCAGGCTCGGCGTGCTCTCCATGAGCAGGAAAGGCTTCTTTTTCAGCGAGCGGAACAGGTCGTGGTTGAAGGAGAACCAGGCGGCCATATGCGCATCCGAAGCCTCCTTATGCCATATCGGGTAGGCATCCCACGAGATGACATCGATGGCCTCGGCCAGCTTGCGGTAATCCAGATCGTAGAACAGGTCCATCATATTGGTCGTGCAGGGAAGCTCTGGATTGACGGAGCGCAGAGGCGCCATTTCATGCTTGCAAAAATCCGTCGTCCGGTCCGTCACGAACCTCCGCCAGTCCAGGTTATGGCCATGCACCATGTTCTCGCCATGCGGCGCCGGGGACTCCACCTGATCCCAGCTCGTGTACGTATGGCTCCAGAAGGTCGCCCACCAAGCCGCATTGAGCTTGTCGAGCGTGCCGTACTTGTCCTTCACCCAAGCGCGGAAGGCGTCCTGGCAGTACCCGCAGTGGCATTCGCCTCCGTATTCGTTGGAGATATGCCAGCCGACGACAGCCGGATGATGGCCGTATCTCTCCGCCAGCTTGCCGTTCATGATCGCCACCTTCTCCCGATAGACCGGGGAGCTGTAGCAATGGTTATGCCGCATGCCGTGCAGATTGCGCACCCGGTTCGCGCCGGTGCGCAGCACCTCGGGGTACTTCTGCGACATCCAGGCGGGACGGGCGCCGCTCGGCGTCGCGAGCCAAGCGTAGATTCCATTCGCCGCAAAGCGGTCGAGCAGATCATCGAGCCAGCCGAATTCGAACCGTCCTTCCTCCGGCTCCAGTGCCGCCCAGGCAAAGATGCCGACCGACATGACGTTGCAGCCGGCGAGCTTCATCAGCCGGATGTCCTCCTCCAGCACTTCCGGATCATGGAGCCATTGATCGGGGTTGTAGTCGGCTCCATGCATGAGCACAGGCAGCTTGCTGCTGACGGGGGGATGTTTTGGAATCAACGTTACACCACTCCTTGATGAAATGAAATAATGGAAGCTTCGCCGCCTTGTCTTGGCGGCTGCAATGAAATCGGAATTCGGAGTGCCGATTTCGAAGATTTCCTCCCTCATAGAGAGAAGCGAAGCTCAAGCACGGCCGGCAGTCCGCGATGGTTTCAAACCGATGCAAACGGGAGAAGACGACAGGGTCTCCTCCCGCTTGGCTTATTTTTGCTGGGCCAGGAACGCGTCCACTTGGGCTTGCATTTCCGTCATGACCTTCTCGATGCCGGCTGCCTTCAACTGCTTGATCAGATCGGCCTGGCCTTTGTCCAGGTCCTTGACCAGACCGTATTCCAGCGGAATCGAATAGCGCAGCATGACGTTGCTGATGCTGGCTACTTCCGTCTTCACCTTGGCATCGTCGAAGACGAACGTTTCCAGCGGGAAGTGATAGATGCTGGACTGCCATTTCTCGAAAATATCGTCCGCTTCCTTCGGATACGAGGAGTCGCTCCGGTTCAGCTGCGAGTTCCAGCCCCAGTTGGAGAAGCCGGTGTAGTTCGCTGCGGCGGGGCCGGCGCTGTACTTGTCGTCGCCTTCCGGCACATAGTTCGTGCCGCTGATGCCGTACATCGTGAGATCATGGATTTCCTTGTCGTTTTGCAGCAGGTCGATCAGCATGAGCGAGCGCTCCGGATTTTTGGATGTCGCATGGATCGCCATGCCGTTCTGCGTCGAGATGGCCGCGATTTTTTTCTTGTCCGGCGTGATGTCCGCGATGGCGACCTCCAGGGACGGGTTGTCCCGGCGCATCTCGGCGAGGTTGGAGCCTGCGGTGCCCAGATTTTGCGCAGCGTAGGAAGCGACCTTGCCGGCTTTGATATCCTGCCAGACGTCGTTTTTGTTGCTGACGACGTTTTTGGACCAGACGCCGCTGTCGGAGAGATCCTTGTAGTAAGTCAGCAGCTGCTTGAACTCGGGCGTATCGTAAATGTTGAAAATCTTGCCGGAGGCATCGTCCATCTTATACGCGAGCGGCAGCGTCATGTCAACCAGGTTCCAGTCGTTGTGCTGCTCCAGCGTCGCCTGGTCCATCTCATGCCATTTCCAGCCGTCGCCTGCTTTGGCGCCGTAGGCGAGCATGCCTTTTTCGTTGGCGGCGATCGCCTTCAAATACGTTGCGTAGGATTCAAGGCTGTTGATCTCCGGCAGATTGTATTTCTTGCGCAGATCCTCTCGGTAGAGGATGACCTTGTCATTCACTTCGACGTTGTTGTTCGGCACCATGAACAGCTTGCCGTTCACCTTCGCCTGGTCGAAGGAAACCGGAGGCATGTTCTTCACCGTCTGCGGCGCATACTTGTTCAGCATGTCCTCTGTAAGCTCCAGGAAGCCGCCTTTCAGCGCCTGGTCGTTGTAATAAGCCCAGTTCGCCGTATAGACAAGGTCGAAGTCTTCGTTGGCCGCGAACTTCAGCGGGTACTTCTGGTTCCAGTCGGACCAGTCGAGGAATTCCGCCTCGACCGTCGCATTGATGCGCTCCTTGAGCTTCTTGTTCAGCTCGCCGAATACTTTGTCATAGTCGGCCGGCTTCCCACCGACGAGCAGCATTTTCAGCTTGACCTCCTTGGAGGTGTCGGGCTCGTTGGAAGCGGTTGCGTTTGTCGGCGCAGCGGATGAGTTGACCGCCGGCGTTCCCGTATTGGATGCTGCGTTATTGTTGTTTCCTCCGCAGGCTGCCAGCACCGCGGACATGGAGAGCAGCGCCGCCATCGGCAGCAGAAGCGATTTTTTGGCTTTCATGGTTTTTCCCCCTATGAGTGGATGGATGATTTTGGACTTCATGCAGGCGGATGGACGAAACTTCGGCAAAGCGAAGCTGTCGGGCTTCTCCCTCCTAGTAAAGGAGGCGGAGCTTCGTACAGGCGGATAATACGTAGAAAGGACGAATCTTCTGGCAGAGTGAAGCTGTCCAGGGTTTCTCCCTCCTAGTAAAGGAGGCGGAGCTTCGTGCAGGCGGATAATACGTAGATGGACGAAACTTCTGGCAAAGCGAAGCTAACCAGGCTTCTCCCTCCGAGTAAAAGAAGACGGAGCTTCGTGCAGGCGGATAATACGTAGAAAGGCGAATGAGCTCTGGAAAAGCGGAGCGTTCGCATTTGAAGGCCGGATTTCTCCATTAAGGGGATAAAAAATCAAGAAATCCGGACTGCAACAGCGATTGGAAGAGCCATTCGTTTTTCGGAGTATTTGGTTTGCCGCATTGCCGCATTGCCACATTCGTTTTTCGGAGTACTTGATCTGCCCCATTGCCGCATTGCCACATTGGAGTCAGCCCTTCACCGACCCGATCGTCAGCCCCTGCACGAAATAGCGCTGGATGAACGGATAAGCGAGCAGAATCGGGCCGATCGCCACGACCGTCATCGCCATCTTGAGGCTCTCCGTCGGGATGCTCGTGTTCACGACCGCGCCGGAGCTGATGAGAGCCTTGCGCATCCCGTCCATATTCCCCAGCATCTTGTACAGATAGTACTGGAGCGGCATGAGGTTTTCGTTCGAGACGAACAGCAGCGCGTTGTACCAGTCGTTCCAGTAGCCGAGCGCGATGAACAGTCCGATCGTCGCCAGAGCCGGCTTGGCCAGCGGCAGGATCAGCCTCGCGTAGATGAGGAAATCCCCCGCTCCGTCCATTTTGGCCGACTCCACGATCGCCTCCGGAATGCCGTTCATGAACGACTTCATGACGATGATGTAGAACACGTTGAGCAGCATCGGAAGAATGAGCACGATGAGCGTATCCTTCAGATGCAGGTAGTTCACGACGAGCAGGTACCAAGGCACGAGTCCGCCGCTGAACAGCGTCGTGAAGAAAAAGAAGAAGGAAAACGACCCCCGCCACTTGAAGTCCTTGCGCGACAGCACGTACGCCGTCATGGAAGTCAGAAACAATCCCAGCAGCGTTCCGATCGCCGTTACGCCGATCGTCACCCCGTATGCGCGGAGCATCTGCTCCGGATACGTGAAGAGGATGCGGTACGCCTCGCCCGAGAACACCGAGGGCAGCAGCTGGAAGCCGTTCTCGATGATGGAGCTTTCGCTTGTGAGCGAGGAGGAGAGGACGAGCAGGAACGGCAGCAGGCAGATGGCGGACATGACTCCAAGAACGGCATAGCCGATCAGTTGGAACAGCAGCAGGTCGCCTTTGATCTTGCCTGCCTTCTTGCCGGCGGAAGCGGCTGCTGGCTGTGCTTGAGCTTGCATGTTTGACATCTCCCCCCTTAGAACAGCGCCCGGTCTTTGTCATACCGGCGCACGGCATAGTTGGCCAGCAGGATCGTGACGAAGCCCAGAATGGATTGGTAGAAGCCGGCGGCGGATGACATGCCGATATCGTTGTTCGTCGTCAGGGAGCGGAACACATACGTGTCGATGACATCCGTGGAGGAGAACAGGATTCCGTTGTTGCCGACCATGTTGTAGAACATTCCGAAGTCGCCGCGGAAGATGTTGCCTACGGCCAGCAGCACGAGGATGATGACGGTCGGATACAGGTTCGGAATCGTGATATGCAGCATCCGCTGGAAGATGTTCGCTCCGTCGATCTCCGCCGCCTCGTACATTTCCCTATCCATGCCGGTGATCGCCGCCAAATACATGACCGAGCCGTATCCCAGCGCTTTCCATGCCGAGATGAGCACGAGCAGCAGCGGCCAATACGATGCGGTGTTGTACACGTCCAGCGGCTGCATGCCCAGCGCCTTCAGCACCACGTTGAGCGTGCCGTAATCGTAGTTGAACAGATTGTAGGCGATCGCCCCGACGACGACCCAGGAGATGAAGTAAGGCAGGAACAGCATCGTCTGGAAAATCTTGCGGAACCACGGTCTGGCCGCTTCGAACAGAAGGATGGCGGCGGCGATCTGCAGCACGTTGTTCACGATGATGAACGCGATATTGTACAGCGCCGTGTTGCGCGTCACCCGCCAGGCATCGCCGGATTCAAAGAAGAAGCGGAAGTTGTCCAGCCCGTTCCAAGGGCTTCCGAATACGCCTCCGGCGTAGTTGAACTGCTTGAAGGCCAGCACGATTCCGGCCATTGGAATGTAGGCGAACAGAATGAAAAACAGGACGCCCGGCAGCAGCATCAGCAGCAGCGTCCGGTATTTGAGGACGTCGCCCAAAAAGCCGCTTCGATTCATGTCTTCTCCCCTCTCTCGATGTCCTTATGCCTTTAGTATAGGACTTCGGATCGAGAGCCCGTCAGTGCGGGGAACAACTAAAACCGATACTTTTTCCACGATGTTCACGAGGCGGAGAGCCGGGGCCGGCTCTCAGATTTGCTGCTTCTTCCGGTATTCGCCAGGCGACATGCCGGTGGATTGCTTGAACTGCCGGTTGAAATACACGATATTCTTGTAGCCCATCCGGTCCGCGATTTCATAGATTTTAAGGGAAGGATCCTGCAGCAGGGAGCAGGTCCGCGCCAGCTTGCGCTCCAGCAGAAACTCGCTGAACGGCTGGCCGGTCTCCTCCTTGAACAGATGGCCAAGATAGTTCGGAGTGAAATTGAAGCGCGCCGCCGTTTCCTTCAGCGTCACCCGCTGCTCGAGCCTCTCCTCCACATAGCCGATGATGTCCTCGATCAGCTTGCGGTTGTGGCGCCGGCTCTTGAGCAGCAGCAGCTCCGACAGCTCGAAGAGACGCTTGCGCAGCCAGGACAGCACATCGCTTACCGTCTCGAACTGAAACAGGACGGAAGGCTCATGGCTTTCCCATCTCAGCAGCTCGTACAGATTCTCGTTCATCGCCTTGAGATCGGCATGCAGCTTGGAAGTCATGCGGATAATGAGCTGATAGGCGTCGCTGCGCTGCTGTCCCGGCATGCCGAACAGCTCCATCAGGCCGTTGTCGATGCCGACCAGATCGTACTGGAGAATCGCCTCCAGCATCCGCTCTACGATCCGGTCCAGCTGCACGGTCGCCTCCGCATCTCCATGCAGAGCGGGATCCTCCGTGATGACACGGTTCTTGCCGAGCAGCCACTTGGCGCTGAGAGCCGCCTGGGCTTCCCGGTAGGAGACGGGCAGCTCTTCCCAGCGCTCCGCCGCCGTGCCGCAGCCGATCGTCACCGTCAGCGGATATGCCGCGGCTACGGCATCGACCAGCTGCTGCAGCTCCGCTCCGTCAGACGCGCCGGCCGTTGAGCGCAGCAGCAGAGCCCTGCCTCCCGGCAGGCCGGAGACGAGCAGCCCCATTCTTTTCTCCCTCACGTAGGTGCCGATGAAAGCGATGATCGCCTCGGTCAGCTCCTTGCGGCCGGCATCCGGCAGATGGCGGGTCTTGAGCTCGAGATCGTCGAACTCGATCAGGGCAGCGGCTGCGCGCGACGGAACAAGCGGCGCGATGTGGGGACGCAGATGCTCCTGGGCGGAAGGCTCCGCGTCGCCGGCAAGCCAGCGCAGCAGCCATTCCCTGGAAGCCATCGTCAGCGCTTCCGATACGCTGCGGGTCGTCTGCCGCTCCCGCTCGATTCCGGCGCACAGACCTGATAACATGCCGAGCAGCTCTTCGTCGTCGACCGGCTTGAGCAGGTAGCCGGAAGCTCCGAGCCGGAGAGCTTCCTTGGCATACCGGAAGTCCTCATGGCCGCTGATGAAAACGACCTTGGCGTCCGGAACTTTATCCTTGGCCTTGCGGGCGAATTCAACTCCCGACATGATCGGCATCCGGATATCCGACAGGATGATGTCGACCGGCCGCCGCTCCAAAAACTCCATGGCGGCAAAGCCGCTGTTCACCGTTCCGGCGATCTCGACCGGAAGCCCGCTCGCGGCGATTCTCCGCCGCAGCCATTCGAGATCGACCTTTTCATCATCCACGAGCAATATGCTGATATCGCCTGTCACGCTGTCGTCCTCCTGTCCGCCGGCTGCAGTCCGGCCCCGTCCTGTTCCTCCGCAAAGTCCGAATCCGCCGGAAGCAAGATCCTCACAGTCGTGCCTGCTCCATAAATGCTGGCCGCATCGACCCCATATTCCGGGCCGTAGCGGAGCTTGATCCGTTCATCGACATTGCGGATTCCGTAGCCGCCTTCGTTCCGGTTCGGTCCGGACATGATTGCCCGAAGCGTATCCGGCCTCATCCCGATGCCGTTGTCGATGATTTTGAGCTCCAGCATCCCGCCGATTACCCGGCCGCTGATGAGAATCCCGATGGAATCTCCGAACCAGGCATGCTTGAATATATTTTCCACGAACGGCTGCAAAATGAGCTTCATCACCTGCAGGTCCCGGATGCCCTCTTCGATATCCGTATAGACCGTGAAGGAATCCGCATACTTCACTCTCTGAATGTCCAAATAAGTCTGGATCTGCTCCAGCTCAAGTCCGAGCGGAATATATACTTTGCCTCCGTTCAAGGACAGCCGGTAAAAGCGCGACAGCCCCTTGACCATCTCCGTCACTTCTTTCGCCTGTCCCATATTGGCAAGGCTGCTGATCGTGGAGAGAGTGTTGTAGAGGAAATGGGGATTGATCTGCGCCTGCAGGGCTTCCAGCTCGGCCTGCTTGCGGCTCAGCCCCTGGACGTACACGCTGTTGATCAGCTCCTTGATGTGGGAGGCCATGCTGTTGAACGCCTGCGCGATCTGGACGAATTCGTCGCGGCCGCCGAAGCGGATCCGCTTCTCGAAGCTGCCGTCCTGGAAAGACTGGAGCAGCGTCACGATCTTCCGCATCTTGCGTCCCGACAGCCGCGCCACGAGCAGCCCGATCAGCGCCATGACCGCGAAGCTCGCGGAGCAGACGCCGAGGATGAGCAGGCGCAGCCGCTTGGCGTCCTCCTGCAGGTACTCCTGAGACACGAGCGCGCGAAGCGAATAGCCCGTTCCCGGAATCGCCTCGTTTAGAGCGAGGTACCTTTCTCCCGCAGCGTCCGCCTCGCCTTTCTGATACATGACTGCTTCAGATTGGTCGTCCAGCAGCTGGAGCGTGATCCCCTTCTCTTCGGGAAAAGCCTCGAAGCGCCCCAGCAGCTCGTCCAGCGAAGTCGTGATGCGGATATACCCGATGACGGTCTGATAGTCATTGTAGGAAATCAGCCGCGTCAAATGGGAAAGGTTGTCCAGTGTGGCATCGCTGTCGACCTGCATCCACTTGGCTCCGACGCCTTCGCTCGCCTCGCTCGCCCAGGCGCTGCCGGCAACCCTGTCGGCGGAGAGGACGTAATAATCGCTGTCCTGGATCGGCGTGTTCAGATCGTCGCCTTCGATCTCGTAGAGATCGGGATTGGTCGTGTAGAGCACAATGCGCAGATTGCTGCCGAACAGCTGAAGGGGGGCTCTAAGCTGAGGCACGACCTCATCGAGCATCGTCAAGTACGTCTGCAGATCGTCTCCATGCTTCTGCAAAGCCTTTTGGAAAGGAACGCTTCCGAACAGCGTATCGGAGATGCGCGTAATCTCGTCCATCTGGTATTTCATGCTGCTCCTCGTCTGCTGCATTGCCGCCCGGATATTCGTCTGGGCGATCTCCGTGCGGGAGTCGACCAGCATCCGGTAGGAGATCGTCCCGATGAGCGCGTCCGTCAGCAGGACGAGCAGCAGATAGGGAATCATCATTTTATAGGAATAGGGAATATAGGATCCCATTTGAAGTTTTTTGCGCAAACTGGTTCCCCTCCGGTCATCGTGCTGCGGTCATCCAATACCCCATTGTAACCCGCCGGGCTCCTCATTCCCATGGAGGAAGACAACGCTTTCTTATACCTTTTCCACGATATCCGGATCGGCTGTCCGCTGCAGTGTCTCTCCTCGCCGCTCCGGAGCGATGCCGGAAAACAACGTTGAAAACCGTGAAGAAATCATTGCTGCGCTCAGCTGTCGGCCGAATGGATAACGCTTACAATCCAAGGTGAAAGGAGGCTCCGGCATTAGCTGCCATTGTTGTTCCCATCAGAAGAGGAGGAATCGGAATCATGAAATGGACCTTCAAAAGCAAGACCTTCAAAAGCAAGGGATGGCTGCTCAGTCTCGCGCTGGCTGCCGTCATGCTGATCTCGCCGCTCGCCTATCACGGCGGGGGCCGTGCGGAAGCCGCGCCTGCGTTCGCCAAGGGTGCCGACATCAGCTGGGTAGCCGGAATGGAAGCCCAAGGATACAAATGGAAGGACAAAAATGGAACGACCCGGGATATCCTGAACATTCTGAAGACCGACTACGGCCTGAATTCCGTCCGCATCCGGGTGTGGGTGAATCCGAACATGAGCGATTACGGCAACGGCTACATGAACGCCGACAAAGCCGCCGCCCTGGCCGTCCGCGCCAAGGCTCAAGGCATGAGCGTCATGCTGACGCTCCATTACAGCGACTCCTGGGCGGATCCCGGCCAGCAGACCAAGCCTGCGGCATGGAAATCGTATACCTTCCAGCAGCTGATGGATGCCGTCTGGTCGCATACCGTATCGGTCATGAACACGATGAAAGCCCAGGGAGTGACGCCGGACTGGGTGCAGATCGGCAATGAGACGAACAACGGCATGCTGTGGGAGGACGGCAAGGCGTCCGTCTCGATGAAAAACTACGCCTGGCTCGTCAATACGGGCAACAACGCGGTCAAAAGCGTCTTCCCTTCCGCCAAGACGATCGTCCACATCGCGAACGGATACGACAACGCGCTGTTCGTCTGGAACATCGGCGGGCTGATCAGCAACGGGGCGACCTTCGACGCCATCGGCATGTCGCTGTATCCGACGGCAACGGATTGGCAGGCCAAGGTCGACCAGACAATTGCCAATGCCAAGGACATGATCAGCCGATACGGAAAGAGCGTCATCATCTCGGAGATCGGCTTGGAGTACAATCAGCCGGCAGCCGCCAAAAGCTTCATCGCCGACATCAAGACGAAAGTAAGAAATATCGCAGGAGGCAAAGGCCTCGGCGTATTCTATTGGGAGCCGGAAGCGACCCCGGGCTACAACTCCGGGTACAACAAGGGCGCCTGGCAGGCGGACGGCAAGCCGACCGTCGCCTTGGAAGGCTTTTTGAACTAAGGACGTGAATGAATAAGCTCAAAGCTCAAAGCTCAAAGCTCAAAGCTCAAAGCTCAAAGCTCAAAGCTCAAAGCTCAAAGCTCAAAGCTCAAAGCCGCCCGAGTATACGGCCCTTTCAAGCAAGATCAAGAATGATACGTATTTTAAAAAGCTGCGGTAACTAAAAAAACCGCTGTTATCCGGTCCTGTCGGTCCGGGTAACAGCGGTTTTGGCTTGATTAAACTCCTTGCACCGCGTACATGCGGTCGCGCAGAGCTTGAATGTCTTTGTTCTCGAGGTACTCGTCGTAGGTCGTCATCCGGTCGATGATGCCTCCCGGCGTGATCTCGATGATGCGGTTGGCGATCGTCTGCACGAACTGATGGTCATGCGACGTGAACAGGACGGTGCAGTCCGTATCGATGAGGCCGTTGTTGAGCGCCGTGATGGACTCGAGGTCCAAGTGGTTGGTCGGTTCGTCCATGATGAGCACATTGGAGCCCGAAAGCATCATCTTGGAGAGCATGCAGCGGACCTTCTCTCCTCCGGAGAGGACGTTGGCTTTTTTCAGCGCTTCGTCGCCGGAGAACAGCATGCGTCCCAGGAAGCCGCGGATGAACGATTCGTCCTGATCCTTGGAGTACTGGCGCAGCCAATCGACGAGGTTGTCCTCGACGCCGTCGAAGTACTTGGAGTTGTCCTTAGGGAAGTAGCCTTGGGTCGTCGTGATGCCCCATTGGTACGAACCCGCGTCAGGCTCCAGCTCGCCGGTGATGAGCTGGAAGAACACCGTCTTCGGCAGGGTGTTCGGGCCGACGAAAGCGATCTTGTCGCCCTTGTTCACCGTCAGCGTCAGATTGTCGATCAGCTTCTCGCCGTCGATCGCCTTGGTCAGGCCGTCGATCAGCAGCAGCTGCTTGCCGGCTTCGCGCTCGCCCTTGAAGTTGATGAACGGATATTTCCGGCTGGAAGGCCGGATGTCGTCCAGCGTGATCTTGTCGAGCATCTTCTTCCGGCTCGTCGCCTGCTTGGACTTGGACTTGTTGGCGCTGAAGCGCTGGATGAACGCCTGCAGCTCCTTGACCTTGTCTTCCTTCTTCTTGTTGGCATCGCGCTGAAGCGCGAGGGCCAGCTGGCTGGACTCGTACCAGAAGTCGTAGTTGCCGACGTACATCTGGACTTTGCCGAAGTCGATGTCAGCGATATGCGTACATACCTGGTTCAGGAAGTGACGGTCATGGCTGACGACGATGACGGTGCCTTCGAACGTGGAGAGGAACTTCTCCAGCCATTCGATGGACTGCATATCCAAGTGGTTGGTAGGCTCATCGAGCAGCAGGATGTTCGGGGTGCCGAACAGCGCTTGCGCGAGCAGGACGCGGATCTTGGCGTTGCCGTCCAGCTCCTTCATCAGCTTGTCGTGCAGGTCCGGCGTGATGCCGAGGCCGTTCAGCATTTCGGCGGCTTCGGATTCGGCTTCCCAGCCGTTCATGTCCGCGAACTCGGCTTCAAGCTCGCCCGCGCGCATGCCGTCCTCGTCGGTGAAGTCGGCTTTGGCGTACAGGGCGTTCTTCTCGTTCATGACTTCATAGAGCTTTTTGTGGCCCATGATGACGGTCATGAGAACCGGCACTTCGTCGTATTCAAAATGGTTCTGCTTCAGGACAGCCATGCGCTCGCCCGGGGTGATGTGGACCTCGCCCGTGTTCGGCTCGATCTCGCCGGAGAGGATTTTCAGGAACGTCGACTTGCCCGCTCCGTTCGCTCCGATGAGGCCGTAGCAGTTGCCCGGCGTGAACTTGATATTGACGTCTTCAAAAAGCGCTCGCTTGCCGTACCGAAGCGATATTCCGCTCGTACTGATCATTGGTGTGAATCCCGTCCTTCATCTATAGTTTGGCGGATAGCCGCCTGTAGTCAACGATGTTGTGCAAGTCAATGGAAATTGCGGCATTCGGCGCCAAGAGGAAATGGTGCTTAACCTCTGGCGTGGGTGACCAAGAAGTGTGACCCTTCAAAACTTCTGGCGGTCCTTCAGGCAATCCAAACAATGGTGACCTTTTAAAACTTCTGGCGGTCCTTCATGCAATCTAACTATAATGGTCTCGCCCATTGAACGTATGAATCGCCTCATGAACAGTCGGATACAGACTGCCGCAAGACAGACTTTCTTAAGTATAGCATAATTCCCGAGTTGTAGGGAAACCTTCAAAGTTCCTTGCTTGTCAGTCAACTCGACCCGTCATAACCCTTAATCCCTTTTCCCCAAGACGGTAGACGTGATGCCTTCTCACCCCTTCCCCCTCCGAAACGATCCAGCCATCCGCCATCATCCTGCGCAGAACCGTGCGCGCCGTATCTTTTCCTACCTGCAGCCAGCGGCAGGCGTCGGTCAGTTTGAATGCCTTCCCATCAGCCGCATTTCTCAGCAATTCCCTCTCACGAGGACCTATTGACTCTAATCCTTCTCTTGCCCGACCGCGCCTTCCAAGTAGTTCAAAAAGCGATCCCCGGCATGCATCCGGCTTTTTGTCCAGCTCATCCCAGCTGAAAGGCATGTAAAGATAACCGGCAACAGCCATGCATCTCAAGCGCTGGCGGTCCATGGAAAAGCGCTCCCTCGTCATTAATTCTACATGGGGCACGTAACCATCGCATTCGATAATCAGCCGCATCGGCTCGTAGTAAACGTCGGCATAATACTTGTACCCGCCAGGACTAACAAACTCATATTCCAATTGAAACCCCTCGAAGGAGCCGAAGACAGGCATGATTAGAGTTCGTAGCAGCTTGATCGTGCCATGCAGATCCCTTTCCAGCATCTCCAATCTTTGACCTTTCGCCGACGTCCGCTGATCAGCGATGAAAGCCTTCATATCCGTATCAAAATTTCTTTCCGTTAATGACTTCATATTACAGCTTTACACATCCTTGTCCTTGAAAATAGAAAAAGCCGCTTGCTCCAAAGGAGGCAAGCGGCGTGTGCTTCACGCTCTAAAGTATCCATGGTTTCTCGTTGATGTTTTCATCGGCACTAATCCGATGATAGACCGCAGACTGGAGAATGACAAGCGAGCAGATGATTGTAAGACGGTTTTTTCTGCTTATTTCGCTGCTTCGGCCGCTGAAGCTCCGTGTAAGACGGTTTTTTCTGCTTATTTCGCTACTTCGGCCGCTGAAGCTCCGTGTAAGATGGTTTTTTCTGCTTATTTGGCCGCTTCGGTCGCAGAAGCTCCGTGTAAGACGGTTTTTTCTGCTTATTTCGCCGCTGCGGCAGTAGAAGCTCCTTGTAAGACGGTTTTTTCTGCTTATTTGGCCGCTTCGGCCGCTGAAGCTCCGTGTAAGACGTTTTTTTCTGCTTATTTGGCCGCTTCGGCCGCAAAAGCTCCGTGTAAGACGGTTTTTTCTGCTTATTTGGCTGCTTCGGCTTCAGAAGCTCCATGTAAGACGGTTTTTTCTGCTTATTTCGCCGCTTCGGCAGTAGAAGCTCCTTGTAAGACGGTTTTTTCTGCTTATTTCGCCGCTTCGGCCGCAAAAGCTCCGTGTAAGACGGTTTTTTCTGCTTATTTCGCTGCTTCGGCCGCAAAAGCTCCGTGTAAGACGGTTTTTTCTGCTTATTGGGCTGCTTCGGCTTCAGAAGCTCCGTGTAAGACGGTTTTTTCTGCTTATTTGACCGCTTCTACCGTAAAAGCTCCGTGTAAGACGGTTTTTTCTGCTTATTTGGCTGCTTCGGCCGCAGAAGCTCCGTGTAAGACGGTTTTTTCTGCTTATTTGACCGCTTCTACCGTAAAAGCTCCGTGTAAGACGGTTTTTTCTGCTTATTTGGCTGCTTCGGCCGCAGAAGCTCCGTGTAAGACGGTTTTTTCTGCTTATTTGACCGCTTCTACCGTAAAAGCTCCGTGTAAGACGGTTTTTTCTGCTTATTGGGCTGCTTTAGCCGTAGAAGCTCCGAGCTCCAAGTTAGACGTTTATCTCCTGCTTACTTGGCTTGTTCAAGCACTGCCCGCAACGCTGCTGCCTAAATCCCGGGCATCACGTTGCCGCCGTTCACCGGCAAGTAAGTCCCGGTGATGAAGCTCGACAGATCCGAGGCGAGGAATGCGACGGCGTTCGCGATTTCCTGATCGGTGCCGCGGCGCTTCAGCGGCACGGTGCTTTCGTAACCCTCGTTGCGCTCCGTGCCGTTCTCGCGGTCCCGCTCGCTGATCGTCCAGCCCGGCGCCACCTGGTTGACGGTGATGCCGTGGCCTCCGACCTCCTTGGCGAGCACGCGATATACGCCGTCCATTCCCCGCTTGCCCGCCGTATAGGCGGACTGGCCAGGGAAGTTCTGCATGGCGCATTCCGTGTTGATTCCGATGAAACGTCCCTTGCCCTTGGCTTGCATGCCGGGGATAAAGGCTTTGGCCAGATGCACGCTTTGCAGAACGCAGGACTCGAACTGGCTGACGTAATCCTCCACAGGCTGCTCCAGCACTGAAGTCCACTCATACTGAATGACTGCATTAGCCACAATAATATCGATACTGCCGAGCCCGGCGGCCACGGCATCCCGCATCGCCGACACGGAATCAAGCCGAGTGATGTCGGCCTGGGCGATCATCACATTCCGGCCCATGGCAGAAATCTCCGCATGCAGCTCCAGCGCTTTTGCCTCGCTGCCTCGGTAATGAAGAACCACATCCGCGCCGCATTCCGCAAGCGTGCGGGCTATGACGCGCCCAAGCTGTCCCGTCGATCCCGTCACCAGCGCCGTTCTTCCCGTCAGATCCAGCCTCAACCCGCCGCTCATGAGCTGGCCCCCGCCGGGACGCGGAAGTCGATTTCCAGAAAGCGGGAGACCTCCGATTCCCAGCGTTCCTTCACGAAGGATGCATGGGAGGAATGTTCATTGTAGAGCCGATAATCCTCTTCATCCTTGAAGTCCATCGTAAAGACGTACTGGTAGTCGTTTTTCAAGCTGATCTGTCCGCTTGCTGCGAATTGACGTACATACGGGATAGAGGTCAGGATGCGTTCCCCGTCCTCGAGAAATGCAGCTGCTTCGCTGGATCCTTGCGGATGCTTGAGATCGAAAATGACCATATGGCGGATCCATTCCTTGCTCGTAGACATAATCGTTCCTCCTGAAAAATGAGATTCATGGTTCAGCCAACAAACAGAAGCCCGGACTCAGGCAACAGCAAAACATTCTCCATGCAGGCAAAAGCCAAACTCAAGCCAATACACAAGAGTGCAAGCTTCGCCGTTCATCGCCGTTCATCGCCGTTCATCGCCATTCATCGCCATTCATCGCCCTGCATCGCCCTGCATCGCCGTTCATCGCCATTCATCGCCCTGCATCGCCGTTCATCGCCATGCATACAGCTTGGCTTCCTCTTGGCAAAAAAGAGCCAGCCTTCTCCTCGTTCCGACATTCGGTTCGCACACCGTGCAGAGGTCACTGGAAACGGGAAAGAGAGCCGGCTCGTTATTTTTCCATCCACTTAAAAACAAGGCCTGCCGGGCAACCGGCAAGCCTTCTCTCTGGTATGACAAATCCTCAGTTCCAGGCCAGCTTGACTTCGCTGCCCGTACGGGAGGACTCGTAGATCGCATCGAGGATGCGGTTGTTCGTGTAGCCCGTCATCGCGGAGCTGATCGGCTCGCGGCCGGTGCGGATGCAGTCCAGGAAGTGGCGGCTGAGCAGGATCCGATCGTCGTCGCCGGACAGCGGAGCGATGTCTTCCTGCACGACGCCTTCCTCGCTATGCGTCACGTAAAGGCCGCTGCTGCCTGCATAATAGGCTCCGCCTTCGGTGCCCATCAGATGAATGAACGGATCTTCGCCGAGACCGGCGGAATGGGCCGCCCAGCTTACTTCCAGCGTCAGCGTCGCGCCGTTGTCCATCTTGATCATCGCCGTAGCCAGATCCTCGACGTCGTAATAACCGTCCCAGTTCGGCGTGCCCCAGTTGCCGATGCCCTCGCGGCGCGGGCCGAACTCGGCATAGGTCGTGCCATAGACGCTGACCGGACGGGGATTGCCCATCAGATACAGCGACAGGTCCAGCATATGCACGCCGATGTCGATGAGCGGGCCGCCGCCGGCCATGTCCTTGCGGGTGAACCAGGAGCCCCAGCCCGGGATGCCCTTCTTGCGCCACCAGCCCGTCTTCGCGTTGTAGACGCGTCCCAGCTTGCCTTCGTCGATGTAGCCTTTGATCGCGCGGCTTAGGCCGCCAAATCGCATTTGATGCGCCACCATCAGCACCTTGCCGGAAGCATGCTTGGCGTCCAGGATGGCGCGGGCATCCTCCAGGCTGATCGCCATCGGCTTCTCCAGCAGAACATGCTTGCCTTGTTTGAGAGCTTCGATGGCCAGGGAAGCATGGAACTGGTTCGGAACGCAAATGACGACGGCGTCGAGATCAGGATTTTCGAGCAGCTCCTGAGGACTCTGGTGAACGGTTGGAATCCCGTGCTCCTCGGCTCTCTTCTCGGCGAGGGGCAGGAACACGTCGGTGACGGCCTCTATCTTCACTTCCGGAATTTGCTTGAAAATATCCATATGAACATTGCCGATGCCCCCTGCTCCAATAATGCCTATGCGCAGCGGTGATTGGGTCATGGTCGAATCCTCCTGTATCGTGCTTGTCCCAACCAGTATATCACGGTTGGAACCGCTTAACGATGTGGGATCTTGGCGCCTTCATGTCCAAAGTTGGCACGGCGGCCGAAGCCGGGAGGATGTCAGCCGCCCATCTTCCACGTCTCTCCATGCGGAAGCATGACAAGCCTGTCGGATTCCAGCCCAAAGGAGCATCGGCCGGATTCCAGCCGCTCAAGCGCCTCCCGAGGCGTATCGTCGGCCAGCTTGAAAGCGCCGTAATGCATAGGAACGAACAGCTTGGCGCCCAGATCGCGGAAAGCCTGCAGCGCCTGCTCCGGCGTCGTATGCTGCGGCCCCATGAACGCTTCGGGATCGTAGGCGCCGATCGGCAGCATGGCGACATCGATTTTGAAACGTCGTCCGATATCCGCGAAGCCGCGGAAATAACCGCTGTCTCCAGCAAAATAAATCGTCGGATACAGCCCTGCGCAAGGACGCGGAGCTTCCGGGTGGAACGGATCGTACGGCCCTCTCATGGCCGCCTCCGACGGCTGGGCCCTCTTGCCTCCTGCATCGGATGCTTGAGCATCGAGCTCGTTTCCCGATGCCTGCTCTTGATCCGGGCAGTCCTCGGCAGCGCCTTCCGAAGCTCGCTCACGGGCATTTTGCCAAACGTTATCCGCCCTGCTCCCGCTCACAGCTTCAGCGGCTTCCAAAGCCCGCTCTCTTTCCCGGTGCCAAGCCTCTCCCGCCGGATGCCCGCCCGCAGCTTCAGCGGCGCCCTCATGCGAGATGCCCGGACCATGGCTATCGCTTGACTGTGATTCGCCTGGAGCCGCTGCAGCCGGTATCGTCCCTTCCCCCGGCACATGGCTCAAGCCATGCTCGGGCTGGATGACCCAGCCGCCCCAATGCGAGGCGTTCATATCCCAAGGACTGCGGCGGGTCCAATGCTGGCTCGGAACGAAGGTCAGCTTGAGCCCGCGGAAGTGGAAGCTCTCCCACCAATGCAGCTCATGCACGCGGGGAAAGCCTTTGCCTCGCAGCTTGGCGCCGAGACCGGCCGGCACGAGAATCGTCTTGGAGCCCCCAAGCCGGCGAAGGGAAGCCATGTGGAGATGGTCGTAATGCGAATGCGACACGAGCACGAGGTCGACCGGAGGCATCTGTTCCAGCTCGACGCCGGGCGGCGTAAGGCGGCGTTGAAACGCCATCTTGCCCGCCCAGACGGGATCGGTGACGATATTTACGCCGGCCAGCTGGATCAGAAAGGTCGAATGCCCGATCCAGGTTAGCGACGGCTGCTGGCGGTTGCGGTGCAGGAAGTCCAGGTCGGGAGCCGCATTGGGCACCGTGAACGAGTAGTCCCGGTCCTGGCGGTTCCATATTTTCTCCTGCCTCCAGCGCTTGAAGTGCTTGGAAGTCTTCTGTGTGGAGACCGGGTCCATATTGCCGAACTTGGATTTGGCCATGATGTGATTCCTCGCTTTCGAAGGCTGGCGGACGACCGGCCGATACGCCGGACCGCCTGTCTTGTACCCTACCATATCAATCTGCCGGTCTCCGATCAACTGCAACCGGCGGCTGTCATTCGCTTCGGTCCTCCGATTGAGTTACACTGGAGGCAGAGCTTCATCTTCTTACCCCTTAACAGGAGGAACGAATAATGAATCTAATATCCATTGAGCCTACCCCGAGTCCCAACTCGATGAAATTGAACGTGAGCGAAATGCTGCCGCGAGGCCGCCGCTTCACGTACTCGCCTTCCGAAGCGGACACGGCGCCGGAGCCGCTGCAGTCGCTGCTCTCGATCGACGGCGTGCGCGGCGTGTTCCGCACCGCCGACTTCATCGCCCTCGACCGCAAGCCCGGCGCGGACTGGGCCGCCATTCTGGCGGAAGCCCGCCGAATCCTCCAAGCCGAGGACGGAGGGCAGCCTGCCGCAGCCGGTCCCGAGTCGGCGGCCGGCTTCGGCGAGGCGCATGTGCTCGTCCAGATGTTCCGCGGCATCCCGATCCAAGTCCGCGTCCGGCTTGGCGACGGAGAGACCCGCGCCGCGATGCCGGCCAAGTTCACCGATGCGGTCGGCCGCGCCGCCGGCTCCACGATGATCCGCGAGCGGCGGCTGGAGGAGTTCGGCGTCCGTTACGGCGAGCCGGAGGAGATCGCCGCCGAGATCGTGCGCGAGCTCGAAGCGGCCTATACGGCCGAGAGGCTGGACGCTCTCGTCGAGGCCTCGCTTGCGGCCGGCCCCGGCGAAGCCCCTGCCGAGGCGGCGGTCCGTCCTGCGCCGCTGAGCGCGGCCGAAGCCGAGCCGCTCATGGCGGCGGAGGATTGGCAGAGCCGCTATGCAGCTCTGGAGCGGCTGTCGCCTGACGAGAGCGCGCTGCCGCTTCTGGAGCGCGCCCTCGGCGACGATAACGCGAGCATAAGGCGGCTCGCCGTCGTGTATCTCGGCGACCTGCGCGAGAGTCCGGCGGCGCTGCCGCTGCTTATCCGCGGGCTGCGCGACAAGTCCGCCTCCGTACGCCGCACGGCCGGCGACACGCTGTCCGATCTAGGCGATGCGGGAGCGACCGGCGCCATGATCGAGGCGCTCAAGGACCGCAACAAGCTGGTCCGCTGGCGCGCGGCCCGGTTCCTGTACGAGGTCGGCGACGAGAGCGCGCTGGAAGCGCTCGAAGAAGCCGCGCAGGATGCCGAATTCGAGATTAAGCTGCAGGCGCAGATCGCGCTGGAGCGCATCCGCCGGGGCGAGGAAGCCGCCGGCTCCGTCTGGCAGCAGATGACGGCGATGCGCAGCCGCGAAAGCGAAGCCAAGCCGGAATAAGGACAACTGCAAACAGCCCTTTGGCCGATATCGGCCAAAGGGCTGTTTGCGCTGGCTGTGCTTATGTGCAAGCGGCAGAGAGCAGCGTCTTGCCCAAGCTGCCCTCCGGGCTAGCGTTTCTTGCCGCCAACAGCAAAATGAACCTGCTGGATAACTTCGAGACTATCCCGGGAAAGCCGACAGCTCCGAGAAGCGAAGCGCAAGCAGAGCCGCTGCGAGCAGCGCAAGCACGAGCGCAGGGACGGCTTTGCCGAAGGAATCGCCGGCCTTCACATGGAAGAATACCGCTCCGAGCATGATGACGGCCAGCAGAAGCGCGCCCCATGCCAGCCAGCTCGGCAGCCAGAATCCGGCGATGAGGGCGGCGGCGCCGGCGAGCTGCAGCAGTCCGGTCAGCACCCTGAACCACTGAGGCAGTCCAAGCGCGCGGAAGCTCTCCACCTGCATTTTATTGCCTGTCACCTTGCTGAACCCCGACCCTAGAAAAGCGGCCCCAAGCAAAATTTGAAGCACGATGACGACGATGTTCATCTCTCTGTCCCTCCCCATCCAACTTAACAACACCCGTTGCGAAAGTTATGTTAAGCTAAAGCGGAAAAGGCGGCAACCGTCATTTGGAGCGGATTGATCGCTTAGGCGACATATGCGGGGATCTGTTGCGTAATCGCGCAAAGACCGATCGGGAGGGGGCGGCGCACATGGAAACGCCGAAGCTGGATCCTCGGGTGCTCCGCACGAGGAAGCTGATTCAGGACGCATTCATATTGTGCATGAAGAATAAGGATTTCAGCGACATAACGGTCAAGGATATTACGGCGAAGGCGACTGTCAACCGGGCGACCTTCTATGCCCATTTCACCGACAAATACCAGCTGATGGATCATACCCTGACCGATGTGCTCTGGGAAAATCTGAAGAAGCAGCTTCAATGCCATGACGGCTTCAACCGGGACACGCTGCTGAAAATCATCGTCATCATGTGCACCTTCCACGAAGAGGTCAGCGGACACTTCAAGCGCAATTACGGCTCGCTCGGTCCTCATATCGAAAGCCGGATCAACGAGGCGCTGGAGGAGTTCTTTTTGTCCATGATCCGGCGGAGCCCCGGTCCCCTGGGCTCGGCTCCCGGCGCTCCCGGCGCTTCAGACCCTGCTGACGTCACAGGTACGGAGAAGGACAAGCTGGTCGCCACCCTTCTCAGCCGGAGCATCTACGGCATGTCGCACGCCTGGAACAAGGAAGGGCGCAGGACGAGCCGGGAAGAATTCGCATCGCTCGCCATCCTTGCTTTGGAAGAGGTCGGCGGACTGTTCGCTGCTCCATCGCCGCCAGATCCGCCTAGATAAAGTGGATAGCGGCTCCCCGTTCGTCTGCCCTTTCCCTTTCCCTCGCCCTTTCCACCGCTGCCGCGGACCTAACCGCATCATCCCCGCAAAAAAAGCAGCCTCCCCTTCTCACGGGGGCCGGCTGCTTCCTGGTCACTTTCAGCATGCTTGGTTCCATACCGATAGGATCCAACCTCGCCTTAGGATGGCGAAGCTGTTCCCTTGTACGCCTGCCGGGCGGCAGGATAATCGCGGGTCCATGAATGATCCTTGCGGATCTGCTCATCCGACAGGAGGAAATACGTATGCCGGACTTGGCTGCCCCGGTCGGGAACGGGATCGTCCCAGGTCGCGTCGATATGGTACCAGCTTCCGTCCAGCCGCACCAGGTTCCAGGCATGATCCCCGGAATCGACGGTGCCTTCGACGATGCGGACTTCGATGCCGGCGTCGGCAGCCATGCGGTACATCAGCAGGGCATAGCCTTGGCAGACGGCTGTTCCGTTGACGACAGCGTCGTAAGCCGTGTACCGGGTAAGCGACTCGTCATAACGGACATGGCGCACGATCCAGTCATGGATGGCCCGGAGTTTCTCTTCCTCGTTCATGCCCGGCTGGATGATTTCCTTGAGCGTCTGGCGGGATTTCTCTTTTACCGCCGCTGTCTGCTCCGGAGTTTCCCGGTAGCGGACCTTCACCCGGATGGAAGAATTGTCGCCTACCGTGCGGATTTTATAGGAATAGGATTCAAGCACATAGGCGGAATAATCGTCCCGGAAAAGCGCCTGCTTGACGAGATCCGGCATGGCCTTCACCAGATCCGCATGGTCGCCCCTGTAGGAGGTCTGGAAATCGGCGCTCCTCCCCTTGAAGCCTGCTGCCAGCTCATCCACGAGCTTGGCGCGGGGGCTGTAGGAGACGGCCGCAGCCGCGGCGGTCGGCTGGATGTTCTCGCTACCGGCCTGGACCGGCGGCTCAAGCCTGCCTTCGAGCATGAAGACGGACAGAGCAAGGGATGCGGCTAGCAGCGAGTTGACGATAACATGTCGGCGCATCGGATGACCTCCCCGGAAGCTAGGCTTTGCAAAACCTTCATTTATGTATATGTAGACGCTCCGGGGTCATGATGAATCAAGCAAAAGCCGCTCCTCGGCTCCTTGCGGAGGAAGAGCGGCTCAGGCGGCGAGGCGGGGCTCCGATACCGTTCGGGCTTGCTTGAAAGGCTTAACAAGCGGCGGACAGCTCGGAAAGAGCTGCCGCGGAGCATTCGCTTGCAGGTGAATAGACAGATGGAGCATTCGCTTTCAGATGAATAGACAGGTCGAGCAGGCTGCCTGCAGGTGAACAGGCAGCCTGCTTGCAAGTGTATGAGCAGGATTCTTTCGTGGAAGACCCCCCGTTCCATCCATGAACCCGCCGCATATGCATGACGAGGCAGCCTGACAGATGGCCGGTACTTCCGCCTTTCCCTCTAAAACTCCCAATCCCCGCGCAAATCCATGTACAAGGCTGCCAGATAGGCTGCCGGAGCCGCGTACAGCGTGCGCAGATGGCCCAGACGCTCCGTGAAGTGGATGAAAATCCGGTATTCCATCTCCATCATTCTCCGCTCCGGAGAAGGCTCCAGCCGCTCCGCCCAGCCCTGGAGCAGCTGCCAATCCTCCGGCGTCACCAGCTTGCGCTGCTCCTCCGTGAGAGCGAGCTCCGGCAGCGCCGTCGTCTTCTGCAGGCGGAGCAGCTTGCGCTCGACGCCGGTGCGGCGCTTCTTGTTCTCGGCGCCGGATTCCAGCACGACGACCGTGCCGGCGACCATGTCGCCGATGCGCTTGTCGGACGGGCTGAACATCATGGCCACTGCCCCCGCGAAGTAGCCGACCGGCAGCAGGTCGATCAGCCGGAACAGGTTGCGGATGATGACCGAGAGCAGCGATGCGGAGCCTCCGCGCGAGTTTACGACCCGCAGGCCGAACGCTTTTTTGCCGACCGTCTGGCCGCCCCTGTAGGCTTCCATCCCGATGAAATAACCGATGACGACGACCAGCATCAGAATGATCATGATGGCGACCAGATAATCGGAGCCGCTGCTCGGCAGCCACGTCTTGGACAACAGATACATGGCCCCGGCGAACCCGAGCAGAATGAGGAGCGCGGCTGCGAGCATGAGCAGCGCGTCGACCAGATGCGCCAGCGCCCGGCTGCCGATGCCGGCGGTGCGGTATTGCAGGCGGACCTGCTCCGGCGTCAGAAGGGTCGTCCCCTTTTCAGGCAAGTCATGCAAGGAGATTCACCGCCTTCTGCGAATAGTAATGTCATGATAGAATAGAAAAACAATATGGGAACTTAAGGAGAACCTTGATGGAAATAACAGCCTTCATCCGCCGCAACAAAAGCCAGTGGTCCGAGCTCGACGGCCTTCTTACGCTGCTGGGGGGACGCGGCAAGCGGGCGCCGGCCGGGCAGCTGGACCGCTTTCATGAGCTGTACCGCTCGGCATCGTCCCACCTGGCCTATCTGCAGACTCACGCTCCCGGCAGCGAAGCCGAGGCGAGCCTCAACGATCTCGTCTCCCGCGCCCACAACACGATGCATGGAGCCGGGGAAGGAAACAGCCGTCTCGGCAGCTTCTTCCGGACGGGCTTCCCCCATCTCGTCCGGCAGCGGGGATGGTTCATCGGAGCGGCGACGCTGCTGTTCCTGCTGGGCGGACTGCTCGGCTACTTGTCGGTCTGGCAGGATCCGATGGCCGTCCACTCCGTCCTTCCGGCCGGCATGTCCGATGTCATCGATCCTTCCAAGACGAACAGCGACCGCGGAGACGTGCACAGTCCGATCATGTCCACGACGATCATGACCAACAACATCCGCGTCGCGGTCATGGCTTTCCTGAGCGGCATCACCCTTGGAATCGGCACCGTCTACCTCATGGTCTACAACGGGCTCATGATCGGGGCTCTCGCCGCCGTATTCGCCAGGGAAGGCTACAGCTACACATTCTGGGCCTACATCCTGCCGCATGGAATCATCGAGCTGACCGCCATCTTCATCGCCGGCGGAGCCGGCCTCTACATGGGGTACCGGTTCTTCGTGCCCGGCAAGCTTCCGCGCAAGCTCGTCTTCCTGCAAGCGGCCAAGGAATCCGCCCTGCTGCTGATCGGCTCCGTGCCGCTCTTCGTCGTCGCCGGCCTGATCGAAGGCTACATCACGCCGGTCTACATGCCGCTGTGGATCAAATACGCCGTCGCGCTGCTCACGCTGGCCGTCCTGGCCGCGTACTACGTGCTCGGAACGATTAGAATGCGCCCCGCTCCCGCGATTCCAAATACGCGTTGACCGCGGTCACGGCCAGCCTGTCGGCCGGCGCGTCGATTAGCGGAACGCCGCTGCCTGCCAGCTTGCGCGACAGCAGCTGGCGCTCTCCGTTCTCCTTGGCCGCGATCGACTGGACATAAGCCCCCTGGACATCCTCCGGGCGGGCTTTTTCAAGTTCATGCAGCACAGGATTGCGGATGGACAGCAGCAGCAGATGGTGGCTCCGCTTGGTCCTGGCCGCATAAGGCAGCAGCTCGGGGTCATGGCGGTAATGATCCATGTCGGAGAACAGCACGGCGAACGAGCGGCGCCGCAGCCTGCGCAGCAGATAGCCGAGTCCGACGCCTGCGCCCGACTCCTCGTAGTCGCTGCGCAGATCGCTGACCGCCTTCGTCATCGCCTGAAGATGGGCCAGTCCCCGCCCGGGCGGCAGATAGAGCTTCACCCGGCTCGAATAAGCGATGAGGGCGACCTGATCGTCCTGCTTCAAGGCTGCCGCGGCTACGGCAAGAGCCGCTTCCAGCGTGCGGTCGAGCTTGACCTGATGGTCCAGCTCAACGCCCATTTGGCGACCGCAGTCGAGCAGGATCGCGACCGTCTTGCCCTTCTCCGGGCGATATACATTGGTCAGCAGCTTGCCCGCCCGCGCCGTCGCTCTCCAGTTCACTTCACGGATGTCGTCCCCGAAGGCGTACTCGCGGATGGAGTCGAACTCCGTGCCTCCCCGCTGCCTCTTGTAAATGCGCTGCCCGTCGATGAGGAGCGAGTCCTGGGCGGAATTCAGCACGTCCCGCACGCCGGACAGATCCGGATCGATCCGGATTCCGCTCTCCTCGGAGAGCTGCGTCTGCCTCTCCCACAGGCCAAGGCCTCCGCTCCAGCGCAGATCGATGCTTCCAAGCCGGTAGCGGCCGCGCTCGGAGGCCGCCATCGCGACATGGAAGCGTCCGCTGCCCTGAATCCTCCCCCCGGGGAAAGCAGGCTCCGAGCGGAAGGTCAAAGGCAGATCATCCGCCAGTGTTACCCTCACGGCTTGCTTCGAGCGGCAGCGGATGTCGAGCCTGACTTCGAATTCCTTGCGGATCTCGGCGCTCTCCGGCAGCTGCCGCTTCACGCTCCAGTCGCCTCGGCGCGGAAGCAGGAGCAGATCGCAGATGCTGGCGGCGGCAAGCAGCCCCCACCACAGAATGAAAAGAGGCCACGGCGATGCTCCCGCGGCTGCGGCAGCCGCCGGCAATGCCGCTCCCGCCGCGGCCAGCCAGACCATGCGGTGCGTCGGCAGGATGAACCGCCTCAGCCGCCTAGCGAGGAACCGGGACAGTGGCCAGCGTCTGCCGGACGATGCTTTCACTCGTCATGCCCTCCAGTTCTGCCTGCGGCGTCAGCATCAGCCTGTGCCTCAGCACCGGAAGCGCCATTTCCTTGATATCGTCGGGAGTGACATACGCGCGCCCTTCCAGCAGCGCCCACGCCGACGCCGCGCGGATCAGGGAGATGCCGGCGCGGGGGCTTGCCCCCAGCTGCACGCCCTCCAGCGAGCGCGTCAGCCGGACGAGCGCCGCCGCATAGGCGTAAATGGAATCCTCGACAGCCACGCTGCCGAGCTGCCGCTGCAGCGCTGCGATTTCCTCGGCGGAAACGACAGGAGCTTCAGGCTCCTTGGCAGCTCCTGGATTTCGGTTCCCTTTCAAAATCTCGATCTCCGCTTCCTCGCCTGGGTAGTCCAGGATCAGCTTGAACAAAAAGCGGTCCAGCTGCGCTTCCGGCAGCGGATAGGTCCCCTCGTATTCAACCGGATTCTGGGTCGCCACGACGAAGAAGATTTCCGGCAGCGGATAGGTCGTTCCCTGGATCGTCACTTGGCGCTCCTCCATCGCTTCCAGCAGCGCTGCCTGGGTTTTCGGTCCCGAACGGTTGATTTCGTCGGCGAGCAGCACGTTCGTGAATACCGGTCCCTTGACGGTGGAAAACGACTGGTCCTGCAAATTGTAGGTGACGCTGCCGGTAATGTCTCCCGGCATCAGGTCGGGCGTGAACTGGATCCGTCTCCAGCCGCAGCCCGACGCAGCGGCCAGCTCCCGCGCCAGGCTCGTCTTGCCGAGACCCGGCACCCCCTCCAGCAGCACATGGCCTCCCGCGACGAGCGCCGTCACGAGCAGGCGGATGTTGCGCTTCTGTCCATAAATTCGCCGTTCCAGCGATGCGATGATATCGTTCATTGCCTATCTCCCCTTCCGGGCTGTCTGCCGCTCTCGAGCATAGCCGTCAGCTCCGCGTTGTCTCTTGATCGCCGCATGAATTCCTGCCTTGCCGCCTTGCCTCTCCCGGACGGCAGCGGCAGCGGCTGCAGCGCCTGCTCCAGCCGCCGCGCATCCTCCGCGCTCCAGCGGCTTCGAGCCGCCGCAGCCGCCTGCGCGGGAGAGGTGTCGGGGCCGAGCCCCCAGCGCTGGGCGAGCAGCTGCCTCAGCCGCTGGCGCCCATGCTCCAGCGCCTCCTCCATCAAGCCGCTGCGATGGTACCAGGCCGCAAGCGCGCGGACCGTCTCATCGCCGCGGCGCACGGTCCATTCTCTCGGAACATGGACCGGTCCGAAACGCTTGCCCTTCAGCCAGAGCCACAGCGCCAGAGCCGCCGCGAGCTGGATGCTGACCAGCAGCAGCCAGACCGGATAAATGGCAAACAGGCCCGGCTTCACTCCGTAACCGTGATGAGTCTCGTCGAACAGGACCGACGTCCGCTCCTCGGCGAACAGCGGCCACATCAGATCGAGATGGGAAGCCTTCAAAGCCTCCCCGTTCTGCAGCCACTCCGGCTCCAGCACGAGCGCCGCGCTGCCGCTGCCGACCTTCATCCGGCTCGCGAGCACGCCCTGCTTGTCGGAGACGAGCACCTCGTCTCCTTTGCCGGGCTTGATCCGCACCGGACTCAAGGCCAGCGCCGTGAGGCCGCTTCGGCCAGACAGCAGCGGAGCCTCGACCGGCACGGGCGCGGATTCATCCGAGCCGCTATTGCCGGATTTGTCCTCTCCGTCCGCAGCGGCTGCGTCCGGCCCTTCGGTTTCGGCCGTTTCAAACCCGAAAAAGCTGTCGGGATTGCGGTCGAGAAGAATCAAATGGTTGCCGGCGCGCACCCAGCTCTTGAGAGCTGTCCACTCCTCCGGTCCGACGCCGAGCGGCTCCGCGACGACGAGCAGCTGGTTGCTTCCTGCCGGCAGACGCTCCCAGCGCAGCTTCCACTCTCCCGTGCGGGACTGTCCGGACTCCACCAGCTCGCGCCAGCCCTTCAGCCCGTCCGTGTCGGCCGAGAAGCTGAGCCATGGCGGCTGGTCCTTGACTGCAGGCTTCGCGACCCATAGGCCGATGCCGATGAATAAGGCCGCGCAAACAAGCAGCGCCGCGTAACGCTTGTTCCATTTCATGGCTCCGGATCACCCGCTTCCTTCATGAGCGACTCCGCCTGCCTGCGGAATGCCTCCAGCTGCTCCCCCGTCACTTCGCCGCGGCCGTACCAGCTGCGTTCGAAAGTCATCGCGGCCTGAAGGAAGCCTGCGGCCGTCCCGGCATTGGATTCCGCCAGCTCCTCGGCATATTCGCGGTTCGTTTTCCATGGCTCGACGCGGAGCATGTCTCTTTGTTCCAGATAAAAAAGAAGGGCCAGGAAAACAGCCCTGACTCCGTCTCTCCAGGCTCCCAGCTCGGCATGCTTCTCCGCCTGCGCCCAATAATGCCTCCAGGAGCGGCTTTCCTCGCCGGAGGCCATATAGTCTCTGGAGCGAAGCCTGCCTCCGCCGGAATAACGCCGCGCGATCAGCACGCCGATCCAGGCGAGCAGACCCGCGAGCGCAAGCACCAGAACCAGAGCGAAGATGTTGAGCGTGCCTTCGCTGGGCTTCAGATCAGGCAGCAGCCAGCTCAGAAACCGGCCGATCTTCTCGAGCAGCCAGTCCCAAAAGGAAAATCCGCCGCCTTGATTGCGGTAGGCCTCGTATTCGCTGCCGGAGAGGATGTCCTCCAGCTGTTCGCGCGGACTCATGGACGGTTGTCCGGCGGCCCTTCGTTGTTCCAGGAAGCCGGCGGCGGCGGCGGCGCCATGCCCGGATAGGCCGGATTGCCTCCGAGCAGAGAATCAAGGCCGTAGCCCTCGCGGCGCACGCGCAGATCGAAGAAGCTGACGGCGTAAGGAAGGATCCACAAGGACCCGATCACAATCGTCACCAGTCCGTAGAGGATTTGCGAGAGGACGCCCCCGCCGAATAGGCCTGTGATCAACCCGAGGACGATCGTAATGATATAAAGGATGATGCCGAGCACGATATACATGAGCAGCAGCCTCCAGAAGCTTCCCTTGGTCACTCTCCAGCTGCGGCCGATGCCGACGCCTTCCTCGCCGAGGGCGACGTAAGGAAGGAAGTAGGACCAGCGGAGCACGAAAAAGGAAATGCCGATTACGAGAGCAGGAATCGCGATGATCATGAGAATAATTAATCCGGCCGAAGAGCCGGAGCCGCCTCCGCTGAGGGCAGTAGCCACCAGGATGCCGAATACAAGCGCAAATACGGCTACAATCAGCAAGTACAAGCCCATGCTGATGAAGCCGAAAAGCAGGGAGCTGCCGATCAGCTGCCAAAAGCGGCGGAAGCTGCGCTTCAACAGCTCGCCCGGTCCAGGTATCGGTTCACCGTCGACCTGCGCCCGCACCAGATGGACGATTGCGCCGATGACGACCGGCGACAGCAGCGCCGTGCCGATGATGCCGAGAATGCCGAACAGAATTGTTGCGGCGGACATATCCGAGCTCTCCGTCTCCACGGTCGATTCGAGGTAAGATTCCAAGCCGCCGCCGGACTGGAGCTGCTCGATCAGGCTGCCGTATTGGCTTCCGGAGTTCCCGATCAAGGCGCTTGCCAGCAGCAGCATCGGCCCGTACATGACGAGCATGAGGATGGCCAGCGTCACAAAATGCGTGCGGTAAAGCTGGAAGCTTCGGTCAAGGATGCGGCCGATTCCCATCGGCCTGAGAATTTGTTGGGACATTTGGATGACTCCTTTGAAATATGTCTATGAATCTATGGAACGTGGATCTATAAACCTACTCTATTATACACATTCCGACACACCGGATTGTATATATTTCCTGATTTGGCACCCCGTTTTTCATTCCGATGAAAAAAAGCGGGAAAACAACAGGCGCGCCTTCCAAGGAATTGGAAGGCGCGCCATGCCGCCGTTTTATGCAATCTTGCGCTTTCATCTCCGGGTTCCGCCCTTCTGGCCTGCCGTGAAGAAGGGCTGGATGCCGTGCATACCGTCATGGAGCCGAACATCCTCTATTCGGGCTCATCCGCCGTCCATCCGGTGCCGGAGTCCAAAGCTATTTTCAGCTCTATTTTACGGCTCGGCAAAGGCCGAGTCCGGCTTGGCATCGACCGCGTCCCGCAACTCCGTCTCCAGCTCCGCCATGAACCGACTCATCGTCTCTTCGCCATAGCCAAGCTCGGAAGCCATGACCGCCGCTGCTGCGTCCTTCCACTGCAGCGCGCCCGCGCGGTCGAAGAACAATGCTCCGGTCCGGCGGATAAGAAAGTCTGCAGGCTTGGCCGCCATCTCATGCCGGATCGCGTACAGCAGGGCGGCATGGATCTCCGGCGGCAGCTTGCCCGCGCGTTCGGGCCGCATGGCCGGCCGGCGCTCGCCGGCTCCCGGCAGCAGCGAGTACACGGTGCCGGCATTGCTGCCATAGCGGCCTGCAATCAGCGCCGCGGCCGCCTCGGACAAGCCCTGCATCCGGCCCATCGCCTCCGACTGCTTTCGGAAGCCGGGGAAGCCCGATGAGCCGCCGACATCGCCGCCCGACAGCGGAATATCCTTCGTGCGGCACTTCGGATACTTCCGCCCGCTCTCGCGTCCAAGCTCGGCGGCAAGCATGTCCGTCACCGTCTCCGCCATCCGCCGATAGCCGGTCAGCTTGCCTCCGGCGATCGTGAGCAAGCCGGAATCCGAGCGGAACACCTCGTCGCGGCGCGAAACCTCGGAGGGAGACTTTCCCTCCTCGTAGATGAGCGGCCGCAGCCCCGCCCAGCTGGACTCCACGTCGGCCTCGGTCAGTCCGAGCGACGGGAACATCGCTGCCGCCGCCTCCACGACATACTTCCGGTCGGCCTCCGTCATCTTCGGCGCGGCGGCGTCTCCGTCGTAATCGGTGTCGGTCGTGCCGACATACGTTTTGCCGTCGCGGGGGATGGCGAACATCATGCGGCCGTCCGGCGTATCGAAGTAGACCGCCTGGCGCAACGGAAATCGGCTGCCGTCGAAGACGAGATGGATGCCCTTGGTGAGGCGCAGCGTCTTGCCCTGCCGGGACCCGTCCAGCTCGCGGATGCCGTCCACCCACGGGCCGGCCGCGTTGACGATATGCCGGGCCTTTATGACGCAAGACCTGCCGCCGATCACGTCCGCCGCGCGGACGCCGCAGATGCGGCCGTTCTCGTAGAGCAGCTCCTCCGCCTTGACATAATTGGCAGCCTTCGCCCCCAGCTCGGCCGCTTTTTTCATCACCTCGATCGTCAGCCGCGCGTCGTCGGTCCGGTACTCGACATAATAGCCGCCGCCCTTGAGGCCCTCCTTCTTGAGCAGCGGCTCCTTGGACAGCGCCGCCTCGACTCCGAGCATCCGTCTCCGCTCGCGCAGCTTGACGCCCGCCAGCCGGTCATAGACCGCCAGCCCGATGGAGGTGGAGAGCTTGCCGAACGTGCCTCCCTTGTAGATCGGCAGCAGCATCCACTCCGGCGTCGTCACATGAGGACCGTTCTCGTAGACGACCGCCCGCTCGCGTCCGACCTCGGCCACCATCTTCACCTCGAATTGCTTCAGATAGCGCAGACCGCCGTGAACCAGCTTGGTCGAGCGGCTGGAAGTGCCCGCAGCAAAATCCTGCATCTCGATCAGCGCGGTCCTCATCCCCCTCGACTGCGCGTCCAGCGCGATGCCGGCGCCCGTAATTCCTCCTCCGATGACGAGCACGTCCCAAGTCTCATCCGACAGCTCCTTCAGCAGCGAGCTTCTATCCAACGCTGAAAACCGGGTTTCCATGGACAAGCCTCCTTGATCCAAATCCTCTGAAATCCAACAAAAAAGCCGCAAGCCGTCCGGGCTGCTCCATGAGGGGCAGCCGGACGCTTGCGGCGTTCTCCGATATCTACAGGCCGATATTAACTTGCTTCAAGCGTACCAGAACAGCGCGCTATTGGAAAGCCCGAGTTGCCGCAACGGCTTTTTTCCACCCGGCGTAGAGGGAGTCCCTCTCCTCCGCCTCCATCGCGGCCTCGAAGCGGCGGTTCATCCGCCAGCTGCCGCCCACCTCCGAGCGGTCCTTCCAGTACCCGACGGCAAGTCCGGCGAGATAGGCCGCGCCAAGCACCGTCGTTTCGTTGATTTCCGGACGCTCCACCGGCACGCCCAAAATATCGCTCTGGAACTGCATGAGGAAATCGTTCTTCACGACACCGCCGTCCACCCGCAGCGAGGACAGCGGCATGCCGGAATCCTCTTCCATGACGGCGATGACGTCCTTGGACTGATAGGCCAGCGACTCCAGCACGGCGCGGATGAAATGCTCCTTTTCCGCTCCGCTCGTCAGGCCGAACACCGCCCCGCGCGCCTCGCTGTCCCAGTAGGGAGTGCCGAGTCCGACAAAGGCCGGCACGACATAAACGCCCTTGGTCGAGGTTACCCGGGAGGCATACGCTTCGCTGTCGGCTGCCGACTTGATCATGCGCAGTCCGTCCCGCAGCCACTGCACGGCCGATCCGGCGACGAAGACGCTGCCCTCCAGCGCATACTGCGGCTCCTCGCCCTCCGCGCAGCACGCGATCGTCGTGAGCAGCCCGTGAGAGGATTTCACCGGCTTGGAGCCGGTATGCATCAGCATGAAGCAGCCGGTGCCGTACGTGTTCTTGGCCATCCCCTCCTCGAAGCAGGCTTGGCCGAACAGGGCCGCCTGCTGGTCTCCGGCTACGCCCGCGATGGGAATGCTGCAGCCGAAAAAGTGATGAGGGACCGTATGGCCGAACACGCCGGAGGAAGGCAGCGCTTCGGGAAGCATGGCGGCAGGGACGTCCAAAGCTTCCAGCAGCTCCCCATCCCATTTCATTTCGTGGATATTGAAGAGAAGCGTCCTCGAAGCGTTGGTGTAGTCCGTCTTATGGGATGCACCGCCGGTCAGCTTCCAGATGAGCCAGGAGTCGATCGTTCCGAACAGCAGCTCCCCGCGCTCCGCCCGCTCCCGCGCTCCGTCGACATGGTCGAGAATCCACTTCACCTTCGTGCCGGAGAAATACGGATCGATCAGGAGGCCCGTCTTGGAGCGGAACAGCTCCTCCAGCCCTGATCGGCGCAGCTCCTCGCAAATATCCGCGGTCTGCCTGGACTGCCAGACGACGGCGCGGTAGACGGGATGGCCGGTGCTGCGATCCCAGACGACCGCCGTCTCCCGCTGGTTCGTGATGCCGATCGCTTCGATCTGATCGGGGCGCAGGCCTGCCTTGGACAGCGCCGCCGCCATGACCCCCAGCACGGACACCCAGATCTCGCTTGCGTCATGCTCCACCCAGCCCGGACGGGGATAATGCTGGACGATCTCCTGCTGAGCCGATGCGACGAACTCGCCCCCCCGGCCGACGATGACCGCACGCGTGCTGGTCGTTCCCTGATCGATGGACAGGATATAGGTATCGCTCATAGCTGCTCCTCCTTTTGCTTCAGCAAATGCTATATACGTTCATGCCTGCTTATCGCAATCTTCCTGCTTTGCTTCCTATTGAAGCCTTTCCCGCCTATACCGGCTCGGGAGCCTCTTCGCTCTTCCGATCAAAATGCTTCCACAGCTCCACGCGCGAGGTCGTGACCGCCGCCGCTCCGGCCGCCGTCGCCTTCTCCACATCCCATACCGAGCGGATCAGCCCTCCGGCGAAGATAGGAATGCCGGTCCTCTCCTTCACCTCGGCGATCATATCCGGGATGACTCCCGGCAGCACCTCGATGTAATCGGGCTGCGAGCGCTCCAGCAGCGCATAGCTCTTGTTCAGCGCGCCGGAGTCGAGCAGAAATATCCGCTGGATGGCGAGCAGGCCATTCTGCCTGGTCTTCGCGATGACGCTCGCCCTCGTGGAGAGGATTCCCGCCGGCCTTATGATCTGGCACAGAAATTCCGCCGCATGCTCGTCGTTCTTGAGCCCTTCGATGAGATCGGCGTGGATGAGCAGCTGCTTGCCGCCGGACCTCGCCAGATCAAGGATCGGCTTCAGCTGGCTGATGTGGCTGTCGAGCAGAACGATGTATTCATAGGAGAAGCCCATGAGCTTCTCCAGATCCTTCGGCTTGCGGATCGCCGGCAGGATCAGCTGTCCCTTGAAGGCCATGCCGTCTTCCTCCCTTATCGGACTCCTAGCCCCTTATCTTCCTGACTGAAAAAAGGAAAAAGCCCGCGTCAAGCTGCCGTTTGCAATGAAACAGCGCTTGATGCGGACCTCCCTTTCTCCGTCGCCCTATTAACTTGAATTCATTATATCGGCCTGCTGGAAACGTTGTCAACGTACGCTTGCCGCCAGGCGCTGATCCGCTCGCTGTTCTCAGCGAAGGCGGCGGACGTCGCTCCCGGAATGAATCGAACCTATACTGGCTCTAATGGGGATTACAGCAAAGTAGCTGTTTTATTGCCGATTGCTATTTAAAATTGAAGCTCTGATTGAACGATACTACAATGCTATTGGTTGAATGATGAGTTTATTCGGCACTGGGTAGTAGCCCATATATACTCAAAGCGCCACATCTTGGTATCCCACCCTAGCTACTTCTTCATTAATTAGACGTATACCAACCCCATTTTCTTCATCCCATGTACAGTCAAATGTTAGTCCAATATATCTGGCTTCAAATCGTCTTGCAGATGGCACATAAATTCCAACTAGCTTGATATTTTCAAGAAGTTTATCATTTGTTTCAATTAAAGGGTAATTTACATCATATGAAACGTCGTACCCAAGTTCAGACCGCTTCTCTTTGTAATAATCTAAAATTGGGGTCAGAATATTTTGCTGAATATCCCCCCAATTTTCTTTTAAAGTGTTATATGAAGCATACTGTTTTTCACTAAATTCTCCATCTTCTTCACCATCTACCATCAAAGCAATATTGACTTCTTTTCCGAAAAACTCAATTGTAATATCCTTGCTCCACACATAATCGTATTCAAGTTCACCGAAAACTGCATCATTAATTTTCACTTTGAGAAATCTCCCTTCTAATTATCGGCAAATCCGCCAGGCTCAAACGCTCCTGCGTTTATCTCTCCTACGCCACCTAGATGTCCGAATTTACTGTTAATTTCAGACGGCACAAGCTGAATTGTTTTACCATCATTTAATTCGTGCCAAGTCAGCTTTAATTCCTCGCGAACATCTGCAATGTCCCCTGCTTTAATTTTCCCTGGGGTTAATCCAAATTGACTAGCCAACTCAGGTGAGTTATTAAGTTGCTCAGCAAATTTTATATCTGCTTGTTTAAAATTCGCAGTTCTAGCTTTAGTTCCATTGCTACCAACTCCGCCCACCATATGGTCAATTTCAAGTTCTGCTTTTGCTACAGGCGAAAAATCAGGTACTCCGATTTTATAATTTATCCCATTAATACCTGCTTCGTCTAATATCTTCTTCAATTCAGGGTCTGGTGGTGGTTTTAAAATACATTTTGTTTCGCCCCTTTGCCCCTCAAAACCAACCGTTTTATTATTAGGTGATGGCGTTTGATGAAGTCTCGCTTCATAAGAACTAGCAAATTTAGTCTGTTTAAAGGCAGAAGGAGCATCATCTGCATCCATCCCCTCAACCTTCAAAAAACGATCAGAATCCGCCCCCTTAACATCCGCGTTCCCTTTATTCCCAGCAGCCAGATCAGCCAACTCACTCCGAGAAATTTCCATCTGCCTTAAATAGTTATCCTGAACAGGCGTGCGGGGCAACGCGCCGATATCCCAACCTGGACTTAGATCGGTTGGCATTCTCGGTCCTGCCGTCACAGGGACAGGTCCGAGCGAGATTCTATCCAATCCCGTCGGTACCGCTCCACCTGCCTTCTTCGTCAACGTGGTTATTCCTTCGACTACCTTGCCTGCTTTGGTGACCTTGGTGATCGCTGCTCCGGGTATCAGAATCGTTGATATCGCTCCAAGCGCCCGCGCTTTCTCTTCCGGACTCATCTGCTCGAAGTCTGCATAGACCTGTTTGGCAACGTCTACAAGCTTATCGGGATTCTCGACGAAATACGCGACACTTCCTGCCGTTTGTTTGACTGCTTCAATCGCTTCTCTGGTCGTCTGAGCCGGGTCGATCACAAACTCCACTACCAACTCACCCATATCGATGACGCTCGTGATGACTTCCGTGCCCAGACCGAGAACAAATTCCTCGCTTAAATGCATCGCCTGCTCCCAACCGTTTCTCCCATAGATCGTTCTTACCCACGCGACATAAGCCGTATACGGGACTTGAACGTTCATATACTCTTTATCTTTTTCCAGCACATGCTCATTAAAGTACGCAAAGGTAAGCTCATTTTCTTTATTGGCGGCTGTAATCAGCGTTCCATCGGACAAATGTGTCGGCGGCAGCATGCTTTTAGCATACGCCTCGACTTTCTCTTGCAGCTCTTTCTGTTGCATGTCCTCTGCCGATTGGAGAGAGGGTTCTATTGCCGACAGCCTAGTCAGCTCTGTCCTTGCCCAGTCCCTCATGATTCCTTCCTGAACGCCCAGGCTCAGCAGCAGCCGGTATTTCGGGTTCAGCGGCAGCGGCATCGGCTGGGCCATACACAAAGGATCGAAGTCACAGGCCTCAATCGCGGCCCTCCTGAAATAGGGCGTGAGATCCACATTGTCACCATATGCGGCCTCGCGGACACCCTGGACCTTCAGCTCTTTCCTCGCCGCCTCGGCCATCTCATGCATCGCATCCATCAGCCCTTGGTTTCCATAGGCCTTGTACACCTGATAGGCCGTCTGCGCCTTCGCAATATCCAGCCGAAGCTGGAACATCTTGTCCAGTTCCGCTTGAGCGGCCTCCCTGTCTTCCGGCGCCCGCTTGAGATCCGCCGCCGCCTCTCGCATACTCCGAACCAGCGGATCCTGCTCCAGGAGATCCATCGAAGGCAGCGGCTTCAATCGATGAAGACCCGCTTCGGCCTGCATCTTCAGGTCGGCCAGTCCAATGCCGCCCAACGGAGTCTGATATCCCGCTCCACCCCAGTCCATTCCGCCTGACAAGGAGCGAATCAGCGTCATGTTCCGCTGCTCTGCATCCGCATACGCTTCTGCAGCACGGCGCAGCTCTGCTGCCTGGCGCTGCATCTTATCGTCCAGATGGGCAGCCAGCTGGCTGGCTTCCCGGTGCATTTCCTGCACACGGATTACCGATCTCTGCACCTAAGACTCTCCATACTCGGACCGAATGGAATCCTCCATCCGCTCCAGCCCTGCCATACCTCGTACGGTCGTCTCCTCCAACGAAACGGCAAGACGCTTCATTCCATCCGACAAGCTGCCCAGCTTGTCGAGTTGAACAGACTGTCTCATTCTCTTTACTCACCTCCTGGAGCTTGAACTGGATCCTTACAGGCTATCGGGCAAAAAAAGACGCCGTCCTATCGACCGGCGTCCTCAATCTCATCTCAGTTGTTCAAATCATCCAGCATGGAGCCTTGCACAGTAATGCCGACGATGTCCAGCTCCTTAATTCCCTTCAAGGCCGGAAGAACGTTATAGGCATGTTTTTCTTTGGACAGGTCGATATCCTCGACCCAGGCCCGGATCGTATAGCCGCCGTTCGCCATATTGGCATGCGTATAAAGCGGCAGATTGCCCTTGTTGATCTGAATGGTCACCGTCGTCGTTTCCGTGATCTCGTACATCTTGCCGTTCTTCACGTACTCGCGGTATTGGTAGCTGCTCTGGCTGCTCGCCGTGGACGACTCGGAATAACCCTCCATCACTTTCTTCCAGTAAGGATCCGTCGCATCGCCGTCCTGCTCCCGGGCTGCAGAGGATTTGATCTCCCTCACGGTTTTTTTATAGCTGTCGCTGCTTTCTTTCCTGCCGCTGACCGTCAGCAGCTCTTTCCCGTCCACGCCCTTGTTGTTTTTGGCGGACAGAACGCCCATTTTGCGCTCGAAGCCTCCCCCGCTGGCGGAGAGCTGCTCGCCCCGGATGTTGACCGCGCGCTTGCCGGAGTCGATGTACATCAGATCGGTTCCGTAACGGAATGAGTCCGTTGCCGCCTCGACCAGGTCTTTATGGTCCTGCGTATCGTCCGGGGTCGGCTTGTAGGTCACCGTCTTCACCTTGAACGTGTAGATTCCGGCGGGATTGAAGTAGTAGCCCGACTTGATCGGATAGGCGAACTTCTGCAGCTCGCGGTCCGTAGCGAAAACGGCCTTGTCATAGCTGGATTTGCTGCCCGCGCCGTTTTTCGCCGCCTCCCTGGCCGTCTTATAGCTGCCGGCCATCGAGGTTTTCACGCCCCAGTCCAGCTCCCCGCTCGCCTGCTGGGTGAAGCTGCGCTCATAGCGGCCGTCGACGGCCGTCCACTTGATCGCCTTGCCGGCCGCATCGACATCCTTCATCCAGCGGACGACGTCGAATTTGTAGGCTTCGTTTTCCCAGTACAGCTTTTTCGGCTCAGCCGTCTTGTCCTGGTTTCCCTCGATCTTCTGGTCATATTTATGCTGCACGAGAGTTTTGGAGCCGTTGTAAATGTGGACGAGGAAAGCCTTCGTATCGGTGCCGTCGTCAAAGCTTGCCGACGCCGTCCCTGTCCGCCGCTCGGTTTCCATTCTCTTGCAGCCGCCGTTCTCGTCCGCTTCCGCGCAGTAGTCGTACTCGTATTTCCAAGGCCGGACGACATCGCCGGAATAGAGAACGCTGCCGATCCGGTCCGCCGATGCCGGCTCGGCGCCCTGGAAGAAACGGCCGCCGACAGGATCGTCCCCGAAGTCCTTGCGGTCGACGACCGCCTTGATCTGCGGATTGCGCGTAATGACCGTTCCCGCCTCGTCGACCGGAGGATTGTTGTCGTCCCGGAACTGCCTGTACAGATCCGGCGCCTGGTTCGAGACGCTCAGAGCGCCGGCCGCATTGCCGGTCCAGGCATAGCTGGAACCGCCCGGGAGACGGAGAACAGCCGTTATATCCGCTCCGTTGGCCAGCGGGAAGTCCAGCTGCCGGGAGAGGACGTCATAACCGACCTCGATCGGCGTGATTTTTTTCACGGCTCTCGGAAGAGAGTCGATGGAATTGTTTGCCGTGTAGGCTTCTTTCGGCGAATCTCCATCCCGGTTGACGTTGAACTGGACGCGGACGTCGCGCTCCGGCATGGTGAACGTCGCATAGAGTACCGATTCTCCGTTTGGATTCAGCGTGAGTCGGCCGGTTGGAGCGGTTCCCTCCTCTCCTTTGACCGAGTAGGCGACGCCTCGGACCGAGCGGTCTGTTCCCGTCTCGACCACACTCCAGGAGAAGGGCGCCGTCACTTGATTCTTGAACGTCGACTTCACTCTGACGCCGATTCTCACCTCGCTGCCGGATACGGCCGCCGATGGCAGCTGCTCGAAGCTGGCCGACAAGTCGGCTTCGGGAGGACCGACCAGATCGAACGGCGCCATCGGGATGCCTAGAAACGTTATTTTTCCAGGCGTATTTTCAATGAAGATCATGCCGTAGCCCCATGAAATCCGCGTCGGAGGCTGAAAGACATGCACATAATCCTGCCATTTTCCTCCCAGGCTCGGTTTCGCGCCTTTGTCGAACACGATTCGGTCCTTATACGCTTCATTCTGACGGTTGTAGATGAATTGGCTGTACTTCTTGCCTGCGTACAGCCTGTTCAGCCCTTCCTGAATCGAATCCTCGAGCGTAACGTTCCGATCCGTGAAGCCATTGCCCCGCTTATTGAACTGATTCTGCACGATGAAATAGCGGTCGGTCACTTTTTCCTTGCGCCAAGGCTCCTCGATCATCTTCATATCCTGAATTTTGTGGCCGCTCCAGCCCGCATACCAAGGGGTTCCTTCCGTCGGAACCGAGGAGCCGGCCAGCGTATAGCCCGAATACTCCTTCACCGGAGGATTCATGTGGATCAGCGTGTCGCCATGATCGGATCCGTATACCACTTCAAAAGCATAATGCCCATCAATTTTTTGCGATTCCTGCAGCTTGTTCCGGATCAGATCCTTCCGGTAGGGTCCGAACTTGGATGTATTTTCCGGGAAATAGCTTTCAAGCCCGTAAATATCGAACATGTCCCGGTTGATCGCGGCCAACACTTCGGATGGATCGGAACTGCTCGTCAGCGCGCGCTCCGGAGGATCGCCCTGGGCTGCTGCGAAGGATGGGACTGCCGAAGGGAACAAGCTGGAAACAGCCGCAAGGACTAGAGAGATAGATAGGATTCTTTTCATTTTTCACCCGCATGCCCGCTAGTATTTTTTCAAAATGACCGTGATGGCTGTGTCGCTGTAATAGGCGGAGCCGACCAGCACCTTGTAGGTCGCATCCTCGAATTTTTTCGTTTCGAGCTCCATGTCTCTCTTGTTCTTCTTTTTCGCGTATGCGATGATGGCGTCCACCGTCTTGGCCTCGATTTTCTGCTTCAGGATGAATTCGGCTTCAACTAGCTGCCTCTCGAAGTCCGCACCCTTCAATCCGAAAGGCAGAATGAGGACGATGACCCCTCCGTCTTCCTTCACTTCGGACGGCTCCGAAACGTCGACCAGAAGCTTCGACTCATATTCCTTTTTGATGACGAAGCCGTTGGCATTGATTTCGTCCCCGGTTCCGCCCGTCGCCGGAGGCTTCGCCGTCCCGATTCCCGTCGTATCGATATAGATCGTATTGATTTTCTTGTCCCAGTTGACCGATGCGCCCAGCGCTTCGCTCACGAAGCGGATCGGCACGAACGTGCGGCTGCTCTTCACGAGAGCGGCGGTATCCATGAGCTTCTTCTCGCCGTTGACCTTGTATTCTTTCTTGCCGACCGTCACGGCTACGTTCATGCTGGCAGCCGAGACCGACGCCAGCTTGGCTCCGCTGTTCCAATCCACCTTCGCGCCGAGCGCCTGGCTGACGAAACGTAAAGGCACTTGTGCACGGGAGCTTTTATCCACGAACGGCTGCGCGTCCGGCAGGCTGATCTTCTCGCCATTGACGACGATGCGCAGCGGCAATGCCGCCGCCTGTGCAGCAACGGGAACGGCAGCTGCCGCGATCGTGCCGGCTGCGAGCAAGGAAATGATTTTCTTCATGATGGTTTCCTCCTTGGATTAAATGACGAACAGCAGCACGATGCCGAGGACGACCGCCACAAGCAAAGCCATGACGATGAAAAAGGGGAAGGAGATGCGCGCTTCGATCCATTCCATCCGGCTGAAATGCCAATCGAAAAGGAAGCGGGTCCAAAACCTTTGCCCGGGCTTCAGCTCCCGTTCCCCAAGCCAAAATCGGTAGAAATGGCCCGCCTGCACCATCTCTTCATTTCCCTGCCGGTTTTTGCGGATCATCTTGCGATGCTCCTTTTTGTACCTCTTGTATGTATCGCTCAGATCTTGCCACCAGCGGTCATTCCAGCTTTCCCATCGACGGTAAAGCCTGCCGATCATACGGCCTCTTCGCCAAGATGGTAAAACCGTGGCAAATCAAGCAGATGCGCGCAATAAGCGGCAAACAGCGAAACCTCCTCGACGACGCCGCCCGAGGCGAGAAGCGTCTTCAGCAGCAGCTGCTCAAAGCTGTCGGCGATGAGAGCGTCCTTGATCAGAGGCCTGCGGTTGAGCAGGGATATATCGACCGCCCCGAACAGCCAGTCCATGAACCCCGGGGCATGCTGGAACAGCGGCTGGGCAATGTAGAGGGAATCCCCGGGACTCAGCCCGCTGGCGGTTTCATCGATGATCAGCTCCTGCTCATGGGCAGCCAGATAACCGGCGTAAGCCCGTTCGGTGCGGCGGATCTCGGCGATGATGGCGTCATCTCCCCCCTCGCTCCCGGCCTTGGCTTCCAGGAAGCAGAAGGCGCCGATGAAGTCGCCAGCAGCCTGCCTGCCCCAGCGGCGCAAATGAATGAGCACCGCCTCTGTCGCTTCCTCATGGGATTCGGCCTTTTCAAGATCCTCTCCGATCTGCTTCACCATATCCTCGTTGTTCACCCAGTCACGGGCGTAAGCATGCGCATAGCCCTGCAGCCCGATCCACTTGTTCTGGATCAGCTGCGCAAGCTCCCGGCTGTGCTCCGGCTTCAGGCTGGAGCCTCCGTCCCCATATTCGATCAACAGCTTGTTCGAGAATGCTTCCATTTCCATGGGATCGTTCAAATCAATGGGAATGGATGTCTGCGGTGTAGCCGTCATTTCTTCACGCTCCTGTCGTCATCATGGGATGCTAGGCGCCTGACCTGAAGCTGCCCTTCGCATCCATCGGATCCCAGTCGGGATCATCTACCTTGCTCCAAGCGGAATAAATCACCAGCAGCACATACATGGAAACGGGAACAAAGGCGAGGGTGAGAAAGAGAGGCAGCTTGCCGGCGAACCTCTCTCCCAGAAGATTTCCCAGCGAATAGCCGAGAATGCCTGCGGCGCCTGCGCCTGCGAGCCCGATCGTATAAATGATTCTGCCGGTTTTTGTCTGAGGATTCGCGGCTTCCTGAAAAATGAACCTCCGGAATCTCAAGCCGACAAAAGCGCAAACGACGTTCAGCAGCAAAAGTCCCGCTGCCAGCAGCAGCCCCCCGTCCCAAACCCTCCAGACGATCCCCAGCATGAAAAGGACAAAGAGATTGAATTGGGAGATGCCGAAAATCACTTTCCGCTTGCGGGATTTCTCCAGCGTCCGTGTTCTCCTCATGATCAGAACAAACGCCATGTTCAGCACGCCTGCCGTAATGGCGAACCAGGCCGTCCGTGGCGACCAGGCCGGAATGACGGACATGAGCACGGCGCCGACAAGAGGCACAAAAAAAGCAGCGTACAAGGCATTTGAGCTTCGGGCAGGCCTAGCTTCGCGCGGCATCGATATGCCTCCTTGCTAAAAGAGTGATTTGAGTCCGCCGACGAGCGAGCCGGCTGCCTTCCCGATCAGATCAGCCGCTTGAGAACCTTTTTCAAGAATCTCGTCGGCAGCCTGCTTCGCTTTTTTGACGCCTGTCTCAATCGTGCTGTGGACGGCACCTGCAGCGGCGCTGATCGCTTTTCCGGTGAACTCCGCGCCTTGCTTCAACGCTTTTCCGGCTGCCTTCACGCCTGCGACGGTTCCTTCGATGCCCTTATTGAGCTTGTCTTTCGTCCAATCCTTGATCGCCTTGCCCGTATCGGAGCTCATGAATACGCCGACGCCCAATCCGACGAAGAAGCCGACTGCGGTCCCAAGTCCAGGAACAACGCTGCCGAAGGCCGCGCCGGCCAGAGCGCCGGCTCCTGCGCCCGCCGCGGCGCTAAGCGCGGTCGTTCCGACCATGACCGCCGACTCCACGACGAGATCGGAAGCGAACTCGGTGCTGGCCAGACCGTGGTTCTTGTTCTCGCCCCAGCCGTAGCTGTAGACGCTTCCTCCGACAGTGAAGGCGGCTCCAAGGATGCCTCCGCCTTTAAGGGAGTTTTTCCAGGCGCTTTTCTTCAAGATATTGTAGCTGCTCGACAAATCGCCTTTAATGGCTGTTTTAGGGTCCATATACTTTCCGACTTTGCCATTGTCATAGCGGTATCGGGTCCCCATCAGATTGTCTTTTTTGCGCCATTTGATGTATTGGCTGCCCAAGAACCCTTTGGGAGTTTTAGAGCCGTATACATGCACATAATCGCCCTTGATCTGAAAATGGTAGCCCTGCATGACGGAGTATGCGCCGATGACGACTTTGTCGAACAATCCCCAGGCGTTCTTGTACATCTTCACGGTTTCCTTCGCCGTCGCGTATCCCTTCGACCGCTCCTCGGCCTTTTTGTATTCGGCCGCGATCTCCCTGAGCGTATTCATCTTGTCTGTCAGCCGATCGCCGATAGAGCTGGCCATACGGCCGATCTCCGCCAGAGCCGATTCCGCGCTTCTGGCGCCAGACTGGACATAGGATTCGGGATACGCCGACTTCGTGCTGGCGATCATGCCGCCGACGGACCGGGACAAGCCTGCCGCGACCGGCTCGAACGGCTTCTCCAGGCTTTTCATGCCTGCGGCCAATTTGGATACGCTGTCGGGATTCACCTTCAGAATCACAAGCCTGCACTCCTTTCCACAAGCTGACATATCTATATGTGATCGAATTCGCCGTCATGGCTCCGTTCTGTCGTTTTCGGAGGAAAAGCGTGTTGGAGGGAGACGGGCTCCCTCAGCACGCCGATGAAGAGCATGATTACTTGCGAAGCTGGCTGGCGATATCGCGGTCGCTTTGTTCCTTGATATCCGCGACCTTCTGCAGGGAAGTGCTGATGTTGTTCACGCACTCGACGAGCTTGTCGAGGCTTGGCTTCAACTGGTTGAATTCGTCGACGAAGGCCTTGGCGGATTCGCCCTGCCACCAGCCTTCCACGGATTTGATCTCGCGGTCGAGCTGATCAACGACGCTTTTCGCGTTCTGGCCCTTGTTCTTGATGGAGCTTGCTACGCTTCTCGCCTGTTCGGGGCTGAATGTCTGGTTTGCCATTTGGATTCACCTCCTTTCAAAAGAAATGCCGTGCCTTCCTCAGATCAGCAGCCGGGGCTGTACCGGTGGGCTTCTAGCGGCGTCCCGCCGACTTGCGCGCTTCTTCCTCGCGGCGCCGCTGCTCCTGCTCCTGAGCCCGTCGCCGCTCCTCCTCGAGCTTGCGGCGGCGCTCGTCGTCGGCGCGCTGGACATCTCCGGCCAGCCCTTTGAGGCTGCTCTCCAGGCCGTCCATCTTGGACAGCAGACGGTTGATATCCGCCTGGATTTCCTTGTAGGAATCCGCGAATGCCTTGCCCGCTTCCCCCTGCCACCACGAGGCTGCGGCGGATACCTCCGTTCTGTAGCGGGCTTCAGCCCGCCTGATTTCGTCCGCGGCCGCATTCACGGCAGCGGCGTTGCCGCGGATTTCCGACGGTGTGGGCATGTGCGGCGCCTCCTTTACCTCCCGGACAGGATCGCCGTCCGGAGTCCGGTGAATTTGTTTTTCACGACCAGATACCCGTCGCCCTGCTCGAATTCCTTCTCCTGGCTGCCGTAAGGAAGTCTTGCGTTGTAGAGGTTCTGATCCTTGAGGCTGCCGAGCAGAATGCCCGTCTGCTCCTCTCGGATCGCCTTGCCGAGGCTGTCCCAGTTGTTCGCGAGCTCCGAGGTCGTATCGGCGGCGAGCACGGCGACCTTCATGCCGCGCTCCTGCTTGACGATCCGCTCCAGCAGCTCCTTGAGCGCGTATTGATCGCCTGCCGTGAACTCCGAGAGGCGGTCGATGACGAAGACCAGCTGCTTCCATGAAGCCATGAGAGCGTCCGCATCTCCGCCGGAGCGGCGGACGGCTAGCAGCTGGGACCTGCGTGCGGCCAGCTCCTCCTTGAGCTCCTCCGTGAACGCATACATATCCTCGATCCTGGACAAATCTTCCGCCCCCGGCTTGACGAGCAGCGGGTACAATCCCATCGAGCTGGAATCCTGCACATACACTTGCATGCCGTCATCTCCGAGGCGGCGGCGGAGCATCTCGACCCAGGACACGAGCAGCGTGCTCTTGCCCGCCATCGGATCTCCGGCGACCATGACGACCGGGGTCGCGGCCAGCTCTAGGCTCACCGGCTGCAGATCGCGGTCGGCGAGGCCGATCGCGATCCGGCCGCCTGCCGGGACATCGGCTCCGCCGTCATTGAGCTCGTCGATGAAGATCCGCTCCGGCATCATCGGAATCGGCTCCGCCCGGCTGATCAGGCCGTCCTCGGCAAGCCTGCTGAACTTGCCGATCAGGACATCGCTGCCAAGCCCGTCCCATTCCGGAAGCGCCGTCTGGAATTCCAGAGGCGGCGTTCCGCGCACGAGCGCCCGTCCCGGCACGCGGGCAGGCACGAGCCCTTCCGTCCGGCCGACGATGCCGTCATACTCGCTTTTGTCCGTCAGCTGCAGGCTGACGGCCATCTTGAAGTTGACGGCGAACTTGTACCGGACGAGCGCCGAGTTGGTCGCGGTGACGACCATGTAGATGCCGTACTTGAAGCCTTCCCGGGCGAGCACGATCATTTTGTCATCCACCGCCTCATAGGTTTCCGACAGCGCGAAGTAATTGTCGATGACGACGGCGACGGCGGGCAGCCTGCCGCCCTTGCCGCGGTAGTCGGCGAAGCCGTCGCTGCCGGATTGCTCGAAGAGCCGCTTGCGCTCTTCCATCAGGCGGAAGATGTAGAGCATGAACTGGCTGATCCGGCTCTCCTGCTCCAGCGTCATCACGCCGCCGCAATGGGGAAGCTTCTCCATCGCCTTGAAGGAAGAACCGCCGAAGTCCATGACGTAAATCCGGGCTTCGTCCGGCGAATAGGACATGGCGATCGACAGGCAGAGCGTCCTCAGCAGCACCGTCTTGCCCGTTCCCGGCGCCCCGTACACGAACAGATTGCCTTCAGCGGCAAAATCGATGACAAGCGGCTCCTGCAGCTGGCCGCGCGGATCGTCGAGCATGCCGGCGGAGACGGCGAAGATCGGCTTGTCCGCCGGCCAGATGCCGCTCTCGCAGGAAGCCAGCGCCGCCTCCGGCAGCATGCCCTTCAGGTCGAGCTGCTCCGGCAGCGGCGGCATCCACGGACCTTCCAGCGGCAGGATGCCGCCGTCCCTTGCCGTCGACGCGATATGATCGACCATCGCCTTGAGCTGGCTCGGCAGCTCCCTCGCCGCGATCTTCTCTTCCTCCGCGGGATAGATCTGCTCCGCCCTGCCTCCCGGCCCCAGCTCGTAGATCCGCTTGACGCGGTTCTCGCTGCGCAGCATCTCGCCCTCGGGATCATAGTCGGCTCCGGAGTAGGCAGACTGGAAGAGCTCGAAGATCTCGTCGTTGCCGACCTGGATGTAAGCCCGGCCCGGCTCCTTGATCAGGGCCGCATCCGGACGCTTGATGACATCCTTGCTGTCGGCCTCGTCCTGGACCTTGAGGCAGATCTTGAACTTCGAGTTGCTCCAGATCTGGTCGTCCACGACGCCGGCCGGCTTCTGGGTGGCCAGAATCAAATGGACCCCGAGGCTTCGGCCGACGCGAGCCGCGCTGACGAGCTCCTTCATGAACTCAGGCTGGTCCTGCTTCAGCTCGGCGAACTCGTCGGCGATCATGACCAGATGCGGAATCGGAGGCATGTCTCCCCGGTCGTCGAGGCTGTAATAGAGCTTCTGGTAGCGGTCGATATTGTTGACTCCGTACCGGGAGAAGAGCCGCTGCCGCCGCTGCAGCTCGCTCTTGATCGATAGCAGCGCCCGCGTCGTCTGATTGCCTCCAAGGTTCGTGATCGTGCCGACAAGATGCGGCATGCCCTTGAATACATCCGCCATGCCGCCGCCCTTGTAGTCGATCAGGACGAAGACAATGTCATGGGGATGATAGTTCACCGCCAGCGAGATGATGATGCTCTGCAGCAGCTCGCTCTTGCCCGATCCCGTCGTGCCGGCGACGAGGCCGTGCGGACCGTGCCCCGTCTCATGCAGATCGAGGCTGAACAGCGAGCCGCCGCCTTTCACGCCGATCGGCACGCTGATGCCCTTGAACGTGCGGTTGCGGCTCCAGCGCTCCGCCAGCTCGACCTCGCCGACCGTACGGACACGGAGCAGATCGAGCAGCGTGACGGAGGCGGGCAGGGAGAAGCTCGCGCCGTTCTCCCGCAGCCGCAGCGGTCCGAGCCGCCTGACTGTCTGCTGCAGGCTCTTGAAGTCGAGCTTGTCCGGGCGGAACAGAATCTTGCCGCCGCTCTCCCGGTCCGCCAGCTCGCCGGTCTTGCCCTGCAGCGTAATGACGGTCCGGCAGTTCATCGGCAGGTAAGCCTGGTTGCCGGCAAGGAACACCGAGGAGACGCCCAGGTGCCCGCAGCGGTTGAACACGTATTTGTTGATCGGCTCGTAATCGAGGAGGGATGCGTCCTCAACAACGAAGACATAATGCGGCAGCGTCGAACCGCCTACCGTGCGGAACTCCCGGTCCTTCAGGACGGCGTACAGGTCGCCGAGCGCCTGATGGGCGACCGCCTTGCCGCACAGCAGATATCTCGTCTCCATGGCGTCATCCCACAGATGCGGCAGAAACTTCAGCCAATCCCACTTGGCGGCGCCGTCGTCGGCGGCCAGCACGACGACGCGGACGTCGTCGTAGCCGTGATGGGTGATGAGCTGCAGCAGCATGAGCCTCGCCAGCTCCGCCGTCTTGCCATCCTCGCCTGCGATTCCGCAAATCTCCGAGCCGGCAAGATCGACCGCCACCGGCACGTCCGGAACACGCTCGAATTCGAGCGCCAGCCGCTGCGGCTCCATCTGCAGCGGATCGCTCTCAAGCAGGATTGCCTGCGGGCTGTGCTTGATCGTCATCGAGAGCGGCACGTTGCCGAGGCCGAGGCGCAGAGCCAGAAAGTCCGGGTACGAGGACGTCCTCTCCCACAGCTTGCCGTCCAGGCTGGCGATCCGCTGGAGGCAGACGGCCGGCTCCGGATGGAGCTCGTTCATCGCCTTGGCCTGCTGCTCGCGGGCGATCGCCAGCTCGCTGCGCCGGTCCGCGATGAACTGCAGGTACTTGCTCTCGCGCTCCTTCTTGCGGTTCTTGTACCGGCGGATCTGCGATGCGGCCCCCGTCAGCGAGGTGACGAGCGTAATGGCGGTCGTCGCGATCGAGATCAGCAGGAACATCGACTGCGACGTCAGCGCCAGCATGAACGTGATGACGAGCATGACCGCCGGCGGCGCGAGAATCGTGAACCAGGCGATGTCGGGCTTCTCCTGGGAATACGGCGGATCGGGAATGGCGACCTCTCCACCCGGCATGTCAGGCATGAAACGAGGCTGGCGGCTGAAGGCATGCTGGCTGGTCTTCATCATGCCATCCCTCCATCCTGCAGCTCGACCCGAGAGGCTTGTCCCCCGAGCAGCGACATCCGGCTCCAGCCGGAGCCGTCCCGGAAGAACAGATCGCCTCCGATTATATGCAGGCTCTCGGCCCGTTCGCCGCAGATGCGGATGGTCCGGCCCTGGATGGGATCGATCCGATAGATCGTGCCGCCGTTGCGAAGATTGGCGACATACAGATAACGTCCGTCGGCGACGATGCTGCCCGCTTCGATATCCTCGAAAGCCTCCGCCACGGCTCCGCTTTCCTTATCGATCAGCGTCAGCGTACCGCGGTTGTCGGGATCGCCGAACGCAAGCCAGCCGCCGATCGGAACGATCGCCCCGCAGCGGCAAGCCGACAGCCGCTCCCGCTGCTTCCCGCCCGTCCGGATGACATGGATTCCTGCATCCGCACTGAAGTAGATCCGGTCCTCGTCCACAAGGAAGCCGCGCGCCTGCTCGTCCGTCAGCCGTGTTTCTCCGCTGCCGTCGGTATGGCAGCGGTACAGCCGCAGATCCTTCTCGCTTAAGTAATAAAGCCATTCCCCCCGCAGCGTCAGACCGCTGCAGGGAGTCTCGGACAGCAGCCGGCCGCGGCCGCTCGCGGGATCGTACGCGCATAACGCGCCGCCGCGCAGCTGGTCGCTGCCGTACACGGCATCCGCTCCGGCGTTCATGAACCAGAGCAGGCCGTCGATCCGGGAGACGCCGCCGGACGGATCGAGGCAGAGCGTCCCTGAGTAGCGGTCGACATCGCTGATCCAGACTCCGTTCCCCGCCTGCAGGACGAGTCCTCCATTCGCCAGATTTCCCTGCACCTCGTCACCTCCCTATATCAGCGTGAGCAGAGCTCCGTGTCCGACTCCTTCTTCCTCCAGCGTGCGGCGCCCGTCCAGAATGCGCCCCAGCGGCTCCGCCTGCAGCCTGCCTCCCTGCCCGGCATCCAGCTCCAGATTCAGCGCTTCGTCCAGCATGGCGAGCAGCTCGCCGGCCGTAACGAAGGCCGGGATCTTCAGATCCACGGCAGGGCGCCTATCCGCCTGGAAGGTCACCATGATGTAGTCCATGCAGAAGCTTCCTTTCCGTCAATTCTTCACCGACAGCAGCAGCTCGCGGTCCATCTTCATCCGGAAGGGAGAAGTCGTTCCTGCCCCGCTTGCCGCTCTCAGGTACTTCGTTTTGAACCGGTAATCCGATTCGGCCGATACCTCCACCTTCGTCACCGTCCGCTCCGTCGAGGGATCCTCGTTCTCCGCGATGTCCAGAGTGACGACGATATCGTTCCACTTGCCGTTGTTGGAGCGGAAGCGGAGCGTGTCTCCGGATCTGGAATCGAGCGAGGCGTTCATCGCCGCGCCGAATGCCTCCGAGAAGTAATCCTTGAACCGTTCGGGATCGACCTTGGCGTCCAGGCCGCGCATCGCCTCGTACTGCAGGCTGCGGTCCTTGGCGGACCGGGCTGCATTGCTGAGCGAGGTGCCCAGAGCAATCTTGTCCTTCATCACGAGGCTGATCTCCACCAACGGCTCGATCAGGATGGATGCGAGGATAACCAGCAGCAGTCCGATCGCGATCGTACGCATTCCCCTCAGTCCCGTCTAATCGAAATAGTAGGTCAAGTCCTTGTAATGCTTGAGGCCGACTGTCGTAAGCGAGAAGCTCACCGGCACCTCCTCCTCGATCTTCCTGCCCCAAACCGTGATGCTCAGCGGGTAGACGGCGCTCAGCGTCACCTTGACCGGCTTGCCTCTCTGCCTGTACGGCTTCTGAATCTCGGTCGCGTTCTCGTAGCTGGCCTCGTCGTCGGAGCCGACGGCGTCGTAGTCGTCCGCGTTGACGACTGTCAGCTTGATGTCGTTCGCCTTTTCTCTGTAGATCGGCCTGTTCTTGAGCCGGTCGAGAGCATCGTCGTAATAGCTGCGCTTGACATAGTTGTCGCCTGCCGCCACCTGGGACAGATTGAACGTCTCTACGATGAGCGTCGTATACCAGGGAAAGAAGAAGACGAGATTCGTGAACAGCATGATGGCCACCGACACCAGCATCGTCGCCAGCAGGGCTTTGGCTATGCCGCGCATGGACTCACCCGCCTTTATTTGATCAGATCATCGATCTTCTTGATGAACATGTCCCACACGTCCGTCACCCAGGTGTTCAGGTTCTGGTTGATGATGGCGACGACGGCGCCGATGATGACGATGACCGCCACTGTGATCGCAATGCCCTTGATGCCGAAGTCACCCGACTCCTCGCTCCAGAACGATTGTTTCTTGACCGGTTTCTTATCCATGACCGTTTCCCCCAGTGAAATGAATGATGTAATAGATGAGCTTGAAAATTGTACAAAGACCGCTGCTCAGGTGGAGGCAGAAATTCGGGGACAACAGCGATTGGAACAATGCTCCGCGAATGCAGCCAATAAGCGGCCTCGCGCAGGTGGAATGTTTATATGATGGACTCCTGAATTACTGGAACATCTTGATCGAATCCAGAACCGTGAACAGATAGTATATGGCGATGTACACGATCAGCACCGCGATCAGCACCAGCTGCAGGCGGGAATTGCTCCGCTCGCGCCGCTTTAGATCGTCTTCCAGCGCGACGACGCGGAACTCGTCGACCTCGTTCTTGAGGTACTCCATCTGCGAGATGTTGTCGTACCCTTTGAGCCGGGTCTCCATGATGTCGCAGAACTTGATGATGTAGTGCAGCGGCACCCGCTTCTTGAACTGCTTGAGCGCGTATTCCTCGCCGTACTCGATATTGTCGAGCATGACTCCAAGCTCCTCGGCCATATCCGGATTGGCGCTCGGCAGATAGTCCCGGATGACGTCCGCGAGATAAATGTTGACGGACTTGGCGTACTGGTAATACGCCATGCTGTAGAATCCCGGGAAATCGAGCGCGATGTTGCGGTTCTTGCGCTCGATCTTCTTTTCCAGCTCGGAGGCCGGGTACAGCCAGCCGAGGAAGATCAGCACGGCCGCCACGCACCCGATCAGCCGGTTGGCGCTCAGCGCCAGCAGCGTAATCAGCACCGCTCCACCCGAATACAGCAGCTGCTCCACCCGGATCTCCGCCGGCTTCTTCGCCAGATCGAGCCGATCGATCAGCTTCTGCAGCCGCAGCCGCTCCGGCGAGCCCATCAGACGGTCGGCATATCTGGCGGCCGTTCCGCTCTTGAACTGCTGGAACCGGGCGCGCCTCGCCTCGCTCCGCCGTTCCTTGAGCAGCCGGCGGGCGCGCTGCTTCTGCCGCCGGTTGACCGGCCGGAACATCGGATACAAGAACGCTTTGACAATGTACAGCACCGAGATCAGCGCGCTTATTTTGGCGATTGCGATCATTTGGCCCCACCGCCTCCCGGCCCGAGATTGCCCTGCAGCGCCTGGCAGCGGGCGAAGCTGATGCAGATGACGCTGACGAGCAGGGAGTTGATCACTTTGCCTGCTGTCGTATGGAGCATGAATTCCCGGAAGTCGGGCACCGACAGAGCGTAAAAGAAGAACAGGACGATGATCAGCGTCTTGAGCAGGAAATCGCGGTTCATCTTGCGGAAGATTCGATCCTTGCGGACGTTGATCTCGCGCAGCACGGCGTTTTCGTCGACGATGTCGAGGAAGATATCCGCCATCCCCTTGCGCTCGTTGTACTCGAATGTGATGGCCTTCTTCGTGAAGTTGTCGAACTTGGGGCCAAGCTGCCGGTTCAGCAGCAGGATGGCCTGCTTGAACGAATAGCCGTTGTTCTCGCAGTTGTCGATGAACTGCTGGAAGTAAGGCCGGAGAGCAGGGCGTATGTATTCTTCCGTCGCCATCACCTTCTTGATCGCGACCAGCACCCCGTCGCGCGCCAGCGGACAGATGATGTCCTCGGCGTCCATGATCGCCTCCAGCCGCTCCGCCTTGATCGACTTGGACTGCATGACGAAGTAGGTCAGCAGCCCGATGAAGATCGAGATCGTGACGACGACCGACAGCGTCACATTCTGCATGAAGAACACGATCAGGAGCGCCGTCAGGGCGAACAGGATGCAGAGGAGGGAGGTGAAGCTCTCCAGCGTCAGCGGCAGCCGGAAGTCGAGGATCAGCTCCTCTGCCAGCCGGTTGTATTTGGTGAACACGTTCTCCTTGCGCCGCACGATCCGCTCCCGCTTGATCCGCTCCACATAACGCCTGGTGTTGTAGCGGCCGAGATGCTCCGCCAGCGTGTCGACCAGATTCAGGATGAACCGGCCGGCACCCTGGAAGAAGCGGACCTCGAACACCGCATTGAAGAGCACGAAGGCGCCGATGCCGAGAAACAGGCTAACGAGAAGCGTCGTATTCATCCGGCACATACCTCTCTGTCTCGTTGTCGTCCGGCATCCGGGTCAGGAAGTCGAAGCGGCTGCGCTTGATGCCCGCCTTGAGCATGGACTGCTGCACCTTCTCCGACAGCATGCCGACGCGCTTATGCTTGCCGACGATCTTGAGCACCCGGTGCGTGCCCTTCTCCTCCAGCACATCCTCCGAGATGAACTTGTAGATCGGGTTCACGATCGGCTCCAGACCCTCGGAGCCGAGAATCTCGGATATGGAGGTCACCTTGCGCGTGCCGTCGGCCAGCTTCTCTTGGAAGATGACAAACTTGACCGCCGTGCATATATTCCTCAGCGCCAGCTCCGCCGGCTCGTTGGAGGCCATGAGGTAAGCGGTCAGGAACCGGTAGATCGCTTCCCTGTCGCCCTCGGCATGCAGCGTGGTGAAGAAGTAGTGTCCCGTCTGCGCGGCACGCAGCGCAGTCGCGAACTCGCCCGGCGTCCGCAGCTCGCCCGGACCGATCCAGTGCGGCGACTGCCGCATCGCGTTGATGAGCAGATTCTCCATCGTCGCCGGGCTGGAGTCATCCTCGTCCGGCACCGATTCGTACTGGAGCACGTCGTTGATGACACGTCCGTGATCGGTGCCGCCTTCTCTGCGCAGCAGCCTCATCTCCGAAGGATTCTCGATCGTAATGATGCGCGACAGCGGATTGATCTCCTTGATCAGCACCTCGTTCAGAGTCGTCTTGCCGCTGCCTGTCGGCCCGACCGTGATCCAGGAGAGATCCGCCTTGGGGATGAGCGACAGCAGCTTGAACATGTTGGCCGAGAACGATTCGTTCTGGATCATCATCTCCGGCGTGACCGACTTCTTGCTGAACTTCCGGATGACAAAGGCCGGCATGTCGTAAGGCGAGATTTCCGCATGGGTCGCGTTGACCCGGTAACCCTCGATCGTGCGGGCGTTGACCATCGGAATCTTCGGAGTCAGCCTCACCTTGGAGACGCCGATCAGCTTGGATATGATCCGCTCCATATGCTCCCGGTCGCTGAAATGCTGATCCCAGGCGAGCGACTTGCCTCCGCTCTCGACAAAGATCTGCTCCGGGCCGTTCGCCCGGATCTCGTCGATCGCCGGATCCTCCATCGCCTTGGTGATCGGCCCATAGTGGGTGATCTCGTCGACAAGCGCCTGCTTGAGCGAAAGCAGATCGTAGTGGCCCTCGACCGTTGGACGCTGGGAATCGACGAACTCGTTGATGTAGGACTTCGTCATCTCCCGCTTGCGCCCGGGATCGCTCTCGCGGCGGAAAGCATGCGTCGCGATCTTGGTGATGTACTTCTGGCACAGCTCGAGCACCTCGTCGAAGGTGATCGTCGTATACTTGCTTTTCAGGTCCTCCATATCCTCGGCGCTCTGCGCCTGATGGGACACTCTCTGCTGCAGCTCGCTGACCTTGGCCCGCGTAAGCATGACTTTCCTCCCCCTCTATTGGCTTCCGAGCAGATCGGCCAGCTTGCGCATCTCGCGCAGGAAATATTTGTTCATCAGTGTCGTATCCTTCACGTACAGCTTGCCCTCCAGCACCCCGCCGGCAGCGCCGCTGCGATCTTGAGCCCGAAGTCGCCCAGCACTTTGTGATCGAACGGCAGGTTCTGCAGGTTCATGAGGATCACGCTTGTGAACTTGGCCGTGCTGATGCCGATCGAGGAGACATAGTCGAGCATCTTCATGATGTTGCCCGCGACGTCGACCCGCTCCGAGCCGGTGAAGAAGCCGACATGGCAATACTTCATCGCGCCCACGCTGAGCTCCAGAGCCGGGATGTTCGGGATATCCAGCAGGATGATGTCGAACATTCCCTTAAGCGTCTCGATGACCCGCTCCAGATGCTCGAACTCGAAGTCGAAATATTCTTCGATCAGGTCGTAAGGGCTGGGCGACAGCAGGTACAGCCGCTCGTGCCTGGTCTGGATCAGCTCGTCGCGGAAGTCGGCCTTGTCGCTCTTGAGCACCCGGATCAGCCCGCCGCCCCGCTTGTTCGGCTTGACATCGAAGTATTGATAGAGATTCGGATAGAACACCTTGAGATCGACCACGCAGGTATTGAGCCCCTTCTGCGACAGCAGATAAGCCAGATTGCTGATGAGCAGCGCGTTGTCCGTAAAATCGCTCGCCGGCATGAAGCCGACGACGCTGTAGATCAGCCGGCTGTCCTGCAGCTCCGCTCCGACGAGATCGGTCGGGCTGAGCTTTTGAAAGATGCCTCCTAATTTCCGTTCTGCTTGTCGATCCACGACTCCACCTCGTTCTGCAGCGTCGGCAGCTGGTCTACGATCGCCTGGCTGTCGCTGCGGCTGAGGATCGTGATCAGCAGGGACTTGTTCTCCATGCTCTTGAACTTCGCATAGTAGTTGATCTGGTCGCTGGAGCCTTCCAGGAGCAAGGCTCTCGGCTGGATGTTCTTGAGGAAATCCTCGCTTTTCATGACGGTCTGGCGCTTGTCCTCGCTCAGCTTCAGCACTTCCTTGTACACTTCGTAAATGGAGTGGCTGTTGCCGTTCAGCATATCCTTGACGACAATGCTGTCGAACAGCACCTCGGTCTTGGTCGTCTTGCCCTGGGACACGCTGTAGATGTCGTTGGGATTGCTGGCCGCAGGCTTGTCGACCTCATAGGATACCCGGATCCGGACGCGGTCGCCCGGCATCAGGATGTCGCCGCCGGCTTCGAGAAAGTTGTAGGGGAGCGTCAGCACCTCCTGCTTGTCGTCCAGCTTGTACAGCCATTCGTTTTTCTTCGGCACCTCGGCGGCCAGCTGATCCTTGTAGAGAACGCCGTTGCCGCGCAGGTAATACTTGCTGAATTTGCCGACAGCCTCGTCCATATGCTCAGCCAGCACCATATCGTCGGTATACTCCTTGCGGATGATCGCATATTTCTGCAGCTGCTTTTCCGTCAGGACGGTATGGGCCGGAATGCCTCCGCTATCGCTGACCCGCAGCACGTCGACCGTATCCTTGGCAGCCTTGTTGGCATTGGTGATGACGACGAACGAACCGGCGATGACAGCGAGGCTGAACAGCAGCGCCATGATTTTCTTGAACGTATTGCGGTTGGGCGAAACGCTCTTGATCGTGCTCAAATCCATCTTACTTGGCTCCCTCCATCAGTCGCAGCAGCAGGTCTCCGAACGCTCTCTCGTATTCCTTGCCGGAATGGACCGCCGTTATATCGGTTTCAATCTGGGTGTCGAACTCATGGCTGAAAGGAATGCAGCCGGCCGTCTTCATCTCATAGCCGAAGCTTTCGCTGAGCCCGGAGGAGAGAAGCTCGGCCGTCTTGTCCGGCGTGAACGGCTCCCCCTGCAGCCTGGAGCGGTCGTTGTATTTCGTGACGATGACCTTGGACTTGGCGTTCATATACAGCGCGTCATCCCGGCTCAGCGCGACCTCCGCATTGCGCGCCGTGCTGAGCACGGCGTGGATATTGTTGGGCACGCACAGCCCGAAGGCATCGACATGAATCATCGCATCCCGGAACGCGGGCAGCAGATCCATCGGCAGATCCAGCACGATGAGATTGAACCGGTTCCGCAGCATCGACAGCAATCCGACCAGCTTGGAGCTGGTGCAGAACTGCTCGATCAGCTTGCGGTCCTGGAACGAATAACCGAGCGCCGCCAGCCAGAGGTTGTCCTTGACCGGAAAGGCGGTCGTCATGTAATCCTGAGGCCTCGCGAGAGTTCGGATCAAAGATGCATTAAGTTCCTCGTCCCTCTTGGTCTCGTCGTGGAAGCGGCTGAAATACATGTTTGAGCTGCGGTACTCCAGATCGAGGTCGATCAGGAAGGCGCTTAGTCCCCGCTTCTCCGCCTCGGAGACGAGATTGACAGCGGTACTCGTCACTCCGCTGCCGCGGTGTCCGGTCACAGCGACAGCCCGGCTGATGCCTCTCCCGATGCCGTCGAACGCTCTGGCGAGAGGATCCGTCGCTTCAAGCGGCGCCTCTTCCCTCGGTTTGGGCCGGAACCGGTCCAGGAATGATTTTTTGCGGTCGGGCTCCGACTCGGCTTCCCGGCGCCGCTGAGCGGCAGGCTCCCGATCGGATCGGGCGGCTTCTTTGTTGTTCCTGATGTCCGAGAGCGCCTCGAAAGCCTGCCGGTACATATAAGCCGGGATGCGGGGATATGGGCATGAGAGCGTGACGATCTGCCCTGAATACGCGCGGAGAAGATGTTCCATCCCCTTCAGCCGCCTCTCATGACGGAGCAAAAGCACCAATCGGAACCCCGATGGCCGGTTGCGGGACATCCAGGCGGCGATTCTTTCCAGATGATGGCGGTCTGTGCCGGAATCTCCGGTCAAGGCGTCGTCTGTCACCAACAGGCCGTCGACGTCAGGTCTCGCTTCTTCGAGGCCATTCAGGACGCTGCCCAGCAAGAGCTCTTCGACGTTGAGAATATCTTTGGGTTTCGGCGCGTAGGCCGCGGCAAACCGGTGCGAGAGACCGGATACGAGCAATACTTTCAATCGAATCACCTGGCGTCATAGAATTCTATCTTTATGCAAATCTCTATCATTGACCTTGACCAGCCAATATGAGAGAATAGCGCCGTTCTTTTCCAAAGCAAGCTTCAATATTTCTAGACCTGAAGGTGGCAAAGGCATGCCTTATGTATTCATGGATGGATTCATCCTATTGCTGCTTCTTCTATGTTCCGTAGCGGATATCAGATGGAGGCGGATTCCAAACAAATGGCTTCTCTTGCTGCTTCTGGCAGGCATAGGCCGCCAGTTCCTGTCCGGAACGCCTCTGGAATCCTTGCCTGGCATCCTGCTGCCTTCCTTGCCGCTGCTGCTGCTGCGCTCCTGGCTGGGGCGCGTCGGCGCAGGCGACATCAAGCTGCTGGCCGCGACGGGCGCAGCTGCAGGATGGCTGCTGAATCTGTATGTATTCCTGGCCGCCTGTCTTTTGGCGCTTGCCTGCGCGGCTCTGGTCCGAGTCGGAATGAAACGCCGGATCGTTTCGGTCCCATTCGCGCCCTTCGTTCTCGCCGCATTTCTTTCGTTATATGCAATCAGCTATGTTTGGAAAGAAATCCTTTAAAGCAGAAAAACAAATATGTGATTATTTACCTATAACCGCTCTAGAACTAGTTAAAACGACTTAAACCGTTATTTTTTTCCTGGATTGAAATCTCTACTTACCTAATTAAAGTCTCTATAAAATGTGTATTATTGCTATCATATACATTTATTTGAATTTCAATAATTACTTTCGATACTGATCATCTGGCTTTCGACGATTTTTTATCCAATTCCTTCTTATTTAGTGCTATTCGTCATGAAAATGAAGATAAAGAGCTAGTTTGGAAAAGAAATAAGTGCTCATGGTCCTAATCCTTTTTAGGTTCCTGGCAGGTAGACAAATAAAAAAGCGGTCCTGCATATGCAGGATCGCTTAAATTGCCATTCAGCTAAATTGCCATTCAGCTGAAAGGGAAAGGGAAGAAATCCATCGATTCAGCTTGACGGTTTCACTTGTTGCCGCTGCACAAGGTTGCGGCCCGCATCATTCGCCAGGGTTCCGCCACGCCAGAACAGCCATGTCGGCCGGCCCTTTGACCCCGTTCTGCCAGACGCTCTCCCGCCGAACGGTCTCGATCATCCTGAAGCCGCAATCCGACAACAGGCCGATGGCCCCTTCCTTTGCCAGAGGCAGCTCCGCTCGAATTTCCTCCACGTGGACATGATGGAACAAATACGCTCCCAACGCCCGAACAGCGCCGCCCGTCAGAGCCATCCATGCCGCCGCCGCTTCCCGCTCCTCCGGCCGATCCGGCAAGACGGCGGCAAGCAGCGCGGTCCGCGTTTTTTTATCGAAATGCACCGTCATCCATCCGGCAAGAGCTTCCGGTTCATCCGGGGCGACGATTCCCCACGATACGCTTTTCCGCTTGTAGTAGTCCCGTTCCAAATGCCCGACGATGTTGCGTACCGCGTTCAGGCTTTGCCTGCGGTCCCGGTTGATCAGGGCATGAAGCGCTTCCGCAGGAAGGGCTCGATCTTGGCCAGCTCCACTGAGCTTCCGCCGAGCCAAGGAAAATCACCGAATGTCGATTCGCCCGTCCGCTCCGCCGAACCGGTCGTCGTACTTCTCGTACATGATTCCACTCCAGTTCAAATACCGCGTAGGTACAGGCCGGAACGGACACAGCCGTCAACCCCTGCGGAACCGCTCCGGCATCCGCGGTCTCAAATCCCGCGATATACCCGAACACCCCGGATTCGCGCGGGCCGCCGGATCCGATCAGCTCGTTCGGATTCACCCTGCCCGCAATCTCGTGGGCACGCCGCAAAAAGCGCTCCCAAAGCTGTGGAATTCCATTCTCTTCCGTCAGCTGCCGGGCATCCCAATCCAGCCCCACGACCGTAAAGGCATCCTTGACGACGATTCTCGGCCCGTCCCGGAGTTTACGGCTCGGCTGCAGTCTTTCACTCATCGCCTCGACTTTGCCCAGCAGCTTGCCGAGCTCTTCCATTTGCCCTCGGATAGCTGCTTCACGCTCCTTCAGCAGCGGCTCCAAGGACTCATCTTCATGCAGGTCTCCGCTGTCTTTGAGAGCTTGAATCGTGTCCAGGCCGACCCCAAGCGAGCGCAGCCACATGATCCGCCGCAGCATGCCGAGCTGCTCGAACCCGTAATAGCGGTAGCGGTTGTCCTCTCCGACGGCAAGCGGACTGAACAAGCCGATGGAATCGTAATGGCGAAGCGTCTTTGCCGACACGTCGAAGATGCCGGCCATCTGCCTGATCGTAAGCATGGCTTTGACCTCCATTCAATAGGGAGCCTCGACATCCATTCTAAAACATTGCCGCCGGGGGAAGGTCAATCCCTTCTCCGCTTTCCGCCATTTCTCCGCTTTTCTTGTCCCCCCCGCAGCCTGGCTACCGCAGCAGCATGCCGGCCGAATGGCCGGCTGCGGCGAGCAGCAAGCCGAGCGCGACGCTGACGGCCAAATACCCGAACAGCGGCATCCACTGCTTCATCCGCCCATAACCGGCCAGCTCATACTGGAACGTAGAGAAGGTCGTATAGGCTCCCAGGAAGCCGGTGCCCAGCAGCAGGATCAGACGCGAGTCCGAGGTAGCGCCGTACAGCAGGCCGATCAGAAACGAGCCGGACAGATTGACCAGCAGCGTTCCGTAAGGAAAGCCGGACGAGCTCCTCTTTCGGACAAGCTCGATCAGTACGAATCGCAGAATCGCTCCCGCGAAACCTCCGATTCCGATATACATCCACGTCATTGGCCTCGCTCCTCTCCCGCTTGATTTCTTTCGAACGTTCCCAGCTTCACCCCGGCCATCGTCACCAGGAAGCCTCCCAGCAGACTCCCACCCGCATACAAGGCGGCGGTCCACAAATGTCCTGTTCCCATCAGCTCCGTCATTTCCCGGGAAAAGGCGGAGAACGTCGTGAAGGAGCCGATAAACCCGGTTCCGAACGAAGAACGGAAATGCGGATGGACGATGAACCGGGTCGTCGTCGCCGTATAAAAGAAGGCGAGCACGAAACATCCCGTGAAATTCACGGCCAACGTGCCGAATGGGAAGAGGGAGCTGCCCCCCGTTCCGACCCATTGGCCCAGGCTATAACGCAGCAGCGCTCCAAGCGTGCCTCCTATGCCCATCAGCATATAAATCATCTCGATCTTCTCCTTCTTTCGTCGACCAGATGTTGAACGAGTGCAATAAAATAGACCCCTACCAGCAAGCAGCGCTGGTAGGAGTCATCAGCCCTTGGGCGTTTAAAGGCGAACTCCATCGCCTATGCGGTTGAAATTATCTTATACGCGGCACGCAGCCGGCGTCAACGGATTTTCCGTTTTCCCCCAGTAAGAAGGAAAAAGATGCAGAACCTATCGTTCCGCATCTTTCTTTGCGTGGATAACCTTAAATTAGGACCAGAAAGATTTTGTGATGATGACCAGCAGAATGAACAGGACCAAAACGGCAGCTGGGCTTTTGAATGCATCGCCATATCCAGCTTCAGACATTGTTCATACCCCCTCTCGTTGATTCTACCCTACTTTATGAATCTAATCGTTGAGATGTTTGGACGGGTAGTATATTTGTGCTGATGCTAGGGTGGGTCTAGTAGATTTATAAATACGGCTGCCAGGGAGCGAACGCAACTGCCCTTGGGACTCGAATTCCGAGAGCGACCCCATTCCTTCCCAGCTTGTTTAGTTCTTTTTAGGCTGGTTGGGGGATTTGGCTTTCAAATCACGCGATCATGTCGACGACAAGGAGACTGCAGCCCATTTTATATGGACAGGTGCCCTTTTATCATTCAAAGCATATTGTAGAGTATGACAAAAAGGAGGCACACCATGCTACACAATCAATCTTATATGCCACAATCAGCTGTTATGCCTGAGCATTACCAACAGATGCAATCAAGCCCGAGCCAGGCTAATTTGGGACCTCAAGCTTATGAGCAGCCTGCTCCTTCCCCCTATCATAACAGCGTTGATTCTGGTCAAATTCAATCCCTTCCTTACATGCACGACTATCACCACATGCACGACTATCACCACATGCACGACTATCACCCCATGCATGATTTCCACCCGATGTATGGCTGTCACCCCATGATGGATGGCTATTACCCCATGATGGACGGATGCCACCCGATGTATGATTACCACCCGATGATGGACGGATGCCACCCGATGTATGACTACCACCCGATGATGGACGGATGCCACCCGATGTATGATTACCACCCGATGATGGACGGATGCCACCCGATGCATGATTACCACCCGATGATGGATGAAATGTGGGATGAGCATATGTTCCACGATTACTACCATCCTCTTTACGATGGATGGGAGTTCGAATCCTACGATTATCATCATGCTTGGCTGCATCCTATGACGTATATACATCCTCATCCTCATCACTTCTGTGTCCCCGTTCCTTGCCAACCGGCTGGCGAATCGCAGAAGAAGGCGGCCTATCAACAACCCTAAGTTAAACTAAAAAAGGCAGTTTGACTGGCAATGACATTCAATCTGCCCTTTTTATCTCAACATCCATTATGGTGCCAGACTGCCCTCAAGCCTCGAACGGCTCCTGCATGGGCCGATCGGGATTTGGATCAGGCTCGTTTGTCCGAGCGGGGCCAATCCATAAAGCTCATTCATGGAATTGACATCAAACCCTAGCAGCGGACGCCCCTCCATTCCGGATGCACAAGCAGCGAGCAGCAAGCGCTGAACCAGCATTCCCGCTTCCATTTGCAGAATCCGATAGCCGCGATAGCCAAGCTCGGCATGAAGATGTCCCCGATCGCCCGCCACATGAAAGCTCAGCGGAACCTGGAATAAGTTCACGTTATCCAAAGACATCGCATCCTGAAGCCGCGGCCTTTGATCTCCAGCCTTAACAAGCTGCAATGCATGCGCCATGCCATCATAATGATAGGAACCATCGCGAATTCCTTCAACGCCATAAAAGCAGCCATACAGCTGTACGCGGGACATCGGACTCTGGATTGAACCGTCCAGATCGTTTCGATAGCGATAGGAGCTCATGGTCTCTTGCAATAGTGCCGCCAAATCAGACTGACTCACTGGTTTCAATACAAATTCATTTTCCGGCGAGTAACGCTGCCTGCAAGCCTCTGCCAAATCATACGTGAGCCTATCTGCTTGAGGCAAAAAATGACCCTCGTCTTGATGGACGGCCTGTTGCTCTCTTCCCAGCTGTTTGAACAAAAGGGCGGAATCCATTATGGATGCTTCGTTCAGCTTGGTCAGCATGGGATAGTCCGATACTTTTTTTGAACGTACATAGTGATCGTGCTTAAGGATGGGAAGCTCGCTGCATAATTCGGCTGAAGACATCCGATTATTAGTGCTGATGTCATGGCGGAACCATTCCATGGTTGAATCTGCCGCAAGCGGAATTACAGCGTATACACTCTCCTCTGCCTCCGACAATCCAAGCAAATGGTTGACGGCACGGTCAAGAAACTGAAAATACACTCCCGTCTCAAAGTCGAAGCGCTTCGCCACCTCGAGCAGCTGGCCTATTACCAGACCTGCGTCCAGTCCCTGCAGACGATACGAGAAATTATCGTATTTATAAAAGTTTTTCCAAAATAAAGTGGATACAAAAACAGCTGCGAAGCAGCCCGTTACGTCGCAACGATCGCCTAGAGCCTTGCCTACATAGGAATCAAATCGACCTTCACGCAATAAAATCAACCGATGATGAGCCGCATCATAATGATAAATACCGTCCGGAATTTCCTCCAGCTTCAAATACAGGTAAATTTCGCTCGGATACAGCCCTCCGCCTGAAGGGACAAACCGTCTGCAAAGCTGCAAGGAGCTTTCCCATTGTTCCCCCGTATATTGCTCAACAACAGATTGACTAAGCTGTGCCAGACCGAAGGTATACCATAGAAGACACCCGATATTCCGAATTGTCGGCTTCCCATCGCCTTGGTTGCCCGCTAGCCTCAGCGGCACATCCGAAGCGAGCGAAAATACGGGCAAATGACGATACAGCTTATACGGCAGAGGCGCGTTCTCCCAATCAACCTCCGCATCCTGCGGCTTGGTTTTGTCAGGCTCGCATTGCAATTGGTGCAAAAATGCCTTCAGGCTCATTTCTCCTCCTCCTAATTCCCAGCACGAGGAAACCAACGCATACGAGAAGAAGCTTCTTATGGAAACGGATGCGGATAACCATTAAGCTGCTCCTGCTGAAGCGGTTCCTTTACATAACCGAGCTCTGCCGGTATTCGCAGCACCCGTTCCAGGCCAGTCAAGCGGACAAGATGATGGCCGAACGTCATGGGAAGCATGCCGGGAATGAGCACCTTCACACAATGAAGTCCGTTTCTCAGCGTTTCCGGCGTCGTTTGATCGACAACGATCACCTCGAGATTCAGCTCGCTGAATGTTTGCAGAATAAGATTCAATTCATCGGTCAAATCTGCATGCCATGCTTTTGGTTTAAACGCTTCTTGGAAGGAGATCACGGGACGATCAGGATCGAGCAGGAAATTCAGACGTTCTTCTGCTTCCTTCAAGCTGTACAGCATGGAGTGGTCTTCCATTTGCCGAACGAGAAAAGGATCATGCAGCATTTGCTCGTACTGCTCGCGGTTCGCCTCCAGCTTTTCGTTGAAAGCAAGCAGCATGCCCGCAATCTCATGAATGGCGCCCTTTGCCGCCCTCACAGGATCAGGATGCGCGCCGGCGGCGCAAATCATATTTACGCCTTGATCCGTCCTGTTTTTGGCAAGCGCCCACACGCTTGGAATGCCGTGCTCCATCGTCGAATCGAACAGATGCACCTCATACCCGAAAACATCGCGCAGCCGCTCCACCATCAGATTCATTTCCAAATCTCCTGTGGAACAGGGATCCAGCGGAACGAGCGGCAGCTGCGCGTACCACGTCATCAGAAACGAATCCCGCTCGACAACCTCCAGGATGCCGTAAAAGATGGCTTCCTCCAAGCTTCCTCCCAAAGCGCAGCCGTTGGAGGTTTCATATACAAATCCGTGGCCGCAGCCGGAGCTGTAATAAGCGAGCCGTTCCGGCACGAGAATAGGCTTCTCCTGAAGGAACGAATATCCCCACACCCAGTCGATCTTCCGGTCTGGATCGAAGGGTTGAAACGGAAAATCGGGCCGCTCATACTGCGCCGCGTCATGGAATCCTACTCGAGCGGGGTTCAGCGCCGACTCTGTTAACTGATTGAAGCTGTCATGAACCGCCGTCTTCTTTCCTCGCGGCGATATGCCGCAATAACGTTCCAAACCTTCCAATATCGCCGTCATTTCACTGTCCGCAAAAGAATGTGTGCGCCCTGCGCAGCCTTCATCCCCTGAAAACATCGGTAAAACAATGCTGGCGTCAGCAAATGGCGATATGAGGTCGATCATTTTTGCATTCAAAAAACCGCTGCGATTGTCCAGATAATCATGGGAAAGCACGGCCTTCAATTCCTCCATCGAACGGGTGCGGTAGCTGTTCCCGCTGATTTTCGGGCTGGACTGCAGCTTTATTCGCGAAGCTGTGGCAGAGTCATCCGGTATTCCCCCGCATACGGCACACAGCGGATCCGGCAAATAAAAATGAGCTGAGCTATGGAGCGATTGCAAATGGACAAGCTTGATATGATTTTCAACTTGAGCCGTATTTGAGGCAAGAAAGGTATGGACTTCTGCTGCAATCAGATGAGCCATATGCCATAGTCCGCTGCGAGAAGACCATATATCGGGGAAAACTTCCCCTTGCCTAATAAAGTGCTGCAGCTCCCACATGTCCTTCCGATCGTTCCCAGCCATTAAAAGCCGCAAATCAGCGCATTGCGAGCAGCCTGCTTTCCCAGGAACGACAAGCGGGCCGATGACGCCTTCGCCAAAGGCTACAAAACCGCGCAGCCACGGTATACCGGATTGCTTGAATAGTTCCTCTGCCTTAAGATGCGAGGCTGAATCGCAGCCGTCGCTAAGCACGAGCGCAAGATCAGCCGTTTCGGGCAGCTCGGAATCCATATTGTTCACTCTTGCAAGCTGACAGCTTGCAGACAATAGATCGTTTACATAGTCCGCAAGCTGACCCGCGCCAACAACCGCCACAGTAGCGCTCACGCTTCAACCTCCTCTCGAAGCGAGATGCCGTATACTCCGGCCAGCTTCTCTTTTAAAAAAGGCTCTGGAGTCAAGTCAAATACGAGCAGAAGCTTGCGGCTGCGGTTCAAATGCCGCACAGCAGCCTGCAAAACCTCCCGATGCTTCAATGGGTCGCAGGCAGGGATTGAAATCGAGTCCATTGCAGCTTCTTTTACATGTATGGAAGACATATGATGCCCTTTCCCCGCCAATGGATCCGCTTTGTTTTGAGCATCCAGCAGGGCAGTCATGAGCACGCTCCGCAGTGCCCGGGTTACATTGAGATCAGCGGCATCGTACCAGCGGCCGTTGGCTTGCAGCCACACAACAGGAAAACCGGATACTGCCTCGCCCAGTCCGAACGTTGGCGATCCTTGCATCGCAGCCAAGGCGTTGATATAGTAACGGCATCGCTCATCCTCTACCTGGCTCAGCTTCACCAGCTTTATAGACGGTGTGCGAGCTTCGTATGCCTTGATCCGGGCATTCATTAAATACTTTTGCAAGGCGCGGCAAACGCCCTCCTCCATCGTCTCGCCGGCACCTACGCTTGCGATCTCATCGAAGCCTGGAACGTCGGATAGTCCGCTTTCCTCATAAGCCTGATCGGTCTGCACATTCGCCATACGCGACACATAAGCTTCGATTCCGCTGAGACCCGCTTCCCTGCGAGCCTCTTCATGCGTATAACCGTTACATATCTTTTCAGGAAGAAGAAGCGCAGGGCCGACGGACAGCGGATCGACAGGCTGTACACGGCACTGCGATAGCGGAAGCTGCCGCAGCTCCCCTTCCTCCCATAGATGGAAGAGGCCTGTTTCCGTTGATGTCAGCTGACTGAAGAAAGGCAGCAGTTCACTAGAACCCCGTTTCTCTGGATCCGCTCCTGCTTGCAGCTCGACAGCTTCGATCCTCTCGATGAATCGTCGACCATCAACCAATGGATGAGGAAGAAACGAATGCCAATTCCCTTCCAGCGTTTCTAGATTAAGTAGAAACAGCTTATTGTTTTTCTCCGGTTTTGTTACTTCTGCTGCTGTTTTCAACCATTCGAAGACGATAACGTTAGCGAGCAGCGATTCCGCAATGGACGAAGCAGCGTGAATATTTGCATCCTTATAAACGGCAGAATGATGGACTCTGCGCCATGCCGATTCCCAATCACCCTCCGAATTCGAATACGAGAGCGGAACCGCCAGACCAGCCTGCCCAAAAATAACAGCCGGCAGCAGCACCTTGTTTTTTTGTCTGCAACTTTCATTAAGCAATCTCAGCTCTGGCTCTCCTTCTTGATCCGAGACGAACAATACCGCATCATAAGGCTCTACAATCGAAGACCAATCCACCCCCCCGTCCTTCGGCAAGCTGATCTCGTCCACCTTGACCTCTGAATCCAACTTGCGATAATGCTGCTCCAGCTCCAAAATCCGTTTTCGGTCCGCCGTTTCCGAGTTCAGGCTCAGCAAGCCGAATTGCGGCAATCCGGACTCGAATAATGATTTGACAAGCGAAACCAAAAAAGTGCCAGCTCCAACAACAAGCACGCTGGACTGACGATACAATTGAAATCGATATGCGCCTGACCCGTCAAAGCTGTCCAAAAATTCAATTTGAGAACCATAGTTCTTCACAATACGCTCTTCCAGCTGATGGGGGCGATCCTGACTTACATCTTGGACATAACCGTTCGCATACAATACTTTTGCAATCTCATAAACATGATTGCGGTATTGTTCCGGCAATCCGTCCGTTAAATCATGCATCGTATGCTCGCCGTTGAATACAGGCATCAATTTTTCAATCCATTGACCAATCGTGCTGCCTTCCATCCGAAATGAACCGATATTGTTGCGGAAATAGACGCTTCCGTCCGAGCTGGGGAGAAAAAAAGTATCTCCTCTCACTTTAAGGCGCGTAGAAGGATCCAAATTTCATTCCTCCTTAGGATGAAATCCAACTTTTCATAAGAAATGAGGTCCTTTATAAGGGTATGTAAGGCTATTTGTCCGTCATGCCAGCACATGCATAGAAATAAGACACCCCTGCAACCCAAAAGCGTTTGCAGAGATGTCTTGAACCTTCATTTAACGCTATAGCCGCCTTATTACCGGCAACGGGCGCAGCCTCCGCAGCGGGCGCAGCCTCCGCAGCGGGCACAGCGGGCACATCCGGCGCAGCCGCCGCAGCCGCCGCATCCACCGCAGCCGCCGCAAAAACCGATACAAAAGCCGATGCAAACGCCGATACAAAGACGAGCATTATTAGGATCCACTTGACCTTGACCCGCATTCGGAGTTATGCCGCTCGCTTTGAACGCATCCATATTCAAATTTTGAAGATCGTTCTTAAATTCATTCATCTTAGTAGCCTCCGTTATATGTTCATGTGAAGATCATCGGCACGCACAAAAAAGGAAATGAAAGGAGAACAATCCAACTGGTCCTATGCCGACAAACGTTCATGACATATACGTATGAAAAAAGCTCCGCTGGTGTTACTGATTCATTCGCCTACTGCTCTGTACGCCTCGATAAAACCATCGCAAGCATGTATAATAACGACCAAGAAATACTAATTCACAAGAAACGGGAGTGCTCCCTGTGAACCGACACGACGCTTTATTACAACCATTGCTGCAAGAAGAGACGGACCTTCAGTTCTCCCTTTTCACGAACGAAACCGCATACAAGGTTGGAACCAGCATGATAGAAAAAGCGTTGCTGGAGAACAAATCAATCGTCGTCGATATTCGAAAAAACGGCGAGCTGTTATTTTACAGCAGAATGGAAGGCACATCTTCTCATAACGATGAATGGGTGTCATGGAAAAATAACGTTGTCCATCATTTCGGCCATAGTTCCTACTATATGCACATCCTGATGAAATCGACCGGTTCAACGGTGAAAGCCTACGGTCTCGATCCGGATGATTACAAGGCTGAAGGCGGCGCCTTCCCGCTGCGCTTGGAAAAGGAAGGAATCGTTGGCACCATAACGGTATCGGGACTGCCTGGCGAGGAAGATCACTCCATGGTTGTTTCTGTGTTGAAAGAATTGCTGTTGTAAAATGGGATAGGAAAGAAAGCAATCCTTAGCAAGATAGCAAAAGAGAGAAGCCCAGATTGGGCTCCTCTCTTTTTAACGATAACTTGCTATTACATTATAGATGTCTTGACGGCACGTCATACCATGGACACGTTTAATCCGGAGGATGTAATTTATTGATGTTTACAACGTAGGATACTTGAGCAGTCGTGCCCTTTTTCAAGGCAACAACCAGGAGATTCTCTGAATCGATCCAGGAGAAGGTCTCGATAACAGATCCTGCGTCAGGGGAAATAACCTTGGTTGCGGCATTCTCGGGATCGGTGACAACAATAATGTTCGTATTGAAAGAGGTCGGATCGGGGAAATTCAGCATCGCAAATTTAGGGGACGCAATATCGGCCAGAATCATATCGACCCTGCCTATGCCTTCAACCAGCGACAGCTCTTTCTTCGAAGTAAGACTGGCTACTTTGACGCTCTTAAGCTCAGGAATGACCAGGTACGGATAGGAAACTACGCTCTCTGGGCTTACGTGGTCTTGGACAACGGACTGCTTGCGATTTTCGAGATCGATGCCGAAGATGGTGTCCTGAGAACGGATAAAGGCCTGATTGCCTTCCCCCCATCCAATGAATTCATAACCGCCGGAGAATGCCGGGAATTGTTCTTGAGTCTTAAAGTTTTTCACCCAAAGCTGTCCATCGCCCCGGCCATTTTCAACGGCTTCGCGGTTGGAGAAGAAAATCATGAATTCTCCCTTGGGGTTGACACGAGCGCGACCGCCCCAAACGAGAGGGAGATTCTCGATCTGTTTCTTTTCCAAGGTTTCCCTGTCATACTCACCGACAGTGTCGGACAGCATCTTCGCAATCTTGCCCTCCGCGATATCCAGTCCATACAAGGAGCCATTGTAATCCAGCACATATCCGCTTTGATTTGCGATCGGGGTGAGCTGGTAGCCTTCTTCGCTATTCGGCAGCACGACTTCTTTCTTCCCATTTGCAACGGAAGAGAATTTCAGCTTGGTCTTTTTACCATCGAAATCAAAGTCGATTGTCTTCTCCTTTTTATTTTTGTCCACCTCGATGCCGGCCTCCGTTAGCTTTGCAGCTTTGGACGGATGTTCTTTAGCGGCTTTACCAGACACGGGATCGATGGAATCAATGATGTCTTTTTGGGCTGCCTGATCGGTTTCAGAGAAGATCACGCCATCGAAAACTTTGAGCGATCCCTGAACTTTATCCGGGTAAGTCCCATACGCAGCCCCAGCTCCTGCAGCCAGGATCAACACGATGCCTGAGAAAAGAAATGCCTTCTTTTTCACATTGCTTCGCTCCTCCACGAACGGATTGGATTTCACCAAAGATTTCGCAAGAAAACGGCCATTTTGCCGATCTATATATAAAACAGCCTTCAACTCGGCTTTGTTTCAGGATAGAACCATATTTTACAAATTCTGCATCTCAATCGTTCCATTCTCTCTCCGCCTCTATTTCTTCGCCTTTCGCAAGCTCTGAACTCCGGTATCAGCCGAGAACGATCCCTCTCTGCTTGTAATACAAATGTAATAATTCCTTCAGCTAGGTTTCAGTAACCGGTTTTATACTACTATCAGACCCCCCTTATTCATATATTCTCTCTGGGCCCGCGAGCAATCGCGGGCCTCTTTTTTTTGCCGAGGCTTTTCTCCTTCGTCCCCTTGAAGCGGCAGGCTTCTTGTCCCAATCCATCGTTCAACTGCCTGGGCCATTCCGGCATGATCGCCGCCGGCTTTGCGCCCCTCCGAAGCGCGTCCTGAAAACGCTGCTCGGAGTCCGGGCGATTTGATTCGACCCTTCGCGATGTCGAGGATGAAGCTCCGATAAAAGCGAAAAAAAAGGCAGCGGGGGCATGCGCCTCATCCGTTGCCTTTTTTTATCCTTGTTAACTCCGCTGTGCCCGCACCGCTTCCGCGAACTGCCGTGCCCGATCCTCCATGAGGTCGAACCGGCCCTCGCGAGCCCATTGCAGATTGACAATCTTGCTTCCCAAGCCTACGGCATCCGCTCCCGCCCGCAAATAATCCCCGATGTTGTCCAGATCGACGCCGCCGGTCGCCATCATGGGAATAAGATTCAACGGAGCTTTCAGCTCCTGCAGGTAACGATGGCCGAGGGAGGCCATCGGGAATATTTTGACCGCTTCCGCCCCCGCCTTCCAGGCTCGGACGATCTCGGTCGGCGTCATGACTCCCGGCCATACGGATATGCCTTCGGCAGCGCCGAAGGCGACCACTTCCTCGTCGAGGTTCGGCGAGATGATGAACTGCGCGCCGGCGGAAGCCGCTTCCCTCGCCTGCTTGAGATCCAGTACCGTTCCGGCGCCAATATAGGCCTGTCCGTCATAAAGCTCTCGCCAGCGGGAAAGGATCGGCAAAGCTTCGTCGGTATTAAGCGTAACCTCCATCAAGGAGATGCCGCCGCGGATGAGCGCTCCTGCCGCAGCATCCGCTTCCTGCGCTCCGATACCCCGGAATATCGCGACGATTTTTTCCTCCAGCAGCACATCAAGCAGCTTGGCCATCGGATTTACGCCCTTTCCCCGTCTTCGGCTTTGTCCCAGTAGTCGTACAGGATCTTGGCAAATAAATTCGGAAAGGCATAATGGCGCATGTCGCCAGGGCCGATCCAGCGGTATTCCGGGGGCAGCTCAGGTGAATTGCCTGCAGCTGCCGCATTCGCGCCGGCCGTCGCGCTCTGCGACGCCGCTGCCGTCTCCACGGAAGCCGCATAGGCTTCTCCCGTCTCGGCGGCGGCGCTTGCTGCCCGAGGCCACGCCGCGCTTCCGGAAGAGTCCAGCTCGGCCAGATATACGCGCATTGTCCAATGAAGATGGCTGAACGTATGCTCCTCCGCTCCCCACCAGCGGCGGGGAACGGCCGTCAGCCCGCTCTCCTCGCGCAGCAGGCGCCGCAGGTCGCCGGCATCGGCCGCCTGGCGCTCCACCGGAGGCTCCGCGAGCAGGTCCGGCTTGCGGCCTCGCTTGGCGGGACCGGCTCCGGGCTCGTCCAGCAGCACATGCGGCAGCTCCCAGAGGCTCGCAAGAAGGCCGGTATCCGGGCGCTGGCGGATGAGGACGCGGCCGGCATGCTCGCCGGTGCCTTCAATGACGGCGGTCAGCCGTACTTGAGGCTTGGGCGGCTTGGCCTTCGTCTTGACCGGCAGCTCCAGCTCTCGCCCGGCGATGCGGCCCGCGCAGTGGACCATGACGGGACAGGTCAGGCAGCCAGGCGTTCTCGGGGTGCATACGAGCGCGCCCAGCTCCATCAAGCCCTGATTGAAATCGCCCGCGGCTCCATCCGGGATGAGAGAAGCGGCCAGCTTTTCCATTCCAACACGGGTAGCAGGCTTGGCGATATCCTCGTCGCGGTTGAAGTAGCGGGACAGCACGCGCATGACATTGCCGTCGACAGCAGGCTCCGGACGGTTGAAGGCGATGCTCATGATCGCCCCGGACGTATAGGGTCCTACACCCTTGAGCGAAGAAACGGCTGTCTTGTCATCGGGAATCGAGCCTCCGTGAACGGTCATGACTTCCTTGGCCCCGGCTTGCAGATTGCGGGCTCTGGAATAGTAGCCGAGGCCTTCCCAGTGCTTGAGCACATCCGCTTCCGGCGCCTCCGCCAAATCGGCAAGCGTCGGGAACCGGCTCATGAACCTCTCGTAATACGGAATGACCGTATCCACTCTCGTCTGCTGCAGCATTATTTCCGACACCCAGATCCGATAGGGATCCCGATTGCGCCGCCATGGCAGCACCCTTCGATTTTGGCGGTACCAGATCAGCAGCTCCCTGCTGAAATAGGCGGATGGACTTGCCCCGCTTCCGTCCTGGAGGGCGGCTTCGTATTCTGTCATTCTTGATTTGTCTCTCCTTATTTGAAGCTGTTTCCGCTTTTTCGGTCAAAAATGGAATAGGCGGCTGCCGTCCTCCCGTATCCGACCGCGTCCTCCAGCCATCCGAACTCTTCATTGAGGGAAGGGAAGCAGCCCGATACGGGTCCGCTTTTCGGGTTTTCTTTCTTGATGGAACAACCCGTTTGGCTGTTTCCATCCGGGTTTTCCATCTTGATGGAAGATCCCGTGTGCTTGTTTCCATCCGGGTTTTCCATCTTGATGGAAGAACCCGTTTGGTTGTCCTCTACCGGGTTTTCCATCTTGATGGAACAACCCGTTTGGTTGTTTCCATCCGGGTTTTCCATCTTGATGGAACAACCCGTGTGGTTGTCCTCTCCCGGGTTTTCCATCTTGATGGAACAACCCGTTTGGTTGTTTCCATCCGGGTTTTCCATCTTCAGCAACCGGGTTTCCTCCATCAGCTGCCTGTAGCGGCGCGGTGAAGTTCCAATCAGCTGTTTGAACATCCGCGAGAAATAAGGGCCCGTCAAGCCGACCTCGCTGGCGATGTCCCGCACCGGCAGCGTGCTTTCTTCCAGCAGCTTGCGGGCATGCTCCATCTTGCGCTGGTTCACGTATTGAATCGGCGTGAAGCCGGTGAAGCTGCGGAACAAGGAAATGAAATAGTTCGGATGCAAATACATCTGCCTGGCAAGGTCGTCGACCGACAGATTCTCGGCCGGATGCTGTTCGATATATTCGAGAATTTCGGAAAATAGGCTCAGCTCGGATGCGACCGCGGCGCTTGAATGCCCTTCCAGCCCTCTTTGCAGGTAAACGGCGATGAGCTCCATAATGATGGCTCTCGCCCTCAGCTCGTCCGTGATGTTCCCGGACAAGGAGATCAGGCGCCGGTATCGCGCTTCGAGCTGATCAGGCTCGTCCACGGCTGCCGACAAGGGAAGCTGCAAGGACTTGAAAAACTCCGTGCTGCCGGCATCCAGCTCGAATCTCACCCAATAGCAGCGGAATGGAACGCCTTTGTCGACGGTATAAGTATGCTTGCTTCCCGGAGGGATGCAGTACATGTGTCCGGGACCGGCCTGTAAGCACCCATCGGACGCATTCAAGCTCACGGAGCCTGTAATCGGCAGCGCGAGGCAGTGATGCCCCAGGCTCGAATTTTCTATGACGCTCCCCGGCTTCCATTCGCTTCGTGCAGCCATGGCATAGATGACCTGCATTTGCCGAAGCCGGGTCTGAAGGATTAGATTCATTGGTTTATCCATTGCTGATGCTCCCGGAACTCGTGTTGGGCCGTCAGGTCCATGAAGCTGTTCCATTTCTAATTATACGGAAATCTTCCTTGGAGTGGAATCATTCTAGGAAAGGAAACGTCTGACAGCGATGGCTGGCCGTCCTCCGAGACGCTATAATGGAACCGATAAGGAGGAATGCGCATGCGCCTGATCGGCCTGGCTGCCTTTGCCGCCGCACTTGTGCTCCTGTTGTCCGGATGCGGGTCCTCCGGAAGCGGCGGCACGGGCTCCGCCCTGCAGGGACCGAAAGAAACCGTCACGCTGTACAAGTCGCATTGCCTTTCCTGCCACGGAGCGGATCTCAAGGGCAGGATGGGCCCCGACACGGATATTCATGATGCGGGAAGCCGCCTTGCGCCGGAGCGGATCGCGGAGCAGATCGGCAGCGGCGGGAGCCTGATGCCTCCCTTCAAGGACAAGCTCACTCCGGAGCAGATCGACAGCTTGACCCGATGGCTGAAAGACAAGAAATGACAAGAGAAAAAAGCCTGCCGCCCAAACGGGGCGGCAGGCTTTTTTCAATCTGAAACGCTGAGGAGGAGAGGTTAGACGCTCTCCAATACCGCAAAAGCGGAGGCAAGACCTCGCTCATGGGTGATGCTCACATGCAGCAGGGGCTGCCCATCGAGGCCGAGCGCCTGCAGCGTATGCGGCGACAGCCCGCAGACGGGCCTGCCCGTGGCGGAACGCAGCACGGAGATGTCGCGAAAGCCGCAGATGCTGCCGATGCCGCAGCCAAGCGCCTTGGAGACGGCTTCCTTGGCGGCGAAGCGGCCGGCGACGAACTCGGAGCGCCTGCGTCCCGCGAGCTCCTCCGCCTGCTCCCGCTCGGCCGGAGCGAGAATCCGCTCCTCGAAGCGCCGTCCGGACGTTCCGCCCAGAAGAGCCTCGATCCGGTCGACATCGCATAGGTCGTGGCCGATACCGATGATCATAAAGGCAGGGCTTGTCCTTAGATTCCCGGAATCGTCGTCCGCTTATGCTCGGTCTTCAAATACTGCTTCTCCAGCAGCTCGCGGACTTCGGGAGCCACTTCCCGTCCTTCGAGGTAGGCGCTGTTGTCGTCGTATTTGATGCCGAGCTCGTCTTCGTCCGTCTGGCCTTCCCACAAGCCTGCCGTAGGCGCCTTCTCCTGGACGCTGGCCGGAACGCCGAGCACGGCCGCCAGCTGGCGGACCTGATGCTTGTTCAGCGTGCTGAGCGGCGTGATGTCGACCGCTCCGTCGCCCCACTTGGTATAGAAGCCGGTAATCGCTTCGGAAGCATGGTCCGTGCCGACGACGAGCAGGTTCAGCTCTCCCGCCAGCGCGTACTGGGCCACCATGCGCGTGCGCGCCTTGATGTTGCCTTTGACGCCGCGGTTCACGTGACGGGACATGCCGATGGATTTGAGCCCGTGCTCCACTTCAAGCGCAATCTCGTCGACAGCTTCCTGGATGTTGGTCTCCATGCGGTGAGTGAGCTGGAAGGCATCCGCGACCTCGTAGCTGTGCGAAATGTCGACTTGCTCGCCGTAAGGCTGGAACACGCCGAGAGTGATGTACTCCCGGCCGGATTCCTGCGACAGCTCGTCGGTCGCTCTTTTGCACAGTCCCGCTGCGACAGCGCTGTCGATGCCGCCGCTGATGGCGATGAGCAGTCCCGAAGCGCCCGCTTTTTTCACGTAATCCTTCAGGAAATCCACCCTGCGGCGGATTTCCTGTTCCGGATCGATGCTTGGCTTGACGCCCAGCTTGGCAATGATTTCCTGCTGAAGACTCACGGGAATTCCTCCTGGCTTAAGGGAAATGGATTAGCGGCAGAAACGGTCGAACGCGCTGGCGAGATCCGCGGAAATTTCAGCGGCGGAGCGGTTCTCGATCTGATGCCGTTCGATGAAATGCACAAGCTCGCCATCCTTGAGCAGGGCGATGGAAGGGGAAGACGGCGGGTACGGCGCGAAGTATTCGCGAGCCTTGGCTGTCGCTTCCTTGTCCTGCCCGGCGAAAACCGTGTACAGGTGATCCGGCGTGATGTCATGGTTCAGCGCGTCGGCAACGCCCGGACGGCATTGTCCGGCTGCGCAGCCGCAGACGGAGTTGATGACGACAAGCGTAGTGCCCTTGGCATCCGGAAGCTTCTCCTCCACTTCCTCGGGCGTGCGCAGCTCCTGGATTCCCAGACGGGTCAGCTCGTCGCGCATCGGTTGAACCATATCGAACATGTATCTTTCAAAAGACATTGACATCTTTGTTTACCACCTCTCGGAGAATAATGACCTTCTCCGCTATTATAGCGCATCCTGCGCCGATTGGGAAAACCCGCTGCAAGGCCTGCATGTACCACTTGCCAATAGGAAAAGGCCGCTCCGGCTGCCTCCATGCTCACAGCTCCGGAGCGGCCGGCAATCCCGGACGCCGGCGTTATTGTTCCTTGCCTGCATCCTCGTCGATGCCGCTCCGAACGTTGTGCTCCGGATGTCCGAAGCTGCCCGGACGCGGCTCGATGCCCTGCTCGAAATAGTCCCGGTTCTCCTCCGTCAGGAAGCCGATGTCCTTGAACGGATGCACCCATTCGTCCCCCGCCATTACGGACGGGTCCGTCTCCTCCGACCACTGCTCGAGAGGAGACGCTGCCGACACATAGTCGTGATCCCCGATCACGACTCCGTGCTCATTGACGAACGGCTCGCGGGGCCCGCGGCCTCTCTTGAATTCGGGGCGGAACTCCAGCTCGTAAGGATCGAGCTCCGGCCGGTCCTTGCCCGTCATGGAGTTAAATGGAAGGACGGTTGGGTCCGTCCAGCTTTTTGTCGTAACCGGACGATTCCGGGGACTTGCTGGAGCGGTTCTTGGCTGCGGCGCTCTCCTGCTGCAGCTTTTCCTTGGATTCGTTCTCGTTCTTGCTCATGGCATTCTCAGCTCCCGTCTCATGATGGGCAGCCCGCCTCAGGCCGGCCGCTTCGGCTTATGATGCATCAATCGATGCCGCGTTATGCCGTAGCGCCGCCGCTGTGGATGGAATCGGGAACTTCGAAGGTTATGATGAAGGAAGTGCCTTGACCCGGTACGGAGTGGACCTCGATCCTGCCGTTGTGGCGCTCCGCGATGCTGAGGCATAGCGGGAGACCGAGTCCGGTGCCGCGGGCCTTGGTCGTATAGAACGGCTCGAACAGCCGCTCTCTCTTGTCCTCCGGAATGCCTTCGCCCGTATCCTCGACCCTAAGCTCGATGCTTCCGCCGCTTTGCCGGGTGCTCAGCGTCAGAACCCCTTTCTCGCCCATCGCCTCCATGCCGTTGCGGGCCAGATTCAGGATCAGCTGCTTGATTTCCTTGTCATTGAGCTCCAGAAGCGGAATCGTCTCGGCAAAATCCAGCTCGATGGACTGTCCCCTCAGATTGGCGTCCGCCCACAAGAGAGGAAGAATCTCGTTGATGACGTGGTGCAGGGAACCGACCTCCTTGGCGATGACCCGGTTCTGGGCAAGCGAGAGGAAGTCGTTGATGATGGAGTTGGCCCGGTCAAGCTCCTCGATGATGATCCGGAAATATTCCTGCTGGCTGTCGGGGCTGCGCTCGCGCATCAGCTGGACGAATCCGCGTATGACAGCCATCGGATTGCGGATTTCATGCGTGATGCTCGCGGCCATCTGTCCGACGAGGCTGAGCCGCTCCATTTTGCTGAGCTCGTTGCGCAGCTGGTCGAGCTCGGAGATGTCCTGGATCATCATCGCTGCGCCCGCAGCGTCTCCCGCCTGCAGGTCCAGGATGGGGAAGGCTGTCAGCAGATAGACGCGGTCGCTCTCCTGATGGATCTGGGAGGGAACCGGAGTCCCGTTCAGAGCCGAATCAAAGAGGCTGCGGCAGCTGTCGTGATCGCGGAAAAAGGATTCATAGCCGATTCCCGCAAACTCCAGCTTGTCCCTGCCCTTCGTCGCTTGCCCGCTGAAACGTATTGCCGCATCATTGAGATGCGAAAGCCTGCCGTCACGATCTACGATGACGGTTCCCATGGACATCTGATCGACGAATTGCTGGAGCTTATGGACTTCGTTCATGTAATTGGAGGACATCCGCCTGAGCTGGATCTGCAGCTGATGATGCTCCACGACGCTGCTGATCGTATACAGCGTCAGCGCCGTCACGATTCCGTATATGCAGGCGATTCCGGCGAGAGTCGCAAGCCCGCCTTTCAGCCCGTCCGGCTCGTATGCCCTCAAATACCCTATGTATGTGCCGGCATAATAAAGAAACGCCAGCGCCAACAATATGAAGGTGATGCGCAGCTTGTCCTTCATCCGCGCCCGCTGGAACGGGCGGACCGTCAGGAGAATGATCGGGATGAACAAGCCGATGAAAAGAATGAAGCTGATTGTTTCGTACGGACTGTCCAGAATGGGGATTTGCAAGCCGCCATAAATCACGCTCAGTACCGCGACGGCCGGATAGCCGCCATACAGGGATCCCAGAAACAGAGGGAGCAAGCGCAAGTCGAGGTCAAATCCGTATTCGGTGCGGATGGACAGGGCAAAACATCCGGCAAGGGACAAGCCGTAGGCTGCGCAAAAGTAAGCGGCAGACTTCCGTTCGTGATTGATCCGGTACATCCACAGCTGGTACACAAATATCGGCAGCAAGGAAACGAATGCTTGCAAAATTAGTTTGTCCCACATCAGAGCACGAGTTTCCCCCTTCCGCACCTTCGATAACTCCGATTAAAGCACAGGTGGCGATATTTGACAATCGACGTTTGTAAGATTCTGGCTCATGCCGTCGATTTGAAGCATCTTCTTCATTTATTTGGGATAAAATGGATTTTTTCAAATGAATTGCGTCATGTCCATGGCCGTTTTCCAACTGATGCGGGAATCTGTTAGAATCAGTAAGAATCTGCGAACAGATTATTGATTACCCTGTCCGCATGCGGCAGAGAAGAAGGAGCTTTCATCAAGCTATGTCCAGCCATGAATTTTACGAAGTCATCGTCATCGGAGGCGGTCCTTCCGGCCTGATGGCCGCGGCGGCTGCCGGACACGCGGGAGCCGGCACGCTGCTGCTCGACAAGGGAAGCAAGCTCGGACGCAAGCTCGGCATATCCGGCGGAGGCCGGTGCAACGTCACGAACAACAAGGAGCCGGAAGAGCTGATCCGCTATATTCCCGGCAACGGGAAATTCCTGCACAGCGCTCTCTCCAGCTTCGGGAGCCGGGAAATCGCAGCCCTGTTCGAGGGACTCGGCATCCGACTGAAGGAAGAGGACAGAGGCCGGATGTTTCCTGTCTCCGACAAAGCCAAATCGGTCGTTGACGCCTTGATCCGCCATGTAAGCGAAGGCGGAGTCACCGTCCGCATGAACGAGAAGGTCGCCGGACTGCTGTTCAAGGACGGCAAGGTCAAAGGCATCAAGCTGACGGATGGCCGGACGATCCGGTCGAGAGCCGTAATCGTCGCCGCAGGGGGCAAATCCGTCCCCCATACGGGATCGACGGGAGACGCGTATCCATGGGCGGAGGACGCCGGGCATACCGTGACGGAGCTGTATCCGACCGAAGTTCCTCTCACCTCATCCGAGCCGTTCATCCGCAGCCGTGAGCTGCAAGGCCTCTCGCTCCGCGGAATCGTCATGACGGTGTGGAGCGCCAAGGGCAAGCGGCTGACCGAGCAGGAGGGCGACATGATCTTCACTCATTTCGGCCTGTCGGGTCCTGCGGCCCTCCGCTGCAGCCAGTACGTCGTCAAGGAAAGGAAAAAAACGTCCGGGCAGCCGGTCAGACTCACTCTGGATCTGTATCCGGACCGGTCGGCCGACGCCCTTTACGCCGAGCTGCTCGGACTTGCGGCAAGCGAGCCGAAGAAGGCGGTCAAAAACGTGCTGCCCGCCGTCATGCAGGACCGGATGGCGGAATATGCCCTTGCCCGAGCGGACATCAATCCCATGACGACCTACGACAATCTGAACAGAGCGGCATGGCTGGAGTTCGCGAGGCTGCTCAAGCAACTGCCCGTCATGGTGGACGGCACGCTCTCGATCGAGGAAGCCTTCGTTACCGGCGGGGGAGTCCATGTGAAGGAAATCAGCCCTGCCACCATGGAATCCAAGCTGCAGCAAGGCCTTTACTTTTGCGGAGAAGTGCTCGACATCCATGGCTTCACCGGAGGGTACAACATTACCGCCGCCTTCACGACCGGGTACCATGCCGGCCGCAGCGCTGCGGAAGCGGTGCTGCGGCAGCGCTGATTGGATTGAATCGCCAAAAAAGGCCGTTCCGCTCTCCGCCGCATTTCCGGGCGGAGAGCGGTGACGGCCTTTTTGGCTGTGCCTGACGGGATGTTTTAGTTCAGGTGATCGTTCATCGGCTCAGATGTGGACATCCCCCGAAAAATAGCTCAGCGCGTCGTCCTGTTCAGGAAAGGCTTCCTCGCCTTCCGCCGCTTCGTCTCGGTTGCGCAGGCCGGAATCGGCGCTGTCGCCGGGCAGGGAGGAATTCAGGGAGAAGCCCTCCTCCCAAGCGACCAGATCTTCATTGACCATATGCGCCGGAATCGTAATCGTGTCTTCCGGAACGTCCAGCTCGCCTCCATGGGCGAAGGCGATCTCAAGGGCGGACGTCAGGTCGTTGCCGTGGAGAGACAGGCGGATTTCCGCGTTATCCGCAGCGACGGCATCGTAGCCGAGCTCGCGAAGCGTCGATACGGCGACGGAAGCAGAGGCTGAATCCGTGAAGCGGAAGAGCAGGGAATGGTCATGGCGTTCGGTCATCGGGATCGGGTCTCCTTTTGGGTTGTTGCCGGGCAGCATTACGATAACCAATTGGCGATAAAAATATGAATGCTGGCCGCGATATCTCTCCGCATGGCCGGTCCAATCGTACCGTTCAGCCTGTTGTTCCCTGCCGATCCGGGTCCGCTGCAAAAAGCCGCCGTCCCGGAAGATCGTCTCTTCCAGTGCGGCGGCGATAGATTCGCTCAGCTTCTGAACGGCATGAGCGCCTCGCTCAATGACCGGGTCGCTCCGTACACCTGCTGGTATACCGGGAACAGCTGCTCATAAACATCGGCTGCAGCGGCATTCGGCTCGTATGTCCGGCCTCGGCGTACGAAAGCCGCGGCGCATTCCCGCAGATCGCCGTACCAGCCGCAGCCGGCGGCGGCCAGCATCGCAGCCCCCATGCCGGGTCCCTGCTCATTGGCCAGCGCCGTTACCGGCACCCGAAAGATATCCGCCTGGATCTGCAGCCACAGAGGATTGCGGGCGCCTCCTCCGATGGAGATGACGGCGCTCATCTCTTTCCCCGCCTCCCGGTACATATGAAGAGTCTCGTTCAAGGAGAAGGTGATTCCCTCCATGACGGCCCTCGCCATATGGGAGCGGCCATGCGAGCCGTCCAGCCCGATGAAGCTGGCTCGGATGGCTGCGTCCGCATGCGGAGTCCGCTCGCCCGCCAGGTAAGGCGCGAACAGCAGTCCGCCGGCGCCTGCCGGCACCTGATCCGCGCCTTCAAGCAGCTCCTCGTAAGGCAAGCCGCCCATCAGCCGGCGGAACCAGCTCATGGAATAACCGGCGGCAAGCGTTACGCCCATGGAGTAATAGGCGTCCTTCTCGCCATGGTTGAAGAAGTGGACCTTGCCGCCGTAATCGCGTCCGCGATCCGATTCGTAGGACAGCATGACGCCGGAGGTGCCGATGCTGCACAAGGCCTCCCCTTCCTGCAGGATGCCTGCGCCGATGGCGCCGCAGGCATTGTCCGCGCCGCCGGCGAATACGGCCAGCGACCCTCGCAGCCCTGCCTCCTCGGCCAGCTTCGGCAGCAGGGCTCCCGTCTGCTCGGAAGACTCTGCAAGCGGCGGGCACAGCGATGCTTCCAGCCCGAAGGCTTCCAGAATCTCCGCGCTCCATGCTCGCTCCGGCACGTTCAGCAGCAGAGTTCCGGCGGCGTCGGAGTAATCCATGTGGAGCGTTCCGCACAACCGGTAGCGGACGTAGTCCTTAGGCAGCAGGAACAGCGCCGCCTGCCCGAATATTTCCGGCTCCTGCTCGCGCACCCACAAAAGCTTGGGCAGCGTGAAACCTTCCAAAGCGGGATTGCGGGCAATGTCCAGCAGCTTGCCGCCGAGCTTGGCCTCAATTTCCCGGCACTGCGCCGTCGTGCGCGTATCGTTCCACAAAATGGCCGGCCGCAGCGGGCGATTGTCCTTGTCCAGCAGCACAAGGCCGTGCATCTGCCCGGAGAAGCTGATGCCTTCGACAACTCCGTCCCTCAAGGCATCGGAAGCTCCGAGCTCGCGCAGCACGGCCAGCGTCCCCTCGACCCACTGCTCCGGATCCTGCTCGCTCCAGCCGGCCTTCGGGCTATGCAGCGGGTATTCGCGGGAAGCCTCCGCCGCTACATTCCCTTCCCGGTCGACCAGCAGCGCCTTGACGCTGCTGGTTCCCAGATCGATGCCGATGACGTACTCAGACACGGAAAATCACTTCGTTCAGCTTCGCTTTGATCGCTTCCAGACGTCCGGAGGCGTTGACGATCGGATTGTTCTGGAGCGCATACTGCTCCAGCGAGGCCAGCGTCGCCCGGCCCGATACGATCTCGGCGCCGATGCCTTCTCCGAAGCTGGCGTAACGATCCTCCACGACTTTGTCGAGAACCTTGTCCTCGATCAGCTTGGCGGCTGCCTTCAGCCCCCATGCGAAGCTGTCCATGCCGGCGATATGGCCGAGGAACAGATCGTCCAGCTCGAAGGAGCCGCGGCGGACCTTGGCATCGAAGTTGACGCCGCCGCGTCCGAGGCCGCCTGCCTTGAGCACCTCGTACATCGTCAGCGTCGTGCTGTACAGGTCGGTCGGGAATTCGTCGGTATCCCAGCCGAGCAGCAGGTCGCCCTGGTTGGCGTCCAGCGAGCCGAGCGCGCCGTTGATCGCCGCGACGCGGACCTCATGCTCGAACGTATGGCCGGCCAGAGTCGCATGGTTCGCCTCCAGGTTCAGCTTGAAGCGGTCCTTCAGGCCGTACTTCTGCAGGAAAGAGAGCGTCGTCGCGGCATCGAAGTCGTATTGATGCTTGGAAGGCTCCTTCGGCTTCGGCTCGATCAGGAACTGGGCGTCGAAGCCGATCTCATCGGCATAGGCGATCGCCATCTGGTACAGGCGGGCGAGGTTGTCGAGCTCCAGCTCCACATCGGTATTGAGGAGCGTCTCGTACCCTTCGCGGCCGCCCCAGAAGACGTAGTTCTCGGCTCCGAGCTCTTTGCCGATTTCCAGGCTTTTCTTCAGCTGAGCTCCCGCATACGCGTATACCTGCGCGTTCGGGGCCGTTCCGGCGCCGTGCGTGAAGCGCGGGTTGGTGAACATGTTCGCGGTGTTCCAGAGAAGCTTGCGGCCGCTCGATTTCATGCCGTCTTTCAGCAGGGCGACGATGACGTCGAGGTTTTTGTTCGTTTCCTGGAGCGTGTCGCCTTCCGGAGCGATATCCCGGTCGTGGAAGCAGAAGAACGGCAGATCCAGCTTATCCATGAACTCGAAGTTCGCTTCCGCGCGCGCCTTGGCGCGGTCCAGGCCGGAGAATTTGTCCCACGGGCGAACCGCTGTGCCGGAGCCGAACGGATCGGAGCCGTCGGCTACGTACGTATGCCAGTAAGCGACGGCGAAGCGCAGATGCTCGGCCATCGTTTTGCCCAGCACGACCTCATTTGCGTTGTAATGCCGGAAAGCGAGCGGATTGTCCGTGTCCCTGCCTTCGTAGCGAATGCTGCCGATTCCATCAAAATATCCCATGAATGATTGCCTCCCCGAATACGGAAATGTAAACGCTCTACAGAATCTAATTTACCATCGTTCAACTTAGTTTGTCTACTAAACAAACTAAGTTATTTTTGTTATACTGAAACGGAATCCCATCCAGCAGGATTTGTTTCCCCTCTCATCCGATATATACTTGTCTGGATCAGCAACCGGCCGCAGGCCGCCATATAGAAGGAGAGCTGCACCTATGAAACCGACTACCGCCACCGGAGATCCGGCGATGATCCGGCGCATCAATACGGGCATTGCGCTCGAAGCCGTGCTGAAGCATGCCCCCTTGTCCAGAGCGGCAATATCCGAGAAGACCGGCCTCAACAAAGCGACGGTATCCTCCCTCGTGCAGGATCTGCTGGACCAGCAGCTCGTCCTCGAAACCGGACAAGGACAATCGAGCGGCGGCCGCAAGCCGGTCATGCTTGTGTTCAACAAGCGGGCCGGACATACGATCGGCGTCGACGTCGGGGCGAACTACATCCTCGGCGTGCTGACCGATCTGGAAGGCGCTGTCCTCAAGGAAATCAGGCGTCCCCATGAAGCCCGGTCGGCGGCTTCCATCATGAAGCTGCTGTTCGCGCTCATCGAGGAGCTTGCAGCCGCCGCCGAAGCAAGCCCCTACGGCCTCGTAGGCATCGGGATCGGCCTTCCCGGCATCGTGGACGAGACTGGAGCCCTGCTGTTCGCCCCGAATATGGACTGGGAGCCTACCGAAGTGGCCCGGCTGACGGAAGCCCGCTTCGGCGTGCCGGTGCGGGTCGACAACGAAGCCAACTTCGGCGCCCTCGGGGAGCAGGTATTCGGAGCGGGCTCGGGCATCCGTCATCTCGTCTACGTCAGCGCGGGCATCGGCATCGGGACGGGCCTCGTGCTGGACGGCAAGCTGTACCGCGGCTTCACCGGACACTCCGGCGAGCTCGGGCATCTCTCCGTCGATTATGCCGGCCCGCCTTGCCGCTGCGGCAACCGGGGCTGCTGGGAGCTGTACGCCTCGGAGCAAGCGCTGCTGGACAACGCCCTTCCTCTAGGATGCCGCACGCTGGATGAGATTCTGGAAAAAGCCAATGCAGGCGACAAGGCGATCATCGACGTCCTGGAGCGCACCGGGGCTATGCTTGGAGTCGGAATCGCGACCATCGCCAATGTCTTCAATCCGGAAGCGGTGCTCATCGGGAACCGGCTGAGCCGGGCGAAACGCTGGCTCGAAGGCCCGCTTGCCCGCGAGCTGGAGAGCCGCGCGCTCCCTTACCACCGCAGCCGCCTGCGCGTCCTGTTCGCGGAGCTTGGCGATGCGTCGGCCGTGAGAGGAGCCGCGCACTTGGCCGCAAGCGCCTTTTTGGACCGGGTCAAAGCCGGCAGGACCCAGCTTCTTTCCACCCATTGAGATTCGTGTCCGGCGAACATCGTCGTTCCCGATGATCAAGCCGCTGGTTTCCTGAAATTCCAACAATTTAAAGAGGCTGTTCCCTGCGTCGACGAGATGACGAAGGGAACAGCCTCTTTTTTTAGTGCCTTTACACCGGCTTGACGAACAGCGAGTAGAGCAGCACCACCAGGATGAGGAGAGGAGCGACGTAGCGCAGCGCGACCATCCACGCCCTGTACCAGAAGCCCGCAAGGCCGGCTTCTTCCCCGGCCCGCTTCCAGGCATAACCGGTGAACAAGGTGACGACGAGTCCCCCGATCGGCATGAGCAGATAGGCGGTGGAGAAGTCGAACCAGTCGAACACGGTTTTGCCGAAGATGAGGAAGCCGCTCAGGGAGCCCGTCACGGACAGCGCCGCCGGAATCCCAAGCACAAAGCAGACGGAAGCTACGATCGAGGCGGCCTTCCGGCGAGACCATTTCCACTGGGTCATGGCGAAGGCTACCGGCACTTCAAGGATGGATACGGCCGATGTCAGCGCCGCGATGGCCAGCAGGATGAAGAACAATCCACCGAAGAAGGCGCCGAACGGCATCTGCGAGAAAGCGGCCGGCAGCGCCATGAACGCGAGCCCGACGCCTTTGTCCGGCTGCAGCCCGTACGAAAAGACGGTCGGGAAGATGATCAGGCCGGCGATGAAGGCATACCCGAGATCGCCGATGCCGATCGCGATCGTCGCCTTGCCGAGCGATTGCTCTTTTTTTACGTAGGAGCCGTAGGTCAGCATGCATCCCATGCCCAGAGACAGGGAGAAGAAGGCATGTCCGAGAGCGACCAGCACGGATTCGCTGTCCAGCTTGGCGAAGTCCGGCTTCAGGAAAAACTCTACGCCTTCGGCGGCGCCCGGCAGCGTAAGCGAACGGGCCATCAGAACGAGCAGGATGATCAGGAAGCCGGGAATCAGAATTTTGTTGAATTTCTCGATGCCGCCCGATATGCCTCTAGCCACGACATACCCGCAGATGAGCATCACGACGGCTTGCCAGAAGACCGGCAGGAGGCCGCCGGCGAAATCGTTGAAATGCGCTTCGTAGTCCATCCCCTTGTGCGAAAGGCCGCCCGTAAGGGAATCGAGCGTATATTGGAACGTCCAGCCTGCCACGACGGCATAATAGGACATGATCAGGAAGGCTGTCAGAACGGACAAGGCGCCGAACCATTTCCAATACTTGTTGCCGGTCAGATTGAACAGCGACGTCGCCGCGTTGCCCCGGCCGCCGCGTCCGATCGTCATCTCGGCGAGCAGGACGGGCAAGCCGACCACAATCAGGCAAACGATGAACAGGAGGAAGAAAGCCGCCCCTCCATGCTCTCCGGTAATGTACGGAAATTTCCACATGTTGCCCAGCCCGACCGAACTGCCGATCGCAGCCAGAATGAACCCTGACGAGGAGAAACGCTCAGCTTTTTTCAAGGAGCCGCCGGGGGAGTTGCTTGATGACTTGCTCATGGATGATTTGCCTCCAGCTTTTCATGTTGGTAAGAGATTATTAATTTATCGAAAAAACGCTTTAATGTCCAGAAGCAATTGGTCTCATCTTTTTCTAGGCCGATCAACCTTTCCCTTATCTGGTATAGAAAGAAGTCAAATGGAAAAAGGTAAGTCGGAACGAAGAGATGAACACAGGAAGGAAGTCCTACATAATGAGTTCCCCTACCGAAAACAACGATTCGAAGGATATCCTGACCAACAGGCAAGGCCATCCCGTTACCGACAACCAAAACATCCGTACCGTCGGAAGCCGCGGGCCGTCCACGCTGGAGAATTATCATTTCATTGAAAAGATTTCCCATTTCGACCGGGAAAAAATACCGGAGCGGATCGTGCATGCCCGAGGCGCCGGAGCCCACGGGTATTTCGAAGCGTATGGCAAGGCGGGCAGCGAAGCCGTATCCAAGTATACCCGCGCCAAGCTGTTCCAGGAGGCGGGCAAGCAGACGCCCGTATTCGTTCGCTTCTCGACGGTCGTGCACGGCGGCCATTCCCCGGAGACGTTCCGAGACCCTCGCGGCTTCGCCGTGAAATTCTATACCGAGGACGGCAATTGGGATCTCGTCGGCAACAACCTGAAAATCTTCTTCATCCGCGATCCGCTCAAATTCCCGGATATGGTGCATGCGTTCAAACCCGATCCGGTGACGAGCCTGGGCAACCCGGAGAGAATGTTCGACTTCGTCTCCAATTCCCCGGAAGCGACGCATATGATTACCTTTCTCTTTTCCCCTTGGGGTATCCCGGCCAATTACCGGCAAATGCAAGGCTCCGGCGTCAACACCTACAAATGGGTCAATGCGGAAGGAAAAGGCGTGCTCGTCAAGTACCACTGGGAGCCTCTGAAGGTCGGCATCAAAAACCTGACCCAGAAGGAAGCCGACGAAATCCAGGCCAAAAATACGAGCCATGCGACCCAGGATCTGTACGAGGCGATACAGCGCGGCGACTATCCGGAGTGGGAGCTGAACGTCCAGATTCTGAGCGACGACGAGCATCCCGAGCTCGACTTCGATCCGCTCGACCCGACCAAGCTATGGGACCAGGACAAGTTCCCCTTCCTTCCCGTCGGCAAAATGGTGCTGAACCGCAACCCGGACAACTACTTCGCCGAGGTGGAGCAGGCGGCCTTCGGAACCGGCGTGCTCGTCGACGGCCTCGACTTCTCCGACGACAAGCTGCTGCAGGGCCGCACGTTCTCGTATTCCGACACGCAGCGCTACCGGGTCGGCACGAACTACTTGCAGCTGCCGATCAACGCGCCGAAAACGACGGTCGCGACGAATCAGCGGGACGGCCAGATGGCGTTCAATGTCGACAAGGGACCGAATCAGAATCCCCATGTCAATTATGAGCCCTCCTCGCTTGGCGGACTGAAGGAAGCGGCCCCTGCGGGCAAGGAGCATGAGCCGATGTACCATGCCGCTCTGGTGCGGGAGAAGATATCCCGGCCGAACGACTTCAAGCAGGCCGGAGAGACGTACCGGAAGTTCGAGGAATGGGAGCGGGAGGAGCTCATCTCCAATCTCGTCGATGCGCTCAAGATCAGCGCGCCGGTCATCCAGCAGAACATGATCGCCCACTTCACCGAGGCGGATGCCGACTACGGCCGCCGCGTGGCGGAAGGGCTGGCCAAGGCGAAGGCCGACATGGAGCATATCGCATCGTCCGGCATGCGCGAGGGAGCGGAGAAGGCGGAGCGCTCCGGGCACAAGACAGACGGATACTGAAACAGAGCAAAGCGGCGGTCAGCCCGGCATGGAATGCCGGAAGAACCGCCGCTTCTTTTTTTGCGGATTGGATAGGGCCGAGGCCGGGCATCTGCTTTTTTTGCAGCTGCAATCGGCGCCATGCAAGCCGCTTCCTTGTTGGAACGGACTTGCAGGCTAGTTGGACTCTTTCTCGGCCGCCAGCTCGCGCAAGGCATCCTCCGACTGCTCGATTCGCTCCTGCAGCTGCGCATTCTGCCTCGTCAGCGTCTCGACCGTAGCCAGCAGCTCCTCCAGAGTAGCCGAGGATTGCTGCATGACGGCGGCGAAATTCTCCACCTGCTCCTCCACTTCCCTGCTGGAGGCGCCGACATTGTCCATCTCTCCGCCTACCGTGCTGGCATCCTCGTGCAGCCGCTGGACGGATTCGCCGATGCCCGCGAACGCGCTGCGCGTCAGGTCGACGAGCGCGAAGCTCTCCTCCATCCTCTGCACATTGGCGTCCATGGAGGAGGCCGAGCTTTCCGTGCGCACAGCCGCCAGGTCGAGGCTGGCCGTTATGCGCTCCGCGGCTTCGCCGGCGGTTACGGCAAGCTTGCGGATCTCGGAGGCGACGACGCCGAAGCCGGCACCGTGCTCCCCGGCCCGCGCAGCCTCGATGCTCGCATTGAGGGAAAGCAGGTTCGTCTGCCTGGCGACCTCCTGGATGGAGGCGGTCATAGGAAGGACATCCCGTATCGTCTCGCTCAGCTTCTCAAAATCGCTCTTTGACTCCTTCAAGCTGTCCTGGAAGCGCTGGATCGTATCCGTCAGCCGTTCCATGACTTCTCTGCCGCTCACGGACGCCTCTCTTGTCCGCTCGATGTTGCCGATCATCTCTCCCAGCGTACCCATCATGGTCGCGAGCTGGCTGGTGGAATCCGATACTTTGGACGCGATGTCGGAGATGGATTCGGCCTGGCTGTTCACGCCCGAGGACATTTCCTGGAAAGCGGTATTCATTTCCTGGAAGGAGGCCGCATTGTCATGGCCGTTCTGGCGTATTCCTTCCATCCCCTCGGAGAGGGTCCGCACGGACACCCGCATGACCTTGTCCCGCTGCCGTTCGCGCTCCAGAGTGCGCTCCGCCTCGAGCTGGAACCGGCTTACCCGCTTCAGGATGGAGCGGCCGATCTCGGATTGGCTGATCAGCAGGCCGGACACGATCAAGAAGTAGAACAGGAAGTAAACGAGATCATAGTCGACTTCGTTGCTGCCGGGATACATCGCGAACTTATAGACGACTAGTCCCGCCCCGCTGAGAGTGCCGTACAAGAGCGTGATTCGGCTGTTGTACATGACGCCGAGCGCCAGGAGGAAGAATGCGGGCAGCGCGGACAGCACGCTCCGGCTGTCGTATTGTACGGAGGTAATGGTCATGTAGCCGACTAGCGCGACGGTCATGTACGGAATGATCGGCTCCAGCCTGCGCAGGACATGCCCCGCCCATAACAAGACCAAGACGATGCCCGCAGGAATCAACAAAGCCTTCGTGTAAGCCGCTTCCGTATCGAATGAAGTCATCATGCCGGCAACAAGGGCGTAATAGATCGACAGGACGGCCAGGACGGCCGTACTGCGCCTTCTGCGATCGGAGTAGGCGAGGCTTTGCCGGTCCGCGGAAGGCCGGCCTGCAGGCATCTCCTGCTTTGGATTCTTTCCGTCGGCCTCCGTGTCCTTGCTGTTCAGGGAGCGGCTGCCCTGTTCTTTCGCTTGAATCGATTCCGGCTGTCTGAATGCCATCTGATTTCCCCCGTCTTCAATATCGATGCCAACTAAATGACAACATGTCGTAAGTACACATCGACATTTTCCAGACGGAGATTTAGGGCCAAAATCAAAAAATCGAAAACAAAAAGCGGGTCCGCAGACCCGCATCGTTCTAAAGATGGCTTATATCCGCCCCGCTGCCCACAGACTGGCCGATCGGATCAGCCGCTGCACCTGCCCGCTCTCGAACGAAGCCCGGTCATGGCCCGGCATCAGGACGGCGATTCGGCCTTCGCCGTAGCGCTGCACCCAGGCTGCGGGGTAGCAGCACCCGTCCAGCCAGTACTCCAGGATGACCTCTCGGTCCTTCGACCTGCTGAAGGAGTAGCGGTAAGGCTCGTCGGGGGAATCGAAGGGCTCGATATTCTGTACGATCGGATGCGCTCCGCCCTTGCCTACGACCGGTTCGAAGGAAAGGGTCTGATAAGGGGGATGTCCGAGAAACCGCGCTCCGATCATTTCCTCAAGCCGGGGGTCGGCTGCAAGAGAAATGCCGGAATGGATCAGAACGAGTCCTCCTCCTTGGCCGACAAAATTGATGATGCCCTTGGCTTGCTCCGGTGTGACGGGATCTTTCCAGCGGTCGGTATACGCGGCTATCAGGCCTGTTCCGGAAGCGGGGCTTTCGAGAACGCTGTAATCCTCCGTCGCTTCCGCGTCGAAATCATCCTTCAAGGCGCCGAGAATCGTTTCCTGAACGGCCTGCAAGGGATGATAAGAGGCGCCTGAGCCGTCTCCAAGCAGCACGGCGCCTCTTGCAGGCCGAGGCTTGACTCGCCCGGCAGCGATCTGCCTCCCTGTCAAGATGCCCATGCGAGGACTTCCGTCCCCCGTCATCCCTGTATCCGGCACATAGACTGTGCCTCCCCTTCCGACTTCGACAACCATGCCCTGTCTCTCCCTTCAGGTCAAATGGATGAAATAAAGCGATAAACGTTTAACGGATCTTTTATCTAATCTATTCCACTTTTTGAAGCAAATCCCTTCCCGTCCTCGTCCACATTTTGAAGCCGGTCCCTAAAGACGACAAACCGGCAGCCGGCCGCAGAGCGGTCATGCCCCTGCGGCGCTGCCGGTTTCCGCAAGGAACGCGGAAGCTCGAACAACAATACGGATTTTTACCCGCTTGGACGCGGGGCGAAACAGGATTCCGGTGCGCTGACCGAGAAATGGTCCCTGCGGCCGGCTTCAACCGCCGTATTCATGCACATACCTGCCATTCCAGCGAGGAGGAACGGAAATGGAACCGAAGTGGCTCCAATGGGGA
>NZ_JZEJ01000001.1:4891415-4930835 GCF_001188365.1 Paenibacillus sp. D9 | reverse complement strand
TCGAATGGGCAAAGCAAATCCAAGCTATCGCCCAGACCGGGCTTGCCTACGGGCGCGACGTCTATGACATCGAACGCTTTGAAGCTCTGCGGGAGCTGAGCGTCGAGATCATGGAGACGCATACCTCCGCAGGCAAGGAAGAGATCCGGCTCGCTTTCGCCGGCGATTCCGGCTATGCTACGCCGAAGGTGGACGTGCGGGGAGCCGTTTTCCGGGAAGGCCGCATCCTGCTCGTCCGGGAAAGATCGGACGGCGCCTGGTGCCTTCCCGGCGGCTGGGCGGATATCGGCCTGACCCCGAGTCAATGCGTGATCAAGGAGATCAGGGAAGAGACGGGCTTCGAAGCCAGGACGGTCAGGCTGCTTGCCGTCATGGACAAAATCCGGCATGGGCATCCTCCCGATGCGCATCATATCTATAAGCTTTTTTTCCACTGCGAGATCACGGGCGGGCAGGCTTCCGGCGGCGTGGAGACAAGCGAGGTCGAGTTTTTCGGCGAGGACGAGCTGCCTCCCCTGTCGCTCAGCCGCAACACGGAAAGCCAGCTGCGCATGATGTTCCAGTACGGACGGCAGCCGGGCATGCCGGTCTATTACGATTAAGGCGTGAATTTCCTCTTTCGCGAAGCGCAAAATCTGCTATACTGGCGGAAGTTGATTTCCAAAGGTAAGTCATTTCCTGCTATTTACAGTCAGCGCTTTCAGAAAGAAGGTCAGACATTCATGCATCAAGATCAACCGTCGATTGCATCCTCGTTAACCGACAAGGAACGATACCCGCTCTCTCTCTACTCCCTCACGGTCGGAGCCTTCGCGATCGGCTTGACGGAATTCGTCATCATGGGCCTGCTTCCCGAAGTAGCCGCGGACCTCGGCGTAAGCGTGCCGAAGGCGGGCAACCTTATTACCGGCTACGCGCTCGGAGTCGGCATCGGCGCTCCCGTGCTTGCGCTGGCAACGGCCCGCTTCCCCAAGAAGCTGCTTCTTTCCCTGCTGATGGTGCTGTTCATCATCGGCAACCTGGGGGCCGCCCTGGCTCCGAATTACGGCCTCCTGCTGGCGGCCCGCATCTTCACTTCGCTTGCCCACGGCACCTTCTTCGGCATCGGGGCCGTGCTTGCGGCGAGCCTCGTCTCGCCCAGACGCCGAGCCGGAGCGGTGTCGGTCATGATGGCCGGCCTGACGATCGCCAACATTCTCGGCGTGCCGTTCGGAACCTTCATCGGGCAGGAGCTTGGATGGCGGATGTCGTTCTTCGTCGTCGCGGCGATGGGCGCCGTCACGCTGGTCGGCCTGATCGCCATGATTCCTTCGATCAAGCAGACGGACGACACCAACGCAGCTAGGCAGATCAAGGCTCTCCTGCAGCCCAAGCTGTTTCTCGTGCTGATCACGGGCGCCTTCGGCTGCTGCAGCCTGTTCAGCCTGTTCAGCTACATCAAGCCGCTGCTCACCGGCGTAACCGGCGTCGCCGAGGGCATCGTGCCCTGGATTCTCGTCCTGTTCGGCTGCGGCGTCACGATCGGCAACATCCTGGGAGGCAAGCTGGCCGACCTCAAGCTGATGCCGACGGTCATCGTCTCCTTCCTGGCCCAAGCGGTCATTCTGGCGGTGCTCGGCTTCGCGGACGTTTCCTTGCCCGCTACGCTTGCCCTCATCTTCCTGTGGGGGGCTGCTAGCTTCTCCGCGATGCCGGGGCTGCAGGTCCGCATCATGAATCTGGCCAAGGATGCGCCCGCTCTGGCTTCGACATCCAATCACGCTGTCCTGAACTTCGGCAACGCCTTCGGCGCCTTTTTCGGCGGCTGGATCGTGCTGTTTTTCGAGACAGCTCCCGGAGCGTATGACTACGGCGTGCTGCCGTGGACGGCATCGGCATTCTCCCTCATCGCCCTGCTGCTGGCGCTATGCCTAGCGGCATGGGACCGCCGGAGCGCCGCCGCCCGCTGAACCTGAAAAAGGACTGCCCCGCCGTTTCAGCAACGGTACGGGGACAGTCCTTTTTTTGTTGCTCTGTTATGCCGCCGCTTCCTTCCGGTCGCGGGGGAGCAGGAAGGCGAGCGCGCCTGCGACCGGCAGCACGCTGGTCCAGTACATGACGCTCTGCAGGCCGTAGATGTCGCCAAGCTTGCCCAGCACGACGGCGCCGAGCGCGCCCATCCCGAAGGCGAAGCCGGTGATGAGTCCGGATGCCATGCCGACCCGGCCCGGCATCAGCTCCTGCGCGTAGACGACGCTGACCGAGAAGCTCGCCTGGATGATCAGGCCGATGAGCGCGGCGACGGGATACATCCAGACGAGCGGCAGATGCGGCAGCAGCAGCGTGAACGGCGCCGCTCCCAGGATGGACAGCAGCATCGTGCGCTTGGCCCCGATCCGGTCCGAAACCATCCCGCCGAAAAACGTTCCGACGACTCCGGCGATCATGAACAGCAGCAGCGGCACCTGGGCGGCCTGCTTGCTGAGGCCGTAGTCGTGGATGAGATAGAACTGGTAGAAGGTGCCGATCGCCGCACCGTACCAGGAGCGGGCGAACACGAGCAGAATCAGCACCGACAGCGCGAAGGCGACGACATTTTTATGCTTCTTCGCGTCGATGGACAGCTCGCCTCTCGGCACGGCCGCTTTTTTCACCGGCTTGCCGTGCTCCTCCAGCTGCTTGCGGTACCATGGCACCACCTTCAGCAGGATGAGGATCGCCGCGGCTGCCAGCAGCGTGCCCCAAACGGCGCCGCGCTGCCCGAGCGGGATGAAGATGAAGATCGTCATGAGCGGCGCCAGCGACTGGCCGAAGTTGCCTCCGACCTGGTAGATGGACTGGGCGAAGCCGCGCCTGCCCCCGGCGGCGAAATAAACGACGCGCGAGCCTTCCGGATGGAAGACGGCCGAGCCGAGTCCGACGAATACGATGAAGAAGATGAGCATGCCGAAGCTCGGGGCGAACGCCATGCCGGCCATGCCGATCATGCTCATGAGCATGCCGACCGGCAGCATCCACGGCGACGGCTTGCGGTCGGAGACGAGCCCGACGACCGGCTGCATGACCGATGAAGTCATCTGCAGCGTGAACGTCAGCCACCCGATCTGGGTGTAGCTGATATTGAGCGTATCCTGGAAGATCGGATAGAGGGCGGGAATGACGGATTGCATGGAATCGTTGAGCATGTGGACGGCGCTGATGGCGATCAGAATCGCATAGATGGTCCCGGTGCGGGCAGCGCCGATCCGGGCCGATTGCGAAGCGGACATGGACAGGACTTCCTTTCGTCGCTTGGATGGATGGTATGGAGGTGTTCGTCAGCAAATGAAGGAACGCAGGCATGCGGCCGCCTGATCAAGGTCGGCGCGCATCCGGCGTCAGAGAGAGGTCGGTCTCCTCAGGCGAAGCAGATGCATACCGGCGCCGGAATGCGCAAGGAAGCAGGCGCAGGATCCAGCTTGCCGCTGTCCGCATTTCTCCGGAAGGAATGGATCGTGCCGCTCTCCTGGTTGGCGGCGAGCAGCCAGCTGCCGTCCGGAGAGATAGCGAAGTTGCGCGGCGTACGGCCTCCGGTCGGGCAGTGCTCCACCGCCGTCAGCGTCCCGTCGTCGGTATTGACGGCGAACACGGCGATGCTGTCATGGCCCCGGTTGGACATGTACAGAAACCGGCCGTCCGGAGAAAGATGGATATCCGCCGCCCAGCTGGTGCCGGCGAATTCCTTCGGGAGGCCGGATATTCGCTGCACGCTTTCCAGGACGCCCGTTTCCTTGTCCATCCGAAGCACGTTTACGTACGAATCCAGCTCTCCAGCTACGTAGACATAAGGACGGACGGCTGAAATCGCTGCATGGCGGGGGCCGGTGCCCGGCTCCAGTCTGGCGGTGCCGGCCTTGAGCAGAGAGCGTCCGTCGGCGGACTGCCGGTACATATAGACCGAGTCGGTGCCGAGATCGCATATGTATACAAAGGGAGTGCCGGGAACCGGTCCGGCGCTGTGGATATGAGGCTTCTCCTGCCGGTCTGCTGCCGGTCCGAGCTCGCCTTCCCCGGATACGAGCGCCGAAGCCGGCTCCGACAGCTGTCCGTCCGCCTCAAGCGGAAAGACCGCCGCATTGCCTCCGCTGTAATTGGAGACGTACAGGCTTTGACGGTCAAAGGACAGGCTGACATGGCAGGGGTGCTCCCCGTGAGTCAGCTGGTCGCCAAGCACCTCGAGCTCGCCGCTCTGCGGATCGATGGCCAGCGCATGGACGGAGCCGCCGGACTGCCCTCTCGTCTCGCCGGTTTCGCTGGCGGCATAGAGCATGCTGCCCGCGGGATGGACAGCCAGGAACGAAGCCTGCTCGATGCCGGCGATTTTCTGGAATACCGACAGCTCTCCTGTGCCGCCGTCGAGCCGGCATGCATGGACGGTCGGATCCTTGGCCTCACCGTAAGAGCCTATGTACAGCGTATAAGACGTGGATGCTTCTGCCATTTTGTCTCCTCTTTTCCGGCCTGGGCCTTTTTGTCAGTGAATATACCTCATTTCCTCCGTTCAGACAATGCCGCCCAGCAGTCGTAAGCGGCGCCAAACCATTCGATTCGTTGTCTTTTCGAGCTCTAGAACGACATCTCGCAGCAGCAGGAAACGGATAAGCTCTCTCCAAAGCCCATGATAATCCGACAATTGTCCCCAGTCTCTTACAGCAGCATCCGACTCTTGCTATACTGGGTAATAGATTGTGAAGAGCGCCGCGAGGGGGGATGGGTCCATATGAGGTCGAAACGGATCAAGCGGACAAAACGGATCAAGCGGACAAGCCTGGCTGCCGCACTATTCATCGTCGCTTTGGCCGGAGCCGGCTGGCCCGGGCAGGCGCATGCCGGCATCTGGGACAATCTCAAAGACATCTATGACACGCCGGCCAAGGTGGACGAGCTGCAGAAGCAATATACGGAATCGATTGCCCGGCTGGAGCAGCAGCAGGACCGCCTGAAGCAGGATTACGAGCAGAAGCAGGCGGAGTTCGAAGCGAGGCAGCAGGAGCTGCAGCAGCAGAACGAGGACTTCCGCAAGCAGAACGAAGCGCTGGCGGAGCAGAACCGGCAGCTGGAGGCGAGCATGGCAGCCGCCAGGCAGAAGCAGGCTTCGCTGAAGCACGGCATCGCGGTCGCCGTGCTCGTTGGAGCTTCCGCCCTGCTGGCCTATATCGCGGCCGTACGGGTGTGGCGCTACCGCGTCTACCGCGCCCAGCGGCGCGACCAAGGAAAGGCAGCCGGCTTATGATCGTGACCGCGCCGCCGCCTCACGGGCATGTCCGGATCGAGCTTGAAGAAGCCGACAAGCTGCAGGTGCTGCACCCGAAGGCGATCATTGCGTTCCGCGGCCCGCCGGGTGCCCGCGAGGACCGCTTCATGGATGTCGCCGGCGTCTATCGCAAGCGCAAATGGATCCGCTCCCGGATCCAGGGACCGAGCGAGTTCCTGCTCGGCCTGCCGCCCGGCTGCGGCCTGGAAGCGGTGGCGCTGCCCGAGGACAGCGACCTGTTGTTCGATTTCCGGCATATCGTCTTCTACAGCGACGGCATGGCGATGAAGACGCGCATCCACAAGCTCAAGACCGCTTGGATCACGCGCGAGCTGACCCGGATGCGCTTCACAGGCCCCGGTACACTCGGCATCCTTACCGCAGGCGGCCTTGCCTCCATGAAGCTGTCCGAGGAGCAGCCGCTCTATGTCGATACGGCCTCGCTAGTCGCTTTCCCGGAGTCGGCGGAGGTGAAGCTCGCCGTCTACGGCAACCCGCTGGCTACTCAGCATATGAACGTCCAATGGGAGCTGAAGGGGCGCGGCTCCGTGCTGGTGCAGACCGGATCGCTGGATCCGGGCCTTGTCGAGCCTCTGCAGCGGGACGGCTTCCTGCGGAGGACGCTGCGGGAGCTGCTGCCGTTCGGAGGCGTCTACATCAAATGAGCCTGATTAAAAAAAAATTCCAGCCCATGGGCTGGAATTTTTTCGGCTTATTATTCTAATTCCAGACCTTAAGCAGCGAGTTAGACGAGTTTCTTCTTATTCCGTTTGCCTCGGCGCTCCAGCGGCGAATAAGACGATTTTTTCGTCTTATTCCCCTTGCCTCGGCGCTCCAGCGGCGAATAAGACGATTTTTTCGTCTTATTCTCCTTGCCTCGGCTCTCCAGCGGCGAATAAGACGATTTTTTCGTCTTAATCTCCTTGCCTCGGCTCTCCAGCGGCGAATAAGACGATTTTTTCGTCTTAATCTCCTTGCCTCGGCTCTCCAGCGGCGAATAAGACGATTTTTTCGTCTTATTCTCCTTGCTTCGGCGCTCCAGCGGCGAATAAGACGATTTTTTCGTCTTATTCTCCTTGCTTCGGCGCTCCAGCGGGGAATAAGACGATTTTTTCGTCTTATTCCCCTTGCCTCGGCGCTCCAGCGGCGAATAAGACGATTTTTTCGTCTTATTCCCCTTGCCTCGGCTCTCCAGCGGCGAATAAGACGATTTTTTCGTCTTATTCCCCTTGCTTCGGCTCTCCAGCGGCGAATAAGACGATTTTTTCGTCTTATTCTCCTTGCTTCGGCGCTCCAGCGGGGAATAAGACGATTTTTTCGTCTTAATCTCCTTGCCTCGGCTCTCCAGCGGCGAATAAGACGATTTTTTCGTCTTATTCTCCTTGCCTCGGCGCTCCAGCGGCGAATAAGACGATTTTTTCGTCTTATTCTCCTTGCCTCGGCTCTCCAGCGGCGAATAAGACGATTTTTTCGTCTTATTCTCCTTGCCTCGGCTCTCCAGCGGCGAATAAGACGATTTTTTCGTCTTATTCTCCTTGCCTCGGCTCTCCAGCGGCGAATAAGACGATTTTTTCGTCTTATTCTCCTTGCCTCGGCTCTCCAGCGGCGAATAAGACGATTTTTTCGTCTTAATCTCCTTGCCTCGGCTCTCCAGCAGTGAATAAGACGATTTTTTCGTCTTATTTTCCTTGCCTCGGCGCTCCAGCCACTAAAGCAGGGGCCGTCATGAAGGCCTTATAAGCCGCAAGACACTTCCAGCGCTTGCATGGGGATTTGTCAGGGCTGGTTCCGCTGGCAATAACAATGTTGCTGCTCCATCCAACAAATTTCCCCAGCCCCATCCGCGGAAGACGGTTCCTGCCGCAGCATCCGTCCTGTTTCTTGGGAGAATTCGACCCTTGTTTCCCCTGTCTCATTTTTGCAGCTGGGCAAGATGTTCTTTGTCCGTTCCGTCCGGACGCGCCGCTACCGCTGCACCCGGACCTCAGACGGCGCCAGCCCCCGGTAGCGGCGGAACGTGCGGCTGAAATAACTCAGGTCGTTGTAGCCCGCAGCCATCGCGATCTCGGCGATCGTCTTCTCCGTATTGCGGAGCAGATCCTCGGATTTGTTGATGCGGATCCGATTGACGTAGTCGGTGACGGTGCGCCCCGTCAGCTGGCGGAACAGCCGGCTGAAGTGGAACCGGCTGAGCGAAGCGAGCCCCGCCAGCGAATCCACCGTCAGCTCCTCCGTGTAATGCGTCTCGATATGATGGAAGATCGGCCGGAACCGCTCCAGGTTGCGCAACCGCGCGCGCGACTCCGGCTCGGTCAGCCTGACCTCGACATAGCCCCGCAGCAGCAGCGTCAGCAGCCGGTACAGCAGCGATTTCACCGACAGCTCGAAGCCGGGCTGGCGCCAGGCGAACTCGCCCTCCAGCTGCTCCATGCAGGCGTTCAGCTGCCCGTCTCCGCGAATGACGTTGCGGAACAGGATGCGGTTCTGAACGATCGGCGTGATGTATTTGGTTTCGGCCGCGTCTGGAGACAGGCTTTGCAGCAAGCCCAGATCGGCGATAAGGCAGTCGTATTCGATCTCGTCCGACAGCAGGATGCCCATATGGATATCGTTGCTGTTCACCGCGATCAGATCGCCGGGTCCGGCTTCGTAGGAAGTGTAGTTGCATTCCACGATTGCATGCCCCGAACGGATGTAGAGAAGCTCCATATGATTGTGCCAATGAGCCTCGAACAGAATCCGGCCGCGTCCCGCAAAGCGCGAGGTGCACAGCTTGACCGGGAAGTTCGGGTCGGGCATGCTCATTTCCTCCAGTAGCGAAAGGGGGCGTTCCATCGGCCGGTCCTCCTTCTAGGGCTGGTTTCCGCCGGCTGCCGGGGCAGCCGCGAACCGCACAATTGTACTAATAGAGCGCATGATCACCCATGCCGAATGAAGATGGCGCCGCTATACTTTCACTATATAAGGTTACCAAGCCAATGGGGAGTGAAGCAAGCATGAGTATCCGAATCGGCGTCATCGGAACGGGATCCATCTCCGAGTTCCACCTGCAGTCTTATGCGGCCAACAAAAACAGCGAGATCTACGCCATCTGCGACATGAATCGGGAGAGAGCCCAGACCGTCGCGGACAAATACGGCGCCACCAAAGTATACGCCGATTACCGCGAGCTGCTCGCGGATCCGGACGTGGAAGCGGTCAGCATCTGCACGTGGAACAACACCCATGCGGAGATCAGCGTCGCCGCGCTGGACGCCGGCAAGCATGTCCTCGTGGAGAAGCCGCTCTGCCGTACCGTCGAAGAGGCTTATCGGATTCAGGATGCGGTGAAGCGCTCCGGCAAGCAGCTGATGGTCGGCTTCGTCCGCCGCTACGATCCCAACGCCCTGATGCTCCATTCGTTCGTGGAGAACGGCGAGTTCGGCGACCTGTACTTCGCCAAAGCTTCGTACATCCGCCGCATGGGCAATCCCGGCGGCTGGTTCTCCGACAAGTCCCGCTCCGGCGGCGGACCTGTCATCGATATCGGCGTGCATGTCATCGACCTGTGCTGGTATCTGATGGGCCGTCCCAAGGTGAAGTCGGTCAGCGCCAACGAATACAAGCATCTGGGCAACCGCGCCAACATCAAGCATCTGTCCCGTTATCAGGCCGCGGACTACAACGCCGAGCTCAACGATGTCGAGGATATGGCCAACGCGCTGATTCGATTCGAGAACGGAGCCTCCCTGCTCGTCGACGTCAGCTTCTCCTTGCATACGGTCAAGGATGAAGGCATCGTCAAGCTGTTCGGCACGAAGGGCGGCTTCGAGATCGATCCCGAGGTCGTCATGGTCACCGAGAAAAACGACATCATCCTCAATACCTATCCGCAGACGGACAGCAAGGGCATGCAGATGAACCGCGCCTTCCAGAGCGAGATCGACCATTTCGTCGATTGCGCGGCGAACGGCAAGCAGCCGATCAGTCCGGTCGAGGACGGCGTCGAGATCATGAAAATACTGGGCGCGATCTATGAATCGGCTGCCCAAGGACGCGAGGTGACGTTCCCATGAAGCTCGGACTCAGCACCTACAGCCTTTACCAGGCGCTCAGAGCGGGTGAGATGACCGTTCTCGACGTCATCGACTTCACCGCAGAGCATGGCGGCGAGCATGTGGAGATCGTTCCTCTCGGCTATGAGCTTACCGGCAACCCCGAGCTTGTCGGCCAGATCGTGGAGCGGGCGGCGCAGCGCGGAATCGCTGTTTCCGACTATGCCGTCGGGGCTAACTTCCAGGGCCTGTCGGAGGAGAACTATCGTGCCGAGATCCAGCGGATCAAGGAGCAGGTCGACATCGCCGCAGCGCTCGGCGCCCGCTTCATGCGGCATGACGTGGCCAGCGACACCGATCTGTCGATCGGCAACTTCAACCGTTCCCTGGATAAGCTTGCTGCGGCCTGCCGCGAAATCGCCGATTATGCCGCAGGCTTCGGCATTACGACGAGCGTCGAGAACCACGGCTACTTCATCCAGCACAGCGACCGCGTCCAGGCTCTCGTCGAAGCGGTTGACCGTCCCAACTTCCGGACGACGCTCGATGTGGGCAACTTCATGTGCGCCGACGAGAACTCGGTCGCGGCCGTGAAGGCCAATCTTCCTATCGCTTCCGTCGTCCACTTCAAGGACTTCTACCTGCGTCCTTCCTACCGCAATCCGGGCGAGGGCTGGTTCCGCACGGCCGGCGGCAGCTACCTGCGCGGCGCGGTAATCGGCAATGGGGACATCGACATGCCGGAGGTCGTCCGCATCGTCAAGTCTTCCGGCTATGACGGATACGTATCCGTCGAGTTCGAGGGCCTCGAGGATTGCCGCCTCGGCGCCAGAGCCGGGCTGGCCAACCTGCGCCGCCTGTGGGAAGAAGCCTGAGCTGAAAAACAACCAAAGAAGGCGGACCCGATTTCTGGTCCGCCCGATAAGACGAAAAAAAGCGCCCGGAAAACGGGCGCTTTTTCGTATTGGTTCAAAACGGGGCTGCCGCCGCGAAGCAATCGCAGCCACGCTCTTCTCGTCTCATGAACGCGCCGCTTGGAGCGAGGCAATCGCATTGAGCAGATGAAGCTGCCGCACCGGCTTGGCGACGGCCGAGCTGAACAGCTGCCGCACCTCATCGGGCAACGGCTTGCCGAGCGGCGCCAGCAGCACGAGAGGCAGCTCGGGCTGCTGGCCGCGCAGCCTTTCCGCCAGCTCCGCTGCCGCCATCGATCCCGGCATGTCGTCGATCAGAGCCAGATCGAACTTCTGCCCAATTTCAAAACAGGCCAGCGCTTCTTCGGCCGTCCGGACGGCCTTGACCGACATGTCCCAGCGCTCGGCCAATCTCGACAGCGACTCCAGCGTTCCTGCATGATCGTCGACTATGAGCAAGGACTTGCCCCGCAGCATGGCGCTGCCGTAAGAGCTCGAAGGCATGGACTGCTTGGTCAGGTCAAGCGTGAATCCGACCTCGGTGCCTTGCCCCAGCACGCTGCGCGCCTCAATGCTGCCTCCGAGCAGCTCGGCCAGATTCTTGCTGATGGCCAGCCCGAGCCCCGTGCCCTTGTAATCCCGATCCGGGCGGGATTCATGGACCTGGGCATATTTGCCGAACATCTCCTTGATTCTGGACTCTTCGATGCCGATGCCGCTGTCCTTGACGGAGATGGCCACGAACAGGCTGTCCCCGGTTGTTCCCGGAGCCGTCTGCACCGACACGGCAATCTCGCCCCTGTCCGTGAACTTGATCGCGTTGCTGAGCAGATTGGCCAGCATCTGCTTGATCTTGCCTGAATCGCCGTAAAATACAGGCAAATCCGGAGGCAGGTCGATGATCAGCTCAAGCCCTCTGGAGGAGGCTTTGGATGCGTACAAATACACGGTTTCCTCGATGAGCGAGACCAGATCGAACGGCTGCTCCTCCAGGCTCATCTTGCCGGCCTCCAGCTTGCTGTAATCCAGAATGTTGTCCAGCAGCGTCGTCAGCGTGCGGTTGCCGGCTTCGATCAGCTTGAGATAGCCGACCTGCTCCTCCGACAAGGCCGTGTTCTGAATCAGCTCCGTCATGCCGGCGATCCCGCTCACGGAGTTGCGGATTTCATGGCTCAGCATGGCCAGCAGGTCCGAGCTCCAGTTCAGCTTGCCTCGCGTAAGATCGTTCTCCTGCTTCAGCCATCTGGACAACGATTCGGCGTATTGCTTCTCGCGCAGCAGCGACTTCTGGAGCTTGCTCTGATCCCGGACTTTGTTCTCCATTTCCACGATGTAGGACAAAAATACAGCCATGGCGCTGATCGCCTTGATATCCGCCTCGCTGAATACATGCCCCGGCTTGTGCAGGCCGCAGACGGTTCCGTAGGAGCGGCCGCTCGCCAGCACGATCGGGACGCCGATGAAGGATCGGTTGCCCATAACGGCCGTAACCTCCATATGTCTGGCGAGGCCATCGTTCGTCGTATGAGGGATATAAAGAAGTCCTGTGCTGTTCTTAACGACAAGGCTGCAGTAGCTCTCCTCGAACGGGAGCCTCGTTCCTTCGCCGACGAGGATTTCGCTGCGGTTGAACGCCTTGATGATCTCGTTGACCTTGCCGTCGTTGGTGGCGATGAAAATGGAATCCAGCATGAGAAGCCTGCTGAGCACATCAATGATATAAGTCGAAGCTTCTTCTATATTGGCAAAGAATTTCTGGGGGATAGTCATGGTTCACCCGATTTCTTTTAGCTTGCCTCTCTATTCTACAGGAAGGTTCATGCGCTGAACAGGCGTTCGCCTTTAAATGAAGCCGGTACAGGGCTTCTCGTTTCTTGCCCGACTGCGTTTCGAATCCTATCCTTCCCAAAACCTTCGGCCTATGCTATGATATGAAAGCGTTATCAAACGCCACTTTCTTACCAAGCAAGGGGGATAACGGAATGATTAACGTGCCATCAAACGACCGCAATGTGTACGAGGACTTTGATGTAGAGACGGACATTCTGTATTACAGGCTCGGCTCCTTCGGACTTGTAAGCTTCCACGGCAGCAACTACAATATTAAAAAGAAAATGTCTGCCGACCAGATCAACCGGTTGTGCCGGAACGGACTGTTCTATCCGGTCGCTTCGGGATGTTACGTGAATACAGCCAAGATCAGCGGAATCGAAGAGGGAGCCGTCTACTTCGGCAGCACCGGCCCCGAAGCGAAGCGCGTGTCCCTCTCCCGCTGGAAGGCCTATCAGCTGCGCAGCCATCTGTCGCAGGCGCGCAGCAACCCTGCCCAGTAATCAGCCGATTCCATGGCAGGCTAATGCAAAAGCCTCTGCTTGCGCAGAGGCTTTTTTTCATGGAACCGCCAGCTAGTCCTCGTCGCGCTTCACGCCGAGAATCTTGTATTCCGGCTCGGGGCCGTACAGCTTGGAACGGACCATGAACCACTGGAACAGATGAGTGACGAATACCTTGAGCACCGCATAGCCGGGCACGGCGAGAATGATCCCGAGGAAACCGAACAACTTGCCCGAGGTAAGGATGACGAAGATGATTGTAATCGGGTGGATGCTCAGCGTCTTGCCCATGACCTGCGGCGAGATGAACTTGCCTTCGATCAGCTGCACGCAAGTCCATACGACGACCATCTTCAGCAGCATGATCGGAGAGGTGAAGGCGGCTACGACGAGCGCCGGCGTGATGGCGATGGCAGGCCCGATATAGGGAACGACGGCCGTGCAAGCAGCTACGATGGCGAGCACAAGCGCGTAGTCCAGTCCGATGATCAAATATCCGATGAACAGCAGCGCTCCGATGCATAGGCTCACGATGATCTGGCCGCGGATATAGGAGCTGATCTGATGATTGGACTCCGTCAGTACGCGGCGTGTCTCTCCCCGCATCGTCGTAGGCAGCATGGCCGTGAAGAAGATCGGCAGCTTCTTGCCGTCCTTGAGCATGTAGAACAGGATGAACGGCAGCGTGACGATCGCCAGGACGAATTCCGTCACCGTGCCGAGAAAGCCGCCGATGTTGGCCAGCGTGCTCTGGAGGATTTTGCCGGCTCTGCTCGACAGCTCCTGCGCGATCTTTTGCGGATCGTAATTGAGGTTCGTCTGAAGCTGGGTCACGAGATCGCTTCCGAGATAATAAGTCGTCTTGTCTTGGACATACTTCGTATAGACGGGAATATTGTCCACGAGACTCGTCAATTGCTCCCGGATGATCGGAACGACGATCGTAATGAGCAGCGTCAGCAGGCCGATGATGATGACGTACAGCGCCGCGATGACCCATCCGCGCTTCATGCCCTGCTTCTCCATCCAATCGACGAGCGGATTGAGGAGGTAATAAGCGACTCCAGCGAGAAGCATCGGCAGCAGCACCGTCTTCGCCAGCACGAGCAGCGGAACAAAGATGAACGTAATATGCGCGAATACAAGGATGTTGATCCCGACAAGCAGCAGAACCAGCAGGAACAGCACGAATTTGTTGTTGATGAAGAACTTCTTGAACCGGTCCAGTCTGGCTTCCGACTGGCGGTCTTCCTGCGTCAGGTCCACTTAAAGTCCCTCCCGAGAGTCAGCCAATTATTGCCTTCCTCCAAATGATAATCTTCCCCGCCGCCGACTGCAAATACTAAGGCGGCCCCACCAAGGTTCATACGCAGCAAAAGCCTTTTGGATTCCGCTTTCTTCCCTTTACGTTCTTTTCTTTTCCGTCTATAATGGGAATATAGCGGTTTTGAAATGAAGTTTCACGGAATGAAACCTCGACTCGGTTGCTGCCAAGCGCCGTTTTTTTGACGCGTTTCATTCCGGAAACCCAGCTGTGGCAACACCTTTCCCGCAGCCGTCCTTTTCGTTTCCTAATTGCAAATTGCCTGAGGGGAGCAAAGCTAGATGCCATTGCAAAATCAGTACTCGGTCCGTTCTACGCTTGAAGTCGGCGGTAAGTCCTACACTTACTACAGCCTTCAAGGTCTGGAAGAGAAGGGACACGGAGCCATCTCCAAGCTTCCGGTCTCCATCAAAGTCCTGCTCGAAGGCGCCGTGCGCCAGTTCGACGGACGCGGCATCACTGCCGATCACGTGAAACAGCTCATGAGCTGGGCCGAGAAGCGCGAAGACAAGGAAATCCCGTTCATTCCGTCCCGTATCGTCCTGCAGGATCTCACCGGCGTGCCGGTTGTCGTCGATCTTGCGGCCATGCGCGAGACGGTCAAGAAAGCCGGCGGAGATCCGAAGAAGATCAACCCGCTCGTGCCGGTCGACCTCGTCATCGACCACTCCGTCATGGTTGACGCCTTCGGCTCGCCTGACGCTCTGGAAATCAACCAGAAAATCGAATTCGAGCGCAACGCCGAGCGCTACAAGTTCTTCCGCTGGGCGCAAACCGCGTTCGACAACTTCCGCGCGGTACCGCCGGATACGGGCATCGTCCACCAGGTCAACCTGGAATATCTCGCTTCCGTAGCCACGACGAAGGTGATTGACGGCGAAACGGTCGTCTTCCCGGACTCCCTCGTCGGCACGGACTCCCACACGACGATGATCAACGGCCTCGGCATCGTAGGCTGGGGCGTCGGCGGCATCGAGGCCGAAGCCGGCATGCTCGGCCAGCCGCTCTACTTCGTCGCTCCCGAGGTCATCGGCTTCAAGCTGACCGGCATGCTGGCGGAAGGCGCTACGGCGACCGACCTTGCCCTGACGGTTACCGAGATTCTCCGCAAGCGCGGCGTTGTCGGCAAGTTCGTGGAATTCTTCGGCGACGGCCTCTCCAACATCAGCCTGCCTGACCGCGCGACGGTCGCCAACATGGCTCCGGAATACGGCGCCACGGTCGGCTTCTTCCCGGTCGACGCCATCACGCTGAATTTCCTGCGCCAGACGGGCCGCACGGAAGAGCAGATCGAGCTGGTCGAGGCTTACTACAAGGCTCAAGGCATGTTCCGCACGGACGACACGCCGGATCCGACGTTCACCGACGTCATCGAGCTCGACCTGTCCACGATCGTTCCTTCCCTGGCCGGTCCGAAGCGTCCTCAGGACCGCATCGAGCTGACCGCCATGAAGGAAGCTTGGAGCAACACGGTCCGCACGCCGGTCGACAAAGGCGGCTACGGCCTGTCCGACGCCAAGATCGAAGAAGTCGTCGAAGTGAAGCACAAAAACGGAAAAGTGAGCCAAATGGGCACCGGCGCCGTCGTGCTGGCAGCCATCACGAGCTGCACGAACACGTCCAACCCTAGCGTTATGCTGGGCGCCGGCCTCGTGGCCAAGAAAGCCGTTGAAAAAGGCCTCGTGAAGCCGGAATACGTGAAGAGCTCCCTGACTCCGGGATCCCTTGTCGTAACCGACTACCTCACGAAGTCCGGCCTGCTGCCTTACCTCGAGAAGCTCGGCTTCTACGTGGCGGGCTACGGCTGCGCGACCTGCATCGGCAACTCCGGCCCGCTGCCGGACGAGATCAGCCAAGCGATCGCCGACAACGACATGACGGTCGCTGCCGTCCTGTCCGGCAACCGGAACTTCGAGGGCCGCATCCATGCCCAGATCAAAGCCAACTACCTGGCGTCTCCGCCGCTCGTAGTCGCTTACGCACTGGCCGGCACGGTCGACATCGACTTCGCGAACGATCCGATCGGCCACGACCAGCAGGGCGAGCCTGTATACCTGCGCGACATCTGGCCTTCCTCCGAGGAGATCGCGAACGCGGCAAGCTCCGCGATTACGCCTCAGATGTTCCGCGACAAGTACGACAATGTCTACACGCACAACGAGCGCTGGAACCAGATTCCGGTTCCGCAGGGCGAGCTGTACGAGTGGGATGAGAACTCCACGTACATCGCCAACCCGCCGTTCTTCGACAGCCTGGCGGACGGCATCCGCGATGTCGAGGACATCAAGCATGCCAAGACGCTCCTGCTGCTGGGCGATTCCGTCACGACGGACCATATCTCCCCTGCAGGCAGCATCCGCGCCGACTATCCGGGCGGCAAGTACCTCATCGAGCACGGCGTCGAGAAGAAGGACTTCAACTCCTACGGATCCCGCCGCGGCCATCACGAGGTCATGGTTCGCGGAACGTTCGCCAACATCCGCATCCGCAACCAGGTCGCTCCGGGCACCGAGGGCAGCTACACGACTTACCTGCCGACGGATGAAGTGACGTCCGTCTACGAAGGTTCGATGAAATATCAAGCCGACAAGACGAACCTCATCGTCATCGGCGGCAAAGAGTACGGCACCGGCAGCTCCCGCGACTGGGCAGCCAAAGGCACGTTCCTGCTCGGCGTCAAAGCCGTCATCACCGAGAGCTTCGAGCGGATCCACCGCGCGAACCTGGTCGGCATGGGCGTTCTGCCGCTCTGCTTCCAGGAAGGCCAAGGCTGGAAAACGCTCGGCATCACGGGACGCGAGACCTTCGACATTGAAGGCCTGAGCAACGACGTGAAGCCTGGCGACAAAGTGACCGTCGTCGCTACGCGCGAAGACGGCAGCACCTTCCAATTCCAGGTTACCGTCCGTCTGGACTCCCTGGTCGAGGTCGACTACTACCGCAACGGCGGCATCCTGCAGACCGTTCTGCGCCAGATGCTGAGCGAGCAGAAGTAAGCTTTCGAATGACTAAATAAGATTGAAGCAACAAAACAGGAGAAACCGAGCCCTGCTCGGTTTTCTCCTGTTTTTTTTACCTGCCCATACAGCCTTCTCAAGCAAATTGCAGACAAAACAAACTGCCCGACCACCAGGCTTACATGTTCAAGCCTAGAAGCAGGAACAGTGGAAATGACCGTTGGTTTAAAAAAGAATTACAACAAAGGAATAGGCAGATAATGAACTGCTTTTCCTTGAGTTATTTTGTCAATCACTCAATTAGGTTCGGTCGTCGTTTCTTCAATATCTGTAAAATAGTGTAAATATAATGCTGAAGTACTATTCCTTTTTATTGGCTAAAAATATACATTTTTTAAACAGATTAATCTTGCAAAAGAATCAACAAATGATACCGGCGAGGCAAGAGACATAGCTACCGAACAACTAGTCTCAGCAATCTCTTCAAATCCACTCCAGCGGGCTGGTGAGTCATTTATTTTTTAAAAGGAGTTAATCTTAACAAGATGAAGAAACTATCCTGCTTTGTCCTATCCTTAATATGCACTTTCATATTGACATTGATCTTTACCCTTATATTTCGTTATAGCAATGCTGAAGGTGACCATATCATAATTTTTTCTCTACTGGTTACTATCTCCATTCAAATTTCGTTTGTAATCACATTACTGATTAGCCGAAAATGAAAACTTTCATCATTTGGGTTGGATTAAGAAAAACTGCTGGCATTCATGCCAACACAGCAAAAAGGGACGAAACTGGAGCTTTATCGGTTTCGTCCCTTTTTATGGCCGCTTTTCTAGGCAGATTATGGGCAGTGCGGAGCCATCCGGCATCCAGCCAACATCATTCCAGCCCTTTTCCCTCTATGAAAAGCAAAGAGGCCTCCCTTCGTGGAGGCCTCTGAAAAAGAAGCAAAGGATGCGGAATCATTCTGGAGAAACGAACGTGCTCGCCTTTGTCCCCGAAATTCAACCGCTAAAGGCGGTAAATCAGAGAATTTTGGGAACAACAGCGATCGGAAAAATGATCCGCATGCGCAGCGACACCTTTTTCAGCGGCCTTCCCTTCGGGCAGCCTCTTATTTCCCCGTTTTGAAGGCCGCATCATGAGCCTTGGCGAAGTCGGCCGGAGTGATCTCGCCCCCGAACAGCGCCTGGATCTGGTTCAGGTGGACCTCGGCGGCGGCGCCCGCCATCTGCACGTCGGCGAACAGCGTAATGCTCGTCGCCTTGTTCACTTCCTTGAGCAGGTCGACGTACAGCTGCGGCAGCTCGATCTTGGACGTGTCCACCTTGGTGGCCGGGATGACGCCGGCGCCGTTGACCGACTCCTCGCCCCATCGCTTCACGAAGTACTTCACGAACTTCTTCGCTTCTTCCCGGACCGGGGAGTTCTCGGCGACGAACAGGCCGACGCCCGGACCGCCTACCCAGCCGTCGATATTGCCCTTGCCGCCGGCTATCGTCGGAAATTTGAAAAAGCCCATGCTGTCGCGGAAGTCCTGCGGGATGTTGGCGCTCGTCGTGTAGTTCGGGAGCTCCCAGGTGCCCATCAGATACATGGCCGCCTCGCTGTTCATATATTCCGCTTTCACTTCGTCATTCGACAGGCCGTTGAAGCCTTTGTTGAAGGCATTCATGGCGACCAGATCCTGCACGCGCCTGGCCGCCTCGACCAGGCCGGGCTCGGTGAAGGAGGAGGCGCCCTTGATGGCGCTCGCCAGCTTCTCCGTTCCGGCGATGCGGTCCGCCAGGTACATGTACCAGAGAGAGCCCGTCCAGCGGTCCTTGTTGCCCAGGGCGATCGGCACGACGCCATGGTCCGCGAGCGTCTTCACGATCTTCAGAAACTCGTCGTAGGTGGCGGGAGGCTGCAGGCCGTATTTCTCGAAGATGCGCTTGTTGTAATAGACGGGAGCGATATTGAACTCCAGCGGCAGCGCGTACGTTTTGCCGCCTGCCATATAGGCTTCCGTCGTGCCCGGAATGAACGAGTCCTGCAGCTCGCCGTGCAGCAGATCGTCAAGAGGCGTGAACAGCCCGCCTTGGACGAAATCCTGCAAATAACCGGCCGCCCAGGTGAGGCCGACATCCGGCAGCTCGTTGACGGCGGAGAGCACCCTGATCTTGGCCTTGTACCGCTCATTGTCCAGCACTTCCTGCTTGATCGTGACGCCGGGATTCTCCGCCTCATACTCGGCGACGATCTTGTTCACGATCTGGTGCTGGCCCGATGCGCCGCCCTCCGGCCACAGATGCATCATATTGATCGTCACCGTCTGGCCGGCTTCCCCGCCAGTCCCTTCGGGATCGCCGCCCGAGCCTTTTACGCATCCGGACATCATGAGCGCCAGGGCGGCTGCAAGAGCCGCGACCGCTCGGATTTTTTTGCCCACGTTCATAGCCTCCACCAACCCGCTCGCAGGATGAGCTCCGGACGGAATGAGCGCCTTACTCCTTCACTCCGCCAAGCGCTACGCCCGCGATAATATATCTCGACAGCAGGAAGTATATCACAAACAGCGGCAGCACGGTCAGAGACAGTCCCATGTAGATCGAGCCGAATTCCGTCTTGTAGATATCCCCCTTGAGCAGGCTGACCATGATCGGCAAGGTGTACTTGCTCTTGTCGGTGAGGAGGATGAGCGGCATGAACAGGTTGTTCCAGCTCGCCACGAAGGCGAAGATCGCCTGAGTGGCGATCGCCGGAACCATGATCGGCAGGACGATGCGGTTGAAGGTGTAGAACTCGCCCGCGCCATCGATCCGCGATGCCTCCACCATCTCGATGGACAGCGTCGCGAGCAGATACTGCCGCATGAAGAACACGATCGCCGGCGCTGCGATGGACGGAAGGATGAGCGGCAGGAAGCTGTTCGTCCAGTGCAGCTGGTACATCATCTTGTAGAAGCCGATCGCGCTCGCCTGGGCCGGAATCATCATGACGAGCATGATGAAGGTGAAGAACGCCTGGCGCATCCTCCAGTTGTAGGCGACCAGGGCATAAGCGGTCAGCGACGAGAAGTAGACCGCGCAGATCGTCGAGAAGCCCGAGATGATCAGCGAGTTGAAAAAGCCCTTGAGCGGATCGAAGCTCTTGCTGAGCAGCACGTCCAGATTGGTCTTCATGTGGACCGAAGGCAGCAGGGAAAGGCCGCTTTGGATTTCCGCCGTGGAGCGGGTGGCGTTGACGAACATGATCCAGAAGGGCAGGATACTCAGCAGCGACAGGATGATGCAGACGACATAAACGATTGTTTTGTTGATGCGAAGGGAGACTCCCGCGCTTTTTTGAAGGTTGGCCACGCCTTACATCCCCCTTGCCGCCGCTTCAGCAGCTTTATTCCGATTTTTAGCCGCTTTTTTGGCTTTAGCCGCATCGCGGTCGCGCATGAGGTAGAACAGCAGGGCCGACAGCACGGCCGCAATGATGAACATGATCATGCTGGCGGCAGCGGCGCGGTTGTACATGTAGCTGCCCTTGAACGCCTGACCGTAGATGAACACGGAGGTCGTCAGCGTCGCGTCGTCCGGCCCGCCGTACAGGAACAGCTGCGGAATGTCGAACAGCTGCAGGCCGCCGATCATCGATGTGATCAGCGTATAGAGCATGATCGTCCGCAGGCTCGGCAGCGTCACGCGGAAAAAGATCTGCCATCCGTTCGCCCCGTCGATGGAGGCGGCCTCGAACAGCGCGGGGTTGATGCCCATGACGCCTGCGATGAGGATGATCATCGTGTTGCCGTACCACATCCAGAACTGGATGAACGCGACGATTCCCTGCGCCGTCGTCTTGTCCTGCAGGTAATTGACGGGAGCGTCGATCCAGCCGAGCGACTCCAGCAGGCTGTTGATCGGTCCCATCGGATACGAGAACAGCGAGTTGAACAGGACGGCGATCGTGCTCGCCGTAATGATGTTCGGCATGTAGAGCAGCACTTTGAATATGCCCTGCCCCCGCACCTTCGTGCGCTGGCTCGTGAACCACGCGGTGAGCAGCAGCGCCAGCAGCATCTGGGGAATGAAGTTGAGAATCCAGATGAGGGCTGTGTTGGAAAGCGACTTGCGGAAGGAGACGTTGTCGAAGAGAAGATACCTGAAGTTCTCGAACGGCTGGTCCAGGAAATGGACCGGCTTCGGGATGACTCCCTTCATATCCGTAAACCCGATGACCGCGGTATACAGAACGGGATAGAACGAGAATACCAGGAACGCAAGCAGGAATGGCAGGCTGAACAGATAGCCGAATTTTGAATAGCTGACGCCCTTGCGGCGCATGGCTCTCACCCCATATCGATCAAATTCAGATAAGGGGCGGGATGACCCGCCCCTTTGGCGCTGTTACTCGCTTTCGATTCCGAGCTGATCCTGGACCTTCTGCTTGAAGTCCTTGATCGTCTGCTCCCGGCTCTTCTTGCCTTCGGAATATTCGCGCACCTGATCGCGCCAGATGAGGTTGATCGATTCGTCGTATTGGGTGAGGTTTTTGCCTGTCGCGTTGGCGTTGGCCGGAACGAAGACGTCGAACATGTTCTGTCCGCCCAGCAGGTCGACCTTGCCGTCCGATTTGGACATGACGACGGAGGAGGCTACGCTGTCCTTCGTGCCCTGCTCGCCTTCCTTCATCGTGCCGTTCGCCCAGTAGTACTGGAGGCCCGTCTCGGAGGAATCAAGCGTGACCCACTTGACGAAATCCGCCACGGCCGCTTTTTTGGCGTCGTCCTTGGCCGCTTCCTTGTTCGCGAGCAGCCAGGTGCCGCCCCAGAAGAAGCCTGTCGTCGGCTCCGTTACGGCCCAGTCGCCGCTGGTGTCCTTCACTTGGCCGTTCATGACGTAGTTGATGAGCCAGGCGGGGCCGAAGAAGCCGAAGATCGGCTGCTTGCCGGTGCCGGACATATCCGCATACCAGCCCTCGGTCCAGTCCTTCGTGTCGTTGGAATAGCCGTTGTCCTTCAGCTTCTTGGAGAAGTCGAGGAACTGCTCCCGCTTCGGATCGATATGCAGCTTGCCGTCTACGAGCCAGCCTTTGTCGGAGCTGTTTTCAATCGGATGCCAGATGTCGCCGTCGCCGGAGACGATGCCGTAGCCTTTGGCCTTCAGCTTCGCGGCCGCATCGAAGAACTTGTCCCAGCCGGGACCGATCTCCGTCTTGATCGCAGCGGGATCGTCGGTGCCGAATACGTCCTTGGCGAGCGAGCGGCGATAGATGAACGCCCCGCCGGTCGCTTGATAAGCGAGCGCCTTGAGCTGGCCGTCCTTGCTGCCGATGTCCACGGAATATTGGGCGATGCCGGCATCCTTCACCAGCTGGTCCTCCAGGCCCAGATCGGCATAGTTGGCCGCGTAGTCGGAAGCGTCGCCCTGCGTATACTTGAGAACGAAGGCGGACTCGGCCGCATAGATGTCCGGAGCGTCCTTGCCGCCGCCGGCGAGCGCCTGGTCGAGGGCCGGCTGGTAAGCTCCGTCCGTCGTCGCGATGACCGTCGTTTTGAAGTCGACGTTCGCATCGGGGTGGGTTTCGAGGTATTTTTTCGTCATGTTCGGAATTTCATCCGTGAAGCTCCACAGATTGATCGTGACCTTCTCCGCAGGCTTGCCCGTCGCGGAGCCCGTATTGGAGCTGGTACCCGAGTTGCTCGCCCCTGCATTGTCGGCGGGCGAATTCGAGTTGCCGCCGCATGCAGCGAGAACAGATGACAACAGAACGATAGCCGTCGTGGTCGATAAAACGCGCTTCATGTGTGTTTCCTCCCCTTTTTGTGACGCACTGTTCTTGTAACCGCATACATAATTATAAAATTTGCAATGTAAGCGCAACAGTAACAGCGATTGGGAGAAATTCCACTTTTATCGGATCGATGAATCGGCGTCCAGCACCTGGCTCCGGTACTGCCTCGGGCTTGTCCCCTCGTTGTCCTTGAACACCTTGATGAAATATTTGGCCGTGCCGTAGCCGACCTTCTCGGCGATCTCGGAGATCGGCATCCGGGTCGAGACCAGCAGCTCCTTGGCCCGCTGCAGCCTTAGGCGCGTGAGATAGTCGCTGAAGGTGACGCCGGTCTGCTCCTTGAACAGCACGCTGAAATAACTCGCATTGAGATGCGTCAGCTCCGCGACCTGCTTCATGCTGATCGGCTCCTCCAGATGGGCGTCGATATAGCTGATGGCGTCCTTGATCGGCGTGCCGTAGCGCGCTTCGCCGCGGCCGACCTCCAGCAGCTTGGCGTCGACGAGCTTCTCCATCGCATCGATGCGGTCCCGGCCGTCGTCGAGCTCGAACGCTCTCTGCACGGTTTCCACCAGGATATCCTTGTCCAGCGGCTTGAGAATGTAGTCGAAGGCCCCGAGCTGCAGCGCCTTCCGCGCATAGTCGAATTCGGCATAACCGGAAATGACGATGATGACGGGCAGAGGCCCGCGCCCCGCCAGCGTCTCCAGCATCTGCAGCCCGTCCACCTCCGGCATCCGCACATCCGTGATGATGATATGGGCTGTATTGAGTTTCAACCATTCCAGCGCCTCGACTCCGCTCGCCGCCGTCTCGATCCGGTGCCGGCCCGCCGACCAGGCGGTGAGCGTCTTCTGGATGCCCAGCCGCGTGCGAGGCTCATCGTCCACAATCAACAACGTTTTCATCCGCGTTCGTCTCCTCCCGAAGGAATCGTGATCTCAAAGCTTACTGTCGTGCCTGAGCCGGCCTTGCTCTCGATATGCAGCCCGCCTCCGCGATCCGTGGAGCCGGGATAATGGAGCTTGAGTCGCCTTTGGACGTTGGACATGGCTACTCCAGCCCCTTTCTTGGAATCCTGGGGAGCGACGGCATCGAGGCTCTGCATGAGCCGGATCACCGTCTCGCCGTCCATCCCGATTCCGTCGTCGATGACGGCCACGGTCGCGAAGCCGGGCTCGGCGGAATGAATTCGGACTTTGACGGATCCTGGCACGATGCGGCTCTCCACGCCGTGCAAAATCGCATTTTCCACGAGCGGCTGCAGGATGAGCTTTGGAATCGGCACCTGAAGCAGCTCCTCCTCGACGTCGATGTCCCAGCTCAGCCGGTCGATGAGGCGCATTTTCATGATCTGCAAATAGCGCTGCGTGTGCTCCACCTCGTCGCGGACGGTCACCCACTCATCGTCGGCCGCCGCGCTGCCGATGACATAGCGGAACAATCCCGACATGGCGAGAATTGTCCGCGCCAGCTCGCTCTCCTCTTTTTCCTCCAGCGACCAATAAAACGCTTCCAGCGTGTTGAACAGGAAATGCGGATTGATCTGCGCCTGCAGCGCCTTGAGCTCGGTGCGGCTCTGGGTGAGCTCCTTCTCATAAACGACCTGGATCAGCTCGTTCATATGGTCGACCATCCGGTTGTATGTGTGGTTCAGCTCGTTGATCTCCATCGTCCGCAGGCGGTTGTCGCCGGCCGGAATCGGCTTGAGCCCCCCGAATCGGGCGCTGCGCATCGTTCTCATGAGCTGCTGGATAGGCCGCGTGATCATCGTCGACAGCAGCAGCGTCAGCAGCAGGAAGGCGAAAGCGGCGATTCCGATCGACACATAGATGGCCATTCGCAGCACCGAGATGCCCTCCGTCGCCGCCTCGACCGGCAGGAGCAGCACGAGCTTCCAGCCCGTGACGCCGGAATGCTGGCGGACGGCCAGCATCCGCTCCTGGCCGACCGTCACGGTGCTGCCGCTCTGGGCGATGACCGCCGACGCCGTCTCGTCATCCATATCCGACAGGATCGGATTGCCCTCGGCGTCGCTCAGCAGCATGGACTCCCTTCCTTTGGACGGATCTCCTCGGCTCTCCGATTGATCCATCTTGAAGTAATCCCGGTTGACATGAACGACCACGTAGCCGCCGGGCGAATAGGCATGATCGAGCAGGTTGATGCGGCGGACGGCGAGCACCGTGTCCGGCGATCGCGGATCGATTCCGATCCAGGCGAGGCGGCCCTTCTTTTCGTCCGCTGCCGCTAGCGCATCTCCGGAAATGCGGTTCAGGCTCGTATCGTCGAGCGGGAACAGCCGCTTGTTGCCGATGGTGTAGAGCTCCAGCGAGCTGATGCCGGAGGAATAGGCCATGTAATTGTTCGCGATCTGCAGCAGCGACTGGCGCTCGTTGAAATTGGAGCGGATCCCCTGCACCTCCCGGGAGAGCAGCTTCTGCACATAGGAATCCGCAGCGACCTGGGTCGTGAGCGAGTCGATCCCCTTCAGCAGCGCATCCAGCCGCCCGTTGGCCTGAATGGCGGTCTGCTGGATATGCTTTTCCGCACTTTGCTTGAGAAGCACGGACACCTCTCCGTAAATAAACGCTCCTGCAAAGGTCAGCACGAGAATCATCGTCAGCGTAAAGCTGATGAAGATCTGATTTCGTAGCGTGTTGGTCTCCCGCAGGTGGCCCAGCAGCCGATTGCCCCACCCTCTCACTGGCAACAGTCCTCGCTTCCGTCATGCTAGAATGCTAGCATCAACGTAATGGATTCGGATAATCGTGTCAAATGGTTGTTGCTCCCCCGAAAACCAATTTTAACGGTATTTTTCACAAGCATCGGAGACTGCCGGAGACGGGGAAGGTTCTGCTAAAATTAGGGGAGAACTTGATTCCAACCATCGGGGATGACTGAAAATGAAAACGGTTAACTACAAGGAACCTATCGTAACCCACATCTTCACCGCCGACCCGTCGGCGCATGTATTCGAGGGCAAGCTGTACATCTATCCGTCTCATGATCTGGACCATGAGCAGGTGTCGAACGACAACGGCGACCAATACGACATGGAGGACTACCACGTCCTGTCGATGGAGGATGAGAGCTCTCCCTGCATCGACCACGGCGAGGCTCTTCATCTGCGGGACATTCCCTGGGCCAAGCAGCAGCTTTGGGCTCCGGACGCGGCCTGCAGGAACGGCCGCTACTACCTGTTCTTCCCGGCCCGGGATCATGATCATGTCTTCCGCATCGGCGTCGCGACCGGCGCCTCGCCGGCCGGCCCGTTCGAGCCGCAGCCGAGCTATATTCCCGGCAGCTTCAGCATCGACCCGGCCGTGTTCGTCGATGGCGACGAAGCCTACATGTACTTCGGAGGCTTGTGGGGCGGCCAGCTCGAGAAATGGCAGACCGGGGAATTCCTCGCCGATGCCGAAGGTCCGGCGCCGGACGCCCCGGCGCTAGGACCGCGCGTGGCCCGGCTCAGCGCCGACATGCTGTCGTTCCAGGAGCCGCCGAGCGAGGTTTCCATCGTCGACATCGACGGCCGGCCGATCCTCGCGGGCGACGAGGACCGGCGGTATTTTGAAGGTCCATGGATGCACAAATACAACGGAAAGTATTACCTCTCCTATTCGACCGGCACGACGCACAAGCTCGTCTATGCCGTAGGCGACAATCCTTGCGGACCGTTCACGTTCCAGGGCACGATTCTTAACCCGGTTATCGGCTGGACGACCCACCACTCTATCGTGGAATTCCAGGGGAAATGGTATCTGTTCTATCACGACAGCTCCCTGTCCGACGGCGCCGACAACAAGCGCTGCGTGAAGTTCGCCGAGCTCAAGTACAAGGAAGACGGCACGATCGAGACGATCGATCCGTACGAGTAAAGGTGGCGGGCCTGTCGGAGCAGCAGCGTCCTCGGACAGGAGCATGAACCGACAAAAGGCACCCGGTCCGGGTGCCTTTCCTGCTTTTTCGGCTGCCTTTAGTCGATCGGTAGCCGCGGGCTCATTCCCGTTCTCCTCGATAGAGAGAATACCGTTCATGGGCCCCATATCGACAGTCCAACAATCCGCTATCGAACGTTCTTGCGAGCCGCCCGGCCTCCAAGCGTCCTCCTCTATTCAAGGAGATATCCGCTCACTTCGCGACGGCTGCAGAGGCTCCTCGCCTTCTTTTCATGAAGGCGTTGATCCGCTCGGAGAACAGCAGCAGTCCGGCCGCCAGGACCAGAAGGTACAGCGGCAGGATGCCGCTGGCCGACCGGGAGGCGATGAAGCCGAACAGCGGCGGCAGCAGCGTGCTTCCCGTATAAGCGGCGGCCATCTGGAAGCCCATGATCGATTGGGACGGACCTTTGCCGAAGCGCACCGGCGTCTCATGCAGCATGCAGGGGAATATAGGCGCGAGCCCGAGTCCCACGACGACGAACCCGATCAGCGAGAATACGGTCGGCAAAGGCAGGAGCATGAGGACGATTCCCGTCACGGCCAGCAGCTGCCCGCCGCGGATCATCGCGCGGTTGCTCAGCTTGAAGGTGACGAAGCCGGCCAGGAACCTGCCTGCGGTAATGCCCCCGTAGTAGAAGGAGATCCATTTGGCGGCATCCGTCGCGGACACGCCTTTGGATTCCGACAAATAGGTGCTGCCCCAAAGGCCGAGCGTGGCTTCAACGCCGGAATAAAACAGGAACGAGAGCAAGGCCAGCTTGACGCCCTTGATTTTGAAGGGAATGGCGCCTCCTGCCCGGTCATTCTCCTCCGTTGCCTCGGAACCGCCCGCTTGGTCCGTCCGGCTCAATCGCGCGACTTTGGCCCACAGCGGCAGCGTCAGCAGCAGGATGAGAACGAGTCCGAACTGGATCAGCGAGACGTTGAGATAGCCGTTCCTCCACGACCGCTCCAGGATGGAATGGGCCATGATGACTGGCCCAAGCGTAGCTCCGACGCCCCAGAAGCAGTGCAGCCAGCTCATATGCCGGGCTTTGTAATGCTCCGCGACATAGCTGTTCAGCCCGGCATCGACGCAGCCGGCTCCAAGCCCGAGCGGAACGGCAAAAACGAACAGCCAGGCCGTCGCCGGAGCATAGGAAAAGCCGAGCAAGGCTGCCGCCGTGACGAGGCAGCTGAACAAGGTCACCTTGCCGGTGCCGAAGCGCTTAAGAAGGATTCCGGTAGCCAGGCTGGATACGATTGTGCCGGCGGTGACCGTCATGAAAATCAGCCCGGCCATGGAGACCGGCGCTCCGATATCCCGGTGCAGGGCCGGCCATGCCGCTCCGAGCATCGAATCGGGCAAGCCCAGACTGATGAAGGCCAAGTAGATGATGATCAAAAAGAAAGCTGCCATCGTTTCACCCTTCCGTTCTTGACGAAAATAGATCCTGAGAAATCATTGCTTCAAGGGAAAGGGTCTTCAGTCCGCCCAAATAGTCGGAAGGCCAGTGGCTGTGGACAAGCTCGGGCAGATGCTCCAGGGGAACATAGCTGCGGCTCCTCTGGCCGATCCGCTCCAGCAGCGCCTCGTCGGCCTCGGAGTCGCAAAATACGATCCGCTTCGGGTTGAGGATGACCGTGAATGCAGCCACCAGCCGGGCGACCGCATCGACATGGACCTCATCCAGCGTCCTCCCGTCCAGAAATCCGCGCTCCTGCAAAGCCTGCCCGAAATTCCGCTGTCCGTCCATGGGGACAAAGGAGATTTCGCCTGAGAAGGAGGTGTTCCCGCGCAGAATGGTGCCGTTCGCCATGATGCCCGCCCCTGGTCCATTGTTGCCGAAATAAAGATACACGAGCGAGGCCGATTCGGCTTCGTCCGCCTTGGCGGCAAAACCGAGCACCGCGGCGTTCATGTCATTTTCGACCCGGACCGGAATCTGAAGCCTCTCCTCGAAGTAGGCTTTCAGCTCCAAGCCTTCGTAGCGGCCGTAACCCGGAATATAACCGATCTTCCCATTCTTCACCGATCCCGGAACGCCGATGGCAAGCGAGCGCATCCTCGGATATTTAGCCATCAGCTCCTCCACCTGCAGCTGCAGCGCTTCGATGCCCTCGGTGAGCACGCTCGGGGCGATTCCTTCCTCCCTGGCCTCTCCCATGCAGTCGAAGACGGAGTAGCGGGTCTCTTCCTTCTCGAGATAGACCGCCAGGCCGAGCATGAAATCGGGATTGTACGCATACCTGCCCGCCCGCCGGCCGCCGCTCGAATCGTCCAGCCCTATGGACCGCAGCTCTCCTTCCTTCTCCATGAGCGATACGAACTTGCTGATGGTGGGAAAGCTGAGGGACAGGCTGCGGCTCAGCTCGGCCTTGGTCGCGTGCCCCTTGGCGATCAGGCTGGATCGAATCGCTGCGGTTATGGTCCTGCGGATTTCACTGGGATCCGTCCGAGGCTCGCTCATCGATCGTCCCTCCCTTTCCTAACTTTTTAAACACGTTTACTAAGTTGGTTCGATCCTACCAGAGAATCAGCGGTTAGGCAACCTATTTCTCCTTCTTCCGTTGGTAAAGGCGGCTGCCATCCATAGATGGACAGCCGCACCGCATGGCTGTCCCCTTCACGGTCATCCGGCCTAAGCCTCCTTCGCTCTTAGCTATTCGGTCCACATCCAGCGTGCTGCAAGCGCCTCTTCCTATAGCGAAACCCATAGATCGCCATACCGATGGATCATTCCTTCCCCGCCGACATCCAGCTCGGCCTCGAAGGATGCGCTGCGGTAGCGATAGCGGGATTCCTCCTCCAGACAGCGATAAGACTGCTTCAGAGGCTGAACCGCGAGTGAAGGAAAGCGTACCCATGCCGCAGTCGTCTCCGCCTCTTGTCCCTTGCGCAGTCCGAGCCTGCGGATCGGCAGCGTGTTCGTAGCGGGAGTCAGCTCGATATCGATGTCCAGGCAGCCTTGCAGCTCGGGCAGCTCCCGGCCGTCCATCGTCCAGTTTCCCCGCCCGTCCGCCTCCAGATGAAGACGGGCCTCCTCGCCGCCATAGGCCAATTCGACCGACACTTCCCGCGTAAGCCAATCCGGGCAGGTCCTGATCAGGTAGGTGCAGCTGACAGGCTCGGAGCCGAGCCTTCCGACGATGCTTCCTGCCAGAAGGCGGCCTTCTTGGACGCGGAAGAGGCGGCAGTGCTCTAAAAATGGCTCATCCAGCCGTTTCCACAGCCGGGATTGGAGCAGAAGATGGAGATTTGATTTCATGGTCATGGAGAATGTCCTCCTTAGCTAGAGAATGAACGAGATTGGATTCGGGCAAAGATGAGGTAAATACATGTACGATCCATACAGGCTATCGCCGGTTCGTGGAAGGAGAATGAATTCATGTCGACTCAAAAAGAACCGGGAAGCAGGCTTCCCGAGCAAGCCGTCAACGCCATCGAGCAAATCTCCGGCACTCATCCAGGCTACAGGCGCGCTCATGCCAAGGGCATCTGCTGCGAGGCCGTATTCCGTCCCAGCGGAGCCGTCTCGGAATGGACGACGGCTCCCCATCTGCAGCAAGAGGAGACGCGCGCCATCATGCGCTTCTCCAATACGAATCCCGATCCCGACAACCGCGACCTGCTCTCTCCAGCGAAGGGACTTGCGGTCCAGTTCCTTCTGCCGGACGGAGCGAGGCCGGTCATCGTCGCCGCTACGACTCCTGTCTTCTTCGCCCGGACGCCCGAATCCTTCCTGGAGATGATGCAGGCTTTCCAGGAGGCGAAGCGCGGCGGCATCTCCGTCAAGGAGATTTTCACCGATCTGATCGGCCGGTTCCCCCATGCGAAGAGCGCCCTCGCCTCCATCTCCGCCCTGAAGCCGCCGGCCAGCTTCGCCAGCCGCCCGTATTATTCCATTCATGCGTTTTATTTCGTCGATAAGGCGGGCAAGCGGCGCCCGGTCAAATATGAATGGATTCCCGATGCGGGAGAAGACCATCTCGCGCTTGTGAAGGCGCCTTTTGCCGGGCATGATTACCTGGAAAAGGAATTGGCCGGGCGGCTGGAGGCATCTCCTGTCGGCTTCACGCTGCGCATCGTTCGGGGAGAGGAATGGGATCCCGTCGACGATCCGACCACGGAATGGCCGAGGGACCGGGAAGCCATCGATGCCGGCCAGCTTCTCGTGACCCGCATCGTCGAGGAACCGGAAGGGCTGCTCATGGATCCGACTGTGACCGGGGAAGGCATCGAAGTCAGCGAGGATCCGATTTTGCGCTTCCGCAAGGACGCCTACGCGGTCAGCTTCGAGCGGCGCTCGCAGGGGCTCTGACGTTCAGACGGACACCGAACTCCATATAAGCTGCTTAACGGCAAAAAAAGCACCGGCCTCCGGCCGGTGCTTCAGTCTGTCCTCAATCAGCTTTTCATCCTCGGATCCAGCACATCGCGCAGGCCGTCCCCGATCAGATTGAAGCCGAGCACCGTCAGCATGATCGACAAGCCCGGGAAAATGACCGTCCACGGCGCGTTCTGGATGAACTGCCGGGAATCGGACAGCATCTTGCCCCATTCCGGCTCCGGGGGCTGCGCGCCCATGCCGAGAAATCCGAGCGCTGCCGCCTCGATAATCGCCGTCGCGATGCCGAGCGTGCCTTGCACGATGATCGGACCCAGGCAGTTGGGAAGAATATGCTGCCACAGAATGCGGGAATTTTTCATGCCGATCGCCCGGGCGGCCATGATGTATTCCTCCTCGCGAAGGCTGAGCACCCTGGCTCGGACGAGCCGGCCGAACACCGGCACGTTCACGATGGCGATGGCGAGCAGCGCATTCTGCAGCGAAGGCCCGAGAGCGGCCACGATGGCGATCGCCAGCAGAATACCGGGGAACGCAAGCAGAATGTCGAAGAAGCGGGAGATGAGCGCATCGAGCCAGCGGCCGTAATAGCCGGCCACGATGCCGAGCATCGTGCCTGCGACGATGGAGCCGACAACGGAGCTGATGCCTACCCAGAGGGAAATCCGGGTTCCGTAGATGATCCGGGAAAAGATGTCGCGGCCCAGGTCGTCGGTGCCGAACCAGTGCTCTCCTCCCGGCTTGTGCAGCCGGTTGACCAGCTCTTGCTCCTTGTAGTCGTAGGGAGCGATGAACGGCGCCAGCACGGCAATCAGTACGAAGAAGACGATGATGCCGAGACCGACCATGGCCAGCCTGTTTTTGCGGAAGCTGCGCCAGCCGTCCCTCCAGGAGGAGGAAACCTCGGTCTTGGCCGGGGGCGGCGGCGCAAGCTTGATTGCCGGTTGTGACATGGGCTTTCCTCCTACTTGAAGTTGATTCTCGGATCAACCGCCGCGTACAGCAGATCGACCAGAAGATTGATGAGCACGAAGATGAAAGCGATGATCAGGATGCCGGACTGGATGACCGGATAATCCCGGGAGGCGATCGCGTCGAAGATATAACGTCCGACGCCCGGCCAGGCGAAGATCGTCTCGGTCAGGACGGCTCCCCCGAGCAGCAGGCCGAACTGCAGGCCGATGACCGTCAGCACCGGGATGAAGGCGTTGCGCAGGGCATGCTTGTAGATGATGAACATCTGCGACAAGCCCTTGGCCTTGGCGGTGCGGATATAGTCGGACCGCAGCACCTCCAGCATGCTGGAGCGCGTCATCCGGGCAATGATCGCCATCGGGATCGTGCCGAGCGCGATGCCCGGCAGGATGAGATGTTTGACGACCGTCCAGAACTGATCCGCCCTGCCCGAGAGCAGCGAGTCGATCAGATACAGGCTGGTGACCGATTCCACCGGATCGCGCGCATTCATCCTGCCGATCGACGGCAGCCACTTGAGCTCCAGCGCGAACAGCCACTGCTCCATGAGGCCGAGCCAGAAGATCGGCATCGACACCCCGATGAGAGCGATCAGCATGCTGAGATAATCGAACCAGGAGTTCTGCTTCCAGGCGCTGAGAATGCCGGCGTTCACCCCGAAGAACACGGCAAAGGCCATCGCCACCAAAGTCAGCTCCAGAGTGGCCGCCAGATAAGGCGTGATTTCGGCGGATATCGGCTCGCGGGTGCGGATCGACGTGCCCAGATCGCCGGCGGCGAGCTTTTTCAAATAGTCCCCGTACTGCACGAGAAGAGGCTGGTCAAGCTTGAGCTCCTTGCGCAGGGCTTCCTTGGACGAATTGCTCGCCTTCTCGCCGAGAATGACCTCCGCGGGATCTCCGGGAATCGCGTGGATGATGGAAAAGACGATGATCGTCATTCCCAGCAGAACCGGAATCAGCATGAGCAGACGTCGAATCGTGTAGTTCAGCATCAATGTCTCCCCTTAAGCCAATAGGCGTCTCAATAGAAGAGACGGCAGGCCGGCCTGCCGTCTGCTTGATCTGCGATTGAAGCGACGATGGTTACTTGAAGTAGATCTCGGTGTACGGCTCGGACCCCGTCGGCGAAGGCGTGTAGCCCGCCAGCTTGGCCGATCCGGCCAGCAGCGGCGTGGAGTGGACGAGCGGAATCCACGGGGCATCCTGCTTGATCAGCACCTGCGCCTGCTTGTACAGCTCCTCGCGCTTGGCGCTGTCGGTCTCCGACTGGCCTTCGCTCAGAAGCTTGTTGACTTCGTCATTGGAGTAGAAGCTGTAGTTGTTGCTGCCGATGGCGTCCTTATGCAGCAGCGTGAAGAGGAAGTTGTCCGGGTCGCCGTTGTCGCCCGTCCAGCCGAGCATGAACAGATCGTCCTTCTCGCCTTTTTTGACATCGTCGAGGTAAGTCGCCCATTCCGGGGACTCGATCTTCGTCTTCACGCCGATCTTGGCGAAGTCGGCCTGGATCGCCTCGGCGACCTTTTTGCCGTCCGGCATGTAAGGACGCGCGACAGGCATCGCGTAGAACGTCATCTCTTCAGGCAGTCCGCTCGGATAGCCCGCCTCGGCAAGCAATTGCTTCGCTTTTTCAAGGTCGTAAGGGTAGTCTTGAACGTCCTTGTTGTAGCCCAGCGTGGAAGGCGGCATCGGATTGACCGCCGGCTCCGCCAGTCCGCCGTAGAACGCCTGGATGATGGCTTCCTTGTTGACGGCGTAGTTCAGGGCGACGCGGACTTTCGGGTTGTCGAACGGCTTCTTCTTGATGTTGAAGCCGAGATACCCGATGTTGAAGGATGCGCGCACGATCTTCTGAAGGTCGGCATTTCCTTCAAGCGTCTTGAGATCATCCGGGTTGACGCCTTCCATCAGGTCGATCTCTCCGTTTTGCAGCGCCGTGAAGCGGGCGGAGTTGTCCGGAATGACCTTGAAGACGACTTTGTTCAGCTTAGGCAGGCCTTGCTGCCAGTAGGTCGGGTTCTTCTCCACGGTGATGGAGTCGTTGCGCTTCCATTCCTTGAAGACGAACGGCCCCGTGCCGACCGGCTCCGACTTGAACTTGTCCTTCTTTTCCTTGATCGCCGTCGGAGAACCGATTCCGAACGGCGGCATGGCGATGTTCTGGAGGAATGGCGCCTGGGGCTGGTTCAGGACGAACTTGACCGTGCCGGGGTCGACAGCCGTCACTTCCTTGATGACGCGGGAGCCGTCCGGCCCGAACATGGAGTCGTAGTAGTCGAAGGAATCGCCTTCGAATTTGAACTCGCTCTTCGGATCGCTCCAGCGGGTGAAGTTGAAGACGACAGCGTCGGCGTTGAAGTCCGTGCCGTCCGAGAACTTGACTCCTTGCCTCAGCTTGAACGTGTACGTCAGGCCGTCCGGACTGACTTCATAGCTTTCGGCCAGTTTGGGCTGAATTTCGGTCGTGCCCGGCTTGTAGTCGAGCAGGCCCTCGAAAATCTGCTGCGTGACCTTGAGGGATTCGCCGTCCGTGACGATGGACGCGTCGAGAGCGGCGGAATCGCCGCCGCGGGCGGTGATCAGCGTATCCTGCGAGGTGGCGGAGGAATCCGCCGGGGTGCCGCTCGGAGCGGGGCTGCTGGAGCTGCTGGCCGGGGAGCTTCCCGGGGAATTGCCGGCATTGTCGCTGCCGCTGCAGCCTGTCAGGGTGAGAACGGATGCCAGCACGAGCGCAGCTCCGGGTTTATACCATTTGTTCAAAATTGTCTCCTCCTCTGAATCTCTCTTCGTTTCCCGAATCCGTCTTGATGGTGAATCTATCGTTGAAATCCGTTACGCCTCCGCGGAGCCGTACAGATGACAAGCCGTCATATGGCCTTCCGAAGTCGGCTGGAGCACCGGCTTCTGCTGCCTGCAGATGTCCATCACCTGCGGACAGCGGGTGCTGAAGACGCAGCCCTGCGGGACGTTGGCCGGACTCGGAATCTCGCCCTGCAGGATGATCCTCTCGCTGGCCGCGTTCGGATCCGGCTTGGGCACGGCGGACAGCAGCGCCTGCGTATAAGGATGCTTGGGCTCCCGGTAAAGGGAATGCTTGTCCGCCAGCTCCACGATCCGCCCCAGATACATGACCGCCACCCGGTCGCAGAAATGCTTCACGACGCTGAGATCATGGGCGATGAACACATAGGTCAGTCCGAACTCATCCTTGAGATCCTGCATCAGGTTGAGAATCTGCGACTGGATCGACACGTCCAGCGCCGATACCGGCTCGTCCGCAACGATCAGCTTCGGCTGCAGCATGAGCGCCCGCGCGATTGCGATCCGCTGCCGCTGTCCGCCCGAGAACTGATGAGGGAACCGGTCCAGCTGCCAGGAGCTGAGGCCAACCGTCTCCATCACCCGCTCCACCCGGCTGCGCCGCTCCTCGGCGCTGCCGATGCCGTGCACGATCAGCGGCTCCTCGAGAATCTTGCGAACCTTGTGGCGGGGATTGAGAGAGGCGAACGGATCCTGGAAAATCATCCCCATGTCCCTGCGGATCTCTCTCATGCGGCTATCGGAAAATTCCGTCACTTTATGGCCGTCGAACATGACCTCGCCGCCGGTAGGCTCGATAAGCCTCAGAAGCGAGCGGCCCGTCGTCGACTTGCCGCAGCCGCTTTCGCCGACAATGCCGAACGATTCGCCCTTCCTCACCTGGAAGCTGACATCGTCGACGGCCTTCACCTGCCCGACCTCGCGCTGGAACAAGCCTTTGCGGATCGGGAAATACGTCTTGAGAGAACGAACCTCCAGCAGGCTGTCCTCCTGAACCTGGGTCGGGCTCAATTCGCCACCTCCTCGATCGTATTCAGCCAGCAGCGGGAACGATGGCCCGGGCTCGTCGTCGGCACGAGCTCCGGAAGCGAATGCAGGCACTTGTCCATGACGTGCTCGCAGCGCGCGGCGAACCGGCAGCCTTCCTTGACCGAGCCGGGCTTCGGCACGTTGCCGGGGATCGAGTAGAGCCGCTTCACATCCTCCTCGATCTTCGGAATGGAGCGGATCAGCCCCTGCGTGTAGGGATGCCGCGGCTTCTCGAAGATTTCGCGGACGGTTCCTTCCTCCACAACCTTGCCGGCATACATGACGACAACCCTGTGGCACACCTCCGCGACGACGCCGAGGTCATGCGTGATCATCATGATCGCCGTCCCGGTCTCCTCGTTGAGCTTCTTCATGAGATCCAGAATCTGCGCCTGGATCGTCACGTCGAGCGCCGTCGTCGGCTCGTCGGCGATCAGCAGCTCCGGCTCGCAGCAGAGGGCGATCGCGATCATCACCCGCTGCCGCATGCCGCCGGAGAGCTGATGCGGGTAGCCCCTGAGAATCGTCTCCGCCCTGGAGATGCCGACCTTCTTCAGCATTTCCAGCGCTTGCGAGGACGCCTCCTTGCGGCTCATGCTGCGGTGGGCCCTCAGCGTCTCGACGATCTGATCCCCGATCGTAAGCAGCGGGTTCAGCGATGTCATCGGCTCCTGGAAGATCATCGAAATTTCATCGCCGCGGATCTGCTTCATCCGCTTCTCCTTGGCCTGGACGAGGTCCTCGCCCTTGAACAGGATCGATCCGCCGGCGTATTTGCCGGGCGGCTGCGGAATCAGCCTCATGACCGACAGGGAAGTGACGCTTTTGCCGCAGCCCGATTCGCCGACTACGCCTACGATTTCGCCTTGATGTATAACCAGATCCATGCCGTCGACCGCGGGAATCTCGCCTTGGTCCGTTACGAAATGAGTGCGTAAATCCCTAATCTCCAGCAGCGTCGAACCCATGCGCCCGGTCTCCTTTACGTTCATTTCATTTCTCGCTTTAATGCATTAATGTATCATTATTCAAAAGCAAACATCCACTAATTTCCTGTTTACGGCTGAATGCTTGATTTAAAATCCATCGAAAATAAACACCGATTGTTCTGGCAATTCCAATAATTAAATGCAAACTTAGTTAACACAGATTGTAATACAGAGATGAGCGGTTCGTAAATACGAATTAAAAATAAATTTTCTCACATAAAAATTCAAATGGAAACGTTGTCAAACAGAGGACTCCGCCGTTAGGCAGAATCCCCTTCCATTTACAGGCTATTGGTGGTACTTTATCTAACTTCAAATTCAGGTGAGTGAGGACGGATTTTCCAGAGAATTGGATGTTCCGAGGAATAAATAAATGCAGAAATCGTTATGCATGTTGAAGAAGAATTTTCTTTTCACTGTTTTTTTTCCATCCAATCCCGAGACTGGCCGGATGCGCTCCGTTGGCCGCCGCAGGCCCCCGCTCTGACATCCCAATGCAGGAGAATGAGGCTTTCCGCCAAGGCGGCCCGCTCCATCGCACGCCAAACTCTGCCTGGATGAATATAGGCCAAGTTCTAATTCAACATTTGCGCGCTTAGCCAAAACGCGACAACGAGGGTCAGGACCGGTGAAGCGAGCGCAGCCGCCAGCTTGCCCGGACTTGCCTGCCAATGGTCCAGAAGCAGGTCCATACCGGCCAACAGCGCTCCGGCGAGGCAGCCGAGCAGCCCCGCCATCCATGCCGCGCCGCCGGAGGCTGGCTGAAGCATCATGCCGAGTCCTGCACCGCATGCCGCATGGAGAAGGATATAGGGAGCCTTTCTTCCGGGTAGCCATTTCCTGCAAGACCACTCCAGGAGAAAGGAGACCAGCGTGCCGCAGACAGCCAGGACCGCACCTCCATATAGAATGAACAGGAAGACCCATTCTGCCAGCTCGAATACCCCTGCCGCATCGGCTCCGTAAACCGGAACGAATAGACTCAGCGAAGCTGCAAGCAGCGCGGCTGCATATGCGGAAAGAAGCTTGCGGAGGACCGCGCCGATCACGGCATTCATCCCGATTGCTCACTACGTTTAAAAGCTGCCATGCTCCAGCCCCCATTGGGCACGAATCGCGTCCAGCGTCCCCATGATCTCCACGGTTTCATTCAGGGGCATGATATCGCTGGCTGTCCGGCTGCTGCGGATGCAATCCATCGCTTCAATCGCCTGATAAGCATGTCCGGAAAAATCCCGGTTGTCCTCGGCGATCACAGGCTCCTGCCCGTCGATATGGAGCTCCGCTCGGCGGGTCCACAGAAATCCCGGAATATGGATACGGCCCTTCGTACCATATATCCAGGCATCGTTGTTCATGCCAAGACGGATAGACGCATGCAGGGAAGCGGCCGCTCCTCCCTCGTAATCGAACAGGAGCGAGAATCGCTCGTCTACGCCCGTTTCCCCGATCTCGACCGTGCTTTGAATCCGCGAGGGCTGCACTCCGAAAACGAAGGAAGCAAAAGAAACCGGGTATATGCCGGCATCCAGCAGCGCGCCTCCGCCAAGCTGCTTGTTCAACAGCCTGCCCTCCGGGTTCCAGCCCGCGTCGAATCCGAATTCGGCCTTGAGCAGCTTGATCTCTCCGACAGCGCCGTCGGCCAGCCACTTCCGGACGGCGGCGATCGGAGGCAGGAAGCGGGTCCACATGGCCTCCATGACGAAAAGCCCTTTGCCTGCCGCCGCAGCCTCGATCTCCCTCGCTTCGTCCGCATCCATCGTGAACGGCTTCTCGCACAGCACATGCTTGCCGCCCGCCAGGCATTCCAGCACATTCTCCTTGTGCACGGGATGAATCGTTCCGATGTAGACGATGTCGACTTCCGGATCGGCGGCCAGTCCAGCTGCGCTTCCATGCGTGCGGAGGATGCCGTGTTTCTCCGCGAAAGACTTCGTCTTCTCCGGATCCCGGCCCGCCACCGCCGTTACGACGGCACCGGGCGCATGCGCCAAATCCCGTACGAAACCTCCCGACATGCCGCCCGGTCCCATGATGCCCCAACGAATCGTGCTCGGTGCTCCTTCACTCACTCGGCCTCATCCTCTCTCTTGTTCAGCTCTTCATACGGTTTGTTCGACATCCGCAACTATAGTCCTCCACGGCAGGCCAAATGCATCCGCAGCGCCACGGCATGCGCCAGACGGCTTCCGCGCTCTTCAAAACCGCAAAAAAACCGGCATCCGCAGCAGCGGATACCGGTTCGCTCAGTTTTTTTCATCGGCGATCCGGAACAGGGCGCCGACGCCTTTATCGCCGAAGCGCCCGCCCTTGACGGTCAAGGAATAGCTTCCGGGCTGGGGATTGTTGAGAACGATGACGTTCTCCCCTTTGCTCAGGGCGATTCCGGCGCCGAGGCTGCCTGCATCGAGCGTGAGTCCGCTCCCCGCGTCGGCCTTCACCACAACGATCGCCTTGATCATCGCCCCCCGCTTGAAATCCACCCGCTCGGGAGTGATTCCCGCCGCGCTGACGACGATTTGCGCTTCCTGCAGATCGTTGTCCGAATCGTAGCTGGCCGCAGCGGCTGCCTGCCTGCCGTATTGGCCCACGGGAATAGCGCTGCCCAGTACAAGCAGCAGGACGCAGGATAGGGCGGCAATCGAACACCAGGCAGCAGCCGCGCTCCTGTGCGAAGCCGGATTTGCCGCCTGCGAGGAACGACTTTTCGCTTGCTGCTGCGGCTTTTTTGTC
>NZ_JZEJ01000001.1:4657500-4891405 GCF_001188365.1 Paenibacillus sp. D9 | reverse complement strand
ATACATCGCCTTGCCCGTCGAATAAGCGGTCATGCCTGCAGCGATGCCGATGCACGAGCCTGCGACGGAAGCGCCGGCCCAGGCCAGCGCTTCGGCTCCTCCAGCGCGGCGCTTCATCAGGGCCGCGCCTGCGGCCGCAAAAAGGACTGCGGCGGCTAGCGGCACGGCCAGGCCGTAGCCGGCAGCCTGCACGGCTGCCGCTCCCATAGCCGCCCCTGCCGTCAAAGCGAGTCCGGAAACGGCAAGCCGGCGGAACTGCGCCCCTTCGGCCGAAGAAGCCAAAATTCCGTACAAGGACACAAATACGATAAGAGCCAAGCTTCCCCACTCCAGCAGCATGATGCCACCTCCTGTTCAATTCCTCTATAGCTTGGCGGCAAAGCCCGCGTCCGGGTACACATAGGGAACCGCGGAGGGCTTCGCCTCCTTCGCTTCCGTCACGACGATCTGGATGACCTGCTGGTCCTGGTATTCCGTGCGGGCTACCGTGCCGGTCACGCTGACCCAGCTGTTGTCCTTGAATTGGGACGCGGAGTCGTTGACGGCGATAATGCCGTAAGGCATCATATCCGCCGCGCAGTGGATCATCGCCATCCTCCCGACGATGAACTGGGAATCCGTCAATCCCTCCTGACGGTATACGAAGCCGGTCATGGTGATTGTTTTCCCCTCGAAGCGGTCCGGGAACATATTGAGCGCATTGAGCGACTCGATGAACCAGGTGTCGCCCATCGCGATTTCCGGCTTGGCGTACAGCCATTCCGCCAGCTTGGCGTAATCCTTGTTGTAGAGATCGGTATGGAAGCCGTCCGTCCCAGCCTCGATTTGCCCAGGCCCCTGAACGGCTCTGCCGCCCGATGCCGGAGCATGGGCCAGATTGATGCCTTTGGAATCGGCCAGCGATCCGGCAAGGGATGTATTCGGAAGCGCAAAGCCGAGCAGCAGCGGCAGCAGGAACAGGCTGTACAGCATCGCCTGCCGCACGCTTCCCGCAGGCGCGCCATGGCTGTGCCCTGCATGGTCATGGCTGTGGCCATGGCTGTGGCTGTGATGGCTGTGTTCATGACTGTGTTCATGCGGATCAGAATGCAATCCGCAAGCGCAGGCAAGATGCCGCGACCTTCCCGGAGCCGCGCACAGGTACAGCTGCAGCAGCCCTCCCGCCGCAAGCCCGTAAGCCGACAGCCTTGCGTAGATTCTCAGGGACGGGGATACGTATAACAGCATCTCGCCCGTCCAGTCCAGCCGCAGCAGGAACGCGCCGAATCCGAGCAGGATCAGGCCCTTTATCCACTGGTCAGCCTTCATTCCATCCCATTTAAACCTCATGGCAGCGTTCCTCCTTAGTGTAGCAGCGTCATATCCAGAACGATTGCGGCAGCGAAGACAAGAACGGCGGCGAACGCGCACAGTCCGAGCACGAAGCGGGTTCTGAAGACGGCAAGCATCATAAGCATGACCTTAAGGTTCATCATCGGGCCGAACACCATGAACGCGATCAGCGATCCGCCGGTGAAGGAGGCCGAGAACGACTGGGCGATAAAGGCATCCGACGTGGAGCAAAGAGAAAGCAGGAACCCGAGCGCCATCATGGATATGCTGCCGGCCGCGCTCCCTCCGCCCAGCGAGGCCAGGTCGGATTGTGCCACGAACGTCATGAGCAGAGCGACGAGAAACGAACCGAACACCACGTATCTGCCCATATCGAAAAACTCGCTGACGGCATGTCCTGCCGCTTCAAAGCCTCTGTTGCGGCTCTGAACCGGCGCCAGCACCCGGAAGGGCGACGGCGGAGCGGCAGCTTCGGGTTGACTTGCGGCATGGAGGCCGGCCGCCTTTGGTTGAATTGCGGAATGAAGTCTGGCCGCCTTCGGCAAGCTCGACGGCGGCGGGCTCGCGGCTTGGGACAAGCTTGCCGCGGGCTGCCGGGAAGCGCGCCCGCGGTTTTTGTCCGGAGGCTTGACGCCTGCCGCTGTTCCCGTCACGGAGGACGACGGTGCGTCCTCGCCGCGAAGAGCCTGCCCGATGACGAAGCGATGGACCGCAAGCCCTGCCGCGATGGCAACCGTGAAAGCGAGGCCCATGCGGATCCAGGCGATTTCCGGATGGCTTCGGAAGGCGGCGAGCGTCGACCAGAGGACGATCGGATTGAGAATCGGCCCGGCCAATATGAATGCGGTCGCGGCATGAAGCGGCATGCCTTTGCGGATCAGCCTGCGGATAGCGGGCACCATCCCGCATTCGCAGATCGGCACGATGATGCCGAGCAGGCTTGCCGCAAGCACGGCGAGCAGCGGGTTTTTCGGGATCGCCCTCCGGATGATCCGGTCGGGAACGAACACCTGCAGCAGGGCAGAGACGACGACGCCGATCAGGATGAAGGGAAGCGCCTCGATGAGAAGGCTGAGGAACATCGTCTTGAACAGCTGGAGCTTGCCGTCCGTCCCGCTGCCGCCCTCCTCTCCGGCAAAAAGGTAAAGCAGCGTTACAGCCCCGAGCAGAAACAGCGCCAGTAGCGATGCATTGGACTTGGGCTTGGCAGCTTCATTGGCTGCGGCAGAAGGCTGCATGGCGTTTCCTCCTTAGGGGCTTATAGGGACAATACGCGCTCGGCAAGCCAGATGCCTCCGAACAGCAAAGCAGCGGCAGAACCCGCCAGCATGACCTTGCGGTCATGCCTGGAGCGGCGAAGCAGCAGCAGGAGCGGCAGCAGAACGGCGACGATCGCCAGCTGCACGGCCTCGATGCCGAGATTGAAGCTGATGAGGTTGACCGCGAGCTGGTTGGACGGAATATTCATTTCCTTGAGAATATCGGCAAAGCCCATCCCGTGCACAAGCCCGAAGAAGAACGTCAAGACCCATCTGCGGCTGACTTTTTTGCGGATTATATTTTCGACCGCTACGTAGCAGATGCTGAGAGCGATCAGCGGTTCCACGATCCACACGGGCACGTCGATCCAGCCGAGCACCGTCAGCGTCAGCGTCAGGCTGTGGGCCACGGTGAAAGCGGTGATCGTAGCCGCGTACTGCTTGAACGACTGCCTGGCGATGAGCAGCGAGAACAGGAACAGCAGATGGTCGTAGCCGCCAAGGATATGATGGACGCCAAGGCTGAAGAAGGATTTCCAGCCGGAGAAAGGCGAGGCTCCGCCGTCAGAGGCCTTGTCCGCTGTTCCTTGGGGCTCCGTACCGGCTTGGCCGCTGTCCGTCTGCGGAACCGATCCGTCGTCTGCGGGCGGATGGTCGGGAAGAGAGGCATAATCCGCTTCCGTCAGAAGGAGCGTCCACAGGCGGTCGCCCCCAGACAGCGCGGAGGTGCTCGTCTGCTTGCCGTACTTGATCGTAACCAGGTTCACGTAGTTGGACTTGGTGTCGTTCAGATACAGCTGATCGTCGAGCGAAGCCGGCTGTCCCGAGACCGGAGCCGGGTAGGAGGCGCGGTAGACCGCTTGGGTTCCGCTTCCCTTCCTGTCCAGGGTTAAGACGGCGGGAGCTGCCGGCTTTTGAGCTTCTCCGGCTATTTTCAATGTGATTTTGCTCTCAAGCACTTCCCCGAGCCGAGACTTGACGCTCTCGAATTCGGCCTCGTCCAGCATGCCGTTCTTGTCCTCGTCCCCTCCCGCCAATTCCATGACGGACAGCTCGTCGATGGCGTAGGTGAGAGCAGTCTCCGACTTGCTCAGCTCCAGGGTCGTGTAGCTGGCGCTGTACGCATGGGCGGATACGCCGCCGACCGATGCCAGGCTGACCAGCAGCAAGGCGATAAGGACAAATGGAAGGCGGCGGCGCCTAATGGCTCTTTTCAATGTGGATTCAACTCCCGGAGTCATGGTGTGAATGAAAGAAATGCGATGCTCTTCAGGGAAGAGCATCGCAGATCAAAGGCAGCTGCTACTTCAGCATCAGGTTGTAAAGAAGCTGCGCGGCTTCCGCACGCGTCGAGATTCCCTTCGGCACGAATTGTCCCGAGGATCTTCCCTGGATCAGGCCGAGCGATGCGGCCTGCTTCACCGGGATGACCGCCCATGGAGCCACCTTAGCCAGGTCGGTGAATTCCGCGCCAGCTTGCGGGGACGGAGCCGCAGCCGCTCCATGAAGGATCTCATACGCTTTGATCAGCATCGAGACCATCTCCTCCCGGGTAATCAGGCCGTTCGGATCGAAGACAGCCGCGCTGCGTCCCGAAATGATGCCTGCGGCATAGGCTTTTCCAACCGCATCGGCATACCAGGCGGAGGACGAAACATCCTTGAACGCCGTCTCCTTCGTTGCTTCGAGCTTAAGGGCGTTCACGAGCAGCGAAGCGAACTCCGCACGCGTGATGGAACGTTTCGGCTCGAAGGCCGAGCTGCTCGTTCCTTTGACGATTCCCTTGGCCGCAAGCTCGGCAATCAGGTCATGCGCCCAATAGGACGGCGCCACGTCGGCGAACGACTTCTTCACTTCAAGCACCGCATATTTGCTGAAATGCTTGATTTGAGCGGTGATTTCCCCGTTCTCCGTCTTGCCGCCGATGTACTCCAGCCTGCCGTCGTCCGCTACATAGTAGATGCCGTACAGCTTGCTTCCATCGGTGGCGGGAAGCTTGAAGCGCAGCGTGACCGGCACGTTGAAGCTCGACAATACGGCCGCTTCGCCGTTCGCTGTCCAAGCCGAGAGCGTGAATTCATACATATCGCTGAGTGCCTTGACGTCGGCAGCGGAGTTAACCCCGGCTTTTGCCGCAAGGGCTGCCGCTTCCGAGCCGCTCAGCTTGTTCATTTTCAAGGAAAGGTAGGCCGTCTGGCTGTCCGATGCCTTGATCTTGCTCTCCAGCTGCTTGAGCAGCTCGGCCGGAATCACGAGCTCGAATGCATGTCCGGCTCCTTCAATCGTAAGGCCCTCTGCCTTCAGCTTGGAGGATGAATCCGCCGGAAGCCTGATTTCGGTTGTGTCCGAAGCGACCTGTACGGCAGCCGTGCCGGATGCCAGCTGTTCCGGCTTGACAACGATGATTCCGCTAGGGCTGGCGGTAGGCGCAGGCGTCGCTGTTGGTGCCGTTGTCGGCGTCGCTGTTGGTTTTGGCGTCGGCGTCGCTGACGGTGTTGGCGTCTCTTCCGGCGCCGGCGTTGGTTTTGCCGTCGGTGTCGGCGTCTGCGTTGCCGGCGGCTCCGTCGTCGGCGGCTCCGTCGTTGGCGGCTCCGTCGTTGGCGGCTCCGTCGTCGGCGGCTCTGTCGTTGGCGGCTCCGTCGTCGGCGGCTCTGTCGTCGGCGGCTCTGTCGTTGGCGGCTCCGTCGTCGGCGGCTCCGTCGTCGGCGGCTCCGTCGTGGCCGCATTGACCTTGATCATAGCCGTGGCCTTAAACCCGCCATCGTAAGTCGTAGCCGTAACTGTCGCTTCACCGGCTTTGCGGGCTTGAACGACGCCGTCGTTCACTTCTGCAACCAGATTGTTGCTTGATGTCCATGATACTCCCTGATTCGATGCATCGGCAGGAGCAATGATGGCATGAAGGGTGGCTGTCTCCCCTTCCGTCAGCTCAAGGACGCTCGGCTCCAGCGTTATGCTTGTGACCGGCTGAACGATTTCGACCTCTGTCACGGCGGACAATCCTGAGTCGACCGAGAGCGCGCTGATTGCAACCTTGCCCGCTTTGAGTCCAGTGACGACTCCGTAAGTCACCGTTGCGATCGTTTCATCCGCCGATGACCATTGCAGCTCTTTGTTGGTCGCTTGGACAGGAACGAAGTTCACGGCGAGCTTGCCTGTTTCTCCCGCCCTGATCTTCAAGCCCGGATTTGCGAAATGAATTTCGACTAGCGGTACCGATTCTGCCTTCTTCAATTCCTTGGTATCGCGCACCCGGATCCGGTCGCCCTCGGCATATCGGCCGGACAAGCCCGCAGCTTCAAGGATATCGCCCGGAGCGAGATCCGGAACCGGACCGCTTTGGGTCGCGATGTATCCGTCTACGAAGACGAGCACCGGACCGCTGCCGTCGTCGATGATGAAGGAATTCGCATCCGGCTTGGACAGCACCTTGCCGGTCACCTTCACAAGCTGGCCCTGGTAGCTGTCCGACACGGACTCCGCCGTTCCGACAGCCTTGGGTTCAAGCGGCACGCCGCTTGAAACCTTGACGACGCTCTGCGCGAATGTGCCGAACTCAAGCTCGGTGTTGTTCTCGAAAATTTTGACATGCCCGTATACCCGGACCTTGTCTCCGACGGCCAGCGATCCCGCCGGAACGTCGTTGAAGGCCATAATGCCGCCGGTAGCGTCCTGGACATAGAAGGCATCGAAGAATACTCCCGCTGCAGTCGTAACGGTGCCCTCGACCATAATCGGCGTCTCCTCCGGCAGCGTCCTTGCCGCGCCGATCGGAATCGCCTTCGTCTCGAGACCGGCAAGCCAATTCATGACGGAGACGGAGAGCGGCGCATTGCCTTTCGCATTGTACGTCTCATCCATCTGCTTATCGTTGAATACGTTCATGCCCGATACGACGACCCGGCCTTTGCCGAGCTGTTCGGAGGCGATGAGCGGGATGCTGGAGCCCCCGGTCACATCCGCCAATGCCGGGCCGTTTTTGCCGTTGGACGTCCTTTGGTTGTAGATGACCGTGTCGCTCTTGATGCTGCTCGTATCCTGGAAGGTCGTCTCGTTGCCGCGGACGAGGACCGTGACGCCGTTTCCGTCCGTCAGAGCCTCTTTGCCGGCCTTGGCCAAGCTCGAGCCGCTATAGTAATCCAGCGTCGAGATGAAATCCGTCAGGTAATTGCTTACCGGCGCAGGATGAGCGCGCACGGAGAAGTTGGACGTGAGCGGATTGCTCCAGAAGTTGCCCTCCGGCGTCTCGTCGAAGACGCCGTCGTTGTTCACCCTGACGGCGGAGCTGATTCCCGCCAGGACATCGTTGAGATTCTGGTTCGAGCCGCCGTAGTTGCTCTTCTCCGACAGCCAGACCGATCCCCCGCCGCTTACATAGCGGTTGATGGCGGCAATCTCCGAGCTGCTGTAAGCGGATGCCGGGTGGGAAATATACAGAACGGCCGCATCCTTGAGCACCTCATCGGTGATCGCGGCTGCATTTTCCGCTACCGTATAGCCCTGCTGCCTCATCTTCACGGAGAACAGCTTCATGTTGTCCTTGTACGTGCCGGCGTCCTTCGTCGTGTTCTCGTTGTTCTTGGACGCGTCGATCAGAATCGTCTTGCCGAGCGGGGCCTTGATGGAGAAAATCTGCTCGTACTTGTTCTCTCCCAGATCCCTATCCGTCGACGAGAGGACGACGATGATCTTGTGCTCTCCGGCGACCGGATTGCTCCAGACGACGCTGGCCGTCGTTGAAGCATTGGCCGCAAGCGAGTCGATGCCGGCCTCGCCGATCAGATGGGCGGCATCCGCCTGGTCATAGTAGAACTTCGCCGTGATGTTCTTCACGTCGACCGTGCCCAGGTTGCTGATTCCCGCCTGCAGGTTCGCCGCGTAGCCTCCGATGATGGCGCCGTCGGTCGTCGAGACGCTGTTGACCTTGACGGCTACAGGCTCAACCGGTGTCCAGATCGGGGAGGAATAGATGCGGTCCCCGTCCTTCTGCGTCACGCGAACGACGAACCACTGCTGGCCGCCGACGACATTGATCGTTTTCGGCTTCCAATTGTAGTCGGTCGTGTCGGAAGTCGGCGTATAGGTTTCAAGAACCCGGCCGCCGTTCGTGACCAGCTCGATTTTGGCGATATTGTCGTTGGACTGCGATTTCAGGTAGCTGAATTTCGGATCCTCTTTTTTCTCGAGCAGCGGATCGCTAACCTTGATGTCGAAGTTGAGCGTCTTCGTGTCGGTCGTGGAGCCCATATACCAGCCGCTTGCGGATACATCCAGCTTGGCGCTCGGGTCCTCCGTGAAGTAGACGCGCATCTTCTTCATCGCATCGAGCAGCGATTCCTGGCTCAAGTCCTTGGAGACGATGACCGTCCGCTGCTTGGTCTGGCCCCAGGTCGCGTCATGGTTGTCCTCGCCGTACGTCGGCGCGACATGCCATCCGATATCGAGCGCGCTGAAGAACTTGTTCTCCGCGTTCGCATACGAGTAGTTGCCGGATCCGTTGCCCACTTCGAGCATCGTGAACAGCTTGTCTACTTTTTTGTCGTAAGGAATGAAGTTGTTGAAGGCGTTGGAGCCCATCGCAGGATGGTTGAACTGAGCGACGATGTCGTCATAGCTCACGATCCAGGCGTAATAGTTTTGCAGGCTCTGATATTTGCCGCCGCTGACGACACGGTCGATGAAGTTTGTCGTCCCGAAAACGTTGGAGTGGCCCCAGGTGGTAGCGGTCATCTCGAACGCAGGGAATACGACGAACTGGCCGTCCTTGGTGTACTGGGTAGCCAAATCCTTGGTCAGCTGCCAGTCCGAGCCGCCGGTGCGCTCCGGCATGCCGTTGTGGTCGACCGTATCCTTGCCTACCTGCGAGGCGTCGATATCATGGGAATGGTCGGAGAAGGCGAAGAAATCATAGCCGTACTTCTCGGCGGCTTTGAGTGCGTCTTCCGGTGTTCCGGCCGCGTCATGCGAAATATTGGTATGGTTGTGCGTCGTTCCGTAGTAGTGGTTGCCGCCCGTAAAGCGCTCCGCAACCCGGAACGACCAGCTGGCATCCGAAGGATTGCCCAGCTTGTCCTTGGCGGTTACTCGCACTTCATGGACGCCTTGAGCGAGATCGTCGTCGGGAGTCAGCGCGAGCTTGATCGATCCCTCGGTGAGGGCTGCCTTGGCCGTAAGGTCTTTGCCGTCGATGGCGATCGTCAGGGAGGACAAGTCCACGCCGTTCGGATCCTCCAGCTCAACGGACACGATCGGATGCATCGTCTCGACTTCCTCGTTTTCGCCCGGAACCGGATTGAAGAACGCAGGACCGTCCGTATCCGTACCGACTTCGACCGTGTAAGGCTTGTCTGCGCTTCCTGCGGAAGTCGTATCTCCTCCTCCAGCCGCTTCCATATAGTATTGGAAGCTGTTCGGAGGAACGTTTTCCTTGGCGATCCGGCCGTTGTAGTTGAGTCCGTCAGCCGAGTTCAGTTGGACCGGCGTGAAGGCCTGGCCCTCCGCCGCGCGATAGAATACCGTCACCGACTCTGCGTATTTGGCGGAAGCCTTGAACGTGACGTCGACTCCGGTGTAAGCCTTCAGCAAAGGCGTGTGCTGAAGCTGCAGATCTCCGCGGACGTCTGCCGCGCTGCGGGGCATGAGGTAGTAGCCGCTCGTATAAGGAGAGCCTGCCTTGCTCTGGCCCACGATGCCGGTGAAGGAGTAGGTTTCGCCCAGCTCCACCGTCGTACCGGTCATGTCGATGCCGGATTGGGCCAGGATGCGGACGATCGACGCATTGCCTTCGCCGTCGACGACCGTGACGTTGTAGTCCGGACCCGTTGCCGGGATGTTCGATACTTTGGCTTTGATGCGGACGAGCTTGCCCTCGAGCGGCTCAGCTGCTGCGAAGGAACCGAGGTCCGACGAACGGACCAGCTCGGCGCCTGGAAGCGTGCCGCTTCCTTGATCCGTCATCGACACGGGCACGAATGCGGAAGTGCCCGCCGCGAAGACCAGATAACCGCTGAGCTTCACCTTTTGTCCCGGCACGATCGGGAATGCCGGCGTATCCTTGCCGATGACATTGATGCCGCCGGTGGCATCCTGAATGTAGAAGCTTGTATTTTCCGATCCCAGCGCCTTGTTGGCCGTCGTCACCGTTCCTTGGATCGTCGTGCGGTAGCCGATATGAAGCGGGAGCCCCTTGGCATCGACCGTGCGCGCTGTGCCGATCGGGAGAACGGCAGCGCTTTGATCCGCCGAATCCAGGCGTGTGTAGGCGCTTGAGCTCCCCGCGCCGGCAAATGCCACGTATACCGTGGAAGCCGGGCTCGGCAAGCTCACCGTAAACGAACCGTCAGCCGCGCTTGTAGCTTGTCCCGCTGCAGCCAGGTCGCTGCCGTTCAGCGCATAGACGCTGACAGCCGCCGCTGCCGGCACCGAGCCGGCCGTTCCTTGGACCGACGAGGCGGAAAGGGTCAGCTTGGAGGCATCCGGCGCAGCCATCCATTTCGAGTTGCGGACGGAAATCTCTTCCGGAGCTGCCGTGCTGTTCGGAACGTTCATGACAAAATCGTTGGCATTGTTCCGGGTCCAGTATCCGTTGCCGAGGCCGATCGCGGATCGAGGGTCGGAGCCCGCGTCCGTCTTGCGGAGGACCGTGCCGCTTCCTACGTTGGAAGTAAAGAACGGCGATCCCCAGTTCGGGGTCTTGATGTTGAAGCTCGTCGTGGTGCCGTTGCCGTAAGCGAGCAGATCGACCAGATCGTTGTCCGTATCGCCCGAGACGGCTGTCGTCTTCTGAGCCAGGGCAAGAATGCCGCCCGTGGAGCCGCTCGGATTGAGCGACGACGTCTGATCGGCATCGACCGGCAATGCCGCTCCGGCCGTTCCTGTATTGCCGGCTACGAGATAGTAGCCGTGCGCTTTGATGATTCCCGTCAGCTTCGTAATCGTGCCGAATGCCGTCGAGGAGGACCCTCCGTACATCAAAGCCCATTGGTTGTTGAAGTTGATGTCCTTGTCGGTCGTATTGTACAGCTCGAAAAATTTCGTCTTGTAGAAGGCGCCGCTGTTGCCGCCGTTCAGGTAAGCCTGGCTGATGACGACGTCGCCCGGCTTGTAGCCGAGAGCGCCTCCGGAGCCTTGAATCACGGCTGTGGCAGCGTCGCTCTTCAGCTTGCCCTGCTCCTTGGCCGCGACGAGCACCTTCGTCTTGGAGGATGGATTGGACAGAGTCATGGCGAAGGAGCCGTCCTGGCCTGCCGTTGCCGTACCCGCCTGCGTGCCGTCCTCGAACGCCGCTGTTACGGCGGAGCCGCCCGCCACCGAGCCTGCGGCTCCCGTGAGCGTCGTCGGATTGGCGAAGATGAGCTTGGCGGCATCAGGCGTCGCCGACTTGGCGACCGATACCGCCGTCTTGGCGCTTTCCTGCTTGCCGCTTTCCTGGGCGGTCACCCATACTTTGCTCTTGCCGTCCGCCGTATCGACCGCCGTGCCGAAGGAGCCGTCCCCGGCAGCCTGCAGCTTGATCTGAGGAGTCGATGCCGCCTCATTGTAGTATACATACACATACGAAGTTACAGGTACCGAACCGGGAGCGCCGGTCAGAATGCCTGCATCCGTCAGGCTGATTCCAGAGGCGGAAGGCGCCGCCGTGACCGGAACGCCTGGATTTCCGCCGGAGCCGATCGGCGTGCCGGTGACGCTGACGGCCGCGATCTGGCTTGTTCCCGCCGCCCCTATCGTTGCCCCTCCAACGGAAGCATTCGTCGCCAGTGTCCAGCGAAGATACAACTGGCTCTGATTGTCCGCGCTTGAAGGCAGGGGTACTCCATTCAGAACGCCCTGGGTCCAGTTGTTCGCGACAACTACATCTCCTTGCGCCACGTCGTTCCATGCGGTTTTGTCCAAGCTGTACTGGAGCTTGAAGTCGCGTGGGCCGGTACCTGAGCCGCGCTGAAGAGAGGATACCGAAATGTTGGAGTAGCCTGTCGTTTGCAGGGCAGCCTCCCAATATGCTCCGGGGCCGCTCCACGCATTAGCCGAAACCACTCCGCTGATGCCTGTCGGACCTCCGCTAAAGCCCGTAATTGTCGCGCCGGATAATTGAAGAGCGCTAGTATTCTGAGGCAGGCCGCTTGTAACGGGGATTACGGCGCTGCTGCCAGCCCCGCTTCCTGTTCCCGCCCAATAAGCCAGCGTAACGGCGTCCGCCGCGGCGGCCCGCCCGATCCATCCCGTCGGGACGGCCAGGGAAATGACCATCAGGACAGCAAGCGATTTCGCAATCCATCTACGAAGCTCTCTTGATATTCGCATTCAACTTTCCTCCATTTCGTTATTCAAGCCAGAGATCCCACTATGTACATGAAAGAAAATTCGTCCCCACGCTCCTCCTTATTTCCGAACATTGAACATTTGTAAAATATGGAATGGACGTTTTTTCACCGATAAATCCACTATAAAAGACCTATGTTTCTTTGTAAATAAGTTCTTTAGAACGAAAATATTTATATTGTGTAAAGAAATTTGTCGAACCTAGATTAACAAATGGGAGCGTATGTCAAGGAAAGGATTCTAAATTTTCTGATTTTGACGAAAATAGAACGCAGGATGCTTCATCGCGTCTGCGCAGCTGCGGAAAAATAAATCCATCGTTCGGGCCGCTCCAGCACCTTCATTGCTGAATGACAAGCATTTTGTCTCCAAAAACCGCATGAATGCCTAAAAAAAGCCGGCTCCAGAGAGCCGGCCGGTTCAAATTCATGTTCATTTAAACGATGGCTATTTTGCTGACGCCAATGCGGCGCCCTTTTTCGAGGCCGTCCAATAGATCAGATAGACAATGAGGAAAAGGCCCATGACTCCAGCCGAACAACGATACATCGCCGCATAGCCGAGTGAAGATGCAGCCGCTCCAAGCACCATCGATCCGCATGCGACGCCGAAATCGGTGGAATTATAAAACAGGCTGTTCGCCGAGGCATGCCGCTCGCGGGGAGTCGAGCGCAGCATCCATGCTTGCGCCGATGGCTGAATGGAACCGAAACCGAGTCCGTACAGCAAAGCCGATACGATCAGCAGCCCCATATGCTGCGAGTAGGACAGGAGAGTCAAGCTGGCCATAAGGACGACGGCGCCGGGAATCAGAACGACGGCCGGCCCGTGCCGGTCGAACATCCGCCCCGAGATCGGCCGCACAAGCAGCACGGTCACCGCATTGAAAAGGAAGAACAAGCCAACGTTCGCCAGATGGCGCTCCTCGCCGAAGAGAACGATGTAGCTGAGCACGGATCCGTACGTGACGGCCATGAGCGCATTGAGCGCGGCCGGCATCCAGATGCTTCCGGAGCGCCGCCTGGCGGCCATAGGATCTGGAGCTGCGGAGAGCGCAGCCTTGGCCTTGGACGGCAAGGGCGGAATCGCCCGGAGAGCCAGCAGCAGCGGAATGATAAGCAGCGCGGCAGCGCCCCCGGTCAACGAAAGCGCTCCGAATCCGAAAGATCCCATGACGGACAGCCCGATCATCGGGCCGAGCGACATGGCGATGCTGGTGGACAGGCCGAAATAACCGACGCCCTCGCCAAGCCGGGACGGGGGAATGATCTGCGTCACGATCGTCGGCAGCACCGTGCTCGCCATGCCGAATCCGATTCCGAACAATACACGCAGCAGCAGCAGCATTCCGATGCTGGCAGCTTCGCCGTAGAGAGCGGTCGATGCTGCGGCCAGACCGAGGCCGAAGAATAGAATCGCGTTCCGGCCTACGTGCCGCAGCAGCCATGCCGTACCGAAGCGGGAGGCGATCGCCGCCAGGGCGAACAGGCTCGTCACCAGGCTGATGATGAAGGAGCCTGGATCGAACCGGTCTTTCACATAGGACGGCAAAGGCGAAAGCAGCATTTGAAGGCTGAGGAACAGCAGGAAAGCTCCAAGCGTAAGAACAATAAAAGAGCGGGTCCATAATCGGCCCGCGTTGCCGGCATCTTTCGTCATGAGGTTACCTCCAGTTGTGAATTCGCGTTGCGGATAAGCTGACGGATCAAGCGGCGCAGCATCTCCTGCTCCTCGGCTCGCATCCCTGCCGTAATCCCGGCAACCGCTTCAGCCTCTACGGCAGCCGTCTCGCCGATGAGACGGCGGCCTGCATCGCTCGCATGGATTCTCAAGGAACGGCGATCCCTGTCGTCCGGACGTCTCTCGATAAGGCCCTTGGCTTCGAGATTGTCCAGAATCCGCGTCGTCGTCGGCTTATCCTTGGCGGACCAATCGGCCAGCTCCTTCTGGATCAGCCCTTCCCGCTCGCATACGCGGAACAGCATCGACCACTGCTCGCTCGTAATCTCCCAAGGCTTCAGCCGCTGCTGCAGGAGCAGGCTGATTCTGCGATAAGCGACCCCCATCAGAAAGCCGACGGACTGATCCAATTGTCCTGCTTCTTCCTTATCGTTGAATACCGGGTCCGACATATTAAGCCTCCGCTTCGCAAAAGTAGTTGTTATGACAACTATATGCCCGTTATTCGGATCTGTCAATCTGTAGTCTTTCATTCTGAATGCCGATTATTCATGGTAATATGAAGGAATCCGGCTTACAGCTAGCCATTACGGGAGATGCTTCCTTGTCCAGAACAAAGGTGAAAATCAGTTGGGGACCCGTCCTGCTAGCCGCCATCGCCGCTTGCGTCATCGGATATTCCCTGCTCAAAAACTACGTCTTCGATCCCCGCGCCGGCTTCTTCCTTGGCGTCAAAACCGGCCTGAATCAAGTCGTGCCTGTACCCTCGTGGCTGGGAGCCATGCGCGTGCATGTCGCCTTCGCCTGTCTGGCGGCAGCCTCTGGAGCTCTCAACTTCTCTTCCAGGCTGCGCCGGCGCAGCTTCAAGCTGCATCGAGCCAACGGATATGCCTACTTGATTTCGATTTTAGCCGTATCTCTGACTTCCGGCTATCTTGCGCCTTACGCGACCGGCGGGAAATGGGTGAGCATTCCGTTCAACCTGCTCAACATCGCTTGGCCCGCGCTGGCCGTCATCTCCATTCGCCACGCCCGTCAAGGCAGGTATATGGCGCATCGGGAGTGGATGCTGCGCAGCTATGTTTTCTGCTTCACCAATTCCTGCATCCATTTTTTCGCCTTCGTTCTTTATCGCGGAGCAGGCCTTCCCTACGAGGCCAGCTACATCGCCGGCGTGTATGCTTCCATCGCCTTTCTTGCAGCGGCTGCGGAGCTTTTCATCCGGCTCCGGCGTTCCTCCGTCAACGGCGGCGCCTTGCCCGGGGCCTAGCGAAACGAAAGAAGCCGGAACGCCCCTGGGCGCTCCGGCTTCTTATTCATTTTGATCGCGGACTGTGGATAGTGCGTATTTGAGAACTTCCCTCAGTCATCCAAGGATCCGCGCGTCCATTCATGCTGTTGATCATGCATTCGAAGCCCATGCCGCCGCCTGGACGATCAGCCTGCGGTATTCCGGATGCCGGAACGACTGCCGATGATGTCCGGGCATCAAATAGACGACCTTGCCAAGGCCGAATTCATGCGCCCACGCGGCTGGCCAGCTGCCGCCCTCATGGCTGTATTCCAATAGAATTTGGGCCGGACCTATCGGATCCATCGTGAAGCGGTAAGGCTCCTCGTCCATCGCAAATGCCCGGATTCCCTCCATGACGGGATGAGCCTCCGCATCCTGCTTCACCGAAAACGCCAGCGGACCGTAATCGGGGTGGCCGGTGAAATGGCCGCCGATCAGCTGGGCCAGCTCGGGGTCCGCCTGCAGCGAAATGCCGTTATGGACGACAAGCAGTCCCCCGCCCCCGCTGACGTAACTCAGCAGCGCCGCCACTTGCCCGCGGGACTTCTTCACCCGCCAGAGATCGGAATAGGAGATCAGCAGATCATAGCCTGCCAGCCCCTCCGTCGACAGGCAGCCGTAATCCTCCGTCGCCTCCACTTGCATATCGGTCAACATTCCGCGCAGCTCCTGCTCAGCCGGCTCCAGCGGATGATAGGCCGCGTGGGCCTGGTCGCCGAGAAGCAGCGCCTTTGCCGTTCTGGTCATGTGGTCGCCTCCCTTGCTTTTTTCCGAACATGCCCGGTTCCATCAAGTCCAGCTCATCTCGCGCCCGGCGTAATCCCGGAAATCGGGGTGCTTGCGCTCTTCCCGATCTTCCAGGTAGCGCTGGATCGTGCCTGCGATCTGCTCCGCCGCTTCCGCCGTCGTGAGATCGCCTTCCGTGCCGAGGACTCCGCCCATATAACTCTTCATCCATCCCGGGTGAAGCACAAGCACCTTGCCGCCATGTCCCTTGAGCTCGTTATGGACGATGTTGGACTGGATGTTGAGAGCGGCCTTGGACATGCAGTAGCCGTACCAGCCTTCGCGCCAGGCTTGATTGATCTGGCCGGCCTCCGAGGAGATGTTCACCACAAGCTTGTCCGCTCCCTTCAGCAGCAGACCGCTCAGCGCCTGGACGATCCGCAGCGGACCGACCGCGTTGACAGCGTACATCCTGTTGAGATGCTCGTAGCTGATGTCGCCGAAAATGGATCCTTCCTTGTCGCCGCTGATGCCGGCATTGTTGACGATCAAGTCGAGGCTGTCCGTCTTCCCGGACACGGCCGCTGCGGCCTTCTCTACGCTGGCGGGATCCGAGACGTCCAATTCCAGGACATGAAGACGGTCCCTCCTTCCTTCGGGAACGCCGTCCAGCGCCTCCCAATCCGGCATATACCTGCCGGCGAACACCGTGTAACCCCTTTCAAGCAGCTCCAGCGTCAAATCGAAGCCAAGCCCTCTGTCGGCTCCCGTTACAAAGGCATGTTTCATTTCCACATTCCTCCTTGTCCCTTCATCTTACCTGCGTCGGGCGGGCGGCGCCATCCATAATATTACTCTGCGCATCAGGATGCCGCTCTCCAATCGGCTATCTCCTGTGCTTTCCGACGTTTTCAGCCCAATTTAGACGACTTTTTCGGCTATCTCCAGCTCTCGTCTCTTTTCCTTCTGTCCACGGGTCCGTTCCGTCCGCCTTAACGGGCGCCTCGCCGCAGCGGCAGCCAATCCAGCACATCCCGGATCGCGGCGTCCCAGTAGCTCCATTCATGGCCGGCATCCGCCGTCTCCACGCAGGTCAAGTCGATGCGGCCCTCGAACTGGCGGCGGAAATCGCGGTTCAGCCCGATATTGAAGTCGTTTGTCCCGCAGCCTTGGTAAAACCTCGGCAATCGAGTCCCCGCAGCCAGATGCTGCTCCAGCACATGAGCCAAGTCGTCCGGACTGCCGTCATACTCCTCCGCCGAGCCGAAGGTCAGCATCGCCATCCGCAGCACAGCGGCGTTGCCGATCGGCGACTCTCCCGTCAGCCGTGTCCGCTGGCTGAGGCTGCCGGACAGGCTCGCCACGGCAGCGAACCGCTCCGGACAACGGATGCCGAGCTTGAAGGCGCCATATCCGCCCATCGACAAGCCGGCAGCGAACCTATCCTCCCTCCGGTCCGACAGGCGGAAGAGGCTGCCCGCCACCGCCGGCAGCTCCTCGGACAGAAAAGTGAAGTAAGGCAGCCCCATTTTCTGGTCGGAGTAGAAGCTCAAATGAACCGAAGGCATGATGACGGCAATGCCCTTCTCCTGCGCATAGCGCTCGATCGAGGTGAACCGCTGCCAGTTCGTATGGTTGTCCGTCGCTCCGTGCAGCAGATAGAGCACCGGATACGGAGGGCCCTGCTCCAGCCCGCCCCTCGTCCCGATCGACGTTGCCTGCTGCGGAAAGACAGCGGTGAATGAGCTGGATAAGCTCAGCGTTTCCGAGAAAAATTCGACTTGGGCCAGCGGCATGCGCTTCGCCTCCTTCGCTTAATCGGATCTGTGCGCGGCTGCATCTCCTCCGAACGAAAATCAGCCCCCGGCCAAAAGCTCCAGGGGCGGTTCCGTTCTCGTCAGCCTTTGATGGAGCCGATCAAGGCCCCTTTCACGAAATGCTTTTGCAGGAAAGGATAAACAGCCAGAATCGGAGCGCTGGATACGAGGATGGAAGCCATTTTCACCGTGAACGGATTGACCTGCTGCTGGACGGCGACCGAAATTCCGGCCTGGGAGATCGCCTGCGACGTGTTGCTGATGAGATCCTTGAGCACCATCTGCAGCTGCCACATGTCCTTCTCCGTCGCATACAGCACGGAGGAGAAGAAGTCGTTCCAGTACCCGACTGCGATGAACAGGCCGACCGTCGCCAGCACCGGCTTGGAGAGCGGCAGGACGATCCGGAAGAACACCGTCAGGTCGTTCGCCCCGTCGATCTTGGCCGCCTCCTCCAGCTCGTCGGGAATGCCCCGGAAGAAGCTGATCATGACGAAAATGTTCCAGGCGCCGATCGCGCCGGGCAGGATGAACGCCCCGTACGAATCGATCAGGCCGAGCATTTTGACGAGCAGGTAAGAGGGCACCAGTCCGCCGCTGAACAGCATCGTGAACAGGATGAGCAGGGAGAAGAACTTGCCGCCGCGCAGCCGCTTCTTGGAGACGGCGTAAGCCATCCCTGCGGAGAAGAATGTGCCGATAAGCGTGCCGGCGGCCGTCGTGATGATCGTCACCTTGAAGCCCGACAGGATCGAGACGTTCTGGAAGACCGCCTGATACGCGGTCGACGAGAAGCCGGCAGGCAGCAGAAACAGGCCGCCGCTCGCCGTCAGATCCGGATCGCTGACCGAAGCCATGACCATGTACCAGAACGGATAGATCATCAGCGCCATCAGCAGAATGAAAAAGGCGATGTTGGCGGCATTGAAGGCGCGCTCGCCTCCCGATATCGGCGTCATGGCCGATTCCTCCTTACCATAGGCCTTCCTGGCCGCTTTTTTTGACGATCGCGTTCACGCTCAGAATCAATGCCATCGCGACCGCCGACTTGAACAGTCCCGCCGCCGTCGCGTAGCTGTAGTTCGCTTCCTGGATGCCGACCCGGTACACGTACGTATCGATAATGTCCGCGACGTCGTAGACGAGCGGGCTGTACAGGAGGAAAATCTGCTGGAAGCCGGCCTCCAGAATGTTGGCGAGGCTCAGAATGAGCAGGATGAGGATGACAGGACGGATCGCCGGCAGCGTGACATGCCATGTCTGCTTGAGCTTGCTGGCGCCGTCGATGCGGGCCGCCTCGTACAGATCCGCGTTGACGCCGGCGATTGCGGCCAGGTAGATGATCGTGCCCCAGCCGACCTCCTTGTAGACGTCGCTGATGACGAGCACCGAGCGGAAATACCGGACGTCGCCGAGGAAGTCGACCGGCATGCCGCCGAAGCGCTGGATGATCATGTTGAGCAGGCCGTCCACCGGATTGAGGAACGTAATGAGAATGCCGGAGAAAATGACCCACGAGATGAAGTGGGGCAAATAAACGACCGACTGGGCGAAGCGCTTGAACAGCTTGCTGCGCAGCTCGTTCAGCAGCAGCGCAAGAATGATCGGCAGCGTGAAGGACGCAGCCAGCTTGTAGAGGCTGATGATGATCGTGTTGCCCAGAATCTCCCCGAAGTCCGGGGAGTGGAACAGGCGGGTGAACTGGTCGAAGCCGACCCATTCGCTGCCGGAGATGCCTTTGTAGATGTTGTACTCCTGAAACGCGATGACGACGCCGTACATCGGCATGTACTTGAACACCAGCACCAGCAGCAGGCCCGGCAGCAGCAGCAGGTACAGATACCGGTCCCGCGCGATATCCTTCAGCAGCGTGCCGCGTGCCGCCCGCTTCCGCTCGCCGGCCAAGACGGCCGGTTTCGTAACAGCCATGAGCCGCTCCTCCTCCCGTGCGGGTTATTTATAAGGCGTGATGTTCTCTTCATACCATTTGTCGTACTCGACGCGCTCGGCCTGCTCCTTGTCGAACATTCCCGCCGCCTCTTCGTCGACCTTCTTGCCGCCGAGCTTCTCGTACTGGGCCGGCCACTTGTCGAAGGCGTCCAGCGGCGTCTTGCCGGTGATGATGCCCCAGAACAGCTCGTCGCGCACCTTCTTGATGTCGGCGGAGTAGCGGTCCCACTCCGGACGCTCGATGGCCTTGAAGACGACGATCTTGTCGCGCATCGGCTGGGAGGTCGCGATCTTGTCCTCGAACATCCTGGTCACCTCCGGCGTGTTCTTGATGTTCGCCGCGTCCTTGCGCTGGACATACCAGCCGAAGTTGCCGAGTCCCAGCCTGCTTCCTTCCTCCGGCTGGATCGTCGGCGTGAAGATGCCGTTCTCCATCTTGTAATGCTCGCCTTCGTTGCCGAAGGTGATCTTCTTGAACACCTCCGGAGTCGCCATCGTGTTCAGCACCTGGACGGCGCTGTCGGCGTCCGTCGCGTCCGTCACGACCAGGTAGCACCAGCCGATGCCGGGATCCGGCAGGTCGGAGCTGAAGCCGTCCGGCCCTTTCATCGGAGGGACGGAGATGTATTCGCCCGTCGGATTGAGCTTCTTGAAGCTCATGTTGACGGAGTTGCCCGGGTTGAAATAATCGACCCAGCGGTAGAACGAGCCGACCTTGCCGGAGGCGTAGATGTCGTTGACCTTGTTGTCGTCGTTGTTGGCGCTCGTCGTCATGCGCGGATCCATGACGCCTTCCTTGTACAGCTTGTTCAGCAGCCCAAGCACATCCTTGACCTTCGGATCCAGCGCCCCGAACTTGATGGAGCCGTCCGGCTGCTTGACGAAGTTCTCGACATCGAGACCGTTCGCGTAGAAGAACGGGGCCAGGGAACGGTAATAGTTGTCGCCGGAAATGCCGTAGGTGTCCTTCTTGCCGTTGCCGTCCGGATCTCCGTTCGCGAATGCCCGGATCACCTCGACGTATTCGTCCAGCGTCGCCGGCACCTGCAGCCCGAGCTTGTCGAGCCAGTCCTTGCGCAGAATCGTCGTCATGTAGCTCGCCTCCGGCACGTCGCCGGGAATGCGGAAGATCTTGCCGCTCTTGTCCCAGTGGTAGAACAGCGTGTCCTTGCGGTAGTAATCGAGAATTTGCTTGCCGTATTTCTGCAGGGAAGGAGTCACGTCCTGTGCGATGCCCGCATCGACCCATTTCGCATATTCCTTCGTGTCGCCCGTCCACAGGATGCCGGGACGCGTGTCCTTGGCGCTCATGAGCAGATTGATCTTGGTGTTCAGCTCCGACCAGTCGGGCAGGAAGATCGGCTGTACATCGACCGGACGCCCCATGCTTTTCGCGAGCTCTTCCTCCAGAGCCTTCTCCGCCCAGGAATCCGGGGTTTTAGGACCGGCCATGAGCGCCATCTTGATTTTATACGGCTCCTTGGAGGCTTCCTTCGCTCCGCCGCCCGAATTCGAAGCTTCGGTGTTGGCCGCTCCGCCGTTGCCGGCCGCGGAATCGCCGTTTCCGTTCCCGCCGGAGCAGGCCGCCGTAAGCACGGCCATCGCCAGAGATACCGAGAGAAGCATTGTCGTCCTTTTCATGCTTGTTTCCCCCATTTAGATGTGATGGTCTTTCCCTGCCATCAGGCAAGACTCTCCAAGCCGCTCTCCGGCGTCCCGGAAGAATAACCCGCGGCTGGATATGAACACGCTTACAAATTACAGCTTGATTATAATCCCGCTTCATTCTTCTTGTAAACAACAAAATTAAATTTTATATAAAATGTTTCATTTTGTTTATACGACCGATTTTCCTACTTTAACACTAGAATCATCTTCCCGGAGGGATGATGGAGAGGAGGGATCGGACCGCTATACAGCTCTGTTTTGATCTCTTAACTTTTGATTTTCCAAGTCATTTAATAGCCATGTTTACAGGAAAGTTGAAATTGTTTCTGAAATAGATGAATTTTCCAAAAAAAAGGCCGCATCCGGCATGAATCCGGATGCGGCTGCTTGCGGGGCTGCGGTCGAGGCTCTTCCTGCATGGAGCGGAAAGAAAGCACCCCATGTCGGAGCGGATCTCTTTCTGCTTTCTCCCGCTTGGGCGGCAGGCAAAAAGCATGTACGTTATGGCTAGGTCCTACAGCTTCAGCATGAACTGCACGATGTCGTCATGCAGGCCGGGCAGTCCTTCATGCCCGTAATCCGGATAGATCTCCACGGACTTGGGCGAGGCGATCTTGTTGTAGGCGGCGAACTGGGTCGACGGCGGGCAGATGGAATCCATCAGGCCGACGCCGAGCAGCACCTCGGCGGTAATGCGCGAAGCGAGATGCTGGATATCGATGTAGCCGAGGCGCGTGAAGATTTCCTCCTGGCGCTGATGCCGGGGATCGAAGCGGCGGAAGTAGCCCCGCAGCTCCTCGTACGCGTCCTTGGCCTGATCCATTTCCCATACCCTCTGATAATCGCTCAGGAACGGATAGACCGGAGCGGCGCGCTTGATGCGCGGCTCCAGCGCGGCGCAGGCGATCGTCAAGGCGCCGCCCTGCGACCAGCCGGTCGCGCCGACGCGCTCCGGATCGACCTCCGGCATGCCCATGGCGATGCCGGCAAGCTGGGCCGTGTCGAGGAAGATGTGCCGGAACAGCAGATCATCCGGCTCGCCGTCGAGGCCGCGGATGATATGGCCCTGCAAGGTGTTGCCCTTCACTCCGCCGACGTCCTCCGAGGAGCCCCCTTGGCCGCGGACGTCCAGGGAGAAGAAGGAGAATCCGAGCGCCGCGTAGCCGAGCTTATCCGCCCAGTCTCCGGATTGGCCGGAATAGCCGTGGAAATGCAGCAGCGCCGGATGCGGCTGCGGGATGTTTTTGGGCCGCACGTATTTGGCATGGATGCGGGCTCCCTTCACCCCGGTGAAATACAGGTCGAAGCATTCCGCATGCGGCACCTGAAAGGCTGCCGGCACGAGCTCCACTTGAGGATCAACCGCTTTCATCTCTTCCAGCGCTCGCTCCCAATAGGCGTCAAAATCGGCCGGACGCGGGTTGCGCCCCTCGTACCGGCGCAGCTCCTCGAGCGGCATGTCGAGCATCGGCATCGTCGAAAACCTCTTTCGTTTGGTTAGTTAGGCGGCCAATAACCGTCTTTCCTTTCCTTTTATCACGGCATGCCGGACCCGTCAACCCTCGCTTGGCGCCCCGCGCCGCCCGCTCTGGCAGAGCCTCACAGAACCATCAGGAAGACGAGGACGATCAGCAGCAGGCTGATCAGCCCGAGCGTGACGGAGACGATCCAGACGAGCAGAATCGGAGAGCGGAACCGCTCCTCGTTGATCCCTCTGCGCTTCTGGAAATAATCCCTGGCCGCCAGCAGCAGGACGACGGCTCCCATGATGACCGAGCCGATGCCCCCGGCGGAAGCGATGAGACGGCCCGAACGGCCGAGCACCTCCGTCTGCAGCACGAGTCCTGCGGCTATGAAGCCGAGGCCGATCATGGCGATGCTCGTCCTCACCCAGGCGAGAAAGGTCCGTTCGTTGGCCAGATGCTGCTGGGTGTACTTCGCTTCCTGTTCTATCGTCATCTCTCCTTTCCCCCATCATACCCCGGACACGGGAAGCGCAAAAAGGCCTTCCCGCAGGAAGGCCTTGAAATCCGCGTCTAATAACGTTCCAGAATCAACTGGGTCTTGAGCGAATCCTGAGGCACGAGCCAGCCCTTGCCCTGCACGAAGGCAATCAGCTTGTCCCGCTCCGCCGCGGCCTCGCCAGCGTCGTCCGTCTTGAAGGAAACTTCCACGATCGTCTCCGTTCCCGTTCCGGAGGCGCTTCGGATCGGCCAGATTTCCAGATCCGTCTCCAGTCCGTCGAAGGCGCCCGTATACTTGCTTACAGCCACCGGTCCATGCGCTCTTGCAGCCGACAGCTTCCCTTTGCCCCAGCCGGAGGCGCTCCAATTTTCCAGCTTGCCGGGGATTTCATCCACCGCCATGCCGAGCGCTTTGCTTTCTGCCGGCAGAGCCGTGCCGCTGTAGCCCGAGGCGCTTTTCTTTTTCTCCGTGGAAATGCTCAGCGTCTGCTTGCTGTAGTTCCAGTCGATCTCGGCCTCGTAATTGTCGTCCGAGGAAGTGAAGCCCTCCAGCCTGGCCTGCTCCAGCGCCGCATTGATATTGCCGTTCACGATGGGATAACGCTTCTTGTAGCTGATCTCGAAGTTCGATTTGTCGGCTTTCTTGCGGAAGCGCACATCCCATCCCTTCGAATTCAAATCGAGGGACCCGGTGTCGAAATACTCCACGCCGATGCTCTGCGCGGAACCGAGCCCGAAGGCGCTTGCCAGCGCCGGGGACGGCTTGCCGTCGCTGCCGAGCGCGGCTGCCGGACTGAGCAGCAGCTTCACTTCGTAACCCGGAACCATGACGGAGCTTGCCGCTTGGGCCCGCTCGCCCGATTGCATGCCGATTGTCGCGATCAAGCCCCCGGCCAATACCGCCGCAGCCGCTTTTTTCCATACGCTTTTCATCTCATCCGCTCCCCTGCCTGATTTTGCCTTCCGGCTTCTTAACTGTAGCTCCGGCTTGTCCCGGCAACATCAAGGAGATTCGGAGAGTGCGTTAAATACGGAATTAAAAGTTGAATGCCGCTCAAGGTTTATTGAATACGGCTCCAGCCCGACAGCAGCTCCATCATGCTTTGCAGCTGGCCGGACGGATGGCGGTCGCGGTTGCTGGCGCAGCTGATCGTGCGCCGGTAGCGGAACTCCGGAATCGGCCTTGCCAGCAGCAAGCCTCTCGCCACCTCTCCTTGGACCGCCAGTCCCGATACGAACGATACATGACCGCCCTGAATGACCGCCTGCTTGATCGCTTCCAGCGAATCCAGCTCCAGATGCTGCTCCAGGCGGATTCCATGCTGCTCCAGCCAGCGGTCCGTCAGCTCGCGCGTACTGGAATGCCGTCCGTGCAGGACGAAGTCGGCGGTCGCCAGCAGACCCGGGTTCAGCTCAGGGCTGGCGGCCAAGTAATGGCTCGTAGCATGCGCCAGCACGAGCTCGTCGTCGCAGAGCTCATGCACGTCAAGCATCGGCAGGCGGAACGGCTCCGCCGACAGGACGCCGAGATCGATCTCGTGGCTCAGCAGCATCTCCTTGATGACGGAGGATGGCTTGACGGCCAGCGTGACCGTCACCTTGGGATGACGGCGGGCGAACTCCTTGAGCAGGCGCGGCAGCATGTAGGTCGCCGGAACATAGCTGGCCCCGATGCGGAGGGTCCCCCTCCCCGGAGTCCCGTATTCCTGGGCTGTCCGCCTCGCCTCCGCGGCGAGGCTGTTGATTTTTCCCGCATAATGCAGCAAGGCGCGCCCCGCCTCCGTCAGAATCACCTTGTCCATCCGCGGCTCGAACAGCTTCACGCCGTATTCCTGCTCCAGCGACTTCATATGGTAGGTGACCGTCGGCTGCTTGAGGCCAAGCACTTCGGCCACGGCGGTTACTTTGCGGTGCTTGTCGAGCAGCTCGACAATCTGGAACTTCAGAAGGTTCATTCCCTTGTCCCGCCTTCCTTATCCTGGTTGAAAAAGAGAGCCTCCCGGCCGTACTCCTGCCATTCGTGCCGTCCGGTCATCCCCAAGCGCTGATCCGGATGCCGGCCTGCCTCTCTTCGGGACGAGTCGGACAAGAATAGTCCTTCCGTCTCGTCAGATCGACGAGCGTCAGCCGCAGCCCGTGCTTGGCCCCGGTGTCGATGCCGAGCTTGCCGGGGCCATGCCACAGCTCTCCCGGCGGCGCTCCGATCTTGTGCGTCGGCGTGTGGCCGAACACGACATGAGCCGGCGGCAGCCCTGCGCCGCCTGTCTCCCCAGTCCCGAAGGGCTGCATCGGCGGCGCATCGGCGGCGCCCCAGAACTCCTCCCGGATGCCGATCAGATCCGGCTCCGTCTGCCGCTCCAGAGGCAGGCCGGGACGGATGCCGGCATGCACGAACAGCCAGCCGCCTTCGGCCGCATGGAGCGGAAGGCTCTGGAGAAATTGCAGCTGCGCGGAGCTTGCGGAATCCAGGCTCCCGCGGCTCGCCAGTTCCCGCTCCAGATGCCGCTGCAGATGCCGCTCCATGTTGCCGGCAAGCGCGACGGCGCCGCCGGAGGCCAGCTCCATGACGTCGTTCAGGGAGCTCCATGTATGCGGCTCGTAATCGATATAATCGCCAAGCAGAAAGAGCCTGTCCCTGCCCGGCTCGTATGCGGCCGCTTCCAGCAGCAAGCGAGCTTCGGCGGTGAAGCCATGGATGTCGGATAGTGCCAGTATTCGGGACATGATGGTCAGTTTGCCTCCTGCTGTGGATAAAGGTAGAGATCGTTCGGGGATATCGTCAGCATGCCCTCGTCTCCGGCCGCCAGCGGCCGATGATGCAGGAACGTCAGCGGCTGTCCGTCGGCCGTGCGGGCCAGCACTCTCCAGCCCTTGCCTTCGAAGACGCTGTGCATGACATGCACGGGCAAGCGGTTCGGCTCCATGCCCGGCTCCAGCGAAGCCGCGGCCTCGGCAGCGGCCGCATCGCCGGAGGACGAGCCGTCCCGCGGCAGAAAGTCCGCCGCATCCGGGCGGAAGAGCAGCAGCGCAGCCCCTTCGGCGCCCGCCGTTCCCGGCGCTCCCGGCCACACACCGGCCAGCTCCGCTCCGCCTGCGGCAACCCTTCCGCCGCTCCGGCCCATGGCCCGCAGCCGGTTGCCCGCGCCAAGCAGCTTGGCGGCGGAGGCGGAAGCCGGCAGGCGCCAGCATTGCTGCGGCGTGCCGGTCTGGTCGATCGCGCCCTCGCGCATGATGACCAGGCGGTCGGCCATGGAGAACGCCTCTTCCGGATCATGGGTGACATGGAATACGGTCGTTCCCAGCTTCTTGAACAGGTACGCCATCTCCGTGCGCATCTCGACTCGCAGCTGCATGTCGAGGTTCGAGAGCGGCTCGTCGAGCAGCATCAGATCCGGCTTCGTCGCAAGCGCCCGCGCGATGGCGACGCGCTGCTGCTGGCCGCCGGACAGCTGGGGCGGCAGGCGCTGCTCCAAGCCTTCCAGCCTCAGGAGCGCGGCCAGCTCCGCCACGGAAGCTTTGATCGCGGTCTGGTCCTGCTTGCCCCGGCGCATGCCGTAGGCGATATTTTCAAACACCGTCATATGGGGCCACAGGGCATAGTCTTGGAACACCATGTTGATGCCGCGCTTCTCCGGCGCCAGCATGCCGGACCGGGAGGCGGCCACCTTGCCGCGCAGCAGGATCTCGCCGCGGTCGGGCTGCTGAAGGCCGGCGATCAGCTGCAGCAGCGTCGACTTGCCGCAGCCGGACGGGCCGAGCACGCTGATGATTTCCCCTGCCTGCACAGTCAGGTCGACGCCCCCAAGCACCTCCTGCTTGCCGTACGATTTGCCTACTTGCCTGATCTCGAGTATCGATGTCATGAAGTCGTTCTCCTTGAACTTCGGCGCGTCCCTCTGGCCAGCAGGTCCACGCTCAGAATGATCAGGACGACGAGCCCGGCTCCCGTCAGCGTCGCCGCCGACGCGTAGCCGAACCGGAGGTCCTCGAAGGCTTTGTTGATGACGACCGGAAGCGTCATGTAGTTGGGCGGGTACAGCACGGAGGACAGCGCCAGATCGAAGACGCTGGAGCCGAACGCCGTCAGTCCGGCAGACAGGAGCGCGCCCTTCACGAGCGGCGCCAGCACCGTGCGCAGACGGCGGGAGAAGCCGGCTCCCTGCAGCTGCGCCGCGGCCAGCAGCCGCTCCGGCACCTGGGCCATCGCTCCCGCCATGATGCGGGTAATGACCGGGATGGCTCCGGCGACGCCGCCGAGCGCCAGAATCCACGGCGTGCCGTACAGAAGCAGTCCGATAGGCTGCAGCCAGGCCTGGTTCCAGATGAAGATGTAGCCGATGCCGAGCACGATGCCGGGCACTGCCAGCGAGACGAGAGACAGGACGTCGATCGTTTTTTTCAGCTTGAAGCGGGTATAGTTCAGGACATATGCCGTCAGGAAGCCGACGACAAGTCCGATGGCCGCCGCGCCGAGCGCGATTTCGAGGGAATGGGCCAGCCCTTGCGCCAGCCGCCCGCCATCCCGGAACAGAGCGCGGTAATGCTCCAGGGTGAACCCTCCGCCGGCGGAGTCGCCCTGCAGCGACATCAGCAGATTGGAGCCGAGCGGGATGCCGATGGCGACCGCGAGGAAGGCGGCATTGCCCAGCGCCAGCAGAGCGCCGCCCTTCGCCGGACGGCGGGGCTCGGACTTGACCGCGCGGGAGGAGAGGAAGTCGAAGCGCGACTTGCGCATGGCGTACAGCTGGACGCTCATCGCGAGCGCGATCAGCAGCACGAGATAGAACGACAGCGCCCCGGCCATGTCGAAGCGGATCGGCGATGTATACAGCGCGGAATAAATGGAATAGGGCAGCGTCGGGAAGCGGAACACCGCTGCGATGGAGGCAGGCAGGCCGAAGTCGCCGACCGTGTCCATGAACACCAGCATCGCTCCCGAACAGATGGCAGGCAGCAGCAGCGGCAGCTCCACGGTGCGCAGCACCGTCCATGGGGACGCGCCCGACAGCCGCGCCGCGTCGCTCAGCCTCTCGACCCTCCATTCCAGCGCCGCCTTCACCGTCAGATAGGCGAGCGGGAACTTGCTCAGCGTCATGACGGCGATCAGCCCGGCAGGCTGGAACACCATTCGGGTCGCTCCGTTCCAGCCCAGCCACTGGGAAGCGAGGCCGTCCGGAGCCGCGAACATGACCCACCCCTGAGCCAGAATGAAGGAAGGGGTGATCAGCAGCAGCCATACCGATACGTCCAGCAGCCTGGCCGTCCGGAATGCCCAGCGGGAACGGGCAAAAGCCAGCGCTCCGCCGAGGAGTGTGGCCAGAACCGTCGTGCCCAGGCCGAGCAGGACCGAGTTTTTGAGCGAGGCGTACCATAGCGGCCGTCTGAAGATGTCGAGCAGCAGGGAAAGATCGCCTATCTTCAAGGTGCCGAAGAAAATGCCGGGAAAGAGCACCTGGACGACGACCGCGAGCAGCGGCAGCAGGATGAGGACGAACAGGACGGCCAGCATCAGCCAGCCCGTCCTGTTGCCTTGACTCGGTATGAACTTCATCCCTTTATTTCACCGCTTTGTCCGCGAACCACTGCTTGATCTCGCCTTCCTTCTCGCCGGCCCAGGCCGCTTCGGCCACGACAAGCTTGGCATCCGCCGCGCGGTCGGCCTTGGCGTTCACTCCTTTGGCGGACGGCTCGAAGTAGCTCTCCTCGCCCTTGTCGATCAGCTCCTGCTGCGTTTTCGGATCGAGCAGGAATTCGACGAACGCCTTGGCCGCTTCCAGATGCTTCGTCTCTTTCTGGATGGCGGCGACGCGCACCGACGCGGGAGCTCCTTCGGCAGGCCAGATGATGTCGACCGGCTCGCCTTTGTTCTTCAGCGCGTAGGCGTTGCTTTCCTGAAGGGCAGCCGCTTTGATCTCTCCGCCGGTCAGCGCTTTGGCGACGTTCGGGTTCTTCGGATACACATGCATGCCGTTTTTGAACAGGCTGTCGAAATACCCTTTCGCGGCGTCCATGCCTTGGTTCTGGAAGAACCAGGAGACGAACGGATAGGCAGGAGCGGCGACAGCAGGGTCGGCCATGCCCAGCGTATTCTTGAACTTCGCGTCAGTCAGATCGGCCCATGTCTTCGGAGCCGTGTCCTTCGTGAAGGCTTTCGTATTGTAGGCGATGACTGCGGCGGCGTGGGCGCCGGTCGGATAGTAGGCTCCGCTCGCCGGAACGAGCCCGCTGGCGAAGTCCGTCAGGTTGCCGATGTCGGCCGGCGTCCAGCCCTCCAGCAGGCGGCCGGATTTGCCGAGCTGGTCGATCATCGGCATGGAATCCATCCAGACGACATCCCAATGCGGATTGCCCTTCTCCGCTTCGATGCGGGATGCGAGCTCCGCTCCGTTGCCGGATACGAGCTCCAGCTTGTAGCCGGTCGCCTGCTCGAACATCGGCTGGATGATCTCGTCGAAGTCGTTCAGGTAGACGACGAGCGGCTCGTCCGACTTGGACGGCTCCGTCGAAGCTTCCGGAGCGGCCGAGGCTTCCGTGTTGGCCGGAGCCTGTCCTTCTGCAGCCGGGCCGGCTGCATTCTGGGACGCATTCTGGGCTCCGCATGCGGATAAGGCGAGGGAGAGCGACAGGGCGAGAAGGGCGGTAACGCGCTTGCGGCGGACAATGGTTGTCATCGAACATCCTCCTGATCAATGTCTTGATGCTCTAAGCATATAAGACCTGTGTCAGGTAGCCGTCAACGGCAAGAAAAGGTTTCATTAAATAAATTCGATAAAATTGGATGGGATCATAGATTTTTTTGTTTCCCCGAAAATAAATAAAGCGATCCCCACCACCGGTTGGTCAAGCCGGGCATGGGAATCGCTTCGTTTCCACTGCGTCAGTTCCTGCGTTAAATGAATGCCTGCAGCGTCGGGAAAATCGCCGCATCGAACCTCTCGTCACTCAATGTCGAAATCGAAATATTTCTTGGGAAACGGCTCCTTTTCGAGCGTATAATGCCACCATTCCTTGCTGTAGGGGTGGAAGCCGCGCTTCTCCATCGCTTTCTTGAGAACGGCCCGGTTAGCCGCTTGGACGGCTCCGATCTGCTTCGTAGCGTGGCTCGAGATTTCCCCGAAAAAATCGAAAGGACTGCCCATGTCGGTCGGCTTGCCTGTCTTCAGGCTGTAGGTCGTGAGATCGATCGTGCTGCCCCTGGAATGCCCCGAACGGGAGGATACGAAACCAAGCTTGAACACGTCGGCCTTGTCCACTTGTGGATAAAAGACGTCCTTCATGACGGTATCGTCCCCATCCTTGGACCAGGACATGAACTGCTGGACAGCCTTGACCGGGCGGTAGGCATCGTAGACCAGCAGTCCGAGTCCTTTCACGGCAAGATCGTCGCTGACCGCCTTCAACGCTTGGGCCGCCTGCTCGGACAGGATGGCGTATGGCGCCTTATAGCCGTCCAGCCTTCTTCCCACGAAATTGTAGTCGGTGTAATAGCGGATATCGGATTTGAGCGTCGGGATGACTTCATCCAAGTAAACGAAGCCCTCCGGCAGCCGATGCTTTTTCTCTGCCACTGGCTTCACTCCTTGCTTGGCGGGCGCGGCCTTGCCGGCGGGGGAAGGCTGCGGGCTGACACTCGATGGCTGCGGCGCGCTCGAATCCACCGGAACAGAGGCAGTCGGGGCCGGGGTACGGGCAGCCGCTGCCGCCTCATGCCCGGCTTCGTCCGCTCCGTTCTTCAGCCCCGCGGGGCTGGCGCTGCCGGAGGAATCCACGGCATCGGCCGGGGCGGCGCAAGCCGTCAGCTGGATGGCCAGACATGCGGCCGGCAAGCATGCCAGCAGCTTCTTTCCTTTCGAATGCATGGAGCTCCTCCTCTGTCTTCTTTCCCGGTGCTTACGTCCGGCTGCGCTTTTTTTGCCGAATTCGTATACACCGATTGTATACGACTCCGCCGAAAATGTAACGTCCCGATCAGGCGCGCAAGCTTGGTTCCCGTCAAGTCAAGCCCTATAATAGTGGAGAGGAAACGGACCAAGGAGAGATGCCTTATGCCTCATGATTGGGATAAACGGGTGGCGCTGCTGTGGGGCTCCGCAGACGCCTTGAGCAGAGAGGAACTCGTCGCCCGAATGGAACGGCTCGCTTCCGAGCTTCCCGAGGACAGTCCTGAAGCGGCCTTCGAACGCGCCGCCTCCCTGGAGCACGCCGGGCAGTCCGATCTTGCCGTGCCGCTGTACCGGCGCGCCCTATCGGGAGGATTGAAGGGAGAGCGCAGGAGGCTTGCCGTCATTCAGCTCGCAAGCCTGCTGCGCGGCATCGGCGCGCTGCCGGAGGCGATCGCCCTGCTCTCTACCGAGCAGCGGCGCGGGTCCGATCATCTGGACGACGCCGTCCAGGCTTTCCTGGCCCTATGCCTGGCCGATGCCGGCGAAGAGCGCCAGGCGGCGTCGATCGCGCTCGCCGCGCTCGCCGGCCATCTGCCCCGGTATCGGCACAAGATAGAATCCTCCGCCAAGGATCTGCTTAAGGGCTGATCCGTATCTACGAAAAATTGAAAGGGGAAATGAACCCTGAATCCATCCGTCCACCATGCAGCTCCCGCCCCGGAAGAATACATCCGTCTCCGAAAGGCCGCAGGATTGAGCGCCAAAAGTCCGGAAGGAGCTGCGATCGGACTTCGGAACTCGATCTACTGCGTATCTCTCCGGCATGAAGACCGGCTGATCGGAATGGGCCGGATCATCGGCGACGGCGGCTGTTTCTATCAGATCGTCGACATCGCGGTAGAGCCCTCTTATCAAGGGAAAGGACTCGGCAAGCTCGTGATGGCTCATTTGACGGAGTATCTGGACAACCATGCGCCGAAGGGCTCCTACGTAAGCCTCATTGCCGATGTGCCCGCTGACCGCTTGTACAAGCAATACGGCTTTGCCTATACGGAGCCCGCTTCCGTCGGCATGTACAGGAAGTACTCCCTGTAATGCGAAGGCTCGTTCCCAGCCTGCCGCTTCAGGCTGGGAGCAGAACCGATTGATCAGGGATGCATACACTAGGATAAATGGCCTAGGGAGGGACAGAAATGAACCAGCTTGCCCAGATCGATGATGCTAAATACACCCTGATCGGCAGATTGTTTACACTGGGAGGATCCGTTTTTTTCTTTATCGGATCTTTGATTGTCGCCATTCTGGCGTACAAATCGTACCAGGACCTTCTCCAGCCCCAAGCCTGAACAAAGACGCCCCCGAATAATGCTCATGCGGGCTTGATCCCGTGCTGCCGAAGTCCTCTCCTACCTTTGAGGGCTTTTATTGCTTTAGGGGCCTTGGCCGGATGTTCCCTTCTCCCTGCAAGCTCTTAGAAGAGAAGCAGCCCCTCTAACCAGGCCGATTAGAGGGGCTGCCGCTTCGCTTCATGGACGGGACAAGCGCTTGACCGCTACAGTCGCCGAGCTTCGTTCATCGAGCCCTATTTCCGAGGAAATATTGAAATCCCTCCGATTTGGGACCCGCTTCTCTTATCGGGATAAATAGGCTTCAAGCAAACCTTCCACTTCCGTTTTTTCCAAAGGGCCATAAATAAAATGCTTCTTCCCGTCTTGATCGACCAGTATCGTCGTCGGAATGGACTTAAGCTTGAAGTACTCCTCTGCCTCGCCTTTTTCATCAAAATAAACCGGCGTTTTCATCTTCATTTTCAGCTGGAAGTTGACCGCTTCATAGACCGTATCCTGCCGGGTTGCATGGACGGCATAGAAATCGACTTCCTTTTTGTATGTCTGGAACAGCTTGTCCAGGACAGGAATCTCCTTTTGGCAAGGAACGCACCAGGAAGCCCATATGTTGATCAGCTTTACTTTTCCGTCCGATAGATTCAGGTTATGCTCGCCTCCCGCCCTATCTTTCAGCAGGATCTCATCCGCAGCCTCTTCGGAGGAACTGGAAGCATCGTATACGGCATAAATAGCCAACACAAGGACAGCTGCCAGCAAGCCTCCCTGAATCATGCGCTGCCGCTTCCCTCGGCCTCCGTCTGCGCTACTTCTTGAGAATGAGCTCAGCCGCATACTCGTCTCCGCCAACCTTTTTGATTTCCTTCAGCACAAAAACGGTATTCATCAGCTTGATTTCATCACCGGGCTGGTAGTGCTTGTTCCGCTCGTCTTCAACGAGCACGAGGGAATCGATAGCAGCAGTGGTTTTGTTTTCTTCGTACGTCCACTTGACCTTCCCGTTCTCCGATACGCCCGGCAGCGGAACCAAGATACGGGCAGGGAGCGTCGATTGCCATGGGTTCAAGCGCCATAATGCCGCGGCAGCGAGCAGGAGCACAACTGCCCCTGCCATGCCTAACTTCCACTTTGATTTCAAGTTCCATCCTCCTGTGCCAAAAAAGGTGACCGCCGCTGGAATTCCGTTCCCCCTTTAGCGGTACCGTCATCATTCGATTCAAACCTTATTTCCCCTCTTTTTCCTTATAACTTACAGCTGGCGGAACGTCTGCATCCATGGCTTTAATAGAACCGCTGCTGACTGCCGGGACAACTCCGGAAAAGCTTACTTTCTTTCCTTCATAATCATAGGTTCCTTCAAAAACATATACGGGCTGCAAATAAGGCTGCTGATCCAATCTGGCCGGATCTTCGTAATAAGCCAGCTCCACCTTATCGAGAACGACGTTTTTTGCGTCCTCCGAGATATTGTGGACACCTTTGGACGTCTGCAGGTCTTGAGCGGCCTCCCGGACTGATTTCAGGCCGTAGCTCGTAAAGGCCTCCACTTCCTTGTGATATTTTCTCGCCGATACGATTTGCCCGTTATCTCCAACCTCTACCATGATCCGTGAAACACCGAGAACTGGCAATTGATCGATCTTTTGGTAGAAATGAACTGTTTTCGTCGATACATAGTCTCCTGCTTCCGTTTCGGAATTGACATCTCCAGGAACGATCGTATTGGCCGTCACTCCCGCAGGCTCGAAAGTTTCAGGCAGCCATCCGAACTTCTCGAGAAATTCCTCTGCAGATGCAACGGCTTCCTCATCGCTCGGTATGTTCTTCGCCACTTCGGATGGATAAGTCTTATCCTGGTAGTACATCTTTCCAGTATCTTTTTCTATTTCCACTAATACCGTTTCATTTTCGAATGAATACGAATTCAGTTGAGCATTCTGTTTGGGAGCCGCTTTCTCGAAGCTTGGATCGAATTGAGCTGCTTTTTTTCTGGCGTCTTCAAGGGTAATATTGAACTTCTTGAATTTATACACCTGCTGTTTTTCCGGGAGCTCGGAACTGTCCATGGATTCAAGCGACAGCTTGAAGTCGTTCGCCACGCTCTGCCCCATCCCCGGAATGAACAATTCGGGCAGCTTTTCTTCGCTCTTGCCTTCAACGGACAACGAATATCCTGCAAAAGCGAGAACGCCAAGCGCGGTTGCCGAAATGATGAGCTTTTTCATCGATGGTTTTCCCTCCTTAAGGATTTATAGTAATTTCTTTTGTCCAAGTGGTAAACGAACTTGCATTGCTGCCGTTGAAGGAAAGGCCTGCGCCCGTAGAGCTGTCCCATTTGTCTCCCCCGAGGGAAGTAGGGCCTACAACTCTTGCGATAACCTTTCCAGTCGGATTTGTTTCGCCGTACTTGAGAGCCGGCTGATAGTAAGCCGCCGCATCGAAGAAGGAGTCCTTGAGAGTCCATCCAGCGCCGATCCTGGCCGCATACCTGCCCCCTTCGCGAGAGTCGAGGTACATAATGCTCGCAAAACCCATCATGAGCCGCATTCCTTTGAACATATTCAGAATCTTGGTATCGTTGGCCGTCGAACCCAGATTCCGCAGGAAGTTGCATTGGTACATCGTTGCCCACCTCAATCCGTTGCTCCCCCATCTGATTTCGTCCCACTGCGCGTTTGCCGCATCATCAGAGTGGCTTGAGTGAAATTGGGTGGAGGAATTCAAGGTATAGAAATGCGAGGCTGCTCCCTTTCCATTGCCGATGGCATTCGCATCCAGTCCATGTCCCGCAAAAGCGAAAAATTGCTTGGAGTCTGCAAAGGAACCCGTCAAATCGCTGGACCAGGATTGATTATCCCTATAAACGGTGCCTGTGTCGGCAAGATTGTTGCCTACCATGCCATCATGCAAGGCTTGCACATATTCTCCTCCGGCACGATCGCCGTACGCGCAGCTGCCCGTTCTCTGATAGGCGCTTTGTCCGCTGTACCCATGCGTCCATTTCGCATCGGCAACTCCGGTCGCCCAAGATGATCCCATCGATACAGCCAGCAGAGCCGGGATGACTATCTTCTTTTTCACAATTGCACCTCTCATTTCTTTTATTTGGAATTTAAAGCAATTTTATCCTATCAATCTTTTTTGTTCATGGAAATAGTAAAAAATTACTAATTTCTATTTAGGAGAAAAAAATCATTTCACATTAATATTATTTCTGTATAAATATCTTTTTTATAAATTAAATGATGCTGTCACTTCATCTCTGGCCATAGCGGATTCATCCTGTACGACAAATCAAAAAGCTGTCCCCCTGCCTTTCGGCAAGGAGACAGCTTTTTTAAGACAAGAATAACGAATCAGTATTCCATCAGCATGGATACGTTCTGCCAGCCAGCGCCGACCGTCCAGAACACCAGATAGTCGCCGCGCTTGATCTTGCCGTCCCGCAGAGCGTCATGCAGGGCAAGGAACGGGCTGTTGCTGGCGGTGTAGCCGTATTTGTCCCCGACATAAGCGACCTTGGAGCCGTCGATGCCGAGCCGCTCCGAGACGAGCTTCACGTTGCCGACCGAGAATTGGGAGAACAGATAAGCGCCAACCTCCACGTCCCGGATTCCGTTGCTTTCCATCAGCTCGCGCAGGGAATCGACCGCGGAATCGACGCATACGGAGTCGTCGAACGGAGTGAATCGGACCTGGGCTTCGGCAGCGTCCCCGCGATACAGGTTCGAGAGGCCATTGGCAGGGAACAGGGAATTGTCGATGACCGCCGTGTCCGTCTGATAGAGCGAATCGATGAAGCCGCCGCTTCCTTCCTGGGATTCGAGAATGACGGCAGCCGCGGAATCGGCGAAGTTGGAATGGTACACCGGCTCCTGAGGGCTGTGGACGGAGAAGTGATCCGCTCCGACGACGAGCGCCCGCTTGATGCGGGGATTGCTCAGCATCGTGCGGCTCGCCTGCTCGACCGCCACCAGCATGCCTGCGCAGTTCGCGTTGATGTCGTAGCACATCGTCTGCTTGCTGCCGCCAAGTCCGCTATGGAGCTTGAGAGCGTTGCTCGGAAGCAGATACTCCGGCGTCTGGGAGGAGAAGATGATGAGATCGAGGTCCTCGGCAGCCAACCCGGCGGCGGCAAGCGCCTTGCAGGATGCCTCCAGCGCCATCGTGTACGTATTTTCTTCCGGGCTGTCGATGACAAACCGCTTGTCGCGGCCAAGCGCCTTCAGCAAGCCCGACACTTCGACGCCGGACTGGCGGAAGCGCTCGATATAGTACTCATTGTCCACTTCGTGGGAAGGATGGTAGATTTCCAGGCTGCGGATTCGGACGGCTGTCATTGGCTTTGCCTCCTCTGGATCGGATTTAGACTTCGGTGATTTCGCAGTTTTCCAGGCCTACTCCGCGAGCGACGCGTCCGAGCTGCATTTTGAGCACCGGATTTTTGGCAAGCAGGAGAGAAACCTTTTTGAAGCCGTCTTCCTTGTACAGCGCAAAGCAGCCTTCAAGAATCGGCAGCGAGCTTGGAGCCGAGACATTGAGCAGCGTGCAGTCGATGCGGATTTCGTACTCGGACGTATCGATCGTCGCGATGGTGGCCTTGTACGCCTCCACGGATTTCATGCCGTCCTCCGGAGAGAACGTTCCTTCTACCTGCGCGTTGAAAATCTTGTTCGTTTTATCCAGATCAATATTGAAGCTACCCATTTCGGTATCCTTCTTTCTTGGCGAGTTTAGTTGAATTCAGTTGACGACGAGCGCTTTGAGCCGGTCCAGAATCGGAGCAGGCTCGGTTCCATCGGTAATGACCTCGATGAGGCACGGACCGTCCAGGTTTTCGAGGAAGGATGGAATCGACGCCATCTCCTCGATGCTGCCGACCGACATGGACCGTACTCCGGCGGCTTCCATCATGGCCGCGATGGAGATGCGCTCCTGCTTGTAATCCGGAATGGAGCGGCTGAAGAGGAACTGCTGGCCCCTCTCCACATAAGACAGCATCGCGTTGTTGATGATGAAGTAAACGACGGGAATCCGATATTCCTTGGCGGTCAGAATATCCATCCCGTTCATGAAGAAGCACCCATCCCCTGCGATGACGGCGACCGGCCGGGACGGATCGGCGAGGGCCAGTCCGGGCGCTCCCGAGATTGCCGAGCCCATCGCTCCGTAATCGAGGTTGATTTCGAAGTCTCCCCCGTCCGGGACATGGATGTACTTCAGCGCGAAGTTGGTGAACTCCCCGATATCGCATACATAGCGGGTATCCGACGGCATGGTGCGCTTCAGGTTTTCCAGGAACAGCCGCAGAGACATGCCGGTATGGTTGAGCTCGTAAGGCGCGTTGACGGTCTCCACCCGAATGTACCGGATGGATGCGGCCGGAACAGCCTCCAGAAGATAAGGAAGAACCTCCTTCAGATCGCCGCATACGGCTGCGTCCGTATGGAACACCTTGCCGAGCTCGGAAGGATCGCGGTCCACATGGACGACCTTCCGTCCGGCGACAAGCACGTCGTTGAAGTTGCAGGTCGAGGCTTCCCCGAGGCTGCTGCCCAGCACAAGCACGCAGTCGGGTTCGGCGGAATTCACATACCGGCTGGCTGCCTCCGTGCTGGAGAACCCGTAGTTGCCCAGATTCAAAGGAAAATCTCCCGAAACGATTCCCTTGCCGGCCGGCGTCGTAATTACGGGCCACTGCAGCTTCTCGCTGAGCTGCCTGATGCCGTCGCCGAAGCCACGCCCGCCGCGGCCGACCATGATCAGCCCCTTGCTTGCGGAGCGGATCAGCTCAGCCGCATGCTCCAGCGAAGCAGGGTCCGGCAGAGGAGCTGAGAACTCGGCTGCAGCCGGCGCTTCGGGAATAGGAACGTCCAGATCCAAGCGCTGGATGTCGATAGGAATGCACAGGTACACCGGACCGCAAGGAGGAGTCAGAGCGATCCGTACCGCCTTGTCCAGCTCCTCCAGCACATCCTGCTCGCGCAGCACCGTCGCGCTGTACTTGGTGACACCCTTCACCATCTGTTCTCCATCGAGCTCCTGGATGGCTCCTTTGCCCATCTGCCAGCGGTTGATGCCGCCAGCGATGACCAGCATCGGGGCTTTGGCCCGCTTCGCGTCCGCAATGCCGTTCATCATGTTGCTGACGCCTACAGCTCCCGCTCCGGCGCATACGGACAGCCTTCCCGAAGTGCTGGAATAACGGGCCGCCGTATAGGCCGATCCCGCCTCGTTCTTCGCGATGACGGGCTTGATGCCCACGTCGATGAGCGAATCATAGATCGGTCCGATGATGCCGGCCGGAATTCCAAACAGATACTCGACTCCTGCAGACTTCAAATAACGCAGCATGGCTTCTGCGAGTTTCATCGAATCCACTCTCCGATTCTATAAATCTTCTCTGTAAAAAGCGGCTAGGCGTTTCCGTTGGCGGCTTGCGCCGGAGCAGGCTCATGCAGGCCTCCGATGGAGGCCGCGATCGCCGGACCGGCGGCCCCTTGCTCTTCCATGAAAGGAACGGCCTTCTTCGGCAAGTGTTGAATGCTGCCCATTTTCATCTGTTTGCTTCAGGATCAGCCGCATGGCGGGATGCTTCTTCTTGGATGGCCAGCACCTGCTGCCTCAGCAGACGTGCCGAATCGAGCGACTGCGACATGGCGTCCAGCTGCTCCTCCGCGGACATGGAGATTTCCTTGGAACCGGCCAGCGCCACTTCCGTGCTCTCCGACGTTCCGCGGACGGAGGTCAAAATTTCTTCCGTGCTTGCGTTGATCTGCTGCGTGACGCTGGATATTTCCTGAACCTTTTCGGATACGCTTCCCGTCAGGCCGACGATCTCATGGAAAGCCTGTCCGGCCGAGTTCACGCTGCTCACCCCGGACTGCAGCTCCGCGTTGAAACGGGTCATCGCTTCGGAGGAACGCCGGAAATAGCTTCGAATATCCGCAGCCGTCTTGGCGATATCCCGGGCCGAAGAGGAGGACTGCTCGGCCAGCTGGCGAATCTCGCTGGCAACGACCGAAAAGCCCCTGCCGAATTCGCCCGCATGGGCAGCCTCGATCGCCGCGTTCAGGGAAAGCAGATTGATCTGGCTGGAAATCTGGCTCACGACATGGGCGATCTTCTCGATCTCCTCGTTCAAGCCGCTCATTCCCGACAATGCTTCCGAGGAAGCCGCCGCATGCTCGGAGACGACATTCATCTGGGATACCGCATTGTCGATGACCGCGGCTCCCTGGTCGGCGGTCTCCGCTACGACAGCCGTCTCCTCTGCAAGCGACATCGAGGAGTTCGCGATATGCTCCATCCCCTTCGTGACTTCCTCCAGCATGGCCATATTGTTTCTGGATTCCACTGCGATGGACTCGTTGCCGAGCGAGATCTGCTCGATGGAAGCCGTTATTCCTTCCACCAGGTCTTTGCAGAACTCATTGTCCCGGACGAGCGAACCGGAAGCGGCAGCCGCTTCCTTGGCCAAGGACAGGATGCGCTCCGTGCTCTGGGACTGCTCCTGTTCCTGCAGCGCAGAAGTCGCAGCCTCGGCCTCGCCTGCTGCCGGCTCCAGGCCGAAGTGGCGGCGAATCTTCGGCGAGAGCGCCGTCAATGCAGCCGCTCCCGCAAGAACCAGGACAAAGGTCAGCATTCCGCCCCATGCGGCGCTGCGGCCGCTTGCGCCCGCAAGCGACAGCACGGCGAAATGGACGATACCCGATGCCGCTCCGATCAGTGCGGCCGACCCGGCAAACGCAAGCGCCAGAGGCCTTCCGGCCGTAAACGGATTGTTCATGATCATGCCCGCTTTCTTTACTGACTATGGTTGCCTGTTTGCTCCCCGCCTGAATGCTAGGTTGCTTGTTGAGCTTTCGTTGATGACGACGCTCCTTTCCGCTCCCGGCGGATCGACTGCAAACATTACACATATCGGAATATAACGATGCATTCTTTAACTTCATGGCAAATTTGAACGATTTTTGTCGAAATCCGCTTTTTTTCCATGCCGCCGCCCCGAATTTCTCATGCGGAGCCGAACCAAAAAAAACCGGCCGGAAGGGCCGGTTCGGAACTAGAAATCATGGTGCCGGGCTTAGCCGAGAAAATGCTTGATAAAAAAGTCCAGCTGATATTCCATGCTCAGAGGATCGTTGAAATAAAACGCTTTTGCGTCCGCTTCAAAGACATGCTGATTTTGGACAGCGGGAATGTTCTTGTACGTTTCCGTCGTCTGGAACGAATTGTCTTCATCGGCGTTTTTGCTGAAAATGACATAGTCGCCGACATAATCGCTCAAGACTTCATTCGATACGGCGAAGTAGCCGTCCCTGCTCGTCGCTTCCTTGACCTTCTCCGGCATATGCAGGCCGAATTGCTGATAGAGGATTTCGGTTCCGCGGCCAAAGTTGTCTCCATAGACATAGAGCTGCTTGTTGAACGTCTCGATGACCGAGACCGTCGCATCGGCGCCGATCTTCGCCTTGATCTCTTCTCCGGCTTTCTTCGTACGGGCATCGAAGTCGTCTACCCAGGCTTGGGCTTCCTTTTCTTTGTTCAGCAGCTTGCCGATTTCCAGCTGCTGCTGCTTGAAGTCTACCTTTCCGTACGTATAGGTGACCGTAGGGGCGATTTCCTTGAATTTATGGATGTTTTTAATATCGGAGAGCCCGATGATGAGATCCGGGTTCAGCTCCACAATCTTTTCAAGGCTTTCTTCGTCTACAGCTTCCACCCCGTCCAGCTTGCCGGCGAAATTCGGGTTGTCCATGGACATCTGGTCCACGCCGACCAGCGGTACGCCGAGAATCATGACGTTGCCCGTCAGGAACCGGGTAAGCACGACGACGCGCTGCGGATGAGTCGGAACCTCGACAGGTCCGCTCTCGGATTGATAAGTAAAGGTTGCCGCTTCCGATGCGGGCGGCGCTGCGGGAGCCGGGGAGCTTCCGGCGTCGGCATCGCTGGCTTGATTGCCGCCGCAGGCGCTCAGCAGAACAACAAAGGCAAGGACAAATAGAACGGAAAGCTTTTTCATGACATGACTCTCTCCCTTTAGATGCGATCTCTACACAGCCAATTAATGATTATGAAAATCATTCTCATTTACATGAGTTATTATAGAGATGCATTGGTTTTCGAGCCATGCCTTTTTGTTGGGAAATGGGCTTGGACTATTGATTGCCGGCAACGAAAACAGCTTGGACTATTGATTGCCCGTAAAAAGCGCCTCCGCCCGCCGAAGCTGCAATCGAATCGATACCGGATTGTACGGCACCCAGTCATCCTTCTCCAGAAAGTGAACGCGATTGCGGCGTACAGCGGGAAGCTCCTCCCAATAGGAAGAGCCCAGCACCGCTTCGGAATGCGCCGTCGACCCTTTGACATCCGGAAACACGATGACCATAATCCGGTCGCCCGCATAGTCCGCAAGCTGCGAAATTTCAATAGAGATGGAATGGAATTGTTCCCCGAGGCAATTCATCTCCTGCTTGATCTTGGCTGGCGGCTGCAGACCAAGCGAGCTGTAGAGGACATATCCGACATTGCGGGCTCCGTATACGAGCAGTTTATCCGGCTTGACCACCACTATCGTGATCGTCTCGCCAGCCGCTCCGCTATGCTGTATCCGTGCACGGGCTGCCTGTTCCTCCTCCTCGAATTCAGCCAGCCATCGCTCCGCCTGCTCGGCTCGCCTGATTACCTGGGCGATAAGACGGAGATGCTCCTTCCACCCGACCCCCATCCATGGAATCTCCGCAATCGGGGCGGCGACACGCAGCTGGGCGGCATGCAGCCCATGCTCGTCCAGATGCCGGCTGTCGGCAATGATCAGCTCGATGTCATGGGCGAGCAAAGCCGACCTCACCTGCTCGACGGAGCTGTCGGCATGAATGAACAGCATCGCTTGCGGCTGCTGAACCCCTTCCGCGTTCACGTATTCGCTGTTGTCGGATATGAGGACGGCCGGCTCCAGCCCGAGGAGCAGCAGGTGGCTGGCGTATGGAGTCAGCATGACGGCTGCTCGCCGCAAAGGCATCCGATTGTAGGCAGAGGGCGGCATTCCCGTCTGCTGCTTGAACCGCCGGCTGAAATAGAACTCGTCCTTGTAGCCGACCTTGAGCGCGATCTCTCTCAGCGTGCCCGAGCCGCTCAGGAGCAGCTCCTTGGCCCGATGAACGCGAAGGCGCGACAAGTATTCATTGAAGGAGAAGCCGGTCAGCTGCTTGAACAGAATGGAATAATGGGACGAGCTCACTCCGGCGATTTCGGCCAAGGCGTCTCGCGTCATCCTGCCGCTGTATTGATTCTCCAAATAAGCCAGGCTTCGTTCCATGGACGGCTGCAGGCTTGCCGCCTCCCTGGAATGCTGCCGCTCGAGCAGCATGAGAACGAGCTGGTGGAAGACGATCTGATTGCGGACATGGCGGGCTTCGCTTTCCGGAGAACGATGGACGTACAGCTCCTCTACAAGGGCAGCCATCTCCGGCTCGCAGGGAAAGAAGCGAACCTCTGAATTGGAGGCGATATCGCTTTTGCGCATCATTCCCTCTGCAAGCTGCTTCGGCTCCATGGAGCCGATGGAGAGGGTATAGGCATGGAGCGGCTGCAGACGGTCCGCAATCAGAGCGGCCTCGCTGCATGGTGGAAGCAGAATGATGCTCCCTTCCGCAATTTCGCCGCTGCGATCGCCGGCCTTGAAGATGCCTTTGCCGCCGGCGATGGCGACCAATGCGGTAGAGCTTTGCCCGATCGGCAGATTCGCGCTGCCATAGAGCGATTGGATGCTGTCGAATGTATAGAACGGAAACCGGGACTCCACCCATTCCGGGACCACAACTTTATCCACCCCAATGCCTCCATATGAAAAAAGTGTAAACAAGCCCATCTCTTGCTTCTACTATGCCCGCTTGGACGACCGATGTGCAGACGGACGGAGAAGCGGAATCCTGCCGGCTCGGAGCCTACCTTGGAAAAGCATGCGCTATAATGTCCATTGTACCTAACCGATATAAGGAAGGAGAAGATGAAGCTGCCGAATCGGCGGGGCTGTCATCGCCTGTCTTGTTCGTTTTCCTGAGCTCGCTCTCTCTTCGAGGACATGCCTGATGATTGAAACTGCGGTGCTGCAGGTCCATCGTATCCCTTACGACAGCATACGCCAAGAAAGGAACGTAATCCTACCGATGTCTTATTCGCTTCGATCCATTTTCGCCGTCTTGCTCGCCGCCGTAATCATTCTGCTGACCGGAGCGCTGAGCTGGTCGATCGGCAGCAAAACAACCATTGAAATCGAATCCCAGATCGGCCAGTCCCTATCGGAAACATCCTATCAGATGGCGGATAAACTGGATTCCTTCATGTGGTCACGCTCGGGTGAGCTCGATGTGCTGAGCAAGCTGGAAGCGTTGCAGCATCCCGGCTCCCCGGAGCAAATCCGAGCTTTGCTGGATCAATTGAAATTAAGCCTGCCTTCATTTACCTGGGTAGGCTATCTGGACCCGAAGGGAACGGTCATCGCATCCACCGACGGGATTTTGACGGGCAGCAACATCGCTCAGCGTCCTGTTTTTCAGGAAGGGATAAAAGGGAAGTTCATCGGAGACGTCCATGAGGCGGTCCTGCTGGGCAAGCTTCTTCCCAATCCGACCGGAGAGCCGATGCAGTTTGTCGACATCAGCCTGCCGATCTACGACAAGGCCTTGAACGTTCAAGGGGTGCTGGCGGCTCATCTCAGCTGGGCCTGGGCCCGCGAGATCGAAGCCTCTATTTTGCATCCCTTGCAAGAACATAAAGAAAAAGTAGATATTCTGGTTGTCAGCCGAAACAACGATACGGTTCTCATCGGCCCCTCCTCCATGGTGGGCAAGCCGCTGGTGCTGAACAGCTTGTCGGAAGCTCAAGCCGGCAAGAACGGCTATTCGAAGGAACGCTGGAGCGACGGCAAAACCTATTTGACGGGGTACGCGCTTGGAGACGGGCATCAGAACTACAAGGGACTCGGATGGACCGTCATCATCAGGCAGCCGATCGACATCGCCTACGCTCCCGTAGATGATATCCGGCATTTCATTATTGGGATCGGGGTATTGACCGCCCTCGTGTTCGCGATAGCGGGGTGGTTCACCGCCGGCATGGCCGCTCGCCCGTTGAAACGGATTACGGTTGCCGCCGAGCGCTTGCTCCGGGGCGAGCATTCGGCGATTCCGATCCATAAAGGCATCCGCGACATTGAAATTCTGTCGAAAACCCTCCATCACCTGGTCACGGACCTGACGAAGACCGAGCTTGCGCTCGATGAGATGGAAAATCAGGCTCATCAGGACAAGCTTACGGGACTTCCCAACCGCCGCGCGCTGGATTCGTATCTGGACCACGCGGTCGCCGCTGCCCGCAGCGGCAAGGTTCTGACCTTTCTCTACATGGATTTGGACGGCTTCAAGCTGGTCAACGACCAGTACGGCCATCAAGTCGGCGATCTGCTCCTGCAGCAGACAGCGGCTAGAATCCGTTCCTGCATGCGTGCTGGAGAGCTTGCGGTCCGCCTGGGAGGCGACGAGTTCCTGGCCGTGTTCTACACCTCCGCAAACGATTCCGAAGCCGGCGGCACCGCGCTGGCGCACCGGATTATCCAGGCCATCAATGAACCCTTGCTGATTGATGGCCATTCCATTGAAATCGGCTGCAGCGTAGGCGCAGCCCGATGGCCGGATGACGACCCGGATCCGATCTCGGTCATCCGCAAAGCCGACGAGGCTCTGTATCGCTCGAAGCGCGAAGGCAAGAACAGAGTGACCTTCGCAGGCAAGGAAGGCTAGCCTTTTGAAAACGGAGAGAAGCCGCATACCGATCCGGTATGCGGCTTCTCTCTATTTCCGTCCTGCGGCCGAGCTCCGTGCTGAACAGCTGAAGGAGCACGATCATGCAGCCTGCTATTCATCTTGTTATTCGGCCATTAACCTCTTAATTGCCGAACAGTACATCTTTGTCTCTTCCCGAAACCGTTATGGTTTTATCAGAGGAGCTCGGAACGAGCTTGAATTGATTCTCGTTTACTTTTACGGCGATAGCGGCTACGGATGCCGCGTTCAGCTGATTATTCAGATCACTGACCAAGGCAGCCATGTCGGCATAATTCCAATCCAGCATAATCGTTGCCGTTGCTGCGCCGTCGCCGATGGTGAACGTACGGTTTTTGGAGCTGTCCTCGTCCGTCCCGGTGTAATGATTGTTTTGGAAGAAGAAGGACCAATCATTTCCGCCCAATGTAATCGAAGCGGAAGATCCGGTTTTGAAGGTAGTGATGAAGAAGGTGTCTTCAAACCCCATCCCGCCTAAGGTCCGGTTACCAAGGTCGATTCCATGCGCATTGCAGTAGTCCTGGATAAAGCTGTCTACCGCCGAGCCTACCACCTGTCCTGTAGTGAATCCGTTCAACGGAATGTTCCAGGTCAGGTCAACCGGAATGGTGATCTTCCCGTCGCTTATCGTGAAATGCTTCGGGTTCGCTTGGAAATTTGTTGACGTTATCGTTTTGCTTTCTCCCCTGGCTTGAGCAGCATAAACGGTAGAGAAATCAAAAGTGGTCAACACTTTGCTTGTAAGGGTCTCGAGGCCAGCAATAACCGCCTCTGCTTCCGTCAAGCGCGTGATATCTCCTACAATCGCCTTCTGGGTTGCGGTCAGAGCTTCATAGGCCGTTCGTGCTTGAGCTGCTGCTGCTTTGTCGGCCAGAGTGACAGCCTCTTTTGCCGGCAAGGCGGCAATTTGCGCTTTCACCACATTGGCCGCTGCCTGGTCTGCTGCTGCCTGCGCTTCCAGCGCCGCGATAGCCGCCTCCGCTTCCGTCAAGCGCGTGATAGCTCCTGCAAGCGCCTTCTGGGTTGCGGTCAGAGCTTCATAGGCCGTGCGTGCTTGAACTGCTGCTGCTTTGTCGCCCAGAGTGACAGCCTCTTTTGCCGGCAAGGCGGCGATTTGCGCTTTCACCGCATTGGCCGCTGCCTGGTCTGCTGCTGCTTGCGCTTCCAGCGCCGCAATAGCCGCCTCCGCTTCCGTCAAGCGCGTGATAGCTCCTACAAGCGCCTTCTGGGTTGCGGTCAGAGCTTCATAGGCCGTGCGTGCTGCAACTGCTGCTGCTTTGTCGCCCAGAGTGACAGCCTCTTTTGCCGGCAAGGCGGCGATTTGCGCTTTCACCGCATTGGCCGCTGCCTGGTCGGCTGCTGCTTGCGCTTCCAGCGCCGCGATAGCCGCCTCCGCTTCCGTCAAGCGGTTGATGTCTCCTACAAGCGCCTTCTGGGTTGCGGTCAGAGCTTCATAGGCCGTTCGTGCTTGAGCTGCAGCCGCTTTGTTCGCCAGAGTGACAGCCTCTTTTGCCGGCAAAGCGGCGATTTGGGCTTTCACAGAATCCGCAGCTGCCTGATCTGCTGCTGCCTGTGTTTCCAGCGCCGCAATAGCCGACTCCGCTTCCGTCAAGCGCGTGATAGCTCCTACAAGCGCCTTTTGGGTTGCGGTCAGAGCTTCATAGGCCGTTCGTGCTTGAGATGCTGCTGCTTTGTTCGCCAGAGTGACAGCCTCTTTTGCCGGCAAGGCGGCAATTTGCGCTTTCACCACATTGGCCGCTGCCTGGTCTGCTGCTGCTTGCGCTTCCAGCACCGTAATAGCCGACTCCGCTTCCGTCAAGCGCGTGATGTCTCCTACTAGCGCCTTCTGGGCTGCGGTCAGAGCTTCATAGGCCGTTCGCGCTTGAGCTGCTGCCGCTTTGTTCGCCAGAGTGACAGCCTCTTTTGCCGGCAAGGCGGCGATTTGCGCTTTCACCACATTGGCCGCTGCCTGGTCTGCTGCTGCTTGCGCTTCCAGCGCCGCGATAGCCGCCTCCGCTTCCGTCAGGCGCGTGATAGCTCCTACAAGCGCCTTTTGGTTTGCGGTCAGAGCTTCATAGGCCGTACGCGCTTGACTTGCAGCTGCTTTGTCGGCCAGAGTGATCCCCTCTTTTGATGGCAAGGCGGCGATCTGGGCTTTCACCAGATCGGCTGCTGCCTGGTCTGCTGCTGCTTGCGCTTCCAGCGCCGCAATAGCCGCCTCTGCATCCGTCAAGCGGTCGATATCTCCTACAAGTATCTTCTGAGTTGCAGTCAGAGCTTCATAGGCCGTTCGTGCTTGAGCTGCAGCTGCTTTGTCGGCCAGAGTGATGGCCTCTTTTGCCGGCAAGGCGGCGATTTGGGCTTTCACCAGATCGGCCGCTGCCTGGTCGGCTGGATCTGGTGTTGGCGTTGGCGTTGGTGTTGGTGTTGGTGTTGGCGTTGGTGTTGGTGTTGTTGGTGCCGGTGTTGGTGTCGATGTCGGTGTCGGTGTTGGTGTCGGCGTTGGTGTCGGTGTTGGCGTTGGTGTCGGTGTTGGTGTTGGTATCGGCGTTGGTGTCGCAGATGGCTTTGGCTGTTCTTCCAGGCGGGTCAGCAACTTGGAAGTGACCAGGGCTGCATCCTGGCGGCTTGCTTCATTGACCGGCCTGAACGTGCCGTCGGGATTTCCCGCGATGAGGCCGAGTTCAACTGCAGCGCCAACCGCGTCTTTTGCCCAGCTGGAAATGGAAGCCGCATCAGAGAAAGGTAAATGCTGGCCTTTTCCGCTGCTGTCGACACCCAGCGCATTAATAAATGTAACTGCCATCTGCTCACGGGTGAGGCTCAGGCTGGCGCCAAAGGCCCCATTGCCCATGCCTTTAAACAAACCTGCCTTTACCGCTGCTTCTACAGCGGCAAAAGCATAATTGCCGTTCGGGACGTCTTTGAAGGTAGCCTTTGATGGGGGACTGCCAAGATCCAGCTTGAGAGCTTTTGCCAGTATAATGGCAAAGTCCTGCCGCTTTATCGTGCCGGACGGGTCGAATTTGCCGTCGCCGATACCGTTGATGATCCCCATTTCGGCAAGCTTATTAATGGCGTCTTTGGCATAGCTGCCTGTAATATCGGTCAAAGATTCTTGTGCGGAAGCGTGGGGTACCAGAACGCTGAGCAACGCGGCCGTCGACAGGATAGACAATGATTTGGCTTTAAAACTCATTTTTATCTTGATCTCCTCAAATGGTTATTTCCCAGAAAATAAGGTTTCGCAGCAGATGAATATAGCACACTTAAACTATTGTATTTATCGGTAAATCTTTAAGCAAGATAAATGATTTTGATCGAAAAGGCGTGCAGATATCCCTTTTTATCACGGAGATGACACCCGCCGGAAGGCAGCTATCGGAATTTCTCCGCAACAAAGGCACTTTTTTTGCAGCTATGCCGTTCAACAGCGGGCATCCACACCGTCTCATGAAGCGGAGGATTCGCTTCTCCCGTGTCTTACCGGCTGTAAACTGTACATGCTCGAAGGGAGTAGAACAACAAAAAAACCGGCCTCTGAGGCCGGTTATATCGTGTTGATTTCGGTATTCCGCTCTCTTTCGTTCACAAGAACCTGTGCTCTGGCATCAATCCGGAAGCCCGGATCAATCTATCGACCCCAACGAGTTATTGTCCTCGCCGAATTTTTCCGAATTGATGAAGGCTTGCTCCGGCTACGACCGCGCCGACAATGCCTGCCGCCAGCTTGACTCCCAGCTTCAGCGAAGATCCGTCGGCATCCATCGTGGCGGCCAGCAGGCACAGCATGGAGGAGAAGAATAGAAGATAGCCCAATTGGCTGCTCTTCTCGCTTCTTTTTTGTCCGTTCGTATTTGCCATGCTCTTCATTCCCCTCCCGTGTTCGATCCCTGAAGCTAGATTTTATAAGCCTTCATCGCCTTGCGCAGCTCCTTGATGCTCGGACGCTTGCCGTAGAGCAGGACGCCGGTACGGTAGATCTTGGCGGACAGCCAGCCGAACACGTAGATGCTGACCAGCATGATGCCGAGCGAGACGAGCACCTCCCATGTCGCCACATGGCCTACGCCTACTCTCAGAACCATGACATACGGCGAGAAGAACGGGATGAACGAAGTCACCTTGACCAGCATGCTGTCGGGATTCGCCAGATTGAAGATGCCCAGATAGAACCCGGCGAGAGACACGAACGTCAGCGGCATGACCGCCTGGCCGAGATCCTCGGTACGGCTGACCAGGGAGCCGACGGCCGCGTACAGCGTTGCGAACAGGAAATAGCCGGTCAGGTAGAACAGGAGAGCGAAGAGGAGAAGGTCCGGACTGACGTCGCTGAGATGGATATCCAGATTGCCGAGCGCCTCCCTGTTGGTCGGGATCTGGATGTTGATGAGGACTGCCGCCACATAGATCGCGATCTGGAGCAGGCCGACCAGGAACATGCCGAAGATTTTGCCGAACATGCTGTTCAGCGGAGACACGCTCGTAATCAGCACCTCCATGATGCGGGAGCTCTTCTCGGTCGTCACTTCGCTCGCGATGACCTGGCCCGTCGCCATGATCGACATGAAGAGCAGGAACAGGACCGCATAGACCATGCCCATGTTGACGCCCTGCTGGGAAGCCGTGCGGCCGGCATCCTCGGCGGTTCCATCCGTCGATATCTGCAGCGCCTTCACGTCGACCGGCGCATACAGCAGCGTCTTCTGCTCAGCCGTAAGGCCGGCGGCATTCGCCTTGACGATCTGCAGCGCGGTTTTCAATTCATCGACCGCGGAATTGTCGAGCATCTTCTCGGATTTGAAAAGAGCGGAGTAGAAGCCGGTCTCCTTGCTCGGCTCCAGCAGCATGTAGCCGCTGATCTTCCCGTCGGTCAACGCTTTCTTGAGAGCGGCCTCCGCCGAAGCCGCATTCGCTCCTCCATCGATCTTCTCCAGCTTGAGCTTCCGCTGGCCTGCCGGCTGGGAGTCGAAATATTCCTTGACCCAATCGCCGACGAGAGTCGGGGTCACGCTGCTTTGCGCCAGGTCGCTCTGCATGGAGGCGTACCCGATCGTCTTCGGGCTGTCCGAGCCCCCGGATTTGAACAGCGAGATGATGTAGGGAAGATTGATGGCCAGCGATAGAATAAGGACCAGGATGAGCGTCGTGATAAGGAAGGCTTTGCCTTTGACCTTGTTGCGGAACGTAAAGCCGGTGACCGTCCAGAACTCATTCATGTTTTTCACCTACCGTTTTTATAAAGATTTCGTTCAAAGTCGGTTCCATGATCTCAAAGCGGGTGACGTCGCTCTGCTGCATCGCATGACGCAATACCGCGCGCCCGGAAGCCTCGTCCGCGATACGCAGCTCGTAGGCATGCTCATGCCGCTTGACGCCGAGAACGCCTGGCAGCTCCTCCAGTCCGGAGACCTCTCCGTCCGCTGCCAGCATGACTCTCTCCTTCGGAAAACGGTTCTTGATCTCCTTGAGGCTGCCCTTGAGCACCTCGTTCGATCGATGCAAAATCGTAATGTTGCGGCAAAGCTCCTCGACATGCTCCATCCGATGCGTCGAGAACAGAATCGATGCTCCCTGATCGCGGAGCTCCTTGACGGTCGACTTCAGCAGCTCCACGTTGACCGGATCGAGTCCGCTGAACGCTTCGTCCAGAATCATCAGCTTCGGCCTATGGATGATCGTCGCGATGAACTGGATCTTCTGCTGGTTGCCCTTGGACAGCTCTTCCACGCGCTTGTCATAATACTCCGGCACTCCGAAGCGTTCCAGCCACGTCTTGAGGCTTTTGTCGGCGTCCGCCGCCGACATTCCCTTCAGCCGGGCAAGGTAGACCAGCTGCTCGCTGACCTTGACCTTCGGATAGAGGCCTCGCTCCTCCGGCAGGTAGCCGATGTCCCTGAGCTGCTGCTTCGTGTACGGCTTGCCGTTGTACAGAATCCGGCCCTCGTCGGGAAAGATCAGCCCGAGCACCATCCGCATCGTCGTCGTTTTGCCCGCGCCGTTGGCGCCGAGCAAGCCGTAGATTTCTCCGCGGTCCACCTCCAGGCTGATGCCGTTGACGGCGGTTTTGTCTGCATATTGCTTGACGACTCGTTCCACAATGAGCGGTTTCACTTCTTGTTTCCCCCTGTTCGTCTTGAAATGCTGTCCAGACGTTTGCCTTTTTCGGCATCGCCTGCAATCTAGGCTTCGCTTTGCGGGTTGATTTCCTGTTGCTCATGCTTGGATCCGATTTGTGTTCCTTATCGCTTAACGCTTCTGCCGGATCAGGTCATCCAGAATATCGTCCAGCTCCAGCGCTTTCTGGCCGCTGATGAGATATCCTTGCTGGCGGCACCACTGCTCCGCTTCCCAAGCTCTGGAGGTGACCACGCGGCAGGTGCCTCCTCCCGCCTCCTCGACCCGTACGATTCCGGGCATCGCAGCGGCGGCGCTGGCGACGTCGCCCGGCGAAGCGCCTTCTGGGGAGGATAGGTAAAAGGTATGCCAGGATCCCAGCAATTCATCCTTCTCGTACATGCCGATGATCCGGCCCGAATCCATGATGGCGATATAATCGGCCAGCCGCTTCACCTCGTCGATGATATGCGTAGCCATGACGATCGTCCGGCTGCCTCCGTCCATGTACCGGTGGAGCTCGTCGACCATCGTGCGCCAGGCCAGCGGATCCAGGCCCGATGAAGGCTCGTCGAGCAGCAGCAGCTCCGGACCGTGCGCCATGGCGAGAGCCAATTCGTATTTCCGGCGCATGCCTTTGGACATTTTCCCCAGGCGCAGCGAAGGATCCACCTCGAATTGCCTCAGCATTCTCTCGAATTCGTTGCGATCCCATCCGGGATACCATTGACGGACGAAGTCCGCCTTGGCCGTGCCGCGCAGCCTGCCGTCGAGCTTGTCGTCTTCTTCCGGGACGTAGCCGATCCTGCGCTTGAGCTCCGTATCGTCCGTTCCTTTGCCGACCGCTTCGCCCAGCATCATGATCTCCCCTGCATCGGGGCGAGCCTGATCAAGCAGCAGTCGGAAGGTGGAGCTTTTGCCGCAGCCGTTGGGACCGACAATCGCGGTCACATAGCCTGCCGGAAGCTCCAGATCCAGGGGACCGAGCCGGAACCGGCTGCGGTTCAGCAGCACGCCCGAGAAGCTTGCGGCCGGTACGCTTCCAACGACGTCCGGCTGTGTTCCTCTATCCGCTGTCACCTTCGCATTCTGAACAGCTGTACTCACCCGGTTTCCCTCCGATCGGTTCGTCATGTCATCTTCCTCCGCTTCAGCTCTTCGCGCAGCATGCTCTCCAGCTCGGCACGGCCGAGGCCTGCGCTTGCTCCGGCGTCCACCGCAGCCGAGACGGCCGCCTCTACCGCCTCCAGCCGCTGCCTGGCGCCGGCTTCGACATCGACCTTGGCGACGAAGGTGCCTGTTCCCTGCTTCGTACGGAGCAAGCCCTCCGCCTCCAAATCCTGATACACCCTGCGGATCGTGATAAGGCTGCATTGCAGATTCTGGGCAAGCTCGCGGTTGGAGGGCAGCAGCGTATTCTCCTCCAGCTGGCCGCTCATGATCAGCGACCTGAGCTGGGATTCAATCTGGTGGTACAGCGGCTCGGCGCTATGCTCGTTGATATGAATGGGTAGCCGCACGGCTGCACCCCCCTAAATAGAAAACGTTCAAGCCGGGTTTACCCCAGCAGGTTGCGGCGGCTGAGCCGCCTGGCCATCGGCCCGATGATACCCGCGAAAAACACCGCTGCTGCTGCAAGCATGATTGCTGCCAAGGTCCAGTCGCCCGCCTGCACAGCCTTCAGCTGATGGATAACCAGCGCATATCGGTTGAAAGCCAGGAAAATCGCGACGCCTAGTATCAGAAACATGATGATGATGCAGGACCAGAAGTAGGCTTTCCCTGTAAACCCGAGCTCCAGAAAAGCATAATAGCAGCCGATCGCGATGCCGTAGCCTAACCATTGCAGGCTGAAGTTCAAAAATTGCAGCGGAGTCAGGAAATCGTGATAAACAAGGACATATTGCGTTCCGAAATAAATCAGCAGCGAAGGTGCGAGGATGGTAACCATCGTCAGGATGCGTCCGACGGCGATCTGGCGGTAGCTGATCGGCAGCAGTCTGAATCGGGCCAATTTGCGTGCGACCTTGGCTTGCTTCCAGTTGCCGATGGTCGTCATGTTCATGAAAAATCCCAGGACCGGTATGATGGCCAGCATGATGAAGTCGATCGCCCATGAGCTCGAATCGACAAGCTCGAGATCACGGAGCTGCGTGATCAATGGCGTTGTCGTCACGATGAAGTAGAACAGCATCGCGATGTTGAACAACCACCCGTACCCGATCGACATCCAATCGTATTTGACTAGCAGCTTGGCGCCTTGCCAGGTGCTCAAGAGCGTTCCTCCCCCCACACAGTGTATATACTGTGTATATCTTTATATACACTATACACACCGATTCCAATTTTAGTCAATACCTAATTTTGGAACAGGTCTCATTTCCCCGACTCGTTCCAAAATTGGTCCCATTTCGCTTTGCTGTCGTCCAGCCACATACAAAACCATCAGGATGACAAACTAACCTTTATCTAAACCTATAGGGAGGAATAGGATTTGAATCAGCCAACATTAGGGGCGTTCCTGTTCAGCTGCCTGAGCCGAGCCGGGATATCCAACGTATTCGGGGTTCCAGGCGATTATAATTTCAGCATTCTGGACGAGCTTGGCCGCCATCCCGAGCTGAGCTTCATCGGCTGCAGGAACGAGCTGAACGCCGGTTATGCCGCCGATGCTTTCGCCCGCTTGAAGGGCATATCCGCCCTGCTCACCACCTTCGGGGTCGGCGAGCTCAGCGCCTGCAACGCCATCGCCGGCTCGAACAGCGAATCCGTTCCGGTGGTGCACATCGTCGGCGCTCCGCCTTCTATGGACCAGTCCGCTCATAAACTCATGCATCATTCCCTGATGGATGGGAATTTCGATACGTTCCGGAAGGTCTATGAATCCTTGACCGCCTATGCTGCGGCTATTACCCTTGAAAACGCCTCTTATGAAATTCCTAAAGCACTGCACATGGCCCAGACTCAAAAAAAGCCCGTTTATTTGACCCTTCCAAACGACCTGATAACCAAGCCGATTCATGCGCATGCAGAATCTTGGCCCGCACCGGCAACAACGGCTTCCTCCCTCGCAGAGGCGGCGGCCCATGCGGGCCGGCTGCTGAAGGGGAGCAGCCGTACGGTGCTGCTGACCGATGTGAAGGTGCTGCGATACGGCTTGGAGAATGCCGTCCGGCTTCTGGCGGAAAAGCTTCATCTTCCCGCAGCATCGATGGTGTACGGCAAAGGCTCGTTCGACGAGACCCATCCCAATTATATCGGCATGTACTCCGCGGGTTGCGGCGAGGAATCCGTCCGCCGTGCCGTAGAGAATGCGGATTGCGTCATTGCTGTCGGTCTCGTCTGGGCCGACACCAACACGGCCAGCTTCACGGCCAAGCTGGACTTTGCGAAGACGATTCAAATCAACCCGGACAACGTCCGGATCGGAGAGGCCATGTATGCCGGCATCCAAGCCCCGGATATGATGGATGCTCTCATGCAGCTCCAGATCGTACAGGCCGCTCCCGTTCCCGCTGCGGCCTTTCCCTATGATCTTCCGCAGGGACAGCCGGATGATGACCTGGCGGCAGCCAACTACTATCCGCTGTTCCAGCAATTCATCCAGGACGGAGATGTCGTCGTCGTGGAGACCGGCACCTTGTTCGACGGGATGTCCCAGTTGAAGCTGCCCCGAAACGTCACCTACGTGGCCCAGGGGGGATGGCAAGCCATCGGCTATGCCACTCCGGCCGCCTTCGGAGCCTGCATCGCCGCGCCGGACCGGAGGGTGCTGCTGTTCACGGGCGATGGCTCCATCCATCTGACGGCGCAGGAGATAAGCTCCATGCTGGAGCATCAGTGCAAGCCGATCCTGTTCATTCTGAACAACGGCCTGTATGTTGTGGAGAATTATTTGAATGTCGATGCGGTCAATCCCGGCTATAATGTCATTCCCAAATGGGACTTCTCCAAGCTGCCGGAAGCATTCGGCGGAGACGCCTTCACCGCGACCGCCAGAACCGTCGCCGAGCTCCGAGATGCCATGCGGCAGGCAGCAGCGGAATGCCGTTCCAGGCTGTGCATGATCGAGCTCATACCCGGCAATCCCATGGATGCTCCGCCTTTCCTTGTGAAATCCAGGGCCATTCTCGAAGCGCAAAAAAAGAACCGTTGATCAAGAAAAAAAACCAGATCGTCCGGAAAGCTCCGGACAGTCTGGTTTTTTTGCAGGCATGAAAGCGGGATCGTTGCCCGCCGCCTCGATTTATTCGGCTGCAGGCCTCTTCTTGGCTGACGGCGATGCCTTGCGGCAACCTTCATTTCGCGGCAAGCAGGTCGTTGACCTCTGCGGCCGTCGGCAGCGCGGCGATCGCGCCAGGACGCGTCGTCGTAATCGCTGCGGCTGCATTGGCGAACGCGAGCAGCTCTCTCGCCGTCTGCGCCTCGATGCCGCCGAGAAAGTCCGGTTGGCGCTGAACGCCGTACAGCAGCGAGCCGATGAAGGCATCGCCTGCGCCTGTCGTGTCGATGACGCTTACGGCATGGCCCGGAACCCCGACGCGGAAGTCCTTGGACAGCCACGTCGCTCCCGCCGCGCCGCGGGTATAGATGACATGCCTGACATCGCCGGCGAACAGAGACTCCAGCGCCTCTTCCTCTTCGGAGATGCCGGTAATGAACGTCAGCTCCTCGTCCGAAATCTTCACGAGATGGGCCATCGGGAGGAACTCCAGAATGGCCTGGCGGCATTGTTCCGGGCTTTTCCACAGCGGCAGCCTTACATTGGGATCGAAGCTGACGATTCCCCCGGCTTCGCGGCATCTGGAAATCGCTTCCCTGTGCGCGTATTTGACCGGCGCCTCGATAAGGTCTACCGAGCAGAAATGCAGGAGATCTCCCGGCTCGAACCAATCTCCGATCTCGTCTTTCTCCAGCAGCATGTCCGCGCTCGGATTGCGGTAAAAGCTGAAATCGCGGTTGCCGTCCGCCTTCAGGCTGACAAAAGCCATCGCCGTATTCGCTTCCCTCGTCCTGAGCACCCTGGTGACGTCCACGCCGGCTTCCGCAAGCGTCTCGACCAGGAAGTCGCCGAAGGCATCCTCGCCAAGCTTGCCGATGAATGCGCTGCTGCCGCCTAGCCGCGACACCGCGCTGGCGACATTGGCGGGTGCCCCTCCCGCCGCTCGGCTGAATCCGCCGACTGCCTTCAGCTCCACGCCTCTCTGCTCCGGAATCCAGTCAATAAGGGCTTCCCCGATCGTAAATACCGTCGACATCCGTATCCTCCTCGATTCTGTGGCTTACCAGCCGAAAATAACGTGAAATACCGGCTTCGTGTGCCCGCCCGGATACATAAGGTACAGCAGGATGTATACGGCGGTTCCCGTAATGGCCGTAATGAACCAGATGACCGATGTGAAGCGCCCGATCCGCCGATGGCGCGCGAACTTCTGCTTGTAGCCGAGCACGATCGTCGTAATGCCGAAGACGGCTGCCACGGTGGCAAGCACGATATGGAACAGCAGGAACACGAGATAGTACGGCTTGAGGCTGTCCGGACCGCCCCAGTCGGTGTTGCCGATGACAAGCGTTCTGGACGTATAGATGATGAAGAAGATCAGGGCGGCGACCGCCCCGGCAAGCATCATTTTTTTGTGCGATTCCAGGCGGCGCTTGATGGCCAGATTCCAGCCGATTGCGACCAGAATCGCGCTCAGTACGATGAAAAAGGTGCTGATGGTCGGAAAAATCGTGTACTTGTCCAAGCTGATCCCCACTCCAATCCGAAAATAACCGCGAAGCAATCGCGAGGTTTAAACCGTTCCCGCCGGTCCCGTTCCGCGCAGGTCGCCATCCGACTCCGCATTTTCCTGACGGTACCATTGCGAGAAAATGTAAGCCAGAATGCAGCCGTACATGATTTCCTGAACCAGCTTCATCAGGATGCCGCCCAGCTGCTGATCCTCTGCAGGAGCCATCAAATTGAAGAAGGCTGGCCCCTGGAACTGGCTGAGCAGCTGCTGGGTGTTGCCGGCGACGCAGTAATTCATCGCCTTCGCCCATACGTTCGGATCGTTGTAGACGGCATACATCGGCTCGCCTGCGAAAATAATGAGCGCGCAGGCCGGAGTCAGCAGCACGCCGCTGGCGAATACGTACGCCATCTTCCGCAAGCCGTTGAGCCGGCTCCATTCCGGCACCGGGCAGGTGATCTGCCACCACATCATCATCGCTGTGACGAGCAGCACGAAATAGTAGAACTCATGCAGCAGATAGTTGGTCATGATGTAATCATGCGCTGCAGGGATGTGATAGAAGGAGAACAGCACATTGAACAGCACCAGCGTGAAGATCGGGTTCATGGACTTGCTGAACCGCTTCCAGAAAGGCTTGCCGAATGTGAATCTCCATACATAAGCCGGAATGCCCAAAATGATGAGCGGCGGAGCGATCAAATAGGAAATGGACATATTGGCCATATGAAAAGTGAACATGAGATGGCCCAGCAGATTCATCGGTCCGCCCTGGGCTATGTACAGCAGCACGATTCCCGAGACGGCCATGAGCTGCTGCCATGGCGTTGCCCGCCGTTCATTCGGGAAATGCTTCAGCCTCCAAGGGCCGATGAGATAGAAATATCCGATCAGCAAAGCGATCGTCAGAAACAGCAGCCAGGGACTCCAGAGAGCGCGGAAGCTGAAATATTCAAGTCCGAGCATGAAGCGGTCTCCTTTCTTTCGGCCGCGTTGCGGCCCGCTGCATCCGGCCATGAGCAGCATGGCAGCGGACACGGATAAGCTAAGCTTACTTGATTGGGGACGTCAAAGCAAAAGGCAATATTGAGAACTTCTTCCTCGTCGGGCGCCGGACGGCAGGACCGTCCAAACACATGGAAAACAACAAAAGAGGAGGTCGGTTAAGACTCTCCCCTTTCGTTCTGGTATAGATGAACCGGATTACCACCAGGTCCAGAATTCCGCCATGATGACGATCGTGAACACAACGAACACGCCGGTAAGGATGCCTACGATCGGGAACAGATGTCCCCGGTCCTTCATATGCATCCAGAAGCCCATCTGGATGATGACCTGCATGATCGCCATGATGATGAGCAGGATGTAGATGAAGGAGGTGTTGATTTCGCCGCCGATGACGGTAGCGAAAGCAACGAGCGTAAGCAGCATCGAGAAGACATAAGCAATGATATGCTTCTTGGGACCTTCATGCTTGTGGCGCTTGGCCGGCTCTTCGGAATGGGTCGTATGGTTGGACATTCGTTACCCCACCTTTCCCATCAAATAAACGACGGTGAAGATGAATACCCAGACGACGTCGATAAAGTGCCAGTACATGCCGGCGACATATACCTTCGGCGCGGTGACGACGGTCAGGCCCTTGCGGTAAACCTGGCCGATCAGCAGCGAGATCCACACGACGCCGAGCGCGACGTGGGCTCCGTGGAAGCCGACCAGCGTATAGAAGGAGGAACTGAAGGCGCTGGTGCTGAACTGATGGCCTTCATGCGTGTACTCGATGAACTCGTAAACCTCGAGGCCGAGGAAGGCAAGGCCGAGCACGACGGTTACGATGAGCCAGTTCTGCATCGCCTTCACTTGGCCGCGGTGCATCGCCTGGATGGCGAATACGCTCGTCAAGCTGGATGTCAGCAGGATGACGGTAGCAATCGCCACCGTGGCCAGCTTGAACAGCTCTTGAGAAGTCGGGTTGCCGTCGCCGACCTGATCGCGAAGCGCCAGGAAGGCGGAGAAGAGAGTGCCGAACAGTACCGTCTCTCCTCCAAGGAACAGCCAGAATCCGAGAACCTTGTTGCGTCCTTCGAGGGTCGCGCGTTCCGGTTCATGAGGCAGCTTGCCGTCTAGATGCGAATGTGCGCTCATGCCTTAACCCCCTTGCCCGTAATTTCTTCCGGCTCGATGTGGAAGCCGTGATCGTCCTTGAGCGAGCGGACGACCATGCATCCCAGCGTAATCGCGAGGCCTAGGCCAGCCACGATATGGTTGCCGAAGATGTTGGAGACAAATGCATTGTTCCAGTCGTTCTTCGCGTACAGGAACCCGAAGCCGGCGATGAACAGGCCGACGGACATCAGGAACGGAAGGATCGATGGGCTCGGCATGTGGATCGGGCCGATCGGCTCCGCAGGCGACATGCCTTCGTTGCCGTCCATCTTCTCTTTCCATAGAGCGTCGTACCCGCGGACGAGCGGAGTCTGGGCGAAGTTGTATTCAGGAGCCGGGGACGGGATCGACCATTCCAGCGTGCGGCCGTCCTCCCACGGATCGTTGCCTGCGTTTTTCGGCTTGGCAGCCGTAACGATGATGTTGATGATGAAGAAGATCGTGCCGAGGCCCATCAGGAAGGCGCCGATCGTACTGATCAGGTTCATCGTGTTGAAGCCCAGTCCGTCCAGGTACGTCCAGATCCGGCGCGGCATGCCCATGAGGCCGAGGAAATGCTGCACGAAGAACGTCAGATGGAAGCCGATGAAGAACGTCCAGAACGTCAGCTTGCCGATGAACTCGTTCAGCGCGCGGCCGAACATCTTCGGCCACCAGTAGTGCAGGCCGGCGAACAGGCCGAGCACGAGGCCGCCTACGATGACGTAGTGGAAGTGGGCAACGACGAAGTAGCTGTCATGATACTGGAAGTCGGCCGGAGCCGCGGCCAGCATGACGCCGGTCACCCCGCCCATGACGAACGTCGGAACGAAGCCGACGGCGAACAGGTTGGCGGAGGTGAAGCGGATCGAGCCGCCCCACATCGTGAAGATCCAGTTGAAGATCTTGATTCCGGTCGGAACCGCGATCAGCATCGTTGCGATGGAGAACAGCGCGTTCGCTACCGGTCCCAGGCCTACCGTGAACATATGGTGGGCCCATACCATGAAGCCGAGGAAGCCGATCAGGACGGTGGCGAATACCATCGAGCTGTAACCGAACAGCCGCTTGCGCGAGAAGGTGCTGATGACTTCGGAGATGACCCCGAAAGCCGGGAGAATCAGGATGTAAACCTCCGGGTGGCCGAAGATCCAGAAGATATGCTCCCATAGGACGGTGTTGCCGCCGCCCGCCACTTCGAAGAAGTTGGCTTCGAACAGCCGGTCGAACATAAGCGCGACCAGGCCGACGGTAAGGGCCGGGAAAGCGAACAGGATCAGGGCTGAGGTGATGAATGCCGTCCAGGTGAACATCGGCATTCTCATGAAGCTCATGCCCGGAGCGCGCATGTTGATGATCGTGACCAGGAAGTTGATGCCGCCGATCAGGGTGCCGATACCGGCGATCTGAAGGCCGAGAACGTAGAAGTCGACGCCTTTGTCTACATTATATGTAGGGCTGGCGAGCGGAACGTAGGATGTCCAGCCCGCATCCGGAACGGTGCCGGCCAGCCAGCTGATGTTGAGCAGCAGGCCGCCGAAGAAGAACGTCCAGAAGCCGAGGGAGTTGACGAACGGGAAGGCGACGTCGCGCGCGCCGATCTGCAGCGGCACGATCGCGTTCATGAGCGCGAAGATGACAGGCATCGCCGCGAGGAAGATCATCGTCGTGCCGTGCATCGTCAGCAGCTCGTTGTACGTGTCCGCGCCGACGAAGTTGTTGAGCGGCTTCCAGAGCTGAACCCGGATCAGCAGCGCCTCGAGGCCGCCGATCAGGAAGAAGAATCCGCCGGCAATCAAATACAGAATGCCGATTTTTTTGTGGTCGACAGTCGTCAGCCAGTCCATGAGACCGGTATGGCGCTTGACCGGATGTGCGTGAGCCAAGGCTGGTACCCCCTTCAATACCGATAGGTGAATGCTACTTCTGCTTGTATTCGGACAGATACTTGGCGATGCCGTCGATCTGTTCCTTAGTCAGGTCAACCTTCGGCATGGAGTTGCCCGGCTTAACCGCTTGCGGATCGGAGATCCACCGTTTCAGGTTGTCGTAAGTCGAGCCTTCGTTTTTATACTTCGGATCGTCCGTGTTGACCAGGATGCCGCCGATCGTTTCACGGTCGCCGATGTTGGTCAGGTTCGGATACAGCTGCAGGCCTTTGTCGCCTACCGCATGGCAGGTGAGGCATTGCTTCTGGAACACGTCGCTGATGGCCGCATCGGCCGGCAGCTGTCCAGGCTCCTTCATTCCCGCTACCCAGCGGTCGAAGGAATCGCTGCTGACGGACTTCACCTTGAAGTCCATGAGAGCATGGGAAGGTCCGCACAGCTCGGCGCATTTGCCGAGGTAGACTCCGTCATGCTTGGAGCTGAAGTACATTTTATTGACGTTGCTTCCCGGGTTCGTATCGATCTTGCCGGCAAGCGATGGAATCCAGAACGAGTGGATGACGTCCGCGGATTTGGCGGAGATGGAGATCGTCTTGCCTGTCGGAATCATCAGTTCCTGAGCGGTCTTGATTCCGTACTGAGGATATTCGAACTCCCACCAGTATTGATGGCCGGTCACGATGACCTGTACGGCGTTGTCGTCCTTGGAATAATCCTTGGCCAGGCCGAATACCGACTGGACCGTAGGAACGCCAAGAATCAGAAGGAGAACGATCGGAATGACGGTCCAGATGATCTCGAGCTTGTGGTTGCCTTCCACTTGTACCGGAACCTTGTTGTCTCCGGGACGACGGCGGAATTTGACGATTACATAAAAGGATAGTGCGAAAACAACCACGATAACGAGCACCATGATCGTGATGGTGAGCTTCATCAGATTGAATTGTTCGAGCGCCACCGGACCCTGCGGCCTCAGCGTGGACAAGTCGGCCCGTCCGCATGCCGATAGGAACAGAGCCATTCCTGCGAGCAACGGCAGGAGACGTCGTGCAAGATGCCACCGTTTCATCATTCATCAACCCCACTTTTGACGTTTTCGGCATTTGCCCAAGCAAAAACGGAGAACCGCCGGAAGGCAGTCATCCGTTTACGGAACGATTGTAGGAGTTGGAAAACCACCCGGATTCAACCGGTGAAACGCTTTCTCTTCCTTATGTACGTCTTGAGGCAAATGCTTCATGCACAGCTGTAAAAATGGCAACTCCTGCATGTCAATTACTTTATTAAATATAAAGTTGAAGCCCCTAATTGTCAATGTTCCACAGAGAGTTCACAAATTGTTCTCAAAGCTGTCAAAAAGAGCTTCGGACACCGAAAAAGGCTTCCAATTCATGGTTTGAACGCCTGTCCTCCTTATCATTGTTCACCAAACCCATGGTCAATTATGTATAGGTCCGGGACCGCATATTTACTCCTCCGGGGCGAATCCTATAGGCACTCGCCACAAACGAAAGGGGAGGCCCACTTCATGAGACAGCCATCACGGGTACTTGCTTCCGCCCTGATCTTATCCTTGCTGCTCGGAGGCTGCAGCTACAAGCAGCATGTCCAGAACAGCGACCAGAATTACGGCACCCGCCAGAAGAACGATCCCAAAATGCAAGGAAGCCGGATGTACGGAACGCTCGGCACCGATTCCACCCAGCACCATAACCGCTTCTTCGAATACAGCTCTCAGCTCTCCCGCGACGTCACCCGCCTCAACGGGATCGGACAAGCCATCGTCATGCTGACCGACAAGAACGCCTATGTCGGGATCGTGCTCGACGGCACAGCCACCCATGCGGTCCGCAGCGGCAGCAAGGTCATCCGCGAGCAGAACAACGGCGGCTGGATGGAGGGCGTTTACAACCATCAGACCGGCAGCGACAAGTGGGACAACCGCCAGCTTGTCACACCCTACAATTCGTATTTCTCGGTCAACGACCACAACGAGCTCTCGAGCAAGCTGAAGCAGACGATCGCCGTGCGCGTCCGCAAGCTCGCTCCTGCGGTTCAGGAGGTTCACATTACGGCCAATCGCGATCTGGTGAACCAATTCGTCGAGTACTCCCGCGAATCCTGGGCCGGCAGCGATCTGAGCCCTTATGTGGAGCCGTTCAACATTTTGGTGCAGAAGCATTTTGCCGGCGGCAACGAAATGCCCGTTCCTCTGCAGATCATCAAGCAAAAGGCCGATAAAAACGGCGGCAAGGCAATCATCGGCAAATACAGCGGCTCCGATCCGGAGACCGGAAGCTTCGGCAATCCCGGCGACGCCGGCGGCGCCAGCCAGAATCGCTGACAAGCTTCTATATAATATAGAAACAACACGGGGAGCGTCACTTCAGCTCCGGCTGCGCGAGGCGGATGACTTGATCCAGCTGGCGCGATCCGGACAGAAGGGCCTCCCTTTCTTCGTCGGTGCGGGCGAAGTGGCCGAACTGATCCAGATCCGCCTTGGCCTGCTGCAGCGTTGCGAGCAGCTGCTGTCTGGGCGTCAGGCTATTCGGTTCGAGCGAGCCGTCCAGTGAACCCGTTTGTACCGTCAGCTGCTTCTTGGCGTCGACCTGCGCCAGAAACACGTTTTCCGGCTTCACCTTGAGCTTGGCCAGCTCATGGCGCAGCCAATCCTCGTCCAGCCCCGTCTCCTTGAGCGGCTCCTGCAGCACTTGACCGTCCATCATGACGGTTTGCGTCTCCTGCTCCCTCGACATTTTCCAGCCTAGCATGGAAGGCGTCAGCGGCTGGTTTTCCTTTTTGAGCAGCAAGTTGATCTCCCCGCTTTTTTCCATCACGGCAAATTCGATTTCAGAAACCTTGAACACGCTCTTTTTTCGCAGCTGTTCGAGAAGCTCGTCGAGCGTCAGCTTTTCCTTGAATAGGTTCTTCTCGAGAATGGAGCCGTTCTTGATGAGCACGGTTCCTTTTCCGTCGACAAAACCGCCGACAGCCCGGCTTTTCATCGTGGCATATTCCATGCCGATCGACATAAGCGACCAAGTGCCGATCGCGACAAACCCCAGATACCATTGCGTATCGGTGTCCATGGAGATATAGCCGGCGATATTGCCGATGGATATGCCCGTTATGTACTCAAACAACGAAAGCTGGGAGATTTGGCGTTTGCCGAGCAGCTTCGTTACGATAAACATGACCACCACCGAGCTGAGCGTTCGAAACACGATTTCCAGCCATTGCGGCATTGTTGGACTCCTCCCTTCCGTATCTTTCCTATGTTGTCCAGAGAATACGGAAAAATGCGTCAAAAAGGGATTGCGCCGAAAGCATGTATTGGTATATGATCTTCTTCCGCTCTCTTACGCATTTCACCTAATTTGGAGGATATCCCCTTATCTGAAGAACTGAGGTGACTCATGCTTTTCTATGCGCTGTCTCGCGCCAGCTTCAACCGCAACCTGCAATACCGCGCATCCCATCTGCTTCACAACGTTGCCAGCGCCTTGTTCGGCTTCATCTACCTGTCGATATGGACCGGAATCGGCGAGACCAAGGATCTCGGAATTTACGGGCTTTCCGGTCTTGTGTCCTATGTAGCCCTCAACCAGTGCCTCCTATGGGTGACTTCCTTCACCTCCAACGGCCTCGGAATTCCGCAGCTCGTACGTACCGGAGCGATCGCGACCGAGCTCGCCAGGCCGGTGCATTTGTTCTACCAGCTGATGTGCAGGGAATGGGGACAGATCGCTTACCAGGCAATGTACAAAAGCTTGCCGATCTACATCGTCTACCTGTTCGCCGTTCCGCTGCGGCTCCCTGCCCTGCCTGCCGCCGCTGCCTCGGCGGCTGCCGTAGTCTGCGCCGCCTATCTCTCCATCTGCGTTCACTATCTCATCGGCGCAGCTGCGCTCTGGACGACGGAATCCTCTTGGTTCCAGTGGCTGAACTACGCTTTTTCCACTCTCTTGTCCGGCTTCCTGATCCCGATCGAGTGGCTGCCCGGCTGGCTGGGATGGATCAGCCGCTGGTCTTTCTACCCCAGCCTGAGTTACATACCGAGCCGGATCTACCTTGGCTACGACGGCATCGCCGCCATCTATCCGTCGCTGATCTGGTCCGTCGTGCTCACTTTCGCCTGCCTGGCCGTCACCGGCTTCATGCGGCGCAGGGTGGAGGTGCAAGGCGGATGAACCGAGCCGAATGGAGCCGATTCATGACTATGTACCGCATTCTGATTCGCTCCAGCTTCCGAAGCCGGATGCAGTATACATTCAACTTCTGGGTCGGCACTGCCGCCGCGGCGATGATCAATGCGGTCGAGTTCGCGCTGCTAGCTGTCGTGCTTCACCGGTTCGGCACGATTCAGGGCTGGAGCATCGCAGAATCCGGCTATTTGTATGCCGTAATCACTTTGTCCAAAGCCATGTACCGCAGCTTCGCATCGGATGTCCATCATCTGGAGAAATACCTCGTCAGCGGCGATCTCGACGGACTGCTGCTGCGCCCGGCGCCCGTGCTGCTGATCTTGATGACGCAAAACTTCTCTCCCAGATTCGGCGAGACGCTGCTCGGCGCGTCCATGCTCGCCATCTCTCTCGGAGCGATCTTTGAAGACGATCCCGCCATCTGGACCGCAATCCCGCTGACGGTACTCGCTATCGCATCGGGAGCCGTCCTTATGTTCGGAATTGGACTGCTGACAGCCTCGTCCGGGTTCTGGCTGACCCGGATCGATGCGCTTCAGGTGCTCACCGAAGACGCTGCCCGAACTGCCGCCCAATATCCGCTCACCATTTATCCAGGCTGGCTGCAGGGGCTGCTTACCGGACTTATTCCGGTCGCCTTCATTAATTATATGCCCGCTCTCTATATCATTCGCGGCACCCATGGCGCCTGGACGCTCGGACTCAGCGTCGCCGTATCGGGAGCGATGCTCCTCCTGTCCCTGAAGCTGTGGAAATTCGGCCTGTCGCGCTATCAAAGCACCGGCTCATGAAGAAAAGGAGAATGGAAATGATCGAGGCGATCGGACTTACAAAGGAATTCCGGGTGCCGGACCCGGATGCATCGGCCAAGCGGCGCGGCTTGTTCAGCCGCCGCTCCATTCCGAAACAGGCCGTTTCGGACATCAGCTTTACGATTCCTGAAGGCGAATTCGCCGGATTCATCGGTCCGAACGGAGCCGGCAAATCCACGACCATCAAAATGCTGTCCGGAATTCTGCATCCCACCCAAGGAGAAGTCAGACTGGGGGGAATCAATCCCCACCGCAAGCGCAAGGAAGCCGCGCGCACGCTCGGCGTGCTGTTCGGCCAGCGCACCCAGCTGTGGTGGGATTTGCCGCTGCGCGATTCCTACGATATTCTGGCCGCTATGTACGGCTTGACCCCCGAACGGAAAAAAGACCGGATCGAAGAGCTTGAGAACCTGCTGCGCCTGTCGGATTTCATGGACACGCCGGTCCGCAAGCTGTCGCTCGGCCAGCGGATGAGAGGCGATCTGGCGGCGGCGATGCTGCATGAGCCGTCCATTCTCATTCTGGATGAACCGACGATCGGCCTCGATGCCGCATCCAAGCGGGATATCCGTTCTCTCCTGCGCGATATTAATGAGAGGATGCGGACGACCATCCTTCTTACGACGCATGATATGGACGATATCGAGCAGCTGTGCGGCCGGGTGCTCGTCATCAGCAAAGGCAAGCTCGACTATGATGGCGGCATCGCGCAGCTGCGGGCCCGCATCGGGCTGCCCGCCGTCATGGAGGTGACCTTCCGGCAGGCGGAGAGCGCCGCGGCCGCGGCCGGCGAGCTTCAAAGCCTGGGCGATAGCGCCACGGAGGCGGCAGGCGGACTTCATGGTCCGGAGCCGCTCTCCCCAGCTGCTGCCGGCATCCGCCTGAAATCCCTTGAAGACCGTACGCTCGTCCTTGAATGCGATCTGAAAACCTCCAGCAGCGTCCAGGTGCTTCGTGAGCTTGAAAAGTACGGGGAGCTGGAAGATATCCGGATGAGGGAGCCGGAATTCGAGGATGTCGTCCATAAGCTCTACTAACGCGGAAGGAAAGGATGACAAAGGCGCCAAGCAAACCGGAAACCGGTCTGCTTGGCGCCTTTTGGGGCTTAAAGCCAGCTGAAAGAAGACTTAAACCGATATGAGAGGTTTCTCATTTTATTCTCACAAAAGGCCAGAAAGCCGCATGAAATCTAGTTCTTAGGTCTCAGAGGAAAGGGTTGGCAGCTTTCAGCTGTGTTATGGTGTTTATGCGGAATTGATCAGCCGCTCCAATACTTCCACAAGAAGAGAGGAATCATACATCATGAAATACAACCTCAACCAACTTACAAAAAAAATCGCAGCCGCTGCGATTGCACTTAGCATCGCCATTTCCGGAGGCGCTCTCCTGTCGGCACCGAAAGCAGAGGCGGCAACCGCATCGGCTTCCTCGAAAGCCACGACCGTCATCAATGCCGCCAAAGCGCAGATGGGCACTCCTTACAAATTCGGCGCTTCGACCAGCACGACCAAGTACTTCGACTGCTCCAGCTTGATGAAGTACGCCTACAAGAAAGCAGGCATCACGCTTCCGCGTACGTCCAAAGCACAATCCAAGGTCGGCACCTACGTCTCCAAGAGCAATCTCAAGCCCGGGGATCTCGTCTTCTTCTACTCTCCTGTAACGCATGTCGGCATGTACATCGGCGGCGGCAAAATCGTTCACACCTACGGCAAGCCGGGCGTCACGACCAGTACCATCAACTCCGGCTGGTGGAAAGACCACTACAACACGGCTCGCCGCGTCCTCTAGGACAAGCTCGGCCGCTGCCGGATCGATCAGCTCCCTTCGGGGAGCTTTTTTTGTCTTCCCGAGGAAATGCTGCGGGATCACAATGCGCACAGAAGCAGTCTGCCCATTGTCTTTTTCCTCTATGTTACCTTTGACGCATCTCCGGGCTCTACGGTTGCAGGCAATCCGTGGAAGCCGGCTTCCCATGAAAAAAAGCGCGCTCCTACGAGCGCGCTTCTTCCTTGAGCGGGAGCCACGCCAGCACGCGCTGGATCGCCGCATCCCAATATCCCCATTCATGCTCGCCCGGTCCTTCCTCATAATGAAGCGGCAGGCCGAGACGAAGAGCATGCTCCTTGAACTCGACGTTCTCTTCATACAAGAAGTCCTCGGTTCCGCAGCATTGATACAGCATCGGCTGCCGCTCCGCCGGGAGCGCCGCCGTCTGCTCCGCCAAGTGGAACAGATCATTGATGCTGCCGGGAAGCTGCTCCTCCGGACCGAATATATTCTCGATCTCCTGACGTTCCGTCACGCCCTGATCGTATCGGCGGCGGGTGTCCATCGCCCCTGACAAGCTGGCGACGGCCGCGAAACGGTCCGGGCGCGCAAGGCCCAGCTTCATCGCTCCGTATCCGCCCATAGACAGGCCGGCTGCAAAGCTGTCTTCCCGCTGTCGCGAGATCGGGAAGAACTGGCAGGCGAGCTCCGGCAGCTCCTCGCTTACGAAGGTCCAGTACCGCCCGCCGCGATGCATGTCCGTGTAGAAGCCGCGATGCACGGCCGGCATGACGACGGCAAGGCCGAGTCCGGCTGCATACCGTTCAATGGATGTGCGCCTCAGCCAGATGGAATGGTCGTCCGAAAGGCCATGGAGAAGGTACAGCACCGGGTAGCGGCCGCCTTCTCCCGCCTTTCCTTCCATCCCGATCTGACGGGTCGTCTGCTGCGGCAGGATTACGTTCATGGAACAGGACAAGCCGAGAACGTCGGAGAAAAAATCGCATTGGATAAGTGCCATCGAAAGACTTCCCTTCATCGATAGATTAGCGGGATGCGAGATCCCAGATCTGCTTGAGGATCAACAACGAGCTGACGGCAATGAACAGGGGCCGAACGTACTTGGCTCCCTGGCGGATGGCGAGCCGGGATCCGGCGAGCGAGCCGGCGACCATGAAGACGCCCATCGTCAGGCCGATTGTCCAATCGATGCTTCCCAGGCCTGCGAACGTAATGAGGCTGGCGATGTTGCTGCCGAAGTTGAGCACCTTGGCATTTCCCGCCGCTCGGACGAAGTCGAACCCTGCCATAAGGAAGGCGAAGATGAGGAACGATCCCGTTCCGGGTCCGAAAAAGCCGTCGTAGCCGCCGATGAGCAGAGCCGCGGCAGCCAGCAGCAGGCCCGCCCGGCGTGTCAGGCTGCCGCGGTAAACGCCTTCGCCGCCCCAGCTGCGCTTGAGCAGCGTATATACGGTGATGGCCAGCAGCAGCACCACGACAAGCGGCTTCAGCCATGCGGATGGCACCGCTTGCAAGAGCAGCGTGCCGCATGCTGAGCCGATGAGTGTCAGCGGGAACAGCCGCTTGACGACACTCATCTCCACCTTGCCGGATCGCATGAAAGCAAGCGTGCTCGTAAGCGAGCCCATCGTGCCGGCAAGCTTGTTCGTCCCGAGCGCCAGATGCGGCGGCAGTCCGGCCGTCAGCAGGACGGGCACGGAGACGAGGCCTCCGCCTCCGACGACAGAATCGACAAATGCGGCCAGAAAACCCCCGGCCGCCACTAAAGCGAAGATGTCCCCTGTCATGAATGTTTTCGACCCCGTTTGTCATAAAGTGGACGGCAAGTGAGTTCATTGTAAAGCGAACGGGGCATGGATGTCCATGCCCCGTCGGGATGTTCAGGCTTCTGCAGCTGCTTTGGTTCCCGCTCCCGGCCCCGCCTTCTTTCCGGTCGGCTTGCGGCGCGCTCCCTCGTTCACTTCCAATCGCTTGGAAAGCAGGGAGAGGCCGTAGTTGACGAGGAAGTAGAGGAGGGCGGCGAGGAAGATAACCGGGAAGAAGTATGATTCCTGCTGGCCTCTCACAATGCCTACATTGTGCATGAGCTCCGGCGCGGAAATAATGACGGCCAGTGACGTGTCCTTCAGCAGCGAGATGAACTGGCTGACTGTAGGCGGAACCATCCGGCGAAGACCTATCGGCAAAATGATATGCCGGAGGGTCTGGATGTACGTGAGACCCGAGGAGCGCGCTGCTTCAATCAGTCCTTTATGGACAGACGCCAGCCCGCTGCGGACAATTTCGGAAATCATCGCAGCCTCGAATGCCGTCAGTGCCAATACAGACGCCCAGAAAATCGATAGTTTGATGCCCATCTGGGGAAGCGCGATATAGGCAAACAAAATGAGCAGCAGCAGCGGCAAATTGCGGAGTGTCTCTACAATCGCGCCGACGATAGCCGACAAAACCGGAATTCGCGCGTAACGGATGACTCCGCTCGCAACGCCCAGAACAAAGCTCAATATTATAGCAACAAAGGCAAGTTTCAGCGTATAGCCGAAGCCTTCCAGTATAAATCGCAGATTATGCCAGGAATAGGCGCCTCCAAAGTCCATATGTCGCGTCCTCCTCCCGACCTAAGCCGCATTGGCCATCCGCCGCTCCAATACGCGGGTCGCATAGGCAAGCGGAAAAGTCAAAATAAGATAAAACATTCCTACGAACAAGTACGTGCTGACCGCATCGTAAGTGTCCAGATTTACTTGATCGCCGAAATACATGAGATCCAATCCGGCGAATACTCCCAGGATGGAGGAGTTTTTGACCAAGTTCAGGAACTGGTTGCTGATCGGCGGAATTACGATACGGACTGCCTGAGGCAGAATGATGAATCTCATGGCCTGAACGTACGTCAATCCCGTCGAGCGGGCTGCCTCCATCTGCCCTGCCGGTACGGACTGGATTCCGGCACGGATCGCTTCGGCAATGAAGGAAGACGTGTATACCATAAGTCCCAGAGTTCCGGAGGTAAACCCATCCAGTTGAAGCCCAAACGAAGACAGACCGTAATAGAAAAGGAAAACGACCAGAAGCAGTGGAATATTGCGGAAAAATTCCACATAAGCCGTGCCGAAGCCGCGAAGAGCCGCAAAAGGCGAAATGCGGAACACAGCGATCAGCGTGCCGAGCACGAAACTGCCTGCCAGCCCAAGCAGGCTGGCATAGATCGTATACTTGAATCCTTCGAGGTAATCGTCCATGTTGTTGGTCAGTACCGAGAAGTCCAGCATAGGCCTACTCCGTCGGAGGCTTCTCGCCTATCCATTTTTCATAGATGGTGGCGTATTCGCCGCTGTCCTTCATTTCTTTCAGCGTTTCGTTGACCAGAGCGACAAGGTCGGTATTGCCTTTCTTGGCGGCGATGCCATAAGGCTCATCCGTGAACGTGCCGCCTACGACCGTGTAGCCCGGATCTTGCTTGGCCATGCCGTACAGAATGGCGTTGTCGGTCGTGAGCGTATCTCCTTTGCCCGCCTTCAGAGCGGCGAAAGCTTCCTGGTAATTCTCGAACTGCATCACGCGCAAGCCCGGGACCTTGTCTTCGATGTTCTTGATTGAAGTCGCTCCTTTGACGCCAAGCACCTTGGAATCCTTCGTGATGTCCTTCAGGCCTGTGATCGGGCTGCCTTGCTTGACGAGCAGCGACTGGCCGGCTTTGAAGTACACGTCGGAGAAGTCGACCTGCTTCTTGCGCTCGTCGGTAATCGTCATCGTCGCGACGATGAGATCGATGTCGCCGTTGTCGAGCATCTGGATGCGGGTCTTGCTCGTTACTTCCTTGAGCTCGATCTTGCTCTCGTCGCCGAAGATCTTCTTGGCGATCGCCTTGGAGATGTCGATGTCGAAGCCTTCGACGTTGCCGGAAGCCGTATCCTTGAGGCCGAACAGCTTCGTGTCGTATTTGACGCCGACGATGAGCTTGCCGCGGTCCTTGATATCCTTGATGACGCCTGATTCCTCGCTGCCTCCAGCGGAACCGTTGCTTGCGGAGCCGCCTCCATTGTTATCGTTTTTCGCGCCGCATCCGGAAACCACGAGGGCAACTGCCAGCAGCAGAGACGCGCCTGCGCCCCAAAGCTTGTTTTTCTTCATTGTCCGTTTCCCCTTTTCTTTATCTGGTTTAGTGGTTGATGACCCGGCTCAGGAAGTCGCGGGCGCGAGGCTGCTGCGGACGTTCGAAGAAGTCCGCCGGCTTCGCTTCCTCGACGATCCGTCCGCCGTCCATGAACACGACCCGGTCCGCCACTTCGCGGGCAAAGCCCATCTCATGGGTAACGACGACCATTGTCATGCCTTCCTTGGCAAGCAGCTTCATGACGCTGAGCACCTCTCCGATGACCTCCGGATCCAGCGCCGAGGTCGGCTCGTCGAACAGCATGATCTTGGGCTTCATGGCCAGGCCTCTGGCAATGGCAACCCGCTGCTGCTGGCCGCCCGACAGCTCGGACGGGTATGAATCCGCCTTGTCGGGAATGCCGACCTTTTCGAGATACATCTTGGCGGTCTTGCGCGCTTCTTCCTTGCTTACCCCTCCGGCATTCACCGGAGCGAGCGTAATATTGTCGATGACCTTGAGATGCGGATACAGGTTGAAATGCTGGAAAACCATGCCGATGCGGCGGCGGAGAGCGTTGATGTCCGTCCCCTTGTCATGCACGGCCGCGCCGTCCACCTCAAGCACGCCGTCCGAGATGTCCTCCAGCCGGTTGATGCAGCGCAGAAGCGTGCTTTTGCCCGATCCGGAAGGCCCGATGATGACGACGACCTCGCCTTCGGCGATATCGAGGCTGATGTCCTGAAGGACATGAAAATTCCCGAAGTGCTTGTTGACCTGCCGGAAAGAAATCATGGCATACCTCCGTTCCGATAAAGTGAAAGTAAGAGGCTGATCGTGCTGTTACGCTTTTTTCAATAAGAATATGTTAACTATCATAACTTATAATCTGCTCATTTTGAACTATATGCCGAAAATTTTCTCCTCCATGTCATAGCAAGCGGTTACAAAAAGAAATGAATTCTTACTCATGAAAGATATTTTCCCATGAATAAGAAAGATTTTAGCCCTTTAGGCCCAGGTTCTTCCATTAAGCCTCTATACCCGGTTTCTTCAGCCTCATAAACAGCGCTGCCGCCGATTGCATCGCATAGACGGTCTCGACCGGCTGGCCGTTCTCCAGAATGACAAGCGCGGGCACGCTTCGGATTTGCCACTTCTCGCGCAGCTTCGGAGCGAAGTTGATATTGATTTTGCTCACCGGCACCGTGCCGCCGATGGAAGCGGCAGCTTCCAGCAGCCTCTCCGCCACCCGGCATGTTCCGCATAAGGGGGTCGAAAAGAAAAGAGCCTCCCTGCGGTGGATGCGCCCAAGCGCGAGGAAGGTGTTTTCGTTCATTTCCGTCAAAGCCATCCGTTCTTTCCTGCCTTCCTTTGGGACAGAAAGCCTAACCTTCCTGCTCGTAATTGATTATATGCTCCTGCTTCATTCGAATATAATCCGGGTCTTTCCGGGCTGAATCCCAGGCTTCCTTGAAAATAGCTGCGGAACGGGCCTTAACCTCGTCGATTTCCCGCGGCAATTCCTTTCCCGTCTCCGGGTCGTACTTGCGGCCGCTCCGATGATTGGCGTACCTTCTCGCTCTCGTATAGCCCATCTGCAGAAATTTGCGTGCCATGTCCATGCCGGGAAAGTCAGCTGTTTCCTTATAACCGCGAAACAGCTCCAGGATCTTTCGGGAGGACTCCTCCGCTGCATCCGGTGTTTTGAAACGCCAAAAAGGAAGAATCTCGCTCTTGTACGGCTCGATCATGAGCACGCCCTGCTCTCCCCTGCCGACCGTGTACAGTTCGGGCCGACTGCGGAAATCGATGGCTGCGAAATCCATTCCGTAGTCGAATTTCCTACCTTTCCTCACCGTCATCGGCGTTCCTCCTTGACGGCGCCCCGGAAGCCGAAACCGCCCGGCAAGAAGCTTGGATCGCTTCCTCCTCGCCATACAGCAGCACGAAGTCGCCGGCTTCGATCGGCGTCTCCCAACGGTCCTTGCGGATCTTGCGGCCGTCGCGCTTGATGGCCAGAGGGACGATCTCCTCGCCCTCGGGCAGCGCTTCCCTCAAGGTCAAGCCGAGCCATGGCGAATCCTCCGCGATCTGGATGCCCATGACGTCCTCCTGGTGCAGGTCGTCCGCCAGCTCCTCCACCGGAACCGGAGCTCCTTCCGTATGGGACGGAACCCGGTTCGCGATCCAGTGGGCGACTCGGCGGTTGACCGCAGGCACTCTCAGAAGAAGCCAGGCGCAGGCGAGCAGGGCAGCCACAGCCGCCAGCACGGACATATGGTCGTTCTCGGAGATGAGGCTGCTGATGACCGAGATAAGCACCGCCAAGGAGAAGGCGCCGAATAGAATGAGCGCCAGACCGATCCGGCGGCGGACAGGGTGGCGCAGGACGAGCTCCGATTCGGACGTCGTGAAGCCTGCCCCTGTCAGCATGGAAGCAGCCTGGAAGCTGGACTGGCTCGGCTCCATTCCGGTCATGACGAGCAGGATCGTGCTTAGACGGAGCACCATCAGGATAATCAGCAAGTAAAGCGCGATAAAGGCATAGCCCATGGATGTCGGCACCTTTCCTGTTCCCTTGTCCGGGAGCGCGTGTCGGATCGCCGGCAGCTTACGGTTCCCCCGGATCGGCCGCCCGCATCGTTCCCTTACCTTTCTTCTACCCGAGAAGGGTCCGTCTCATTCAACCTCTCTCAGGAACGCGACGCCAGACGTCTGTAGGCGATCAGGACCAGCCCGAGAAAAGCGATATACCCCACTGCCAGGGCGACGATGCGGGAAGGATGGGCGGCAAGGCTTTGGCCGGCGTACGCATAGACAAGCATGGCGGGCACCTTGCCAAGCGCCGAAGCCGCCGCATACAGCGCGAAAGGAATCCCCGCGACGGCGGCATAAGCGTTGACCGCATACTGCGGAATGACCGGAATCATCCTGGCGATCAGGATGGACAGGAAGGGATGGCGCTCCGTCATGCGCACGAAGCCGTCCAGATGCCTGACCTTGCCCAGCCACTGGCGTCCCTTGTCCTGGAAGAAATAGCGCAGCGCGCCGAACATCAGCAGCGCCGCTGTCCATGCCCCGAACAGGCTGATGAGCCCTCCCGCGAGAGGACCGTACATATAGCCAAGCGCGCCGATCACGATTCCGTACGGAATAATCGGAAAGAAAGCGAAGCCTGCCGCCGCCAGGGCCATCAGCGCCGCCGGGGCGTTGCCAGCCTTCATCCAGGCGATAATCGGCTGATGATAGAAGTAGACGGCCGCCAGAACGGCGGCATATGCGGCTGCCGACAGCCATTTGAATTTGTTCATCCCGGCTCCCGCCTCCTTATGTTTTCATTCTACATACAGTCCGGTTAGAAACTCAAATTAGGGCTACACGGCGGGCAATGCTTCTTCTGCCAGAACCAGATGGAGAGCCAATGCGGCCACTCCAACGACAATCACGATACAGGCGCCTACTTCGTCTATTCCGATACAGCCTGTTCGAGTGGAACATCAGTCTGCGCATGGGCCAGGCCCCCGTCATCCACTACGTGCCCGAGCTGTACAAGCAGATCAAGGAAGGCGTGTTCGATCCGACGGATAGCATCACCCACCGCCTGCCGCTCAGCGAGGCGGAGCATCAATACGATGTGTTCGACACCAAGAAGGAAGACTGCATCAAGGTCGCTTTGAAACCGTAACAGATGATCAAAACAAACAGGCTGCCGGTTATCTCCTGCAAGGTTGAAGGAGTTCTCCGGCAGCCTTTTTTTCCGGCGTCGATCTATCGATTGTTCAACTTTTTCTCCATGCACAGGCTGGATTCGCAGCCGGCGTATTCGCCGTATGCCGGAATGACCTCGTAGCCGAACTTGCTGTACAAGCCGACCGCTTCCGGCTGCGCCTCCCCGGTCTCCAGTCTCATGACGGCATGTCCGGCCTCGGCTGCCTTGCGCTCCAGATAGGCCAGCATGCGGGAAGCGATGCCCAGCTTGCGGCTGTCCCTCTCCACGAAGAAGCGCTTGATCTCCGCATACGGCTCTTCCAGAGGACGGAACGCCCCGCAGGCGACCGGACGGCTGCCGAGATAGGCGACTGCGAACGTCGTCTCATCCGCTTTGGGACTGTCAAAATCAAGCCCGAAAATCTCATCGGCGGGATAACGCTCCAGCAGCTCCTCGTCGAGCCTGCCTATCAGCTCATGCAGATCCCGGTCCCGCTTGCCGACGATTACGATCTCGAATTTCTCTTCACGGATGATTTCCGTTTTCTGATCAGGGGTCATAGGTTCCATTTCTCCTCACACTCTCCTTGTCCACTCTCTGTCTAATCCCAGTATAATCGCATGTCCGGAATTCGAATAGAAGCCTCTGCGAGGAGGAAAAGGGAAAGAACATTTCTCATAAGAAAAAGAAGGCGGACATATCCTCTTAGTCCAGTCTTATTTGGTCCAAAGGAGGTCCAGCATGCCTTATATTGAAACCCGGGACGGCACCGCCCTCTATGTCCATGTCTCCGGCCCCTCCGCAGGCGTTCCCTTGCTGCTGGTTCACGGATGGCCTCTGAACCATCGGATCTTCGATGCGCAGCTGGCGCGGCTGCCCGCTCTCGGCTATCGATGCATCGCTCCGGATTTGAGAGGCTTCGGCCGTTCGGACGCCGCATGGAACGGTTATTCCCATGACCAGACCGCTGACGATTTGGAAGATATCAGACAGTCGCTCCGCCTTGAACGATTTGTGCTGGCCGGCTTCTCCACCGGAGGAGGAGCCTCGATCCGGTATGCGGTCCGCCACGGCAAGCAGAAGCTGGCCGGACTCGCCCTTGTCTCCGCCGCCGTCTCCCTTGCCAGGAGCGCCGAGTGGCCCCATGGCTTGAATGCGGCTCAAACGAAGGATCTGATCGACAAAGCCAAGGCCGACCGTCCGGCTATGGTGACCGGGTATGCCAAACAAATGTTTTACCGCTACCACAGCCCCGAATTCATGAGCTGGTTCGCCTCGCTCGGGCTGGAAGCCTCGCTGGCCGGAACCGTCTCGGGGGCCGAGGCGGCGCTGGCCGAGGATTTGAGCGGAGAGCTGAACAGGCTCGCAGGGCTGCCTTCCGCCGTCTTTTACGGCGTTCACGACCGCATTGTCCCGCGAGCCGCCTCCGAACAGCTCGCGGCCGCTCTGCCCGGAGCGGCCGCCTATCGGTTCGAGAAGAGCGGGCACGGCCTGCTGTTCGACGAGGCGGAGCTGTTCCAGCGCAGGCTGGAGGATTTCCTGGCGGCAGTCCGGCCGCAAGCATGAGAAGCTTGGAAGACGATGAAAGGCTGGAGCGAGAAGATGGTGAGAAGCTGGTGCGAGATGCTGGAGTGTGAAGCTGGGGCGTGAAGCTGGAGCGTGGAGCTGGAGCGTGGAGCTGGAGCGTGGAGCTGGAGCGTGAAGCTGGAGCGTGAAGCTGGAGCGTGAAGCTGGGGCGTGAAGCTGGGGCGTGAAGCTGGAGCGTGAAGGCTGAAGGACCGGGTAAGAGAGGTTTCGCTCGGCCATACAAGGAAAAGGCAGCCGGAAGTTCCGGCTGCCTTTTTGTCTATTGGGACCTAAGCGCTCGCATCCCGCAGCTCAGCGGAGTACGGCTGCCGGCGGCTCGCTCCAGACCAAGCCGGTCTGTTGCTGGCTCCATCGCCAGAGCCGAGCGGCCATTTCTTCATCCAAAGCCTTGCGGGAAGGCTCGGCCGGCTTGCTTTTGATATAATACAGGCTTCCTTCCTCTTCTCCCTCTTCCGACAGTGCCAGGTAGATGGCCGTAGAAGCGCCTGCCTCAGCCGTCTGGAAGAACGGGTTCAGCAGCTTGTAGACAGCCTTGCCGAAGCCGGTGTCGCGGCTGACGCCAAGACTGGTCGAAACGGCCCCCGGATGAAGGGCATGCACGTGAATCCCTCGATCGCTGTAGCGCTTCCTCAGCTCCAGCGCGAACAGCAGGTTTGCGAGCTTGGACTGGGCATACCCCTTGACGACATTGAACCCTTTTGTAAGATGCGGGTCGGGAAAATGAATGCTGCCCGCCTTATGGGCGCCGGAGGAGACGATTACGATCCGTGAGCTCCCCGCTGCAAGGAGCGGTTCCATCAATCCGTGGACGAGCGCGAAATGACCCAGATGGTTCACGCCGATCATCCGCTCGAAGCCGTCCTCCGTCGTCTCCCGCTTCACGGTGACAACCCCGGCATTGTTCACGAGCACGTCAAGCCGGGAGTAGCGGGCACGGAAATCTTCGGTGAACCGGTTAATGCTGTCGAGAGAACCGAGATCGGCTGTCATCAGCATGATATCTCCCGATCCGCTGCGCCGGATGGCTTCCTCCCTCGCCTCCGCTCCGCGCCGAGCGTCGCGGCAAAGCATGACGACCTTTGCTCCCGATCGGGCAAGCTCGACGGTCGTAGCCAGACCCATGCCGGAATTCGCTCCGGTAACGAGCATCAACGGCTGCTGCATGGCTGCGCCTCCTCTCCAGAATAGCCTGAATCCGGTCAAGCCTGCACGATACGGATCTATCTCCGCTCGCCGCCGGCTCCAAATCCCGGCCTCTGCGTTCAAACTATGTCCTATTACCCAAGAAGGAGAATAAGCAAGCTTCGAAATCCGGGAGGCAAGCTTGCTGTCCGAAGACAGGCTCACTATCCGGTGGCAAGCCTTCATTCCGAATTAAGCTCCAATGGCCGGCTGTCAGCCGCCGCCCTTCCGATACTCGTAGTTCTCCTTGCACAGCTGCAGCAGCGCATGCTTCAATCCGCGCTTGGGCTGCGTAATGAGAAGCGGGCGGGCCCGGCCTTCTCCGGGCATGCGGAGCGCCCTGCGAACCGCTCCCGGATCGGACACGGCATTGACGATGAGCTCGTCCGGCTTGGTGTTGTGCCGATAACGATGGATCAGGAAACGGTCGCAGGCCGCCTCGCCGTACCCGCGCTCCAGCTCGTGCAGCTGCAGGTCTCGGAGCATGCCTTCCTGAACCTTGGCGATCATGACGCCTTCCTCGCCGAAGTACAGAACCTCCTGGTTCACATTCGTCTCGCGGTCGACGATCTGCTTGTCCGGCGTTTTCTCAAGGTTGCGGATATGGCCCAGCATATTCTGGGCTTTCTCGAATTTCAGCTGCTCGGCATATTCGCCCATTTGACGGTACATCTGCGCGATCAGCGCCTCCTTGCTGCCGCTGAACAGCAGCTCGGATACCTGCTTGACCTTCTCGCCGTACTCCTCCTCGGTGATATGGCCTTCGCATATTCCGCTGCATTTGCCGATGTGGTAGAGCAGGCAAGCCCGCTTGGGCAGCTTGGTGCAGGAACGCAGCTTGTAGTGGTCGGCGACGAACTCCAGCAGCTCGTTGCGGAAGCGGGCGCTCGCGAACGGCCCGAAGCGCTTCGGCTCCAGTCCCGCATTCGTCGCCCTGTTCTTGCCCGCAGCCGAGGCTGTTGAAGCTGAAGAGTTCCACCCGCTTCTTGATGCGCCGGGAGCGTTAGGCTCGTTCGAGGCGTTCAAGGCGCCCGGAGCATTCGATTCTTTGGACTGGAAGGGCCGGCATGTTTGACCAGCCGCCTCGGCGGAAGAGGCGGTCTCGCTCCCCTGCTCGCGGCGGTCGCGATAGTAAACGTCCAGCCTTGGAATCCTTTCGGCGGTCAGCATCAGGTAGGCGTAGCCGCTATTGTCCTTTTTCAGCGCTCGATTGTAAGGCGGCTTATGAATCTTGATCAGATTGTTTTCCAGCAGCAGGCTCTCGGTTTCGTTGTTGACGAGCAGCACTTCGATGGAATCGATGAGGCCGACAAGCTCTCTCAGCCGCTTGCGTTTATGATTGGTATGAAAATAGGAACGCAGACGGCTCCTCAGCTTCTTGGACTTGCCGACATACAGCAGACGGCCCGATGCGTCGCGCATCAGGTAGCAGCCGGGCGTGTCGGGATAATCCCCGGCCTTGAACTGGAACGGCATCGCCTGTCCTCCTCCGTTGTTCGGCGGCTCCAAACATTTGTTCTAGAGCCTCATTTTAACGCCGGTATACGGAAAAAGGAAGATGATGAGCCATTCCGTCAATAAAATGTAAAAAAGTGGATTCATGCGGGCCGATTTGATACGCTGTCACCGACAACGGACATAAGGAGAAAGGAGGGTTTCCATGATTCGAAACAATCCCAGCGCCATCATAGAAAGAGACGTGGGCGCTTCGTACGAACTGGTCTGGTGCCTCTACGGTATCGTCCGGATTTGCGCAGCCCTTTGCGGCGGTCGCAGCAACCGGTTGGAGAGCTGGAAAGTCTCGCTTGGCGAAAGGCTGGATCGCGCTGGGCGGCTCGACTGTAAGAACCGCCGCATGTAGACACTGAACCCGTCCAACGTCCACTGGCCGATATCCGAATCGTCATGACAAAGATCGGCCACCCGTCCGAAACGGGCTCGGCAACTGTTACGCTGATTAGCGTTTCCGGAATTTCACGGTCAGGTCCGGTGAATGGGCCACGACAACATGCACACTCAGATTGTCGGAGAACCCGCTCCATTTCTGGACATCCTAAACGCTGGCTTCCAATTAAACTCAAGGAATAAGACGAAAAATTCGTCTTACTCGTTCCTATCTCCCCTAAACTCAGAATAAGGCGGAAAATTCGTCTAAATCGTTCCTATTTCCCCTAAACTCATGGAATAAGACGAAAAATCGTCTTACTCGTTCCTATTTTTCCTAAACTCATAGAATAAGACGAAAAATTCGTCTAAATCGTTCCTATTCCCCCTAAACTCAAGGAATAAGACGAAAAATTCGTCTTACTCGTTCCCATATCCCCTAAACTCATGGAATAAGACGAAAAATTCGTCTTACTCGTTCCTATTTTTCCTAAACTCAAGGAATAAGACGAAAAATTCGTCTTACTCGTTCCTATTTTTCCTAAACTCATAGAATAAGACGAAAAATTCGTCTTACTCGTTCCTATTTTTCCTAAACTCATAGAATAAGACGAAAAATTCGTCTTACTCGTTCCTATTTTTCCTAAACTCATAGAATAAGACGAAAAATTCGTCTTACTCGTTCCCATCTCCCCTAAACTCAAGAAATAAGACGAAAAATTCGTCTAACTCGTTCCTATTTGCCCTAAACTCAAAGAACAAGGCGGAAAACCCGTCTTTGTCGTTCCTACCATCATCCTATTGTATCTCCCATAATCCAACTAATAGGCCGCTTCGTCTCCTGGAGACCTCTCACGACCACAAAGAGGGCTGCCGGATCGCCGGAAGCAAAGCTTCCTGCCATTCGTCAGCCCTATCTGAACCAGACGGTTGCCCGCAACTGCTGATAAGTACAGCCACAGCCTGTTTCCAATGCGCAGCAAAACGTTCCCCTTCTCCTACATTCTACATTCTACATTCCTACATTTTACATCCCTACATTCCTACATTCTGCATTCCTACATTCCTGCATTCCTGCATTCCTGCATTCCTCCAACTCTATTCCCTGCTCAGCCGCTGCCTCCAAAGGCCTCAGCGCCTTGCTCCCATCCTTCTCGATCAAGCTCTTGTGAATCCAGATCGCCGCCTGGCAGCCATCGCCCATGGCGATGGAAGCCTGCTCCGAATGCGCAAGGACGTCGCCTGCAGCCCACACATGGCGGATGTTCGTCATTTTGGTGCGCGGATCCGCTTCGATATGGCGGTTCCCGTGGAGCGTGACGCCGAGCTGCGCCGCCAGTCCGGAACGCACCTCGTTGCCGCCGAAGGCGACGAAGGCCTTGCCGCCCTCGATTTCCTTGCCCGACTCCAGTACGATTCCCTGCAGCTGCTCGTCCCGGATGATCAGTCGGCGGATCGGCTCCTCCATGATTTCGACGCCCTTCTGCCGGAGCTTGTCCATGAGCTCGGGAGCGATCTCCTTCTCTTCATGGTTCACATAAACCAGATCCGGCGTCCAGTAAGTCAGGATATCCGCCATATGCGCTCCCGGATTTCCCGATCCCATGACGATCGCCCTCCGGCCCGACAGCTCGTAGCCGTCGCAATCCGGGCACACGTAGATGCTTATGCCGAGACACGGAACCAGTCCCTCGAGCGGCGGCAGCCTGTCCATGACGCCTGTCGCCAGCAGCAGCCTCCGTCCCTCGAACCGCTCTGCGGCATCCGTCTCGATGACGAACTCTTCCGCTCCGTACGCCTTCGCTGTTACAGCTTTGCCCTTGACGAATTCGACGCCGACCTTCTCCGCCTGCTCCTTGCCCGCCTGGCGCAGCTCCGGCCCGCTGACCCCGTTCTTCCAGCCGATCAGATTCTGGTAACGAAGGCAGAAGTTCGATCTCCCGTTATCGGAATCGATGACCAGCACCTTATGGTTGTAGCGGCCCAGTTGAACCGCCGCGCTCAGTCCCGCAAGTCCGCCCCCGACAATGACGACATCGTATCGCATGACTCTTTTCGTCTCCTTCCGGCATAGCTTTCTTCCTGCTATTATTACCGAAACTCAGCTGAAGCTAATCGGCATACCCGGAATTGGCCCTGCGCCCAACTTGCCTTTGAGGGTTGGATTCCGAGAGGGGGAGGAGTAGAATGGAAGATGACGGCAACGATCGGAGAACACCGCAAGCAACCGGGTATAGGAAGAATTTTGAACCCAATATAGGCTAGAACCAGGGTCCGGCCAGCCCCCAGAAAGGACTTGATACCCCTCATGGCGGATTCATTCTTATGGAAGCGCAACCTCCTTGTGTTGTGGACCGGCGTCTTTTTTTGCAGCACGGCCTACTCGATTTCCATCCCCTTCATCCCGATTTTTCTGCATAACGAGCTTGGCGTCTCGAGCCGGCTCACCCTCTGGTCCGGTTTTGCTTTCGGCATCACGTTTCTCGCGAGCGCGCTGATCGCTCCCTACTGGGGCTCCCTCTCGGACAAATACGGCAGGCGCCCGATGCTCATCCGCTCCGGCTTCGCCCTCGCGGCCTTGTACATGCTCACCTTCTTCATCCACGATCCCTATCTGTTCCTGCTGCTCCGCGTCGGCCAGGGCCTGCTCGCCGGATACGTGCCCGCGGCAATCGCGCTCGTGGCGACCAATACTCCGGAGGAGAAGACCGGCTACGCGCTCGGCATCATGGCGACCTCCGGCGCGACAGGCGGCATTCTAGGCCCGCTCATCGGCGGCATCGTCAGCCATTACATGGGCAACCGCGAAAGCTTCGTCTTTTCGGGCTGCATCGTGCTCGTCTCCGCTCTTATTGCTGTCTTTTTCGTCAAGGAGCAGAATTTCAACCGCAAGACGGTACGCTCTTCGGTCCGTCAGGATCTGAAGGAAGCCTTCTCGAACCGCGTCTTCGTCACAATGCTGGGACTGGTCGCGCTGGGAACGTTCTCCGTCATGATCTTGGAGCCATTGCTGACTGTCTATGTGATCGAGCTCGGGGCAGGCAAGAGCGACGCCACGCTGCTCTCCGGCATCATTTTCTCCGCCGTCGGCATCGCGACGCTGATCGCGGCTCCCCAGTGGGGCAAGTTCGGCTCCCGGATCGGCTATACGAACGTGCTCGTCATCGGCCTGATGGGAGGCGGAATAGGCAACCTGCTGCAGTTTTTCTCCAGCAGCTATGTCGGCTTCGGCGTGCTCCGCTTCTTTTACGGCCTCTGCTTCGCCGGCGTATATCCGGCCCTGAACGCCATGATTGTGAAAGTGACGGAGCCGGAATTCCGCGGCCGCGCCTTCGGGCTGAACCAGTCCGCTACCCAGCTCGCGACGATGCTCGGCCCGATGATCGGAGGGCTGCTGGGCGGCTGGATTCCGATCCGATACGTGTTCGTCATCAACGGACTCATGCTCGTCGGCGCAGCCATCCTCATCCGCACCCGGCATCTCGAGCGGCGGGTAACCCGGACGGCCGAGGCCCGCAGCTGACAAGAAATGCCCAAAAAAACCAGCCGCTCAGCGGCTGGTTTTTTTGGGCAGGCTCCTTAGCGTGGATTGACGTGCATGCTTCTGCTCTGCACGTGCATGCCTTTGCTCTGTACGTTCATGCCTTTGCTCTGCCATCGGCGTGCATGGTTTTGCTTTGCCAATGGCGTGAATGCCTTTGCTCTGCACATTCATGCCTTTTGCTCTGCGCGTTGATGCTTTTCCTCTGCACGAGTGCCTCTGCCAAGGCGTGCAAGCCTTTTGCTCTGCGCGTCGATCCTTTACTCTGCACCGGCATTCATTCTTTTCGCGTGCATGGGCATCCACGGTTCAGTATGAACCCGCCATCTTGCCGCGAAGCTGCCCGCATTCAGCCGATCCATGCCGAAACCTATAGCAGGCCGACAAGCTCCAGGCCATGCTTGATGCCGTCCTCGGCTACATCCTTCGTCACATGCTTGGCAGCCTTCTGCACGCTCTCGATCGCATTGCCCATCGCCACGCTGTTGTGCACGAGCTGCAGCATCTCGATGTCGTTCAGCCCGTCGCCGAACGCGTAGACATCCTCCGGGCGGACGCCGGCAAGCTTCACGAACGTCTCGATGCCCTTGGCCTTGGAGCCGCCGAGCGGAAGCACGTCCATCGAGAACTGATGCCAGCGGATGAAGTCCAGCTCCGGGAACGTCTCCCGGTACTTCAGCTCGTCGCCGATCGTGCAGAAGAGCAGGCACTGGTAGATCTCGCGCCCGATGTAATACTCTTTGTCCCATTCCATGACCTTGTTCTTGAGCGCCAGGGAGCTCATGCTCTCGTCGATGTAGTCATGCTGCTCGATATTGGCCTTCATCGTCTCTTCGTTCATATACACGATCGGATGGTCGTTGGCCACGGCGGCATCGGTAATCCGCTGCAAATATTCCGGACGGATCGGATTGCGCACGATCACCTCGCCCTTGCGGACCGCATACTGGCCGTTGTAGCTGATGAACGACTCGATGCCGAGCTCCTCGCGGATTTCCTTGAACATGAACGGTCCGCGTCCCGTAGCGATCGCCACCTCGTGGCCCGCTTCCTGGAGCCGCCGCACGGACTCCTTGGTTGATGCCGGGATGTTCTTGTCATGGTCGAGCAGCGTTCCGTCGATATCGAAAAAGATCAGTTTGCCGGTCATGATGATTCCCCCTCTAGATTTTCTATGTCAAATGCGTTCCACGATCCTATGCGTCCACTGCCTGAAGCGCTTCGCGCAGCCGATCGGGCAGCTCCCGGCTGCGCCGCTCGGCTGCATCCATGCAGACGCTCGTCACCTCGGCGTCGGCCCTCACGACTCCCGCGGCATCCACGAGCTCCTGCTTCAGGACATAGCTGGTCCGGCCGGCGCGCCGCGGATGCGTACGCACGGTCAGGCGGTCTCCCTGCACGCATTCCCGCCTGTAGTTGATGTTGACGTTGACCGTCACCGTCTGGATGCCCATCTCGAGGAAGGCCGAGTAATCCAGTCCCGCCCGCTCGTACCAGTCTTCCCGTCCCCACTCCAGATACTCCAGGTACTTGGCGTTGTTGACATGTCCGTTCACATCGATCTCCGTGGACCGGACGACAAGCTCAAGCTCCGAAACCATCGGACCGCCCCCCTTCCTGACTACGCTTCCTTGTCCCCGACAGCCGTACGGCGGGAAGCACGCCCATTCGAAGCTGCCGCAGCCGGCTCAACCCGCGATGCAGCAAAAAATCCGCCACGAGGGACGGATTCATGTAACCGCTACCGCCGGGTCGCTTCCGCGAGCCTCGACCGGATCAGTCGGATATTTTGTTCGGCGGCGATTCTCTGCTGGAGGAGCAGGTCCTCCGAGGTCGCCGTTCCGGTGGCGAACAGGAGCGCGTCCCGGGGCTGAATGCCGTCCGCCTCGGATACTCGGCCGTTCTTGGATACCCATACACAGCTTTTCATTGCCGCATCCCTCCCAGAAATAAGCTCACCAGCCGGATCATCTGCGTGTTAGGCCCTATTATAGCATTATTCACGCTGTCTTTGTAGCGCATATAGCGGAGGTTGCTCCAGGACGGTCCCGCCGGAAAATGGAATGTCGCCACATAAGGGCCGCTGCGGACACAGTAGAAGAACTTTTGGCGGGCTTCCTTGTAGTATACGCCCTCGGCCCGGCTTCCCATGCCGTACGTGAGCGCGACATAGGAGCTCTGATCGTCCAGGGCAAAAGCCCGCACCGCCGACGTCTGTCCGCAGCAGGCGACGAAGCGCAGCTCCCCGCCCTCATGCCGGTAGAGAGACGCCCCGTTGCAGGCCTCATAATGGCCGACGGTCTCGCGGCTCCAGCTGCCATAGGCATGCTTCACCTGGCGGCCCTGCAGCCGCTGGCTCACCGTGGCCAGCCAGTCCGCCCAGCTGCCCGGAGGCTCCAGCCGAACTTGCGGCAGCAGCGCCGTCATCAGGTCGAAGCTTTGGCCGGCCTGCTCCAGCCGCAGGCTGTTGTCCATGATGGACGGCTCCAGCGGGAGCAGCAGCAGGCCGCGGCGCAGCAGATCGCTGAAGTAGCTTTTCCAGTCGATCGGAACCGCTGCCGCCAGATCCTCCACATAGATGCCGCGCTGGCGGAGGTCGTACAAGAGCAGCCAGACATAGGGATCGACATGGGCGTCCGCCTCCTCGCAGGTACGGAGAAAATCCAGCAGCCGGCCATTATCGGGATACTGGCCGGTCTCCTCGACCGAACGATCGATATAGGCATCGAGCCTGTAAGCCACCGAGGCAAAAAAGCGGGCCTTCACCTGGACGTCGGCCCAGACGAGAGCCGCGATCCCTTTGTCGAGCGCTGAGATCAGCTCCGAATGGGTCACCGTAATGCCTGAGACGGGATCGTAGGTCCCTGCCTTCGTTCCAATGAAAAGCACATAGAGGTCGGACTCCTCTACCGCTTCCAGGCATTTTTCGACCGGGTTGAGATAGGAGGGCCAAGGGCCCAGATTTTCTTCCCACATCAATGGTTCATGGCCAAGGCTCTCCAGTTCCCGGAAAGCCGTCCGCCGCAGCGGCTTCAATCCGTCCTCGCTGACGGAGCTGATGAATATTTTGGTTTTGCCCATACCGGCTTCCCTCCCGTGCGGCCGTGCAGCCAAGGCTCGTTTCCTGATTGTACCATATGAAAAGAAGGGATCGAGGGACAAAAGGCGCAATCCGAGCGCGGGCTTCATACGAAGGCGGCTGGAAGAAGCCCACCCCTAGCGCGGCACGGCTGCTTTCTGCGGAAACAGAAGACGGGCAGAAGGGCAAAACCATGCCGCATGGTTCCACTGGAAATGGAAAAAAGGCCAGCCGGAATAACCGGCTGGCCTGAGAGCTGGCAAATCCGAGCTGTACCGATCAGCCGATCAAGCCCTCTTGCTGCATGAACCGCTTCAGCATGACGGCCGCTTGGGCGCGGCTCGCTTTCGCCTCAGGGGCGAAGGAATCTGCGGTCATGCCGGTAAGGATGCCTGCATCGACGGCTTGCGCGACGGAGACGCGGGCCCAGTCTGCAATGCCCGCCTTGTCCTTGAAGCCGTCGAGCGAAGAGGCTGCGGAAGAAGCTGCCGAGCCTTGCGCGAATGTCATCGCGCGGCCGATCATGACCGCCATCTGCTGGCGCGAGATCGTGTCGTTCGGCTTGAAGCTGCCGTCCGAGAAGCCTTCCGCCAGCTTCGCCTTCACTGCTGCGCCGACGGCGCCGGCATGCCAGTCGCCTGCGGCGACGTCGCTGAAGGCGGCTGCCGAAGCATCCGGCGCAAGGCCGAGGGAGCGGACGAGCAGCGCTGCGAATTCCGCCCGCGTGATGCTGCCGTTCGGAGCGAACTTGCCTGCAGCCGCTCCGTTGACGACGAGCTTGGAGGCGAGCAGCTCGACATCGGACTTGGCCCAATGTCCGCTGAGGTCCGCGAACGATCTGTCCGCCGTCAATACCGTGTAGATGCTGTTGCCTGTCCGCTTGAAGCTCGCCTTGACCGTACCGTCCGCCTGTTTGGCGAAGAGCGCGGGAACGAAGCTGAACGTACCCGTCTGCGGATCATACAGCGCGACGGTCGCATGGTCTCCGTTCTGGATTCCCGTCACGACGAGCGTGCGGGACACATAAGTCGAGCCGAATTCGTTCAGCTCGACGGTCTTCCCGCCGGCTGCCGCCGACATCGAGAATCCGATCGCTCCGCCAAGCGGCGATGCGCCGAGCGCCGCAGCGCTCTTCTTGATGCGGCTGTTCAGATCATCGCCCGCCGGATCGATGGCGATCTGCAGGGTGATGTCGACAGCCGGAGCGCCCAGCTGCTTCGCAATTGCTGCAAAGTCCAGCACCGACAGAGGCAGCGAATATTCGCCGTCCGCCGTCTGCAGCGATACGAGCATGCCTGCGGCCGCATCCTTCAGTGCGGAGAGCGGCAGCTCGAAGCGTACCGTTTGGCCCGGCTTGCCGTCAAACGCGATGTAGACGACAGGCGCCGCGCCATGGTTGTCCTGCTTGGCCGCCTTGGCCAGCGCGTCGGCAAGCGCAGCCGCATCCGGGGCGACGACCGTTGCCGGACGGCCTGCGCCGTCGGCCGATTCGGAGACTTTGATTTTGCTCGCGTCCACGACGACCGGAGCCGCTCCGGAGCCGATCGGCGTGATCGGCTTGCCGGCTGCAGCCGGCGGCGGTGTCGGTGCCGGAGTTGCCGCAGCGCCGCCGCCTGTGGAGCCGCCTCCTGGCGCCGGCGTTGGCGTCGGCGTCGCTGTTCCCGTTGGCGTTGCTGTTGGCGTCGATGACGTCGTCGGCGCCGTTGTCGGCGTCGAAATCGTTCCATCGCCGCCTCCATTGCCCCCGCCCGTTGACGAAGCCGTCACGTCAAAACGCCTGCTGTCCACCTGGGTTCCTTTTCCGGCAACGGCCGTATAGGTACCTCCAGGCTCTCCCGCGCCAAGCGTGAACGGAGCTGCGAAGCTGCCGCCGGTCACCGGCACGATATCGAAGTAGACGATGCTGCCGTCGGGCCGCAGCACCTTGACGATGATCTCGTCCAGGGAAGAGCTGCCCTTGAGATCGACCCTTTCCCCCGCCTTGACCGCCGGAACGGCATCAAGCGAAACGGCGGCGGAACCGGCGGCGGAAGCCGCCGGCGCCACGAGGGCGAGGCACAGCGTGAGCATCATGACAAATTGCAGCACTCGCGATTTCACGTTTGGTTTTCCCCGCTTCCTCATTAGTCGTTGTAGCCGTTCCGCAGCATGGCTTCGTCGATTTCCGCCTGTGTCTTGACCGTGCCGAGACTAAGGCCGAGATCCATCGTGCCGCTGTCGAAGCTGCTGACGAGGAACGCCTTGACGGTATAGGCTTTGGATGCCGCATCCGATACGTTGAACTTCACGGTATAGGTGCCCGTTCCGACCATGAGCTCGCTCGAGGCGATGCCGACCGGCGTCGTGCCGTCGAACAGCTCGAAGACGACAGACTGGGTTCCGGCATTGTCCGACTGCGCCTGGTTGTAGATGAACACTTTGGCGGCAATGCCGTTTGTTTTCGTGACTGCGGGCGCCGTCATATAGAAAATATCGGAAGATTTGAAGGCTTCCCCGTCGAATGCTCGGGTGCCGTAGCCTTCAGCCTCGACCTCGATCAAATATCTGCGGTCTTTCAGGAAGACGCCCTTGGCGATCGTCAGCTTGCCGCCGGCGACGCTGTACTCCGCATCGGTCAGATCCCGGTCTCCGGAACCACTCCATCGGTCCCATACCTTCACGTTGCGGATACGGCTGCTCCAGCCGCTGTCGTCATCCGATTTCAACACCGTATCGGCATCGCTGAACAGATAGCCGGTGAGCCGGGAGTCGCTTTGAGCAATGGTCATTTTGAGCTCTCCGCTCGCCCTGTAGCGATGCGAATCGATGAAGGCGCCGGCGGCGATCTTCACCTGAACGGTTCCCGCCTTGATCGGATCTTTCAGGAAGATGCCCGCCTGATTTCCTTGCAGGACGACTTTATCGCCAGCGGACAAGGTCTGATACGTCGCTCCGTTGTCGCTCGAGATTGAGATCAAATCGTACAGACGGGATCCGCCGTTCTCGTCGGCTGTCAAATCCACCAACTCTTCCGAGTAAGGATTTCCGAAGTAAAGGCCCAGGAAACCGCCCTTCAAGCCGACATACCCGCCTTGCAGACTGATTCCGTTCCCGTTGTTGACTTGGAAATACCACGTACTGAAACTGCTGTTTGAGTAGTTGCCTGCAAGATCCTTGACGGCTGCCAGATTGCCATAGATATAATAAATCGAGCTTGAAAACGATTCAAAATGGATCGTCAGGGTACGGCCCGAAACGGTTACCGTCGAACTGGACGGGAGAGGCTGGTTCATCCAGTTATTCCGCCAATAAACATTGTTTTTGAACGTTGCGATGTCTTCCTCGCTCATGGCCAGATCCTCATTGAAGATAAGCGTCAGATCCTTGAGATCGGGCGAAAGCAAATAATTGACATATTCCGGAGGTGTCGTATCCGCTATGTCTCCATCTGCATGTGCAGCCAGGTATGCGGTAACGACATTATCATTCGAATAATTCCCATTCGCGTCTTGGAGCGTCCCGCCCTGGATAGAGATCTGGGTCGTCTCCCCGCTCAGCGCTTTCTCCATATGCAGAAGCAGCTTGTTCCCTGTGATCGACGCCGTATCGCCAGCGCCCGGATTCCAGTTTCTGTTCGAATCCATCAGCCGGATTCTGGACTTCAGCTCGTCCAGACCAAAAAACGGCGTTGCATAGACCAAGCGGTCGAACGTAACCGTCACGTCATGATTGTCCGCGCTGAGCTCTGCGCTGCGGATCGCAGGCGGGCTCACGCTCAAGGTAAGCTCCGGAGTCGAGTTGCCCGAATCATCCTTCAGCAGGCCGGCGGCAAGCTTGAGCTTCGTCTTCGGCCCGGACACGAGCTTGAGATCGCCATTATAGCCGATAACCAGCTTGCTTCCGTTGACGCTTCCGTAGGCAAGACCATTCACGAGCGGGGAGAAATGCTCCCCATCCTGTGCGATCTGCAAGCTGCTCAGCAGGTAGGCTTCCTCATTCGTTTCGTCCGTGACATCGGCCGGATAGGAGATCTGTAGCGACTCGTCAAAATGCAGGCTGATCTCATAACCGCTGTTTCTCTTCTCGGCTCCGATGAAGGCTGGCGGCGTGATGTCCGCTCCGATGATGGAGTCAATGACAATGGACTGGGCATAAGGCTCCGTATCCTCGTCCAATACGAGTGCGTTCGCAGCGATAGCTACCGCGTTGCCCTTGCCGACCAGCGGCTCTGCCAGCGACAGAACGAGCTTGTCCGGATCGGCTGCGTCATAAGAGACTGTATCCGCCGTATCAAGAGGCGCAAAGTCTTCGGTGCCCGTCTTCCGGACGGTCACGGCGCTTTTCAAATCCTCTGCCTCATCTGCAGGCACGACGCTGCGATCGAAGGCGATGGTCAGCGTTTTGAAATCCCCGCTAAGAAAGCCCGTCACCTCCGGCGTGCCTTCCGACAGCAGGTCGCGCATCTCGCATTGCTTCCGCACGCCGCCTGCAGGATCATTTTCGAATGCTGCAACCGAGCAGGCGATCCCGTTCGTTGCCGTAGCGAACATGTAGCTGCTGCCGGTTCCAAAACGGACTTCCTTCGTTCCTTCAAACGAGCAAAAACCATTTTCATCCGCGCATTTCGTCCACGGACGATTGGTCGGCAATTCGCCTGCCGCCGACGCGGACGGCACAGGCAGGAAAGAAGAGGCAACCATGATTCCAAGCAGTCCTGCGATTAGACCTTTTTTCATACTCCCTTAGTCACTCCCAAAGAGATTAATAGCTTCTAAAGGAGTATAATGAGAGCCGATGACGGTTAAATGACAAACTTCGACGAAAAATCTATCTTTCATATGAAACAAAAGACCCATTCCGTCATTCGAAATGGGTCTTTTTCAATCATTGCGGTTCAGTTCCTTTCATTCAGACTGTCCAGAGACTCGGCATAAAGCTGGTTGATCTCCATGGAAGGCCCTACGCCGAGCTCCTCCCTCAGCATCAGCTCGTATTCCTTGTAGCGGCGGATCAAGCCTTCCCGATTATGCTGCATGACGAGCGCTCTCATCTCCAGCCTGAACGTTTCTTCGTCCAGCTCGTTGTGGAGGCTCAGCTTGCCGAGCAGCAGCAGCGCGGCCGGAGCGTCTCCGAGATTCAGCAGCGCCACACATAGCCGCTGGGCGAAGCCGGAATACAGGAGGGAGAGCCGCTCGACCTCGCTCCACGCCCATGGATAATCCAGATCGCCGAACAGGCTGCCGGCATACATCCGCTCCAGCTCCATCGCCTGCTCCAGATTGCTCTCGTCGATGGACGCCAGCTCCCGGCATTCCTCCTCGAAACGAACCATGTCCACCTGGGCTTGGCTGAGATCGAGCGCATAATGATTCGGATCCGAATGAAGGCTTCCCTTCAGTCCGACCGTATCGAGCAGCTTGCGCAGCTGATAGGCGGTCGTATTGAGGTAGATTTCGGCATTCTTGAGCGGCTTCCCTCCGAAAATATCCTCGATGAGCCGGGCTCGCGATACAAGGCTGCCGCGCTGCAGCAGCAGGTAGGCGCACAGCTCGGCGCTCTTGCTCGACTTCCATTTGACCAGTCCCAGCGTGCTGCTGCGGATCTCCATCCGCCCGAGGCAGTTGATCTGCGCCTGCGGCAATACCCCAGCTGCGCTCTCCTGACGGCTCGTCTCCCGGCCCAGCTCCGCCATCGCCCGCAGCACCGTCTTCTGCAGCCGTTCCTGGACGACAGGCTTCACCATATAGTCGTAGGCGTACAAATCATACGCCGGCAGCGCGTAGGCCGTATGAGAGGTGACGAAAACAACCCTCACCTCGCTGCCGCGCTCGCGGAGCCGCTGGGCGAACGCAAAGCCGTTGTCCCTCGGCATCTGGATGTCGACGAAAACCATGTCCACCTCCTCCCCGCTCAGGAACGCTTCCGCCGAAGCGGTATCGGTGAAGCTGCCGGCAATTTCGATCCCGTCGCCGATTTTAGCCAGCATCCGTTTCAGGATCAGATGCATCGCTTTTTCATCATCGATAAGGACGACTCTCATCGTATCTCCCTCTTGTCCTCTTCCGCGGCATTCGCGGACGGCATGGTGAAATAAAAGGTGCTTCCTTGACCGGGAACGCTGTCGAACCAGATTTCCCCGCCGCTCAGCCGGACGAACTCCCTGCACAGGGTCAAGCCGAGACCGACTCCCCGTTCCCCGCCCGTTCCCTCGGAAGGAATGGAAAAGTCCTCGTTCAGCAGCGTATGGATCTGATCTGCGGGCACTCCCATGCCCGAATCGCGGACGGACACCAGCATGCTGTCTCCGGAGCTTGAAGCGCGCAGAAGGATGCGTCCGCCCGGTTTCGTGAATTTGACGGCATTGGAGAGCAGATTGCGGAGGACCAGGTCCAGCATCTCCTTGTCCGCATACACCGTCGCATCGGGAGCGATTTCGGATCGGATTTCGATGCCCTTGTCTTCGCTGCGGCTTCGGAGCAGCCGCACGTTGCGCAGGACTGCATTTTCCAGGCCGATGGCGACTGGAGCGAAGTTCATGCCGCCGCGCTGGCTGCGGAACCATTCCAGCAGGCTTTCGACCAGCTCAAATATGTTGCGCACCTGGCCTCCCATCTCGCGGACGATCTCCTGCTCCTCCTCTCTGCAGTCCGTCGTCTCCTCCTCCAGCAGCTCCATCAGGTTGTGGAGCACCGCGATCGGATCCCGGATATCGTGGGCCACGACATTGAACATCTGATCCTTGAAGGCGTTCAGGTCGCTCAGCTGCCTGGCGTTCTCCAGCAGACGCTCCTCCGAGAGAACCGTATCCGTCACGTCGCGCAGGAGCAGCATCTTGCCGGTCGGCCTGGAGCGGTAGTCGTGGATTTCCGACAGCTGGACCTGGTAATGCAGGCCCGATGCCTCATCCCGAATCCGCTCCCGTCCGCTGAAATCGCCGCCAAGCGCAATCCGGCGTATCTCCGGCTGCCCCCCGAGCAGCGCCGCGACCGGCAGCCCGATGCCGTTTTTGCGGCCCAGCCCGGGAATGGCGCGGCAGGCCGCCTGGTTGAAGCCGCTTATGTTGTCATCGAGATCGAGCAGGAGAACGGCGTCCTGCATCGACTCGAACACTTTCTGCAGCGCCATGGGCGCCAGCCGAAGCAGGTTGAACTGATAGATGCCGAGCAGGAAAAAAACGCCCGAGAGGACGAATCCGAAAGGAGAGATGTCGATAGGAGTGTGCAGGCCCCCGCTCAGATGGACCAGTGTGAATCCGTAAGGCGCGCAGGAGCCGATCAGCATGAAGCCGACCTGCTTCCGCATTCGCGGCGCCGATCTCCAGTACATCTGAAGCAGCATTCCGGTCCCGATGAAGAAGAGCAGATAGGAATAAGCGGCATGAAGGAGGTAGAGCGGTCCGCGGACGATCCGGGCGAGCGGGAAGCCCTCCGAATAATCGAGCGTCAGGCTTCGGTAGAACAAATGATGCCATTCGTTCGTGTTGTGGGCAACGAACGTAACGATGGGGATGGCCATCGCCAATGCGACGGTCCACTTGCGTATGTAGGCCTCTCTGCCAGTGTAATGAAGCACCATGATCATCCAGAACACCGTGCCGAACGGAATGCCGATATATTCGACGCGCAGCCAGAAGCGGATCGCTTCCAGCGACGAGCTGACGATTTCGAACGCATATCCGAACGTATACAAAGCGGTTGTCAGAATGCCGAGCCCGTAGCTGACGGCGATCGGCAGCTCCCTTCTTTTCCAGCAGAGAAAGACGACGACGGCCGAGCAGGACGTAGCTGCCATCAACAAGGCCGATAGGTAAAGATTGAAGTTCATGCAGGGGGAGCTCCTCAGCGGAAGATAGGCCTTTCCTCCATTATACGCGCTCCCGATGACAGTACAATGACAAGATTCGACAAGGTTCAAGAGGTTGAAAAAAAGCCTCCGCCGGACGATTTCGTCCACACGGAGGCCGTTTCGGATTCAAGTCCGGGCGGGGGGCAGTTTCGAATACAAGTCCGGGCGGAAGGCAGTCAGCAGCCTTCTTCCCGCGGAACCGCCGCCTCTGACCGGAACGCGCTGGCCAGCGGCTGGCCTCAGCGGGTACGACGGCTGCCGAGCAGCGTCGCCATCGCGAGCAGGGCCAGAACTTCGGCGGCGGCGATAACGACCGCGAGCGGGAGGGCGCTGCCCTCGCCTCCGAGTCCCGACAGCGCAGAGAACGCCATTCCGGCGGCGAACTGCAGCATGCCGATCAGCGCGGATGCGCTGCCTGCGGCGCTGCCGGCATTTTGCATCGACAGAGACGTCGATGCCGTGCCGACGATGCCCACGCTCGACACAACGATGAACAGCGAGGCCATCACCGGGGCAAGGCCGCCCCCAAGCAGCACGGTCCCGAGCAGAGCGGCGCCGCCGCAGAGGGCGATCAGGACGCCGCTGCGGAACAGGCGCTCCGTGTCCATGCGCATGGCCAGCCTTCCGGTCAACTGGGAGGCGAGGATGATTCCGGCTCCGTTGAGCGCGAAGATGAAGCTGTACTGGGATGGCGACACCCCGTACAGCTGCTGCAGCACGAAGGACGAGCCGGAGATGTACGCGAACATCGCTCCCGACACGAGGCTCATCGTCAGCACGAAGCCCATGAAGGAACGGTCGCGCAGGAAGAAGCCGAAGTTGCCGACCGTCTGCCTCAGACCGCCCTTGGCGCGGCGCTGCGGAGCCAGCGTCTCCGGCAGCGCGAGCCAGGCGGCCGTGAGCAGGATGACGCCGAGAATAGCGAGGAACACGAACGTCCCGCGCCAGCTGACGAAGCGCAGCAGCTGGCCGCCGAAGATCGGCGCCAGAATCGGGGCGGCGCCGTTGATCAGCATGAGCTGCGAGAAGAATCGCGTCATCTCCTTGCCGGAGTAGAGATCGCGCACGACCGCTCTGGCGATGACGATGCCGGCCGCTCCGGAGAGGCCCTGGATCAGCCGGCAGGCGAGCAGCATCGCGATGCTGCCGCTGAAGGCGCAGAGCAGCGAGGCAGCCGCGTAGATGGCGAGAGCGGCGAGCAGCGGCTTTTTGCGGCCCCGGGCGTCGCTGAGCGGACCGGCCAGCAGCTGCCCGGCAGCCAGGCCGAGCATGCAGAACGTCAGGCTGAGCTGTCCGAGCAGCTTGGTCCCGCCGAGCTCGGCCGTCATTTCCGGCAGCGCGGGCAGGTACATATCCAGTGAAAAGGGCCCGATCGCCGTGAGCGACCCCAGCATAATCGCCAGCCCCCAGCGGCGCGGCGCTGCGGAGCCGGCTCCGGTATCAGGACGCCCGGCTTGCGCCGCTTCCTCCAGGCTGCCGGAAGGTTCCTGGCCGGGTTGCGGCTGGGCTTCAGTGGTCGTCGACAAGATGCATCCTCCTTGGATTCCGCCGTAGCTGCCGGGAAGCAGGCGGATGCGCGCTACGCTCCCGGCCGGCCGAATCGATCGAATTCACCTATCGTACCCGAAATCCAGCCTCCCGCCAACCTCTCTTTTTTTCCCCTTGCCGGATGCGGTCTGCTCCTTCAGCCGCCTAAGGCGCATGCCTCTTCACAGCTTGCTCCCCGCAGAGGAAGGCTTCCTCGCGATCAAGCCGGGCAAGACGAATTTACTTGGCTGTCTTGAGAAGGCTGGTGATCGTTCCCAAGTGAATGGCTTCGTGGACCAGGGCGAAATTGAACAATTCTCCCGCCGTGTCGAAGCGGAACGATCCCATGATGAATGGCGAATCCAGCTGCTGCTCCAGCATCGCGCCCGTCAGCTCGGACAGACCGTCCAGCTGCGTCCCCAGCATCCCGACGAGCTCCTCCTTCGACGGAGGCGTCATCTCCCAGTCCGCGGGCTTCGTACCGGAGGAGAACAAGGTTCCGTAAGAGTCCGGAACGGAGGAGGGGAGCCCGAAGCTCATCGATGCATACCGGTCGAGCCAGTAGACGATGTGGCCGACATTCCAACGGATCGTATTGTTGAAGCCTGCAGGCTGGCGGGCGAACAAGGATTCGTCGATGGCTTGAATGTGGCCGATCGCGATTTGACGAAGCACCTGGCTGGTGTGAAGAACGGGCTGGGACATGATTCATTTCCTCCTTGGGATCGATTGGGTTTTGTTGAACCTCTTTCATGGCTTTATTGTAGTCTCGCGTCGCTTGGGGAACCATCACACGTTTCCGATGCTATCGATCGCTTTTACTAATGATATAATGGAAAAAAGTGCCGCAAAAATGTCCGTAATCATGCCTTCGTCAAAAGTCGAAAGAAAAACAGCCTTCAACAGAGGAGAGCGATCGGATGGAACTCAGACAGCTGGAATATTTTGCGGCCATCTGCAAGGAGATGCACTTCTCCCGAGCAGCCGAAAACCTCTGCACGACCCAGTCAAATCTCAGCCAGCAGATCAAGTTTCTGGAAAACGAGCTGGGGACGCCTCTGTTCGACCGGATCGGCAGGAGGATCGCCCTCACGGATGCGGGCAAAATGCTGCTGGAGCAGAGCGAGCTGATTTTCGAGCGGGTCGCCTATATTCATGGCGCTGTTTCGGATCTGAAAAGCATGGAGGGAGGCAAGCTGGATATCGGTATCCTGCCCGGGGACGGGGACTTGCTGTTTGACGCCTTGCTGGTCGACTTCCACCGGAAATACCCCAAGCTTTCCATCACGGTGACGGAAACGGCGGATGTATACGAGCAGGTCGCAGCCGGCACGCGAGATCTCGGCGTGACGACGGTTCCTGCCAAGCCCGACGGCCGGATTGAGGTCGTACCGCTCTTCCACGAGGAATTCGCACTCGCCATGCGATGTGATCACCCGGCGGCGAAATCCAGGGCGATCCCGTTCGACCAGCTGCAGCACTTGAAGCTGATTCTGTTCGGAGCTGACCATCAGATCACGAAGCTGATCCATTCCTGCTCCAGGGATAAAGGAATCTCCTTGGACAATCCAATCGTGACATCGACGTTGTCGACGATGCTGTCGCTCACCGAGCAAGGAATCGGAGCCTGCATCCTTCCCCGCCTGCTGCTCGATCATCTGGACCGCAAAAACCTATCCGTCGTCACGCTGCTGAATCCGACGCCGAGCCAGAATATCTGCATCCTCTACCGGACCGACCGGTTCATGGGTCAGGCAGCCCGGTTGTTCATGAGAGAGCTGCAGGACTATATCCGGAGCGTTGTGGAAGCCGCCCGGCGTTCGTCCGGGTAGCGGGCTGCGGCCGCGGCTTCTCTCCCCAACGTGCTGCCGCCCCTCCTTGCGTACGGTGGCCATGAACACGGAATGGCAAAATAGGGAGCCTCCGGAGAGGCTCCCTTTCTTGCTGCCTGAATGAATAGGGCCAAAGCTGTCACGGGTCCTCCCCGTTCCCATGCGCCGAACTCCACGGCTCGGCAATGCCCATATACTCAAGGCGCCTTCGCGGCACCCGGCTCATTATGACCGGCCTCGTGAAAGCACGCGGGCTTTTGTCTTGAACATTCGCTCTCCCATTATTCGTCTATGAGCCCGGCTTGAATAAGCAGCTTTTGCAGCATTTGCGCCGTTTCCGCTCTCGTCAGGGAATGGCCGGGCTTGAGCGAGCCGTCTGAGTAGCCCTGCAGCAAACCCTTGCCGATCAAAGAGGAAGCCGCCGTTTGGGCCCAGGCTGGAATCCTATCCGCATCCTTGACTCCGCCGAGCTTGCCGTCCGAATCCTCCCCGGCGGCCAAGCCAGCCAGCTCCGCAGCCCGGTTCAGGATAACGAAGGCTTCCGCGCGCGTAATGCCGCGGTTCGGCTGAAACCTGCCATCCCCATCCCCGTAACCGGAGATGAGCCCGTTCGCGGCTGCGGCGGCAACAGCCTGCGCATACCAGGCCGACGAAGCAACGTCGCTGTAGGCCGAAGCTGCTCCGTCCGCATCAAGGCCGAGAGACCGTACTGCCATGGCGGCGAATTCGGCTCTGGACACCTTCTCGTCCGGGGCGAACGACGTATCCGTCCTTCCGCTCAAGACGAGCCGCGAAGCCAAATCCCCGATCGCGGCTTGCGCCCAGTGTCCGGCCGTATCGCCGAACGACTTCGAATGCGTCACGACAGCAAAGGTCCCGTCTGTCAGGTTGCTCAGCAGCGCCCAGTATTGCCCGGTCTCATCCTTCAGCACTCTCGTCGGAACCGGAACCAGGCTGCCGCCGGCTGCCAGACGGACTCCGGCTGCGGTTCCTGCGGCAGCTGCAGGGTCCGCGATCGCAAGCGACCTCGTCACGAAGCGATCCAAACGAGCCGCTTGGGTCCTGCCTGCTTTATCCACGTAAGAGATGCCGAAGCCGACCGGGCCTGCCAGCCATGCGGCGCCTGCCGCCGCGGCTTGAGAAGCTGCGCCTTGCCGGATGTCTTCGGTCCGGAAGGAGATCGAAATCTCGACTATGGCCTTATCTTCTGTCAGGCCCGCGCCCATGTTCCGCGCGACAGCAGCAGCAGGAACGGAGAAGGCCGCCGCTGCGGAACGGAACTCCAGCACGGCGCCTGCCGCAGCCAGCTTCTCCAGCGAATGCAGGCTCAGCTCGCCGATGAACGTCCCCGACCTATTCGATACCGGAACGACGATGACCGGAGCCTTCATACTGCCGGCGATCTCCTCCAGACGTTCCTCGATGAAGGTCAGCCTCGATACGGCGGCTCCCTCTTTCATGCTGTCGCACAGCAGTGCGATGTCATGCTTGGCGCCGTTGATGATGACGCCGACCGTGGCCGTCGGGGCCGGAGACGGCGAGGAGGACGGTGCTGCAGGTCCTGGCCATCCCGGCCCGGGAGATGCGCTTACTTCCGGCGTTGCACCCGGCGAAGGCGTTCCGCTCGGACCAGGCGTCGCGCTCGCTCCCGGCGTTCCGCTCGGACCAGGCGTCGTGGTCGGTATCGGCGTCCCGCTCGGACCAGGCGTCGAGGTCGGTATCGGCGTCCCCGGCGGGAAGCCGTAGCCGACTTTCACGGTCATTGCTTGGCTCGGCCCGCTTTCACGGTGAAGGCGGTCGACGGCCGTGACGACGTACGTATACGTCCTGCCCTCATCGACCATCCGGTCGTTGTACGTTTGCAGGCTCCCTTCCTGCTTGCGGATGTACGCCGCGATATGGGAAGCATCGTCGATATCTCCCGACTGGCTGCCGTCGAAACGGTAAACGACGTAGGAGGTCTCGTCCGAGGAGGAATCGGCGTTCCAGATGACGCTGACTCCGTCCGCCGTTTGCGCCGCGCTCGGCATCGGTGCGGACGGCGCTTTGCCGCCCAGCCATGGCATGACCGGAATCAGCGCCGGATAACGGTACAGATCGCCGCGCAGGCGATCCCCGAAACCAAGCGGATTTTGTCCGAACTGAGTCGCGCTGAAGTACATGCTGCCCTGGACGGAATCATAATTGCGGTTCAGGATGACCTGGTTCGGCATCTCTTCGGGATTGCTCCAGCCGTCGGCCGCTCCGATCCGGTAGATCGCCTGTCCGCTGTACAAGTGCACGTTCTTTCCTTGGACGGCGTCGTTCCACCAGGCGATCAGCTTCTCGTACGCAGCCGGGGAATAGCCCATATACCAGTAAGTTTGCGGCGTCACATAGTCGATCCAGCCTTCGTCGATCCATGTTTTCGTATCGGCGTAGATCGCGCTGTAGCTGCTGAGCCCGTTCGTATCGGAACCGGACGGATCCTCGCTCTTGTTCCTCCAGATGCCGAACGGACTGATGCCGAACTTCACATATGGCTTCGCGCCCTTGATCTGGAGGCTCATCCGCTCGACAAACAGGTTGACGTTGCTCCTGCGCCAATCATCCTTCGTCAGGCCTCCGCCGGAAGCCTGATAGGCCGCGTACTGATCAGCGTCCGGGAAATCGACTCCCGCTACCGGATAAGGATAGAAATAATCGTCGAAATGAACGGCGTCGATATCGTAGCCGCGGACAACCTCCATAATGCCGCTTTCGATATATTCCCTTGCTTCGGGAATCGCCGGATTGAGGTACAGCTTGCCTCCGTACTCGACTCTCCACTCGGGGTGCAGGATCGCCGGATTGTTCGGGGCGAGCGCGGACAGGTCGTTCTTGATGCTGACCCGGTAAGGATTGAACCAGGCATGAAACTCCATGTTGCGCTTATGGACTTCCTCCAGGACGAATGCGAGCGGATCGTAGCCCGGATCCTGCCCCTGCTTGCCCGTCAGCCATTCCGACCACGGAGCCAGGTCCGACGGATAGAAGGCGTCGGCAGTCGGCTTCACCTGCATGATGACCGCATTGATTCCGTCCGCCTTCAGCTCGTCAAGCAAGGCGATATAATCCCGCTTCTGCCGGTCGGCATCAGTGACGCCTTTAAGCGGCCAGTCCACATTGTCGACGGTAGCGATCCAGGCCGCCCGCATTTCCCGCTTGGGATTCGGCAGCGCCGCGCTGACGACGAGGTAGACGCTGCTCGTCTTGCCGCCGAACGTCGCCGTAATCTGGGCGGCGCCAGCCGATCGGGCCGTCACGAGTCCGCCGGCATCGACGGATGCTACTTCCGGCTTGCTGCTCTTATAGCCCACTCCTTCCGTGACCGGCACGGGAGCGGGCAGAATACTGTACGCAGCCTCCACCACGGTCCGCGCGCTGTCTCCGACGTTCATCGCCGCCAGGCTGGCGAGGGAAATGCTTTGCAGCACCGGTACCGGATCGGCTGCGACGACATTCAAGGACGCCGACAGACCGCGGTATTCGGCCGTCAGAACGGCCTCTCCAGGTTGAAGCGCTTTCATTTTCCCTTTCGAATCGATCTCCACTGCATTTGGCGCACTGCTCCGGTAAGCGGCTCCCGACAACACCGATACAGGATTCGCCAGACCTCCGTAATAGGCATAAATTCTTAGCGAATCGGCCGATCCCGTCACGAGCCGAGGAGGTCCCGATACTTCCAGCTCCGACGGAACAGGAGCTTCGTCCGCGACCGTTACTTCCGCATAGGCCGCCGCGCCGTAACCGGACATCATGGCCGTAATCGTTGCATGCCCCGCCTGCTTCGCCTGGACGATACCGCTCCCGTCCACCGAGGCGACGCTTTCGTCGCTGCTGCTGTAGGTCAGCGCCGAAGCAGGAACGGCTGCGGGAGCGGTCCTTCCCGCATATGTGGCCTCGACGACGGTCGGCCGGCTTTCTCCGGTCTGCATCGGGCCGAGCCCGTTCAGATCCAGACCGTACAGAGACGAAGAGGAGCCGAATGCGCTCAACTGGTCCACGTACAGAACTCCCTTGTTTTTATTATCGTCCTTCGTTTCGGCCAGATAGATCTGGGTGATCTTCAACGGCCTCGGCATGCTGGCGGGTATCGGGGCGGTTATGTATTTCCAGCCGGTCCAATCGACCCGGGCTGCGAGATCGATCGCCGTCTTCGCGCCTCCCGAATCCATCAGCTGGGCCCTCAGCCAGTGATTGTCGCCTGCTCCGTACACCCAGACTCCAATCTGCTTCGGATCGCCGGGAAGGCTTCGTCCGGCGGAGCCGTTGTCGTCCTTGAAATTGATATAAGATGCCGAAGTGCCTGTCGTGCCGGTAAAATCATAGGACAGCTTGGCCGCATGCCTGCCGTAGTAGATCGTTGCCGGCCTGCTCGCCAGCTCCAGCGTCGTGACCGACTTGACGGAAGAAGCCTGAAGGTAATCGGTTTTCTCGAATCCTTCGACCAACGAAGACGAATAAGGCAGGTCGTACGCTTGCTCGGCCGAGACAGGGGATGTCCCTATTCCGGGAATTATCGTGCCGATGCCAAGCATGATGGCGGTGACGACGGGAATCGACTTGCGCAGCTTTCTAGTCCAGCTCATCTTTTGCCTCCCTGAATGCCCGTTGTTTTTGACTCCATGAACGCGGATCTGATTCTGCTATAAAGCGCTGCACCTTTCTTCGCTCCTGCACTTTCTTCGCTCCTGCATTTTTCCTCGCTCCTGCTTCCGGTTTCTCTCCCCCTCACCTCCAGCGGCCAGGACTGGGTCTTCTCTATCAGACTAGTAGATAAATTTTACATTTTCAATATATTTCGATTTTTTATTTTATTATGGAATAATATTTCAGCGTGTTGGAACAAAAAAATCCCCTCGGCCGACCACAATTCCGCCGCCTTCAAAAGGCGGCAGCGTGATCACCCTCGGGGAATTCAGCTATCCGGCAAGCTCGAAGCTCTCTGCTTCAGCCTGAAACCGCGGAACTTGCTACTTCAACGCGCCAGGGATGCGGACGGCAATGAGCTTGCTGTCCGTCTGCACGATCAGGACCGGGCCGGTCCGGAGAGTCGGTCCGAACAGGCGGGTTCCCGCGTTCACTTTCAGGACGGGTTCCGTCGATTGGAGATTGAACGCATACAGGAAGCCGTCCGACTGCGCGGAATAAACGCCGTTGCCGAATACCTCCGTGCGGACCGCAGGATTGTCTCCGGCCCAGGACACGGGATCTCCGTTGGAAGTCTTGAGCCCCCGCAGCGCTCCGCTGTCCCGGTCCACCAGGAAAAGCCTTCCGGAGGCCGGCTTGCCCGCCAGCTCCGTCCGCTCGCTGCGCTTGGCGTATGTCTTCGAAGGCTTCTGGCCCGAGGCATACCGGCTGAAGTCGAACTTCAAAACATTGGCGCCCGTATCCAGATAGAGGTCGCTTCCGTCCAGAAATGCCCTCTCCCCTCCGTACGGGTAGGGAGGCTGGCCCGGCAGCTTGTAGCCGTACTCCCGGGTTTCCTGGGACTTGCCCGTGCGCAGGTCGAGCACCGAAACCTTGAAGACGCGATTCGGACTCGCGTCCAGATCGGCATTGGGCAAGCCGTCCTTGACCGCATAGACCTTTCCGTCCTTCACGTCGAGCAGGCTGCTCGTCGAGCCCGCTTTCCACAGCAGCTTGCCTGTCCCCTTGTCCACGGCGTCAAGCTGGATGGATGTTATCGCTCCGGACACGACATAGGACATCAGCACGACGCCGTCATGCTCCTGGATTTCATAGGGCGCATAGGTTGCGGACTTCTCCGTCTGCTTCCACAGCTTCTTGCCGTCGGAAACCCGGAGCGCCGTGACGACATTGCCCGTCGTCGCGTACACCGTGTCGCCGCGCACGATCGGTATGCGTCCGTCCTCTTGGGCGCCTGCGGACGATATCCATCTTGGCTTGCCGGTTGCGGCGTTCAGAGCGGCGATCTTGCCGTCCCGCTGCACGACATAGACGGAACTGCCCTCATAGACGACAAAGGGTCGAAGTCCCGTCCCGTAGCGGAACGTCTCTTTGCCGCTCTCCGCGCTGCGGGCGATGAGCTTTCCGCCGCCGATGGAATAGACGACTCCCTTCTCCGCGACCGCATTGGTCGCGTAGAGGAAGCCTTGCGGCCCGGGCTTGTCGATAGCGGCGGTCCATAGAGGCTTGGCCAGCGGCGCGTTCAGCGCTGCCGGCGCGTATCCCGGCGCGGACAGCACCGGCGCCTCGGCGCTCGCCGGGGCGGAGGGAATCGCCGCTCCGAGCAGCAGGGATACGCCAAGCAGCGTGGAAGACAGCCGCAGGGCGGAGTTTTTTCGGGTAGAAGCGAACATATGGGCAGGCATCCTTTCCAGCTTGGAGGTAGCGGGACAGGGATACGCCGGAACAACCGGCGGCGCCCCATTTCCCGTCTGGGTAATAGTCCCAGTTGCCATCTCTAGACGGAGCCTGCGGGTAAAAGTTGCTTCCGGACTCTAAAAAACTCGAGTTTAAAAGGCGCTGTTAGCTGCGATGAAGGCCCAAGGGCTGCAAATCAAACAGTTCCGTCAGCTCCAGCAGATCATCGATGACGGCGTCAGCCTGCATGAGCTCCTCTTCCTGGGCAAAGTCAAAGCGGCAGCCTACCGCCATGAGGCCATTCTTTTTCGCGGCAAGGATATCGGACAGCCTGTCTCCGACCACGGCTGCTTGTTCAATGCGATGTTTCTTCAGGATATGGCCGACCAGATCCGCCTTGTTTTGCGACTGGATGTGCTGGATGCTGAACGTTTCGGCAATCCAGGCGTCCAGCCTGTAATAGCCGACAATGGCGTTCAAATACTCGGCCTGCCCATTGCTCGCGATGAAAATCGGGCAGCCCGCTTGCTTCAAGCGCTCGAAGAGCTCGATGACATGAGGGTATAAAGCTCCTCTGCCGTCCGCAATGTTCCCAAGCAGCTTTTCATGAAAATAGTCGTTCGCCCTATGCCTGATTTCATTTGAATGATCGGGCAAGAGCGTTTCCCATACGACAGGCAGCGGAACTCCCATGATCTCTCGGTATTTCTCGATTGGAGTCGCGCTCGCCCATTCGCCAAGCGACTTCAGATAGCCGAACGTCTCCTGCAAGGAGATTTCTAAAATCCTGTCCGTCTGAAACAGCGTTCCGTCCATGTCGAATATAAGCGCAAATGGCACTGTATTCCTCTCCTCCGTCCGTTTATTTCCGCCTATCCATTTCATTCCACCTGCCTTCCAATAATCCCTCTCTTGCCGGCGGCACGCTCCGCGCCTGGGATGCGGAAGAAGCCAAAAAAACCTGTCCCGGAATGCCTGGAGGCATAGGCGGGAACAGGTTTTTTTTCGGGGATTTAACGAAGCACGCTACGCTTACTTCCGGTGCATCTTGAACTCCAGGAACAGCTCGTTGTAATGCGAGAGCATGCGCTTGCCGAGGTTGTCGTACACCTCGAGCCGGCCCGTCAGCTCCTCCGGCGGATAGAAGCGCTCATCCGAGGATATTTCCTCGGGCAGCAGCGGTATCGCGTCCTTGTTCGGCGTGGAGTAGCCGACGTACTCGGCGTTCTGGGCGGCATTGGCCGGATCGAGCATGAAGTTCATGAATTTGTAGGCTCCGTCGAGATTGCGGGCCGTCCTCGGAATGACCATATTGTCGAACCAGACGTTGGAGCCTTCCTTCGGAATGACGTAGTCGAGCTTGTCGTTCTCGTCCATGATCTCCGACGCATCGCCCGACCAGACGACGCCGGCGGCCGCTTCCTCGTTCGCGAGCAGCATCTTGATCTCGTCGCCGACGATCGCCTTCACGTTCGGCGTCAGCATCTGGAGCTTGCGCAGCGCTTCCTGCAGATGCTCCTCCTTGCGGTCGTTGAGCGAATAGCCGAGGCTGTTGAGGCCGAAGCCCATCACCTCGCGCGCGCCGTCGACGAGCAGCAGATTGTTTTTGAGCCGCGGGTCCCACAGGTCGTCCCAGCTGTCGAACACGAGATCCTTGGGCGTCAGCTCCGGATTGTAGATGATGCCGACCGTTCCCCAGAAATAAGGAATGGAATATTGATTGTCCTTGTCGAAGCTCAGATTCAGGAAACGGGAGTCGATATGCTTGAGATTGGGCAGGCGGCCGTGGTCGATCGGCAGCAGCAGGTCCTCCTGCTTCATCTTGTCGATGGCGTACTCGGACGGGACCGCGACGTCGAACGTCGTGCCTCCCTGCTGCACCTTCGTCATCATCGCCTCGTTGGAGTCGAACGTCTGGTAGATGACGGTGATGCCCGTCTCCTTCTGGAATTTCGTCAGCAGATCGGGATCGATATAATCGCCCCAGTTGTAGATGGTCAGCGTATTGGACCCGGAATATCCCTGGCTGGAATTGAGATAGGAAGCCAGATACATGCATCCGAGGGAGGCGACCAGAATGGCGGCGAAAGCCTGGATCAGGCCCTTCATCGCGATCCCCCCTCTCCCGCTCCGGTCATGACGCCGCCGCGCGACGCCGAGCCGGCTCTCGATCCGCTGCGCCGGGTGATGAAATAATAGCCCGCGACAAGCAGGATCGTGAACAGGAAGATGAGCGTCGACAGGGCGTTGATCGACAGCGAGATGCCTTGGCGGGCACGCGAGTAGATCTCCACCGACAGCGTGGAGAAGCCGTTGCCCGTGACGAAGAACGTCACCGCGAAGTCGTCCAGCGAGTAGGTCAGCGCCATGAAGAAGCCGGCGAAGATGCCTGGACGGATAAACGGCAGCACGACGCCCGTAAGCACCTGCCAGCGGCTCGCGCCGAGATCCCGGGCGGCATCGATGAGCGTCGGGCTCATTTCCTGCAGCTTGGGCAGCACCATGAGCACGACGATCGGCACGCTGAAGGCGATATGCGACAGCAGGACGCTGAAGAAGCCGAGCCGGATGCCGATCATCGTGAACAGGATGAGGAACGAGGCGCCGATGATGACGTCGGGGCTTACGATCAGCACATTGTTGAAGCTGAGCAGCGTGTTCTTGTTCCGCCTCCGGCGCACCTCATAGATGGCGAGCGCGCCGACGATGCCGAGCACCGTCGACAGAAGGCCGGACAGCAGGGCGATGACGAGCGTGTTCAGCACGATGATCAGCAGCCGGGTATCGGCGAACACTTCCCTGTACCAATCCAGCGTGAACCCTTCGTAGCCGTGCATCGTGCCGCCGCTGTTGAAGGAGTAGAACGTCAGATAGAAGATCGGCGCGTACATGACCGCGAAGACGGCGATCAGATACAGATTGGACCATGGCCATTTCTTGGTGGCATTCACTTCTACCTTCTCACCTCCCGTTTACCGGCTGCGAACATGATCAGCACCATGACGATAATCAAAAACACCGCGATCGTGGAGCCCATGCCCCAGTCCTGCGTGACGAGAAAATGCTGCTCGATGGCCGTGCCGAGCGTTATGACGCGGTTGCCGGCGACGAGCCGCGTAATCATGAACAGCGACAGCGCCGGGATGAACACGGCCTGGCAGCCGGCCTTGACGCCGTCCAGCGTCAGCGGGAACACGACCCGGCGGAACGTCGTCCACGGCGATGCGCCGAGATCCCTCGCCGCGAACACGAGAGACTGATTAAGCTCTTCAAGCGAATTGAAAATCGGCAGAATCATGAACGGAATGAAAATATAGACCGAGACGAACACGAAGCTGAAGTCGGTGAACAGAATCTGCTGCGCCCCGATGCCGAGCCACTCCAGCGACCGGTTGACGGCGCCGTACGTCCCGAAGATGCCCAGGAAGGCGTATACCTTGAGCAGCAGATTGATCCAGGTCGGCAAAATGATGAGCAGCAGCCACAGCTGCTTGTGCTTCGTCCGCGTCAGCAGCCAGGCGGCCGGGTATGCGATCAGCAGCGAGAACAGCGTGATGAGGAACGCATACCAGAACGAGCTCAGCGTCATCTTGAGGTAGACCGGCGTGAAGAAGCGGACATAGTTGTCCAGCGTGAACGCACCGTCGACGTCGAAGAAGGACTTGTACAGCGTCAGCGCGATCGGCGCCGCCACGAACAGCACAATCCACAGGACGTAGGGAACGAGGAAGAAATTGCGGTTGCGGACGGCCACTAGCTGTTCCCTCCGGGCCTGCCCGTCTCGATGGACGCCGGCTCAGGCGCTCCCGAACCCGGCTCGGCTCCTCCGGCCGCGCCGGCGGCATCCGTGCCGCCGGCAGCTCCGCCTGCTTCGGCCGCCTCGCGCGTTCCGTCCGCTTCCTCGTAGCCCTCCAGACGCTTGTCGAAGTCCGCCTCCGACTCCCCGAACCTCATGACGTGAATCGCCTCCGGCTCGAAATCAAGGCCGATGATTTCTCCGACGATCGCCTTGCGGGTCGAATGGACCATCCACTCGTTGCCGATGTCGTCGCGGCAGATAATCTCGTAATGCACCCCGCGGAACAGCTGGGTCTCGACGACGGCGCGCAGTTGGCCCTCGTCTGCCGGCTTCATCTCCAGATCCTCCGGACGCAGCACGACCTCGACCGGCTCTCCCCGGCGCAGGCCGCGGTCGACGCAGGTGAAGGCTTGTCCCGCGAACTCCACCTTATAGTCCTCCAGCATGCGGCCCGGCACAATGTTGGATTCCCCGATGAAGTCGGCGACGAACCGGTTGATCGGCTCGTCGTAGATATCCGTCGGCGTGCCGCTCTGCTCGATGATCCCCTTGTTCAGGACAAAAATCTCGTCGGACATCGCCAGCGCTTCCTCCTGGTCATGCGTGACGAAGATGAACGTGATGCCGAGCCGCCGCTGCAGCTCGCGCAGCTCGTACTGCATCTCGTAGCGCAGCTTGAGGTCGAGCGCGGAGAGCGGCTCGTCGAGCAGCAGCACCTGCGGCTCGTTGACGATGGCGCGGGCGATCGCCACGCGCTGCCGCTGGCCGCCGGACATTTCCCGGATCTCGCGCTTGTCGTACCCTTCCAGGTTGACGAAGCGGAGAGCTTCCTTCACCTTGCGTTCGATCTCGGCCCCCTTGAGCTTGCGGATGCGCAGCCCGAAGGCGACGTTGTCGTAGACGTTGAGATGAGGGAACAGCGCATAATCCTGAAAGACCGTATTGACCTGCCGCTTGTTGGCCGGGACCGAGTTGATGCTCCTGCCGTCCATGAGAATCTCCCCGGAAGTCGGCTCCATGAATCCGGCGATCAGCCGGAGAATGGTCGTCTTGCCGCAGCCTGACGGCCCCAGCAGCGTGTAGAACTTGCCCCGCTCGATGTCGAAGCTGACATCCTTCAGCACGGGAACGTCGTCATCGTACTGCTTGGTCACCCCGCGGAACGAGATGACCTTCGAATCGTTCATCGATGCTCCTCCTCTCCTGCGGCCTGAGCCGCGCCCGCCGGCGAATATCCGGTCCGCCGACGATCTTTATGCCTCATTATACCTGATTGCGCCCCTATTGGAATCATTCGGCGCTGCGGCGATCGGCAAAAAATTACGGTTCGAAAGACCCAGAAAATACCTCCGATTCTTCCTGACTGAGCCGTTGGGCCTTTGTTCCGATCCTTATCCTTCCATTTTCACGGATAATAAAGGCCTCCATATCTCGATAACTGGATATCGTTGTATATATGTCTTGCGCCCTAGGTCCGATTATCTTCAATCGCTATCCTGTTATAATACGGAAGGATTTGACGAAATTCGTCCTACATACACCAAGATTCAGTCAGGAGTGAGCCTATTGAGGCGAATCATTTGGACAGGTACGGCCATTGCCATGCTTGCAGCAGGGGGAGGGGCCGCTTACGCGGTTCCGGGCACGGCATCCTATGAATCGGGAGCAAAAGCAGGACAAGAGACATCTCCCGTTGCCAGCGGGCAGGGACTGCGGTCTCAGCAGCCGGGCCATGAGGAACCGGAGACCCGGGGCACAGCCTATGCGGACGGAACCGCAGCCAAGGCTTCCGCAGGCATGCTCGGCGGCTCGCAGACGCCCGCAGTCTCGGCGGCGTCAGGCGCGGGCGGCAGCTCCGCATCGGCGGCGCAGGGAACGCAAGCGGGCGGCAGCCCGCAGGCGGCATCGGCAGCAGGAAGCGCTGACCGCCAGCAAGCTGCGGGAGCTATCGCCGATTACGCCCTGGATCAGCTCGGCACTCCCTATGCCTACGGCGGCGCGTCGCCAACGGGCTTCGACGCCTCAGGCTTCCTCTACTACGTCTACCGCTACTCGCCCGCGGCCTTGAACTTGCCGCGCACGATCGCGGAGCAGTTCAAGCAGGGAGCCGACGTAGGCGGACAAAGCCTGCTTCTGCCGGGCGACGCCGTCTTTTTCCGCAGCGGCTCCGCGATTACTTTCGCCGGCATCTATACCGGCAACCGCGAGTTCGCCGCCGCCACGGTGGATGGAGTCAAGCTGTCGAGCCTCACTTCGGCATACTGGCAGGAGCGCTACGCCGGCGCCCGCCGCATGACCGGGACGGGCACGGGCAGCGCTTCCTCCGGCTCATCCGGCAGCGGCAGCGGCTCCGAGAGCGGCCTGACCGCTCCGGACAGCCCTTCCGGCACGCTGGCCGGCACGGCCTATTTCAGCGGCATATCGAAGTATTTGGCGGCGGCGAAGCCTGTGCTGCCGCCATCCGCCTACAACCGCCTCGAGGAGAAAGCCGAGCTTGGCCTGCAGCAGTATGAGCACGGCTTGTACGCCGACATGCTGGAGAGCCACCAGGAAGTGGCCGATCTGATCGAAGCGCTGCCCGCCGCCGCCCGGACCGCGATCGGGATCAAAGGCAGCGAGATCTACGGCTCTACCCTTCCGGCCGGCCTTTACGACATCAGCGCCGCGGGGGGGCTGAACCTGCATCCGGAGAGCGGATATAAAGTCACCTTGATGCAGCAGGCCGCCGCCGAGCAGCTGTGGACGCAGGTAAAAGCCATGTATCCGAAAGCCTATCTGTCCCTCATCAGGCAGTTCCGGCTGGAAATCAAGCGGGGAGCCGTCTCCCGGACGGAAACGATCGGCAAAGCCCAGGTCCGGCTCGTTCTCGATCCTTCCGACCTGACGCCGGGAGCCAAGGAGCGCACCCGCTGGGCGCTCGCCCATGAGCTCGGACGCCTGGTCACCCAGCAAGGTCCCGGCGGCTCCGAGCTGGACCATCTGGGTTCGCCGTCCGCGGCTGCGGACGGAGCGGGCGGAATCATCGGCTCGGCATATGGAGGTCCCGCTCCGGGAAGCGGCCAATGGGCTTATTTCCGCAAGGACTCGCTGATGACCCGGTACTACAGCAAATTCTGGACGCCGGAAGTCGTGCGGGATGCGCGGGCCGGCAAGCCCATGACCGCCATCTACACGAAGCTGTTCTTCCGCGAGGCCAGCGCCTATCAGGCGGGAGAGGACATCGCCGACGCCTGGGCCGCGTTCATTCTGTACGACAAGCCGATCAAGCCCGTCGACCGGCGCGACGAGAAGGTGCTGTTCTTCTATTCCAGTCCCGAGCTCGCCGCCGTCCGCTCCGAAGCCCGCAAAGGCATGGCTTTGGCCAAATCCTATCCCAAAACGACCACCTTCGCCGACCTCATCGGTCCGCGGACCTGGTAGAACCGAGGGCAGTCCGGAATATCCGGGCCGCCTTCTTTTGCGTATCCGCCCGATTTCACGTCCGGATCCGGTGAAATCACCGAATGTCCCATTCCATGACCGGCTTGAAAACATATGTAAATAGAGAAGAAGAAGCGGCTGCTCGGCAGCCGCTCCTTGAAATGACCGGCTGCCAGATCCCATCCAAAGGAGTGACATCAAACGGGTATGAAACTGTCGGATGCCGTCATGAACCTGCTCGCCCGCCACGGAATCCGTCATCTGTTCCATGACCGGTCCGCCGCTTCGCCGGAGAAGACATCCTTACTCGCCGCAGCGGCCCGCTCCGGCATCGCCGCCGAAGCATTGCCGGATCTCGCCTTGGCCGAGGCTGCGGCCGAAGGCTGTTCGGCTGCAGCCGGCCGGCCTGCGGCCGTCATCGGGACAAGCGGGCCGCAAGGCGGCTGCACTGCGCTGTTATTGCTCTTATACAGCGAGAAGGAAGGATTTCCCGCCATGCCTTCGGGCAGGCTTGCTGCCGATGGAGCGACGCCTCCGTTCCATTCGGAGGACGCCGCCTCTTTCGACGCTGTTGCGGGCGCTGCAGACCTGTACGCCAAGATCGGCAAAGCCCTCTTTTTAGCTGACCGCGCCCGCTCTCTCCGGGCATCGTTCCGCTTGACCGGAATCACTCTGGAGCAAAACGCCGATTCCCTTCCGCTGCAGCCGTTCAAGGAATCGGAGGCCTACTGGGAGCTGCTCGCCTCGGAGCCCCCGATTCGGGATTCCGACCTCGACGGCTTGATCGAGAGCCTGCGCGTATCTAAACGTCCGCTCCTCGCTGTCGGGGCGGGGGTCCGCCTCTCCGGCGCCGCCGCAGAGCTCCGGGAATTGCTTGAGCTGACCGGAATTCCCGCCGCAGCAAGCCTGGGAGGCCTGGACTCGCTGCCCTCCGGCTCGCCGCTCCATCTCGGCCTCGCGGACGGTTCCCGTCCATCCAAGCCGGATTTGGTGCTGGCGCTCGGATGCACCTCCGCCTTCTGCGGCTGCCTGCGCGGCACGGGAGCCAGGGTTATCCGCGTGAATTACGAGAGCTGCCGGTACGGGAGCCCTGAAGGCTCGCCGGATTTCAACAGCGATCCCCGGCTGTTCCTGACCGCGCTATGCTCGCGGCTGCGGGCGATCGGATTTTCCCGCTCCCCAAAAGCGACCCGCCGCAAGCTCCCGGCTTCCGGGAGTCCTCTTCCGGCTGTTCTGCTTCCGGATGCTTTGCTGATCGCACGCCCGGACCTCCCCGGTCTGAGGAAGCTTTTGAATCGATCGCCTCTTCGTCCCGGCCAGCGGCTCATTTCCATTGCCGGCGGTCCGGAAAGGACGGCTGCAGCCGCATACGGAGCGATGATCGCAAGGCCGGATCGGGCAGCAGCGCTCATGGCGGACAGCCGCAGCCTGTCCGCCATTCCATCCGAGCTGCTGAAGCGGCTCGCTCCCGCCGGTTCGGAGCCTATGCCGAGTCCATTGCCTGGCAGCCGCATCCTGCTGCTCCCGCTTCGGAAGCCTGCGGCTTCCGGCCCGTCTGTGATATAATTCAGCCGCAAGCTCAGCGGCCTTCAAGTCCCTTCACGACGGATTCCAGATTTTCCTTGGACACTCCGTTCAGCTCCGGGAAGCCTTGACGCTCCAGGCTCACCGTCTTTCCAGCCTGAATCGGGTATACGCCCTTCAGCAAGCCGAGCACCTGATAGCCGTCCTGTCCTTCCAGCTTCTTGAGGAAGATCAGGTAGTCCGGCCCGGATGCCCAGGCTCCTGGATACCGCTCGTTGGCCTCCGTCTGCGAAGGCGGCGGCAACGGCTCGATGCCGGTCGTTATGATTCGGACCGTGCTGCTGGACGGGCATTTGAGCATCCGCTCCACGGTGAACGGCTGGACAAAATTAACCAGCCTCCCCTGAGGAGCCGTGCGGTCGGTCAGAACCATCCGGTCGCTGTCCGAGAAGCGGCCGACGGCGATGCAGTCGGCTTGCTTGGCAAGCTGGGATGCGCTGACGACCGTCGTATCGTCCACGACATCCTTGTCGAGACGGAACGGAGCGGCTGCGGCCCCGGCGACGGCAATAGCAGCCAGCAGCAGCACGGACGCCATTGCCGGCGATATCCGTCTTTTACCGGAGGGTGATCTTCTCTTCCAGGCTTTCATCGTTTGCTGCACCTCGATTCACTCGGATTGCCAATATAGCCGGCCTAGCGCTAGTATGGATTGGAAGCGTTGGAATATTCGCGGCATCGGCCCGGCCCGGGCCGTCCATCACCAGTCAAGGAGGAATATAACCATGGAATACCGCAAGCTGGGCGCCAGCGGGCTGCGCGTGTCGGCCATCGGTCTCGGCACGAACGCCTTCGGAAAAAGAGCCGATGAAGAGACCAGCATCTCGATCCTGCACAGCGCCTTCAGCCACGGCATCAATTTCATCGACACCGCCAACATCTACGCCGGCACCGAAAGCGAGCGGATCATCGGCAAAGCCATTCAGGGCCGAAGAGCCGACATCGTTCTGACGACGAAAGCCGGGCTTCCGAGGGGCGAAGGACCGAACAGCCGCGGAGCGTCCCGCAGCCATCTCATGACGGAGCTGGAAGGAAGCCTGCGCAGGCTCGGAACGGACTATGTCGATCTTTACCAGATCCATACGTTCGATCCCGAGACCCCGCTGGAGGAAACGCTCCGCACGCTCGATGACATGGTCCGCTCCGGCAAGGTGCGGTACATCGGCGCCTCCAATTATCAGGCCTGGGAGCTCATGAAAGCGCTCGGAATCAGCGATCGTCTCGGCCTGAGCCGCTATGCCTCGATTCAGACGAGCTACTCGCTTGCCGACCGTACGCCCGAGATCGAGCTGGTGCCTTTATGTCTGGATCAAGGCCTCGGCCTGATTCCCTACTTCCCGCTCGCAGGCGGAATCCTTACCGGCAAATATGCAGCTGGAGCCGACGCCCCGGCAGGCTCCCGGCTGGAGACGGATCCGGCGTTCGGCCGCTTCATGAAGGGCGATTATATCGGCCTCGGCCAAGACGTATCCGAGCTGGCCGAGGAAGCCGGATGCGAGCCCGCGGCCCTGTCGATGCGCTGGCTGCTGGACAAGCCGGCCGTGGCGAGCGTCATCGCCGGCGCCACAAGCGCCAGGCAGCTGGAGGCGAACCTCCGCAGCCTCGAGCTTGCTCTGGAGCCGTCCATCAAGGACGAGCTTGAGCGGATCAGCCGCCCGTTCCGCTACGGCGAGCCCTTTGCGAGCTACCGGTTGTAGAGAGGCGGCCAGCCGGCAGGCCTCATGCCTTCCCTCCCGATCATGAACCCCCTGGTTGCGCTATGGTTCAATGTGACGGTTTGGCAGCGCGGCCGTGCCGGATGCCGATGGGCTAGACAACTGGGCGCTCTATCCGGATAATCGGCTTCCGCGGAACCATGTCCGGCCTCTTGCGGCGATCGCCTCTTTGGCGGCCTTTATCCTGGATTTCCGCAAGCTTTCTTGATGTTTGGGTTTGAAGCGCATCCTTTCCATTCCATGTTCCCGAGTGCTTCAAAGGGCATGGTTGGCGTGTATGAATGCACAGACCTATGAAAGCTTAAAGGAGATTCCTATGCCCTCTCCATCCCTGTCCAAAGCCCATCGCACGACATGGCCTCGTCTGGTCGGCCTCATCCTGTTCGCCATTCTCATGATTTCAGCCTGCTTGTACCATTTGCGCGAGCCGGAAGGCTTCGCCTCGATGCTGCCCGGCTGGGTCCCGCTGCGGGTCCCGATCATTTACGCGACGGCCGTGCTGGAAGCGGCCATTGCCGTGCTGCTTCTCCTTCCGGCTGCGCGCGGCTGGACTGGAAGGGTTGCAGCGCTGTATTTGATCCTCATTTTTCCTGCCAATATATATGCGGCGGCCCAAGGAATTCCGTTTCCCGGAACCGAGCACACCTCCCCTGCGGCTCTCTGGCTCCGGCTGGCGTTTCAACCGCTGCTGGTCTGGTGGGTGCTCTGGTGCTCGCGTTACCCGTTTCCCGGCAGCTCCCGGACCGCTCCTCGCCCGGAATAGCTTCCCGAAAAGAAACGGCGCTGCAGGAAACAAGCGGCGCTGCATGGGCGGTTTATGAATCAAGCGGCGCATGGGAGGTTTAAGACAAGCGGTGCATGGGCGGTTTATGAATCAAGCGGTGCTGCTTGGAGACTCAAGCATGGCATGAACGCTTCTGGAACAAGGTTCCGGGCTCGACCTTCGTTGGTTTGAAATACAGAACGCCCTCCGGCCATGCCGGAGGGCGTTCTGCTTTTTGTAGAAAGAATCAGGCAAGAGCAAGTGTGCCATGGCGATTAGCCGTTGAAGACATCAGCCCACGTCTCTTTCAGTGGCCGCCCATCATCATTTGCGGTTCCGGACTCCGTTCGCTTCCGTCCGCGCCTTTCTGAGGCTTCGGCTTATTCAGCAGGAATCCGACGAGAACGCCGAGCACGGCGACCCAGATCAGAATCGCGAAGGTATCGCCATAAGAAGCTGTCAGCAGCTTATGGGGATCCTGGCCGAGCTGCGGCGAATAATGCTTGATGCGGCTCGTCACGTAAGTGGACAATCCGGCGATGGCCAGCGACGAGATGACCTGCTGAAGCGCGGCCGTCAGCGAGGTGACGCGTCCGACCAGATGAGCCGGAGCCGATTGGATGATATGCGTGTTGAGCGGCATCATGGAGATGCCCATGCCGGCGCCAAGAAGGACCAGCGGCAGGATCATGCCCGATACGCCGGTGTCGACGGTAATGCGGGAGAACAGGAAGGCTGCGCCCGTAATCAGGGTCAGCCCGCTGATGACGAGCGGACGAGCGCCGATGCGGTCGTACAGCCTGCCTCCGATCGGCATGAAGAGGCCCGCCGCCAGCGCTTGCGGCAGCAAGACGAGGCCGGTTTCCAGAGGCGTATAGTTTTTCCCGGTTTGGAGGAACAGCGGAATCATGAAGATCGTGCCGAAGAGCGCGATCTGGGAAATCCACTGGACGATGACGCCCCGAGAGAAGTTGGCGGATTTGAACACCCGCAGCTCAAGCAGCGGATTGCGTCGACGAAGCTCGACGATAATGAAGATAATCAGCGATACGCCACCGACAACAAGGCCGGTAATCGTTCGCGCAGAGCCCCAGTCGGTGCCGCCTTCGGATACGCCATAGGCGAGACCGGCGAAGGCAAGAGGGCCGAAAATCATGCCTTTGATATCAAGCTCCGGAACGCTCTGCCGATCGATGGCAGGCAGCGTGCGCAGGCCGAGCAGGACGGCGACGACGCCGATCGGCAGGTTGATGAGGAAGATCCAGTGCCAGGATACGTCCTGAACGAGCCAGCCAGCAACGACCGGGCCGAGCGCCGGAGCGAGCAGCATCGGAATGCCGATCATGCCCATTACGGCTCCGACCTTGCCTGGAGGAGCGATTCGGTAGGTGAACGCCATGGCGATCGGCGCAACCATGCCACCGCCGAGCCCTTGCAGCACGCGGTAAATGATCAGCTGATCCACAGTCGTCGCCAAGGCGCAGAGGCCCGAGCCGACCGTGAACAAGATGACGGAGACGAGAAAGATCGTTTTGGCCCCGAAACGGTCGGACAGCCAGCCGGCGAGCGGAATGACGGCTGCCTGGGCAAGCGCGTAGCCGGTTACCGTCCACTGGACCAGAGTCAGCGAGGTGACGCCGAAATCTTGCTGCAGCTGGGGCAGCGCCACGTTCATCGCCGTCCCGTCCAAAATGACCATGAACATGCCGATGATGATGGCGACCAGCGGCACCATGATGGCGCGCATGGATACTTCCGCTGCTGCGGAAGGCGAGGCTTGAGGTTGGCTCGACACCGGTTTCCCACTCCTTGTTTCCACGGTTTCCGTGGTTTCTCTTTGTCGCGTTCATTGACCGTCTGCCAGCAAAAAGATACAATATGGACACTGAGCAACGATGCCCCGACTGACAGCGGACAATTGTCCGCTAATGAACGTATTGACTATAGCGGACAATTGTCCGGGTGTCAATACGGCTATTTTGCTATAGAAAGATGTGACGTTCATGTCTTCGATTTATAAGCGCAAGGAGTCCCAGGAACTCAGCGAGTCGATTCTAGAAACGGCCCGCGCCTTGTTCGCCGAGCACGGCGTCGACGCCGTGAGCATGCATCAGATCGCCAAGACGGCCGGTGTCGGCCAAGGCACGCTTTACCGCCGCTTTTCACAGAAGGGCGAGCTGTGCATGGAGCTGATGGAAGATTATTTCAACGGGCTTCAGGAAGACGTCCAACGGTCTCTAACCGAAAACGCTTCCTTGGCGGTGAAAGAGAGAGCGACGCTCGTCATCCGCGAGCTTGTGCTGAATCTGATGAACAATATCCAGCTGATGGAAACGATCTACGCCGCCATTTTCGCCGGACGCAGATGCGAGAAGGAAATGTCGACCTTTTTCGACTCTCCTCCTTACCAATTCCTGTTCGGCACGGTGCAGGGACTGCTCCAGGAGGCCGTAGATACCGGCGCTGCCGCAGCGGGAGTCTGTCCGCCCATCAACGCCCATCTGCTCATATCGACGCTCGCCCCCCAATCGCTGAACCATCTTCGCGACCAGACCGGCTATACGCCGGAGGAGCTTGCCGGGGTTATCAACCGGACCATCGTCCATCCCCTGTTTGTCTGAAGCGAATGAGCCGGTTGTTGTCCTGCCAGAATGAGCCGGCAGCAAGGATGATTCGTCTGCAAGGATGATTCGGCAGCAAGCAAGGGCTTGCATCTTTAGCACTTCATTTTCACCCCCATATTGTCAGCCGGTCATGAAGAACATGCCGCCATTGGTACGCAGCTTTGCTGCGGCCAGGGCGGCTTTTTTCTGCCCGTTGGATGGGTTGCATCATACCTGGTTAACCAATCTAAAGGGAGTGATAGCTATGCAATCTTTATTCGAGACGGAATACGAGGCTTGGCTGAGCAAGAACATCCAGGAAGAAGAAAACCCGCGCAGGAGAGAGCGTCTCGAAGTCGGTCTCGGACATGGTACGGTTGAATTCCTCCGAACGGTCTGGTTTCCTTCCGTCGGCCACTTTGAACATTTGTATCCCGAGTGGGAAGTGAGAGATTTTGCCAACGGCTATCGGTACCTGGATCTGGCCTATAGACCCGGAAACGCCAAAGGCGGCATAGAAATCCAAGGTTACGGACCTCATGCAAGGGATTTGGACGTTAGACGCTTCAAGGATCTCTGCCGACGTCACTGCCTGCTGGCATTGGACGGGTGGATATTCCTGCCGATAGCCTACCCGTCCATTGTGGACGAGCCCAAGCAATGCCAGCAGCTGATTTTGGCTTTTATCGGCAAATTCGTAAGCACGGATCTGTCGGCTTCCCTTACGGCAGCCGAGGCCGAGGCTCTCCGCTATGCAAGGCGGATTCTGCGCCCATTCAGTCCGCTGGAGTTTGCAGCCCATATCAAGGTCAGCGACAGGCACGCCAGGCGGATTCTCGGAAAACTGGCCTCGCTTCAGCTGTTGAGAGCGGCAAGCGGCACAAAACGCATACGGTCCTATCAAATTTGGCTTTAAGGGAATTTGAGCGGGATGTATATTGAGCTGGTTAACGAGCCCATGCTCGTACGCTTTACGGTCGATGGTTCATGGTGGGGATTATCGTGCTGATTAACTAATTCATGCTCATGTTCATCAAGGCTGATGGTCATAACGGGGTTGTTTTGCGGGTTAACTACCTTAGTGCCAGTACGTTTCATGTTGATGTTTCATAGCGGGAATGATCTTGTTGGCCAACTAACTCATGCTTTGCACTTCAAGGTAATTGGTTCGTGGCGGGGGTTGTTTTGCTGGTTAACTACCTTAATTCCGGTACGTTTCATGGTTGATGTTTCATAGCGGGAATGATCTTGCTGGCCAACTAACTCATGCATTGCGCTTCAATGTCGCAGGTTCGTGGCGGGGGTTGTTTTGCGGGTTAACTACCTTCTGCTCGTACGCTTCATGTCGATGTTTCATGGAGGAAATGATCTTGTTGGCCAACTAACTCATCCATTGCGCTTCAATGTCGCAGGTTCGTGGCGGGGGTTGTTTTGCGGGTTAACTACCTTAGTGCCGGTACGTTTCATGTTGATGTTTCATAGCGGGAATGATCTTGATAGCCAACTAACTAACTCAAGCTTTTGCTCTTCAAGGTCGTCGATTCATGGCGAGGACTTTCTTGCTGGTTAACCTAACTATTCTCGTACGTACTCTCGGAAGTTATCTTACTAGCTAACTGCCCTGCACTTGTGCTCTCCGGACGGCTGTTCCGATTTGATGCAAGGCCAGTTTAGGAGCCAGTAAGATGTGATGCCGTTCTATCGGACATACGATCCGTTATTTAGGCCATTTACATCGTTATAAAAAATTTAACGGACATCAGATCCGCTATTTTGAGTGAAAAGGCTGTTTTCAGCTCATTTTCCGCCAAATAACGGATCCTATGTCCGATAAGTCAAAAATTATGGGAGTTATTCCAAAATAACGGATCCTATGTCCGATAAAAGTCCAGCACTTTGTACCCACTTCGTTGTTATGACACTGGATTCCCCTAAATTAAACTGCAAGCGCCCATACTGCCACGCAGCGGCAATGCTGCTCCCCCCTCTGCCGGGTCTCCCTTACGGGCATGCAAAGCAAGGCCATGCTGCCCCTCTGCAGGGGATCCCCTTACGGACATGCAAAGCGGGCAATGCTGCCCCTCTGCCGGCGCCCGTACGGCCACGCAGCAGCGATGCTTCTCGCGCTTCGGCCTGTCTGCGCCACCCAGCCGCGCAGCGGCAACGCAGCTCGCTTGTCTGCGGCCCTACTGCAGCGACGCGCCCCGCGCTCCGCGGAGAGCCTGCCCCCGCCTAGCGGGCCGAAGCCAGCGCCGCGTCCACTTCCGCACGGGACGGAAGCCCGTCCTGCGCGCCGAAGCGCGTGACCGACAGCGAGGCGGCCTGCACGGCGAACGCCAGCGCTTCGCGCAGCTCGCCGTCATTCGGCGCGCTTCCGCCGCCAGCCGCAAGCTCCGCCAGCTTCACGCACAGGGCCGCGTTCAGCGTATCTCCGGCGCCGGTCGTATCCACGACCTTCACCTTCGGGGCGGCCACGGTCTGCAGCTTGCCGTCCTCGCCGAGGAAGGAGCAGCCCGCGCCGCCGCGCGTCAGAATGACGCGGCTGCCGACCTCGCGCTGCCATACCCCGAGCGCCTCTGCGATCTCCGGATCGCTGGCCGGCTCCTTGCCGGAAAGAGCCGCGAACTCCGTCTCGTTCGGCGTGACATAATCCGCCAGGGCAAGCAGGTCCGCCGGCAGCTCCTGTGCGGGCGCCGGATTGAGCACCGTGGCGGCACCTGCCGCACGGGCAATCTCCAGCGACCGGCGCACCGCATCCAGCGGAACCTCCAGCTGCACGAGCAGCACATGGGACTGCTCGATCTGCTCCCGGTGCCGCTCTACCCACTCGCCGGTGCATTCCCCATTGGCTCCGGCTACGATGACAATGCAGTTGTCATCCTCAGTATGATAGATCGAAGCAATTCCGGTCGGCGCCGATTCATGGACTCCGATGGCTTCCGATTGTACGCCCATCTTTTTCATCTGGTCGAGCATTTGACGTCCGAAAGCATCGTCTCCGACCTGCCCGATCATGCCGGTTCGAACCCCAAGCCTCGCCGCTCCCGCTGCCTGGTTGGCCCCCTTGCCGCCGGGCAGCGTGTGCAGCTCCCGTCCTGCAAGCGTTTCCCCTTCGACCGGCATCCGGTCCATGCTGATGACCAAATCCATATTCAGGCTGCCCACGACCGTAATCCGCGGCTCTGTCCCATTTGCGCGCATGCTCATTTTCCGCAACCTCCACCAACGTTTTTCACTCGTCCAACCATACCATATTATCATCGACGGTTACAGCCGCAGCAAGCCGATTTCGGTGCCGGACGTTTCCTCCGGGCTTTTTGCATAACAAGCCGATTTCGGTGCCGAACGTTTCCTCCGGCCTTTTCGCATAGCAAGCCGATTTCGGTGCCGAACGTTTCCCCCAGCCTTTTCGCATTAATCCAAAAAAACCCTAATCACCGCCATCTCATTCCGCTATAATTGAAACCAGTACATATCCTTTTATCCAAAGAGGTGGATTTCATTGGCAGTCAAATTCAGCGAATACCGTTATGAGCGCCCCGAGCGCGAGGCCGTCACCGGCCGTCTGAAGGAACTGATCGCCTCGATCCGCGAGGCAGCAAGCTTCGAAGCCCAGGATGAGGCCATCGCCGCCTTCAACAAAAGCCGCAGCGATGTCGAGTCCATGTTCCAGCTGGTCTATATCCGCCATTCCGTGGATACGAACGATGAATTCTACAAAGCCGAGCAGGAGTACGCGGACGAGCTCAGCCCTGTCCTCCAGGAGTACACGACGGATTTCTACCGGGCGCTGACGGAATCTCAATTCCGCTCGGAGCTGGAAGCCAAATACGGCAAGCAGCTGCTGGATATCGCCGAGCTGTCGCTTAAAACCTTCAAGCCGGAAATCATCGAGGATCTGCAGCTGGAGAACAAGCTGAAGACGGAGTACGGCCAGCTGATCGCATCCGCCAAAATCCCGTTCGACGGCCAGGAGCTGACGCTTTCCCAGCTCATTCCTTACACCCAGTCCACCGACCGCGAGGTGCGCCGCAGCGCCAGCGAAGCCCGGTTCGGATTTTTTGCGGAAAAAGAGCCCGTCATCGACCGCATCTATGACGATCTCGTCAAAGTCCGCACCTCCATCGCCCGCAAGCTCGGCTATGAGAACTACGTCCAGCTCGGGTACGACCGCCTCGGACGGACCGACTACGATGCGGCGATGGTCGCCGGCTACCGCAGCCAGGTCCGCGAGCACATCGTCCCGGCCGTCATCAAGCTGCGCGAGCGCCAAGCCAAGCGGATCGGCGTCGATACGCTGCATTACTACGACGAGGACTTCAACTATTCCAGCGGCAATGCCACGCCCAAGGGAGATCCCGACTGGATTCTCGACAACGGCCGCCGCATGTACAAGGAGATGGCTCCGGAGCTCGACGAATTCTTCCAGTTCATGTCCGACCGCGAGCTGCTGGACCTATTGAGCAAAAAAGGCAAGGAAGGCGGAGGCTACTGCACGTATATCAGCTCCTACGAGTCGCCGTTCATTTTCGCCAACTTCAACGGCACCTCGCATGATATCGACGTGCTGACCCATGAAGCGGGACATGCCTTCCAGGTGTACATGAGCCGCGGCTTCGACATTCCCGAATACCTCTGGCCGACGATGGAAGCGGCCGAGATCCACTCCATGAGCATGGAATTCCTCGCGTGGCCGTGGATGGAGCTGTTCTTCAAGGAAGATACGGACAAGTACCGCTTCAACCATCTCGATTCGGCGCTGTCGTTCATTCCGTACGGCGTTTCCGTGGATGAATTCCAGCATTTCGTCTATGAGCATCCGGAGGCGACGCCTGCCGAGCGCAAAGCCAAATGGCTGGAAATCGAGGAAACCTATCGTCCGGGAAGAAGCTTCGACGGCAACGATTACCTGGAGCGCGGCGGGTTCTGGCAGAAGCAGAGCCATATTTTCCATACGCCGTTCTACTACATCGACTACACGCTTGCCCAGCTGTGCGCGTTCCAGTTCTGGAAGCGCTCGGGCGAGGACTTCCAGACCGCATGGCAGGATTATCTCGCGCTCTGCCGCCTCGGCGGAAGCAAATCCTTCACCGGCCTCGTGGCCAGCGCGGGACTGATCTCGCCCTTCCAGGACGGCGCCGTCACCAGCGTCATCGGCCAGATCAACGGCTGGCTGGACAGCATCGACGACAGCAAATTCTAGCCTTCCGGCTTCGATTTCGAAGCCTCCGAAGCAAAGGCCGCTCCCCCGGATTGTCCGGCGGGAACCGGTCTTTTTTGCATTTTGGCGCTTTTTCGGCTTATAATTAGGGTAATAGACGGAAAAAGGGGGAAAAGATCATGATGATGCACTCACGCTCGTTCTATCGATTGTTTTCATCGGTTTTTATCGTGCTCATCATGACTTTGTTTACTCCCACTCCTCCGCTCGGCATTCATGAAGCAGCCGAGAGCTCTTCCGCCGCGACCGTAGTCCGCAGCCTGGAAACCGGCATCCACACAACGGTAAGATCCAGCGCCAGCGCGAGCAATGAGGCCGCAGCCATCCTCAAGACCAAGCCGATGCCGAAGACCGCCAAAATTCCGGGAGCCTTCATGCTCCTGTTCCTGCTGTCTTCCTGCTTCCCTCTCAAGGCCAGCTTTTCCCCGCGCATCGAGCGCAGACTCCTGTCCCAGAAGCTTCTTCCCGTCCTGAAAGGATCCATGGCGCCAAGCTGCTTGTAGAAGACTCATGACCGCTTCCCAAACCTTCGTCCTGCTCCACGGTTTCCAGAGGCCTGTTTGCCGCTCCCTTGCTTTTCCAAGGGCTGGCTTGGCTCTCCCCTGCGCTTTGACCGTGCCTTTCTTTTCTTGAGCAGCCTTTGATTGGAAAGAGGTTATTTAGGCATTCTATAACCAGCAGACCATGAGACATTTCATGAACAGGAGGGATTTCCTAATGGATATCCGTGAAACCTATCTGCCCGGAATCGGGCAAAAATTCGTACTGACGACGATCGGCGGCGACAAGCTTGTCATCGTCGTGCATGACGACGGACGGCGGGAATGCTTCCGTTATACGGACGATTACGATGACAGCCTCCCCGTCTTCACGCTCGAGGACGACGAAGCCCGCATGATCGCTTCCATTCTGGGAGGCATGCAGTACAAGCCGCGCGCGGTGGAAAGCATCGAGATGGCGCTGGACGACCTCATCATCGAGTGGTACCGGGTCGAGCCGGGATATCAATGCCGCAACAAGTCCATCGGCAGCCTCCAGGTCAGGCAGCGCTCCGGCGCGAGCATTCTGGCGGTAGTCGACCGGTCAGGCGGCAAGCATATCAATCCGGGACCCGAGCTGGTCCTGACCGAGGAGGCGCTGCTCATCGTCGCAGGCGAACGCGGACAGCAGAAGGCGTTCCGGGACATCCTGAAGAACGGATGTGAGTGACCATGGAGCATATCGTACTGGAAATCGGCTTGGCGATCGCTCTTGTCGCCATGGCGGGCATCCTGTCCTCCTGGCTTAAATTTTCGGTCATTCCTTTTTATATCCTGATCGGCATGGCTGTAGGACCGCACGCCTTCCACTGGGGCCACTTCGATCTCCGCTTCATCCACAGCGCCGAGCTGATCGACTTCTTCGGCCGCATCGGCGTCCTCTTCCTGCTGCTGTACCTTGGACTCGAATTCTCGGTCGGAAGGCTGCTCAAATCCGGCAAGTCGATCGCCGTGGGCGGAAGCATCTACATCGGCATCAACTTCACCGTCGGCCTGCTGTTCGGCTTCCTCACCGGCCTTCCGCTTGCCGAGGTGCTGATCATTGCGGGAATCACGACCATTTCCTCAAGCGCCATCGTCGCCAAGGTTCTGGTCGATCTCAAGCGGACGGCCAACCCGGAGACGGAGATGATTCTCGGCATCATCATGTTCGAGGACGTTTTCCTGGCTGTCTATATCTCCATCGTCTCCGGCCTCGTGCTCAGCTCCTCCTCTTCGGTGGGAGGCGTAATCCTGTCGGCGCTCATCGCCTTGTTCTTCATGCTCGGCGTGCTGTTCGTCGGCCGCAAAATCGTTCCGCTGCTGAACAAATGGCTGGACATCCGCTCCAACGAGCTGTTCCTGCTCGTCGTCTTCGCGGCGCTGTTCATCATTGCCGGCTTCGCCGAAACGATCCATGTCGCGGAAGCGATCGGCGCCCTGCTCGTAGGGCTCGTGCTCGCGGAAACGAAGCATGCGCATCGAATCGAGAAGCTGATCCTGCCGTTCCGCGATTTCTTCGGCGCTCTGTTCTTCTTCGGCTTCGGCCTCACCATCGACCCCACCGCCCTTGGCGGAGCCGTCTGGATGGCTCTGATCGCCGTCGCCCTGACGCTGGCGGGCAACTTCGCCGCGGGCATGCTGGCCGGCCGCAGCGCCGGGATGCCGCCGTACGCATCGGCCAAGATCGGACTGACGATCGTGGCGCGCGGAGAGTTCTCGATCATCATGGCCAACCTGGCCATAGCCGGCGGCCTGTCGGGCATCATCCAGCCGTTCGCCGCGCTTTACGTCCTGATCCTGGCTATCCTGGGACCGCTGTTCACCAAGGAGAGCAAGCGCGTGTACGCGGTGCTGGATCCGATCTTCCGCTTCACATCAAGAGCGGAGCGCCGCAAGCAGCAGCGCGCTCAGCAGCCTTCTTGACCGGTTTTGAACGGCAGGCCTGCCAGGCCTGCCGTTTTTTTTCATGGGCATGGCGCATTTGCCGGCGCGGCAAAAGGCATGGTATAAAAAGACAGCAAGCACCTTTCGGCTTTAGAGTGCGCCGGATGCGTTTAAAAGGGTGTTGAAGGGCTCGAATCCGCACCTTCCTGTCCCTGGGGCGATCGGCCCTGACGGGACAGGACGGGAGCCGATCGTCCGGCACAGCCTGGAAATCCACCTGCGGAAGGAAGTGCTCCATATGAAGCAGCTGAAGCATCTGGACAAGCTGGAGCTCGCCGAGGCAGTCAAGCTCGCCGATCTCGTCTTCCGGGATCCCGGCCAGCGCTCGATGGGGGAATCGTTCCCCGCTATATTCGACCCGGCTCTGGGCCTGTCCCTCGGCGTGATCGAGGAAGGGAGAGTCGTTTCCTTCATCGGCTTCGTGCCGCAGCAGATCGCCGTCGGGGACGCCGTGCTCGACGCCTGCGCGCTCGGATCGGTATGCACCCATCCCGATTATCGCGGGCAAGGCCATGCCAGCGTGCTGCTCGGCGAAGCGTTCCATCAAGCCGAAGCCATCGGAGCCTCGCTTATGCTGATCTCCGGCACGCGCTCCCTATACCGCCGCAACGGCTGCCACGCCTTCGGCTCGATGCGCCGCTACCGGCTCGAAGCCGGCGTCCAGCCGCAAGCAGATCCGAGAGCGAGACCTCTGCGGCCCTCCGACTGGTTCCGTCTCCACTCGCTTTCCAACGCCAAGCCCGCCGCCTACCGGCGCAGCGTCGCGGAGCTGGCCGGTCAGCTCCGGAGCGCGGCAGTGGCGAGCATGTACGATTTCACGCACAGTTCCTTTGTCCTGGAGGAGGACGGAGAGCTGGCCGCATACGCCGTCATCGCTTCCGGGCCTATCCCCGCCGGCTCGGACATGGAGCCTTTCGTCGTGGAATGGGGCGGGGACGACTTCAAGGCGCTGGCCGCGATGAGGGCCGCCATGCAGGAGATGAGGCTTCCCTCCCTGCTGCTGTTCGTCGGCTCCCACGAAACGCGGATGCAGCTGCTGCTGCAAGGCAGCCTGTATTCCGGGAGCCATAACCAAGGGACGGTGAAAATCATCGACCTCCCCTTGCTGTGGCGGCAGCTGAGCCCCTATCTGGAAGGCAGGCGGAAAAACGGGCTGGCCGCCCCTTCCGTAATGGAGCCTGTCCGCAGCCCCAGCGGCGAATTCGCGCTCCGGCTCGGAGAAGACGAGATCCCGCTCTCCATGCGCGAGTGGACGGCGCTGCTGTTCGACGGGCCCGATGCCGAGCTGGACGACGGTCCCGACGCTTTCGTCCGGCAAGGTGCCGCTCCGGAAGCGGATGCCGGGTCTACCCGGTCCGCAAGCGACTCCGGGGCGGTTGCCGGGTCTGCCCGGTCTGCAAGCCGATCCGGGGTTGATGCCGGGTCTACCCGGTCCACCAGCCGTTCCGGGGCGGATGCCTCCGCCGAGACGGCGGTCGCCGTCCAGACCCCGGCGGAGCCGGCGAGCGGTCCAAGGCTCCCTTTTACCCAAGAGCAGGCTCGGATGCTGAGGCCTTATTTCCCGATTCCGTTCCCTTACACGGCAGGCTTGAGCTATATTTAAGTCCGAACAATACAGCAGCCGTCCCTCTCCCGCACAAGATGCGGCCGAGGGACGGCTGCTGCTTCGTTAAAGGCGTCGTTATAGGCCGTCGCAATCCGGACGTGAGCTCAAGGGGTCAGAACGAGCTCCAGCCGCTCCAGCGCCCAATCGAGCTCTTGCCGGGTAATCGTCAGCGGCGGCGCCAGCCGGATCGTCCGCTCATGCGTTTCCTTGCACAGCAGGCCCAGCTCCATCAGCCTCTCGCAATACGGCCTGGCTTCCGTGAACAGCTCGATGCCGATAAAGAGGCCTCTGCCCCTCACCTCCCGCACGAGCGGGCTGGCCAGCCGGCCCAGGCGTCCCGCAGCGTAAGCTCCCAGCTCGTCGGAGCGCTCCGCCAGCCGCTCCCCTTGCGTCACCTCGAGCGCGGCAATTCCGACTGCGGCCGCCAGCGGGTTGCCGCCGAAGGTCGAGCCGTGCGAGCCCGGCTCGAACACGCCGAGCAGCCCGGCATCCGCCGCGACAGCAGAGACGGGGAAGACGCCGCCTCCGAGCGCTTTGCCGAGCAGATAGGCGTCCGGCTCCACGCCTTCCCAGTCGCAGGCGAAGCGCCGGCCCGTGCGCCCGAAGCCGGTCTGGATTTCATCGGCGACGAAGAGGACGCTGCTGGCGCGGCAGAGCTCGGCGGCCTTTCGGAGATAGCCGTTCGGCGGAATGACGATTCCGGCTTCTCCCTGGATCGGCTCGACGAGGAATGCGGCTGTATGTTCCGTTACAGCGGCTTCGAGAGCGGGCAGGTCGCCGTAAGGGATGACCCGGAAGCCCGGCGTGAACGGTCCGAAGCCGCGCCTGTATTCCTCGCTGGAGGAGAAGGAGGTGGCCGTGACCGTGCGCCCGTGGAAATTGCCCTCGCAGACGATGATTTCCGCGAGCCCGTCGGGCACGCCCTTGACGTCGTAGGCCCAGCGTCTCGCTGCCTTGACGGCGGTTTCCACTGCCTCTGCCCCTGTATTCATGGGCAGAATCATGCCTTTGCCGCTATAAGAAGCCAGCTTCTCGTAGAACTCTCCGAGCTTGTCGTGATGAAACGCTCTCGAGGTCAGCGTCACGCGGTCGGCCTGGTCCTTGAGCGCCTGGACGATGGCGGGATGCCGATGCCCCTGGTTGAGAGCCGAGTAGGCGCTCAGCATATCCATGTACCTGCTGCCTGCCGGATCCTCGACCCAGACGCCTTCCGCCCGGCTGATGACGATGGGCAGAGGATGGTAGTTGCGCGCCCCGTAAGCTTCCGTTTGGCGGATGACAGAATCGGTGACGGGATGGTTGCCGGTTGGACTCATGATGTGCCGTCGCCTCCTTTTGTTCCATTCTATGCTTCGTCCGCGAGGGGGCATACCCGAACCATGTAGAATGCGGTATGATAGGAGCGTGCCAGGAAACACTACAATTGATTGGGACAGGGATCCAAGAAGGGATGAGAACAATGGCTTTCAGGCTCGAGCATGATTTTCTAGGGGAGAAACAGGTTCCCGAAAGCGCTTACTACGGAATCCAGACCTTACGGGCGGTCGAGAATTTCCCGATCACCGGCGTGCCGATCCATCATGAGCTGCTGACGGCTCTCGCTCACGTGAAGAAAGCGGCGGCCAGGGCCAATATGGACGTGCACCTGCTGCAGCCTGCCGTAGGCCAGGCTATCGTCAAGGCATCGGAAGATATCATCGACGGCAAATACGCGGACCAGTTCCTCGTCGACTCCATCCAGGGCGGCGCAGGCACTTCGATCAATATGAACATGAACGAGGTTCTCGCCAACCGGGCGCTGGAAATTCTCGGCTATCCGAAGGGCGATTATTTCCACTGCAATCCGAACAACCACGTCAATATGTCGCAATCGACCAACGACGCGATTCCGACCGCGCTCAAGATCGCGGCATTCGGACTCACCAAGAGCCTGCTGACCGCTTTGACCGCGCTCCATGCGGGGTTCATGGACAAGAAGGTGCAGTTCGACGACGTCATCAAAATGGGCCGGACCCATCTGCAGGACGCGGTGCCGATCCGGATGGGACAGGAATTCGGCGCCTACGCGGCCGTCCTGGCGCGCGACATCGCCCGCATCAAGCGTTCGGCCGACAACATCCTCACCGTCAACATGGGAGCGACCGCCGTCGGAACCGGCCTCAATGCAAAGCCGGAATACATCGAGTCGGTCATCCGCCATCTGCAGGAGCAGCTTGGCTTGCCGATCCAGGCGGCGGAGGATCTTGTGGACGCGACCCAGAACAGCGACGGCTACACGGAGCTGTCGGCCGCGCTGAAGGTATGCTCGGTCAATCTGTCCAAGATCTGCAACGACATCCGCCTGATGGCATCCGGTCCTCGCGTCGGCCTCGCCGAGCTCATGCTCCCGCCGCGCCAGCCTGGCTCCTCCATCATGCCGGGCAAGGTAAACCCGGTCATGGCCGAGGTCGTCAACCAGGTCGCCTTCCAGGTGATGGGCAACGACCATACGATCTGCATGGCATGCGAGGCCGGACAGTTCGAGCTGAACGTCATGGGCCCGGTCATCGCCTTCAACCTGCTGCAATCGCTAAAAATTCTGCGCAACGGCGTCGACGTCTTCCTGAAATACGCCGTCGAGGGCATGGAAGCGAACCGCGAGCGCTGCGAGACGTACGTCAACAACTCCTTCGGCATCGTGACCGCCCTCAACCCGCATCTGGGCTATGAGGTCGCGGCGCAGCTCGTCAAGGAGGCGCTCCGCACCGGCTTGTCCATCCGCGATCTGATTCTGGAGCGCGGACTGCTGACCCCGGAGGAGATCACCGAAATTCTGAATCCGTACCAGATGACCTCTCCCGGCATTTCCGGCGAGCGGCTGCTGGACGACGCCAAATAGAGCGGACTTATGAACCCCCGTTTTGCGGGGTATAGCGGACTTATGGATGCCCCTGTTTTTGGAGGCCGCTGAAAAACAAGCGAAAGGCGCGGAATCGTTCCGGAGCAACGATGTGGTGACCTTTGTCACCGCATTTCGACCGCAAAAATGGCAAGAATCGGAGAAATACGGGGACAACAGCGATCGGAAGAATGATCCGCGAACGCAGCGACAACTTTTTCAGCGGCCTCCGTTTTTACGGGGGCTTCTTTTTTTTTCCGGCGGGACGTTCTAAAAATAAATCTCGGACCCTGCTTGTCCGCCCTGTTTCCCCTCCAGCCGAAGCCGTGTATCTACGAGTATTCAGCTGAAGCGCCATACGCCGACCCAAAAACGAAGAGGAGGAGAAACACCATGACAACGCCGATTGCAGGAATCTTCAACTCCGAGAAGGATGCCATTGCCGTCATTGAGGAGCTCAAAGCCGCAGGCTGCTCCAAAGAGGACATTTCCGTCCTGCGCCGGGGAAGCGAGGAATACGAAGGCGTGTCCGGCACGAACGGAACCGAAGGGCTGGCCGCCGGAGCCGCCGCGGGAATCGTGCTCGGAGGCGCAGCCGGCATTCTGGCCACAGCCGGGCTTCTCTTCATACCGGGCATAGGCCCGCTGCTGGCCGCCGGCCCTATCGCCACCGTGCTCGCTGGAGCCGCCGTCGGCGGAGGAGCGGGCAGCGTCGTCGGAGGCCTGGTCGGTCTCGGCATCCCCGAGCAGGATGCGGAAGCGTACCGGGCTCTCCTGGAGAACAACCGCCTGCTCGTCTTCGTGTCCGTCGAGGAAAGCCGCCGCTCGCGGGTGGAAAGCATATTCCAGGTCTATGGCTCCCTGTCCGCTTCCTCTGCCGCCGCCTCGCCGGACGGATTCCGCTCCATCCCGATGCGTAACGAGTCTCTGCAGGGAGCCGCGGACGACATGAGGGTATTCATCAGCTCCAAGCCTTCCGATTCCACGCTGGATCAGCCCGCACCCGTTCAGGAGATCGTCATTCCGCATCTTCCCTCCGGCGATTGACGCAGTACTCGCCGCCATCCGCAGGAGAGGAACTCCCGGAGTCCTCATGCGGTCAGGCTCGCGGGTCCGTTCTTATCCGCTATGGGCAGCGCTGCCGGCAGCTGGGTTTGCGTTCAACTAAAAAAAAATCCCCGAACCGTCCGGTTCGGGGATTTTCGCATCTGTGGATCGACGGTCAGCCGATCAGCTCTTCGGGTGCTTTGTACGCATAGCCGAGATCGCGGGCGACCGCCTCGTAGGTGACATGGCCGCCCATCGTGTTGACGCCTTCGCGGATCGGCTGTGATGCGCGGATGGCGTCCTGGGCTCCGGACCGGGCGATCTGGAGCGCGAACGGCAGCGTGGCGTTCGTCAGGGCGAGCGTGGACGTGTACGGCACCGCTCCCGGGATGTTGGCGACCGCATAATGCAGGACGCCGTGCTTCTCGAACACCGGATCGTCATGCGTCGTGATGCGGTCGATCGTCTCCACGCTGCCGCCTTGGTCGATGGCCACGTCGACGATGACGGAGCCCTTCTGCATCGAGCGGACCATTTCCTCCGTGACGAGCTTCGGCGCCTTGCCGCCCGGGATCAGCACCGTGGAAATGACGAGATCCGCTTCGCGAACCGCTTCGGCGATGTTGTGCGAGGTGGACTGCAGCGTCTGCAGCTGGTTGCCGAAAATGAGCGCGAGCTCGCGCAGGCGGTTCGTATTGGTGTCGAGCACGGTCACGTCCGCGCCGAGGCCGACTGCGATCTGAGCCGCGTTCGTGCCGGCGATGCCGCCGCCGATGACGGCCACCTTGCCGCGCTTGACGCCGGTCACTCCGGCGAGCAGAATCCCTTTGCCGCCGCGTGCGCGCTCCAGCATCTGAGCGCCGACCTGCACCGACATGCGGCCGGCTACTTCGCTCATCGGAGCGAGCAGCGGCAGCGCGCCGTTCACGCGGATCGTCTCGTAGGCGATGGCGGTAACGCCGGATTTGCGGAGCGCTTCGGCAAGGAGCGGCTCGGCCGCGAGGTGGAGGTAAGCGAACAGGATGAGGCCTTCGCGGAAGTAGCCGTATTCGGAGGAAAGCGGCTCCTTGACCTTCATGACCATGTCGCTTTTGCCCCATACATCGGCTGCTTCCGCCACGATGACCGCGCCTGCGGCTTCGTACTGGGAGTCCTCGAATCCGCTTTCGGCTCCGGCGGAGCGCTCGACCAGCACCGTATGCCCCGCGCGCACGAATTCAACGGCTCCCATCGGCGTCAAGGCGACGCGGTTCTCGTTGTTTTTGATTTCCTTTGGAATTCCGATTTTCATGGGACAGCCACCTCGTCTATAATGGATATTGCCTTCTACCGTCATGATACGGGAAGGGGCCAAGTCTGGCATCTTACACGTTGTCGATATTTTCTCTCCTTGGGCTCGACTTCTTGCCGATTGCTCACACGGTTCTGGCAGCTTTGCCGCCGTCGGCATGTCGCGATTGCCCGGAAAGGTGTCTTAGCGAGTGAAAACAACCGATCTGCATGTCCGGGACGTGCTTCAGCGTCCCTTGTTCGCCCATGCCCGGCTCGCCGCCGGCCAGGTAGGCCTCGGCAAGCGCGTCGGCTGGGTGCATGTCATCGAAATCGTGCAGGTAGCCCCGTTCATCAGCCGGGACGACCTGATTCTGACGACCGGCCTCTGGCTGAAGCAGGCCCAGCAGGACCGTCTCGACTATTTGCGCCAGCTTATCCGCCAGGAAGCCGCAGGACTTATTCTCGAGCTCGGGACGAGCATCGAAGAGGTTCCCGCGGAGGTGCTCGAGCTGGCGGAGCAGCATGGCTTCCCCGTCATCGTTTTCGACCATCCGGTGCGGTTCTCGGAAATCACCCAAGACATCCACTCTCTCATCATCAACCGTCAGCGCTCCCATCGGGACCTTGCGGAGGGCTTCTCCCGCCGCCTGCAGCAGCTGACGCTCCAGCACAGCGATATTATGCCCGTCCTTCGCCTGCTTCATGGGGATACGGGACGGCAAATCGTCTTTTATTCCCTCCTTGAAGCGGATCGCCATTACCCGCAGCTGCCTCCTGTCTCCGGCGGTGCGCCCGGCCTTGCCGATTTCCCGTTCCGCCGGCTGGAGCGCGAAGGCGTTCTCGGCGACGGGAAAAGCGAGCTTCTGCTGCCGCTGGACAGCGGAGGCAGCCTGCTCCTGCGGCCCGTTTCCTGTTACGGCCAGCTGCTCGCGGCGGTCGGAACGCCTCTGCCCGACAATGACGGGGAGGCTGCCGCGCAGCTCTCTCCTTATCTGGATGCGGCCGCCTCCGCTATCGCCGCTCTCATGCTCCGCACCCAATTCCGGCGGGAGCACGACAACCGGCTGCAGGACCAGCTTATCCCGGAGCTGCAGGAAGGGCGGATCGCGAGCGAGGATCAGGCCCGCACTATGATCGGGCTGACCGGACGGATCCCGCAGGACCGCATCTGCCTCAGCCTGCCGGGGCAGCTGGAGCTTGAGGAGCGGTCCCCCGAGGATGGCGTAGACCGCCTCGAAGCCGCGCTGAGGGATCTGGCCGTGCTGCTGCGCACGCTGATCCGCAAGTACAGCCTCAAGGGAAGCGTGCAGGCGCGCAGCGGCGGACTCCAGTTCCTGCTGGCGCTGGAGGCTCCGCCTGCCGCCGCCTCCGACCGGCTGCTCTCGTCCTCGCAGTCGCTGCTGGAGGACATCCGCCGCTTCGGCGAAGACCAGCTCGACGGCCTCGCGCTGCGCGCCGCCGCCGGCAAGCCGCGCAGCAGGCTGCTGGATGCCCCGCTCGGCTTCCGCGAAGCGGCCCAGGCGCTGGAGGTGGCTCGGAGCGTGACCGAGCTCGGCCCGGTCGTGTTCTATTCCAGCCTCGGCGCGTACCAGCTGCTCAAGGCCATTCCCGATCCGCAGCTCCTGGACCGGTTCGTCCAGGACCATCTCGGCGCGATCCTGCGCCTGGAGAAGGAGAGCCGCCTGCAGCTGCTGGAGACGCTCGACATGTATCTCAAATGCTTCGGCTCGAAGCATGAAACCGCCAAACGGCTGTTCATCCACCGGCAGACGCTGTACAACCGGATGGATAAGCTGACCGAGCTGATCGGCGAGCCGTTTCTGGAGCCGCATAAGCGCGTCGGGCTGGAAATCGCGCTGATGGCCTATAAGCTTCAGAACGGCACCGCGCTCGGCAGGCGGCTGGGGCCGTAAGGATAGAAACCTCCCGAGCGGAGTTAGCGGAGTTAGCCGACTTAGCCGATTTTTTCGGCTTATTCCCGCCTGCGAGCCGTTCACTGGCGGAATAAGCCGATTTTTCGGCTTATTCCCGCCTGCGGGCCGTTCGCTCGCAGAATAAGCCGATTTTTTCGGCTTATTTCCGCCTCCGGGCCGTTCACTGGCGGAATAAGCCGATTTTTTCGGCTTATTCCCGCCTGCGGGCCGTTCACTGGCGGAATAAGCCGTTTTTTTCGGCTTATTTCCGCCTGCGGGCCGTTCACTGGCGGAATAAGCCGATTTTTTCGGCTTATTTCCGCTTGCGGGCCGTTCGCTCGCGGAATAAGCCGATTTTTTCGGCTTATTCCCGCCTGCGGGCCGTTCACTGGCGGAATAAGCCGACTTTTTCGGCTTATTTCCGCCTGCGGGCCGTTCACTGGCGGAATAAGCCGATTTTTTCGGCTTAATCTCGCCTGCGGGCCGTTCACTCGCAGAATAAGCCGATTTTTTCGGCTTAATCTCGCCTGCGGGCCGTTCACTGGCGGAATAAGCCGACTTTTTCGGCTTATTTCCGCCTGCGGGCCGTTCACTGGCGGAATAAGCCGATTTTTTCGGCTTATTCCCGCCTGCGGGCCGTTCACTCGCGGAATAAGCCGACTTTTTCGGCTTATTCTTCTTCCTGCCTAGGGCAGCGCCTGGCCGCAAGAGCCGCATGGCGCTGTTTTTTGGCATTCAACGGAGCCGGAGGCCTGTCCGAGGCTGGTGTGTTCCAATATTTTTATAGGGAGGGTTGACTTCGATACAACTCGAAGGACTAGGATGAAGGCAAGCCGGATGAGCATGGCCGGCAACTTGATCAGAGGAGAGATGGATATGACGGAAACAGCGAAGATCGCCCTCATCACGGGAGGCAGCCGGGGACTCGGCAGAAACGCGGCCGAGGCGCTCGCCCGGGCCGGAGTGGATGTCATCCTGACCTATAATAGTCAGAAAGAGATTGCGGAGCAGACTGCGGCCGGACTGGAGGCCATGGGACGCAAGGCGGCCGCGCTGAGGCTAGATGCGGGCGACGTGTCCTCGTTCCCGGCTTTCGCGGAACAGCTGAAGGCCGTTCTCGCTGCCAAGTGGGAGCGGACGACGATCGACTTCCTCGTCAACAACGCCGGCTTCGGCTTGAAGGCATCCATTGCCGACACGACCGAGGAACAGTTCGACAGCCTCGTGAACGTCCACTTCAAGGGAGTCTTCTTCCTGACCCAGGCGATGCTCCCCCTTCTCGCGGACAACGGGGGCATCATCAACGTCTCCTCGGGACTGGCCCGCTTCACCTTTGAAGGCAGTGCCGCCTATGCGGCGATGAAAGGCGCCGTCGAAGTGCTGACCCGCTACATGGCCAAGGAATTCGGCAAAAGGGGCATTCGCGTCAACACGCTCGCTCCAGGCGCGATCATGACGGACTTCGGAGGCGGCTCGCTGCGGGAGGACAAGGCTGCGCAGAACCTCATCGGCTCTGTGACAGCGCTTGGCCGCCCCGGCGAAGCCGACGATATCGGCGGAGTCGTCGCGGCTCTGTGCTCCCCGGCATTGGGCTGGGTGAACGGACAGCGGATTGAAGCTTCCGGCGGCATGATGCTCTAAGTCGCTGCAGGATCCATACAGCCAAAAAAAACCGCTTCGGCGGTTTTTTTGTTGCCCTTGCCGAGGCTCGGCTGTTCGGGCATCGGTCCGGTATCGTCTATCGTCCACGCCATCCGCTTGAATGGATATTCGGTGCTCAGCCGCTGCTTTCCCTGCCTTCGCGCTTCGGCATCTTTGGCCGCGGCCGTTCTCAATGGCTGGCCGCTGCCTCTCCCCGCCTCCGCGCTTTGGCATCTTTCGCGGCCGCTCTCAATGACGGACCTCTGCCTCTCCCCGCCTTCGCGCCTCCGCCTCGTTCGGCGCGGCCGCTCTCAATGCCTGGCCGCCGCCTCTCCCCGCCTCCGGCATCTTTCGCCCCGGCCGCTCTCAATGGCTGGCCGGAGAACCGTCCTTGTTGGAATCGTAGAAGGCGACCTTGAGGTTGATGATGTTCAAGTTCTTTTTCAGCTCCGCGATCTGCCTCTGCACTTCCTTGCCGTGGGCGATCATCATTTCCTTTCTCGTCTCCATCGTGCCGGGGCCCTCCATGAACATGTCCATGTACGACTTGATTTCCTTGATCGGCATGCCGGTGTTTTTCAGGCAGCAGATCAGCTTCACCATTTCGAGATTCTGTTCCGTAAATACCCGGTTTCCCGACTTGTTCCTTCCCACAAACGGAAGCAGCCCTTCTTTATCGTAGAAACGAAGCGTGTGCGCGGACAAATCGCAAATTTCGGCCACTTCATGGATCGTATACATCGTTGCCCTCCTGTTGATCGGCTCTCCGCCGCAAAATTGACTTCGACTAGACTCTAACTCCTATCTCTTCACTATAACGTCCGCCGCCCTTATCGGCAACGCCGCCTTGCACCTGTGTCCCCTAAGCAAAAAAGCCCTCCGCCAGGTCATCCCTGCGGAAGGCTTGCGGTTACCGGTACGAACGATAGCTGATCCTCCTGCCGTCCCTGCCGAATCCGAGCAGCACCGCGATGCGGTACGCCAGCCAGGCTGCGGAGGCCAGCAGCATGATGTCGTAAGCGGCATTGAACAGGAACAGATGCTTCTCGATGTCGGCCAGGCCGTCGCCCATGATCGGAATCAGGAAAGCGAAGAAGCCGACGAAGCCGACGAGCATGAGCAGCTCGGAGGTCATTTTGGCCGAGCCCTCGCGCGCGCGCAGCCATTCGATCACGCATACGCCGTAGTACACGATGTAGAACAGGGCGATGAACAGCAGCGAATTCGGCATGTGCCCGGCCTTGAACCGGCTCCAGCCGCTGTAGGTGTCGTTGAATGCGCCCGGCGGCTTGCCCTCGGCCTTCTCGTAGTTGCCGAGGTATCCCGGCTTCAGGTACACGCTCTGATGAGCGGCACGCTCCATGAGGCCGATCAGCCGCTGCGGATGGGTCGCATAGTAGAGCATGACCTTGCCGTGGGACATCCGGTCGTAGAAGTCGGCCCTCATTTCCGGCGCGTCCTGCTTGATGGGGACATCCGTCTGGAAATAGTTCGAGCCGGCGTTGCCCGCCAGCTTCTCCGGCAAGCCGAGAGCCTTGAGATCTCCTTTTACATCGGGGGACTTGTTCAGAATGCCGTAGAAAACGGTCTGATACAGGTTGATATGCTTGAGCCCGTCCGGGGCGAACACATACAGCAGTGCCGACAGCAGGAACAGCGCGGAGCAGCAGATCAGCACGAGCTTGCGCCAGGCGCGGTCCCACCGGAGCGGCAGGAAGCGGAGCCCATAGAGGGCGAACACGACGCCTAGCGGCGTATTCTGCAGCTTGCCGCAGGCGAGCATGAACACGCAGAAGAAAAAGAAAATCAGCGTCCAGCGGCCCGGCTCCTCCTGATGGGCCAGCCGGAGACCCGTTCCCAGCGTAAGCAGCAGGAAGATCAGCGACACCGGCTCGGCGAAGAAGGAATTGAAGTAGGCCAGGTAACGAACGTCCAGGAATACGAACAGCAGCCCGGCCGTGAGGACGACGCCAACAGCCATGGAATATCTTCTGCCTGTACGGACCAGCAGATAGACCGCTGCGACCAGCAGCGCTCCGTACACCGCCGCCAGGATGCGGATGTTGAACAGGGAAGGATCATAGAGCCATCCAAGGCCCCTCGCGATGAACACCGGAATCAGCTGGGAGGTGATGTAGGCCCCTCTCAGGCTCCCGTAGGCGAAGTGCTGGTTGGCGTAGCTGAAGAAACGGTCCTCGTATGTAGTGGCGGCAGGATTGTAGTCCAGTCCAGCCGTCATGAGCACGCGCAAAAAGTCCCCCGAATCGGCCATGCCGATGAAGGGACGGGTGAACAGCAGCCAGATGATGATGCCGGCCGCGCCTGCGGCGGCCAGATATTCGATTCGGAATCGGGTTCTCACGGTCACACCCCCTGGTAGCTCAGAGCGTCAGGGCCGCTCTGAGATCTTGTCTCCGCCGGGACGTCAGCGGACGCGGGACGGACCGCGGGCTCCACCTCGCGCTCCACGATATAGAGCGGCCGCCTTTTGACTTCCCGGTAGATTTTCCCGATGTATTCGCCGATCAAGCCGACCGACAGCAGCTGCACGCCGCCGATGAACCAGAGCGAGACGATCAGGGACGCCCAGCCGGAGACGGTGTTGCCGAACATCTTGGAGATCAGCGCGTACAGACCCATCACGATGCTGACGCCGAACACGATGAAGCCCGCGGCCGTCACCATGCGGATCGGCTTGACGGACAGGGAGGTGATTCCCTCCAGGGCGAAGCTGATCATCTTCTTGAGCGGGTATTTGGACTCGCCGGCTGCGCGCTCCAGCCGCTCGTAATACACGACGCCTGTCTGGAAGCCGAGCATCGGCACGATGCCGCGCAGGAACAGGTTCACCTCCGTGAACTTCTCCAGCTCGTCCAGCGCGCGGCGGCTCATCAGCCGGTAGTCGGCGTGGTTGTTCACGATGCGCAGGCCCAGTCCTTCCATGACCTTGTAAAAGCCTTCGGCTGTCGTGCGCTTGAACCAGGTGTCGCGCTGGCGGCTGCTGCGCACGCCGTAGACGATCTCGCAGCCTTCCAGATAGCGCAGCACCATGTCGCGGATCGCCCGGACGTCGTCCTGCAGGTCGGCATCGATCGAGACGAGGCAGTCCGCATGGCGCTTCGCTGTCATCAGCCCCCCGAGCAGGGCGTTCTGGTGGCCGACGTTGGCCGCCAGGTTGAGTCCCGACACTCTCCGGCAGCGCGAAGCCAGATCCGCAATCAGCGGCCATGTGCCGTCCTTGCTGCCGTCGTTGACGAACATGATGAAGCTCCCCGGCGCGATGATGCCTTCCTTCTCCATGCTCTCCAGCATGGCGTCCAGCTCAGGCGCGGTCAGCTCCAGCACTTCCTCTTCGTTATAACAGGGCACGACGACGCCCAGTACAGGCCTATGTTCTCTCATGGCAAAACTCACTCCTAAGCATCCGGCTGCCGCCCGGGCTGCCGCGAAAATTAGCCTAATTATACCGCATGTCCGAGGAAAAGTCCCTGCTGGAGGGAATAACAGGCAAACAGGCTGCGCCAGCCGCCATGGAAGATGGCGGAGTGCAGCCTCTTTCCTTTCCATATAAACCCATCCCGCAGAGATCTAAACGGTAGGCGAAAACCTATGGCGCCGGCTCAAAACCTCAGGGCACGCAGACGCTCTGCCGCCGCATCCACCCACAGCCCGTCCTCGTCCGCAAGCAGCGCATGCCAGCCGAACGCCTCGGCAGCCGCGACATTGCGGGGCGAGTCGTCCGCGAACAGGACCGGCGCACCCGGCTCCAGCTTGCCCGCGCAACGCTCCAGCAGCGCCGGATCGGGCTTGCTCAGCCCTTCCTCGCAGGAGATCGTTATGCTGGAGAGCCATTCCGACGCGGGCTCCAGCACCGGCCGCAGCCAGCCCGAGACATGGTTGCTCAGCAAATGCACGTCGGCCAGCCGAGCCAGCTCAGGCAGCCTCTCCAAAGCGGGCAGCGGCTGCAAATGGGAACGCAGCAGCCTTTCCGCATCCGCCTCCGCCCATCCGGGAACGAATCCGGCGATCCAGCGGTAGAATTCCGCTTCCGGATGCTCTCCCGTCCATAATCGTCCGGCAATATCGCGCTTGTACCTGTCTCTCAGCTCTCCGAAGGCGTGGCCGCTTATCTCCGCCAGCTCCTGCCACATGGAAGGCGTAAGATTGGAGACAAGCACGCCTCCCGCATCGAGCACGAGCTGCGGCCGGAGAACAGAACGAGGCTTATCATCAGGCATTAAAGGCATGGCATCCATCATGGTTTATCTCTCCAATCGCAAATGTCCGGCGTGAAACCGGGAGTCCCCCCAACGACTCCACGACTTGGAGTGGGCAAAGTTTTTCCCTGCGCCGCTTTTTAGACATGCAAAATGCTCCCCTCACGGTAGACAAGTTTATTTTTTCACCTGTCTGCCGTATGGGGAGCATCTCGATTCGGCTTTTGGGACAGCCTCTATTGGCGGACGGTCTCCCTTTGGCTGCCTCAGGCAAGGCAGCATCACGCTCCCTTAGCCGAGCGCAGCATGGACAAGCTCTCCGCCGGCGGTGAATCGGCCCGGCCTCCGGCTGAGGCTAGCCCAATATGAGCCGGTCGTCCGACAGCTTCTGGCCGCTGATGCCCTCGAACTCCCGCAGCAGCTCCTGGACCGTGAGTCCCTGCTTGCGGCTCTCGGGAATATCGAGAATGATGCGGCCCTTGTCCATCATGATGAGCCGGTTGCCGAGCCGGATGGCCTGCTCCATGTTGTGGGTGACCATCAGCGTCGTAAGGCCCATGTCGCGCACGATGCTTTCCGTCAGCCGGGTGATCAGCTCCGCCCGCGCCGGATCGAGCGCCGCCGTATGCTCGTCCAGCAGCAGGATATCCGGCTTGGTGAAGGTCGCCATCAGGAGGCTGAGCGCCTGGCGCTCGCCGCCGGACAGCAGGCCGACCTTGGCGCGCAGCCGGTTCTCCAGCCCGATGCCGAGGCGGCTGAGCTCCTGGCGGAACAGCCCGCGCTTCGCTCCCGACACCGACCAGCCCAGGCCGCGCGGCTTGCCGCGCTTGTAGGCCATCGCCAGATTCTCTTCGATCGTCATGTTCGGCGCGGTGCCGGCCATGGGATCCTGGAAGACGCGGCCGATCCAGCGGCTCCGTCTCGATTCGGACGCTCCCGTCACATCCGCATCGGCGATGGAGATGCGTCCGATGTCGGGCTTCATGACGCCGGAGATCATATTCATGAGCGTCGACTTCCCCGCGCCGTTGCTGCCGATGACGGTGACGAAGTCTCCCGCCTTCAGCTGCAGGTCGATATTCATGAGAGCGACCTTCTCGTCCGGCGTGCCGGGGTTGAACAGCTTGGATACCGATTGCACATGCAGCATCAGGCTTCCCTCCTTCCGGCAGTCCCTGCCGCAAGCTCGGCGGTGCGCCTGCGCGCCTGCCGCTTCTGCTTCATCGACCGGTTGACCGTCGGGATGACGAGCGCGATGATGACGATCGCCGCCGTGATCAGCTTGAGATCGGACGCCTCCAGGTGGAGGAAGTCGGAACGCAGCGCCAGCGCGATGACGACCCGGTAGACGACGGCGCCGACCAGCACGGCGAGCGTCGTCATGAAGACGCCGCGCGCGCCGAGCAGAGCTTCGCCGATGATGACGGAAGCGAGGCCGATGACGATCATGCCGATGCCCATATTGATGTCCGCGAAGCTGGCATCCTGCGCGATGAGCGCGCCGGACAGCGCCACGAGACCGTTGGAGAGGCTGACGCCGAGCACGGTGGAACGGTCGGTATTGCCGCCGAAGCTGCGGATCATCCGCTTGTTGTCGCCTGTCGCCCGCAGCGCCAGGCCTAGATCCGTGTGCAGGAACCCGTCCAGAAGGAGCTTGGCGGCAATCGCCACGACGAGCAGCACGAGCGGATAGAACCAGGAGACGCCGCCGAAGGTCAGCCATCCGGAGCTCGCGATGCTGCCGAGCAGCGTGTTCTCGCCCGAGATGGACACGTTCGGCTTGCCCATGATTCTCATATTGATGGAATACAAGGCGATCATCATGAGGATGCCGGCCAGCAGGCCGTTGACCTTGCCCTTCGTATGCAGCAGCCCTGTGCAGGCGCCGGCTGCCATTCCGCCCCCGAAGGCGGCAAGCGTGGCAATCCACGGCGACCAGCCATGCGTCAGGAGCACGGCCGCGATGCCGGCTCCCGTCGTGAAGCTGCCGTCAACCGTCAAATCGGGAAAATCAAGGATGCGATACGTGATGTAGACCCCGAGCGCCATCAGGGCGTACATGAGCCCAAGCGCAACCGCTCCGTTCAGGGATAGGATCAAGGAAGCCACCTCTTAGCTATTGGATGATGTTCGTTTCCTGGTCTTTCACTTTGGCCTTCATATCGTCGGTAACGTCAATGCCCTGGGCCTCTGCGGCCTTGAGATTGAGGATGAGGTCGAGCTTCTCCTGCATGCCCACCTTCATGTCCCCTACCTTCTTGCCGTCCTTCAGCACCTCGGCCGCCATTTGTCCGACCTGATAGCCGTGGTCGTAGTATTTGAAGCCGACTGTGGCGAAAGCGCCCTTCTCGACCGTATCGCGGTCGCTGGAGAAGAACGGAAGCTTCTTGGAATTCGCCACCTGGATGATCGTGTCGACGCCGCTGATGACCGTGTTGTCGAGCGTCGTGAAGAGCGCGTCCGCGCGTCCTACGAGCGACTCGGCCGCCTGCTTCACCTCGGATGTATTGGATACCGGGGCTTTCACCAGCTTGATGTCATGCTTGGCGAGCGCCTGCTCGGCGTTTTTGGCCATGATGACCGCGTTGGACTCGCCTTCGTTGATGACGAGGCCGACGGATTTCACCTTCGGGAAGTCGGAGGCGATGAAGTCCATCAGCTGCACGATCGCATCCGGGTTCGTGTCGGAAGCGCCGGAGATGTTGCCGCCCGGCTTGTCTAGGCTCGTGACGAGCTTCGCGTCGAGCGGATCCGTGACGGCCGCGAACAGGATCGGCGCGTTCTTGACCTTCTCCGCTACAGCCTGCGCGGATGGAGTGGCGATGGCGAGCACCAAATCGTTTTTGCCGGAGGCGATCTTCTGCGCGATCGACAGGTTGTTGCTCTGATCGCCCTGCGCGTTGTTGAAGTCGACCTTGAGGTTGTCGCCCTCTACGATGCCGGCATCCTTCAAGGCGGCGAGGAAGCCTTCGCGCGTCGCATCCAGGGACGGATGCTCCACGATCTGCGAGATCGCGATGGAATACGTTTTGCCTTCCGCTGCGCCTCCTGCGGAAGGAGCCGGGCTTGCCGAGCCGCCCTCATTCGTGTTTTTTGCCCCGCAGCCTGCCGCCGTCATCAATGCCACCGCGAGGAGCGCGGATGCCCACATTCTTTTTCCCATGAATAGACCCCTTTTCCCATATCATGAATTTGTCCAGACCGTTTTTTCATCCACTCTTTTGAGCATTTTGTAAAGCTTCTGTACCCAGTTTAAGGGGGAACTGAAATTTCGTCAATTAAAGCGCGACCGCATAAAGGCAGGAAACGGACAGTGCTTGAAAGCGGCTTTCCTTTAAATAAAACCATGCCATGCTCTTCCTTTTCGTTTCCAACCGGTTGAAAACCCGCAGCGGCTGAAATTTCCTCCCCGGAACGGGCAGACAATGCGGAAAGGCCGCATCTTTTTTTATTCATACGTGTCTATATAGATAGTGGAAAATCGTAAAGGAGGGGTCCGTTTGCCGAAGTCGATCGGAGCGGCTGCCGTTATTTTAGATTCGGAAGGCAGAGTCTTGTTAGTGAAACATAGCTACGGCAACAACAATTGGGAGCTGCCGGGCGGAAAAGCCGAAGACGAGGAGTCCGCCGAAGATACGGCGGCCAGAGAAGTGCTTGAAGAAGTCGGACTGAAGGTCGGAATCCGGCAGTTGACGGGCATTTATTACGATCCGAACCATGATATGCATCATTTTGTGTTCATGGCGGATACCGGCCCTTCCCATCCGGCTCCTCAGCCAAGCTCGCCTGAAATTCTGGAATGCCGATACTGGGCAAGAGACGAGCTTCCCAGACCGATCAGCGATTTTACCTGCAAGCGCATTGACGATGCCTTGAATCCGAATAGACCGCAGCTTTTCCATACGGTGGGACCGAGGCAGTGGCTGGAAGGATAGAATGAGGATGCCAGACAGAGCACGCATGGGAGCTTCATCGAATCGGAGATCCACTCATCGGATGGGCTGCGGCCAGAACGAACGATGTCGTCTTTGTGTACGAACAAGGCGGCCAGGTGGTCGGGTATATCCACGGCAGTCCGTATGAACTGCTTTTTTCCGGCTCTCTGGTCAACGTCCTGGGCTTCGTCGTCAAAAAAAGCCGACGAAACCAAGGAATAGGCGGCAAGCTGATCGGGCATCTGGAGCAATGGGGACAGGAGCATGGATTTTCGGGCATCAAGCTGCTGTCCCATCCAAGCCGGACAGCAGCTCATCGATTCTATGAGAGACGCGGCTACAGCTTCACGAAGGACCAAAAGAATTTCATCAAAAATTGGCAGGAGTGATCGAGACTAAGAAAAGTCGGCAGGCGCTGACGGAGGATCGGCGAAAACAATCATTCCGATGGTCTTATCCGGATGACCACCTTTCCCTTGGCGCTTCCGCCTTCCAAGTACCGAAGAGCTTGCCCGGCATCCTCTAGCCGAAACACTTTGTCCACAACCGGCTTGATGCGGCCGCTCTCGATCCTTTCTTTTAAAAGGCTCAATTGCGCTCCGCTCGGCTTCATGAACAGGTAGCGATAGCTCGTCCGGCTTTTTTTCGCAAGCGCGGTGATTCGGCGGCTGACGAGGGCCAATAGGGCCGTTTTTATCCAGCCTAGCTGCTGTTCTTTTCCGAAGGCGGCGTTCGGCACTCCCGATATGGAGACAACCTGCCCGCCTTCCTTCAAGATCCGGAACGACTTTTCCAGGGCGTCTCCTCCTAAAGTGTCGAACACCGCGTCATACCCGGCAAGCAGATCTTCAACCTTTTCTTTCCTGTAATTGACGATCCGATCGGCGCCAAGCGATTTGACCAGCTCGTAGCCTTTATCGCTTGCCGTCGTGGCGACAAATGCGCCCATTTCCTTGGCCAGCTGGATCGCGAAGGTTCCGACGCCTCCTGCGCCTGCGTGGATCAAGATTTTTTGACCTTTCCGAAGCTTGAGAATATCGGTGAACGCTTGATAAGCCGTAAGTCCGACGAGCGGAATGGAGGCCGCTTCATCAAAGCTTAGATTTTGCGGCATCAGGGACAGATCATCCTCATGAACGGCGATATATTCAGCCAGCGTCCCGATCCTGTTCTTGCGGGGCCTCCCGTAGACCTGGTCTCCGGGTTTGAATGCGCTCACCGACCCGCCTGTCTGGACGACGACTCCGGAGAAATCATTTCCCAAAACAAGTGGAAACTTGTACTTCAGCAGGAACTTCACTTTCCCTTCCTTAATCTTAAAATCGATCGGATTCAAGCTGGCTGCATGAATTTCCACCAGCACGTCATGCTCGCCAATCGAAGGCATGGGCCGTTCCGCCATCACTAACGGACTGTTCTTTCCATACTTTTCAATGATCATAGCCTTCATTTCCATCCTCCTCAAATGTTTATATGTTTAAACAAATCAACCAATTGGTCGGAGCAGCAGCAAGAGCATCGTCTCTGCTGCTGTATTTCCTATGCCGGCGCTCGTTACCGAGACCCGCTGCACTCGGCTTCAACGGCCGCAATCAACGACTTGAGCCGTTCAAGCGGCTTCCGCACCGTCAGCACATAAACATTTTCAACGCCTTTCTTTTCGGCTTCAATATAGCCGGACTGCTTCAACACCTTCAGATGATGGGAGACAGCCGGTCTGGACAGATTCATATGGCTGGATATCGTATTCACGTTAAGTCCCGATTTGTGCTGCGCCAGCAGCAAGATAATGGCTTGGCGGCCGGCATCGGTCAACACATCCAGCAAAGGAATGCATTCTTGGAACTGCTGCAGGACATGCCCGGTTTGCTCGCTCATCGTTCTCCCTCAATCCGTTCATTGGTTTAATCGTTTAAACTGAATTATAACCGTCCGGCAAATAAAATCAAGACCGGGCTCGAAGCTTCACTCTATGCTTGCGGTTCCATTCACGGCGACCGCCGGTCCGCCCGTTCAAATCATGTGATTATTTGCCTATACCTATCCTATCCCTCGAACGCGCAGATCGAACCGTCTATAGTAAAGCTGAAAGGCGGATCTGTCTTGAGCCAAAACGAGGGGAGAGTGCGAACCATGACGGCTTATAACAAGCCAAGCGTGGCTGAAAGCGAAGTCGAGGACGTGGTTAAGGCCCACCTGGGCTCCATCGCCACGGAGATTATGCCCATGGATGGCGGCAACTTGAGCAGCGTCTTCTCCTTCAACCACGAAGGAAAAGGGCATGTCATCAAGTTCAGCGACCTGGAGGGAGCCTACGCGACCGAACGGTTCCTATCGGAGCTGCTGTCCGGCCAGGGAATCCCCTATCCCCGATGTTTGGGGCAAGGGAAGCATGGAAACTTGGCCTACGTCATCATGGAACGGATCGATGGCCGCAGCCTCGCGGCCTGCACCCCCGAGCAGCAAGCCGGGCAGCTTCCGGAGCTTATCGATATACTGACGCGGCTTAATCAAGTGGACATAGGGTTTACGAGCGGCTATGGGTGGATCGGGCCGGACGGCAATGGAAAGCACCGGACCTGGAAGGACTACTTGACTGCTTCGTTCGCGGAGGATCAGACGGGCACCTTCTGGGAGAACTGGCACGGCTTGTTCCGCAGCACCTGCTTGGAGAGGGACGTTTTCGACGAGTGCTACAGCCGGCTGATGGCCTACGCGCCTTACAATGAGCCCCACCGCCATTTCATTCATGGCGATTTTCACCAATGGAACATTCTGTCGAGCGGCACCCGCATTACCGGCATCATTGACGGCAACTGCGCCTATGGCGATGATCTGGTCGATCTCGCTGTTCTCGACCGGCATATGGCAGCGCTTGGGGTCGTTCGGGCTTATCAGGACTACCAGGAGCAAGCAGGAATGACGATCCCCGATTTCAAGGAGAGACTGCTGGGCGCCTACTATATGAAAGGACTGGACGGCCTCCGCTTTTATGCGAAAATGGGCTGGACCGATGCCTACAACGGCACCCGCGACTTCCTTCTGCGTTTGGACTCCTAGCCGCCGTCCGGCTTGGCACGGGCCTGGAGCAGCCGCTTAAGGCTGCCGGAAGAAGAAAGCGAAACAGCCGTCCGGCTTCAATGACGAAATCCGGACGGCTACGTCCAAGACGGCGATTGCAGCGAATGCCTGCGCCGTTATTCCGACCGGACGTCGGGAGCGCCTTGAGCCGCTTCCTTGACATCGGTCTTTTCTTTGTTTTCCTCCAGGTAATAATGACGGACCGGCTTCAGGTCATCCCCGAGCTCGTAGACGAGCGGCGTTCCGGTCGGAATATTCAGAGTGGCGATGCCGTCCCCCGGAATGTCGTCCAGATAGCGGACCAGCGCCCGAATCGTGTTGCCATGAGCGACAATCAGCACCCGCCGGTTCTCATGGAGCGAAGGCTCGACCTTCTCTCTCCAGTAATCCAGCACCCTCTGCTCCGTATCGTCCAGATTTTCCGTCACCGGCACCCGGTCCTTGATATCCTTGTAGCGGGGATCCCTTCCCTCATAACGCTCGTCGTCCTTATCCAGCGCCGGCGGCCGGACGGTGACGGATCTGCGCCACAGATGGACCTGCTCTTCCCCGTACTTTTGCGCCGTCTCCTCCTTGTTGAGCCCCTGCAGGGCGCCGTAATGCCGTTCGTTGAGCATCCACGTCTTGTCCGTCGGAATCCAGAGCAGGCTCATTTCATCCTGGATGATCCAGAGCGTCCGGATGGCGCGCTTGAGCACCGACGTATAAGCGACATCGAACACATAGTCGTTCTGGCGAAGAATTTCCCCGGCGCGGCGGGCCTCCTCCTTGCCGCTGTCGGTCAGATCGACGTCCGTCCACCCCGTAAAGCGGTTTTGTGCGTTATACTCGCTCTGTCCATGGCGGACTAGCACGATTTTGATCATGGCTGAGTCAACTCCTCGTTTCGGTTGTGGAACTCCTGCGTTCTTCTCCAGTCTATTTTTACCCACCTGGCCCGCATGCAAGCCCTCCTGCCATTTATCCCGATCCGGCCACAACTTTGCGCCCGCCTATTCGTCTTCTATAGAGATACCACTACTCCCTGCTACGGAGAGGAGCCGACTCGGCGTGACGGATCGAATTCTTATCGTGGACGACGATGCTTCCATCGTCCGCATTACCGCTCTCTACATGAGGAAAAGCGGGTATGAACCGGAGGCGGCGGCAGATGGGATGGCAGCTCTGGACATGCTGGAGAACGGAGAATATGCCCTGATCCTGCTCGATCTCATGCTTCCGAAGCTGAACGGCTGGGAGGTATGCCGGAAGCTTCGGGCGGAAGGCAGCCGGATTCCGGTCATCATGATGACCGCCCGCGGCCAGTTGGAGGAGAGGATCGAGGGCCTGCAGCTCGGAGCGGACGATTACATCGTCAAGCCGTTCGACCCCCGCGAGCTGATGGCCCGGGTAGACGCCGTGCTCAGGCGCTCCCGCGGCGGACAGCCGCCGGCATCCGGAGCCGCATGCCGCGCCGGCAATCTGCGCCTGGATGCGGAACGCCGGTCGGTGACGCTCGGGGGCCGCATGATCGACCTTCCCCGGCGGGAATTCGACCTGCTGCAGGAGCTGATCCGCCATCCCGGGCTCGTGTGCAGCCGCAGCGAGCTGATCGAGCGGATATGGGGCTGGGATTTCGAAGGCGACGACCGGGTCGTGGACTTGTATGTGCAGAGGCTTAGGCGGAGGCTGCAGCCGGCCCAAGGCTGGTCGATCTCGACCGTCTGGGGCGTCGGCTACAAGCTCGACCGGACGGACGAAACATGAGATCGCTGGTATGGAAATGGATGCTGTCCTATCTGCTCATCGGAATCCTCATCATCGCGAGCCTGACGGCGGCGACCAGCTGGCTCATCCAGCAGAAAGCCTATGAGCGGAGCTGGAAGCAGCTCGCCGACGCCGGCCAGGACATTCAGCTTCTGTTCGACCAGGTGCAGGAAGGCCGCCTGAAGCCTGCCGCCTTCCGCGAGAGGCTGCAGCAGCTCGAGAAGCATGGCTCGCTTCAGATCAGCATCCAAGGCAAGCGGTACAACTTCTCGAAGGCAGGCATCCAGGAGGTCGGCACCCGGCCCGATGTCCGCGAGTGGGTCCGGACGGTCATGGAGGGCGGCACGATCCAGGAGAAGAAGGTCTACGCCCGCCAGCAAGGGACGACGATGCTGATTCGCGGCTTCCCGCTGCAGAGCGGAGGCGAAGTCGCCGCCTCCTGCTTCGTTTACCGCCCGGTCAAGGAAGCCGTCCGTTATGTCGGTCCGCTGCAGAGGGCTCTCTGGCTTGTATCCCTCGTTTTCGCAATTCCCGTATCCCTCGTGCTCTGGCTCGTCTCCCGCGCCTTCACCCGCCCGGTGCTGGAGCTGAGCCGGGTCGCCCGGAGCTACGCGGAAGGCCGGTTCGAGACGAGAGCCCAGTATCGGGGCCGCGACGAGCTCGCCGATCTGGCCGGCGCGATCCATGGCATGGCGGACAAGCTCGGGCGGGTGGAGGCCGGCAGGCGGCGCTTCATCGGAGATCTCGCCCACGAGCTGCGGACGCCGCTGACGACCGTACGGGCCGCTCTGCAAGGCATGGACGACGGCATCATGAGCGAGGAGGAGAAGTCGGAGTTCACGCGGCTTGCCCTCTCGGAAACCCGGCGGCTGCAGCAGCTGATCGACGACCTGACCGAGCTGACGGAGTTCGAGGAGCATGTCGTCCGCTACCGGATGACCGCCTTCGATCTCGGGGAGCTGCTTCAGCAATGCTTGCTCCAGCTGACCCCGGCCGCTGAGGAAGCGGGAATGACGCTATCCTGGCAAGGCTGGACGGTCCGAGAGAACTCGCCGCCGGTTCGATTCCGAGGGGATCAGCAGCGGATTCGCCAGGTCGTCCTGAACCTGATCGGCAACGCGATCCGCCATAACGATGCGGGGACCGCCATCTCCGTGTCGGGCTTCCAGGACGGCAGCCAGATCGGATTCGACGTCCGGGATGACGGTCGAGGGATTCCGGAGGAGATGCTTCCCCGCATCTGGGACCGGTTCATGAAAGCCGACGGCAGCAGAAGCGGCAGGTCCGGCTCCGGTCTTGGACTTACGATCAGCCGGTATATCACGGAAGCGCATGGCGGCACGATTCAGGCGGCATCCTCGGAGGGCAACGGTACCCGCTTCGAGGTTGTTTTCCCCTCGGCGGCCGATGACACATCCATGACATAACTGGCCGTTATTCTGGGTTCAAGGCGGCTCGGGCATCCTCCCGAGCCCCATACTCAGAAGCAGAGGAGATGGATGGGAATGAACAAGAAATGGTCGGGCGCCATGGCCGCCCTCGTCATCGGATCGGTACTGGCAAGCGGCGGAGCGGTTCATGCCGCTGCGGCAACGGCGAACGCAGCGACTACGGCGAAGGCTACAGCGAAGGCAGCGACTACGGCAATCACTGTCAAGACAACGGCACCGGCAACCGGGCCGGCGAAAAAGCTCTCCGCGACGGCAGCGGAATGGAAAGCGGAGATCAAGCCGCTCAAAGCCGAGCTGACCGCTCTCGCCAAGCAGAACGCCGCGCTGGGCAGCCAGCTCAAAGAGGTCCGCAAGCAAATCCATGCCGATCTCAACAAGCGGACTGCCGCCGAGAAAAAACACTTCAAGGAACAGCTCGCCGCCGTCCGCTCCGATATTCGCGGCGAACGCGCCTCTCTCAGCGGCACCCGCGGGCTGATCAAGGCTGAGCAGGCCAAGCTGAAGGCGGCCAAGGCCGGCAAGGACCAAGCTGCTGTCGCGCAAGCGATCCGGTCCATCATTACGCTGCGGCAGCAGGTCGTCGTCCAAAAAACGAAGCTGCTGGATCTGCATCAGCAGATCGAAAAGGCGCTTGCGCCTGCAGCCTGACTTCATCTTCCTTTACTGCGATCCCGTCCGGGCATCTGCCTATGGCGGGATTTTTCACTTGCAGGCAGCGTCCCGCCAGCTCGGGAAGAACGGCATCGCTCGGGTATATCCGATTTTCCCCTGGCTATCGCCCTTTCTTTTGGCCTATGCTGTTTAGCAGAGACCAACCAGGGAGGCGTTGCCCGCATGAAGCAGAATAAATACGACGACAAGGAATTCTTCTCCAGCTACAGCCGGATGCCCCGCTCCTTGGGCGGCCTGGATGCCGCTGGGGAATGGAGTACGCTCCGCGGCATGCTGCCCGATCTGGAAGGCAAGCGGGTGCTCGATCTCGGCTGCGGCTTCGGCTGGCATTGCCGTTATGCAAGGCAGCATGGCGCCCTGTCGGTGTTAGGCTTGGATTTATCGGAAAATATGCTGCAGCGGGCGAGAGAGATGACCGACGACCCCGCCATCGAATACCGCCGGTCAGCGATCGAGGACATTGATTTTTCCGAAGGGGAATTCGATGTCGTCATCAGCTCGCTCGCTCTTCATTACGTGGAGGACTTTGCCGGCGCCGTGCGCAAAATCAGCCGCTCCCTCGCGGCAGGCGGGGATTTCATCCTGTCGGTCGAGCATCCGGTATTTACGGCGCTGGCGGCGCAGGACTGGCATTACGGCCCGGACGGCGAGAAGCTCCATTGGCCGCTGGACCGCTATCACGAGCTAGGGCTGCGGAATTCCCGCTTCCTCGGCAGCGACGTCATCAAGTACCATCGGACCGTCTCCGCTTACCTGAATGCCTTGATTGGCGGGGGCTTCGACATCAAGGAGCTGTCGGAGCTGACACCGACCGAGGCGATGCTGGAGTCGAATCCGGCTTGGGCGGAAGAAGTCCGGCGCCCGATGTTCTTCCTCATCTCGGCGAAGAAACGGCAATGGAGTTCTCGATAAGCACGGCCGTCGCTCCGGCGGCGGCTTTTTGCTTTCTTCCGTTGGCGACCTGAACAGCGGCGCGACTTCTGAAATCCCCTCCAGGAACATAAGCTTCCCATAGTGCTTGTCATCGCGCTTGAAGGAGGCTGTCCCTTGAACCTCGATTGGATCTGCCACGACCCGGTCTTCGAGACCGACGCCCTGTCGCCCCTGTTCCGGTCCGAATCCGCATGGAGAGGCCATCTCCGCTTCGGCTACGATTTCATCCGCAACGCACGGCCCGCCACCGTCGTGGAGCTCGGAACCCATTACGGAGCTTCCTTTTTCAGCTTCTGCCAGGGAGCCAAAGACGGATCTCCCGATACAAGGCTTCATGCGGTCGACAGCTGGGAGGGGGATTTCCATTCCGGAGCCTACGGCAGCGAGGTTTTCCAGCTCGTCTCGAGGGCTGCGGCGCTGTACCCGCAAGCGGCCTTGCACCGGGCAGCGTTCGACGAAGCTCTGGATGCCTTTGCAGACGGTTCCATCGATCTGCTCCACATCGACGGCCTCCATACGTACGAAGCGGTTCGCCGCGACTACGAAAGCTGGCTGCCGAAGCTGGCCGGGGACGGCATCGTGCTGCTGCATGACACGGAGGTCAGGATTGCGGACTTCGGCGTCTGGAGGCTGTGGAGGGAGCTGTCCGGGCAGCATCCGGCGAAAGCCTTCCAGCATTCCGCGGGTCTCGGCATTCTCGCTCCCAAAGGGCTTTCCGCTGCGGCCAATTCCCTGTTTGCCGAATGGCAATCGTTGAACCGTTACTATGCGGACACGGAATAAGCTTGCTCCGCACGTCTAAAAGGCTGCCGCGAGGCAGCCTTTTTCCCTCCTTAGCCTATATCCGCCCCGTTGACGGCAGCATCGCGAAAACCCGGCTGCCCTTCGCCCCCCTGCTTCTCCTCGCAGCTCTGCTTGCCCGCGTATGCGCTCCTCGCCATTCGGCCGGCGTACCGGCCCCGCCCTCGCAGCCCTATTTGCCGCCATACCAGCTCCGCGGCTTCGCGACCCAATCGTAATGATAGAGGACTTCATCGATTCTGGCTTGATGGACGATGTCCAATGAAGCTCTTGCCGCCCATTCGTCATCCTCGCCGTAGCCGATGTCCCGGAACGGATGCCGCAAGGCAAGCTCGCGCTTGTAGCACATCAGATGGTTGGGCTTGCGGTAGTAGCGGCTTTCGTCCACCCCATGCTCGTATTCCACGCCGTAGAGGCAGGAGCGCAGCGGCTTGCCGCCCTCATAGACCATCACGTCGAAAACGATGCAGTCCGCTTCGGGCCGGCCCGCAATGGCGCCCAGCAGCGCAGCGGCATAATGCTCCGACACGCGGTCGTCGTCGTCGATAAAAGCGACATAGCGCCCCTGAGCCTGCTGCAGCAGGGCATTGCGCTTGGCCCCCGTGCTCCGCCGCCGGTTGTCCGTCATGACGATCAGTTCGACCGGCTTGCCCGCAATCTGGAGCTCCAGCGCCTCCAGCAGCGAATCCAGCCGCTCCCGCCTCTCCGGCAGCGAAGGAATCAGCAGGGAAAGCAGCGTCTCGTCAGCCGCATCCCCCTCTTCTGCCGGCGGCGGATGCGCAGCCATGGCGGAATCCGCCGCCAGAGAGCGGAAATAAGCCCGGTTATGCTCGATGCTGGAATGGCCGGAAGGGGCATATACCGCAGCGGCTTCGTTGCTGGCATACGCCTCCTCTCTCCGGCCGAGCCGGTCGTAGCAGACAGACAGCTGCAAATGCGGAAGCCATCTCAGCTCCGGCGCCGTCTCTCTCCCTTGCTGCCACAGGCGTGCCGCCGCCGTCAAGGACAGACGGAACCAGACGATGGCCGACTCGTAATCCAGCCCTTCCATCGCCGCTAGGCCCGATCGGTAGCAGGCCAGCACAGGCTCCCCCGCCCTCTCCGCCTCTGAAGTCCGATCCCGCCTCATATTCCGGTGGGTATAGCTGCCATGGCGGTACACGAGACGCATATATCCGTTGCTCCGCATCCAGGAGTCCACGCGCTTCTCGAACAGCTCTCCTCCATAAGCGGGATAACGCGCGGATGCCGGATGGCTCTCCTCGTAGATCCGCGCCCGGAAATCCTCCGTCCGGATCAAGTAGCATTGATCGGAGAAGCCGTACCCGACGTAGAAATCCTTCTCGGCCGTCAGCGCCTCCTGCCGCGCCTCCTCCTCGTTGCCGTTCGGAACCGGACACGCGCATACAAGGGAGGGCTGGGCGCGCATCCGCTCCAGGGAAGGAGGGATCCAGGGCAGCGCACCGTCCAGCATCGAGTCTCCCGAATAGTGGAGCAGATATTCCGTCCGGCACCGGTAGATGGCGACGAGCTCCGCGATGGAATAATAGTAGCCTCCCTCGAAGCTCTCCCGGCTCAGCCCGAAGAAATCAAGCGCTTCGCCGCTGAATGTCTCCACGACCGCGTAGGAGGTCAGGACGCCTTCCTCCACCAGGCGCTGCGCATGCCGCTCGACGAGCTCCGGACGGCTGACGTTGTTGATGTACAAAATCTTCTCGGCAAAAGGGAACTCATGGCGCTCGATCGCCTGCCTCAGACGGTCCGTCTGCAGCAGCTCCCGCCAATCCTCCTCATAACATTTGGTCTCGAAGGTAACGCCGGGCTTCAGCAGCCGAATCCCGGCTCCGTTACGGACGGGAGCGCTTTGGCGCTGCTCCTTCATGGACTCGCCCAGGCGCTGCCGCCCACCCGGATGTCCAGCTCATGCGGCCATTCGCCGCTGGGCAGCGAGAATCCGGCCGCAGAGTCCCAGTGCAAGCCGTCCGTGCATAGAGCCATTCGTACGGGCTGGGAAGAGCCCAGCGAGGAGAAGAAAATAAGCGGAACGTCCGCGCTCAGGCCGCGCCGGAAGCTGCGGAACGCAAGCGCATCATCCCGTTGCAGCTCCTCGCCCGCCCGCAGCCACAGAATGAAGTCGCGCCCGGCTTCGCGCAGTCCGGCCGCCACTCCATTCGCCTCCGCTCCCTGCTCCCCTTCCGCTTCGGCATAGACCGTCTTGAGATTGCGGATCAAGCCGGTCCGATGCACAGACTCGCGGCTATCCCGGCCTCCGTAGTGGACGAGCATGATCTCGTCGGCCAGCCCGGCCATGCTGTCCAGCGTCCGCTCCATCTGCTCCTGCCCGGCATCCGGACCGGCGCCGACGCATAAGGTCAGCGTAGGCTGGACCTTGTAGATCAGGTCGATCAGATCTTCGCCCCATTTGCGCCGGGCGATTTCCCGGTTCACGCTGAGCAATGCCGTCAGGTCGAAATCCTCGAGCGCATTGATCGTCACATGGCCGTAGTGGTGGATGAACGAATCGCAGGCGACGACCAGCCGGTAGCCGCGGCTGCGGATTCTCATGCACAGGTCGTCGTCCTCATAATTGCCCAGACCGAAGCGCTCATCGAAGCCGCCCATTTCCAGCGCCAGATCGCGAGGCAGCAGCAGGCAGAAGCCTACCAGCCGGGGCACCTCGATGATCTTGCCCTGCCAGGCGGCCGAGCGCGCGGCGGCGTAGGCCCCGAGTCCTTCCAGGCCGGGACCGTAATCCGCTTCCACCTGCTGCTGCCCGCTCACATAGTTGGACACCGGGCCCGTCATCCCGGCCGTACGGTCGGACTCCAGCGCCCTCAGCATCGCTTCCAGCCAGCCCTCCGTCACGACCGTGTCGTTGTTGAGAAACAGCACGAATTCGCCGTCAGCCAGCTCCAAGCCTTGGTTGCAGCCTTTGGCGAAACCGGCGTTGACGGCATTGAAGACGGCCTTGCAGCCCAATCGCCGAATCATCTCGGGCGTGCCGTCGGTGGAGCCGTTGTCGACGAGGACAAGCTCGTAATCTTTCGTGTGCGAGATGATGCTCGCCAGGCATCTCACCGTGTACTCCAGCTGATTATGCGTCAGGATGATAATGCTCGTTTTCATCTTCCGCCCCCTTTCGCGCACGTCCCGTCCGGTTCGTCCGCTTGTCCGGCCTGCTCCTTCCTCATAGGTATTCGGCTCAAGCCTTTGTTATGCCAGCCTCCCTCTCCATCCGCGATGGTGGAAGAGATCCGGCAGAGGGGCATTTCGGGTATAGAGAAGGTTTACCTGGCCAACCGTCGGGACGGTTGGTAGATTAAAGGCATGAAGGGTTCAAGGAAGGGGCGGATCTTATGAAAGAGACCGGAAGCATCGCGCTCGTCACGGGCGTCAGCAGGCCGGAGGGAATCGGGACGGCGGTTTGCCGGGCTTTGGCCGGAGCAGGCATGGATGTGTTTTTCACGCATTGGGGCGCCTTTGACGAAAAGGAAGGCAACGGAGCCGCTCCGGGATGGCCGGACCGGCTCGCCCGCGAGCTGGCGGCGAGCGGGGCGAGGGCTGCGCACATGGAAGCCGATCTGGCGGATCCGGCTTCGCCGGCAGCCATTCTGGACGCCGCGGCAGAAGCCTTCGGACAGTCTCCGTCGGTGCTCGTCAACAATGCGGCCTACGAGCGGCACGCGGACTTCCGCGAGCTGAACGCCGACATTCTCGACCGGCATCATGCCGTGAACGTTCGCGGCACCGTCCTGCTCAGCACGGAATTCGCCAAGCGGCTCGAAAGCGGCCATCCTCCGCAGACGCAGGGGAGAATCGTCTTTCTCGTGTCCAAAGGGCCTGATCCCGCCAATCTCGCCTATATCGCCGCCAAAGGAGCTGTAATCGGCATCATCGAGCCGCTCTCGGTCGCGCTTGCTCCGCTCGGCATCACCGTCAACGGCTTCGATCCCGGGCCGACCGACACCGGCTGGATCGGCGAGGAGCTGCGCGAACGGCTTCTCCCCCTGTTCCCTATGGGCCGCATCGGCACTCCCGAGGACGCCGCTCGCGGCATCGCCTTCCTCGCCGGCGAGGCTTCAGGCTGGATTACCGGCCAGGTCATCCGGTCCGAGGGCGGGTTTCTGGGGAAATAAAATGCAAAGAGCGGCAGCCGATAATAACGGCTGCCGCTCTTCAACTTCGCGGCCGTTCGCCCTCGCTGCATGGCATCAGGCTCTCTAGGCCGGAATTTCCCGGCGCAAAGGCTCATCTGGAGGGCAAGGCCGAATCTAGGCTGCTTAGGACGATCAAAGCCGTCGCTTCGCCTAATCCGATGAGATTCCTCCCGACCTGACGGCGTCCATCCAATCCGCCGCGAAAGCCAGCACCTTCCGGCGTTCTCTCTCCGCATGCAGCTCATGCCGAAAGCCCGGCCATTCACGATACGTGCAGCTGCTCCCCGCACGGCTTGCAAATATGCGGCTTGCCCGGCAGGAGGTGACCCGATCCGCGCTGCCATGCATGAGCAGCAGCGGAATCTCCAGCTCGTGGGCATGCTTCAGCGCCCAGCGCCCGGCGCTCCTGACCCCGCTCAGCGTGCGCAGCGTAATTCGTCCATGCCGGAGCGGGTCCGCCGCGTACAGGAGCTGCATCTCCGGATCGGATGTCCCGCGGGCATTCGCTTGAAGGGAAAGGTATCCGGGCTGCAGCCGCTTGCGCAGGCGGCCCAGCAGCTGCCGCACGGGCGGAGGGGCTGCAGCCAGCCTGAGCCAAGGCCCCGACGCGATGACGCCCGCGACATCCGGCTTGAAGCGCAAAGCGTAATTCAAGGCGACGTTGCCGCCCATGCTGTGTCCGAACAGGAACACAGGCAAGCCCCGATGCTGCGAGCCGATATCGCCGAGCATCAGTCTGACCGGCTCCAGCAGCGCCTCGTAGTCCGGACAGTCCCCTCTCCTGCCGGCAGTCAGCCCGTGTCCGCGCTGATCGAAGGCATAAACGGCAAATCCTTTGTCCGTGAACCAATCCGCCACATGAGCATATGCGCCTGCGTGCTCTCCCAATCCGTGCACGATCCCGATCGCCGCCTCCGGGTCCTTCCCCTCGGGAATCCACCTTAAGCCATGGATCGGCGTTCCGTCCGCGCTGCTCCATGCCCACTCCTGCTTGCAGGCCATGGGAAACCTCCTTCCTAAGCCTTTGAATTAAATCCTTTATCTATTATTACCCCGAATGAGTAAACAAGAAAAAAACATGCAGCGTCAAAAGTCTGCTGATGCGGCATGGCTGCTGGGACAAGGCAAACGAGCTGAGCGCGAAAACCAGACCGCGCTTGTCCCCGAAGCCTGCATGATGTTTCCGCTTCCTTTCGGGAGAAGAAAAGAGCAGCCCCGAAAGGCTGCTCCAAATCCCGATTTCATGCCTATTTTTCACCAAGGCAAGTAAAGGCGACTTGCGGATCCGCTCCGTCACCTCCAGCATCCAGCGATCCGCTGAACACATCGTTCACCCGCGGAGCGCAGGCGACCGACACTTCCCGGCTCTCGCCGGGCAGCAGCATGAAGCCGGCCTCGTCCGCCAGCGTCCACCAGCGGTCTGTGCGTTCCTCGGGCATGATATGCAGCGCGGCCGAAGCGCCTTCGTTGCGCACGAGGTACCGGCGCACCACGGGACGGATTGCCGAGGCAGCCTCTCCGGCACGCTCATGCTCCAAGCCCGTCAGCAGCCCGGTCTCATGCTCCCAGCCCGTCAGCGGTCCGGTCTCATGCTCCCAGCCCGTCAGCGGCTCGACCGCCAGGCTTGCCCCGCTCAGCTCCAGGGCCGGACGGAACGGATGCTCCTCCAGCGTCGAGAACACATAGACGTTATCCTTGCGCTCCGGTCCGTAGAGAAGCCGGATGAGGAACAATCCATCGCGGGTATCCGGCACCGCGAACTCCAGCCGCCCCGCCTCGGCTGAGCCTCTGCGCCGCAGCCCGCTGCCATCCGTCTGCGAAGCCGCCCCTGAAGAAGCAGCGAAAGACTTCGCCTCCAGCACTTGTCCGGCCGTATCCAGCACCTGCGCCTCGATCTCCATGCCGCCCCCGCCGGCGAAATGGGCGAACACTCCGGCCGAGAACGTCTCGCCCGCGCGCCAGGTCAGGCTGCGGTAATCCAGCGAAGCATGGGAGCCCTCGAATGCCTTGCGCACCCCGTAATAGGCCAGCTTCGGCTCCATGTAATAATCGACAAGATTGGTGCAGCTGGCGTTCGGCCAAGGCTCGTTGAGCTGCCAGATGATGCTGCCGCTGTTGCGGAAAGCTCTGCGCCGGTTCGCCTCCAGGATGAAGCGCAGCCCTTCGGACTGGATCCACTGGCTCGCCTGCACGAAGGCCGGCAGGTCCGCGAACGCGCCGAACAGCTCCGTATCGCGGTCAAAGGTATCCCACCATTCGCCGTGATGCCTCCAGACGAGGTTGTCCTGCATCGAGACCGGCTTCAGGTGCGCGGGACTCAAAAACTTGCGGAGGCTCTTCGCCGAGCTGATGCCGTCCACCCCGAATTCGCTGTGGAACAGATGGTCCACGTCTCCATACAGCTCGTAATGTCCGGGATTGCCCTGGTACTTCCAATGGCCGTGGACATCGTGGCTCACGCCCTTCTCCGCCGTAATGTACTGGACCGGCCCCGACGCGGAGGTCGGCAGGAACAGCCGCTGCGGGTCATGCGCCTCGACCAGCTCCTGCAAATAGGCCAGGTTGGAGTCCTCGCAGGTCGACGGCCGATTCGGCTCGCTCATGAGCTCGTTGCCGCCGCTCCATACGGTCAGCGACACATGGTTGCGCCGGGATTTCAGCGCCTTCTCGGCCGTCCGGCCGAGCAGCTCGACGAACGCCGGCTTCTTCGACGGCTCATTGTCGATGCCCGAGCTGGATTGGATGAATTCCTGCCAAATCAGGATGCCGTGGCGGTCGCAGAGCTCGTACAAATACGGCTTCTCGATGATGCCGCCGCCCCAAATGCGCAGCATGTTCATTCCGCAATCCTTGGCCAGCCGTACAATCCACTCATACCTCTCCGGTCCGACATTGCCGTAAAGATGGTCGAGCGGCGTCAGGTTGGCTCCCTGGATGTAGATTTTCTCGCCATTGACGACAAAGGTGTATGGAAGCGCGTCATCCGGAGCCTCCTCGTTCGGAACATAATCGAGACTGCGGATGCCGGCATTCATCACGCGCTCGTCCAGCACGCCCGTATCGTCCAGCAGCCGAATCGATAACCGGTACAGAGGCTGGCTGCCATATCCGTTCGGATACCAGACGGCCGGCTCGGGAATGCGGATGACAGCCGCCCCCTCGGAGCCCTGCACCGCTTCATCGACGACGAGTCCAGGCGATGCCCCTCCTTCTTCGGGAGACTGCACCTCGACCTGCCAGCGCAGCGTTCCAGCAGGCTCTCCGCGGCGGACGGCTTCCGCCGACAGCCGGATGATGCCTTCTCCGCGGCTCAGATCGGTATGGAGGGCGACATCGCCGATCGTCGCCGCCTGATGCACGCGAAGCACGACATCGTCCCAGATGCCTGTATTCACCAGGCGGGTGGAGAAGTCCCATTTGTAGTTGAAGCGGCTTTTTTGCGTAAAGGTTTCGGAGGTTTTGCCGATTTGCCCCATTTCGTCCGGAGCATGCTTCAAGACGACCTGCAGCTCGGCCGTTTCCCTCAGCTTGATGGCATCGGTCACGTTGAAGACAGCCGGCTCGTACATGCCCTTGTGCTCGCCGAGATAGACGCCGTTCATGCTGATCATGGCTTCATAATCCAGCCCTTTGAATACCAGCTCGATCTGCTCGCTCTCCAGCGCCGGACGATCAAAGGAAGCCCGGTATACCCACCAGCGGTTCTCGATCCACTCGCAATGGGTGCTGTTCAAATCGCGGTAGGGGTCCTCGATCAGTCCTGCCCGGTACAGATCCTGATGCACGCCTCCCGGCACGGTCGCCGGAATCCACTCTGTGACGCCGAGCAGCTCATTGCCGATTTCCATGCTCGTCCCCTTGAGCGGAACCCAGGGCCAAAAGCCCTTCAGCTCCCATTTCATGCCGTTCAGTTTCAATTCCATTAAGCGCCCCGCCTTTGCAATTTTTTCGTAGACAGTTTTCAACAAAATGTTAACATACTTAAACTTTTCTCTCAACAATTGTTCGCAACGTAAAAAGCCGCCTGGACGCGAAAACGATCCAGACAGCTTGGGTTTGAATAGGGAAATGAATAGCCTCCTATGGCTAGCGCCGTTTTCAGCCCTCTTGCACCTGGAAGATCGAATCCAGGATGACGGGCAGATTGTTCCGGAGCGATGCCGCTCCCAGCACGGAGCGGGCATGCATGCCCTTCTCATCTCCGAATACGTCCAGCATGAGCTCTGTGCAGCCGTTGAGCACCACATGATGCTCTTCGAACTCCGGCGATGCGTTGACGAAGCCCTGGATCTTCACGACGCGCTGGACCCGGTCCAGGCTTCCGAGCGCTTCCTGGACGACCGCCAGCACCTCGATCGCGGCCTGACGGGCGAATTCCTTCCCTTCTCCGGTCGTGAAGTCAATGCCCAGCTTGCCCTTCGGCTGCCCCGCCGGCCCCTTGCCGGAGACGAACAGCAGCCCTCCGGCCAGGACGCAGTTGGCGTACGTCGCCGCGGGTCCGCTTGCGGACGGAAGCACGATGCCGAGCTCGGCCAAACGGGCTTCTACCTTTCCTTTTTCCGTCATTTCATTTCCCCCTATATCCATTGTCCATGGCAGGAATCTTGGCTGAAGAGAACCGAATATAAGCTCGACGCCAGGATGCCCGAATGCCCATGCATGCCGACTCAGGGTGTATTTTACGCCCGTTTTGTACCGCCGGCAATCGGCCCTCCCATGATAAAATGGAAGAGGAAGGAATACCTATTCAAGGAGGGAATCCATGCAATTCTGGTTCAGCTACAACTGGATGGTCAGAGAGCAGTGGTATGAATGGTGCGGGGAGCTGTCCCAAGAGGAGCTTCTTCAAGAACGGACAGGCGGCGTCGGCGGCATTCTGAAGACGCTGTTCCATATCGTGGATGTCGAGTGGAGCTGGCTGCAGCTGCTGCAGGGCAAGCCGGACTTCCAGGAAAACTTCGAGGAGTACGCGACGCTGGCCAAGGTGCGCGAGCTCGACCGCCGCTTCCGCGCGGACATCGAAGGCTTCATCCGCGGCTGGGATGATTCCATGGAACAGCGGCCGCTTCTGGATACGCTTCCGGACGGAAGAGAGAGGCTGCTCGCCTGGGGCGAGGTCATGAGGCATGTCCTTGCCCACGAGATCCACCATATCGGCCAGCTGTCGGTCTGGTCGCGGGAGCTCGGGCGCAAGCCGGTATCCGCCAACTTCATCGAAAAGGGACTGATCGCACCAGCAGCCCCATGACGGTCCAGCTCTTCGGCTGCCCGCATCCCCTCTTCCCGCAACCGGCTGAACTCCCTGAAAAAAACAGATGCACATAGAAATAGGGCCCTGAAAAGGGCCCTATTTCCATGCCATTCATATCAAGGAGTGATCACGTTGTTGGAATAACCGGCGACGATGTACAGGGAATTGCTCGTGTTCGTCCAGATGCCGATATAGCCGCCGGGAGGAACGCAGGCGATATCGATATAGTCCCCGATCAACGGCACCGGTACCGGACTCGTTCCGTTGGGGTTGAAGGAGACGTCCGTTATGCGCGTATTGGTGAAGCTCTGGCCGCCGTTGACGGAACGGGCGACGTAGACGTCCAGATCGAACCCGTCCACCTGGTTGCTGTAGTAGATGATGTTCACGCCTCCCGTCAGAGGATCGACATCGACGGCAGGAAAGAAATTCTGCGACCCCGTCGGAGCTCCCGTAATGCTCACCGGCGTTGACCAATTGAGGCCAAGATTGGTCGATATGCTCATGAAAATATCGGAATAGCCCTGTCTGTAATCCTGCCAGACGGCGTAAATGCTGCCGTTGTACGGCCCGTTGGACCGGTCGACGGATATATTGGCGAACGTCAGCACCCGAAAGGCATAGCCAGTGACCGGAAGGACATTCGGAACGAGCGATACGGCGCTGATCAGCACAGGATTGCCGAAAGTCGCGCCTCCGTCCAGCGAAGTACGAACGAAGAAATTAAAGGGTGGCGTGACGGTAATCCAGCAAGCGTACAGGTTGCCGACCAGATCGATCGCCATGTCCGGACGCTCCACCTGGGTCGTCGGGCTGGAGAGCAGCGTCGGCTGGTCCCAGGTCGCGCCTCCATCCGTGGAGCGGTTGAGGAATGCGACGGAGTTGCTGTTGTTCGCGACATTGAACTGGTGATTGTAAGAGACGTAGACATTGCCGAGGAACGGACTTGCCTGCCCGTTGTCGGCCAGTACGTTGGTCTCGTCGTTGTTGATATACGTGCCATAGCCTGGACCTACAAGAATCGGAGAGCCGAAGGTCTGTCCGTTGTCCGTGGAGATGTAGACGAAGGTAGTGCCGTCGCTGTTGCCGGGAAAAGCATGCGCGGATACGTAGAACGTGTTCGGAAAGGCGTAAGCGACCACAGCCGCCTCGGCGCCCGCAAAGCCGGCGGGAAGCGGCAGCAGCGTATTCGTCCATGTCGCGCCGCCGTTGACGGAACGGTACAGGCCGGTCTGCGGCACGCCGGACGTCGTATCCGTCGCGACCGCCACCATAATGGATGGATTCAAAAGATTCACGGCGACTGCCGGCTCGAAGATCGGGTTGCCTCCGCTCGGCGTGACCTGGAAATTGAAATTGGCCAACCGGGAAACCTCCTGTTCTTTTTCAATCGCTTCAACTTGTGCATGCTCCATCCTATGCCGCCGTTCAATAGCCCGCATGTTCATTCGCCTTTTGGAAAACAATTCTTCCAAAACCCAAGCATGTCCTCGCCTTATTCCATAGATTAATAGAAACCAAGGGAAAGGGTGATGCAGTATGGCTTTGACGACAGGTATTATAACGAATACGAGGGCAACGGGAACGGCAGCGACGAACATTGTGGTGAGCAGCCGCAACGAAACGGCAGCGCCAGCCTCGGTCGTGGTGCAGATCTTTGTCGTTCCCTCCACGACACTGGTCTTGACGCCTATTTATGTGACGGGTTATATCGTTCCCGCCTACAGCGCCGACATCCGGACTTTCACGGTCAGCGGAAACATCGCTTACGAGGTGCAGCTGGTCAACAATACGGCCTTGGCGAATGTCGTCTTCTCGACGTTCGGCATCGACGAATTCGGCAATCTGGTCCAAGAGCAAGGCTTTCCGCAAACGAAAATGACGGTCATTCCGGCCTTGACGCCCATTTTGATGTAAAAAGCGGCGGCCCGAAAAACCTGACCCCGGCCTCCGGCCGGGGAATTTTTTGCGCTCAGCCTCTGCTTTTCCTTTCATCCATGCAGCCCCCTTCCAGGATAGGAAGATGAAGGAAGCCATCGCCGCCTCACCTCTCCGTTCCCATTCGGATGCTGCCGCCTTCCTTAAAAAGGTCGCTGTTGTCCTTCTCGAGCACCTGTCCGCCAGTCTGCCTTGTCCATGCATGATTCGTTCCCGAACCGCATAATGGTTAAATCGACCTATCAGCTTGCGGAAGCGGGGATGAGCAACCATGCCTTTTGTCAACCGTTTTTTGCTGAACAACAACGGAGCCATTACGTATACGGGCAACACCTTGGGCCTCAGCAGCTCCGACACCGTTGCGGTGCCGGGAACCGTAGACAGCATCGGAGCCTTCGTAACGACCGACACGGGCCAGACCTTCGGCCTGTACCCCCCGGGAACAACGGGGAATTACGCGCTCAACAACTCCACGGCGATACTGGTGCTCCCGGCGGGCAGCAGCGTCCTGTACGCGGAGCTCATCTGGGGCGGCACCTACATCAACAACGGCGTCGACCTCAGCGCGTTCATCAACGATCCCGTCCGCTTGACGACGCCGTCCGGGCTGTTCAGCATTACGCCGGACCCCGCCACCCGCTTCAATGTGCTGCTCTCCAACTCGCCGCCATACCCTCCCGCATACGCCTACGTGCGCTCGGCGGATGTCACCGGCATCGTACAGACCGCCGGAGCCGGCGATTATACGGCCGGAGGAATCGTCGGCACAATCGTCGTTCCGGATCCGACCTCCAACCACGCCATGTGGACGCTCGCCGTCGCTTACGCCAACGCGTCCGAGCCGCTGCGGAACTTGTCCATCCGCGTCGGAGCGGCCGTCATTCAGGCCACCTCGGGACCGGTCAGCACGGTCATCACCGGATTCGCCACCCCGTTTCAAGGCGCGCTGGACGGACGCGCGCAGCTCAGCGCCCAGGAAGGCGACGCAAACAAGACGGGGGATATGGCCCAGTTCGGCCCTACCGCCGCCACACTGACGACCTTATCGGGTCCGAACAACTTCGCGAACAACTTCTTCGCCTCCCAAATCAACAACGATGCCGGACTTCTCGACACGACCGGCACCTTCGGCACCCGCAACCAGATCAACGGAACCCCGGGAACCAATATCGTCGCGGGCAGGCAGGGCTATGACGTTACCAACGTCACCGTCGCCGGCACGCTGCTGAATGCCCAGACCTCGGCCGTCTTCAACCTGACCACCAGCGGCGACGGCTACCTCGTGGACTCCGTCGGCCTGCAGATCGACATCACCGCGCCGCTGATTACGATCGTCAAGTCCACCACAGCGACGGACGCCGTTATCGGCGATATCGTCACCTATACGCTCACCGTGCAGAATACAGGCGTGGTCAATGCCAGCAACGTGCAGGTGTTCGATACGATCGACGAGACGAGTGCCGCCTTCGTCCCCAACAGCGTTACGCTGAACGGCGTTCCCGTTCCCGGCGCGACGCCGGAAACCGGCGTCACGGTCGGACTGCTGACTCCTGGCGCAACAGCCGTCATCACCTTCCGGTATCAGGTGACCGCCGTGCCGTTCGGAGGGACCATCGACGACCAAGGAAACGTCGCGTACACGTACCAGCCGACTCCCGATTCGCCGCTCATCTCGACCTCCGTTCCGTCCAACATCGTCCATATTCCTGTATTCTCGCCTGTCGTCGGTCTCGTGAAGAGCGGAGTGCCTGAATCCGTCTTCATCGGGAACCCCGTCACGTATACGCTGAATGTCAGCAACACCGGCAACATCGCCGCCAACGTCACCATCACGGATCCGACCCCCGCCGGCTCGTCCTTCGTTCCGGGCAGCATGACGGTCGGAGGCGTTGCCGTACCGGGCGCAAGTCCCGTGACCGGCATACCGATCGGCGTTCTGGATCCAGGCGCGTCGGCTGTCGTCACCTTCCAGGTGCTCGTCACCTCCGAGCCTCCCGGAGGCAATCTGGTCAATCAATCGACGGCCGCGTTCACCTATCAGCCGCCGGACGGGCGCATGCTGACCGGCTCGACGCCTTCCAACCAGGTCGTCATTCCGGTCCTCAATCCGATCGACACGCCTAACGTTCCCGTCGTCAAAAGCGCAGACGCCGCAAGCGGCATCGTCGGAGAAGTCATCACGTTCACCATCGTCTCCACCAACAACAGCGTCGCCGGCATCCTGAACGCCGTCCTGACCGACACGGTTCCAGCCGGTTACGCCTTCGTCGCGGGCAGCGCGACAGTGAACGGAGTGCCCCAGCCGGCAGCCGATCCTATTACCGGCTTCGCAATCGGAACGTTAGCCATCGGCGCCTCGGCGACGGTCTCCTTCCAGCTGATGATTACGTCTGTGCCGGTGCCTCCCGTCCTGACCAATACGGCGTCCTTGCAGTATGATTTCCTCGGAAATCCGTACAGCACGCCTTCCAATCCGGTCGACGTCACCGTGCTGCAGCCGGTCATCGTGCCGCTCAAGAGAGCCAATGCCTTCGGCGGCGCTGTCGGGCAAACGATCACCTACTCCGTCACCGTTACGAACAGCGGCAATGTCGCCGCCATCACGACCGTTGCGGATTCTCTCAACCCGTACAGCGCCTTCGTAGCCGGATCGGTTTTCGTGAACGGCATCTCCGTCCCGGCCGCAAGCCCCTTGACGGGCATCGTCATCGGCAGCATAGCTCCCGGGGAATCCGTCGTCGTCTCCTACGATGTCGTGCTCACCGCCAGTCCGCCGACAGGCGTCTACGACAACCAGGCTGTGGCCGCCTTTACGTTCCAATCCCCTTCCGGATTGACGGGCAGCGGCTCGACGCCTTCCAACGTCGTTCAGATCGTCGAGAACGACGGCGATGTGACGATTGCGAAGTCAGGGTCGGAAACGTTCGGCATCGTCGGAGACATCGTCACCTTCACCTTGACCATCAGCAGCGCATCCGCGCTTCCCGTGACGGATGTCATCGTCTCCGACAATTCCACCCCCGGCTCGATTTTCGTGCCGGGCAGCGTCACCGTCGGCGGCGCTCCTTCTGCCGGCAACATCAATGCCGGCGTCGGCATCGAGACGCTGGCGCCGGGCCAGACCGTCATCGTCACCTTCCAGGAAGAGATCGTGTCCTTGCCGGAGCCCGGCTACAACGTCAACGATTTCGCTACAATCACCTTCGTCCTCGGAGGAACGACCCGCATCTCGCAGTCCAACATCGCGACCGTGACGATCGCCCAGCCGGTCATCAGCGCCGTGAAGAGCGCCGCCGAGCCCTACGTATTCGTCGGCGACGAGGTGCACTATCAGACCGTTGTCACCAATACCGGCAGCTTCAATGCCGAGTTGACCTGGTTCCACCTGCTGCCGCCGGGCTCCGTGTTCGTAGAGAACAGCCTGACCTTGAACGGAATGCCCGTACCGGGAGAGAACATGCTGACAGGCGCCTTCATCGGCACCGTCGAAGCGAATTCGACGGCCTTCATCACCTTCAAGCTCAAGGTCGTTTCCTACCCGCCTGCGGGACAGCTGCTCAACCAGGGAAATCTCGTCTTCAGCTTCACTTTCCCGAACGGCCGGTCGTTCACGCTCAACCAGAAAACCAACCCGGTCGTCGTTCCGGTACTCGCCCTCTCCACGCTGGCCAAATCCGTCAGCGCAAGCAGCGTCGCGGTCGGAAACTCCGTCGCCTTCTACTTGACGGTGTCCAATCCGAACATCGCTCCGCTCCAAAACGTCGTCCTGACCGATGCAATTCCAAGCGGGCTGTCCTACGTTCCCGGAAGTCTCAGCCTGAACGGCACGCCGCTCCCGAACACGTCGAACCTGAGCCGCCTGTCGATCGGGACCGTCCCCGCTCAAGGCTCGTCGGTCATCCGCTTCCTCGCGAACGCGGACTTCGCGCCGCTCAATCCGGTCGTGGTGAATACGGCGTCGTTCAGCTACGACCTCTCGCTGCCCAGCGGCAATCCCGTGCCGCGCACAGGCGTATCCAACCCGGTGCCGGTCACGATCGAGGAACACGAGGAATAAGGCAGCCCATTCAGGCAAAACGAAAAAAAGCTTGGCATCCGCCAAGCTTTTTTTCGCGCGCTGCAAGCATCGCCGCTAGACGTTCCCGGCCAGAATCTCCTCGGCAAACTCCGCCAGCCGCACCGGCTCCCCGCCGGAGAGGCGGGACTTCTCCGCCGCGAACGCCATCAGGTGGCTGCGCACAGAGGCGGCTGCGGAGGTCAGGCCTTCCTGGCCGTCGTAGGAGCGGACCTCCTGCAGGAAGCTGCGGACGATGCCGCTGTCTCCGCCTCCATGGCCGGTCCACTGCTCCGGAATCGTAATTTCGTTCTTGCGGTGCGTCAGGAAATCGTAGACGGTGATCTTGTCTTCCTCTCCCCGGATCTCGCCGCGCGTGCCCATGATCTGGATGCGCCGTTCCTGCTCGTAGGTGAAGCCGCTCATGCTGAACATGGCCGTCGCTCCGCCCTCGAATTCCATCGCCACGACCTGATGGTCCACGACGTTGTTGTCGCTGCGGTAGACGCAGCGGCCGTAATCCGTCGTGCGCAGCCCTTCGAGAATGGTCTCGCGCTCCAGGTTCGGCGAGAAATGCCCGGCCCAGCCCTTGTAGGGCTTGCTGAGATAGAAGCGCGGCGCGGAATAAGGGCAGTCCGGCTCCACCGCGCAGTCCAGGCAGCGGGCGGCGGATCCGGCCGGAGCCTGCTCCTCGCGGAAATGCATGAGCGAGCCGAAGGAGCTGACGCTGACGCAGCTCTTGTCCATGAGCCAGCTGAGCACGTCCATGTCATGGCAGGACTTGGCCAGAATCATCGGGCTCGCCTTGTCGGAGTTGTTCCAGTTGCCCCGTACGAAGCTGTGGGCGATATGCCAGTAGCCTACGTTCTCGTTGAGCTGAATGGAGGCGACCTCGCCGATCTCGCCCGAGGCGATGATTTCCTTGATCGTCGACCAGAACGGAGTATATCGCAGCACATGGCAGATGCTCAGCAGCCGGCCGTGATCCCTGGCCGCCTGCTCCATGTCGAGGCACTCTCGCGGATTCGGAGACATCGGCTTCTCCAGCAGCACATGATAGCCGGCCGCCAGCGCCCTCATCGTCGGCTCGTAATGCATCCGGTCCTGGGTGCAGATGATGGCGATGTCCGCCTTCCTCGGCTCTGCCAGCAGGCCTTCCCATGACGGGTAGCGTTCCTCTGAAGCGATGCCATGCTTCTCCGCCGTCCGCTCCAGACGCACCGGATCGGCTTCCGCCACGGCGGGCAGCCGCAGCTCCTGGGGATAATCCAGCGCGTAAGGGGCGTAACCGCCGGCGCCTCGCGCGCCGGCTCCGATCAGCACTGCTGTAAGTGGGGGCATGATTGTACCTCTTTTCTCAATTCTTGTTGTTGCGGTCCAGCGCCGCCTGATAGATTTCGATATACTGCTTGAGTCCCATGCCGTCCAGCGTCGAGACATAGGAGTCCCAATCGCCGAGCTTGGCGTCTCCGACGATGAATTTGTCCCTCATCTCGTCCACATAGGTCTGGATGTCGGTGCCGACCGTGGAGAGCACCTCCTGCTCCTCCGCCGTGAAGCTGAAGCCCGGCCAGACGGCATCCGGCTTGAGCACGTAGGGATCGGCCTTCTTGGAGTTCGCCACGGAAGTCGGCAGCGCCTCGGCGCCCTTGAAATACTTCTCCTTCACATAACCCGGATAGAGGCCGCCCGGCCAGATGAGATAACGGCTGACCGCCTGGTCGAGGCTGAGGCCGTCCTTGTTTTTGGCCATATCGTCGACATACTCCACGCTGCCGTCGGCGTTCTCCTTGTACGTATCGTCCTTCCAGCCCATGAAGAAGTTCTTGATGCCTTCGTCTCCATAGAAATAGTCCATCCAGCGGATCATCGCCTCCGGATTTTTCGCCTTGTCCGTCAGGACGAACTGCGCGATCCCGCCTAGCGGAGCCCCGAGATAAGTGTACATCCGCTCGCCGTCCGGCCCCTTCAGCACCGGCAGGCCGACATAACCGTTGTCGTTGTAGATGGCGACGGGATCGACGTTGTCGACGACGCCGAGCAAGCCGGCCGTGCCCTTGGCGTCGATCTCCTCGGCCTTGACGGAGGCGATGTCCTTCTCGATCAGGCCGTCCGCGTACAGACCGTGCACGTACTCCAGCAGCTTCTTGTATTCGGGAGCGGCCGCCACGAAGCGGATCTTGCCCTTGTTCGCGGGGGCCTCGTCGACATAGGGATTGGCCGCTCCGCGGTTGTTGAGGCCGAAGGAGCCCTTGAGATACCCCATGAGACCCGCCGTACCGGTGCCGCCCCAGGCGATCTCATCCGGCTTGCCGTTGCCGTTCGGATCTCCCGTCTTGAACGCCTTCAGCATCGCCTTGAACTGGTCCAGATCCTGCGGCTCCTGAATGCCCAGCTTCTGGAGCCATTCGGTCCGCACCCACGGCGTATTGAAGAAGACGGAGCGGAAGTCGGGATCGTAGATGACCGGCAGGGAGTAGATGTTGCCATCCGGCATCGTGATGCCCTGCTTGATGCTCGGGTATTTGTCCATGATCGCCTTGAAGTTCGGCGCGTACTTGTCGATGAGGTCGTTGAGCGGCAGGAAGACGCCCTGCTCGCCGTACTTGACCACCTCGGAGCGGCTGAAGGACGAGGCATAGAACACCTCCGGATAATTGCCGCCGGCAAGCAGCAGGTTGCGCTTCTCCTTCAAGCCGTCCTTCTGGACGGTCTCCCAGTTCATATGGATGTTGGTCTTCTTCTCGTATTCCTGCCACAGCTTGAGATGGCTCCAGTCGACGTTGGCGAAAAACTTGCCCGCAAAGCCGGACACCTCGATCTTGTCCTTGACGATCGGGAAGCCGAACGCTTCGATGCCCGCGTCCTCACCCTTGGAGCCTCCCGCTTCGGCGCTGCCTCCGCCGTTTCCGTTGTTGCTGCATGCCGCAAGCATCGCAGCCGTCAGCGCAAGCGCCAGCGCCCCTTTTGCCTGCCTCTTTCCGATGATCACCCTAACCCCTCCCGATGTCGTTGGTATGCCTCTTCATCAGCTCGTAATGCATGTATGGAAGATCAGCCCTTGATGGCGCCGACCATGATCCCCTTCACGAAGTAGCGCTGCAGGAACGGATACAGGAGGAACATCGGAATGTTCGCGACGACGAGCACCGCATACTTGATGCCCTCGACGGCGCGCTGCTGCTTGATCGCCGATTCGGTGGAGGCCCGCACCATCTCGTCGGTCTGTCCCTGGATCAGGATTTCCCGCAGGATGAGCTGGAGAGGGAACTGCTTGCGGTCGGACAGATAGAGCAGCGCGTTGAAGAAGGCGTTCCAGTGGCCGACCGCGTAATACAGCACCGTCACGGCGATGATCGGCATGGACAGCGGCAGCACGATGCGGATCAGCGTCTGGAAGTTGGAGCAGCCGTCGATGACGGCAGCCTCCTGCATTTCCGCCGGGATCGACTGCTGGAAGTAGGTCCGCATGATGATGATGTTCCAGACCGATACCGCTCCCGGCAGAATCATGACCCAGAACGTATTCAGCAGATGAAGGTTCTTGATCAGCAGATAGGTCGGGATGAGGCCTCCTCCGAAGAACATCGTGAACACCATGACGCCCATGAACAGATTGCGACCGGCAAAATCGCTCCGGGAAAGCGGATAAGCGGCGAGAATCGTCATGACAAGATTCAGCCCCGTGCCTGCCGCGGTGTAGAGCAGCGTGTTCAGGAATCCGCGCACGATCGCATCGTTCTTGAAGATGCTGGCGTAGGAATCGACCGTCATTCCCTTCGGCCAGAGCCAGATTTCCCCGCCCATGATGTATTGGGGATCGCTGAAGGAAGCGCTGACGACGTAGACGAGCGGATACAGCACGCACAGGGCGACAAGGGAAAGCAGGGAATAAACGACGATATTGAACATCCGGTCTTCTCTTGCTGCGGTCATGCTACTCTCCCCTTTACCATAGGCTGGTCCCCCCGGCGCGCCGGGCGACGGCGTTCACGAGCACAAGCAGCAGGAAATTGATGACGGCGCTGAACAGGCCGATCGCGGCCGAGAAGCTGTAATTGGCGTCCAGGATGCCGCTGCGGTACACATATGTGTCGATGATGTCCGAGCTCGCCAGATTGAGGTTGTTCTGCATGAGCAGCACCTTCTCGAAGCCGATCGCCATGACGCTGCCGAGGTTGAGGATGAGCAGGATGACGATCGTGGGACGGATGCCGGGAAGGTTGATATGCCAGATGCGCCGGATCCGGCTCGCTCCGTCGACGCGGGCCGCTTCATGCAGCTGGGTGTCGATGCCTCCGAGCGCGGCGAGATAAATGATGGAGCTCCACCCCATCGTCTGCCAGACGTCGGACAGCACATAGAGCGTCTTGAACCACGAAGGATTCGCCATGAAGTTGACGGTGTCTCCCCCGAGCGCGCCGATGAACTGATTGACGAGGCCGTAGCGGGGGTTCAGGAAGATCATCATCATGCCGACCACGACGACGGTCGAGAGGAAATGCGGAGCGTATGTGATGGTCTGGACAAACTTCTTGAATCTCTCAGCCTTCGCTTCGTTGAGGAGGAGCGCCAGAAGGATCGGAATCGGGAAGCCGATGACGATCAGATACAGGCCGAGCTCGATCGTGTTGAAGACCAGCCTTTCGAAGAAGAAGCTGTGGAAGAAGCGGTCGAAATGCTTCAGTCCGACCCATGGGCTGTCCCAGATCCCTTTGTTGATCCGGAAGTCCTTGAATGCGATTTGAATGCCGTACATCGGAACGTAGTGGAACAGAATGTAATAAGCGAGTACCGGAGAAATCATGACATAGAGCTGCCAATTGCGAAGGATTTTGCTGAAGCGGGAGATTTTGGCTGTGCTTTTCAACGGTTTTCGGCCCACATGCTCTTGCTGAAGCATCGCCATCGGTTGATCGCCCTCCAAGTGCGGTAGGTTTGTTTACGTGAATCTATCATATGAGAACGATATCCAAATTGTCAACGATATAATCCAAACATTTTTGGTTTTTTCCTCTCGTTTGGATTGAGTTTTAGAAGAAAATAGAGTCTGTTCCTATCCGAATTCGAATAGATAACGCTTTCATTTTCTGTTTTGCTCTGCTCCTTTGCAATCCTGTTTTCTAACTTAGCAGAAAAGATCCAAATCGGCAACAAGTATTTTGGAGTCAATTATCCAAAATATTTGGATAAGAACCCGCAAAAAAACCTGACGATAAAACGTCAGGTCAGGGAAGAGTCCAGCTGCCAATCGGAGGATTCGCGTACAACGAGCGAGCAAGGCAGCAGCAGCTTCGGCACATCCCGGTATTCGCCGCGCGCGAAGTCGTAAAGGAATTTGCAGGCGGCCCGCCCGATCTCCAGCCTCGGCACATGCACCGATGTCAGAGGCGGCGACGTATACTGCGCCAGCTCGATGTTGTCCATTCCGGCGAACGCGATATCCTCCGGAATCCGGCAGCCCAGGTCCATGGCAGCCCGCATCGCGGGAATGGCGAGCGTGTCGCTGGCGCAGAACAAGGCGGTCGGCCTGTCCTCCGGCGCCAGCGCGCTCAGCATGGCGGACGTTTCGGCATAGCTCTTTTCCACGCTCCAGTCCGCATCCACGATCCATTCCGGCCGGAACGGCAGATCGGCCTGCAGGATGGCGAATTTGTATCCGAGATACCGTTCGTCGTTCTCCATGATCTTGTCGAAGGCGGGGCCTCCGACATACCCGATCCGGCGATGACCCTGGTCCAGCAAATGCCGGACCGCCATCCGGGCCGCCGACATGCGGTCGCAGTCGACGGTCGGAATGCGGATGGAATCGTCGTTGAGGCTCACCCCCGCCATCGGGATGCCGCTGTCGACCAGCGTCCGATGCATGCCCCGGTCATACCAGCCCAGAGCCAGCACCGCTCCCGCACCGGTCTCGTCCAGCATGGAACGCAGCCTGCCGGGTTCCCGCAGCTCCTCATAGGAGCGCATGATCGCCGGCGGCAGTCCCATCTCGGCCAGCCTGCCGTGGAAGCCTTCGAGCACTTCGGCAAAATAAGGATGGTTGCCCATGAGATTGCCGGGCAGGATGCATACATATTGCAAAGGCAGACCGGCTGCCGGAAACGCCATTCCCTGCAGCGGGTAGCCGACCTGGATGGCGGCCGCCTTGATCTTGCGCTTGGTCTCCTCGCTGACGGGCCTCGACGTATCGCCGCTGATCGCCCTGGATACCGTAGAGATCGACACGCCGAGCAGATCGGCGATGTCCTTGAGCTTGGCCACTTGCCCGTACCTCCATTCACTCGCTCCAATTATGCTTCAACCATCTTATCATATCGGAGAAGCGGAGATATACTTGCCACTTCACCGGCCTGACGTGATAAAATAAACGATAATGAACCGAGCGGATAGACAGGCCGATTCCGGCTGAGAAGCAGGCAAAAGGGAAAAAGGGAAATAGGAACGCTCATGGTCTCCATTGGGATCTGCGGACCAAGACAATAAAGCATGGAGGTTATGCAGTGGACACGATGGTGCTGCGGGTTGCCCGCAATTTGAAGAAAATCCGCAAGGCCCGGGCCTACAGCCTGGACAAGCTGTCCGAGTTGACCGGGGTCAGCAAGACGATGCTCGCCCAGATCGAGCGCGCCGATTCCAACCCGACCATTACGGTGCTGTGGAAAATCGCGAGCGGACTGCGCATCTCCGTCTCCGACCTGATCGAAGAGGAACGGCCGTCCGTCACGCTCGTGAAGGCTTCCGTCCGCTCTCCCATTCTGGCCGGGGACGGCAAATATAGGAGCTATCCGCAGTTCTCGTACAACGACAGCTCCCGCTTCGAGATCTACCGGGTCGTCATGCTGCCCGGCTGCGTCTATGAGGCCGAGCCCCATCACGAAGGCGTCGAGGAGTTCGTCACCGTCACGCGCGGAACGCTCCGAATGGTCATCGGCAACGAGTCCTACACGGCCGGAACGGGCGACGCGATCCGCTTCGACGCCGGGCAGCCGCATACGTATCTCAATGAGTCGGGGGAAGAGGAGACCGAGCTTCAAAGCATCATTCTCTACCCGTTCTAAAGGGGTCGTGTCTGCCCCTCGCGGACGGCCGTCCAACCGGCGCGAACGCGCGCCCCATAAGGGATTTCCGACTTCCAACAACCTTCGCAGAAGGTTGTTTTTTGTTGTTTACAAAGCAGGGTCGACTAATATACTATTACATACGAAGCAGTACCATATACTGCACATATGTTCGTTATGACGATCATTCTTGATCAGAGGAGAATGAAAAATGAAGGATACGATGATTGGTTTGGTCAAGGCGGAGCGCAAAGCCGGCGCCGTGCTCATGGAAGTGCCGATTCCGCAAATAGCCGCCGACGAAGTCCGCATCAAGGTGAAAGCAAGCTCCATCTGCGGCACCGACATGCATATTTACCACTGGGATGAATGGGCGGAGCAGAACGTCGTGACGCCGAACGTATTCGGCCACGAATTTTCCGGCATCGTCGAATCGGTCGGAAGCGCTGTCACGAATGTCGCCGTCGGCGACCATGTGTCGGCCGAGGGCCACATCGTCTGCGGCACCTGCAAGCAATGCCGCTCCGGCAACGCGCATGTATGCCCGAATACGCGCAGCTTCGGCATCAGCGCTCCGGGCTGTTTTGCGGAATACGCCGTGACCAAAGCCGTCAATATCATCCACAACGATCCTTCCCTGCCGCATGAGCTGGCCTGCCTCCAGGATCCGCTCGGCAACGCGGTCCACACCGTCATGGCCGGAGATATCGTCGGCAAGTCCGTCGCCGTCATCGGCTGCGGCCCGATCGGCCTCATGGCGATCCAGGTCGCCAAAGCCGTCGGCGCGGGCAAGATCATCGCCGTCGACCTGCATGATTACCGGCTCGGCATGGCCGCCAAGCTCGGCGCGGACGCCTGCATCAAGTCGGAGCCCGGCAAGGATGTCGCGGCGGAGCTGCGCGGCCTGACGGACGGCGCTGGCGTCGAGGTCGGCCTCGAGATGTCCGGCAACGGCCACGCGATCAACAGCCTGCTCGAGGCAATGGCGAACGCCGGACGCGTCTCGCTGCTCGGCATTCCGTCCAAGGCGGTGCCGATTGATTTGGCCCGCCACATCATTTTCAAAGGCTTGCAGGTATACGGAATCACGGGCCGAAGAATGTACCAAACCTGGCATCAGATCAAGGGCCTGCTCGACGCCGGCCGGATCGACCTGCGGCCGCTCGTGGACCATACGTTCACGCTGGACCGCTTCGAGGAAGCCTTCGAGCTGATGGGCTCCGGGCAATGCGCCAAGATCGTGTTCAAGCACGAGTAGAGTCATACTAAAGGGCCGACGCGGCCCCGTTCAAAAAGGAGAGATCCGCCAATGGCCGGACTAGACGGATTGAAGGACGAACTGGAGGAGCTGAAGCGGCAGGGGCGCTATCGCCTGCCCGCCGTTTGGGAGAGCGGCTCCGGCCCGTGGATGGAGATGGGCGGCCGCCGCATCCTGCAGATGGCCTCCAACAACTACCTGGGCCTGACCGACCATCCCCGGATGAAGCAGGCCGCGATCGAGGCGATCGAGAAGTACGGCGTCGGCAGCGGCTCCGTCCGCACGATTTCGGGCACGCTCGACATCCATGACCAGCTGGAGCGCGAGCTCGCCGAATTCAAGGGAACGGAGGCCGCGCTGGTGTTCCAGTCCGGTTTCACGACCAACCAGGGCGTGTTCGGCACGCTGCTGCAGCCTGAGGACGTCGTCATCAGCGACGAGCTCAACCATGCCAGCATCATCGACGGCATCCGCCTGACCAAGGCAGCCCGCCGCATCTTCAAGCACAAGGATATGAACCAGCTGGAGGAAATTCTGAAGGAATCCGGTTCGTTCAACCGCCGCTATATCGTCACGGACGGCGTCTTCAGCATGGACGGCGACATCGCCCCGCTGCCGGACATCGTCGAGCTGGCCGAGCGTTACGACGCGATCGTCTGCGTCGACGACGCCCATGCGAGCGGCGTGCTGGGCAAGAACGGCAAGGGCACGACCGACCATTTCGGCCTGAACGGCCGCGTGCATATCCAGATCGGCACGCTGTCCAAAGCCGTCGGCGTTGTCGGCGGCTACGCGGCAGGCAGCCTCGCGCTCAAGGAGTACCTCATCCACAAGGCGCGTCCGTTCCTGTTCAGCACATCGCAGACTCCGGCCGTCGCAGCAAGCTGCCTGGAGGCGATTCGCGTGCTGCGCAGCAGCCCCGAGCTCGGCGAGCGCATGTGGGCGTCGGCGAACTCCTTCCGCTCGCAGCTCCAGGGTGACGGCTTCGACACCGGCGCCAGCGAGACGCCGATCATCCCCATCGTCGTCGGCGAAGCCGCACGCACGATGGAGTTCTCGGCTCGGCTGCTTGAAGAGGGCGTATTCGCTCCGGCCATCGTCTATCCGACCGTCGCCGCCGACAAGGGCCGCGTCCGTTTCATCATCACCGCCTCCCACACGGCGGAGGATCTCGAGTTCGCGCGCCAGGCGCTGCTCAAGGTCGGACGCGAGTTCGGCCTGCTGGGCTGACCGTTTGGATATTGAAAAAGCTGTCCCCCGTCCTTCGACGGCAGGGACAGCTTTTTTGGTTGGCCGGGACGGCCTTTTTGATGTCTGATCCGCCCTATTGTTCCGTGCTTGCTTCGTGCTTGTTCCGTGCTTGTTCCGTGCATGTAATGGCCTTGTTCCGTGCTTGTTTCGTGCCTGTTCTGGGCTTGTAATGGCCTTGTTCCGTGCCTGTTTCGTGCCTGTTCTGGGCTTTGCGACCTCTCGGAGGCTTATCGATCCCTGTTTCAACTACTGGTCAATTCTATCGGACATAGGATCCGCTATTTCCCCATTTTCAGGCATTAAAAAAAATTTAACGGACATCAGATCCGCTATTTGAGACTTTAAGTCACCAAAAAGCCTATTTTGATAAAAATAACGGATCTGATGTCCGATAGAAGGCCCTTTTCCAGCAAAACAGACGAAATAACGGATCTGATGTCCGTAGCAGTCAGGAGCCCAAAGAAAAGTTGGTTGGTGCGGTCCGAAATGATGTTCGATGGTGGATAGCCGATTGAATACGGTCGGGCTGGTTTTTCGCAGTTCATTAAATTGCTCAGCTGCCTCACTTCATCATGGCTGGCTATTTCCGCTTCCGAGATTTTGTTTCTCAAAGCTACGGCTGGCTTTATTTGTTTCGGGCTGTGACCACAGCATTACGCCATGGCCGCTTATGTCTGTTCCTGCCCGTCGCACTAAGAAATGGCTGGTTGGTTCCATGCATATAGGTTTAGCGAAGGCTGGCTCCAGCTCTCTGACGTGAACGCCGATCACTCTTCCTTATCGACTTCACGACGTTAACACACTCATTCTTCCTTATCGACTTCCCGACGTTAACACACTCATTCTTCCTTATCGACTTCACGACGTTAACACACTCATTCTTCCTTATCGACTTCCCGACGTTAACACACTCATTCTTCCTTATCGACTTCCCGACGTTAACACACTCATTCTTCCTTATCGACTTCACGACGATAACACACTCATTCTCCCTTATCGACTTCCCGACGTTAACACACTCATTCTTCCTTATCGACTTCCCGCCGCGGGCCTCCAACTCTTTCCTACCCGCTCTCCGGCGTAAAAACCTCCGACTCATAGACCGGCGAGTAAGCCCCTGCCCGTCCATCCGGCGCATGAGCCTTGACGCGGTACCACGCCTTGGCGGAATGAGCCCGCAGCGGATCGCGCCAAGGCATGTCATAATCGGCCTCCCGGGCAGCGAATACTGTCTGCCATGGCCCATCCGCTCCGCGGCTGGAGCGCTCGAGCGTGTACATCGCCGCCCCGGCTACGCCGCGGAACATGATCTTCTCCTTTGCCGCCGTGATGACAGGGGCTTCCGGAAGCGGGAATTCCGGCACCACCCTGCCGCTCATCCGGAAGGCATGCTCACGCAATCGCAGCACCCGCCTGCCGATCTCTTCGTTGACGCCCGTGCCGGGATAATGAAGCGAGAACCCGTCGTAATGCGGCACGTACCCGCCCCCGTCGCCATGTCCGAAGAGCGACCAGAACAGCGTTCCCGCCACTCTTTCATCCTCCTCGGCATGGCGGACAAAACCTTCCAGATCGCCTTCAGGCCATCCGAACTCTCCGGCGATATACACCTTGCCTGCAGCGGCCGTGTCGGCAGCGTCTGCAGCCAGCTTCACCGCGTCGGCAGGATAATAATGCACGTCGAGAATATCGAGCTCCTCGATGCCCAGCTTGTCCCGATCCAGCTCGAACTGCTTGCCGTGCGAGATCAGGTGGCGGCCGTCCTCGGACTTGATATGACAGGCGATCTCCCGCACCCATTCGGCCGGAGCGCCATTGAGCTCATTTCCCAGTTCCCAGGCCATGATCGTCGGATCATCCTTGTAGGCCGTCTCCGTCAGGCTGTTGACCCTGTTCAGCACAACGCTTATGTACGACTTGAAGTCCTCGATGACGGCCCGATCCGTATAGAACAGACCTGGGTCGTCGAGCCCGCGCCAGGAGGCAAAGGTTTCCCTGCCCCCATGGTAATAAGCCCAATTGCACACAAAAGGAACCAGCAGCCTGAGTTCTCGGCGGCCGGCTTCTGCGATGGCAAAGTCCACTCGGCGAAACGCCTCTTCATTGTACTCCCCGCGCTTTGGCGACAGAGCCTTAGGACAGCCCTGGGACGCGGCCAGCGTATGCGAACGAACGACGGCGGCACCCATCTGAACGGCGGCATCCAGCGCGTCGAGCACCCGGAATTCGGTCGGCCAGTCCACTCCGCCTACATTTTCGTCGAGCCCAAGCCAGTAAATATTGGGGCCTCCGAACCGGAACGGCTTGCCGCCAAGCATCAACCGGCTGCCTTCGCGGCTTATGAATTCCCTGCTCGTCATGGATGCATCCCTGCCTTTTCTTGGATAAATGAGAACGATTTCAAGAAAAAGCATACCACGGCCTTTATTTTCGTTCAACATAAATAAACATTTTATTATGTGTTTAAAATTGTTAAAGATCGAGATTTCTCTCTTCCTTTTTCAATCCTTTCCTTTTGCAATCCAACGATGGATTCCATCCCTATATCTTCTATAATGAAAGTCAATCCAACTATGATAGGGTTGCTACTATGCAGCTGAAAATCGTTCATGCTGATCATTCCCGGCGCGAGACGCTGAGCCGGTTGATCCAGCGGCTAGATCCCCTTTGTCGAAGCTGGCCAGCGGAGCAAGAGCCTTCGAGGTAACGACAAAGAAACCGCCCTTCAGCTCGTAGAAAGACACCACTTCATTAAAAATGGAATGGAGCGGCCTGCCTCTCCTTCCAGGAACAGAAAGGTATTTCTGAATCCCTCAAACTGATTCGTGGTAACCAGCGGATTCCGGACATACTGCGCCTGCAGGCCCGCTCGGCGGATGCCGAAGCTCCAGCTTGATGCAGATCGAGCCGAGATGCCGCCCGTCTGACTCCAGAATCCAGATCCTTTCGCGCGAATCGCTGCGCTCCACGATTCCTCTCACTCTCTCGTCGACGATCTCCCGAAACGACTCGTCATATCCGTGCTCCCGCCCGTATAGCTCGGCATGGGCATCGACTATCGCCCGGGCATCCTCTTCCTTATATGCTCTCAGGTTCACATTTTCGCCTCTCTCCAACTTCAGCTTTCCTTCAAATACATCCCGACCGCGGAAACGATCTCCTGAAGAACATCCAGCGACCGCCCGGCATCCGGCAGCTCCAGTCCATGGTCGCCTCCGTCGATCGTCAGCAGCCGGACCCCATTGCCCGCCGCTGTGCGCTGCATATGCTCCGGGCCGAACACCGGGTCGGCTGTTCCGACTGCAACCAGCCCTCCATTCCGCAGGATAGAGGAAATCGCCGGAGCGATCGGGGTCAGGAAGATCTGGCGGATTTCCTTGCCTCTCGATTGTTCCGCAAGAGACTCCCGAGCAAGGCTGGAGACGACCGTTCCCACGCTCTTGCCGATGTAGGCAAGGCGGTCATATCGCTCCAGCAGCGGCCTGAGGACGGCCGCGCTGTCGGCGCTTGCCGCAGCTGCCGCTTCCTCGAAGGGACCAGGATCCCGGCGCGCCGCCTGATAGCCGTATTCCAGCAGCAGAAGGTCGTAGCCTTCCTGCATCGCCGACTTCCCGGCATAGTGCAGCAGCGGCATTTCGCAGGAATAGCCTTGTCCTGGAAACAAAGCGGCCAAGGAGCGGCTGCCGTCCCTCCGAATCCAGCGGCAGCGGATGTCCGTTCCCCAGGCGGATGGAGATTGAATCCAGCTCATATGCATACCGAAGCCCTCCTTATCCTTCCATATCTTCCTTGTTATTCTAGCATATGTATTCTTAAAAACGCCTCCGCATCTTCGGCAGCAGCAGGCTGCCAGCATCAAAAAAAGACAGGGCTGAATGTACCATCCCTGTCTTTCTGTCTTTCTGTCTTTCTGTCTTTCTGTCTTTCTGTCTTTCTGTCTTTCTGTCTAGCCCGACCCGTCCCGAGCTTCTTCCCATCCGGCCCGCTACGCCTCGGCTGTCTCCGTCTCGCCAGCAGCGGCAACGACCGCTCCGGCCGGCGGAGCTGTCGACTCTCTCTTGATCAGCGACGTCGACAGCATCACGAGCTCCGGCAGCCGCTCGGGCTCTCCGATTCTCCCCAGCACGAGCTGGGCCGCCCTCGCTCCGATCTCTTCCTTGGGCACGCTGACGGTCGTCAGCTTGGGCTGATTCAGCTCGGCGAGCGTGAGATCGTCGAAGCCGACGACGGACAGATCGCGCGGACAGGAAAGCCCCATCTTGCCGATCAGGTTGAGCGCGTCGAAGGCGATGAGATCGTTGGCGCAGAAAAGCGCCGTAAGCCTGCGCTCCGCGTGCAGCTCCGCGCCCAGCTCGGCCGCGAACGCCGGCTGGGTATACATGCCGCTGCCGCTGACGCCCATGCCCTCGATCATGACGGCCTCGGCCTGGTCGGCCGGCTGGCGGCGGTTGTGCACGGCAATTGCTTCCGCAAAGCCCCGCTGGCGCTCCGAAAAGCTCCAGGTCGTAAAGGCGTCTCCGGCAAAGCCAAGCCTGCGGTGGCCTTCCGCCAGCAGCGCCTGCACCGCCTGGTAAGCGCCGAGGTAATTGTTCGCAAGCACCTGGTCCATGTCGGGATGCTGCGCGTCCGGATCGACCAGCACGAACGGAAGCTTGCGCCTGGTCAGCTGATCGGTGTAGGCTTCCGGCAGCTGCCCCAGCACGATGACTCCGTCGACCTTGCGCTCGGTGATGGCGGCTGGCATGCCGTCCTTCACCCGCATCGTCACGTCGATGCTGGAGAGTACCATGCTGTACGTCTGCTTGGCGAGCTCCGCGTCGATGCCCTTGATGATTTTGCCCCAATATTCAGGGTCGTCCAGATAGGCGCGGGGCATGAGCACCGCGAGATTGCCCGTCAGGGAGGAGCTGCCGAGCCGCTTGCTCCCCTTGATCCGGTAGCCCTCCTCCTCGGCCGTTTTCCAGATGATTTCGCGCGTCACCTCGTTGACGGCGCTGTCTCCGGAGAGCGCCTTGGAGACCAAGGCTTTGGAGACGCTCAATTTATCGGCAATCATTTGCAGCGTAACCTTTTTCATGATGCTCACCCCTTAGGTTTACGACCCTTTCCGGTTCGTCTTCATTCCTTCTAAGTGTAAGGGTTCCTTCAACTTTTTTCAAATTATTTCAGCCTTTCTCAGCGCCCTTTATCTTAGGAATGAAAAGTTTGTTTGCAAGAAATGGCAACCATTCCTATTCGGGGGTCGTAAAAAGATGGAAGGCCATGGAAGAATTTCTCGGGAAAGAACAATCGGAACCGCAATCCTTCGTTGCGTTCAGATCAAATGGGGAGGACATCCAATGAAAACGACACGCATCCTGCTAACCCTCGGCCTGATTGCAGCTCTATTGACCGCCTGCTCCGGAGCCGGGTCGGATGAAGCGGAAGCCATATCCGTTCTGGATAAGGCCATTCACATTCAATACGACGTCAAGCATCGCGATATTCCGGAAGATCATTATTCCATGATCAAAGAACGCGGCAGCTTGCTTAAGCCTCTCGTAACCGGAGAGCTGCTCGACAAGCTGGAAGCCAACATGGATACGGCTATGCCTGTCCGGATTGCAGCCTATAACAAAGCCGATCTGGAGGCAACAGTAACAGAGATGAAGATTGAAGCGGTCAAGGATGCAAAAGACTCCTACGACCTTAAATATACCGTTGTTGTAAAGGTGACCGAAGACAGCGGTAAGGTTCAGCCCTACAGCGTCCCCGGAGAAGCGACCGCCGTCCGGACAGCGGAGGGCTGGGTTCTGAGCCGTCTCTGGTCCGATTACCGCTGGATGGCTAAGCTGTATCCTTGACCAACAACCGGAGCAGATGGCTTCACCGTCTGCCGCGCAACGCCGCCCAAGGAGCTTCAGACAAAAAAAGCCCGCCCGGCTGGATGCCGGTGCGGGCTGAAGCCGTTCTATTCGAACTTCACGAGGTAGTAATTCTTCTTGCCGCGGCGCAGCACGACGTAGCGTCCATGCAGGCGCTGCTCGGACGTCAGCATCGTGTCGATGCCGGTCTGCTTGACGCCGTTCACGTAGACGGCGCCGCTCTCGATATCCTGCTTGGCCTGGCGGCGGGAAGGAGCGGCCTTCGCCTCGACGAGCAGGTCGATCAGCCCCGTTTCGGCCGCCTCTCCCATAACCGTCGTCGGCATGTCCTGCAGCGCCTCGACCAGCTCGTCCTCGCTGAGCTGCGTGACGTCGCCGGAGAACAGCGCAGCCGTAATCTTCTCGGCGCTCTCGACGGCATCGGCTCCGTGCACGAGCCTGGTCACCTGGCGGGCGAGCTCGCGCTGGGCCTCGCGCTTCTCCGGCTGCGACGCGACAGCCTGCTCCAGAGCCGCGATCTCCTCGCGGGAGAGGAACGTGAAGTACTTCAGGAAGCGGATGACGTCGCTGTCATCCGTGTTGATCCAGAACTGGTAGAACTGGTACGCGCTCGTCTTGCTCCGGTCCAGCCATACGGCTCCGGATTCGGACTTGCCGAATTTTTTGCCGTCGCTCTTCGTGACGAGCGGCATCGTGATGCCGTAAGCGTCGCTTCCGCCCATTTTGCCGATCAGGTCCAGGCCTGCGGTAATGTTGCCCCACTGGTCGCTGCCGCCCAGCTGCAGATTGACGCCATGGTCGCGGTTCAGCTTGAAGAAGTCGTACGCCTGCAGAATCATGTAGCTGAACTCCGTGAAGGAAATGCCGTTCGCGAGGCGCGAGTCGACGGAGTCCTTGGCCAGCATGTAGTTGACGGTGAAATTTTTGCCGATGTCGCGCAGGAACGTGATGATGTCGAGCGGCGCGAGCCAGTCGTAGTTGCTGACGAGCTTCGCCGGATTGCCCGCCGCCTCGAAGTCGAGGAAGCGCGACAGCTGGTTTTTCAGGCTCTCGGTCCAGTTCGCGACCGTGTCGTCCGTGTTGAGCGAGCGCTCGGTGGAGCGGCCGCTCGGATCGCCGATGAGGCCGGTGCCGCCGCCGACGAGGGCGATGGAGTTGTGGCCCGCCAGTTGGAAGCGGCGCAGCGTCAGGATCGGAAGCAGGCTGCCGATATGCAGGCTGTCTGCCGTCGGGTCGAAGCCGCAGTACAGCGTGACGCGGCCTTCGCTCATCTTTTTGCTCAGTTCCTCGCGGTTCGTCACCTGGTACACCAGGCCCCGGTACTCCAGATCCTCCAGCAATTCCGAATTGACGGCCGCAGCTTGTTCTTGTGCCATGTCTGTTCCCTCCACTTGATTGAATGTTTGTTGCAGCCGAGCCTGTTGATTGAAAGCCGCCTGACTGTATCGCTCCATGTCTAAGGAAAAAAAAAGAAAGACCCCTCCCTGTCCAAAGACAGGGACGAGTCATCGCGGTACCACCCTATGTTGAGCTTCCCGTACAGTACGAGAATGCTCCGCTCTGCCGGGTAACGGCCGGCTGCCGTCCAGGCCCTTCTGCCTCAGGCAGTTGCGGACACGGATGCTCCAGGATGTAATTCGCAGCCCGACCCCGCACCGGCTTGCACCAACCGCCGGCTCTCTAGAGCGATGTCGCTCGGGCGCTACTGATTCCCTTCAACGCACTTTATCGCTATCACTTTAGCGAATCCCGGCGGATCTGTCAACCGCCCTACAGAAGACCGCTGTACACTTCCGTCTCGTAATCGAAGCTGACGGTTCCGTCCTGCTGCGTCTCGTCGAAGATCTGCCGCAGCTCATCCAGCATCTCCTCATGCCCGGGCTGTCCCTCAGCGGGAGCGTACGAGGAAGACAGCAGGCGGCCCTTCACGCCTTCGTAATCGAAGATCTGCCTGTTAGGGAAAGTCTGCCATTCCAACGTTCCCTCGCGGAAGAAAGCCTGCAGCGCTTCCGGAGAGACGTTGCGGTGATTTACGCTCGCATAGTCCGTCCCGTACTTATGCAGCAGCGCCTCGTACCTCTCCAGGAAGGGCGTGCCCGTAAGCACGCGCGAGTTCCAGATCAGGAACGCGCGTCCTTCCGGCTTCAGGATGCGGCGGAACTCCGCCTGCGCGGCAGCCTGGTCGAACCAGTGGAAAGCCTGCGCGCTTACGATCGCGTCGACGGAGGCCTCGGCCATCCCCGTATCCTCCGCAGGCGACAGCATCAGGCCGAACCGCTCGTCGGGGCCGAGCTTGGCCCAGGCCGCCTTGGCCATATCCGGATTCGGCTCCACGGCCATGACCCGGAGCTGCCTCTCCAGCAGCAGCCCGGAGAAGATGCCCGTTCCGGCACCGATATCGGCTACCGGAGAATCCTCCTTGAGCCCGCCGCGGCTGATGATGTAGTCTACCGCTTGCGCCGGGTAGCTCGGCCGGTATTTCTCATAGTTCTCCACACGGCTGGAAAACCGCTCCTTGCTGTCCATCGATCATCCCTCCAGATCTCGTCCATGAGGCCAGGGTTGCCGTTCGAACCAGCCGATGCCGGCGCGCACCCTGGCTTGTCTGCATGCTTAACCGTACCAGACAAGGATCGCTCAGGCAACCGGAGGCTTGCAATAAATGATCTCGGGATCGCCTTCGTCCAGGTTGTCGACGACCCCGCTGCGGACGTAGCCCATCGCTTCGCACAGCTGCTGCATCGGCTTGTTGGATTCGTTGGTCGAGGTGAACAGCTTATGTCCCGGAAGCTCGGCCTCCCAAGCCTCCATAAGACTGCGGCCGACTCCGCTCCTGCGGTCGTCCGGATCGACAATGATCAGCTGCAGGAACCGCTGCCCGAAAAAAGACCGGTCATGCGCGGCGAAGCCCGCGAGGCGGCCCTCTCGAAGAGAAACGAGGCAGCAGCCGCTGCGCACATGCTTCTCGAGCTCGGCAAGCCGCCCGCCATGTCCGACTGCCTTGGCATCCAGAGCGGCTATGGCCGGCAAGTCGGCCATCGATGCCTTGCGGACGTCGCTGGAGCAGGCAATGCCTTTGCCGGACGTTTCCGTTCCTTCAGACACTCCCCCGGAAGTTTCCGCCGCCGATGAGAAGAGAAACAGCTTGCTGCAGCCAAAGTGCTCCAGCTCCAGATCCTCCTCCGTATATCCGTCTTCCCCCGCATGGCGGGCCAGCGACTTCCGCCAGAAGGAGATGGAGCCGCGATTGCGCTCTCCCGGCGTCGTGAACAGCGACCAGCTTCCGGGATGACGCCGGAACAGCTCGCCGGCCGCTGCTTCACCGACGCCTTTGCCTCGGTAGGGTCTGAGGATGAAGAATTCGTTCACCATATAATCGCTGCCGGACTCGGTGTACGGCCCGGAAGCGATGAGCGCGAAGCCGGCCGGAATTCCGTCCGCGAGGATCAGATAGGGGAACAATAGGCCTTCCTTTTCCCACCAGATTTCGAATTCGCCTTGCTGCTCCTGCAGTGTCTGGATTCCGTCATCCTCTTCAAACACACCGCAGCGGTTCGGCAAAACTTCGCGGATTCCGGCCAGATCATGCAGATACAGCGGATACAGATTCATGAGAATAAATTTGCGGTCCAAGCCGCACGGTTCTACGGATATGTTCATGTTTATGGCTCTCTCCCACGTTTTGTCCTGCACTTACTATACTTGCAGGCTGAGGCGGGAGGATATGGAAAGAACGGTTATAGCCGAAGAAACAGGAGGATTCGGTCTGCGGGCTTGATAGGACAACTCTGTTCTTCAGATGTTTCCGCCTCCCTTGACCGCAAGCAGCTCAATTCGCTTCAGTCCATAGTCCGAAGAACCGCCAGGGAATCGCATCCATCCTTTTCAGACCCCGTCCTCTTCATAAAAGGTAATCCGGTTCCCGAACGGGTCCATCACGGTCGCTTCGCAGCCGCCCCAGGGGGGCTTTTCCAATCCCGGCCTGGCATACCGGTAGCCGCTGTCCAGAAGAGCCTTATGATAGTCAGCCAGACCTGCCGTCTCGATCCGAATGTTGGCGCCGGGACTTCCATCGCCGTGATGCTCCGAGAGATGCAGCTCGCAGCCTCCCAGCTTTATGGCCATATAGAGAGGCAGCGCCTCCTCGAATCGATGCTCCCAGAGCAGTTCAGCCCCCAGAAAATCCAGGTAGAATTCCTTTGCCTTGCCGACGTCGAACATGCGCATAATGGGGACGACTCGATTGAATTCAGGCATTCTTATATCCCTCCTATAGATAGGTTTACCGCCATTTCCAAAAACTTCTGCGGCACACTCGACAAACCGCAGCGCCGCCGGAGGAAGACAACCCTCTTTTCTTGTCATCATGCCTATTCGGCAGATGGAGCCCTCATCCTCCAGCGGAATCAAAGTTAGTCCTTCCAGCATTGATTCCGGCAGGATCGAGACACCGAGCCCGGCTGCGGCGGATGCAGCCGCTGTCATGAGAGCCTCGCCCCGCCTGAAAGGATGGCTGCGGCTTGAAATCCAGCCCAAAGCAGTCGTCGATAGCTTCCTCGAGGCTGTGTGTGCCAGATTCCAGCCCATTCGGGAATGTTTGGACATCGTCAACTCTGCTGCCTATGTATTGGCGGTTGGCGGCCATTTCGGAGTTCTTTTGGACATCATCAAACCTGCTGCCCATGGCTCGCGACCATTTCGGAGTTCTATCGGACATCATCAAACCTGCCGCCCATGGCTCGCGACCATTTCGGAGTTCTTTTGCACATCATCAAACCTGCTAACCATGGTTCCCAACCATTTCGGAGTTCTTTTACACATCATCAAACCTGCCGCCCATGGCTCGCGACCATTTCGGAGTTCTTTTGGACATCATCAAACCTGCTGCCCATGGCTCGCGACCATTTCGGAGTTCTATCGGACATCATCAAACCTGCCGCCCATGGCTCGCGACCATTTCGGAGTTCTTTTGGACATCATCAAACCTGCTGCCCATGGCTCGCGACCATTTCGGAGTTCTATCGGACATCAAATCCGTTATTTGGGCATTTCAACCCCATTTTGGACTTTATCGGACATCAGATCCGTTATTTTCTCAAAAACCTGACATCTGAGGCGATTTTCGCATAAATAACGGATCGTATGTCCGCTAAAAAGTGAAATCGTCCCAAACTGGCAAAATAACGGATCGTATGTCCGATAGGTTTGCTGCGCTGTCTTCGCCACGATCCGTTGGGACTGAAATGTACATTCAAACCATGAGGCTGCATTCGTCAGAGAAAGCATGATATCGCTCGGTAAATCAGAATGTTGGGCTCGGTAAAGTAGATTGGACTACACAAAGAAGACCGCTCCCTCATCTCCAGATGAAGGGTAGCGGCCTTTCCTCTATCGTTCTTTATTCAAACAGCTTCAGCATCCGCTGCAGCATAACCGCTGCCTGAGCGCGGGTAGCCTTTCCCTTCGGCGCAAATCCGTCTCCTCCGGCGCCGTTCATGACTCCGAGGGCAGCAAGCTGCGCAACCGACGAGCGGGCATAACCCGCTATTTGGCTGCGGTCCTTGAAGCCCGCGAGCTTCGCATTCACGTCTGTGGACTTGAGACTGCCGAGATAGTTAAGAACATTTGCGGCCATGACCGCCATTTCCTCACGTGTAATCACTCGGTTCGGCTCGAAGTTGCCGGCACCGGTGCCGCCTGTTATGCCCAGCCTGGCAGCAGCCGCCACCGCCTCGGCATACCAAGAATCGGGTTTCACGTCGCTGAAGGCTCTCATCGGTTTCACATCGCTGAGTCCTCCCACCGTTTCGGCGGCATCCAACCGGAACGCCCGGAACAAGGCTGTAATGAATTCGGCGCGCGTAAGAGGTTTGTTCGGAGCGAACTTGTCGCCCCCTACTCCCAACATGATTCCTTTGGCCGCCATCTCTTCGATGGCGGAACGCGCCCAATCGGTCCCGTCCAAATCGCCAAAGGAAGGAACGGGATTCGAGCTTGGCGGCGGCTTCAGACTTGGCGCTGGCGTGGCGCTGGGCGAAGGTGCGGCGCCAGGCGAAGGAGCCTCGCTAGGCGCTGGTGTCCAAGCTCCCCCAGGCGTCGGCGTTGCTCCTCCTCCAGGCGTCGGTGTCGCCCCTCCTCCAGGCGTCGGCGTCGCCCCTCCTCCAGGCGTCGGCGTTGCCCCTCCTCCAGGCGTCGGCGTTGCCCCTCCTCCAGGCGTCGGCGTTGCCCCTCCTCCAGGCGTCGGCGTTGCCTCTCCTCCAGGCGTCGGCGTTGCCCCTCCCCCAGGCGTCGGCGTCGCCCCTCCTCCAGGCGTCGGTGTCGCTCCTCCCCCGGGCGTCGGCGTCGCTCCTCCCCCAGGCGTCGGCGTCGCTCCTCCCCCAGGCGTCGGCGTCGCTCCTCCCCCAGGCGTCGGCGTCGGCTCTCCGCCCGGCAGGTCCGCCGTTTTGATCAGCGACACGTCGTCCACCTTGATCCAGTTGCCCCCGCTGTCCTTGGAATGGAAGCCGACGGTGAGCTTGCCTTCCCGAACCTCAAGCCCGGACAGCTTCACCGATGCCCATGAGCTCTCTCCTTGCGGAATCGCCGCCTTCCGTACGGCTCCCTGATCGCCCGTCGCCGTCAATTCGGCGGCAATCTGGCCGCCCTTGGACTTCGTCCAGGCTCTCAGCTCGTAGATGCCGGGCTCGAGGCCGTCGACTTCCTGCGAAGTCGTGGCTTCATAGGCTTTGTCGTTCCAATGGACGAGCGCATACTGATCCGTACGCGCCCCGCCCTCCAGCTTGACAATGCCGTCCGTAACCTCGGCGCCGGAGGCGTCCTTGCTGGACCAGTGCTTCGGCAGCACAGGCCATGCGCCCGCATCGACGGCTTCCTCGAAGCCCGGATTGAGCAGCCGGTTGTTCGCCGCAGGCGCCGTGCCGTCATCATAAGGGTTGCCCGGCACGTTCACGTTCAATGCCGCCATGCTGCTGTGAAGGACGGTCCCGTCAAACAGCTCGATGGCAGCCGTCGCCTCCTTCATGCCGTTGGCGATTTTGGAAGTGGTGTACGACCAGGTTCCGTCCGGCTTCACCGGGGCATGGAACGTCTGCTTGCCGACCTGGATGCGGACGAATTCCGCTCCGACGGCCGTGCCGCTGAAGGTGTAAGGCAGCGTTCCGATGACGGCTCCGCTATCCCGGATGGCTACGGACGCCGCGTTCAGCCTGTCGGTAAAGTCCGCTCCCTGGATGTCGTCGACATACAGCGTCCCGGAAGAGGACAGCGAATCCGGCGATCCGCCGAGATAAAGGGAGAACGTCTTGATCTGCCGGGTCGGATCCGGACGGTCGCCGGGATCGCCGCCATACCAGCTCGGATAGCGGAAGGAACTGAACGGCACGTACATCAAGCGCGGATCGCTGCCGCGGAAGACCGCCTTCGTCTCCCAGAACTTCCCGGCGTCGTCGGAAAACTGGATCGCCAGCTCATTGTTCGACCCGTCCGGCTGCAGCCAGAAGCTAAAGCCGTCATAGCCGTCCAGCTTCAGGTAATCGGGGCTGAAGCTGCCGCCCGCATATCCCGGACCGCTGAAGTCGTAGTCCATCCGCAAGCCGTAATCGCCTTCGGATTTGCGGGAGCCGTCCAGCGATACATCAAGAGCTCCGCCGCCGGTGTTGCGCGCGAATGCTTTTTGCACCAGGGCGTTGTAGCCGCCGTACCCTTCAAAATTGTCCAGCTTGGAGGCATTGGCCATCCGCACGTCGTCCACGACGATGCTGCCCGCTGCGGCGGATGTCCCCTCCGTTTTGCCCACATACAGGCCGAATCGAGTCACGTCGGACAGATCGATCGGCCCCCGGCCCGCATCCCCCGCCGCAAGCGCAAAATCCGCAAGCTTGACCTCCAGCGTGCGCGCTGCCGTGCCGCTCAGCGAAGCGGCTGCTTCCCATATCCGTCCGTCTCCCGTGGAGAGCCTGAAGCCGAGCTTATTGCCGCTGCCGTCCGGCTTCACCCAAGCATGCAGGGCATCAAAGGAAGACAGGTCGGCATGGCCGATCGGCCTGTTCAGTCCCGCAAACGAAGCGGAGCCGAATTCGTAGCTGATTTTCGCTCCGTAGCTGCCCCGGTTCTTCGAGCCGCCGTCCAAGGCGATCGAGGCATGGCCCCCATCCTCGTCCCGCTCATAACGGGCAGCGATGCTCTCATCCTTGCCGTAATCGTATTCGCCATCCTCGAGGACGTTGGCGGGCGGAGCTTCCGTGAGCGGAATCAGCGCCGACCCGAAGCCGATATCGGCTTTGGCGAGAGCCGGAGATTCCGGGTTTCCGCCTGCCGGGTAATCCGCTTTGATGTAACGGGTGCCCGCCGGCAGCTCGAATCCGGCATACACCTTGCGGCTCCATCCGCCGGCTGTCTCCTTGCTGGTCACGGCCGGCTGCAGCGGCTGGTAATTCAGGCCGTCGATAGAACCCGACAGCTGCAGCTCCTCTCCGCCGTTCGCATACGAGGTGAACCGGTAGGAATTCATGTCGCCTGCGGCTGCGTACACAAGCTCCGCATGCTCTCCGTCCAGGCGGCTGAGGACCGGCAGCCCTTCCGTGCCGGCGGAAGCGCCGCGAACGGCCAGATTGCCCGATGCCGAGTCCGGCTGTCCGTCGAAGCTGCGGTCTACGATCAGCCCGCTGCGCACCGGCGCCGGAACAGGCCGATAGCCTTGACCGGAATAGGCGTATTCCAGCTCGACACGGTCGATCAGAACGGAGCTGCCGCCGTCGATGACCAGCTTCACGTATCGTGTATCCGCCGGAAGCGCGTCCGCCGTCCAAAGCCCGTCCTTGAGCTGCGGCTGGATTTCCGCATACTTGCCGTTGACCGAGGAGACGAACAGCCGCATCTTTCCGCCGCCCTCGCTCTTTATCCGCACCGCCTCCAGCGGAACAGGCGCCGCATAGGTAAGCGTGCCCGGCAACGCGCCGGCGGCATAGGCTTTGAAGCCTTGGCCGAGCTCATTCCAGTTGTCCGCCTTGTTCAAGACATTGGAGGACTGGTCGTAGGCATAGGTCCGGCGATTCTCCTTCGGACTCTGCATAAGGCTCATTTCATCCGTGATGAGATGTCTCGCCGTCGTACTCACGACGTTGGACCACGCCGATGCGCCGGACTCGTTGACTCCGCGCACCCTGTACTGGTACGACGCGCCGGTGATGGCCTGCTCGTCGTGGAAAGCCTTCGTTCCGGCGCGTCCGCCGTCGGAGACGCCGGTCCCGACCGTCTCCCAGTTCATTCCGTCTGCGGAGCGCTGCACCTCGTAGCCGGATGCTCCGACAACGCCCTGCCACTTGATGTCCGCGACCGAATCGATCGGGAACAGGCTCGGAGCGCCTTCCGGCGCCTCGATCGCGGGAACCGCGGACGTCTTGCCTTTATCCAGCGCATTCATGTAATGGGCGTAGTTGTATACCGTCCGGATAATATCCGTCTCGCCGTAGTAATCGCCCGAGGCGAAGCCCGGCCAGTGATACGAGGCCCAGTTGCCCGGATCCTCGTCATGCCAGTAGAATCCGCCGTCCTCCTTATGCGGTCTCAGCGACCAGATCATGATGCCGGAGGTGCCGTTTTGCAGCGCGGCGTTGTACAGGGCCTCCACCGGCTCCTTGGTCGTATAAAGGCCGAACTCGCCCAGTATATAAGGCTTCTTGCCTGCAGCCATAGCCGCATCGGCATTGATCTTGTCGATAAAATTGCCGGTATAGAAATGATTGCCGACGATGTCGATATGATCGTCCGTCAGCGAAGCGGCGTTGATCGAGAAGCGCCCGTCGAGCAGCAGCTGCTTGGGCTGCTCCTCCTCCTTGATGTAGCGGGCTATTTCCGCCGTCCATGACTGCGGGAACTTGTCCTGGTTGTAGCCGCCCAGCTCGTTGCCCGTCTCCCAGGCCAGAATCGCCTTATCGTCCTTGTATTTCACTCCCGTAATCGTGTTGGTGCGGTTCATCATGTAATGGACGACCTGCTTGAACAGGCCGATGACCTGAGGGTCGGTGTAGAACTTCCAGCCGTCCGGATCCGTCGCCGCATCACCCGTTATCGTACCGGGATAGACGAAGTTGACATAGCTTTCAATGCCGCCGACCCACTGCCATTGATCGACGAACGGGATGATGATCCGGACGCCGGTCTCATTGGCAAGCGCGAGCATGCGGTCCATCTTGGCGAAGCCTTCCTCGCTGAACTGCATCCTGCCGCTGGAATCCGGTCCGAGGATAAAGGCCGAGCCTTTGTTGGATCCGTCGTAACGGAGAACGGACGGCACATAGGAGCGGGTCACTTTCCCGCCCATCGCCTTGATCGTGCGCAGGGCGTCGTCCTGGGAAAATGCCGAGTCCCCCAGCGCACCGGGATAGTTGAGGCTGGCAAAGCGATATTCCCTGCCGTCCTCCATCAGCTTGTCTCCTTCTGCCGTAATGTAAGAGGAGAACATGGTATTTTCTCCGTATACCTGATCCGGAACGCCGCCGTATACGGATTCCGGCACGCTCCCTTTTTCCGACGCCCCCGCTGGAGAAGCTCCGGCCGCCGGCCCAAAGGCAGGCGTCATCAGACCGAATGCTAGCACCCACGATAAAAGCGCTTTCAATATAGGTTGTCTCGAACTTCCAGAACTGGACAATTCCATTCCTCCCGTCATGAACATGATTGACGCTTCCTTGCCGCCCTGAGCCCTCTCTTCCTCTCCCCGATTTGCAGTCCTGCTTCAGCCTCCCTTCCTGTTTTGTTTGGTAAAACAAGGTACGAAGACATAATTTCAACGAAATTATAGGTATCACATAAATTTATGTCAACTATTTTCAAATTATTTATACCTTCTTATTCTTGAATTCAAAAAAAAAGACCCTTCAGCTAACGGCTGAAAAGTCTTATCTCGCGTTGCGGAACCGGATGATGGAAAACCGGCGCAGCGACGATCCCAGAATGACATCCCTGGCGGGAAAGAGGCTTGGCGTCACGCGGAGCTCGGCGCCGCTTCGCTCGATTTCTCCCAGAAGATCAGTCATGCGCTCGACCGATCGCGGGACGACCGTCTCCTTCGAAACATAGTATCCCGCGTTTGCGTCCTCCACCCGGAATGCGGCGGCAGGCATCTCATACCGGTACAAAACCGCGGCCCGAATGCGCTCCAGCCATCGGCTCTCGACCATAACGATCCGAGCGGCGCCGGACATCCCGAACAACAGCTGCTCCTCCCGCTCATCAAGCCCGGGCTGGCGATCGTAGATGATCCGCGGGCATTCCCGCGGGAAGAAATAATTCACGCTGTGCTCTTCGTCGACAGCCCATACCGCGGCAGGCAGACCGTCACGTCCCGGCCTTGGCCGGGGGACAAAGCGGCTGATGAAGGACTCCTCGCTGAAGTGGTAAAGAAGAGGCTCCAAGGCGTCGTTCTCCTTTCGGCTGCTGCATAAGATAGCTGGGAAGACAGAATACAAAGCGGAAGAAGGCATCCCATGACTTGCGCATCCTCCGCCGGCCGTTCCGGCGGGAACGACGGCATCATCCGATTCACCGGCTGCAGGCGATGTTCGGCCGATGCGCCGCAGCCCGGGCTCGCGTTCAGCAAAAGCTGCCCGGCCCGGCATCCAGCCGTCTCTCTGAGCTCATCCGGCGCCATCCGGATCAAGGCCGGCGGAATCTACCTGGCCGGCATCGCCATAACAGGCGGCAGCTCCATTCTTCCCGCGCTTGCGGTCAACGGAACTCCCCTGACAGGCGCCCTGCACGGTCCGAACGGCAAAGAAGCGCGAACCGCTTATCAGCTGGTCGCGCTCCAGCGCAGCGACCTGCTCGAGCTGCTGGATCTGTCCGCTCCGCTGAACAGGCTTCTCCGGCCGCCCGGCGATCATGCCGGACCGGATGACGCCGCTTGGACTTTGACGCTCCGCCGTCTTGAGGATCAGGAAGACGCCGGATTCGGCGCCATCGGCAAATGAATCTCGCAAATCGTCCCCTGATTCGGCTTGCTGCGGTAATACGTCCGGCCGCCCATCGCCTTGATCAGGTTCGTCACGACCATGAGTCCGAGTCCGGTTCCCTTGTCCTTGGTCGTATAGAACGGCATCCCGATGCGCTTTAGCTGCTGCTCGTTCATCCCCACTCCCGTATCCCGGATGAAGATCAGAGCCTTGTCGTTCTCCTGCCTCGTGCTGACGGTAAGGACGCCGCCTTCCGGCATCGACTCGATCCCGTTTTTTATGATATTCAGCAGGCATTGCTGGAATTTCTTCGAGTCCCCGACAATGATGAGCGGCTCTTCCGTCGAATGACTCGTCACGAACTCGATGCCAGACATGACGCATAGAGGCTTGACCCACTGCTCGACGCTGCTGAGCTCCTGCCGGATATCGAGCGGCTTCGGCTCTTCGACGGAGGGCTTGGAATAATTGAGATAATCGGTAATGATGGCATTGGCTCCGTCGATGCCTTCAAGGGCATGGTTGCGGTATCGATCCATCGCCTGCTGGTCCAGTCCCGGCTTGCCCATCAGCTGGAGGAAGCCTCTGGCCGTCGTCAGCGGGTTGCGCACCTCATGCGAGATGGAGGCGGTCAGCTGCCCGATGAGATGGTATTTCTCCGCGTTGAACAGCTCCTCGGTCATCCTCTCCTGATGCTTCACCAAATAATAGGTGTAGGATACAAGCGGAGCGGAGAGAAGGGAGCCCACTGTAATCAACAGCACTTCCGTCTGGCTGAAAGTGATCCCCTGTTCGGCCATGAAGCCGTAACTGATTCCGATATGAACGCTCGTCAAGAGAATATGCAGCAGAATCATGAGCCTGATCGACTCCGACAGCTTGATCCGGTAATGGAAGATGATGCCCAGCACGGTCACGACGGCGCAGGCGATGGTAGGCGGAAGCCAGTCGTTGCCCGCAATGAAGACATTGCCCCATACGAATGCCGCCGCGGTCGCCGTCCCTGGAATCCACCCCTCGAACAAGGCGACCATGGCGACGCACACCGGCGTCAGATGGAGCGCGTAGACCAAGGGATCGATTTCTTCGTAGGCCAGATAGAAGTAGCTCTGGACGATGAGGATGAGAACGAACAGGATTTTGCGGCCATGGCGTATGAACGATACTCTGGGCGTAATGATCAAGAAGAGCAGACACGCGGTCAGATAATACATCAGCCCTTGGAATTCGCGTGCAATTATATTTTCAATCACGGCAGGAAATCCTTCCTATCCACTCTAGCCGACAATTCTGCCGTTCCAGGGCAGCCCGTTTTCCCACCGGGATTTGTCCCTGCTCCGGTTCAAGATCAGCCAATCGTATTGGTACATATCCCATATCTTGCATTTGTCGGCCTTGAGATCATAATGATCGATGATGGCGTTGACGGCTCTGCGTGCGGCCTCGTTCGCGCCCTCCATCGTGGCGAGATCCGTATTGGTGCGCACGTAATCGGAAGCCAGGAACAGATTCGGCACGGCCGTATAGGCGTTGGGCCGCAAGTCCCATGTATGCACCCTGTTGACGAGCAGAGGCTCCATGTTGGTCACGGAATTCGGATTGGGGAACTGGATGTCCTCGTCCAGGAACCAATGCTCCAGCTGCTCGTCGCGCAGCAGCTCCGCCTCATGGTTGAAGCTTTTCTTGAGCTGCGCCCACACCTCGTTCTTGATCTCCTCGGCCGAGCATTGCATGGCGGGACGGCCGTAAAGAATGCCTTTCTCCTGCCAATCCGAGATATCGACCGAAATGACTCCCCTTACCCGCCCGTTGCCGTATTGGGTCAGATCGATGCCGGGCCAGAACTGCTTCTGCGAGACGAGCGTCAGCGCCCAAGGGCTGTCCATGCAGATGATGTGGCCGTGGATCAGCTCGACGTCCTCATTGAGATAGAACTGGATGCCGTTCATCCACTCGACGGATTCGCTGAGCGTCCTGAGCTTGCCGAGGAGAGGATCGGCACTGGCAAGCTCAGGCGTGACGAGTTCCGCCATGACCTCTACGGGCAATGCAGATATGTAGGCATCCGCCACAACCGTCACCTCCTCGCCGCCGACGATGACGGCAACGCCGGTCACGGCGCCGTTCTCGCAGGCAATCGACTTGACCGGGGCATTGCGATGGAACTCGACCCCGAGCGAGAGAAGATAGTCCTGCCACGGCTTCAGCCAGGCTTCGTTGGTCGGGGCGTTCAGCAGCCGGTCGGCGCTGCCTCCCGGGGTGATCATATCCATCATCAGGGTCGCTCCCACCGTGCCGATCGTGCAGGCGTTCGCCTCCTTGGCCTTGGCGGCGACAAGAATGCGGGACAGCCCTGCGAGAATGCGCTGGAACTGCTGGGATTGCTTGTCCGCTTCGATGAAATCCCACCAGGAGACACGCTGGTATTCCAGGTATCGGCGGAGGTCGCTGCTGGAGGCGAGCTGGTAGAGCTTGCCGGCATAGTGCTCGGCTTCCGCCCGGGTCAGGCCCAGATCGTTGCCGAAAATGGATTCCAGCAGCACTTTCCAGTCGGAGGCGTTCGCCGGGAACTCCGTGACGAACGGCTGCATCGGCCGATCGTCGAAGGCGACGCCGAGCCGGGAGCCCTCCACCAGATTATCGAAGACGCCGCGCTTGTTGCCCGGGAAGGGAATCCGCTTCATCGTGTCGGGAAGATGCTTGTAGAACTTAGGGAAGAAGCGGAAGCCGTGCTCTCCGGGGAGATCCTTTCTTCCCTCGGTGCCGCTTCCCTTCACATCCATGCTCCGGGCTTTGCCTCCAGGTATGGACCTTGCCTCGTAGACGGAAACGTTGAAGCCCCGCTCCGCGAGCTCATGGGCCGCGCTCATTCCCGCCACGCCCCCGCCCAAAATGACAATTTTCGGCATGACCTTATTCAAATCGCCATCTCCTTCTCTAGCATCCATTATTTGTTAGCGAACACCAATAGGCTGAAATACACATAAACTCTTTCCACATAGTACCATCGAACTAATGTCTATTACTGTCGAATTATATCAATAAATGAAATAAATTTTTGCAGCAGGCGTCCATCCCTTCCATTTAGGAGCGAACCTGCATTCGCTCTTCCGGACAGCAAACGCTTCCAGCAGCGAATGAGGATCAAAAGAGAATAATAAAAGGCGTCCCCTGGCGGAGACGCCTTCTGCCCCTAGCAACCCCTAGCGATTCGGGTCCGATCGTCCGGCTCCGTCGCGCTTGCTTCCCATTGATCAATACAAGGTTCTCCATAGATAAAAAGTCGCATAGGCCTCCCAGCCCTTCCATGGCCGGGCCAGCTCCCTGGCTTCATCCGCCGTCGGCCTGCGTTCCATGCCGCCGGCCGCCTTGATCGCGTTCAGCAGCCCGACGTCGGCGGCCGGCAGCGCCTCCGGCATGCGCAGGCAGCGCATCATGACATAATGGGCCGTCCACAAGCCGATGCCGCGAATAGCGACCAGCTTGCTTTCCGCGCCTTCCCAGCCCGCCTCGAGCAGCGACGGCTTGTCCAGCGTACCGTCCGCGACCAGACGGGCGGCTCCAATCAGGTATTCGGACTTGCGGCCGGTCATCTGCAGCGCCATAATGTCGGCCGGCTCCAGCGAAGCGACGACGGCCGGCTCCGGGAAAGCCCAATATTCGCGCCCGTTCCAGCTTACGGAGCGGCCGAACGTCTCGGTGAACCTTTTTTTGAGCGTGTAAGCGAACGCCAGATTGATCTGCTGCCCGATGATCGCCCAGCAGACCGCCTCGAACAGATCCGGGATGCCGATCATCCGCAGTCCCCGGAACGTCCGGCCGGCCTCGCGCAGCAGATCGCTGCTCTCCGTGAGGACATAAAACGGCTCCAGATCCCGGTCCAGATCGAACCATTCCAGCATATAAGCTCCAATATGCTCCCTCATGACTGGAGAAGGGGCGTCTCCCATCGGAAACGTGGCGACGAGACGGGGGACAGCTGCCGTACCGCTGCCATCCTCCGCGTAATCCACCCGGACCAGAATCTCTTCCCCGCCCCGCGCGAACAGCTTGACCAGCGAATTCCCCTCCACGGCATAGAGCGCTTCATCGCTGGAGCGGCTCAAATAAGCCAGGGCGGCAGCGTAATTGAAAGGTTCGGGCACCGGTACGACAATGGGCCCGGCGCCCGCATGAGGCGTAATTCGGTTCATCGACAGTCCTCCCTCGTTGGGCGGGGGCTTCCCGCCCTCTAAGGGCTATTTTAGCACAACCGCTATGAAATCCGGCCGGATTGTACGATCCGCACGCCTTTTCCCGGCACGGAGACACGGCCGCCGACGGTCGCTCCGGTCAGCAGATCGACGCCACCGCCTGCCGGAAGCGCCGCCCATCCCTCCTCCGCCCCATGGTTGAGCAGGAACAGGTACCGTTTTCCGTCTTTGACGCGGACGGCGGCTTCCAGCTCCGCCGACGCCTCCTCCACAAGCGCTTCAATGCCGAGTCTGCTGCACAGGCTTCCGAGGAAGTCCCGGAGGAAAGCCGGCTCTGGGCTGGAGGCGACGTACCACGCTTCCCCCTCGCCGAACCTGTTGACGGTCAGAGCCGGCATGCCGCTGTAAAAGTCGTCGCCGTAGACCGCCTTCACCTCCGCTCCTTCGCTATGGATCAAGTCGCAGAGCAAGCCGCATTCATACTCGGAACGCATGCCGGCGAAAGCGCGCGGGCCTCCGTCTTGAGCGTCCGGCCCGCCCGCAAGCTCTCCGGATTCCGTCATGACGATCCGGTTGCGCTGCTCCGGCAGAAGCGCGTCGATCTCCTCGGACCAGATGCCGAGCAGCTTGCGCAGCTCGCCTGGATAACCGCCGGTCCGGACGAGGTCGTTCTGGTCGACGATGCCGCTGAAAAACGTCGTGATGAACGCTCCGCCGGCGGCAGCGAAGGCTTCCGCCTTCTCCGCGAAGCCTGGCTTCACCATGTACATCACGGGAGCGATGACGAGATCGTAGCGGGAAAAATCCTCCTCGACGCCGATGATATCCGCCTGGATATGCCGGCTGTACAGCGCGTCGTAATACTTGTGGACTTCCTGCGCGTAGTTCAGCGCCACCGTCGGACCGCTGCTCAGCTCCGTCGCCCACCGGTTCTCCCAGTCGTATATGATGCCGACCTTGGAATCCGCCCTTGCGTCCAGCAGCGTATCGCCGAGCTGCTCAAGCTCCCGCCCGAGCTCCGCAACCTCGCGGAATACCCGCGTATGCTCATGGCCGGAATGCTCGATCACGGCCCCGTGGTATTTCTCGCAGGCTCCGACCGACCGCCGAAGCTGGAAGAACATGACCGTGTCCGCGCCCCGGGCAACCGCCTGCCAGCTCCACAGCCGCATGACGCCGGGGCGCTTCAGCGAGTTGTACGCCTGCCAGTTCTGCTGGCTTGGCGTCTGCTCCATCAGCATGAACGGCTGGCCGCCGCGCAGCCCCCGCATGAGATCATGCGCCATCGCCGTGAAGCTTGGCGGCGTGTCGATGGACGGATAGTTGTCCCACGAGACGATATCCATCTCCTTGCCCCATTTGAAATAGTCCAGCTCCGGATACAAGCCCATCAGATTCGTCGTCACCTGAATGTCGGGCGTCAGCGCCTTGACGGCATCGCGCTCCAGCTTGAAGCAGTCCAGCAGGCTGTCCGACTGGAAGCGCCGGTAATCCAGCGAGATGCCCTGGAAGTTGGTGCGGCTGCCGCCCCATTCCTCGCTGAGCGCGTTCGGCGGAACGATTTCCTCCCAGTCATAGAAGGTGTGGCCCCAGAAGCGGGTATTCCAGACGCGGTTCAGCTCCTGCAGCGAGCCGTACCGCTGCCGCAGCCAGCCGCGGAAGGCCGCCGCGCAGTTGTCGCAGTAGCAGTACCCGCCGTACTCGTTGCTGATGTGCCAGATGAGCAGAGCCGGGTGCCGGCCGTAGCGCTCCGCCAGCTTGCCGGCCAGCGCCGTGGAATAGCGGCGGTAGACCGGACTGTTCGGGCAGGAATTGTGGCGTCCGCCGAAGCGGCGCTTGCGGCCCTCCCAATCCACCCGCAGCACCTCGGGATGGCGCTTCGCCATCCAGGCCGGATGGGCTCCCGTGCCGGTCGCCAGACAGATTCCGATGCCTTGCCCGTGAAGCAGCTCGAACTGCTCGTCAAGCCAGGCGAAGTCGTACGTATGTTCGTCCGGCTGATCGAGAGCCCAGGAGAACACGTTGATCGTGGCGACATCGATCCCGGCCAGCTTGAACATCCGGTGGTCCTCCGCCCAGGTGTCCCCGTCCCACTGCTCGGGATTGTAATCGCCTCCATACCAAATCTTGGGCAGTTTCGAATTTATCATGATCAGGCACCTCTTCCAGGTGTAATATAAGGATATCTTCATTTTAAAAAAGGAATGATCTCCTTAAAATCCAATCTTATGGCCGACATATATAAGAATATGGAACTACGTTGAGCTTAGGAGGCGCATAACGATGAACATCGCCGGACATCGCCGGGTCGTTCCCGTCCAGCTGCAGGACAGGCCTCTGCCGGTCCAGCTGGAGAGCATCGGCTTCAACCCGGACCAGGAGCCGTTCCATCGCGGAGACGGCTACCCGGTCTACCACTGGCTGCAGACGCTCGCCGGCGAAGGACGCGTCTCCTGGAACGGCCATGCGGAGACGCTGCCGCCCGGCAGCGGACTGCTCCTGCCGCCGCGAGAAGCCCATAGCTACCGCAGCGGCGGCGGCGTCTGGCAGACGGCCTACCTGACCTTTGCCGGACCCGAGCTGCCAGGCCTCATGGCGTCGCTGGCGCTGTCCAGTCCGGCGCTCTACCGCTGGGAGCCCGGATCTCCTCTGGACAGCCTGCTGCTGAACAGCCTGGAGCTGCTGGAAGGCCAAGCCGATCCGCTCGGGCTGGAATCGTCCCAGCAGGCGTACCGGTTCCTGCTGGCGCTGCGCACTTACTCCAGCACCGACGAAGCCGCCGGCGTGTCGCAGCGGCTGCGCCAGCTCGAGCCTCTGCTGTCCTGGCTGGAGGCCAATCTTCACCAGCCGGCGATCGGGCTCGGGGACCTGGCCGCAGCCGCAGGCCTCTCCGGCCGCCGGCTCAATACGCTGTTCCGCAGCCTGTTCGGCCTGTCTCCCTACGCCTACCTCGTGCGGCTGCGCATCCGCCGAGCCCGCGAGCTGCTGCTCAGCCGTCCGGGCGAGCCGCTGCGAGTCATTGCCGGCCAGACCGGCTTCCGCGACGTCAGCCACTTCATCGCGACCTTTCGCCGCCTGACCGGCGATACGCCGGACCGATTCCGAAGCGGGCGGGCATGAAGCGGGCAGGAGTCGGGGCCGACTTTTGCTTGGAATGGGACAATTCACCGTGCGAATAGGATGGTCCATACATGTTTCCCTTTGCAAGGAGGCCAGGCTATGACCGTCCCCATCCCGTTTGTCCGCAAGAGCCAGTTCATTTTCATCCTGCCCAAGCATGCCTTCCACCAGATGGTATGGCTCGACTTCGCCGCCGGATCCGCCACCGCCTGGCTGATGGAGGAGGGGCATCTGGCCAAAGTCCTCATCTTTGCCGGCAGCGGCTTCGTCCCCTATGTGCTGAAGAAAAGCGTGAATTCCAGCCTCAGTCCGCTTCAGCCGCGTCTGGTCCGGTACCATTGCTCCCTTTGGTCGAAGAGAGCAAAAAGCAGCCCGATCTGGACCCGGAACTGATCCGATCAAAATCCAACTTCCATTCAACCCCTTTTATTCCGTGACATGGATATTTTCTTTGGATAGGATAGAAGAGATCCTGCTTTGGAAGGGAGTTCTCCATGAAACTCGGCACCTATTCGAATTTAATCGCCAGCGTTGTCCTTGGCGCCTCCTTTATCGGCGGCTGCCTGATTGTAGCCTCAAGCAAGGAAGACGCTTCCCCAGCCATCGTCCAGCCCGCCGTCTCCAGCCCGGCCGGCTATGAATCTCCTTGGGACAAACCGCTGCTTACGATCGATGCGGCAGCAGGGTACCTCGGCATTCCCCAGGGCCAGCTGGAAAAAATCCTCAGCGCGGAGAGGGCACTAAGAATGAACTCCGGCGTAACGAACGCATTGCCGTACATCGTCGTGGAAGGAAGGATTTACATCAGCAAAGCGGCTCTAGACAATTGGGTGCTTGAGGCTTCGATGGCAGGGCGTACATACGTCAACGGGAAAATCGTGAACTAAACCTTCCCATCACTGACCGCAGCTGTCAGTGAGGGTCCGTTATGCTTGTTCCGTAACGGAATCGGCGGCTGAGCCGCCCAGTGGAGGGATGCTTGATGTTTACGTCTATCGAGGATTTTGAAAAGGAATGGAAAGCGGAAGCGGAGCTGACCGCAAGCGTACTGGATGCTCTCACCGATGAATCGCTCGCCCGGCCGGTGGCGGAGAAGCGCCGCACGCTCGGAATGATTGCGTGGCATTTGGCGGAGTCGATCGGTTACATGGCCTCCATGGGGCTGGACTTCACCCCCGCGGATGCCGGGCAGCGTAATTCCGCAGAGGGAATCACATCGGAATACAGGCGCGTCAGCCGTGATATTGCGGATGCCGTCCGCTCCGGGTGGAGCGACGAGACGCTGCTTCAGAAGCAGGAAATCGGCGGCGAGCTGTGGGCGAACGGCGCTTCGCTCCGATTCACCGCCATGCATCAGGCCCATCACCGGGGGCAGATGACGGTGCTGATGCGGCAGGCGGGCTTGCGCGTTCCGGATGTATACGGCCCGAGTTATGAAACCTGGGTGGAGAAGGGAATGGCTCCCCTGCCCTGACTCCGTTAAAATGGACGAAACGGCACCCATGATCTCCATCAGGCGCAAACGGCGCTGAATTCCATTCTCAAGCTGTCAGCGGCAAAACCGCCTGCTTATGACGGACATCTGCGAAGGGACTGAGTCCATTGGCCAAAGCCGACAATATGCTCTCGATTCTCTGGCTGCTCCGCTCCGGCCGCAAGATGACCGCCAGACAGCTGGCGGAGTCGCTGGAGGTGCACGTGCGCACGATCTACCGCTGCATCGATTCCCTTTGCGCCAGCGGCGTTCCGATCCTGGCCGATTCCGGCCCGAACGGCGGCTACCGAATTCTGGATTCGTTCAGCGAGTCCCCGCTGTTCTTCGATCCGGATGAGCAGCGCGCTCTCGTCCAGGCTTCCGTTTTTGCCCGGGAAGCAGGCTATCCTTACAGCACCGACCTCGTCCATGCGCTGGACAAGCTCATGCGATACGCGACGGACGAACAACGGAGCCGGCTGGCCAGGCATACGGACGGACTGGAGGTCGTCCATTCCCCGACAGGCCCGCTGGAGCAAGAAGCTCTCCGGGTGCTGGAAAAGGCCGCCGCCTCGGGCGAGACGGTCATCATGGATTACGACAAGGGCCACGTAGAATCCGGTTCCATCACTGGTTCAAGCACTGGTTCAAGCCGCCGGGAATTCGATCCGTACGGAATCGTCCATTGGAAAGGGGCTTGGTATACGGTGGGCTTCTGCAGACTTCGGGGAGAGCTGCGGAGCTTCCGTGCCGACCGCATCCGAAGCGTCGAGAGCGGCAGCCTCCGGTTCGAAAAGCCGGAGGGCTTCTCCGCCAAGGAGTATTTGCTGAGCAGCCTGATGCCGGGCGCGCTGGAGAAGGAGCCGCTCGTCGACGTCGTCCTGGAAGGAGCGCCGCTTGCGCTCGGGGAGCTGTGCCGACACTGGCTGTTCGGGCATTCCGTCGCAGAGCGGCTTCCGGAACGGCTGCATCTTCGGCTCGGCGGCGATTCCCTCCAGACCTTCGTTCCTTACTTCCTCCTTCCCTACGGCCGCTCTCTGACGATTATCGAGCCGGCCAGCCTCATCGAGCGGATGGTGCAGGTGAGCTCGGAAGCGGCCGCCCATTATACGGATATGCTGAAACGACATTCAATATCAACGAAAGGCAGGTTGAAACCATGAGCAAATATGCAATGTTCGGTAAAATGAAAGCCCATCCGGGAAAGCGCGCCGAGCTGCTCGACCTTCTGCTCGGAGCCGCCAAGACCCTCGACGAAATGGAGGGCTGCGAGCACTACATCATCCATGAAGCGGCCGATGACGAAGACACGATCTGGATTACCGAGCTGTGGCTGAACGAGGAAGCTCATGCCGCTTCCCTGCGCAACGAGCAGGTGCTTGCCGTCATCGGCCAGGCACGCCCGCTCATCGCCGCAATCGAGCCGATCCGCGTCAGGCCGGTCGGCGGCGTCGGGCTATAGGCGGCAAACAGGACAAAAAGCTTGCCTCCGCAGGCGCAAATGCGCCTGGACGGGGACAAGCTTATGTTGGATAGTCGCGAACAGGCCGACTGACTGCTGCCCTGCCCTTGACCTTTATGTTTAATCGCCATGCCTTCGGTGCACTCAACAGGATGAAATGTTTCCGGGGCTTGGTCAGGATTGAAGCCTGCACCGATAAGGATTGCTCCGCTCAGCCTTGCAGCATCCCCTAATCATTCAATCCCTTGCCATCGAGAATCTGCTGCGTATATTTCTCCACCCTCGACTCTCGAGTTTTGGATTGCTTGGGGGCCGAAAATAAAGAAGGTAAGCTCTCTGCCTTCCAGGGGTCAAGGCTTCAAAAGCAGCCTTCAAGGCAGGCATCTCATCGAGTTTCGTTTGAAATTCTTCCGAAATGGCATATTCGGTATTCTTTTTAAATTCCACTTTCAAACCGGCTTTTTCAACTTCAATGGCTTCATTGATATAGGCTTTCAAGATCGTTTCCTTATCAACGATTTCCTGGAGATTGGCGAACCGGATCTGGCGCGCCGCCTGTACATTTTCCGTTTGTCGAATCAGAATCCCGTTGGCATCCTTCAACAAGGCGCCTTTATGGAACAGGAGCGCGCAATAATCTTTGAATCCGTGGATGATCACGATGTTTTTGTTCTCGAACGTATAACAAGGATGCATCCACTTGAAGTCTTCGGTCAGCCCGCAGTCAAGAACGATCGCTCTCAGCTTCTCATATTCGGCCTTCCACTTTTTCGATTTCCGAATAAATCCATCTACCTTTGGATTCGTTGACATGGTTGAGGAACACTCCGTTTTCATACGAGAGGAGGGACGCGTATTTTCGGTTCCAACTGCTCGTTTATCCTGGTTTGGCTGTCCGGTTTGCCTTTGGTGCTGATATCATCTTATCACACCTGAAGCGCAGCCGCTTCCGATGGCCAATCAACAGTAAGGACTTGTCAGGCCCGATCATGCTGGACGAATGTCCTCTTCAGAAACTCTCTCGTGCGCTCCTGCTTCGGCCGGCTGAACATTTGCTCCGGTGTCCCTTCTTCGGCGATAACGCCTTTATCCATGAACACCACCCGATCCGACACTTCCCTTGCAAAATCCATTTCATGCGTGACGATGAGCATCGTCAGCCCGGAATGGGCCAGCTCCTTCATCACCTTGAGCACCTCGCCTACCATCTCGGGATCGAGAGCAGATGTAGGCTCATCGAACAACAGGACATCAGGCTCCATGGACAACGCTCTGGCAATCGCCACGCGCTGCTTCTGGCCGCCCGACAATTGCTTGGGCTTGGCGTTGATATAAGCCTCCATGCCCACTACCTTCAAATATTTCCTTGCCGTCTCTTCCGCTTCCGCCTTGGAGCGCTTCAACACCTTGATCTGGCCGACCATGCAATTGTTCAGCACATTATGATTTTCAAACAGATTGAATTGCTGGAACACCATCCCCAGCTTTTTGCGATAGGAGGGAATATGGTGGCTGCCATCCAGAATATTCCGGCCCCGATAATGGATTTCTCCGCCGCTGGGAATCTCCAAAAGGTTGATGCAGCGAAGCAGCGTCGACTTCCCCGAGCCTGAGGAGCCGATAATGGTGACCACTTCGCCATGATGGACGGAAAATCCGATATTTTTCAGCACTTCATTCATGCCGTAGCTTTTATTGAGCTGTTGGATTTCAATGACTTTTTCCATAGGTTTCTGTCTCCTCTTGCTTATCGGGCGGGTTCCATCTCGTAGCTTTTGGAACCATCCAGCCTTTTTTCGAAGTAGCGCAAAATTCTCGTGACGGTAAAGGTCATGACAAAGTAAATTACGCATGCGACAAAGAAGGATTCAAAATACCGGAAGTTGTTGCCCGCAACCGACTTCGTCAGGAAATAAAGCTCCGAAACGGAAATCACGTTAAGAACCGAGGTATCTTTGATATTGATGACGAATTGGTTGCCTGTTGCCGGCAAAATATTGCGGATGACCTGAGGTAAAACAATGTTGGCCATCATCTGCATGTGAGTCATGCCGATCGCATGAGCCGCTTCGAACTGTCCCTTATCGACCGACAGAATTCCGCCCCGGACAATTTCCGCCATATAAGCACCCGTATTGACGGACACGACAATGAAAGCTGCGGTGAGCACATTCATGTTGAAGTCGAAGGCCATTGCCGAGCCGTAATAAATGACTACAGCTTGCACGATCATAGGTGTGCCGCGGAACACTTCAATATATACCGTCAAAAGAAGGTTCGCGCTCTTGAGCATGATCCGCTGCGCGGCACGCCCAGGCGTCGGTATCGTCCTTATCACGCCAGCCAACAAGCCGATGACGGCGCCGATGACGGTTCCCACCAAAGAGATCAAAAGCGTCATCCCTGCCCCGCGCAGGAACATCTGCCAGTTCTCTTCGACAATTTTTACAATCCATTCCAAACTCATGCCGATGCCTCCCATTCATTCATTACAAAACCGACTGTATGGCATACAGCCGGTTCTCCGTTGGCATTATTTGGCTGCAGGCTGATTTTTTATCGCTGCATCCATGATGCTTGTGCGCTGCTCTTCCGAAATTCCTTTTAGAATATCGTTGATTTTCGCCGTATACTCGCTGCCCTTCTTGAGGCCGACTGCAATCGCCGTGTCATCCTCGGAGGTTTGGAAGCCGTCCTTGAATTCAACCATGACGAGGTTGCCGTTGGCCGCGGAAGCGCTCACCGCCTCCGGGCGCTCCGACACATAACCGTCGATCATTCCGGACTCGAGCGCTACTCTCATGACCGGGAAGTTGTCCATCGCCGTTTGCTTGGATACGCCTGTAATCTGGTCAATGACCGAATAGTGGAAAGTGTTTAGTTGAGCCGTCACTTTAGCCCCGTTGAAATCCTGGATGGAAGTGGCGCCTTCGTATTTCCCGCCTTTTTTCACGACCATCACCAAGTTGGACTTGTAGTAGTTGTAGGAGAAATCAATCGTCTCCTTGCGCTCTGCGGTAGGGGACATCCCGGCAATGATCGCGTCGATTTTTCCCGAAGTCAAGGCTGGAACAAGCCCATCCCACTCCGTCTTCACAATCTCAAGCTTTTTGCCCAAGCCGTCTGCGATCTTCTTCGCGACTTCCACATCGTAGCCGCCTGCGAATTCAGAAGTTCCGGCGATGCTGACGCCGCCATTGGAATCATCTTTTTGAGTCCAGTTGAACGGCGCGTAACCCGCTTCCAGTCCAACCTTGAACGTATCTTCATTTTCTGCCGTTGATCCGGCATTTCCCTTTGAACCGCAGCCCGTTATCATAAGCATGGCGGAGAGCAGCAAGATCGAAAATACCTTTGTCTTCATCTTCATTTTTTTATCCTCCCGGAATCTCTTTTTTCAAAACAAAAAAGCGGCCTGAGATCAGCTCAGGCCGCACGATGCCATAATACCTTATATGCCTCTGCTTCCCTGGGAAGATAGCTCAACTCAATGAACGGGGAGGTTCATTGAGACAGTCCTGCAGCTCTTAACTGCAGACCCAGCAAGCAATACGGAGCGTATTACCCACTTCGGCGGCATTTCCTTCTTCATAGCCTCATCGCCTTCTCGAGCTCCGCTACAAACTGTTAAACGCCGCGCCTCTACCTCACCGATAGTGTGAGGCAATATTCAGTTATCATAACTATGCTATAGGAAGCGGAAGATTGTCAATGTATATACACGGATCAATTGGCGGAAACATACCATTTCTAACGGCGGAATGTTTCTTTCATTTCTAAAATATCGTGTACATTATTTAACATGTATATTGTTGATACCTCTCGTACAACTAGCGTCGTGTTTCCCTTGGGCTTATTAGAATCGAGTTCTAATATTATCATCACTTGTCGTACCGTTCTCCGTGCTGCCTGTAACGGCAAGTTTAAGGCCATCCTTTTGCAGGATGGCCTTCTGCTGAAGCATGCGCCAGTCCCCCGCTGTTACCGATGCCGCATATGTTTTGACCAGTATTTCATTGCCCTTGGGCGTAGATTTCCCTACTCCTTCAGATGAAGAACACCGGGCGACCGTATTTGGATTACCGTTCTAGTGTTTGCTCAAATGGACTGCAGATTCATTAAAACCTTTCGTGATGAGCCATACCGCCAGGATCATTTCATTGGCGAATATTGGAAGCGCCAAGACCGCCCCCCAAGCAGAAACTTGATCAATGACCCCGAACATTTCTAAAAAGGCAGCTAGAAGAATCAGTGCAGACCCTGTCATGCCTAACAAGGGGATGAACCTGGGTACAAGTTTGGACTTATAAAAGATATAACTATACATCATCGTATTTATTCCTAGAAATAAATTAGGTCCAAGCAAAAATGTATAGTCATGCACTGCTTTTAGCAATGTACCCGAAACCTGATAAGACGCGATATCCGGGGCCCCCGCTGCTACATAGTTTTGACTTAAGGCCAGCAGGGACAGGACGCTGATCACCCCTACCGTAATAACAACAGCCTCCAAAAACCGGAAACAAACATGCCAAAGAGCAATCGTTTCATTGAATTTCCGTAAAAAAGGAAACATGGTTGTTGCAGTGCCTACCGCCGCAATGACAAGCATCAATTCCATAACCGCCCCAAGCACCACCTCGTTGGCATGCGCGGAACCTTGAACCAGGTAATCGGGATCATTTAGGACCGGTTTGTATAAGATAAGCCCTCCTATAATTGATGTAACGGCTGCAAGGATAAACAGAACACCTACGATTCTTGATGCTGTCTTCGTTGAAAAATCCATATTCCTCATCCCTCCTCTGAGTTTTCTCCGTAAAAAAATACCTCTTCCAACGGCAAGTTAAAGGCTAGAGCAATACGAAATGCCAGCTCCAGAGACGGGGAGTAGTTTCCCTTTTCAAGAGCCACGATCGTTTGTCTGGTTACACCAACCTTGTCGGCCAGCTGCTGCTGGGTCATTTCATTACGGTTGAATCGTAATTTTCGGATGTGATTGCCAACAAGAGCTTTACCCATCTTAGACTCCTCTCCTGTAGTGATACAGTCTCGATAAAGAACCGGTTACGTCCGAAAGAAAACCAGAGACAATTAGGACGATGAACATCACCTTCAAGGGTCGGTCGATAACCAAGGATCCCATAGCCAGAAGAAAACCGACGACAAATACAGCAAAAGAATTCCGGAAGGCCAACAAATCAATCCGCTTATCCAGCTCATCCGCAAATGCAGGCTCCTTTTCACCTGTCGTCATTCGGAAGACGATGTTGAAAATAATGCTGATCACGATGTGCGCTGCGATGGAAACCAAAGTCAAAACGAGTACAAAGGATCCCCAGTAATGAACCATTTCCTTTGAATCCAGTGCCCCTTCTGGATACTGCGGGTACCTGTACAAGCAATAAGCCGCAAAAATGAGTAGGGAACTGATTAACGATACGATGCTTTTCTTTTCTTGATAGGTCATGTACGACACCCACCTTAATCAAAGTAAAACCAACTGAACATAATGTATACCAAACTATACATATAGTCAACTTTAATATACAAAAAAGCCGATCAACACCTGAATAGAAGTGTTTCGGCTTGGGTGATAACACCTTTCCCTTACTTATGGCTAAAATTCGCTTCAGCTCAAAAGTGATCAATTAATCCCAATTCTGCAACCCTTTATTTCCTCTGCAGCGCTTTTATCGTTGAGGCGATACCCTCCTGGAAAGGCGTTGCAAGAACCGGACCGATGAGTCGTTCGTACTTGTCTCGGCTTAGCGTCAGCGGTTCTTCGGTCAGGTAAAGCATCTCCACGACTTCCTTCATGACGGGCAAGCCGATTCCGAGCAGGGACAAGCCCAGCTTCTTCAACGGAATGACCGGTTTGACGCTGCCGCTCGCCGATTGCGCGATCTTCGCGATTTCTCGTCCGGCGATCAATCCGGCCCCCGGGATATTCCAATTCTGCCCGTAGGCGAAGTCTTTGCCGGCCAACTCGACAATCATGGCCGCCGCGTCCGGCAGATAAATGAACTCGCGGGGAGTATGCATATTGCCGATGTAGAACGCCATCTTGCCGGCCGCGATTGCTTCCAGCGTCGAGCCCAAATAAGAAGCCTCGTTGGCCGTAGGTCCGTAATAATCGGGCAGACGGGCGATCAGAACCTTGGCCCGGCTCCACCGCTTGCTGAATAACATCCGTTCATATTCCAAGCGGACTTTGCCTTTTCGAGTATGCGGTTGCTTGGGATGCTCCTCAGTCACCGGGTTAGCCTGTCTCCTGCCGTAAGGGTAAATACCGTCAATCGCGACGACTCGGACAGCCATGCGCTCGGCCGCCTCCATCACCGACACGCCCAGCGGAATCAACTTGCTCGCCATCTCATGGTAAGGAACATTCGCGCAATGGAACCATACGTCCGCGCCGCCTGCTTGAGAAGCAATATCGTCGGGTCGCATCGCGTCCCCTACGGCAAGCGTCAAGTGCGCAGGGTTGCCTAGCCGACCCGCGAACTGTTCTAATTTCTGGCGTGAACGCCCGAATGCAATCGTGTCGATCCCTCGTCTCACAAGTTCTTCCGTAATTGCGGCTCCCGTTCCGCCCGTCGCACCAATCACCATTGCTTTTGTCATCGCCATTTCTTCACGGCTCCTTCGTCATAGGATATGAAATAATTTCCAACTATGCTTTCGTTATAGATCGGGCAGATTGCCTGACTTGGTTCCTACCCGGTATGACGTTGTAATGCCTTCGTAATTCAGCATCATGCTCATGCCCATCGAGGCGTGTTTGAGGTTGTGGCAGTGGATCATCCAGAGGCCCGGATTGTCCGCTTCCAGATACAGCTCGTAGGTCTCGCCCTTCTTCGTCAGAAGCGTATCGAGATACACCGGGCTGCCTTGCAAGGCAGAGCCGTTCTTGCTCACGAAGCCTCGATCTCAATGGACAGGTAGACGATGACCTGAGCGTTCCGGTCAATATCGATTTGCTCCCCCCCGTTCAAACAATCCTTCCGCGTTCTCCGATCCCGACACGCCGGCTGCAACATTCGTTTTTTTCATTTTCAACGACCTCATTTCGCTGGATTTGGAATGGAATGATTATCCTTCTCCACCATGCGTTTTACCGTTGATGCTATCCCCTCTTGATAAGGAGCTGGCGATAAGCCGCCATACTCAGTGCCATATGTTCCAAGATCGTGGAAGCGCCCCTCGTAGCGATCCAGCATTTGCTTCACCTTCGGCTCATACCACTGAAGCAGTCGCCGCTGCCACCCTCCGATTGACTCGAAATGCGGCACCGCTTGAACGACTGAACCCGCGAGGTCAAGAAGCTCCGTTTGTGTAATTGGACCTTTGCCACGCAGATGCCAATCGCCCCCGTAGGAGGACTCCATCGACGCCAATTCCACGACATACCTCGCGGCATCGTCCACGTAGAGGTAGTCTCTTTTGACGGATGGATCGATCAGGAGCTTAACGGGCTTCCCTTGAACGACTTTGCGAAGCGCGTAGTGGATGAGCGTGTTGGAGACGGCCTCGCCGTACAACTCCGGGCTGAAGATTCGCATGGAAGTCGCGCCGGGAAGGTTCGGGTGCATCGGTTCCTCCTCATCGGCGGGAAGATAGACCCCTTCGAGGGTAACCGTTCTCGCTCCGGTCGCCGCGGCGGCGCTTCGAACGGCTTCTAGCATCCGCCGCACCTTCTCCGGTTTATCGTCGTAGGTCAAGTATACCCCGCAGAAAATCACGTCAACGCCTTCCGCGGCAGCCAGCAGCTTGCTCCGATTGCCGGCCTCTCCTCTCGCCGTTCGCAGAAGCGATGTGGATGAGAAGGCCTCCTCCAGCGCATCCAGCTTCCTTTGCGATCCCGAATAGGCAACGACTTCGACATTAGCCCCGATTAATTGCTTAACTAGCGCCTTTCCCCACCCGCTGCCTGCTCTCACTACCATTGCTTTAAGCATTCTGATCACTCCTAAGTTAAGGTATTTAGAGATTCTGAAGATTGCTGATTAGGTTCCTAACCGATACGGCTTTGCCATTAGCCTTATAATTGATTAGCCACTTACTTTGGAAGACGAGGTTTCCGCACAACCGCAAGGACCACTATCGCTCCGATAATCGAGAACGCGGCAGCTCCAAGGAACACCCAGGAGAATCCTCCGGTCAACGCTTGCGCTTCGGCTACGCCGCGGCCCATCAAGCGATCGATTCGAGCCGATGCCGCCGTTGTCAGCACCGCAAGTCCAATGGCTCCGCCAATCTGTTGGCTCGTATTGACCAAGCCGCTGGCAAGCCCCGCTTCCCCATCCGCCACGCCGTGAACGGCAAGCTCCGTTCCGGAGATGAAGGCGCCTCCCAGTCCGACCCCGATCAAAATAGATGGCCCCAGCAGATTGGCTGCGAATGTAGCGTCGCTAGGCGAAAAGGATAGCCCTATTAGCCCTGCGGCTAGCAGAATCAGCGATGCCGCCAGAGTCTTGCCCGTACCGATTGCCTTGATCGCTGCAGGAACGACTCCGGCGATGGCGACCAGCGCTCCGGCGAGGGGGAGCTGGGTGAGGCCTGCTTTTAACGCGTCATAATGAAGCACTTGCTGCATGTAAACCGAGAGCGCGAAGAACAATCCCGTCGTCGCTCCTCCGATGAGGAACATGGCTAGATTGCCGCCCGTAACCGACTTGTTGCGGAAGATGCCGAGCGGCATAAGCGGGTTCGAAGCACGCTTCTCGAGGAAGACAAACAATCCGAGCAGCACCGCCGCCAAGGCTGCGAGAATCAGCGTCTGCGGAGCCGTCCAGCCGACCCGCTCTGTCCCGGAAAGCGCAGCTACGAGCGCTACGATGCCGGCAGTTACAGCAGCCGAGCCCGACATATCCAGGCTGAGGCGTTCGCCAACCGAATCCTTGGCGATGAGGAAGGGAACAGCCGCCAGAATCAATGCGGCTACAGGAACATTCACATAGAACACCGCGGACCAGCCAAGCGAAGCCGTCAGCACGCCTCCCAACAGGACGCCCGCCGCGCTGCCGATACCCGCAACCGCGCCCCAGATGCCGAGCGCCTTCGCTCGATCCTTCGGATTCGCGAACAGCTTCGTGACGAGAGCAAGCGCGGCCGGGGCCAGCAGAGCGGCCGATGCGCCTTGAATCGCTCTCGCCGTGAGCAGCCAGGCTCCCGAGGTTGCCATTCCGGCTGCGGCCGAAGCAAGCGCGAATCCGGCCACTCCGGTCATGAACAACCTTCGATGTCCGAACCGATCCGACAGCCTTCCTCCGAGAAGCAACAAGCCCCCGAAGGGCAATACATAAGCCGTAATGACCCCGCTCAGAGTAGTTGTGCTGAGATTAAGTTCTGATCCGAGAGAGGGAAGAGCGATATTGACGATGGATGCATCAAGCACGACCAGGAATTGCGCGAACGCCAGCGCGATCAGCGCCCACCACCGCAGTGAAACAGCGCGGGAGTTCGCGATTGCCGATTGAACGATGGAACTCATCCGAATTTCCTCCTATTATTGATTAATCACTTACATTTGTTCAAAAAAATATTCGACCTGCCAAACCGCTTATCCGTCTTTATTAGAGTCCCTTTCCCCCCTGCCGCTCGACTCGTGACCAACAGGTGGATCGTGCTTGATCCCTCGCTTTCTCCGATAGTGATTGATCAATTACTAACTTGATGGTTTCACTATATCAGAGTGTTAGTGATTGGTCAATAACGATTTTGGGAAAATTCCACCCCCTCATCCTTTCATCAATTCAGGCAAATTAATCGCGACGGCAACGTTGCACAGCATTCCGCGCGCGAGGAACAGCATCGTCCGCTCTTCGGGCTTTCCGATACCGGCTTCACGGAAAGCGGTCAGCACCATATCGCGAACTCCCTTAAGCCCGTTGCGCATCGTCTCCTGGATGGCGTCCTCCCGAATGGTCTGTGCTTGCATCTGCAAAAACATTTCGTTCTGGTACATCGCCTGAATGTTCTCGTACTCTTGAATAAGCTTCGCTTCCAGCAATTCCGGCGAAGTCGTCTCCATCACCTGGCGGAACGATTCGATCACCCGAGACCAGGACACCTCCAACGCGGCCAGCAGCAACTTCTCCTTAGTCGCGAAAAATCGGAATACGTAGGGCTGCGAGATGTTCGCCCGTTCCGCCACCTGCGCCGTCGTAGCCCGGTAATACCCGGCTTCCGCGAACACTTCAATCGCCGCGGATATAAGGTCCGATCTGCGGTTGACTGACGTTGCTTCGGATTTAGCCATCTTTTAATTCCTCCTGTCGATAGTGATTGATCAATAATGAATTCAGTATACAATGGCCGAAGGAGCGATGCAAATCGTTCTGCAACAGCCCCGTGAGTGCAGATCGGGATCATCCGTACAAATATGAAATCCTTGAAAGAATCCTTGAAAGAAAGCATACTAAACCATGAATACAGGAACTCACAAAATGCAGGCTAAATAAAGGGATCCTTTAGGGGTACAATGAGGCGTTATTGATTGAAGCCGCCTGAAGGGCGTAGGACAAAATGTCGGTTCTTCTTAGAGCCTTTCCTACAATAATATAAGCAGTCGAAAGCTCAGGTGATCTTAGCACCGCTGATAATCCTGGTAAATACATCTCCATCTGCGACTTGTATAACAGTAGCTTCCTGAAATAGGAATCCTCAAAAACAAATTTCGCCCCACTTGTGGTTCACCGCGCTGTCAGTACGGCATGTATTTAGATAAGTCATGATCTATCTTTTACTGTAGGAATTCTGAGCCCGATACCATTCGACTGTAGCGGCCAGAGACTCTTCCGGCGTTGTCGCCTGCAGCCCGAACCGATTCGTAAATTTGGCTGCTTACAACAAAATCCTTCTCAAACTGATAGGACATCTCGATACTTCCCCTCGCTGCCGGGATGAATAACCCACCAACGCGGAGCATGCGTTCGGACAATACCTTCAACTCAATTAAGATGCGCTCCTCAGCAAGCCTCTCATTTAGAATTTTCAGACTATCCAACCGGCCGATTCGGTTCTCTATAGATTCAGCGGTTATTTGAAGACGACACATTTCCTTCAGCGTTTCATCCCTTTTCTCCTTCAGGGTTGAGCTTAATCCTTCTACACCTCTCTGTTTCAGGATGCTGCCGACCTCTTCTAATGCAGAATTTATAATCAACTATCAAAACTCATTCTAAATTCCGTTACATCGACGACTGTTTTGTTTTTAAGATTCTCCGTGCTGTCTATAACGGCAAGTTTAAGTCCATTCTTATGGTATGACCTTTTCTTTGCAAGCCCGAAATGCGAAAGAGTTGTAACCCCGGCTCCAACCGTCAATAGGGTTATTATCGAGCCGTACGGCATATCCCATAAATGAGAAAAAGGAGTCCCACCCATTGCAAGCATATGTGGAAGTTATTTTTCGAACGATCGCCGCTTTTGTCCTCCTCATGATCACATCGAGAATTCTCGGCAAGCAGACGATATCCAATATGACCTTCCATGACTTCGTGAGCGGCATCACGCTGGGTGCCATTGCGGCGAATTTGGCGTTTAACCATAAGCTCAACCATTGGCTCATCATCGCATCGCTGCTGATGTTCTTCGGCATCTCTTTCCTCGTGTCCAAGATCGCGCTCAAAAACCGGGCGTGGAACCGGTTGGTATCCGGCACTCCGACCGTCGTCATCGAGAACGGCAAAATTCTCGAGGACAACATGCGAAAAATCCGTTACACGTTGGACTCCCTGGCCCAATCATTGCGAGAAAAAGATATTTTCAATATGGAGGAGGTCGAGTACGCTTGCTTGGAGGATCACGGGAAGCTGTCCGTCAAGAAAAAAAGCGAGTATGAGTGGGTGACGCGCAAAGATCTGAAGCTACACGCCGCGGCCGTCCAGTCGTTCCCTGTCGAGCTGATTATGGACGGCACAATCATGGAAGACAATCTCGTCCACAACGGGCTGACCGTCCAGTGGCTGGAGCAGGTGCTGCGGCAGCGGAACAAGTCCGTTTCCGACGTGTTCTATGCCGTGAGAGGTACGCAAAATCAGTTGTATTTTGACTACTATCGGGACCACATTGACAAACCTATCGATTAGCCCCGACCTCACTGCGCTCTCCCCTCGCTTGCCGAGTGCTCCTCCCCCCCATCAGGGAGGCAACCTCTTGTAGCACCTTCCTCCATTACTCCTACAGATCTCTAACACCCTTCTTGCCACCAAATTTTCGCCGTCACTTATAATAAGGCTCACCCTATCACAAGTGATGAAAATAGATTGGACTCATTGCGAATCTCCAATCGGCATGATCGGCTCAGTGGAAGAGGGATGCCGTCTACAAACAAGGCTGCTTCGAGTTAGACTCGCAGCAGCCTTGCTTAGCTTCCTTTACTTGTTATTCGGCGCCAGAATGTTCAACGACACCGTTTCCGCCTCTGCTCTTGCCGCTTTGCCTCCAGAAATAAATTCGTTGGCGCCTTTGCCTTTGATTATGCCCAGCTTTTTCATTTCCGCCACTGCGCCTTTCGCCCAGCCCGGAATGTCCTGATCATCTGCAAAGCCAGATGCCCCAGCCGCTCCGTCCGTCTGACCCAAAGCCTTTGCGATCATCGCGGCCATTTCTGCACGATTGATTTCGCCATTCAGGCGGAAGGAGCCGTCTTCGCAGCCATTGACAACACCCGCTTGCACGGCCTGCGCGATAGATCTTTGCGCCCAGGCGCCGCTCTTCGCCTTGTCGGCGAATGCCAATGCCGCTCCGTCTCCTTGCCGTTTGAGTGACTGCAAATTCCGCGCGCGTCACGGTGCGATCCGGCTTGAACCTACCGCATTATCGGAAAGAAAAGGTCCCAAGGAGTTCATCTCCAAGGGACCGCAGGCATTGCCTTTATATTGCAACGGCAATTGCAATCGATCTCTTACTGAATGCCCTTTTCGTCATAGTACTTGTTGGCTTGTTCCTTCACGTAATCCATCACTTGATCGACACCGGCAGCCTTCAGCTGCTTGCGGTACGTTTCAAGCGCTTTGTCCACATTCGGCACCAGACCCATCATGAGCGGCATGCCGTACTGCTGAATGACTTGGTTCACCGCCGCCTGCTGGGATTTCACCGGCTTGTAGTCCATGACGATCGGAGAGAAGATGTTCGGCTTGCTTTCGGCCTTGAATTCCTCGAGCAGCGTCGGGAACTGCTTCCATCCCCCGGCTTGCTCTTCTTTGATCAGGCTCTCGACACGCCAGCCCCAGCTCGTAATGCCGTAGTTCTTGAAGGTTTTGTCGTTTTCCTTGCCCTTTGGAGGCGTAATGACCAGCTTTCCGTCTTCGCTGAGATTGTAGTCCAGGTCCTTGATGCCATAGGTGAGCAGGTCGAAGTATCTCTCATCCGTCCGAATTTTTTCCAGCGCCATCAGCGAGCGCTCCGGATTTTTCGAGCTTTTCGGTATCGCCATCGCGTTGTTGACCGACAGCGTCGGCATCGCATAGTTATGGAAGCGCGTGAACGGGAAATACCCGTACTGGGCCGCTCCTTTGTTCGCCTTCTCGGCATCGACGATGAAGCCGCCCGCGCCGGGAGCGTTGCGCCAGTAAGCCCCGCCCGTGCCCGCCTTGAGGGCATCTCCGGCTTCCTTCTGCGAGGAGAGCGTATCCGAGGTCCAGAAGCCTTTTTCCGACCAGGTCTTCATGCGCTTGACGAATTGCTCGAACTCCGGCGTTTCGGCATAGTTGATAATATCCCGCGGCGTATCATAGGATTTGGCGACGATGACGCCGCTGTCTCCGCCGATCTGCTCGTAGCCTTCATAGGCCTTGAAAAGCGTGAAGACTTCGTTCCAGGCTTTGCCGTTGATCGGCGTGACCTTTTTCTGCGTTTTGACGGCTTCCAGGTAGGCCTCGATCGAATCGAGATCCTTGATCTCCGGCACGTTCAGCTCCTTGCGCCAGTCCTCGCGGTACACGAGCCCGTCAGGCGTGTACTCCGGATATGTGCTCGGTACGGCGAAGATTTTTCCTTGAACCGTCGCTTCCGTCCAATCCTGCTTCGGCACGGTTTTCCACGTTTCCGGCATATAGGTCGGGATCAGGTCCGTCAGATCCTTGAACGCGCCTTGGTCCGCGAATTTGTAGTAGTCGGCCCAGGTGGAGGCGAACACCATATCCACCTTCTCTCCGGACGTCAGCAGCAGGTTGTATTTCGTCTGCCAGTCGTTCCAGGTCGTGAAGTTCAGCTTGATCGTGGCGTTGATGTCCTTCTCCAGCATTTTGTTGATTTCTTCCTGCACCTGCGGGCTGTCCTTGTGGCTGTCGCCGAGGACGTACCAGACAAGTTCCACCTTCTTGGACGTGTCGATCTTCCCCGGGTCTGCCGATGGAGCGGCTCCGTTGTTCGCTGCAGCCGCGCCATTGGTCGCGGCTCCCTTATTTTCGGCGCTTCCGCTGTTGCCGCTGTTTCCATTGTTTCCGTTTCCGCTGCATGCCGTCAGCACACCGGCCAGCAGCACCGTCGTCATCGCCAGACCGACTGTTTTCTTTTTGTTCATGATAGACTCCTCCTAGTAAGGTTTTGCAAAATGGCAACCCCGTTCCGTTCTCTTTCTCGTTCCTTGCTCTCTCGTTCTTTGCACTCTCGTTCCTTGCTCTCTCGTTCTTGCTCTTTGCTCTCGTTCTTGTTCTCTCGTTCTTTGCACTCTCGTTCCTTGCTCTCTCGTTCTTGCTCTCTCGTTCTTGCTCTCTCGTTCTTGCTCTTTGCTCTCGTTCTTGCCTGTCTCTTTTATCATCGCGTCTGCTTGCCGGACACAGAAAGAGCCATTCGGCTTGCAGAAGCGACCGCTGACGCTTCTCCATGATCTAGCTCACGTCGCAAGCGCTTTCCAGCTTGCTTTTCAGCTTGCTTTTCAGCCGTTCCATGACGGTCGGTTGCGCCCGTTTCTTCCTCTAGGCGCGGGAGCAGAGCGAGCAGCGCCTTCCTTCTCCGCAACTCAGGAGCGAAGCGAGTTCGATCTTCTCTCCCCCCTTGGTGCGGGAGCGGAGCGAGCAGCGCTTCCCTGCACCTTCAGCGCAAGGGTGGAGCGAGTTGCGCTTCCCTTCTCCAAGCGTGAGAGCGGAGCGAGTTCACGCAATCGGAGGAGGGGGGATTCATTCGCGAGGGGATGGAGCGGGCGGAATAGCTCTGGAAAAGCGTCAGCGGTCGCCTTTGAAGCCGGATTTCCACAGCCGAATGGCTTAGTGGATCGAAGAAATCCGGGTTCAACAGCGATTGGAAGGGCTATCCGCCTGCGGAATCCCTGAGCGTGCTTCGGAGCATGCCTGCGGAGTCCCTGAGCATGCTTCGGAGCATGCCTGCGGAGTCCCTGAGCGTGCTTCGGAGCATGCCTGCGGAATCCCTGAGCGTGCTTCGGAGCATGCCCGCGGAATTCCTGAGCGTGCTTCGGAGCATGCCTTCGGAATCCCTGAGCGTGCTTCGGAGCATGCCTGCGGAATCCCTGAGCGTGCTTCGAAGCATCCCTTCGCAATCCTTAAGCGAGCCACATCTGCGGAAAAGGCGAGCCATCACCCCTTCACCGCCCCGATCGTCAGCCCCTTCACAAAGAAACGCTGCACGAACGGATACAAGAAAATAATCGGGCCCGTCACAATGACAGCGGCTGCCATCTTGAGCGTCTCGGCCGGCGGCTTGAAGTCCGGCGACAGATTGCCCGCAATGCTCGTCTTGAGGACGGCTGCGCTGGCGAGAATCTTGTAGAGCAGGAACTGGAGCGGATACTTCGACTCCGTCGTGATGAACAGATTGGCCGTGAACCAATCATTCCAGTAGGCCAGCGCCATGAACAATCCGATCGTCGCCAGGCCCGGAGCCGACAGCGGCAGGATCAGCTTCCGGTAGATGGTGAAGTCCCCGGCCCCGTCGATCTTGGCCGATTCGGAGATCGACTCGGGAATCGACTTCATGAAGTTCTTCATGAGAATGATGTTCCAGGCGCTGAGCAGGCCCGGAAGCAGCAGCGCCAAGTAGCTGTCCTTGAGCTGCAGATGGTTGACGATGAGGATGTACCAGGGGATCAGGCCGCCGCTGAACAGCGTCGTGAAGTAGATGAAGAACGCCAGATTGCCCCGGTATTTGAAATCCTGGCGGGACAGGACGTATCCCGCCATCGAGGTGAGGAACAGCCCCAGCACCGTCCCGCATACCGTCAGCAGGATGGATACCCGGTAGGCGTTGAAGATCTGCGTCGGATCGCTGAAGACGGCGCGGTAGGCATCCACGGAAAATTGATCCGGGACGAGCTTGAAGCCCTCGGTGATGATCTCGTTCTCCGAGGAGAACGATCCCGATACGATGAGCAGAAACGGCAGCAGGCAGAGCAGGGCGAAAAGCGTCATCAAGACGTAACCGATCGCGTTGAACAGATGGGTCGATTTCTCCGTGCGGATTTTCATGAGCGGCTCCTCCTAGAACAACGCGTAGTCTTTATGCGTTTTGCGAATGATGTAGTTCACCGTAACGACCAGCACCAGTCCGAAGAAGCTCTGGTACAGTCCTGCGGCCGTGCCCATGCCGATATCGAAGTTGACGGCAAGCGAGCGGTAGACGTAGGTGTCGATGATGTCCGTCGAGTTGTAGAGGACGCCGTTGCTGCCGATGATCTGGTAGAACAGATCGAACTGTCCTTTCAAAATGCCTCCCAGGCTGAGGAGAATCAGCAGGATGAAGGTCGGCACGAGCATCGGAAGCGTGATGTAGCGGATCCGCTTGAATATGTTCGCTCCGTCGATTTTCGCGGCTTCATGATACTCGTCGCTGATGCTCATGATCGCGGCCAGATAGATGATCGTGCCGTAGCCGAGCCCTTTCCAGATGTTGAAGAAGATGATGATGTACTTCCACGGCGCGGTGTGCAGGTAGAAATCATACGGCTGCAGGCCCAGCTGGACCAGCACCGTGTTGATGACGCCGTTGCTGGAATTGAACAGGTTGAAGACGAAGGCTCCGACCAGAACGAACGAGACGAAGAAGGGCAGGAACATGATGGATTGCGTCAGCTTGCGGAACCACTTGCCCGGCAGCTCGCTGAGGAAGATCGCGCAGATCAGCTGGAGCGCGTTGCCGAGCAGGATGAAGGCCAGATTGTAGAGGACGGTGTTTTTGGTCAGGTTCCACAGCACGCCCGAATCGTAGAGAAACTTGAAGTTCTGCATGCCGACGAACTCGCTGCCGAACAGCCCGCCCTCGAAGTCGAAGTTCGTGAAGGCATAATAGACGCCTACCATGGGGATATACGAGAAGACAACGAAAAAGATCAGGGCAGGCAATATCATGAGAAACATGATTCGGTTGCGGGACAGCTCTTGGAGAAAGCCTTTCATTGGATTACCTCCGGCCTAATCGGATGATGGTTGCTGTAATCGATTTCTTTTTACCTCGAAAAGAGAGGATTGCCGGACAAGCAGCTTCGATCCGACCTGGAACGATCTCCTGTCCGCATACTGGTTGCCGCCAAGCTGATCGATCAGCTTCTCGGCGAGCAGGGCGCCCATGCTGTACTTGGGCTGGTCCACCGTGCTCAGCGTCGGCGTGATGTACTTGCTGACCCGGTTGTTGTCGACGCCGATGACCGCCATGTCCTCCGGAATCGACAGGCCTCTCTCGGAGCAGGCCCGATAGATGCCAAGCGCCATCTCGTCATTGGCTGCAAACACCGCGGTGAACGGATGGCCTTTGTCCATGAGGCGGTGGAACGCATCATAGCCGCCATTCTCGCTGAAGCCGCCGTTCTCGATCAGCTCCGGCACGAACGGCAGTCCCGCCAGCCGAAGCGCTTTCATATACCCCTCCAGCCGCTCGTAGCTGTCGGTCGCATCCGCGAATCCGCTCAGGAATGCCAGCCGCTCATGCCCCTGGATCGTCAGGTGGCTGACCGCCTCCTGGGCTGCTCCTACATTGTCCGTGTACACGCAAGGAATGAGCGGATGGTCGATCGATCTGCCGATCAGCCCGATCGCATACCCTTTCTCCGCATAGGCTGCCAGCTCGGCATCCGTAAGCTTGGGCGTAATGAGAATGATGCCGTCCACCGTCCGGTTCATGACGAGCGTCATGTAGTCGGATTCCTTCTCTTTTTGGTTCTGAGCGTCGCAAATGATGATTTTGTAGTGCAGCGCATTGGCCGTATTCTCGATCCCTTTGATGATTTCCGCGTAATAAGAGACCAGAATGTCCGAGACGATGACCCCGATCGTCATCGTGCGCAGCGCCCGCAGGCTTTTGGCGGAAGCGTTCGGCATGAAGCTCAGCTCCCGGATCGCCTCCTCGACGCGCAATCTCGTCTTGGCGCTTACCGCCCCGCTCCCGTTGAGCACCCGGGACACCGTAGCGACCGATACGCGGGCCGCCTTGGCCACGTCGCTGATCGTGCTGTCTGCTTTGATGTCTTTCAATTCATTCACATTCTCTCTTGCTCCAACTTGGCTCGTAATGTTATCGATTACATTTTGGATGAAAAAAAATGGCTCCGCCCTAAAGAGTGACAATCTCCCTTGCTTTTCCATGCCAATTCTGTCCAGCGGTTACATTTCGGAGTATAGCAAGGACGGAAAACGATTACAAGAACTTTTTTAGGTTGTGTCTCCCGGGTTGGATCGTCTAAAATGAAAGCAATGCTGAAAACGATTACAGTTCCCTTTGCTTCTTGCTTCCAACGATCGGAACTAGTCCTATTATAAAGGTTGATGTCTATCATGGATGTGAAGATTGTCGATGTCGCCCATCGGGCCGGCGTCTCTACCGCCACCGTGTCCAGGGTGCTGAACGACAGCTCCGGCGTCACGGCCAAAACCAAAGAGAAAGTGCTTCAGGCGATCAAGGAGATGGGGTATTACCCCAACGCCGTCGCCAAAAACCTGCGCGTGCAGAAGACGAAGACCATCGCGGTCATCGTGCAGGATATCAACGTGTCCTATTTCACGGAGATCATCAAGGGAATGGAGAACATGGCATACGTGAAGCATTACAAGGTGCTGATCTGCGATGCCGAGAACCAGCCGTCCAAGGAGCTGGAATACCTTACGCTCCTGATGAACCGCACCGTGGACGCCGCGATCCTGGTCGCTCCAGCGATCCCCGATTCCGACATCCTCGACATAGCCGGCAGAGGCTACGCCATCGGCATCGTCGGCCGCCACATCGAGCATGAAGGCGTGCCCTGCATCTATACCGACAACGTCAAATTCTCCACCGAGGTCGTGACCCATCTGGTCGGAATGGGCCACACGAGCATCGCCTTTCTCAGCGGTTATGCGGAATCGATCGACAGCTACGAGCGGCTGGAAGGATACATGAAGGCGCTCAAGGAGCATCGCCTTCCGTTCCGTCCCGAGCTGATCGAGAACGGGAACTTCAGCGAGGCAGGCGGCTACGAGGCGATGGAGCGGCTGCTGTCGCGGTCCGCCGATTTCACCGCCGTGTATGCCGCCAACGACGAGATGGCTTTAGGCATCTACAAGATCTGCAGGGAACGCGGCATTCGCATACCCGAGGACCTCGCTGTCGTCGGCGTCGACAACAACCGCATCAGCAAGTACATCACGCCGACGCTCAGCACCGTCAACCAGCCGAAGTACACGATGGGAGCCCTTATCGTCGAGAAGCTGATCGACTCCATGAACGAAGACCAGTTCAGGGACAGGCGCGTGTTCAAGGTCGATTCCGAGCTGCTGGTGCGCAGCTCGTCCTCCTTCCAGCGGAATTCCTCGTGAAGGCTGCGAACCCGAAATTTTCGGCCTTGATTTTTGGATAACGATCCCTTACGATATTTTCACCCGGTAAACGCTTCCAAAAAAGCGGGAATCCGGGTTTTGTGCCCGTTGTTTTGTAATCGATTACAGGGTGGGAGGTGTCCGTTGGTATCTCCGCTGGAATCTGGCTTTCATTTTTTCCTAGCGGCTCTGCGAAGGCATAAGCAACCTTGAATCCCTTATCCCCGAAAGGAGAATGATTGATGACGGCATGGAAAAAGAAAACCGCCTCTGTCGTGCTGGCCGCGGCGCTTGTCGCCGCAGGAGGCTCCTACGCCCCTCAGCCGGCCAAAGCTGCAGGCGAGCAGGTCGAAGTCTGGATCTCCACCTCCGACCCGAACTCCGAGCCGGCTGTAGGCCTCAGTCCGAGCGCCCGCCTGACGCGGATCGGCGACAAGAACTTCAGCGGCAGCGCGGGCAGCGCCGATTATACGATCACGGTGAACGAAGGCACGACCTACCAGCAGATGGACGGCTTCGGCGTATCCCTCACCGATTCCTCCGCCTGGCTGCTGAACTACAAGCTTGACGCGAACAAGCGGGCCGAGGTCATGGAGAAGCTGTTCGGCAATACAGGCATCGGGCTCAGCGTCCTGCGGCAGCCGATGGGCAGCTCGGACTTCACCTGGAGCGCCTATACGTATGCGGACACGGCAGGCGATACGGCACTCAACAATTTCAGCATCAGCCGCGACCAATCCTACATCATTCCGATGATCAAGGCCGCCCAGGCCAAAAATCCCGGCATCAAAGTATTCGCTTCCCCTTGGAGCGCCCCGGCCTGGATGAAATATTCCGGGACGCTGAACGGCGGCAAGCTCAAGGCCGAATACTACGGCACCTACGCCGAGTATTTCAAGAAATACATTCAAGCCTATCAGGGCCAAGGAATTCCGATCTACGCGGTCACCGTGCAGAACGAGCCGCTGTATGAGCCGACCCACTACCCATCCATGGGCATGAACACCCAGGATGAGATCGGCTTCATCGGCGACTATCTCGGACCGACGCTGAAAAACGCCGGCATCAACACGAAAATCATCGCCTTCGACCACAACTATCTGGACTGGGGCTTCCCGAACACCGTCATCACCAGCCTCAAAAACGCGGGCAAAGGCAGCTATGTATCCGGCAGCGCCTTCCACCACTACGACAGCGGCGACGGCTCGCAGATGACCTCGATGCACAATGCCCATCCCGACAAGGATGTCTGGTTCACCGAGGGCGGCTTCGGCAACTGGAACGATCCGCAGAACGGCACGTCGCAGGGCTTCGATACGATGATGAACGAGTTCATCAACATCACGCGCAACTGGTCCAAGTCCATCATCCTGTGGAATGCGGCGCTCGACCAGAAGGACGGCCCTTCGCTGCTCGGCGACAACAACAGCAACAAAGGCATGATCACGATCCAGAACTCCGACAACAACAACGCCAGGCCGGAAAATACGGTTACGTACAAAAAGCAGTACTACCTGCTCGGACACTTCAGCAAATTCGTCGTTCCCGGCGCTTACCGGATCTCGACGAACACCGGCAGCGAGATCAAGGACGTCGCCTTCAAAAACCCGGACGGCTCCAAAGTCGTCGTCGCCTACAACTCCTCCACCTCTGCCCGCAACGTGAAAATCCAGTGGGGCAGCCAGAGCTTCAACGTGACGATTCCGGCCAAATCCGCCATGACGTACAAATGGTACGGCACGGCTTCCTGACGGATTCCGCCCTTGTCCCTCAGCTTCCTGCATAGCGGTCAAAACAGACGAACAAGCAGCCTTCCCGGCTGCTTGTTCGTCTGTTTTTGGTTTTGCTCTGATTGCGTCCGCCCTTATCCCGGTCATGGATTTTCCAGATACAGATTGAACATTCCGTTCTCGCCGTTGCCCTCCCCGCAGGAACCCAGAAGATATTCCGTCCCGTTGTCCTTCTTGTTCTCCTTGATCGATCTGCAGAAGTCAAAGCTTGTGCGGGGCGTTCCATAAGCATCGTGGGTCGTGTCGTGCTTGTGCATGATCGTCTTCCCGTCAAACGACAGATTGTCGAAGATAGGGTCGCCTTCAATGGTGTACTGAACGACCTGAAGCTCGGCGGGAATGCCGGCCTCCACATTCGACTTGAATGTTTCCCATTTGTCCCGGTTGCTCACAATCCCGTGGGCGTTCACCAAATCCCCGTTGGCCGCCGCTTGATCCGCCCCGTATTTCAGCCCCCAGATCAGATCGCACAATCGGCGGGTCGATGTCTCCGTCAGCGTGTAGCCCGTCCCTGTGTCGGATACATACGTATACATGCCTTGCTTCGAATCGGGACGAAGCCAGAGATGAATTTCCGTCCGCTTGCCGTCTTCCGTGATGACGACGTCGTAATCCGGCTGGGCCACATCGAGAATGCCTTCGATTTTCGTAGCGGAACGGATCGCCTTGTCGAACGCTCCGAGCTGCCCTTTCTCCGAAAAGCTGCCGTAAGGAGCCTCATTGACTTGGCCAAAGCGGAGCGATCGGCTCACCGCGACTCCGTCGGCAAGCTTTCCTGAATCCCCCTGCTCCGCTGTCGATATGGAGCGAATGCCCGGCGAGGAGGACACGGAGTGCTGTCCTTCCCCGCAGCCGGACGTTATGCCAAGCGTGGCCGCTGCCAGCAAGATGATCGTTTTTCGCAAAAATACCCTCCTCCGTTCTTTACTTCCCTAACGGTTCGGATCGGGAAATGGTTGTTCATCCCATCATTTTATTTTTTTTGCTCCTCCTGCCGGCGTGCCTACATTCGCAGGGGCATTCAATTGCTTTGAGACTTGGGCGCAGAGGCATAGACTCCTGCCCCGGTTGCGTTTGCCTGGAATCCTATGGTACACTCAAACCACTTTGAATTTGAACGGAGGGTTACGTGTGATTAACTACATCCGAGTTCGCACGGTGCGTCGCTAATTGAATAGCGCCCATGTTCTGCCTTGTGCAGGGAACTCAGATGTGGTCTGTCCACGTACATAGCTCTAGCTGCCTCCATTTCGGCCTATCCGCTCCCAGGGTGCGGGAAGGCCGCCGTGGCGGCTCTATATGAGGCTATGCCTGGATAAGGAGGGATCGACGGCAGTCATTGCCGCCTCCTTCCTGCCGCCGCCATATCCAGCACACCTACGAGGACACGGGCTTTTTATGCCCGTGTCCTTTTTGCTGCTTCCCGAATCAGGGTATCCTATTTCTAAACCAGGCGGCTGCAAGTCCACTCGCACACCGAAAGGAAGATCAACCTTATGACCATAGCCCCAAAAGAAAAAGCCATCCTCGTGGGCGTCCACGAGCAGAACAACCACCAATTCGCCTACTCCATGGAGGAGCTGCGCAATCTGGCGGAAGCCTGCAACGTCGAGCCCGTCACGGAGCTGACGCAGAAGGCGGAGCGCATCCATAAGACCCATTATCTCGGGTCCGGCAAAATCGAGGAGCTCGCCGCGCTGGTGGAGCAGTTCGACCAGCCGACCGTCATCTGCAACAACGAGCTGTCCCCTTCCCAGATCCGCAACCTGGAAGCGGAGCTCAAAACCAAGGTCATCGACCGCACGATACTGATTCTCGACATCTTTGCCGAGCGGGCCCAGACGCGAGAAGCGCAGCTGCAGGTCGAAGTCGCCCGGCTGAGCTACATGCTGCCCCGTCTGGTCGGCCTCCGGGAATCGCTGGGCCGCCAAGGCGGCGGGGGCGGATCGGGCCTCGCCAACCGCGGCGCCGGAGAGACCAAGCTCGAGCTGGACCGCAGGCGGATCGAGGAGCGCATCCATGGGCTTGAGACCGAGCTGGAGAAGCTGGTCGCCCAGCGCCAGATCCAGCGGCAGCGCCGCAAGAAGAACGAAATTCCCGTCGTCTGCCTCGTCGGCTACACGAACGCAGGCAAGTCGACGCTGCTCAACGCCATGGTCGATACCTTCCATCCCGACTCGGGCAAAGGCGTACTCGCGAAGGATATGCTGTTCGCCACGCTGGAGACGTCCGTGCGCAGCATCGAGCTGCCGGACCGCAAGTCGTTCCTGCTGACCGATACCGTCGGATTCGTCAGCGGACTTCCCCATCATCTCATCAAGGCATTCCGCTCCACGCTGGAGGAAGTATCCGAAGCCGACCTGCTCGTGCATGTCGTCGATACGTCCAATCCCGAGTACGAACAGCAGATCCGGGTGACGGAAGAGACGCTGAAGGAGCTTCGCGCCGATCATATTCCGATGCTGTATGCCTATAACAAGTCGGATCTGGCGGAAGTTTCCTATCCGCGCGTGGAGGACAGCCGCATCTATCTGTCCGCTTATCGCCGGGAAGGCATCGACGAATTGGTCGAGTCGATCCGCAAGAGCATTTTCACCGACTATGTCCAGACCGAGATTGTCGTGCCTTACGACAAGGGCAGCTGGGTCGCCTTCTTCAACGACAACGCCCATATTCTCGAAACCGAATACGAGGAAGGCGGAACAAGGCTCAAGCTGGAATGCCGCGAGGCGGACTTGAACCGGTTCAAGAGCGAGGTCGGCGATACCGTCAGCGAATCCTGAGCCTATAAATACCGGGAATCAAACGGGAATGCCCATCGCGGCGAAGGAGCAGTCGATCGCTGCGCCCGCCGATATCCAGCGCCGGAAAACTGGTTTCATCACGAAAAAAAGCCTCTTTCCCTTCGGGGAAAGAGGCTTTTCGTATGGTTGTTATTTCTTCGCCAGGATTTCCGTCAGAACCGGAACGACCTGCGATTTGCGGGACACGATGCCCTTCAGCGTCGCCTTGTTGGCGTCCAGCTTCACGCCGAACGCTTCCTCGAAGGCAGCCGTGTGCTTGCCGAGAGCGATCGCGACGGAGTCGTTGTTGATGATGTCCGTCGTAACGAACACGAACAGATCCAATCCTTTGGAAGCGATGATTGCGTTCAGCGCCGCTTCGACTTCCGCCTGGCGGGAGAGCACATCATTCAGGTCAACGGCGTTGACTTGAGCGATCTCGACCTTGGCCGCGCCCATGGAGAATTCCTTGGAGTCGAGGCTGATCAGGTCGGCGACCGTCTTGTCGCTGAGGTCTGCTCCGGCCTTCAGCATGCTCAGGCCGTAGCTGGCGGCATCGACGCCGGCGATTTCAGCGAGCTCGCGCGCCGCTGCCACATCCTGCTCCGTGCAGGTCGGGGACTTGAACAGCAGGGAGTCGGAGATGATGGCGGACAGCATGAGGCCGGCGATTTCCTTGCGCGGCGACAGGCCGTTCTCCTTGAAGATCTTCAGCAGGATCGTAGCCGTGCATCCGACCGGCTCGGCGCGGTAGTACAGCGGCGCCTTCGTCTCGAAGTTGGCGATGCGGTGATGGTCGATGACCTCGATGACCGTTACTTCATCGATATCGGAAGCGCTCTGCTGGCGCTCGTTATGGTCGACAAGGATAACCTGCTTCGCCTCGGCGGCGACAGCCTCGACAAGGCGCGGCGCGCCGACTCCAAAGTGATCGAGAGCGTATTGAGTCTCGCCGCTCACCGTTCCGAGGCGGATCGCCTCGGCGTTCCAGCCGAGCTGGTTTTTCAGGTCCGCGTAGGCGATCGCGGAGCAAATCGTATCCGTATCGGGGTTCTTATGGCCAAAAACAAGTACTTTTTCCATCATCGTACTCCTTCGTCAATGAATTCATAAGCTCGTCCCCGATTATACCGTAAATCTCCGGGTCTCACCATACCTGCGCAGCGAAAAACCGACCATTCCGATCATCATTGATTTCACACCTTTTGAAGAGAGCGGCCCAATCCGCTGCGTACGAGCTTTCATATGCTGAAATCAAGGGTAAATTTATTATGCGGAACCATACTTGGACTATCCAGCCGTCCATCCATGAACAGAAGCGAGGCGAAGCTCCCATGTACGCCATCGGACAAAAATACCGCCATCTCCTGACCCAGGAGGTCGTGCAAATTTATTTCATTTATCGGCACTCGCAAACAAATCAGGAAATGATCTTCGATCTCGTCAGCGCCGTCGCCGACAGCGACTGCTCCTCCGCAGCCGAGCTGAGCGACGCGCTGCGCAGGACAGACCGGCGCAAGCTCCGCTTCTGGCATGTGATGGAGGATACGTTCAAGCACTATTACGACCGGGCTTGAGCCGCATCCTCACGCGAGGAAGCCCGGTACAGCCCGATTCCGAACAGCAGGCCGGCAAGGGACAGGCCGGATATCGTCAGGTACAGCACTTGGCCGCCAAGGCGGTCATACAGCCACCCTCCTCCGTACGAAGCGACGATGCCCGACACGCCGAAGAAGAGCAGAGCAAGCACCGTCTGCCCCGTCGCGCGCCATTCCTCCGGCACGATCCGGTACAGGTACTGGATCGCGGCCGAGTAGAACACCGGGAAGGTGACGATCTGAAGCAGCTGGATCGCAACGAGGCCGTATGGCTCCGTGATCCACGCAGACAGAAAGAAACGGATGAAATAGAAGAAGCCGGCGATCGAGATGAGCAGCATCTCCTTGCCGCGGCGGAGCCACCAGAAGCTCAGCGCGAAGACAACAATCTCGCTGCCGGCGGCCAGGAACCAGGCCTGGCCGACCAGCTCGGGCTTGCCGCCCAGCTCCCGGATGTAGACGCCGAGAAAGGTATCGTTGATCCGCTGCGGCACGGCGCTGATGAAGATGAGCAGCAGGAACAGCTGCGTCCTCCGATTGGAGAGGAACACCCGCAGGCTGGCGATCGTGACGGGCTTGCCCGACACTGCGGCATCGGGCAGCAGAAGCGCGACCAGCAGGCTGACGATGCCCGCGCCCGCGAACAGCCAGGACAAGCTGCCAGCTCCGAGATAGGACATGACGTAGCCGACCGCCAGCGACATGACGGCATAACCGAGCGCTCCGTAGGTGCGGATGGAGCCGTAGCTCGTCCCCAGCCGCTCCGCCGTCCGGAAGTTCAGGCTCTCGATGAGCGGATCGACCGGCATCAGGAAGAAGTACATGAGCATGGCGAACAGCAGCAGCATGCCGAAGCTCGAGGAATCGTACAGGAAGTAGCCGATGGCGGATGAACAGGCCACGAGCAGGAGCAGCACCTTCTGCACGGTGCGCATCCGGTCGCTGATCATGCCCCAGAGCGGCTGGGCGACGATCGTGATGAAGCCGCCCGTGCCCGTGATGAGGCCGATGCGGGCCGGATTCAGTCCTTGATCGCTCAGGTAGACCGGCATGAACGAAACGAACATGGCCAGCAGGGCAAAAAAGAGAAAATTAAATGCTTTAATCGGAGCCGTTCCACGCATAGGGTATACCTCTTTCTTCCGTTTCCTTTTATTTCAACTAGAGCAGGGCCAAGCTTGCTTTCTCTGAAATCCAAACCTGCTGCCCCGGAATACAACCTTGCTTTTCCTGAAATCGAACCTTGCTTTCCCCGAAATCAAACCTTGCTTTCCCCGAAATCGAAACTTGCTTTCCCCGAAATTGAACCTTGCTTATCCTGGAGCCCAAAAGACATTACGCCAGTGTAGCACAAAAAAGGCCGCTCCGCATCCTGAAAATCAGGATGGGAAGCGGCCTTCGGCCCGAACGTATGAAGCTCCGTATTCAGCGTTCAGCTTGCCGGATCAATGCATCGCGGCCGCATGCTCCTGCTCCTGGCGGGCGACCTCCTGGGGATCCATTCTGCCGCTGCCCATGAAGAAGGAGAACACAAGAGCGATGGCCGCGGGGAGGATCGCCCAAGCGAAGGTATGCACGATGGAGGAGCTGAGCGCCGAGGTGATGGAGTCGAGAATCTCCTGCGGGATATGCTTGCGGGCTTCGGGATCCAGCAGCTGGCGCGGATCGCTGAAGTTCAGGCCCTCCGGAAGGCCGGCTCCGCCGGCTGCTCCAGCTACGGCTCCGCCCGCCGTGCCGCCCGCTCCAGCGGCATCGGCGCCGGCAGCGGCTCCCCGAGCGGCTGGCCCCCCCC
>NZ_JZEJ01000001.1:4595136-4657490 GCF_001188365.1 Paenibacillus sp. D9 | reverse complement strand
GCCGAGCAGATCTTTCATGCGGCCGCTGAACAGATGGCTCTGGACGATGCCGAACACCGTAATGCCGAGCGCCATGCCGAGCGAACGCAGGAAGTTCAGCGTCGCGCTGGCCGTCCCCCGGTCCGAGACGGGCACGGAGAAGATAGCCGCATTGCTGAGCACCGAGAACGAGGCGCCAATGCCAAGGCCGACCAGAATCATGAACAGCCTCAGCGTCCAGATGTTCGTTCCCTCGCCAATCGTCGCGAGCAGCACGAGGCCGAGCACGAGGATGGCAAGAGTCGGCATCATAAGGGTCCGGTACTTCAGCTTGGTCATGAGGAAGCCGCCCATCGTGGCCGTCACGACCGAGCCGACCATCATCGGCAGAAGCACCAGGCCGGAGTTGGTCGCTCTTCCTCCCAGCACGCCCTGCACGAAGATCGGAATGTAGACGGATGCCGTCACGAAGGCGGCGCCGCTGAAGATGCCGATCAGATTGCTGGAGAGGAATTCACGGTTGCGGAACATGCCGAACGTAATGATCGGCTCCTTGGCCCGCAGCTCGAACACGACGAACAGAAGGGTGAGTACGGCAAATCCGGCGAACAGGCCGGATATTTGAATGGACTCCCAAGCGTAGGTTTTCCCGCCGAACTCCAGGGCGAACATCAGGCAGACGACCGCTCCGACCAGCGTTGCCGCGCCTCCCCAGTCGATGACCTGCTTGGCATGCTTGGGCGATTCCTTGTAGAAGATCGCGATGAAGGCAAGCGCGATCAAGCCGAGCGGAAGATTGATGTAGAAAACCCATTCCCAATGGATATGGTCCGTAATGTAAGCTCCGAGCAGCGGCCCGAAGATGCTGGAGAGGCCGAATACGGCGCCGAACAGGCCGCCCAGCTTGCCCCTCGCGCCTGCCGGCACGGCATCGAACATGATCGTGAAGGCGATCGGCACGAGCGCTCCGCCCCCGATGCCCTGAATGGCCCGGTATATGGCCAGCTGCTCGATGGAAGTCGCGGTGCCGCAAAGCGCCGAGCCCGCCATGAACACGATGATGCCGAAAATATAGAATCTCTTGCGGCCGTACATATCGGACAGCTTGCCGAAGATCGGCATGCCCGCCATTTCCGCTACCATATACGCCGAAGTGACCCAGACGAATTTGTCCAGTCCTCCAAGCTCGCTGACGATGGTTCCCATAGCCGTCGATACGATCGTCTGGTCCATGGAAGCCATCAGAATGCCGAGCAGCAATCCGGCCACGATGAGGCCCGTGCTGCGTGAGGCTTGCGCCATGATGATCCCCTGCCCTTCCCCTGTCTGTTGCCGGCCGATCAGGCCGGACGCTTCCCCTATTATATCGAGGAGCCTTGCTGCGAAAATCAGTCCGGAGACTGATTTCAGTTGAAACTGAAACAGTCCGGACAAAGATGCTTACCGCAAAGACTTCACGGCTGGCCGATTCATCGGAATCTCCTTAGCATCTGCAACCAGACTAACAAAAACACCCTGACAACTGATTGTCAGGGTGTTTGAAACACGTGAACTAATTTCCGCCTGCGGCTTGAGCTCCGTCCGGAGCGACTTCTTTGCGCATGAAGCGGGCTTCGATTTTTTTGCAGACATACCAGGAGAGCACGATGAACAGGACGACATAGACGAGCTGGAGCGGATCCCGGTAAAAGCGGGCGATGTCATAGCCGACGAAGGAAACGGCCAGCGCCATGACCGCTTTGCCGGCGGCGACGGCGGCCAGAAAACGAAGCACGCTCATGCGGGATACGGCAGCGGCCATGTTCACCAGCACGAACGGACCGACTGGAAACAAGCTAAGGACGAACACATAGCTGAAGCCGTTGCGGCGAATCCAGTCCATGCTGGCCTTCACCTTGGGCTTCGCCGCCCAGCGGCGGGCGATGCGGTGGCCGGCCGCCGTGCGCACCAGCAGGAACGTAGCCATGCAGCCGGCCACCAGGCCGATCCACGAGTATAAAAAGCCGAGCCACAGGCCGTATACGGCGGCGTTGACGCCGACGATCAGAATCGTCGGAAGCGGCGGCACGAACGATTTCAGGAAGGTCAGCAGGATGCCTGGGAGCGGTCCGTAGGAACGGTATTCTCCGAGCAGCCGGTGCAGATTTTCTTCCGTCATATAGTCAAGCAGGTCGGATATCATAGTCGATGCCCCTTTGGCCGGCTCTAGCTGCATAAGCTGCAGCTGGCAGGATGATCCTATCCGGTATGCCCATTGTATCGGCAAGCGGCAAGGAAATAAAGTCCCGCCCGGCGCCGAGGGGAGAAGTCCGGACAAGCAAGAAAAACATGTTCCGCACGCGGGCGGCATACTTTGGTACAAAGCTGCCCGTCCGCAGGGCGGCATACTTTGAACAGAACTGCCCGTCCGCAGGGCGGCACGGCTTCAGCGGCGGGCAGACTTTTGGCAATGCCTTCGGAATTGAATCGGGAGGGTCCGCGTGTCCAGCCTCCGCTATAAAAGCTACCTTTCGATGCCTTCCGTACAGGCGTAATCAAGCGAACTCTGCCGGCTTGACCGGAGCAAGGAGAACTGCCATGAATCCGATCCTGCTGGGGTCGCTGGCGACGGCCATGTGCACGGCGGTCGGCGCGCTTCCCGCCCTTTTTATCAGCTCCATGACCCATCGCGGCAAAGACGTGCTGCTTGCATTCACGGCCGGCATCATGGTGTCCGCATCGACCTACGGCCTCATTCCAAGCGCTCTCAAGCTGTCCAATCTAGGCGTGCTGACAATTGGCATCCTGCTCGGCACATTCGTGCTTATGCTGCTGGAATTGCTCATTCCGCATACCGACACCGTCCATGGCGAGCTTCCGCAGCCGCTGCACTCGCAGAGCGGCGGATGGTTCGGCCTGGACCGCAATTCCACGCTCTTCCTCACCGCCATGGCGCTGCATAATCTGCCGGAGGGCTTATCCGTCGGCGTCAGCTACAGCAGCGGCGAAATCCAGCTGGGACCGATCGTAGCCGTCAGCATCGGCTTGCAGAATATTCCGGAAGGCTTCCTGACGGCACTGTTCCTGATTACTCAAGGTACAAAACGCGGTTACGCCGTCCTCATGGCTGTCGGAACCGGACTGCTGGAATTCATCGCTGCACTCCTTGGAGGCAGCTTTGCCGCAGCCATAGAGCCGGTCGTCCCTTACGGCCTCGCCTTCGCGGCCGGAGCCATGCTGTTCGTCGTCTACAAGGAGCTGATTCCGGAGAGCCACGGGGATGGACATGCAAGAACCGCGACCCTCTCGTTCATCGCCGGGCTGCTGACGATGATCTCTCTGACCCACGCGCTTGGATAGAAGGGAATCCGCTGAGGTTGGCGATTAGCGGGCACGGCTATATGCTGTTTGGCTATGTTTGGGACACAGGGGTGCAAGATGTTGAGGGGAGCGAGATGTTGAAGCGAACACGACGTTTTTCCAAATGCTTTCTTACGAATGAGATCCATCGCTCATTCTATCGGACATAGGATCCGTTATTCGCTCGTTTAGCTGCGATTCGGCTGATTATCGGACATACGATCCGTTATTCAGCCGTTTCGGCCTCAAAAACACAGGAAACGGGCCAAATAACGGATCTGATGTCCGATAGATCTCCTTTTTGGCCATTTTCATCCCCATAACGGATCTGATGTCCGATAGATCTCCTTTTTGGCCAGTTTCATCCCCATAACGGGTCTGATGTCCAGTCGAGCAGCCTTTGCTCCAATAAGCTTATGTCATCGTGCCTCGTGTTACTGATTAGTCCCTGATGCCGGGTTCCAATGTCAGGTGTCGGGGCTGGTGTCTGGTGTCTGGTGTCTGGTGTATGGTGTATGGTGTCTGGTGTATGGTGTATGGTGTCTGGTGTATGGTGTATGGTTTCTGGTGTCTGGTGTATGGTGTCTGGTTTGTGGTTTGTGGTTTGTGGTTTGTGGTTTGTGGTTTGTGGTTTGTGGTTTGTGTCTGGTGTCTGGTGCCTTGCTTCTTGTGTCTTGTTTCAGGTGCCTACTAGTCTGCTGTTTCGTGCCTGGCGCCGGGTATCGGATGCCGGATACCGGCTGCCTGGGCTTCCGCCAGACATGTCCATAAAAAAAGAAGAAGCAAGCGGCTTGCGCAGCTTGCTTCTTCACCTTCCTTACTTGCCGCTTGGATCCGGGACAGCGCAGCTCCCGTCCTCGCATGCGTCCCCATCGCTCGCTGCTGCAGGAACGGCGCAGGCTCCATCTCCGCAATCCCCGCCTGCGGCAGCTCCGGCTTGAACGGAATCGGCGGCAGCGGCCGCGCGCTCCGACCAAGCCTGCTCCAGCGCCTGGAGGAATACGGATGGAGGCTGGGCGCCGGATACGCCGTATTTGCGATCCAGGACATAGAAAGGAACTCCCTGGATGCCCAGCGCGGAGCCTTCCTGCTCGTCTCTCCTCGTCTCCGCCTCATATCGTCCCGAAGCGAGAACCTCTGCTGCTTCCGCCGCATCAAGCCCTGCTTCAGCTGCCAGCTCCGCCAGCGTCTGGCGGTCTTCGAGCAGCCGTCCTTGTTCGAAGTAGGCACGGAACAACCCTTCGGAAAGGGCGTTGCCCTTGCCCTGCTCCGATGCCCAGTGCATCAGGCGGTGGGCATCGAACGTATTGCCCGTCTTCATCGCGTCAAAATCGAAGGTCAAGCCGAGCTCGGCGGCCTGGCTGCCGACATTCGCATTGCTCGCCTTGGCCTGTTCCAATGGGAATCCGTATTTGCGCGACAGCAGTTCATGAATGCTGGTGCCCGGCACGTGCTTTGCATTCGGGTCCAGCTCGAAGCTGCGGTATACGACCTCGATCTTATCCCGATGCGGAAACGATTGCAGCGCCAACTCAAACCTTTTCTTGCCGATATAGCAAAACGGACATGCATAGTCGGACCAAATCTCTACCTTCATGCTGCCTTCCTCCCGTTGTTTCGAATCCGTCCACAACTAACTGTAACTAAGTAAGTTACATTATTATAGCATAGCCGGGTTTCGGCGATCAAACGAACGGTCCGAGAGCCCTTGCAGGATGTCCGCCTATGCGGTTCATGCGGATCCCTGAGACGAGAGGCGTTGCCTGCACAACGCTTCACCAAGCTTCATGCACGCCGCCCGGCAGAGCCCGGCACACGCTGCCCGACAGCGACCATGGCATGAATCCCCCGTTCTATTTCCCGTCCTGAGCGGCCGGCTGATCCGATTTCGCGCCGGCTGCTTCATGCTCCGTCTCCGCAATCATCTTCAGCATGCCCAGCTTGTTGTCCCAATAACGTTCGAAGAAGGCGAGCCAGCGCCGAAGCTCCAGCAGAGGATCGGCATTCATCCGGTACCGGGTCTCGCGCCCGACACGCCGTTCGTGAACGAGTCCCGCATCGGATAAAATATGCAGATGCTTGGATACGGCAGCCCTTGTCATGGAAAAATGAGGAGTGATGCCCTTGAGCGGAAACTCCTCCCCGGTACGAAGCAGCTGCAGCAGCTCCCGGCGAGTCGGATCGGCGATCGCCTGAAACACGTCATGCCGCTGTTCCTTCGCTCCCATATGTCAGGAAGGGAACATGCCGGCGAGCTTCTGAACCATTTTCTCCCAGCCGCCGTTCATATGGCCCCGCACCTGGCTGTGAGGCTGTCCGAATTCCGTCCTTCCTTCCTCCAGCCAGCCGGAGTGGATCAAGGTGAATTCCGTCACATCCGGCTCCAGCTCGCGCAGCTCGAACGTGATGGACCATTGTTCTCCCCAGGCGAAGCTAAGCCGGCGTGGAGGCGACAGCTCGGTTACTTTGCATTTGGAATCTCCGAAAGGGCCCGCATGCAGGATGAACTCCGCTCCATCCTCCGGTTTAAACGTATTGGGCATGAACCAGGAGGCGATGCCCTCGGAAGTAGCGGCTTTCTCCCATACGAGAGCGATGGGGGCGTTGATGATCTGGGTCTGACGGATATCGGGCAGCGAGCGGCCCGGTTGCAGGTTTTCGGTCATGAGATACAGCTCCTCTGTGCGTATGAGTATCATTTCATTATTAGGATACCATATGGTATCCTAAATCGACAATTGGATTTCCCTGTATCTTTCATCCCTTCCCTTCTAGGCGCAGGCGCGCAACTAGCCATCGCTCGTTCAAAAACCTGGACGGACATGCCCTCCCGATGCCTGCAAATCGGAAAAGGGCCAACCAAATAAACCGGTTGACCCCATCCCTTGCACTTGTCCCGAAGATGATAGCTTGCCCATACCTAGCCCTTAAGCTTGCCGTAAGCAGCGGAAGGACGCTTCCGGCTTCAGCGATAAGTCCGCTGCGTGAGCTGATCCAGACTTTTGAACGTGTACCCCTGGCCTCGCGCGGAGTCGATTATTCGTCCGAGAGCTTGCGCATTGTCCCTGGATACCGCGTGAAGCAGCAGGACGGCACCGGGATGAAGCTGGCCCATTACGTTGCTGTAGGCATATTCCGCCCCTTTTTGAGCGGAGGTATCCCAATCCTTGTAGGCGACCGACCAGAACACATTGGTATAGCCGTCCTCCTTGCTCGCCTCCAGCATGCGGTCGCTGAAAATGCCTCTCGGAGGACGCAAATAGTTCATTTCCCGGAAGCCTGTCAGGTCGGCTACCGCTTTTTTCACATCGGCCAGCTCCCGCTTGACCGCATCCGGATGCAGCGTGCTCATATCGGGATGGCTCCAGGAATGGTTGCCGATCAGATGGCCCTCGGAGGCCATCCTCTTGACGAGATCAGGCTCCGTCTTGACATAATGGCCCGTGATGAAAAAGATGGCCGGGACCTTCTTCTCCTTCAATACGTCCAGAATCTGCGCCGTAAGCTTGTCCTTCTCGTACCCGTTGTCGAAGGTCAGATACAGCTCCTTCTCGGCCGTATTGCCGAGAAAAATCGCCTTATGCTTCTCAAGCATCGGCATGAAGCCCTCCTCGGCTATCGAGGGAAGCTGGCCGTTTTTGCTTTTTTTGAAGCCGAAATGGTAGGGCTTGCTCCATCCTGCCGCCGCTTCCTGATTGTGCTCCGCGACGGCGGCATTCCGATTGGACCGCTGCTCAGGGGCAGCGGCTTCCGCTGCCTGAGCGGAAAGAACAAGCATCGCCAGCATGCAGCCGGCCGCTCCCGCCGCTTTGATTCGGGCTTTCATTCATCGTCCGCCTCCTGCCTGATTTAGTTCGCATACCGGGTTGGTATGTGCAGGAAGCGGAAAAAGTATGCGTTGCGGAATGCAGGAGCATGCCTGCGCCGCAAAACGCCGTTCAGGAAGGAACGCACCCGGAAGCATGTATCCTCTTGTGCATAACTTGAATTGTGGATAAGTGGGCAACTTTTTCAATTTCTTCATATTACAGGCTTTCGAACCTGTTCATAGTGTGCACAAATCTGTGTATAACCTTCCGTTTCAGCAAGCCTTACCTTGGGTTCGAGGAGCGCTCCAGCGAATCCAAGCTTGTGTAGACGTAATCGGAGAAAATGCCTCCGTCCTCGGTCTCGTTCGTGCTTACTTTAAAGACGAATCCTTGGCCGCCGTATTCCTTCACGATGAATTGCTTGATGTGCGCATCGCTGCTTCCTTCCAGGAAGAGCGCCGCGTCGCGGAACGGCTCTGGACGCTTCTCCTTGGGAACGTCGGCGAGATCGGCGTCTTTGAACTCTTTCCGCGCTTCTTCCCTCAGATCTTCCGTGTTGAAACCGGAAGGCAGCGGCGCAATGGAAGCTTGCAGGTTGTTTCCCTGTGCCGGATCTCCAAACGACAGCGTTCCGTTTTCGGGATCGAAATCAAGCGCGCTGAACACATACAATCCGAACCCCTTGCCCTGCATGAGGGCGGCCGGCTTCTCCGTCGGAACATTCTGCACGCTCAGCTTGAAGGTTTTCGCCTTGGCCAGCTTGGTCAGGACCAGCTGCTTCACGGAAGCGTCTCCTTCTACCGGCTGTTCCTTATAGATGAAGAAAACCTCGCTCCCTTCGTCGATGCCTTCCGTGCCGACGCCTTCCCCGAGCTGATAAGACTGGGGCTGCCCGTCCGATTGGATCTCGACCGTATGCGGATCGGCCGCTCCGTTGTAGAGGCCGTATTTCCGGTGCTCCGCCTGCTCCGGCAGCGGAGCGGCAGTTGGCGCGACCGAAGGCTCGGCGCTCGGGGCAGGAGTCGGAGACGCTGAAGCGGAGACGACCGGACTGGCCTCCGGCGCAGGACTGGCTTCGCCGCCAGCCGCGCCTTCCGAATTGCCTGCGCCGCAGCCGGCGAGCATAAGCATCAGAACCGCGCTGGACAGCGCGAACGTTTTTGATTTTCTTTTCATTGGGTTTACACCTCCGCTTCTTAAGACGAGCGGGACGATCTCTTGGTTACATTGGAATGGAAAAAGCCGGCTCCGCAGATAGGATCCGCGAAGCCGGCTTGGAGTTGGAACCGGATGAAGACTGGCCTTACATCTTGGAAGTCAGCGTGATGGAGCCGTCGCTGCTGTTGAACATGACGTTCCAGTTCAGCGTTTCAGCGATGAAACGAAGCGGAACGAGCGTGCGGCCGTTTTTGTCGATGACGACTTTGGAGGATACCTTTTTGTTCACACCGTTCAGGGAGAAGGTGTCCTTGCCGGCCCAGAAGCCGAGCTTGTCGGAGCCGGCCATGACCCAGATGCCTTTGGCCGCTTTATCGTAGCTGACCGTGGCGCCGATGCCTTCGCTGAGGAAGCGCAGCGGAATATACGTCATGCCGTTCCACATAACCGGAGTTGTATCCATTTGAGTCGTCGAGCTGTTCACCTTCAGCTGCTTGCTGTTCAGCTTCATCCAGACCGTCGTCATTTCAGGAGCTGGTGTCGGTGTCGGCGTTGGTGCCGGTGTCGGCGTTACGACCGCAGCGTCCATGAATTTGTCCGGATATTGGGTTACAATCGCATTGCCGAGCGCCTGGCCGACGCCGAAGACGAATTTGAAGCCTTCGCGGTCGGTCGCATAAGCGCCGTCGTAGTTGCCGGCGGCGTATTGGTCGAAGGCGGCTTGGATTTGACCTTCATGCTTCATCAGAGCTTCCGTAGCGGCTGCAGCCGGCAGATTGCCGTTTGTAGCCGTGCCGAGGAAGGCGCCGAAGTCTTTCGTGAAGCTTTCGATGCGGGACTTGACCGCGGCTTTGGCATTGGCGTCGCTCATCTTGACCGCATTGACATAGTCGCTTTGAGCATTGATATGATTCGTTACCCACAGCTTCTCGAAGCCGTCAGCGCCGGCAGCGCCGTACAGGGAACTGATCGCCGCTTTCCAGTCGGCCGTATTCATCGCTTCGGTGCTGATGAGGGCATCGGAATCCTTGGAGCCGTCCAGCTGCTTCTGCATTTGCAGAACCGATAGGGCTACGTGCTCCGATACGAGAGCATTCAGGCTGGAGCGCAGATCGGCGGCTTTCGTATCCGGCGTCGTGTTGTTGAATTTATCCGGCATCTGCTTCGCAATCGCCGTGGAGAGCGCCTTGCTGATGACGAACATCGTTTTGTAGCCTTCGCGGTACTTGCTGTAAGCATCCTTGTAATCGCCTGCTACATACTCGTCGAATACCATCTGGACTTGATCCTCGTGGAGGCGAAGGGCTTGAGCGGCCGCTTCTTTGGGAAGGTTGCCGGCCGTTGCCGTCGCGAGGAAGGAAGAGAATTCATCGACAAAGCTCTGCACTTGGGCTTGAGCCGCTTTTTTGGCTTCCGCGTTGTTCATCTTGACGGCTTTGGCGAATTCGTCGGTCGCCTGGTTGTGGGCGCGGAAGATGCGTTCGAACTCATCCGCTCCCGCTTTGCCGTACAGCGATTCGATCGCCGGTCCCATGTCGATTGCATTCTGATCCAGCGCTTTATAAGCGGCTGCGGCATCCTTGGAGCCTTCGTAAGCTTTTGTCATGGCGACGACTGCAAGAGCAAAGTGCTCGGAGAGCAGCTGGTCCAATCCGGCGCGAAGATCGGCTGCTGGAGTATTGACCGTCGGTTTCATCGATGCGGCATGGACTGGAGCTGCTGCGGCCATTCCGGCTGGGATGAGCAGGGTCAGGCTGAGTACGGGTGCGACCAGTTTTTTGATGTTCATGTTATTCACTCCTCGATTTTTTGGTAGATTTTAGAATGTTGTCCGTCATACTCTTCAACCTCTTTTCATGGAGTGAAACGCGCCTGATTTTGAAAAGGATCACTGTTTGGAGAAAATATTTTTTATATTATTTTTGATGGTTTTACCTGTTTTAACTAGCTGTAATCACGGTTAATTCTATGATTCTATTTATTTTAAGCCTCATTTTCATAATGTTTCCTGTTTTTCAAAATGAAGAACATCCCTTTCCAAAACCACTCTGCGATATTGGTACTAACCGCCTTTGGCGCACCTTCGCTCGGATGTTTCCCGGCTGCAAAAAAGAAAAAGGACTGAGCACAGCCGCTCGAACGGCTGGGTTCAGTCCTTTTCATCTTGTCAGTGGGCTCCGCCGCCAAGACCGATGCGGTCGACGAGGCTGCGGCTCTGCTCGTTGAGCCCTTCAAGCGCAACGCTTTTGCCGGCGGCGGCGTATTTGTCCGCGAGCTTGGCGATCGCGTTGACGGCGGAATGATCCCATACATGGGACTGACCGAAGTCGATCACGACCTCGTCCGGATCATCCGCATAATCGAACTGCTGTACGAACGCCGTCGTTGTGGCGAAGAACAGCTGGCCCGTAACGGAATAGCGCTTGCGACGACCTTCCATCGTTCCTTCGACCTTCATTCCGGAGATGCGGCGGGCGAAGATCAAGGCGCTGATGACGACACCGGCCATGACTCCATAAGACAGATTGTGCGTCATCACGACGATGATGACCGTCACGGCCATGACGATGCTGTCGCCGATCGGAATCCGCTTCAGCTCCGTCAGGGAACGCCAGTTGAACGTTCCGAAGGACACCATGAACATGACGCCCACGAGCGCGGCCATCGGAATTTCCTTGACGACGCTGCTTAGTACCATGATCAGAATAAGCAGGAAGATGCCCGCTGTGAACGTGGACAGGCGGGTCCGTCCGCCCGATTTGACGTTGATGACCGATTGGCCGATCATCGCGCAGCCTGCCATGCCTCCGAAGAAGCCGGTCACGATATTGGCGATGCCCTGGCCCTTGACCTCCCGGTTCTTGCTGCTCGCCGTGTCGGTCATGTCGTCGACGATATTCGAAGTCAGGAGCGACTCCAGCAAGCCGACCAGAGCGAGCGAGACCGAGTAGGGCAGGATGATCATCAGATTGTCCACATTCGGAACGAAATTCGGCAGGTGGAAGCTCGGCAGCGCGCTCGTGATGTTGCCGATGTCGCCGACGGTGAGGACGTCCAGCTTGAAGCCCATCGTAATCGCCGAGACGACGATGATCGCCGCGAGCGCGGACGGGAACGCCTTGGTCAGACGCGGCAGGCCGTAAATAATAGCCAGCGTCAGGGCGAGCAGCGCATACATGAGCCATCCCTGCCCCCGGAAATGCACGAGCTGCGCGGTGAAGATCAGGATGGCGAGCGCATTGACAAAGCCGTTCATGACTGAATGCGGCACGAAGCGGATCAAGTGCCCCAGCCGCATATAGCCGATCGCCATCTGGATGATGCCGCACAGGACAGTGGCCGCGAACAGATACTCCAAGCCATGGTCGCGGACCAGGTTGACCATGAGCAGCGCCATCGCGCCGGTCGCGGCCGAGATCATCGCGGGCCGACCGCCGAAGAAGGAGATGACGACGGCAATAATGAAGGAGGTGTACAAGCCGATCATCGGATGTACGCCGGCGATGATGGAGAAGGCGATCGCCTCCGGAATCAAGGCGAGGGCGACCGTGATGCCGGACAGAATGTTGGATTTGGGATCGGTGAGCCATTGGTTTTTCCAGCTTGCTGCTTTCAATTCTTTCCCAGACCTCCTGCAGGATGATTTTGGCGACTTTCCAGTCTCAGAAAAGCCGGGGTCCGATGCACTTCGTCCGTAAGCATTATACGGAAAATTCGGATCGAATTGAAGGGGTTTCGGGGTCTCGTTTATGGGCGGGAGGGCTTGAAAAACCTGACAGAGCCAGTGAGCAAAGGCGGAAGCGGCACGCGAAGAGGCTGTGGGAACGGCAGCATCCATTGCAGAAAATCAAGGAACTGCGCGGCCTCGACCAGGTCGAGGAAAGTTCGAGGGAACGGTATGGGCTCGCAACGACGGCGGTCCGGATCGAATCGCGGGCGAGCTGGAGAAATCGGAGCGGCCGGGGCGTTCCCGGGTCCTCGCTATGTTTCGGAGTAAAAACGGCAGGAGGCTTTTCGCCGAAGGCGGAAACCCCTGCCCAGGAACGGGATTTACGGCTTTTGGAGCTCGAAGGGATCACGATTTCTTGAGCTCAAAGCTTTCTTGATGCCCCCCATCCTTGTCGGTCCACTCCATTACGACCATTATCGTGTCCTTCTCGGGAGTGCAGTCATCGCACACGATGCCGGAGGACAAGGTCGGACCGGGCAGGCCGTCCGATCCACGATAGTAAAAATGACCGGGTCCATCGGTCGCGATCGAGAAGGCTTCAATCTCTTTGCGCGCATCCCCTTTGTAGCGGAAAGAATACGTCCCCAACTGCGACTTCTTGCTCTTGACCAAATCCGCTTGGTAGCTTCCTTCCCAGCTGCCGCCGCTCCCTTGGTACCGGATGGTCTGAGACTCTCCGCAGCCTGACAGCAGCACAGCAGCGGCGGCAAGAAGAAGACCGGCTTTTGCTCGGCCTGTTTTCATCGCCATCACTCTCCCTCTATTTCCCATTCTATCAAAAGGCTGGAGCAAATCCGAATCTATCGCTTCAAACGAAAAGCAGAGGATGGAAAATCCCACCCTCTGCTATCCCTGACCGAAGAAAACATCGATCTGTATCCGCCGGCTTAGATTGAATATCCCGTCGCCCGCAGCCGCTCGGAGCCTTCCTCCCCGCCCAAAATGCGGTCCAAAATCAGCTTCTCGTAATGCGCGAAGGCGCTGTCCCGCTCCCGAGGCCGCGCGAGGCGGATCTCGACATCGAGGGAGATCACGCCATCCTCGACGAGAATGACCCGGTCGGCAAGTGCGACCGCCTCGCTCACGTCATGCGTGACGAGCACGGCGGTGAAGCCCTGCTCCTCCCACAGCCGCTCGATGAGGCGCTGCATCTCGATTCGCGTCAGAGCATCGAGCGCGCCGAGCGGCTCGTCGAGCAGCAGCAGTCCCGGCTGCCTCGCGAGTGCTCGCGCCAAAGCGACGCGCTGACGCTGGCCGCCGGACAGGACGCCCGGCCATTCGTCGGCGCGGCCGCGCAGGCCGACCAGGGCGAGAGCATCCACCGCATCCTCGCGGCTGCCGCGCCTCATGCCGATGCGGACATTGTCGGCCGCCCGCTTCCACGGCAGCAGCCGCGCGTCCTGGAACAGCATGCGCGTCGACTCGCCGATGCCTGAGATGGCGCTGCCGTCCAGCGACAGGCTGCCGGAAGAAGGCTCATCCAGGCCCGCGATCAGCCGCAGGAGCGTGCTTTTGCCGCAGCCGCTCCGTCCGACGACGGCGACGAACTGTCCGGCAGGAATTTCGAGCTCGATTCCCTTCAGCACTTCCTTGCCTCCAAATTTCTTCGAGGCTCCCGAGATGACAAGCCGCTTGCCCCGGGACAGCAGCCGCCGGCTCTCATCATATTCGTCTCTGCTCCCGTATTTTTTTGAGGCAGTCTGGACGTCATTTTCTCTACGGGGATCCCGCCTGTTCCCTTGCCATCCTCCAGACTCAGGTCCTCCCTGTTGCTTGGCTTCCTCAGCTCCGGCAGCCTCTCCGCCGATCCTCGCTCTGCCCGCCTGCTTCCGTTCTCCTACGCGCACGCTCATGCCGCCTTCCCCTCCCCGGATTCCGGCGTCGAATAATTCGGGTTCCATGCGAGCAGTCTCTGCTCCAGCAGCCTGGCCGCCGTATCCGACAGCTTGCCCAGGACCGCGTACAGAAGAATCGCCAGCACGACGATATCCAGCCTCATGAACTCCCTCGCGTTCATCGCCATATAGCCGATGCCGCTGTTCGCGGAGATCGTCTCCGACACGATCAGCGTCAGCCACATGAGGCCGAGCGCATAACGCACGCCGACGAGAACCGAGGCCATGGCGCCGGGCAGAATGACCTCCCGATAAAGGGAGAAACCCCTCAGCTTATACACGCGCGCCATCTCCAGCAGGCCGGGATCGATCGAGCGGATGCCATGGAGCGTGTTCAGATAGATGGGGAAAAAGACGCCGAGCACAACGAGAAAGATTTTAGCCGTCTCCCCGATTCCGAACCACAGGATGACGAGCGGAATCAGGGCCAGATGCGGCACGTTGCGGACCATCTGCACCGAGCTGTCGAGCAGCCGGAACGCGCTCCGCGACAGGCCGCTCAGCAGTCCGAGTCCGAAGCCGATGCCGCCCCCGATCAGAAATCCGAGCAGCGCCCGCCGAGAGCTGCTCCAGATGTACTGGAACAGCTCGCCGGAGTACGCCAAGGCGATGCCTGCCTCCGCCACACGGAGCGGAGTCGGAAGCGTGTGCGACGAGATCGCGCCGTACTGGCCCAGCAGCTGCCAGAGCGCCAGCACCAGCACAGGAACGAGCCACGGGGTCAGCCGGCTTTCCGTCCATTTGCGGCCTCTCTTATCGATGGGAATTCCCCTCTTTCCTCAGGATTTGGCAGCGACAGCGTCCGGAAGAAGATCGTTGGCGACGATTTCTCCCGAAGCCTTGATCGCGGCCTTGAGCGGCTCGCTCTGCGGCTCGACCGGCAGCAGAGGGAACAGCAGCTCCGCCGTCCGGTACGCCTCTTCCAGATGCGGATAACCCGACAGGATGAACGTCTCGATGCCTAGAGCCTCGTACTCACGGATTCTCTCTGCGACTGTGGCCGCGTCTCCCACAAGAGCCGTGCCTGCGCCGCCGCGAACCAGACCGACGCCTGCCCATAGATTGGGAGAAATCTCCAAGGAGTCCCGCTGGCCGTTGTGCAGCCTGGCCATCCGCTGCTGGCCGACGGAATCGTAGCGGGCGAACACCTTCTGCGCCTCGGCGATCGTATGGTCGTCGACATGGCGGATCAGCTCCTCCGCCGCCTGCCACGCCTGCTCGTTCGTCTCGCGGACGATGACATGCAGCCGGATGCCGAACTTGACCTTGCGCCCCTTGGCCGCGGCCAGCTCCCTGACCTCGCCGAGCTTGGCCGCGACGTCGGCCGGCGGCTCGCCCCAAGTCAGATAGACGTCCACATGCTCGGCGGCTATATCCTTGGCTTCATCCGAGGAGCCTCCGAAGTAGAGAGGCGGATAAGGAGACTGCAGCGGCGGGGAAAGCAGCTGTCCGCCTTCCGCGCGAAGGGATTTGCCCTTATGGCTGACCTTCTCGCCGGAGGCGTACTTCCGCCATAGGTGCAGGAATTCGTCCGTCAGCTCATAACGTTCCTTATGGTTGAGGAACAGGCCGTCGCCCGCGAGCTCCTCCGGATCGCCGCCAGTGACGATGTTGATCAGCAGCCTGCCGCCGGAGAGGCGGTCGAACGTCGACGCCATGCGGGCAGCCGTCGCCGGCGCCATCATGCCCGGACGGATGGCTACGAGGTATTTGAGCCGGCTCGTCGCCGGGATCAGCGACGAGGCGGCTACCCAGGCATCCTCGCAGGAGCGGCCCGTCGGGAGCAGCACGCCGTTGTAGCCCAGCCGGTCGGCAGCACCGGCGATCTGCTTCATATAATCGTAGTCGACGGCGCGGGCCCCGTCGCTCGTGCCGAGATATCGGCCGTCGCCGTGCAGCGGTATGAACCAGAAAATTTGCATGATGGGTATCCTCCTTGGGCTGGGGAAAAGTGGACTAGCTGTCGAACCGGCTTAGAGGCTCGCCTCATCGGCCGTGATGCAGACAGCGGCTGCGGGATTGTCAGCTCGGCGTCACGGGCCGGGCTTGCGTCCTTGTTCTGCCCCGCTCGCGTTATTTTCCTGGAGCCGCGTCCCTCACCTTGACCGCTTCCGGAATCAGCTTCAGCTTCAGGAACGCGTCCGCGATGCGCTGCTGCTCGGCGTAGGTGTCCTCGTCCATGTCCTCGATGCCGAAGGAGCGGCGGGAGATCGCCTGCTCCAGCGAGGGCACGTCGATGCCGAGCTCCGGAGACAGCAGCTTCGCAACCTCGCTTTGATTGGCTTCCGCCCATGTGTCGGCTTCCTTGAGCTGATCAAGAACGATACGGACGGCTTGCTTGTTGTTCTGCTCGAAGCTCCTTGAAGCAAGCATGAATTCATGGTTCTGCACCAGGCCCTCTCCCGTCGTCAGAACCTTGGCCTTGGTCGCCAGCTGGGCCGCCGAAAAGAACGGCTCCCAGATGACCCAGGCGTCGACGCTGCCGCTCTCGAATGCGGCTCTGGCATCGGCCGGAGGCAGAAAGACGGTCGTGATGTCCTTATAGTCCACGCCCGCTTTCTCCAGCGCCTTGACGAGCAGGTAATGCACGTTGGACCCTTTGTTCAGGGCGACCTTCTTCCCTTTGAGATCGGCCACCGTCTTGATATCGGAATGCTCCGGCACCAGAATGCTCTCGGACTTCGGACTCGCCGGCGAATGGGCCAAGTAAACGAGCGGCGTTCCGGCCGCCTGGGCGAATATCGGAGGCGCCTCCCCGGTGTGGCCGAAGTCGATGCTGCCGACGTTCATCGCCTCCAGCAGCTGGGGGCCGCCGGGGAACTGCGTCCATTCCACCCTGTAGCCGATCGCCTCCAGCTTGCCCTCCAGGCTTCCTCTGCCCTTGAGGATGTTGGCGGTGCCGTACTTCTGATAGCCGATATGAATGACCTTATCCTTCGCCTTGCCGGAGCCCGATCCGCCTCCGGCCTGGGATGTCCCATCATTGCCGTTGCCGCAGGCCGCAGCCAGCAGAAGCACAGCGGACAATCCGATCAGCCATCCTGCCCGTTTCCACCCGATTCCAGTACGCATGCCCGCTTTCCGAATAGCCGCAGTTGGCTTCACGTTTTCCCTCTCCCTTTCGGCCAGTTCCGGCCTCTTTCTAAATTCCTCGGTCTTGCTTAATCCCCATTAAATCGGTGTGATTAATAGAAAATTAGCATCGCGCCGCATCCCTGTCAATAAATGGAGGAGAAGAGAGGAGGAATGAGGAGAAATGAGGAAGAAGGGCAACGTTTGGGAACTAACCATTGCGCTTTCCGCAACGGTCCGGTATTTTTATAAATATATAATTCCTACCCGATAAGTTGTATTTATAAATGGGAACTGTCCCTATGACTCGTTGACGGAGGAGAAGCGATGCCGAACGAACCGTTCAATCTGATGAGCCTCCAGGAGGCGATGGACCTGCTCGGCGTCAGCCGGGCGACCATCGACCGCTGGCGCAAAGACAAGCGGCTGCCGTATCTGAAAATCGGAAAAGAGGTATGGATCGACCGTATCCAGTTGGAGTTATGGGTTCGAGGAGGCATGCGGAATCCGGTCCCTGCAGAGAAAGAGAAAGTTGCGGCCGGCTCGGCGGTGTTCCCGCTTCCTTCCAAGGAAGCTTCGTCATTCCAAACGGAGATCGAGACGGAAATCACCGTCGGCTATCAGAGCGGTGCTGCCCTGCTCTGGAGCGCCTTGATCGTCAAGAACCGGGGCTGGTTCGAGCAGGAGCTGCGGCAGGCGGAGCCAAGCCGCCGGTACCGGGTCAGCTGGAAGCATGCGGACAGCGGCATGGAGCTGGTCGAGGAGCTGATCGCGGGCCGGGTGCAGATCGCCTCCGTCGGCGATTATCCCATCGCCGCGAGCATGGAGCTCGGGCGCCTGCTGCCGCGCTTCCAGCCGGCCATGCTCGCCTTCGACGGCAAATGCGCGGGCGGAACGGGCATTTCCCTGGTGGCCCGCAAAGAACAAGGAATCCGCTACGGGGATCAGCTCACCTCCTCCTCCGCCATCTCCACCGTCATCCGCTCAAGCGCATCGAGACGGCTGCAAGCCGTCCTGGACCGGGGCCGCAAGGAGGCCGTGCAGGTGCTCGGCAGCCGCAGGATGGCCGACTGCCTGGCCGCGCTGCTGGAAGGACGCGTCGGAGCCGCGATGCTGTGGGAGCCCTATCTGACCTGGGCGCAGACGCTCGGAGCCGGCATGACGGTCGCAGCCGATGATTGCGGAGGGGATTACCTGACCGGAATCATGGCGGATGAAGCGTGGGCACGCACTCATGAATCGGTGACGGTATCGTATCTGAAGGCTCATATCCGGGCTCATGAGCTGATCCGCCGGGACCCGCTGGCTGCCGCATCCATCATTCGAGACGCCAGCGGCATCCCTTTGGAAGTCATCCTCCCGGTTCTCGCCTCCATTCGCTGGGACGCCAGTGTCTACAGCCGCGACCTGCTGACTCTGTCCCGGCTGGGGGAGGACGACTCCGGACTCAAGCTCCGCAGCTCTTCCCTGTCAGCCGGCCCAGCCTTTCAAGCCTCTTATTTGCAGGAGGCCGCCGCTGCGCTCAAGCTGCCGTCCCTGCCGGATATGGCGATTCCCCATGATTGGACCGATGACCGCCTCTATTGATCGCCACATGCGGCTATGCTCTGATTTCCGCGCAGGCTGACCTATGATCTCCGCACGACGTGCTGCAGTCTTCAGAGTTCGCTGAATTCGTTAAAGGAAGTACGAACGCAGAAAAAAGAGGTCGAACCAGTAAGTTCTGGCGACCTCGAATCCGATCGCTTTGGTGATGAATTCATGAGAGATATAACCGGCTAAAGAACAGGGAATCTTGCTAGCCCGACAGACATCCAACGCAAGTGAGGATCTATGTGCTCAGTATAGAGCTGTGATACTTTCAATCAAAGTGAATAGCATTCAAGATAACATTCAATAAAATTGAAATATGAAGGGGGAGCATCGGATGGAATTGCGGCAACTGAATACCTTTTGTACGGTTGCAACAACATTGAATTTCACGCGGGCAGCAGAAGTGCTGAGCTACGTTCCTTCCAACGTCACGATGCAAATCAAAGCATTGGAAGATGAGCTGGGTGTTCGCCTCTTTGATCGGTTGGGCAAGCAGCTCGTACTCACAACTGCGGGTAAACGCTTTTTAACACACGCCCGAGGCGTTCTTGAAAAAATGGACGAAGCTCGCAGCGCTGTCCATCATAACGAAAAACTAAGCGGTACCTTAACGATAAGTGCGAATGAGGTGATTTGCGCCTACCGTCTTCCACCTGTCTTCCAACGGTTTCGTTCGCAGCATCCGGGAGTTCGTCTAATCTTTCGCTCCGTTCCGAATCAAGAGCTCAAGCAATCGCTCTTTGAGGGAACCACGGATATTGTTTATATGTTGGATGAGCCCATTCGCTCGAGTGGACTTTCCGTGGAGCCTTTGCTGGAAGAACATTTCCGATTGTTGGCTGCTCCAGATCACCCACTCGCCAAACGAACTGTGCTTCAGTTGGAAGATTTTCACGGAGAAGTATTCCTGACGAATGAAAAGGGTTGTCCTTATCGAACTATGTTTGATCGATCCTTTGAGAAAGAGGGCATTGATAGCATTACCTATTTGGAGTTTCAAAGTGCCGAAGCCATTAAACAATGCGCCATTTCAGGAATCGGTATTGCCTTTCTTCCTGAGATCGTCGCAGAATCCGAAGTTGAACGCGGAGAACTTGTTGTCCTGCCATGGCAGATTCCGGACTTGCAGGTATTTACACAGATGTTGTGGCATAAAGACAAGTGGCTTTCACCAATCATGTTATCTTTCATGGAAGCAGCCAGAGCGGTTTTTGGTTCGCCGAATGAGAACCTAGTTTTTCCGACCAAGGGCAAGAACTTAACTTCATAGCTGAAAAGGTTAAGAACATGGACCAATGTCTATTAGAATCTTACTCTGTTTCGTTCAGCTAACGGAAACGTTAGCTGAACGCATTTTGGAGCAGTTTGCCGTCGGCAGCTGCTCCATTTTTCATTAAGCTAACGGGCAGGTTAGTTGAAGATTATTCGCGGTGAACCTTACCACAAGTAACGGCAAGTTCTATGAATAATGATAGAAGAAGAGAGATTTCATTTAGTATAAGCCCTGAGAGAGAAGTACAATCACTTTGTATGGTTTACACAAAAACTAAGGGTGAAAATTTATAGAGACAGTGAAACATAACGATCCGCTGGTCGTATCGTTCGTGCAGGCAGTTCAAACGGGCGATTTGGATGCATTGCGTCGTCTTCTGATCGAGGTTCCTGGCTTGGCCTCAATGAGAGCAATTGACAACAAGGGTGGTTTTCGTACTACTTTGCACGTGGTTACAGATTGGCCTGGATACTTCCTTAACGGCCCTGTAATTGTAAAGATGCTGATTGACGCAGGAGCAGATCCTAATGCCCTAGCTACAGGTGGAAACTTTTCGGAGACCCAATTGCACTGGGCGGCCAGCAGTGACGATGTGGATGTTGCCGCTACGTTAATCAATGGCGGTGCGAACATCGAAGTGATTGGTGGCTCCATTGCTGGTAGTACGCCTTTGGACAATGCCGTGGGTTGGTATGTTGCGAGACTTTTGGTACAGCGGGGCGCGCGTGTGGACAAGCTTTGGCACGCAGCTGCTTTAGGGATGTTGTTTCGCGTTGAGGAACTGATGGGCTCCAATCCGGTACCTACTGTGGATTACATTAACGAGGCTTTCTGGCATGCTTGCAATGGAGGCCAACGTCGCGTTGCAGAATATCTCCTCTCCAAGGGAGCCGACCTAAATGGGATCCCTGGTTACTCGGATCAGACGCCACTCGATGCTGCGGGCAATCTCGACACTCGGAGAGATACGTTGGTTTCTTGGCTTAACAGCAAAGGTGCCAAGTCGTCAAAATTGGCGTAGGTTTTTGCAGAGTGGAATAAGCTTTTGGTGGAGGAGTTCTTTCGCCAGAAAGAACAGAAGCGGAAAGTCTTCTTCTAATATGAGCAAAGAGGTGGCCATCCTGAACAAGAATGGCCAACTTTCTTCAAAAAACTTGCCGTTACAGACAGCGTGGTGAACCGTATCACAAGTAACGGCAAATTTTTTATAGCGAAAAAGGGAGGAATCTTCGTGACTGACACGGCTTTTAGTCGCTCAGTCGATGTTATCTGGAGGAACGAGTCGGCCAGGATAATCGCAACTCTCACACGGATCATGCGAGATGTCGGACTTGCTGAGGATCTCGCGCAAGATTCGCTCCTTATTGCCCTGGAACGTTGGCCGCAATCAGGTATACCCGAAAACCCTGGGGCATGGCTGATGGTAACCGCAAAGCGCCTTGCTATCGATCTACTGCGTAGAAATAAATTGAGAGACCGCAAATATGAAGAGATCGGTTACGAGCTGAACACGCATGATGAGCCGGATATGGATTCTGCACTTGATGATGATTTTGGAGATGATCTTCTTCGTCTGATCTTCATGATCTGCCATCCCATTTTGTCGGTAGAGGCACGTGCGGCACTCACGCTGAGACTGATCGGGGGACTGACGACCGAGGAAATCGCAAAGGCGTACCTCATTCCGGAGCCAACGGTTGCGCAACGAATTACGCGGGCCAAGCGAACGTTCTCAGGAATGCGCGTTCCTTTCGAGGTTCCCCCAAAGGCCGAGCTCGCTTCTCGACTGTCTTCGGTTCTGGAGGTTATCTATCTCATGTTTAACGAGGGATACTCCGCCTCTTCCGGAGACAGATGGATCCGGCCCGTACTTTGCGAGGAAGCCTTGAGGCTAGGTCGAAAATTGTCTGAAATCATACAAAACGAACCCGAGGTCTTTGGGCTTGTAGCACTTATGGAATTTCAGGCGTCGAGGTTTAAAGCGCGGGTCGACCAAGCTGGAGAGCCCGTTCTGCTGATAGATCAAAACCGGGCGGTATGGGATGCTTCCCTAATAAAAAGCGGGTTGGCTGCGCTTGTTCATGCGGAGCAGCTTCGCATCGAGCGCGGTCCTTATACGCTTCAGGCGGCTATTGCTGCGTGTCACGCCCAAGCACCAACCATCCTGGAGACGGATTGGGTCCGGGTATCCAGTCTTTATGATGAACTCTCACAGATTGCGCCATCTCCTATAATAGAGTTGAATCGTGCTGTAGCTGTATCTATGGCTCATGGACCGGAAATCGGACTTCAGCTCGTCGATGGGCTACTGTCGGAGCCGTCGCTGAAAAACTATCATTTGTTACCTAGTGTTCGTGGCGATCTTCTAATGAAATTGGGGCGTTTTGACGATGCTCAATCGGAATTCACACGAGCCGCAGCACTTGCTGGCAACGTTCGTGAGCGAGCGTTTCTATTGAAACGCGCTGCAGGATGTGCTGAAGGTAGAAATAATTGAGCATGAATAACATTCAGTAAACGATCGAATATTTTTTGAAAATTTATTTGTGGGTCTGTCGATTCTGCTGCAAGTTGTTCGTTGATTAAGTAGAGGCAAAAATAATGCTTCAATACTTCATTAAAGGAGACATAGAAATGCAATTCCTGTGTTTGGGGTACTTGGATGCTGAAAAAATGGATGCCCGTCCAAAGGACGAGATTCAAGCGATCATGCAAGAATGTCCGCCTCACCTGGAGAACTTCTATAATAGCGGCCAAGTCATTGTGGATGCCGGTCTTTCCTCCGAAACAAAATGCTTGCGACGGGCGAATGGAAAGGTGAAGGTGACGGATGGTCCTTTTATCGAGACGAAGGAAATGATCGGTAGCGCTTTTCTGATAGAAGCACAGGACATGGAAGAAGCAATCCGTATAGCCTCCGTGCATCCGGCCGTCCAGGTTGGTGCGGGGGAGCAGTTTGGATGGGGGATAGAGATTCGTCCGATCCACTATTTCAAATTAAAAGACTTACCGAATGGTTAGTTCGGTAATTCGAGGAGAAGGCCATCCTTCAAAGGATGGCCTTCAAACATGCCGTTACTGACAGCACGGTGAAGCGTATCACAAGTAACGCCTTGATCATTAAGCTAACGGGAAACGTTAGTTCAAAGGCCGTTCAAACGAATAGCTTAAAAGCCTCCTGCAAGAACAAACTAGACATATATGCCCTCGTTCTTGCAAGAGGTTTTATTATGATTTTGAGTAAACTATGGCAAGCTTATGAATCTGAAAAGCGGATCCAAGGCTTCAGCCCGAATACGCTGAAGGCATACGCCTTGACAATCGTAACCCCGCTTTTGTTAAAGGCTCTCAGAAAAGGGTACGCCCGTAAAAGAGGGAACAAGATAACGGGGGTCAAAGCCTCCATGCAGCAATGAACGTAAAAAAGAAGGCCGGCAATAGTTATTGACCGACCTTGTTAGGTCATGAATATTGCCGTGAGACTCAATCCCATTAATGATTTGAGCGAAGATTAAATGGCTAGCAAAGAGAACAGAAAAATAATTTCAGCCAAGCGAATGTTTATTCGGCGAATACGTCTCCCTATTCTCACATGCATAACCAAAAAATCGCTTCCAACCGAAGTTAACCGTCCGGTTAAAACACGACCGCTTGTCGTTTCGATTCGAACTGAAGTTCCAACCAATTCCTTTGCTTGATGGCGAAAGCTCATGTACATCCCCCTTATCCCTTAAGATACAATACCTTATGATCATTTTTCCGAGAGGGAAGGGCTTAAGCGGACTGGGTTTCATGTTTGTTAACGAAACCCGGCAGTCACAATGTTGCGACTGCCGGGTTTCATTATGTTGATATAAAGGATCATCAAGCGACCGTTCTCTATTTTTTTCGTGACATTCTTAAACTCGTACCAGAAATTCAAGTGAACAAGAACTTCTTCCACTAGCGGTAGCCCTTCATCCTGATATGCGTTCGGTGCGAATAGTTCGTCCTGCAAGTACACAAATAGCTTCCCTGCTTTATGGGATAAAGAAAAAGGACATAAGTATCCTTGTATAAGGGTACTTATGTCCTTCCCTATCATAGACAGATCTATGAGAGTGTTAGGGATACTCGCAGAGTTCTATGTTACAAATATTTCCAAAAATAAGTGAAAATAGTTTTCGAGTTTATTAGTCTGATCCATTAAAAGAAGCAGCGGCAGATCAAGACCTGAAAAATTAGATTGCCGCAGTTGTCATTCAACTACCGTTCTCCGCCAGGAGTTGAACAAACCACCGTACCTCTACGATTTGACGTTAGTGTATCAGTGATGAGCAAGAATGTTGATAAGTTTACCAAACGGGTCTCGGACATAAAATCGTCTAACGCCCCAAGGCTCATCGACTGGCCCATATTCGATCGGAAATCCAGCTCTCTTCATGCCTTCTAATGCAGCATCGATATCATCGACTTCAATCGATAGATCAGGAGTAGGTGTTTCTGAGCCGCCCTGTGAGGCAAAACTAATTTGAATGCTCATCTCCTCGTTTAAACCATAAGTTCTAATCCAACCATGATCCATCATTAATTCAAGGCCGAGTACATCCCGGTAGAAGCATTTAGCTGCTGTGATATCCTTCGCATTTGTATTGGCAACGATTCGTTTAACCTTCATTTCGTTTCTACCTCCAGAACATAAGCAGATTGTCATTCAGTATCGAATAGATTCGACATGTAACAGTTCATTCTTCTTTAATATTCACTCCCTCCGCTATTCTTCCTCGTTGGGCTTGAAGAGGCATCGCCAGTCTGACAGTATATTTTCTCGGTCTACAACTTTCCCAACTACTTTTCTTTGGACAGCTCCAACAACGTATCGGTCATCGACCAGACGACGCAGCGGACCGCCCCCGTGCTCGTCATCGTGATTCAAGCAAGAAATGCCCCCTCGTCTGCTTGACGAGGGGGCATTTCTTGTTTATTGGAACGGACGGTTGGTGAAGTAAAGCGTCTGCGGGCCCGCCGAGCCGCCGGTCAGGCTGAGACGGGATGGAACCGTCTTCCCTTTGCGCCCGACATTGAACTCGGAGAGCTGCCACGCCATCGTGTAGTTCAGGAAGCCGGAATTCAGCAGCTTGCCGCCCCAGCCGATCGTATAATGGCCCGATCCTCCGGACGGGTTCAGATAGACGCCTACGGTGCGGCGCTCGTCGCTGTCGTTCTCGATCTCGACCGACATGTCGTAGATGACTCCGTAGTTGCCGGGGTTCAGGACGGCGGCGCCGCTCGTGGCGTCCACGCCTTGCTCGTACTCTCCCGGCATAAAGTCGGCCCATTGGCCGGTAGGCGACGAATCGACCCGAAGCAGGGAGTTGCCGGCAGAGGTTTTGTAGACCAGCGTGCCGGTACGGTCGTAATGCGGGAAGGTGCCGCGGATATGCCGGTCGGGCGGCAGCACAGGCTCGGCGAGCGGATCGGCCGGCCGCATCGCATAGCCCAGCGTAGTGACGGTCACCGGCGCGGCGCCGCCGGAAGCGGATTCCGCGCGCAGCTGCAGGATGCCGCTGAGCGTATGCGTCGCGGGCACCTCGGCGGTCCGCCAGTAGGTTTCCCCCGGCTTCAGCACGGCCGCCGGCCGCTTCGAGCCGCGATCCTTGAGAAAGGCGGCGAGGGCGATCTGGCCGGCTACGTCCGGGTAGTAGTCCACTCCCGCTCCCGAGCCTTCCTCGTAAAGCTTGACCGTGTAGCCCGACGTATTGGTCACCGCGGCGCCGATCTGCAGCGGCGCTCCCGTATTGTTGAGATGATGGTAGAAGACGCGGAAGGAGCCTGTCACCCGATCCCGGTAATAGGCGCCCGGGGCGGTCGGCATTTCCGGAGAATCGCTGAGGATGAGCTGGCCGCCCGTTGGAGTCAGCACCGGCTTCTCCATGGCCTGGGCCGGCTTGAGCGATTCTATCGGGACGGTAACGAACGGCTGGTCTTTCGCCATCGCCTGCAGGCCGGCTCCCGATTCGGGAACGGCGGGCGGCGAAGCGGATACTGTCCCCCCCAGCAGCAGACTGGCGGCAACGAGGCTGTACGCAAGCTTTTGACCATGTGATCTCATGAACAATTCCTCCTGTTCGATCATGGGTTTTCTAGCCTGGCTTCCTTCAGCGGCGGATCGGAAGGGATTTCCCCTTCGACCCTATTGTCCAATATCCCGTATCGTCCATGCTGCTCTTTCCTTCGATTCCCTTTTCCATCCGGTTTCATGCCTGTCGGAAAAATGTTCATAAAACTCGTTCCCGGCTTCTTTTCGCAGCCTGAACTTTTTGCCTGCCTGATGATTGCTCCTGTTTCATTTCCTATAGCTCTCGTCATTCACCTGCCCGGATGTCATCCTGCTCCATGAAGCCGTATAGCCGCAAGCCTCACGCTCCCTCGACCACCTCCTTCTCCACATCCTCCGGCCAGTGCATCTCCACGCCGCGGGACGCCAGCAGCTCCTGGTAGCTTGCCAGCTGCTCCGCATCTCCGTGCACCTCGCGCGGCCTCAGCCCGGTGCGAAGGCAATAGGCAGCGAGCGCTCCGGCCGCTTCGCCGATGTTCCATTCCGTCGGATGCAGGCGGTAGCAGCCGTTGGAGATCTGGGTCGTCCCGATGTTCTTGCAGGCGGGAAGCAGGTTGTTCATCCGCACCGGGATGAGGGCTCCGAGCGGAATCTCATACGGATAGTTGGGAATGTAAAAGCTCCGGTAGGTCACGGTCGTATGATGCAGATCGAGATGGTAGCTGCCGACTCCGACGCTGTCCTCGTACCGTCTTATGCCCTCGCTGCCGCGCATCTCCTTGCTGACGTCGGCTTCCGTGATCGTCTGCAGCGCCTTGATGCGGCGGGACTCCCGGATGTAGACGGACTTGGCGAGGCCGTCCTTCGTCCCCAGCACGTCCGGCCGCAGACGGACGCCGGGCCAGCCCTTGCCGCCGTCGAGCCGCGGCGCCTCGGTCTGCAGCCAGTAGACGACGGACAGCGTCAGCTGCCTTGCGGCATAGAGCCGATCCTCCTTGACGGTCGAAGGAACATCCAGAATCGTGCCCAGATAATAATCGTTCTGAGCCCAATTGAGCAGGGACAGATCGCCATCATAGAGAGGAGCGGCTAGATGGCGGGGATCCAGAATCCGGCGGTAGTCCCACAAGGAGGTGACGCCCTTGTCGTTGGGCAGCAGGGTGAACTCCTTTTTCTTCGTCGTGTCGCCCGCATCGGTCGCGAACCAGCTCAGCAGAGGGTAAGGGGAAAAGGGCGGGACGAGATCCCTCCAGTACGAATACATCTCCGGCGGCTTCTCCGGCGTGAAATCCGCTCCCGGAATGTACTCCAGCGCCGCCACATGGGTGAACGCCTGCACATCCTCCGGATCGCCCGTCTCCGGCGCATGCGGCTCTCCGCTCTCGCTGCGGGATTCCGAGCCGACCGAATATTCCGTCCCCGTCATCGGGAGCAGGTCGCCGCCTTCCGTCGCATCCAGCACATAAGGCGCGCGCAGCACCGTGCGGCGGTCCGACCTGCGGCAGGCGACCGTTACGGAAGACACCAGATCTCCCTCCGTCTCTGCGCTTACGGCGGCCGTTTCCTTGAGAATCCGCAGCTTGCCGCTGTTGACGTATGGAGCCAGCATCGCCTCCAATACGGACAGCGCGACGCGCGGCTCATGCGCCAGGCGGCTGACCCAGCCGTTGCCGGGGTTGAGCAGCTTGTTGGCCCGGGCTGCTTCCGTAAGCGGATAGTTGTCCCGGTAATAAGCGCGAATCCGCTCGCGAAGCTCGCGGAACGAAGACGTGCAGCCGCATCTCTCGATCCAGCGATGCTCGTCCGGAGGCACCGCCTGAGAGGTCAGCTGCCCGCCGATCCAGTCGCTCTCCTCCGTCATGATGACCCGGCATCCTTCCCGCGCCGCGGCCAGCGCCGCGGCCGTCCCTCCAAGACCTCCGCCGATGATCAGGACATCGGCCTCAAGCTCATGCATCTTCATGCCGTCTCCTCCTCCGTCGTTCTTCCCATCAGGTCCAGCGCCATCCTTGCGGCGCCGCAGCAGCCTGCCGCCGTGCCGAGCAAGGCCGGACGCAGCTCGATCCTCACGCCTTCCAAGGCCAGCGCCTCGTCCAGCAGCGGCCGCCACTCCCGCAGCGAATCTGCGGCGCCGCCTCCCAGCAGGACGGCCTCGGGATCGAGGGCGGCGGCCAGATTGCCGATGAATACGGCCAGCATCCCTGCATATTCCCGAAGCAGCTGCAGGGCAGCCGCTTCTCCTGCCCGGTACCGCTCCATCAGCCCTTCGGGCTCGACCGGGCCGAAGGCTGCAGCCGCATCGCGCATGAGCGCCGTTCCCGACAGGTACATCTCCGCGCAGCCGCGGCGGCCGCAGTTGCAGGGACGTCCGCCCGGCACAAGCACGACGTGGCCCCAGTCTCCGCCGCCCCAGCGCGCTCCGCGCAGCAGCCGGCCGCCGGCGAGATTGGCGCCGCCGACCCCGGTGCCTAGCGTCAGCATGACCGCATCGCGCAGCCCTCTTCCGGAGCCGATCCAGCATTCGCCGAGCAGCGCCGCATTGGCGTCATTGTCCACGCTTACCGGCAGCCCGAAGCGCAGTCCAGCCCACTCCGAGAGGTTCATGCCGGTCCAGCCGGGCAGGTTGTCCGTCGCATAGGCGACTTCCCCGCTGCCGACATCGATGCGGCCCGCGCTGGCGATACCGATCGCCTCCGATTCGGGATGCCGTTCCAGCAGCAGCGCCGCCAGATTCTCCAGCGAGGAGAGAATTCCCCTCCTGCCGCGAGCCGCTTCCGTCGGCACCGACAGCTCCTCCAGAATACGCCCTCGATGATCCGCGGCGATTCCTTTGATGGAAGTGCCTCCGATATCGATTCCTACCAGCGTCGCGATCCCGCCCACCTCCGATCCTTCGAGATCAAGCCTTCGTGACAAAGGCAGTGCCGTTCAGGGTCAATAAGCACGTTCGATGACCGCCTTGGCCGTCCAAGGTCAATAAATCCGTTCCATGACCGCCTTGACCGTCCAAGGTCAATAAATCCGTTCGATGACCGCCTTGGCCGTCCGTTCCTTCATCTCGCGAGTCCGGGCCAGATCCAGCCTGGCGAGTCCCTCGCAGATCATATCGATCAGCAGAAGCTGCGAGATTTTGGCTCCGATGGAGCCGCCCTCGAGCGGAGATTCCTTGCCCGCCGTGAGCAGCACGAGATCGGCCGCCGCCGTGATGGGCGACTTGGCGTAATTGGTCATGGCGATGACATAGGCTCCCTGCTGCCGGGCTTTGGTCAGCATGTCGACGGTGTCGAGGGTGCTGCCGCTGAGGCTGATTCCGAATGCGACGTCCCCAGGCCCCATCGTGACAGCCATCATCGCTTGAAAATGGGCGTCCGCCACCGCCTCGGCGCGCCTGCCGATGCGCAGCAGCCGGTTTTTGGCGTCCAGCGCGGTAATGCCCGACGCCCCGACTCCGAAGAACTGGACGTAGCCGGCCGCATCCATGCGGGCTACCGCTTCCTCCAGCCTGGCGCGGTCGAGCAGGCTCATCGTATCGGCCAGAATCGAGGAGGTTTCCCTGTAGACGAGCTCCGCATAATCATCCGGCGCGGCATCGGAATGCCCGCCGCTCTCCTGCTGCCTGCGCGGGCTGTAATCCTGGGCGAGCGCAAGCTTGAAATCCTGGTAGCCCTTGAAGCCGATCGCTCTGCAGAACCGCATGACCGTCGTTTCCCCGACGGCGGACAGCTCCGCGAGCTCCGTCACGGAGCGGTAGATGATATCCTCCGAAGCGTTCAGCACGTAATCGGCGACCTTCTGCTCCGACTTCGTCAAGGAGGGATAATAGGAACCAACCTTCAATCGCAGATCCATCTCTATCGGACACTCCTTCTGGCGGCTGCGGCGAACCGCTCTGTAATCAATTGGGGACGGGTAATCGCCGACCCGACGACGACGGCGCAGGCTCCCAGGCCGAGCAGCTTCTCCACCTGGTCCGGATCGCTGATCCGCCCTTCGGCGAACACCGGAATCCGCAGGCTGGCAGCCGCCTTCTCCACCAGCTCGAAGTCCGGACCGTCGAGGCTTCTGGAATAAGGCGTATAACCGGCAAGCGTCGTCGAGACGCAGTCGGCTCCGGCCCGCTCGGCTTCAAGCGCTTCTTCCAGCGTGGAGATATCCGCCATCGCCGGGATACCCCTGCCGTGCATATGGCGGATGAGCTGCTCCACCGTGGCGCCGCCCGGCCGCTGCCTGAGCGTCGCGTCGAATGCAATCATATCCGCCCCTGCATCCGCCAGCTCATCCACTTCTTTTATCGTCGGCGTGATGTAGACCGGAGAGCCGGAATAATCGCGCTTGACGATGCCGATGACGGGGATGGCGACCCCGCTCTTGATCTCCGCCACATCGGCGCCCGAATTGGCCCGGATAGCGGCGGCTCCTCCCTGCTCCGCCGCAAGCGCCATCCTCGCCATCATGCCCGCTCCGTGCAGCGGCTCTCCCGCCAGCGCCTGGCAGGAGACGATCAGCCCGCCCTTCACCTTCCCCCACAAAGTCGTCATGCCGTCATCCCCTTGCCTCGTTGTTGTCGGCGGATGCCGCCGCCTGCTCCATGGATCGCTCCCGCTCGCCGACCCTCCGTCTTCGTCTATTGCACATACCGCGAACCTTCCATCGATATCGCCGACGGCGCAGCCATCTCGGCATGGACCGACAGCCCGACTTCGAACATCCGGCTCCATGGCATGCGGCAATCTCCGACCTTCACGGAAAGCCCGCTTCCCGCCAGCTCCCGTTCCAGGAACCGCTCCAGCTCCTCGCGGACCATGGCTGCAGCCCGGCCTCGCTGCCCGTCCACCGCGAAATAGTCCATGCCGAGCTCCTTGATCGGTCCGTCGGCCAGCCGGCGGCGAATGCCGGAGCAGTAGCCGTAGTCCTCCGCGATGCGCAGCCCGAGGAAGTCCGCGTGGCTGCCCGTGCAGCCGAACCGGGCATATACCATCAGCTGCGCGAGCACGGTGCCGATGGAGTTCGCGCTCGTGTTCCAGCCGGCGATGCCGGCCAGGCGGGGCAGCATGCCTTTCCTGCCGAGCAGGCGCAGCAGCTGCAAGTCGCCACCGTTGGCATAAGCGACGTCGGCGCCCGCCACAGGCTTGCGCAGCCGGCCGGCCGCATAGCTGCCGTACTCCACGAGCTCCGCTATGCTGCGCTGCACGTCATAACCCGCATCCGGATTCAGCTGTCCGTTGGCCTCCCCCATCCTGTCTCCCGGCGAATTCACGAGCAGCACGAGATCCCCATCGGAGGCGCTCTCCGCGAGCAGGCCGCCCGCCGCAAGGATATGGAGCTTGAGGCTCTCGCCGAGCAGACGGTCTTCATACAGCGGCGTCACGAACGGACCCCGCGTGCTGGAATATCTCGGGTAGACGAGCGGAACCGCACCGTGCCTGGCGTTGACGAGCCGGGCGAGCAGCGTGCAGCCCGCCTCGTCCGCTCCCGGATACATGAGCGTCCGCAGCTCGGCTCCCAGCTCCCGGATCCGCTCCCGCACCGCCTGCTGGTCGAGAGCCGTCCAGCCGTAAGGGGCGGCGTCGTCCTGGGGCAGCGCGAGGAAATCGAGCGTGCCGTCCGCCGCAAGCTCCAGCGAGGCCCGGTTGGCGGCCGCGTTGACAGCCCGCCGCTGCAGGTAGTCGTCGCGGATGTCTCCCGGCAGCCGGGCCCGGATCGCCTCCAGCTCGGCCAGCTCCTCTGCCGAGGCTTCACCCAGCCTTTCCCGGTGTCCGTAATAGCCGAGCAGGAACAGCTCCCGTCCCCACTCCCCGTAATAATCCGGCTCCTCGTCGGAGCTGGAATAGCGGGGACATCTCATCAGGAGGTGGAAGGCGTACAGCTTGAGCGAAGGATTGCTTCGGCGGATGCGGCGCAGCCTCTCCAGCGGAGCGGCGGCCTCATGCTCGCCCAGCCGGTGCAGCCGGGAAGGAACGATGCCGCCGTAGAGAAGCGTGTCGATGGACACGATCGCCGCTTCGGCGTCTGCCGCCTCCCGCTCCAGCCAATCGCCGAGCTCGGAGATGCGGCCCGGCTTCTTCTTGTCGCCCATCCACTCCAGCGGCGGGCGCACAAGCTCCAGGTCGCTCCCGCGCGACAGCAGCCAAGGAAAATCATAGTTGCAGGGGCGCTCGTCCAGCGGCAGGTATACGACCTTCGCCTTCGGGCCCGATGTCGGATGCATAACGTCGTCAGCTCCTTTCTTCCCGCATGGCGGCTTCGGCCCGGCGCTGCCGGCCTCGTCCCTCCCTTGGCGCTCTCCGATCAGGGGAGAGCGGCCTCGTCCATGCGTCTCCTATCCTTTCACCGCTCCCGAAATCCCTTCCATGTAGTACCGCTGCGTGAACAGGAACACGAGGATGATCGGCAGCACCGATAGGATCGTGCCGGCCGCGATCCAGCCGAAGTTGTAGGCGAACTGCCCGTTCAGATAGGTCAGCGCCGCCGCAAGCGGATACTTGCCGGGATCGTCGAGCACGACGATCGGCCACAGGAAGTTGTTCCAGTACGCCATGAATTCCAGCAGCAGGATGACGGCGATGCCCGGCTTCACCATCGGCACCATGAGCCGCAGGAAGATCCGGACCTCGGAGGCGCCGTCGATCTTGCCCGAGTCGCGGATGTCGTCGGGCACGCCCATGAACGTCTGCCGCATCAGGAAGATGTTGAACACGGATACGGCCGACGGAAGCACGACGCCGATATAGGATCCGATGAGGCCGAACCAGCCGATTGTCAAGTAGTGGACGACGAGCGCCGTCGACGACGGGATGATCATCGTCGAGACGAGGATGGCGAAGACGAGCGAGCGGCCTTTGAAGCGCATTTTGGCCAGCGGGTAAGCGGTCGTAAGGGACAGCGCCAGGTTGAGAGCGAGGCCGAGCGCAGTGATGATCAGCGTATTGCCGATGTATTTGGGAAAGTTGATGAACCCCCAAACCTCCGTGTAGTTGGTCAGCTTGACGAAGGTCGGGAAGATCGGCGGCGGGAAGGCGAATACGTTTTTCCCCGGCATGAGAGACACGCTGAGCAGCCAGAGAAACGGCCCCATCATGAACAAGGCCAGAAGCAGCAGCAGGACATATCCGACCGACAGCGTCACAATCCGGCGCAGCCGCCTGCTTCGCCGGCTCTCTCGTTCAAGGCTTTGGACGGAGCGGCCCATACTCGGTTGATTCATCAATATGGATTCACCCCGCCTTTCTGATTGACCCGGAATACGACGATGCTGACAACGCCGACGATGACGCTGACGATCAGCCCGAGCGCCGAAGCATAGCCGTAATTCAGCTTGGTGATGCCCTCCTGGTAAATATAGAGGCTGGAGGTCAGCGTCGCGTTGCCGGGTCCTCCGTTCGTCAGCACGAACATCTCGTCGAAGACGCGGATCGCGCCCATGAGGGAAATGAGGCTGCAGAAGAAGACGTACGGACGCAGCAATGGAATCGTAATATGCCTCACCCGCTGCGACGCCGAGGCTCCGTCCACGATCGCGGCCTCGTACAGATCGGCGGGAATGGCCTGGAGGCCCGCCAAATACAGCATCATGTAATAGCCGAGCCCTTTCCACAAGGTGATGAACATGAGCACATAGAGAGCGGTTGAGCTGGTCGAGAGCCAGCCGATCTTCTCGTGGATGATGCCGAGCTCAAGGAGGATGTAGTTGACGAGGCCGTTCTGGCTGAGCAGCCAGTTCCACATGAGCGCCACCGCGACCATCGACGTAACGACCGGAATGTAGTAGGCCGCCCGGAACGCCTTGATGCCCGGAATGCGGCTGTTGACGAGGATCGCCATCAGGATCGACAGCAGCTGCAGCACCGGAACGACGATGACGTACGTCATTGAATTCCGCAGGGAAGCGATGAAGCTGTCGTCCTTGAACGCCTTGACGAAGTTGTCCAGGCCGACGAAATCCGTCTCGCCGAGCACCGAGTAGTTGGTCAGCGCGAGAGGGATGCTGTACAGGATGGGAAACAAAACGAAGACTCCGATAACGAGAAGGCCCGGAGCCATGAAGCTCCAGGCCGGAAGCGCATCGGAAGCGAGGGTTCTTCTGCGCATGCCAGTTCACCGTCCTAAATGTGTTCGGTTATTTGGTTGGGGCTTTGATAGCCTCGTTCACCTTGGCCGCTGCCGCTTCAAGCCCCTTTTTGACGTCGCCGCCGTTCAGGATGATGTTCTGCAGCTCCTTGGAGACGGCGGTATTGATGTCGCCCGCTGCTGGTATGCCCAGGTAATACTCCTGAGCCTTGTCAAGGCTTTGAGCCGAAGCGATCTTGGCCTGGGATTCCAGCGTATTGTCGGATTCCGAGAAGAACGGATCCTCGATCGATTTCTTGGTCGCCGGCAGCGTGTTGGAATCCTTGGAGAAGGCGGTCTGATTGTCCGCGTTCGTAACGAAGGCGGCGAAGTCGGCTGCTGCCTGCGGATCCTTGGAGCCTTTCGGCACGACGAGATTCATGGAGTTGGAATAGCGCAGATCCGCCTTGCCCGTAGGCAGCGGCACCGCGATCGTGTTTTTGTACACATCCGGTGCGGATGTCTTGAGGAAGTTGATGAAGGATGGACCGGACAGCTCGAAGGCCACCTGCTCGCTGGAGTAATACTGGATCTGCTTGTCGAACTTGGCGTCGTCCTTGACGATGACGCCCTCGTCCACGAGAGTTTTCAGCTGCTGCACGACTGCGGCGCCCGCATCGGTATTGAAGGCTGCGCCGGTCCGCGCCTCGTCCAGGATCGGAACGCCCTCGCTCGGCAGGATGTTGGCTCCGAACTGGGTCGCGTACCCCGAAGCGCCCGTCTTGGCCTTGATCTGCCTGGACCACTCATAGAGCTCCTCCTTGGTTTTGGGAGGATTGGCGGGATCGAGCCCGGCTTTCTTGACCAGGCTGGTGTTCATGTAGAGGACTTGAGTACCGGTATACCATGGCAGAGCATAGGCTTTGCCGTCGAATACGGTGGAGTTGTAAATACCGTCGAAGAAGCTGGTCTTCACCTCGTCGCCGATGAGCGGATTGAGGTCGGCAAGAGCGCCCTTGGAGGCAAGCTGGCTGGCGAATTCCGTGTTGAGGTTGACGACGTCGGGCGAATTCTTGCCGCCTGCGGTGGCCAGCAGCTTGGCCTGGATGGCGTCATACGGATAGTCCTTCCAATCGATGGTGACGCCGGGGTGTCCCTGCTCGTACTCGTCGATCAGCTTGTTGAAAAAGTCGTTGAACTTCGGCTGGAGGGAGATCGTCCAGAACTCCAGCTTCACGTCCTTGGCGGGGGCCGGGCTGCCGCTCGGAGCGGTGCTCGCTCCGGCCGTCGGAGCGGGCGATGCGGCTCCGTCGTTGCCCGCGCTGTTGTTGCCGTTGTTGCCGCAGGCCGCGCTCAGCAGGAGCAGCGCTCCAAGAGTTCCCGCCGTCGCGGCCTTGCGCAGCGCTGCGGATGACGGACGACGCAGGGATTCCTGAGCCGCCGTGTGATGCCTGACCGCCTTTTCCTTGCCTTCTGTTTGCTTCACCATACCATGAGCCACCCTCTCTTGATTTCATAGACTTGCAGGACAAGTACGAAGAAAACGGGAGAATAGAGAACCATGCCGTTCGCAACCAAGTTGAGGAAAATGTGGAATTGGTAAATCTTGCTTAGAGTATAGCAACAGAGCTCCGCTTTGAGAAGCATTATTATCCAGAATTTTTGATTTTTCTGGAGAATTTTTTCTCCATAAGGTGAATAAGGACATTGGAAGGAAGTCTTGAGCATCGAAAAATCGAGGAAGGTTCATCATCCCGGTGAAACCTGGAAGCCGCTTGACTCGTCTTGGGACCGACGGGTACGAGAGCGAGAGCGTCGTTTCCGGACGATACGGCAGGCAGGCGTTCATCGCAGCAGAGAAAGCGAGGCGGAGCATGAAGATGGGAACGTCAACAATCGAAGCCGACTGGGGAGGCCATCTGGTCAGGCTGACGTGGCTGCCGGGGGCCGTGCCGGATGCCGGACAGATCGTGACCAGCGTCCATGGAGTGTGCACGGACAACGGCCATATTCTCCTCGTGAAGGTAAGCGGCAGAGGCTGGAACCTTCCCGGCGGCCATGTGGAGGAGGGGGAATCGCCGGAGGAGGCCTTGCTTCGGGAGTGCATGGAGGAGGGATGCGTGCGCTGCGGCCGCCCATCCCTGCTGGGACTGATCCGGGTCAGCCACGAAGCCAATCCACTGTTCGATCCCCAGGGAAAATATCCGCTCGTAGCCTATCAGGCTTTTTACAAGGCCGAGGTTCAGCAGCGCCTGCCCTTCAACGGCGTGCATGAATGCACCGCGCGGATCTGGGCGGAGCCCGATCAGGCCCCCCACGCCCTGGATGACCATGAGCTCGTGCAGCTGATCGTGAAGCAGACCGTTCAGGAGGAGCAGCGCTAAAAAAGGATGTGGCCCCAATGACGAAGACAATCAAGCTGGTGCTATTCGATTTTGACGGCACGCTCGCCGACACGCTGCCGCTTTCGTTCAGCGCCTTCAAAGCGGTATTCAAGCAATTCGGGGATCAGGATCTGACGAATGAAGATATCGTGGCCATGTTCGGACCGACGGAGGACGATATCATCCGGAGAAATATTCCGGCCGGACATTCCGCGGAGGAAGCGATTCGGCGTTATTATGCCGTCTATGAAAACGGCCACCGGGACGGGACGATGACGGGAGACTCCGATGTCGCCGCTCTGCTGGACATTCTCCGCGGCAAAGGAATTGCGATGGGCGTCATTACGGGCAAGAGCCGGAGAGCCTACGATATTTCAGTCGAAGCCCTGAACATAGCAGACTGCTTCGCCATTTCCGTAACGGGAGACGATGTGGACAAGCCGAAGCCGGATCCGGAAGGAATTCTGCTGGGGCTGGGCAAGCTCGGAGCCTCCCCGGCGGAAACGGTCTTTATCGGCGACAGCAACGCGGATATTCTGGCCGGCAAAGCCGCGGGCGTCCGCACCTTCGGCGTCCGCTGGCTCTCCACCTTCCAAAGCGCTCAGTACGATGCGGAGCCGGACGGCCTGTTCAGCAGCACGGCAGAGTTCCTGCAGCTGCTGAATGCGGAGGCTGCCGGCGGCAGCGGTGCCTGATGCGTTCCTGCGTCCTGGTTTGACGAAAAGGAGCGTTGCTCCAGGTTTTCTCTATTTGCCGACGCATGCATTCGACTCCACAAAAAAGGCCGACGGACTGGAAACCCAGCCGACGGCCTTGCTTTTTTTATAGCGAAAATAGAGAACTAAAAGGCGGGAGCCGAATCAGATGCCGAGCTCGTGAAGCAGAGATCATCGGCTTAGTACGTTCCCGCATTCCATTATCCGATGCGGGCTTCCTTGACCGCAGCCAGATTGACGCCGGTCGCCGACCCCAGCGCTCAAGCGATTTTATTGGGCTCCGACGACCCGGTGAGGGACATACGGCTCTTCCAGCGACGCGATTTCTTCCGGCGTCAAGGAAACCGAGAGAGCGGCCGCCGCCTCCTGGAGATGCGGTAGTTTGGTAGCGCCGACAATAGGAGCGGTGACGGGCTGCTTCTGCAGCAGCCAGGCCAGCGCGATCTGGACGCGGGAGACGCCGCGCTTTTCCGCTATGGAAGCGACTTGATCGATGATCGAGCGGTCGGCGTCTGCGGTGGCGTCGTATTTTTGTCTGGCGATCTGATCGGTTTCGGAACGAAGAGTCGTTTCCCCCGCATCTCTCGTCAGCCTTCCGCCTGCCAGCGGACTGTACGGAATCACGCCGATTTTTTCCTCCCTGCAGAGAGGAAGCATCTCCCGCTCTTCTTCGCGATAAATGAGATTCAAATGATTCTGCATCGATACGAACCGGGTCCATCCGTGAGTCTCTGCTGTATGAAGCGCCTTCAAGAATTGCCAAGCATACATGGCGGAGGCCCCTATGTATCGGGCTTTGCCGGCCTTCACGACATCGTGCAGGGCTTCCATCGTCTCTTCGATCGGCGTCTGGTAATCCCAGCGGTGAATCTGGTACAGGTCCACGTAATCGGTTCCAAGACGCTTCAGGCTTTTGTCGATCTCGCTCATGATCGCCTTGCGGGAAAGTCCGGCCCCATTGGCGCCCTCATGCATGCGGCCATGCACCTTCGTCGCGATGACGATCTCATCCCGATTCGCGAAGTCCTTGAGAGCGCGTCCGACGATCTCTTCGCTGGTTCCGCCCGAGTATACGTTGGCCGTATCAAAGAAATTAATGCCCAGCTCCAAGGCATTCTTGATGATGTGACGGCTGCTCTCCTCATCGAGCACCCACTTATGAATCCAGCGGTCGGCATCGCCAAAGCCCATGCAGCCAAGGCAAATGCGGGATACATCCAAGCCGGTGTTTCCAAGTTTCACATAGTCCATGCGTCGGCACACTCCTTAATAGGGATAGCTCGACTATACTCCTTGGAGTGAACTCCAAGTCAAGCGGAAAAGACGGCGGAAAGATAAGAAGGTTCGCCCTCCCCGTCCATCGGAACGCCCTCCTTGGCTCTGACGCCGCCGTCAGCCCTGCAAGCGCAGGACGAGCGCCTCATAAGGCCGAAGCTTCAGGCTGCGCCAATCTCTATCCGCTCCATTTCCGTAATTGCCGATGAGCGGCTCGGCGCTCTCGAATTGTATTTTCTCCGGCAAGCTGCAGTCGGCTTCCTCTCCAAAGAAGTTCAGCACGACAAGCAGCCGCTCTCCATCCAGCATGCGCGTATACGCATAGATCCGCTCGTCCTCCTCGAGCAGCGCCTCGTACCTGCCGTAGACGATGACGTCATGCTGCTTGCGGAGCGCGATGAGCCGGCGATAGTAGTGGAAGATGGAATCCGGATCTCTCCGGGCGTCCTCCGCATTGATCTCCGTGTAATTGGGGTTGGACGCGATCCATGGCGTGCCGGTCGTGAAGCCTCCGTGAGCGGATCCGTCCCACTGCATAGGCGTGCGGGCATTGTCCCTTCCTTTGCTGTAGACGGAAGCCATGACAGCCTCCGCGGGACGTCCGGCCCCGGTCGCTTCCTTGTACATGTTCAGCGTCTCGATATCCCGGTAGTCCTCGATGGAGCCGAACCGGACGTTGGTCATGCCGAGCTCCTCGCCCTGATAGATGTAGGGCGTTCCCTGCAGCGTGTGCAGCAGCGTGCCGAGCATTTTGGCGGACTGCTTGCGGAAGTTCTTGTCATCGCCGAAGCGGGACACCATCCGCGGCTGGTCGTGATTGTTCAGGTACAGGCTGTTCCAGCCCCTGTCCTGCAGCTCCCGCTGCCATTTGCCCATGACGCGCTTGAAATCCGTCAGCCTCCAAGGCTGCACGTCCCATTTGCCGCCAGGTCCGGAATCGATGTCCATATGCTCGAACTGAAACACCATGTTCAGCTCTCCGCGGTCCTCGCCGACGTACAGAGCCGCCTGCTCCGGCGTCACGCCAGGCGTCTCCCCCACGGTCATGATGTCGTAGCGGGACAGCACCTCGCGGTTCATTTCCTGCAAATACTCATGCACCCTCGGGCCGTTCATGAAATAATCGGCGCCGGAACGGTACCGTCCTTCTCCGGGGGCGTCCGGCAGTCCGGGAACCTTGGAGATCAGGTTGATGACGTCCATACGGAAGCCGTCAATGCCTCTGTCCAGCCACCAGGCCATCATATCGTACACCTCGCGGCGGACCTTCCCGTTCTCCCAGTTGAGATCGGGCTGCTTGGAGGAGAACAGATGCAGATAATACTGATCCGTCTCCCCATCGTATTTCCATGCGGAGCCGCTGAAGAAGCTCGACCAGTTGTTCGGCTCCGCTCCGCCCTTGCCGTCCCGCCAAATATAGTAATCGCGATGCTCGCCGTCCCGGGACTTGCGGGATTCCGAGAACCAGGCATGCTCGTCCGAGCTGTGGTTCACGACGAGGTCCATGATCAGCTTCATGCCGCGGGCATGGAGATCCTCCAGCAGCCTTTCCCAGTCCTCGAGCGTGCCGAATTCGTCCATGATGCGCCGATAGTCGCGAATATCGTAGCCGTTGTCGTCATTGGGGGAGTCATAGACGGGACAGAGCCAGACGACATCCACGCCGAGCTCCTGCAAATAATCCAGCCGGGAAACGATTCCCGGGATGTCGCCGATGCCGTCTCCGTTGCTGTCCTGGAAGCTGCGGGGATAAATCTGATAGACGACGCTTTCCTTCCACCATGCTCGCTTCATCTGCCAGCCTCCTGTCGGTATGGATCTGCTCCTGCTCTCAAAAGGAAATAGAAGCAGCCGCGTTCCGATGCCGGAACGCTTCTGCTTCTATTCTTACCCGATCAGCGCCGTTCCCAACGTCCGGCTCCGGATCAGACGCCCTCGACGACGAGATCGGCCCGCTCCATCGGCTTGTGGGATTGGGCATACCTGTCCTCTGCCGCCATCCATGCCGCCCAGCGTCCACGGGCTTCCTCCCCGTCGCGCTCCAGGCCTCTGCGCAGGCGCTCCTCCCGGGGACAGTCCACCCAGATCGTCAGGTCGTAGAGCGGCGCGAGCTCCAGGCGGGTCGACGTCACGCCCTCGACGATGAGCGTGCCGCAGGCCGGAACCTCATGCCAGTCGGACAGGCGCTCCGTCCCCCAGTCGTACCTCTGATACTTGCCGTCCGCTCCTCCAAGGACGCTGTCCAGCACCTCGCGCTTCAATCTCCGCCAGTCGAAATCCGCTCCGACGGGCAGCGACTCAGGCCGGCTGCGGTCCAGCTCCGCTGGCGGGACATAAAAATCGTCCAGATGCACAATCGTCACCGGAGAAGGACAGCTCGCCTTCAAGGCTTCGGCCAGCGTGCTTTTGCCCGATCCCCCGCAGCCGTCTACGCCGATCAGAAGGGGCCGATTGACCGGCCGCTCCAAGCGGCCCAGCCGATCCGTGATTGTTGCATGCAGGCTTTCTAAAGACATCTTTTTGCCTCCTTATGGGAAATCGTAATCGTTGGCAGCTTTGCAGCGGGGGAACATCGGATTTCGGCTCTATCCTCCCCACACGCCCTGCTAAGAAGTTGCCCCCGGCAGCGCCAGCAGCTCCCGGATGTCGTCCTGATTGAGCAGCGGCATATCGGCCTCCGCCGTTCCTTGGATGACTTCCTCCGCGAGGCGGCGCTTGCGCTGCTGCATGTCGTGCATGCGCTCCTCGATCGTGCCGCGGGCGACGAGCCGGAACACCTGCACCGTCTTGTCCTGACCGATCCGGTGCGCCCGGTCCATCGCCTGCTGCTCGGATGCCGGGTTCCACCATAGGTCGTACAGGATGACCGTGTCGGCGCCGGTCAAGTTGAGGCCGGTGCCGCCGGCCTTGAGCGAGAGCAGGCAGACGTCGCGTTCGCCGGCATTGAAGCGGCGGCAGATTTCCACTCTCTCGCGAGCCGGCGTGCTGCCCTCGAGCAGGAACGCGGACACGCCCTGCTCCGTCAGTCGCCGCCGAATCATCTCCAGCATGCCGGTGTACTGCGAGAAGACGAGCGGCCTGCGTCCGCTCAGCCGGCAATCCCGGATGAGATCCATCAGCTGATCGAACTTGGCCGAGCCGCCGGCATAGTCCTCCACGAACACGGCCGGGTGGTTGCAAATCTGCCTCAGGCGGGTCAATCCCGCCAGAATGCGAATCTTCTTCAGCTCGAAAATGCCTTCGGCCATATGCTTCAGAGCCTCCGCCCGCAGCTTCACCAGGTAGCTGGCGTACAGCCTCTTCTGCTCCGGCAGCAGGTCGGTCTTCAGCATCGTCTCGATCTTGTCCGGCAGCTCGCTCAGCACGTCGCGCTTGAGCCTGCGGAGCAGGAACGGCCGGATCATGCGCGCCACCTCCTCGCTGCGCAGCTCCTGGAACTCGCGGCGGCTGCCGAACAGGCCCGGCAGCACGGCCTCGCAGATCGACCACAGCTCCGTCAAGCGGTTCTCCAGCGGAGTGCCGGACAGCGCGAACCGATGGCGCGCATTCAGACGCTTGACCGCCCGCGCCGTGCTCGTGACATCGTTCTTGATCATCTGCGCCTCGTCCAGGATGAGCGTATGGAACGCGAGCGCGTCGTAATCGGCCGAATCCAGCCTCACCAGCGGATAGGAGGCGATGACGACATCGACGCCATCCAGCCGGGACAGCTTGGCGGACCGCTCCTTCCTGGAGCCGTCGGCGATGACGGCGCGCATGCCGGGAGCGAAGCGCTCCAGCTCCGAGCTCCAGTTGTACAGCAGCGAGGACGGGCAGACGACAAGTGCCGGCCGCCCGCTCTCCCGGATCTCGGGCAGCACGGAGACGAGGAAGGAGATCGCCTGCAGCGTTTTTCCCAAGCCCATGTCGTCTGCCAGAATGCCTCCAAGGCCATAGTGGGCCAGCGTCTTGAACCAGCGGAAGCCGGTCTTCTGATAGTCGCGCAGCACGTTGTCCAGCGATTCCGGCAGCTGGAATTCCAATCGCTCCGGATGGCGCAGATCTTCCGCCAGCTTAAGCAAGGCGGGACCGAACCGCATGCTCGCATCCTCGCCGGAAGCATGGTGAAGCAGAGGCAGCCCCTGAAGCAGCGGCAGCTTGAACGATCCGTCCGGACCGATCCGGCTTGCCATGCCCGTGTCCTGGATGATCCGGATCATCTCGGCGAAGCGGCCGCCTTCCAGCGAAACGAATGCTCCAGAAGGCAGCCTGTAGTAAGGCTTTCTCTCCTGAACGGCCTCCACCAGATGGCGGACCTCCTCGGCCGGAACTCCGTCCATCGAGAAGCGGAATTCCAGCCAGTCGGTCCGCTCTTCGACCTCCACCCGCACCTGCGGCGGAGCGGTGCTCGACGGCATGCGGATGCGGACGGCGTTCGTCGCGTAGATCTGCAGCAGCTTCTCCAGCTTGGGCACGGTGCGGTAAAGGAATTGGTATTCTTCCTCTTCCCCCGAAAGAAAATAGCCTGCGTCCGTAGAAGCGGGCTTATGCTCCTCCAGTACCCGGAAGATCTCGGCCTCCCGCTCGGGATCGCGGATCAGAATGGCCCCTGCGCCTCTCTGGCGCAAGTCCTCCAGCGGATTGAAGACGATCTCTCCGTACTGAAATTCAAGGGCGGCGAGCAGCTTGTCCCGCACCCGGTCCAAATACAGCCGGGCCTTGAGCGGATGCCGGATCATCCGCTCCTCCAAGCGGGCGTCCAGCTTCACGCTGCCGAGCTTGGCCAGCTCCGGCAGCACGCCGGCGGCAAGCGCCTCCAGCTGTCCTTCCGGAATGGACAGCTTCCCTTCCGGCGCGTCGGCCAGCAGCCGCTGCAGCTCGTCCAGCCGCATGGCCTGCTGCGGATCGAGACGATGCAGCGAATTGCCCTGCAGGGCGGCGGCGTACGCGGGAAAAGCGGTAACGCCGGCCAGGCCGTCCGCCCGCAGCTCGTACTCGCCGCCCTCCGCCTCCTCCAGACGGAAGCCGAGCTCCGGGGCGCCGTCTCCTTCGCGGAGACCATCGTATGCGGCTCCCCGATGCTCCAGCTTCAGGCCCGCCGCCTGCAGAAGCAGAGGCTGCAGGCGGGGCCAAACGGCCGGCGGCACCGGCAGCACGCTCTCCGGCAAGGCGCTTGCAGCGGCGCCTGCCTGCTCCGCCGGCTGCCGATACAGCGCCTCGGTGCCGGCCGTCTCCGCGAGCAGGCGCAGCAGCGCCTCCTGCCCGGCGGGGAAGCGCTGCTGCTGCGGATCGAACGCCGCGCCCGTCTCGACAGGGTCGGCCGCCGCTCCCGCGCCGATGCGCAGCAGGAAGTCGCGGATCCGCCGCACGGGCCGCAGGCCGCGCCCGTCCGCGACCGACAAGGCGATGCCGAGCAGGCGCAAGCCGCCGTCCAGCAGCACCGGCGCGCAGACCAGCTCCGCGCGCGTCAGCCGGCGCGAGTCCACCAGCCGCTCGGCGAGGCCGGGAGCTGCGGGCGCTTGAGCCGTCGCGAACAGCTGCAGCAGCTTGTCCACGCCGGACGGAGGCGCCTTGTCCCCGGCAGAAGGCTTCTTGCCCGCGCTCCGCCGGCGGCCGGGCTCCTCGCCGCCGCCAAGGAGCCGCTCCTTGACGGCCACGAGCACCGCCGCCACATGCTTGCAGCCTTTGACGTAGGAGCCCAGCGGCGGACAAGAAGAGCAGGACGCCTCCAGCCTTCCGCCGGACGCAGCCCGCACGGATACGTGGCTTTGGAGCTTGTCCTGGACAAGGGCCTCGACCCGGCTGCCGTCCTCAGCCATATCGGCCAGCAGCACCTTGCCGTTTTTATAGAGCGTCCGTCCCTTCCCGAAGGAAAGGCTGCCGCACAGATTCTGGATCATCGCTTCGGTCAGGATCGGTCCCGGCTGGTTCTTGTCCATCGGCGGCCTCCTTCATGATGTCTTCTAAGGTCAGCCTCCATCATACCATGCCTGCAGAGGACAGGAGAACGGCTGCCAACCGCGTTCTCCTGAAAGCGGCTTCGCGGTCATTAAGCCAGTTGTTCCATTCCCCTTGTTGAACGAGCTTACCAATAATATCCTTGTCAAAATAAAGGACCGCCCAAAAAGTAAATGCGGCGGGAATTTTTTGCGCTTGAGGCGGTGAATTCAAGCCGCTTGGTTTGTATTTTCAAGAACTTGGAAAGAAACCGTTTTCAAGGATAGGATTCCATCTTATACTGTGGTTGCCATCCCCTGATGGCAATAGAAATTCATCGACATCAAACGAAAAGAGGTGGCAGGCAGCCTGTTTTTGAAAACGATTTCAACACCAGGGCCAACCCGCGCAACGCAAGGCCAATCAAAGGAGGATGAAGAATGAAGAAAATGATCCTGTCGGTCGCAGCGGCGCTGACGCTGGGCGGATTGGCAGCGGGCGCAGCCTCGGCCGCCCCTGTCAGCGACGCCAACGCCACCCTGTTCGGACCCGACGTCTATGTGTTCGATCCGTCCATGCCGGCGGCGGACATTCAGTCCGTGGCGACGTCGATCTTCGGCTCGCTGGAGTCGGCCGAGTTCAGCAGCAGCCGCAAGGCGCTGCTGTTCAAGCCGGGCACATACAACGTCAACTTCAACGTCGGCTTCTACACCCATGTGGCCGGCCTCGGGCGCAATCCCGGCGATGTCACGATTACCGGCGGCGTCAACGTGAACGCCGACTGGGACAACGGCAACGCGACGCGCAACTTCTGGCGGGCGATCGAGAACATGACGCTCGCTCCATCCAGCGGCAAGACGCAGATCGCCGTATCGCAGGCCGCTCCGCTCCGCCGGCTCAACATCAAGGGCGAGCTCGACCTGTTCGACTTCGACTCCAACTGGAACGCCGGCTGGGCGAGCGGAGGCTTCCTCGCCGACTCCAAGGTCGACGGCAAGATCGTGCCGGCCTCGCAGCAGCAGTGGTTCTCCCGCAACAGCGAATGGGGCGAATGGACCAACGGCGTCTGGAACATGGTGTTCGTAGGCGACAAGAACGCTCCCGCTGCCAGCTTCCCGGACCCGCCTTATACGGTCGTTCCGACGACGCCGGTCATCCGCGAGAAGCCGTATCTGTATGTGGACGGCAGCGGCCAATACCAGGTATTCGTCCCCTCGCTGCAAAGCGGCACCCAGGGCGTCAGCTGGGCGGCCGGCTCTACGCCGGGCCAATCGATCCCGATCAGCCAGTTCTACGTCGCTCGTCCTGAGAGCGCTACCGCAGCCAGCTTGAACGCGGCTCTCGCCCAAGGCAAGCATCTGCTGTTCACTCCCGGCATCTATCATCTGAACGATACGATCCGCGTGGCAAACGCCAATACGGTCGTGCTCGGCATCGGCATCCCGACGCTCGTGCCGGACACGGGACTGCCCGCGATGACCGTCGCGGACGTGGACGGCGTGAAGATCGCGGGCCTGACGTTCGATGCCGGACCGGTCAACACGCCGGTGCTGCTCGACGTCGGTCCTGCCGGCAGCACGGCCCGGCACAAGACCAACCCGACCTCCCTGCATGACTTGACCTTCCGCACCGGCGGCGCGTCGAACGGACGCAGCGACGCCAGCCTGCGCATCAACAGCAGCGACGTCATCGGCGACCACTTCTGGCTCTGGCGCGCCGACCACGGCGCCGGCGCCGGATGGACGTCCAACGTCTCCAAAAACGGCCTCATCGTCAACGGCACCGACGTCACCCTGTACGGGCTGTTCAACGAGCATCACAACGAGTACCAGACCGTCTGGAACGGCAACGGCGGCAAGCTGTATTTCTACCAATCCGAAATTCCGTACGACGTGCCGAACCAGGCATCCTGGAAAAGCGGCGGAGGCGCCGTCAACGGCTACGCCTCCTACAAGGTCGCCGACAGCGTAACGAGCCATGAGGCTTGGGGGCTCGGCATCTACTCCTACTTCCGCGACGCGGCCGTCAAGCTGAACAGCGCCATCGAGGCGCCGAACGCGCCGGGCGTGAAGTTCCACAACATGACGACCATCTGGCTCTCCGGCACGGCCGGCAGCGAAATCTCCCATATCATCAACAACACCGGCGGCCGCGTGTACGCCAACACCCCGGCCGAGGCGATGCGCCAGACGCTGGCGGAGTGGGCAGGCAACGGCTCGGGAGGGACTCCGACGCCAGCTCCGACTCCAACTCCGACTCCAACTCCGACTCCAACTCCTACGGTTACGCCGACTCCGACTCCAACACCGGCGCCAGGCGCGGCGCTGGACCGCACCGGCTGGACGGCGACCAGCAATCCGTCGAGCGGCGACGTCCCGGCCAACCTGCTGGACGGCAGCATGGCGACCCGCTGGAGCACCGGCGCTGCCATGGCGCCCGGCCAGTCCATCACGATCGATATGAAGGCGGCCAAAACCTTCAACAAGCTGACGATGGACTCCACCGGCAGCGACAACGACTATGCGCGGGGCTATGAGATCTACGTCTCCGCCGACGGCGCGAGCTGGGGCAGCCCGGTCGCCACGGGCGCAGGCACCGGCCCGGTCGTGACCGCCTCGTTCACGGCGCAGACGGCCCGCTACATCAAGATCGTGCAGACCGGCACGAGCAGCAGCTGGTGGTCGATCCGCGAGCTGAACGTGTACGGGACTTCCGGCGGAGCGACACCGACTCCGACACCAACTCCGGCTCCGGGCGCGGCGCTCGACCGCACCGGCTGGACGGCGACCAGCAATCCGTCGAGCGGCGACGTCCCGGCCAATCTGCTGGACGGCAGCATGGCGACCCGCTGGAGCACCGGCGCTGCGATGGTCCCGGGCCAGTTCATCACGATCGACATGAAGGCGTCCAAAACCTTCTCCAAGCTGACGATGGACTCCACCGGCAGCGACAGCGACTATGCGCGGGGATATGAAATCTATGTCTCCTCCGACGGCGCGAGCTGGGGGGCCGCCGTCGCCACAGGCACCGGCACCGGGCCTGTCGTCACCGCCTCGTTCGCGGCCAAAACCGCACGCTACATCAAGATCGTGCAGACCGGCACGAACAGCAGCTGGTGGTCGATCCGCGAGCTGAACGTATACAGCTGAGAAGCAGCAGCCGAGAGGGACTTTCGACGTCCCTCTCTTTTTGCGACCCCATTCCGCAGAAATCGGGAGGAATTCAAATGCACCTACCGCTCCTCAAGAAGCAGCCCCTGCGCCGCTTCACCATCTGGACCGCGGTCCTCGCGCTCCTGCTGCCGCTGCTGATTCCGGCAGCGCCTGCCGCTCCGGCGGCTGCCGCGGCAGGCGACTACCTGCTCACGGGGAACCGGCTCGCCTACGCGTCCTCCGTGCGCGGCGCCAACGGTCCGCAGCTCGCCTTCGACGGCGATCCGGCGACCCGCTGGGAAAGCCGGCTCGGCCAAGACCCGCAGTGGATCTACGTCGATCTGGGCGCTCAGGCGACCCTCTCCAGAGCGGTCGTCAAGTGGGAAGGGGCTTACGCCAAGTCGTTCCGCATCGAGACGTCGAACGACGAGTCGTCCTGGACGCCGGTCTACAGTAACGCCAACGCCTCCGGCGGAACGACCGACGTCGCCTTGAGCGGAGCCGGCCGCTACGTGCGCCTCTACTCCGTGCAGCGGGCGCTCCCCGCCTACGGCGTCTCGCTGTACGAGTTCGAGCTGTACGGCACCGGCGGAGCCGGGCCCGCGCCCCAGCCCGCTGCGGTCAACGCCGCGCTCGGGCGTCCGGCGGTCTCCTCGTCGGAGGCCGGCGGCGGCCAGCCCAAGGATTACGCCACGGCGAACGTCACCGACGGCAGCCTGTCTACCCGCTGGGCATCCCAAGCCTCCGATCCCCAGTGGATCTATGTCGATCTCGGCCAGAGCCAGCGGATCGGCAAGGTCGTCCTGAGATGGGAGACAGCCTTCGGCCGGGTATACGACATCCAGGTATCCGACGACGCCAGGAGCTGGACGAGCGTCTACCGCCAGCGCTACGGCTCGGGAGGCAAGGACGAGATTCCGCTCTACGTTTCCGGCCGCTACGTCCGCATGCTCGGCATCGGCCGGGGAACGAATTACGGCTATTCCCTCTATGAGTTCGAGGTATATCCGTACCGTTCCGGCGATCCCCAGCCGTCCTACAGCATCGCCCCGCTGCCCCAGCCTTCCACCGTACAGGCCGGCAGCGGAAGTTATGAGATCGGCGACGTGACCCAGCTCGAGCCGCTCTATCCCAAAAACCGCACGAGCGGCGTGAACGCCCCCATTCCGTCCAACGACTGGTGGCAGAACCTGCTCGTCCAGCATCTGGGCGCGGGCACCGGCATCGTCACCCTGCCGCTCAAGGCGAAATACTCGCCGAACGGGCTCGGCCTCCTGAATCCCGGAGCGGGCGCCGTCAACGGGGACGGCGGCGCGGTCAACGCCGACGGCGACCCGGATCTGTATCTCTCGGCGAACAACCTGCTGAGCCCGAAAGCTCTGGAGAGCAAGGTGGACGGCTACGGCGACTATTCCGTCCGCGTCGTCCTGAGCGACGATGACACGCCGAAGATGAAGTCGGTGCTGGCGAAGGGCTCGCCGTACGTCTACAGCACGTTCAGCGACCCGAACTCGCCGGAGCTGTTCGTTCCCGGCCTTAGCCGCGCCTTCGATGATGCCGGCCAATCGCTGCTGGCGGCGGAAGGCTCCAGCGTGACGGCCGATCATATCGGGCTGGAGATCGCGACGCTGGACAACGCCGTGCAGCCGAAGGCGGTCACGCGCTCCTACGGCGTCTTCGCGCCTCCGGGCACCGTGTTCACCCGCGCGGGAGGCAAAATCAAGATGAAGCTCGGCGGAGGCGCGGGCTACCTTTCCGTCGCCGGCCTGACCGGCAGCGGAGACTTGAACTATTTCTACAAGCACGCCTATGCGTTCGTGACCGACACGAAGGTGGCGTACGGGTACGATATGAGCCAGGCCAAAGTATCGTCCACGTTCACCAGCGTCACCGAGCTGAAGCGCTCCGGCTTCTCCGCCGACACGCTGACGGCGCTGCTGCCGCATCAGTGGAAATCCTCGTCCGCTCCGCTGACGGCGCTCTCCTACCCGTCCATCCGAGGCACGCTGAAGCTGCGGGAGGGCAACAGCTTCTCGACGTCCGATTCCTTCACCGGCCTGCTGCCGCAGTTCGCGGAGCCGAATGACTCCGCCTACTCCCGCGCCGAGCTGACGGGCTACCTGAGCCAGCTCGATACGGAGCTCGCGAACACCGCGGGCCTCATGAACCAGGACCCTTACTGGCAGGGCAAGGTTCTGTACCCCGCGGCTCTCGGCGCCATGGTCAGCGACAGCATCGGCGATACGGCCCGCCGCGACCGGTACCTCGGCGTCCTGCGGAGCATTTTGACCGACTGGTACACCTATTCCTCCTCCGACGCCCTGCACACGTATTACTTCCATTACGCTCCGGAATGGGGCTCCATCTTCCCGTGGGCGGCGGGCTGGGGCATCAACACGGGCTTGACCGACCATCATTACACCTACGGCTACTACGTCTACGCCTCCGCCGTGCTGGCTTCGTTCGACAGCGCCTTCAAGCGGGACTACGGCGGCATGGTGGAGCAGCTGATCCGCGACTACGCCAACCCGTCGCGCACCGACTCCATGTACCCGTGGCTGCGCAGCTTCGATCCGTACGAGGGCCATTCGTGGGCGGGCGCGTATGCCGACAACGACAACGGCAACAACCAGGAGGCCGCGGGCGAAGCGTTGAACGGCTGGGCGGGCCTGTTCCTCTGGGGTCTCGTCACCGGCAACAACAGCTACCGGGATACCGCCGCATGGGGCTTCGCGACCGAGCTGAAGGCGATCGAGCAGTATTGGTTCAACTATGATCATGACAACTGGATCCCCGACTACCGCCATGGCGTCGCCGGCCAGGTGTGGGGCAGCGCTTACCTCTACGGAACGTACTTCTCCGGCACGCCGGTCAACATCTACGGCATCCACTGGCTGCCGACCGCGGAGTGGATGAGCTATTACGGACGCTCTCCCCAAAAGGCGGCCGATCTGTATGCGGCCTTCCTCAAGGACAACGGAGGCCCGGAATCCGGCTGGGAGCATATCGTCTGGCCGTATCAGGCTCTGAGCGACCCGCAGGCGGCGATCGCCAAGTGGAATCCGTCCATCCTGCAGAAAAATGAAATCTTCAATTCGTACTGGTTCATCCACAGCATGGCCAGCTACGGCAGCCGGACGTCGGAAGTCTGGGCGAGCAACTGGGCCGGCGTGGGCGTCTACAAAAAAGGCTCCGCCTACACGGCCATGGCTTGGAACCCGACGGACCAGCCGATTACCGTGCAATTCCGCAATGCCGCCGGATCGACGGGCAGCGTGACCGTGCCGCCTCATAAGCTGGTCAAGGCCGATCCGCTGAGCCAGGGAGGCGGAACGACTCCGACTCCGACGCCAAGCCCGACCCCGACTCCGACCGTTACGCCGACTCCGACCCCGGCTCCGGGAGCGGCGCTGGACCGCACCGGCTGGACGGCGAGCAGCAATCCGTCGAGCGGCGACGCCGCAGCCAATCTGCTGGACGGCAGCATGGCGACCCGCTGGAGCACCGGCGCAGCCATGGCGCCCGGACAATTCATCACCATCGATATGAAGGCGGCCAAAACCTTCAACAAGCTGACGATGGACTCTACCGGCAGCGACGGCGACTATGCGCGGAGCTATGAGATCTACGTCTCCGCCGACGGCGCGAGCTGGGGCAGCCCCGTCGCCACGGGCGCAGGCACCGGCCCCGTCGTGACCGCCTCGTTCGCCGCGCAGACCGCCCGCTACATCAAGATCGTGCAGACCGGCACGAGCAGCAGCTGGTGGTCGGTCCGCGAGCTGAACGTGTACGGGACGTCGGGCGGATCGACGCCGTCGCCGTCGCCGACACCAACGCCGACCGCAGCTCCAACCCCGACGCCGGCACCGACACCGGGCGCGGCGCTGGACCGCACCGGCTGGACGGCGACCAGCAATCCATCGAGCGGCGACGTCGCGGCCAACCTGCTGGACGGCAGCATGGCGACCCGCTGGAGCACCGGCGCTGCGATGGCCCCGGGCCAGTACATCACGATCGACATGAAGGCGTCCAAAACCTTCTCCAAGCTGACGATGGACTCTACCGGCAGCGACGGCGACTATGCGCGGGGATATGAAATCTATGTCTCCGCCGACGGCGCAAGCTGGGGCAGCGCCGTCGCCACGGGCGCCGGCACAGGTCCGGTCGTGACCGCCTCGTTCGCCGCGAAAACCGCGCGCTACGTCAAGATCGTGCAGACCGGCACGGACAGCAGCTGGTGGTCGATCCGCGAGCTGAACGCATACTTGTCCTAAGCAGGGAAAAAGAAAAGGGCCGTTCCGGGCGAAGCTTCCGGAACGGCCTTTTTTCGCGCTGATCCGTCTCCTGCGGTTGCCGGGCCGACAAGAGGATTCGCCCCGCTTCAATGAGAGTCTTTTATGCCATGCCCTGAGCGATTTTGAGCGAGTCTGCCTGAACGTCCTACTTCGCCGTCCCTTTCGCCTGCTCCAGGAATCGGGCCGCATCATGGCTGTCGGTCGCGGTCCTCTCCAGCTGCCGGCTGGCGGCGTTGTAGCGGAAATGGTACACGTCGATCTTATCCTGCCCCGCGCCGTAGCCCTCGGCCAGGAGCAGCTCGCCGTCCTTCGTCTCCATGCCGCCGATCGGCAGTCTCGCCATCAGCGGTTTGGTCTGCTCCTCGCCGAAGACCAGCGGCACCGAGTAGGCCTTGCCGCCTTCCAGGACGTAAAAATACGTCAGCAGCGCATGGCAATCGGTATACTGAGGAGTGAACGCATACAGGTCAGCCGAGCCCAAGGATACGGCTGCCATCCGGACAGGCTCGGTGTCCGGCTGAATGATTCCGTCGCCGTCAAAGCCGTCCTCGTAAAGCGCTACCGGCTGCTCGGTCCCAACCTTAGGCTGCCACACCGCCTCAAAGCTCCCTTTCCACTGATGATCGTTCTCCTGTCCGAGACAGCTCGGGGCTCCAAGCTTCTCCTCCGTCACCGGGCCGGTCGGCCGGATGACGAGCTTTCCTTCCGCGTTCTCCGCATACGCTCTCGCAGCCGTGCCATCCTTGGATGGCACGGCTGCTTGCCCATCGGGCGAAGGGGACGGAAGAGCGCCGCCTCCGGTGCCGATAGCCGGGGAATTCGGATCGCCGTGCAGGGCCGCCGAAGGTGCCGGGATGATTGTTCTCCCCCGTTCCGGCGGAGCTCCGCTGCAAGCAGTCAAAAGCAGGGCGCACACGGAGAGGGATACGATGAGTCCGCGAAGCTGCATTTAAATCTCCTCCTGGAAGCATTTACTGCCGTTAATGACGCCTCCTCCATCATCAAGGTTGCACAGCAGCCAGCTCCTCCGGATGAGCCGCAGACCTACCGGGCTGCGGCTTCGCCCCCGAGTCGGCATGCCAGTTCGATTCTCGCGAAGGCATCCCCGCCATGCTCCCGGTCGCCGCTCACCTTGACGGCTTCCTTGAAGCCGCAGCCGATCCAGAAGCGCAGAGCCCCCCAGTTCTTGAGATCGACCGCAGCCCTGACGGTATGATAGGACCGCTCGGCGGCAAGGCGGATGATTCCTTCCACGAGCTCGCTTCCGAGCCTTTGACCGCGCTGCGAAGGATCCACCGCGAACAAGCCGATGTACAAATCCCGTTCTCCCGGATACCCTCGGTAAAGCTCGATCAAGGCGGCAGGCTCAGCTGCGTTTCCATCCTCTTTCGGTTCTGCTGCGGTTCCATCCTCATTCGATTCTGCTGCGGTTCCGACCTCATTCGGATTCGCCGCCTGGGCTTCTTCCTTCAGCTCCGCCAGCTGAACATGCAGCCGATCCCGACAGCCGCCCGGCGGCAGCTCCGGATTGCCGTTCAGCACATCCCTTATATAAGAGGATTTCAAAGGCTGGCCCGTCCAAATCGGCAGATGAGCGGATCTCTCGTACAGCTGCTGAGCAGCATTCCCTTCCTCATCCTGTAAATCGTGGACTTTGCAGCGTTCGGATGACCATACAGACGGCCATGGGTTTGTCATCGTCGCCACTCTCCTTTCCAAGTTCTCAAGAACAGTTGTCAGTTCAATGGATATCTAATTAGATAATAATCAAATTAATTAAAGAACTCAAGCATAGAAAAAAGGAGGGAGATTTCTCTCCGTCCCTGGAGGGCCCAGCCCTATGAAGCTATGGAATCAAGACGATCTTCCCGCTGTGCAGGCGGCTCTCCAGCAGGCGATGAGCATCCGCTCCGTCCGACAGAGCGAAGCTGCGGATATCCGCAAGCTTCAGGCTGCCTTCCCGAATCCGGCCGAACAGCTCGCCCGAGCGGCGGATCCTCTCCTCCTGCGTCGTGACATGATTCCATAAGTCGCCGCCGGTCAGTGTCTTGGAGGTGTCCATCAGCATCCGGGGATCGACGGGAGCGGGATCTCCGCCCGCCATTCCGTAGAAGACGACCGCACCCCGCGTCCTTACAGCGGCAAAGCTGTCCATCAGCGTCGAACCGACCGAATCGTAGGCTACGCTGACTCCGTCGCCGCTTCCGCTCCACTGACGCGCTTCGCTTGCCCAATTCGGCCCGTACAGCAGCACCTCGTCCGCACCGGCTTGAAGAGCGGCTTGCCGCTTGGCGGCGGACGAGGTCAGTCCGAGCACCCGCGCTCCCTTGGCGGCAGCAAGCTGAACGAGCAGCTGCCCGACGCCTCCCGCGGCGGCATGGACGAGCACCTCATCCCCAGGAGCGACGCGGAAGCTGTCGTTCACGAGATAATGGGCGGTCAAGCCCTGCAGCAGCACGGCGGCCGCCTGCTCGAAGCAGATTTCGTCCGGCAGCGGAATGGCGCGATCGGCAGGAACCCGCACCAGCTCCGCGTTGGCATGCGGAACGTCGGCGAATGCGACTCGATCCCCTTTTTTCCATGCCTGCGCTCCTGCTCCTGCCCCCACGACAACGCCGGCTCCTTCGTAGCCCAGTATATAAGGCGGCCGGCCAACCAGATGGTAGTTGCCCCGCCTCCGGTAAATATCAGCGAAGTTGAGCCCGATCGCCTCCACCCGCACGAGCACTTCATCGGCAGCCGGAATGGGATCCGGGAGTTCCTCCACATGAAGCACCTCCGGTCCGCCGAATTCATGGAATACAAGTGCTTTCACAGACATTCCCCTTCCATAGACGCTGATTACTGCAAACGACAACCGTCTTCAAATCCATTTCAAAAAGTTTTTCCGGGCTACCTTGATTCCATTTTCAGCGGCCCACCGCTCCAGCTCCCGGACTCCCTGCTCCTCATCCTCTAGAAATCGGAAGTAGAGAGACGGCGGGACGATACGGCGTCCGCGTCTCAAAATGCCGGTATAAGCTCCAAACACTCCGCAGACTCGAATTTCACCTATTTCACTCGCCGCATAGCGGCTGACGCCGATTTCCAATGCACCGGGCGACAGAGTCAGCTGCCTCGGCTGCTGCTTCAAGCGGCTGAGCCGGATTCCGACGAGCAACAGGAGGAAAATCAGAACGACGACGCCCATGCCTAAAATAAGCGGATCCAGATCCCGATGCCTGCTGAAGTTCGCCCCATTCACGAGCAGGACGACTGCAAGACCTATCGTTTCCGCCCACAGTACAGGCGTTTTTATTCGCAACGGATGGATCTGCCGGTTGGATTCCACCTATTCGCCTCCCATCTCATCAGACATCCCGCTTCCGTTCAAGTCCTCTTGCTATCGGACGGACTGGCTCCTTACTTCTTCCAAATAAGCCGTCACCCGAAGAGCTTCCGCCTCGTTGAAGGCAAAGCCCATCGACTCGGCCACCTCGGAGCTGACGCGGCGGAACAGCTCTCCCATGGCGAACAGAGCCTCCCACATGCCTTCGAGGCTGGCATCGGAATAAGTCGCCATCAGCTCGCTCCATGTCCGTCCGTCCACATACTGCCGCAAATACTTGCTGTTTTTGCCCGTACTCACTTTATAGCCGGTTGAAATACCTACTTGCCAGTCCAGCATCGTCAGCAGCATCGGCCGGACATAGAGATTCAAGTGGTCGTAAGCATACAAATGCTCCTGCCTCCACAACCCCTTGGCGACATAGGTCGCCACCCACCAGAACTCGTTGCAGCAGCCGGCATGCTCCGATGCGGTCGGAGGCTTGATGCGGTAGTCCTCGTCGGTCGGAGGAGGCAGCTCCGGCAGCATGCCGTCCTTGTCGAGCAGCACGACCGTCAGCTTGTCCTCGAGAACATACTCATCCGACTGACTCCGCTCGATGAGCGTCAAGTCGATGCGGTTGCCATCCGCCAGCTGCATCAGATAAGCGTATCGTCCTTCGCGATCCGAAGGGAACAGCTGGCCCTCGTCCGGCATCTGCATGATGAGGCGCTTTCCGAAAACGTCTGTCCAGGCATGGTTTTGCACAAAAGAATCCAGCTCCGTCACCAGATAGACGATGTCGTAATCCTGAAAGCGATCCTTCGGCACGTTCACATTGGTCCGCGAGCCGTTCATGACGACCGCTCGCACGCGCTCGTCCTGCCGGGCATAACCCAGAATCAAGTCCATCATCTGCTGTTCCGTTCTCATGTCTCCAGCCTCCTTGGTTGTCTTGGCTTGAGGTTGTCCAGCACGGCTGAATCCAGGAGGCGGTCCCCCTTCCCCAAGACGCGGACAGGCGAGCGCGGGACGGGCGAGAGCAGGACGGGCGATTGCGGGGCCGGCGATTGCGGGGACGGCGATTGCGGGACGGGCGAATGCGGGACGGGCGTCAATGCTTCGCAAACGGGTTTTCATTCCCCCTTTTTCCTCCCTCAGAATGATCCTCGTCTCCCTCATTGTATCCCATGCGATGACGCCTGGCCTCTGCCTAAGACTAGGAGCGATTGAACTCTCTCGCCTCCAGCGCTTCACGCAAGTTTTCCAGCTTGCGCTTGGCTTCCTTGACGCTGCCGCTCATCGAGATTCCAATTCCAATTCCGGAATCCCTAAGCTCCGCTCGCAAGCCGGAGAAGGCCGATTGTTCTTCTTTAGATACCTCCGGCAGCTTGTACGGCTCTCTATTGGGATATCGGCTGAGAAGGATGTACAGGCTTTGCAGCATCCGCTCCTCCGACTTGGAGGGCAGCTCGGTCAGAACAAGAGTAGACAGGTTATCCATCACATTTCCCACCTGGATCGTGACGAGATCAGGCTTATCCCAGTTCCTCTCTTCCTGCTGGCCGATCAATCCCTCCAGCTGCACCAGACTGATCATCAAGTCGTTTCTATAGAGCTGCTGCTCCACTCTGCCCATCTGCCAGCATCCTCGGATCAGAAGGACGGCAAGCAGGACAGAGAACAAGATAGAGGCTCGAAAGGCCCATTTTCGTCTCGCCATCAGGCTCATTCTTCCTTCCGGGAACGGCATCGCCAACGATTGCAATCGACGTTATGGGTTCTTCTCCGGAAAGATTACAAAACCCTTTATTTGGGAAATGACATTCATGATCGCAAGGGCCTTCTCATCGAGTAGAAAGGAAGAAGCGGAAGCGCGCTGGACGGCCAGTTTCCCAACCTGCCCCTTGCTGCTTATGACGGCTATCGCTTCATCTAGGCTGCTGCAGGCGTTCCGGAAACAGTGAAGCCGAACTTAGCCTCCAAGCTCCGTTCTGTTTCCTTGAACAAATCTCGCGAACAATAGCCTGACCAGCGGCCCTACGACCAGCAGCTGCAGAGGAAGAGCAATAATGAAATTGTGTCCGACAAGGGAAAAATAGCTGCCGATCCATGATGCTCCATCCAATCCGCTGGTGAGGTACGTCGTCATCAAGCCGTAAAAAGACATGCAGAGAACCATGCCGGTCACCATGCACAAAGCCAGGGACAACATGACGAATATTTTCTTGGACTTGTCATAGGGCAAGGAAAAGGCGGCTTTCTTCGCAATCGGGCCCACGACAAGCAGCTCCAGCAAGGATGCGACGACATAAACCAGGAGCAGCTGAACGAGAACTTCTTTCCACGTCATTGTTCCAAGCAGTTCATGCGTGTAGAGATTGTAGAACGTCATGAATACGACCATTCCAAAGCACATCATCAAACCGAAATAAATATCTTCCTTCTTCGTTGCAGGCATTTCCCATCATCCTTTCGTTTTACCCTTGCCAGTATAGAAAGGATGGCACCTCTCGCATAAGTGAACCTTTTGTGAACGTCAAAAAATCCGGGACAAACGTCAACGAGTCCGGGACCGCCGTATTTGGTTGTTGCTGCAGGCCGCTCTGACGGACTGCTCCTCTCTTTCAAGAAACGATTTCTTTCTTCTTCTGCCTTTACGGCTTGAAAGGAACGCCGAAAAACCGAAGCCATCCCCGCGGCGGCTTCGGCGTCCCGATTTTACCTTTCTCCTTTAATGCTCCCCCAGTACGACTCCTATTCTTCCTCCGCCAACGGACAGCTTGTAGGTGCGGATTCGGGTGCGGTCGCTGAACAGCGACTTGCCGGTGCGGATATCGAACTCCCATCCATGCCAGGGACAGCGCAGAATCTCGCCTTCCCTCCCGTATTCATACTCGTACACGCCGGATGGACTCGTAGTCCCGGATACCCTTCCTGCGCACATCGGAGCCCCTTGATGCGGGCAATAGTTGTGCAGCGCGTAAAAATTCCCGCCGATACGGAAGATGCCGATCTCCCGTCCCTCCACCTTCACGACGGCAAATCCGCCTTCCGGCACCTCTTCCTCGGCCAGCACATCATGGACGGCCACGGAATCCCTCCTTTGCTGGAATACTTTCATCCGAACGGTCTTCAGACAAACATTTGACATGCCCTTTCAGGGCTGGCCGTCATTGGAGCGTCATCCACCGCATAAAATTCCACTCTTCTCAAGGCATGCTGCTGGATACTGGATTCGTATCGGACATAGGATCCGCTATTTGGCGATTATACCCGGTTATGGCTTCGTATCGGACATAGGTTCCGCTATTACCCGATTTCGTATCGGCATCAAAATAGAAATTGGAAAATAACGGATCGTATGTCCGATGGCCCCCCGTTAGAGGCCAAATGGGATGAAATAACGGATCGTATGTCCGATCCGAGATGCATTCAGAAGCTTGACGAGATCACCCAGTCCTTACAATCCGTACAGCCGCTTGGCATTGCCATAGAAAATCTTGCGCCGCGCCTCCGTAGACAGCTTGCGCAAAATCATGTCCGGAGCGTCGAAATCCCAATGAGGATAGTCGCTGGAATAGAGCAGCATGTTCTCCGCATCGAACATGTCGAACAGCTCGGCCAGATGCTTCGGATTGTCCGGCTCCTCGATCGGCTGCGTAGTCAGAAAGCAGTGGTCGCGGACATATTCGCTCGGAAGCCGCCTCAGCCATGGGACGGTAGAGCGCAGCGCTTTGTAGTTCTTGTCGAGCCGCCACAGCAGCGGAGGCAGCCAGCCGACGCCGCCCTCGACGAGCACGAGCTTCAGCCGCGGATACTTCACGAACACGCCCTCGCAGACAAAGCTGACGAGATGGGCCATGAATGTCTGCGACAGATTCGTATGCCACTCGATATAACGCGAAGGATATCCGGCAGCTGTAGGCGCCGTCGAGCTGCCGCCGCCCTCCGCTCCGGGATGCACCGCCAGAGGCAGGCCGTTGCGCTCCGCCGCTTCATAGATCGGATGATAGTTCCGCTGACCGAGCGGGGAACGGGCGGCGCTGGAGATGATCACCTCCACGATGTCCGGGTGGCCTCCGACCCGGTCGATTTCCCGTGCAGCCAGCAGAGGATCGAGAGTGGATACCGCCATCGCTCCCTTGAAGGCCGGGTGCTTGCCGAGCCACTCCGCGATCAGGTAGTCGTTGTATGCCGAGCAGATCGCCGCCGCGTAGTCCGGATCATGCGTCGAGGAAATGTTGTAGACGACTCCGGTCAGGATGGCCGCCTCGACGTTGTAGGGCTCGATCAGCTGCCGGATCATCAGCTCCGGATCAGACCCGGCCTTGCTGCCGTCCGCTGGAATGGAATCCTTCTTCATGACCCCGATCGGCGAATAGTAGCCGGAGCCGGAGTAGCCGATTCCGCTGCCCGCCACGCGGGAACGCCATGGCTCAGCCAAATAGGGCAGCAGAGCCGAGTCCGCCTGCTCGTTATGGACATCCGCGTCGATGAGCGGGAGCTTATCTTTCACGTTCACCCTTTCACTCTCCTCTTCCGTCATGGCTGAATGTTTGGCTTGGCATTCAAGCCATGACGGTGGCATGTTGAATGTCACTTCCCGCCGTAAGTCCGGGTATAAGCCGTCTCGTACATGGCGAGCAGCTCGTCGGAGCCGAGCTTCCTGCACTGGGCGACGAACTGGTCGTAGCTCTCGTCGGTGATCGGCGTTTTGCCGGTCACGAATTCGGTCAGCTTCTGCTCCATGTATTTGCTCAGGCTGCTCAGCTTGGATTTCTCGAGCTCCAGCTCCTCCTCCGTCTTGACAGCCTGCTTGGGAGCCGGAACGATGAATTTCTCGTACCGCGCATTGATGTCCTTGGCCTTGTCGCTCAGCCCCCGCTCCCAAGCCGCCCTGGACTTGGCGTTGTCGAGCGTGATCATGTCGTACCAGACGCCCCAGTCCTTGCGCAGCGTCGTGAATGGAGACGCCCCGAAGTCCTTGTTGTACATGGGAACTCCGTTCTCCAGCGTGTAGGTTTTGCCCTCGATTCCGAGCGACAAATAGTTCGAGCCTTCCTCGCCGACGAGGTAGTCGAGGAACTTGACCGCACGCTCCTTGTCCTTCACCTTGGCCGAGATCGCGCGGCCGACGCCGCCGACGACCGGACGGGAGAACTGGTAGTTTTTCACGCCGTCGGCGGCGAAGGAAGGAATCGCATCGAGCTCGTAGCCGGCCGTGCCCGCTTTGACGGCTTTGTCCGTCAGCGTCTCCAGGTCGGCTTTCCAGAAGTAGGTGACGAGCGACTTGCCCGTCAGAATCCGCTCCTCCCACTGAGCGTCCGTAAGCAGCGAATACTCCGGATCGAGCAGCTTCTCGCTGTAGAGCTTGTTCAGGAACAGGATCATGTCCTTGTAGCCCTTCTGATAAGGCGCAAACGCATACTTGCCGGTCTTGGGATCGAGGTTGTAGAAGCCGTGTATGCCCGTGAAAATCCGGCCGAACACCGTATACAAGCCCGTGTCCCCGACGATCGCGTTGGAGATGAGCGGATAGCTTTTCGGCTCCTTCTCCTTGAGGGCTTTGAGATAGCGATAGAATTCGTCCAGCGTTTCGGGAGCCTTCAGCTGGTATTTGTCCATGAGGTCCTTGCGGCTGTACCAGATGAAGTTGAAGCCCTTGCCCTCCGCGTCGCCCTCCAGCACCGGCACGGTGTAGATGCCGCCGTCGGCGCCCGTGGCCACCGCCTTGGCTTCGGGATACTTGTCGTAGAAAGCCTTGAGATTCGGCGCCTTGTCGAGATAATCCTTGAGGTTCAGGAACACCTTGTCCGGACCGTTGTCCCGGCCCTCCTGCGTGCTGACCTGGATGAAGTCGGTCACCGAGCCCGTCGCGATCATGATCTGCTTTTTCTCCTCTAGCCCCTCCTGGCTGACGACCTGGAACTCCGGCTTCACCCCGGTCTTGGCTTCGATTTCCTTGAAGATTTCCCAGTCCGGACGCACCTTGCCCTCGACCCGGTCATAAACGAGCCATGAATACGTGATCGGCTTGCCGTCCCCCTTGCCGCCGTCTCCGCTCTCTCCCCCGTTGCTGCAGCCGGCTGCGACCGCTCCTGCAAGCGCCAGCATCATCCATGACTTTGCCGCTCTCTTCTTTCGGATGTCCATGTTCATGAGCCTCCCTTTAAGGTTCCATATCCTTCCTCAGCCCTTCACGCCGCCGATCATGGCGCCTTGCACGAAATATTTCTGGATAAAGGGATACACGCACAAGATAGGCAGCGTCGCGATGACGATCATGGCGTACTTGAGCGTCTCCAGATGCGTCAGATCGCCCTCGCCCTGCACGGTTTCGCCTGCGATGAGGATATTGCGCAGCATGATCTGCAGCGGGTACAGGCTGCGGTCGTTCAGATAGATCAGCGCGTCGAAAAAAGAGTTCCACTGATTGACGGCGGTGAACAGCCCGATCGTCGCCATCACGGGCATGGACAGCGGCAGCACGACCCGCAGCAGCACCTGCAGCGGATTGCAGCCGTCGATCGTCGCGGCGTCCTCCAGCTCCTCGGGCAGCGCCTCGAAGAAGGTGCGCATGATGAACAAATACCAGGTGCTGACGAGGGAAGGCAGCACGATCGCCCAGATCGAATCCAGCAGGCCCAGCTTCTGCACGACGAGGAAGGTCGGGATCATGCCTCCGCCGAACAGCAGCGTGAACGCGGCCATGAGCAGGATCGGCCTTCTTCCCGGCAGCCATTTCTTGGAGAGAGGGTAGGCCATCGCCGCCGTCACGAGCAGCGTCAGCGCGACCTGCACGGCCGTATAGCGGATCGTATTCCAATAGCTGATCCACACGTCGCGATTGCCGACCAGCTGATCGTACGCCGCCGTCGTGAGGCCCTTGGGCCAGAGCAGCACTGCGCCGCTTGCCACCAGCGCGTTGCTGGAGACCGATGCCGAGATGACGTATAGCATAGGGTAGACCATGACGGCCATCAACAGCAGCATGAACAGAATATTGGCGGCGTCGAACAGCCGGGAGCCGAAGCTTTCCTTGATTTTCATGGGGTGCAGCCTCCTTTCACCATAGGCTGGTGCCGGAATGCTTGCGCACGATCCGGTTGGCGGTCACGACAAGAATGAGTCCGATGACGGACTGGAACAGGCCGACCGCCGTCGCGAAGCTGAAGTCGGCGTCGAGGATGCCCCGCCGGTAAACGAAGGTGTTGATGACGTCCGAGGTTTCGTAATTCATGGAGTTGTAGAGGAGCAGAATCTTCTGGAAGCCGATCTCCATGAAGTGGCCGAGCGTCAGGACGAACAGCACGATCATGACCGGCACCATCCCGACAAGCGTAATGTGCCGGACCTGCTGGAACCGGCTCCCGCC
>NZ_JZEJ01000001.1:4541911-4595126 GCF_001188365.1 Paenibacillus sp. D9 | reverse complement strand
CCGGCTCGCGCCATCCATCTTGGCCGCTTCATACAGCGTCGGATCGATGCCCGAGATGGCGGCCAGGTACAGAATCGTGCCCCAGCCGATCTTCTGCCAGATCTCGGAGCCGACATAGATCGTCCGGAACCAGCCCGGCTCGCCGAGGAACATGATCGGCTCCAGGCCGAACAGCCGCTCCAGCGCATGGTTGACGACCCCGGTCGACGGAGACAGGAAGGTGACGAGGATGCCGGCGATGACGACGGTCGACAGAAAATGCGGCATGTAGCTGATGCTCTGCACGAGCCGCTTGAACCAGGTGATGCGGATTTCATGGAACAGGATCGCCAGAAGGATCGGAGCGGGAAAATGGAAGAGCAAATCGTACACATTGAGCAGGACCGTGTTGCGGATCAGCTTCCAGGCATCCGGCGTTACATAGAAAAACTCGACGAAATGCTTGAATCCGACGAACTTGCTGCCGAGAATGCCTTTGCCGACGGAGTAGTCCTGGAAGGCGATGATGATGCCGTACATGGGGACGTATTTGAAAATGATGTAATACAGGATGCCGGGAAGCATCAGCAGGTAAAGCGCCCGGTGCTTCCTCAGAACCGGCAGCAGCCGGCGGCCGCTCGTCAACATGACCACCTCCTCGTGGATTCCGGAAGATGGCTCCACTATACGAAGTGGATCGCGGTGTCGTAAAGCATGCATCCTTGCGGCTTGTAGCCGTTTTCGCAGCGCCTGTCAGGACGGGAATCGGCAGCGTTGGCGGCGCAAAAAAGGACCCTTGGGGAAAAAACGGACCCTCAGGCGCCCGGGCGGGCGCCGGGGCGGGAGGAGCGGTATTGCGCGGGCGTGACGCCCTCGTATTTGCGGAATACGCGAATGAAGGAATGGCGTCCCCAATAACCGACCTTGCCCGCGATGTCGTCGATGCGCAGGTCGGTGGACAGCAGCAGCTCCTTCGCTTTCTTCAATCGGTACATCGCCAGATACTCCACATACTTCTCCCCGACCTCTTCCTTGAACAAGCGGCTGAAATGGCCGGCGGACATGTTCATCTGGCAGGCGAAATAATCGAGAGAGAGCTCCTCGTCGTAATGCTCGTGGATATAGTCCAGCACGGCGGCGAACTTCTTGGCCTTGCGATCCTCGCACGGTTTGGGGAAAAGCACTCCGTGGATAAGCGCGAAGCATTTGCGGAGCTCATCTCCGGTCATGCAGCGGCCCAGCTGCTCGTAGAGGCCCGCATGGACATGACCGGCATCGTCCCGTTCGGACGACGAGACGCGGATCCAGGCGTTGAGCAGATCGGCGCAGAGCGACTTCATCCGCACGGCCGGCATTCCCCGGAGTGCTCCTTCGCTGATCACAGAGTAGGCGGCTTCGAGCAGCCCGTCGTAGTTCTTGCTGCCGCACAGGTTCGTCACCCGGTTGAGCTCCTTGACGGGAAGGAAGGCCCGCGCGGCCACGGCCGATTGCTGGCTTCCGGGTTTCGGGACCGCGCAAATCTCCACATCCGTGCCGAGACTCCTCTGCTGCAGAGACTCGATTGCCTGCCTGCAGGAAGCCGGCAGCTCCTCGGCCGTCTCCGCATCGCTGCCGACGCCGATCGTCGCGGTGTAATACGCGGCATGATGCAGGAGCGCAGCCCGGATTCTGCCGGCGCATTCGGCCGGAGAAATTCCTCCGGGAGCGGATTCGGCGACGCATGCCAGCAACCCGGATGGAAGCTGGGCGAGCCGAATCGGGGGAGGCAGAAGCTCCATGATCCGTTCCTTCAGCTCCTTCATGAGAATATGGCGCGACTGCCCGGAGAGCGGCATCTCCGGATAGGCTCCGTAATGAATCTCGATGCAGAACACGGTCATGGCCTTCCCCGAGTCTCTGCGTGGCAACAGGCCCAGTTCCTCGGCATCTTCCGCCGGAGCTCTTCCTTCGCCAAGCAGCAGCCGAGCCAGAAGATGCTCGCGCAGCATCGGCAGCAAGCCGTCCACCCGCTTGGACAGCTGCCGGTTCTCCGAGACGATCAGCCGGGAGTAGTCCCGGATGGCATCGAGCTCGCTCCCTCTCGCCAGCCGCCAGCGGCTCGCCGGCTCCAAGGCTCGCTGCAGGCCGAAGCTTTCCCGGATTTCCCGGATCGGCCGGTAGCTCCTCCTGCTCAGATGGTAGGATGCCAGGCCGCCCACGACGAGGAAGAACAGCAGGAACGCCCAGCTGACGATCCGGATTGCGGTGACCGGCTTCATAAGCGCCGGCATGTCCACTACGCTCAGGTAGGCAAAGCCGTTGTCCAGCTTGGAAGGAACGAGGGCTATGCCTTTGTCCTCGGCCGTGCGGAAGGAGGAGCCGGGCATATCGGCAGAGACCGCGCCCGGCAGAGCCTCCGTGGCGGCGGGTTCTGATCGCGCCTGAGAGGCGGTTCCTGACAGAGCCTCCAAGGCAGCGGTTGCTGATAGCGCCTGCAAGGAGGAGACGGATTCTGACCTTGCCAGCGCCGAGAAGGAGCCCGGAAAGACAAGGGAGGACAGCCTGGCAGCCTCGCCGCGGTCCAGACCGCTTTGGCCGATGACCTCCCCTTCACGGTTCAGCAGCATCGTTCCCGCCGCCCAAGGCTCCGGGATGCGCAGCAGCTCGCCGAATGCCCGCTGATTGAGCTGGACGACCAGATAGGCTTCAGGCGAGTCGGTGTTGAAAGGATAGCTGATGACCGCGGACAGCTGCTCCGTGCCGGTTAGGACAAAGTCGAGCATCTTGCGTCCTTTTAGCCCCGCGGCCAGCTCGTGCCGCATCCCGTCGCTCAGCGGGTATCGCATGGTGAAATAATAGGACTTTCCGGTATAGGCATCGGGATCGATCACCATGTCTTCCTTGGTCATATACAGATAGACGCGGGAAGCGAGCGGATCGGCCTCCAGCTTGCCGAGCTGCTGCCTCAGGGAATGAATCATCTCGGAGCGCTCACGGTCCTCCAAGGAACCGCCGGCGGTCCGGAGCAGTCCGGACAGTCCGGAGCCGGACAGCATGCCGAGCATGCTGGCGCGCAGCGATTGGAAAGAAGCGTCCGTTTGATCGGATACGCGGGACACCATGACATCGCTCAGCTTGCGGGCGTCGTTCTCGATCAGGCGTACCGCCAGCACCTGGGCAAGCGCGCAGGCCGCGATGGCCGGAACGAGGATGAGCGCGAAGTAGCTGGCGAAGTACCTTCGGAACAACGAGATGCGGAACGAATGCTTGCCGGGAGAGGATGCCATAGCCTATACCACCTTTTTGGAAGGGTAGGTACCGCCTGTAACAGGATTTGGAAAAGGACAGCGGGCGGATCGATGACTGATGATTGATCAAGGACGGAGGAATTCGTATGGAGAGAACACGATGGGAAAATTTATTTCCATACTAACACAATTTACTAAAATTTTATTTTATTTCTTTCTTATTAGAACCGGGTTGACGGTCTCGGCAGCAATTGAACTCGCAGATCTTGCCGCTTTCCTCTTTCCTTCTTCCTCTCGCGCGATAAAGGTAGGGTGCATGAAAGCGCCTGGCAGCTTCCTGATGCTTGCCGTTGCAAGTCAAGCGGTTGCCGCTTTCCGTCGAGAACGGACTGCCCCCAACTTTGTTTGCTGCGCGACAGTTCTACGTTCTCACCGGAGCTGTTTTGGAACGTGGCACTCTAGCTAATTTATCGATAAAAAGTATGGATATATCGCTCTATTTACCGGAAATCGGACATACGTTCCGTTATTTATTCTCAAAAGTCCCTTTTCGCCATGTATCGGACCTACGATCCGTTATTTCGTATTTTTTATCATGAATGCAATAGGAATTGATAGAATAAGAGATCCTATGTCCGTTTCGCATCCCAAAAACGGTTTTTCCTCCAAATAGCGAATCCTATGTCCGATAACTCCTGGCCTGTATCATCCCTATACCAAAAAACCACCTCGAATGGAGGCGGTCATGGCATGAGGCATGATGGACGGTTTCGGCGCTGCGGATCGTTATTTTGAATTGACGAACCCCATCATCCCAGGGAACGCCAGGCAAATAAGTCCGATAACGAAGCCTGTCAGGCTCACAAAGGATACCGATGCCAAGTCAGCCCACACGGAACGCAGCGGAACCAGCCATGCATAGGCTAATGCCAGGTATCCGATGAAAGCGGCCAAGACAAGCGCCAGCGGAGAGCAGCCCATGGCAAACAGCAGAATCGTTCCGGCAAGGACAATCACGTGGAAAGCGAACGACAACCAAATATTGCGCCTCATAGTTCCCCCTCCGCTTCAATAATTCCCTGTTAAAGGAAGCGGTTCCAATTTATCATGAAACCTGGGTTCCACCCAAGAACTCTTTCGGAAAAAGCTGCTTCCATCTGTAACTTTTTCCTGACAGTCCCCGTCAGAGGAGGATGAAAAGGGCGGCCTGTCGCCGCCGAACCATGACATGACAGGAGAGATGCACCTATGAAAAAACATCCTAAAGGCAAGAAAGCCCTGCTGTCCGCAGCCATTCTGTCCCTTACCGCCGCTTCGGTCATTCCCATGGCCTCTGCCGCAGCTGCCTCCGAACCTGCCACGGCGGTTCCGATCAACGCTCCGATCAGTTCCCCGCAGCCTGAAGAACAGCAGCCCGTCGCTGCCTTCGCGCCCGTGACCGGCAAGGTCAAGGAAATCGCCGACTTCGGCAAGACGGGGGACAAGCTGGTCACGGTCGTGAGCGAAGGAGACTCCATCACCAACTTCGTCGTCAGCAAGAACACCTACTCGTCCGGAACCGATCTGGTGAAGAGCGGCGCCGAACTGACCGTTTTCTACGATACCCGCAAGCCGGCCATCATGATCTATCCGCCGCAGTTCCCGGCCGAGGTCATCGTTCCCGCAGCCGATGGCGCTTCCTCCTGGAAGGTGGATCAGTTCACCACGAGCAAGGAAGGCGCTGAAGGCCTGCTCAGTCTGGACAAGATGCTCCTGATCCGTCCGTCCGACCAGACGAAAATCATCCTTGAAGACGGAACGCCGTTCACCGGCGAGCTGTCCGGCCGCTCCCTCGCGGTCAAATACGGCATCAGCACGAAGAGCATCCCTGCCCAGGCTGCGCCGGAAGAGATCGTCGTCCTCTTTGAGGAAGCCGTGCCTCCGATCGGTCAAGCGCCCGGAGACGGCGCAGAGCCGGTAGCTCCTATCGACGTGACCGACAAAACCATCATAGTTGAAGGCAAGATCCTGAAGGGATCTGCCGCCTACACGGACGCCAAAGGCACGGTAATGGTTCCGCTGCGTCCGATCGCCGAAGCGCTCAAGTACAAGCTTACCTGGGACGCCAAAACCAAATCGACCCTAATCGGTCCGGGAAGCAGCCTCCAGATCGGCAAAGATTATTACGTCTACAACCGCACCGCTCCGATTGTGCTCGGAACGGCTCCGGCTCTCGTGAAGGGAAGCACGTACGTGCCGCTGTCCTACTTCACGGAAGTGCTCCGCATGAGCAACGCTTATGTATTTGAGGACACGATTGTCATCGACAACGGCGAAAAGATGCAATAACACAAGCTCAACAAAACTTATCCGCTTTTGTTCATTCCGGTTTAAAGGATGTCGTGGCACACACTTTGGCGGAGCAATCGAATGCAGGTAAGACTTTAAGAGGGATGCCCCAGTCAGGTAAAGAGTGGCTGGAGGCCCCCCTCTTTTTTCGTTTGCTTATTCCACTAGCTCGACATGCGACTTGAGCGTGAGTTAGACGGCTTATTCCGGCTTGGCATGCACTTGAGCAGCGAATAAGACGATTTTTTCGGCTTATTCCGGCTGGGCATGCGCTTGAGCAGCGAATAAGACGATTTTTTCGGCTTATTCCGGCTCGGCATGCGCTTGAGCAGCGAATAAGACGACTTTTTCGGCTTATTCAGGCTCGGCATGCGCTTGAGCAGCGAATAAGACGATTTTTTCGGCTTATTCCGGCTCGGCATGCGCATGAGCAGCGAATAAGACGACTTTTTCGGCTTATTCCGGCTCGGCATGCGCTTGAGCAGCGAATAAGACGATTTTTTCGGCTTATTCCGGCTCGGCATGCGCTTGAGCAGCGAATAAGACGGCTTTTTCCGCCAACTCTACCTTAGCCATCAAAAGGAAAGAGGAGGCGTCGGTTACGACGACCTCCTCTTTCCCACTCTCTTGAACGCATTCTCATTCTCGCTGCGGAACCCATTCAAAAGGATCCGCTAAAGGAACCACCGCCTCAATGCGTATACGTGTAATGAGCCGAATCGTATTGCGGTCCCGACTTCTCATAGGTGAACCACAGCTCGATCGACTGGCCTGCGGCCAACCCCTGGATCGTATGCGTCCAGTTGGTTCCGCTTTGAACCATGCGCACGTTCTGCTGGTTGGCTCCATTGATCGTGTAATGGACATCGACGTAAGCCGCCGCCGTCTTGGGAGCGAACACAAGCGCTTCCGACGTGCCCGACTTGGTCACTGTCGCGGTATAATCGGCGGCAGTGTAAGTCAGCACGTTGCTTGCAGAAGCAAACTGCAGCCAGTTGATATTGAACTGCGGACCGCTGATGTAGACGCGGAGCGTCTGGGGACCCGCTGCCAGCTGCACCTGCGCCGAGACGGTCGTCCAGGTCTGCCAGCCGCCCGTATTCGGCACCGTTACCGTAGCGAGCGTCGTGCTGCCGGAGCGCAGCTGGAATTGTCCCGTTGCATTCGGACTCGCCACCCTTGCCTGCAGCGTATACGTTCCCGCCTGGGCGACGTTGACGCTGTAATCCATCCAGTCGCCGGTATCCAGGTAGCCGACGTTCAACCCGCCGCCGGTATCCGTTGTCGCCTCCGTCTGCACGCCGCTCATGGAAGCGTAGCTCTCGGCTTCGATCTTGCCCGGAATCGCTCCCGCCGACGGAGCAGGCGTCGGGGTCGGGGTCGGGGTCGGGGTCGGCGTCGGGGTCGGTGTTGGGGTCGGTGTTGGGGTCGGCGTCGGCGTTGGGGTCGGCGTCGTTCCGCCGGCCCCTTCCGTCGCCGAGCCGTTCGCCGGCACCGACATCGTCTTGCCGTCGGAGAAGGTGACGGTAATTGCGGAGCTGCCTGCATTATAAGCTGTATAAGTGCGGACGCCGTTTTTCACGAAGACGGCGTAGAGCGGCGTATTCGCCGTCACGGTGCGGTCCTGGACGCCTATCGCATCCAGATTGTAGATCCAGTGGTACGCGAACGCCTTGGAGTTGCCCGCCTCGGCCGAGAGGGCGTTGCCGCGCGCGTTCCAGAAGCTTTTCGCTTCCGCCGGATTCGAGATTGCTCTGTACATATAGATCAAGTCTTCCCACGCGTCAAAGTTCGTGCCGCCATTCTCGGATACAAGCGCATTGTAGTTCTTGGCGGCGTAATCCGGGTACTGGGTCAGATAGAGCGATGCTCCCGTGAACGGCAGCCAGTTGATGCCGTGCACTTCCTCCGGGTTGCCGGTCCACCAGGTGCCGTCGCCTACCGTCTTGCCGCCCCAGACCATGCTCGCGGTAGAGCGGGTGAAGCCGGCCGGGCGGTTGCTGCCCGTGACGTCGAACCAGTATTCATTGATTGCGTTCATCTCGGTCGTGTACAGGGAGATGCCTGTATCGCGGATTGCGGTGTCTCCCGTCGCTTGTCCCCACAGAATCATGCCCGCCCAGGCGTTCATGCCCTCGGAGGAGGATTCGTTGTTGTTGCCGTCCCCGAACCGGGCATGGCCGGAAGCCCACGAATGGCCGGCATAAGGATCGAAGTTGCGCAGGTAAGGGAACATCGTGTCCGTGCGGCTGCTGCTGGCGATGTCGCGGATCAGCAGGTTGACCATCGGACCCCAGGCGGAAGCCCAGGCTTTGTCCGTCCTGGCGATTTCCGCAGCGGCTTTGATGAAGTAACCGTAATGGAAATGGTGGTCGTTGAGCTCATTGTTGGAGCCGTAGCTGGCCGGATAGCCGATGACGGTGCCCCAGTTGCGGTTGTAATAGAAGACATTGCCGCTCTTGAGGTTGCCGGCGGCGTCGCTGGACTTGAACCAGCCCTGGAGAATGGTCTTGATCGAGCTGCGGAACTTGTTCGCCGCCGTCGTGTCGCCGATCTGGTCGGCGATCGGAGCGAGCGAGGCCAGCTTGCCGAGCGTCTTGCCGACCCAGTAGGTGTCGGCGTCGCCGCTGTACGTCTCTGCCTCCGCCTGGTCCACATACTGCTGGAGCAGCGCGCGGTCATAGGAGCCTTTGTCCGGCAGGGAAGGCAGCACGCCGTTGAAATTCATGACGGTCTGGAAAGAGCTCCCTTCCCCCGTCTTCATGAGGCCGCGCACCGAATTGTACGTGTAGGAGAGCAGCGGGCTCGAGCTGTTCTTCCATTGATGCGGATAGAGGGCAAAAATCGTGCCCGTCTGCGTGCCCTGCTTGGCCTGCGTCGTGAAGGTGAAGGTCGACGTCACCTTGCTTGTCGAAGCGTTGTAGGCATACGACACCTGGGTTCCCGTCACATGCGAGTAGGCATACTGGGCGTATTTGTTCAGAGTCGCCTGCGTATTGTCCGGAAGGACGGCAACGGAGAAATACGTGCTGCCGTTGTTCGTCAGCGTTTTGCCGCCGATGCCGCTCCAGGTGCTGCCGCTCGCGCCGAACAGCCCGTAATGCGCGCCTGCCACCGTTATGCCTAGCACCGGAGTGCTTGCGCTGCCGGACCAGATCGTCGGAGCGTCGTAAAAGTCCACCTTCGGACTGCCGCCCGCATACGTAAAGTACACGTAAGGAGAACCGTGCCCGTACGTAACGTTCATTTCGTTCGCGCCGCTCTTGTATTGAGCCTTCACGAACCAGTCGCTGAAGCCGTCGACCTTGGCGTCGGGGAAGCTCGAGACGGCCGTATGCCCGACCGTGAAGTCATGGATATCGTTGATCCAGCCGCAGACGCAGCTGGAGTTCGCCGTAATCCGGTTGCCCGGATAATAGATGCGGATGCCTCCGGAGCCGTTTTTCATCGCCAGCGGATGCGGATATTGGGCTTCGGAATACGTATCCCAAGCCAGGTTGCTCCACCAGTCATTGGTAGGCATCGCTCCCGTGACGTTGGCCGTCTTGTAGATGTTGGACTGGGTGTCGACCGCTCCGGCCGGCAGCACCGTGGAATAAGAGCCGGAGCCGAGCGCGACTTCGCCGTTATAGGCTGTAGCTCTGCCCGCCGGCAGCAGGGACAGAATAAGGGCCAGCATGAGCAGGCCCGCCGTCATTTTCTTCATTTTGTTCCTCCTCGACTTTTGATAACGCTTTCATAAAACCGATTCGTCTTTCCAGCTCCTTTCCCATCCATGCATTCATACAGGGGACGACCCCGTATGTGATCATCGTACCAACACAATACCGGCCGATAAAGGCACCTTTTTTCGGGTTTATTCCCTTTTTTTCACATTCTCGGCGAAAATGAAAAAAGACGGCTTTTGCCGCCTGCCGGTCCTTGCTGTCGTCCGGATCGGAATCGTCCCGAAAAAAAGAACCAGCCCCTGGCAGCACGGGCCAAGGGCTTGTCCATTCTTTTGCAGAACCGGTCTTCAAGCGGAAACGGAAGGCCGGCCGCCGGCCGGCAGAGCGGCGATCATCGTAAAGATGAACATGGTGCCGTCCCCGACCTGGGAGGTCGCATAGATGGTTCCGCCCATCAGCTCGACCAAAGTCTTGCAGATGGACAGGCCGAGACCGGTCCCTTCCTGCTTGGAAGCGAACGGCGTCTGAAGCTGGATGAACGGCTGGAACAGCTCGTCCATCTTTTCCTGGGGAATGCCGATTCCCGAATCCTCCACGACGAACTCGAGCTGAACGGTTTCCTCCGTCTCGTCTCTCTTGTTCACGTAGATCTTGACGCCGCCCGATTCGGTGAACTTGATCGCGTTGCCGATCAGGTTGATCAGTATTTGCCGCAGACGGTTCGAATCGCCTTCCAGCACCGCAGGAACAGACGGATCCAGATAGGATTCGAGGCTCAGGTTTTTTTCCAGAGCGAGCCCCTTGAATAGATCAAGCGTTTCTCCCAGGCATTCCTCCACCTCGAACGGCCGGTAGTCCAGCTCCATCTTGCCGGATTCCATCTTGGAATAATCCAGGATCTGATTGACGACGGACAGCAGCCCTCGCCCGCTCTTATGGATAATCTCGGCCGTGCGGCGGTCCTGAGGCTTGAGCTCCGCCTCCAGCAGCATCTCGGACATGGAAAGGATGCCGTTCATCGGTGTCCGGATCTCATGGCTGATCATGGAGAGGAACCCGGACTTGATCCGCAGCGCGACTTCCGCCTTTTCCTTCAGTTCCATCAGCGCCCGGTTGCTCGCCTCCAGCTCGGCCGTCCGCTGCTGCAGCTGGTCGCTCTTGATCTGGAGCTCCTTGCGCGCTTTGTACAGGCTCACGAAGCCGTCGATCTTGCTGCGCAGGATGTCGGGCTGGAACGGCTTGGTCAAGTAATCGATGGCGCCGGCCGAATAGGCTTTCATGTAATCCTGCAGCTCCGAGGTGAGCGATGTGAGGAAGATGATCGGAATATCCTGCGATTTCTTTCTCATCTTGATGCGCCGGGCCGTCTCGAATCCGTTCATGTCCGGCATGAGCACGTCCATGATGATCAGCGCGACCTCGTTCTCCAGCAAGGCTTTGAGCGCAAGCATGCCGGAAGCCGCTCCCAGAAGCTGATAAGGCTTGTCGGCCAACAGCGCCGCAATCGACGTATATTCGTCCGGACGGTCGTCCACAAGCAGAATGTTAACGGGATAATCCATCCCAGCCCCACCTGTCTTTCGTTGTCGTTAGTTGATCAGCCAAGTCTTGAGCATCGTGACCAGCTGGGTTGTGTTGATCGGCTTGGGAATATAATCGGATGCTCCCGCATCCAGGCATTTGATCCGGTCCTCTTCCATGGCCCGCGCCGTCAGCGCGATGATGACCAGGCTGTCGTAGGCCGGAATGGCGCGAATCGCCCTCATCGTCTCATAGCCGTCCATCTCCGGCATCATGATGTCCATGAAGACGAGATCGACATCCTCCATCCTCTGCAGCATGGCGAGAGCTTCCTTGCCGTTCTGGGCGAACTGGATATCCATGTTGTAGCCCTCCAGCACGCTGGACAAGGCAAAAATATTTCTCATGTCGTCGTCGACGAGCAGAATGCGCCTTCCCTCGAAAGCAGCCTCCGGATTATGCAGCTTCTCGATGATGCGCTGCTTGTCCGGCGGCAGGTCCGCCGTGCGGCGGTGCAGGTAGAGGGCGGTCTCGTCGTACAGCCGCTCCATCGACCTGACGTTCTTGATGACGATGCTCTCGGCATAATGCTTGAGCTTCAGCTCATCCTGCTTGCCGAGCTCCTTGCCGGTGTAAATCGTCACGGGCAGCGTCTGCAGCTTGCGGTTGGTCTTCACCTGCTCCAGCAGGTCGAAGCCCGATATGTCGGCAAGGCCCAGATCCAGCACCATGCAGTCGAAATGCTGGACGGCCAGCTGCTCCATCGCTTCCCGGCCCGTGCCGACCGCGGTGATCCGGACGTCGGGATGGTCGATGTAGGCGACCAGGCTTTTGCGCAGATCGACATTGTCCTCGACGATCAGCAGGTTTTTGACCCGGCGCCGGATGTACGACTCGATGTCCAGAAATGCGGCTTCCAGCTCCTCCGGCCCGTTCGGCTTCTTCCAGAAGGAAAGCGCCCCGAGGCTGAGCGTCTGCTGGTCGCGGTCCTCCGTCGAGATGACGTGAACGGGAATATGCCTCAGCTCCGGCCGGCTCTTCAGCCTGCTTATAATCGACCATCCGTCCAGGACAGGAAGATCGGTGTCGAGCAGAATGGCGTCCGGCTTGTAGGCATGGGCGAGCGCGAGGCCCTGGTCCCCCTGGAAGGCGACGATCGCCTTGAAGCCGCGCCGCCGGGCGATCTGCAGCAGGATGGCCGCGAAGTCGGCATCATCTTCAATGATCAGGAGCACCGTATCGCCTTGCTGCAGATCGTCGCGGTCGTCCTCCATCTCGGAAAATTGCAGCAGCTTCGGATTGGAGATGGAAATGTCCGGAACGAACGATTCCATGAACTTGCCTTGGCCGGACCTCTCCGATTCGGATGCGATCGAGATCGGCTCCGCTTCCTTGCTTGCGGCGGCTTCCGGCAGTCTGGCCGGAATAATCAGGCTGAAGGTGCTTCCTTGTCCGTCCATGGAGGAAGCCTCGATCCGCCCCCCTAGCAGGCCCGCCAGCTCTCGGCTGATCGTCAGGCCAAGGCCCGTGCCGCCGTACTTGCGGCTCGTCGTTCCGTCCGCCTGCTGGAAGGCCTCGAAGATGGCCTCCAGCTTGGACGCGGGAATCCCGATCCCCGTATCCGCGACGGCGAATACGATTTCTTCCGGCCCGGCTCCCGGCGATGCCGGACTGCCGGAACCGATATGAAGAGAAACGGAGCCTTCCTCCGTGAATTTGAGGGCATTGGACAGCAGGTTGCGGATGATCTGCTGAACCCGGTGCCCATCCGTCAGAATCGAAGCCGGCAGGCTGCGGTCCATCCGGATGTCGAAGGCGATTGATTTCTTCTGCGCCTGCAGCTCGAAAGTGCGGTACAGCTGGTCGGCGATGCCGTGAAGCTCGGTCGCTTCGATGACAGGAGTCATCTTGCCGGTCTCCAGCTTGGCCAGATCGAGAATTTCGTCGATCAGCTGCAGGAGATCCTTGCCGGACGAGTAGATCGTATGAACATATTCCAGCTGCTTGGTCTGCAGATTGCCTTCCTTGTTCTCCGCCAATATTTGCGACAGGATGAGGAGGCTGTTGAGCGGCGTGCGCAGCTCGTGGGAGACGTTGGCCAGAAATTCCGATTTGTGCTGGGCGGCCAGATAGATTTCGTCCGCCTGGGCTTTGATTTCGATCTTTTGGCTTTCGGTCAGTTCCATCTGCTCTTGCAGCGAATGATTGAACATTTCAAGCTCCTCGGCTTGAACCTTGAGCTCGTCGGTCTGGGCCTGCAGCTCCTCCGACTGGGCCTGCAGCTCGTCGGTCTGAGCCTGCAGCTCTTCCGTCTGGGCCTGCAGCTCCTCGGACTGAAGCTGAAGCTCCCGCTTTTGGCGCTCCGTCAGCTCCATCTGCTCCCTGAGCCCTTCGTTCGACAGGCGAAGCTCTTCCGCCTGATCCTTCAGTTCGTCGGCCTGACGCTCGATCTCCTCCTTCTGGCGAAGCGCCATCTCGCCGGCTTCCTTCAACTGCTCCGTCTGCACACGCAGCTCTTCCGCCTGCAGCCGCAGCTGCTCGGCCTGCGCCTGCTCCTCCAGAAACTGAATCTCGATCTGCTCCTTCTGCCTGGCCGTCGTTTCCGTCTCTAGCCGCAGCTGGTCATTGGACTGCTCCAGCTGAATTGACTGGAGATGAAGCTCGTCCGCCTGGGCCTTGAGCTCCTCCGTCTGAGCCTGCAGCTCCTCCGTCTGATGCTGCAGCTCTTCCGTCTGGGCTTGCAGCTCTTCCGTCTGGGCTTGCAGCTCCTCCGTCTGGGCTTCAAGCTCTTTCTTCTGGTTCTGCGTTTCGCGCAGCAGCTCGTCGATCTTCGCCACATCCGCCAGCGTATTGATCAGCACGCCCATATTGTGGCTGACGCGGTCGATCAGCTGCCGCTCCTTGCCGGCGAATTCCCGGAACGAGGCCAGCTCCAGGACAGCGACGGTCTCCCCCTCGTAAAGAAGGGGAACGACCAGCAGGCTGGAAGGCACGGCGGCTCCCAGAGCCGACTGGATGCGGATATACCCATCGGGAATATGCCGCAGCTCCAGCGGAGCCTTGTCCAAAGCGCATTGCCCCACCAGGCCCTGCCCCGGCTGAATCGGCTCCCGCGGCAGCTCGCCGGCATCATGGGCATAACCGGCGGCGAAATGATACTTCGCGTCGCGTCCGACATACATGGAGCCGTAGCTTGCATCGACAGCTGCAGCCAGCTTGCGGATGAAAATCCGACAAGCCGCCTCCACCTCGATAGACCCTTGCAGCAGAATGGCCATCTCCGAGACGCTTGCATTGATCCATGCCTGCTCCTCCGCCTCCAGCCGCATGGAGCGTTCCTGCTCCGTCTTGTTGAACAGGGTGTCCGCCAGGGAGCGGAACGTCGCGGCCAGGGAGCGGAACTCGCCGGCTGCCTCTGCCGGACCGGCCTCCTCCACCTTCTCGCCTTCCTCCATTCTCTTCGCGATGCCGGCGATCTGCGCCATGCCGCTCCGCAAGCTGCGGACTGCTCCTATAGAAATGAAGCCGACAGCGGCAATGCCGGCTGCCCCAAGCGCCGTAGAAACGATCGCCCAGGATGAGTCCAACATGACCCACGACAAAGCTACAAAATAAGTTAGAAGTAGAATAGAAACGGCAACGCCTGTCCAAATTTTCTTCTGAATGTTCATCTATTCACCTCTGACGGATTAGTCCACTGGAATCAATTCATTATACTTCTCCTCGTATTCGTTTGATAGGCGCAGATAGGGAAGCCAATAAAAAACCTCTTTCCGGCAGCAGCCGGATTGCCTAAAAAAAGGCGGAAAACCGGTCCTCAATCTCCAATGGAAACGATGGAAAAGGGGGGCAAGTTGCGCGGGAGCACGGAGAAATCAGCTGCCGAAAGCAGAATTCCGGTCTGCCTGAGCGTTCATGTCCGGCCATTCCGGCATGGAAGCGGCCGGCCGGCGGGAAGCCGTCACGGTCGACAAATGGCCGGCGGAAAAAGAGTCCGAAAAGGATAAAAAGCTTCATCCCGCCGATGCGGGATGAAGCTTCTTTGAATTTTTATGACTGCGGAATGGTTCTTCTGCAGGCCTTTAGCTGAGCGAACCCAAAGCTTCCTTCGTGAACGTCTGCAGCTCATCCGTGCGGCCGCCGCGAATTTTCTCCGCCCATGCCGGATCTCCCAGCAGCGCGCGGCCGACGGCGACAAGGTCGAACTCACCCTTCTCGAAGCGCTCGATCAGGCTGTCGATTCCTTGCGCCTCCCCGCCTTTGCCTTCAGCGAACAGGCTGGTGAACTCGGAGTCGAGGCCGACAGAGCCGACCGTAATCGTAGGCTTGCCGGTAATTTTCTTGGTCCAGCCCGCCAGGTTCAGGTCGGAGCCTTCGAACTCCGGCTCCCAGAAGCGGCGCGTGGAGCAGTGGAAGATATCGACGCCGGCAGCGGACAGCGGGGCGAGGAACTTCTCGAGATCCTCCGGAGTCGGAGCGAGCTTGGCCGCATAGTCCACCGGCTTCCACTGCGAGAAGCGGAACACGATCGGGAAGTCAGGACCGACCGCCGCGCGGACCGCCTCGATGACTTCGACCGCGAAGCGGGTGCGTCCGACCATATCGCCGCCGTATTCGTCGGTGCGCTTGTTCGTCGTCTCCCAGAAGAACTGGTCGATCAGATAGCCGTGCGCTCCATGGATCTCCACGCCGTCAAAGCCGATGCGCTTGGCGTCGGCGGCCGCTTGGGCGTAGCCTTGCACAAGCCCGCGGATTTCTTCCGTCGTCAGCGGCTCCGACACGGGCTGGCCGGTGAGGCTGAGGCCGGAAGGGCCGATCGGGGCAGCGTCGGACTCCGGGAACTTCTCCCTCTCGCGGGCGGTGCCCACATGCCAGATTTGCGGAATGATCCTGCCGCCGGCTTCATGCACCTCGCGGACGACGCGCTCCCAGCCTGCCAGCGCTTCCTCCCCATAGAAGTGGGGCACGTCGCGGTCGGCGGCGGCCGCCGGATGGTTGATGACCGTTCCTTCGGTGATGATCAAGCCGACGCTGTGCTCGGCACGGCGACGGTAATAACCGGCCACGTCAGGGCCGGGAACGCCTTTCGGCGAGAAGCCGCGGGTCATAGGGGCCATTACGATCCGCGTATCTAGGTTCAGCTTGCCGCCTTCGAAAGGCTGGAAAAGCGCTGCTGCGGTTTTGGACAGAGTCATCTTGGTCTCTCCTCCTGTGTGATGCGGTATAGGATGCCTTATATATCTACAATCATGAATATATAGATTAACTCGATGAAATGCAAGCCCTGTGCCGAGCTTGAGCGCTTCAGTTCTCTTTACCCTGAAGATCCGACGCGAAACCGGCCAGGAAATTCTCGATTCCCTGCTCGTTGCGCCTGTAGTACGTCCATTGGCCGTAACGGCGAGATTCCAGCAGACCCGCCTTTTGCATGGAGGACAGATAAGAGGAGATGACGGACTGGGTCAGCCCGGCCTTTTCCTGGATGCTGCCTACGCAGACGCTGCCCGGAAATTCATTCTGAACCTCGCAGGGCTGGGCGCTGAACTGCTTCTCAGGCTCCCTGAGCCAGCAGAGAATATTCAGGCGAGTCTCGTTGGAGAGAGCTTTCAGCACGGCAAGCTTATCGTCTTGGTTCATCGCTCACACCCATTTCTACCCGGTAGTTTGCCTCTATTATAACAGAAGAATACGCCGAAGAAGAATGAACCTTCCTTGCGATCCCATCGTCGCTTTGCCGGACTGCCACGACCCATGAGAAAAATGATAACCACATTAGTATTTATTCAGACTGCGCTTGTCGCTTGCTTCGCCGTGCTAAAATTTGACGGGCGGAGGGGCTGCCATCATTCGCCAATTCCGCAAGGCCAGGCCTGTCCATGCAAGCCGGCCTTATATTCGCTAAGGGGGAATTCCCGTTTATGAGATCCATCGATGAACTTGAACATACAGCACGTGTGCATACGGTTATTGAAGTGGTAAAGGAGGTGCTGGACGATTCCGTCCTGACCGACGACTTCATCGCCGGGCTGAAGCGTCTGAGCTTCGACGAGCTGGGCAAATTCGTGCTTCGCCTTGTCATGACACGCACGCTCGACCAGGCTTGGGCTCCGCATCTTCAGGAAAAGGCCGGAGAGGGCAGTCCTTTGAACTACGCCTGATTCAAGAGCCCCGGCTCCACAGCGCGGGGCGGCCGGCGTAACCTTGCGAGGCCAGCTCTTCCTTGGGAATGAACCGAAGCGCGGCGGAGAAGATCCGGTAATGCCCTCCCTGCCTGCTGCCCGTTTCGCCGAGCAGGTGGCCGAGACAAGCTCCGCTCAGCCTTGCCTTGAGCCGGATCCGGGGCGGCGGCGTCGACAGATCCGCTTCGCGCCGCAGCAGCCCTTCGTGCAAAGGCCTGCGGAATGCCGGCCAGCCATCCCCTGCGTCGAATTGATCCATCGTCGAAAATAAAGGATCGCCTCCGACGGCATCGACATAGATGCCGTCTTCCTTGTTGTTCCAATACGGATTGTCATACGGAGGCTCCTGCGCGCCATGGCGGACGACCTCGTACTGCAGCGGGCTGAGCCGTCTTCGCAGCTCCCCGTCGGGCAGCAGGGCAGGCCAATGCTTGGCGGCATGCTCGTCTCTCCCCGAGGCCTGCCGGTACAGCCGGTAATGGCCGAAGCTCTTGCGGTGGTAATTCTGATGCTCCTCTTCCGCCGGATAGAAAGGGCCGGCCGGCACGATTTCCGTCACGATCCGGCCCTTGAAGCGGCGGCTCGACTGCAGCTCCCGGCGGGATGCCTCGGCGAGCCGCCGCTGCGCGCCGTCATGATAGAAAATCGCCGTCCGGTACGAGGCGCCCCGGTCCTGGAACTGGCCGCCCGCGTCGGTCGGATCGATCTGCTGCCAGAAGATGTCCAGCAGCCGTTCATACGGGAACAGATCCGGGTCGTATACGATCCGGACCGCTTCCGCATGCCCGGTCGTCTCCGAAGCGACGGCATCGTAGGTCGGATGGTCCGCATGCCCGCCGGTGTAGCCCGACAGGATCGACTCGATGCCGGGCAGATCCTCGAATGGCTGCACCATGCACCAGAAGCAGCCGCCCGCGAAGGTCGCCTGCTTGAGGCCGGATGCAGGGACAGAGGCGGTTGTGCTCTTCCTCTCCGTACATGCGGCTTCGTCGCCTCCCTGGCTGCCGACGGCTTCCGGCTTTCCTTCTTGGCTCAACGCTCTTGCCCCCCTCTTGATCCGTCTAGCGCCGCTTATACGGCATGACTCCGGTACGGGCTACCAGCCCGCCACGGTGCCGTCGGTGCGGAAATCGGTGCCTCCGCACAGCACGCCGCTTGCCGGATCGCGCAGGATGATCTGCCCCCGGCCGAAGGAGCCGAAGCCGGACTCCAGCGTGATCCGGTGGCCCATCCGCTCCAGCGCCTGGGCGGCCGCCAGCGGGAAATGCGGCTCCAGGGAAACCGACAGATCCTTATGCCACTGCCAGCGCGGCGTGTCGAGCGCGGCCTGCGGATGCAGGGCGAAGTCGACCATGTTCATGACGGCCTGGACATGGCCCTGCGGCTGCATGTAGCCGCCCATGACGCCGAACGGTCCGACCGCCTCCCCGCCGCGGGTCAGGAAGCCCGGGATGATCGTATGGTACGTTTTTTTACCGGGCTGAAGCGCGTTGGCATGGGCAGGATCCAGCGAGAAGTCGCTGCCGCGGTTCTGCAGCGCGATGCCGGTTCCCGGCACGACGAGGCCGGAGCCGAAGCCCATGTAGTTGCTCTGGATGAAGGAAACCATATTGCCTTCGGCGTCGGCGGCCGCCAGATAGACGGTGCCTCCCGAGGACGGCTCGCCCGCCTCCGGCATCCGAGCCTGCGGACCGATCATTCCCCGGCGCAGATCCCCGTAGGAAGCCGACAGCAGATCCTGGACCGTGATATTCATATGGGCCGGATCGGTAATGAACTTGAGGCCGTCGGCAAATGCGAGCTTCGTCGCCTCGATCTGGCGGTGCAGAGCCCCCGGAGCGAGCAGGCTGTCCGGAGCGAACTCCATTCCGCCCAAAATGTTGAGCGCCAGCAGCGCGATTAGCCCCTGGCCGTTCGGCGGAATTTCCCACACCTCGTAGCCGCGGTAGTTCACATGGATGGGGTCCACCCATTCCGGCCGGAATGCGGCGAGATCCTCCGCGGTCAGAAATCCGCCTTCGCCGCGCACATAAGCTGCAATGGCTTCCGCGAGCTCTCCGCGATAAAAGCTGTCGGCGCCCGACTCGCCGATCGAGGCCAACGCCCAGGCATGTCCAGGCGAGCGCCACAGCTCGCCCGCCGCCGGAGTCCTGCCGCCCGGAGCGAACGTATCGTACCAGGAGCGGGCTGTATTCTGAGGCAGCCTCTCCCGGTAGATGCGGGCGGCGCGCTCCCAGTAATAAGCCGCGGTCGGGGACACCGGGAAGCCTTCCTCCGCGTAGCGGATCGCAGGCTCCAGCGCCTCGATCAGCGGCAGCTTGCCGAAGCGGCGCGACAGCTCGCCCCATGCGGCCGGCGCTCCCGGCACGGTAACGGGGATGGCGCCGAACTTCGGCATCTCCGAGTGGCCCCGCTCCTTCACGGCGTCGATGGAGATCGAAGCCGGAGCCGGGCCGCTGCTGTTCAGGCCATGCAGGCGGCCTTCCGTCCACACCAGGGCGAAGGCGTCGCCGCCGATGCCGTTGGAGCAAGGCTCCACGACCGTCAGCGCCGCAGCTGCCGCGATCGCGGCGTCGATGGCGTTGCCGCCCTTTTTCAATATATCGAGGCCGGCCTGAGCGGCGAGCGGCTGCGAGGTGGCGACCATTCCATTGCGCGAGTACGTGGGAAGACGATAGGAAGGATGCGGATGATAGAGCGGATCGAAGGTCATGGCGATGGGTAAGCCTCCTGGGTGGAATGCAAGATGTTCGGCTGCAAAGCCGATTTTCTACGTGTGCAGTCGTTAATGCGGTTGGCTGGGGGGCGTGTCCCCTTGATGTTCAGGCTAATGCCCGTAATTGTGAATATCGTCGGAACCGGCTAGCAGAACGGCCGCCAGCAGCGCCAGGATCGAAAACAGGATCAGCATCATCCCCAACCCTTTTCCACTCCAGCTTCCGAATTTCCTTCTACGGACGAATAAAAGCCCGACACCGGCGACGAAAACCGGGACGGCTACCCAGGCAAAGGATGCATCCATTCCGCTCACGGCCTCCTCCATGCTTCGGCACGCGGCGATTCGCTTGTCCGCTGCTCGTACTGTTCTTCCGTTCCGACGTAGAAGTCGACGACTGTGGGCAGCTCGACCTGCTCCCCGCCCGCTTCCGAACGAGAGCCTCCATGTGTTCCCCCGCCGTTGACGAGTGCAACCCCGGCTGGAGCGGGCTTGACGCTGCCGTCGGCAGCCCTGTAATAAAGCTTCACGCTTCCAGGCTTCATCGGGCTGGATGTCCGCAGCCATCCGGTCGAGTCGATGGGATAGACGTAGTCCCCGTCCTTGCGTTCCAGAGGCGCGCTGCCCTGCTGGCCGAAGACGACGACCACCCAGCCTGCATACCCTTCCGGAACGATGTAGCGATTTCCGGAAGCGGGCTTGAACAGGAGCAGGTACAGGAGCAATAAGACCGATAACACCGTCAGCGCCCCCAGCAGGGACCTGTTTTTCTTCAAGCTGCTGCTCATGCCGCGGCATCCTTTCCGTTTCAAGCGTTATTTCATCGATTAGTTGTTAGACGCCTTGACCGCCATAGTTGTTTCGGCTTCAATTTGCCGCGCATGGCTTCCGCGTTCCCGCGTTCTCTTCTTGACCTTGCAACCGGTTTCCGATATGGTGGAAAAAACCCGATATCCGCATCTGCTGTGACCAAGGCCAGCATGCCCCGCCGTTCGCCGTCCAGAGAGGAAACCCCCAGGCTGCAAGGTTTCCCGCATCGAACCCCGGCATCCCCACCTTGCGAGCTGCATCCGTGCCTGTCCGCAGGCCCGGCGCCGGCTTCCTGCCGTTATCCGTCTCAAGGGCTTCCTGCCGCCAGTCCGGCCGGAGCCGAACTCAGGGTGGTACCGCGACGCATTCGTCCCTGGACGAATGGGTCTTATTTGTTTTATGCGGTCCATTCATCCGTTGACGAATGCGTCTTATTTGTTTTATCCGGCCCATTCATCCTTTGACGAATAGGTACATCACCCAAGGAGGGGTATTTCATGCTTCAAAGCAAGCTGCTTCTGTCCACCCTGCGCGACACTCCCGGCGAAGCCGAGGCTGCCAGCCACCGGCTGCTGCTGCGGGCAGGCTTCATCCGGCAGACCGCCGCCGGCATCTACTCTTATTTGCCGCTGGGACGCAAAGTTCTCCGCAAGGCCGAGCAGATCATCCGGGAGGAAATGGAAAAGGCCGGCGCCCAGGAGGTTCTTCTGCCCGCGCTGCAGCCGGCGGAGCTGTGGCGGGAGTCCGGCCGTTATGACGCTTACGGTCCGGAGCTGATGCGCATGCGCGACCGCCATGACCGGGAGTTCGCGCTCGGTCCGACGCATGAGGAGGTCGTCACCTCTCTCGTGCGGGATGAGGTATCCTCATATCGGAGGCTTCCGCTGACGGTCTATCAGATTCAGACCAAGTTCCGGGACGAGCGCCGCCCCCGGTTCGGACTGCTGCGCGGGAGGGAGTTCCTGATGAAGGATGCCTATTCCTTCGATACGACCCAAGAGGGGCTGGACCATTCCTATCAAACAATGTTCGAGGCGTACAACCGGATCTTCAGCCGTCTCGGCTTGACCTTCCGCCCCGTCGAAGCCGATGCCGGAACGATCGGCGGCGACGGAGGCACGCATGAATTCATGGCTCTTGCCTCCATCGGAGAGGATACGATCGCTTCCTGCACCTGCTGCGGGTATGCCGCCAATCTCGAGAAAGCCAAGCCAGGACGGAAGTCGGCGAACGATGCGGAGCCGGGCCGTCTATTCGGGAACGACAGCAGCCACAAGGATGAACCGGCACCCGCGGCCCTTGCCTCGGAGCCCGAAAAAATCCATACGCCCGGCGTTCGAACGATCGGACAGCTGACCGCGTTTCTGGAGCTGCCTCCCTCGCAGATTCTCAAAACCGTGCTGTTCGAGGCCGACGGAAGCATCGTAGCCGTCGTCGTCCGCGGCGACCATGAGATCAACGAGCTCAAGGTCAAGAATTTCCTTGGAGCGGATTCCATCTCGCTTGCCGAGGCTGACGAGGTCATGATGACGACGGGCGCTCCCGTAGGATTCGCCGGTCCTCTCGGACTGGATATTCCCGTCTATGCCGACCATGACGCGGCTGCTGTAACGGACGGAGTCGCCGGCGCGAACGAAGAGGACTTCCATATCCGCGGCGTTCATGCGGGAAGGCATCTAAGGGCAGCGGTTGTCGGCGATTTCCGCAACGCGCAGGCAGGCGACCTTTGCCCGAAATGCCGGGAAGGCGCGCTCCTGTTCCATCGCGGCATCGAGATCGGCCAAGTATTCAAGCTCGGCACAAAATACAGCGAGAAGCTGGGGGCTACCTTCCTCGACGCCGACGGCAAAACGCATCCGATGATCATGGGCTGCTATGGCATCGGCGTCTCGCGCCTTCTGTCCGCAGCGGTGGAGCAATCCCATGACGAGAACGGCATTGTGTGGCCGGCGGCGCTGGCTCCGTTCCACGTCCATGTCATTCCGGTGTCGGTCAAGGACGAAGTCCAGATGGCTCTCGCGCACAAGCTGCGCCTCCGCTTGGAGGAGGCCGGCGCGGAGGTGCTCGTCGACGACCGCGACGAGCGGCCCGGCGTCAAGTTCAAGGATGCCGATCTCATCGGCATTCCGGCACGCATCGTCGTCGGCCGCGATGCGGCGGACGGCAGGGTGGAGTTTGTCCGGCGCGGCAGCGCGGACAAGGCAAGCCTGGCCGCGGAAGAAGCGGCGCAGCGGGTGCTGGAGATGGTGCAAGCCCTGCGGACTGGAAGCTAGTTCCGGGAGTTGGCCGCTTCCAGCCTGACCGGCTGGCAGACATCTGGACCGAATCGATCCCGAAACAAGAACAAGACGACAAAGGACAAACGAAAAAAGGCAGCCGTCAAGGTCTGCCTTTTTGCCGTGCCTACAGCTTTTTGACCAGGAAGTAATAGGAGCTGCCCGGAGGATAGTCCTCGATCTCGCCTACGACCTCGTATCCGTACCTCTCGTAGAACTCTCTCGCCTGGAAAGAGAATGTCGTCACCTTCGATCTGACCGCTCCCATCTGCCTGGCCAGCTCCTCGGCTTGAGCGAGCAGCCCTGAGCCGGTTCCTCGACCCCTGAATTCCTCCTCCAGCCAGAAATACCCGATCTCCAGCCATCCCCAGAGCACCTGGGCAGTCAGCCCGCCTCTCCAGCTCCCTTCGTCGTCCTTGAGCATGATATGCAGCGGCTGAATGGCCCCTTCCTTCCTCTTCTCCCGATGATGGAAGGATTGCTCGTTGTTGAACTCCTTCAGCTTGGCGGTCAGAAAGTCATAGAACTCCGGGTTCCCAGCCAGCGAAATTTCCGTTCGGCATTCCATTTTTTGATCCTCCTTGGACGAATAGCAGCTCCTAAATACACTCGTTCAGAGATAGGTTAAACGTACAAATCTACTATTTAGAGATAGTAAAGGCAATAGACTTGAGAACATGCTAGCTTCAAATATTTATTGACATGCAGTTCTTCCCTTCAGCAATACCAAGACTTTCATCCATCGGGTTAGCCATATCAGACGAATGCAGCAGGATTTTTCTTATTCCTTGTATCTTCAAATCTTCTGCCGCTTCATGAACAAGCTTGGATCCTATGCCTTGGCGACGGTAGACTGGGACTGTGAAGACATTCGTCATATACGCAACCAATCCGGAAGGATTTTGAAATCGGCGAATCGGCATAAGCAAAAACATGCTGTCGATACAACCACTCCATCATCAGCAGCAACCCATGATATCGGCTGGAACCGCTTTTCGAAACAGCATGATTGACTTCCTCCCTGTTCAAAATTTTTCGATCAGCTGCTGCCACAGAAACGGCCATGCAATCGTGTATATAATCTGTACTTATAACATCTAGTATTAATACCGTATGTTTATCAATGAGCTTAAATCTAAGATTTCTACATTGTGCATCTCCGCATATGCCGAATGCATAAAACGTGATCCGGTTCACAGCGTGTGGTGCATCAGCATGAAAAGAAGCCACAAGCAATAGGCTGCGGCTTAGATGTTTTATAATCGGCGAATGGGACGGTGAAACGCGGCATGCCGGAAGATTGCGTGCGCCAGGCCGTCGCCCTTTCCACAAAATGCAAGGGAATGCAGCCGAAGAGCACGATCAGAAGTTGCAGGGGAGACATGGTCGCCCGAGCAGCGCTGAGAAGAGGGTAAGGAGGGCAGGCTTTTTACTTACTGGCCTCTAAGCACATGCTCGATACGCTTATCGGGTACGAACCAGATCACCGCAACGAGTACGAAGAAGATGCCGGATATCCAAGGACTGGCATACGCGGTCAAGACCGCTATCAAGTAGAGCAAGGGAGATAATTTCCCCTTCCAGTCTCTGCCCATCGCCATGATGAAGGAGAGATCGCCGGAATGCTGGTTAATAATGGCGCGCTGAAGCAGCCAGTACGAGAGCGCCGCTAGGAGAAGAATAGTACCGTACAGTGCGGTTGGGGTGGCGGCAAAATGGCTTTCCCCCATCCAGGCTGTCGTGAAAGGCACAAGGGATAGCCAGAATAGAAGCAGCAAGTTGAGCCACATCAAACGTCCGTTCATCGTTCTTACCATATGAAGCAAATGATGATGATTGTTCCAGTAAATGCCGATGTAGATGAAACTGAAGATGTAGCTGAGGAATTTAGGACCAAGTTCGATCAGAGCAGACCAGTCATGGCCTTCCGGCAATTTAAATTCCAGTACCATGATCGTAATGATGATCGCCAAAACGCCATCGCTGAACGCTTCCATCCGATTCGCTTTCAGAATATCTCCTCCTTTTTCTCTCCTCTCGCTTTTGGGAGAGCTTTTATTACTCTACATTAATTAAATGGCTTTAACCCGCTCCACTTCTTCTGGCGTACGATGACCGTGTGCACATTGTACGGATGAGACGTTGGCGTGATCCGCTCATCTAGGACACCTGAAATAGCGGGTTTGGTTTATGATCCCGCTCCCTCTATTCTTGTGTCCATTTTAATTTAACCGCAAGATTTGAACCCTCGCAAGCAAAGCGGCTGAAGCCCGCCGCGATACCTTATGACTGCAAATGAGCTGGATGCAATTCAAGCTCCTTCAAGGCGAACGAGGAGCATCCTCGGCCCCTTACTCTCCATGCGTTTTTGAGGGCTTCATTTCTCCCTGTGCGTCCGTGGAACTTTAAACAAGCCCGCTTCCGACTAGTCGGAAGCGGGCTATCTGTCGGTACCTGCCTTTATGCAAGACTACCTCCGTGCCTTAAAGCCATCCTTGCTTCCCTGCCGCAGAGAGGCTTGCCGGCTCTCCCATGCGCTCGTGCAGGAAATCGACGACATGCATGACCTTCATCGCAGCCGGGTCCCCGTGCTTCTGCACCCCGAGCTTCATCTGCAGCAGGCAGCCGGGATTGCTCGTGAGCAGATAGGCCGCGCCGGTAGCGTTGGCATGCTCCATCTTGTGCTCCAGAATCTGCCCCGCCATCTCCGGCTGCGTGACGTTGTAGATGCCCGCAGAGCCGCAGCAGCGGTCGGCTTCCTTCATCTCGGCGAAGGAGGCGCCAGCAACCTGGCGGATCAGCTGCCTCGGTGCTCCCGAGGATCTCATTCCGTTGCGGAGATGGCAGGAGTCCTGGTAAGTGACACGTACGCTGCCGCTCTGCTCCGTAAAGGCCGGCAGCCTGTCGCTGCTGAGCAGCAGCTGGCTGACATCGACGACGCGGGAAGCGAACTCGACGGCCAGCTCTGCATACTGCTCATCTCCATGCATCAGATGGCCGTATTCCGCCAGCTGCGCGCCGCAGCCGCCGGCGTTGGAGACGATATGCTGGATGCCCGCATCCCGGAAGGCGTCCAGGTTGGACCGGGCAAGCCCTCTCGCCTGATCCAGCTCTCCGCTGTGAGCATGCAAGGCTCCGCAGCACACCTGATTGTCCGGGATGACGACCTCGAAGCCGGCCTCAGCCAACAGCTCCGCCGTGCGGACATTCGTCTCGCTGAACAGCACGTCCATGATGCAGCCCCGGAAAAGGGCGACGCGTGCGATCGGCTCGCCCTTGGCTGGAACGACCGTGCCGATGCGGTCTACGACGCCTTTCCCGGAAGCATCGGGAAGAATCTGCTCCATCTCCCGCATGGCCGCCGGGAACAGCTTCATGATGCCCGTTCCGCGAGCCACCTGCCGGAGACCGGATTTCTGATAGAAGGAGAGCGAGCGTCCGAGCCACTTCAAGCGGGAGCGATGCGGCAGCACATCCTTGAAGAACAGCCTCCGAGCGCCCTTCGCCGGCAGGCTGTGCTGCGCGTGGTCCTCGATCGCGTCCCTGGCTTGCTCCAGCAGCTGCCCGTATTTGACGTCGGCAGGACAGGCGGGCTCGCAAGCCCGGCAGCCCAGACAATGGTTCATCTGCTCGGCGAACGCCTTGTCGGGCTCCATGATGCCGTCGGCGACGGCCTTCATGAGCGCGATCCGGCCGCGGGGCGACTCCGGCTCCAGCCCCGTCTCGCGGAATGTCGGACAAGCAGGCAGGCAGAAGCCGCAGCGCATGCAGTTGGTCAGCTGGTCGTAGTCCAGCTTGGCCAGCACCGTTCTCGACACCGGATTGGCATGCCGCACATCCGGCTTGCCGAGCAGGCTTCCCGGTCCCGAATGCGGCTGTACCGCCAATCCGAGGCCTCCATGGATTCCATCAGCCACGGTCGATCACCACCCTTTTGCGAGTTTCTCCGGCGAACATCTTGCCGGGATTGAGCAGATGATGCGGGTCGAACGCATCCTTGATGCCTTTCATGACGGCGATGCCGCTCGCCCCGACCTTCCATTCCAGGAACGGCGCCTTCACGGCCCCGACCCCATGCTCGCCGGTAATGGTGCCGCCAAGCTCGATGGCCGCTTCAAATATTTCCGCGAAAGCCTGTTCGACCCGGTGGACCTCCTCCGTGTCCCTGGCGTCGGTCGTTGCGGTCGGGTGAAGATTGCCGTCTCCCGCATGCCCGAAGGTTGCGATGGACACGCCGTACTTGTCCGCGATCTCCCGGATGCGCAGCACCATGTCCGCGATGCGGGAGCGGGGAACGGTCGCATCCTCGAGAATCGTCGTCGGACGCAGCCTTGCCAGCGCCGTGAACGCGCTGCGCCTTGCCGCAACTAGCTTTTCCGCCTCCTCGCGAGTCTGGGCGACTTCGACCCGGTCGGCCTTCTCGGCTTCGCAGATGAGCCTTATGGCTTCCATATCCCGCTCGACCGCCTCGGGATCGCCGTCCTGCTCGATCAGCAGAATCGCTTCCATATCCCGCGGCAATCCCAGATGGGCGAAATCGTCGACGACCCGGATCGTCGGGTTGTCGAGAATTTCCAGCGTTGCCGGGATGATCTTATTCTCGATGATCCGAGAGACGGTCCGGGCTGCGCCGTACAGGTCCTTGTACATCGCGAGCATCGTCTTTTTGCCGGCGGGCGGAGGCACGAGCTTCAAGGTCGCTTCCGTAATGATGGCCAGCGTGCCCTCCGAGCCGACGAGCAGCTTCGTCAAATCGTAGCCGGCCACATCCTTCATGAGCTTGCCGCCGGTGCGAAGAATTTCTCCATTGGCCAGGACCGCTTCGAGACCGAGCACGTAATCCTTGGTCGTTCCGTATTTCAGCCCGCGCAGGCCGCCCGAGCACTCGCTGATGTTGCCGCCGATCGTCGAGATCTTCATGCTGCTCGGATCCGGCGGGTAGAACAGCCCGAGCGATTCGATATGCTCGGTGAACGCGGCGGTGATCATGCCCGGCTGCACCGTTGCCGTCAGATTGTCCATGTCGACCTCCAGCAGCCGGTTCATCCGGTGCATGACCATGACGATGCCGCCCTGCAAGGGGACCGTGCCTCCGCACAGGTTGGAGCCCGAGCCTCGAGACACGACCGGTACGCGGTACTCTGCAAGAACCTTCATGATCCCGGACACCTGAGCGGTCGAGTCCGGATAAATGACGCCGTCCGGCAAGCTCTGGAGCATGGGCGTGCCGTCATAGGAATGAGCGACTCTCGCCTCCGGATCGTCCCTGAAATGCTTCTCTCCTACGATATCCCGCAGCCGTCTCGCCATGGCCGGATCCAGCATGATCATTTCCCCTTCCCATCTGTAGAAAGCTTACGTTCACCCGCGCAGACATACGGATATGCCCTTTAGATCATCAGGTCATCTGATGACTTTGGAACTCATTATATGCTATACTGATTTCATTGTATAGAATGTTTTTGGGATGCCACGGGAGGTCGCGATGAAAATCACCCAAGCCAAAGGCCATGAGCTTGTAGCCGAACATATGCTGGAACAGATCCGCTCGGGCGCCTGGGAGCCCGGACAGCGGCTGCCCTCCGTCGTGGAGCTGGCGGAATCGTACGGCGTCGGCCGTTCCACGGTCCGCGAGGCGGCCAGCGCGCTCAAGGCGACCGGCTGGCTGGATGTGCGCCAGGGCGGCGGCACTTTCGTCAAGTCGGTATTACCCAGTGATCCCAAGCAAGGCGCGGACCAGATGTTCCACAATGCGGGCTCCTTGACCGAGCTGCTGGAAGTTCGCAAGGTGCTGGAGATCGGGGCTGTGTCGCTCGCCTCCGCAAGGCGCGCGCCGGACGATTTGGCGCGGCTGCGCGAGATTCTCGCATCGATGGAGAGCAGCCTCGAGGCCGGCGACACCGAGGCCGGCGAGCGCGCCGACACCGAGTTCCACATGGCGATCGTAGCCGCCTCGGGCAATACCCTGCTCGCGCAGATGATGGAATCCCTCGCCGAGCGCTTCGCGTCTTCCATTTCCCAAACCCGCGAGCTGTGGTTCTACCGCGAGAGGGGCACCGCCCAGCGGCTGCTCGGCGAGCACCGGCGCATCTATGATGCCATAGAGGCCGGAGACGCCAAGCTTGCGGAGCATGTGCTCGGCGAGCATCTGAACAAGGTCATCGATGTGCTGAAGGGCATCAAGGGCCGGCTTTGAGACTCTCGGCTCGGACATAGACTTTTCTGGCAGCAAATAGGGAATCAGCAGCTTTGCAATTCTGGCAGCTCGAGCCAGCAGCTTTGCAGCTATGGCAGCTTGAGCCCCTATTTCTCTGAAGCTGATCGGCGCGAACCGCCTGTTGCCGCTGCGGCTCGTCCGATTCCTCCCATCTACTTATAAGACACTGTCTGGCGCAGACCTCTCTGCCTATTGCCTCTGCGGCTCGTCCGATCCTGCAAATCAACAATAGACTCGCATCCCATCGGCTAGAAAGAATAAAACGGCACCCTTATACAGCTGCTATCGGACATACGATCCGTTATTTGGCCGCTGTAAAGCCAATTTCACCTTTATCGGACATACGTTCCGTTATTTGGCCGCTGTAAAGCCAATTTCACCTTTATCGGACATACGTTCCGTTATTCCACTCCGCATTATTTTTATCTCAATAAAAATTCACAAATAACGGATCCTATGTCCGATAATCAACCAATTCCTATGAATTCCCTCAAATAGCGGATCCTATGTCCGATACACCTGTTGTCAGAGGCGATTGTAGAACAAATTGAATTGCTGGAACTCGAAGCCGATCCGACGCCTGCGGAAGACGGTCCTTTCCTCTTCCTCCATGTCGAACAGGAATTTCGCCTCCGCGATGACTTGTCCTCCAGAAGGAATGTCCAAGCCCCCGAGCATGCGAAGCAGTGTCGACTTGCCGCTGCCGGATCTCCCGACAAGCCGACAATGGCGACGACTCCCCCTCGGCCGCTTCCATGGAAACTCCGTCCGGCGCCCCTGATTGGGCTCCACCCCGTATATTTTCTTCAGTTCGATCTTGTTCTGAGCTGTGCCATCTTCTATTCACTCCAATAGGATGAAATCAAATCCCCCCGATGATAGCCCTCTCTTCTTACATTCTCGTGACAGCACATCCGCCCGCGGCAGAAACGGAGGACCGTCCGTTGCTGATCGCCGGGCCTATTCGTATAGTCCGCTTGCATCCGGAACGGCCTTGCCCTATTATAGACATAAGATATCCATAATAATGAACGCTTCACGCAAGGAGACACCGCGCATGCAATTTTCCAAAAGCACAGGATACGCCCTTCACACTCTCATCCACTTGGCCCAGGCGGAACGCGGCCGGTATGTAGGAATCAAGGAGCTGGCTTCCAAGCAAGGATTGCCGGAGAGCTATTTGTCCAAGATCATGTCCAAGCTTCGTCAGGACGGCATCGTCCGCGCCGTTACGGGAGCAAGCGGCGGCTACGAGCTCGCGCGCCCCGGGAGCGAGATTACGTTCTACGATGTCATCTCCGTGGTGGAGGGGCGGCAGCAGATGTATGAATGCCATGCCGCCAACGAGCATCAGCACGAGCTGTTTGCCGAAGCCGACGCCTCCGGATGCGAGTGCCTGGTAAAAAAGGTCATGGACGGCGCCGAGCGCCAGATGCTGGACTATCTGAAGCAGCATACGATCCAGGGAGTTCTGGATGCGGCCTCCTTCTCTTGCAGCCCAGAGCACCGTGCCTGAACAAGCATGCGGCATCATGAAGATATGGGATTGGCAGGCGTCGAACCGGCCGGGGTGAAAAAGCTGCAAACTGCGGGGACCGGGCTGCAGGTGCAGAAGCGGCGGGCTGCGAGTGAAGAGAGCTGCAAACTGCGGGGACCAGGCTGCTGAGGCTGCAAACTGCGGGGACCAGGCTGCAGGTGCTGAGGCTGCGGGCTTCGAGGGCCGGGCTGCAGGTTCAGAGGCTGCGGGGACCGGGCATCAAGCCGAGAGGCTTCTTGCGCCGTTATTATGGATATAAAAGATCCAGAAAGGTTGGGATGAACATGGCAGAACGATTGGACAGCATCATTATCGGAGGCGGGCCGGCAGGCATGAGCGCCGCTCTCGTCCTGGGCAGAGCCCGCAGAAATGTGCTCGTGATCGACGAGGAGCGCCCGCGCAACCGGGTCACCCATGCAACCCACGGATTTTTGACTCGCGACGGCATCAGTCCCGGGGAGTTCAGAAGGGTCGCAAGGGAGCAGATCGCAGCTTACCCGTCGGTCCGCTTCATCCGCGATCAAGCGGTTGAGATTGCGGGAAGCGACGGCGACTTCCGGTTGACGACTCTTAGCGGCGAGAGCTACCGGAGCAAAAAGCTGCTGTTCGCCTCAGGCAAGAAGGATCTGCCTATGAATATTCCCGGGCTTGAAGATGTGTACGGCCGCAGCGCTTTCGTCTGCCCCTTTTGCGACGGCTGGGAGCTGCGGGACAAACCGCTCGCGCTGATCGTCAATGGCCCTCACGCGCTCCACTTCGCCAAGCTTGTGTCGGGCTGGTCGCGTCATATCGCCATCTGCACGAATGGACCGGATGAACAGGTCGATGAACAGCGGGAGCAGCTGGCCGCGCGCGGAATTCCTTTGTATGCTTCCCCTATTAGGCAAATTGAATCCAGCGATGGCATCGTTACGAATGTCCTTCTGGAGGACGGCACCTCCGTGCCGTGCAGCGGAATCTTCTTCGCTTCCAAGCTCGCGCCGGGATCCGATCTGCCCGTCGCGCTCGGCTGCATCAACAACGATCAGGGAGTGCTGGACGTGGACGCACGGGGCAAAACAAACATCCCGGGCGTATTCGGGGCCGGAGACGCGGCCACGCCGATGAATCAAGCTATTGTCGCCGCCTCGATGGGCTCTGTCGCAGCCGCAGGCATCGTGTCCGAGCTCGCAGAAGAGGATTGGACTAACCGGATTTAAGCGAGCCTGCCGGCTCGTCTGCGCCGCTTATCGGCAAAAATCGGGGAAAAGGAACAACCCGCGTCGCCGGACAATGCCAAAAAGGGTTCCCGGGCAGAAATCTGCTCTTGGGAACCCTAATCTGTTTTTCCTTGCACATTACCGCTTCGTATCGATCGGCTTCAAATTCGCCTCGATCTGCTCCCGCCGCCCCTCGAGAAACGGCGGCAGCGCCAGCGTTTCGCCGAGCTCGGACAGCTCCTCGTCGGTATCGAAGCCCGGTCCGTCCGTCGCCAGCTCGAACAGGATTCCGTTCGGCTCCCGGAAGTAGAGCGAGCGGAAGTAGAAGCGGTCCACGAAGCCGGAGTTCGGGAAGCCGGCGCTCTGGATGCGGCCCACCCAGGCCCGCAGCTCCTCCTCGTCCTCGACGCGGAAAGCGACATGGTGGACGCCGCCGCGGCCAAGCCGCTCGGGCTCCAGATCATAGCGCTCCTCCACATGCACCTCCGCCCCGCTGCCGCCCTCGCCCGTCTCCAGCACGATGACGTCTGGCTGGCCTTCCTCGTAAGCAGGGAAAGAGCCTTTGCGGCGGAAGCCCATCAGCTCCGTCAGCACGGCGACAGTCGGCTGCGCGTTGGCGACCGTGAGCTGTACCGGGCCGAGCCCGGTAATGCCGTATTCCTGCGGAACAGGGCTCAGCTCCCATGGCGTGCCTGCGGCGACTCCGGCTCCGTGCTCGTCGGAGACGAGCACCAGCCGCTGCCCTTCCGGGTCGCGGAATGCCAGCGTGGCGCGGCCGGCGCGATCCCGCACCTCGTCGCGGTCGACGCCATGCTCATCGAGGCGCTTCGCCCAGTACTCCAGCGCCTCGTCGCTGCGCACCCGCAACGACAAGGACGAGATGCTGCTTGTGCCGGGACGGTTCCTGCCTGCCATCGGCATCTCGAAGAACGTCAGCTCCGTTCCCGGATTTCCCTTTTCATCCCCGTAGAACAGATGGTACATGCTGGTGTCGTCTTGATTGACGGTCTTCTTGACCAGCCTCATGCCAAGCACCCGAGTATAAAAATCATAGTTCAGCGACGCCTTGGCGGTAAAAGCGGAAAAATGATGTAGGCCTTTCAATGCTGCAGCCATCGTCGTTACCTCCTTCTATGGAAACCAAACCGATCCTCATCCGTTCGAACACCGAAAAGTATTCAGCCACATGAATAATTGATCTGCTCCAGCTCAGCCTTGGCGGAAATGCTTGGCGAACCATGCCGCCGCCGCTTCAACCTCGGTGCCCGTCAGCTGGTGGCCGTAATTCTCCCAGTGAAGGCCGACGTCGGCTCCGGCTTCCGCGAGCAGCGACTTCAGCTCCTCCGTTTCATGCGGCGGACAGATCCGGTCGTTCGTGCCGGCTCCGATGAACACCGGCAGCCCGTTCAGCTCCGGCAGCTTCAAACCTCGGCGCGGAACCATCGGATGATGGAGCGCCGCTCCGCGGAAGGAAACGGCCTCATGGAAGATCAGGCTGGCTGCGATGTTCGCTCCGTTGGAATAGCCCACGGCAATCATATTGGATCGGTCGAGTCCGTACTTGGCGGCTGCCTCGTCCAGGAAATCCCTCAGCTCGCCCGTGCGGCGCACAAGATCCTCCTCGTCGAAGATGCCCTCCGCCAGCCGCCGGAAGAAGCGGGGCATCCCGTTCTCCAGCACGCTGCCGCGAACCGACAGCACGGCCGACTCCGGAGAGATCAGCTCCGCCAGCGGCAGCAGATCATGCTCCGTGCCTCCTGTTCCATGGAACAATACCAGCGTCGGGGCGTCTTGGCTGCGGCCTTCCTTATAGAAATGGACCATGCTCATGATTATTCCTCCCCCAGGCTGCGAACCGTGATCGGCAGCAAGCCGGCTTCGATCTGCTCCCGGTGAGGCTCGTACCAGTCCGGCAGCATCAGCTTGGCGCCGAGCTGGTCCTCCGCCTCGTCCACCGCGAATCCCGGCGGATCGGTCGCGATCTCGAACAGGATGCCGCCGCTTTCCCTGAAGTACACCGCGTTGAAATACTGGCGGTCGATGACCGGCGTCGGCTGGAAGCCTCCGGCCGCCGCAGCCGCTCTCCACTGCTCGTGCTCGGCGAAGTCCTTCGCGCGCCAGGCGATATGATGCACCGTTCCCGCGCCGCCGCTGCCATATTCGACATCCTCGAGCGGCACGTCGACGACGTTGCCGAGCTCGCCTTCGCCGATGAAACGGGCGAAGCCGTCCGACTCGCCGGCAGCCTTGAGGCCGAGCGTGTCGGTCAGAGCCCGGCGCGTCGCGGCCGAATTCGTGCTGTACAGAAGCGCTCCGCCAAAGCCCTTTACGGCTTTGTCCGACGGCACGCCGCCAAAGCTCCAGCTGTTCTCGGCTCCTTGCTCGCGCTCGACGATTTCCAGCAGCATGCCTTCGCGGTCCGCGAATTGCAGCAGCTCTTCTCCGAAGCGGACGGCCTTCGCCGTCTCGACGCCGAAGCGGGTCAGCCGCTCTTCCCAGAACGCCATCGAGCCGGGAGGCACCGCCAAAGTCGTGATGCCGACCTGGCCGCCGCCGACGCGGCCTTTGCGCGAGCCCGGATGAGGGAAGAAGGTCAGGATCGTGCCGGGGCTGCCATGCTCGTCTCCGAAGTAGAGGTGGTACACTTCAGGAGCGTCGAAGTTGATCGTTTTCTTGACCATGCGAAGGCCGAGCACGCCGGCGTAGAAGTCTACGATTCCTTGCGGATCGGTAGCGAAAGCGGTGATATGGTGGATGCCCTTGGTTGCGAGTGTCATCGTAAGTTCCTCCCGATTATCTTAAAGTTAAAGTATTTGACCTGCGAAGGCTGTTTATTCACTGTGAAAGGCGATTTTCCGAAGGGGGCGGGATTCTATCCCTTCTCCGCCCCGCGTCCGAGCTTCTTCAGCAAAGATGCCGCCAGCTCCTTCTCCTCCGGATCGAGTCCGGCCGTCAACGAGTGGATCAGCGAGGCATGCTGAGGAAAAATGGAATCGAACAGCCGCCTTCCCTGCTCGGTCAGCTCGGCGAACGTCACTCTTCGGTCATCCTCGCATGGGATGCGCTTCAGCAGCTCCTTCTTCTCCAGCTTGTCGATGTTGTAGGTCACGCTGCCGCTCGTCACGAGAATTTTCTCCCCGATCTGCTGCAGAGGCACGCGCCCCTTCGTGTACAACACTTCCAGCACGGTGAATTCGGATGGCGACAAGCCGTATTTCTTCATATCCTTGATCGCCAGATCCATGATCGTCCGGTAGGCCTTGGACAGGACGACGAACAGCTTGAGCGATGCCGCCTGATCATCTGGTTCCCTCGTCGCTTCCATCATGTTCATCGCCCCTTAAATGTCTTTAATTTAATTATCTTTAATTAAAGATAAATCATTTCGAAGTCGTTGTCAACCGCTTTCCGCGGACTTATTTTGAACGACGCTTCAATCTCTTCTGCTCCCCAAACACATAGGCTGCTTCCGCCTGCACTTGGAATAGGGGAACGGCAATTCCCGAAGGATTTCATTGCGGAAATACACTCCGGCTGCAGGGGAAACCGTCCTTTGAAACAGCTCGTTATTGTCGGTTTGGCTGGCGAGACTAGAGCATGAATTTTCAAGGCCGATTAGATGGACGCGGAGGCGCTGGGCAATCCGGGCAATCGGACATAGGTTCCGTTATTACAACGAAATGACGGATTTTCGGTCATTATCGGACATAGGATCCGTTATTTGCGAATTTTTATTTGGATAGCGGTAGCTAAAGGGAGAATAACGGATCGTATGTCCGGTAGAAAGCCTATTGGCCGAGATTCGACGAAATAGCGGATCGTATGTCCGATAGCCATTTTTGCAACCTTTTGAAGCCATAATCCGCTTAAGTCCGAGCCTCATGAAGCTGGGAAAAAGGTACCGCAAGTCTTTTTCCGACTCAAAAAAGAGAAACCCGCTGAGATAGGCGTTTGGGCTTGTTTCAACCCCAATAAGAAAGCTGCGAGCCGCATGAGAGCATGAGCGAAGTGAAGGCCGTCAACAGGACAAATACCCGCAAGGCCTATTCAGCCGCCGGGACTGCCGAAGCAGCCGCCTGCCAGGCCCATCGACGACAAGGAAAATCCACGCCGATGTCGTTCAGTCCCATTGAAATCAAAAACAGCAAGACAGGCTTGAGGCCGATATCAAACCAAATTTGTTCGAACAAAAAAAAGGGAACCGCAGCGACAAAAGGCGCGGTTCCGTACTTGTGTTTAATACTTCAACCCTGTCGACGCTGCTTCACATGATATCCGCAGTGCTTCCGCATCCGAGCATGAAGCCAGGAAAGCCTGTTTATAGCCGGCTGTCTGTTGGCATCGGACGTTATTTCCCGTCCGCAATCGGAGCCTGACACGGACCGTGTCACGAAATCACCGCATGCGGCCTTCCCTGTTCCAGCTGCCTTACCTGTTCCAGCTGCCTTACCTGTTCCAGCGGCCTTACCTGTTCCAGCGGCCTTCTCTGTTCCAGCGGCCTTCCAGCGGCCCTCCTGTTCAGCGGCCCTGACGTCTAGCTGCTCAACACGCGCTTGCCGAACAGGAACCGACCTTTCCAATAGTCGTTGAAGTCGTCCACGACGACGCCCGGATCCCCGTAAGTTTGGACAATCTTCCCGTTGCCTGCATAGATGCCGACATGTCCGACCACCTTGTTGCTGTCGTAGCGCCCCGGCGTGTAAAAGAACATCAAGTCGCCGGGCTGAAGCTCGGACTCGCTGACGGTCCGCCCCATTTGGGATTGCTCCCGCGATGTGCGGGGCAGCTCGACGCCGAACTTGCCATAGACGTATTGGGTGAAGGAAGAGCAATCGAACTTCTTCGTAGAGGCATAGCTGCCCGCGCCGAAATCATACGGGGTGCCGAGGAAACGCTTGGCCAGCTTCAGCAGCTCCTGCGCGCTTCCCGTGGAGAACGGCAGCAGGGAGCCGCCGCTGCGGAGGCCGGTCGGATCCGTCATCTGCATGGTGATGCCTCTTTGCGTATTGGCCTTCGGAGAATCCTGAAGCGGAGCGACGGTCAGCTCCCTCGTCTTGGCGTTCCAGCGGACCGGCGTCTCGAGCAGCGTCGTCAGCGAATCCGATGAAATGCAGGGCTGGCCGCCGATCGAGCGCGGAGCATCCGGCAAATCGACCGTCCGGCTGCCGGATACCGCATTGACGTCGCCCATCCGAACCTTGTAGGCCGCGTCCGTATCTCCGATCGCATAACCGTCGCGCATGGAATGCACCTTCATGTTGACGGCGCGTGCGGCATGCTCCAGCGGAATCCATACCTTGCCGTCCGCTTCCGTCATCGGGACTTGGTAGACGCTTTGCTTGCCTACCTTGATCGTCCCGGCGCCCAGCTGCTGCTGCATGTTCTGCATGCGCATGTTCAAATCATTGTAAGGCCTCTCTCCTGCCGTGCCGCAGCCTCCTGCCAAGCTGGCCGCAGCGGCCAGCACGAAGGCCGGCTTCAAGCTTTTTCGCAGCCATTTTCTTTGTGCCATCATGTCCACTCCCTATGCTCTGGAATGCAGCCGCAGCTCCGACCGTCGATCCGGTCAACGCTGCGGCTCCGATCTGTTCTTAGAGTGGATTCGGGAGTTGGAATTATACGCAGAGAGATGGAATTTTTATGAAATAGAGGTAGACTAAATTTGAATGATAAAAAATGGTTTCACTATTTGAAGCTAAAACGCCCTACTCAAGCTGGATTCCCGCTTTCTCTTTCATTCCATTCCTTTGTTAAGGAGGCCAACCTTTCATGGGGTACTCATTTCACGGCATTGATCATGCGCAGCTTGCCGCTCCAGCCGGCAGAGAAGCCGAAGCACGCGCCTTTTACGGGGGTGTGCTGGGATGGCCCGAGCTGCCCAAGCCTGCTGCCCTGCAGAGCCGGGGCGGCGTCTGGTTTCAGTGCGGAACGCATCAGGTCCATATCGGCGTGCAAAAGGATTTCGTTCCCGCCGCGAAAGCCCATCCCGCCTTCGGCGTGAGCGGGCTGGATGCCTTGCGGCTTCGGTTGGAGGAAAGCGGAATCTCCGTCCAAGAGGACGAGATGCGCGCCGAAGAAGGAATCGGACGCTTCTATTGCAGCGATCCCTTCGGCAATCGGCTGGAGTTCATGGAAAGGCTCTGATTACCTTCTCCATCTCCGAACGGCTCTGCCTTCAAGCGGGAAGGTGCGGAGCGAAATTCGGGCTGGCTTGATATTTTCGGAAGCCGAAAACCGTCCTATCTAAAAAGAATCTTCATCAAGGATCGAGGTGAAAGCTCATGGGACTCCTGCTCCTCCTTTGCTTCACGGGAACGGCAGCAGGCACGGCGGCCGCGGCCAAGCTGCTCGGAAAGATTCCCGGAATCCCCAAAGCGGCTTCAATCGGCTTATCGATCGTGCTGTCAGGCGTCTTCTTTTGCAGCTGGCTGGCCAACTTCCTCCGCTCGTTTACGCCGATGCCTTAAGCTTCCGCCATTCCGCCATTCTCAAGCGAGGATGGATCTCTGCCTGATCATCTTCCAATCACATCCAGCCCGCGACTATGAAAAAGCCGCCTTCTCCATCGTTGATGGAGAAGGCGGCTTGCTTCGCGTTCCAAGCCTATGAGGTCGGAAGATCCGATATGCCCGTATTGGCTTTGACCAGCACCTCGTCGTACTTGGCTGCGTTCGTCTTGGACGAGAGGAACGTTCCGAGGAACGCGCCGATGAAGCCGAGCGGGATGGAGATGATGCCGGGGTTCGTCAGGTCGATGAGCGGTGTACCGACGAGAATGGCTTTGCCTGCGACGGGGTTCCAGACGTTCGGGCTGATCATGACGAGGAACAGGGCCGAGATCAGGCCGGTCAGCATGCCCGTTATGGCTCCCGCTGTATTGAACCGCTTCCAGAATACCGTGAACAGGATGACCGGCAGATTCGCGCTTGCCGCGACGGCGAAGGCCAGCGAGACGAGGAAGGCGACATTGAGCTTCTGGGCGAAGAGAGCCAGGACGATGGAGACGACCGCGACGCCGACGGAAGCCAGCTTGGCCATGCGCACCTGATCCTTTTCCTTGGCCTGGCCTTTGCGCAGGATATGATTGTAGAAGTCATGGGAGAAGGCCGAGGCGGCCGACAGGACCAGTCCGGCCACGACCGCCAGGATCGTAGCGAAGGCGACGGCGGATATGAAGGCGAACAGGAACTCTCCGCCGAGCGCCTTGGCCAGCAGCGGAGCGGCCATGTTGCCGGCGGCGTTGGCCTTCACGATCGTCTCCTCGCCGACGAAGGCGGCTGCGCCGAAGCCGAGGAACAGCGTCATGATGTAGAAGATGCCGATGATCCATGTCGCCGTCACGACGGATTTGCGAGCGGTCGGAGCGTCCTTGACCGTGAAGAAGCGGATCAGGATATGCGGCAGGCCGGCTGTGCCGAGCACAAGCGCCAGATTGAGCGAGATCGTGTCGAGGCCGTTCTTGAACTTGTTGCCGGGGTTCAGGAACGCCTCCTTCAGGCCTGTTGCGCTCTTCATCTCCGTGAACATGTGGCCGATGTTGAAGTCGAACTTGGCGAATACGATCAGGGAGATGATCAGCGTTCCCGCCATGAGCAGGACGCATTTGATAATCTGCACCCAGCTCGTCGCCGTCATGCCGCCGAAGACGACGTATACGGTCATCAGCACGCCGACGATCAGGACCGAGGTGGTGTAATCCAGGCTCGGAATCAGCAGGGCGATCAGGCCGCCGGCGCCTACGAGCTGGGCGATCATGTAGAAGATAGAGATGACGATGGAGTTCAGCGCCGCCACGCCGCGAATTTGCGGCTGATTGAAGCGCGCGGCGATCATGTCGGCCATCGTATAACGGCCCAGGTTGCGCAAAGGCTCCGCGACGAGATAGAGCACGACCAGATAGGCGACGAGGAAGCCGATGCTGTAGAAGAAGCCGTCGAAGCCGAACAGCGCGATCATGCCGGCGATGCCGAGGAAGGAAGCGGCCGACATGTAGTCGCCGGCGATGGCCAGTCCGTTCTGCCAGCCGGTCAAGCCGCCGCCGGCGGTGTAGAATTCGCTCGCGGTCTTCGATTTTTTGGAAGCGTAATAAGTGATGACCAGAGTGCCGAGAACAATGAGCAGGAACAGCAGGAACGCCGTGTTCATGAAGTTTTCCGCCCTTTCTCATGGGCCTGGCCGCTGCTCGCGACCTCGGCCTTGATGCCATCGACCATCTCGTCGAACTTGGCCGCCTTGCGGCTGTAGACGGTGCAAAGCGTCCAGGTCATGATGAACTGCGCCGTTCCGAGCAGCCATGCCCAGGAGACCGGTCCGAGCGCGGGCTCGTTGAGCACCTTGGAGTAGGAGGTCAGGATGGGCAGGGTAAAGTAGAAAGCGAGGAAAAAGAGGGTCATCGGGAGCAGGAATTGCTTTTTCTTCCGCAACAAGGCACGAAACGAATCCGAACGGGCTACGTCGCTGTAGGTCAGCGGAGCTTTGGCCACTTGGCATCCTCCTCTTATGAAAACGCTTTATTCCTACTATACACGCCAGCTCTCCGCCTCCGGAGCTTTGTGTCGCGAAATGTTGATTCCGCCTCCTGAATGGATGAAATGCGGTTGCGAACGGTCGGTTGCCGAAGTCAGTGGATAAGCGGCCGCAATCCCGCTCGGGCAGCCCGGAACGACGAACTCCATGGAATCGAACAAAAAGCTCCGCTTCCGATGCGGAAGCAGAGCGCAGGCCTTGCTGGAAGTCCCAACTCCGGCTCTCGCCGGCCGGCGCCGGCATGGAGCTTTTCCGCCGTTCCAGGCCCAATGCCGAGCTGCGATCATCCGCCTTCCTCCAGCAGCCGCAGCATTTCCTTGGCGGCGGAACGGGATACCGGGATGCGGATCTCCTCCGCATGCTTGAGCACCGCGTTGTAGGCTCCGTTGAACCAGGGCTGGATTTCCCGGATATAGTCCAGGTTGACGAGGTAGCTCCGGTGCGGCCGAAAAAAACCGGCACCGAGGCGCTCCTCCAGCTCCTGCAGCGTCTGGCGAGCGGTATACTCGTTCCCGTCCGCCATCCGGATCCGGGTCAGCTTCTCTTCCTTGACGGCGAACAGCAGGGAGCGGCCGTCGAGCACGACCATCTTCCCCCCGTCCTCGATCAGCAGACGGATCCGCCGCGAGGCAGCAGGACCAGAGGATGCCGGAAGCGGCATAGGCGCTGCGGATGCGGCAGTCCCGGCTGGCGTTCCTGCCCCGGCCTGCCCGCTCTCCGCCCCGGCGGAACCGGCGGCCGGACCCATTCCGCCATGCCTGGCGTCCTCACCAGCCGCAGGAAAAGCAGTTGCAGCCGCGGCCGGCTTCCTTCCCGAATCCGCAGCGGGAACGGCTGCATGTCCCGCTTCCGCCGCGGATGCGCCGGCCTCTCCCCCTCCCGCCGGCTGCTCAGTCATGCCCTTCTGCTTGCGCTCGCGCAGCCGCCGCAGCGCCTGCCGAAGCCTCTCCTCATCGTAGGGCTTCAACAAATAATCCACCGCCTCGACTCCGAACGCATCGACCGCATAGTGGTCGTATGCCGTCGTGAAGACGAAGAGCGGCGGATTGCCGGCCTCCATCAGGGCGCGAGCCGCTTGCAGGCCGGTCATTTCCGGCATTTCCACATCGAGGAAGACGGCATCCGGGCGCCGGGCAAGGACGGCCTCCATCGCTTCCTTGCCGCTGCAGGCCGGCTCCAGCAGCTCCAGATCAGGCTCCTTGGAAAGCATGTATACAAGCTCCTCGCGGGCCAGCCTCTCATCCTCGGCGATCAGCACGGTCAGCTTCATCCGATTCTCCTTTCCAGCGGCAAGCGGAAGGCCACCCGGCATCCGCCCGCAGGCAAATTCTCATAGACCAGGGCGGATTCGGCCCCGAAAAGCCGTATCAGCCTCTGATTCACGTTGTAGACGCCGAGGCCGTTGCCCCTCGGATCGGCGGTCTGCAAAGGGGCCGCGCCGAGCTTGGACAGCGCCGTCCTGTCGATGCCGCTGCCGTTGTCCTCCACGGCAATGGACAGGCAGCCCGGCTCCCGCCGAAGCGTCACCTTGACGATTCCGCCGCTTCTGACGCTGCGCAATCCGTGCTGGATGCTGTTCTCCACGAGCGGCTGCAGCGTCGAAGGCGGAATCTGGATTCCCGCCTCATCCGGACAGACGTCGCATTCCAGCCTCATCTGGTCCCCGAAGCGAACCCGCAATATATTAAGGTAGATTCCAAGCTGCTCGAGCTCCTGCTCCAGCGGAATCAGCGGCGATTGGGCGGTCCGCAGGCTCGCTCTCATGAATTGGGCCAGCTGATAGGTGAGCCCCTTGGCCGCTTCCGGCTGCGTGCGGATGAGCGTGACGATCGAATTCAGCGTGTTGAAGAGGAAATGGGGATGGATCTGCGCCTGCAGAGCACGCAGCTCCGCTTCCTTCGTCAGCACCTCCAGCTCTGCCGCCCGCGCCAGCGTCAGCTGGCTTGAGATCAGCCGGCTGAGTCCCGCGGCGAACTCCTCCTCCACCCTGCGGATGAGACGGCGGTTGCGGTAATACAGCTGCAGCATGCCGACCGTCCGCCCCGACTGCTGATAAGGAATCAGGATGACGGCGCCAGGCTCGCGGGCAGCGAGCCGCTTCAACCCGTCCTTGCGGAGGGAGCCCGGAATGACCGCTCTCCCGCGCTTCGATGCCAGCGCCCGCAAGGCGGATTCGTCCTCCTCCTGACGCAGCTCGGCGACGACCGTGCTCCCTGTGCGGACAGCCTGCACGCATAACGGCGAGCCGGTCGGATGCAGCGGCTCGAACCTGCGGGAGCCGGAACCGGTGTAAGCAAGAATCGAAGCCGTATCCGCCACGGCGACGGCATCGGCCGGCAGCGCCAGCGCAAGCACGCGGGCAGCGGCAGACGCCCTCTCCACCGTGAGCTCCTGCTCCAGATGAGGCAGCACCGTTCCCGCAACGGCGAGCGCGCGCTGCGTCTCCAGCGCGCCTGACCGCTCCTGCTCCTTCAGCGCGACCTGGATCATCGCGACGAAGAGGGCGATGCCAAGGCTGCTCGACAGCACCATCGGCATGCCGATGCTGTTGACGAGAGCGACCGCCTCGGGCGAGGAGGTCGTATAGATGAGGATGACGCCCATCTGCAGAATGGGTGCGAATACGCCGATGAAAAAGGCTTTTATCGGAGCGATGATCCTCTCTTCGTAGAAGAAACGGGCGACAAGTCCCGCCAGGAGGCCGATCAGCGGCGTGGAGACCAGGTAGGCGCCGCCAGCCAGCCCTCCGAGCGCCGCAGCATGCAGCCCGGCGATCAGCCCCGCTCCGGCGCCGACGTAGGCGCCGCCGAGCAGGCCGGCCAGCACGACCCCGATCAGAGCCGAGTGGGCCAGCAGCTGGCCGGGCTCAAGCCGGCTGATCCAGAAAGCGGCCTGCATGCCGTCCGTGCCGGCGACGACGCCGGAGTATGTGCCGGCAATGCCGATAAGTCCGAACATCAGCGTGAACAGCAGGCCTGTCCGGATCGTTACCGCTCGATCCAGCAGCATGCGGAAGAGCGGAAGCCGAGTCATGATGAACATGACGATCAGCAGCATGCCCATCCGCTCGATGAGCACCCGGGTATAGGGCTCCATGGCTCCACTCCTTCGCTCCGGCAAGTTTGACAGCGCTATCAAGAACAAAATGGGAGTTGAGTCCATTTTATCCCGCCCCGCAATTATTTGCCTAGTTATTTTGTGCATGGAGGTTGATGAACACAAAAAGTGGAATCCTATCTATAGCAATCCGTGAGAAGCCGGAACGAAGCCGTTCAGGTACACTGTATTCATGAGCAAAAAATCATGAGCGAAAACGAGAGAGGATGAGCAGAATGGCCAAGCTGTACCCTTACCTGCATTCGGAGGACGCGAGAGCGCAAGCGGAATTCTATACGGAGGCTCTTGGAGGCGAAATCCTGTCCGTCATGACTTACGGCGAGATGCCGGGCGCCAAGGACGAAAGCCTCAAGGACAAGGTGCTTCATCTGGCGCTCGTCGCCGCAGGCGTGACGATCTTCCTGTCGGACTCGTTCCGCCCCGTCCATCCCGGCACCAACCTCAATCTGTCGCTTGAATTTGCCGACGAGGAAGAGGCCCGCAAAGCCTTCGCCAATCTGGCGGAAGGCGGAACGATCGGACATCCGCTGGAACCGGCTTTCTGGGGAACTCTTTTCGGTCAAGTGACGGACAAATACGGCGTTCTCTGGATGATTACGACCGAGGCCTCTCAGGCAGGCTGATCCATGCGGAGCTTTTTTCTCCCTTAAAAAGCCCGGGATCCCCCCGGGCTTTTTCCGCTTGTGTCGGCCTATTGATTCTATGGATCGATTGCGAGGCTCCTATAAGCGAGGCTCCTATGAGGCCGGGTAGTCAGCTTTCCCGCCCGCCGCCCGGCATGTCCCGCTTCATGCTTCCGGCGAGCTCCGCCCGCACCCGCTTGGGGAGCTTGGCCACCACGAGCTGATAGCTTTCCTGCAGCATCTGCCGGACGGTATCGCCGGGAACTTTTCCATTGAGCACGACCGTGTTCCAGTGCCGCTTGTTCATATGGTATCCCGGAAGCACCGCATCCGGGTAGCTTTCCCGCTGCAGCCAGGCTTCTTCCGGATCGGTCTTCAGGTTCACGCTCTCCCATTCGGCATGCCGTCCGAAGAGGGCGAACATCTTGTCCTTCACGTACAGCACCTGCATATCAGGGTCGAAAGGGGTTTTCACGCTGGCTCCCGGGTAGCCGAGGCCAAGCTCGATCAGCTTTTCATGGTTCATTGCGTTTTCCTCCCCTGTCCAGTCGTTCTCGCGTTCATTCCCCTACGGTGGCTTCCGCCTCGATCTGTATCAGAAGCCGCGGATCGATCAGCGCCTTCACGACAACCATCGCCGCAGCCGGCTGCACGTTCCGGAAGAACTCCCCGTAGGCCGTTTGCTTCATTATACGCGCAGCCATGCTCCGCTCCAATCCCAGCGCCGGGTTAGCCCGGACTGCGCGGCGTGGCATGCCCGCCGTTGCCGCTGAGCACCGGAGTCCCCGGAGCTCCTGGGCGGAAGCAGCGCCCTCGGCTGGCCTCGGAACAAAAAAAGATCCCCGGAGGGATCTGGAGAAATTCTGTTGCATGAGAAGCCGGCCGAAGCGGCATCTTCACCTGTTGACCGTTACGGTAATCGTCTCGCTGGAAGCGGCTCCCGCTGCGTTGACGAACTCCGCCCGGTACACATATGTGCCTTTGGGACGTCCGGAAATGTCCGTGAAGGCCGACTGGGCCGCCGGCGTCGCCGCTTTCAGCGCCTGGGCATCGATCAGCGTGCCGTTCTCATACAGGCGGTACTCGGCTGCGTTCGTTCCCCACCACATGTTGGCGGTCACACGGTAGATTCCGTCGCCGTCCCAGTTGTCATGGGAGAGCACCGGCTTGCCGGGATTCGCGTCGGTCACCTGGACGGTCAGCGGAGCGCTGCGCGCCGTTCCCTTGGCATTGATCAGCTCGGCCGTATAGACATACGTGCCGTTGGACTTGCCGGCAATTTCCGTCGCCGCCGTCTGGGCGGATGGGGATGCATCCGTCAGCACGACAGTCCGGATCAGCTTGCCGTTCTCGTACAGCTTGTAAATGCTGCCGTTGTTGCCCCACCACATGTTCATCGTCACCTTGTAGCTGCCGTCGCGCAGCCCGTTGACATGCCCGTTGTTGTCGCTGAGCACGGGCGTTCCGGGTACTCCCTTGGCGGAAGCGGCGCCCTCGGTCACGTTGAAGGCGGTCGTCTGCTCCGCCGTATTGCCGGCGGCGTCCTTCACGATATAACGTACGGAATGCGCGCCAAGACCCAGATCGGCAGCGAGCAGCGGCGTCCCGCTGGCGAGCGCTTGTCCGTCCAGCAGCAGCTCGGAGGAGACGATGCCGGAGAGGGCATCCGAAGCCTGCAGCTCGAACTTCAGCGTATCCGTGAAGGCCGCATCGGCGACAGGGCCTCCCGATTGCGTCAGAACGGCGCTCGGCACGGTCTTGTCGAGGTGTACGGCCAGCTCTTGAGCCGCTTCCCTGTTGCCGGCGGCGTCGATGGAATAATAACGCAGTGTATTCGTGCCTTCGCTCGACAGAAGAACTGGAGCCGAATAGGTCGTCTCAGCGCCTCCGTTGAGGCTGTACAACGTCTTCAGGCTGCCGGGCCGGTCGTCCGCCGCTTCGAGAACGACCGTCACGTCTCCCTGATGCCAGCCTGCGGCATTGGGCTCGGCGGACAGCGAAGCCGTCGTCGCCGGCGCGGCCGTATCGGCCGGCAGGGCGATATCCTGAGGCCCGCGCAGCTTCAGCTGGTAGCTGCCCTTGAACACGGAGGAGATGCCCTGCAGCAGCACGCGGTCACCCTCATGGTACGGGAAGCTGTCCTGGCTCAGGCCGGTCCGGACATCAGCCCGCACGCGTACGGAAGCTCCGTCCTTCACGGCATCGAATTCAAACGAGCCCGTAGGGGCGGCGGCCGCCAGATTGGCGATTGTCGCTTCGCCGACAGCGATCAGAGTGCCCTGGTTGGCTGCCGTCACGGTGTCGGCCGCGGCGGCCGAAGGCAGCTCCTGCGTTCCTGTCTTTACGATGGAGTCGGGGTTGATCAGCTCCAGCTCGCTGTTGTAGACGGCCGTCTCCGCCGTCAGCTCCACGACGTCGCCGGCGTGAAAGCCGGGCTCGCTCTGGAACACGTAAATGCCTGCCGTCCCATCCTGCAAGTAGAAGGATTCTCCGCCGCCGTATATGCCCGGCTCGCTGACGATGACGCCTTCAACGGAAACGACGCTGCCGGATGGCAGCGTCCTTGCGTCCGACAGCGTTACTTTGGCCGGCTTGGGAGTCGGCGTAGCGGTCGGGGTTGGCGTCTTCGTCGGAGCCGGCGTCGCTGTCGGCGCCGGAGTCGGCGTCGGCAGCGGCTCGGGCTGGACATTCCCGAGCGTGACCGCGACGGTCTTGAGATTGGTGCTGTTCTGGCGCAAGCGCAGATTCGCCGCTCCTGTGGAGCCGGACTTGATGCGGACGCTGAGCACCTTGGTGGCGCTGCCCGCGCTGTCCGTCGTCAGGCTGAACGCGGAGCTGTATGCATACGCGCTCGGCCAGGTCCCGTCATCGTTCTGCACCTGGGCGATCTGCGTGCCGCTGGCCGTCAGATAGATGCCCAGCGAATAACCGCTTAGCGTGCTGCTCGGCGTCAGGCCGCTAGCGTTCACGCGGATCTGGAATTCGCTGCCGTTGTTTGGAAGCGTCGCCTGCGAGACGAAGTCGTAGCCGACCGTGCCGGGCGCCGGAGTAGGCGTAGGCGTCGTGCTCGGCGTCGGTGTCGGGGATACGGTCGACGTCGGCGTCGGCGTCGGGCTGCTCTTCACCCCGTAGGACCCTGCGCGGAACGTGGTGGAATCATACCATTTGTAGCCGGCGTTCGGAGCTGCCCATGGCTCGGCCTGCGGCTCCGTGGAGGTCGCCGGATTCTCGATGGCGAGCAGCGGCGTCGGGCTGTCCAGCTTCAGGCCGGATACCTGGGACAAGCTCGTATAGCTTTCGGAAGCGGCAAGCCAGTTCACGAGGTTGACGAGCAGCTTGCCGTCATCCACTTCCTTGAAGCCGTCGTAGGTCGTTTTCTTCGCTCCGGTATCCTCTCTCAGATACTTCGGCGTCGCATCCTCGACCGGCGAAGAGTCGCCGATGAACGCGGCTTTGCCCGCGCCTTTTTTGGAGACGGCCACATATGGGCCTTCTTCGATGCCTCCGCCGTTGTAGACGCCCTGGTCGACGGCGCTGCCCCACTTGGCGCTCGTTTTGGGCAGATAGACGATGCCTTTGGCTTTCTCCGGGTCAATGATCGCCAGCGTGGAGCCGGCATGCATCGCTACCGAGGATACTCCTTGGGTGATTCCGAACGCCTGGTCCGGCGCCACGATATTGTTCGCGTTGATATCTCCGAGCGCGTTGTAGCGGAAGCGCACGCCGAAGTTGTCCGCCAGCCAGTCGGAGCTCTGAACGCCCTGCATGGCCGGAGATGCGGCTTCCTCTGCGCTCATCCCCTTCGCAGGGTTGTCCCATGCTCCGCGGCGGTAGCCGTTGAACGATTCGCTGCCGTCCCAGCGGTTCTTGTTGCGGTCGGCATTGTAGTGGTCGCCGATGAAGAAGATGCTGCCGCCGTTCTGGACGTACTGGGCCATGGCCGCCTGCTCGCTCGTTTTGAACGGAACGTTGGCCTCGGCGGTAACAAAGACGTTATAAGGGCTTAAATCCGCCAGGGTAATCGGGGTGGACTTGCGGAGCTCCTGGACATCGAAGCCGGCTGTCGCGAGCGCGTTGCCGAAGTCCGAGAAGCCTCCGTCGATGACCCAGTCCGCCGCGCCGGCCGTCTGGGCATGCGTATTGTCGAACAAGACCTTCTTCCCTGCATTGCCGTTGACGACCTTGGCCTTGATGAACGGCGCTGGATCCGCGGGTCCCTCGGCATGCGCCTGGCCCCCGCCCCAAGCCGTCAGCTGGGTCGGCACCAGCACAGCGGCGGCAAGCGCCGCATGCAGCAATCTTCTCTTCCATACCGAATTCGTCCTCATCATTATCCCCTTTCCGGTTGAGCCGGAATATCCTGTTAATCTCCCGGCAGAAATAGAATATATCAGGAAAATGTTTTCGGATAGTCATTTGTCAGCTAAATTTTATTGTTACTCAGATAAATTTCTGTAAACATTTGAATAAGCATCGGTTTGCATGGCTCCATTTTCACCTTTATTGCGGACAGCAAAAAAACCGCTCTCCCGAGCGGTCCAGGCGTCCAGCGCAAATTTCATGAAGCGCAAACCAGATCCAGTTGTGCCAAATCAGACGCCGGCTCGCCTCGCCTCCGTCAGTCCGGGGCCACGACCTCGACCTTGATCCGGTCCGGGTCCTCGCAGAACAAGGCGTAATGCCCTTCTCCTCCGCCATAAGGATAGCGGTCTGAATAGAGCATGACCGTCCCCCGGGAAGCCAGTTCTGCCGCAAGGCAGTCGACCTGTTCGCGGGACGAGGCGTGGAAGGCCACATGGTTCATTCCTACCTTGCGCCTGTGGTAGGCCGGGTCGCGGTGCTTCTCCTCCACCTGCACCAGAACGAGGTAGAACCTGTCTTTTTTCCAGCTTCGTCCCTGCTTCCAGCGCTGATAGGGCTCGTAGCCCAGCTCTCCAAGCAGCCAGCCCCAAAATCCGGCCGAAGCCTCCAAATCGGATACATACAATTCCAAGTGATGCAGCATGGTCTCTCCCGGCTTTCTAGTAGGATTGGATAGGATCTGCCATGTCGGCCAAAGAGCCTGCCCTCATGACGCCGAATGCAAAAAAAGGCCGGCCGTCGCAGCCATGCCGGCATCCTGCTTGGAACGGCAAGGCCGGGCAACGCACCCGCAGCCGGACCCCACGGATTGCCGCCTGCGGAATCATAGCAATCCATGAGAAACAGCACCCTGGCAAAGAAGATATACTACAGTCAAATCCACTGATGAGGTGATCAAAGATGTCTCTTGCATCAAGCATGATCTTTGTCAATCTTCCCGTAAAGGACCTGGACAAGTCAATGGCATTCTTCCGTGAAGTCGGCTTCGCCTTCAACCTGGACATGACAAACAGCGACGCCGCCTGCATGATCGTAAGCGAGCAGATTTTCGTCATGCTGCTGACGGAGCCCTTCTTCGCCAAGTTCGTCAACAAAGAGATCGCGGATGCTTCCCGCACCGCAGAGGCGATCATCTCCATTACGGCGGACAGCCGGGCCAAGGTGGACGAGATCTACGAGACCGCCCTGAAAGCCGGCGCCAAAGCGACGGTCGATGCCTCCGATCACGGCTTCATGTATACCCGAAGCTTCGAGGATGTCGACGGCCATCTATGGGAAGTATTCCATATGGATATGGCCGCCATGGCTGAGCAGGGCCAGCAAGCCGAGCCGACTGCCTAAGCGAAGCATGGACCGCTGCTTGGAAAAAAGCAGCTGCAGGAATTTCAAACGAAAAATGATCAAGCTTTCTCTTCTCCGCATAAATAAAAAAGACGGTCCGGGACGTTCTCTTTTCCCGGGTCGTCTTTTCTGCGTTTGACTAAATGGATTGAATCGAATCCCGTTCCTCCAGCACCGGCCGGTATGCTTCCAGAACCGTCTTCGCTTCCTCTTCAGCTCCGAGCTTCATCGATTCGTCCAGGGCGTGAGCCAGCTCCATCTGCAGCTTGGCCACCTTGGTGACCCTTTGCGCTTCAAGCAGCTCAAGCAGATCCGGCATGATGTCCTCCGCCGTCACCGGCTCCGGCTTCCTGCCCAGCCTCTTCAGCCATAGGCTTCGGCCGTCGGTCATCAGAATACTATCGTCCAATAGTCTGTATTCACGCATCGCTGCTCGCCTCCTCTTTCTTCTTACCCATCCAACGACCGGTTTGCCGCAAAGGTTCCTATATTTTTCTATTTTTCCATTCTAAAGGCTGGATTCCCTCTTTCTCGTCTCATTTCCGTCTCATTTTCTTTTCTTTCTGCCGATCATTCCCTTTTCCGGCTCTCAGCCAAGCAAGAAAACACCCCCTCGCCGCAGTCATCGGCTTCACACTTAAGGTTCGTATCCTTTGTCTAGGGGGGCTTCTTGATTCCCATACGGCTTTAGGAAAAAGCTAGTTGTCGAGGATCCTTTACAAATGAGATCCGCCGCTTGCATCGATCCATTGACCGGTTACCCAACGGCTGTCCGATGAGGCGAGAAAGGCGGCGATATCCGCCACATCCTCCGGCTCCCCCCATCTGTTGAAGGTGGAGAGGCCAGCGGCGGATTTCTGTCCGAGGGGATCCTGCAAAGTGCCCGCATTCATTTCCGTATTTATAATGCCCTGCTGGATAGCGTTCACCGTAATATTGCGATGCCCCAGCTGCTTGGCCAAGACGCGGGTAAGCGTGTCGACTGCGCCCTTGGATACGCTGTAGGTGAAAACACTGGGAGAGGCTGCGCGTGTAACAAATGAAGAGAGATTGATGATGCGTCCTCCGTCTTTCAGGCGCAGCAATGCTTGCTGAGTCACAAACAGCGGAGCTTTGACATTGATGTTCATGACTTCATCAAACGATTGCTCCGTCGTTTCGTCTAGGGATACCATCTGGCCGATACCCGCATTATTGACAAGAATATCAAACCGATTATCGCCCGTACGTTTCCGCAGGGCCTCATCCGATTTCGCAAATAAGCCGTGAATGCCGTCAAGGGTGCTTAAGTCGGCGCCGATCGTAAATGCTTCGCCTGCATTTTGTACGATCTTATCCACGACTTCCTCCGCTTCATTGCGCCTCCTGCCGTAATGCACGGCAATGATTGCGCCCTCCTGCGCCAGACGCAACGCGATGCCGCGGCCGATTCCCCTGCTTGCGCCGGTTACCAAAGCGATCTTTCCTCTCAACCTGCTCATGCTTTCATCTCCTTATTTGGCTTGCCTGTTAAGTTATATCAGAGCGTAACGATTGCAATGTTGCTCTTTCATTCGGAAACAGCCTCAGCCGGTGCAGGGTCGCAACGCATAGTCTTAAACTAAAAATGAGCACCCGTTAGGGCACTCATTTTGGCGGAGCCGTCTTGTTTCAACCTATCCCTGAAGACGTCGATTGGTTAAATCCGCTGCTCCATCGCTTCGGTCGACGGGGGGCAAATTCAGCTTCTGGATCTGCGTGATTTTGCGTCATTTGAGCCTTGAGTTTCATGGCTAGTCAACGCTGCTGCAAGGCAGCCACAGGATCCTCCTGCGCGCCTCCCGGAATTCCCTTGCTGGAGCTGTACAGCTCGCTGTAGAAGCCGCCGCGGCGCAGCAGCTCCTCATGAGTGCCCTGTTCCTCCAGCCGTCCGTCCTTGAGCACCAGAATCTTGTCCGCGCTGCGGATCGTCCCAAGCCGGTGAGCGATGACGAAGCTTGTCCGGCCCTTCATGAGCCGCTGCAGCCCTTCTTGAATTTTGATCTCGGTCACCGTATCGATGCTGCTCGTCGCCTCGTCGAGAACAAGCATGGACGGGTTCGCGAGAATCGCCCTCGCGATGGCGAGCAGCTGCTTCTGCCCGCTGCTGATGCCGCTGCCATCCGCGCTCAGCATTTTGCCGTAGCCGTCCTTAAGCCGCATGATGAAGGAATGGGCGTTGGCCAGCTTGGCCGCCTCCTCCACCTCCTCGTCGGTCGCGCCAAGCCTTCCGTACCGGATGTTCTCCCGTATCGTTCCTTCGAACAGGAACGAGTCCTGCAGCACGAAAGCCATGCGGGAGCGCAGGCTGTCCCGGCGGATGCCGGCCAAATCCTTGCCGTCGAGCGTAATCCGGCCGGAGGTCGGCTCGTAGAAGCGCGAGAGCAGGCTGATGACCGTCGTTTTGCCCGCTCCCGTAGGACCTACAAGGGCGATCATCTCGCCGGGGCGGGCCTCAAAGTCGATGCCTGTCAACGTCTCGCGGCCTTCCTCGTAGTCGAAGGATACATGCTCGAAGCGCACCGCCCCTTCGACGTGATCCAGCCGCTCGGCCTTGCTGTACTCCCGCTCCTCCGGCTCCTCGTCGAGCACCTCGAAAACGCGCTCCGCGCCTGCGATCGCTGACAGCAGCGTATTCCACTGGTTCGCCAGGTCGTTGAGCGGACGGGTGAACTGACGCGCATACTCGGCGAACACGATGATCGTGCCGACCGTAATGGCGCCGCGCACGGCCAGAATCCCGCCGATTCCCGCCACGATCGCGAAGCTCAGGTTGTTCAGGCTGTTCATGACCTTGGGAATGAAGCCCGAGATCGTCTGTGCCCAGAACCCCGACAGCTGGATCCGCTCGTTGAGCTCGCGGAACGCATCCTTGACCTGCTCCTCGCGGGAGAAGGCCGTAATGACGCGCTGGCCGGATAGTGTCTCCTCGATATAGCCGTTCAGCTCGCCGAGATTGCGCTGGCGGGCCTTGAATAGCGGGCCGGTCCGCTTCGTAATCCATCGCATGCCGACCACCATCAGCGGCACGACGATGAAGGTCAGCAGCGTCAGCAGCGGACTGAGCCACAGCATGACGCTCACCGTTCCGACCAGCGTCAGCACGCTGGAGAAGATCTGGATCGCGGAGCTGTTGAGGGTGGAGCTGACATTTTCGATATCGTTCGTCAGGCGGCTCATGATTTCGCCCTGCTGACGCTTCCCGTAGAACGGAATGGGCAGCCGGTGCAGGTGGGCGAACAGGTCGCTGCGCAGCCGGTACACCGTCTCCTGGGCAATCGTGATCATCCACACATTATGGGTCCAGGACGTCACCGAAGAGAGCGCGTAGACGATGCCGAGCCCGGCGAGGAACAATCCCCATCCATCGGTCTGGCTGCCTTCCTTGAGATAAAGGTCGACGGCGCTCCCGATCATGTACGGACCGAGCAAGGCAAGCGCGGAGCTGACCGCGACGAGCACGAGCACGATCGTCAGCTTGACCTTGCGCTTCGCCAGATACCCCCACACCCGCCTCAGCGTGCCGGTCCAGTCCTTGGCTTTCGCCTTCGGCTTTCCGCCGCGGGGGGCC
>NZ_JZEJ01000001.1:4485399-4541901 GCF_001188365.1 Paenibacillus sp. D9 | reverse complement strand
CGAAGGGTCCCGCCCGGGGCGAGGAACTCTCAGCGGTTCGAGCCATTGCTTAGGCATGCCGGGCCTCCTCTCCATACTGCGACTCGTAGATTCGGCGATACAGCTCCGAATCCGCCATCAGCTGCTCATGGCGCCCAGCTGCCGTCAGACGGCCGTCCTCCAGCAGCAGGATCAGGTCCGCCGACACGGTCGAGCTTATTTTCTGCGTAATCAGGAATGTTGTGCAGCTCATGACTTCCAGCTCCTGCAGCAAGAGGGCTTCGGTCTTCAAGTCCAGGGCGCTGGTGCTGTCGTCGAGTATAAGGATTTTCGGCTCCCTGACGAGCGCTCTGGCGATGGAGAGGCGCTGCTTCTGGCCGCCGGAGAGGTTCACGCCGCGCTGGCCGAGCATCGTTCCGTATCCGTCCGGCAGGCGCATGATCGTCTCATGCAGCTGGGCCGCCTTCGCTGCGGCCGCGATCTGCTCCTCCGTCGCATGCTCGTTGCCCCAAGAGATATTTTCGCTGACTGTGCCGGAGAACAGCGTCACGTCCTGCGGGACATAACCGATCGCCCGGCGCAGCGCCTTGACATCAAGCTCCCGAAGATCGGTGCCTCCGACCGCGATCACGCCATCGGTCGGCTCATACAGGCGCAAAATCAGCTGCACGAGCGAGGACTTGCCGGATCCCGTCGCCCCCATGATCGCGACTCGCTGCCCTGCGCGCGCATGGAAGCTGATGCTTTCCAGAATCGGGATGCTGCTCTCCGGGTAGGTAAAGCCTACCGAGCGGAATTCGACATCCGATCCCGCAAGCGGCTTCGTTCCGGAAGCCGCTTGCGCATCGCAGCGGTCCGCGTTCAGCACTTCGCGGATACGCCGGGACGATGCGCCGGCCCGGGAGAACATCGCGGCGATCCATGCCAGCATGCTCATCGCGCCGATCGTCCGCAGCGCATAGTTGATGACCGCAACCGTCTGTCCCTCCGTCGCCGATCCGGATGCGATATCGAGCCGGCCGTACCAGAGAATGGCGATAATGGCGGCGTTGACGATGAGCATGATGAACGGCTGGGTCGTTTCCGTCAGGCGCAAGGCGCGTACGGTGCCCTTCATCAGCTCGGCGCCGGCTTCCCCGAAGCGCTTGACTTCATAACCCATGCGGACAAAAACGCGGATGAGGCGGATGCCGGTCAAGTTCTCCTGAATGACGGCGTTGACCTTGTCGAGACGGCGCTGCACCGTCTGGAACACGGAAGACGCCCGGCCGATCATCCAGCCGACGAAGAGCAGCAGCAGCGGCAGCGTCGCGGCCAGCATAAGACCAAGGCGGAAGTTGACGACGAGCGCCATCAGGACGCTTCCCGCGACCACAAGCGGGATTCTCGTCATGAAGCGGAGCGCCATGAAGACCGTATCCTGAACCTGGCTGACGTCTCCCGTCAGACGGGTGATCAGGCTGGACGCCGCGAACCGGTTGAACACCTCGTAGGTGAACGACTGCACCTTGCCGTACAGCCGCTCCCGCAGGTCGTAGCCGAATCCCTGGCTTGCGTACGAAGCGTAGAAGGAGCTGCATATCCCCGCCGCGAAGGCGATCAGCGCTCCTCCAGCGAGCACGCCCCCCCACAGCCAGACGACCTGCAGATTTTTATGGGCGATGCCTTCATCGATAATCTTCGCGATGATAAAAGGCTGGGACAGCTCCACCGCCAGCTCGACAAGCATCATCAGCAGAGCGACCCCGGCCGAGATGCGGTACTTGGACAGCGATGACAATACTTTCTCCATATGCCGTGATGCACCTCCGAAGCTATGTATGCGTTTATTATACCCTATATTTCCCAAGGCCGGCTCCGGCTCTATCCTTGCGGGCAGGTGCCCTGCTCCGGCTCTATCCTTGCGGACAGATGCCCGCCTCCTTTGCGGCTGCCCTTCCTTAGGGATAGCAGGGCTGTAATGGCAAGCCTTCTTCAAGTGCAAGCAAGGAGATGAGCCCGGCGCGTCCCTCCCTATCGGACATACGATCCGTTATTTGGATTCCGGCACCGTTTTAAAAAATTTAACGGACATCAGATTCGTTATTGTTGGATTTCCCGCCCTGCCAGACCGGTTTCCGTTCGAATAGCGGATCCTATGTCCGATAAAAGGGGTTTTTCGGGAATTTGGAACAACTAACGGATCCTATGTCCGATATAACGGCATTTCAAGCAGCCATGCCTCCTGCAAGCGGCTGAAAAGGCTGCTCGTGCTGCCAACGTCCCCGTACAACCAATTCTTACCCCGGTGCAGGAGAACTAACAAGCGCTGTTGGCAGATACCGTCCCTAAGGTACCAAAACGCTCCGGCGGAACGGGCGGAATAAGGGCAGGCAATACGCTGCACAGGCAGCGAGAGTTCTGGCTCCGAACTACCGGCGGCATTCGAAAGCCGTCCATGCGGACGGCTTTCTTCAAGCTCTAACGGCGGGCAGCCCCCTGAAAATCGAGAGAGACATCAAGAAATCCCGGCGATAATCCTTCCCTTGATTTGAACTGTCCGCACGGACGGTTGTCGCAAGCATCTACCTGCGCGCAGCGGCCAGTTCCCTGAAATCAAAAGAGACGATCGGAGTTCCGGCCATAATCCGTTCCTTCATTTGGCCCATCCAGGCGCGGATCCCTTCCGTCAGCTCCTCCGGTCCAAGCTTCTTGGCAAGGACGGTATACAAAGTGAGATCGCGCATCTCCAGGAACAGTCCCAGCACATCCAGCCACTCCTCCGGCATCTCCCGTTCGCTGCGATAGCCTTGCAGGAAGCCAAGGAAGAAGTCCGCCGCATATGCGTCCCGATCCGCGCCGTATCGATCTGGAATTCGGGAGCTGAGCGCGTAATAGAGCGGAATGGCGACATCATGGATGTACCAGCTGTATTCCAGGTCGTCGAAGTCGAATACCGTGATGCGGCCTTCGTGGACAAAAAAGTTGCCGTTATGGATATCTCCGTGAAGCAAGCCGTAACTCCCTTCCGGCCGAGGCAGCGCATGCAGCCTATCCAGCACGGATGCAAGCTGCGCGATAATCCCGGGATCCTCGTCCTGAAGATAGGCTGAGGCGTTCGCGATGAGGTCATCCTCGCTCCACTGCCTTCGGGCGAAAGTCCGATCCAGCTTGGCGGATGCGTTGTGGAACCGAGCCGTTACCGCCCCCCACTCGGCAAACAGCTGCCGATTCCATGCTTCCGAGTCCGGCACCGCTCTTCCGCCCGGCGCTTTGCGGAACAGGCACGCATAGAAGCACGATCCGTCCGCGGCCATGATCTGCTCGATGCGGCTGCCGGACGGCGAGGCCAGACTTGACGCCATATCCTTCCCGCAGCCCTCCGCCTCCAGATGCTGAAGAAAATCAAGCTCGGCTTCAATTTCTTCCAGCGATCTATGGCTGCTGTGGGTCAGGCGCAGAATGACGGAAATGCCCTCCGCTGTCTGCATTTCATAGATATAGTTTTCAAAATCGCCCAGCTTCTTCGGATCCCCCTGCAATCCGAAACGGAGCGCCGCATCCTCCAGCCGTTCGGGACCGAACAGCTTCTCTACCGATGCCTCCATGTTTATCCCCCTTGCCTGAATAGGTTTTCAAATCCTCTTTGATTAGGTTTAGGGGGCACCCCCTGAATCTCCTGCCCGTTCCCTCAAATAAATCGTATACTGAAGCTATTCCCGAAACGATGGAGGAGGAGTCGACAATGGCATTTTTCGCGGTCATGCTGCCAATGCTGGATGAAGAAAAGAGCGCGAGGCTGCGGACGGAGCATCTCGCTTACCTGGAGAAGCTGGAGCAGGAGGGCCGTATCGCCGCCAGAGGAAGATTCACAGATGGATGGGGCGGCCTCGTCATTTACATGGGAGAATCGCTGCAAGAGGTAGCCGCGCTCGTCGAACAGGATCCCTATGTCCTGCATCAGGCTCGCAACTATGAGATTCACCCTTGGGAAATGACCTCCCTGCATCTGAAGGTCTGACCCCGGACGAATGATGCCGATCCGTTCTTGCTGTCCACATTTCCTTGACATCGACAGCATCGCTCAGTCCGCAAAAAGCCCCCTCACCTGAACGGTGAAGGGGCTTTTTTTGTCACGGAGCCTTTTTGGCATAGTCGATCAGATTGAGGATCAGAACCGCTGCTTGAGCGCGTGTCAGAGGCTGATCTCCATGGAACCGATTCTTTTCGTCGCCCTGCATAAGACCGGCGATTTCCAGCGCGGCTGCGTGCTTGGATGCCCATGCCGGGATGGAAGAGGCGTCGGCGAAACCAGGCTTGGAATCTGCGGCCGGAAGCCGGAGCGCTTTGGCGACAAGCACCGCGATCTCGGCGCGGGTGATCGTCTTTTTCGGTCCGAACGTGCCGTCTTCGTATCCTTTCAGCCAGCCCGCCTCCAAAGCCTGCGCGATGTAACCGCGAGCGTAAGCCGGAACGGAGGCAGCATCCTTGAAGTCCAGGCTGCCGCCGGTGCTGTCCAGACCGAGCGCGCGGCCCAGCATGGTGACGAAGTCGGCGCGGGTGACGCTTCCATTCGGATGGAAGCTGCCGTCTCCGAACCCGATGATGATGTTCAGCCCGGAGGCTCTAGCGATGGCATCGCTCGCCCAGTGCTTGGAGCTGACATCGTTGAACGGCAGCGGCTTTGCCGAAGGCTCGGGCAATGCCGAAGCTGTCGGCGCAGGCGTGACGGATGGAGCCGGGCTTGCGGATGGCGTCGGCGTAGCGATAGGGTATGTCGGGTACCATGGCGCTGCTGTCGGCGTCGGTGTCGGTGTCGACGTTGCTGTCGGCGTCGGTGTCGGGTTTGTTGTCGGTGTCGGCGTCGGATCGGAGGCAGGAGCTGTTTTCGCCATCAGAGGGGAACTGAAAATCGAAACCCGGATCGCTTTTCCATCCCCTCCTTTTTGGATGGCGGCAATTTCAATCGTATATGAAGTATCCGCCTCCAGGGATTTCAAAGTCCATTCCGTTCCGGCAGCGTACCCCGCCCATTGGCCATTGGCAAAGATGTCGTAGCCGGTCGCACCCGGTACAGCCTGCCATTGGAGCGGAATTTCAGTGGCGTCCGCTTTGCCGGCAGTCGGCGCTGCCGGCGCCGGCAGGCTGACCGCAGAGCCGCCTCCCGCAGGGAGGTCGGCTGCGAGCTGGTCCGACATCGTATGATTGCGGTCGGCGCTGATTTCCCAGTTCATGGCGCCGGCGATATCGATCGACCGGATATAAGCGGTTTTGTAGGCGGTCGACTCCGCATCGTCGTAAGAGATGAACACGCCGGTCTTTTCATTGTACAAATATGGAACCTTGGCGTAGTTGTTGAACACCCGCTTGAAGTCCGGATTCGTCAGGTAGTTGTTTTCGAGATCGGCGATGTCGAACTTCGCATCAGCCCCCCACGTTCCAGCGATGATCGTGCTGGAGCACTGCTGGTACTCGCCGCCGCTCGCGCAGCCGCCCCAGCCTGTTCCGTAATACGGAATTCCCGCTACCAGCTTGTAATTCGGCACTCCGCCTTTCAGATGTCCTTGCAGCCCTCCCGCTGCATTGAAGCGTTTGGCCGAGGCAGTCTTGTTGTTCGGATCGTAGTAAAGCGGGGCGTTGTGGGCCGCTTCCGTCTGCCAGGTTCCATTGTAGTCGTAGGTCATGATGTTGATGAAGTCGAGGTATTGGACCGAGTTGGCATAATCGGCATTTACCGTGAAGTTGTCGCCTTGGCCGGAAGCGATTGTCAGCAGATAATACTTGCCGTCTTCCTGGCCGGCGGCGTCAAGCGCCTCGCGGACCGTTTTCACCAAAAGCGTGAAATTCTCCTTGTCCTGAGGTCCTCTGGCGTTGGTCGTTTCTCCGCCCTCGACCGGATATTCCCAATCGATGTCGAAGCCGTCGAAGCCGTAGGCGCGAAGGAACTGGACGGCGGAGCCGGCAAACGTCCTGCGGGAAATTTCATCCGCGGCGACGAGCGAGAAGTTTTTGGACCACGACCAGCCGCCCACAGAGATGAGCGTCTTCAGGCCCGGGTTGTCGGCTTTGAGCTCCTTCAGCTCCTCGAAGCCTTGGGGATCGAACTCCGGATAGCCTTGAATGACGCCTCCATTGAACACATATCCCTGTTGCAGCTCAATGTCAGGGTTCTGGCATTCGGCTCCGGTCGTGCCGGCGCCCTTCCAGCAAATATCGCCAAAAGCGTAGTTGATATGCGTAATCTGCGAGCCGTCGATATCAGCCGGACTGAACTGGCGGGCCCCCTGTGCCCAGGCGGCATAATAGGCGACGATGTTGTACTCGCGGCCCGGAACGGCCGTTGCCGGCTCACTCGCTTCCGATTGCCACAGGCTGTTTTTGGCGACGACCGTAAAGTCGTAGGCTTGGCCCTCGGTCAATCCCGTCGCGGCATAACGCGGAACCGAGCTGGTGCCGATGAGGTCGCCGTCGCGGTAGATTTCATACTCGGTCGCTCCGGCTGCCGGAGCCCAGCCGAGCGAGATCGCGGTGCGGGTGCCCGATATGACCTGCACCGATTGCGGAGCGTCGAGCTGGCCCCAGACGATGCGCAGGCCGTTGCTCTTGCCGGATACCCGGCGATCTTTATCCTGGGCGGCGACCTGGAAGTACACGGATTGGCCTGCCGTCGGATTGGCGATTTCGTAGGAGAATTTGCCGGCCGCTGCCCAGTCTCCTCCGAACCATTTGTTGTCCACATACACGTCGTATCCCGTAGCGAGAGGACTCGTCGTCCATCCAAGCTCGATGGAATTGTAGGTGACGTCCGTCACGCGGAGATACTGCGGAGTCGTCAGCGGCGGCTCCGGATAGGCGTTGGGATCCTCGGCGACGGTCGTTGCCGTGACCACATTGCTCTTCTCGCTCTGGGTGCCAAGCACCGGAACGGAAGTGACGTAGAAGGAATAGGTCGTCTCCGGCTCCAGGCCGCCGACGATTTTCGGGGAGAATCCGGACCAGGCCGCCCAGTTCCACTGGGTGCTGTCTCCGATTTTGTAGTAGATCTGATACCCGTTGTTGGGATCGATTCCGGGAACTTCATCCCAGGTCAAGGTAATCGATTTTGCCTTTACATCGGATACGGCCAGATTCTGGGGGATGTTGGGATCCGCCGCAGCGGCAGCGGGAGCAGCGGCTGCTCCGAACATGCTTATCAGGAGTGCCAACGTGAGCAAGGAAGCAAGCGTGGAAGAAACGTTCTTTTTCAGTCGCGTGGACAATCAAGTCACCTCATCCATATTAATGATTTGGGCAATCATGGAACGGCTTGTCGACTTCTGTCTGGACCGGCTGACTCAGGAAAAGAGGGGGCGTGCGGAAAGAGTTGAGCTGTCTGGCGGTGAGAGCAGCGTGCGGAAGGCGCTGACTTGCGGAACAGCTGACTTGCGGAACAGCTGCGGAAGAGCCGACTTGCGGAAGAGCCGACTTGCGGAAGAGCTGACTTGCGGAAGAGCCGACTTGCGGAACAGCTGACTTGCGGAAGAGCCGACTTGCGGAACAGCTGACTTGCGGAAGAGCTGACTTGCGGAAGAATTTAATGAGAGCGCTTACCACCCCGCTGGCGAATTTTGTGCCTGTCAAACTTCCCTATTCGCGGGGAATGCTCGAACACCTTTTCAAAATCTTTATAATCCGTGATATTTATCACAAAAAGATCGAAAGTATCATTTTTTCAACCATAAAATTGTCGTTTATGATCGCAATAGTTTTCAGAACGAAAACGATGTAGAGACGCCGCCGCGCTTTCTGACACCACAGGTGAAGACCACTGTTTGGCCGGCAGGCCTGGATTTAAATGAAGCATTTCGGAAATTCGTTCCTCTATGCGGCCGATTTCATGAGCCCTTGGCTTTTATCGGACATACGTTCCGCTATTTGGCCGAATTCGAGGGTTTTGGCATTTTATCGGACATACGTTCCGCTATTTCCTAAAAATTACCTCGATATCAATAGAGTGGAGGCAAATAACGGATCTAATGTCCGATACCTTCGCAGATTCCATTTTTCAAGGCAAATAACGGATCCTATGTCCGATAAGCATTCAAGGAAGGAAAACGTCCAAGGCAACGGATGCTTCCGCTTCCAAGGCAACGGGTGCCTCCAAGACAACGGGTGCTTCCACGGCAACGAATGTGCTCACCACAAACAAATGCTTTCTCAGCAACCAATGTGCTCACTACAAACGGGTGCTTCCACAGCAAAGGGTGCATTTATCCACTATCGGTCGGGCTACATAACGGAAACCGGCTGTTTTTCCCGAAAGTCGCAAAAGGCTTGTCCTTATACCTTTGCAATGCAATTGTCTTGCGTCTGCCTCCAGGATGCTTCAAGCAACCGGCTACGCCTGCCCGCTTATTCGCCAGCCGTTTTAGAGAGAACGGCAAAGAGGCCGGAACGGGCTTCCGGCCTCTTTGAATCGGTCCGTATATGCTGCTTCCGCGGACGACTAGATTCCTTTGTTCTTGAACATCGTTGCAATGGAGCCGCCGTAAATATTGCTCCGAATCGCTTCGGTGAACAGGCTTGCCATCGAGATGACGGTCAGCTTGTCGGAGTGCCCGGAAGGCTGCAGGATGGAGTCCGTTACGACGATTTCCTTGATATGGGCATGCTCCAGCCGCTCAAGCGCATTTTGAGAGAACAGGCCGTGGGTCGCCGCCACCATGATGTCGCGCCCGCCCTTCTCGACGAGCTTGTCCACGACGTTGAGGAGCGTCTTGCCCGTATCGATGATATCTTCAATGACAATCGGCGTCTTGCCGGCCACCTCGCCGATGACATGCGTCTTCTCTTCTCCCGTGTGGCTGTCGTGATTGGTCACGACCATCGCGAACGGGGCATGCAGGTAATTGGCCAGCTTCTCCGCCGTGGAGGCTCGACCTGCGTCCGGAGATACGATGACCGGGTTCTCGATGTTCTTGCTGCGGATATATTCCGCCAGCTCGTCGAGCGCCGTAAGATGGTCGACCGGGAAGTTGAAGAAGCCCTGGATAGCGGCCGTATGCAGATCAAGCGGGATAATCCTGGAGGCGCCTGCCGTCTCCAGCAGATCGGCGACCAGCTTGGCGGAGATCGCCTCGCGCGGATGGCGCTTGCGCTCTTGGCGGGCGTAGCCGTAGTACGGCATGATGATGTTGATCGTCTTGGCGGAAGCCCGCTTGGCCGCGTCGATCATGATGAGCAGCTCCATGAAGTTCTCGTTGACCGGGTCCGAGAGCGACTGCACGATGAAGATATGGCAAGTGCGGATCGGCTCCTTGTAGGAGACATACAGCTCTCCGTTATCGAACTGCGACAGCTCCACCTCTCCTAGAGGAATGCCCAGCTGCTCGCTGATGCTCTTCGCAAGCGGAATATTGGAAGATCCGCTGAAAATTTTCACTTTATCCGTCATATTGATCCCTTTCCCTCCCGCGCTTCGGCTATCATCCTTTTTATCCATTATAGCCTATCGGAGCCAAATCAACAGCCCGAAGGAGGATAAGATTCCCGCGGCTTTACGGCCCGGTCCAACGGACATCCGGCATGGGGATGGGTTCTCCGCCTGACATCAGCCTCTTGCACAACGAAACTCTCGCAATAATAGAATACTTCAAAAAGTCATACGTTTCCCCCAGTCCTTCTTTAAAAGAGCAGCCTTCTATCCATTCATCCTTTTATCCATTCATCCTTCCCTTTGTTCATCCTTCCCGCTGTTCATCCAACCATCTGTTCATCCTTCCCTCTGCGCAACCTCGCCCAGATTATCCGCTCGGGCTCCACCGATGGGCAAAATGGGCTCCTGCCCCTATAATAAAAGGCATGATTCATTCGGGGAGGAATAACAATGGAAACGTCTTCCGGCAAAGTCTCCTCCATTATGAGGTATCCGGTCAAATCATTTGCGGGTGAACGCCTGGATGCCTGCGAGATGGAAGCCTCAGGGCTTGCAGGCGATCGGATCGGAGCATTCCGCGACCAAACCAAGCAAGGATGGAGCAGCTACATCACCGCCCGGCAGATTCCGGCGATGCTTTCTTATGAGGCATCTGTAAAGGACGATATCCTGCATATTGTCTCTCCGGAAGGAAGATCCCTCCGATGGGACGGAGAACTGCTGGCGGATATGCAGCGGCATGCAAAGATCGAGTTGTCGATGACCGGATACAAAGCCCCTCATCTGGAGGAACCGGGTCTCCTGGCTGTCGATGCCGCTCCCGTTCTGATTGTGACAGACGCTTCACGGCGAAAGCTCGAAGCCGCATGGGGCAAGGAGCTTGATATCCGACGTTTCCGTCCGAACCTGGTGCTCGCGATGAACGATCCCGCCTTCGACGATGAGCAGTGGATCGGCAGACGGCTCCGCGTAGGAACCGCTGAGCTGCGGGTGGACTCATTCTGCGGCCGCTGCTCGATGATCGGCCTGGAACCGGACACGCTGCAGCCCGACCCGTCGCTGCACAAAACCGTAAGCCGGCAGTTCGGAAATCATTTCGGCTTATATGCTTCCGTCTCGATGCCGGGAGCGATCCGAATCGGCGACGATGTCTATGAAATCTGAGCGCATGAAAGTCTTAGCGGGCGGTGTAGATCAACAGCATCTTGGCGCCGTCGACGATAATGCCTTGGGCAGAACGGTCTCCTCCCGGCTCGATACCGCCGCCGGGAATGCCGTAGTCGTCGTCGAACGAAGGCTGAGCCCGACGGGTCGGCTGCCTTGGAATGGACCAGCTCGTACAGCAGCTCCATAAGTTCGTCCCCCTTTATGCTCTCGGGGCTGCGCCGAGAGCTGGAGGAAGAAGCCGGTGCCGCATCGGTCAAAGTGGTCCGAGAGCCCGGCCGCGTGGAGGAGCTTCGTCCCGCGCTGGAGCCGGAATACGACAATCTGAGAATGATCTCCTGTTTTTACGTGTGCAGGGCCGAGACTAACTTCACCCGGATTCGCCCGGAATCCTATGAGCTTGCCGACGGCTCGCGGCCGGAGTGGGTGGAAATTGCGGAAGCCATCAACCACAACCGCTCTGTGATGCGGCAGAAAGGTCCCCATATCGGCTTTGCCATCGAGCGGGAGACGCTCGTCATGGAGCTCATGCAGCGGCAGATCCGGGAGGGGCTTCCGTTTTGACCGGCGGCAAGGCGTTGTTCCGCGCAATAGGCAGCCCCGCTTTGCAAGGATGCGAAGCGGGGCTCGGAATGGATGAATACGCCACATGCAATCATGCCCATTTCTTCCTTCTTTCAACTGGACATTTCTGATTCTTTGGAACTATTGTAAGCGCTATCTAATTGGAATATCAATCCATATTCCTTCAATCTTATCGGAATGAACGTAGACTGCAAGGGGGTAGCTGCAGGCGATGATCACTATTTTAATACACGCAAATATTTTTTATTAAGGCTGCAACTACACTCGGTTTGCGGTTGTTATTCTAGTGTTGGACCACTACATAATGGAGGCTGATTTAGTATGTATCGTAACGTAAGGATCATCGGCATTTTCTGGAGCGTTTTTTTCGCAGCGGCCTTGATATTCGGTTCCATGAGCTCACCGTTGTCGGCAGCTTCGGCTGACGGAGCCAAAACATCGCCTCCTCCTCCGGTATTCTCCACCTTTGGTTACTACGACAGTTATACCTATCTCGGCTATGGCAATGAATCTATCTATTCCGAAAAAGGAGTCATAACATTAACGGCGATGACCCAGTCCAAAACGACGGTCTCGGAATTAGGCGCTACCTTCCAGCTGCAAAAGTGGACGGGAACCCAATGGATCGACTCTGGAGTGCTAGCTACATTGAGTTCCAAAGATACGAACGTATTCCAGAATTCCGTCCTCCGCACAGGTGAAACAGGGTACTACTACCGCGGCAAGATCGTACACTTCGTCAAAAACGGTTCCGTGACCGAGCAGGCGTCGGCCTACACCGCCAACCTTCTCTGCAGCTAAGACTTAATTCATTATTCCATAACAAAAATAAGCGGAGTTCAACATAACGACTCCGCTTTTCTTATGAGGAAAGTCTTCACAATCGACTAGAACGCTATCACGCGAGAGGGGATTGACTGCGTATGTTTGAACTGATTAGAGACGTCGTGAACGAGTGGGATCCCTTTAATCTGTTGCGATCATACTGCTGTCCTCCCGATGAATACAAGCACGAGGTGAGGGCAATCGTGTGCCACATTCATGATAATATAACTGCCGAGGAGCTTTCCTTCCGCATCAGCGCCATCTTCAGCAACCACTTCGGAGAGAGCGAAAAATGCAAAGGCACGCTTCGCGTCGCTCAAAAGATTATCGAAGGTTTAAGACATCAAGGCCTGTTGCCGCGGCTTCGTCCCGACCCCCTGCCCTTCAATCCTTCCTCCTCTCAATAGATATCTTCGGCTATCTGCGTAATTTCTTCCGGAGATAGCTCTCCGTATATCAAGATAAACAGATCGCTCTTCATGTATTCAAGGCTCACTCCCATGTCATTTTCCGAGTGAAAGAGATACCCATTAATGCCGTCGATTTTGATTTCCTGATAATCCGCTTTGCCGTTGAGTTCGCCGCCTGTTGTGACCAGTTCACCCGCCCTGACCTTCCGCACCGTGACCGTGAATATCTTGCCCTCGCCATTGCTGTAGTTCAGAATGGCGCTTTCCGACTTGCCTTTTTTGCTGCTTAGAATCATGGCTTCTTTCAGCTCGTACCCATCAGGGACATAATTCATCGCGGGGAGCTCCATATCCGCATGCGCTTTGGCATCCTTCAGGCTGTGGAAGCTTTGCTGCTCGGTTGCTCCGCCCGGCTCATCGGTGCTGCCCTCCGGCCCCGAATGCTCCGGAGGGGGCGCCGTTTTCGGTTCGACCGCATTGTCGCCGTCCGATCCGAAGATCAGCTTCACGACGTCATCCTGGATGGACTTGACCGCATGGAAGAAAGGAAACGCCTGCGATTGCACTGGAGCTCCCAACAGGACTGCTCCTACCAGTAACGAAGCTGCGATATAAGGAAGCATCTTCATCCGGGAACGCCTTTTTGCCCTGCGTCCAAGCTGCTTCTTGACCTTCATCCAGGATATCTCCGGATCGGGCACGAATTCATGCTTGCCGGAGGCCTCGGCTATCGCCCGGTCGAACATCTGGTCGAATTCTTCGTCGCTTTTCATTTTTCCGCCTCCCATTCCTTCAAAAATCTCTTCCTCATCGCTTCCCTCACCCGGAAAAGCTTGTATTTCACTGTTTCTTCCGTCGTGTCCAGCCTGAGGGCGATTTCCTTGTAGCTTAGGTCCCGCTTCCAGCGAAGCTCGATCAAGGATTTGTATTCGGGCTTGATGTCCTCGAGATACTTCTCCAGAGCCTCTATCATAAGCTTGAGCTCGATTTGGCTTTCGATGTCGCCTGCTTCCGTCGCGTAAACGGGGCTTTCGTTAATGTAAACATGATCCGAATCCATTTCGTTGCGATTTTTTTTCGATTTTTTGAAAAAATCATAAACCGTATTTTTTACGACAACATGAATCCAAGCCTTCAGCTTGGCTTCGTTTTCCGCCGCCGGCTTCTTCTTGATTACTTTGAGGAAGGAAATCTGGATGATGTCCTCCGCTGTCGCATGATCCTTGACCATGTAGATGATCGGAGAATAAACGAGTTTATAGTATTCCATGTATATCTCTCTCTGGAGATCCGGGTTCAATGCAACAAAATCGTCTGTAGCGATGAAAAAGAGTTTGCTTTCCATTACTGCCACGTTCCCCCATGTAAGAATAGTCAGCCTGACCATGAAGATACTAATTCGAATAAAATTCCAGATTTATTGAATAATAAATTGAAAACCCGACATTTTCCGTGTTTGTTTCCTTCTATGTCCATGAACGGAATACCTTCCGGAACGGCTGAAATGGAATCTCTCCAGCTCAAAAAAACCTGCCCCCATGGACAGGTTTTCTAACCTTATACAGATGGAATCGGCATTCGGGTCGGACCGAAGCCCTGCTTGCAAAGAAAGGCTCAGCAATCCGCCGCCACCCGGAAGCCGGCATTGCCCATGGAGCTGTCCGGCGTATTGGAGCTGCGCGCCGCTACGCGGTACCGGTTGCAGTAGGAGCGGTGGCATAGGTAGGACCCGCCCCGGATGGATTTTTTGCCGGTATCCTCCGCGTAGAAGGGATTTACCTCCTTCGTCTGGCGATGGTAATCGGGGGCGAACCAATCCCGGCACCATTCCCACACATTGCCGGCCATATTGTACAAGCCATATCCGTTGGGAAGGTAGGCATGGACGGGGGCGGTTCCGACGTAACCGTCGCCGGCATTGTTTTTGACAGGAAATTTCCCTTGCCAGATATTGCAGCGATGTTCTCCATCCGGCTTCAGCAGATCTCCCCATGGATATGTTCTGCCTTCGAGACCGCCGCGGGCGGCGTATTCCCACTCCGCTTCGCTGGGAAGCCTCGTGCCGGACCAGGAACAGAACGCCTGCGCGTCATTCCAGGATACATGCACGGCAGGATGGTCGCCGCGATCGCGGATAGTGGAATCCGGTCCCTCCGGCGCTCTCCAGCTGGCACCTTCCACGACCAGCCACCAGGGAACGCCGGCCGGAACGCGGCTTACCCGGCGTCCGATCTCTTCGGATACGAGCAGCTGGAACACGAACGACCAGCCGAACGCCTCCGCCTCCGTGACGTATCCGGTGTCGCGGACAAAGGCTGCGAACTGGGCATTGGTGACTGCATAAGGCGCGATTCGAAACGGATCGAGCGTCACGCTCCGCGACGGACCCTCTCCATCAGCAGGAAACCCGTCCTGGGCGTCGTTGCCCATCCGGAAGCTGCCTCCGGGCAGAAGCACGAGCTCACGGCGCACCTCGGCGGCAGCGTCGGGGATCTCTCTCGGCATTCCCTCCCGCCCCTCCGGACCTCCGTCAGCGGCCGGGATCGACGCCGCCTCTCCGGATCGAAGCCTCACGGAAGCATCGTTATTGCGGATCGACACTCCGGACAGCCTGCGAGCCGTCTCTCCTTGGTCCCTGTCTCCCGCACAGGAGCATGAATCCATCCCTGCCCTCCCCTTTCCAAGCCTTTCCTATTGCCTTCATCATACTTCACCTATAGGCCCGCTGTCCTTTCCCCGCCACAAAATAATGGACAAAACGAACTAGTTGTAACCATAATAGTTATAACGTTGCCGGAAGCCCTATTTCCGCCTCCTCAGGCGGTCGCGTTTGGTCGATTCGGCGTCGGGAATACTAAATACGAACCCATTCGAGGAGGATACAAGCATGAAGATCGGTATTATCGGAGCGAGCGGCAAAGCAGGAAGCCTGATTGCGGAAGAAGCCGTCAACAGGGGGCATCAGGTGACCGCGATCGTGCGGGACGCCTCTAAGGTGAAAAACCTTTCGCTGCAGATGCTGGAAAAGGAAGTCTTTGACCTGAAACCTGAAGACCTCCGTCCGTTCGATGTCGTCGTCAATGCATTCGGCGCCGCTCCCGGCCAGGAACATCTCCACGTCGAAGCAGGCAGAAAGCTGATCCAGCTGCTGACGGGAAGCGATACCCGCCTCATCGTAGTCGGAGGCGCAGGCAGCCTGTTCGTCGACGAGGCGCATTCGGTACGCGTCATGGACACGCCTGATTTCCCTAAAGAGTATTTTGCGACCGCTTCGAACCAAGGACAGAACCTGACCGACCTTCAGCAATCGCAAGGACTGGATTGGACGTTCATCAGCCCCGCCGCCTTCTTCCATGCGGAGGGCAAGCGCACGGGCTCCTATCGGAAAGGCGGCGATCGCCTGACGGTCAACGCCAAAGGAGACAGCTACATCAGCTATGCGGATTATGCCGTCGCGCTTGTGGACGAGATCGAAAGTCCCGCCCATCGCGGCGAGCGCTTCTCGCTCGTCGGCGAAGCGGAGTAAGGAACGGAGGCGGCCAGCGGGATCAGCTCAGCCTGTCCCAGTCGCAGCCAAGCCAGCCGGACTCATCCGGCTGGCTTTTTTTGACTACACGGATTGCAGAAAGAACATTTGTTCCTATATAATAAAGGGGATAAAAACCTGAATATGGAAAGAGGTCGGAATCATGAGCAAGGTTACAGCCCTGCTGGTCATCGATGTCCAGAACGGCATGTTCGAGGAACCGGAACCGATGCATGACGGCCCAGGCTTGCTTGAGCGCATCGAGAGCCTCATCGGGAAAGCCAAAGCAAGCGATGCCCCTGTAATCTATGTCCAGCACAATGAGGACGAAGGCTATCCTTTGGCGACCGGCAGCACCGGATGGGGCATCCACCCTCGGATCGCGCCCACAGCTGGGGAGCCGACGATCCAGAAGCATGTCCCCGACGCTTTCCAGAACACGGACCTGCAGGAGGTGCTCACTCGGCTTGGAGTCGGGAGACTGGTCATGGCCGGCCTCCAGACCGACATGTGCATTGCGACGACGGCCAAGGGAGCCCATGACCGCGGCTATGAGGTGGCCGTCGTGAAGGACGGGCACAGCACCTGGGGCCAGGGCGGGGAGAGCGGTCTCCAGATCATCGGCCGGTACAACGATAAGTTCCGTTCGTTCGCCGCCAATCCTTCCGCCTCCGAGGTGGACTTCCGCTCGGCATGACAGCACAAATCCGTGTCCGCCAGGGCGGACAGGATTCCTTCGCTTCATCCCTCACCTCCATCCGACAAGCTCGAGTCTGACCGCTCCGCCAGCCAGACGCTTCAACGAAGGAGCAATAAAAGCCGATGACGGCTGGTCTTTCCGGCCGGCGCCCACGCCGGCTTCTGCTTTTCAGGATACCTTTTCCTGCTCCTCCTCCAGCGGCGCAGGCTGAATGACGCGGCTGCGGCGGCCGTCAAGGCCGACCGGAACGTCGCCGGCTACGGTCACCCGCCTGACGACGCGATGCTGGCTGCCGTAATCGTTGACGGCGTAATGCTGGGTGGCGCGGTTATCCCAGATAACGACGTCCCCGGGAGACCAGCGCCAGCGTACCGTGTTCTCCAGCCTGGTCACATGCTCTTGCAGAATGGCAAGGAGCCGGTCGGAATCCGGCGTTTTGAACCCCGCGATCCGCTTCACGAAGTGGCCCAGCAGCAGATGGCGCTCGCCCGTCTCCGGATGGACGCGGACAACCGGATGCTCGGTTTCATAGACCGTCGAAGCGAATACCTCGCGATGCCGGCGAATCTGCTCGGCCGTCGCATCCCGGCGCACAGCCGCATAATCGTACGCGTTGCTGTGGATCGCCCGCAGGCTGTTCGCCAGCTCCTGCAGCTCCGGCGTCAGATCGTTGTAGGCCGCCGCCGTATTGGCCCATACCGTATCTCCCCCGGCAGGAGGCACGACAACCGCCCTCAGGACGGATGCCTTGGGATAGGCATCCACGAAGGTCACGTCGGTATGCCAGGAGTTGGCGCGGCCGCCATGCTCGGAATCCAGTTCAAGGACCGCATTCGTGCCGTTTTTGACCGGTACGGTCGGGTGGGCGTACAAGTCGCCCAGAAGCTTCGCGAATGCTTCCTGGCCCGCGTCGTCCAGGTGGCTCTGCCCGCGGAAGAACAGCACCTTGTAAGAGAGCAGGGCTTCCTCGATGGCTTTCAACTCATCGCCTTGCAGGCTGACGGACAGCTTGATTCCTCTGACCTCCGCTCCGATGCGTCCTGACGCAGGCGCAATCTCCAGTTGAACCTCTTGATTTTGAACGGCTTCGCTCATGTTCTTCTCCTCCTTGGCGGCTATGCCGCGATATCGTTTTTGACAGGCACCGTTATTTCAGCGCCTCGATGACGAAAGAGTCATTGATGGCAGACTTGAAGTCCGCCTTCTGCTTCAAGAACTGGTTTTGCAGCAGGATGCCTGCCGACTCTTCCTGAGCCTGAAGCGACTCCGGCGTATAAGCGGACAGCCTGGTCGCACTGCGAGAGAGCACCTGCTTGATGATGCCGGCCGGAATCTTCGTCTGCGCGGCGTACAGCCCGGCAGCCTCGTCGAGGTTGTCATTCTGCCATTTGACCGCCTTGTCGTACTGCTTCAGGAACTCGACGACCAGATCGGGATGCTCCTTCGCGAATTCCGTATGCGCGATCATGGACACCGGGGCGTAGATCTCCGTTTTGACATCCAGCACGCTTGCTTTTTTCTGCTGCACGTTCAAGGTCACATAAGGATCGATTGTAACCCAGGCGTCCAGCTTGCCGGCCTCGAAGGCCGCCTGCCCATCGTCGAACTGAAGATTGATGATCTTGACATCCTGCTGGGTCAAGCCCGCTGCCTGCAGCACTTTGATAAGAAACACATGAGAGGTCGTTCCTTTGGCGGCGCCGACCGTCTTCCCCTTCAGATTCTCGACGGTGGCGATCGGACTGCCCGTCGGGACGAGAATGGTGTTCAGGTCTCTCCCTTCGCTGATGAGCCCGATCACCTCGAAAGGAAGCTTGTTGGCGACCCCCGATATGGCGGCTCCATCGCCCAGCCAGCTGAGATCCACCCGCCCCGAGACCAGAGATTCCAGCAGCGGCGGACCGCTGGTGAACTTGCTCCAGACCGCTTCCGCATGATGGAACTTGAAGGCTTCGTCCAGCCACCCTTTCTCCTGGGCGATGATAAGCGGACTGAGTCCTCCGTTGAGGGCGATATGGACCTTGACCGGTTCGCCGCCCTGCTCGGGGGCTTTGGCCGCTGCCGCTTTCCCTTGTCCTGCGGAAGCCTGCGTATTGGAATGGCCGCTGCCGCATCCCGCGAGAACCAGGCCGAGCACGATCGCAGCGGCGAACGCGATGCCGGCTGTACGGTTTCTCTTCATCTTCTCTGCCCCTCTCCCTGGCTCTTAAGCCCCTCTCTCTCACTGTCTAGCCCATACACTCTCCGGCTCCATACACTCCCTAGTCTCAAATACTCTCTGGCTCCGCTCACTCCGAACGATGCTCAGTAAGGCCGGCCGCCCGCGATGGACACCCGTTCCGCCACCCTGCGGTTAGGGAAGTAATCGGAAGCCGCATAATGCTGCGTCGCCCGGTTGTCCCAGAGCGCGATGGAATGCGGCTCCCAGCGGAACCTGACCTGATACTCGGGAACATGGGCCTGACGGAACAAGCAACCGAGCAGCTGCTCGCTCTCTTCCTCTTCCAGCCCGACGATGCGCACCGTGAACGCCGCGTTGACGAACAGCGTCTTGCGCCCGGTCTCGGGATGCGTCCGGACGACAGGATGCTCGGCGGCGGGGAACTCCTCCTGCTTGGCGGCCAGCACCTCCGGCGTCATGAACCTGCCGAAGGAAGGGGTGAAGTCATGAATGGCAGACAGCCCGTCGATTCTCTGCCTGATTTCTTCCGGCAGGTTGTCATAGGCAGCCCCCATGTCCGCCCAGAGCGTATCTCCCCCAAGCGGAGGCACCTCCGACAGGCGCAGGACCGAGCCGAGAGCAGGCTCCAGCCTCCAGGTCACATCCGTATGCCATACATTTTCGTTGCCGGTCATCGTGGCATCTTTCTCGAATCGGGTAATCTCGTCCGCGCTGCCCTTCGGCAGGAAGGGATGCTTCTCCAGCTGCCCCCATTCCCGGGCGAAAGCCAGCTGCTGTTCGCTCGTAATCGGCTGATTGCGGAAGAACAGCACCTTCCACTCCAAAAACGCTCGCTGGAGCTCGGCTTTGACGTCAGGCTCCAGCGGTTCAGCCAAATTCACGCCTTCGATCTCGGCTCCAATGATCGGTCCAAGCGGCTTCAGCGTGAACAGCGTGTACGGCCGCTCGCCGGACAAGCCATCCGGCTGCCTGCGAAGCTCTCTTGCTCCCGCACGGAATTCGCGGGACGGAAAATAATGGCAGGAAAACGGAATGGTCTGGCTCATGAACCAACCTCCTGAAATGAATAATTATATTCCTACCTGAATTCTTGGTATTTGGATCAAAAAAAAAACGGGACGTCCCAAGAATTCAAGCCGATGCGGGCCTGAATCTCTGGACGTCCAGTCGATTCAAAGAAAGACGATGAGAGACGATCGAGAAAATCGTTCACCGAATGAGTTTTCATTCACTCTGTGGATTGACCAAATCGTATCAGCATGCCGCCAAAGATGTCAACCCTCATTTTTCCAAATTTTCGGTAGCGGCATCCGCCGCCGGGCGAATCATCTTCAGCAGCAGCTCGATCGTCTCCTTGGTCGCCGGCGCATAACCCCGCATATCCAGCAGCATCAGGTTCTGGATCAGCGTGCCGAGCAAGGTGGCCAGCTGCACGGGATCGCCAGGCATGACCGAGCCGTCCTCCTGCCCTTCGCGGATCAGCTCCACCAGCAGCTGGAGGTTGCCGTCCGCTCTTTCCAGAATGACCGCTTTGTCCTGAGCCGGGAGCAGATCCGTGAACAAGGCCTGCAGCAGCACCAGATACATGTCCGGGCTTCCGCCGCTGGGCAGGGAGCGTTCCGCCAAGCAACGGAATTTGTCCTCCGCGCTGCCTGGCATGGAGATCGTTTCCCGCAGGACAACGCCGTAGCCGAGCTGCCCCTGTTCGATGACGGCGAGCAGAATCTCGTCCTTGGACTTGAAGTAATTATAGACATGTCCCTGGCTCAGCTTCGCTCCGGCGGCGATGTCGCTGATCTTGGTCAGCATGCCTCTGCGGGCGAAGATGCGGGCCGCGGCTTCAAGAATCTGCTGCCGCCGCTCCTCCCTCAGCAGCTGGTCCTTCCTTTGATTTCTGGGCATGACGTTCCTCCATGATGTCCTTGAGCTTGTTATCGTTCCCTCCAGTGTAACGCATCCCTCCAGGCATGAGAAGAAGACGGGACCGTCGAGCTCCTTAATTCCCACTTTCCCAATCGGTTATTGACAGCCCGGAATCCGCGATGCTAAGATGAGCCACAACCACAAGTTGAATACTTGATCAGCCTGTAAAGGAATCGACCGGAGCGACTGGAGATTCGGCATGCATATCCATTGCTGCCGGTCTCTTTTTTTTCGCCTGGACTCAAAAAAGCCGAAGGGGAGGGAGCATGCATGCAACCTGCAGTGGAGATAAAAGGCGTCAGCAAGACGTTCCGGAGCGGCCATGCCGATACGCATGTGCTGGACCGCGTAGACCTGACCGTCCGGGAAGGAGATTTCACGACTTTGATCGGACCGAGCGGCTGCGGCAAGAGCACGCTGCTGAAGATCGTCGCCGGATTGGATTCCGATTACGAGGGCGAAGTGCTGCTGGAAGGAGAGGCGGTCCGCGGTCCGTCCCAGGAGAAGGGAGTCATTTTTCAGGAGCATCGCCTCTTCCCCTGGCTGACGGCGGAGCAGAACATCGCGGCCGACCTGTCCCTCCGGAATGCCGACGTCCGCAGGAGGACCGACGAGCTGATCGCTCTCGTCAAGCTCGGCGGCTTCGAGAAAGCCTACCCCCGCCAGTTGTCGGGAGGCATGTCGCAGCGGGTCGCCATCGCGCGGGCTCTCTTGCGGCAGCCGAAGGCGCTGCTGCTCGACGAGCCCTTCGGCGCGCTGGACGCCTTCACGAGAGCGCATCTTCAGGAGGCTCTTCTGGATATCTGGCAGACCCGCAAAACCTCGATGCTGCTGGTCACGCATGATATCGACGAGGCCGTATTCCTCTCGACCCGCGTCGTCGTCATGGATACGAAGCCCGGCCGCATCAAGGCTTCCGTACCGATCGACCTGCCTTATCCGCGCTCGCGCTCCAGCCGCTCCTTCACGGAGCTGCGGACGGCCGTGCTGGGCCATCTGGAGCAGAGGCAGGAGCAGGAAGCCTACAGCATTTAAGTTCTTTTGGGCTCGCATGAACATCCGGGATCTTGCCTCACGGCCGATTCCCCTCCAACTAAGCGCAGCTGCTGCCATTATCCCGATTCCCTGATAAAAAAAGGAAGGTGATGTCCCTATGTCCGTATCCTTGGCAGCTCCGGAAACCGCTCTGGAAGCGAAGCCCCCGGCTCACCGGAGAAAACGCCGCGGCGTCTTCCTGCGGGGCGCCGTTCTCCCGGCCTTGATCGTCGCCGTCTGGCAATGGCTCAGCTCCGCGGGACTGATCTCGGAGCAGCTCTTCTCCTCGCCTTGGCTTATCCTCAAGCAGTATGCCGCGCTTGCCCGATCGGGCGAGCTGCCCCATCATCTGCGGATCAGCCTCATTCGGGCTTCGCTCGGCTTCCTGCTCGGCGGCGGCACCGGCCTCCTGCTCGGCCTGTTCGTCGGCATGTACCGCCGCTTCGAGGAGGTCGTCAATCCGACCGTGCAGATGCTTCGCACCGTGCCGCTGCTGGCCATTACGCCGCTGTTCATCATGTGGTTCGGCTTCGGGGAGCTGTCCAAGGTGCTGCTCATCTCGCTTGGAGCCTTCTTCCCTCTCTACGTGAACACGTTCCTCGGCGTCCGCAACGTCGACGCCAAGCTGTTCGATGTGGCGCGGGTGCTGGAGTTCAGCCGCTATCGCCAGATGACCCGGCTCGTGCTGCCGGCGGCGCTGCCGAACATCCTGCTCGGCATCCGTCTCTCGCTCAGCATCGCCTGGCTCTGCCTCGTCGTCGCGGAGCTGCTCGGCGCCGACAGCGGAGTCGGTTATATGATCCAGGACGCGCGCGCCTTCATGGCGACGGATGTCGTGTTCGTCGGCATCACGATTTTTGCCCTTGTCGGCAAGCTGTCGGATTCTCTTGTCCAATTTCTCGAGAGGAGGCTGCTCCGCTGGCAGGACAGCTATAAAGGCTGAGTCCCCTTCCTCATTGTGCGTGAACCAGGCAAAAAAGCGTCCCGAAGGACGCTTCGACGCGGCTGCCGCCATGGTGCGGGAGCCGCTTTATTCTTTTCCTTGGACGAGATAGGTCAGATCCGACGCCGCGCTCGGGTACGCGAACAGGACAGAGGAGATGTCCTTGCCCGTCAACCCGAAGCGGATCGCGGCCGCGAAATGGTTCACCAGCTCGTCCGCCGTGCTTCCCAGCAGATGGGCGCCCAGAACCTGGTCCGAATCCGCGTCCAGGATGACCTTCATCATGACCGCTTGCTCATTGGTCCGCTTGTACGTGTACCATGAGGCCGCATCCAGCTTGTTCACGGCCACGTTCAAGCCCCGCTCCAGTGCCTGCTTCTCCGAGAGGCCCACCGACGCCAGCTTGGGCACGGTAAAGACGACGGTCGGCACCTCGCTGTAATTCGGCTCCTGGCGGCTGCCCTGCAGCATGTTGCGGGCCGCTGCGGCTGACTCCACCGAAGATATCGGGGTCAGCGGAGGCCCTTGCGTATCCGCGCAGTCGCCGGCCGCGTAGACGCGCGGATTGCTGACGCTCTGCAGCCAGGAGTGGACCTTGATGCCGGCGCTGCCGCCCTCCACGGAGCCTTTGGGCAGATCAAGCCCGTCCACGTTGGCGACCCGGCCGGCTCCGTGCACGGCAAGCCGGCAGGCCAGCCGGAGGAGCTTGCCGTCCTTTTCCGCTTGAACGGTCAAGCCGCCTCCCGGTTCTGCCGCTATCGACTGCACCGCCGCTCCCAGATGGATGTCTACGCCGAGAGCCTCCGTCGCTTGGACGAGGCGGTCGACCAGATCCGGATCGAAGCCGGCCAGCGGCCGCTTCCCTCGATGCAGGATATGGACCTTCGCTCCGGCGCGCGCCGCCATATGGGCGAACTCGAAAGAGATATATCCGCCGCCGATGAATACGATCTCCTCCGGCAGCTCCTCCAGCTCCAGGAATTCGTCGCTGGTCGCGAGCAGCTCTTCGCCTTCGATTCCGAGCGAGGCAGGCCGCGCTCCCGTGGCGAGAAGGATACGGCTTCCTTTCAGCCGGGCTTCGCCGACCTCGATGATATCCTCCGACGCGAACCTCGCCGTCCCTTTCCATACCTCAATGCCCGCCTCCCGGAATTCCTTCTCCCTGGATTCCGGCACGCCTTCGATAAAGCCGTTTTTGAAAGCCATCAGCTCCGGCCAGGAGATGGACGCATCGCCCGTTACGCCCTTGCCCTTCATTCGGCGGTTCCAATCCACCAGCTCCGCCGCGCCGGCCAGCACCTTCTTGGGATCGCAGCCGCGCAGGGCGCAGGTGCCTCCCAGAGGGCGGTTCTCGACGAGGGCGACCTTCCACCCCGCCTCCCGGCAGCGATGGGCCGCCGAAGCTCCCGCCGTCCCGCTTCCGACGACAACGAGATCGTATTCATGCACGCTCATGCCTGATTCCCCTCCCATGCTGAATTCATGCTGCAGATCGCCGCTTCATCCAGACGCTTGCCGGCTGACCTGATCCCATGTGCCGGCATCAAGCACGGCAATCGATTCTTCCCGCCTGCCGCCCCAAAATCAGCCTTCTCCTGCCGCCCGCCGGATCGAGCGCCGCTCCAGAGCCAGCAGCAGCTGGTTGACCGCGATCGCCAGCAGCGCGATAAGCACGGTTCCCCATACCATTTTGGGCACGGAGTTCTGGTAGAGACCCTCGAACAAAATGACGCCGAGCCCGCCCGCATTGATCCAGGCGGCGATCGTCGCGATGCCGATGATCGACAGCGAGGCGATCCGCACCCCGCCCAGAATGACGGGCAGCGCGAGCGGCAGCTCGATCCGCGTGAACAGCCGCCAGCGGCCGAAGCCCGCGCCGGCCGCCGACTCGCGAACGGCGGGCTCGATGGAGCGGAAGCCCGAGATTACGTTGCGGATCAGCACCAGCTGGCTGTACAGGACGAGCGCGGCCAGCGCCGGCTGCTTGCCGAGCCCCAGCAGCGGAATCAGCAAGGCGAACATGCCAAGGCTCGGAATGGCATACACGATTCCGAGCACCGCCAGGACAGGCACGGCGATGCGGCCGTGCCTGGACAGCCAGTAGCCTGCGGGCAGCGCGATCAGCAGCGCGATCGCCAGCGCCGAAGCCGACAGGAGCAGATGCTCCCAAAGGCCTTTCAGCAGATCGTCATAATGTCTCAGCAAATACTCCGACATCGGCTCCCCCCTCCCGAGGCTGGGGCTGAAGCCGGTCAAGCGTCAGCCGGCCAACAGCTTCCCCCTGCTCATTCACCACGGCCGCCTCGGAGGCTCCATGCCTCAGCATCTGCTCCAGCGCCGACTTCAGGCTGTCGGTGCGCTGGACGGACGGAGCCGACTCCGGCAGCATCGATTCCGCAGAGAGCGGAAGCATCCGGTCCTCCGCCTTCAGCAGCTCCAGCAGCTGGAACAGATCGTCTCCTCCCGTCAGCTGGCGCACGAAGTCGGTTGCCGGGCGGGTCAGAAGCTCCAGCGGCGTTCCAGCCTGCTCGATCACGCCGCCGTTCATGACGACGACGCGGTCGCCCAGCTTGAACGCCTCGCTGACGTCATGCGTGACGAACAGCACGGTGCGGCCGAGCCGCCGCTGGATGGCGAGCAGCTCATCCTGCAGCGAGCTGCGCGTGATGGCGTCGAGCGCTCCGAACGGCTCGTCCATGAGCAGCACCTTGGGATCGCCGGCCATCGCGCGGGCGATGCCGACGCGCTGCTGCTGGCCTCCGGATAGCTGCCTCGGATACCGCTTGCGCATGTCCTCCGGCAGCCGGACGAGCTCCATGAGCTCCGATACGCGGGCGGAGACGCGCGATTTGTCCCAGCCGAGAATGTCCGGCACGGTCGAAATGTTCTGCTCCACCGTCATATGCGGGAACAGGCCGGTCTGCTGGATGACATAACCGATGCCGCGCCTGAGCTCCGTCGCCGGACGCTCCCGGATATCCCGCCCGAACAGCGTGATGCTTCCCGAGGTCGGCTCGATGATGCGGTTCACCATTTTCAGCAGCGTCGTCTTGCCTGAGCCGGATGTGCCGAGCAGCGTGACGAACGAGCCTTCCTCCACGGCAAGCGAGACGTCCCGGACCGCCGGGTCGGCGGCCCCGGGGTACAGCTTGCTCACCCCTTTGAATTGTAGCGCCAGTCCGTTCATGGCCGATTCCCTCCTCCGCTTAGTCCAGCAGTCCCTGCTTCTGCAGGAAATCCTTCGCCACGTCCGCGTATTCCTTCTTGTCGATGTCCACCTGCGCGTTCAGCGCCTGCACCGTCTTGTTGTCCAGCTTGGCGGAGACGTCGTTCAGCACCTTCTCCACATCGGGGTTCTTCTCCAGGACGTCGCCCCGCACGACCGGCGCGACGAAGTACGGCGGCCAGAATTTCTTGTCGTCCTCAAGCAGCACAAGATCGGGATTGGTAAGGTCTCCGTCGGTCGTGAAGCCGACCGTCAAGTCCGCTTCTCCGTTCATGATGACGCGGTACTTCACGCCGTAGTCGAACAGCTTGATGCTTTTGAAGTCCATTTTGCCATAGAAGGAATTCAGACCCTTCAAGCCGTCCTCCCGCTCCTCGAACTCGGGAACGGCAGCCATCCGCAGCTGCGGAGCGAGCTTGGGCAGATCGGAGATCTTATGCAGGTTGTACTGGTCGGCGACTTTCTTGGTCGTGACCAGGCCCTGGGAGTCGTTGGCTTCCGTCGGCTTCAGCCAGACGAGGTTGAACTTCTCCTTGTATCCTTTGGCTACCTCGTCGTACACCGCTTGCGCATCCGTTTTCGGCGGCAGCTGCAGCACGTTGATGAGCCCCGTTCCCGTGTACTCCGGATACATGTCGATATCGCCCTTCTTGAGGGCTTCATGCGCGACGAGCGTGCCCCCGAGATTCAGCTTGCGGTCTACCTTGTAGCCCGCATGCTCCAGAGCGAGCGAGTACATCTCGCCAAGCACGAGCGATTCCGTAAAGTTTTTGGAGCCGACCGCGATCTCCGGCTTGCCGCTCCCGCTTGAGCCGCAGGCGCTCAGCATGGCGCCCATCAGAACAATTCCCGCTCCCAGCCAAGCTCTCTTCGCCAAGCTGTTCCTCTGCATGTTCGTATTCATTCCCGACACCCCTTCTATATTCGTTGAAATCTCGATGCGTAACGCTCCAACCCGGACAGGACCAGCTCCATGAGGACAGCCAGCGCCGCGACCGGCAAAGCCCCGACCAGCAGCATCGGGAAGTTGTACAAGCCCAGCCCGTTGATGATGAACGTCCCGAGTCCGCCGCCTCCGATGAACGCGGCGAGCGTCGCGCTCGCCACGACTTCCACGGCTGCTGTCTTCAGCCCGGAGATCATCAGCGGAGCCGCCAGCGGCAGCTCCACCCGGCGCAGCAGCCGCCCCGCTCCCATGCCCATGGCGGACGCCGCCTCCCGTACAGAGGGCTCGACCTTGCGGAAGCCGAGGTAGGTGTTGATGAGGATGGGCGGACAGGCCAGCAGCGTAAGCGCGGCGAGCGCAGGCGTGAAGCCGGTGCCCAGGATCGGGAGCAGGATGACGAGAACGGCCAGGCTCGGAATGACCCGCAGCGAGTTGAACAAGCCCATGACGGGCGCGGTCAGCCGGCTGTATTTGGCGCAGAGGACTCCGAGAGGAATGCAGATGGCAGCAGCGATCAGAAGCGCGTACAAGCTGATCGTTACATGGGTCTGCACGGCTTCCCCGAACCGCTCCCGGTTTTCCGTTATGTACCGATATGCTTCCGCAACCATGAATTCCCCGCCTTCCCTAAAAGACAATCTATAGTAGATACCCTATCCAACCCGCCCTCCAATCAGACCTGGCGCGACAACATTTTCCGGGCATAACCAAAAGCCAGCCGAATGCAGGCTGGTTTTTGGTTCACAGAAGGAAGTGCGCCGTGGATCCGCCGGCCCGGCTTAGAGGCCTCCGTGCCGGCTGAATCGGCTTGAGCCCACGGAATGAAAGGGAAAAACGGCTGCACCGTCCTTGCTATCAATGTCATTCCCAAGGGTGGTCCACGCCGAGAAAATCGGCAAAACGCTTGGATTCCTGGCGGCGCCGCCGGCGGATCTCCGCTCTAGCCGGAGCGGACTCGAACAGCTTCTTCTCCTCCTCCGTCTCCGGCACGATATCGGGCACCGGCGCCGGACGCTTGTCCGGCCCCATGGCCACGAACGTCAGGAAAGCCGTTGCCGCAACCATCCGCTCCCCGGTCATGAGATCCTCCTTGACGATCTTCACGAACACCTCCATCGACGACCGGCCGCTCCAGGCGACATAGGCCTCCATCGTAATGCTGTCTGTCGGGCGGATCGGGTGGAGAAAGTCGACGGAATCCGTCGATGCGGTCACGGTCGGCATCCGGCAATGCTTCATCGCCGCGATGGAGGCGATATCGTCGATATAGGCCATCAGCTTGCCGCCGAACATCGTCTGATGGTTGTTGACATCCGGCGGGAAGATGCGGGCGGTTTTGAAGCAGCGGGACTGGCGGACGAATTTGGCTGGCTGCATGGATGATTTCCTCCTATGCTCTCATTGCTTCATCGGAACTTAATCAACCTTTTCATTATGGTGATAAATGCTCATGTTGATGCTCTTCCAGCTTGATTGCGAGCACAAAAAATCCTTTACAATAAGTTAACGACCCAAAGCTGTTCTTGCATGCACAATTGCAAGGCAGAGAAGGACTTCGACCTAATGCTGAAGATGTGCTCCGTAAGACATTTCAAGAGGAATTGGGGCTCACGTCAATGTCGGCAGCTCAGCTCAGTCGTATGCACAAACAGGTGAATCCAGAGCTACTCCAGCACGTGTTTGAGCGTCTTGTTAAATGGATAGTTGCAAAATCGTATGGCGATGAGTCGGGGCGTGGTAGAGATTATCGACTCGTCAAACGGTGGCTCTCTGTTTACAAAAGTACAAAAGGGCAGCGTTTCGCAAGACAAAAGCGGGCATCAAACTCCATCTGCGCCTGGCATTTGTCGGTGAACATGATGTTATACCGGACAAGGCGACGATTACAGCGGCTAAGAAGAAGGACTGCACTCAGCTTGATGAGCTTGTCTTCGAACCTGCTCATGTATGCTTCTGTCGGTACACTGATGGGTTGTAAATGGATTGAATTTAATAAATTTGAAGAAATGTATTACGTATTGACCACTACTTCTTTCTCTGTGACCCATCCAGGAAACTGAACTTTATCAAATGTCCATCCCCTGCTAGTTATTAATGATTTAAAATCGAGCATTATCATTTACATTTTTGTATATTTTATTGCTATAAGGAAAACATATATTGAACCCCATTGGCGAAAGAAAACAACGGGACAGAACTAAGCTTTGTCGATTACTATAGGGTTTCGGCAGCTCGCTTGAGTGAGTACTGTTTTTATGGGTTAGTCTTGGCTCCGTCCCTTTTTTGCCATTTCCACGTCCTGCGGGTTGGTCGCAAATGAAAATACATAAGCGTAGGCCGTTTGAAGGGCAATTTTGAAAGGACGGGTCGATTTGCGGGTCTTGGTTAAGAGCTGCCCTCCCTGTAGACTGGTTATAACTGCACAAGCTAGTTCAGCCGGGTCAGACTCGGCCCGAAGATCACCCCGCTCTTTCATCTTGCTAAATCCATCAATAAAGTACTGCTCCCATTCATCAAAAGAATGCATCAGGGCCACCCTGGCTGTCTCGTCCTGGTCGGCTAGTTCGCTAGCCAATGAACCGAGCGGGCATCCTCCCAGGCTCTCGCTGCTTTCCTTCAAGTCTATAATCGTCGTTCTCCATTTTTCCAAGTTTTCCCATGTGTCCAGATGTTCCAGGAGAGGCAGCTGCGCACCCAGCACATTGACGGTTTGCCGCTCAATAACCGCCAGGATCAACTCTTCTTTATTGGAAAAATAGTGATAGAGCTGGCTTTTACTGACAGAAGCTGCGGCCCTCATATCGTCCATACTGGTACCCCGGACGCCTTTTTCGTAAACAAGTTGGGCTGCCTGATTCAGAATACGCTCTCTGCTGTTCTGCCCGCGTGAAGTTAAAGACCCGTTGTTTGGCATAAGCTTTCTTCCCTCTTCCTTTCTCATTCTTTTGGCCGTAATCTCCTATCCTGAAAGTATAGTACGATTTTTACCGATATTATATCATGAACTGGACTGTTTGGTCCATTAATGTTACTATGGACTAAATAGTCCATTTTTCATCACACAAAGTTTAAAATCAGCAAAACAACCCTAACCTCAGAAGGAGAATCCACATGGAACATTCGATTGCACTCGTCACAGGCGCCACCTCCGGGCTCGGTTATGCGGCAGCCCGCAAGCTCGCCATCGAGGGCTACCGCCAGGTCATCGTCACCGGGCGCAGCCTGGCCCGGGTTCAAGAAGCGGCCGCTCAACTCGCGGCTGAGACCAAGACACAGGTTTTCACTCCGCTGGAGCTGGATCTGGACGCACCGACCAGCGTTCAATCCGCCCTCGCCGAGCTGGTCAAACGAGGTCGGCCGGTTGATTTCTTGCTGCTCAATGCGGGGCTGGTTCCCTTCAAGCAGCGCAAGATTACCGCGGCGGGCGTCGAGGCATCTCAGGCCCCGCTCATTGGTCATCATGAACTGACTGTCGGGTTGCTCAATGCCAACCTGCTGAGTCCCGACGCGCGGATTGTTATCGCCGGCGCGGAGCCTGCCCGAGGGGGCGTGCCCATGTTCAAATACACCGACCTGCCCGCCTTCGCGGCCAAATACCATCAAGGCGACCGAACCGCCGCTGTTGAAGCTCTGATTCGCAACGGGCCGAACGTGAAGTACGTGCCCAACAATGCGTATGCCGACGCGAAGCTGATCATCGCTTGGTGGGTCGCGGCGTTGGCGCGCCGGCTGCCGTCCGGCATGGCTGTGTACGCTGTATCGCCCGGTGGGGCGACCGCCACCAACGTGAAGCGAAGCGCTAGCCCTCTGTTGAAGTATGTGTTTATCCCCATCGTGAACCTCATTCCCGGCATGAACCAGACGCCGGAAACCGCGGCCAGTCGCTACATCCAGGCGTCGGAGTTCGGAACCGACGTCTCAGGGCAATTCTTCGCCTCGGCCAAAGGGAAGTTCTCAGGCCCAATCGAGGTGCAGCTCGAGCCCCACCTCCACGATCGCGCCAACCAGGAAGCCGCGTGGCAAGCCGTCGTCAAGGTCTCCGACGTCGACTTGTCTTAGTGTCTCCGGCGTCCTTGTCTTATCGTATATTCCAAAAGTTAGGATACCTATGAGTGTTTGAATAATGAGGCGGGTTACGAGAGAAATCGTAACCCGTTCTTTATTTTCATCATTTGACAATGCAGCTTCGGACCGATTTTATACATAGGGCTTGCTGAACAATTCTTTAAAGGAAGGAAATTCAGGGCTTGCTTCAATTCTAATTCAAAAATCTTTGCACTCCTTTCATTTAATTCATATGGCCATTTGAGGTAGAAAACCCAGGAAAATCGATGGATATTCAATTAAATACATATTTTGTTAGTTCATAATTTATCTGTATGAGAAATTCATAATCGCTTTCTCTCCTAAAACGAAATTCTTCTATGGTTCACAGAGCAAGTAAACTGCGGCGTCAGCCTTCAACCGTCGAAGTCCTGCACGACGAAAATGACAAAATGCAGATCATTTTTTTAAGCTTGTCTGCTGAAGGCAGCATCATAGCTTGGTCTCTCGTACTTGATCTACTTGTTCGGCTGTACCTTTCAACCGCAATCTGCAACTGAGGGTCGATTTGTATCCGGATACAATTAACTTTTGCCGTCCGGCAGGGATTTGTTACCGCTTTCAAGAATATAATGCTGAATAAATTCATCCTTGCCTACATCACCGATTCTCATTCCAAGCCGATTGAAAGAGGAGATGAATGCGCATGAGTTGGAGTCTGGCCGAAATATTGGAGAACAGCGCCGCAAGCCACCCCCTGCGCCCCGCCTACGTCTGGGGCGGCCGGGAAACAAGCTATTCCGAGCTGATGGACCAAGTGATGCGGTGCGCGTCGGGGCTCGCTTCGCACGGAATCGTCAAGGGAGACAAGGTCGTGCTGCTCCTCGGCAATTCGCCCGATTTCGTCATCGCCTATTACGGCATCCTGCGCATCGGCGCCGTTGCGGTGCCGGTCAACCCGACCTACACGCCGGAGGAGATCGCCTACGTGCTGGACAACAGCCGTGCCCGCGCCGTCATTGCTGCCGCTCCTCTTGAGCCGGTCTTCCATGCTCTGCGCCCCCGCCTTCCGGAGCTGAAGCTTGTCGTCCTCACCGGAGCCGGCACGTCTTGGGATGAGCTTCTGGACGCTGGCGGCGGCAATCTTGAATCCGCTTACATCAAAGATGACGATACGGCGGTCATTCTCTACACCTCAGGTACGACAGGCAAGCCGAAGGGAGCGATGCTCTCCCATCGGAACTTGGCGACCAACGCGGAATCGGTCCATTCCATGTTCAAAATCAATCATGAGGACCGCGCCGTCGTCGTGCTGCCGATGTTCCATATCTACTCCATGACGGTGTGCGTCAACGCTCCGCTCGCAGTCGGAGCAGCGCTCATCATCATGCCGCGCTTCCAGCCGGCCGAGGTCATCCGCACGATCCGCGAAGACAGGGCGACGATGTTCTCCGGCGTGCCGACGATGTACAGCTTCCTGCTGCAATTCCCCGGAGCGTCGGCCGCAGACTTCGCGGGCATCCGGCTCTGCTCCTCCGGAGGCGCCTCGCTGCCGCTCGAAGTGCTGAACAGGTTCGAGGAGAAGTTCCAGACCGTCATCTATGAAGGCTATGGATTGTCCGAGGCGAGCCCGGTCACCGCCTTCAACCCTCTCGGAGGCATCCGCAAGCCGGGCTCCATCGGCGTGGACATCCCGAACGTGATCAACAAGGTCGTGGATTCGGAAGGGCGCGAGGTGCCTCGCGGCGAGGTCGGAGAGCTGATCGCGCAAGGACCGAACATCATGCAGGGCTACCTCGGCATGCCGGAAGCGACGGCGGCGACGCTCCGGGACGGCTGGCTCTACACAGGCGACATGGCCCGGATGGACGAGGAAGGCTATATCTTTATCGTCGACCGCAAGAAGGACATGATCAACGTCGGCGGCTTCAACGTTTATCCGCGCGAGGTGGAGGAAGTCATCTACCAGCATCCGGCCGTATTCGAGGCGGCGGTCGTCGGCGTGCCCGACGAGGTGTTCGGCGAGAGGGTCAAGGCGTTCGTCGTGCGGAGCGACGAATCGCTGTCGGTGGAGGACCTGCTGGCGTTCTGCCAGTCCCGTCTCGTCAAATACAAGATTCCGACGATCGTCGAGTTCCTGGCGGAGCTGCCGAAGAACAGCTCCGGCAAAACGCTCCGGCGGGCTCTGAGGGAAAAGTGACGCTTCGTGCCCGGCCCGCTGTTCCGGAGATTTCCTTGATTCATGAACAAGCAAAAAACGGCAGATCCTCGGGATTTGCCGTTTTTTGCGGATATTCATGCTGCTGACGATTAAGCGGGACAACCGTTGATGCCGTTGACTTCCAGGAGCTGCATCATTCACGCGGTTAACGGTCAACGAATCGATTCCTCTGCCCTGCGGGAGCCAGAGGGGCTTTCCCGCCGCCGGCATGACTTCCGCCCCGGGTAGCGAGGAACACGCCCCCGAGAATGACGGCCAGCCCCGCGAGCAGATTCCAATGAAGAGGCTCGCCGAGCAGCGAGTATCCCCAGACGATGGCGCTGACCGGCACGAGATAGGTGACCATCGTGGCGAACTCGGGACTTCCCTTCTGGATCAGGTAGTAGAAGATGATGTACGCGATGCCGGAGCCGAATACGCCGATGCCGGCCAGCGCCCCGATGAACGAGCCTGAGCGGAAGGCTTCAGCCGGAAAAGGCTCCGTGGAAAAAGCGGCGATTCCGCTCCCGGCTGCGGAGCATAACAGCGTTCCGAAGGTGAGCTGGTACATCGACAAGCCTTTCAGGCGCCTGGACAGCTGCGAGCCGATCCCGTAACAGAGCGTCGCGGCCAGCATGCAGGCGAAGCCGAGGCCGTCGACGGAGATGATCGTGGACGGATTGACGCCGAGCAGCACCATCATCCCGGCGAGAGCGGTCAGCATGCCCGCCCACTGCAGCCTGCCGGCCGCATTCCGGAAAAAGAGCGTGCCGACGATGATCGTCCACAGAGGAGTCGTCGCGTTCAGAACCGACGCCATTCCGCTGGAAAGCCTCGTTTCGCTGAAGCCGATGAGCGCCCATGGAACGGCGGTATTGAAGAGAGCCATGGCCGCCATGGGAATCCAGGGCACGGAGCGAAGCCCGAACGGCTTGCGCAGCAGCAGCATGACGGCGGTAATGGCGACGAGGCCGAACGAGGAGCGCAGGAAAGCGATCATCCACGGTCCCGTTTCTTCGAGCAGAAGCTTGATGAAATAGAAGGAGCCTCCCCAGATCAGGCTCAGAGCGACGAGTGCGGCATACAACGATTTTGGCATATGAACTCCCCCTGCGATGCCGTTCAGGCATGGCTATAGAACGGTCCTTCTATTAAAAGGGCTGAAGGTCCGTTTGTAAATGTGATGCGGATCTATTCTTTCTCCCTCGGAAAGTTGTGTTGTCATTCCCGGCGCTGTCCTCTATACGGAACCAAGGCCGGAACGGCGAGCTGCCTGAGCGAGCCGCCAATACCGACCCTTCAGCCTCCACGAACGGAGTGATGTATTCCATGTCCAGTGCTCTTTTGCCCGTCCTTATCCTGATGATGGGCCTGATTTATATTTTCGTCATCCCTTCCGATCCGGAAGGAGTCAAAATCGTCTTCAAGCTGATCCCGATGGCGCTCATCCTCCTTTATGCCTACCTCGGCAGTTTCGGCGGAAGGCGCCGCTATCCTGCGCTCGTGCTCTCGGGCTTATTGTTCTGCGCTGTCGGAGACGGCACGCTGCGCTGGTTCGTCGTCGGCTTGTCCGCCTTCCTGATCGGGCATCTCTTCTACATGTCGGCTTTCTTCGGCAGATGGCGGTTCTCCCGGCTGCGCTTCGCAACGATCGTTCCGATCGCCGTCTTCGCCTTTCTCATGGGCAGCAAGCTCATATCCACCCTCGCAGCCGACGGCAAGACGGAGCTGATTGTTCCCGTAGCCGCCTATGTGGCCGTCATCTCCCTGATGGCCTGGTCCGCCATCATGTCGGGCAATCGCCTCGCCATCGCGGGCAGCCTGCTGTTCATGCTCTCGGATTCGATTCTGTCCTGGAACATGTTCGTGTCCGATGTCGCTTATTCGGGTTATTGGATCATGCTGACCTATTACGCCGCGCAGTTCCTCATCGCCGGCAGCCTTCGCCCGGGCAGCGGAAAGTCCTCGTATCCATCCGTGTCTTACAGGGACTCAGCGCTTTGACAGGCAGTCGAGCAGGCTTTTGAAAGCAGGGAAGAAGGAGACGGCCCCTGTCATGGGCATCTCTTCGAACCGCCGGAAGCCTTTCGCCATCTGTCTCTAGTCCATGCCTCTTCCGCTTATGATCCTAACATGCCTTCTCTTTCGCTGTCTTGCTCTTTTATAAGCTTTGATCGTTGGGCGCGAGCCGGGCATCGGCTCCAGCCGGGCTTCCTAAAAGGAAGTCCGGCATTTACGGTTATAATATTCCTTTACAGGAATATTCCTATTGTGGTATATTCCAATCATGGGACGGCAATGAGGAAGGAAAAGAGGTGAGCGGGATGATTGGATCGGCAAGAGCCGTGCCGGAGTGGAGCTTTTCCTTGCATCCAGGCGACAACAGACAGCTATGGATATAACGACATTCGGTGCTTTAAGCGAGCCAAGCCGGCTGCGGATCGTCGAGCTGCTGTCGACGGGGCCGCACACGGTCGGCGAGATCGCCGAACGGCTTCAGATCCGGCAGCCTCAAGCCTCCAAGCATCTGAAGGTGCTGCTTGAGTCTGGCCTCGTAGACGTAACGGCGGAGGCGAACCGGCGCAGCTACAGCCTTCGCATGCAGCCCCTCCGGGAGATGGATGCTTGGCTGGAACGCTACCGGCGCATATGGGAAGAGCGGTACGACGCCTTGGAAGATTATTTGCTCAAGCTGCAGGCAGCGGACGAAAATTCGGATATAGACTCAAAGCGGAAGCCGGAATAGACCCTTGCCCTCGCGCTCAAGGTCATGGCGGACGAAGGCAAAGGCTGGCTGGCATAAGCATAGGCGGACAATCGATAAGAGGAGGAAATACGAGTGAACAAAATGACCCTCAAAGCCGAAGGCAATACCCTTATTCTGGAGCGGGTTTTCCCGGCTCCGCGCAAGCTGGTCTTCCAAGCCTTCACCGACGGCGAAATGCTCAAGCACTGGTGGGGCCCCCGCGGATGGGAGCTGACCGCAAGCCGGATGGATTTCCGTCCCGGAGGAAGCTGGCACTACTGCATGAAGTGCATGGACCAGGCTCAGGGCGACTTTTTCGGCATGGAATCCTGGGGCAAGACCGTCTATGAAGAAGTAGTCGACGGCGAGAAATTCACGGGCACCGATTACTTCTCCGACGCCGAGGGAATCGAGAACCGCGACATGCCCCCCGCCCGCATCATGCTGCTCTTCGAGGATGTCGAAGGAGGCACCAAGGTGACGAACCATTCCGTCTATGCGAGCGCCGAAGCTCTCAAGAGCGTGATCGATATGGGCATGGAGCAGGGCGTCACGGAAACTTGGGATCGGTTGGAGGAATATGTGGCTGCGGCTGCGAAAGCCTAGAGTGGGGGAAGCTGCCGAATCGCGGCAGCTTTTTTCGTTAGCGGCTGCCCCTCATGATCCGAAGCTGAAGAGTCCCCTCTGCATTCCGTCCTGCGGAATTCCCTCTGCATTCCTTCCCGCAGAATCCCCTCTGCCGTCCCGTCCTGCACAATCCCCTCCGCCATCCTGCCGCATGCCCTCTTTTCGAAACGCTGCCGATTCCGTACAATGAAGAGAAAATGGATTCGGTCCAGCAGATGGGAGAATGCCGATGAACAAGCCGATTGCCGGGTATCTCCTGTACGAGCCTGGTCACCGATCATTTGCGGCTTGAGGCCGTCGCCCGCTTTGCCAAGACGTACTAATCTCCCTTAGAAAGGAAGCCGTTCATGGACCGTCCAACCTCCGCATCCATAACCGCCCGCCTGCAGTCGGATCCGCTGCTCCATATTACCCTGCTCAAAATGCTGGAGAGCTTCGGCGGCGGGATGACCGCCCATATGGCGGAGGAAGGAGAGCAATGGGGCGCTCTTCTGCTGCTGCCTGCCGAGCTGAACGCCTATGACCGGCTTACTTATCCCGAGGCCTCCCATGCCGGATTTCTGGCCGGAAACAGCGACTCCCTGCTGCTTGGACTGCTGGACCGGCTGCCGGAATCGGGACGCTTCGTCTTCAAGCTCCAGCTCCCGCGCTTCAAGGCCATTTTGGCCAGCCGTTTCCGTCTGGAGAAAGCGAGAGGCTTTTATACGTATACGGCGGGGGACACAGCTTTCCAGGCTCCGCTCGACGGCCGCATCGTGGAAACAAGCGGTGTAGATGACGGACTGGCATCGTTCTGGACTCCGCCTGAAGCGGAGGAGCTGCTCGGCTATATCAATAAAGGAGCCCGGCTGTTCGCGCTATACGAAGGAGACGAGCCGGCCAGCGTATGCGCCGCTTTTCCGAACTTCGGGCCGATCTGGGAAATCGGCTTCCTGCGCACGCGGGAGAGGTTTCAAGGCCGCGGCCTGGCGAAGCAGGTCGTGTCCGCGGCGATGGCAAGCATCGGCAAGGACGGGCGCATTGCCCGCTATCATGTGCTGGAGACGAACGAGGCGTCCATCAAGGTCGCCGAGTCGGTCGGCCTGTCCAGAGCGGTCCATCTGGAGCACTTCCTGACCTGCTGAACATGGATTCCGCTTACAGGCGGGTCAGCCTCTGCCGGCATTTCTTGCCTCTGCGGCGTGACATCAACGCCAAGTTAAGTACGAAAAAGAGCGTTCTTCCCCACCGGAAGAACGCTCTTTTCCTAATCAATCCACAATGAGGCTGCCGCCAGCACCTTCTTGACTGCCGCAATCCGCTCCGGCACAGGCGGACGGAGCGAATGTCCGCCTTCTCTGACGGCGGAGCCGAAATGCACTTCGCCAACGCCCGTTTCCCTCAGGAAGCTTTCCAGCGCATCCAAGGTCAAGCCGCTGCCCGCCAAAATCGTCGTTCCGCTTCCTGCCGACGCTTGAACGAGCTGCCTCAGCCGGGCCATTCCCTGAAGCGAGCTCGGCTTCCCGCCGGAAGTGAGAATGCGGTTGACGGCAGGGTGCCTGGTCAAAATCTCCAACGCCGCAAGCTGATCGCGGACGGCATCGAATGCCCGGTGGAAGGTGACATCCAGACCTTCGGCTTCGCCCAGCAGAAGCTTCAGCGCTTCCTCGTCGACCGTTCCCTCCGGAGTCAACGGGCCAAGGACGACTCCCGCCGCTCCCGACCTGCGGATCATCCGGATGTCCGCCCGCATCGCCTGTAGGTCGAGCTTGTCGTACACGAACGACAAGCTGTGCGGCCGCACCATGACGTTGACCGGAATCGACACCGCCTTGACGGTCTCTTCGATAAGACCCGGTCCCGGCGTCAAGCCGCCCTCCAGCATCCCGGTGACGAGCTCGATCCGATCCGCTCCTCCTCGTTCCGCCAGCACCGCGTCCGATACGCGGGTCGCGATGATTTCCAGCTTCATCCCCGCCGCCCCCTCCTCTGTCTATCGGTCCCGCCTGCCCTTGCCGCGCCTATTCATCTAACGGCCGTCACGACTCCGCCAGGGCGCGGTTCGCCAGATTGGTCAGCACGACATCGTCCATGGGCGGGTTGTGCAGGCCCGCACGGACATCCCGGTACATGCGCTCCAGCGGGTAGCTGCGGGAAAGGCTCAAGCCGCCGACGATCCGCATCGCCTGATCCACGATGGAGATCGCGGCGTTGGTGGCGATGTATTTGGCAAGCCCCAGCTCCGTCTTCAGCTCTGCGCGGCCTTGCTCATCGCGGTCCCAGCGGTCCGCAATCCCGTACAGGTACGAGCGGGCGGCGAGCCAGTCGGCTTCGATGAGTCCGAGCTGGCGCTTGATGTTGGGGAGCTCGGCGATCGGCACGGTCAGCGAATTCGGCTTGTGGCTGCGGGCGAATTCCAGCGCGAAGTCGCGCGCCGCCCAGGCGATGCCGATATAACAGGCCGGAATATGGAGCATCGACGCCTCCGTCGGCGCGAACGGTGCGGCCGGGGACGCCGAATCCAGGCCGACGATCGTCTCCTCGTCGGGAACGAACACATCGCTCAGCACGACGTCATGGCTTCCCGTCGACCTCATCCCGAGCGTATTCCAGGTTTCCTCGACCTGCACGCCTGGGCCTCTGTGCACGAGAAACGAGCCGACCTTGCCGCTGCCCTCGAAGCCGGCCGTCACGGTGAACCGCTCCAGAATCGGGCTCAGCGTGCTGAACGTTTTGCGACCCGTGAGGAGCCAGCCCCCGTCGGTCCGTCTCGCGGTCGTCTCCGGCCGGCCTCCCCGGGTGGGGCTGCCCGTCGCCGGCTCGCTGGCGAGCTCATTGATGACGATGCCGTCCCGGACGATATCCTGACACAGCCGGACGAACAACGGCTCCGGCCAGGAGCGGGACAGCCTCAGCTTCATCAGCGTATGGACATGCCAGCCGACGGCCAGCGCCGTCGAGCCGTCGCCGCGGGCCAGCCGCTCCTGCGACAGCACGAGCTCGTAGGCCGATGCCTCCTCGCCTCCGTACGCCTCCGGCACGGTCAGCTTCAAGTAGCCGGATTGCTTCAAATCCTCGAAGTTTTCAAAAGGAAACGAGCCTTCCCGGTCATGCTCCGCCGCTCTGGGAGCGAACCGGGCGGCAAGCCGGTCCGCCCTCTCCGCGATCGCCGCCTCGCGTTCATTGCGGATATAGGGATCCATCGATGGTGTCATATTCTCAGCCGCCTTTCCTGCGAACTCATGAAGGATAAGATGCCCCGTCACGGTATAGGGCATGAATTATTCACATCCTAACATAGTTGCCCGATAGGGAACCAGGCTTATACCCTGACCTCTGTTCAAAAAAAAGAACTTATCTCCGAGGAAATAAGTTCTTCATGCCGCTGCCGTGTTCCTTGTCGGTTGTCGCGATGTTATCTCGCTTGAATATAACCTTCCGCCTTCAGCAGCTCGGCGATCAGCACCGCTCCGCCTGCCGCGCCGCGCAGCGTGTTATGCGAGAGGCCCACGAACTTGTAGTCGTAGACGGAATCCTCGCGCAGACGTCCCGCCGAGACGCCCATGCCGCCCTCGATGTCGCGGTCCAGCTTCGTCTGCGGACGGTTCTCTTCCTCGAAGTACGTGATGAACTGCTTCGGCGCGCTCGGGAGGCCGAGCTCCTGCGGACGTCCCTTGTAGGTTTTCCACAGCTCGAGAATCTCTTCCTTGGAAGGCTTCTTCTCGAAGGAAGCGAACACCGTCGCCATATGCCCGTCGGCTACAGGAACGCGAATGCACTGCGTAGTAATCAGCGGCGAGCTGGCCTTGACGATCTCGTCGTTCTCGATGCGGCCCCAGATGCGGAGCGGCTCCTGCTCGCTCTTCTCTTCCTCGCCGCCGATGTATGGAATCACGTTGTCGAGCATTTCCGGCCAATCCGTGAAGTTTTTGCCTGCTCCGGAAATGGCTTGGTACGTCGAGGCGACGACCGTCGTCGGCTTGAACTCGCGCAGCGCATGAAGAGCCGGCACATAGCTCTGGATGGAGCAGTTCGGCTTGACCGCGATGAAGCCGGTCTCCGTGCCGAGACGCTTGCGCTGGGCCGCGATGACTTCAATGTGCTCCGGATTGATTTCCGGAATGACCATCGGAATGTCCGGCGTCCAGCGATGCGCCGAGTTGTTGGAGATGACCGGCACGCCCGCCTTGGCGTAGGCTTCCTCCAGCGCCTGGATTTCGTTTTTCTTCATATCCACGGCGCAGAAGATGAAGTCCACCCCGGAGGCGACCTCCTCCACCTTGGACGCGTCCTGCACGACGATCCCTTTCACCGCTTCCGGAATCGGAGTCTCCAGCTTCCAGCGGCCCTGCACGGACTGCTCGTACGTCTTGCCTGCCGACCCTGCGCTTGCCGCGATTGCCGTCACCTCAAACCAAGGATGCCCATCCAGCAGCTGCACGAAGCGCTGCCCGACCATGCCCGTTCCGCCGACGATGCCGGCTTTCAGTTTTCTCTCTGCCATTCGAATTCCATTCCCCTCTGCGTATGATGAAGAAATGCCGCTCCTGCTACTACCTATTCAGGCCGCCGGCTCGATGTACCGCCTGCTGCCCTTATAGGCTGAACTTTCGGTCGTCCGATAGACAACAAAAAAATCCCACCCCCAAGACTGCGCTTCAGTCTCAGGGACGAGATTGGATTCCTCGTGGTACCACCCAGGTTCGCCGGCTTGGTCGCCCAATCGGCCTCTTCGAGTACGGCAGCGCCAAGCCATGCATGAGGCAAGATGCGTATACTCTAGCTCTGTAACAGGAGCTCCCGTCGCGCCATCCCCGCTCAAGCCGGTTCCTGCGCGCTGCTCGGAGTCTTTTTTCAATAAAGGCTTCTTTGCTCCTTTTCAGCGGACGGAGCTCTCTGGGAAAGAATCGCTTTATCTACTTCTCTCTTCATCGCATTTTGAATTGTTGCACCTATAGTAACAAATTATCCATGCCAAGGTAAATAAAAATTTAAATCCCTTTTGCGTGGGGTCATACGGCAAAGAAAAAAGCACGCCGCCAGGGCAGCGTGCCTCCTAAACCGATTACTGTTCGTTCGCAGCCGCTACCTCGGCATTCTCATTCTTGCGAGGTCTTCCAGGCTTGCGCCCGCTCGTGCTGCGAGGAAGAGACGGATTCCGGGGAGATCGGGTCTGCTTGACCGTGTCAGCCTTTTCAAAATGCTCTTTAATCATCTCGATAATGCTTTCATAAGCGTGAATATTAACTTCACGTACAATCGTGGAGCTGTTTCCTTCGACAGAAAGCTGCTTTTCGAACTCAAGGCTTTTGGATTCATGGTTTTTAAGAGTTTCCAGACGATGAATCAAGCTGTCTACAGAATCGGACGAGTACAGTTTAGCCAAACCAGTCACCTCATTTTTGTTTATTCGTTTAATTATACACAAAATGATGGCTTAAATACCTTTCCTTATTAATCGAAATGATATTTATTTATTTCCTATTCCGCTTTTATTTATGATGAACAAATGTCTTTATTTGACCCCATGAAAAAAAGAGCCGCGGGAAAATTCCCGCAGCTCTAACAGGTTGCGCCAATTCGTCCTGAAGAGGGACGGCAAGGAAGCCGATCGCTTACGCAGGGGCGGATGGCTGCCTATTTTTCCATGACCGCAAAATAGTTGCCTTCGGAGTCGGCGAAATTGAACACCTTTCCGAACGGCAGCGTCACGAGCTCTCCAAGCGTCACCTTCTTGTCGGCCAGGTCGCGGTACAGTCCCTCCAGATCCTCGGAGTAGAACATCAGCGAAGGCGTGCCGAGATTGATTTCCGGCGACATCTTGGCGACAGCTTCCTTGCTGTGCAGAACGAGGCTCGTCCCGCCTTCCTTCGGAGCGACCTCGAACCATCTCATGCCTTCTCCATTTTCTTCGGCTACGACCGCAAAACCGAGCTTCTCCGTCCAGAACTCCTTGGCCTGATCCTGGTTTTGGACATACAGCATCACCTGACCGATCTTGCTGATCATCGTTTGCACGCTCCCGTATCATATTGGCTTCCGCAGCCGTTTGCCGATGGGCTTAAGATCCCCGGCTTCAACGTCCTCAATTCCACATCCAACCCGGCGTTTTCCTGCTTCTTCATAAAAAGAATAAAAAACAGCCGCTATCGGGCTGTCTTTTGGGCACCTTATTCCTTTGTACGGCATGGTTCAAAAATACTTCTGAGCTTGCCGCCTACCACTCGCTGCCCCAGGCATTCGCGTAGGCTTCCATCATCCGCGGGGCGGTTTCCCTGACGCCGGTCATCGCCTCGGCTTCGAGCTCGTGTGCGAACCGGCGGGTTTCCGCCGGAGCGGCTTTTGTGTTCTCCGCCGCAAGCTTTGGCCGGCTGCGGTTCTCATCCAGCTTTTCCTTCGTTTTTCTCAAGCTGAATTCCGGACCAAGGACGTCGGCGAACAGCTTGCTTTCCTGCCTTCTGATCTTGCGCGCTTCTTTTCGTTCCCAGGCCGTTTCATGCAGCCGCTGCTCTTCCACGGTTTCCGGAATGACAGCCGCCACCTCGGTCGGCCTGCCGTCGTCGCCCAGCGCCACGAAGGTCAGGAAAGAGGTCGCGCATACTTTTCTTTCTCCGGTGAGCAGATCCTCGGTCACGACCCGGACGAAGATTTCCATCGACGTCTTATGGGCCCATGTTACGAAGGCGGACAAGCAGACGGCATCGCCTTTTTTGACCGGGTGCAGGAAGTCGACGGAGTCGGTGGAAGCCGTCACGACGGGACGGCGGGCATGGCGGGGGGCGGCGATCGTCGCCACGTCGTCGATGTAGGCCATCAGCTTGCCGCCGAAGATCGTCCCGTGATGGTTCGTGTCGGGCGGCAAAACGATGGAGGCTTTGATCGTATAGGAGAGGCTTGCCGGCTTCGCAGGCAAGGTTTCATTTTTTGCCATTATGCATGTACCTTCTTTCTCGATATAACCCTTGTATCCGGGCTAGACCTAAAGTGTACACGCGATAGAAGTATAGGTAAAATACATATATCGAATTGTTTTCATTCGTTTTCTCTATAGGTCAACTTCAAGAAAGGCTGGTGCCCGGAGCCGTGGATATCCGTCAATTAACGTATTTCATGGAAGTCGCGAAGCAAGGAAGCTTCACGAAAGCGGCTCAGCAGCTTCATATTACCCAGCCCTCCCTGTCCAAGATGGTCCGTCTGCTGGAGGAGGAGCTCGGCGTCGCCTTGTTCGACCGGTCCTCCAAGAAAATCGTGCTGACCGATGCGGGAGAGAGCATTCTGCGCTCCTCGCAGCAGGTCATGGAATCGCTCGACCATATGACCGCGGAGCTGGACGATGTCGTCCAGGCCAAGCGGGGAACGCTGCGTCTGGGCATCCCGCCGATGATCGGCGGACGCCTTTTTCCGTCCATTCTGGAAGGCTTCCACAGCAAATATCCTCAGATCCGCCTGCAGCTGGCGGAGCGCGGCGGCAAGCTGATCGAGGCCGGGGTCGACAGCGGCGAGCTGGATGCCGGTCTTGTCATTTTGCCGATCGGCAACGAAGAGAAGTTCCACCTGCTTCCATGCATCGAAGAGGAGCTTCATCTCGTCGTCTACCCGGAGCATTGGGCGGCTGCGCGCCCCAGCATCGGCTTGCGGGAGCTGCGTGACGAAGCCTTTATCCTGTTTCGGGACGAATTCACGCTGCATGATCTCATCCTGGACACATGCCGCCAGGCCGGTTTCGAGCCGCATATTGCCTTTGAAAGCACCCAATGGGATTTCATGGCGGAGCTGGTCGCGGCCCGGTTCGGCATCACCCTGCTGCCAAGCGGCGTGGCAGGAGCTCTGGACCCGGCCCGCTTCCGCGTCATTCCGCTCGTACAGCCGGCCGTCATGTGGCGCCTCTATATGATCTGGAAGAAGGACCGCTATCAGTCGTTTGCAGCGAGGGAATGGACGGCCTTCATGCAGAAGAGCCTGGATGGGGGCAGCGGGTAAACCTCGACGGAGCCGTGGTCCAGGCTCTCCGATTCGTCCTGGCAGATTCGGGTCTCCGAGGGGCGTGACTCATCCCCGCTTCTATTATCGGCGGCGTCTTCTGCGCAAGACAGCGGAAAGGCCGAGAGCTCCAAGGGCGGCCGCAGCCAAGATCAGCCCCGCCGCCGTCAAGCTTCCTTGCCCTTGGATCAGGTTTTTCCAGGCTGTGTCTTGCGCCGCAGGCTCCGCTGCGCGTTGCAGCGGAATTTCCTTTCCCTTCAGGTAGGCGAGCGCCGCGGCCGATTCGGCGACCGGCCTGGAGGGAGCGCAGAGCGGGTTTTCCCAATGGTCTCCTTTTATTTTCAAGAAGAACAAATAGTCCTCTCCGCTTGCGCTCGGTCCATTCACAACTCCCCAGAACTTGTCTTCATCGGCGATGATTCGTTCCTCCCCGACTCCTTTGTAGCTCGTTTTCACCGTAATTCGGAGTTCATTCCGGTTAAAATGGGAGACCGATTTATCCAGATGTCCCTCTAGGATTGCATCGTAATAGATATAGGCCTCTTCCATCGACCTAGGCTCCGCGCAGGACAAGGCCTGGACTTGGGAGGGCTGCAGCGGCAGCAGAACGAACAGCATTCCGGCGAGAAGCAGAAGCGGCTTTTTCATCGATGTTTCCTCCTTCCCTTTCCTAGAATTAGGAACGTGCTCAAGGGCCGATAAGGTTGCAGCGATTGTCTGGCAGCCCGGGGGCCGCATTTTTCATGGGCATGCAAAAAAAGCGGCTGCCGGCAAGGCCTGGCAGTCGCTTTTGTTTGTAGCTGGAGGTCTATCGTTCGTTCCTGTTTGCATCCGTCCCGCTCTTGCAGAGCTCGACTTATCGATGCTGAGAATGCGCCTTGGCGAGGGAAAGACGTCAGCCTGGGCGCCTGGTGTGCCAAGGTCCGTCCTGTCCGCCTCCCGCAGCACCCGCAGGCTGCGGATTCAGTCTGCCTGCCGGAAGCCGTCCGGCAGCAGCGCCGTCAGGTCGGCCATGCCGACCGCCAGATGGATGCCTTCCATCGTGCGCAGCGAGCCGGAGATGATGCCCGTCAGACGGCCCTGCTCGTCGATCAGCGGACCGCCCGACATGCCGCTGGCGATGGCCGCGTCGATCAGCACTCGGCTGCGGCCGTTGACGACCGCGTCCGGGCTGCTGACGATGCCTTGCGTCACGATCGGCGTATTTTTGAGCGGGAAACCGATCGCATAGACGGCGTCTCCATGCTCCAGCTTGGCCGATCGCAAGGTGACGTACGGATATTTGCCGCCCCCCTTGCGAGCCGAGAGCTCCAGCATGGCCGCATCGGTACGCTCGTCATACCGCCCGACCTTGACAGAGGCGACGGTGCCGTCCGCCAGCACGGCCTCCAGCCGGGCCGCGCCCTTTACGACATGATACGCCGTGGCGGCAGCTCCGCCGGAGGAGAGCAGGACGCCCGTCCCGGTCGCGGACACCGTGCCGTCGGCGCTCAACGCCCGCAAATAAAAGACGGCGTCCGAAGCGAGCCTGTAGCTTTCGTCGGCGGCCAGCGGAGCCTGCTGCTCCGCCTGGATGCTGCTTGCCGCATAGGGTCCTGCCGCCAGCATGGCGCCCAGCGCCAGCGCGGCGATCCATCTTTTTTTCATGGCTTGGCCTTCCTTTCCTTGAGCGTTGGGCTGTGCGCGGACAGGCTCAGCGGCCTGCCGGCGCCTTCGGGTCCACGGCCGACATGATGTCCTTGTACGCCCAGTGGGCGGACGTCAGGTCGGCGAAGCGCGGTTGGGCATCCGTACGCTTGACGGTGCCGGCCATCCGATTGATGAGCACGACGGCCTGGGCGCGCGTCAGCGGACTGTTCGGACGGAAGCTGCCGTCCGGGAAGCCCTGGATCAGCCCTGCTTCGGTCAACGCGCCGATGTAAGGCGCAGCCCAGTGCTTGAGGGCGTCCTTCTGCTTCGGCGCGGCCGCCTGATTGACATCGAGCTTCAGCACCCTGGAGGCGATGACGGCGAATTCCGCCCGCGTAAGGCTGCGGTCGCCGCCGAAGGTGCCGTCCGGATAACCGCCGACGATGCCGGCGGAAGCGAAGAAGGCCACGAGCTGCCCGCTGCGTTCCGATTTGTCCGGGAAGGCATTGAACAGCTCTCCGGGCTCGCGGTCGAGCAGCGGCGCCAGGAATTCGATCAGCTCGTAGCGGCTCATCGCCGCGTTCGGCTTGAAGGTGCCGTCGGCATAACCGGCGGCGTACCGGATCGTGGACGCATCCTTGCGGAGGTCATAGCCGGCATTGCCGACCTCGAAGACGTACGTCAGGATGAGCTTGTCTCCCTCAATTCTGGCCTTGACTGTCATAGAGCGGGTCAGCACCAGCTCGCCTACGTAGCGCTTGCTGTTCTCCGTCGGATCGCTGCCGTCGGTCGTATAGCGGATCCACTTGCCCTCCGGCGCCGTCAGGCGCAGGATGCTGCCGCGCGGCACCCGCACGGACTCCGGCTTTTCCTCGCCTATGGCCGGCTTGCCGATGTTGGATTCCAGAGCGGGCTTCGGCTCCGGCGTTGGAGTCGGAGACGGCATCGGGCCAGGGAAGAACACGAAGCCTCCCTCCTGCTTCAGCTTCCACTCCCCGCTCAGCGCCGGGCTGTATTCCTTGCCCGTCGCGACGGCGATCGCCGTCAGCGTCGTCGTCTCCTTGAGCGTGATCGGCGAAGCGTAGACGGCGGACATCTCGCTCGGCATGCTGCCGTCCAGCGTGTAGTAGATGACGGCTCCCGGCTCGGCCGCGAGCGTGATCTCTACTTTTTCCTTGAATTCCTTGGCGCCCGAGACGACGTGCGGAGCGTCTGCGGCCTGCGGCCAGCGCAGCTCCGGCGAGTTCAGGACGATGGAGCGGGAGAAGCCTCCAAGCTCGGCCTTCAGCACGGCGGCGCCGCCGGCCGGCAGCTTGCCGGAACCGGCTTGCAGCTGCGCGAGCGAAGCGTCCGCGCTCCAGCGAAGACCTTCGGCCTGACTGAGGCCGAAGCTGGACGTCAGGCGGTTCACCGTATCGCCTGCTGCCGGAACGGCAGCCGCGGCGGCGAGGCGCGCCAGAGTTCCTTCTGCCGGAGCCGGATAGAATCCGGCCGCCGCTCTCCAGACGCTGCCGGACAATCCGGCCGGCAGCGTGCCGGAGGTCAGCTCGGCGCCGCCGAGAGCCCCTTCCGTGCGGATGGAGCCTTCGGCATCGTAATAGGCGACGCCGCGCTTGACCATCTGCTTGTGGAACGAGGAGCCGCGGATCTCGCCGCCGGCTTCCAGCCTGCCGGCCAGGCCGCCGAAGAAGCTGCGGCCAGGCATGAGGGCTCCGTCTACGGCGGCGACAGCTTCGCCGCCTCCGACGGAGCGCTCGACGAGGCCCGCAACGCGCCCGGCGATGCCGCCCGCCCATGCCTGCTGCAGGCCGTCCGCCGTCGTCCGCCCCGTGGCCAGCGTGTCGGCGATGCGGCCCGCGTTGACGCCGGCCGCTCCGCCTGCAGCGGCTTCGGCGCCCTGTGCGGAGGCGTCGGCCGCGCTGTACGAGCGCTCGATGACGCCGCCCTCGCGGTTGTCGCCGGCCAGGCCGCCGGCGCTCGCAGCGCTCTGCGCCTTGCCGGCCGTGCCCGACTGGACGATGCGGCCTTCGTTGACGCCGGCGATCAGGCCGGCGCTCTCTCCGCCGCTGACGCCGCCCTCGGCCGTTACGCCGAGAATCTCGCCGCCGGCCGCGTTCACGGCCGCGACAAGCCCCGCATGGCGGGATGCTTTGACGTCCGCGCCGTCGAGCTGCAGATGGTAGATGCGGCCGCGGTTCACGAGCGTGAACGCCGCGTCGCCGCCTGCTCCCGCATCGGCGCGAAGCCCGCGGAGACGATAGCCGCCGCCGTCAAGCTCGCCGTCGAAATGCTGGAGCGGCGTCCAGCCGAAGGCGGACAGATCGATGTCCGCCGCCAGCCGGATCTTGTCGCCCGTGCCGAGCGGAGAGGCGGCCGCCTTCCGGTCGAACAGGCGGAAGTAGGCGAGGCCGGTATCGTTGCTCAGCAGCACGTAGCCGTCCAGCTGCTCCCGGCTGCCGATGACGATCTCGCCGCTGCCGGGCAGACGCAGGATGGAAGGATCGACCGCGTTCCGCCAGGCGCCGGAAGTCAGCGGATCGCGAGCCGGGACCGCCTCGGCCGAGGCCGCGGCTCCGGCGTTGCGGCCGACAGCCGCGCCGCTGCCGGTGTACGCCGAGGCGAGGATGCGGCCGTCGCGGAAGTTGTAGCCGACAAGCGCGCCTTTGTACGTGTCGGTGCCCTTGGCATTCGAGGTCAGCTCGCCGACGGAGGCATAGACTCCGTCGATGGTTCCGTCGTTGTAACCGGCAAAACCGCCGGTATACGAGCGGGTCGTGCCCGCGAGGCCGGTCGTGGAGACGACGCCCTGGAGCGCGTTCGAGCGCTTCACGGCGCCGGTCCGCTCCACGGCGGCGGCGAAGCCGCCCGTGCGCGTGTCCTGGCCGGCATTGCTCACGCTGCCGGAAGCATAGCTGTCCTCGACAGCGAAGCGCTCGATCGAGCCGGCAAAGCCGCCCGCATAGGAGCCGCGCTTGCCGGATGCCTTCACCGCTCCGTCTGCGTACGAGTAGCGGATCGAGCCGTTGCCGTTGCCGCCGTTCCCGTTGCCGCCGTCGCCGAGCAGGCCGGCGAAGCCGCCGGCGTACAGCGTCGTGTCGATGTTGGCGTCCGTCACCTCGACCGGGATCGAGGCGGAGCTGCGCGTCACCTCCATGCGGTCGCCTTGGCCGATCGCGCCGCCCGCGTAGGCGGCAGGCAGGTTCTCGCCGATCGTGACGGCCGTGCCGACAACGATCCGGGCTCCGTCCTCAGGCAGGACGCGGCTGTAATGGATCTCTCCGTCCTCGCCTTGGCCGACGAGGCCGCCGGCCCGGTAGAGGCCGGCGCCGGAGGCGTCGATGCCTCCATGGGCATCGGCATGGACGAGAATGCCGCTGCTGTAGCCGGCAATGCCGCCCGCAGAGACCGTGCCCGCCGTGCCGGCGGCGATAGCCGCGCGGCTGTCCGACTCGTAGACGGACGCCTGCAGCAGCCGTCCGGCAAGACCGCCGGCCAGCAATTCCGAGTCGCCGCCGCCGGCAGCCAGCGTGAGCTTGCCGCTGTAGTGCGTCTGGTAAAGGCCGCGATAAAGAGGGTAGAGCCCGCCGAAGTCGAGCCCCGCATCGCGGTCCGAAGCGCTCAGCTCGCCGGCGATGCCGCCCGCAGCGAGCGTGCCGGAAGAGCCGGCATCCAGTGTCGCGGCGATCGGTCCGGACATACTGGCATCCTGGATCGTGACGTCCTGCGCGCGTCCGGCTACGCCGCCCGCCGACGCGTTTCTTCCTTTGGCATTCAGCGCGGCTTCAATCTCAATGCCATGCAGCGCAGCGCGTTCGACGCGGCCGGCGAGACCGCCGACCGAAGCCGCCTGCACGCCCGCAGGCGACGTCACCGCCAAGCCCTTGACCGACGCATCCCGCACGTCCCAAGCGGCGATGCCGCGTCCTGTCTTCTCCCCGACCAGGCCGCCGGCGAAGCCGCCGCCCGTCACGCCGGGAGCGGACGAGGCCGCTTCGGCCTTGATTCCGCTCAGAACATTGCTCTCTTCCGAACGGCCGATCAGGCCGCCTGCCGCCGCTTCATCTCCTGCGGCGCGAACCGCTCCCGCCTCGCCGAAGAACACTTCGAGCTGCGCGGCAGCACCGTCTTGATAATGGCCGATGAGGCCGCCTGCGGCCGAGCCGGAGCCGGTTGCCTCGACGACGAGGCGCGTCAGCCCCAGCTTCAAGCCCTCCGACGCTCCTCTCTGGCGGCCGGCCAGGCCGCCTCCCGCCGCTTCGCCGCCGCTCGCCGCAATGCGGCTGGCCGCTTCGCCCGACGTCGACAGCTTCCAGCTGCCGGAGGCGATCGCGGAGACGTTCTCGCCGGCGATGCCGCCGGCCGCTCCGCTTGGCGCCGCGCTTTCGACGCGGCCGCCCGCCAGCTCGACGCTCAGGCCGGCGGCGGCGCCTTCATTGCGTCCGACGATGCCGCCCGCGACGCCGCCGATGACGGCGGCCTGCTCCGGCAGCTTCAGCTCTACCGCCTCGATGCGGCCGAAGCTGCGTCCGGCCAGAGCGCCCGCGTACGCGTAGCCGAGGACGGACTTCGGCTCCAGCTTGAGCCCGCTCACAGAGCCTTTGGCGCCGATGACGCCGAACAAGCCTGCGTTCTCCACCGTGCCGCTGACGGCATAACCGTCGATCAGATGGCCGCCGCCGAGCAGCTCGCCCTGGAACGCCAGCGTTTCGCTGACGCCGATCGGGCTCCACTGGGCCGACTGGATATGGATCGGACCTTTGATCTCGATCGTCCGTCCCTCGAAGCTGAACGGCTCGATGCCGACGAGCGTGCCGTTGACGATCGCCGCCAGTCCCGCCAGCTCCGCTTCAGTGCCGATTTGGAAGCTGGGTGCGTCTTTGTCCCGAAGATACCAGTTGACGTTCGTATTGACGCTGCCCCCGGTTCCGTCATCGCCGCCGCCGCTGCTCGCGGCGCGGTTCACTTCCGGGTACTGGTACTGGGCGCTCAGCGACCCGTACTTCCAGGCTGCCGCGAAGTCCCAGCCCGACAGCGCAGGGAACTCGCTGCGGTCCGCCAGCGTCGAGGACAGGATCGTGCTCAGCCGTCCCAGCACGCTCAGCCAGCGGTACTGGCCGTCCGCGAAGTCGGGCAGGTCCTTGTTGAGGTTGAGCTTCTCGTCCTTGATGTAATAGCTCTTGTAGAGCAGCTCCTTGCTCGCGTTGTCGTACCGGCCGGCGAAGCCGCCGGCCCGTGCGGTTCCGCTTGCCGTCACTTCGGCTGCAGAGTAGCTGTAGGAAACCTTGCCGGAGGCGATGCGGCCGGCAAAGCCGCCCGCATAGGCGCCGTTGCCCGACGCCGTCACGCTTTTGGCGCTGTAGGCGTTTTTCACCGCGCCTCCCGACAGTTCGCCGAGCAGGCCGCCGGCTTGGGTGTAAGCGCCGGAAGCCGCCACCCGGGAAGCCGCGTACGATTGCTCGATGCCGCCGCTGCTGCGCCCCGCGAGACCGCCGAGGAACACAGGCTGGACGGCCGTTCCGTACGCTTTGGAGGTCAAGTCGAGATCCGTATAGGACGACAGGATCCGGCCGGCGTTGTCGCCGACGAGGCCGCCGGCCAGCGTGCCCTGGCCCTCGATCGTCAGATTGGCATTTGTATACGTGTAGTACAGCGTGCCTGCGGCTGCGTTGCGGCCGACGAGGCCGCCGACGACGGCGTTCGCTCCTTTGGAGGAGACCGGCAGCTTGTCCGTTACGCTGACGTTGGCGATCAGGCTTCCGTTCTCGCCGACGAGGCCGCCGACCGTCATGCCAGGCGCCAGCGCCTGCACGCTGCCGGAGACGCGGCTGTTGGCGATGATGCCGAGCGAGCTTTGCGGCTGGGCGGCCGGATCGCTTGCGCGCGCCTCCAGCCGTCCCGCCAGGCCGCCGACCGTGCTGCCGGCTGCCGCGGCGTTGGCCTTCAGCTGCATGCCGGTGAACAGGTTGCCGCTGACAGACGGCTGCTCGCCGCCCTTATGCGTGCCGAGCAGGCCGCCCGCCTGCGTGTCCGGACCGCTCAGCAGCAGGCTTGCGCCGCTGCCGACAAGGCCGCGCAGCGTCGACTCCGCGCTGCGGCCGGCGATGCCGCCGGCCTTCGCCTCCGAGGCGGCGGAAGAAGCCGTCAGCAGAAGGTTCTGCACGTTGACTCCCTTTCCGTCGCCCTCGATCAGGCTGTTCTCTGCACGGCCGGCCAGGCCGCCGGCCTCGACGCCGGAAGCGCTGACGGCAAGCGCGACATAGCTCGGCGCTTCCGCCTGCACCGCCGGACGAACGATGTCCGCGCGGACGGCATATCCGGCCGCTCCGCCGATGCGCGCTTCGGCAGCCGTTGCCGTCACGGTCGTTTCTTCTCCGGCTTCCAGCGACGAATCGGTCAGGGAAGCGCGGCTGTCCGCCGCTCCCTGCAGCCGTCCGACGAGGCCGCCCGCTTCGGCTCCTGCACCGCCCGCTGCGATCGCGACGCGGCGCACAGAGACGCCGTTGATCGAGCCCTCGCTCAGGCCGGCCGCTCCGCCGAGCCTGGCGTCCGCGCCGGCAGAACGGAGCGAGATATCCTCCGCCTCGCCGCCGGTCAGGCTGCCGAAGCTCTCGCCGGCGATGCCGCCGATGCGTGCCGACGCGCCGCCCGACTCGATGTCGAGTCCGCGGACGAGCAGGCCCGCCTGCGCCGAGCCGTCGAGCCGGCCGACTGCGCCGCCGAGCGCGGCGTCGTCCGCCTGCGCATTCAGGCTGATGCCGGTGACGCGCACCGGCTTCTCCGCCGTGCCGAGCACGGCTTGTCCTTCAACGCGTCCCGCCGCGCCTCCGAAGATGTAGCCCGCCTTGCCGGCGGGCAGGTTCACGGACAGCCGGTCCACCCGGCTGTCCGTCACCGTCAGCTCGCCGAAGCCGCGGCCGAGAAGCCCGCCCGCTGCGAAGCCGTCTCGTCCTCCGGCCGAAGCGGCGGTTTCCGCCTCGAAGACGATGCTCGAGGAATCCTTCGCAGCCGGATCGCCCGCCGAGGCCTGCTCGATCCGTCCCGAAGCGCTGCCGGCGATGCCGCCGGCCGAGCTGTCGGATGCGACGGCTTTGAGCAGGAGATAAGCGGCCGACGCCTGCTGGATCGTCCCCTCGGAGCGGCCGGCGATGCCGCCGAACTCGCCTTGCGCCATGATGGATGCAGGCGCCTCTGCCGTGCCGCCGGAGAAGACATGGCGAATGACCGTGCCTGCGGCTGCGCGGCCGGCAATGCCGCCCGCCTGCACGTCCGCCTGCTCCGCCTGCGCCCTCGCGTCAAGCGAGCCCTTGAAGCCGGCCTGGCCCAGCAGGCCGCCGCCGAGCTCGCCGACGATGCCTCCGGCGCGCACCTTGCCGCCGCCGAGGACATGAATGTCGCCGCTCGACGAGAACGCGCGGGGCGAGGCTTCCACCAGCTGAAGTCCGCTGGCTGCGGAGCCGAACAGACCGCCCGCATAGACGTCGCCGCCGCCCTCTGCCTCGACTGCCGCCGACTGCGCATACCCCTTGGACCACGAAAGCATCGGGCCGACATGGCCCGCGATGCCTCCGGCATGGACGGTTCCGCCCGCATGGACGTTGACTGCTCCCGTCGCCGGCAGCGCCATCGTCACCTCAGGCAGCGCCCCGTCGATCAAGCCCGTCAGACCTCCGGCGTATACCTCCGCCGCATCCGGAGCCGTCACCGTGACGGAGCCGCTGGCCGCCGTCTGGCCGGAGAACAGGACAGGAGCGCCGAAGCCGCCGGAGAAGCCGCCGGCATGAACGATGCTGCCCGCCGTAACCTGGACGGGAGCGGTATTCGCGATGACCGTATTCTGGTCGTTCATCGTCAGAATTCCGGCCGTATAGCCGGCAAGGCCGCCTGCATAGATGACTCCGCCACCGCCGGCCGTGACCGGTCCTTCGTTATGCGCCGTCTTCATCTGCAGGCTGCCGGACGATACGTATCCGATCAGCCCGCCAGCGTAGGCCGAGCCTTCGGTCGCGACCGCGGCATCGTTGGACACATTCGCCACCTGGCCCTCGGCCGAGCCGACGATGCCGCCCGCATATGCGGTGCCCGCGAGGCTTTTGGCCCCGATGCCGATTTCGTTCTCGATGTCGTAGACGATGCTGTAGCCCGCCATCCTGCCGACCGCCGCGCCGGCATACACGTTGCCGGACACGGTGGAGAGGCCGATGTAGCCGTCCGCCTCGAAGCGGAAGCCGCCGACCGTGCCTCCCTCCATGTTGCCGACCAGCCCCTGGTAAGGGATGGAGGATGGGACGCGCATGCCGGAGATGCCGAACTTAGCTCCATCCTTGGCGATGAGCGTGCCTTTGAACGGGTGGCTCTCGGTGCCGATCGGCACCCAATCGTATGCGGACAGATCCAGGCTGTGGTCCACTTCCAGAATTTTGCCCTTGAGGCCGTCGACGCCGTCATCCTCGTTGACGAGCTTGGCGATTCCCGCCAGCTTGGCCGGCGTGTCGATCTTGAATGTGGTATACGTCGAATCGAACCAGCTCGTATCCGCCGAGCCCGACCAGGTCTGGGCGCCGGCCCTGACCATCATGGCCGTGCCGCCAAGCGCGCCCGCGAGCAAAACCGCTCCGAGCGCGGCCGCTTTCCAGGCCGGTTTTCTTTTTGCTGCCTTCATGTCCTGCCCCCCGCCTATTTTCCCGTCCTTAGCAGACAACCCGCATCACGCTTGGAGCATGATGCGGGCCTGCCGTCTGCTGCGGCCGATTATGATTTCATCCAGTCGTTCACCCGGACCGCGATCGCAGCCGCCTGGCTGCGCGTGAGCGGCTCGTTCGGGGAAATGCTGCCGTCGATGCCTTGAATGAGTCCTGCCTGCACGGCTGCCGCCAGCGGTGCCCGAGCCCAAGCGGGAATCGCTTTGGCATCACCGAAGGCGCCCAGCACGCGGGCGGTTTCTTCCTCGCCCAGCTCCTTGCCCGGCCGGGCAATCGCCATCAGCCTGCCGGCCATGACCATCGCCTCCAGGCGGGTCAGAGCCGCGCCCGGATCGTACCGGTCCGGACTCTTGCCGCTGGTGAGGCCGAGGCCGGTCGCGACGGCGACCGTCCGTGCGTACCAGCTGTCCGCCGGCACGTCTCCGAAGCGGGCCGTTGCCGCGGGCTCGGTCATGTAACCGGCCGAACGGAGCAGGATCGTCGGATATTCCGCCCGCGTCACCTTGGCGTTCGGAGCGAACTTAGCCGCCGACTGGCCGAAGACGAGCATTCTCGCCGAGGCCTGCCGGATCGTGTCCGCCGCCCAGAACAGCGGCGCTACATCCTGGAACGTCTTGCTGTTGCTTGCATAATAGAGGCTGCCGGAGCCGGTCAGCACGACCTCTGCGGCCGATCCGCCCGCAGCCGGCTTCCATGGCAGCGGCGTCCAGCTGCCGTCTGCCGCCCTCAGCAGCACTGCCGTCACATCCTTCGTCGTGACGCCCTCGGGCAGCGGCAGAACCGCGGCCGGAGCCGGCTTCCAGCCGGATGACGGAAGGCCCAGCTGCAGCTTGGTGCCTGCGCCGCCGCCCAGCAGCCTGAAGCCTTGGGCGAGCGCCGCCGCATCCAGCGCGGCACGATCGGCGTTGTCGTTCAAGCCGAACGACAACGTAAGATCGTCCTTGCCGCCGCGCAGCTGCGAGGCGCCGAGCGACAGGCTGGCCATCGGCAGCTCGATCCGCAGCGTCTTGCCTGCCGCGGCGAGCTTGTCGGCGAGCGCGCGGGCGACCGTGATCCGGTAGCCCTCCGCCGCCGCTTCCGCCGAGCGGAGAACAACGTCGGCCGAGCCGTCCGCGCTGGAGGCATCAAGCCGGATGACGACCGTTTTGCCCTCCCATGCCGCCTCGACGGGACTGCCGTTCACGCTGGCCTGCGCCTTGTCTCCCGCAGCCGGCGCTCCGCCGCCTCCGAAGCCGAAGCCGCCCGGCATGCTGTTCCAAATATTCGCAGGCAGCACCGAAGCGGCCATCGCCAGCTTGCCGGCGGAGGTACGCTTCGCCACGACGACGTTATCGCCGTGCTTCGCCCCGATGACGCCGTCCGAAGGGACGACGCTCCAGCCGGAAAGATCCTCCTTGAAGGCAGGCAGCTTGGCGCCCGCCCCATAGACGCGGTATGCCAGCTGCTGGCCGGTCATGTCTCCGGCGTCGGAGACGACGATGCGCGTCTTATCCGACGAGCCGAGCACGCTTTCGGTCGAAGCATGGATCGAGCCGAGCGAGGTCGGCGCCGGCAGCGCCACCTCCGCGACGGCCATCGCCTGCAGCGTCATGGCGTCCGAAACCCGGTACTCCGCCGTAATCAGGCTCGCTCCGGCACCAGTAGCCGTCAGCGTGCCGTCCTCGGCCAGCAGCGCCGCTTCGCCGTCCGCCGTCAGGCTCAGCCGCTCCAGCTCTTCCTTGCCGAGCGCGACTTCCTTGAATCGCGGCTTTTCGCTGCCC
>NZ_JZEJ01000001.1:4414693-4485389 GCF_001188365.1 Paenibacillus sp. D9 | reverse complement strand
GGCTTGCCGCTGCCGTCCTTGCCGTCCGCCACCTTCAGCACCGCCTGCAGCTTCACGCTCTCGCCAGGCTGCAGCTTCGGAATCGGCTTCAGCAGGATCGCGCTCGGCGCCCGGAAGCCGTCGTTCGTGACGTTCACGACCGCCGAGTTCTCGTTGCCGGCCGCGTCGCGGGCCACGAACTTCAGCTCGGCTGCGGCGCCTGCGTCTTCAGGCAGCAGCACCTCGCCGCTGAATCGCCCGTCCTCTCCGACCTTGACCGGCTGTCCGGCGACCGTGAGGACGTCGCCGACGGTCGTCGTTCCGGAGACGCGGATGCGGCCCGATTTGGTTCGGGCTCCGGTCGCCGGCTCGTCGATGTACAGCACCGGCGCGATCGTGTCGACCGTCAGGTACAGCATCGTGACCGAGACGTCTCCGGTCGCCGTGTTGCGGGCTCTCAGCTCCACCGCGAACTTGCCGTCCGTCGCGAAGCGGTCCAGCTTCAGCGTGCCGCGGCTTCCGCCGCCCTCGGTGCGCATGTCCGCCTTGCCGAGCAGCTCCTCCCCGACATAGGCCTCCACTTCGACGTTGGGCTGGGTGGAGAGGAGCGTCAGATTCTGCTCCGTGCGGCTCGTGAGCATTTCCCAGAACTTCTTGCCGTCCGGCTTGGCCGGTCCGCCGCCGAGCGTGAGCTGCGGCTTCTGCGCGACAGGCAGCAGCGTCGCAGCCGAGTCGGCGCGGTCCGCATAATGCGGATTGCGGTTCTTGTCATCCACCGCAGTCGGCACGGCGGAGGCGCTCACGCCGATCGTGTAGACCTTGCCCGTCTCCAGTCCGGCATGGCTCGCTTCGCCGGCCGGAACCGCCGTGCCATCGAGACTGGAGGTGTTGATCGTGTCCGATGTCGATACGGCGGCCCAGCCCCCGATCGGAATGCCCTCGTAACGTCCGGAGGAGGCGTTCCAATACGGCTTCAGCTCCTCCTCCGTCATCAGCACGGTGCCGAACGGCTCGTAGCTCTTCATCGCCTTGTCCTGCTCCTGCAGCGCCTCGATGACGTAGCTGCGTTCATAGGCCTGCTGGCCGGATTTGACCGCGCCGGGCTTGAACGACAGATGGAAGTAGCCGTTGCCGGCCGGCTTCACGCTCACGCCCTCGACCTTGGCCGGAGCCATCGGGTCCTTGAGCTCGAAGCGCTGCGCCGACGTTTTCGTGCCGAAGGCGTTCTCCGAATGGAGCTCCGCCCGCACATAATAGCTGCCCTGGCGCAAGAGGCCGCGGATATCCTCCGTGCCTCCCGCCAGCGGGATGCGGGTGACGTCGATCGCCGCGCTGCCCGCCGCGGCCGGCAGATCCTTGGCGATTAGCAGTCCGGCGTCGCCGGTCTGCTGGACGAGCTCGCCGGTCGACAGCTTCTCCATCTTGCCCGTCACCGCGTCGCTGGCCAGATAGAGGCTGACCGTATCGCCCGGCTTCGCATTGTCGACCTTCCAGGTCGCGCTGAACTTGTTGGCATCCGCCGGATTCGGCGTCAGGCCGACCTCGCTCAGCTGCGGCGCCGTCGGCACGTTCAGCAGCTTCGTCTCGACCGGCGCCTGCGCCGTCAGCGTCCATTTGCCGCCTGCGGCGGCTTTGTCCGCCGGCACGATGACGTATGCCTTGCGCATGTCCACGCCCGTCGGCGACTGCTTCGCCGGCACGGTCTGCGTGAACGCGTTCGCCGTCTTGTCCGTGTTCGTATTGTCGAATTTCACCGGATACAGCTTGCCGCTGCCGTCCTTGAGCGTAAATGCCGGCATGTCCTTGCTGTCGTATTCCATCTCGATGATGGCATTGCCGCTGACTCCGCTCATCGGAATCTCATGCACGCGGCCGCCATTTTTGACCGTGATGCCGCCGACGCCGAGCGTCATGTCGCCGTTGTCGACGATTTTGGCGCCGTTCCCGATCTCGCGGTATTCGATCGCCTGCGATTCCTGCTCGGATGCGATGCGGGAGTCGGCCACCTTTTCTACGCCCGTGCCGATGACGAGCAGGCGCGGTCCGCGCTCCGGATCCTGGATGACCAGATGGGCCAGTCCCTCCGGCAGCTGGTCGCTAGACGTGCCGAATTCCACTCCGCCTCCCCAGTAATACGTGATGCCAAGGGAGATGAACAGGATGCCGACGCTGCCCCACAGCTTGTCGTTGTTGACGCCGAGGAAGACGCTCGAGAGCGGCATGCCGCCGACGACCGGCACCGAGCCCGGAATCTGCACCTTGGAGCCGATGTAGCCTTCGAAGTCGGTGCGGTTCTTCTCCAGGTTCTGGCCGACGAAGATGCCGGCCTTGCCGACGATGATGTCCCAGCCGCCGATGTCGATTTCGGCCTGCACCCGGACGAACCACGGCGTCACCCACTGGGCTTCCAGCAGCGCCTGCGTCAGCATCGGGATGCGGTCGTCCTCCTCCGCATTGGCATCGGGCGAGTATTTCATCCGCCCCTCGATCTTGATGCCGGTCCGCTTGAGCGTCATGTCGATGTCGCCGAAGAAGTAGGCCGGCGCCATGCCGAAGCGGATGCCGACGCCCGCCTCGATCGTCAGCGGGAACGGATCCTCCTTGGTGCCGCCGGCGATCGTATCCGCCAGCTCCCGCACCGCGCCGCGCACGGCGGTCAGGTAGGTGGCGCCGGTGATGAGCACGCCCGGGCTCTTCAACTGCGTGCCGAAGGCGATTACATCCGGCAGGATGCGCCCGTCGTCGACCTGCTTGAGCGAGAATTCGATCGAGACCTCGGCCATGTTTTTCAGCTGCGCCTCGAACTCGAGTCCGTACTGGTTGTTGATCCCCTCTACCTTCTGCACGTAGTGGGTGACGCTGATGCTGCCGCTCGGCTTTTTCGGACCTTCGCTGTCCGCCTTCTTGTCCTCCTTCGGCCCGAACAGGCCGAGGCTTTCATTGAGGTCGAAGCCGAGCTTGGCGTCGATGCCGACAAACCCTTTGCTGTTGTAGATGACGTTGTTGATCTCCGCGTTCACGACCTTCAGCGACACGGAGCCGCCGAACGAGATGCCGCCCTCGCGGAGAATGAAGTCGTTCAGCGACAGGCCGAAGCCGTCGATGGAGAAGCTCGGCGCGCTGAACAGCGAGTGCTTGTTGAAATACACATTCTCCAGCATAATCTGCCGGAGCGGATTGAGCCGGTCGCCGACGCCGCCGACCGCCCACTTGAGGCTTCCATTCTGGCTGTCGTCCTCCGGGTTGGTCGCCGACTGCTTGTTGGCGTCCTTGCTCTCCTCTTCCTCGTCTTCGTCCTCGCCGCTGCCGGCGCGCGGGATGCCGTAGCCGTCCCCGCCGAGCGTCTTGTCGAAGCCGTTGAAGAAGTCGAGGGTCCATTCGCCCTTGTGGAAAATGAAGCCGCTGCTGGCCACGCTCAGCGTGCCGTCGCCCTTGACGAACATCGTATCGAGCAGCGGCAGCCCCTCCGGCTGCTTCATGCCGAAGATGTCGAGCTTGCCGCGCACGATGACGAGGTCCTTGCCGCTGTACGCGACCGAATCGTTGATGATGGCAGGCTCGGTCTTCGTATCGACGATGATCTGCTGATCGTCCCCGGTGCCGACCTGCTTCACCATGCCGCGCACGACGACGAGCGCCTCGCGGTCGATGTCCGCTTCCTCCGCCTCCTCCTCGAACGCCTCCAGATCCTCCTCGCTCTCGAAGATGCGGTAGTTGTAGAGCGGCGTCTCCGCCAGTGCCGATTCGTCGGCGAACCCGCTCAGATCGAATTCGGGATCGACCGCCTTGCTGGCGGCTCCGATGAGCGCGCGCGTCTTTTTGTAGCTCGTCGCCGCGGCGTACAGGAAGCTGCCTTCCTTGAACGGATTGCCGGGGAACAGGCTGTTCAGCTGCTCGAGCCGCTCCGCGCCGACCGTCGCGCCGTTGTCGAGGCCGCTCAGATCGACGACTTCCTTGTACAGCGCCAGGATGCCGGCCTCGCGGATGCGGGATTCGTCGTTGTCGGTGACGAGGATCGTCTCGCCGGCCGTAATGTCGTACATCGACGCGATCTCCGGATCGTCTCCGGCGGCCGCCTTGTAATCGATCGCGATTTCGTATTCGCCGAGCGGCAGCTCCGGTCCGAGTCCCTCCTCAAGCACCTTGCCCGTCTCGTCGACCTTGTCGCCGCCCCGGTAGGTGATGCGCATGTCTCCCGTGAGGCCGTCGTCGGTCGGCTGCAGCAGCACCGAATCCTTCACCGGCACCCGGTAGCGGTCGCCGGTCGCCTTTTCGATCAGATACAGGTCGAAGTTCGGCTCCGTCCCTTCGCCGCCCGTCGTGTACGCTTCGATATTCGAAAGGTTGACCGTCATGTACTTGACGTCCGTGCTGTAAAGCTCCTTCGGCGAGACGCCGTATACATACGTCGGCGTCGCCTCGCCTACCGGCGGCAGCAGAATGAAGTTGGACTTGACGGACTCGTACTGGGCCTGGATGCCCTCGTCCTTTACGCCCTCCAGCTTGCTGCGCGTCTCCGGGCTGCGCGCCGTCAGCATGTACTGGCGCGTCGTCGGCCACGGCTTTCCTTTGGCCATGACCTTGAAGGAAGCCGTCACTGTGTCGCCCGGCTTGTACTTCGGCTGGATGCCCTGCCGGGCTTCCTCCGGCGTCGCTTCCTTGCGGTATTCCAGCTTCTTGCTGCTCACATTGTCCACGAGCGGCTTGCCGGAGGCGTCCCGCCGGATGTTGCCCCGCTCGTCGAGCTGCACGAAGCTTAGCCCGCTCTGGAGCGTCATCTCGAGCTCAATGCGCGAATGCTCCATGTTGAACGCCGGCAGATTCTCGATCTCGGCCGTGATGTCGAAGATGCCCTCGTCCCGGTAGGCGCTGCCGTCGGCCAGCGTCGCGAGCTGCTGCACCGGATCGACGTAGCGGATCGAGAACACCTTGTCCGGCGAGACGATCTCGCCGAGGCCGTACACCGTCTCGAAGCTCTGCATGCGTCCCGGCTCGATCGCGTCCGGGTTCCAGTAGAACGCCACGGCGGAGTCGGCGCTGCCGTAGTCGTTCGTGTCGCGCGTGAAGTCCAGGTTCGGGTGGACCGTATAGTCCCACTTCGTGTTCGCGAGCCCGTTCCAGTGGCCGACGACCATCTCGTCGACGATGTTGATGTTCTGCTCGGCCATATTGTTGAAGCCGTAGGCGACGACGTTCGTCGCCTGCGGATTTTCCAGGTCGAGCTTGTCGCGCATGACCCAGTAGGCCGGAAGCTTATAGAGCGGGCGGTCCTCCTCGGGAATGCCCAGCTTTTCCGGCTCGTGGGTGAGCCTGCGCTCCACCGACAGCGGCGCCTTGTACGCCGTGCCGACCTGGAACGCCGGGCCGTCGTTGCCGCCGGCCATCGTGTCGAGCAGGATGCGGCTGCCGACCTCGACCTTCGCGCCGCTGCCGTTGACGACCTCGTAGCGGATGTTCACGTTGCCCGAGTTCGCCTTGTCCTTGCTGTCCGTATACAGCAGCAGGATCTGCTTGATCTGCACGCCTTTGAGCGTCCAGGTCATCTCCAGCTGCTTCGTGCCGTTCGGCTTCTCGACGAGCACCGGCTCGGTCGTGCGCGACTCCTCGCGGCCGAACTTGTACTTGTTGCCGAAAATATAGTCCGTGCCGTCGATGCGGAACGTCGTGAACGACGTCTCCGGATCGTCCCCGCGGAAAATCAGGCTCACGTTCTGATCCTGCTTGCGGATCGGCTGGCCTTCCACCGTACGGATGCCGTAGCGTCCCGTCTCGTTGTCGACGGTCACCTTGATAAATTCATTCTGAATCGTCGTCGTGCGGCTCTTGCCGAGCTCGGCGGCCACCGCGTGGCCGCTCTCGAACAGGGCAGGAAACACCAGCACGAATGCCAGCAGCGACGAAATTGCGCGTTTGAGCAGCCTCACCCAGCATCCCCCAGTTCCTTCGTTCATGACTCTACTTGACCGATCCGACAAAGAAGCTCGCGTATTCGCGGTCCCGCTCCTGCGTGCGCACGATGATCGTGTACCAGCCCGCTTTCGGGAAGGTGACCGTGAAGCCTCCGCCAGCCAGCTGCTCGTACGTCAGCTTGGACGCGATCGACTTCATCTGGCCCTCGCGGTACAGGCCCGGCTGGTACAGCAGCTCGAACGTGCCGGCTTCGTTGACCGTCTCCTTGCCGCCGACCTTCATCGCGTTGTAGCCGCTCACGCGGAACGTGATGCGGTTCGTATCGAACAGCGCCTGCTCGCCGGAAGAAGCCGAGAGGAGCGTGCCGTTGCCGAAGATGAGCAGGCCGCCGTTCTTGACGACGACGACGTCCTGGTAGGCGACCGTGCGGTTGCCGACCTCGTCGGACGCCGTATAGGCGACGCGCTGGCGACCGAGCCTGCTCAGGTCGAGCCCGCTGATCTCGACCTTGATCTTGTCCGCCGCCGACAAGTTGTCGGAGACGGTGTAGCCGCCGAGATCGGCCGCGGCGTTGAAGCCGGCCTTGTTCTGCACGACGCCGGCCGTCTGCTGCTTCAGCTGGATCGTCGGAGCGGCATTGTCCAGCCCTGCCACCGTCACCGGAATTTGCGTAGCGTTGCCCAGCGCATCGGAGATCGACAGCGCCGATGAGCCGTTGCTTTCAAAGATGCGGGAATACGCATAGGCTCCGCTGGCGTCGCTCACCTGATTGCTGTAGGCGCCCGGCGTCCCGATCGGCCTCAGGCCGGAGAAGACGGCGTTCGGCGCCGCGACCTTGCCGCTGAGCGTCACCTTCATCCTGCCGGCGGCGTACTTCTTGCCGCCGATCGTGACGATGCGGCTTGCCGGCAGCTCGGCTCCCTGGCTGTCGACGAAGGCGTAGGAGACGCGCTCCGGCTGCGGACCTTCGCTGACGATGCCGTCCACCTGCTCCTTGAGAATCATCGTATTGCCGAGCGCGTCGCCGATCGTGAACGATACGGTCCCGTTATTCGTCACGGCGACGCCGTTGTTCTGGCTGTGCACGACGAAGTCGCGCGCCTGGCTGTCCGCCTTGACGACCGACAGCGTCACGCCCGAGGAGAGCACGACGCGTCCGCCGGAATCGCGGAGAGTGCCGAAGCTCTGGCTGCCGTCCTTGCCGTAGGCGTAGGAGCGCACGATCTGCACGCGCGGCGGATCGCGGTCGATGTTCGACACGACCGCCGTCGCCTTGCCCGTGTTGCCGGCCGCATCCTTGAACTCGAATTCGAAAGCGCCGTTCTCCGTGAACGTGTAGATGCTCTTGCCGCCGTTGTTCGTCACGATGATCGGCTCCAGGCCGGTCAGCATCGCCGTCACATGGCCGTTCGTCTTGATGTTGTTGCTCACGGAATATTGGATGATGCCCTCCGGCTTCACATCGTCGACGTTGTTCACGACGACGACGAGCGTCTCCTTGCGCTTCGCGTCGTTGAGGTCGGTCAGCTCGAACGTGTAGAAGCCGTTCTGCTTGACGTTGAACCGGTTGCCCGAGCGCGTCGGCTGATGAGGGTTGAGCTTGGAAATGGCGATCCGGATGCCAGGCGGCGGAGCGATCTCAAACGTCGCTCCGTCAGCTCCGTTCACCGGCGTCAGCCCGGACATCGCCGCTACGGCATAGACCGGCTCGGCATCGGGATCGAAGCCCTTGGCATCGACCGGATAGACGGCGCCGATCTTTCCGCTCGGCGAGCGGTACTTGACCTGCACCTGCAGCGCGGAAGCATCGCCCGAAGGCACCTTCAGGCTGACGAACGTCGTATATGGACGCCATTTCTGCCAGCTTTCGCCGCCGTCCGGGGATACGGAATACTCATAGCCGGAAGGGTTGTCGGTCTGCAGCCCCAGCTTGACGATGGCGGTATAACCGTCCTCCTCGTCGCCGGTCAGCCGGACAAGCGCCGACGTTCCCGGCGCGGCCGGAGAATCCTTGACCGGACCTGTCAGCTTGAACGTGCCCGATGTGGCCGCGAGGGCCGTATTGCCCGCTCCATCGGTCGCCTTCACATACAGGCGGAAGTCCGCCGTCTCGCCGTCAGCGAGGACTTTTGTCCCCTCCAGCTCCGCGACGCGGCTGTTCCCAAGAGGCACCCAGCCTCCGGAGCTCACCGAAGGCTCCGGATCTCCCTCCCGCACCCACTGGTACGAGGCGGTCAGGCCGCTCTTGCTGTACAGCTCGGCAAGCGTCACGAGCACGCTCTGCTTCGGCAGCGGGTAGCTCAGGCTTTCCAGGCCGAAGCCGATCTGCGGCGGTTCATTGTCGAAATAGTACGCCCTGGAGTAATACTGCGTGCGGTCCCCAATCACCGCCTTCACATGCGCGTAGCGGACGCCGCTAATCTCCTCGTCCGGAATCGTGTACCCCGTCCAGCCCTCCTCGGCCGCGGCTTCCGGTGCCAGCGCCGCGAAGCCGTCGTCGGACGGCCGCAGCGGGCTGTCCGACCAGGCGTAGCCGACGTAGTCCGGCACCGCTTGGCCGATCCAGAACCTCACCTCGGAGCTGCGCGTATAGGCCGCGTTCGGCTCCGGCAGGAACCGCGTCGGCAGCGCCTGCTCCGAGCTGACGGTGACCGGCGCGCTCTGCGGCGTGCCGACGATGAGGTTGCCGGCCTGATCCTCGGCCTTGAGGTAGAGCCAGTACGCTCCGTCCTCGAACACGTCGGTATAGGTCGACTGCGTCACCGTGTAGGACGGCGCCTCGTCTCCGTATACCGCGCCGGCCACCGTCGCTGCCGGCTTCCACTCCAGCTCCTGCGGCTGGAAGCCGTCCTTGACCCATTGGTAGCCGATGCTGCGGATGCCGCTGTGCGGCTCCTCCACGAGCGCCTGCACGGTCACGTCCGCCGTGCCGTCGGCGGAGACGACAGCCGGCTTCAGCTGCGGCTGCAGGTTGTCGAGGCGCAGCACGCCGACCTCATGCGTCCAGTTGGAATCGTCGTTTTTGAAGTCTTCCAGCTTCCATTCGTTGCTGTCGCCGTACTGGCCGACGGCCGCCAGCGCCTTGTTGTCGGCGTAGAAGGTTTTGTCCGCCTCCGAGCCGGGCGCCTCCGCCTTCCAGGCCTCATACTGCTCGGCATGCTTGAGGACATAGTCCTTCATCTTTTCGTATTGCATCAGCTCGCGCGCGGTATCCCAGGTCATGTCCGCCGTCCACGTATGGAGGTACCATTTGCCGCTGTTTTCGGGCAGCAGCGCCTCGGGAGGCGGGGAGATGACGTTCGTCTTGTTGTTGGCAGCCGAGAGCTTAAGCCCGGTCATCTCCGGATACAGTTCCTCCGACGGCTGCTTCGCCGAGAGGGAATAGCGCTTCACGGCCGCATAGTGGTCGGCCTCCTTGCCCGCCAGCGGATCGGCCGGGGACTGGCTCCAGGCATAATACACGAGGCCGATCGACGGCGCCGCCTCTCCCGTCATATTGCTCGGGCGGTAGATGCCGCGGCTCGGACGCTCCGCTCCCCGGTCTTGGACGACCGGATCGAGCGCCGGCACGAGCAGGGACGGATCGTTGGCGTCGATCGTCACCTTGCCCTCCTTGGCATAGGCCGTGCCCGTCGCGCCTCCCGCCTCGTAGCGGTAGCCGATAAGCGGCTTCGTGTTGTCGATGAACAGGTTCGCCCAGTCGATCTTGGAGTTCACGAGCGACGGCTCCACGTCCATCGGCGCATTCTCGAACACGCCGTCGTAGTTCGCCGGCTGGATGAGCAGATTGCCTGCATAGTCCTGGATGACCGACAGGTCGGACAGAGACGGCGTCTTGTTGTCGTGGGACAGCGCGATCACCTTCAGCAGCGGCGTCTCCAGATCGACGGAGTCGCCGATGACGGCGCGGAATTTCCAGACGCTCTTGCTGTAGCCGGAGACGTAGTAGGCCTTCATGCCGTTGTTGAACAGCAGGTACGTGCCCGCCTCCTGGCCTTCCCAGATCCGGTTCACGATGCCCGGCTCCGTGAGCTGCACGCTGAAGTCGATGACGTCGCCTTTGTTCAGCGTCGTGCCGGTGAGAATCTCCGGCTGGATGCCGTTGCCGGACTTGCTGTACTTCGGCCGGACCGCATCCACGATGACCCGGTAGCCGCCGGCCTTGTAGTCGAACGGATCCAGCGTATGCCCTTGCACCTTCGGCAGGCTGGCCGCGCTGGCCTTGTTCGGGAAGCGCATCGTTGCGACGTTGCCCGCGGCGTCCGCCAGCACGGCCTGCTCCAGCTTCTCCTTGAGCGACAGATCCATCGGAGCGGCGTTCAGCGTGCTTCCGTCGACCTTCGGCTCCAGCGGCAGGTTGCCGCTGTTGTGATAGGCCGAAGCGGCGTACCGGTAGGCGATCTTGTCATGGTACGTGCCGAGATTGGCCGCGCTGTACGTCGTGTTTTGCAGGTACTGCGGCTGGCCGGCCGCCGGCAGCCCGGTGCCGTCGGGATTGACGAACAGCGGATGCCTTAGGAAATAATCGGAAAAGCTTGCCGTCACCGAGGTCGGCCGGACCGGCTCGCTGAAGTTGTAGGCGAGGTCGACGAACTCGTTCTTTTTCACATAAAGCTCGGTTTGATGAATCTCTTCGTTCTCCCGGGTAGCGCCGTTGCCGGTGAACGTGTAGCCCTCCAACACGGGACGCTCCTTGTCCTCGAACTTGATGTACAGGCCGCGCACGCCCGTCGGGCCGTCGTCGTCGTCCTGGCCGAAGATGCGGATCTTGATGACGGCGCCTGGCGTCAACCAAGTTTCCTCTGACTTGTTGTAGATCTGCGTGCTTTTATCTGTATCGCTTGTATCGTAGTGCATGAGCTGTTGTCCGTTGACCGTAACCGTAATGCTGGAACTCTCCGACCCGGAAAAGAAGCCGTAGTTCTTACGCAGCACGGCGAAACCGATCTTTACCTTCGCGTGGCCGCTCAGCGCCATTGCCGAGAGCAGCGGATTTTCGCCGACGCGCAGCGTGTAGGTCGCTCCGGATTCATCCGTGAATACATCGCCGGCGCCCCAGTCCGCCGACGTGTCCGGATCATGCTGCATATAGAAGCCCTGCTCCATGCTGTTGTAGAAATTGCCGAACGCATTCTGAGCCTCATAGCTGAGATTGCCGATGCGGTTGCCGAATTTTTGTGTAACCTCCAGATCGGCCGCAGCCGCCTCGGCCGGCGCAGCCCAGCCTCCTGCCGCGGCTCCGACGAGCAGGCTCGCCGCCAGAAGCAGTTTGAACCCTCGTTTGCCAATTTTGCGCAGATGCACCTCAGTGCCCCCCTTATCCCCTTGTCGAAGACTGACTTCAGACCCACTCTAATTTCGACACAATCCGAGTCCATTCTAGGAAAAAGGAATAAACGAAAAATAAACAAGCGATAGAAAACACAAAAAAAGCCAGGACTTTAGTTCTAAAGTCCTGGCTTATCGATGAAATTAAAAATGAGCGGCGTTCATGAGCGACGCGAACGAACGGGAAGGAGCCGCGCCGAGATCGCGGGCGAGCCTCTCCTCCAGCTCCCGGTACTGCCTGGCCGCGTCATGGGTGCGGCCGAGGCGGATGTAGAGGCGGATCAGCTCCACGTGGATATCCTCCCGCAGCGGATCGAGCTCGATCATTCGCTGTAACAGCGGAAAGGCGGCCTGAGGCTTGCTGTCCCGCAGCAGCAATCTCGCCTTCCCTTCCATCAGCTCCATCCGCTCCCGCTCTAGGCGCCGCGACAGCTCGCCCGCCCATTCGTACAGCTTGCCGGTCAGGAACGAGCCTTGCGCCGCGGCCTCCGCCTGGTCGAAGCGCAGCAGATCCGGCGACGGCTCCGCACGGATCCGCTGGACGATGCGTTCGTACTCGTACAGATCGCAATCCACCTGCGAGGCGTCGATGCGGATATCGTAGCGTCCGGCCTGCAGCAGCGATTCCAGGCCGGCGTCTGCGAGCGGCCGGCGGATATAATAGAGCGTGGAGTTGATGTTTTTGGCGGCTTTGTCCGGGTCGAGCCCTCGCCACAGCGTATCGGCGACTTCCTCCCGGCTGACGGTCCCTTTGCAAAGCAGGTAGACGAACAACTCCTCGGTCTTGGGGCTGCGCAGCTTGATCGGCGCTTCCGCGCCGCCCGTACCGTCGCAGCGGAAAAAGCGGATGCCGCCGAACAGGCGGACGCCGAGCTTCGGCTGCGCAAGCGGCTCCCGAGACGGCTTAAGGCGCTTCTGGAGACGTTCGAGCGTCTTGGCCAGCCGCTCCGCGTTGACCGGCTTGAGGACATAGTCCGCCGCGTCCTGCTCGAAGGCATCGACCGCGTACCGGTCGTAGCCGGTTACGAAGACGACCTCAAGCGACTGCTGCAGCTGCTTCAGCCGGGCTCCAAGCTCCATCCCGTCGATCTCGGGCATGTTGATGTCGAGAAAGGCGACGTCGACGGGATGGCTGCGGATGAACTCGCAGGCTTCCGCCGGACTGAAGAAGCTGCGGCGGATCTCCACGCCGCCGATCTCGCCAGCAATCCGCGACAGCCGGCGAACCGACAGCTCCTCGTCATCCACGATAATCGCTTGCAGCATCGCTCATCCTCCTTTGTCATAACCGCGTGCGGACCTGGCCGCGACCGGAACCCGGAAGGCCAGCCTCGAGCCTTGCCCCGCCCGGCTTGTCAGGTCCAGCTTCTCCCCGTACAGCAGCCGCAGCCGCTCGCTGACGTTCCAAAGCCCGACTCCGCCGATGCGCTCCGGCTGCTGCAGCCGAACATACATCGCCTCCGCATCGAATCCGGCGCCGTCATCCTCCACCGCCGCATGCAGGAAGCCCTCCCGCTCGGAGATCGTGACCTTGACCTCTCCGCCCCGCCCCCTGGAGAGAAGGCCGTGGCGGATGGCGTTCTCCACGAGCGGCTGAAGCAGCAGAGGAGGGAAGCGCAGGCCCGGATCGGCGTCGCAGCGGAGGCTTACCTTCAGCCGGGAGCCGAAGCGGGCTTTCTCGATCTCGGCATACGCCTCGATCAGCTTCATCTCCGCTCCGAGCGAAGACAAGGAGTCCAGCTCCCGGAAGTCGAAGCTGCCGCGCAAATATCCCGATAGATCCATCGTCAGCTTCTCCGCCTTCGCCGGATCTTCGACGCACAGCTCTGCGATGGCGCCGAGCGCGTTGTACAGGAAATGCGGATTGATCTGGGAGCGCAGGAAGGCGATCTCCCGCTCCCTCGCTTCCTTGACCGACTGCCGCAGCTTGACGAGGCTGCGCACCCTGGCGAGCAGCTCCTCCGCCTCGAAGGGCTTGGCGACGTAATCGTTCGCGCCGAGATCGAGGGCCAGCTTGCGGTCCTCCTCCCGGCGCCGGCCGGTCAGCATCAGCACGGGAAGCTCGGAAGGCGAGAAGCGCTCCCTCGCTTCCTGAAGGGCTTCGTAGCCGCTGCCGTCCGTGAGCGATACGCCCAGCAGCACGAGGCATAACTCCCGTTCCTTGCCGAGCGCCTCCCGCATCTGCTTCGCCGAATGGACAGCCTCGACCCGGAGCCCTTCCTGCTCCAGCAGCTGGGAAATCGCGTGCAGGCTGGCGGTGTCGGGATCGGCCACAAGCACGGCCGGACGCTGCCTGCCGTCGCGGGCGGCCTGGAGGAAATGGGCGGCGGCAGCCGGCTCCTTCGCTCCCGTTCCCCTCCGGGCCGGCTTGCCGCCATGCTCGGCCTCCAGCAGCAGGGCGAATCGGAACGGCAGCTCCGCCTCTCCCGGCGCCGGCTGCAGCACCCGGCCACCCTGCAGCTCGATCAGCCGGCGGGAGATCAGCAGCGCCAGATCGGCGGAGTCCTCGCCGGACAGGGGAGGATCGGCGATGAATCGCTCATCCGAGTGCATCGGCTTTCTTTTCCCGATGAAACGGATCGTCACGACTGCAAAGCCTCCCTGCTCCTCGGCATCGATCTCGATTCTGCCCTCTTCCGCCCGAAACGCGGCTTGTCCGACCAGACGATGAAGAATCTGCACCAGCCGGTCCTCGTCCGCATAGACTGCCGCCATATTTTCCTTTACCCCATTCAGCAGCAGAACCGGCCGGCGTCCCAGCAGGGACCGGTGCAGCCCAAGCACCGATTCGACTGCGGACCTCAAATCGAGGTTGCGCAGCTCCGGCTGGATGTCCTCATGCTTCAGCCGGGAGAAATCATGCAGATCCTGGACGAGGTACCCGAGCTTGCGCCCCGTACCGGCAATCAGCTCGAGGCTGCGCGCGGGACCGGAGCCCGGCGGGATGGCCGTGCTCTTGGCTACGCTGTCGGCCAGGTGGACGATATCCTGCAGCGGCGCCCTCAGCTGATAGGTCGTCGACGAGAGGAATTCGTCCTTTTGGCGATCCAGCCGCAGCAGCTTGCGGTGCATATGATCCATCTCGCGGAATGCCGAGTAGAAGCGGTAGACAATGATCAGAAAGACGACCAGGCTGAACAAAACGACGTAGATCTGGGTCAGCAGCAACGAGTTGAGCAGCGACAAGCCGAACAGCCAGCAGCAGATGGAGTACAGAATCAGCAGCAGCACAGCCAGCAGCAGCAGCAGCGCCTCGTACCGCTTGGCCCGGCTTGCGCGCGCATAATGAGCCGCAGCGCTCCAGAACAGCCAAACCATCAGCAGCTGCTCAGCGAAAATGATGAGCTGATAAATCAACAGGTACTCCCGGATGTCCAGAAACGGAAACAAAAGCAGACTGACCAGCAGCGCCAGCACGAACAGCCGCAGCCATCGGTTGGGGCGGTCTCCCTGCAAGAGCCGAAGCAGATAGACAGAGACGATGAAGCCGGCTAGAGAGCTCATATCCTTGATTGTATATAACGTTTGAAAGGACAGCCCGTCCAGCAGCAGGGTCAGCGGCCTTTCTCCCAGCAGGCCGTTGAATACGGCCAAGCCGAAGCAGGTGAGGCCGAACAGCAGCAGAGGATAATCCCGCTGCCCGTAGAGCCACACAGCCGCGAACAGCACGAGGTGAATAAGGCCGACGACCGTGAGCACAACGGCCATGGTCGATTCTCCGAGCAGGCTGCGTTCATGGGCGGCGCGGACGGCCTCCTGCTTGCCGAAGTAGATCGGCATCGGGATGCCGGAATCGAGATAGTCGTAATTGGATGCATGCACGACAATCTCCGCCTCTCCGCGCTCCAGCTCAAAAGCAGCAATCCTGGGAGAGTTGCCCGGCACATACGCGTCCTCGCTCAGAGCGGGCACGCCGTCGATCAGCACTTTTTTTCCATTGATGTAAATCTCGCTGGCAAAGCGGATATTCGTCTTTTTGATTGCATAAACGCCGGACTCCGGCACATGGAGAAGCCTGAGCCGGTATGTCGCCGCGCCGTAGGCAGGCATTTCATCCCCGCTTGCCTGTCTGTCGTTCCATGCGCCCGGCACCTCCATCCAGGCCGGCTCTCCCTGCCGGGAGGCCTCTCCCGGCGCAAGCAGCTCATTCCAATAAAATTCCCATTCGCCGTTCAGCGCGATCCGGCCGGAGCCGTCCCAGCCGGCAAGATCGAGCACGCCTTTTTCCGCCCGCAGCCGATTCGGTTCCGAACCTCGCTCCGAGCTGATGCCGAGCGGTATCCAGATGCTTAGCGACACCACGAGGAAGATGATGCCGGCAACCCTCCGCATCCACATATGCCTCCATCCGCCTACTAAAATATCAATAAATCTAGATTGTATTTATCGGTTGAAAACCGGCTTTCGTGAAGAGCGCGTCAGCTTCTCTATCGTTTCTTGCCGTCTTCCTGCTCGAATTGAATAATATAGAACCAAAAAAAAGCCGCTCCCTCCACTTCGGGAGAGATGCGGCTTTGGATAGCCTATTAAGCTGAAGGACAAGCTCTCCGAGGAGCAAAGCCTGTCAGGTGCTGATCAGTTTGCAAGCACTGTCGGCTGCCGCGGCTTAAACAACCGTGTTGCTGATTACCTTCGAATAACCGTTCGAGGAGGCTGAGTCCGTCAGCTTCGCCAGGGAATTTACTGCTGTCTCGCTGAACAAATACCATTGGTCGCTCTTGGCGTCATGAATGAGGACCTTTGCAAATCCTTTCAGATCCTCAGCCGGGAAAGCCTCGACCAAAGTATAAACATCATAACGCTTCACGCTGCTTCCCTTGCTGTCCAGGAAGTCATATTGCTTATTTTTATAATAGGACCCAGGCACATCGATGTTGGCCCTCCACGCGAAGCTGGCAGGCGCATCGACCTTCTGGCCTTTGCCGCTATCCATGAGCTTGTAGACCGAATCGATATAGGAATTTCCATTGATCTGCTCGACGACGCCGCCCATGGTCATATGGTATTCGGTTTGAAGGGTCTTTATTGCGATATCATTAATGACCAGCGGCGGAGAATCGACCGTTACCGTGGAATTGCTGTAACCGACCGTGCAGCCAAAGGTTTCGGCAATAAATCGCAGCGGAACGAGAACCCGATTGTTTTTGACGTACGGCTTGGAGTCCAACTGAACTTCTTCGCCATTTTTTACCGCAGTCGCACTATTGACCTTTAGAATCACTTTCATCTTGTTCTTCGTCAGCGTCACTTCCGAATGGGACCAATCGACCGCAGCTCCCAAATTCTCGCTGATTACACGCAAAGGCACCATGGTGCGATTGTTCTTCATTTCAGGCTTTACATCCGAAGCGACAGCTGCCCCATCAACCTTGATATGGCTGCTAGCCGCATGGGCGGCAGGCGGCGAGACGAGCACGGCTGCTGCAAGAAAGAGGCCGGGAATGATCTTCTTCATTTTTCCATCCATCCTTTTATAATCAATTGATTGAGAACGGGACAATCTTACAGACGGAACAACTGGAAAAAGGTTCCTGCCGAGTTGTTACCCACAGCTTGTGGATAATAACTCATCCGCAATTGTGGATAAGTCCTGGTTCGGCCTTGATTGGCCGCTGACCGCATCGGACAAGAGCCGCAACCGTATCTGGCATGTGCAGCTCAATCCGTTATAAGAGCTACTTTCTCTATCCATTCGCTGTCATTCCAGATATCAGGATTGTCGATCGTCTGACCATCCCCGCGAACGATGGAATCGTAGCTGTCCTTTCCGCTCGCATACCAATCCGCAATAACTGCCTTTCCATTTGAACGATGGACAAGAAACTCGGTAGGTTCAGCATAGCTGCCCACGTCCTTTTGAACGCGCGCATCTAATTTCAAATAGACGTAGCTCTTGTCTCCTCCGTCGTACTCTGCTTTACTAACGCCAATATCAACATCGGTCACCAGGTTATCCACAAGATTGTTCTTGAGAAACAGATCATACTGGGCTGCAATCTTTTTTTTCATATAATGGTTAAGGTTTTTGTTCTCGATATAAGCATCCAAATCGATCTCCGAGCCGTTCCAGATCGCCTTGTAATAGTCAGCCAAAGCTTTTGCGCACATTTCATACGCCGTTTCAAAATCCGAACCAGCCCGATCGCCTTCAACCTCGACGGAAAAGCCGGGGGGGATCTGTCGAGCCCTGTTCTTTCGTGACGGGCAGAGCTGCTGTGTTTATAGCACCTTTCGCGTTGCTATCTTCCACGGCGGCAGGAGTGTTTCCTTCGTCGCTGCTCTCACATCCGCACAGTGTACATACAAGCGCCAGAAGCAGGCAAGAACGTTTCACCGCGCTTCCTCCAATCTGTGCGTCCGGATATGCATGTTCACGTCAGCCTCCCCTTTCTACTCAAGGAAACGAGTCGGAGCGTCCGGAAGGTTGCAATTTGGCAACCATTTCGTATGATTTTATGATGACCGTCCAGGTTGATTTGAAGTATGTTATACTAACCCTCTATAGAAAAAAACGACTCGGCGCCTTGTTTATTGGGAAACTAGTGAAGATATCCATGGTCCGTGTTCATAAATAAATAGGGTGCGTCTATCATTCCTAGGAACGACAAGTGGAATTTGCACTTTTAAACGAGGTTTGGATACACGGTGCTTGTACCTCTCGGTGCGGCTATGAGCCTTATAAGAAGCTGGCCGCATGGAATTTGAACGGCAATTGGCAACAGGAGGTTGTGAACATGGCAAAGGCAAAGGTCCCCAAGCGTCCCACGAGAGATGAGTTCGTCCTGGAGGAAATAGGGAACCAAATAACCGAAGCGTATCAGGAGAATTCGGAAATCGTTCTGACGGTCTGGGGCCGGGAGGAGTTCGTGCGAGGGCAGATCGTGGTCATGGATTCCCGCACGGGCAAGGTTCATGTCCAGCAGGCGCAGGATATGGTCAAAATTCCGTTCATGGATATCATGTCCGTGGACTATCCAAGAGATTGAATTGACGGACCATGATCAATACCCCAGGACCCTTTGGTCCTGGGGTATTGTTTTTACGAGGCGGCTTCCCCGCCACCTCCAGACGCCCTGTTGCCGGCAGCAGGCTTGAGCTGCAAGCCGGGCGAGCACGCTCCGCGGCTCCTTATGACCTTCCCGGCTCCGGCATCGGCCGGCAGCTTCGCCATAGGCGAACGGCCATCAGACGATTCGGCTGGGCGCGATTCCATGATGCTGCTTGAACAGCTTGATGAAGTAGCTCTTATTGTCGTATCCGAGCGAAAATGCCGCCTCTTCCACCGATTTTCGGGAATCGCTGATGAGGGCCATCGCCCGCTCCATCTTCATCCGGTTCACGAACTCGATGAAGTTTTCTCCGGTCTCTTTCTTGAAGAGGCGGCTGAAATAACTGGGATTCAGATGCAGGTATTCCGCCGTCTCTTCAAGCGAAATCTTCCGGCTCAGGTGCAGCCTGACGTAGTTTTGCGCATCCACGATCTCGGTCTTTTTGCTGCTGCTGGCGATTCGTCCGGCCTGGGCGACGGCTTCCGCCAAAAACCTGGCCAGCCACTCCCTAAGCTCGCTGACATGCGTCATGCATCCGATCTCCTGCTGCACCCTCTCCTTGTCGTACGCCATGCCGAGCCGCAGCTTGAGCAGCAGGTCGAGGGCAAGCTTCCAGGCCAGCTGCTTGACGGCCGCAGGCTGGAACCGGCGTTCCGCCACCAAGCCGATGAACGCCTCCACGGCCGGGCCGACTTCGTCGCTCGTCTCCAGCAGCAAGCGGCCGAAGCGCTCCGCGTAGTGGAAATGATAGGCGAAGGGATCTTCCCGATTCCATTCCCGCTGCAGCTCGGCCTTCTTGACCGCGACCGGCCCTTCGGAGTAAAACAGCCGCTCTCCGGCTTCCTGCAGCTCTATCAGCTGCCGCCTGAGGCTTGCTCCCGTCGAGGCTTCCTCTCCGATCGCAACGGAATACTCCAGCTTCAGCACGCCGGCGAACGCCCGCTGCAGCTTCCCCGCAGCGGAGGCGGCATGCTCGTAGGGATTGCGCGCCAAGTCTTTCCTGTATCCGTAGAGCACGAAAAACGCGCTTCCCGCATGCCCCATGAACAGCATGTCCGGCTCGTCCCGCAGCAGCTCCTCGGCTGCGTTCTCCACGATGAACCTGACGGCATCCTCCTGCCGGTAGCGCCGGATCGCCTCCTGATGCCGGTGGGAGCGGAACAGCAGCGGAATGAAATGTCCCAGGCGGGCGGGCAGGCCATGCTCCCGGAGCTGTTCCAGCAAAGTCGAAGGATCCGCATAGGCCGATGAGAGCACCTCTCTCAGCCACTGCTCCCTGGCTGCCGCCTTGCTCTTGCTCGCCTGGACGCTGAGCCGGTCCACCTTGATCTTCAGGCTCTTGTCCTCTTCGATCTTGACCTGTGCCTTGCGGATCATTTCCGCGATGCCCTGACGGGTCAGCGACTCCTTGAGCATGTAGTCCTGAACGCCAAGCTGAACGGCTTGCTGGGCATAGTGGAATTCATCGTGGCAGGACAGAATGACGAACCGGCTCTTGGCCCCCTCGGACTGCAGCCTCCGGATCAAGCTGAGTCCGTCGAGCTCCGGCATGCCGATATCGGTCAGAATCAGGTCGGGGTATCCCCCTCGGCATGCTTCAAGAGCATCCAGCGCGTTCGTATAGGTCCCCGCCAGCTCAAAGCCGAAATCCTCCCAAGGCACGAGCTGCTTGAGAAAGGCCAGCACCGCCACATCGTCGTCCACGAGAATGGCTTTATGCATGAAGGAGCTCCTCCCTGCTCTGCAGCGGAATTTTAAGAATGATCCTCAAGCCCGCTCCAGGCTCGCTCGTCATCTCCATCTCGAACCGGATTCCATACATGATCTGCAGCCGCTCCTTTACGTTCCTAAGGCCGATGCCGGACATCGGGGCGCCGCTGCGGAACAGCTCCAGCGCCTCTTCGGCCATGCCGATGCCGTCGTCGTGGATTTGAATAAAGAGCGTCGCCTGCCGCTTCCAGGAAGTAATGGCGATTTCTCCGCTCTTTTGGCGCAGGCCATGGAGGTAAGCGTTCTCCACAAGCGGCTGCAGCGTGAACCGCGGAATCGACGCCAGCAGCGTGTCCGAGGCCAGATTGACGGTAAGCTCCGCCTGCTCATGATGCCGGAAGTTCATCAGCTGCATGTAATGCCCGACGGTAGCGACCTCTTCGTGCAGCGGAATGAACTCGTTGTTGCGGTTGATCGTCATGCGCAGCAGCGTGGACAGAGAGCCGATAATGCCCCCGATTTCCTCTTCGCCCTTCAGAATGACCTGCATGCGGATGGAGTTGAGCGTATTGAACAGGAAATGGGGGTTGATCTGCGCCTGCAGAAGCTCGAGCTCGGCCATCCGCTTGCGGGTCTGCTCCTCCTCGATCTGCACGATCATGTCCGAGATGCGGTCCAGCATGCGGTCGAAGGCAAGCCCCAGAAATCCGACCTCATGCCGTCCTCTGACGCCCGAGCGCTCGTCCAGAAAACCTTTCTCGACTTTGGAGGCCGTCCGCGCGAGCCGGATGACGGGCTTCGTCCATTGGTTGAGAAAATAGAGCAGCAAAAGGGCGAACAGCAGGAAGAAAGCAAGCTGCAGCACGAACGTCCGGTTGAACACGCTGCCGATCCCGCTCGTGACTTTTTCGTATGGAGTGAGGCTGAGCAGGCTCCATCCGGCAAAGGGCAGCGAGTGGCTTACCGTCAAATAATCGGCTCCGTTCCATTCGGAGCGGCCGTTCTGTCCCTGCGGCGGGGCTGGCACTGGAGCTCTGGACCCGATCTGCGACGGGTCGGTATGAGAGACGATCACGCCGTTTTTATCCAGCAGCATCAACACCGGGTCGCCTTCGTAACGAGCGAATATTTGCCGGAACTGGCCTTCGGGCTTGCTCAGGATGATATAGGCGCTCACGCCGTTGTTGTACAGCTGGAACTTGCGGATGATCGTGACCACATGGGGATATTTATCGGCTTCCGACCGGATGTAGTTGTTTTGCGTGCCCAGCCATGTAGTCGTGTTGCCCGGCTCGGCGGCCATCTCCTCGAGCCACTTCTCCTTGTACATGAAGTTCAGGCTGTTGTTGTAGGTCGAATAATTCGTGAAGTACAGGCCATTGGGCAGCAGAATGGTCACATAGGTCTCTCCGCCGAAAAAGGTGATCCGGTCCAGCTTCTCCGAGAGATGCCGGAACGAGAAGAAATCGACCTTCCCCGTCCCGTCCTGCTTGTATTTGTTCCAGGCGATGCGCATATCCGTTATCGTCTCGCTGTCGTATTGGATGGAATTGAAAGCGTTTACCATATCCTGCATGATATTGGACGTATACAGCTCGGCCACTTCCAGCGACTGCTCCGCCTTCTCGACCGCTTTGGCCTTCAGCTCGTTTTTCGCATACAGCCCAAGCAGGATAAGGGTGATGACGGACGGCACGACAAGACAGAGCAGGGACATTACGATCAGCTTCTGCCTCCAGCTTATCAACGGCATGCGCATGGCCCCTGCCTCCCGTCCGCGTTCCGGAATAAGTTCATCGTTCCGCCGTTCAGGCCGGACGTTTTTTAAGATGGAAAAGGGGATGCCGCAAGAGCATCCTCCCCCCCATTATAATTTTGGAGCTACTTGTTTGCATCTATAATTTTTTGCAGGCTCGCCTTGATGGAGGCCATCGTCTTATCGATGTCATTATTGCCGAGCATGTACGTGTCCGCTTCCGCGATATAAGCCTTCTCCAGATCGCCTGCGTAGGACACCGTAATCGGCGGGATCGGCAGCTTCGTCACGCTCAGGACGTTGATCAGCGATGCCTTGTCGATTTTGTCCGGCGACTGCGTCGCGCTCACGATCCGGTCGACCTCCTGATTGATGTCGGCCTTCTTCCAAGCCGAGAACTGGTGGGTCAGCGCCATTCCTTCGGTCGACAGATAGCGCAGGAAGCGATAGGATTCTTCCTTGTGCTTGGAATGGGAGGAGATGACGAGCGGATCGGCGCCGCCGAACGAGTAGACGTCGTCTCCGGCCGCGTTGGTCGGCCAAGGCGCGAATGCCGATACGAATGTCGCCGGAATCTTGTCGGTGCCGCCGGCCTCGGCTACCATCCACGGTCCGGTCGGGAGCATGGCGGCTTTTTGCTGGAAAAACTGATTGCGGTAAGGAATCTTCTGCGTAATGACGTCCTGATAAGGCGTCGCTGATTTATCCGTCTTCTCCATCTCGTAGCGCAGCTCGAGCGACTGCTTCATCAGCGGGTTGTCGGCATTGAGCGTCTGGCCGTCGTCCTTCATGATGCCTTGATCCGTCGATGCGCTATAGAGCTTCAGCAGGAAGTAGTCCTTCCATTCATGGAAATGCGCGCCGTAGGTCTTGCTCGCCCCTTCGCCCTTGGTCAGCTTCTTGGCGTAGTCCCGGAATTCATCCCAGGTCCAGCTCTTCGGCACCTCGAGGTTCGCCGCGTCCAGCAGCTCCTTGTTCAGAAGAATCATCCACGGCCCGAACTTTCCCGGAAGGGAATAACGCTTGCCGTCCAGCTTTTGCTGCTCCGCCTTGTACTCGTCCTCGTATTTGACGCCTTCCTTGGCCAGATAGCCGTCCATCGGCTCCAGCATCCCGCTCGCGGCGCGCTGGGCGAAGGCCGGGGCAGAGTTCAGCGTAAAGACGTCAAAATCGTCGTCCGAAGCGTACATCAGATCGATCTTCTTGATCGTTTCGTTCGAATCGTTCTCGACGAGCGGAACATAGTCGACTTTGATATCGGGATTCGCTTGCTGGAAGGCGTCGATGGCGGGCTGATAGACGGATGCCTTTTCCCAGCCCAGGAATTTGATGGAGACGGGCTCCTTGACGGCAGGAGCGGTGGCGCTCGGACTCGCGCCGCCAGCCTGCTTGGGCGAAGCTGCGTCGTTCGCAGATCCGTCGCCGCAGCCGGACAGCAGGCCTGTCGCCAGCAGCGCGGCCGCAGCGGCCGACAACCATTTCTTTTTCATTTTTCAACCTCCCGGTTTAGGTGCATCTCTTTTTTGACAATCAAAACTTACCATAGTCCAGAGCGTGATCAGAGCTACTATTTTGACTGATCCGGAATTATTTTTACCCTTTTACGCCGCCCATCGCGATGCCTTCGATGACCTGCTTTTGCCCGATGACGAAGATGACGATAAGCGGCAGGATGGCCGATACGGTCCCTGCCATGATGAGAGAATAGTAGACTCCGCTCTCCGAAGCGAATTTCTGGATGCCGAGCTGAATCGTCGAGAGACGGTCGCTGCGCAGGAAGATGAGCGGATTGGCATAGTCGTTCCAGGTCCAGATGAACCGCAGGATGCCGTAAGTGGCCAGCGCGGGCTTCACCAGCGGCAGCGTGATCTGCAGGAAGATGCGGGCATGCCCGGCGCCGTCCAGCTTGGCCGCCTCCAGGTAATCCCTGTGAATGCCGAGAAAGAACTGGCGGAGCATGAAGGTGCCCAAGGCGCTGAAGGAGCCGATCACGATCAGGCCAAGGTGGCTGTCGAACAGATGCAGCCATCTGAAGAGGAGGAACTGCGGCACGATGATGGAATAGCTCGGCACCATGAACGTCATCAGCACGACGAGAAACATGACGTTCCTGCCCTTGAAATCCACATGCGCGAATCCATAGGCGGCCATGCTCGACACCAGGACGGATACGACCGTCGTAAGCGCGCTTACCTTGATTGTATTCCAATAATAGGTGCCGAAGGGATGCTCGCCGAACCACACCTCGCGGTAATTGCCATAGAGGTTCCAATGCTTCGGAATCCATTCGATCGGATAATTGAACACATCGATCTCGGGCTTGAACGAAGCCGAAATCATCCACAGGAACGGCGTGATGAAGGCGGCGCCTATGATGAGCATTGCGATCGTGGCGGCCGTCCGGACGCCTCTTTTCTGTTTATCCATATGTCGTCACCCCGATCAGTAGTTGACCCATTTCTTTTGCCCGTACAGCTGGAACAGCGTAATCAAGAGGACAAAGCCGAACAAGATCAGCGCCATGGAGGAAGCATAACCGGTCTTGAGGTTCTCGAACGCCGTCGTATAGAGGTAGTAGGTCACGACGGAGGTGGAGTAGGCCGGTTTTCCTTCGGTCAATACCTTGATGATGTCGAACGCCTTGAACGAGCTGATGAACCCGGTGACGAGCAGGAAAAACGTCGTAGGCGACACCAGGGGTAAGGTGATCCGGCTGAACCGGGTCCACGCGCCCGCGCCGTCGATGTCCGCGGATTCGTATAGATCCTTGGGGATGGACTGCAGAGCGGCCATATAGACGATCAGGCAAAACCCGATTCCTACCCAGACCATGATGATCATGACGGACGGCAGGGCATAACGGATATCCGCGAGCCAGGTGGGCGGGCTGCTCACGCCGAGGGAACGCAGAAATTGATTGATCGGACCGTAGGACGGCTGGAAGAGCAGCTGGAAGCAGATCGAGACGGCCACGATGCTGGAGATATACGGCATGAAAAAGATGATTTTAAAGAGGCCCTTCCAGTAGACCAGCCTGTCGATGATGACCGCGAGGACCAGAGAGATGATCAGCTGGATAGGGACGACGAGCAGCAGCCAGAGGTTGTTCTTGAGCGAGGTGAGGAAGACATCGTCGTCGAACAGCCTGGAAAAGTTTTTAAAGCCGGTGAATTTGAGCTTGTCGACGCCGGAAATAAAGCTCCAATCCGAAAAGCTGAGAATAAAGGTAAGGAGCGTCGGGATGATCGTCAGGATCAACAAGCCCAGAAACATCGGTCCGATGAAGATGTAGCCCGAGAGCGTCTCCCTCCGCCGGGCGGCTGAACGGACGCGCGGCTTCGGCTTGCTCCTGGCCGTCTTCAGGATGGTATTGTTCATGGCTCGCACCCCTTCATCATTATCGATCTCTGTACAAATCGTACCGAAGATCGCCGAAGGGAATAAGCCTTGGAAATGACCGATTTGAAAATATTTTTACTTTTTCATGATGGGAACCTTAGAGGCAGCCCCGGCGTTCGGGCTTGCGGACAGATCAAAACGGAGATGCGCAAGCGCACCTCCGTTCCCGGCATCTATTTAGCTTTAATAGTAGAAATGGCTTTGTTATAGCTTGTAATATCGTGAATACCGTTCAGCAGCAGGCGTTCCGGTTCCTTCATGGCGGGAAAAGAATAGGTCTGCTCCCGTAGGACCTTCTGGATGTATGATCTGTAGAAAGCAGAAACCCTTCTAGGCAAATAGAGTCAACTTCCTAGAGCGAAGTCCTTATTAAAAGGCAGGAGCAGGTGATTCGTCTATTTTCATACGGAGCAAGCTATAAGGCTTCTGCCGCAGGTCATATCCATAATGAAATCTGGCCTGCCGATGCAATTGGTTCACGGTGAAATATAAGTATTGATCTGGACCAATCGCAAAAGTATCCGGCCATAAAATTCTCGGATCATGTGCGATCGTTTCCATGATGCCGTTGGGCAATATCTTTCGAATACTGTTGTTTTCATAATCTCCAACATAAAGGGTTCCTTTTGCACCGGTGAACATTCCATCTGAAGCTCCTTTTTCTCCCCCATACTTCACGTGATCCTGTACATTCATATCCGGTATCGTTCGGTCTCTTAGGACTTCCGTTGAAATCGAGTACAGCTGTCGACTGGAGAGAGGACAAAAATACAAAATCTTGCCGTCCGGGGAAATCGCTATACCATCCGAGGCTAATCTAAAGGGTGAAGTAGATCCATCTTTGTTGCGGTTCATCAGGATTTCGCCTTCGACTTTCGGTAAAAAAAAGAGATCGGGCGAAGTTGAATTTGCCCCGTTCAACCGTCTCCAGGCATATCCCGTTTCTAAATCAACGACAATAATGGCCCCCGGTCCTCGGGTAGACGAATCCGTTATATAAGCATAACCTGATTTCCCAACACGAAAATCAAATCGGACATCATTCAGATAAGTGGTTGGCAGGACAACATCCTCTGTAAATGTAAATACGCTTCTTATGGTATTTGTATTTAAATCGACAGCGACTAACTTCGCCCCCCCTTTGATGGGTTCTGAAAAATTAGGAGCCCCCGTATCCAGTACCCAAAGCGTTCCCTTTCCATCCGCAAAGACACTTTGGACACTAATGAAGGACGTTGTGATTGTCGATTGGCTTGCCAAATTAGCTTCTAAACTAGGATAAGGCTGCAAGGTTCCGCAAACGATTTCAGCCACCGTAAATTCAACATCGTCTCCCCATTTTGGAAAACAAATAAAAACTCGTCCGGTTTCAGAAACAGCAACGCCTGTAGGCATGGCTCCGTAAAATAAAAAAACCGCCTCAAGCTTTCCGAAATACCTTTCACTCGGCAACGTCATGAATAAAATCCTCCTCAACAGGTTCGAACTGCTATCACTTATATATGACTGAATGAGGGGCTTCAAGTGCCCGGGTAATAAAATTTTTTACGGAAATGCCCCGGGACGTCGCCCGGCTTGCCCTGCTGCGCTCCTGCTTGCGCCGCGCTGTGGTGCTGAAGAACTTCGGTTAAGCAGAAGAAAGAGGGAGGCCCCCTTAAGGGCCTCCCTCTCGCTTGTCAAGATTCGCGGCGCGGGTCCGTCCAATCAAGCGCGTCCGCCGACGTGCAAAAGGTCTCCTTGAAAGGAGGCCATTTCCGCAGTCTGCTTATAATTATCGGCGTAAGTTCAGAAAACTACCCTTTTATTGTTGGTCCGGCAGACGCAATGCGTTTGCCGAAGTTTGCGCTTGATCTAAAAATTCCTCTGCTTGGGTCAATTGCTGCCGGGCCGTCTCCAGGGCTTGTGAATTTGTTGCCGCATTAGATTCACTTATCGAGCTTATCGCTTGATTTAAAGCCGATTTCACCTCAGAAACCGCGTTAGATGCATGCTGCTCCAGCGCATTGCCGCTCGAGTCAAGTGCGCCTTCTGCCGGTTTTCTTGCGTTTTCGGTGCTTAGAGCCATTTTCTTTTCATTGGGCAAGGTGATTCCTCCTTCCTTGAGCAAAGATCAGCCACTTAAACAGAACTAAGTATGCGGTTGAAATTTTGTTTATATTCTTACGCCTGCATGGGAATTATCCGACCCTACATTTCCGGCAATCCTTTTTAGAATAGGATCCGATGAATTGGAAAATCTAACGTAGTGAAAAAAAGGAGGGGATAAATTCTCAATGAATACGCCAACGCTAGCGCCGCACGAATCGATGGAACTGCATGAAGCTTTAAACTTTAAAACGCTCTGCATCGCCAAGTCAAAGCTTATGCAAGGCTTGGTCTTTGACCAAGAGCTGAAAGCTTTAATGCAGAAAGACGTCATTCAATCCACACAACAAATCTCCGAGCTGCAAGCAATCTACGCAAGAGCTCCTTTCCAAGCGCCAGTTCCGAATAGCCCCACACCTATAACACATTAAAGGGGAACGCAAATGAATACTGATCATCTAGACCCGATTAATTCATTAAATATGCCGGAAATGGCAGATATGACTTTTGCAATGGACTTCCTTCTTCGTGCCAAGGAGGGTGTGCGAAATTTGTCCATCGCCCTGACGGAAACGGCTTCTCCGGATGTAAGAGCTCTGCTGCGCAATCATCTTAATCAGGGGATTGCTATGCACCAAGAAATCACGGAGCTCATGATTCGCAAAAAATGGTTCCATCCTTACGAGCTGAACGAACAGTACCAACTCGACCAGCTTTCGGCGAAAAATACGGTCATGATCGGGCAGATGAATTTGTTCCCGGAGGATACGTCGCGTAAAGGGATGTTTGATCGGACCCCAGATGAACATATTGGAGGACATAAAGCATGAAGGCGGTAACGTATCAAGGGATTAAAAATGTCTTGGTCAAAGAGGTGCCGGATCCGAAGATTGAGAAACCGGACGATATGATCGTAAAGATCACCAGTTCCGCCATTTGCGGTTCCGACCTTCACCTTATTCACGGGATGATCCCTAACCTTCAGGAGAACTACGTCATCGGGCATGAACCGATGGGGATCGTAGAAGAGGTAGGCCCAGGCGTGACAAAGGTAAAAAAAGGCGACCGTGTGATCATCCCGTTCAACATCGCATGCGGAGAATGCTTTTTTTGCAAAAATCAGCTGGAAAGCCAATGTGACAATTCAAACGAAAACGGGGATATGGGCGCATTTTTCGGCTACTCCGGAACAACCGGCGGATACCCTGGCGGGCAAGCCGAGTATCTGCGAGTCCCGTTCGCAAACTTTACCCACTTCAAGATTCCCGAAAACTGCGAACAACCGGACGAAAAGCTAAGCTTGATCGCCGATGCCATGACGACGGCATTCTGGAGCGTAGATAACGCCGGCGTAAAGAATGGAGATACGGTCATCGTGCTCGGCTGCGGTCCGGTCGGACTTCTGGCCCAGAAATTCTGCTGGCTGAAAGGAGCAAAGCGGGTCATAGCCGTCGACTATGTCGATTACCGCTTACAGCATGCTAAGCGAACAAACAATGTGGAAATCGTAAACTTCGAACAGGATAAGAATATCGGCAACAATCTCAAGGAAATGACCAAAGGCGGCGCCGATGTCGTGATTGATGCGGTAGGAATGGACGGAAAGATGAGCGATCTCGAATTTCTGGCCAGCGGTTTGAAACTGCAAGGCGGCACCATGAGCGCATTTATCATTGCGACTCAGGCTGTCCGTAAAGGCGGGACCATCCAAGTCACTGGGGTATACGGCGGACGCTATAACGGATTCCCGCTCGGCGACATCATGGAGCGCAACGTGAATATCCGTTCCGGACAAGCTCCGGTCATTCACTACATGCCGTATATGTACGAGTTGGTTACGTCGGGCAAAGTGGACCCTGGAGACATTATTACGCACGTCATTCCGCTCAGCGAGGCCAAGCGCGGCTATGAAGTGTTCGATACGAAAACGGACAACTGCATCAAAGTCGTCTTAAAGCCTTGAATATGGATAGATACAAGGGAGGACCATCCGAATGAATTCCAATTACGCTTTGCATGAGATGCTGGAGGTTCATGAAATGGCTGCGTTCAAGACGGTCTGCATGACCAAAACCATAACCTTTCAAGCTCTGGTAACCGACCCGGAACTCATGCAAATTTTGCAGCAAGACGCACAATTATCCCAGCAGCAGCTTCAGGAGCTCAGTGGAGTGCTGTCTAAATCGACCTTATAGGAGATAAAAACATGAACACAATATTAGAACACATGACAGGGCTTCATTCGCTGACCGATGACGTGATTGCAATGGACTGTTTGATGAACGCCAAGAGCGGAGTCAGAAACTACGCCATGGCCGTGACCGAATGTGCCACCCCCGAAATCAAGCAGATTTTGATGAAACAGCTCGACGAAGCCATAGATTCCCATGAAAAGATAACAACCTACATGATGCAGCGGGGCCTATACCATCCCTACCATATTTCAGAGCAAATTCAGCTCGATCTGAAAAACATTCAGACCGCTATGAACATTCCGTCCTGACACCGTATTCGTATCCGTCCCGACAAAAACGCGCAAAACCGCTATGGTTCAGGCGCGTTTTTTTGATTTTAGCCGAAGACTCCAAGAGAATAAAATGTTCCCCGTGTCTCGATTTATTTCATTTTTTTCGCAATCATCCATTTGTCCTTATCCGATTTTCCAGTCGATTTTCTCCATGATGGCCTTCAGCGACCGAATATTCTCCTTGGCATACCAATCCGGCTCGGACTGGCGGCTGTGGAAGCCGATCTCGGCGGCGAGGTAACCGCCGTAATTGATGTCCTTCAGCGCTTGCAGCACCGCTTCAAAATCGCCGCGGCCGTGTCCGGGCGGCAGACGGTCGCTGTCCGAGATGTGGACATGGTGCAGCTTGTCGCCCATCCGGTATACATAATCGCTCGGCACCTCGTTGCGGTACAGGGCGTGAATCGTATCGAACATCAGCTTCACGTTGTCGTGGCCGGACTGCTCGGCGAGCAGGATCGCGTCGTCGGCCGATTCGATCAGGTTGCTGTCCGTCGGCGTCGGCTCGATCACGAGCGTGATGCCGAGCTCCTTCGCATACGGCGCAATCTGGTCGAGCGCCTCGAGACTATAATTCCAGGCCTCCGTCTGCGACGTGCCGAACACGGCCCAGCCGGCCAGATAGATGACGGTCGGGCACTCCCAATCGTGGGCCAGCCGGAGAATGTCCTTGTAATGCTCCACGACCCAGGCGCGCTCCTCCGCTACCGGCGAGCTCGGGTTGTTGCCCGGTCCGCCGCCCGGCGCCGGAAGCATCGACGAGACGGCGAGCTTCTCCCTGCGCAGCAGGGCGAGGATGTCCCGACGGCGTTCGGCGTTGAGATGCGGGGGCCAGGCGTGGGGGCTGGCGCAGCCGATCTCAATCGCATCATAGCCGAAGCCCGCTATGCGCCGGATCGTCTCCTCGAGTGGATACGACGGAACCCATACGGGGAAGCTGCTGTACACCCAGGTATTGAACGAAAGTCCTTTCATCGGTACACGTCCTCTCGGAAGGGTAGTCTTGCTTCTTGTACGCCCGCGTCAGTCCCAGACAAAGACCGCTTTCTCCGTCTTGCGCTCGTCGAACATCCGGAACGCGGTCTCCGCTTCCCCGATCGGAAACGTGTGGGAAACGAGCTTCTCCACCGGAAGGCCCTTCTCCATGATGAACCTCGTGATTTCGTCATATTCGAAGATGGGAAAATACCAGGAGCCCATAACGGTGACCTGCTTGCGGATCAACTGATTGCTGGGATGGATCGTCAGTTCGCGGCATTCGCCGATGAACGCGGCGCGGCCGTGCGGCCTCAGGGCGTTCAGTGCCGTATTTTCCGCGTGCGGGCTGCCGGAGCAGTCGATCGCGGCATCGGCGCCGCGGCCTCCCGTAATCTCCATCACTCGGGCCAGCACGTCTTCCTTGCCGTTAATGACATAATCGGCACCCAGTTCCTTGGCGACCTCCAGCCGCTCGTCCAGCATGTCGACGGCGATGACGGTAGCGCCGAGCCCCTTTGCGACCATGACGCCGGCGCCCCCCATCGGGCCCATGCCGAAGATGACCAGCGTGTCGCGGCCGCTGATGGCCAGCCGCTTCTGCGCGTGGTACAGCGTGCCGACCGCATCGGTAGATACCGCTGCCACCAGGTAGCTCATGCGGTCGGGGATGCGCATGCAGTTCTCAGCCGGCACGACCATGTAGTCCGCGTCGCCGCCGTGCTGGTCAAAGCCGATGCATTTCCATTCCGGGCAAAACATCCGGTAGCCGCTCTTGCAGTGCGCGCATTCGCCGCAGCCGACGGCGAGGTACACGGCCACGCGGTCGCCTTCCTTGAAGCGGGTTACGCCTTCGCCCACCTGCACGATTTCACCCGCCGGTTCATGACCGGGGTGGATGCAGCCGGATTTGGCCGCTTCTCCTCCAACCACCGCATCGCTGCCGTAGTACAGGCTCATATCGCTGCGGCAGATCGCGGACGCCTTCATCTTGATCAGCACTTCGCCGCCGCCCGGCGAAGGAATCGGAACTTCCCTTATTTCGACCTTCTTGTCTCCCGGAAAAACAACCGCCTTCATCATAATGAGTCCCTCCTTGGTGGTTAGGTTGTTACGCGTATCCAGCGTTCCTCTTCGTGGCTCTGAAGGATGGCGTCCGTAATGCGCATGGACAGGTGTCCGTCCTCGAAAGTAGCGAAGTTCGGCCGGTCCTTGCGCGGGTCCTTACGATCGCGGATGAATGTATAATATTGAAGCATCATGTTCTTCAGCGAATCCGGCCAGCCTTCCGTATGCCCGCCGGGGTGGTGGATGGATGTCCGAGCTTCCTCCAGGAACAGCGAAGGATCCGCCATCAGAACTTCGTTCGATTTGTCCCGGTGTCCGATCCACAGACTGGCGGGCTCCTCCTGTTTCCAATAAGCGGATTTTCGGCTGCCGTTCAACTCGAAGCTCAGCGCATTCTTACGGCCTGCGCTGGCTTGGGAAACCGTAAAGGAGCCCTTGCTTCCATCCTCGAACCGGACGAGCACCGACGCGCAATCCTCGGTGCTGACAGGCACCTCTTCGTAGGCGGTTTCGCCGCCGTCCGTCTGCAGGCCGAACGTTGCACCGCTCGCGATCGGCTTTTTCCGGACCGGGTGGACCGTCCACAAATCCGCGAAGACGGCCGTGATCCGCTTGCCTGTCACATACTGTACCGTATCGCACCAGTGCGAGCCGATGTCCGCGACTGCCCGCGACCTTCCGCCGATCGCTTGGTCGAGCCGCCAATTATAGTCGGTATCGAACAGCAGCCAGTCCTGCAAGTAGCTGCCGTGCACGAGATGGATCGGGCCAAGCTCGCCTTGCTTTACCATCTCGGCCAGCTGCTTCATCATCGGGTATTGCCGGTAGTTGAAATTGACGCCGTGCACGACGCCGCGATCGCGCGCCAGGCGAAGCAGTTCCGCCGACTCGCGGCTTGTCATGGCCAGCGGCTTCTCGGACAGCACATGCTTGCCCGCAGCGATAATGGCTTTGTTGATCTCGAAATGAAGGTGGTTCGGCGTGCAGTTATGCACCACGTCGATGTCTGGATGGGCCAGCAGCTCCCGATAATCGCCATAGGCAAGCGGCACGCCAAGCTGTGCCGCTTTTTCCCGCGCCATCTCTTCGCCGTTCTGGGCGAGGGCGATGACTTCGACGAATTCGAGCCGGCGCATGGCCTCGATATGCGCCGGGCCGATAAAGCCGGTTCCGATGACGCCCGCCCGAATTTTGGGGGCCGTCATTTCTTGATCGCCTTTTTGCCGAACATCACGGCAAGGATGATGATAAGGCCCTTGATCATCATCTGCTGGGAGACGTCGAGGCCCATGATGATTAAGCCGTTGTTGATCGTGCCGATCATGATTGCGCCGACGACCGTTCCGATGATCGTGCCGACGCCGCCGAACAGGCTCGTGCCGCCGAGAATGACCGCGGCGATGACCGAGAGCTCGTCGCCTTCGCCGAAGGAAAACCGCCCGGCGTTCATCCGGCCCGCATAGAGCAGTCCTGCCAGACCGGCCATCAAGCCGGTACCAAGGAAGACGAGCAGCTTGATCCGCATCGTCTTGACGCCGGAAAAGCGGGCTGCGGTCTCATTGCCGCCCGTGGCCAGCGTCTGCCGACCGAACGACGTTTTGCGGAGCAGCACGTGGGCGATGACCGTGAACACCAGCGTCCAGATCAGCAGAACCGGAATCGGACCTATATCGCCCGAGCCGAAGATAAAGTTGAACGTATCGTTGACGATCGGTACCGGCGCCGTGTCCGTGACCCACATGGCAAGACCCTTAACCGCCCCCATCGTACCCAGTGTCACGAGGAATGACGGGATGGCCGCCTTCGTCACCAGCATGCCGTTGACCAGCCCGACAAGAACGCCGGTTCCAAGTCCGGCGATGAGACCGCCGATGACGCCGAAGCCGTGCGAAACCGCCAGGGCGCCCGTCAGCGAAGACAAGGCAGCGATGGAGCCGACGGAGAGGTCGATCTCGCCCGTGCTGATTACGAACGTCATCGCCAGACCCATCAGCGAGATGGTCGCCGTCTGCCGCACGATGTTGAGCAGGTTGCCCGTCGTCATAAAGCCGTCCGAATACAGGGTGACGGAGAAGTAAATGAGCACGCCGATGAATGCGATATAGACGATATAGTTGCGCCATTCGAAGCCCTTGAGTCCCGCGAACGGGGCCGGCTTCGCCGGTTCAATACCCTTGGATGGCATACTGAAGCTCCTCCTCTGTGTGAATGTCCTGCCGCTCCAATTCCTTGATAAGCCGGCCTTCGTGCATGATCAGCACCCGGTCGCTGAGCGCCAGCAACTCGGGCAATTCGGAGGAAACGACCAGCACCGCTTTACCGCTCTCCGCCATTTCGCGGACGATGTCGATGATTTCGGTTTTGGCGCCGATGTCGACGCCGATTGTCGGCTCGTCGAGCAGGAGAACATCCGGATCGTTCGCCAGCCATTTGGCGAGAACGATCTTTTGCTGGTTGCCGCCCGACAGCAGGTTACTCGTTTTGAAAATGTTGTCCGTCTTGATTTTCAGCCGTTCGACCATTCGCTTGCTGACGTCGTTCGCTTTGCGGTCGTCAAGCCAGGGGCCTTTCTTCATCTTCCGGATGATAGGCAGGATCATGTTGTCCCGCACGCTGTGCTGCAGCACCAGACCCTGCACGCGCCGGTCCTCCGGGATAAGCGCGATGCCCGCGTCAATGGCATCGGTCGCGCTGCGAATGGTGCGTCGTTTGCCGTTGATGCGGATCTCGCCGCCGTCCATCGGATCGATGCCGAAAATAGTGCGAAGCAGCTCCGTCCGCCCGCTTCCCATTAGACCGGCAATGCCGACGATTTCGCCGGGCCGGATGCTCAGGCTCACGTCCCGGACGCGTTCGCCCGAGGAGACGCCGAGCAGCTCCAGCACCGGCGCCGCTTCCTTCGCGTAGTCGCGCGCCACCCATTCGAACGCCTTATTGAAGGACTGGCCGACGATATGCTGGATAACGGATTCAAGGTTGGTCTCCTTGATCACTTCCGTCGTGATTTTACGGCCGTCCCGGAGGATCGTGATCCGGTCGCAGATTTTGAAAATTTCGTCCATCCGGTGCGAAATATAAATGATGGCATAGCCTTTGGCCTTCAGCTTTTCGATGAACGAGAACAGCACTTCCGTCTCCGTCTTCGTCAGCGACGAGGTAGGCTCGTCCATGATCAGCACTTTCGCTTCCTGCGATAGCGCTTTCGCAATTTCCGTCATCTGCCAATAGCCGACGCCGAGGTTCTGCACGACATCGTCCGGCTTGATGTCGACGCCCAGGTCGTTCAGGAGCTTCGCCGTCCGGATTTTGTTGTCCCTGTCGTCCAGCAGCCCCATCGCCGTCTTCGTCTCGCGCGTCAGAAAGATGTTCTGTGCAACCGTGAGCGTGGGGATCAGACTGAACTCCTGGAAGATCATCGAGATGTTGTTCGCCCTCGCATCTTCATAGCTGTGAATCGTAACGGGCTTGCCCTCGATCCGGATTTCGCCCTTGTCGGCGGAATACACGCCGGTGAGAATTTTCATGAGCGTCGATTTGCCTGCCCCGTTGCCGCCCATCAGCGCATGAACCTCGCCTTTATTCACCGAGAAGCTGACATCGTCGAGAACCGTAATGCCGTTAAACGCCTTGGAAATGTTCGTCATCTCCAGCACGGGTTGATCCATTCGCACTCACCTTCTTTGTGGGATGGCGGGAAAGGCCGCCCGGGTGCGGCCTTTCGCCTGATTCTGCTCCTTATTGCTTCAGCGCGTTCTTCACGCTGTCCGGTGCGTCCTGACCGTAAATCAGCTTCCAGTTGTCGAGCACATTCTCTTTCGTCACCTTGATCGCCGGGGACGCGACGTACGCGGGCGCCTGTTTGCCCAGAAGCGCGTAGCCCGCCAGAATCGCCTGCGCCACGCCCTGATCGTAAGGCAGCTGGGCGCCGAGACCGCGGACGAGGCCATCGGACGCGATCGAAATCGCTACGTTCGTGCCGAGGTCGACTGTCGTCACGATCAGATCGTTCCGGCCGGCCGTCCGGGCGGCCGCCATAACGCCTTCGGCCGGCACGTCCCATGGGGCAAAGATTCCCTGAATGTCGGGATGGCGCGTCAACATCGCCGAAGCGACCTCTTCGCCCTTGTTCGGATCCGTGATGCCGCCGCGGGCCACGATTTCGATGTTCGGATATTTTTCCTTCATTCGTTTCTCAAAGGCGTCCGAGCGGTTCTTCGTGACGAAGAAGTTGACGTCATGGAAGACGACCCCGACTTTTCCCTTGCCGCCGAGCTTCTCGGCCATGATGTCCGCCGCGAGCGCGCCGTTGCCGTAGTTGTCGCCCGAAACGATGCTGATGTAATCCTTGCCGGGCTTCATGCCCTGCGCCGCGCCGTCCATGAACACCAGCTTGACGCCCTGCTGAACGGCTTTCTTGTAGGCGCCGGCCGTCGACACCGCATCGACCGGAACCGAAATCATGACGTCCGGCTTCTTCGCGAGCACCGTCTCGATGTCGTTCACCTGTTTCTCTGCTTTGAACTGGGCGTCCGTTACCGCAACCACCTTGATGCCCATCCGCTCAAAGGTGTTCTTCATGGCGCCGACGGCCGCGTTCATATAGTCGGTGCCGGAGTAATGCATGACGATGGCGGCCGTGTAATGGCCGTCCTTGATCTTCTTGAGCTCATCCTCGGTGAGCTTCAGCTCCTTGGCGGACACCGCCTTCTCACCGTTCGGACCGATGTCCTGCACCGGCAGGTCCGGGATGTTCGGATTGATCGTAAGCGGTCCGGATGCATCCGCACTGTAGTTTTTGGAGGTGACCTCCGCCGCCGACGTAGTTGTTTTTGCCGAGCCGCAGCCGGCAAGCGCCAGCCCGCTGACGAGCAGAACCGCGACTGCGGTTGTCCACGACTTTCTCTTCATGCTGCTTCCCCCGCTTTTTTGTTTTTTTGTCGAACCTGACGGTTGCGAACGATTCGTATCCTGAGTATATCGGGACCGGGGAAGCGGCTGTAGCCGACGATTTTAACCGCGCGGGGGGAAATTTTTAGCTGGAGGACCCTGACAAAAAAAAACGGGTCCGCGAACGATTCGCGAACCCGGCACTTCATTCAGTAGCCTTCCATGATCATGAATTGCGAGACCGTATCCACCGCCTGGTCCAGCGCTGCCTTAGCCGACTGCCTGCCGGACAGGTAGCTCTGGACTGCGGTTTGCACAGCTTCGGACAGCTGATTGTAGTTCTTGATGCGCGGCCGGCCCACGCCGACGCGCAGCGACGCTCCCAGGACGTCGTAATATTCCCGCAGTGACGTGTCCCCAAGGTGCCGTGCCGCCTCATAGGCCGACATACGCGTCACATGGTGGCGGTATTTCAGGTAGCCCTGCTGAGCCTCAACCCCCGCCAGGTAGGCAGCCAGGTCGAAGGCCGCCTGCTTCTGCCGGGAGTACTTGTTGACAGCCAGCCCCCACGAGCCGAAATGGGGTCCCCTTATGATCGTACCGTTCCGTTCCACGCCGGGCAACATGAACGAGCCCACCTGACCCTGCACCTTAGGGTTCAGCTTCATGTCGTGATAATTCATCCCCATCGCCGTCTGCCCGTAGCCGAAGGCAATCTCCACCTCGTCCCAGGTGTACCCCGTTACGCCGGGAGGCGTCACCTTGTCCTTGAGGATCCAATCGCCGTACGTCTCCAGCGCCCGGACACCAGCTGGCGAGTTGAAGACCGGCCGCATATTGTGGCCGAACAGCTCCCCGCCATATACGTTCAGGAACGATTTGAAATCGACGAAATTGGCTTCGCTCATGCCCGCCATCAGCGTTGTGCCGTACAAGTCGACCGTTCCGTCCCCGTTTGTGTCGCGCGTAAAAAAACGGGCCAGATCGAGGTACTCGTCCAGCGTCTGCGGCACCTCGAGCTCGCGGCCGTACCGCTCCCGGAATGCGGAACGGTTGGCCGAGTCGAGGAACAAATCCTTCCGATAGCTGACGGTCAGCACATTGGATTGGATGGGCAGGCTCCAAATATCGAAGCCGGCGTTCTGGATGCGGTCCACATCGACGACGTCCATGGCGGGCGGCTGCTGGCGCGACTGGATGGAATCGAAAACAGACGTATCCAGAAACACCTTGGCGATAAAATCGTCTACGCGGATTGGCGGGTTCGCGCTCCGGATGTAGGCGGAAAGGGGCTCCAGATGAGGAAGAATCCGCGGCATCCAAGGCGTATCCACGGCCATGAGGTCATACTGGCCGCTTTTCCGCGCGAGCTCCGAAAACACCTTTTCCTGCAGACTGTTGTAAGGAAACGTGTCGACTTCAACGGGTTGGCCAGTGATGGCCTGATAGCGCTCGGTCGCCGCAATCACGGCCTCCGAGCCGGCTTCAACCGTTGCGTACAACACCCGCAGCGGACGCGGCGCCGAGGGCTGCTCCTCGGGCCCGCCGCCGCCTGACTGGCTGCACCCTGCGAGCAGCAGCGAAGCAACCAGCAGCGTAATCCATCCGACTCTCCATCGTTTCACTCCGGCTGTCCCTCTTCCGCACGGCATCCTGATCACTCCGGCACCCCGTCGATTCCATGCTGCCTGCGAAACTCGGAGGGCGAATAGCCGAATTCCCGTTTGAACAGGCTTCTGAAATAGGCATGATCCGCGTAACCGGTCTCTTCGGCGATTTCATTGATTTTTTTAGGCGTACGCAGCAGGCGTTCCCTGGCATACGACAGCCTTTTTCGCGTCAGGTAGCGGACAAAATTTTCGCCCATTTGCTGCTTGAACATCCGGCTCAGCGTGACGGGATGCACGTTCACCGCATCCGCGACCGCCTCCAGGCTGACGTTCATGTCGGTGGAGTTCTCGATAAGCGCCAAGGCCTGCTGAAACCAGCTGCCGGGGGGCTGCTCCCGCTCCGAGCGCTCCTGGCGCTCCACGTCCTGGATAGCCTTTACGCCGCCAAGAACGATTCGCTGCAACCGCTGCTTAAGTTCTTCCCAGGAGGCATGGTTCGACACCCATTGCTGCCAGTAGCGCAGCGTATCCTCGTCGACGATAAGCATGTCCTTCTTCGTCAACCCTTCGTCCAGAAGCGCCATCAAAAAGGCACACTGGTGCTCCAGGGCGTTATAATCCAGATGGCCAAGGCTGTCCATCCATTCTTCGAAAGCACGCTCCAGCTCTCCGTAATCGCCGCCGCGCGCATGCAGGACGATCCGCTCCCGGCAGGCGGCAGCCCGGCGCGCCCATTCCTTGCCCGAGCGGCCGCCGTTGTCCGCTGCCGGACGCGAATGAAAAAACATGCGGGCCCGATGCTTCCGGTATTCGGCCAGAAAAGACGGTAGGAATGCCGCCTTTTCCCGGAAGCCTCCGGACGCCGGCTCTACTGTCATGCCGACGACGGCCCCTTCCGTTCCGTCCTCCAGGGCGAAGGCGAAGACCAGGCCGGTTTCGCCGTTGCGCGGACTCGCCGGTTCCATATCCCGGGGCTCGAAGGAAACCGCCTTCCACAGCCTTTCGTCGAACCATATTCCCGCTTCCTGCGGCACGATCCGGAAACCGGCGAGCATGGGAATGCTTGCGGCGTCGATCCGCTGCCGCATGTCCTGGAGCAGCAGCATCTGCAGGGAGTCTCGGACCCTGTCGACGATTTCCCTCAGCTGTACGCGGTCCGCGGGCTTCAGCAGATAGTCCGATGCCCCGGATTGCAGCGCCTGCCTCGCGTATTCAAAATCATCGTACCCTGATATAATGACCACATGCATGGCCGGGTAACTGGCTTTCAGCCGCTTAAGGATGTCGATCCCCCCGATCTCCGGCATGCGGATATCCAGGAAGGTCAGATCCGGGCGTACCATCTCAATCCGCTCCAGCGCCTGATGACCGAATTCGGCGTCAAATATTTCGTCGTCCGGAAACAGCGCATTCAGCTTCTGAAGAATGCTCATCCGGACCTCCCGTTCGTCGTCGACCACACAGATTTTCATAATCGAACTTGCTCCTTCCGGCCAACCTGAGCTGGAGTACGTCACACGCCAGGAGGTCCTCACGTGGCCATGCCCGCCTTTGTCATGCGTATCGTAAACCGGCTTAGCTTGAAATTCAAGCTGTTCGTCTTGCTGATCCTTATATCCATCATCCCGATAACCCTGGTCGGTTACAACTCCAATACGTTCATGTTCCGCTCGGGAACGGCGTATTCCGGCTCCATCTCATCGCAATACGTGGATTTCGTATCGACGGAGTTGAACGCCTACCTCCAGAGCCTGAATCAATCCTTCGACCCCCTGTTCAGCACGCCGGCCTTCGTCCATTACATGGGTACGCCGGACAGCTGGCTGAAGGAGCAGGCGGAGGATCTCATGCGGTTCCGGCCGCTCGTCCGGAGCTCGCTGCAATTCCACCCCGAAGTGATCAGCGTTCTCTACTTGGACCGCTTGGGGAAAGTGTACTTCGACTCCTATCAGCGGCAGCTCGATCCGGCCTTTGCCTTCGGCGAAGACCCATGGTACCGGAAGGCGTTCCGGATCAACCGGAATGCGCTGAGCGAGCCGCACGCCATGCCGTACGTGCTCTACAGCAAAGATACGACGTTCTCCTATGTCCGGCCCATCCTGGACACGGATACCGGCGTAACGAGGGCCGTTTTCGTCGTGGAAATCCAGGAGAACCGGATCAAGAGCATGCTCCGGGGCGAGCAGACCGGCCAGCCTGGTCAGGTGATCCTGATACACACCCAAACCGGCGCCACTGTGTCGGAGACGCCGGTCGATTCCGGCGTCATGCGCGATTTCAAATCCGCACTGGTCGATCAAGCAGGGTCGAAGCAGCCGTTCCTTTTCCGCTCCGGCCCTACCGAATACCAAGCCAGCTACGCCGCGCTACCCGACAGCCAATGGCTGGTCGTCTGGACCGCGCCCCTGAATACGATCAATAAAGCGGTGCGGCAGACGGTTCAACTGTCGCTGCTGATTGCGGTCCTCAGCCTGCTAACGGCACTCATCGTTGCGTTTCCGGTCATGAGCGTTCTTCTGCGTCCGCTGTACAAGCTGAAGGCCGGCATGCTGAATCTGGGGCAGGGCAAGTACGTGCCGATTCCACAGGGCGAACGGTACGACGAGATCGGCTACCTGATCCGCAGCTTCAACAAGACGCTGGAGAAGCTGCAGCGGATGGAGCGCGAAGTGTACCAGGCCAACCTGCGGGAAAAGGAGCGCGAGCTACTGCAGCTTCAGGCCCAGATCAATCCGCATTTCCTGTTCAATACGCTCGAAACGATCGATTCCTACGCTTCCCGGAACAACGGCGATGCGGTTGGCGACATGGTGCAGTCGGTCTCGCGCATGATGCGCTTTACGGTCCGGAACGATGACGGCTGGGCGCCGCTCCGCGAGGAGCTGGAATACATCCGTAATTTCCTGACCATCCATTATTACCGGAACGGCCGGGAGGTAAGCGCCATGTTTGACATCGATCCAGCGGCCATGGACGTGCAGGTCATGAAGCTCAGCATTCAACCGTATTTCGAGAACGCGATCAAATACGGCTGGAGCCCCAACATGACGGCGGACGAATTCAAGCTCACCGTGAAGGTGTCCCTGCAGGAGAATCATCTGGAGGTCGACGTTCAAGATACGGGCACCGGCATGCCGCCGGACGTGCTTCGTCGCATCCGTCAGCTGATTGCGGAACAAGGCGAGTCGAAGGACCCTTATTTCCGGTCGCATACCGGCGTCCGCAACACCTTCCGCCGGCTGTTTCTCGTCTACGGCAGCGAGGCAGATGTCGTCGTCGAGAGCGTGCCCGGCGCGGGAACGCGTTTCCGGTTCCGGGTTCCAGCCGGACGACCGGCCCTTTAAGCCCCCTGCGAGATGAAACGACAAAGAGGCAGTCCCGGACGGCGATCCGCTCGGACTGTCTCTTTCTGATGTATCAAGTGTTCTAGGAGGGCTATTCGACCGTTTTGACCCATGTGCCGCTCTCTGCGGAAGCCATGATGGCGTCGGAAATGACATGGATGCGGTAGCCGTCGTGGAAGTTCGGCGATACATCGGTATCGTTGACAATGGCGGAGATGAAGTCATGCGCTTCGATGATTTTCGTCTCGCCATAGCCGATGCCGAGCGCCGGAATCGGCCAAAGCGCCGGGCCGTTCGGATGCGCCGGACCCGTATAGATCGTCCGGAATCCGCGGCGGTCGTCCGGATCGTCGGCGAAGCAGACCTGCAGCTCGTCGCGGCGCTCGTAGTTGAACGCGATGGAGCCTTTTTCGCCATGGATTTCGAACGTCAGAAAGTTGTTGCGTCCCCACGCGTTGCGCGTCGCTTCAATGCTGCCGACCGCACCGTTCTCGAACCGGAGCAGCGTGCTGATCTCGTCATCGACGTCGACGGCCTCCTTCTTGACCTCGCCCGAAGCCTTCACGGTCCCGAGCTTGTCGACCGGCCCGGACGATATCGGACGCTCCTTGATCCAGGTCTGCGCCGTGCCCATGACCTCCGTAATTTCGCCCACCAGATAGCGGGCAAAGTCGATGACGTGGGTGCCGATGTCGCCCAGCGTGCCCGATCCCGCGATATCCTTCCGGAACCGCCAGGACAGCGGCGAATTCGGATCGGCCGACCAGTCCTGCAGGTAGGTCCCGCGGAAGTTCAGCACGCGCCCGATCGCGCCTTCCTCGATGTATTTCTTCGCTAGCGCGACGGCGGGCGTCCGGCGGTAGTTGAAAGCGACCATATGCTTGACGCCGGCTGCGGTGACGGCATCCAGCATCTGCTTGGCTTCCTCGGTCGTCCGGGCAAGCGGCTTCTCGGAAATAATGTGCTTTCCCGCCTTGGCCGCCGCGATTGCGATTTCGGCATGCGTATTGTTCGGCGTCACGATGTCGATAATGTCGATGGAAGGATCCTCGACAACCTTTCTCCAATCGGAGGCGTAGGATTCGAAGCCGTAACGGGCTGCCGCTTCCTTAGCCAAGTCGTCTGAGATATCCACGACAGTCTTGCGGAACGGAATGGCCGGCGCCGGCCAGAAGAACATCGGCATCCCCGCATAGGCGAGCGAGTGGGCCTTGCCCATGAACCCCCCGCCAATCATTCCAACATTTAACGTACGCATGTGGCCATCTCTCCTTTTCTGTCTGCGCCTGCTTGTTGGGCACGGAACTTCCGCATCGGCTTATACGCCTTATTTCTTGGCCGCGTCCTGAATCGTTTTCGGCGCATCCGCATGGTACACGGTCTTCCACGAATCCAAGATGTTCTCCTGATTGACGGGCAGCGCCGGAACCGCTACATAAGGAGGTGTCTCCTTGCCGAGCAGCGCATTTGCGGCCAGGATGGCCTCCGCTACGCCTTGGTCGTACGGCAGTTGGGCGCCGAGACCCTTAATCATGCCGCCCTTGGCGATTTCCAAGGCGACGTTCGTGCCGAGATCGATCGTGGAAATGGCGAGATCAGTGCGGCCTGCCGAACGGGCGGCGGCCATGGCGCCTTCAGCCGGGACATCCCATACGACGAACATGCCCTTCAGCTTGGGCTGCTTGGTCAGCATGGCCGCAGCTACTTTCTCGCCGTCATTCGGGCCTGCAATGCCGCCGCGCTCGACGATATGAATATTTGGATACGATTCCTTGATCGTTTTCTCGAACGCTTCGGTGCGCTGCTTCGTGACGAAGAAGTCTGCGTCGTGGTAGATTACGCCGATGTCGCCTTCTTCGCCGATCGCTTTTGCGAGGATGTGTGCGGCTTCAACGCCGTTGCCGTAGTTGTCGGCGGAAACGACACTCACATAATCCTTGCCGGCTGTAAGACCGGCGGCTTTATTGTCCATGAAGACGAGCTTGACGCCCTGAGCGGCCGCCTTCTTGTACGCACTCGCCGTGGATACGGCGTCGACCGGAATGCTGACGAGAATATCCGGCTTCTTGGCCAGAATCGTCTCGATATTGGCCACCTGCGTCTCGGCTTTGAAGTTCGCGTCCGTTGTGGCGACGATCTCAATGTTCATCTTGGCGAACGTATCCTTAAGCCCTTTAAGCTGAGCGGCCGACCAGTCGTTTCCGGCATAGTGCATGGAAATCGCCGCCGTGTAGTTGCCTTCCTTGACCTTAGCCAGATCCTCCGGCGAGAGCGACAGCGTCTTGGCGGAGACGGCGCTTTCGCCGTCGGGACCCTTGCTCAGGATATCCTTGTCCGGCAGGTCCTGGTTAATCGTGATCGGGCCGTCGGCAGTGCCGTCCGCATCCGCCGTCCCCGAATTCGACGTTGTGTTGGCTGCGGCACCGGATGCCGTATTGTCCGGCGCGCCACCGGAGTTATTCGTATCCGCTTTCGAGCCTCCGTTGCCGCAGGCTGCCAGCAATAACAGGCAGACGAGCATAATGGAAAGCAGGGTCGATCTTTTCATGCCATATGGCCCCCCAAATTTGGTTTATCCTAACCTTCTATCGCAAATGCAGCGTATCTCTCAGGTATGCTCTGCTTATGCCTGCCGCCTTCGCCGGATCGTCGTGGCTGTCCAGTTCGATCGTAACCCAGCCGTCGTATCCCTGCTCCCGCAGAAGCCTCAGCATGTCGCCGAACGACTGTCCGCCTTCACCGAGCGGGACGAATGCGCCCGAGCGGTAATCCTTGAAGTGAATGTATGTGATCCGGCTGCCGTATTTCCGGATGACCTCCAGCGGGTCGCCGCCTCCCGCTTCGATATGCGCCGTATCCGGACAAAGCGGAATGTCCGTCAGCGGCATAAGCCGGTCCAACTGATCGGGGCGCTCCACCATGGTGCCCAGATGCGGATGATAGCTGGCCTGCAGGCCGTGTCGCCTTGCAATCCCGGCAGCGATGTCGAGCCCTTTGGCAAGCGCGGCAAAGTCCTCTTCCCGTATACCGGCAGCGCGGACGGCTCCTCCACCGAGCACCAGATGCTCCGCGCCCGCTGCGGCGGCAAGCTCGGCCGTTTTCTCGATTTTGGCCATTTCGTCCGGCAGGATGTCCTCATAGATGAAGTTGGCGCCGGTATATACGCCGATCAGGTCCAAGCCGCTGCCGCTCAGCAGCCGGCGGAATTCGTCCATCCGGTTCTCGTACTGGACCAGATTGCCGTCGAACAGCTCAATCCCCTGGTAGCCGGCAGCCGCAATGTCGCGGATCGCCTGCTCCGTGGAACCGTTGGCCAGATAGAACAGATCTTTGACCGACGTGACTCCGGCCGGATGACCGACGACGCCCCCCCAGGTATTCGTCTGATAGCCGATTTTCATGTTCCATCCTCCTTTCCCCTTTTGATCTGATAGCGCCTTCATCTTCCTGCAATGTAACAGGCACGGTTGGCTGCTAAGCCAAGTATAAAAGGCATTGCGAACCGGAATAAGCGGAATAAATTAGCCGGAAGCGCTGATATTTTTAGCGTTGATTGTTTTGCGTCCCCTCTCATCACGGAAGCAACGTAAACAGCCTCGCGGTTGCGTTGCTCCCGGAGGCTGCCATTGTACGGCTCAGCGCGATCTGGCTGAACACTAAAGATCCATAACCTCCCCGTCATCAGGTACAATAGCAACTTGCTCCAATCCTCGTTCCTTCAGGAAAGACCGGAGGTGCTGTCGCTTGAATGTGCAATGGCTGATGGCATCCATATGTACGGCAATAAATCTCGTAGTTGGAGACAAGTCTGCAAGACGAAGGATATCTTCTGCAGTCATTGTGATGATAGTCCCTAACAACATCTGTGCACGGGGCGTATTTAATATCGCAATATTCGGTTGATATTTCAGAAAGGTCTCTTTAATAGCGGGTGTGTAGATGCAGTCGCCAACGATATAAATGGAACCAGCCTCTGCTGCGCTTACAATATATCCAGATACCGGGCCTAGCAGCTTGGCTGCGAAACCGGGGGCATGCTGTCCTTTTATACGTTTCATCTCAATGCCACACCATTCATTAGATTGCTGAATAGCATGTACATGCATAAATCCCGCTGTCTGCAGGAAGGCCTGATCCTCGGGCTGACAAAAGACAGGCAATTTTTTATTCAATATAGACAGGGCCTTCTTATCCAAATGGTCAAAATGGCGATGTGTCAGAAGTATTGCGTCCATGTCTTCGAAAAAATCAAGCGGAACAGGTAAAGGCGTTAACGGGTTTCGGCGAAGCGTACGAGTGAACGGAACCGGCGGGAGCTCGCCTGGATCACTTAACATAGGATCGATCAATATCTTTTTGCCGTTCACGATTAATACCGACGTAGCGTTTCGTATGTGTTGAAACGACATACCCATTTCAATCATCCTTTCCAATTTAATACCGACCGGTCTGTTTTAATTTAACATAGCCTAACGTACAGAGCAAGCATAATTTCCCAGCTCGCATTGAATGCAAAAGGAAACTATGCTAATTTAAGACCAATCGGTATTTTTTGAAAGAGGGATCGCTGTGGGAAAAGGACAAGCTACGAAAGAACATATTATTCGCCAATCCGCCGAGCTCTTTAATACAAAAGGGTATGCAGGTACATCTCTGTCGGAGATTATCGAGCGTGCCAATGTACGCAAGGGGGGCATCTATAATCATTTCGAAAGTAAAGATGAAATTGCGCTAAGCGCATTTGATTACATGTTTGCTAGATTAAAAGGTCTCTTGACAGAGGCAATATCTGAGCGGTCCGAGCCAGCAGAAAAAATACTGGCTATTTGTGATGTTTATATCAAGGTGGTTGAACAAAATATATGGGAAGGCGGTTGCCCCATAATGAATACCGCTGTTGAGAATGACGACGGCCACCCTATGTTAAAACAAAGAGCCCAGCATGCAATGAATGAACTAATGACGAGTCTTGGGGAAATCATCAAGGAAGGCATTAGGCGGAAGCAGTTTCGAAGCGAAATCGAAGTGGAGGCCGCAAGCAGTGTAATAATCGCTTTAGTAGAAGGCGGGGTTATGTTGAGCAAATTGTATAATGACAACAAATACATTCGGCATTGCACGAACCAAGTAAAGACGTATATTCATGGGGGTATGGCAGTCTAGCAGTCAGCTTTTAATGCATTATCCTGCCCTACTTCAAAGAAAATCAGGGAGCAGAAACAGCCCGCGATCTGCTCCCTGGTTATTACATCATCTCCCGAACAGTGAAACTGATTGACGTTCGCTCGCGGAGACTTATGGTCGCCAGACTTCCCAAAGGTTGCCGTCCGGATCAGCGAACGTGATGTTAGGTCCGCTCGTGACCCGTTCGCTTATAATAGGTACGCCGTTTTTCTTGAAGCGCTCAAGCAGCTCCTCGATCCGCGGCGATATGAAGCATGCGATGGCATGAGGTCTGCCTTGGTCCAAAGACCATGAAAAGCGCAATCGACCGCCCGCTTCATCGGATTGGCGAAGGAACAGCGCAGGGACGACTTGCCTTAAACCGGGCGAAGGCAGGTTGCCGGCCTGATCGGGAACATTTAATACCGCCGTTGTCATTCCGGGCTCAACTTGGTCGTCGTTCGCCGGCAGGTAACCTAAAATTTTTTGATACCATTGAATCGACGCATAAACGTCATTTACGGGTACGTAAATACAAGTTACGCCCGTAATGTTCTCCAGCTTTTCATCGCGTTCCTGATTGTCCTGCATCGTCATGCCCTCCTCTAGGTTCATTCCTTCGATCAAGGCTCGATTACTTGATGACCTCAAATCCTTTTAAGCAGCCGCTCATTTCTTTTCGATTGCTCATTTCTTGCGTTCACCCGTGCGTTGGAATCTGCTGCATTTCTCTTATAATCTCTATGAACTGCCGGATCTCCTCGGACGGATGCAGCGGATATAGCAAACCATACGGAACCGAAAAATCCAAATCGCTTAGAATGGTCGACAAGGATGGATGAATATCTGCCCATGCCTCTAAGGTCAGCATCACCGTATTGCTTTCCTCGCAGCGATTGAACACATCCAAATCATAGAGGCGCGGAATATCTTTTATTCGTATTCGCGGATGATTCCTGACCAAGAAATCACAAATGCCTTGGATCGCATTACTTTCGCCGCCGTTTACCACTGCTAACTTTTCCCCGTACAAATCTTGGACAGTAAGAATCTTTTTAGAGGCCAGTCTATGGTGCCGGGATACGGCAAAGCAAACGCGGCAGCTCCCCAACGCAAGCATTTGATAGCAATCATTCAAGCGATCTGTAAGAAACGGCCCCGCTATGATATCGAACGATTGGCCAAGCGTGCGGAGAGTGGTCGGAAGCGTATGTGCGTCATCATCGAAAGGAACGATGTTGATTCCGAATTGCGGAAATTGGTCGCTGACTTCATTCCACCTATCAATCAAAACCTTACAAGGGTTGAGCATGGATGTGCCCACCCGAACCATATGCCGATTCGCCTGTGCGGCTTGATGCATGCGAATGAGCGATTCCCGATAGTACCGCAGCATAAATTCCGCATCCTTAATAAAGGCGGAGCCTGCCTGCGTAAGCCGGACACCGTGGTTGGTACGGTTAAAGAGAGGAACCCCGGCTTGCTTTTCCAGCAAGTTCATCTGCTTCATCACGGCTGTCGTAGAGATGAACAGCTTCTCGGCTGCCTTAGAGAAGCTTCCAGACTCCGCCACTTGAACAAATGTCTTCAGTTGTTCATTCATTTCCGTTCGGCTCTCCTTTTTGCATGAACCAATAGTTAACACCATGCTAACCTTTTTGAAATTCCGTATCAAGCGGCTGCGTCGTAACATTAGAGATGAACGAACGGGCATCAGAAGTTTAACCAATGCCACTCCACAGTAACGGAGGAATACACGATGAAAAACAAAGTCTGGTTCATTACAGGAGCATCTCGCGGATTCGGGCGCATTTGGGCCGAGGCCGCTCTCTTGCGCGGGGATCAGGTTGCCGCGACCGCACGCACGCTGGAGAGCATCACCGATCTGAAGGCGCGTTTTGGTGACGCCGTCCTTCCCCTAACGCTCGATGTAACGGATCGTCGTCAAGCGGAACAGGTCGTTCGACAGGCTCACGCGCATTTCGGCAGGCTGGACGTCATCCTTAACAATGCCGGCTACTCGCTAGTCGGTACGACCGAGGAAGCCGACGAATCCGATGTCCGCGATCTGTTCGACGCCAATTACTTCGGTACGCTGCGGGTCATCCAAGCCGCCCTGCCGCTGCTTCGGCAACAGGGCAGCGGGCATATCGTCGGCGTATCGAGCGCCATGGGCCTTGTGGCCGCACCGCTCATCGGCTTCTATTGCGCCTCCAAATGGGCGGTCGAAGCGCTTCACGATAGCCTCGCGCAAGAGGTAAAAGACTTCGGCATAAAGGTGACGCTGCTCGAGCCCGGCGCCTTTGCAACCGATTTCGGAAGCGCCTTGTCGATGAAGAGATCCCGGGGATTGGAGGCCTATGACGAGCTTAGAGACCGGGTGGTAGGCCGTTTAGCGACCGCAGAACGAGGCGACCCGCAAGCGACGGCCGAAGCGATTCTCCAAATCGTAGATGCCCAAGACCCGCCTCTTCGGTTCGCAGTCGGCGCGGGGGTCTTGCCTTTGATACGCGATGCCTTTGCCGATCGCCTAGCGGCATGGGAGTCATGGGAGTCCGTATCAAACGCGGCGCAAGGCGGCCGATAAACAGCCGTTAATAGAACCGCATAAAAGGTGTAAGTCAAAAAGGCTTCATCATAAAAGGAGCAGCTGCCGCGTCGGCAATCTGCTCCTTGATTATGGAACAAATGCGTTTATGCCGATGATCTACGCCGCGGTCGCGATGGTGGGCTGATCCTTCGTAATCATAATGGTGTGCTCGTGCTGTGCCGTAGCCGTTGTCCGGCATGCTTAACGTCCATCCGTCCCCTTGCTCGACGACATCCCCTGCTTCGGTCGACAAGAAGGTCTCGATCGTAATGACCATGCCTTCTTTTAATACGCGTTTGTCGTGCTTGTTATAAACGGGCAGAATTTCTGTGGGCGCCTCGTGCAGGGATTTCCCGATCCCGTGGCTGCACAGATTTTGAATGATTGTGTAGCCGTCCTTTTTAGCCTCGATTTCAATGATCCTTCCGATCCTGTTCAACTTAACGCCATGTTTAAGCGAAGAGATGATCTTCATCATCTTCTTGTGCGTAAAATACTCATATTCGGTCAATGGAAGTACCTACGGCAAATCTTAAAAATCACTATAATTTTTTGCGCTTTGCACAAAAACGAGCGCCTCCGGTACGATGGGTTACCTATGAAACAAACTGTTTAAGTACTTCCGATTGTTACGAATACTGGCTTATTCGCGGGATCTCAAGACTGCACGGAGTACCGGATTGCATTACGCAAAAGGGCATAGACCCGTTCCGTTAGGATAACCGGCCTCCACCCACCGGATAGGCGTGACGAAGGAATGAAAGGGCATCGACCCGTCGAGAAATGGGAGTGAAAGCCTCCGGAGATACGTGGAGCAGCGTGCAACAGAGCAGTAAAAAAAGGAGCGGAAACCCGCCCCTTCTGTTCCTGCATGCGCTTCGGTTGCCGAATTTGACGGTCATCCCCTCTCCTATCCAGATAGCAATTTATCTATTGGAGAGATCCTGCGAATAAACGAACATTCGTGAGAAAACTACATTTTACCGAGGGAGCTTAACGGACTTCGATTCGAATCATTCACTCATGGCGTATGATCCAACCCATATTTTACCTTCATTCGTTGATATAATCTAAAGCCTTGATTCCGATCGATGATTTCTTTCATCACCTTTCTCCATTCCGTTTCCATCCATTTTGGTTTCTTATCTTTAATTGTTGATTCATCAAATTTTTTACTGATATAAATCAAATCAGCTTTAAGGACTTCAAGTTCTTTTACGATATTTGCTCTTGATTCAACATCAAGCTTATTTTTATTAGTCAGGATATCATCAGATAAATCAGCTCTGACATACCAAAATAGATCCCCAAAAAAGTTATACATCAGATATGATGAAGCTCCATAATGATTAAAGTCACGGTTAAGCAAAATAAATGATTCTTCTGCAGTATTTATTGAAGTCCCCAAATTCCCCAGTGTATATAAAATAGTATCTTTGGTTGCATTCTCATTTAGGCTCTTAATGACATAATCTATATTTTCAATTGATTGCGTATTTCCGCCAGTGAATCCATGATTCAATTTTAAATGATAGCTGTTCTCTAAGGTACTTTTGTACTTGTTGAGTTGCACATGATAAAATAAAATAAGCGAAATAAATACGAGTAAAAATATAATCACTAGTGTTACTGCTGTTCTTTTCGAGACGTTAATTTTTTCCTCCATCGTTATGTTATATCCCCCGATTTGCTATGTTAATCTATACATTTTTATCACGTTAACGGAATGATTAAATTCCCACATGTAATTAGACGAAACTAGCCTAGTATTGTTGCGCTAACCTGCCCGCTAGTTTAATGACTTGCGGCTCCTCTAAATGTTATTTTCACGTTTTAATACTTAATTTAACATCAACAGAGTCACACAGATAAGGCGCAACGTAATCTGGTGAGTTCGAATGCGTACTGAGGTTGAAAACTTTTAGGTAAAAATACTGAGTTTTTATCGGAGGCAAACGGCTCCTGATTTAATTAACATGTGTATAACTCTGTACACAAACAGATTTTTTCTTAATTCATCAAAGAGTCTCTGCTGACGGTTTCGTTTTCCCCTGCTCGATTTCACCTAATCGGCCATGGGATATTCCAATGGTATCTGCAAAGGCAATTTGATTCAGTTGATGTTGTTTGCAAATAGCCTTCACTTTGTCCCCTATGCTCATCACATTAGCCCCTTTAAACAAAAGTAGGCCGTCCCCATGCTGCAGGACGGCCCATGATGTTTATAGAACAAACTTTATTGTAATTTTATCGGTCAGAACAAAACTTTATTGTTCAGAACAACACTATGTTGTAATGAATCACGTTTTAAACCCGTCTCGCCTTCCTTACTCAACCGTCACGCTCTTCGCCAAGTTCCTTGGCTTATCCACGTCGTTGCCGAGGGCCAGCGAAGCATGATAGCTCAGCAGCTGGAGAGGAACGACGGACAGCGCAGGCGTCAGCAGCGGAAGCGTGCGAGGAATCGAGAACACCTCGTCGACCGACTTCATGACTTCTTCCTCGTAGCCTGCGTTGGCTATGCCCAGAACATGCGCGCCGCGAGCTTTGACTTCCTTGATGTTGCTCAGCGTCTTCTCATACAGCTCTTCTTGCGTCACCAGAGCGATGACCGGAATGCCTTCCTCGATCAGAGCCAGCGTGCCGTGCTTCAGCTCGCCCGCCGGGTAAGCCTCGGAGTGGATGTAGCTGATTTCCTTCAGCTTGAGCGATCCCTCTTGAGCGACGGCGAAGTCGAGGCCGCGTCCGATGAAGAACAGATTGGCATGTTTCGACACGGATTCGGCGACAGCCTTGAAGATGTCCGCCTGCTCCAGAATCTGCTCGACCTGCTCCGGCAGCTTCTGCATGGCGGCGATGATTTCCGCCGCTTGCTCCGCTTCGACCGTGCCGCGCTCTTGCCCCAGATACAGGCCGAGCAGATAGAAGGCGATCAGCTGCGAGGAGTACGCTTTGGTCGAAGCGACCGCGATCTCCGGTCCCGCCCAGGTCGTGATGACATCATCCGCGTCGCGGGCGATGGAGCTGCCGACCACGTTGGTGATCGTAAGCACGCGCGCGCCGTTGCGCTTCGCTTCGCGCAGAGCGGCCAGCGTGTCTGCCGTCTCGCCGGATTGGCTCACGACGATGACGAGCGTATCAGGAGTGATGATCGGTGAACGGTACCGGTATTCGGAAGCGACATCTGTCTCTACCGGAATGCGGGCCAGGCTCTCGATGACGGTTTTGCCGACGAGACCGGCATGGTAAGCCGTTCCGCAAGCGACGATATGCACGCGGGAAATGCCGCGGATCTGCTCCGTCGTCATGCTGATTTCCTTCTTGAGATCGACCGACTTGCCGTCTTCGCTGATGCGGCTCATCATCGTGTCGCGGTAAGCCTTTGGCTGCTCATGGATTTCCTTGAGCATGAAGTGATCGAATCCGGCTTTTTCCGCGGTGACGAGATCCCAGTCGACATGGAATATTTCCTTGGAAATAATGTCGCCCGAAGTCGTCATCAGTTCGACACCGGAACGCGTCAGAACCGCCATTTCGCCATCGTTCAGGATGTATACGTTGCGCGTATACTCCAGAATAGCCGGGATATCGGAGCCGATAAAGTTCTCGTTCTCGCCGATGCCGATGACGAGCGGGCTCGCGAAGCGTACAGCTACGAGCTTCTCCGGCTCGTATTCGGTCAGAACGCCGAGGGCGTAAGCGCCTCTCATGCGTTTCACGGCACGCTGCACCGCTGCGACGATATCGCCGTCGTACTCGTCTGCGATCAGATGGGAGATGACCTCGGTGTCGGTTTCCGACACGAAGGTATGGCCTTTCGCGCCGAGCTCTTCCTTGAGATCCAGGTAGTTTTCGACAATGCCGTTATGCACGACCGAGAACTTCGACGAGTTGTCGGTATGCGGATGGGAGTTCACATCGGACGGCTTGCCATGCGTAGCCCAGCGCGTATGACCGATGCCGACGGACCCTTGGATCGGCTCGCTGACGAGCTTCTCCTCCAGGTTGGCCAGGCGTCCCTTGGATTTGCGGATTTCCAGCCCGTTGTCCGTGAATACGGCGATGCCTGCGGAGTCATACCCGCGGTATTCCAATTTCTTGAGTCCTTCGATCAGAACTTCCTTCGAGTCACGATTGCCGATATAACCTACGATTCCACACATAGTGAAATAAACCTCCGTATGCGGCGCCGGCCGCCCGGTTGGATGCCATTAGACGCAGGCTTCCCCTGCGCCGATTCCGTTTTGTCGAATCAGTGGTGGCGCGGCAGTCCATGGGACGCCGATGACCTTAAGCAGCAGAAAACAGAACCCTGGATGTCGCCATCCTTGGCCTAGTATCCGCAGCAGCCCGATCCCTCATGCGCTCGGCGCATGTTCATACGGGCATCGCAAACCTTCAGGGCGGCAGACCCGTCCTGTAGTAGTATGTTGCTTCTAAAAGAATCTATAAGGTCCAAAAGCAAACCGGCTGCGATGCCGGCCATGCCCTCTACGTTTCATTCCTGCATGGTGCCGTTCGTTTGTAAGACCGGTTGCCCGCGTCCTTTTGCGATAACGGCTGTCGATGTCATGCCCACCGGAAGGTCCCCGCCGAATGTTTCGAACACCTTCACCTCGTCAGCTTGCTCTGGGGATGCCTCAGGAATCCAAAGGCCGCCGCTCCTCGCGAAGCTGCCCGGTCCCGCCGCTCCCGCCTGGATCTTCTATCCGGCGTCGTCGACCATGGACCGCACCCGTATGACACGGGCTATCCTTTGCTCCCGCTCCGTGGCCGGGAGTCCTGCCGAAAATCGGCATCCTTTGTTGCAAGCTCTGGCGCTTATATTGCCTGATCCAACCTCGATCCTCGCTTTCCTTCCGGAATCAAAACCAATACCCTATATCATATTCAATGCGGGCTTGAATTGCAACTGAGCGTCCGCAGTGCTTAGCCAGCTGGAAGACATTAACCCGGGAAGCGCCCGGGTTAACCGTCATCTGCTTTTTTTGAAAAAGGGGACGTTCTTAGCCGAGCTCGGCTTTTACAACGGCAACGATCTGGTCGACGTAAGCCGCTACTTGATCCTTGTCCGGGCCTTCCGCCATGACGCGGATCAAAGACTCCGTTCCCGAAGGACGTACGAGCACGCGTCCGTTGTCGCCCATCTCGCCCTCCACCTGCGCTACGGCAGCCAGAATCGACTGATTGTCGTTGTAGAGCGATTTGTCGGCCACCCGCACGTTGATGAGCACCTGCGGGTATTTGCGCATCAGGCTGCGCAGCCCGCTCAGCTTGCCGCCCGACTTCACGAGCGTATCTGTCAGCTGCAGAGCGGTCAGGATGCCGTCTCCGGTCGTATTGTGATCGAGGAAAATGACATGGCCGGACTGCTCGCCGCCCAGGTTGAAGCCGCCGCGGCGCATCTCTTCCATGACGTAGCGATCGCCTACAGCTGTCTTGGCTGTGCTCAGACCGAGGGATTCCGCCGCCTTGAAGAAGCCGATGTTGCTCATGACCGTCGTCACGACCGTGTCGTTCATGAGCTTGCCTTCGCGCTTCATGGCATCCCCCAGTATGCAGAGGATGAAGTCGCCGTCGACTTCATCGCCGTTATTGTCGATGGCGATCAAACGATCGGCGTCGCCGTCGAAGCTTAGACCGAGATCCGCTCCATGACGCAGCACTTCATCGCGCAGGTATTCCGGATGGGTCGAGCCGACGCCTTCATTGATGTTGCGGCCGTCCGGCTCCGCTCCGACCGTGATGACCTCCGCCCCCAGCTCGCGGAACACCGCCGGGGCGAGCTCGTAAGCCGCTCCGTTGGCGCAGTCGAGGACAATTTTAAGCCCCTCGAAGCGGGAAGAAACGGTCGTCTTGAGGAAATCGATATATAGACGCTTCGCATTCCCTTCATAACTCGCCGTGCCGATGTCTCCGCCCGTAGGACGCGGCAGCTCGTCGATCTCGGCGTCCATCAGGCGCTCGATCTCGTTCTCGGTCTCATCCGACAGCTTGAAGCCGTCGCCGCCGAAAAACTTGATGCCGTTGTCCTGCACCGGGTTATGCGAAGCCGAGATCATGACGCCGGCATCGGCCTTCAGCATCCGCGTCAAATAAGCGACAGCCGGAGTCGATACGACGCCGAGGCGTACGACGCTTGCGCCGATTGAAAGAAGGCCGGCAATGAGCGCCGACTCCAGCATCGGGCCGGAGATCCGGGTGTCGAGGCCGATGACCACGGTCGGCTTGTGTGCTCCAGCTGTTAGTACGTAACCGCCGCAGCGGCCGATTTTATATGCAAGCTCCGGCGTGAGTTCGCTGTTCGCTACCCCGCGAACGCCGTCGGTTCCGAAATATTTGCCCATAGTGAGTGAAAAGCCCCTTTTCTGTAAGCTCCCTTTTAGCAAGCTTTTATGATAGAAATGATCAAGGATAAGAATGGTATTCATTATAAAGGGTTTAGCCCATTAAAACTATCGCAACCTTATGCCATGGAAAATGGCCCCGGAATTCATCATACGCAGACCGAGCCCAGTTGGGTTCCAAATTGCATGACAGGATAAAACTGGAATTCCAAAATGATTTGATAAAGGCTGCTTCCCCGCTCCGATAGTGCTGTGTCAGCATAGTGAAAGCAAGCGGGTATGTAAGCTATTGCCTTACGTTATTTGCTTTACTTATTTGACGTTTGCATTACGTTATTTGCATTACAATATTTCATTACGGTATTTGCTATGCTTAACGGTTTTTGCTTTACGTTATTGCTTTACGTTATTGCTTTACGTTATTGCTTTACGTTATTCGCTTTACGTATTTGACGTTTGCATTACATTATTCCTGGCGTTGTTGCTTAAGTTATTGCACGTTATTCCTGTTCGCCAGTCAGCTGCTATACGTTAACTACGGTATATTAGTTGCTTGCTATGCGGGCCGTTTCTTTACGTTCGTTTCTCTAGGTGAATTTCTGCGTCGCCATACAGTTGAGATCCGGATATTTGTTTCTTGCGTTGGCCGTTTCGTCCATGCATCCTCCCGCATCCAGAAAGAAACATTTTCATGGAGCATTGTTCCCTCCATCAGAGGCATTGCCCTCCCCGGCAGCACCGTCTCCTGCCGGCTCATTCCCTGCGCCACCGCCATCATTGCCGGGCGAAGGGCTGGGTGAAGGAGACGGACTGCTCTCGGGCAAGCCCGAGGCAGGTTCGCTGGCAACGAGCTTGACGGTCACGAGCGGCGGCTCGCCGACAGCTTGGACACCGTTTGGCAGCGTCAACGCGAGCCGCACCTCATGAGCGCCCTCTGCGAGATTCGCCAGGCTGGCGACAGCGCGGATATCCGCAGCGGTCAGCCGGCCCAGCTCCTCCGGAGTGCCGCTTACCTGGATGTCTACGGTTCCGTCCCGGGGCGCCTCCAGCGCTGCATCCAGTCCCCTCGGCGTATTCTCGAAGGTGACGGGGACCTGGAGCGTCTTCGTCCCCGAAGAAGACAATGTCACGGTTACGGTGACTTTGGACGGCTCGACCGCCTTCAGTCCTTCGGGAGGCAGCAGCTCCAGCTCGACATCGCCCGAGCTGCGGATCTGGCTGAGATCCACGTCAGCAGCCAGCTGGTTGACTTCGTCGAGAAGCCCTCTCGGCCCGTACAGCCTGACGGTGCTCGACTTGGACTGGATTCCGCCCAGCGTCAAGCCACCGGGCAGGCTGCCCTTATAACCGATCTGCAGAGGGACTTCCTTGCTTGGCATCGTCAGCGGCACCTCTACATCCAGAGTGCTGGGGTTCAGCGCCGCTCCTTTGATTTCGTTGCCCGATTTGTCGAACACGGAGATTTTGGCTTTCTTCTCATGCACGGGCGCATCTTCTCCATCTACATTGACGAAAACCTTGACGGAGCCGACGCGGGCAAGATCCTGAGCCGGCAGCGTGACCTCCACCGTGCTTCCCGGCTTGATGACAGGCGTTCCCAGCTCGTACCCTTCCACCGGCTTGCCTTGGGTAACGACGCCCGCCTCGAACGTTCCTTTTTCCAGGCGGTCGATGACGACCTGAACCTGGCTCGGCGACAGCGTCACGAGCTCGATTCCCCTGGGCAGCTTGCCTACCGTCAGCGGAATGGTATAGGTTCCCGGGCCCTTGCCTTCCAGATTGACGCTGATGGAGTAATCGTCGTTCGTCGTAAAGGCAAGCGCGGACCGGCTGCCCTTGACCATCATCTTGGCCACGCTCGGCTCCAGCAGCTTGAGCGAATAAGCCGACTCGTCCAGACCGGTCGTCTGAATTTTCACGACATCGACGCTTTGGGTCTCGGTCGTGGAGGCGACGGTGTTGGGCGTGGACTCCGGATCGAAATGCACCACGGCCCAAAGCAGGATGCCGATGACGACCGACAGGATCTTGATGGCCGTTGGATGGCTGAGCCATTTATCCATTGGCATCGCCTTCTTTCTTTTTGCGCAGGCTGAATCTGGATCTCTGTTTCGCTTTCACGGAGCTTTGCAGCGTCAGCTCCTCGAACAGCTTGGAGATGAGAGACTCCTCCTTGATGTCCCGCACGATGATGCCGCCAACGGCAAGAGTAACCTGTCCCGTCTCTTCGGAGACGACGACGGATACCGCATCGGTCACTTCGCTGACTCCGATCGCGGCGCGGTGGCGGGTTCCGAGCTCCTTGCTGATGAAGGGGTTCTCGGAGAGAGGCAAGTAACAGGCGGCCGCCGTGATTTGCGGTCCCCGGATGATGACCGCTCCGTCGTGGAGCGGCGTGTTCGGAGTGAAAATATTGATGAGCAGCTCCGAGCTGATGCGCGATTCCATCTTGATGCCGGATTCGATCAGCTCCGTAAGGCCGGTCATGCGCTCGAATACGATGAGCGCTCCGATCCGGCGCTTGGACATGAACTGTATCGCCTTGATCAGCTCGGTAATCCGCTCGTTGAGCTGATCCCGATCCGCCGACGAGGTGCGTGCGAACAGCTTGCCCCGGCCGAGCTGCTCCAGCGCCCGGCGCAGCTCCGGCTGGAAGATGACGAGCACCGTCACGACTCCGAAGGTGAACATTTGGTTCATGAGCCACTTCAAGGTGTACAGATCCAGCCAGGTGCTGATGGCCCAAGTCGCCACAAGCATGAAGATCCCTTTGATCAGCTGCACGGCCCGGGTGCCACGTACCAGCAGAATTAGCTTGTATATGATATAACTGACGATGCCGATGTCGATCACGTTGCGGATCCAGCTCTGCCAAGTCATTTCCGTGAAAAATCTCATGTTTGATACCCCCGCCCGCTGCCTGCCGGATGTCTTTTTTTCTGTTGTCCGCAGGCTGACCCTGAGTGTTGTGCTAACCCTATTCTTTTCTAGTTAGCTTACCACAAATCCTTGTCAAGCAAAAAAAAAAGCTCCCTTGCGCAGGGAGCGTGGCCTGTAGCCTTCACGGAGTGCTTCCGAAAGTCTGGGTCACCTTGTACCAAAGCCGGTCCAGCAGCTGGTCGATCTTGCGTGTCTGACCGGCGATGTGAGCCGTGGAGGCCGTCAGCAGAGAGCCGTCCACAACCGTGACGCTGCCCTGCACGTCTCCCCGCACGTCGGCGATGCCGTTCTCGACCGTCAGGCTGCCCTTCAGATGGGCGCCTTCGGGAACGATGACCGTATGGCCGTCGATGACGACCTGTCTCAGATCGTCGCCGCGCACGATAAGCTCGGAACCGTTGTTGACTGCAGGCGTGAAGCTGGCCAGCATGACCAGCACGAAGACAGCCGCTGCCGTCAAGGCAGGATGTCTGCGAATCCATCCCGTCCAATCTCTATGACGAGCCGGAGGGGGAATTTGTTTTAGAATTCTTTCGGTCAGCGCCGCCGAAGCCGCAGGCGCAAGCATCGGCTCCCTCGGTTCCGTCATGGCGGAGGATAGCAGCGCCTCGGTCTTCTCGAGCTGCTCGAAGCGTGCCCGGCATCCCGGACAGGAAAGCAGATGCTCCTTCAGAACGACGGCGTCCTCGCGGGGCAGCTCGCCGTCTATATAGTCATGCATCCAAACGATGGCGACATTGCATTTCATGGCAGCCAGTCCTTTCTTCAGGGAACGGGTCGTTTCCCGATGACTTTTGAAAAACGCGCTGATCGGCGCTCTACTTCATAGCTTACGTTGCGAGATCGGGTTGTGTTTCGTTTTTTTGAGCCTGTTATGTGAAGCCCTGCGGCTTATAATTTGTGCTCAAGCTTCTTGCGGAGGAATTCCCTTCCCCTATGGACGCGCGTCTTGATCGTCGTGACCGGCATATCGAGCACATCGCTGATCTCCTGCAGCGACAAGTCCTCCAAGTAACGCAGCACCATGACGGATTTGTACTTTGGAGGCAGCGTCTCGATCGCGGTGCGGATGATCCGCTGGGTCTCCGACAGCAGCACCTCGTCCTCCGGAGATGCATCCTCGCTGGCGAACATGGAATACCCGTCCAGCCCGTCATGCTCCGGCACCTCCGCATCCAGCGAGAAGCCCGGCTTGCGGCGGCGCAGCCGGTCGATGGCCAGATTGGTCGTAATCCGGTAGATCCAGGTCGAGAACTTCATCGACTCGTCATACCGCTCCATATTGCGGAACACCCTCAGAAACGTCTCCTGAACGGCATCCTCCGCTTCCTGGCGGTTGTACAGCATCCGGTAAGCCAAATGGTATAACTTGTCCTGATACATGCCAACCAAATCCGCAAACGCCCGCTGGTCTCCCTTGAGCGCGAGGCGGATGAGGTTGGCTTCGATGGATTTCACTGCATTCATTCCTCCAGACTTGCCGGACTTTCCTTGGCGGGAGCCTTCTGCGCCAGCGCGATGCCGGCCAGAATAGCCGCTATGCCTCCCAGCTGGAGGGCGCTGAGCGTCTCTCCTTCGATCAGCCAGGCTGCCGCTGCCGCTACCGGCAGCTCCATGGCCCCCAGCAGCGCGGCAAGGCTGCTCCCTATGCGCGGAATCCCGATCGTGAACAGCAGCGTGGGGATAACTTGCCCGAGCAGCGCAAGCATGACCGCCCACAAGACGAGCCGGGGTTCGGCGTCTCCTGCCCATGCGCCTCTGCCGAACAGCGCCAGGACCAATATAAATCCGAATGTGACCATTATAGCAGAAGCCGCGGCGGGATTGAGATCCGCCCGGAATCGTCCGGTTCCCGCCAGATACAGGCTGTAGGTGACCGCCGCGCCTAGTCCGCACAACAGCGGCATGGCCGCGGCGTGCGGCCAGGAGGCTCTGCCGATTCCGAGCGCGAGCACCGTGCCCGCCAGAATGACCGCCACGCATCCCAGCCTTCCCCAGCCGGGAAGACGGCGGCTCCAGATACTGTCTAGCGCAATCGTAATCCAGGTGAACTGAAAAAGCAAGACGATGGCAAAGGAGGCCTTGAGCCCTTGCAGGGCTTGATTGTACAGCACCGTCGTCATCGCGAGTCCTGCCGTGCCGATGAGAGCAAGCCCCGCCCATTGCCCCATGGATAGACGGGGCCGCAAGGAAGCCCCCCGCCGTTTCCCCGCCGCTGCAGCCACGATCCACAGCATCGCGGTCCCGGCAGCCAGCTGATGCACGACAACCTGGCTGAACGTATACCCGAATCCATACACATGCTTGATGAGCGGCGACATCAATCCGTAGCTGGATGCCCCGAGCAGCACGAGCAGCACGGATGTCCAATAGCCTTCTCTTGCCAGTCTCCCCATAGCCTCTGGACGCCCCTTTCAGGCCGGGAAAGGCAGCAAGAAGGCCGCAGCGCTCATAGTTGAGCAGTGCGGCCGCTTGCTGCCTTTCCTTCGGATGAACCAGTCAACCTGGTGTAGATGAGGTGCTTTTCCGTTCAGGCTATCAGCCTGTATTGCGGAGGCCTGCGGCAATTCCGTTGATCGTGAGCAGCACTTCGCGCAGCAGATGGGCGTTGTCGCCCTCTTCCTGGCGCAGCTCCGTCAGCAGCTCCACTTGAAGATAGCTGAGCGGATCGACGTATGGATTGCGCAAGCGGATCGATTCCTGTATGACGGGAACGTTGTCCAGCAAGTCCTTTTGTCCCGTAATGTCGAGAATGAACTTCAACGTCAGAGCGTATTCCTCCTCGACGAGGCGGAAGATCCGGTCACGGACCCCATCGTTCTGAATCATGCCGGCATATTCTCTAGCGATGATCAGATCGGCTTTGGCCATGGCCATTTGCAGGTTGTCGACAAGCGAGCGGAAGAACGGGAAGTCCTTGTACATCTCCTGAAGGGTCTGGAGCCGCTTCTCATCCGCGCCGGCATAACTCCGGAACGCGGTTCCGGCGGCGTACCAGGCCGGAAGCAGGTAACGGCTCTGCGTCCAGGCGAATACCCAAGGAATCGCGCGCAGATCCTCGAAGCGGTCGCTGTTCTTGCGCTTGGACGGGCGCGACCCGATGTTGAGCTCGCCCACTTCGGACAGCGGAGTCGTTCCCTTGAAGAACTCCATGAAGTCCGAATCCCGGAAGATCAGATCCTGGTACTTCCGCTGAGCCGTCTCGGAGATCTCCTTGGCGATCTCATTCCATTCCGGATTTTCGGGAGCCATTTGCTCCGGATGCATCGCGAGCCGCGCCGCGGTCAGCAGCGCCCAAGTCGCCTGCTCCAGGCTGCGGTACGCGATTCCTTGCATCGAGTAGCGCGACGAGAGCACCTCGCCCTGCTCCGTGATCTTGATTCCGCCTCCGATCGTATGCGGAGGCTGAGCGAGAATGCTGCGGCCGAGCGGCATGCCGCCCCGGCCCAGCGCCCCGCCCCGGCCGTGGAAGAACTTGAGCTTGACGCCGTATTGCGCGCCCGTCTCCGTAATATCGTTGAGGGCCATGCGCAGCTCCCAGTTGGCCGTTACGACACCGCCGTCCTTGTTGCTGTCGGAGTAGCCCAGCATGATCTCATGCTGGTTGCCTCTTGCCTCGACGGCTTGGCGGTACAGCGGCAGCTCGAACAGCCTCTTCATGATATCCGGCGCGGCATGCAGGTCGTCAATCGTCTCGAAGAGCGGCACCGACTGGAGCGTGCATCGCACCGAGCCGTCCGCTTCCTTGCGGAAGAGGCCCACTTCCTTGGCGAATACCATGACCTCCAGCATATCGCTGGCGCCTTGGGTCATGCTGATCAGGTAGCTGGAAATGCAGTCCGTGCCGAACTCCTGCTGGGCGCGGTAGACGGTCTGGTAGACGTCCAGGCATTCGCGGGTGCTCTCGGAATAATCCAGATGGCCCGACGTAAGCGGACGCGGATCGTCCAGCAGCTTGGCCAGCAGCGCGATCTTCTCTTCTTCGCCCATCGCCGCGTAGTCCTCGACGATATGCATCTTCGCCAGAACCTCCGCCATGGCGTTCTCATGCTCCTGGCTGTGCTGGCGGATGTCGAGCGCAGCCATATGGAAGCCGAACAGCTCCACCTGGCGGATCAGCTTGCGGACATGCGTATCGGCCGTATAATCCGCATAATGGGAACGCAGGCTGCGGTCGATGAGCAGCAGGTCCTCCTTGAATTCATCCGGACTGCCGTAGCGCGTGGACGAGCCGCGAAGGGAATCGTCTCCCGTGTTGACAAGCTTCTCAAGCATGTAGCTGAGCTTGATCTTGTACGGCTCCTTGACGTTGCGCCATCTGTCGACGCCTCGCAGCTCGACGCTCTGCTGATCCTTTGCGATGGAATCCATCAGCTCCGCCGGCACTTCCACGATATTCGTGCTGAAGCTGAGAATCTCCATCCATTGCTTCAGGACGGTCTCATACTTGCGGAGCGCGAGCTGCTTGTGCAGCGTCAGCGTCTCCCAGGTCACCTTGGCCTTGACGGAAGGGTTGCCGTCCCGGTCGCCGCCGATCCACGAGCCGAACTTCAGGTAAGTCGGCACATGCCACTGCTCTTCCGGATAATATTTGTGAAGGCAGCGCTCCAGTTCCTCGTAGACGTTGGGAAGAACTTCGAACAGCGTTTCGTCGAAATAATAAAGGCCGTTGCGCACCTCGTCGATGACCGTAGGCTTGCGGTCGCGCAGCTCATCGGTCTGCCAAAGGATGAGCACTTCATTGAGCAGCCCTTCGCGCAGCTTCTCCCGCTCCCGGTAGGTCAGGTTCGGATTGTCCAGCTCCATCATGCCGACAGCGATCCGCTTGTGGATGTCCTGCACGACGCGGCGGGTCGCCTCCGTCGGATGAGCCGTCATGACGAGCTCGAGGGAAATGTCGTTCAGCATGGATTTCACGTCGTCGATGGAGATATGGCGCTCCTGCAGCCCTTGGACAGCCGCTTCGATCGAGCCCGGCTGCACCGCTTCTCCAGCCGAGCGCTCATAGTCCCTCTTGCGCCGAATCCGATGGTTCTGTTCTGCAATATTGACCAGCTGGAAATAGATTGCAAATGCCCGGATAACCTGATGGCGGATATCTGGGTCCAGCGTCGTAATCGTCTGCTTGAACTCATCGTACAGCTCCGTCACGAACTCGGCGCGCAGCGCCTTGCTCATCTCGCGGATTCTCTCCACGACTTCCAGCAGCTCCTTGCCGCCCTGGTGAACGAGTACATCCCCTAGAATATTTCCCAAGAAACGGACGTCTCGGCGCAGCAGATTATTCGATTGCGGGCGATTCGCCGCTTGGGCGGTTACAGCCTGTTCCGACATTCTGTTCCTCCTCCAGGTTCCTTGCCCAAGGCGGGCGGAACCGCATCGTTAGCGTAGAGTGCATGAAATGGCTGATTTTGCAAACACGGTAAGCGCGGCTGCTCTCCTGCTAGCCCCGCTCCGGTTACCGGTACGCTGAATAACAAGGCGTCGTATCGAGGCGTACGGCATGTTCATGCCATTACCTCAAACCCTTGCTGCTCAAACGTCATGTACGGCCGGCCCTCTGGCCCGTCTTACCCGCTAACTGGTGCCTAAAAATCGCTTTAATCATCATACTACAAAACCTTTTGGGATAGAAGACTGTCGAAGCCAGTATTTTTTGGTGAGTCACAGCGGTAAAGCAGCGGCATCCATACGCGGCATACAAGAAAAAAGCCTTGAGTCGCTCAAGGCTTTTCGGCTTTGTTCCATATCGGCCGGCTGTCGTACCGGATCAGCTCACTGACCGTAACGAACCGGTATCCCTGTTTCTTCAGGCTGGGAAGAATCTGTTTCAGCGCTTCGATGGTCTGCATGCTGTGCTCCACCCGGTCATGGAAAAGAATGATATCGCCGCTCCGCACGTTCCGCATGACTTTATTCACGATGGCGCTTGTGCCCGGCCGAGCCCAATCGCGCGTGTCCTGATGCCATGACCAGAGGATCGTCATCATCCCTTCTTGTTTCATCGCTTGCAGCATCCGCTCGTTGTAAATGCCTCCCGGCGGCCGGAACAGCACCGGCTTGATGCCGGTAATGCCGGTCAGCACCGCCTGGCTGCGCTTCACTTCACGGATCAGCTTGTCTACTTGAGGCGGCTGCCTCATCAGATGGGTATACGTATGGTTGGCTACTTCATGGCCTTCCTCCGCTTCCCTTCTTACGACATCCGGATATTTCTCCGCATTTTTACCGATGACGAAAAAAGTAGCCTTCGCTTCGTATTCCTTCAGTACGTCGAGGATGAGGGCGGTCTTTACCGGGTCAGGTCCGTCGTCGAAAGTCATCGCGATTACTTTTTGATCGGATCTCACCTCCCATAACGCCTGGCCCGTCGACTCGAAATAGTCTCTCCCCTTCTCCCCCTGAGGCGCCGCGTACCCGGTACCGATAATCGCTGCTATGCCGAGCAGCATCCAGCGCGGCTTTTTCGCCGCACCGACAAATCTCTTCGTAGGCATCTTGCAACCCCCTTGCATGGGCTAGGCAACCCGATTCTCATTCCGATTCAGGTTTCCCAAGGGGGCCGCATTCCATCCCAAAAACAACAATCCAAACAAAAAATCCCTGCCCGAGGGCAAGGATTAGAAAGGTTATGTAAATATGGAGCGGGTGATGGGAATCGAACCCACGCTATCAGCTTGGAAGGCTGAAGTTCTACCATTGAACTACACCCGCAAACTAAATGGTCGGGATGACACGATTTGAACATGCGACCCCCTGGTCCCAAACCAGGTGCTCTACCAAGCTGAGCTACATCCCGATATTTAAATGGCGTGCCCGGAGAGATTCGAACTCCCGACCTTTTGATTCGTAGTCAAATGCTCTATCCAGCTGAGCTACGGGCACACATTATGGAGCGGAAGACGGGAATCGAACCCGCGACCCTCGCCTTGGCAAGGCGATGCTCTACCGCTGAGCCACTTCCGCTTGTTGTCATCGCTTTTGTTCAGCGCGACAAGTAATAATATATCAGCTTGCCCAAAGGAATGCAAGTGTTTTTTTGAAATTGTTTTTTGTTCTTTTAAACCTTCTGCATCTCCCGGATTTCCTGTATCATTTTGTCGCGTTCGGAAGATTTGAGCCTTGGACAAGTATAGCAGTATTTCGCGAAGTCCGTCATGTAAGCCAGGCAGCATGAAGCCCGCATCATGCTCTGCTCCCCGGGCTTGTACGGATTGTCCACATATCTCATCGGAATGGCCAGCGGATTGCGATCCAACCCTACCTTCTCGCCTGGCATTTCAGTCAGCACATAACGAAAGTCCGATTCCAAGGACATGAATTCATTTTCTGCGGGGGAGTCTGCAAGCAGTGTCGCCTTGGTATAGTTCAGATTGGTCGCCATGAGCCGCCACAGGTCGTTCTGGCGAACGCCGGACACATCTGCGAAGGTGCGGAAAATAGGTGCGATCAGCTCTCCGTATAAACGGTCCATGACGGTCTGCGGGTCGATAGCCGAGCCGTCGCCCTCCACTGTGACAAGCGTGGCGGAGGAAGGCATGAAGCTGATGGAAGCGTACGCTCCCGGCTTGGCAAGCACGACGGTCCAATCCTGCGGAGCTACCGACAGGCAGCCGCCGCGGCTGGCCAGGAGCCAATGCACCGCGCTTGTAAGGCTTCTCGCCCAGGAACAGAAGTAAGTAGCCGAAGGCTGAATCGAAGTGGACGGAAGCAGGCCTGCATACAGCTCCAGGAACCGGGATGCCGTGTCTGGCCGCGCCAGCTCCTCTGCGGTAGCGGTCATATGAATTCCATCGGGAAGCTCCCAGAGCAGTCCATGCTTGTCTGAAAGCTTCTGCCTGATATCTGCGTTCATGCTTATCCCTCGATTCCTAAACTCCGTTACTAGACGTTCTAACGGCCCGAAACAGCCGCCTGCAATACCTGCTGCGGCTCCAATGCCGCTGCAGCTACCGTTTCCCTGCGCTTTTCTTTGGGCGCCAAAGCGTATGGAAGGCACAGAGGAACTCCTGTACGCGGATCCGATACGATATCGGCTTCGATGCCGAATACATCCCTCATTACGGCAGGCGTCATGACTTCAGCCGGCGCGCCCTCGGCCATAACTCGGCCTGATTTGATCGCGATCATATGGTGGGCGAAGCGCGAGGCATGGTTCAAGTCATGGACCACCATGACAATCGTCCTCTTCGCCTGCTCGTTCAGCTCTTCAAGAAGCTGCAGAACGTCGAGCTGATGAGCCATATCGAGAAATGTCGTCGGTTCGTCGAGGAAGAGGATATCCGTCTCCTGAGCCAGCGCCATGGCAATCCATCCCCGCTGCCGCTGTCCGCCCGACAGCTGGTCCACAGGACGATCCGCGAATTCCGTCATGCTCGTCGCCTGAAGCGCCCAGTCCACGATCTCGCGGTCTTCCTTGCGCATGGAGGCAAATCCCTTCTGATAAGGGAACCGGCCGTAGGAGACAAGCTCCTGCACCGTCAGGCCATCGGGAGCCGTCGGGTTCTGAGGCAGAATCGCCAATTCCTTGGCGACTTCCTTGGTGGCCTGCTTATGGATGGACTTGCCGTCAAGCAGCACCTGTCCGTTTTGAGGAGACATCAGGCGAGCCATCGTCTTCAGAATCGTCGACTTGCCGGAGCCGTTAGACCCTACCAGCGCCGTGATTTTCCCCTGAGGAATGCTCAGGTTGAGGTCACGGACGATCTGTCTCTTTTCATAGGCTATATCCAGCTGGCTGGTCGTCAATCGAACCATGGCTGCAAGCTCCTCTCTGCTTATGCGGATCGCTGCGACCCGATTATTTGATAACGATTATCATTATACAATGTATGATAACGGTTCTCAATTGAAATGTCAAAGATTTATGTGGTTAAGCCGCTCGCGACGATTCAGCCTTTTATTCGGAAAAACAAAAAAAACCTTGATTTCTCAAGGTTTTGTGGATGCGCGTAGAGGGACTTGAACCCCCACGCCGAAGGCGCCAGATCCTAAGTCTGGTGCGTCTGCCAATTCCGCCATACGCGCAAACAAAAAAAGTGAGCCATGAAGGACTCGAACCTTCGACACCCTGATTAAAAGTCAGGTGCTCTACCAACTGAGCTAATGGCTCGCAAATGGCTGGGGATTCAGGGATCGAACCTGAGAATGACGGAGTCAAAGTCCGTTGCCTTACCGCTTGGCTAATCCCCAACAGGCATATGGTGGAAGCTGAGGGGATCGAACCCCCGACCCTCTGCTTGTAAGGCAGATGCTCTCCCAGCTGAGCTAAGCTTCCTCAATAATTTGCCCACTGAACCATTTACTATGTAAAAATAAAAAAAATGGTGACCCGTAGGGGATTCGAACCCCTGTTACCTCCGTGAAAGGGAGGTGTCTTAACCCCTTGACCAACGGGCCACGCTTGTGGAGCTCTCAACCGGGATCGAACCGGTGACCTCATCCTTACCATGGATGCACTCTACCTACTGAGCTATGAGAGCAAATGGCTCCCCGAACAGGACTCGAACCTGTGACAACTCGATTAACAGTCGAGTGCTCTACCAACTGAGCTATCAGGGAATATGTGGTGCATTCAAAGCTTGCGCCTTGAAAACTGGATCGAATCAATATGCTGGATGCTGAGTCCATTCGTGCTTCTTACATGGCTAACGAATCGTACTGAGATTCATCTCGCCATGTCTCGCCAACGTTCATCGTCTTGCGACGATATCCCGTTAGGCTTGATCCATAGGATAAGCCCTCGACCGATTAGTATTCGTCAGCTGCACGCATTGCTGCGCTTCCACCCCGAACCTATCAACCTGGTCGTCTACCAGGGGTCTTACATACTGGGAAATCTCATCTTGAGGGGGGCTTCGCGCTTAGATGCTTTCAGCGCTTATCCCGTCCGTACGTAGCTACCCAGCGGTGCTCCTGGCGGAACAACTGGTACACCAGCGGTACGTCCATCCCGGTCCTCTCGTACTAAGGACAGCTCCTCTCAAATTTCCTGCGCCCACGACAGATAGGGACCGAACTGTCTCACGACGTTCTGAACCCAGCTCGCGTACCGCTTTAATGGGCGAACAGCCCAACCCTTGGGACCTACTTCAGCCCCAGGATGCGATGAGCCGACATCGAGGTGCCAAACCTCCCCGTCGATGTGGACTCTTGGGGGAGATAAGCCTGTTATCCCCAGGGTAGCTTTTATCCGTTGAGCGATGGCCCTTCCATTCGGTACCACCGGATCACTAAGCCCGACTTTCGTCCCTGCTCGACTTGTAGGTCTCGCAGTCAAGCTCCCTTATGCCTTTGCACGCTGCGAATGATTTCCAACCATTCTGAGGGAACCTTTGGGCGCCTCCGTTACATTTTAGGAGGCGACCGCCCCAGTCAAACTGCCCGCCTGACACGGTCCCTGTACCGGATCACGGTACCAGGTTAGAACTCCGATACGATCAGGGTGGTATCCCAACGGTGCCTCCACCGAAGCTGGCGCTCCGGCTTCCCAGGCTCCCACCTATCCTGTACAGATCGTACCAAAGTCCAATATCAAGCTGCAGTAAAGCTCCATGGGGTCTTTCCGTCTTGTCGCGGGTAACCTGCATCTTCACAGGTATTAAAATTTCACCGGATCTCTCGTTGAGACAGCGCCCAAGTCGTTACGCCATTCGTGCGGGTCAGAATTTACCTGACAAGGAATTTCGCTACCTTAGGACCGTTATAGTTACGGCCGCCGTTTACTGGGGCTTCGGTTCACAGCTTCGGGTTGCCCCTAACCGCTCCCCTTAACCTTCCAGCACCGGGCAGGCGTCAGCCCGTATACTTCGCCTTACGGCTTCGCACAGACCTGTGTTTTTGCTAAACAGTCGCTTGGGCCTTTTCACTGCGGCCCCCTCGGGCTATTCACCCTACCGAGGCACCCCTTCTCCCGAAGTTACGGGGTCATGTTGCCGAGTTCCTTAACGAGAGTTACTCCGCGCGCCTTAGCATGCTCTGCTCGCCTACCTGTGTCGGTTTGCGGTACGGGCACCTTCGCCTGGCTAGAAGCTTTTCTTGGCAGCTGGAGATCATGACCTTCGGTACTATAAGTTTCCCTCCCCATCACAGCCCAGCCTTACGGTTTGCGGATTTGCCAACAAACCAGCCTCACTGCTTGGACGGACACATCCATCGGTCCGCGTCACTACCCTTCTGCGTCACTCCATTGCTCATAACGGCTTACGGTGGTACAGGAATATCAACCTGTTGTCCTTCGACTACGCCTTTCGGCCTCGCCTTAGGTCCCGACTTACCCTGAGCGGACGAACCTTCCTCAGGAACCCTTAGGCTTACGGCGGATCAGATTCTCACTGATCTTTTCGTTACTCATACCGGCATTCTCACTTGTGTACTGTCCACCAGTCCTTACGGTCTGACTTCAACCTATACACAACGCTCCCCTACCCAAGTACCTATTGGTACATGCCATAGCTTCGGTGGTGTGTTTAGCCCCGTTACATTTTCGGCGCAGAGTCACTCGACCAGTGAGCTATTACGCACTCTTTAAATGGTGGCTGCTTCTAAGCCAACATCCTGGTTGTCTGGGCAACTCCACATCCTTTCCCACTTAACACACACTTGGGGACCTTAGCTGATGATCTGGGCTGTTTCCCTCTTGACGATGGATCTTAGCACTCACCGTCTGACTCCCGGTTATACATGACTGGCATTCGGAGTTTGACTGGACTTGGTAACCCTTGGCGGGCCCCGCACCCAATCAGTGCTCTACCTCCAGCATGCTCAACACCGAGGCTAGCCCTAAAGCTATTTCGGGGAGAACCAGCTATTTCCGAGTTCGATTGGAATTTCTCCGCTACCCCCACCTCATCCCCGAATTTTTCAACATTCGTGGGTTCGGGCCTCCAGTGCGTGTTACCGCACCTTCACCCTGGACAGGGGTAGATCACACGGTTTCGGGTCTACATCCACGTACTATGGCGCCCTATTCAGACTCGCTTTCGCTGCGGCTCCGTCTTCCCGACTTAACCTTGCACGTGAACGTAACT
>NZ_JZEJ01000001.1:4407193-4409693 GCF_001188365.1 Paenibacillus sp. D9 | reverse complement strand
TAGGCAGCCGCAAGAACTTCTTTCAGGCCGTCTTCGCCTCTGGCGCGTCGACGGCTTTTCTGCTGCCCGTAATGCGGTGAAGCAGCAGAATCTGGTAGGCATTGCAGACGACAAGCGGAGCCATCATGAAGAGGATCGCGCTTGTGCTTACACTGCCGTCATCTCCAGGCTGAAAGCTCGGCCATGCCTCGATCGCGGTCACGACAACCATCAGGAACAGCGTCGGGATGAAGGCGTGGTTGTTGGTCATCCGGCTCTTCCATGCTCCGACCGCCCAAGATACGGCGGCGAGTCCAAGCGGCAGAGCCCAGAAGACGACATTGCCCAAGTCTTCGCGGGCGCCATATAGGACATAGCCGAGGAATCCGAGCGCAAAAATGGTCGTATACGCTTGCAAGGCATTCCATAGATAAGCTTTGCGGAATACGCTCAGAGCGATGTAATTGACCGTGAGATAAGCAAAAAAGCCCATCTGGCTGAAGGCGCCGATCAGCAAGCCAACCAGCATCATATTGAAAAGGTTGAAGCCGAATCCGGACCAGCCGAATACGCTGAAGCTCTTATCGGTCAAAAGCATCAGGACCCCGACGATCAATGTCGTCGCGGCGCCCAAGGCCAGCGTTGTCCAGAACAGGTGAAACCACTTGCGGATCGTCATGCGGATGTATCCCCCCAGAGAAGTTGGCCATATCCTTCATCTTACCATGAACGGAATAAAAAGCTAAGGCTTTCCCTGATATTCGCCCGTCTCTTCGCGCATACTGTACGTATCATCGCCGCTATCCTACACTTGGCGGCACAGCGAAGAAAGGGGAACCTCGACATGAAGCTCAAGCGGGCCGTGTACTGCTTTTCGATATCGGCTTTTGCTGCCGTTCTTCTGACCGGATGCGGCGCCGAGCCGCAAGGAGGAGGCGGCCAGCAGACCAGCTACAAAGACATGAAATCCATGGTGATCGACATCCTCAAGACGGAGGACGCCCAGAAAGCGCTGCAGGAAAGCCAAATGAGCGCTGCGGGAACGTCGAGCAGCGGCATCAAGTCGCTGTCGGTGCAGGATGCGGAAAGTGTGCGCATGGCTGTCAAGGAAACGATCACGTCGCCGGATTACGACAAAGTGATCAAGAAGCTGATGACGGACACCCGATTTGCCGGCGACTTCGCCAAAGCGGTCAACAAAGAAAACAAGGATATCCACAAAGAGCTGATGAAAGATCCCGGGTACCAGAAGGAATTGATCTCGGCGATGAAAACGCCGGAGATGGACAAGATGATTCTCGAAGTGCTCATGAGCTCGCAATACCGCAAGCAGGTCATGACCATCATGCAGGAATCGATGTCCAATCCGCTCTTCCGCGTGGAAATCCTCGACCTGCTCAAAAAAGCGGTTCAGGAAGAGCTTCGCGTCAAACCGGGCGAGAAAGTGGATACGAGCTCCGGCGGTGGCGGCGAAGGCGGCGACAGCGGCGGTGAAGACGGCGGCGGTGGCGGCGACGACAGCAAGGATAGCGGCGAGGGCAGCGGAACATCAAGCTGATGAGGACGTAAAGGCGGCTGGCGCCTGCTATAGCTCGGAAGCAGCAAAAGGCGGATATTCGGACTGGGTGAACAAAGGCGGTTGAGCCTTAAGCCAAGCTTTCAGTAAAGGCCAGTCATGAAGACGCCAAAAAGGGCAGCACCCGGATTTTCCAGGGGCTGCCCTTTTTGAATGGCGATGAAGAACAATCAATGTGCCGGCGCCAGCCTGATGACTTGATCGGCCAGCTCCAGATAGATGGCTCCCGTCTCCGTCTCCGCCTTGTACACCGACGGAGAGAAGTCCGGCTCGGATACATGGTTGTCCGGCGCGCCGAGAGGCACTTGAGCGAGCAGCGAAGTGTGCAGCGTCTCCGCCAGCTTCGCCCCTCCCCCGCGTCCGAACACATAGTCCTTCTCGCCGGTGGACGGGCTCATGTAATAGGACATGTTCTCCACGACTCCGAGGATCTCATGCTGTGTCGTGATGGCCATCGCCCCGGCGCGGGCTGCGACGAAGGCTGCTGTCGCATGAGGGGTCGTCACGATGATTTCCTTGCTCTGCGGCAAGATCTGGTGAACGTCGAGCGCGACGTCGCCCGTGCCCGGCGGCAAGTCCAGCAGCACATAATCCAGCTCTCCCCACTCGACTTCCTGGAAGAAGTTGCGCAGCATCCGCCCAAGCATCGGGCCGCGCCAGACGATAGGGCTGTTGTCCTCGACGAAAAAGCCCATCGAGATGACCTTCACGCCGAAGCGCTCAATCGGCTCGATCCGGCCGTCCACGATCTCCGGCCGCGATTCGATGCCCATCATGTCGGGCACGCTGAAGCCGTAGATGTCGGCATCGATCAAGCCGACCCGCTTGCCCCTGCGGGCGAGCGCCACCGCCAGGTTGACGGTGACGGTCGACTTGCCGACGCCGCCCTTGCCGCTAGCGACGGCGATGAACTGCGTGCCGCTGCGCTCCGCCAGCAGCGGCAGC
>NZ_JZEJ01000001.1:4341038-4407183 GCF_001188365.1 Paenibacillus sp. D9 | reverse complement strand
GCACGGCTTCGGCCCCTGTCCGCGCCAGCGCTTCGCGCAGCGCGGCTTCCAGCGGCGGCTGCGCGCCGCCGCCGGGGGTGAGGACGGTCAGCGATACCTGACCGTCCCTCACCATAATATCGCGGACGGCAATCCCGTCCGCGGCAAAAGCGGCCGTCACCGAATTGACGGCCTCTATCACGAGTTCACGTGTAAGCATGTTCCACTCTCCACCTTCCGCATAAATCCATTCCATTATAGCATAATGAAATCGGATTTCTCTCCTCTCCTACGGCCTTGCCGCCGGAGATGGGAGCGGCGAAGACGGGCTGGAGGAGCTGCCGGAAGGACGTTCGCCGCTGCTGTAGCGGAGAATGCCCTGATAGACCGCCGCCGCCACCTGCTTCTGATACCCGGCGTCGCCAAGCCTGGCGGCCTCGCCCGGATGCGACAGGAAGCCTACCTCGACAAGAGCGCTCGGCACCGTATCGACGGCTTGGAGCAGATACACTGTATTGGGAGCCTTGGCGGCCACGCGCTCCGTATTCTGCAGGTTGACGCGGATCTCATCCTGGATGAGAGCTGCAAGCGCGGCATTGCCTTCATGGTTCGGGTAGTAGAACGTCTGGGCTCCCGACCATTTGGGCGAAGGGATGCTGTTCATGTGGATGCTGATCATAAGATCCGCTTGATGCTCCTGCACGAATTTGGCCCGCTTCGCCAAATCCTCGCTCTTCCGTTTGCGGTAGGCTTTCGTATCCGGTGAAGCCAGATCCGTATCTCCCTCCCTCGTCACGTATACAAGGGCGCCCGATTGCTGCAGATAATCCCGCAGCTGGAGCACGATCGCCAGGTTGAGATCCTTCTCGACCAAGCCGCTTTTGCTTACCGCGCCTCCATCCGGCCCGCCGTGTCCCGCATCGAGCACGATCGTCCTGCCGCTCAGCGGCATGGACCAGTCGCTCCATGTGCGGGCCGCCGGCATCTGCTCCGTCAGCATCCAGGCGAGAAGCGCCAGCATGCCTGCGATGATGCCCAGCCGGGTCCAGCCCCGCGGATTCATCCAGACGACGACGCGTCTGCGGCTGCGGTACAGGCCATGCCTATTGTCTTCGGCCACTTTTTTTGTCAAAAAAACACCCCATCCCGCATACATGATCGGCAGCCGCGGGGCTCATGTGGCAAGCCATCCGCGCTCTAATCATTTATATGGGACAGGGCGTTCATTCATTCCGGTTTGTCCGGCTTAGGCGTTCGCAGGCTGCTCCTGCATGCCTTCAATGAGAATCTGGGCCACTTCCGGACGGGAGAACTCCGGAGGCGGGCAGATGCCGCCGCGCAGCATCTCGCGAACCTTCGTGCCCGAGAGCGCGACATGCTCCGACTTGTCATGCGGACAAGTCTTGCTCGTAGCCATGTTGCCGCATTTCTTGCAGAAAAAGCTGTGCTCGAAATACAGCGGGGTGATGTCCAGATCTTCCGCCGGGAACGTCTTCAGCAGATCCTGGGCCTCATAGGTGCCGTAGTAATCGCCGACTCCGGCATGGTCGCGCCCGACGATGAAATGCGTGCAGCCGTAATTCTTCCGCACGAGCGCGTGGAAAATCGCTTCGCGCGGGCCCGCATAACGCATAGCCGCCGGGAACACCCCGAGAAACGTCCGGCTTTCCGGGTAGTAATTGTCCAGCAGGGCCAGATAGCTCTTCATCCGCACATTGGCCGGCACATCATCCGATTTGGTCTCTCCGACAAGCGGATTGAGGAAAAGCCCGTCTACAATTTCCATCGCGCATTTCTGGATGAACTCATGGGCGCGGTGGACCGGATTGCGCGTCTGGAAGCCAACGACCGTCTTCCAGCCCTTATCGGCGAAAATCTGGCGCGTCTGCGCCGGATCGAAATAAAACTCGCCGAACTTTTCCGGCTGCGGCCGGTTCAGAACGGTAATCGGACCGCCGACGTACGTATTCGGACGGGAGAAGAGCTTTTTCACGCCGGGATGCTCGAGATCATCCGTCTTGAACACCTGCACGGCTTCATGCTTCTGATCGACCGCATAGACGCTCTCCACGTCCAGCAGCGCATAGACGACTCCGTCCTCGCCCTTGAGGGCGACGCGCTGTCCCGCGGACAGTTCGGAAGCTGCCGCTTCATCTACAGCCAGCGTAATCGGAATGCTCCATACGATTCCGCTGGACAGACGCATCCGGTCCACGACCGAGCGGTAATCCTCTTCGCCGAGGAATCCCGTCAAGGGCGAGAACGCTCCGACGCCGATGAGGTCCAGATCCGAGATCGTCCAATTATCTACCGTCAAAGCCGTGAGGCTGCCGGCTTCCTGCAGCAGGCGCTCGCGCTCGGCCCCCTCTGCAATTCGGTTTACCAGTTCGCCGCCATGAGGCTTGATGCTTGCCATGTCCTTGTCCTCCCCGCGGCTCATTTATGCAGTCCGCATTCGGTTTTGTCGTTGCCCGACCAGCGTCCCGCGCGAGGGTCCTCGCCCGGAGCGACCTGGCGCGTGCACTGCTCGCAGCCGATGCTCGGGAAGTTGCGGTCATGCAGAGGGTTGTAGATGATGTCGTTCTCCCGGATATAGTTCCAGACGTCCTCGGAAGTCCAATCCGCGATCGGGTTGAATTTGACAAGCCCGAATTTCGTATCGTATTCGATCTTCTTGGCGTTCGCGCGCGTCGGCGCCTGATCGCGGCGGATGCCGGTAATCCATGCCTCGTATTGGGACAGGATGCGGGTGAGCGGTTCGACCTTGCGGATGTTGCAGCAAGCATTGGGATCGCTCTTCCACAGCTCCTCGCCATGCTGGGCCGCTTGCTCCTCCGGCGTGAGCACCGGCTTCACCTGAACGAACTTGATGCCGTATTTGGCTTCCATCCGGTCGCGCGTCTCATACGTCTCCGCGAAGTGAAAGTCGGTATCCAGATAGAAAATGTCCGAACGCGGGCTTATTTTCTGCAGCATGTCGACGAGAACGACGTCCTCGGCTCCAAAGCTGCAGGCAAACGTAATATTCGGGAAGGTTTCGACTGCGTATTTGAGGATTTCCTCCGGCGATGCCGTTTCCAGCTTAACCGCCTGCTCGGTAATCAGGGCTTCTTTTTCCAAAAGGTTCAAGGTGGTTCCCCTCCTAATCATTAATACCAAGTAAAAAACTATGCTTTACTATGATTATAAGGGGAACGTTGCCGTTGAGCAATTGTTTAATTCATCAAAAAAGCCCGAAATTCCTTGCTGTATAAGGGTTTCTTATCCATTGGATAAGGCTATCTTATGCGGTGCACTCCATCCTTGTCCGCATTGCGGGCAAGCTCCGTCAAGTATTCGAAGAAAGCATCGCGGTTCACGTCGTCCACGACGGTAACCTTTCTTCCGCCTTCCTTTTCCACCGTGCGTCCTTGAGACGGACCGGATGGGATGACGTCGCAAGTCGCCTCTCTCGAGGATACGAGCTCAGGCTTGCCGATGATCGCGGTCGTCAGGACATCCCACAAATAATAAGTGGAGTTGGTCGCGAAGTGAACGAGCGGAGGAACGGTAGCATAACATTGCCCCAGGAAGTCGATTCCCTCATGACGGCGGTTCTGCGCCCACTCCTTGCGGGTTTCCACCATGAGCGGCACTTTGTTCGTGCTTTCCAACGCAACCATATCGATCGCGATGCCGCTGTCCCATACACGCTTGGCGGCCTCGGGATCCCAATAGCTGTTCCATTCCGCCGTGCCGTCATGCTCGGGCTCGTGCACGTTGCCTTCCGGAAGGAACGTTCCGCCCATCCAGTACAGCTTCTCGATCTTGCTTTCAATGGAGCTGTCGACGTCGAGAGCCCGGGCAAGATCCGTGAGCGGTCCCGTGAACAGCAAGGTCACCGGCTCCTTGCTTGCCTGAAGCTTGTCCACGATATCCAGATGCGCCGGCTTCGCAGCCTCTTGCGTAACGACCTCAGGGCGCTCATTCAGCAAAGGAAGGGCATCGACATAGAATGCATGCATGCGCCAATCCTTTGGAAACGGGTTTTTTCCTCGGGAATCGGAACGGGCAACTTCCAATCCCTTCAGCTCCGGAGCGCCATAACGGTCGATGATCTTGCGGCTCGCCGATACGGCCGGCTCCACGTAGCAATCCGCGTCGATTACGGATACGCCGATCAGATCGACATCTTTCATTTGAAGCAGCAAAAAGAGGGAGACGAGATCGTCGACACCTCCGTCGTGATTGAAGTAAACGGGTTTGCGGAAATTCGAATTCATGGGTCATCTTCCTTTCTTATGTAAGCCTTGGAGATAGGTTGAAGCCTTTGCCTTGTGCGGAGTAGAGTTCTACCCGTTTAGCTTAAAATCTGCTCTTAACGATATAAGTCCCCTATAGCTTTCGCCGGCCGCCTACAAAAAACACCTTTTCCGCGACAGCGGAAAAGGTGCTTGTAAAACCTATTAACGTTTCGAGAACTGAGGAGCACGACGAGCTGCTTTGAGGCCGTACTTCTTACGTTCTTTCATCCGCGGGTCACGCGTCAGGAATCCAGCGCGCTTCAGGGATGGACGGAATTCCGGATCTGCTTTGAGCAGAGCGCGGGAAATGCCGTGACGGATGGCACCGGCTTGACCGGAAGTGCCGCCGCCATGCGCGATGACGATCACGTCGTATTTGCCGACTGTTTCCGTCAGGGCAAGCGGTTGTTTAACGATCAGCTTCAGCGTTTCAAGACCGAAGTAATCGTCCATTTCGCGCTTGTTGATAATGATTCGTCCTTCACCCGGCACGAGACGTACGCGTGCTACGGAGTGCTTACGACGACCAGTTCCATAGTATTGAACTTGAGCCATTGTAGGGTCCTCCTTCTAATTAACCGCGCAGCTCGTAAGCTACCGGATTTTGTGCTTGGTGCGGATGTTCCGATCCAGCGTATACTTTGAGCTTCAGCTTCATTTTGTTGCCGAGACGGTTCTTAGGAAGCATGCCGTGTACGGCGTACTCAACGAGGCTCTCAGGCTTCTTGATCAGCTGGTCCTTGGCAGGAGTCACTTTCAAACCGCCTGGGTGCATGGAGTGACGGTAGTAGTTCTTGTCATTCCATTTGTTGCCTGTCAGAACGATTTTCTCCGCGTTGATGACAACGACGAAATCGCCGGTGTCGATATGTGGAGTGAATTGCGGCTTGTGCTTGCCGCGGATCAGGCTTGCAACTTCGCTGGCCAGACGGCCAAGCGTTTGGCCTTCAGCGTCAACGATGTGCCAGTTGCGTTGAACTTCGGTAGGCTTAGCCATATAAGTGGAGCGCATGAGGGGATCCTCCTTCAATGTTTACGATCATTTATCATGAAACACACGTTTCAAGGTCAATTATCATGGTAGGGTTATTGCTTGTGTTGCCTTTCGGGTTGTGACTTTCTTACGCGGGGCTGTGGGAGAGCCAATAAGAAAGCACAAGTTATATATTACAATAACGGAGCGCCCAGTGCAAGGATTTTTGGAATCGAATCACGATAATATCACGATATCGGACCGGTATATTTATCCTAGGAAACTGTTCCAAACATCTGCAGTCAGGATTGCTCGCCATAATCCACTTCAACCAGCGTCAATCCATAAGGAACGGCCGTCGGGCCGGCTGCTTGACGATTCTTGGCCAGAATGATTCCGCCCATCGAATCCGGATCCAGCTTGCCTTTGCCGACGAGCAGCAGCGTCCCGGTTATGATCCTGACCATATTGTAAAGGAAGCCGTTCCCCGTCAAATAAAGATCCAGGTGAGGGCCCTCCTGCCGAAGCTCCGCCTCGTAAATCGTCCTCACATGCGAGATCTTGTCCGAATGGACCGTTGTGAACGAGGTGAAGTCATGTTCGCCAACGAAATATTCAAGCGCTCTGCGCATGGCCCCGACGTTCAATTGTGGTGCTGGATGATGAAAATGATAATTACGGCGGAAGACGTCATTGAATTTGCCGGTATAGATCGAATAACGGTATGTCTTGCGCTTGGCTGCATATCTGGAGTGAAATTCAAGCGGTACTTCCACCGCATTCTCCACGATTCTTATATCGGAGGGCAGCCGGCTGTTGAGAGCCAGGGACCACCGTTCAACCGCTATCTGCGCCTCGGTGTAAAAGTTGAACACCTGCCCCAAGGCATGCACTCTGGCATCCGTTCTTCCTGAGGCGGTGATGTGGGTTTTAGCATCCGTAAGCACCTCGATCGCCTGCTCAATGACGTCCTGGACCGTATTTCCTCCCGGCTGGGATTGAAATCCGCTGTAGGCGGTGCCGTCGTAGGCTACCTTCATCCGTATGTTTCTCAAAGCTTTTCTCTCCTTGGCCGCCTTTGAAAATTCTATCCTTGGCATGGCAAAGATTCCTCGTGCTCAGACTGCCTACTTGTAACACCGCTGCGCATTCAAATGATCGTTCCGATCGCTGTTGAAGCCGTATTTCCTGATCAGATTCAACAGGGTTGAAATCCGTCTTCAAAGGCGACCGCTTAGCTGCCTAATCCCGCAAAAGCATGCGGGTCCCCCTTAGGTCGGCAGCTGTCGTTTCTCCACGAATCATTCGATTGCTCCGCTGCTATGTGCAAGCATCTTTCATCGATCGAGGAACCTTTGCAGCCCGTCTGAAATTCCACACGCCCCCCAAGGGGTCAAAGGCAAGCTGCACGGCCTGCCGGAGGGCAAAAGAAAAAAGGTGGCCGCTTAGGTCCACCTTTTGCTTGCCGCCGGCAGCGGCAGCGGGTGCTATTTACGCGCGGTCAACCAGTTCGAGGAAGACCATAGGAGCCGAATCGCCGCGGCGAGGTCCCAGCTTGAGGATACGAGTGTATCCGCCAGCGCGCTCGGAGTAGCGGCTCGCAAGTTCCGAGAACAGCTTTTGGATTGCGTCCTGCTCTCCGTCGATCGTTTCGCGGCGCACGTATGCAGCCACTTGACGGCGGGCGTGGAGATCTCCGCGCTTCGCTTTCGTGATCAGTTTTTCTGCAATCGAACGCACTTCTTTCGCTTTCGCTTCGGTCGTCTGAATGCGCTCGTACAGGAACAGGTCGGTAACAAGGTCACGGAACAGTGCTTTCCGCGCGCTTGCGTCGCGTCCCAGTTTAGAGTATGCCATCGATTTCCCCTCCTTGATGCTTATTCTTCCGTGCGGAGGCCAAGACCAAGCTCTTCGAGCTTCTCCTGAACTTCTTCCAAAGACTTGCGGCCCAGGTTGCGGACCTTCATCATGTCTTCTTCCGTCTTCAGGGTCAGTTCTTGAACGGTGTTGATGCCAGCACGTTTAAGGCAGTTGTAAGAACGGACGGACAGGTCCAGTTCCTCGATCGTCATCTCGAGAACCTTTTCCTTCTTGTCCTCTTCCTTCTCAACCATAATTTCCGCGTCTTTAGCTTCATCGGTCAGTCCGACGAACAGGTCCAAATGCTCGGTCAAAATTTTAGCGCCGAGGCTTACAGCCTCTTCGGGGCGGATGCTTCCATCCGTCCATACTTCAAGCGTCAGCTTGTCGTAGTTGGTCACCTGACCGACACGTGTATTCTCAACGCTATAGTTCACACGAGTAATTGGCGTGTAAATCGAATCAACGGGGATGACGCCAATCGGCTGGTCTTCACGCTTGTTGCGGTCTGCTTGCACATAACCGCGGCCGCGATTGGCGAAAATCCTCATATGGAGCCGTGCGCCGGAAGCCAAGGTTGCGATATGAAGATCAGGGCTGAGAATCTCGACATCGCTGTCTGCGCGGATGTCGCCCGCCGTTACGTTCCCTTCGCCTTCTGCATCAATTTCCAGCACCTTCTCTTCGTCGGAGTGGATTTTGAGCGACAGGCCTTTCAGGTTCAGGATCATTTCGGTAACGTCCTCCATGACCCCCGGAACCGTGGAAAACTCGTGAAGAACTCCGTCAATCTGCACGGACGTCACTGCCGCGCCGGGAAGCGACGAGAGCAGGATGCGGCGAAGCGAGTTTCCGAGTGTCGTGCCGTAACCCCGTTCCAGGGGCTCGACGACAAATCGGCCATAAGCTCCGTCGTCACTCAGCTCAACGGTTTCGATTTTCGGCTTTTCGATCTCAATCACTATAGTACCCTCCTTCAAAACGTCGCTCCGTATCAATAACGTTCAATGGCGTCAAATCATGTAGTATGCCAAACCTTCACAACCATTATTCACAAGTTGCAGCAATTTGATACCACAGACCGACGAACTATACGCGACGGCGTTTCGGCGGACGGCAGCCGTTGTGAGGAACCGGAGTTACGTCCTTGATCAGGTTCACTTCGAGGCCAGCGGCTTGAAGGGAACGGATCGCGGCTTCACGGCCGGCGCCAGGTCCTTTAACCATGACTTCAACGGCTTTCATGCCATGTTCCATAGCGGCTTTAGCAGCGGATTCCGCAGCCATTTGAGCGGCGTAAGGCGTGCTTTTACGCGAGCCTTTGAATCCGAGGTTGCCGGAGCTTGCCCAGGAGATGGCGTTGCCGTGCGGATCCGTAATCGTGACGATCGTGTTGTTGAACGTCGAGCGGATGTGCGCTACGCCGGATTCGATATTCTTCCGGTCACGGCGTTTGGTGCGAACCACTTTTTTAGGTTTAGCCATTGTTGTTTATCCCCCCTTATTTCTTCTTGTTCGCTACAGTCCGACGAGGACCTTTACGCGTACGGGCGTTGGTCTTCGTGCGTTGTCCGCGAACCGGCAGACCGCGGCGGTGGCGGATACCACGGTAGCATCCGATTTCAACAAGACGTTTGATGTTGAGGGAAATCTCGCGGCGGAGATCGCCTTCTACTTTAACAGACTTGTCGATTACTTCGCGCAGCTTGCTTACTTCGTCTTCCGTGAGGTCGCGAACGCGCGTGCTTGCGCTGACGCCAGTTTCAGCCAGGATCCTCTTAGCGGTCGTTTGACCGATGCCGAAGATGTACTGGAGAGCAATCTCAACGCGCTTGTCGCGCGGCAAATCCACACCAGCTATACGTGCCATGGGCAGTGTCCTCCTTTCTTAACCTTGTCTTTGTTTGTGTTTCGGATTTTCGCAAATGACCATAACGTTGCCTTTGCGGCGAATGACTTTGCATTTCTCGCAAATAGGCTTAACCGAAGGTCTGACCTTCATTGGTAATTACCTCCCGATTCCTTCTTCCGTCGAACCCGCGGTTCTACTTCCGATAGGTAATGCGTCCTCTGGATAAATCGTAAGGCGACAACTGGATAACCACTTTGTCTCCGGTCAGAATACGGATAAAGTGCATTCTGAGCTTGCCGGATACATGAGCGAGAATCTGGTGACCGTTCTCCAGTTCAACCCGGAACATGGCGTTAGGCAGCGGTTCAATAACCGTTCCTTCGACTTCAATGACGTCTTCCTTGGCCATCCTCATTCTCCTTTCGATCAGCGTACTTCTGTATGACGAATCTAAGCTTGGCATTGGTCACCCGGCCCGTCTCGGACATGCTGTCCGAAACTTCGCTGCTGAGAGCCGGCAGTAACTGAAGATGCTGGATGTTTTTCTTCTTCGGCGAGTCGAAGCGCCGTGCATCTCCATCGGCGATCAAGACGAACCGGTCGTCGATCAATCCGATGATGATGGCGCAGCTGCCCTCGTCCTTGCCTCGAAGCACTTTGACAAGACGGCCGATCTGAGCCAGCGGATCCAAGTTCCTCTTACTCCGAATCCGGCAGCTTCGTCAAAATCTCGCAGCCGTTCTCCGTGACCGCAACCGTGTGCTCGAAATGAGCGCACCAGGAGCCGTCAACCGTTACAACCGTCCAATTGTCCGTCAGTGTCCGGACATAACGCTCCCCGATGTTCACCATCGGCTCGATGGCCAGCACCATGCCTGGTTTCAGCCTCGGGCCCCGGTCCGGAATGCCGTAGTTCGGAATCTGCGGCTCTTCGTGAAGATCCTGGCCGATTCCGTGACCTACATATTCGCGAACGATGGAGAAGCCCTCGTCTTCCACCGCTTTCTGGATGGCGTGCGAGACCGTATACAGCCGAACATCCGGTTTGACCTGTTCAAGCCCGGCGAACAGCGAACGTTCGGTGACCTCCAGCAGTCGGGAGACTTCATCCGTAACCGTCCCTACCGGATAGGTCCAAGCCGAATCCCCATGGTAGCCCTCGTACTGAGCGCCGATATCAAGCGTGATGATATCGCCTTCGTTCAGCTTGCGGGATCCAGGGATGCCGTGCACCAGTTCTTCGTTGACAGAAGCGCAAATGCTGCCAGGAAATTGATTGTAGCCCTTAAACGACGGAATAGCGCCTTGACTGCGAATGTAGCGATCGGCGATATCATCCAGCTCGCGGGTCGTAATGCCCGCCCGCACAGAAGCAGCCATAAGACGGTGTGTCTCGGCTACTATGCGTCCCGCCTCTCTCATGAATCGCAGTTCGGCTTCAGACTTGCAGATTATCATTCGTTCGAACCCCGCAGAGCGGCAACGATCTCGGCCGTTACTTGGTCAATTTCCTTCTCTCCGTCCACTTCGCGCAGCAAGCCTTTGCCGCCGTAGTATTCCAGAAGAGGAGCCGTCTTCGAGATGTACTCGTCGAGGCGTGTACCGACCTTCTCCTCGGTGTCGTCCGAACGCTGGTAAAGCTCTCCGCCGTCCTTGTCGCAGATGCCTTCAACCTTGGGAGGGTTGAACATCACGTGATAAGTGGTGCCGCAGGTTTTGCAGATGCGGCGTCCCGTCAGCCTGGCCAGCAACAGACCGCGATCGACATGCAGGTTGACTACATGATCGATGCCGCGTCCCATTTCCGCCAGCATGGCGTCAAGCGCTGCAGCTTGCTGAAGAGTGCGCGGGAAGCCGTCCAGCAGGAAGCCTCTCTCGCAATCAGCCAGCAGCAGGCGTTCCCGCACGATCCCGTTGGTGATTTCATCCGGGACAAGAAGACCTTGATCCACGAATTCCTTCGCCTTTTGGCCAAGCGGAGTGCCCTGCTTCATCGCCAGCCGGAACGCATCGCCGGTGGAGATGTGAGGAACGTTGAACTTTTCTACGATTCTCTCGGCCTGGGTGCCTTTGCCGGCCCCCGGAGGACCCATGAAAAGAATGTTCATCCTGTCTTCCTCGCTTTAAGCACAATAGGCACGCGCGGGCTGACCACTACCTCCAGCTGGAGCCAGCAAGCCGCCCGTTCGAAGCCCAGTGTTATTTATTGATAAACCCTTTGTAGTGACGCTTGATCAATTGGGTTTCGATCTGCTTCATCGTGTCGAGAGCGACGCCGATGACGATCAGCAGCGAAGTACCGCCAAGCTGAATCGAACGATCCAAGCCGGCCAAGGATCCGAACAGTATCGGCATCAGCGAGATAACCGCCAGGAACAGAGCTCCGAAGAGGGTTATGCGGGACATGACGCGCGTAATGTAGGTCGAGGTCGGTTTGCCCGGGCGAACGCCTGGGATATAGCCGCCGTTCTTCTTCATTTGATCCGCCATCTGTACAGGGTTGATCTGCACGAAGGTGTAGAAGAAGGTGAAGCCGATAATCAGTATAACATAGATCACCATGCCGAGCGCCTTGTCGTAGCTCAGGTGGTTGATGATCCATTGAGCCCAGCTGTGGCCGGACCAGAACTGAGCGATCGTCGACGGGAACATCAGCAGCGATACCGCGAAGATGACCGGGATAACCCCTGCGCCATTGACCTTCAGCGGAATATGCGTCGATTGTCCGCCGTACATCTTGCGTCCTACAACACGCTTGGCGTATTGGACAGGAATCTTGCGGATGCCCTGTTGGACGAAGATGACGCCGACGAGCACGGCCAGAACCACAATCAGAATGGCCAGAACCTTCAGCACGCCCATGAATACTTCACCAGGCTGATCTACGAAGTAAGTCGTGTAGATCTTCCCGATGTGGCCCGGCATGGCTGCGATAATACCCGCGAAGATAATTACCGAGATGCCGTTGCCGATGCCGCGCTCCGTAATCTGCTCGCCCAACCACATGAGGAAGGCTGTACCGGCCGTCAGGATGACGGCGATCATCGCATAGGTAGCGAAGCCCGGATTTTGAACCAGTTCCATGTTAGTGAGACGATTGAAGCCTACTGCCGTGGCAAAGCCCTGAACAAGACCCAACACAATGGTACCATAGCGCGTAATCTGCGCCAGTTTCCGTTTGCCGTTCTCGCCTTCCTTGGCCCATTCTGCGAAGCGCGGAATGACATCCATGGAAAGCAGCTGCACGATGATCGATGCCGTGATGTACGGCATGATTCCGATCGCGAAGATCGAGAATTTGAAGAGCGCGCCGCCCGTGAACGTGTTCAGCAAACCGAACAGATCCGAACCTTGGTTATTGCTTGTGAAGACGCTCTTGTCGATGTTGGGCACCGGAATGAAGGAACCGATGCGGTATACAAGCAAAATGAAAAGGGTAAAGAGGATCCTCTTGCGAAGGTCTTCCACTTTCCAAATGTTTGAAACCGTCTTGAACAATTAGATCACCTCGGTTTGACCGCCGGCAGCCTGGATCTTCTCTACCGCAGATTGAGAGAACTTGCTTGCTTTAACCGTAAGTTGAACCGTTACTTCGCCATTGCCGAGAATCTTGATTCCTGCGAGAGGGTTTTTGATGATGCCCTTCTCAACGAGAACTTCAGGAGTTACTTCGGAGCCAGCTTCAAATACATTCAACTCTTCGATGTTGACAATCGCGTACTCTTTGCGGAATGGATTGTTGAAACCACGCTTAGGCAGACGACGATACAGCGGGTTTTGACCGCCCTCGAATCCAGGACGCACGCCGCCGCCGGAACGGGCATTTTGACCTTTATGGCCTTTGCCCGCCGTTTTGCCGTTGCCGCTACCGATACCGCGTCCTTTACGGAACGGGCTCTTGCGGGAACCTTCAGCTGGTTTAAGATCATGCAATTTCATCGTTCGTTGCACCTCCTTGTTGCTCTTTGAAAGTCTATGGATAGCGATTTGCTCGCTCTTATACTTCTTCTACTTTAACCAGGTGGTTAACCGTAGTCACCATGCCGCGGATAGCGGGGCTGTCGTTAAGGACAACCGTCTGGCGAATTTTGCGAAGACCGAGCGAAGCGACCGTTGCGCGCTGCTTCTCGTTGCGGCCGATCAGACTGCGGACGAGGGTTACTTGCAATTTAGCCATCGTGTTCCCCTCCTTAACCCAAGAGCTCTTCGACAGTTTTTCCGCGAAGCTTGGCAACATCTTCAGCGCGTTTCAGGCGGGAAAGGCCTTCGAGCGTTGCGTTAACCATGTTCATGGAGTTGGAAGAACCGAGGGATTTGGTCAGGATGTCGCCGACACCTGCCAGTTCCAGTACTGCACGCACAGGGCCGCCGGCGATAACGCCGGTACCTTGGGATGCTGGCTTGAGAAGAACTTCGCCAGCGCCGAAGTGGCCGAGCACCAAGTGCGGGATCGTCGTGTTCACGAGAGGAACAGAGATCAGGTTTTTCTTGGCATCCTCAATACCTTTGCGAATGGCTTCAGGTACTTCAGCTGCTTTGCCGATACCAGCGCCTACATGTCCTTTGCCGTCTCCGACAACGACCAGGGCGCTGAAGCTGAAGCGGCGTCCGCCTTTAACTACTTTTGCTACGCGGTTGATGTGGACAACCTTTTCGGTCAGTTCACCCAACGCATTTGCATCAATACGCAAGTCGATTTACCTCCTTTTAGTTAGAATTGGAGACCCGCTTCACGGGCTGCATCAGCCAGTGCTTGAATCCGTCCATGGTACAGGTAGCCTCCACGGTCGAATACGACGCTCTCATGGCCTTTATCCTTCGCACGCTTAGCGATCAGTTCGCCTACGAGCTTAGCGGATTCGACGTTGCCGCCGTTGTTCACTTTCTCAGCAAGCTCTTTGTCCAGCGTAGATGCGGACGCGATCGTTACTCCAGCCACATCGTCGATCAGCTGAGCGTAGATGTGCTTGGAGGAGCGGTAAACGGAAAGCCGAGGACGCGCTACAGTGCCGTTGATTTTCTTGCGCACGCGCAGGTGGCGTTTCAGACGGGCTTTGTTTTTGTCGCCTTTGGTGATCATTGAGGGATCCTCCCTTCTTGAATAGATGAACCTCTATACCAATAAGCATAGCCTTATGCTTATTTTTTCTTACCGGCTTTGCCTTCTTTGCGGATAATGCGCTCGCCTTCGTACTTGATGCCTTTGCCTTTGTATGGCTCTGGCTCGCGTACGGAGCGGATTTTCGCAGCCGTTGCGCCGACAAGCTCTTTGTCGATGCCGCGGACCGTGATTTTGTTGTTACCGATCACTTCGAACTCGATGCCGTCAGCAGGCACGATTTCAACCGGGTGGGAGTAGCCGACGTTGAGGACGACTTTCTCGCCGGATTTGCTAGCGCGGTAACCAACGCCTACCAGCTCAAGATTCTTGGAGAATCCATCCGTTACACCGCTGACCATGTTCGCGATGATGCTGCGGGTCGTGCCGTGCAGGGAGCGGTGCAGCTTGTTGTCGGAAGGACGTTCTACGAGGATCGTGCCTTCTTCCAAGTTGACTTTGATATCTTTGTGAACCGGACGGCTAAGGGAACCTTTCGGTCCTTTTACCGTGATCACCGTTTCGTCCAGGGAAACATTCACGCCGCTAGGGACGGTAATCGGTTTGCGACCAATACGGGACATTGTTGCACCTCCTATCGTTGTGGCGATTTATTACCAGACGTAGCAGACGACTTCGCCGCCAGCTTTGCCTTGACGTGCTTCTTTGTCGGTCATAACTCCCTTGGATGTGGAGATAATCGCGATTCCGAGACCGCCGAGTACGCGCGGAACCTCGTTGGATTTCGTGTAAACTCGCAGGCCGGGCTTACTGATACGTTTCAGACCAGTAATGACACGCTCGTTGTTGGAGCCGTATTTCAGGAAAATACGGATCATCCCTTGCTTGCTGTCCTCGATATATTCAGCGTCACGAATGAAGCCCTCGCGCTTGAGAATATCAGCGATTTGCTTCTTGATTTTCGAAGCGGGCATTTCAACGGTTTCATGACGAACAAGATTCGCGTTGCGGATACGGGTAAGCATATCTGCGATCGGATCAGACATAACCATTCTTGTGTACCTCCTTCCCGACTAAAGCTGATTACCAGCTGGCTTTTTTGACGCCAGGGATCTGGCCTTTGTATGCTAATTCACGGAAACAAATCCGGCAAATTTTAAACTTTTGCAGAACCGAGTGCGGACGTCCGCAACGCTCGCAACGAGTGTAGGCGCGGACTTTGAACTTCGGAGCGCGTTGCTGCTTAACTTTCATCGAAGTTTTTGCCACTTTGGTATTACACCTCCTGATTCGCGATTACTTCGCGAACGGCATTCCCAGTTGGGTCAGCAGCTCACGAGATTCTTCGTCCGATTGAGCCGTCGTTACGATAACGACGTCCATACCGCGGACTTTATCGACTTTATCGTATTCGATCTCCGGGAAGATCAGCTGCTCTTTAAGGCCAAGGGTGTAGTTGCCGCGACCGTCGAAAGCTTTGGTCGATACGCCGCGGAAGTCGCGTACGCGAGGCAGGGCAACGTTGAACAGCTTGTCGAGGAAGTAGTACATGCGGTCACCGCGCAGTGTAACTTTAACCCCGATCGGCATATTTTCACGAAGCTTGAAGCCAGCGATGGACTTCTTCGCACGCGTGATTACCGGTTTTTGACCGGAGATGAGGCGGAGATCTTCGACAGCGACGTCAAGCACTTTGGAGTTGGCAACAGCTTCGCCTACGCCCATGTTGATGACGACCTTCTCGATCTTCGGCACTTGCATCACCGTCTGGTAGCTGAACTTCTGCATCAGAGCAGGAGTGATTTCATTCAGAAAACGATCTTTCATTCTTGCTGCCATGGTAAAGGGTCCTCCTTTCCGTAAAGAGTAATTAGTCGATAACTTCGCCGGAGCGCTTAGCTACGCGGACTTTTTTGCCGTTATCAAGCACTTTGTAGCCGATTCGCGTTACTTTGCCGCTCTTCGGATCTACGTGCATCACGTTGGAAACGTGGATCGGAGCTTCCTGCTCGAGGATGCCGCCCTGCGGGTTCGCTTGGGAAGGACGCGTATGCTTCTTCACCATGTTAACGCCTTCGATCAGGACACGGTTCTCACGAGGGTAAGCTGCGATGACGCGGCCTTTTTTGCCTTTATCCTTGCCCGTGATGACGATAACGGTATCGTCTTTCTTCACGTGCAGCTTGTTGTTGTGGGATTCCAGAACTTTTTTAACCTTTGGCATGTGTTACACCTCCTGCTCCTTGACTTCAATCACGCCGCCAGGGCGTTAATTAGATAACTTCCGGTGCAAGCGATACGATCTTCATGAAGTCTTTCTCACGAAGCTCACGGGCAACTGGTCCGAAGATACGGGTACCGCGCGGGCTCTTGTCTTCCTTCACGATGACTGCTGCATTCTCGTCGAATGCGATGTAGGAACCGTCCTTACGGCGAACTGTACGCTTCGTGCGCACGATAACCGCTTTGACTACATCGCCTTTTTTGACAACGCCACCGGGTGTTGCTTGTTTGACAGAGCAGACGATCAGATCGCCGATGTGTCCTACGCGACGTCCCGTACCACCCAGAACGCGGATACACATCAGTTCCTTTGCGCCAGAGTTGTCAGCAACCGCAAGGCGTGTAAAAGGTTGAATCATTGAAATGTCCTCCTTTCAGTCATGATGGCCGAATCGTCTTAAAGTACAACGGCTTCTTCGACGACTTGAACCAGTCTCCAACGCTTGTCTTTCGACAGCGGACGAGTTTCCATGATTTTAACCGTATCACCGATTTTCGCAGTGTTGTTTTCATCATGGGCTTTGAATTTCTTCGTGTATTTGATGCGTTTATGGTACAGATCATGTTTTTTGTAGGTTTCTACAGCCACCACGATCGTTTTATCCATTTTGTCGCTGACCACTTTGCCAATCTGAACTTTGCGGTTGTTGCGTTCGCTCATGTTCTTCCTCCTTCCTCAGGCTGGGCCGTTCAGGCACAGGGCTGAATTAGCTGCTGATTCCCAGTTCTCTTTGGCGCAGTACCGTTTTGGCACGTGCGATTTCTTTCCGTACCGCGCTGATGCGGGTTGGATTATCCAATTGGCCGGTAGCCAGTTGGAAGCGGAGGTTGAACAGCTCTTCTTTAAAGCCGGCAACCTTTTGGTTCAGCTCGTCAGTGGTCAGGTTGCGGAATTCATTAGCTTTCATTTGCTTCACCACCCACTTCTTCGCGTTTCACAAACTTCGTTTTAACCGGGAGCTTGTGGGCCGCAAGGCGCAATGCTTCGCGCGCGATTTCCTCGGATACGCCGGCAAGTTCAAACATCACTTTGCCCGGTTTAACGACGGAAACCCATTTCTCCACGTTACCTTTACCGCTACCCATCCGGACCTCGAGAGGCTTTTGGGTGATCGGCTTGGAAGGGAAGATCTTGATCCAAACTTTACCGCCACGTTTGATGTAACGGGTCATGGCGATACGAGCGGATTCGATCTGACGGTTCGTGACCCAACCAGGCTCAAGCGCTTGAAGGCCGAATTCACCGAAGTGAACTTCCGTGCCGCCTTTAGCGCGGCCTTTCATATGTCCGCGTTGTTCTTTGCGGTGTTTGACGCGTTTAGGTACCAACATGATTAGTTGCCTCCTTCCTGGACGGCTGCTTTCTTCTTCACAGGAAGGATTTCACCGCGGTAGATCCATACTTTTACGCCGATGCGGCCGTAAGTCGTATGTGCTTCAGCTGTGCCGTAGTCGATATCGGCGCGCAGCGTATGAAGCGGCACGGTTCCTTCGCTGTATCCTTCTTGACGAGCGATCTCGGCGCCGCCGAGGCGACCGCTGACAGAAGTTTTGATTCCTTTTGCGCCTGCGCGCATCGAGCGCTGCAGAGCTTGCTTCATCGCGCGGCGGAACGAAGTCCGGCGCTCAAGCTGTTGTGCGATGCTTTCGGCAACGAGCGTTGCGTCCAGATCGGCTTGTTTGATTTCGGAGATGTTGATGTGAACCTTTTTGCCGTTCGTCAGGCGAGTCAGCTCGTTGCGAAGGTTCTCAACTTCAGAACCGCCCTTGCCGATGACCATGCCTGGCTTCGCGGTGTTGATCGTGACGTTCACGCGATTGGACGCGCGCTCGATCTCGATGCGGGACACAGCAGCGTCTTTCAGCTTGCCTTTGAGGAATTCGCGAACTCGAACGTCTTCCATCAGAAGATCGCCGAAATCTTTACCGGCGTACCATTTGGATTCCCAATCCCGGATGACCCCGATGCGAAGACCAACCGGATTTACCTTTTGACCCACTCGTTATCCCTCCTTATTTTTCAGATACGACCAGCGTAATGTGGCTGGTGCGCTTGTTGATGCGGCTTGCGCGGCCCATAGCGCGCGGCATAAACCGTTTCATAGTCGGCCCTTGGTTAACGAATACCTGGGATACGACCAGTTTGTTCACGTCGAGCTGGTAGTTATGCTCGGCGTTCGCAATTGCAGAGTTCAGAAGTTTTTCCACGATCGGGGATGCGGAGCGCGGAGTGTGGCGCAGGATTGCGATCGCCTCGCCAACTTGCTTGCCGCGGATCAGGTCAACAACGAGCTGAGCTTTGCGCGGTGCAATGCGCACTTGGTTAGCATGTGCTTTAGCTTCTGCCATGACAGGTACCTCCTCTCAAACAGCGATGGTATGGAAAGGGCAACGCAACTTAACGTCTGCCCGTTTTTTTGTCGTCGTCGTGACCTTTGTAGGTACGAGTCGGCGCGAATTCACCGAACTTGTGTCCAACCATGTCTTCCGTCACGTATACCGGCACGTGCTTGCGGCCGTCATAAACAGCCAGCGTGTGTCCGATGAATTGCGGGAAGATGGTGGAACGGCGGGACCAGGTTTTGATCACCGTTTTCTTGTTCGCTGCATTCAGTTCTTCAACTTTCTTCAGCAGGTACCCGTCGATGAAAGGACCTTTTTTCAAACTACGACCCATGGATCTGCTCCTCCCTTCCTCGAAGCGTTAGCGTGACGTACTTACGTCACGCACAATCGCTCAAGCGGTTATTATTTCGTACGGCGACGAATAATATATTGGCTCGATGCTTTCTTCTTCTTGCGCGTTTTGGCACCAAGGGTTGGTTTGCCCCATGGAGACATAGGCGACTTGCGTCCGATTGGAGCGCGGCCTTCACCACCACCGTGAGGATGATCGTTAGGGTTCATGACAACGCCGCGAACTTCAGGACGCTTGCCCAGCCAACGGGAACGGCCGGCTTTACCGATTTTCACGAGCTCGTGATCCTCGTTGCCCACAGAACCGATCGTTGCACGGCAAGTTTTCAGGATGCGGCGCACTTCACCGGAGCTAAGACGGATAACCACGTAGGATTCCTCTTTGCCGAGAAGTTGAGCTTCCGTGCCGGCTGCGCGAACAAGTTGTCCACCTTTGCCAGGCTTCAGCTCGATGTTGTGGATAAGCGTACCGACTGGAATGTTTTCCAGTGGAAGCGCGTTGCCCACTTTGATGTCTGCGGATGGACCGGAAACGATCGCATCGCCGACTTTAAGGCCTTTAGGCGCGATGATGTAGCGCTTCTCGCCATCGACGTAGTTGATCAGAGCGATGTTCGAAGTACGGTTCGGATCGTATTCGATCGTCGCTACGCGGCCTTCGATGCCGTCTTTGGTCCGCTTGAAGTCGATGACGCGGTATTTGCGCTTGTGTCCGCCGCCGTGGTGACGAACCGTGATTTTACCCTGGTTGTTCCGGCCGGCTTTTTTGAAAAGCGGCGCCAGGAGCGATTTCTCCGGCACGTTTGTTGTGATCTCTTCGAATGTCGAGACCGACATGTGGCGGCGAGCCGGGGAAGTCGGTTTGTACTTCTTGATAGGCACTTTGTTTCCCTCCTTATCTTGTCAGGTTAGACCGACTCGAAGAATTCCAGCTCTTTGCTGTCTTCGCTCAGTTGAACGAAGGCTTTCTTCCATTCGGACGTGTATCCGGAATGACGGCCGTAGCGCTTAGGCTTGGCTGGCACGCGAAGCGTGTTCACGTTCGTCACCTTAACGCTGAAGATCTGCTCGATGGCAGCTTTGATTTCCGTTTTGTTGGCACGGATGTCAACTTCGAACACATAGCGTTTTGCGCCCATGAGCTCAGTTGTCTGTTCCGTGATAACCGGGCGCTTGATAATATCGCGTGGATCTTTCATTACGCAAGCACCTCCTGTACTTTCTCGACCGCATCCTTGGTGATGATGAGTTGGTCATGCGACAGCACATCCAGAACATTGATGCCCGAGGCTGCGACGAACTTCACACCAGGAATGTTGCGGGCGGACAGAGCCACGTTGTTCTCGAATTCAGCCGTAACGACGAGCGCTTTGCGGCCTACTTTGAGGTTGTTCAGAACGGCTTGGAATTCCTTTGTCTTCGGAGCTGCGAAGCTCAGTTGATCGAGAACGATCAGCTCGCTAGCGATGACTTTGGAAGACAGTGCCGAACGAATAGCCAGACGACGAACTTTGCGTGGCAGTTTGAAGCTGTAGCTGCGCGGAGTCGGTCCGAATACCGTACCGCCGCCAACCCATTGCGGGGAGCGGATGGAGCCTTGACGCGCGCGTCCGGTTCCTTTTTGCTTCCAAGGTTTGCGGCCACCGCCGCGAACTTCGGAGCGTCCTTTGGTTTTGTGCGTGCCAGCGCGCTCGGCTGCTTGTTGCAGCAAAACTGCGCTATGCAGTACGTGAGTGTTAGGCTCGATGCCGAAGACATGCTCGGAGAGCTCGATGTCGCCGACTTTTGCGCCGCTCACATTTACCACATCTACTTTAGGCATAGCTTGTTCCTCCTTTCTTCAGGCGGCGAGTTATTTCTTCACCGTTTGTTTGATTTTAACGAAGCTGTTTTTAGGACCCGGAATGGAGCCTTTAACGAGCAGTACGTTGCGTTCAGCATCGACGCGTACGACTTCAAGCTTCTGAATCGTAATCGTCTCATGGCCCATATGTCCCGGAAGGCGTTTGCCTTTAGGTACGCGGTTCGCTTGGATGGAACCCATCGAACCAGGACCGCGGTGGTAACGCGAACCGTGCGCCATAGGGCCGCGGCTTTGTCCCCAGCGTTTGATAACGCCTTGGAAGCCTTTGCCTTTGGATACGCCCGTCACGTCAACGAACTCGCCTTCAGCGAACAGGTCAGCTTTGATTTCTTGGCCAACTTCGTATTCGCCCAGGCTGATGCCACGAATCTCACGAACGTAGCGCTTAGGAGCCGTATTGGCTTTTTTGGCATGGCCGACTTGCGGCTTGTTGGCGTTATTCTCTTTTTTGTCAGAGAAACCGAGCTGAACAGCTTCGTAGCCATCATTTTCTTGGTCTTTCTTTTGCAGGACGACGCATGGGCCGGCTTCGATAACCGTGACTGGCACGACATTACCCTCAGCTGTGAACACTTGCGTCATTCCGAGCTTTTTACCTAAGATACCCTTCATGTTGACACCTCATTTCGTTCTCACATTAGCTTACGCTTGTGGATAACTTACAGTTTGATTTCGATATCTACACCGGACGGCAGGTCCAGGCGCATCAGAGCATCGACCGTTTGCGGAGTCGGGTTCACAATATCGATCAGACGCTTATGCGTACGCTGTTCGAATTGCTCGCGCGAATCCTTGTACTTGTGTACTGCACGGAGAATGGTGATGATTTGCTTTTCCGTCGGAAGCGGAATCGGACCGGAAACGCCTGCCCCGGAACGTTTTGCAGTTTCAACGATTTTCTCTGCAGACTGATCAAGAATGCGGTGATCGTATGCTTTCAAGCGAATACGAATCTTTTGCTTTGCCATATAAGTCCCTCCTTCTATCGCCCAATTTAGTATCGGACATACTCCGCGTGAACTCCTTACACATGCTCCATGGCAAAGGAGCCGGGTGTGTCAGCAACCTCCCGCATCATCGCAACGTCACAGACCAACAGACAATATTTTATCACGTCACACATGCTAATGCAACATGTAAATAGGCTTGCGCTCATGTTATCTTCTTTTGCTCGAAAAAGCCTCCTGCAGGCTGTTTTTATCGTTGAAGAATTAGGACGTATACGAGATTCGGATGATTGGATTCCTCCCTGGAATGGAGAGAGTCGATTGCGTTTCTTCTATATAAATGGAGAGGCGTAATCAACGGCCATCTATGGCCATAAAGGTTGTAGTAGCCAACTCACCGCCCTATTCCTTTTTACAGCCGTTTCATCTCAGAACCAGTGCGAAGGATACGAATACAAATTAAAAATGAATACAAAAAAGCCCCCGCCGAAGCGAGGGCTTGTCCGATCCGCAGCTAGTGCTGCAGGATCATTATTTTTGGATGGATGCTACGGCGCCAGCGCCTACCGTACGGCCGCCTTCGCGGATCGAGAAGCGAGTTCCTTCTTCGATAGCGATTGGAGCGATCAGTTCAACGGTAACCGTGATGTTGTCGCCAGGCATAACCATTTCCGTACCTTCAGGCAGGTTGATGATGCCCGTTACGTCCGTTGTACGGAAGTAAAACTGTGGACGGTAGCCTGTGAAGAAAGGCTTGTGACGTCCGCCCTCTTCTTTAGTCAGGACGTAGATTTGAGCCGTGAAGTTCGTGTGCGGCTTAACCGAACCCGGTTTAGCCAGAACTTGTCCACGCTCGATGTCTTTACGGTCAACACCGCGAAGCAGTGCGCCGATGTTGTCGCCCGCTTGAGCGGAGTCCATCAGCTTGCGGAACATTTCCACGCCCGTAACGACGGATTTGCGGGATTCTTCAGCCAGACCGATGATTTCAACTTCGTCGGAGACTTTGACTACGCCACGGTCGATACGGCCAGTTGCAACCGTACCACGGCCCGTGATCGTGAACACGTCCTCGACAGGCATAAGGAAAGGCTTAGCCGTGTCGCGCTCTGGAGTCGGGATGTACGTATCAACTTGCTCGAAGAGCTCGATGATTTTGTCAGCCCAAGGACCGTCTGGGTTTTGCAGAGCTTCACGAGCAGCGCCGCGGATGATTGGAGTGTCGTCGCCTGGGAACTCATACTCGTTAAGAAGGTCGCGAACTTCCATCTCAACCAGCTCGAGGAGCTCTTCGTCTTCAACCATGTCGCATTTGTTCAGGAATACGACGATGTAAGGCACGCCTACTTGGCGGGAGAGCAGGATGTGCTCGCGCGTTTGCGGCATAGGGCCGTCAGCTGCGGATACAACCAGGATCGCGCCGTCCATTTGAGCTGCGCCGGTGATCATGTTTTTAACATAGTCGGCGTGGCCTGGGCAGTCAACGTGTGCATAGTGACGGTTAGGCGTTTCGTACTCAACGTGAGCCGTGGAGATCGTGATACCGCGCTCGCGCTCTTCTGGAGCTTTGTCGATTTGGTCGAAAGCCGTAGCTACGCCGCCGTATTTTTTGGAAAGAACAGTCGTGATGGCAGCCGTCAGCGTCGTTTTACCATGGTCGACGTGACCGATCGTACCGATGTTAACGTGCGGTTTATTACGTTCAAATTTAGCTTTTGCCATTGAACTTAATCCTCCTTAAGGTCAGGAAAGTTTATGTTAGGTGACAGACGAACGCCGCAAGCGGCTCTTCGCCTGTCACAGCGAACCTATATAGAGATTACTCCGATTTGCTCTTGGAAACAATCTCTTCTTGGATCGATTTCGGAACTTCTTCGTAGTGGGAGAGTTCCATGGAGAACACGCCGCGACCTTGGGTACCGGAGCGAAGTGTCGTGGAATATCCGAACATCTCGGCGAGAGGCACCTTGGCACGAACGATTTGCGCGCCAGCGCGCGAATCCATGCCTTCGATGCGTCCGCGACGGGAGTTCAGCATGCCCATGACGTCGCCCATGTACTCTTCTGGAATCGTGACTTCGACCTTCATGATCGGCTCGAGAATGACAGGTTTACACTTGTCTTTCGCAGCCTTGAGGGCCATGGAGCCCGCAATCTTGAACGCCATCTCCGAGGAGTCGACGTCATGATAGGATCCGTCGACGATCGTAGCTTTGATGTCGACCAGCGGGAAGCCTGCGATGACACCATTTTTCATGGACTCTTCGATACCCGCTTGAGTTGGGCCGATGAATTCACGAGGTACGACGCCGCCGACGACTTTGTTCTCGAAGATAAAGCCGCTGCCCGGCTCGAGTGGTTCGAATTCGATCCACACGTGGCCGAACTGGCCCCGACCGCCGGATTGGCGAACGAACTTGCCTTCGACCTTAGCCGCTTGACGGAACGTCTCACGGTAAGCAACTTGCGGTTTACCAACGTTCGTCTCTACTTTGAATTCGCGGAGCATGCGGTCAACGAGGATTTCAAGGTGAAGCTCACCCATGCCTGCGATGATCGTTTGTCCCGTTTCTTCGTCCGTATGAGCACGGAACGTCGGATCCTCTTCCGAAAGCTTCTGCAGAGCGATACCCATCTTGTCTTGGTCAGCCTTGGTCTTAGGCTCAACCGCAAGCTGGATAACCGGCTCAGGGAAGTTCATGGATTCGAGGATGACCGGATTCTTCTCGTCGCACAGCGTATCGCCAGTCGTCGTATCCTTCAGGCCTACTGCAGCGGCGATGTCGCCGGAGTATACCGAGCTGATCTCTTGACGGCTGTTCGCATGCATTTGAAGAATACGGCCGACGCGCTCGCGCTTGCCCTTCGTTGCGTTCACAACGTAAGAACCGGAGTTCAGAACGCCGGAGTAAACGCGGAAGAAGGTCAGCTTGCCGACGAAAGGATCCGTCATGATTTTGAATGCGAGAGCCGAGAACGGCGCTTCGTCGGAAGATTCGCGGGTCGTCTCCGTACCATCCTCAAGGGTACCCTTGATAGCAGGAACGTCGATTGGAGCCGGCAGATAGTCAACGACTGCATCCAGCATCATTTGAACGCCTTTGTTGCGGTACGAGGAGCCAGCGATGACGGGGAAGATCTTCACTTCGACAACGCCCTTGCGGAGCGCCGCTTTGAGTTCTGGAATGGTGATTTCTTCGCCTTCCAGATACTTCATCATGAGTTCTTCGTCCAGCTCGGCCACTTTCTCGACCAGCTCTGCGCGGAGCTCTTCGGCTTGATCAGCCAGCTCGGCAGGAATTTCGACTTGCTCAGGATCTTTTCCGAGGTCGTCTTTGTATTTGTAGGCAACACGTTCAACGAGATCGATTACGCCGACAAAATCATTCTCGGCGCCAATCGGCAGTTGAATCGCGACAGCATTGGCTTGCAGACGATCGCGCATGTCTTTGATGACATTCAGGAAGTCCGCGCCGATGATGTCCATTTTGTTGATGTAGGCAATCCGGGGAACGTTGTAGCGGTCAGCCTGGCGCCATACAGTTTCGGACTGAGGCTCAACGCCTTCCTTTGCACTGAAAACACCAACTGCCCCGTCCAATACGCGCAGGGAACGTTCAACTTCTACGGTGAAGTCAACGTGTCCCGGGGTGTCGATAATATTGATGCGGTTGCCCTTCCACTGAGCGGTCGTCGCGGCAGACGTAATCGTGATGCCGCGCTCCTGCTCTTGCTCCATCCAGTCCATCGTCGCTGCACCTTCGTGCACTTCGCCGATTTTGTGGGTACGGCCTGTGTAGAACAGGATCCGTTCGGTCGTGGTGGTTTTACCCGCATCGATATGCGCCATAATCCCGATGTTACGCGTATTTGCCAAGGAGAACTCTCTTGCCATTGGAATGTCTCCCTTCAAATTGTACTGCTAGAATCCTACCAGCGGTAGTGAGCGAATGCTTTGTTGGCTTCCGCCATTTTGTGCGTGTCTTCGCGTTTTTTAACGGAAGCGCCCGTGTTGTTGGATGCGTCGAGAATTTCAGCTGCAAGACGCTCTTCCATCGTTTTCTCCCCGCGGTTACGCGAGTAGTTCACGAGCCAACGGAGACCAAGCGCGGTACGGCGCTCAGGTTTAACTTCGATCGGCACCTGGTAGTTGGCGCCGCCTACACGGCGGGCTTTAACTTCCAGTACAGGCATGATGTTCTTCAGGGCTGCTTCGAACACTTCCATCGGATCTTTGCCGGAGCGCTCTTGAATCAGTTTGAAGGCATCATACAGCAGTGTTGCGGCAACGCCGCGCTTGCCGTCGATCATGATGCGGTTGATGAGACGTGTAACGAGCTTGCTGTTGTAGATAGGATCCGGCAGTACGTCGCGTTTTGTTACAGGACCTTTACGTGGCATGTAGCAAGTCCCCCTTTCCCTCAGTATCTAATAAGTTGAAGTTTATAAAAGTCTTACTTTTTAACTTTAGGACGCTTCGCGCCATATTTGGAACGAGCTTGCATACGGTTGTTGACGCCAGCCGTATCCAATGCACCGCGAACGATATGGTAACGTACGCCCGGAAGGTCTTTTACACGTCCGCCGCGGATCAGAACGACGCTGTGCTCTTGCAGGTTGTGTCCGATACCCGGAATGTAAGCCGTAACCTCTACGCGGTTCGTCAGACGAACACGAGCGTATTTGCGAAGTGCGGAGTTAGGCTTCTTCGGAGTCATCGTGCCTACGCGAGTGCAGACACCGCGTTTTTGCGGAGCGCTGATTTCCGTAGCCTCACGCTTCAGGGCATTGAATCCCCGCTGCAGTGCTGGCGATTTGGACTTGACCACTTTTGCTTGACGGCCCTTGCGGACCAGTTGGTTGATTGTTGGCATGTCGGTTGCCACCCCCTTCCCATAATTCATGAAACGCTGAACTGATTGACGCTCATTATTTAAGCCCACAGATCCAGGCGGTTCATCTTTGGACAAACAAAAGTTTTTGCCTGACGTATTGAGCGGAAAAATCCGAACCTTACCGGCAAAAACAACGTCCTACTCTTCATCTCCAACCATTGCTGCCATCGCGGCTCCGACGTCAATCCCGCATTGCTCTCCGAGATCGGTCATCGTCTCCGTCCAAGTCACTGGCACGCTCATTCTTCCGCATAACTCGACGATAGCGCCGGTCAGCCTGTCATCAGCGTCTCTGGCTACATAGACGTGAATCGCCTTGCCTGATTCAACGGTCTTGGTCGTCTGCTTCGTGCCAATCTTGTAAGCCATGGATTCACCATCCTTGCTTAAGCACAGAAATCCACTCACAGGCACACTTCGATATAGTAGCACTAGACTTATCCCCATGTCAAGATGGGCTTGTCCATTTGCTCAAAAGATATTCCGGTTCAAAGAGCACGCCCATAAAAGAGCAGCCGCCCGAAGGCCGGGCAGCTGCTGATGTGGAGCGGTATTGCAAGGCTCCGAAGATTTCCGGTTGAATTGTTAGGATTCGACCGGAACCGTCTCGCTGAGCTCGGCTTCCGCCGCTGCGGTCTCGAGTTCGTCCTCTTGGCCGACGAAGCGGATGCTGCGGTAACGGTTCATGCCCGTACCGGCAGGAATCAGCTTGCCGATGATGACGTTCTCCTTGAGGCCGAGCAGCTGGTCGACCTTGCCTTTGATGGCAGCGTCGGTCAGGACGCGGGTCGTTTCCTGGAAGGATGCCGCGGAAAGGAACGAATCCGTCTCCAGGGAAGCCTTGGTGATGCCGAGCAGGACCGGTTTGGCGACTGCCGGCTCGCGGCCGGAAAGAAGCACTTCGCGGTTGGCTGCTTCGTATTCGTGCACATCGACGAACGCGCCAGGCAGAAGCTTCGTGTCGCCGGCATCGACGATACGGATTTTGCGCAGCATCTGCTTGATCATGACTTCGACGTGCTTGTCATTGATTTCTACGCCCTGGTTCCGGTAAACGCGCTGAACTTCCTGCAGGATGTAGTTCTGTACCCCGCGGATGCCTTTGATGCGCAGCATTTCCTTCGGATCGATGGAGCCGTCCGTCAGCTCGTCGCCGGCTTCCAGATGCTGGCCTTCGATGACGCGGATCCGGGAACCGTAGCTGACCGGATACACTTTGGATTCGGCTTCGCCTTGAACTTCAATCTCACGGCGGTCTTTCGTTTCGCGAATGCTCTTCACGACGCCGTCCAGTTCGCTGATGATCGCTTGGCCTTTAGGGTTACGCGCCTCGAAGAGCTCCTGGATACGCGGCAGACCTTGCGTGATGTCGTCGCCGGCAACGCCGCCGGTATGGAAGGTACGCATGGTGAGCTGGGTTCCCGGCTCGCCGATCGATTGGGCCGCGATGATGCCTACGGCTTCGCCGATCTCTACATGCTTGCCTGTCGCCAGGTTGCGGCCGTAGCAGATCTTGCAGACGCCGTGACGGGCGCGGCAGCTCAGTACCGAACGGATCTGAAGCTTCTCTACGCCTGCATCGACGATCGCATCGGCCTTCTCGGCGTCGATGAGATCGTTGCGGGCAACGATGACTTCTCCCGTCTGCGGATGACGGATCGTCTCGAAGGAATAGCGGCCCTCGATGCGGTCGTACAGATCCTCGATGACTTCCTTGCCGTCCTGGATCTTGGCCACCGTGATGCCTTTGTCCGTGCCGCAATCGTCCTCGCGGACGATAACGTCCTGGGCGACGTCGACGAGACGGCGGGTCAGGTAACCGGAGTCGGCTGTACGGAGGGCGGTATCGGCAAGACCTTTACGCGCGCCGTGAGTCGAGATGTAGTACTCGAGTACCGTCAGGCCTTCACGGAAGTTCGACTTGATCGGGAGCTCGATGATGCGGCCGGATGGGTTGGCCATCAGACCCCGCATGCCGCCCAGCTGGGTGATCTGCGATTTGTTACCCCGCGCCTTGGAATCCACCATGAGCATGATGGAATTGTAGCGGTCCATCGATTTCATGAGGATTTCCGTAATTTGGTCTTTAGTCTTGCTCCAGATCTCGATGACGCGGTCATAACGTTCTTCGTTGGTGATCAGGCCGCGACGGTATTGGTTCGTCACGACTTTGACCTTCTCGTCGGACTGCTTCAGGATCTCTTCCTTCTCCGGCGGCACGATGACGTCGGAGACGGCTACCGTGATGCCCGCGCGGGTCGAGTACGTGAATCCGAGCTCCTTGATCTTGTCAAGGATGACCGACGTCTTGGTCGTGTGGTACTGGCGGAAGCATTCCGCGATCAGAAGACCGAGGTATTCCTTGCCGACAGCGCCCATTTGCGGCACGTTGTCCAGGAAGGAGTTCAGGTCCGCGCCTTTTTCGTACACGAAATATTTATCCGGCGTTCCGTCCATCAAGTTGGTCTTGGTCGCCTCGTTGATGTAAGGGAACGAGCTCGGGAAGATCTCGTTGAAGATGACTTTGCCGACCGTCGTCGAGATGAGCGAGCTGTTCTGCTGGTCCGTGAAGGCATCCTTCTTGAGGACCTTCGCCGGAATGAAGATGCGCGCATGCAGCGACACGATGCCCCGCTGGTAAGCGGAGACGGCTTCGTTGACGGAGCCGAAGACAGAGCCGGATCCTTGCGCTTCCTTGTTGTCCATCGTCAGATAGAAGGAGCCGAGGACCATATCCTGGGACGGAGTTACGACCGGCTTGCCGTCCTTAGGGTTGAGGATGTTGCCTGCCGCCAGCATCAGAAGGCGGGCTTCCGCCTGCGCTTCCGCGGACAGCGGAACGTGAACGGCCATCTGGTCGCCGTCGAAGTCGGCGTTGTAGGCCGTACATACGAGCGGGTGAAGCTTGATGGCGCGTCCTTCGACAAGGATCGGCTCGAATGCCTGGATGCCGAGTCTGTGAAGCGTAGGGGCGCGGTTCAGCAGAACCGGATGCTCCTTGATGACTTCTTCAAGAACGTCCCACACTTCGGCGCTAACTCGTTCGACTTTGCGCTTGGCGCTCTTGATGTTGTGGGCGAGGCCCTTGTTGACCAGTTCCTTCATGACGAACGGCTTGAAGAGCTCCAGCGCCATTTCCTTCGGAAGGCCGCATTGGTACATCTTCAGGCTCGGTCCGACAACGATAACGGAACGGCCGGAGTAGTCGACGCGCTTGCCGAGAAGGTTCTGGCGGAAACGGCCCTGCTTGCCCTTCAGCATATGGCTGAGGGATTTCAGGGGACGATTGCCGGGACCCGTAACCGGACGGCCGCGGCGGCCGTTGTCGATGAGGGCGTCGACGGCTTCCTGCAGCATGCGCTTCTCATTTTGCACGATGATGTCGGGAGCGCCGAGATCGAGCAGGCGCTTCAGACGGTTGTTGCGGTTGATGACGCGGCGGTACAGGTCGTTGAGGTCGGAAGTCGCGAAGCGTCCGCCGTCCAGCTGAACCATCGGACGAAGCTCCGGCGGAATGACCGGGAGCACGTCGAGGATCATCCAATCCGGCTTGTTGCCGGAATGGCGGAACGCCTCGATGACCTCGAGACGCTTGATGGCGCGGTTGCGGCGCTGGCCTTGGGCCGTGCGCAGCTCTTCCTTGAGCTGATCCAGCTCGCGCTCGACGTCGATGTCCTGAAGAAGCTTCTTGACGGCTTCAGCGCCCATGCCGGCTTGGAAGCCGTAGCCGTATTTCTCGCGGTAGCTGCGGTATTCCTTCTCGGACAGAAGCTGCTTTTTCTCCAGCGGGGTTTCGCCCGGATCCGTCACGACATAGCTTGCAAAGTAGATGATTTCCTCGAGCGAGCGGGGCGACATGTCGAGAGCCAGCCCCATCCGGCTAGGAATTCCTTTGAAGTACCAGATATGGGAGACAGGAGCGGCAAGCTCGATGTGTCCCATGCGCTCGCGGCGCACTTTGGCACGGGTGACTTCAACGCCGCAGCGGTCGCAGACGACGCCTTTGTAGCGGACGCGCTTGTACTTGCCGCAGTGGCATTCCCAATCCTTGGTCGGGCCAAAGATCTTCTCGCAGAAGAGCCCTTCCTTCTCCGGCTTGAGCGTCCTATAGTTAATGGTCTCCGGCTTCTTGACTTCTCCGCGGGACCAAGAGCGAATCTTCTCCGGCGATGCAAGGCCGATCTTCATGTACTCGAAGTTGTTCACATCCAACAAGGAGCAACCCTCCTTAGTTCAAGTATGGCTTAGGCTTATTCCGCGCCAGCTTCGGCGCCTTCCAGGTTGAGGTTCAGCTTGTCGCTGGTGCCTTCGTCCTCGTCGTCGATTTCCTTCATTTCGATCTCGTTTTCGTCCTCGTTCAGGATTTTGACGTCCATGCCGAGAGACTGCAGCTCTTTGATCAAGACCTTGAACGACTCCGGAACGCCCGGCTCCGGCACGTTCTCGCCCTTCACGATCGATTCGTACGTCTTCACCCGGCCGACCACGTCGTCGGATTTGACCGTCAGGATCTCCTGGAGGGTGTAAGCCGCGCCATAGGCCTCGAGCGCCCATACTTCCATCTCGCCGAAGCGCTGGCCGCCGAACTGGGCTTTGCCGCCGAGAGGCTGCTGCGTTACGAGCGAGTATGGACCCGTGGAACGGGCGTGGATCTTGTCGTCGACCATGTGCGCCAGCTTGATCATGTACATGACGCCGACGGTGACTTCGCGCTCGAACGTCTCGCCCGTGCGTCCGTCGTACAGAACCGTCTTGCCGTTGCGCTGCATGCCCGATTCTTCCATCGTGTCGAACACGTCGTACTCGCGCGCTCCGTCGAATACCGGCGTAGCGGCGTGGATGCCCAGACGCTTGCAGGCCATGCCAAGATGGACCTCGAGCACCTGGCCGATGTTCATCCGGGAAGGTACGCCCAGCGGGTTGAGAACGACTTCTACAGGCGTTCCGTCCGGCAGGAAAGGCATATCCTCTTCCGGCAGGATGCGGGCGATGACGCCCTTGTTGCCGTGACGTCCGGCCATTTTGTCGCCTTCGGAGATTTTACGCTTCTGGGCGATGTAGACACGGACCAGCTGGTTCACGCCAGGAGGCAGCTCGTCGCCGTTCTCGCGGGTGAACACTTTGACGTCGACGACGATGCCGTCCGTGCCGTGAGGCACACGCAGGCTCGTGTCGCGCACTTCGCGCGCCTTTTCGCCGAAGATGGCGTGCAGCAGGCGCTCTTCCGCCGTCAGCTCCGTTACGCCTTTAGGCGTTACTTTGCCGACGAGGATGTCCCCGGCGCTGATTTCGGCGCCGACGCGGATGATGCCGCGCTCGTCGAGGTTCTTGAGCGCTTCTTCGCCGACGTTCGGGATGTCGCGCGTGATTTCTTCAGGTCCGAGCTTCGTATCGCGGGCTTCGGACTCGTATTCTTCAATGTGAATCGACGTGTACACGTCTTCCTTCACAAGCTTCTCGCTGAGCAGGATGGCATCCTCGTAGTTGTAGCCTTCCCAAGTCATGAAGGCAACGACGACGTTGCGGCCCAGAGCCAGCTCGCCCTGCTCGGTCGAAGGACCGTCGGCGAGGATGTCTCCTTTCTTGACGATGTCGCCCTTGCGCGCCAGCGGACGCTGGTTGATGCAAGTGCCTTGGTTGGAGCGCATGAACTTGTGCAGCTTGTGCTTCACGAGATCGCCCGTAACCTGCTTGCCGTCCACCATCTCGACGCGGCGCAGCCAAATCTCGTTGGCCGAGGAGCGCTCGATGATGCCGTCATGCTTCGCTACGATGCAGACGCCGGAATCCTTCGCGGACTTGTGCTCCATGCCGGTACCGACAAGAGGCGCCTTCGGAATGAGCAGAGGCACCGCTTGCCGCTGCATGTTGGATCCCATGAGCGCGCGGTTGGAGTCATCGTTCTCGAGGAACGGAATCAGAGCCGTCGCGACGGATACGACCTGCTTCGGCGATACGTCCATGTAGTCGACGCGCTCGGTCGGCATCGTCAGGATGTTGTCGGCCTGCTTGTTGTAGCGCACGACAACCTGATCGTCGACGAACTTGCTGTCTTCCGTCAGGAGGGCGTTTGCCTGCGCGATGACGTAGTTGTCTTCCTCATCCGCGGTCAGGTAAGCGATCTGCTCCGTGACAATGGCGGTCTTCGGATCCACCCAGCGGTACGGAGCTTCAATAAAGCCGTACTCGTTGATGCGGGCGAAGCTGGACAAGGAGTTGATCAGACCGATGTTCGGTCCCTCAGGCGTCTCGATCGGACACATCCGCCCATAGTGGGAGTGATGGACGTCTCGGACTTCCATGCCGGCGCGTTCGCGGGTCAGACCGCCGGGTCCGAGGGCGGACAGACGGCGTTTGTGCGTCAGTTCGGCCAGAGGGTTCGTCTGGTCCATGAACTGCGACAGCTGGGAGGAGCCGAAGAACTCCTTGATGGACGCGATGACCGGACGGATGTTGATCAGCGCCTGCGGCGTGATCGCATTGGCATCCTGGATCGACATGCGCTCGCGGACGACGCGCTCCATGCGGGAGAGGCCGATCCGGAACTGGTTCTGCAGCAGCTCGCCGACGGAACGCAGGCGGCGGTTGCCCAGATGGTCGATGTCGTCCGTGCTGCCTACGCCGTGCAGCAGGTTGATGAAGTAGTTGATCGACGAAATGATGTCGGCAGGCGTAATATGTTTGACCGACTTGTCGATGACGTCATTGGAAATGACCTTGATGATTTTTCCATCTTCGTTGGGAGCGAATACGCTCACCGTCTGCAGTGGGATACTATCCGCATCCAGAACGCCGTTGGCGACGTGATACGTTTTGCTGTTCAGCTGTTTTTCCAGGAATGGAAGCAGCTCATCCAGCAGGCGGCGGTCGATCATCTGGCCGGCTTCGGCCAGAATTTCGCCCGTCTCGTTGTCCACGAGAGTTTCAGCCAGACGCTGGTTGAACAGACGGTTTTTGATATGAAGCTTTTTATTGATCTTGTAACGGCCGACATTGGCCAGATCATAACGTTTAGGGTCGAAGAAGCGCGCGACGAGCAAGCTCTTCGCATTGTCCAGCGTAGGCGGCTCGCCTGGACGCAAGCGCTCGTAGATCTCGATCAGGGCTTTTTCCGTGGAGTCGGTGTTATCCTTGTCCAGCGTATTCTTGATGTACTCGTCCTGTCCGAGCAAGTCCAAGATTTCGGCATCGCTGCCGAATCCAAGGGCGCGAAGAAGCACCGTTACCGGAATCTTCCGGGTACGGTCGATGCGCACGTAGATGATATCCTTGGCATCCGTCTCCAGCTCCAGCCAAGCACCGCGGTTAGGAATGACAGTGGCCGTGTAAGTGCGCTTGCCGTTTTTGTCGACCTTGGTGCTGAAGTACACGCTGGGGGAGCGTACCAATTGGCTGACGATAACGCGTTCCGCACCATTGATGATGAAGGTGCCGGTCTCGGTCATCAGCGGGAAATCGCCCATGAACACTTCCTGTTCCTTAACCTCGCCCGTTTCCTTGTTAAGGAGCCTTACCTTAACGCGAAGCGGCGCTGCATACGTAACGTCGCGCTCTTTCGACTCGTCGACGGAATACTTAGGCTCTCCCAGGCTATAATCGATGAATTCCAACGAAAGATTCCCCGTGAAGTCCTGAATCGGAGAAATATCCTGGAACAACTCCAGGAGATCGCTCTCCAGAAACTTCTCATAAGACTTTTGTTGGATTTCAATCAAGTTCGGGACTTCGAGCACTTCGTGAATCCGGTTATAGCTCCTGCGCGTGCGTCGACCATACTGAACAAGTTGTCCTGCCAACTTAACCTCACCCCTCATGTCTGCTTCTCAGCGTGATAAGCGCACTCATGAAACATGACCTAGCCAGACCTCAGCCGGTTACCTTCGGGCCGGCCGGTTTGAGCCTCAATCCCATGGTGGTAAATAAAGAAAAGCCCTTATCGAAGTGGTTTCGAAAAAAGAGCATACTTCCGGTCTGAAACCTCGGCCTCCCCCGCATGGACGAACCATAGGGAAGACATGGTCTCCTATCATGTAATTTTGCCCAAAATCTAAACATTATACGTCAAAAACCAATTTTGTATGCATGGCGCATCAAATAAATAATTCTTGACATTTTAGCGGACTAAAGAGATTCCGCCTATTTTAATGCTGACATTTCATAATAATAGCACATCGACAAAGGCGAGTCAACAAAAATGAGAATTTAGTCTCTAGTCAAAAACAGGAGCACACGATAAGGCGATGACCATCCCTTCATGAAGCATCGCGCGACGATAGTCGTTCCAATCTTCATAGTCGACAGATGGCTTGATTTAGCGGGTCATGAAGGATGAATCCGACGCCATGGCTGTCCGCCGGCTCCGCCATGGCGAGATCAACCTTGACCGCTGCTCCGAGAGGTTGATTGCCTGCTAATTGTCCAAGGAACGGATCGCCTTGAAAATCCGAAACCCTTTATCCTTGCCGACTTCCTTGACGCGGCCGAACAGCTGCTGAAGCTTGGCTTCGGCAGAAGGAGCCCCCTGCTTCTTTTGAATGACCACCCACATGCTGCCGCCGGGCTTCAGCAACGAATACCCTTCCTCAAAGATTCGGTGAACAGTCGCTTTGCCTGCCCGAATCGGCGGATTCGTCAAGATGACATCAAACGGCTCGCCGCCGGCTTTCTCGAACAGATCGCTCTGCTGTATGCGCACATTGGCGATTCCATTCAGCTTCGCATTCTCTCCGGCCAGCTCTACGGCTCGCTCATTGATATCCAGCATGACAACCTGTCCTTGCGGCGCCAGCCGCGCTGCCGTCAGTCCGATGGGGCCATAGCCGCAGCCGACATCCAGCACCCGGTCAGCCTCGCCGATTTCCATCTCCTCGATGAGGAAACGGCTGCCGTAGTCGATTCCGCTTTTGGAAAAGACTCCGTTGTCCGTCATGAACTGAAACCGGAAGCCTCTCAGCTCCGTCTCATGCTTCTGCCGGTTCTGCTGCGTTCCCGGCGTACGGGAATAGTAGTGGTCCGACATCATGTCCCTCCTTCCGGGTATGCCTTCTCATAGAGAGAACCCCTTGGAACCGCGAGGCTCCAAGGGGTTCTCAAGCTTTTAAGAGAAAGCTTATTTCACTTCTACAGCTGCGCCTGCTTCTTCAAGCTTAGCTTTGATAGCTTCTGCTTCTTCTTTAGCTACTTTTTCTTTGATTGCTTTTGGAGCGTTGTCGACAACTTCTTTCGCTTCTTTCAGGCCAAGACCTGTCAGCTCGCGAACGACTTTGATGACGTTGATTTTGGAAGCGCCAGCGCTCGTAAGGATAACGTCGAATTCGGATTGCTCTTCAACTTCAGCAGCGCCGCCGCCAGCAGCTACAACCGTAGGTGCAGCAGCCGTTACGCCGAATTCTTCTTCGATTGCTTTAACGAGATCGTTCAGTTCCAGAACGTTCATGCCTTTAATGGCTTCCAAGATTTGTTCGTTGCTCATGGTTGAACCTCCATTGGGTATAAGTTTTTTTGGTGGTGATGGATGCCGGCTATGCCGGCGCAAGGATTAAGCAATTCCTGCCGGCAGCCCGATGGCCGCCGGACGGAGGAAAATCGTTTTTAGGCTTCTGCTTCTTGCTTTTCCGCCACGGCTTTGACCGCCAGCGCGAAGTTGCGCATAGGAGCCTGGAGGACGCTGAGGAGCATGGAGAGCAGGCCGTCGCGGGATGGCAGGTCTGCCAGCGCCTTGATTTGGGCTGCGTCTACGACTTGGCCTTCGAGGATGCCGCCTTTTACTTTCAGGGCGTCATTTTTCTTGGCGAAGTCGGAGATGATTTTTGCAGGAGCTACGACGTCGTCCGCGCCGAAGGCGATAGCCGTCGGACCCGCGAGAACTTCCGTCAGACCGGAAAGCTCGGCGGATTCGGACGCGCGGCGAACGAGGGAGTTTTTGAGAACCTGGAATTCGATGCCTGCTTCGCGAAGCTGCCTGCGCAGTTCCGTTACTTGAGCCACGTTCAGTCCACGGTAGTCAGCTACAACCGTCGTCGTGCTTGCTTTCAGCTTGGCGGCGATTTCTTCCACCTGCTGCTGCTTGGATTCGATAACTTTTACGTTTGCCATTTTGTTTACACCTCCCGATGTGGATATCCGTTGCATCCTTTAGAACGGTTTACCTTCAACCTGCCGGTGCATGAATAAAGGCCTCCGCCAAGACAGCGAAGGCCATGATTGTCCGTTTACGGGAAACGTATATCATAACACCTCGGTAGGGGATTAAGCCCGAAGGCACCTACTGTCTTAGGTATGCGTGTTCTGAAGTTAGAATCGCAGCTCTTAGCGGAACGTGGAAACGTTGACGCGAGCGCCAGGTCCCATCGTAGAAGATACAGCGATGTTTTTCAGGTAAATCCCTTTTGCCGATGCCGGTTTGGCACGGTTCAGAGCGTCGATCAGCGATTTGAGGTTCTCAGCCAGCTTCTCGGCGTCGAACGACACTTTGCCGATCGGTGCATGGATTTGACCTGCACGGTCAAGGCGGTATTCGATCTTACCGGCTTTGATCTCCTGAACAGCCTTCGTCACGTCGAACGTTACCGTGCCGGCTTTAGGGTTAGGCATGAGGCCTTTACCGCCGAGGATACGTCCGAGCTTGCCGACTTCAGCCATCATGTCAGGCGTAGCCACGCAGACATCGAATTCGAACCAGCCTTGTTGAATTTTGTTGATCATGTCCGCATCGCCGACGAAGTCAGCGCCTGCAGCTTCGGCTTCCTTCGCTTTGTCGCCTTTGGCGAATACGAGGACGCGCTTTGTTTTGCCCGTACCGTGCGGGAGTACAACGACACCGCGAACGGCTTGGTCTTGTTTCCGCGGGTCGACGCCCAGACGGACAGCCACTTCGACGGATTCGTCGAATTTGGCGGTTGCTGCTTTTTTCACGAGCTCGATTGCTTCAGACGGCTCGTAAGTCGCTTCGCTGTCGATCAGCTTAGCGGCTTCAACGTATTTCTTGCCATGCTTTGCCATGAAGAGTTCCTCCTTATGTGGTGTGTAGCGGAACGCCTGACGTACAGCCGTCCCTCCCACTGCGAAACCAAGCGGTCCCGCTGTGACGCCGCGCCTCGAGGCGCGTCCTGGATTAGTCGACGATCGTTACGCCCATGCTGCGGGCAGTACCTTCGACCATGCGCATTGCAGCTTCTACGGATGCAGCGTTCAGATCCTGCATTTTTTGTTCTGCGATCTCGCGGACCTTGGAACGGTTGACCGTAGCGACCTTCTTCTTGTTCGGTTCGCCGGAACCCTTCTCGATGCCTGCTGCTACGCGGAGCAGTACGGCTGCTGGAGGAGTTTTCGTCTCGAACGTGAAGGAGCGGTCTTCGAATACGGTGATGACGACCGGAATGATCAGGCCGGCTTGATCAGCCGTACGCGCGTTGAACTCTTTACAGAACGCCATAATGTTGACGCCTGCTTGACCGAGCGCAGGACCGATTGGCGGAGCCGGGTTGGCTTTGCCTGCCGGAACTTGCAGCTTGACGAGTTTGATGACTTTCTTTGCCATGTGTTACACCTCCTGCGATCGAAGTCAGTTGCCTGACATGAAATGCTCATGCCGCCATCCGGATGAATCCGGAGGCCGGAAACCGGTTCATTATACCTTCTCGACCTGTGTGTAGTCAAGTTCAACCGGGGTTTCACGACCAAACATGTTGACATGGACTTTCAGCTTGCTCTTGTCCATTTGAATTTCTTCAATGACGCCGACAAAGTTAGCAAACGGACCTACTGTAACGCGAACGGTTTCTTTCAGCTCGAATTCCATCTTCGGCTTAGGCTCGGACATTCCCATATGGTTGAGAATGGCGTCCACTTCCTCCGGAAGCAGTGCCGTCGGCTTGGAGCCGGAACCTGTAGAGCCCACGAATCCCGTTACGCCAGGCGTATTGCGAACAACATACCAAGAATCGTCGGTCTGAATCATTTCCACCAGGACGTATCCCGGATAGACTTTGCGCATGACGGTCTTCTTCTTCCCGTCCTTGTTCACGATTTCTTCTTCCATCGGAACCAGCACGCGGAAGATCTTGTCTTCCATGCCCATCGATTCAACGCGGCGCTCGAGGTTGGCTTTCACCTTGTTCTCATAGCCCGAGTAAGTATGAACCACATACCATCTTTTTTCCATTAACAATCCACCTTTGGACCCTTCTTAAACAATCAGTTCAACCAGAGATGAGATCCCGATGTCAAGAAGCCAAAAGTAAATCGTCACAAACACGATCGTGACGAGTACAACGATCGTATAGCTTGTCAACTCTTTACGGTTTGGCCAGCGAACTTTCTTCAGCTCAGCCCAACTGTCTGCAAAAAAACCAAACGTCGATCCGAAGTTTTGCTTCAGCTTTGCGATAAAAGTCACCTGAACCCACCTCCTGACTATCTCGTCTCGCGGTGAGGAGTATGCTCGTTGCAGAACTTGCAGAACTTCCTCATTTCCATGCGGTCGGGGTGATTGCGCTTGTTCTTGGTGTTCGTGTAGTTTCTTTGCTTGCAGTTCGTGCATGCAAGCGTGATAATAACCCGCATTTAGGTCACCTCCCGATCTTAAGAGTGCGCTTCGTCAAACAACGTGCGATAGGACCCGAGAGGGCCTCAGGCCTGATCCGAGTCACTCTAAGTACCTTATCATAACGGATTCTTGCATGTCAATGCAAAATGGAAGGCGTCCGGGCGGCCCGGAAGCCGCACGCAGAGCGGCGGGAAGGCTGGAGAGGCAGGCGGCGGACAGCCCTTGCCGGCATCGGGACCGGAGGACGGCGCGCTGCTTTCATCGCTGTTTCCAAGTATAGCCGTTTTGATAGACTTCTAAACGGCCTTCCATCGGCAGCAGGCGGCGCGGAAAAGAAAAAAGACCCGTCATCCGGGTCTTGAAAGCAGGCAGGTTCAGGATCAGGGCGGCAGCCTAACAGCTGACGTCCCGCAGCTCGAGGTACTTCTCCAGCTTGCGCTTCACTCGCTGAAGGGCGTTGTCGATCGACTTGACGTGCCGGTCCAGATCAACGGCGATCTCCTGGTAGGAGCGGCCGTCCAGATACAGCATGAGAACTTTCCGTTCCAGATCGCTCAGAATCTCGGACATCTTGTCCTCGAGGCCGTCGAACTCCTCCCGATTGATGATGAGCTCTTCCGGATCGCTGACGCGGGTGCCGCAGATGACATCCAGCAGCGTGCGGTCGGAATCTTCATCATAGATCGGCTTGTCCAGCGAAACGTAGGAGTTCAGCGGGATATGCTTCTGCCGGGTCGCCGTCTTGATTGCGGTTATGATTTGGCGGGTGATGCACAGCTCCGCAAAAGCTTTGAAGGAAGCCAGCTTGTCACCCTTGAAGTCGCGGATGGACTTGTAGAGCCCGATCATGCCTTCCTGCACGATGTCTTCCCGGTCCGCTCCGATAAGGAAATAAGAGCGGGCCTTGGCACGAACGAAATTCCGGTATTTGTTGATCAGATATTCCAGCGCTTCGCTGTCGCCCGTCCGCACCGCCTCGACAACGTCTTCATCCGTTCGGCAGTCATAATCGTGCGTACTCCATTCTCTGAGGTCGATGCTCACCAACTATCCCTCCGGCCTGCAAAGCGTGCACTGCAAGGTCTATTTTTCTTAAGTCAGGAAAGCTCTCCTTCCGCTATCGTCCGGACTGGAAAGCCAGGCGGCGACAAGCGGCGGAAAAGCGGACAATTTTGCCAGAAATAATAAGGACAGTATACAAGACCTCTCTTGACATCGTCAACGCAAACGAGCGTTCTATAACCGATAGGATCTTGAAAAATTGTAAACAGATGGTTGGAAAACGCTATTGCGGAGGCAGATAAGCTTACACGTCTATCTCCATCAATCGCCAGTTCCGTCCATTCATTCCCCCCGTCTCATTCTTTCCAGCATCGTCCGCATTTCCAGCGACAGCTTGGCATCGATCGTATTGCGGGATTTGGCGCTGTCGGAACGCAGCGACTTGTCGATCTCGCGGCGGTTCTGCTGCAGTTCCAGCTCCAGCTCCCGGGCCGAGATCCGCAGGGCGCCTTTGCCGAACGCGACATGCTGCTCGACGGAATCCGAGGTCGCCACATAGATATGGCGGCTTCGCTTCTTGAGCTCGGTGACGAGACGTTCGATGCACTCGTCCGCCGTTTCCTTTTCTTTCGTGAATACGACCGTCAGCTTGTGCTGCTTGTAGGCCGAGCGGCTGCCGGGAACCTGATGCGCGTCAAACACGACGTACACCTGATGTCCCGTGTAGCCTTGATAGTCGGCCAGCAGATCGAGCAGCCGGTCCCTTGCCTCCTCCAGATTGCTTTCCTTCAAGCGTTCCAGCTCCGGCCAGGCGCCGATGATGTTGTAGCCGTCGACCAGCAGGACGTCCGACTGGCGGGACACGGCAGCTAGACGCCCCGGCGCTGCCGGACGACCTCGTACATGAGCACGCCGGCGGCCACGGAGGCGTTGAGCGAATTGAGCTGGCCCAGCATCGGGAGCTTGACGAGGAAATCGCATTTCTCGCGGATCAGCCGGCCCATGCCTTTGGCTTCGTTGCCGATGACGAGGGCAAGCGGAAGGTCGAAGCTGGTCTTGTACACATCCTGCTGCGCCGACACGTCCGCGCCCGCAATCCAGATTCCCTCCTGCTTCAGGCTCTCGATCGTCTGGGCGAGATTGGTCACTCGCGCCACCGGCACATGCTCGGCCGCTCCGGCGGAGGTTTTCCATACGGTTGCCGTCAAGCCGGCCGCGCGGCGCTTCGGAATGATGACTCCGTGCACGCCGGTGCATTCCGCCGTCCTCAGAATGGAGCCCAGGTTATGCGGATCCTCGATCTCATCCAAAATGAGCAGCAGTGGCGTCTCGCCGCGGTCCTTGGCCCTCTGCAGCAGCTCTTCCAATTCGGCATACCGGTAGGCCGCCGCCTGGGCTACGACCCCTTGATGGGAAACTTCAAGGCCCAGCTGGTCGAGCTTGCGCTTGTCCACGAACTGGACGACGATTCCCGCTTTCTTGGCTTCGGCCATGATCGGGGATACCGACGGCTTCTGCACCGTGTCGGCGATCCAGATCTTATTCAGCTCGCGGCCCGAGCGGAGCGCCTCCAGGACGGGATGTTTGCCCGCGATCCATTCCTGCTGCTCCTGCTCGTTCTGGTCGTTCTGTTCCTTCTTCTGCCTGTCACTGGCCATTCCCAGTCTCCTTTCCGCGTTCCGCTTCCTTCTCGGAGAAAGCGGCCGCCATCAACTCCCGGATCCGTTCGGTCCGGCCTTTGTAATATAAATACCCCATCAGACTCTCCAGAGCGGTCGCCTGCTTGTAATCGGCCGGATCCGCATTGCGCGGAGACTGGCCGGACTTGGCGTTGCGGCCGCGCCTGACGATGTCGGCCTCCTCCTCCGACAGCATCGGCGCCCAGCGCTCCAGCAGCTGCCGCTGCCCTTTGGCCGACACCATTCCGGTCGCCTCGCGATGGAGATGATGCGGCTTGAGATTCGGCTGGGCGAGCAGATGCTGGCGCACCAGCAGCTCGAACACCGCATCGCCGGCGTAAGCGAGCACGATGGGGTTCAGCAGCTCCGGCGTCTTGGAAGGCGGCTCGTAGGGAAGCTCGCGGCTTTGTTCCTTCACAGGCTCGTTCATTTGCGGCGCCACCGGATGCCCTGCGGAGTGTCCTCCAGCAGGATGCCTTGCTCTGCCAGCAGGTCGCGGATTTCGTCCGCGCGCTTCCAGTTCTTCGAAGCGCGCGCTTCCGTCCGCTCGACGATCAGCGCATCCACCTCGGCATCCAGCAGTCCATGCTGTTCGGACGCGGCCGGAAGCAAGCCGAGCACGCGGTCCATGGCGTCCATCAGCGCGATGAGCGCAAGCGCCTCCCGGGCCGTCACCACAGGCCGCTGCAGATGCTGGTTCGCTTCGGTCACCAGATCGAACAGCACCGTGATGGCATCGGGCGTATTGAAATCATCGTCCATTTTGGCTGTGAAGCGGCCGCTCAGCTCCAGAAGCCGTTCATCCAGCTCGGCATTTCCGGAATCCGGCACGAACCGGAGCGAGCCTAGGCCGGCGGAGCGGCTGCCTGGGGCATCGACGGCTGCATCGGCTTCCATGGAACCGCCGACCGCCGCCAGCCGGTGCAGCAGGTTGGTGCGGCAATTGGCGATCCGCTCCACGCTGCCGAGCGCCTGCTCTACCGTGTCGTCGCTGAAGTTGAGCGGCGAACGGTAATGGCCGGAAAGCATGAAGTAACGGATCGCTTCCGGCTTGATCCGGGTCAGCATGTCATGGACCGTAATGCCGTTGCCGAGCGACTTGGACATCTTCTGGTTGTCGATGTTGATGAAGCCGTTATGCATCCAATAGTTGGCGAGCGGCTTGCCGCTCAGCGTCTCGGACTGGGCGCATTCGCACTCATGATGCGGGAACTGCAGGTCGTTGCCTCCGCCATGGATGTCGAGGGTATCGCCCAGATGCCGCTTCGCCATCGCAGAGCATTCGATATGCCATCCCGGACGGCCCGGCCCCCATGGACTGTCCCATTTGATCTCTCCCGGCTTGGCGCCCTTCCACAGGACGAAATCCTGCGGATCCTCCTTGCGCTCGTCGATGCCGATGCGGATGCCCATCTGCAGCTCCTGCATGTTCTGGTGGGAGAGCTGGCCGTAGTCCGCGAAGGATTTCGTCCGGAAATAGACGTCGCCGCCGCTTTCATAGGCCGCTCCCTTGTCGACGAGATCCTGGACGAAAGCGATGATTTCCGGCATATGCTCCATGACGCGGGGATTCAGCGACGCACGGCGGACGCCGAGCCCTTCCGTGTCCTCGTAATAGGCGGAGATGAACGTGTCCGCGAGCTCCGGCACCGTAATGCCGAGCTGCTCCGCCTTGCGGATCATCTTGTCGTCCACGTCGGTGAAGTTGACGACGTAGTTGACCTCGTATCCGACCGCTTCCAGATAACGGCGCACGACGTCGAAGAAAATCGCGGGCCGCGCGTTGCCGATATGGATATAGTCGTAGACCGTCGGGCCGCATACGTACATTTTGACCTTGCCCGGCTCTTGCGACTTGAACGTTTCCTTGGTTCTGCTCATCGTATTGTAGATTTCCAAACTCATTTACGCTTCGCCTCCGCTTACCGGAATTTCACCGGTTCCTCCATATATTCACGAACGGGCGCCGCAGGCTGCTTGAGCCGGTCGACCTCCGCCTTGAGGGAATTGATTTCATTCTGCATGCTCCGGATCATCTCGATGAGCGGATCGGGCAGCTTCGCATGGTCGAGCCTGTCGCCGACCTTTTCTCCGTTGCGCTTGACGATGCGGCCCGGGTTGCCTACGACCGTGCTGTTCTCGGGCACCTCCCGGAGAACGACGGCGTTGGAACCGATATTGGAATAGTCTCCAACCTGGAACGATCCTAAAACCTTCGCTCCCGAGCCGATGACGACATTGCTGCCTATGGTAGGATGGCGCTTGCCCTTTTCCTTGCCCGTGCCGCCGAGGGTGACGCCCTGATAGATGATGACGTCGTCCCCGATCTCGCAAGTCTCCCCGATGACGACGCCCATGCCGTGGTCGATGAACAGGCGGCTGCCGATTCTGGCCCCGGGATGGATTTCGATTCCGGTCATGAACCGGCTGACCTGAGAGATGATGCGGGCGGCCGTGAACCATTTGCGCTTGAACAAATAATGCGCGGCGCGATGCGCCCAGATGGCATGCAGTCCCGAATAGGTGAAGATCACCTCGAACACGCTGCGCGCAGCGGGGTCGTTGTCGAACACGGCCCGTATATCGGATTTCATGTGACGCAACATCGGCTTCAGCCCCCTTCGGGCGAGATGATCCAAGCTTTCTTCCGTCCAATCAAAAAATAAGCCTCCGCAGCCCGAAGGCTGCAGAGGCGTACAGACGCGGTCCCACTCTGCGGCACAGGGCCGCATCCGCCCGGGAGAAACGCGCGCGAAGCGGTCTCAAGCGGGTCAGGATGCCTGGCGGCCCTGTCTCGTAGCCTGTAACGCCGGCCATGCGTTGCCGCCTACCCGAGCGGAAGAGAAGCTTCCGCAAGATCGGAGCAAGGCTCGCAGGTGCATGAACCCGCCGCCGGAATGGACAACTCCCAGCCGTCACCTTCCCGGCGCGTCGCGATATGCTGCGGCCGGATGCGTGGCGGTTGTCCTCTCTGCAATCCCGGATATGGCGGTTCTCTCCTGGTCAAAGCCTGTAAAAAGGTTCAATTACTTGTAGTATACCCGATAACCCGCAAAGTGCAAGAAGCCGGCGCGCGGAAATATATGCGGGGCCGTCCTCAGCCCAAGCGGGCGCGCAGGCGCTGTGCGACTTTGGCCCGGCCCAGCAGCGAGATGGTGCGGTTGAGGTCCGGTCCGTGCGTCTGCCCGGTGACCGCGGCCCGGATCGGCATGAAGAGCGACTTGCCCTTGCAGCCGGTTTCCTTCTGGACCGACTTGATGAGCGCCTTGATGCCCTCCTCGTTCCAGGCTTCGGGCTCCAGCGTCTCGACGCCGGACAGGAAGGCTCCCAGCACCGTCGGCACCGTTTCTTCCTCCAGCACGGCGACAGCCTCAGCCTCGTCCTCGAACGATTCCAGGAAGAACAGCTCGGTCAGCGGCACGATCTCGGCTCCCCAGCGCAGCTTGTCGCGGTAGAGGCCGATCAGGTCGGCCGCCCATTCGCGCTCGCCGGCCTCAGGCGCCTCCGATACCCGGCCCGCCTTCTGCAGATGCGGCAGGCAGAGGTCGACAAGGCGGGGAAGCTCCAGCGACTTGATGTATTCGTTGTTCATCCAGGCCAGCTTGTTCGTGTCGAACACGGCCGGGCTGCGGCTGAGGCGCGACTCGTCGAACGCCTCCACGAGCCCCTCGCGGGTGAACAGCTCCTGCTCGCCCTCCGGCGACCAGCCCAGCAAGGCGATGAAGTTGAACAGCGTCTCCGGCAGGTAGCCGAGATTCTCGTACTGCTCAATGAACTGGATGATGGACTCGTCCCGCTTGCTCAGCTTCTTGCGGGATTCGTTCACGATCAGCGTCATGTGGGCGAACAGCGGCGGCTCCCAGCCCAAAGCCTCGTAGATCATCAGCTGGCGCGGCGTATTGGAGATATGGTCCTCGCCGCGGAGCACGTGGGAGATCTTCATGAGATGGTCGTCGACCGCAACCGCGAAGTTGTAGGTCGGGATGCCGTCCTTCTTCACGATGACGAAATCTCCGGTTTCCTTGGTGTCGATGCTGATCGTTCCCTTGACCATGTCGTTCCATGTATATGTGCGGTCTTCCGGCACGCGGAAGCGGATGCTCGCGACGCGTCCTTCCGCTTCGAAGGCAGCCTGCTGCTCGGCAGTCAGATCTCGGTGGCGGCCCGAATAGCGCGGGGTTTCGCCGCGCGCGCTCTGCTCTTCCCGCTCCCGCTCGAGCTCTGCTTCCGTGCAGTAGCAGCGGTAAGCCTTGCCCTCGTCGAGCAGCTGCTGCCAGTACCGGCTGTAGATGTCGAGGCGTTCGGTCTGGCGGTACGGTCCGTAGCCGCCGCCGACATCGATGCTTTCATCCCAGGTGATGCCGAGCCAGCTCATGTACTTCAGCTGGCTCTCCTCGCCGCCGGCCACGTTGCGCTTCACGTCCGTATCCTCGATGCGGACGATGAACTTGCCGCCGTGCCTGCGGGCGAACAGATAGTTGAACAGCGCGGTGCGCGCGTTGCCGATATGCAGATGCCCCGTCGGCGACGGAGCATAACGGACGCGGATTTCCTGCGTTCCTTGGTCTGCCATCTTGAATTCCCCATTTCGTTCTTGTTTTCGTCCAGGGGCCTCGCCCTATGAACGCTATTTATGTAAGTGGAACCATTGCGGCGCTGGAGGCAGCGGCAACATGGAGGTGAAAACGCGGCGTCCGCCTATGAAACCGAGTTCCACTGCGCATAAGCAGGATGAGGAAATACGGGTTCGACAGCGAGCCGGTCGGTATCCTGTTCCGCTTGCCTGAGCGGACTGTACGGCTGCACTTAACCGCCTAAAATAAGTGCCATCATAGCATATTTTTCACGAGGCAGACAACCGCCTGAGCGGCGATTCCCTCGCCCCGTCCGGGAAATCCGAGCCGTTCCGTCGTCGTCGCCTTGACGTTCACCTGGTCCTGCTCCGCTCCCAGCACGCGGGCGATCACTTCCACCATCGCGGGAATGTACGGCGCCATTTTGGGAGCCTGCGCGATAATCGTGCAGTCCAGGTTCCCGAGCGCATATCCCCGCTGGACTGCAAGCGCCCACACATGCTCCAGCAGCTTGACGCTGTCGGCATCCTTGAACGCCGGATCGGTGTCCGGGAAATGCTTGCCGATATCGCCGAGCGCAAGCGCGCCGAGCACCGCATCCGCTACCGTATGCAGCAGCACGTCGGCATCGGAATGGCCGAGCAGCCCTTTTTCGAATGGAATGGCGACGCCCCCGATAATGCATGGACGGCCCTCCACCAGCTGATGCACGTCGAATCCTTGTCCCACTCTAATCATCTTTATCGTCCCCTCTCCCTCTGCTCCAGAAGAAATTCCGCGTAGGGCAGATCTTCCGGGGTCGTAATCTTGATATTCGTATATTCCCCTTCGGCTACGGCGACCGGATCTCCGAGCCGCTCCACGACCATGGAGTCGTCCGTACCGAGAAAGCCGTCCGCAAGCGCCCGTTCATGGGCTTCCCTGAGACGGGCGCGGCGAAAAGCTTGCGGGGTCTGGATCGCCCACAAGCTGCTCCGGTCCGGCGTCGATTCGATGATGCCCGCCGCGTCCACCTTCTTGATCGTGTCCTTGACCGGCACGGCGAGCACGGCCGCGCCGGTCTCCTCGGCACGCGCCAGGCAAGCGGACACCGCGGCCTCGCTGACGAGCGGCCGGACGCCGTCATGGACAAGCGCCCAATCCGCCGAGAGCGAGTCCAGGCCGATCCGCACGGAATGCTGGCGCTCGGAGCCGCCCTCCACGATCGCGGCCACCTTGGTCAAGCCGTACTCCCCGCACCAGCGGCGGCAACGTTCGGCATCCGCCGCTCCCGTGACGAGCACGATCTCCCGGATGGCGTCCATCCTCTGGAACAGCTCCAGCGTATGGACCAGCACCGGCTTGCCCCGCAGCAGCAGGAACTGCTTGCTCTCCGGCGTTCCCATCCGCGTGCCGCGTCCGGCCGCCACGATGACGGCTCCCCAGCACGCCTCCCGGAAGCCGACAAGCGCCGCATCCGAAGACGCGGCGCCCGGGGCGGCCTGAGAGGTTGCGGCTTGCTCGCCGCCATATTGCTTGTCCATCTTCCGAAGCTCACTTCCCGCTGTAACGTTTATTCCCTATCATACCCTGTTACAGCGCTTTTTCCAACAGCTTGGGCTTTGCGAAGATCATCCGTCCCGCCGAAGTCTGGAGCACGCTCGTCACGAGCACCTCCATCGTCATGCCGATGTAATCCCTGCCGCCCTCCACGACGATCATCGTGCCGTCGTCGAGATAGGCGACTCCTTGTCCATGCTCCTTGCCGTCCTTGATGATCTGCACGACGATTTCCTCGCCCGGCAGCACGACCGGCTTGACCGCATTGGCCAAATCGTTGATGTTCAGCACCGACACTCCCTGCAGCTCGCAAACCTTGTTGAGGTTGAAGTCGTTCGTGAGCACCTTGCCCCGCAGCAGCTTGGCCAGCTTGACGAGCTTGCTGTCCACCTCGCCGATCTCCTCGAAGTCCCCTTCGTAGATGAGAACCTTCACGTCGAGCTCCTTCTGGATCTTGTTCAAGATGTCCAGGCCGCGGCGGCCGCGGTTGCGCTTGAGCAGATCGGAGGAATCGGCGATATGCTGCAGCTCCTCGAGGACGAACTCGGGAATGACGAGCGTCCCCTCGATGAAGCCGGTCTTGCAGATATCCGCGATTCGGCCGTCAATGATGACGCTTGTGTCCATGATCTTGTGCTCTTCGAAATTGACATGCTCTTCCTTCTCCGGAACGGGCAGCGCCTTCGGCTGCATCATCGCGTGGAGCCCTTCCGTCAGCTCTTCTTTCTTCCTCAGCCCGACGCTCAGTCCCACGTAGCCGAGTCCCAAAGTCAGCAGCGCCGGAGCGATCGTCGCCGCCGCCCCCGGAAGCTGGGATACCGAGGGATAGAGCAGAGCCGAAAGGACAAGGCCGCCGGTCAATCCCGCCGCGCCTGCCAGCAGATCCGCCGCCGGCATGTCGGAAGCGCGCCGTACGCCTTCCCCGAGCATTCTCTCCAGTCTTCCGGCAAGGGCGGTCGCCAGCAGCAGGCCCGCCAGCGCGCCTGTCGCCAAGCCGGTGTAAAATCCGAAAGAACCGTAGCTCCCTGCGAGAGGGCTGTAGCTTCCAAGGCCGGCCGGAAGCGCTCCGCCTGTTCCATTGCCGAACTGAGAGCCGATCATGCCGCCGAATACGATACCGAGTAATTGCAGAATACGTTTTATCATCGCTTATGCCACCTCCATTAGCCAGTATGTTCCAATTTGGAGAAGGCTAAACCGTCGCATCCAAGCAACAATTTTGCAGCAGCAGGCGACGGGCGGGCCTCATTCCCGTCCATGCGCCGCAAGTCCTGCGAAAGACGCGTCATGAAGGATTTCTCATAATGGCGATTTCGTTTTTGTATTCTGGACAGGGCGGGCTTATAATGGATTCAGGCCATCGCCGTCCAGCATACGGCGGATGAAATCGCATGCTCGTCCCATGACATGCATTCCCATAGCAGCAAAAATCGCGAAAGAGGTGGATACCGATGAGCGCTCCAACGCTCCAAGAGTTTCAGCAGCAAGTATCGGAATTGCTCCTGCGTCACCGGAGCATGCTCGATGTCCTGTCCAAGTTCGGACAGACGGGTGCAGCTGTCAACCGCGCTGTCACGAAAGCCGTGACCGAATGCGGCTGTATTGAAATCCAGGCCAGCAAGCAGCCTTATTCGGACGATCCCGAGCTTGAGAGCGCCAAGCAGCTTCTGGGCACACACATGGACGGCCATGTGTGCGAGAACTGCCGTGATGTGCTGAAAAACGAGCTGGGACGCCACCTGTTCTACATGTCCGCGCTTTGCAATCTGCTGGAAATCGATCTCGGCGAGGTTCTGTCCGCCGAATCCGATAAATGCTCCACGCTCGGCATTTTCAATTTGACCTGAACCGGAATTCCTATCCGGACATTGAAAAAAGCAGTCCATCCTCCAATGGAGGACGGACTGCTTTTTAGTTGCTCTCTTCAACGAGAAAGGCTGTGGCCGGCAATCGGCGAGCCTCATCCCAGGCAGGATAGAAGCTCCATAAACAACCAACAAACCCGGCACCGAAATTCGGCACCGGGTCAGGAAGTGGCTGCTGCATCGCAGGAACCGATCCATGCCAGCGGCAGGACGACGCTAGACGCTCCGCTTGCGGACGTTCTCTTCTTCGCCTTCGGAACGGCGGGATCTGCGGCGGCGCAGGCGTCCCTGGACATTAACGTTTTTTTTTAGGCCGTACAGCGCATAGAGCAGCAGCGGCACAAAGATGATCTTGGAGATCTGGTTCGGGAAAGCGACGCCGAGCACGACCGCAATGACGACAACGATCGGAATGCTCCAGATCGCGCCCTTCGGCAGTCCAATCTTCTTGAAGTTCGGGTACTTCACCGTGCTGACCATCAGCAGCGCGAGAACGAGCGTGCTCGCCATCAGCACCCAGGGCTGGATATCCGTGTAGAACAAAGCCAGCGTAGCCAGAACGCCTCCTGCTGCCGGAATCGGCAGGCCGACGAAGTAGCCCGGAATGCCGGAGATGACGTTGAACCGGGCAAGCCGGAGCGCGCCGCAGATCGGGAAGATCGCGGTCACGATCCAGGCGGCCGGCTGCGAGCTGAGATCCTGGAATGCGACGACATACATGATGAAAGCAGGGGCGACACCGAACGATATGATATCGGACAAGGAATCGAGCTCCTTGCCGAATTCGCTTTGAACATTTAGCGCGCGGGCGACGCGGCCGTCGACCCCGTCCAGAAGCATGGCGATGATGACCATCATGGCGGCGACTTCAGGCTTCTCATTGAACACCATAATGATGGCGACGATCCCCAGGAACAGGTTGCCTATGGTAAAAAGACTCGGCAATGATTTTGCAAACACTTCATTTCCACCTCATCTCTACTATGCCTTGGGATATCATGGACATCGGTGGAAAAAATTCCACCATCATCCAAGCCCTCCTGTCGGCATTCCCCCATTCTAGGGGAATCAGATTTGTCTGTCAATGAACATTTGATCTTGAATCCGGCGCAATCCTTCCTTGATCGCCCGGGCGCGCACCTCGCCGATTCCGTCCACTTCATCCAATTCGCCGATCGTCGCCATGACGATATTGGGCAGATTTCCGAATTTCTCGATCAGATTGTTCATGATGATGAGCGGAAGCCGCGGAATCCGGTACATCTGGCGGTAGCCGCGCGGATGGACGGCCTCATCTGCGATCGTCGCTCCTTGCGGATAGCCGAGCAGCCGAATGACATGAGGCGCGTCCATCAGCTCGTCGTTGCTGAGCTTTTTGAGCCCGGTCCGGATGTCCCGGATTTTCTCGTCGCTGTTGTCGCGGGCATAATCCTTGAGCAGGAACCAAGCATCCTCCTCCACGCCTCCGATGAGCTCTTCCATCTGCATGCTGATCAGACGGCCTTCGGTGCCGAGCTCGTTGACGTACCGCTTGATTTCCATTTTGATCCGGAGCACCATCTCCACCCGGTGGATGACATGCGCGACCTCCTGCAGCGTCACCAATTCCTCGAATTCAAGCGCCGACAGATTCGTGAACGACTGCCTCAGCACCGCCTTGTATTTCTCCAGCGTCTGAATCGCCTGATTCGCCTTCGTAAGAATAACGCCCATGTCCTTCAGGGAATACCTTAGATTACCCATATACAGGGTGATGATATTACGCCTCTGCGAAATTGATACCACCAGCTTGCCCGTCTGCTTGGCCACCCGCTCCGCGGTGCGGTGCCTGATCCCGGTCTCGATCGACGAAATCGACGGGTCCGGAATCAGCTGCGTATTCGCATACAGAATCTTCTTGAGATCCTCGCTCAGGATGATGGCCCCGTCCATCTTGGCCAGCTCGTACAGATAGTTCGGGGAAAAGTCGCAATTGATGGAAAACCCGCCGTCCACGACCTCCATGACCTCGGGACTGTAGCCGACGACGAGCAGCGCGCCTGTCTTCGCCCGCAGTACATTGTCCAGCCCTTCGCGGAAAGCGGTGCCCGGCGCGACCAGCTGCAGCAGCTGATTCGTAATTTCGATCTCTCTGTTCTCTTTCATGATTTCCAGCGAACCCCCTATTCCAGCGCCGCGCGCAATGCTTCGGATACGGTATTCACGCCGACAATCGTTATATCGTCCGGCGGCTTCCAGCCCTTGAGGCTTTTCTCGGGCATGATGACCCGCTTGAAGCCCAGCTTCTGGGCTTCCTTGACCCGCTGCTCGGCTCGGGAGACAGCCCGCACCTCGCCGGTAAGCCCCACCTCGCCGAAGACGACGTCGAATGGACGCGTCGGCGCATCCTTGAAGCTGGAGGCAAGCGCGACGGCGGCGGCCAGATCGACAGCGGGCTCGTCAAGGCGCACTCCACCGGCGGCGTTCAGGTATGCATCCTGCGTCTGCAGGAACAGCCCGATTCTTTTTTCGAGCACGGCGATGATCAGCGCCATCCGGTTGTGGTCGTAGCCGGTGGACGTCCGGCGCGGCGACGGGAAATGCGTAGGCGCGACCAGCGCCTGGAGCTCGACGAGCACAGGCCTCGTGCCCTCCATGCTGGCCACGACAGTGGAGCCGGAGACGCCCAAAGGCCGCTCCGACAGGAACAGCTCCGACGGGTTCGCGACTTCGCGCAGCCCGCTCTCGCCCATCTCGAAGATGCCGATCTCGTTGGTGGAGCCGAAGCGGTTTTTGACGGCGCGAAGCAGGCGGTAGGAATGATGGCGCTCCCCCTCGAAGTAAAGGACGCAGTCCACCATATGCTCCAGCAGCCTCGGGCCGGCGATCGCCCCCTCCTTGGTGACATGTCCGACCAGCACGGTCGCGATGCCGCCCAGCTTGGAGACGCGCATGAAGTGGGCCGTGCATTCCCTCACCTGGGCGACGCTGCCCGGTGCGGACTGGACGCTGGGATCATAGACGGTCTGAATCGAGTCGATGACGAGAAAATCCGGCTGGACGGTATCGATGGCCTCATTGATATGCTCCATGTTCGTCTCGCAGAGCACGAACAGCGACGCGCTGAGCGCGCCGAGGCGATCGGCGCGGAGCTTGGTCTGGCGAACGGATTCCTCGCCCGATATATAGAGCACCTTGAGTCCGGCGGCCGACAATGCATGGGAGGTCTGCAGCAGCAGCGTCGACTTGCCGATGCCGGGGTCGCCGCCGACGAGTATGAGGGAGCCGGGCACGACCCCGCCGCCCAGCACCCGGTTCAGCTCCCCGATGCTGCTTTCGATGCGGGGCTCATGCCCGGTATCTATGTCTATGATGGAACGCGGCTTTTCTTTCGTCCCGCGGGCCATTGGAGAGGATAATCCGACGCCGGCGGTTTTGACCACCGTCTCCTTTTCCTCCACCATCGTGTTCCAGGCGCCGCAGCCGGGGCATTTTCCCAGCCATTTGGGCGATTCCGTTCCGCATTCCGTACAGGCGAATTTCACTTTTAGTTTGGCCATCGAAGGCTCCTTTTACGGATATGACGTACCTTCAAAGTTTACCATTTCAGAGGCCGCAACAAAAGAAAATCATGCGAACATTCTTTCGAGAAGGAGCCGCTTGCGCTCCTTTCTCGACGATGTCCGGGAATCTAAGAAAAAGATAAGATCTTTTCCGTTATACTGACAGAAAAGAGAGAGAGGAAGCGGTGGGCCATGAACGAAGAAACGGTGCTGCTCGTCGATGACGAGCCCGAAATCGTCAAGCTGATGGGGCTGTACCTCAAGCAGGAAAGGTTCCGTCTTCTGACCGCTGCAAGCGGCGGAGAGGCTCTGGACATCATCCGGAAGGAAAAAGTGGATCTCGTCGTGCTCGATGTCATGATGCCCGGCATGAACGGAATCGACACCTGCATGGCGATTCGGGAAATCCGGCAGATGCCGATCATCTTCCTGTCCGCCAAAAGCGAGGAGATCGATAAAATCCACGGCCTCAGCGTCGGGGCCGACGATTATGTGTCCAAGCCGTTCAGCCCTCTGGAGCTGCTCGCCCGGATCAAAAGCCAGCTGCGACGATACGGCATCTATGGAGCCGCCGCCGGCGACGCCGCCTCGCCGGATGCCGTCACGATCGACGGCGTCACCTTCAACTCCGCGACGCGGGAAGTGACGGTCGAGGGCCATGAGGTGCGGCTTACGCCCCGAGAATTCTCCATCCTGGAGCTGCTCGGACGCAATCCCGGCCGGGTGTACAGCATCGAGCAGCTGTACGAGATGATTTGGCAGGAAACTTTTTTTGAAGCGGGAAATACCGTCATGGTCCATATCCGCAAGCTGAGGGAGAAGATCGAAGCCGATCCGAGGCATCCCAGGTACATCAAGACCGTATGGGGCGTCGGCTACAAAATGGAGAAGCTGTAGAGAGGGAGCGGGAGCATCGATACGTTGGAGCTCCAATACCCGGACGCATTGTCATGATGCCGATGCTCATGTCGGGGTCCGGCATGTCCCGGCCGCCGGCTCATCGTCCACATTCAACTCGCCAAGCCGCAGAACGACGTCGTTTATGAGGGAGGCACATCTTTGGCCAGCCGCATCTTTCAAACCTTTCTATGGAAATTCATCCTCAGCTTCGCCGCCAGCCTGCTCGGCATGGGAGTCCTTCTTTTGCTGGGCAATTACTTGGCGGAGCAGCTTATCCGGTTCAATCCGTCCAAATCCTTTTTCCTGACGAAGGCGCTTGCCTACACCATCAATGGAATCGGCTCCGGCCCGGTTCGGGTCATCTTCGGACTGCTGCTGTTCATCTTCTTGTTCTTTTCCTTGTCCAGGGGCATCATCAAGCGCTTCGACACCCTGACGAGCGCCCTGCAGGCGATCTCGGCAGGAGATCTGTCCCACCGCATCGACGAGAGCAGCAGCGATGAGCTCGGGGTCGTTGCGCGCAGCGTCAACGAAATGGCCCGCAGGCTGCAGCTCGCCCAGGAAGAGGAGCGGGCTGCCGTGCAAGCCAAGGACGACCTCATTACCGGCGTGTCCCATGATCTTCGCACCCCGCTCACCTCGGTGCTGGGGTTTCTGGAATATATCGAGGACGACCGTTACCGCGACGAGGTCGAGATGCGGCAGTATGTCCATATCGCCTATGAAAAATCTCTCGTGCTGCGCAAGCTGATCGACGATCTGTTCGAATATACCCGCGTCACCAGCAGCGGTTTTCCGCTCCAGCGCGAAACCGTCGATCTCAACCCCTTTCTCGGGCAGCTTGCCGAAGAATTCATGCCGGCGCTGGAGGAAGCCGACATGGCCTGCCGCGTCCATCCCGCAGACGGCCCCCTCATCGTGGAAGCGGATCCGGAGCTGCTGCTCCGCGTCTTCGAGAATCTGATCAGCAATGCGATTCGTTATGGGGCAGACGGAGGGGCGCTGGACATCCTTCTGCGCAGGGACGAGCTTGAGCCTGCTGCGGAAATCATCTTCCGCAACTATGGCGAGCCGATTTCGCAGGACCAGCTCCCGCGGCTGTTCGAGCGCTTCTACCGAGTCGACGCCTCCCGCTCCAAGGCGACAGGCGGCAGCGGCATCGGGCTTGCCATCGTCAAGAGCATACTGGATCTGCATGGAGGAACGGCGTCCGCAACCAGCTCCAGGCGCAAGACCGAATTCATCGTCCGCCTTCCTCTTCCTTGCGGCTCAGACGCCCAACCGGCAGAAGCCGGAGCGGGCGATTAAGAATAAGTTAAGATCACCGTCGGCCCGATGTTAAGAACCGGCCTCTATACTGGTTTCATTACCTGTGCAAAGGGGATGGAATGCATGAGGACCTTCTTGTTCGCTGTCGTTCTGACATTGTCCGCGGGAGCAGCCTTCCAATGGAAAAACCGCAAAGTCCCGCTTCGCCAAGCGCTTCTCTGGAGCGCTGTCGCTCTCGCCCAGCTCGCCGTCATTTTGGGCCCTTCCTTCATGAAAGGCCACTGATCGCGCCCTGGCTGTACGGCCGTTCAGTCCTTAACCATTTCATAATTCGTCGCTAATTTAAGGTGGGAATTCAATTATTCCTATCTTTTTTGCGGTTTCATCCTTTAGGTTGAACATATACAACTATAAAGTTGAATCGTTCTATTTCATTTCAATTTATTACTTCCTAAATTCAACCTGCGGCAATAAATAAAAATAGAGAAATAAGCTCCTGCACCGATCGATAGAAGCTTAAATAAGATAGAAATATGACCGTTGCATGATTCAAAAAAACACTGCGCACGCCAGGCTTCGTCCTCTTCTCCGCTTCCTAGAACCAGCCGCCTCTACGTATAACCTGCGATTCAATGGCCGATGCTAAGCCTATATACAACGGATTAGAGCCCGTACAAGCTCGTCATGCGAACTCATTTCCATGATCCCAAGGAGGGACATCCCATGCCCGATCTGCTGAGACTCGCCCTGATCGCCATCGCCTTGCTCTTCGTCGGCCTCGTCATGCACTGTGTCCGCAAGGGAGTGCTTCGAAACCGCTACGCGCTGCTCTGGATTACTGTCAGCGGAAGCATACTCGGCTTGTTCCTTCTGCCCTTCCTGCCGCTGGGCCACGGCTGATGACGGACTGCGGCGAACAACAAAAAAGCAGTCTCCTCCACATAGAGGAGACTGCTTTTTTACTATTCCGCTCCCAGACGGAACAGAACCTCATGAATGCTCAGCTTGGAGCCAAGCATCAGATCCTTTGGATTCGGCGCGCTTGCCGTTGCGGCTCCATGCCCCGCTTCCGGAGCGCCGCTGCCGTCATGGCCGCCGGCTCCAGCAGGATGCCCCGACGCTGCTGACGCCGCATGCCCTGATGCCGGAGTCCCGTCTGCCGCCGTACCGCCCATCGGCTGCGCTCCTCCGGCCGGAGCTGCGTTCTCCGCTCCCTCAGGAGCCCGCCGCGCATGCGCCTGCTTGAACGAATCGCTGTTCACCCAGTTGTCGAAGCTGGCCTTGTCCGTCCAATGCGTCACGACCTTCAGCTCGTCCGATTCCTCCTTGCGGTCGAGCAGCAGCTCCATGCCCGCGAAGCCCGGCATCGTATGGACGCCTTTCGGATTTTTAAACCTTTCCGCCACCTGTTCTCCAAAGCCCGACTTAATCTGAATCGTGTTCGTTACGACGATCATATCCTTTCGCCTCCTTGCGAGAAATGGGAACGCTATCTTCTCAGTTTAACAGCCTTGGAAGCCGGGTACAAACGGACGCCTGCCCCTCGGTTTCCGATTCCGCTGTGAAGACTTATTGCCCTTCTGAACCCGAGCCGCAAAAAAAGCCCTTCTTCCCAAAAGGAAAAGGGGCTTTTCCGCAGTGCGTTAGGAAGGATTTCCGGCATAAGCAGCCCTGCAATTGCGGAAGATGGCCGCTGCTTACTTCGCTGCCGTTTCTTCCTGCTCGGCTTTATGCTGTTCCGGATGAGGCTTGACGGTCAGGCCGCCGTTCTCCTCGTCGATCACCAGCATATCGCCTTTCTTGATATTGCCCATCAGCAGCTCTTCGGACAACCGGTCCTCGATATGCTTCTGGATCGCACGGCGCAGCGGACGCGCGCCGTAGGCAGGATCGAAGCCTTCCTTGGCGAGAAACGTTTTCGCTCTGTCCGTGAGGTCGAAGTCGACTTCCTGCTCGCGAAGCCGCTTGCGCAGCTCGTCGGACATCAGCGTCACGATGCGGGCGATATGCTCCTCTGCGAGGGAGTGGAACACGATGGACTCGTCGATCCGGTTCAGGAATTCGGGACGGAAGCTCTTTTTCAGCTCGCCCATCACTTTTTCCTTCATCTGGTTGAACTCGCGTCCGGCATCATGCTGGGCCGTAAATCCGAGCGTCGAGTTGCGCTTGATCTGATCGGCGCCGACGTTGGAGGTCATGATGATCAGCGTATTCCGGAAATCGACTACACGGCCTTTGGAATCGGTCAGGCGGCCGTCCTCCAGAACCTGCAGCAGAATATTGAACACTTCCGGATGCGCCTTCTCGATTTCGTCCAGCAGCACGACGGAGTAAGGCTTGCGGCGGACCTTCTCGGTCAGCTGGCCGCCTTCCTCATAGCCGACGTATCCCGGAGGAGCGCCAACGAGGCGGGAAGTGGAATGTTTCTCCATATATTCCGACATGTCGATGCGGATGACCGCATTCTCGTCACCGAACATCGCCTCGGCCAGAGCGCGGGCCAGCTCGGTTTTGCCGACGCCGGTAGGTCCGAGGAAAATGAAGGAGCCGATCGGACGCTTCGGATCCTTGAGTCCGGCACGGGAGCGGCGAACGGCGCGGGAGACGGCCTTGACGGCATCCTCCTGGCCGATGAGGCGGCTGTGCAGAATCTCTTCCATCTTCAGCAAGCGCTCGGTTTCTTCCTCAGCCAGCTTGCTGACCGGGATACCCGTCCAGTTGGCGACGACCTGAGCGATGTCCTCCGGCGTTACTTCGGAATCCGTGCGTCCCTGCTTTTCTTTCCACGTGTTCTTCGTCGTGTCGAGCTCTTCGCGGATTTTCTGCTCCGTGTCGCGGAGCGCCGCGGCCTTCTCGAATTCCTGGCTCTGAACGGCCGCATCCTTCTCCTTGCGCACCTCGTCGAGGCGTCCCTCCATCTGCTTCAGATCCGGCGGGATCGTATAGGTATGCAGGCGGACCTTGGAGCTGGCTTCGTCGATCAGGTCGATCGCTTTGTCCGGCAGGAAGCGGTCGGTGATGTACCGGTCGGACAGCTTGACTGCCGCCACAATGGATTCATCCGTGATTTTCACGCGGTGATGGGCTTCGTAACGATCGCGAAGTCCATGCAGGATCTGAATCGCTTCGTCCGGGGTAGGCTGATCCACCGTGATCGGCTGGAAGCGGCGCTCGAGGGCGGCATCCTTCTCGATGTACTTGCGGTACTCGTCGAGAGTAGTCGCGCCGATGCACTGCAGCTCGCCGCGTGCGAGAGCCGGCTTCAGGATGTTGGAGGCGTCGATGGCGCCTTCAGCGCCGCCTGCGCCGATCAACGTGTGCAGCTCGTCGATGAACAGGATGATATTGCCCGCTTGGCGGATCTCATCCATGATTTTCTTGAGCCGGTCCTCGAATTCGCCGCGATACTTGGTGCCTGCCACGACAGAGCCCATGTCCAGCGTCATGACGCGCTTGTCGCGAAGCGTCTCGGGAATTTCGTTGGCGATGATCTTCTGCGCCAGACCTTCGGCGATCGCCGTCTTGCCGACGCCAGGCTCGCCGATCAGCACCGGATTGTTCTTCGTCCGGCGGCTGAGAACCTGGATGACGCGCTCGATCTCCTTGCTGCGGCCGATGACCGGATCCAAATTGTTCTCACGGGCGGAAGCGGTCAGGTCGCGTGCCAGGCCGTCCAAGGTCGGCGTGCTGACGTTGGCCGGCGCTCCGTGGTTGCTCGATACCGCCTCGCTGCTGCCGAGCAGCTGCAGCACTTGCTGCCGCGCCTTGTTCAGGCTGATGCCGAGGTTGTTCAGCACGCGGGCGGCCACGCCTTCGCCTTCGCGGATAAGGCCGAGCAGAATATGCTCCGTGCCGACGTACGTGTGCCCCAGCTTGCGGGCTTCGTCCATGGACAGCTCGATGACCTTCTTCGCACGGGGCGTGTAGGCGATGTTGCTGGGCTGCTCTTGGCCGCGGCCGATGAGCGATTCCACCTCGTCCTGTATTTTCTCGAGTCCCAGGCCGAGCGCGATCAGAGCTTTGGCCGCGATGCCTTCGCCTTCCCGAATGAGGCCGAGCAGAATATGCTCCGTGCCGATATTGTTATGTCCAAGCCGCACCGCCTCTTCCTGGGCGAGAGCAAGCACCTTCTGCGCACGTTCCGTAAATCGTCCAAACATCATTCGTAAGCACCTCCATCATGGGTTACAGGGAGCAGCCGGCTGCGGATCAGCTCCGCGCGCCTTGCATCGCGCTGCTCCGTATTCAATTTTTCCTCGAATGCCTGCTGCAGGAAGCCAGGCTGGGTCATTACCATCAACTCATTCATAACCTGCGGGGAAACTTCCCGAATCATGCCCAGGTCGATGCCAAGACGGACATCCGACAGTCTCTGGGCCGATTCCTTGGAGTCCATGATCGCCGCATGAGACAGGATGCCGTAAGATCTCATCACCCGATCCTCGAGCCGCAGGCGCGATTCCGCCTGAAGACGCTCGCGGGCCGCTTTTTCATGCTCGATGATCTGCCTCACGACTCCATGCAGATTGTCGATGATTTCATCCTCCGACTGTCCCAGCGTGATCTGGTTGGAAATCTGGAACAGATTGCCGAGCGCCTCGCTTCCCTCGCCGTACAGCCCCCTCACAGCCAGACCCACTTGGGTAATGGCGGACAGGATCCGGTTGATCTGATGCGTGAGCACGAGCGCCGGCAGATGCATCATGACGGATGCGCGGATGCCGGTTCCCACGTTGGTGGGGCAGCTGGTCAGAAATCCGCGTCTCTCATCAAAAGCATAGTCGACTGCTTCCTCATAAATGTCGTCGATTTTGCTGGCAAGCTTCCATGCCTCCTGGACCTGGAAACCGGGATATAAACATTGAATGCGCAAATGATCCTCTTCGTTAATCATAATGCTGACGGATTCGTTCTCGCTCATGACGACCGCTCCCGCACGGGCTTCGTTCGCCAGCGCGGGACTGATCAGATGCTTCTCCACCAGCACCCTGCGCTCCAGCTCGCTGAGATCCGAAAGAACGATCGTCTCGAACGGGCCGATCGGCTCCAGCTTTCCTTCCTGCGCCACGGAAGCAAGCTTGCTCATCACTTCCGCGGACTGCTGGCTGGTGGCCAGAATCGGAAAGGGATAATTGTGCAGGTTGCGGGCGATTCTTACGCGGCTGCTGAAGACGATATCCGAATCGGGTCCGTCTCCCTTCATCCACTCGCTCAGCGCCGTCTGGGCAAACCGGTTGGCTGCCAATCCAATCCCTCCCTACCGTGCAGCCGCCTTGCGGAAGCTGCGCTTATGATGTCTATCTGGATGCTTCCAACGATCAGGCTTCCTTGATCTGCTTCTCCAGCTCGCGGATTTTGTCCCTGAGCTTGGCGGCGGCTTCGAACTCTTCTTTCTGGATCGAGCTCTTCATTTCCTGCCTCAGCCTGTCGATTTCCCTCTGTGTCTGAATCCTTCCGCCCGAGCGGCGGGGAATCTTTCCGACATGGACCGTGTTCCCGTGCACTCTCTTCAACAGAGGATCGAGCCTTTCCCCGAAGTGCTTGTAGCAGGAGCTGCAGCCGAATCTTCCGAGCTTGGAGAACTGCGAATACGTGAGTCCGCACTCCTCGCAGCGCGGCACCGCCTGCTTCGTCCCAGCCAAGCTTCCCGCAGGCTCGAAATCCATAAGCCCCGACAGCAGGCTGTGGATGGAAAAGCCGTTCGGAGCTCCCGGAATGCCTTCGCCCCTTTCGCGGGCGCAGGCTTCGCAAATATGGAATTCCGTTTTTTCTCCGTTTACGATCTTGGTAAAATGAAGCGTTGCCGGCCTTTTGCCGCATTCCTGACAAAGCATGCCGCGTCCCTCCTCACCGGTCCTTCTCTATTGCTTACCCAGAAGCGAGATGAGCATCGCCTTCAGCAGCCTGGCTCGAAGCTCGTCGCGCTGCGGCAGCTTGATCGCGATCGACTCCCGGCATACAGCCGCCCGGAGCAGGCTGCCTTCTCGCTTGGAAATGAACAAGGCTTCCTCCAACTGGTAAATAAGTCCTTCGGCGGCGCTTTGATCGACTTGATTGCCGATCGTATGATGAATATGGCCGTGGATGGCTTTGAGCGCAGGCAGCTCGATCCGTTGGATCCGGATGTAGCCTCCTCCCCCTCGCTTGCTCTCCACGAGGTATCCCTTCTCAAGCGTGAAACGGGTACTGATGACATAATTGATCTGCGACGGTACGCAGGAGAAGCTGTCCGCCAATTCGTTGCGCTGTATTTCCACCGCACCTTCGGGACTGTCCTGAAGCAGCTGCTTCAAATGCTGCTCCAATGCATCGGAAATGTTTCGCATATCACCCACCTCCCTATGCCGGGGCACCTTCAGGATTTTTCTTGAATTGCGGGTAGAAGCCAAACAGCCAAAGGCCGGATGCGTCCCTGTAGCATTCCCTCATCGGCGCAAATTACGACCCGCGAACGGGGACCGGAAGAAAAGGATCTTCGCCTTGCATAAGGCGGGATCAGACTCAACTGACTTTGACTTTCTTTGACTTATATCTTGATTATACTCCTTTTTAAGAAAAGGTCAAGGAAACTTCCGCTGCTGCCATCCAGACGAAAAAAGCCGCCTCTCCCTGCTGTGTTACCAGCTTGGGATAAGACGGCCCGCTTTATACACGGTTAGAAGAAGTCCATGAAATTCGTCATCGCCTCAGGGATACGGCTGCCCAGCCGGACGGCCTCCGAGCGCGGACCCGAGATATGATCCATCTGCTGCAGATCCCTGGCGCGCTTGTATCCGATGAGAAGAGCAGCCAAAGTTCCGATGGAGAGATCCAAACGCTTGGAGGAGGTTCCATCCTGATACCGGGAAAGGCTGCCCTTGCCCTCTTCCGTGATGTCAAGCATCCACAATCCGTCATTCCAGGATGCATCCTCGTCATGAATCTGGAGGACGAATTGATCGCGGACTCCAGGCTGGAACGAAAGCTGCTTGACGAGCGATTGGACATCGACGATGCGAACCATGAAATAAGGATGGATGCTCTGTTCGATGCGCGGATCGTTAAGCTGATAAGGCAGCGGATCTCCCGAGTAGGTATGGAGCACGGCGGAATCGATCATGGAATCATGATTGCTGAAGAAATTCCAAAGCCCCACCCTCGCTTCTTCCGTAAGATAGACGAGCTCATGAATGTCGAGACGCCTCTCCTTCACCTTGTAAAGGGCATACCCTTCCGGCGTGCCGTTCTGGGACCGGTACAGCACCGCATCCCCTTTCTTCCGCTTGAAGACCGAATGCTCCCACCAATCCGCAGTTCGGGCCAGCGTGCCATTGAAGCTCTCCGAATAGGTCTGATAAAGGATGCCCAGAAGTTCGGCATGATCGCGGACTTGAATCCGCTCGACTTTGCCGTTGTTTTGCATTCGTTGAGGCAGCTTGTCCGTCGCCAAGGTGTACTTGACCCGGTCGATGAACAGCTCCCAGCCGTATTTGCGGTAAAAGCCGATCGAAAACGGCGCCAGCATCGATATGGATTGGCCGTTCGCTTTCATTTCCTCCATCGCATGACGGAGCAGCTTGCCCACATGCCCGGAGCGCCTCGATTCCGGCCAGCTTGCGACCGAAGAGATGCCTCCCATCTTCAGCACGATGCCGTTCCAGTTCACCTCGAGGGGAATGATTCTGACCTGGGAGACGATCCGTTCCTGCTCGACACCGACGATAACTTCCTCGCACCTGGCTCTTGCTCTGGCCTGCTCCAGCTCCTCTGCGGAAAGCTCGATTTGAAAGGCGTATTGGCTCAGCTTCATATGCTCGTCGAATTCTTCCGGCTTCAATGTTCTGATCTTCATCCTGCACCCGCTTCCCCAAGATGTTAGGTATAGATGTATTATGACACATATTGTATTTATTTCCCACTTGTATCCTTTTTAATGGGGCGGATTTTCAACGCCGCAAACGATTTCCCCCCTTAACTTTACACGTTTTTAAGGTTCATTTGGTTTTCTGCTATCCATGCAGGCATGTCTCTTTGATGAAGATGGAGAAAAAACATCAAAAAAAGCCTGATCGGCGATTGCTCGCGGATCAGGCTTCTCTCTGTGCTTGGCGACGTCCTACTCTCCCAGGACCCTGCGGTCCAAGTACCATCGGCGCTGGAAGGCTTAACGGTCGTGTTCGGGATGGGTACGCGTGGTTCCCTTCCGCCATCGCCACCAAACGTTACGCTTATTCAAGACCTGGCTTGCGCCTTGAAAACTGGATCGAATCAATATGTTGGATGCTGAGTCCATTCGTGCTTCTTACATGGCTAGCGAATCGTACTGAGATTCATCTCGCCATGTCTCGCCAACGTTCATCGTCTTGCGACGATATCCCGTCAGGCTTGATCCATAGGATAAGCCCTCGACCGATTAGTATTCGTCAGCTGCACGCATTGCTGCGCTTCCACCCCGAACCTATCAACCTGGTCGTCTACCAGGGGTCTTACATACTGGGAAATCTCATCTTGAGGGGGGCTTCGCGCTTAGATGCTTTCAGCGCTTATCCCGTCCGTACGTAGCTACCCAGCGGTGCTCCTGGCGGAACAACTGGTACACCAGCGGTACGTCCATCCCGGTCCTCTCGTACTAAGGACAGCTCCTCTCAAATTTCCTGCGCCCACGACAGATAGGGACCGAACTGTCTCACGACGTTCTGAACCCAGCTCGCGTACCGCTTTAATGGGCGAACAGCCCAACCCTTGGGACCTACTTCAGCCCCAGGATGCGATGAGCCGACATCGAGGTGCCAAACCTCCCCGTCGATGTGGACTCTTGGGGGAGATAAGCCTGTTATCCCCAGGGTAGCTTTTATCCGTTGAGCGATGGCCCTTCCATTCGGTACCACCGGATCACTAAGCCCGACTTTCGTCCCTGCTCGACTTGTAGGTCTCGCAGTCAAGCTCCCTTATGCCTTTGCACGCTGCGAATGATTTCCAACCATTCTGAGGGAACCTTTGGGCGCCTCCGTTACATTTTAGGAGGCGACCGCCCCAGTCAAACTGCCCGCCTGACACGGTCCCTGTACCGGATCACGGTACCAGGTTAGAACTCCGATACGATCAGGGTGGTATCCCAACGGTGCCTCCACCGAAGCTGGCGCTCCGGCTTCCCAGGCTCCCACCTATCCTGTACAGATCGTACCAAAGTCCAATATCAAGCTGCAGTAAAGCTCCATGGGGTCTTTCCGTCTTGTCGCGGGTAACCTGCATCTTCACAGGTATTAAAATTTCACCGGATCTCTCGTTGAGACAGCGCCCAAGTCGTTACGCCATTCGTGCGGGTCAGAATTTACCTGACAAGGAATTTCGCTACCTTAGGACCGTTATAGTTACGGCCGCCGTTTACTGGGGCTTCGGTTCACAGCTTCGGGTTGCCCCTAACCGCTCCCCTTAACCTTCCAGCACCGGGCAGGCGTCAGCCCGTATACTTCGCCTTACGGCTTCGCACAGACCTGTGTTTTTGCTAAACAGTCGCTTGGGCCTTTTCACTGCGGCCCCCTCGGGCTATTCACCCTACCGAGGCACCCCTTCTCCCGAAGTTACGGGGTCATGTTGCCGAGTTCCTTAACGAGAGTTACTCCGCGCGCCTTAGCATGCTCTGCTCGCCTACCTGTGTCGGTTTGCGGTACGGGCACCTTCGCCTGGCTAGAAGCTTTTCTTGGCAGCTGGAGATCATGACCTTCGGTACTATAAGTTTCCCTCCCCATCACAGCCCAGCCTTACGGTTTGCGGATTTGCCAACAAACCAGCCTCACTGCTTGGACGGACACATCCATCGGTCCGCGTCACTACCCTTCTGCGTCACTCCATTGCTCATAACGGCTTACGGTGGTACAGGAATATCAACCTGTTGTCCTTCGACTACGCCTTTCGGCCTCGCCTTAGGTCCCGACTTACCCTGAGCGGACGAACCTTCCTCAGGAACCCTTAGGCTTACGGCGGATCAGATTCTCACTGATCTTTTCGTTACTCATACCGGCATTCTCACTTGTGTACTGTCCACCAGTCCTTACGGTCTGACTTCAACCTATACACAACGCTCCCCTACCCAAGTACCTATTGGTACATGCCATAGCTTCGGTGGTGTGTTTAGCCCCGTTACATTTTCGGCGCAGAGTCACTCGACCAGTGAGCTATTACGCACTCTTTAAATGGTGGCTGCTTCTAAGCCAACATCCTGGTTGTCTGGGCAACTCCACATCCTTTCCCACTTAACACACACTTGGGGACCTTAGCTGATGATCTGGGCTGTTTCCCTCTTGACGATGGATCTTAGCACTCACCGTCTGACTCCCGGTTATACATGACTGGCATTCGGAGTTTGACTGGACTTGGTAACCCTTGGCGGGCCCCGCACCCAATCAGTGCTCTACCTCCAGCATGCTCAACACCGAGGCTAGCCCTAAAGCTATTTCGGGGAGAACCAGCTATTTCCGAGTTCGATTGGAATTTCTCCGCTACCCCCACCTCATCCCCGAATTTTTCAACATTCGTGGGTTCGGGCCTCCAGTGCGT
>NZ_JZEJ01000001.1:4333563-4336063 GCF_001188365.1 Paenibacillus sp. D9 | reverse complement strand
GCTCTCGCCGGCAAGCACGAAGTCGGTCTTCTTGGAGACGCTGCCGCTTACCTTGGCTCCCAGCGCCTCCAGACGGCGTCCGGCTTCATCCCGCGTCATTGTGTGCAGCGTGCCGGTCAGCACGACCGTCTTGCCGCTGAACGGACTGTCCACGGCGATCGGCTCGACCTTGTCCGCCTCCGCCTTGACGCCCTTCTCGCGCATGCGCCGGATGCTCTCCCTAATAAGCGGCTCCTTGAAGAAGCCGACGATGCTTTCAGCCACGATGCCGCCGACATCGGGGAGAGCGGTGAGCTCCTCGGCCGATGCTTCCATGATGGCGTCCAGGCTGCCGTAATGGTCGGCCAGCATGCGCGTGGTCGCCTTGCCTGTATTCGGAATGCCGAGCGCATTGAGGAAGGAGGCAAGGTCGCGGTCTTTCGACTTCTCGATTGCGTCCAGCAGATTGCGCGCCTTTTTGTCTCCGAAGCGCTCCAGCTTGATCAGATCGTCATAACCGAGATCGTACAGATCGGCCGGATCATGCACTTCGCAGGAATCTAGAAGCTGCTCCGCTGTCATGACGCTGAACGTCTCGATGTCCATAGCGTCCCGCGAGGAAAAATGCGTGATCCGGGCGATAATCTGCGGCTTGCAGCCGAGACGGTTCTCGCAAAACAGATGGGCGCCGCGCTGCACGAGCGGCGTGCCGCAGGCCGGGCAAGTTTCGGGATAGACAATTTCCTCCCCCTGCTCTTCTTCATCTGCTCTGCCGAGGATTTCGGGAATGACGTCATTGGAACGCCGGATGAAGACGCGGGTGCCAAGCGCGTGCTTCAGTCCCTTGCGCTCGATATCCCCGGTATTGTTGAGGGTGCAGTTCTGCACCGTGACGCCGGCCAGCTCCACCGGCTCCACGCGCGCGAGCGGAGTTACTTTGCCCGTACGGCCGACATTCCAGGACACCGATTCCAGCACCGTCGTGCTTTCTTCCGCCTCGAACTTGAACGCCACCGACCAGCGCGGGAATTTGTCTGTATAGCCGAGAGCCGCCCGGGTGCGCATATCCGTCACTTTGACGACCGCTCCGTCAATGAGAAAATCGAGCTCCGGACGCATGACGGCAATCCGATGCAGCTCCGCGATGACCTCCTCGATATCGTCGAAGTAAGTGATATACGGGTTGACCTTGAAGCGGTTGTCCCTGAGGAACTGGATCAGCTCGGCATGGTCGCGGAACTCGAGCTCGTCGGAATAACCGATATTATAGAAGAAAGCGCTCAGGCGGCGTTCGGCCGTAACCTTCGGATTGAGGTTGCGCAGAGCGCCTGCGGCGCCGTTGCGCGCGTTTTTGAGCGGCTCGGCTGCGGTCTTGTTGTAGTTCTCCAGCACGGAAAGGAACATCAGCCCTTCGCCCTGGACTTCGATAAGGCCGTCCTTGTACGGAATTGTCAGAGGGACCGAACGGATCGTCTTCACCTGCGCCATGATGCTCTCGCCGACCGTGCCGTTGCCCCGCGTCGCCGCCTGAACGAGCTCTCCGCCGTCATAGGTCAGGTTGAGAGTCAGCCCGTCGAACTTGAGCTCGACGACATAGGAAGGATCCGGCAGCGGCTCCTCGTCGGGATTTTTGGCATTGTAATCGGCGATGCCGCGGGCGAGGCGCTGCTGCCAGGCGCGGACGGCATCCTCGTCCTTGGCCTTGTCCAAGCTCCATAGGCGGGAACGATGCCGATGGGGCTCGAACCCCTTGAGCGTCTCTCCTCCGACGCGCAGGGAGGGCGACTCCGGCAGCACGACGCCGCTCTCGCTCTCCAGACGAACCAGCTCATCGTATAAAAGATCGTATTCCTTGTCGCTGATCGTCGGGTTGTCGAGCGTGTAATAGTTGTAGTTGTGCACGGCAAGCTCTCCGGCGAGCTCCCGCATCCGCTCCACGGCTTGCGGATCTGCTCCGGCCGCCAGCTCTTGCTGCTGCTCCATGCGGTTATCCAAGCGGAATCCCCGTCCTTTTCATCCGAATAATGGCTTACGTTTCTATTGTGCGCGTTTCATTATGTAAGCAACCCTGCCCGGAGGCCGGCGATCCGGCTTCCGGGCAGGAAGGCATGCTTGAATAGATATAAGACCGGACCAACATCCAACAGCGATCCGTATAAATGCAAAATGTTCATGAGCGCACGGCTGCAACGAGCGGACGCGATGGACCATGCCATTGGGAAGGACATATCGCCGGCAAGCACGAGAAGCTGCCGCTTTCCTTCCGAGAGGCTGTCAGCCCGACACCTTCTCGATCGGGGCGAAGCTGGCGAGCAGCTTCTTGAGCCCGACCGGAGCCGGGAATGCGATCTGGATCTCCGTGTCGTTGCCGGTGCCCTTTACCGACACGATCACACCGGTGCCCCATTTCTTGTGGGCCACCTTGTCTCCGGCGGCGAAGCTGCGCGCCGCATCGCCCGCGGCCGCGGGAGCGCCCGGCGTGCTGACACGCACGCCGCTGCCGCCCGCGGCGGCCGCTCCG
>NZ_JZEJ01000001.1:4165813-4333465 GCF_001188365.1 Paenibacillus sp. D9 | reverse complement strand
CGCCTGCGGCGCCGCCAGCGCCGCGGTAGCCGAAGCCGCCGGCGCCCGAGGCGGCGGAGCCGCCGTACCGGCCGCCGCCGATCGTGCGGCCGCCCGGCGAAGCCAGCTCCTTCACGCCATCCGGGATTTCCTTGAGGAAGCGTGAAGGAGGATTGCTGCTCGTGCGCCCGAACAGGGTGCGCATCCGGGCGCAGGTCATGTACAGCTGCTGCTCGGCGCGCGTGATGCCGACATAGGCGAGGCGCCGCTCCTCCTCGAGCTCCTCGTTGTCGGTGAAGGCCCGGCTGTGCGGGAAGACGCCTTCCTCGCAGCCGATGATGAACACAACCGGGAACTCAAGGCCTTTGGCGCTGTGCATCGTCATCAGGATGACCGCGTCGTCCGGCGTCTCGTCCTTGTCCATGGAATCGATGTCGGCGATGAGCGCGAGATCGGTCAGGAACGAGACGAGCGACTTGTCGTCGTTGCGCTTCTCGAATTCCATCGTCACGGACAGGAACTCCTCGATGTTCTCGACGCGGGCTTTGGACTCCAGCGTGTTCTCGCGCTGCAGCTCCAGCCGGTATTCCGACAGCTCCAGCACCTTCTCGGTCAGCTCGGTCACGGACAGGTAGTCGCGCATGCCGGTCAGATTGTCGATCATCGTGCGGAAGTCCTGCAGCAGCGTGCGCGTGCGTCCGTTGACCTCGACGCCGGACAGGTCGCCGAGCACCTGGAAGATCGAGGAGCCGCGGCGCGCCGCCTCCTCGGCCAGCTTGGCGATCGTCGTGTCGCCGATGCCCCGCTTCGGAACGTTGATGATGCGGGTCAGGCTGATGTCGTCGTCCGGATTGGACACAAGGCGCAGATACCCGAGCACGTCCTTGATCTCCTTGCGGTCGTAGAACTTGATGCCCCCGACGATCTGGTACGGAATATCCGACTTGATCAGGATTTCCTCGATGACCCGGGACTGGGCATTCGTCCGGTACAGGATGGCATGGTCCGCATAATTGCGGCCGCCATTGCGCCCCGTGCGGATCTCGCCCGTAATATAGTAGCCTTCGTCATGCTCCGAATCGGCCTGGTACATCTTGATGGCTTCGCCGGCGCCCCGCTCGGTCCACAAGCGCTTGTCCTTGCGGCCGGTGTTCTGGCCGATGACCGCATTGGCCGCGTTCAGGATATTGGAGCTCGAACGGTAGTTCTGCTCCAGCAGGATCGTCCGCGCCTCCGGGTAGTCTTCCTCGAAGTTCAAGATGTTCGTGATGTCCGCTCCCCGCCACCGGTAGATCGACTGGTCGCTGTCGCCGACGACGCAGATGTTGTGGTGCTTGTCCGCCAGCATGCGGCAGAGCATATACTGGGCGCGGTTCGTATCCTGATACTCGTCGACATGGATGTAGCGGAACTTGTTCTGGTAGAAATCCAGCACCTCCGGCACATCCGTGAACAGCTGGATCGTCGACATGATGAGATCGTCGAAGTCGAGCGAGTTGTTGCTGCGCAGCCGCTTCTGGTACATCTTGTACACATCCGAGGCGACCTTCTGGAAGTAGTCGCTGCCGGCCTTCGTCTCGAAACGGACCGGATCGATCAGCTCGTTCTTCGCGCTGCTGATGACGGCCTGCACCGCCTTCGGCTCGAACTTCTTGGTGTCGATGTTGAGATCCTTCATGCAGCCGCGGATGACCGACAGCTGGTCGCCGGAGTCCAGGATCGAGAAGTTCGACGTGAAGCCGATCCGATCGATGTCCTTGCGCAGGATGCGCACGCACATGGAGTGGAAGGTCGATACCCATATATCGCTGCCGCCGGCTCCGACGAGCTTGGACACGCGATCCCTCATCTCGCGGGCAGCCTTGTTTGTGAAGGTGATGGCCAGAATGCTCCAAGGAGCCACGCGCCGCTTCTCGATCAGCCAAGCGATCCGATGCGTGAGCACCCTCGTCTTGCCCGAGCCGGCGCCGGCCATGATCAGCAGCGGCCCGTCGGTCGCCTGAACGGCCTCGCGCTGGGGAGGATTCAGCTTCCCGACCGCGGCTTCGATTCCGATGTCGTTCATCATATATGCATTCGTTCTCCTTTGCTCGGCGCCAGCCTCCGAACGAATACCGCGCCTTCGCGGATCCGCCTGCTGTTCGCCTTTGTTCGCCTGTCTCCAGTCTAGGGCAACCGGGCCGGAAGTGTCAATGAAGGAACCGGGCCGGACAGAAGGTAATTTTCCTCATCTCCGCCTGCTTGCCGGCGCAAGCTTGCAGAGGCGCCTGTATGCGGCTATCGCCGTCTCCCCCGCGAGTCGCAGTCACGTACATCCGCCGCTGCAGCATAAGGCGGTGCAGCTACGGCGGTGGCTGCAGGCATAAGGCGGTGCAGCTGCAGCGGTGGCTGCAGGCGGAAATGCTGAACAGCAGCATCGGCAGCCGAAAGGGAACGGCTTCGTCGCCGCTGCGTTCACGCCATACGCTATAGAGGAGAAATTTTCCTACGGCGCCAGTTTAGTCTCCTTGACCGCCCGCACCGTAGCGAGCCCGTTGTCGAAATGATCGTACAGCGCATTGCCGACTACGACAGTCGGAGCCGTCCGCGCCGCCAGAGCCGCTCGCTCCGGACCGTCGATGCCCCCGCCATAAAACAGCCTGGCTTGCCGCAGCGACCGCCTCACCCTGCGCACCAGCTCCATGTCGCCGAATCGGCCGCTGTATTCCAAATAGACGATCGGCAGCCGCATCAGCCTGTCGGCCAGCTGGGCGTAGGCGACGGCTCCGTTCTCGTCCAGATCCGTCCTTGCCCCCGTCACACGGGCCGCCTCGGCAGCCTCGTTCAGAATGATATACCCTTCGCCAAGCGTCCTCTCCCAAGGAATGAGCGGCCCCCACTCCTCCAGAGCCTTGGCCTGGCGTCCGGTAATCCAATCCCCGTCAGGGGTATTCAGAGCGATCGGAATCAAGTAGAAGTCGAAGCCGGGCACCGCGAGCTCGAGGCTCGACACTTCAAGAACGGCGGGAATTCCCGAGCCCTCCATGGAATGCAGGAGAGACTCCGTGTTCTCGTAGGTGAGGCCGCTGGAGCCGCCGACCAGTATCGCATCCGTGCCGGAGGACAGGACCCGGTCCATCTCCTTGCCGGCGAGCTTCTTGTCGGGATCCAGCTTGAATACATGCCTCCATTGGTCAAATGCTTCCGCCATGATTTCCGTCTCCCATTCGTCTTGTCGCTTCCAAGCCTGTTGTTCCAGTCTAGTGAAGGGCCGGCTTCGTTGTCAATTCGGGCTGGATGCCGGCGCAGCGCGGTCTCCCGGCTTCGTTGGATCCGCCCGAAAAACCTGCCGGCGCGGGCTCCCTCAAGCCGGGCTTGGAGCGCTGTTTCAAAAGAAGCGGCCCTTTTTCCGCTGCCGCACCCGCTTTGCTCCTCGATCGCTCAGAGGATCTCCTTCCCGGGCAGCTTCGCAACCGCATGGAGCGGCCTCTCTTGTTTCAAGGCGGGAAGCATGTTGGTAATGGAACCTACAAAGAGGACAAGGCAATTCCACTTCCGAAGGAGGAAACGATCATGAGCAAAGCAGACGTTGACCATATGGAAACGGAAACCGGAGCGATCAAGGACGAGCAGCGCGCGAGACAAGAGCTCGAGCGGACGGAGGCGCATCCGAACGGCGGGCATCCAAGCGGCCACGAGCCGCAAGGAATCGTGGAGGCAGACAGCGCGGTCCATCCTCCTGCGGTCAAAGGAACGGACGGGCCGGTCCAGCAGGACGAGCCGCAGGATGACGAGGAAGGCGACAGACGACGCGTGCCGAGCGATTTGGACCGTTCGTCCGCCAGCGACCCTCGCCTGCCTTACTTCATTTCCATCACTTCAAAGACGATCGAGCATGAGCGCTCCGGCACGGATCAGCTTGAGATCAGCGCGACCCAGGAGGAGCTGGAGAAGCTCAAGATCCTGCTGGACGAAATGGAGTCGACCGACGATGTCAGCTCCCTCGTGGCGGCCATTCCGTACAAGTCCAACGACAGGAGCCCGACCCAGAAGCGCTATCAAAGCCATGTGAACGATTTGTACATGACGATTCACGAGCTGGGGACGGCCGAGACGCGGGCTTTCATTGAAGGCACGAACCTGTTCCGCGAGCTGAACAATACGGACTTCGATCTGCCCGGCTACGATAAGGAGCCCAAGATCTGAGAGTCCTGCACCAAAAAAGGCTGCATGCCGTCCCTTTCGGGGCGTGCACCCAGCCTTTTGCTTTCTTTTTATTAGCGATACCATCAGCGCCGATCCCGCTTCAAGCAAATCCGGCAGCTCCGGCCCCGCTTCATGCCGGGAGCGGAACGCTGGACCAGACGGTTAGGAGCCGTAAACGGCGCCGACCTTTCCATTCGTAAAGGTCACATAATTGCTGTAGCCGTAACTCCAGGTTTCAACCGTAATGCCCCTGCTGCTGAGAACGCTTTTGGAGCTTGGCCGGCCCCAGCTGAGAAGCACCTGCTCCTTGTTCATTCCGACAGCCACCTTTTCCTGCTTGACCAAGGACCATGTCGATTGGGACCACTTGTAGGTCTTGTATGGATCCGCGGTCAGGAAGTTCTCGCTGTTGCCGAGAAGCTCGCTTACCATCGAGGCATCGTAGGCCGTATGCGATACCAGCTTGCCCGAAACCAGCCTGAAGTACAGCGTGAAGGAACCGCCCTGCTCCGGATAGATGTCTTCAATCGTAACTTTCTGGAATCGGTAATCGCTGTCGAAATGGTTGATCCAGTAGCTCTTGCCGATCAGACGAGTCAAGCCTCCAAGCTTTTCCTGCCGGATGATTTGGTCCGTCCGCGGAGTCGTAATCTGCATTACGGCTTTGCCCATCGTCACGGTCATGTATTGATAGGAGGAGTTCCAGTCCAAGGAAGCGCCAAGAGCAGACTTGAGCAGAGCCGCCGGGAATACCGCCGTTCCGCCGACCGTCTGGACTTTGCCCGGCATAGCCAGCGGCTTGCCGTCTACAACCGCGGAAGCGCTGCCCTGCTTCAGCTGGATGACCCGGCTGCCTTGCTTGACGGTGAAGGTTTTGGAGCCCGAATCCCAGGCAACCGAATAACCGAGTTCCTTGAATGTGCCCTTGAGCGGCAAATACATCGTTCCGTCCAGATAAGCGCCGCCCTCCAGCGCTTGGTTCGAACTGATGGTCACATGGACCGTTCGGCTTTGTCCCCCGGAAACGACGGTCACGTCCGTCTCGCCAGCCGCAAGCGCTTTGAGCTGTCCGTCCGGAAGCTTTTGCAGCAGACTCGGCTTCTCGATCGTCACGTTGGCTTCAGCCAGCGGAACGGTGCGGGCCGCCATTCCTTCCCACTTCTCCTCGATGGAGACATGCACTTTATCGCCTACCGCAAGGTCGGTCGCTTCGAGCTCCATTTTGAGCTCTTCGACGGCCGGCAGCTCCATCTCGAACCGTTTGCCGCTGCCGGTCTCATACGCCTCAAGCTTGCCGTCCTGCATGCGGAGAACGAGATACGAATCGCTGAAGTAGACAATTTCGGATGCGCCTGTCAAACCGGGATAAGCTTCCGTCAACTTGAACTTGTTGCTGATGTCGTTATGCCAGACGGTTCCGTCCTTGCGGACAACCGCCAGCATTCCGGATCGGCTGTAATCGGCGCTGACGGCATCCTCCACGATCGGTCTCGGCACGTACTTCGTCAAGTCGGCACGGTCGAAGCCAAGGTAATCGTAGGCTTCAAGCTTTCCCGTGCGATAGAGGACAACAAAGACGGAATCCTGGCCGTCTTTGCCGGATGTGGCGCGAAGGGAAACGACGGATTCGGCATTGACGGCAGCGACCAGCTTGCCGCTGCCGAATTTGCCGTCGGCATAGATCTGCCCGGATGGATTCATGGATGCGGTAAGGTTTCCTCCGCAATCGGCCAAGGACGCTTGAGGGGCCGTCCCTCCGACTTGGCCGCCGCCTAGCTCCCACACCGTTCCGTCCTGCTTAAGGAGGCAGCTGCCGGCCAACGCTTTGACGCCTTGAGCCAGCGAGACGGCTTTTCCTCCGTCCAAGCCGACGAGGCCGCCGCCGGGAGTCAATCCATACCCGTTTTCGATGCTGCTCAGCTTGACGTCGGCGATCTCATAGCCCTTTTTTCCTTGGATCCAGACCGTGCCGTCCTCCAGCAAGTAATTTGTTCCGTCAAAATCAACGACGCGGCTGCTTCCGCCGGCCCACACGCCTGCAGGCGCCGAACAAGCCATGACAACAGCCAGAATAGTAGAAGCTATCCACCTTTTGTGCTTCACGATCAAATCTTCCCTTCTCCCCATTAAATATAGGAAGATAGTACCATGAGAAGGAAAATAAAACCTTATTCCATTCCACAAATGGTTCTTAGGGATTATTTTTTATCTTATTATCAATACAACTTAGGTTATTTCCTCGATTATTTAAACACCGAGTAAAGCTCTTCCAGTGCCGCGTCCGCATCGACTTCGAGAGCGAACGATACCGGATTCCCCACGCTCGGGAAGACGCGGCGGTCGGTGACGACCATGCCGTCGGTCAGCCGGTCGCCGCAGGCGATGGACGCATGGAGCGTCGTGCAGGTGACCATTTCGGGGAATACGGCCGCGATGACGGCCAGCGGATCATGAAGCGGGCAGGCGTTGTCCAGCTTGTTCACCTGCTGGTAGAAGTCGAAGTAGATCGCGAACGAATCCTTCAGGAAATCGACCAGCGGAGCGTTTTCAGGAAGGCAGGTTTTGCCCAGCTCGTCCAAGGCATCGCGGGTAAGCAGCGTCTGCAGCGTCACGTCGAGCCCGATGACCGTCAGCGGCAGCCCGGCTTCCATGAGCACCGCCGCCGATTCCGGGTCACCCCAGAAGTTGGCCTCGGCGACCGGCGTCACGTTGCCCGGCACGAGCACATTGCCGCCCATGACGACGACGCTGCGGAACTTGGAGGCGATCGACGGATCGCGGCGCAGCGCAAGCGCCAGGTTCGTCATCCGCCCCATCAGGACGAGGGTCACCTCGCCGGGACGCTCGTTCGCGATGCGGACGAGATAATCCGCAGCGGCTTCGCCGAGCGGCAGCTGGTCAGAAGGGGGGAGCACCGCGCCGCCGATTCCGTTCTCTCCATGCACATGGGAGGTCGAGCCCTGGAACTCGCGCTCCAGCGGCTTCGAGGCGCCCTTGACGACCTGCACGCGGTCGCGCGCGCCGGCGAGCTGGATCAGGCGCAGCGTATTGTCCGTCGCCTGATCGACGTCGATATTGCCGAACACCGTGCATACAGCCTCCAGCCGGATAGCCGGCGACTTCACGGCGTACAGGATCGCCAACGCATCGTCGATCCCCGTATCGGCGTCAATAATCATGGAAACAGGCTCGCGCCCTTCAAACTTGCTGACATTCATCCGTCATAACCCTCTCTGTATGCAAAATGAATCCCCAACGCCTCTCGGAAACCGGGAAGCGTTGGGGCGAAAAGCCTTGATATTTCATGGAACTTCATGCTGGCTGACCGCCGTCAAATGCGAACTCATCGCGCGCTGGGCGCTTCACCAGCTGGCTCCGAGCGCCGAGCCCTTACTTCACCAGCTGGCCGCGAGTGACGCCGAGCTGGTTGGTCGCCTTCAGGCTGCGCCATACCTGGGTGCCGCTGATGCGGCCGTTGATGGCGTCGCGGTACAGAGCGAGCACCTCGCCCACCTTCTCGGCCGGCTCCTCGAGGAACTCGACCCGGTAGGAGCGCACGCCAAGCTCCAGGAAGTTGCGCAGGTATTCCGCGCCCGACTGCTCGATCGCATTGTAGACCGTGTTGCGGCAGCCCTCGTCCACGCGGACGGGGTGGGACATGCCGATGCGGTCCTGCAGGGAAATATTGTGCTCCTCGCAAGGACGGCCGCAGTTCGTGAAGTCGGTGCCTTCGCTGAGGAACGTGCAGTACACGCAGTGCTCGGTATGGAACATCGGCAGATGCTGGTGGATGACCACCTCAAGCGCCGAAGTGTCGCGGGTGTTGCCGAGCAGGTCGACCATCTGCTGGATATTGAGGTCGTAGGATGGCGTCAGCACGTCGCAGCCCGCTTCGCGGAACAGTTCCACCGCCTTATGGTTGGCGATGTTGAGCGAGAAGTCCCCGATCAGCTTGGGGAAAGGCTCGCCCGGCCGCTCCATGCGGGCCCGCAGGTAATAATACAGCGCGCCGGTGTTGCGCACAAGAACCGCATCCGGCTTCAGGCGCAGAATATTGGCGTGGTAGCCGTTCTCGTTGGGCATATGGATGCGCGGCGTCGCCAGCGCGATCGGCTTGCCTGCCGCGCGCGCGGTTTCGATGGCGGCCGGGAACTGCTTGATGAACTCGAAGTCGGCGTAGATCATCTCCACGTCCGTAGCGCAGGCAGCCTTCACCTGATCCAGCGTGCGGCACAGAGCGGTCAGGCGTGCAGCGCCGGGACCTGCCGCGACGGCGGCGTCCTTGTCGCGCTGCTCCTGGGTGCGGGCGTCCGCAAAGATATCCGCCTCCCGCTTGACGTAAACGGGCGGCTTCGGCCGCTCGCCCGCGAGCTGCTCCACCGCTTCGCGCCGCATCCGGTTCAGCTCGCGCACCGGAATGATCAGCTCGCCGTCCAGCTTCACTTCCAGCTCCTCGAGCTGGTACAGCGTGCCGCCGAGCCGGCCGAACTGGTCTTCAAGCAGCGCCTGGTCCATCGGCCGCTTGAGAGCTTTCTCCAGCGGCATCTCGCTGACCGCCTCGACGGTCGTCCCTTTCTGGACGTCGGTCCACCAGGTGCGCAGCGGCTGCCCTTCGGCGCCCTCCACCCTCAGCGCGAGCGGGAACACGCGATACGGCTTTTCCGTTTCGTACGTCGCTCGCAGGCGGCGGTCCAGAGCCGGATCGTTCGTTTTCCAGACGCGATCGCCGACCTTCACCCGCTGCAGATTGACGTCGCTGCGGCCCGGCACGATATCGAGCACGGTGCCTTCCATCGCCTCGCCCTCGATCTTCACGCCTTGGCGGCGGATATCGTAGACGCGTCCGCCCTCTTCCTTCTGTGTCGGATCTCCGGCGTCGAACACGATGCCGTCGCCCCGCTTGAGCGGCGCTTCCAGCCGGCAGACGACGCCGTCGCGCAGGATGCGCTCGACGCGGCCGAGGTAGACGCCCCGGCTTTTCGGGAACGTGCCCTCGACCAGCTGCTTGTTGTTCGTTCCCTTGAGGAAGCCGTGCGTGAAGCCGCGCGAGAAGCTCTGCTGCAGCTCGCGCACTTCCTCCTTGGACGGGCCGGAACGGTCGCCGTCAAAGTAAGCGTCGATGGCGCTGCGGTACTTGGACACGACGTTGGCCACGTACTCGGGGCTTTTCAGACGTCCTTCGATTTTAAAGGAAGTGACGCCCGCTTCGATCAGCTCCGGCACGATGTCGATCGCGGCCAAATCCTTGGGGGACAGCAGATAGGCGATATCGCCCATCGGCTTCTGCTCGCCGTCGACCATCAGATCGTAGGGAAGGCGGCACGCTTGCGCGCATTCGCCGCGGTTGGCGGAGCGGCCTCCCCACATTTCCGAGGTGAGGCATTGGCCGGAATAGCTGACGCACAGCGCGCCATGAACGAATACCTCCATCGGCAGCTTGGCCTTCTCGCCGATCGTCTTGATCTGCTTGAGGTTGTTCTCCCGTCCGAGCACGACGCGCTCGATGTCGAACGGCTTGGTGAACTCCACCGCCTCCGGAGAGGTGATCGTCATCTGGGTAGAGCCGTGGATCGGGAAATCCGGCGAGATTTCGCGAATCATTTTCACCAGTCCCAGATCCTGCACGATGACCGCGTCCACGCCCGCGTCCACGCAAGCTTCGATCAGCGTTTTCGCGTCTCGCAGCTCATCCTCGAAGACGAGAATGTTGAACGTCAAAAATCCCTTTACCCCGTAGCTGTGCAGAAACGCCATGATTTCCGCCAGCTCGTCCATCCGGAAGTTGTTGGCGCGCGCCCGCGCGTTGAACTTCTCGACGCCGAAGAAAACGGCGTCCGCTCCGTTCGCGACCGCCGCCCTCATGCACTCCCAATCGCCGGCCGGGGCCAGCAGCTCGATGTCTTGCCTTTGTATGGTTAAGGTCATTGCCTCGATATGCCTCCGTATCTATCTTCTCAACTAGTGTGGCCGTCTGACACGGCCGCTATACTGCTAGTGTAGCAGAGTAAGGCCGGTTGCACCAAGCATTCCGGGGAAAAAGCAGGCTGGCAACTTCAGGCCGCAGCCCCAGCGGCGGAGGAATTCTTGCCTTGACCGGGCAGAGCCGGCACTGCGAAAAAGGAGAAGGCGGTCGGCCTCCCGCTCGGGAGGCGGACCGCCTTGACAGACGGCGTTTCCATTCAATGACGTCGGCGAAGCCTGCTCGACCTCGCGGGGAAGCCGGCATCAGGTCCGGATTTCGGTCCCGCCGTTTATATACGGTCTCAGGTCCGGATTTCGCTCCGGCCGTTCATATACGGTCTCAAGGCGTCCGGAATCCGAATGCTGCCGTCTTCCCTCTGATGGATCTCCAGCAGCGGAATAAGAATTCGCGGCGAAGCTGCCGCCGTATTGTTGAGCGTGAAGCAATGCCTCAGCATGCCCTCGTCGTCCCGGTAGCGGATGCCGGCACGCCGGGCTTGGAAATCAAGCAGGTTCGACGACGAATGCGTCTCCCCATATGCGTCCCGGCTCGGCATCCAGGCTTCCAGGTCGAACTGCTTGTGCGTCTTCTGCGACATATCCCCGCCGCAGACGGCCATGACGCGGTACGGCAGCTCCAGCAGCTCCAGCACCTTGCGGGCATGACCGGTAATTTCCCTGTGGAGCCGTTCCGCCTCCTCCCGGTCGGCCCGGCAGATGACGACCTGCTCGACCTTGGCGAACTGATGCACCCGGTAGAGGCCATGCGTGTCGCGGCCGGCCGAGCCGGCTTCGCTGCGGAAGCAGGCCGACACCGCCGCCAGCCTCAGCGGCTCCGAGACGTCGATGATCTCGCCGCTGTAGTAGTTCACGAGCGGCACCTCCGCCGTGCCGGCCAGCCGCTCGTCCCTCCCTTCCAGGCGATAGGTCTGATCCTCGCCCGACGGGAAAAATCCGGTGCTCGTGAACGCTTCCGTACGCACCATGACCGGCACTTCGAGCAGCGTGAAGCCCTCGCGCAGCAGGACGTCCAGCGCCAGCTGCTGGACCGCCCGGTGGAGCAGCGCGCCGTCTCCCTTCAAATAATAGCTGCGGGTTCCGCCCGTCTTGACGCCCCTGGCAAAATCGACCATCCCGTGCAGCTCGCCGAGCTCGACATGGCTCAGCGGCGCGAAGCCGAATTCCGGCGGCTGTCCCCATGCATCCACCTGCACGTTGTCAAGATCCGACTTGCCCGCAGGAGTGTCATCCGATACGGGATTGGGCACTTCCAGCATCAGTCTGCGATATTCACTCTCGGCATCGGCGAGGGCCGGCTCGACTTCAAGCAGCCTTTCATTCGCCTCGCGCGCCTGCTGCTTCGACTTCTCGGCTGCCGCGGGCAGCTTCGCCCGCATATGGGCGGCGACCTGCGCCGATGCCAGGTTCCGCGCCTGCCGCAGCTCATCGGCCTGCCCCTGCAGCTTCCGCCGCAGCGCATCCGCAGCGAGCAGCTCCTCCACATTGAACGCCGAGCCTTTCGCCGCCGCCGCTTTCTTCACTTCTTCCGGATTTTCCCGGATCCATCCCATTTCCAACATGCCGCACCGCTCCTTTGTCTGTGAAAAAAACACAAAAAGCGCCCTGTCCTGTTGGGACGAGGAGCGCTTGACTCGCGGTGCCACCCAATTTGGCCGGCTGAAAGATCCGACCCTCTTTGGTTCCGCGGTAACGGGCGGTCCGGCAAACTTAGGGGAACGGAATTCCCTTGGCGAAAACGCCTCCGAGTTGGATTCTCATCATCGGCATGGTGACGGTATGCATTTGAATCAGTATAGCGGAAACGCCGTTCTTGCACAACTGGATTCCATTTTCCTTAACGGCATGAACGGAACAGGTTTATCGTTAACGCCGTATGTCATTAAACCTTTAAAGTTGCTATACTGATTTTGTTTTATATAGATGGGCAGCATTTGCCCCTGGAGATTAAATACGTGTAGAATCGGAGCCGACTCGATGACGGAAGATTTCATTTATATCCTGTTGGGCGTGTTCGATGCCCTGGCCATCTGGGCTTGCGCACTGACCCCTTTCAAGCTTCCCATTTACGCCTATAGATGGCGGCTTCTCGGCAGCAGCGTCTTCATCGCCCTGCTCTCTTACGTCAACCGCATGGTATTGCCTTTGTCCGTGCTGGATACGCCTATCCAATTTGTGATTCTCCTGCTTTTATGCCGCTATATGCTGAAAATCCGGTTCTTCTGGTCGACTCTCGCACTCGTGACGGGGTACATGCTGTATATGCCGCTTCAATTCGGCCTCTACTTCCTGCTGACCGCTTCGGGACTCGTGCCCGAAGAAGTGATGGCCCAGAGTACCGGCTACGTCTTCCTGCTTCAAATCGCATCCATCCTGACGGCCTATGTAATCGCCCTCATCCTGAAAGCGTCCGGGAAAGGCTTCTCCTTCATTCAGCAGCCTCCCCATGATTTCTCCGTGAAGGAGAACTACTTTACCTCCGCGAACGAGAAGCTGTTGATCGGCATTGCCGTCGGTCTGGTCTGCATTTCCTTTTCCGTGATGCTGATCCACCATTCCTACCAGCTCGTTATTTTTCCGGGGGTTCTTCTCGCTTCATTTACCGTCTACTCCGTCGCCTGGAGGCGGAATCGTCTGATTTCGGATGCGCAGGAAACCGATTTCCATAGGAGCAAGGGGAGGATGGACTAAAGCAGTCCTGCCCTCCGCTTGCCGCTATTCCCGGTCATGAAATGAAGGCGGAAGCGCTTCAACGGATTGTCCAGTTATTATGCGTTTTTGTCATCATCTCGCTTTGCAGGCTGTATGCGGGTGGGGGGCATGCTATAATGAAAGCGTTTATGGATCATTCTAATCCACGGGAGGTTATTCACCATGAAGCTTGGTGTATTCTCTGTTCTGTTTGCGCAAAAAACGTTCGAGGAATCGCTTGACTACATCGCGTCCAAAGGGCTCGACGCTCTTGAAATCGGAACCGGCAACTATCCGGGCAGCCCCCATCTTGACCTGGACGAGCTGCTTGCCGACGACGGCAAGCGCCGCGCGTTCAAGCAGGCGGTCGAATCCCGCGGCCTCATCATCAGCGCCCTGAGCTGCCACGGCAATCCGCTGCATCCGCAGAAAGCGATCTCGACCGAGCATGACGGAATCATCCGCAAGACGATCGAGCTGGCCAACCGTCTGGAGGTTCCGGTCGTCAACACGTTCTCCGGCCTGCCTGGAGACCATGAGGACGCCAAGTATCCGAACTGGCCGGTAGCGCCATGGCCGAACGACTTCCAGGAAGTGCTGAAGTGGCAGTGGGAACAGAAGGTCATTCCTTACTGGACCGACATCAACAACATCTCCGAAGCGGCTGGCGTGAAGATCGGCCTTGAGCTGCACGGCGGCTTCTCCGTCCATACGCCGGCCACGATGCTCCGCCTGCGCGAAGCGACGGGCAAAGCGATCGGAGCCAACCTTGACCCGAGCCATATGTGGTGGCAGGGCATCGATCCGGTCCAGGCGATCCATATCCTCGGCCGCGAAGGCGCGATCCACCATTTCCATGCCAAGGATACGACGATCGATCCGATCAACGTCAACAAGCACGGCGTAACGGACATGCAGTCCTACACGCTCATGCTCGACCGCGCTTGGCAGTTCCGTTCCGTCGGCTTCGGCCACGACCTCAAGGTATGGGCCGACATCATCAGCGCGCTGCGCCTCGTCGGCTACGACTATGTCGTCAGCATCGAGCATGAAGACGGCCTCATGAGCGTCGAGGAAGGCTTCAGCAAAGCGGTCGCCAACCTGCAGCAGGTGCTCATCCGCGAGCCGCTCGGCGAGATGTGGTGGGTGTGACCCGCACGTAAGCGCAGGAGATAAAAAGGCTTCCCGGCAGCAGACGCTGCATCGGGAAGCCTTTTTAGTTCGAAGCGCGGTATGTAGGGCAGCGGTTTACGCCAGCCATACTTTGAAGATCATGATATAGTCGATGACGAGGAACACGAGCAGGCATGCGGCGCCCCAGCCGATGGCGAAGATGTTCTTCTTGCGCTGGCCGACAAGGCGTACAAGCCCGATAGCGATGACGATCGTGAACAAAAGCATAAAGATGTCGAACGTATTGAAGTTGCTCGTCGCGGCCTTGGCCGCTTCTGCTGCAAGATACATGGGGTGCTACCTCCCGGGTTAGATTGCTGTGAGACCGCTTCCGACGGCGTCGATGCCGAAATGCCTGGACCGGATTCGGGCGGCTTATGGACGTATATAAGCTATGGTATCTTTTAGGCGTGCCGGATGCAAGATGTTTTCGCTCCGTAACACGTTTGCCACAATTTTGTCACCTTCTAATTTGCCGCGCCTCCGGTCCGGTTATTCTTTCCCATTATAAAAATTCCGGATAGCCTGCATCAACATTCCTTATAGGCCGCGGCTTCCCGGTTATTGCCCCTGCGATCCCGCTATGGTACGATCGGATTAGCGTAATCATACCTTTTTTATCGGATATTAAAATACCGGAACCAACTATAGGAGGTTCATTTCCATGGCTTACGAAATGCCCTGGACGGCCGACACGTCCAAGCTGAATAAAATGGAACTTTGGAAAATCGAGAAGGACGGACTGGATGTCATCCGCACGATTATCGAGAAGTATGCCCTGGAAGGTTATGACTCTATTCCCGAGGACGACATGAACCGCTTCAAATGGGCAGGCGTCTACGAGCAGAAGCCGCGCGACGGCTACTTCATGATGCGGATCCGCATCAATTCCGGCGTCATGACGACCGCTCAGGCCAGAGCCCTCGCCTCGATCGGCCGCGACTACGGCCGGGACCTGATCGACGTCACGACCCGCCAGGCGATTCAGTACCACTGGCTCCGCATCGAGAACATGCCGGATATCTTCAAGCGGCTCGAGGAAGTCGGCCTGTACAGCTACGAATCCTGCGGCGACTGCCCGCGCACGATCGTCGGCAACCCTCTTCAGGGCATCGACAAGGATGAACTGATGGATACGACTGCGCTCGTCGAGGAAATCAACGACTTCTTCCTCATGAACCGCGACTTCTCCAACCTGCCGCGCAAATACAAAATGTCCGTCTCCGCGAATATCTACAACAACGCGCATGCGGAAATCAACGACCTGGCCTTCACGCCGGCCGTCAAAGTCATCGACGGCGAAGAAGTCATCGGCTTCCACGCCTGGGTCGGAGGCGGACTCTCGGCCAAGCCCTATCTGGCCAAGGAGCTCGATATGTTCGTCCGTCCCGAGGAAGCTCTCAAGGTTGCGGTCGGCGTCACCACCCTGTTCCGCGACCACGGCTACCGCGAGAAGCGCCATCATGCCCGCCTGAAGTTCCTCGTCGCCGATTGGGGCCCGGAGAAATTCCAGGAGGAGCTGCTCAAGCTGATCGGCGACATGCCTTCGCGCGGCGAGAGCAAGACGGCCGGCTGGCAGGCGGCCTACTTCGACGGCGTGCACAAGCAGAAGGACGGCCGCAACTACATCGGCCTCAATGTGCCGGTAGGACGCACCAATTCCGATGAGCTCGAGCAGCTGTGCGACATCGCCGACAAGTACGGCGAAGGCAAGATCCGCACGACGATGTCCCAGAACATCATCATTACGGGCGTCGCCGACGAGAACGTGGAAGCGGCCCTGGCCGCGCCGGTGCTGGAACGCCTCACGCCGAATCCGAAGCCGTTCATGAGCCGCACCGTCAGCTGCACCGGCAACGAGTTCTGCAATCTCGCCATCGTCGAGACCAAGGAATTCGCCCGCGTCGTCGCCGAATACCTCGACGAGAACGTCGAGCTGGACGAGAAGATCCGCATCCACTTCATCGGCTGCCCGAACGGCTGCGGCCAGAAGCATATTGCAGACATCGGCCTCCAGGGCTCCCTGGTGAAAACCCCGGACGGCATGGTCGACGCCTTCGACATCGCCGTCGGCGGCATCCTCGGCCCCGGCGCAACCTTCAACAAGCCGCTCAAGGGCCGTGTGAAGGCAGGCGACGTTCCGTCCGTCCTAGCTCAGCTGATCGGCTATTACAAGGACGACCGCCAAGCCGGCGAGTCCTTCCACCAGTTCGTCAACCGCGTCGGCGTTCCTGCCTTCCAGGAGAAGCTGACCGGCATTCTGACCGCCTCGGCGAGCTGAGCAGGTTGAAATTCAAAACCGCCCCTCAAAGGGGCGGTTTTTTTTGCATGGTTTATTGCGTATGACCGGATGGAGCAGAGCTGCTGGCAGGGGCAGATTTGTCGTATAGGTAAATGTGCGCTTGGATGTTTTGCCGACGAAAGATTTGGCCGTATGAGCCTCTGTCTATAAGGTACCCCTCTACATTCCCATAGCTTTCCAAGCCATATCGGACATACGTTCCGTTATTTATAGAATTCCAGGTCATTTCCGGATTTATCGGACATACGTTCCGCTATTCTCGAATTCGTATCCGTATATCAATACGTTTTAAAGAAATAACGGATCCTATGTCCGATAAGACGTACAAAACGCTGATTTACGCCTAATAACGGATCCTATGTCCGATAGACGAACAAAACGCCGATTGACGCCGTCACGGCTTCTCTGTGCAATACGCTAGCAATACGCCGATTAATGCCTAATCACGGATCCTATGTCCGTCACGAGAAACAAAACGCTGATTCACGCTTAAAGCCTCAAATCGGCAACTCTTCCCATTCCAGAGCACGGCTTCATTGTCTTTGATCCCGAAGAGCAAAAAAACAGCCCTCGAGCGGATATACCGCACGAAGGCTGCTGCTTGCAAACTGCCGGACGAATTCCATGGAGGGCAACGACACGATAACGCGTTTTGCCGGAAAGTCCAGCTCATACTCCGTTCCCTTGAGCTCCTATTTCGAGCCCGTATCCTTCGGCTTGCGGCCTCTCTTCTTCGGCGCCTCTTCCGTGCCTCTCTTTTTCGTGGCAGCTTCCGTGCCGCGCTTCTTCGGGGCCGTGACGTATTCGCCGCGGCTCTCGGCGGCAAGCATCTGCTCGCCGGCCGCCCCGACCTCGGCAGCCGCTCCGGACGCCTCGGCGCGGGCGACCGCTTCCTCGGTCCGCTTGCGGTCGCGCTCCAGCACCGGGCCGAGGTACTTGCCCGTGTACGAGCCCTCTACCTTGACGACCTGCTCCGGCGTGCCCGTCGCGACGATCATGCCGCCGCCGCTGCCGCCCTCCGGTCCGAGATCGATGAGATAGTCGGCGGTCTTGATGACGTCGAGGCTATGCTCGATGACGAGCACAGACTCGCCGGAATCGACGAGGCGATGCAGCACCTGAAGCAGACGGTCGACGTCGTCCATATGGAGACCCGTCGTCGGCTCGTCCAGAATATAGAATGTGCGTCCCGTGCTGCGCCGGTACAGCTCGGAGGCGAGCTTCACGCGCTGCGCTTCGCCGCCGGACAGCGTCGTCGCCGGTTGGCCCATGTTCATGTAGCCCAGGCCGACATCCATCAGCGTCTGCAGCTTGCGGTGGATCTTCGGAATGTTGCGGAAGAATTCCGTCGCGTCCTCGATCGTCATATCCAGCACGTCGGCGATGCTGTGCCCCTTGTACTTGACCTCCAGCGTCTCGCGGTTGTACCGCTTGCCCTTGCAGATCTCGCATGGCACGTACACGTCCGGCAGGAAGTGCATCTCGATCTTGATGATGCCGTCGCCGCGGCACGCTTCGCAGCGGCCTCCCTTGATATTGAAGCTGAATCGGCCTTTCTTGTAGCCGCGCACCTTGGCCTCGTTGGTGGAGGAGTAGACGTCGCGGATATCGTCGAAGACGCCGGTATAGGTCGCCGGGTTGGAGCGCGGCGTGCGGCCGATCGGCGACTGGTCGATGTCGATGACCTTGTCGATCTGCTCCAGTCCCCGAATTTCCTTGAACTCGCCGGGACGGACCTTCGCGCGGTTGAGATCCCTGGCAAGCGTCTTGTACAGAATCTCATTGACGAGCGTCGACTTGCCCGAGCCGGATACGCCGGTAACGGCCGTGAATACGCCGATCGGAACCTTGACGTTGACGCCCCGCAGGTTGTTCTCCTTGGCCCCGCGGATCTCCAGCCAGCGGTCGTCGGTCTTGCGGCGCTTCTGCGGCACGGCGATGAACTTGCGGCCGCTGAGGTATTGGCCGGTCAGGGAATTCTCGTCCTTCATGACCTCCTGCGGCGTGCCTTGGGCGATGACATGGCCGCCATGAATGCCGGCTCCAGGCCCGATGTCGATGATGTAATCGGCGGCCAGCATCGTGTCCTCGTCATGCTCGACGACGATGAGCGTATTGCCGAGGTTGCGCATATGCTCCAGCGTGCCGATCAGCCGGTCGTTGTCGCGCTGGTGCAGCCCGATGCTGGGCTCGTCCAAGATGTAGAGAACGCCCATGAGGCTGGAGCCGATCTGGGTAGCCAGACGGATCCGCTGCGCCTCGCCGCCCGACAGCGTCCCCGCCGCCCGAGACATGGACAAGTAATTCAGGCCGACATTGACGAGGAAGCCGAGCCGGCTGTTGATTTCCTTGAGAATGAGATTCGCGATCGTCCGGTCCTTCTGGTTCAAATCGAGCGATCCGAAGAAGTCTTGCGCGTCCCCGATGGACAAGGAGGTCGTATAGGCGATGTTCTGCCCTCCGACCGTAACCGCTAGACTCTCCTTCTTGAGACGCTGGCCTTTGCAGCTGCCGCAAGGCTTGGCGCTCATGTATTCCTCGATATACTCGCGCATGGAATCGGAGGCCGTGTCGCGGTAGCGTCGGGCCAGGTTGTTCACGACGCCCTCGAACGGCACATACGCCTCCTTGCGGAAGCCGAAGTCGTTCTCATACTGGAACTTGACCCGCTCCCCGCCCGTGCCGTACATCAGCTTTTTCATCTGCTCGGCGGTCAGTTCGCTGACCGGCACGTCCATCGGAATGTGGTAATGCTTGCATACGGCGGCCATGAATTGCGGGTAATAGTTCGACGTGCTGCCCGCCCATGCCTCGAAAGCACCTTGCGAAATCGTCTTGCCCGGATCATGGATGAGCAGATCCGGATCGACGATCATCTTGGCGCCCAGGCCGTCGCATTCCGGGCAGGCTCCGAACGGACTGTTGAAGGAGAACATCCGCGGCGAAAGCTCGTCGATGCTGAAGCCGCAGATCGGACAAGCCAGGTTGGAGCTGAACAGCAGCTCCTCCTGATCGATGATGTCGACGATCACCTGGCCTTCGGACAGCTTGAGCGCCGTCTCCAGCGAGTCGGCGAGACGGGTCCGGATATCCTCCTTGACGACGATCCGGTCGACGACGACCTCGATGCTGTGCTTCTTGTTCTTCTCCAGCTCGATGCTCTCGCTCAGGTCGCGCAGCTCGCCGTCCACGCGGACGCGGACGAAGCCCTGCTTCTGGATGTCCTGCAGCAGCTTGGTGTGCTCGCCCTTGCGGCCGGAGATGATCGGGGCCAGAATCTGCAGCCGGGTGCGCTCCGGATATTCCAGGATGCGGTCGACCATCTGCTCCACCGTCTGGGACGTAATCTCGATGCCGTGCTCCGGGCAATGGGGCTTGCCGATCCGGGCGAACAGGAGCCGAAGATAATCGTAGATCTCCGTGACGGTTCCGACCGTGGAGCGCGGGTTGCGGCTTGTCGTCTTCTGATCGATGGAAATGGCGGGGGAAAGCCCCTCGATGGAATCGACGTCGGGCTTCTCCATCTGGCCGAGGAACTGGCGCGCGTATGCGGACAGAGATTCCACATAGCGGCGCTGCCCTTCGGCGTAAATCGTGTCGAACGCGAGCGAGGACTTGCCCGAGCCGCTGAGGCCCGTCAGCACGACGAACTTGTCGCGCGGAATCGTCACGTCGATATTTTTCAGGTTATGGGCTCTGGCGCCCTTGATCTCGATACGGTCGCTTGCCACAGGCTGGTACCCTCCTATATCCAATAGGGCGGCCGCGAAAGGCCGCTCCTTGCTGCTTCTATATTAGAGAGCGGCAGTGCCGCTCCTTTGAACAGGGAATCCCGCCGCTCCGCTCAGCTGTCTTCGGCCCGCAGCTCGAGAAGCGCGTCGCGCAGTTCCGCCGCCTTCTCGAAGTTGAGGTTCTTGGCGGCGTTCTTCATCTCCGCCTCCAGGCGGTTGATGACCTGCTGGCGCTCCTTCTTGGTGAGCTTGCCGGAGACACCGGACAGATAGTCGGCCTTCTGCTCGGCCGCCTGAGTCTCCTCGATGACGTCGTGGATCCGCTTGCGGATCGTCGTCGGCGTCACGCCGTGCTTCTCGTTGTACGCTTCCTGGATGGAACGCCGGCGCTGAGTCTCCGAGATCGCGAGCTTCATGGAATCGGTGATCTTGTCGCCGTACATGATGACCCGGCCCTCGGAATTGCGCGCCGCCCGTCCGATCGTCTGGATGAGCGACCGCTCGGAGCGGAGGAAGCCTTCCTTGTCCGCATCGAGAATCGTCACCAGCGATACTTCCGGAAGATCGAGGCCTTCCCGCAGCAGGTTGATGCCGACGAGCACATGGAAGGTGCCGACGCGCAGATCGCGCAGAATCGCCATCCGCTCCAGCGTCTTGATGTCGGAGTGCAGGTAGCGGACCTTGATGCCGACCTCCTTGAGGTAGTCGGTGAGATCCTCCGCCATTTTCTTGGTCAGCGTCGTGACGAGCACGCGCTCGTCCTTGGCGATGCGGTCGCGGATCTCGCCGAGCAGATCGTCGATCTGCCCCTTCGTCGGACGGACCTCGATGATGGGATCCAGCAGTCCCGTCGGGCGGATGATCTGCTGGATAGGCTCTCCCGGAGCGGTCTCCAGCTCGTACGGGCCCGGCGTCGCGGACACATAGATCGTCTGCTTGTCCTTGGCCTCGAACTCCTCGAAGCGCAGCGGCCGGTTGTCCATGGCGGACGGCAGCCGGAAGCCGTGCTCCACCAGCACTTCCTTCCGCGCGCGGTCGCCGTTGTACATGGCGCGGATCTGCGGCAGCGTCACATGGGATTCGTCGATGACGATGAGCATGTCGTCCGGGAAATAGTCCATCAGCGTATACGGAGTCGCTCCCCGCTCGCGGAAGGTCAGCGGTCCGGAGTAGTTCTCGATGCCGGAGCAGAAGCCCATCTCCTGCATCATCTCGATGTCGTAGCGGGTCCGCTGCTCCAGCCGCTGCGCCTCCAGCAGCTTGCCCCGCTCGCGCAGTTCGGCCAGACGCTCCTCCAGCTCGCGCTCGATGTTGACAAGCGCGATCTTCATCTTGTCCTCGTGGGTGACAAAGTGGGAGGCCGGAAAGATCGCAACATGGTCGCGCTCTCCGATGATCTCTCCCGTCAGGACGTCGATCTCGGTGATGCGCTCGATCTCGTCTCCGAACAGCTCGACGCGGATCGCCCGCTCGTTGTTCGCGACCGGGAAGATCTCCACGATGTCGCCCCGCACCCGGAACGTGCCGCGCACGAAGTTGATGTCGTTGCGCTGGTACTGGATGTCGACAAGCTTGTGCAGGATCTGGTCGCGCCCCTTCTCCATCCCCTTGCGCAGCGACAGCACGAGGCTGCCGTACTCCGATGGCGAGCCGAGGCCGTAGATGCACGACACGCTGGCGACGATGATGACGTCGCGGCGCTCGAACAGCGAGCTGGTCGCGGAGTGGCGCAGCTTGTCGATCTCGTCGTTGATGCTGGAATCCTTCTCGATGTAGGTGTCGGTCGACGGGAGGTAGGCTTCGGGCTGGTAATAGTCATAGTAGCTGACGAAGTAGGAGACGGCGTTGTCGGGGAAGAACTCCTGGAACTCGCTGCACAGCTGGGCGGCAAGCGTCTTGTTGTGGGCGATTACGAGCGTCGGGCGGTTGAGCTTGGCAATGGTGTTGGCTATCGTATAGGTCTTGCCCGTGCCGGTGGCGCCGAGCAGGATCTGGTGCTTCTGTCCCTCCCGCACCCCTTCGACGAGCTTCTGGATCGCGCCGGGCTGGTCGCCCTGGGGCGTATAGTCCGACTTCAGGTTGAAAAGTTTCTGTACGGTATCGGCCATATGGCTCTGAAACACCTCGATTCCTCTATATATGAAGCTAAAGACCCGGTCCCAAAGACCCGGTATAGCAAGTGAAATCTACTATTATATGAATAATTCCCTATTTAACTGTATACCCCGGAGAGCCGATAAAGTAGACGTCCCCGAATTTCATAAGAATATTTGTTCCCATTCATTATACCGAGTCGTTTCTTGGCTTGCAATGAGAACACTTTGGCAATCCAGCCTGTTTCCGGACGCCCTCTCCATCTTCGGCAAGGGATTTATATCTATACCCGCAATCCTTTCTATAGGAACGCTTCTTCCGCCGCGGCGGCAAGACGTTCTGCCATATAGGGACCTACTCAAGGAGCGTGAACGGCCTCATGGACTTAACGACACTAATCGGAATCGCGGCAGGCATCGCCGCTCTGGTCGGCGGCTTCCTCTGGGAAGGCGGCGAAATGCACGGCCTGGTGGAAAAGACAGCCATCCTGATCGTCTTCGGCGGCACCTTCGCCGCCGTCGCCGTCAGCTTCCCCGCCTCCCGCCTGCGCGGCATTCCATCCGCCCTTCGCCTCGCCTTCAGCAAGGACGAGGATTCGCAGCAGCAGATCATCGAGCGCATGACCGAGATGGCGACGATCGCCCGCCGCGGCGGCGTGCTGGCGCTGGAGACGCATGCCGGCAAGCTCGACGACCGCTTTCTGCGCGAAGGCATCCTCATGGTCGTGGACGGCACGGATCCAGACCTGACCAAGGACATTCTCGAGCTCGAGATCGAGGCGATGGAGCGGAGCCATGAGCAGCAGGCCAAAATTTTCGAAAGCGCGGGAGGCTTCGCTCCGACAATGGGAATCATCGGCACCGTCATGGGCTTGATCAAAGTGCTCGGCGACCTGCATGATCCCGGCTCGCTCGGCTCCTCGATCGCCGTGGCGTTCACGGCTACGCTGTACGGCGTCGCTTCGGCCAATGTCGTCTACCTGCCGCTGGCTTCCAAAATCCGCTCCCGCAGCCAGGAGCAGGTGCATCGCATGGAGATGATGCTCGAAGGCATCATGGGCCTCCAGGCCGGAGAGAACCCGCAGCTGATCCGCAAGAAGCTGCAGTCCTTCGTCGTCCAGGACGAGCCGATGCGCAGAAAGCCGAAGGCGGCGCGGGACGCGGCAGAGGGAAAGGCGGACGGGAATGCGGCGGAGGTCTAGGCGGCGCGGCGCGGCCGCGGCTGCCCCGGAAAACCATGAGCGCTGGCTCATTACCTATTCCGACCTCATCACGCTGCTGCTGATTTTCTTTGTCGTGCTCTATGCCATGAGTCAGCTGGATGTCAAAAAATACGAGGTTCTGGCGCAGTCTCTCCAGTTCCAGTTCAACAAATCGGATGCGGTGCTGGACGGCGGCCGCGGAGTCGCCGGTCAAGCGATACAAGACGGCTCCACGCTTCAAAGCCCGGTTCCAGCCAAGCCTGTCGTCTCCAGCGCGGAAACGGGAAAGGAGCAGCTGAAGCGGCTGCAGGAGGAAGAGCTGCAGAACCTGCTGAAGATCATCCAAACCTATATCAAGGACCACAAGCTCCAGGACCGCGTCTACGTCGCCGACACGCCCAAGGGCATCGCCATCCGGCTGAACGACCTGTTCCTGTTCGACCTCGGTCGGGCGCAGCTCAAGAAAGAGGCGACGCCGGTGCTGGACAAGCTGTCGAGCCTGTTCAAGTCGCTGGACAACACCGTGAGCATCGAAGGCCACACCGACAACCTGCCCATCAATCCAGGCGGGCAATATGCCGACAACTGGGAACTCTCGGCCGCCCGGTCGCTGTCCGTGCTCCACTACTTCATCGGCAGCAGCAAGCTGGCCCCGACCAAGTTCGAGATAGCCGGGTACGCCGATACGCGGCCGGTCACCTCCAACAGCACGGAAGGCGGCCGCTCCAAAAACCGGCGTGTGGAAATCACCGTCCTGCGCACGAGCGCCGATGCGGCGGCTAAATAGAACGCCTCGGGCAGGACAGCGTTTCGGTCGTGAGGGTTGGACGCATCATACGGGTTGAACGCATCCTGCGGGCTGGTCGCCTTCTTGCAGGCTGCAATCAGATCTAAGGGCTCCTCAGGAGCCTTTTTTTTTGCATTCCAACGACCTCTGATGCCTTGCTTTAAGGCTCGATATGAGCCTTATTGGCATCCTTTCAACTCCGATGAAGAGCCCTAAATCGGCATTGCTTTAACTCCGATAAAGCGCGCTAAGTTCCATACGGCCCCTGCCTCGCAGGGTTCGCCGGACCTCGGTTGGGGTAAGGATTGATTTAGTGGTAAAATGAAAGCATCATGCTTCGCAGAGAGAGGATGTTACGCTTGGACGATCTCATTATCCGCACGAGCAGCGGCCTGGTTCAGGGAGCCCGCGGCAAAGGAGTCCGATTCTGGAAGGGAATTCCGTTCGCGGAGCCGCCCGTCGGAGCCAGACGCTTCCGCAAGCCGCTGCCCGCCCAGCCATGGGAAGGAATGCTCCCGGCTGTCGAGCCCGGCCCGCTGGCGCCGCAGCCGGTCGATCCGTCCGGCGGAAGCTTCCGGCTCGTGCGCACCTCCATCCCGCAATCCGAGAATTGCCTGAACGTCAACGTGTGGGCGCCGCAGGAGCCTTCGGCCAAGCCGCTGCCTGTCATGGTCTGGATCCACGGCGGATCGTTCGTCACAGGCGGCGGCGGACTGCCGATCTATGACGGGACGGAACTTGCCCGCAGAGGCGGCCTCCTCGTCGTCACGACCAGCTACCGTCTTGGCGCTCTCGGCTTCCTGCATCTGTCTCCTTACGCCGACGGCTCGGATGCGGATGACGGTTACGTATCCAACGCCGGCCTGCTCGACCAGATCGCCGCGCTGGAGTGGGTGCAGGACAACATCGCCGCTTTCGGCGGAGATCCGGCTCAGGTGACCGTGTTCGGCGAATCCGCAGGCAGCATGAGCATCGCCGCCCTGCTGGCCATGCCCGCTGCGAAAGGACTTTTCCGGAGAGCCATCCTGCAGAGCGGCGCCTCCCAGGCGCTTCCGGAACGGCAAGGCTCGGTGCTCGCCGGAGCCTACCTGCATATGCTTGGCATCGGGCCGGGCGAGCTGGACCGGCTGGCGGATATCCCGACGTCCGAGCTGACGCGAGCGGCGGACAAGCTGAAGCGGGCTGCCGGAGAATCCGCCGTCATGCTGTTCCAGCCGGTCGTCGACGGCAAGACTCTGCCGGACTTCCCGCAGAACTTGATCGAGGCGGGCTCCGCCGACGGCATCGATGTTCTCATTGGCGTCAACCGCGATGAAGGCGCCTTGTTCATCCCGCCCGGCATGCCGCTTCTCTCCGACGAGAAGAACGCGCAAGCCTATGTCGCCGTGACGGGCGCGCCGGAGGCGGCGGAATGGACGCGCGGTTATCCGAGGACGACCGAAGGGCAGCAGCAGCTCATGACGGATCTCTTCTTCTGGCGCTCCTCCCTGCTGCTGGCGGACGCGCAGCTTCCGTACGCTCCCGTTTGGATGTACCGGTACGATTTCACTGTCGAAGGGCACGATGTGTTTGCAAAGGCCTTCCACGCGGCGGAGATTCCGTTCGTGTTCAACAATCTGGACCTGCTTCAGAATGTTGGTGTTGAAGTGAATGCGAGCATGCGCGTTATGGCGGAAAAGGTTCAGGACGCCTGGATCGCGTTCGCACGCACCGGAAATCCGTCGACCGCCGAGCTTGCTTGGCCGGCTTACGAGGCCTCCAGGCGCGCGACGATGATCTTCGACGCCGACAGCCGGGTCGAGCTAGATCCGGACGCGGAGAAGCGGCGGCGGCTGACCAAGAGGAGCTAGCCGTTGCGAAAAGCATTTCATGAATTTCGGGCTTAATTGGGGGGGCAGGTGGCTAGCCTTTAACACGTGACCTTCCCGTTGTAAATGTTCAGTTACTTCCTGACAATAAAAGTAGTCGGACTATCCTTCCGTTTTGTTGCGAAGAATTTTTGCTACTACGTATTTATGTGCGTAGAAAATAAATGAAGAAATTCTTGTAGCGGTAAAGCATCCCAACTATCGCTCACAAAAAACAGGTCAATCATGGTGGTATCTGACCATAATCGACCTGTTTGATGTATCGTCATAGCGTTATTTAGGTTACAAATTCAAGCAATGACGTACGCACAACAAATTCTAGATATCTTTATACGGGTATTACATGGGTTAGATGTATTATTGGTTGAATGTTGGGTTCATTCGGCACTAGGTAGCCCCCGCCAAAAAAAAAGCCCTAAAGAAAATGAACTTTAGGGCAAAGCACGTTAGCTATAATGATTGAGGGAACAATTCCAAATATGTTCTGTACCACTCAGGGCGCTGCGCTTTAATTTGAGAAAGAACCTCTGCTAATGCAACCCCCTTTAACTGAGACAGCTTTTCATAATTTATTTGCTGCGTATTCAGCCAAATCTGACCTAAATACTCACCACAGCTAGCTGCAATCATCTCATCATAGCTATTGTCATTGGACAATTGTATTAAAATGTCCACTGTCTCAGTATCTTGAAAATTGATACCTAAATCAATTACTGCATCATCTTTTTCCGCATCTGATGCAGTTGGGTCTTTTAATATCTCTAAAAGTTTCTCTTTCTTCATAATATTTCACTTCCCTAATGGAATATGAGTACCGACACTCGACCCACCTATTTGTCCTGTAAATGGATTAATGTATGATGTCGGTGTTCCTTCAGCATCTAATCGAGCATCAAAGCGAGGTTGATTGCTTCCTGCTTCCAGTCCTGGCCTTGTACTTGTTTCAGGTTTCAGCTTCAACCTCCAACTAAATTTTCCATTGGCGTCTTTTACTCCCCATTGCTCGACGCCACCAGCAGTATCTTGTCTCACCCATCCCTTTTCTTGTGCCCAAGTTCTCAAATTAGCGGTGTTCTTAGCAATGCTTCCAGTGTCTTTAACTAAAGCATTTCCCGCACCCTGGGAAACTCTCATTTCCCGTAACATTAGCCGCTCCTGTTGGAGACTAGCAACGGAGGCTGTATTCCCACGAATAACTGTCGTCGGAAGTCTACCACTGGAACCTCCTCCGCTTGAACCGTTGACCGCTGGATTACCTCCAATCAAACTTCTAAAGTTCATCGAAGCTCCACTTCGGAAATCACGATCGAATCTTGCATGACCACTAGGATCAGTAGCGACTAAAGGATTATTCTCAACATAAGTATACTGATTCAAACTTAATGGATTCTTTATCTCCCCTTCATACGTATCTTCAATAATAAACCGCCCCACGCTCGGATCATACCAGCGTGCCCTCAGATACTGTATCCGAGCAATGGAGTCCCAGTATTCACCAGAATACAGGAATGGATTTGACTTCGTTTCTTTACTTGTGATGAGCCCGCCCCAAATATCGTACTGATACTGGTTTTGACTGGTGTTCCCTGTACTGTCACGGAGCTCCGTCACATCTCCGTGTCCGTTGAGCAATAGAGGACAATTGTTATTTACTCAACAAAAACTGGTTAGTGCAGTTGTTTTAACCACTTACAAGTATGATGCAAATGGCAATCTGATTAATAGAATCAAAGTCCCGGGGACAAAAATGGATCTACCCGTATATGAAGGCAATCGCTCTTTTAACCTCTCGGCATGGTGGATTAAACAATATGACATTAGAGGCATCCATCAAATCGTGAAAATTCAACCGAACAAAATGCTGAAGGTCAAAACTGCCGTCAATGTCCAGAGCTTGTATAAATCTAAGGTCCAGCTTTATGTCGACTATTACAATGCCACAGGACATTATTGATGCGACTGTTTCGGATCTGAGTCAAACGACGAACGGAGCTTTTCAAATAATGGAAACCCAAATCAACACACCTGAACAAGCCGCTTTGCCCGTTATTTTTCGCGCTCTGGAAGAAAATGCCGGTGGGATCATTTATGTAGAAGATGTTAATGTCACTTATGGGTAACGAAGCGTTGTTTTCTATTTTTTATCAAGCCAATGATCTAAGTCTATTTCTTTTGCTTATGACTTTCCATTCTTCAGGACCTAGAGAACGAGCTTCCCGATCACGCCGTCCTCGAGAACAAACACCCCTTCTCCCTCCGTCCTCTCCAACCCGCCATTGCGGAAGTACAGGCCGCAGTCCTCATCCACGCCGTAATGGGCGCGATAATCGGGATATCTGTCGGCAGAGGCCAGAAGCTGCTTCTCGTCCTGCCATTGGGAAAAATGAACGGCAATAGAGATTCCATGAACCAGACCGAGTCCCCTCCGGTCCTGATAAGCAGACTCCTCGTTATCCTTCGGCGAGATCAGGCAGCGGTCCGGGCTGAGCAGCGCTCCCGCCGAAAACCCCGCCACCGGAATGCCGGCTGCCTGCCTCTCCGCGATCACCGGGCCGATCCCGGTCTCGACGATATAATCCGCGTACAGGTTCGTATCCCCGCCCCCGATAATGATGCCGCTGCTGGCGCGGAGAGCTTCGACCGCCTCGATCTCCGGCGTCGTCGGAAGCGGCACATAGCGGAACCGCGCCACTCCCCGCTCTTCCAAAGCCTTCGTATAATGAGGCATATACTCCTCCCATCCCGGTCGATCCACGCACAGAATGGTTACGAGCGAGCCAGCCCCGCCGGCCAGCTCTGCGAACCGCGCGGCCAGCCCCGTCGAGAACGGCGGCCCTCCCCCGAACAAGAACAAATGCGTTTCCATTTCACTCCTCGCGTCCCCTCAATAGATGTAGCGGTTCAAAAATTCATTGCGGAATTTGCCGGCGGGATCGTACCGCAGCAGCAGCCGGCGGAAATCCGCGAGCTTCTCGTAAAGGGGCTGAACCTCGCCGGGCGGCAGCGCGAACAGCTTGGCCCAGTGCGGACGCGCCCCGAGCGGGCGCAGCGCTTCTTCGATGACGGGCAGCACGCGGCCGACCGCCTCCACGTCCTGCTTCCAAGTGAAATGGATTCCGACCGAATCCTGTCCGAAGCAAGGGCTCATCCAGAGCCGATCCGCGGCAATCGTGCGGACCTCGGAAATGTACAGCAGCGGCGCAATCAGATCCCGAAGACCGTCGATCGCGCGCAATGCCTCGACGGCCTTGTTCCTCGGGACGAAATACTCGCTCTGCAGCTCTTCCCCGGCGCTTGGGGTGAAGTCCATGCGGAAATGCGGCAGCCTCTCATGCCAAGGACCCGCGACGCCCATCTGCTCGCTGCAGACGGCTCCGGAATGGCCGGGCACCGGATGGCGGTTGTCCGTGGCGGCAACCGCTCCGAAAAACTCTCCGTCCGGCTGGTCCGAGGACGCCGGATCCCCGACGCGGCGCTTCAGCCACACCTGATTGAACGAGGATGCCTTCCAGTCCGTGAACAGGCTGACGCTGTAGCATGCGGACAAGATCGCTTCGGCGTTCCGCTCCAGCTGTTCCAGCGGCAGCTGCTCATACACATGCTGGGTCATCTCGAAGGTGGGAACGATATCCAGCGTGACCTTCGTGACGACGCCCAAGCCGCCAAGCCCGACGACCGCTCCGTGAAACTCCTTGGCATCCGGCATGTCGCGGGAGAGCGTCACGGTCTCTCCGTCGGCAGCGACCATCTCCAACGCATGGACGGCGGCAGCCAGATTGCCATTGAGGACGCCCGAGCCGTGCGTCGCCGTGGCGATCGCGCCTGCGACCGTGATATGCGGCAGCGACGCCAGATTGTGCAGCGCAAAGCCTCTCTCATGGAGATAGCGGGCCAAATCCCCGTACCGGATGCCGCCTTCGACGGCGACCTTGCGGTTCGCGGAGTCGAGCTCGACGACCCGGTCCAGCTTTTGCAGCGAAATCAGGCTCCCGGCCGTATCCGCGATGCCGTTGAACGAATGCCGCGAGCCCAGCACCTTGATTCGGGAACTTCGAGACACCCATTTCTGTATATCCGATACACTCTTGGGGACCAGAATCTCCGTTGCTCCGTACTTGTAATTGCCTGCCCAGTTGCGCTCGTTGACCATTCTCGTTCACCATTCCTCCTATAACCGATGCCTATATCTTGTACTTCGGGTTCCATGCCGCGAATCCCTACCTGCGTTCGGCACGATTCATGGCATTGGGCTCGTAGATACGGCATAAATCGCCAAGAGGAGAATCAACAGCAGGAATCCCGGAATAAATAAAAACAAGCAAAACAAGAGCCTTTCACGGAACATAAAGGAAGGCCATTTCAGAGGACGAGTGAACTAACATGGCGGCCTATCTTCTCCCGTCAGACTACATGCTTTTTTACTGGGTCTTGCACATCCCCCCAACCATCCGCTATACTGGGAAAAATTTAATTGCGACAAGCGATGAACGGGGAAGTACCCGGCCGCGCCTGCATGCAGAGAGCCGGGAGGGTGGGAACCGGCTGCGGCAGGCCGGGGAAACGGTCCCGCGAGCTGGCGCCCGAACTCCGCCTTGCGGCGGATGCGTAGGCGCGCCCGGACTGGCCGATACCCTGCCGAGTTGCCTCCTGCTTGCAGGTCCATGCTCTCCAACCGGGAGCATGTCCTGCCCGCAGGAGGCCGACAAGAGTGGCACCGCGGACCTCACAAGGCCTCCGTCTCTTTTGAGACGGGGGCTTTTTGCCGTTCTCGCATGCAAATCGAATAAGGAGGAATGGACGATGACAACGCTGAAAAGATCTGCCGCTGCGCTGCTTGCCCCGCTGACGGGGCTGACCGGGGAGGAAATCGCATCACGGCTGGAATACCCGCCCGATGAAGAGATGGGCGATCTGTCCCTGCCCTGCTTCCCGCTGGCCAAGGAGCTGCGCCGCTCCCCGGCGGCGATCGCGGAGGAGCTCGCCGGCCGGCTGAACGGCGAGACCGATAATCCCGCGCCGGCGGTTTTGCCGGATGATGCGGGATGGAAATCAAATGCCGGCCTCCTTGGGACCGAATTCGGCGATGGACCCATCATTCATTGGCATGCCCATGCCGCCGGCGGCTACGTGAACCTGCGCGCCGCAGGCACCGGCTGGATGGAAGCCCTGCTCCGGGAAGCGGAGTCCCCCGGGCTCGGCCAACTCTCCGACGGAGCAGGCAAGAAGGTCGTCATCGATTATTCCGCTCCGAACATCGCCAAGCCGTTCAGCATCGGGCATCTGCGCTCGACGGTCATCGGGCGCGCCTTGGCGAACCTGCACCGCGCGGCGGGGTGGCGGGTCGAGACCGTCAACCATCTCGGAGACTGGGGCACGCAGTTCGGCAAGCTGATCGCGGCCTACAAGCATTGGGGCAGCCGCGAAGCGCTGGAAGCCGACCCCATCGGCGAAAGCCTGCAGCTCTACGTCCGCTTCCACGAGGAGGCGGATGCCCGTCCCGAGCTTCTCGACGAAGGCCGGGATTGGTTCCGCCGCCTGGAGCTGGGAGACGCGGAAGCACGCGAGCTGTGGTCCTTCTTTATCCGCGAAAGCCTGAAGGAATTCAACCGCTTGTACGACCGCCTGGGAATCGAGTTCGATCATATTCTCGGAGAAAGCTTCTACAACGACAAGCTGCAGGCCGCCGTCGCGAGGCTGGAGCAGGCCGGACTTCTAGAGGAGAGCGACGGGGCTGCCGTCGTCCGCCTGGACGAGGAGAACCTGCCTCCCTGCCTCATTCTGAAGTCCGACGGCTCCTCGATCTACGGCACGCGCGATCTGGCCACGGCTCTGTACCGCCGGGAAGCCATGCAGGGCGACAAGCTGCTTTACGTGGTCGGGGCGGAGCAGATCCTTCATTTCACTCAGGTGTTCCGGGTCCTCGACAAGCTCGACGGCTCCTGGAAAGACGTGCAGCGCGTGCATGCGCCGTTCGGCCTGATGAAAATGGACGGCAAGAAAATGTCGACCCGCCGCGGCAAGGTCGTCTTCCTGCAGGATGTGCTCGACGAGGCGGCGCAGCGCGCCCTCTCGGTCATCGACAGCAAGACGCCGGATCTGCCGGACAAGGAGGCCGTCGCGGAGGCGGTCGGCATCGGCGCCGTCGTCTTCGGAGACCTGCGCAGCCGCCGCATGCTGGAGGTCGACTTCAATATGGATGAAATGGTCAGCATGGAAGGAGAGACCGGACCTTATCTCCAGTACACGTACGCCCGCGCCGCCAGCCTGCTGCGCAAGGCGGCAAGCCGAAAGCTTGCTCCCGCCGGGCCGTCCGGGCCGTCCGGCTCGGCGCCCGCCGGCGAGCCGGACGGCCCGGACGGCTGCCCCGACAGGCTGGAAGCCTTGTCCGCGCCTGCCGCCAGAGCCTGCCTGATGGCTGTCGGCACCTATGCAGAGGCCATTCGCGGCGCGCTGCGCGAGCACGAGCCGTCGGTTCTGGCCCGCTACCTGCTCGATCTGGCGAAGAGCTTCAACCGGTTCTACAACAGCGAACGCATTCTTGGAGCCGACGAAAGGGCCGGCCTTGCCCGCATCCGTCTCACGGGAGCCGCCGCCTCCGTGCTTAAGCACGGCCTCCATCTGCTGGGCATTCCGACCCCGGAAAGGATCTGAATAGCCGGACGGAGCACGAAGGCCGGGCGGGCAAAGAAGGCCCGGTGGAGCAGGGCTGCTTCTGCGGAAATCGAAGGGAGAACGGCTCTTTCCAACCATGCAGGCAAGGACATCGGGAACCGGGACAAATTTAACTGCAAAGTTCAATTTAACTATTGATTGATAGGGATTGAAATGGTAAAATTTGTTTACGAACACATGTCCCCCTCACTTGAAAGGAGCTTGATTCCACCATGCCGGAACGAAAAAACATCTCTCCAGACAAAAAAAGGCCCTCCGAGGCGGAACAGGACGAGCGCGTCCTTCTGCTCGCCAAGCAGCTCCTGCTGAAGCACCGCATCGCTTTCCGCAAGCTGGCGCATCGCTCATGACGACCAAGCTGACCATTCCCCAGCTGATCGAGATCCACATGCTTCATCAGGATACGTACGGCGTCTTGCCGGGATTCCGCAATCCCGGCTTCCTGCTTCAAATCGTGGATCGTCCCTTTCACGAGAGCTTCGGCTCCTCGGATTCCGACAGCCTGATCCGGCAGGCCGCGCTTTACTGGCATGGACTGGCCCGCTCCTTCGCTTTTCGGGAGGGCAATGCCGCCACGGCGATGCACGCTATGCTCACCTTCCTGCTTGTGAACGGCTGCGAGCTGGAGATCGATGAAGACGATCTCGTCGACGCGGCCATCCTGGCGGCAACCTGGAAGATGGAGCTGGACGAGTGCGAGGCCTGGATCCGCGCGCGCTGCCCGGCCGAGCATGGGCTGAAGGCCCCGTCGCCATCGCTGTCCCCTATGGACAAACCTCTGGCCTGAACCTTATGATAGATGGGATTGTTCCATATTCAGAATCATTCGGGTGCTTGCGCGGACATGTCCGATTCCGCCAGGCTTAATAGGGAAGTCCGGTTGAAGCCGGCGCGGTCCCGCCACTGTGAATGCCGAGCCTCTGCGCATGCAGCCACTGCCTTTATGGCGGGGAGGGGCGCACGAGACGATGAAGCTGTAGCCAGGAGACCTGCCCGAATGTCTGCGCATCAATGCTCTTCGGGGGGTGGGAGCGGATGCGGCTGAGCTGCGGCCGACCGATACGGTCTATTTCCGCAGCCCATCTATGGGTACATTTTCGCCGCCCTCGAGGCGGCTTTTTTCTTTTCCCTTCAAGCCTTGGCGTATGGGGCTCTTTTCCTGTCCAGCCTGAATTTTATCGGCTCCATTGTCCCCCTCAAGCGAAGCGGACGAGATTCGCCTGTTCCGGCACATGGGAAGCCGCGATGTGCCGGAGCCCCCCGCAGCGGCTACTACTATTTCCGAAGGAAGGTCGATCCGTTTTGAAACGCATGCTTACCCGAGCCTCGCTGTCCTGGATGCTCATGCTCGCCCTTATCGTCTCCCTTCTTCCCGCAGGCGCCGCGCCTGCATCCGCAGCTCCCGATACCGCAAGCGCCCTGCGCCAAGCCGGCCAGACGCTGCTCAAAAGCGGAATCTCGTCGGATTGGGATGCCATCGCCGCCTCTCAAGCCGGCCTCGAGCTTCCGGCATCCTATGCGGCCGGACTCGCCAAGACGGTGCGCACGGAAGCCGCCGGCTTCACCAAAGTCACGGACCTGGAGCGTACGGCGCTCGCGGTGACTGCGATCGGCGAGGACGCCTCCTCCTTCCAGGGCGTCAACCTGATCGAGCGGATCGCCAACAGCAGCCGCATGACGAGCCAAGGCGTCAACGGTCCGATCTATGCTCTGCTTGCGCTGGATTACGGCGCTTATGAAGTGCCTGCCGCCGCGAAATGGACGCGCGAAGCCCTTGTGGCCGAAGTGCTGAAGCATCAGGCGCAGGACGGAAGCTTCGCTTTCGACGGCGAAAAATCCGGCAATCCCGATCTGACGGGCGCCGCCCTTACCGCACTTGCTCCTTACCTGGACAAGCCGGAAGCCAAGCAGGCCGGCGAGCGAATCGTCTCCTGGCTGGCCAAACAGCAGGATAAGGACGGAGGATTCACGAGCTACGGCGAATCCAGCAGCGAAAGCATCGCCCAGATCGTCATCGGCCTCGCCTCCGCGGGCGTCGACCCCGCGGACAGCCGTTTCGTCCAAAACGGCAAAGGGCTGCTGGACAAGCTGTTCACCTTCCGCAATGCGGACGGCAGCTTCTCCCATTCCCTGCCGCTGGCCGCCAATGCTTACGGCGCCTATCAGTCCGTCCAGGCTTTGACCGCCTACGAGAAATTCAAGAACGGCACCGGAAGACTGTACGCCAAGCCCGCTCCAAGCGTAACCGTGAGCGTGGAAGGACCGAACGCCACGCTGCTGGCAAGCGGCGTTGCCCGCGCCGTGTATGCGCTGGATGCATTGACGCAAGCCGCATCCGACGCCAAGCTGGCCGTGGAAGTGAAATCGATGCAGTTCGGCAAATACGTCGCTTCCATCGGCGGCATTGAAGGCGGCAAGTTCGGCGGCTACGACGGCTGGCTGTTCGCCGTCCAGCGCGGCGGTGCCTGGATTACGCCTTCCGTCGGCATGGGCGACTTCGCTCTGCAGAAGGGCGACCGACTGGCCGTCTTTTATGGAGACAACACGCAGCTGATCAGCTCCGCAGCGGTCAGCCCGCGCCAGCCGCGCGACAACGAAGCCTTCACCGTCCAGGTAAGCCAGCAGACCTGGGATTACACCGCCAACGCCTATACCGTCACCCCCGCTGCCGGAGTGAGCGTGAAAGCCGGCTCCGTGACGGCAACTGCCGATGCATACGGCACGGCCCGCTTCCAGGCGATGCCGGCCGGCAGCTATGACCTGACGGTGACGGGCTACAGCGACGCCAAGGCTCCTTCCGTGCTGAAGCATGTCCAGAAGCTGACCGTCGGCTCGACCTCCGCCCTCTTCTCCGACGAGAAGGAAATCGCGGCATGGGCCCGCGATTCCGTCCATGACGGCTATGCTTCCGGTCTGATCAGCGGCATCTCCGGCAACGGTGCGGCTCCTGCATTTGCGCCGAAGCAGAAGCTGACGCGTGCCGAGTTCGCTTCGCTGATCGTGCGTCTGCTCGGCCTCGAGCCGGCTTCGTCCGCGAGCGCAGCCTTCACCGATGTGAAGGCCGGCAGCTGGTACGAGCAGGCTGTGGTCACGGCTTCCGCCAGCGGCATCCTGACCGGCACCGGCGGCGGCAAGTTCCAGCCGGACGCGCCGATCAGCCGCCAGGATATGGCCGTCATTTTCGCCCGCGCCTTGAAGCTTGACCTGTCCGCAGCCCCTTCGGGCGACATCAGGGACATCAAGTCCGTCTCCGCTTACGCGGCATCGTCCGTGAACGCCGTTCACGGCACCGAGCTGATGGTCGGCGACAAGGACGGCAACTTCAATCCGAAAGCGACCGTAACCCGCGAGATGGCGGCGGTAGCGATCTTAAACGCGTACGAGAGCCTCGCTAAAGCGGCCAACTAGCACTCCCCGTCGTTTCACCGAACGGCAGCCAAGGGCCTTCCGACCGGAAGGCCCTTTTCGGCATCATTCAACAGTCGAGAAGGAATAGAACGTTGCGGCGCGGCTCGATGCGCGGCTGATCTCCGGCAGACCGTAGAGGAAACCCGGGAACCTCCGGAAGCCTGGAGGTTGATGCTCACCCCCTGCTCCGGAGATGATTTTATCTTGGAATCCCTTTGCCGCTGCGCCTCCTGCTCAAGATTTCAGTACCGCAGTGAACTGGATTCCGCAGATTTCAGCCCTGGCCGCGGCGCAATCGACCGGTTTGTAATCGCCAAGCCGGGGAATTACAATGGAGGAAGCTTATTTTTCATTACGGACGCGGCTGCCTTCTCATCCATCCTGGCGGCGCGCAAAGGAGATTCCCGTGGCTAACTACCGTTGGAGCCGGAAGGCGTTCTGGCTCAGTCCTTTCGTCGTCTTTACGCTCTCTCTTGTGTTCAAAATTTATTTGGCCGCTTTCGTCATCTACGGCGGCGAGCATGTATGGCTTCCTCTGCTGACGAGCCTGCCGTCGGTGTGGGCCGCTTATTTCCTGATCGAGCTGCTCGCCAGGAAGCGCAAGCTGATGACGTATCTCATCGTCAACCTGCTGCTGACGACCGTCTATTTCGCCGTCATTATGTATTACAAATATTTCGGCATCATCGTCACTTATCACGCGCTCATGCAGATCGGGCAGGTCACAGAGGTGAAAGGAAGCGTCTTCCAGCTGCTTCATCCCTACTTCCTGCTCATCTATGTCGATATCGTCGCCGCCTGGCTGCTGCTCGGCTTCAGCGGCACATTCCGCCGCGCCTGGCGCGGCTTGGCCAACCGCAGGCTGATGCCGGCCTGGATTCCGGCCTCGGGATTCATCCTGATGCTGGCCGTATGCATGGCCATCGTCTGGCCGAATCGCGGCATCTCCAACGAGCTGGTGCAGAACGAGCGCATGGGCATCCTCAATTACGAGGTGTTCCTGATGGCGACGGCGGGGAACGAGAAGCTCGTTCCCGCCTCGACCGTCACGCAGGAGGCCGTGAACAAGCTCAAGGGGGTGGCGGCTCCGCAGCAGCCGCTCTATGCGGGCGCCGCCAAAGGCCGCAATGTCATCGTCATTCAGCTCGAAGCGTTTCAGAACTTCCTGCTCAATAAAACCGTGGAAGGCAAGGAAATTACGCCGAACCTCAACAAGCTTATTCAAGAGAGCGCGTATTTCCCCCGCTTCTATCAGCAGGCCGGTTCGGGGAACACCTCCGATGCGGAATTCCTGACCAATACCTCCTTCTACGTGCCGCTGCGCGTGCCGGCGACTCAAGCCTATGCGGACAAATCCCTCCCCTCGATGCCGAAGGCGTTCCGGGCGGAAGGGTATGAAGCGCTCACGTTCCATACGAACGATGTCGCGTTCTGGAACCGCAAGGAGCTGTACAAGGCGCTCGGCTTCAGCCGTTACTACGACACGGAGTTTTTCGGCGGCGAGGACAAGGTCGCGTTCGGCGCTTCGGATGAAGTGCTGTATGCCAAGACGGTGCAGGAACTGGCCAAGCAGCGCGACGAGGGCAAGAAATTCTACGCGATGCTCATCTCCATGTCCTCGCATCATCCGTACAACATCCCGGACCGCAAAGTGAAGCTGAAGCTGTCCGACACGTACAAGGACTCCTTCGTCGGGGATTACATCCGCGCCCAAAACTATACCGACTATGCCCTCGGACAGCTGTTCCAGGAGCTGAAGGATGCCGGCTTATGGGACAACAGCGTCATAGCCATCTATGGCGACCATATGGGATTGCCGATCTACTCCCTGTCAGACGGCGACCTCGATCTGCTGGAGAAGCTCGACGGACGCAAGTACGATTCCTCCCAGATGATGAATATTCCGCTCATCGTAACGGCTCCGGGCCTGCTTCAGGCTTCCGTTCAGACTCAGGTAGGCGGCCAAAGCGACATCTTCCCGACAATCGCGAATCTCGTCGGCCTGCCGATGGAAAACCATCTCCACTTCGGGCAGGATCTGTTCAACCAGCATAGCAACCTGCTGCCGGAAAGGTACTACCTCCCGTCGGGCTCCTTCATCGACGATAGCGAAATCTTCGTGCCCGGCACCGGCTTCGGCGACGGCAGCCGGATCATGCTGCCGACCGCGGCGGAAGCTTCCGCCAATGCGGCACGGCAGAATGGCTCGGCGGACAGCGGCGGCGGCGGCTTGGGCTCTGCAGGCGGCTCGGCGGGGAATGCCGGCGGCGGCTTGAATTCTACAAGCGGCTCGGCGGGGAATGCCGGCGGCGATAAAGGCGCAGCAAGCTTGGGCGGCGGCAAAGCAGGCGAAGCCAGCCCACAGCCAGGCAAGCCGGGCGAGCCTTCCGGCACCGGCGGCACGGCCGGTCTCGGCAACGCTGCCGGAACAGGCGCCAAGCCAGGCAGCGACGGCGCTACGCGCGACGAATTCGACCGCGCGCTGCAGCTGCTGCGCATGTCGGACAGCTATGTGCGCTCGCTGCCTTCCAACGGCAACGATCCCGAGCCGGAAGATGCAGGCGCGGAATCCCGCAAGTCCAAGTCCAAGTAAAATGCGAATGCCCGGCGGATACGGTTCCGCCGGGCATTTTTGTATGCTGCGATATGAAGAGCTTCATGAAGCCATACCTCATTGCGCTGTTTTCGGATCTGGTTTTAGAAGGCGTGAACCGAATGTTCCCAATGCCGTTCTCTATCGGACATACGTTCCGTTATTTAACGCAAAAGACTTCCTACCGCCCTGCTATCGGACATACGTTCCGTTATGGCTGCAATGTTCATCGCCAAGCCGATAGCAGCACGTAAATAGCGGAACCAATGTCCGATCATTTCCCAAATAACATGATTTTAGCGAAATAGCGGATCGTATGTCCGCCAGCATCAAAAAGACGCCTCATGCCGTGCTGCTTATCTCGAACAACCATGCCATTTCAATAACTGAACGACAGCAGAGTAACTCCCGTCATCGCGTCCACGACAACATTCGTCTCCAGGCCGCCAGCACCTGAATTCCCGGAAGCTGCCGGATCGATGCCGGAGCCGCCGCTTGCCGCACCGCTTACAAAGCTCACGACGTAAACGGGAGTGCGCATGAGCTTGCGGGTTTCGCGAAGGACAGGATTGGCCGCCAAGGCCTCGGGAGAGAAGGAGCTGAAATCCGGCTTGCTGATCAGACGATAGACGCAGGAGATGGAGGATGCCGTCTTGGCCACCTTCGGATAGGCCCATTTGGCATTCTGCACGGCGCGGCCTTGGGGGACGAGATTCAGAGGCGCCTTGTTCTCGACGCCGGGATTCTCGAGCTTGATGCCCAGCTTCTGCAGAAGAGAGTCATCCTGGGTAGCGGAGACAGAGATGGCGGAGCCCGCTGCCGCATCCGCGCGGCTGCCTCCGTGGTTGAAGTGCCAGCAGCCCAAGGCGACCAGCAGGCCGACCGCAATCAGCCCGACTCCCATCCATCTCGATTGATCTCTCACGGCGCTTCCTCCCTTACCCAGAATGGTTTCCGGCTTGGCGGCGCTGGTCCGGACACTTGCTCGTCCTCCCAGCCTATACAGTAGTAACGTATCTGCAAGGGACAGGGTTGCTTCGGGTCGGAAAAAGGCTTCTTCCAATTCAGTCCAATCCCGTTCCATTCGGATTCCGGAATCGGCATCCTAAACGGCCTAACGCCTGAGCGGTTCTCATGGTGTTGTTTGAAGCCGTTCAACTCTTTTCGACAGGTTTTTTCCTATTACCCCAGCCGGGAAAGCATTGAAACGAAATTGCGCCTTTTTGTGGCAAAGATGGGAGCGGAGGAGGATATGGAGCTGAGGCCAGCTGAAGCGAAACAGGAAAGAAGCCAAGTATCCCTCCGCTTGGCTTGTCCATTTTTTTCCGATGAATTGCTTGGCTTGTCCAGTGCTTCCGATGGCTCGCTAGGATTGTCAAGTTCTTCCGATGGCTCGCTAGGATTGTCCAATCCTTCCGGCAGGTCGCTTGGCTCGTCCATTCCTTCCGTTTGCAATTCCAAATGAATCGATTCTCCGCACCGCCTCTACAAATCCTTGCGCTGGAAGCGCCAAATGCCGAGCACAAAAGCAACGATCGTATAGGCCAAGGCATACCAAAGGAAGGCTGGAGAGGGGGCCGAGCCGACTCCCAACATCGACATGAGGCTGTCTACCTGGATGCCCGTGAACTGCCTCAGCGCATCCATATTGAACAGCCTGTCCATCATCGTGCGCTGCAGGCCGTCAGCCGGCATCGCGAGCGACAGCAAACCCGAGATGGTGGCCAGCGAGCCGCCTACCGTCTCCTGAAGCGAGGCGAACTGAGCGGCCAGCTTGTCGATCATGCCGCCCAGCCAGCCTCCGCCGTACAGCATCGTCATGAAGACGCCGTTGCCGATGGCAGACAGAAAACCGGAGCCGAGCATCGACACCGATACCAGCAGCGGAACAACGGAAGCGAAAAGCAGATAGGCGATGAACAGGGTTCCCATGTCCCTCGGTACGCCGGCATGCATGCCGGCAACGCCCAGTATAGCGGCATACAGCACCAGAGAGTAACCCATGCCAAAGCTGACGTAGCCGAGCCAGCGTCCCGCATACCATTGCCACCTGGGCAGAGGCCGCGGCATCAGCGCCTGCATGACTCCCAGCTCCGCCTCGCCTGAGATGACGGAAGAGGAACTGAAAATGGAGAGAAAAGCAACGACGAACGCGCCGAAGAAGAAGCCTAGGCTGATGATGAACATGCCGCGGCTGTACCTTTCGACCAGAAGCTGCGGATCGTCGGGAGACAGCCCATACCTGCGGACTTCACCGCCGATGGCCGAAGCGATGAACCAGTATGCGATCAGGAACAGCACGGTCATGAAAAGCGTCAGCAGCAGGACGCGCTTGCGCAGCAGCTCCTTCCAGGTCATGCGAAGAATGATGGTCATGCTTTCTCCCCCCTGTGGCTCTTGCCGGAGAGCTCGGTGACGAACCATTCCTCAAGCCTCGTTTTGGCGCGCGTCGACTCGTAGAGCGTCATGCCTTGATCCAGAATCAGCGCATGCAGCCAGCCAGCCTGCTCCTCGTTCTCCAGCTCGGCCTCCAGCACGGCGGAGCCATCCGGCTCCGAGGCGGCCAGCCGGAAAGCCAGTCCCGTTTCCCCGCGCAGCCAATCCAGCAGCGCGGGAGCAAAGCCGCCGACGCGAAGCCGCCAGACAGGACGCTGCTGCAGCACTTCCTCGACCGTCCCCTGCTGGAGTATGCGGCCGTTGTTGAGCAGGGCGACGCGATTGCAGAGCGACTCCACATCCTCCATGAGATGAGAGTTGAGGAAGATCGTCTTGCCCTGGGCTTTCAGCTCATGGAGCAGCTCCCTCACCTCGCTTCGCCCGATGGGATCCATCGCCGAAGAAGGCTCGTCCAGGAACAGGATGCGGGGATCGCCGACCAGCGCGCAGGCGAGGCCCAGCCTCTGCTGCATGCCTTTGGAGTAATTTTTCACCCGGTCCCTCGAGCGCAGGCCGATGCCGACACGCTCCAGCAGCTGCGGCACCCTGCGATCCGCCTCCGCCCTTGGAAGGCGGCACATCTGCGCATGCAGGCGAACGACTTCTTCGCCGGTCAGCCACTCCTGATACCGGTACAGCTCGGGCAAGTAACCAAGGAGCCTTCGGGCCGAGAGGCTCCCGATCGGCTCGCCAAACAGGGAAGCCCGACCTTCCGTAGGGAAGATCAGGCCGACCAGCATTTTGACGCAGGTGCTTTTGCCCGCGCCGTTGGGACCGAGGAAGCCGAAGGCTTCCCCTTCCCTTACGGTAATCGAGACATCGCTGCAGCCGCGGCCGTTGTCGAACCGCTTCGTCAGCCCTTCGGTCTGGATGGCGATCACGCGGAGATCAGCTCCTGCAGCTTGGCCTTGAACGCGTCCAGCTTGCCGGCGAACAGGCTGCCTCCGTCCAGCGTGAACAGCTGGCCGTCCTTGACCCATGTAGCCGAATAACGATCCTTGCCGTTTTCATTGTAATTGTACTTGCTCAGGATGACGGAGATGCCGTGAACCTTGATGTTCTCCGACTTCCCGTCCGTGATGACCGGCATGACGAGATTTCCCGTGGAGAGAAACTCGCTCTGCAGAAGCCCGGCCCGCAGCGATTGCGGCAGCAGCGGGAACTGCAGCACCGCATCCCTTGCATCCTCCAGGCCTACGCCGGGCTCAACCTCGACGGTCGGCACGAGCTGCTGCGAAATCGAAGCGTATTCTCCTTTTTCCCCGTTGGCCAAATCGTAGGAAACGGTCTTGCTCGTCTCGAGCTTCACTTCCTTGCCGTCTACGGATGCCGGCATCAGCTTGGAAGCTCCCAGCTGCTTCATCGCTTTGTTGATTTCGTCCACGTTCATCTTGAGCGTCACCGTCTGTCCTCCGGATATGAAGAACGCCTCCTGCTTGCCCGTCAAGCTCTCGGGGAGCATGGAGAAGCCCAGCTCGGCCGCAGCCTGCTCGCGGCTCAGATTGTCCTTGTACCGTCCCGACTCCGACGTAAACGTCCCGAACCGGTTGATCGCTTCGCGGACCTGGCCGTCCGAAAAGGAATCGAACATCCGCTGAAGCTCGTTCTCATCCACGCTGACGACCTGCTCCATGCGGAACTGGCCGAGAATGGACGCCAGCGCCTTGTTGCCGGCCGGCGTCGCCGCCGCCGTCACCACGATCAGCGCGGCTGCCGCGATCGTCGTCCAGCGGCGGGCGCGGCTGTTCATGCGGCGGCGCGGCTTGACGTTCGCCGGAGCTGCCGTCTTGACGCGGTCCTCAGCGCCGACATCGCCAGCCGTCGCGGTCCCGACCCTGCCGCTTCCGGCTGCCGGGGCGTCCTGAACCGTACCGGCAACCCCCGCTGCCGCCATTCCGCCTTCGCGATCCCATTTGTCCCATGCGGCATGAGGCTGCTCTCCCGCCAGTGCGGCCTGCATCCGCAGCCAAGCCTCGTCCGTCTTTTTCTTTTCTGTGTCTGTATCTTTCCTTTGTTCCGTCATATTCGACCCATCCTCCTTCAATCAGGCTCATCCTGATTCGTCATAAAAACGCCGACGCTATTCCGACTCCATTGCGAAGGTCATTTTTTCACAACGCTTTTAGCGCAATTCCGCCTTCGGTTGAACCGGCCCGAGCCCCGCCGAACCTGTCAGGGCCATCCCCTCATCTCCCTGGCGCTGTTCGGCAGCCGCCGCGCATTTGCGAAGCCTCTCCGTCGCCCTCGCCAGCAGGGTGCCTACGATCGGCTGCCGCACCGACAGCTCCTCCGCTATCTCCGCGTAGCTGTATCCGGAGTACCGGAGCAGAAGCGCCCGGCGGTCCCGCTCGGGCAGCTCCTCCAGCCAGTCGCGCACCTCTTCCTGATCGAGCCTGCGCATCAGCTCGTCCTCGCCGGACGGGCTTGAAATCCCATCTACAGCAATTTGCTGCTCCTGCCGCTCAGCCAGCCTGCGCTGCCTCGCGGCGCTTCCCATATAGTCGTAAGCGAGCCTCGTCGCAACCCGGTGCAGCCATGCTCCGGCCGCCTCCAGGCTGTCCGGCGGCTGCCGGTACATTTTCAGAAACGTTTCCTGGGCCAGATCCTCCGCCACCGCCTCGTCGCGCAGAAGCGCGGTCAGCTTGCGAAGGACGGCCGGATGATGCTCGTAGAACAACTGCTTGAACGTTGCCGATTCCGGAATCGTCAAAGGTCCCATCCTCCTTTCTTGCTGCAGCTGTATAAAAGACGAATGCCGTCGAGCAAATGTATCAGCCCCGGGGGAATTAAATTTATCCGGCTACGTTCCGCCGCTTTCCTCCCCTTTCCTTCCTCTGGCTGCCTTTCCTTCATTTTGACAAGGCCTTGCGCATTCCCCATAATGTAAACTGAATCTTAAAGCTGACATGTAGCGTAATGTTTCACCCCTAAAATGTTGAGAAGGGAAGGTTTGACCTTGCAGCGAAATCGGTTTACCCGGATGTTTTCCAGCCGGCCATTTCTGTTCTTTTCCATCATCATACTGCTCAAATGCATGCTGACCTGGTTCGTCATCTTCGACGACGGCCCGTCGTGGGCGATTCTCGTGACGGAGCTCCCGTTCGCATGGCTGATCTTCGGCCTGCTGGAGATGTTCGCAGGCAAGCGCAAGCTGATCTATTACGTCATCGCGGACGCCGCCTTGACCGGCATCCTCTTCTCGGTCTTCATGTACCATAAATATTACGGGGTCATCGCCACCTGGCATGCGCTCCAGCAGGTCAACCAGGTGACGGCGGTCAGCAACAGCGTCTTCTCGCTGATGGATCCGTACTACACGCTGATCTTCCTCGATATTATCGTCCTGGCTGTCATTCTGATCCGCAAGCGGCGCGAGCTGCTGAAAAAGCCCGCCGCACGCTTCAACCGGCGCAAGGCTGTCTTCGCCGGCGTCGCCGTTCTGTCCTTTGCCCTGTGCCTGTTCAATATCGTGCCGAACCGCGCCAGCATGAACGAGCACACCAAGGCCGAGGAGATGGGCATCCTGAACTACGAGGCGTTCGCGCTCGTCGATCGGGGACAGACGGAGCTGGAGGATCCGGCCAAGGTGACGCAGGCCCGCATCGATGAGCTCAAAGGCGTCGATCCCAAGCAAGCTTCTCCATTCCAAGGCGCTGCACAAGGCAAGAACATCATCGTCCTGCAGCTGGAATCGTTCCAGAATTTCCTGATCGGCCTGGAGCTGGACGGGCGGGAGGTGACGCCGAACCTCAACAAGCTGGCGCGCGAAAGCCTGTATTTCAACAACTTCTATCAGATGGTCGGGCAGGGCAACACCTCCGATGCGGAGTTCGTCGCCAATACGAGCTTCTATATCCCGCGAAGCGGAGCGGCAACGATGTCCTACGCCTACAAGGACGTTCCGAGCCTGCCGAAGCTGCTGAAGGAGCAGGGCTATCAGTCCGCGACCTTCCATACGAACGTCGTCGACTTCTGGAACCGCCGCGAGCTGTACAAGGCGGTCGGCTTCGACCGCTTTTACGACCAGCCGTTTTTCGGCAAGGAGAACCAGGTGTTCTTCGGCGCCGACGACGAGACGCTGTACGCCAAGACGGCCGGCAAGCTGAAGGAGATGGACGGCGAGGGCAAGCCGTTTTATGCCCAGATCATCTCCATGACCGCCCATCATCCGTTCACGCTTCCGGACGGGCTGAGCCGCTTCGAGCTTCCGGAGCGGTATGAGAAGACATTCGTCGGCGACTACATCGCTTCCCAGAGCTATGCCGATTACGCCTTCGGCCAGCTGGTGGAGGAGCTCAAGGCCGCCGGACTGTGGGAAGATTCCCTGCTCGTCGTCTATGGCGACCATCAAGGGCTCCCGCTCTTCTCCCTCGATCGCAAGGACAAGGAGCTCATGAAAGAGATTCTCGGCCATGAATACGGCTATCCCGACATGATCAACGTTCCGCTACTCCTCACGCTGCCGGGCAGCAGGCAGGGAAAAGAGCTCGATACGCTTGGCGGCCAGGTCGATCTGCTTCCGACCATCGCGGGCCTTGCGGGGGCTTCGCTGGACGGTCAGCTTCATTTCGGCCAGGATCTTCTCAGCCAATCGCAAAATATTCTGCCTCAGCGTTATTATCTTCCTTCCGGCACGCTGCTCAGCGGCAGCTCGCTCTATATTCCCGGCATCGGGTACGACGACGGCAACCGCTATCCGCTGAAGCCGGGCACCCCGGCTGCAGGCTCCGACGAGGATGCCTACAATCGGGCGCTGGAGCTGCTCCGCCTGTCGGACAGCTATATGGAGGCCTTGCCGGAGCATGGCGGCGCGCAGCGTTGAATTCCGCACTCCTTAGTTAAATTGTCCCCTAAGCCCGCTTAATCATCACCGGCTGAGCCTACAGCCGCCAGATCCCGACGGGACGAAGCCGAGCCTCTCCTCCGCTTCGTCCCGTCTTTCTTTTTTGGTTCCGCAAAGGTTTTTCAGCCGCATGCTGGAGTCGGCTTCAAAGGAGTTGACAGCTTACGTTTACAAGTGTAATCTTTAATTATCGTTTACATACGTAAACATTCTTTTTCAAGGAGTAGATGGATTGCAATGAGCGTATCCCCCCGTATTACCGAGGCCGAGAGCGAGATCATGAAGCTTCTTTGGCAAAAAGAGCCCTTATCCGCCCAGGAAATCATTGCCGAGCTGTCCCAGCAGATGCAGTGGTCGGATCAGACGATCAAAACGTTCATTAACCGCCTTCATAAAAAGAATGCGATCCGGTTCGAGAAAGCCGGAAGGAATTATTTGTATTATCCGCTCGTATCCCATGCCGAGTATTTGAAGGCCGAGAACAAGTCTTTTCTGGACCGGGTGTACAACGGAGCCGTCGGCATGCTGTTCGCCCGATTCATCCAGGAAGAGAACCTGTCCGAACAAGACATCGACGAGCTCCAGAAACTTCTGGAGAAGCAAAAAACAGCGGAACGCCCCGACGCCTAGCCCGGTTCGTGTCCCGACGCGATCATGAAGGAGCTTTCGAGCCATGCAACGGATTCAAACGATCTTTCATCTCTTCTTGACGGCCTCGCTGGCATCGACCGTTCTTATCCTGGCGCTGCTCGCCTTCCGGAAGCTGTTCAAGAAGACGCCGAGCTCCAAGCTGGCCTATGCCCTCTGGCTGCTCGTGCTGATCAAGCTGCTCGTGCCGCTGGCGCCGCAAAGCCCGATCAGCTTGTTCGGCCTTATGCCGCAGGCGGCGACACAGGCCGATTCCGCCATGCGCCAGACCCCGCCGGTTCCAAGCCTGTCCGTCGATGACGGCACGGCGGCCTCCACGCAGCCAGTCGTTGTACCCGTGCCGGAGGATCATCCTCAACCGGAAACATCGGAACCTCCGGCGCCAGCTTCAGCTCCTCCCGCCTCTCCCCTCGAGGAAAAGGCGAGCGGACAAGCCCGCTGGAGCCCTCTGCCGATCGTTGCGCTGTCTTGGCTGGCCGGCTTTGCCGTCCTATGCCTCTGCTTCCTGATCGGCACGCTCCGATTCGAATTCAAATTCCGCTCGTCCCGCCGGATCGAAGATCCCGGCATCAGGTCCGCTTTGGAGAAATGCCGGCGGAAGCTTGGCATCAAGCGGCCGATTCCGATCCATGAAACCTATGGGCTTCGGAGTCCTTTCCTTTACGGACTTGCCCGGCCAAAAATCTATCTGCCTGCGGATATTGCCGTCATCGCCAATTCCAGACAGCTGGAGCACATCCTGCTGCATGAGCTGACTCATTACAAGCGCAAGGATCTGTGGATCAATCTTCTGTGGATGCTGGCTGCCGCGCTGCATTGGTACAATCCCTTCGTATGGCTGGCCATCCGGAAAATGAAAGCGGACCGCGAGGTAGCCTGCGACGCCGGAGTGCTGGAGGTGCTCGGCGAGCGGGAATCCGCCGCCTATGGCAGGACGCTGCTGCTGCTGTCGAAAGTTTTGGCCCGCAGCTCCAGGACAGCGGCCAATTTCTCGCCTTTCTTTGAACACGAGCACGAAATGAAACGGAGGATTACGATGATCGCCAAGTTCCGCAAAGGCTCCTATCGCCTGTCCGCCGCCGCCATTCTGGCGCTTCTCGCCATCGGAGCCGTCGTACTCGCCCAAGCTCCCAACACCAGGACCGGCGCCGCTCCGCAAGCCGGATCCGGGCAAGCACAGGCGCATACGGCCTCATTCCATCTTGTGCGGATAAACGACTGGTCCAAATGGTTCTCCAGCCTGGAGAGGGCGAATGATTTTTCCGGGTTCACGTACAAGGTGCCCGACTATCTTCCGGAAGGCTATCGGCTGGAGAATATCAATCTGGCCAAATACATGGACATGAACGACAACGTCGTCGCCATAACCGTCAAAAACGGATATGAAGTATTCCCGCATGAGAAAGCCTTCGAGCTGCTGGCTTCCAAGGAAAACCTGCTGGATACAATCTATAGCTCCCAGAGCGGCGGGGAAGTGCGGACAAACGCGCCGGCGACTTGGGGTCCGGCGGATCCTCAATTTTTCAAGTATGCGGATGCCACTTTTGCCGGGATCCACGGCACCTTGGTCTCCAGAATTCAAACCTATGCCTGGCATCTACCGGAAACAGCCAAAAGCTTCGTATGGCAGGATGAGGGGATCTGGTATGCCGTCGATTACTTCAGCGAAAACCATACCCGTGAAGGAACGCTTACTCATCGAAGCAATGTGACGATGCCGGATCTGGAAAAAATGCTGCATTCCTACGTGTTTCCCGAGCAGATCAAGCAGGTCGACTACACAGGCGAAGGGATCACCTTCCCGCTATACGACGGCAAGGACCTGCAGAAGGCTGAGGAGGCGCTGGGCTTCGACATCAATATCTCTTCCACCTTGGCGGACGGTCAATGGAAGCTCATGGACGCCCGCTTGAACAAGGCAGGCGACCGGACTCGGTATTTCAAATTCAGGCCGGCGGTGGATACGCTTGAAACGAGCTATCAGCCGGATCCCGATTTAAAATCGACCGTTTACTCCATGAACGATACGCTCAACCTGTATCAGAGCAAGGCTCCTATCGTCGATGCCGCCAAGATGACCGTCCTGCGGACGCTCGATCTGGATGGCGTCCGCGTCACCGTGGCGGAGGATGGCAAGAGATTCTACGATGTATTTGAAGTCGATCCGAAGAAGGATACCCGGCGCCAGCTCTTTTACCTGTGGGAAAAGGACGGCATTTATTTCACCGCCGCCTTCCTCGGCCTGGAGCCTAACCAAGAAGAGAACGTCAAGTCGCTGATCGGGGCTCCGGCCCTGGATGAAAAGAAGGCATGACCGCGACGGCCGTCCTCCGGGGCGGCCTTTTTTCATTCTTTCCGCCCTTGCGGTTGCCTTTGCCCCCGGCAGGGTTAATCTTAAGTAGAATTCGACAGAAGGGATGAGGGCGGATGCTGGGCAAGCTGAAAAATCTGCTGGGAGAGCCGACAAAGAGCGGCGGGGAAAAGAAAGGCGAGGAGGAAGCGGCTTACAGGGAGCTTGCAGATTCCAGGACAGGGCTGCTTCCGGGAATGCCGGCAGAGCTTGCCGAGGAGGAGCGCAAGCTCGAGGAGGCCTTGCCGCAGGAATGGCTGCTGCAGGTGCGCGAAGCCGTGCTGCGCGGCAACCCTGGACTGACGGATGAAAAGTACGGCTGGATGGAACGGGAGCTCAAGCGTCATTTTTTGCTCACCGGCCTGCTCCGCCGAGTTTCCTTGTACAGCGCTGAGGTAGGCCTGGTATGGCGGGAGCTGGCTCTTTACGAGCAGCAGTACCAGCAATTCTGCGAACGTTACGCCGGTTATCATCTTCAGGTGCAGGATGCCGTTGCCGCGCCCTCTCCATCAAGCTCGGCCGACAGCGCGGAGAGGGCTTGCTTCGAGCTTCTGTATCTGCTCCTGTTTCCTTTGGAGCCCGAGAACGAGCAGCTGCTCGGACCGTTCCATCATCATAAGCTGAGCCCTGGGCTGCTGGAGGAGCTGGAAGACCGCAGGCTGCCGCTGTGCGGCGGACTCGGCTTCGTCGGAACCTCCCACAAAGCCGCCATTGCCGAGTGTCTCACCGCCTCGCTGCGCGATCGATTGGAGGCCGCCCGGGACTGCTGCGCCGGGCTTCCCAAGCCCCGCCCCTTGGACCCTGCGACGGCGCTGCTGGCGAGCAGCATGGCCGGAGAGGGGTTCCCGTTCGATGCCGACGAGCAGCTGGACACTCCGGACGCGGGAGCATGGACGGCCGACCGCTCCACAGCGCTGCCGGGATAATCGAAAAAGGCCCTCGGCCATGACGGGCACGGCCGGGACCTTCGTTCGAAACTTCCCTTGGGAACTTCCCTTAGCGACAGAGAGCTGCGGACTACTTGGAGTCGGAGCCGCCGAGCAGTCCGAGCAGCTGCGGCGGAATCTGGATGCCGCGTCGCTCTCCCTCGCCGAACAGCGCCGGCAGGAAGTCGCTCTCTTCCTCTTCTTCCTCCTGCAGCGACTGGACTTCCCGATGCAGCCGCTCCATCTTGAGGTCCAGCGCGGCGGCCGAATCCGCCGCCTCCTTGAGCTCGCGAAGCAGATGCTCGGGGACGGCCTTGTTGTATTTGTAATACAGCTTGTGCTCGAGGCTTGCCCAGAAATCCATCGCAATCGTGCGGATCTGCACCTCGACGAGCACCTTCTCCTGACGATCCGACATGTAGACCGGCACCTCGATCAGAAGATGGAAGCTCTGATAGCCGTTCGGCTTGGGATGGGCGATATAATCCTTGACCTGCACGATGGCGAGATCCTTCTGCACCTTGAGCATGTCGTGGATCAGGTAAATATCGGATACAAACGAGCAGGTGATCCGCAGGCCGGCGATATCCTGGATCTTCTCCTTGATCGCGGGCAGCGAGAACTCGCAGTTTTTGCGGTAGATCTTGTTCATGATGCTTTCAGGCGATTTCACGCGCGACTTCGTATGCTCGATCGGATTGTAATCGTGGAGAAGCTGGAATTCCTCCTTGAGGATTTCGATCTTCGTCTCCATCTCGTCCAGGGCGAACTTGTACATCATCATGAAACGGGTAATGTCGTTCTTCAGCTTCTTGAATGGCTGCAGCTGCGAAGAGTTCATGGATGGCTCCTTGCCCGGCCGCTTGGGCCGCTTTGATCCCCCTTATCATCTCACAATACGCCCCCTGATTTCAAAAAAGCGGTCCGAGCGCGCCGGGAGCCGGCCTTCAAACTCATAAAAGGGCCGGACGAATATGCCCCATCTCAACAAGCGCCGGACAAGCCCGCCTGATGGCAACCTTCGCGGCGCTTCATCCACTCCCTCATTTCTCGGACGAGGACTTCCGGCTCCGATGCGAAGACGTCATGAGCGGAGGCCTCGAATTCGCGAAGCTCCCTGGAGGCGCGGCCGGCCTCTGCTTCGGCAGCAGCCTGTTGGGGATGTAACCTTCTGCCGTCATCGCCAGGTCCGGGCAGATAAGCAGCGGCAGCATATCGTCTGAACCGCTATTTGCCCCGTATCAATAGCATGGATGCGGCCTCCTCCGCAGCTCTCGATCTCAAATTCCTTCATCCCTGCGGCCTCCCCCAGCATGAATCCATATCCTTTCGCCTCCCGTCCAGGCAACGCCTGCCTCATGCATCTCTCCCTGAAACAATCTATTTTCCGTCCCTCCGGCAATTCCGGCAGGAGTTTCCGCTTTTTGGGGTAATCTACTTGATAGACCTATTTCCACTCTGAATCATCCCAGGAGGAGACTGCCGAATGAACATGGACCGTTACCGGATCGGAAGCGACGACAAGCTCAGGCTGAAGGACTACGATCCCGAAGATACCGCCGGATTCAAGGACAAGGATGAAGTCCAGGAGAAGTTCGAGGACCTGCTGGATAGGCTGGCCGAGCAGCAGGACCGCCTGTTCGCCTCGCGCAGCAACGGCGTGCTGGTCGTTCTCCAGGGCATGGACTGCAGCGGCAAGGACGGCGTCATCAAGAAGGTGTTCGGAGGCATCAACCCCGGCGGCTTCCGCGCCTACAGCTTCAAGAAGCCGACCGAGGAGGAGAGCGCCCACGATTTTCTCTGGCGCACCCACAAGGATGTTCCGGCCAAAGGCTACATCGCTGCCTTCAACCGTTCTTATTATGAAGAGGTGCTTATCACCCGGGTGCACGGCCACGTCAGCGACAAGGAGGCTCGCCGCCGGCTGAAGCAGATCCGGCATTTTGAGGAGATGCTGACGACGCAGAACGTGCTCGTCGTGAAGATCTTCCTGCACATCTCTCCCGAATTCCAGCTGGAGAAAATCCGGGACCGGATGGAAAATCCCGAGAAGCTGTGGAAATTCGATCCGACCGACCTTCAGGAGCGCCAATACTGGAAGGAATACACATCCGCCTACGAGGATGCGATCCGCCGCACGGCGACCGACGGCTCCCCATGGCATATCGTTCCGTCCAACAACCGCTGGTTCCGCAATTATCTCGTTCTCCGCATACTTGTGGAGGAGCTGGAGAAGCTCGGTCTGGAATACCCGAAGCCGGAGCTGGATTTATCCGCTTTTCCGATCGAGGAATCCAGTTTGGAAAAAATAGATGCGGAAAAGGAAACGAACTCATCCTCCCGTCCTCTTCTTGCGTAATTGCAGTCATTCCCGACCGACGGGAGGAAAACGCCAACCTGCCGGCGAATACGGGAACGAGGCTGCCGGCGGGCATGAAATCATCCGGAGCGCATGGAAGGAACCCGCTGCCCCGGACCCGCATGGCCTGACTTGACAGAGGAGGAATTCAATGACAAATGGGATGGAATCGATGACGGCCAAGCCGGGCATCAAACGGGAACGATGGCAGGAGATGGGCGATGAACAGCTGGTGACGGCTTGCATCGGGCCCTTGCTCGCACGGCTCCGCGGAGCTTCTGAAACCGATAAAACAGCCGCCTATCGCAGCCTTTCGCCGGAAAGGCAGGATCTCTTCATGCTGCGGGTGCTCGACGGCCATGCCCGCGGCTCGGCCTGGGAGTATTATGCCTGGACCGGGCTGCTGCTTCAGTCGCCGGATCAGTGGGCCGCCATTCTGGCGGCGCTGAGGCGGATCGGATCGCTCGAGCTGCTGGAAGCGCTCGCGGATACGGCGGCGGTGCATCGCAAGCGGCTTGGCCAAGATGCAGCCGGCGCCGACGCATCCAAGCTCCATGAAAAAGCCGAAGGGCCGTCTCTACCTCCCCCCGAAGCCAAAGCATCGGATCTGGACAACGATCCGGAGCTGGCTGCGGAAATCGCCGGTCTTTATGAGCTGTACCGCTCCCTTGTTCCCGAAGCCTACAAGCTGGCTGCGGAATCGATCCGCCGCGAGCCTCAGGCTTATCTGTCCCATGAGCCCAGCTGAAGCGTCTTGAATAGATCGCCGCCCCTTCGCCCATTCTACCGAGTGGAAGGAGGGGACCATATGAGCACAGCTAAAAACCGCCGGGAAAGCAATTGGAAGCAGCGCAAGCAAAACCAGCAGCCGCACGGCAAAATCAAGTCGCTCGAGGAATATGCCGACGAGCTCGGCGTTACTCCGTCTGAAGGCGTGTCTTCGTCTCAGCCGCCGACCCCGTAAGGTCCCCTAGTCCAGCCTGCGCCGCCCTCTATGGCAGCGCAGGTTTTTCGTGCTAGAATAGGCTTAAAGCTGCCGGAGCGCCGGAACCCGAAAGGAAGACGACCCATGAACGACACGCTGCTGTCCTATACGCTCACCGATGCTTCGCTTGACGATCTCCCCGCCATCGTCGCCATTTACAACACGACCATACCGGGAAGGATGGTGACGGCGGACCTCGAGCCGATCTCGACCGACGCCCGCATCCAGTGGTTTCATGAGCACTCGGCGGAGCGCCGTCCGCTGTGGGTGCTGAAGGACGGCGACCATATCGTCGCCTGGCTGAGCTTACAGTCCTTCCATCCGCGCGCCGCTTATGACGGCACTGCCGAGATCAGCATCTACCTGTCCGAGGCTCTCCGCGGCCAAGGAATCGGAGGCCTGCTCCTGCGGAAGGCCATGGAAGCTTGTCCGGCAATCGGCGTCCACACGCTGGTCGGCCTCGTATTCGGGCATAACGAACCGAGCCTTCGCCTGTTCGAAAAGCATGGCTTCGGACAGTGGGGACGCCTGCCGGATGTCGCCATCCTGGACGGAATCAGCCGCGACCTCGTGTACGTCGGCCGCAAGGTTTGACGAGCGGAGCCTCGGCAAGCGGCTGCTTGCTCGACAATCCCGCCGTCCTTTCTCCTCATCGGCAATCATTTTCCAATCAAAAAGCCGCCTGGAACGGAGCGACCTTTAAAGGTCCCTTCATTTCCAGGCGGCTTGTTTCATTGACCGCCAGCTGCTGCGATCCGGACCACCTTGCGCCCTTCGGAGCGTCCGGCAATCAAAGCCTGAGCCGCTTCTGCAACATCGTTCAGCTCCACCTCGCGGATGAGACGCTCCAGGCCGCGGGGCTTCAGATCTCCCGCCATCCGCTTCCATAGCCTGGTCCGCAGCTCCTGCGGCGCCCACACCGAATCGATGCCGCAAAGCTGAACTCCCCGCAGGATGAACGGGAAGACGCTTCCGGTCAGCTCCGAGCCCCCCGTCAAGCCGCAGCAGGCGGCTGTTCCGCCGTATTGGATCCGGCTCAGCACATTCGTCAGCATCGCTCCGCCTACGCAGTCGACCGCTCCCGCCCACCGCTGCTTGTCCAGCGGCCGCTGCTCTGCCGGCAGCAGCTCCTCGCGGGCCAGTATCCGGGCTGCTCCGAGCTCCCTCAGCAATTCGGCCGCTTCCGGCTTGCCGGAGACGGCCTCGACTTCGTAGCCGAGCCCCGCCAGCATGGAGACGGCGAGCGTGCCAACGCCGCCGCTGGCCCCGGTCACGACGACCGGACCGCTGCCCGGCTTCACGCCTCCGTCCTCCAGCTTCTGGATGGACATCGCAGCCGTCAATCCCGCTGTTCCGAGAGCCATCGCTTCGCGCGTGGTGAGCCCCTTCGGCAGCGGCACCGCCCACTCCGCCGGTATGCGGGCGTATTCGGAATACCCGCCATGCTGGCTCACGCCGAAGCCATGGCCGGTGACAATGACCTTTGTTCCGGGCGGCAGCTTGCGTTCGGAGCTTTTCTCGACGACGCCTGCCGCGTCGATTCCGGGAATCAGGGGATAACGGCTGACGATCCGGCCGTCGGGCTCAAGGGCGAGCGCATCCTTATAGTTGATGCTGGAGTAAGCTACCCGGATCAGCAAGTCCCCTTCCGGCAGCTTCGCCTCCTCCATCGTCTGCACGGCCGCCTCCACGTCTTCATCCTGCTTGTCCACGATCAGCGATCTGAATTGAAGCATGACGTCCCCTCCCTGGAATATGAGTTCACTTACGATAAGGCCATTGAAAAAGTTGTCGCTGCGTGCGCGGATCGATCTTCCGATCGCTGTTGTCCCCGTATTTCTCTGATTCTTACCGTTTTTACGGTTGAAATCCGGTGACAAAGGCGAGCGCATTCGCTTCTCCAGAATCGATTCCTCACCCTCCGCTTGTTTTTCAGTGGCCTCCTTTCGATTACCCTTATTTTCCTCCCGCAGCCGCATCGGGTCAAGACTAGCCTCCTTCTGTAGAGGGTAGCCCGAAAAGCCCGGGTTGCCCCAGGCCTCCATTCAATCGTTTGGATGGAAAACAACCCGATTGCGGCCGTCTTTCTTCGCTTGATACAGGCACCGGTCGGCTTCGCCGTACAAAAGCTGGAAGAGGTTGTCCCCATTCATCGGCTTCAGCTCCGTTGATGCGCCGCCGATGCTCACCGTCAGCCGGATTTGCCTCCCGTCATCGGCATGCACCTCGGCCGCCATGACAGCGGCTCGGATGCGCTCGGCAATCTGCTCCGCTTCCTTGGCTCCGGCGCCAGGCACCGCGACCGCGAATTCCTCCCCGCCGATTCTCCCGAACATCGCGTTGCCGTCCACGGCGCTCTGGGCCGCTTCAGCGAATGTCTGCAGCGCCAGATCTCCGTTCTGATGGCCGAAACGGTCGTTGATTCCTTTGAACAGATCCAAATCCATGATGAGCAGGCTGTACGGCCGGTCGTTCTCGGCGCACAGCGTGAGATGCCGCTGCGCCCGTTCGATGAAGCCGGTGCGGTTGTACAATCCCGTAAGACCGTCTATCGCCGCTCTCCGGCGCAAATCCTTCTCGACCTTTTTGGATTCCGATATATCGCTGATGACGCTCAGCGTTCCATAGAAGTCTCCCCGCCCCGATACGAGCGGAGTGACATTCACCTCCAGCCAGATATCCTCGGATCCCGGCCGCCTGAAGCGCAGCCTCACCTCGGATTCGATCCGGCGCTCATGAGCTTCCGACCATGCATCGGCATCCGGGATCAGCTGGCCGAGCAGCAGTCCGCGCCAGTCGCCTCCTGGCGTTCCGCCCGCTTTGGCGATGAGCCGCGAGGCGGAAGCGTTATGATCCATCACCCTCTGACGGGTATCGAGCACCACGATGCCGTCCTTCATGATCTCGAACAGCTTGTTCCGGGCGATGGGAACGACATGAAGAACCTGATAGCGATAGAAGCTCCAGAAGATCAGCAGACAGGCCGGAAACGTGGAGAAAACCAGCGCGCCAATAATGCCTTGCGCCAAGGCCGGATTAGCCAGCCTCACATTAATGGATACAAGAGGAATGAGCACCGCTCCGATCAAGCCCAGGAGCCGGCGCCGGTCTGTGCCGGCAGCTGTCAGCCAGGTGCGGAAAAGCACGGCGATGCCGAGAACTTGGCTGGCCGAGCTGTAGGAGATGAACATGGAGCTGAGAGCCGTCCTCTCGATATCCAGCATGCCGTCGGCGCCGATCCTCACCGATGCGCGCATGAGATGGTGATAGTCATTGGTGAAAATGAGCAAAATCGCCGCGATTGGAACCAGGGATGCATAGATGATGGGACGGATTCGTACCAACCGCTCATGCCCCGAATGGGCCAAAGCCAGGAACAAGCTGAGCACGGGATAAATGAACACTGAAATTTGCGAGATATTGCGCCATAAAACTTTGGTCTGCAGCTCCGGCATGACGTATTGCATCAGCGAGGCGAAGCTGAGCACCGCGGAAAGCGCCAGCATGGCGATATATATGGAAGTGCCGGGTACCCGTCTATACGGCGTAACCAGCAGGATAAGCGCGATTGGAACGCACGCGGCGACCAGGTATGTCCAGGTCATAAGCATAGATGTACTAACCCCCTGGTCGAATTATAGCAGATAATGGAGGAAATAGAAGTTCGAGATGGGATCTCAGACCTATGTATATATGGAGCGAGGCCTATTTTATTATCCTCTGTTATTATGAGATAACTTTAAGAAAGAAGTAGAGAGCGCATACAGAAGTGTCTGCATCAATTAAATGCTTTAACGCATTAATTCAATAACTAATTGCAGATTTATTCGGGCAACGTTAAAATAAACTTAAATTCTTGTTAATTATTACTAGACAAAGAAGATTTGGAGAAGTATTCTTTTATCACACGCGAGAGATGATAGGTTCCTTGTCGAATTATGTCACGTTATCTTTCATTTTTCGTAACGCCTTCCACATGGAAGGCCACCACACTTATAGAAAGAAGGTACCTGCTTGCAGAAGTCTCGCCGCAAAGTCATTCTGACCGCTTTGTCCACCACGCTGTCTGCCGCGCTGCTGCTTCAGCCGCTCGTGGCCCAAGCCGCTGCATCGCCTGTATCCTCTGGTATTCTGGCCAAAAGCCTGACCAAAGGAATCGACGCCATGATCTCTTCCCGCCTGGACACCTCGTCCAGCAAGCCTGTCAAAGTCATTGTCCAGCTGGATGGAGCGACGATCGCCGAGGGCAAATACGCCGCAAAAATGGGCGTCAAATCCCTCAGCACCGAAGCGACCGAGAGCGCGATCAGCCGCCAGCAATCCGGTGTCATCGCCTCTGCCAAGAAAAGCGGGATCGATCTTAAGGTCACCTACCAGTTCGATACGGTGCTGAACGGAATGGAGGTCGAGCTTCCGGCCAATCAGATTCCTGCTCTTGCCCAGATTGCAGGAGTGAAATCGATCTATGAGAACCGCACTTATTATTCCGTTCCGACGACAAGCTCCCCTACCGCGACTGAAACGACATACAAGTTTGACATCAATCCGCTCAAGCAGATCGGCGTTCCCGAGGCTTGGGATGCCGGCCTGACGGGCAAAGGCATCAAAGTCGGCGTCATCGACACCGGTGTGGACTACCTTCATCCGGACCTGAAAAACGCCTACAAGGGCGGCCATGATTCCTACTTCAACACGGATGATCCTTATGAGGAGTCCCCGGACGAAAAAACCGGCAATAAAGGCACCTCCCACGGAACGCATGTGTCCGGCACGATCGCTGCCCGCGCAGAGAACGACTCAGATGTCATCCATAAAGGCGTGGCCTACGAGTCGGATCTGTATGTCTACAAGGTACTCGGCTTCAACAAAGAAACCGGCCGCTCTTCCGGCTCCTCGGCGCAGGTCATCGACGGAATCGAGCATGCCGTGCAGGACGGAATGGATGTCATCAACCTGTCTCTAGGTTCCGATGATGCCAAGGACGCATTTACTCCCGACTCTATCGCAATCAACAACGCGGTCCTGGCCGGCGTCGTAGCTGTCGTGGCTAACGGCAACAATGCCGTTGAATCAGAGCAATACTACTACTCCATGGGCTCCCCCGCTTCCAGCCAGCTGGCTATTTCCGTTGGAGCAGCCACCAGCCCAAGCAACCATTACGGAGCATCGGTCAGCGCTTCGGTCTACAACTCCGCCGGCACGGTTGCGGGCAGCGTGTATACCAACAACGCCCTGAACGTCATGGGCTGGTATACCGGCAAAGAAGACTTCGCCTCCTTGATTGGAAGCGAGGAGCAGGCAGCCGTTTACGCCAATCTCGGAGCCGAGGCGGATTACAAAGGCCTCGACGTAAAAGATAAAATCGTCTTCGTTTCCCGTGGCACGCTGGCGTTTGTCGACAAAATTGCCATCGCCAAGGAGCATCAAGCCAAGGCTATCGTCATCTTCAACGGCAATGCGCTGACAACCGATGCGAATACGGCCAATCTGAGCGAAAGCATTGCGGGACGCGATTCCTGGATCGGCCCGACGGCTTATCTGGGCGACAGCCTGCAATTCATTCCTGCTTTTGATCTCGAAGGATCCAAAGGACGCGCGCTGGCTCGCTTCTTGAAAGCCAACCAAGGCGCCAGCCTCAAGCTCGCATTTGATTCCATCTATCCAAAAACGGTGGATCAAGGCGACCATATGGCCGACTTCAGCTCGCGCGGCCCGAACTCGGACGGCATTCTCGGCATCAAGCCGGACTTCTCCGCCCCGGGCGTGAACATCTTGTCCACTTGGCCGGCATACGGCAAGACGAATCCTGAAGCCAGCTATGCGGAAGCCTACAATCGCATCAGCGGCACCAGCATGGCGACGCCGCATGTTGCCGGGCTCGCTGCCCTGCTCCAGCAGGAGCATCCGGATTGGACTCCATTCGAAATCCGCGCGGCACTCGCCAATACGGCTGATCCGATCTCCGACGCGGAAGGTACCTTGTACGATGTGTATTCCCAAGGAGCAGGACGCGTGAACATCGCGGAAGCGATCAAAACTCCTGCCGTTCTGCAAACGGTGGAGCAGCTTGTTCTCTATGACAAAGAGATGAACCCTGTTCCGACGACGAACTACGGCGACAACGCCAGCTTTGGAGTCATGAAGGCAGGCAGCGATTTCAAGACGATCAATCTGCAGGTCAACAACACCTCCGATGCAGCGGTTACTTACAACGCCACCTACTCGCTTAATAGCGAAGTAACTGGCGATCCTTATTCGGATAAACCGGTCAATACTCCGGACAACAGCAAAATCAAAGTGTCGCTGGATGGTCTCGTCAATGGCACGATTTCCGCCAGCGCAGGAAGCAAATCCGCTTTCTCTCTGAGCGTAGCTCCTCAAGACGATGCGCCCGAAGGCGTCTACGAGGGACAAGTTGTCCTGACGGCTGCAGGCCTGCCGACACTTCATATCCCGTTCGTCGTCCATGTCGGCGATCAGAAGCCGGATACCGGCTACGGCATCCAGGATCTGACGCTGTCGACTCGCCAGCTCTCCCCTAACGGAGACGGCATCAACGACTTCATGGACATCTCGTTCCGCCTTGCTGCGCAAGGCATGAACTATTACGAAATCACCATCAACGACATCAATGACGATACAGTCGGTTATGTTACGTATACCGACGCTTATTCATCCGGTTCCGTCCTCGACTCCAAGGTCTATACAAGCCGCTTCGACGGCACGTACAAGATCGATGACGAGAAAGGAAACACAACGACCGCACAGCTGAAGGACGGCCAGTACGGCATCAACGTTGCCGCATACAAGATCGTCAAAGGCAAAATCGCTGCCCAAACGATCGGCTACCTTCCGTTCTCCGTAGCCCGTACGTCGACCGGCCCGATCTTCTTCCCGGGCACAGGAGCTGCTCCCGCTCCATCGCCAACCCCTGCTCCATCGGATGCAACGGCTTCCCTGAAGGCTGTCGTTGGTCAAGGCCAACAGCAGGTCGCCGTTAAATCCGCGACCGCGTCCGAAGCTTCCGCAACGGTGACTGCAGTAACCTACGCGGATCTGCAAGCCGCAATCGGTACCGGTACGACCAAGCTGGCTCTTGTCGTCAGCGCAGCTGCCGAAGCCGGCAAAGCTTCCAAGCTGAGCCTGCCTGCCGATCAAGTTCAACTGCTGTCCACTGCTCCAGCAGGCAGCTCGCTCTACTTGACGACAGGCACAGAGACGCTTGAGCTTCCGCTCTCGCTCCTGAAATCGGTACCGGCAGGAAGCGGCCTTGAGCTTATCATCCAAAAGGCTGCCGACTCCAAATTTGCAACAGCTAGCGTCGTTGGCACTCCGGTTACGTTCCAAGTGAACGTTGTAACCGGTTCTGTATCCAAAGAAATTAGCGTACCTGCTTCGACCTTCATCAAACGCTCGTTCACGCTGGACAAAGGCGTATCGGCTGACAAAGCCGGCGTCCTGTTCCTCGAGAACGGCAAGGAAGCACCGGCTCCAGCCGTATTCGCTGCCAATGAAGACGGAACGACGACTGTTGTCGTGAACCGCCCTGGCTTCTCCACCTATGCCGTGGCCAAGAAAGCCGTCGCGTTCAACGACATCTCGGCTTCGTGGGCTCAGAGCCGCATCCAGGCTCTGGCTGAGAAGCTGCTGATCAACGGCACGTCTGCGACGAAGTTCTCGCCGAAGTCCTCCGTCACACGCGCTGAATTCGCTGCAATGCTGACGCGCGGCCTCGGCCTCAGCACGACGTCCTCTGCTCCATTCACCGACCTCAAATCCGGCGCATGGTACAGTGATGCTGTAAATGCTGCTTATGCAGCCGGCCTGATTAACGGCTACAACGACGGCACCTTCCGTCCGGACGGCATCATCAGCCGCCAGGAACTGTCCGTCATGCTGGCCAAAGCCTCCACTCTGCTTGATATCAAAGCAACCGGCGGCAAAATCAGCACCTATGGCGACGCTGCAAGCTTCGGCGCCTTTGCGAAGGACAGCATTGCCTTTGTAACGGCGGCAGGTCTCATGGAAGGCTCCTCGGCGAACGGTTCCACCGTGTTCCAGCCGGCAGCTCCTACGACCCGCGAAGCGGCCGCAACCGTCATCTACAAGCTGCTTCAAGGCGGCAAGCTGATCTAAATCCAGCTCTTCCCGGCACCTGATCCCCCACGGGATCAGGTGTTTTTTTCTGTCCGGAAATAAATTCCTTCGTCATCGGCCTGCTCATTCCTTACACCGCTCCCGAGTTGGCCAGCGACGAAGTCCGCATGAGTCCGTTCACGATCGTATTCGAGAAGGCAGGCCTCAGCATCGCAGCATCCGTCATGAACGCTGTCATCCTGACCTCGGTGCTCTCGGCCGGCAACTCCGGCCTGTACGCCTCGACCCGCATGCTGTGGGTGCTTGCCAAGGAGGGCAAAGCTCTTCGCTGGCTGGCTCGCCTTAACCGTCGCGGCGTCCCCTTCGCCGCTCTGCTTGTGACGAGCGCCTTCGGCCTACTCGCGTTCCTCGCATCCCTGTTCGGCGACGGCGTCGTCTACGTCTGGCTGCTCAACGCATCGGGCATGTCCGGGTTCATCGTCTGGCTCGGCATCGCGGTGAGCCATTACCGCTTTCGGCGCGCCTGGAAGGCCCAAAGCCGCTCGCTCGACGAGCTGCCTTACCGGGCCAAATGGTATCCATTCGGCCCGGTTCTCGCCATGATTCTCTGCATCGCCGTCATCGGCGGCCAATTCGTCGGCGGCATCGAGGACGGGAAAGTCGACTGGGCGTTCATCGCCGCCTCCTACTTCGGCTTGCCGCTGTTCCTAGCCATCTGGCTGGGGCATAAGTGGAAACATAAGACCAAGCTCCTCAAGCTGGAGGAATGCGACCTGACACCAAGGCAGGAATAAACGAAGAGAGCGCCCCATCATGGAGCGCTCTCTTTCATTTTGTCCTATAATAAGAAATCAAATTATACGTCAATCCGAATCCAAACCAAGAGATATAAATGAGGCTATTGCCGGCGAGTGGATGAAAGTCGGGGTCCTGTACAAAATGAATTGTCCTGTAATAGAAGGAAAGATAGAAACCGTAGAGCAGAACAGGCGTCACCCACAAACTCAACGAAGTCCAGGTGAAGAATCGTTTCCTTTTCATTTCTTTCCTCCAGGGAAAGCTGTAATCCAAGCATTCCGCCCTCATCTATTCCTTCTCTATCCGTATCATCCTGCACCCGCTATTTTTGGATGTCGATTCCCTACCGGTTGTCTACCTTCTCCGGATACAGATCCAGGTTCATCATGCGGTATTCCGCCATCTGCTCGTATTTCGTGCCCGGCTTGCCCCAGTTGCAGTAGGGATCGATGGAAATGCCGCCGCGCGGAGTGAACTTGCCCCATACTTCGATGTAGCGGGGCTCCATCAGCTTGATGAGGTCGTTCATGATGATGTTCATGCAATCCTCGTGGAAGTCGCCGTGATTGCGGAAGCTGAACAGATACAGCTTGAGCGATTTGCTCTCGACCATCAGCTTGTCGGGAATGTAGGCGATATAGATCGTAGCAAAATCCGGCTGTCCCGTCATCGGGCATAGGCTCGTGAACTCGGGGCAGTTGAATTTGACGCGGTAATCCCGGTCCGGATGTTTGTTGACGAAGCTCTCCAGCACCTCCGGGGCATACGTGGAAGGGTACTTCGTCCCTTGATTGCCCAGCAGCGTGACGCCGTCCAATTCGGCTTGCGAGCGTCCTTGTTGTTCGTTCATGGATTATCTTCCTTTCTGGATTTCAATTGATCTGCTATGTCTGTGCGGTCTGCTATGGCGGCCTTCTAGTCTTCTTGTCTGCTTGAGGCCATGCTGTTGTGTGCATAGGTGCTGCGTTGTCGTGTACATAGATGCTGCGTTGCTGTGTGCATAGATGCTGCGTTGCTGTGTGCATAGATGCTGCGCTGTTGTGACGCAGGTGCTGCATTGTTGTACACATCGCTGCCGCGTTGTTCCGTACATGGATGTTTCCTTGCCGCTTGCAAAGGACTTCAACCCGTCTCCGCAATTCCTGCTACCCGCCCTCAGCCCCGCGTACCTGCAACCTCTCTCTTCCTCAACGTTGAAAGGAGGATCCGGAGAGCTCCATTGCCGGAGCATTCCTGCGCCCCTATAATGAAGGGAACTGATTGTCCATTCCAAGACCATACCGGCAAGGAGCATCCCCATGAAAATCCGTTTCGCCGCTGCGGCGGTCATCGCCGCGCTCGTTCTATCGGTCATCGTGTTTCTGATGCCGCCGTCCGAATCGTACAACGACCCGGATACGTTCTGGCATATCGAGGTCGGCAAGTCCATGCTGGAGGCCGGCAAGGTTCCGCATACCGCCATCCATACCTTTTACGGCGACGACAAGCTCCCTTATGTTCCGCATGAGGTCGGGTTTCAGGCCGTCATCGCGCTGCTGTACGATGCCTTCGGCTGGGCCGGCACCTACCTGCTTACCGCCGCCTGCATGATTCTGCTCGTGCTCGGCCTCTACCGCATGATGCTCGTCTCGCGCAAGGAGCTCGGCCTGCCGTCCCGGGGCCGCGAGCCGATCCTGATGCTGCTCCTGCTGCCTGTCATGTGGGGCATCTACGACATTTACTTCACGACCCGGCCGCAAATGATCTCCGCGTTTCTCATCGTCTGGTTCTTCGTTTTCCTGCGCGAATTCCAGATCAAGCCGGCAGCCCGCTACATGGTTCTGCTCCCGCTCATCTCGCTGCTGATCGCCAATTTCCACTCCGGCGTCTGGCCGGTCATCATCGTGTTCATGGGAATGGCGCTGCTGGAAAGCCTCGTTACCCGCAAGCTGCTGAACCGGCGCATCGGCTGGCGGTGGCTGGTCGTTGCGGTCACGGTCATCGGCGCCGGCTTCCTGAATGCGGCAGGACCGAAAAGCATCTTCTTCATCCTCACGGTGACGCACGGCAACTTCAACCTGCTCATCAACGAGTGGAAGGCCATCCAGTTCAACAGCATGGGCAATCTGGCCGCGACCTGCATGCTGCTGGCATTCGTCGCGCTGCTGCCGTTCTCGATCCACAAGCGGTTTTTCCGCTTCATCTTCATGATGGGCATCTTTTTCCTCGGCGTGTCCAACTACAAGTATCATTTCTTCATGTGGCTGTTCGTCCTGTACTTTGCCGCGGCCGTCATCGAGTCGGTTCCCGGGCTGCGCCGTTTCCGGCTCAGCCTCAGCGTGAAGCCGCTGATCATCGGCCTCTTACTGGGGCTCGGCGTGAACGTCGTCTACAACTTCCAGCATACGCCGCAGCCGAACTCCTACAAGTACCCGGTGAAGGAAATGGACTACATCCTGGAGCATTTCCAAGGCCCTGCGAGGCCCAAGGTCATGACGCTGTACGGCTCATCCGGTTATGTCATGTTCCGCGGCGGCGACGTGCTGGCGGACGGGCGGCAGGATCCGTTCATTACGGACGCGACCAAAACCGTCTTCGGCTGGACCGCCTTCGAGCAGTCCATGTACGGCTTCCCGGTATACGTCACCGATCTTGTGGACGCCAACCATCCCGACTACGTCATCGTCACACGCAAAAACGCCTCCAGCCGCTTCTACACGACCTGGCTGAGCAAATACGGATCGCCGATCTATTCCGGCGACTACGGCTCCGTGTTCCAGGTGAACGGGAAAAAGCCGACCTGATGCCCGGCCGGCCGAATGTGACTGCCGGCAAAGCCTGAATTTCCCGCATATCGCTTTGGGAGCTATGGCCTCGTCTTGCCGGAATGCCATCCTGCGGAATGAGCTCGACCCGGATTGAATCTGCAGTCTTTTCATGCCGCATCCCATGAACGAAAGCAACCCGAAAGCATCCATGCCCCCCTATCCTGGGGAGGGCATTTTTGCTCTGCCGGGGAGAAGGCTTCCTTCACTCCCTACCGCTAAACGCCCCGCTTGTTGCCCCAAAGCCACGCATGCAGCTGAGGCAGCACGCGTACCCGGCTCCACTCCGGATCGTCCATGACCATATCCACCAGCCGCTCGTATCGATCAGCCAAATAATTGCGGAGCGCCGCCGCATCCGGCTCCTCGAGCCGATCGTTGCCGGCTTGCAGGAACATCGGAATCTCCGGGAAGCGCCGATGAACCTCCTTCGCATAAGCGAGGTCCTCCGCGCTCATGACGACGACCTTCAACGACGGCAGCCGGCCGGCCTCCGCCAGTCTCGCCGCGATAGTCTCCAGTACCGTCCAATCCGTGTCCATCCCGGAACTAGGCGGCTTCGGCGACAGGGTGAGCTCGTCAATGTCCGCGAACCAGTCCTGCCAGCGGCTTCCTTGCGTCTCGAGGGCCACAAGCGCTCCGCGCGAATGCAAGAGGTCGATCAACCCGCCGAGAGGACGGAGCAGCGCCGGATTGCCGCCCGAGAGCGTGACGTGGCCGGGCGTCCTGCCGCCTGCCAGCCGTTCGAGCTCCCCGGCGATTTCTTCCGGCTCCATCCAGCGGATCTCGTCCTTCGCCGATCCGTCCCACGTAAAGGCGGAATCGCACCAGGAGCAGCTGTAGTCGCAGCCAGCCGTCCGGACGAACATCGTCTTGACGCCGATGACCATGCCCTCGCCCTGCACGGTAGGGCCGAAAATCTCCAGCACCGGAATTCGTCCGCGAACGGAAGGCTTTCCCGCAGCGCTGGATGCTGCCAAGGCGGGCACCTGCGCCGCGATGCCTGAACCGGAAGGAGGCGCGGATGCATCCTGCTCCTCCATGCCCGAACCGGCGTCCACGTCGGTTACACCCTGCTCCGCAATTCCCGAACCAGCGGCAGCTGCGGATGCTGCCTGCTCCTCGATGCCCGAACCGGCGCCAGGCGCAAATGCGCCCTGCCCCGCCGCTTCCTCTCGGCCGGCTCCGATCTGAGCCCCGCTCATCGGACGGCCTCGGGACGGTAGATGACGTAGCTGGACGGCGTTTCCCGCAGGAACACCTGCAGGCAGCGGGCGCCGTTGCCGCGCCGGTCCAGCTCTTCCTGCACCAGCTGCCATACCGTTCGCGCCACGACTTCGGTCGTCGGGAACGTCTCCGGATCGTCGGCAGCCTCCGAGCCGAACCGCTCGTCGTCGTTGAGCAGACGGTGGTCGAACCGGTCGCGGACAAGCCGTTTGACCTCGGAGAAATTGACAAGGAAGCCGCAGCCGTCCAGCTTGTCGCCGGCAACCGTCACATCGGCGTAATAGGTATGGCCGTGCACGCGGCTGCAGCTGCCCGCCTCTTCGGCGGGAATATAATGGGCCGCTGCAAAATGAAACTCCTTATGCAGCTCATATCGGAACGAATGGGGCGGAGACGGATAAAGGGTTTGCATTATCGGAGCTCACCGCCAGCATCCGTTCTTGCTTCATCCCGCATGCCTGCAGCGTTTGCTGCTCCGGCTTGCGCGCCAACGCCTGCTGCCGCTGCTGCGCGCCGAGTCAGATAACGCTCCAGGCCTTTGCGGCGCAGCTTGCACGCCGGGCACTCCCCGCAGCCGTCGGCAGGCACGCCGTTGTAGCAGGTCAGCGTTTTTTCCCGGACGAATTCAAAGGCTCCCAGCTGATCCGACAGCTCCCATACCTGTTCCTTGTCCAGCCACATGAGCGGCGTCTCGATGACGAAATTCTCCTCCATCGCCAGATTGAGCGTCACGTTCAGCGACTGGATGAAGATGTTCCGGCAATCCGGATATCCGCTGAAGTCCGTCTCGCACACTCCGGTGACAAGCGTGGCCGCTCCGACCCCTTTGGCCAGGACGGCGGCAAACGACAGGAACATCAGGTTGCGTCCCGGCACGAACGTATTCGGGAGTCCTCCCGCTTCGGGAGCGTCCGCTACCGCGAGGTCCTCCCTCGTCAGCGAGCTCGGAGCAAGCTGTCCGAGCAGGCTCATGTCCAGCATATGGTGGCGGATGCCGAGTTCTGCCGCGATGGATGCGGCGCATTGGAGCTCCAGCGCATGGCGCTGTCCGTACCGGAAGGTGACGGCCTCCACTTCCTCATAGCGCTCCAGTGCCCAGAACAGGCAGGTCGTGCTGTCCTGGCCTCCGCTGAAAACGACGACCGCCTTGCCTTTTCTTTTTTCCAATCTCTTCATTTGCTTCAACTTCCCCTCTCCATGATGGCCGAAGAGAGAGCAGCGATTAACTCCATATCTCTGGATCCCGAGCTGTACGGCTCTGCCGCATCGAACAAGCGACGAGCGGCGGCGCGCCAAAGAAAACGGCGGAAAGCATGCCCCACATGACAGAGGCTGCTTTCCGCCGAACGCAAAACACACGGATCCCCCGCGGGAATCGTGCGCCTTGTAGTTTTTTATAGAGGGAGTTCGCGAACCTCTCCCGGGCATGGCCGGCCAGAGCCGCCTTCCCGGACTTCGTCTTCGGTTGTGTTTCTTGCCCAGCTAGCATACCACAGAGTAATCCGGGGCGCTACGCCTTGCAGCGGGTTCTTAAGGCTTCCTCCTCCGAGGGCGGGCATGGCGAAAGGCTGGGAAACGGGCTGACTTGTGCTATAATTAGCCCCATTCAAGCCATGCCGACGCCTGTCCAGGGCCGGGAAAGGAGAGGGCCATCCGTGAAGGCCGGGAGTTTCTACCGCACCTATATCCGCAACAACCTGTTCACCAAGCTGCTCGCCACCTTTTCGGCCATTGCGGTGCTGGCGATCGTGACCCTCTCCTATCTGCTCTACGCCGTCATGGCGGGCTCCATCGAACGCGACATTGTCGGCAACCAGCGGCGCGCCATGGAGAGCGTAAGCGGTTATCTGACCGCCAAAAACGATTCCGTCCAGCGCATGGTCTCCGACATTTACCAGGATACGGCCCTTTCGCAAAACGTATCGTACCTGCTGCAGCATCCATTCGCGGACTATTTCCGCTTCCGCATCGACCGCTATGCGGACGAGCCTCGCGCCGGCTTCGGCAACGCGCTGACTTATTTCGAGCGCAAGGCGGAAGGCGATGCCGACATCCGGCACCTGCTGCTGTACAGCTCCGGCGTCCAGTATCTGTACGCCTACCGGAGGGAGGGCAATCCGCAGCTGCTGCAGCTGAACTCGGCGCTGTCCTACATTCCCGACGCGATGGCGCTGGAAACGCCGCCGGTAAGCCTTCCAAGCCCCTGGGTCCGGTCCGGCCTCGGGCTGGAGGACAAGCGGCTGTACGCGGTCCGGTCCGCGATCAACGATTCGTCCACGCTGCAGAACATCGGGCAGCTGCTCGTCTATTACAGCTCGGACGGCATCCAGCGGGCGCTGGCAACGTACGCGGACGTCCTCAAGGGCTATCTTCTCGTGCTGACGCCGCAGGGCCAGGTCGTGTTCGACTCCTCCGGCGCCTACTACGGCAAGCTCTATCCGTACGCTTCCCGGATCAGCGCCCTCTCCCCCTCTGCAGAGCTGGAAGAAGCGTCGCTCGTATCGGTGCTTCCCGAAAGCGCGGCCGGCTTCAACGTCGTCAGCGTCGTTCCGAAGTCGGAAATTCGCGCTGCGACGGCGAGCGTGCGGCGCACCGTCCTGAGCGTGAGCGCGGTCTGCATCCTGTTCGCGGTCGCCCTTCCCTCCATCGCGGTGTTCAGCGTCGCGCGCCGAACGGGAAGCCTGGTCCGCCTCATGAGACGGGTCGAGACCGGCGACATGGCCGGCCGCATCCACGATCCCCGCGGAGACGAGCTCGGCCAGATCGCGAGCGGCTTCAATCGGATGCTCGACCAGCTGGACCGCCATATCGAGCAGGAATACAAAGCGGAAATCAGGCAGCGAAATACAGAGCTGTCCGCCCTGCAGGCGCGCATCAATCCTCATTTCCTCTCCAATACGCTGGAGGTCATCCGGATGAGAGCCGTCTCGCAAGGCGCCGACGACGCCGGGGAGATGATCTACAGCCTGTCCGTGCTGTTCCGCAGCATGGTAAGCAGCCAGAGCATCGTGCCGCTGCGGGAGGAGCTGGAGCTGGGAAGGCAGTACCTGGAGCTGTTCCGGATCCGCTACAAGGACCGGTTCGCCTACAGAATCGAGATGGCGGGAACGATCGGAGGACGCGGGGTCATCAAGCTCTCGCTGCAGCCGATCATCGAAAACTATATCGTGCATGGACTCGATCCGGACCGCAGCGACAACCGGTTTTCGATCCGGGCCGAGGCCGTTCGCGGCATGATCTCGATCACGCTGGAGGACAACGGCAGGGGCATGGATGACCAGCGGCTGGAGGAAGTGGAACGGAGCATGCGGATTCCGCTTCCGGACGAGGCTGAAGGCTCCTTCGGCCTGCACAGCGTCTCGGAGCGGCTTAGGCTCGTCTATGGGCCCGAAGCCGGCTTGTCGATCGCCAGCGAGGCTGGCCAAGGAACGACTGTCATCATCCGGTTTCCGGACGAACTCGAGGAGGAGAGAAGCTGATGTATCGGGTCATGCTCGTCGATGACGAGCCTTTTATTGTGGAAGGCCTGCAGGATGCGATCGACTGGTCCGCCTTCGATCTGGAAATCGCCGCGGTCGCAGGCAGCGGCAAGGCGGCGCTGGAGCAGCTGAAGAGGCAGCCCGTCGATCTGCTCGTCACGGATATTACGATGCCCGGCATGTCCGGACTGGAGCTGATCAGGGAAGCGCGGGGAATACTGCCGGGGCTGAAGGCGATCATCCTGAGCGGCTACAACGAATTCGACTATCTCAAGGAAGGCATGACGCTCGGCATCGAGAACTACCTGCTGAAGCCCGTCAACTTCAAGGAGCTGCGGGCGACGCTGGCTGCGACGGCAGCCAAGCTGGACGCGGAGGAGGAGCCTCCCGAGCTCGCCCTGTCCGAGGAGGAGCTCGGCATCCTGAAGGACCGAATCCTCTACCGCTGGATGCGCGGCGAGATCGATCCCTCCGAGCTCGCCCAGCGGGCGGAGCTGCTCGGCCTGCGCCTGGACCGGCCGTGGCTGACGTCGGCTGTCGTCCGCGGAACCGGCGAGAGCATTTCCGCGTTGAGGAAGCGGGTCCGCTCCCTGCTGCCTGCCGATGCCCGCTCGCTCAGCTTCGCCGACCTCGACGGCGACCTCGTTCTGCTGTTTCCGTCGGATACGGCGGAGGCGGGGAGAGCCTCTGCCCGAAGCGCGATGGAAATTCTGTCCGCAGCCGGAGGCCTGCGCCTCTCGCTCGGGACGGCGGAGCGGATCGGCGAGCTCGAGCAGCGCAGCTACGCGCTTGCCAAGAAGGCGCAGGACTATCATCTGCTGCATGAGGGCAGTCCGATTCTGGACGCCGCCGATCTGCGCGAGCAGCCGGGAAGCGGCGAAGCGCTGGAGATCGGCAGCGGCGACTACTCCCGCATGCTGCTCGCGCGCGACACGGACGGGCTGTACGGCCGCATCGACGAGGACTTTCGGCGTTTCCAGCGGATTGAGGGTGCGACGCCGGAGCTGCTCCAAAGCGCGGCGATCGAGCTGGTCGTCGCGTTCCGCCTGGAGCTGAGGGATATGCGCGGCGGCGAGCAGGCGCAGGAGGTGCTGTTCCGCTTCAAGAAAACGCTGGACCGGATCGGCAAAGCCTCCTCCCTGGAGGAGCTGACGGATGCCGTCAAAGCTTACGCCCATTTCACGATGGAGCAGCTTCAGCGCAGCGACCGCGTGCCGGTCGTGAACCAGGTCATCCAGTACATTGCCGGGCATTACCGCGAGGCGCTGTCGCTCAAGACCCTCGGTGCCGCGCACCGCATCCACCCGGCCTATCTGGGGCAGCTGTTCAGCAAGGAGACCGGCTCCGGCTTCTCGGAGTACCTGAACAAGTACCGGATCGAGAAGGCGAAGGAGCTGCTGAAGGATACCGACGACAAGGTCGCCGATATTTCCCGCGAAGTCGGTTACGTGGAAACGGGATATTTTTACAAACAATTCAAAAAATATGTGGGCATCTCGCCCAATGAGTACCGGGAGCTGCGACCTTAGCGGCTCTCTTTCTTTAGTTTCGACACCGGATTCATAATTTGTCGCCTATTTGAAACGGCTTTCATCCGGTAAGGTGAGGATAAGCAGTTCAACACAGACAGACGCAAAGGGAGGATTCACCGGCATGAAAAAGAGATCCCCGAAAGCCATGGGCGCGATCGCCCTCATCCTTACCGCAGCCTTGACCGTAACGGCCTGCGGCAAAAGCGGCGGTGCCGCGGAAGGTACGGCGGAGAAGCCCGTCAACCTGATCTGGTACACGATCGGCGCTCCGCAGAAGGACACCGACAAGGTCATGGCTGAAGTCAACAAATACACGGCCGAGAAAATCGGCGCCACCGTTACCCTGAAGCAGATCGACTTCGGCGATTACAACCAGAAGATGGGCGTGATGACCGCTTCCGGCGAACCGATGGACATCCTGTTCACTTCTTCCTGGGCTTTCGATTACGTGCAGAATGCGCGCAAAGGCGCTTTCCTCGCCATCGACGACCTGCTGAAATCCGATGGAAAAGGCATTGTGGACACGCTGGACCCGGCCTTCCTCGAAGGCTCCAAGGTCGACGGCCACAACTACGGCATCCCGGCCAACAAAGAGCTGCCGGCCCAAACGGTCTACCGCTTCAACAAGCAGAACCTGGACAAGCTCGGTCTGGATTACAAAAACGTCAAGACGCTTGAGGATCTCGAACCGATTCTGAAAGCGAACAAGGAAAAGAATCCGGGCGTGCTCGGCCTGAAAATGGACAACAACTTCACGCCGTTCGTCCCTTACGATTACATCATCCAAGGCCTGCCGATGGCTGTCGCGCTTGACGGCGACAACAGCAAGATCGTCAACGTGCTCGACACGCCGGAAATGAAGCAGGCTCTGACAACGATGAACAAGTATTACAAAGCGGGCTACATTTCTCCTGAGGCGGCTACGACCACCTCGACCGGCGACGTGGAGAAAACCGGCAAATGGCTGATCGACCTCGCGACGACCCAGCCGCTCGCCGACAACACCTGGAGCGCCAGCCTAGGCTATCCGATCGAATCGACGCCGGCCGGCCCGTCCATCATCTACAACTGGTCCGTCATGGGCTCCATGCAGGCGATCTCGGCCAACTCCGAATATCCGGAGAAAGCGATGCAGTTCCTGAACCTGCTCAACACCGACGCCAAGCTGCGCAACATGGTCGACTCCGGCATCGAGGGCACGCACTACAAGATGACCGGCGACAACCGGATGGAGAACCTGCCTGAATCCAAAAACTACGACATGCCTACCTTCTCTCTCGGCAACGTCATGCTCACCTACCTGAACCCGGGCGACCCGGACAACAAATGGGACGAGTTCAAGAAATTCAACGACGAAGGCAAAAACGCTCCTACGCTCGGCTTCAACTTCGACACCTCCAAGGTCGCGAACGAGATCGCCGCTCTGCAGAACGTCAAAGCCGAGGTATGGGCTCCGCTCATGACCGGCACCGTCGACCCTGCCGGCTACCTGCCGCGCGCCAACGAAAAGCTGAAAGCGGCCGGCCTCGACAAGATCATCGCCGAAGCCCAAGCTCAGCTGGACGCCTGGAAAGCTTCAAAGAAGTAAGATAACGACCATTCCGGGCGAAGGCAGTTTCTTCGCCCGTTTTCTTTTTGCCTGAAAACGCACGCATGAAAAGGAGGCAACCCCATGAAAGGATTGGCCGGCTTCTTCCGCGACCTGGGCCGCAACAAAGCGATTCTGCTGATGGTGCTGCCGGGAGCGCTCTGGTTCCTCATCTTCTCCTACATTCCGATGGCCGGAACCATCCTGGCCTTCAAAGAGTACCGGATCAGCCGCCACGGCTTCCTCCGGAGCGTCCTGGACAGCGACTGGGTCGGACTGTCGAATTTCAAGTTCCTGTTCAGCACCAGCGACGCCTGGGTCATCACCCGCAACACGCTGCTCTACAACATCGTCTTCATCGTCCTCGGCCTCATCGCTTCGGTCGCCATGGCGATCGTGCTGTCCGAGATCGTCAACAAGCGCCTGTCCAAGCTGTACCAGACCGGCATGTTCCTGCCTTATTTCCTCTCCTGGGTCATCGTCGGCTACTTCGCCTTCAGCTTCCTCAGCCTGGACAAAGGCCTGCTCAACCAGATCCTGTCCTCCATCGGAATCGACCCGGTCAACTGGTACAACAACCCCGCCTATTGGCCTTTCATCCTCGTCTTCATCAGCCTGTGGAAGGGGATCGGCTACAACAGCGTCGTTTACCTGGCTTCCATCATGGGCATCGACCGCTCCCTTTACGAGGCCGCGATGATCGACGGCGCGAACAAGTGGCAGCAGATCCGCAACGTCACGATTCCGATGCTGAAGCCGCTCATGACCATTCTGACGCTGCTCGCCATCGGCAAGATCTTCTACGCCGACTTCGGCCTGTTCTACCAGGTGCCCCGCGACTCCGGCACGCTTTACTCCGTCACCAACGTCATCGACACCTATGTCTACCGCGGCTTGAAAACGACCGGCGAATTCGGAATGGTGACAGCCGCCGGCCTGTATCAGAGCTTCGTCGGCTTTACGCTCGTGCTTCTGTCCAATTGGGTCGTACGCCGCTTCGACAAGGACAACTCGCTGTTCTAGAATGCATTGCAAAGGCAGCAGGCTCAGTTGTCCTGGAACGCATCGAAGCGGACTGCGAAGCCAGCGGTTTCTTCCAATCGCTCTTGCCCCCAGGTTAGTTGAATTTGGAGTTAGCGGCGCTAACCCGGGGGCAAATGCGAACGCTCCGCTTCTCCAGAATCCCGCTGCCCTCTCCGTCCCTCATGCGACTTGAGACCTTTTTTGCCTTTTGCAACGGAGCGGCCGCAGACGGCCCCTCCATTGTGGCTTCGCATGCCTGCCTTTCTGGCCAACTCATTGCGGCATCGAATATCTGCCTCTCAAGTCACCCATTGAGGCATCACATGTTGCATTTCAGGTTCAGCCATTGCGGCTTCGCATGCCTGCCTTTCAGGTCCAGCAGCTTCGCCGGGACACCTGGCATTGCAGGCTGCGCCGCTGAGCCTGCTCGGTGCTTCCCCGGCTAGGCTTTCAGCCTTTTCCCATCACCGCCTTCCAAGAGTTCGGAAGGCGGTTCCCCCTTATAAATAAGGGGGAGGCGGCGGTTGGGCTTTTCAAACCGGGAGCGCAGCGGGCAGAATCGTTCTGGAGAAGCTTTGCCGGCGACCGTGACCCCATTGGAGATGGGGTGCGTGAGGGAGGCGGCGAAGCGTTCCCCTTTGAAGACCGGATGCTGACCCTGACAAGGGGCTGGGAGATGCAGAGCATCCGGGGTTCAACAGGGATCGGAGGAATGATCTGCCGGCGGAGCGGATGGGGTTTGAAGGGGGTTGCCTTTGCCTTTGCCTTTGCCTTTGCCTTTGCCTTTGCCTTTGCCTTTGCCTTTGCCTTTGCCTTTGCCTTTGCTCCCGATCTACCCGCACCACCAAGCACCAACAAGCCGCCCTCCAGGCGGCACGAAAGGAGTTTCCCCCTCATGGCCAAAGCAATGCCCGTCCGGAAACCCCGGGACTTCCAGAAGCTGTCGACCGGCTGGAACGTCGTCTTCAACCTCATCGCAGCCGTTTTCGCCTTGGCTTGCGTGTTCCCGTTCGTCTTCATCGTCATCATCTCGTTCACCAAGGAATCCAGCCTCGCCGAGAACGGCTACCAGATCCTTCCGGAGCATTGGAGCCTTGAGGCTTACCGGTACGTCTTCCAGAACGGCGACGCGCTGCTCCGCTCTTACGGCGTCACCATTCTGGTGACGGTCGTCGGCACCGTGCTCGCGCTGCTTGTCGTCACGCTGTACGCGTACGGCATTTCGCGCAAGACGTTCAAGTACCGGAATTTCTTCGGCTTCTTTGCTTTCTTCACGATGCTGTTCAACGGCGGCCTCGTCCCGACCTACATCGTCGTCACGCAGATGCTGGGACTCAAGGATTCCGTCTGGGCGATGATTCTGCCTCTGATGGTCAACGCCTTCTACATCCTGATCATGCGTACGTTCTTCAGCACGATGGTTCCCGACGCCATTATCGAATCCGGCAAAATCGACGGCGCCGGCGAATTCCAGATCTTCTGGAAACTCGTCCTGCCGCTCGCGCTCCCCGGACTTGCCACGATCGCCCTGTTCAGCACGCTCGGCTACTGGAATGACTGGTTCAACGCCCTGCTGTACATCGAGAATCCCAATCTCGTGCCGCTGCAGTCGATGCTGATGCGCATCGAAACCAACATGCAGTTCCTGCTGTCGCAGGCGGCGAGCAATTCCTCGCTGGCGTCCAATCTCCAGAACATGCCGCAGGATACTTCCCGCATGGCGATGGTCGTGCTCGCCACCGGCCCGATCATCCTCGCCTACCCGTTCTTCCAGCGTTATTTCGTACAAGGATTGACGATCGGAGCGGTCAAGGAGTAAGCTCGCGGCAAAGAAGCCGGACAACCTGCACGATCCCCACTTCCCAATCTCACTTTCGACAAGGAGCCTGATCATTCCATGGAACAATTCCGCCTCCCCAAAATCCCGATGCCGAAGCTGGAGACGCCTGCCGCCGTACAGGCCGTCCTCGAGGAAGCCGGCCAGCGCCTGGCGCATCGTCCGAAGCTGCTCGAGCTTTTCCGCAACTGTTTCCCCAATACGCTGGACACGACGACCAAGCTGATGGCTGACAGCACCACCTTCGTCATCACCGGCGACATTCCGGCCATGTGGCTGCGCGATTCCGTCGAACAGGTCATCCACTACGTTCCGCTTGCCAAGGAGGACCCTTCCCTCCAGCGGATCATCGAAGGCCTCATCAAGCGCCACATGAACATGATCCGGATCGACCCTTACGCCAACGCCTTCAACGAAACCAGCAACGACTGGCACTGGAACACGACCGACGTGACCGACATGGGTCCATGGGTATGGGAGCGCAAGTTCGAGCTCGACTCGATCTGCTTCTCGTTCCGCCTCGCCTATGCCTACTGGAACGAGACGAAGCATACCGCCATCTTCGACACGGACTTCAAGCTGGCGATGAGGACGGCAATCGATCTGTGGAAAACGGAGCAGCGGCACTTGGAGCAGTCCCCCTACCGCTTCACCCGCAACAACGGCATTCCGACCGATTCGCTGCGCAACAGCGGCCTCGGCATGCCGGTCAACTATACGGGCATGATCTGGTCGGGCTTCCGCCCGAGCGACGATGCGTGCGACTTCCACTACAACATTCCGGCCAACATGTTCGCCGTCGTCACGCTGCGGCAGATGCGGGAGATAGCGGAATGGGTATTCCGCGACATGGCGATGGTGCAGGAGCTGGCGGATCTGGAAGCGGACGTCGACCACGGCATCCAGCTGTACGGCGTGTACCGCCATCCCGAGTTCGGTCCCATCTACGCCTACGAGACCGACGGCTTCGGCAACTACTGCCTGATGGACGATGCCGGCACGCCGGGCCTGATGTCGATCCCTTACGTCGGCTATACGTCCGAGGACGATCCGATCTATCTCAACACGCGCCGCTTCGCGCTGAGCAAGGAGAATCCGTTCTATTACGAAGGCGCCAAGGCCAAAGGCATCGGCAGCCCCCACACGCCGCCGGGCTACATCTGGCATATGGCCCTTTCCATGCAGGGCATCACAGCCGTATCCGCCGAGGAAAAGCTCGCCATGATCGACATGCTGGAGTCGACCGATGCGGACACCGGATTCATGCATGAAGGGTTCCATTCCGACGATCCCGCCGTATTTACGCGCAGCTGGTTCGCCTGGTCCAACAGCCTCTTCTCGCAGCTCGTTTACCGGGCGATGAAGGACGGCCTGCTGGACGCCTGATTCCACTTGCCTGTTGGTCAAAGACCGATCGTCAACATCGCTTTCACTCCACTCCGTACTGAAAGGACGTGCTCCCCATGAGCAAGCGCACCGCGCATCTGATCTCGCATACGCACTGGGACCGGGAATGGTACCTCCCCTATGAGAAACATCATGTCCGGCTCGTCGAGCTCGTCGACACCTTGCTGGACACGCTCGAGAACGATCCCGGCTACCGCAGCTTCTTCCTCGACGGCCAGACGATCATCCTGGAGGATTACCTTCAGGTGCGGCCGGACAACCGCGAACGCCTGCAAGCCCTGATCACCGCGGGCCGCATCGGGATCGGTCCGTGGTATATTCTGCAGGACGCCTTCCTCACGAGCGGCGAGGCCAATCTCCGCAACCTGCAGATCGGCCATGAGGATGCCGCCCGCTGGGGTCCGGTATCCAAGATCGGCTATTTCCCCGACACGTTCGGCCTTGTCGGCCAGACGCCGCAGCTGATGGCGCAGGCCGGCATCGACAACGCGCTGTTCGGGCGCGGCGTCAAGCCGACCGGCTTCAACAACGAGGTCGGAGAGTCGACCGCCTTTGAAAGCTCCTTCTCCGAGCTCATCTGGGAAGGGCCCGACGGCTCCCGCGTGCTCGGCATTCTGTTCGCCAACTGGTATTCCAACGGCAACGAGGTGCCGGTTCAAGCCGAGGAAGCCCGCGCCTACTGGCAGCGCAAGCTTTCCGACGCCGGCAAATACGCGTCGACCCCGCATCTGCTCTTCATGAACGGCTGCGACCACCAGCCGATCCAGACGGATCTGGCCGAGGCGATCCGCATGGCCGGCGCGGTAGAGCCGGATGTGACCTTCATCCACTCCAACTTCCCGGACTATCTGCAAGCCGTCCGCGAGTCGGCGGGAGAGCGGCCTCTGTCGGTCGTTCAGGGCGAGCTGCGCAGCCAGCGCACGGACGGCTGGGGAACGCTGGTCAACACCGCCTCCTCGCGCGTCTACCTCAAGCAGATGAACGCCCGCGGCCAAGCTCTGCTGGAGCGCGCGGCGGAGCCGCTTGCGGCCTACGCTCATCTGCACGGCAAGGATTACCCGCATCACTTGCTCACGTACGGCTGGAAGCTGCTCATGCAGAACCATCCGCATGACAGCATCTGCGGCTGCAGCGTGGACGAGGTCCACCGGGAGATGGTCGCCCGCTTCGACAAGAGCCGCCATGTGGCGGAATCCATCCTCGACGAGACGGCGCGTTTCCTCGCCGACGCCGTGGACACCCGGGTATTTGGATCCTACGGCTCCGATGCTCTGCCGTTCGTCGTGAACAACACGACCGGATATGAACGCGGCGGCACCGTGTCGGTAGAACTCGACGCGGCACGGATCTATTTCCGCGATGGCATCCCGATTCCGGAAATGAACTCCCGCATCTCCGAAATCGGCCTCGAAGGCCGAGTACTCGTAGACGATCAGGGGCAGGCTATTCCTTGCACGATGGAAGATCTCGGTCTTCAGTTCGGCTATGACCTGCCGGACGACGCTTTCCGCCAGCCTTACCAGGCCCGCCGAGTGCGCCTGACCTTCCGCGCTGACGCCGTGCCGGCGCTCGGCCACCGCGCTTATGCCTGGGTGAAAGGCGGGCAGGCGCCGACGCAGCAGCCTTCCCTTCTCCAAGGAGGCCGCGTGCTGGACAATGGCCTGCTGCGCGCCGAAGTCGCCGAGGACGGCAGCTTCGCCTTGAGCGATCTCCGCACCGGACGGGTTTACACCGGTCTTGGCGTATATGAGGACAGCGGCGACATCGGCAACGAATACATGTTCATGGCTCCGAAGGGCGTAGAGCCGCTGACCACGAAGGGCTTGCAGGCATCCGTCCGCGTTGCCGAGGACGCTCCGTACCGGGCCGCTCTGGAAATCGTCCACGAATGGGAGCTGCCCGCCTCGGCTGATGAGCTTCTGGAGCGCGAGCAGCGGGAAATCGTCTACTTCCCGGAACGCCAGGCCGGCCGCTCCGAGCAGACGGTCAAGCTGCGCCTGACGACGACCTTGTCGCTGGAGCGGGGAAGCAGAAGGCTGGACATCGTCTCCTCCTTCGACAACCAGGCCAAGGATCACCGGGTGCGCATGCTGTTCCCGACGGATCTCGAGACGTCTGTCCACACGGCGGACTCCATCTTTGAAGCCGCCTTGCGCGACAACGAGCCATCCGCCGAGTGGACCAACCCGAGCAACGCGCAGCATCAGACGGCCTTTGCCGACGTCAGCGGCCTGGCCGCGGCCGGCGCGCGCGCCGGTCTTACCGTGGCGAACAGCGGGCTGAACGAGTACGAGGTGCTCCGCGACGGCCGCAATACGATCGCGGTCACGCTGCTCCGCTCGACGGGAGAGCTCGGAGACTGGGGCTGGTTCCCGACGCCGGAAGCCCAGTGCATCGGTCCGCATGAAGCGCGCTTGGCGCTTATCCCGCATGGCGGCGACGGAGCCGCAGAAGGCGCGTATGCCGAGGCCTACCAGTTCGAAACGCCATGGACGACGGCGCAGACCGGCATCCATGGCGGAACGCTCCGTCCCGTCGATGCCGCCTTGGCCTGGGAAGGCGAGGCGCTGGCGTTCTCAGCCTTCAAGGTCAACGCTGTCGGCGACGTTATGGCCCGCTGGTACAACTTGAAGCGCGAGCCCGCCAAGCTGGCCGTCCAGGCTCCGGCAGGAGCTTCCGGCTGGTACAAGAGCGGCGTGCTTGAGCAGGCCGAAACCGCGTCCGGACTGGACGCCGGCCGCCGCGCCGAGCTTCCGGCCGGTCCTGCGGAGATTATTACGCTCGGCTTCTCGCATCGGCTTCAATCCTAAACCTTAAAGCAACGCCAAAAAAGACCCGGGAGCTTGTCCCGGGTCTTTTTTGGCCTGCCGTTCGGCAGACGGCCCTCTAGCTTTCCAGCGCCGCTTCCCATTCCCGGCGGAGTATGCCCATGCTGATCCGGTCATACAGGCGTCCGTCCCGCCAGACAGCCTCTCTGGCCCTGCCTTCGTGGCGGAAGCCCGCCTTTTCGTACGCCCGGATGCCGCCCGCATTATACTCGATCACATCCAAGCCGACACGGTGCAGATTGAGCTCGTGGAACGCATAGCGCAATAGGATCTTCAGCGCGTCCGAGCCATACCCGCGGCCCCGGTTCTGCGCCTCCCCGATGCCGATCGCGAGCATCCCGGCGCGGTTGTTCCATTCGATGCTGTGGATGGCCGCGAAGCCGATCAGCTCGTCGCCTTCAAGCTCACGCAGACGGAAGTAGACTTCCTTGGAGCCGGGCTCCGACTCCGATTCCATCTGCTTTTCCGTAGCCGGCACCGCGTACTCCGTGTCCACGTTCCGCAAGTAATCGGAATCCTCCATCCAAAGCGCCATTGTGGCGACATCCTCCGGCCTTGGAGCGGCCAGTCGGACGAGCTTTCCTTCAAACAAATTCGGCCTCAGCCCCATATCAAATCCTCCTGTTGGTCTGAAGACGTCGGACCGCTTCCTCTGCGGCAGCCCGGGCTTCGCCAAGCTCCCCGTCAAGCCGGAAATAGAGCGTCTTCAAGAAATAAGCCAGTCCGATACGGGTGTGGAAAGCCGCCAAATAATCCGTTCCTGAAGAAAGGAAGGCTTCATACGCCTCCGGCAGTCCCTGGATCCATCCCGCCAGCGCAGCATCGGCCAGACCGCGTTCCAGCAGCCTGTCGATGACAGTCGTCAGCCTGCTGTCCTCATCGTCGGTATAGACCGTCTCCTTGAAAAAAGCACTCTGCACCGCTGCCAGAATGTCCGGAGCCCGCTCCGGCCGGAACGCCGGATGCCTGACGCAGGCACCAAGCAAATCCGCTCCGTGCGCGATGGCATGGGCCCATCCTTTCTCAGGCACGAAGCCGCGGGTATCCCGCTCTCTTTCCATATAGGACAAGCTTTGGCGGATCGCCTTCTCCGTTTGGGCGCCGCTCAGGACGCCGCTCTTCCTGTCCGCGACGATGACGCATGTCAGCGCCAGAGAGGCGAAGGAGCGCGTGAACACCGTATCGCTCCCTTGTTCCCCGATTCCGCTCATCTGCAGCCCAAGACAGCGCTCCAGCACACGCTCCAGCTGTCCGGGACTCAAATATCCTTCCCCGATCCATTTGGCGAACGCGGAGTAGATGAGCTCGTCCCTCAGCTCCGGGTCTACGGCCCCGATATGATCCAGCATGTCCTCCAAGAGCAGATCGCTATCCTCTTGAAGCCAGTCTCCCTTGCTTGTCTCTGTCATCCGCTGGAGCTTGAGCTTGAGCTCCTCCGATGTCTGTCCCATTTTCACGCCCTCTTTCCTGATTCCTTCAGCTCCCCGTATCTTACCGCTCCGCCGGGAATCCGTCAGGCTCCAGAATGGTTATAGACGTTCTCGACAGCCGTATGCCGCAGCTACAGCAGATACCGCAAATAGACGTACACGCTGGACAGCGCGACCGAGAGCAGCATGAGCGGGAAGCCGTATTTCAGGAACGTCAGGAACCGGATCGGATATCCCTCCCGGGCCGAGATCCCCGCCGCCACGAGATTGGCGCTCGCCCCGATCAAGGTGCCGTTGCCGCCAAGGCAAGCCCCGAGCGCCAGGCTCCACCAGAGCGGCTCCAGGTTGTCGATTCCCATGCTCCCCATGTCCTGGATGAGCGGAATCATCGTGGCGACGAACGGGATATTGTCCAGAAAGGCAGAGGCGATCGCGCTGAGCCATAAAATCAGCATGGACGCGGATTTCATGTCGCCTCCGGTCAGATCCACGGCGTTTTCCGCCAAGCGGCCGATGACGCCCGTGTCGACCAGCCCGCCCACAAGGACGAACAAGCCGATGAAGAAAAACAGCGTCGGCCATTCCACCGCGGCAAGGGATGCCTCCAGCATGCGCTCTCCGGTGAGCAGCAGCAGGATGAACGCTCCTGCCAGCGCCACGGTCGCGGATTCCAGATGCAGCGCCTGATGCAGGAAAAAGCCCGCGATCGTAAGCCCAAGCACCGACAGCGACTTGATGAGCAGCTTCCGGTCATGCAGCAGGCCGTCCTCCTCCATCTCCATCAGTCTCGCCTTCAGCTCCGGCGTCGTGCGCAGCTGCTTGCGGAAGATGAGCATGAAGATCGGCACATAGACCGCCATGATGATGGCGATGATCGGCGCCAGATTTTCGATGAAGGCGAGGAAGGTCAGCTCCTTGACCGCGCTTCCGATCATGATGTTCGGCGGATCGCCGATCAGCGTCGCGGTTCCGCCTGCGTTGGAAGCGATGACCTGGGTAATCAGGAATGGAATCGGGCTGACCTTGAGCCGGCGCGTAATGCTGAACGTGACCGGGACGATGAGCAGGATCGTCGTCACGTTGTCTAGGAAGGCGGAGCCGAGAGCCGTGACGAGCGCCAGCGCGACGAGAATGCGTACCGGCTCGCCCTTGGCCAGCTTGGCGGCCTTTATCGCGGCGTAGGCGAATATGCCGGTCTCGGCGGTGACATGCACGATGATCATCATGCCGATCAGCAGGCCGAGCGTATTGAAGTCGATATGCTCGACCGCCTTATGCTGCTCGACGAGGCCTGCGGCCACGACGATGAGAGCGCCCAGCATGGCGGCGACCGTACGGTGGATTTTTTCGGAAACGATGAACGCGTAGGTAAGCAGAAAAATCGCGACAGCCCATGCAGCCTGCAAAAACAAGACCTCCTGAAGATGACGATAAATGGACAATCATGAAGCTTTCATGATTTTACCATAAAAAAGCGAATCTCTTTAAGCCATCTTCAGCTTCCGATTACTTCCAGCGAACAATCCGGAACGAAAAAAAGGATGTCCTGGAGGCTCGCGCCTTTCGGACATCCTTTTTGGTGCTGTCGATTGCGGCAGGCTCACATCTCCGCAGCGGTGCCGCTCGCGACAGTCGGCACTTCCTGGGCCGCGCCGCGCGTAGCCCACTTGCGGCTGCGCCAGCGCAGCCAGCAGACGAAGCCGCGCAAGTATTCGTCCGCGATCATGCAGGCGTAGATCGCGACCAGCCCCCAGCCGAGATGGATGCTGAAGTAGTAGGCGACGGCTACCGATACGCCCCACATGCTGACTGTCGAGATGACCATCGTGAAGCGGGTATCTCCGACCGCGTTGAGGGAGTCGGCTATCGTCATGTTGAGCATCTTGCCCGGCTGCAGCAGCAGGTTGAGACCGAGCAGGGAAGCGCAGATGGCCAGTATCTCGCTGTCCGAGGTGAACAGCCCCAGCATCTGCCTGCCGAACAGGAACACGAGCAGCGCGTTGCCGATGACGACCAGCTGGCCGATCCAGAGGCCGGTATAGGCGCCCTTGTACGCCTCCCGCATGCGTCCCCCTCCGAACAAGTGGGCGACCCGAATCTGCGTAGCAAGCGCGATCGAGAACCCGATCAGGAAGCAGAACGATTCCAGCGTGTTCATATACGTGCGCGCCGACAGCTCCTTGGCTCCGAGCGAGCCGATGAACGTGAAGATGACGAGCTGGGAGAACACCCAGTTGGCCGAGTATACGCCGAGCGGCCAGCCGATCTTCATGACCTCGGAGAACAGTCCGCGGCTCCAGATCTTGATGTCGCCCCACCAGATGCGGCGCTCGAAGGCGAACAGGAACATGTAGAAGAGCAGCGCCGAGGCGAGCAGGCGGCTGACCAGCGTGCTGACGGCGACTCCCGTCAGTCCCCACTGCGGCAGGCCGAAGGCGCCGAAGATGAAGCCGTAGTTCAAGATGATGTGGATGACATTCATGCCGACGGCCGTGTACATCGGTCCCCGCGTGTTGCCGGTGTTGCGGATCGCCGTGCTCAGCGTGCTCATGACGGCGATCAGGATCATGCCGCCGCCGACGATGGAGATGTAGCGGACCGCCATCGGCACCAGCTCCTCGGGCATCTGCAGCACCCGGGCGATCGGCGCCGGGAACAGGATCAGCACCGCGCTCAGCGCCGCGCCGATGAGGACCGTCGCCTTGAGGGCGATAATGGAAATCGTCCGGGCCTCTTCCTCTTTCCTTGCGCCCAGCTTTTGCGCGATCAGGATGCCTGCGCCGCTGGCGATGACCGTGAAGAGAACCGTCATCGCATTGAACAGCTGATTGGAGAAGCCGACGACCGCTACGGCGTCATCGGACACTTTGCTGACCATCAGCGTATCGGCGGCCCCAAGAAGAAACTGCAGGAACAGCTCGATGAAGATCGGCCACGAGAGCGCCCACAGGGAATAATTACGATTTTTCATTTATGCAACCTCCACCCTGGATAACCTGGTACGGATCGCCCGCACCGGGCTGATGAAAGCCCTTACTTCGCCCAAGCCGCCTAACAACCTAACTTATTAAGGATGATGCGGATTACAAGTGAGTATGGAGCTCATTAGTCAAACCAAATTATAAGTGCTATACTCGCTCTGAGGTATCAAGGATGCAACCTTAACTTTCAAAATTCCAACTTCATTTTCATTCCAAGCAAAGGATAGAGTAGCCCATGAATCTGCTTCAGTTCGCTCTTCCGCCGCTCCCCTTCTATATCAGCAGCGGCCATGAAACGCATGGGCCGGGACTGGTCCATGTCGATCGCCGCAACATCGGCGTGTTCGATCTGCTCGCCGTCAGGCAAGGGACGCTGCACATCGGAGAAGAAGACCGCCGTTATGCCCTCGGCGCGGGAGAAGCGCTCATCCTTCGTCCTGACGCCCATCACTTCGGCACTTCCCCATGCACGGAGACGACCGAGTATTACTGGATGCACTTCGGCCATCAGGGCCATTGGACGGCGACCGACGAGCGGCTGCCGCTCTACCAGAGCCAGCGGGATACGGCCGATTCCTCCGCCAGCGCGGCCTGGAAGATGACCGCGCCGCCCTTCTCCGTCCAGGTTCCGCAGCATTCGGTGCTGCTGCAGCCGGAGCAGGCGTTCGAGCTGCTGGAGCAGCTGACGGCCATCACGCAGAGCGGCCATATGGGCGGCGCTCTCTGGCGCCAGCAGATCCTCTTCCAGGAGCTGCTCCAGCAGCTGTCGGCGGCCATCGACGCCCGCTCCACCTCGCCTTCGGCCGCTTGCGCCACACAGGCGGCCGCCTATCTGCGCCAGCATTACGCCGAGGAGATCAGCGCCCGCGAGATGGCCGACAGCCTCAATTTCCACTCCGTCTATATCGCCCGCTGCATGCAAAAGGAGTTCGGCTGCTCGCCGAAGGAGTACCTGCTCCGCTATCGGATCGGACAGGCCAAGCTGCTGCTTCTGCGCACCGACTATCCGGTCTCCCGCGTCGCGGAAGAGGTCGGCTTCAACCAGGCGGCCTACTTCGCCTCCTGCTTCGCCAAGTACGAGGGCATCTCGCCGCGCAGCTACCGGCTGCGGTTCTCGCATGCCTGAGATTCGCTCCGGTCCATCCCAAGCGAGCCCTACGCGGGAACACGTATGAAACCCCAATGAAACCCCAATGAAACCTTGGTTGCACCCAACTGCGCCAATAATCTTGCGCTGGGATAATGGAGGCCGCCGCTTCCGGAATCGCAGCGCTAGTTTCCTGGCCTTTTTTGGCATCGGCGCTTGAACCTGAAACCGGGCTAGATACTTCCAATCGTCGCTTGAGCTTGTGACCGACTAGATGCTCCTACATCTCCGCTTGAGCTTGTGACCGACTAGAGACTTCTACATCGCCGCTTGAGCCTGAAACCGGGCTAGATACTTCTACTCGCCGCTTGAGCTTGTGACCGACTAGATACTTTTACATCGCCGCTTGAGCTTGTGACCGTTGATATTTCTGCTCGGCCGCTTGGGCAGCCCGACACTTCCACTTCCCGCTTGAGCTTGAACCAGGCTGGTACCTTTACCTGAGAGGGTTTCAAAATAACGGCGGTTGCCCAATTGCAAGCGACCCATCCCCGTTTTGGTCTTGTTCGGTGGTTGTATCGGACATACGTTCCGCTATTTAGGCTTTTTCTTCGTTTTCGTGCCTTTATCGGACATACGATCCGTTATTCCATCCATCTAAATCGGTATTCCAATAATAACGAACAAATAGCGGATCGTATGTCCGATCCGCTTCAATAATGGCCTTTTATCGCAAAATAACGGATCGTATGTCCGATCCGCTTCAATAATGGCCTTTTATCGCAAAATAACGGATCGTATGTCCGATCCGGTTTCCTTTGCCTGAAACAATCCGAACCCCGGCAAGGAACAAGCGCACCTTCAACTTGAGTCCAGCACCTGCACGGCATCCTAACGCCACCCATAATGCGCGCATCCTCGGGCACCGGCAAGCCGTCAATCCCCGGCTATTTCCTCAACGATATCGCGGAGGCAGCTCAGCACCTGCAGCCTAGAGCGGATTCACCTTCACCTGCGAGCCTTTGCCGCTCGTCTGGATGCCGCTTTCCTTGCGGCCGGCTTCCTTCAGATCGGCCAGCAGCCGCTCCAGCACCGCTTTGGCGGCGGCGCCTTCCTTGGCTCCGGACGCCTTGACGACAATCTGGACGGCACTGCCTCCCCGCAGCAGCTTGTCCGCCTGCCGCAGCTTCGTGTCGTAATCATGCTCCTCGATATGCGCGGTGAAGCGAAGCTCCTTGACCTTTTCGCCGCTCTTGCCGCTGTTGCCGCTCTTGCCGCCATGGCTTGGCGCGCCCTTCCCGGCTGTCTTGGCATCTTGGCGAGCCTTGTCCTTGCCCTTCCCTTTCGGTGTCAGGCTGCAAGGCGGCGGGCTGCTCATCAGCGAGGTGCAGACGAGATCCGCTCCGGCCGCCTTCGCCAGCGCCAGCGCTTCCTCCCGGCTGACGACGCCGATCTTCTCTCCATTCAGTCCTGTCAGCATCACCTCGAATGCTTTGATTTGCTCGTTGATCAATACCGCCATAATCGCCTCTTCACAGCCTCTCTTCCGATCTTATTCTGTTAGCATACCCGGCTGGCGGCCTGCATTCAATCCCGTTCATTTGGATTTCGTCAAATAGAGCACCAGATCGTCATCCACGCGGACCTGGCCGCCGGGCTCGACGGGACGGTTGCCGTACATGACTCCTTTTCCGTCCGGAATATATCCCCGTTTGACGTACAGTCTCTGTGCGCTGCCATAATCCGCATACAAGCCGAATCCGATGCCGACTAGATCCGATTTTGCAAAAACCCGCTCCTCCAGCGCTTCGATCAGCCGGCTTCCGACTCCCCGTCTTCTGAACGGCGGGATGACGTCGAAGTTCTGAATTTCAGGGATTCGGTTCTCGGCAAAGTACGGATAATCCGACTTGAATACCACATGTCCCCATCCTGCGAATTCCTTTTCCAGAAAGGCCAGGAATGTTGCTCTTTCTCCCTTTTGGTTCTCTTCCCAGCAGCGCTCGATGTAATCAAGAGGCTTGCCGACGTCGTGGCCGGTCAACCCTTCATAGATGAGCTCGATGTCCTCCCCTGTCATAGGGCGAATTCCGATACCAGTCTCCATGTTCTGCTTCCCTCCCGCGATCAGACGATTCAGGATCATGTTATCACAATGGCGGCAATTCGATTGGTAAAGAACGACTAGATCAAACCTTCCTGAACGCTTCCTCTTCCCCGGTAAATAGACAAAAAGACCAGCCGAATGGGCTGGCCCTGACATATATCGGGAAGCAGTTTTCCCTGGAACTCTGTTATTTCATGGAACTCTATTATTTCATGGAACTCTGTTTTTCCCTGGAACTCTGTTATTCCCTGGAACTCTGTTATTCCCTGGAACTCTGTTATTCCCCGGACCTCCATTATTGGAACTCCATTATTCCCTGAAGCTCCATTATTTCTGAACAGCTTCTCCCGCAAAAGCGCGCACGTCCAGCGGAGCCGCCATATAAGCCTGAGCAGACTTCACAAACGACTGAAAATGCCCGCTGGCATTATGGGCCGCGACAGCCTCCGCATCCTGCCAAAGCTCGACCATCGTGTACGAATGCTCCTGCTCCGTGTTCTTGAGCAGGCTGTACGAAACATTGCCGGCTTCGGCTCGGGAAGCTTCCACCAGCGCCTCGGCGGCGCTTAGGAACTCGCTCTCCGCCTCGCTTTTCACCTTGATGCCTGCATGGATGATAATCATGTCGGTTTCCTCGCTCTCGTGGCCTGATGCCGTTCCATCCGGGCAATCATAGCCTTGTCTTTCTACGCGTATTCCGCTCCGCTATAGCTTCACTCAGCCTGCAGCCTCGTCCTGCTGCGCTTACTTCCACTCCGCTACGCGGTCCACAGCCAAGCGGGTCGTCAGCCGGGCTTCCTTGGCCGCGACGCCGACCGAGATCAGCATGACCGGAACATAGCGGTCCTTCTCCATGCCGAACACGTCGGCGATGCGGCTCTTGTCGTAGCCCCCGATCGGGTTCGTGTCATAACCGCGGGCGCGGGCTGCAAGCATGAGCTGCATCGATACAAGGCCGCTGTCCACCAGAATCATCTCGCGGAAAGCCTGGGCCGGAATCGAAGCGAACAGGCGAGTGTAGTTGGCCATCATCTGGTCCTTCACTTCCTGCGGCAGGAAGCCTCGCTCAACCGCTCCGCCCATGATTTCATCGGCATAATCGAAAGCTTTCATGTCGGCGAAAACGGCAATGACAGCAGACGAAGTGTTGACCTGCGTAGCATTGTTCGGCGCGATCTCGGCCAGAGCCGCTTTCGCCTCCTCGCTTTCAACGACGAGGAATCTCCACGGCTGCAGGTTGACGGAAGATGGAGCCAGGGTCGCTTCCGCCAGAATCTCGGTCATTTCCTCGCGGCTGATTTTGACGGCCGGATCGTATACCCGCACAGAGCGGCGTTCGGAAATGATTTTTTTGTAGTCGTTCGATTTTGTAGATACAGTCATGATTTATCTCTCCCTTGTCTTATCTTCTGTATTTTTATCTCTATCCATCCGTCTTCTTCCCGGAAGCCCGGGTCTCTTTCCAAGCCATGCTTCATTCTAAAAAAATCAGGATGTACCGGCATTTCCGGAACGGCTCAGCGCCGTTTCCACCTGCTGCACCTTGTCGCCGAGCTGCTGCAGCATCCGGACAAGCTCAAGCCGCTCCTCCTCGCGGAGGCCGGACTGCAGCTCTTCCATGAAGCGGTCCTTCTGTTCCTGGTGGGAGCGCAGACGGCTGTGGCCCTCTTCCGTCAGCTGAACGAGCGTCAGACGGTTGTCGCTCTCGCATCGGGTACGGGTGACGAGTCCTTCCGCTTCCAGCTGCTGGACATGCCGGGTGACCGCGGCGGGATCGATCGAGACCGCCTTCTGCAGCTCCGCCTGGCTGATCTGACCGCCGGCCAGCTTGAAGAGCAGCTCGAGCCGATTCGGGCTGATGCCGGCGCAGCGCTCGAACCGGGTCGCGATATGCTTGTTCAGATGAAGGAGCAGACACAACAGATCTTCGGTTCGGCAATTCGGAATGGCAAGAACCTCCTTCCATCGTTTGATGGATCAATGGTTGATGGATCAATGATACAACGGCCAGAGTCGGATTGCAACCATTCCGCATATTCCCGTTTGTCCCGGCTCCCAAAATCCGTTATCCTGATAGGACGACGAACAAGCATTCTCCCCCTGAGGGAAGGCATACATTGGAGACGACATCATCTATGAACGCGAATCTACCCATTCCCTACAAAAAGCCGCTCGGAGCAACCGGACGTTCGCTCCCCTACGCCACTCTCGCCTCCGCGGGAGGAAGTCCCCGGCTCGTGCCGGACAGCGATGCCGACAGCGGCTTCTTCCGCGCGCTCGAGAGCCGCGGCCTGAGCCTGAACGGCCCGCAGATCGAGGCGGTCCGCCACGGCGACGGCCCGCTGCTGACGCTGGCGGGCGCCGGCTCCGGCAAGACGAGCGTGCTCGCCGGCAGAACCGGCTATCTGGTCGCCGTGCGCGGCGCCGACCCGCGCTCGATCCTGCTCGTCACCTTCTCGGTCAAGGCCGCGGCCGAGATGAAGGAGCGCATCGCCGCTCTGCCCGGCATGCCGCCCGGCGCGGCCTCCCAAGTGACGGCCCGCACGTTCCACTCCTTCTTCCTGCAGCTCCTCCGCAGCCGCGGTTACCGCCAGGAGATACTCGGCAGCGGACCCTATCCGATGATCGTGCTCAAGGGCATGATCCGCGAGCTCGGCCTCGGCGACCGGATCGAGCCGGAGACTGCGCTCGCCGCTCTGTCCGAAGCCAAGCTGAGCCTCGTTCCGCTCGAGGAGCTGCCGGACAGGACGCAGGCGGACCGGGAGCTCAAGCGGCTGCTGCTTCGCTTCGAGGAATGGAAGGAACGCGAGCAGCGGATGGATTTCGACGACATCCTGCTCTGGTCCCATCGACTTCTAAGGGAGCAGCCCGGGCTGCTCGCGACGCTTCAGCGGCGCTTCCGCTATATCATGATCGACGAGTTCCAGGATACGAGCCTGCTGCAGTACGAGCTCATCCGCATGCTCGCCGGCGGCCACGGCAATCTGATGGCCGTCGGCGACGACGACCAGACCATTTACGGCTTCAACGGAGCGCGCAGCGAATATATTCTCGGCTTCAAGGATGCTTTTCCCCAGGCCAAAATGATTACGCTGGACACCAATTACCGCTCCACGGCCAGCATCGTCGGCCTCGGCAACGAAGTGATCAAGCATAACAAGGCCCGCTTTCCGAAGACGCTGAAGGCCGTGGCCACAAGCCGGGACGTGCCGCTGTACATCCGTCCTTTCACGACCGATCAGGAAGCGCTCGCCGTGACCGCCCATATCCGGGAACGGGTAGAGGAAGGCGCACGGGCCTATGGCGATTTCGCCATCCTGTACCGTACCGCAAGCAACAGCCGCGCCATGTTCGAGCAGCTCGTCCTCTCGGAGATCCCGTTCCAGATCCAGGATACCGGGGACCTGTTCTACGACCAGTCCGCCGTCAAGCCGCTCGTGGACTATATGAGGCTGTCGGTCAAGCGGCGCGATTTCACCGCTATGGAAGGCGTCCTGCCTTCCATGTATGTCAACCGGCATAAGGGCATGGCCCACATCCGGGCCAAGGACGATCCCCGTCCCAAGAAAGGCCCGCTCATCCATCTGCTCACGATGGAAGGGCTTAAGGATTTCCAGAAGGAGCAGATCCAAGCCCGCATTACGTTCGTCAAAGGACTCAAGGCGCTCAAGCCGGCCGATGCCGTGCGGCGCATGCGCAAGGAGTTTTACGACGCCTACCTCGATGCGGAGCAGGCTGGAGCCTCTTCCGCAGGCTCAATCGCAGCGGGGGCGACAGCGCATAAGGAGACGCTTCGCGAATCGCTGGACGAGCTGGAGTCCTCCGCCGCGCGATTTGCCGACGTCCCGTCATTCCTTACCTTCGTCTCGAAAATGGCGGAGCGCCATGCGCAGATGAAGTCCTTGCCGCCCGATGCGGCCAAGGATGCCGTCAAGCTCATGACGATCCACAAATCGAAGGGCCTTGAATTCCCCGCCGTCGCCATCATCGGGGCTTCGGAAGGCATCCTGCCGCACAGCCTTGCGCTGGAGGCGGACAAGCTGGCCGGCGGCGCCGATTCCGATCCGGCAGCCCGCAAGGAAGCCGCGCTTGAGGAAGAGCGCCGGCTTGCTTACGTGGCGATCACGCGGGCCAAGGAAGAGCTGCTGGTCAGCTCTCCCGCCACCTACCGCGGCCGCAAAATCGACGTCTCCCGGTTTTTGCTGGCTGCCTTCCAGTCTTCTCCGGTTTCCTCCGGCCAGCCTTCGGGCGCGGTGGAGAAGCAAGTCCCTTCAGCCGCATCCAAGCCTGCTGCGCGGGCTGCGGAGAAGCCAGCCGCGGCCGGGGTGCTTGCTTCCCGGGCAGCCGCTGCCAAAGCGTTTAAAAGCAAGTAGGCTTCACAAGCTGGTTCAGCCGCAAACACTCTTGAACTAGCTTTCCAGGCTGCGGCGGTAAAAGCATTCAAGCCGCTTTTCCGGATTTGCCGCCTTACCGGCCGACTCGTTCTATGTACAGTCCCCCGCATCCAGCGGGGGATTTTTGCTTAGCTTTTTTTACGGTTTGCTTTGGTCGCTTTGCCGCTGAAAGCCGCTTTGGCATCCGAAGTGAGCTCATTGGAAAACTCGGTGTCATTTTCAGCAAAAGTGTTCAGCTTCGTGGATTGGACCTCTGCTTTGGATGCTTTGTTCTTGCCCATGAGTGGACCTCCCGGATATCGAAATGTGAAGCGATGTTAGCTTGTGAAGCCGCCGGCCATTTCATTCATCGCACATCCACTAGGCGGCGCTCACATGCCGGGGGCGGAGGCAAGCCCGGTCTCGGGTCCAGGTGCAATTACATTCGGGAGTCCGTGTCGCCGTTTCCGGCAAGGAGGTACAATAAGGACATCAAGCAGCGCCGCAGGGCGCCGCGCCAAGAGGAGAATGCATGAGTATGAGAACCTTGTATCGTTCGCGCACAGATCGCAAGCTTGCGGGGGTATGCGGAGGAATCGGCCGCACATACGGCATTGATCCCGGATTGCTCCGGATCGGCTTCATCGCCGCAGCCGTATTCAGCTGCGGTACGGCCCTCCTGATCTATGCCGCCGCCGCTGTCATCCTTCCCAAGGAGTCCGGCTTCGCGGCACCGCCTCCCCCGGATTCCTACACCTACCGCTAAGCCGAGACGACTGCCGCACGAATAAAGCCCGCCATACCCAATATAAAGGAGTGCATCCCATGAGCGTATTCGACCGGATCATGAACCTGACCAAAGCTACCGCCAACGAAGTCATCAGCAAGCTTGAAAATCCCGTTTTGATGATGAATCAGTATATCCGCAATATGGAAGAGGAAATCGACGGCATGAAAAGCGAGCTCAGCCGCCAGCAATCCGCCTCCCGCGCTTACAAGCAGCGCCTCGATGAATGCGAGCAGCTGTCGCAGCACAACCAGCTCAAAGCCGAAGAGGCATTGGCCGAAGGCCGCGAGTCGGAAGCGCGCCTTGCCCTCGAAACCAAACTCCGTTATTCGGAGCAGGCGGCTGAATACGGCCGCCTGTACGATCAAGCCAAGCATGCTTCTGCCGAGCTCGATATCCGCCTCGAAGGCGCCCAGGAAGAGCTCGCCCGCCTTGTCCAGAAGCGCTCCGATCTGAGCGAGCGCCTGCAAAAAGCGGAAGCTGCCGCAGAGCGCAAGGCGCCGAGCTTCTCTCATGGCTTCGAGCCGGGAATCGCTTCACGCGGATTCGACCGGATCGAGGAGAAAATTCTTCAATGGGAAGCTCAGCTCGGCCTCTCCAGAGACTACAAGCCCGGCTCCGGCACAGCAGCTTCTTCCTATGAGCCGTCTGCGCCAGCCCCGGATTCCGGCCGCGCCTCCGTCATTGACGAGCAGCTCGCCGAACTCCGCCGCAAGATGAAAAGCGAATAACGAACATTAACCTTGAGCCCTTCGAGCGGACTTCTGCCGAAGGGCTTTTCTTGTATTCTTACGGCTCCTTTTACCGGCCGGGGGCTCTTTTTGCATGCCCGCCGAATCTTATGATGCCTATGGACTTTTTTCGATGCCCATGAACTCCTTGAATGCCAAGGGCTTCTTCTCAAGCGGAACGTTTCCTGCAAAATATCCCCGCAGATTCTCAAGCCCTACTTGATTAAGCCTCCCCTGATTGGAACATTTGTTCCTGTCGGTTTCCATTGCTGACAGACTGTTGTCACTCCAAGCTCCTAAGATAAGGAAGTACAGAGCCGGAACGACCACCCTATCATTCCTATCAAAGGAGAGAGCATTGATGACCTACGAACAGATCCACCTCTTTGAAATCGAAATCAGGGAATTCCACAAACGCTCCAGTCGGGGCCTGCCTCCTCTGCTGCCGAATAAAGGAACCGAATTCAACCGATCCGAACACATGGGAACTCCCTCCCGCAAGCGATTGAATCCCATACATTCCGTATTCGCTCTTCGAATCAAACGATAAAAAAACCTCCGGCGTCCATAAAGGATACCAGAGGTTCGTTCTCGATCAAAAAAGCATTAAGCATAATGGCAGGCAGCCAGATGGCCAGGGTTCGGGCCGACTTGGCGCAGCTCCGGCACTTCGGCCGCGCAGCGCTCTGTAGCTGCCGGGCAGCGTGTACGGAAAGGGCAGCCGCTCGGAGGGCTGATCGGGCTCGGCAGATCGCCGCGAAGCACGATGCGCTCCTTGGTCGCCTCGAAGTCCGGATCCGGTACCGGAATGGACGACAGCAGCGCCTGGGTGTACGGATGGCGCGGGTCGGCGTACAGATCGTCGCTCTCCGCGATCTCCACCAGCTTGCCGAGATACATAACCGCGATCCGGTCGCTGATATGCTTGACCATCGCCAGGTCATGCGCGATGAACAGATAGGTCAGGCCCTCCGTCTTCTGCAGGTTTTGCAGAAGGTTGACGACCTGAGCCTGGATGGACACGTCGAGCGCCGAGATCGGCTCGTCCGCCACGATGAACTTCGGATCCACCGCGAGCGAGCGGGCGATGCCGATCCGCTGGCGTTGGCCGCCGGAGAATTCATGCGGGTAACGTGTCAGATGGGACGGATTCAGGCCGACCTTGTCGAGAAGCCTCTCGACGGCCAGCTTGCGCTCCTTTTTGCTCGGCGTCAGGCCGTGCACATCCAGCGGCTCGGCGATGATGTTCTCGACCGTCCAGCGCGGGTTGAGGGAGGCGTAAGGATCCTGGAACACCATCTGCATCTCGCGGCGCAGAGCCTTGAGCTTGGCGCCCTTCATCGAGTAGATGTTCTCGCCGTTGAAATTAACCGATCCGGAGGTCGGCTCGTACAGACGCATGATCGTGCGTCCGGCCGTCGACTTGCCGCAGCCGGATTCGCCGACCATGCCGAGCGTTTCGCCCTTGCGGATGGACAAATTCAGTCCGTTCACGGCTTTCAGCGTTTTGTTCTTGCCGACATCGAAGAACTTGCTGAGGTCGTTTACATCCAGCATCGCATGATTGCTGTTGCTCATACTGTTCGTCCTCCTTACTCCGGCTTGGCGTGAAGCCAGCACTTGGATTCATGGGTCGGGCTGTGCGTGAACATATACGGATCGACTTCGACGCATACTTCCATCGCGTGCGGGCAGCGGGCCGCGAACGGACAGCCGTGAGGCGGGTTGGCCATATCCGGAGGCGTGCCTTCAATCGGGATCAGCGGCTCGTCTTTTCTCTGATCCATGCGCGGCAAGGACTTCAGAAGACCTTGGGTGTAAGGATGCTGAGGGTTTTTAAAGATTTCGAACTTGTTGCCTCGCTCCACGACCTGTCCGGCATACATAACAATAACTTTATCACACATGTCGGCAACGATGCCAAGGTCATGGGTGATAAGAATGATCGACGTGCCGAGCTTCTCCTGCATGTCCTTCATGACCTGAAGGATCTGAGCCTGAATCGTGACGTCGAGAGCGGTCGTCGGCTCATCGGCGATGAGCAGCGTAGGGTCGCAGCTCAGCGCGATGGCGATCATCGCGCGCTGGCGCATGCCGCCGGAGAATTCATGCGGATACTGCTTGACGCGGGCTTCCGGATTCGGAATGCCGACGATCCGCAGCATTTCGACGGCGCGCTTCTCGGCGTCGCCGCGGGACATATTCTGATGGCGGACCAGCACTTCAATAATCTGTCCGCCGATGGTCATCGTCGGATTGAGCGATGTCATGGGATCCTGGAATATCATGCCGATATCGCGGCCGCGTACGGATTCCATTTGCTTCTCGGTCTTCTTCAGCAGGTCGCTGCCTTCGAAAACGATCGAGCCGTCCTTGAAAACGCCCGGAGGCGTAGGAATCAGACGCATAATGGATTGGGCCGTGACGCTCTTGCCGGATCCGGACTCGCCGACGATTGCCAGCGCCTCTCCTTTGTCCATCGAGAAGGAGACGCCGCGTACGGCCTGCACTTCGCCGCCGCGGACGCGGAAAGAGACGCGCAGGCCGTCGACTGTAAGAATCGGTTCCATAAGAGTTTCACCTTCCTCATGTCGGTGGTAGCTAGTAAGTTGAATGTCGCTATCGATGCGCTTCGCAGGTCGGATGTCCCTTTCAATCGCTGTTGAAGCCCGGATTCCTTCATTGTCCATCCCCTTACAGGGTTGGAATCCGGTCTTCAAAGGCGAGCGCTGTCGCTTTTCCGGGGACATTCCGCCTGCTGCGCCGAACAGCAAGCATTCAACTTCATCTTGTCGGGGTATAGAAGTCATCCGGCTGCCCGTCTCAGCAGCAGCGGAGACAGAGCTTTCGATAGTCGGGTCTTCCTATTCCACCTTGGTTTTCGGATCGAATGCATCGCGCAGGCCATCGCCGAAAATGTTGAAAGCCAGCATGGCGATACAGAGAAGTCCGGCCGGGAACAGAAGCGTCCAAGGGTACAGCTGATAACTTACGATCGAATCGTTGATCATCGTTCCCCATGATGCAGCCGGGGATTGCACGCCTAGACCGAGGAAGCTCAGGAAAGCTTCGGCGAAAATCGCGCTCGGAACGGTCAGCGTCATCGTGACGATGATAGGGCCCATCGTATTCGGAATCAGATGCTTGAAAAGGATGCGGAATCCGCCGGAGCCGACAGCTTGAGCCGCCAGGACGTATTCCTGATTTTTGAGCTGCTTGATCTGGCCTCGCACGATCCAGGCCATGTTGATCCATCCCGTCGCGCTAAGGGCGATGATGATGGTGAGCATGCCTTGTCCCAGCACGACGCCGAGCAGGATAACGACGAGCAGGTAAGGAATCGAATAAAGGATTTCGGTGATCTTGTTGAGCACTTCATCGACTTTGCCGCCGAAGAAGCCCATGATGCCGCCGATGATGATGCCGAGAATGACATCGGCAAGCGCGGCGATGATGCCCACGGTCAGAGAGATTTGCGCGCCTTTCCAGCTCCGCGCGAAGATATCGCGTCCGAGGTCGTCGGTGCCGAAGTAATGATCGGCTCCGGGAGGCAGGAAAGAATTGAGCAGGCTTGTCGTGCGGAAGTCGTATTTGGTCATCATCGGGCCGAAGATGGCCATCAGAATGAGCAGAATCAGAACGACGCCGCCAGCCATGGCGAACTTGTTGGAAGTCAGCTTCATCATCGCGAGCTTCCAGGTCGTGTAGCTTGGCGCCATCTGCTGCTGGATGTTCTCCCGCTTCTTCAGCGGAATGAACTTTTTCGGATCCGGCAAAGGCCGGCGTTGGTCAGTTGTGTTGTCCATGTTGGAATCAGCCTCCTTTGCTCTTCTTCATGCGCGGATCCACCAGCGCGTAGCCGATATCGGCCAGGAACCTTGCCACCATGAGAATGACCGCGTAAAACAGCGTGATGCCCATAATCAGCGGATAATCGCGGTTCGCGATGCTGTCCGTGAAGAATTTGCCCAAGCCTGCGATGGCATAGATTTTCTCGACGACGACGGAGCCGGTGATGACGTTGGCGCTCATCGGGCCGAGATAGGTGACGACCGGCAGAATCGCATTGCGCAATCCGTGGCGCAGCACAATGCGCATAGGAGACAGCCCCTTGGCCTTGGCTGTACGGATGTAATCTGCGGTCAGCACTTCAAGCATGGAAGAGCGTGTCAAGCGGGTGATGAAAGCGATCGGCAGCGCGGAGAGCGCGATCGTAGGCAATACGTAATCCATCGGTCCTGCAAGTCCGGCGACGTTGAACCAGGTGACTTTGACGCCAAGCAGATACTGCATGACGGAACCGACGACGAAGTTCGGAATGGAAATGCCGAGAATGGCGACAAACACGGCAATCTTGTCGATCAGCTTGCGGTTGTACATCGCGGCGATCATGCCGAGCGCCACGCCTACGATGACAGAGACGACAACGGCGACAAGGCCGAGCTTGAGGGAGTTGCCGAACGATTGGGAAATGATGTCGGTAACAAAACGCCCCGGCGTCTTGAGCGACTCGCCCAATTCACCTTGGAACAGGTTTTTCATATAAGTCAGGTATTGCTGCCACAACGGCTTGTCCAGACCGTAATATTTCATCATCGCATCAATGGTGGCCTGCGAGTTTTTTTCGTTAAGGAAAGGGTTGCCCGGAACGGCTTTCATCAGGAAAAACGTCGCTGACGCTAGCACGACGAGCGAGATGACGATATTGATGAGCCTCCGAACGATGAATCGAAACATTCCAGCACCTCTTTTCGTTACCCAGCCCAACCGCAAAGAAAGAAGGGACGGCCGGAGACGGTCCGGTGTCCAGCACCGGACGGCGGCTCCAGCCGCGATCCCTTCTTCTCTCTGTCAGCTGTTCAGCGGTATGGCTTATTTCTCAAAGTAACCGTTGTTGTAGTTGATGTTGCCGGCATAATCCATGATAACGTCTTTGACTTTTGGATTAACCAGTTCGGAGCTCGTGTAGTAGTAGATCGGCATTACAGCCATTTCGTCCTCGATGAGGATTTTTTCGGCTTGCGCCATCATTTTCACGCGATCCGCTTGAACCGGGGAAGCATAAGCGTCCTTGATCAGCTTGTCGTATTCTGGGTTTTTGTGGCCGATGTCGTTGTTGCCGCCGCCCGTTACGTACAGGTCGAGGAACGTCATGGCATCGTTGTAGTCGGCGCCCCAGCCTGCGCGGGCGATGTCGTAGTTAAGAGCGGTACGGTTTTTCAGGAAGACTTTCCACTCTTGGACTTCCGGCTTCACTTCGATGCCGAGGTTCGTTTTCCACATGTCGACTACAGCTTCAGCGATTTGCTTATGCGCATCGGAGGTGTTGAAGAGCAGCGTCGTCGCAGGGAAGGAAGCCATGCCTTCTTCTTTCAGACCTTCGGCAAGCAGCGTTTTCGCTTGAGCGACGTCTTCCTTGAAGTAAGCATCCTGCGTTTCCTCGCGGAAGCTCTTCGATTCGCCCGTGATGCTTGGCGGTACGAAGCCGAAGGCCGGTTTTTGGCCGCCGGATACGACGCGGTCGATCAGCAGCTGGCGGTCGATCGCCATCGAGAGGGCTTTGCGGACCTTGGCGTTGTTGAACGGCTTCTTCGACTGGTTGAAGATATAGAAGTACGTGTTCGCCGTGTCTTTGATTTGCAGCTTGTCGCTGTTCTCTTTGCGCAGCTTGGCCAGTTGCGGCAGCGGAATCGTGCCGGTCGGCGCTCCTGCCCAGTCCAGCTTGCCCGTATTGAAGCTGTTGAACTCGGTGTTGGAGTCTGCGATCATGGAGAACTGGACTTTTTGCAGCTTCACGTCGGCTTTGCCGTAGTAGCCGTCGTTCGGAGTGAGCTCAACGGAATCGTTGTGCTTCCAGGCAGCGAGCTTGAACGGTCCGTTGCTGGAGAACGTTGCCGCTTCGTTGGCCCAGTTCGGATCCTTCTCGGCTGCGACTTTGTCTACAGGGAAGTATGTGTAGAACGTCTGCAGGCTGAGGAAGTAAGTCGTCGGGTTTTTCAGCTTGACTTCCAGCGTGCTGTCGTCGATCGCCTTGACGCCAACGGCATCTACGCTGCCTTTGCCCGTGTTGTACTCTTCAGCGCCGGCCAGGTAGTAAAGCTGGTAAGCGTAAGGAGCTGGTGTAGCCGCTTTCGGATCCAGCGTGCGTTTCCAGGAGAACTCGAAGTCATGAGCCGTGACCGGGTTGCCGGAGGACCATTTGGAGCCTTGGCGAATGTGGAACGTGTACGTTTTGCCGTCTTCGGAAACATCCCATTTCTCGGCCATGCCTCCAACGATCTCGCCGTTCTTATCGGCTTTCGTCAGACCTTCGAACAGGCCGTTTGCAACCGTGCCGGACACGTTGTCCTGCATCAGAGCCGGGTCCAAAGTAGGAGGCTCGGAAGTGAGGTTCATGCGGAAGACTTGATCTGCGGCCAGGTTGCCGGCTGCTTCGCCGCCGGTATTTTCGGCGGTGTTCGTTGCCGTGTTGCCGGCCGCATCTCCGCCGGTGTTGCCGGTATTGCCGGAGTTGCTGTTATTGTTGCCGTCGCCGCATGCTGCAAGCACGCTGCCTGCGATCATCAGTGCTGCCAGTGTCAATCCTGTCTTTTTGTACACTAACCTTACACGCCCCTCACATTAATGGTTGAATAGCATAAATGAATTATACTATTACATAGTAAGAATAACAACTTGCATTATTTTCTTTCGGCCGATAAATTTATTCGCGCCTCAAGGAGAATTCTCAATTTTTTACACTTATAATTATTCAATGTTAATTTCATCACACTGACGCTTCATTCAATTAACGCAATTATTTGATAAAGTATTATTCATAGGAGCCGCAACGGATGAAATGATTTATCGGAAAACTTGCCCTATTCTTTACAATTTCTAAGCAAATCAAGATGAATTTTTATTTATGGATTCTCATCTTTATTTATAAATTCCCCGAGCTGTTCCGGTCTTCTACAACCGGCAAACGACCTCTCCCCGACCAGCCGGCAAAAGCCCCGATAGAACCCGCCGGCTGTTTCCAATCCCGCCACTGTCCTATTCTCACCTGACTTCCCTTCTATATACATGGTTCCCTGGAAGGATTGCCGTTTCCCACACTTCCTTCCAGATCCCGAATCGCCTTTTACATAAATAGGCATCCCGGCCCTCTTGAAGAGGCGGGAAGCCTAATTAGGTGCCACGTCCATGTCAGCTATGGACAGTTACCGCTGTTCCATTTTCTTGCGGGTCCGATATTCCGTCGGCGTCTGCATGAATCTCTTGCGGAATACTTGCGTGAAATGGCGCATGTCCTGATATCCGATCCGCTCCGCGATATCCGCGAGCTTCAGATCCGATTCCCGCAGCAGCAGCTTGGCTTCCTCCAGCCTCAGCCCGATGATGTAGTCCTTGAAGCCCTGCCCGGTCTTCTGCTTGAACAGCTGGCTGAAGTAGACCGGATTGAGGTAAACGACGGAAGCGATCCTCTCGAGCGATAGAGTTTCTTCCTTATAATGCGCCTCAATATACTGGAGCGCGACTTCAATCGCCTTGTTGTCGCTGCCTCCCTTGATCCGGACCGCCTCCTCCTGTCCGGCCGCGGCATGCGATGCCTGGCGGGCAAGCTTCATGATCGTGTCCGGGACGGAACGGATCTCCTTCATGACGCCGCTGCTTGCTATTCGGAAAGGAAGCTTCAGATAATGGCCCAAATATCCCCGCAGCGAAGCGATCAGCTGGGCAAACGCGTCCTCGGTCTCTACGGAAGCGAGCCCGATCAGCGTCAGCCGGTCGTAGCTGACGACGAAGCCTTCGCCGTAACGGCCGATGAGCTCGGAGAACACATTGTCCACGATGAAATGCTCCAGCCCCGCATCGCGGCTGCCCGCCTCCAAACGGACGACGACGAGATAAAATTCCGGATACCGGTCCATGAGCGGCCCGATGTCCAGGTTTCGGATATCATGGCCTGCAGCCAGCCTTTGGAACATGCCTTCCCGCAAGTATTTCAAATTCGTCCTCAGCAGCTCGCTTTGCTTGACCTCCGACCGCTCCCGGCCAAGCTCCGCCTCCAGCTCTTCCAGAAGCTCGACGAGCCGCTTTTTACCGATCGGCTTCAACAGATAGTCCTTGGCCCCCAGCTGCACCGCCTTCTGCGCATAGGAAAATTCCGAATGAGCCGATATGACGACCCATTTGATTCCGGGATGCTTCGCTCTCGACAGCTGCATGAACTCCAGACCGTTCATGCCGGGCATGAGGATGTCCGTCAGCACGATATCGATCGGATGCTCCGTAAGCAGCTTCGCCGCTTGATCGGCGGAATCCGCCAAGTGGATCGTATATCCGGGCCGTGCCTGCTCCAGCGTCCGTCTCACCCCTGTCCGGATGATGCTTTCATCGTCGGCGACCAGAATATGCATGAGTCACTCCTCCTTCTTGGGTAGCGGAATAACCGGCGTCTGGCGCGGCGGAAGCGGGAGCGTGATGGATGCCGTCGTTCCCTCGTCTCTCTCGCTGCTCAGGCGCAGTCCATATTCCGGTCCGAATGTGTGGATGAGGCGGCGGTGCACGTTGGGAAGGCCAATGCCGCCCTTGCGCTTGATCCCCGGCTCCAAGACGCTTCCCGGCGCGTTGATCTCGCTGTCCAGAGAGGCTCTGAGCATGGCCAGCGCGGCCGCATCCATCCCGACTCCGTTATCCTTCACCGTAATCGTCAGCCGCGCCCCCTGGCTGCCGGCGGTGATGACCAGGCATCCTTCACCGCCAAGCGGCTCAAGTCCATGCTTGACAGCATTCTCGATAATCGGCTGCAGCGTCATTTTCGGCAGCGGAACCGAAAGATATTCGGGCGGAACTTCCATGATCACCGAGACTCTGCCTTCGAGCCGGATCGTAATGATCGTCAGATAATCGCGGATCTGCTCCAGCTCCTCGCCCAGCGTCACCAGCGCCCCCTGCTCCCAATGGCTGCTGTAGCGGAACATGCGGGAGAGGGACAGAACGACCTCGCCGAGATGATCCTCTTCCTTTTCGTCGAGCATCCAATAGATCATGTCCAGCGTATTGTACAGGAAATGGGGATTGACCTGGGACTGAAGCGCCAGCAGCTCCGCGTTCTTCTCGCTCATCGAGCTGATCTTCACCCGCTCGACGAGCTGATCGATCTGCCGCACCATTTCATTGAAGGAGCCGGCCAGCGAATTGATTTCCCGGTAGCTCCGGACCTGAACCTGCCCTTGGAAATTGCCGAGCTCGACCTTTTTCATCTCGCGGATGACCCGCTTGAGCGGCGAAGAAATCGTGTTGGACAGTATCGTCGCTACGACGATGGAGACAAGAATGAGGATAAGCCCAACGATAAACAAGTACCGGCGCATCTCCACCAGCTCGACGTTCAAATCCTTTTCCGGCGTGACCGTGATGGCTGTCCAGTCTGCGAACGGAAGGCGCGACGTGACGATGAGCCGGCCGTCCCGGCTGTATACCTCGGTCTCTCCGACGTTATCCGGGCGGCGGACATCGGCGAATGCCGGCAGGTCCTCCGAGCCGTCGGTAGCGCTGACGAGACTGCCGCGCTCATCGAGCAGATAGACCTTGCTGTTGGAGCTGAGCTTGAGATTTTCAAGCGCCTTCAATATCGGGGCCGGGCTTGTTTCGTAGAGAACGACTCCAATCGGCTTGTGCACATCGAGATCATACAGCTGACGCCCGAAGGCCAGGACCGGACGGGTTTCGTTCTCATCGATGACGGATGTTGGAAATAGGCCCAGCCAGACGATTTTCCCGCCTTCGTCGACGATGCTTTTGTACCAGCCGGTCTTGTCGTAGCCCGGCTTGACCTCGTTGATGTAGTTCCCATAGTTGTAGATGCGCTTTTGGTTCGTCATGACATGGATGCCGATCAGGTCGTCGCGGGAAAAGAAGTTCGTTCCGATAATGTTCGTGATCGCCCTCTCATTCGCGAACTGCTCTTGAGGCTCGGTCGGATGGCTGGTCAGCAGGCGGACGAGATCAAAGTTGTTGCTGATCGACTTGGACAGGCTGTCGAAGCCTTTGTCGACCAGATCGAACAGGCCGATTGTCTGGGCGACGTTTTTGCTGGAGAGATCGTGGATCTTTGCCCTCAGCTGCTCTGTCGTCCGGTTGTAGAACAGCAGGCTGACGATGATCACCATGCCTGTCATGCAGCTGAGCAGCACGATGAACAGCCAGGTTTGAAATGAGTTGCTTCCTCGCCGCTTCAAGCTGCATGACCCCTTCCCGTTTTTTAATGACAAATCCCCGTCCGTGAGCGGTTTCACGGACGGGGTTGTCGCGCCGCTTACCAGGCGGCTTTTATCTATTTCGTTCAGCCGTGCTCTGCGGGGCTTCGCCGTCGATGCGCAGATGCTGTTGCTGTCGATGCGCAGCAGCTTTCGGCCGAAGCCGCGCAGCTAGCCTTTACCCTTTGACCGCGCCTGCCACCATGCCCTTCGTAATTCGCTCGGACAGGATGAAGTAGATCAGGATAACCGGAATCGCGCCCATGACGAGGAACGCTCCGATATTGCCGTAGTTGACGGCATATTGGCTGACGAAGCTGTTGACGCCGAAGGGAAGCGTCTTGAGGCTTTCCTTGGAGATGAACGTCGCCGCCAGGATGTATTCGTTCCAGATATTAATGAAGGTAAGGATACACACCGTCATGATCGGAGGAACGGAGATCGGCAGGATGATGCTGCGGAAGATCCGGTAGACGCTCGCTCCGTCCATGAATGCCGATTCCTCGATCTCATGCGGAATGCCTTTCATGAATCCGCTCAGGATGAAAACCGCTACCGGAGTCTGGAAGGCGATATAAGGCAAAATAAGCATGCCGAGCGTGTTTTTCAGGAACGGAATGCCCTTGAAGATCGTCATCAGCGGCAGCAAGGTCGCCTGCATCGGGATCATCAGGCCCAGCATGAAGATGATGAGCGCGACCGGCGCCAGCTTCCAGCGGAACCGGGATATTGCGTAGGCGACCATGCTGGCCAGCACGATGACGCATACCATCGTGACGACCGTGACGATGACGCTGTTCGCAAGATAGCGAAGATAATTGCCTGCCTCGAACGCTTCCGTGTAGTTCGCGAAGCGGGGATTTTGAGGAAGGGCGAAGAAGCTGCCTCCCAAAATCTCCTCGTTGGTCTTGAACGAGTACAGGACGAGCCAGAGCAGCGGGTACAGCTGGGTTACGACAAGGATCGCCAGGAGAAGATAGACGATCCATTTCTTGATAGCGGACATGGATGTTTTTCCTCCCTTAGCTTACCTTATTCTCTACGCGTTTGAAAATCGTGTTGATGAGGACCGTGAACACCAGGCAGATGATGACCAGAACGATGGCCAGCGCGCTGCCGTAACCGTATTTATTGGACATAAACGTATTGTTGTACATGAGCGTGGAGATGACATCCGTCGCATGGGCCGGACCTCCGCCCGTCATGACCATGATGAGGTCGAAAGCCTGGAGCGAACCGATGAAGGCCAGCACGATGGAAATCTTGAACACCGGCACGATCAGCGGAAGCGTGATGTAACGGTCGGCCTTGAAGCCTTCGGCGCCGTCGATCCGGGCGGCCTCGTAAATATCGGCCGGAATATTCTGCACCCCGGTGAACTGGATGAGCAGATGGTAGCCGAAGTATTGCCAGAGCGAAACGATATAAAGGCAGTACATCGCGAACTTGGGCGAGCTCAGCCATGCCTTCATGGACGAGTCCATGCCCAGGAAATGCAGCACGCCGTTGATCATGCCGCCCATATCGAGCGGATTGTAGATCGTCTTCCACAGCTGGCCGATGATGACGACCGAGAGGATGACCGGCATGAAGTAGATGGATACGAGCGTGTTGCCCTTGCGGACGTAGCGGTTGATCAGAATTGCAAAGAGCAGGCAGACCGGAATCTCCACCATGGAGAAGACGGCGTACATGAGCGTGCGCCGGACGGCAGGCCAGAAGTAAGGATCGTTAAGCAGGATATTCTTATAGTTTTCCAGGCCGACGAACTCTTTCACCGAGGAAAGGCCGTCCCACTGGAACGTACTGTTGTAGACGGAAAACAGGATCGGCACGAACACCATGCTGACATACAGCAGCAAGCAAGGCAGAACGAACACGGCAATCGTAAGCTTGGGGACCTTGAGCACATTCATGGTTCTTCAACTCCTCCGTTCTCTATCGCATGGAGCGGGGCAAGGGCGGCTCCATGCCGGAGTCCGCCCTTGCCGCCCATCTCGATCCGGCTTCTGGCGCCGGCATGCGCCTTGCTATCGCTTACTTGTTGGCAGCGAATGCGTCTTGGTGTTCTTTTGCCACTTGCTTGGAGTCTACCTTCTGGACGAAGAGGTTCTGGATGCTGCTCAGATGCGCTTGCGCGACCGCAGGGTTCATCGTGTTGTCGAAGGCGAGGTCTCCGCCGCTGACGTTTTTGAACAGATCCAGGATGTTGATGGCCAGATCCGAGTAGCCTGCCGCCTTGAAGTCGCCTTCAACCACTTGGCCTACGCCGACAGCGTCTTTAAGCTCGAATTTCTTTTTCGGGAACTCCGTCATGAAGAAGTTCAGGAAGTCCTTCGTTTCTTGCAGATGCTTGCTGTTCGCGGAGATCGCGAAGCCGGATCCCGGTGCCAGCATGAACTGGTTCAGGTCGCCTTTGCCGTTTACGGTCGGGAACGTGAAGGCTCCGACTTTGCCCGCTACCGAGGAAGCGTCGATGTTGCCCGTTTCCCACGAACCGATGATGAACATGGCCGCTTTGCCGGTTTTGAAGATGTTGCCGCCGGCATTGGCGTCGATGGAAGTCGCGCCTTCAGGGAACGCTCCGGCTTGAACCAGCTCCTGGAAGGCGTCGACCGCTTCCGTGAACGCCGGATCGTTGAAGTCCTTCTTGCCGTCGAGAACGTCCTGCAGGAAACCAGGGCCGCCGTTCGTGCGGAGCAGGATGTTCATGAACAGGAAGGAGCCGGTCCAGGTGTCCTTCTCGCCGATGGCGATTGGAGTGATGCCTTTGGCCTTGAGCGCCTTCACGTCTGCGATCAGCTCGTCGAACGTTTTCGGAACGTCACTGATGCCGGCTTGGGTGAACAGGTCCTTGTTGTAGTAGACGACTTCGATATTGTTGCCGTCAGGAAGCGCGTACGTGTTGCCGTCGAAGCTGTAGTAATCGAGCAGGCCTTTTTGGAAGGTATCCTTCAGGCCGTTCTGATCCAGCATATCGTTGAGCGGAGCGAGGAGCTTGGCATCCACGTATGGCTTCATCTGAGCCGCCGGGTTCACAATCGTGATATCCGGAATCTCTTTGTTGCCGGCCTGCGTTTTCAGCTTCAGCTTCTGCTGGTCGGTATTGAGCGAATCCAGCTCGATCTTGATGTTCGGATGCTCGGATTCGTATTGGGCGACGAGCTCCTTCAGCAGCTTGTTGGCCGGAGAAGTCGCGTCCGGATAAATGTTCTGGAATGTAATCGTGACTTTCTTGCCGGAATCCGTCGCGGCGCCTCCGGCATTCGTGCTCGATCCCGTGTTGGCTGCCGTGTTCGTTCCGCCGGAATTGCCCCCGTTATTGTCGTTGCTGCTGCCGCAGGCTGCGAGGCCGACTGCAAGAGCGCCGATAGTCAGGACGCTGACCGTTTTTTTGATGGCGTGGTTTTTCTTTACTTGGTTTTCCACCTGTTGTGTCCCCCTTGCAAAGTTTATAGTCGAATTATCCGCCAAGAAATCGTTTTCAACAATGAGGCATCCTCAAGGTGTGAGGTTTGCTTTTTCAAGGTTTTCGTTTTTTAGGAAACCTCTCCGGGCATCTGCCAATATTTCCAAGTCTATATTGCAAAGCATAATAGTGAGTGGTATAGTATAGCCATCGGACGGTATTCTTCACAGCCAGCTATTCTACATTAATGAATACCTTATTATAGTTAGGAGCAACGCATATGAATGTACAATTCAAAAAAGGTGTGCTGGATCTATGCGTGCTTGCACTTGCGGCATGGGAAGACCGGTACGGTTACGAGCTCGCCGTCGCGATGTCCGCAAAGTTCGAGGTCGCGGTCGGGAGCGTCTATCCGCTGCTCAACCGCCTGACGCAGGAAGGCTATTTCACGACCTATCTCCGGGAATCGACGGAGGGGCCTCCCCGCAAGTACTACAAGCTGACCCCGCAGGGACATTCCCATCTCATGTCTCTCATCAGCGAATGGCGGTCGTTCTCGATCGCGGTGGATGAATTGATCAAGGAAGGTGTCGAACGATGAACAGAGAGCAATATCTTCAGCAATTGTGGAATCTGCTGTCTCCGGTTCCAGAGCGCACCCGCAAGGAATGGATGTACGATTACGAGGAGCATTTCCGGTTGGCGGCCGAGCACGGACGCCTTGAGGAGGAAGCCGCCTCCGAGCTCGGAGATCCGAAGCTGGCCGCCAAGGAGCTGCTGCTCGGATACCGGGTAGCCGAAGCGGAAAGCAAGGGCGGCAGCCTGCCCTCCGTTTCCAGAGCCGTATTTGCCGCCGTCGGCATCGGTTTCTTCAATCTGGTCTTCGTCCTCGGTCCGTATATCGGCCTGCTTGGAGTTCTGTTCGGGTTCTGGGCGGCATCGGCCGCTCTCGTGCTCTCCGTCGTTCCCGTCCTCTATGAAGGCTGGTTCGGAGACGCGCTGACCGGGCCGCAGGCGATCTCCGCCGCCATGGTTCTGCTCTCGCTTGGACTGCTCGCCGGCGCCGGCACCTACAAGCTGACCCGCGGCTTCATGAGGCTGACGCTGAAGTATCTTCAATTGAATACCCGAGTCATGAAAGGGAGGAAATCCTGATGCGCAATCTCGTTGTATTCGCGCTCATCCTGCTTCTGGCCGGCTTGGTCGGCGGGGGCTTCACCTTTGCCGGTTCCGACCTCAGCTTCGGCTTGAAGGAAGTCGATATCCGCAAGGAAATCCCCGCCGTCGGCATTGCCCGCCTCAAGGTTGAATCCGGCAGCATGGACGTCGCCCTGGTCAAAGGAAAGGCGGATGTCATCGAAGCGGCCGCAACCGGCAAGGCGAACGGAAAAGCCCTGAAAAAAATCCGCGTCGAGCTCGTCAAGGAAGGCGATACGGCCATCCTGAAAAGCGATGCCGACACCGGCTTCACGATGGGCCTCAACATCGTCAACGTGAATCTGGAGATCTCCTTGCCGGAGCGTCAATACGACTCCATCATCGTGGACTCCGGCAGCGGCGACATCAACTTCGAAGGGCTGAAAGCCTCCGTTCTGGAGCTTGACAACGGCTCCGGAAACGTTGAAATAAGCGAGGTCGAAGCGGACGGAGCCAAGATCAAAACCAGTTCCGGCAACCTCTCCATCGAAGAGAGCCGCATGAATGAGCTTGAGACGACCGTCGGCAGCGGCAATATCCGCCTGACTGACGTGGAGGGGGCGATCAGGGCGAAGACCAGCAGCGGCAACATCCGCGTCGAGCTCGACGCGCTTATGCATCCGCTCGAGGCCCGCTCCGGCAGCGGCAACGTCACGATCCAGACGAAAAAGGCTCCGGAATCCGCTGCCGTCAGCTATTCCACGGGGTCCGGCACCTTCCGGATCGACTGGGGCGGCGGAGAGAAAAAGGGCGATGCCGACACCGACACGATCGTGTTCGGGAACGGCGAGATCCCGGTCCGCCTCTCGGCCGGGTCAGGGAATATATCCCTCAAGCAGCGTTGACTCAAACCACAAAAAACCGGCTCCGACTGGCCATCAGGCCTGCGGACCGGTATTTTTGCGATTATATTCATGTTTTCAAGGGAATTAAAATAAAGCACGCCTCGAATCGAAACACGCTCGGCAAGCTGCCCCGCCCATCAGCCTCTCGGCGGAAAGGGGTCGTTGCCATAGCTGTGGGATTCGCTTATTCGGCCATCCTTGGTATGGATCTTCAGCTCCGTCTTCGCCTGGCGCGCCTCTGCCCGGCCGCGCTCCTCGGCTTCCGCCTTCGTAGCGTGACGGCTGAGCACGCGTCCTTCGCGCTGGGTTGCCCATCCCTCGTCCCCGTCCGGCGTAATATGCACGTTTCCTTTGCGTTGGTCTTCCATTGCAAATTCCTCCCTGGATTGAATTTCTTGAACCAGCGGCCAAGCGGCATTCAGGCTTCGGCCCGCTTGGCTGTGAATTCCAGCACCGCGTCGAGATTCTGAGGCTCCGCCGCGGCGAGCAGGTCGCCCATCCGCTGCAGGCGATCCCCGATCGTAAGCAGGGTGAACGCTTGCGGATCGGCTTCTCCCCTCACCTCATCCCAAGTTAGCGGCGTGCTCACGGTCGCTACCGCCCGCCCTCTCGGGGTGTAGGGAGCCGAGAGGCTCTTGCCCGCCGCATGCTGGACGTAGTCGATATAGATCCTTCCTCGGCGCGCCCGGATCGAACGCTCGACCGTGAACAGCCGCGGATATTTGTCGGATAAATAATGCCCCAGAAAAGAGCCCAGGCTCCGAAGCTGCCCGAACGTATACGGCTTGGCCAGCGGGGTGACGATCTGGATGCCCGTCGCTCCCGACGTTTTGGGCACGGCGGCGATGCCCATGCCGTCCAGCGCCTCGCCGATCAGGCTCCCCGCCTCCATCAGGCGGGGACGGGTTTCCTCCGACGGGTCGATGTCGAGCACCCACTCGCCCGGCATGCCGTCCCCGATTTTGTCGAAGGAGGGGTGAAACTCCAGCACGCCGAGATTGCCGAGCCACAGCAGCGTCGATAAGGAGTTCAGATTGATGTAGCGGACTCCGTCGACTTCGGCGATCGCCACGAATTCAGGCGTCGGTTCAGGCGCGTTCTTCTGGTAGAAGGACTTGCCGCCTACGCCATCCGGGAACCGGATTGCCGTCAGCCGGCGTCCGCTGCAATAGCGGAGAAGATACGGCGCCAGCTGGACGAGCTTTTGCAAATAATCGGCTTTGCGGATTCCCGGCGCCGGCCACAGCATTTTATCCGGATGGGTGATCTCGATGCGGTTGCCCTCCACTTCCAGCATGCTTCGGCTCATAATACGATCCCCTCCAGCCATTCCAGCTTGGGATGCCGTAGCAGGCCCGACTGCGTCAGCTCCCGGCCGCTCACGCCGGCCGCAATGGGGCTGGCCAGCCAGCGGATATCGGTGCCCCGCAATCCTTCCGGCAGGCTGCCTCCAAATTCACCCTGGCGCCCCGACATCGTCTTCTGCATGGAAAGCTGCCGCTTGGCTCTTTCGTTCAAGCCCGAAGAGATGCGCCCCATGTACCGGCCCTGCCCGCTCATGACCAGACTCGACAGCTTGCCTTCCTTATAAAGCAAAGCCACGATATCGACTTCGCGGTGAAAAAACGTCTTCCGCTTGTACCAGTCACCGTGTTCCTTGCCCTCCGAATACCGGCTGCCGCGCCGCTTGGCGACAACGCCCTCCCAGCCGTTTTCCTCCGCCCACCGCCAGAGCGACTCGCCGTCCTCATACATATCCGCAAGGAAAAAGGGAGGCTGCCAGCTCGAGCAGAGCTTCTTCAGCCGGGCGCTGCGCTCCTCGAACGGCAAGCTGCGCAGATCCTCTCTTCCCACCTGGAGCAGATCGAAAATCAGATAACCGACCGGCTGGCGGCGCGAGGCCCGCTCGATCCGTTCCCGGCCGCGCAGCTTGTCCCGGCCCTGCATCATCTGAAAGCTGGGCTTGGCGGTATGGGGATCCAGGAGAAACGCCTCTCCGTCCAGCATCAGATCCGGAAAGCCTTCGGCGGCACGGTCTTCGAGCGCATGGGCCAGATCAGGATAGGATTCGGTCCTCGGCTTCATCTTCTTCGACCATAGGCTCGCTTCCCCGCTGCGGAGGACAGAGATGATGCGGAAGCCGTCCCACTTCAGCTGATAGGCCCACTCGCCGCCCGCAGGCAGACTATCCGTCAAAATTGGCGACATCGGGACGAAAGGCTTCATCCCTTATGACCCTGTCTCTTTCGGGCGGGTTCCCGAACGGCGCTTCGGCTTGGCGGCAGCCGGCTTCCCCTTGGATTCCGACGGCTTTGCTTTCGAGGAAGAGGATCCGGCTTTGGATGATTTCGGCCTGGCTTTGGAGGCGGCCCCCCTGCGCGGCTTGGACGGCTTGCCCGCGTTCCCGGAATCCGTGCCGCCTGCGGGCTTCAGCTGCTTCAAACTCTTTTGCAGCGCGTCCATCAAGTCCAGCACATTCGGCTCCGACTCCTCTTCGGCGACCTTGACCTCCTTGCCTTCCACCTTGTCCTCGATCGCCTCCAGCAGCCTCTCCCGGTACTCGTCCTTGTATTTCCCCGGCTCGAAGCTTCCCGTCAGTTGCTCGATCAGCGATTTCGCCATGTCCAGCTCCCGCCGGTCGATCTTCTCCTCCTCCGGCAGGCCCGGAATATGGTTTTTCTCGCGGATCTCGTCTTCATAAAACATGGTGACGAGGGAAAGCACTCCGTCGACGACGCGGATAGCCGCAAGGCTGCTCTTCTGCCGGATCGTCACGTTGGCCACGCCGATTTTCTTGGTGCTTTTCAGCGCCTCGACGAGCAGCCGATAGGCGTGCTTGCCGGTTTCCTCCGGAGAAAGATAATAGGTTTTCTGAAAATAGATGGGGTCTATTTCCTCCAAATCCACAAAATCGAGGATACGGATCTCACGCGAGGTTTTCGAGGCGAGCTGCTCCAGCTCGTCCTTCTCGAAGGTGACAAAGCGGCCATCCTCATACTCGTATCCTTTGACGATGTCGCTCCAGGAAACGTCCTCCTCGCATTTGGGACAGGTACGGTGGTATTTGATCGGCTGGTTGTATTTCTTGTGGAGCATCCGCATCGGGATGTCATTGTCCTCGGTCGCTGCGTACAGCCGCACCGGAACGTTGACGAGGCCGAAGCCGACCGCTCCCCTCCAGATCGTTTGCATGGACGGTATGCCTCCTTGCCGGATAGTCTGGTCTCTTTTACCCTCAGTCCGGGAGCAGCCAATCAAGATGGGAAGCTGAGGAGCGGGGTAAGATAAGGAAATAGGAAGCGGGACGACAGCGGGGCGGCAGCGGGGCGGGGGCGAAGCGGACAAGGCAAAGGGGCCTAAAGCCACTCGGAAGGTACGGCTCCGGTGCGCTTACGCTCCGCTCTGGGCATAGCCTGAATGCCCGGGGCAGGAAATTCGGAAGAGGAGGATGCGGAATGAAATCAGCGAAAGCGGTCTTTCTGGACCGGGACGGCGTCGTCAACGAGATGAATACGGGGCGTGTACGCCAGGTGAACGGTCCGGACGATGTCCATCTATTGCCTGGAACCGCCGAAGCGATCCGCGGGCTGGCGGAAGCGGGCTACCGGGTGTATGTGGTGACGAATCAAGGCGGCGTCGGCCTCGGCTACATGTCCTTGGCGGATCTGGAGGCGGTGCATAAACGGCTGGAGGAGCTGCTGGCGAAAAAAGGGGCCCGGCTGGACGGCATCGCCTTCTGCCCGCATAAGCCTGATTACGGATGTGCCTGCCGCAAGCCGCAGCCCGGCATGCTGCTGGAGCTGGCGAAGCGGCATCGCCTCTCGCTGAGCGAGAGCTAAATGATCGGAGACCGCGAGAGCGATATCGCAGCCGGCCGGGCTGCCGGCACGCGGACAATTCGAGTGAACGGTGCGGCGGACAGGAGCAAGGGAAGGGCGGACGGCAGCCGGGAGGGAGCCGGTTCTGCACGAAGGCCGCGTAGACATGGTAGAGCTTCGTTCACGGCGGACTGGAATGTCTCCTCTCTGCTCGAGGCGGCGGTGCTTATCGTGCATAGACTGGCGGAAGAGAGGGGGCTTCCTTGAACGGACGCCCGCATAGGAGTATGGTTAGAGATGAACCGTCCATCACGGACCCGGACGAGCTCCTGCCCATGCGCATTCGAGTTCTCGCCCTTCACCAGCGGGCTGCATGCCCTTGACTATTAACGGGCTTTTTCTACGAGAAGAAGCCCCCCGGGAGAGATACTATTCATGATCAAAAAGCTGGATCCAACGCCGCATTACGTCCTGGTCGTCACCGCCGTGGAGGCCGAGCGGGACGCCGTCGTCCGCGGCCTGCTCAAAGCCTGTCCCTCCGAAGTATGCGGCGAGGTCGAAGGTCCGCTGCGGCGGGTCGGCCGCTATATCGTGCTCGCGGGCGGCGTAGGCCCGGCCGCCGCAGCCGCCAGCGCCGCCCTCGCCATTGCTGGCGGCCCTTCCTTCCGCTATGTCATCAGCGCCGGCATCGGCGGAGGCTTCTCCCCGATTGCGCCCGTCGGCTCCGTCGTCATCGCGACGGATATCATCGCGGCGGATTTGGGCGCCGAGACGGCAGACGGCTTCGCAAGCGTGGATCAGCTCGGCTTCGGCTCGTGGCGCGTTGCGGCCGACCGCGAGCTGGCGGAGCGCATCGCCGAAGCTCTGCGCACGGCGAATGAGCCTGTCGCAGCCGCCGCCGGCCCCGTGCTGACGCTCTCCACCGTCACGGGATCGGCCGAGTCGGCAGCCGAGCTTCAGGCAAGGGTGCCGGGAGCTGCCGCTGAAGCGATGGAGGGCTATGGCGTCGCCATAGCCGCCGCTATGCAAGGCATCGAGGCGCTGGAAATCCGGGCAATCTCCAATGCGGTCGGTCCGCGCGACCGCGAAGCCTGGCGGATCGGCGACGCGCTCCAGGCGCTTGAAAAGACGGGATTTTTACTGCCGGAGGTGCTTGGAATCCAATGAAAATCGCTTATTCCCCTTGTCCCAACGATACCTTTGTCTTTCACGCTTGGTCGCATGGCCTTATCGAAGGCGCGCCTGAGCTGGAGGTGACTTATGCCGATATCGACATCACCAACGGCTGGGCAGCCGACCGCATCGGGCCCGAGGTCATGAAAATTTCCTATGCCGCCCTGCCCTGGGTTCTGGAAGACTACGCGCTCATCCCTTGCGGCGGCGCTCTCGGCCGCGGCTGCGGTCCGCTCGTGCTGACCGCCGGCGGCGGAACCTCGCGCAGCCATGCTGACGCCATGCCGGGAGCACCTATCGCCGCTGGCGGCACGGTTGCTGCTGGCGGTACGCTTGCTGGCGGTACGGATGCTGCCGGCGGCACGCTTGCTGGCGGTACGGATGCTGCGGCAAAGCCGTATGTCTCGGCAGGCCTCGATGTCCCGTATGGACAGCAGGATCAAGCCTCCGATAAGGCCCTCGTTCCTGCTGCCGGCTCCGCCCATGCCCACAGCGGAGCTGCCGCTCCCGGCGCGGATCCATCGTGGCTGAGCGGCAAGCGGGTCGCTGTGCCGAGCGAACGGTCGACCGCCTACCTGCTGTTCCGGCTCTGGGCGGCGCAGAATGTTCCTGGAGGCGTCGGGGAGATCGTCGTCATGCCTTTCCACGAAATCATGCCCGCCGTTCGAGACGGCCGTATCGATGCCGGGCTCGTCATTCACGAAGCGCGCTTCACTTATCCCGAATACGGGCTGTCGCTGATGGCCGACATGGGCGCATGGTGGGAAGCCGATACGGGCCTCCCGATTCCGCTGGGCGCCATCATCGCCAAGCGCTCCCTCGACCGCAGCTCCATCGCGGCATGGGCCCGCTCTTCCGTCGAATACGCCTGGGAGCATCCCGCTCAATCTGCCGATTACGTACGATCCCATGCCCAGGAAATGTCCCCCGAGGTCACCAGCGCCCACATCGCCCTCTATGTGAACGAGTTCACCCGCGAGCTTGGCGAGGACGGCTACAACGCCGTCGAGTCCTTGCTCGGACGAGCGGCGAGGGAAGGCCTCGTTCCGGAGTTCGACCTGGCTTTGCTGCGAAAATAATGTCCGGCACTGCTCGAGAAGCCTAGGCCGGACCGAACTTGAATCAGGCCAGCCGGTTTTCCCGGCTGGCCCCTTTCAGGTCAGGCGCTTCGCTATCGGACCATACGTCCGCTATACCTCGTAATTCGTGCTATTATGCTGTCTATCGGACATTCAATCCGCTATTTCTCCCAATTCGCGCTATTCTGCTCGCTATCGGACATACGTTCCGTTATTTCTCGTAATTCGCGCTATTCTGGTCGCTATCGGACATACGTTCCGCTATTCCCCTTCAACTCACTACTATCCCGATAATTGTTCACAAATAACGGATCCTATGTCCGATAAACGCTTAAACTCGACATTTTGAACGAAATAGCGGATCTGATGTCCGATAGTGCGGACAGCGCCCACATGGCCAGTAATTGCCGTCATTCCCAAATAAAAAGAGCAGCCGGCAACCCGGCTGCTCCTTTCTTTTTCAGACTCTTTTATTTTACAGAGCTATTTTCTGCTTACAGACCTATCTTTCGCCTTACAGACCTATCTTCTGCTTACAGACCGATCCGCGCCTTACAGGCCTACGGCTCTGAATGCATTGGTCACCGAGGTGACATAAGAGGAGCCCGTTCCGTACAGGTCTTTGGCTGCCTGGATCGAGGCGTTCTTCGCCGCGGCGAAGTTGGAAGTGGAAGTAAGGTAATAGGCCACCGTGTTGTAGAAAATGTTCACGGCTGCGTCGCGCCCGATGCCGGCGACGGTAACGCCGTTCTGGGTGCCGCCTTGGGCGAGCAGGTAGAACGCTTTGTTCGTGATGCCGCTGTTCGTATGAACGCCGCCGTTGTCGGAAGATCCCGTATAGCGGTTGGCATAGTTGTCCGGCTGCCCGTAAAGCGTCGGGTTGGACATGGAACGGAGAGCATCTCCGGAGATGCCAGGCGTATAGACATCGTCGCCGATAAGCCAGTTTTTCGCCTGGATCGAGTTGCCGAGGACGTCGGCATAGGACTCGTTCAGCGCGCCGGATTCATTGAGGTATTGAAGGTTGGACGTGTACTCGATGACTCCGTGGGACAGCTCATGGCCGACCACGTCGAGATCGCCCGACAGCGGAATGAACGTCGAGCCGTCGCCGTCGCCGAATACGATCTGGGTGCCGTTCCAGAAGGCATTGTTGTACCTGCTGCTGTAGTGGACCGAGGAACGGATCAGCAGGCCGTTGCCGTCGAGGCTGTTGCGTCCGAACTTCGTTTTGTAGAAATCATATACTTTGCCGGCATAAGTATGGGCATCGACGGCGGCTCCATCCGTCCATACGTTGTCGGCGTCCGTCAGCAGCGTGCCCGGAATCGTGGTCCGATTGCTGGCTGTGTAGGTGTAGATGCCGTTGCCGCGAGTGGTGTCTTTCAGCTGGTACGTGCTGCCGGAAAGAGTCGTCTGGAACGTCTTATTATCGCCCAGCACGCCCGTGCCCGAACCGGTCGCCGTCTCGATCAGATCGTACTGCTGCACGATATGGCCGTCGGCCGCATCGATAAGATAGCGGGTGCGCAGAGGCTGCGGCTCAAGCACATTCACTTCCGTCTGGTAGACGAGACGCGATCCGTTGCCTTCCGGATATACGTACAGCTGAGCCGACGGAGTCTTCTCCTGTGCTCCCAGCTCGCCGATGCGGGAACTGGCTTCCTTCGCCGCGATAGCCAGAGCGTCGGATGCGCTTATGGCTGGTACGCTGGATTTTGCCGTGATTTGATTTTGAGCCGGCAGAACGGCTCCTACGAACGACGTAACCTGGCCGGCCTTGTCGATGTGAATGGTTTGGTCACCGCCATATACCGGGATGCCATTCACATATTGCTGCAGGCGGAAATGCTCGACGCCCGAAGTCGGATCGGCTTCCTTCTTCTGGATCAGGAACGAGATTTTTACATCCGCTGCGGATACACCCAGCTTTGCTTGCTGGCCTTCAAGGAAAGCCCAGATTTTATCCTCGGAAGAGCCCGCGACAATCTTGGCATCCTTGGAAGCCTCGATGAATTGAGTCACGAGCTGATTGTTCACGACGCTGACCCCGGGAGTTCCGGCCGCTCCGAGGCTTGGCGATTCGGCAGCGACAGCGGAAGCGGAAGAAAGCAGCAATACGGTACCGAGCAGAGTAGGAATCATTTTTTTCATTACACAATTTCACTCCAGTCATAATTTTTTTCAAATCCAAAACTATACAGGAAAATAAATGCTGCATATCGCCTCCGTTCTATGTATGAATATTCACAACCGCCTTTTGAAGAAAAAAAATAGATTAGCGGTGGTGGCAACGAATGTACCACACCGTAATCTATTCGGTAAATATGGTAAAATAAGCAAAATAAAAAATGATTCTTTAGTATGAAAAGAACTGGATTGTTCGCGGCAATCCAAGCTTAAGGTCCCAATTTAAACCTGAGAAACTGGTTCCCCAGATCCGATTATGAAAAATCAATTCGGATTAATTTAATCGGGAATGAGGCCTTTAGCTCCTTGTAGTCTGCCGTTGGTCTCATCCTTTCCTTCAAAAAAATCCATCAGAAAAACCATTAACAATCCAGCGTGTCCGGACTTCACTCCAACAACCTTCTTGTCATCGCAATCAAGCGCTCAGCAATCAGAAACCTTGTCTATATGGACAACGTTCAGCGAACATGCTCATTGGCTGACGCCGAAATAAGATATGCCCGGCGCTTCCAGTCCCTTCAGTAAGGCCGAGCCGTCGGCCCAAATATTGTCTCTATCCCTTGACCGGCTCCTGCCTTGCCATCCTGCTGCTGAGGCGCGCCCGTGTCTTTACTGGAAATAAACTGAACGACCCCTATGATGAGGAGTAAAAAAACAAGGATGACGATGCCGATTCCGATGCGGAAAACCCAGCTTCTGCCGCTCTTTCTTCCCGGCGCTCCTTCCATCGGTAAAGGCGTATTTCCATCCCCTCCAGGCTCTTGATTCTTGCTCATGTCTATCCCTCCCTACATCAACCTTACATAAGTTTCTTTTTATTCACAAATATTCAAGATTGCAAGAGAGTGATTCCCATTCTATTTCATGCATAATTTAAACTTTTTAACTTCTCATTTAACGCTTTATGATAGCTTTGATCCCTATTTTAATTGTCTTTGATAACCTTTGTGCACGCCAAATAGACTCGCCTAATCGCGAATCCAATCCGTACATTGCTATTGCTCACCATAATGCTTTTCAAGCCCCACCCTCTTGGCGGGGAAGCCTGCTCGGCTCCTTCCCTGCTCCTATCCCGTTCCGTTCTCTACTCCGATTATTTTCCGTTCTCTGTTCCGTTCTCTGTTCCGCTCTCTGTTCCGATCTCCGTTCCAATCTCTGTTCCGATCTCTACTCGGATTTATATTACCATCCCCATTCCTATCAATATTCCAATCCCTATTCCTACCAATGTTTCAATCCCTATTCCTACCAATATTCCTATCCCTATTCCTGTCCGATTTCTGTTCCGCTCTCTGTCCCGATCTCCGTTCCGATCTCTGTTCCGATCTCCGTTCCGATCTCTGTTCCACTCCCTACTCAAATCCCTCTGCAATTCCTCCTCTCCCTACTTCCGCTGCCCGCTTCCCGAGCTACCGGCCGCTTCACGCTTCCCGAGCCCGGGAACCGCGGCTTGTTGAATGACCGTGTCGACTTCGCCTTGCGCCCGCATGGATAAGCTGCCAAGCTCTCCGATCAGCCAAGCATGGCGAAAGGAGGCCGAGGAAGACTCTGTCAGACGCGATCTCACATAGGCCAGGACCGCCTCCGGCATAACCTCCTTCTCCGTCCAAAGGAGAGGAGCGGACATGTCCGCTCGGGACAGCAGCCCCGCGACAGGAGCCAGCGACGGCGACTCCGAGCTCACGAGCGATACGCTTCGCGATATTCCGGCCCCGCTTCCTCCTGCGCCTGTCTCGGCCATTTCCACATAACGGGCCATTGCGACCGATTGGGCAAAATGATCCTCGCCCGAAATACGGGTGACTTGGCCGTACACGGCCAAGTCTTCGACTACATCGGGCGGCACGATAGACTCTGGCGCGATCAGATGGATGCGCGCTTTGCCGCCGCGCTGCTCCAGAGCCTGCGCCGTCTCCAGCGGAATGCCGGCGCGGCCGACGAGCAGCAGCGGCTCAGCGCTGCTGGCGATCCGGCTCACGGCGGGCGCCGTGTACAGCCGGGCTTCCTCGTCCGCAGATCCGACGAGGACATCAGCCGGATACTCGCCCGACTGCGCGGCTTCGTAGGCGTCCACGGCCCGGGCCAGATCAGCGGCTCCGCGGGCTGCGATCCGTTCGACGCGCAGGCCGAGCTTCTCCGCCTGCCGCTGAACCTGCGGTCCCAGCGCCCCGACCAGAATGGCCTGTACGCCTCCATTCCCGGGCATCCCTATCGGCCGCAGACGCTTCAGCTCCCGCAATGTCGCCTCCGGAATGCCGTCTGCATCTGCGTACAGCAGCGGACCGTCCGCGGCATCGTCGATCAAGCCCGCTCCCAGAACGGCCGCAATCCAGTCCCCTTGAGGCACGAGCACAACCCCGCCAGGTCGCTCATCGTTCTCCGTTGAGGGCCATGCCATTCGCGACGCCAGAACGGCGGCTTCATACGGATCGGCGGCATTAATTCGCGTCGTATGGGCTGTAGCGATCCATGGAGCCGCTTGCATGGCCGCTTCGGACGAACGGACAGCCAGCGCCTCGGGAGCGCTGTCCCGGAAGGCGTCGGCTTCGCCTGGAGCCGCAGACGGAGAAGGGACTGCAGCACGGTGCTCGGGAAGCTTCCCGGATGCATCGCTCCCTGACGACTCGGCTCCCGAACCGGCTTCCGCTCCGCCCTCAGAATTCCGATCCCCGCCTGCGCTGCCTCTCTCATCAGTCTGCGACAGCGTCCCCGGCGCCAGCACCGGGATGTCCGCCATCCGACTCCCGCCCGTCACATCCGACATCACCGTCCGGGTCGGCTGCTGCAGAGGAGAAGAAGGGAAGCAGCCCTCCAGCATCGCTGCGGACAGAAGCACAAGCCCGAACAAAGCTGCCGGACGGACGTGTCCGCAGCTGGGCAAGATTCGGGGTTTGCCGAGATCGGTCTTTCCCTTCCTTTCCCGCTCCCCGCCCCTAATCCCATCCAATCTCCGATCCTTATCCATACCGCTCAATCCCCCTTCCGCCGATCCATCTCCGTATCATCGTTTCCTCCGCCGCCCCTCCCCAAACCTGTCCGACTATCCATCCTTCAGACAGCGCCCCGGCGCTGTGCGCTTGTGCTATAATGGCTTTCAACGACTGTCCACGACCTTATGACAAAGGAGCTTCCCGCCATGGCCCACATACGCCCGCTGCATACCGATGCCGATTTCCAGGAAGCGCTCGACAAGAGCATTCGGGTGCGCGTCTTCCGCGACGACCAGATGATCGAATCCGGCAGCTGCATTGTCCGCTTCGACGAGCGTACGGTCGTCATCCAATCCGGCGTCGCCGACCTTGCCTATCACTCCCGCAGCGGCTGCGAGTTTTTCGAGCTGCGCAAGTAACCCGCTTCGCCGGCCTTGACAGCGAGGGGGAATCTCATCGTCCAGGCAGACGGGCGAGGGTTCAACAACCCTCCTGTCTGAGAGTCCTGAGAGTTATACTCCAGGTTTGAAATATGCAAAAAGGAAACAAAAAAAGAGGATTCCCCGGAGGGAATTCTCTTTTTTTTGGTATCGTTCATACAAATATTTCAGAGCGGCGTGATTTGAAAAACCGCCTCCAAAAGCTGCAGCGCACCATCTGTCGAACGGCATGGAGATCTTTCCAGCTCCTCTGCGCCCGCTGCGCCTGTGCTCCTCTGCACCTGTGCCCCTCTGCGCCTGCATAAGCCTGCAGAGCTACATCTGCAGCTGTTTCAAATGATAGAACTCGCCCTTGAGGGCGATCAGCTCGTCGAACGTGCCCGTCTCGACGATCCTCCCGCGCTTCATGACCACGATCCGGTCCGCATGGCGGATCGTAGACAGCCGGTGCGCGACGATGAAGGTCGTGCGACCCTTGATGAGCTGCTGCATCGCCTGCTGCACATGAAATTCCGAGGCGTTGTCGAGAGCCGACGTCGCCTCGTCGAGGACGATGACCTGCGGATCCCGCACGAGCGCGCGGGCGATCGCGATGCGCTGGCGCTGGCCGCCGGACAGCTTGCCTCCATGCTCGCCGACCATCGTGTCGACGCCGTGCGGCAGCCTGCCCACCATTTCCGACAGATGGGCCAGCTCCACGACCTCCATCAGCCTCTCGTCCGTGATGCCCTTCAGCCCGTAGGTGATATTGTCCCGGATCGAGCCGGAGAAGAGGATGTTCGTCTGCGGCACCACGGCCAGATGGCGGCGGTATTCCGACAGATCCAGCTCGGACAGCGGAACCCCGTCCACGCTCACCTGCCCCGAGCTGGGCTCAAGGAAACCGATGACGAGATTGAGGATCGTCGACTTGCCTGCCCCCGATTCTCCGACAAAAGCGACGCACTCGCCGGCCTTAACCTCCAGCGACAGCTCCTCCAATACATGCTGCTCGCTGTCCTTGAACTTCAGCTGGACGTCCGAGAAGCGGTATTCGCCGGCCACCTTGGGCAGCTTGAGCTTGCCGGCATTGTTCTCGATGTCCGGGGATTTCAGAATCTCCGTAATGGACGAGATGGACTCGAACCCCTTGGCAATCATCGGATATACGTTCATTAGAGCCGTAATCGAGCCGAGAATCATGCCGAAATACCCCTGGTACATGACGATGCTGCCGACCGGAATTTCGTTGGTGTAAGCGAGATAGGCGGTGAACAGCAGGCAGACGACCTGCACGATCTGGAACGTGACCCAGTTGGAGGCGCCGAAGTAGGCTTCGACGAGATCCATCCGGTAGCCCTTGCCCTGCAGCCGCTTCAGCGTCGTGTCGATGCGGTCGATCTCGACCTGCTCCAGCCCGTGAGCCTTGGTGACCGGAATCATCTCCACCATCTCCGACACATGGGAGCTCATCGTCTCGATTTCCTTGCGGAACTCGCTGTTGCTCTGCTTGATCCGCCGGCGGAACAGCCTCATCACCGCGATCGCGGAAGGAACCGTGACGAGGAAGAACAGCGAGACGAGCCAGTTGGTATACAGCGTGAGGCCGAACGCGATGATGACGTTCAGGATTGCCGGGAATAGCGCCAGCATCAGCTGCTTGGACATGCCCTCCACCGCCTCGACGTCGCGAAGCACCTTGGACTGGAGCCGGCCGGCCTGCAGCTCGCGGTGGGAATTGATTGAGAGCTGCTGCAGCTTGCGCACCATCGCTCCGCGCAGCCCCGCCTCGACGGTGCGGATGGCGCGGCTGAGGAAGCTCACGTAGGCGGCATGGGTCGGGATATTCTGAAGCACGACGACCAGCAGCACCGCGAAGTTGAGCCAGAGCTCCCGCATGGAATGCTGGGAGGGCTGGGCGACGATGTTGATGACATTGGCGGTGACGATCGGCAGCAGATAGACCGGCAGGCTTTTGATCACCATGAACATCAGCGAGATGCCGAGATTCATGAAGTTGCCTTTATACAGCGACAGGAGGTATTGGAAGGAAGTTCGGTTCCCCTCCTGCACCGCCTGCTGGAACGTTCGTTCGAATGAATTGCCGGGCAGTTCGGCTTGCGCGGCTCGGTTGAACATGATGGACCACCCTCGTTAAGTTGTTAGGCTAACAAAATGAACCTATGCATCAGGTCAGGGGAACTATAAGAGATGACCTTGCCCGGTGTCAATGCCCATGGAGGGAAAAAGGACGGGAACGATTGGGCTGGCGTTGCTCCTGCACCGGCAGAGGGAAGCCAGAGCGCTTGCAGCCGCGCCTTCGGCTTGCGGAAAACGGAAGCCGCGGCGGGCGGCAAGCACCGACATGCCGATCACCCTCGCGCAGGGTGCACACGAGGGCGTGGAATGCCGCATGCCGTGACCCCGTGCGAAGGCGCATATACAAGGGGCGATGTCATGCACCCCGTGAAAAGCGCACATACAAGGCGCGATGTCCTGCACCCCTTGATAAGCGCACATACAAGGCGCGATGTCATGCACCCCGTGATAAGCGTACATACAAGGCGCGATGTCATGCACCCCGTGAAAAGCGCACATACAAGGGGCGGTTTGCCGCGCATCGCGCATCTTGTGCAGGTGCACGCGAACTACACCGTATGCCGCGTTCCTCGCACAGACACTTCGCATCCCGTTCAAGGCGCAGCCGCGACTCCCGGGACCCGTGTGTCTTTGCCTAACAGCAGCAAAAAAAGAGCCGCCCTTCGGCCGATGAGGCCTTGGACAGCTCGCTCCCATGAATTGAAGCCACGCTTTTCCCCGACTCCCGCTCCCGCTTCAGCTCTTGATCGCGCCTGCTGCGATATCCGAGATGAACTGCTTGCTGATGAACAGGAACAGAAGGATAAGAGGAATGACCGCAAGCAAGGTTCCGGCGATGACCATGGAATAATCCGTCACGTAAATCCCGTTCAGCGACGCCAGCGCCACCTGAAGCGTATATTTGCGCTCGTCGGTCAGGATGATCAGCGGCCACAGGTAGTCGTTCCACGCTCCGATGAAGGTGAAGGCGCCGAGGAAGGAAAGCGCGGGCCGCAATATCGGCAGGGCGACGTTCCAATAGAGGCGCAGGAAGCCGCAGCCGTCGATGCGGCCGGCATCCAGCAGCTCGGACGGCACCGATTCCTGTGCGTACTGCCGGATCCAGAAAATCCCGAACGCATTGGCCATTCCCGGAATGATCAGCGCCTTGAACGTGCCGACCCAGCCGAATTTGGCCATAATGACGAAGGAAGGCACGAGCGACAGCTGGGACGGCGCCATCATGGTCGCCAGCAGCAGGACGAACAGCATTTTTTTGCCCGGGAAATCGAACTTGGCGAACGTGAAGCCCGCAAGCGAATCGAAGAACAGCACCAGCAGGGTGCAGGCGGAGGCGACGAACAGCGTATTCCAGAACGCTCCGAAGAAATCGACGTTGTCGAACACCCGGCCGATGTTGTCGAGAAGCTGGGTGCCGAACCACAGCTTCGGCGGGAAGCTGTAAATATCCGATGTCGTGCGCGTCGCCATGACGAGCAGCCAGTAGAACGGGAAGATCGATATCAGCAGCCCGATGGCGAGGCCGATATGGAGCAGGACCGATTTGGTTCTCGTCGCCATCATTTCACCCCCTGCCCGCGGGTTGGCCCGCCTTGGACGAACAGCCCATTCACGATCGAGAAGATTGCGATCAGGACGAACATCCCCCAGCCGACGGCCGCGCCGTAGCCGAAGTAGTTATGGATGAACGCTTCGCGGTACAGGTACAGCACGATCGTGAGGCCTCCACCGCTGACCCCTCCGTCATTGCCCGCGAGCACCTGCGGCTCGGTAAAGATCTGCATGCCTCCGATGGTCGAGGTAATCAGCGTAAAAAGGATGATCGGCCTCAGGTTCGGAATCGTAATCCGGAAAAAGGATTGGACGGTCGAAGCCCCATCGATTTTGGCGGCTTCGTAGAGGACGCTCGGGATGCTTTGCAATCCGGCCAGGTAGATGATCGCGTTGTAGCCCGCCCAGCGCCAGATGACCATGACGGACACCGCGAGCTGGATGCCCCAGGTTTTGTTCAGCCATTCGATCGAGTTCAGGCCCATGAGGTTCAGGACATAGTTGAGCAGGCCGTAGTTGTTGGAAAAGATCGTGCCGAACACGATCGCCACCGCCACAAGCGAGGTGACGTTCGGCATGAAATAGCCGATCCGGTAGAAGGTCCGGAACCGGACGAATGAGGAATTGAGCAGGAACGCGACGGCCAGCGCGAGGAACAGCATCGGAACCGTCGAGTAAATCCAGATGAGCAGCGTGTTGCCGACCGCCCTCCAGAATTCGGGATCGGTCAGCATGAAGCGGTAATTGTTCACGCCGTTGTAGCTCATCCTCCCGATTCCATCCCACTTTTGGAAGGAAAGATACATGGAGAAGGCGATCGGGAACAAGCCGAAAATGGCGAACAAGATGTAAAAAGGCGATATGGCCAAGTATTCCTTCCGATGCCTCCATAGTCTCGAAGCCAAGCTGCCTTTGAGGCGCGGGGGTACGGGAGCACGGGCAGGCTCCGCGTTCAGCATGGGATTGCCCATTGAGGTGACCTCCTGTCAGCCATTGATCTTGGAAATGCACTCTGCACAGCGGGCAGCGGCCCGCATCAGCGCAGCAGTTCTTTTTTGATCCGGCTTATCGCGTCTTTCCAGGCTTTGTCGGGATTTTTGCCCTGCAGGGCGACGGAGGTCAGCTCACGGCCGACGATTCCGTTCACATTCGAATACTTGCCTCCGAAGTAGGCCGGCTTCACGTTGCGCGCGGATTCCGAGAAAATCTCGCCGGTCGCCTGATTGCCGAAGAAAGGCTCCTTCTCCTTCATGATAGGATCGTCCAGCGCTTTGGCGGCGGAAGGGAACAGATTGAGATTTTTATAGGACTGAATCTGATTGTCGGGATTTTGAAGGTAGCGGATGACTTCGAAGGCCTCTTGCGGGTATTTGCTCGTCTTCATGATGGCGAGGAAGGAGCCGCCGTTGTTGCCGTCTCCGCCCGGAGCCCGGGCGACTCTCCATTTGCCGCTCGTATCCGGCGCGGCCTCCTCCAGAACCTCCTTCATCCAGACGGCCCCGACGAAGGAGGCGATGCTGCTGTTGTTCATGGCTGCGCTCCATTCGCTCGTGAAGGCGTTTGCATTGCCAGACAGTTTCAATTGGGCGGCCTTGACGGCCAGATTCCAGGCGTTCTTCATCGAGGAGGCAGGCGTATCGCCGATGAATTCGTCCTCCTTGGAGAAATAAATGCGGTCGGATTGGGCATTGGCCTGGGTGTAGACGTTGTTGACGTTGTCGAGCATCTTGACCTTGCCGGCAAAATGATCCTGAAGCTTCTTGCCTGCGTCGAGATAGCTCTCCCACGTTCCGAGCTGCTTATGCACGTCTTCCGGATCCGACGGGAGGCCGGCTTCCCGGAACAGATCGGCCCGATAGAACAGAGCGGTCGGCCCCGTATCGATCGGCAGGGCGATCATCGTTCCTTCCGGCGTGACGCCGAAATTCCATTTCCAGTCGAGGAAATCCGGCTCGATCTCCTTGGCTCCGAGGTCGTACAGATCGTAGAAGCGGTCTGAGCTGACGAACAGCTCGGACACCCAATCGTTGAAAGCGACGATATCGGGTCCTGCGGAGCCGGCGGCGAGCGTCGTTTTCAGCTTGGACTTGAAGTCGCCTCCGATTTTCTGCGCGTTGATGCGGATGCCCGGGAACTTCTGCTCGACGGACTTGATGAGGCCGTCGTCGAGGCTTCGGTTCCAATACCAGAGTGTAAGCGTTTTCGTTTTCTCGGTTGGAGAAGTGCTGCCGCAGCCTGCGGCGATCATGGCAAGAATCAGCATGCATAAGCCGACCATTCTGGTTTTGACCACTTCCGCCATTCCTCCTGACTTGTGGACTGCCTCGGCGCGGCTGCGGCCGCAGCCGCGTCGCGCCCCATTCGCCTAACCGTACTATTTTATTCCGGCCTCCGCAGAATTTGCGCACAAAACGGATTTCCTTTCCATACCCATCTCCAGACATTTTGAAACCGTAATCGGCGGAAATAGGCTCCTCAATGATACCTCTCGCATTTTTTGATATCGGCTCATTCCGGCGTGCGCCGAGGATGCCCGTACTGCACGAGCACATGCCATAGCTGCTTCAGCTCCTGCAGAACTGCCGGGTAGTCGCCCCTGCCGCTCCATGCGGCCGGATTCCGCTTCAAATCCATGGCCGCACAGCCGATCTGGAAGGCATCGATCTCTCCGTTGCGAGCGATCCTCCGGGCAAGGGAAGGCATGGAAGGCCCTCTAAAATCGGTCGGAACCTCGTCCGCCTTCAGGAAAAAGCCCATATGCCAGTACAAGCGGATGGAATACCGGCGGCAAATGAGTTCTAAAAGCTTTCCGGTCCCGGTGCCCTTGAAGCACGGATCCGCGACAAGCAGCTCCACATCCTCTTCCAGCGAAAGGCCCCCGTGGATTTGCGCCTCAATATAGTGGTCGAGATTTCGTACCGATTCTCCCCCGATATCGCCGGCGAACGGCTTCTCAAGCCTGTCGATTGTAGGGCCGAGCAGCTTTTGGACCGTCAGCTCACGTTCGCCGATCGCAAACCCGCCGTAATGCGCATCCTTCAGGAGGGCAGCCGCAACGAGGCCGAACTCCTCGAAAGTACCCTTCTCCCTGCGCTCCAGATGGGAATCCAAATAAGTGAACGTACAGCGCCTGGAGACAGCCGGAGAGAGCAGAAAGTAGCAGGAGCCGAATCGCGGAGCGGGACCTTCCGGATGCTGCATGACATTCAGAGCCCCATACTTGGGCCGCTCGCTGTTGGCCGCGCCGCCGGTCTGATAAGCGCCGCCAAACATCCTCTCCTCCCAGATGTCGCGTTCCCCGCCGGGATACGCCGACACGCTTCCGCTCGAGAGCATGGTTTCGAACTGGCTTTTGTATTCCCCCTGTTCGAGCAGCGCTTCAGCCACGCTTTTCATGCTGTGGTCCGGCCGGTCGGGATGGAAATGGAGCGCGACCGGGGCATGGGCCTGCAGCTTCGCAACCGCCTCATCCAACGAGGCCCGGCCGATGCCAGTCAGACGAAGGACATCGCCGATGGCTTGGTCCGCCTCGCTCTTTCGGCTTCTGGCATAAGCGGCGACATGCTCCAAAGCTTTCCGCTGGGACAGCGTCAATTCCACGGGCATGACGATTCCTCCTTTCAGCAGGGTCTACCTCTTCTCCCTCGCCGCTTGAATCTCCTTCCGCGCATATGCCGAATTAGCGGCATACTGACGGCCTATCGGCACGGCATGATGCCAAGCCTGACGGCGGTTCCTGGGTTCCAGCCTCAATTCAGCGCGCAAAAAAGCCCCTGCGAGGGGGCCTTGAATCCGATATCGGTCAAGCTTCCGCATTGCCGCGCTCATCCTCCGCTTTGCGCAGAGGACGGCCTTTCTTGCGCAGCTCGCTCATGAGCTTCTTGCCGGTCGGCGTCTGCGCCAGCCCGCCGCCTGCAGTCTCGCGGTGCTTCTCCGGCATCGCAGCGCCGACCTCCAGCATCACCTGCACGACCTCGTCGGAAGGAATGACGCTCCGCACGCCGGCAAGCGCCATATCGGCGGCCGCCAGCGCCGTGACGGCGCCGAAGCCGTTGCGCACGATGCACGGAATCTCCACCAGCCCGCCGACCGGATCGCAGATCAGGCCGAGCGAGTTTTTAAGCGCGAGTCCGACTGCGTGTACAGCCTGCTCCGGCTTGCCGCCGCGCAGCTCCGCAAGCGCTCCGGCCGCCATGCCGATCGCGGAGCCGACCTCCGCCTGGCAGCCGCCCTCCGCTCCGGATACGAAGGAGTTGTTCGCGATGACGTAGCCGATCGCGCCGGCTGCGAACAAGCCGTAGGTCATCTCGTCGTCGCTCCAGCCGAAGCGCTCCTGCGTGCTGACGAAGACGCCGGGAATGATGCCGCAGGAGCCTGCCGTCGGAGTCGCCACAATGCGGCCCATGGAAGCATTCACCTCCGACACGGCCAGCGCATACGCCATGGCGCGCCCCGCATCGCCGCCGAGGCTCGGCTCTCCGGCCGCGTTGTAAGCCGCGACCCGCTGGGCGTCGAGCCCGGTCAAGCCGCTGCGGGATGTCGTGTCCCGCGTCAGGCCGTTATGGACGGCATCCTTCATGATGCCGTAATAGTCCTTCATCGCCGCGAATTCCGCCTCGGGCTCGCGGCCCGATTCGCGCGACTGCTGCTCCAGCATGAGACGGCCGATGCTCAGGCCGCTTTCGCTGCAGCGCTCACTCAGTTCCTTCAGCGTCCGGAAGTTCATCGTCGTTCCCCCTGTCATCGTTCAAGTCCATATAATCCGTCTGAAGCACATGCGGCATTCGGCCGATCCGCTCCATCAGTCCCGCTTGCACCGGAGCATCCAGCTCCACCACGGCCAGCGCCTCTCCCTGGCGCTCCATGCGGCTGAGCGACAGCCCGCCGATGTTGAGCCCTTCCTCCTGCAGCGCCGCCGAGAGCGCCGCGATGACGCCCGGCTGGTCCCGGTGCCGGATGAGCAGCGTCGGGTAGGAGCAGCTGAATTTCACTGCGAAGCCGTTCACCTCCACAACCTCCACGTTGCCTCCGCCGATCGAAGTGCCGAGCAGAGACAGCTTGCGACCTCCGTCCGCAGCGGTCAGATCGAGCCGGACCGTGTTGGGATGGGGGAACAGCCCTTTCCCCTCCTGGAATACCAGGTCCATGCCAGCCTCCTCGGCCAGCTCGACCGAGTCGGGCAGACGCGGGTCATCCGTATGGAAGCCCATGAGCCCGCCTGTGACGGCTGTATCCGTGCCATGTCCTTGATAGGTGGCCGCGAAGGAGCCGAAAAAAGAAATTTTCGCTTCCTGCGGCATTTCTCCCAGCAGCCTGCGCCCCGCAAGCCCGATTCGCGCCGCCCCCGCCGTATGGGAGCTGGAAGGTCCGACCATGGCCGGGCCGATAATGGAAAACACGTCTTTGAACCGCACAGCCATTCTCCTTCGTCTTGAGTGTTGTAAAGGCCGAAAAAAGGGACAGAGCAGAAGAATGCGCCGAAAGAAGGGCGTGCCGCCCATTCCCAGCGATTCTTCCGCTCTGTCCTTTGTACCTGAGAGTTGCCTCGCTTCCCGCTCCGCGAGTTTCCCCTTGGGTGATTCCATGCGCGCCTGTGCGCGGCCACGGAATTCTCTCCAGAGATGCGTCCGGCAAAGGTCCTTTTGCCTGAGAGATTCACCCTGTCCCCAGGGCTTACTCCTTCGGCGCCGCCCCGTGTTACAGGTAGTCTCTCCCGCTGCCTTCATCCGCTCTATTCAATTAATGGATTTCGTCAGATTGCAAACGTTATCTACACTCATTATATGCAGGAGCGCGGCCATCTTCAACCTGCAGTCCGCGGGCAGGATGACCGACGGGAGCAATGATGCGAAAAGGCGGTCATGGAGCTGCACGGGACCGGCCATAGCGAAGATCGAGCAATGGCACGCTGCACGGAGCCGGCTCTGCTTGCACGCTGGGCGGTGCATGCTGCAGGGAGCCGGCTCTGCTTGCCGACTGCCGATCCATGCTGCATAGCCGTCCGTGCGATTATCGGCATGGAGCCGGCTCTGCTTGCACGCTGGGCGGTGCATGCTGCTGGAAGCCGGCTCTGCTTGCCGACTGTCTTTTTAACAGCATCTTCTTCCGTATCGGACATACGATCCGCTATTTCAACTTAAATGCCCGTTCAAAAAAATTTAACGGACATAGGATACCTTATTTTAGTGAAAACACCTCGAAACGGGCTGTTTTCCCACAAATAGCGGATCGTATGTCCGATAGCTCGGCGAAATCGGCAATAATTTCTAAATAACGGATCGTATGTCCGATACCGCCGCCTGACAACGCCGAATCCGAGTCAAGGACTGGACTGCCGCCGAGAAGCGCCCTTCCACGACAAAAAAACCGATAGACAGTCCAAATAAGCTCATAGACAGTCCAAGCAACCGGATAAGCCGTTCAAACAAGTCTACACACAGCCAAAACAGGCCGCAACCCGTCTCGGTTACGGCCTCCTTGCGTGCTTATCCCTTCTTTTCTGGCTGCTTGGATTCGACCCGAAGCTCAGTGTGGATACAGTCAAATCCAGCGTGAAAACGGCAGCTAGCCGAGACCAGCTCATCCCGCCATGCCGTACGACGCCCAGCCGCCGGCGGAGGCGTAGAGTCCGCTTCCGCCCAGCATCGCCTGCGGTCCCCGATGAACTGCGGCGGCATGGGCGCTTGCGCCAATGATGCCGACCGCCACGGCCGGCTCCAGCACATCCTGCTCGGCGAGAGCCGCGATGGCGGCCGCATCGCCCGTGCGGACCGCGGCCGCCAGACCGCGCAGACGCGCCAGGAGCGCTTCGTCGGACGGCTCCCGCAGGCCGCCGGCTTGCAGATCGCGCCTGACGACGTCAAGCGAACGCCGGGCTCGGTGGAAGGCGGCCTTAACCGCGCCTTCCGTCGTCAGGAGAAGCTCCGCCGTCTCCCGGATGGAACGGTCCATGACCTCGCGCAGCAGCCATACCGACAGCTGCAGCGGAGACAGCCTGAGCTCCAACGGGCGCAGAAGCTCCTCCAGCTCCCAGCTCGCCGCCGGCTGGACGGCCCCCGCCTCCTCCCGCTCGGGCATAGTCCGACGGCGGAGAGCTTCCCTGCGCAAATGGTCCGTCCACAGGTTCCGGGCGATGCGCAGCAGCAGCGCCAGGCGATTGGCATGCTCCCGCCAGATCGGGGCTGCGAGCGCCCTGCACCAGGCCGACTGCTCCAGATCCTCCGCTTCCCAGGCGCTGCGGGTCAGCGCCAGGCAATACCTTCTCAGCGCCGCGCGCTCTTCCTCCAGCTCCAGCCCCGTCTCCATCGGCGGCATCCCCTTTCAATTCGCATAGTTATTCTGACCGGTAAACGAATGATCCTGCCAAAAGGATACGAAAGGCAGAGGAATTTCTTTTCCGCGATTCAGCCGTATCCTTTCCCTACCCGTCATCCGTTTACCAGTGGCAAAACCATTCCGACCCATCCAGCGAAGGAGGATGACGACCTGTGACCCATATCCCTTATGTCGTGGAGCAGACCAACAAGGGGGAACGCTCCTATGATATTTATTCCCGGCTGCTGAAAGACCGCATCGTATTCATCGGCACGGCGATCGAGGACAATATGGCCAACGCGGTCATCGCGCAGCTGCTGTTCCTGGCCGCCGACGATCCCGACAAGGACATTCATATGTACATCAACAGCCCGGGCGGCTCCACGAGCGCCGGCCTCGCCATCTACGACACGATGCAGTTCGTGAAGCCGGATGTCCGGACGCTCTGCACCGGCACGGCCTTTTCCATGGCGGCCTGGCTCCTGCTCGCGGGAACCAAGGGCAAGCGGGGAGCTCTGCCGAACAGCGAGGTCATGCTCCATCAGCCTTCCGGAGGAGCGCAGGGCCAGGCCAGCGATATCGCCATTTCCGCCACGCGCATCCTGAAGTTGAGGGACAAGATGAACCGGATCGCAGCGGAGCGCACGGGCCAGCCGCTGGAGCGCATCGAGCGGGATACGGACCGCGACACGTTCCTGTCCGCCGAAGAGGCGCAGGAATACGGAATCGTGGACCATATCATTACGAGCATGTAGCCTTGAGAACAAGAGGCATCCGGCTCGGCCATCAATACTTTGCCAAGACGGCATCCGGCAGGTGTACAATGGAATGGAATCCAACTTTAACCGCAGGGGTGATGGCTATGCTGGAGCAGTTGAAAGGCAAGCAGGTGCTGATTCATTTTCTCGACGGAACCCATATCGGGGACGGCATTCTGGAAGAAGTGGACGACAAGTTCGTGAAATACAAGACGGAATATCAGGAATTGTATATTCCCGTCTCCTCGATCCGCACCGTATCGGTCAACCTCAAGGAACGCCAGAAGCCTAAGGTCGGATTTGCTTGACCTGACTGCGCCCCGCGCTCATCCATTGGATGGGCGGCGGGGCTTTTGCATGCGGTTGACCGGCTCCTGCTTCCGAATGAACGTGCTCGTCTCCGATTTACAGGCTCCTGCTTCCGAATGAACGTGCTCGTCTCCGATTTACAGGCTCCTGCTTCCGAATGACCGGGCTCGTCTCCGATTTACAGGCTCTTGCCTCCGAATGACCGGGCTCGTCCCCGATTTACAGGCTCTTGCCTCCGAATGACCGGGCTTGCCCCAGGTTTACAGGCTCTTGCCTCCGAATGACCGGGCTTGCCCCAGGTTTACCGGCTCTTGCCTCCGAATGAACGTGCTCGTACCCGATTTACAGGCTCCTGCTTCCGAATGACCGGGCTCGTCCCCGATTTACCGGCTCCTGTTTCCGAGTTTGACATGGTTTGTCCCTGGATAATGCCAAGACTTCCCATGCAGCGACAGAAGCGCAATCACGGCCGACGGATCGAGGCCGATTCTTCCGCTCGATCCGCCAGCCTGCCAAGAACGATATTGGCCGCCGTATACAGCAAGCCCGCTGCCGCGAAGATCCCTATCGAGCTCCATGGAGCAAGCCCATAGCCTTCGATGAAATAATCCCCGTAGCTGTTGTAATGATACAGGCCGGCCCACAAAGACAGACCTGTGAAAAGCACGGCTTGCAGCGCAGGATGTCGCAGCCAGCGGTTCGCGGCTACTGTAACCGGAAGCGCCAGGACAGGATAAACGGCTGCCGTCAGAATAAACATCATGGCGATATAGATGCCGCCTATATTCATCATCCCGTAATATTCGGTCGTTGTAATTTTATACCCTTCAATCCGCTCCACGCCAAGCAAGGCCCCCAGAAACAAGGCAATGAAAATGCCGTACAGCAAGAGATAGCGAACAACTGTCGTTCCCTTCATGCTGAATCCCCCCTACCGATTATTGTCCCGGCCAGCCATAGGATTCCGATTCCCGCCGAGCTGCCGCCGAAAAACAACGTGCCGAGCGCCCCGAATATGGACAATCTCGCCGCCTCATCCATTTCTCCGGCCTCCTGATGGACAACCCCGTATCTCCACATGCCAGCACAGAGCAACAGAGCACCGATAGACAACAGGAGGAAAATGGCCTGAACCTTATGGATTCGTTTGGCGATGTCGGTCATTCGGTCCTCTCCCCTGCTCGCTTATATCCTTGCAGCGCCTTCCTTTTCACGATCATCAATCGCATGAAGCCGCTGCTTTCCCCATGACCATCCTCTATCACGACTCATCCGGCCCCACCATCATAACGTCCGTTCTATCCCGGACCGTCCAACCGTAAGACGTCTCCTCCTGCAAAAAAGTTCCAGCCAAAAACGCGCTTGCCTCCCCTGCCGCTTGTTGATATAATGGCCTGAATTCCATAGCGCAGTTCAGGTTGCCTAGGGTTCCGCGGCTGAAGTCCAGCCGGTCTGGTCCGAGAGGGAACGATGCGGAGCACGGATCCGCATTCACACGGAGGGACAAAAGCCCGGGAGATAAGCCGCTTTCCAAGCGGTTTGTCTTCCGGGCTTTATTTATGCTCAGTCCTGTTATTGGGGCATACTGGAATACAGCTTCCTACCTGTTATTGGGGCATACTGGAATACAGCTTCCTATCCGTCCGGGCAACAAGTCCTGCAGCTCGAAAGGGGTTTTCATCATGAATGCGAACTGGCTTAAAATCATCGGCGCCTCCTTCTTCGAGGTGGGCTGGGTCATCGGACTCAAGCATGCCGACACGGCCTGGGAATGGATCGCGACCGCCGTCTGCATCCTCGTGAGCTTTTATGCGCTTATCAGCGCGAGCCGCACGCTCCCGGTCGGCACCGTATACGCCGTCTTTGTCGGCCTCGGCACAGCCGGAACCGTGCTCGCGGATATGATTTTGTTCGGCGAGCCCGCCAAGGTACTCAAGCTGATCCTGATCGGCGTGCTGCTCGTCGGCGTCATCGGGCTGAAGCTGGTCAGCCACGACAAGGAACCGGCATCCGGGGAGGTGCATTGAGATGGCATGGGTGTATCTGATCGGAGCCGGGCTATGCGAAATCTTCGGCGTCGCCATGATGAACCGGCTGACCCGCCGCCGCGACTTCGTCTCCCTGCTGCTGCTGGCCGCCGGCTTCGCTCTGAGCTTCTCACTGCTGTCCCTCGCCATGCGTTCGATTCCGATGGGGACCGCTTATGCGGTCTGGACCGGCATCGGCGCATCCGGCGGAGCGCTGGTAGGCATGCTGTTCTACGGCGAGTCGAAAAACCCGCTGCGCATCCTGTTCATCGTGCTCGTGCTCGGAGCGGCTGTCGGGCTGAAGGCGGCGGGATAGGCAGAGCAAAGCAAGCAAGTGCTTTAAAGGTTTTGTCGCCTTCATCGGAGGGCTGTCCCGCCTGAAGCCTGAATGCCAAAGAGGAGGCTCCCCATCGGAGCCTCCTCTTCGCTTTCTTCAAGCATCCGAGCCGTCTCAGCGGCTCGCCAGCCCGGCGGCTAAGCTTTTGCCGCTTCTCCTTCAGCATCGGAAGGAGTCTCGTCGCCTTCCTTCGGCCAGCCCCCCCATAGATTGGAAACATGGCCGTCGGGGTCGCGGAGGATAAAGCTGTAGCCTCCTCCCTGCTTGTACGACATCTCTCCCACTTCCACGCCTTGCTCGCGCAGCTTCGAATGGACTTGATGAATATCGTCGACCTGCAGGGAGATGATCGGCTGCACGACGCCGTGCATGTTCGTGAACTCCAGCTTGGGCACGTTCGGACTGCTGACGAGGCCGAGGCCGATTCCGCCTACGTTGAGCCAGGCTTCGGTATCGCCCGGCGTGAACGGGAAGGTGAACGGAATGTCCAGAACGTCATGATACCAATGAATCGATGCTTCCAGATTGCTGACAGGCAGCTGGATGACGGCATAGTTTTTGACGGGCATGTTGGAATCCACTCCTCGGATCTTATAGGATAGTTGAGCGCTCTCATCCTCTATAACGGAAGCCTGCTTCGAAAATACACAGGTTTTCAATCCAAATCCTGAACCAATTGAATGAGATGCCCGCTGGGATCTCGGAACGCGAAGGAAATCCGCCGTCCGCCGGCTTCGACCTTGTCCACCTGCACGCCATGGGAGGCTATGGACAAATAGGCGCTACATATGCCTTCGGCATCTCCTCGCCGGAAAGCATCCAAAAACCGCTCGAAAATGCGCGGCGGCAAAGGTTCCACGGATTTCCGGCGCCTGGTTGGTCCGCCCCTCTCCTGCACTGCCTGCTCCTGCACTGCCTGCTCCTGCGCTGCCTGCTCCTGCGCTGCCTGCTCCTGCGCTGCCTGCTGCTGCACTGCCTGCTCCTGCGCTGCCTGCTGCTGCACTGCCTGCTCCTGCACTGCCTGCTCCTCCCGGGCAAGCGCCTGCAGCCGCTGACGCGCCCGCCTATGCCCTTCCCTGACAGCCCCCGGCGTCAGGCGGAGCAGGCGGGAAGTCTCGTCCGCCGTGAAGCGGAAGACGTCCATGAGCAGAATCATTGCCATCTGCCTCGGATTCAGGCGGCCGGAGAGCTGCTCCAGCAGCATGCGGATGCGCAGCGCCTCGTCGGGCCCTCCCGATGCGCGCGGAGCATGCAGCTCCTCCTCGTATTCGACGCCGGCTTGTTCCCCTCGGCTGCTCCTGCTGCGGCAGATGTCGATCCAGGCATTTGCCGCCATCCGGTTCACATAAGCCTGCGTGAGGCGCCTCTCCGGCTCGCGCAGCTGCAGCCGGTGCAGCTTGGCCAGCACCTCCTGCTCCAGATCCTGGGCATCCCATCCCGCTCCCGCCAGCCGCAGGCAGCGCCGCCTTAGGCCGGGGATGTACGCCTCCAGACCGGGCCGGACTCCAGTCTCCTCCAATGCTCCTTCCTCCTCCCCAGACGATTGGATAAATAAGGAATATAAAATCCATTATAGCCCGTCGGCGCGCCGCTGGGAATGACGATCCGCGCAAGGAGCAACGATCATCGCGCCGCGCGTGCGGCTCTCCTTTCATGCGTCTGCGCCTCTTTCTTGCCTCTCCAACGAAAAAAAGCCCCCGAAGCGGCCGATGCCGCATCAGGAAGCCTTGGTCTGCGCCTTGGGCTTGCGGGGCCAAAGCGTATAGCTGAAGCTGATGGCGAAATCGATCGCCAGCACGAGAGTCCACGTCCGGAGCACCTTGATCAGAGCGTCAGTCTCCGCGGCATCCCCGGCTAAAGCCGTCATGCCAAGCAGGATCGCTCCCCCTATCGCGTAAGCGAGAAGATGCCGAAGCCATCCCTTGCGCTCACGGGCAGCGTGGGCCGTGCCATGCTTAGGAGGCTTGGCGGGAGCAGGTCCTCCTGAGAACCGGTGATGAAATTGGGCGTCGGCCCAAGCGATCATGGAATGGCCGAAGGCGATGGAAGCGCCGATGTAGATGGCCGCGATGCCATGAGCGGCTGTGGCGGCTGCTCCGGAGCGGATATCCCACAGCGCCGCCGCCAGCAGCAGCACGTCGATCAGCGGCGTGGCGATCAGCAGCGCGGCTCCCAGCCTTTTTCGCCGCAGCAGATATCGGCAGGCCAGACCGGCGGCAACGAACACCCAGAAGGCGATTTCGCAGGCGATGATGAACGCGACCAGAAGAACACCCCTTTTTATAATACAGTTGTATTATTACATAGTATGCATAATAGCACAGTTGTATTACAAAAAACAACCATGCTAGAATGAGGCATGCCCAAACAAGTCGATCATTCCGAGCGCCGCAGGAAGCTCGCCGAGGCTTGCTGGCAGGTTATCCGCGAGGGCGGCATCGAGAACGCCTCGGTGCGCAACGTCGCGGACGCCGCCGGCATGTCGCTCGGTTCCCTGCGGCATTATTTCTCTACCCAATCCGAGCTTATCGCCTTCTCCATGCGCCTCGTATCCGAACGGGTCAACGAAAGGATGGCCTCCCTTGCGCTGAGCGGCGAACTGCGGCAGGATATTCTGCTGCTCTCCTCCCAGCTGCTGCCTCTGGACGAGGATCGCCGCTTGGAGGGCGAGGTCTGGCTCGCCTTGTCCGCCAAAAGCCTGGCCGATCCCGAGCTGCTGGCTCTCTTCCGGGAAGTTCACGACGAGCTGCTGCAAGGCTTCCGCAAGATGACCGCGTACTGGCTCGGAGAAAACCCGGCAGCCGTCCTGTCTCCGGAAGCCGAGCTCGAAGCCCGCCGCTTTCACGCGCTGGTGGACGGCTTGGCCATCCACTCGCTGCTGGCACCGGAGAGCGCCGATCCTGCCGCGCTGCTCGAGCTGATCGGTCTGCATCTGGACCGTCTGCGGCCATCTTGACCGGTCTGAGCCCGGACCGCCTGCGGCCAAGCCCAATCGGCGCATTCAAGCTGTCGGTCCGTCCGGATCAAGCGGTATCCTCCTCCTTGCTCCTGCGCCTTCTTATCCGTCTTCCTGCCGCAATCGCGACGGCAAGCTGGAACGCCGCATTGGCCCCGTACACAGACGGGATCAGAATGAGTTGGAACGGATAACCGCCCATATCGGCGATCGACCCGATGACGAGAGCGGTCCAAAAGACGGCTCCGAGCCAGGCGATCCACAGCCGCCGCAGCCTGGCTGCCAGCAGGGCGGTCAGACTGCCCCCTATGCCCGCAATCAGGAGGACAAGCCGGTTGTATTCCGGCTGGCGGTTAAGCGGAAGCAGCAGCCGATGTCCGGAAGCATGCGAGAACACCCACTCCTCCTCCGGAAGCTCGCTCAGGAAAGCCCGGTACAAGCCAGGGCCTTCTTTGTTCATGGGGATATTGGAGCTGAGCCGCGAGCTGCGGTCCGCAAGCCGGACCTCCAGCTCGACCTTCGGCTTGCCGGCCCAATAGGAGGCCGGAGACAAGTAATACAGATGGGACCCGACCCGGTTGACGACAGCCGATTCCTCCCAGCCTCCCGGGTCCCGGTAGGAAATGAGGATCCGCTTCGTTTCGCCGGCCCGGAATTCCAGCGGAAAGCGGCCGCCGCCGACTCCATGATTGCTTGAGCGGGTCACAAGAGGCTTGCCGGAGAACGGCTCCATGATCGTCGGCCTGATCGTCGGCCGCCCGATCAAGCCTTTAAGCGAATCTTCCGATGCCGGCGTGACGGGAACCTGAGCTCTCCCGTTCTCCGTCACGCGCAGCCCTTCCATTTCGTCCCCGTCCGGGTACAGGAACAGCACCTCGACCTGCTGCGGCTCCTTCCCGCCGTTATGCAGCTCGTAGTCGACCGTCACCTCCGGGAATGGACCGTAGCGAACCGTAGCGTCATCCGGGATGAAGTAGGAAACCTTTTCCCGGACGAGAAGCATGTTCTCCGAATGCTCCAGCCGCATCGGTCCGAAGCCTTCCGCCGGCTCGTAGACCGGCCCGCCGTTGGCGAGCGCCGCCCCGCAAGGGCCTGACATGACGGCCAGCAAAGCAAGCGCCGGCAGGATAGCCAGCCGGAGCCGGCTCTTGCATGCTCTGCCCATTCCTCCTTCTTTTCCTCTTCCTGTTCCTTCCTTGCCCAAAAGACCGCCTCCACCGCCTAATATTTACCAGTCTATCAGATCGGCTTGAACCGGTCTGCACTAAAAAAAGCTCCTGAGCCGCAGGGCTCAGGAGCTAAAGAGGCTCTGCCGACTGGCAGCTGCCGGAGATGCCTGGGCATGCAGAGAACTTGAGCCGCTTATGGAACGTCCCTGCGCGTTTCAGGGATGCCTATAGCGCAAGGGATTCAAGCGGTTCGGGCTGCCTGCACCGCAAGGGATTCAGAAGCTTCAGAGCTGCCGGTACCCGTAAGGAGCGTAGGGAAACGAGGGATACGGCTGGCCAAGAGGCTGATGCGCCTGCGGATAGCCGCCTCCCTGATAAGGGCCGGCCTGGTAAGGAGAAGCCGGATAAGGCGCATAAGGAAACGGCGGCGTCCGGTAAACGTACGGCTGCTGCTGGGCATAAGCAGCGGCCTGCGCCCGGTAAGGCTCCGATATCGGCGGCGACCCGTAGCCTTGATAAGGGTTCTGCTCCGGCTCTTCCGCATATGGAGCCTCGAAGCCGCCGTCGGCGCGGGTTTTGCCGCAGCTGTCGAGCGGTCCGATGCCGACCGTTTTCGTAATCGGCGCCACGGCTTCCTTCCACTTGGCTTCGTCGAGGCAATACGTATCCGCGAATACTTTCGGCGGAGTCAGCCGCAGGATGTCCGAGCCCAGAATCACCTCCGGCATCGGGGCGTCGAAGATCGCGACGACATGGGTGTTGTCCTCTGTCGCCTGCTCGTAGTGCCACCATCCCTGAGGCACGTTGGCCACCTGGCCGGGAGTGATCGGAATGTTGTACAGCTTGTTCGTGAACGGATTGATGAACGAGACGGCAATCTTGCCGGAGACGCAGTAGACCAGCTCGGTCGCGTTCTGATGATAGTGCGGCTCGACATAATGGCCCTTGCTCATGAAAATATCGAGGATAGATGCGTTGCCGAGCGTATTCAGCTGCTTGTAGCCGAGAATGTTGATGTAGTTTTTGCTGTTGGTGAAAAACGCGTTGCTTTTATTCACGTCGAAGAAAAACTGCAGATCGGGCGAAGTGTAGTCCATGTAGGAAATGGCCATGCTCATCTTCCCTTCTGTCCGGATGTCTTGAAGCCGTGCTAGTAGAACATATGGACGCCGTCTTTCCATCATGACTAAAACCTATGGGAGGAGCAGGCGGCGCTGCCGCTGGACACACACGGGGACAGACAAGAAAAAAAGCCGGAGCATGCCGCGGATTCCGCGCTGCGCCGACCTTTCCATTTCATGAGGAAGCCGGATTGCCGAACACTTCGAGCTCCCATAGCGAGTAGCCGTACTGCGTGCCGCGAAGCAGGCCGTACACGCGGACATGGCGGGCCTGGATGCCGTTCAGGGCGATCCTCTCGACCCCTCCGTTTCCGGCCGGCTGGGCATATGCATCCGTCCAGTCTCCGTCGCCCGGCGATTCGGCGGAGGAGACCTGGATCCGGTAGCTTTTCGCAAAGGCTCCTTCCCAGTGCAGGACAGCCTCGTCCAGCCGGTACAAGCCGTCGAGGTCGACGGCGATCCACTGGGGATCCGCGGAGTCCGACTCCCAGCGGGTGCCGGAATCCCCGTCCACGGCGTTCGCCGCGGCCTGCTTGGCGGAGGATGCCGATGCCGGCTTGCCTGCGGCGACATTCGGAGCCGATGAAGCCGCCTGGATGACGATTCCCGCCGGAGCATGCCCCGCCGCTTCGACCGTCAGCCGGTACGCTCCGGCCTGAGGGAAGAGCGAGGCCGCCAGCGTCAGCTTGCCCGCCTCCAGTGTCCAGGCGTCCGCCGGAACAGGCGCGCCGTTCACCGCGAGGGCGGAAACCGCCTGCCTCCAAGCCGGATCATCGGCGAAAGCCAGCGTCACCGCTTGACCGGCAAGGCTGCTGCCCTGGATGGAAAAAGCGGGAGCGGCGGCGATTTCCCGCACCGCGATGTCGTCCAGCCATACTGTGTGGGGGCTGGACGGGGTCGCGGCGTCGCCGTCGATGACATTGCCGAGCAGGAATTTCAGCGGGGTCGCGATATCCGCCCCGGGCTTGATTACCGTCCGGTAGACGGCCTGGTCGTCGCCGGTGATCCGGAATACGGACGGCGTCAACGTTTTGCCCGGATCCCATTCCACCGCGATCGGACGGTCCGCATCGGCCCAAGCCCGGAAGCTCAGCTCATAGCTTCGGCCGGCCTTGAGCTGCAAATTCTCCTGAATGAGCTGGGCCGACCAGCTGACAGGAACGTTCCATTGGGGATGGATGCCGCCGTTGTTCAGAATGACCGCTTGGGCAGTTCCCTGCTGGATGGAGAACTCGGAATCCCCGCCGTCTCCCTTCCAGTAGATCCAGCCCGCATCCTTCGCGCTGAACGATCCGTTGGCCAGCAGATTGCCGTCCGCTTCTTTGACCGGCTGCTGTACGGCCGCATCTCCATAACCGGCCGCCTTGACGGTCACAGCCGCCGTCCCGCCTTCGGTTACCGCTCCCGGCAGCAGCTTCAGGACGCCAGGCAGCAGCTCGTACAGACCGGCTTCCAGCAAGCGGCCGTTCACGGCCACGCCCGCAACCGCAGCCCGCCAAGCCGCATCGTCGGCGAAGGTCAGCTCCAGCAAGGCACCGGCCGTATTGCCGGTCTGGTCCGCGATGAGCAGCGGCGGCCGCTTGACCGGAGCATTCGCGACCTCCAGCACGACATTGTCGATCCATACCTGATGAGAGCCCGCCGGCGTTCCCGGCAGCTTGCCGAGCTGGAATTTCAACGCCAGGCTTTCCTTCTCCGAAATCTTCACGTCATAGCTGAAATGCTGCCACTCCGTCGAAAGAGGCAGCGTGCCGGAATCGAAGCGCCGCGTATAGGCTCCATTCTCCAGCGTCGCCAGAATGCCGCGCGCCTCGCTTGCGCGGGCGTCGAACTCGAGACGGTAAGTCAGACCTTTCGAGAAGTTCATGCCGCCCTGGTTGAGCATGACGTTCCAGGCTTCCTGACCGGCATTCGCGATATCGATTCGGGCCGCTCCATGATCGATGGCGAAGGAAGCCTGCGCCCCTTGCTGGAACGGCTCCCAAGCGTCAAAGCCGGCGTCGAAGCCGCCGTTCTTCAGCGGGAACAGATCTACGCCGCTGTAATCGACGTTGCGGTTGGAGGTGCGCACCAGACGCACCGAATCCAGCAGGATGTCGCCCTGGCCGGCTTCCGCCAGGAAGCGGAGCTTGCCGTGCGCATCCGTAACTCCTGCCGGCATCGTGAAGGCAAGCTTGTAGGCGCCCATTCCGCTGCCGAGCTCGAATGCCTGCGAGCCGAAGACGGCGGAGCCGTCGCCGCTGCCTATCGATGCGGTCAAGGAGCGTCCCGCGGCAGAAGCGCGGGCGAGGAAAGTCAGCTCGTAATCGTCGGACTGCAGCAGGTTGAGGCCGCTCTGCTCCAGCGAAACCGGCTTCCCTTCGGATCCATGCATTCTCGCCTCGCGCGCTGCGGCGTCAACCGAGACGGAGCCGGCAGGAGCGGCGGTCCAATAGCCGAGCCGGTCCATCGTGCCGAGATCGAAGCCTCCGTTGTAGACGTGGTTGCCGTCCGCCAGAGGTTCCTTGGCGGCGGAAGGGTCGGCGACGCTGTCGATTTCCTCCAGCTTGACGCCTCCGATCCATACCGCGCTCGCGTTCAAGCCGGCATTGAACTCCAGCCTGGCGGTCGAATCCGTATCGCCGTTCATAAGGAAGCGGTACTCGTAATGCTGCAGGCTCGTTCCGAGTGCGGGCGAGAACTGGTCCGTGTAGACAGCCCAACCATTGTCCTCGTCTCCGCCCATTTTCACGGCGATCGTCCGGTCCGCCGCCGCCTTGGCGTCGAAGCTGAGCTTGTAGGCGTGCCCTTTGACCAAGGTCGCGTACTGGATCAGCTGCAGGGCGTAGTTCTGCACGCCTCCGGAGGAAATGGCGATCTTCGCCATTTTCCTGCCGTCCACCGTCTCGATCGAAGCGCTGCCCGCTCCGCCGTAGTCCGGCGTATGCAGGAAGTTCCAGTACAGAGGATCAAGCGCCGTCCCCGATGCCGCGATGTCCTTCAGGCCATGCTCGAACGTCTCGTCGTAGATCCAGCTGCCGTTCACCGGGAGCTTGGCGTCCGCCGGCACAGGCTCGCGCTCGGCCACCGGCTCCTGCGGGGTGCGATAAGGCCGTCCGTCGATTTCGTAGGCGCGGACATAATCGACTTCCATGCGGGCCGGAAGCGCCGAATCCTCCGGCAGGCGGTTGCCGTCGTAATTGCCGCCGACCGCCATGTTCAGAATAATATAGAACGGCTGGTCGAACGGAGCCGGGAAGGCATACTTGTCCGGCTGCCCCGCTCCTTGGCTGTCCCAGCGGTTCTGGGTCTGGTACACCTTGCCGTCCACGTACCAGCGGATTTCGCCGGGCTCCCACTCCACGCCGTACGTGTGGAAGCCTGTAATGTCCTCCCCTTCCGGGAAGGTGTATGTCTTGCCGGTATAACGGTTGTTCGGCGAAGGCTTTCCGTAATGCAGCGTGCCTCCGACCTCGTTCAATAAGCGTCCGCGCGCCTCCATGATGTCGATCTCTCCCGAGGCGGCCCAGGTGCCGTATACGCTGTCCTTCGGCATGAGCCAGAAGGCGGGCCACAGCCCTTGGCCGGCCGGCAGCTTCATGCGGGCCTCGAACTTGCCGTAGGCTTGGCTGAAGGTCGGGGATGTCCAGATCCGGCCTGAAGTATACGGCTTGCCGTTCACGCTTTCCTTGCGCGCTTCAATGACGAGGCTGCCGTTCTCCACCTTCAGGTTCTCCTTGCGGTAAAACTGCTGCTCGTTGTTCCCCCAGTCGGCAACGCCGTAATCCGAGCCGTTCCCAAGCTGGTATCCCCACTTGGACAGGTCGACTCCGTTCGTATCCGGCTGCGCGGCGTTTCCATCGAACTCGTCCGACCAGGTCAGCATCCACTCCCCGACCTGCTGCCGGACCTGGACGCTCCGGTAGCCCTTCGCTTCCACGTTCACGGTGTATACGCCTTTGCCCGGAAATGCTCCTGCGCCGATTTCCAGCATGCCTGGCGAATCCGCATGATAGCTTCCTGCATCCAAGTAGGTCCCGTTCACGCTCACGGCGGTAATGGCGGCTCTCCACCGGCTGTCCTCTTCAAAAGAAATCACCATGGCGCGCCCGGCCGTGTTGTCGTCGCCGTCCGGCTGCAGCACAGGCGGAGCCTTGAGCTCCGTTCCCGGCGTCGGCGTCGCGCTTGGCGTCGGTGTCGCGCTTGGCGTCGGCGTCCCGCTTGGCGTCGGTGTCGCGCTTGGCGCCGGAGTGCCCGCCCACGGCGCCGGCGTCGTGCTTGGCGTCGCGCTCGGCGCCGCTGTCGCGCCCGTGCCTCCGGGAGCGCCGACGACGCCTGCTTCCACGCCGACCGCCTGGCCCTGCTGCAATGCGCTGCCGTTCAAGCTCGCGCCTCCGGCCTTGGCCGTCAGGCGTCCGATGGAGCCTTGCACGCTCAGCGACGTGCTGCCCGCACGCTCGCCGAGCTCGACCTCGTCCGCCGTGGACCCGCTGCCGATCTCGACTGACGCCGTGCTGTCGACCGACAGCCTGCCGGTCCGGCTGCCGTCCTCAAGCACGACGCGCACCGGGGAGCCGGCCTTGTCGATGACGACCGAGCCGGCGCTGGAATGCTTGAAATGAATGCTGTTGACGCCGCCCCCCTGAACGAGGACCCGTCCTTCCACCGTGACTCCTTCCAAAGCGACATCGCCCTCGCCGACGCCGGGAGCGATATAGAGGTCGCCCTTGATGCGAGAATTTTCAAGGACCGTCTTTCCGGCCCGGACCAGCATATTGCCTTCCGAACCGTTCGTTTGCCTGCCGTCCTCCAGCACCGTCGCAGGAGCCAGCCGGTCCAGCAGCGTGACGGCTTCGGAGCGCGTAATCGGCTTCTGCGGCTTCAGGCTGCCGTCGGCGTATCCTTTCAGATATCCTCCGGCAAGCAGCGCCTCAAGGGCAGGCTTGGCGTAGGCGGCAGCGCCGGCTCCGTCCGAAAAGCCGTCCAGGCTGCTGCCTGTTCCGAGCGGCAGCCTGAACAGCTTGGCCGCCATGGCAGCGGCCTCCTGGCGCGTCACCGGAGCCGACGGACGGAAGCTGCCGTCCGGATAACCCTGCGCGACACCGGCCTTCCCGACTGCCCGCACAGCCTGGGAGTACCAGGAGGCTGCCGCTACGTCGCGGTAAGGCTTGTCCGATTCCGAGCCTGCGTCGTCCAGACCGAACAGCCTGGCCATCAGTTGGGCAAGCTCGGCGCGCGTAACCGCCGCATCGGGCTTGCAGGCTCCGCCCGGATAACCGCTGGCCAGACCTGATGCCACCCATTTCTCCATGACCGGGCTTGAGCAGCCCGCTTGCGTTTCCTTGGCGGCCGGAGCCGCTCCGTAGACCGGAACGGCTCCCCCGGCGATCAGCAGCGCACCGAGCAGCGCCGCAACGGATTTTGCTTTTCCCAATGACTTCCCCTCCTGATTGGCACCGCTTACATTACTGAATCCTCCTAATAATAGCGAATGCCAAGGATGGATAATATCCCCCTAATTTCGGGTGGGGTTACTGAAATTCGGTTAGCCCTCTGCTACAGCAGCCATACGGACACATACGGACGCATACGGACGCAAAAAAGAACGGCTAGTCCAGCCAGCCGTTCTTCTCCGCGATCGCGCAGGCGTCGATCCGGTTCCGGGCATCCAGCTTCTGGATCGCCTCCGACAAGTAGTTGCGCACCGTGCCCGCCGACAGGAACAGCCTCCCGGCGATGTCGCCGGCCGACAGCCCTTCTCCGGCGAGCTTCAAAATTTCCCGCTCCCGCTCGTTGAGCGGATTTTCCGCCTCCCAGAACGAGAGCGCCAGCTCCGGGCTCACCGCCCGGCCTCCGGCATGGACGTTGCGCAGCGCTGCCGCCAGCTCGCTGACCGGCGAATCCTTCAGCAGGAAGCCGCGCGCGCCGGCCTTCATGGCCCGCTGGAAGTACCCCGAACGCGAGAACGTCGTCAGGATGACGACTTTGCAGGGATGCTTGCTTTCCTTCAGCTTCTCCGCCACATCCAGTCCCGTCATAAGCGGCATCTCGATGTCCAGCACGCACAGATCCGGATTCAGAGCCTGGATGATCTCCCATGCCTGCAGGCCGTCCGCCGCCTGCCCCGCCACCTCGATATCGTCTTCCATGCCGAGCAGAGCCGCCATCGCGCCTCTCAGCATGCCCTGATCCTCCGCCAGCACGACCTTCATCGCTTCACGGCTCCCTTCGATACAAGCGGCACCGCCAGCACCAGCTCCGTTCCTTTACCCGGAGCGGAGCTTACCGCCAGGCTGCCCCCGATCAGCTTCAGCCTTTCCTTCATGCTCTCCAGCCCGCTGCCCGTGCCGGGTCCGTCCGCCGCGCATTCGGCCATGCCTCTGCCGTTGTCCCGGACAGACAGCTCCATCCGGTCCGGAACGGCCGACCAGCGTATCTCAAGCTCGGAAGCCTTGCTATGCTTGACCGCGTTCGTGACCGCCTCCCGCAGGCACATGCCGAGGATATTGTCCGCAAGCGCGGGCACGGTCCCCTCGGGCGGCATGCTCCCTGCGTTCAGCGCGATGCCCGCCGCCGCCAGAATCTGCCGCGCATGGAGCAGCTCATCCCGGAGCGTCGCGCCGTTCATCCCCGACACCAGCTCGCGGACCTGCTTCAAGGCCGCCCGCGAGGCGGCCTGAATATCGCGGGCTTCCTGCTCGGCCCGCGCCGGGTCTCCCCGCACGAGCCGCTCGGCCAGCTCGCCCTTCAGCGTAATGAGCGACAGCGTATGGCCCAGCGTATCGTGAAGGTCTCTCGAGATGCGCTGCCTCTCTTCGTTTTTGGACAAGCGGGCGATCTCCTCCTCGGCCATGGTCAAGCGGCTCCGCAGCTCGCGCGACCTCATCCCTATCCGGATGCCGAGCGGCATGACGAGCATGATGATCAGCGCAGGAACGAGCTGCAGCAGATCTCCGCCTTGAATCTCATCTCTCTGCAGCCATGCCGTCGCCGCGAACAGGAGCGCCATGCCGGATAATCCGGCCGCCGCCTGCCGACCCGACTTAAGGAAGCCGATGATCGGGGACGGAAAAAACGCCATGTACAAAAAGTTGATGCTGAGCTTCGTGCTGAAATAAACGATGATCGCCTGCTGCAACAAAATGCCTGCGAAACGATGCCTCGGCTTGAGGAAGCTGTAGACATACACGGCGCTGAACGCGCCGAGCAGCCCGAACGAAGCCGCCTGCTCCCCGGCGGACAGCTGCAGGATGCTGGCGACCGGGAAGGTCAGGTAAACCAGCCAGACGAGGGGAAAATAAATAGGCGGACCCGAGCGGGGCCGCCTGCCTTTTGGGGCCATCCTACACCGCTTCCTGTTTTTTCATGATATAAGCGGATACTACCATAAACAGAATCATATAAACAGCCAGCACGCCGATCCCGCTCCAATCGACCGGCTGCCCGCCGATGAGCGCCCACGGCCCTTGGCCCATCCGGTACGTCGGCGAGAACTTGGCGATCGTCTGCATGATCTGCGGCATCGCGGAGGTCGGCATCCATAAGCCTCCGACGATGGAGAGGGACATATAGAGAATCGTCGCCAGCACCTGCACGACGTCGCTGTTCCTCATCGTGCCGAGCAGCATGCCGAGCGCCATGAAGGCGAACCCGCCTGCCCAGATCCATAGGCCGGCCTCGATCCAGACGGACGCCGGCAGATCGATCGACTTGCTCAGGCCGCCCGTCAGGAACAGGACGAGAATAAGCCCGATATTGACGGCGCCTTGAGCGGCGGCCTTGGATAGGACGTAGGCGCCGGAAGGCAGCGGAGTCATGCGGAGCAGCCGGATCCAGCCTTGGGCTCGTTCCTTGGACACCCGCTGGGAGAAGGTGACCAGGCTCGCCCCGACGACGCCGTAGGAGGTCATCGACATCAGATAATACGCCGCCCAGTTGTGTATCCCGCCCCCGTCCATCGTGCCGGTGAAGATGAAAAAGAAAGCGGTCGGCATCAAAATCGAGAAAAAGACGAAGCGGCGGTTGCGGACTGTGCGGAGCATTTCGGCGCGGCACTGCGCCCAAGTCGCTCTATAGGCTTGGCTCATCGGGAATCTCTCCTTGGGATTGGGTTAAAAAAGCAGCGTCCAGCCGTTTCGCGGCCTCGCCTCCATGATGGCCGCAGGGAATCGCCCCGCCGCGTCACTGGGCTTTCTTCAGCAGGTTCTGGAACGCTTCGTCCAGCCCTCCGCTTTGGATCTCGATGTCCCGCATCGGCATTTTCCTCTCCAGCAGGACGCCGATCAGCCGGTCCGTGTCCGTGCTGTACAGCCTCACCCGGCTGCCCTTCCAGTCGATATCCGCCACTCCGGGAACGGCGAGCAGCATGTCGCGCGTCAGCGCTTCCCCCGCCGTGAACGATATCGAGCGGCCCGTCGCGGAGGCTTTGATGCTGCTCGGCGTACCGTCGGCGATAAGCCTCCCTTGGCTGATGACCGCCGCCCGGTCGGCGATCTGATCCGCCTCCTCCAGGTAATGCGTCGTCATCAGGACGGTTTTGCCCTTGCCGGCCATCGCCCGGACCGTATCCCAGAACAGCGCGCGCGCCGTGACGTCCATGCCGACCGTCGGCTCGTCGAGGAAGAGCACCTCGGGGTCGCCTGCCGCAGCCAGCGCGAAGCCGAGCCTGCGCTGCTGTCCTCCCGACAGCGACGCCGCCAGCTTGCCCCGCTCCGCGCCGAGGCCGGAAATCGCCAGCAGCCGCTCCAGCGGGAGAGGCCGGCTGTAGTAGCTGCGGAACAGGTCGATCGTCTCTCCGACCTTGAGGTCATCGATGACGCTCGTGTCCTGCAGCATCGCCCCGATCCGGCTTCGCACCGCCCGGTCGTGCGGATCTCCGCCGAGCAGCTTCACCGTGCCGCTCGTCGGCTTCATCAAGCCGAGAATCATCGAGACCGTTGTTGTCTTGCCGGCTCCGTTCGGTCCGAGCAGCGCCGTTACGCTTCCTTTCTCGATCGTCAGGCTGAGGCGGTCGACGGCTTTTTTATCTTTGAACTGCTTCGTCACGTTATCGATCTGGATGGCAGGCTCATGCTTCATTCGTTCCACTCCCGTTCGGCCTCGCTCGGCCGTGCTCGACTTCCTGCTCTCAGCTTAAGGGAAGCGGGAGCGGACTTGAATTCAAACGTATCATCTGTTTCGCATGACAGTTGTCATACGTCGGATAAGCTCACGAGGCCGGCCTCGCCGGGCTTGGCGGCACGGCTCCTTGACTTTAGCCCGTTTATTTTCAGGAAAATTCAATTAAAAGAAAACTTGACCTGAATTGGAATCGGATTGCACATACAATGGATGCGGAGGTCAATCAAGCCTGCCCGGCCTCGAATTTTTTTCATCCGAAAAGGTGGTTGATACCATGAGCATTCCATCCGCGGCGGAGTCTCCTCCGAGCCTTTTCCGCAACCGATTCCTGCAGACGATCCTGCTATCCAGCATGCTTCTGCAGATCGGCATCTGGGTGCGGAACTTCGCGATCCTCCTCTTTGTCGCCGAGAAAACGAACAACGATCCGTACGCCATATCGCTTATCAGCGTAGCCGAATTCGCACCCATATTCGTCTTCTCGTTCATCGGCGGAACGTTCGCCGACCGCTGGCCGCCCAAACGGACGATGGTCTGGTGCGATCTGCTGTCCGCCGTTTCCGTGTTCGTCGTCCTGCTGGCCATCCATTTCGGCTCTTGGGAGTCGGTGTACCTCGTCGCCTTCATCTCCGCCATCCTGTCGCAGTTCTCCCAGCCGTCCGGAATGAGGCTGTTCAAGCAGCATGTGCCGGAAACGCAGATGCAGCAGGGCATGGCTCTGTTCCAATCGCTGCAGGCGACGTTCATGGTGCTGGGACCCATGCTCGGCACGTTCGTCTACAGCCGCTTCGGTCTGGAGACTTCGGTCGCCATCATGGGCGTCGCCTTCCTGCTCTCGGCGCTCGTCCTCGTCCGGCTGCCCAAAGATCTCCCGCAGCCGCGGGCGGCGGCAACGAAGGGGCAATTCCTCCGGGAGCTGGCGGAAGGGTTCCGGTACGTCTGGCAGAGCCAGGTGCTCCGCATGCTCGGCGCGGCCTTCATTCTGGCCGGGCTCGCGGTCGGCATCGCCCAGGCGCTCAACCTGTTCATCGTGACGGAGAGGCTAGGCCGGGACAAAGAATTCCTCCAATACCTCCTCATGGTGAGCGGCGTAGCCATGCTGATCGGGGGCGGGATCGTGGCGACATTCGCCAAGCGCGTCTCTCCCCAGCTGCTGCTGGCGACCGGCATGCTCGTCGGAGCCGTATGCACGGTCATCGTCGGCTTCTCGACGAGCGTGACGCTCACGCTCGTCACCCAGTTCGTCAACGGACTCGTGTTCCCGTGCATCCACATCGGCATCAGCACGATGATTCTGAAATGGTCGCATCCATCGATCGTCGGCCGGGTGAACGGCGTGCTGAATCCGATGTTCATCGGCATGATGGTCATCTCCATGTCCGTCGCCGGGGTGCTCAAGAGCGCATTCCCGCTCGTAGCCATCTACAGCGGCTCGGGGCTGCTGTTCCTGCTCGGCGCGATGGTCATGATGCCGATCCTGAATCATCGAGCTCCCGAACAGGCGCAGGCCGTCTCCTAGAGGGTCGAGGAATGCCGAAAAGCCGCCCCCCAAGGGGACGGCTTTTTTTGACGTCTTCTTCCGCTCTTCCATCGGCGCAACGAAAAAGCCCCCGGACGCCTCTTCGCTTGAAGAGTGTCCGAGGGGCTTCCCTGTGTCTCCGATAACGAAACCTCGTTGTCCGTTCTCTTTTACAGCTCCATCGTCCAGCCGAACGGATCTTCCTTCTCGCCGCGCTGCAGTCCGGTGACCTCGTCGTACAGACGCTGGGACAGTTCGCCCGTCTTGCCGCCGTTGACCGGCATCGCCTCGCCCTGCCAGTACAGCTCGCCGATCGGCGAGATGACAGCGGCGGTGCCCGTGCCGAACGCCTCCTTCAGTGTGCCGTCATGGTAGGCGTCCGCAACCTCCTGCATGGAAAGCTGGCGCTCCTCCACGTCGTAGCCCCAGTGCTTCAGCAACGTAATGACGGAGTCGCGCGTAATGCCGTGCAGGATGCTGCCGTTCAGCGCCGGCGTCACGACCTTGTCTCCGATGACGAAGAACACGTTCATGCTGCCGACTTCCTCGATGTATTTGCGGTGCACGCCGTCGAGCCAGAGCACCTGCGAGTAGCCCTTGGCCATCGCTTCCTCCTGCGCCTGCAGGCCGGCCGCGTAGTTGCCCGCCGTCTTGGCTTCGCCGACGCCGCCAGGCACCGCGCGGACGTAGCTGGATTCCACGTAGATGGAGACGGGATTCACGCCCTCTGCGTAGTAAGCGCCGACCGGCGAGAGGATGATCATGAATTTGTACTGATGGGAAGGAGCGACGCCAAGCGTCGGCTGCGTCGCGATGACGAACGGACGCACGTACAGGGAAGTTCCTTCCTCCGACGGCACCCAGTCGCGCTCGGCCTGGATCAGCTGGCGCAGCGCCTCCAGCACGAGCTCCTCGTCGAGCTGCGGAATGCTGAGGCGGGCGTTGGACAGGTTCATCCGCTTGATGTTGCTGCGGGGACGGAACAGCAGGACGCGGCCGTCAGCGGTCAGGTACGCCTTGAGCCCTTCGAAGATCGTCTGGCCGTAGTGGAACACCTTGGCCGCCGGATCCAGCGAGATCGGCTGGTAAGGAACGATGCGGCCGTCATGCCAGCCCTGCCCTTTGTCATAGTCCAGAATAAACATATGGTCCGTGAAGCGGGTGCCGAATACCGAGCCCTGAAGCGATTCCTTCGTTCTCGGGGAAGCCGTGCGCTCATGCTTGAATTCGTATGCCATTACTCTTAACTTCCTCTCTCCGGGAGTCTGCCCGCCGGGGGCGTCCCGTTCATTCTTCTACTAGTCATCCTACCACTTGATCCCCTATAGTTAAAGGATCGGTTTCATTCAGCTTCCCATACCTTCCAGGTATGGATGCCGCTGAGCGCCCGCTCGCGGCCTTTCTTCCATTGTTCCCCAACTAGGAGGATTTCGATATGGATATGCGCCAGCTGAATTATTTCGCGACGATCGCCCGGGAAGGCCAGATTACGCGGGCCGCCCGCGCCCTGCATATGGAGCAGCCGCCGCTCAGCCGCCAGCTCAGGCAGATGGAGGAGGAGCTCGGCGTCAGGCTGTTCGACCGCACCGGCCGCAGCCTGAGGCTTACCGCCGCCGGCAAGCTGCTGCTCGAAAGGGCGGAGCGGCTCATGCGGGAATTCTCCGATGCGCTCCAGCAGGTGCGCGAGCAAGGAGAGGGCATCCGCGGCGTGCTGTCCGTCGGAGCCGTCGTTTCCTGCATCTCCCTGCTGCCGGAGCCGATCCGGCAGTTCCATGCCCGCTATCCCGAGGTGACGTTCAAGGTTCATGAAGGCGACCACTTCTCGCTCGGACAGGAGCTCGACGCGGGAGAGATCGAGCTGATCGTCACCCGGCTGCCGTTCGAGTTCGACGCCGATCCGTCCGCTTATCAGATCGCCTATCTGCCCTCCGATCCGTTCGCCGCCATTTTGCCGTCCGGCTGGCCGCTCGCGCGTCCCGGTCCGATTACGCTCGCCGAGCTTGCCAAGCATCCTTTTCTCACTTTGAAGACCGAGCGGACAACCGCCATGCATGAAAAGCTGCTGCAGGAATTCCGCCGCGCCGGCTGCGAGCCGCATGTCCTGTGCGAATGCTCCAGCGTCGCCGTCATTCTGGCCCTCGTCTCGGAAGGCATCGGAGCGACCGTCCTGCCGCGCTCCGTGCTGTCCTCGTTCCAGATGGCCGGGATCGAGCTGCGCGAGCTCGACGGCGAGAGCTTCCACTCCGAGGTCGGCATCGTCTGGCGGCGGGACCGCTACCTGTCCAAGAGCTCCGAGCGCTTCATCGAGACGCTGGTATCCGAAACGCAGGACGCCGCGGACAGCGGCTGACGCCCCCTTCGGCCCCAAGCCGCGCTACCCTCTCTTCATAAAAAAAACGCAAGCGCCGGGATCAGAATCTGATCGCCTCGCTTGCGTTTATTCTTTTAAACCGCTGCCCGAAATCCGAGCTCCTGCTTGCTCAGGCAGCCTGCTGGGCAGCCAGCTTCACCAGCAGCGCCGCGGCTTGAGCGCGCGACACCGGCTCCGCCGGAGCGAACCGGCTGCCGCCGACGCCGCCCATCAGTCCGGCTTGCTGCAGCGCAGCGACCGAAGGGCGGGCCCAGACCGGAATGCCGGCCAGATCCAGATAGCTCGGCTTCTCGCCGGCGACCGTCTTGAGTCCGGCCGCTTTGGCGGCGATTACGGCAAGCTCCGCACGGCTGATCGGACGATCCGGACGGAAGCTGCCGTCCTCGTAGCCGCCGATCCAGCCGGAGGAAGCGGCTCCCGCGACAGCGCCGCGCGCCCAGGCCGGGATGCTCGAAGCATCCTTGAAAGCGGACGGGCTGCCGGATTCCGGCAGCTTCATCGCCCGCGAGAGCAGCACGGCAAGCTCCGCACGGCTGACCGAGCGTTCGGGACGGAAGCTTCCGTCCTCATAACCTTGAGCGATGCCAAGCTCCATCGCCCGGGAGATGCTGGCATAAGCCCAATGGGTCGCTGGAACGTCCTTCGCCGGTGCAGGCGTCATGCTCGGCGCCGGTGTCGGCGTCGGGCTTGCACTCGGCGCTGCGCTTGGCGTCGGGCTTGCGCTCGGACTTGCGCTCGGCGACGGACTTGCGCTCGGGGTCCAGACCGGACCCGTTGTCGGACTCGGGGTTGGCGCCGGGCTCGTCGATGGACTTGCCGACGGACTTGCGCTCGGGCTTTCCGATGGGCTTGCGCTTGGCGTCGGGCTTGCCGACGGGCTTGCGCTCGGACTTGCCGACGGGCTTGCGCTTGGCGTCGGGCTCGCCGACGGGCTTGCGCTTGGCTGAACGGCTTCATTCGGCTTCACCGCAACCGCGGCCGAATTGCCGCGGCCGCCGGTCGCACGGATAGCCAGCTCATATTGGCCTTTTGGATCGGCATTTTCCAGTACATAGACGTAGCTCGTCTTGCCGGCTTCATGGTTCACCGTAGCATTCCAGTTCGCGCCAAGCGCGTCCTTCTGCTCATAAATCCGGTAAGCCGCGGGAGCCGCGCCGGCCGGAGCCGTCCATTCCAGCTGCAGCTTGCCGTCGGCATTGACGGACCACGCCGCATGCTGCACCGGTGCGGGAGCGGCATCCGTACGCTTGATTCCATAGGCATCGTACGCATCCGTGCTGCCTGCCTCCGTCGTCGTGTAGGCCTGGAAGCTGATTTCATCCTCCGTCACCCGCACGCCGGTGAACATTTCCTTGCCGGGCTGATCATACTTGGCGGCATAAGGGAACGTCGTTCCCGTTTTCACGTTGTAGCGCTTGTCGCCTGCCGCGTTCGTGATGAGGTAGAGCGTGCCCTTCGGATCGACGACCTGTCCGCCGGCATCCGGCACGATGTCGGTCTGAGGCACGTTGTTCAGCATCTGATAGCTGCGCGCATACGTATGGTCATGGCCGCCGAGCACGAGATCGACGCCCATCTCGTCGAACGCCTTCGTCAGGTCCTGGCGGAAGCTCAGGACATCGGAGTCGCTGGAGTGGTTGGCCACCGAATACATCGATTTGTGGAGCAGGACGATCTTCCATTTCTTGTCCGTGCGGGCCGCTTCGCTCTTCAGCCATTGCACCTGATTGCGGTAAATCTGCTTCTGCTCCTCGGTGCTGCTGACGAGCGAATATTCCGTATTGACGACCATGAAGTGCGCCGGGCCGTAGTCGAAGGAATACACGGAGCCGTCCGGCTTGGCGCCCGTCTGCGACACGTTCGGAAGATTGAAATGCTGCGCGTAGTCATTGTAGTTCTTGGATTCATGGTTGCCGACGAGCGGCACCAGCGGCCGGCTCATCAGAAGCTCCTTGGGCTTGTTGAAGAACCAGCTCCACTGCTCCTCGAGATCCCCGTTGTCGACCAGATCGCCCGTATTGGCGATGAAGGCCGATTGCGGGAAGCGCGCGATTCCTTCCTGAAGCGTATGCGCCCAAGTGGCGAAGTCCGCCTCCGTCGTTCCCTGCGAATCCGTCGTGTAGAGGAATGTGAAGCCTTCCGGCTGCGCCGCTTCCGTACGGAAGGAGCCTGCCGGGCTCCAATGGCCGTCCTCGCCGTCGCCGACGCGATAGACATAGTCCGTGCCCGGCTTCAGGCCGGCGGCCTTCGCCTTATGGCTGATGTACGCCGTCTTTTTGGCGGCAGTCTTGTCCGCCTTGGTCTGGAACGTCTCGATCCGCTCCGACGTCCCCTCGAACGTCGCCGCCTTGTCCGCCGGGAATTCCGTCCCTGCGCCAGCGGCAGCCTTCTCGGCGACCTGCAGCTTCGTGCCGGGGTAGTTCTCGTACGTGTACCAGGCTACGCCCAGCTCCGTGCGCGGATCGCCGTTGAATGTCAGCGCTACCGACTGGGGCAGCGGCGACTTGGACGGCTCGACCGGCGGCTGCGCCGGCGATTTGTACGCCGTCAGCTCCATGTCGAAGTACAGGTCCGAGCTGCTCTTGCTCTGCTGATGCACCTCGACGGCGATCTGATTCGCGCCTTCCTTGACGACGCCCGCCAGCTTGTCCGTCAGATCGACGTCATCGAAGAACAGCGGTGCCGCCTTGCCCTCCACCGACAGCGTCGTGTAGCTGATCGGCCCCTCCGGCATATTGTAGCGGGCGATTTCCGCACCGTTGACATAGAGCACCATGCCGTCGTCGACGCCGAAGCTGCCGACGAACCGCTTGTAGTCCGCCGCTCCGCTGATTTGAATCGTTTTGCGGAAATAGGTCGTCAAGTATTTGTTGCTGCTGTTGCCGCCGTATCCGATCGTCGTCGCGATGCCGCCGAACTTCGATGTTGCCGTCTCGGCGCGCACGGGATACCCGAGCGGCGCGGCGCCGCTGGTCCAGGCCGTATCGTCGTACACGTTCCTCCAGACGCTTCCTTGATCGGAAGGAGTCTCCAGATACTTCCAGGAGCTGTTTCCTTCCACGAGCTTGACCGGCGTTTCCTCGACCGCCGCCTGCGCTTCCCGAGCGCCCGGCAGCGAGATGCCGACAGCGAGCGCGGCGGAGAGCACAATGCCGACACTTTTTCGTAACCATGGTTTCATTTCCCCACACCTGCCTATTCGGATAAGATTGCACTTTTGCAAGCGTACCGGTCCAGATTCATGGGAATGTCAGGAATTGATGTTCCTTTTGTAAAGATAGAAACCCTCTTCTCCAGTAAAGAAAAAAAAACGGCCCCTCTGCGCCGGCCTACGCCAGCGTCAGAATGAACCGTTCCAGCTCGTTCGCAAGGCCGTACAGGGTCGCCCGCGTCTCGAACTCCTCGCGCGTCTCCGGCAGCGGGAGCTCCTTGTGATAATCGCGGATGGCGCGCAGCTTGGCATGGTAATCCCGACCCCCCGGAATGGAATTCCAGTTGTCGGCCAGGTCCAGCAGGAAGCCGCCGATGCGCTCCCCCTGCTCCAGCCTTCCGTCGACCTGCGAGCAGAGCGGAATGAGCACCTTCAGAATCTCCACCTGCCTGCGGCGGGTTTCATAATAGGCATAGAACAAGCTGCGGCGCCCGCTGAAGTCGTTTTCGGTCGCTTGGATTCCGAGGCTCCGCGCCTCGTCCAGCAGCTTGTCCAGCTCGAGCACCTCGCGTCCGTCCCAGAGAGTGCTTCCTTCCTTCAGATACAGCGCCAGCTCGCGCAATATATTTTCCATGCGCTGCTCGATTCCGTTTTTCAGCTCCCGCACCTTGCGGTCGATTCCGGGCATATAGAGATTGACGATCAGCGCCACCCCCAGTCCGATCAGGATGAGAAGAAGCTCGTTGCCGATAAATTTCAGCGTCACGCCCTCATGGATATATACATGCATCATGATGACGGAGCTGCTCGCGATGCCTCCCTGAATGCCGAGCTTCACGCAGAGGGGAATCAGGATCAAATAGATGGGAACGAACAGAAGCGCGTAATAACCGGCCCATTCAAAGAAAGCTCCCGACAGGGCGATGGAAATCAAACAGGCGAACAGCCGGTCCAATATGGCCGACAGGCTCTGCCTGCGGGTCTTTTGAATGCAGAGCAGGGTCAGAATGCCCGCCGATGCGAAGTTGAGCAGTCCGAGCTGCTGCGCGAGGAGGACGGACAGGCTGACTCCGACGGCGGTTTTCCAGGTACGAAATCCGATTCGCATGATGAGGCTCCTTGTTAGATAAAGAAATCGTCTTCAATGATAAGATAAGCTATTATACCATCCCTCCTGGCGCCTTTTCGAACCGAAAAAGACTCGACAAAGGAAAATATGCCCTGTCCTCTATGAAATTTATCCCTTATCCGCCATGTCTTTTCGTGGTCCAATAGAGAAGCGGACTCCACGAAGGAGCCGCTACGAAAGGGGATGCACTTATGAAAAGCAAAGGCTTGGCCCTGACGCTCGTCCTTCTGCTGCTCGTCTCGCTGCTGCCGGCCACCGTATTCGGCGCCGCGGCCTGGACACCCGGAACGGCCTACAAGACGGGAGACGTCGTCACGTACAGCGGCAAGGATTACAAATGCCTGCAATCCCATACTGCCCTTGCGGGCTGGGAGCCGCCGAACGTGCCGGCGCTTTGGACGGCGACCGGCGGCACGACGCCGACTCCGACGCCTAGCGCTACACCGGCTCCGACCGTCACGCCGACTCCGACTCCAAAACCGACCGTAACCCCGACCCCTACGGCCACTCCGAAACCGACAGCCACTCCGACCGCGACTCCGATTCCTACCGTGACCCCGACTTCGACGCCGAAGCCGACCGCGACTCCGTCCACCGGCAAAGTGGTCGTCGGCTACTGGCATAACTTCGACAACGGCTCCGGCGTCATCCCGCTGCGAAATGTTTCGAACAACTTCAACGTCATCAACGTCAGCTTCGCCGAGACGCTCAGCGACCACGCGACGCTCACGTTTACCCCGTTCCAGACGACGCCGGCGCAGTTCAAGGCCGATGTCGCCTACCTGCAAAGCCAAGGCAAGCGCGTCCACATCTCCATCGGCGGCGCCAACGCCACGGTGGATCTGGAAACGGCGGCGAACAAGGCCAGCTTCGTCAGCTCTCTTAAATCCATCATCGACACCTATGGCTTCGACGGCATCGACATCGACCTGGAAGGCGCCTCTCTCTCCCTGAACGGCGGCGATTCCGACTTCAAAAATCCGACGACGCCCAAAATCGTCAATCTGATCGCCGCCATCAAGGAAATCATGACGGCATACGGCTCCGGCTTCGACCTGACGATGGCTCCCGAGACGGCTTACGTCCAAGGCGGCCAGATCGCCTACGGCGGACCTTGGGGAGCTTACCTGCCCGTCATCTACGCCGTCCGCGACCAGCTCGACTACATCCATGTCCAGCACTACAACAGCGGCTCCATGCAAGCGCTCGACGGCAAGTCCTATTCCCAGGGCACGGCCGACTTCCAGGTCGCCATGGCCGAGGTGCTGCTGAAAGGGTTCGCGGTCGCCGGCAACGCCGCCAACATGTTCCCCGCCCTGCGCGCGGATCAAGTCGCCATCGGGCTGCCGTCCTCGCCGGCCGCTGCGGGCGGCGGCTACACCGCTCCGGCCGACATCGTGAAGGCTCTGAACTACATCACCAAAGGCCAGTCGTTCGGCGGCGGCTACAAGCTGCAGACTCCGGCCGGCTACGCAGGCTTCCGCGGCGTCATGACGTGGTCGATCAACTGGGACGCGACGACCGGCTACGCCTGGTCCAATGCGATGAAGAGCTACTTCGGCTGAATGCGGTGATGCAGACTGAATGCAAATAAAAAAGCAAAAGCGGCTCCAAAGCGCCTGACTGGCGTTTCGGAGCCGCTTTTTTTGCGTCCGGGAATCCGTTCCCCGGCTTTCAATCCGTCAAGCATGGCCCTTTCAAGGCCGGGGACCGATCCCGCCGCTCTTCGGCCCGGATACCCGCCCGCCTACGTCAAACCGCCCTCCGGACGAAATACAGCAAGCCGGAGCAGAGGAAGACGAGGAAGCTGCCCCCGATAACGGCGAGCAAAGTCTCCAGCGAGACGTTGAACGCGCCGAAGCCGTACGTATCCTGCGGCACCATGGCCAGCAGCGGCTGCACCCACGGGTACCAGGGAGCGAAGTCCCGCGAGTTGGCGACGAGCATGTTGGGGAGCGTGAAGACGACGTTGACCGCGAGCGGCGCCGCGAAGCTCTGAAAAGCGGTGGACGCGAGCAGCTGGAGCGCGGCCAGAGGAAGGCAGGCGAGCCAGCCTCCGAAAGCCGACATGCCGATCATGCCCCAAGGAACGGGAGCATCCAGCCCGCGCAGCAGCCCGGCTCCGGCAATGGCGGCGCACATCAGCAGCTGCAGGATGGCGGCCAGCGCCATGATCGCCGCAAGCTTCGCTCCATAGACAGCCGCAGGCCGGACCGGGAGGGCGAGCAGCTGCTTCCAGCCGCCGGAAGCATGCTCGAAGCGGCAGAGCAGTGCCGCGAAGATGCCGACCAGCAGCGGGAGAAAGAGGTAGCCGTGCACCATCGCGCCGACTGCGAGCACTTCCCTCCAAGCCTGGGCGCCCCCGCTGTCGAGACTGGATCTCCAGCAGGCGACGAAAGCCAGCAGCGGGCTTGCAGGCAGCAGCAGCCAAATGATGGAGCGCCTCAGCTTGATCCACTCCGATGCCAATAACCTCGCCATGTCAGCTCACGTCCTTTCGGGCAAAATGGGCATAACCGATCAGCAGCACGAGTACGCCGAGCGCGAGCCCGGAGCCGGCAGCCTGAAGGGCATCGGCGGAGCGTACGGCCCGGTCCGGCCAGCCCCAGGGCATCCAGACCGGCATCAGCAAGCTGAACATGGAGAGCACCATGCCGAGCGTGCCGACGGTAAGCGGCAGCGCCTGATTCGCCATGACGATCGACAGCCAGCTCTGCAGGGCGATGAAGGGGAGCGCGGCCAAGTAAGGCAGGTAAGACTGGCGGACGATTTCCGCCCAAGGAACCTGCGAATCGAAGCCGAGCAGCAAGCCCATTCCGAGAGTCAGCAGCAGGAGCAGCGTGCAGGAGGACAGGAGCAGCAGGAGCGACAGCATCACTTTGCCCCCGAACACCTGCAGCCGGGTAACCGGAAGAGCGAGCAGCTGCTTCCAGGCGCCGGCCTGATGCTCGATGCCCGCGGACATGGAGGCGACCAGCGCCAGGCCGATGAACAAAGCCGGCAGCATAAGGGATCCTACCTGCCGCAGCAGACCTTCCCATGGAGAATCTCCGTACAGCTTCATCAAGTAATCGTACCGCAAGCCGTAGTTGACCGCCTGCAGGCCGATGACGCCGACGGGGCCGAGCGCGGCAAGCATCCATAACAGCTTGCGGCGGATCTTGAGCAGCTCCACCGAGAGCATGCGGCCGATCACAGGCTGCCTCCCGTCCCGGTCATTTCCAGGAAGACGCTCTCGAGGGACGAACGCTCTTCCTCCACCCGGTACACGGAGTGGCCGCGCCTCACGAGTTCCGCCACGATGGAGGCTACCGTCCGGTCGGCCGCGCCGCCTACCGTCAGCCTGCTCTGGTCGCGCTCGGCTTCGAACCCGAGCTCCAGCAGCCGCTTCCAAGCGTCTTCCGGCTCGCTGACGGAGAAGCGGATCCTGCCGGCCGTCCTCGCCTTGAGGCTGGCGATGCTGTCCTGGTAGATCAGGCTGCCGCTGCGGATGATGCCCACCTTCGTCGCCATCAGCTCGACCTCCGAGAGCAGATGGCTGGAGAGGAGGATCGTCACTCCCCGCTGGCCGGGCAGGCTTTTGATCAGCTCGCGCATTTCCTGGATGCCCGCTGGATCAAGGCCGTTGGTCGGCTCGTCGAGAATGAGCAGCCTCGGGTTGCCGAGCAGCGCAGCCGCGATGCCGAGCCGCTGCTTCATCCCGAGCGAGTAGCCTTTGACGGCGCGGCCGGCATCCTTCTCCAGCCGCACGATCGACAGCGCCTCGGCGATTCTCTCCTTGGGCACGTCCAGGAGCCGGCGAATGACCTCCAGATTTTCCGTACCGGTCAGATGGCCGTAATACGACGGATATTCAACCAGCGAGCCGACATGACGGAGTATTTCCATCCGGTTCGCCGCCAAGCTCTTTCCGAATACCGTCACGCTGCCTCTCGTCGGCTTGGCAAGGCCGAGCAGCATGCGGATCGTCGTCGTCTTGCCGGCTCCGTTGGGGCCGAGAAAGCCGTAGATGTCGCCTTCCCCGATCCGCAGATCCACATCGCGGACCACCGCTTTGCCGCCAAGCTTCTTGGTCAGCCCTTTCGTTTCCAGCAGCCAGGAGCCGCTTGCCTGCTTCATCATCTTCATCAGGAATCACCTCTGCATCCATCGTAACGGGCCGAGGTTAAAATCCGGGACGGGCCGAGGTTAAAAAGCGGTTAAAAAGCGGGCAACCTTCCGCAAAGCGACTGCGTCTTAGGAATCATTAAGGAGGGATAGGAGGATGAAATTATCTGTGCAAGCGACTGCCCTCGCGCTCATGCTGGCAGCCGCGATCCCGATTCAAGGCTCAGGCGATATCGGCGAGCCGTCCTCGTCGAAAGAGCCACTCCCCTCGGAAAGCCGGTCAGCCGGAATAGTGGGATCATCCTCTGCCGTTCCGGGCAGGGGTGCGCTAGTGGACTCCCAGACGGAGCTTTTCCAATCAATCCGAAAAGCCGCCTGGGAAAGCCTGTCCCAGAACACGAAGAAAACCGTAACGACGGATTGGCGGACGGCTCCCGTCCAGAAATCCAGACTCCCTTATGATGCCGACACGAATTCCCAAATCTCAAGCGATCGTACAATCTACAAGGTAACTCTGAACACGTCCATGGACGAGCTGCTCGGTCCGATCGGATTGTACTTGGACGGAGAGACGCTGGAAATTGTCGAGCAGGATATCCGCATGTAGACAAATAGAGCCGGGAGCGCTGCTCCCCGGCTCTTTCATTGTTTTTTGCACCCGAACAAACAGTTTTCATCAGTCCGTTTGTTCCGGCCTGACCGCAACCGTCGTTCCTCCTTCGCCGGAGCTCACTTCCTTGCGCAGACCCATCTCCTTCAGCATCAGCTGCACGATGGACAGGCCGAGCCCGCTTCCCTTGTTCGGCGAGTCGCCGCCAAGTCCCGGCCCTTTATCCTCAATGAGGAGCCGGCCTCCCCCGTCCCCGACGATGCGGACAGCCGTCCAGCCTCCCGAAGCAGCGTGCTGGAGGGCGTTCTGCAGCAGATTGTCCAGCACCCGCTCCAGCCAGTGAGGATCGGTATGCCAATAGACGGGAGCATCCGGAAGCTCCGGCTCCAATTCCATGCCGGCCTGCTCGAAGGCGGGATACCAGGCGGCCAGCTGCGTTCTCGCCAGCCGCACGATATCCGTCTTCTCCGGCCGGTAGGCGTATTTGCCCGCGGACAGCAGGCTGTAGGAGAACAGATTCTCAATCAGCTGCGACAGGTAATCCAGCTTGCCGCCGATCAGCGCCACCGACCTGCGTCCCTGGTCGCTCAGCGGCTCCCGCTCCAGAGAGTATGCATGGCTGCGCACGACGGTGAGCGGGGTGCGCAGATCATGCGACAGCCGCGCCACAAGCTCGCGCCGCAGCGACTCCTCCTCGGCTTCGCGGCGGCGTCCGGCCTCGAGCTCGCGGATCATGCCGTTGAAGCTCTCCTCCAGGCGGCCGACCTCGTCCGCTCCCGACACCTCCACAGGCAGCGGCAGCCCGCTGCCCGACGGCTGCTCCATCGCCGCCTGCAGCCTTACCAGCCGCTTGCGGATGCGATTGAAGAACAAGAAGCTGACCGTGAGGAACAGTCCCAGCAGGACAATGGCGCCGGCCGTGTATGCGGTTCCTCCGAGCATCCCCAGCCGCTGTCCATAAGGCAGCGTGAGGTATCGGGGCACCTGCATGGCCATGAAGCCCTGCTCGCCATCCTTGCCGATGAACGCCACGACCGAATATTTTGTCCCGTTGACCGCTTCCTTCATGAAATCCACCGTGTACACGGATGACCACACCCGGGGCAGGTCTTCGTTGAAGGGGAGGCTTGCCCGCAGCCGGCTCCCGCCGTCTACCCAGAAGACGCTGGACCTGGGATAGCGGCTGTGCCACGACTCCAGGCTGCGGACGATCGTCTCCGGATCGGCATGCCGGAGCGAGGCCGCCTCCCGGTGCCACTCCTCGATCAGCCTGCTCGTGTCCGCATAAGGGTTGTCCCTCTCCTTGGGGGAGACAAGCCCGGAGATGACGACCGACCCCGTTCCCACCATGAGCAGGGCGACGGGCAGGACGACAAGGGCCGACACAATGATCAGAAGATATCGGACCAGCAGAGACGGCCGGCGCGCGGCCCCGAACAGCCTTTTCACGGCTTCACCCGGTATCCGATGCCCCGGACCGTCTCCACGATCCGCGGCTGGGCCGGATCCAGCTCGATTCTCTCCCTCAGGTACCGGATATGCACCATGACGGTTTTGTCCCCTTCCATGTATGGCTCTCCCCAGACCGCTTCGTAGATCTGCTCCTTGGTCAGGATGCGCCCGGCATGGCGAAGCAGGTACAGCAAAATCTGCAGCTGCTTGGGGGTGAGAGCGATCTCGGCCCCGCTGCGGGAATCCGTTACCGTCAGCTCCCGGGGGCGCACCTCCAGATGGCCGATGAGGACCGCATCTTCGCCGCCTTGCCCCGATCGGCGCAGCAGCACCTCCAGCCTGGCGGCCAGCTCGTCGGGATGGAACGGCTTGGTCACGTAATCGTCCGCGAAGCCGAGACCGTGCAGCTTGTCCTCGACCGCTGTGCGGGCGGACAGCATCAGGATCGGCAGCTCGGGGCGCCGCTTCTTGAGCCTCCTGCCGACGGAGAAGCCGTCGAGGCCCGGCAGCATGACGTCCAGAACGGCTACGTCGGCCGCTCCGGCATGCTCCTCCGCCTTCTCGCCCGACTGCAGCCACGTCACCTCGTAGCCTCTCCGGACAAGATCGTCCGCGAGCCAGGCGCCGATCTCGGCGTCGTCTTCGATGTAGAGAATTCTTGCGCGTGCCGCCATCGGGCGCACCTCCTGTTCGTCTTTATATCATAGTATTAGCTAGCGGATCCACGGAAGTTAAACTTCGTTTAAAAGTTAGAAGCGGACGAACCTTGGCTGTGGTAGCCAAGGCTCGTTCGCTTCTGCGTTAAAGAAGAATGACTTTTTGTTTCTGCTTTTGCTGTTGATCTTCGGAGAACATCTAATAAAATAATCGGTGCAGAGGTAATCGCCCGAATCGAGGAAGATCCATCGTATTATGAAGCTCGAAAAATTCGCAGCTGTCGCTGCCGACCTGATCCGGAACCTCCGTCCCAATGACCGGAGGAACTCCCGGCAGGGCAGCCGTTTGCATGATAGAGAACGCTGGAGGGAACAGGATTCCTGCCGAGAGGCTGACGGCCAGCGCGGCCTCTCCCGTCCTCTATCCATTGCGACACCGCGTATAGAAACAGCAAAGGAGCCGATCGCCCATGAACCGCAACGACCGCCTCATCGCCCTGCTGATCGCGCTGCAGCGCAATTCCTTTACAGCCTCGCAGCTCGCGGAGCGTTTCGAGGTGTCTGTGAGAACGATTTTGCGGGACATGCATTCGCTCTCTGAGATGGGTGTGCCGCTCTACTCCGCGACCGGTCCCGGCGGAGGCTTCCGCCTCATGGAGGGCTACCGGCTGCCTCCGCTTCAGCTCGATACGCAGGAAGCGCTGACGGCGCTGTTCGCTCTGCATGCCGTTACCCGCTTCGGCGACAGCCCTTTCAACCGGGAACGCTGGACGGTGCTGGACAAGATCCGGGCCTTGCTGCCCGAGGAGACGCTTCGGCAGATCGAGCCGATCTTGGGCAAAATGCATCTGGAGGTGCCTCGGCGAAGCGTCCGTTCCCCTATGCTTCCGCTGCTGCTGGAGCTGCTTGCCGAGTCGCGCATTTTCCGGACGCTGTACCGCTCCCAGACAACCAGGCGCTGGCTGGAGCTGCACCCGCTGCGGGTGTTTGCGGCGCACGGCTTCTGGTACTGCGAGGCGTTCTCCCCTCTGCACGGGGAAGCCCGAACGTTCCGCGTCGACCGGATGGACGAGCTGCATCCTTTGGAGGAGGAGGGAGACCGCAACAAGTGCAAAGGCGGGCAGGCGGAAAGCAGCGCAGCGCCTCGCAGCAGCCTTGCCGGCGCAGCCGGGGACAGCAGCACGGATGAAGATACACTTCTCCGCGTTGAGGTGCCCGGCGAGCTGTCTGCGGCTTCGGCTGTCGCCGCAGCTGCAGGCAGCTCGATTCCCATCGCGGTCCGGCTCACCTACCGCGGCTCCCTGCTGGCTGAGCAGGACGAGCATATCGGAGAACTCGTGGAGCAGGTCGGAGACGAGGAATGGGAGCTCCGCTTCGATTGCCCGGCCGCCGAATGGACATGGGCGGTCCGCTTTTTCTACGGAATGGGACTGGATGCGGAGGTGCTGTCGCCTCCGGAGCTGCGGGCAGCTGTCGCCTCTATGGCGGCCTCCGTGCTGGAGAGGTACAATGAAGATTCCGATAGCGGATGCTCCTGAAGACGGGAGATTCCGCCTTCCTCATGCCTGAACGACGAAAAGGAACCGATCCTCTATGCCTATTAACAGCGAGAACCTTCGTTATCTCTATACTTATGCCTGCCACGAATCCGAGGCCGAGCTCTGCTCCCTGGAGCTTCGCTGTCTCTTCCCGGGAGTGACTCTGCCGCCGGATCACGATGCCTTCATCCACAGCCGCCGGCTCGATCCCAGCCGCAGCCCCTTCCTGAAGCAGCGCCTCAGGATCGAGATCGACGCCGCTTCGCCGGAGGAGCTGCTGGAGCGGGCGGCCGGCCTGTCCGCCGGCGAGCGCACCTTCCGCGTGCGCTACGCCAAGACGGGAGCGCCGGGCCAGCCCGACAATGAAGGCCGACTTGCTCTTGAGAGGCAGCTCGGCATGGCCATTCATGGAGAGCCTGACCTGCGCCGGCCGGAGACCGTGTTCGGCGCCGCGCTGCTGAACGGCCGCTGGCTGTGCGGCGAGATGGCTTCCGCCGAGCCGGTCTGGCTGCGGCAGAACGCCAAGCCGCGGCAGTATTCCACGGCGCTGCCCGCCAGGGCGGCGCGGGCCGCCGTCAACATCGCGGTGCCGGAAATCCCCGGCATACGCGCGCTCGACCCCTGCTGCGGCATCGGCACCGTGCTGCTGGAAGCTCTCTCGATGGACATCGACATCCGGGGCGCTGACCTCAATCCGCTCGCAGCGGTCGGGGCACGCGAGAATCTGCGGCATTTCGGCTATCCCGAAGAGCTGGTGCGGATTGCCGACATGCGCAGCCTGGAAGGGCGTTACGATGCCGCCCTGCTCGACATGCCCTATAATCTCTGCTCCGTGTCGCCGCCGGAGGAGCAGCTGGAGATGCTTGCCTCCCTGCGCCGGCTGGCGGGACGTGCCGTCATCCTGACGACCGAGCCGATCGAGCCGCTCATCCGGGAAGCCGGCTTCTCCATCCGCGAGACATGCCGCCTGACCAAAGGCAGCTTCGTCCGTTTTCTGCATCTTTGCGATTGATCGCCGAGAAATTCATGACATCCATACTGTCAGGATGAAGGCGGTATACTGGGGCCGAACTCAATTTGCGAGGAGGACTCCTGTATGCCGTCTCATTTTGCGCTCGAAAAAGCCCGTTCCTTTCTGCTCCTGAACGCCCGTCTGATCGACCGCCTCCGCTTCCGCTTCCACTGGGAGGAAGGCTCCGCCGAAGCCGTCCTGCAGGCGCTGAAAGCCTATCAAAACCCGGATGGAGGCTTCGGCCATGCGCTTGAGCCTGACATTCGCTGCCCGCATAGCCAGCCCGTGCCGCTGGAGGTCGCCTTGGATGTAATCGCCGCGACCGGTCTGAGGGACAAGCAGCTGGAGGACGGCATCGTCCGATGGCTGAAGGCCGCTTCACTGCCCCAGGGAGGCTGGCCGATCATTCGCGGCGACGCGGCCGGCTGGCCGCTCTCCCCCTGGTGGGAAGGGCTGGACACCTCTGTCCCCTCTATCAACCCGACCGGCACGCTGCTCGGGATCCTCTACCGCAGCGGCTGGACAGAGCTTGCCGGACAAGACTGGTTCCAGGCAGCCGAACGGTCGGCGTGGAGGATGCTGGAGAGGGATCCGGATCGCGAGCCGCAAGGCTACCACGAAGCCGTCCACTGGATCGCCTTCCTGAACGCGGCTCCCGACCGGGAACGCGCCGAGCCGCTGCTGCGCCGGCTGGATGCCTGGCTGCGGAAGCCGGGCGTCATCGGCTTTGGCTTCC
>NZ_JZEJ01000001.1:4062907-4165803 GCF_001188365.1 Paenibacillus sp. D9 | reverse complement strand
GGCTTGGACTTCCATGCGGAAGGCTACGTCCACAAAGTGCTGGACTGGGCGCCGGAGCCGAACGCTTACGCGAGGAAATTCATCGAGGATGTTGCCGTGGAGGAGCATCTGGATGCGATGGAGAGAGAGCAGGAGGAGGACGGCGGCTGGCCGATGTCCTTCCCTGCCTTGAGTCCGGCGGCGGAGATGGAGTGGCGCGGCATCGTCACGCTCCAGCGCCTGCTTACGCTGCGGGCATACGGCAGGCTGTGAGATGGCCTTCTAAGCTCGGGCGGCGTTGAATAAGCTGGGGAAGACATTCACCTTACACGAAGGGGGAATTCCATGTCTTCCCACATTCAGCCGTCCCGGGCGGAGATTCGCGCGGAGGCCCGCTCCGCCCTGTCCGGCAGATGGGCCCGGGCGATCGCGGTCAGCGCCATTCCGGTGGTGGTCAGCTTCATCCTGCAGGAGTTCGGCAGGTTCGGAGGGCTGCTCGAGCTGCTTGTCGCCGGTCCGCTCGCGCTCGGCTCGGCCCTCTTTTACCTTGCGCTCGCGCGCAGGCGGGAAATCGCCGTCGGAATGATCTTTGACGGCTTCCGCTACTACGGCAAAGCGCTCGGGCTCTATCTCCTGATGGCGTTGTTCGTGTTTCTGTGGACGCTGCTTCTGGTCATACCCGGTATTATCGCGGCATACCGCTACTCCCAGGCCTATTATATTCTGGCCGACAATCCGGAGACGGGAGTGCTCGAGGCTCTGGACCGCAGCAAGCAGCTGATGACCGGCCATAAATGGCGGCTTTTCGTGCTCCAGCTCAGCTTCCTCGGCTGGGCCATCCTGGCCGTGATTCCGTTCGGGCTCGGCCTGCTGTGGCTGATGCCTTACGTCTCGGCGTCCGCTGCGGTTTTTTACAGGCATCTGATCGAGGAGCCTCTTGTACCCGCCACTTTTTGATCTGTCCTTGCCATCGTCGTCTTGAGCCGCCATCCCCGGCATGAGGATTGAACCGGCGTGAACGGCAAGCAAACCTGACAATCCTCGTCCCACCTGCCCGCAAGAACATTGAAGAAGCATGCGCACAATTTCATGAAATTTGTCTTGACATTTCCGTTTCTCAGCCTTAAATTTAGAACATACGATCGTACGACATGTGTAGGAACATGCGGAAGCACCGCAGCCTGCGGCTCTCCTAGAGAGCTGCTTGCTGCGGTGCTTTTTCGCGTTCTATCATTCGTGCGGAATTAGGAGGAGATTGGATTGTCGACGACCATTTTTCCGTCTTTACGCGCTTCGGACTGGCGGCGCGCAGGCTCGGTAGCGGCTGCCCTCGTTGTTGCACTCATGCTGCTTGCGGCCCCGTCCCCGGCGGCTGCCGCTTCTCTCGCCGTCAGCCCCGCAGCCAAGAGCGCCTTCGAGCGGACGGCCGCCGCCGCAGCAGCTCCTGCGGCAGCCAGATTGAACGCCCATTATGGCGCTTACGTCTCGCTCACCGCCCAGTTGGAGGAACGAAGCCTTCGTGCCGCCGAGCTCCATCTTCGCAACAGCCGGGACGCTGCCGCCATCCGCAAGTCGATTCCTTCGATTGACACCGATCTCATCGCCAAGCAGGAGGCCGCCGTGCAGAAGGCGAGGTCCGCCTACGAGCCTTTGTACGCGGCTTATACGGCCATGAACCATCAAGCTAGCGCAGCTTCCAAGTACGGCAGCAAGGAATTGGCCAAGCTCGTCCGCATGCAGGCAGATACGATGAAGGCCGCCGTTCAGCTGGCCCGGCAGCAGATCCGGATCCAGGAGGATCGGCTGAAAGCTCTCCGTGCAGAGCGAACCCGCAAGATGAACGCAGCACGCAAGGCATTGGGAGGAATGGACGAGTTCTCTCTCTCGATCCGATCCCGCCAATCCGCTGCCAAAGTTCCCGAATCCGCCGCAGCGGCCGCTCTCAAGGATTTTGGAGCCGCCGCACGCAAGAACGATGCCGCGGCCGTGGAGAACTCGCTGGCGATGATGAACGGTTATGCCAAGCAGCTGCTCGCCCACAAGCAGGCTATCGTCGATCTGGAGCTTAGAGGCGCATCCGTCGCTGCCGACGTGAAGAAACAGCTTGCGGCCCAAGGCATCCAGGTTCAGGCCTGATCGCCGAGGAGCACTGGAATGCGTGTGTTCCTGCCCTTATGAAGATCAGAGCCGTACCGGAAATGCCCCGCAATTCTTGCTCGATGGCCTTAAGGTTTTACGGGTAGATTCCCTATGTTTGCCCGGTGTCGGAAGCCTCGTCCCGAACAACAGCCTGCCCCTGGAACCTGCTTCGGTTGAGTCCGGCCAGGCAGGCCGTCAGCAGGTAGAAGGAACCCGTCATGGCATAGACAGCCGAGATGCCCCATCGGTCCGCCATCCAGGACAGAAGAACGACCGACAGGCCGAGCAGGGAGTATACCAGCGTATTTTCGGCGCTCATCACTTTGGGGAGCTGCTCGGGAGGGCAGGCGCTCTGGAAGACGGTTCTGCGCGTCACCTCGCGGAGCTGCTGAGGCGGCCCCATGAGGATGACCAGCAGCAGCGCGACCCATGGCGTTTCCGTGGCGGCATAGCCAAGCGTCATCAGGCCCATCAGACCCGCTCCGGCCATGATGGACAGAGCAGGCCGCCGCATCAGGCGTTTGGTGAAGGCAACGATGAGCAGGCCGCCGATGATGCAGCCGGCAAAATAACCTCCGTTGATGATTCCATACCATTCGGTCCCCCTGCCCAGCTGCTCGGTCGCATAGACGAGCATGAGCGCGCCGATCCAGGCCGCCCCGACCGTGCCTTCGATGGTATCCATCACAATGAGCAGCCGCAGGGTCTTGTTGCGCCAAATGTTTTGCCAGCCTTCCTTGACCGACGCCCAGGCACCGATCTTTTGGCCGCCGCTCCGGACTCCGCTGTCGCCGAGCTCCGGCAGGCCGGCAGCCGCCTCCAAGCCGGCTTCCCCTGCCGGGTCAGGTTTCTTTTGGCCAAGCGAAGCCGTTGAAGAAGCGGCCGGCTCCTTGAGCTGCAAGGTCAGCACAAGCGCCCCGGCATACATGGCAAGGGTCAAGCCCATGACAGTGCCTCCTCCCAGCCAGGTGACAAGGATGCCGCCCACTGCCCATCCGAGCAGCATGACGGTCTGGTCGGTTGTGGACATCAGCCCGTTGGCTTTCATCAGCTCGTTTTTGCCTGCATACATGGGGATGAGCGAATTGCGGACAGGCGTCGTAATGCCATCCGTGAACGACAGCAGGGCAATGAGGAGGAGAGCAATCGGAATTCCGCTGACGCTCATATTCGCCGCCACCAGAGCGAGTACGGCGAACAAGGCGACCTGCATCAGCTGGGACAGCTTGATCAGCGACGTAAGCCGGAACCGGTCCATGATGAGCGGTGCCATGATTCCGCAAGTGAGCTGGCCGGCAACCCGGCAGAGCGCCACGAATGCGGAGAACAGCGCCGAGCCGGTCAGCTTGTAGACCATTGTAATGACCGACAGCAGATACAGCGCATCAGCAAGATTGGAGAGGCTTTGTCCGGCCCACAGCAGCCGGAATAGTTTGGGATGGGTCATCTTCCTGCCTCTCTTTCTCGTTGATGGAGGATGATCGATTTAAAAAATCCTCTACTTTTGAAATAAATAACTTTATAAAGTCATCATATCTGTACCCTCCATGTAATGTCAACGATTTCCGGCGAAAGCCTCTGCGTCCACGTATTCGAACTCGCATTACGCTTGCCGACGATCATGATCCGTTGGACCCGATAAGCATAACGGTCTAGCGCACCAGTCCATAAGAAAAAAGCGGCCGTCCGGGATAGCGATCCCTGAACGGCCGCTTTGCAGCTGCCTCGATAGATTTACTTTATCCGTATCTTTCTGCTCCGTATCTGCTCCGTTTCTTTCTGCATTATGCTCGGCCTACAGCCCAAGCCTTTGTTCCAGCTCCCTCTGCTGGGCCCGATGATGACGGAAGTGCATGCCGGACAGCTCGAACCACTCCCGGGCGTTCAGCCAGCCGAATCCGCCATGTCTGACTTTGCTGTCCGGATGGATCCGATTCAGCTTTTTCTCCCATTCCTGCATCCGTTCCAGTACATGCTCCAGCCTGCGTGCCAGCTCCTCCTTGCTGTCCGAGTTGCAAGGCGAGTTGGCCGGCCCGTCAGGCAGCTTGATTTTCACCGGCGGGAAGCTACCGAGCGCAAACAGCCGCTCGCCCGCCTCCGTCTTCACTGCCTGCTCCTTCTCGCCTCCGTAGGCGCATTTCTCCACTTGATCCAAATAATCAAGGGCCGCAGCGATCATATGATCGTACATCTGGCCGAGCGACCAGACCTCTTCCGAGAATTTGAACCGGAGCTGCTCCGCCGTGTATTTCTGCAAATCATGGATGTAAGACTTGATCAGATCCGAATAAGTCATGGACTTATGGAGCTCCTTTCAAGACCGTCTTTATCCCGAAGCTATCGGGAAGCTTCTCCTCAAAAAGCTCTTCCCGCATGGGAGCCGGCAGTTCTGCTGCTTTTCAGTGATGTGCCGATAGCGATGTGTGGACCGTCAAAGGCTGCCGGACCGAACTCCGGTTCAGGAATCCAGCCACACCTTGCCCGTCTCGGAGCTGTCGCAGCCCGTAATGGCGCCCAGTTCCCTTCGGAAAGCTTCCGATTGAAGAATATCCATCAGCTTGCCGATCCACGGAGCGTTTTCCGGCTTTTTGACCACAACCAGATCATAGCGCTCGCGGATCAGCGGGATGAATTCCACGTTCCCGACCATCGAAGCCGCCTTCTCCATTCCGACTCCCGCGTCCGCATCGCCGGAGGCCACCTTGGCCGCCACTCCAAGATGGCTGTTCTGTACTCTTCCATCCTGCTCAAGGCTATGCGGAGGAATGCCGAGCAGGCGCAGCTGCTCATCGACGAGCACTCGGGCTCCCGAACCGCGCTCCCTGCTGACGAAACGGATTCCCGGCCTGGCCAGGTCGGCCCATCCGGAAACGCCCAGCGGATTGCCCGGCTGTACGTACAAGCCCGCTCGGCGAACGAGCAGGTTCACCACAAGCAGCGGGAACCCGGCAAGAATGCGGGTGATATACGGGAGATTGTACTCACCCGTATCCCCATCCCATAGATGCGTACTCACGATATCCGCTTCTCCCCTGTACATTTGAATCAGGCTGTCCAGACTGCCGGCATGGGAGCGCAGAGGCCTGGATCCGGTCGCCTTCTCCATGAAGGAAGCCAGCAGATCGAGACTGATGTCCTGTCCGGTAATGACGAGCTGATGCTGCGGAGTTCCCGCATGCGAAATTCTTCCCGCATGAGCAGAAGCCAGGTCTTGCCCATAGAGAATTCCAGCGCCGCTTATCCCTGCGGGAAGCCCCCCGAACCTAGCGGCCGGCTCGGGCCGGCGGTCCCGCGAGCCCCCTCTCCCCGTACCGTCCGCTCCCGCCCCGTCATTCATTGCTTCCATGCCGCTCTCTGCCGCATCCTTAAGTGCCGAGACAGCCGTCTGGCTCTTGGATTTCGCCTTGTAGGCCTCCAGATCGGAAGCGTCCACACGCATCTGCTTCCCTACCCGGTAAGCGGGAAGCCGGCCTTTCTTGACAAGGTCGTAGACAGTAAGCTTCGAGATGCGAAGCAGCTGGGCCACTTCCTCGACCGTATAGGATGGTTCCTGATTCATGGTTTGATCTCCTCTTTTGTCCCGCTATCGCTCTATGCCGTTTATTATAGCGGATGATGCCGGTTTAGGGATTTACAGCTTCGCTGCATCTATATATAATCATTCTAATTATAACTAGACCATACAAAACCATACTTGGAGTGAGAGAGAATGCTGAAATCAAAAAGAATCAAAACTTTCCTGATTCTTCTAGCCGGCCTCATGCTGCTGGTTGCCTCCGCTTGCGGCAGCAAGCAAGCCAATACCCAGCCGGACGGCAGCGGCGGCGCCTCCGCATCTCCGCCGGCCTCCTCCGCCCCGACCATCGAGCTGACGGTGTCCGCGGCGGCCAGCCTGACCGGAGCACTGGAAGAGATCAAGACCGCTTTTGAAGCCGCCCATCCAAGCATTTCCCTCCAATTCAACTTCGGCGCTTCCGGCACCCTGCAGAAGCAAATCGAACAAGGAGCTCCCGCAGATCTGTTCCTGTCCGCCTCGTCCAAAAACATGAAGGCTCTCGTCGATCAAGGTCTCGTCGCCGGAGAGGATTCCCGCGATCTTCTCGGCAACTCGCTTGTCGTCATCGTGCCCAAAGACGCGAACCCAAGCATCTCCTCCCTCGATGCGCTTGCCGGTCAGGCATTCAGCAAGATCGCCATCGGCATTCCGGAGAGCGTCCCGGCCGGACAATACGCCCAGGAAGCACTGGCCAAGGCCGGCCAGTGGGACGCCTTGAAGGACAAGCTTGTTCAGGCCAAGGATGTAAAAGCCGTCCTGCAGGCGGTGGAAACCGGCAACGCGGATGCAGGCTTCGTCTACCGGACCGATGCGCTGTCTTCCGTCAAAGCAGCCGTCGCCTACGAAGTGGATCCCGCATCCTACCCGTCCATCCGTTATCCCGCCGCCATCGTCAAGGCCACCCCGCACCGGCCCGAGGCGGAGCAGTTCTACTCGTATCTGCAATCCGAAGAAGCTATGGCCGTGTTCAAGAACTACGGCTTCACGGATCCGAAATAATGCCGGCGTCGATAGACTGGCAGCTGTTCTGGCCACCGGTCATCCTCTCCCTGAAAGTAGCTCTGCTGGCGAGCGTTGTCGCGCTCGCTGCCGGCACGGCTGCCGCAAGGCTCATGAGCAGATCCGGGTTCAGGGGGAAGCTGCTGCTTGAAACCGCGTTCCTGCTCCCCCTCGTGCTTCCCCCGACAGTCGTCGGTTTCGTGCTCCTCGTTGCGCTCGGCCGCCGCAGCTTCCTAGGCAAGGCGATCGAAGCGGTATTCTCCGCTCCGCTCGTCTTTACGCCATGGGCAGCGGTCGTCGCGGCCGTCGTGGTCTCCTTCCCGCTGGTGTACCAGACGATGAAGGCCGGCTTCGCCGGCATCGAGCCGGAGCTGGAGCAGGCAGCCCGGTCCGCCGGCGCAAGCGAGGCTCAGGTGCTTATCCATGTCGCGCTTCCGCTGGCTGCCCGGTCCCTGCTCAGCGCTCTCCTGCTTGGATTCGCACGCAGCCTCGGCGAGTTCGGCGCCACGCTCATGATCGCAGGCAACATTCCCGGCATTACGCAGACCGTGCCGACGGCGATCTACGTAGCGGTTGACGCCGGCCGCACTGCGATGGCCTGGGCATGGACCGCCGCCATCATCCTGATTTCCTTCCTGCTGCTGCTCTTCACCGGCAGCAAGCCGGTCAAGCGTTAGGCAAGCCGTCTGGACGCAAAATACGGAAAGCAAGACGATAGACTTATCCAAACACAAAAAGGCCGGGCAACGTCATTTGATGACGGTGCCCGGCCTTTTTTTCCTTGCTTCCATAACGTTTATGACTGCTATTATTGCTGCCGTTCGTTATTTGCCGGCCAATTGAGCCAGCTCGGCTTGCTTTTGCTTGTATACTTCCTGCCATTCTTCCTGGTAGCGGCGGTAGAAGGCCGGATAGCGGAAGCGAAGCTGCAGGATGCCGTGCATCAGCTTCTCGGGCTCGGCATCGATGCGGGACAGCACTTCTTCCGGAAGGCTCGCGCGAAGGCTGACGGCCGCCTCCTCGTTGAATTCGGCATAATACCACTCCATATTGCGGATGGCGATGCCGGGATGGATGCCTGCATCCTTGCGCATTTTCTCCAGCTCTTTGCTCAGTCCGTGCATCTCCTGCATCTGCTTGCGCAGCTCGCGAACCTCTTCGTTATGGCTGTCCATGCCGTAGGCCAGCTCGGCGTAGATTTCCGCTTCGCGGAAGCGTCCCGCCTGCATGTAAGCCTGGCACTCCAAGAGAAGCACGACGCGGGCGCGGAGCTGCTCGTTCTCGTCGGTCAGCGACTTGAGGTAACGGCGGACGCGAAGCTGAATCTTGGCCCACACATCCCATTTCTTGAGGTCGATGACACGGTTGACGGCCGATACGACCAGCGGAAGATGGACAACCGATTCCTGGCCTTCTTCCGGCAACGCCTGCTCGATGATGCTCCACGATTCTTCCGGGCGTCCCAATCTCACGTAGACGGCCGAGAGCAGCGGAACGAAGTCGGCCTCGCGTCCGGGAAGCTTCGCGATCAGAGCTTCCAGCTTCTCGGCAGCGCGGCCGTCATGGCCGAGCGCGCTCAGCTGGCTCGCCACCATGCCCTGGAAGTCGCCTGCCTGCTCCGGATTCGCAGCCATCTGGAGCAGCACTTCTTCCTGCTCCTTGACGCGGTCCCATTGCTGCTGCGCGATAATCGTGTATACAAGGGCTCCCTGAAGAGGAGCCATCCCCGGTTTGCGTTCCTTCATGGAGGACAGGAACCCTTCCGCCGCCGCATGCTCGCCGGCTTCCAGCGCCTGCCGCGCTTCGCCAAGCATGCCGAGCAGCGCTTCCGCCTCTTCTCCCGGAAGGCCGTTCTCTACTTCACGATCCAGTTCGCCGGAAATTGCAGCCAACAGATTGGCGATTCCAGGCTCTAATGTCCCTGCTTGTGTTTGCGGGGAAGTTTGATTTTCCATGTAAAGGTTCCTTCCTCTCTGCTTCCCGTAAGCAGCCTCGCTGAACGGGGTAAGGGGCTGCCCCATAGGGATAAGGGCAGATTCCCTAGTATTATACCATAGCCGGACCGAGATGCGGATACTGGTAGAATCAACTAGGACTCTGCTATTTGACGCCTTTTGCATGCAATTGGTTGCACGGCAAGCCCAACAGCCCCGGCCATGAAGGCAGAGGCTGGTTCAGAACGATAGACAGCTCCCAGTCTCCCAGCCGCACACCTCAGCGAACAAGTTCGCCGCCAGCAGCCGCCGGCTCTTAGGCGCGGACGTCGGCGTAGTCCTTGCGGCGCTTGAACTGCGCAGCTGCATAGGAGCATGCGGGCTCGATCTTGACGCCGGCTTTCCTGGCGTCGTCGACGACAGCCTGAAGGAGACTTCCAGCCAGCTGCTGCCCGCGGAATTCCGGATCCACGAATGTATGGTTGACGATCCATATTCCGTCTGACGGAATATACGTAATTTCTCCAGCAATCGAGCCTTCATGACGAATGACATAGCCGTTGCCTTCCTTGACCGGCTGATCCTGCGGCATGAACGCCGCCCCCTTCCCGGATTACCGTAGAATGCCTTGCCCGTTCATTTTTACCCGGAATCGGCCGGACTAAGCATCCGCGCGGTAATTCGCCGGACCCGATCGGCGGAATTTTTCTTTGATCGCGCTGCGCGGCATGGCCGGGGAAGCCTGCTTCCCGGGATTTTTCAACGCCTTGATATAATCGCTGATGCTGACGCCGTAGTTCTCCTTGAACAAGCGCATCAGATGCCGCGGGCTGATTCTCGACATTTCGGCCAGCTTCTTCACGGTCAGCTCCTGCTCGTAATGCTGCTCGATATAGGTGCGGACGACTTCCAGCGCCGCATCCAGCTCCTGGTCCGTTCCCGACTGGGCTTCCTTGAAGAGACGATGCAGCAGGTCAACGAACACCGATTGCCCGCGGAATCTCTCCAGCATGTCCAGACTGCCCCAGCAGGCGCAGATGGACTTGCACAGGGAGGTCAGCGCGACGGCGGGATACGCCGCCACCTCCTCTACACGGGGAAAGGGGTCCTGCACGGCCTCCGTTGCTCCTCTGTCTGCCGCGGAATCCTTCATGACCGAGAACCGGAAGATGAACATCTCCATCCGATGCGCCGAATCCGCCGTTGCCCGGAGCGGCTCCCCCGGAAAGCTGATGTACACCGATCCCGCGCGCAGCGGAATGCTCCGTTCCCCCGCTACAAGCCTGCCGGCTCCCGCCGTCAGGGCGATCAGCCGGAAGTCTCCCTCCCACTCCGGCTTCAGCCGGCCGTTATCCACTTCGATGCCGCATGGAGCGGCATCCCGCAGCTTGAACCACAAATCGTCCAGTGTATGAGGCACCGGCGCATCCAGTCTATGTCTCTCCACTCCGCTCATGAGCCTCCACCGTCCTTTCCTGCCATTCCGTAGTCGCCGGGCAGTCCAGCGCTCATCTCCGCCGGGCGACGGCCCGGGAAGACGATGCCGATTGTTCTCATCATAATTGATAATGATTCTCAATGTCAATTGAAGAAAAGCCCCGGCACGGGGATCTTTTCCAGCGTCTTCCTGCAAGAGAAATGCGCCTTGTTTTCCTATACGATCCGCAGCCGGGGAAAGATTGCAGGTTGCGAAAAGCTTCACGCAGCTGTCACAGTTGGGAGCGCTTCACCCGCGCAAGCCGCCCTTATTCTTCTTGGGCAGGAAGCCATTTCCTCCGGCTTCAGACTCCGGGAGGTTAGACGGCCAAAGTCCGGACGGCTTCGTAGCGGCGGGCGCTGAAGCGGGCGTCGAGCTCGCGCACGAGACCGAGCCGCTTGAAGACGCGCAGATAGCTGTAGACCATCGTCGCTCCCAGCATGCGGTGACTGCCGGACAGAATATCCACGAGCTCCTCCACCGAGACACTGGCATCCGAGCTATATATGCATTGCAAGAGATCGTACCTGGCGGCCGTCAGTGCGATTCCCTTCCTCTCCAGCAGACGCAGCGCTTCTTGAAATCCAGGCGGCCTGACGGCTGGATCTTCAAGCACAGAGACAGGCAGACGTTTCATCCTCAGGTCAACTCCTTAAATATAATCAATACTAATTTGTAATTATTATAATATAAGTGAGAATGATTTTCAACCTCTTGCCGCAAACAACTATGGCAGCGGGCCAGCCGTCATCCTGGTCGCGGGAGCGTTCAGCCACCGGAAATTCCCGCCTTGATCCGTGCACTTCCTCCGGCAATTTCCGTTTCAGGTAATCCGGAAGTTAATCGTAGCTATACGTCATTTAATCCCGGTTCATTTTCGGAACTCGGCCAAGAAGTTCCCATTCGGCCTGAGTCAATTGAGCGCCGTCGATGCTTGCCTGAGCTGCTCTTTTTTTGCCTTTGGCAACGCTCGCCACGACTCGTATGCCGATGCGAACGGCTCGCAAGCATCAGGTGGGCAGCAGCCGTTTTCCCAAGTCCCCCCGTATCGTTCACATTCAGTCCATAATCCTTCGGTAAAGTAGCCTCATTCCAATATTGAAGCGAGGTTGATTTCTATGTCCCTGCAGCCATCCGCGGCCTCCGCCGCCCGTCCCGCTGCCGGAGCGGCGACAAGCAGCCGCATCGTGCTCGCGGGAATACTGATCGGGCTGATCTTCTCCGAGCTCGACGAAACAATTGTCACGACCGCCATGCCTACCATCATCCGGGACCTGCACGGCATGTCCCTGTACGGCTGGGTCGCCGGCATCTACGCGCTCGCGCTGACCGCCTTCATGCCGATTCTCGGCAAGATGGCCGATCTGTTCGGCCGCAAGAAGATTTATCTCGCCTGCATGGCTCTGTTCATCATCGGCTCGATCGTCAGCGGAGCATCCGGCTCCATGCTGATGCTGCTGGTCGGCAGGGGCATCCAGGGCATCGGCGCCGGCGGCCTCATGCCGATCGCCATGCTGATCATGACGGATATGTATCCCGTAGAGAAGCGTGCCAAATTAATGGCCCTCGTCGGGCCGATCATGTTCATCCCGCAGCTTGCGGGTCCGCTGCTCGGCGGCGTCATTGTGGATGCCATCAGCTGGCATTGGGTATTCTTTATCAATATACCGGTCGGCGTCGTCGCGGCGATTCTGATCGGCAAAGGACTGCGGGAATCCAAGGGCGAAGGCAAGCCGGCCATCGACTGGGCGGGAGCCGCGCTTATCCTGGGCGCCATCGTCTCGCTCCTGCTGACTCCCGAGCTCGTCAACATGGGCTCATACACGTGGCATTCGCCGCTGATCGTCGGCCTGCTCGCCGCAGGCGCCGTCCTGCTCGCCGCCTTTGTCTGGGTGGAATCGCGCGCCAAGGAGCCGGTCATTCCGCTGCATCTGTTCCGCAACCGTACGATCGTCGCGCTGGGGGCTTTGATTTTCCTGACGATGCTCGGCATTCAAGGCTCCCTGGCTTCCTTTCCGTTCTACGCCCAGCATGTCATCGGCTTGTCGCCTACCGTATCCGGCTATATGACGCTCCCAGTCATGGCCGGCGGCATCGGAACCAGCATCGCCGTCGGCTGGGTCATCACCCGTCTTCCCTACAAGGATTTGATCGTGGCCTCTCTGGCGCTGCCGATCGCGGCGTTCGCGATGCTCTCGACGATCCATGCGGGCACCTCCATCGTCTTTATTCTGGCCGCGTTCCTGCTGCTGGGAGCCGGCTTCGGCGTGCTGTTCGGCTCCGACAACCTGATCGTCCAGGAATCCGTCGACAAGCGGGACGCGGGCAGCGCCATCGCAACGGTGCAGCTGTTCCAGTCGTTCGGCGTAACGATCGGCTTCAGCCTCTTCGGCAGCCTGCTGTCCGGAAGGATCGAATCGGGCATCGCAGGCATCGCGGACCGGCTGCCCGCAGGCTCCGAGACAGCCGTCGCATCGGGCGCCATGCCTGACGGCCTGTCCCAGACTCTCGTCCATGCCGTCGAGTCCGTTTACTGCAACGCCTTCGCCTTCATCTTTACGCTGGCCGGCATCATCGCCGCAATCGCCTTCGCCGCGAGCTGGCTGCTGAAGCGGGAGACGCTGTCCTCTTCTCCAGAGCCGTCCGGCGAGGAGCAGGCCGCTTGATTTTGGGGTGTCCCAAACGCTAAACTAGCTGTTATAACGAAATGGTTTAGTTCTAAACAATAAGCAGGGAGAGGATCCGAAGGATCGCAGCCCTCGAGAGGAGAGTCGAAATGAAACTGACCGACCGCATCTCGGCGCTGGTCATTCCCATGCGGGAAGGCCAGCCCGAGAGCGCCATTCACCCCGTTCTGCTCCAGGACGAGGACGGCGCGACATTGATCGATACCGGCATGATGGGGCAATACGACCTGCTGGTCCGCGCCATCGAAGCCGAGGGGCTGAGCGTATCCGACGTCAAGCGGATCATCGTCACCCATCAGGACATCGACCACATCGGCTCGCTGCATAATCTTCAGGTGTGCACTCCGCATCTGGAGGTGTACGCGCATGCCGATGAGCGGCCTTATATCGAGGGCGAGCTTCCTCTTATCAAGCTCAGCCGCGAGCGGTTGTCCAAGGCGATGCCGCCTGAGCAGCTCGAAGCTCTGCTCGCGAACCCGCCTCGCGGCCATGTCAACCGCCTCGTCGTCGACGGCGAGAGGCTCCCTTTGCAGGGAGGGATTCAGATTATCCACACGCCGGGCCATACGCCGGGACATATTTCCCTCTTCGTGGAAAAGGAGGGGCTGCTCATCGCCGCCGACGCCCTGCGAGTCGTAAACGGGGAGCTGGTCGGACCGAGCGAGCCCGTCACGCCGGATATGCCACAGGCGCTCCGCTCCTTGCTCAAGCTCGCGGAGCTGCCCGTCCAGCGCGTCCTTTGTTATCACGGCGGCTTGTATGAGAAAGAAGGAATTTCTGCACGAATCGCGGAAATAGCGGCGGAAGGGCTGCGCGACTGAATGCCAAAAGGGGTGGCTGCAGTGCTTCATGCGCTGCGGCCGCCCCTTTTGCTTCTGCGGGCTTTTCGGAGATGCTTCTTCGGGTTCTGCTTCCTCCGAGTTGGCATCTTCCGTTATGCTTCTGGCATGCATCGATGCCGGCTTGCTTATTCCGGCATGCTGCCGCTGCAAAACCATGAGCCGCCGCTTCTTATTACTGGCTGTAGCTTTCCCCCTTGGGCTTGGCTATCGTTCCCGGTGCCGGAAGTCCCGACCATGGCTTCACCATGGCGTTGTAATCCATGACCGCCTTCTCGATAGCGGCGCGAATCGTATCCGCTGAAGCCGTTATGCCGGTTCCCGCGCATTGTTCCTGGGCGTAGCCGATCGCAAGCGACAGCTTGCGCGGACCGTTGCCGTCCGCAAACGCCGCTTCGGCCAGAGCCGCCGCCTCGGATGCGATGCGATGCAGCGTTTCCCGCTGTTGATCGTTGCGTCTGGCGGTCAAGTATCGGAGCGCCCTGACGCTGAGGATGGGAATCAGCGCAGCCGCCGTCAGCGACAGCAAGACGGCTGCCAGATCGGCCATGAAGCCGGCCCAGTGCTGCCATGCATCTGACAATTTCATCATCGTTCTCCTTTGCTGATGGAAGATTCCAGGACGCCCTCCGTCCTTTCATTGCCGCCTTGCGCAAGCAAGGGCCTCATCATCCCCTCCCTTTCCTTGTCCAATATCGCCTGGAGCCTGTCCCGCTCCTCCTCGGCGCGGTCCAGCCTTTCCCTCGGCACAAGAGCTCCCGTTACGATAAGCTTCACCAAATGGAATACCGTCCCAAGCAGAATAAGCAGCAAAACGACGGAAAGGCCGTATTTATCCGCGACTCGGGCCGTCTGCTCCAACAACTCCAGCTGTCCCGTTTCCAAGTGAGTCCGCCTCCCTCAAAAGGCTGGATGGAATTCTGTATTAACTACTCTCCCTCCTCCCGTTTCCCTTCTTTCTCTCCGAATGTCAGGCGGCATCTCCTCCTTTCCCGATAAAGATAAGCTGTTTAGATAATTAATTTATCCAATTCGGCAAAGGATCGTTCTCTTCCTTTTATAGCGACTTTACAGGAACATGTGTTCGTGTTTTAATTATAGACAGCCATTCGCATTCCCGTCAAGATTTGGAATTTCAGAAAGGAGGCTCCCTCCGATGTCGTTCGCAAGCGTTCTGCTCCGGCTGCGCGAGGAGAAAGGCTGGACCCAATATGAGATCGCCGCCCGCCTCGGCATCAAGCGGGCCCGTTACAACGCCTGGGAGAACGGACTCGCGAAGCCCCGGCTGGACATGCTGATCAAGCTGGCCGGCTTTTTCGAGGTCACCCCCGGCTTCCTGCTGGAGCAGGATGCCATGGCTCCGATGCCTTCCTGGGCGACGGCGAGAGACCGCCGCGACATCAAGAAATTCATCCAGATGCCCGAGGTCCTTTATTTTGACGGCCATGAATTCTCGGCAGAGGACCGGCAGAAGATGCTGGAGCTCATGGAATCGATCGCCTGGGAGGCCAAACGGCTGAACAAGGAGGCGCGGAGGAAATCCGGCCCAGGAGGCGCCGGCCCGGACAGTCCAGACTAAGCTCGAGAAAGGGGCCCCGCGCATGATGAACATCAGACAGCGGACGCGCAATCTGTTCCGCACATACGGCGTGACCTGCCCTTTCCGGCTGTCCGAAGAAATGGGGATCTCCGTTCTGCGGCATCCGCTACCATCCGGAATGAAAGGCTTTTGCCAGCATGCGTTCAGACGCCGGTTCATCGTGCTGTCCGATCGTCTGGAGGAAGCCGAGGCCGTATTCGTCTGCGCCCATGAACTCGGCCATATGCTCCTTCACAAGGGCTTCAGCCATTCCTTCATCACGCTCCGCACCCGCTTCGTCCTGTCCCGATACGAGCGGGAAGCCAACGAGTTCGCCGTCAAGCTGCTTACCTGCGGGGAACGTCCGGAGGAGGGAGAGCAGCTCCAATCGTTTTTGCGGCGCTGCGGCATTCCTCCAGGCATGGACAAGCATTTCTGGTAGCGGCGGCTTTAATGCCAAGGAGGAGCAAGACGGCCCATTGGGCAAAGCGGACATGTCCGCTCTCTTGCTTCCCTGCTCTCTTGCTCCCTTGCTCCCTTGCTCTATTGCTCCCTTGCTCTCCTGCTCTCCTCCCTTTCAAGCTACGCATCAGAGGGTCAGTAAGCGAACAAAAAAACGCCTCTCGCCGCGCAAAGGCCCGTCCCTCTTGGACGCCCTTCACGCCCGCTAGAGGCGTTTCGTTCAATCGTTTCATTCCTAACGAGCGGCTGCTCCGCCCGCTCTTCCCGTGTCCGCAATCCGGTAGACGCAGCGGCGCCCGCCGGAGAGCATGTGCTCTGTGCGCTCGACCTCGACCCCTTCGCCGAGCACGCTGCCGATCATGCCCGTCTCATAGCGGCACAGGCTGACGCAGGCCGCGGCGGCGTCGCAGATGGGACAGTGCTTCTCCGTGAACGTATACGTTCCGTCCGCCTGCCGTTCGTATTCGGCCATGTAGCCCTCGGCCGTGCGGGCTTCGGCCAGACGCCGCAGCTTCTCCTCAAGCGCGGGCTCCGTTCCGTCCTCGCCGGGCGGCAAGGTGTAGACAGCGATCTGCTTGCCGTTGCGGACGGAAAGCAGCTTCTCCAGCCCCTCCTCGCCGAATGTTTCGCGGACGGAATCCATAAGTCCGATGGTCAGCTCCGCGTATCCCGCCGGGAAGAGCCGGTTGGCTTCCGCCGTCAGGCTCCACAGCTTGGCCGGGCGCCCCATCGCGCGGGGCTCCTCCTCGAACGTGATCAACGCCTCATTCTGCAATCCGTACAGATGCTGGCGCACGGCCATGCCGGAGACGCCAAGCATGCCTGCCAGCGTGCCGGCGTCCAGAGGCCCGTGCTGCTTGAGCAGGTTGACGATCGTTCTGCGGGTGCGGGTGGCGCTCGCGCCTTCCTGCTTGTTGTCGGACGGTGACATCTGCATCTCCCCCATTTGCCGGTCTTCTTGCCGTGCGTCCAGCGTAGTACTTATATACTAAAGAAATACGTTGACAAAGTCAAAGAAAAGCCGTTACGATGCTCCATAGCTGACATCATACGTTAAGGAGGGATGCCTGTGTCCCCCGTTAGAACGAATCGGAAAATCGTGACGGCAGGCTTGCTGCTCGGCCTGTTCATCGGCGCGCTCGACGCCACCGTCGTCAGCACCGCGACCAAGAGCATCTCGGCCGACCTGCAGGGCCTGTCGCTGCTGAGCTGGATTTTCTCCATCTACACGCTCACTACATGCGTCTCCACGCCCATCTTCGGCAAACTCGCCGACCTGTTCGGCCGCAGGAGCATCTTCGCCATCGGGCTGCTGCTCTTCGTGCTCGGCTCTGTCCTGTGCGGAGCGGCCGGCAGCATGGAGCAGCTCATCGTATTCCGAGCCATTCAAGGGATTGGAGCAGGCGCCCTGTCTCCTGTCGCCTTCACGATCGCCGGAGACCTGTATCCGGGCGAGGAACGAGGCAAGATCCAGGGCGTTTTCGCCTCCGTGTGGTCGGTAGCCGCTCTTCTGGGGCCGCTTGTAGGCGGCTATTTCGTGGACCAGATCAGCTGGCGCTGGATCTTCTTCATTAATGTTCCGATCGGCATCGTCTCGTTCGCGCTCGTATTCGGGTTCCTGAAGGAAACCGTGAGCCGAAGCGGCAAAAAGATCGATTACGCCGGCGCCGCCGCCTTCACGGTCAGCATCTCGGCCCTGCTCTTCGCCCTGCTCACGGGCGGAGAGACGTATGCCTGGGATTCTCCGCTCATTATCGGCATGTTCGCGGCTGCCGCCGTCTTCCTGATCGTCTTCATCCAGGTGGAGAAAAAAGCCGCCGAGCCGATGCTGCCGCTGGCGCTGCTGGCCGACCGCAGACGCTCCATCCCTTACACCATGGGCTTCTTCATGTTCAGCGTCTCGTCGGGCCTGACGATCTACGCGCCGCTCTGGATTCAGATGCTGCTCGGCAAGTCCGCCACCTTCTCCGGCCTGGCCCTCATGCCGATGTCGATCGCCTGGCCGCTCGCCTCCAATTTGTCGGGCCGCTATCTGCATCGCCTCGGCCCCCGTCCGTTCATCACGGGAGGCGTCATCCTGATCGCCGCCGGATCGATGCTGCTGCTCGCCCTGCAGCCGTCATCGCCGCTCGCCTATCTCATCTTCATCCTGTGCGTCATGGGCTTCGGCATGGGCTGCGTGAACACGCCGATTCTGGTCACGGTCCAAAACTCGGTCGGCTGGGAATCGAGAGGTGTCGCCACCTCGACCAATGCGCTCATGAACGCGCTCGGCCAGACGATCAGCGTTGCGATTTTCGGCCTCGTATTCAACCGATTCTACCGGGAAGGCGGTACCGCTCTTCAGCTGGAGAACGGCCTGCACATGATCTTCATCCTGCTGCTCGGCTTCGCCGCCGTCAACCTGCTGATGCTGTTCCTGCTTCCTTACGGACGCAAGAACGGCCGGCGGATGGCTGCGGAAGGCTGAACATTACGTCAGGCTACAGGACGGCATTTGCGTCCGGCTTGCCCTAAAACCACCCCCTGGCGAAGCTTCCTGCTAATCTGCGCACGGCGTCCGCCACCCTGTAAAGGGAGCTGCCGCAGTGCCTGTCTTGAAGGGAGGCCGATCATGAAACTTCGCGACTGGGATTCCAACCTGAAGCTGCGGCTCGGAGGCGAGTTCGTCCTGAACATCGTTTTCTGGACGTTCTTCCCGTTCCTCTCCATCGTATTCGCCCGCGCCTTCGGCAAAGGCACGGCAGGCCTGCTGATGGTGCTGTCGCAGTCTCTCGCCGTCGCAGCCAACCTGCTCGGAGGCTATTTCACCGACCGCTACGGCCGCAAGCGGATGATGGTCATCGCCGCCTCCGGCCAGGCGATCGGCTACGGCATTTTCGCGGCCGCTTCCTCATCCTGGCTGCCGGTCCCGGCTCTGGCCTTCACCGGCTTCACGATTGCCAGCACCGCTTCTTCGTTCTATTATCCGGCCAGCCAGGCGATGGTCGCGGACGTCGTACCCGAGAAGCATCGCTCGGAAGTATTCGCCGTCTTTTATACCTTTGTCAACATCGCCGTCGTCATCGGACCGCTGCTCGGCTCCGTGCTGTACGTCGGCCATCCAGCCGCCATGCCCGCAGCCGCGAGCGCCGTCTGCGTCACGATGGCCGTCCTCCTGTCGGCCAAGCTGCGCGAGACCAATCCGGCCCAGACATCCTCTCCCGAAGGAGGCACGGCTGCCTCCTCCTGGAAAGAAGCGATGCGGTCTCAGCTGCGGAATTACCGCATCATCGGCTCCGATCGGGTATTCCTGCTGTTCATCGCAGCCGGAATTCTGCTGTCGCAGACCTTCATGCAGCTGGACCTGCTGCTTCCGGTATATCTGGAAGAGACCGTCCATTCCGCAAGCGTATGGAGCAGCTGGGATCTGAAGCTGACCGGCGAGCGGCTGTTCGGCCTGCTTGTCTCGGAGAACGGGCTGCTCGTCGCGCTCTTCACCGTCGCCGTCGCGCGCTGGTCCTCGCTGCTGAAGGATCGCTGGATCTTCATCGGCGGCGCCCTCTGCTACGCCGCCTCCATGGCGCTGTTCAGCCAGGCGGGCGCCGTCTGGAGCCTTGCCGGCGTCATGGTCGTCTTCACGCTGGCCGAGCTCATGTGCGCAGGGCCGCAGCAGATGTTCGTGACGAGGCTTGCGCCGGAGCGGATGAGAGGCCAGTATTTCGCCGCCTCCAGCCTCCGCTTCACAATCGGGCGTACGCTGGCTCCGCTGTCCATTCCTCTGTGCGGCTTGATCGGCTTCAATTGGACGTTCGCGCTGCTGGCGCTGCTGGCCGTCGCGGCGGCCGTCCTGTACAAGATCATGTTTGATTGGTACGACGGCGCCGCTCCTTCCCCCGATGTCCAAGCCAGCGGCAAAACGATCCTCCCGTAGAGGCTACATTCGCCGGTAGAAGGCGCTGCGGTCCGCTCGGATAGACTAGACGTCCCTCCACTTGAAGACGGCAAACCAAAAACGGCCACCATGTGAATGGGAGACCGTTTTTTTTTCGTTTCATGGACAAGCATCCGAAACCATCAGGAATGGCGGGCAAAAATCTGCGCCAAATGATGATCCAGATGGTCGACATAATCATCTGCAAGCCAAGCCAGCGTGACGTTTCCATTCGGGCCTCCGGAGCACACCTTGTCCAGCTCCTCCTCCGACAGCCCTGCCATGACAACGGAAACCTGCCGGTTGAGCGAGGTCCATAGGCTCAGGATATCCTCGACGGGCTGATGATGGTAGTCCATGATGGATACCCACTTGTCCTGCTCATACTTCAGGATGGCATGCGGCTGAGGCTCGTATTGCGCCCGGACGAAACGCTGAAGATTCGTAAGCGCCGAATCGCATAAATGGCCCAGAATCTCCTTTCCAGACCATTTCCCCTCCTCCGGCCTGCGATCGAACCAATGAGGCGGAAGGCTGCGGATTTGGGCGGGCACCTCCCGAATTCTTTCCTCCAGCCGCTCCCTTGCACGGCACATAAGCATCCCTCCGGTTTTTCACCCATTCTACCACGCGTCCTGCGTTCCGGCATCTGCACCTGCCCTCCCTCTGTGTCGATGCTCCCTCCTCCCCCGGCAGCTACCCGCCCGATGCCGCCCGTTCCGCATTTACCCGTCCATGCGCCCAGTACATGCCGGTTCCCTCTATGGGATCGGCGGAAGCCAGCAGGCGTTCCCGGATAGCCGAGGCGTCGAGCCCTTGTCCAGCGAGCAGAGCGGCAACGCCAGACACATGCGGAGCGGCCATGGACGTTCCGCTCAGATACGTATAACGTCCGTACCTGTAAGTCGATACGATCTTTTCTCCCGGAGCGGCCACATCCACCCAGGCGCCGTAGTTGGAAAAAGCCGAATGGACGTCCTCCGCGCCTACGGATCCGACGGAGATGACCTCGTCGTAAGCTGCGGGATAAAGCTTCGCCGGGCTGCCGTCATTGCCGGCCGCCGCCACGATGACCGCGCCTTTGGATGCCGCATAGCGGATCGCATCGCGCAGAACCGCTGATCGGCCCGCTCCGCCGAGGCTGAGATTGATCACCTTCGCGCCTTGATCGGCCGCATAACGGACTCCGGCAGCGATCGTCGCGATCGCCCCCGATCCGTTGCGGTCCAGAACGCGAACCGGCAGCACGAGAGCGTCCGGAGCGATGCCGGCGATGCCGATTCCATTGCCGGTAGCTGCGGCCGCGATGCCGGCTACGTGGGTACCGTGGCCGTTCTGATCTTCCGGCGGCTGTCCGGGCTGCACGAAGTCTTGTCCAGCCAGCAGCTTGGCCGACAAGTCAGGGTGGCTGCCATCCACTCCCGTATCCACGACGGCAAGGATAACGGAAGCTTCGCCGGCAGCCTTGTCCCATGCCTGCTCCGCATGAATCAGCTTCGGACCGTACTGGAGCGGATAAAAGGCATCGTTCGGAGCCAGGCAGCTCCGATAGATATAGTTCGGCTCCGCGTACTCCACCTCCGGATGCTCGTGGTAGGCGTCGCGCAGCAGACGCGCGCTGCGGGAGGCTCGTCCGCCTTTGACATGATGCAGCTTCCCGTTTCCGCGCTCCGCGATGACCTTGCCGCCGCATTGCTCGTGAATCCGGCAGCGGGCCTCCTGCGCCACTCCGTCATGAAACTTCACGAGCAGTTCGCCGGGCACGTGCTCCGGCATGCTCCTCTCTAGTCTCCACCCTCGCCAAGCCGCGCCCGACCATGCGGCGGCAGCCAAAACCGCCGCGCCGGCGGCAGGCAGCCATGTCATGACATCCATTCCGATCACGCCTCCTTCGACCTTGCAGCCTCGACTGCCCTACTACTCTATGGATGCCGGGGAGGCATGGCATGGATGGATGCCTTTGAATCTATTAAATATGCGGATGCCCGCCGCTAGCTGCCCGCCAGCAAGTCCGAGCCGTCAAAAGAGGAAAGGAGTCCTTTCGCTTTTCCCCTTTACGCGCAAACAAAAACCCTCCTGTACCGGAGTGCCCGGCAGGAGGGCTGAAAACCTGCTTATGCTTTCTCTATCTCTATGCTCAATTCCGGCAAAGGCGAGGCAGCCAGCTGCAGACGCGGCGGCCGCCTTCATTTCCGGATCAAGGCGCCGAGAATCGCCAATGCATGCCATGTTTTCTTGACCGGCCGCCGCCGTGCCGCTCCCGGGCCTTTTTCAATGTCTTCCCACATTCGGAGCGGGTTCTCCCCCCTCATCTCCGACTGCTTCAGCTCCGCCATTTTTTCCATGAAGTATTCCTCCATCATCCATCATTCCTCCTTGGCTTCCCTGCTTTTATTATGCTCTGTGCAAAAAGGGTTAAAAAGCGTATAATCACCTCAATACTTTTCCCCTTTTAAACATCCGCACTGCATAGGAGGCCAACCTCAATGTATGCTCAGGAACGCTACTTGACCCTGCTTGGCCGATTTTCGGGCGATACGGACACGGCCCTGCCGGTCGAAGCGACGCTCGAGAATATTGCCGCGGCGCTGTTCTGCACTCCGCGCAACGCCAAGCATATTCTGCGCAGGCTGGAGGATGAGGGGCTTATCCGCTGGCTGCCCGGCCGCGGGCGCGGACACCGCTCGCAGATCGCATTTCTGGCCGACAAGCGCGAATACCTGCTCGAACTGCTGAGAAGCCTTGCAGGCAAAGGCGATTACAAGCAGGCCTTCGAGCTTTTGGAAGGATACGGCAACGAGGTCGAAAAGGCCGAATTCATGGCCTGGCTGGACGGCAGCTTCGGATACCGCAAGGAACAGGGAGAGGGAGGAGCCTATGCGGCGGATACGCTGCGCTTTCCAGTCGTCTCGTCCTTCTCGACCTTCGATCCGGCTCAAATCAACTATGCCCTCGACGGTCATTTGGCTCGCCAGATCTACGACCGCCTCCTGCAGTTCGACGATCTCGAGCAGGTCATGCTGCCAGGAGCGGCGCATCATTGGACTTCCAGCGACGACGCCAGGGAGTGGACCTTCTTTCTCAAGAAAGGCATCCGGTTCCATCACGGTCCGGAGATGACCTCCGCCGACGTGAAATTCACCTTCGACCGGCTTCGGGCCTCTGTGGACAACGGCTGGCTGATGAGGGGGGTGGACGAAATCGAGACGATCGGACCGCGCGTCGTCCGCTTTCGCCTCCGCAAGCCGAACCATATCTTCAGCCGTTTCGTCTGCGCCGCGGCCGCTTCCCTGCTGCCTGCCGGCTTCGGAGGCCGCAGCGAGCAGGACTTCTGGAAACTGCCGTCCGGCAGCGGCCCTTTCCGGATGATCCATGCCAGCGACAGCTGCGTGGAGCTCGCTGCCCATCCGTCCTATCACCAAGGCCGGCCTTACCTCGACGGCGTGGACATCGTCATCATGCCCAAGGATTTTCGGCCCCGGATCGAAGGCACGCCGGAGATCTTCCGGCCGCGGGACGGATTGGGAAAGAGCTGGGCGGGCGAACATGCCTCCGCCACAGCCGACTGGCTCGCGCTGCAAAAGCTGTGCCGCGGCTGCACCCTCCTGTCCTGGAATCTCCAGCGCTCAGGCCCGCAGCAGTCCGAAGCCTTCCGCAGGGCGGTAAAAATGATTTTGGATCCCGTCCAGATGGTCGCGGATCTGGGGGGAGACCGCGCGCTGCCGGCTTACAGCTTTCTTCCCGATGTCAGCATGGCACGCACGCCCGAGCCGCCGCGCACCGAACGCATCCGTGCGGCTTTGCGGGATTCGGAGTATGCCGGAGCTCCTCTGCGGCTGACTGCCAACCCCAAATACGCTGAAGATGTCCAATGGATCCAGAAGCGCCTCCAGGAATGGGGCATCGCGCTCGACACGCGGCTCAGCCCGACTGCTTCCTGCCGGAATCTAGGAACGCCGGAGACCGATGTGACGGTTTTCGGCCTTGTCCTTGCCGATGACGAGGTCGATGAAATCGAAGCTTACGAGCATGGTGGCTGCGTCATGTCGAACTACTTCGACGAAGAGAGAAGGTTCTGGATCCGCGAGCGGGTCGATGCCGCCCTGGCCGAATCTCTTCCGGAGAGGCGCAGCCAGATCATGCGGCAGATCGAGGAGCAGCTGCGCGACGAGGCCTCGCTGATCTTCCTTCATCATCAGCAGCTCCAGACCTACCTTCATCCCAGCGTTCAGGGCGCGAGGCTGAATACGCTCGGCTGGATCGACTTCAAGGAAGTATGGCTGGAGAGCTGCCTGGACGTCGGCGGCACCAGGGAAGCCGGGAAGCTTGTGTCCGGCTCCTTGAGCTGAATTGGACACGAAAAACTGCTAGCAAAAGACCCGTTCGCCATCAACGAACGGGTCTTTGTTATGGGCCTCTTGTTTAAGGGAAGAAGAAGTCATTCCGTCCGTTAAAAGCCAGAATTTGCTCGCGAGCAGCCCACGCTCAGGACTAGAGGGGCAGCCGCACCGTCATGACGGTCCCCCGCCCGAGCTCGCTCTCCGCTTCGACCGAGCCCCCGTGCAAGTTGACGATCCGCTGCACGATGGACAGTCCGAGCCCGCTGCCGCTGCCTCCTTCTCCATCGTGGCGGCGCGATTTGTCCGCTTTGTGGAACCGCTCGAAGATGCGGGAAAGCTCATCCGGCGCGATGCCCGGTCCCGTATCGCGGACCGATACGCTCCAGAAGCCGTCCTCTTGCCTGAGCTCGATGCCCAGGACGCCTCCCCGGCCCGTAAATTTGACGGCATTGCCGATCAGATTCAGCCATACCTCGTACATAAGGCTCTGGTCGGCGGCCACGGTCGTCTCGGGCAATTCCAGCTCCAGCTGAAGCTCCTTGTCTGTCCACTGCCACTCCAGCATGAGCAGCGCTTGACGCAGCTGCTCATCCAGCCGGTACGGCTGCCGGTGCAGCACCCGCTCCTGACGGTCGACGTCGGCAAGCATCAGCAGCTGGCGGCTGAGCGAGGACAGCCTCCGGCTCTCCTCGTCGATGACGGCCAGATAACGCCGGGTCTCCAGCGCATCCGGAGCCGGCTTGCTGTCCAGAAGGGTGCGGATGAAGCCCCGGATGGACGTCAGCGGAGACTGGAATTCATGGGACACATTCGCCACGAACTCCTGGCGCATCCGGTCCAGATCGCGGATGGACCGCGCCATCGTAGAGAAGCGGCGGCCGAGCTCGCCGATCTCATCGCGCCGGGACGTGTCGATGCTCACCTCGTAATCGCCTCCGGCGATGCGCTGCGCCGCTCTCGTCAGCCGCTTCACCGGCTGCACGATGAGGCTGCTGAGCGCGGCGATCAGCAGCAGGCTGATGCCGAACGTGCTGACGAGCAGCACCGCCACGATTACGCGCACCTCCCCGATCTGGCGCTCCAGATCGGGACGGATGAAGACGGCAGCCGTTCCTTCCGCCGTCTTCAGCGGAAAGCCGTACGTATTGCGGGCGCTGTTCTCGAAGTAGGCGAACAGCTTGAAGCGCCTGTTCTCCTCCGACATGCCATGGTAGGCGCCCCCCTCCCTCACCTTCTCCACCTGGCTTGCCGAAGGAAACCGCTCGTGGCGGAAAGCTGTCCCGTAGGCGTGCCTGTCGCCTGAGGGACCGACTGTATACAGCTGGTAGCCAAGGCCCGCAATGCCTCCGAGCAGCGTCGGCAGATCCTCCTGCGGCGCTCCGTCATGCAAGGCCTTGACCTGATCCGCCGCCTGCTCCATGTTCGCTTCATTATTGGCATTGAGCCGGTAATCGTAATAAAGGCTGGTGAGCAGCATGCCTCCGATGCTGCTGAGCAGCGCGATCAAGACAAAGGTAAGGACGATGCGGAAATACAGGCTCTTCACGATGGGCCGCCCCCGGTCTCCAGCTTGTAGCCGAGGCCCCGGATCGTCGTGATGACGAAGTCGTTCCGGCAAGGCTCGAATCTTTCCCTTAAACGCTTCACATGCACGTCGACGGTCCGGCTGTCTCCCTCATAGTCCGTTCCCCAGATCATGGAGATGAGCTGCTCCCGGGTATGGATTCGGCCCGGCTGGCTGGCAAGCTGAGCCAGCAGCTGAAATTCGCGCAGCGGCAGGACGATGCTCTGCCCGGCGGCCGTCACCTCGTAGCTCCCTCGGTCGATCGTCACGCCCCCCAGCCGGATGACCTCCGAGCTGGCCATCCGGTACCGGCGCAGCAGCGCCTTGATCCGGAACAGCAGCTCCTGCGGCTCGAAAGGCTTCACGAGGTAATCGTCCGTTCCGGCCTCGAAGCCCCTTTCCTTGTCCTCCATCGCTCCCTTGGCCGTCAGCAGGATGACCGGCAGATCGTAGTGGCGGCGAATCTCCTCCGTCAGCTCCAGTCCGTCCTTATGGGGCATCATGACATCGACGACGGCCAGATGTACCTGCCCGGCTTCCAGCATGGACACCGCTTCTTGTCCGTCCGCGGCTTCGCTCACGGCATATCCCTCGCGTGTCAGCACGAGCCTCAGCAGCTCGCGGATATGTGGATCGTCGTCGGCGACCAGAATATGGATACGCATAGGCATGAGCCTCCCGGTGGTTGGAATCCTTCAAATCAACTGTTGGTATCATGACGGATGTATGCTCCGATTTCAACTTTCACCTTAGACGGAGGATCAAAAAAAGCCAGGCAGAAATTCTGGCTGGCCTGATCGTACGAAAAGCCTCCTGCAGGCTTTCCGTAAAAATGGAGCGGATTTAGTTGATCTTGATCAGAGTCAGAGCGGCTCCTTGTCCGCCCTGCAGAATAATCGCTCCCAGCATGCCGCTCGCACTCAGCTGAACCGTAGATCCGGCTGAAAGGGTTACGATTCCGCTCGCTTGCCAAGTCGACCTCGACTGGTTAGGGATAATGGCCAAGCTGTTGACGCCAGTCCCGTTGACGAGAAGATTCGAACTCACCAGGCTAACCGCGGTCGTCTGGATCGAGTACGAAACATAGTAGGTTCCGGATTCATTCACGGTGACTTCCGTGTTTCCCGCATTCATGGTAAAGGAAGAATTGTATTCGACAGAGGGCAGCGGAATTGCAGTTCCCCCTAAGACAACGGCAACGACCGATCCGCTCGTATTGGCCGCGTAAAAGGCTTGCAGAGCAGCGGCTCCAGAAGGGCCGGGAAGGCCTTGTTCTCCCTGAATGCCTTGAGGTCCCTGAACGCCTTGAGGCCCCTGAGGTCCCGTTGCTCCAGCTGGGCCCGTGTCGCCTTTATCGCCTTTGGCGCCGGCAGGGCCCTGAGGACCTGCCGGACCCGCTGCTCCTGCTGCTCCTGTCGCACCAACAGCACCTGTCGACCCCGCCGGCCCCGTCGCTCCGGTGTCGCCCTTATCGCCCTTGGCACCTTGGGCCCCAGTCGGACCTGCCGGGCCGGCTGCTCCCGTCGACCCCGCCGGTCCCGCCGCTCCGGTGTCGCCCTTATCGCCCTTGGCACCTTGAGCCCCGGCCTGACCTTCCGGGCCGGCTGCTCCTGGCGTTCCCGCCGGTCCCGTCGCCCCGGTGTCGCCTTTATCGCCCTTGGCACCCGTGTCGCCCTTATCGCCCTTGGCCCCGGTATCGCCTTTTTCCCCTTTGGCACCGGTATCGCCTTTTCCAGCGGAAACAGAAGCATCCTTCTTGGACGGAAGAATCAATTGCTTCGCCGCAGCATTCCACTCCACGGTTATACCGAGTGCCATGGACAGGGCTCGCACAGGCAAGTACAGCGTGCCGTTAAGCGAGAGGGGCAGCACCTGCTTCCCGGCGGCATCCGTCAGTTGGGTCTGGATTCCGTTCAGATAGACCTGGACCGCTACCGGTTCCGCCGCGACCTGCTTACCGGCAGGAACCGATTCAACCGCAACGGGGGAAGACGCATCTTCCGATGAGGTCAGATAAACAGCCTTCTTCGCGCTGTCCCAATCGGCCTGAATGCCTGTCGCAGCGGCAATCAGCCGCAGCGGCACATACAACGTCCCATTCGCGTTGATGGAATTCGCCACCAACCGACTCTCGCCAAACACGATTGGCGTAGTACCCGTAATCGCCTGCTGCTTCGGCGCAGCCCCTGCAATCGTTGCCGCCAGAACGGAAGCAAGCAGCAAAGCGGACACGGCAGCGCCCGTTTTTTTCACCAGCATACCTAAACCCCCCGCAAGTGTGGAAATAAGCCCTCGAAAGAATGCATCGCCCAAATAATCTGAAGTAAGATAGGTATGGATGGAGCCCGCAATAATTGAGAGTCTGCATCTCACTTAGGACCATTTAAATATACCATTGCATGATAATCGTGAATATATATCCATAAATAAACACCTGGAACACAACTGCAGGCGGCAATCGGCGATGCAATCGTTGCTGTCAGCCGAATTCCTTCCTCTTTTCCTGCCGGAGTACTATACTTGCAAGAGAATAATACGCTCAGAAAGGAAGCCGCCCATGTCACCTAGCAAAACCGATCCGCGCGTGCTGCGGACGCGCCGGCTGCTGCGCGAAGCTCTCGTCCAGCTCATGGAAGAGCGTGGAATGGACAACTTCTCCGTCCAGGAGCTCGCGGATCAGGCGACGATCAAACGAGCGACATTCTATTTGCATTACGAGGACAAGCAGGCTTTGCTGGACGAATATATCGGCGAGCTTCTGCAGGAGCTCCGGGATGCCGTCTCGACCTCCGAGGCCGATGGCGAAGGGTTCGATTATCTCCGCGGCGAGCCGCATCCAAGCTTTGTGAAGCTGTTCCATCATATAAGCGACCGTTATTCCGTCTACTATGCCATGCTGGTCCGCAATCGAGTGCCCCAGCTTGCTTCGGGAATGCTGAATGTTATCCACGACTTCGTATCGGACGGCATGGCCTTTGCCCAGCCCGACGACAGCCTGCTCACGGCAAGGCGCGAGGTTGCCGTCAAATACGCAGAAGCCGCCATTCTCGAGGTCGTCATCTGGTGGATTGAGAAGCAGATGCCGTACGAGGAAAGGGATATCGCCGCCCAGCTGATGAATCTGTCCATACTCGGTCCCTATAAGGTGCTGCCGGAACAAAAAGACCGTACGACGTAAAAAAGGCTGTTCCTGATCACGCAATGCGATCTTGGAACAGCCTTGCTGCTTGTTCTGGCTTAGAGCGCCGTCCAGCCGCCGTCGATGACCAGCTCGGCGCCGGTCATGAAGCGGGCTTCGTCGGAAGCGAGGAACAGCACGCCGTAGGCGACATCCTCCGGCTTGCCCATGTAAGGAAGCTGTGTGAACGTCTGGTAGAACGGCATCGCGTCCTTCATGGAAGGCTCCGTCATCGGAGTGACGATGATGCCGGGATGGACGGAGTTGACGCGGATGCTCTGCTTGGCGTACTCGACCGCCGCTGCTTTGGTCAGCGTGCGGAGGCCGCCCTTGGCCGCCGTGTAGGCGCTCGATCCGGCCATGCCGACGATTCCGCCGATCGAGGAGATGTTGACGATAGAACCGGAGCCGGCCTTCTGCATCTCCGGAATGACAGCTTTCATGCCGAGGACACAGCCGGTCAGGTTGATGTCCAGGACGCGGTTCCATTCCGTCAGGTCGAAGCTCGCAATCGTGCGCGTCGACGCAATGCCCGCATTGTTGACGAGGATATCCACCTTGCCGTAGAGGCGGACAGCCTCGTCGACGACATGCTGCCACTCTTCCTCGGAAGCTACATTATGCTTGATCGCTGTTGCCTCGCCGCCAGCCGTCCTGATCTCGGCAGCGACCTTCTCCAGCTCGGAGATATTCACATCCGTCATCACGACCCGGGCTCCCTCGCGGGCGAACAGGCGGGCCTCCTCCGCTCCCATGCCGGTTGCCGCACCGGTTACAATGGCTGTTTTACCCTCTAAACGCGCCATATAAAAATCTCCTCTCGGATAAAGGTTGGTCCTGCAGCGGCTCTTGTAACCGCTTTAGCCTTGCAGGTTAAGTATAAGACATTACGTCCATTTTGTGAAGTAATGATCAATATGTATATTAAGTTGGGTTTGGAAAAAAATTCATGATCTGCTCCGCAGCCGCCTTCCTTCGACATTCCGTCTGTCATTTCCCAGGAAATCGACTTTTGATTCGCAGGAACATTACGGGGAGAAAGGGAAAGCCTAGATTCGCTTAAGACGGCCTTGATGGAAATGAACAGCGCAACGATTTTTGAAGCGAACCACAGCGGAAGGGAAGAAAAAACGCGGCGCAGATGAACTGCGGCGCGCTTTTGGATGGATTTATTTGGTATCCTTTTCAGCTTTATCGTTTTTCTCTCCTGTGCGGCATGCTTGTCCCAGAGCCTCGGCGAATTCAACCTCGTTGCTGGAGCCCAGCTTGGCTCCGAACTGATCCAGCCTTCCGGGATGCCCTGCGGGACCTGAGTTTTTCGGCTTGCTGTTTCGTCCTGACATAGATGTCGGCCTCCTAAGGAATCATAATGATTGCCCTATAGGTTCCCCGAGTGCGGGAGCGGATTATTCAGCCCGTCGATGATTTGAGGCGAGCTTGCCTCGCTTTCATTGGAGCCGGCCCGCTCAAACAAGCGAAGGGATGCCCCTCAGCCATTTTCATGACTTATGGGACATCCCCAATATGCGGGACAGGCAGGCCTTATGGCCTGTCCGACTAGGCTCTACTCGCGGATTTCGGCGATCAGCTCGATCTCTACGGGCGTATGGAACGGCAGATCGCTCGTGCCGATGGCGCTGCGGGCATGGCGTCCGTTCTCGCCGAACACCTCGATGAGCAGATCGGAGGCGGCGTTCATGACGTAAGGCTGATCGCCGAAGCCCGGAGCGCTGTTCACGAAGCCGAGCAGCTTGACGATTTTGACGACGCGGTCAAGGTCGCCAAGATAAGCCTTCATCGCCGCAAGCAGGTTGATGACGATCTGGCGGGCGGCCTCCTGGCCTTGCTGTATCGTCAGGTCGGAGCCGACCTTGCCCTCATGCATGAGAACGCCGTCGATGCGGCAGTCGAAGCCGGATGTGTAGATCAGGTTGCCGGTCTGATTGACCGGTATGTAGGAAAATTTCGGCGCCGGAAGCTCCGGGAGCGTGATGCCGAGCTCGGCGAGGCGTTGGTCGATTTTAGACATGTTCATCGATCCTTTCATCAGGAACTAGTAATGGGCAAGTGTTTGCGGCCTCAAAGGACTGCATGGGATGACGGCAGCCCGTTCATCCCGTCATGCTGTTCGGCAAGCTCGAATTGAATGGTCCGACTCCGAGACCTTGGCCGTCCGTTCGGCAGGGCCGTCTCATGGATGTCCATGCCCGCTGCCGCAGGCGCATGAGGCTGCGCGGAGGAAGCCTCCGGCGCGCTCTCCGGTATGCACGCCGTCCTGCATGGCGACGCGCCCGGAGACGACGACATGCGAGATGCCCTCCGGCTGCTGCTTGGGATCGGCAAAGGTCGCGGTATCCTGGATCGTATCCGGATTGAACACGACGAGGTCGGCGGCATAATCCGGCACGATCAGGCCCCGCTTGCCGAGACGGAAGCGCTGCACCGGGAACGAGGTCAGCTTGCGCACCGCATCCTCCAGCGTCAGCACCCGCTCCTCGCGCACGTATTTGGCAAAGACGCGGGGAAACGTTCCATACAGCCTCGGATGCGGCTTGCCCGTCTCGCAGGTGAGGCTGTCCGAGGCGATCAGGGAGCGGGGATAGGCGATGACCTGGCGGACGTCGTCATCCGACATGTGGAAGTAAACGATCGGCACCTGGCCGTCCTCTTCCAGCAGCAGATCCATCATGCAGTCGGCGGGATGGACGCCGCGCATCGCGGCGATCTCCTCGATATGCTTCCCCTCCAAGGTCGCATTGGCGCCGCCGGCCGAGGCAACGAACACGCTCTGCCAGCCGGTGGAGCAGACCAGATTGTCCCAGCCGTCCTGCTCCCGGCCGAGCTCCTCGCGGATGCGGCGCCGCAGGACGGGGTCGCGGAACGCTTCCAGCGCTCCCGGAATGCCTCCCTCCAGCACCCATGGAGGCAGGATCGTCGTCAGCGATGTCGATCCCGCCGAATAAGGGTAGACGTCCACCGTCACGTCCATGCCTCTGGCACGGGCGTCCTCGACGAGCTCCATCGCTTCAAGAACCTTGCCCCAGTTGATTTTTCCGGCCGCCTTGAGATGGCTGATGTGGAGCGGGATGCCCGCCTTCCCGGCGATCCAGATGACCTCGCGCACCGAAGGCAGCAGATTGTTGCCCTCGCCGCGGATATGCGTGCTCAGCAGGCCGTCGTAGCGTGGCAGCACCGTGCACAGCTCCGCAAGCTCTTCCTTGGACGTATAGCTGCCGGGGGAGTAGAGCAGGCCGATCGACAGGCCGATGGCGCCGGCGCGCAGCCCCTCCTCCAGCAGCTCCTTCATCCGGCGCAGCTCCGCGGCAGTGGCCGGGCGGTTGTCGAAGCCCATGACGGCGATCCGCAGGGCGCCATGGGCGACGTAGGTCGCCATATGTTCAGCCGGAGCGGATCGGGCGACATAGTCCATGTATTCGCCGACCGTATTCCACTGCCAGTCATGCCGGGTACTGCCGATGACGGGGGAAATGTAGCTGCGCAGCAGCTCCTCCCGGTCCGGGAATACCGGCGCCGGAGCGAGTCCGCAGTTGCCGACGACCTCGGCGGTGACGCCCTGGCTGAGCTTGATCTCGCTGAGCGGATGGTCGAGGATCATGAGATCCGAATGGCAGTGGCCGTCGATGAAGCCGGGGGAAATGACGCGTCCCTGAACATCGATCGTCTGCGCCGCCTCCGCGTCCACGCGGCCGACAGCGGCAATCATTCCATCCTTCACGCCTACGTCGCCGCGGAACCACGGATTGCCGCTCCCGTCCACGATGCGTCCGTTTTTGAGCACTAAATCCAGCATGTCGCCTTTCGCTCCCTTCTATTGAATGCAGCCGCGCGCGGCGACCGGAACTCTCCGCAGCCCGCCGTCTTTATCGCTGATGTACACGCTGGAATGAAGATTCACCGTGCTGCAGATATGGTTCGGGATGACGCGCAGCAGGTCGCCCGGCTGGCAGTCGTCCTCCGGCCGTACCCGGATGACGCCATGCTCCTCGTTCATCCGCTCGAACACGGCATGCGGCAGGCCGACGACATGGCCGAAGCCCTGCAGCTGCAGCGGCGCGCCGCCCGGCTGCACATCGGTCGCGAACGTCTTGCTGCCGCCGTCGATGACGATGCGGTCCGTCGCCGGCCGGCTGACGACCGTCACCCATACCTCGGCCGCGCAGTCGTCCAGCTTGCAGAGGCCGAAGGCCGCCTGCATCCGGTCGTGGAACACGTACGTGCCGGGCCGGATCTCCGTGACGCCCTCGATCTCGGCGGCATACACCGCCGTCGGAGTCGAGCCGACGCTCACGTCGCGGATCGGCACGCCTCCCCGGCGCAGCTCCTGTGCGACGGCAGCCATCATGCGGCCTTCCTCGTGGCCGGCCGCCCGCAGGTCCATCGTCGGCGCCCCGCCGAGCATCGCGCCGCGGTACGTGAAGATGCCCGTCAGGTCCAGGCCGGGCATCGCCGCGATCTCCCGCGCCAGCGGCAGCGCCGCCTCCGGCGCTACCCCCGTGCGCCTGAGCCCCGTCTCGATCTCGAGACGGACCTCCAGCGCGATGCCGGCGGCCTCGGCGGCCGCCGACAAATGCCGCGCTCCCGCGGCGCTGTCGACGCCGACGGCGAGCCGGCACCGCTGCGCCAGGCTTGCGGCGCGCCGCGCCTTGGCGGCGCCCATGACGGGATAGGCGATGAAGATATCGCCGATCCCGCCATCCGCCATCACCTCCGCCTCCGACAGCTTGGCGGCGGTGATGCCGACGGCTCCCGCAGCAAGCTGCCGGGCCGCAAGCTCCGGCAGCTTGTGCGTCTTCACATGCGGGCGCAGCTTCACGCCGCGCCGCGCCGCCGCCTCCGCCATGGACGCGATATTGGCGTCCACGCGGGCGCTGCGGATGAGGATGAAGGGCGTCTGCGGCCCTTCATCGCCGAGCTCCCCGCCCGGCAGACAGCCGCGCTCCGGCGCTGCCTCGACAGCTTGCCCCGCCTTATTTCCGCCATCCATCCGCTCCGGCGCCGCCCCGACAGCTTTCTCCGCCATATTTCCGCCATCCATCCGCTCCGGCGCTGCCTCGACAGCTTGCCCCGCCTTATTTCCGCCATCCATCCGCTCCGGCGCCGCCTTCCTTTCGCCATCCAGCCGACCGTCGCCTGACCCTATCGGCCCCTTCGACGCTTCAATCACCGCCTGGGCGGCGGCCTCCTGCCCCGACCGTTCCTCCTCCCGCTCAGGAGCGCCTGCTTCCATTGCTTCCCGTTCCTTCTCGCCCATCAGCTCTGCTCCCCCTCCGCATCCGTCCCCTTGGCTTCCTCCAGATCGCTGTACAGCGTGTACTTCGAGATGCCCAGATAGGCGCATACCTTCTCGCCCGCCTTCTTGATCAGAAACGCGCCTTTGCGGTCCAGCAGCGCGATGAACCGGATCCTCTCCTCGCGGCTCATGAGCGCAGGCGGCCTTCCGACGGCGTCCTCCGCCTCCTGGATCAGCGAATCCAGCAGATCGCCGACGTTGCTGACGAACGACTCCTGGACCGGCGGCAGCTCCTGCATGCCGACCAGCCCCTGCAGCGCCTTCTCGGCGGCGAGCAGCTCCGAGATGTCGAAGTTGATGCACAGGGCGCCGATCGCTGTTCCTGCGTCATTTTTCAAGTAGATCGAAGTCGATCTCAGCAGCCGTCCGTCCTTGGTCCGGGTGACGTAATTCTGCCGATGGCCGCCCTCCGACGTGCCTCTCATGACCTCGAGTCCGAGGTTCGTGCCGGGATCGCCGACCTTCCGTCCCGTCACATGGCCGTGCTCGATATGCACGATCGTGCTTTCATAAGGCTGCGACCAGTCGTGCACGACGACCTCGCAGCGCTCTCCGAACTGGGCCGCGATGCCCTGCGCCAGCTCCCGCAGCAGCGGCAGCGTTTGCGATACCGATTCCATTCCCACCGCTCCTCATGACCGCTTGAATTCTCTTTGCCTCCTATCCTACACCCGCTCCTTCTTCTCGGCAAACTTTTTTTCTGTTTTCTAACTTTTATTCATATCAAGATGGGCAACCAATTTGAAATTCAGCCGAGACGGATAAGCCGATCCCTCCCAACGGCCGCGTCCATGTCCCTCTGAGAACGCGGCGCCAGACCGGCGCCGCGGCGTCCGTCGACTGGGATCCGAAGCCAGGCCAGGTGCGGATCAAAATAAAGGAGGAGCTGCAGTCCTGCTGGAAGGAGCTCGTCTTCCCGATCGGCAAGCCGGGCCTTCTCAGCCCGCAAGGCGACATCATCGCGGACCCCGAGACTCCGGCGCCATTCCTGAGCAAGGGCATCACCCGTGCCGGTCGCCGCGATTGGGCATAAGCCCTTCCTACGCGGACGGAATGGTCCGACTGAACTGGAGCAGCAAAATGATGGAGAAGCTGAAGCCGTCCTGGAGCACCGATTCTGCCGAGACGTCCTTCGCCGTCCTCTATGAGAAAGGCTTCTACTCTCCAGATGTCATGCAGCCGCTCGGAGCCGGCGGAGGCGGCGGATCGAGCGGAAATTCGGCGGGCAAGGACATCAAGGTGGACGGACGCGTCTACGATCGCGCCTCCTTCACCGTCAAGCTGCTCCCCGTCGCCAATCTGTTTACCGTTGGAGCCATTTCGGCCGGCAGCGTCCCCATCTCCGTCGGCCGACCGTCTCCGATCCCGACTCCATTCCAGTCTCTTATACGGAAGAAGGGACGCTGAATCTGTCGCTGCCGGAGCCTTCGCTGCCGGAGCCTTCCTCCGGTTACGTGAAGCCTTCGCCGCCAGCGTGACGCTGAAGGAGCCGGGCCAGTACCTGATCTCGGTCATCAGCCCGGATGATATTCCCGCCCCGGGCGGTGCGGCTCCCACGACCTGGGCAGAAGTAGTCGTAGAGGTTGAATAGAAAAGACAAAAACGGGATGAAGCCGAATTCTCGGCTTCATCCCGTTTTGGTTCCAAAATCTAGAAGGAATTGATTTCTCTGATCTTCTCCAGTGCAATCTTGGGCTTGCGGTCCTCCGTCAACAGGCCGTTGACCTCCTGCTGCACATCCGTGATCTGGGTGTAGCAGTAGCCCGAGATATATTCGGTCTGCTGGATAGCCTCGTGGATGCTGCGGAACCGATCCAGGAAGCTTTCCTCCGAGCCGACCTGATTGCCGTAGCCCCAGCCTTCCTCGGATTGGAAGGCGATGCCGCCGAACTCGCTGACGATGACCGGCTGCCCCTTGTAGGCGTAGCTGTCCGCAAATGCGTATTTCCAGTGGTTGAAGCTGCGCAGGTTGCCGGTGATCTCGTCCTTGCCCGCATACCGCCGGCGGAATTCCTCTCCGCTCTCGACATAGTCATGCAGCGTGAGGATATCGGAGACGGTATGCTCCCAGCCGTCGTTGGACACGACCGGGCGATTCGGATCGAAAGCCTTCGTCAGATGGTAGATCGCTTCCGTGAACTTCTGCTGCCGGACATCCTTGGCGATGTTCATGACGCCCCACGATTCATTGAACGGCACCCACGTAATGATGGACGGATGATTGTACTGCTGCCTGACGACCTCCATCCATTCCCGGGTGAACCTCTCCACCGCCCGGTCGTTGAATTCGAAGGTGGCGGCCATTTCCGACCATACGAGCACGCCCTTCACGTCGCACCAGTACAGGAAGCGGGCATCCTCCACCTTCATATGCTTCCGGACGCCGTTGTACCCCATTTCCAGCAGCTTGTCGATATCCTCGAGAATGGCTTCCTCCGAGGGCGGCGTCAGATGCGTATCCGGCCAGTAGCCTTGATCCAGAATGAGCTTCTGGTAGATGGGGGCATTGTTCAGCAGGATGCGGTCTTTCTCGATCGAGATTTTCCTCATGCCGAAATAGGCGTATACATGGTCGACCTCGGCGCCGTTTTTGTACAGAATAAACTCGACGTCATACAGATTCGGATGGGCCGGCGACCAGTGGCAATGCTTCCAGGGGCCGTTGGCTTCATGGACGAGGTCGACATCGAGCTGCAGCCATGGACGGTCGATCGCGAGGCTCACCCTTTTGACCGGCTTGCCTTTCAGGCTGACGAGCGTCTCCAGGGTGATATCGTCCGCCGCTCCGGCCCCCTGCACCTGGTATTCGAACCGGATCGACCGCGCATCCAGATCCGGCGTCATCTTGACGGCCTCTACATAGGACGGCTCCACATACTCCAGCCAGACCGTCTGCCAGATGCCGGTCGTCTGGACATAGAAGCACTCGAAGCTGTCCTTCACCCAGCGCTGCTTGCCGCGCGGCTGGGCCGCGTCGAGGCTGTCCTCCGCCTTCACCGTAATCACGTTGCTCTGCCCGTACTTCAGATAAGGGGCGATGTCGAAATGGAACTCTGCGTAACCGCCTTGATGGCTTCCCACATAACTTCCGTTGATCCACAGCTTGGCCTTGTAATCCACCGCCTGGAAGTGGAGAAGGGCAAGCTTGCCCTCCGCCTCGGCCGGAACGTCCAGCTCGCGGCTGTACCAGACATAGGCATGATGGGACTCGTCGCCGATGCCGCTCGCCTTGGTCTCATAGGTGAACGGGACTTCAATCGTCCGATCTCCGCCGAACCGCTCCGGCCAGCCCAGCCGCTCTCCTTCGTTGCCGTCGTCGAAGCCGAACTGCCAGGCTCCGTTCAGATTGATCCAGTTGTCCCGCACGAACTGCGGCCTCGGGTAGTCCTTGATGTATCTTTTCGTTGTCATTGTCTTCTCTCCCGTTCCATTAACGCGCCTGGTCGCAGCGTTCTCTGTCATTCATGGCGGACCGGCCGCACTTCAAGACCGGAAAGGATCCAGTCCCGGGACGAGGAGCGAAAGCCGATTCTTCCTTGCAGGATCGCATCGGGGTCCAGCACATCCAGAAGCGGCTCCCCGTCTTCCCGAAATACCCGGATCCGGCTGCCCTCCAGCTTCACGGATACGTTGGACGGCTGGCCGGGCCGCAGCTCCAGCAAGGCCGAATCGAGCTCTTCCTTCCTCTCGTACACGATCTTCTCGAGGATGATCCTGCCGCTGCGGAACAGAAGCTGATACCCGATGAACGAGTCCGCCACCTGAGCCGGGTAGTCCGATTCCCGGCTCGTCCGCAGCAGCACAGCCGCTTCTCCGGCATCCTCCCCGTCCGCCTGAAGGCGGAAATCGAGCTCGTAGTCGCCCCACCGGACGTCGCCCGCGAGCAGCTTGCTGTCGCGGCCGGCTTCCGCGATCCGGCTGCCGGCCTCGCTTTGCTCCCAGCTGCCGAACAGCTCCTGCTTCTCCAGCTCGGCCTGCGCCGAGCCGTCTACCTCCGCCGATTCCAGCAGCTCGATATAACGGAGGCGGGAAACCCCGGAAGACGTCTGCTTGACGGTCAGCCACTGCAATCCGCCCTTCAGCTCCAGCTCTCCGAGCGGCACCTTCGTCCAGTCCGACTCCGAGGCGAACAGGGCGGCATCAAGCTCCGCCTTGAGCTTCCGGCCTGAGGCCTCCACCTCCAGCACGGCTCCTTCCGAGCCGAGCTCCGCCATGACGGCGATCCGGTAGCGGCCGTCCTTCTTCACCTGAACGGGAAAGGCCAGCTCCCCGTTCCCCCCCAGCTCCGCGGCCAGACTCCCGTCCGGCGTGCCGGCCGCGCCGGCCTTGATCGGAGAGGAAGGATTGCCGGAAGCATGGGCTGCCTCCAGCGTCCCGGGCACAGGCTTGACGGCGCTTCGGTCGCTGCTGCCTCCGGCTTCATTGGAAAAGGCGGTATAGGCAAGCTGCGGCTGAGAGCCTTGCGGCCATCGGTAGCCGATCTTTCCGGGCTGTCCCGTCCACGCCTTCACGTCGGCAAGCAGCAGGCCGTCCCAATAAATTCTCGTCCCGTCGCCATCCGATTCGGCCCGAAGCGCGTGGAGGACGTTCAGTTCCGTCCCCTGAGGCAGATCGGCCGAGAAGACAGTCTTTTCCGCCCCGCCCGCCTGCTCCGCCATGACCAGCTTTTTCTGCCGGCCGTCTACACGCAGGACTCGGCTGTTGCGTTCGTCCCGGTAGGAGAGCAGCACTTCCAGAGCCGCCTCGCCGCCCGCTTCAATCTCCTTGCCGTCCGGCTGGACGACGGCATTGAACTCGGCCGTATAGCGTGTGTCGGTGCTCAGCTTGCTCACCCAGGCATGGCCGCCGGAAGCAGGCATGGCGGCCTGCTCCCACTTCCCGGGCGAGGGAGCCGAGCCCGGCCGGTCATGGAAAATCGGCAGCCTGGGCGCTTCCGTCGGAATGCCCCAGGTCGGGCCCAGCACGCCCATCTTGTCGCCGCTGAAGGCGAGCCGGTCCATATTGAGATGGCGGACGGGAGGCCCTTCAGCCGATTTTCCTTCCAGATTGTGATAGAAGATATAGTAGGAATCGAGATCGGGTCCGAGCACGGTGGAGCTGTGGCCGAGGCCGTTGAACCCTTCCTCCGTGGAGATCAGGATCGGATTGTTGTCCGGAATCCGGTACGGACCTGCCGGCGATTCGTCGGAGACGGCGTAGTTGACGCGGTAGCCGCGGCTGAACACATGGTTGCCCGTGTAGGTCATGTAATACTTGCCCCCGCGCTTGATGATCATCGATCCCTCGGTCCAGTGGCCGAGCGAGGCGCCAAGCTTCTCTCCCGTGCCGATCGTATAGGGATCGCTCATCGGCGCGGCCATGATGCCGCCGAATTCGGCATGCGTGAACGTCCAGCTGCCGTCGTCGTCGATGAACACCGAGCCGTCGATCGTGAGGCCCAGATTGTCGGTCTGCGCGAGGAACGGTCCGGTCGGCTTCTCGCTGCGCAGGACGTAATGCCCCTTGCCGGCCGGAGAGGTATACATATAGAACGATCCGTTCCAGTAGACGACCTCGGGAGCGTACGCCCCTTCCGTGACCGGCTCCTCGGCGACCAGTCCCTCATAGGTCCAATCCGTCAGATTGGCGGAGCTCCAGGCTTTCACGCCGATCCGTCCGTCCTTCGTGCTGCAGTACAGGTAATACTGTCCGTCATGCCGCAGAACATAAGGATCGCCGATGCCGTAATCCTCCCATTCCTGCGGGAGCGTCATCGGATTTTGATAGGAAGTCCCCATCTGCACCGTGGTGCGCGCGGCCGGATTCATATCCATTTCTCCCCTTCCCCAAAGGATGGCTGCCGCTCCTGCCGCACATGCCATGCCGCCAAGGAGCAGCAGAAGCCGATTCCTTCTTTTGATTTCTGACGGTTCCATCCCCGCGGCTCAGCCTTTGATTCCGCTGATCGCGAGCGATTCGATGAAGTAGCGCTGGGCCATGAAGAACACGATGATGACAGGCACGAGCGCGATGAGCGAAGCGGCCATGAGCGAGGGATAATTGGATGTGGAGATATAATTCGACTGCATGCTGGCGATGAGCACCTGAATCGTCTGCCTCTCCGGCGTATGCAGGTAGATGAGCGGTCCCATGAAATCGTTCCAGATGCCCATGAAGCCGAGAGCCGCTTGAGCCGCGATCGCCGGCTTGGCGATGGGCAGCGCGACGGTGGCGAACGTGCGGAAATAGCCGCAGCCGTCGATTTTGGCGGCGTCGATCAGATCGTTCGGGATGGAGCCCTGCATGAATTGCCGGAAGAAAAAGATCGTCACGATATTCCCGAACAGCCCCGGAACGATGAGCGGCAGCAGCGTATCCACCCAGCCCAGCTCGGAGAATCCGATGTACTGGGGAATCATGACGACCGAATAGGGAATCATCATCGTTCCGAGCAGGGCGAGAAAGATTCCCTCCTTGAACGGAAAATGGAATTTGGCAAAGGAATAAGCCGCCATGGAGGCGACGAACAATCCGACCGACAGCACCGCGACCACGACGATGGCGCTGTTCAGGAAGCCGTGCAGCAGCGGAGCTTTGGACCATACATCCGTATAGTTGCTCCATGTCGACGGCTTCGGAATCCATTGGGGCGGAACGTCGAATACATGCTGCTGGGTCTTGAGCGAGGTCGACAGCGTCCACGCCAGCGGCCCGAGCATGACGATCGAGCCGGCCAGCAGCAGCACATAGATTAAGCTGTTCATCAAGCGTCTTTCTCTGGCCATAGTCTACTCCTCCTGTAAGGAACGCTTAGTCCTGGTAGACCCAACGCTTGGAGAAGCGGAATTGGATCAAGGTCAGAATGAAGATGATGACTCCCAGCACCCAGGCGACCGAGCTGGCGAAGCCCATATTGAAGTATTTGAACGCTTCCTGGAAAATGTAGTACACGATCGTCGCGCCGCTGTACTCCGGCCCGCCGTCCGCTGCGAGAATATACATCTGGCTGAACGACTGGAACGTGCCGATGACGCCCATCACCACGACGAAGAAATGGATCGGGGACAGCAGCGGCAGCGTGATATAGCGGAATTGATGCCACCGCTTCGCGCCATCGACTTCCGCCGCCTCGTAGTAGCTGGAGGATATCCCCTGCAGTCCGGCCAGATAGAGAACCATCGTGCCGCCGACTCCTCCCCATAATCCCATCAGCAGGAACGACGGCTTGACCCAGTTCGGATCTCCCAGCCAGTTCGGACCCTGCACGCCGAAGATTTTCCAGATGAATTCGTTGATGATGCCGTAATCGTAGTTGAGCAGCCACTGCCAGAGCAGGGAGACCGCGATGATCGGCGAAATGACGGGGATATAATAGATCGTCCGGAAGAGGCTTACGCCCTTGAGCGGACGGTTCATCATGAGCGCCAGCGCCATGGCTGCGATCATGCCCAGCGGAATTCCCAGAAGCAGATAAAACGTGTTGTACATGGATTTGTAGAATTTCTCGTCCTGGGCCAGCTTCCCGAAGTTGTCCAGGCCGATGAACTTCGCCGGAGACATCATATCCCAGGACATGAAGCTGAGGCCCAGCGAGCTTATGAGCGGCGCGAGCCCGAAGATGAGAAAGCCGAGAACCGGCGGCGTGACAAACAGCAGGGACCAAAGCATTTCTTTACGCCGATAGCCTGTCATTAACGTTCCTCCCCGGCACGAAGCCGGAAGGGGAGGCGGCAAAAGCGCGAGACTGCTGTAAAAGGTGGCGCCGCGTGCGCGGAACATTCTTCCGATCGCCGGTTGTGCCGAATGATTCCGCGCCGTTCGCCTGTTTTTCAGCGGCCTCCGTGTGAGCCGCTCTCCTTCCGAGCCAAGCCTGTTACTTGTTGTCTTCGTCGTAGATTTTCTGCAGCTTCGGCTGCTCTTCCTTGACGAACTCCGCTGCCGTCTTCTTGCCGGTCCACACCTGGCTGGCATCCTGCCAGAACGTGTCGATCCACTTCACGCTCTTGGAGTTCACCTCGATCGGGGGACGTCCGTAGTCTTCAATGATATCGAGGAATACTTGACGGCTCTGCGGCGCTTTGTCCATCTGGAGGAACTCGCCCTTGGCCATGTCGACGAGGTTCGGCACCGCCTGCCCGAGCTCGTAGTTCTGCTTCTGCGACTCCCGGTCGAGGCTCAGATAGGAAGCCAGCGCGAACGCATCCTCCGGATGCTTCGTCGATTTGGACACGACGAATCCGAGAGAGCCGAGCCAGGTCGCGGTTTTGCCCGTATTCGGGCTTGCCGGCCAGGCGGCGATATCCCATTTGAACGGAACGTTCCAGAAGCCGGGCTGATCCCAAGGACCCATCGGGAACATCGCCACTTTGCCCGCGACGAACCGGGCGTAGCCGTTCTGGGCTTTCTCGTCATCCGGGGATGGGCTGACCTTGTGGACGAGGCTGAGATCCGCCACGAACTGCATCGCCTGGGCGAATTCCGGCGTATCGATCGTCACCTTGCCGGTCTTGTAGTCGATCCAGTCCCCGCCGTTGGCCCATACCGCGGACTCCGTCGAATAGGCGGCGACTCCGAACGTGTCGATTTTTCCGCGCGCGTTGGCCGTCGTCAGCTTTTTGGCGTCGGCGATCATGTCGTCCCAGGTGTACTCTCCCGCCTTGGCGCTCGGGTAAGGCAGGCCGGCCTTGTCGAACAAATCCTTGTTGTAGGCAAGCGCCCACGGCCCTACATCCTTCGGCAGGCCGTACAGGCTGCCTTGGCCGACGGTCTTGCCGTCGTAGCGGTAACGGTCCAGCCCCTGCTTCCACACATTGTCCGGATCGATCGTTTGGTTGCCTTCTAGATAGGGGTCCATGTTCAGCAGCAGGCCGCTGCTGGCGAGCTTATTGAAGTGCGCGCCGCCGGCATAGAACACATCCGGCGTTTTCTTGGCGGCGATCAGGGTGTCGAGCTTCTGGTAATACTCGCCCGACGGAACGACGGTGTACTTCACTTTTTTATCCGGGTGTTCCTTCATGTAGGCATCGATCAGCTTCTGGAAGACGGCTTTCTCGCTGTCCCCGCCCCACCCCATGAACTCGATTTCGGACTTGGAGTCCGCCTTGGGACTTGCCGCTCCCGATGTCGGCGATGGAGACGAAGCTTCTCCGCTCGGAGCCGGCGCGCCGCCCCCGTTGCCGGAGCAGGCCGACAATCCCATTCCCGATACCAGCACAAGCGCAAGCGATACGGCGGACCATTTGCTTTTCAGAACCATGGATACGCTCCCCCTGACAATAGTGGCTTGAAACAAATAAGGACCAAACACCGGAGCCGCGTTTCCGTAAGGATCGGGCGCCGATTGCAATGGGCCGGATCATCCACTCCGAATATTTGTTTTGTTACAACTTATTTGTTTATATCCAGAATATAACGGTTTCAATCCCTTTATGTCAACGCTTTCTTTCCGTTTTTTTGTTTTTAAACGAGAAGGATGAGTTCTCTATCTCCATCCTAGGCGCGCCAACGGAAAAGGCCCGCAGTCCTTGACCGGACGGCGGGCCTTGCGGGAAACCATCTTAATCGTGCTGCAGCCTCATGACGATTCCTTGCGGATAATCGCCGAAGCCTTTGCCGAACAGATTCATTCCTCCCTGATGCTTCGCGTCGGGCCTCAGGCCGATGCGGAAGCTGATGTACGGCTTGTCCTGCAGGTCCAGGTCGTCCAGCGTGACGGATGAGCAGCGCTCGTTGTCGATCGTGCTGCGCCCCTCATCGACGCCCCATGTCTTGAGCAGGCCGTGCTGCGTGCTGTTGTCGTTCCACCAGGCCGGATTCAGCTTGCCCCGGTGGTCGCCGAAATCGCCCGGCGAAATCCAGGAGCCGATTTCCTTGCCGTTGATCCAGGCCGTAATTTCCGAAGGCCAATCGTTGTTGTAATTGGGCGCCTCCGAGCACAGCTCCAGGGAGAACTCCAGGGATGTGACCTTGGCTCCCTGCGGGAGCTTTTTGGGAAAGCGGTATTCGACCCAGCCCTTGCGCAGCCAGATGATCTCCGCCGAGCGGCTGTCCGGGTGATAGAAGTTGTCGGGATCGTCCTCGGCGAACAGCATGCCGGTGCTGCTCGCCATGCCGCAGGTAGGCTGGATGTCGAACTGGATGAAGTGCCCGATCGGCATCTCGACCTCGATGAGCTTGCTCGTGTTGTGATAGAACGCGATCGGATTCAGAATCATGCGCACATCGTCGAAGTTCCGGCTGCACACCTTCATCGCCCCTCGCGTAGCCGGCTGCAGCTCGGTGAGGATCAGCTCCGCCTCCTCCAGCACCTTCACGTTCGTCGCCGCCGTCGATACGGGAATATCCAGAGCTTCGGCAATCTCGATAATATTCACGTTCGGCTTGGACAGCAGCAGCCGGATGATTCCGATCCGGGTATGCGTGCTGAGCGCATGCGCCACCTTGACCAGCCGGTCGGGGTCTTCAATAGACAGCTCAAGCATGATCGAAACTCCTTTCCTGACATTCTTCCAATAATATAAGGCTTAATCCACTCATATGTCCAGTTTTATTGGAACAAACATTAAATATTGTTTTAATACATATATTTTAAAATTATATCTTCCGCATCGGTTCCGGTTTTGCTATACTCCGATCTGCAAGCGCTATCAAATCAAACGAGAGAAAGGAGGAGAAGTGAAGCCAAGCTCTCTGTTTCCATCCTTGTATAGCCGCGTTTCTCCCATCCGCACTTGCAAAGGAGATGAAGGTCCCGATGAAGAAATGGAAATCGTTTCTTGCCGCTGCCGCGGCTCTGCTCCTGCTCCCTTCCGCCGCCCATGCCTACAGCAATCCGTATGCCCTCGCTTCCTCCTGGAAGTGGGCCAATGGGGATTTTTACGGAGAAGGGGATCCTTACATCCTGAAATTCAACGGCGTCTATTACCTCTATGTCAGCACCGTGGATGACCAGATCGGCGTGAAGGTATGGTCCTCCACCGATCTCGCTTCGTGGACTTACCGCGGGCTGTGCGCCACGGATCCGGTGACCAAGGCCGCCTATGCGCCCGAGGTCGTCTACTGGAACGGAATGTTCTACATGTACACCTCTCCGGGCGGCGGCGGGCATTACGTCCTTTCGAGCGGCAGTCCCGTCGGTCCGTTCACGCCGCAGACCGGCAATCTCGGCATGGGCATCGACGGCAGCGTCTTCATCGACGACGACGGGAAATGGTACTTCTATTCCACCGGCGCGGACCGGATCGATTCCCGTCCGATGACTTCGCCGACCGCCTTCGGAGCGGCGGGATCGACCGGCCTGTCGATGGCGGGGTGGACGGAAGGCTCCACGACGTTCAAGCGCAACGGAAAGTATTTCATGACCTATACCGGCAACCATGTCTGGAGCACCGCCTACAGAGTCGATTACGCGTCCGGAACCTCTCCTCTCTCCGGCTTCGTGCCTGCCCGGAGCCAGAACCCGATCCTGATTTCCACGGAGGGCTCCAACGTCGGCCTGGGACACAACTCCATCGTGAAAGGTCCCGATCTGGATTCGGACTACATCGTGTACCATAGCCACGCTTCCCAAGGCAACTCTGTCTATCCGGGGCGCAAAATGAATCTGGACCGCATCGTCTGGAACGGAGACCGGATGTCCGTCCTCGGTCCGACGACGTCGAGCCAGCCGAATCCGGCCGCTCCTTCGTTCGAGGACCGCTTCGCTCGCACCGCGATCGGCTCCGGCTGGACCAATGTCGGCGGCGGAACCTGGGGCATCTACAACCAGGAGCTGATGTGGCAGGATACGATCGGGACGACGGCCTGGTACCGGCAAGTAACGGCGGCCTCGACAGCCGCCGATTACACGGCCGAGTTCCATGCCAAGCAGATGAAGATGGGAACGAGCTCCTCGCCGCTGTATGGAGCCGTATTCTCCTATACGGATGAGAACAGCTACGGAACGGCCGTCCTGAACCGCAGGCTGAATCGTCTCGAAACCCATTTCGTGGTCGGCGGCGTCAGCCAGGGCTGGGAATATTCCTCCCTCCCTGCAGGCTATGACTATACCAAGTGGCATCAGATCCGGGTGGAGAAGAGCGGTTCGGCCTTTGCCGTCTACGTCGACGGCATGAAAAAGCAGTCCCGCACCGTGAACGGTCTGGGCGGCGGGAAAATCGGCTATGCGACTCAAGACGCCCATGCCGACTTCGGCTACACGGCGTTCAGCAACGACGTCGGAGGGAGCAGCGCCTGGAATGCGTACAAGCCGCTTCCAGGGACGATCGAAGCCGTCCACTACCGCAAAGGCGGGGAAGGGACCGGCTATCACGATCTGACGCCTGCCAATATCGGCGGCTCCTATCGCAGCGATGCGGTGGACATCCGCTCCTCCGCGGCGGAGGGCAAGGAGGTCGTCGGCTGGAACCAGACGGGGGAATGGCTGCTCTACCGGGTCAATGTCGCGGAGAGCGGCACGTATGATATGACCGCGAGGCTCGCCACAACCTTTCCGAACGTCAGCTTCCGCGTCTGGGACGGGGCGGCGGATTTGACCGGAGTCGTGCAGGCGGCCGGAAGCGGCGGCTGGGAGAATTGGGTGAACGTCTCCAAGAAGGGCCTCTACCTGACCGCCGGCTATCATGAGCTCCGCTTCGAGACGGTCCAGGGCGAGTTCGACTTCAGCAGCCTGTCGTTCGAGAGGGGGCAGGCGCCCTCGCCGCTGGCCGACGACTTCAACGACGGCAACGACAACGGCTGGACGCGGTATGAAGGCGATTGGTCCGTCGTATCCGGCGAGCTGAGCGCGGCTGCCGGGGGTCCCGCCAAGACGGTCATCGGCTCCGGCCTTTGGTCCGATTACACGGTGGAGGCGGATGTGAAGCTGGTCGGGACGACCGGGGACGCCGGCGTGCTGGTCCGGGCGGCCAATCCGTCGAACGGCAAGGTGCTCGCGAACAATCCCGATTACATCCAGGCCTACTATGCGTTCATCAAGCCCGACGGGGTTTATCTAGGCAAAATGAATTACGGCTACCAAACGCTGGCCTCGGCGCCGGCCGCGCTCGCCGCAGGGGTCTGGCACCGGATGAAGGTGTCCGCCGAGGGGAACTCTATCCGCGTCTATGTGGACGATATGAATGCCCCCAGGCTGAGTTATGCCGACAACAGCGCCCTTCCGTTCCTGCATGGCAAGGCCGGCCTCCGCTCCATGAACAATGCCGCCCGGTTCGACAACTTCTCCGTCTACGCCAGCCCTAGCTGAACAAGCAAGGTTCAGGCTATAAAGCAAGCTTCAAGCATTCATTCGAAAACCTCGGGCAAATAAGCAAGCCCTGCCGGACCGCGATCCAGCGCGGTCCGGCAGGGCTTTAGGGTCGTTCCTTCGCATGCGGGCCCGTCAAGACGACGGCGTCAGCGCATTTTCGTCATGCTCGCCGCGCCGCCTTGTTGGACATGGCCAGGATCAATTGAGCTTCGCTGCCGGTCTACCTGCCGTCAACCGGCACATCCTGCGGATGCGGCTCCGTGACGAGCTTCACCGCATCTGCGTTGCCCTGCACCTGCTCGGGATTTTTGCAGCCGGGAATGACGGAAGTCACCGCAGGATGGCGAAGGCACCAGGCGAGCGCCCAGGCAGCCATGCCGACGCCTTCCGGCACTTCCTCCTCCGCGATCCGGCGAACCTCCTCCAGCCGCTGCCTCACCTGCCCGGCGTCCTGGCGATGGCGCACATCCGTCTCGCCGAATTCCGTGCCGGGCTTGTACTTGCCGCTCAGGAAGCCGCTCGCCAGCGGCACCCGCGCCAGCACGCCGAGATCCTGCTCCAGGCAGGAAGGGAATACCCGCTCCTCCGGCTTGCGGTCGAGCCGGTTGTACACGACCTGGATCGCCTGCGAGCCGACCTTCGAGGAGGCGGCCGTCTGATGCAGGTTGTCGTTGCTGCCGATGGACGTGCCCAGATGCCGGATCTTGCCGGCCTGCACCTGCTTGTCCAGCGCCGTCCACAGCTCGTCGCTGTCGAAGGCGGCATCGGGACCGGAGTGGAATTGGTACAGATCCACATAGTCCGTCTGCAGAGCCTTCAGCGACGCATCCAGCTGACGCACGACATCTTCCCCGGAAAATACGTCCGTACGCTTGAACCGCTCATGGAAATGATGGCCGAACTTCGTCGCGATGATCCAGTCCCCGCGTCTCCGCCTGCCGATGTAGTTTCCGATGAAAGCTTCCGACAGATGGTCTCCGTAACATTCGGCCGTGTCGATCAGGTTGATGCCGAGCTCGGCGCCCTTGTCCAAAATCGCGTCGACCTCGCCCTGCGCGAAATCCATGCCCCATTCCCCGCCGAACTGCCAGGTGCCGATGCCGACGACCGACACGTTCAGCTCCGTTTTGCCTAAACGGCGATACTTCATGTCCATCCCTCCTTATCCACAGATTACCTCCTGGAGAGATGCCCAAGCAACTTTCCCGGCCTGGCTTCCGGAATCTAGCCTGTCGGCCCGATTCATGCCGGTGTCCGCCTGCTGGCAATACTACAAAACCAACATATCCGCTAGGAATAATTATTTTTTCATTGACTTCTGTACCGTCCGGTCCGTATAGTAACGGCAGGAGGTGCGCCATGGCCGCCGCTTCAAAACGAAACGCCATTCTCCGCATCGCCTGCAAGGTGGTGCGCGAGCAAGGAGCCTCCAAGCTGACCTTGGACGCCGTCGCCCGCGAGGCGGGCATCAGCAAGGGAGGCCTCCTGTACCACTTCCCCACCAAGGAAGCGCTCATCCAGGCGACGCTGGACGATTTCCTGGACCGCTTCGAAACCCAGACGGAGGCCAGGGCTGTGGAAGGCTGCGGATCCCATCCATGGACGCATGCCTATCTGACCCAGAGCTTCCAGACAAGCTCCGAAGACCTGGAGACGAGCGCCGCCGTTCTGGCAGCCGCTTCCGGCAACCCCGCCCTGCTGGCTCCCATGAGGGAAAGGTACGAGGCTTGGCAGAGCCGGATCGTCTCCGAAAGCCGCTCCCCCGCCTTGGCTACGATCGCCCGGCTGGCTGCGGACGGACTGTTCTTCTGCGAGCTGTTCCATCTCGCCCCGCTGGAGCCTCGGCTCCGCTCCGAAGTGCTCGACGCGCTGCTTGAACTGGCGGATGCACCGTCGTCATCACCGGCACGGCAACGGCAAGGAGTTCCAACCGAATATCCCTGATTCGATCCGACCAACGGAAGCATCAATCCTCGCAGCTAAGGGATTGATTTTTTTGCGTTTCAGCCTATCTCATCCTGCAATTCCATCGTGCCCGGCGCCTGATTTCTCCATGCGCCGGCGCCGGAAGCCGCTTCGCCGGGCGGACTTGTTCCCCGGCAGGCCGTCCGTCTAGCGCTTCGGCGCCCCATTCCTTGCAGAAAGGAGCATCTCTCATGGCCATAGCCCCATCCGCCGCGAACAAAAGGGAAGCAAGGCGCAGCCGCGCCGAGTCCCGCTTGCTGCCGGCAGCCGTCTCGGCCGGCTCCGTCCTGGCCGTCCTCCTGCTCTGGTGGCTGTCCGGACGCTTCGGCTGGGTCAGTCCGCTGTTTCTGCCGCCGCCCGCCGACGTCTGGGCCGCCTTCGCGGATATCGCGCAGCACGGCTACAAGGACTCGTCGCTCGCCGCCCATGTCGGAGCGAGCCTGCGCCGGATTCTGATCGCCATCGCGCTGGCGGCCGTCACGGCCGTGCCGCTCGGAATCCTGTGCGGACGCAACCGCTGGCTGAGGGCCGTATTCGATCCGTTCGTCGAATTCTACCGCCCTCTTCCCCCGCTCGCTTACTACTCGCTGCTCGTGCTCTGGTTCGGCATCGCCGACGAGTCCAAGATCGTCCTGCTCTTCCTGAGCGGCTTCTCGCCTCTGTTCATCGCCGCCGTCCACAGCAGCCGCCAGGTGCCGGCGGAGCGCATCAACGGCGCCCGCTCCCTGGGCGCGCGCGGCTGGAGACTGTACGCCTACGTCATCCTGCCGTCCTGCCTTCCCGATGTGCTGACCGGCCTGCGTACCGCCGTGGGCGTCACCTACTCCACGCTTGTCGCCGCGGAGATGGTCGCGGCCATCTCCGGCATGGGCTGGATGGTGCTGGACGCCAGCAAATATCTTCGCAGCGACATCATCTATGCCGGCATCATTCTCATGGGAATCATCGCGATCATCATCGATTCCTCTCTCCGGCTGCTGATCCGCAAGGCATCGCCGTGGGCTCGGGGCTGACAGCTTCCCAACCCGTTCAGCCGACCGTCCCCCTCTCTTTTCCAAGCTCCCCATTCCCCGATCAGATCAGGAGGCTCCATCCTATGAACAGACTTTCCCATTCCACCGGATTCCGCCGACAAGGACGCGGATTTCTCTATGCCCTTTCCCTCGCGCTTCTCCTGCTTGCGCTCACGGCATGCGGCTCATCCAGCGAAGGAAGCTCAGACCAAGGCGGCGGAAGCTCCGGCCTGCCCAAGGAAATCCGGATCGGCTATCAGGTCAGCCCGAACGGCGAGCTGATGGCCAAAGCTCTCGGACTGGCCGAGAAGAAATTTCCCGGCGTCAAAGTCTCGTGGCTGAAGTTCGACGCCGGCCGCGACGTCAACACTGCCATGGCGGGCGGCAGCATCGACTTCGGCATGGTCGGCACGCCGCCGGGAGCTTCCGGCATCGCGCAGGGACTGCCCGACGAGATCTATTACATCCACGACATCATCGGCGAGAGCGAGGCGCTCGTCGTGAAGACTTCCGCAGGCATCGGCAGCCTGGAGGATCTGAAGGGCAAGACGATCGCCACCACATTCAGCTCTACTTCCCATTTCAGCCTGCTCTCCGCCTTGAAGCAGAAGAACATCGATCCGTCGGGAATCAAGATCATCGACATGCCCGCCCCCGAAATGGCCGCAGCGTGGCAGAGGGGCGACATCGACGGAGCCTACATCTGGCAGCCCGTGCAGTCCAAGCTGATCGCGGACGGCGGCAAGGTCATCGTCACCTCCAAGGAAGTGGCGGCCGGAGGCGGCATTACCGGAGAATTCGGCGTCGTGAGCAAGGAGTTCGCCTCCAAGTATCCGGAAGCCGTCAAAGGCTACATCGAGGTGCTCGACGAGGGGACCAAGTATTACCGGGACCATGCCGAGGAAGCGTCCGGCCTGCTCGCCAAGGAGCTCGGCCTGTCCCCGGAAGAGACGCTGACGGCGATGAAGCAGATCACCGTGCTGGACGCCTCCGAGCAGACTCTTCCCGAGTATATGGGCACGCCCGACAAGCCCGGCGCCTTCGGGGCGCTGCTGAAGGAAACGGCCGATTTCCTCGTCGAGCAGAAGTCGATCAAATCCGCGCCCGGCCTGAAGACGTTCCAGGAAGCGATCCGAAGCGATCTTTATTTGAAGTAACGGCCTGAGGCGGGCGTATCGCCCGCATGCCATTACCGTCCTTAAGGAGGATCCGCCATGACCGTGACAGCCCAACGAACGGGCGCCGCATCCGTGCCTGTGCCGCCGCCCGGCGAAGCCGCTGCGGGCCGCATCCGTCTGGAGCATATCTCCCTTCGCTACGGCCCGGCTTCACCGACTGCCCCTTCCGTGCTGCAGGACATCGGCCTGGAGCTGGCGGGAGATGAATTCATCTGTGTCCTCGGTCCGTCCGGATGCGGCAAGTCCTCCCTGCTGAACCTGATCGCAGGGTATATCCAGCCGTCGGAGGGACGCATCGTCATTGACGGAGCACAGCATTCCGCTCCGGACACCAAGGTCGGCGTCGTCTTCCAGCATGCCAACCTGTTCCCGTGGCTTTCCGTTGCCCGCAATGTCGAGTTCGGCCTGAAAATGGCCGGCATGCCCAAAGCCGAGCGCCGCCGCAAGGCACAAGCCTATCTGGAGCTGGTCGGCCTTGCCTCCGCAGCGTCCATGTATCCCCACCAGCTGTCGGGAGGCATGAAACAGCGGGCCGCCATCGCCCGCACGCTGGCCGCCGACCCCAGCATCATCCTCATGGATGAGCCGTTCAGCGCGCTGGACGCCCTGACGCGCGAGTCCATGCAGACTCATGTCGGCGAGATCTGGAGGAAAACGGGCAAATGCATTCTTTTCATCACGCATGATGTCGACGAAGCGCTGCTGCTCGGCCGGCGCATCCTGCTCCTGCATCCGTCTCCGGGAAGGATCGTCGAGGACTTCGCCAATCCTCTGCATGCGGAAGGAAAGGCTCCGCTGCGATCCAGCCGGGAGTTCGCCGAGCTCCGCGAATGGCTGATCGGGCGCATCGCGGACGGGGCGCCGTCAGGCGCAGCCCGGCAAGGGCGCACCGGACGAGCGGAAGCCATGCCGCTGGGAGGCCCGTCCTCCAGGCAGGAGCCGTACCGTCCTTAGATTCATCGTTCAGACGGAAAGACGGGAGCTATTCCATTCCTAGGTTGCCAGCCTGCCGGGTGCTTCCCGTTCATAAATTCGACATCAGGCAAATCGGACAATAATGCAGGAGGAGACATCATGGAACTATTCTGGTACCTCCCTACAATGGGAGACGGGCGCTACTTGGGCACGACGCAAGGCGCCAAAATAACCGACTTGCCTTATTTCCGGCAAATCGCCCAGGCCGTCGACAGGCTCGGCTATACCGGCATGCTCGTGCCGACAGGCCATGCCTGCGAGGACGGCTGGGTCGTCGCATCCGCGCTCATGACCGCCACGGAGCGCCTGCGTTTTCTCGTGGCGGTCCGCCCGGCAGGCGTCTCGGTGACGATCGCCGCCCGCATGGCCGCTACGTTCGAGAGGCTCTCCTCGGGCAGGCTGCTCGTGAACGTCGTCACCGGCGGAGATCCGCATGAAATGCGGGGTGACGGCATTTTTCTGAGCCACGCCGACCGGTACGAGGCTACCGACGAGTTCCTGCAAGTATGGCATCGCCTGATGGCCGGCGAGGAGGTCACCTTCCGCGGCAGGCATATCCAGGTGGAAGGGGCCCGGCTCCAATACCCTCCCTTCGGCCGCAAGTCGCCGCCGCTCTATATCGGAGCCTCCTCGGAAGCCGGCCATGCCGTCGCCGCCAAGCATATCGACACCTATCTGACCTGGGCCGAAACGCCGGAGATGGTTGCGGCCAAAATCGCCGACGTCCGCTCCCGCGCCCAGGCTCTCGGCAGGCAGGTCGACATCGGCCTGCGGGTGCAGATCATCGTCCGGGAGACGGCGGAGGAAGCCTGGGCCGCAGCCCGCCGGCTCATCCGCCATGTCAGCGAGGAGGACGCCCGGAGCGCGCAGGCCGTGCTGGACCGGTTCGATTCGGTCGGGCAGCGCCGCATGACACAGCTGGTCCGCGACAGCGAAGGGCAGGACGAGATCGCTCCCAACCTGTGGACCGGCATCGGCCGCGTGCGCGGCGGCGTCGGCACCGCGCTCGTCGGCGATCCCGAATCGGTGGCGCTTCGCCTGAAGGAGTACGCCGCGCTCGGCATCGACAGGTTCATCCTGTCGGGCTACCCCCACCTGGAGGAGGCGTACCGCATCGCGGAGCTTCTGTTCCCGCTGCTGCCCGTGTCCAGCCCGACCCGCCCCCCGGAGCCGGACTGGTCGCCGATGGGCGAGCTGCTCGCGGAAAATATCGCTCCCCGCTGACCGCCGGCCATAATCCCTCTTGCCGCTTCCCGATTTTCACGTTATAGTAAGGACAATTTCCATAGCATGCATGGGGGCTCGATGAAGTCGGGCTGAGACTGCGGCCGTATGCCGCTGACCATTGATCTGATCTGGGTAATGCCAGCGTAGAGAGAATGCACCGCGCCGCCGGGCTTGCGCCCATCCTGCGCGGATATGCCTTTATTCCCTCTGCCCGCCGGCTTCCGGCGGGCTTTTCCTATGCCCCCGGAGGAGGTCGGGCCGGGTCAGCAGCCATCTGTGGGGAACATTCCAATTTTCCTTGAGAGGGAGTCTGATTTCTTATGTCCACCGCCATGCCCAATGCCGACCGTCCAAAAGGACTGACGCTCGCCGACATTCTCGTCACGCTTGTCGTAGCCGTCGTTTTCGGCATCATCTACCGCATCTGGAATCCGATGTACGACATTCTCAAGCCGCTCGGCCTGCATGCGGAGCAGCTCAGCTACGGCATGTGGTTCATGGCCGGCACCTTCGCCTTCCTCCTGATCCGCAAGCCCGGGGCCGCGCTGCTCGCCGAGACGGCCGCGGCCGCGCTGGAAGCGTTCATGGGCGGATCGTGGGGAGCCTCGACGCTCGTCTATGGAGTGCTGCAGGGTCTCGGAGCCGAAATCATCTTCGCCGCCTTCCTGTACCGGAAGGCAGGTCCGATCGTGACGGTCCTTGCGTCCCTGGGCTCCGCCGTCGTCTCCATCTTCATCGACGCGCATTACAGCTACATCGATAAAATGACCGCCTGGAACTACACCTTGTTCGTCTCCATGCGTCTGCTCGGCAGCGTCGTCATCGCCGGCCTGTTCGCCTGGGCGCTGGCCAAGGCGCTGGAGCGCACCGGCGTGCTGAGCCTCATCCGCCCGGCATCGGCCAAGGATTACGAGGCTCTCGGATAAGGCGATGAAAGCTGCAGACGTCATCCTAAAAGGCTGCATTCGCAGCCACACTCCGACGAACGGCGGGGAGATCGGCGCGGCTTCGACGCCGCTTGCAGCTCTCGCTCCCGCCATCGGGAGCGGCCGCTTGCCCTCTATGAATGCCTCCGGAACCGGCACCGAACGGCAGCGTCATGCCGACGAGGCTGTGCCTGCAGCGAAACGGCCGATGGCGCCCGTCCAACATGCCGGGCCTGCGGCGCGCGTAGAGAACCTGCGGCTCCGATATCCCGGAGAAGACACTCCGCTCCTCTTCAAAGGGCTGAGCCTGACCATCGAACGCGGCCAGAAGGTGCTGCTGCTCGGACCGAGCGGCTGCGGGAAGTCGACGCTGCTGCAGGTGCTCGGCGGCCTGGTGCCGGCGGCCATCCGCATCCCGATGAAGGCGGACTGCTGCCTTGTTCCCGCCCGGCCGGGCTATGTGTTCCAGGATCCGGATTCCCAGTTCTGCATGCCGTATGCCGACGAAGAAATCGCCTTCGCGCTGGAGAACGCGGGCATTGCGCGCGAGGAAATGCCGGCCCGCATCTCTCGCTGTCTCGAGGCTGTCGGCCTGTGCCTGGCAGACCCCCATTTCCCGGTAGCCGGCATGTCCCAAGGAATGAAGCAGCGGCTTGCCATCGCGGCCATGATCGCCATGGAGCCCGATGCTCTGCTGCTCGACGAGCCTACCGCCCTCCTGGACGAGGAGGGCACGCGGCAGGTATGGAGCTCGCTCCGCTCCGTCTGGGGCGGGCGGACCGTCATCATCGTCGAGCACAAGATTGCCGGCATCGCGGAAGATATGGACCGGGTCATTGTATTCGGACCCGACGGAAGCATCCAGGCCGACGGCTCTCCTCGCCTCGTGTTCCGGGAGCACCGGGATCTGCTGCGGGAATACGGCATCTGGTACCCCGGCTTCTGGGAGGACTACGATCGGAATGCCGCCATCCGCCCCGCAGCGACCGCTCCGTCGTCTGGCGTCCGTTCCGCCGAGCTGCTGCTCGAGCTGGACGGTCTGGAAGGATGGCGGGGCGGCCGGCCCAAGGTGCGGACCGGCCCGCTCGCAGTGAACGCCGGCGACTGGATCGCCGTCACCGGCGTCAACGGAGCCGGCAAGAGCACGCTGCTGCTCGCCATCATGAAGCTGATCAAGACCAAGGGAAGCCTGTACATTCCCGGCATTCCGGTCCAAAGCCTGAAAAAGCCCGGGGATATGGCCAAGCATGCCGCGCTGAGCTTCCAAAATCCCGAGTTCCAGCTCGTGACGGACTCCGTCCTCGACGAGCTCGCCTACTCCTTGCCGCGATCGCTGCGGGAACCGGAGCGCAGCAGCCGGGCAAGGACGCTCATGGAGAACTACGCGCTCGACGGCCTCGGCGGCCGCCATCCCTATCAGCTGTCGATGGGACAGAAGCGCAGGCTCAGCGTCGCAACGGCCATGGTCGGCGGCCAGCGCCTGCTGCTGCTGGATGAGCCGACCTTCGGCCTCGACGCGAGCGGCACGGTGCGGATGATGGAGCAGTTGGAACGGCTTCGCTCGGGCGGCTGCGCCATTCTCATGATCACCCACGACCCGGAGCTGGTCCGGCGCTTCGCGACCCGGCAGTGGCTAGTCGACGGCGGGCTTGTTGCGGAAAGGAGCGGCGGCACGGCATGCATCTGACCTTTTCCCATCGCGAAACCTGGCTGCATCGCGTCAACCCGACGCTGAAGCTAGCGGTGTCCGTGCTGCTGTTCGTCGCCGCCCTGTTCGTCCACAACCCCAATGTCATGGCCCTGCTCGCAGCCGCATCCCTGCTGCCGCTGCTTGCAACCGGACATCCGCCTCTGCGCGTGCTGCTGTACGCTTCCCCGTTCCTGCTTGTCTTCATCTCGTCAGCCTCCGGCATGATCATGTTCGGGACCGGCGCTACGCTCTGGTTCGAGCTCGGCCTGATCCGGATCACGGAGGAAAGCTTCTATCGCGGGCTGCATCTGGGGCTCCGCTCGCTCCAGGTCGCGGCGGTCGGACTCGCCTTCGCGCTTACGACCCGTCCGGTCGCCTTGTTCTACTCGCTCATGCAGCAGCTCCGGATGCCGTCCAAGTACGCCTACAGCTTCCTGGCCGCCCTCAATATGGTTCCGCTGCTGGCGGATGAATTCTTCACGCTCCGCCAAGCGCTCCAGATCCGGGGAGCCGGCCCCGGACGCAAAGGAATCTACGGCCGCCTGCGGATGTATGCCCTGCCGCTGCTGGCCCAGAGCATCCGGCGCGCCCACCGGATGGCCGCCGCCATGGAGGCGAGGCGCTTCCGCAGCGGCAGCGGCAAGCGCACGTACTATTACGTCTATGGCTGGTCGCGCATCGATGCCCTGTATGCGGTCTCCATCGCCGCCCTCTGGCTGCTGGCTTGGCTGCTCGGCACCCATTATCCCTTGCTTGCCGCAACCGACGTTCGTTGACGGACGAAGGCAGGAGGCAGCCGTCGCGGCGGTTCCTAAAATACCCAAACAGACCCTGGAGAACTGCTCTCTCCAGGGTCTTTTTTGTGTATGGACGTTCCTGCTATTTAAAAAATGGCTGCCTAATATGCCCTGGGGGAATCTGCGCCAATCTCTATTCCCTGAGCAGGGCATCCGTTATCCTCAGCGCCGGCGTCGGCTCTCCCATGCAGTTCCCTTGACTCAAGTCAGGCCCTTCCAGTCGATTCCCTTCAGCAGCGCGGCCGTCTCCGCATCGTCAAGCTCCCATTTTGGAGACATCCCCGTATCCGTCATTACATAGGCAACCAGGCTGGCTTTGTAGTCCTTCCCTCCGGAGTTGAACGGGTACAGCACCGAAAAAGCCGTTCCGGCGCGATCATAGACCGTGAATTCCAATCCGTTTTTCAGAACCTCTCGAGATGGAATTGTATCGGAATTCTGCATGGACGAGCTTCCCTCTCCGTTCAGCACGGATAAAAACAGAACCGAACCATTCTCCCCTTCGTAGCTGAGACTCAATTCATTGATATCCTTTTTTTCAACTGTCTTGTCCGACGTATAAATCCGATTCGGCTCCAGATCATCCAGATTGCCCGCTCCGAAAGCTTTTTCGTCCAGGATGGCAATCACGCTCCGGAGAGAATAGCGCCCCACGCTCTGCGGGAGAGAATAACCCGGATATCGATTCTGGAACTCCACTTTATCCATGTTTTGATACGGGTTCGAGACCAGCTCCCGAATGTTCTGCTCTTTATTCTCGAACAGCTCGTACTGCTTGAACGCCAGTTTGGCCATCTCTCTTTGCACCAGCTGCTGCTTGACGTCCTGGTATTCATACATCGATTTCTCCCGGCCGAACGGATATAGCTCCGCGTGGTTATGCTCCAGCTTCGCCTCTTCGTCCTGCTTTTGGACAAAGTCGAGAATGATGCCGGAAATTCGCGACAGCTCCCCGTAATCAAGATTCTCTGCCCGGTCCCGGACCGTCCGCACGCTGTTCGGCTCCTCCAGCCCGAACGACACCGCAGGGAGCGAATAATAGCCGAAGGAAGCATGATCGCCGTCAAAGTTGTGGCGTATATCCGCATTGAAGCCGTCCTGCTTCAATACATCCGCCAGTGAGGTTACAAAACGATTCTTCGTGTTGTCGGTTAGCAAGTTGAGCTTGCCGCCTTTGACCCCCACCGCATCCAAGCTGACCGCAGAAAGGTGTACATTGGAATCATAGAGGGAATCGACGAGAGCCTGGCTTCCCTGAAGCCCGTTTTCCCTCCCATTGAAGGCGCAAAAGACGATGTCGGAATAAAACGGCCTCTCTTCCGAAAGGGCCTTCAGCGATTCCGCCAGCCCCGCGAGCACGCTGACAGCCGCAGCCCGGGAAGCGCCCTCATAGATCTGCCCGGCGTCCGAGCCCAGGGAATCGAGAGGCGCCGAAAGGACGAGGACATGGTGATCCGGTCCGCTTGCAGACGTGCCTGAGATTTTGCCGATGACGCTGGCGGCCTTCGCCTCTTCCTTGTCCTCATACTTCATTCGCAGAGAGATGCTTTCAATTCCCTCCTGCTTCTTCTTCAGAAAGATATATGTATCGTCATTGATCTCCACGACGGGCACATTAAGATTCCGCCGGGCGGGATATTGCTTGAGCATGTCGGTGCGGGCCAGGATGAACCGAGTGCTCCCCTTCTGCGCCCGATCGAGCTCCTCCTCCGATGCCGCCACGAATGCGGTACCGGCCGTCAGCGAGCCGATGGAATCCTCGCCCAGCTTCAGCTCGGCCGTAGCGTCGAGATCCATCCGGATGACGCGTTCCCGGAAATGCTTACCATACACCAGCTCCTTGACGCTGCCGTCCTTCATCGTCACCTTCAGGCCGATCTCCCTGCGTTCTGCCGATCGGTACGGAAATAGGACCGGGTAGTCGTCTCCGCTGTATTTCTCCAGGCCGATACGGGCAAATTCCTCTCCGATCGCTTGGACAGCCTCTTCGTTGCCGGCCGTCCCCGCCAGCCTGCCCTCCATCTTCTTCGCCGTCAGCAGCTTGACGATCCGCTCCTGAGGCGGCCGCTCCCCCGAGGCCTCGCAGGCGGCCAGCAGGATGGCCGAGGCGATGGCCAAAAGGAGTAAAGCACGCCATGCTCGCAAGCGATTTCCCCCTGTCTATTCATTAGTCAGGGCAATTTTACCAACAACAGGCCATTTTTTCTACCTGATATCCCCTATTGTTGTCGTTTTCTACCGCATTCGAGAGAAATCGACAACCCTATCTTAGGTTTCCTTTTCCGATTCCGGCCATAACCGCGGCCTCCGATCCATGTCCAAAAAGGGAATAAGTGATGCTGCTGTCTTTGAATCAATAGGCAGGATTGGGTTCATATCCATCCCTTGCTCAAAACAAAAAAACCGGGATCCCAAGATCCCGGTTCTCTTCGCAATCAAGCTTACAGCTTAACTACGTTTTCAGCCTGCGGTCCGCGGCTGCCTTCTACGACGTTGAACTCCACGCTTTGACCTTCGTCAAGCGTTTTGAAGCCTTCGCCCGTGATTGCGGAGAAGTGGACGAATACGTCGCCGCCACCTTCAACCTCGATAAAGCCGTAGCCTTTCTCGGCGTTGAACCATTTCACAGTTCCTCTTTGCATGTTGACACCTCCTGCCCTGGTTACCCTGGTGAAGATACGACATAAGCGAAGCGGGTTACGGCAGGCCTTTCGGTACGCTCAAGTAACTGTTCAGCTATGCGAATTCATCCGAGTAGATATTACGCCTATACTACCATAGGCAGAATTGTCACGCAACAAGTCTGTATCAATCCTTGCCCGAAACGGCCGAATTCTCCTCCAGCCGCCCCGTCTGTCCGTCCCAGAGCCAAGCCGGGCGGCTGCCCGCAACATGCGCGCCTCCGTACCAGTCGTCCCACTCCCCGCCTTCGCCGCGGTTGGCCGCGCCGTCCAGCACCCGTCGCCCGAATGCCGTCAATGCGAGCGTCCCCTCCCGGAATACCGCACGGTCAGACGGTGAATCACAGTCGCCGTCCATCCAGGCAAGCAGAGGCTCCGGCTGCTCCGCCAGCCCGTTCAGGATATGGCGGAATTGCAGATCGCCCATGCCGAGCAGCTGCATCTTCACGGTGAATATGCGGAACATCCCATCCGCCGCGAGATTTCCCTCCCTTGCCAGCTCCAGAATCGCGCGCTCTGCGCTGCCAAGCCCGTCCCGGGAGGAAGGGAAGCGCGCCAGATGGGCCCGGAACGCATCGTGGGCCAGCGGAAGAGCGGACGAATCGCCGTCCAGCAGCCGCTGCAGCCTCATCGGATCTGCGGACGCATACGCCTCCCATAAGCCGCTCCCAAGCTCAAGCTGCTCTTTCCCGATCGGCTGCCAAGTGCCGGACAATGCTCCCAGCTGCCTGCCCGAGAGCTGGCCGAGTCCGATGAAGGGCTCCACGCCCGGATACTCCCCGATGCAGAGCAGGCTGAGCCTGACCGATTCCGGCTTGCGCCGGGCAAGCTCATGCAGCAGATAGGCAAGCATGCTCTGGTCGTACAGATCATGCTCGAACCAGAGCACGACCTCGCCGAAGCGCTCCAGCTCTCCCAGCTTGGCTTCCTGAGCCTCGCAGGCAGACAGATATTCCTCACGCGGCACTCCCAGCGTCTGCTCCAGATAGTGCGCGCGAATCTCCCTGCCGTCCTTATCTGCGCCGTCTGCGAAGACAGGGCCGTGGTTGTACGCTTCCCGCCAAGCGACGATCTCGCCGCCGATGCCGGACTCCCGCAGCTTCTGCGCGGCGCAGTCTCCGTTCGTGATATGAAGCATGTCGTCTCCTCCTTCATATAGTTCCTTCAGCATGGCAGCGGCATCGGCTACCGGCATGGCGCGCCTGAGGGAACGGCGGGCATCGTGCAGCCTCTTCTTGAGCGTTGACGGAGACACGCCGAGGAAGGCCGACATCTCTCCGAGCGAATACCCTCGCCAGTAATACAGCTCGGCGGCAGTCCGCTGCTTCGCGGGGAGAGAGGCCAGCGATTGACGGAGCTCCTCTGCCTCCAGGCGCCTCTCCACCTGTTCTTCCAGCGACTCCCCGAACGCCGCCAGGAAGCCGTCGTCATAAGGGGCCGAGGGCAGCTTGCGGCGCCGGGTCATCCGGTAGCACTGACGCTCCACGATCCGCCGGAACCAGCCGGGAAACGCCCCTGGGTCCTGGAGAGAATGCCTGTGCAGGTACGCCTGCGTGAAAGCCTCCTGCACGGCGTCCTCGGCGTCGCCGGAGTCCATCAGCTTCTCCCTCGCGATGGCCATCGCCATCGGCGTGAACTTCCGGACAAGCGGCTCAAAATCCGATTGTTCCAAGATTGCCGTTCCCCCTTCGTCTCCATGCTCTCCTTAAGTGCCATCGAAGCGGCCGAAGGTTACCCGGAGGCAAAAAAAGAACACCTCTCCGTCTCCATCACAGGAAAATCCGGTAAGGCGCCTCTGCCGATGCTAAATATAAAGGGTCTCGGGGGCATGCAACGAGCTTACGTCCACGCCCAGAAAAATCCGTCCCGGTCCCAGGCGACTCTGCCCCGGTGCAGCTTGCGGAAGGCCTTCTTCACTTCCTTCTCCAGCGAAGCATGACCCTGCTCGTTGGTGAACACATACTGCTCCCCGAACTGCTCGCGCACATGGGCAACAGCTTCTTCCTGGCGAAGCATGCCGCGATTCTCGATCTCCCCGACCATCCACTTCGCAATCTGCTGCTCTACCTGCGTATCCTTCACTTCCTGTGAATGCTGCAACTGCTGTGCCGCATCCGTTTGCTGCGTCTCCCTGTTTCCCTTCGTTTCTTGCGTCTCTATCCTTTCCTCTGTCTCGATCGTTCCCTGCTCGTCCTGCTTGCCTTGCTGCTCCATCGTTTCCGCACCGCCTTCAGCCTGATTCTGTTGCCATCAGTATAGCATGTTCGGCTTCCGCCGCCGAATCCGGCAGGAGCTCGCGGTCCAGAAAAGGATACTCATATAGGGGCCCTTCAAAAATTTTATCGAGTCCGGGATGAAGGAGGAAATCATGCGGGGCTACCAGCGCTGGCGGCTTTTCGAACAGACCGAATCCGCTCCGTTCCAACGCCTCGGCCACGAACTGCGAGCAGAAGTAACGGTCGCGGGGCTCGATCCGAATATTCAAGGCGATTCCAAGCAGTCCGATCAGGTTGTATTTGCATCGCTCTCCGGCCCTTCCAAAGCCTTCAAGCACCGTGCCTGCATGCTTGTACTGCTCCTCGCTCAGACGAAGCAGCACGCATCTTGTATCGGGGTGTCGGCGGAATATGCCGCCATATATATCCTCTTCCACAAATCCGGCAGCGAGGGGGTTCGACAGGCTCTTGCGTCCAAAGCTGTACGCCCGATGCAGATCCAGATCAAGCGCCAGCGACGCGTGATTGTAAGGCGCTCCGGTAAAGCTTTTGATCAGCTTCGTAAACAGAGTGCCCGTGTCCGTAAGCAGAATGTACACATTTCTCGGCTTTCGCTCTTCTTGGCCGCCCATCCGTCCGCCCCCCTCGCTTTTTTGTTGGCTGAGCCTCAGGATAGCATGGCTGCGACCGGAGCATAAGCGTCTGGAGGTTGAGGATGCTCTGGACCTTAGGCGGGCATGTTCAGCCGCCGAAGTCCGGCTTATATAGGAGGAGAGGCTCTGCAAAGGGGCTTTGGCGCCCTTCGATATGCCGGCCTGGCCGGACCGAAACCTGAAACCCCCCGCCTGCTTGATCGGTACTATAGACATACCGCAACGAAAGGTGGACGCTTATGATCAAAAAACATCTGCTGCCCCTGCTCCTCGTTCCCGCCCTTTTCCTGCAGGGCTGCTCCTTTCTCGGGGGCGTCAGCGACTCCTTGAGCTACACGAACGAAACCGTCGCCTATATCAACGAAGCCGCCGACTTCTCGCAGCAGCTGCCCGAGATGACGCAGCAAGCCCTGTCCGATCCCGCCGCCCTGGACCGGCTCACGGCGGAGCTGCAAGCCATGCAGGCGGAAATCACCGCCTTCAAGGATCTCCAGGCGCCCGAATTCGCCTCGGAAATCGACCAGCAGCTGACCGCTTACAGCGATACGCTGAACACACAGATCAGCGGCCTGCTGAAGCAGGCGGAGGCGGGCGCCGTCAGCCTGCAGGCTCTGGAGCAGTCGCAGATCATGCAGACGGCATCGCAGATCACGGAGATTCTTGATCAGGTCAAGCAGTTGGGGTCGTAAGGCTCCATCTGCTTGGCCAGGGCCCGATTTTGCAACCCGGAAAGCAAGAGACCGTCCCGAAGCCAATGGCTGGCTCTGAGACGGTCTCTTTTCCTTGCTCCGGCAAGCCGGCTTCAGCTCAATAATAAGGAGCCATGAACAGATACACGATGACGCCCGTGAAGCTTACATACAGCCAAATCGGCATCGCCCAGCGGACGATCTTCTTATGCTTGGCCACCTGCATCGTCCATCCCCATACGAGCGCGAACAGCGCGAGGGGAACGATGACGGCCGCCAGGAAGCTGTGGCTGATCAGGATCGTGAAGTAGATCGGGCGCAGAATGCCTTCGCCGCCGTACTTCGCCGTCTCGGGAGAGACGTAATGGAAAGTCAGGTACGTGACAAGGAACAGCAGCGTCGAGGTGAATGCGGCGAGAATGAAGCCCTTGTGAAGCCGGATATTTTTCCGGATGATCGCGATAAGCGCGGCCACGAGGAAGATGAACGTGAAGCTGTTCAGAATCGCGTTGATCCGCGGCAGGATCGTGACGTCGAAGCTGACCTCGCCGCCGTATCCGATCGGACCGAAGAACAGCAGCAGGATAATCGCGTTGGCCGCGATGGATATGCCGATGATCCACGCCGTGAAGTTGCGGGTCGTGGACGGCTTGTACGAATCGGGGGATTGGCTGCTCAAAAGGAAACCCTCCTTGGGATGCCGCCGAACCGGCTGCGGCCGGATGCGGACTTGTCTTGTCTTCATTATAGGCCAAGACGAACAGCCGCTCCGCCGGCTTCTGTGACAACAACTTGAATCTTGCCTCTGTCAGGGCGGGCTGAGAGGCTCCCGATTGCCGGTGCGCTCGGCTGCTTCAAGCCGTATCCCAGCCAGGCCTGATCCGCGATGCCGGATGCACCGCCATCGGCGGAATCAGATCTTGTCCGCGACGAACGCATGCACGGCCATCGGCCTCATGGGCCGGCCCGATTCGGCATAAGCCCTCAGCAGCTTCAGCTGGGAGCGGACCAGCTGCTTGGCCTTGTCCGGCATCGGAAGCGGCGAATCGAGCTCCGCCGGGGCTTCCGCGAGAGTCAGCTCCGTCTCCCACCTCGCGTCGTGCATTTCCGGCGAGTGGACGGCCGTCTGGCGGGAGACGGTCCACCCGGCTTCGGACGCCAGCTCGCGTATATCCTCGGGCGTGAACAAGGTCCGGACGTTGGAGAAGCTGTTCATTTTGTAGCATTCCACCTGCGATTGGATAAGCACGGCCATATAATGCGCCAGCTGTTCCGGTTCGTCGACTCCCATATCCCACTCGGCGAAGCAGAGCTTGCGCGCCCAGCGCCGCACCTTCGTCAGGATAGCGGCCAGCTCCTCGAACGACTTCAGATACCAGGAGCAGTGGGAGAGTACGACGAAATCGAACTCGTTGTCCTCAAAGCCGACTTCATCCGACAAGACGTCGATGCCATAATCCATCCGGATTCGGCTTCCCAGCGGGGACGCCTTCAGCTTCGCGGCCGCCTCTCCAACCGTCATCGGCGACCCGTAATCCGGCGGCGCGATGTCGACTCCGTGCACGAATCCCCGCTCGCCGGCAAAGTGCGCCAGCACGGCCGTCGTGTCTCCTTGGCCGCAGCCGATTTCCAGAACTCGGCTTCCTTCTTTTATTTCCCAAAAACGAGCCAGCTTAATACGATGCTCGGTCTGAATCTGCTGGACGTCGGACAAATGGCCTTCCAGGCCCATTCCCTCCACGATCGCTTCGATAATGTCCTTATTCATAAGCAGCCTCTCCTTCCGCGAATCGTTTCTCGCTCTGCTCCCACTTTAATCCTCGACAGCCTTCAACACAATCCCTGAAAGGGCGGCCAACTATCAAGAAGAGGCGATCCACGCCAGTTATCGCGAGATTAGACGCATGGGCTTATGCAGTCAGAGGGACAGTTGTCGCGAGTTCAGACGCAGGCTAGAAGGACTTAGGGTCCGTTCGTCGAACAAATGCTAACCAGAACATGGCATAAAGGGAGTGTATCTCTAGATGGACAAAACGAACAAGGAAAGTTGGATAGAAGCAGACATCGTTTCGCTGCAGGCAGCCATGAAATCAGGCGCGCTGTCGGCGGCGGCTTGCGTCCGCTGGTACCTGGAGCGGATCGAACGGCTCAACCCGAAGCTGAAAGCCGTGCTGGAAGTCAATCCGGACGCGATTGCGGTCGCGGAGGCGCTTGACGCGGAGCGGTTGGAGCGCGGATCCCGCGGACCGCTTCACGGCATCCCGATCCTGCTCAAGGATAATATCGATACGGGCGACCGCATGCACACAAGCGCCGGCTCGCTCGCTCTTGCGGAGCATTTCGCTGGGATGGATTCGGCCGTCGCCGAGCAGCTGAGGGCTGCCGGAGCTGTATTCCTGGGCAAGGCCAACATGACGGAGTGGGCGAATTTCATGTCGGGCACGATGCTGTCGGGGTATAGCTCGAGAGGCGGCCTGACGCTCAATCCTTACGGTCCCGGCGAGCTGTTCGTCGGCGGCTCAAGCTCCGGCTCCGGTGCGGCGGTTGCCGCAAATCTGTGCGCGGCCGCCATCGGCACCGAAACCTCGGGCTCGATCATCAGCCCATCGTCGCAGAACGGTATTGTCGGCCTCAAGCCGACGATCGGACTCGTCAGCCGCAGAGGCATCATCCCGATCGCGCACAGCCAGGATTCGGCCGGTCCGATGGCTCGTACGGTCCGGGACGCCGCAATTCTGCTCGGCGCCATGACGGCGGCGGATCCAGCCGATGCGGCCATGCAGGAGAAAGGGCGAAAAGCATATGCGGATTATACGCCTTTCCTGGACGCAAACGGTTTGCAAGGCGCGAGAATCGGCATTCCGCGGCATTATTACCAAGGACTCGATGACGCACGGGCGATGATCATCGAGCGGGCGATCGCCATGTGCAAGGATCGCGGGGCGATCATCGTCGACCCGGTCTCCATGCCTTGCGAGAGCGCGAAATGGGATTGGGACGTGATGAGGTTCGAATTCAAAAAAGGGCTGAACGATTATCTGGCCCAAGCAGGCCCCGGCGCTTCCGTCCGGACGCTGGATGAACTCATTGCCTTTAATGAACAGAATCGCGAAGTCGCCCTGAAATACGGGCAAGACACGCTGATCTGGTCGAACGAAACAAGCGGCACTTTGTCTGAACCGGTGTATGCCGAGAGCTTGCGCCTTAACCGCGAATTAGCCCGGAATCAAGGCATCGATCATGCGATTCGCGCTTACAGGCTCGACGCGCTGTTGTTCCTGGGCAACGAGGAAGGGCTCGATGTGTCCGCTCGCGCGGGATACCCCGTTATCACCGTGCCGGGCGGGTACGCGGAAACAGGCATCATCGCTGAAGACGGCTGTACGACCAAAGGGCCCCAGGGGATTACTTTTGTCGGAACCGCCTACAGCGAGCCCGTGCTTCTACGGCTGGCCTATGCCTACGAACAAGCGAGCCTGCACCGGCTCGCGCCGGCCGATCCGGACTGAAATCGAAGCCGGAATAGAAAGGCTGAAATCGTTCATGCAGACGTTCTCCAAACGGGAGCGGAATAAAACAGCGGCGGAAGACAGGGCTCGCGCCCGGCTTCCGCCGCCTTTGCTTGGTTCAGGAGAACATTTATGGCGCCGCTATTCCAGCGTCACGTCGTCGATAAACACCTTGCCGCCGCCCGACGCCTTGGCGATCTGCACGCCGACCGCCTGGATGAACGACTTGTCGATCTTGCCTCCATTGGCATCCTTCGTGCCGTTGAGGTCGAGAGTGATCCACTGGTATTCGTCCGTCAGCTGAACGGTTCCCGAGGATGCCCAGGCCCATCCGCTGCCATGCTTGATGAACAGCTGGGCCGAAGCGCTTCCGCCGGAGATGCGGGCCTTGACCTTGATCCTCGAAGCGTTCGTGAAGTCGAGCGCCCCGTAGCGGGTCAGCTCGCTCGTCGCTTCCCCGGAGACGCTCGCCGGAATGGCCGAGCTGAGAGCCTTGCCGGCGCCGTCGTCCTCCAGAGCCGGAGCGGACAGGTTCAAGCCGTTGCTGTCGACGCTCCAGCTCGATGCCGAGGATTCGAAGTCGTACAGAACTCCAAGCGGAAGGCCGCCATTTGCGCTGCCGTTCGGCACCGTGCCCGCATTGGGGTCGGTCAGCGCCTTGATATCGTCGAAGTACATCGAGCCGGTCAGCTGATTGCCGTTCGGCACGGCGTTGGTGTAGATGGAGAACGCCTGCACGTTGGCCAGCTTCAGCTTGGTCAGCGTGCCGGTCGCTCCGTTGGCCGGAGCGAATTCATTGAAAGGAGCGATAATGAGCTTCGCTTCCGTTCCGGTCGTGTCCGGGTAATACTCGTAGGTTTTGCCGTCCGCATTGATCTGCATGACGAGCTTCTGGCCCTTGCCGTCCGGCTGGTACCAGAACTGGAGCGCATTGAAGCCCGACCAGTCCACGCCGCCGAGCGACTTGGTGATGCCGGCATACCCGCTGCCGGCAAGCGTGTACGTGTATTTTAGGCCGTAGCTGCCGCTGCTTTTGTGCGCGCTGTCCAGCGCGGTACTCGTGGAATCGCCGCCGGCATGGACGAATTTGGAGCCGAGTGCTTCGTTGCTGCCGAGATAGCCCTCGAAGTCGTCGACCATGGCCGGATCAAGCACGGCATCTGCATATGTGCTGTACAGCTTGATATTGTCGATGTAGACCGGAATGGAGTTGTCCGCATTCAAGCCGCTGCCGACAATGGACAGGGCAATCGAGCCGGCCTGCTTCAGCTTATCCTCGTTGGGGAAATCAATGACTGGCGTATACCGGTAGTAGTCCACGCCGCCGATTGCGACGATCGGAAGATCGCTCAGGGATACTTGAGTCGTGCCCATTCCGTATTTGTCTTCCCAATCCGGGGGCAGCTGGCCGACAGCCTGAAGGCTGCCTTTCCCTTCGCTTTTCGCCCCTGCGGACACAGGCACATAAGCCTCGAATTGGATTCGCTTGACGCCGCCCAGGTCTGCCGATCCCGCGACTTCCTTGGCGTTCTTCAGCTCCAGCTTCATCTCCTGCCAAGTATCGCTGTAGACGAGGTCGCTAACCGTCAGCTTCAGCGCCGTGCTTCCGTTGAAGTCGGCGGCATCGATCGCATCGACGCTAGCTTGATAGCCGCCGTTGTTCTGAACGCCTTGAATGCCGGACTCGAAGTCGTACGTCCCGATCTCAATCTCCGGAACCTTCACGAACACCGTGTTCGTCTGTTCATGCAGCACGGAGCCATCCTCTCCGTATACTTTCACGGTCAGGGCTGCCGTCTTGCCGTTCAGGGAACCGGCCGGCGACCATACAGCCGTATAATAGCCGGTGGCGGCATCCAGGGTCAGAGGCATCTCCCGGTTCGAGCCTTCGACGAGGTACACCGCTTTGGACGGCGCCGCGTCCAGCACCCGCACCCGGATCACGGCCGTGTTGGAGCGGATCGTGCTCTGGTCGGTCGGAGAGGCCACATGGACGAACGGCTGCTCCTCGGACGTGTCGGCCTTGCGGTTATAGGCTCCCGTTACGCCGGCCGCGAACAGGGAGTACGGCTCGTTGTAGAACTGGATGAAGTCGGGCAGCATCTGGTTCTCCTGCCCATCCGGCAGCGGGTAGGGAACATAGGTGGAATCCGGCCCGAAGTTGGCCCATGTCAGCATGTAGGCCATTCTTTTCGCGTCGGGATCCGATTGCAGCGCCGCGGACAGCTTCGTGAAGAAGTCCGGCGTCGAGTTGCCGCTGGTCATCATCTTCTGGTAGCCGAATTCCGTCAGGGCGGCGACCTTGCCCCGTTCGTCCGCGATTCCGGAGACCGTCCTCGCTTCCGTCACGACGCCGTCGAACCAAGTCTGTCCTTCGCCGTTGTAATAGCTGTCGAAGCCGATGATATCCGCATAGTCGTCGCCCGGATAGGTTTCCATGTAGCGGCTCTCGTCCGTGCCGAAGCCCCCGCCCGGCGAGAAGCCGTACAGGAAGTTGCGGACTTCCTTCTTGTCCCGCAGGTACTCCACGGTATAGCGGTAGATTTCCTTGTACTCGTCCTTGGTCGTGAAGGCGGCGCCCCACCAGAACCAGCTGCCGTTCTGCTCGTGGAACGGACGGAAGATGACCGGAATCGGATTGCCGTCGTCATCCTTGAGATGATGGGCGAAGTCGGCGATGTTGTCGAGGAAGGCGTTGAACTCCGCATTCTTGTCCCCGCCGGGGAGAATATGGGAGACGACATTGCCTTTCACGTCATAGAAGCTGCCGCCCGTGACGAAGTTCGGCATATGCGAGCTGAGCGTCAGCACGCCTCCGTCGTCATAAGCCTTTTTCATGACGCCGACCAGGTTGTCCCGGCTTTGCTCGAAGTCGCCGGCTACGCCCGGCTTCTCCTTGCCTTCCAGGCTGAGCGTGTCCCAGCCGAAGAGCGCCGGATAGTCGCCTACGGCGTTTTTGGCGTCGGACTGCGTGCCGTCGCGATCCGTGATCGACAGCCCTTCCGTCGTTGCGTGCTGCTGGCCGAACAGGATGTTTTTGCCGCGCAGCTCGTTCAGGTACAGAAACAGCGAGCGCGTCTGGGCGCTTGCGTTGCGGTCAACGAGATTGACCGCCGGAGGCGCCGGCGTCACGGTTGGCGCCGGTGTCGGCGTAGGGGCAGTCGTCGGCGACGGAGCGGCCGTCGGTGCCGGTGTTGCCGTTGGCTCTGCCGTCGGCGACGGATTGACCGTCGGCGCTGCGGTAGGAGCCGCAGTCGGAGCCGGCGTGACGGAAGGAGGCGTTGACGGCGCCGGTGTCGCGGTCGGAAGCGGACTTCCGGACGGCTTCAGAGCCCCGTTCTCCACGTAGTAGACGCCCCTCTCGATTGCGCTTCCGTTCCAGGTCGCTCCGGAGACATTCACGGCCAAGCTTCCGATGGAGAAGCTGTCGCTCGCCGTGATGGAGGCTGCCGCGTTGATCTCCACGGAACCGACTTTTGTCCCTCCTTCAAGCTCGACCTTGGACGGGCTGCCCACGACCAGACGGCTGATCTCCGTTCCGCTTGCCCATACGCGGACTTGTCCGTCCGGACGGTTGACGAGCACCTCGTTCAGCCTGGAATCGCGGATATGGACGGAGTTCGGGCCTCCGCCAGCTATAAAGGTTTTGCCTGCGGCCTTGACGCCGTCCAGCGTCGCGTCGCCGCTGCCGATGCCTGGCGTCAAATACAAATTGCCGCTAATGGACAGTCCCTTCAGGACGACGCCGTCATGATTGACCAGCGCATTGCCCGCCACCTTGCCTTCAGTGGATGTGCCTGCTTGCGCGTAGTACCCGGCAACGAGCTTGTTCAGCAGCGTGACCGCCTCGGCTCGGGTCATGTCGCCGGACGGACGGAATGAACCGTCCGGGTACCCGCTCACTATTCCTGCCAGCGCCTGGACCGCTTTTCGGGCGTAACCGCTGATTTGAGCGGAGTCGATGAACGTCAAGCTTTCGGAAGCGCTGTCATTTGCCTCCAGCTGAAAAACCCGGGAAAGCATTGCTGCGGCGTCCTGGCGGGAGATGGCGGCCAGCGGGAGCGCTTTGTTCCCGTCGCTGCCCTCATAATAGCCGGCGCTTCTGGCCGAGGAGAGCGCGGCCTGGTACCAGGCGCCTTCCTTGACGTCGCTGAAGGGCTGGCCGGATGAGCCAGAGAAGCCGAACACCTTGTTGATCAAGGTCGCGAATTCCGCCCTCGTAATGCTTCCATCCGGCTTGAAGGTGCCGTCCGGATATCCGGCTGCGACGCCGTTCGCCATCCATTGGGAGATCGCCTCGCGAGCCCAGTGTCCTTGCGTATCTGTCGCGCCTTGGCCGGCTGTCTGCCCTGCCGGTGCTGCGGCCGCTGCCGCCGACAGGACGGGCGCTGTCGCCAAAGCAGCTGTAAGGAGCGCAGCGAGCATTTTGGGAGTCCTCTTCATCTATATCCTCCTCGACTGGATGGAATTGAAACCGCCGCTGAAGCCTGCTTCGATATGTAAGCGGTTTATTTTTCCATTATATAAGTCCATGGCTAGCGAAAAACATGCTCCCGGTTATGATTAATAGCTCTCAGTTGTCTTTCTTTGTTAGGCCTCGTTAGCTGGCTCCGTTGCAGCGCCCAAGCATATAAGCAACAAAAAAAAGAGTCCGGATCCGGACTCTCTTGTTGCCTGAACGGGGCGGCAATGCCCGATCCGCGCCTGCAGCGCTTGGAAACGAGGCGATGCCCCGGCACTCCCGCGGCTATGGGCGCATAGGCTAAAAAGCATATTCAAGGATGGGGGAATGACCATGCACTGGCTCAGCATCATCGGCATCGGGATTGCCGCCAATCTCGACAATCTCGGCATCGGGATTGCTTTTGGCGCGAAGAGAACGCTGATTCCATTCCGATCCAACCTTCTGATCGCGCTCCTCTCCATGGCCGCGACATGCGCCGCTATGCTTGGCGGCCATTTCCTCGCCGACTTTCTCGATCCCGATGACGCCAACAGCATCGGCGGCGCGCTCATATCCGTCATGGGAATGCTGGCGCTCCTATCCGGCTTGAGAGAAGCAAGGAGAACTGGCCGGGCGGCTTCTCCAAGCGGAGGAACCCTCCTCCAAAACCCTCTGCAGGCCGACCGCGACGGCAATCAGATTCTGTCCTGGAGCGAATGCTGGGCTCTGGGGCTGGCCTTGTCGCTCAACTGCATCGCCAGCGGCATCGGAGCCGGAGCCACCGGACTGTCCGCAACGGGCGTGACGCTCTCGATCGGAATCTTCTCGCTGATCACGGTCGGAATCGGGGCCGGAATCGGCGTCCGCTTGGCCCGAACATGGCTGGGCCGCTACTCCAACGCGATCGGAGGCCTTCTGCTCGCGGCCATCGGACTCTACGAAATCTTCATCTGACCGGCTACCAGCGGATCTCCTTGAGCGCCGCCGCATACAGCCGCTTCCGTTCCTCCGCAAGCTCCCAGCCGTCTATCTCTTCCAGAATCCGCTGGCGGTTCGTATATCCTTTGGCCAGCCCGTTGAGACGGGCTGCCAGCGTGGAAGCCTCCCATTCCTTGCGGGACGGGAACAAGAAGTCGAGCTTGCTCACCGCATCGGGAAACCTTTTGAGGGCATGCTTCTGATGCCGCTCCTCCGCCACCCAGAATTCCGCCGCCTCGGCAATCTCCGTATCCGGGACGGGCTTTCCTTCGAGCGCCAGGCCGCTCAGCTTCTCCCGGATCGCCTCCAGCTGCTCCCGGCCGCTCCAAAAGACGATGGACTGGTACTGCCTGTCCTTGTATCCGTTGATATTGGCCGGATTATGGCTGCTCCAGAACAAATCGAGCAGCTCGCGATAGGAGATGACCGACGGATCGTATTCAAGCTGCACCGTCTCCGAATGGTCGCCCATGCGCCTGTAATCCGGGTCCGGCGACGTCCCTCCGGCATAACCGGTCACCGTACGCAGCACCCCGGGCAGCGAGCCGAACAGCGCCTCCGGCCCCCAGAAGCAGCCCATGGCGAAGGCGGCCGTTCCGCTCAGCCCCGCGTTTTGGCGGCTGCCTTGCTCCTGCATGTCTTTCCCCCCTCAAAAAGCTGTTTTTTCAATCTTAGTAGGTATACCCATTGCCGCTCCGGATTAAAAAAAGGCTAGCCCCCAAGTCATGAAATGACCGGGGACAGCCCTTGACTTGTTCCGGCGCATCCAAGCCTCAGGAGAGGAGGGATGCTTCTACCGGGTTTTCCGCCTGCTCAATGAGCCGCATGAGCGGACTGGCCGTCCTTGGCTTTCTCCGAATCCCGCTGGATCCGCTTGCCTCCGACCAGCAGCGCAACGAGGATGCCGAGCGCAACGAACACGAGCCCGGTCAGAGCGACCGTTTCGAAGGAATCGACCCAGGCCTGCTGGATGAACAGCACGACCTTGTCCTTGAGCTCCGCCGGAAGCGGGAACTTGTCGGGATACACGATGACGCTGAACAGGTCCACGCCGCTCTTCTCGATGCCCTCGACCGTCTGGACGACAGCTTCTCCGCCGCCGGCCTTCGCCTCTGCGGACATCGTCTCGACATTGGAGCGGAAGGTGTTGTTCATGACGACATTGAGCACCGTGACGCCGATCGTACCGCCGATGGAGCGGAAGAAGGTCGAAGCGGACGTGACCGTGCCGAGCCGGCTTTTCGGGAATTCGTTCTGCACGGCGATCATCAGCGTCGGCATCACGAGACCCATGCCGAAGCCGAGAGCGATCATGTACAGATAAGCGGTCCATTGGGCCGTGTCCAGCCCCATCGTGCTGACCAGATAGAAGCCGAGCGTCGTAATGATCATGCCCGCTGCCAATACGGTACGGTACTTGATGCGGAGCAGAAGCTGCCCGCCGACGACGCTTGCGACGATCAGAGCGATCATCAGCGGTGTCATCGTGGAGCCGGCTTTGGTCGGGGATACCCCCAGAATGCCTTGCATGTACAGCGGCACGAACATGATGGCGCCGAACATGCCCAGGCCCAGCAGGAAGCCGAGGCCGTTCGTCACGGAGAAGACGCGGTTGCGGAACAGCGAGAGATCGAGCACGGGCTCGGCCGCGAACTTCTCTGCCAGAAGAAATAGAATCGTAAAGAGCAGGGCGCCTCCGAAAATCAGGTAGCTTGTGCTCGATGCCCATGCGAACTTGTCGCCGCCGAAGGTCAGCCCGTACAGGAACAGGATCAGCGCCGGAACGAGCGTGATGATGCCCAGGTAGTCGATGTTGGCCTTGCCCTCCAGGCGGACCGTCTCCCGCTTCAGGCCGATGTAGATCAGAAGCGCGGAGATGATGCCGAAGGGCACGTTCATCAGGAAGATCCAGTGCCAGCTGACGTTGTCGACGATGACGCCGCCGATGAAGGGACCGATGACCGAGCTGAGGCCGAAGATCGCACCGAATACGCCCTGCCATTTGGCCCGCTGCTCCGCAGTGAAAATATCGCCGATGATCGTCTGGGACAGCGGCATCAGCATGCCTCCCCCGATGCCCTGGAGGCCGCGGTACAGCACCAGCTGCTCCATGGAGGCAGCTGTGGCGCACATCGCGGAGCCCGCTGCGAAAATAATGGCGCCGATCAAATACAGCAGCCTGCGGCCGTACATATCCGACAGCTTGCCGACGATCGGAACGACGACGGTCGAAGCGATCATGTAAGCGGTCGTCACCCAGGCGAAAATCTCGAAGCCTTGAAGCTCGGTAATGATGGTCGGCATCGCCGTCCCCACGATCGTCTGCTCAAGGGCGCTGAAAAACATTCCCATGATGAGGCCGGTAAGCACCCATTTCCGGTTGATGCCGGTTGATTGCATGTTGGTTCCTCCACTTTTTGACCGATCGGTCATGTGCTATAATGTTGGTAGAAAAGGATAGAAAATCTTGCTGATGACTGTCTTTACATTCACCCTTCCAGTCCTATCCATTCAAAACATAAAGCTTATTATAGTTCCGTTTGACCCGTCGGTCAACTGCTTTGGGGGCGAATTATTCATGGATAAAAGAGACCTGATCCTGCATTGCGCCATGGAGCAGTTCATGCAAAAAGGCTATCATCAGACGACCATGCAGGATATCGCGGACGCGGCCGGCATCGCCAAGGGCGGAATCTACTTCTACTTCAAATCCAAGGAAGAACTGATTCAATCCGTATTCGAATCCTATCTCGAACGGATGTCGGGCATATTGGCGGAAACGGCTTCCCGTTACGAGCCGGGCTCCAGGGAGAGCCTCTTCCAGCAGATCAAAACCCAACTGGACGAGCTGACCTCGCACAGCAAAATGCTGCTCCTGCTCTCCAGCGGCCAAATCAGCCTGAGCGAGCAGATGAGAGAGCTTTCCATGAACGCGCGGCTCCGCTCGTTCGTCTGGTTCCGCAACCAGCTGGTCGGCATCTACGGCGCGAGAATCGAGCCTCATGCCTTCGACCTGACCGTGCTCGTGACGGGATTGGTCCGCGAGTATATCGGATTCATCCTGTTGAATGGCGCGAAGCTGAGCTCGGCGAAGCTCGCCAGGATGATTGTCCGGCGGCTGGAAGACTCCGTTCGCGGGCTCGAGAATTCCGGGGACGAGCCTGTGCTGACTTCGGAGGCATTCCGCACCTTCTACCCCGAGGGGGACATCGGGGACGGGGCGGAACGGCGCCGCCTCGTCGAGGCGGCAGCAGCTCTGCTCAAGCGGCTGGAGCCGGAGCTCGAGAGCGATGCCGGCCGGCTCCATCGGCCTGCGGCCGGCATGCTCCAAGAGGAGACGGCTTCACCTGCTCCAAGGCCGGTCGTGATCGAGGGCATGCTGGCGCTGCTTCAGGCCGTGGACGGCTTGAGCGGATGGCCGGAGACGGCGGCGGTCCGGGCGGCGCTGGCCGCTTGGAAGGCTGTGCCTCAACACGAGCCGGATCCTATGGCGGCGCAGAAAACGTGAATGAATCGGAAAGCCCCAGCCCCTTTAGGCTGCGCTGCATGAATGGCCATGCGAAATGAAAAGGCCGCCAGCCGGATTACCGGCTGGCGGCCTTTCTTTTTGTTCACACCCATTTGCTCTGAAAATCCGCGATGCTCTTGTACTCGTCCTGCAGCAGCCGCGACACGCGGATATAGATCCGGGTAAGCTCTTGATAGATTTCCGTATGCCTTGGAATCGGCTCATGCCGGTAAGTGCCGCCGACCATCTCCGACACGACGCCGAGAGAATCGGCTTCCCCGATCGCGTACAAGCCGAGAATCGCCGCTCCGAGGCAGGAGCTCTCGACGCTCTCCGGCACATGCACCTCCTGGTTGAAGATGTCGGCCATCATCTGCCGCCACAGCTCCGAGCGGGCGAAGCCGCCGGTGGCATGGATTTTGCCCGGCTCTCCGATCAGCTCCTGCAGAGCCAGGAAGACGGTGTACAGATTGAGGATGACGCCCTCCATCGCGGCACGGATCAGATGCTCCTTCTTATGGTGAAGCCCCAATCCGAAGTAGGAGCCGCGGGCATTGGAATCCCAGAGCGGAGCCCGCTCGCCGGACAGGAACGGATGGAAGATCAGGCCGTCGGAGCCCGGCTTGACGCGCGCGGCGATATCCGAGAGCAGATCGTACGGATCGCGGCCGATGCGCTGCGCCGTCTCCTTCTCGGATGCCCCGAGCTGGTCGCGGATCCAGCGGAAAATCATGCCGCCGTTGTTGACCGGTCCCCCGATGACATACATGTCTTCCGTAAGCACGTAGCAGAAGATCCGTCCCTTGGGATCGACGCGCGGCTTGTCGGTCACGGTGCGGATCGCCCCGCTCGTGCCGATCGTCACGGCGACGACGCCGGGTTCGATCGCATTGACGCCGAGGTTCGAGAGGACGCCGTCGTTGGCTCCGACGACGAACGGAATCGCGGCAGGCAGGCCCATATGCTCCGCCCACGTCTCGTCCAATCCCGTCATGATATGGCGGGTCGGGACCAGACGGGACAGCTTGGACGGGTCGATGCCCGCCACCTTCAGGGCGCCGGCGTCCCAGTCCAGCTCATGGATGTTGAACAGTCCCGTCGCCGAGGCGATGGAATGGTCCACGACGTACTCCCCGAACAGCTTGTGGAACACGAACTCCTTGATCGAGATGAACTTGTCGGCCTTGCCGAACAGCCCGCTCTCCTCATTCCTCAGCCATAGCAGCTTCGCCAGCGGCGACATCGGATGGATCGGCGTGCCGGTGCGCAGATAAATCTCGTGCCCGTCATGCTCGCTCTTGATGATGTCCGCCCAGCGGGCGCTGCGGTTGTCCGCCCAGGTGATGCAGCGGGTGAGCGGCTTTCCCGTCCCGTCGACGGCGATCAGGCTGTGCATGGCGGAGCTGAACGACACGCATTTCACCTGTGCCGGGTCCACCCCGCTCTCCAGCATGACCTGCTTGATCGAGCCGACGACGGCGGCGAAAATCTCCTCCGGGTCCTGCTCCGCGGTCGCCGGCGTCGGCGAATAAAGCGGATACTCGATATGATTCACAGCCTTAAGCTTGCCGTCTGTCGTGAACAGGACGGACTTGGTGCTCGTCGTGCCGATGTCGGTGCCGATCATATAGGCTTGGCCCACTTTTCAACCTCCTCCGATGGATGACCGTCATGAACGCGGAAATGGATTTCTCCTTACGGCCGCTGAAGACGGATTGCTGCCCCTCGGCGAAGGCAAAGCTCGTCTTCAATGGCAAGCAGCTGCCGCTTACGGAGAAAAACGCTTCGTACGCATGCGACTGTTTCTCCTGAGCATCCATGTTCAGCGTTTTCCGGTCACCCTGCAAAGGGAAAAGCGAACGCTGGCGTCCGCCTCTCCCCGTTACTTCTTAAATAAACAGATCCAGCACAAGAATGAACCCGAGCGCCGCCACCGAAATGATCGTCTCCAGCGCCGTCCATGTCTGCAGCGTCTCCTTCACGGTCATGCCGAAGTATTCCTTGATCAGCCAGAAGCCGGAGTCGTTGACATGGGACAGGATCAGCGATCCCGCTCCCGTCGCCAGCACGAGCAGCTCGGGGCTGACGCCCGGCATGGCGACGGCGATCGGAGCCACGATGCCGGCCGCCGTCATCATCGACACGGTAGCAGAGCCCGTCGCGACGCGGATCAATGCCGCGATGCCCCAGCCGAGGAGAATCGGGGACAGATGGGACGAGGTCGCCAGCTCCGCGATGTAATCGCCGATGCCGGAATCCAGCAGCACGCGGTTGAACGCGCCGCCCGCTCCGATGACGAGCAGGATCGTCGCTGTCGGCGCCAGGCAGTCGTTGGAGAACTTCAGCACCTTCTCGCGGCTCATGCCGCGGAAGAAACCGAGGCTGAAGAACGAATAGACGGTGGCGATGAGCAGGGCGACTACGGGGTCGCCGACGAACTTGAAGAAATCGTACAGGCCGGCATAATCCGCCTTGTCCTTGAGGGATACGTCTGCGATCGATGCCGCCAGCATCAGGATAACCGGAACGAGAATGGTGAATACGGTGTTGAAGAAGCCGGGAAGCTCCTTGTTGTCCACGTTCTCCGTCAGCTGGTCGCCGATCGCCTTCGGCACTTCCTTATGGATGCGCTTGCCGATCCAGTTGCCGTACAGCGGGCCCGCGATAATGGCGGTAGGCAGGCCGACAAGGAGCGAAAAAAGAATCGTTTTGCCGACATCGGCGTTGAAGATGCCTACGGCCGTCATGGCTGCCGGATGCGGCGGCACAAGGCCGTGCACGACGGACAGGCCGGCGACGAGAGGCACGCCGATCTTCACGAGCGACACGCCTGTCTGGCGGGCGATCGTGAACACGAGCGGGATGAGCAGGACGAAGCCGACCTGGAAGAAGACCGGAATACCGACGATGAAAGCGACGACCATCATCGCCCAGTGGACGTTGCGCTGGCCGAACAGCCGGATCAGCGTTGTGGCGATGCGCTCGGCGCCGCCGGATTCGGCCATCATTTTGCCCAGCATCGTGCCGAGCGCCAGAACGATCGCCAGCAGGCCGAGCGTGTTGCCCATGCCCGTCTTGATGGAATCGATGATGCCGACGGGGCCGTCCTTGACGGAGAGCAGCGGCATGCCCGCCGCCAGTCCGACGCCGATCGCCGTGACGATAAGCGCGACGAACGGATTGATTTTCGCGACCGTGATCAGCAGGAGCAGCACAACGATGGCGAGAAGAACGATTACTAACAGCATAATACAATCACCTCTTGATTGTCATTTGGTTGGGGTGCCGGGTTGAACGTCCGCATACAGGTCCCGGTATTCCTGCGGCGTCATGCCGAACTGCTTCTTGAACGCGAAATTGAAGGAATGCGGCCTCTGGTAGCCGAGGCTGGCCGCGATTTCATAGATTTTGGCGGAGCTGCCCTTCAGCAGCTCCTCGGCCTTGGCCATGCGGGCCGCCTGCATGTAATCGCTCAGGTTCTCCCCCGTCTCCAGCTTGTACAGCTTGGAGAGATACACCGGGTGGAGATGGACCCGGTCCGCCACCGCCTGCAGCGACAGGCTGCCGGTAATCTGCTCCTCGACATACCTCTGGATTGAGCGGATCAGATCCGCCCGCGAGTCCTTCGTTTCCTTCTGCATGTCCTCCCGGATGCGCCGCAGCGTGCGCAGCGACCATTCCTTCAGCTGGTTCACCGAGCGGAATGGAGGCGCCTCGGTCATCGCCGCGTAATCGCCGCCGAGCAGATCCGACAGCTGGCGGCCGTTCTTGTGGGCGATGTAGGCATAAGCACCGGCCAGCGTGAAATAAACCTCGAGCAGCAGCTCCTGCGAGCCGGCTCCATCGGATTCCAGCTCGGTGAATACCCGCTGCAGCTTGTTCTCCATCTCGCTCCATTTGCCCGCGTCGAACAAGCGAATCAGCGCAGGCGGCTCATAGAGGCTCTCCAGCGGCTTGATGCCGGCATCGAGCCCCGTATCCTCGAGCCTCATGAACAGCTCCCGCTCGTCGCCGATGCGTCCGCGGAAGGAATCGACGAGCCGGCCGTACAGGCCGGGAATCTCCTCCGGGAACCGTCCTTCCTTGCAGACCATGACGGAAATCTTCGCCTTCAGGTACGAGGAGACCGCCGTCTGCAGATCCGCAGCCGTACGCTCGAACCAGGCGGCATCATGGCCATGCGGCGAATCCCGGCGCGGAGCCATGGCGTACACATAATATCCGTAGGCATCCTTGGCCGGCCAGATGGCGTAGCGCGGGCCGAACAGCTCTCCGGCCATGTTGCCGATCGCGTATTCCTTCCACTCCGGATTTTGCGGCCCGTACTGGAGGAACAGCTCGTCGAGCCGCACGACCATGAGCGAGCAGCGGCTCCACTCTCCGCCCGAGAGCTCCAGCATCCCCATCTTCTCCCGCAGGGCGGCCTCTTCGGGAATCCGCCCCTGCAGCAGATCGAGCAGCAGGGAAGCCCGCATGAGCGGCAGATTTTCCTTCACCACGTAGCTCAGCCGCTGCTGGGAGATGACCTCCTCCCATTCCTCCTCGAGCTTGCCGATGGCCGAGCGGACGGCGGCGGTCAGCTCCTCCTCCTTCACCGGCTTGAGCAGATACGCCTCCGCCTGATGCCGGATCGCTTCCTTGGCATAGTTGAAGTCGGAGTAGCCCGACAGCAGGATGCACTTCGTCTTCGGCCAGCTGCCGCGGATCTCCGCGATCAGCTCCAGCCCCGACATGCCCGGCATCCGGATATCGGATACGACGATGTCGATGGAGAACTGCCGCAGCAGCTCCAGAGCCTCCACGCCGGAGTAAGCCTTGAATACCTGCTCGACTCCGGCGGCCTGCCAGTCGACGGTAGCCGCCAGCCGGTCGACCACATGAGCCTCGTCATCCACGATGAGCAGCTGCGCCATCTTCTCCGCCTCCTTCTTCCTCGGTCGGGCCGCCGCCGCAGCGCCATCTCAGCTCCGCGCGGAAGCCCCCGCCTTGCCCGGCCTCCAGCAGCAGCCCGGAACGGTCGCCGAACTGGTACCGCAGCCGCTGATGCACGTTCCAGGTGCCGCAGCCGATCTCGTCCGACATCGGCTCGCTGAGCTGCCTGCGCAGCCGGTCCAGCCCTGCCGCGTCCAAGCCGGCGCCGTTGTCCTTCACGGTCAGGCTGCACCAGCCGCCTTCCTGCCGGCCTTCGATGACGATGCAGCCGCCTTCGAGGCGCGGCTCGATGCCGTGCACGATGGAGTTCTCCACGAGCGGCTGCAGCAGCAGCCTCGGGATGAGAACGTCCTGCATCTCTTCCGGCACGTTGATCTCATATTGAAGCCGGTCCATTCTCAGGTTGTGGATCGTCAGGTAGCTGCGGACCAGCTCCAGCTCCTCCCGCACGGGAACGAGCTGGTTTTCCAGGCGGGTCGAGTAGCGGTAGTAGTCGGCGAGATTTTCCGCCATCGCAATGACCGCATCCCGGTCCTCCATCATCGCCGAGTTGGCGATGAAGAACAGCGAGTTGTACAGGAAATGCGGATTGATCTGCGACTGCAGCTGCTTGAGCGTCGCCTCGCGGGAGCGAAGCCGCTCCGTATACACATCCTCGACCAGCACCTGGATTTTGCCCGCCATTTCGTTGTAATGCCCGATCAAATCGTCGAACTCGCTCCCCGCCTTGTACTCGATCCTCGAGGAGAAGTCCCCGCTGCTCATCCGGCGCACGCCCCGAATCATCTTCTGCAGCGGAATCTGCACGTTGCGGTAGAGCAGCAGCGCCGAGACGAATCCGATCAGCACGAGCGCCGCGATCGAGCCGTAAAACCAGTTGCGGACGGATGTAATGGGACTGAGAATCCGCTGGACCGGGACGTAATCGGCCAAATACCAGCCGAGCTGAGCGGATTTCACATAGCTGACCAGATAGGACTGGCCGCCGACCTCGATCGTCTGCTGGCCTCTGGGCGCCTCCGTCCGGCTCAGCAATCCGTCCCGGATCGCCTCCGCCATGGCGCGGTCCGAGCTGCTGCCCAGAATAAGCTCCTGACCGGAACGGTACAGGAAGGGATCGCTGCGCTTGTCCTTGCGGTACAGATCCAGCAGATCCCGCAGCGCCTCCGCGGGGAAGCGCACCTGGAACACCGCGTCCGCCTCGCCTGCAAGTCCGGCGTCCGCAGGCTCGGCCGTCTCGCGGAGGAACGTTCCCGCCGGGTTGCCCCGCGACAGATCCTCCTCGTACGTCCATTCCTTGCGGATGGGCTTGTCCCAGCCCCAGGCGTCCGCTCCGTTGACGTAGATGTTCGAGCTCAGCACCGAGCTCTGCCCCGGCAGAGCGATCGACAGGTCGTTCGTCCAGCTGCCGGAAGCGCTTTGCAGGCTGAGCTTCTCCCGAATCCGCGATTGCGCATTCAGCGGGTTGATCTGCGCCTCCCCCTCGCCGGCGACATAGTCGCGGATATGGGGGTCGTAGCTGAGGATGACCGGAAACAGCGACAGGCTCTCCATGACGTTGTCCATCCGGTTCGCGAAGAAGCCGAGCTCGCTGAGGTTGGAGGAGCGCAGCTGCTCCTCCACGACCTTTTCCGCCTGACGGTTGGAATAGCTGTACAGCAGCAGGACCGGAATCAGCAGCAGCGCCAGCACGGCGACTACCTTGGTGAACAGGGACACCCGGCGCCGGCCGGCGCTGCGGTTATTTGCGATCCAGAATCGATTGAAGAACCGCATTCTGCTCATCCGCCTTCTCCTTGATGTCCGGGTAGCCCGTCATCACCCGCTGCACGATTTCCCCTACCGCCTCCCTCGCTTCGGCTACATGGACCGCCACCGGACGGTCATGGTCGATGCCGGTATCTCCGTAGCCGCGAATCACAGCCGCCAGCTCCGGCGGAAACGCCGCCGTGCCTTCCGGCAGGCTCCATACGGACTTCCGGGCGCCGGTATTGCCCAGCGCCTGAGCGGCCAGGACGTTCTCCTTGCTGGTCGCCCAGCGGATGAACGCCCACGCCGCGTCCTTGTCGGCGGTCCGGGGGTTCATCGCCATGCCCCACGAGGTGATGCTGTAGGTTCGGGAGCCTCCCGAGCCCGCGGGGAACGGCGCGAAGCCGACCTTGTCCGCTACCTTGGAGCGTCCGGGGTCCGTCACGCTGTGGTAGATGGATGTCGCATCCGTATAAAAGGCCGCTTTGCCTTCTGCGAAAAACGCGATCGCCTGCGGCCAGGACATATTGATGACATCCGGGGGGCCGTAATCCCGGAGCAGCCCTCCGTACAGCTTGAACGCCCGGATCGCCTCGGGCGAATTGATGGCGGCCTTGCCGCCTTCGGTGAAGTCTCCTCCTTCGGAATAAAGAAACGACGAAACCTGCGTCACGAGCGGCGAGCGCTGGCCCCGAGAGACGAAGCCATAGATGCCGCTTGCCGGATCATGGAGCTTCCGTGCCGCCTCGGCCAGCTCTTGAAGCGTCTTCGGCACCGGAATTCCGGCCTGCCGGAGCAGATCCTTGCGATAATAAAGCACGCCCTGCTCCGTAACGACCGGAATGCCCGCCAGACGACCGTCCACCGTAGCGGAGCGGACCGCCTGGGGCGAGAAATCGCTCCAGTCGTACGCGAAGTCCTGCTTCACATAGCCGTCCAGATGCTCCAGCCAGCCGTTGCGGTCGAACATCCGACCTTCCTGCAGCGGCCGGTACATGAACACATCCGGCGTGCCCGTGCCGCTCGTCAGCTGCAGGATAAGCTTCTGAGTAAGCTGATCTTCAAAGTAACTTTGGACGATGACGTTCATGCCCGTCTCCGCCTCGAATTCAGGCAGGAGCGGCTTGATCGCATCCGCCCAGGGATGATTTGCCGCCGCGAACACGAGGGTTTTGCCTTGAAACGGCTTATCCGGCCCCGCTCCGCCTTCTCCGCCGGACCCTGGTCCCGCGCAGCCGGCGAGCAGCGCCATTGCCGCCAGCAGGCCTGTCCGGGCCGCTTTTCGCCCGTATTTCATGCTGCTTCCCCCTTGCTGCCCTTCGGCATGCTTAACGATACCCCAGCGCGCAAGCCCGGGATATAACGAATACTAAATATCATAACCACCGCTCAAGCAATTGTTGCGGGAAAGGGAGATTCAGGAAAAAGAAAGACTCCTCTCAATAGCGAAGATGCATTTTCACCAGGACTTAGGTCGACGCTGCACCCTTCGCATCCTGTGCACATTGGTGTATAGTCCTTCCCATTGCGAGGCCGTTATCCGATTGTTTCATGGATATCGCATCTCTATGGGTGATTTTGGCTCGGGTGCGGCTGCTTTGGGGTTGGAGGGGGTTGCAGGGGTTGTAGAACTTTAATGGTTATGAAACCTTTGGGTTTGCCGGTTTGTCGGGGTTGGGGTTTGGGGTTTGGGGTTTGGGGAACTTTAATAGTTATTAAACCTTTGGATTTTGTGGGTTTGTGGGTCTTTAAGGCGTTGTAGCAGTAATATGAGGTATTCGGCATACAAGACACGCCAGAAAAAGGGGGACTAGATGCCTTGCTGCCAGTTATCGGACATACGATCCGCTATTTGCACGAATTTACCCATTCAAAAAAATTTAACGGACATAGGATTCCTTATTTGGATGATTACCCCCTGAAAACAGGCTTTTTACCTCAAATAACGGATCCTATGTCCGATAAGTGCTCGGATTGGCGATTTCGCCAAAAATAACGGATCGTATGTCCGATACGATTTCATGGCCGACTCGATCCTAGTCCGATACGATCTTATGACTGACACGAAACCTCGGTCAGTTTATGGAGCCTTCGTCCTTTTCGACTCCTCTGCGTGCAACTGCAGACCCCGTCCGTTCAAATCCTCCGTGTGCAACTGCGGACCCTGTCGGTTTCAACTCCTGCGTGCAACTGCGGACCCCGTCCGTTTCAAATCCTCTGCATGCAACTGCGGACCCTGTCGGTTTCAAATCCTTTATGTGCAACTGCGGAGCCTTCGTCCTTTCCCAATTCTATCTACCGGAACCATGACTCGCATTCATATCCGGAACCTCGGCATCGCCAATAACCTCAGTGTGCAGCGCCCTTCAAATTCAGCACGACAACGCCGGCGACGATGAGCGCGATGCCGATCGCGGTCGTCATGCTCGCCGTTTCCTTGAACACGATGATGCCGATGGCGGCCGTGATGACGGTCCCGACGCCGGACCAGATCGCGTATGCGATCCCGAGCGGAATATGCTGCAGAGCGAGCGACAAGCAGTAGAACGCGATGCCGAATCCGGCCACCGTGCCGAGGCTCGGCCACAGTCTGCTGAAGCCGCTGGATGCCTTGAGCATGGACGTCCCGAAGATTTCGCTGACGATGGCCGCAGCCAGAAACAAGTACCCCTTCATGCCGAACACCTTCCCCGAAAGGCCCAAGTGAACACGGGCCGAATGACCAATCCGTTCCAGTATATCATCCTCTCCCGAGCCTCGCCCCTCGACCTCGCGTCCTTTCTTCTCAAACCGCAGGGCCAATGTCCCCTCGAAAAAGGCGTGCTCAACTACAAAAACCCCAAAACCCCGCTCAACTACAAACGCCAAAACCCCGGCCTCCCGGGCCGGGGTTCCTGTTAGCGAAACGGATTGTAGAACCGCGAGCCGTCGCGGAAGGTCAGCCAGGCCGTTACGGCAGCGATGGCGACGACCAGCGCCACAGCCGCGTAATCGCCCGTCCGGAAGGGACGGGCATTGTACCAGGTGCGGCCGCGCCCCCGCCCGAAGCCCCTCAGCTCCATCGCGGCGCTCACGGTCTCGATCCGCTGCACGCTCGTCAGAATCAGCGGCATGAGGATGCCGACGACGTTTTTCAGCCTCTTGAGCAGCTTCTCCTTGCGGGAAATATCGATGCCGCGAGCCTGCGCCGAGTGCGAGATGTTCTGGAAATCCCGCTGGATGTCCGGAATGTAACGAAGGGCGATGCTGACGGAATAGGCGATGCGGTAGCTGATGCCGATCCGGTTCAGGCTGGAGGCGAACTCGCCGGGGTGGGTCGTCAGGATGAACAGCAGCGCCATCGGAATCACGGTCATATATTTGAGGGCGATATTGAACTGGTAGAACAGCTGCTCCTCCGTGACCCAGTACCGTCCGGCCAGATGCAGCAGGTCGTGGCGGGTGCCGTAGATCTTGACGCCCTCCAGCGGTGAGAACAGGAAGATGGCGATATGGTTCAGCAGGAAGAAAAACAGGATCAGATAGAGCACGAAGCCGTAGTCGGCGAACTTGACCTTGGACACGGCAAAGGCGGCGACCGCAATCGCGAGCATGAACCCCAGCGCCCTCGTGTCGTACGTCATCATCGCCGTCACCGACCAGATGGCGAAGAACGCCAGCTTGGCGGCCCCGCCAAGACGGTGGATCGGCGAATCCTGATGGCGGTAAGCGATCATCCTGGCTTTCATGAGCGTCTCGCCTCCCTGTCGCGGACGATGAAGCGCCGCACGAATTCTCTCGGATCCCCGATGCCTGCGCGTGCTGCCAGCCGCTGGAGCGAAGTCTCCCGGAGACTCGCCTCCTCCACGAGAGCGGCATCCGTCAGCACATCCGCCGGCAGCGCGTCGGCGAGCACACGGCCCTCGCCGATGACCAGCGTCCGCTCCGCATACTCCAGCAGCAGATGCATGTCATGCGTGATGACGACGATGCTTTTGCCCCGGCGGTTCAGCTCCAGCAGGAATTCCATCATCTCGTTGTAATGGCGGAAGTCCTGCCCCGCCGTCGGCTCGTCCAGGATGATGACCTCCGGATCCAGGACGAGGATGGACGCGATCGTGACCCGCTTCTTCTGCCCGTAGCTGAGCGCCGAGATCGGCCAGCTGCGGAAGGGATGCAAGCCGCAGATCTTCAATGTCTCCAGCACACGTTCGCGGATCTCCTCTTCGCCGGCCCCTCGCAGCTGCAGGCCAAGCGCGACTTCGTCATAGATGAGATGCTTGGAGATCATATGGTTGGGGTTCTGCATCACGTAGCCGATCCGCTCCGAGCGCTCCTTGATCGTATCCCCTGCGATATCCCGGCCCCGATAAAGAATCCGTCCCGCGGTCGGACGTCCGAAACCGCAGATCAGCCTCGAAAGGGTCGACTTGCCGGCTCCGTTGCGGCCGACGATGCCGACCAGCTCGCCCTCTCCGATCGAGAGCGACAGGCCGGACAGCACCTCCTTGCCGGCATCGTAGGCATAGGAGATGCCTTCCAGCTCCAGCACCGGCTCCCGCGCCAAGAGAGGCTGCGCGGCCTCCGCCGCCTCGTGCCACGCGCGCAGCTGATCCGCTCCTCCGCTCTCCAGCGAGACGGTCTCGATGCTGGCCGGCTTCAGCTCCGGACCGATAGGGCATCCAGCGTATCTCAGCGCCGTCAGGTAAAGCGGCTCGCGCAGCCCCAGCTCGCGCAGCGTCGAGGAGCTGAGCAGCTCCTCCGGGCTAAGATCCGCGACAATCCGTCCTTCTCCCATGACGATGATCCGGTCCACGCTGCGATGCAGAACTTCCTCCAAGCGATGCTCGACGATGATGACGGTGCAGCCCGTCTGCCGGTGGATATCGTCGATCATTTCCACCGCGAGCCTTCCCGCTTCGGGATCGAGGCTGGCCAGCGGCTCGTCGAAGAGCAGGATGCCCGCCTCCCCGACGAGAACGCCGGCCATCGAGGTGCGCTGCTTCTGTCCGCCGGACAGCGACTGCGGAGATGACTCCAGATGTCCTTCCATGCCTACGCTGCGGGCAGCAGCCGCTACCTTCACCTTCATCTCGGCTTGCGGCATGCCGTCGTTCTCCAGAGAGAACGCGATGTCCTCGGCCACGGTCATGCTGACAAACTGCCCGTCGGGATCCTGCAGGACCGTGCCGACCTTGCGCGACAGCGCGAAAATATCCAGCCCGGCCAGATTCTCCCCGCCAATGAGAGCCTCCCCTTCCATTTCTCCGGCGTGGAAATGGGGGACAAGCCCGTTGATGCAGTGTGCGAGCGTGCTTTTGCCTGACCCGGAAGGACCGACGATGAGCACCTTTTCGCCTTCATGGATAACCAGATCGATATCGTGCAAGGTCGGCTCGCTCTGGGCGCGGTATTGAAACGAGAATCCTTTGAATTCGGCCGCCGGCCTGCGGTTGTCTCCCATGTTGATCGACCTCTTTCTGCTAGAGCCTCGGCCCTGTATATGAAGAAAAGCCGGCTGCTTGGCGCCGGCTTCGGAGCATGCTGGAAAATCCCATGGAGCAAATATGGAAAGCATGCGTTCCACAACCGCGGTCCAGCGCCGCGAATTACGCTTCCCGGGTCAGGCTGCCTTTCTTGACGCGGGTTCTGCCGTAGGCGGCCAGAAGGAGAGTGCCGAGGATGGCTACCGTCACCATATTGGATGCCCCGGCTACCAGTCCTTGCGTGTATACCTTGTTCGCCGGCTCGGCGTAGATGAGGATGTCCAGCGACGGTGCAATCACGAACCAGGCGACGGCATTGGCTGCGATCTGATAGAGATTGAAGCGAATGATCGTCTTGAAGCTGAAGTCCCCGTCGTCAATTACCGCTCTAACCTTGCCTGAAGCCAGGCCGATGATGAGGCCCACGGCAGCGGATGCGATGATCCAGCTGAACCATGGCGTGCCGTAGGTAAGATCCTTGAGCGTGTGTCCGATGAAGCCGATCAGCACCCCCGCCAGCGGTCCGTACAGGACGGCGAACAGCGCGAGCAGCGCATAGGTCGTCTCCACGTTGGTGTCCGGAATCCAGGTCGGAATCGATCCGAATCGGCCCAGAATGGTGAACAGCGCGGAGCCGATTCCGATCGCTACGACCGTCTCGATCGGATTTCGTTTGGAAAAAGCCATGCTTTTCTCCCCCTAATTAAGAGCTTGTCAGCTCGATGTTAGGAAGATTATATATCGGAATACTCGGAATTTACAATTCTTATTTTAGCCGCGTTCTGCGAAAATTCATTCATCCTCAGGGACGTCCAGCGACCAAACCAATCACGCTCTCTTTTTTTACCATGATGAGCCCAGTCTGTCCATGGGGATCTTTCCCGCCAGCCGGACAACGCTTCCCTGCAAAAAAATAGAGGAGCCAAACGCTGTGCAAGCCGCATGACGCCTCCAGACGGGGAAAACCCCCGCTCCAATCCGTCGAATCGGGAAAGAAAGTCTTCCTTCACCGACTCGCATGATCTCTCCGCTTTCCATTGAAGAAGCCTACCCCGCCTCAGCCTTTCTGCACCGTCTCCTTCTCCTGCCCTGTCCTCCGCGCCGCATAACGGTTCGCAGGCACCGGCAGGCCCAGATTGCCCCGCAGCGTATCCGCTTCGTACTCGATGCGGAACAAGCCGCGGGCCTGCAAGATCGGCACGACCTCGTCGATGAAGTCCTCCAGCGCGTTCGGGACGCCGCTGCCGATCATGAAGCCATCCGCTCCGCCGCCCTCGAACCATTCCTGCACCCGGTCCGCCACCTGCTCGGCCGTTCCGATGAAGAGAGGACGAGGCGTCGCCACCTGCAGAGCGGCCTCGCGCAGCGTCAGTCCCTGCTCCCGGGCCGTCTTCTTGATGCGGTCGGTCGTGCTCTGGAAGCTGTTCTTGCCGAGATCCCCCAGCTCGGGGAACGGCGCATCGGGATCGTACTGCGAGAAGTCGTGATGCTCGAAGAAGCGGCCCAGATAGAGCAGCGCGTTCTCGGTCGAGACAAGCGCCGCCGTCTCCCGGTATTTGCGCTCGGCCTCCTCCTCCGTTTTCCCGATGATTGGTCCGATACCCGGAAAAATGAGCACGTCGTCGGGATTGCGGCCGAAGGCGGCCGCACGGCGCTTGATGTCCGCATAGAAGGAAGCTGCCTCCTCCAGCGTTTCATGTCCGGCGAAGATGGCGTCGGCTTCCTTGGCCGCATAATCGCGCCCCACCTCGGACGCTCCGGCCTGGAAGATGACGGGATGCCCTTGACGGGAGCGCGAGATGTTGAGCGGACCTTTGACGGAGAAGAACTCGCCCTCGTGGTTCAAGGCATGCATTTTGTCCGGATCGAAGAAAACGCCCGACTCCTTGTCGCGCACGAAGGCGTCGTCCTCCCAGGAATCCCACAAGCCGCGCGTCACTTGCAGATACTCCGTCGCGATGCGGTATCTCTTGTCGTGATCGGGATGCTCCTTCTTGCTGAAGTTGGAAGCCGAGCCCTCCAAAGGAGAGGTGACAATGTTCCAGCCCGCACGGCCGTCGCTGATCTTGTCGATGGAGGCGAACTGCCTCGCTACCGTGAACGGCTCGCTGTACGAGGTGGACAGAGTGCCGACGAGCCCAATATGGGTGCTCACCGCTGCCAGTGCGCTCAGAATCGTAATCGGCTCGAAGCGGTCGAGGAAATGCGGTATCGACTTTTCATTGATGTAAAGGCCGTCCGCCACGAACACCAGGTCGAACTTCCCTTCCTCCGCCTTGCGGGTCCATTCCTTGTACAGCGGAAAATTGGTGCTCGCATCCGGCTTGATGTCGGGATGCCGCCACAGGGAAGTGCTGCTGCCGACGCCGTGAAGCATCGCTCCCAGCCTTAATTGCCTTCGTTTGGCCATCTCTATACCCCTCCTTGTCAGTGAACGGACTGAGCCGTCTGCTTGATTCGCTCGATCTGGCCCAGATGGCCCTGCACATGGCGGACGAATCCCCGGACGATATCCGGAATCCGAACCGTCTCTCCCTTGAAATTAACGCCTGTCTTGGCGAGGCCCGCTTCGTCCAAGCGGCTCAGCAGCAGGCTGTTGAACTGCAGCAGCGATTTGAAGACAGCCAGGATGTCTTCCGCCCGGCCTTGATTGGACTTCTGCCCCGATACCCAGCGGTCCTGATCGAAGGCCGGCAGCCTTGCTTCGGTATCCGCAAGGATGTCGCGGATTCGGAAGGAGACGACAATGCTGTGATCCGCCAAATGCGCCAACACCTCGGTTATGCTCCATTTGCCCGGAGCTTCACGGATCTGAAGCTGCTCTTCGCTCAATCCCTCGATAGCTCGCTGCAGCTGCTCATGCGTCTGCAGGAATGCCTGCAGATCGATTTGACTCACGCTCAAGACGATTCCTCCTCTGAACATTCATGGTTGGTTCCTTCTGCTCGCAGCCCGCAGCCGAGCGCTCCTGCTGCCCCGGGGCTGCCGCCTCGGCGTCTGTGCGCGCTTTCGGCTCTTGCCTATATGACAAGCGACGGCTGGCTTCCTGCCTCCGCCTGCTGCTGCTCATGACCCTATTCCCGCCCCTTCTGCTCCTGACCTTTGTGCCGCAGCACCCGCTCCGCCAGCTCTGCGAGGAAGGCCGCCGCCAGAGGCAGCGCGCGCTCATCGAGATCGAAGGCGGGATGATGCCATTCCTGCGGTCCGGAGGTGCCGAAGAAGGCGAACAAGCCGGGCACTTCCTTCTGGTAAAAGGCGAAATCCTCGCCGGCCGGAGATGGACTCGGCTCGATCGCCGCCAGCCCCAAAGCCTGGGCCGACGCTTCCGCCAGCTTTGCCAGCTCCGCATCGTTGTTCACCGGAGGCGGCCCCTCGACCCACCGGACCGACGCCTCGGCTCCGAGCGCCGACGCCACGCCCTCCGCCACTTCCCGGAACCGGCGCAGCACCCGCTCCCGCACCTCCTCGTCGAAGGTGCGGACCGTGCCGTCGAGCACCGCCTTGTCGGGAATGATGTTCCACGACGTTCCGCTGTGCAGCTTCGTCACGCTGACGACGGCGCTCTGCAGCGCTCCTACATTGCGGCTGGCGACCGTCTGCAGCGCCGTCACGATATGCGCAGCGGCTACGATGGGATCGATCCCGGCCTCGGGCACGGCCGCATGGGAGCCGCGGCCCGCCACCTCGACGACGAAGCCGTCGGCCGCCGCCATGAGCGGACCGTTCTTGATGCCGACGGTGCCGACGGGCAGATCGGGCTTGTTGTGCAGCCCCACCACGGCGGATACATTACTCAGCGCTCCGCTCGCGATGACCTTGCCGGCGCCTGTCGCCTTCTCCTCCGCCGGCTGGAACAGCAGGCGGACCGTACCGGGAAGGTCCGCTTCCCGCTCCTTGAGCAGAAGCGCCGCCCCGATCGCTGCCGCCGTATGGAAGTCATGGCCGCAGGCATGCATTTTGCCCGGATGCTCGGAAGCGTACGGCAATCCCGTCTCCTCCTGGATCGGCAGCGCATCGATATCCGCCCGCACAGCCACGACCGGCCCCTCCCGCAGACCGCCGATCTCCGCGACGAGACCGGTGCGCAGCGGATATTCGTCCGCGATCCGGATGCCTGCGGCCTGCAGCCATCCCCGGATGCGGCGGGTCGTCTCGACCTCCTCATGCGACAGCTCGGGGTGCCGGTGGAGCTCCCTGCGGATTGCCACCAGCTCTTCCCCCAGCTCTGCCGCCCTGTCCTTGAGCTTGTCGGAAGCAGTTTGAATCACAATTGCCCCTCCTCCCCTGGATCTGAGCCTGATCGGACTGCCGGCCTCTTCCTTCCCAACTATCCCGACAGGCTGACTGCTGAACTGCTCAGGCAAGCCTGCCGACAGCCGCTTCGCTGTCTGCCTCCGTCTCCTGGACGGCAGCTTCCGCAGCGAGCTCGGCCAGCAGCTCGTACGAGCGGATCCGCTTGCCGAAGTCCGGCACGTTCGTCGTCACGATGAACTCCTCGATGCCCGCCGCAGCCCGCAGCGTCTCCAGCCTGGTCCGCACCGTCTCCTTGGATCCCGCAACAATGACGGGCTCCTTTTCCTCGATCCGGTAGGACTCGCCGGAAGTGCGGCCGTACTCCTCGGCCTGCTCCAGCGTACCCAGAGTTACTGTCTTCCCGCTCGCCAGATGCACCTTGACCACCTTCTGCGACGGCAGCTGCGCCAGCGCCTCCTCATCCGTCTCTGCCGCGATGGCGGCTACAGCGAGCAAGCCCTCCGGGACGCCGCCGCCGGAAGCGTCGAAATTCTCTCTATACTCCCGCAAAGCCTGTACGGCCGCCTCTTCATCGGCCCCGATGAAGAGCGAGAAGACGTACGGCAAGCCGAGCAGCGCCGCAGAGCGGGCGCTCGCAACGGTAGCGCCGAGCACGTATACCTTCGGCGCGACGGCCGGGACGGGAGTCGCCCTCAGCCCCGCCTGGGCATGATCCTCGGGCAGCGGGGTTCCCCCGACATAAGCCGCCAGCTCCTCGATCTTCTCCGTCAGCGTCGGCTGCTCCGCCGCGGCATGCTTTTGCAGCGCCTGCGTGCTGCGCGGCAGGCCGCCGGGCGCCCTGCCTACTCCAAGATCGACGCGGCCCGGGGCCAGCGCGGCCAGGACGTGGAAGCTCTCCGCCACCTTGTACGGGCTGTAATGCTGAATCATGATGCCGCCCGATCCGATCCGGATCGACTCCGTCCGGGCCAGCAGATGCGAGATCAGCACCTCGGGCGAGGAGCCCGCCAAATGCTCGGTGTCATGGTGCTCGGATACCCAGAACCGGCGGAAGCCGAGCTGCTCCGCCTTCTGCGCGAGCCGGATTGTACGGGCCAGCGCTTGCTCCGGCGTATCGCCGGGATAGATTGGACTCTGATCCAAAACGCTTACCGCAAAGGACATGCTGCTCCCTCCCTACTCTCTCTTGCTTGCTCTCTGCCTTGCTCTCTGCCTTGCTCTCTGCTTTGCTTTTTTCCTTGCTTTCTGCCTTGCTCTCTGCTTTGCTCTCTGCCTTGGTCTTTTCCTTGCTTTCTGCCCTTTTCTCTAACTCTTTGTTTTCTCTGCCTTGCTTTCTGCTTGCTTTTTCTTGCTCTCAGACCCTCTTCTTGCTCTCTATCTTGCTTTCTATTTTGTTCTCTCGTTCCAGTTCCCCGCCTTGCATGCCCACGCCTCAGATCTGCACGGCTAAATCGTATAGCTGGCCTCCGGCGTGATCCGCTTCAGGAACTGGCGCGTGCGCTCTTCCTTCGGATTGCGGAACAGCTCCACCGGAGGTCCTTCCTCGACGATGACGCCGCCGTCCATGAACACGACATGGTTCGCCACGTCCTGGGCGAAACCCATCTCATGCGTCACGACGATCATCGTGATGCCTTCCCTGGCGATGCGCCGGATGACCGCCAGCACCTCCCCGACGAGCTCGGGATCGAGCGCCGAGGTCGGCTCGTCGAACAGGATGACCTCCGGCTCCAGCGCCAGCGCCCGGGCGATGCCGACCCGCTGCTGCTGGCCTCCGGACAGCTGGCTCGGGTAGGCGTCCAGCTTCTCGCCGAGCCCGACCTTCTCCAGCAGCCGGATGCTGCGCTCGCGGGCTTCCGCCTTCGGAAGCTTGCGGGCGACCAGCAGCCCTTCCATTACGTTCTCCAGCGCGGTCTTATGCCGGAACAGGTTGTATTGCTGGAATACCATCGCTGTCTTCCGGCGCAGCTCGTGAATATCCTTGCGGCTGATCGATCGGAAGTCGGTCGAGAAGCCGGCGATATGGATGCTGCCCTCGCCCGGTTTCTCGAGATAGTTCAGGCAGCGGAGCAGCGTCGTCTTGCCCGAGCCGCTCGGCCCCAGTATCGCGACCACCTCGCCCTTTTCCACCTGCAGGTCGATGCCCTTCAGCACCTCATGCCGGCCGAACGACAGCTTGATTCCCTTCAGCTTGATCATGCGACGCCTCCCCGGTTGTACAGATTGATCCGCCGCTCGACCAGCGCGGATATCCTCTCCAGCACGATGGTCAGCCCCCAGAAGATGGCCGCCGCCGCGAGGAAGGCTTCGAAGAACTTCCAGTTCGTCGAGGCGACGATTTCCGCTTGCGCATTGATGTCGACGACCGACACGACAAACGCGAGCGTCGAGGCATGCATCATGCCGATGACGAAGTTGGACAAGTTCGGCACGCTTGCCGCCAGCGCCTGCGGGAACACGATCCGCCGCAGCGCCTGCGCCGTCGTCATGCCTACCGACAGCGCCGCTTCCAGCTGGCCGCGGTTCACGGACAGGAGGCCGGAGCGGATCACCTCCGAGCCGTAAGCGGAAGCGGTCACCGAGAAGGACAGGAACGCGAAGCCGATCATCGGAATTTGGGCCGAATTCCATCCCCAGCCGTACTGCTGCGACAGCCCGTCGATCAGAAGCGGCAGCCCCGCGTAGATGAGCAGCAGATGCGTGAGCATCGGCGTGCCGCGAATGACCGTCACATAGCCGGCCGCCAGCCGGCCCAGAACGGGAACGCGAAAATAGCGGAGCAGAGCGAGCGCGGTTCCTGCCGACAGTCCGCAGACGACGGATACGAGCGTCAGGATGAGCGTTGTCGGCACAGCCGGCAGCAGCTCGAGAAAAGCGGTCCAGATAAAGGAGGGATCCAGGTTCATGAGGGCGTGCCTCCCTTCAGCTCCGCCGCCAGCTGCCTGAGCGAGACCCGCCTCCGCAGGCGGAATTTGCTTGCGGCCGCTTCGGAGCCGCGCTCATGCCGGAGCAGCCTCTTCTCGCCGTGCAGCAGCAGCTTTTCCAGCACGAAAGCAAGGACGAAATAAACGAAGGCCAGCGCCAGATACGCCTCGAAGAAATGCTGCGTCAGCGAAGCGAGCGTCTGCGCCTTGCCGGTCATTTCCATGACGCCGAGCGTGAAGGCGAGCGACGTGTCCTTGAGCAGCGCCAGAATCATATTGGAAAACACCGGCACGGCGATCGCTAGCGCCTGCGGCGCCACGATTCTCGCGAACGCCTGATGGCCCCGCATGCCGATCGAGTACGCCGCCTCCACCTGCCCCCGGTCCACCGCCAGGATGGAAGCCCGGATCGTCTCCGAGACGTAAGCCCCGGTATGGAGGCCGTAGGTCAGGATGACGAAGACGAGCACAGGCGTTTTAGAGACGTCGATGCCGATCCACTTCAGCACCTCCGGCAGCCCATAATAGAAGAGGAACAGCTGGATGAGAATCGGCGTCCCCCGGAAGAACGAGGCATACGCCTTGGACAGCTGCTCCAGCACCGGAATGCGGTACAGGCGGGGCAGCGCGGCGAGCAGGCCCGCCAGCAGGCCCGTCAGAAGCGAGCCGCCCACGATGAGCAGAGTCACGTTCAGCGTCGATGCCAGCTTCGGAATAAATTTCAGCACGTAGGAGAATTCAAACGGCAAGCCGCCCATTCCCATCCCCTCCTCTCCGCGCGATGGCTTACTTGCTCGCGCTGTCCTCCGTAAAGTCGCCTCCGAGCCATTGCTCGCTGAGCTTGGCCAGCGTTCCGTCGGCCTTCACTTCCTCCAGCGCCTTGTCGATGTCGTCGGACAGCTTCTGCGACTCGGGCTCGCCCTTGCGGAAGACGAACAGGATATCGGCTTCGCTGAGCGGTTTGCCCACCGTCTTGAGCTTGCGCTGCGGATCGATGAGCGACAGGGAGAAGTCCGCTCCGACAGCCGCGTCCACGCGGCCCGTCGTGATCTGGCTCACGGTATCGTTGGCCGCTCCGCTGGAGTAGACGATCTTGAGCGCGTCGCCATGCTCCTTGTTGTAGTTGAGCAGGATCTGGGCTTCCGCGCTTGTCGCGCCGGTAATGAACTTCTTGCCCTTCAGGTCGTCGAGCGACTCGATGGGGTCGTTGTTGTCCTTGGCGACGATGATCTTGTTACGCCAGTGGGCGTAAGGCACCTTATTGAACAGATATTTTTCTTCCCGCTCCGGATTCTTCTCGAATTCATGGGCGGCAAAATCGATTTTCTTCGCGTCCAGGCTCAGCAGGATGCTCTTGAACTCCATCGTCTGGAACTCGAACTCATACTGGGGCAGCCGCTTGTCGATCTCGCGCACCAGCTCCACGTCGAAGCCGGTCAGCTTGCCGTTTTCATCGATAAAGCATACTTTCGGGAACTGCGTTCCCGTGCCGACGATGATCTTCTTCACCGGCGCGGAAGTCTCCTGGCCTGCGGAAGCGGCCTTGACCCCCTCCTCACCGTTTTCTTTGGCTCCGCATGCCGCCAGCAGCAGCGTCAGCAGGATGGCGGCGGATACGCCGGCCGTTTTCTTTTTCATGAAAAATCCCCCTTATCGACAATCGAAATCAAAATCAAAATGGCTTCGGGCATATCGGCTTGAAGGCGAATCAAGCTGAAACAGCCGGTCTCCACGTCTGTCATCCAGCGACGATCTGCGTGCAGCTCAGACAGGCTCGAAGGCGGACCCGACTTCCTTGCGGAGCAGATGCATCGTGCCGTCGCCGTTGCCGGAATCGAACGCCTGAAACCGCTTGTAGCCTCTGCGCTCGTACATGGAGAGCAGCCACGGGTGCTTTTCGGCGGTCGCCAGCGTCACGGCCGGCTCGTGCAGCCCATCGCGTATGACCTGATTTTCCACCCAATCCAGCAGTCTGCCTCCCAGCCCCGTACCCTGGAATTCAGGAGCCGCCGCGAACCATTTCAGGAACGGAAGCCTCCCGAACGATTCCGGCAAAGGCTCTCTGTTCAGCGTGATCGTCGCGGCGATCACTCCGTCGAGCTCCAGCACGTAACAGTCATTGGCCTCGATGTTGGCCTCGATCAGCTCCACATCCGCATGCGCGGCAGGCCAGCGGAGCTCGAGCTCGCGAATCTGCGCATAAGCTCCGTAAACGACCTCCTGGAGACGCTCGGCGTCCCGCTTGACGGCTTTGCGGAATATTTCCCCCATGGACTTCTCCTCCTGCCCGGCACATTAATAATTGATAATTCCCATGCATTTAGTAAGGATTGTGTTTGTTCCACTGTACCATCGCCTGCCGGCGACGGCTAATAGAGAAGATCTATTCGTCGATAGAAAGTGCCGAAGACGATGCTGACTTGCTGAAGGACAGGCCTCGGCACCCGGAGCAAGGAGCGGACGAATGCTGTGGCCCAGGCTGCGGACCAATGGGTGCGGTTGATGGAACGCATGAATTTTGCGGCGCAAGGAATGCAAGGCTGGAGAGGGCTGAAGCCGGCTATTGCTGCGGGCGTGGAACGCACGGCTGAGCCGGCTTTTTGCTCCGGCGCCGGCAACGGGCGGGGCTACAGCTCCAGCTCCATTAACGCGCGGGGCTACAGCTCCAGCAGCGGACGGAACCCTCGGATCGTTTCCACGATCTCGATGTTCTCTCCGGCTGGGGCGATGAGGCTTGTATGGAGGGAGATGCCTGCGATTTCCTTGACTTCAACGGGAATCAGGCGGCCTTCGCCGACTTCGCGGCGAACGCAGATGCCCGGCAGGAAACAGATGCCGGCACGGTGCATGACCAGTTTTTTGGCCGTCTCGGAATTATCGGCTTGGAAAACGATGTCGGGGGGATGCTCCAGGCTCTCGAAGACGCGATGGACCCGCTGCCAGTCCAGCGAGCCGCATTCAAAGAAGATCAGCTTCTGCGAGCCGATCTCCTCGATCGGAATGATGCCTCTGCCGGCGAAGGGATGGTCTTCATGCACGTACAGCTTGATGGGATCCTCGTATAGGGGAATGGATTGGAGGGAGGGATGGGCAAGCCTGCGGACAAAGGCGAGATCCAGCTCCTTGTCCAGCAGCTTGGCCGCCAGCTCGTCGGATGTGCCCGTCGTCAGCTTGAACGTCAGCCGGGGGAACCGTTCCTGCAGGAGCGGCAGCAAGTCGGGAATCAAATAATTCGACACGGACACCGTGCTCCCGATCCGCAGCTCTCCCGGCATCGCCCGTCTCTGCTGGATATGGAGCTTGCCCTTGCGGAACGTCTGGAGAATCTGCTGCGCGTAAGGAAGGAACTGCTTCCCCTTATCGGTCAGCGCGATCTGCTTCGCTTGGCGGTCGAAGAGACGGCTGTCCAGCTCGCGTTCAAGCGTCTGGATGCGGGCCGTCACCGAAGGCTGCGACAAGTACAAGGCTTCGGCAGCCTTGTTGAAGCTGCCGTAGTGATGGACATAAACAAACGCCTCGATGTTCTCGATGTTCATCTGACCGGCCCCTTTTTTCTTATATTCCGCTGCGCTTAGTTGGAATTAGTTATCTGGTATCGTAATCCCAGATGGGGATCAGTGTCAATCGTGGATTCGGATCGCTTGTTCAATGCCCGCCGCCCGCCTGTTGCCCATTGCAAGAAGCAAGGAAAGCAAAAAAAGACAGCCTCCGAAAAAAATCCTGGAAGCTGCCGCACCTTCATTCACTTCTCCTGCTCGTCCAGAATGAACTCCATGATCCGGGTCTTGGTCCGGAACCCCTGCCGTTCATAGAAGCGGATAGCCGAAGGGTTGCACTCGAAGACGTTGAGATCGACCGCATCGGCGCCCTTGGCGCGGGCGTAGAGGATGACCTGCTCCATCAGCCTGGAGCCGAGTCCGAGTCCGCGATGTTCCTCGTTCACGACCAGATCCCGGACGAACACCGTCTTCCTCGGCTGGAACACCGGTCTGTCCGGCGCCTCCTGCCACTCGAGGGCGGCATATCCGAGCAGGCTCCCGCCGTCGGCTGCCAGCACCATGACGTCTATCGCCCCGTCGTTGAGCCATCCTTCGTAGACGGCCCGGGTGAACTGGCCTTCCACCTTGCGATGCAGGTCCGGTCTGGCATCCGCATGAAAGTCGAATACTTGCTTGTTCAATGCGGCCACCGCCGCATAATCCTTCTTTTCCGCCAAACGAAAGTCCATGACCGTCCCTCCAAAGCGGCAGTCTCCTCCACGCAAAAAAAGACCCGACGGATATCGGGTCTCCTCCTTGCGGCATCGCTGCCGAATCCCTACGTTTCCTGCTGGCTGGCAGCCGCTTTTTTCTTGGCCGCCTGCAGGGCGCTGGTCGATTCCATAAGGACGGGTAGGTCTCGCATGCCCGAGGTCATCGGAGAAGAACAGATGGAGCAGACCGGCTCTTGCTCGAAAGCGTAATCCTTCCGCATCCATCCATTGCAGCCGTCTTTGGAACAAGTCCAGACGGGGGTCATCTCGGTGGGCAGTTCTTCTTGCGTCTTCTTTCGGGAATAGTACATGGAAACACTACCTCCTCCTCTATGAATCTAACAAAAAGGCCCTGCATCTAGCAGGGCGCTGGCGATGATTAGTATACTTTTACTACGTCTGCAGCTTGCAGGCCGCGTTGGCCTTGAACAACGTTGAATTCAACGCGTTGGCCTTCGTCAAGAGTTTTGAAGCCTTCGCCAGTGATAGCGCTGAAGTGTACGAATACGTCTTCGCCGCCCTCAACTTCGATGAAACCGAAACCTTTTTCTGCGTTGAACCATTTAACTGTACCTGTTTGCATTTGTGTTACCTCCAAAATGTTTATTTGCATGTATGATCTTAAAAAGATCACCCATCGGAAAAGGCAGCGAAAGCGGCCCCTTCAAATACGTGACCCTTAACGTCTCATATACGATTTGTTAAGTATAACACACCTAATCGCAGATAGCAAAGCTTTGATTTGTAAATTTGCGGAAAATGAAGAAATCGGCTTGGGCCGGCTTTCCTGCGCGCTTCTTTCCGGCTATCGCGCGTTCAGGCTTCGGCAAAGCAGGCGGCCTCGCCCTGCCGCCTGCCGAAACCGCCTTCTCCGTTCCGGTCCGCGACAGCGGGCTGCAGCCGTCAGCCCTGCTGCGACAGCGCATTGCGAACGGCGAGGATGTAGCGGGACTGATCCAGCGGATTCACGCCGCGGCGCTTGCGCTCCGCCTGAACCTCGGCCGGCGCCTCCCGGTATCCCGAGAAGGAGGCCGACAGCGTGCCGCGGCCTTTGGTCAGCGACCCGAGCCGGGCCGGGAAGTCCAGGGAGGTGGCGACCGGCAGCAAGCCTTCCAGCTCCATGCGCTCGCCGCTCAGCACAGGCGGCTCGAACTCCCCTCGCATCGCGATGAGCTCGTTCATCAGCTTGCCGCCGAACTCCTCCGGCACGGACAAGCGGAAGCTCAGCAGCGGCTCCAGCAGCTTGGTCCCGACATTGGCAAGGCCGTCCATGATCCCCATGGGTGTGGCGACCACGAAGTCCAGAGGATGCGTATGCCACACATGATGCTCCCCTTCCAGCAGCGTCACGTTGAGGTCGGTGACTTCCCAGCCGTGCAGCCCTTGCTGGAGCGCCTCGGGAACGCGCCGCTCCACCTCGTTCTGATAGCTGCCGAGCAGCCGCTCCGGCTTGGCCAGGGAACGATACTGCAAGCCGCTGCCGCGCGGGGCCGGCTCGATGCGGAACCGGAGAATCGCCCAGCACGGCTTGGGCATCGTATAAGCGACAAAGCCTTCTCCGGCTGCCGCCGGCGTCTCCTTGTAGATGACGGATGGCGGGTCGAAGGAGACATCGAGCCCGAACCGGCTTTTGGCGACGGAAGCCAGCACTTCGATCTGAATCGGACCCATGACCTTCAGATGCAGCTCCCGATCCTCCGGAATCCACTGGAGATCGAGCAGCGGGTCCTCGTCGGCCAGCTCCTGGAAAGCGGCCACGACCTTCGGATAGTCGGCCTCGTTCTTCCATCGCGCCTGCACCGTCAGCAGCGGCACGGCCATCCGCAGGCTCCCCGGAACGTCCGCGTCCGTGCCCAGAATATCTCCGATGCGCGCCCGGCTGAGGCCGTACACCGCCGCCACGTCGCCCGCCTCCAGAATGCCGGCGTCTTCGGACCTCCGCATGTCGACGATCCGAATCTGGGTAATCTTCTCCTGGATGTCCTGGGTCTTGTTGTAGACGGAATCCCGGTTGCGGAGCGTGCCGCCGTAGAGGCGCACGTAAGCGATGCGGCCCATGGCGGGATCCTTCTCCAGCTTGAACACGAGGCCGGATACCGGTGCGCCGCTGTCTCCGCCGGCCTCGGGGAGCCATCTGACGATGGCGTCCATAAGGGCGGCGATGCCGATGCCGCGGCTCGCCGCGCCGAACAGCACGGGGAACAGCTCCGCCCCGGCGGCGCCGGCTGCAAGCCGGTCGGCAAGCTCCGCGGCATCGAGCCCGCCCTGCTCCAGATAGCGTTCGAGCAGGTCCTCGCGGCTCTCGGCGACCGTTTCCGTCAGCAGCTCCAAATACGGCCGCTGATCGTCGGACAAGGCGTCCGCTCCGCTAGCTGCATGGCCGTCGAGATCAGGCAGCAGACCGGGGCTCCCCGTAAAATGCTCCTCCAGCCCATGCGGAGCCTGGACAGGCACTGCTCCGGCGGTCAGCAGCCTGCGGATGCCCGCAAGAGCCTCCAGCGGATCGGCTCCGATGCGGTCCAGCTTATTGATGAAGAACACGGTCGGAATCTGCAGGCTGCGCAGAGCCTGCCAGATGACTTCGGTCTGCGGCTGCACGCCTTCCACCGCGGATACGACCAGCACGGCGCCGTCCATGACGCGCAGCGAGCGCTCCACCTCCGAGAGGAAATCCACATGGCCCGGAGTGTCGACGAGGTTGACCTGCACGCCCCGATGGACGAATCGCGTCGCCGCCGCGCGCACCGAGATTCCCCGCTCCCGCTCCACGTCGAGCGAATCGGTCTGCGCGGTGCCCGCATCCACGCTTCCGAGAGCGCGGATCCGTCCGCTTTCATATAAGATGTGTTCCGTTGTCGTCGTTTTGCCCGCATCGACGTGGGCGAAGATGCCTACGTTGCGGATCGGGGCTCGGGCGGAAGATGGCATAGGAAGCAAAGTCCCCCTGTCAGGCAGTATGTATCCGCCTATTATACATGATAATAGAGTCCGGAAGGCCAGAGGATCCGCCCATTCATGCAAAAAGCCCGGATTCCACATGCGGAATCCGGGCTTTTCGTTGGTTTCGGCCATCTTGTTCTCTTGCGTCAAGGAACCTTGATGATGAACGGCACGGTGAACACTTCGCCGCCGCGCTTGAACTGGCCCCATATTTTGTAGATCCCGCTCTTCGGGAACGTCGTCATGAACCGGGCTTCCGGCCCGGATGCCTTCTCGTCCATCGGATGCACATGCAGGTAGCTCTCCGCGTCCGCGGTCAGGATGACGACATGGCCGACCGCGCCGAGGTATGGCTGAAGGTCCGTGACCGGCTTTTCGGTCCGGGCGTCCGCAATCGTATACGTCAGCATGGCTTCCTCTCCGGCGGCCAGGCCGTCGATCGAGAGGGCGATCTCCTTGCCGTCCACGACCTTGGTCAGGTCGCCGTCCGGCTCAATCGGCTTGACCTTATCCGCAGCTCCGCCTATCGACACCCACTGCATCCTGCTCATCGCGCTGCCGCCCGCCGGCACGAAGTCGGCGATCAGCTTGTACTCTCCGCCGGCCGGAAATTCCGTTGCGATTTCAAAGACGCCTCCGCCCTTGTACTCCGGATGGATGTGGTTGAAGTAAGACAGGTCCTTGCTCACGATGATCATATGCTGCTTCTGCTCATGGGCGGTATCGAACTGCTCGACCGGCTTTTTTCC
>NZ_JZEJ01000001.1:4031921-4062897 GCF_001188365.1 Paenibacillus sp. D9 | reverse complement strand
GGCATCGGCGGCCGCCCCTTTCCCTTCGCCGCCCGGATGGGCATGTCCGGCGGAAGCGTCGGAAGAGTCATGGGCATTCGGCTCCGGCTCCATATTCATGTTCATCGAGTCATGGGCATTCGGCTCCGTATTCATGTTCATCGAGCCATGGCCTCCCTCTTGGTGGACCGTCTTGGAGCCGCAAGCGGACATAACGGCGGCCGCGACGATCAGCATGGCTGCAAGCTTCAACCGTTTCATCATGGATTCAATCCTTTCTGCGAAAATTCCAATCATCCAAACAAGCTGCGTCCTTGCATCCATCCCGTCCCGCTGCGGGCTCTACACCTTCATCCGCTGCAGACGAAGGGCGTTCAGCACGACCGAGACGGAGCTGAGCGCCATCGCCGCTCCGGCAATCCATGGAGCCAGCAGGCCAAGAGCGGCCACCGGGATGCCGAGCGTATTGTAGCCGAGCGCCCAGAACAGATTCTGGCGGATATTACCCATCGTCCGGCGGCTCATGGCGATCGCGTCGGCGATGCTGTTCAGATCGCCGCGCATGAGCGTAACGTCGGCGGCTTCCATCGCCACGTCCGTTCCGGTGCCGATGGCCATTCCGATATCCGCCGCGGCAAGCGCGGGAGCGTCGTTGATGCCGTCTCCGACCATCGCGACCTTTTTGCCCTCGGCCTGCAGCCTCTTCACTTCCTCGGCCTTGCCTTCCGGCAGCACCTCGGCCCGGACTTGATCGATTCCCGCCTGCCTGGCGACGGCCCTAGCCGTGCGCTGGTTGTCGCCTGTGACCATGATGACGTCGATGCCCATCGCCTTCAGCCGCGCTACCGCCGCAGCCGACGTTTCCTTGATCGTATCCGCCGCCGCGACCAAGCCCGCATACCGCCCGTCCGCCGCGATCAGCATCGCCGTCTTGCCCTCTTCCTCCAGCCTCTCCATCGAGGCCATAGCCTGGTCGGCGGAGATGCCGTGCCTCTCCATAAGTCTCCGCGTGCCGGCCAGAATTTCATGCCCTTCCACGACAGCCCGGATTCCGTAGCCCGGAATCGCCTCGAACCCGCTCGCGGCAGGGATGGAAATGCCGCGCGCCTCGATACCCGAGACGATCGCTTCCGCAAGCGGATGCTCCGAGCTCTTCTCCGCAGCTCCGACAAGACGGAGGAACTCCCGCTCCTCCATATGGCTGGCGACGACGACATCCGTCAGCTCCGGCATGCCCTTCGTCACGGTGCCCGTCTTGTCGAGGATGACGGCGTCGATTGCATGGGTGGATTCCAAATGCTCGCCGCCCTTGAACAGAACGCCCAGCTCTGCGGCACGGCCGGAGCCCGCCATGATGGACGTAGGCGTCGCCAGGCCGAGGGCGCATGGGCAGGCTATGACGAGGATGGCGATCGCCTTCTCCAGCGCTTCGGCGACATTACTCGGTGTTACCCAGACATACCAGATCACGAAGGCGATAACGGCGATGCCGACGACGATCGGAACGAAAATGCCGGAAATGACGTCCGCGACCCGCTGAATCGGGGCTTTGGAGCCTTGTGCTTCCTCGACGACCTTGATGATCCGGGCCAGCGCCGTTTCTTTGCCGACCTTGGTCGCCCTGATCTTGAGCCGTCCGTTCTTGTTGACCGTCGCGCCGATGACGAGGTCTCCGGCATTCTTCTCCACCGGAATGCTCTCTCCCGTCAGCATTGATTCGTCGACGGAGGAGCTGCCTTCCAGCACTTCGCCATCGACGGGGACTTTCTCGCCCGGCTTCACGACGACGATGTCGCCGCCGAGCACTTCCTCGATCGCGACCTGCGTCTCGGCTCCGTCCCGGATGACGAGCGCTGTCTTGGCCTGCAGCCCCATCAGCGTCTTGATCGCTTCGGACGTGCGGCCCTTCGCCAGCGACTCGAACAGCTTGCCGAGAAGGACGAGCGTGATGAGCACGGCGCTGGTCTCGTAATACATCTGTGGACCGTGATGGGCCATGCCGCCCATCCGCGCCCATTCGACGGTCAGATATAGGCTGTAGAAGTAAGCCGCCGAAGTTCCGAGGGACACCAGGACGTCCATATTGGCGCTCCGGTTGCGAAGGGCTTTGAAAGCCCCGACGTAAAACTGCTTGCCGATGTAGAATTGGACCGGGGTCGCCAGCGCAAGCTGGAACCACGGGTTCATGAACAGCTCCGGCATCGGAATCCAGGACAGGAAGGAGAAGTGCCCCGCCATCGACCACAGCAGCGGGAGCGATAGAATCGCCGACAGGAGCAGCTTGCGCTTCTGGCGCGCGACGGCTTGCTGCCGGAGCTCGGATGGATCGGCGACCTCCTGCCTGGGGATGGCCTCGTAGCCCAGCTTGGCTACTCTCGCTTGCAGATCCGCGACCGATACGGCCGCCGGATTGTATTCCACCCTTGCGCTCTCGAGGGCAAAGTTCACGGCCGCCCCGGTTACGCCCGGCGTTCTGTTCAGCGTCTTCTCGATGCGCACGGCGCAGGCCGCGCAGTACATGCCGACGAGCTGGAGATCCGCCGTCTGCATGGCGGTATCGTATCCAAGCTTGCGGATCGTCTGCTGCAGCTGGGGCACGGTCACCTGATCGGGATCGTAGGTCACCGTCGCTCTTTCCAGAGCAAAGTTCACGTTCGCTTCCGCGACGCCCTCCAGCCTGTTCAACCCTTTCTCGATCCGGTTCGCGCAAGCCGCGCAGGTCATGCCGGTCAGCTGCAGCGTCGTTTGCTCCATAGGCTGTTTGGATGCTTCCACTTGCGGACACCTCGCTTAGTTCCTTTATTGCCATCATTCAGCGGCCTTATTCTTACATTTACTATACCCCTCTACCCTATATTCAGTCAATTAAAACTTATACCCCCCACCCCTATATCGAACGGCATAGAAAAAGGATTCTCTCGAATCCCGGTTATTTCATCAATTTGTTGATGGTGACCAGAAGCTCGTCGATGACCTCGCTCTCGCCGTCCTGGATGCGCTCGATGACGCAGCTCTTCATATGATGCTCCAGAAGCAGCCTGCCCACGCCGTTCAGGGCGGATTGGACCGAAGAGATCTGATTCAGGACGTCATCGCAGTAGACATCCTTCTCGATCAAGCCCTTGAGACCGCGGACCTGGCCCTCGATCCGGTTGAGGCGGCTGATGAGATTGCTTTTGGTCTTCTCGGAGTGATGGCTTTTGCGTCCGTCCGCCTCGCATGATTCATGCTTGTTCGTATCCTGCTGGAGCTCATCCATGGCATCACGCCCTTTTTGATTTCCAGTTTACCATAGCCCCCCCACCTATACCAGCACCCCGATTTTGGCAGTCGGCATTCATGAGGGCCTTGCCGCTCCAGGGTCGACGATCGCCGCCTTGCCGGCCTGCTTCCCTTCCTACGGCTCCACCGCCATCGGCCGCTTCCCAGCCTTCAGGGCAATTCGATGCCCAGCCCCCGCTTCACGGCTTCCCGGCAATAATGACCGGCGATCGCGATATCGAATATTCCCAGACCCATCGGGTTGAAAAATACGGTCTCTCCCGAAAATTCGGCCAAGGCGTCCCGGCAGACGAGATCCGCAAGCGTTCGGACATCCTCTTCCCTGAGTCCGTGCCGAAAATGCAGCAGCTCGATGTCCGTGTTCTCGCGGCATACCTCCCGCCAGTCGTCCACGATGACGGCGCGGACGCCCGCGACGCCCTCCGGCTTGAAATCCCGCAGCGACACGTTCAGCAGCAGCGAGCCCGGAGCAGCCGGCTCGTCGATGTACCGCTCTGCCGATACCGTGCATGTCGCGATCACGCTGGACCGGCGGTAAAGCTTACGCCAATCCGAGGCGATTGCCGTCCTCCCGCGCACAGCCTCCGGCACGCTCTGCGGATCGATATCCCGCAGGTCGTACAGCGTGATCTCCTTCAGGCGGCTGCCGAGCAAGGCGGCGCACATGTCGAGATGCAGGCGGCCGATCGGACCCCAGCCGATGATGCCGAGCCGAATGTCCTGATCCGGCCTCGAATCGGCATAGGCCCGGAGCATGACCCCGCTCACCGCGGCCGCGCGCAGGCCGTTGAGCAGGTTGCACCGGAGGAAGGCGAGCGGCAGGCCGTTCTCCGGATCGTTCAGGATGATCGCATTATGCGCCCGCGGCTGGCCGTTCTTGATGTTGCCGGGAAATCCGGCGATCCATTTGATGCCTGCCAAAGGATGCGAACCGCCCAGATAAGCCGGGGTCGCGATGATCCGGTTGCCCGGTTCGGGAAACCGGAGATAGGTCTTGAGCGGAGCGGCATATTCCCCTCGATCCATCGCCCGCACGGCATCCTCCGCGATGCCGGCCAGCTTCACCCAATCCACACCGGCTTCCGTAATATGGCTGTCATTGAGATAGAGCATGTCTAATCCCCCCTATTCCAGGCATCCGGATCGATTTCGAGCTCCCGCTTCACCCACTCGTCGTCAAATACCGAGCTCATATACCGTTCGCCTCTGTCCGGCAGGATGGCCGCGCATATGGACCCGGCCGGAATGCTGCCGGCGAGGCGCCGGACCGCCGCCAGGACGCCGCCGGACGATGCTCCTGCGAGAATGGCTTCCCGCCGGGCCAGCTCGCGGCAGCCCCAGACGCAATCGGCGTCCGACACCTTGACGACGATATCCGCCAGATCGCCGCCGTGCAGATCCGGCACGATGGCCGCTCCGAGGCCGGGAAATCTGCGCGGACCGCTGCTGCCGCCGAACAGGATGCTGCCCTGCGCATCGACCGCGACGACCTTCGTCGTCCAGCCTCGGCTGCGGATATAATCGGCGCAGCCGCGGATCGTTCCGCAGGAGCTGACCCCGCAAAACAGATAGTCGATCTTCCCGAGCTCGTCTCCGATCTCCCTCATCGTCGTATCCTGATGCGACCGGACGTTGTCGGGGTTGCCGTACTGGTTCGTCCAGTAGGCATCCGGAATCGTCCCGAGCAGCTCCTTCACCCTGGCGATCCGCGCCGGCAGGAATTCACCCGTCGCGGCATCCGGCTGCTCGACCAGCTCGATTTCTCCGCCGAGGCTCCGGATGATCCGCTTATGCGCGTCGGTCGTCCGGGGATCGACGACGCAGATGAAACGGATGCCCAAGAAGCGGCATAGCTGAGCCAGGCTGATGGCCAGATTGCCTGAGCTCGATTCGATGACCGTGCTCCCCTCGATCACGTCGCCGCGCCGGATGGCTTCCCGGAGCATATGCAGCGCCGGACGGTCCTTGGCGCTGCCGCCGGGGTTCATGCCTTCCAGCTTGCCGAATACGGCGAACGGCTCGTCACGGAACAGCCTCTCCAGCCGGATGAGCGGCGTTCCCCCGATGGCGCCTGCGATGCCTCCGTCCAGCTTCATCCGAATTCTCCTTGCCTGTAATGGATTTTCTTGTTCTTGACCGAGCCCTGCTCTCCGGTGTCGTCCAACGACTTCCGGACGACCTGGATTCCGCCCAGGATGCCGCTGCGGATCATCGTCCCGATGTCGGGATTCCGGTTCTCCAGCTCCTGCCGGATGAGCTCAAGCGCGGCATCGCTTCCCTGCCCGCTGTCGACCGCGATCCGCAGCGAGTTCCCTTCGACAACGACGCGGACGCTGGCGCTGCCGAGATGCCGGCAGACCGTGTCCTCGATGTCGTAGATGCTGATCTTCTCGCCATGCTTGAGATCCGGTCCGATCCGCTTCACGAGGCTGTGGAAGCTCTGCCGGGGCACGCCCTCCACTTCGATGGTCCTCAGATCGCGCACGACGTCGTACGTCACGTAGCGAAGCGCGGGAAAGGCTTCGCGGATGGAGGAGGTCAGCACGAGCACCTGCTCCCCTTCGGATAGCGGCCGGAGTCCCTCTCCGAGCTCTTCGGCGCTCACCCCCTCGGCGATGATTCCATCCGCCAACAGATAACGTCCGCAACGAGGCGAATAGGATGCGATCGTGCCGATCTCGATCGATCCGTACGTATCCGTGATTCTGTCTTCGCCGATGCCAAGCCGCTGCGCGGCCTGGCTCCGCCACCCCGGCGACGCCGTCTCGCCGACAAGGATGACATGCCGGATGCCGAGCGCCGCCGGCTCGCCGGCCGCAGCCAGCAGCCGGTCCAGGATGGAGGGCATCGTATACAGCACCTCCGGCCGCAGCCGCTCCAGCGACTCGATATGCTGCCGGATCGGCAGCCGGAAAGACAACGACTCCACCGTCATGCCAAGCTGCCGGAACACCTCGGCGGCCGTCGCTTCCGCATGGCCGGTCCCCATGTCCGATACGGCCGTCTTGTACCCGTACGGCTCCAGAATGTCCCGGAAGACATCCAGCTTCACCCGCAGATAGTCGGCCTCGTCCTGCTCCGAGTAATAGATCGTCTTGCGCCGTCCCGAGCTCGTTCCCGACGTCCGGTAGCTGCGAATACCCGGCTGCATGGCAAGAGGGTTGCTGTCCGTGTAATAAAACCGTTCAAGAACGGACGACGTCAGAAGCGGCAGCTCCATATCCCCCGTTTCCCCTGCAGGCCGCCCCGATCCTTGGACGATAAGCCCGTCGAGCCAGGCAAAGCGATGCCTCATCCTTTCGACGATTTCCCGAATGCCGCCCGGATTGTCCATATGCAAATCCTCCCGCCTCAACTGTGTGCCCACATTGACGCTCTATCGTATGCCCATTCCCCTGCCGAGGTGAATCGAGCCTGCAGGCGGAAGCCAAGCGCGGGACCATGTCCGAGCGTTCGGTGCATGGCCGAGATCGGCAATAGCCGGGAGCGGGGATGGGCCGAATCGGGGATGGCCGAGTCGGGATGGCCGGGATTGGGCCGGGATCAGGGAAGCCGAGTCGGGGATGCCGGAATCGGGATGGCCGGGAGCCAGTCTCTGCCCCGCCTTAATCCGGGCCCTTCCCGCTGTTCCCCGGCCGTGCAGGGGCCGATGCCCAGACCGGGTCATCGGCCCTTACATAGGATGGAGAATATAGCTTCTACCCTAGGGGGAAAGACGGCATGGATACAGCCAAAAGCAGAACAAGTTCAGTCCCGCACAGCCAGAAGACCAGACGGAAGAACCCGCCCTCCGCTCCTGGGAGCAAGCCCAAAAGCGGCGGCATTCAAGCCGTCTCCAGCAAAATGGCCAAAACAGCCCTTCTGCTGCGCAGCGCCGAGCTGAGGAAGCATGTTCCCTCCACCCGTCCGCTGAGCCGCGGGACGCTCGCCTCGATGCTGGATCGGTACGGGATGGTCTACGTCAAGCCCGATACCGGCTCGATGGGAATCGGAGTAATGCGCGTAGAAAAAAATGGCGGAAGCTGCCGCTATCAAAGCGGAAAGAAAATCTTTGCCTTCAAATCCATAACCGCCATGTTCCCATCCATACGGCGGCAGGCCGGCACAAGGCGCTATCTCGTGCAAAAGGGCATTCGCGTGCTCAAGCATGGCGGACGGCCGTTCGACTTCCGCATCATGATCCAGCGGAATCCCGCCGGCCGCTGGGCATGCACCGGCACGGCGGCACGCGTCGCCAGTCCGGGCAAAATCGTCTCCAACGGCAGCCAGGGCGGCACGATTTATGCGCCGAAGACTTTGCTTGATCCCGTTGCCGGCAAAGCCGGCACGATCCGGCTGCTGAAGCGGATGGACCGGCTGGCGCTGCTGACAGCGGCCAAGTTCGGCCGCGCTTACCCGGCCATGAACGAGCTCGGCCTCGACATCGCCATCGACCGCAAGCTGAAGCCGTGGATTCTCGAAGTCAACACTCGGCCGGACCCATGCCCGTTCACAAAGCTGGACGATCAGACAGCCATCCGCCGCATCGTCCGCTGCGCCAAAGCTTACGGCCGCCGCTACAGCCTCGTCTGCGGCAAAGCCAAAAAAGCGCCCTGACAGGGCGCCGGAGGATGCTCGGTGAGAGAGGACCTCTTCGGGGGCGGGGATATTGTTCAAGAAGGAACGCTATGGATTTCCACGAGCTTGCCGGCCACGGCCTGTGTCAGCTCATCGACGGTCTTGGGCACAAACGTCTTCATGACTCCGTTCATCATGAAGCCCATGGCGCCCTTGCCGGAGATGTCCAGATAACCCGTCAACCGGGTTAAGCCGTCTCCCGAAGCCGACGCTTCGAAATATCCTTCGCCGCCGACGCTGTCGGAGATGCCGTCGATCTGAAAGGAGAGCCGGGACGGCTCGGTCCGGCCGGTAATGTCGATTTTCCATGACCGCCCTCGTGACGAAAGGAACCGCCTCTATTGTTCGTTGAATCCGTTACGTGCGGACGTTGCCGATTTCCGAAATGCATCGGACAAGCCGGTGAGGCCGAATTGCGAACTAGGTCGGCTCTATCCATTCTTTGACAACGTTGTGGCCACAATTATCGAGCGCTATAATACGAGGATAGAATCAAGACGGAGAAGGTGATACCTGAACATGAACCCCGAAACGAGGCAGCGGCGCCTGCAAGCCGTCATCGATGCAGCCGAGCAAGTATTCACGAGAAAAGGAATCGACAAGTCCACGATGCAGGATGTCGCTACCCAGGCTCAAATGGGCGTCGCCACCGTTTTCCGCTTTTTCCCCAAGAAAGAGAAGCTCGTCGTCGCGGTCGCCACCAAAATGCTGGAGGAAGTGCTGCAAGAGTTCCATGCCGTTGCAGCGCAGCCGGAGACAAGCCTGCGCAAGCTCGAGATTCTCTTCGACAGCTCCATCGCGCTGCTGGAGCGCAAGGACAGCTCCGGCGTCAAGCTGCTGGAGAATTTCGAGAGCTACGCCGCCCAGTTCACCGAGCCTCTGGACGACATCGGCAAGTTCAACGCCGTCTACCGGAAAATCTCCGGCGTATTCTCGACGATCATCGAGCAGGGCAAGCAGGACGGGTCGATCCGCGCCGACTTGCCGATTCAGGATACGCTGAGAACGGTCATGAACACTTTCGGCATTTTCGCCCGCAAGCTGTCGCTGCAGAAGAACATCCTGGTCATCGAGCAGGATCTTGATCCCGCCGAGCAGCTTCAGATTCTGAAGCATATCCTGCTGAGTTATTTGAAGCCCTGAAAAAAAGCCGCACCCATCACAGTCTTGCGACTGCTGGGGGCGGCTTTATTTAACAACAGCGGCCCTGCCCTACCTCAGACTCCTCTTCCATTTTGTCAGCTTGTCCTGCAAGATCAGACCATTGATCAGTTTGATATTAAGCCTTTCGGCCGCTTCCTTTGCCGCTCTCGTAAAGTTGCTTGTCGTGACGATCCAGGCATCATAGCATCCATGAACCTGTTTTCCCGCTTTGAGCCTCAGTACGATGTCGTTGCCGACGTCGCGCTTCCATCGCTTGCACTGAACCGCGATTTTGTATCCTTCTTTGCCCTTCAGAATCAAATCGACCTCATGATCGCCAGAACCGCCTACTCTTTGGACCGAATATCCCTGAGCGGTATAGTACAATTCCATAAGCCGTTCAAAATCCGTTCCCGAAAGGGTTTCTATCTTCGCTTGAATGAGCTCTTTATCGCCAAGCTTCTTGGAGGAGACGCCAGCAATCGAGTGGCCAGCCGCAACCTTTCGCTTGGTTTGCTTGGTTTGCTTTCCTGAACGCCTCTTGGACGTCCACATCGTTCCCAGAATTTCTGCGAAGAGTACGGAAACAATGACGATTCCAAAGAAGAAGCCCCAATGAAGACCCGGTAGGTTGAAATACAGCAGCAGTCCACCAAGTACGAAAACTCCTCTTAACAAGTTGGCAAGCTGACGCCCCTCTGCCCGATAAGTTCTAGCCATAAGTCCTCCTGATATAGGTGTAATAAGGATTTTAGTTCACCCTCATGGGACTATTTACCTTCTTTTTTGAAAAAAAGAGAGCGTTTTGGGTGCTAAGAACCAGCATCTTTAATTCTGGCTGCTTCGATGTCCTGTTTTCATCCGGAATATATACCGCCGCAATTCCTTCCGATGCGAATAAGCCAGCAGCACAGCGTTCACCCCGGAGAACACGGCCAGCTCCACCGGATAGCGGCAGAGAAACAAGAAGAGCAAAAGCAGCAGCATTCCCAGCACGACCTGGAAGCCGTCCGAAGATGCCGAGGACGGCTTTCCCTTGCCGATCCACCGGAAACCGGCCAGCAGCAGAGCCAGAATGACGGCATAAGCAAGCGAGGCCTCGAATCCCGTCAGCGCGCTCCACACCCCGAACGTGACCGCGATCGCCTTGCCTCCCCGCCAGCCGGCAAAGGGGGAGAACATATGGCCCAGCACGGCGGCTGCGGCCGGATAGACAAGATTGCAGCCGGTCAGGCCGCCCCAATGGAGCAGCGCCAATACCGGCAAATATCCTTTGAGGAAATCAAGCGCGATGCCCGTCAGGCCATATCCATACCCGGCCGCTCTCCATAAGTTCAATGCGCCCGGATTGCCGTCTCCCTTTTCCTTCAAATCATGCTTCGCCAGCAGTCCCAGCCAATACGAGAACATCAGCGAGCCGGAGAGGAATGAACCCGCCGTCCACATCAGCAGCCGCATCATCGCTCGCCGCGCCTCCTTACCGCTACCCGCCTGCCCTTCCAGGCTACGCTTCCGAAGAACGCCACCTGGTACACCGAGTACAGCATGACCAAGACGAAAAAGACCGTGCTCAGCAGATGAATTGCCGGCATCCAAAATCCGAACCTTCCCGTGCAGCGGAGGAAAGCGAACAGCTGCGCCGTATACAGCACATAGCCGATCGCCAGGGGCAGCGCCAGAGAGGTTCCGAGCAGAAACGGCGCCGCCTCCGCCGCAAGCAGGCCAAGGAGCCAGAGCGCGACGAGCAGCGTCGTCCCCGGGCTCAGCTTGCCCGTGCCGAGAATCGCTCCTTTGGCGAAGCCTTGGAGCTGGCTGCGGATGCCGTCCGGGTACATCCGGAACGACACGGCCCCCTTCCCGATATAATTCGTGACCGGAATGCCGGCTTGAACGAACTTCGCGCCAAGCTTCAGATCGTCCATCACCTCGGAGCGCACGCCCTCATGCCCCTTCGCTCTTTCGTATTCATCCCGCTTGGCCAGAATGCACGAGCCATAAAAGCCCTTGTCGGGATTGCCCCGCTCCAAGGGAGAAGTAAACGCGAACAGGCCCAGCAGATTCGGAATCAGGGCCAGCCTCTCATAGGTTTTCTCCGTCTCGTGGTAAGGGACGACCGACACCGCTCCTCCCTCCCGCTCCCTGGCGGCCAGAAGATCATGCAGCGCATGGGGAGCAAGCCGGACATCCGCATCCAGAAAGGCGATATAATCGCCCGCGCAATGCCGGTATCCGTTCCATACGGCCCAGTTCTTGCCGGTCCAGCCGGGCGGCAAAGGCTCGTTGACGACGACCTTCGCTCCAAAGCTCTCTGCAATCGCCCGCGTCCGGTCCTCCGACCCGTCGTCCACGACGATGATTTCGAAGGGAAGGCAGCTCTGATGCCGCAGCGATTGGAGCAGATGCGGCAGATTGGTCTCTTCGTTCCGGGCGGGGATGACGACGGAGAGCTTTCCCTCGAAAAGGAAAGAGCGGTCCGCGGCTGGAACGCTGTTCCTGCGGAACAAAACGAAACCCGCTGCCCATGCGGCCGCCAGCGCGGCCATGATCGCGATGCCCATACCCTTCCGCCTCCAATCCGATGTACAAGTCTCCTAAGACATGTATATGGCGGATGGCAGGGAATAAGACTGCGCCTGCCGGCGGTTGCCCGGGCTGCCGGCACGGAAGATCAAGATAATATAAACAAGGGAAGACTCCTCCTGCGAATTTTTGCAGGCAGCGGCAAACCGCTACTGATTTTTTGCCCCGCGGCATATTCTCGACTAAAGACCTGACCTAGGATGTGGTTTCCATGAATGAGGCCCCCGCGCCTTCCCGTTCAACGAAGAAACCCAATTTCCTCGTCCTGCTCGTCGACGAGGAACGGTACCCTCCCATTTACGAGAGCGAGGAGCTGAGGGCCTGGCGCAAGGAAAGTCTTGCTGCCCAGGAGTATTTGAGAGCCAACGGGCTTGAATTTCACCGGCATTATATTGGAAGCACGGCCTGCTGTCCCAGCCGCGCCACCTTGTTTACCGGCCATTATCCCTCCCTTCACGGCGTCAGCCAGACGGACGGGATCGCGAAGAGCGCGTTCGACTCCGATATGTATTGGCTGAACAGCAATACGGTGCCGACGATGGGCAATTACTTCCGCGAAGCCGGCTACCAGACCTATTACAAGGGAAAATGGCATCTTTCCAACGCGGACATCACCATTCCGGGCACGCATAAAAGCCTCCCCAGCTATGATCCGCTGACCGGCGTGCCCGATCCCGAACAGGAACGAGTCTATGAACAGGCCGGCCGCCTGGAAAGCTACGGGTTTTCCAGCTGGATCGGGCCGGAGCCGCACGGGAAAAATCCTCGGAACTCCGCTTCTTCCGCCGCATTCGGATTGAGCGGCCGCGACGAGGTTTACGGTACGGAGGCCGCCGAGCTCATCGAAGCGCTCGACCGCAGCAAGGACGGAAAGAAGGAGATGGAGCCCTGGCTGATCGTCGCCTCCTTCGTGAATCCGCATGATATCGTCTTATATGGCGCTCTTGCCGCGCAGCTGCCTGATTTCAGCTTCGAGGTGGAGCCGATGCCCCCGGTCGCTCCCCCGCCGACCTTGAGCGAATCTCTGGCCGCCAAGCCGCGCTGTCAAGCCAGCTATCGGGATATTTACCCTAGAGCCCTGCAGCCCATCATCGACAACTCCTTCTACCGCCAGCTGTATTACCAGCTCCAAAAAAACGCCGACCGCCAAATGGCGAAAGTCGTTGACGCCCTCGTCCAGTCCTCCTTTTATGACAACACCATCGTTATTTTCACATCCGACCACGGGGATCTGCTCGGCGCGCACGGCAATCTCCATCAGAAATTTTACTGCGCCTATGAGGAGATGCTCCATGTTCCTTTGGTCATCCATCATAAACAGCTGATTCCCGAGCATCGGGATATCCATGCCCTGACCAGCCATGTCGATCTTCTGCCGACGATGCTGGGACTGGCGAATGTAAATATCGCGGAGATTCAGCAGCGCCTGCAGACGAAATTCAGCGAGGTGAGAACTTTCGTCGGTCGCGATCTCGCTCCTTGGATCAGGGATCAGGCCCGCGAGGCTCTGCCGGATGAGCCGATCTATTTCATGACCGACGACGATGCGACCCGAGGCCAGCATCAAGCCAATCCGCTCGGAGCTCCCTATCCGTCCGTTGTCCAGCCCAACCACATCGAGACCGTGCTCGCGGCGGTGCAAAGACAGAACGGCAAGGAAATATGGAAGCTCTCCCGGTATTTCGACAATATTCAATTCTGGAGCGAGCCCGGTATACAGGACGAAACGATGCAGCCGGTCGGAGACAGGGCTTGCGGGACGTGTTCCACATGGGTCAAGCAGATCAAAACGAAGCCGGCCGCGGACGAATTCGAGCTGTACAATCTGACCTGCGATCCGCTTGAAGCCTGCAATCTTGCCCATCCTCTGCATGCCTCACAAGAGACTCTAAGCATGATGCAGGGGATGATGCAGCTGTTGAAGCAGCAGTCGCAGCGGAAGCGGCTCTATCCGGCTCAGCCGCCTTCCCTGTCGGGTGCTGCAGGAGCGGTGGAGCGCCCTGAGGGATAGCCGGCCCGAGAGGAGTGAAGGGCATGGACCGACAAGGACGGTGCATTCCGTGAAAAATCCGGAATCCTCCTCTGCCCGGCTCGCGCTCCGCTGAGCGAAGCCGGCACCATCGCCGGGCTGCTGCTCCTGTACGGCAATCTCGGCGTGCTGACGATCGCCGCGCAGCTGCTGCTGGACCGGCGGCTGGCGGCCATCGGGCTGCTGATTGCCGCTGTCCTGCTGGCGCTGCCGGTGGCCTGGCGGTTTCCGCGCGTCCCTCGAGACGGCCGTCCGGCTTCATCCGGCTTCTCCTCGCAGGGGCAATCCTAATCTCTGATTCAAAAAAAGCAACCCCCGCTGCCGGTGGCAGCGGGGGTTGTTCACTTCCAATTGCTTGACTAGCTCTGCAAACTGTTCTCCAGTCAACCTCAACGGCCCCCCGCAGCAATGGATTGGATCTTTACTAAGAACGATTTCTATTTCAGTTCATTCTTTCTGATCGTCCAAGAACAATTCGTTCCCAATGTCCAAGCAACCTGTACGGCCGGAAAATATCCTATCTCATAGATGCACAGGCGGATTCAAGCCGCATAACCGCTTGGCAGGCAGGTGAATATGAATAGGTAGGGTGATGACAACATGCTTTATACCGCTCTTGGCGATTCCATTACATTTGGGGAAAATGCTTCTTCATTTGCAAAAGCCTATCCCCGATTGGCGGTCGCCTCCCTGAATTCTCGCACCCGGAGAGTTGCCGGAAATGTCTTGGCTCAGCCCGGCTGGAGCAGCGAGGATTTGCTGCGTGCCGTAAAAGGCACACCGGGCATCAGCCAATCCGACATCGTCTCGGTATGGATCGGCGGGGTCGATATAGCGGATGCCGCCTTGGCATCCATCGCGACACAGAAGCCGCCGGCCATTCAGCAAGCTCTATTGAATTATCGGCGAAATCTCAGCCAGATTCTAGGCCATTTGGATAAAACGAGCCATGCCCGCCTCATTTGCTTCACGCAATACAATCCCTTCCCGAACAGTTCGATTGCGATTGCAGGCATTCGTTCCCTCAACCAGACCACGATTGAAGTCGCCCGCCGTTACGGCGCTGCGGTCGCCCCGGCCCATAAATGGTTCGAAGGCAAACAAGCCAGTCTGATCTACGGCTATCGGCAAGGGAAAGTCGAGGATGCCTTAAGCGGATTCATGCCGATCCATCCCAATGATCGCGGGCATCAAGTCATTGCATCGGGATTGATTCCTTATCTGGACTCCGGCAAGTAGCCTAGCAGCATAGAATTGTTGAATTCCAACGAACACCGCTCCTATCGGACGGTGTTTTTCGGTGGTTCATCCATTTATTTCCTGTTTTTATTTATCGTCCATTAACAATTCGGCCATAAACTGATTGTACAGCCTCACGCTGCTACTTCTGTGAAGAAAGGAACATCATCTATGGGAATTCATGCGTATTTTCAATCCTTGAACGATCTCGAACGCATCATTCGCTGTCCCGGCAAATTCAAGTTTGAAGAGCATAGCGTGTCCGCGCATTCCTGGAAAGTCGTTCAATACGCCAAAACGCTGGCGGATATCGAGGAAAGCAATGGCGTGGCGATCGACTGGAAGAAGCTGTACGAAATTACGAGCAGCCATGATTACGGCGAAATCTTCATCGGCGACATCAAAACGCCCGTCAAGCATCACTCTCTGGAGCTGCGGGGCATGCTGCAGCAGGTAGAGGAGGGCATGATCGCTCTCTTTATCGAAGAAAATATTCCCGAGGAGCTGAAGCCTATCTTCCGCAGGCAGCTGCGCGAAGGCAAGGACGATTCCGTCGAAGGGCTCATTCTCGAGGTGGCCGACAAGCTCGATCAGGTATACGAGGCGCTTACCGAATTGCAAAGAGGCAACCGGGAGAAGGAGTTCGTCACGATGTACCGCGAAGCGCTCATCAAAATCAAGAAAATCAAGCTCCATTGCGTGGATTACTTCCTGGCGAACATCCTGCCCGACATCGTGAAGGAAAGCTCCGATTGTCCCTTTGATATTCGGAAGATTACGAATGAAGCTCTGGAGCTATAGCGATTTCGCCTTCATTTGTCCAAGGGCTTAGGGCTTGGCACACGCCCATTGCCCTCCTCCGCACATCGCCCCCTCCCCTTCATGCTTAATGTTTACACCGCGAATTCTATCCTTGTCATTTTCCTTCCTGCCGTCTTGAGGCATCCGTACCCAGCCATCTGCCTTCCACTCACGTTCGGATGGATCCGGAACAACCCCCATTATAAAAAAAAACACCTCATTGGTGTCAGCTCGAACCCGTTCTTATTTCTTTACCAGCTCATCTATTTCACTCTTCAGCAAGAGGTACCGATGAACACTTCTCATGATCGGAACTTTGGTCAGCCTGTTCTTATCCGCATAGGTTTTCATCTGATCTTTGGAAAGGCCCAGCAAATGACCTGCTTCCGTGACCGTCAGCACGACTTCATTGCTTGTGGCGTTGAAGGTTTTTTTCACCTTTAGATTCCAGTCTTCGAATGCATTCATATTCGCGCATCCTTCCCTATTCGCAGCCAATGAGTTTTATTGGCCTCATTTCTTCTATTATAGCAGAAGTTTGGGCGATCTCCTAAACCGCTCTGCAATCCACTTTAAATCTAACCTTAAACCTCTATGCCTTTCCATGATTCCAACTATTCAAATCGTCTAAATAAGAGTTTGGCTTGACGCTCAAAAGAGCCTGGTGTTACGTTTACAGTGGATGGGGTCAATAATAACCTTGTGCAAAAGAAAGGCTGAATTCAAACCTAGCGCAAAGGAAGGATAAAGATGTCATTCAGCTATCTAACTCATCTGCATTGTCCTAAATGCCTTCAAACGTATCCATCGGATAAAATCCAGCAGCTGTGCGAATGCGGATCTCCTTTACTGGCGGATTACGATTTGGAAAGCTTAAAGCGGCAATGGAAGCCTTCCGATCTGGCTGGAAGACCGAATGACTTGTGGCGTTATCACGAGCTTCTCCCTGTATCGTCTCCGGAACATATCGTCAGTCTGGGAGAAGGAATGACGCCGCTGCTGCCGATGGACCGGATAGGCCTGGATATGGGAATCGAGCGCTTGTGGATGAAAGACGAAGGAATCATTCCGACCGGCAGCTTCAAGGCTCGCGGCGCGGCCGTCGGCGTTTCGAAGGCCAAGGAGCTTGGCGTTCAGGAGCTGGCCATGCCTACGAACGGCAATGCCGGAGCGGCCTGGTCGCTTTACGCTGCAAGAGCGGGAATGCGCGCTTCCATCGTGATGCCAGTCGGCGCGCCTCTCATTACGAGAAATGAATGCGCCATTTCCGGCGCCAACTTGAATTTGGTGAACGGACTCATCAGCGATGCCGGGAAAATGGTCGGTCAAGCCGTGAACGAGCATCGCCTGTTTGACGCTTCGACGCTCAAGGAGCCTTACCGGATCGAAGGCAAGAAGACGATGGGGCTTGAGATCGCGGAGCAGATGGGCTGGGAGCTTCCCGATGTGATCTTGTATCCGACAGGCGGAGGCGTCGGGCTGATCGGGATCTACAAAGCGCTGCACGAGCTTGCGGTGCTGGGCTGGATTCCGGACAGGCTGCCGCGTCTCGTTGCCGTGCAGGCTGAAGGCTGCGCTCCCATTGTCAAGGCTTGGGAGGAGGGGAAGCCGGAATCGCAGTTCTGGCCGGATTCGTCGACAGCGGCATTTGGCATCAATGTGCCGAAGGCGCTGGGCGATTTCCTCGTGCTGGAGGCGGTATACAAGACGAACGGCTGCGCCGTCTCGATAACGGATGCGGAATTGCTGCGGGAGCAGGGCACCATCGCCCGCCTGGAAGGGGCCTTCGTATGTCCCGAAGGAGCGGCCACGTTCTCCGCTGCGCGCAAGCTGAGAGAAAGCGGCTGGATCAAGGACGGAGAGACGGTTGTCGCTCTCAACACCGGCAGCGGCATTAAATATCCGGAAACCGTTCAGGTCGAAGCGCCCGTCTTACAGCCGCAAGACCGGATGGTCCGGCTGTAAGACGGGATAAGAAGGCCTCGATCCACAACCTCAAACGGTTGTGGATCGAGGCCTGCCTGAAATCAGGAGTAGCGGATCAAACCTCCATTGACATGAATGACTTGACCGGTTACGTACATGGAATCGTCTGCTGCAAGGTATACGAATGCTGGTGCGATCTCGAAAGGCTGTGCCGCACGGCCAAGCGGAATGTCCGTGCCTAGAGCCGCCACATGCTCCTTGGAGTAGGTGCTGACATTAAGCGGCGTCCATGACGGACCCGGAGCGACCGCATTGACACGGATCCCTTTCTCTGCCAACGACAGCGCCATGCTGCGAGTAAAGCTTACAATTGCGCCTTTGGTTGCAGAGTAATCAATGACATCCTTGTCTCCTTCGTAGGCGACCCTTGAAGTCGTATTGATGATGGTGCTGCCTTTATCCAAATAAGGAAGAGCCGCTTTAGTCAAATAAAACAAGGGAAATATATTCGTTCGAAAAGTATTTTCGAGTTGTTCATTGGAAATGTCCATGATACTGCTCGTAAAAGGTTGAACGGCAGCATTATTGATCAAGAGATCCAGTCTATTATAATGGCGGAGCGTTTCGGCTATTATATCCGGCGAGCTGGCTGGATCGCGAAGATCTCTGGCTAGAAGCAGACAGCGAATGCCGAATTGCTCCACATACTTTTTGGTTTCTTCCGCATCAATATGTTCATTTAAATAGACAATAGCGAGGTCTGCTCCTTCTTTCGCATAAGCGGCCGCAATGGCGCGGCCGAATCCGCTGTCGCCTCCCGTAATGATCGCAACCTTCCCTTTCAGCTTGCAGCTCCCTACATAGCCCGGGTAATCAAAAATAGGACGAGGCACCATGAGATACTCCAAACCAGGGACTTGATCCTGATGCTGCGGAGGAAATGCTATAGGCTCCTGAACTACCTTGGTCCGATAGCCAAGGAGAGGGTATGCGGGATAGGAGAATGGCATGGCTCACCACCTCCTTCCAACACCAAACGGACCTCCAAAACCTCCGTTCCCGGCCCGGAACCTCCGTGCTCAAAACCTTCAAAGCCTCCGTGAAAGTCCATAGTGCCGCCCTCCGTTTATGAGGATGTAGACATTAGACCCTGTATTGTATGGGCTTTTGTCCCAACAAATTCGCAGTTGGCTGTAAAATAGGCTTTTCGGAATGGGCCTCAGAATCGGGCTCGCAGAAGAACACCTTGCAGGCTCAATTGCCCAATCGCTCATCAGGCTGCCAATGTCATGCCGGCAGCCTGTGTCATGCCGGCAGCCTGTGTCATGGTCCTATCGATTCCCATTGATCATTTTCATCAGGATATGTTTAAGCCTCTTTTGTTTCTTCAGGATTAGAAAAGGCCGCATCATCTCGTCATCTTCATGTTCGAGCATGTGACAATGCCATACAAAAAGTCCGGCGAAAGGATCGAAACTCGCAATAAAAGAAGTAACGGTACCAGCGGGAGCACGAATCGTATCTTTGAATCCTCTTTCGTTAGGTTCAGGAGGAAGCGCATGTCCTGTAAATTCAAGGTTTCCTGTTGCTTTGAAATGAGCAACGTCAAAAGGCTGGCGCTCCAGAATTTGCATGTCAACGATATGCAGATGAATGGGATGGTCATCATCGGACAGATTGATCAACCGCCATATCTCAATCGATCCTAAGTCCATTTTCTCGGATATAGGATCATTCCATCTTTTACTGTCAAGCAAATTCAGGGATCTTCCATATGCATCCTCGACTCTAACGAGCGTAAGATCTCTTGTCCTTTTTGCCGTCTCACTGGAAAGGAATTCGATTTTCCTTAAATGATCAGGAAGAGAGCTGGCATCTTTGGCTTTTAGCGGAGTGTTTACTCTAAACTGCATCACATCGGTTGTTTCGGGGGAGGCACCCTTGAAGACATTTTTAAGAATGATCGTCTTGCCGAAGGATCGGGAAAAATCAACGATCACATCCGCACGTTCGGTCGTCAGTAAGAGGATCTCATTCATTTTTACGGGTTTCTCCAGCAAGCCGCGATCTGTTCCGATTTGATAAAATGGCTGTCCGGAGTCCAGTTTGAATGAAATGGCTCGACTATTGCAGAAATTCAACATCCGAAATCGGTATTTTCGCGGTTCCACTTCAAGATAGGGGGATACTTTGCCGTTTACCAAAATGTAATCGGCGTCAAAAGGCGTGACAATTGAAGGATAGGGAAGACGATCATTGTTTTTATCGGGAGTATCGGGGTAATAGAGCGATCCGTCCGGGTTGAACGAGCGATCCTGAATCATAAGAGGGATTTCATATTTTCCCGCCGGTAGATTCAAGGATTGTTCATGCTCGTCGCGAATGATAAAAAAACCTCCAAGTCCCGCATAATTGTTCAATCTCGTAATGCCCATCGCGTGGTCATGATAAAATAATGTCGTGGCTTCAAGGTTGGGATATTCGTATACTTTTCTTTGGAACTTAGGTCCTGTTTGTTCAAAATTCCTCGTAAACCAGGCATCAGGGTACCCATCGCTATGGTCATGCTGTTTTCCGCCATGCAGATGAACGACGGTCCTAACCTGAGGAAATGTTTTCTCTGCACCATGAATGGTCGTATCGATGGGGAGAAAATGCTTATGGGGCAGATCATTCATCCATTTGACAAATGCCGTTTCACCCTTCACCACGTCGAAAGTAGGACCCGGGTACATTCCGTTGTAGCCCCATAAGCGAGTAGGCGCTAGATCACGATGAAGCTTTTGGGTAAATTCCCTCATGGTCACTTCATAATACGAGCCTTTCTTTCCTCGTTTTATCGGGCGAATGGTTTTGGGAATAGGCAGTTTATCGACGAATTTTTGAAGGTTTACTTTTACCGCCATTTGAGTGGAGACCTCCTCACGTTGAACACCTTATGAAGCGTATGAACGACAGATGTCCCCCTATGTCCAATAGCCGAATTTCCTTCAATCTGTATGTCTGCTCAGTCCGTCTACAGTTTCAACACAAAGATAGACCCCGACCTCTTGCGGTCGGGGTCTTCATGGTGGAGGGAAATGGTGGTTGGGCACAACCACCAAGTCCACCCTTACTCCTTCACAGCCCCCAGCATGATGCCGGATACGAAATACCTTTGCAGGAATGGATATACGATCAACATCGGCACCATGGCGATAAATACCTTGGCCGAATTCAGCGTCCGGTTGGACAGCTCCGACAGCTTCTTGTATTGTTCGGGGGTCAGATTGGTGCCGACCGGAATGTTGACGACAAGCTGCTGGATATAGGTCTGGAGCGGGTATTTGTCGGAAGTGTTCATCAGCACCAATCCGCTGAAGAATTCATTCCAGTGATACACGCTTAGGAACAGCGCCACTGCAGCCAGCACAGGGATGGAGCACGGGATATACACCCGGAACAAGATCGACCACGGACCGGCTCCGTCGACTACGGCCGCCTCATTCAGCTCCTTCGGCAGATTGCGGAAGAAGTTCATGATCAGGATTACGTCGAAGACCGGTACGCCTCCGCCCAGCACCAACGCCCAGATCGTATTGATCAAATGATAGTTTTGAATCGTGAGATACCATGGGATCAGCCCCCCGTTGAACAGCATGCAGAAGACCAGAATCCACATGAATGTATTGCGCATTTTAAAATCTTTCTTGGGCCGGGCCAGCGGGTAGGCCATCAGTACGGTCATCAGCAAGGAAAACGACGTACCGAGCACGGTGCGCTGGATGGAGATCCAGAACGCGTTGAAGAACAATCTGTCGTTGATGATCTCCTTATACGGCGTCAAGGAGAATCCGATGGGATAAATCGTAACCAGGCCTGCATTGGCTGCGGACTTGTCGGAGATCGATACACAGAAGGTATACCACAGCGGGTATAAACAGCTGATGAGCAGGAGGCCGAGAATGGCGATATTGGCAATGTCGAACGTCCGTGAGCCTAATGTTGTATTTCGGACCAATGCGGCGCCCTCCTCCTTCAGAATACCGTATAGTCGGCATAGCGATATGCCAGCCGATAGGAGATGAAAATCAGCACAAAGCTGATGACCGACTTGAACAATCCGGCCGCCGTCGCCAGCGAATACTGAAGATTTTGCAAGCCCAGCCGGTACACCCATGTATCCAGAATATCTCCGGTTGAATACACAAGCGGGTTGTAAAGGTTGTACACCTGATCGAATCCGGCGTTCAGCACATTGCCAAGACTCAAGACGCCGAGCAGCACGACCGTGGTCGTCAGCGCCGGCAGCGTGACATGCCGGATCAGCTGCCAGCGGTTGGCGCCGTCGATGGCGGCGGCCTCATACAGGTTGAGATTGATGCCTGTCAACGCCGCAAGATAGATAATCGAGTTATAACCGAACTCCTTCCACACATCCGTGCCGATGAGCAGCTGCCGGAAGATGCCGGAATCCGCCATGAACAGCTTCGGATCGAAGCCGAACATCCCTGCGACCGTATTTACAACGCCATAATAGCCGAAGATCCCGATGACAATCGTGGACAGGATCACCCACGACAGAAAGTGCGGCAGATAAACGACGGTTTGGACCAGCTTTTTGTAGCGCATGCTGCGGATTTCGTTCAGCAGAATGGCAAAGATAAGCGGAATAAGCAGATTGAGGACGATTTTGCCGACGGCGATAATAAAGGTATTAGTGATAACCGTCTTGCTGTCGTTGAGCTGAAACATGTACTTGAAGTTGTCCAGTCCGACCCACTGGGATTTGAACAGCCCCGCACCCGGGTTATAATTCTGAAATGCCATCAGAATTCCGAACATAGGCACAATGCTGAACATCACAAGCCAGACCATCCCCGGCAGCAGCATCAAATAATAGTGTTTCTGATGGCCTAATTTTCTCATCATGGCTGACCTCCCGTCTCCCTAACAGGATGCTTGCGGAAAGGAACGGAACCGCCGGCGCTTTCCGCAAGCCTCTGGATGATTACTGCGAGGCCACTGAAAAAGTTGTCGCTGCGTGCGAATCATTCTTCCGGTGACAAGGTCGACCACATTCGTATCTCCAGAACGATTCCGCGCCATTCGCTTGTTTTTCAGAAGCTTCGATCACTTCTTCAAGAGCCCTGCCACTTCCGCCGTGATCTCATCTCCGCCTTGAGCTTTCCAGTCCTTCACGAATTTGTCGAAGGAGTCGATAGGCGCTTGGCCGAGGATGATTTTCAGAACCGTCTCATCCTCCATCTTCTTGAGGTTGGCCCATTTCGTTTCCATGGTAGGGGTCTGGTTGTACGTGACACTGAAGACCTTCTTATCGATTGGAATCGTTGCGAACGGACGATCGCCGATCATAATGGAATACAAGCGCTGGAAGTCGCCGAAGTTGGACGTGTTGAAGTTGCTTACATTCAGCTCGTCATACGGAGGCTTGATGACGTTCTGCACCTTCTTTGCATCCGCATACATCAGTTTGTACAAGCTGTTCGGCTTGTTGTAATCCTCGGGCTTGGTCTCGCCCTTCAGCACTTTCAGAAGCTCGGCGTATTCATACTCCGTTTCATTGGCCGCAGCCAGCACGTTGCGGAGCGGATACCAGCCCACATTGACCGACAGGTCAAACGTCGCTTCATCGCGCACAAGGGCATTATTCATGATGAGAATGGCTTTGACGACATCCGGCTTGGCTTTTTTGCTGATAACGGTGTAGGTGCTGCCCGTCGTCTTCATATGCGCATTCCACTTGTTGTCGTCGGAATAGACGGGATAGGCCTGCCAATTCGCAGTCGGATCGTTCTTGAAGGAGTCCCCGTTGCCATAGCCGCCATTCCACCATGGACCGAAGAAAATTCCCGTCTGATTCGCATTGATCGGATCCCCTACGTTGTCGCGGGTGCCCACCTCGGGATCGATAAGCCCTTTTTTGTACCAGTCAGCCAGCAAAGCCAGCGTTTTTTTCGTATGATCCGTCGTCGTTCCGTAGGTGACCGATCCATCGCCATTGTCGAGCCAGTATCCCGGATACGCATCCATCGCCCCAAAAATCGGATCAAATCCTCCCATATTGTTGGAGGAAACGAGGAAGGTGGAATAAGGGTACGTATTTTTGGAAGGACCGGCAATGCCGATCGTTTTGTCTCCGCCAAGCTTGTTGTCCATGAAAGCTTTCGCCGTCTTTTCGATATCCGCCACCGTCTTCGGCACCGGCAGCTGCAGCTTGTCGAGCCAATCCTTGCGGATCCATAGGACGTGAACGCCGTCCGTATCGACCGTAATATTCGGAATCGAAACCATCCTGCCTTTATAGCTGGCATTTTCCATGGCGCGGCCTTCGGTGCTTGCCATGATGTCCTTCACCTGCGAGGATTGATACTGCTGGAACAGATCGGTAATATCATACAGAAGTCCCGAGCTGGCCGCCTTGGTCATGAAGGAGCGGTCGTCGACGACCATGCCGTCAGGCAGCTTGCCGGATGCGATCGTCAAACTGACCTTCTGCTTGAAATCGTTGCCGGTAGCCGCCGTCCAATCCACAATGACGTTGATGTTGTACTTGTCCTTGAGGTAACGCGTATACTGGTTGTTGCTGACGCTGTCGCCTTCCGGCAGCGTTTTGTCTGTCGGATCCACCATCATGCCGATGTGGACATCAACCGGCTTCGGAAATTTGGAGAAGGCCAGGTCATCTCCCGAAAGTGCCGGGCCGGCAGAGTTCGTCCCTGGATCTGAAGACGCTTTCAAATTATCCGATGAATCATTGGAAGCACATGCTGTCACACTAAGGCCAAGCAATACGACCGAAAGCAGCTTTGCCATATTCCTTTTCATTCTCGTCCCTCCCATCGTTCCTTGCCTTCTCATTGTACATTCGAAGCGGGGAAAAAAAGTCGGACGGATGTGCCGTGTTTTGCGGCGGATACAGGGCTGAGGCAGGCATTTGTGCGATTGATTGCTGTCATTCCTCCCCCTTATGGAACTGAGCCCGGAATTCGGAGGGCAAGAGGCGGGTCTGCTCATAGAAGAGCTGGGAGAAATACTTGGAGTCGTTGTAGCCTACGGCATGAGCGACCCAAGCAATCGACCGATTGGTCTCGCACAGCAAGCGCTCGGCGGCTCTGATCCGCTCTTGCCGTAAGTAATCGTTGAACGTAGACCCTGTCAGCTTCTTGAAGCATTGGCTGAAATAGCTTCGGCTCATGTGCACATGATCGGCGACGTCTTCGGCATGCAGAGGACTCGAAGCCCGCTCGCGAATGAACAATACCGCCTTAAGAATGCTGATGGTCGTATTGGCAAGATCGGTTGAAGCCGCAACCTGCGCATGGACGCGTTTTCTGAAATCGCGCAGCCATTCAATCGCCGACCGGACATCATTTGCATCCGACCGGAGCTCGGCATTCAAGGCCAAAACAGCTTCCAGTTGCGACAGCACGCGCATCCACAGCCCTTCCAGACGGCGAAAGGAAACCTTGGCTTCTGCGGTCTGCTTGCATAGGCGCTGGAAGACCGATTCATTATAGAGCCAGTAGAGAGAGCGCCATTCCTGCTCCAGTGCGCACCACTCTTCCTCCTCCTGCGAGCAGCTGTTTTGCTCGGGGGCAGGGGCAGGCGAAGGCGTGGATAACGCAGGAGGCTTGGTTGAGCGCTGCTCCATTCCTCCTGTCATTTGCTGCCGGATTCGCTTCAATATCTGCTCGTCGTCCTCCGATTCCAGACGCACCTTGGATATATAATCGAGCACACCCATGCGGTAGGCCGTCTGCACATTCTCGAACTCTTCATGAAAAGATAAAATGACGGAGCGCAGCCCCGGAAATCTCTGTCTTGTTACTTGAAGCAGCTCCATTCCCGACATGACCGGCATCGAGAGATCTACGAACATGAGATCCACCTCATGCCTTTCCATAAACTCCAGCGCCTTCGCGCCGTTCGCCGCTTCTCCAACGACAATCATGTCGTGATTGGACCAGGGCATGATCGAGATCAAGCCTTTGCGGGCAAGCTTGTCATCGTCGACAATCAGTACACGGATCAACTCGCACTCTCCTTTCTAGGATGGAGAACAGGAAGCTCCAATGTGACGGTCGTGCCTTGATTCGGAGTGCTTTCTATCCCCATGCGGGCCTTATAGCCATAAAATGATTCCAGCATGGATCGGACGTAACGAAGCCCGATCCCCCAGCCTGTCTGCTGCTGATCCGGCGTGTCGCGCTGCAGCAGGGCCAGCGTCTCGCGACTCAGCCCTTTGCCGTCGTCGCGGATAACGATACGAACCATCTGCGCCGTTTCGTCCGGCACTATGCTGATTTCCAGCTTGCCGTTGTCGTCAAGGCCGTGACAGACGGCATTTTCCACGATGGGCTGCAGGATGAACCTCGCCACCGAGCTGTCGAGGTATGTCCCTTCCGCAATAGCCAGCTTCACCTCGAAATCATGGCGCATCTGCTGCAGCTCCAGATAGGTCCGCATGACGTCTATCTCGGACCGGAAGGTAGCCCTCTCCTCTGATTTGCCCAAATTATAGCTCAGTAAAAAAATGAGCGAGGAGACAAACTTCTCGATCTCCGCCTGCTTATGCATAACCGCCAGCCAGCGTACCGAGTTAAGCGTATTCATCAGAAAATGCGGATTGATCTGATAGGCGAGCTTCTCGATCTCCAGCTGATGACGGCGCTTTTCCTTCTGCTCGACATCCAGGATCAGCTGCTGAATCTGCCGTTTCATGACATTGAACTGATCGAATATTCGGTCAAATTCATCAATGCCCGTATGATAGCGGCTTGTGCCCATGTAACCTTTGCCGAACGTCCTCATCTCCTTCTCAATCATCAGAAACGGCCTGTTGATGAGCCGCCGCAACAGCAGGGTGAGCATGAACATCATGAGGAGGGCGACGGCGAGTATCCAATACATATGGTTTTTCCACGTATAGAGCTCATGGTTGTAGCTGGAGACGGGAAGCAGCAGCGTGATGTCATAGCCGTATTCGCCTTTCATTCGGTTCCATACATACCCGTCCGTCATCCCGGATTGGCCGCTCAGCCGTAGACGTTGGCCGACCGCATAAGCCGTTGAATTGCTGCTATAGGTCACCGCGTCCTTCGAATCGGTGAAAACAAGCGTATAAGGGATATTCAAGCTTTCTGCCAGCGAATTCATATCGGTGATGAGATCCGATTTGGCTTCCACATAAACGACCAGCTGCGTTCCGTCTGAAAATCGAATCTCCCGTGTCACCGACACAACCTGATCATCGCTGAACCGGCATAGAGATTTATGCGGAGACTGGTATTTCAGCTCCCCCATGCCGGCAACATCAGGCAAGGATTGGCGAGTGAAGCCGCTGCGCAGCGGCAAATTCGAATAAGAAGCATTCCCGGTTGCAGGATTATAGTACATCACCAGCTCCATAGCCGGATTCGAAAAAGTGATCAATCCAATATTGTAGGAAATATCGCGAGAGAGAAGACGCTGGCTGTAAATATCCGTGGCGGAGATATACGTCTCCATCAGGTTGCCGACCGTGCCTTCCGGCGTCATCTGCTGCGAAACCTGAAGCAGGCTGCTGTACATCTGATTCACCTTCGATGTTTGCTGGTGCAGATCAAAAGCCATCGAGGTCTTGATTTTATCGCGCTGCATCGTGTAGATGGCATTATAGGAAACAGACGCCATCAAGACGGCGCATCCCACAAGGCCGACGGTCAGAAACACCATGATTCGTTTGCGGAGAGAGGAGAACATGAACCGGCTGCGCAGCATGCGCAAGAAGCTTCTCCTCCTACTTGCAGGCTTCATTCAACGATCACCGCATCTCCAGCTCCTCCCGGCAAGCATGGATCAATATTCGCTGTTCGGCATGATCATCCTTCCTGGGTGGAGAGGAAAGTTGCTTTGCACAAAACATTTACAAATCGAGGAAAACAAAAATCCACAACCTCGAACGGTTGTGGATGTTCAGTATGGTGTCTAGGCGTGCTTGTTCAAAACGGCCATTTGTCGGACTATGATGCTCGGGTTGTTTCCCTCGATTGTTCAAATGTCTTCAATAGAGGGACTCCTATTTCTACAGGCAGCACTTTTTATGTTTTTTCCCGCTGCCGCATGGACAAGGTTCGTTTCGGCCGATTTTCGAGGAGGCCGATGGGAATTGGACCACGTTGCCGGCATTCCCGCTCCGGCTCGGCTTCGGGTTAAGCTCAGCAGGAGTAAAGCCGCGATTGGACCACATTCTCGTCGTATTGCGCACATCAACAAGGAGCGGCATCATATCGGTCAACTGCTTCCTGCTCAAGCGGATCCTGCGCCTCTCAAATTCTTCCATGATGACGTCAAGCGGCTCTTCCATCGAGCATGCGAGCTGGATATCATCTGCGATCGCGTCAGCCATCCGCTCTTCTTGCCCCAACTGCCCCATGATGTAGCTCTTCAATGCTTCCAGCTGAGGCGTCTTCTCAAAGTAATTCATATCCGCGTATCGCAGCAGCTCTTCCTTCGGAGGAAGGTAGTAAGGCTTGTCAGCTACACTCTCCAAAAACGCTTCGTAATCGTCCAGGGTTTCTCCCTCCAAGCCATCGCTGTATAGAAACCCTCGCTGAATATCCCAGGACAGCATTTTATCAGAGACGGACGATTGAATCCCATTGAATTGCTCCTCCGTCAAGCCGCCGCCGTTTTGATCATTGATCATCTCGATTACTTTCGAAACGGGACAGATGCCATACAGATTGGCCGCAGCTTCAATATACCGGAGCACTAGCTGGGTTCTGCTGCGTTCTTCACGGAATGATTTTTGGTCAAGCGTCTTATATGCAGCCTTGACTTCCTCCGGCATGACAAAGAACAGCTTATCCCCCTCCATGAAGCTGAACACCAAGCCTTTATCCATCAAAAACAAGTAAGCATCCACAAATACTGCATCGTCCTGAATATAAGGAGCTTGGAGAAGCCGGCTTGCCAGCTCCCATTCCTGCGTCTCCGCTGTAAGGAGAACCGAACGTACCTGGACCACATTCGTAATCCGCTCGTATAGCGCGTCCGCAAGCTCCTGCTTTTTCAGCTTGGAGCGTCCTGCCAGCGCGCAGTTTGCAGCAATGAAGTTCAAACGATCTTTGTTCAGCCGTGCAAGAATCTCCTTCAGACCAGTCACGACCGAACCTTTAATCGCATGGTTGATGTTCAGCTGCTGCATCTCTTTTTTCAAGTTCAAGTCCATTTCATAACTCCTTTACCTGCCAACCCATATGAATGAGACGAAAACGTTTCGGACTAGGCCGGGAGCCTGTTGGGTCCCGATTACAAGTCAGCGAAAGCAAAAATCCACAACCTCGCGGTTGTGGATTTTCAGTATGGAGGCGAGGGGATTTGAACCCCTGTCCGAAGGCAACGGCACACAGGCATCTACGGGTGTAGTCACGGATTTGATGTCACCCAGGCCGACGCCCCGTAACCGGCTGCGATCTGGGTCAGCCTGATTGTCTTCTTCAGCACACCCCAGGCGGAGATGTGACAGCGTAGCCTACTAAGGGTGAGCCCCTACATCCGGCACATAGGCGATGCTGGAGAGGAGCTTAGCGTGCAGTTTCTTAGGCTGCTGCTAAAGAAGTACGTTGGTTGCCATTTAATAGGCTTTAGCGTTGATAAAGCGGACGCGTCCCCACTACCCGCAACCCATGCTCGAACTACCCCCGTCGAATCCATAAACGCCCCCGAACAGATCCGTCCAGCCTTATCCCGCACCTAAGCTGCAGGGTAAGCGCGGCGGTCCGAAGCGCAAGGACTGTGACGAGACAAGCGGCACAGCATTGCAAAAGAATCAAAGACCAACGTAACGATTGCTATGGACTTAGTATAACACAGATGACGCCGCAATTGCGAAGGAAGTGCTGGAAACTACGCTGCTATCTGGTGAATGAGCCAACCCGGGATCCAGCCGGTCAGGAGAAGCCCGCTTCCCAGCCAATCAGCCCAATCAGACGATGGGCATGCGGAGTCTCATCGCCCCTTGCCTCGGCTTCCCTCATGAGCAGTCCAGCCTAAAGGCAATCCGGCGAAAAGGCGCATCACCTGACAAAATCGGCTGTTTATCTAGCCACCTTCTGCTTCTCTCGCAGAGCCCGCTGGATATCGCGCTGGGCATCCCGCTTTGCGGCCGTATCCCGCTTGTCGTATTGCTTTTTGCCTTTGCCGAGCCCAATCAGAATCTTGGCATAACCGTTCCGCACATAGATCTTCAGCGGCACGATGGAGTAGCCCTCCTGCTTGGACTGGCCGTACAGCTTCGCGATCTGCGACTTGTGCAGCAGCAGCTTGCGGGCACGCGTAGGATCGGTCGGATTGTGGCGGTTGCCCTGCTCGAACGGACTGATATGCATGTTGTTCAGGAACATCTCGCCATTGCGGATTGTTGCGAACGCATCGTTGAGATTGGCGCGTCCGGTCCGCAAGGATTTGATTTCCGTACCCATGAGCACCATGCCGGCTTCGTAGGTTTCCTCGATGAAATAATCATGGGACGCCTTCTTGTTCTGAGCCAGCGGCTTCTGGGACTGGTCCTTCTTCGGAGCCATGGTGCTTCGCTCCCTTCTGTCGTCGGAATGGGGGGACTGACTTAAGTCCTATCGGCACTTATTGTAGCAAATGAAATCAGGTCTCAGCAATTGCAGTGCTGCTTACAAGCAGGACGGCTTTCCTCCGCCATAAGGCGAAACCTTGGCGTTCGGGAGGACTCAGGCCGCCAATAGCGGCAACCGATCTTCTTCGAGATGAAAAACCGGGGATTGCCGCATCGGCAATCCCCGTGTTCATACCCGCCTTGGCGGGGTATCGAATCCTTCACCTGCGCCATAAGCGACAGCTTATGCTTCCGGCGTGCTGCCGCCCTGGTTCGCGCCGGCATCGCCGCCGCTCACAGGAGGAGCTCCCGCGCCGCCTTTGTTCTTCTTGCGGCGGGAACGGCTGCGCTTGGACGGGCCGCCCTCGGCAGCGGCCGGAGCCGCCGCGGAGTCGCCTTCATTGCGGTCGAAGTCCGCGAAGATCTCTTGGATATCGACATCCGTCACCTGACGAATGGAAGGCGCCGTGCTGCCGCCCTTGCGCTTCTTGCGGCGCTGGCGATTGCCTGCGGACGTGCTGTCCTGCGGCGCTGTCGCCGTCTCCTGAGGGGCGGCGGAGATGCTAGGTCCGCGAGCGCCCTTAGGAGGACGTGAGCCGCCGCGAGGGCCCTCTCCGCCGGCTGCCGGACCGCGGCCCTTGCCGCTGCCCGGAGCGCCTGCGCCCGGACGTCCTGCGGCACGGTTGCCCATGCTGCTCGGCGGAACCGGAAGGCCCCACATGTCGGTGCGCTTCGAGCTCTCCGTCTTGCCGCCCTCCCGCACGCTC
>NZ_JZEJ01000001.1:3986240-4031882 GCF_001188365.1 Paenibacillus sp. D9 | reverse complement strand
TGCGCCGCCGGCCGGTGCCGGCGCCGCCGCGCTGCGCTCGGCGGTCTTGCCGCCGGCTCCAGCGCGTGCGGCTGCGCCGTTGTCGCTGCCGCCTCTTGGCGCAGCGCCTTCCTTGCCGCGGCGGCCTCTACCGCCGCGGTTGCGGTTGCCCCGCGCTCCACCCTGCTGGGCTCCTGCGCGATTGCCGCTCTCGACCATGGCGAAATCAATCGTATGGTCATCCATATTTACACGCTCCACGCGCACTTTCACCTCGTCCCCGATGCGATACATGTTGGAGGTGCGCTCACCGATGAGGACCATTCTCTGATCGTCAAAGTGGTAATAGTCGTCGCTCAGATCGCTGAGTCGAATCAGACCTTCTACCGTGTTCGGCAGCTCCACGAAAATTCCGAAGCCGGTCACGCTGCTGATGATGCCCGTGAACTCTTCTCCTACTTTATCAAGCATAAATTCACATTTCTTGAGCTGGTCGGTATCCCGCTCCGCGTCTACGGCTGCCCGCTCGCGCTCGGACGATTGCTGGGCAATCTCCGGCATCCGGGCCGTCAGCGTCTCCAGACGCGACTCGGACAGCGTTCCGCCGCTCTCCAGCACCTCTCGGATCACCCGGTGGATGACCAGATCGGGATAACGCCGGATCGGCGACGTGAAGTGGCTGTAGAACTCCGCGGCCAGGCCGTAATGGCCAAGGCTCTGGGCGTCGTAGCGCGCCTGCTTCATGGAACGGAGCATCATCGTCGAGAGGATGGTCTGTTCCTTCGTTCCTTTGATCTCTTCCAGCAGCGATTGAAGCGCCTTGGGATGGACCGCGTTGCCTTTGCCCTTGATGGCGTAGCCGAAGTTGGAAGCGATCGTGATGAAGGTCATCAGCTTCTCATTGTCCGGATTCTCATGGACCCGGTACAGGAACGGCACCTTGAGCCAGTAGAAATGCTCTGCTACCGTCTCGTTGGCCGCCAGCATGAATTCCTCGATGATCATCTCGGCAACGGAACGCTCGCGCTTCACGATGTCGATCGGCTTGCCCTCGTCGTCCACGATAATCTTGGACTCCTGGAAGTCGAAGTCGACCGCGCCGCGCTTCATGCGCTGGCGGCGAAGCTTCATCGCCAGCTCCTCCATGAGGTGGAACATCGGCACGAGATCCGCGTAACGCTCCATCAGGCGGGCCTTTTCCTCGCGGCGTTCGGCGCGTTCCTGGCGTTCGGCAGCTTCCCGAGCGGACCGTTCCTCCTCGCTCTCTTGCGGAGCGGCGGCTTCTCCCGCTGCAAAAGCATCCAGCTGGTCGAAGTCCTCCGGACTGCTCCGGACAACCTCTCCCTTGCGGTTGCGATTGCGGTTCCGGGTAGGCTCCGGCGCTTGCGACAACCAAGGATTTTGCGGGCCGGGACCGGACTTGTCCAGCGCGGCGGAATCGCCTGCAGCAGCCTGGCCTCCGTCCGGCACATGGCCGTCCTCGTCGGAGGCGAACTCCGAATCCTCCGGCAGAGGACCGGCATCGCTGGTCTCGATGATGAGGCCCATGCCGCCCGGAGGCAGCTTCTCGGCCTGCAGCAGCTCGGCCGCATCCTCTTCGTCCTCCAGGTAATCGGCCGAATGCTCGTCCGTTTCCTCTTCCTCCGGAATGCCGGCGTCCCCGCCTTCGACGATGAGGCCCATTCCGCCCTCAGGCAGCCGCTCGGCATGGCCGCGCAGGCTCTCGTCCACTTCCGCTTCCTCATCGAAACCGGCATGGCGGATGTCCTCGCCTGCATCTGCCTGGGCGCGGCGACGTGATTCCTCCATCAGCGCATTCGTGCTGACGACATCCTCCTCCGCCTCGTCCGGCGCAAGAATCTTGCGCACGTTCGTGTAGGACATGCGCTCCTTGGTCCGGATGACGCTCGTGAAGATGTCATGGCGGACCCGCTTCAGCGTGCTGGCGTCGAACTCCATCTCGCAGGACATCGTCAGACGGTCCACCTGCGGATGCAGGGAACAGATGCCGTTGGACAGGCGGTGCGGCAGCATCGGAATGACCCTGTCGGTCAGGTAGACGCTTGTCCCGCGGCGGTAAGCTTCCTGATCCAGGGCAGACTTGTCCCGGACATAGTAGCTGACATCGGCAATATGAACGCCGAGCAAATAATTGCCGTTGGGCAGCCGCTCGACTTGAACGGCATCGTCGAGATCCTTGGCATCCTCGCCGTCGATCGTGACGATCGTCTTGCCGCGCAAATCGCGACGGCCCTGGCTGACGATCTCTTCCTCGGTAATCGCATCCGGAGCCGCCTCGGCTTCCTCCATGACGTCATCGGGGAAGCTCTCCGGCAGCTGGTGCTTGCGGATGATGGAGAGGATGTCGACGCCGGGATCGTTTTTGTGCCCGAGCACCTCGATGATCTCGCCTTGAGCCGCGGCGCGGCCTTCCGGATAGTTCGTGATGCGGGCGACAACCTTCATCCCGGTCACAGCCCCGCCGAAAGATCCCTGAGGCACGAAAATGTCGCGGTTAATGCGCTTGTCGTCCGGCGTGACGAAACCGAACGTCTCATGGCTCTCGAACGTTCCGACGAGCTGGGACACGGCGCGTTCCACGATCTGGACGACTTCGCCTTCCATGCGGCCTCCGCCAGGAGTGCGCTCCGTCACTTTGACGAGCAGAATATCGCCATTCATGGCGGTGCCGAGATCATTCGCGCCGATATACACGTCCGCATGGGTCTTGTCCTCCGGAATGAGGAAGCCAAAGCCCTTGGCATGCGCCTGCAGACGTCCTTTCAACAAATTCAGATGCTGAGGCAATCCATAAGCCCCGCTGTCGGTGCGAAGCAAGGCGCCTTCTTCTTCCAGCTCATTTAGAAGCTTGAGAAACGCTTTGAAATCGGAGGCATTGTCTATGCCCAGCTGCCTTTCGAGCTCTTGATACGTCATCGGCTTGTACGCCGGCTGGTTCATCAAGTCCAGCAAGTCTTGTTTCGTTGTCATCGTTCTCCTTCTCACCTCATGCCGTCGGGCGCCCGTAGGTGCTGGCAGATCCAACCACTTTCTCTATACCATGTAGTATACACGAAATACGGCTTCATCAACCCACCTGCGCGACAATAAAAAGAAAAAGCGGGGATCTCCCCCGCTTTATCGATGCATTCGGCTTGCTATTTCAGGTAAGCGACCAGAAGCGCCAGGATGAAAAATCCGGCTGCCAGTCCAATCGTCAGGCGCTGCAGGAACAGATCCAGTCCGCGAGCTTTCTGCTTGCCGAACAGGTGCTCCGCTCCGCCGGAGATGGCTCCGGAGAGGCCTGCGCTCTTGCCCTTTTGCAGCAATACGACCGCAATCAAACCAAGGGAAAAAATCACGAGCAGAATTTTCAGAAATGTATCCATGCGTTTGTTACCTCCCAGCTTTCGTACAGCCTCCCGGCTGCCTGCCGCTAATGAATAGCTGAAGTTTTGCACATGCAGATCGCCTTCCACGCCGCGGAAAACGGTTTGCATGGGCAAAACCGTTCATGAACAGCACTCTGATTGTACCATAGGCATCGGCCCGAGAACAAGAGAAAGCCGCGCGACGCCTCCTGTCGGAAGGTCGGGCGGCTCATCGGCGCTTCTCTTAGTAGCCTTTGCTGCGCAGATAGTCGAGGCTGAGCTTCGCACTCTCGAGCGAGGAGCCGGCGAACTCCTCCTGCTCCACGATGAAATACTCGATGCCTGCCTGCTCGGCAATGGCGAAGACGCTTTCGAAATCAACGACACCGCTGCCCACTTCCGTATCGCGGCGGCCGTCCCCGAAGTCCTTCAGATGGACGACCGGAGTGCGTCCGGCATATCTCTTCACGTATTCCGCAGGCGATTGGCCGCCCATATGCACCCAGCCGAGGTCGAATTCCATGATCATCAGATCGGCAGGAATCTTCTCCAGCAGAATGTCGATGAGCGGCTTGCCGTCCACCAGCTTGAATTCGAAATCATGGTTGTGGTAGCCGTACATCAGGCCTGCTTCCTTGACCTGGCGAGCCGCGCGCTCGAGAGTCGCCGCGAGGCTGTCTACATCGGCCCTTGTAGGGCTTTCAGGCAGCGGAGCCCACGGAGTAATAATATACTTCAGTCCGATTTCCTTGGCGAATTCAATCTGCTTGGCCAGATCGGATTCGATCTTGTCCGGTTCGTTGAAGCTCAGGCCGACGTGTGCGGATACCGCCTTGATGCCGGCTTCCTCCATCGCCTTTTTCAAGTCTGCCGCGCTCGTGTTGAAATATCCGGCGAATTCCACGTACTCATAGCCCATTTCAGCTACCTTGCTGATCGTTCCAAGGAAGTCCTTTTCCGTCTGGTCGCGGAGCGTGTACAGCTGCAATCCGACTTGAGGTTTTGCCATCGTTCCAAACACCGCCTGTTCAATTGGGATAGCCCCAGTATAGCGCTTTCAATCGTACATAAGCTATGCCCGTTTTTGTGCCGTTTGTTTGTGATTTTGGCACAGGCCCTTTGGTTGCGTATCAATGCCAAGCCCTTATCCTCCCCAGTCGCCCGAATCCACCATTCAGCCAATCCGGGAAAGAACATTTTCGTATCGGACATACGATCCGCTATTTGTCCGAAGAGATATCCAAAAAGGATCCATTTATGCAGGGGTCGGTCCCCCCCTGTCTATCGGACATAGGATCCGCTATTTGTCCTTTATTAGCTGTTTTCATTCTCGTATCGGACATACGATCCGCTAATTGTGAACATTTATCCGTTTCCCGATTGAAACCAACTAAATAACGGATCCTATGTCCGATAACTATTCAAATTTGGAATTTCATCGAAAATAACGGATCCTATGTCCGATAGCCATCGCCCCTTTTATACCCGCATTCCTTCATCCTGTACTCGACTGGTCCACTTGCGATTCGCCTTCAGCTCGGCCGCTCGATCGATTCATCTAGATCTTCGCCCGAGATCTTCCCCTCTCCAGCTCCCCTCGGCCGATCCAGCTTGCTCCAATGGCTCAAACAACAGGGCTAAAAGAGGGTATTAACGGAACCCCTGCATCCATAACATCCATCAGTATTCAGTAGATCAACCGGCTACCAATCCGCTACTTTGGCTTTTTACGCTACCTGGACCCATCCTCAGCACCCACAGTATTTACTAGCGCCCACCAGTATCCCATTATCCACCGGCAAAGAATCCACAACACGCCAGGCCCGATAAAAACAAAAAATCCCCCGCGCTTACACGCAGGGGATTCCGATGAACCTGCCGGCCGGCATCAATCCAGCCCGGAAGTTCTTATTTTTTGAGGTTTTTGAGGTTGTAGAATGCGCTGCGGCCGGCGTATTGAGCCGTGGAGCCGAGCTGGTCCTCGATGCGAAGAAGCTGGTTGTACTTCGCTACGCGGTCCGTACGGGAAGGAGCGCCCGTCTTGATCTGGCCCGCGTTTGTAGCAACCGCGATGTCGGCGATCGTGCTGTCTTCGCTCTCGCCGGAACGGTGGGAGATGACAGCCGTGTAGCCGGCGCGTTTGGCCATTTCGATCGCGTCGAAAGTCTCGGTCAGGGAACCGATTTGGTTGACTTTAACGAGGATCGAGTTGCCCACGCCTTTGTCGATGCCGTCGGAGAGGCGCTCGGTGTTGGTGACGAACAGGTCGTCGCCTACGAGCTGGACTTTGCCGCCGAGCTTGTCGGTCAGCAGCTTCCAGCCTTCCCAGTCGTCTTCGGAGCAGCCGTCTTCGATCGTGAGGATCGGGTACTTGTCCGCCCAGCTTGCGAGCAGGTCCACGAACTCAGCCGAAGTGTAGGATTTGCCTTCGCCTTCGAGGTGGTACTTGCCGTCTTTGTAGAACTCGGTGGAAGCAACGTCCATGCCGAGGAAAACGTCGACGCCCGGCTTGTAGCCCGCACGCTCGATAGCGGAGATGATCGTCGTGATCGCCTCTTCGTTGGAGCCGAGGTTAGGGGCGAAGCCGCCTTCGTCGCCTACAGCCGTGTTCAGGCCTTTGTCCTTGAGGACGGACTTCAGGTTGTGGAAGATTTCAGCGCCGATGCGCAGAGCTTCCTTGAAGCTCTCGGCGCCGACAGGCAGAACCATGAACTCCTGCACGTCGACGTTGTTGTCGGCATGCTCGCCGCCGTTGATGATGTTCATCATCGGAACCGGCAGCACTTTGGCGTTGAATCCGCCCAGGTACGTGTAGAGCGGAACGTCCAGAGCGTCGGCGGCAGCGCGTGCTACAGCCATGGACACGGCCAGGATCGCGTTCGCGCCCAGCTTGCCTTTGTTGTGGGTGCCGTCGAGCTCGATCATCTTGCGGTCGATCAGCACTTGATCGAGAGCGTCGAGACCGATGATTTCCGGAGCGATCAGCGTGTTTACATTTTCAACGGCTTTCAGAACGCCTTTGCCGAGGTAGCGGCCTTTGTCGCCGTCGCGAAGCTCTACAGCCTCGTAAGCGCCGGTGGATGCGCCGGATGGTACGATGGCGCGGCCCTTGCCGCCGGATTCCAGGGATACTTCCACTTCAACCGTAGGGTTGCCGCGGGAGTCGAGCACTTCGCGTGCGTATACGTCAACGATGATAGACATAATGTTTGAACACTCCTTATCGTATGTGGGGTTGCAGACAGATCCGCCTGCTTGGCTGGCACTGAGAACAGTATACCAGCCACAGCGCTTCGGGACGAGTTTCCGCCTTTGATTTTTGGCAAAAGGAGGCCGGAGAGGCCCCGCTCCTGAGCTCCATTCGGCAACAGACATCTTGGCGGCTTGGCGCATGGGAAGTCTCTATGCCCAGTTGATCAGGCTGTCGCCGATTTTTTCCTTTTGGCCGCCCGGAGGCTTGCCGCAGCCGACGGCGGCCTACGCCTTGTTGATCAGGCTTTGGCCGGTCATCGCCCTGAGGCTTGCCGCAGTTGACGGCCTACGCCTTGTTGATCAGGCTTTGGCCGGTCATTTCAACCGGCTGCGGCAGCTCGAGCAGGTCGAGCAGCGTCGGCGCGATATCGGCCAGAATGCCGTTCTCGCGAAGCGTGACGCCCTGCTTGGTGACGATCAGCGGCACCGGGTTGGTCGTATGCGCCGTGAACGGGCGTCCGTCCGGTCCGATGACCATGTCCGCGTTGCCGTGGTCGGCGGTGATGAGCACGACGCCGCCTTTGGCGAGCACGGCGTCGACGACGCGGCCCATGCATTCATCCGTCGCTTCGACCGCCTTGATCGTCGGCTCCAGCATGCCGGAGTGGCCGACCATGTCAGGGTTCGCGAAGTTCAGGATGATCGCGTCATGCTTGTCGGAGTTGATCTCGCGCACGGCGGCGTCCGCCACCTCGTAAGCGCTCATCTCCGGCTGCAGATCGTAGGTCGCGACCTTAGGGGAGTTGATCAGGACGCGGGTTTCGCCCGGCAGCTCCTGGTCGCGTCCGCCGCTGAAGAAGAACGTCACATGCGGATATTTCTCCGTCTCGGCGATCCGCAGCTGTGTTTTGCCCTGCTGCACGAGCACCTCGCCGAACGTGTTGTCGAGGTTTTTCGGCTTGTAGGCGACGAAGCCGCCGACCGACTCGCTGAACAGCGTCAGGCAGACGAAATACAGATCCTTCGGAGCCTTGTCGCCGCGGTCGAAGCCGCGGAAGTCCTCGTTCGTGAACACCTGGGACAGCTGAATGGCCCGGTCCGGGCGGAAGTTGAAGAACACGACCGCGTCCTCGGATTCCACCAGCGAGACCGGCGAGCCGTCACCTTCCGTGATGACCGTCGGCATGACGAATTCGTCCATGACCGATTTCTCGTACGATTCCCGCACGGCGCGGATCGGATCGGTGTATTTCGGACCGTCTCCGTACACCATGGCGCGGTAGGACTTCTCCACGCGCTCCCAGCGCTTGTCGCGGTCCATCGCATAGTAGCGGCCTTGCACAGTCGCGATGCGGCCGATGCCAAGCTCCTCGATCTTTGCCTGCAGCTCGGTCAGATAGCCGACTGCGCTGTCCGGAGCGACGTCGCGTCCGTCGAGGAAGGCATGGATGTAGACCTGATCCAGCCCTTCCTTCTTGGCCAGCTCGAGCAGCGCGAACAGATGCTGGATATGGCTGTGCACGCCGCCGTCGCTTAGCAGGCCGTACAGATGCAGCTTCTTGCCGTTCAGCTTGGCATGGCGCACGGCGCCGAGCAGCGTATCGTTGTCGAAGAACTCGCCGTCGCGGATCGACTTCGTGATCCGGGTGAGGTCCTGATAGACGATGCGTCCCGCGCCGATGTTCAGATGGCCGACCTCGGAGTTGCCCATCTGGCCTTCGGGAAGGCCGACGGCTTCGCCGCAGGCGGTTAGCGTCGTATGGGGGAACTGGGCCATGAAGCGGTCGTAGTTCGGCTTATTGGCCTGAGCGACCGCGTTGCCCACGACATCATTGCGGAGGCCGAAGCCGTCCATGATGATCAGTGCGACCGGTTTGGGAGCCATGTTACTTCGCCCCCTCGACCAGAGCGATGTAGGAAGTCGGTTCCAGACTTGCGCCGCCCACGAGGGCGCCGTCGATGTTCGCCTGGCCCATGTATTCCTTCACGTTGGCCGGCTTCACGCTGCCGCCGTACTGGATGCGTACCGCGTCCGCCGTCGCTTGGTCGTACAGTCCGGCAACGACTTCACGGATGTAGGCGATGACATCCTCGGCGTCTTCAGCCGTGGAGGATTTGCCGGTGCCGATCGCCCAGATCGGCTCGTAGGCGATGACGACTTCGGCAGCCTGCTCGGCGGACAGGCCTTGGAACGCGCCTTGCGTCTGCACTTTGCAGACGTTTTTCGTGTCGCCGGCTTCGCGCTCTTCGAGCTTTTCGCCGACGCAGACGATCGGGGTCAGGCCGTGCTTGAACGCGGCCGCGACTTTCTTGTTCACGATCTCGTCCGTCTCGCCGAAGTACGCGCGGCGCTCGGAGTGGCCGACAATGACGTATTTCACGCCGAGATCGGCCAGCATGAGACCGGAGATTTCGCCGGTGAACGCGCCGTTGTCTTCAAAATGAAGGTTTTGCGCGCCGATGGCGATTTTCGTTCCTTTGGCCGCCTCGACGAGGGCCGGCAGCGTCGTGTACGGAGCGCAGATGACGCTCTCGACGCCGTCAACCTCGGCTCCGCCCTTCACTTCGCTGAAGAAGGATACGGCCTCGGATACCGTTTTGAACATTTTCCAGTTGCCTGCGATGATTGGAGTTCTTGCCATGGATATCATTCCTCTCCTGAAAACTGGGCTGCGCATCCGGAAACGAGGCTGCACATGCAGAAGACCGTTCCGATCGCTGCTCAAGCCGGAATTCTTTTTCATCCACCCGTCTAAAGGGGAGAATTCCGTCTTCAAATGCGACCGCTTATCCCGCTTCCATAATCGTCGAATGACGTCGACGTGAAGTTGCGGGACAAGCTTCTCCATGGCCATTCTGCCTGCTTCGCCTGCCGGATTTCGCCAGCCTTTTTCCCCTCGCTCCGCTCGGGAGAAAGAGATGTTACTTATCGTTAAGGGCGACTACGCCCGGAAGAACCTTGCCTTCCATGAACTCCAGGGAAGCGCCGCCGCCCGTGGAGATATGGTCCATCTTGTCGGCCAGATGGAATTTCTCGGCTGCCGCAGCGGAATCGCCGCCGCCGATGACCGTGTAGCCTTCCGTCTCGGCGCAAGCTTGCGCAACGGCGCGGGTGCCGTGCGAGAACGGCTCGATCTCGAATACGCCCATCGGGCCGTTCCAGACGACCAGCTTGGATTCCTTGATGACTTTGGCATACAGCTCGCGGGTTTTCGGCCCGATGTCGATGCCTTCCCAGTCGGCAGGAATGCCGTCCACGTCGACGATCTTCGTGTTGGCGTCCTTGCTGAAGTCGTCGGATACGACGATATCGACCGGAATCAGGAAGTTTTTGCCGAGCTTCTTGGCTTTCTCGATGAATTCGAGAGCAAGGTCAAGCTTGGAGTTGTCCACGAGGGATTGTCCGATTTCATGGCCTTGAGCCTTGAAGAACGTGTAGGACAGGCCGCCGCCGATGAGGATGTTGTCGGCGATCTCGATCATCTTGTTGATGACGTCGATTTTGTCCTTGACCTTGGAACCGCCGACGATAGCCGTGAACGGACGCTCCGGATTGTTCAGCGCCTTGCCCAGCACGTCCAGCTCCTTCTCCATCAGAAGGCCGGATACGGCCGGAAGCAGGTGGGCGATGCCTTCCGTGGAAGCATGGGCGCGGTGAGCGGCGCCGAAGGCGTCATTCACGAACAGGTCGGCCAGCGAAGCAAGCTGCTTCGCGAATTCCGGATCGTTCTTCTCCTCGCCGGGGTTGAAGCGGGTGTTTTCGAGCAGCAGCACGTCGCCGTCCTGCAGCGCGGCGGCTTTGGCCTGCGCATCGGGACCGGCGGTATCGTCGGCTTTGGCGACCGGCTTGCCGATCAGCTCGGCCAGGCGCGCAGCGACCGGAGTCAGGCGCAGCTCTTCCTTCACTTCGCCGCCAGGACGGCCGAAGTGCGCGGCCAGAATGACGCGCGCGCCCTTCTCGATCAGGTACTGGATCGTAGGCAGCGTTTCCCGGATCCGGGTGTCATCGGTAATCGATCCATTTTCCATCGGCACGTTGAAATCGACGCGTACGAATACGCGCTTGCCCGCTACTTCCACATCACGAACGCTCTTCTTGTTCACAGCTGCTCGCCCTCCCGGTAGTGATTTCTATGGATAAAACATTGCTAAAGAGGAGAACGATCAATCGTCTCTCCTCTTTAGCTGTGGAATCGTCTATGCGATTAGAAGCTTCTTACAGGCCTTTGGAAGCGATGTAAGCAGCCAGGTCGACGACACGGTTGGAGTAGCCCCACTCGTTGTCGTACCAGGAGATGACTTTGACCATGTTGCCTTCGACAACCATCGTCGACAGGGCGTCGATCGTGGAGGAAGCGGCATTGCCGTTATAGTCGCTCGATACGAGCGGCTCTTCGGAGTAGAACAGGATGCCTTTCATGGAGCCTTCGGAAGCTTCCTTAAGGGCAGCGTTCACTTCTTCAACCGTTACATTCGATTTCACTTCGGCTACGAGATCCGTTACGGAAACGTTTTTCGTAGGAACGCGCATAGCCATGCCGTTCAGCTTGCCTTTGAGCTCAGGCAGAACGAGGGAGACGGCTTTGGCAGCGCCCGTGGAGGAAGGAATGATGTTTTCTGCGGCAGCGCGCGCGCGGCGCAGGTCCTTGTGAGGAACGTCCAGTACGGATTGGTCGTTCGTGTAGGAGTGGATCGTCGTCATCATGCCTTTTACGATGCCGAACTTGTCGTTCAGAACTTTGGCGAAAGGAGCCAGGCAGTTCGTCGTACAAGAAGCGTTGGAGATGACCGTGTGAGCCGAAGCGTCGTATTGATCTTCGTTTACGCCCATGACGATCGTGATGTCTTCGTTCGTAGCCGGAGCGGAGATGATGACTTTTTTCGCTCCGCCTTTCAGGTGAAGCTCGGCTTTTTCTTTAGCCGTGAAGATGCCCGTCGATTCAACGACGATTTCTGCGCCTACGGAGCCCCAAGGCAGGTTTTCCGGGTTGCGCTCGGCAAAGACTTTGATCTCGCGGCCGTTGACGACAAGCGCGCCTTCTTTAGCTTCTACCGTAGCGTCCAGGACGCCGTGGGTGGTGTCATATTTCAGCAGGTGGGCCAGCGTTTTCGTGTCCGTCAGGTCGTTCACAGCGACGATTTGAACCTCGCTGTTGTTCAGTGCTGCGCGGAAGACGTTGCGTCCGATACGGCCAAATCCGTTAATACCAACTTTAACCATGGTTGATATTCCTCCTGTTAAATGAAGTTTGATGATGCATCTATCTCAAAGCAATTCGCATGCCCTGCCCCTGGCAGGCGCAGAGCCCGCGGATTGCCATGAAAACAAGTCTGTTCCCGCGGCGCCTGGAAGGACAAGAACCATTATCGCCTTGCGGCATGGCTCTTATTCCGTCAGCGCCGCGATTTCGAGGGCGGCGGCCTCGTCGGTGACGAGGATGTCCTCGTGGCCGAATCTCAGCACCGCGGAGATGGCCTCCGCCTTGGAGCGGCCGCCGGCCACCCCGATGACGACCTCGGTCGTCATGATGTCCTCCAGGCGGATGCCGGCGGTCTGCATCTTGTGCACGACGTTGCCGCTGCGGTCGAAGTAGTAGCCCCAGGCTTCGGCAAGCGCGCCGTCCGCCTTGAGGGAGTCGACCAGTCCGCTGTCGATCCGTCTGCGCCGGGCCATCACCATGGCGTCTCCGATGCCGTGGATGACGATGCGTGCGCTGCGGATGACCTCGACGATCTCCTTCACTCCGGGCTCCTGCATGAGGCTCGTGTAGGCCTCTTCGCTGAGATGGTCCGGGACGTGAAGCATCCGGTACTGCGCTCCCGTCCGCTTGGCCATCGTCGAGACGATTGTGCTCGCCTGGTATTCCAGGCTCTCTCCGAGCCCGCCTCGCGCCGGCACGAACAGGTTGCTCCGGCGCGGCGAGCTCGAGGCGAGCTGCGAGGCGACGCCCGCAAGCGTCGTTCCTCCGGTAACCGCCACGACATCCCGCTCGCCCAGCACCTGCAGGAGCGCCGCGGCTCCGGCGCGGCCAAGCTCCCGCTTGGCGCTGTCCGACTTCTCGGAATCGCCGGGCACGATGATGACCTTCTGCAAGCCGAACCGCTGCTTGAGCTTCTCCTCCAGGTCGCTGAGCCCGAGCAGCCCTCCGAGCTCGGGCTCCATCTCCTCCAGCAGCCGGCGGCCGGCCGGGCTGATGGACATGCCGGAGGATTTGATCTCCAGCAAGCCCTGCTCCTTGAGGAAGTCGGTCTCGGCTCTCAGAACTCTCTCCGTCATCGACAGGGAGGCGGCGAGCGTCCGGCGGCCGATCATGTCCGAGAGCATGACCTGATGCAGAATCGCATAACGGCGGCGGAGCGTATCGACGAGATCCGGAACGAGCTGACGCTGCAAATCAATAATGCTGCGCATGAGCGCCCCCACTCCACTCGTGCATGGCTGTCATGGGACATTTTTCGTCCCGGCCATTCATTTTACGTCCCACACCATTATTTTACCTCTTTTAGATAACCCCCGCAAGTGAGGAATACCCGATGAAAACGGTTGCCGACACCCAATTTTCGGATTTCTTTTTACGGAAACCTTTAGTGTTGCTTTTTCCTGCCAGCTGTTATACAATCTTAGACGTTACGTTTTTACAAGCGCCCGTGGTCCAATGGATATGACGTAGGCCTCCGGAGCCTGAGATCTAGGTTCGATTCCTAGCGGGCGCGCCAATTTACACCAATGGCTTCATTACATAGAAGGACCGGCATTCGTGCCGGTCCTTTTTTTGCATCCGGAGGAGATCGGACTTAGGATCGGGAAGCCGCCTCGCCGCTCCGGCTGCCGGAAGCGGAAGCTCAGGTTTAGAGAATAAGGAAGCCGGTTAAAATGGGCTATTGAAGGCTGTCCCGACCTCTTTGACCAAATTTGACTTTAAAATCGCAATCCATTAAAATGAGAAAGCAGCACCCCGCATATCCACTATTTATGAAGGTTATAAGGAGGGACTCGCACTTGGACATGAATTTTGTGCCTATGGTCATCGAGCAAAGCAACCGCGGTGAGCGCGCCTATGATATTTATTCCCGGCTGCTCAAGGACCGCATCATCTTCCTCGGCACCGGCGTCAACGATGTGGTGGCCAACTCCATCATCGCCCAAATGCTGTTCCTTGCAGCGGACGATCCGGAGAAGGACATCTCGCTTTATATCAACAGCCCCGGCGGCTCCATTACGGCCGGCATGGCGATCTACGACACGATGCAGTTCATCAAGCCGGATGTCTCCACGATCTGCGTCGGCATGGCGGCTTCCATGGGAGCGTTCCTGCTGACAGCAGGCGCCAAGGGCAAGCGTTACGCGCTGCCGAACAGCGAGGTCATGATTCATCAGCCGCTCGGCGGAGCCGAAGGCCAGGCGAGCGACATCGAGATCCGTGCCCGCCGCATCCTCAAGATGCGCGACAAGCTGAACGCCATCCTGTCCGAGCGTACCGGCCAGCCGCTGGAGCGCATCGAGAAGGATACCGACCGCGACAACTTCATGAGCGCGGAAGAAGCGACGGCTTACGGCCTCGTCGACAAAGTCATCGAGAAGCTGTAAGGTCGGCTGAATGGACGAAAAGAAAAGCAGCCCCCGGATTTGCCGGGGGCTGCTTTCTTTTTCTATTTGAGGGAGAACAATACGGTGATGTCGGAGGTGACGTCGACCTCGCCTGCATCCACGACCGTATTGGCCGAGGAGTCCGACGCTGCCGCCATCTTCATCTGCGCTCTCTCGATGACCGGCTGCACGACCTGGGCGCCGTTCTCCGAGATCGAGACGACCTCGCCGAGCGTGCGGCCCGAAGCCTGGGCCAGCGTCATCGCTTTGACCTTGGCGGCCTCGACCGCCTTCTGCAGCGCCTGCTGCGTGTAGGCGTCTCCTTTTTCCGTGCCGAAGGAAATGTTGTTGATCCGATTGGCGCCGGCTGCTGCCAGACCGTCGACGAGATCGCCGGTCTTATCTATGTTGCGGTAGGAAATCTGGATGTCCTGCACCGCTGTGTATCCGGTCAGCACTTGGCCTTCTTTATCCGTATAGCGGTATTGCGGCTGCACGGAGTAGTTCGTCGTCTTCAAATCCTTTTCCGCGACTCCGAAGGTTCCTGTCAGCGCCTTGCGCACGGCATCGTACTTCTTGGCCGCTCCGGCCTGCGCTTCCTTGGCCGTCTTGGCCGTTACCGATACGCCAGCCGATACATAGGCGATATCCGGCGCGACCGAAACCTTGCCAGTACCCGTTACGGCGACTGTATTCATCACGGCATTCTCCGTTCCCGCGGCAAAAGCCGGCTTGTTGAGCGGCTGACCGCCAAAAGCATTCCACGCCATCAACGATCCTGCTGTGATTCCCGCCGCTAGAAGCAGCACCTTGCTCTTATGCATCAGCCCGCCAGCCGCATTTCGTTTGTCCATTCCCAGCGCCTCCTTAGGTGTTGTCCTCTTGAAACGGCATGCACATGCAAAAGGTTGCATTTACCATCAAGGATTGACGATATTGTTGACTTTGAGACCTGGATAGGGGATTGGAGGACATGCGGGCAAATCTAATGGCCCCTGTCAGTCTTCGATGCTTGGTCGGAAATACGATTCCAAACCAATGACTTCCAGCATGCTTCAATTTATAGCAGCGGTCATACCTATGGCTCCAACTGTTTCGATCCATATCGGACATATGATACCAACCTAATGACTTTCCAGCTTGTTTCAATCCTTATCGAACATACGTTACCAACCCAATGGCTTTCCAGCATGCTTCAATTTATAGCGGACATACGATCCCAACCCTATGGCGCCAACATGTTTCGATCCTTATCGGACATAAGATCCGTTATTTAGATGATTTAAGCCCATTTCGATGATTATCGGACATACGATCCGTTATTCGGGCTCAACCGCGATCATTTTACTCTTTTTCAGGCAAATAACGGATCCTATGTCCTTTAAATTTATTTTAATGACAAAATCGAGTCCAATAGCGGATCCTATGTCCGATAATCCGTGCAATTGTCTCTAAAGCCATTACCACCGGGTCAAATCGAAGCATCAGGAGCATGAAGGGCCTGTTATCCCACTTCACCATGCCATAGGAGATAAAAGCTCAATTTGTGCCGGGAGATGCATTTGCTGGAGGCATTTGCAGTCGCCAATTGCAGTCGGCATTTGCAGTCGGCACTTGTAGTCGGCATTTTGCACTCGCCACTTGCACTCGCCACTTGCAGTCGCCACTTGCAGTCGGCATTTGCAGTCGGCACTTGCTGGAGGCATTTGCAGGAGACACTTGCTGGGGCATTTGCTCGAGGCACTTGCTGGGGGCACTTGCTCGAGGCAATTTCTTGGCTGGAGGCCTTGGCAGTCGACCTTTGCAGGCCTTTGCGCCATAGGCATCCGCGCCGCTGGTTTCAAGCAAATCAAAAAAAGCCCCCTGCGGGAGCTTTCGTGAAGCGCGTCCGAGGCTGCGCATGCAGCGCCCGGAGGCTGATTTATTGGTTCTCGAGCTCTTCCTTGCTCACCAGGGAGACTAAAGCGTTTACAGCCTGCTCTGCATCCGAACCCTCGGCACTGACGTAAACTTCCGTGCCGGAGCTGATCGCAAGGCTCATGATGCCCATGATGGACTTGGCGTTTACTTTCTTCTCGTCCTTTTCCACGAAAATCTCGGAAGAGAACTTGTTCGCTTCCTGCACGAAGAGTGCAGCCGGTCTTGCGTGAAGACCCGTCTTGAGTCTAACGACAACGGGTTGTCTGGTCATGAAATCTATACCCCCTAGTTCATTTTCACTGCTGCAACGGCGCTTCACGCGCTCGGTAACATCATCCGTTTCAGGTATGAGGAAATCTGGCCACGATTGCTACCATTATACCATCGGCCCGTGTAAGTTAAAAGTTCAGCTTCCACGCAATTTTTCGGCCAGCTCGTCGATTTTGCGAAGCCTGTGGTTCACGCCGGACTTGCTGACCGAGCCCTTCAGCATCTCGCCGACTTCCTTGAGGTTCATGTCGGGATGCAGAAGACGGATTTCCGCCACCTCTCGAAGCTTCTCGGGCAGGTTCTCCAGTCCCATCTCCTTCTGCAGCAGACGGATATTGTCGATCTGGCGCACGGCAGCTCCGATCGTCTTGTTGAGGTTGGCCGTCTCGCAGTTGACGATGCGGTTGACGGAGTTCCTCATGTCGCGCATGATGCGGACATCCTCGAATTTGAACAAAGCCTGATGAGCGCCGATGATGTTCAGCAGCTCGATGATCTTCTCGCCTTCCTTGATGTAGAAGATGAATCCTTTCTTGCGCTCGATGCACCGGGCGTTCAGCCCGAATTTGTTGGCCAGCGCCACCAGTGCCCCGCAATGCTCCTCGTACATGCAGGAAATCTCCAAATGATAGGAGGAGCCTTCGGGGTTGTTGACGGAGCCGCCGGCCAGGAAAGCGCCGCGCAGGTAAGCGCGCTTGCAGCAAGGACGTTTGATCATATCCTTATCTATGCCCTGATTGAACATGAATCCTTCGGAAACGATGTTCAGATCCTTGAGAATTTCCTGGACCTTGGCCGGAATCCGGACAATGTAGACATTGTTCTTCTTCAGCCTCATCTTCTTTCGGACAAGCAGCTCGGTATGGACGTCGAATATCTTCTTGATCAGGCTGTAGATCCGGCGCGCGATGGCCGCATTCTCCGTCGAGATGTCGAGGATGACCTTGCGGCTGGCCAAGTGCACCGATCCGTTCATCCGGATCAGAGCGGACAGCTCCGCCCGTTCGCAGCAGGCGTCCTGGTTGTCTACGAGCGTCAGTTCTTTTTTGGTCTGGGCCGCAAAGCTCATCTCTTCACCCCTTTCTTTGCATCCAGCTCTCTACAAGCTGATAGATATGATGGCTCAACCGCACGGCATCATGCCGCAAATAAGTGCGGAACAGCACCAGGCGGTCCGCGATGACCTTGTATCCCCGGCGCGTGACTTCGTCCAGATCGAGCTGGACAGCCTTCGCTCCCATTTCCGCATAGCGGTCCTGGATCTGAGGAGGAATCTCGCCGTCGTTGACGATGACGTAATCGAACAGCTGGTGGCCGATATGGCGGTGCACCGCTTCCAGATGATCGCTCACCGCATAATCGTCCGTCTCGCCCGGCTGGGTCATGACATTGCAGATGAAAATCTTGATCGCATTCGACTGAACGATGCATTCCGCCAGCTTCGGCACGAGCAGATTGGGAATAATGCTCGTGTACAAGCTGCCGGGTCCGATCAGAATCGCATCCGCCTCCTGGATCGCCTGGCACGCTTCCTCGAGCGGCTCCACGTCGGGAGGCTCGATGAACACCCGCTTGATCGGCTGCCCGGCCAGCGGGATATTGGACTCGCCCTCGACGATCGTTCCGTCCTCCAGCTCGGCCTTGAGCACGATCGCCTGATCCGACGCCGGCAGCACCGTGCCGCGAACGGCGAGCACCCGGCTCAGCTCCCTGACCCCGGTCACGAAGTCGCCGGATATATCCGTCATCGCCGCCAGCATGAGATTGCCCAGGCTGTGGCCGGCAAGTCCGGTGCCGCTCGGGAACCGGTATTGAAGCATCTCCGATAAAAGCGGCTCGACATCCGCCAACGCCATGAGCACGTTGCGGATGTCGCCCGGTGGAGGAATTTGAAGCTCGCTGCGAAGGACGCCGGAGCTGCCGCCGTCATCGGCTACGGTAACGATCGCCGTGATGTCGAGCGGCTTCTCCTTGAGGCCGCGGAGCATGACGGACAAGCCGGTGCCGCCGCCGATGACGACGATTTTCGGTAGTGGAGCCTTGGATTTGCTGCTTGCCATATAAGTCCCGCCTTAAGGACGGTCACGTCCGGCATCGCGATGGCTCACCCGGACCGATTCCGTCTCGCTGCTGCCGAGCATGCGCCCGAGATATTCCGAAATGGCGACGGAACGGTGCTTGCCGCCCGTACAGCCGATTCCGATGACAACCTGACTCTTGCCCTCCTTGCGGTACAGGGGGATGAGAAATTGCAGCATGTCGAGAAGCTTGGTAAGAAACATCTGGGTATCCGGCCACTTCATAACATAATCATATACATCCTGCTCCTGTCCGGTGCGCGGACGCAGATGCTCGACGTAATGCGGATTCGGCAGGAAGCGGACGTCATAGATCAGATCGGCGTCGATCGGAATGCCGTACTTGAAGCCGAATGAGGTGACATTCACCGAAAACGGCGCCTGCTTGGCATTCGTGAAGCGCGAAATGATGGACTCCTTGAGCTCGGCCGGCTTCAGCTTGCTCGTGTCGATCGTCTGCGTCGCCGAATTCTTGAGCTCCTCCAGCAGCTGCCTCTCCAGATGGATGCCTTCGAGCGGCAAGCCGTTGGGAGCGAGCGGATGCCGGCGCCGGCTCTCCTTGTAACGGCGTACGAGAACGTCGTCGGTCGCGTCCAGGAACAGAATCTCGTGCTGGAAGGTAAAGTGGTTCTTGATATAATCGAGCGACTCCGACAAAGCCGTGAAAAATTCGCGGCCGCGCAAATCGATGACGAGCGCCACTTTGGCGATTTTGCCGTTGGAGCCGTCGATCAGCTCGGCAAACTTCGGAATGAGCACCGGAGGCAGATTGTCGACGCAAAAGAACCCGAGATCCTCGAGGCTCTGGACTGCAATCGTCTTGCCTGCGCCGGACATGCCCGTAATGATGACCAGCTTGGGCGTATTCGTTTCCATATGCTGTTCCTCCCTAGGGGGGTGCCGGAATAAATCCGCCGATCCAAATCCGGCCCCCGGTTGGCTTCGCCTGCTAGGAGCGGAGAATGAGTCCGGCCGCGCCGACGACGCCTGCATCGTTGCCCAGTGTAGCGGCGACGATCTCCACGCCTTCCTTGGCTTGGTCCTGCGTATATTTGGCGAACACTTCGCGGATCTGATCGAACAGGAAATCGCCGGCCTTGGCGACGCCTCCGCCGATGATGAAGCGCTGCGGATTCAGGGTGACAGCGGTGGCCGCCATCGACCGGCCCAGGTAATAGGCGGCGCGGTTCACGATGCGGGCCGCCACCTCGTCGCCCGCTTTGGCGGCGTCGATGACTTCCTTGGCCATGATGTTGGGCTCGAGAGACAGCGACGTGCGGTCGCCGCGCTCCACGGCATCCTTGGCCATGCGGATGATGCCGGTGGCGGAGGATACCGTCTCCAGGCAGCCGGTTTTGCCGCAAGTGCACTGGATCGCTTCCAGATCGGGCACGATCGACATGTGGCCGAGCTCTCCGGCCATGCCGCCGAAGCCTTCATAGATGCGGCCGTTGATGATGACTCCGCCCCCTACGCCGGTGCCGAGCGTGTAGCAGACGCAGTTCGGAATACCGCGGCCCGCTCCGGCCCAAGCTTCGCCGAGAGCGGCGACATTGGCGTCGTTGTTGACCTTGACGGTCTTGTTCAGCTTCTCTTCAAGCAGCTGCTTGAGAGGCACGTTGCGTATATTCAAATTGTTGGAGAACTTCACGATGCCATTCGGGATGTCCAGGAAACCTGCGATCCCGACGCCGACTCCGCCTACTTGTTCCCAGGCAAAGCCCGCCTCGCCGACGACATGGCGCACGTACGCCACAATGTTGTCCACGATGCGCTCTGCGCCCTGGGAAGCTTCCGTCGGGCCCTCATACGTCCGGAGCAAATCGCCCACCGCGCTGCAAACTCCAACTTTGATGGCGGTGCCGCCGATATCCGCTCCAACGTAGATTGTTTCTGACATGTGTTAGCCACCTCAATTATAAGTTAACTTCTTTAAGTTACTATAAGGCAAGCCATAGTCCAGGTCAAGGTAACAACGCGGCCCGGCGAATCGCGCCGCCATGGCGTCTTCCGGTTCCAAGCTCGGCGGCGAAAATCCCGGAAAACGGCGAAATCGAGCCTGCAACTCTCCCTATCGGAACCGAATCTCCCCGGAAAGGGTAAAAAAGCCGCCACCCGGTCAACTGGCATTGATCCGGATAGCAGCCTATGGGATAAGCTCGATTACAGCGTCTGGCTCCAGTCATGCACCATGGAGCCTTCCAGGTACTTCTCGCAGTCCAGCGCTGCCATGCAGCCGCTGCCGGCGGCCGTAATGGCCTGGCGGTACTTCAAGTCCTGCACGTCGCCGCAAGCGAATACGCCCGGGACGTTCGTTTCCGTCGTTCCCGGCTTCACCATGATGTAGCCATGATCGTCGGTGTCGATCTGGCCGCCCAGGAACTTCGTGTTCGGCGTGTGGCCGATGGCGACGAAGATGCCGTTGGTCTCGAGGATCTCCTCTTGGCCGCTCTCGTTGTTGCGGACCTTCAGGCCGGTCACGCCGAGCGGGCCTGCAACGACTTCAACCGGCGTGCGGTTGAGGGCGAAGCTGATCTTCTCGTTGTCGCGGGCGCGGTCCTGCATGATTTTGGATGCGCGCATCTCGTCGCGGCGGTGGACCAGGTCGACGTTGGTCGCAAAGCGGGTGAGGAAGTTGGCCTCCTCCATGGCGGAATCTCCGCCTCCGACCACGATGATCTTTTTGCCGCGGAAGAAGAAGCCGTCGCAAGTGGCGCAAGTGCTGACTCCGCGTCCGACGTTCTCCTTCTCTCCGGGAATGCCGAGGTAACGCGCGGATGCGCCGGTCGAGATGATCAGGGATTCGGCGACAAGCTCGCCTTGGCCTTCCACCTGGATCTTGAACGGACGCTCCGACAGGTCGACGCTGTTGACCCAGCCCGTACGGAATTCAGCGCCGAAACGCTCGGCCTGCTTGCGCATGTTGGCCATGAGCTCAGGACCCATGATGCCATCCGGGAATCCGGGGAAGTTCTCGACTTCCGTCGTCGTCGTCAGCTGGCCGCCCGGCTCCGGTCCTTCGATGACGAGAGGGCTGAGGTTGGCGCGGGCCAGATAGATCGCAGCGGTCAAACCGGACGGGCCGGTACCGATGATAATGGACTTGTACATGGATGTTACCTCCTAAATTGCCTGCTTGATTATAATTATTCTTATTCTAATCCATGGCAGGGCAATCCGTCAAAGACGCCGCCGCTTCTTCATGAAACGTTCATGGTGCTGGATGAAGCTTCCATCAAGGAAGGAAGACCGCCCGGATGCTCTTGGCCTTTTCCTTGATGCCGCATACTTCATCGATGCGCTTCGCGTTCTTGCTGACGGTGGCGACCGATGTTCCGTAGCGCTGGGCCACTTCTTGGTAGGAGATGGCGCGGCGGTGCATCTTGGCCGTCAAGTATTCCAGCGCGGCAGACCATCCTTCCGCCTTGCCCAGCTTCGGCACATCGGGATAGACGCGAGTCAGGAAGTCGACCCAGAGCGTCATCAGCTCATATTGCTGGATCAAGCCGTACTGTTTGCCCATTTTCTCATAGGCCGCATCCAGCACCAGCTGCCATTTCTCTTCCCATACCGGCAGCCTGGACGGCCCGGAGCCCGGGGCAAGCTGCCTGGCTTCTCCCCCCATCACCGCGGGAAGGGTATCCTCCACGCCGATGGAACGAAGAGCGAACAGCGCCATCCGCTTGAGATCGTCATCCTCCTCCGGTTCGAGCAGGAGCGCCTGAAGGGCTTCCTTCACCTCATGATCCGCGATCAAGGCGAGCGCCTGAATCACCTGAAGCTTCGTCTTGCGGTCTCCGTTGCGCAGCGCCCAGAAGAAGGAGGACCGCACGAGAGGATTCGTCTTCATGCCGTCCGGCATGCCGCCCGGCAGCTTCTCCCACATCCGGAACTGCTCCTCGAACGGAAGGTGGTAGTGGTAGCTGGCCGCGATCGGCTCCCCGGCAAGCTCCCCCCGCTGAAGCTGCTCCAGATAGTAAGGGGCGACATCGGACTGCGGGTCCCGCTTCAGCGCCTGGCGCCACAGCTGGCGGGCTTCCTCCGGGCGGCCGACATGGACCGCGGCGACGGCGGCATAGTGGTACAAGGACCCGTCGCTCTCCGCCGAACCGTCCTTGATCAGGCGCTTGAAGTGGCGCAGCGCACACTCGTGCTCCCCTAGAATACCCATCGTAGTGGCCAATTTAAACACATGCTCCTGATGAAAAGGAAGCGTACGGCTCAGCAAGCCGGCCAAAGGCGCGAGCTTTTCCGCATCCCCGGCATGCTGATAGAAAATAGCCAGATTGCAGAGAGCGTGGAGATTCCCTTCCTCCAGCTCGAGCACTTCGAGAATCGTTTCCATTGCCCTCTCGAATTGCCCCATATAATAGTAAGCCAGCGCCAGATTGTTGCGCGCGGCCAGAAAGTCGGCATTGCCGGCAACGATCGATTCCAGCAGCTTGGCGGCCTGGGCGAACTTGCCTTCCTCCAGAAGAGCGCGGGCCTGGTCATGCTCGGCGGCTCCGCCGCGGGCTTTGATCGTGACGACCGGGGTCGGACGCTTCAGCTCGTACTGCAGCAGCTCCATCATTTCCTCGGCGTCCTCCAGGTAATGCCCTTCCGCGTCTTCTTCCAGGTAGCGGACAAGCGCATGCTCCGCCTTGTCGTACTGCTCCATATTGGCGTAGTTGTTGGCCAGATAGAAGTAACATTCCGTCATGCCCGAATCGACGGACTCCAGAATCTCGATCAGAATCCGGTTCGATTCCTCGTAGCTGCCCATCTCCGACAGGATGCCGGCCAGATTGCAGTGATTGACGGGATTCTCCGGCTCGTACTCGACGGCCCGGCGGAAATACTTCAGCGCCTTGTCGTAGTGATAGCGGTCCATCGAGCGCACGGCGCGCTCGAAGAAGAACGTTGCGTCCCACTGGATCGGTATAATCTTTGCTGCCTGGTCCGCAGCCGTTCTTTTCTCCTCTTCCACCCGGTCAAGGCACCTCCTTCTTCTATCTCCCAAAACTCGAATGCATCCGATTATACCATAACCATTCCTTCCTTACACGGTAGAAAATGTGGAATGAACCGCTCGTTCCCCATGAGAAAAAAAGCGGAAGGCCGGGATCGGCCTTCCGCGTTGATGATGCCGGCTCTCCCTCGCCGATTGGGAAGGGAGCCCGTCCGCCTCCGAGGCGGCTAGATGCCGGCGTTCTTGAACAGGGTGCTGATGGAGCCGCCCTGCATGATGATCTTGGTCGCATCCGCGAGCATAGGCGCGACGGAGAGAACCTTGAAGCGGTCGGAGCGGATCTCGGGAAGCGTAATCGAATCCGTCACGACGACCTCCTTGATCAGAGGATGGTCCAGCTTCTGGATGGCGTTGCCGGAGAAGAGCGGGTGCGTCGCGCAGACGTACACGTCCTCGGCCCCGCGCTCCTTGAGCCCCTCGACGACGTTGACGATCGTCGTGCCGGTATCGATCAGATCCTCGATGATGATCGGCGTCTGCCCTTCCACGTCCCCGATGACGTGGGTGATGACCGACTCGTTGTGGGCCGGGCGTTTTTTGATCATGATTGCGAATGGCGAGTCCAGGTAGTTGGCCAGCTTCTCGGCGGTAGACGCCCGGCCTGCATCCGGAGATACGACGACGGGATTCTTGATGTTCTTGCTCTTGAGATAATCGCTGATAAGGTCAAGAGCCGTGAGATGGTCTACCGGAATATTGAAGAAGCCTTGGATAGCCGGAGCATGAAGATCGATGGTGATGATGCGCGTCGCTCCGACGGTAGTCAGGATGTCCGCCAGCATCTTGGCCGAAATCGGCTCGCGCGGCGCGGACTTGCGCTCCTGGCGCGCATAGCCGTAGTACGGCATGATGATGTTGACGGTCTTGGCCGATGCGCGCTTGGCGGCATCGATCATGACGAGAAGCTCCACCAGATGCTCGTTGATGGGATACGAGAACGACTGCACCAGGAACACGTGGCAGTTCCGGATCGTCTCCTCGTAGTGGCAGTAAATCTCTCCGCTCTTGAACTTGGACAGCTTGATCGCCCCGAGCGGCAGTCCCAGTTCCCCGCTGATCTTCTTCGCCAGTTCCGGATTCGACGAACCCGAGAAAATTCGCAACTTGTCGCTAAACATGATACCCTCCTGAGCGTTCCAACCAAAAATTTGACATCATCCTGCTAAACCCCTGCATGTTCGACACGTCTATTATACATGGTATGCCGCAGAATTCAAAAATCGATAAGTAACCGTTTTCGGCTCTGGAACGTGGCAAGCTGCCCGTAACCGGCTTCTTTCAGCCTCATGCGCGCTTCCGGCAAGTATTGCTCCAGCCGCTCCGGCTGATGGCAGTCGGAGCCGAGAGTGACCGGAATGCCGAGCTCGCACGCTTTTTTCAGCATCCGGGGTCCAGGGAACATCTCCGCGCAAGGCATCCGCAGTCCCGATGCGTTCAGCTCGATCGCCAGATCGGCCTCCCGGACCGCTTCCAGCGCCGCATCCTCCAGACGGGTCACATCGTCCTGCGGACGGAAGCCGAACCGCTTGATGACGTCGATATGCCCGATATAATCGTACAGGCCGCTTCGCGCGGCTTTGCCTACCGCATCGTAGTAGCGCTCGTAGACGGCCATAGGGTCGCGCATCTCCCAGCCGCCCGTCTGCCGATAGTCGGTAATGTCCCATGTGCCGAGAAAATGGACCGAGCCGATGACGTAATCCCACGGATAGGCATCGATCAGCTCCGCTATTTTTTCCTCGCAGCCTTCGATATAATCGCCTTCCATTCCGACCCGGATATCGATGTCGCCTTTGTATTTCTCCTTGAGCGCGAGCGCTTCTTCGACGTAGCGGGGAAGCTCGTTCATCGCCATCGCCATTCCGGGATAATACTCATGCGGCTTGACGTGCAGCAGCGGCATATGGTCGGACAGGCCGATCTGGTGCAGTCCGGTCGCGATCGCCTGGCGGACGTAGTCCTCCAGGCCGCCGACGGCATGGCCGCAGCGCTCGTGGTGGGTGTGGTAGTCGATGCGGATGCTCATTGGGTTTTCTCCTTCGCTTGGATGGAATTCGCTTGCGCGTGTGGGCCGCTTCGCGGGTGGTACGCTTCGCGGACGGGTATGACAATCGGTACGCTTCGCGGACGGGTATGACAATCGGTACGCTTCGCGGCTGAAATTTCTATGCACGTAAGAACCGCTGCGCGGCTGACCATTCTTCCGATCGCTGTTGAAGCCATATTCTATTCATTAAAAGGTATTTATAGGTAAGAATATGTCTTCAAAGGCGACCACTTCCGTTTCTTCAGAACGGTCAGTCCGCTTCCGCGGCAAGGTGCATGAAAATAAAGCGCAACGATAAGCGCACGCGGGAGCGGCTGCACGGCGCGATGAGCGCACGCGGGCTCGGCTTCGCGGCGCGTTGAGCGCACGCGGGAGCGGCTTCGCGGCGCGATGAGCGCACGCGGGAGCGGCTTCGCGGCGCGGCGAGCGCATGCGGGAGCGGCTTCGCGGCGTGGCGAGCGCACGCCGGAGCGGCTTCGCGGCGCGTTGAGCGCACGCGGGAGCGGCTTCGCGGCGCGTTGAGCGCACGGGGGAGCGGCTTCGCGGCGCGTTGAGCGCACGGGGGAGCGGCTTCGCGGCGCGTTGAGCGCACGCGGACCCTGCGGGTTTCCGCAGTTTAGCGTCAGCGGATTGACCGTTCTGTAGAAGCGTCAGCGTTCGCCTTTGAAGGAGTATTCCAGCCAATTTTAAACCCATTAAAAGGAATACGACTTCAACAGCGATCGGAAGAATGGTCAGCCGCGAAGCGATCTTCTACGGTATGCCGGCGGAGCGACGCTCTCCCAGCATTGGTCAGCCGCGAAGCGATCTTCTACGGTATGCCGGCGGAGCGACGCTCTACCAGCATTGGTCAGCCGCGAAGCGATCTTCTACGGCATGGCCGCGGAGCGACGCTCTACCAGCATTGGTCAGCCGCGGAGCGATCTTCTACGGCATGCCCGCGGAGCGACGCTCTCCCAGCATTAGTCAGCCGCGAAGCCGCCCTTCAGCTACAACAGCAGCCCGCATCGCAAAAAGCGAGCGGGCCGAATGTCAACGGTTCATCTTGTTCGTCGTCGGCTTGCCATGCCGCTCGCGAAGGACTTCCATGACAGAGTCCAGCGGAAGCCCGCGTTCGCGAAGCAGAACCATCAAATGGAAGAGCAGGTCGCCCGCCTCGGAGCCAAGCTCGGCATTGTCGCCGTTTTTGGCCGCGATGACCACCTCGATGCTCTCCTCGCCGAACTTCTTGAGGATCTTGTCCAGCCCCTTCTCGAACAGGTAGGACGTGTAGGCTCCTTCGGGCCGCTCCGCATACCGCTCCGAGATCGTCCGCTCCAGTTCGCCGAGCATGTCGAAGCGGCTCCCCTCAGCAGGCACGGAATCTCCTCCAGCGCCCGCTACCGGAAGCGGATTGTGGAAGCAGCTGTATTTGCCCGTATGGCAGGCCGGCCCCTTCTGATCCACGAGAACCAACAGAGTGTCTCCGTCGCAGTCGTAGCTAAGCGAGCGGATCCGCTGCGTATGGCCGCTCGTCGCGCCCTTATGCCACAGCTCGCTGCGGGAGCGGCTCCAGAACCAGGTTTCGCCGCTTTCCAGCGAAAGGCGCAATGACTCTTCGTTCATGTAGGCGAGCATCAGCACTTCCTTGGATACCGCGTCCTGCACGATAGCCGGAACAAGCCCCGCCGCATCATAGTTGATGGCGCTGAGATCGGCGGCATCCGCCGTCCCGCGCGGAATTTCCTTGCCGCTCATCGGACCTCGACTCCTTCCCTGCGCAGCTCATCCTTGACCGCCGCGACCGTCAGCTCCTTATAATGGAAGATCGTCGCCGCAAGCCCCGCATCGGCGCGTCCTTCGCGGAACACTTCGCCGAAATGCTCCGTCCGCCCGGCGCCGCCGGAGGCGATGACCGGAATGCCTGCCGCATCCGAGACGGCACGGGTCAGCGCGATGTCGAATCCGTCCTTCGTGCCGTCGGCATCCATGCTGGTCAAAAGAAGCTCCCCCGCACCGAGGGACTCGGCCTGCCTGACCCATTCCAGCGCACGAATGCCGGAAGCCTTGCGGCCGCCGTGAGTGTAGACTTCCCATTCTCCCCACTCCGAATTGAACTTGGCGTCGACCGCAACGACGATGCACTGGGAGCCGAAGCGCCGCGCTCCGTCGGAAATCAGCCGCGGATTGAGCACCGCCGCCGTGTTGATGCCGATCTTGTCCGCTCCCGCGCGGAGAATCCGCTTCATGTCGTCGACCTGGGAAATCCCCCCGCCCACTGTGAACGGAATTGTAATTTCCCCAGCCGTACGCCGGACGACCTCGATCATCGTCGCTCTGCCTTCGACGGAGGCGGATATGTCGAGAAAGACGAGCTCGTCGGCGCCTTCGCGGTCATAAAGCGCCGCCAGCTCGACCGGATCGCCCGCGTCGCGGAGATTGACGAAGTTGACGCCCTTGACGACGCGTCCGTCCTTCACGTCCAGGCATGGGATGATGCGTTTGGCTAACATAGGCGCTACCTCTTTTCTGAAAATCGATCTCTGCGGCTAGTTCAGCTCGCGGACGGCATCGGATAGCGCTATCGCCCCGGTATACAGGGCTTTTCCAACGATGGCTCCGCTGATGCCCTCCTCCTTGTAGGCCGCCAGCGCGCGCAGATCCTCGATCCGGCTGACTCCGCCCGAAGCAATGACATCGGCTCCGGAATACGCCGCCAGCGAACTCATCGCCTCGACGTTCGGCCCTTCCATCATTCCATCGCGGGAAATATCCGTGAAGATGAATGCCGCCGCGCCTTTCGCCGCCAGCTCCCGCGCCAGCTCCTCCGCCCGGACCTCGGACGTCTCCAGCCATCCGCGCGTCGCGACCCGTCCGTCGCGGGCATCGATGCCGATCGCTACCCGGTCTCCGTGCCGGGCAAGCACTCTCTCCACAAAAGCGCGGTCTTCAATCGCCGCCGTGCCGAGAATGATCCGCTCGACTCCAAGCCCGAGCAGCCGCTCCACATCGGCTTCCGTGCGAAGGCCTCCGCCGAGCTGCACCGGAACGTCGACCGCGGCCGCGATCTGCCCGATCAGCTCCGCATTCACGGGATGTCCCGCCTTGGCTCCGTCCAGATCGACGAGATGGATCCAGGACGCTCCTTGCGCCTGCCATTCCAGCGCAGCGTTCACGGGACTGTCGTTGTAGACCGTCTCCTGACTGTAGTCGCCTTGGACGAGACGGACGGCACGGCCGCCGCGAATATCGATGGCCGGGTAGATGGTGAACTTGGACATAAAGGTTGATTCCTCCACAAATGAGATGGGCAAGCCGCAGGCTTGCCGAAACGGATGATGACTCCGGCCAGACGGCTTGTTCAAGAGTCAGGCTGACGAAGTTCGAAAATGCTTCTCTATCAAGCGCTGCCCGGTTGCCTCATTTCCGAATTGCGGCTTATCCGCGAGCCAAGCCCAGGAAACTCGAACAGCGGCTCTGTTCAAGGCTGCCCGGTTGCCTCATTTTCGGCTTGCGGCTTATCCGCGAGCCAGGCCGAGGAAATTGCGCAGCAGGCTCATGCCGAGCTCGCCGCTTTTTTCCGGGTGAAACTGCATGCCGTATACATTGCCGCGCTCTACGATGGCCGTAACCGGCTGATAGTAGTCGGCCGTCGCGACCAGGTGGCTTTCTTCTCCGACATGGACATGATAGGAATGGACGAAATAGACATGCCCCTCCTCCAGACCTGCCGTCAGCGGGCTTGGCCGCAGGAAATCCAAGCGGTTCCAGCCCATATGAGGAATCTTGTAGTCTCCCTCGAAACGTACGACCCGGCCCGGCAGCAAGCCAAGCCCTTCATGGCTGCCATGCTCCTCGCCCTCGGCGAACAGCAGCTGCATGCCGAGGCAGATGCCGAGCAGCGGCTTGCCCGAAGCCGCGTAAGCCCGCGTTGCATCGTCCATGCCGGTCTCCCGCAGATAGGCCATCGCATCCCCAAAAGCGCCGACGCCGGGAAGGATGGCGGCATCCGCTTCAAGAATCTCGTTCCTGTCCGCGGTCACGACGGCTTTGAATCCGAGCCGCTCCACCGCTTTGCTGACGCTGTGCAGATTGCCGAGGCCGTAATCGATGATCGCGATCATCTACAGCACGCCCTTCGTCGAAGGCACTCCCTGCACGCGCGGGTCGATGGAGGTCGCCTCGTCCAAGGCGCGTCCAAGCGCTTTGAACACCGCTTCGATCATATGATGCGTGTTTTTGCCGTAATGAACGATGACGTGGAGAGTGAAGCGGCCCTCAAGCGCCAGCTTCCACAGGAATTCATGCACGAGCTCCGTAGAGAAGCTGCCCACCTGCTGGGAAGGATACTCCGCCCGATACTCGAAATGCGGCCTGTTGCTGAGATCGATGACGACCTGGGCAAGAGCTTCGTCCATCGGGACGAACACGCTTGCGTAACGCTTGATTCCCCGCTTGTCGCCAAGCGCCTCCCGCAGCGTCTGTCCGAGGCAGATGCCGATATCCTCCACCGTGTGATGGTCGTCGATATCGACGTCGCCGCGCGCTTCGACCTTCAGATCGAACTGCCCGTGCTTCGTGAACAGATCCAGCATATGGTTCAGGAAAGGAACATCCGTCTCGATCTCCGAACGGCCGCTTCCATCCACGCTGAACGCGAGCTTGATGTCGGTTTCGTTCGTCTTGCGCGCCACCTCGGCTCGGCGTTCTTCTTGCTGCCTGTTGTCTTCTTGTGCCATGATCTAATCCCTCTTTCCGTCCGTAGCTTGGTTCGCCGCTTCTGCGGCAGATGCAGCCTCCCGCTCCAAACGCACTTCGATCGCGCGGGCGTGGCCTTCCAGTCCTTCGTGCCGGGCCAGCGTCATGATGGCTTGGCCGTCCCGCAGCAGCGCTTCGCGGCTGTAGGAGATCAGGCTCGATTTTTTGATGAAGTCGTCCACATTGACCGGAGAGCTGAACCTCGCCGTTCCGTTGGTCGGGATGATATGGTTCGGCCCCGCGTAGTAATCGCCTACGGGCTCCGAGCTGTACGGCCCGAGGAAGATCGCTCCGGCGTTCTCGATCGAGCCGAGCAGCGCCATCGGATCGGCGGTCAGCACCTCCAGATGCTCCGGCGCGAGCCGGTTGACGATGTCCACGCCGGCTGCGATGGAGTCGACCAGCAGAATCGCTCCATGGCGGTCGATGGATTCCCTTGCGATCGCGGCGCGCGGAAGCAGCGCCAGCTGGCGCTCCACTTCAGCAGCAACGGCCTCGGCAAGCCCTCTCGACGGCGTAATGAGAATGCTCGACGCCATCTCGTCATGCTCCGCCTGCGACAGCAGGTCGGCTGCGACATAGGCCGGCTCGGCCGTATCGTCGGCCAGCACGGCGATCTCGCTCGGCCCGGCGATGCTGTCGATATCGACAGCGCCGTACACGGCGCGCTTGGCGAGAGCCACATAGATGTTGCCCGGGCCGCAGATTTTGTCCACCGGCGGGATGCTCTCCGTGCCGTAGGCAAGCGCGGCGATCGCCTGCGCTCCGCCGACGCGGTACATCTCCTTGACGCCGGCTTCCGCTGCCGCAACGAGGATATACGGGTCGACGCCCGCTTTGCCTCCCGTCGCCGGCGGCGTGACCATGACGATCTCAGGCACGCCGGCGACCTGCGCCGGAATGACGTTCATCAGCACGGAGGACGGATAGGCGGCTTTGCCTCCCGGCACATAGACGCCTACCCGCTTCAAGGGGCGCAGCACTTGGCCCAGCACGGTGCCGTCCGGCTGCACGTCCATCCAGGACTGGCGCCGCTGGCGTTCATGGTAGCGGCGGATATTCGCAGCCGCGCCGCGAATGGCGTCCAGGAAATCCGGCTCCACCCGGCTGTAGGCGGCTTGGATCTCCTCTTCCGTCACCCGCAGGTCCGACGCCGAGAGAGACACGCCGTCGTATTTTTCCGTCAGCTCCAGCAGCGCTTCATCGCCGCGCGTCCGGAGAGCTTCCACCGTGCTCCGCACCGACTCATTCTGTTCCGGGGTTCCATATTCCACTTCCCGGGTCAATTTGAACTGCTCCGCCCGCATTATGCGCATACAGCGTTCTCCTCTCTATCCTTGTCGCTGCCCGTCCGAGTCTGGCATCCAGCCTGTTCCCAGGCGCCTCTCCTCAAGGCTGCGGCGAATCCAGACGCTCCAAAAGCGAGTCCAGCGTCAGATCCGCCATGGACTCCAGCTGCAAGTCGGCTCCGCTGAACGTCAAATGACGCGTGACGGAGTTCGGGATCACTACCGTCCGCATGCCGGCAGCGCGGGCAGCCGTGAAGCCGTTGAGCGAGTCTTCGAACGACACGGCCTCATGTCCGTGGACGCCAAGCTCCGACAGCGAGGCGAGGTACAGCTCCGGATCCGGCTTGATCCGCTTCACTTTATCCTTCGTCTGGAAGGAATCGAAGCGGTCCAACAGTCCATGCCTCGTAAGCAAAGGCTCGATCCAGCCCCAGGAAGAGCTGGACGCCAGGCCGACGGCGAGCCCAAGCTCGCGGGCGCGCGCCAGATTCTCCCGGACTCCCGGCAGAATCGAAGACTCCTGGACGATGGCCGAATAGATCTCCTTGTACCGGGTTTCAATGAGTTCTCTCTCCAGCGGCTTGCCCAGGATTTCTTCCAGATAAGCATAGGGGTCGAATGCCGCAAAGGAGGTGCCCACGCAGCGGGCGAACATTTCCAGCGGAAGCTCTGCCCCATGCTCGCGGTATACCCGATCAAACGCCTCGTAAGAGGGCGTCTCCGTATCCAGAATCAGTCCGTCAAAATCGAAGACCACTGCCTTGATTGCCGTCATCGCCATTCCTCCGTCTGAATCGGTTTGGTGAATAGCTGCTTGGACCGATGATTCTCAACCGGCCCTCTAAGCCTTCGCGCCCAATGCCGCCTGAAGGCGGTCGCAAAGGCTCTGGATTGCATCGTTCTTCATGCGGTAGCTGACGCGGTTGGCGATCAGCCTGCTCGTGATGCTGAAAATTTCTTCCATTTCCACAAGCCCGTTGTCGCGCAGCGTCTGTCCGGTTTCCACCATGTCGACGATCCGGTCGGCCAGGCCGATCAGAGGAGCCAGCTCGATGGATCCGTTCAGCTTGATCACCTCGACCTGCTGGCCGCGCTCCCGGAAATACTGGGAGGCTACCGCAGGATATTTCGTCGCGACGCGCGGATTGATGACCGGCTTCCAGTCCGGCAGCCCGATGACCGACATGCGGCAGCGGGCGATGCCCAGATCAAGCAGCTCGTAGACGTCCTTGTTTTCCTCCATCAGCACGTCCTTGCCGACGACACCGATATCAGCGACGCCATATTCCACATACGTCGGCACGTCGACCGGCTTGGCCATGATGAATTCCATGCGCGCTTCCGGCACTTCGACGATCAGCTTCCTCGATTCGTCGACCTCTTCGTTGATAAGGAGGCCCGCTTCCCGGAACAGCCGGGAGGCTTGCTTGTAGATGCGTCCTTTCGGCATCGCGACTTTGAGAATATCGCCTTCTGTCCTGCCGTCCGTCCTCATCGCTCGTCCCCCTCCTCTTGGTTCCCGTCAAAGAAGGGCAGGAACGTCCCATACACCAAGCCGCCGAATTTCACGGACTCGCCGTCGGCAAGCCTCCGTGCGGTGCGCTCCGGCTCTTCGCTGCCCCGGGCTTCGCCATGGCGGATTCCCGGAGCCTCCATGCGGGCCGTCACGACTGCCGCTCCTTGCCCTCTTAGCCGGATCGCTTCGGCAAGAGCGCGTTCGCGCCCCGTGCCGTCGTAGCCGATCAGAATCCGGCGCGGAGCTTCCTGCTCCTCGCCGACCAGCTCCAGCACCCGCGTCGTCTTGACCGCGAAGCCGGTAGCCGGCGCCGGGCGCCCGAACTGCTGGAGAAGGTTGTCGTACCGCCCGCCTCCGACGACGGGAAATCCGAGATCCGCCGCATAACCCTCGAAGGTCATGCCCGTATAATACGAAAAATCTCCGATCATCGTCAGGTCGATCAGCACATGCTCGCTCACGCCGTACGCCTCGAGCACATCCCATATCTCGCAAAGATGGCGAATCGACTCTTGGGCTGTGGCATTCGGCGTCAGGCTCATCGCCTGCGTGCAGATTTCCTGGCCGCCGCGAAGGCGGAGCAGCCCCTTCAGCTCCTGCTGGACCTGCTCGGTCAGCCCCAGTCTTCCAAGCTGGTCCCGGTACCCGACATGGTCCCGGTTGAGCAGATAATCCTTGAGCTTGCCCTGGCATTCCGCCCGTCCGGGCAGCAGCTCTTCCAGCAATCCGTTCAGAAAGCCCACATGGCCGACCGCGATGCGGAACTTCTCGACGCCAGCGGCCTGCAGGGAGGCGATCGCAAGGGCGATGACCTCGGCATCCGCTTCGGCCGAAGCGTCTCCGACCAGCTCGACGCCGGTCTGGAAAAACTCCGCATCCCGTCCCGCTTCGTTCTCGAACGCTCGGAATATGCTGGAATGATAGGAAAGGCGCAGCGGAAACGGCTGTTCCCGCAGCAGAGAGGATACGACACGCGCGATCGGCGCGGTCATATCGGAACGAAGCACGAGCGTCGTGCCGCGGTTGTTCAGCAGCTTGAACAGCCGCTGATCGGATGTCGAGCTGGCGACGCCGACAGTGTCGTAATATTCCAGCGTAGGAGTCATGATCTGATCGTAGCCCCAGCGTTCCATGCAGCTCAGCACGCTGCTTTCGATCTGTCTGAGCTTGGATACGGCATGGGGGAGATAGTCCTTGACGCCTACCGGTTTTTCAAATACTTTTGGTTTGGACATCGGTTTGGTCTCCTAATATAAACAGACGCTCGAAGCAATCGGCTCCAAGCATTCGCTTTTTGTAAGTTGGCTTCATACTTTAGTGAGTTAATGTGCTACCAAGTTACCATACTGCCAAAGTAAAGGTATTTGTAATCCTATCATGATTCGGTCTCTCCCGTCAACCGGCACGAGCCGCCTGAACCGCCATGCTTGCGGGTTCGGGCGGCTCGTGCCATACCGTATGAGCGTGCAAGAGCACGGTGCTTAGGAGGACCGCAGAGATCGCCATGGGCGGACCGCAAGGTTCGCCGGGCATAACACCCGCTCGGCGATTGTTCCTAAGATGGTTTCCCCGGAAGCAGAGACAGCTTCTTGCGGCGCAGAATGATGACCTCCCAGGCCGACCGCAGCCATAGGGCGCCGACAAACATGACGAGCAGAGGAAGCGTCAGCAGCAGGTAGGCCCGATCCGGAGGCTGATAGCGGTTGTGGCCGATTAGACGGGGAGCCTGCTTCATAAGCTCGATCTGCAGCTCGGGATCGTTCTCCGCTCCGCCGGCATTCAGCCGGAATCCGTTCCCTCTTCCTGGACCGTTCATGCCCGGCTTCACCGTCAGCGTCACGTTGATGCCGAGCTCCTTGCATGTGCGGAGCAGCGGCCGAGAGAAGGCTCCGTATGGAAAGGCGAGCACATCGTTGCGCACGCCGAGTTCCTTCTGCAGCGTCCGATTGGCATGGTCCAGATCCTCGCGAATGCGGCTTTCGTATTCTTTCTCCGTCTCCCGTCTGCCAAGATCGCTCCGGTATACCCTTCCGGCCAGAAGAGGCACCAGCCTGTTTCCCTTCGCATTCTCCGGCGCATAAGCATGGGAATCGTATGTATGGCTGTAAAAATCCATGCCATGCTTGCGCATGGCTTTCATCTGTTCCCAGGTCAGCTTCGGCACGCCGGCATGCTTGGGGTTTCCGATTGTGCCGGCGATGACGAAGTTGGTCGCAGTCAGCCCGTTTTTGAGCAAGACGGGATACGCATACCGGTAAAAGGATTCGTAGCCGTCATCGAATGTAAGCAGTACCGCGTTATCGGGCACCGGCTTGCGCTTCAGGATAAAAGCCTTGTATTCATCCATGCTGATGACATGGAAGTTGTTGTCGCGCATCAGCTCGAGCTGCCGCTCCAGCTTGTCCAAGGCCAGCGCCTTCGTGTCCGAAGGGGTCGGCTGGACATCATGGTACATCAGGACAATGACTTTGTTGCGGTAATAAATGCCCTTGGGCGTCCGTTCTCCGGGCTTCAAATCCTTATATTCCCCTCCGGCTGCCTCCTCGCTCATCGCAGGGGCTTCCGACAGCAGGCGCTTGACGGCCGGAAAGTGCTCCCGGTAGCGAACGGCAGCCGCGCCGGCAGCCGTCAGGCACAGAACGAAGGCCAGGACAGCAGACAGCAGCCAAAACCGCTTGACGGTACTCAATTGCGTTCTCTCCTTGCAGGTTGGACTGGCATCCTCAGGCAGAGGCCAATCCTGTAAACGAGTCCTGTCCGCAAAAAGTTGCCTTGGCTTCCTGTCCTCAATCCTGAATATGTCCTGCCTATGCCTGATCTATTCCTGTCCTTGCCTGGTCTATGCCTGGCTATGTCCTGCCGAACCCCAGTCTATGCCTGGTTTTTGTCCTGCCTATGCCTGACTAGTCCCATCTAAGCCCTGTCTATATCCGGATTCAATCCTGTTGCCGAATGATCCGGAACGGATTCCCCCCTACGAATGCGCCGGCAGGCACGTCCCGGTGGACCAGGGAACCGGCGGCCACGACGGCGCCGTCGCCGATCGTCACACCCGGGAGGATCGTCGTATTCGCTCCGATCATGACGTTGGAGCCGATCACGACATCCCCCAGCCGATATTCATGGATCAAATATTCATGGGTGAGGATGGTCGTATTGTAGCCGATGATGCAGTTGTCCCCGACTGTGATCCGCTCAGGGAAGAAGACGTCCACCATGACCATGAGCGCGAACGACGTCGTCTTGCCGACCCGCATGCCGAGAATCCGGCGGTAGATCCAGTTTTTGACCGGCAGGGAGGGGCAATAGCGGGAGATCTGGATAGCGGCGAAGTTGCGCACCGCCTTGAACCGGCTTACGGTTCGGTATACCTGCCACAGCGCATTCGGCCCATCGGTCGGATAACGCTCGACGTTCCTCACCGGGCCTCCTGCTCCAATCCGAGCAGAGCATACAGATCCCTCATGTCCTGCAGGACATGGGCAGCTCCGTATTCGCGCAGCAGCGCCTCTCCCTTCAGAGACCAGGCGACGCCGACCGGCACAGCCCCTGCCTCGAGAGCGGACTGGATGTCTACGGCGCTGTCGCCGACCATCATCGTCTCCTCCGGCTTCGCTCCCAGCATCTCCATGGCGCGCAGAACCGGCTCCGGATGCGGCTTCGGGTTGTCCACGTCATCCAGCGTTACGATGGCATCCATATAATCCAGCAGTCCCGTCAGGCGAAGTCCTTTTTCCGTGGACATGCGGATCTTCGTCGTGACGACGCCAAGCTTGAAGCCTGCGGCCTTGAGCCGCTCCAGCACCTCGGCCGTATGGGGAAACGGCACGACGAGATCGTCATGCAGCTTCATATTCATTTCCCGGTACAAGGAAATCAGATGCGAGGTTTCTTCCTGGCCGGAGAAATGCTTCATCTGGTCGACCAGAGTAAGGCCCATATAAGGAATCATCTGCTCCCGCCCGAAGTCTGCGGGGACAACTCCCTGCAGCGCGTGGAGGAAGGAGCGCATGATCAATTCATTCGTGTCCAGAATGGTGCCGTCCAAGTCAAACAGTAGGTTTCGTATGGGTTTCATCGTGATGATTCTCCTTTACTGCTTCGGAAACGGGCTGTGCCTCCTGCGGCTCTACGCCGGCGGGTAGTCCGGTCTTGCGGTTGATGACCGGGTCGGAATACCGCTCCGCGGCAAGTCCTGTCGACCGGCGGACGATAATCATGACGATGCAGAACAGGATGGCGAGGACGGCGATCAGCTGAGAACTGCGGACGTTGCCATAGGCCGGATCCAGATAGCCCGGTTCGAACAGGATTTTCATCGGGGACCACAGGCCGTTCATCAGCGATTCGAGCCAGGCGGGACCTGCAAAGGCAAGGCTGTCCGTACGCAGCCCCTCAATGAAGAACCGGCCGATCGAATACCAGATCAGGTAGGTGAAGAACATTTCTCCGGCGCGCACCCAAGGACGTCGGCGAAGGACAAAGATAAGCAGGATGCCGATGATGTTCCACACCGATTCGTACAAGAAAGTCGGATGATGGAACTGGCCGGTGCTTTCTACATACATCTGGTCCACGATCCAGTCCGGCAGATGCAGCTCGCCGCTCAGGAACCGGCGCGTGACGGGACCGCCGTAGGCTTCCTGGTTGACGAAGTTGCCCCAACGGCCGATGATCTGGCCGATCAGCAGAGACGGGGCGCATATATCGACGATGCGCCAGAAATTGAGGCCTTTACGGCGCACATAGAAGATCGCGCAAATAATGGCGCCGATCAAGGCGCCGTAGATCGCGATGCCGCCGTTCCAGATCGCCAGGATCTCACCCGGATGCTGCCGGTAATAATCCCATTTGAACAGGACGAAATAAGCTCGTGCCGCTATAATCGCGGAAGGAACCCCGAGCAGCAGCAGGTCCATGAAGAAATCGGACGAGATGCCGAAGCGCCTGCCCTCCCGGATCGCCAGCACCAGTCCCATCAGAGCTCCCAGTCCGAGAATGATTCCATACCAATGGACCGTTATCGGTCCAAGCTCGAAGGCTATGGGATTGATACGAAGAGAATATTCCGTCATCGTTGCCGACCTCTTTCCATAGGAAGATTGCCTTTATTCATAGTCGTCCATGTCATCTGCGATCGTTTCCGTAAGCTTGTTCGTGAACTGCAGCGCGGCGTTGTATCCCATCCGCTTCAAGCGGTAGTTCATCGCGGCGACCTCGATGATGACGGCAAGGTTGCGTCCAGGGCGGACGGGAACCGTCACCAGCGGAACATCCGTCTCGATGATGCGGGTCGTCTCCTCGTCCAGGCCGAGACGGTCGTACTGCTTCTCCGGCTGCCAGTTCTCGAGCTTGATGACCACGCTGATGCGCTTGTTGTTGCGGATGGCGCCCGCGCCGAACAGCGTCATCACATTGATGATGCCGAGACCCCGAATCTCCAACAGATGCCGGATCAGCTCCGGAGCCGTTCCGTGCAGCTGTCCGTCCGACGTTTGCCTGATCTCGACGGCATCGTCCGCGACAAGCCGGTGGCCGCGCTTCACGAGCTCGAGCGCCGTCTCGCTTTTGCCGATGCCGCTGCCGCCTGTAATGAGGATGCCCATGCCGTACACATCCACGAGGACGCCATGGATCGTCGTTGTCGGCGCAAGCCGGCGCTCCAGGAAGTTGGTCAGGCGGCTGGAGAAGATCGTCGTTGAAATCTGGCTTCGCAGCACCGGAATATGCTTCTCCGCCGCTTGCTCGATCAGCTCGAGCGGCGGCTCCAATCCGCGGGTGAGCATGATGCATGGCGTCTCATCGTTGCACAGCTTCTCCAATCTTTCCTTGCGCTCACGGCTGTCCAGCGTCTGGATGAACGCAAGTTCCGTCTTGCCGAGCAATTGAACCCGCTCTTTGGGGTAATAATGGAAATAGCCGGCCATCTCCAGCGCGGGCCGGTACAGATCGTCGGTCGTTATAATACGCTGCATGCCGTCTTCTCCTGCCAGAATCTCCAGTTGAAACGGCTGCACCAATTCGGATACCTTGACTTTTTTAGCCATGAGGGCCCTCCTGTATGTTTCCCTGTTCCAGGGCATATGTACGTTGCTTGCGGGCAATTCGTAGAGCCTTCTGCCTATTAGTTCCATCCTAAAGGAAAACGGGCATCAGCGCAACGTAGCGAGCATCCACAACATTTACGCGATCCATTGCGTCCATTACAATGGATTTAGCAGACTACCATCAAGCGAGGTGGAAAAATGCGCTCCAAACGAATTCGCCGCGGCAGCCGGAGCCGTTTCGCCCGGCCCGCTCTTATTGCCGTTGCCCTTGCGGCTGCAGCTGTCGGATCGGCATGGTCCGAGTACGGACCCTCCCATCCAGGCTTCGCATCAACGGCCGGAATGCAGCCTGCCGCGGCTGCGCCGGCCCAGATTCGGGCTGTGGACGAGTCCACCGTTTCCTGGCCGCCCGTAGCAGGCCTAAGTAATGCCCAAAGCCAGGAAATCGCCAGACGAATCGGATCCATGAGTACGGAAGAGAAGGTGGGACAACTGGTCATCGCAGGCGTGGAGGGCATCAAGCCGGACAAAGAAGCCGAAACTTTGGTCCGGGACTACCGCGTCGGGGGCTTCATCCTTTTCCGAGACAATATGAAGACTTTGCAAGGAACCGTCGATTTTCTCAATGGACTCAAGGCTCTGAACAAGGCGGAAGGAAATCTTCCGCTTATGCTCGGGGTCGATGAAGAGGGCGGCAAAGTGACCCGGATGCCCGCATCGGTCGAGAAAATACCGAGCAACGGCATCATCGGCAAGTCAGCCAATGCCGAATACGCACGCGATGTCAGTCAGTTGCTGGCGAGGAGGGTCAAAGCATTCGGCTTTTCCGTGGACTTTGCTCCCGTGCTCGACGTCAACAGCAATCCCGACAATCCGGTCATCGGCGACCGCTCTTACGGCAGCAGCGCTCAGCTTGTAACCAAGCTGGGAACTGCCGCCATGCTGGGATTCAAGAAGGAGGGCATCCTCGGCGTCCTCAAGCATTTTCCGGGGCATGGAGATACTTCGGTCGACTCCCACAAGCAGCTTCCCGTCACCGGCAACGGTCTAAGCAGGCTGCAGGAGGTGGAGCTTCCGCCGTTCCAGGCGGCCATCGACCAGGGAGCGGACGCCGTGATGGTCGCTCATATTCTGCTGCCCAAGCTGGACGCCGAGTACCCGGCTTCGATGTCCAGGCCTGTCATTACCGGGCTGCTGCGGGACAAGATGAAATTCAACGGGCTTGTGTTCAGCGACGATCTGACCATGGGGGCCATCCTGGAAAACTATGATGTCGGAGATGCGGCTGTCCGAACCATATCGGCCGGCGGAGATATCGTCATTGTCTCGCATGGCAATGACAACATCATCCATGTGCTGCAGAAGCTTCGGCAGGCTGCCGCCGACGGATCGATACCCGCCACACGGCTCAACGAAAGCGTCTACCGCATTATGGCCCGCAAGCTCCAATACCAGATGACAGACGGCAAGGTAAGCTCTATTTCGGTCGATCAGCTCAATAAGGATGCCCTCAAGGTTCTTGATGCCTATCGGAAGTAAGCCTGTTTCTTTCTAATAGTGAAATTAGTTCTGCGACAACGGGATAAAGGTCACTCGTCAAGAGTATGCTGGCCTGGCCCTATATGCAAAAAGGCTGCCGATCATGTTCCCATGATCGGCAGCCTTTTTTTATCTTTAGGATTAGTTCTCGAACAGGTTCAGCTCCGTCGCTTTGTCGAAGACATGAACTTTGTTCATATCCAGAGCGAGCTTGACGCTTATGCCGTCACGCATGCCGGAACGTCCGTCAACGCGGGCGATAACCGTATCGTTGCCGATTCCGTTCAGGTACAGGTACATTTCGTGGCCAAGGTTCTCCGCCACTTCGATGTTGGCATTGACGATGCTGTTAGGCGATGCTTCCAGGAAGACCGGCTCTTCGTGCAGGTCCTCAGGACGAACACCCAGAACGACTTCTTTGCCTACGAAGCCTTTGTCGCGCAGGACGTTGGCTTTGCCTTCAGGAAGAACAACATCCACACCCGAAGCCTTGAAGCGCAGCGCGCCGCCTGCTTCGCTCAGCGTACCGGTGATGAAGTTCATCGCTGGCGCGCCGATAAATCCGGCTACGAAGATGTTCACCGGGTGGTTGTAAAGCTCATCCGGGGTTGCGTTTTGCTGAATAATGCCGTCTTTCATGACTACGATGCGATCGCCCATCGTCATGGCTTCGATCTGGTCATGCGTTACGTAGATCGTCGTCGTTTCCAGACGTTTCGTCAGCTTGCTGATCTCGGCGCGCATTTGGCCGCGGAGCTTGGCGTCAAGGTTGGAAAGCGGTTCATCCATCAGGAACACTTGCGGTTCGCGGACGATAGCGCGGCCCAGGGCGACACGCTGGCGTTGGCCGCCGGAGAGAGCTTTCGGCTTGCGCTCCAGAAGATGTTCGATATCAAGAATTTTTGCCGCTTCGCGAACGCGCTTATCGATGTCCGCTTTTTTGAACTTGCGCAGCTTCAGGCCGAAAGCCATGTTCTGGTACACGTTCATGTGCGGGTACAGGGCGTAGGATTGGAATACCATCGCGATGTCGCGGTCTTTAGGGGCGACATCGTTCACAAGGCGATCGCCGATGAACAGCTTGCCTTCGGAGATTTCCTCCAGACCAGCGATCATGCGGAGCGTCGTGGATTTGCCGCAGCCGGAAGGACCGACCAGAACGAGGAATTCCTTATCCTTGATGTCCAGGTTGATGTCTTTTACCGATGCGTTGTCGGATCCAGGGTATTTCTTGTAAACATGTTCTAAACGTACGCCTGCCATGTTTGTTTCCCCCTATGTGAGTGAGTAGGTGATACCTCTACGGTTGAATGATCTTATGAATCTATATTAACCGAAAATGTAAGCGTATGACTATGCACAAACCCTACAAAAAAACTAAGGTCTTTTCGTGACTTTATCCAATAGCAGAATAATCTTCACCATGACGGCGTCCCGGAAGAGCCTGACGTCTAGTCCCGTTTCCTGCTTCAGCTTGTCCAAACGGTAAAGAAGGGTATTCCGGTGGATATACAGCTTCTTCGCCGTCTCGCTTACATTGCAGTCCAAGGCGAAAAATGTCTCCAGCGTCGTGAGGATCTCCGGCTCCATGTAATAATCCGACCGGCTGAGCGTCTGCTCGATGAACTTGCTGCGCTCCCGTTCCGGAATGGCGCTGAGCAGCCTCTCGAGATTCAGCTGCCAAGGCAAATGAAGGTTGGAACCGACATGGAACCGCCGGCCAAGCTCGATCGTTTCCTTCAGCAGCGCCGCGCTATCGACAAGCGACTTCAGAGGCTGCATCGGCAGCGACAGCGCAAGATGGCATTCGCCCAGCCATTCGCTCGCCAGCATCTCATGAAGCCCGAGACCGATGGATTTCAAGCTTTCCTCCTCCGATTCGTCCTCTTCGGTTCCTTCCAGCTGGGAATCCCTGAGCAGGGATACCGGACTCAGAATTAGCCATTCGTTGCGCTGAAGCGGAATCAAGAGTACTTCCTCCGGAAAGAAGGACAGGAGCAGCTTCTCGAGCTCGCTGTAGGAATCGTCTGCCGCTCCGGGATATTCCCGCACGAGCAGAATCGGTATCATTTCGGCGTACAGCCGCCCTCCCTCGGCAAGCGAAGCCGGCAGCGGATCATGTCTTGAGCTGTCCAGCTGGCCATTGATCCATCGACCCAATTCGGCTGCCGTCTTCTCCATGCCCGTAGCCGGCTTGACGTTCCAGGCACGTTCCGGCCTGGCGTATTTCAACGTCAAGCGAAGAAGCCGAATCTCGGTTTCCGATAGAGGCTCCGTACGGTGGATTTCCAGGCACTCGACCTTGATTCCATCTCCGGCCAGCCTTACCACTAATCGATCCTTGTCTACAATCCAATTGCCATTCTGCTCCGCCTTGATGCCTCCGCCTGCCATGTCCCGCCACTGCGCCGCGGAGAACTGGCGAATATCGAGATCTGTTCCTAGAATGCCGCGCAGCTCTTCCAGCCACTCTCCTGATGCCATCGTATGTCCCGCCTCCTGCGCACCAGCCCTTGCAAGCCGTATGCAGCCATATAAGCAAGTTTACCATGAAGGCATTCCTGCCCGCCAACCTCTGCGACGGTCAGAGCCTGTTTGCGATGGGAATAACCTGATTCTCAATGAATTAACCTGTATTTTCAATGAACGTCAATCAGCTTTGTGAATATCATCAAGCGAGCTTGCGAATATCATTATGCCAGCTTTGCCAAGACCATCAAGCGAGCTTTGCAAAAAACCATCAGCCAGTCAGAAATGCGATTTAAATGTTTTCTTCCGTTGAAAAACAAAAAAGCACAGACAGAGTCTGTGCTTGGAAGGTTCAGTTATTGGGGAAGAAGTGAGCCATGAAGGACTCGAACCTTCGACACCCTGATTAAAAGTCAGGTGCTCTACCAACTGAGCTAATGGCTCTTAAAAATGAAGTGGTGGAGGGCGATGGATTCGAACCACCGAACTCGTCAGAGAACAGATTTACAGTCTGCTGCGTTTGGCCACTTCGCTAGCCCTCCACAAATGCTCTAAGATGCGCCTTATAGCTCACTTAGAAAACCAATGGTGGCTTGGGACGGAATCGAACCGCCGACACAAGGATTTTCAGTCCTTTGCTCTACCAACTGAGCTACCAAGCCTTACTTGCATGAAAAAATGGCGGAGCTGACGGGATTCGAACCCGCGGTCTCCTGCGTGACAGGCAGGCATGTTAGGCCTCTACACCACAGCTCCAGGATAAATATGGTGGAAGCTGAGGGGATCGAACCCCCGACCCTCTGCTTGTAAGGCAGATGCTCTCCCAGCTGAGCTAAGCTTCCATATAGTGGTAGCGGCGAAGGGAATCGAACCCCCGACCTCACGGGTATGAACCGTACGCTCTAGCCAGCTGAGCTACACCGCCACATTTTTCAGGTAAGGCATCGCCAAATGCCCAAACAATTTGTCTCGCTCCATTGTACTTGACACTGGAAACGTGAGGCAATTGTGCCCTGAAAACTGGATCGAACCAATAGGATGGATGCTGAGTCCATTTGCTTTTCTTACCCATAGGATAAGCCCTCGACCGATTAGTATTCGTCAGCTGCACGCATTGCTGCGCTTCCACCCCGAACCTATCAACCTGGTCGTCTACCAGGGGTCTTACATACTGGGAAATCTCATCTTGAGGGGGGCTTCGCGCTTAGATGCTTTCAGCGCTTATCCCGTCCGTACGTAGCTACCCAGCGGTGCTCCTGGCGGAACAACTGGTACACCAGCGGTACGTCCATCCCGGTCCTCTCGTACTAAGGACAGCTCCTCTCAAATTTCCTGCGCCCACGACAGATAGGGACCGAACTGTCTCACGACGTTCTGAACCCAGCTCGCGTACCGCTTTAATGGGCGAACAGCCCAACCCTTGGGACCTACTTCAGCCCCAGGATGCGATGAGCCGACATCGAGGTGCCAAACCTCCCCGTCGATGTGGACTCTTGGGGGAGATAAGCCTGTTATCCCCAGGGTAGCTTTTATCCGTTGAGCGATGGCCCTTCCATTCGGTACCACCGGATCACTAAGCCCGACTTTCGTCCCTGCTCGACTTGTAGGTCTCGCAGTCAAGCTCCCTTATGCCTTTGCACGCTGCGAATGATTTCCAACCATTCTGAGGGAACCTTTGGGCGCCTCCGTTACATTTTAGGAGGCGACCGCCCCAGTCAAACTGCCCGCCTGACACGGTCCCTGTACCGGATCACGGTACCAGGTTAGAACTCCGATACGATCAGGGTGGTATCCCAACGGTGCCTCCACCGAAGCTGGCGCTCCGGCTTCCCAGGCTCCCACCTATCCTGTACAGATCGTACCAAAGTCCAATATCAAGCTGCAGTAAAGCTCCATGGGGTCTTTCCGTCTTGTCGCGGGTAACCTGCATCTTCACAGGTATTAAAATTTCACCGGATCTCTCGTTGAGACAGCGCCCAAGTCGTTACGCCATTCGTGCGGGTCAGAATTTACCTGACAAGGAATTTCGCTACCTTAGGACCGTTATAGTTACGGCCGCCGTTTACTGGGGCTTCGGTTCACAGCTTCGGGTTGCCCCTAACCGCTCCCCTTAACCTTCCAGCACCGGGCAGGCGTCAGCCCGTATACTTCGCCTTACGGCTTCGCACAGACCTGTGTTTTTGCTAAACAGTCGCTTGGGCCTTTTCACTGCGGCCCCCTCGGGCTATTCACCCTACCGAGGCACCCCTTCTCCCGAAGTTACGGGGTCATGTTGCCGAGTTCCTTAACGAGAGTTACTCCGCGCGCCTTAGCATGCTCTGCTCGCCTACCTGTGTCGGTTTGCGGTACGGGCACCTTCGCCTGGCTAGAAGCTTTTCTTGGCAGCTGGAGATCATGACCTTCGGTACTATAAGTTTCCCTCCCCATCACAGCCCAGCCTTACGGTTTGCGGATTTGCCAACAAACCAGCCTCACTGCTTGGACGGACACATCCATCGGTCCGCGTCACTACCCTTCTGCGTCACTCCATTGCTCATAACGGCTTACGGTGGTACAGGAATATCAACCTGTTGTCCTTCGACTACGCCT
>NZ_JZEJ01000001.1:3976240-3981240 GCF_001188365.1 Paenibacillus sp. D9 | reverse complement strand
ATAAAATAAGGACGGCCCTGCCGGAATGCGAAGGGCCGTCCAAGGCTGCTGCACGAGCAGCCGTCTATGCGGTCCCGAAGGACCCGCAGGCTTTAGAACAAGCCGGGAATTTTCATGCCGCCGGTGAATTTGCCCATGTCCTTGTTCGCCAGCTCGTCAGCCTTGGTAATGGCATCATTGACGGCTGTGAGCACAAGATCCTGAAGCATTTCCACGTCGTCGGGGTCGACCGCTTCCGGCTTGATGGCGATGCTGATTAGCTTTTTATGTCCGTTCACGACAGCCGTGACGACACCGCCGCCAGCGGAGCCTTCAACGTTCTTCGTTTCGAGCTCCTCTTGAGCCTTGAGCATCTGCTCCTGCATCTTCTTGACCTGCTTCATCATTTGGTTCATGTTGTTCATCGTCATCACCTCATTATTGGAATTAAGATCAATGTCAATCCTTCTTCAGCTCGACCAGGTCTTCCCCGAACAGACGGACCGCTTCTTCCACCCATTCCGGCCGCGCCGGAGCTTGCGGCGGATCGTCGTGGCTGAGCTCCAGCGGCGCCGAAGCACGTTCCGAGACAGCGCCGGAGCTTGCTTGCTGCCAGTCCTTTTGCATGACGGTGGATAGGGACAAGGCCCGGCCGAAGGCTTCCTGGAGCACTTTTTCGATGAGCTCGCGATTCGCCTGCTTTTCGGTCGTTTCCCGATGAATCGTGTTTTTGAACGCGACGAGCACAGAGTCGCCGGTGGAAGCTACCGGCTCGCCGTCCACGAGCCACGCGTGGACCGTAACCCTTGCATCTTTGACCCGGGCCAGCACTTCGCTCCATTTTGCCCGGAGCTGAGCGGTCTCGGAGTTGGAAAGAGCCGCCAAATAGGGATCGAGCTTGACGTTCCGTACGGAGCCGCTGCCGGAACGAGGGCCGAACCCGCCTCCGCGGCTCGCACCCCCTCGAACGGCGCTGCCCGAAGCGGATGCCTCGGGAGCCGCTGCCGGAGCGCTGCCGGAGCGCTGCAGCTGCTCGATCTTGCGCTCCAAATCGTCGATCCGCTGCAGCAGCCGTCCTGTTTCCGGAGAAGCTTGAGGCGCCGCTGCGCCGGCGGTGGCCGAAGCTCCCGAGGATTGGCTGCCGCCTTCGGGCATCGTGGCGATTTTGAGAAGCGCCACCTCGAAGAGAGTCTGCGGATGAGCGGCATGCCTCATTTCATTGTGGTAACGGTTGAGCTCGTCGATCATCCGGAAGATCCGGTCAGCCGAGAACCCTTCGGCCATGGCTTGGAACCGGGCGGGATCCGAGACGCGCCCCATCGCCTCGGCGCTGCCCGGAGCGAGCTTGAGCACGAGCAGATCCCGGAAGTAATACATGAGGTTCTCCAGGCATTTGTCCGGGCTTTTGCCCGCTTGCATGAGACCTTCCACGAGAGGAAGAATCGCTCCCGCATCCCTGTCCCGGACGGCGTCCGCAATGCCCGCGAACTGCTGCGCGGCAAGGCCGCCGGTGACGTCGACCGCGCCTTCGAGCGTGATCGTCTCGGAGCCGAACGCCGCCGCCTGCTCCAGCAGGCTGATCGCATCGCGCATGCCGCCGTCGGACAGCCTGGCGATATAGTCGATCGCTTCCGGTTCGGCGCGGATGCCTTCTTCCTTGCAGATCTCGGTCAGCCTCTCCACCTGCTCCTCCAGCGACACCTGCCTGAAGTCGAAGCGCTGGCAGCGGGAGATGATGGTGGGCGGAAGCTTGTGCGGTTCGGTCGTCGCCAAAATGAAGATCACGTGGCTCGGAGGCTCTTCCAGCGTCTTGAGCAATGCATTGAACGCTTCCGTAGTCAGCATATGGACTTCGTCGATGATATAAACCTTGTATCGCACTTCCGAAGGAGCGTATCTTACATTGTCCCTGATCTCGCGGATTTCATCAATGCCGCGGTTGGAAGCGGCGTCAATCTCCACGACATCCATCACGGTGCCGGCGGTGATTCCCCGGCAGGCGGCGCATTCGTTGCACGGCTCGGGAGCGGGTCCGAGCTCGCAGTTGACGGCTTTGGCGAAAATCTTGGCAGCGGAAGTCTTGCCCGTGCCCCGCGGCCCGTTGAACAAGTAAGCATGCGCAATGCGCTGCTCGCGGATGGCGTTCTGCAGCGTCTGCCTGATATGCTGTTGTCCTACCATGTCCCGGAACGTCTGAGGACGCCAAGCACGGTATAAGGCGATATGGGTCAAGATGCAGGCTTCCTTTCCGGCCGGCCTCGGCCGTTATTTCGTCTCTCCATTATACAATACCGCTTCCTGCCCGGCAAAAGGAATCCGCCCGATGACATCCGGGGGCGGCCGTGCGGGAATGCGAAAAGCTTTTCTATTGAGAATATAAAAAAAACGCCCGGAAGACCTCCTCACGAAGAGTCGGACTCCAGACGTTGCTCTGCTTAGTTAGGACCGTGCACCTGCCCTCGATCCATGCGGTCCAGCAGGCATTCCTGATTCCAGCTCGGGTCAGGCACTCCTCCGGCACATGAACGCGCCTGCTTACGGCTGCTTCCTTCCGGACCTGACCGGGTTCACAAGTGTCCATTGCGGAGGACCCATCCTTCAACGCTGTTCCTAGGCGCCATACACTGCAACGCATAACCTACGGCAGGAATTCAACCTCGCTATAGCGGATTGCGAGTTACAGGGCACCGCTACCTCCCCATCTAGCACGGCAGATTTTCAGTATAGCCCAATTGCACGGCTTGTGCAACCGGCCTTCGTCTCCCCGCTTCAGGGAAAGAAAGGCGCTGTCGCCTTAAGAAGCCAGGCGGGCAATGATTTTATAGCGGGGCATGTTGAAGGCGAGCTGCGACTCCACGCGGCTGCGCACCTGCTCCCGCTGAGCGGCGCTGAGACCCGCCTTCGGCGTTACATAAACCCGGAGCGTCGGACCGTCGAAAGCTAGCCGGGCCTTCTTCACCCCTTCAACCTGCTTGACCTTCAGCTCCGCGAAGTCGGCATCCTGCTGATAGTTCTGCGAATGGGGAGTAAGAGGCAGGCGGGGATTCGTATTCGTCAAGCCGAGATGCCCGTCCTGTCCGTAGCTCTTCACCCGGTTATGCTCCGGGCTGCCGCCGCAGCCCGTCAGCAGAGCGGCGCCGAGCAGAAAAACGCAGGCGGATCGCAGAGGCTTATTGGCATGAAAGCGAATTGTTGTCAATTAAAAAACCTCCCTTCAGTCCATAGGATGGCTGAGGGAGGTTCTTCTATGCCGCCAATTTCTGGCAGTCGATTAGATACCGTATTTCTTTTTGAAACGGTCTACGCGGCCGCCGGCATCCAGGAATTTCTGTTTGCCTGTGAAGAACGGGTGGCAAGCGGAGCAGATCTCCACGCGCAGGTTCGGTTTAACGGAACCCGTCTCGAACGTGTTGCCGCAAGCGCAAGTAGCCGTAGTCACGTGGTATTTCGGATGAATAGCCTCTTTCATCGTCTTTCACCTCTTTCTGCCCTGAGCTTCAAGCGAGCCCAGAGTTATGCATACCTGAATAGTATATCACGGACAAGTGCCTTAGGCAACAGGATTGCTGCGGTCCGCCGGCGCAGGACGTCCATCAACCTTGATCAGCACGGCTTTCAGCGTTGCCTCGCCAGCCGGGACGGCGGCACATGCGTGTACGAGCCGATGACGACGCCTGGCAGCTCCTCGCGGAAAATCTCCAGCATCTGCTTCATGCCGTAGATCTCCCCGCGCGCCTTCGGAATGAGGTTCAGGTACGCTTCCGGATCGATGTTGAGGTTGCGCATCTGAATCAGCTTGAGATCGGTCCGGCGGACGAACTCGATCATCGCCTCCATCTCCTCCTCGCGGTCGGTGACGCCCGGGAAGATGAGATAGTTGATGGAGGTGTAGACGCCTTGGTCGGCGGCGTAACGCAAGGACTTCTCCACATTTTTGAGCGTATAGCCCCGAGGCTTGTAATACGCGTTGTAATGGTCGTCCAGCGCGCTGATCGTGCTCACCCTCATCAGATCGAGGCCGGCATCGACGATCGCCCGCATGAAGTCCGTGAGCCCGGCGTTCGTGTTGATGTTGATGTAGCCCATCGACGTCTGCTCCCGGACTCTCTTCATCGCCTCCACGATAATTCTGGCCTGGGTGGACGGCTCGCCCTCGCAGCCCTGGCCGAAGCTGATGATCGCATCGGGAGTCTTGAGCTGCTCCAGCATGATCTCCACGACTTCGTCGACGGTCGGCTTGAAGTTCATGCGGGTCTGCGGAGCCGGGAACGCGCTGTCCTCGGGCTGCTCGGAAATGCATCCGAAGCAGCCTGCATTGCAGGAATAGGAAACCGGGACGGCTCCTTCCCAGCGCTGCAGAAACGTATTGGAAGCCGTGAGGCATTCGTAGCCGAGAGCGCAGTTGGACAGATGCTTGTACAGCCTGTTGTCCGGGTACTTCGCCAGCAGCTCCTCCACCTTCACGTTCAGCTCCTTGGCATCGCAGTTGAGCGGATTCCAGCGCTCGGAATCGTCGCTGCGCTCGGCCGCGACATGGAAGCCGCCGTCCTTCCAGACGACGGAGGTGTAGCCGAACAGCGGCAGGACGGCGTTTTTGTCCGCCTTGACGTAGCCGGGCAGATTAAGCCGCGTATATCCTTGGGGAAGCAGCGCGCCTACAGCCTGGTAGGATCCGGGCAGCACTTCCATCTCCCCGGTGCGGGAGTTGATGCCGACCGGGCGGGTGCCCGGCAGACCGACGAGAGTCGCTCCCTCCGGAAGGGGGATAAGCTCCTCGTCCATGATTTCCACGACGACGTCGCCGCTGCGGCCAAGCCCGATCCAGTCGGGATGGTCATATAAATTGCCTTGTTCATCGGCATATACAAGATTCATGATGTCCTCCTAAAATCTGTAGCGCCCGGCGGGGCTTATTCCGCCGGGGACTCATCCGCAGGAGCGGACTTGGATCGCGACGTGCGGCGGGTCGTTCCGGCGGCCGGCTTGTCGGCAGCCGCCGCGCGCGGAGCGCGAGCGCGCTT
>NZ_JZEJ01000001.1:3836761-3975963 GCF_001188365.1 Paenibacillus sp. D9 | reverse complement strand
CCGGCCGCGCGGACTCGGCCTGCGGCTCAGGCTGCGGCGCGGACACCGGCTTTGCTGCCGCAGTCGGGCTCGCCGACTCGGTCCGAGCCGCCGGCGGCGGCGCCGAAGCCGGCTTCGCCGCTACGGCTCCGGCTTCGCCGGATGCCGCAGGGCGGCTTGCCGGACGCTCGGCGGCGCCGGTCGAGCCCAGCTCCGGAGAGGAGCCGCCGAAGCGCTGCTCCGTGCCTGCCGGACGCGTCGAAGCGGAATATCCGCCCGGACGCTGTCCGCTTACCGGACGGGAGCCGACGGGACGGGTGCCCGGACGGGAAACCCCGCTGCCTGCAGGACGATTGCTTCCGTAGGACGAGCTGCCGCTGGCGCCTCCGGGACGAGAGCTGTAGCCTTCCGTCCGCCCCGGCGGCGTAGAGGTCGGCGATGAGCTGCCGCCGATGCCCGCGACCTGAGCCGTCTGGCCGGAAGTTCCTTGCCGGTATGCGCCGGCTCCGTTGTTGCCGCTCCTGTAGCTGGACGTGTTGGACACGATCGGGCTGCCGCCTGCCGGTCCGCTGGCAGGACTGCCGCCGGCCGCCGTGGAAGGAGCGCTGCCCGTGCTGCCCCGCGCGCCGCTCTTCGACTCCAGCGTGGCCAGGAATTCGGCGTTCGTCTTCGTCTCGCCCAGCCTCTTCAGGAAATTGTCCACGAACTCCATGGAATCGTTCATATTCTTGCGGATGACCCAGATTTTATCCAGCTCTTCCTTCGTCAGCAGGAGGTCCTCGCGGCGCGTGCCCGAACGGCGGATATCCAGCGCAGGGAAGATGCGGCGCTCAGCCAGCTTGCGGTCGAGATGAAGCTCCATGTTGCCCGTTCCTTTGAATTCTTCGTAAATGATGTCGTCCATGCGGGAGCCCGTGTCGATCAGCGCCGTGGCCAGGATGGTCAGGCTGCCGCCTTCCTCGATGTTCCGCGCCGAGCCGAAGAAGCGCTTCGGGCGATGGAAGGCAGCCGGATCGATGCCGCCGCTCAGCGTGCGTCCGGAAGGCGGGATGACCAGGTTGTAGGCCCGCGCGAGCCGGGTAATGCTGTCGAGAAGGATGACGACATCCTTCTTGTGCTCGACCATGCGCAGAGCGCGTTCCAGCACAAGCTCCGCGACCTTGATATGGTTCTCCGGCAGCTCATCGAAGGTCGAGGCGACAACTTCGCCCCGCACGGAGCGCTGCATGTCCGTCACTTCCTCCGGCCTCTCGTCGATCAGCAGCACGAACAGCTCGATCTCCGGGTTGTTTTCCGAGATGCTGTTTGCGATTTCCTTCAGCAGAAGCGTCTTGCCGGCTTTGGGAGGGGCAACGATCAGGCCGCGCTGGCCGAGTCCGACAGGTGCGAGCAAATCCATGATTCGGGTGGACAAACGATGCGGATTCGTTTCAAGGACGAGTTTCTTTTGCGGGAACAATGGGGTCAAGGCAGGGAAATGCAGGCGGTCGGCAGCCGTTTCGGGGCTCATGCCGTTGACGGCATTGACTTGGAGAAGTCCGAAGTATCGCTCGCTTTCTTTTGGCGGACGGCATTTGCCCGACACGAGATCGCCGCTGCGCAGGTCGAACCTCCGGATTTGGGAAGCCGAAATGTAAATATCCTCGTTGCTCGGAAGATAGTTGATGGGACGCAAAAATCCAAAGCCCTCCGGCAGAATGTCCAGCACGCCCTGCATGAACAGAAGCCCGCCTCGTTCCGCCTGAGCGCGGAGAATGGCAAACACAAGCTCTTTCTTCCTCATCTGGTTGAAGCTCGGCACCTCGTACTGCTTGGCGAGCTTATACAGATCGTTCAATGTCATTACTTCCAGATCGGCGATCTGAAAATCACTCATGTTCTCACCACTTTATTCAGTTTTCACACCTTACCTCTTACCTCAAGAAGGGACGGTTCGAATCCTATCGGAATCTATAAGATCTATTCTTTCATTCTATCCGGCTGCACCGCGGTCTATTCCGCATCCGCGCCGGCCTGGCATCAGGTCGGAAAATCGGGACGGGATTGTCAGGAGGCCTGGACTGTCCAGAGCCGGTCGAGCCGCAGGGTTCACGCTCGTTCGGCTCAAGGTGTCCTGGCAAAAAAAGTGCGTAGCAGGCCGGCATCGGCCTGCATCGCTCGGAGGAAAAAGCCGGAGTCGAGGAGTCGGTAAGGAACTAGCGGTCCTCGCGCCACACTTCGGCGCCGAGGCGGCGGAGATTGTCGACGAGATTGTCGTAGCCCCGGTCGATATATTCAACGCCCGATATCTCGGTAACTCCGTCAGCGACGGTCAGGCCGGCCACGACAAGCGCCGCTCCGGCACGCAGATCGGATGCTTTGACCTTGGCCGCGTTGAGCCGGCTGCCTTCGATGATGGCCGAACGCCCTTCCACGCGGATGTTGGCTCCCATCCGCGCCAGCTCGGGAACATGCTTGAACCGGTTGCTGTACACGTAGTCCGTAAGGATGCTCACGCCCGACGCCTGGGTCAGCAGGCTCGTCATCGGAGATTGGAGATCGGTGGCGAAGCCCGGATAGACGAGCGCGCGCACGTCGATCGCCTCGTAATCCGGCCTGCCGATGATGCGGATCGATTCGTCCATTTCCACCACGCCGATGCCCATCTCCAGAAGCTTGGCGCTCATGGCCTCCATGTGCTTCGGAATGACGCCGTCGATCGTGACGTCCCCTCTTGTAGCGGCTGCCGCGATCATATACGTGCCGGCCTGGATGCGGTCCGGGATGATGGAGTGACGGCAGCCATGCATGCTGTCCACGCCTTCGATCCGGATCGTCTCCGTGCCCGCCCCTTTGATCCTGGCCCCCATCGCGTTGAGCAGCGTGGCCACATCGATGATCTCAGGCTCTTTTGCGGCATTTTCAATCGTCGTAAGGCCTTTGGCGCGCGATGCCGCGAGCATGATGTTGATCGTCGCCCCGACGCTGACGACATCGAGATATATTTTCGCTCCGCGGAGCTCCTTGGCGGAAATCCGGATCGAGCCGTGATCGTTCGACACCTCGGCTCCAAGCGCTTCAAAGCCTTTGATATGCTGGTCGATCGGACGAGGCTCGAAATTGCAGCCGCCCGGAAGGCCGATAACAGCCTCTCCGAACCGGCCGAGCAGCGCTCCCATCAAATAGTAGGAAGCCCGCAGCAGCTTGACCTTGCCGTTGGGCATGGCGGCCGACTGCAGGTTCGACGCGTCGATCCGCATCGTGTCCCCGCTCCAGGATACGCCGGCTCCGAGCTGCTCCAGAATCTCGGCGTAGACCGCCACATCGCTTAGATGCGGAAGATTGTCCAGGACGACTTCGGATTCCGCTAAAATAGCAGCGGGCAGCAGCGCAACCGCGCTGTTCTTGGCCCCGCTGATCTGTACCGTGCCCCGCAGCGGGAGTCCGCCGCGAACCATTAATTTCTCCATCGCTGATAAATCCTCCCCGGGAAGAACAAACATCCTCCGGCCGCATCGCGGCCGGCCGCGCCTGGCGGTGCTTGAGCTGTAGATAAAGGATAAACGCCTCGCTGCACGAGAGGCTCGAGTTCGCCAAATGGACAGCGCTGCTACATAAAGACGTTGAACTATGGGACTAGGTTGCCGCGGCATCTGCCGGGTTCTGAAGGATAGGAATGGCGGCGAAAGGCGGACGCAGCAGCCAGCGCGCCGAAGTCCGCCTCGCCGCGGAAATGCCGCTATCGCGCTTGCGTGGTCTTGAGGAATGGGGCCGATCCGAACCGGCAGCCGCCGCTTGCTTGAGCGCCGGATTCGATTCATCCGCTGCATTCGGCATCTATGGGTACAGCTTGGCTTTCACGCAGGAGAAGCAAGCCCAGTGCCGAGGCTCGTCATTCTGGGCCATTATAACATACTTGAAGTTGAGATGTGTACAGACGCGGCCTCTCCCCGGCCGCTCCATCATCTCCCAATCGAGAGAGCGGACACAAAAAAAGGTCCTTGCTCAGGACCCGATGGCGTACTTGTTGTTCTCCCCGTCGCGGCGGAGCTGCATGTTGACGGCCAGCCTCATCTCATCGATATCGAACGGCTTCGTAAAGTGCATGACTGCTCCCAAATCCGTCGCTTCCTTGATCATATCGAGTTCTCCGTAAGCTGTCATCATGATGACCTTGATGCTCCGGTTGATTGTTTTCACATGCTTCAGGATTTCCAGTCCATCCATGCCGGGAATTTTCATGTCCAGCAGGACCAGATCCGGATTCTCATTGCGGACGATGTCCAGAGCCAGCTTGCCGTTGGAAGCCTGGAAGGTCGTATAGCCTTCGCTTGTGAATACCTCCATGAGCAAGACCCGGATTCCATTCTGATCGTCGACAATCAGCACCTTCTTCTTGTCCATTTCTCTACCTCCCGAGTAGTGGTCGTTTTATCTTCAGGACAAAAGCGGCCCGTAGCGTCTCATGTATCGGCGCGGCATTAAAATAGGTCTGTTCCCTGTCTATTCGACCCCTTGTTTCCGTTTTCCTTCTTCGTTATTCAAAAAACCGCCTCCATCTCCAAGGGGAGATGAAAGCGGAATCTCCCTGTGTCGGCTCCTATTCGGAGAGCTGAAGAGAGGCGTTCACAAAACCGCGGAACAGAGCCTGCGGACGGTTCGGACGGGAGGTGAATTCGGGATGGAATTGAACGGCCAGGAACCACGGATGATCCGGCAGCTCGACCATTTCCACAAGCCGTCCGTCCGGGGAAGTTCCGGAAATGCGCAATCCGGCTTTTTCAATCGTCTCGCGGTACTGGTTGTTGAACTCGTACCGATGGCGGTGGCGCTCGTAGACAAGCTCGTCATCGTACGTTTGCGCGGCCAGCGAGCCTTCCGCCAGCTTGCATGGATAGAGGCCAAGCCGCATCGTGCCGCCCATATCCTCGATGTCCTTCTGCTCGGGGAGCAGATCGATGACAGGATAAGGCGTCGTCGGGTTGATCTCGGAGCTGTTGGCTCCCTCCATGCCGACGACGTTCCGGGCATATTCGATGACGGCAACCTGCATGCCGAGACAGATGCCGAAGAACGGAATGCGCTGCTCGCGCGCATAACGGATCGCCGCGACCTTGCCTTCGATTCCCCGGTCTCCGAAGCCGCCGGGCACCAGAATGCCGTTCACGCCTTGCAGCGCTTCAGCCGCATTGCCGTCCGTCAGCTCCTCGGCGTCCACCCAGCGGATGCTTACTTCGGAATCGGCCTCGATGCCGGCATGGGCAAGGGACTCCACGATGCTGAGGTAGGCGTCGTGCAGAGCGACGTATTTGCCGACAATGGCGACCTCCGTCTTGCGCTTGAGGTTTTTCACGCGGTCGACGAGCGCTTTCCACTCGGTCATCTCCGGCTGCGGCACATCAAGCTTCAAATGATTGACGACGTACTCGTCCAGACCTTGCTCCTGGAGCATCAGCGGAACCTCGTACAGCGTCGAGGCATCGCGGCATTCAACGACGGCGTTGGGATCGATGTCGCAGAACAGGGCGATTTTGCGCTTCATTTCCTCGGAGATGGCTTTCTCCGTACGGCAGACGATGACGTTCGGCTGAATGCCGATGCTGCGCAGCTCTTTGACGCTATGCTGCGTCGGCTTTGTCTTCACTTCGCCGGCAGCCTTGATATAAGGAATGAGGGTGACATGCACATACATGACGTTGTCGCGGCCGATATCGCTCTTGATCTGGCGGATGGCCTCCAGGAACGGAAGGCTCTCGATATCCCCGACCGTGCCGCCGATTTCCGTGATGACGACATCGGAGCCGGCTTCACGTCCCGCGCGGAACACGCGCTCCTTGATCTCGTTGGTAATATGGGGGATGACTTGGACCGTGCCTCCGAGATATTCGCCGCGGCGTTCCTTCGTAATGACGGAGGAGTAGATCTTGCCGGTCGTGACGTTGCTGTTCTTGGACAGGTTGATATCGATGAAACGCTCGTAATGGCCCAGATCCAGATCCGTTTCCGCGCCGTCGTCCGTGACGAATACTTCCCCGTGCTGGTAAGGGCTCATCGTTCCCGGATCCACGTTGATGTAGGGGTCGAATTTTTGAATCGTTACCTTAAGGCCCCGGTTCTTGAGCAATCTTCCAAGCGATGCCGCGGTAATCCCTTTGCCCAGGGATGAAACCACGCCGCCTGTCACAAAAATATATTTCGTCACTGTGTGTACCCTCCATGCTCCATTGGTCTGATTAGATTGCCCAGGCACGCCTTGCTTCATGGCATTCCTGCCTTATAAAAACAAAAAAAGTGACACCCGTATTAAGGGGGCGCACTCCTGAATAACGACATCCGATATGGAGGCAATGCCGCCGTCCACCCCCGCGGGATGGCGTGCGCTCACTGCCTTTGAGCCGATAAAATACCACTAACCGCTCCAAAAGCCCATGCAATAGTTTACTTCACCGCTTGGCCTCTGTCAAGAACGGCAAAAGCCGGAACGATGTGGGATTCCCCCCCATCCTTCCGGCTTCCCGCTGCCTTATTTCTCTTCTTCGTCCGCGTCGGAGTCGTCGTCGAAGTCTTCATCGTCATCCTCGGACTCTTCGCCTTCCGCCTCGTCGCCGCCGTCTTCATCGTCGATCTCTTCGTCGACGGCGCTCTCTTCTTCTTCGCTCTCTTCGAACTCGCGGTCTTCGTCGAATACGTCGAAGTCCTCTTCGCTCTCCGTATAGGTGTCGTCCTCTTCTCCTTCGAACACTTCCTCGTCGTCGAGGTCGTCGTCGTCGTTGATGATCCGCGGACGCTTGGCGTTGGTGATCGGATCCTCGTTCTTCTCGACCGGATACCAGCGCTTCAGGCCCCAAGTGTTGCTGCCTACGCAGGCAAACCGTCCGTCAATATTGATCTCGGTATAGACCTGGGCGATGACGTCGTTGACTTCGGCGTCCGTCAGCCCGCGGTACTTGGCGATTTCTTTCATCAGATCGCGGTAGTAAAAAGGCGTGTTCGCCGATTTCAGCACCTCGAAGGCCAGGTCGACCATCGGCATTTCGCGCAGACGCTCCGCATCGAATTTTTGAGATAGGTTCGTGCTCATGTAATCCAGACACATCCTCTCGGATAATCAAAATGGCCAGCCGATACAAGCTCGCCCTTCATGCTAAGGTCATGGTACAGTCTTGTCCACAGTCAACCTATAGTAAAACCTATTTCAATTAAAAAATCAAGACGGCCGCGAGAGGGCAGAGGGCTGCTATTGCAGCGGTCCGTCTCCCGGCGGGATATCGGAAAAGCCGGCCAAGTCCGCCGAACGGCGACGATTCATTCAGCTTGAAGACAATATGCGAGCGGCTTGCCCTTCCATCCGGGGTTCCGATCGGGACCGGAGGCTTGTCCGGCGCACCGGGATAACCGCTTGAACAGGGAAGAACGAAGGGCTGCCCCTTCGCTCCCGACTGTATCCTCCCGAACTAGGCCAGAAGCTTCTGTCCGGTTCTTAAGAGCCCTGCGACTCTTGATGGTATAGTATGAGCGCCGGCGGGCGATTGACACGGATGCGGAGCCTAAATATTGGCTGAAACGGGCAGGTGGCTCATGCGGTTCGCGTCGCGGAATCATACACTATCCAAGCATTGTCCGTCAGGAGGGACATCGTCTTGGATAATTTGCTCCGTTGGCTTCGCGACACCCTTTCCTCCACCGGCACCAAATGTCTGAATTACCTGATTCGCTTCCGGCATGAACGGGACTATAGAGCCTTCCTGGACGAGTGGAGAGCTTCTGCTCCCGCTGGCAGCCTCCGCCTGCATCCCATTCCGCTGATTCGGGCCGTCACGTTCACCGCGCCCGCAGCTGCGGGCAAACCCCGTCTGCCCTCCGGGGTATGGATGGAAGAAGACCGCCTCGTGCGGGTAGAGGCCGCTCCCGCTGCGCAGCGGGTTCCAGCCGAGAAGGGACTTCCCTGGGGCGTACAGCAGATCAGAGCCCCGCTGGCCTGGAACCGCACGACCGGACACCGGATCAAGATCGGCGTCATCGATACCGGCATCGACCACAGCCATCCCGACCTCAAGTCTTCCATAGGCAAAGGCATCAACCTGATCGACCGCACCCAGCTGCCCCATGACGACAACGGCCATGGGACCCATATCGCCGGCACGATCGCCGCGGCCAACCAGCCGAGCGGCATGATCGGAGTCGCTCCCCGATCGATGGTGTACCCGGTCAAGGCATTCGACTACAACGGAAGCGCCTATGTCTCGGACATCATCCTCGGCATCGAATGGTGCGTGCGCAGCGGCATGCACATCATCAATATGAGCTTCGGGATGAGATCGCGCAGCAAGTCGCTGCTGGCAGCCTGCGCCAATGCGACGAATGCGGGCGTCGTCATCGTCGCTTCATCCGGCAACGACGGCAAGCGCCGCTCGGTGGATTATCCGGCCCGTTACCCGCAGACGATCTCCGTCGGCGCCACCAACCGGCTCAGGCGCATCGCCGCCTTCAGCAACCGGGGGCCGTACATTGATATCTATGCGCCCGGAGACCGGATTCATTCGGCCTGGATCAAAGGCAAATACAACGAAATGAGCGGCACCTCCATGGCTACGTCCCATGTGAGCGGAGCGGTTGCGCTGCTGCTCGCCCGCTATCCCGAATTGACTCCTGCGGATATCAAGTCCATCCTCCGGAAATCCATGATCCCGCTGAGGGGAGCCAAAAATGCCAAAACTCCCGGCGAGCTCGATGTGCCCAAAATGATGAAAGCCGCAGAATCGTAATCGATTCTGCGGCTTTTTCGAGCGCTCGGGATGATGCCGGCCTACATGCGCTCCGGAGCGGAGACGCCGATCAGGCGCAGGACGTTCGCGATGACGGTCCGGACGGCTCCAAGCAGAGCCAGGCGGGCATGCGCCTGGGCCAGGTCGTCCGTGATGACGCGCTCGGCGCGGTAGTAGCTGTGCAGCTGGGAAGCCAGCTCGTAGACATAGCGGACGAGCCGGTGCGGAGCATACTGATCCGCGGCCAGCTTGATTTCCTGCGGGAATTCAGCCATTTTCAGAAGCAGGTCGTACTCATGCTCGGACGCCAGCTTGGACAGGTCCACCTCCGCCAGCGGCAGCGGGTTGATTCCCTGCTCTGCGGCTTGGCGGAGGATGCTGCAGATTCTGGCATGGGCGTACTGCACGTAATAGACGGGATTCTCGTTGGAGGTCGATACGGCCAGGTCCATGTCGAAGTCCAGATGCGAGTCCATGCTGCGCATCGTGAAGAAATAGCGGATGGCATCCACGCCGACCTCGTCCATCAGGTCCTCCATCGTGACGGCTTTGCCCGTACGCTTGGACATTTTGACCTTCTCGCCGTTCTGGAACAGGCTGACCATCTGGGCGATGAGCACGACCAGCTTGTCCGGATCGTTGCCGAGAGCTTCCATGGCCGCCTTCATGCGGGGAATGTAGCCGTGGTGATCGGCGCCCCAAATGTTGATCATCGTATCGTAGCCGCGCGCGTATTTTTCACGATGATAGGCGATATCCGGCGTCAGGTAGGTGTACGACCCGTCGTTCTTGATGAGAACGCGGTTTTTGTCGTCTCCGTATGCCGTCGTATTCAGCCAGGTCGCGCCTTCTTCCTCGTAGACCTCTCCCTTCTCGCGAAGAAGATCCAGGGCGTCGGTGACGAGCCCGTTCTCATACAGGGAAGTCTCGCTGTACCAGAGATCGAAGCCGACGCGGAACCGTTCGAGATCGCGCTTGATCTTGCCCAGCTCGCGCTCCAGTCCGTAGGCCTTGAGGAACGCGAAACGTTCCGTGTCGTCCATCGAGAGCAGGGAATCGCCCTTTTCCTCGACGAGCTGCTTGGCGAAGCCGACGATGTCCTCGCCGTGATAGCCGTCCTCCGGCAGCTCGGCTTGCTGTCCGAGCTGCTGGCGGTAGCGGGCTTCGATCGACTTGGCCAGGTTGTTCACCTGGGCGCCCGCGTCATTGATGTAGTATTCACGGGTCACTTCGTTGCCCGCGAAATCAAGCACGTTGCACAGGGCGTCGCCGACGGCCGCGCCGCGGGCATGGCCCAGGTGCAGGCTGCCGGTCGGATTGGCGCTGACGAACTCCATCTCCACGCGCTTGCCCGTGCTCTCGCCTCGGCCGTACGCGTCGCCGGCCTCATGCACCTGGCCGACGACCGGATACAGGTACGAGCGGTCCAGGCGGAAGTTGATGAAGCCTGGTCCCGCGATATCCGCCGACAGGATGGACGCTTTCTCCTTGTCGAGATGAGCCAGGATCGCCTCGGCGATCTGGCGCGGGTTTTTGCGGGCGATCTTGGTCAGCTGCATGGCGGCGTTGGTCGCCAGGTCGCCGTGGGCTTTGTCGCGCGGCACCTCCAGCACGAATACAGGCAGCTCTTCGCGGGCGGCAAGCCCGGCGGCTACGGCTGCATCGGCGATGGCGCCGCTGATGGCGGCATAAACTTGTTCAAGCACGTTCTGACTCATGAATGGGTATCCTCCTGTATATGAAGCCGCAATTGAAAGCGGCCGCTTAACTGATCCTCGATCCGCAGCCGGTAGGTCCAAGCCAGCGTCAGCGGCAGCAGGCCGCCTGCCTCGCCTTCGGCGGACAGCGCCTCCGTCTCGACCGTCATCCGAAAAGCCAGATGGCCGGATGCATAGCTGCCCTGGCGCTTCGAGCCGGCTGCGAACGTCTGCTCCGATTCCACTCCGCCGCGGCGCGTAAGACGGATCTCGTCCCCGCTCCACCGGATCAACGTCCTCACGGCGCCATGCAGCTCGTCCATCTCCTCGTAGCGGATGTATCGGCTTTTTCCTTTAGCGAAAAATTCGCCCCTATGCGTGACGGGCGGAGCCGCTTCCCCGTCCTGGCTGCTGCGGATGGCAATGAGGACGGCGGAGCGGCCTTCGTCCACGCCGGCTGTGCGGGCAGCTGTCCCGCCGTCGGCGGCTCCTTCCGCAATGGGCGGGCCGGCGGCTTCCGACGCCGACCGGCTTGTTTCGTGTTCGTTCATGCCGCAGGCTCACCCCCGAATGCTCGTCTGCACCGGGAAGGTCTCTTGCAGAGAATTGCCCGGCGCGGCTCTCCGATGTTATCTTCCCTACTATAAACAGTTCATCCCTTGATTTCAACGGCTGGAACGGCCGCAACGGCGCGATAAACAGGAAATCCCATGCCCCCGGACAGCTGGCATGGGATGTTTCTCCGCCTGATGCGGGGTACGGAAGCCGGCCGCTCCGATGCCAAGCGCCGAGGCAGCGGTCATTCCTTCAAATAAGGCAGCAGCATGCGCCACTTCTCAAGCCGGTCCTCCAGCGTGCGCATGGCCGGGGTAGGAATCGGGCTGCTCGATGGCAGGCGCAGCAAGTCCAGATGCGCAAGACCGGGATGTCCGGCAAAATGCTTGCGGTAAATCTCGTAGGACTTGCTCCCGTTGAAGGCGAGCGCCTGGAGAGACGGATAGCTGGCGGCGAGGCCGGGCAGATCGTTCGGAACCGCATTCCTTATGTTCATGTCCAGGCTGCCTTCCCTATGGCAATGGTCAATCATGTCCCATAGGCCTATCCCCTGGCCGGCCGCGTAAGCAAGCCTGTCCCCGTAAGCCTCGTCCGGTTCCAGCCCGCGCAGCCCGTACAGCAATCTCCATAAATAATTGCGCTCGTTCGCATAATAGCGCTGCTCCTGAAGCGACTTTGCCCCCGGCATGCTGCCAAGGACCAGCACTCTCGCTCCTTCGCCTATCATCGGAGGAAACGAGCGGACCTTGTCCTTGTCCTCGTCCAAGTCCGTATCACCTCAACGAAGAAATCCGGCGGGGGCCTGCGGCCCGATGCCGCAGCCGTCACCTGCCGGATTTCAGAGATAGAGCCCCGATGCGAGCCGCCGAGCCCGTCCCGGTCAGGAATTGCCCCGGAAGGCGGGCGGCGTCCCGTCGAGCTTCTCGATTTTGCTGCAAATCTCGTGATGCCACTCCGTGTCGCCTGTCATCGATGCGATCAGCGACATATTGTACAAATTCGCCAGCCGCCTGCAGTGGGAAGCGTTGACCGCCAGGCAGTGCTCGAAGTCCGCCTGTTCTTCGTCCGTCAAGGCACGGCGTTCGCGAATGGTCCACAGCTCGGCCAGATGTTCATGTATCGGCAGCAATCCCATTGTGTTGCACCTCCTTGTATTCTATCAGCCAGTATCGCCAAAGAACTAGAGGTCCAAGCACGGCGGACGAAAAATTTCGGCCTCCTCTTACCAGCGGCATATCCCGGACAAGGACTTCCGGCTTCTAAAGGGAGAGCTGCTGCACTGCCGGAATGAAAAACGGCCGGCCCTTGCGGGCCGACCGGCTTGATCTCTTTACTTGATGAAGCCGAGCAGCATCTCGCGGATCACCTTGGAAGCGACGATCTGCGTCTGCTCCGTCGGATCGTAAGCCGGGGCTACCTCAACCAGGTCGCAGCCGACGACGTTGACGCCGGACTTCGCGATGGCATGCACCGCCTCCAGCAGCTCCTTGCTCGTGATGCCGCCTGCTTCCGCAGTGCCGGTGCCCGGCGCGGCGGAAGGATCCAGGACGTCGATGTCGATCGTCAGGTAGACCGGACGGCCAGCCAGCTCGGGCAGCGCCTTCTTCAGCGGCTCGAGCACCTCGAACGGATGGAAGTTGATGTTCTCGCGGGCATACTGCCACTCCTCGCGGGAGCCGGAGCGGATGCCGAATTGATAGATGTTCTTGCCGCCCATCAGGCCGGCCGCCTTGCGCAGCGGCGTGGAGTGGGACAGCGGCTCGCCTTCGTACGACTCGCGCAGATCGGCGTGAGCGTCGAAATGGATGATCGCGAGGTCCGGATATTTCTTGTAGACCTCCTGGAAGATCGGCCAGCTGACGAGATGCTCGCCGCCGAGGCCGACCGGCATCTTGCCGTCGGCCAGAATGCCGGCCACGAACTCGCCGATGATGTCGAGCGAGCGGGCAGCGTTGCCGAACGGAAGCAGCAGGTCGCCGGCGTCGAAGTATTCGATCTCTTCGAGGCTGCGGTCCAGGTACGGGCTGTATTCCTCCAGGCCGATCGACACCTCGCGGATGCGGGCGGGGCCGAAGCGGGAGCCTGGGCGGAAGCTCACGGTAAAGTCCATCGGCATGCCGTAGATGACGGCGCGGGAGGCTTCATAATTCTCGGAGCTGAGGATGAAGACGTTGCCGGAGTATTTTTGGTCGATTTTCATTATTTCACCAGATCCTCGACGAACTTCGGCAGCACGAACGCAGCCTTGTGCAGGCGCGGCGTGTAGTACTTCGTCTCGCGCTCCGGAATGGCGGTCTCGTCCACGGCGAGCGGATCATGCTTCTTGGAGCCCATTGTGAAGGTCCACAGGCCGCTCGGATAGGTCGGAACGTTGGCCCAGAACACGCGCACGACCGGGAATACTTCCTTCACGTCTCGGTTGACGCTCTGGATGAGGTCGGCCTTGAACCACGGGTTGTCCGTCTGGGCGACGAACAGGCCGTCGTCCTTCAGCGCCTCGTAGATGCCTTGGTAGAAGCCGCGCGTGAACAGGTTGGCCGCAGGGCCGACCGGCTCGGTGGAGTCGACCATGATGACGTCGTACTCGTTCTTATGGTCGTGGATATGCATGAAGCCGTCGTTCACATGGACCTCGACGCGGGCGTCGTCCAGTCCGGATGCGATGTTCGGCAAATATTTCTTGGAGTATTCAATGACCTTGCCGTCGATGTCGACAAGCACGACACGCTTGACCTTCTCATGCTTGAGGATCTCGCGCACGACGCCGCCGTCGCCGCCGCCGACCACGAGCACCTGCTCCGGATTCGGATGCGTGTTGAGGGCCGGGTGAGCGACCATCTCATGGTAGACGAACTCGTCCTTGTCCGTCGTCATGACCATGCCGTCGAGGACGAGCATCGTGCCGAATTCATCGGTCTCGATCATGGCGAGCTGCTGGAAGTCCGTCTGCTCGTTGACGTAGGTTTCTTTGATTTTGGCCGTAATGCCGTAGGTTTCGGTTTGTTTCTCGGTATACCACAATTCCATGGTAAGAGTCCCTTCTTTCTTCTTCAGGTTGGGGACGGAAGGACCGTCCATCGGATGCTGACCGCCCCGGCAAGCCGGCTCAAGCAATACGGCCTCGCCAGCGATGGGATGGCGCACGTATGCGATGGAGCAACGAGATTATATGTGCTGAAGGCAATATCCTCTAGGGCGAGAACTCGAAGCGCAGGGATGCCGGCGAAGGCTCTTGCGCATCCATTTCTCCCGTTCAAAGGCGATACGGCAAAAGAAGCTTTTGTCGGATCTGCCTCCTTAAGGTCGACGGTTCAACCTGTATTATAGTCAAATCCCCCCTTCAATACAAACGTTTCCCCGTGATTTTTCGCGCTTTTCCGCCCTTTGAATAGAGGTCCGCCGGATTATCCATACTATGGAAAAAGATGTCGAATCCGGGAAAGGAACACATCCTCTATGAGCAATCCCCTCCGTCCCAGACGAAGGCTCTCCCGCGGCCGCGGCAATTCCGTCCTCCCCCGCCTCTCCGCCCTGGCGGCCGGACGGCCGCTCCGGCTGCTCGGGCTGCTGGCCGGCACCGCGATGTCCGTGGGACTGCTTGCGCTCAGCATCCTGCTGCTGTCGCTGCGCCTTCAATCGCTGCCCGCCTCCTCGGCTGTCCGGCTGACCGAGATCTACGACGCCTCCGGCCAGCTGATGGATTCGTTCCGCGCCGGCCAAAGCCGCGAATCCGTCCCGCTGCAGCGGATATCCCCCTATCTCGTCCAGGCGACGCTCGCGATCGAGGACCATCGCTTCTACAAGCATGGCGGCTTCGACGTGAAGGGCATGGCGCGTGCGGCCGCCGTGAACCTGGAGAGCGGCCGGGCGCGCCAAGGCGCCAGCACCATCACGCAGCAGCTGGCCCGCAACCTCTATCTGACGCATGAGCGGACCTGGAAGCGCAAGCTCAAGGAAGCGATGTACACCGCCCAGCTGGAGATGAACTATTCCAAGGACGAGATTCTCGGCATGTACTTGAACCAGATCTATTACGGGCACGGCGCCTATGGAATCGGCAAGGCGGCGAGGATGTACTTCGGCAAAAGCGCCGCGGAGCTGACGCTGGCCGAAAGCGCGATGCTCGCCGGCGTCCCCAAGGGCCCGAAATACTACTCGCCTTATATGGACATGGACAACGCCGTCCGCAGGCAGCGCCTGATTCTGAAAGCGATGCTGGACGCCGGCGGCATCACGGCGGAGCAAGCGGCGGAAGCCCGCGGGCAGCAGCTCGCGCTTCGTCCGCTGGAGCCGGGCGGAACGGGCGGCGCGGCGCCCTACTTCCGCGACTACGTCCGCCAGACGGCCGTCGACCAGCTCGGCCTGGACGAGCATCTCATCAGCGAAGGCGGCGTCCGCATCTACACGACGCTGGACCCCGCGGCGCAGAAGGCCGCGGAGCAGGCCATCCGCGCCTCCATTCCGGGAAGCTCGCAGCAGCAGGCGGCTCTCGTCGCCATCGATCCCCGGACCGGCTATATCAAGGCGATGGTCGGAGGGCTCGATTACCGGAGCGGTCCGTTCAACCGAGCGCTCGCAAGACGGCAGCCCGGCTCGTCGTTCAAGCCGGTGCTCTATCTGGCCGCGCTGCAGAGCGGACTGACAGCCGTGACGCCGTTCACCAGCGCCCCGACCGTCTTCGCATACGACGAGGGACGCAAAAGCTATGCTCCCCGCAACTACAACGACCATTACACGGGCGGGCCGATCTCGATGCGCGACGCCATCGCGAGCTCCGACAACACGTACGCGGTCAACACGATCATGCAGGTAGGCGCGGACAAGGTGATCGCCACCGCCAGAGCTCTCGGCCTCAGCTCCCCGATGCAGCCGGTTCCGTCGCTCGCGCTCGGCACCTATCCCGTCAGCCCGCTGGAGATGGCATCCGCCTTCGGCACGCTGGCAGCAGGCGGCCTCCGGGCGGAGCCGGTGTCGATTCTGCGCATCGAGGACAGCAAGGGAGAGACTCTCTATGAGGCCCATCCCCGCCTCTCGAGAGCGGCAGCCGCTCCTTACGCCTATGTGCTGACCAGCCTCATGGAAAGCGTGTTCGAGACCGGAGGCACCGGCAGCCGCGTCTCGGGCATGATCCGCCGGCCGGTCGCCGGCAAGACCGGCACGACCGCAAGCGATGCCTGGCTCGTCGGCTATACGCCGGAGCTGGCTACCGCCGTATGGACCGGCTATGACAAGAACCGCCGCCTGACCTATTCGGAAGCCCATCGCGCCGCGCCGATCTTCGCTTCCTTCACGGAAAAGGCGCTCGAGGGAGTGACGCCGAAGCCGTTCATCGTTCCCGACGGGGTCGTCAGCGTCGCCGTCGATCCCGCGACCGGATTGAAAGCCGCCGCCGGCTGCTCCGGATGGAGGATGGAGCTGTTCGTGTCGGGCACGGAGCCTCAGGGCTTCTGCCGGGAAGAAGCTCCCTCCGGCAGCGAAGCGCTTCCGAAGCCGGAGCCCCAGGGCCGGCCCGCTGCCAAGGGGTGGCTGGAAGGCGTCCGCCGCTGGTGGCGCAGATGAAACGGCGGCGGCGGACGTCAATTGGATGATTAAGGGAGAGGGCTGGAGTATAATGAAAAGGAATGACCGGATGATCAGGCACGCGACTATGAAAAAGGCAGGTGTCGACGGATGAAAGATCTCATGAACAAAGCTTTTTCCCTGGGGCTGGGGCTTGCCGCCTCGACCCGGGAGCAGGCCGAGAAGCTGGCGCAGGAGCTCAGCGCCAGAGGCGACATGAGCAAGGCCGACTCCCAGCAGTTCGTCAGCAGCATGATCCAGCGCGGGCAGGAAGCGAAGGGCAGCCTGGAAACGTTCGTCCGCGAGCGCGTCAAGGCCGTCACCGACGAGCTCAATCTCGTCCACCGGGAGGAATTGCAGCGGCTTGAGAAGCGGATCGCCGACCTGGAGTCCCGTCTCGGCATTCCTTCGGAGCATGCCGCCGCGACGGCCCCGGGCAGCACGCAGCTGGAGCAAGGCGCCTATGAAGGGACCGGCAAGGCCGGACCCGGAGTTCCGCCCGTCGTCGATCCCGGACCCGGACATCCGGAGACATCCGGACACAGCTCCGTCTCCGCCGTGACGGACGAGGCGGCGGAACAATCCTCCCGTCTGCGGGAGGAAAGAGACTCGCTTCAGGACGGCAAAGAAGAATGATGCTCGGCCGCCGAATCCGCCATCTGCAGCGCTACAGGGAAATCCTGCTCGCCTTCGCGCGCAACGGGTTCGGCTACTTCGTGCGGGAGCTCGGCCTCCTGAAGCTCATTCCCCACTGGAGAACGGTGGAGGAGCCCTCCCATACCGCGGCAAGGACGACCGGAGAACGAATCCGGTCTTTTTTGCAGGAGCTCGGTCCCGCCTTCGTCAAGCTCGGACAGATCGCCAGCACCCGGCATGATCTGCTCCCGGCCGACATCGTCGAGGAGCTGCGGCAGCTGCAGGACAAAGTGCCCCCCTTTTCATTCGAAGAAGCCCGGAGGGTGATCGAGGAGGAGCTGGGCGCTCCTCTGGAATCCGTCTTCCTGGAATTCGGCCGCGAGCCCGTCGCCGCCGCCTCGATCGGACAAGTCCACTATGCAAGGCTGCTGTCCGGGGAGGAGGTCGCCGTCAAGATCCAGCGTCCCGGCATCCGCAAGATCGTGGACACCGACCTTGAAATCCTGCTCGATCTGGCCCGGATCGCGGAGAACCGGCTGCAGTGGGCAGCCCAATACCAGGCAGCGGAGCTGGTGGAGGAGCTCGCCGCGTCGCTGGCTGCGGAGCTGGACTACACGTTGGAAGGGCGCAGCGCGGAGCGGATCGCCGCCCAGTTCAAGGACAACCCGAGAGTGCGGGTGCCGGCCATATATTGGGATCTTTCCTCCAAGCGGGTCCTCACCATGGAATTCATGCGGGGCATCCAGCTGCATGACCGGGAGAAGCTGCGCCGGGAAGGCTACGAGCTGAAGGCGATCGCCGAGAGCGTCGCCGGCGTCATTCTGGAGCAGATTTTCGTCTCCGGCCTCTTTCACGCCGATCCCCACCCGGGGAACATCCTTGTCATGGAACGCCCGGAGGCCGCCCCCGGCAAGCCCGTTCCGGAGGCGGACAAGCAGAAGCCGGTCATCGGACTGCTCGACTTCGGCATGACGGGCCGGCTGACGCCGGGAATGAAGGGCCACTTCGCCTCGCTCGTCATCGCCCTGCGCCGCCAGAGCACCGATGGCGTCATCAAGGCGATCGACGAGATGGGGCTCATTCCGGAGGATGCGGACTGGCGGGAGCTTCGACGGGACGTAGACAAGCTCAGGGAAAAATACTACCAGGTGCCCTTCAGCGAAATCAGTCTGGGCGAGTCGGTTACGGATTTATTCCATGTTTCCTACAAGCACCGCATCCGGATGCCGTCCGATTTCATGCTGCTCGGCAAAGCCCTGCTCACGCTCGAAGGCGTCATCACCGCTCTCGATCCGGAATTCAGCGTTGTCAGCGTGGCGGAGCCGTTCGGGCGAAGGCTGCTGCTGGAAAGGCTGCATCCCGGGCGTCTGGCCGAGTCCGCAGCCGGCTATGCGATCGAATACGCCTCGCTGCTGAGCGAGATCCCCTCCCGCCTGCGCAGCCTCGGCCGCATCCTCATGCGCGGCAAGCTGCCGCTGGAGCTGGCGGTTCCCGACGTCGACCGGGTCATGCAGCGGCTCGACCGGATCAGCGGCAGGCTCAGCTTCAGCATCGTCCTTCTTAGCTTCAGCATCATCATGGCCGGCCTCATCGTCGGCTCCTCGCTGGGCCGCCAGCCCGGCCTGCTGTCCCGGATTCCAGCCCTCGAGATCGGCTTCGGAATCGCAGCGGCGATGTTCTTCTACATGCTGGTGTCCATCTTCCGCTCCGGCAAGAAATAATACCGCACGAAGCCCCTCGCGGCAGGCTGTACGCGTGGGGCTTTTTTTTCATGCCGGAGAGGAGAGGAAATGAGCGCTCGAAGAAGCTACAATAGAGAAAAACAGGAACGGGAGGGCGCTTGGATGAGGGTGACGATTCAAGATATCGCCAATGCCGCCAACGTGGCGAAATCCACGGTTTCCAAGGTGATGAGCGACTCGCCGCGCATCTCCGATGCGACCAAGCAGCGGATCCGCGCCATCATGCGCGAAATGAACTATACGCCAAGCAGCCTCGCGACCCAGCTGGCCCGCCAGAGCAGCTTCAACATCGGCATGCTCGTCGATATGACCCAGCGCGAGGATTTCCTCAATGCATTCTTCTACAATATCATCGGAGGCGTGGAGAGCGTCATCGGCCCGCTCAGCTATGAGCTGACGATCTCGAACGTGCAGTACCACCAGAACGGGCCGAGCTATATGGAGAGGCTGGTGCGCAGCCGGCGCGTGGACGGGCTGATCGCCAGCAGCGAGCTGCTCACCGCCGACAACACGGCCGAGATGATGGATCTCGAATTCCCGCTCGTCTCGATCGGCGAGAACGGAAGCAACGTACACTGGGTCGATTACGACAATCGGCGCGGCGGCTACATGCTGACGGAGCATCTGCTGTTGCGGGGCTGCTCCTCCGTCGCTTTCATCGGCGGCCACGTAGGCGCCGGATCCGGTTCTGGGAACAAGCCGGCTTCCATGCTACGGGGTATGTCCACCGCTATATCTGGGTGCCGGAGCCGTACCGAGCCCTCTACCGTCCGTTCTCCTCCGGCAGCGGCCTGAGTCGGGACCAAGAAGCGCTGTTTCTGGAAGGCGACGGCCAACAGCTGTTCCGCTGGATATCCGACTTCCACCGGCGCTCGTACAAAGGGTTCAAGGAAGAGGACTGATGGAGGAATGCGTACGGGTCAAGCTTGCTTGGGCAAAGGGCCTTCTGCGCCTCATCCGCCCGCTTGCTCCAACCGCCCCCCTGCCATCAGGCAAACGCCGGCAGGAGGTCGGCATGCGCCTCCAGCATCCGGTCCAGCGCTGCATAAGCCGTCTCCTTATCCTCGATAGCCGGATCCAGATCGACTGCCTTGCGGGCAAGCTTCCGGTCTCCGGCAACCGCGGCTTGAGCTACAAGCTCATGCACGTCGGAGAGCTGGCGGATGACTTCCGCCAGCGCAGGCGGCAGTTCCGGAAGAGGCTCGGCTTCCAGCTTGCCGCCGCGAACTCGGACCGGCACCTCAACAATTCGTTCCGGCGGCAGCTCCTGAATCGCATGGCCATTGGCGACGTTCAGAATGTCCAGACGCCCGTCGCTTCCCGCGGCGAGCGACAAGGCGAGACCAACCGGATGCTCCCAGCTGCCGTGTCGGAAGATGCCGGAGTCCTTGGCATCGAGCGTGCCTGCGGCGATTGCCCGAAGCTCCTCGAGCCGAAGGCTGCGTTCAGCGGCCGAGCCGTGATAAGGCGGCTCCTGGGGATACCGGATTCCCGGCTGTACGGGCAAATACTCGGCATGATGATCGACAGCCCCCGCCGCCACCGCCCCGTACTGCCCGAGCCAGCGCTTCATGACGTCCAGCTCCCGCTGCAGATCCTCGTCCAAGCCGCTCCAATCCCCGTGTTCCACGAAGCTCCTCAGCTCCGGCAGCAGATCCGCTCCGCTCTGCTTGTCCTTCATGGAGAGCACCCAGGCGAAATGGTTCAGGCCTCCGGTGACGATGTCCACCTCATGCGGCTTCCTGCCGATCAGGCCAGGCAGCAAGCCATAGCCTTGCCCGCTGCGATGGGCGATGTTGCAAAATCCGGCGACCCCGACCGAGCTGAATCTCGCCACGGCCGTCACGACTCGCGGCATCGGATTCGTAACATCGAGCAGCAGGGCTGCGGGGCAGAGCCGTTCCATGTCCCGGGCCAGCTCCATGGCCATGGCGATGGAGCGGAATGCTCCCAGCATGCCGCCAAGTCCCCCGCATTCCCGAGCCTGGTCGTCCAGTCCGAATTGCTTCAGGATATCAAAGTCCATCTTCCAGCGAAGCGCTCCCTGCGGAGCAGCAGAGAGGATGACGAAGTCCGCGCCCGGCAGCGCCTCTTCCCTGTTGTCCGTCTCCGAGACGAGGAGATCGACCCCGTGCTGCCGGGCAAGAGCCCGGCCCGCTCCTGCCATCGCGGCGGCCGCCTCCAGATTCAAGTCCACCAGCACGAGCTCTCCCTCCATGCGATGCTTGACGATGCAGTCTTCGAGGACGGTCGGTGCAAACACGAAGCTGCCTCCTCCGATCAGAACGATTTTCATCCCGCTTTGCTCCTTTGGACGGCTTCGATACTTGCGGCGCCGGACAAAATGCCGGGCTTGCCGCAGAAGTCCGTTCTTCTATATTGTAGAGAGAAGATCGGCAGGGACGGAATAACCATCCCGGCTCATCGCCAAGCTATTGTTAGCCAAAACGGACATTCCCTGCGGACGCAGCCGCCGCGTATACGGGGTGGAAGCACTCGCGGCGGGAGGTTCGCGCCGCCTATATCCATTCCTGCAGGATGAAAAGGAGCTCGGCCATTTGGAAACCCGCGATTACCGCCCTTTTATGCTGGAGAGCCTGTCGGAACGGCTGTATCTGTACGGGCTGCAGGTCAATAACGTCCGGCAAGGATTCACCAGTCTGCGGCATGTGCATCACCGGATGGTGGAAGTGAACCTGGTTCTGGAGGGAGTCCAGGAGGTCATTGCCGGCAAGGATTCCTTCCTTCAGCATCCGGGAGATTTCGTGCTGATCCATCCGGGGCAGATTCACGAATTCCGCAGCGCGGGCAGCGGCAGCCTCACTTATGCCGTGTTCCACCTGCAATGCGATGATCTCGGCCTGACCGAGCTGCTGGAGCGAAAAAACAAAGTCCTGTATTCCGCCGGTTCCAGCCTCGCTCTCGAGCTTGCGCCTAAAATGGACAGGCTGCTCAACGAAGCTGCGGAACAAGGCTCCCGCCTCGCCGTCCTCGGCGAGGCATGCGCCATGATGGCCGCTGCGGAGAAATCTCTGCGGCTTGAGCCGGACCGCCAGGATTACGGACGGGAAGCCCTTGCCGGACGGCTGGCGGCCGAAATCGAAGGCGCGCTTGCCCAGGCATGGGACGGCGAATCCGGCATGCCCCGGATCGAGACTCTCGCTTCCCGCATCGGCCTCAGCAGCCGCCATGCCGGCAGGCTGTTCCGGGAGGTGTTCCACATGTCCCCGGGCCGCTATCTGGCCATGCTCCGCGAGCAGGAGGCAATGCGCCTGCTGGCCGCAACGCCGGCTGCGGTGGAGGAGATCGCGCATGCGGTCGGTTACCGCGACGTGCAGAGCTTCAGCCGCCAGTTCCGCAAATGGACGGGTCAAAGCCCGTCCGGGTTCCGCCGTGCCGCCGGAGAAGGCGCCGCCCACTATTTGACGCCGTTGAGCCGCCGCGGCATGGAGGGATAGGCATCCGGGCAGCCTCCCCGCGCGCAGGCCGGAGCGACGCTTTGGCCGAAAAGGGCTTGCAGCTGTCAGCTGCAAGCCCTTTTTAAGGATGGAGAAGTTATTTATGGATCAGTTTCCTTATCAGCCATATAAGAAGGACAATGAACACTACCAGCACGAGCATGCCGCTGAACCCGAATCCGCTAAAGATACGAACCCCCCTCTCGTAAGATGATTCACCCTTCCTTCCCATTCCTTCCCGTATAACCCATTTCCTGCTCACAGAAGAAAATGAGCCCGACAAAAAAACCTCCGCAGCAGCCGCTCGAAGCGGCCGACGGAGGTTGGATGAGAAGCCTGGATGCTCAGCCTTCCAGCTGTTCCTTGAGCGCCGCGGGGGAATTCTCCCACCACTCGGCGTTGTTCTCGATCAGCAGCTTTTTGAGCGCCTGCTTGTCGGAAGCCGGCAGCTCCTCCAGCATGAACCGGCGCTTGATCGCATAGTCCAGGTTGTTGACATGCTGGGCGAGAATCTTCCAGCCGCGGCGGATTTCCGGATCAACCGTCATCGGACAGGCTGTCGCTCCCGCGTAGTAGGAGCCCTCGTCGTCGCGGTCGACGGCTACCCACACGATCCAGCACGGACGGCCGTTCGGAACGGCTTCCTTGTCCGTAAGGAATTTGATGCCCTTCTCTATCTTGCTCTTCGCATGAATCGCGCCGTTATCGATATAAGCCTCGCCGCCGTCGATGATGACCGAGGATACGCGGCTGAGATCGATCGTTCCCGCTCCGAAGCCGCGATGCTCCTTGCTGCTCACGACGTTGAGCGACAGCGAGCGCTTGCCCTTGGCCGGCTGCGCCGCTTCTCCCTCCGGGCTGCCCGGGGATGGCGTTCCTTGATTTTCTTCCATTGCTGATCCCTTCTTCCGTGTGAATAATGAAGTCCAAAATGGCTATAAAAGCCCGTCAAACCGCTAGCTGGCGGGACGGGCCGGGAGTTCGTCCGGATAAATTCCATTTTAGCTAATAATCAGGCAAAAGCAAACATATACATGCCTTAGAAGCTTGTCAACGGGAGGGAACCGGTCCATGGCCTCAAGCCGAACTTGCAAAACACTGCTGCTCGCCCTGCTCTTCACGTCATCTCTTCTCGCCCCGTTCCAAGGCAGCGGACATCACGGACTTACTTCTTATACATATGCCGCTGCCGCTGCCGGAAATGAACCCGGCGTGGAGCCGGCGGCCGAGAGCTCTCCCGCCCCGGAGCCGGAAGCGGAGCCGCTGTCCCGAAGAGTGACCAACTACCAGATCCAGGTCAAGCTGAGCGGACGCACGCTGACCGGGACGGAGACGGTCACCTGGAAGAATCCCGGACGGAAAACCGTGTCGGACATGTATGTCCATCTGTATCCGAATGCCTTCTTGTCGGATAAAACCACGTTCATGAAGGAATCCGGCGGAAAGCTCCGGGACGACAAGGCGACGGCCGGCAGCACCGGCTACATGCGCCTCGACTCCTTCAAGACGGAGGATGGAGAGAGCCTCCTGCCTCGGGTCCACTATGTTCAGCCGGACGACGGCAACAAGGACGACTACACGCTGGCCAAGCTCAAGCTGCCGCAGCCGGTCGCTCCGGGCGAGGAGGTCACGCTCCAGATCGGCTTCACCGTCGGGCTTCCCGAGGTGTTCGCCCGCATGGGCTATTCGGGGGATTTCACGATGGCGGGGCAGTGGTTCCCCAAGATCGCGGCCTACAACACGACCAGCACCGGCACGCGCAGCGCGGAAGGCTGGAACGTGCACCAATACCACGGCAACTCGGAATTCTACAGCGACTTCGGCGTGTATTCCGTCAAGATCGAAGTTCCCGCCGGCTACAAAGTCGCTGCCACCGGCGTCCAGACGAAGCTCGAAGCGGCCAAGGGCGGACAGCAATATACGTTCTATGCCGAGGACGTGCATGACTTCGGCTGGTCCGCCTCGCCCGATTTCCTTTACAGCGAGGAGCCTTTCTCCGCTCCCGGCGTTCCCGGAGTCCGCATCAAGCTCTATCTCGACCCGCTGCACAAGGAGCAGAAAGAGCGTTACATGCACGCCGCCAAATCGGCCCTGGCCAAATACGCCCAGTGGTACGGCAGCTACCCGTACAGCACTCTCTCCATCGTCGTTCCTCCCAAAGGGGCCAATGGCGCCGGCGGCATGGAATATCCGACGCTCGTGACCGCATTCGCCGCCGAGACGGACAATCCCGGCTACAGTCTGGAGCGGACGGTCGTGCATGAGATCGGCCATCAGTACTGGTACGGCATGGTCGCCTCCAACGAGTTCGAGGAAGCCTGGCTGGACGAAGGCTTCACCTCCTACTCCGAGGACAAGGTCATGGAAAGCGAATACGGAGTGGAGCCCCGCACGGCGCTGGAAGCGAGCTACGTCACCGATCCGGCCCCGCTCAAGCTGCTTTCCTGGTCGTTCGGCTCGCACAGCCGGTATGCGGACAATGTCTACAGCCGCGCCAAGCTGGTGCTGACCGGCATCGAGAACCGGGTCGGCACAAACATCATGAGCAAGATCATGCGGACCTATTTCAACCAATATAAATTCAAGCATCCGACCACGGCGGACTTCAAGAAGGTCGTCGAGCAGGTCAGCAAGCAGAACTGGGACGACTACTTCAGCCAGTTCGTGTACGGAGGCGAGATGGCCGACTATTCAGTCGCCTCCATCCGCGTCTCCAAGGCAGCGGACTCCGGCGCCTCCAAAATGTACGAGTCCGACGTGCTCGTCAAGCGGGGCGGCGGCGTCTACGGTCCGGTTCCGGTCACCTTCAAGTTCGCCGACGGCTCTACGGCCTCCCGCACCTGGGACGGGGTGGAATCGGATATGCTCTACAAGCTGACCGCTCCCTCCCCGCTGCTCTGGGCCGCGGTCGATCCGGACCGCACCAACGTACTGGACAACCGGCAGATGAACAACTTCCTGAAGGCCGAGGCTCCCCGCAAGCAGGAGGTCCGGATCAGCCTCGGCATCGTGAAGGCGCTGGAATGGATTGCGGGAGCGTTCGCCTGGTAGCGGCCCGAAGAGAGGAGAGTCTCAAACGTGTCTACTTATCTCAAGCAAGGGTGGCGCCTGACGATCAAACATCTGCCTGTGGCCGTCGCCCTGTTCCTGTACCGGTTGTTGTGGGGATTTTTCCTCTACCGTTATGTCGACTCCATTATCGGACCGCTGCTTCGGCGGTATCCCGGAGCGAACGAGCCTTCGCAAGGGGCGGATGCCTTGTTCTGGGCGGAAGCCCAGTTCCGGCTCATGAAGACCGATCTCGCCCAGCCGTTCCTGTGGACGCTGGCCGCCCTGCTCCTCTCCCGCATGATCGTCACGCCGCTCATCAATGCCGGCCTGTTCTATTCCATCCACCATGCGGCGGCGGGACATGAAGGCGGCACCCTATTCCTTCAGGGCATGCGCAAGGCATGGAAGCCGGTCCTGCTTCTCTATTGGGCGGAAACGCTTCTTGCCACCGCTCCTCTCTGGTGGCTGGGCTCCCGGGCATGGGATGTAGTCAGGAACGGCTCCTCTCTGCAGGAAATCGCCGTCAGCATCTTGCCTTGGGCGGCAGCGTGGCTGCTGTGGATCGGGATTCTGCATCTGCTCAGCCTCTCCCTCCAGTTCGGAGCGGTATCCAGGCTCAAAGTCTCGGCTTCCGTGTCGGGCGCCTGCAGACGGCTGCTCCCGATGGCGGGCCTCAGCCTGATCCTGCTCCTCTTCTCCGGCGTCATCGGGGCCGGCTTCAGCGCCGCAGCGATGGGATGGGCCGGATTGGCCGCCCTCGTCATCCAGCAAGCCTATCATCTGGTCCGCACGCTGCTCGACTTGTGGCTGCTGACATCACAGTACGCTTGCTGGGAGGATTCGCGTCACATTAGTTGACAAAGCGATAATTCCATCGTACAATTGTGAAAATTCTCTGACAATTAGGACTTGTTTTCAAAGAGCGCCTGCCGGTTTAATAACTTCTCAGGCATTCGGGAATCCTATCGTTCCGCTCGATTCACAGATATCGAATCCCGGCGTTCGGCAGACTGACGGGCTCCCGCTCCCCATCCGCTGTCTGCCTCCGGATGTGACGGGCATCGACAGATGCAAGCGATGAAAACAACGAATGGGCATGCTGTAAGCGCAGTTTACCGCACACACAATCGCCGGCTCTCTCGGAGCCGCCCCCATACATCGAACAGCAGAATAGAGAAAATAATCAAACCAGAGAGGAAAATCGAACGATGACCGAACAAATTCAAGCTTATTATGAAGAGCTCCACCAATCCACCGCCGAGCTGCTTTACCGTTTTGAGCATTACGACCTGAACCCCAACGCCGGCAAGGCCCTTGAGGCGATCAGCAGCGAACACGCCCGGCTCAGCCCGGATTCCGGCAGCCTGCAGGAGGAAGCCCTGATGAAGCTGGTCGGAATGAGATCCCGGCTGCTTACCCTGATGGAAGACGTCCTTTATACCGTTTGATCCAGCCGCGGAATCAGGCAAGCCCCGCCTTCTCATGGAGAAGGCGGGGCTTTTTTTGGACTTGCAGGCCACGGCGCAGAAATCGGGACGAGTCGCCAATATCATCTGCTGCGGGGAGAATAGCTCCCCTATAAACAGCGATGTAAACGCTGTCCTCATCCCTTTGAAACATGAGAATTATTAGAAAATGTCGTTTTCGGAAGGAGAAGCGGCGAAAAGCAAGAATATGTCTTCCAGTATCATTCAAAATGCCGAATTCCGTTGAACATGGAAACGGGGGAACCACTTTCCGGGTGAATTGATTTTGGGCGTCGCCAGTCATTCTCACGCATGCCGCAGGAATCATAGGGAACCTTCAACCGAACCCCACAGCTAACCTCGTAGGCTCTGGAAGGAGCAACTCAAGCTTGAAGAAGAAAGCAGCAAGCCTCATCCTCGGAATCTCTCTGCTGTTCACTGCAGGCGTAGGCAGCGCAGCGGCTGATTCCAAAATGGACGGTGTCATCAGCGATCTCGTCGGCACGCCGTACAAGACGGCCGGAACGACGACGAGCGGATTCGACTGCTCCGGATTCACGTCCTATGTATTCAAGCAATTCAAGATCTCCCTGCCGCATTCTTCCGCTTCCCAAGCAGGCTTGGGCAAGAAAGTCGCGAAGGCCGATCTCAAGGCGGGCGACCTCGTGTTCTTCAATACGAGCGGCCGCGGCGTCTCGCATGTCGGAATCTATGTCGGGGACGGCAAGTTCGCCCACTCCTCGTCGAGCAAAGGCGTCATGATCAGCAGCCTGAGCGATTCCTACTATACGAAGCGTTACGTGTCCGCACGCCGGATCATGGACGACACCAAGTACGAAAAATACGCCGACGATCCAGCCGATACGGTTGACGGCAGTCCCGATGTGGACTAGCCTGTCCTGAATCCGGATCCCCCCTTGCGCAAACCGCAGCAGCCGGCCCTTCGGGGCGGCTGCCAGCGGTTTGTTTGCTTTTTGGACTTGTCGGCGCCAAGGCGGCTGCAATTTCCAGCCCATTCCTTTCCTTACCCCCGCTGATCCAGCTGGAAACGAATTCCATGCCGATCCGCCGTTTCCTGAAGCTTTTTTTCCTTTCCGCTCGTATAAGCTTGAACAATGCGAACGAGCAAAGGAGACCTTCATGCAGCAAAGCCCTATGACGGGCGGACAAAAGGGCCGCAGCCCCAAGTCCGCAGGCCGGACTCAGACCCGGCGCAGAAACGGCCTCGGCTGCCTGCTGCTGGCCGCAGGACTTGTACTGGCAGCCGCAGCCCTGTTCAAGCTGGAGAAGCCGCGCCTGTTCGACCGGGTCGTCCCTCCGGGACTATACCGGGAGGTGCCTCCCGTAACGCAGCTGCATCCGGTGCTCGACCGGAAAAAGGACGAGCTTATCTCGCTGGCCGCCGCCAAAGGCATCAAAGTCGTCATCACCGACGGCTTCCGCAGCTCGGCGGAGCAGGATGTCCTGTACAGCAAAGGCCGGGAAGGCGGAGGCTCCATCGTTACCCATGCCCGCGGCGGAGAATCCTACCACAACTACGGTCTGGCGATCGACTTCGCTCTCAAGGACCGCACAGGCGATATTATCTGGGATATGGAATACGACGGAAACAAGAACGGCAAAGCCGACTGGCTGGAGGTCGTAGCGATCGCCAAGAGTCTCGGCTTCACATGGGGCGGCGACTGGCCCCAGTTCCCGGACAATCCCCATCTGCAAATGGATTTCGGCTATTCGATCTGGGAGCTGAAAAACGGCAATCGCCCTCCGGAGGATGGAAACGCGGGCGAGGAGAAGAACTAGCAGCCGAATGGATGCATGCATGAAAACGCCTTGCGGCTTCGCAGGCGTTTTCTTCATTTTACCAATTATTCATAAATCGTTAGCACCTGCTTAATCATTCTCTCTTACGCTGTGGAAGTGCATTCATTTCTAGTAGCGGAGGGGTTTGGGGAGATGAAGAAAGGAAAAGCAGGAAAAATGCTTCTCGGAGCGGCGCTTGCGAGCGCCATGGCAGCAGGAGGAATCGGAATGGCCGAGCTGACTCCGGCTCCTGCGGCGGCAGCCGAAGCGGCCGCGACGGCCAAAGCGGCGCCGTCCATTTACGTGGCTCCAATCCATAATGCCAAGTTCCTGGCGGGCAGCAAATTTGATTTCCGCGTGGAATTGAACGACTGGACCGGAAACGCCTCGGCCGTCAGCATCCAGATCAACGGCAAAAGCGCGGAAGCCTTTTTCGGCAAAAGCTTCGAGAAAACCAGCACCGCCTCAAGCTCCTCCTTCATGATCCGCGGCGTTACGCTGGACAAGCCGGGCTCCTACACCGTTAAGGTGACGGCCGGCTCCTTGTCCCGCACGGTCTCCTATGAAGCGGTGACCACCTCCGCAGCCGGCAAGAAGGCGAAAAACATCATCCTCTTCGTCGGGGACGGCATGTCGCAGCCGAGCATCACCATCGCCCGCGCAATGTCCAAGGGCTTGAGCGAGGGCAAGTACAACGGCCTCATGGAGATGGACAAGCTGGAGCAGCGCGCCGTCGTCACGACCTCCGGCATGGATTCCATCGTCACCGACTCGGCCAACAGCGCCAGCGCCTACAATACCGGCCACAAATCCGCCGTGAACGCCCTCGGCGTCTATCCGGACAATACGGAAAGCTCGCTCGACGATCCGCAGGTCGAAACGCTCGCCGAGATGCTGAAGCGCACGCGCGGCATGTCGGTCGGCATCGTCACGACCTCGGAGATCGAGGACGCGACGCCGGCCGCGGTCGTCTCCCATACCCGCCGCCGCTCGGACAAGCCGGAGATCGCCGACATGCTGCTGAAGCTTCAGCCTGAAGTCGTCATGGGCGGCGGATCGGCCTACTTCCTCCCGAAATCGGTTGCCGGCTCCAAGCGCAAGGACGAGAACGATCTCATCAGCGGCTTCGAGAAAGCCGGCTACAAATTCGTGGAGAGCGCCTCGGGGCTGAAAAGCTCCGGAACGCCTTCCAAGCTGCTCGGCCTGTTCCATACCGGCGACATGAACGTCTACTACGACCGCTCGACCAAAAACACGGCGGCGCTCAAGTCGTTCACCGACCAGCCGAATCTGTGGGACATGACCAAGAAAGCGATCGAGGTGCTCAGCAAGAACGAGAACGGCTTCTTCCTCATGGTCGAAGGAGCCAGCATCGACAAGCAGCTGCATACGATGGACTGGGAGCGCTCCGCCTACGATACGATCGAGATGGACAAAGCCATCGGCGAGGCTCGCCGCTACGCGGACGCCTCGGGCGACACCCTCGTCCTGGCGACGGCCGATCATGCCCACTCCGCCAGCATCGCCGGCACCTATTGGGAAGGCGACGGCAAGACGGGACGCGAAGCCGTACGCACCTATGAGCAGTCCAAGTTCCCGACCTACACCGATTCCGACAAGGACGGCTTCCCGGATACGCCGGATGTCGACCGCAAGCTCGCCGTCGTCTTCGGCGCCACGCCGGATTATTACGAGGACTACAAGTTCAGCTCCGTTCCCCAGGCTCCGGCCGTCCTCTCCGGAGATGCCTATATCGCGAATCCGGGAACGCTGGCCAATCCGGACGCCCCTGACAAGGATAAGTACCTCCATACGGGCACGCTGCCGAAATCCGAAAGCGTCGAGGTCCACTCCGCCGACGACGTGCCGCTGATGGCTCACGGACCGGGCTCCGAATATTTCAAAGGCACGCTGGACAATACCGAGGTGTTCTTCGGCATGGCGCAGGCGCTCGGCCTGAGATTGGACGGCAGCAAGCCGGACAAGCAGACCTGGATCGAGCTGGACGGCTTCCTGAAGTCCGTCGGAGGAAGCACTTCCTATGATGCCGCCAAAAACGTCACCTTTGTAAACGCCGGAGGAAGCAAGCTCGTGCTGTATATGGACAAGGGCATTGCGAAGAAAAACAACAAGCCGGTGCCGCTGAAATTCAAAAGCGAGAACGGCAGGCTGATCGTCACCAGCGATTCGCTGCTGGCTTCCCTCGGCCAATGAGGAGCCGCCCGGCAACACTCTTCCGTCCGGTCCCGCTGCTTGCGGGACTGATGGCGGCCGGGCTGCTGCTGGCCGGCTGTGGAACCAAGGCTCTCCCTTCAGGGGGAGAGCCTTCTTCCGTTTCGGCCGGCATCGGCGAGGCAGCGAAGGCGCCGGCGGGTGCCGACATCGGCGAGGCAAACGGGCCGAACGAAGCGCTGCCTGCTTCGGAGCCGGATGAAGGGTACGGAGATGAAGGAGCGCCGGCAGCGAGCCAAGCGGCTCCGAAAACGGACACGGCGGCCGGGAGTGCGGACCTCAGCAGCACAAGCGGCGAAACCGAGCAGGCGCAGAACAGCGAGGCCGGAAGCGCTGCCGGAGACTCGGTCGATGCAGCGGCAGGAACCGCCGCTGCCGGCGGCAAGGCAGGCCAGGCGCCGGAAGGCGGCCAGTCCGGCAGCGTCAAACCAGCCAGCGGGGCAAATGCCGCTGCGTCCCCCGCGCCGGGGACGGCAAATGCTGCGGCAAATGCTAAGCCGCAGCGGACGGCTTCCCCGCAAGCCGGCAAGCCGTCCGGCGGTACAGCTGCATCTGGCTCCAAGGCTGCCGCGGACGCCTCTCCCGCTCCGCAGGCATCTGCCGGCCCGAGAGCAAGCCTGCCCGGGAGCTCGGCGTCGCCTTTGCCGAGTCCGGCAAGCTCCGCTCCGCCGACCGTCCGCTCCAGCCTGGACGGACCCGAGACGATCCGTTTCTCCGAACTGTACGGCAAGGAAACGGTGCGGGGACTCACCTTCTCCGACAAGCTCAAGGAGCTCGACGGGCAAAAGGTGGAGATGATCGGCTACATGGCTCCGCCGCTGACGGCGACCGTCCGCTTCTTCGTCCTTACCCGCATCCCGCTGGCGATCTGTCCCTTCTGCTCCTCCGACGCGGACTGGCCGTCCGATATCGTCGTCGTCAATCTGCCGAAAGGCTCGGAGATGACGCCGACCGAGCATCAGGTCAAGATTACCGGGACGCTGAGCGTCGGCTCCATGACCGACGAGGAGACCGGATTCGTCAGCCTGATCCGCATCAATGCCGACAAGACGGAGGTGCTGAAATGACGCTGATTTCCATGGAGCAAGTGGTCAAGCGGTTCCGCATCCAAGGCGGCATCATGATGCCGGTGCTGGATGTCCCGTTCTTCGAGCTGCGTCAAGGCGAGCGCAAGGCTCTGGTCGGACCGAGCGGCTCCGGCAAAAGCACGCTGCTCCACCTGATCGCAGGCATATCGCGGCCGACGGAAGGCTCCATCACCTTCATGGGCAAGCGCATGGACTTGCTTCGCGAGGCGGAGCTCGACCGCATGCGAGCCGCACATATCGGCTATGTGCATCAGAGCTTCCAGCTGGTCCCCGGCTTCACGGCGCTGGAGAACGTGCTCGCCGCCGCCAGCTTCGGCCGGGTGCTCGACAAGCGCGCCCGGCGCGGCAGGGCCGCCGAGCTGCTGGAGCAGGCCGGGCTCGGACACCGCCTCCACCACCGGCCCGCCCAGCTGAGCCAGGGCGAGCAGCAGCGCGTCGCCATCGCGCGGGCGCTCGTGAACGGCCCCGAGCTGCTGCTGGCCGACGAACCGACAGCCAGCCTGGACGTCTCGACGGCGGCGCAGGTCATGGAGCTGCTCCTTGCCGCCGCTTCCGATACGGGCGCCGCGCTCCTGCTCTGTACCCATGACCCCGAGCAGGCGGCACGCATGGACAGCTCCGTATCCATGCGGGAGCTGTCCCGCGGGCCGCTCTCGCCGGCGAAAGGAGCCTAGCCATGTCCCTGCTGAGCATGGCTATCCGCAATCTGATGGCCCGCAAAGTCCAAACCGCCCTGACGGCCGCCGTCGTCCTTGTCGGAATCGCCGTCACGCTGGCGGTTCTGATCCTCTCCGGGGGCGTGCGCGGCGGCATCGAGCGGGCAAGCGAGCCGTTCGGCCTCCTCATCGGCTCCAAGGGAAGCGCCAACCAGCTCGTGTTCAATACCATATTTCTGATGGACCGCCCGCTGGACAACCTCAGCCATGCCTACTATGAGAAGCTGGCCGGAGATGACGAAGTGCAGACCGCCGTTCCGTTCGCTCTCGGAGACCAGTACCGGGGATTCCGGATCGTCGGGACAAGCGCCGGCTTCTTCGACCTCAAGGGCCGCCCCGCCGATCCGCCTTACTTCAGCCTTCGCGACGGGCGGTTGTTCAGCGGTCCCTTCCAGGCCGTGATCGGAGCGGAGGTCGCCTCCCGCGAAGGGCTCAAGGTCGGGGACCGCTTCGTCTCCGAGCATGGAGTCGCCGCCTCCGCCGAGCCGGAGGAGCATGGAGAGCATCCCTATGAGGTGGTCGGCATTCTGAAGCCGGTAGCGGCTCCTTCCGACCAGGGCATCTACGTCAGCATGGACAGCTACTGGATCAGCCATGAGCATGGGCATGAAGAGGAAGGCGGAGCGGCCGACGGCGGACAAGAGCCTTCTACTTCTGCCGAGGCTTCGTCCGCGCCTGGTCCGGCTGTGTCCGACGAGGATGAAGCTGCCCGCGGAGTGACGGCCGTCCTCGTCAAGCCCAAGAGCTACATCGGGCTGATGAAGCTGTACCAGCAGACGAACGCCGGAAAAGAAGCCCAGGCCGTGCTGCCGGGGCAGACGCTGGCCAAGCTGTTCGACATGCTGGGTAGCGGAGAGCAGGCTCTGCGCAGCATCGGATACGTCATCCTCGGCATGGCAGGCCTCACAGTCTGCCTCTCCCTGTACGGCTCGGCGATGGAGCGCCGCCGCAGCGTGGCCATCCTGCGCGCGATCGGCGCCGGCCGCCGCCATGTAATGGCCATCGTATTGCTGGAATCCTCCATCGTCATGCTCCTCGGCTGCGCCCTCGGCATCGCCGGAGCCTATGGCTTGTCGGCCGTCCTGTCCGGCTATATCGGCTCCCGCGTATCCATCGCCGTGACGGTCGGATTCCAGTGGTCTCATCTTGGCATCGCCGGCATCGTGCTTGCGGCCGGCATCGCAGCCGGACTGATTCCTGCGCTGGCCGCCTACCGGGCCGAGACGGCCCGCTACCTCGCGATCCAATAGCTTCCTCCCTCCCCGCCCGGAGCCCGGCCATGGTACACTGGACAGATAAGCCATGCCGCAAGCGGGGAGAGAATGCAAGTGAAACTGGTGTCGTGGAACGTCAACGGGCTGAGAGCCTGCGTCAAGAAAGGCTTTGCCGATTATTTCAATCATATGGATGCCGATATCTTCTGCGTGCAGGAGACGAAGCTGCAGGAAGGCCAGATCGAGCTGGACCATGCCGAAGGCTATCATCTGTTCTGGAATTACGCCGTTCGCAAAGGTTATTCCGGAACGGCCGTCTGGACCCGGATCAAGCCGTTGTCCGTCCGGTACGGACTCGAGGACGACTTCGAGGAGGAAGGCCGCATCCTCACCCTCGAGTTCGAAGGGTGGTACCTGGTCAACGTCTATACGCCCAACTCCCGGCGCGACCTGTCCCGCCTTCCGTTCCGGCTGGAGTGGGAGGAGCGCATCCTTCGCTATCTTCAAGGTCTGGACGCCGTGAAGCCTGTCATCCTGTGCGGGGACCTCAACGTCGCCCATCAGGATATCGACCTCAAAAACGCGCGCGCCAACCGCGGCAACTCCGGCTTCACCGAGGAAGAGCGGGGCCGGATGACGACGCTGCTGGAAGCCGGATTCGTCGATACGTTCCGCCACTTCCATCCCGATGCGGAAGGCGCCTATACCTGGTGGTCCTTCATGCCGAAGGTGCGGGAGAAGAACATCGGCTGGCGCATCGACTACTTCCTCGCTTCGGAGCGGCTGCGTCCGCTGCTGAAGGACGCGTCCATCGACAGCGCCGTGCTGGGCAGCGACCATTGTCCGGTCGTGCTGGAGCTGGCGGATGAGCCGGGCAGCGCCAAGGCGGAGATCTAGACGTCAGGAGCTGCAGCAGCACGCTTCTGCAGCGGGAAGCTTCAGGAGCCGACGGCAGCTGCAAGAGCTCATGGAAGGCCATAGGCACGCAAAAGAGGGTCCCGAGCGGGACCCTCTTTTTCTACTGACTTTTCTGCTTGCTGTACATCACTCGCGATACAGCGATGCCCACCACCCCGAGACCGATGAACAGAATTGCTCGGACGGCGATCGTCACGCCAGGAACGTCGATGAAGATGACCTTCAGCAGGGTGAGCAGCACGAGCAGCATGCCGGCAAATCGAGCCTTCGGCCGCCGCAGCATGATTCCGGCGATAATCAGCGCAATCGCATAGGCGACCCATACCGCGGATAAGATCAGCCTTTGGCTGTCCGTCTCCAGCGGCCTCGACGCTGCCAGCGTGAGCTGGGTCAGGAATGCCAGGCCAAGAACTCCGGTCAGCCATAACAGTGCTCCGGATGCCTGCCTTGCTCGCGGGCTCTGTTTATACGGAAGGAATATTCGGTGCAGAACCAGCAAGTCCGCCAGCAGGATGATCCAGCTGAAGGTTTCCGGCGATGCGACGGCATCGATGGGCTTCCCGATAATCCGCATCGCGCCGATGAAGAGCACGATCGTCCCCGCTCCCTGCTGGTAAGGAGCGCGGATGCGCAGGCCGATCGCCAGAGCCAGCGTCCCTTCGACTGCGAGTGCCGCTCCCGCATAAGTGCCCGGCAGCGACTCGAGCAGCAGCAGCATCCATCCGAGCGTCGCCGTGACGGCAAGCAGCTCGGCCGCTTCCTTTTTCTTGGATAGCTGCAACCAAGCCAGAAGGCTGTAGACAGCCGCACCGATCCCGACCAGAATCAGATATTGGCTTTCATGCTTCGGCATCAGCAGCAGATAAGCCCATCCCGCCGTAATCGCAAAGGAAGTGAACACAAGTCCTCTCCGCTCGGAGTAGACAGGAGCCTCCCGCTTCTCCAACAGGTACGCTGTCAGGAGGATAGCCTGCTGCAAGAGCTGGGCGCCGAGAAACCACCATTCCCCTCCATCTCCGGCTCCGAGAAGGGCGGCGACGAGGAGCGCAGGCTGCAGAAGCAGATAGGAAGCGGCGTACACCCAGCGGAACTGAAGCTTCCAGCCGATAAGCAGCGCGGAAGCTGCGAACAGCCCCTCATAAGCAACAAGAATGGAGACATGGGGAGCATCGTAGTCAAGGAGAAACGGAATCAAGCATCCGGCAGCCATGGCGAGCAGCATGAGAGACTGCGAGCGGTAGGCAAGCGCTGTCGCGCCAAACAGCAGGATGGCGATGCCGTAGAGGACGCAGGCCAGCGGAACGGACATGAATCCATACAGCATATGCGCCGCGAACAACGTCACGACGAGCAGCGAATGCGCTCCGCCAAGCAGCGCCTGGCCCAGCGCTTCCCGCTTGTGCCGCATCTGCCGGATGCCGGCCGCGAACATGCATGCCGCCGCCGCAGCGCCGAGCCAGCAGCGGACCGGGCGCGTGATCATGCCCGCATTGACGGCTGCGGCGAAGCCCCACAGCACGCCGAGCAGCAGTACGACGATGAAGATCCGCGGCAGCCAGACCCTGCCAAGCAGATGCTCCCAGTCGACTGGAGGGGCGGGCGGGCGAGGAGCAGCCTGCAAAGGCAAAGTCCCTCCCGCTGCCGCATGTCCGGAAGGACCGGCAGGCCTCGGAGCAGATCCCGGCATGGAACGATGCCCGCCCCCTGCAGGAGATTGGGCCGGCGCCGTCTGCAGGAGATGCTCGGGGAACTGCTGCCCCTCGCTTGCCTGCTCGGCGGCCTCGGTCTCATCGAATGCTCGTACCGCAGCGCCGTCCCGCCGCTCCCCTCCCGACAACGGCAAGTCCGCAGCCTGCCGCCGCCGCAGCTCCGCGAGCTCGAGCGCCAAGCCCTGAATAAGCCGTTCCAGTCGTTCAACTCTCTCTTCAAGCTTCATTTGCTGATCCCCTTTTGAACGCTAAAATAGGCCGGCTTGCTGCGAAGCCGCTCCAACTTACGTTACACCTATCAAGCCCATTCCAAATCCCATTTCAGGATTATATCGGTCCGAACTCCTTCATTATCCATTATGCTTTCATAAAAAAACGCCGGCGATGGATCGCCGGCATTCTGCTGCACAAACGTATATTAAGCGTCCGCGCCTCTCCCGCTGCGGGATGGCGCGGATGGACCTGCAGACGCCTCGCAGTCAACCGCCGGTTCTTCCGGTACGACCGCAGCTTCCCGCTCTCCCTGCACTTCCGGACCGTCTGCCGCTTCGGAGGACGATTCCCCCGCCGGACGCATGCCTTGACGCGGAGTCTGCGGCCGTTTCGGCGCCTTCACGATCTCCGCCTCGTAGTAATCCTGCAGCTCCGCCGCTTTCTTGGCGTTGTCCATGTCCACCTTCGCCTTGGCCAGCTTATCGGCCACCAGCTCCCAGGTCGGCTGCACCTTCTGCACGGCGAGGCCGCGGATCGCATTTTTCACCATTCTCCGTTCCTTGGCGTTGGAGTAGGTGTCCTTGTACTGCCGCGCGTCCGTATCATGCTGAATGTCCGGGAAGATGCGGCGGAAAATCTCCGCCGTCATGCGGGCGTCGTCCAGAGCCCGGTGGGCGCTGCCCTCAGCCGGGATGGCAAGCTCCGCCAAAGCCGCTTCGACGCTGACATCATTGGTCAGGCTGCGCGCGCGCAAATAGATCTTGAGCAGATCATAATAGGAAGCCGCGAGCCAATAGGCATCGTCAAGCTTGTGCATGCGGGTATCCAGCACGATCCGCTTCATATCCTCGCCGCCCCACGTCACGAACGTGCAGGCTTCGCTCTTGCCCAGCCAAGCCAGGAAATGGCGGATGACCGGAACAAACCCGCTCGCCGCATCGATGTCCTCCTGCGGAATGCCCGTCTTCTCCCGAATGAAGCTGTTCAGCTTGGCAAAATAAACCGGCTTGATCAGAGCCGTGAATTCGTCGATCTTCTCCAAGGCTTCGTTCAGCCGGACCGCGCCGATCTCGATAACCTCCATCGGCTTGTCGCTGGCGAACTTCCGCCCGTTGAACTCAATATCCAACACGATATAATCCATGCTCAACCTCCGCTGCAATATCCATTGTTCCCATCATACACGATATTGGACGGTGAAGGACAGCGGAGCATCCTCCGGCAGCGGCAAGAAGCCCCGTTCCTGCCTCGTGCGGCAGCAGCGGGGCTTCTTGCTTATTCCCTGCAGATCATCAGCTTATTGCCGTCCGGGTCGAGAACGACAAACCACTGGTCATGCTCGATTTCCGTCACGAGCCGGGCGCCAAGCTCCTTCATATATGCGAGCGATTCCTCCAGCTTGTCGGTGAGAAGCATGAACGCCGGCGTCTGGATCGAAGGAGCTCCGTCGGGATCGCTGCCTCCCCATTTGGGCATCGTGTCGAGAATCAATCCCGTTCCCTGCATCGGCAGCGGGCATAGATGGCCGAAATGAATCGGGCAATCCGCCTCCATCAGACCCAGCACCTTGCAGTACCAGCTGCGGGAAGCCTCGATATTCCGTACCGGAACGAAATAGCTGCCGACCTTGTTTTTGACCGGACTTGCCGCTGCGGCCGATCCCAACGTCTTCCCGTTGTCGCTCATCGTCTTCCCTCCATCGTTCATGTCAAAAGCCTTCCGCACCGCGTCAGGCCTGTACCCCTCCGTTTCTTTCTTGCGGACCGGCGATTCATCCATTCCCCATCTCCCCTTTCTCATTTGATCCGGCGAACCGGCAAGCAGCAGACGGCTCCAACAAGCCCATATCCTTCCATTTCTGTTTCCATCATAGCAAATTTCACGACGCCGGCCGAGCCATTTTTTATCCATCCGCACCGCCGGGTTCAGCCCGTTCAAGCCGCCGAGAGCTGATGCCGGAGATCCATCGCCGGTACCCGTGCGGGTCGCAGCCGCCAGTCGCTGTTCGGCCATGCCCGATGCTGCGGTTCCTGTTCGCCGATAAGGGCTGAAAACTTTTTTCTCTCAACCACTTGATAACAATTATCATTATTGGTTATTATAGTAGGAGAGCATAACGAAAAGGACAGCCGCTGCAACGGCTGCCCCAAGAGAATCATATTCGTTATTACAGTTTAGGTTCGAACGTCTTGCAATCCGTTTCTTCGGATTGGCTGGCTTGTCCACGGTGGCTGACCACGTAGATCGACGAAGCGCTGCATTTGTTGCCGTCAGCCCAGTTCTTGCAGGAGTTCACTTCGCACAGAACGTCTTTTGCCATGATGATTCACCTCCATGGTTGAATTGTCAGGGTGTACAATTCCTTTACCTCAAAAAGCCTGATATGAATCGATTCCAGCGATTCTTCGGGCTTATTTGCGTTCTCATGCACGTACACCTACTGCCATGATAACCCTTTTCCATAGAGTCCGCAATGCGAGGCTACAAATTTTCCGGAGAGTTGAACGGCCCATTTATGGTATTCTCAAAGTAACGAGTGTTCAGACAGGAGAACAGAGAATGGAGCTGCTTGATTTCGAGGAATTGAAACGATATTACCATGCCATGGGGCTGGATTCCTCCGTTATACCCGATTTCAAGGACCGGCTTGCTGTCGACGCCCTTCGTCAAAGGAAATCCGATTACGCCGATGTGCTCGAGGTGTCGCTTGATCTGGCCGAACGGTTCCTCGGCTTGCTGCCGCAGGACCCGATGCTGGTAGCCGTCTCCGACGGGGAGGGCCATGTGCTCGGCTTCGGCGGCAATCCGGCCATGATCGGCTCGCTTCACGAGTTCAATATTGTCGAAGGCGTCCGTTACGGGGAAGAGGCCGCCATCAGCTCTATCACGCTGTGCCTGGAGCGCAACGAGCCCGTGCAGGTGATCGGAGCCGAGCATTATCATCTTCCGCTTCAGCAGATGGCCTGCTACACGGCGCCTCTGCCGGATCCGGAAGGCTCGGGCCGCATATACGCCACCATCTCGATCATGACCGTAGCCGACAACGCCCATCCCCAGCTGCTCGCCCTGCTCGGCACGATGGCCGATTCCATCGAGAGGGAGCTGCTGCTGCGCAAGCAGAACACCCAGCAGCAGATTCTGACGCAAGCGCTGCTGGAAACAAGCCACTTCGGCGTGGTCCTCACGGATGAGCACGGAACGATTCTGACCTTGAACGACTCCGTGTCCCGCATGCTCAGCCTCGCAGACAAGCGCGAAGGCCTCGATGCGCGCAGCCTGCCCGTCATCGGCGGTTGCTTCCGCCAGCTTCTGGACGAAGGCGCAAACCACATCGTAGGACTCGAGCTCTCGGACAAGCGCTTCAGCGTCCCGAAGCATTTCATCCTCGACATCGTCCCCATCGTAGACGGCGACGGGCGGATGATCCGTACGGCGGGCACGCTGCGGGAGACGACGGAAACGAAGCGGGCCGAGGAGCAGCTCCGCCACAACGAGAAGCTTGTGTTTGCCGGCCAGCTGGCCGTCGGCATCGCGCATGAAATCCGCAATCCGCTCACCGCGATCAAGGGCATGCTCCAGTTCACTTCGAGCCAGCTTGATCCTGCCCATTACTCCCTGCTCATGAGCGAGATCGAACGGATCAATCTCATCACGGACGACTTTCTCGTCCTCGGCAGGCCGAAGACGCGCCAGCTCGCTATCCGAGAATGCTCCGGCCTGCTGGAAGAGACGCTGCAAATGTTCGAATTCCAATGCCGTCTGGAGAACATCTCCATAAAGCGCGAATATATCAGCTCCGGGCTGCTGCTCTGCGAGTGCGACCAGATGAAGCAGGTGTTCCTCAACGTGCTGCGCAACGCCTCCGAAGCCATGCCGCGCGGCGGGGAAATTTCGATTACGCTGGAGGCGGCCGACGGCCGTCAGACCATCTCGATCTCGGATACCGGAGCAGGCATCGACGCGGAAGAGCTCAAGCGGGCGGGAGAGCCGTTCCATACGACCAAGCCGGGCGGCAACGGCCTTGGTCTCATGATCGTCAAGCGCATCATGGCCGCGCATGAAGGCAGCTTCGCCATCGACAGCATGGCGGGAAAAGGCACGGTCGTCACGCTGGAGCTTCCGCTTGCCGGCAGCGGCCGGTAGCCGAACTCCGAATGCTGCCGCAACGGGAAAAAGGGTCGCGGAATAGTCCGCGACCCTCTTTCGTGCTTCACATCCTCGCAAACGTGCTGTATTTGGAGTCGAAAGCTCCATCACTGCTAAGCAAATACAAAATGCCCTCAATGAGCCCGATGAAGCCGGGAATTCTTTATTTCGTCTATAAAAATAAGAATGAGGACCTATTCTTCTTTTCGTCTTATATTTTCCAGAAATAAATATTTTTCCCGGTAAAGGAAATGCAAAAAAAACGGCCGTCCACTAGGACAGCCGTTGGATCCAGTCAAGGAAGCGCGAGCTTCCCCAAGACGGTCGGGCGCGATGCTCCCGTCGCGCTCGGCAGGTTGTTGGCCTGGCCGAGCAGGAAATCATGCCCGAGCAGGGCGAAGATGACCGCTTCCTTGGCATCGTCCGGAATGCCCAGAGAGCCCGAGGTCGTGACGGACAGCTCCGGGAGCAAGCCGGACAGCATTGTCAGCAGCGTCGCGTTGCAAGCCCCGCCTCCGCTGACGACCAGCTCGTGCACCTCGCAGCGGGGCAGCACGAGCTGCCGGCAGGCATCGGCGATGGAGCGGGCGGTCAGAGCCGTCGCCGTCGCGACGATATCCTCGGCGCCAAGGCCGCGGGCAGCCGCCCGTTCCAGGAAGCCGTCGGCGTATGCGGCGCCGAACAGCTCCCGGCCGGTCGACTTGGGCGGCGGCATGTGGAAGTACGGATGCTCCAGCAGCTCCGCCATCAGCTCGGCATCCGGCGTGCCGCGCGCCGCCATGGCCCCTCCGGCGTCGTAGCTGGCCGCGCCGCCGGTGAGGCGATGCACCGCGGCGTCGATGACCATATTGCCCGGCCCGGTGTCGAACGCGAATACATCCTGCGGCCCGGCTCCGGCGGGAAGCGCCGTGCAGTTGCCGATGCCGCCGATGTTCTGCAGCAGCCGGCCCCGATCCGGATGGCGGAGCAGCACAAGGTCGCCGTAGGGAGCCAGCGGAGCGCCCTGGCCGCCGACGGCGAGGTCGGCAGGACGGAAATCGCCGACCGCGACGACCCCCGTGAGCTTCGCAAGCACCGACAGATCGCCGATCTGCAGCGTCGATCGCGACAGATGAGGCCGGCCAGAGGGAGGCTCCGGCATATGCCACACCGTCTGTCCATGCGAGCTGACGAAGTCCACCTCCGACATGGATAGCCCGGCATCCCGCACCGCCTCCAGCACGGCTTCTGCGAACAGCTCCGCCATGTAGACGTTCATGCCGCAAAGGCTCTCCACATCGGATGCCGCGGGATCGCACAGCTTGCGGAGGCTCTCCCGAAGAGGCTCCCCGTAAGCGCGGGTATGGAAATGAAGCAGCTCGGCGCGGGCATCCAGGCCGCTGCCTTCAAGCCGTACGACGGCCGCATCCACCCCGTCGAGCGAAGTGCCCGACATCAGTCCGACGCCGATCGCGTACGGACGGGGAGGCGTCCAGGTCATCATCGCCCTTCCCCTCCCCTGCCGGAATCCAGCCTGCATCGTCTGGCCTCAAGCGCCAGCAGCACCGCTCCATAGGCGGCGTCACGCTTGGGCTCGACGCATCTGAGCCGAGGCAGCCGCACGGACAGCTCCGACCGGAAGGCCTCCCTCACATAGGAGCTCCGCTCCAGCACGCTCCCCAGCAGAGCGAGCTCTCCGTCCTCCATACCGAGCGCAGTTGCGACCGCCGGCACAAGCGACGCCAGCGCGGCTCCGCTGTCCGCGGCGAGCCGCAGGGCGGCCTCGTCGCTGGCATCGCATGCCTCGCCGAGAAGCGGCGCCAGCGCGGCGATCTCCGCCTTGCTGCGGCCCGGCGCATAGACGTAGCCGATCAGCTCCGGAACCGAGCCGATTCCGAGCGCTCCGTAGACGAGCTCCGTCAGCGCGGTCGGCCCGATCCTGCCGTCGGCCGCGCGCACGACGGACGACAGCATGCCGCGGCCGATGCTGTAGCCGCTGCCCTCGTCATCGATCAGATGGCCGAAGCCGCCGGCGCGATGGGCCGCTCCGCCAACGCTGCGTCCGTAACAGATCGAGCCGGTGCCGGCGATCAGCACGATGCCGTGCAGTCGGCCGTGCGCGCCGGCCAGCGCCGTTTCATGATCGCCGGCGAGCGTCAGCGCGCCGCCGTAGCCGCCGGCGCGGAGGGCGGCCTGCAGGCGGCCTCCGGCCGAAGGGTTGCTCACCCCGGCCGCGCCGATGCACAGGTCGGTAACGGCGGCCAGCGAGCCGCAAGCCGTCTCCAGCCCGCGGCAGATTTCCCGGATCGAGGCTTCGACCCGCTGCTCGTCGTGGCCATTGTAATTGAGCGGTCCCGCAGGGAAGGAATGAATGACCTCGCCCCTCTCGTCCGCCACCGCCACGGCCGTCTTGGTGCCGCCTCCGTCCAGTCCCGCCACATAGCTCATGCTGTTTCCCCCAAGCTTCAAGTCTGTGCAATATCTCCAGCGCAGTGAGCGCCCGCCGCTGCACGAATCCATCTATTTAGAACCAAACAAGGCGAAACTCTCCTGGCTCTGATTTCAGGCTTATTCGTACAAATGATAAGCCTTCTTGCGCTCCGCGAACAGACGGCTCTCGTCTGCGAACCTTTCCAGCAAGGCGTCCGGACCCTCCGTCCGATACCCCTCGTCCCCGCCGAGCAGGTCGATGAACGGCCTGCCGCCCTTGCGGTAAGGAGCGAGGTATTCGAAGGCCGGGAACAGCTCCCTGACTTTGAACAGCAGCCGTACGCCTGTCTCCACCGGACGAAGCGCCCGCTCGTCCAGAACATGCACATACACGCCGCCGCACAGGGAGCCCTGGTGCTTGGACATATACGGATTGAAATGCACCGGGCGGAAATGCACCCCGGGGAGCTTCAAGCCGTTCATTTCCTTGGCGAGCACTTCGCCGTCCACGAAGGGAGCCCCGATCGTTTCGAAAGGCGCCGTCGTGCCCCTGCCTTCCGACAGATTCGTCCCCTCGAACAGGCATGTTCCGGGATAGAGCAGCGCGGTATGGAACCTCGGAATGCCCATGGAAGGCGGAATCCACGCGCGTCCCGTCTCCGGGAACAGCATGCCGCGCTTCCAGCCCCGGCATTCCGCCACATGCAGCTCGGCGTTCCAGCCGCGCTCCGCATTGGCCATCGAGGCGACCTCCCCGGCCGTCAGGCCGTAGCGGACGGCCAAAGGATACCCGCCGACGAAGGAGCTGAACTCCTCCCTCAGCACATTGCCCTCGACCGTCACGCCGTCCAGCGGATCGATCCGGTCCAGCACGACAAAGGGAATGCCCGCGGCGGCGCAATCCTCCAGCGCGTACAGCATCGTATAGATGAACGTATAGTAGCGCGTGCCTACATCCTGGATATCATACACGACGATATCGACCTCGCGCAGCATTTCCTCGGTCAGCCTCTTGGAATCTTTGCGATAGAGGCTGTAGACCGGAACCCCCGTCTGAGGGTCGACATAAGCATCCACCAGATCGCCGGCGCCGAGATTCCCGCGCACGCCATGCTCCGGAGAGAAGAGGGCCGCAAGGCCGTACCGCTCATGCAGCAGATCGATCGTGGAGCGGAATTCCGCATCGAGTCCGGTCGGAGCCGTAATCAGGCCGATGCGCTTGCCGCGCAGCAGGCCGTCGTAATCCGAGATTCTGTCGATGCCGTTCTGAATGGCTGTCATCGCTGCCTCCTTCTGCGGCAGATGCCGCTTATCCGCCGCATCCCGCTATCCGGCCGAAGCCGCTCCCCTGGTTCGCGGCTGCCTACAGCTCGGATTGGCGCAGGCGCATCGTCTCCGGCGGAATCATGAACGTCTCCGCGTATTCCTTGCGGGCTTCGAGGCCGCGCACGCGCGCCAGGCTCTTGTAATAGTCCATGTAATTGAACGACTTGCTGCCGGTGACGAACCAATGGGTGGACAAAGCCTCGATCCAGAGGTCGAACGCCGCCTGGTCGAAGTCGACATAGACGTAAGGGACGTAGCCGACCGCGTCCTCCCAGTTCTCCCCGTAATAGAGCTTGCCGGCAAAATGGGCCGGATGCTCCCGCTCCATCGCCTTCAGCCCGGCAAAAAACCGCGCGTCGTTGACGATCCGGTGTGTCGTGGCATGGTCCTTGTGCATGCTGTTGCAGGGATGGGTGATGATGATGTTCGGCTTCACCTCGCGGATGACGTCGCACACCCGCAGGCGGATCGCCTCGTCGTCGGGAATTTCACCGTCGGGAATCTCGAACACCCTCGCTTCGCCGCCGAGCATGCCGGCAAACGTATGGGCTTCGCGGACTTTCTGCTCGCGGTACTCGTTTACGTCCTGCCCGTCCGGCACGCCGCGCTCTCCGGCGGTCAACGCGAGGGTCGCGATGCGGTCGCCCTTCAGGAAATGGCTGGCGAGCACGCCGCCCGCCACCAGCTCGACGTCGCCTACATGCGCGCCGATTCCAAGAATCGTCAATGGTTTTCTCTCGCTCATGCTCAGAGCTCCTTTCTCATGACGGCGAATTCCTTCACCGTCCGGAAACCGGCTTTTTCGTAGATGCGCAAAGCGGGATTGCCGCTTCCGGTGTACAAGGACATGTACTCCGCGCCGACGGAGCGGAACGCTTCGCAGAGGCGGAAGAACAGGATCGTGCCGAGTCCATGTCCTTCATGGCTGGGCTCGACCCCGATGCCGGCGAAGTAGCCGCGCCCGGAGTCCTCGCGGATGACCGGCCCGGCAAAGCCTGCCGCCCGCCCTTCGCGGGCGGCGAGCAGCACCGGCACGCCCGAAGCGGCGGCGGAAGCGATCTCCTGCTTCCACAGCGGGTTGCCGAGCGCCTCCAGCATCTCTGCCAGTCCGGAATGCCGCGCGGCGTCGAGCCGCTCCACCCGGTAGCCGGCAGATGCGGCCCGCTCTTCCTTGGCCCGGATTTCATCGGGCACGGAGAAATCCGCCAAAGGCAAATACATGGCCTTCTGAAGGGCCCGTTCGGCATAACCGCGCTCCAGGAGCAGGCGGTGAAGGGAGCTTCCCGCCGGAACGCCGGGAGCGTTGTTGTGCTCATGTCCCGGCGTATCCGGGATGTACCAGGGCAGCCTCATCGGATTGAAGAAGAGGACCTCCGCCTGTTTCCTGCCCAGCTCGCGGAACCGGCGCTCCAGCTCATCCAGCAGCCGGCTCCGGGCGGCATCCGCCTCCGGGCCGCTGCGGACGACGACGCAGGTGATATAACCGGCGACGTCGCCGAGCGGCAGATCATCGCCCGCGCAGCCGACGGCAAAGCCTTCGACCCGGCCTTCCTCCAGCAGGACGAAAGCCGTCCCGGCATCGAAGCTCGGATGCCCGGTCAGGGAGGAGCGGAACCGCTCCCCGCTCATTTCCTTGTAGCCGTCGCGCACGGCTTCCCCGTTCCAGAGCGCGACCGCTTCCTCTTCATAGGTGTTGTCCCAAGCGACGATCATGATGCTTTCCGCCTCCTTTGCCGGCCTCCCGGCCGGCATCGCTTCAGCCCGGCGGGTTTCCTCCCGCCCGCCGGCTCGTTAACCTTTGACGGCCCCGACGGTGACGCCTTCCAGGAAGTAGCGCTGCAGGCTGAAGAACAGGATGAACATCGGCAGCGCCGAGACGGTCGCGCCCGCCATCATCGGGGCGAAGTACGTCGTATTGGCGAAGCGGAAGTTCTTGAGTCCGACCTGGATCGTCTGCATGTCCATCGTGTTGGTCACGAGGAACGGCCAGAAGAACGTATTCCACGATTCCATGAACGTAAGGATGGCCATGACGGCCATGACGGTTTTGGACAGCGGCATGACGATGCGGGTGAAGATCTGCCACTGGCTGCAGCCCTCCACCTTGGCGCTCTCCAGAATTTCCTTCGGTATGGAGCCCATGAACTGCTTGGCCAGGAAGATGTTGTAGACGGTGACCAGGCTCGGCGCGATCAGCGCCGTATACGAGTTGGAGATGTTGAAGACGTTGACGATGAGGATGTACAGCGGAACCTGCGTCACCTGGTACGGAATCATCATAGCGACGAGCAGGACTCCGAACAGCGCCTTGCTGCCCCGGAACCGGATCTTGGCGAAGGCGTAGCCCGCCATCGTGGCGAACACGACGTTGGACGCCATCGTCACGGTCGCGACGAGCAGGGAGTTGCCCAGCCAACGGTACGAATACTCGCTGTAATCGAAGAAGAACTTGTAGGAATCGAGCGTGATCTTCTCCGGCCACAAGGAATAGCTGACCGCACCCGCCTCCACCGGATCTCCAAAGGAGGAGATGAACATGAAGTAGATCGGGAACAGCGTCGCCAGCGCGAACAGCAGAAGGAGGAAGATGATGACGGCATTGCGGACGTTGCGAAGCATCGTGTTGCCTAAGTGAGTGTTGTATAAGCCCATATCCCGGCCTCCTCCTGCTTAATATTCCACGTCTTTGCCCAGGAACTTGAACTGGATAAAGGCCATGACGGCGATGACGAGAGCGAGTACGAGCGACTGCGCCGCGGCATTGCCGAATTCAAAGTATTTGAATGCCGTGTCGAAGATCAGCAGGCCGACCATGGTCGTGGAATGGTCCGGTCCGCCGCCGGTCATCAGGTAAGCGTTCTGGAACACCTGGAACGAGCCGATGACTCCGGTCACGAGCAGAAACAGCGTGGTTGGCTTGAGGCAGGGCAGGACGATATGCCACATCTTCTGCAGGAACGAGGCTCCGTCGATATCGGCCGCTTCATAATAGCTGCTGTCGATGCCGAGCAGGGCGGCGACGTAGATGATGATGCTCGTTCCGTGGCTGGACAGCCAGGACATGAGCACGAGGGAGAACATGGAGGTCGCGCTTGCGCCGAGCCAGTTCTGGTTGCTGATGCCGAACACTCCGACCAGCTGGTTCAGAATGCCCGACTGCAGCGGATCGAAAATCCACAGCCATACGACGGACAGGGCGACGCCGGAGGCGACCGCCGGAAGATAGTAGATCGCTTTGAAGCTGGTCTGCATCCATTTTTTGAGCGGCATGATGAGAATCGCCACGCCGAAGCTGAGCATCAGCGCGACCGGGACGGTCAGCACCGTGTAGAGCACGGTATTGCCCATCGACTTCCAGAACAGGCTGCTCTGGAAGACGGAGACATAATTGTCGAGGCCGACATACGACGAGCCGAGCGGCTTGTAGTCCTGGAAGCTGATGATGAAGGCGCTGACGACAGGGTAGGCCGTGAACATGGCGTAGACGACCAGAGCAACGGCGATGAAGGCGTAGGCCCAGGCTCCGTCCCCTTTGTTCAAGCGGTACTTGGTCTTGATGGTTGAAGCTTCTCTTGCCATGATGCAGGACTCCTTTCCGCTTCCGCTGGTAGGCTTCCAAGCAGATCGACTTGGCCGCCTTGACCGGCGGGCGTTCGCTTGCCTGGAGTAGAGGGATAAAGCTTGCGCTTGTCCTTGTTTCCGATCCGATAAAAGAGATCGGATAGCCGCTTGTGGCGGCTATCCGAGCTGGAGGCTAATCCTGTACGACTCCGTCCGCGCCGAACGTATCGATGGCGGCCTTTTTCACGTCCTCGTACATTTTTTCCGGTGTCGTTTCGCCCGCGAGCAGCGCCTGCAGCTTCGGCACGATGACTTCCGTCTCCAGCTTGATCGCCTTGGCGCCCAGCTCGGCCGGGATGTCCGGACGGGCGGGAGCGGCCGTCGACAGCAGATGCTCTACCGCCGCCTTGTTTTCCGGGCTTTGCTTGCTCTCCATGCCTTCGGCCGCTTTGCGCGAGCTCTTCGTGATCGGAGCGGAGAACAGCTCGCCGTTGGTCGTTGCCGCAACCTGGCCGCTGGCGAGGAAGTAGGCTGCCTTGGCGACGTTCGCTTTATGCTCGGCCGTCGGCTCTTTCTTGCCGCGGAACGTAACGTAGCCGTCGACGATGGAGTTGGCTACGGCCGGCTGTCCTGCGAAGGATGGCACCGGAAGCACGACGTAATCGGTCTTGATGCTGTCCTTGACGGCGCTGCCGTCGTTCTTGTCGATCTTCTCGTTGTTCAGGCGCGACGAGTTCTCGAAGACGGCCATGCCTTTGCCCGTAATCATCGTCTGGCCGGTCAGGAACATGTTCCAGCGCTTGCCCGCGTCGATGGAGCTGAGCTCCTTGGGCATCGAGCCGTCGTCGATCATCTGGCGGATGTTCGTCAGCAGCGTCAGATAGTTCTTGCTGGTATAGGCATATTTGAGATCCTTGTCGAAGGCGGCAGGCATGCCGGCGTTCTTGACGAGAATGCCGAGATAGTCCTTGGAAGTAACGCCCGCGGTGGCAAATACGAAGCCGTAGCGCTTCGTCGTATTGCCTTCCTTCACGACGCCCTTCTTGATCGCCTCGCGGAACTCGTCGAACGTCCAGCCGTTCTGCTGCACCTTCTTCCAATCAATGCCGGCTTCCTCGAGGAACGGCTTGTTGCCGCCGATCGCGTGGACTTCCATGTAAGCCGGGAAGCCGTACAGGCCGTCGCCGTTGTACATATATTTCAGGGGACCTTCGTCGAAGTCGGCGATCATCTCCGGCGTCGCGGCGTCCTTGATGTCCATCACCATGCCCAATGGAACGTATTTGGAGATGCCTTCCGAGCCCATGAAGGCGATATCCGGCGGGCTGCCGGCGTTCACCTGCGTATCCAGCTTCTGGGTCATGTCTTCCCAGCTGGCCGGCTCGATTTTCAGGGTCAGGTTCGGGTATTGCTTGGTGAATTCGGCTTCCATCTGGTTGAAGTTGGCCTGGAAGTTGGCGGATACCGGAGGCAGAAGGGCAGTAATCGTGTCTTTCTTGGCGCCGGCGCCTTCCGAGCCGGTGTTGCCTGCTGCGGCATTGCCGCCGTCATTGTTGCTTCCGCAGGCGGATACGACGCCGGCAGAGACGACGAGCGCGAGTGCGGTTGCGGCAAATCTTGATCTTTTTTTCATTTCAAGATCCTCCCTTTTATTGGTGAGCCAATTCTATAGGTTCGCATCCGGCCCTGAGCGGTTTAGTTGGCCTGTGCGCAGATACGTATCGCTGCCTTGAGGTTGCCGGAGCTGGCGTCCAGCGCCGCCCTCGCCTCGTCCGGCTCCAGGCCGGTCTTGATCATCATGATCGCAAGCTTGCTGTCCTTGGAAGCCCTTTCAAGAGCGCGTGCCGCAGTCGCCTCATCCGCCCCTGAAGCGTTCTGGATGATGCGCAGGGACCGGTCGTACAGCTTCTTGTTGCTCGCCTTCAGATCGACCATCAGGTTGTTGTACGTCTTGCCCAGCTTCACCATCGTGCAGGTGCTGAGCATGTTGAGGACCAGCTTCTGCGCCGTTCCCGCCTTCAGCCTCGTAGAGCCGGAGATGACTTCGGAGCCGACGACCGGCGCGATGCAGATGTCGCACACTTCGCTGAGCCGCGTCCGCTTGTTGTTGACGATCCCGATGGCGGCCGCTCCGATTTCGCTGGCCCGGCGAAGCGCTTCAATGACATAGGCGGCGCTGCCGCTGGCGGAAATGCCCACGACGACATCCTTGTCGGTGACGCCGATCCGGTCGATCGCCGCGCGGCCTTCGTCCCCGTCGTCCTCGCAGCCTTCAACCGCCGTCCGCAGCGCCTGGTCCCCTCCGGCAATATACCCTTGGATAAGGAGCGGATCAACGCCGAAGGTCGGCGGACATTCAGAGGCGTCAAGCACTCCAAGCCTTCCCGAGGTTCCGGCTCCGATGTAGAACATGCGGCCCCCGTTCGACAACGATTCGTAAATGACGTCCACGGCTTCGGATATCAGCGGAATCTCGGCAGCTACGGCCGCCGGCACTTTGGCATCTTCCCGGTTCATCAGCTGCAGCATCTGCTCGGTCGAGCAATCGTCGATGGACAGCGTATCGGGATTGATTCCCTCCGTCGTCAAGCTGGCAAGGTATTCATTCATCTTGATTCCCCTAACGTGATCTGGATCGCGGCGCCAAGGCGCCTGCGGATCGATTCGTTGATTGCGTCTTGCATCTCTAATATTAAGCATTCGCAAACGGGGTGGTCAATACATTTTGAAATAAATTTTTAAAATAAAACATTATGTTGATATTTTATATCAGATCTTGTCCAAAAAGATGAATTTCATGGGAGTTAAGTTAACATAAAATTCGGTTTTCCGCATCCCGCAAAAAAAGGGCATCCGGAGCTTCAAGCCCCGAATGCCCTTTTTTGGGAGGTTTGAATACATGATTCCCGCTATCTCCTGCGTTTGCTGGCGATGATGTTATGGCTGCGGGAGAGATAATGCTTCACCTGCTGGTAGTCCGCGCTCGCTACCCCGGCGAAAAGCATGTCGATGACGGTCAGCATGGCGATCCGGGAGCCCATCGCTCCGCTGCGGATGGTGATCTCCGGGGTGGAGATGCTGAGCAGCAGATCGGCTTTCTCGGACAGCTCGCTCTTGCCGTACTTGGTAATGGCGATCGTCAGGGCGCCGCTCTTGCAGGCGATGTCGAGAGAGTCCAGAATCTCCTCGGTACCGCCCGAGTTCGAGACGAAGATCGCCACGTCGCCCTCGCGAAGCAGCGTCGCGGCCGTCAGCTGGCTGTGGCCGTCCAGATAGGCGTGGCAGTTCTTGTTGATGCGCGTGAACTTCTGCTCCGCATCCTCGCACACGAGTCCCGATGCGCCGATGCCGAACAGGAAGATGCGGCTGCAGGTGCGGAGCTCCTGGACCGCGCGCGCCACGGCATCCCGGTCGAGCAGGCTGAGCGTGTCCTCGATGGACATCATGTTGTTGCGGCCGATATTGGAGATGATCGTCTGCAGGTCGTCTCCCGGCTGGATGTCGGTATACTGCTCCTCGCCGGTCTCTTCCTTGTAGCCGAGCGCGGCCGATATGCTCACGATGAAGCTTCGGTAGCCGCTGAACCCCATTGTCTTGCAAAAGCGCAGGACGGACGCGTCGCTGGTCCGGCTTCCCTGCGCAAGGTTCTTGATGGACAGATGCGGAATCTCGTCCTTGTTCTCCAAAATATACTCTGCTACCATGCGCTCGACAGGAGTCAGGCTGTCTTTCCGCTCACGGATTTTGATGAGAACGCTGTCGTTGATTGCCATAGGCCGCCTCCTGCCGTTTCCGGTTGAAATAAAGATTTATGAAGTGCGCAGCATTCTTTTTATTTTCTACTTGAAGCGGCCGTCCGCCGTCGCCGCTCGAAAGGACGATGCGATCGGCTCGGCTGCCGCCGCTTGGCTGGCGATGAAATCTGCTTGTTCAGCGCCATTATCGTATACGCTCCCGGCGCGAAAAACAAGGGTTGTCCAAGCAAAACGGCTGGAATCTCACTTCGGGCCGCTGAAGGCTCGCGCGGAATAGAGAAGTCTCGATCCAGGATGACGATAAAGAGGAATCCGGCTGTCTCCATCCTGATACTAAAATTTTATTTTAATTATTTATATATCATTCGAATAAAAATTTCAATTTTTCATTCCCGTACCGGAAAACCTGTGCTAGAATAGCCCACATAACGGAAAGACCCCAGCAAAACGGCTTCGCCGGCTTGGCGGCGGAGATCGACAGCCGCTCGCGCGGACAGACGGCAAGCCGCATTTCTCAGCGTCCGGTTGGACCAGCAAAGGCTAAAGGAGATGGAATACGGGATGAAAATCGCCATTATCGGAGCCGGCAGCACGTACACGCCCGAACTGATCGAAGGCATCATCAAGCGCAAGGAAGGACTGCCGCTCAGCGAGCTCGCGCTGATGGACATCGACGAGCGGAAGCTCGGCATCGTCGGCGGACTCAGCGGCCGCATGATCGAAGCGGCCGGCATGGATTGCCGCGTCGTGCTTACTCCGGATCTGGACGAAGCGCTGCGCGGAGCGGACTTCGTGCTCGGCCAGATCCGCGTCGGCAAGCTGCCTGCCCGCGTGCTGGATGAGCGCATACCGCTGAAGCACGGCATGATCGGCCAGGAAACGTGCGGCATCGGCGGCTTCTTCAAGGCGATGCGCACGATTCCGGTCATGCTCGACATCGCCAGGCGCATGGAGCAGCTGTGCCCGGATGCCTGGCTGATCAACTTCTCCAACCCGGCCGGCATCCTGACCGAAGCCATCCTCACCCATACGAAGGTGAAGATGCTCGGCCTCTGCAACGTTCCCTACAATATGTTCAAGAGCATCCGCGCTTCGATGGAGCTGCCCGACGCCAGCCTCACCTATGTCGGCCTGAACCATCTGAGCTGGATCACGGCCATCGAGCACGACGGCAAGGACTACCTGCAGGAAGCGCTCGACGTCGGCCTCAACAGCGAGACGATGAAGAACATCCCTTCCAGCGGCTTCAGCAAGGAGCTCGTGCAGCTCGTCGGCGCCATCCCTTCTTCTTACCTGGAATATTACTATTTCAAAAACAAAAAGCTGAAGATACTCATGGAAAGCCGGCAATCGCGCGGAGAACGCTGCATGGAGATCGAGGAGGACCTGCTGGGCATGTATGCCGACGCCAAGCTTCATGCGAAGCCGGAGCTGCTGGCATCCCGCGGCGGGGCGAACTACTCCGAGGTGGCCATCAGCCTTGTGGACGCCATCTGGAACGACAAGCAGGAGGTTCATGTCGTCAACCTGCTGAACAACGGCGCTCTCGGCTTCATGGAAGACGGCGACGCGGTGGAAATCTCCGCCGTCATCGGCAAGGACGGAGCAAAGCCGATTCATCTGCCAAATCTGGACAACGGCCATATCCGCGATTATATGCGCATGATCAAGGCCTACGAGCGCGAGACGGTGGCGGCAGCCGTGTCCGGCAGCGAGGAAGCGGCCATGCGCGCCCTCATGATGAACCCGCTCGTCGGCGATTACAACGCGGCCCGCTCCTGCTTCGACGAGCTGAAGGAAGCTCACCGGGAATATCTCCCGCAGTTCGCATAAGGCGCCGGGGAGGACCATGACATGAAGAACGCATGCGTCATCGGCGTTGACGGCGGCAACAGCAAGACCGATTATTATTTGTTCGATCTGGACGGCAGGAAGATCGACTCCATCCGCTCCGGCACCTGCAGCCACGAGCAGTTCAAGGACGGCTACATCAGCGCCAAGCGGGTCATGGGCGAACAGCTCGGCCTGCTCCTCTCGCGCAACGGGCTGCGCGCAGAGGATGCTGCGGCAGCCGCCTTCGGCCTGGCCGGAGCGGATATCGCCTCCCAGAAAGCCAGCCTGAACCGGATCATCGGGGAGCTCGGCTTCGCACGCTTCGCGATGGACAACGACAGCTTCCTCGGGGTGAAGGCCGGCAGCGAATCCGGCAGCGGCATCTGCTCCATCAACGGGTCGGGCGCCTGCACCGGAGGCATCTCGCCTTCCGGCCGGCGGCTGCAAATCGGCGGCGTCGGCAGCGAGCTGTCCGGCGACGAGGCAGGCGGCTATTACTTGGCGCGCCGGGCGCTGCGCATCGTCTACGACGCCTTCTTCCGGCTCGGCCAGCCGACCGCCATGACCGATCCGGTCATGAGGCTGCTCGGCCTGGACGACAAGGAACGGTACATCGAGGCAGTCGTCGAGGCGGCGGCTTCCCGCTCCCTGCCGTATACGGAGCTCGTCACCGTGCTGCTCGAAGCCGCCGCTTCGGGAGACGAAGCGGCGTTCGCGGCGGTCGATCATTCCGCCCGCCAGATGGCCCTGTCCGCTGCAGGCTGCATCCGCGGGCTCGACTTCGGAGAGGAGCCGGTCGACATCGTCATGGCCGGCTCCGTCTGGGTCAAGGCCGCCTCCCCCATCATGCGGGACCGGTTCAGGCACCATGTCGGCAGCCTGTCCGGGCAGGAGTGCCGCTATGTCCTGCTCGAAGCTCCGCCTGCTGCCGGCGCCGTCCTCTGGGCGCTGGAGCTGGCGCACGGCAAGCCTGCGGAGAAGACGGTCCGGGAGCGGGTTTTGGGCTCCGTGCAGTAGCGGAAATCAACGGTAGACGGCGACACGTCGGCGGATCCTCCGAAAAGTTGCTGGCATCGGTGGCGCCGTGGATCTGAATGAATATGCCGGTACCGTGGCAGATCTGCTTGCCGAATTCGATTCAACACCCTTAGCAGAGACTGAACTTGTTCCTGCCTATAACAAGTAGCTGGCTACAGGGCAGATCGTCGACGGAAAGCTCGTCACACCAGTTGCCGAGATGCTGCAGGCGCTCGGTTATAGCGTCAAATGGGACAACGAAACAAAAATACTGTATCTGTTACAATAAAAAATCCCCCGCCGGCCTGTATGGCTACGGGGGATCTTTTGTGTTATTTGATCTTGGAAAGAGATTTGTCCATTTGCTCTTCGTTCGATTTTACCGAGTCGCTATCTACAGCATCAGCACCTCGGTAAGTATATTTGGTGTTCTGATAGAAATCGAAAGCGAATCTATCAATAGGTGTGGCTTTAGCATCATCATAATGCTTTTCGATAACTACCGATTTAAATATAGTTGGTCAAAATCTAGAATATTAAATAGAAAAGGACATTTCAGATTTGGCATCTTTCGATCATTATAAATATTCCGAGCCCAGATAAAAATTTAACCAACGCTAAAGATATTGATGAGTATGAGAAGGAATTTTTTCGATTTTTTCGCCTAAGAGATGAAGCTCATGCCAGGAGCAAAGCCCAAAGACACCTTCAAGAGGTTGTTGAAGGTGTCTTTGGGCGCGAAATTCCCGCCGTAACGGCCAAGCTGGAAGCGGCCGTTACGGGAACAAGGTCCGCATCAGCCGCGATGCCGGCATGCGGCGGCTGGCTCTAGCTGCTCACCGAGCGGGCTGAAGCCGCGAGCTCGATCTGTTTCTGGTGATGGCGGTCATGGTCGACGAATTCTCCCATAACGTAGAGCAGAGAGTAAGGGCTGCCCGTATGCGGGCAGTGGGAGGCTCCGTTGACGGATACGGCCCGGAGCAGATCTGCTTCTCCGATAGAGCGCAGCAGGGCGCACAGCTCCATGCGCGTATCGGCGAATTCCGCGAGCAGCCGCTCCTGCTTCACCCCGGATTCGGCATACTCGTAGGCCGACAAGTTGAAGGCGTTGAACTCGGGGAAAAGGATATCCTCTCCCTTTAAGACCGAGGGTATCGTATAGATGATCAGATAACGGTCCCAATTGAGCAAATGAGAGACGATTCCTGCGATCGTGGCCTTGCCCTCCGCAATCGGGCGATTCCAAGCGTGCCCGGCGACGTCAAGGCTCCGTGCCCATTTCGAGGCCGATTCGAATTCATCCAGAACAGTTGAAATGTCATTCATGAAACAAAACTCCTTTAACCCGCAAACTATATGTATGCATTCATCTTACCACAGGAACATACGTTTGTATAATTCCGAAGCAGCTTGAACGAAAAAATCCCCCGTACGGAACTGCCGTGCCGGGGAGAATATCAGAAGACGGTGCGGTCTGCGGGAATGGCCAAGAATCTCGCCGGGCAGACCCTGCTATAGGATGACAGCGGCGTCCACCAGAGAGTCTACAGCTCCCGCCCGCCATTGTCAACATTATTCCGATCTATTTTGTCGGATTATTGCTCCTTGCCTTTCCTTTCCTTTCCGATGCATGAGAGGCTCCTTCCCCCGCCGCAGTGGCGGATGGCCGGCGGAATCCGGTCCGATTGGCCAGGAAAATGCCGGCCAGAATACAGACGCCTCCCGCATACAAAGCCGGCTGGACGGTTTCCCCCAGAATGAAGTGTCCGGACAGAACGCCGAAGAGCGGCGCAAGGAACAGGAACGAGCTCGTCTTGCCGGGATCGGGACTGCGGCTCAGCACATAGTACCAGGAGGCGAACTGGACGATCGATCCCATGACGGCCAAATACAGCAGCGCGCCCAGCGAGGATGGATTGAGGTCCAGAGAGACCGGCTCGTCCAGGAAGCTCAGCGCGAGCAGCATCACGCCGCCGAACAGCATTTGCCCCGCCGTCAGGATCCAGCTGTTGAACTGAGCTCCCCATGACTTGGCCATAAGCGTGGCGGCCGCCCAGAACAAAGCCGCTCCGAGGCCCAGCCAGGTCCCTTCGGCCGCATGCATGCGGAAGCCTCCCAGAGAGATGAACACGCCTGCGGCTCCGATCAGCACCCCGAGCCACTGGGCGAGCCGATAGCGCATTCCGAGAAAGGACGAGCCGAGGACGATGACAAGCAGCGGGTTGACGAAGGTCAGAATCGACGTCTCCCCCGATGGAATCGTCCGCATGCTGAGGAAGATGCAGCCCATGACCCCCGTCGTCTGGAACAGTCCGATCGCCGCGAGCTTGGCCCAATCGGACAGCCTGCCGGGCAGCGGCTTCCGCCATAAGAACGGCGCCATCAGCAGGCCGGCGAGCGTGAAGCGCAATCCCGCCAGCAGCAGCGGCGACGCGTGGGCGAGTCCGATTTTGCCGACCGAGAACGAGGATCCCATGAGGAAGGTAGCGAGAAGGACTAGCGCCCCGTACAGATAACGATTCATGCCGGCTGCTCCTTTATGTTTCGGATGCAATCATGGTAGCATGGGGTTGATTCGTCCGCCGTCGAACGATGCATGCAAAGGAGAGAGGAACATGGACAGCACCCGGCTTCCCGACATGATTGTAATTGCCGCTCTGATCGGAGACGCCTCCCGCATGGCGATGCTGATGAGCCTGATGGGAGGAAAATCGCTGCCTGCCGGAGAACTCGCCCAGGCGGCGCGGGTATCGAAAGCGACGGCCAGCGCGCATCTAGCCAAGCTTGTGGAGGGCGGTCTGCTCCGTCAGGAAGCCTCCGGACGCCATCGCTATTACCGGCTGGCCGGTCCGGAGGTCGGCCAAGCGCTGGAGGCCATGCTCGTCATCGCGCCGGCCAAGGCCGTGAAGTCGCTGCGCGAGTCGGACGAGCAGAGGCATATGCGCCATGCCCGCACCTGCTACGACCATCTCGCCGGGAAGGTCGGGGTCGCGCTGACGGACCGTCTGCTTGCCCTGGGTTTCCTGAATGATTCCGGTCCTGATTACGCGCTTGCCGAGTCGGGCCGGCAGAAGCTGCTCATGCTTGAAGTCCGGGTCGATCCTCCGGCAGGCCAGCGCCGGCATTATGCCCGGAAATGCCTGGATTGGAGCGAGCGGCGCCATCACTTGGCGGGAAGCCTCGGCGCCGCCATCGCCTCGAGGCTGCTGGAGCTGCAATGGCTGGAGCGGATACCGGGAGGCCGCGCGGTACGTGTGACCGAGGCAGGCAGAAGAGGCCTGGCGGATACGTTCGGGTTGGAAGGGCTTGCGTAGGAGCATGGCGGCAATCCCCCTATAAAAAAGACGGCGCCGTCCGCGGCGCCGTCTTTCGTCTTTTCGGTTCCACTCAGGATTCGGCCATCACGGCTCTCGCACCTGCGGCGCGGGCACGCACACCCATCAGCAGCGGAAGGCGATACCGGGTCCAGAGAATTCGAAGCAGACCGTACATCGCCGCGGAAACGACGATGCTGTTGAGCACGGAGCCGATCAGGAAATCAACGCCGATGCCGCTCAGCGCGCCAAGGCTGTCGGCCGTCTCCTCGTAGCTGATGTCCGCGGCCGGCTCGGAGAGAAGCTCGGCCAATTCCGGCTCGGCCGGTCGGGCGAACAGCTCCCTAGACAGCTGTCCCGTAAGGTAGTTGGCATAGAAGAGAATCGGCCACAGGAAGGTCCCGACGGAAGCCGCAAGCATTCCGGAGACGGCATTGCCGCGGAACAGGCGGATCAGACCGAGCGACAGCGCGAGACCGATTCCGAAGGTCGGGTACCAGCAGGGCAGCAATCCCAGAACGGCGCCAAGCGAGATCCGGTGGGATCCCTGCCGCTGCCGAAGCAAGCGAATGCCGTGATAGGCCAGATTCCTTTTCCAGCGCTTAAGCCGCATCCGATCCCTCCTGGTTTCAAATTGTCATCGCCTAACCAACATCATATCAGCGCCGCCGGAGCCCGTCCATTGGCATGGCCTGCAATCCCGGGCTACCTCCCCGTCTGGATATAAAACAAATTTTCTTCGATTGCCAACTCCGCAACCCATAGATTCCGATCCAGGTTTTGTATATATTTGATTCACATACATATTATTTCTACCTCTTGGAGGCTTCAATGCCGTTCGTTCCGATCCGCGACATACACGTCCAGTACGACATCCATAATCCGCACGCCGAGTCGGGTACCATTGTATTCGTTCATGGAATAGGCCTGAACATGAGCATTTGGGAGCCCATGCTTCCTTATTTCAGCCAGAGCTTCCGCCTTGTGACCTTTGACCTGAGAGGGCATGGCCTAACGGAAGCCGGCACCTCCGGGCTGAGCTGGGGTTTGTTCGTGGATGACATGCAGGAGCTGTTCCACGCTCTTGAGCTGCAGTCCTTTCACTTGGTCGGCTACAGTGCAGGCGCCAGCCTGGCTCTGAAGTACAGCCTAAGTTACAAGCATCAGATTCTCAGCCTGGCCTTCCTGGCTATTCCCGCCTATTGCCCCCGAAAGCCGCTCACCGCCTTCATCCAGACCCGCAAAGCCCAGGCGCAGATCCACTCGATGCGCCATCTCGGCATGGACATGGCCAAAAGCATGACGGGAGCCTCGGAAGACAGCCCAAGCTTCCAGAGCATTGTCTCCGCCTACGGCAGGATGAATGCGGATTTCTACTTCCGGTTCCTCGAATTGTACGTAGAGGACAGTCCGTTCTCGGACTATGACTACATCTCTCACCCTGCTCTCTGCATTATAGGAGATCAAGACCCGTTGTCCCTCACCTCTTACACACTGGCTTCCAGACTGTTGAGAAAAACCCGTCTCCTGATCGCGCCTCATTCGGCGAATGCCGTTTTTCTTGATCAGCCCCGGCTGGCTTGCGAATGGATCGAGGACTTTATCGGCAAGCCTGTCCTTCATCAAAGGCGTGCTTACCCTTTCAACGAGGAAGAGAACGAGCAGGTGATGAATTATTTTGACGAAGTGTATCAAGAAGGCATGAAAAAGCTGGAATCCAACCGGGTAATCCGTATCCAGGTTCTGGGTTTCTTCCGCGTCTCCGTCAACGGAGAATCGATTATGGCTGGATGGAACCAGCGTTATGCCAAGAGCCTGCTGCTGTATCTTGCTCTCCATCGCTCTGCAACGCGGGAGCAGATCTGCGATGCCTTGTTTCCGGATATTCCCCTTAACTCTGCGTTGAAAAATCTAAGGGTATACTTGAACCATCTCAAAAAACAGCTTGAACCTGATGGAACCGAAACCGCCGCTCTCCGCATGGATAAGGAGCATATTGCCCTGAACGGAATCGTGCGCTGCGACGCTTCGAAATTGAACGAGGATTTGGACCAGGCGCTTGTCGAAGCGAACCCCGATCGTCAATTGAGACAGTGCAAGGAATTGACGGCCAACCTGCCGGGTACCCTGATGTCCGGTTTCTATGTCGAATGGTTCAACGAGTACCGCTTGCGGATGGAAAACAAGCTGGTCGAGCTTCTCAAGCAATCGGCCGCAACCGAGCGAAGAAACGGCAATCCGCATGGATCCGCCCTGCTCCTGAAGAAGGCGCTGAGCTACCATCCCGAGGATGAGCAGATCAATAGCTTGCTGGGCTCTTGATCCCTTATACGTCGCATCAAGCCGCTTCAACAAGACCAAAAGACGGGCGCCCAAGCGGCGTCCGTCTTTTTGGTCTATCCTATTGCTGGCTGTAGATCCGGAACAGCAGGGAAGCCGCTTCGGCTCTGGTTGTCAGCTTCTTCGGCTGATACGTCTGATCCCCATACCCGGTAACAAGTCCTTGTTTGACCAGCAGAGCGACGCCTTGCCTGGCCCATGGCGAGATGCTGGACTGGTCCTTGAAGCTCTTCAAGAGATCGGCGCTGCCGCTCTCCGGCTTCACACCCTCATATTTGGCCAAGGCCCGGGTCAGGATGACAGCGATTTCCTGCCTCGTAATCGCCGCCTTAGGTGCGAATGCATCGGCTGAGGTACCTTGGATAATTCCCTGGCTGTAGGCTATAGCGATCGCTTCCGAATAAGGATTGTCGGATGCTACATCCTTGAAAGCCGCCTTCGCTTGACCGGATTCCCATCCGAAAGCGCGCATGATCCAGGCCGTGAACTGCTCGCGCGTTACATTGGCGTTCGGATTGAACTTCGATTCCCGGTCCAGAACGCCCTTGTTCAGCAGTGTCGTCACAGCACCGGATGCCCAGTGGCCGGAAGCGACATCCGCGAAGGCAAGGCTTGGTTTCATCACCGTATACTTGCTGAAGTGGCCGCGGCGGACCTGTACCGTTCCGGTAATCGGATCGTATTTGCCTCCGACCGGCTCCCACGACAAGGTCTTTTCATTGAGCAGGTAAACCGTAAGGCTGGTCAGGTCTGCTTCCGAATACTTGGACAGGTCAATGGCCGATACGTCAATGGCTACCGGCATTGGACTTGCGAATGAATCCACTTTGGCGCCGCCTACGGAAGCGCTGAATTCCATGACTGGAATTTTGGCCAGCTGCTGTACGGACGCAGGCGAGGTTACGGTCGGATTCTCCACGACTTCCGCTGCCAGCGTAATTTCCTGGCCGGCAGGCACGGTGCCGAAAGTGTCGGGTTCAATGGTAAAGGAAGCATTGTTCATAACCAGTTTCAGTCCGGCCAGGCCGCTGTCCTGGATGGCCTTGATCATCTCGGAAGGCAGGGTGGAAGACAGCTTGGTCACATGCTTATCCGTTTTCGGAAGGACGATGACAGCCGTTGCCTCAATCGCAGATGCCTTATCCGCTCCGACAACCGCAGCTGTGCTGCGCTTGATTTCCTCCAATGCAGACTTGGCTGTATCCAGCTGGCGTTTGATCAAGTCCGCATCCATGGATGCTTGCAAGGAATTGCCGTCTATTCTAGCGCTCGAAGCAGGAAGCTCCACGATCCCGGCTTTCTCGGCTGCTTTGCTGCCGAGGGCTACGAGCGAATTCTGAAGGGCGCCGACCAGTTCCTTGTCGGCAAGCCTGAGCTGCTCCAGGACGGCGGCCGCCTGTTGGATGATGAGCTTGGCCGAATCAATTGGTTTAGCATCATATTCCATTCGTTCAAGGGCGTAACGGGAGTCGTTCACCATCTGAACGATAGCTTTGGCGACCGTCTCCTTATCTTGCGGGCTCGTCATCGCCGCCAGCAGCTTCGCCAAGGATGCGAGAGCAGCCGATACGTCCTTGAGCGACTGGGCAGCTGCAGCGCTGTCCGGTGCGGTTTTCAACGATGTGCCCATAGAACGGAGAAGCTCTGCCGCTTTGGCAGGGACCGTCCCATCCGTTTGGCCGGCCGCGAGCTGCGCCAGCTTATCCGCCGCTTCACCGGACGATCCTCTGCCGCCAGGGACAGCCACGGGACCCGCTCCCCCCGGAAACCCGATGGCTCCATTTCCGTTACCGGTGCCGTTGCCATTTCCGGTGCCGTTGCCGTTTCCAGTACCGCTGCCGTTGCCGTCGGGCTTGCCCGGATCCGTTCCTCCGGCATCTCCCCCCGGCGGCTCCACGCCCGGAACAAGATTTCCATCCGGCGAGATTTCAAGCATGAACTTCTTGTCCAGCTGATAGGTCTTGCCCTGGAAGATCAGGGAAGCGGTAATCGTATACTCGCCGCTTGATGGCAAGTAAATATAACTAGGCAAATGATCTTGCGAGTAGGAGTAGATCTCCTTGCCGGAGGAATCCTTGATGCTGCAGAAAATGTTCGTCGGGTTGACTTCTTCCCTCTCCGTCAAGGTTGCATTGTTGAAGATGACCCTTTTTGATCTGAAATAATTTTCAACGGCGTAGCCTTCACCAGTCACCAGCCCCCATCTTATCCAAGGCGACGAAGTAGATATCTTCAATTTCCCTTCCTTGTCCACATCGAACAAGCCGATGCCGGCGATGTCTGTAGCGGACAGCTTGGTCGTTCCACCCGAATTCAGCTCGTCTTGCGACAAGTGAATGCCGTACCGGTAGCCGTAAAGACCCTTTCTCGTATCCAGCGTAACCCGAATATTGCCCGGGGTCACAGCCACTGCATTGCCCGAACGGCCGTTATCCGTATAGGCCGATAGAACACTGCCGTTATCGGTCGTATACTCGATGCTGCTGATCGTGCTGTCGGCATCGGGTAACAGCTTGACCAGGCTCTGGGGACCTTGAGCCGCCGCCAGCGTCACGACATCATCCTTGATGTTGAAGTCCTTGAAATAATAGACTCCCTTTCCTTCTCCCCACGTTGCCAGCACGTCATAAAAGCCCTTAGCGGCATAAAACCTGTTCATCGCCTCTCCCCAGAAGCTGTAGGAGAGTACAGGCGGATAATACTGCCCTTCCAGTCCCTTGCGAATGAAGGTGACCCGATTTAAGGAATCGGATACTTTTACAAGGGCGACTTGCTGTTGTCTCGCATCCAGAGCTAGATGATAGTCACAGCCTGCTTCCGTCTGGAGCGAGCCGACCAGATAATAACCGAACGGCGAACCGCCCAGCTTGCTTTCGTCGACCATCGAACGGCGGACAAGATCAACCGTCACTTCGGACGGAGCGGGTACTACCAGATATGCAGCCGTGTCATTCCACGGAGTGTAGCTTTGCATTGTCGAGATCCGACCGTTGCTCTCCTTGATCGTCGCAAAAATCTGAGCCTCCCGGAGTTCCTTGCCTCCCGGCACGTTCAGGCCTGCGGACGATTCCGGCCGATCAAGCCCGGAAATCCGGATAACGGCTTCCCGCTGCGGATCAATGACCGTCAATGCGAACTGTCGGGTCAGATAACCGGGCTTGCTGAAGAACAGCGTTGTGCTGGTCAATTGATGACCCGGCTTGATGACGCCGTTCGCGTCGCTGGAGGAAATGACACTCGAATCGCCTGCCCGCTTGAGCTGGACGCCTTCCAGAACAGGTCCCGTTTGACCCGTCCTATGCTCGCGCACCGTAAACGTGAGATCGCTGGCTTGCTCGTAGGTCAGATAGGGCTTGTTGACCATGTCCACAAGGGCTCCATTGTTGTCCCGAACTTCGAAGTCCATCTCGCGCTTGGGAGCAACGACAAACGAAGAGGCGCCAATTAAACGGGAAGCATTCGCCTCATTTTGAGGCAGTTTGAATTCAACCGTATAGGAGCCCGTCTCCGAGGGCTTGTAAGAAAGATTGTATCTCCGGTTCATTCCCTGGCGGTCCTCGAGATCGAAACCGATACCGAAGCTGTCGTCGGCCACGGCTTGTCCGTCCTTCTTGATGACAGGCTTGATCCAGGAGAGAGGATCGGCTTCGTTGCCGTAAGCATCCTTCAGGTTGGTGGAGAAGGAGACCGTTTCGCCCAGGATGAAGCGGGTCCGCTCTTCAGCTTCCGAATAGTCGTACACCATGGTTTTGATCGTTCCCGTAATGGAAGAGCCTGTATGGAACGAGTAGCCGTCCTTGATCGGAGTGAAGCCGGATGCCGCGATCACTTCATTGCCCATTGCGTCCACGGCGGCATTCAGCTTGTAGATTTCTTTCCCTTTGGCCAGATACACCTTCTTCCCGGCCTTTACCGCAAGCTTGGTCTGAATGTAGTTCTGCTGTTCGCTCATATAGCCGGTTCGGACTACAGTCTGCTCGCCTTCACTGCGGTAATCGGCTTGAATCGAAATGGCAGAGAAATCAGCCGAATTCAAGTCGGCGCCCGGAGCGACACCGGTCTCCGCAACAAATTGGGAATAGACCAGGGCTTTATCTCCCGAGGGAAGGTTCAAGGCTGCCAGGTAACTGTAAGCTTTGCCTTTGGGCAAATAAACGGTTGTTGCCCCTTGAAGCAAGGATTGAGCATAATCGCTCATCATGACCGAATCCTGGGGAGAAGCAGTCTCCTCGTTCATGGCCAGGCCGGAAAGCGCTGCAGGCTGCCCGTTCCATCTGAAGTCCAGATTCATGCGGGCGTACGCACTGGCATCCAGGATGAGCTTCACCTTGTTCAAGCCATCAGGCGGCATCAATTCCCGAGCCGTGGCGCTGTATACATAGGCTTCGCCATTGCCCGCCTTCGATATTCTTTGAAAATCTCCCCATGCACCGGAAGATAAATAGACAGAGATGCCGGGGACGGAGTAGCCCCGTCCGCCGTTCCCCCCCGTAAAACCCTGAGAAGATTCGTTTTCAGCCGTCAGCCGTCCGTCCTTGTCCAGGAAGCGAAGCTCGGCTACGTTGTAGCCGGCATACTGACTGTCGATCATGTCCTGGAAGTAGACCGTTGCGGCTTCGTAACTAGACAGGCCGGAATCGACAAGAACAAAAGCGACTGGCACTTTGCCTGCGTAAGGGGAGATGACTTGATCGGTTCCGAGCAGCACGAACTGTCCGTTCTTGTCTGTCTTGACGGAGAATTCGTAATAGTCCCATCGGATGCGAACCTCCTTATTCATAGCTGGAGTCCCGTATTCATCCCGCACAAGTACGGTAACGGAGGCATCATCGGAGCGGACGGTGCCGTCCTCAGCTGTGATTTCATCCGCAGAGCCTTTTTCGGCATGCTTGATCTCAAATGTATAGGCAGGCTGGAGGATGTTCACTTCCTGGGTCTGGACGCGATTCTCGCCGCCTTCTCCCTTGTACGCTGCCTTCAAGATATATGTTGAACCGGGCTTCAGCGCGCCGAAGGAAAGATCGTTGATTTCGATCGGGTACACATCCCCCGTCACCGTCTGGCTCTTGTCCACCTGATGAAGAATGGAAGGGCCGAGCTGCTGATGCTTCTCGTCCTCGAGAGACAGAGTGATTCCGTCTTCCGCCATCGACAAGAAGTCGCTGCCGCTTATTTCGATGCTTGCGATCAGGTTGACGAGCTTGCTTCCATCGGGTTGTGTCACCGTAGAAGTAATCTTGTACGAGCTTGCTGCGGCCGCCGTCAGGGCATTGCCGAGCAGAAGAAGCATGGCCAGCATCAGCACTATGCCTTGTTTCCATTTCGCTAAACGATGCATTTTCTTTGCCTCTCTTCTTTCCTTGAATGGATGGTTGGAAAATCATGCAGGGTTCTTACTTTTTTCCATGCCTTTTGTTGTAGGTATTTCTTCCCATCAAGCATACAGGAGCTGCCGTTACGCGATCGTTACGCAATTATGGAAGATAAAGGAAATATGGCCGATTCATACTTTGTAACTCTACATTTTCTAGAATCGAGATGAAAAGTTAATTGGAGCTTAAAAAAAGAGACCTTGATTTTCACAAGACCTTATTCAACGGGAGTCGACCCGTTTCTTAAACGAGAAAAAGCCGCCCTCCCCGGGCGGCTTCTTCTCGTCGTTCTGTTCGGCTTCATATCCTCTGCAGCTGAACCATCAAGGTAGATGAATATCCTTGCATCAACCCGCAAGGCCGGTTGCGGAGACAGCAAGCAATCAGCTCTCGGATACCTCCCGGAAATAAAGGCGAAGAACGGCAGGAGCATGATCCTGCCCCAGCTCCTCCCACTCCGACAATCCCATGCCGGAAGCCGCAGCCGACCATCCGTAGGCATCGGCCAACAAGGCCAATTTATCCTCGGCGAAAACCTCTTCCTTCTCCCAAATCCCAGCCAGCAGCAGCTCGTCCGGCCCCTCCTTCAGGAGCGGAAGCCACTTGGACAGCTCTCCTTTGCTGTCGCAGCTTTCATTCATCATCTCGTTGTAGAGCTCCGGATCATTGATGTATATATCCGATGCTCGGCCCTGCTCGAAGAGCCTCATCCGAAGCAGATCGCTGTCCAGTACGGTATTGCTCACGGCGTATGTGCCGGCGCGAAGCGACAGCTCCCCCGCGATGCCGTCCAGCTCGTCCCAATCGCCGGCAGCGTTGCCCTCGTCGTAGATGGTCAGCCACTTGCCGTTCCGATCCCAGGCCACATGGATCGCCCGGTCGGCAGGCGCCTCGCTCCGTTCATAACTCCGTCCGTCCATGATGGCGTCCAACGCTTCCTCGAGCTCGGCCAACGTCATGGTACGGGGGATTTCAAGCTTGATATTGCTGAAAAAAGACCCCATTCCCTCATTCCTCTCTGAATCGTTCAGGTCGCGCCTGTTCCCGATGCTGAGCATAGACATTCGCCTTGCTCAGTCCCCGGATGATTCCGACTTCCTCCTCGGTCAGCTCCGGCACCTCAGCAGCGGCGATATTCTGCAGCAGCTGCTCCCGCGAGCTCGCTCCCGGAATGACGGCGGCGACGGCCGGATGGCTCAGCGAGTAGCGGATCGCCAGCTGGGTCATGCTCCGCTGCGGAGCCGCCAGCCGTTCCAATCCGCTCCGCAGCTCGCCAAGCTCGTCCAGGCTGTAATCCGCCAGGCCCTTGGCCGGCCGGCGGCCTGCAGCAAGCGCTCCGCTCGCGAGCGGACCGCGGGCGATGACGGAGATGCCCCGATCCTGCAGAAGGGGCAGAACCTCTTCCTCGGCACGGCGGTCGACGATGCTGTAAGGATTCATCACGCTGGCCATCGAGGAGCGTGTGGCATATTCCCGGATGACGTTCGGCCGGATCGAGGAAATGCCGTATTCCCGGATGACTCCCTCTTGCTTCAGCTGCTCGAACGCTTCGATCGTCTCATCGATCGGGTCTTCGATCGTCCCTCCATGCAGCTGGTACAGATCGATATAATCCGTGCCAAGCCTGCGCAGGCTCTCCTTCACAGCGGACAGGATATAGGCTTTGGACGGATCCCATGTCCAGCCCTCCTGCCCGGGGTAACGCCGGTTGCCGACCTTCGTGGCGAGGATGACGCGGTCTCTGCGTCCTTTGATCGCCCGGCCGACCAGCTCCTCATTGCGCCCGGCATCGTACAGATCCGACGTGTCCAGCAGGCTGACGCCGAGCTCCAGCGCCTCATGGACGAGCGAGACCGCCCTGCCCTCCTCCGTGCCTAGCGACATGCAGCCGAGGCCGATCTCGCCGACGAGCAGACCGGATGAACCGATTCGGTTTTTCTTCATGTCCGTTTCCTCTCCCTTCAGACGCCTCTCTAGGCCTCCAGCATACCATTTGAACTCAAGCGCCGCACGCCGCCGTTTCCTCTACGTTCAAGACGAGCGGCAGCTCCGTCCGGCTCTCTTCCCATCCGCCATGTTACGCCGGCATGGACGGTTTTCCTGGCGCTGCCGGAATGTTCCGGCTAGACTCCGCTAGCGCAAAAGCAGTTTTCTTGATTCCTTTGAAAAGGCGTGACGCGCTCCTCAATCCCGATTAATTGACTCTGATTTATTCAAGTATCCAGCGAAAGGGTCGGCTTTGTCAATTTGATTGTCGACCTGCAGTCAAAGGATGAAGCTTATTCGATAGGCCCATGCGAACGGAATTGGCTGCCCGTCGGCAAGAGCGGAAAAATGGAAAATGAGGGCTGCGGGCGGAACCGGACATAGGCAAGAGCCCTTGAATACGATTCAAGGGCTCTTCCTGGATAAGGATGAAGCCTGGAGCCGGAAAGAGAGCTGGCCTAAAGCTGGCCGCCGCCTGTTCCATTCAGGCTATTTCCCCGTAAATACGGCCATTCCGTTGTCGCCGCTGTAAGGCGCGCCTCCGGGAACCGTGATGAAGCAAATGATCAGCCTGTAGGACTGGCCTGCCGGAATGGCCTGGCTGAAGGTCAGGACGAAGCTTTTGTTCTGGCCGTCGACCGGATTGATCGAAACCTGGCTTGCAGTCAGGGCATTATCCGGCATTACTTTGTCATCCTTGCCGAGTGTAGCGATGCCGCTCGGCGCTGCGTCCGTCGTGCTCTGAACCCAGTAGTTGGATGGCTGCATGGCTTTGACGACATCCACGCTGCGGTCGTAGGTGATCCGAATCTGATTGGCCGACACTTGGGACAGCGATTGCAGCATCGGGATGGGGTCCTTGGCAGCGTGGGCGCTGCCCTGGGCTGGAACGGCGAACAAGACAACGGCGATGAACGCCATCAACTTCAAAAAAGTGATTTTCATGGGAAGTCCTCCTTTCTTTGAGCGAAGCTAACCAAATGATTTCCATCGCCGGCCCGACTTATTCTTCGCGGATCGTCTGCCTAAGCCGATTCATGAAAAAAAAGACCCTGCTCGAGAGCAGAGGCCTTCAACGATCAGGGAATGGAGGAGCAGCTGCTTGCCGGATCAACCCTGGGTTTCGCTATAGGTTAAAGACGGCTTGACAATCGGCGCTCCCCAACACGAATTAAGCCGCAATAATGCCTTTGGACTGCAGCTCGTTTTGAGAGTGCTGATCGGCAGGGTGGTACCCTTTCTCCAGAAGCTCTTTAATATACATTTTGTTGTAGATGAAGGAAAAGATGATTCCCGGTACCCAAGCGCCAAATCCTAATGTAAAAATGCCGACCGCAACCGATGCGACGAACATGATGACAGCCCACTTCAAATCGCCTCTGAAAAGAGCCGGGAAAAAGCCAAAGAAAAAGGTCGTCCAGCTAAATCCGACTTTTGCATCCTTAATCCCGCCTGCTGCATTTTTCAAACGAATGCGCATAGTAATACCCCCACTGTTTTATTCTTCCAAATATGAATTTAGTATAGGACTAAGGTAGTAATTTGTCGATATATATTTCCAAATTAGATAAATTCCTTGTTATTAAGCGAAAATATTATATATTAATATATTGATATAATAAAAATTAATAGGTATATACGCCTACTCATAAAGATAGAGAGTCTGCTCTGCTTCGCAACCCACCTGCAGGCATAAAAAAAAGCCGGAACTATTCCGGCCGGCTGCTGCTGAATAAGCTGAACATGCCTCTACTTCGAGCGGTACAGCAAATAAAGAAAATACGGGGCGCCGACTGCCGCCACGATGATGCCGGTCGGAATCTCCGCAGGCTGCAGAATCACCTTGGCGATTGTGTCGGCAGCCATGACGAGCAGCGCTCCGGACAGAGCCGTGACCGGGAGCAGCGCCTGATAGCGCTGCCCGACAAGACGGCGGGCCAGATGCGGGGCGATGAGGCCGACAAATCCGATGCTGCCGCTGACGGCCACGCAGGATCCGGCCAGCCCGACCGCGGCGGCCAGGAGCAGAACCTGCTCCCGGCTCACGAACGCGCCGAGCCCGGTAGCCATCGGAGTGCCCAGGTTGAGCACATTGAGCGTCCGGGACTTGAACAAGACATAGGGCAGGAGGATCGCAATGAACGGCAGCAGCGCCAGCACGTAGCTCCAGTCCTTGCCCCAGATGCTGCCGGCCATCCAAGTCGCAACGAACTGGTACTGCTCCGGGTTGATCCGCAGGGAGACGACGATCGTCACCGCGGCGAAGCCGGAGTTGACGGCGACGCCGTTCAGGATGAGCCGGTTCGAGGACAGCCCCTTATGCCTCCGGTACGACAGCAGGAAGACGAGCGCGGCGGCGGCTCCTCCTCCCGCCCAGGCCAGCAGAGGCAGCAGGTAGGCCGGAGTTGCAGCCGGCGCCGGGTAGTAAGCGATGAACAGCAGCACGATCAGCCCCGCCCCCGAATTGATGCCGATGATTCCGGGATCCGCGAGCGCGTTGCGCGAGAGCGCCTGCAGCACGGCGCCGGATACCGCCAGGCCGGCTCCGATCAGCAAGGAGATGACGATCCGCGGCAGGCGGAAGTCGAACAGAATAAGCTGCTGACGCTCCGTCCCGCCTCCGGCCAGCGTCCGCAGCACATCGATCGGAGAGAGCCGGATCACCCCGGTGTTCATGCTGACGACAAAAACAACGGCGATCGCCGCGCTCAGGATGGCGGCGACCAGCCAGGCTTTCCTGCGCTTGCGCCGCTCCGATTCGGACATGAATGCGCCCATCGTCTACAGCTCCCTCCGTTCTTTGTTGGCCAGATAGATGAAGAAGGGAACGCCGATCAGCGAGATCATCGCTCCGATCGGCGTCTCGAAAGGCGGATGGACCGTCCTTGCCGCCAGATCGGCCAGCACGACGAGCAGCGCTCCAAGCACCGCCGAGGTCGGGATGATCCACCGGTAATCGACGCCGACAAGCTTGCGCGCCAGATGCGGCACGAGCAGCCCGACGAAGGAGACGGCGCCGACGGCGGACACTGCCGACCCCGCCAGCACGACGACGATGGCGAGGCCAAGCCCCTTAACCAGCCCGGAGCGCAAGCCCAGTCCCCGGGCCACCTCTTCGCCGAGGCTCAGCATTGTAATCGAGCGGGAGAGCCCCATGGCTCCAGCGAGCGCAAGGGCGATCCATGGGGTCATGACCTTCAGCTCCAGCCAGCGCATGTTGGCGACCCCTCCCGCGAACCAGAAGGCCAAATCCTGGCCGATGCGGAAGTACAGCGCGATGCCCTCGCTGAGAGCCGTCAGCAGCGCCGAGAGCGTCACGCCGGCGAGAACGAGCCGTGTCGGCGTCAGCCCTCCGCGGACGGATGAACCGAGAGCGAAGACCAATGCCGCGCTCAGCGCTGCTCCGACAAAAGCCAGCAGCACGACATAACGGTACGGAAGGCCGGGCAGAAAGGCGAGGCAGAGCGCGATCGCAAAAGTCGCTCCCGAATTGAGGCCGATAAGGCCTGAATCCGCCAGCGGATTGCGCGTCATTCCTTGCATGACCGCTCCTGCAACCGCGAAGCTGCTGCCGACGAGCATGCATCCGAGCACACGCGGCAGGCGCAGCTCCTGAATAACCTGATGCTCCTTCAAGTCGGGGTTGTAATGAAAGACTGCTTCCCATACCATCCGGAACTTGATATCCATCGCGCCGAACGAGACCGACAGCGCCAGGCTGAACAGAAGCGCCGCCGCACCGGCAGCAATCAGGACAATTGCCGTCCTTGGCCTGGAATGGAGCTTATGCAGGGCGTCGTCCGCCTTTTTGCCGGCAGGCTGTCCGCCGTCCCTTCCCTTGCGTGTCGTTGCTGCCATAGTCCCGATTCCCCAGTCTGCGTATAATTTCAGGCCATCCGGCCTCCCAGCCGGCCTTCCGCATGGCCGCGGCGAGCTTCCGCGTTGATAAACGGAGCTCGGAGGCTTTGATAAACAAGGCTCCAAGCGAAAAAAGGGAGCCGCGGCTCCCTCTTCTCTATTCGTTCTTACTTTACGATATCCTTAAGCAGATTGTCGACCATCTGCGAGCTGGCAACCGGACCATAGTAGAGCCAGCTGGACGATTTCGGATATTCAAATACGTTGCCGTTCTTGACGGCCGGCACGGATTTCCACAGGGCGTCATTCAACGCGGCGGATCCGGAGTCCTTGTCGCTGTTCACGAGAATGAGGTAATCCGCATCCAGATCGGCCAGCTTCTCCAGCGAGATGGCGTTCCAGTTGCCTGCGCCCGAGGCGGAAATCTCCTTGACGACTTCCGGCGCCTTCAGGCCGAGATCCTTGTAGAGCACCGCTCCGCTCGACAGCTTGTCGCTGACGACGTAGAATTTGCCCTGGACGAGCCAGACGGCGGCAACGGATTTGCCCGGAATCGCAGCTTCAAGCTTCGCCTTGGCGTCTGCAGCCTTCTTCTCGTAGTCGTCCAGCACTTTTTGGGCTTCGTCGCTCTTGTGAAGAACCTCGCCGATCTTCAGCAGCGCCTTGCGCCAGTCGTTGTTCACTTCGTCGCCGAGCACAAAGGTCGGGGCGATCTTGGCGTACTGGTCGTACTTGCCGCCTTCGACGGCGCTGTTGGAGCCGATGATGAGCAGATCGGGATCGAAGCTGGTCACCGCTTCAAGCGGAAGATCGTACGGAATGGTCGGGAGATCCTTCAGCGAATCCTGCAGGTACTCCTGGGTGCCGTTGGCGACAGACCACTGGGCTACCGGCTTCACGCCGAGCGCCACCAGGTAGTCTTCCAGGTAGGAAGCGATGATGCGCTGCGGATCGGCCGGCACTTCGACCTCGTGGCCGAGCCCGTCCGTCATTTTGGTTTGAGCGGGCGATGCGGCCGGAGCCGGCGAGGCTGGCGGCGGCGAGGCGTCGTTGCCTGCCGCCGTGTTCGAATGATTGCCGCTTCCGCAGGCTGCGAGCAGCATGGACATGAATGCGATGCTGAGCAGCAGCGCCGGAACTTTCAGTTTGCTTTTTACCACGGGATATCCTCCTTGATGATGGAACCGATGCCGCCTGCATTGCCGGCTTGCCCGATTCGCCATTCATGACTGGTCAGTCGCTCCTGCCGATATCCAATCCGGATAGACAGGCATTTAAACCCTCAGTTAGTAATGATAATCAATATCAATTAATAGATCAACCTATTTGCTTTATTTCCATAAAATATTGTGTCCAAAAAGAAACCGATCCCGTCCCTCCGCAAAGAATCCGTACTTCAAGCCGCAATCATCATTCGATGCCTGACGAAATAACGAGGGCTTACAATGGCTGCAGCCCGAATTCAACCCATTCCACCTTAAGGAGGCTTCCATGGACGCCAAACAACGCAGCCGAATTCGACACGAAGAAGGTTCGGCGGCCGCATAAGCCTATCAAGCGGCTGCTCGGCGACCCCCTGGAGCGGAAATCCGATCACGATGCCGTCCATATCCGACCGCTGCTCCAATACATGCGGATGCTGCAGCTCGAGAGGCCGGATATCCGGGATTGATCTGAGATTTTCACGTGTTTATACTCAATAAATAAGATATCGAGCATGCAAGGACGCAAAATATGGACGAGCAGAATAATCGTTTCCTGGTTTCTTTGCTATCCTGTTCTGTTCATGCGTTCCGTTTCGGGCATTGGGGCTCCATGTTCAGATTCAGCAAGCATCGCTTATGCTGCGGGGCTCCAATGCTGCGGCTTCCTGCCGCAGGGGAGGGCAGCCTCGGAGCTTTTTCATTCCAAGGGGGATTTCAATGTCGACGCTGAACGGGAACCGCATCGAGCTGAGCTTTGTCGAGGAGAAGGATGCGCCTGCCTTGCTGAAGCTTGAGCGGAGCAACAAGGATTTTTTCCGCTTGTATTCGGGGACGAAGAACGATCAGTTCTACACGCTGGAAGCGCAGGAGGTTAGAATCGCCGGCGCCATGAAGCAGCGCGAGCAGGACCAAGGCTATCATTTGCTGATCCGGCCGCGGGGAGCGTCGGAGGTGATCGGGACGATCGCGCTGTCCGGGGTGGCTCGCGGCAGCCTCCAGAGCGCATGGCTCGGCTATATGCTTGATCGGGAGCATAACGGCAAGGGGCTCATGACCGAAGCGGTGCAGCTTATCGTCCCGTATGCTTTCGGCGAGCTCGATCTTCACCGCCTCGAGGCAGGCGTAATGCCGCATAACGAAGGCTCTATCCGGGTGCTGACCAAGGCCGGCTTCCAGAAGGAAGGACTGGCCCGCAAAAACGTGAGGATCAACGGCCGCTGGGAGGATCATGTGACGCTTGCCATCGTGCGGGAGGAGCCGGAGGAGGGGCAGCAGTCCGCCGAGGATTGAAGTCCTTTCATCCCTGCAAGAAAAAAGCCGTGCCCGTCTCCATCGAGACCAGGCACGGCTTTTGCGTCCTGCAGCCATCCAGCGCCGCCAGCATCGTCTCCCCGAGGCCTCTGGACGTCGTGCGAAGCTGGCTGCGCTCCTCCGGTTGCAGCATCGGCAAGCCGACGACCTCGGCCCAGCCCTCCTCTCCTTGCCGAATAGTTCCATGACGGACGGAGCGAAAGAGATCTTTTCAAGGCATTCTTGCAGGTATCCGGGGCATGGAGCTTGAATGTAGTAGAGACGCAACGATAAAGGAGGAATCGCCCATGCCGACGATTCAAATCGAGGGAAGAGAAGCTCTTCAGGCGAGCGAAGGCACGAAGCTCGTGCTCGCGCTGGAGGATAACGGGGTTGATATGCTTCACCGCTGCGGCGGCAACTCCCGATGCACCACCTGCGCCGTGGAGGTGCTGTCCGGCGACGCCCCGGAGATGGGAGAGGCGGAAGCAGCGACCCTGAGGAACAAAGGCATCGAGGACCCGGCCGTTCGGCTGTCCTGCCAGATCAGACTTGAGAACGACCTCGAGCTCCGGCTGATCAAGACGGCTTCTTCGACGGGATTGGAGCCCGGGCCGCGTCCCCAGGACTGAACGGGGCCTCCGCATTGTTTTGTTGACCCATGAGTTCAGTCCACAAAAAAGGCCAGGCAGAGTCCCCCGAGGACTCCGCCTGGCCTTTATGCGCTCGCCTGCCAGGGGCGGGCTTCTGCTGCAGCTCGTTCCTTGCCGCCCAAAATAGCGGGCCGCCCTCGGAGCCTTCCGCCCCGCCTCACAGATTCTGCATCGTCACCCCGGCCTCCGGATCGAAGGCCAGCATCTTCGTGCCGATCTTGTCGATGAAGAAGCGGTCATGGCTGACCGTCACGACGGCGCCTGGGAAATGAATCAGTGCCTGCTCCATGACCTGGATGCTCGTCAGATCGAGATGGTTCGTCGGCTCGTCCAGGATGATGACGGCGGCGCCGGACAGAAGGCACTTGGCCAGCGCTACCCTCGCCTTCTGTCCGCCGGACAGATTGCCGATCGCCTTGCTGAGATCCGCCTCCGAGAACTGGAGCATCGACAGGAACTTGTTCACCTTCTTGCGCGGCGCGTCCAGCCCGAGCCCATACGTGTTCACGGCATGGCTGACGGTATCCTTCGGATCGAGCTCCTCCCACATGCGGTTGAAGTAGGCGTACCCGACACCCTTCTCCCAGCTCACCTCGCCTTTCTCCGGCTTCTCCTGCCCCGTAAGCGCCTTGATGAGCGTCGACTTGCCGCTTCCGTTCGGACCCGTGATGACCAGACGGTCTTCCTTCTGGATATCGAAGCTGACGTTCTCGAAGATGATCCGGCCGTCATAGGCTTGTCCGATTCCTTTGACCTCCGCGAGCTTGTCGGGGAACCGGAGCCTTTCGTAAATGTCGGTAATGAGCACATTGACGGGATGAGGCTCGATCCGCTTCCTGCTGTCGGCCAGCTTGCGCGACAGCCGGTCCTTGGCCGACTTGCGCTCCGCCCGGCTGTCGATCGCTTCCGACTCCATGAGCAGGAGCTCCTCCTCCCACTCGAACTGGCGGTCAAGCTCCTTCTTGCGCATTTTCTTCTTGCGGACGTAGTCGGTATAGTTTCCTTCATACTCCTGGAAATGATAATTCTCGATCTCGATCGTCCGCGTGACGACCTTGTCGATGAACTGCCGGTCATGGGAGATCAGAATCATGGCGCCGCCGAACCGGTACAGCCACTGCTCCAGCCAGGCGATTCCCTCGATGTCCAGGTAGTTGGTCGGCTCGTCGAGCAGGACGACATCGGGCTGCTCCACGAGCAGCTTGGCGAGAGCGGCGCGGTTGCGCCAGCCTCCCGACAGCTCGTCCACCGGCTGATGGCGCGAGCGGTCGTTGAACCCGAGCTTCGTCAGCACCGTGTTGATCTCCACGGACACGTTCCAGCCGTCCAGGTGCTCCATCTGCTCGAACAGCTCCGCCTGCCTCGTCAGCAGCCGGTCCATCTCGCCGTCATCCGTGACGGTGCCCAGCTTCTCCGCCACCTCCTGCAGCTCCCGCTCGATCAGGGCCACCTGCTCGAAGCACAGCTCCAGCTCCTGCTGGACGGACAGGCTGCCGCTCATCTCCGAAAATTGGGAGAAGTAGCCGATCCGCGCCTTCGGATCGACCTCCACCTTGCCCGATGTCGGCTCATCCTTGCCCATGATCAGCTTGAACAGCGTCGACTTGCCGGCGCCGTTGCGCCCGATGACGGCGACGCGCTCGCCCTGGCTCACGCGAAAATAAATTTCGCGGAATATAAGAGCATCCTCGTATTTCTTCGTGACATTTTCAAGCCGTATGACGCTCATCTCTTCCCCTCTTTCCCATTCCCCCGACTAGAGACTCTCCCTTCATTCTACCAGCAATGGCGGCGAAGGCGAGAATATTCCCGAGCGGCCGCCGCGATGAGGAAAAAAAAGGACCGGACGCCGCTGTGGGGGTCCGGCCTTGCCTCTCGGAATGAATGTCGCGTTACATCGAGCTTCCCGTCTCCGCTTGCCGTTCCGTCTTGGCCTTGCCGGACAAGAACCAGCCGCAGGCCGCGATCAGCACAAGCACGATATAGAACGTCAGCTTCCAGGCTGTCGATTCGGCAAAGTCATGCGGGATGACATGCAGCGCGGGATGCGCCAGCGTGTGCACCGCCAGCTTGACGCCCACCCAGCCGACGATGACAAAGGCGGCGACTTCGAGCGACGGCCTGCTCTCCAGCAGCTTGACGAACCAGTTGGCAGCGAAGCGCATGATCAGGAGGCCGATGAAGCCGCCCAGGAAGATGACGGCGAAGTGGCCGCCGTCCATGCCGCCGATCTTCGGCAGATTCGTCGCCGGCAGCGCCACGGCCAGCGCCACGGCAGCCAGGATGGAGTCGACGGCGAAGGCGATATCCGCCAGCTCCACCTTGATGACCGTCGGCCAGAACCCGGCTTTCTTGGGCTTGGCTCCGGTATGCGGCTCTGCGTTCCGCTCGCCTTTTTTGACCATGACTTTACGGAAAATATGATTGAGGGCAATGAACAGAAGGTACAACGCTCCTATCGCCTGCACCTGCCATACGTCCACGAGGAACGAGATGACGAACAGGGACGCGAAGCGGAACACGAACGCTCCGGCGAGGCCGTAGAAGAGAGCTTTCTTGCGTTCCTTCTCCGGCAGATGCTTCACCATGATCGCCAGCACGAGCGCATTGTCGGCCGCCAGCAATCCTTCCAGGGCAATGAGGACGAGCAGCACCCATCCATATTCCATCAATAAAGCGAAATCCATCTTCTTCCTCCTCCAGATGAGCGGGCCGAACGCAAAAAGACCCTTGTCTCCCGAGGACATGAAAGCCTCGGATGCACAAAGGTCTCGCTAACAATGCGGTTCGGCATTGCCAGTAAAGCCGGAGAGCGGGCTCTCGTATTGACGACTTTACTGTGGCAGCTACTCCCCTTCGGAGTCCGGTTATCTTTTGCGTGTTCGAACAGCTTTTAATGATTGGTCTGTTGTAGTACGGGGATGGGCCCGGATGGTTTCTTTTTTATTCGGAAAATGTCACGGGCCCGGCAAGGCTCGGATCCGCCATCGCCGGAGCAAGCCGAATGGCTGACCGAATGCCGGATTTCCTGTCTGCCCGTAACCTCGCCATAGGCATCTGCATAGGATAACCCAGGTTTAATCAAAGGAGGGTCATCCTCATGAGCTCATCCTATTCCCACACGGAAGCGGCGGCGGCGCCGTTCTACAAATGCGAAGCCCACGTCGACCATACGCTGCGTTCGGTCAAGAGCCATCTGCATCAGCTCTGCTCGCAGCATGCGAATCGGCTCGTCAAGGTGGAGACGATCGACGGAGACGTCTTCGAAGGCTACATCGTCCATTGCCACAAGAGCATCCTTTGCATCCGTCTCTCCAATGAAGGCTGCAGCCGCGCCTTCCTGCCGGGACCGGTCAACCCGTACTACAACAATGTGATTCTGCCGCTTGTGCTGTTCGATCTGCTCGCCATCACCTTGCTGTAGCCTCATGCTGTCGGCATCGTCAGAAAGGAGTTTTGACCATGGGTTTCATGCTTCCTACGCCCCCGGGATTTCCGGGCGGTTTCCCCGGAGGTGCGCCGGGCGGGTTTCCGGGCGGTTCGCCGGGAGGTTTCCCGGGGGGATTCCCGGGCGGTACGCCGGGCGGTGTTCCCGGGGCGGGCGGAGCTCAGCCTCCCTCTTCGCCTCCGCCTCAAGGAGTGCCGCAAAAGCCGCTTGCTTCGGCCTTCGCCGTTGATCCCGGCGCCATCTCGGGCTGCTCCTTCCGCTTCACGTACATCTGGCCCCGGTTCGGGCCCGGATTCTGGTTCTACCCCGTTTTTGTCGGCCGCACATCCGTCGCAGGCTTCCGCTGGACCGGGTTCAGCTGGGCGTTCTCCGGCCTGGATCTGCAGAGCGTCGAGTCCTTCACCTGTTAATGAGGAAGAAAAAAAGGACTGCCGAGCGAAACTCGGCAGTCCTTTTTTCCATTCCTACAGCTTGCCCTCAACGGTCGATTTCTCCGCCGCATCCACCGTATGCTTGAGCAGCATCGCAATCGTAACCGGACCTACGCCCGCGGGAACCGGGGTAATCGCGCTCGCCTTGACGGCGCAGGCCTCGTAGTCGGCATCGCCGACATTCCCTTCGTTGTAGCCGGCATCGAGAATGACGGCGCCTTCCTTGATCCATTCTCCCTGAATGAACTTCGGCTTGCCGACGGCCGCCACGACGATATCTCCAAGCGCTACGATCTCGTTCAGCCGCTGCGTCTTGGAATGGCAGACGGTCACGGTCGCGTTGCGGTTCAGGAGCATGAGCGACACCGGCTTGCCAAGAATCGGGCTGCGTCCGACGACGACGGCATGCCTGCCCTCGATCGGAAGGCCGTAATAGTCGAGAATGGCGACGACAGCGGCAGGCGTGCAGGATGGGTAGGCTGCGTAGCCGAAGGCGTTTTGCGCAAAGCCGAGCGCCGTGACCCCGTCCACATCCTTGGCGATCGCGATGGCCTCGAACGCCTCTCTCTCGTCGATCTGCTCCGGTACGGGATGCTGCAGCAGGATGCCATGAACGGCAGGATCCTCGTTCAGTCCGCGGATTACGTCCACCAGCTCGCCTGTCGTCGTTCCCGAATCGAGATGGATCCTCTTGGACTCCATGCCGAGCTTGCGGCAGGCATTGCCTTTCATGCGGACGTACGTCTCCGAAGCCGGATCATCCCCCACCAGAATCGTAACCAGGCACGGCACGACTCCCTTTGCGGCAAGCGCCTCGACTCTTCTGGCCAACTGCTCCTTGATTTCCCCGGCCACTCGGGCCCCATCCAATATCAGCGTTTGCTCCGGCATTTCTGCAGCTCTCCTTTTTTTTGTCCGCTTAAAAACGCAAAGAGGCAAGGGGTATCCCCCCCTTACCTCTGCCCAGGCGTACGGCTGCTGTATCCATGCGCTCCCTCATGGTTGGACCCATGCTCCGCCAGTCACGCACAGTCGGAATTTACTTTTGATGATACTGAAATCAGGAAGGATTGTAAATGCATTTTCTGCGGCCGGCCGGATCGGCACCCCCATTCAAGCTTCATTACAGGTAGCGGCTCTAAGATAACGGCAACAACCCCTTGAAGGAGTGATCGGCCATGTTCTTCCGGCGCAAAAGATGACGACCAGACGATAAGCATCCGGAAAGTCCAGACCGGCTCAGGCTCCGATGCCGTCACTTACTTCGTCGCCGACGTGAAATTACGGGCACCGCGAACGTCCTGACCGCCCTGGCCAACCGCATGGTTTTCACTCACGGCAAAAAGCCGCGAACAAAATCGCTGCCCCGGTACTTCTCGCTCGTCCTGCTGAACTACGGCATGATGCTCCTGTTCCACTCCGGCATCGGCATTCCGCTCGTCGCCGCCAAGCTGATGACGGAAGCTTCCTTGTTCCTGATCAGCTATCGGGCGCAGCGAAGATTTGTGTATGACTGAATGGTAGAAATCGCCCAAAATGTGACGAAACAGTGAAATATGCAAAAATGAACTTTATATTATAACATAAATTTACAATAAAGTCAAGTGTTGTTTCTTCACTCCCCCCAATGATACAACGGAATCGAGGTGATGATCATGGAATCAAAAAGCTTGACCGCACTTGTCAGCGCGTTCTCGCGCGCCTACCACGCCGAGCACAATCCGGTCAAAATCTTCGACGACCGGATCGCCAGGCAGCTGCTGACCGATGAAGAGTACGACAGCATCTCCGCCAACATGTCGCGGGCGATCGCGTTTTTCCAGCCCGGGTTCTCGGGGACGCAGGAGCAGGCCCTCCGCCAGGTTGTCGACCGTCAGCTTTCGCCCACTCCGCTCGGCCGGGCGGCATTTGCCGAGCGGGCGCTGGCTGCGGCCGCCGCGCTTGGAGCCAGGCAGTACCTGATCTTCGCCGCAGGCTACGATACGTTCGCCTATCGCCAGCCGGAATGGGCCTCCCAGCTCGACATCTTCGAGATCGACCATCCCGTTACCGCCGCCGACAAACAGGCCCGCTTATCCGGCATGCGCATGGACCCGCCTCCCAATCTTTATTTCATCTCCGCCGACCTTCGCGAGCCGGACTGGCAGAGGCATGTGCTGGCCAGCCCCGGGTTCAATCCCGATCGGGTCAGCTTCTGCAGCCTGCTCGGCATCAGCTATTACCTCGCCAAAGAGGATTTCCGGCAGCTGTTGTCCGGCATCGTTTCCCTGCTTCCGGCCGGCAGCGGCATCGTCTTCGATTATCCGGATGAGCAGACCTTCACTCCTCAGGCAGGCGAGCGGGCGCAGAAGCAGCTCATGATGGTCGCGCGTGCGGGCGAGCCGATGCAGGCAGGCTACTCCTGCTCCGAGCTGGAGCGGATGCTCGAAGAGATGGACTTGCGGATTGATCAGCATCTGAATCCGGAGGAAATTACCAAGCTGCTGTTTCACGCCTATAATGAGAGCCAGCCCGAGCACCCGATCGAGGCCTTCGATCATGTGAACTATTGCTTGGCGGTCAAAAGGTAGCCGGAAGAGAGCCCGTCTCTATCCTGCCCTTCCTTGTGCCCGGGAACAACCGGCATTCATGCCCTGCTTTGAAACCGACAGCCCGCTGCCCTCTTCAGGCTGGCGGTTTCTATCTTCGCGCAATCGCATTCCACTGGGCTTGCGGTCTACCGATTCTCTCCTTTGCCGCCGATAACGAGGTGAAGGGCATGAGATGAAGTAGAGAAAGAAGAGGGTGGGAACAAATGAATCGCAATCAAACCGCTTTGAAACCTCGCGAATGGATGCCGAGGACGACGGCCGCCTTCTGCGCAGGCGCCCTTGCCGCAGGCATGCTGGCCGTGTGGCCCCAGACAGCCGAAGCCGCAGACAGCATAGGGAAAACAACCGCTGCGAGAACGAAGGAAGAGATCGTCGAGAAATGGATGCAGAGCTACCTGCCCATGAAGAGGTCCTTTGCCTATATGAGCGGGAACGACATTTACGAGCAATTGCCGAGTCTGACAGCTCCTTTCCAGGAAGGCAAATTAAAAGCCGAGTATATTGAAGACGGCGTGCGGGCGACGAACTTCGTCCGGTATTTGGCCGGAGTCCCCGATGACGTGCAGCCGGACTGGAGCCTGCACCGGCAGCAGCAGAGCGCATCGCTGATCAATGTGCTGAACGATCGGCTCAGCCATTCTCCGACCAAGCCGGCTGGAATGGAGGAGGAGGCTTACAAGCTGGGCTACGCCGGAGCGGGCAGCAGCAACCTGTATATGGGCAGCCCGACGCTGTACAGCAGCGTCCTCGGCTACATGTCGGACAGCGATCCAAGCAACATCGACCGGGTCGGCCACCGCAGATGGATTCTGAATCCGGCGATGACCCGGACGATGTTCGGCTATGTCCGAGCAGCCGAGACGGGCGGTTACGGGTCGCCGTACTCCTCCATGTACGTTTTTGACAAAGGAAGGACCGCTGGCAGCGTCGAGTACGATTACATCGGCTGGCCGGCCGCCGGGTATTTCCCGTCCGAAGCCTTCTCGCCATCGGATGCCTGGTCGGTATCGCTGAATACGGACCGGTACGACAAAAACAACACGGATTCCATCACCGTAACGGTGACCCGCCAAAGCGACGGCAGGCAATGGACGCTGGACAAATCGGATACGGACAAATCCGGCGAATACTTCCGTGTCGACAAAGGCGGTTATGGCGGCATTCCGGTCTGCATTATTTTCCGTCCGGGCGGAATCTCGGATATCAAGGAAGATGACCGCTTCCACGTGCGCATAGACGGCATCCGCTCCAAAGCCGGCGCGGAAACGTCGATCGAGTACGATACGGTCTTCTTCCGCATGACGGAAATGAAACGGTTCGGCAGCGACGCGATCGCGATAACACCGGGCGAGAGCGTGCCGCTGCGCCTCTACTCCACGGGCGAAGGCGCGGTGGCAGGCCGAATGGCGGGACAGCTGGAATCAAGCGATCCTTCCATTGCATCGGTGGATTCCTCCGGCGTCTTGCGAGGCGTGAAGGCGGGCGCCGCTTATATCCGCTACAGCAACTATTTGGGCCAGGAGAACTCGCTCTACGTCACCGTGCGACCGGCAGCGCCGGGCGATGCCCCGAGCGGCTGGGCGAAGGAAGCCTATGCGAAGGCGAAGGGCGCCGGTCTCATCCCCTATTCCCTGGACACGCAGTACCAGACGCCGATCCGCCGCATTGATTTCGTGCGCATGCTCGTCGGGGTTTATGAAAACACCACGGGAAGCAGTCTTCCGGCAGACCGGAAGCCGTTTCAGGATACGAGCGACTCCAACGTCTCCAAGGCGGTGTCTGCCGGACTGATCAGCGGCGTCTCCCCGACCGAGTTCGCTCCCTTGGCGAAGATTACCCGCCAGGAGGCCGCGGCCCTGCTGACCCGGCTGGAGAGCAAGCTGGCAAACGTTGCCGGAAAGCCGCCGGGTTCCGCCGCACCAACCGGCCCGTTCGCAGATGACGAGGCGATCGCCTCGTGGGCGAAGGCGGACGTATACCGCTCCGTCGGTCTCGGCCTGATGCAGGGCGTCGGCCAGAACCGCTTCAACCCGATGGGCAATTTGACGGTGGAGCAGTCGATTCAAATTTTCCAGAGAACGTTCGAACGATTCGTGAGAGACTAGGCCCGCTGCCCGGGCTCCAGGCTCCGGATCCTGCATGAAAGCGCTAAGGGACACCTCGCGAGGTGTCCCTTTCGACGTGAACGGAAAGCCCCTGACGGCTCTTCCCCGGCCTCGGCTTCAAGGCAAGCCGCCGTTTCAAGGGGACGACAGCCGCCCCCCGGCTCGCTTCGTATAAATCTTTTTAGTCTAAATTACCCCTTGATCCTACTGAAACTATATTCAACCATATTTCACGAGGGATAGATTTAATCCGCTCTAAATTTACACCTTAAATCCCTACTGCGACCTTGAGGAGTGATGGTGGTTGAAAACGAACGAACATGCAAATCAACCTGTGAGAGGCCGCTATTGGTAACCCTTGCACCTCTCATTAGGCCATGGGAGGCAACCGGAAATGATGTCGCTAAAAAACATGGTACGGGGAACGGAAACCGATTCCGCGGCCAAACAACTGATTTCATGTTGGGAGCATGATGCCGGCACGCTGACGTTTTGGAGAGCAAGCAGCAATTTTGTCTACTTGTCGGAAAGAAACGGCGTTCGGCAATTTCTACGTTATGTCCATGAAGAGGACAACCGTCTCGAGAATATTCAGGCAGAGCTTGATTTCATCCTGTATCTGATATCGTCCGGCTATCCGGCTGCCGCTCCTGTCCTATCCCGATACGGCAACTGGATCGAAACGATCCAAACGGCAGATGGATCGTACTTCGGCGTTGTATTTGAACAAGCCAAGGGAAACCCTATTCCGCTGGATCTCATGACGGATCGGCATGCCGAAGAGTGGGGAAGATCGCTTGCTTCGCTGCATCTTTTATCCGAGTCTTATTCGGCTGTGCCGTCATCCCGACCAAGCTGGATGGACGCCCTAACCTTCATCGCCTCCGTATTGCAGCGGCATCCCTCGGAGGAAACGGCTCGGCACGAGCTTGAACGCATCCGTCAACAGCTCTCCAAGCTTCCGACTGACGAGAGACATATGGGCCTGATTCATTATGACTTCGAAACGGACAATATTTTTTATGACGAGGAGCAATCCCGCTATTCCGCCATCGATTTTGACGATGCCATGATCCACTGGTACGGAATGGATGCAGCATCCGCCCTGAGGGATCTGGCGGAGCAAGAGGATGCCGGCGCCCAGCGGAAAATCGAGCACTTTCTAACCGGATATCGGTCGATTAAGCCGTTGGATGAACGCTGCGTGCAGAAGTTTCCTCTTTTTCAGAGGTTTGCAGACCTGTATGCGTTCGCACGTCTCCTCCGCAGCGTGGAGAATATGGATATCCATCGGTCGCCCGAGTGGGCTCTTCAGCTTCGGATCAAGCTCTTGAAGGCGTGCGATCGGCTGCGGGAACGCTTGAGGCCGACCGTAGAACTGCGACCCATCGATTCAACTAACTGGCACGCTTGCACCCGGCTTGAAGTCACGGACGAGCAGAAGGACGTATTTCCTGTACCTGCGGTCTATTGGCTCGCTGAGTCCGCCTATTGCGGGTTCACCCCTCTCGCGATGTACACGGATGAACAACTCGCGGGATTCGCGGTGTACGCTGTCGATCCGGCTGACGGAAGCTGCTGGATCATGGCTTTTATGCTGGATCGCAAGTTCCAAGGAAGAGGGCTTGGACGCTCCGGGATGAAAGAGCTTATGCGTTATATCGAGGACAAGCAATGGGGCGGCACGATCAAGCTCGGCCATCGGTGCGACAACATGCGGGCATCACGCCTATATGCTTCTCTCGGCTTTGCGGAGATTAGCCGGGATGAGCGCGAAGTGGTGCGGGAATGGAGATTCCAGCCCTGATCTTTCCGTGAAGGGGAAGCCTACGGTTGCCTGGCGAAGGGCAGCGGCCTCATTTCGCTGCTCAAGAGCAAACAAGGCGAGTGGAAAGTGGCGACGATTGATTAACGAGGAAGACATCAAGAACCCGAGCCGGACGCGGGTTCTTGATGCTGGATTCGGATTCGGATTCCGATTCCTAAATTTACTTGATGACAGGAAAAAAAAAGTGATTAAATAAAATAGACTGACCAGTCTTTTTTGCGGGGAAACAACAATCGTTTCTAATGGGAGGCTTTTGGCATGGAACTGAAATCCCTCGATCCCAACATTCGGACAGCTGTCGAACAGTACAAAGCATTGGAAGAAAAGATCGCTCATCTAAGCATGATTTCGAGTCTGGTCGGATGGGACCAGAAGGTAACTGCTCCCAAGAAAGGGAGAGACTTGTTCGCCAAAGCGATCGGGACCTTCCGAACGGAGCAGTTCAAATTATCCGTATCGGAGGAGATGGGCTCTCTGCTCCGCCTCCTGTCCGCTCCCGAGGTACAGGCCGACCTGGACGAAATTACGCAGGCGCAGCTTCGGGAACGCACCGCAGAATATGAGCGCTTCAAGAAAATTCCCGAAGACATGTACCGCGATTATGTCGTCCTCACCTCCAAAGCCAACCATGCATGGGAAGAAGCCAGAGAGAGAAGCGACTTTTCCCTCTTCCAGCCTTATTTGGAGAAGATCGTGGACTTCAACCGCAAGATGGCTGAGATTTTCGGCTATGATCAGCATCCTTATGATGCGCTTCTGCATGAATTCGAGCCGGGTTTAAGCGTGGCGGTACTGGATCCGTTGTTCGCCAAGCTGAGGGAGAGCAGCGTGGGCTTGCTGGAGAGGATCAACCGCTCCGGCAACAAGCCTTCGACAGCCGTCTTCGAGCAAGCATTCGAGGTGGACCAGCAGAAAAAATTCAACCACTACTTCCTTCCGATCCTCGGCTTCGACATGAACGCGGGACGGCTGGACGAGACGGTGCATCCGTTCGCCCAGTCCATGAACACCGGGGATGTCCGGATTACGACCCGATATCTCCAGAATAATGTGCGATCTGCGGTATTCGGGACGATCCACGAGGCAGGACATGGCATTTATGAGCAGAACATCGATCCGCGTTTCGAAGAAACCGTCCTATCCAGCGGAGCATCCTTCGGCATCCACGAGTCCCAGTCCCGCTTCCTGGAAAATATGATCGGCCGCAGCGAGCCGTTCTGGACGTACTTCTATCCCAAGCTCCAGGAGCACTTCCCGAAGCAGCTGGAAGGCGTCAGCCAGCATGACTTCTACCGGGCGATCAACAGCGTGCAGCCGACGATGATCCGGGTGGAAGCGGATGAGCTGACGTACAACCTTCATATCATGATCCGGTATGAGATCGAGAAGGCGCTGATCAATGGAGACATCGAGGTGGCGGAGCTGCCGGCGATCTGGAACGAGAAGATGCAGGAATACCTCGGCATTACGCCTGCCAATGATACGGAGGGCGTCCTGCAGGATGTCCACTGGTCCTTCGGCGGCTTCGGCTATTTCCCTTCCTACTCCCTCGGGAACCTGTACGCAGCCCAGCTGCTGAACACGATTCTGCGCGAGAAGCCCGACTTCTATGCCGACATCGAAGCCGGCCGCTTCGAAGGCATCCAGGAATGGCTGAAGGATAAAATTCATCGTCACGGCAAGCTCTACACGCCGGAGCAGCTGATCCGCCAGGTCACCGGCGAGGATCTGAAGGCCGACTATCTGGTGGACTACCTGGAAGAGAAGTACAGCCGCATCTACGGTCTCTAGCTCAGGCGCAAGACAGGCAGCGGCATATCGCTTCAACAAGGAAAGATGGAGGATCCATGAGGGATCCTCCATCTTTCTTTGTCAGGTCCGCATTAAAAAACAGAGCCGAGGTGATTGTTCCCCCAGGCTCTGCATGTCTGATCCGGTTATAAATTGAACCTTTCTACAGCCGCTTCCAGAGTGGAGCTCCTTTTCTTCAACAGCTCCGTCGTATCGGTGATCCGCTTTGCCGCCTCCAGCTGATTCGTCGACATCCGTTGGATCGAGGCCGCGTTCTCCGCCGTTGCCGCTGTAATCCGGGCGATCTGCTCTACCGATGCGGCTGCCTCCTCGGAGCCCGCCAGCACCTCTTCCGCAGCGGCTGAAATCTCCTGAATATGGCTGTTCACGAAATGGAACCGATCCACCGTATCGACAAACAGCGCCTCCACCTGGCTGGAAAGCTCTGTCCCTCTGACCATTTCCTCGGCTTCCTCCGCCATCCTCTCGCCGATCAGAGCCGACTCCTGCTGGATTTGCTGCAGGAGCGAGGTAATCTGCGTCACGGACACGGAAGACGACTCCGCAAGCTTCCGGACTTCGCCGGCCACGACCGCAAAGCCCGCTCCATGCTCTCCCGCCCTCGCAGCCTCGATGGAGGCGTTCAGAGCCAATAGCTTGGTCTGTTCGGCGATGGCCGTTATCGCGTAGAGCACGGGTTCTATCTCATGCATGTACCTGTTCAGCACCTGCACGGAATTCGTCGTCTGCTCCGCCACATCGGAGATGGATGCGACCTGCTCTCTCAGCCAGAGAATCGAGCTTCTGCCCTGCTCCGCTGTTTCCAGCGCTCCCATGGAAGCGATCGACACGCTGGATGAAGCTTCCGACACCCGTTGGATGGCCTGGGTAATCTCCTCCATCGATTTTGCGCTTTCCTCCGCCCCGGAACGCTGATGCTCCGCTCCCTCGGCCATGTCCGCAATCGATTGTCCGAGCTGCACGTTCAAAGCCACCATTCCGTCCGCTTCCGTCCGGAACTGATCCGTGGAATGGACGAGGTCATGCGTGGTCATCTTCACATCGCGGACGACATCCCCGAGCGTGACGCCCAATCTCTCGGTCATCTTCATCATGGCCGAATAAGCTTGTCCGATCTCGTCCTTCGAGCTTGCCCGCCGAATATCCAGATGGCTTTTCGCCTCCGCGAGATCCCCCCGGGCCATCGCTTCCGCACCTTTAACGATCATTCCCAAGGGCCGCAATGCCCGGGACATGAACAGCGCGATGAGCAGAAACACAGCCAACGTCAGAATTCCCATCAGGGCGAACACAGGCATGCTTTTATGCATGACTTCCCGATAGATCGTATTGGACACCGACACATTCGTATCGATTCCAATCGCGCCGATAACCGTTCCCGCCGAATCGAGAAGCGGTGCATAAGAGGAAATGTAATCGCCGTACTCCGTATTCTCGATGATGCCGGTTTTGGCTGTCTGTCCCTTCAGGATCGCTTCAACCGCTTCCTTGGGCACATCGGTTACTTCGCCGATCGGCGAAGCCGAGTCCGATCCCTTCGGCTGACCGTCGATGACAATGAGGGGCTGCCCTTTATCGTCGATTCTCACCGTATAGACGTACTGCGCCCCGATCTGCAGCCGGTAGCGGTTCAATTCCTCGCGAAGGCTCCAATAGAGATCATTCTCCCCGGCATCCTTCAGGTACGTTTCATAGGATTTCAAATCGAATTGCCCCGCATAAGCCTCCGCTGTGTGCATGCTGAAGCTGCCTATCGCTTCTTCGCTTGCCTTCTTGGTGCTGAGTATCTGCAGGTAGATCAAGGCGGAGGACAGGATGACGAGGGTCGACAAAATCATGATCGACAGCTTGAATACCAGGCGGCTTCTAAATCTAAACATGCAGTCCATGCTCCCTTTGATATCGTTTGCGAAATCGGTCCTGTTTCCAGAGGTCCCCCGGAAATGAAGGGATCATCCTTATATCGGAATCAGCCGAGGGCATGTTTAGAATAGAGGGCATAAATGAATGCCGAGGAATCATGTCCCCCGCTTGGACTCCCAAACTCATCTAAAAGCGGGCGAACTCTCCCCCCTATGGGGAAGCACATGGCCGCTCTCTCCTTCACTTCACGCGGAAAGTGCGTTGGCCGCTGCGGCGGATGATCAGCAGCGCGGCAGCCAGATACACCAGCGCCAAGCCTGCCGCCAAGGAGGCGAATGTTCCCGCTGCCGGCTTAAGCACGATGCAGGCTCCTCCCAGCATGGAAATGAACAAGCTGAAGATGAAGTACAGCGGATTTTTCACATTGAGCTCCGTAGAGTAGGGCTGGAAGAAGTAGTACATGAACAGATGATGGACGGAATAGAAGAGCGACAGGAACAAGACGGATATCCACAACAGCACAATCTCCATCCCCAGCCAATCGTTGCCCGCTGCGGCTTGCAGGATGGCAAGGACCGTTCCGAGAGCCGCGGCGATCAGCAGGTTGAAGGCTGCGATCCGGACAAGGCGAAGGCGAAAATGCTGGCTCGCGGCCGACCGGTAGAAGCTGTGCCGCATCAGGCTGAGGTCGCAGTGGTAAAACATGGCCTTGCACATTTTTTCTCCGACCGCGATGAAGTTGAAGCCCAGCAAAAGATACGGGTATACCATCGCCAGCTCCAGCCCGAGCCCGTCGAGCTGCTCGCGAAATGCCAGCGCGGCTGCGGCCAGCAAGGCTCCCCCCGCTCCAATGATGATCAGGCGCATTTTGACTGGGGCTACGAGCAGGCTGCGATGGCGGGCAAAAAAGATCGCATTCAAATAGCGGTAGCCTTCCAGTCCTTCCAGCTTGCTTCTTGATTGCAGGGTATAGTCGCTGTCCTTTGATTGGACGCTTGTCTTCTGCGCCTCCGACATCATGCGTCCGACGTCCAGCAGCGGGTCATCCCGCTTGGCGGCGGCATCGACCGTCCTTCTGTACTGCTTGTAGCGCCACAGCCGGACGGCCGCAAGCAAGCCGGCCGCCGCCATTACAAGCTGAATGGGCCGGCTGAGCATCCAGGCTCCGGCTGCGGGTACGGCATCGCTCAGGAGCGGCGCATATGCAGCCGCGAACGAGAGGCAGATGACGATCCAGACCAGCCCGACTTTCTTGATCAGGATGATTCCCTTGCGGTCATACAGCAACAGATGAAGATATTCCATGAAAATCCGCCACAGGGTCAGCGCCGCTGCGAGCAGGATGGCATCCAGCGCGCCAGCCCCTAGCGCCAGAGCGAAAATGATCAGGACCGGCACATAAAAAACAAAATAAGCCGCATAGCGGTATGCCAGTGCTGCCTTCATGTATCGGGCCGGAGACAGCCTCATCAGCTTGACCGCGACGTACTTCTCCCGCTTGGGCTCCAGAATGGTCGCTGCGCTGACGCCCGCCGCGACAAAGCTGGTCAGGAAAAACAGATGAAGAAACAGCGTCCACCGCTCATCCCCGGATAGATCCGGCACGGCCGACACCGGCAAATAGAGAAATAGTCCGACAAACGCCAGCTTGCCGGCAAAGTTCCCGAGCAGGCTGAGGAGGAATGCCGCTGCCGACAAGATTTTCTTCGCGCCCAGCTTGGCGTAGAGCCTGTCTGGAATCCGCTTGCCGACAAGCGGCAGCTTCTGAAGGTAGTAGACGACTACATTCGCCATGGACGAGGTGCGGATCGCGATCAGGGTGCTAAGCGTTTTCTGCATGGCTCTCGTCCTTCAGCAGATCGATGACGCTCTGCTCGAACTCCGGGCTGCGCAGCAGATCGGCAGGCACGGAGGACAGCCTGCCCTTGCTCAGAACGACCAGCTCGTCGCATAGATCGGAGGCGAGCTGCAGGATATGCGTGGAGAAGATGAGAATATGGTCCCTTTTCATTTCCCGCAGCATGGTTTTCATTTCCAGCGCCACGATGACGTCGAAGGAAGTAAGAGGCTCATCCAGCAGGATGACCAGCGGCTTGGTGATGAGGAACAGCAGCATCTGGAGCTTGTTCTTCATGCCGTGGGAATAACCTTTGATCAGCTTATGCCGATCCTCCTCGGTCATGCTCATCATGTCAAAGTATTCATCAATGGTCCGGTCCATCTGCAGCCTGCCCCGGTTGATGTCCATGAAAAACCGGACAAACTCGTAGCCGGTCAGGAACTCGGGCAGGATGGGCAGCGAATAGACGTAGCCGACGTCCTGCTCCTCCAGCTCCCGTGCCTGACGGTCTTCCTCCAGAAGCACTTTCCCTGCGTCCATCCCCATTTCTCCGCTCAAGCAGTTGAACAGCGTTGTTTTGCCCGCGCCGTTGCGTCCGAGCAGGCCGTAGATTTTCCCTTTCTCAAACGTATAGGACGCTCCCTGGAGCACCTTTTTGCCGTCGAATTCCTTGACGACTCCATCGATCCGCAATCGCATTCGCAGTCCCTCCATCTTTGCCAAAAAACGGATTTTTGTGTTAGCCGTACTATACGGACCAACCGCGGAGAGGTCTCAAAATGGGAACGGGACGGATTTGGAGGACTTCGCCCGAATCCTCTTTTTTCATCAACTAATTTACACTTCATGTAACCTCTATATATACTGGATGGATATACATAATGAACCCAATGGGGAGGGATTTTGGTGCAAAAGACAATCCAAATAGGCATCGTAGGTTACGGAAACCTCGGAAAAGGCGTGGAGAAAGCGATCGCTCAAAATCCGGACATGGAGCTTGCGGCTATTTTTACCCGCAGACAGCCTGATGAAATGATCGGCGGAGAAGGCGTCCGCTTCGAACCTATTTCGGCCGTAGAGCAATACAAGGGCATTATCGATGTCATGATTCTATGCGGGGGCTCCGCCACCGACCTGCCTGAGCAGACTCCCGCGATTGCGGGTATGTTCAACACCGTCGACAGCTTCGATACCCATGCCAAAATTCCGGAATTCTTTGAAAAGGTCCATGCCGTTGCCTCGCAGTCAGGCACGCTCAGCATTATCTCGACAGGCTGGGATCCGGGTCTATTCTCGCTCAATCGTCTCCTGGCGGAAGCCATTCTTCCCCAAGGCCAAGAGTACACGTTCTGGGGCAAAGGCGTCAGCCAAGGCCACTCCGATGCCATTCGCCGGATACCTGGCGTCAAGGCGGGAGTTCAATATACCGTGCCGGTTCAAGAAGTCATCGACCAGATTCGTTCGGGTCAAACGCCGGAGCTCGCGACGCGGGACAAGCATGTAAGGGAATGTTTTGTCGTTGCGGAGGAAGGCGCGGATAAAGAGGCGATTGCCGAGACGATCGTCACCATGCCGAACTACTTCTCCGACTACGATACGACCGTAACCTTCATTACCGAAGAACAGCTGCAAGCGGAGCATCAAGGCATGCCGCATGGCGGTTTTGTCATCCGCAGCGGTGTGACCGGTACCGGAACGAAGCAGATTATGGAGTTCGGCCTGAAGCTCGAAAGCAATCCGGAATTCACGGCAAGCGTTCTGGTCGCATGCGCGAGAGCGGGGCATCGTTTGAGCCAAGAGGGAAATAAGGGGGCGAAAACCCTGTTCGACCTTCCGATCGGCTATTTGTCGCCGAAGTCGGCCGAGCAGCTGCGGTGCGAGCTTCTGTAGCCGTTTCCTCCGATATAAAAAACGGCATTGCCGGGCAACTTTGCCCTGGCAGTGCCGTTTTTTCTTTTCACAGACTACGCCTATTCGCTAGATGATTCTCATATTGCTCGATTGAATCTGCAAATGGATCTTTCCCATACAGCGCATTCAAATGATCGATGAGCTCGATTCCCCAATCATTCATAGCCTTCAATAAAGGCGTCAGGCGCATTTACTTGGATATACGTGTGGGAGACCACTGCAAAAATCGCCCCGTCCTATTCTCTATGGAGAATAGGACGGGGCGTTGAGGGAAAGATATTGTAAAAAAAATAGGGGGTGGGCGCATGGTAACCCTTCCGGATGGGACATCTTTGCCCCGAATCGGTCAAGGCACGTGGTATATGGGGGATGAACCGTCCAAGAAAAATGAAGAGCTGCGCACGTTAAGACGCGGTGTGGAGCTTGGATTGAACCTGATCGATTCGGCTGAAATGTATGGCGACGGCAGATCCGAGTCCTTGGTTGGAGAAGCGATCGAAGGAATACGAGATCAAGTGTTTTTGGTATCCAAAGTGTACCCGCACAACGCGGGACTGAATCGCATCGCCGTCAGCTGCGAACAAAGCTTGAAGCGGTTAAGGACGGACCGCCTCGACCTTTATCTTCTTCACTGGAGAGGAAGCATTCCTCTAAGCGAAACGGTAGAAGCGATGGAGAAGTTGGTCGAAGCGGGAAAAATTTTGCGATGGGGCGTCTCGAACCTGGACACGGAAGATATGAAAGAACTGTTCGAAGCGGCGCGAGGGACGCATTGCATGGTTGATCAGGTGCTGTATCATCTCGGTTCCCGCGGCGTAGAATACGACTTGCTTCCTTGGTTGAGAGAGCGAAAAATCCCGACGATGGCCTATAGTCCGCTCGCCCAGGCGGGCTCTTTACGAAAAGGGTTGATTGAGCATCCAGCGGTCAAGGAGATTGCCGAACGACATGGCTTAACGCCGCTTCAGATTCTCTTGGCTTGGTGCATTAGAAGCGGTGACGTGATTGCCATTCCCAAGGCGTCGACAGCAGCGCATGTCGAAGAGAATGCTGAGGCGGAACGTATTAAGCTTACCGAGGAAGACTTGAGGATGTTGGATGAGGCTTTCCCCAAACCGACTAGCAAGGTTCAGCTCGACATTATTTAACAAAGCCTTCAAAGTTCCCGCAGGTTAGACTTGTTTGATCCGAACTTGAGCATGATTAGTACCTCAATAGAGAATTCCTCGATTTAATGTTGATTTTCGCATGATATTGTTGTTACTGCTAATACATAATGACCACCGGTCGTGTTGTCTTGCCGGTGACGGCCAAGCTGTCCAGACTAGGGTATGAAGAAAGGGAGAATCAAGATAAGTTCAAAAAATACTTATATGATAAAAAATAAATGTGACCCTATACCGACGGAAGCAGTCTAACTTGTATAAAAGAAAAAGGGGTGTGGAATGTGGAGTTGAATCAACTTGCGGTTCAAGCGACAGCGGGCGATCGCAATGCTTTTATCGGCCTTGTCAAGCACTTGGAGAACTCTTTATACCATATGGCCAAATCCATCGTGGGTAAAGACGAAGATGTCGCAGATGCCCTACAGGAAACCATCCTGAAGGCTTATAAATCGATCCATTCCCTTCGTGAGCCCAAATTCTTTAAGACCTGGATCTTCCGAATTCTGATCAATGAATGCAATACAATTCTGTCAAGCCGCTCCCGCACCGTAGTTTGCTCAGAGCTTCTGGCGTCTTCTTCACACTCCGACGACTACGATAAAGTTGATTTGAGAGAAGCCGTAGACCGACTGGATGAGAAGCAGCGTATCGTTGTCATTCTTCATTATTTTGAAGACTTGCCGCTGCGGCAGGTGGCCAGTGTCCTCGACATCTCGGAGAGTGCCGTCAAGATGCGCCTTTCCAGAGCACGCGATACACTTTTGAAAAATTTTAAAATCTTTCGTGAAGGGAAGATGAACTATGGATCGGTTTAAACTACAAATGGAATTGAAAAAACTGAAAGAGGTGAACAACACAGATAGGGTGATGTCACCGCTTGTCCGCACACGTCTGGATGAGACTTACGCTTCGCTCACGGAGCTGCCTGCCCAGCGTACTAACAGGCCTAAACGTTCGTGGCTGCGCGCATCAACCTATGCCGCTGCAGCAGCTGTCTTCCTCGGAGCAGCAGTCTTCACTTCCGGCTTCGTGTCTCCGGTCATGGCGAGCTCGATCAAGAATATTCCTTTAATAGGAAGTATCTTCAGCTCTATTGAAGGCGACACCGGACTCCGCAATGCCGGTGACCTTGGGCTTGCCTCAACCGTGAACAGCAATGTTTCCTATAAAGACATTAAGCTTGAAGTGAAAGAGACGGTCTTCGACGGAAGCCGGGCCGCTTTTCTGGTCAATGTGACGGCTCCTAATCTGACGAATGGCCGCTATGATAACGGAAAAAAGGCAATGAAACTCAGCGATGCAATTGAGAATGTATATTTCAGCGTTGACGGAAAATCGCAAGGCGATTCGGGGTCGTACCTGAAGGGCACATCCTACATGGGCGCCGGGGAAGAACATCCGAACATGCTAATCTTTGAAGAAGTTCTCGATACATCCAGCACCAGCTCCATTCCCGACTCATTCACTGCCGATGTAACGGTCATCTTGGACGGAATAGACCATACATTCAAACTAAATGTTCCCTTCCATAAAACCACGGAAGATATAGTAAATGTACATCCGAATACTGTTGTCCATAATGATGAGCTTACTTTCTCCGTCATCGACCTGCAGTTAACCCCATTGACGACTCGTGTGAATTATTCCATTGCATTGAACAACATGACTGCATTGGAAATGAAAAATGAACTCCGATTACGTCATATCGGTGTAGCCGTATTCAACGACCAAGGCAGCCGACTGGCCACCCTTGGCGGCGATGGCGAGTATGAAGCGAACAGCCTGAACTTTGACGGCCGATATGCTTCAACACCCGGGGAGACCAACTATTTGATTCTGAAGCCTTTTGTAATCAAGGATGATTTTTCAGAGAGCGTACATGAGGATCAATATATAAAGGATTTGGAAACAAGAATTGAGCTGCCTTCTTCCAAATAAATAAGAAGACAGACTACCAGGTTATTTTTCGTAGTCTGTCTTTGTTTCTACTATTAATTATCTATACCTAGTAAAGGGAGATTCCAAGCATATGTCTATCCAATTCACCATTGAATCCTGGTATGTCCTGCTGCCGATGTTTCTTGTATTTCTGTTCGTTCTGTTGGCGCTGGCTATAGTTAAGAAACGGAAGTTTACACCTCTGCAATACACCTTACTGTTCACGTTCAGCATCTATCTGATCGCTGTTATCCATTTGGTATTCTTTCCGATTGATGTAAATATCGGATTATATGCGAACCAGACGCCTTGGTACAAAACGATTAATTATATCCCTATTTTAACAGTCGATTTGAAGACCTTTATACTAAATATCATCATGCTGATTCCACTGGGTATCTATCTGCCTTTGTTGAACCCTAAATACGGCAGCCTAACAAAAGTGGCGAAACTTGCTCTACTCCTCAGCCTCTCGTTTGAAATTCTGCAGTTGATCATCCGGATTACTCTTGGCAGCGGCAGAAGCACGGATATCAACGACATTCTAGCCAATACTCTTGGGGGTATGCTTGGTTTCCTCATCATCAACAACCTGATCAAGACGAGTGCTGTTCAACGTCTGGCGGCCAGGTTCAGTCTGTAGGGGTCTCCACTTCAGTCTATCCCCTCTCCCCACACTGAATTCACCCTATTGTGATTCGGTTCCCCGCGCTATCTGTACCGGTCTTTATTTCCGTTGACCTCGCGTTGACGCAGGCATAAAAAAACATCATCGGGACCAACGGGCCACTCGACGATGTATGTGAGACTTAAATACGGCTATGCCTTCTCTGGATCTTCCTCGTCGCCTACGGCAATCGGATTTTTACTGTAAGAAATCCAGTCGCTCCAGCTGCCCGCATACAGCTTCACATTTGTGAAGCCGGCCGCCTCCAGTGCGAGAATGTTCGGCGTGGCCGTTACGCCGGAGCCGCAGTAGACGATCAGCTCGCGATCCTTCGGAATGCCGGCGAAAGCCTCGTCCAGAGCGGCGCCGGACTTCCAGCGGCCCTGCTCGTCCTGAACGCCCTTCCAGAACCGGTTGACGGCGCCGGGAATATGCCCGGCCTTGGCGTCAAGCGGCTCCTCAATGCCCGCATACCGGATCGGGTCGCGGGAGTCGATCAGCAGCGGGGCGGCGGCTTCGCCCGCCCCTTCCGCTGCCTCGTTCGGCTCCTCGATCGAACCGAACGCCGCTTCGAGGCCGTCTACGACGGAGGCCTCGACGCCGAGGCGGTCAACCGGGGCCAGATTCCCCGGTTGGACCGCCTCCACGGATGCGTGCCCGCCGGCCGCATCCGTCCCGGCATGGCCGCCGCTGCCGCCGGCGGCCCAAGACCCTGGCGCCGCCGCAGACGAGGCGGCGCGCACTTCCTCCAGGCCCGCGAGCCGATGCGGCTGCGGCCTGGCGGCAAAGCCGCCCGGGACGACGATGCGCGTCTCGGCCGTCACGGGAAAGCCTGCGGCTTGCCAGGCGCCGAAGCCTTCGTCCATGACGTAGACCGCGTCATGACCGAGCCAGCGCAGCAGCCACCACAGGCGCGAGGCCATCGCCCCTCCCTGGTCGTCGTACGCGACGACGCGGGAGTCCGGGCCGATGCCCGCGCGGCGGAACACCGCCTGCAGCGCTTCCGGCTCCGGCAGCGGGTGGCGCCCGCCATGCGTTCCGACCGGAGCGGACAAATCCTGCTCCAGGTCCAGGTACACGGCGCCGGGAATATGGGCTTCCTCATAGGCAGAGCGCCCCGACAGCGGCTTGCCTAGAGCGAACCGGCAGTCCGCGATGACGAGATCAGGTTCATACATTCGGGCCAGCAGCCATTTCGGCGATACGACGGTTCCCATGGACGAAATCCTCCTCATAAGCGAATAGGCTTGGCTCCGATCCAAGCCTGCGCCGTGATCGGTTCCAGCGATTCTAGAAGCGTGTTGAAAAATAGGTGGCCTGCGGTCGGTATGGGTCTCCAATCGCTGTTGCCGTTCTGATTTCATTGAATAAGGGATTAGCAGTTGAAATCAGACGACAAAGGCGAACGCTGACGCTTTTTCGACTCCATTCCGACCCTCCGGTCACTTTTTCACCACGCTTCCAGAGCTTGTTCTGCAAGTACCCAGGCTGTTCATCCGAGCAGAATGCCAATGTTAGCCTCTTCTAATCAACTGCTCGGCGCTCTATCCAGCCCCCGATGCAGTTTCCCCATCTATTGCGCTTCCAACCCGGCCGGCTCACTCCGCAGCAGCCGGACCTTTCCCGCTCTTCCGCTCGCCGCCCCGCATCGCCAGAAGCGCGAGCAGCAGCAAGAGCAGAATGGCGGCCATCGCCGCCGTCATCTGCAGCAGGACATGCCAGTCATAGGCGTCGAGAATCCAGCCTGCCAGCTTGGGGAACAGCGCTCCGCCAAGGCCGCCGCAGGCGACCATGAGGCTCGTCGTGCGATCCGTCATGCCCGGCAGCTTCTCGTTGACGTAGATGAGCGCGACCGCGAAAATCCCCGCCATGAACAATCCGGCGAGCGCGACCAGCACCAGCATCCAGGACAAGCCCGACTCCGATACGCCCGACATCAGAACGAGAGATACGAGCGATGCTCCAACGGATACAAGCAGATAAGTCCGGTAGCCCGCAGCCTTGGTCGCCGCTCCGATGAAGAGACGTCCAGCCACCATCGTTCCCCAGAACAGACTGAGAACGGCCGATGCTTCCGCTTCCTTGAGTCCAGCCTGCGCGGTCATGACCGAGGGCAGATAGTTCGCGAACACCATCTCCATGCCGACATAGAGGAAAAAGAACAGCATGCCTGCCGTCAACAGCGGCATCGAGCCTCTTGCATAGCGGGGACGGAAAGGCCGGTCGGTTGCCCGCCCTTCCGCAGGCTCCGGCGAGGAGCCGCCGACGCTGCCGGCCGGATGGGCGAGACCTTGCCTCGCTGCAGCCGTTCCATGGGATGGATGCCCGTTCTCCCCTCTTGCATCGGCCCTAACAGCCGAAGCTCTGCCGGATCCGGCAGCAGGCGCTGCGGAAGAAGCCAGCCCTTCTCCGGCAAGTCCTCCGTCTTCGCCTGCAGCTCCGGCGGTCACAGCGCCCGTTCCCCCGGCGTCTTCGCCATCCGTCCTCTGCTTGACCATGACCGGACCATCCATGCCCGGCGCAGGCGCTTCGCCAGGCGAGCCTTCAAGGAGTGCGGGCCGGCGCGGAACATAGGCCACCGCCTCTTCCGCCTCCCCGAACGACAGCGTCATCCAGAGCAGGAGGCAGATGCCGGCCAGCGCGGTGAGCACCGGGAAGCTCATGGGCCAGATTCCGCCCTGGATGAGCAAGGAAGCCACTCCGGGCATCACGAGCGCTCCGATGCCGAAGCAGACCTCGAGCCAGCCCATCGCGGAAGCTTTCCCCTTGACGAATACGTCCATGATCAGGGCGCCTACGACGGCCTCCGTCATGCCGAAGCCGAACCCGGCCACCGGCGCGACCAGCAGAATGATATCCCAAGGCGGCAAAGTGCTGTATACCGCTTCGGCAATTGTCAGCGCTCCCATAGCAAGCACCAGCGTGCTCCTGCGGCCGATCCGCGAGGAGAGAGCCGGCGCCGCCAGAACGCCGATCAGAAACCCGATGAATTGGTTGGTGATCCATTGCCCTGCCGAGCTGTAGTCAAGCGCATACTCCTTCATGACCGGCTCCAGCAGCGCCCCGGCGACGACATGGGCAAGCCCTATGACGAAATAGGACAGGCAACCTAGCAAAATCAGTTTTCGCATCGCAGCTCCCTCAGGTGCAAGTTTTACATGATGAGTTCCTGTTGTCTCCCCATCATATCATGAGAGCAATCGGGAATGGTATAATGGCCATGCCGGGCAACCGTTATCACGGCCGAAGGAGTGAACCCCTCTATGACGAATAAACCCGACGGCGGGCTGGGCTGGCAGGTGGTGCCCATGACGGAGCGGCATGCCGAGGAAGTATGCGGCTGGCGCTTCGAGCCCCCCTATGACGTCTACAATAACGATCCTTGGGAAGTGCTCAGGAAGCTGGAGATCGAGATCGGCGATCCCAAGCTCAGGCAGGAGCAGTATGCAGCCGTGGTCGACCCGGAGGACGGCGAGCTGATGGGCTACGCGCAGTTTTTTCCCATCCAGGGCGTCACCCGCCTCGGTCTGGCGATGCGGCCCGATCTGTGCGGAGACGGGCTCGGCCCGGCCTTCGTCTCGCTGCTTGTCCAGGAAGCCAAGCGTCGCAAGCCTGGAGACGAGATCGACCTCGAAGTGCTCATATGGAACCACCGCGCGAAGCGGGCCTACGAGAAAGCCGGGTTCCGCCTGACCGACACCTACGAGCGCGGGACGCCGGAAGGACCGAAAATGTTCCACTGCATGGTGTACAAGGGCCGCTGACCGTCTGCGGCCCGGATTGAAATCGGTTCTATTTCTTCCTGCGGCACTTCACTATCCTCTATTCATCCTGCCACCCGGATCGATACCAGCTCTATTCATTCCAGCGCCTGGATGGACATCAGCCTCTATTCCTTCCAGCAGCTCAAACTCGCTGGAGCCGCCATATGTACTCCCGTCAGCCAAGCTCATCCTCCCGGACATCCACTAGCAGGAACATGTCCGGTCCCGCCGGCACGGACACGGTACGCACCCGGCCGCCCCGGTCCAGATCCGTGTACGGCCTGGAGATAGCGAAGCGCCGTCCGGACAGCAGCTCCACGCTGCTGTAGACGAAATAGGGACGCCAGCTCCAATCCGAGCCCCGGTAATGTTCTTCCCGAATCCATCCGCCCTCCGTCCGCTGGTAGTTGGCGGAGAGCTGAATGCCGTCGGACCGGCACAGGTAGGCGCGCATGCAGCCAGCATCTAGCTTGCGGAGCAGCGGCGCCAGGAAAGCCTCTTCGCCGCCCTCCCCTCCGCTGTCCCGGAGCAGCCGCTCCGCCTCGCGGGCGAGCTCCTCGGCCTGCCTCCAGCGTCCGCTTTCCTCTCCCGCCTGCTTCCGCTTGGTGTCCAGCAGCTCCGAGTCCAGCAGACGCTTATACCGGTCCCGGCTGCCGAAGGCAGCCTCCGCTCCCGAGAACAGATAGCCCTGCACGTAGCGCGCCCCGGCCGATATCGCCCGCTGCAGATCCTGCCGGGTCTCGACCCCTTCCATGAGCAGGGAGGCGCCGATGCCGTCGGCGATGGCCGAGAGCGATCGCAGCACCCCGTGGAAGCCTTCGTGATGGGCGCTCCGGGATACCATATTCATATCCACCTTGAGCATATCCGGCTGGATATGCGCGATCCGGTCCAGGTTGCTGAACTGGCTCCCGACGTCGTCGACGGCGATGCTGCAGCCCGCCCGGCGGAATTCACGCACCGCTCCGACCAGGCATTCGATTTCTCCGTCGAAATCCTCCTCCGTCACCTCGATGCAGATCAGGCTTGGATCAACCTTGCACTGCTCCAGCAGCTTCAACATCGGAAGGACAGAGCTGTCCACGCTCCCGGAGGACCCGCCGGACAGCCACCCCGGCTGAAGATTGATGAACAGCTTCTCGGTCCGTCCCAGCCGGCCATGCTCCCGCACGGCCTGCTCCCGGATGAAGGCGTCGAGCTCCCTCTTGGCTTTCTCGGAAACGCCGGGATGGCTGAAATAAGCCCCCAGGCTGCGCGCTCCGGAGGCTCCGCAATCTCTTCCAAGGACTTCGTATCCGGTTACGATCCGGGTATCCAGGGCCAGGATCGGCTGATAGTAGGCTCTCGGGTTCTGCGGGCGGGACGGCTGGTCCGCCTCCGGCCGCTCGCTTGAATCCATCGTCATCGCTGGGGCCTCTCCTGTACCGGTCAATTATGTAAGATAATCTGACATTAATTGCTATTGTATCGGACTCTCCCTTGCGTGACAAGCTTTGGAAGAGCTCCAGGAGAGCCGGCAGCCCTTTCCCCAGCCATCTTTCGCGCATCGCGATCAGCCGGCATGCGATGCGCATCCGGCTGGTCGTTTTATTGTATCGGCAGTTTTCGCCGGCGCGCTCCTGCCCGCTCTCGGCTGACCCATTCGCGCGGAGCGGCCGCTCAGATCAGCCGCACGATGCGGGCTTCCTTGCCGTCCACCAGCACCTCGATGACATGGAACTTCGGCTTGTAGGCGACGACGCCCTCGCCCACATGCAGGATCGGCTCCTCGCCGAGGCCGTAGAAGACATCGTCCGCCAGCGCCTCCATCACTTCATGCTTCTCCTGGTCGCCAAGCTCGCTCCAATCCTCCTGGCTCATATCGAAAAAGGAGTAACTATCGCGAATCGCGCTCACCGCGACCGTCAGATCTTCCAAAATTTCCTTGTATTCCCTCGCATGCTTTACGCCCATGCCTTCCGCCATCCTTCCTGTAAATACGGATCTATTTTCCTATTGTACACGGATATGTGGGGCCTTAACGCCTGGTGACACAATAAAAGCCAAAATTTCTCTAATCGCAACCAGCCGAGAAGTCGATATATAGGACACAAAGGGCTCGGCTCCGCATCGCCTCGGCGCTTGGAGAGCCTGTCATCAACCATTTTTGGACGGGGTGTATTATGGAAAAATCCACATTCATCGGTATTGTACTGGGTTTTGCCGCCGTATTGGTCGGCATGGTGCTTAAGGGAGCTCCGCTCCACAATCTCGCCAACCCGGCGGCATTTATGATCATCATTGTCGGAACGGCCGCGGCGCTCTTCATCGGCTTCCCGATGTCGGAGATCGCCAAGTTTCCGACTCTCTTGAAGCTCGTCTTCTTCAGTCCCAAGCTGCTCTCCCGCCAAAATCTGATCGGCATGTTCGCCGACTGGGCTTCCGTAACCCGCCGCGAAGGACTTCTCGCTCTGGAGACCAAAGTCGAGGACATCGAGGATCCGTTCCTGAAGAACGGCATGCGCATGATCATCGACGGCAACGACCAGGACTTCGTGCGCGAGGTGCTGCTCGAGGACATCGCGGCGACGGAGGACAGGCACAAGGCCGGCGCCCTCATCTTCACCCAAGCCGGCACCTACGCCCCTACGCTCGGGGTTCTCGGAGCCGTAGTCGGCCTCATCGCGGCCCTCTCGGACATGAGCGACATGGAGAAGCTGGCTCATGCGATCGCCGGCGCGTTCATCGCGACGCTGCTCGGCATCTTCACCGGCTACGTGCTGTGGCATCCGATCGCCAACAAGCTGAAGCGGATTTCCAAGCGCGAGATCCAGCTCAAGCTCATGATGGTCGAAGGCCTCCTCTCCATCCAGTCCGGCGTCTCCACGATCGCCATCAACCAGAAGCTGTCGGTCTACCTGACGCCGAAGGAACGAATCCAAATGCAGGAATCGAAAGAAGGGAAGCTCATTGAGCAAGAAACATAAGCACGACGACCACGAAGAGCATGTGGACGAGTCCTGGCTCATCCCTTATGCCGACCTGCTCACCCTGCTGCTCGCCCTCTTCATCGTTCTCTACGCTTCCAGCTCGGTCGACGCCAAGAAGTTCGAGCAGATGAGCCGCGCCTTCAACATCGCCCTCAGCGGAGGCAACGGCGTCCTCGAGAGCTACAAGTCGATCGACGCCCAGGCGATGGTATCCGACAAGAAGGAAAAGGAGCAGGGACAGTCCTCCTCCCAGTCGTCGCAGTCGACCCAGGACTCCCAGAGCCTGGACAAGGCGATGCAGGAGCTGATGCGCAAGGAGCAGGAGGATCTCGAGAAGCTCAAGCGCCAGGTGGACAAGTACATCAAGGACAACGGCCTCAGCACCCAGCTGGAGACGAAGCTCAACCAGTCCCGCCTGATGATTACGATCAGCGACCGCGCCTTGTTCCCTTCCGGCAGCGCGGCGGTGAAGCCCGAATCCCGCAAGCTCGGCACCTTCATCGGCGGCATGCTGCAGAAGTATCCCAATTACGAGATCATGGTGTCGGGCCATACCGACAACCAGCCGATCAACAATTCCGAATTCAGCTCCAACTGGGATTTGAGCACGATGCGCGCCGTCCGCTTCATGGACGTCCTTCTGCTCAATTCGAACCTCGATCCCAAGCGCTTCAGCGCCGTCGGTTACGGCGAGTACAAGCCTCTGGCCACCAACGACACCGATGTCGGCAGAGCCAAGAACCGGCGGGTCGAGGTGTCCATCATCCGCAACTACGCCGAGCCTTCAGCCAAAAGCGAAGTATCGGAAGTGTTCAAGTAGACAAAAGCCCCGCTTTCGCCGGTCGAACCGGAGAAAGCGGGGCTTTTCTTTTTAGCAGGGCTCGCACGAGCAGCGCTCGGCGGCGGCGCCAGGGGCTCGCAGACATCTCCGGCCCCCCCTCAGCCGGCTCCATCGGCAGCTTGATCCCTGCCGCCGGTTCAGCTCCGGCTTCCTGCGGGCGAAGCCGGCTCGTAGTCCAGATCGGAGAACAGCTGCTGCAGCTCCTCGCGGCTTAGATCGCGCCACTTGCCGACCGGCAGGCTGCCGAGCTGGATGTTCATGATCCGCAGCCGCTGCAGCCGGCGCACCTTGTAGCCGAAAGCGCTGCACATGCGCCGAATCTGCCGGTTCTTGCCCTCGGTGAGAATGATCCGGAATGTCCTCTCTCCGACCTTGGCCACCTTGCAGGGCAGCGTCATGCTGCCGAGGATGCGGACGCCCTCGCTCATTCCCTTCAGGAACATCGGCGTGACCGGCTGGTCGATGGTCACGACGTACTCCTTTTCATGGCGCCCTTCCGCGCGGAGGATCCGATTGACGATATCTCCGTCGTTGGTGAGCAGAATCAGCCCCTCGGAATCCTTGTCCAGGCGTCCGATCGGGAAGATCCGTTCCTTATGGCCGACAAAATCGACGATATTGCCCTCGATGTGGGACTCCGTCGTCGACGTAATGCCTACCGGCTTGTTCAGAGCCAGATAGACGTGGCCCCGGTGGGCGGATACCAGCTCGCCCTTCACCCGGACCTCGTCGCCGTCCTGGACTTGGGATCCCAGGACGGCAAGCGCGCCGTTGATCGTAACCTGTCCGCCTTCTACCAGCTTGTCCGCTTCCCTGCGGGAGCAGAACCCCGTTTCGCTGATCCATTTATTGATACGCAATCGATCCACCTCGGCTCTTGCTGCCTGCCTAAGCGCCGCTTCGGCAGCAGCTTCAATGGTACCATTGTACCACACCCTCAGCCGCTCTCAAGAAGCCGCTCCGTCTCCGCCGCTGCGCCGATCGGGAGACATGGGCAGCGTAATGAGGATGGATGTGCCCTGGCCCAGCTTGCTTTGGATTTCCATGCGGCCTTTGTGGCTCTGGATGATCCGCTGGCTCACCATGATGCCGAGCCCCGTTCCGGTTTCTTTGCCCGTAAAGAAAGGATTCCCGATCTTGGGGATGATATCCTCCGGAATGCCGATCCCTTCATCCGTGATCCGGACCAGGACGGAATGCGGCTCTTCCCTTTGGATGTCGAAGTATACGTTGCCGCCTTGCGGCATGGCTTCGATCGCGTTTTTGATGACATTGATGAATACCTGCTTGAGCTGGTTCTCCTCGCAGGAGATCAGGCAGCTGTCCGTCGTGAAGCGGGTATGGAAAACGGCATTTTTGAGATGGCCCTCGCTGTCCAGCAGCGAGATGACGTCGCCCAGCGTGTACCGGACATCCTTGATCTCGAACTTGGCGGCTTGAGGCTTCGCCAGGATGAGGAATTCGCTTACGATCAGATTGATCCGGTCAAGCTCGGCCAGCATGATGTCGTTATGCTGCAGATTCAGCCTGCCGCTCTGCTGCTGCAGCTGGAGGAAACCGCGCAGCGTCGTCAGCGGATTGCGGATCTCATGGGCGACGCCGGCAGCGAGCTGGCCGACCGTCGTCAGCTTCTCCGACTGCCGCAGCAGCTCTTCCATCTTCGCTCTGGAGGTGACGTCGCGGGCGACCGCCACCAGGCTCCACACCTCCCCCTGCGAGTTGCGGACGGCGGACATCGTCACGCCCACCGTCAGGTAATCCCCGTCCTTGTGGCGCCACTTCTCTTCTCCGGGAGGCAGCGCCTCCCCCTGGAGCATGCGGGCAAGCTCCGGATGCTTGTAGGCATGCTCGACGGGATGGACCACATCCGTAATGCGCAAAGAGGAAATGTCCGCAGGAGAATACCCGAATGTATGGAGGAAGGATTCGTTGACCCTCAGCAGGTTCCCGTCCAAGCCGATGATGACGATGGAATCGGCCGTGTTGTTGAAGATCGATTCCAGCTCTTCCTTCATGAGCGCATTTTCATTGACGGCCGCCTTCAGCTTGTCCGTATACGATTTCAAGCTTCCCGACATATGGTTGATGCGGCTCGCCAGTTCCCCGATCTCATCGCTGCGCTTCACCTCGATATCCCGGTCGAACCTGCCGAACGCGACTTCGTTGACTTTGTGCAGAATCCCCTTGAGAGGCCGCAGGAGCAGTTGGATGATGACCCATGTCCCGATCAGCGTCGCGGCCAGAATGAGCAGCGAGCTGCCGATCTGGTTGCGCCGGTGCATGGAGGAGAGATTCTCGATCTGCGTCCGGTCGACAACGACAGAGATGACGTAATTGCTGTTCTTCGCTTCCTCGAAAGGATACCAGGACCGGAGCACGGACTTGCCCCCGATGACCGCCTGTTCCGACTGTGCCTTGCCGGCTTCCGCCAGCTTCATCAGCTCGATGCCGCGCGAATCGGAAGTGTACTGCTCGCTTCCGTATTTCAAGGCGCTGGCGTCAACCCCCTTTTGCCCGCTCATGCTCCAGATGCCGATCTCAAGCACCTCGGGCTGATAGGTCCTGACTTGCTCGATCAGCGTGTCCGGAGAGTATCCGTGTGAATAGATTGTCAATGCAAGTATGTAAGGATGTTCGGAATCGGCGTAATAGCCCCACGATACGGGCACCTTGTCTCCATCGGAAAAAGTGTCCTTCATGAGATAGCGCTCCCCGCTTGCAGGAGGTCCGCCTGCCCACTCCGCAGGAAGGTCGCTCATTTTGAGCGCCATCTGGCCGATCCGGCTTGCGTCGCTAGAAGCCGTAACCCGGTAGCCTCCGGACACCGGCTTCAGCAGCTCCAGCTTTTCGGCTCCTGTCAGCTTGGCAACCTTCCTCAGGCTGGCCACGTTCTCCGCTCCCCCTACCAGAGATGCCGCGCCCTCGATGGCATGGCGCAGTATCGTCGCCGCTTTCTCGCGCTCCTTCTCTCTTCCTTCCAGAAAGTCTTCCACCAATACCGATGTTTGACGGCCTACCGTCTCCGAGAACATGGCATTCTGCGAATTCAGTTCCCGACGGATAAAGTGCTCGTTGATGAAAACATTCAGGACCAGCATCACGCTGACCAGCAAGGAAATGATAAGGGAAAGCCTGGTTTTGACGGACAATGCCGGACACATCCTTATAAGAGGATCAATATCCAGATGATACCACATATACCCAGACTGCGGCCTCTTCTGTTCAGGGTCAAACGGCATAAAAGGACTTTTGATCCACAGTTCAACGTCCTCTACTTCTCTTTTTCGGATGTATTCACAGCTCTGTCCACAAAAATGATGACTTATCAACATTTTCGGGGAGTTGTACACAGCGTTTCAGTGGATAGTTTGCGGGAAGATTCTAATAATTTATAGTTATCCACAAAATTGTGCACAACATGTTAACAAAAGAATGTTTGTTCGTAGCATAAAACGCTATTATTCGACATTCCCTCTCTGTCGAAAGTCACTGCTTGACGGCAGGAACGGGCGGGCAAGCTTGCTTCGGCCTTTTATGCACAGATTCTGTTGACAAGCGGCTTGCATCCGCCACGGGTATCGGGGACAATAAGTCCATAAACCCGCTTCAGGAAGGAAAGATTGATTTGCTTCGTCAGGAAGAAGATGAACGCTGGATGCGCGAGGCGATCGCCGAGGCCCGAAAAGCGGAAGCGATCGGAGAAGTGCCGATCGGCGCCGTCATCGTGCATGAGGGAAAGATCATCGGACGCGGCCACAACTTGAGGGAATCGATCCCCGACTCCACCGCGCATGCGGAGATGCTGGCCATCCGCGAAGCGAGCCGGAGCCTTGCCGCGTGGAGGCTGCTGGACTGCACGCTGTACGTCACGCTTGAGCCCTGCCCGATGTGCGCCGGAGCTTTGGTCCAATCCAGGGTCAAGCGGGTTGTGTACGGCACTCCCGATCCAAAGGCCGGCTGCGCCGGCACGCTGATGAATCTTCTGGATGAGCCGAGGTTCAACCATGAAGCCGAGCTTACGTCCGGGGTGCTGCAAGAGGAGTGCGCTTCGCTGCTCACCGATTTTTTCAGACGTCTGCGCAAATCCCGTTCCACCCGGTAAGAACAAAGTAAGGGCCTGCAGCTCCGGTTCTCAAGGGAGGCATCATCCGCTCTCTTGCTCACCGGGCCGCAGGCCCTTGTTTCCATATTCGTTCGAGCTTGAACTCGCGCTGCTGCTGCTGCAGCTCGACAATCAAGCGGTCCGCTTCCTCGCTGATGGCCAGAACTTCGGGATCCGTGAGGCTTCCCCGTTCCTCCGCTGCCTGGTATAGCCTTCTGCGCAGCTCCTGCAGCCTCTCCAATCGTTCGTTCCTCATCATATCGTCGCTCAAGCTACGCTCCTCACCTGGATGCTTCTTCCGTCGGGCTGTTCTTTATTATACCCGTATGGGGAGGATTTGTTTGTAATAACTTGTCGACAAAATAACGATAAATGGTGGAAATATTCGACAAATCCGGTTTCAGATCAGGTCTTTAGGCTCATTTGAATAGGACTAAGGATTCAAATATAAGGGAGCCAAGGCAAATCCAAGGATAATGGCGAGGATCACCCACGAAACCGGATGGCCCCAGTTGAGCGTAAATCCGATGCCCGTCCGTTTCTCGACGAAAATAGCGGAGTCCGACCGGTCCCAATAGAAAGCTCCCGCCTTCCATTTCGCATCCTCCCCCGGTCTCGAAGCCTCCATCCTGCCCTTGCCGAGCTTCATCATGCTGACGACGGCAGCCGCCGACATGACAAGCGGCGCAATGCCCGCCGCCCCGATCAGGACTCCATTCATCCGGCTTCCCCCGTACAGCATGAAGGCTTGCAGGAATCCCATGAAGATCACCATGCCCAGGCCCAGCAGGAGCATCAGCAAGGACATTCCCTTGCGATAGCGGCGCTGCTGCTCCTCCGAGCGCTCCGGGTCGGCCGGATCGATCTTCATCCGGGCTGCCCCCGTCGTATAGTTGACGAAGATGAATATGGCCAGCATGAACAGCTGGACGAGATTCATCTCGAACACAGTGCCGTAGGATTTGTCCTGAATCCGGTCCGGAATTCCTCGAGCGTTGTAGTGGGTAATGATGCTGTCCGGTATTTTGTCGTACAGCAGCCAAGCGGCTCCGGCAGAGATAAGGATAACGAGCAGATGGGGAGCAAAGGCATAGAGCGGGTAATGAAGCCGTTCCTTGCGGAGCGACAGGCTGGCGGCGGTCCTTCTCTCCTCCTGCCAGCCTGACTCGCGCTTCAGGCGCTCCGCCTTCTGATGGAAAGCGACGAACAGGCCTCCCGAAATGCCGAACAGCGCCAGCAGAGCGCCGACCGGCAGCGTCGCCAGCCATTGCGTGTCATCGGCAGGCATCGTCCCGCCTGTTTTCCAAAGGATTCCCGCGGCAACCAGGATGCCGAATGCGAGGCCGTACCCGATCACCTGACCCGTATAGGAACGGCGAAGCTTGCGGACGGCATCATCGTCGACGGCCGACTTCGGAATTGAGATTCCGAACAGGATATTCCGCGGAGCAAGAGAAGGCTGGAAAGCCGCCACGGCCAGGACCAGCACATAGACAGCCCCCATCGTCAAGCCGAATCCGTACAAAGACATGTTCATCGCTCCCTTCCCCCTTCATGCGTATCTCTTGCTTGAGGCCGGATGCTCCGATAGGCGCTTCGGCATCTCTCCAGAAACTCTTCCTCCCGCATGCTTCGGCATAACGCCTCCGAGGCAAGCGATTCCAGCTGCCGCTCCATCCGCGTTCGAAAAGCATCCGTGACTGGCAGCGAGCCGGCCGGCTGCACGACCGCTCCCTTTTGCCGGTGGATATGGACAAAGCCCTCCTGCTTCAGCAGCTGGTACGTCTTGTTGACCGTATGCAGGTTGATGCCGAGGTCGCCGGCGAGGCTGCGGACCGAGGGCAGATTCTCCCCGGACTCCAGCCGGCCCGATGCGATGCCTCGGACGATTTCGTCATATAGCTGCGTATAGAGCGGAGTGTCGGACTCGTAGTCGATGGAGACGATCATGGCGGCATCCTCCTCCCTTTATTACCGTATGTTTGTTATACACAAAGCATAACAGATAGAACGATACGAAGCAATAAAGCTTCCGCCATACTCCTTGCCGGCTTCAAGTTCTGAATCTCGTCCCATCCTCATAGAAATAGAGACAGGGAACAGGTCTGGCGGGCTCGCTCGACGGGAAAGCTGATAGGAACGAAAGCGGAAGGATGGATGAATGAGGATGGAAAAGAAACGCAAGGAGCAATTCGCCGCGGACGCCAGGATGGTGTACTGCCTCGACACGCATCGCCTGCTGGCTGCCGATGACCGGCTGTACGTGTTCAACACGGCATTCCGGACCTGGAGAGGGGTCAACTATCCGATTGCGGTCCGCAAGGAGTCGCTGCGCCCGTCCTACCTGATGGCCGTGTCGGATTGACGCCTCCGGTTGCAGGGACGTCGTCAACCATGGTATAGTAAATCCGATGCGCGCCCGTAGCTCAGCAGGATAGAGCGACAGTTTCCTAAACTGCAGGTCGTACGTTCGAATCGTATCGGGCGCGCCATTCCTTCAAAACCTTGTTATTGCAAGGTTTTTTGTTTTTTTACAGGACAAATCGGACTCACAGTTTCCCCTTCAATAACGGGCAGACTGTTGCTCCAAACCTTGCGAGACTGTTGCTCCCCCCGACCAAGTACACAGAACCGCTTCTACCGCAGTCATCTTAGGAGGACATGAAGATGGCAACTGTAAAAAGCACAGAAGGACGAAAAGGAAAACGTATTGTACTTGGACGGAATGAATCGTCTGCAGAGCGTCCGATAACGACTCCGCTTCAAATGAGCATCGCAGAAGCATTTAAGCTATTCGTAAGTGTGAAAGAAGCTGAAAACGTAAAACCTCGAACAAAGACGGAATACCATGTTCAGTTTGGATATTTCCAAGACTGGTTAAACGCGAACTACTCCGATCTTCTATACGTAGAAGATATTAGCCCCACAATCATCCGCTCATACATTAATTACTTGGCATATGAAAAGGTTCGCTATGAAGGCATTGACCACAGAGTCAACAATGCTGTGCGTGGATTGTCTCCGTACTCTGTTAATATCCGCATACGATTCCTAAAAGCATGGTTTAACGTTCTGGTTAAGGAGCAGACGCTTATTAAGAATCCAGTAAGCGGCATTAAACTGATGAAAGTCGAAATGGACACAAAACAATCTTTGAGCGAGGAAGAAGTACGGCTTCTATTGCAACAGCCGAATCAAAAATCATTTGCTCAATTTAGAGATTTCGTGATGATTATGCTATTCGTAGATAGTGGAATGAGGGTGCAAGAGGTCTGTTCTTTGGATATAGAAGATATTGATTTTGTCTCTCGGTGCATCAACTTGCCAGCAGTAAAGAATAAAAATCGTAAGAACCGCATTATTCCTTTATCAAATGAAATGAGCCGACTACTCCAAGAATTGTGCAACGATACTCAGCGACATTTTGATACCAAAGTCGTATTTGTCAGTAACTTCGGTGAACGATTGACCACAGATGGTATTCGCACAAACCTAAGCAAGTATGTAAAAAGGGCTGGAATTACTAGGCCAGTCGCGCCACATTCCTTTCGTAGATTTTACGCCAAACATTCTGCGCTGAATGGAATAGACATATTCTCCTTGCAACGTATTCTCGGACACGCCGATATTACAACAACACGCCGATATATCCAGTTGGACAAAGACGATCTGATTTCCCAACACAATCACTTTAGTCCGCTTGGAAACGTACATCAAACCCAGAGATATAGAAATAATTCCTCATTGAACAATGTGAGGGCAAAACAATGACAACGAGAATGTGTATTTGGAGAGCCATAGAAGATAACTCTGTGACCACCGAATTACTAGACATTGCTAGAAAGCTTGCTCTTGAACATAGTAGCAAAAGACACTGTTCCAGAACGCAGAGAAGCTATACAAACTGAAATTGAGCGCCTGAGAACGGAGAGAGACGCAATTAATGGTCAGTATGGCGGAGGAATGCACCTGCAAATAGGATACTTCCTCAAAAGAAGCGTTTGAGAGACATTAACAAACCATAACCACAAAGAGAGTCCGTGATAGTTCGCGGACTTTTCTCTTTGAAAAGGAAGATTGGTATTATCGTCGAATGTAATTTACAAGGGTCACGACACTACGGCAGTTGTTTCAATTAACGGGTAAAAGTGTTTAATATAATCCGTTATTTAGGTGAAGGAAGTGAATCCATGGTAAGTGAATCCAAAAATAAATATGATTTAATCAGATCGTTCCCCAGTAATTTAGACAAGGACGTACAGCACGTCATAGACGTTATCCCCGATGAGTCTCATCTCAATTATAACCGCCTTAACTACTCCGATTTTATGGAGTTGAGATTGTCGGGGGAAACACTTTATATTCCGTATCGAATTTATTATGACGAGCCTAACGATTCACAGTTATCTTCCTTAACGGTTGACCAACGAACCATTCTATACACCATGTACACACGACATCATGACGGCTTTGTACGAGAAAGAAATGTTAAGAAAGCAATCGAAAAGGCAATAGAGTGCGCATGGATAACGCCTTATTTAATGCTTCTTATTGGTGAATACGTTGAAGAAATTGTACAGGTCATTTATGACAATCGTTCGCTACTAAATGCTGACTTAGTTAAAACGTTTGTAGGTGAAAACCAAAGGTTTTATCGAACTGTTCAAAGTAGAGTCGTAAGCTATTGGGATTGTTATTATCGACGGAAATACCCAATGACAGAGCAATATGTCGGGTTTCAAGTCCTTGATTATATGAATCGCTTGTTAAACTAACAGGAAACAATAGCGTACCAAGGCTGTGGCAGGTCGAATGAAATTGAGATAAGTCTAGGAAACGGGAGGACATAATGATCGATCGAAGGAAAATGAAGGAAAATGAAGCTTATTAATCATGGGGTTGAAGATGATCTAAGCTATGTCACCGACACTGAAATACTCATTAATTTCAGTAATGCTTTAAATAGCTTGTACCCCTATTTAATCCCCATTAATGCATTTGCCTACGATGCGTGGGACGACATTGTAGTCCCACTATTTTATGAAATGGTTTATCAGTCTTTTTCCTATAAATACGGCATAACATTGACACCAAAAGATGTACATGCGTATGAATTTACTCTTTCTTCATATCATGGAAAATGCCATATCGAGTGCTATCCGATCAAGGAATCTTTAGCTGTTTTCACTAATTTTGAGTGGGTGAATGTAAGTAAGGAACATTTTGAGGGAACACTCTTAATTTTCAAATCATTCGGTGACGGTATCAACTTTTTAACTGGCGGCATTAAGAAGGAACAAGCAGCACAAGTCCATTTTAATTATGTAGAAATTGAAATCGTGAGCGAGGAAACAGGTAGCAAAAGAGGTAATGAGTTTGAAACCATATATATACCTGCAAAAGATTTGGATTTTGTATTTATTGCTGATGATTAACCGAACTCAGGGATGCTAACGGAAAACGATAGTGCGGCGTAGGGAGAAGAATGGGAGCCTATTGTTAGGCTCCCTGCTTCATTTCGATAACAAAAAGCACCGAAACGAATCGCTTACTGTACTCCTCCATTTTGAACCAGACTCAATAAAACTCGGATTCAATTGGGTCATGCGCTTGTAGCCTGGTATTCAGTTAGTCTTTGCAGATCATGCTGGAACATGATAACGATAGGGTATCCATTACTCATGAAACCTAGTTTCTCTTTTAGTGACTTGTCGAGTCTCTTTCTACATAGGCAATACTTCTCAATAATTTCTCCCAAGCACCGTTTTAGTTGCTCTGTCTTATATTGTTTTTGTCCTTGGAAGTACATTTTCACATCTTCTAAAACAAGCTGTTCTATTGTAAAGCCATACGTTTCGATCTGGGACAGCATTGCTTTTTCGAGTTTCGATGATACGATCTCATTTAACTCATTGATTTCTTTATTCGCGTCTTGTGGAAAAACTCTGTTTGCTTCTTCAAGCCCGAAGTTTCTATATACTCCTTCATAGCTTATCGATTTAAGTGTCATTCCACTTTCGATGTACTTTTTACACTTTAGATCAATTACGCTCAATAAGTCGTATGAGTAGCTTGGAACGCCATAAACAGAGTTGCGATACCTGTACTTGTTCTGATTCTGCCATTGTGAGAACTTTTTCGATAATTCAGGTTGGACATTATCTTCATCATACTTTAGGAATAGTTCTAACAGTACAAACAGCCCCATCCTTCTATTTGCTGAGTCAGGAGACATGTTCAGTTGTTCTGCAATTGTACGTATCGAATGATAGAACATTATTTCAGGGTTATCTCCTGATGGAAGATACTCTTTGATTAGGTCAAACAAAATGTATATATCATCTCGAAAAGGCTTAATCACTTTGAAAAAATGAGGATAGAGCAATTCTAGTTCAGAGGACATTAACAAACGTTTGTTCGCGTCGAGAGTTCGTTTCATTTGCTTTTGCAGTTCCGTTTCGGCGAGTTCAATGTTATATACCTCCAACAGAAAGTTCTCTGCTTCAACATTACTGCATCTAAGCAAACGCTCCACGATCTGAATGATTGTTCCGCAGAATGGATAGCTTTCACTGTGACACTTGTATAAGAAGTGTTCACTGCCCTGACTGCTCATGAAGATGCTCGCGCTTGGGTTTAATTCATGATGGAAAATGTCGCAGAAGCTACTACTGGTTGTAATGCCTAAGAACTCGCGTAAGTCCTGTCTTTTAAGATAGTCATGTACTTCATTCATGTTGTACAACTCGACCTTTAGTGGTTGCAGTTTGTGGTGCAGAGCGTCAATATTTCGTTCTCGTATGTCATCAACGTTGTTTGCATATTGATGATTGGCTATGACTGATGGTTGTCTCTTTGACAATTCAAGGGAATGAACCGGAGGTGGTTTTCGAGCGGACATATTAGATACTAACTCTATGTCCGACCAAAAACCCTTTTTGGCGAGGACAGAATTAACTGACACTCTGTTACTAATGTCGATTGTAAATGCTTCTCGACCGCCATAAAAAAGCCTTACACCATCTCTACAAGCAGAGTCAGCGTAAGGCAGTTGTGAGAAAAGATATGACCAGATTCGTTCAAAATGTTCATAATTGTATATGGGCTTATCGAGTGCGAACACAATTCTGAATTTATGTTTGCTCGGTGAATGTGAAAAGGATGTATAGATGAATGCGGCATTATCCCTGATAAATGAATTGGATAAAGCTTTATCGAGAGATATACCCTCATCAATGTCTAAGGCAATAATCTGCTGACTGTGCCAGTATCGTTTTTGTCTCTTTTGTACTCCATCAATCGACTTTAACGTTGCAGGAACAAACGTTTTGCCTTTCACGAGTTCTCCTGCTAGTTCATCTAGTGTAATATCTACTTCACAACTTGCAATTCGGTTGCTAATCTTTCCTGCTTCTGTACCTTGTGGCTTGTGGGTGTATGCTTGCTTGTCGAGTAATAACTTAATAAAATCATCTCCTTGTAATGTGAAAAATCCCAATCTAAAAGCGATTGGGATTTTTCTTATAAATGGCTAAAATTGGGGGTTATTTGGTGTCCTTTAATCTCGCCTTTTTCGAGTTTTCACTATAAGACAGCATTTGAATATTGCTTAACGTGTAGTGACCGCGTTCATCAATTCGGTCTAAAGTTGGTCTCATGGACAACTGCTTATCACTATCCAAATAAATCGAACTTTGATCTTTCCATTGACCCCAAAACTGTTCCTTTGTGCAAATGAGATCAATCATCATTGCTACAGCGTCAGTCCAATCACAAACTATGTTCGCATAATTCTTACTATATTTTCTTGTCTTGATCGCACTCTCGCAGGAACGATAAAGTAAGTTTGCAAACTGAATCTCATCTTGTTGGATAATATCCATTGTAATGAGACGTTCCTCAATAATTCGATTGATTCTTTTATGGTTATTTTTGATACCGATCTTAGAACAACAGTCCTTGCATACACGACTTCCTTTGCGGAATCGCCGTACTGAGATCAACTTGCCACCACTTTTACAGCCTTCATTAACGCATACTTTTTCCTTGACTCTACTAGCTTTCGTGTTTCTCATTCAAATCATCCTTTCATATCATATTTTCTGATAAAAAAGAAAAACACTCCGAGTTATTGCCCCGAAGTGTTAGCCCAGTCGATTGATAATTGATCTGATTTTGGTCCTGAGTTTAAGCGATATTGGATAAGACTCACTGTGCATCCATCTGCTTAGATGTTCTCGTGAAACGCCACAAGCGGAAGCAATAAAGGTAAGTGATGCTCCATGTTTCTTTCGATACTCTCGTATTAATCCGCGCAACTTGTTGTCATTCATTTGAACCATCTCCTTTCTGTGAAGGTTGAAGGTAAAACAAAAAACTCTCTGAGGAATCTCAGAGAGCCGTTCATTTTGTATAGTGTTTGCGAATGGGACATTTACTTTCGTTTGGCAGGAGAGACGATAAGCGATGTAATGTTGTACAGAATTGTGAGGTAATTACACTCTTGCTTCGCAGTAAGAGAACGTTTCGTATCGCCCCCAGATTAAGACGGGACTCTGTGTAGGTGTGTTAAACCCGCTACGATCGGAGTGAACGTCAAGTCGGCTGTATACCATCTCCCCACTCCCCATATCAGATAGTAGTGAGACAGGAAGTTATTCACGCTTCTAGCGCCAATGAGTAAAGTAAACGCCCATATAACAGTCCATTATGATATAATAGATTGTGTGTATAAGTATCATGAGACTGTAGGTCGAAACGCAGTCTGTTGTTCTTGGTCGAATTGAATAATTGTTGATATAACAAGGTTTACCGCGCGCCCGTAGCTCAGCAGGATAGAGCGACAGTTTCCTAAACTGCAGGTCGTACGTTCGAATCGTATCGGGCGCGCCATTTCTACTTAAATGATCGGGAACCGTACGCTTGTGCGGTTCTTTTTTATTTCCTTCCCCGTATAAATGGAACTTTTTCCCTCATGGCGCGTTAGAAGGGGAAAGCGGAATGAAGGAAAGGGCGATGATCAATGGGCTTATTCGACGGGCTGATGGGAAATGCATCCGAGCTTGCTCCTGCCGAGGTGCAGAAGGAATTTCAGCATATGCTGGGCCGGAACGAACGCGTGGAGAAAGCCTACAAGCTGATACGAGACATGTTCCTGTTCACCGACCGCAGGCTGATCCTCATCGACAAGCAGGGACTGACCGGCAAGAAGACGGAGTACCATTCGTACCCGTACAAAAGCATTACGCATTTCGCTGTCGAGACCGCCGGCCACTTCGATCTGGACGCCGAGCTGAAGTTCTGGGTATCCGGCAGTCCGACGCCGGTCTCGAAGACGTTCAACAAGTCTCTCAATATTTACGAGCTTCAAGCCGTTTTGACCGAATACGTGTGCAAATGAGCGTGAGCCCTTCGTCCTTTGGATGAAGGGCTTCTTCCATCTTTACAGCTCCTTTGCATCCATGCTATTATTTTTTTGCAAAGTTTTCGAGACGTGGCTCAGCTTGGTAGAGCGCTTGCTTCGGGAGCAAGAGGTCGCAGGTTCAAATCCTGTCGTCTCGACCATCACAAACCCTTACAACCGGTGCCTGAGGCAGCGGTTTTTTTGTTGTTCCCTCCGTTCTTTTTACCAAACGGTGTCGAATCGGCCCATCCAGCGTTTATAATAGGGTAAAACCTTACCGATCGGAGGCGTCGCATGGGACTTTTCGATTTTCTGAAGGGCCAATTCATCGAAGTGATCGAGTGGCTGGATGACACCGGCTCCATGGTCTACCGTTTCCCCGTCTACGACAATGCCATCAAAATGGGAGCCAAGCTCGTCGTGCGCGAGTCTCAGGCGGCCGTCTTCGTCAACGAAGGCCAGATCGCCGATGTTTTCGGTCCCGGCACCTATACGCTGAGCACGCAGAACATGCCGGTTCTGACCGCCCTCAAATCGTGGAAGTACGGCTTCAACTCGCCGTTCAAGGCCGACGTCTACTTCGTCAGCACGCGCAACTTCACGCAGCTCAAGTGGGGGACCTCCAACCCGGTCATCATGAGGGATGCGGAGTTCGGCATGGTGCGGCTGCGCGGCTTCGGCAACTACGCCCTGAAGGTCCATGATCCGGCGGTGTTTCTCCGGGAAATCTTCGGCACCCAAGCGGCCTTCTCGGCGGAAAATGTCGGGAGCTACCTGAAATCCGTCATCGTGTCCGGAATCAGCGACCTGCTGGGCGAATCGCGGATTCCCGTCATCGATCTCGCCGCATCGTATGACGAGCTCGGCAGCGCCGCGGCCGCCAAGCTGCAGCCCCAATTCGCCTCCATGGGGCTTGGACTCACCGCCCTCACGATCGAGAACCTGTCGCTCCCCGAAGAAGTGGAGCGCGCCATCGACCGCAGATCGTCCATGGGAATCGTGGGCAATCTGGACACCTATATGAAGTACCAATCCGCCGAAGCGATCCGGGAGGCGGCCAACAACCCGGACGGAGGCGCCGGCGCCGGCATCGGCCTCGGAGCCGGAATGGCGATGGGCCAGGCGATGGGCCGGATGCTGTCGCAGCAAGGCGAAGAAAGCTCCGGCAGCCCTTCGGCAGCGGGCGGCAGTCACGCTGGAGGCGGCGCAAGCGGCGCCGCAGGGACCAGCTCCTCCGGAGGCGGCTCCGCCGCGAGCGGCGCGGCGACGGATTCAGGCTCCGCTCCCGGAAGCAAGAAGTTCTGTTCCGAATGCGGCCAGCCGCTCGCGCCCGGCGCGAAGTTCTGCTCCAACTGCGGAACCAAGGTGTAGATTCCGATGGCCGAAGAAGTCAAGGTTCCGGAGGTCGTTGCTTTTCCTTGCGCCGGATGCGGAGGTCCCATGCTGTTCGATGTCGGCAGCCAGCAGCTCAAATGCCAATACTGCGGCCGCTTGCAGAAAATCGAAGAAGACCGCACCCCGCCCAGCGAGCATGATCTCGAGGACGGCAAGGACGATGCCGACACGGACTGGGGCATCGCCCAGGTCGCGGTCAAATGCGGCAATTGCGGCGGCGAGAGCCTCATTCCCGCGCAGCAGACGGCGACGGTATGCGCGTTTTGCGGCTCTCCCAAGGTGCTGCCGCAGCCGGAGACGGCGAGCATCCGTCCGGAATCGCTCATTCCCTTCCATGTCGACAGCGATGCTGCGGAGGCTTCCTTCCGGTCCTGGAAGAAGAAGCGCTGGTTTCTGCCCAATGCCTTCAAGCGGGAGCGCACGGCCGCCAGGCTGACGGGAATCTATATCCCCTATTGGACGTATGATACGGACACGGACTCCTCCTACTCCGCCCAGCGGGGCGATTATCATTACCGGACTGTGACCCGCACCCGGACGGTAGACGGCAAAACCGAAACGTATACCGAGCAGGAGCGCTATACGGTCTGGCATTTCGTAAGCGGCAGCTACGACCATTTCTTCGACGATGTCCTCATTCCCGCTTCCGGCCAATACGACGCCAAGCTGCTGGACCGGCTCGGCGACTTCCGTCTGGACGGACTGCTCGGCTACAAGCCGGACTATCTCAGCGGTTATGTCGCCGAGCGGTATTCGATCGGCCGCTCCCGGGGCTGGGAGCTGGCCAAGGCGAGAATCGCCTCCTCGGTGGAAAGCGCTGTCCGCTCCCAGATCGGAGGTGACGAGATCAGCAATCTGAGCATCAGCACCCGGTACGCCAACCAGACCTACAAGCATCTGCTGCTGCCGGTATGGAACGCGACCTATACGTACAAATCCAAGCCGTACCGCTTCATGGTCAACGGGCAGACCGGGCTTGTATCCGGCCACGCTCCGCGCAGCCCTTGGAAAATCGCCTTTTTTACACTGGCTTGCCTGGCCGTCATCGCCGCAGTCGTACTGCTCGTGATGAGCCGCCAAGGACAAGGATAGTGCGGAACCTGCCGGCCGCTGGATGGAATGAATGGCAAAGAGGCTTGGGATGATCCCCAAGCCTCTTTTTTTGATCTTATCGGCTCAGCAAGCGGTAGAGCGCCGCCGCGCTTTCCGCGCGGGTCAGCTGATCGCCCGGAGCGAAGGAGCCGTTGTCCCGTCCTCCGAGCAGTCCAAGGCCTGCGGCTGCAAGGACATCCTTCGCTGCCCAGCCGCTGATGGCGGACTCGTCCTTGAAGGATGGAACGGACGGATTCGACGGCACAGCCGTCAGAATGCCTTCTTTGATTCCGTATGCATAAGCGCGCATCAGCATGACGGCCATTTCCTCGCGGGTAACGGACGCTCCCGGAGCGAAGGCATCACGGCCCCTGCCGCCGATGATGCCGGCGTCATAGGCGGCGCTGATGGAATCCGCGTACCAGGCGTTCTCGCCTACATCCGCGAAAGGCTTGGCGCTGCCCGGCTTCAGCTCCAGGATTCGGGCGAGCATGGAAGCGAATTCCGCGCGGGTGACGGCCTTGTTCGGAGCGAACTGCTGCTCCGAGACGCCGTTCACGAGCTCGCGGGCCGCCAGGAACTGGACGGCGGCTGCCGACCAATGTCCGGCAGGGAGATCGGCGAATTCGCGGCCGGCATGCAGCAGCGCATAAGCGGAGCTGCCGTCGGCCGGAACGGTCCAGCTGCCGTCGGCGCCGTTCCACGTTCCGCGGACATAGGTCCCGGTTCCGGTTCCGTCGATCCGGTATACGTTGGCCGTCTTCCCGTCCGCCGCGGAAGCCGCTTTGAAGCTCAGCTTCATTCCCTTTGCGGATACCGCCTGCTCGGAATCTCCGTTCTGGACGAGCAGTCTGGCCTTAATGGCAGAGCCGATCGCCGCGAGGCTGCCGAATCGGCCTTGCTTCTTGAGCCCGGCCAGAAGAGCGTCCGCCTCTGTGCCGGAGACTTCATCCAAACGGAGGACAAGGCTGCCCTTGCCTTCCGCAGCCGCTGCGGCCAACAGCTCCTGCGGCAGCACGATCGTGGTTGTGCCCTTATGGATCCGCAGCACGGAGCCTGCGGCCAGACCGGCGGCTTCTCTAGGGATCAGCACCGTCTGGACGGCCTCGCCCAGCGTCACGTTCACTTCGCCGCCTGTATCCGGCTTGAGGTCGGCAGCCAAGATCGAGAAGGTCTGCCCGACCGGCGTTGGAGACGGAGAAGCGCTGGGAGCAGCAGTCGGTGCCGGCGTCGAAGGCGGGCTGCTCGGGCTTGGCGTCGCACTCGGCGACTCGCTCGGCGTCGCACTTGGCGCCTCGCTCGGCTTCGCGCTTGGCGTCGCTTCGCCCGAAGAGCGGTCAATGACGACATTGATCGTCTTGGTTGCTTGGCTTGCCCGCCCTTTATCCGTGTAGAACGGCAGGTTCAGAGTCTCTTGAGTCGGTTCGATATGGAGCACGAACTTGTTCTCTCCGGGCATCAGAGGAATGTTCTTCAGGTACACATTGCCTTGTGCATCCATAGCTCCGTCCGCGATCGGCTGGTTGTTGATCGTGAAGGCTACGCCGTACGGAACGTTGGCGCTAAGCGTCCAATGGTTCTCATCCGTGGAGTAGCGAATGTCCTCCCCGTAGGAAATGCGCGGCTGCAGAACCATCAACGGCATGTCCACCCAGCGGAGGACGTAGTCGTCGACGACCATTCGGTTGCCGCCCTGATTGGAAATTTGAAGCTGCATATTCGTATCGGTGGAGCTGTAGGCCCAGTTCCCCGGATCCGTCGTATCCCCGGCAAGATGCTTGTGGCTGGTGAGAGCTTCCTTGTCCCAGTCGCCGCGGGCGTATTTGTACTGGATCGACTTGCCGGCCATCATCTTGAACGTATATTCCACCACGCTGCGGTTCGTCGCGCCGCTCGGCACGTTCAGCTTCGTCGACGTCACGTTCCAGCCGTTGAAATCGCCGGCGATGGTGATGTCATCCGTGCTTGGCGTATAATCCGGCAGATGGAGACGGAGCGTCACATCCACCATGACCAGCTTCGGCGTCACGCTCTGCTCTTCCGAGAAGCTGCGGTTGTACGCCATGTCATAGGCCGCGACCTTGTAGCGATAGGTCGTATCGTTGCTCACCGTAAAGTCGGTATAGCTGCGCTTGCCGCCCGTAACCGAGGCGATCCGGACGAAGGAGCCATCCGCTCCGGCAGCTCGGTAGATTTCGAAGCCATAGACGGAGTCATCTTCGCTCGTCCAGTTCAGCACCGCCCGGCTGGATTCCACCGTAATGGCGGCGAGCGCCGGAGGTGCCGGCGCATCCGTGTCCTCATTCGGGAACACCGTGACATGCGACAGCCCCGTGGATTCCGTCCAGGTCTCTCCGTTATCGGCAGAGAAGGCGGCGTAATAATGGTACACGCCCGCTTGCAGCGGCTCGAAGGAAGCCGCGTACACCTTGTCCCCGTCGGCTCCGTCCGCCTTGAACTTCAGCGGCTTGGAAGCCGCCTCGGCCTTGGCCGAGCCGTCCGGGAAATACATCAGCTTGCCGATGAGACCGGCCGGCTGCAGGCCGTCTCCCCGGTCCGTCAGGCCGGGAGCCTTCACGGATACGGTCAGCTCGCCCGTCGTCCGGCCTACGCCGAGATAGACGTCCGCAGCGACGGTCGATACGGCCGACACTTCCGTGATGGGATAGGCCGGGGTCGCCGACACGGTTGGGCCCGGCAAGCCTTCGGAAGCGCCTTGGAAGGCAGCAACGCTGTAATAGTACTTCGTTCCATTGGTTACGGCCGTATCGGTGAATGCCGCTTCCGTGCTCGTGCCGGCCAGCTCCAGCTTGCCGCCGTCGATCAGCGAACGGTAGACGCGGTAGCCCTCGGCGCCGTCAACGGCATTCCAGGAAAGCTCGACGCTGCCATTGCCCGCCTTGGCCAGCAGGCCGCCGACTTCCGCGACAGGCGACAGAGCGCCTTCGGAAATCATCATGACGCCGGAGAGAGCCGGCAGCGTGTATTCCAGCTTGCCTCCGGTTACGACGGCGCTGATGCCGCTGCCCAGGCCGTCGACAAGCGTCAGGCCGTCCGGCAGGTAGCCCGTCACGTCGGCCGTGATCTTCTGCGCGGCATCCCCGCGGTTGATGGAGACGAGCGCGGCCTTCGTGTCGTTCTTGCGGGCGTAAGCGATGGCGTCGCCGGTAGCGTAGACCGCCTTCAGATCGCCCGTTCTCAGCACCGCCTCCGACTCGCGGAGCTTGGCCGCCTTTTGATAGGAGTCCAGCAGTCCGGCATAAGAGCCGGTTGCCGAATAGCTTTTGCCGTCAGGACCTTCGCTCTCCACGACCCGCTCCCACGGGAACGTACGGCGGGAATCCGGATCCTTCGTGCCGGTCACTCCGACCTCGTCGCCGTAATAGATCGTCGGCGCGCCCGGATAGCCCATCTGGAACAGAGCGACCAGCGCCTGCTGCTTGAGCGCCTTGTCGTCCGCATCCTTGGCGATGACCAGATGCTCCTCCTCGTAGTTCGGGAACATCAGCTTCGTGATGGAACGCGTCGTATCATGGGAATCCACCAGGTTGAGCATCGCCTGCCATGCCTGCTCCGGGTAATCCTCGCGGATGGACTCAAGCGTATCGTTGAAGGTTTTGGCATCGCCGCCGATGAGGAACGCCTGCAGCGCGCCGCGGAAGCGATAGTTCATGACGGAGTCGAATTGGTCTCCGAGCAGGTAATGAGTCGCCACGCCCCACTCCTCGCCCAAAATGATCGGATCCTCGATATCGTTGCCGCCTGCGTCCTTGAGGCCCGCCGTCGACTTGACGGCTTCGCGGAACTTCTGCCAGGTTCCGGTCGATACGTCCGGAGCGACGTCCAGCCGCCAGCCGCCGGAGCCCATCCAAGGCCAGCGCTGCGAGACGACGTTCTGCATGGCCGCTTCGGCATCCTCGGCGGATTTGCCGCTCAAGTCGTGGCCGATGACCGCTTCGCGGTAGCCGATATTGTTCCATTCATGCTGCTCCTCGGAGGAGCCGATCGCGTCCGCGTCGCCAGGCTGCGGCGTCTTGGCATCCATCGCCGGCAGGGAATCGTAGCCCCACCAGGCGTCGTATTTGTAATGCGTGCTCGTGCTGTCCTTGTCCGCCACCTTCACGTTCTCGACCGTGAACCAGTCGATGAAGCCGAAGTCGGCCGGGTATTCGTAGTTCTTGCCCGTCGCGGGGTTCATCTTGCCCGTGAAGAAAGCACGGGCCTGCTGCTCGGCTGCCGCCTTGTCGAGGCTCTCTCCTTTATCCTTTGCCGCGTTTTGCAAGTCGTAGACCTTCGCCCAATACTCGTAAGCGCCGATCTCCGGATATTTGCCGTAGCGGTCGAAATAAATGCTGTCGTCGCCGACGTGGTTGAACACGCCGTCCGTGATGAGATGCATGCCCCTGGCCTTGACGGCCTTGGAGAAGTCGATGAACACCTTGTCCGACGCCTTGCGCGTCTCCTCATAGTTGAGGCCTGAGGCCGGATCGCCAGGCTTGTTGTACACCGGCTCGCCGAACATCGGGTCCAGATGCTTGTAGTCGGTGGCATCGTATTTGTGGTTGGACGCCGCCCATGCGACGGGGTTGAGGTAGATCGCCGTCACGCCGAGAGACTGCAGGTAATCCAGCTTCATCCCGATGCCCTGGATATCCCCGCCGTAGAATTCGTTGGTCCAGGTGCCGTCCGAAGTCGCGTTCGGGTAATACGGCTTGTTCTCCGGCTTCACGCGGTCCGGATTTTCCGGCACGTCGCTCCACTGTCCCGCGACTTGTCCGGGAGCAGGGTCGTTCGCTACTCCGCCGTCAAAGTATTGCAAAGGCAGCGGCTTGATCGGAGCGTCCTTGTCGACCCGATTCTCGTTCCGATCCCCGCGGTAGCCGTCCACCAGCTTGGCGCGGTTGTTGTCCGGATTCCCGTCGAAGAAGCGGTCCGGGAAGATCTGGTACACGACGGCGTTCTTCATCCAGTCCGGAGTTTTGTAATCGGCTTTGTATACCGTCAGATCGAATGGTACGGCGCCGTCCTCCGCGGCCATGCCCGTCCCGCCGCGGCTGGACGTGCCGTTCTTGTCGTCGCCGAGCTCCAGCTTGGCCGAGCCGTCGATGAGGATGAATTTATAGCCCCAGATGCCGATTCCGGTGAAGACGGACTTCGGAATGATCGCTTCCCAGTAGTCCTTGCCGTCCACGGTCGTCACCTTGCGCATTTCGTGCGTCGATGCGAGGCCCTCTGCATTCGTCAGCTCCACCCGCGCCATCTGCACGTCGTCCTTGGCAGCGGCCACGCGGAGCGTGAGGTCCGCGCCGTTCTCGGCGATGGCGCCGAACGGCTTCTTGAAGGTGAGCGAGCGGCTGTCGAACTGGATGGCGTCCTTGTTGATCTTGCCGTTCGAACCGCCGCCGGCAAGGAATGTGTCGGCCTTCAGCTTTTGATCTCCTTTGTAGTCGATGCTGAAGATGGCGTACAGATCGTCGCCTCCGACAATATTCAGATTGCCGCCGTTTGGACCTGTCGCGCCGTAGTTCTCCTCCCAGCTCGGGCCAAAGGCAACCTTGGCCTCATACCGGCCTTCCGGCAGCTGGACTTGGAGCTTGTACACGCTGCCGTCCAGGTTGTAGTCGAGGAACCGGTATGTCGCGCCGGCCGGATCCCAATCCGCGGGATCGCCGAGCTTCTTCTGCATGGTTCCGACCAGACGAGGCCATTTCATATCATCCAGGGATGGAACGTATTGGGCCAGGCCGTGCACCCCAGGCACCGAGATACGGGCTTGTCCGATTTCGTCGTTGACGAAGAAGGTGACCGATTCCGCTTGGTCCAGCTTAAGCTTGAAGTTGTTCCCGTTGTCGCCGAAGCCGTCCCAGGTGCCGTTCTTGGTCAGCTTGAACTCGTAATCGCCGGCAGCGAGCGCCGCCGTATAGGCGTACAAGCCGCCCGTCAGATGCTTGAACTTCCAATTGGCGTCGGCATTGTTCCAGTCGTTCACAGTACCGGCGACATACCAGCTGGACGTGCCGCCCGGCTGATCCTGATAGATGCTGGATGATGCAGGAGGAACAGACACCTCGCTGTTAGCGCTTACAATCGAGGCCTGTCCAATGCCGGCCAACAGTTGCAGAACAAGCAGGCAGGCCATGACGGCCCCTATGCTCCGGTTGCGGATGATCCGCTGCCATTTCATCTTGTTTCCCCCCAGATTAGAATAGGGCCTAAATAAGGCCAAAGGATAACGATAGTGCAAACGTTTGCGCATGTTTCTATTATTTAGCATATCATTCCTGTTTTTCCTCTGTCAATGAAAAAAGTAATCGCTTCCATTTTTATTCCAGACGATTTCTCTTTTCGATTTTTTTCATAAAAAAACCGCCTCGGGCCGAGGCGGTTCCAGGGTCGATTAAAGCAAGGCTTCAGACCTGTTTTTATTTGCTGGCGGCCGATCCTTGCAGCGCCGCTTCAAGCTGCTCGACCGGAATCGCATCTGTCGGAATGGCGCCCGTAAAGGCAGCCTTCTCGCCGACTTTGCTGTATGATGTCGTGAAATGCATGACGAGCTTGAGCGGACCGGATTTGCCCCCGGCATACTCGATGTTGGCGTCGACGCTTTCGTAGGCCATTTTGCCGTCCTTGACCGCTCCGAGCACCTTGACCTCGCTGAGCTTCAGCTGTTCCTTCAGCTTCTTGGACAGCTCCGATTGCGGATCTTGCAGCTGTTTCTTGCTGTCTTCCGCTTCCGCCTTGTCCATGCCGAGCGCCTTCAGGTACTGCTCGTTGCCGAGCACCACGTCAAGCACGGCAGGAATCGCCTTCTGCGCCGCAGTCGCCTTCGCATCCTCGGCATTGGAGGAATCGATCAGGAACTGGGAGACGGAGTCCGGCTCCAGGCCTTCAGGAAGACCCTGCACGTCTTTCGCTTTCAAGCTCTTGAAGTAGGTCTTCTCTTCAAAAGGCTTGATGAAAGCAGCTCCGGCTTCCAGCATAAGCTTCTGCTGCACCGCAGGATCCAGCGCCGCGGCTTGCTCGCCCTGCTCCTCGGCCAGCTTGTCCGTGTCGATGACGACATACTTGTCCGCCAGCTGCGCGGTCGCAGGCAGGGCCGGTATCGACGGAACCTTCACATACAGCTTGCTGCCGGTCATGATGATCGGCAGCGTCAGATTCATCTGAGGATTGCCGGGAAGCGCCAGCTGGACGTTGGCGTCCGTGCGCATCGGATCCTTCTGGTAGACGCCGTCCATCGTTATGTTCATTCCCTTCAGCAGGCTGGCGGCTTCGCCGGTTGCTGCGCCTGCAGCCTGACCGGAAGGGAGCTGAAGATCGTCAAAATTAACAGTCGAATGGAAAGCGTAAGAGGAAGCCGCTGCGATGCTCGCAAGGGCGGATTCGAGCTCTGCCTTCGGAGATGGGGATTTGCTGCATCCGGCGGCCGCTACAAGCGCCGCAGCGGACAGGACTGCGAGCGTTTGCTTCCAGGGCCGGTTTTTCGCGTTCAATGTATTTCCTCCTTTGAAATCCTGCGTGAAATCTACTCTTTGTATTCTACCATTGTCGATGGGAATTGAATAAGGGGGAGAACAAGTAATCAAAAAATTATTCGATTCGAGTAATGATTTGCATATCAAAAAAACCGCTCCCGCACTACGGGAACGGCCTCGATCCCACCCGCTTTTTCCTTCCGGCTTAACTGCCCTCGGGATTGTGATGGTCGACATGATTGCGGTTTTTGACCGTCTTGCTGCCCGACATCGGCTGCTGCGGCTGTCCGTGGTCCCGGTCGCGGGATGCCTTGCGGTCTTCATCCGGATTGGGAACCGGAATGCTGTCCGGCTTGCTCATCGGCTTCTCCTCCTTTTGCTGTCTAAGGTCAGGTCAATTGATGATCCAGATCGGTCTCGTCGCCATGGTTCAGATTGTCCTGATGCCTGCGGTCCTCCGATTGGCGCTGCAGCTGGTTGGCGTTATGCGCGTTCACCGGCTCCATTTCGAGATCCTTGGCCACATTCTGCAGGTTTTTATCCGGTCCTTTTTGCTTCGTCAAGCCCCATTCCCCCTTTGCTCAGACTTTGGTCAAGCGATGCAGCGCCTGGGCGCATTCATGCAAATGCCGGATATAGTCGGCTACCTGCTCCTGTACGAGCTCCTTGCGCTCGTCGATCGTCTGCTTGTCCTGATCGACATCGATCAGCGTCACTTGAACTTCCCGGCTGTCCACATAGGTAACCTTGAAGTCGTACGAGTACATCTGATGCCCGGCGCCGAAGATCGTGACCCGCAGCGATCGCGGATCCTCTTCATCGGCATGGACTTCGCAGCGGTCGGTCTCATTCATCGTTGTCGGGAGCGTTTCATTCCAGGCCTCGACCAAGCGGGACTGGTCCAGCTGAAGCATATCGGGATTGCTCATTGGCCTTCCACCTCCATCCCGTAGGTTGCATCGAAATCAGGTTTTCTATGCCTCGATACGGCCTAATACGGCGGATGACGAAGATGCTTGCAAAATGTTTCCTGACGGCTGAACGACAATCGGCTCCTGCTGCAGCAAAAATAAAAAAGCCCGGACATTCCTGTCCGGGCTTGAGCTTTAGTTGAAATGAATTGGCGGAGAGAGTGGGATTCGAACCCACGTGGGCTTGCACCCTAACGGTTTTCAAGACCGCCCCGTTATGACCGCTTCGGTATCTCTCCATCGTTCAATACCTGAGCATTGTACCATAGCCGTTTCCCTCTAGGCAACCGATTCAAGGCAAAAAAAGCGCCATTCCTTCCAGGAATGGCGCTCCAAGCATGAAGAGAGTCAATCAACCGCGCGGACCGATAACCTCAATGCCGCCCATGTAAGGACGAAGCACCTCAGGCACGAGGATCGTTCCGTCGGCTTGCTGATAATTCTCCAGGACTGCGGCGACCGTACGGCCTACCGCAAGACCGGAGCCGTTCAGCGTGTGCACGAACTCCGGCTTGCTCTTGGCGTCGCGCTTGAAGCGGATGCCGGCACGGCGCGCCTGGAAATCCTCGCAGTTGGAGCAGGAGGAGATTTCGCGGTACGTATTGGCGCTTGGAAGCCAAACTTCGAGATCGTAGGTCTTCGCGGCCGAGAAGCCCATGTCGCCGGTGCAGAGCTGCAGCACGCGGTAGGGAAGGCCCAGCAGCTGCAGCACGCGCTCGGCGTTCTGCGTCATGGACTCGAGCTCGTCATAGGATTCCTCGGGCTTGGCCAGCTTCACGAGCTCCACCTTGTTGAACTGATGCTGGCGAATCAGGCCGCGCGTGTCCCGTCCTGCCGCTCCGGCTTCGGAACGGAAGCAGGCGCTGAAGGCGACAAAACGCTTCGGAAGGTCATCCGCGGCAAGGATTTCTTCCCGGTGCAGGTTCGTTACCGAAACCTCCGCCGTCGGAATCAGATAGTACTCGCTGTCCTTGATTTTGAACAAATCTTCTTCGAACTTAGGCAGCTGTCCGGTTCCGACCAGGCTGTCGCGGTTCACGATCTGCGGAGGCAGCACCTCGGAGTAGCCGTGCTGGTCGCTGTGCAGATCCATCATGAAGTTGAGGAGAGCACGCTCCAGGCGGGCGCCCAGACCCGTGTAGAAGACGAACCGGGAGCCGGTGACCTTGGCCGCACGCTCGAAGTCGAGAAGGCCGAGTCCTTCAGCCAGATCCCAGTGGGCCTTCGGCTCGAACTCATACGTGCGGGGCTCGCCATGACGGCGGATTTCCACGTTGTCTTCCTCGCCGCCGCCGACGGGCACGCTATCATTCGGCATGTTCGGAATCGCGAGCAGAAGAGCCTCAAGCTCCTCGTCCAGCACGCGCAGCTCTTCGTCGAGCTCCTTGATGCGGTCGCCGACCTCGCGCATCTCCACGATGAGGGCTTCGGCGTCGCCGCCGTTTTTCTTCAGCTTGGCTACTTCCTGAGACACCGTGTTGCGGCGGTTCTTCAGCGTTTCGCCTTCCTGCAATATTCCGCGGCGCTTCGCGTCCAGCTCCGGGAAGGAGGAGATGAGGTCCAGCGGTTTCTTGCGGTCGGTCAGCGCTTTGGCTACCCGGTCATATTCATTTCTAAGCAGTCGTACGTCAAGCACGGTCGGGGCACCCCTCTCTGATTCTTGAAAAACAGACATCAGGGCGGACGTTATAACGTCCACCCTGACGGATTGATTATCGCTTCACCTGCGCCGCTTCTTGAACCATGTTCGCGAAGTAGGCGTGCAGGCTGTAATCATCGGTAAGCTCCGGATGGAACGATGCCGCCAGCAGCGTTCCTTCGCGGGCAGCGACTATCTCGCCGTTATGCGTCGAGAGGACCTCGACGCCGCTGCCTACCTCGCCGATCAATGGAGCGCGGATGAACACGGCTCGCACCGGATTGTCGATGCCTTGGATGGCGAGCTCCGTCTCGAAGCTTTCGCGCTGGCGGCCGAATGCGTTGCGTACGACAGTCATGTCCATCAAGCCGAGATGAGGCTCCTCGCCCCCTTGGATCGTCTTGGCCAAGACGATAAGCCCTGCGCACGTTCCGAACAGCGGCTTGCCCGCTTCATGGAACTTGCGCAGCGCGTCGATGAAGCCGTACTTGCGCATCAGCTTGCCGATGGTCGTGCTCTCGCCGCCAGGGATGACAAGCCCGTCCAGCTGCTCCAGATCTTCGACTCGCTTGACCGCGACCGCTTCCGCGCCGGCAGCCTGGAGACTGCGAATGTGCTCTGCTACGGCGCCCTGCAGCGCCAGTACACCGATCTTCTGGGTCATTTCGCTAAGGCCTTCTTTCTTTCTGCCGCCAGCCGCTTACCAGCCCCGGTCGGACATGCGCTCATGCGGCGCCAGCTTGGAGATCTCGATGCCTTTCATCGCGCCGCCGAGGTTTTTGGATACTTCGGCGATCAGCTTGTAGTCCGTATAGTGAGTCGTCGCTTCCACGATGGCGCGGGCGAATTTCTCCGGGTTGTCGGACTTGAAGATGCCGGAGCCGACGAATACGCCGTCAGCGCCCAGATGCATCATCAGAGCCGCATCGGATGGCGTAGCCACGCCGCCTGCAGCGAAGTTGACGACCGGAAGCTTGCCCGTCTCGTGCACATCGAGCAGCAGCTCGTAGTTGACGCCCAGGTTTTTGGCTTCCGCATACAGCTCGTCCTTGGACAGGCCTTTGATCTTGCGGATCTGGCCCGTGATCAGGCGCATGTGGCGAACGGCTTCAACAATGTTGCCCGTTCCCGGCTCGCCCTTGGTACGCATCATCGATGCGCCTTCCTGGATGCGGCGCAGAGCCTCGCCCAGATCCTTGGCTCCGCATACGAACGGAACCGTGAATTCGCGCTTGTCGATATGGAACACTTCGTCGGCCGGCGTGAGCACTTCGCTCTCGTCGATATAGTCGGCGCCGAGCGCTTCCAGCACGCGCGCTTCCACATAATGGCCGATGCGGGCTTTGGCCATGACCGGGATGGAAACGACCTTCATCACCTCTTCGAGGACAGTCGGGTCCGCCATGCGGGCTACGCCGCCTGCGGCGCGGATATCCGAAGGCACGCGCTCAAGGGCCATGACTGCCGTAGCGCCTGCCGCTTCGGCGATCTTGGCCTGCTCCGCGTTCATGACGTCCATGATGACGCCGCCTTTTTGCATTTCCGCCATACCTCGTTTAACTCGCGATGTTCCTGTTTCCAACATGGTCTGAAAGCCTCCTATAGTCTGTTCGCCCAAGACGGGGCGATGACAACTTTTCCGAGTTGATTATCCCAAATTCTATCATGTACGCCAAGCGGCGACAACTCATGCATGAAACTATTGCAGGAAAGCCTCAGGTGTTATTGCCCGTTCCCGGCGGATTCCTCCCGCGGTCAGCGAGACCCGTATGACCGCGCTCCGCGCAGTTCGGCTGAGCATGCTTATCCCGCTATAACCGTTCGTATTAGAACAAATCGACGATGCCCTTGAACAGCCCGGAGAAAAATCCTCCGATGCCGCGCAGCATCAGCTTGAACCAGCCTGCCTTCTCCACGCCTTCCGCGGCGATGAGATTGATCTCTTTCGTAACCGCTGTGCCGGTGTCGGCATCCGTATACTTATACGTAACCGTTCCGATCTTCTGTCCCTGTGCGACCGGAGCGACAAGCTCGCCCGTCTTGGGGATCGACGTGGCAATGATCTTCGGCTCGACTGCCGCGCCTTTCTTCACCATAAGCGTGAAGTCGGATTCCGTCACCAGGCCGACGGTTTTCGCTTTGCCTTTTGTTATTGTAGCCTCCGCGGCGGATTCTACTACGGTTTTCGGCTGAACGATCGTTTTGCGCTCCAGGTTGCTGAAAGCCCAGTCGTACAGCTTGCGCGTCTCGAGGAAACGGGCGCCTTTGGTCTTGGTATGGTACACGACGCTGATCAGGCGGGTGTCTCCGCGCTTGACCGTTCCCGTGAAGCAGTAACCCGCTGCGCTGAGATAGCCGGTCTTCATGCCGTCCACGCCGTCATAGACATACTGCTTGAAGTTGGTGTTTCCTTTGTTGCCTTCAAGCATCCAATCGTTGTTGATCATCGGCTTGGCGTCCCGTTCCCGGAACTTGACGGAAGGAATCTTGGAGTAGTCCAGGAATTCCGGAGTTTCCTTCAATATGATCATGGCGAGCTTGGCCATATCCTTGGCTGCGATGACGGTCGTATCGAGAAGACCTGTCGCGCTCGTGAACTGAGCCGTCTTGAGGCCGAGCTCCTGAGCCTTGGCATTCATCTCGGTGACGAAGCCGGCCTCGGATCCTCCTAGGAAGGAAGCCAGCGCGACAGTCGCATCATTGGCCGACGCGACCGACATAGCGGTGTACAGTTCCTTGACCGTATGGGTATCGCCTTCCGCCAAATAGATCTGGGATCCGTCCTTCGGCGTGCTTGCCGCTTCCTTGCTGACCGATATTTCCTGATCCCACTTAAGCTTGCCGCTTTTGACGGCGTTGAGGACCATATATTCCGTCATCATCTTGGTCATGCTTGCCGGAGGCAGAGGCTTGTCAATGTTATAGGAATAGAGGACTTGTCCCGTGTCGGCATCGATCAGGATGGCCGCATCGGCAGCCAGGCCAAGCGGATTGTCTTTGCTGACTGCCGGGGCGTTGCTGCTGCTCGTATTGGGTGCCGCGGATGCCGCGGGAGTAATAGCCGGAGCGATATAAGAGCCTGCAATGAGAGTAGCCGCCACGATGGCGGAGACAACCGGCTTCACGAGAGCCGGAGCGAATCTTGCTTTCAATTTGTTCTCTCCTTCACCATGGATTAATCAGGTTTTATTGTACCATACCGTTAACGAGGCGGGGGATGTTTTTGCTTTATCCGACATGCAAAAAGAGCAGTCCGCGCGCGGCGCGGACTGCTTCTTAGAAAAATCTAATCCTTGTTCCTAGAGCGAATAGTTCGGGGCTTCCTTCGTGATCTGCACGTCATGCGGATGGCTCTCGCGAAGACCTGCGCCCGTAATGCGGATGAACGAGGTATCGTTCTTGAGCGCTTCTATGGTCGCCGTTCCGCAATAGCCCATTCCTGCTCGCAAGCCGCCGATCAGCTGGTGGACCGTATCGGCCAGCGGCCCTTTGTAAGGCAAGCGGCCTTCGATGCCTTCCGGCACGAGCTTGTTCTCGTTCTCCTGGAAGTAGCGGTCCTTGCTGCCTTCCTTCATCGCGCCGAGGGAGCCCATGCCGCGATAAACCTTGAAGCGGCGGCCCTGGTAGATCTCCGATTCGCCCGGGCTTTCTTCCGTGCCGGCGAAAAGGCTGCCGATCATGATCGCGCTGGCGCCGGCTGCGATCGCTTTGGTGATGTCGCCGGAATACTTGATTCCGCCGTCGGCGATGACCGGCACATTGTACTCGCGTGCCGCCGTGGCGCAGTCATAGATCGCCGTTACCTGCGGCACGCCGATGCCGGCGATGACGCGTGTCGTACAGATGGAGCCGGGGCCGATGCCGACTTTGACGACCGAGGCTCCAGCTTCGATCAGGTCTCTCGTCGCTTCGGCCGTGGCGACGTTGCCCGCGATGATCGTCAGCTCGGGGTAAATGCTCCGCAAATTGCGGACGGCTTCGATGATATTAATATGATGCCCGTGCGCGGAGTCCACGACCAGGACGTCGATGCCTGCTTCGACGAGCGCCGCAGCGCGCTCTTCCGTGTCCTTGGAGATGCCGACGGCAGCTCCGCATAAGAGCCTGCCCTGCTTGTCCTTGGCTGCGTTCGGGAATTGAATCGCCTTTTCGATATCTTTGATCGTGATGAGGCCTTTAAGCGTATTCGTCTCGTCTACGAGCGGCAGCTTCTCGATCTTATGCTTCTGAAGCAAGACTTCCGCTTCTTGCAGCGTCGTTCCCACAGGAGCCGTTACCAGCTCTTCGTGGGTCATCACTTCTTTGATTTTCATGGAGTAATCATGTACGAAACGAAGGTCGCGGTTCGTCAAAATGCCGACCAGCTTGCCCTCTTCGTTGACAATCGGCACGCCGGAAATGCGGTATTTGCCCATCAGCTCTTCCGCGTCGTACACATGATGCTCGGGAGTCAGGGAGAACGGGTTCGTGATGACGCCGCTCTCGGAGCGCTTGACGCGGTCGACCTCTTCCGCCTGCTGGGCGATCGTCATGTTCTTGTGAATGATGCCGATGCCGCCTTCTCTCGCCAGCGCGATCGCCAAGGCAGCCTCCGTTACGGTATCCATGCCCGCGCTGATCAGCGGGATGTTCAGCTTGACGCTGTCGCTCAGCTGGGTACCGACCTGGACTGCGCGCGGCAGCACCTCCGAGCGGCGGGGTACAAGCAGCACATCGTCGAACGTGAGGCCTTCTTTAGCGAATTTCGATTCCCACACGAATGATTTCCTCCTATTTGTTATGGCTTGCCGAAATATATTATTGACCATCTTAGCAGAGGGGTATAGGGCTGTCAACCTAGCGGAATCTTGCTTTCATAGTCATTTTCAGAGGCGCTTCCACCTCTTGCCAGACCTTGTGTCTCTTGGATGTATGCCTGCAGTCGGCAGATGCCGATCATCCTTGGTGTTCATCGGTCAAAGGATAGATGCAGCGCGGACTCCAGAGCAGATATTGATCGACCCCTGCTTCGCGGGCGGCCCGAATCTGCTCCCGGATTTCCTTCTCTCCGTAGGCAAGGTGGGGATGCAGCCATGTCGCCGTAAAGCTTTGCAGCCAAGGCCTGATCTGAGCCGGCTTGATTCCGCTCTGGATCAGATAGCGGTTGCGGGCAGCCGCGTCGCTCATCGATTTTCGGATGACAGCGGATGGATTGAGATCGGGCTGTGGAATTCCATACATGCCCGCCGAGTAATGCGAAGGATAGACCATCGGCGAAATGGCATCCACGCTCGAAGCTACCGAACGCCACGTCTGGCCAATCCCCATATCATCCGAAGAGGATGTAACCAGGCCGAATACATCCGCGGATATCGGCTTTCCATGCAGCTTATCCCTCGCACGGCCGAGGAATTGCCCGATCGCTTCCGATTTGTTTGTCCCGTGCGAGCCATAATCAATGACTGCCTCTGCCCGCTTTCCATTGGCGGGGAAGCGGACGTAGTCGAATTGAATCTCGTCAAATCCCAGCTCGGCGGCTTCCTGGGCGATCGCAATATTATAATTCCATACCTCGCTTCGATAAGGATTGATCCAGGCCTTCCCCTTGGAATCCCTCCATACCTTGCCGCTCTGCTCATGCAGTGCCCAATCCGGTACACGGCTGGCCAGCCAGGCATCCTTGAAAACGACCAGCCTTCCGATCACGTAGAGCCCTTCGGCATGGAGCTCGTCGATCAATTGCGTAGGCTGAGCCATGAGAGGCCTGCGATCGGCTCCAATTCGATGAGCCAGCCGCACTTTCGAAGGATAAGTCAGCAAGCCGTAATCATCTTTGACATCGATGACCATGGCATTGATTTCTGTCCGCTTCGCCAGATCGCGAAGCCTTCCCATCGCCTTCGGGCTTCCTGCCGCGTAGCCGGATACGTAGATGCCTCTGACGGGTTCGGCAACAGGCCCTTTGGCCGAATCCGCCCTTTGACCGATTCCGGTCGGCTCCTTCGCACCAGCTGCCGCGGCTGTGCTGCTGACTTTGAAAGGTTCCTTAAGCGTCTTTAAAGTATTTTCAGCAACGGAATGGGCGTGATCAATCTGCTTTTGGAGATTATCCGGGTGTTTCTCGATACCGGTGTTCCAACCTTCGGAAGCCGTCAGCATATGCGCTCCGGGTGCAATTCCATTTCCTTCGGGGATGGCAAGCCCCAGCATCATGATTCCGGCGAACGCCAATGCGACTCGAATGCTTCGATTCCCCTTCATCTGCTTCACCTCCAATGACCGATTTGGTGATGATTAGTATGAGCGGATTGAAGGGAAATAATCGGGCAAAGACGGTTTGTCCGAAATGCGCCTCTGTCCAACACACATGCGCTTATTCTGAATAGAAAAAAAGCCTGACCGGCGATTGCTCGCAGATCAGGCTTCTCTCTGTGCTTGGCGACGTCCTACTCTCCCAGGACCCTGCGGTCCAAGTACCATCGGCGCTGGAAGGCTTAACGGTCGTGTTCGGGATGGGTACGCGTGGTTCCCTTCCGCCATCGCCACCAAACGTTACGCTTGTTCAAGACGTGGCTTGCGCCTTGAAAACTGGATCGAATCAATATGCTGGATGCTGAGTCCATTCGTGCTTCTTACATGGCTAACGAATCGTACTGAGATTCATCTCGCCATGTCTCGCCAACGTTCATCGTCTTGCGACGATATCCCGTTAGGCTTGATCCATAGGATAAGCCCTCGACCGATTAGTATTCGTCAGCTGCACGCATTGCTGCGCTTCCACCCCGAACCTATCAACCTGGTCGTCTACCAGGGGTCTTACATACTGGGAAATCTCATCTTGAGGGGGGCTTCGCGCTTAGATGCTTTCAGCGCTTATCCCGTCCGTACGTAGCTACCCAGCGGTGCTCCTGGCGGAACAACTGGTACACCAGCGGTACGTCCATCCCGGTCCTCTCGTACTAAGGACAGCTCCTCTCAAATTTCCTGCGCCCACGACAGATAGGGACCGAACTGTCTCACGACGTTCTGAACCCAGCTCGCGTACCGCTTTAATGGGCGAACAGCCCAACCCTTGGGACCTACTTCAGCCCCAGGATGCGATGAGCCGACATCGAGGTGCCAAACCTCCCCGTCGATGTGGACTCTTGGGGGAGATAAGCCTGTTATCCCCAGGGTAGCTTTTATCCGTTGAGCGATGGCCCTTCCATTCGGTACCACCGGATCACTAAGCCCGACTTTCGTCCCTGCTCGACTTGTAGGTCTCGCAGTCAAGCTCCCTTATGCCTTTGCACGCTGCGAATGATTTCCAACCATTCTGAGGGAACCTTTGGGCGCCTCCGTTACATTTTAGGAGGCGACCGCCCCAGTCAAACTGCCCGCCTGACACGGTCCCTGTACCGGATCACGGTACCAGGTTAGAACTCCGATACGATCAGGGTGGTATCCCAACGGTGCCTCCACCGAAGCTGGCGCTCCGGCTTCCCAGGCTCCCACCTATCCTGTACAGATCGTACCAAAGTCCAATATCAAGCTGCAGTAAAGCTCCATGGGGTCTTTCCGTCTTGTCGCGGGTAACCTGCATCTTCACAGGTATTAAAATTTCACCGGATCTCTCGTTGAGACAGCGCCCAAGTCGTTACGCCATTCGTGCGGGTCAGAATTTACCTGACAAGGAATTTCGCTACCTTAGGACCGTTATAGTTACGGCCGCCGTTTACTGGGGCTTCGGTTCACAGCTTCGGGTTGCCCCTAACCGCTCCCCTTAACCTTCCAGCACCGGGCAGGCGTCAGCCCGTATACTTCGCCTTACGGCTTCGCACAGACCTGTGTTTTTGCTAAACAGTCGCTTGGGCCTTTTCACTGCGGCCCCCTCGGGCTATTCACCCTACCGAGGCACCCCTTCTCCCGAAGTTACGGGGTCATGTTGCCGAGTTCCTTAACGAGAGTTACTCCGCGCGCCTTAGCATGCTCTGCTCGCCTACCTGTGTCGGTTTGCGGTACGGGCACCTTCGCCTGGCTAGAAGCTTTTCTTGGCAGCTGGAGATCATGACCTTCGGTACTATAAGTTTCCCTCCCCATCACAGCCCAGCCTTACGGTTTGCGGATTTGCCAACAAACCAGCCTCACTGCTTGGACGGACACATCCATCGGTCCGCGTCACTACCCTTCTGCGTCACTCCATTGCTCATAACGGCTTACGGTGGTACAGGAATATCAACCTGTTGTCCTTCGACTACGCCTTTCGGCCTCGCCTTAGGTCCCGACTTACCCTGAGCGGACGAACCTTCCTCAGGAACCCTTAGGCTTACGGCGGATCAGATTCTCACTGATCTTTTCGTTACTCATACCGGCATTCTCACTTGTGTACTGTCCACCAGTCCTTACGGTCTGACTTCAACCTATACACAACGCTCCCCTACCCAAGTACCTATTGGTACATGCCATAGCTTCGGTGGTGTGTTTAGCCCCGTTACATTTTCGGCGCAGAGTCACTCGACCAGTGAGCTATTACGCACTCTTTAAATGGTGGCTGCTTCTAAGCCAACATCCTGGTTGTCTGGGCAACTCCACATCCTTTCCCACTTAACACACACTTGGGGACCTTAGCTGATGATCTGGGCTGTTTCCCTCTTGACGATGGATCTTAGCACTCACCGTCTGACTCCCGGTTATACATGACTGGCATTCGGAGTTTGACTGGACTTGGTAACCCTTGGCGGGCCCCGCACCCAATCAGTGCTCTACCTCCAGCATGCTCAACACCGAGGCTAGCCCTAAAGCTATTTCGGGGAGAACCAGCTATTTCCGAGTTCGATTGGAATTTCTCCGCTACCCCCACCTCATCCCCGAATTTTTCAACATTCGTGGGTTCGGGCCTCCAGTGCGTGTTACCGCACCTTCACCCTGGACAGGGGTAGATCACACGGTTTCGGGTCTACATCCACGTACTATGGCGCCCTATTCAGACTCGCTTTCGCTGCGGCTCCGTCTTCCCGACTTAACCTTGCACGTGAACGTAACTCGCCGGTTCATTCTACAAAAGGCACGCCATCACCCATATAGAGGGCTCTGACTTTTTGTAAGCGCACGGTTTCAGGTTCTATTTCACTCCGCTCCCGCGGTGCTTTTC
>NZ_JZEJ01000001.1:3769261-3831761 GCF_001188365.1 Paenibacillus sp. D9 | reverse complement strand
AAAGCGAAAGGAATTACAGCAGGATTCCCAGTGCCTGAAACCGTGTCCATAATCCACCAAGAACAGACGGCACAGGATTATATTGCAAGATTATATGCAATTGCACCCGGCGTGTCAATGAGAGGCCCCCGGCAAAGACGGCCGCCCGCGGGCACGCTTCCCGCAAGGGAAAGCGTCTTGCCGCGGGCGGCAGTGCTATGGCTTCAGTTGACCGCCGCTTCCGGTACGGCCGGCATCTGGGCATCCTGGCCGAGAGACCGGATATACTCGTTCAAGATGTTGACCATGACATCGCGGCTCGTCTCTTCCATGATGTTGTCCTTGATGCGGGCGGCGCCCTTGAGGCCTTTGAGATACCAGGCCAGATGCTTGCGCATCTCCTTCACGGCTACGGCCTCGCCTTTGAGCGCGATCAGCCGGTCCATGTGAAGGATGGCGATCTCCATCTTCTCCACGGCGTTCGGCTCCGGCAGCAGCTCGTCATGCGTGAGGTAATGGATCGTGCGGTAGAGCATCCAAGGGTTGCCGAGCGCCGCGCGTCCGATCATGACGCCGTCGCAGCCGGTTTCGGCGATCATGCGCTTGGCGTCCTCCGGGGTGTTGACGTCGCCGTTGCCGATGACCGGAATGCTCACCGCTTCCTTGGCCTGCCTAATGTAGCTCCAGTCGGCATGGCCCGTATACAGCTGCTCCCGGGTGCGTCCATGCACGCTGACGGCTTTGCCTCCGGCGCGTTCGACGGCGCGGGCGTTTTCGACCACAAAGATATGGTCGCTGTCCCAGCCGATCCTCATCTTGACCGTTACCGGCTTGTCGACGGCGTCGACGACCGAGCTGACCATCTCGTAGATCTTGTCGGGATTGAGCAGCCAGCGGGCGCCGGCATCGCATTTGGTCACCTTCGGCACCGGACAGCCCATGTTGATGTCGATGATGTCCGCATTCGTCTCCTTGTCGACGACTTTCGCAGCCTGGACAAGGGATCTGCGGTCTCCGCCGAAAATCTGCAGGCTGAGCGGCTTTTCGCGCTCATCCACGAACAGCATTTCGCGCGTGCGCTTGTTGCCGTGGACAATCGCCTTGTCGCTCACCATCTCCGCGCAAACGAGCCCGGTGCCGAACTCTTTGGCGATGAGCCGGAATGCAGGGTTGCAGACGCCCGCCATAGGAGCGAGAACGACATTATTCTTCATTTCGATATTTCCGATTTTAAGCATAACCGTTCCTTCCTTCTATCGCAGACCGCCGCTCGTCACGGCCGTCAATTCTTCATAGTCGATGCCGAGAGTGTCGGCGATCCGCCCGAGAAGCTTGGCTTCGGGCTTGCGCGTGCCGCGCTCGAGCGAGCCGAGCACCGCAACGGATACTTCCAGCTTGTCGGCCAGCTGCTGTTGGGTGAAGCCCTTCAGCTTCCGAAAGGCGCGGATCCGCTGCGCCAGTTGATCGTATTCCATTGAGCAATGCCTTCCTTTCCATCCCGTAATGCCGCGACCGCCATCGACTCCGCCTTGGCCAGCAGAGGGTGGCCCGGTTCCAGCACCTCGGCCAGGGGAACCATCACGAACGCCCGCTCCTCCATTCTAGGATGAGGGAGCTGCAGCTCTTCCTTATCCATGGACACATCTTCATATAAAAGCAGATCCAAATCAATCGTTCTCGGGCCGTTGCGGATATCGCGGACCCGGCCAAGCCGGCGCTCGATGTCGAGCATCAGGCGCAGCAGCTCCAGCGGATCGAGGCGCGTCCGCAGAGAAGCCGCCATATTGAGGAAAGCGGGCTGGTCGGCGTAACCGACCGGATCGGTCTCATACGCGGAGGATACCTCCTCCACGGACACGCCCTCGCTTCCGTCAAGCAGCTTCAACGCCTGCGCGAGCAGGTCCGCGCGTTTCCCTATGTTGGAGCCGAGGGCGATATAGGCCCTGCTCATAGTCCCGGCAGTCCCGCTATGCGGGTACGATTTCTCCATGCTCATCCCGCTTTCGCACCAGTTCGACGACAACGCCGTCGAAGTGGATCTCGAACGGAGGATTCGGTTTCGTCACGCGAACGGTCAATTCAGTAATGCCAGTATACGTCTCGAGCAGTGCAGTTGCAATACGGCCCGCCAGCGCCTCGATCAGCTTCACGGGCGGCCCTTCCACGATTTTCTTGGTCGCCGCATGCAGGTCGGCATAGTTGATGGAATGCTCCAGCTCGTCGGTGCGGGCGGCCTGCTCAAGATCCAGCTTGAGAACGAGGTCGACATGGAAATTCTGCCCAAGCCGGTTCTCCTCCGGAAATACGCCATGATAACCGAAAAACCGCATGCCATTAAGTGTCATCTTGTCCATTGTCGGCCGGTCCATTCCTTTCTGTTCCAAAGTATCAGCGCGGGCCGTAGACGATCGCGTCTGTCATTGCGCATGTTTTGCGGATCGCATCGATATCGTGCACGCGAACGATCTGGCAGCCTTGGGCGATTCCAAGCGCCACCGTCGCTGCCGTTCCCTCGATCAGCTCTCCGACCGGCAGCCCGAGCGTGTCCCGGATGAACCGCTTGCGCGAAGTGCCGAGCAGCACCGGGTAGCCCAGCTCCGCCAGCTGTGACAAGCTCCCCATCAGCGCCACGTTGTCTTCATGGGTTTTGGCAAAGCCGATGCCGGGATCGAGCCAGATGTTCTCCTCGGCTACGCCCGCCGCCCTGGCGATCTCGACGCTTCCCTGAAGGTCGGAAACGACATCCGGTATGAGATCCTCGTAGTCCCTTTCCTGCCGGTTGTGGCTGATGATGACCGGGCAGCCGAACTCGGCGGCGGTATCGGCCATTCGGAAATCGAGCCGCAAACCCCATATATCGTTGATGATATGCGCGCCGGCTTGAAGCGCCGCCCTCGCCGTTTCGAACTTGTACGTATCGATGGAAAGAGGCATCTCCGGCAGCTCGAGGCGCAGCCTCTCGATCAAGGGAACGACGCGCCGCAGCTCCTCCTCATGCGGAACAGGGGTGAAGCCGGGTCGGGTCGATTCTCCTCCGACATCGATGATGTCCGCGCCCTCACGCGCCATCTTCAGGGCGTGGCGCACCGCCTCATCCACCCGGGCATGGCGTCCGCCGTCGGAGAACGAATCCGGGGTCGCATTCAGGATGCCCATGATCAAGGTCCGCTCTCCAAGCTCCAGCCTGACGCCTCCCCCCAGCTCATACCGGCGCTTCGGCACGGCATGGCGCCGTTGACGGATATACATCGAATCCCCTCCTATAAAAAACCTTAATGAACCGGATAGCCTGCGGAATCTGCGGCCAGGCTTCAGCCGGAGCCTCGCAATACGCAAGCGGCTGCCGGATGTCCGATCAGGATCTGTCTATCTGCCAGCCGCTCCGCGCATCGGCCCGGTACAGGCCGAGGAGCTTGCTGCATATCGGACCCGCCGCCGCTCCTGCACGTGGATGGGCGAGCTTCCCCGAGCCGTCAGCCAGCGCGGTTGCGGGAACCAACTCCTGCACCGACCCGGTCGTCCAAACCTCGTCCGCCTCCAATAGATCCTCCCACCGGTACAGTCCTTCCTCGACCGGCATTCCCGCTTCCCGCGCCAGCTCCATGACGCGGCCGCGCGTAATTCCGGGCAGAATCCCCGTCTCCAGGGACGGCGTGCGGACGATGCCGCCCGAGACGAAAAACAGATTGCTGACGATTCCCTCCGCCAGCCATCCTTCCGCTGTCAGCATCAGCCCTTCGGACCCGGCCGAAGCTCCGGAGGCCATCAGCTCCTGCTTGGCCGCGATGCTGTTCATGTAATGAAGCGACTTCATCCGGATGCCGAGCTCGGGCGTATTCCGCGGCGTCCCCAGCAGGCGCAGCTCGCGTCCGCGGACATGCAGCTCCGGAGATGCCGGCGGAAGATTCTTGACCATGACGATCTCCGAAGGCGAGGCGTAAGGCCCGGCCGGCAAGCCGAGCCCTTCGTCGCCGGCGGACACCGTCATGCGGACATAGGCATCGCCGTCGATTGCTGCGGCAGCCATCACATCGCGGACCAGCATGCGGATTCGATCCGGTTCTGCCCGATAGGAGATTTGCAGCCGCGCGCAGCCGTCCTCCAGCCGCCGCAGGTGCCTCTCCAGCAAATAAGGCTCGCCTCCGTAGGTGCGGAACGTCTCGAACAATCCCATTCCATATAAAAATCCGTGGTCGAAAACCGAGATGCGGACATCTTCGGAATCGGCCACGGATCCGTTATAACCAATCTTCATCGAACGGCCGTCTCCGACAGGAAGTTGCGCAGCAGCGCCAATCCGTTCTCCGTAATGATGGATTCCGGATGGAACTGCACGCCTTCAACGGCATATTTCTTGTGCCGCAAGCCCATGATTTCGCCCTCGGCCGTCTCGGCCGTGATCTCCAGCTCGTCCGGCAGCGTCTCGCGCCGCACGATGAGGGAGTGGTAGCGTGTCGCGGTGAACGGCGACGGCAGGCCGCGGAATACGCCCCTTCCCTCGTGAAGGATCGGAGACGTCTTGCCGTGCATGAGCCGCTCCGCCCGCACCACCTCGCCTCCGAAGGCTTGTCCGATCGCCTGGTGCCCCAGGCAGACGCCGAAGATCGGAATCTCGCCCTTGAAGCGCTCGATCAGAGCGAGGCTGATGCCGGCTTCGTTCGGAGAGCAAGGTCCCGGAGAGATCAGGATGTGGTCCGGAGCAAGCCCGGCGACCTCCTCCAGCGTAATCTCGTCATTGCGCTTCACGACGATTTCTTCGTTCAGCTCGCCCAGGTACTGCACGAGGTTGTACGTGAAGGAATCGTAATTGTCGAGTACGAGAATCATTTCGAAAGCCCCCTGTCAGTTGGTGTCGGATGCCGGCGCGGCATCCGCGGCGCGGTGCAGCTCCGCGTATTGGAAAGCGCGCCACAGCGCTCTTGCCTTGCTGATGGATTCCTTGTATTCCCGCTCGGGGTCGGAGTCGATCACGATGCCCGCCCCGGCCTGGATATGCACTTGGCCGTCCAGGACGGCCATCGTGCGGATAATAATATTAAATTCCATATCCCCGCTGTAGTCAATCCAGCCCATCGAGCCCGTATACGGACCGCGGCGGACCGGTTCCAGCTCCTCGATGATTTCCATCGTGCGGATTTTTGGGGCGCCGGTAATCGTCCCTCCGGGAAACACTCCGGCGATGACGTCGAATGCATCGAGTCCTTCGGCCAGACGGCCCTCCACCTGGGAAGCCAGATGCATGACATGGGAGTACCGCTCCACCGCCATCAGCTCCTCCACGCGCACGCTGCCGTAGCTCGACACACGTCCGAGATCGTTGCGTTCCAGGTCTACGAGCATGATATGCTCGGCGGTCTCCTTCTCGCTCGTCCTGAGCTCCCGCTCCATCGCGGCATCCTCCTCCGGAGTTCGCCCGCGCCGCCTAGTCCCCGCGATCGGACGCGTGGCCAGCCGCCCGTCCTTCATCTCGACGAGCAGCTCCGGCGAGGCGGACACCAGCTGGAAGCCCGGCGTGCGGAGCAAGCCCATATACGGAGAAGGATTGATGAGGCGAAGCCATTCGTACAGCTCTTCCGGCGATGTCTCCGTCCGGCATTGCTGCCTGAGCGAGAGATTGACTTGAAAGACGTCGCCCGCCGCGATGTAATCCTGGATCCGGCGGACCGCATTCATATAGCGGTCCTTGAGGAACGGGCTGGCGGCCCCCTCCGGCACATCCGCGAATGGAGGGGCGGAGCCGTCCCGCTCCCGCTCCAGGAGCTGGCGCCGAGAATCCGCAAGCTCCGCTGCCGCACCGGATGAGGCGCTCCAGTCCGCCCATTCCCGAAGCATTTCTTCCGTACGGACGACAGCCGCATCGTATGCGGCTCTCCTGGCGCCTACACCGGCCTGGCCGGTCAGAGGGACATGAACCGAAGCGAACAGCAGCCGCTTCTTGCGGTCGACGATCCACAGCTCGTCCAGCCGCATGAACAGATAGTCCGGCAAGCCGAGATCGTCTTCGGCCAGCTCCGGGAGGCGCTCGATGGAGCGGATGATGTCATAGCTCCAGAATCCGCCGATGCCTCCGGTCCATGCCGGACCTTCTCCCGCAGGAAGCCTCGGACCGTCCGATCCTCGCATCCAGCGCCTGACCGCCTCCAGCGGAGCGGCCTCGAAGCGCTCGACCAGCTCGTAATCTGCCCGGCCGCCCTTTCCGAGCCGAAGCCGGAGCTGTTCGGCATAGCCGCCCTTGCCCTGCAGCAGCTCGGCGGGCCGCCGTCCCATATAGGTGTACCTTCCGCTTTTGCCGCTCTCCAGGACGATCGAGCAAGGCCCCGCCTCCAGCCACATCCGTTCCCAGGATTCCGGCAGCAGGCTCTCCTCCGGCAGAGGCAGTCTGGCCAGCACCGGCAAGGTCGTGTACTCCTTCTCCCCGCCCAGCCAAGATTCCCACTGCTCCCAAGACGTGACTCCGAATTCTGTCATGGCCCCGCTTCCCCCGTTCATGCATCGTCCTCTTCTCTATCGACTGATCGTATCCTTTTGATTGTTCAAAATCAAGCTGAAAAAGGCGCCATATCCCTGATTGTAATCCGCCTGCCTCCGAAAGCGCCTGCCATGAAAATAAGGAACCCCGCCTACGCGGGATGCGTTTCCGGCCATGAAAAAACCGCCCCGCGCCATCGATAGAGATGGCGTCGGAACGGTTTGCCCTGCGTGAAGACTCTGCCTCCGATCGTCGGAGAGCCTTCGTGTTATCCGGAACCTAGTTCTCGAAGTTGAACAGCGGCGTGCTCAGGTAGCGCTCTCCGTTGCTCGGAACGACCGCGATGACGCGCTTGCCCGGGCCCAGCTTCTTGGCCACCTGCAGCGCGGCAGAGATGGCTGCGCCGGAGCTGATGCCGACGAGCAGGCCTTCTTCCTTGGCGGCGCGGCGCGCAAACTCGAATGCTTCCTCGTTCTCGACCGTAATGACTTCATCGTAGATCTCGCGATCCAGGATGTCCGGAATGAAGTTGGCGCCGATGCCCTGGATCTTGTGCCCACCCGGCTTGCCGCCGGACAGCAGCGGGGATGCCGCAGGCTCGACCGCGACGATGTGGATGTTCGGGAAGCTCTTGCGCAGCACCTCGCCCGTGCCGCTGATCGTGCCGCCGGTGCCGATGCCCGCCACGAACGCGTCCAGCTTGCCGTCGTAGCCGTTGATCGCCTCGACGATCTCCGGTCCCGTCGTCTCGCGGTGGACCTTGACGTTGGCCGGGTTCTTGAACTGCTGCGGGATGAAGTAGTTCTCGTTCTCCTCCGCCAGCTGCTCCGCCTTCTTGACGGCGCCGTTCATTCCTTCGGCTCCTGGCGTGAGCACCAGCTCCGCGCCGTAAGCGCGAAGCAGGTTGCGGCGCTCAAGGCTCATCGTCTCCGGCATGACGAGCACGGAACGGTAGCCCTTGGCTGCAGCAACCATGGCCAGGCCGATTCCCGTATTGCCGCTCGTCGGTTCGACGATCGTCGTCACGCCCGGCTGAATCAGACCTTGCTCTTCCGCAACGTTGATCATGCTGATGGCGATGCGGTCCTTGACGCTGGAGCCCGGGTTCTGATATTCCAGCTTCACGTACACTTCGGCGCTTCCCTCCGGCACCAAGCGGTTCAAGCGGACAAGCGGCGTATCTCCGATCAGTTCGGTTACATTCTGCACAATTCTGGCCATAGTCAACTGCCTCCTCATCTATATTCCGACTAAAATAGTAGGTTATTGGCTGTTTCTATCTTAACAAGGCCTTTCGGCCCTTGTCAATAGAATCGCGGAGGACAGCATGAACGTATCGTCATTTCGCTATCCTTTGGTCGGTTCCGATGTCGGATCGGGCAGCACCGATGCCTGATAGTGCTTGAGAAGCTTCTCTTCCCCATCCTTCAGGGATCCCGCTTCGTCCAGGGCGATCATGCGCTTGACCCGCTCGCGCATGGCGGCCTTGCCGGGGTCCGGAGGCGTGATCCGCTCCAGCAGCTCAATGACCGCATAACCTCCGGCCACCTCCACGGGACCTGCGATGTCGCCGGGCTGCAGGCCGGCGGCCGCCTTGGCCGCCCCCGGGTCGAGGAATGGATCCCGCTCGTCGATCAGCCCGAGATCTCCGCCGTTCGAAGCCGTTCCTTCATCCAGGGATTCCCGCTGCGCCAGCTCCTCGAAGCCGGCCCCCTGCTCCAGCTCATCCAGCACCGCAGAGGCCTTGTCCGAATCCGGAAGGACGATCCAGCGAAGATGCAGGCGCGAGGAAGCGGAGAGCTCCGCCTGATGCTCCTTCATATAAGCGTCTACTTCCTTGTCCGAAACCTCGATGCCGCGCGTCATCCACTTCTCCAGAAGCAGGCGGTACATGGCGTCGCTCCATACGTCATCCCGGCTCATGCCGAGCTGCTCCTTCATTTCCCGGTAGAAGGCGTCCTCATCCTCGTATCCTTCCATCTGGGAAGCCAGCTCCGACTGAATCTCTTCGGCCGTCACTTCCAGGCTCCCCTTGGCGCTCTCCTGGTCCAGCGCGCTGCGCAGCATCAGCATCCTCAGCACACTGTCCCCGTACTGCTTCTTGAGCTGCTCCACCCAATCCGAATTCCGGATCGCCTGATCCCCGACGACAGCCGCTTCGCCGTCCGAGCCTCCGGCTCCCGCTCCGGACGCGTCGACCGATCCGGGAGCCGACTCGGGAAGCTGCTGGATGACAACAAAAACGGCAAGCACGATCATGCAGACCGCCTGCAAGCCGATGATTCCCTTGAGCATTTTGTCCTTGCCCATATCGCCCGTCTTCCCTTACCCGTTCTTGCCGGCGGTGGCTTCTTGAAGCAGCCTTTCCAGATGAGGCTTGTCGAACGTGTAGGCCTCGTTGCAGAAGTGGCAGACGACCTCAGCCGATCCTTCCTCTTCGATCAAGTTTCTCAGCTCGGTCTCGCCCATGCTGATCAGCGTCTGCTCCACCTTTTCGGCAGAGCATTGGCAGACGAACTTCACGTCCATCGTCTCATGCACAGTCAGCTCGTCGCCGACGACCCACCGCAGAATTTCTTCCGGGGTCTCACCTTGATCCAAAAGGGCCGTGACATGCGGCAGCCCGCCCAGAGCCGTCTCGAGCCGCCCGATCTCCTCATCGGTCAAGCCAGGCAGCAGCTGGAGAATGAAGCCTCCTGCATGCAGCACCTTTCCGTCCACGTCCACCAGCACGCCTACTCCAACCGCCGAAGGCGTCTGCTCGGAGGAAGCGAAGTAATAGGTGAAATCCTCGCCCAGCTCGCCGGATACGATCGGAACGCTGCCGCGGTAAGGCTCCTTGAGGCCCAGATCCTTGGTGACATGGACGAAGCCCGTCGTACCGACGACGCCGGCCACATCGAGCTTGCCGAGCGAATTGCTCGGCACATGCGCCTCCGGGTTGTCGACATAACCGCGCACCTCTCCCTTGGCGTTGGCATCAACGACGATCTGGCCGATCGGACCGTCGCCCTTGACCTGAAGCGTCAGCTTCTCCTCGCCCTTGAGCATCATCCCCATCATCGACCCGATCGTCGCTGTGCGTCCCAGCGCTGCGGAAGCGGTCGGGTAGGTTCCGTGACGCCGCTGCAGCTCGCCGACCAGCTCGGTCGTGCGCGCCGCGAATACGCGGACTTTGCCGCCCCATGCCGTTCCCCGGACGAGATAGTCGCCCTCGCGGGTTCCTTCCTTGTAATCGCTCATCAATGAATCCCTCCTTGTCCTCTGTTGGTTTCTTCATTGCCGTTGACTCAATGCTTCAGTCGGCGCCGCTCAATCCTATCTCAATTTGCTCTTTCTCCGGCTTCATTAACCATGCTGGTCCTGGTTGCGCTCGTAAATGATGCGCAGCCCTTCGAGCGTGAGCAGCTGGTCCACCTTCTCGATCGTCTCCGATTCCGCCGCGATCATGTCGGCCAGGCCGCCCGTCGCGATGACGCGCGGATCGGTTCCGAACTCCTGGCGGATCCGGCGGACGATGCCGTCCACCTGTCCGGCATAGCCGAAAATGATGCCGGCCTGCATTGAAGTCACAGGATTGCGGCCGATGACGCTGCGCGGCCGGACAAGCTCGATGCGCGGCAGCTTGGCCGCTTTCTGGTAAAGCGCTTCCGTCGAGATGCCGATGCCCGGCACGATGGCGCCGCCCAGATAAGCGCCGCTCGGATCGATATAATCGAAGGTCGTCGCCGTACCGAAATCGACGACGATGAGCGGCGAGCCGTATTTCTCGATTCCGGCGACAGAATTCACGATGCGGTCCGCTCCGACCTCGCGCGGATTCTCGTACCGGATGTTGAGGCCCGTCTTGATGCCGGGACCGATGACGAGAGGGGAGTGCCGAAGGTAGTTGACCGACAGCTGCTCCAGCGTCCTCATGAGCGGCGGCACGACCGAAGAGACGACGACTCCGTCGATGGAATCGATGGAGATGCCGGCGAATTGGAAGAAGTTGTACACCATCATGCCGTACTCGTCGCTCGTCGCCGAGCGGTTGGTGCTCATGCGCCAGTGATGGAGCAGCTCCTGTCCGCGGTAGATGCCGAGCACGATATTCGTATTGCCTACGTCGATGACGACAATCACGGATTACGACCTCCCCTTCTTGCCGCCCAGGTCGAGGCTGATATCGAGAGCTTCGAACGAATACGTGAGGGCGCCGACGGAAATGATGTCCACGCCGGTCTCGGCGATGGCCCGGATCGTTTCCAGCCGCACCCCGCCCGACGCTTCCGTCAGGACATGGGGAGAACGGCTCTTGATCAGACGAACGGCCTCCGCCATAAGCTCCGGCTTCATATTGTCGAGCATGATGATGTCCGCGCCGCAATCAAGAGCTTCGCCGACCTGCTCCATCGATTCCGTCTCGACCTCGATCTTCATCGTGTGCGGGATGACGGAACGGGACGCGATCACGGCCGCGGTGATGCCGCCGGCTCCCTTGATATGGTTGTCCTTGATCATGACGGCGTCGTACAAGCCGAAGCGGTGATTGGCGCCGCCGCCGACGCGGACGGCGTACTTCTCCAGCATCCGGTGGCCCGGAGTCGTCTTGCGGGTGTCGACCAGACGAGTCGGAAGCCCGTCCAGAATGTCGACGAAGCGGCTTGTCTTGGTGGCGATGCCCGACAAGCGCTGCATCAGGTTGAGCGCGAGCCGCTCGCCCGTCAGAATGCTGTGCGTGCTGCCTTCCACTTCGGCGATGACGGTTCCCGCCGTTACCCGGTCGCCGTCCTTTGCATGAGCCGTGAAGGCAAGGGATGGATCGACGACCGAAAAGACGGTCTGCGCGACGGGCAGGCCGGCGATAATCCCGTCTTCCTTGACGTGGATGACGGCTTTCATGTTGCTGCCAGCCGGAATGGTCGTGCGGGTCGTCACATCCCCGGTGCCGATATCCTCGGCCAGCCAGCTCTGAATGCTGTCGCGAAGACTTTTGTCATAACCGCCGAGGCCAAGGCCGGCCTCAAATTGCTGATCCATCATATACCGATTCCTCCGTAATGCCCTGCACTCGGTGCAGAACCGTATGTTTGCGCCAATTGCGGTCATCCCGCTGAGGATGATCCACCCGGTAATGCGCGCCTCGGCTTTCCTCGCGGGCAGCCGCGGACTCCGCGGTCAGCATGGAGATGGTCAGCAGATTGGCGAACTCGAAATCTTCCCATTTGGCCATGACCGACGAAAGGAACGGCAATTGCCTCTTCAGCTCGACAAGCCCTTTGGCCAGGCTGTCCGCGCTGCGGCGCAAGCCGACATAGCGAACCATGACCTTCTGCAGCTTGAGCCGCTTCTCCACGACCGCCTGTCTGGAGATGGCGCTATGCTCTTCCTTTTCTTCCCGTACATGAACCGCGCCCTCAAGCGGCGGCAGCTCCTCGATGCGGTGGATGATGCGGCGCCCGAACACGATCGCCTCCGACAGCGAGTTGCTCGCCAGCCGGTTGGCGCCATGCACCCCGGTCGAAGACACTTCGCCGCAGGCGAACAGGCGGGAGAGATTCGTCTCTCCGTTCAGATCCGTCTTGACGCCGCCCATCGTATAATGGGCCGCCGGAGCGACCGGAATCCAGTCCGTCGTCAAATCGAGGCCGTACTGCAGGCAGGTTTCGTAGATCGTCGGGAACCGGTGGCGGATCATCTCCTCCGACTCATGCGTCACGTCCAGATAGACGAATGTCGACCGCGTCTGCTCCAGCTCGCTGACGATGGCATTGGCGACGACGTCGCGCGGCGCCAGCTCCAGCTGAGGATGGTATCGCTCCATGAAGCGGTCGCCGCGGATGTTGCGCAGAACGGCCCCTTCTCCCCGGACAGCCTCCGAAATGAGGAAGCGGGGCGCGCCCGGGTAGCAAAGCGTTGTCGGATGGAACTGAATGAATTCCATGTCTCTTATGTAGGCTCCGGCACGGTAAGCCATCGCGACGCCGTCTCCGGTCGCTACTTCCGGATTGGTCGTATACCGGAACATCTGCCCAGTGCCGCCGGTGCACAGGATGGTCGCCTTGCCGCGCACGAATACCCGGCTGCCGTCCGGCTTCTGCACAAGGGCGCCGCAGCATTCATTGTCCCGCGTGATGAGGTCGATGGCGAAGTGGTCGTCCCATACCTCGATCCTCTCGGCGGCCATCGCCTTCTCCGACAAGGCGCGGACGATCTCGAAGCCGGTCGCGTCGCCGTTGGCGTGCAGGATGCGGCGCTGGCTGTGCGCGCCTTCCTTCGTCAAGGCGAATTCCCCGTTCTCGAGGTCGAACTGCGTGCCCATGCCGATCAGGCTGCGCACGCCCTTGGGCCCTTCATGCACCAGCACCTCGACAGCGTCGCGGTCGCACAGGCCGGCGCCGGCCACGAGCGTGTCCTCCAGATGGAAGTCGGGAGAATCCTCGTCGGAAATGACGGCGGCAATGCCTCCCTGCGCATAACGCGTGTTGCTGTCCATGAGCGATTTCTTGGTGATCATCAGGACCGAGTTCCGTTCGCTGGCCCGTATAGCGGTAAAAAGACCGGCAATGCCGGCCCCGATGACGATGACATCCTTCTCCACGACAGGCAGCTCGTCGAGATTCAGATCGACTAAATATCTAGGTATCATAGGTGCAAGCTCCTCCGGACATGGGAGTAGCGCATGCTACTTCACCAGCAGCATGCGCTCCAGGGACAGGCGCGCCTTGTCGGCAACGGCATCCGGCACATAGATTTGCGGAGACATGTTTTCCAGGCAGCGGACCAGCTTCTTGAGGTTGTTGACCTTCATGTTGGGGCATACCAGGTATTTGGTCGCGAAATGGAACGTCTTGTCCGGGCTGTCCAGACGAAGCTGGTAGCCGGTGCCGTCCTCGGTTCCGACGATGAATTCCTTATTGGGCGATTCCTTGCAATATTTGATGATGGCCGTCGTGCTTCCGACAAAATCGCCGAGCTCGACGACTTCCGGACGGCATTCGGGATGGACGACAAATTCCGCGTTCGGATATTTGGCTTTCATTTCCTCGACGTCCTTGACGGTCAGCATGTCATGGGTATTGCAGTAGCCTTCCCAGATGATCATCTTCTTGTCGGTCTTCTGCTGGACATAATGGCCCAGGTTCTTGTCCGGCACCCAGATGATCTCGTCGCTGTCGACCGAGTTGACGACCTTCACGGCGTTGGCCGACGTGCAGCAAATATCCGTCTCCGCCTTGATCTCGGCCGAAGAGTTGATATACGTGACGACCTTCGCATTGGGATGCTGCGCCTTCAGCTTGCGCAGGCCCTCGACATTGACCATGTCCGCCATCGGGCAGCCGGCCCGCTCGTCGGGAATGATGACGGTCTTGTTCGGAGCCAGAATCTTGGCGCTCTCGCCCATGAAGTGGACGCCGCAGAATACGATCGTATCGGCGTCGGTTTCAGCCGCCTTTTGCGCCAGCAGGAACGAATCCCCCCGGAAATCGGCGACCTCCTGAATTTCATCCCTCTGATAATAGTGGGCGAGAATGATGGCGTTGCGTTCTTTCTTCAGCTGCAGCAGCCTCTCGCGCAGTTCCCGGTTCTGTTCCGCCTTGCGCTCCAGAGCCAAAGCTTCCACGTCGATCCATCTCCTTCGAAGTCCGTCGCTTCCATGCGTCAGCACAGGCGCGGACCCGTTATAGTATGCTCAACCATCCGGACATTCCATGCCGGATGCCCCTTTTAACTCGTGAAATGATTCACAATGTTGTTAAGATGTGACGATTCAGTAACACCTAATTTACACCCCTGCTCCGAGGCTGTCAACCAAGGAATTTTGCTTGCGGAGCCCCGATTTCCAAGGGGAACCGGCTGTCCGGAGCCTAAAGGTCCCTTCGCTCAAAACAGGGGCCGCGAGCTCCGCCGCTTCCTTCGCCGGCATCCTTTTTTGACGCCATTCCATGTATCGTCGAGCAGGGCTTTCCTTCTTTCGGATTTGTTGTCCCCATCTGATGCAGGGTGCAAAAAAAAGCCTCTTGCATATGGATGCAAGAGGCTGTAAGCCGATCTTAACGCTTGCCGGGATCGTAAGGCTCACCCGCCGCCGCCGGAGCGCGGTTTTTGCCCGCCGCAAATGCGAGCAGCAGCAGCGTGAGGACGTAAGGCAGCATGTACAGGAACTCGTTTGGAATGGCCTTGGACCATTCGAACAGCTGCGCTTGGAAGCGCAGCGCCTGGGCAAAGCCGAAGAACAAGGCCGCCCCTGCCGCGCCGATCGGATGCCAGCGCCCGAAGATGATCGCCGCGATCGCGATGAAGCCCTGGCCGCTGATCGTCGTGTGCGAGAAATCGTACGTCGTCGTAAGCGAGATCGCTGCGCCGCCGAGACCGGCGAACGCGCCGCTCAGCATGACGCCGATGTAGCGGTACTTCGTGACGCTGATGCCGACGGTGTCCGCCGCGCCGGGATGCTCGCCGACGGCGCGCAGGCGCAGGCCGAAGCGGGTCCGGTACAGGACGAACCAGCTCAGGAACACGAGCACGTAGCAGATGTACGTGGTCGGGTAAGCCTTGAACAGCGCTTCTCCGATGAACGGAATATCTGAGAGGACCGGGATGTTCCACTTGGTGAAGGCGATGCCGGTCAGGTTCTCCGACTGGCCCTGGCCGTCGAACAGGCTCTTGACCAGGTAGATGGTCGCGCCCAGGGCAAGGATATTGATGACGACCCCGATAATGACCTGGTTGGCCTTCAGCGTGATGGAAGCCACCGCGTGCAGCAGGGAGAAGACGACGCCGCAGACGACCGCCATGAGGAGGCCGAACCAAGGCGAGCCGCCGCCGAAGCCCCATTCGCTGGAGAAATACGTGAACACGGCCGCGCTGAACGCGCCGACGATCATGAGGCCTTCAAGGCCGATGTTGACGACGCCGGAGCGCTCCGAGAAGATGCCGCCGAGCGCGGCCAGAATCAGGGCGGTCGAGAAGACCAGCGTGGTGTTGATCAGCTGAGCCAAAAGATCCATTTACGCCGCCCCCTTCTTTTCTTCCCGCCGTTTTTTGAAGAACGGCTTGAGGAACCATTTGACGATGCCGTGGCTGGCTACGAAGAAGATGACCGAGCCGATGACGATCCGGATGATTTCGTTCGGAACCTCAAGCTCGAAGTTCATGCCCTGCGAGCCGTAGCTGAGGAAGCCGAACAGAATCGCGCCGAACACGATGCCGAACGGGTTGTTGCCGCCGAGCAGAGACACGGCGATTCCGTCGAATCCGTAGCCCGGCTGCGCGTTCATGACCGCCATGGACTTGAACACGCCGAGAATCTCGAAGGCGCCGCCGAGACCGGCGAAGGCGCCGGAGATCATCATCGCCTTGACGATGCTGCCCTTGACGTTGATGCCCGCGTAGAAAGCGGCATCCGCGTTGTGGCCGCTGGCGCGCAGCTCGTACCCTTGGCGGGTCTTCCAAAGAATGTAGTAGAAAATGCCGGAGCAAAGCAGGGCGATGACCGTGCCCCAGTGGACGCGGGCATTGTCCATCAGAGCGGACAGCCAGTCGATGGATGCCGATGCCGACGGCAGCACATCCTGAGAGCGGTTCTGCCCTTTCTCGATCATGACGACGCGAACCATGAAGTTGGCGAAGTAATAAGCGATCCAGTTCAGCATGATCGTCGAAATGACTTCGTTGATTCCGCGACTCGCTTTGAGCCAGCCGGCAAGGCCCGACCAGATCGCGCCCGCAAGGCCGCCTGCCAGAACGGCCAGCGGAAGATGGATGAACCAAGGCAGATCGGTGTTGATGCCGACCCATGTAGCGGCCGTCATCCCCATGATGAACTGGCCTTCCGCACCGATGTTGAACAATCCAGCGCGGAACGCGAACGCAACCGACAAGCCGGTGAAGATCAGCGGCGTGACCTGGCGGATAGCTTCGCCGAAGTCGTAGGTAGTCCCGAAAATTTTGACCAGCATGGCCTTATAGGCTTCGAAAGGGTTGAATCCGCCCATCCACATGACGATGGCGCCGACGATCAGGCCGAGAATGATGGCCAGAATCGGAACATAGGTGGACTGTTTCGTGAATATTTGATTGAGACGCTGCATCCGTTGTCCTCCTGTCTCAGCCTGTATGGCCGGCGGCGGCTCCCATGGCGTTGCCCGCCATCATGAGTCCGATTTGCTCTTCGTTTTTCTCGTCCGCTTCCATCTGGCCCATGAACCGTCCCTCATAGATGACCGCAAGGCGGTCGGAGAGGCCGTACAGCTCCTCCAGCTCGAAGGAAACGAGAAGCACCGCTTTGCCCGCGTTGCGGGCCTCGATGAGCTGCTTATGCACGAATTCGATGGCGCCGACGTCAAGGCCGCGAGTCGGCTGCACGGCGATAATCAGCTCCGGATCGCGGGTGAGCTCCCGGGCGATGATCGCCTTCTGCTGGTTGCCGCCCGACAAGGAGCGGGCTTCCGTATGGATGCCGGACATTCGCACGTCGAACTGCTCTGCGAGCTTTTTGGCGTTCTCGTCCATTGCCTTGTAGTTCAATAGACCCTTATGAGTAAAAGGCTCTTTGTAATAGTTGTTCAGCACCATATTCTCGCTGACGCTGAAGTCGAGCACGAGACCGTGCTTGTGCCTGTCCTCGGGAATATGCGATACGCCGGCTTCCGTCACCGTGCGTACGGAGGTTCCCAGCAATTCCTTGCCGAGCACCTTCACCGAGCCGCCGCTTGCCTTGCGCATGCCGGTGATCGCCTCGATGAGCTGCGTCTGCCCGTTGCCGTCGACGCCGGCGATGCCGAACACTTCGCCTGCGCGGATGTCGAAGGTGACATGGTCGACGACCGGCTTGCCGTGCTCGCCCGGAACGACCAGATCCTTCACTTCCAGCACCGGCTTGCCCGGCTTGCTCTTCTGCTTGTCCACCTGGAAGCTGACCGAACGGCCGACCATCATTTCCGCCAGCTGGCGCTCGTTGGATTCCTTCACGGAAACGCTGCCGATGACTTTGCCCCGGCGGATGACGGTGCAGGTGTCCGCAATCTCCATGATTTCCTTGAGCTTATGCGTAATGAGAATGATCGATTTGCCTTCGCGAGCCAAATTGCGCAGAATGACGATCAGCTCTTCGATCTCTTGAACGGTCAGAACGGCTGTCGGCTCGTCGAAGATCAGGATGTCCGCGCCGCGGTAAAGCGTCTTCAGAATTTCGACCCGCTGCTGCATGCCGACGGTGATATCCTCGATCTTGACGCGCGGATCCACTTTCAGGCCGTACTGCTCGGAAATCTGCTTCACGCGTTCATTGGCGCTCTTGATATCGATCGTAGCGCCTTTTGTAGGCTCGTTGCCCAGAATGATATTCTCCGCTACAGTAAAAGGCTTGACCAGCTTGAAGTGCTGATGGACCATGCCGATCCGCAGCTCGATCGCCTTGCCGGCACCGTCGATAACCACGGGACTGCCGTTGATTTCGATATGCCCCTCGTCAGGCTGATAGAGCCCGAAAAGGATATTCATGAGAGTCGACTTGCCGGCGCCGTTTTCTCCTAGAAGGGCATGGATCTCTCCCTTTCTAAGCTGCAGGCTGATGTTGTCGTTTGCGACAATGCCGGGAAATCTCTTGGTGATTCCTTTCAGTTCTGCTACGATCGGCCTTTGCTCCATCCTTGCATCTCCTTCCCTTTTACGGCAAAAAGAACAAGGCCGGCTCTAGAAGCTGGCCTTGTCTTTGGGCTCGGGCAATCTTACTTGCTTGGCGCGGTTGGTACCGTGATTTCCCCGCCCGTAATTTTCGCTTCGTACTCTTTTACTTTGGCCATTACGTCCTCAGGAACGTTAGGGTTGTTCTCCGGAAGGCCTACGCCGCCGTCTTTCAGGCTCAGCGTACGAGTCGATCCGCCTTCGAATTTGCCGTCGGCCAGATCCTTGGAAACCATTTCTACCGCTTGGTCGACACGTTTAACCATGGAAGTCAGCGTGATGTCGTTGCCGAAGTCGACGGATTGGTCTTTGTCGACGCCGATAACCCATACTTTTTGACCTTTGCTGACGCGCTCTTTGGCTTCGGTGAAGACGCCGTTGCCGCTGCCGCCTGCAGCATGGTAGATGATGTCGGCGCCATCGTTGTAGATCGTGGCTGCAGCCGCTTTGCCAAGGTCAGGCTTCGTGAAGTCGCCCACATAGCTGACTTTTACCGTAGCATCCGGATTGACAGCTTTCACACCAGCCGTGAAGCCGGCTTCGAATTTGCCGATCAGATCGCCTTCTACGCCGCCGACGAAGCCGACTTTGTTCGTCTTGGTCGTCAGGCCTGCAACGACGCCGACGAGGAAGGAGCCTTCGTTCTCGGCGAACATGACGGATTCAACGTTAGGAGCGTCGACGACGGAGTCGATGCTCGCGAGCTTCGCATCCGGGTTTTGCGTGGCCACGTTGGTCATCGCTTTATTCATCATGAAGCCGATGCCCCAAGTCAGGTCGTAGCCGCCTTTGATCAGCGTGTTCAGGTTCGGCTCGAAGTCGGCGTCGCCCTTCGATTCAAGAGCCTTTACTTTGATGCCGGTGTCTTTTTCGAGCTTCTGGAGGCCTTCCCAAGCGGATTGGTTGAAGGACTTGTCGTTGATGCCGCCGCCGTCCGTAACCATGCCGATCTTGAACTTGGAGTAGTCGGCGTTGGAGCCGCCTGCATTCTCCGTATTGGCAGGTGTGTTGGAACCCGCTGCTCCGCCCGCATTCTCGGAGTTATTATTGTTCTTCGAACCGCAACCGGAAACAACGAGCATCATAGCGAGCGCAGATACACTCAGTACTTGGAACGGCTTGCTTGTCCATTTCATCTGTGTATTTCTCCCCTGTCCTATACGTTTTGATTGGATATAGTTATTATAGCCTATAATCAATAAGAGTCAATGAGAAAGTGTTATTAAAACTTACACGGTGAAAGCATTTACATCTGAATTATCCGAAGCTTTTTCATTTTTCATGAAATAAATTGGATAAATATGACCACTATTTAACTGTAAAACTTACATGGCCCTTACAGAGAAAATTACTCCATCCCTCTTACCTTTCCCTCACCCTCGGATATTATACCGGACCGCCTGAACATAAGCAACAGCCCTCATGCACAATTGTGCATGAGGGCTGCAAGGTTTCAAATCCTAAGTTAGACTTTATCCGGACCGCTGCCGGTTCCGTCTCCGCCGATGTCGGTGCCGCCTGTATTGGCGTCCGTAATGCTCTCGCCAGAGGTCGATCCTTCACCGGGATCGCGAGGCTGGATGCGGACCTTGACACCGCCGATCGTGTCGATCGTCGGCTCGCCGGCAGGCTCTTCGCCGCCTGCGTCGCCGCTGCCGGAACCGTCGCCGTTCTCGGAGCCGGTCTCGATCAGGTTGCGGATCTGCTCCAGGTCGAGCGTCTCGAGACGAAGCAGCGTCTGAGCGATCAGATGCACTTCCTTGCTCTTCTCGGTAAGCAGCTGCTTCGCGCGGTTGTAGCTCTCGTTGATGAAGTTCTGCATCTCCTGGTCGATCTCGTAAGCAATCTTGTCGGAGTAGTTCTGCTCATGGCCGATATCCCGTCCAAGGAATACCTGGCCTTGCGTGCTGCCGAACTGCATCGGACCGAGCTTGTCGCTCATGCCGTATTCCATGACCATGCTGCGGACGATTCCGGTCGCTTGCTTGAAGTCGCTGTAGGCACCGGTTCCGATTTCTCCGATGAACAGCTCCTCGGCTACGCGGCCGCCCAGCAAGCCGGTGATCTTGTCGAGCATTTCCTGCTTGGTGATGAGCATGCGGTCTTCCTTGGGAAGCATGATGACATAACCGCCGGCGCGTCCGCGAGGAATGATCGTGACCTTGTGAACCATGTCGGCATTCTCCAGGAAGTAGCCGATAATGGTGTGGCCCGCCTCGTGGTAAGCGACGATGCGCTTCTCGCGGTCGCTGATGACGCGGCTTTTCTTCTCGGTGCCCACGATGACGCGGTCGATCGCTTCATCGACCTCGGTCATGCCGATATCCTTCTTGTTGCGTCTTGCGGCAAGCAACGCCGCTTCATTAAGAAGGTTCTCGAGATCGGCGCCGGTAAAGCCCGTCGTCCGCTTCGCGATGATGTCCAGCTTGACGTCCTTGTTGAGCGGCTTGTTGCGCGCGTGGACTTTGAGGACGGCCTCGCGTCCTTTTACATCCGGGCGGTCGACCGTGATCTGACGGTCGAAGCGGCCTGGACGAAGCAGCGCGGGATCCAGAATGTCCGGACGGTTGGTGGCGGCTACGATGATGATGCCTTCGTTGGCGCCGAAGCCGTCCATCTCGACGAGCAACTGGTTGAGCGTCTGCTCGCGCTCGTCATGTCCGCCCCCGAGGCCTGCGCCCCGCTGGCGTCCGACAGCGTCGATCTCGTCGATGAAGATGATGCAAGGCGCGTTCTTCTTGGCGTTCTCGAACAGGTCGCGGACGCGGGATGCGCCTACGCCGACGAACATCTCGACGAAGTCCGAGCCGGAGATGCTGAAGAACGGAACTCCGGCTTCGCCTGCGACAGCGCGGGCCAGGAGCGTCTTGCCGGTACCCGGAGGGCCCACCAGCAGCACGCCCTTCGGAATGCGGGCGCCGACTGCGGCGAACTTGCGCGGATCCTTGAGGAATTCGACGACCTCGACGAGCTCTTGCTTCTCCTCGTCGGCGCCGGCGACATCCTCGAACGTGACCCGCTTCTTCTCTTCGTTATACAAACGGGCTTTGCTCTTGCCAAAGTTCATGACCTTGCCGCCGCCGCCCTGTGCCTGATTGATCAGGAAGAAGAACAGGATGAAGATGATCACGAACGGAATGATGGAGGTCAGGAATGTAAGCCAGATGCTCTGGCCTTTCATTTTCTTGTACTCGATTTGGATTCCGTTCTTCAAGGCTGTATCCGAAATCTGCTTGGAGGTGTATTCCTCCGCGTTTGTGTAGGTGAAGAACTTGAGCGAATTGCTTTCAGACCCCGCTGGCGTTTTCTTGTATTCACCGGTCACCAGATACGTGTAACTGTCGAATTGAACCGTCAGCTTGTCGATGTTGTCAGCCTGGAGCTGCTGTTGGAACTCGTCGTAACGAATCTGGGTGCTGTTTTCGTCCTGATTGCTGATGAATTGGACAATTCCGACGGTTACCAGGAAAATAAGCAGGTAAAATCCAGTGTTCCGGATGATTCGATTCATCCCCTACCTCCTCTCAAGACGCTTCAAATATTTTACCATAGCCTGTCTGACCATCTCAACAGAACCCCGGTTCAGGGCAGGCAAGGGAAATCGCAAAGTGGCTATTTGGTGTAGACTTCCGGTTTCAGGATGCCGATGTAAGGGAGATTGCGGTAGTATTCCGCATAGTCGAGGCCGTATCCGACGACGAAAGCATCCGGCAGCGTGAAGCCGGTATAGTCGGCATCGAGATCGACCGAGCGGCCCGACGGCTTGTCGAAGAGCGTGACGACCGTGACGGACTTGGCGTTGCGCCGCTCCAGCACGTCGATCAGATAGCTGAGCGTAAGCCCGCTGTCGATGATGTCCTCGACGATCAGCACGTCGCGGCCTTCCACGGATACGTCCAGATCCTTGATGATCTTGACGACCCCGGAGGATTTCGTGGAAGCTCCATAGCTCGATACGGCCATGAAGTCCATCTCCAGAGGCACGCGTATTTCCTTAACCAGGTCCGCCATGAAAATAAACGCACCCTTGAGCACGCAGATGACAAGCGGGTTGCGGCCTTCGTAATCGCCGGTCAGAATCTCTCCGAGCTCCTTGACCTTCCTCTGGATCTCTTCCTCGCTGTGCAGAATCTCTTGAATGTCGTTATGCAAGTTGTGTTCCTCCCGATGACCTTAATCCTATATTTATGAATCCAATAAGCCTGGTTATTCTCCATTCTCTTCGCCGCCGAAGCCGCGGGCCGGAATCGGCGCCGATTCGACGACGAGCAGCCGCCGGCTGCCCGGCTCCGCCGCGGCATCCGCCGAGCGGCGGATGCCCGGAATCCAAAGAATTCTGCCCTCGCCGTCGCACAGAAGCGGCAGCAAGCCCCTGCGGGAAGGCGGAACCTTGGCGTCAACGAACATATCTTGCACCTTTTTGGTGCCGTTTAGTCCCATCGCGCTCATCCGGTCGCCCGCCCTGCGGGGCCGCACGGCAAGAGGAAGCGACAGCTTGTCCAGGTCGAATACGGCGCGGTGCGGGCCAGCCTGCGCCGCCTGCGCGACCGCCCGCCCGTCCAGATCTTCCAGCGTCCGGAATGCAAACAGAAGGCCCGCCTCTTCAAGCACGAGCCGTCCGTCCAGCGGAGCCTCGCGTTCCTCCAGGGCTGCCTTCTCGGCGGGGCGCCGCTCCCAGGAGAGCTGCCCGTACTCCCGGCGAAAGCGCAGTCCGCGGGAGAGGTCGATGCGCCAGTTGGACGGCTCCGCCGCCAGTGCGCCAAGACGTATATTCTCCACCTCTTCAAACCCGGTGGGTTCCTTTTCCAGAGCGAGATAATCTAATATTAGTTTAATCAATCTCCTTTGTAAAGCGACGTGGAGACCCGCCAAATCCGCGCCCCGCATCGTCATTCCGGCTGCGGTGGAGGCGACCAGAGACCGGTGGAGGGACTCCGTTTCCCGGTCCAGGAAATCCGCCTCCGCCGAGGCGGCCTCGGCAAGCCGGCACAGCGACGGCCGGAGCCGCGCGTTGAAACGCTCCAGCGAAGGAATCGCCTCGAGCCGCACGGCGTTGCGGAAGTAATCCGGATGCTCGTTGCTGCTGTCCGTGAAGGAAGGAACGCCGAAGCGGCGGCAGTAATCCAGGAGGTCCGACTTGCCTATACGCAGGAGAGGACGGATAAGTTCCACTCCTCCTTCGCTGCGCCGGGGCGCAATGCCCGCAAGGCCGGACGGCGCCGTGCCCCGGATGATCCGCATCAGAACGGTTTCCGCCTGGTCGTCCGCATGGTGGGCAAGCGCGATCGCCGACGCCCCGTGAGCTGCCGCAGCTTCATGCAGGAACTTGTAGCGCAGCTTGCGCGCCGCATCCTGCTTGTTGCCGCCTCTGCTCTCCAGATAAGCCGGCACATCCAGCTCCGCGGAATAAAAAGGGATGCCGAGCCGTTCGGCAAAAGCCCGCACTCCCTCATGCTCGGACCTGGACTCCTCCGGCCTGAAGCCGTGATTCGCGTGGGCCGCTCCAAGCCGCAGCTCCCAGCGTCCGGCAGCTGCATGGAACGCATGCAGCAAAGCCATGGAATCCGGTCCGCCGCTGACGGCGACGACGATCGCCGCCCCCCGTTCCCAGAGCCCTTCCTTGAATCCGCGCTCCAGCTCCTCGACCAGCCTCTCCATGCTCCAGCCCTCCCGATGCTTGCTTCATCCTTCCGCCCCGCGGCTTTCCGCCTTTGACCAACGTTCGGAGCGCCTTTCGAGCCGTCCTTCACAGCCTCTTTTTGGAACCTAATCAGTCATTCGGCTTGAAGAACGCCTTTCCTTAGCCTTGTCCGAGCAGCAGCCAGTACAGCACCGCGGCGAGAGCTCCGGACGACAGCAGGAACAGCGCCTTCGTCCAGCCCGGCACGGCGCCCGCCCGCTTCTTGGGGCCGCACCCCGTCCCGATCCGCCGCATGACGACGCTCCATGCCGCGCCCGCGTCCTCCGCATTCCGGAAGCCGCCGGCAAAAGCCCTCTCCAGCCACCCTGCGAACGGACGCAGCTCCGGGCTTTCCGAGGCCAGCTTGAGCAGCTCCTGCGGCGAGCGGTTTTGCGGGAGGGTGCCGGCCGTATGGCGGTAGAGCGCCTTTTCCTGAAACAGCTGGACGCATAGCACCCCGAAGGAGAACAGGTCGTAGGCCGCATCCGAGGCGCGGGTGCCCGCATTCCAATAGCCGCGGTCGTAAATCTCCGTGAACTGGCGGATGCTCTTGCCGAACGCTGTCACGCCGCCGTAATCGACCAGCTCCACATGCCCGTATTCGGCCGCAAGGATATTGTCCATCTTGAGATCGCCGAACGCCCATCCCGACTCATGCAGCTCGGCCAGCCGCTGCAGAAGGTTGTAGCCCGCGATCGGAAACCATTCCGCTCCCCGGGCAGCAAGAAAGGCGGGGAGCTTCGTTCCCCGCACATATTTCATCACATAGAATGGATATTCCTTGCCGCCTGCGAGCTTCAGATCGTCGACGTCGTGCAGGAAGGGCTCGGCCCGGCTCCCGGCCCGGCCTTCCAGCGCCTGCAGCACGTTGATCTCCGACTGCAGATCGACCGTGTCCGCGCCGACCTTCAGCGCCAGCAGGCGCCGGTCCCGCTCGACCAGATACACCTTGCCGTTGGCCCCTTCTCCGAGCATGCGCTCGACCCGGTAGCGGCGCCTGCGCCACTTGCCGGTAATGACCATGCCTTTATCCAAATGAAGCTTAAACGACGTATCCACTCATCATCCCGTCCTCTTCGCCGCCCCGCCGCCGGTCGTCCCTGCCCCGATAATGCTCGATGACCTGCAGCAGGGCGGGGCCCGTCGGCGTCGTGCCGCGCATCTGCAGCTTGGGGAACAGAGACTGCACGCCGCTCAGGTTCGTGGTCCAGTCCAGATCCAGGGAAGCGTCGTCGCCATGCCCATTGCCTGGGAAATGAAAGACGGACAGCTCGCTGATTCCCTGCCTCGACTGCAGGCTGAGCATCAGGTCGCGGATGGCTTCCTCCACGGCCGCCATCTTGGGCTTCATGCTGGCGCTGGCGTCGATGAGCAGCGCGACCCGCAGCTTGCTCGTCTCTCCGAGCTCGTCCATGACTCGCACGACCTCGCTGCGCTTCTCCGGCGGCAGCTCCTCGATGGCTCCTTCGCCGCCGAGCACCGACTTCAGTTCCTTCTGAACGACCTGCTGAATCGTCTGCACGACGGTTTTGCGCGTCATCATCTGCACCGTCTGCGACAGCTGGCGGGTGCTCGCCATCCGGCTCATGCCGCCGCCCGCATGGGCGATCTCCTGAATTTCCTTGGCTCCGTATTCGCCGAGATCGCCGCCGTCGAGCACGCCGACCACATTCACCGTGATGCCGTCCGACAGCGCCTGGGCGGCAGCGACGACGGGGCTGAGGCCGACATTGGAGCAGCCGTCCGTTATAAGCAGAATTTGTTTCATGATTTACCCTCCAGAACTTGGGATGCAGGTAAGTCTAGAAATCAACTTATCTATCTACCAGCTTTCCCGATTCCGGAAGGATTCATAACTTAACGCAGAGGATAACCTCGCTTGTAGGGAGCCTGCTCCGTGCGGCCGCCCTCCGTCTTGAGGATGGCATCGACCGCCCAGTAAGGATTGCGCAGCATCGCTCGTCCGACCGCAGCCAGATCCGCATCGCCCGTTCCGACGACCGCAGCAGCGACTTCGGGCTCGTCGAGCATGCCGACAGCGATGACCGGGAGGCCCGTCGCCTCCTTGATCCTGCGGGCCATCGGAGCCTGATAGGCGGGGTAGTTGCCCGGCTTGAGATCGCCGTCCGGAGGCGCTTCGCCGCCAGAGGAGACATCGAAGACGTCGACGCCGGCTTCCTGATAGCGGCGGGCCAGCTCGGCGCCGTAATCCAGATCGTACCCGCCTGCGATGTATTCCAAGGCCGAGATCCGCATGACGAGCGGCATGCCTTCCGGCAGCACCTCTTTGACCGCCCGGATCACCTCGCAGCCGAAGAGCATCTTGTCCTGTCCGTACTTGTCCGTGCGATGGTTGAGAGACGGGGAATGGAACTGGTGGATCAAATACCCGTGGGCGCCATGCAGCTCGATCGTGTCGAACCCGGCTTCCACCGCGCGGCGGGCGGCTTGACGGAACAGCTCCACCTGGGCTTCCGCCTCCTCGGTCGCCAGCTCCCGGGGAGTCTTCCAGCCCTCCGGCTCGACGGGAATCGGAGATGAGCTGACCGGCACAGCGGCATCGGTCGCCTTGCGCCCGGCATGCGCGATCTGCACGCCGACCTTGGCGCCGTAACGCCGGCATTCGTCCACGATGCGCTTATAGGCCGGAATCTGCTCGTCCGACCACAGGCCGAGGCAGCGGTTCGTAATCCGTCCGTCCGGCTCCACATTGGTCATTTCCATAATGATCAGCCCGGTGCCGCCGACCGCCCGCGATACATAATGCACATAATGCCATTCATTCGGCGTTCCGTCCTCGGCATCGACCGAGTACTGGCACATCGGCGGCATGACGATCCGGTTCTTCAGCTCGAGATTGCTCAGGGTAATCTTGTCCGACAGCTTGGCCATTCCATTCTCTCCTTCTTTCTCTGTTGTCCGATAAATTCGACTTGTCTCTATTATATGCCATCCCGATGGCAAAATAAAAAAACGCGTTCCCCTCGGCAGGGGAACGCGGATAGCCAACAACGGCCTCTAGTTATTTCTTCCTATTATTCGGCATGATTTTGAATAGACCTGATCGTTCGAAAATTCCGGGGCGGTATTCCTATTTTCTTCTTGAACATTTTGGAAAAGAGAAGCGGATCCTCATAACCGACGGAGCGCGCAATGTCGGCGATCGACAAACGGGAGTCGCGAAGCAGTTCGCAGGCTTTCTCCATTCGGTAATTCATCAGATAGTCCTGTGGCGACATGGATAAGGCTTCCTTGAACAGGCTTGCCAGGTAAATCCGATCGATGCCGACGTTAAGCGCGATGTCGGATATGTAAATCCGGTTGCCGAAATTCATATGCACATACCCTAATGCTTGACGGATATACCGCTCTTTCTGGCCCTGCGGCCTACCGCTCTGGTTTCGCTGCGCGATAACAGCAAGGTCGGCAAGCTCTTTGAAAAAGCGGTATAGCGAACTTTGGCGGGCAAATGCCAAGCTTGGACTATATGCGCTATGAGCATCAAATGCATGGATGAACGTCTCAAACCACGAGTAGTCTGCAGCGAAGAATATGGGATTGTCTCGCGTCAAATTAATTTCCGCAAGCAAGGGTTCCGCAGAGCTGCCGCTGAACGCCAGCCACGAACAAACCCACGGATCCGTTTCGTCGGCGGTATATTGGGATACCGAATCGGGGTAAATCAAAAAGCCTTGCCCCCTGCCCAGAGACCAGGTCTTCCCGTCCGCCTTGAACACGCCTTTTCCGGAATGAATGAAATGGAACTTATAGTGGTCCTTGATCCCAGGCCCCCAGTTATGACCAGGACAGCCGGATTTCTTGCCGTGATAATGATAAAGCAAGTCAAACCCGGTATCCATTTCGACTCCCCCTCATCAACAATTCCTTTCATTATGCCATATTAATCTTTCATGACAACATGGAATTATTCCTTCGCTTCCTTTATTTTTGATTAAGCACAGATGGGAGGAGATTAAACCGGGAACTGCATAGGGGAAGGTTCCCCAAGACGGGTGGATTCAAAAAAGAATGGACCTCGTCTCAATCAAAGCCTGAGAACGGGACACGTCGGGCGTACCGACCGGCAATTCGAATGTTTCTGGAATGCAATTGAGAATCGGAGCAGGGCATCACGTTCAATTGGGTCGGCATCCTTCAACATATCGTAAGCGGATTTGCTGGATTTAGATCCTGCAGGTTTTGGAAGATGGCTGAATACTATAAATTGGATCGAGGGATCGATGTGGGAAATATCATCTTATCAAGCGCGAATATTGGAGACCCTTCGATACAAGGTTCGTTCAAACAGCAAGATGGACGTTACGAAATTGTCGCGGGCGGCGAAGACATATGGGGTGTCAGAGATCAGTTCCATTTTGCCTATGTCGTTCATACAGGCGACTTTGATTTTAAAGTCCGTTTGAAGTCGCTGGACATGCCCCACTTATATACGAAGGCGGGGATAATGGCTCGTGCAGCTCTGGACGCCGACAGCCCTCACGTATATATGATGGCATTTCCCGATAACAGCCTGCGAAATAAAAACAACGGAGGCTGCGAGTTTCAATACCGCGAGACAGCGGGCGGCGATAGCGTTGCAATCTATCCGGATGATTATACAACGGTGCCGCCGGAGTTCCCTGTCCAATATCCGGATGCATGGCTGCGTCTGAAACGGAGCGGCGACGAATTCACGGCATTTCACAGCTCGGACGGCCGGTCTTGGAAGCGCTATACTCAATTTGCGATGAAGCTTCCTCATGAATGTTATTTAGGTCTGGCAATTACTTCACATGCAAGTGAAGCTGCCGTCACGGCTGTTGCAACTGACCTTACTCTAGAATAAGCGCAAAGATGAAAGGATCGTGATATCGTGCCTTATCAAGCAAACAACAACCGCTACGGATCCATGAAATATTTCCGCACCGGAAAGTCCGGACTTAAGCTCCCCGGAATTTCGCTCGGCTTGTGGCATAATTTCGGGGGCGTCGACAGGTTCGAAAATTCCCGAGCCATGCTGCTCCGGGCTTTCGATCTGGGAATTACGCATTTCGATTTGGCCAACAATTATGGGCCGCCTCCAGGATCTGCAGAAGAAACGTTCGGCGAAGTGCTGCGCAAGGATTTGAAACCTTATCGGGACGAGCTCGTCGTCTCGACGAAAGCCGGATATGGGATGTGGGAAGGCCCTTACGGAGAATGGGGTTCCAAGAAGTACCTGATTGCCAGCTTGGACCAAAGCTTGAAACGGATGGGGCTGGACTACGTCGATATTTTCTACTCTCATCGACCGGACCCGGAAACACCAATGGAAGAAACGATGGCGGCGCTCGATCAAGTCGTTCGTCAAGGGAAAGCGCTTTACGTAGGCATTTCAAGCTACAGCCCCGAACAATCGGCCGAAGCCATCCGGATTTTGAAGCAGCTCGGCACGCCGATGCTCATTCATCAGCCTTCCTACTCGATGCTCAATCGTTGGGTGGAGGATGGTCTGCTTGATGTGCTTGAAGAAAACGGTACAGGGAGCATCGCCTTCTGTCCGCTGGCTCAAGGGCTGTTGACAAGCCGCTATTTGTCGGGGGTTCCGAGCGACTCCAGAGCAGCAAAGCCGAACACGTTTCTTCGCGAGAACGACGTCAAGGAAGAGACGGTCCAGAAGGTGAGAAAACTGAATGAGGTGGCGGCCGCACGCGGACAAAGCCTCGCGCAAATGTCTCTTGCTTGGGTGCTTCGCGGCGGCAGAGTAACCTCTGCGCTGATCGGAGCGAGCAAAGTAAGCCAAATCGAAGAAAATGTTGCCGCTCTAGACAACCTTGAATTCAGCACGGAGGAACTGCAAAAAATCGATGACATTTTGAAATCGTAACCTTTGTCTCTGCTAGAAGAGGCTGTCTCATAAGTCATTGTTGGCGACTTAATGGGACAGCCTCTTTTCGATTTTCTACGCCTGAACGGTAGAACGCCGGAGCAGCATATACGAGACGGCGGCCAGCGCCAACGTGCAGGCGAGCAGGAGGAATGTCGTCTGGACGATCGTGAAGTCGAGCTTCATGAGCCAGCCGCCGACTCCCCGCCACCAGTCCATGGCCGTCACGACCGCCGTCCAGCCCCCGAAGCCGAGCGTCGCTGCGAGGAAGAAGAACAGCAGTCCCTGCTTGCCGAAGCGGCGGAACAGGCTTCCGATCGTCAAGCCCCCAAAGAACATGAACAGCAGCAGGATGAAAAACGTCCACAGCGCAAGCCCCGCTCCGGAATCGCTGAGGTAAGGGAGCTCGAAGAAGTGGAGTCCGACTCCCCATCCCTCGGTCGCCTGCTCCAGCAGAAGCAGCACGGCCAGCAGCACGGCCGAGAGGAGAATGTACCCGCCGGCTGCCGCGACAGTCCCGGCAAAATAGCTGCGGCGCGTGATGCATAGGCCGAGCGCGAAAGAGAACGTCTGGTGGATGACGACGATGCCCGCCACCAGCATATAGATCAGGATGGACATCAGCCCGCCCGTCGTGAAATTCTCCGGCCGCGCGATGAGTCCAATCGTGAAATTGACGATAAAGCTGGACAGGAGCACCATCCAGGGAATGAACAGCCAGGTCCACTTGTCCCTGGCATGCATGAGCGCTACGGTTGCCGTTCGGCTTTTCATGCCGACCCCTCCTCGTATCCGGCTTCATTTCCGGTCATCTGGACGACCAGCTGCTGCAGGCTGAGCGGCGCCGCCTCCAGACCGGCCGTCTTCGCTGCCGCCATGCCTCCTTCTCCAAGCTCTCCGAGCACGGAAGCGCGGAGGAAGCCTCCCAGCTGCTCCTTGCCCAGCACGCTGCGGCCACCGAGGAAGGCGTCCACCTTGGCTGCTGGACCCGCCACGCTGTAGGCACGCGACCGAAGCAGCTCCGCTTCCTCGTCCAGAATGAGCCGGCCGCGGTCGATCAGATAGATGTGCTCCAAGAGCCCGCTCACTTCATCGATGAGATGGGAAGAAAGCACGATCGTGCGGGGGAGCTCGGCGTATTCCTGGATCAGATTGCGGTAGAAAATTTCCCGCGCGACCGCATCCAGCCCGAGATAGGGTTCGTCGAACAGCGTCAGCTCGGCGCGGCTGGCCAGGCCGACGATAATGCCGACAGCCGACAGCATGCCGCGGGAAAGCTTCTTCACGCGCTTGTTCTGCGGCAGCCGGAACTCCTTGAGCAGCTGCTCCGCCGTCTCCGCGCTCCAGCGCGGGTACAGCGACGATGCCACGGCCAGCACGTCGCACACGCGGAAGTTCTCGGGGTACTTCTGGCTCTCTTTAATGAAGCAGATTTTGCGGAGCGCCTCTTCGTTCTCGAAGGGATCGCTGCCGAACACCTTGACTTCTCCCGATGTGGCGAACAGCTGGGCGGTCAGCACATGCATAAGCGTCGTCTTGCCCGCTCCGTTGCGGCCGAGCAGTCCGTAGATGCGGTTCTCCTCCATCTTCAGCGTGATGCCGTCCAGCGCGTGCTGCCCGCCATAGCTTTTCGTAAGCCCCTTCAGTTCCGCGGCATGCATGTCATCAACCCCTCCCTTTCTCCGTAATGAGCGAAGCGAGCTGCTCTCCGCTGATGCCCAGCTTCTCCGCCTCCTGCAGCAATGGCACGACATACTGCTCGTAGAACTGGTGCCGCCTGCGCGCCAGCAGCTTCTCCCGCGCACCCTCCGAGACGAACATGCCGATCCCTCTCTTCTTGTAGAGAATGCCTTGATCCACCAATACATTCACTCCCTTGGCCGCCGTCGCCGGATTGATGCCGTAGAACTGGGCGAAATGCGTGGTCGAAGGCGCCTGCGCTTCCTCCGCCAGGCTCCCGTCGACGATGTCGTCCTCGATCCGCTCGGCAACCTGCTGGAAGATCGGGCGGCCGTCATCCACCGGAAATGTCAATTTGCCCACCACCCAATTGGTTAATTACTCATGTAACTAACCATATAACCTATGCCGTCCAATGTCAAGAGGTGCATATGCAAAAAAAACCGGCAGCCCGAATGGGGGCTGCCGGTCTGGTTTATGGGAACGCCTTGCCTGCATGAAGGGAGGCGGTTATGGAGTCAAAGCTACTCTCGCTCTGCTGCCACCTCCTCGCTCTTGTTCCTGGCGGAGCCGCGGCGGCCGCTGTCCAGGCATGGGCTTCTGGCGGGCCTGCATCGCATTCGGCGGTCGCGGAGCCCGGCTGTTCGCCGCCGTCCCGCGGGAGCCTTCGCAAGCTGTACGGCACTTGATGAGACATGAGGCTGGGCGGCCGAAGCCTCTCTCTTGAGCATCTTCGGCAAGGATGCGCCGGAACCGTCCACCGCCGTCTTCCCTTGGACGTCATGGCATCCCGTCGATTTAATAATCTGGACGTCCCGGCCGGACTTGACGACAAGGCCGCCCTGCAGGGTCACCAGCTCAGGCTGCCGCTCTCTCGCCGTGGAGGCTGCCTGCCGAGGTCCCGGCTTGCCGCCGCCTGCGGACAGCACCTCCATCCTGCCTTCGGCGTACCCGCTCTGCTCCGCCTTATGGGCGGCTGCCGACGCTGCAGCCGTCTCCATCAGAGCCGCTGCGAAGATGCGCTGCGCCATCCGCTCCTCCGCCGTCCACAGCCGCTTGCCGCGCTTGCGGTCGGTCCGCAGGCGCATCCGGTCCATTTCCCTCAGCAGCATCTCCTGCAAGCGCAGCTCCTCGAGCCTCAGCTCCTCCTCGCGGCGCTTGGCCCGTTCCGCCTCGCGGCGGCGCTCTTCCTCCATCTTGCGGGCTTCTTCTTCCTGCCGCTGGATCTCCTCCAGCCTTTGAAGCTGCTTCATGAGCAGATTCTCGCGCTTTTTGCGTGAACGGGCACCGCTTGGGTTTTTACGGATGGATATCGCCATGAGAATTGTTCCTCCTAATTAAGTGGGTTTATGACGCTCCGCATGGGAGCCGGATAGGTCAGATGGTCAACGCCTGCTCATAGGCGCAGGAAGCCGGATAGGGAAATACAAACGTCTTCAGCTCACCGTGCGGGGACGCTCGAACTTGTTCACTCCCGGCCAGCGGAAGGACGCCCACTCCGGCACATGCTTCTCGATCTTCGCCACGACGACCGTCATGTCGTCGACAATCTCGCCTTTGTAGTGGCGAACGACCCGTTCCAGCAGCGTATCGGCAATCTCCTGGGGGTCCGTCGTCTGCATCTCCTGGATCACCCTTTTCATCCACAGCTCCTTGTTCACCGCATGGCCCGGCGCATCGTAGATTCCGTCCGTCATCATGATGAGCGTATCCCCCGGCTGAAGCTGCATGCTGATGAGATCGACGTCGATCTCCTGCAAAATGCCGATCGGCAGGTTGTTGGCGGCTACCGGAATGACCTCCTGGCCCCTCTTGATGAAGCTTGGCGTCGACCCGATCTTCATGAACGTCGTATGGGCCGTATACATATCGATCAGAGCCACGTCGACCGTGGCGAACATCTCATCCGGCGATCGGAGCATCAGCACCGAATTGACCGACTTGATCGCCAGCTGCTCGTCCATGCCGGACTGCAGCAGCTGCTGCAGGATGCTGAGCGCCGTGCTGCTCTCCAGCCGCGCCCGCTCCCCGTTGCCCATGCCGTCGCTGATGGCGACAGCGAACTTGCCGTTGCCGAGCTCGACGGTGCTGAAGCTGTCTCCCGACAGCAGGTCGCCGCCCTTGGCCGCACCGGCGATGCCCGTCTCGATCTCGTACTCCTTGGCGGAACCGAAAACGACCAGGTTCGGCTCCCCGTGCTTGGCGGGATTCCGCTCCGCCTTCACCGCGACATGCTCGCCCAGGATATCACTAAGCAGCGGCGCGATGATTTTGCGGCTTTCGTCATGCCCTTTCGGGAACGTGTGGTACACCTCAATCTCAACATTTCCTTCCTCCAGGCTGATAATATCGAGTCCGTGTATGGACAGCCCCAGCGATTCCAGCGCGTCGCGGATCTGCTCCTCCTGCAGATGAAGCGTCTGGCCTTCCCTCTGGATCTCGCGGGCAAGATCCTCCATGATCTGCGACACGCCGCTCAGCTGATCCGCAACGAGCTGGCGCGATTCGAAGATCTGCTTTTTCCAATGAAGATCATGCTTGTACCGCTCATGCTGCTGCTGCAGCGCCGCCATCACCAGGTGGGTCTTGCTGCAATGGCTCGTCCAGGTGCGGGGCTTGTCCTTCCGGATTCCGTCATGGCCCTCGTCCACCGCCGTCATCATTTCCGTCATCATCTTATAGGTGTCGTAGAACTTGCCGTTCCAGCACATATCCTTGCGGTGGCAGTTCGAGCAGACCTTCTGGGACGCGGCATTCATGAAATGCTGGATCTCTTCCTCCGCGGGCTTCTGCGCCGCCGGCGTATTGAGCTGTCCAAAGCTGCTCGCCAGCTGGCGGAACACCTCCGAGAACTGCGTGACCCGCTGGGCCGTCACTTCCCGCACTCTTTTCGCATATTCATGCTGGGACTTCACATGCTCGCTCGTGCCGGGCACATACCGGGAGATCGTCTTCACCACGATCTTGGGGGTGAGCAGGAACAGCGCCGCCGCTGCGACCGACTCCCAGGTGCTGGCCATCACATCCGTCTGGCCTCCTATATAAATAGAGAGAATGGAGGAACCGAGCAGCATCCCGAAAGCAACGGCCATCCGGCCGCCTTCCTTCATCAGCCCGGCCAGCATGCCGGAGAACGCGAGCAGGCTCATCTGCACGATCGCATTGAGGTTGGCGAGGCTGAGAATGAGCCCGGCGACGACGCCGACCGAAGCGCCGAGCGGGGCTCCGCCCGCCAGCGCGAACAGCAGCAGCATGTAGCGGGAGAGCACATGCTCCAGGGACAAGCCCGAGACGCTCCATCCGACCGCGCCGGTCATCACCGACGCCATCAGGATCATGAGGCAGATGATCTCCTCATTCTTGAGCGCATTGCTCTTGCGGGTGAGCGTCAGCACCGGGATCGCCTGGACGAACACGAGCGTCAGCACGAATGCCAGAGCCGATTCCACGCCGACCATCATCAGGTCGTACCAGCCGAGCGTAGAGTGCACGAACGCCCCGAACAGCTTCACGACCAGCGTGGCGACGAAGACGAGAATCGGGGCCTGGGACAGCTCCGCCTTCTCGTACATTTCCAGCCCCTTGAGGAGCAGGAACAGCACCGCGATCTCCATCGCGATCGGGATGGCGCTCGGCGTCGCCGCCAGCAGGCTTCCCGCGACCAGCGACACGGCCGCCAGCTTGTATACATCCCTTCGGAGGAAGAAGATGACCGCGAAGTACGCGGGAGCGAACGGCATCAAATTTTCCAGAATGACCGCCCTTCCGAGCAGGAACCCGACCAGAGCCAGCAGGATCGTCCACCTCTTCGAGGCGACCAGCTGCACCGCCCTCAGCGATGCGGCCCTTTCCTTTCCTTTGCGCAGCGCGTCCGCCGTACGGCTTGTCCGCTGCTGTCCCGGGAACAGGACGATGTTGGCCTTTTCCTTCATACCGGCACCACCATTTCCGCTTTGTGTAGGTCTGATTATAGAGGGCCGTTTTAAGAAAGTTTGTCAGAACAAGGGTCCGTGCCAAAAGTTTTTTCCGACAAAACCTCCGGCTTGGCGAATGCACCGCGCGCGATTGTCGGCGTCAGGCGAGAAAGCTTGCCGCGCTTGAGGCGGCGGGCTTCGCGGCAGCCCCCATACGTTGCAGGCCATGTAACAAATTCCACCTTCTGGAAGATTCTTAACGGGATTTAGTTCATTGCTTAACGCGTCGAATGGAGGTGGCGCCTGTCGGGATTGAAGGAGATCAGGGGAAAAGTTTTTGGCATAATCGGGTATAAGGCGAAAGAAGGCATGCCGGAGTCGAAGCTTCGGGGCCGAAAGGACGCGAAAAAGCCGGTCCTGGAGGACCGGCTGGAGTTGGAGCTTGGTGCCTATTAGTGAGAAGGTGCGGAAGAATCGGCGTAAGGGAGCAGCGCGCTCTCCACCTGGCTGCCGTAGGAAGGATCGAAATAAGCCGTGAAGGCGAAGTTCACGGTCAGCTCCCGTCCGTCCTCCGAGCCGGAGGCGCCTCGGGCAATCTCGAGCGAGTCGACGGTCGTGATCCGCTCCATGAGGTTCACCTGCTCCACGTAAGCCAATATGGACTCGTAGCTTCCCTTGATTACCGCAGCGACCTGCAGCTTGCGGGGTTCGGCCGCTGCCGCTTGGGCTTGGCCGGCCTGATCTGGGGCAGCCCCTTCCGGCGAGGCCGACTGGCCCTCCGCGGCAGCCGTCAGAGGATCGGATGAAGCGGAGGCATCAGGCGCCGCCGCCGAGCCCGCTTCGGAGCCGGAGACAGCGCCTTGGACGCTGGCGGTTTCGGCTGCCGTCCCGCTGCGTCCGACCAGCGGCTCCGACGCGGACAAATCGCCGGTGAAGCTCAGCGAAGCATGGCTCACCTTGGCCTCGGTGCCGATCCGCTCGAGATCAAGCGCCAGCTGCTCGGTGTTGTCCCAGTAAGGCAGCGCTCCCTGGACGCCGTCGACAGGACGGGTTTCGGCTGCAGTCTGTTTTTCCGCCAGCTTCTTGCGCAGCACTTCGGTCAGCCTCTCTTGCTGGGCGATCTCTCCATCCATAGCCGCGGACTTGTCAAAGGCCGGCTTGACGAAGTAGAAGGCGTACAGCAGCAGAAGCAGGAACAGAATGACCGCCGTCAGCAGGATAAGCGTATTACGGCGCCGTGCCATCGGCTGTCGCCTCCTTCCCTTGCTGTTGATCGGCCGGCAGGATACGGATGGAAAAAGAAACGGTGAAGGCCGAAGCGGTTGGGGTATCGCCCGAGCCAAGGACGGCTCCCGAGTCGGCGGCAGCGATCGTGTTCATCTCCGCATGGGCGATCCAGGAAACCCTCCGAAGATCGAACAGGTATTTCGAGGCATCGCCCAGCGCCGCCATCCGGACGTCGACGAGGAGCTGGCCGCCCTTGGCATACCGGAAGTTGATGAGCCGGGAAGCAGGCGGCAGGATTTCCTCCAGACCGCGGGCCAGAGCGGCGACATCCTGCTTGGAGGCGCGCAGCTGCTCGGCTAGCTCATAAGGATCGGAGCCGCTTGCCGCGGAGCTGCCTGCCTTGCTGATCTGCCGCTGAAGGGCAAGCTGCTCCTGGCTCAAGGCGAGCTTCCGCTCTTCCTTGCGGGACGCGTCTGCTGCAGCAGCCGTATAGCCGTAGATGGACAAAGCGGCGCAAGCGATCCAGGCGACCGCGATCAGCGACACGACCAGCGGGGCATAGCGGGTCTCGCGGTCGATGCGGGGAAGCAGCGTCAGCCTCCGAACCGAGTCGCTCCGGACGAGCAGGCCGCCGGGCACCATATAGTTCTCGGCGATGTCGGAATCCATCCCGGCCGCGATGGAGGCCGCTCCCGTTTCATAGAAGTCCACGTCAGGCAGCGCTTGGCGCAAGGCGTTCAGCAGCGTCTTGGCGCTGTCGCCTCCGCCGGACAGGATGCCCTTCGTAATCTTGTAGCTTCCTTCATGGATGCCGAACTGGTAGAAGCTGAGCATCCGCGAGATTTCGGCCGTCAGCTCTCCGACGCGCAGGCCGCTCAGCCCTTCCGAGGTTCCGTCTTCGTCAATGGAACGGATGAAGACGGGATTTCCCTCATGGAACATGGCGATTTCCACCGAAGCGCCCTTGAGATGAATGTACATATGTCCCGAAGGCGGCTCCAGGTTGAGCGGATTCACCGCTCCCTGGATGGCCGTCGCCGCGATGCCCGTGCCGACAACCTTGATCCGGGCTTCCCGGAGCATGGAGACGAGCGGATCGATCCAGCTGCGCGGAGCTGCGTAGACGAGAACCTGCGTTGTCTCCTCTCCGCGAACGACCGGCACGTAATCATAGACGGGATTGTCGAAGGGAAGATGCATCGCCGTCTCCACCTCGAGGTGGATGAGCTCGCGAAGCTCCCTGTCATTCACCGCCGGAATCGTAAGCCGCCGGACGATGACCTGGGAAGTCGGCACGGCGAGAATGGCCGAAGCCCCCTGCAGCCGCTCCTCCTTGGCCCATTGGCGGATGGAGATGCGCAGGCTTTCGCCATTGATGATTCCGTCCTGCTCGATGAGCCCGGGCGGGAACGGGTAGAAGCCGGTCTTCTCGATCTCCCATCCATTTTTCTTCCGTAGAGTCGCATACCGGATTCCGGAGGCGTCCACCGTCATCCCGATCCGCTTGCTGCCCATTGCGAGCATAGGTATCATCACTTCCCGCTACGTAAATAAATTCAGGTAACCGTCAATCAGCGCATCTCCGCAGCCGTAGGCAATGAGCGCGCCCAGCGCCAGGTACGGCCCGAACGGAATCGGCTGCCGGGCACTTCCGTCGCCGCTTCGTTTGTCGGCCCGGAGCTGGATGCTCCCGCCGATCGTGCCTGCCAGGCTGCCGATCATGAGCGCCAGCAGCGTTCCCGGCCAGCCGAGCGCGAGGCCGATCACCGCGAGCAGCTTGACGTCGCCGAGGCCCATCCCTCCCCGGCTGATCAAGGCGACGGCGAGCAGAAGGCCTCCGCCGGCCAATGCGCCCAGCAGGTAATAGAGGATGGAATGCTCGCCGGGGTAGAGAATGCGCAGCGCCAGAAGCACCGGCGCAAAAGCCAGCAGCACCTTGTTGGGGATCCGCATATAGCGGATGTCCGACACGGTGACGATGACGGCGAGGCTGGCCAGCAGCGCGCCGATCGCCCCCTGTGCCGTCAGGCCGAACCGGAGGTAGGCCCAGACGAACAGCAGGCCGGCCGCCAGCTCGCCGGCCGGATAGAGCGCCGACACCGGCGCAGCGCAGTGTCGGCAGCGTCCCCGGCTGAGCGCATAGCTCAGCACGGGCACGAGGTCCCGCGCGGCGAGCCGCTGCCCGCAGGACGGGCAGCTCGACGGCGGCGCGACGAGCGACTGGCCGAGCGGCACGCGCAGGCCGACGACGTTGAAGAACGAGCCGCAGGCGAGGCCTAGGAGGAAGAGGTAGAGGGCGATGATTAAGAACATGATGATTCAAACATTAGGTATTGGAGTTGTTATTGGAGGTACCTCCAGAGGAGGACTTTCCATCTTTTAGCTTTTCCGGAGTATATTTTTCATCATCCGAAATAGTTTCATCATTAGCACTGATTCCTACATATAGCAAATTTCCATTCGTATCGAATTTAACTTCTCCCGCTTTAATTTTTTCCTTGGTGCTAGGAAGAGTCAAATTAGAATCCAAATAATTTTTCGCCATTAATTCCGTAACAACATTAATAGATTTACTTTTAAAATCACCGTTATTCTCTGTAGCAATATACATCCTAGCAGCATCATAAATTTGCTGAGCTGTCGCAATATCCGATTTCTCTCTAGACTTATTCATGATATTGCTGATTACAGGAATCGCAATCGCCGCAATAATACCCAAAATAACGATAACCGCCAAAAGCTCGATCAGCGTGAAGCCCTTCTCATCCTTCTTCAGACGTTTCAATACTGCTGTCATCTCGATCACTCCCATATTCATTTTGTTGTCATTCTCAAGGGCATCAGGGTTCACTGCATGCCCCGCCTTGCCTTCCAAGCTGCCCATCCATCTATGTCATTCATTCTTGTTGTCTATCCCATCTGCCCGTACAAGCTGAACATCGGCAGCATGATCGCCGCGACAATCAGCCCTACGATTCCCGCCAGGAACACGATCAGCAGCGGTTCGATCAGCGACTTCAGCCGGTCGACGGTGTTGTCGACGTCCATCTCGTAAAAGTCCGCCACCTTGGCGAGCATCTGGTCGAGCGCCCCGGTCTCCTCGCCGATCGCGATCATCTGCGTCACCAGCGGCGGGAACACCCATGCCTTCTTGAGCGGCTCCGACAGCGGGTTGCCCCGCCTCAACGAGTCCGCCGATTTGCGCAGATACCCGGCAATGACCCGGTTGCCGACCGCCTCCTCCACGATGTGGAGAGACTGGAGCATCGGAACCGCGCTTGCATACAACGAGGACAGCGTTCGCGACACCTGGGCGATAGCGCCCTTTTGCTGCAGCTTGCCGAATACCGGCATCTTGAGCTTGAGGTAATCGAGACCGTAGCCGCCCCGCTCCGTCCGCGAAATGCCGTATACCCCGCCGACAAGCACGATCGCGACGAGGATCCAGATGTACCACTGGTTCTCGACGCTTTTGCTCATCGCCATGACGATCTTGGTGATCGCCGGCAGCTCCGCGTTCATCGACTCGAACATCGCGACGAACTGCGGCACGATCGCCTTCAGCAGGTACACGACCGCCGCGATTGCCAGAATGCCGACAATGACGGGATACGTGAGCGCCGACTTGATCTTCTCCCGCGTCACATGCCCCTTCTCGAAGAAGGTCGCCAGCCTCTCAAGCGTCCCTTCCAGGTCGCCGGATTCTTCGCCGGCCCGAATCATGCTCGTGAACATGACCGGAAAAATCCGCTTGTGATCCTGCGCGGCCTGGGAAAACGAGGTGCCCCTCAGCAGGGCGGAGTGCACATCCTGCAAAGCCTTGCGCAGCGCCTTGCTCTCCGTCTGCTGCGCGAGAATCTCGGTCGCATCCACGATGGTGACTCCGGCGCGGATCAGGGTGGCGAACTGGCGGCAGTAGACGATGAAGTGAGCCGTCTTGACCGGATTGCCGATATAGATGTCCATGTTGAGGACGGTGTTCCGATGCTCATCCAGCGAAAGGACGATGAGGCCGCGCCGCCGCAGCTCTTCCATGGCGGACGGCTTGTCCATCGCCGTGAGCATGCCCTTCAGCTGCTTGCCGCTGCCGCTCTTGACGTGATATTGAAATTGCGCCAAGCGTCACTCGCCCCTTTCGCTCAAATAAGCCCTGGCTTCCGCCGGATCGGCCAATCCCTGCTGGAGCAGCGTCCGCACGCTCCCCTCCAGCGTGCACATGCCTTGCGCCCTGCCGGTCTGCATGACGCTGCGGAGCTGATGAACCTTCTCCGTCCGGATCAGGTTCGCCACTGCCGGTGTATTCACCATGATCTCCGCCGCGCACAGACGGCCCGTGCCGTCCGCGCGCCGCAGCAGCCGCTGCGACTGCACCGCAATGAGCAGCGAGGCGAGCTGGGAGCGGATCTGCCCTTGCCTGGATGCCGGAAACGAATCGATGATCCGGTCCACCGTCTGCGGCGCGTCGGCCGTATGCAGCGTCGACAGGACGAGATGGCCCGTCTCCGCCGCCGTCAGAGCGGCGGCCATCGTCTCCGGATCTCGCATTTCGCCGACCAGGATGACATCCGGCGCCTCCCGCATCGCCGCGCGCAGTCCGCTCTCGAAGCTGGCTGTGTCGATTCCGACCTCCCGCTGATCGATCAGGGACTTTCCATGGGGATGGACGTACTCGACCGGATCCTCCAGCGTCACGATATGGCGGCTCGACGTCCGGTTGATATGTCCGATCAACGAAGCCAGCGTGGACGACTTGCCGCTTCCCGTCGGACCGGTGACGAGCAGCAGCCCTTGGCGGCGCTCCGCCCACTCCCGGGCGATGACAGGCACTCCGAGCTCTTCCAGCGAAGGCACAGAGGCCGGGATGACCCGCGCGGCGAGACTGATGCCTCCCCGCTGCCGGAACGCATGGAGGCGGAACCTCGTCCCATCGGCTTCATAAGCGAGATCGGCCTCGCCTTGCTCGCGGAGGCTGGTCTCCATCCCGCTGCCGAGCAGCGGCAGGATCATCGCCTCCGCCTCCGCAGCGGTGAGCGGCGCTCCCCAGCTCTCCAGCCGTCCGGCCGTCCTCAGCATCGGAGGCGCGCCGGGCGACAAATGAAGATCGGAGCTTCCTCTGCGGCGGGCTTCGCCAAGCAGCTCCAGCATCCTGTCCAGCGGCTGCTTCATCGCCATCTCTCCTGTCTCATGCTCTTTCTCGGTTCCTTCCCGTTCCCCATGTCGACAACGCGGAGCCTCTTCGCTTCTTAAAGAAGGCCTCTTGCTCTTACTGCATGACCGCCTCGCGCATGACCTCCTGGAGCGTGGTCAGACCCTGACGCACCTTCTCCATGCCATCCTGCAGGAGGCCCGTCAGCCCGGCCCGCTCCGCAGCGGCTCGCAGCTCCAGCACCGACGCCTCGCTGCCGATCATCCGGCGCAGCTCGTCCGAGACGGCCAGCACCTCGTGGATGGCGATCCGTCCGCGGTAGCCGGTCTTGCTGCAGCTGCCGCAGCCGGCGCCGCGATACAGCGTATCCGTCTCCACGCCGTAGCTGCGGAGCAGGATGGCTTCCTGCTCCGTCGGCGCATGCGCCTGCCTGCAGTCGGGGCACACCCGGCGCACGAGCCGCTGCGCGACGACGCCGACGAGCGAGCTGGCAATCAGGTAAGGGGCGATGCCCATGTCCCGGAACCGGGTCACCGTGCTGACCGCGTCGTTCGTATGCAGCGTCGACAGCACGAGATGGCCCGTGAGCGAGGCGCGGATGGCGATCTCCGCCGTCTCCGAATCCCGTATTTCCCCGACCATGACGATATTGGGATCCTGCCGGAGAATCGAGCGCAGGCCGGCCGCGAACGTCAGGCCGATCGCCGGATTGACGTGGACCTGGTTGATGCCGTCAAGCTGGTACTCGACCGGATCCTCGACGGTGATGATGTTTTCGCTGTCCTTGTTGAGATGCTGGAGCGCAGAGTAGAGGGTCGTCGTTTTGCCGCTGCCGGTAGGCCCGGTCAGAAGCACGATGCCGTAAGGCGACTCCACCATGCCTTTGAAGAGGCTGTAGTTCGGAGCGCTGAAGCCGAGCTGGTCGATGCCCTTGACGCCGACGCTGAGATCCAGAATCCGGAGCACGAGCTTTTCGCCGTGTATCGTCGGAAGCGACGAGACGCGGATATCGACGGTGCGGTAATCCACCTGCATCTTGATGCGTCCGTCCTGAGGCAGCCGGCGTTCCGCGATGTTGAGCCGGGCCATGATCTTGAGACGTGCCGTAATGAAGCCCTGCATCTGCTTCGGAATGACCCGCTCCGAACGCAGCATGCCGTCGATCCGGTAGCGGATGACGACCTGGCTCTCGCCGGGATCGACGTGGATGTCGGATACCTGGAGCTGGACCGCCTGCTGAATCATGCCGTTTACCAGGCGCACGACCGGTGAGTCCTCGTCGGTGATCTCCATTTCTCCAATGTCTTCCTGCAGCGGCAGGTCGCCCATGATCTGGCTCATGGAATCCTGCAAGCCGTAGAACCGGGCGATCGCCCGGTTCAGCTCCTCCTTGCTGGAGATCGCCGGCTCGATCCGGAAGCCGGTGCTCATCCGCAGCTCCTCGATCGCGAAGTAGTCGAGCGGGTCCGCCATGGCGACCATCAGCTTGCCGCCTTCCTTATGCAGCGGAATGACCTGATAGCGGCGGGCAAGGCTCTCCGGAATGATCTGGGCGATCGAAGGGTCGATCTGATATTTGAACAAGCTGACATGCGGGATGCCAAGCTGGAACTCCAGCACTTCGATGAGCTGCTGCTCCGTAATATATCCCTGCGCGATCAGAAGGTCCCCAAGCTTCTGCTTGGATTTCCCCTGCTCTCGCAGCGCTTCCTGAAGCTCCGCCTCCGTAATGACGCCGCTCTCCACAAGCAGGTCGCCCAGCCTCTTTTTCCCCATGCTCATGCCTGCTCCGCCCTCCGTCCGTTGCTCTATGTAGTAGTGATTCGGCAATTGGAATCGTTTTTTTTAGGTCTTAGGTCTGAAATTTAACTCTATTTTCAGGACGGAATGTGAAATAACATTTAGAGAATATTGATATATCGTTATACATTCTCATAATTACTTCTGATTTGAAGGGGATATCAGCTATCTAGAACTATTTTTTGCCGAAATATATCCTTATTTAGGCATTTGAATTATAATCTTAGATACCTAAATTAGTCTATATTTCCTATAAAATTCTCGACATTCGGAAGGAGAATTTATCATGACACGCCGTCGGCGCGCCCTCGTCTTTTATTCGCTCATCCTGCTCCTTCTGATCCAATGCCTTCCGCTTCCGCCTGGCCAAGCTCCTTCCACAGCTTCCGCCGCCAGCGCAGCCGACCCATGGCGCATCCTGGAAATCACCGATTCCGGCACGACCGACCTCAGCCTGGGGTCCAGCTACAAGGTCGATACCTTCTCCATGAAGAAGTTCGTCGCGATGCGGACCGACATCGACGGCCTGTACGATGCGGTCTATATCGGCAAGGGACTATACAACCCCGAAAGCCTCGCCCTGCTGACCAGCAACGACGACCGGGACAAGGCGCATAAAACGAAGGATATCCTGAACGACATTACACGCCTGAAAGCCCAGGCTCTTATTGACGGCTACGTCAACAAAGGCCTGCTCGTCCTGCTCTACAGCGACAGCGCCACGAAAAACGGGCTGCTCTATCAAGGCAAGGCCGGAACTCCCAATCCAGGCGTCCTTTATGAAAAATTCAGCCCCTACAACACCCCGTCCGGCAAACGGGAAAATGTGCTGTACCTGGACGCAAACGGCCTCAAGAATTTAGGCTCCACTCTGGCCCAGACCAAATACATCAGCCTGCTGGACAAACGTCCGCAGCTCAAGCTGACATCGTCGCCGGTCAACTATACGCTGAACCCCGACAAGATCTACCGAGCGGGCGACGTGCTGACGTTTCAATACGACAAGCCTGCACGCTCCGGCCTGCGGGCCAATCTGTACCTGAACCAGGACTCTTCCCTTCCTTACGTTACGGATCAGATCGTAGCCTCCTCGGACGCAGCGGGCTCGGCAGGCCAGCTCAGCTTCCGCATGCCGAGCGGCTTCTCCGGCCTCTACTATTGGAAGCTTGAGCTGGTCGACACCGACAGCGGCCTGAAGGATTACGAGTCCGGAGTCATCCGTTATCGGGACAAGCTGACGCAGATCAGCGTTCTTCAGGTGATGCCCAACGGCAACACGTACAGCGCGCTCACTCAGAACTCCGTCCTGACCCAAAGCTTCCTGTCGTCCGAGGACTACAGCATTTCCATCCGAACGACCGACATGACGAGCTTCAACAAGGCCGGCTCCGAAACGAGCTACGACAAGATCAGCGGCCGCTACGACATGCTGATCTTCGGCTTCAAGGATTCGTACAACGGCAGCGCCGGCATCTCCCAGCCGGCTGCGGACGCCGTCAACGCCTTCATCAAGACGGGCCAGAGCGTCATGTTCACCCACGACACCGTCTACATAAGCAGCGGCACGACCGACAACGTCTGGACGAGCAATTTCAAGAAAAGCACCGGCCAGACCGGCACGTACACGAATATCGGCCTCAACGCGAGGCTCGCATCCACCACAGTGCAGAACGTGAACGACGGCCTGCTCACCCGGTTCCCTTTCAATCTGCTCACCGACTCGGGCGGCAAGGCAAGGACGCCCAAGGTCGCCAGCACGCATGACCAGTATTTCATGCTGGACCTGGAAGATCCCGACGTCGTGCCCTGGTACAACATCACCGGCGGCAGCGGCTCGAACATCCGGGATCCCGAGGACAGCTACAACCACTACTACACCTACTCCAAGGGCAACGTGACCTACTCCGGCACGGGACACAACTTCACGACCGGAGCGAGCACATTCCCGGAGTGGGAGCAGCAGCTGTTCGTCAACACGATGTACCGGGCCTACATGGGGTCCAACCACAAGCCCGATCTGAACGTGCAGCTTCCGGTCGCCTACAGCGCGGCCGCCGACAACATCATACCGGCTTATCAGAACATTCCGGTGAGCTTCACGCCGGAGGATCTGGATCTCAATGACCGCAAGCTGCAGGCCAAGGTCGAATTCACCTACACCAAGGACGGCAAAAAGGTCACGGAAACCAAATACCAGTCCAGCCAGGCGCTCTCGGGAGCTCTAATCTCGGAATCGTATCCCAATCCTCTCCCGAAGGGCGGAGATATCGAGGTCAAATTTTCGGTGCAGGACAAGCAGGGAGCCAAATCGGAGGTCGTCATCCCGGTCAAGATTCGGGTCGTATCGGCGGATCTCCAGGTTTCCAGAAGCATCGATGGTCTGTTGAAGGAATCGATGGCCGTTCGGGGCAAGGATTTTCAGCTGAACTATCGCATCCTGCCGCAGCCGGTGCAGAACCGTCAGGGCGAAGAGAGCCGGATGGTCATCGCCTCCCCGACCTTCACGGAGAAGCTGCCGGCGAACATCGAGGTGAGCGGCCTCCCGGCCGGCTTCTCCAAAACCGGCACCTTGGCCGAGGGCTATACGATTAGCGGCAATCTGGCCGATATCCAGTACCGGCCGGATGCGTCCGGCACCTTGTACTCGGCGAGCCCCGTAACCTTCTCCCTGACCGCCAAAGCCTTGCAGACGGGAAGCTATTCCCTCAGCTCCGCATCGCTCGGCTTCCGCAACATCGGGCAGCTGACGGCTTCAGAGGCCTCATTCAATGCGGTGTCGCTGGAGGCGGTCGTGCCGCTGACAAGGCTGGAGATCACCGGAGCCGAGCTGGGCAAAGGAGACAGCTACAAGCTGCTCCCTTCCTATGATCCCGCCGACGCGACGCTGTCTCGGCTTACGTGGACATCCAGCAATCCAAATGCCGTCATCGTCAACGACAACGGCACGGTGACCGGGCTCAAGGAGAACTCCAGCTCCGTCATTACCGTAACGGACGGCATTACAGGCATCAGCTCCTCGGCGACGGTCCGGGTCATCCAGACGGGCCTTTCGATCGCTACTGCCGACGGACAGCTGCGATACGTGCTCGGCAGCCGGATCGGCCTGCAGGCATCCCTGCTCAAATCAACCGGTGAAATCGTAAGCGCCGCGGGAGTGGAATGGTCGGTGACTCCTCAGAGGGAAGGCGACAGGGGCGTGGAGGAGAAGAAAGGCACGGACAATAAAACCTGGACCGGCGCTTTGTATCCGACGCAGCCTGGCGAATATGCCGTCTCCGCCACCGTAAAAACCAATCTGCATACCTACACCAGCCAGACCGTCACGATTGCCGTCACGGAACCGGACCTGAGGCTGAGCGGGCCTTCCGTCATTGTGACCGGGGACAATCTTGCCGAGTGGTCCCGCGTCTGGGGATCGGTTCAGCCTGTGGACGCGGCCGCGCGGCCGATCGATTACCTCTGGTCATGGACTCCGACAGCTGGCGCAGCCGGTTCCTCGCTGTCCGGCAGCTCGACTCAAAGCAAGCGGCTGGCCGCATCACAGGCCGGAAGAGGCATCTTGCGGCTGGAGACGCGTCAAAAGCTTGGCAATAACGAAATCATCACGCTGAACGTCCGGACTATGGATATCTCCATTGCCGCCGCACCGTCGCTCCAGTCCGGCAAGAACAGCCTGCTGCCGGGAGAAACGACTCCGCTGACAGTGAGTTGGCCGTCCAGTACAAGCGTGCCCGCCTATTCGGCAGCTTGGTCTACCGGACAAGGCGGCTCCATCTCCAGCGGGACCTCTTCAGGGGCATCGTTTGCAGCGCTCAAGCCGACCACGGATCCGGTCCGGGCCTCGGCAGCATTGCGAATGGAAACGGGATTCGCCCTGACGCTGTACAAGGACATCGCCATCATCGATCCCGGACTCAAGCTGTCGGGGCTGTATGACCGTATTGCAGTCAACCAATCGCTGACCGCTGCCGTCGGATCATCGAATCCGACCGTAAATCTCGATTTTGCCAAGCTGGTCTGGTCGCTGGAATCCGCCCCTTCAAGCTTGGCTAAAACGGAGCGGTCAGCTCCATCCAGCCTTGAGCTGACCGCGCTAAAGCCCGGAACCGGCACGCTCAAGGCATCGCTCCCTATGAGCGAAGCCTACACTACGGAAGCATCGAGATCTTTTGCCATTGTGGACTTCCAAACCAAGGATGCATATCGAATGAGCAAAGGAGATCGGCTTGCCAGCTTGAATTCACTGATTCAGGAAGCGAATCCCGATAGCTTGAAAGCCGATATCCTTGCCGGCATCGTATGGACGAGCAGCAACAGCTCCATTGCGAAAGTCGCAGCCAGCCCCAAAGACGGCTACAGCCTCACGGGCTTAAATGAGGGCATAGCGACGCTGACGGCATCCTACCGGGCTAACGGAGCGGCAGGCGGGCTGATCACCCGCAGCTTGACGGTAACGGTCCAAGCACCGCAGCTCAGCCTCGATGCCCCTGCGGATCGACTTGCGCCAGGACAGTCGCTGACCCTCCAAGCCGGATGGATGGACCCGGAGAACGGCCGCTCGATGGATGGCTTGAGCTGGTCCTTGGCTAGCGGCTCCGATTCGACGGCCAGCCTGAATCCTTCCGCCGGCCATCCGGGACAAGCCTCGCTGACGGCAAAGGCGCCCGGAACCGTACAGGTCCAAGCATCCGTGCCTTTATCGGATGAAGATGCAGCGCCGGCGAGCGCAACCAAGACGTTTACCGTTGTCGATTTCAGGCTGGAGGAGCTCTCTCCGATGATTAAGGGAGAAAAGCTGTCTCTCAAAGACAACGGCCTGAGCGTCATGCCGAATGCCCAGGCTTCCACAATTGTCCCGGATATCAGCTGGACAAGCAGCAACGCCAATGTTGTTCAAGTCAACGACAATGGCGTCTTGACGGCCGTCGGCAAGGGTACTGCCACCATTCAAGCCCGATATCAGGCCAATCTTGAAACCGGAGGAACGATTAGACGCGAATTGGCCGTAACCGTATTGGAGCCTCAGCTCCAGATTGCCGGCATCGGCGATCTGCTGCTTGTCGGCCAATCCACGACAGCGACGGCAAGCTGGGCAGCTGGAGAATCCCTTCCGCTAGGCAAGCTGCAATGGCTGGTCTCATCGGGCGAGACGAGGGTCCGCATAACTCCGGACAGCAATCATGCGGCTATAACCGGCCTGTCGCCCGGCTCCGTGACGCTGAAGGCACAGATTGCCTTGAACGCAGGCTACGTTCCGTTCAAAACCAAAACCATGGCCGTTGTCGATTATCGATTGCCGCAAACGCTAGCCATGACCCAGAATGACACCAAGGGACTCGACAAGGTTCTGACCGTGCTGCCGGACAAGTCCTACTTCGAGCGGGTCAGCTCCCAGCTCGTCTGGACGAGCAGCAATGTCAATGTCGCTGCCGTCGAGAACGGCTTGGTCAAAGCCAAAAATAGAGGATCGGCCACATTGACCGCAACATACGGAAACACCGGCATCAAGCGCAGCGTCCAGGTGACCGTATCCGCTCCGGCCGGCGACCGGTATTAATTGATGCCGCTGGCAGAGCCGCTGCCTGATATTCCGGTGGAGCGGGAACCAAGCTGAGACCCCGGCTGAACATGGGAGCCGCTGCTTCCAATCGCTATCGCGATCATCCCGATGGAATAAAAGGTCTGCAGAGCCAACGAATCTCCCAAATACCAAAGAACCCGGAAGGCAGCGAGCCTTCCGGGTTCTTTTCTGTCCGTTCTCTCAATGCTTCAGCAGCTTCAGCGGTCCCGTCGTCAGCCGGACCTTGTTCACTCGCGGCAGAGCGACATTCTGATGGGCAAAGACTTGATCGTTGTATTCGATGATGAAACGCGCCTGCTTCTCATTCAAGCCTGATTGCTCCGCAAAGATCAGCCTGCCCTCGGCAGCATTCTCTGTCGTGGAGCCGAGAGTCGCATTGAGCGTCAGATTGCCTTTGGAAAAGAAGCCGCCGTTCAGCCAGAAAGCGCTGCCGACCCCATATAGGCTCGCCGAGCTGTCCGTGTACAAGAATGCGTCCAGCACCTGGCGCTCGCGCTCCGCCGCCGAATCGTACCCCTGCTCGTCCAGCCGCTGGAACGAATCGACCCGGTACAGGCCGATAGGTCCGAGACCGATGAGCACGAGCTCCCTTTTGCTTGTATCTCCCGAGAGCTTCAATCCCCGGATCGCCGCGTCGCGTATATCGGTGCGTCCCAGCGCCAAGATGGTGGCATCCACATCTACCTGGCCTGAAATCTCGACATTGCCTGTCACGAGCAGATTGCCCCGCAGCCGCAGCTTGTCGGCGGCATCCTCCTTATTCCCTTGAAGAATAAGATCGCCGTTTACGATCAGCCAGTTGCTGCGCCCTTTATTGGCGAAGTCGATCGATTTCAAGTTGGGACCGAGCACCAGGGGACCGTCGATAATCGCTGAGGAGGGACGCTTCACGGTTTCGGTTCTCATTCCTATCGTGGCCAGCTTGCCCCCGAGCACATCGATTTTACGGTTATAATCATCCATTTCCTGGTTGTACGTCTCCAGCATCTGCTGATACTCTGCGAGAGCGGCCTCATACTCGTCCCAAGCCGGATCTGCTGGAGCTTCAGCGACCGGGATTCCGGTCCCCGTTCCGCCTTCCGCCGCATCTCCCGCATCTGGAGCGGGATTCGGCTCCTGAGGCGGCGGTTGAAGAAGAATATCGGGCATAACGGGTTCTAGCGGAAGCGGCGGCATGCTCTTCAAGTCCTCATAGGAGCCGGCATAATCTTTTCGCAGCTTCGTGACCAAACCCGGCGCCTGCCCGGCGGCATAGACATTTTGAATAACCGTCCGATCCTGTCTGTACGCCAGCTCTCCCCTCGCGCTCCGGTCTCCGAGCGAATCGCCCACCTTGTCCAAGAAGGAGCTCAGCACGTCGATGGACACGAATTTCTGAGCCGGCATCGGATCAATGACATCTGCAAGCCCATGCGTAACCGCCTTCTCCGCGGACGTGATGGTCCCATTCAAGCTTTTGTCGTAGAAAGGAATGTACCCGCCGGGAACTCCGCTTCCATATGTGGGGCCATAGCCATAATAAAGATTTTGCGGATTGCCGGTAATCAATCTGCCGGAACCGTCGACCGGATTCCCATTCACGCCGAGCTTCGGCTTCAGATACATGAACTGCGACTTCTGCGTCCGCTCTACCGACTGATAAATGAACTCTGCGGCATCGTTCATCCTTAAGCCTTGGCCGGCATACAGATTGCCCATAAAATAAGGCGCGCCGTGAACCGTCAGCAGGCCTTCCGAACCGAATGCGTACTTCAGAAAGTCCGGATACGTATCGAGGACGATGACCTGCTGCAGCCGGCGTAGGGCTCCATCAACCTGAGCTTCGGCCGTCACAGTCAGCGAGTATTGATAATCCGCCGCAGCGCCGCCCGATCCTGGAGGAAGGCAGCGCCCCGACCCCTCTTCTTCTTTTGTGCAGCGTACGCTGACAACCTGGTAAAATGGCGGGGCCGCCGCATCAAGCTTGCTGCCGCCCTTCATATCTCCAAGCTGCTCGTTGAAGCTTTTCGTAAAGCTCGTCAGCTGGTTGCCGAGATCATCGGGATCGATGGTCCGGTTGTTGAACCTCTCATAGATGGCGGCGATCGCCTCGTCCAGCCCCTTCTGGGCCAGATGAAGGCTCTGCACGTTCTCCTCGCTGCGCTCCGTCCGCATCGCCCCTCCAAGGGCGGCTCCCAGCACGGCCACTCCGAGCATGGTAAGCAGGAGAATAAGAAAGACGACGAGCAGCAGCGACGAACCCCTATCGTCGCTTAGGTGAAGGGCACGCCTTCTAGAATCCGAACCGGCTCTCCAAATCAAGCGTGTAATCCCTCCCCCCATATGATTGCAGCAATCTCAATCGGATCGTCAGCAGGCCGCTGGCGCATTCCTTGCCTCCGTCCTCGCAGCCCAGAAGGATGGAGGAGGAGGCTTCTCCCTCTGTCACGAGCGAAGACGTCAGATCCAAAGCGTCTCCGGAATCCGTCTCTTCGAGCACGGCTGGATTTTTCCCTATAAACAACGTTCCTTTGCCATTGGCATCCTTGCCGATACGGACGACTTCCGCTTGCGTTTCTGCAAAAGCGGGAATCAGCCTGACGCCGCTGCCGGCATCCAGCTGCGCCAGCTTGGCCGGACCGTATGCATACAGCTTGGTCATAATGGCCGTCATGGCCAGATCGCCTTCATCGCGCAAGGAATTCTGAATCTTCACCCGCTCATAGGAGCTCATCCCGAACGTAATCGTCGCGTAGATAACGCCCAGGACAACCGACAGCAGGCTGAGAGCGGCGATCAGCTCGATCAGCGTAAACCCTCCGTCCTCCTTGCGGAGACGGTCAACGAATCGTTTCATCGGTCAAATACCCCTCCACTTCCACGCTATCGCCGGGACTTCCCGAATACGGAGCCACCGTCACGATGACAGGCAGCAGGTATCGGTCGATCCGGCTTTGCGTTCCATCGCCCTTGCGAATTTCATCCAGCTCGTCCGGGGTCAGCTGGAGTCCGGGAGCAAGGCTCTCCTGATAACGGACCGACACGGTATACCGTACTCCGTTGATGTCAGGATGCAGCACCTGCTGGAGGACGGCCGGATTTTTCGCCAGTCCTTGGCATGCTTCCTTTCCGGATGGACTTGAACAGGCTTCGCCGCTTAGAATCCGGAGCGAAGCGCCGTCCTCCGCCTTGGAGAGATAATCCTTGAGCGGCTGGAAAGGCTGCTTCTGAAGATAAGAGAGCGCGTTGCGCCCGAGCTGAACGGCGATCGTCTTGCTCTGGTTGTGCTTGGAATAAGACATCGCTTGAATGAAAAACCCGCTCAGCGTCAACGAAACGACCGACAGAATCACGATCGAGGCCATGATTTCGACCAGAGTGAATCCTTCTTCTCCCCCGCTGCCGCCTGGTTTGCGCATGATGATAACCTCCGCAATCTGGTTGATGCTATATTCCCTATCATCGTCAGAATCGGGAGCCTCCGTTAGGTCTTTTGGAATAAACAAGGGAACTTTATAGGGTCTAAGGGCTCAGTATTCATTGCCATGCCGATAGGCTGTCGCTGCAAATCCAAAATTCTAGTCGCCATCCCCTAGAACGGGAAACCGAAGCATCTCTAAAGCCCTCGAAACGCAAAAAAAAACAGAGCCCCAATAAGGGCTCTGTTCTCCGGGGTCTATCCGTCCAATTGCTGTTAGACCCGCTTGGCTCCGCGTCCGCCGCGTTTGCCTTCGGTATTCTTCTTGAGCGACGAGATCCGTTCTTCGCTGTCTTTTAGGAAACGGGACATCTTATCCTCAAAGGAGGGCTTGCCAAAAGCAGGACGTCCTGCGCCGGACTTGTTGAACGGACGGCCTCCGCCGCCGCCTCCAGGTCCACGGCCTCCGCCGCCGAAGCCTCCACCGCCGCCCGGACCGCGTCCGGCGCCGCCTGGACCTCCAGGTCCGCCTGGGCCGCGTCCGAATCCGCCGCCTGGGCCGCCGGATCCGCCTTCGCGGTTGAAGCGCTCGCGAGCAGGTGGCGCGCTGCCTTCCGGCCGGTCAATCGCCTGCTTGATGGACAGACCGATTTTGCCGCCTTGGTCGATGTTGATGACTTTGACCGTCACCACGTCCTCCAGCTTCAAATGGTCCTTGACGTCCTTCACGTAATTATCGGCAATCTCGGAGATGTGTACGAGGCCGGTGACACCCCCCGACAAATCGACGAATGCCCCAAAATGAGTAATGCCTGTCACTTTGCCCTGTAATTTGGCGCCCACTTCTATTGCCATAAAATAAAATGTTCCTCCCTAAAAGTATGTGCGAAGCATGATCTGCCGCCCATGGGGCCGTTCATGCCGACCCTCCCGCGGAAGGGCACGCTTGAATCAATTATAGCGTAATCGCAAAAGCAAGGTCAACAGACGCGAGCCCGCTTCCCTGCTGCCCTGCGGGTTCTCAGTCATTCGGCTGTATAAGCTGCTCCCCGGGCTTCACGAGTCCCTGCTGTTTGGTTGCCAGCTGAGCGATGTATTCCGGGTCGTTGAGCTGCTTGATCTTGGCCTGCAGCTCTTTCGTCGTTTTCTGTATTTCCGCCAGACGGGCCTCCGAAGTTCCGAGACGCTCCCGGGTCGCGGCCTGAGCCTGCATTTGAGAGAACAGGGTATACCCTGCCCACGCTAGAACTACCGTCATGAACAGAAGCCATAGCTTGTATCTTCTGCGCGAACCATCCGTCACGTGATTTCCTCCCGTTCCATCGTGTAGATTAAGGCTTGAAGGACCGGAAAGCATTCCAATCACTTGCGGAAAAGCCTCTTCCAAGCCTGAATGAATCCATTCGACACGCGGCGGGCAGTCTCCTGCACCTTCCAGCGAATCATCATCCCCTGCAGCCAAGAAAGCAGCGGCCGAGTCAGCGGGCGGATCATCCAGAGAATCAATTTGGCGAGCGGTCGCAACAATTGTAGCACAATCTTCAGGATGAAAATAGAAAAGACGGCCAAAAATCCGGCCAAAACCCGAAGAATCCGGTAGATGCCTATGACAGGCCGGATCAGCAGCAGATCCATGCAGCGCAGCAAAAAGCGTATGACCGCTCTGGTCGCGCGGATGAGCCAGCGGACAAGCGCAATGACCGTCCCGCTCAGGGCCAGAAAGTAAAAGCAGATCCCGATCAGGATTCCGAGATATACATACGCCCGCACCTCGCCGTTGTTGCTGGCGTACAAAATCCGGAAGGCGGCCAGCGCCGCCGCGAGCCAATAGCCGATATCCAGCACAGGCAAAATCCACCGGGGAAAGCGAAGCTCATGGGATACGACCCGGTATCCGTCGAACACGCCTCCCATCAGCAGGCCTGTCGCCATCATCATGGCCAGCGTCCAGCCTTGGGTGTCCAGCGTCACTTGAAGATCTTCCCGAATAATCCCTTGGATTTGACGCTCTGGCTTCCATCCAGGTAGGCGAGAGAATGGACAAGCCCTTCGATCGCGACGAGCTCTTGCTCCAGGCTGAGATGCTTCATATGCAGATTCTGGCCTCGAATGGCTAGAAAGCCAAGCTCGGTCTCGAGCAAAAACTCCTCGTTGTCGAAGCTTTCGACGTTGAGTACGCCCGTTATCTCCAGCAGCTTGCGGTTGAGCATCTTGACCTCTTGCCGCTTCTGCCCTTTTACAGGTTCAATCATGCCTCGTCCCCTCCTTATAAGCCTATGCTTATTAGGAGGGGACGAGTTTTAGAACCTATAGGAGTGGGGGGTAAGCATCATTAACCTCCTGCCGGAGAGTTGAAACAGATGCTTCCCGAACTTTATTGTATGCCTTGTCCGGGCCTTAAATGCCGGCTTGGACTTCTTTGACCATTTCGGATACGGACAGAAGGCCGCCGCCGGAAAGATACCAGTATTGCGGGTTCAGGTAGATGATTTTGCCTTCCTTGGCCGCATTTGTTTTGTTCACGAGTTCGTTCTCGATGACGCCCTTGGCGTTATCTCCTTCGCCCAGAGCCGCATCGCGGTCGATGACGAACAGATAATCCGGGTTTTTCTCCCCGATGAACTCGGATGTGATGCTTTGGCCGTGCGTTTCAACCTTCAGCGTCGGATCTACAGCTTCTACTCCCATGGCGTCATGGATGATGCCGAAGCGAGAGCCGACGCCGTATGCGCTCAGCTTGCCGCCGGCAGCCAGAACGATGAGGCCTTTTTTGCCGTCTGCCTTCGCTTTTTCATTTACGGCATCCACGCTCGTCTTGATCTCGGCCAGCTTCGCATCTGCATCGGCTTCCTTGCCGAACAGGCTTGCCAGCATCTTCACGTTGCTGGAGAAGGAGTTGAAATAATCGGTCTGGTCGAGCTCGACGAACAGCGTCGGAGCGATCTTGCTGAATTCTTCATAAGAGTCCTGCTGGCGTCCGCTGATGATGATCAGGTCGGGCTTGACGGAGTTGATCTTCTCGAAGTCGGGCTCTTTCAGTCCGCCTACGTTCGCAACCTGGCCGCTCTTGTACTTTTCCAGGTAAGCAGGAAGGCTTGTCGCGGGAACGCCCGCGATATTCGCCTCCAGGCCGAGCGCGTCCAGCGTATCGAGAGAGCCGAAGTCGAAGGCGACGATCTTCTGCGGATTTTTCGCAATGGTGGCTTCGCCGAGCTTGTGCTTGATTGTGACCGTGCCCCCGTCCGCCGCTTCGCCGCCTGCATTGGCTGCCGGGCTCGCATCGGGAGAAGCCGCTGGAGCTGGAGACGCGCTGCCGCCGTTGTTGGAATTCGAGGAGCCGCATGCCGACAGCACCAGCGTCAGCACCATGACCGCAGCCAAGGAGAGCCATTTCATCTTTTTCATAGGTGTTACCCCCATATCGTCATAGTTGGAATTTTCGCTTGCTTCTTCAGCCGAAATAAACGCATACCCGCCTGCCGTCCACTTCCTGGATCGGAACATCCATCCCGTACAGCTCCTTGAGCACTTCCTGCGTGACGATCGTTGATGTCGTGCCTTCCCGGACAACCTTTCCGTCCTTGAGAGCGACGATATGATCCGAGTGGAAGCTGGCGAAATTGACGTCGTGAATGACGAGAATGACCGTCTTCCCCTTCTCCTCCACCAGGCGGCGCAGGACATGCATGATGCCGACGGCATGCTTCATGTCCAGATTGTTGAGCGGCTCGTCGAGGAAGATATACTCCGTGTTCTGGGCGACGACCATCGCGATATACGCGCGCTGCCGCTGTCCTCCGCTCAGCTGGTCGATGTACTTATGCTGCATCGGACCGAGCTCCATATAATCGATGGCCTCCTCGACGTAAGCCCAGTCTTCCTTGCGAAGACGGCCCTGGCAGTAAGGAAAGCGGCCGAAGCTGACCAGCTCCCGGACGGTAAGCCGGACATTGATATGATTGGATTGCTTGAGAATGGAGAGCTTCTTCGCCAGCTCCTTGTTGTCCCAGGAGCCGATCGGCCTGCCCTCCACGAGAACCTCGCCCTCGTCATGCGCCATCAGGCGGGTCATCATCGACAGCAGCGTGCTCTTGCCTGCGCCGTTCGGACCGATGAACGAGGTGATTGTCCCCGGACGGATCGAGACCGAGACGCCGTCGATGACTTTTTTGCCGGCATAACTCTTGGATACGGATCTGGCTTCAATCACGCTCGATTCTCCTTTAGCAGCAGGTAGAGGAAATACGCTCCGCCCGCAAAGTTGATGATGACGCTGATTGTCGTCGAGAAGGTGAACACATGCTCGACCAGGAACTGCCCTCCGAGGAGAGCGATGAAGCTGACGAGCGCCGCGCCCTTTATCAGAGCGGGATGGCGGTATGTGCCGAGGAACTGGTAGGCCGTGTTGGCGACGAGCAGCCCCAGGAAGGTGATCGGACCGACAAGCGCCGTCGATACGGCGACCAGCACCGCGATGATGACGAGCAGCTGGCGTGTAACGCGCTCATAAGGAATGCCGAGATTGAGCGCGTGATCCTTGCCGAGGGACAACGCGTCCATGTACTTGGACAGCCTCCAGTACCACAGCAGGACGGCTCCGATCAGCACATAGGAAAGCGCCAGCAGATCGTACTCGATGTTGTTGAAGCTGGCGAACATCTTGGCCTGGACGACCAGGAAATCGTCCGGATTGATGAGCGCCTGCATGAAGGACGACCCGCTCTGGAACAAGGTCCCGAAGATGAGTCCCGTGAGCAGCAGCAGATAGATGCTGCTGTTCTCGCGGCGGAACATGAGCCGGTAAAGCAGAGTCGAGAAGATCATCATCAGAACAATCGACAGCAGGTAGTTCGCCTGCTTGTTGACGACAAGGAAAGCCATGCCCCCGAATGCGTACACGATGATCGTCTGCAGCAGGTTATAGAGCGCATCGAGGCCGATAATGCTCGGCGTCAGAATGCGATTGTTCGTAATCGTCTGGAAGATTACGGTCGACAGGGCGATTGCGAAGCCGGTAAGCACGATCGCCGCCGCTTTCTTGAGCCTTCTCGGGAGGGCGTAGCTCCAATCGTCCACCCCGTACGCAAGGAACAGCGCCGCCATGACGGCGGCCAAGCCTGTCAGCACCAGAAGCCTGCTCTTCACGGATAGTCCGCGGGACGCCTCAGCTTGCATATACATCCCTCCTCATGATGAGGTACAGGAAGATGATGCTGCCGAGAACGCCGACGATCAGGCTGATCGGCAGCTCGTAGGGACGGATGAGGACACGGCTCAGAATGTCGCATCCGATGACGAATATCGCGCCGAAGACGGCTGTGATCGGCAGGTTGCGCTGCAGGTTGTCTCCGCGGAAGATGGAGACGAGATTCGGAATGATCAGCCCGAGGAACGGAATCGACCCGACGGTCAGGATGACCGAGGAGCTGATCAATGCGATCAGAATGAGGCCGATGTTGACGATCTTGCGGTAGCTGATGCCCAGGTTGACCGAGAATTCCTCGCCCATACCCGCGATGGTGAAGCGGCTGGCGAACAGATAGGCCGCGATCGTGGCCGGCACGCTGATGTAAAGCAGCTCGTAGCGGCCTCTCAGCACGCCGGAGAAGCTTCCCTGCATCCAGGAATTCACGCTCTGGATGAGATCGTATTTGTACGCGAAGAAGGTCGTCACGCTGGCCAGCACGCCTCCGAACATAAGTCCGACAAGCGGAATGAACACCGCGTCCTTGAACTTGATCTTCTCCAGCATCTGCATGAAGACGAAGGTTCCGGCCAAGGCAAAGGCGAAGCTGACCGCCATCTTCTGCATCATGCTCGCACTGTCGAATACCAGCAGCGCGACGAGCAGGCCTAGCCCTGCGGCCTCCATCGTTCCCGACGTCGAAGGGGAGACGAACTTGTTGCGGCTGAGCTGCTGCATGATGAGGCCGGCGATGCTGAGGCTCATGCCGGCGATGATCAGGCTGACCAGTCTCGGCATCCGGCTGATCCAGATGAGCTCCTTCTGGTCGGCCGTAAGGGAGAACAGGTCGGTCAGAGACAGCTGCTGCACGCCGATAAACAGGGAGGTAAAAGACAGAATGACCAGCAGCGGCAAAAGAATGGCCATTCTCACCGGCTGCATCTCTCCATAGGCCTATGTAGGTGTAAATCTTTTAGTTGTATAAGAATGATAATCATTATCACTTACCCCCTTGTTTACTATAATAAAGCCCATTCGTCGAGTCAACCCTTTAATAGCGAGTATCCCAAGTTTTCTTGACAACATGACAAAAAAGCCGACCCGAATGCAGATGGCCTGCATTCGAATCGGCTTATTCATTTGCGCCCGCGGCGGGGAGGACTCGGGAATCCCGGCTAGAAGCCGAGGCCGTCATCCTCCCGCTCGCGCGCTTCTTCCTTGAGCAAGGTGTACATCGTCGCAGCCTCGTCCTTGCGGGTCGTCTCCGCCGTCCGCTCGATGCGGACGGTGATGTACTTCTGCCCGTACTGGATGCGCAGCTCATCGCCGGCTTTGACCGAGCTGCTCGGCTTGGCTTCGCGGCCGTTCACCCATACCCGGCCTTGCTCCGACACATCCTTGGCGACCGTGCGCCGCTTGATGAGCCGGGAGACCTTGAGGAATTTGTCCAGGCGCAATTTACTTGATGGCTTCTTTCAGTTTGTTGCCGGCTTTGAATGCCGGAACTTTGGATTCCGGAATCGTGATTTCTTGGCCCGTTTGCGGGTTGCGGCCGGTGCGGCCGGAGCGCGTGCGGGTTTCGAACGTGCCGAAGCCGATCAGTTGGACTTTGTCGCCGGATGCCAGGGCGTCGGTCACTTCGCCGAGGAAGCTGTTGAGTACGGATTCTACGTCGCGCTTGGTCAGGCCGCTTTTCGTTGCGATGCTGTTGATCAGGTCGTTCTTGTTCATTGTGATTTCCTCCCGATAATGGATGTTCATGTAAAGTGCGACAGCTGCCCTGCGCAAGCAGCAGCCGTTCCCTTATTGACGGACAAGCGGCGGCTTCCTGCCGCTTCTTGCCTTCTCTCCCGCAAGCGGTGCCCAGGAGCATGAGAGAAAATTTTACGAGGGTAACGTATTCGTCTCGAGAACGGATAAATCCTGCTGCCTGCCCAAATTTTTTTGCGGAAAAGGGTCGAGAAGCGGCGAATAGGGTCGAACGGAACCTATTAACCTTTCTTCTTCGCTTCATCCCACCAGCGATCCATTTCTAGTAGATCAGTCTGGTCAAAAGATTTGCCGTTTATACGGAGCTGCTCCTCAATATAGAGAAAGCGGCTGCGGAATTTGGCGTTCGTGCGGGCCAGCGCCTCTTCGGGATCCGCATCCAGGAAACGGGCCGCATTGACGACCGCGAAGAGCAGGTCGCCGAGCTCGCCGGCCTGGGCGTCCTTGTCTCCAAGCGCCGCAGCCTCCCGCACCTCGCGAAGCTCCTCCTCGATCTTGGCGAAGACCGGACCGAGCTCGTCCCAGTCGAAGCCGACCTTGGAGGCTTTCTTCTGGAGCTTGTAAGCGCGCATAAGCGCGGGGAGATCCTGCGGAATACCGTCCAGTACGGAGACGCGGTCCCCGTCCCTGCCTTTGATCCGCTTCTCCTCGGCTTTCATGCGTTCCCAGCTGGCGAGCGCCTCTCCGGAATCCGAAGCTCCCGCATCCCCGAACACATGAGGATGGCGGAACACGAGCTTCTCGTTCAGCTCCTGGATGACGTCGTAGACGTTGAACGCCCCGGCCTCCTCTTCCATCTGGCTGTGAAGCATGACTTGCAGGATGACGTCCCCGAATTCCTCGCGCATGCCGTCGGGATCATCCTGGTCGATCGCTTCGAGCGCTTCGTACAGCTCTTCGATGAAGTTCTTGCGGATGGACTGATGCGTCTGCTCCCGATCCCACGGACAGCCCCCGGGACTGCGCAGAATGGAGACAATCTCATGCAGCCTGTCGAAGCTGCGGTTCTGCAGCCGCTCATCGAAGCTGGCCGGTATGTAGACCAGGCTCAGGTTGCCGTACTCCTGGCCCCTGTCGAGCTCGTACAGAGGCACGGTGAGAATGCGCTCCTCGCCCGGCACCCCGAGCGCGTGCCCGATGACGACCGGGTGGTCCTCCGGATACCGCTCCATCAGCGTCAGCTTGACGTCCGACGCGGTGAAGGCATCGTAGACCTGCCCGATCAGCGTATGCAGCTGCGGCCGCAGCATCGATGTCTTGAGCTCCGCCGAATCGAGCAGCTGGAAGCCCTCGATCGGATCGAAGCCGAGCCGTGTGAAGGCCATGTCGAGGAAGCTCTCGCCGCCGAGCACGGTCAGCTCGATATTCTCCTGCGGACAAATCTCCCTCAGCAGCTGCACTGTGCGCTCGGCGACCATCGGGTGGCCGGGCACGGCATACAGGATGCCGGAGCCGGACGATTCGAAGTCCGCTTTGGCCAGGGAAGCCAGCTCGGAGACGATCCGGTCATACACCTCCGGGAATGATTCCGATTCCTCGTAGAACCGGTCGAACGGCTCCACGGCGATGCCTTGCTCGCGAAGCATGCTCATCATAGGATGTTTCTCGGTGCGGACATAGACTTTGGCCGCTGCCTGCAGCCTCCGCCATATGCCCAGCGTCAGCTGGTCCGCGTCGCCTGTGCCGAGACCGGCTACGGTGATGGACGGCCGGGCCGTTATGTGTTCAGCCGCTCCCGGCAGGCTGGATGATCCGGATGTCATGGCTGTGAATGCCTCCTTTTGGGACGAAGAAGAGCGCTCTATGAGGCAGGAAGAAGCTGAGGCCCCGGTAAGGGCGGCTTCCGCATGCGCTTGGCCCTCCTCTGACTTTACTTGTCCCGAGCCCCGGAAGCAAGCCGGACCGGTTCCAGAGGCCGAAAATAAGGATATTTTAACCTCAAACCCGGTTTTGGGCAGGAATAATGCGGAATCGGCGGAGGGAATTGGCGTATAGAGGGGCTTGAGGATGGAGGGATTGCGCGCTGCTCCCGGGCTGTCGGACATTGGTTCCGCTAGTTGACCGTTTCTGTGCCGGCCTCCCGGGCTATCGGACATTGGTTCCGCTAGTTGACCGTTTTGGTGCCCGTCTACCGGGCTATCGGACATTGGTTCCGCTAGTTGACCGTTTTGGTGCCCGTCTGCCGGGCTATCGGACATTGGTTCCGCTAGTTGACCGTTTTCGTGCCGGCCTGCCGGGCTATCGGACATTGGTTCCGCTATTTGACCGTTTTTGTGCCGGCCTGCCGGGCTATCGGACATTGGTTCCGCTATTTGACCGTTTTCGTGCCGGCCTGCCGGGCTATCGGACATTGGTTCCGCTATTTGACCGTTTTTGTGCCGGCCTGCCGGGCTATCGGACATTGGTTCCGCTATTTGACCGTTTTCGTGCCGGCCTGCCGGGCTATCGGACATTGGTTCCGCTATTTGACCGTTTTTGTGCCGGCCTGCCGGGCTATCGGACATTGGTTCCGCTATTTCCTTCTCCACTCTCGTTATCTGGATAAAAGTTCACAAATAACGGATCCTATGTCCGATAATCTGCGAAAAACCAATTTTAAGGGCAAATAACGGATCCTATGTCCGATATCCGTCAAAATGTTGTATTCCGTGCAGTCGAGTTGCTCCTGAATATTTCTATGAGTCTATGAGTCTATGAATCAATTCCTGTGAGGATGAATCTTCGTCAGAAATAGGTCTTCGTCAGAAATAGGTGTATGAAAATAATAACTGACCAACATGCTGTAGGCCTGAAAGCCGTTTCTCTTGGAACGCTTATGCAGCTCATTTTTGAGTGCTTGGCCGCCATTGAGGAAGCCTGCCGTTTGAGCAGCAACGGTATATTTAGAGACAAAAGCTTCAGCAGTTGAGCTTGGCTTCGGGTGCAGCCAAGGAGTAGCTTCAGGCCGGAGGCAGAAGCTTCAGGCGGCGCAGCCTGGCTTCAAGCGCCTCGCCGCCTGGCAGCTGGCGAAGCTCCGCTGCGCTGACGCCGCCCAGCCGAAGCAGGGCGGCGGCATAAGCCGCGCCGCCGGCCAGCACGCCGGCGAGCGTGAGCGCCGCGGCGAGCAGACGCGGCGGCAGCGCGCCGGCGAGCAGCG
>NZ_JZEJ01000001.1:3734033-3769049 GCF_001188365.1 Paenibacillus sp. D9 | reverse complement strand
GCCGCCGAGGCCAGGCCGATCAGCCAGGCTGCGCGCATGGCGAGCCGGGCTTGCGCCGCTGCCGCCTCCGGGCGGCTCCGCCGCTGGCGCACCAGCGCCGGCACGAGCGCCCCGGCGGCAGCGCCTGCGACCATCGAAACCAGCTGCACGAGAGGCTGGCCCCGGCTGTAAAGTCCAAAACCGCTCATCGCTTCGGCCGGACTGCTGCCCGCGGCGGCAAGAAGACGCGGGACCGTGAAAGCATCGACAGCCCCAAGCACCGGCGCCACGATCGCGCCGAGCGCGACGGGCAGCGCCAGCACCGCAAGACGGCGAATCTCAGTCCCCATTGCAGCCAGTCTTCCAACAAGCGGCACCCGCCCCTCCGCAGCCCCTGCCAGATCCGCTTGGTCCTTTCTACCCACAGCCCCTGCCAGATCCGCTTGGTCCCTTCTACCCGCAACACCTGCCAGATCCGCTTGGTCCCTTCTACCCGCAGCCATCCGAATCATGAGCAGCAGGCCGGCAACACCGCCGAAGAAGGAGCCCGACATCGCACCAGCCGCCAACGAGGAATCATCCCAGCCTGCGGACCAGCCCAAATTAAGCAGCAGCAGCATGGCCGCCACGCGCACGAGCTGCTCAATCAGCTGCGACCAGGCGGTCGGCCTCATATCCCCCATTCCCTGCGTATAACCGCGCAATGCAGCCATCGCAGGCACGACCCACAGCGCCGCCGCGACCGCCCGGATCGATGCCGCTGCCGATGAATCGCCGATCAGGTCCGCGAAAGCGGAAGCGCCGGTCCACAACATGGCGAACCCGGCCGCTCCGAGCACCGACAGCAGGAGGACGCCGGCCGCTCCCGCACGGCGCGCACCCTGCTTGTCCCCTTCTTCCAGCAGCGATGCGGTACGGATGGCGACGGCCACGGGCAGCCCGGCCGTGGCCAGCACCAGCATCAGCTGGTAGAACGGATAAACGGCATTATAAATGCCGAAAACCCGGTCGCCCGCAATATTTTGCAGCGGTATTTTCTGGAGCGTCCCGATCAGCTTGGACAGCAGAGCCGCTCCCGCGAGCAGAGCCGCACCGCCCAACGCGCCTTTCTCCCACTTCTGCTTCGGCATATCCTCTTTGTCTCCCCGCCCGATTTTCGTCGCCTCATTATACCTTATTCGCCCGAACGGGATGAAGAGGACGGCTGGCTGTCGAAAGTACGGGGGCTCAACTCCGTATGTTGGATAACCATTGGCGCATATAGTCGAACAGCAGGTGTTGAAGAGCGACGACCCAGACAGGGAGGAGACTTGTCCATGTCCAACCATCAGCCCGTATGGGAAGAGTGGCAGAAGGCCAGCCTTTACGGCATGCTGGCCGGACTTTACGAATACAGCGAGCCCGATTGGGGCCGTTATTATCGGCAGCTTCACTCCGAGGCGCTGTCCCGGCTGGCCGCGCTTGTGCGGCAGCACGGTCTTCCGTTCTCCGCCGCTCCGGCTCACGGAACTCCGGCTGCCGTGTCCGGACTTCCCGGACTCGACGGCCCGCAAGCCTGGCACCCGGCCGCGGCCTACCCCGGATCCGCGAACTACGACGCCGCCCCCGGCTGGCCCGGATACGCAGGCGCCAATTCCAATCCCAATCCCTATGGCTTTCCCGCCCCGCATGGGCAGAACGGAAATGCCGTTCTGCCTTACCCGGCGGCCGCCCCGCATTGGAGTTCCGAGGAAGCCGGGCTCTCCCACTCTCTCCCAGGCTTTCCGGCTCCCTCCGGCTTCCAAGGGCTCTCCGCATCGGCGGGTTATCCGGGCAGCTACGGCTACCCCTCCCCAAGCTTCTGGCCCGCTGGCGCAGCTTCACCCATGCCCGAATGGGCGGCCGGACCAGCCCCGCAGAAGTCCGCTGCGGCGGCTGCTGGAGGATCGCCGGCCTCTTCGGCCTCTGCTTATGGCAGTTCGATGAATAGCCCCTATGTGTCGAATTCGGGGAGCCCTATTCCCAGAGAACCGCAGACCGAAGGCGGCGAGCTCCATGCCGCTCCCGACCGGCCCGATTCAGCCGATCTCCCGCCCGCTTATATCCGGCTTCTCCATGCCCATACCGGCAAGGAGAAGCTTGAATTCCATCTCGGAACGACGGTTCGGCCGCTCGATTATCTGGAGGCATCCTCCTATCTTGAAGTCCGTCCGGGCCCTTGCCCGCTCTCCATTCAGGAGGAGCAATCCCGATCCCCTGTCGCCGCAGCCGAGCTCGACTTGCGCAGCGGAGCCTGGATGACGGCGGCTGTAGCCGGCGACGGGAAGCTTCTCCTGTTCGAGGATGAGCGGGAGACGTCTGCCGACCGCGCCCGGATTCGGCTGCTCCACCTGGCTGACGGCCGAGCCCCTGCAGACCTTATGATTCGGGATGGAGGCACGCTGTTCCGGCGTGTGTCTTACGGCTCGTCTTCCTCCTACATCACGCTGAGCCCGGCCGAGCTCGAGCTGGAGCTGTGCGAGGCAGGATCGCTTCGGACGCTGCTCTCCCCGCAGTCGATCACGCTCTCTCCCGCCCAGGCCGCGACCCTTCTCTTTACGGGCGACAGCGGCTTGATCGTGCTGGCGGACGGATCTTGAACGCTTCATTCGAATGCAAAAAAACAAGCTCCCGATCGGGCGGTGGCCGAAGGAAGCTTGTCCTGCTGGATGCTACTGTTCCATTTGCTTGGCCAGGAAGCCGGCTGCGGTTTCCGACATCTTGATTTCCATCTGAGCCATTTTGACGGAATCGTCCTTGCTGAGCAGAACGACCGTGCCGATGGGATCCCCGCCGGCGATGATCGGGGCCGCCACGAAGGAAGAATAAGTTTCGGGACCGTTTTTGACGACCTCGTATTCGCCGCTTGCCGTTTCCACCGCCGTTTTGCGGTTGTCCATCGCCGTTTCCAGCAGGGGACCGACCGGCTTGTCCATATATTCCTTCTTGGAAGCTCCCGCGATGGCGATGACCGTATCCCGGTCCGTGATCAGGGTGATGTGTCCGGTGCTTTCGCTGAGCGATTCCGCATATTCCTTGGCGAAGTCGCCCAGCTCGCCGATCGGGGAGTACTTCTTGAGGATGACTTCCCCGTCGCGATCGACAAATATCTCCAGCGGGTCTCCTTCGCGGATGCGAAGCGTACGGCGGATTTCCTTCGGGATAACGACACGGCCCAGATCATCGATCCGGCGCACGATTCCAGTTGCTTTCATTGTCATGTTGCCCCACTTTCCTTGAAGAGTAGTAAAGTCGACTGGACGCTGGCGTTTGCTTCTTTTATGCGGAAACAGGAGCTGATCCTTGTCAGGCATATACCTTCGAATCTGACCATAGTATTCATCCGCTCCCAAATTCTTATGCAGGCCCGGCCGGTCCGAGCCTCCGCGGGAGCTAGGCCGGGCGGGGTTCGAAATCCCGCCTGCAGCTGCCTGAGGCCGCCCGCCTGAATTCGGCTTGCCGACTTATTTTGCCCAGTCCGGCTTCCCGTACTCCCAAATTCTCCAGCCGCCCGTCCCGCCCCAGGCGAGCAGGAGCTCTATTCAGAGCGGCGGAAAAGGGAGTGCGTACGTGCAGCTGCACTTGAGTTTCCCTTATGCCTTATGGGCTCAATCGGGTAAAGGAGCCGCCTCAAGTCTGTCCCGGCTTCTCTTCGGCAGCGCCGATTTCCAAATCATACATAGTATTACCAAGTAATTCGATGGGATGGAGAACCTCTTCCTAGCCGCATCTGCATGGGTGCTCTTCCTTTCCTTAAGGCAAAAAAAACACCCGCATGCGGAAGCCGCGCGCGGGTGTAGCCATGGGTCAGAGATCCTTACTTGGAGCCGTTGTTCGCTGCCGCGTCGGAGGAATTCGTAGCCGCACCGTTCTCGGCGCCGGAGTTGGCCGCCGGGCTCGCAGCAGGGCTGGCTGCCGGGCTTGGGGACGGATCCTTGAATTCCTCCTTCTTCGTGATCAGCTTTGGAACCTCATTTTGCATGTAGTCGTTCAGCTTGGTCTGGCCGATCGTTTCCTTGATCGTCTGCTTGGAGTTTTCCAGCGTCGGCTCGTCGCGCTTCTCGACCTTGATGACGTGGTAGCCGTATTCGGTCTCCACAGGTTCGCCTACGACGCCGACCTTCTGCTCCAGGCAAGCTTTTTTGAATGCCTCTACATAGGTGGAAGGATCGGCATTGGAGTACAGGCCTCCGGTGCTGCTGGAGCCGGGATCATCGGAGTATTCCTTGGCGAGGGCATTCCAGTCCGCGCCTGCAGCTTCAAGCTTCGCCTTGGCTTCCTTAGCGCGCTTCAGAGCATCTTCCTTAGAATGCTTCTTGAAGCCGACCAGCACGTGGCGCACGTCGACCTTGATCAGGCTTTGCTTGTTGTCATTGAAGTATTTCGTCACATCTTCATCCGTAACCTTGGCTGCCATCGCTTCGGATACGCCGATAGAGAGGCGGATGTAATCCTTCACGTCGGTCGAGGTGATGCTGTTGGTCTTGAGCTCTTCGTCGAGCTTGTCCTTCGTAACGACTTCCTCAATCTTGCCATATTCGGTATCCGCGTCCTTGGTTGCTTTGTCCTTCGCTTCCTTGGAGGCGTCGTCATAGACGATGTGGTACCCGATATACTGGTCGAGCAGCATATTTTTGTATTCGGCCATTCCGAGGTATGGCTCCATTTGCGGGTTGATGACCTTGAGCACGTTCGTGAACGTGGTGAATTCCTTTTCCGTTACCGTTCCGCCCTTGTACTCGGCGATCGTCTTCCCGGAATCCTTGGAGCCGGATTCCCCATTGTCCTTCTTGCCGCATGCTGCCAGCGACACGGCCAGGACGGCCGCAAGAATCAGCAGCAGGCTGCGTCCCCAGGCAGGGCGCTTGCTCGAAATATGCATAACGTTCTCCTCTCGGTCTTTTCAGGCTTGTTCCCAGTGTACCAGATGTTTTCCATCTATGCCATGTAAGCGGTTTGCGGTCTGCCAGCCGGACAAAAGTCCATCGAAACGAGCTCTTGTCCCCTGATCAGGGGGACTTATTTGCCCCCTGCCGATTTCTCCAGCTGTGCTGCCGGCTTCACCGCTTCCTTCATTCGCTCCAGGAAGCTAAGCGTGAGCGCGAGACGCTCCTCGCTGCCGAGTCCCTTGCCCCGCAGCGCCAGCTCCGTCACCGCGTCCTTGGCGCCGCCGCGCTTGAACCGGTTCTCGAAGTCGAGGCATAGCTTGTCAATTGCCCGGATATCGATCGGCTGCGCCGCGCGTGCCGCGAATTTGAGCGTCCATTCGTCGCCCTTGCCGCTTACGGACTCGATGCCGTACAACGAGCCGTAGATTTTCAGCCTCGCCACGTCGAGCAGAGTATCTACCGCCTGCGGCAGATCGCCGAAGCGGTCGGTCAGCTCCTCGCGCAAGTCTTCGGCATCGTCCAGCGAGGACAGGGAAGCGACCTTCTTGTAGATCTCGATCTTCTGGATGCTGTCGTAAATATAATCCGAAGGCAGGTAAGCATCCAGGCTGAGGTCGATGACGGTGCTGACAGGCTTCTCCGTCTCTTCTTCCGCCCCGTACATTTCCTTCTTGCGGCGGGCGATCTCGTCGGCCAGCATCTGCGAATACAGATCGAAGCCGACCGAGGCGATGAAGCCATGCTGCTCCGCCCCGAGCAGATTGCCCGCTCCGCGAATGGCAAGATCCCTCATCGCGATCTTGAAGCCGGAGCCGAGCTCCGTGAACTCCTTGATCGACTGGAGCCTCTTCTCGGCGACCTCCGTCAGCACCTTGTCGCGTTGGTAGGTGAAGTAGGCGTAGGCGATCCGGTTGGAGCGGCCGACCCGTCCCCGCAGCTGGTACAGCTGGGACAGGCCCATTTTGTCCGCGTCATGGACGATGAGCGTGTTGACGTTCGGAATGTCGACGCCGGTCTCGATGATGCTCGTGCTCACCAGGACATCCGATTCCCCGTCGAGAAAATCGAGAATCGTCTTCTCCAGCTCCTGCTCCGACATCTGCCCGTGGCCGACCGCCACCCGCGCCTCCGGCACGAGCGAGGAGAGCAGCTCCGCCATCTGATAAATGCCTTGGACCCGGTTGTACAGGTAGTATACCTGTCCGCCGCGGGCCAGCTCGCGCTCGATCGCCTCGCGTACGAGAGCCGTATTGTACTCGACGACGTAGGTCTGCACCGGGAACCGGTTCTCCGGCGGCGTCTCGATGACGGACAGGTCGCGCACGCCGAGCATGGACATATGCAGCGTCCGCGGTATCGGAGTCGCCGTCAGCGTCAGCACGTCGACATTGGTCTTGAGCCGCTTGAGCTTCTCCTTATGCGATACGCCGAACCGCTGCTCCTCGTCGACGATGAGCAGTCCAAGGTCCTTGAACACGATATCCTGCGACAGCAGGCGATGCGTGCCGATGACGACGTCGACCGTTCCGGCCTTGAGCCCTTTCATCGTGTCCGTCTGCTCCTTGCGGGAGCGGAAGCGGCTGAGCACCTGAACGTTGAACGGAAAGTCGGCGAACCGCTCCCGGAACGTCTCGTAGTGCTGCTGGGCAAGGATCGTCGTCGGCACGAGCACGGCGACCTGCTTGCCTTCGATGGCGGCCTTGAAGGCGGCGCGGACCGCAACCTCGGTCTTGCCGTAGCCGACGTCGCCGCACAGCAGCCGGTCCATCGGCCGCTGCAGCTCCATATCCTTCTTGATCTCGCGGATGGCGCGCAGCTGGTCGGGCGTCTCGTCGTACGGGAACATCGCCTCGAACTCGTTCTGGTAGGCCGTGTCCTGCCCGAAGCCGAAGCCCTTGGCTTCCTGGCGCTGGGCGTACAGCTTGATGAGATCGTCGGCGATATCCTTGACGGAGCTGCGGACCTTGTTCTTGACCCGTGTCCATTCGTTGCCGCCGAGCTTATAGACCTTCGGCTCCTTCTCCTCGGATCCGACGTATTTCTGGATGAGGTCGATCTGGTCGATCGGCACGGAGAGCTTGTCGCCGCCGGCATACATGATATGCATGTAGTCCTTGTGGATGCCGCCGATCTCAAGCGTTCCGATGCCCATGTATTTGCCGATGCCATGATTCTGGTGGACGACATAGTCGCCGACCTTGAGCTCCGTGTAGCTCTTGATCCGCTCGGCATTGTCGATATTCTTGTCCACGCGTCGGGTTTTGCGGGATTTCTGCGAGAACAGCTCGCCTTCCGTAATGACGACCAGATGCGAGCCCGGGAGCTCGAAGCCGCTCTGCAGGCCGCCTTCCAGTATGGCAGGCGGCTCGATGTCGTAATCGCCGAGCACCCGGCGCAGGCGCTCGATCCGCTCGCTGCCGCCGGCCAGCATGAGCACGCTCGCGCCGGCTTTTTTCCAGCGCTCCATCTCGGCCTTCAGCACGTTCATCTGCCCGTGGAAGTTTTGCATGCTGCGGCACATGAAGTTCAGGATGTTCTGCGGCTGGGTATGCGGAATCTGGCGCAGGAACAACGAAAGGAAGAGGGCCGGGAACTTGCGGTTGTGCAGCACCTCGTCCGCCTCGCGGGCCAGCTGGATGCCCGGCAGCGACTTGCCGTTCGAGAGCAGGTGAGCCTGCCACTCCGCCTCGTCGCGCTCCAGCTGGCGGCCCGTCTCGATCAGCCTCGTCGGCTCGTCGAGCACGAGCAGCGTATCCTCCGGCATATAGTCGAAGAGCGTCTGGCGCTCGGGGTAGAGCAAAGCGATGTATTTATAAAGTTCGGGGAAATGGATGTGCTGGCGCAGCCGTTCCAGCTCCGATCCGATTTCCGTGCGCAGCCGCTCCTTCGCCGTACGGTCGGTCATGCGCTCCAGCTGCTTCTCGAGCAGCTCCGCTCCATGCTGCGCGGCCGCGCCGAAGCGCCGTTCGTCCGCGATCAGCTCCTGGCACGGAGGAACGGTATAGGCGTTCATCTTGTCTATGGAACGCTGCCCTTCCGGATCGAACGAGCGGATGGAGTCGATCTCGTCGTCGAACCATTCCATCCGCACGGCGACCGGAGAGGTCAGCGGGTAGAAGTCCGCTATGCCGCCGCGGACGCTCATCTCGCCCCGGTTCTCCACGCGGTCCACGCGGACATAGCCGAGGCTGTTCATGCGCTGAAGGAACTGCTCCAGCGGCAGCGTATCCCCGACCTTGACCTCGATCTGGGCTTCCGCCATGACGCCTTTGAGCGGCAAGTAGCGGCGGACGCCGGAGAAGGGAACGACAACGATCCCGCGGAATCCTCTGGACAGCCGGATGAGCACATCCATGCGCTGGGCCAGCATCTCGGGACTCGAGACGGCGGCTTCGGCGGCGACCAGTTCGTTCGCGGGATAGAGCAGGACTTCATCGTCCTTGCAGAGCTCCTGCAGGTCCTCGGCGATTTTCTGCGCCGAGAACATATTGTGGGTCAAGACCAGAATCGGCTGATCGAATTCGCGGCGCAGAGCCGCCATCAGCACCTGGCGGGAGGAGCCTGCCAAGCCTGAAATCAGCTGCTCCCTCATCCCTTTGCGGAACCCGGAGACGACCGACTGGAAGTCCCGGTCCGCGGCAAAAGCCTCAAGTAACGCTTTCAATGGCTGCGGCACCCCTTTTCATATGAAAACCGTGCGCTGCGCAGGCATAGAGCATCTGTCCCGAGGGACAGCAACAAGGCCCCATACCGCTCGGGGCCAATGAAGTCTCCGCCTTGAACACGCAAAGAAGCCTCAGCTTCAGGCCAAGGCTCTTGCTATACGCGAAGCGCGAAAATCTGCTTGTCGTCCATCTTGCTACTGCAGCGGGCTTGATACCAGCAGCAGTTCCGGATTCCGGGCGACGGCCTCGCTGCAATATTCGCAGACAATTTTTACCACCATATCGCCATCCGGGTTATACGCTATTATATCGCTGCGTTCTTCGAGGGTCAAGAAATGCAGGCCGAGCCTGTTCTCCGTAATTCCTTGCACGCTGGAGATCGAGCCGAGCGGCGTCCGGCAGTGCCTGCATTCATAATGGATTGCCATGTGGGGCCTCCTGTCCAACATATCGTTGGCTACAGTATGTCCACTTTCTGGCTTTCTAACTCCTGTCCGGCAGGGGGCAGCGATTTTCCTGCTCCATGCCGCTTTATCAGACGATACCGGGAAGGTCATCCGACCGTCGGCTTGCCGTCAGGCGTTGAACTTGCCCATCGTGTCGTCGAACGGATGGTCCAGCGCATGCTCCGCCGCATCGCATGCCTTGTCGATCATTGCCTGCACAGCATCCCGGTCTGCCTTCGGGAAGTTCGAGAGCACGTAATCGGCGATGATCATGCCGTTCGTCGGACGCGACACTCCCATGCGGATCCGGTTGAAATTCTGCGTCCCCATATGCTGGATGATGGACTTGATGCCGTTGTGCCCGCCCGGTCCTCCCTGATAGCGCAGGCGGATCTTGCCCGTCTCCGTATCCATGTCGTCATAGACGACGATGAGATCTTCCAGCTTGGCTCCAAAATAATCCATATAGGCCCGCATCGACTCGCCGGACAGGTTCATGTAGGTCATCGGCTTGATCAGGACGACCTTCTCCGCTCCGACGCGTCCTTCGCCGATCAGCGCCTTGCATTTGCTCGTATTGACCTTGATATCCCATCGCTTCGCCAGTGCGTCCACCACTTTGAAGCCGATATTGTGCCGGGTATCCTCATATTGGCTGCCTGGATTTCCCAGGCCGACGATCCATTTCATCTGCTGCCGCACCTTCCTTGTCCTGCCGCTCCTCATGGAGCGCTTCTATCCTGTCACTGTACCATAAAGACCGCTGCCGCGGCTACGAGCAGGCGGGCGCGGGCGGCAGCTTCCCTGCAGCCGTCATGGAAACGAAAAAAGCGCGCCCCCTAGGGACGCGCCATGGCTGCGGCGGGACTACTCCTCGTCCACCGCGTTGGCATCTTCGGAACGGGCAGCCGCCTTCTCGTCTTCCTTGGCCGCTTCGTCGGCTTCCTCCTCGGAAACTTCCTTCTGCGGTGCCAGGACGGCTACGACGACCTGCTCGGCATCCGACAGCGCCGTGATGTTGCCCGGCAGCTTCAAATCGCCGACAAGCAGATTCTCGCCCACTCCGAGGGACGAGATATCCGCCTCGATGGATTCGGGGATGTCGTTCGGCAGGCACTGGATCTCAAGCTCATGCAACGATACCGACAGGACGCCGCCTTCGCGGACGCCGGCGGAATCTCCTGTGAGATCGATGCGCACGGCCGTCTTGATCTCTTCATTCATATTGATCTGATGCAGATCGATATGAACCACCTTGCGGGAAAGCGCATCGCGCTGCACGTCCGTAATCATGACCGGCTGCTTGCCCGCATCCGGAATCGACAGCTCGATGATCGCGTTCGGATGGGAACGGAGCAGATGCATGATTTCCTTTTCGTCCAGGGAAATAACCGATGAAGATTCCAATTTCTTGCCATATACAACCGCAGGCACCTTTCCCTCCTTGCGGAGCTGGCGCAGGCTTCCTTTGGAAGCGTTCGTGCGGGTCTGTGCTTGCATCGTAATTGCCATAATCGATCTTCCTCCTCTATAGGTCATACACCTGTGGACATATTGTCCGACTTTCCCTAACTATACCCATCCGGGCGCTCGTTTAAACACTTCGAGGGCTTGCGGCCGATCTCCGGCCGCTTCCTGATCCGGGTGCCGCTAACTTTCCCGAGACAGCAAAACCCCCTGATCCGTTATACAGGACCAGGGGGAAGGGCAAGGGCTATTCCGTTTTGCTGCGTTCCTTCTTCGCTTTGGCTCTCGAGCGGATCTTGTCCGCATAACCGGGCTTGTTCACCTGGCGCTCGCGGGCGATGGCGAGATCTCCTCCAGGCACGTCGTGCGTGACGGTGGAGCCGGCTACGACATAGGCTCCATCTCCGATATGAACCGGAGCGATGAGATTGACGTTGCTGCCGATGAAGGCGTCGTCGCCGATGACCGTCTTCGACTTGTTGAAGCCGTCATAGTTGACCGTGATGGCGCCGCAGCCGATATTGACCCCGCGGCCTACTTCCGCATCGCCCACATAGCTCAGATGGGATACTTTGCTGTCATCTCCAAGCACAGCGTTCTTCAGCTCCACGAAGTCGCCGATCTTGCAATCCTTGCCGAGCTTGGAGCCCGGCCGCAGATTGGCGTAAGGGCCGATCGAGCTGCCGTCTCCCGCTTCGGACTGATCGATCGTGGAATAGCGGACGGTCACGCCGTCTCCGATGACGGAGTCCGCGATATCCGCCGACGGGCCGATGATGCAGTCCTCTCCGATGACTGTGGAGCCCCTCAGAACGGTGCCGGGATAGAGAATCGTATCGGCTCCGATCTTCACATCGGCTTCGATATAGGCGCTGCCCGTATCGATGACCGTGACGCCGTTCACTTGATGGCGGCGCACGATGCGCTGGCGCATGAGGCTTTCCGCTTCTCCGAGCGCAATGCGGTCGTTGATGCCGATCGCCTCGGCCAGATCGCTCGTGCAGTAGGCCTGGACCGTCTCGCCTTCCGAGACGAAAATGCCGATGACATCGGTCAGGTAGTATTCTCCCTGGGCGTTGTCGTTGGTGACGCGGGAGAGCGCGTCGAACAGCTTGCGGTTGTCGAAGCAGTACGTGCCCGTGTTGATCTCGCGGACGGCGGCTTCGGCTGGGGAGCAGTCCTTCTGCTCCACGATGCGCTCGACCGCGCCTTCGGAGCCGCGGATGACACGGCCGTAGCCGGTCGGATTAGCAAATTCGGCCGTCAGCACCGTTGCGGCCGCGCCGCTTGCCTGATGAAGCTCGATCATCGCATTCACCGTCTCGACCGTCACGAGCGGCGTATCCCCGCAGACGACGAGCGTAATGCCCTCCTCCTGCCCGAGCAGCTCCCTAGCCTGGATGACCGCATGTCCGGTGCCGAGCTGCTGCTCCTGCAGCACGAATTCGGCGCGGTCTCCCAAATAAGATTGAACGGCTGCGGCTCCGTGGCCGACGACAACGACGGTTCTGGAGCAGGACGCCTGCTCCACCGTATCTACGACATGTCCTACCATCGGCTTGCCGCATACGGGATGCAGCACCTTGTACAGCTTGGATTTCATCCGCTTGCCTTGTCCTGCCGCAAGCACGACCGCCATTACATTCACCGCTTGATTCCCTCCTGTGTTCCCCATTATGTACACTGACTATATCCCATCATAGGGCAAAAAGAAAGGGAGCCCGAGGGGCCCCCCATCCATGCATTTGTCCGAAAGGCCCCTGCTGATCGAGGCCATTGAAAATATGTCGCTGCAGACGGAAATCATTCTTCCGATCGCTGTTGTCCCCAGATTTCTCTGATTTCTGCCGCTTTAGCGGTTGAAATCCGGGGACAAAGGCGACCACATCCGTTTCTCCAGAACGATTTCGCGCCTTACGCTGCTTTTTCATTGGCGCCTACTGATTCAGGCACCTTCTTCGATTGCAACTTCTTCTTCCGTTGCTGCGCGCTCGTACTCGGCGAGTACGGCAGCTTGAATCTTCTCCCGAGTGGTGGAAGAGATCGGGTGGGCAATATCCCGGAATTCCCCATCCGGCGTACGCTTGCTTGGCATTGCGACGAACATACCATTGTTGCCGTCAATGACGCGAATATCATGAACGACAAATTCATTATCAATGGTGATGGAAGCAATGGCCTTCATACGCCCTTCGGAATTAACGCGGCGGAGTCTGACATCGGTAATCTGCACTTGTGTTCACCACCTTTGCCTATCGAAGACTTGGTGTATAATTCCACATTTCCATGCAGATTCCTTCTTAATTCTGGGAATTGAAACCCGTTTTAAGAAATAAATTTTGGAAAAAAATATAATTCGTTACGATTCGACAGGGATCGAAGCGATCAGTTCGATTTCGACAAAAACATCCTTCGGAAGACGTGCGACTTCAACGGCCGAACGGGCCGGCTTGTGCTCTCCGAAGTAGGAAGCGTAGATCTCGTTGACCGCCGCGAACTGATTCATGTCCTTCAGAAAGACGGTCGCCTTGATCACATTGCCGAGCGACGAGCCGCCTGCAGCAAGCACGGCTTGCAGGTTGCGGAATACTTGATGGGTCTGTTCCTGGATGCCGCCTTCGATCAGCGATCCGTCCTCAAGCAGCGGAATCTGGCCCGATGTGAACAGAAGGCTGCCGAACTGGACCGCGTGGGAGTAGGGGCCGATCGCGGCAGGCGCGCCGGCGGCTGTAATCGGTTGGACATTCATGGATAGGTAGCCTCCTAGGAATTGAAATAGTTGCCCGGAACGACGGTCGTCTGCTTCGTCTTCATATCCACGGCCGTAAGCTTCGCCAGAGACACGTAATCCTCGAGAAGCCGCTCCTCGGTCCCGACCTCTCCGGATTCGACGAACACGCCGACGCCGGCGACGGTCGCGTTAAATTCATGCAGCAGGTCCATCATGCCCTGCACGGTGCCTCCCGCCTTCATGAAGTCGTCGATGATCAGGACGCGGGACTGCTCCTTGAGCGCGCGGCGGGCCAGCGACATCGTCTGGATTCGCTTGTTGGAGCCGGATACGTAATTGATGCTGACGGCAGAGCCCTCCGTCACTTTGTTGTCGCGCCTGACGATGACGACGGGAAGATTGAGGCAGCTTGCGGTAGCGTAAGCGAGCGGAATCCCCTTGGTCTCTACCGTCATGACGACGTCGATGCGGCGGTCTGCGAAAGCGGTCGCAAAAATCCGGCCGACATCGGCGAGCAGTCCGGGCTGCCCGAGCATGTCCGTCATGTACAGATAGCCGCCTGGGAGCACGCGCTCCGGAAGCTCAAGCTCGCGGCATACGCCCCGGATGATCTCCATCGCCGGTTCCTGCGGCATGCGCGGGATGTAGCGCACTCCGCCCGCCGCTCCAGCCAGAGTCTGGAGCTGGCCGATGCCTTCCTCTTCGAATACTTCCTTGATGATAGCCAGATCCTCGCTGATGGAGGATTTTGCAGACTGATATCGATCAGCAAAAGCTGTAAGAGATATTAACGTATGGGGGCGGGATAATAGATATTGGGTCATCTCGACCAGTCTTGCGCTTCGCTTTAATTTTTTCATTGGGAATCCCCCTGGCTAAATCCGAATATTATAAAGACAATATATCATCTTTATACGGATTCAATCAAGGTTGATGTCCATTCTATGTGAGCATTCTTACCACATAGACTTCCTTGCAAAAGCCTCGGAGTCCATTGTAGATTCGGGCGAGCTTGGATTCCTTGGTCACGAGGCCGAATACCGTCGGGCCGCTGCCCGACATCAGCACGCCGTCCGCTCCGAGGCGCTGCATGCTTTCCTTGAGCTGCGCGACTTCCGGATACAGGGACAAGGTGACGTCTTCCAGCACATTGCCCATCTCCTCGCAGACTCCCTGGAACGATCCTGTGCGGATCGCCTCCATCATGCCGCTGAGCGAAGGATGTCTCGGCACGCTGTCGGCCCGAAAGCGCCCGTATACATCGGCGGTCGACACGTTGATAGGAGGTTTCGCCAGCACGACCCAGCAGGAAGGGGGATTGTCGATGCGCTGCAGAATTTCTCCGCGTCCCGTGGCCAGAGCCGTTCCTCCCGTGACGCAGAACGGCACGTCGGAGCCGAGCTCCGCTCCGAGCTTGCACAGCTCCTCGTCCGGAATGCCGAGCTTCCACAGGCGGTTCAGTCCGCGGAGCGCCGCGGCCGCATCGCTGCTTCCGCCTGCGAGTCCGGCGGCGACCGGAATCTTCTTGTCCAGATGGATATATACGCCTTTGCGCACATCATAGCGCTCCTTGATGAGACGCGCGGCTTGGAAGGCCAGATTCTTCTCGTCCAAAGGTATGTAGCCCGCCTGGCTGGAAATGATGATCGTGTCTCTCTGAAGCTCTTCCATCTCCAGGCGATCCGACAGATCTACCATGGTCATGATCATTTCAACCTCGTGATAGCCGTCCGCGCGCTTGCGCAGCACGTCCAGCAGCAGGTTGATTTTGGCCGGGGCCTTCTCGTAGATTTTCATATGTCGTCACCCGTTCGTTAGATAAACTGGATTTATTATACCATCCGAACGGATAAAAGCGAAAGCGGCCCCATGCGCGGGAAACCGCGCCGGAAGCCGCTTGTCATGCTCTAGCTCTGGTTCTGGCGGGATGCGGCCTGCTCGGCCATCTGAATGGCGCGCTTGACCATATTGCCCGCATCCTTCGCCTTGATGCCGCCCCATCCTTCTTCCTGGACCGTGTCATAAAAGCCAAGATCCTTGGCGAGCTCCACCTTCAGCTGTTCGGACATTATGCTGCGTCTTCTGCGGCTCATGCGTAGCCTCCTTGCCCTCCGGCTGTATTGGGCCGTCAACGGCGACAGCCCTTCCTGTAGTATGAGAGCGGACTCCCGCTTCTATGCGGTCCCCGAAAGCAAGCATAAAAAAAGCACGACAGCCGGCAGCGGTCGCGCGAAGTTCCCCGGTTAAGCATCTATTGGACGATCAGTGAACGGGATTGATCCGTACTTGGCCTTCGTCGTTGCAGACGGTGACCTCGACGGAATCCGTCAGAATGTCCGCGTAACTATAGGACACACGCTTGAAAGCATGCTGATCCTGATCCAGCTTGACAATGAAAACAGATGGGTAGGTTTCTTCCAAAACACCGGAACGTTCAACCGTCTTGCGCCGGCCTCCGTTAGCCCGCAGCATGATTTTGGCTCCAACATGTGCTTCCATGCTGCGCTTGATCTCAGACAAAGCATTTCTAGCCATTGGCAACTACCACCTCTTTCCTTGTCCATTATAGCCCAAGGGAGGAGGCGTTGTCAAATAAACGAAAATTATATCATCGCTCCAACTTTAGTGTCAATGAAAATTTTTCGACTTCGCTTTCAAGATGAATAAGGATTTACAGCTTACGCATAATAAGGGTTTGGCTTCACATTTGTAACCGTCTGCGGCTTCGGAAGACCGACCCTGTAACGTCCCATCGTCTCGATTCCGCCCACCCCGTCGATGCCCGAAATCGTGCCGTGTATGACATCCGGCAGGTTGATCGGCTCCCGGATCGACGTGTAGCTTGCCTTGATGGCGATATAGACCGGATCGAGCGCATGAATAAGGATGCGTCCCGGCGAGCTGGCGAAGTTGGCTCCGGACTGCAGCAGCGCCTCATAATGGGACTGGCATGCCCCTGCGACCACGATCAGATTGTCGCGGTTCTTGTCATACTCCCGGGCCACATGGACCGCGTTGACGAAGTTCTGGGAGTTCTTATAACTGCCTATGCTGTAGAGATCGCCTGTAGGGCGGTTCTTGAGCAGGCCGTCATGGCCGGTAATGACGACGACATCCGGCTTCACCTGCGGCAGCAGATGGTACAGCAGATCCGCCATCTGCGGTTCGCCGACGTGAAGGCCTTGAGCCGGCACCTTCATCTGATTGTACAGCTGCATGCTTTTGCGCATATAATTGGCGTCGCCGTCCAGATGCAGAACTTTGCCGGGCAGGTCGAAATATGCCTGTGCGGAAGCATTGGAGTCTCCGGGACGGAAGTCCATCTCGTGATGGACGGACTGATCGATCAGCTCTTGGCTCATTCGCTGGTTGGACGCCTTCACCTTGCTTCGGACCGACTTCGTGACGCCCAGCTCCTCCGGATCGGCCACCTTCGTCAGGTCGCCGAGCGGCGCGTCGGCGAGCAGACGGTAATCCGCTCCCTTCAAAATGGCGGTATCCCCGCGTATAGTTTCGATGCGGAACAATACATCCCCGCCGTAGGAGCGCCGAACGACAAAATCCCCTTGATTCATTAGGCCCATCACCTCTGCCTTATGGTATGGGCATAGGCCGCCGGAGGTGACAACGGGTTTTCGGCGCTGCGTGACTGGCGCGGCTCCCAAGGCAAAAAGCCCTTCATGAAAGGATCTCACCGGATCCTCATGAAGAGCTTCGCTCAGCCGCAGCAGCGCTGCCGGGTCTGTCAGCCCTTAAAGCCATGCGCTTCAAGCGCTGCCGTCAGAGAGGCATATTCCTGCAGCGACAGCGTTTCGCCGCGCCGCACGGGATCGATCCCCGTCGATTCGAGGATGCGGGTAAGCTCCTCCCGCTTGTCCTTGCCTATCCAGGAGGACAGATTGTTGTGGATCGTCTTGCGGCGCTGCGCGAAGCAGGCTTGAACCGTACGGAAGAAGAAATCCTCGTCCGCAACGTCCACGGCAGGCTTGTCGCGCATCGCCAGCTTGATGACGGCCGAGTCGACGTTCGGCTGCGGAATGAACACCGTATGAGGCACGATGCAGACAAGCTCCGGCACCGCGTAATACTGGACCGCCACGCTGAGGCTGCCATAGGCCTTCGTTCCGGGCTTGGCCGCCATCCGCTCCGCGACTTCCTTCTGGATCATAACCACGATGTTCTCCAGCGGCAGCCGCTCCTCCAGAAGCTTCATCAGGATCGGTGTCGTCACGTAATAGGGCAGATTGGCCACGACGCTGACGGCGCTCACCTCGCCGAACTGCTCCTTGAACAGCTCCTGCAGGTCGATCTCCAGCACGTCGCCGTGAACGATGCGCACATTCTCGTCGGCTTCCAGCACCTCCTGAAGAATCGGGATCAGCCGCCGGTCGATCTCGACCGCTGCCACCTTGCCTGCTTCCCTGGCCAGCTGCTGGGTCAGCGCGCCGATGCCGGGACCGATCTCCAGCGCCCCTTTGGTAGGATCCAGTCCGGCCGCGGCTACGATCTTGTTCAGAATATTGGGGTCGATCAGGAAGTTCTGCCCCAGGCTCTTCTTGAAGGAGAAACCATGCCTCTCGATGATTTCCTTCGTTCTTCTAGGTGTCGCTACGTCCACGGGCGATCTCCTCCTCCATCTGCCGCAAGGCTTGTCCGAATTCTTCCTTGGTGATCTGAAAGCTGGCGCAGCGCTTCAGGAACTGCTTGCCGTTGCAGTAGCCGATGCCCAGCCGGTTGCCCATGAGCAATCGCCGCCGGGCCGCATCGCCATGCACCAGCAGACCCGCCTCCAGCAGATCGGCATTGGTGATTTCCGCCTTCTCCGGATCTCCTTCCGTCCGAACGGACGCCAAAGCTCTCCTGACCGCTTCCGGCGAGGCATTCTCCACGCCGATATCGCCTTTGTACAAGGCGTCCTCCTGCGGCAAAAAGGCATGCTTGCAGCCGGGCACCCGCTGCGAGACGATTTTGCGTATTCTCTCTCCGGCATGGTCGGGGTCGGTGAAGATGATGACCCCCCGCCGCTGCATGGCGAGCTCGATGCGGCGCAGCACTTCCTCGCCGATCGCCGAGCCGTTCGTTTCGATCGTGTCGGCTTCCACGGCGCGCCGAATCGCTGCCGTGTCGTCCTTGCCCTCCACGACGATAATTTCTTTGATCAAGGCCTTGTCTCCTTTAATTCAATACGCGTGTAAGGGGGTATAAAAAGAAAAAGAGGCTCGAGCCTCTGAATGCCGGCCAGGCCCGAATCCGGACTGCGGCCCAAAAGGACGGCAGTGGTCCTAGCATAAGCCAAAAAAGCCCTCTCTACTCTCCTCATACCCGATAAACGTCCAAAACGGGACCGCCTCGAAAAGGCGGACCCGTATCGCTTGAATCAGCTCAGCTTCGGCTTGGTTGGTCCCAGCACGTATACGGTGTATCCGCGCTTCTTGCCGAACTGCTTCACGTAAGATTCACTCTCGTAGAACACGTCGATCTTCTTGCCGTTGATCGCGCTCCCCGTATCTTCTGCACGACGGAAGCCGATTCCTTCTATATATACCCACCATCCCATCGGGATGACATCCGGGTCGACTGCAATGGTGCGGCCTTCCGATACTTTTGCTCCGGAAGCGGTGATGCCGTAGCCGGCGTCGCCTTTGGATTTGCCCGTAGAGGCAAAACCGGCGGTATAAGCCGTCAGGGTGACGTTGTTCAGCACTTTCTTGGCTTTGAGCGAGAGGCCTGATTTGGTGACGGATTGCGATGCCGAAGACGCTGCGCTGAGAGCGACAGCTTTAGGCTTCGGCTTTTCCTTGGTGCCGACCGCAACGATCTTGTTGACGGCGGGCTGTTCCATCGATTTGGCGAGCAGCGTCATGGATACCATCTTGCCATCCTGGTATACCTTTTCGAAGGTTTTGACCAATTGGCCGTTCTGGCCGGCCTTCACCATTTTCAGCTGCCCCTTTTCCAAGGTAGCATCCTCTTTGCGGATGACGGTGAAAGGAATGTCGTGCTTTGTCGTGGTCGTATGCTTGTCGATTCGCAGCACCCGAATCGTCATGTTCGGTTTCAGCTGCGAGGAGGTGTCAGGGAGAATTTTGTCTTGCTCGCGAATCGGAATATTGGACTCTCCGATCGCGGCCTTCACGGTTTTTTCGGTCGTGTACACCGTCGTAGTCTTTCCGTCAGCCATAATCGTCACCGGCACAGCCTGATCAACAATGATCCGGTCTCCATCCTTGAGCGCCGCGCTCAGCGGAACGGAAATCTGGTCGTGCGGTCCGACAGTTATAGCTTGTTCATCCAGTAGGTGCTGCAGGACATCCTGCTTCGTGCTCAGGATCGTTTCCTGTCCGTTCAACACTACGGAGACGTTCTTCTCAGACGTTCCGTGCAACAACACCAAAAACATGAAAGTCATCGCGATTGAGATAATTAAGCTCAGTAGGATCAAACGCAGGTTTTCATGCTTCCATCGCCATTGGAAAGACTTGCTGGATGATCGTTGTACATGGGTGTCCTTTAAGGGAATTGCGCCCACTTCTTCGGTCCTCCTTACATAGCCCCGCCGCCTCGTGTTACGCATGACTATTTAAGACGCGACTATTAGGTTTTGTACGTGCCGAGCAGCACGCCTATCAACCTCTTGCTTCACCTCCACGGTTAACCCTATGTCGACGGTTTACGCAATATTCAAACAAAAAGAAGCCGTCGACAGAGGATCTGTATCGTGGCTTCCCGGGTTGGTCACGCTGAACACATGGAAAGTGGAGCACGAGGTTGATCTCTCTTATATGCGCTTACGAGGTTAGCTGACGGGTTCGGACAAGAGAGCTGCCCTATTCGCCTACTCGGCCTGCTCAAGGCCTTTTGGCAAAATTCACCCCTGGAAAAGGTCAGTTCGTCCATCCAGTCCGCTCCGGAATATCCTGTCATCCGGGACTGCAAGGAATCGCTGCTTGGTTCCCCCGCTCTCCCTTGTGGGGAGATTAAGCGAATGATTAAAAACTGCATCACTCAAAGCTCTGAGTTGAATCATACAGTTTCGGTCAACCGATTGTAAAGAAGAGATAAAAGACTCTTTCAGCCAAATTAGAGGAAAATCCGGCCGTTTTGGGCGGTTTGACGGAGCAGAAATATAATTTTTCTCAACCAGGCACCTTTTTACAAGCTTTTTCGCCCGATTTTAAGAAAGCTGGAAACATTTTCTTGCATTTGCAGATGTGATGGAAACGATCTCATTCACATTTTTGCCTTTTATTTCCGCCGCTGTCTCGGCAACCAAGGCCACGAATGCGGACTCGTTCCGCTTCCCTCGATGTGGATGAGGAGCCAGATAAGGGGAATCCGTTTCGATGAGCAGACGGTCCAGAGGAACCTGCGCAAGAACCTCTTTCGGCACCCTGGCATTCTTGAATGTCACCGGCCCGCCGAACGAAATATAGAAGTTCATGTCCAGACACTGCTTGGCCGTTTCCCAGCTGCCGGAGAAGCAGTGCATGATGCCTCCGACCTCAGCCGCCTTCTCTTCCCGAAGGATGCGGACGACATCCTCATGGGCATCGCGGTTATGAATGACGATCGGCTTGCCGGTACGCTTCGCGATGCGGATCTGCTCTCGGAATACCTGCTGCTGGACATCCTTGGGAGCGGTATCCCAATAATAGTCCAGTCCGATTTCCCCGATGGCGACGACTTTCGGATGCGCCATCAGCGCCTCCACCCGCTCGAGGTCCCCTTCTCCCACATCGGCGCTGTCCGTCGGATGCCACCCGACAATGGCGTAGATGAACGGATATTTTTCGGCAAGTTCCAGCGTCGTCGGTATCGTCTCGCGGTTGAATCCGACATTGAACATCAGCTCAACCCCCGCGTCGCGGGCGCGCTGGATCGCTTCCTCGCGGTCATTGTCGAATTTGGGGGAGTCCAGATGCGTATGCGTGTCAATCAATCCTGCCATGTTTCGACTCCTTTCGAATGGCGGCCTACAGGCCAAGTCTTTCCCGAATATCCGGTTCCATGCGATAGCTGAGCAGCGAAGCTGCTTCGGCATCGTAGAAAAGCCGGTATTGGCCGCGGTGCATGCCCGTTATCGACCTCACCACATCGGACTGAGCGGATATTTCCGTCAGCTGCATGGAGCTGTCAAGAAGCAGAATCGGAGGCTTGCCCCGGTTTCCTTCCTCCTGCTTGTCCATTCCCGAACGATACACATGATAGGGAAGATCATAAGGAAAATCAATTTCCAGCTCGTAATCGCGGTTCATTCCGGCGGCCGCCAGCCTTTCGCAGAACAGCTGGGCGTCTGATTCATGTTCGCGGTCGAAGGTTATATACTTGTACAATTTGCGATTAAGGAATCGGGTGCATAAGGATGCCAGCCGTTTATCCTCCTCTTCGGTCCAGGCGGCAAAAGCCGTTTGGACGAGCGATTCGTCCAGCTTCAAATAGGATGCCACATCCAGCTCCTGATTGAACAGCCGCTTGATCGGCTCGGGAATCCAGGAGAAGGCGTAGCCCGAACGGCATAATTCCTGGGCCCTCAGAAGAATTTTCCTCAGCACAATCTCCGAGCTGCGTGTAACCGGATGAAAGTACACCTGCCAATACATCTGATAACGGCTCATCAGATAATCCTCGACCGCATGCATGCCGCTGTCCTTTACGACGATCCTGCCCTGATGGGGGCGCAGCACGCGGAGAATCCGGTCCAGATCGAACGTTCCGTAATTGACCCCCGTAAAGTAGGCATCCCGGAGCAGGTAATCCATGCGGTCCGCATCCATTTGGCTCGACACCAAATTAATGACGATCGGCTTCTCGTAGGTTTTTCGGATAACGGAAGCTACTTTGCCCGGAAATCCAGGCTCGACGGAACGCAGGAGCCGGTTCACTTCCGTATCTCCTTCTATAATAGAGCAGCTCCATTCCTCATGATCGAATTCCATGATTTCTTCAATGGAATGGGAGAACGGCCCATGCCCGAGATCATGCAGCAAAGCCGCGCAGAGGCTGAGAAGCTTCTCCTCCCTGGGCCAGTCCGGGTATTCGCTGCGTTCGAACTGCGAGATGATGCGCCGCGTCAGCTCATAGACGCCGAGCGAATGGCTGAATCGGCTGTGCTCCGCGCCATGGAAGGTGAGAAACGTGGTGCCAAGCTGGCGGATTCTTCTCAGCCTCTGAAACTCCGGCGTATCGATCAGGTCCCATATCAGCTGATCCTGAACGTAAATATACTTGTGGACCGGATCCTTGAACACCTTTTCCTCTTCCAGCTTTGTCATCCTCATCCACCTTTCGTTCAAACTTTCGACAAAATAAGCATGCTGTTTGTCGAATAGTGTCGTAATAAGATTTCCAATTTTTCTAGTCTTGTAGTAAGATAACTAGAGATTTAATCCCTTTCCTGTTCTAAAACCTTGAATTTATGTGCTAAAACTAGACTTTTTGATGGTTGACTGATTTGGGAATGGTTGGTATTATTAAAATCATAAAAAGTAGTTTTATGTCGAACGTTGACGAAATAAATCAAGAGAGGCTGGTCGCCCATTATGATGAAATCCACCGGTATTGTTCGGAAAGTTGACGAGCTTGGCCGCGTTGTTATTCCAATCGAGCTGCGCCGTACGCTTGGAATCGGCGAAAAAGATGCCCTGGAAATTTATGTAGACGGAGAACGCATCATGCTCAAGAAATATGAGCCGGCATGCATCTTCTGCGGCAACGCAGAGAACGTCGCTTACTTCAAAGGCAAAATCGTCTGCAATTCCTGCCTTTCCGAAATGCCTACCCCTGTGACAAAATAAGCATAATCAGTTATACTTAACTTTAGCAACTTTAACCAAGGTATTTCTAACCTTTTTATACTCCTACCTTGCCTTCCTGAGCTGGCGACAGCCCGGGAAGGTCCTTTTTTTATTCCGGGCCGATCTCATGCGCTTTCAGCCTCCAGCACATAAAAGTTCGCCTTCTGCGAAATAGTCACGAGGCCGGCCGACAAGCCGGCTTATTTGCGCATGAGCTCGTTGTAGACATCCCGTTTCTGCAGTCCCCGGTCCGCGGCTGTTTTCCGAATGGCTTCCTTTCTCGGCTCCCCCTGCTCTTCGTATTTGGAGGCATGCTCTTCCAGGCTGAGTCCTTCCCACCAGGACGGGCCCTGCTCCGCCGCTTCATCCCCATCCGCTCCCTCGACAACAAGGCAGTATTCCCCGAGAGGCTCGTTCTCCTCCAGCCATTGCTCGCATTCCGAGACCGTGCCCCGAACGGCTTCTTCATGCTTTTTGGTCAACTCGCGAATCATCGCCATTTTTCGATCGCCGAGCACGGCCCGAATTGCAGGCAGCGTTTTCGCCACCCGATGGGGGGATTCATAAAACAGCAGCGTGCTGTCCAGCCGCTTCAGCCCGAGCAGCCAGTTCTCCAGCGATTTCTTGTCCCGGGGAGGAAAGCCGGCAAACAGGAAGCGTTCGGTGGGCAGCCCCGAGATGATGAGCGCGGCGAGCGCGGCATTGGCTCCCGGCACAGGCACGACGGGAATGCCTCGTTCCACGGCATCCTTGACCAGATCGGCTCCCGGATCGGATATGGCGGGCATCCCGGCGTCGCTCACGAGCGCGATGCTGCTCCCTTCCTCCAGAAGCCGTATCAGCTCAGGGCCGCTGGCTGCTTTGTTATGCTCATGATAGCTGACGAGGCGGCCGTCGATCTCGAAGCGGCTGAGCAGCTTGCGGGTCTGCCTCGTATCCTCCGCAGCAATCAGGGAAACTTCCTTCAGGATGCGGATGGCCCGCATCGTGATATCCTCCAGGTTGCCGATCGGCGTTGCGACCAGATAAAGCGTGCCGCAGCTGTGCTCCTCAAAGCTCTTTTGCCTGTTCATCCGCAGAGCCTCCTTTATGTCCATAGTAAATGTCCATGATTTCCTGACTGTATCGCTCCTTGTCCGCATAGACGATCAGCGGGGGCAGCAGCCTCAGCGAAGGCTTCGCATCGCGAACAGCTTCGATCAGCACCATATTCGCTTCGGAGCCGGCATGGGGGTGTACGAATCGAAGCCGCTTCGGCTCCAGCTTCCAGCGGGTCATCGACGCCAAGATCTCCACGAGACGCCCTGGCCGATGAACCATCGACACTTTGCCGCCGGTACGGACCAGCCTCGCGCAATTCTCGACAATTTCCTCCAAAGTGCCGTGCACTTCATGACGCGCGACCGCATAATGCTCATTGCCGTTCCGGTCTCCCGTCAGGGGAGGCATATACGGCGGATTGACGGTCACCGCATCATAGCTTCCCCAGCCGAGCTCTCTTGATTTCTCGCGCAGGTCTCCTTCTACGATTCGAATCCGCGATCCCATTCCGTTGATTTCCACGCTGCGGCGAGCCATATCGGCGAGGCGAGGCTGAATTTCCACGGCATCGATCGAAGCGCGAGTCCTCGTCGTCAGCAGCAGCGGGATGACCCCGTTGCCGGTGCAGAGATCCACGATTCGTCCCGAGGGCGGAACTCCGGCAAAATGCGCGAGAAGCACCGCGTCCATGGAGAAGCTGAACACTTCCCGGCTCTGGATGATGCGAAGCTCATGTGTCAGCAGATCGTCCAGCCTTTCGCTTGGCTGCAATTCCATATCCAAAATGCTTCCTTTCCCCTTTCCGGCCTCTCCCCCTGGGAGCAGCCCAAAACCTGTACGACGACAAAGAGGACCCGTTTTACGGGTCCCTTGGTCTGCATTATTTATTCAGGAACGACAGGCAGAACAGGCAGTCTCCTTCGGTGCGGAGATGACCATAGTACACGTTGCAAATATGGAAGCCTTCATAATAAAGCCTTGCCAGATTGTCGTGTCCTTCTCCAACCGCCTGCGGCAGTTCCTCGGTCAAAGCCCCCGAATCGGAAGCCAGCTGCCGGACAGGAGCCGATGAACCGGAATGCACCGGCTGCATCGCTTTCTCCGTGTGAGGATTGGTTTCCTTCCTCAACACCTTGCGCAGCTGACGATTCTCGATCGAGAGCTGTTTGTTCGCCTCCACCAGCTGCTTGACGATTTGTTTGAGCTCGCCCAATTCTTTGTGAAAGCCGCCCATTCTAGTTTCAAGCTCATCCATATGAAGGAAAAGATCTTTATTCTCCAAGAACTCACACCCCAGAGCTTTCATGCATGACGTTCAGGTTCACATTCATTTTACAACAACATCGTCGATCGGCATTTCTTTCGGTCTTCCGCTGATCTCGAACAGCTGGACGTAAACGCTCTTGGAAGCCGCGTTGATGCCGGTAACCCTTCCTTCTCCGAAGGAGGTGACGACGGTCTTGCCGATGGCGGGCATTTCCTCCCGCACGCTTTCGTAGTTATCATGCTCAAATTTCAGGCAGCACATGAGCCTTCCGCACAATCCCGATATTTTCGTCGGGTTCAGCGACAAGCTTTGATCCTTGGCCATCTTGATGGATACGGGATCGAAATCGCCCAGCCAGGAAGAACAGCACAGGACGCGTCCGCAAGGGCCGATGCCTCCGAGCATCTTGGCTTCGTCGCGTACGCCGATCTGTCTAAGCTCGATCCGGGTACGGAATACGCTGGCCAAGTCCTTGACGAGCTCACGGAAGTCGATCCGGCCTTCTGCCGTGAAATAGAAAATGATTTTATTGCGGTCAAACGTGAATTCGACATCCACCAGCTTCATCTTGAGCCCGTGCGCGCGGATCTTATCCAGACAGACCGAGAACGCGTTCTGCGCGGCGCCTCGATTCTCCTCGACGACCTTGGCGTCCTGGTCGCTGGCGATGCGAATGACTTTTTTGAGAGGGAGAACTACATCCGATTCGTCTACCTGCTTCTGTCCGACTACGACTTTGCCGTATTCCACACCCCTGGCAGTTTCCACAATAACGTGATGGTCCGTGCCTACGGGATGTTCGACGGGATCAAAGTAATAGATCTTGCCCGCTTTTTTGAAGCGAACACCGACGACATTATACAAGGATTTAACCCTCCTGTAGACGTACCAGTAATTGCTCTATGGCAAGCTGGGGAGCCACATTGGCCTTGATCTTCCCCGCTGCCTCCATGGCATGCTCCATGCACGAAACCCAATAAGCGGCCGGCTTCGTGTACGCATGCTTACTAATCCAATCCAACTGATCTATGAAAACCATCTGCTCAGACCTTCCGGCCTGATAATGAATCATGTCTCTGAACCATAACACCAATAAAGACAGTAGCAGCTGCGAGCTTGAGCCCAGATCGGCCTTGATCAGCCTCTGCTGGACGGTCACCATGCCCGCAGTGAATCGGGAAGTGCTCTCCTTGCCTAATTGTATCACTACATTTCGGATTTCTGCAAACCCAATCTGTTCTATTACAGCGCGGCATCCGTCGAGGCCGGAAGCCAAATGGACGGCTGCGCGGACATGAGCGGCAGGATATCCTTCCTGCGCGAGCTGCTCCAGCATCTCCTTGGGCGAATAGGGCAAAAAAGGGACCGGCTGTGTTCGGGAAGCAATAGTGGGCAGCACGGCCCCGGCATGCGTCGCGAGCAGAATCGCCACTGTCGGCGAGACAGGCTCTTCCAGGAACTTCAGCAGGCTGTTGGAGGCCGGAGGAGTCATCGATTCCGCTTTCTCCATGATATACACCTTGCGCCGGGAGGGATCCGCTGTCCGGTAGGACATCTCCCGCTGCAAGTCGTCGATTTGTCCAAGCTTGATGGAATTGCCATCCGGAGCGATCCGGTGCAGATCAGGCTGATTGCCATGCTCGAACTTGCGGCATTCCAGGCATTCTCCGCAGGCGTCGTCTCCGCCGGCCGTGCAGAACAGGGCCTGGGCAAACGCCAGAGCCGTCTGCAGCCTGCCCGTGCCTCCCGGCCCATGGAACAGATAGGCATGCGATACCTTGCCGCTCTGAAGGGCATGCCGCAATATTTGCTTGGCCTTTTCCTGGCCGGGGATTTCCGCAAGTCTCATAGCTGTCCTTTCCTCGCTCTAAAATAACAGGTTGATCAGCAGGCCGCGGATGTCTCCGACCCGCTGCAGCAGCTCCATGCGCCCCTGCTCGCTGAGCAGCAGCTCATCGGCCATGGCGAGCAGGCTCTCGTCGATCTCGTCCAGCAGCTTATGCCGCTTGATCCGGCCGCGCCGGTCCATGCTGCGCACATCCTTGATTCCGACGCCGCGCCGAACGGTCATCTCCAAAAACTGCTTGACCATCGCTTTGTAGGCTTTCAGCTCGCGCATCGTCATCGAGCGGGAGAGCCGATCTCCCTGCTGCTGAATATCCTGCAGCTTCTGCTCAAGCTCTTCGCGGCTTCGGCTCTGGTCCTGATAGCGCATCGCATCGGCGAAGGATTTGGACTGCACCGGCTTGCCCGCCGCGCTGTCTCTTGCGCGATCCTGCCCCAGCGGACGCCAGCCCGGATCGATCTTCATCTGCGCACGCTCCTGTCAGGTAGATCTGAATTAGAAATGTTCAAAACGCTCCACCGGCATGACGAATACGGCGGCACCGCCAACCTGAACCTCGACCGGGAACGGGATATACGAATCGGTCGTCCCGCCCATAGGCGACACCGGCGTCACGAGCTGGTCGCGGACCTTGCAGTTGGAACGGATGCAGTGCAGAACTTCATGCACTCGCTCATCCTCGATCCCGATCATGAACGTGGTGTTGCCCGCCTTCAGGAATCCTCCGGTGCTCGCCAGTTTGGTAGCGCGGAATCCTTCGCGGACAAGAGCGTTCGACAGACGGTTGCTGTCCTTGTCTTGTACAACGGCAATGACTAGCTTCATCCTCATTCCTCCTATTTGTTTAGATATAAAATTGGACAAAACAGGCCTGAATTCCTGCTTGTCACATCGATAAAGCGGCCATCGCGTCGATTAATACCGATTCGGGCGATTGCTCCGCATCGATGCGGACGATCCGCCCAGGATGCATCTCCAGAAGCTTCAGATATCCGGCGCGCACCTTGGCATGAAAGGACTCCCGCTCCAGATCCAGCCGGTTGATTTCCCGTTCTCCCGCCTCGGCGATCCGCCTCAGGCCGATCTCGACCGGCAAATCCAGAAACAGCGTCACATCCGGCATCCAGCCTTCGATCGCAAAACGGTTGATTTCTTCAATGGCGTTCATTCCAATACCGCGCGCAAACCCCTGATAAGCGAGGCTGCTGTCGATGTAGCGGTCGCAGATGACGGTCTTGCCCGCCTCCAGCGCCGGAATGACCTTCTCGGTCAGATGCTGCCTTCTAGCCGCCGCATACAGGAGCGCTTCCGTCCGGCTGTCCATTCCGGTATGCGTCCGGTCCAGGATGACCTCTCGGATCTTCTCGGCAATAGGGATGCCTCCAGGCTCCCTCGTTGTCAGGACTGCATATCCTTGCTGCTCCAAGCCAGCGGCAAGGGATTGGATCAACGTCGTCTTGCCCGCGCCTTCCCCGCCTTCTATCGTAATAAACCTTCCTCGCTCCACTTGTAACATGCTCCCTGCTCGGTTTTTACCTATCATACCATGACCGGCGCCGCTTACCTATCGGAATGCTGCCAGAGCCGGCTTTTCTCCAGGGTACGCAGTCAGCGAGGCGAACCGGATTCTGCCGTTCATTTCCGTACCTGGAGCCGAAAAGCAAAGCCGTCGCCCTCTCGTGACCAGACACCAAACAGAGCGGCTCACTCCGAGGAAGGAAGACGGACTGCGATGCAGCCCCTGTCCTCTTCGCTCATACCCTGGAATCTGGCGCCTGCCTCCAGCAGTCTCTGCATATGAGCCGCCGTTTCAGAAGTTATCCGCTCACCTTCATAAACAAGCGGAATTCCCGGCGGGTACGGGATGATTCTCTCTGCGGCAAGCCGGCCTGCCGAATCCTTGATCATCACCTTTTCTTCTTGCTCCGGAATCCTCTTGCTTCGCCTCAACAGCACCGGCAGCGAGACAACCTCTGCGCGGCTGTTTTCCGATTCCGACAGCGGAGCGATAATGCGTCTGCTGTCGGCCGGCTCGTCCAATCGGATAACGGAGGCCGGCTCATCCAATCGATTAACGGAGGCAATCTCTTCGAGAGCGGCAAGAAGCGCATCGGCATCTTTTTCTTCACTCCTGGCTCCAACGATAAGAACGACATAGCGGGCATCCGCCATCTCCGGCCAGCAGCCCCGTAATTCCAGCTCCTTCTGCAGCCTGAACCCGCTCAGACAGCCGCTGGCGTCCTCCAAGACGATTCGGAGAGGATCCAGCCGCAGCTCCTCCCCTTGCAGCTCCCGTTCCAGCAACCGGAAGGGATGGGGCGCCTTCGGATCCGATGCCCAATCCCGGATCCGCTTCGCAGCCTGCAATCCGGGTTCAAACCAATTCTCGCCATAGATGCCGACTTTGGCGCGGGCCGCGTCCAGCGAGGCCAAGATCGGAAACGACGGCGAAGAGCTTTGAATCATCGTCAGCGCCTGCTTGACGCTTGAACGATCCAGCCTCTCTCCTTGCATATGAAGCATCGCTCCCATCGTAAGGGCAGAGAGGGTCTTGTGCGTGGACTGGACAACTCCGTCAGCCCCTGCTTGGAGAGCTGATCCGGGAAAAGAGGGGTGGAGCCCGTAATGAGCTCCATGAGCTTCATCCACCAGCAGCACCGCACCGGCCTCATGAATATATTCCGCATAAGGGCGAAGGTCGACCGACAAGCCGTAGTAGTTCGGATTCGTCAGGAACACGGCTTTGGCATCCGGATAGAGGGCGAGCCCTTCTTGAATTGTCCGCAAGGAGGGAATCGATCCTATTCCCGTCTTCTTATCCATCTCTGGAGCCAGGAATACCGCTCTAGCCCCGCTTAACTGAAGGCCGTTCAGAACCGATTTGTGGACATTGCGCTGGACGAGGACCAGATCCCCCGGAAGACAGGTTCCGATGATCAGGGCGATGTTTCCCGACGTGCTTCCGCCGACCAAGAAGGAGGTTTCCTCGGCCCCGAAGCATTCTGCCGCGAGCAGTTGAGCCTCCAGGATCGCCCCGCTCGGATCATGGAGATCGTCCGTGCTTGCCAGCTCGGTCACATCGATTTTCATGACCATGTCCAGCCACTGCGGATATGCGGAATTTTGAGAGTCAGCATGATCAAGAACCGTTTCTTTGCCGCCGGTTCCCCCTTTGTGGCCTGGAACATGGAAGGAGACCGGATTGCCGGCTGTATGGAAGTTCAACATCGTGAGGAGAGGAATATCGGATTGATTCATAAAAGCTTTCCTTTCGCTTGCATTCATTTCTTCCATTGTAATGAAAAAAGAAGCAAAAAAAAGCTTTCTTCCCGCAGGAAGAAAGCTCAGACATTCTTATGCACCCATATTTGCTTCATCTGATGGACATAAAAGGGGTATTTCTCGTCCTTTACATCCGTCTGAACCATTTCATTCTCGCAGCTCCCGCAAATGAATTCCGATACGATATGAAGTCCCTGGTCCTGGGGCTTGAATTGGCCGCATACGATGCATTCACACAAAGCGCCCTCATGCATAGTCCATCCGCCTTTCTTTCAAGTACAATGATATTATCAGGATGCCCTGAAATCTATTAATCCATACCTGTAAATTCGTATAAACGTCTTCTTACACCATATTCAGCCTGGATCCGTCGGTGCCTATCCCAATTAAACTGAACCGAGTCCGCGGCTCGACCGATAGTAAAGAAGAGTCCCTAATGAGGAGGAGCCGCATGTTCCAGCCTTTGTCCGAGCAAAAGGAAGCTACGATTTATCAATACCGGCTTGTCCGCAAGCTGTATTTTTCACCTGCACTGGTCCGCTACCATTGGGCTGTCGGACTGTTATTGGCCGCATCCCTGCTTGTCCTCTCTCCGATCAGCAGCTTGGCCGGCTTGACTGCAGGTCTATTGTTCATACCCCTTCTTCATTTCACTTTGATCCGGTTGATCGGACTGCGCAGCCATCATGAATTCAAGTCAAGAAAATGGTCGTGGAGATTTGTTTTCCCCCTCGCAGGCTATCTTCCCGAGCTTCCTGTCGAGCTGGCTGCCTTCACCCGTCTGCAGATCCATCTGCTCTGGACAGGACTGTGCTGCATCATGCTGTTCTATCCCTGGCTGCAGCCGGAAACTCTGTCTTCCCTGTTGCTTGTCCATTTTTGGCTGCTTGCGCCTCATCTGACCGCTGTGTTCTTCCTCCTGAAGGAAAGAAGGGATGGCGTCGTCAAGCTCCCCTTGGAGGAGTCCTATTATTTGTATTATCACCGATAACCTCTGAAAAAGAATCTCTTTTTATTACCCGCACATCTTCCTGCCTAATCCCCCGTCATGGGGGATTAATGTCGCTTTATGCCATTTAAAATCAAAAAAAGCCTGGCCGGCGATTGCTCGCGGATCAGGCTTCTCTCTGTGCTTGGCGACGTCCTACTCTCCCAGGACCCTGCGGTCCAAGTACCATCGGCGCTGGAAGGCTTAACGGTCGTGTTCGGGATGGGTACGCGTGGTTCCCTTCCGCCATCGCCACCAAACGTTACGCTTGTTCAAGACGTGGCTTGCGCCTTGAAAACTGGATCGAACCAATAGGATGGATGCTGAGTCCATTTGCTTTTCTTGCCCATAGGATAAGCCCTCGACCGATTAGTATTCGTCAGCTGCACGCATTGCTGCGCTTCCACCCCGAACCTATCAACCTGGTCGTCTACCAGGGGTCTTACATACTGGGAAATCTCATCTTGAGGGGGGCTTCGCGCTTAGATGCTTTCAGCGCTTATCCCGTCCGTACGTAGCTACCCAGCGGTGCTCCTGGCGGAACAACTGGTACACCAGCGGTACGTCCATCCCGGTCCTCTCGTACTAAGGACAGCTCCTCTCAAATTTCCTGCGCCCACGACAGATAGGGACCGAACTGTCTCACGACGTTCTGAACCCAGCTCGCGTACCGCTTTAATGGGCGAACAGCCCAACCCTTGGGACCTACTTCAGCCCCAGGATGCGATGAGCCGACATCGAGGTGCCAAACCTCCCCGTCGATGTGGACTCTTGGGGGAGATAAGCCTGTTATCCCCAGGGTAGCTTTTATCCGTTGAGCGATGGCCCTTCCATTCGGTACCACCGGATCACTAAGCCCGACTTTCGTCCCTGCTCGACTTGTAGGTCTCGCAGTCAAGCTCCCTTATGCCTTTGCACGCTGCGAATGATTTCCAACCATTCTGAGGGAACCTTTGGGCGCCTCCGTTACATTTTAGGAGGCGACCGCCCCAGTCAAACTGCCCGCCTGACACGGTCCCTGTACCGGATCACGGTACCAGGTTAGAACTCCGATACGATCAGGGTGGTATCCCAACGGTGCCTCCACCGAAGCTGGCGCTCCGGCTTCCCAGGCTCCCACCTATCCTGTACAGATCGTACCAAAGTCCAATATCAAGCTGCAGTAAAGCTCCATGGGGTCTTTCCGTCTTGTCGCGGGTAACCTGCATCTTCACAGGTATTAAAATTTCACCGGATCTCTCGTTGAGACAGCGCCCAAGTCGTTACGCCATTCGTGCGGGTCAGAATTTACCTGACAAGGAATTTCGCTACCTTAGGACCGTTATAGTTACGGCCGCCGTTTACTGGGGCTTCGGTTCACAGCTTCGGGTTGCCCCTAACCGCTCCCCTTAACCTTCCAGCACCGGGCAGGCGTCAGCCCGTATACTTCGCCTTACGGCTTCGCACAGACCTGTGTTTTTGCTAAACAGTCGCTTGGGCCTTTTCACTGCGGCCCCCTCGGGCTATTCACCCTACCGAGGCACCCCTTCTCCCGAAGTTACGGGGTCATGTTGCCGAGTTCCTTAACGAGAGTTACTCCGCGCGCCTTAGCATGCTCTGCTCGCCTACCTGTGTCGGTTTGCGGTACGGGCACCTTCGCCTGGCTAGAAGCTTTTCTTGGCAGCTGGAGATCATGACCTTCGGTACTATAAGTTTCCCTCCCCATCACAGCCCAGCCTTACGGTTTGCGGATTTGCCAACAAACCAGCCTCACTGCTTGGACGGACACATCCATCGGTCCGCGTCACTACCCTTCTGCGTCACTCCATTGCTCATAACGGCTTACGGTGGTACAGGAATATCAACCTGTTGTCCTTCGACTACGCCTTTCGGCCTCGCCTTAGGTCCCGACTTACCCTGAGCGGACGAACCTTCCTCAGGAACCCTTAGGCTTACGGCGGATCAGATTCTCACTGATCTTTTCGTTACTCATACCGGCATTCTCACTTGTGTACTGTCCACCAGTCCTTACGGTCTGACTTCAACCTATACACAACGCTCCCCTACCCAAGTACCTATTGGTACATGCCATAGCTTCGGTGGTGTGTTTAGCCCCGTTACATTTTCGGCGCAGAGTCACTCGACCAGTGAGCTATTACGCACTCTTTAAATGGTGGCTGCTTCTAAGCCAACATCCTGGTTGTCTGGGCAACTCCACATCCTTTCCCACTTAACACACACTTGGGGACCTTAGCTGATGATCTGGGCTGTTTCCCTCTTGACGATGGATCTTAGCACTCACCGTCTGACTCCCGGTTATACATGACTGGCATTCGGAGTTTGACTGGACTTGGTAACCCTTGGCGGGCCCCGCACCCAATCAGTGCTCTACCTCCAGCATGCTCAACACCGAGGCTAGCCCTAAAGCTATTTCGGGGAGAACCAGCTATTTCCGAGTTCGATTGGAATTTCTCCGCTACCCCCACCTCATCCCCGAATTTTTCAACATTCGTGGGTTCGGGCCTCCAGTGCGTGTTACCGCACCTTCACCCTGGACAGGGGTAGATCACACGGTTTCGGGTCTACATCCACGTACTATGGCGCCCTATTCAGACTCGCTTTCGCTGCGGCTCCGTCTTCCCGACTTAACCTTGCACGTGAACGTAACTCGCCGGTTCATTCTACAAAAGGCACGCCATCACCCATATAGAGGGCTCTGACTTTTTGTAAGCGCACGGTTTCAGGTTCTATTTCACTCCGCTCCCGCGGTGCTTTTCACCTTTCCCTCACGGTACTGCTTCACTATCGGTCGCCAGAGAGTATTTAGCCTTGGCAGATGGTCCTGCCGGATTCCCACGAGGTTTCACGTGTCTCGCGGTACTCGGGATCCGTCTCGGAGGGAATGGACTTTTGGGTACAGGGCTTTTACCTCTTGTAGCGGGCCTTTCCAGACCTCTTCGCCTAACCCATTCCTTTGTAACTCCGTGTGAGACGTCCCACAACCCCAGGAGGCAAGCCTCCTGGTTTGGGCTAATCCGCGTTCGCTCGCCGCTACTGACGGAATCACGTTTGTTTTCTCTTCCTCAGGGTACTTAGATGTTTCAGTTCCCCTGGTGTGCCTCACGCAGAGCTATGTATTCACTCTGCAGTAACTGGACATTACTCCAGCTGGGTTTCCCCATTCGGAAATCCCCGGATCAACGCTTGCTTACAGCTCCCCGAGGCCTATCGTGGTTCGCCACGTCCTTCATCGGCTTCTGGCGCCTAGGCATCCTCCGTGCGCTCTTAGTAGCTTAACCTAAGGCTGTATAGCCTGGTTAAGAAACAGCTAAGGATGTTTCAGCATTTCATATTGGTTCGTATCCAGTTTTCAAGGAACAAGTGTTTTTACGGACGAATCTTCTTCCGAGTGTTACCTCAGTAAAAGACACACCATATTTTTGGCGCAAGAATGCACCGCTTGGCGACGTCCTACTCTCCCAGGACCCTGCGGTCCAAGTACCATCGGCGCTGGAAGGCTTAACGGTCGTGTTCGGGATGGGTACGCGTGGTTCCCTTCCGCCATCGCCACCAAACGATGAAGAAATCTCGCTTGAAAGAGATTTGCTCTTTCAAAACTGACAA
>NZ_JZEJ01000001.1:3364033-3731533 GCF_001188365.1 Paenibacillus sp. D9 | reverse complement strand
GGATCCAGCTTGCCGAAGGCATCCTGCTGAATCTGCTCCAGGACGAGGTAGGGCGACGAGGCTCGGCGATAGATCTTGTTCAGCGTCATGGCATGGAAGATATCTGCAATGGCAACCATCTTGGCGTAGGGATGAATGTTCTCCGCAGACAGGCTCAGCGGATAACCGCTGCCGTCGATCCGCTCATGATGTTGAAGGGCGGAGAGCTTCGCACCCTCATTGAGGGCGGCCACGCCTTTCAGCAGCGAGTAGCCGCTAAGGGTATGCCTCTTCATTTCTTCCTGCTCCGCTGAAGTGAGGATTCCCGGCTTGGCCAGTATGGTCCGATCCACCTTCACGTTGCCGATATCATGCAGCAGGCCGCCCATCGCGACCTGCATCCAATCCTTGGATGGGAGTCCCGCCCACTGCGCGAGCTGATAGCAGGTCAGGGCGGAGAGTACGCTGCTGTGGTAGTAGAACTCCTCCTGATTGACATGCCTTGGGGAGAAACTTAGAACCTGATAGTCCCTGGAATGGGAGAGCAGCTTCTCCAGACCGGTCCGCAGCTCCAGAATGGGCAGGGCAGCCCCTCCCGCCACTTGTCCATAGGCTTTCTTCAACAGAGCGACCATCGAATCGTATTCGAGAGTGAGGCCGCTATGCGGAAGAGGCTTGCTCTCCGATTTGGCTGCAGGAGGAGCCTCGGCCCCGCCGCGTTCAATGGCAACCTGCTGCACCATGAATGCCGTCAGAATATCCATTTCTCGCATCGTGACGACACGGCCCTTGTGGAACAGAACGCCCCCCAAGGGAGTCAGCACATCCTGAGAAATGACATCACCGAGCTTCAACTGCGCGCAATCGACCGTAATCAAGACGGTTCCTCCCCTTATGACGCGTTCAAATGCTATTCGCTATCCGTACCGGCCTCTTCGTCTCCTGCCGGCACATTGCCCGTATCTTCATCTTCTTCCTGAATCTCTTCGCTTCTGGCAACCCGCGTCACCGTAGCAACCGAGTCCTCGTCGCGGATGTTGATCAACCGCACGCCTTGCGTGTTGCGGCCCATGGAAGAGATCGTATCCATATTCATGCGGATCATCGTTCCCGATGCGGTCATGATCATCAGATCCTCGCCGTCTTCCACCATTTTGAGGCCGGCGATCGGACCGTTCTTCTCCGTTACGTTCAAAGTCTTGATGCCTTTGCCGCCGCGCGATTGCGTCCGGTATTCGCTTACCGGAGTCCGCTTGCCGTATCCTTTGGCCGTAACGATCAGAACTTCCTGCTCCGGATCCACGACGTCGATGTCGATCACCCGGTCGTCGTCATCGAGAGCGATGCCCTTGACTCCTGTGGCCGAGCGGCCCATGGAGCGCACATCGCTTTCCGGGAACCGGATGGACATGCCGTCCGCCGTACCGATGATGATCTCCTGCTTGCCGTCCGTCAGCTTTACGCTGATCAGATCGTCGTCCTCGCGCAGATTGATGGCGATCAAGCCGACGCGGCGGATATTGGAGTAATCGTCGAGAGGCGTCTTCTTGACGATGCCCTGGCGCGTACCGAAGAACAGGTAGCAATCGGGATCGAAAGCTTCGACCGGAATGACGGCATTGACCGTCTCGCCCTGCTCGATCTGCAGCAGGTTGATGATCGGCGTTCCGCGCGCCGTACGGCTGAGATCAGGAATCTCGTAGGCTTTGAGCCGGTATACCTTGCCTTTGTCGGTAAAGAAGAGCAGGTAGTGATGCGTGTTCGAGACGAACAAATGCTCCACAAAGTCATCGGACTTGGTGTCCATGCCGATGACGCCCTTGCCGCCGCGTCGCTGGCTTCGGTAAGTCGATACCGGCAGCCGCTTCACGTAGCCCGAGTGGGTGATCGTGATGACGACATCCTCGCGCGGAATCAGGTCCTCGTCAAGAATCTCGTCCTCGCCGATCGTCACTTCCGTGCGGCGCTCGTCGCCGAAGCGGTCGTTGATCTCGGCAAGCTCCTTGCTGATGATCTCGAGCACCAGCTGCTCGTCGGCCAGAATGGCCTTGTACTCGGCGATGCGGGCAAGCAGCTCGTTGTATTCGGCTTCGATCTTCTCCCGCTCCAGACCGGTCAGGCGCTGCAGCCTCATGTCGAGAATCGCCTGCGCCTGCTCCAGACTGAGCGAGAAGCGGTTGATCAAGCCTTCACGCGCTTCGTCGGTCGTGCGCGAGGAACGGATCAGCGTGATAATCTCGTCGATATGATCAAGCGCGATGCGCAAGCCTTCGAGGATGTGCGCTCTCGCTTCCGCTTTTTTAAGGTCGAATTCGGTACGGCGGCGGATGACCACCATCTGATGCTGCAGATAGTGGTACAGCATGTCGCGCAGCGTAAGGGTGCGCGGCTCGCCGTTGACCAGCGCCAGCATATTGATGCCGAACGTCGATTGCATCTGGGTATGCTTGTACAGGTTGTTCAGGGTTACGCTCGGGTTGACGTCGCGCCGCAGCTCGATGACGACGCGCATACCGTTGCGGTCGGACTCGTCACGCAGGTCGGTAATGCCCTCGATCTTCTTCTCGCGGACGAGCTCGGCGATCTTCTCGACAAGCCGGGCTTTGTTCACCTGATAAGGCAGTTCATGCACGACGATCCGGGCTTTGCCGCCATTCTCTTCGATTTCGGCCCGGGCGCGCATCGTTACGGAGCCGCGGCCGGTCGTATAGGCCTGGCGGATGCCGGAATGGCCCATGACGAAGCCCGCAGTCGGGAAATCCGGACCTTTGACGTAATCCATCAGCTCCACAGACGTAATGTCCGGATTGCGGATCAGCGCCTGAACGCCGTCGATCACTTCCCGCAGGTTATGCGGCGGAATATTGGTCGCCATGCCGACAGCGATGCCGGAGACGCCGTTGACGAGCAGGTTCGGGAAGCGCGCCGGCAATACGGCAGGCTCCCTTTCCTCGCCGTCATAATTGGGATTGTAGTCGACCGTATCCTTGTTCAGGTCGCGGAGCAGCTCCATCGCGATCTTGGACAGACGGGCCTCGGTGTAACGCATGGCAGCCGCCATGTCTCCGTCGATGGAGCCGAAGTTGCCGTGTCCGTCGACGAGCATGTAGCGCATGGAGAAATCCTGCGCCATCCGGACCATCGATTCATACACGGCGCTGTCGCCGTGCGGGTGATACTTGCCGATGACCTCGCCCACGATCCGGGCTGATTTTTTATAAGGCTTGTCCGGGGCCATGCCAAGCTCGGACATAGCGAACAGGATGCGGCGATGGACGGGCTTGAGTCCGTCGCGCACATCCGGCAGCGCGCGGCTGACGATGATGCTCATGGCATAATCCATGAACGACTCGCGCATTTCCGTGCCGATATCCCGGTCTTTGATTTGAGAACGTTGTTCTTCCGCCATACTTACCTCCTGTGCGGTCAGGCCTCCAAACGGCTCAACCTGATGGTGGCGACTTGCGCGGCGTCTGCCCGCCCTATCTTATCTGTCTTGCACAAAGCGGGCACAATTAAACATCGCGGATCGCAAAAAATAGGTGGATGCCGTGCTCCATTCATAGCGGGAATCCATAAAATAAAGGGATTCAGCACGAATGGTCAGTACACTCTATTATATCATTGTTTAGTCGCTTAAGATATCGGAAATTGGACTGAAGTCTGGAAGGGCTGCGGGAATTGCACGCGATTTATCGCTCTTTCGACAGATGAGGAAGGATGAGATCGGTTGGCCATCCAAAGGGTTATGAGCAAGCAAGCGAAAACGGGGGTGCTGCTCCAGTCGGATTCGCTTAAACCCTACATTCCAGACACAAGGACCTATTCCCGGGACACGCTGCAGGCCATGCTGGAGCAGTACCGGATGCTGTACGTCAAGCCCGACGCAGGCACGTTCGGCAACGGCGTCATCAAGGTCCAGAAGCTCGACGGAGGCTACAGATTCCAAAACGGGACGAGGATCCGGTCTTACGCCAGCTTTGACGGACTGTTCGCCGGGCTTGAGAAATCCCGTCCCAAAAGGAGATACGTAGCCCAGCAAGGAATCGATCTCCTGAAGCATAAGCGCCGGCGCTTCGACCTGCGGGTCATGGTGCAGAAAAACCCGAGCGGGAAATGGGAGACGACCGGCATCATCGGCCGGCTCGGACATCCGTCCAAAATCGTCACCAACTACCACAGCGGAGGCACGATCACCCCATTCGAAACGCTGATGAGCGGACATATGGACAATGCCGCGCAAAAGGCGTTCAAGGAGAACTTGCGCCATATCGGCGTCCAGACGGCGGAGCAGCTAGCTACCCGCTATGCCGGCCTCAAGGAAATCGGACTGGACGTTGCGGTCAGCACCAGCATGAAGCCGTGGATTCTGGAGGTCAATACGATGCCGGATCCGTATATATTCCGCAAGCTCAAGGATCAGAGCATCTTCCGCCGGATGAGACGTTACGCCGCCGCCTATGCTCCCAAGCGCACAAGCCGCTGATTCCTTCGCGCAAAGCCGATGAAAAAAATCCCGGGCCGAGTAGGCGCCGGGATCATTGGCGTGAAATCAGATATCCAGGTTTTTGACGTCCTTGGCGTATTGCTGGATGAACTCGCGGCGAGGCTCAACGTTGTCGCCCATCAGCGTGTCGAACATGATGTCCGCCTTGATCGCATCCTCGATCTGAACCTGAAGCATTGTACGGCTCTCGGGATCCATCGTCGTCTCCCACAGCTGCGAAGCGTTCATCTCGCCGAGGCCTTTGTAGCGCTGGACGTTGATCTTGGCTCCTTCGCCGAACTCGGCCATGATCTCGTCGCGCTCCCGTTCGGACTGCGCATAACGAACGACCTTGTTGCGCTCGATCTTGAACAGAGGAGGCTGGGCGATGTATACGTAGCCCGCTTCCAGAATCCGGCGCATGTAGCGGTAAAGGAACGTCAGCAGCAGGGTCCGGATGTGGGCGCCGTCGACGTCGGCATCCGTCATGATGATGATCTTGTGGTACCGGGCTTTGGCGAGGTCGAAATCATCCCCGATTCCGGTGCCGAGAGCCGTAATGATGGCGCGGATCTCCGCATTGGAGAGGATCCGGTCCAGACGCGCCTTCTCGACGTTGAGGATCTTGCCGCGCAGCGGCAGGATTGCCTGGAAATGCCGGTCGCGGCCCTGCTTGGCCGAGCCGCCGGCGGAATCTCCTTCGACGATGTACAGCTCGCTGATGCTGGCATCCTTGGAGGAGCAGTCGGCCAGCTTGCCCGGCAGCGAGCTCACTTCGAGGGCGCTCTTGCGGCGCGTCAGCTCGCGGGCCTTCTTGGCCGCTTCGCGTGCTCGCGAAGCCTGCAGTCCCTTGTCCACGATTTTGCGGGCGACCGACGGGTTCTCTTCCAGAAACTCCTGCAGCTTCTCGGCGAAGAACGACTCTACGATGCCGCGCACCTCGCTGTTGCCGAGCTTGGTCTTGGTCTGTCCTTCGAACTGCGGCTCGGGAATCTTGACGCTGATGATCGCGGTCAGACCCTCGCGCACGTCCTCGCCGGACAGGTTGGAGTTGTTCTCCTTGATCGCACCGCTCTTGCGGGCGTAATCGTTGATGATCCGGGTCAGGGCGCTCTTGAAGCCGGACTCGTGGGTGCCGCCTTCATGCGTGTTGATATTGTTCGCGAAGGAGTAGATGTTCTCGCTGTAGCTGTCGTTGTACTGCAGCGACACCTCCACCTGAATGCCGTCCTTGGAGCCTTCGACATAGATCGGCCTCTCGTTGACGGCTTCGCGGTTGCGGTTGAGGTACTCGACGAACTCGATGATGCCGCCGTCATACTTGAAGCTGTTGCTGACTCCGGTGCGCTCGTCGGCAAGGACAAGCTCGATCCCTTTGTTCAGGAACGCCAGCTCGCGGACGCGCGATTGGAGCGTATCGTATTCGAACACGGTCGTCTCGGTGAACACTTCAGGATCCGGCTTGAACAGCGTCCTGGTTCCCGTCGAGGTGCTTTCCCCGACGATCTTCACATCGTACTGAGGAGCGCCGCGGCGGTATTCCTGCTCATAGACCTTGCCGTCGCGGCTGACCTGCACGACGACCAGCTCCGAAAGGGCGTTTACGACGGAAATGCCGACACCGTGCAAGCCTCCGGATACTTTGTAGCCTTCGCCTCCGAATTTGCCGCCGGCATGCAGGACAGTCATGACGACTTCCAGCGTAGGGCGCTTCATCTTCGGATGCTCTCCGACCGGAATTCCCCTTCCGTTGTCCGTTACGGTAATGCTGTTGTTCTCGTGAATCGTTATCGTAATCCGGTTGCAATACCCGGCGAGCGCTTCGTCAATGCTGTTGTCGACGACTTCCCAGACGAGATGGTGAAGTCCTTTGCTGCTGGTGGAGCCGATATACATACCGGGACGCTTGCGGACCGCTTCCAGTCCTTCAAGCACCTGTATCTGGCTCTCGTCGTACGTATGCTGTGGGTTCGTAGACATGCTTGTCTTCACTGCTCCTCTCGAACTGCACTAACCAGCCGCCAGCGGATGCAGCGGCCCTAACTTGATTTCGGCTTTCACGCAGCGGTCAATAAGCCGCGAAATGATGTCCGCGCTTCTTCAGCGTGGAAGATGAGATAGGGGAGTAGTAGACGCGGTTCTGGGTGACGACGATGGATTTGGGCTCCTCTTCGCCGATCGTCTCCACGTCCTTGCGTTTTTTGGCATCGGCCACGAACTGCTTGGAGAGCTTGGAGGACTGCTCGATGGATATATCGAAGATGGCGACCAGCTCCGATGCCCGAATGATTTTTTCTCCGCCGAGATGGATATACATGCGTGCCTTCCGCTCCCCTCTATGATAAATCCTTGCAGGAATAGAATCGCCCGGGCAAGACAAGTTCCCGCCCTGATGGCGGACAGGCGCCGGCGCAAAAGAAGAGACGGAAGGATGCGCCGGGACAGCCTCTCTGAAAACCGAAACGGCTGCTCCGCCTTATGTCTATGCTCGGGTGCCCGTTAACGTAGAGAAGAGAAGAAGGTATGCCATGACAACCCTTCTTCTCAAGAAAGGGCTGGGGCGGTCATAACGTTACCTTGCCGCCCTCAACCCGGTAAACTCCCGCATCCGACAAGCGGCTCGTGTTCACGCTCTCCAGCCCCGTTGCGGTTATGAATGTCTGCACTTTTCCTTGGAAGGTCTCGATGAGCTGCGTCTGCCTGTGCTGGTCCAGCTCGGACAGCACGTCGTCGAGAAGAAGAAGCGGGTACTCCCCGATCTCTTCCCGGATCAGCTCGATCTCGGCCAGCTTCAGGGACAGCGCCGTCGTCCTTTGCTGTCCCTGTGAGCCGAAAACCTGGGCTTCCTTGCCGTTAATATGGAACGCCAGGTCGTCCCGGTGAGGGCCTGCCAGCGTCACTCCGCGGCGATATTCCTGATCTTTTACCTGTGATAACTTTAACATAAATTGATCGAATAAAACAGATTCATCTTGCTCTCCCTCCATTTCGAAGGAAGGGCGGTAGCTGACGGCAAGCTCTTCGCCGCCTGCGGTGATGCCGGAATGGATCGCTGCCGCCCAGGTCCGGAGCTTCTCTATGAATTGTTGCCTTTTTCTCATGATTTTAACACCATGCTCCGCCAGCTGCATGTTCCATACTTCCATCATCGCAGGCTGGACGGAGCCCGGCCCCGTTGACTTGAGGTAGTTGTTGCGCTGCAGCAGCACCTTGGAGTATTGCTGGAGCGTATGCAAGTACCCCGGCTGCACCTGGCCGATCTCCATATCGAGAAAGCGGCGGCGAATCCCCGGCGTCCCTTTGACGATCTCCAGATCCTCCGGAGCGAACATGACCACGTTGAGCGTGCCGACGAAGCCGCTCAGCTTGCGCTGCTCCAGCCCGTTGATCTTCGCTTTCTTGCCTTGGGCGGAATAGACCAGATCCAGCGACACGTTCCCGTATTTCTTCTCCACTTCTCCATGAACGGATGCTTCCTTGCCATTCCAGCCGATCAGCTCGCGATCTTTGGAGGTCCGATGCGACTTGGTGAGAGCCAAGGCGAAGATGGACTCCAGCAGATTGGTTTTGCCCTGCGCGTTCGGCCCGATGAACAGGTTGACCTTATGGCTGGTGCCGAGCTCAAGCTCCTCGTAATTCCGGTAGTTTTTCAACTTGATTTCGTGTAGGAACACCTGTTCAATCCCCCTGGCTGAAGCCTTGTCCGCGTGGGGCGGACATTACTCGGCGAGACGGGTTCATGATCTCTGAACCTGAAAGGATCCGAACCCCTCTACTTCGACTTTGTCCCCGTCATACAGCTTGCGTCCTCGCCGATTGTCCGGCTCTTCGTTGATGAGAACGGCGTATTCCTGGAGGAAGAACTTGGCCTGTCCTCCGGAATCGATGCAGTCGGCCAGTTTGAGGAATTGGCCGAGAGCGATGTATTCGGTCTTGATCGTGATGGTTTTCATGGCGTTAGCCCTCCTTGGGATGTTGAAAAAAGGGGTTGGAACAAAAGAAGCGGACGGTCCGTGCGCGAATGCGCGGGATCGTCCGCCTGCTGGCCGCACCGGCTGCCCGTCAGTTCGTCGTGCGGTAAGGCAGAATGATGTACTGGCTGTTGTCATGATCCGCAGGGCGGATGATGATCGGGCTCATGGCGCCGGTGAAGCTGATGATGAGCTGCTCGCTGTCGATGACTTTCAGCGTATCCAGCATGTATTTGGAGTTGAAGGCGATGCGGAGCGGCTCGCCGTTCTGGCGGATGACTTCAAGCTGCTCGGTTACGCGTCCGAGCTCCTGCGAGCTGGACGATATTTCGATGTTGCCGTTGTCGAGGGTTACGAGACGGACGATATTGGTTTTTTCTTCTCTCGACATCAAGTAGGCGCGTTCCATCGCGTCGATCAGCTTGCGCGTTTCGAGGACGAGTTCTGTTTTGAACGATTGCGGAATAATCTTGGAAGTATCGGGATAGGTTCCGTCCAGCATGCGGCTGTAAAAGAGGGTGTGCCCCAAGCGGAAAAGCACCTGGTTGCTGGCGACGACGATATCCACGAGGCCGGATCCGTCCGGCACGAGCTTGGACAGCTCGACCATCGTCTTCGCGGCGATGACGATATTGGTCAGCTTGTAGCTGTCCGGAGTTTCGACTTGAGCCAAGCGGCTGGCTAGACGATGGCGGTCGGTGGCCACGAACTTCAGCTGGCCTTCGATCAGGTTCCAGAGCACTCCGGTCAGAACGGGGGTCTGTTCGCTGGTCGAAGCGCAGAATACGGTCTGTCTGACCATCGCTTTGAGAAGATCGCCCGGCAGCTGGAGCACTTCGTCCTCTTCGACGGAAGGCAGGACGGGGAATTCCTCGGGATCAAGTCCGACCATCTGGATATCCGTTGAACCGGAACGAATCAGCGTCTGGTAATGCTCGCCCACCTCGATCTGCACTTCTTCTGCAGGAAGCTTGCGGATGATCTCCACAAAAAACTTGGCCGGCATCACGACGCTGCCCGGCTTGTCCACCTTGGCGACGACAAGCTCGTCCGTTTCGGCCGGAATGAAGCTCTGAATGGAGATATCGGTGTCGCTAGCCGTCAGCGTGACTCCTTGGTGGGTGACGTCGATCTTGATTCCACCAAGTATTGGAATGGCAGGACGTACCGATGCAGCTTTGGCCACTTGTTGGATAGCGTCGTTGAGTTCGTTTTTGGAGATGGTGAGTTTCATGCGTTCCTCCTTGGGCGGCATTCGACGTGATTCGTCTTTTTTAGATGATGTTTTTTAAAAGAATAACAGCAGTAGTAGTCGTAGGGGCGGTGGATATGTGGATAAGCCCTTTTTTCGCCGATGGCAGAAGCCTATCCACATGTGTACAGAGTGTGCATAGGCTTGGCTATTCGTATAGGACTTATCCACGGACGGCGATCCCCGATCGAGAGGCGCCTACATGTGGTTTTTGACTTTTTCCGTCAAATTCTGAATGACCTTGAACAGCTCCTGGTCGATCTTGAGCTGCTTGGAGATTTTCTCATGGGCATGGATGACGGTTGTATGGTCCCGGCCGCCGAAAGCTTCGCCGATCTTGGGCAGCGAGTAGTCCGTCAGCTCACGGGACAGATACATGGCGATCTGCCTTGGATAAGCAACCGCCTTGGTACGCTTGCGCGCCTTGAATTCATCCATTTTGAGGCCGTAAAACTCTCCTACGCGCTGCTGGATGTCCAGAATGGTGATCATTTTCGGCCGCGTGGACGGAATGATGTCCTTGAGCGCCTCCGCAGCCAGATGCGAGGAAATATCCTCGTTGATGAGGGAAGAATAGGCGACGACGCGGATGAGAGCGCCTTCCAGCTCGCGGATGTTCGTATCGATCTGGTTGGCGATGTAGATCATGGCTTCATTTGGAATGTCCAGATTCTCGGCTTTGGCCTTCTTGCGAAGAATGGCGATCCTCGTCTCGAGATCCGGCGGCTGGATATCCGTGATGAGCCCCCATTCGAAGCGGGAACGAAGCCGCTCTTCCAAGGTCGGGATTTCCTTCGGTGTCCGGTCGCTGGAGATGACGATCTGCTTGCGCTCCTCGTGCAGGGCGTTGAACGTATGGAAAAATTCCTCCTGGGTCCCGTCCTTGCCGGCCAGGAACTGGATATCGTCAATCAAGAGAACGTCGATATTCCGGTATTTGTTGCGGAAGCTCTCGCCCCGGTTGTCCCGGATCGCATTGATGAATTCATTGGTGAATTTCTCGGAAGAAATGTACATCACCTTGGTGCTCGGGTTGTGCTCCATGATGTAATGGCCGATTGCGTGCATCAAGTGGGTTTTCCCCAGGCCGACGCCTCCGTAGAGGAATAGCGGATTGTAGGCTTTGGCCGGCGCTTCGGCGACCGCGAGAGATGCGGCATGGGCGAAGCGGTTGTTGGCGCCGATGACGAAGGTGTCGAACGTGTATTTCGGATTGAGCATGTTGGAAAAGGGCTCTTCGGATGATGATGGAGCCGCTTTGGCCGCGGGGATGGCCGGCGCAGCCGGTTCGGGCGGCCGGTTTTCCTCAATGACAAAACGGACGTCAACAGAGCGTCCGATGTAATCCGATACAGTGGATCTGACCAGCTTCGTGTAGCGGCTCTCCAGCCATTCGACCGCAAACGTCGTCGGCGCCGTCACGATGAGGAGTCCGTCATCCGAGAAATTGGCTTTCGTCGCCTTGAACCAGGTGTCGAAGCTCGGTTTGCTCAATTTGGTTTGGATGACTGACAGCACTTGCTGCCACAGATCCACAGTATGGCTGTCCACAGACGGTCACTCCTATCCCTGTCGTAACGATTGATTCGATAAAGGTCAATAAAATGGATCTATCGGGGCGAGTCCTCATCCACAGATGGAAGGACTTGTTGATGAAGGTTATGCATAAGGGGATAATGTTGTTCACAATGTTATCCACAGGTTGTTGATAAGTTACTGCCGGCACTGCATCCGTCCACAACAAAAACAAATCTATCATAGCAAAAGAAAGGCGCTATTTCAACGAGTTGGAGAATATTATCCACAATCCCAAGTCCTTGTGTATAAAGGTTATCTACAGCACTAGATATTGTTAACAGTCTGTGCGCAAATTCGACAGCATCCGTCAACAGTCCTGTTAATTATGCACATGTTACTAAATTTCGCCGACAGCTGCGACATTCTTCGTTATCCACAACCGATAATGGCCGGAGGGCTTTTCCATAGCCGAAAAAAACGAAAAGCGTCGAATCATGATGCAAAAATCGAAACGCTATATAGATGAAGCGATCTGAAGATAGTTATGCACAGGCCTCCGAGGTAGGAGGATCATGTTCAGGTTGACTTTCGCATGTCTGCATGGTTAAATGGAAAAAGGCGTTTTTAACTCGGGATGACGTAAGGGCAACTTCGGATAGACAGTCGTCCCCGGGTTCTGCCTCGGTCCGCTGCGGCAGATGCCCGAGTGAGGACGAAGATATACCGATCGGGGAGGTGCAATAGATTATGAGACCGACTTTCAGACCGAACGTAAGCAAGCGCAAAAAGGTACACGGATTCCGCAAGCGCATGAGCTCGAAAAACGGCCGCAAAGTGCTGGCAGCCCGTCGCAAGAAGGGCCGCAGCGTTCTGAGCGCATAATACAAAAGGGCATTCCCCTTCTTTCCGGGGATTTTCGCCTGCCACGCCGACCGCCTTCTGGGGCAATGGCTGGAGAGAGGAGACCACGCAAGTGGTCTTTTTTTCTGCCCGGATATCCGCAGCTTGAAGCGGGGCGGATCCGGCGGATAGATTGTCATGCTGTTCTTCTTGCGGAGGGTGCGTCCGGCATGCCTGCGCACGCCCTAAGTTGGATATACTGAAACTAACAACGCACGGAGTCGGTGAGAAATGCAGAGAAAACTACGGCTCAGAAAACGCGAGGATTTCTCCCGCACCTATCGGGGAGGCAAATCGTTCGCCAATGGGCAGCTGGTCGTATACTGGTCCAGGCAGCCGAAGGCGGAACCGTTCCGTCTCGGCATCTCCGCCAGCAAAAAGATCGGCAATGCCGTCGTGCGCAACCGCATGAGACGGTTGCTGAAAGAAATTGTCCGCGCTCATGCGGATGAGATCAAAGAGAAGACCGATCTGATTCTGATCGTCCGGGCGGGAGCCGTCGGCAAGTCGTCGAAGGAGCTGGAGCGCAGCGTGCTGCATGTTTTGCGCAAGGCGGGTCTGTTGAAGCCTCGCTGACGGCGAGGCTGCTCGGCAAGCGCCGGACAAGCAGCCGTTTCTAAATTACAAATGGGTGAAGAAGAACGTGCGCTACCACGGGGCTTATCCATTCTTCTCGGCGCAAGCGTCTTCACCATAATTTGATGATGAAGCCGTTTTGCTTGTCAGAATAGAAAGCCCGCTACCACAGGGCTTATCCATTCTTCTCGGCGCAAACGTCTTCACCATAATTTGATGATGAAGCCGTTTTGCTTGTCAGAATAGAAAGCCCGCTATCACAGGGCTTATCCATTCTTCTCGGCGCAAACATCTTCACCATAATTTGATGATGAAGCCGTTTTGCTTGGACCCTATTATATGGTATAGTTTAGGTTGAATTGCGACAGGCTCTCAGAGAGGAGATTTACATGTTGTTTTCCCGTTTGGCTTCAAAACGCAAGTGGCTTGTCACGCTCAGCCTGGTGCTGATGGTGGCCGTCCTCTCGGGATGCATGCCGAATAACAGCCACACCACCACGACCGAAGATTTGCTGAAGGGCAACTGGTGGGAAAGATACGTCGTTTACTATTTCTCGTATTTGCTCGACCATTTCGCGACCTGGTTCAACGGTCAATACGGCCTCGCCATTCTCGTGATGGTTATCATCGTCCGTACGCTGATCCTGCCGCTTACCATTAAGCAGTACCGCAGCTCCAAGGCGATGCAGGCCCTGCAGCCTGAGCTTGCCAACATCAAAAAGAAACACAAGGACAACCCGCAGAAGCAGCAAGAAGAGACGATGAAGCTCTTCCAGGAAAACAAGGTCAATCCGATGGCGGGCTGTTTGCCGCTGATCGTCCAGATGCCTATTTTCATTGCTCTGTACAACTCCATCTACTATAACGCCGACATCCGTGTCCATGAATTCCTGTGGCTCAAGCTCGGCGAGCCCGACCATCTGCATATCCTGCCGTTCATTGCGGCTCTGACGACTTACGTCCAGACCAAAATGATGCAGAAAACGCAGCCGAACAACCCGCAGATGGCGATGATGAATTCCATTATGATGATTTTCCCGATCCTCATTCTGGTCATGGCTTGGAGCTTCCCTTCGGCGCTTCCGCTGTACTGGATCTACACGAACATCTACACGATCATCCAGAACTACTTCCTTTACGTGCGCAATGCCGACAAGAAGGCGGAAGTCGCAACCGCTGCCGCGCCATCGGCCAAAACGGTCAAAACGGCCAAAGGAAAAAACAAATAGTACGCGGTTCAGGCATACCACAAATCCATTTTCAGGCAGCAATGGCTTCTATAGTCATTGCTTTTTTGCCATAATTACGGGCACCCTTGCTCAAAAATCAGATCTGGGGGCTCTCGGAAGGAATCGAAAAGCATGATACAGGATACAATTGCCGCGATCTCGACCGCGCTGGGAGAAGGCGGCATTGCCGTCATCCGCGTCAGCGGACCTGCAGCGGTAGAGAGCGTTTCGAATATATTGAAGTCGCGGACTCCTCTTGCGGACGCCCCGACCCATACGGTGACGTACGGCCATATCGCGGCTCCCGCGAGCGGCGAAATCATCGAGGAGGTCCTGGTGACCGTCATGAAGGGACCCCGTTCCTTCACGGGCGAGGATGTCGTCGAGATTGGGGCGCATGGAGGGCTTGTGGCGGTACGCAAAGTTCTCGAGCTCGTTCTGGAGCAGCCTGGAGTCCGAGTGGCGGAGCCCGGCGAATTCACTAAGCGGGCATTCCTCAACGGCCGGATCGACTTGGCTCAAGCGGAGGCGGTCATCGACCTGATCCGCTCAAAGTCCGATCGTTCTTATTCCGTTGCCCTTAAGCAGGCCGAAGGAACTTTGTCTCGGAAGATCAAGGCGCTTCGGCATACGTTGATCGAGCTCCTCGCTCATATCGAGGTCAACATTGATTACCCGGAGCATGACGTAACGGAAATGACTTCTTCTTATATAAAGGACAGCTGCGGTTCCGCCATGGAAGAAATCCGCCGGCTGCTGAAGACGGCTGCCGAAGGGAAGATTCTTCGTGAAGGCATTACGACAGCCATCGTCGGCCGTCCCAATGTGGGCAAGTCTTCTCTTCTGAACGCGCTTGTCCAGGAAAGCAAGGCGATTGTGACGGATATACCCGGCACGACGCGGGATGTTATTGAGGAATACATTACATTATCCGGTATTCCTTTGCGGCTGCTCGATACGGCGGGCATTCGCGAGACGACCGATGTCGTCGAGCGGATCGGCGTGGAGCGTTCCCGTTCTGCTGCTGCGGATGCCGATCTTCTGCTGCTTGTATTGAACCATAATGAGGCGCTTCATGAGGATGAACGGGAGCTGCTCGCAAAGCTGACCGGGCGCCAGGTTGTTGTCATCGTGAATAAAAGCGATCTGCCGGCGCAGCTGAAGCTGGATGAGGTATCGGCTGCACTGCCTGAGAGCCGGATCGTCATGATGTCGGTGCTTCAGGAAGAAGGACTGGAAGCGCTCGAAGAAGCGATCCGGGAGCTGTTCTTTGAAGGGCAGCTTGAGAGCGCGGACCTGACTTATGTGAGCAATGTCCGGCATATCTCGCTGCTCAACAAAGCCAGCCAAGCGCTTAGCGAAGCTGTTGCGGCGACCGAGGACGGCATTCCGATCGATATGGTCCAGCTGGATGTGCGCTCCGCCTGGGAGCTGCTCGGCGAGATTATCGGAGATACGGCGGGAGAGTCGTTGATCGATCAGATTTTCTCGCAGTTTTGTCTGGGGAAATGATCGGCGAGCAATCCACATGTGGATAACCGACTCGAGAATGCGGCAGGCGACAGCAGATGGCGGCGGAAGAGGTCGGATACGGCGGAAGCAAGTCGAAACTTGGTAAATGAAAACCACTTTTCATAAAAGAGGGAGAGGCAGGCGGTAAATAACGCCTTTCCGGCTCGGGAGGAAAAAATCATGACTTACCCTGCAGGACAATATGATGTTCTTGTAATCGGAGCGGGACATGCGGGTTGCGAAGCGGCTCTGGCTGCGGCGAGAATGGGCTGCGAGACGCTGCTGCTTACGATCAATCTGGATATGGTCGCATTCATGCCGTGCAACCCGTCCATCGGCGGACCGGCCAAAGGTCATGTCGTGCGCGAAATCGATGCTCTCGGCGGCGAGATGGGCCGCAATATCGACAAGACCTATATTCAAATGAGGATGCTGAACACGGGGAAAGGTCCGGCCGTGCATGCGCTGCGCGCTCAGGCGGACAAGTTCTCGTACCAGCATATGATGAAGAAGACGATCGAGGAAACGCCGCATCTGACGCTTCGCCAGGGGATGGCGGAGGAGCTGATCGTCGAGGATGGAGCCTGCGTCGGCGTCGTGACGAAGACCGGAGCCGAGTACCGCGCCAAGTCGGTCGTTGTTACGACCGGGACATATTTGCGCGGCAAGGTGATCATGGGCGAGCTGATCTATGAAAGCGGCCCGAACAACCAGCAGCCGTCGATCAAGCTGTCCCAATCGCTCAAGGAGAACGGCTTCGAGCTCGTTCGCTTCAAAACGGGTACGCCCCCGCGCGTCCACAAGGACAGCATCGACTTTTCCAAGATGGAGATTCAGCCCGGGGATGATATCCCTCAGTTCTTTTCCTTTGAAACCGAATATGCGGACAACGAGCAGCTGCCTTGCTGGCTGACTTACACCTCCGAGGATACCCATAAGATCATCAACGACAACCTGCACAGAGCGCCAATGTTCTCCGGAGTCATCGAGGGCACGGGACCGCGCTACTGTCCTTCCATCGAGGATAAGATCGTTCGCTTCGCGGACAAGCCGAAGCATCAGATTTTCCTTGAGCCTGAAGGAAAGGACACATCGGAGTACTACGTTCAAGGGCTGTCCACGAGCATGCCGGAGGATGTGCAGCTGAGCATCCTGCGCTCGATTCCCGGCCTGGAGAACGTCGAGATGATGCGGACCGGCTATGCCATTGAATACGATGCCGTCGTGCCGACCCAGCTGTGGCCTTCCCTGGAGACGAAAGTGCTGCCGGGCCTGTTCACTGCCGGCCAGATCAACGGAACATCGGGCTACGAGGAAGCGGCGGGCCAAGGCATCATGGCCGGCATCAATGCGGCCCGCAAGGTGCAGGGCAAGGATCCGGTCGTCATTGACCGTTCCCAAGGCTATATCGGCGTTCTGATCGACGATCTCGTGACGAAGGGAACGAACGAGCCTTACCGCCTGCTTACATCGCGCGCGGAGTACCGCCTGCTGCTTCGGCATGACAATGCCGACCTGCGTCTGACTCCGACCGGTTATGAAATCGGATTGATTTCGGAAGAGCGCCATGCCAAATTCCAGGTGAAGAAAGGACGTGTCGAGGAGGAGCTGGCCCGCTTGAAGACAGTGAAGATCCGTCCCGAAGAAGCTCAAGAGCTGCTGGAGCAGGCCGGATCGGCTCCGCTGCAGGCGACGACCGATGCCCTCACCCTGCTCAGGCGTCCGGAACTGTCCTATGCCATCCTCGAACCGCTGGCTGCGGCGCCATACGAGTTGACAGCGGATATGAAGGAACAGGTCGAAATCCAGATCAAATACGCCGGTTATATCGAAAAACAGCTGCTTCAGGTCGAACGCCTCGGAAAAATGGAGAAGAAGAAGATTCCGGAAGGAATCGACTACAGCATCGTCCATGGACTTGCCATGGAAGCGAAGCAGAAGCTCTCGTCCATTCGTCCGCTCAACATCGGACAAGCGAGCCGCATTTCCGGCGTGACCCCGGCGGATATTTCCATCCTGCTCGTTCATCTGGAGCACTATAATCGAGTGACGGCAGCGGGGAAATCCTGATGGATGCGGTTCAGAAGTCATTTCACGAGCTTCTCGCCGCCCGAGGAATCGAGCTTGCGCCTCACCAACTGAGCCAGTTCGAGCGTTATTTCGAGCTGCTAGTGGAATGGAACGAGCGGATGAATCTGACCGGAATCACGGAGAGGGATGCGGTTTTCGAAAAGCATTTCTACGACTCCCTCTCGCTTGCTTTCTATATGGATCTGTCGAAGGCGAGGAATCTGGCCGATATAGGATCGGGGGCGGGTTTTCCAAGTATTCCCTTGAAAATCGCCTTTCCTCATCTTCAGATTACGATTGTCGACAGTTTGAACAAGCGGATTTCCTTCCTGCAGCATGTATGCGACGCGTTGGGATTGGAGAACGTGCAATGCGTGCATGGCAGAGCCGAAGATGTCGGCCGCATCCCCGCGCATCGGGATCAATATGAGGTTGTGACGGCGAGAGCGGTAGCGAGGCTAGCGGGTCTAGGCGAGCTGTGTCTGCCGTTCGCCGCAAAGGACGGCGTATTCGCAGCCATGAAAGGCGCCAATCCGCAAGAGGAGCTTGATGAGGCTGCGTATGCCTTGAAAGAGCTCCGCGCCAAGGCAGAGCGGGTCGAAACGTTGAAGCTGCCGTTTGAGCAATCCGAGCGCGCCATTGTATTTATCCGCAAGACGGATCGGACGCCGGCGGCATATCCGCGCAAAGCCGGAATTCCTTTGAAGCAGCCTCTGGTGCGTGGCATCTCCTTGGTGAAGAAGCCTCGCTGATTGTTTCACGTGGAACAATGAGATCGAGAAGAGGTTTCGGATGCCATCCTCACCTGAACGAGGGAATGGGAAGGCATGAAAACTTCTTGGAAATCCAAAATCAAGCAGGAGAACCTGCTTCCAAAAGCGAATTGGTGGAGTAAAGATAGCACTGGGGATGCCGCTTGTTGACGGCATCCGCACCAGGATGTCCCCGTTGCTAGACAGACCTGCGAAGGCTGTCCGCCTATATCGGCCGTTCTCCGCAAGAGACACACTCCGATCTGCCCGTGCTGCATGATCAATGCCGACCGGCCTCCTCAGCTTGGAGCTGAGCGAACTGCCTGGTGCCGCAACCATGACTTGGGGGCCAAGCACGACCCGCCGCGGCTGCAACACGGAAGAAACATCGAGGTCATGGGCACATTGAATTTCGGGTGGTTGAAGAATGATGAAGGAACAATTTTCACGGCTGTTCGGGTTGAATGACCAGAAGGCCGCTCTTGATGAAGTCAAGCAGATTCCGGTTGGAAGCATTGATACGAGCCCTTATCAGCCCAGAACCGTCTTTGACGATGACAGGATCGAGGAGCTCAGCCAGACGATCCGAACCCATGGCGTCATTCAGCCGATCGTCGTCCGGGCTCGCGGCGACCGCTACGAGATCATAGCGGGCGAGCGCCGCTGGCGTGCCGTCAGCAAGCTGGGTCTGGATACGGTACCGGCCATTGTTCGCGACTTCAACGATTCTCAAGCGGCCTCGATTGCCTTGATTGAGAACCTGCAGCGCGAAGGACTGTCCGCCATCGAGGAAGCGGTCGCTTACCAGAAGCTGATCGACCTGCATAGCCTCACCCAGGAAAGCCTCGCGCAGCGGCTCGGCAAAAGCCAATCGACAATCGCCAACAAGATCCGGTTGCTCGGGCTCAGCGAGCCGGTCAAAAGCGCCCTAGTCGAACGGAAAATCACGGAACGCCATGCCCGCTCCTTGCTGGCCCTCGACACCGATGAGCTGCAGCAGAAGGTGCTGGAAGACGTGCTGTCGAAAGAGCTCAACGTCAAGCAGACCGAGGCGAGAGTCGCCTTCTACAAGGAAGCATCCAAAACGAAAAAAGCGAAGCGGATCAGCTTCACGAAAGATGTCCGGCTTGCCCTCAACACGATCCGGCAATCCATCGATATGGTTTCAGGCTCGGGCTTGCAAATCAAAACCGATGAGAAAGACCATGACGATCATTATGAGATTGTCATCCGGATTCCAAAACGATAATGTCGTATTCCGGCGCCGATTCCGTTATACTTAATTACAGCAATCAGGAATGATTAACATAAGGGCATTCATACCGAATGATCAGCATGAGCGAACAGCATGATATAGCCCGCAGACTTATCCACGGAAAGCGGCAGCAGCCGCTTTTTTTCGTCCTGTCGGAAGGAATGACATTGTGCTGGTCCTGCTCGGTGCGCAGCGTGCTCAGAGGATGGCGGTCTCGCGCCGACGAGGAATGAATTCCTTCTCCAGCTTGGAATGAAGGCAGGGCTGTTCTTAGCCGCAGGGAAGTTCACGTTTGACTAGAATGGAACATTGAGGTGACAAGGTTGTCCAAAATCATTGCCATTACGAACCAGAAGGGCGGCGTCGGCAAAACGACGACATCCGTGAATCTGGGCGCTTGCCTGGCTTCCCTCGGCAAAAAGGTGCTGCTTGTCGATATCGATCCGCAGGGCAATACGACCAGCGGCGTCGGAATCAACAAGGCCGACGTGGAAAACAGCATTTATGATGTTCTTATCAATGAGGTCGATCCGCATGAAGCGGTGACGCCGACCGCGGTCCCTAATCTCTCCATTATTCCCGCGACGATTCAGCTTGCGGGGGCGGAGATCGAGCTGGTTCCGACGATATCCCGGGAAGTAAGGCTGAAGAAGTCACTGTCCCAGCTGAAAAATGAATACGATTACGTTCTGATCGACTGTCCGCCGTCGCTCGGCATTTTGACCATCAATTCGCTGACGGCTGCCGATTCCGTCATCATTCCGATACAATGTGAATATTACGCGCTTGAAGGCCTTAGCCAGCTGCTGAATACCGTCCGCCTGGTCCAAAAACATCTCAATACATCGCTCGCGATCGAAGGCGTGCTGCTGACGATGTTCGATGCCCGTACGAACCTCGGCATCCAAGTTATCGAAGAAGTGAAGAAGTACTTCCAGCAGAAGGTGTACCAGACGATTATTCCGCGCAATGTGCGTCTCAGCGAGGCTCCTTCGCACGGACAAGCCATCATCACCTACGATCCGAAGTCCAAAGGAGCCGAAGTTTATCTTGAATTGGCGAAGGAAGTGATCCAGTATGAGCAAGCGGCTAGGTAGAGGACTGGATGCCCTCATTCCGTCTCTTTCGGTAAACGACGATGACAAGGTCATCGAAATCGATCTGAAGCAGCTGCGAGCCAACCCTTATCAACCGCGGACGACGTTCCAGGATGAATCCATTCGCGAGCTTGCGGAATCCATCCGCCAGCACGGCGTCATTCAGCCGATCATCGTCAGAACGGTGCTGAAGGGCTATGAGATCATTGCAGGAGAGCGGCGTTGCCGGGCTTCCCAATTATGCGGCAACACGACTATACCGGCTGTGGTGCGGAATTTCACGGATCAGCAGGTCATGGAGATCGCGCTGATCGAGAATTTGCAGAGGGAAGATCTCAATGCCATCGAGCTCGCTGTCGCTTATCAGGCGATCATGGACAAGTTCGACCTGACGCAGGAAGAGCTCTCTCTCAAGGTCGGCAAATCCCGGTCGCATATCGCCAATTTCCTGCGCCTTCTCAGTCTGCCGGGCGACATCAAGGACAGTGTTTCACGTGGAACAATTTCCATGGGACATGCCAGAGCTCTCGTAGGCGTCAAGGAAGACAAGGTCCGCAAAGAGCTGGCCAAACAGATCGTGAGCAATGAGTGGAGCGTCCGCGAGCTGGAGAAGGCGATTCAGGATCTGGAGCATAAAAAGCCTGAGAAAGCCGTCGCCAAGCTGAAAAAGCGCGATCCTTACGTCGAATCGCTGGAGGAGACGCTGCGCGAGCGATTCAAAACAACCGTGAAGATCAAGGCGTCGAAGGACAAGGGGAAAATAGAGCTGTCCTACTACAATAAGCAGGATCTGGAAAGATTGCTGGACCTTCTCCAATCCTAACGATTGCGCTCCAAATCATGGGGGCTGGTGAAGGGAAAATGGAACCATATGCGGCATGCCCAAGTTGTATTCTCTGGTTCCAGAGATTAAACTTAGGTATGCTGTTGTTTTTTTTCTGACCTCCTTACCTTATTGAAGACTACCTGAATTCGGAGGATAGCCATGACATCGAATAAGCCGGTCATTTATTTGGATCATGCGGCCACATCCTGGCCGAAGCCGCCGGCTGTTGCCGAGGCGATGATGGAAATCCTGCTGCATGGAACGGCGAATCCCGGCAGGGGCAGCCACCAGATGGCCGTTCAATCCGGGCGGGTTCTATTCGGGGCGCGCAAGAGGCTGGCGAAGCTGTTCCGGATTGCGAATCCCAATGATATCTCCTTTGCCGCCAATACGACGGCAGCCTTGAACCTTGCGATCAAAGGCATGCTGAAGCCGGGAGATCATGTCATTGCGACGGCAGTCGAGCATAATTCCATCCGCAGGCCGCTGGAGTATTTGAAGGCAAGCATTGGAATCGGGGTTACATACATAGAGGCTACGCCGGAAGGGGAGGTCAGGCCGGAGCAGGTGGAGCAGGCGCTCACTTCTCGTACCGCCCTCGTAGCCGCTGCCCATAGCTCCAATCTGCTCGGGAGCATACTGCCGGTCGAAGAGATCGGCTCGATAACCCGCAAAAGAGGGATTCCGCTGCTGGTCGACGCTGCCCAGTCTGCCGGCGTGCTGGACATCGATGTCGAGGCGATGGGAATCGACCTCCTTGCGTTTCCGGGCCATAAAGCGCTCCTCGGTCCTCAGGGGACCGGCGGCCTGTATATCCACCCCAGGCTTGACCCCGTCCCGCTGCTGCACGGAGGAACCGGAAGCCAGTCCGAATCGGCTGAGCAGCCGACGGTGAGGCCCGATCGTTATGAGGCGGGCACTCCGAATACGCCGGGAATCGCCGGGCTTGCTGCGGGCGTCCAATATGTCATGGATCAGACGACGGCCGCAATCCATGCAAAAGAAACGGAGCTGGTCTCCTATCTGATGGAGGAGCTTGCATCCGTTCCGGGACTGAGGCTGCTGGGGCCGGCTGCAGGCAAGCCGAGGACAGGAATTGTCTCTCTTACGATGGCCGGCGTCGAGGCGTCGGAGCTGTCGTTCATCCTGGACCAGCATTACGGCATCGCCGTAAGGTCCGGCTATCATTGCACGCCGCTCGCGCATTACAGCGCGGGAACGGCCGAGACGGGAGCCGTCAGGGCAAGCGTCGGTTATTCTACAACCAAAGAGGACGCTGAATCGTTCCTAACAGCGATACGGGAAATCAGGTCACATTACCCCATGCAGGGACAGGGTTAGGAGAGCTAAGGGAAAGATGAATGAATGGATGGATGCATGGATGGAGGCGCCGTATTACGGAGTTGCTATCGGACTGCTTGCTGTTGTCGTCGTGCTGCTTTTCATCTGGATCGCGGTTGTGGGCAGACGGCTGTCGAAGCTGAGGCGTCAGTATGTTCAAGTCATGGGCCAAACGGGCGTCACGAGTCTGGAAGATGTCATCGTCGGCCTCCGGCTGTCGCTCGACGAGCAGCAGGATATGCTGCAGGGCTACGGCCGGCAGCTGGCGGAATTCGGGCATCTGCTCAAGGATACGAAGGGAAAGATCGGCGTGTTCCGCTACAACGCGTTCTCCAACCAGGGAAGCGACATGAGCTTCTCGGTGGCTATTGTCAACGAGGACAGCAGCGGTGTCGTGCTGACCGGACTGCATGGCCGGGACGAGACGTATATGTACGCCAAGCCCCTGCAGCAGGGCAGCTCGGCCTATGCGCTTACGGAAGAGGAGCAAAAGGCGATCAGTCTTGCGTTGCAGCGTGAATAGAATAGGCTCGGACGCTGCCGATCGTATGATGAAGGACGTGTGACATCATGTCGGCCATCCTCATGACGAGATTCAGGCGCGTATTTTGCAGGACGAAATATTCCATGAATCCGCCTACGTTGACGATTCCGGTCATATGAATATCGCCTACAGGCGGCAGATCCTTGTTCACCCCGGCGCCGGGACGGACAGGGCCGGGTCCGAGCTGGATGCAGCCTACGCTGGACAGCTGGCCCAGACAGGCATCGATGCCGATGATGAAAGGCTTGGACACCTTGCGGTTGATTTCAAGCATCGTCTCCTCCAGATTCATCGCGTGAACGGGCTCGTCCAACGTGCCGAACAGCTCGAAATGAGGGCTGCTGCTCTTGGCCAGCTGGGTGCCGATGAGCGGTCCGAGAGCATCTCCCGTGGAACGGTCCGTCCCGATGCATACGACGACGATGCGGCGGTCAAGCGGAACAGGCTGGAGATGCAGATGAAGACGGCTGGCAAGCTGCTCGGCAGCATCGGACTCGGTGTGGGGCACTTTCAGCGGCAGCTCTCTCAACACAGGTCGTTTCATAGAATCCCCTCCGCAATAATGAATTGTTACTAGCTAGTATATGGTAGAGAGAACGGATTTATACTTGTACCATCCATCCAATCTGGACAAGCTCCGCGAGCGGGGCCTGCCTCCGGAGAGGACAGGTAAGGAGCCTAGCAAAATCATGCTGATCGCCTTCGATTCCACGCAGCAGGCGCTGCGGACCGAAATGCTGCTGGAGTACGCAGACATCGAAATCGATATTCGCCCGACGCCCAAGCAGATTACCGCCGGCTGCGCGCTCTCCATCGACTTTCCCGATGGGGAGCTGGCGCAGGTGCGGAAGATTATCGCCGAGGAGTCCGTCGACATCCGTGGCATCTTCCGCGAGACGGAGGACGGCTACGACGAGGTGCGGGAGTAAGCGGGCTGTCATCAGCCCGGCGATCTCAGCGGACCAGGCTATGCCTGATCCTGGCGGCCTCATCCACGAACCGTCCCAAGCCAGCGGGCGGCAGCCCGCTGGCGGCGGTATGGCCTGCACAGGGCGGCAGGCGTGGATGGGATGCGATGCAAGGATCGATGGAATCTTGGCGAGGCGCCCTTCCAGGGGCGCCTTATCCCTTTGCACAGACATGCCCGGCAATGGCGGTTGCCGCCGCTCCGCCGGATGAAAGGAGAGGTATAGATGAACCCCTATTTGACGAACGCTGCGGTGGAAAATGCGGCAAGCCCCGATAATGAAGGAACTCTCGCCTCTGCGGCCGATCAAGCGGCAGAAAAAACGAATGAGTTCCTCTCGGCGATGAAGGAGCAGTTCTCCTCGACATTCTGGGTCAATTCGGGGATTATCCTGATCAAGATCGCCTTGATCCTGCTGATCGGCCGGCTTATCATCCTGATTGTCAACAAGTCGATCGATCGGATCCTGGAGCGGGAGTCCAAAGTGCCGCTGCAGACGCGCCGTGTCGTCACGGTCGGCCGGCTGATGAAGAATGTCGCTTCGTATGTGGTGTATTTCATTACGGCGATGCTTGTGCTGCCCTTGGTGGGCATCCAGATCGGCCCGCTGCTCGCCGGCGCAGGCGTGCTTGGCCTGGCCATCGGCTTCGGCGCCCAGAGTCTGGTGAAGGACGTCATCACCGGATTCTTCATCATCCTGGAGGACCAGTTCGCTGTCGGAGACATCATCCAGACGGGAACCTATAAAGGCACCGTGGAGCTGATCGGTCTGCGTACGACGAGGCTGAAGAGCTGGACCGGCGAAGTCCATATCATCCCGAATGGAACGATCGCGCAGGTGACCAACTATTCGCGGAACAACTCGCTCGCGGTCATCGATGTGGACATGCCCAACGGCGACAGGCTGGATGAGACGGCAGCCTTGGTCAAGGACATGCTTGCCGCCATGGAGAACGCCAACCTCGTCAAGCCGCCGGAGCTGCTCGGCATATCCTCCATGACGACTGCGGAGTACAAGCTGCGCATCGTGGCGGAATGCATGCCGAATACGGAGGCTTCCGTCACCAGGCAGATCAATATGGACTTGCAGCGCTTGCTGCGGGAGCGTGAGGACGGGCAGCAAGATGCGCTGGCCTGATCTCACAGCCCATGGTAAGATGAAGGGAACTTACCGCAGGGGCCAACCCGGCTGTGATCAAGCGCTGAAGGGGGAATGAAGCGATGGAACGCAAGCAATTCGAGCTTGGCGATGTCGTGCTGATGAAGAAGCCGCATCCATGCGGAACGAATGAAATGGAAATCATTCGGATGGGAATGGATATCCGCATCAAGTGCACCGGATGCAAGCACAGCGTCCTGATCCCCCGGGCGAAGTTCGAGAAGAACATGAAGAAGGTGCTTCGTTCCGCTGCGCCGGAGGACAGGCAAGGGGAGAGCGGATCGGCTTCCTGAACGCTGGGCGAAGGGAACGGGAGCGGGGAGCGGTATTGACCGCCCGTAGAGGCAGCATGGGCTCAGCCATGCGAATTGTCAGACTTTTCATATGCTCTTGCGTACACTAGTCCAGCTATGGTATGATAATTTTTGCTTGCGGAGAGGTACCCAAGTGGCCCAAGGGGGCTGACTCGAAATCAGTTAGGCGTCGCAAGGCGTGCGTGGGTTCGAATCCCACCCTCTCCGCCATAACATTTGCATCTAACGCGGCTCTTTCCAAGAGCCGCTTTTTTGCGTCAATGTTTACTTGCCGGACTGCACCTATACATACGGAAAAGAGGACCCTTGCGGGTCCTCTTCCGACGGCGCTTAATGGAGTTCGCAATTCAAGCTGCACTTCCCTCATCGAAATCCGGTATGCCGCCCGGCTGTGGATGTCTAGCGACTTCCCTGCCTGCTGCGGCGATGTCCCTGCAGACTAATGTCTTTGGCACAACCCCTCGCTTCTCTGCGTTCATGTACGTGCTTTCCCTGCAGTGTCCTTGCGCTTTTTACGGCCAACGGAACCACACCCTCATCTTGTCGCGCCGTCAAGGATAGTATGAGCGGAGGATGGCCGCCTTATTCGCCCGGAAAGAAATAAAATCAGACCTTCGGCATTTTCACCCAGACCCGGTTGTGGTTCGAGGTTTTCGGGAAATGCTGACCCTTCTTGAGCGAGATCTTCTTGGGATGTGAGATCCCCATGTGGAAGGAGTCCTCGCCGGCCTCCATGTACCATCCGTCGTTAGGAGCCTTGAAGCCTTGTTCAAACTTGGTGCGTTCGCCCATTACGATTCACCTCGTCCGCGGATTTTCCGACCGCCGTGCCCGCTGCGGACATGACGCGCCGGACCTATAGTTTCGGCTTCCCGGGAGCGAATCATCAGCGGCAATTATTCGCATGGATAGGGGGAGAGGAAGGCTTGTTCCGTCGCTTTTCTTGACTGCGGCAAGGGGGCTCGAAGTCGGGGTCCGGTCCGTCCGAGCCGGCGGCTGCGGCTGCCTCGGAGCCGAGAACATAACTGAAACCGTCATTCGGAGGGTGCAGGAGGGAGACTGCTCAAGCGCCGTTCAAAATCTGGAAGCGGCCTCCGCTCAGCTTGCATCGTACAAGCTGTTCTGATATAGTAGGTGGGTATGCGAGTTAGAGTTAAGTCTCTCGCTCCTTGCTCTTATGCTCAGGCAGAAAGGGCCGCTTAGTCCAAGAGGAGGTGAATCAAAGTGCGCAAATACGAAGTGATGTACATCATTCGTCCAGAGACGGAGCAAGAAACCGTTCAAGCTCTCGTCGAAAAGTTCAATGGCATCATCAACAATGGCGGAGAAGTTACCAAGTCCGATGTTCTCGGCAAGCGCCGTCTTGCGTATGAGATCAACAAGATTCGTGACGGCATCTACGTTCTCGTCCACTTCAACGGAACCAACGAAGTGATCAACGAGCTGGATCGCGTCATCAAAATCACGGATGATGTTATCCGTTACCTGATCGTCAAAGACGTAGCGTAAGCCAAGATTGTTTGAACTTGGGAGGCGGGTACGATGTTGAACCGTGTCATTCTGATTGGCAGATTGACCAAAGATCCAGAACTTCGCTATACCCCGTCCGGAGTTGCGGTAACGCAATTCACGCTGGCGGTGGACCGGCCCTTCAACAGCCAGTCCGGGGAACGCGAAGCCGATTTCATTCCGATTGTCACGTGGAGGCAGCTTGCCGAGACGTGCGCCAACTATCTGCGCAAAGGCCGTCTGACGGCGGTTGAAGGCCGGATGCAGGTAAGGAACTACGAGAACAATGAAGGCAAGCGCGTCTACGTGACGGAGATTATTGCCGACAATGTCCGTTTCCTCGAATCCGGTAACCGCGATGGCGGTTCGCGTGAAGAAGGCTCGTACAATGCAGGAGGAAGCGGCGGCTACAGCGGCGGAAGCGGCAATGGCGGCGGAAGCGGCAGCAGCGGTGGCGGATACGGCGGCGGCCAGTCGAGCGGCGGCAACCAAGGCGGAGGTTCCTACGGGGGCAATCGCGGCGGCGGCGGAGGTTCTCAGGGAAACCGGGATCCATTCTCGGATGACGGACGCCCCATCGACATCTCCGAAGATGATTTGCCATTCTAACTAGAAAGGACGGATAAACCATGGGATTCAAGCAAAGAGAAGACGGCGGCGAGCGTCCAGAACGCAAATTCCGCAAAGGCGGCCGTAACAAGCGCCGTAAAGTCTGCTACTTCACCGTGAACAAAATCAAGCATATTGATTACAAGGACACGGATCTGCTCCGGAAATTCATCAGCGAGCGCGGCAAAATTCTGCCACGCCGTGTAACGGGCACCAGCGCGAAATACCAGCGTGCCCTGACGACCGCTATCAAGCGTTCGCGTCAAGTTGCACTGCTGCCATATACGACGGACAACTAAGCCGTTGCGACAACAGCTCTTCCGGATTTCCGGAGGGGCTGTTTTTTAGTTTGCCAGGATAACCGCATCCGCATGCAAAAAAAGCCCCGCGCATAAGAGCGCAGGGCTGCAGTCCGATCAGTCTTCTTGATCATGAAGCTCAGGAGTATCTTCGAATTCATCGGCCGAATCGCGGATGATCATCTCGACCTTGCGGATCCGGTTCTTGGTTGCTTCGCGAATGATGAAGGTCATGTTGTCGAACTCGTACCGGAATCCGGGCTTCGGCGACGGGATGCGGGCGTAGAGCCAGCCTCCGATCGTATCAGTGTCTTCGTCGTGAAAGTCATGTCCGACCATGTGTCCAAGCTCATCAAGGGAAACTTTGCCGTCCAGCAGGTAGCAGTTCTCCTCGAGCTTCTCGATCTCGCGGCGCTCGTCTTCATCGAACTCGTCGCGGATCTCGCCGACGATCTCCTCCAGAATATCCTCGATCGTAATCAGGCCGGATGTGCCGCCGTACTCATCGACAAGGATGGCGATATGGACGCGGTCGCGCTGCATGCGCTGCAGAAGCTGCTTGACCGGGATGCTCTCCGGCACCGACAGGACGGGATGAATGAGATCCTTCATCTTGAATTCCTTGTCTTCCTGATAGGTCAGGAAGAGCTGCTTCGTATTGATCATGCCGACGATGTTGTCCTTGCTTTCAGTAGCTACAGGGAAACGAGTATATTGTTCACGCTGGATGACAGCCAGGTTCTCTTCGCGGGTATGGTTCGTGAACAGGCAGACCATATCGGTGCGGGGCACCATAATCTCTCTGGCGACCATCTCATCGAAAGCGAAGATCCGGCTGACATAGCCATATTCGGTCGTATTGATCTTGCCGCTCTGGAGGCTTTCACTCAGGATGATCTGAATTTCCTCCTCCGAGTGGGCGTCCTCATGCTCCTTGGCGGGATGCAGGCCGAACAGGCGGATCAGGCCGTTGGCGGAGCCGTTCAGCACCCAGATGAACGGGTAGAGTACTTTATGGAACAGGATGATCGGCTTGGCAACGAGAAAGCTGATGAATTCGGCTTTTTGGATCGCCCAGGATTTAGGGGCCAGCTCGCCGACGACTACGTGAAGGTAGGTCACGATGACAAAAGCGATCAGGAAGGACAGTAGACTACTCACTCTCTCATTCAAATCGAACTGAGTGAATAGCGGATGCAGCAGCTTCTCTACAGTAGGTTCGCCGAGCCAGCCAAGACCGAGGGCGGTAATGGTGATACCGAGCTGACAGGCGGACAGGTAACCGTCCAAGTTGCTGGTAACGCGCTGCACGGCTAAGGCGCCTTTGCGGCCTTCAAGCACCAGCTGGTTGACGCGGCTGGGGCGGATTCGGATAATGGCGAATTCCGTTGCTACAAAGAAGGCGGTCAAAAAGATAAGCAAAGCCACCAAAGCCAAATTTAAGCCTATACTGTCCATTCGTGTACATCGACATCCTTTTCATCTTAGAATAAGTTCTTATGAACCAGTATAACGAACTTGAGGATCTCACTTCAACTGTTTGAAAAGGCCTTGCCGGACGGTATAAGCTCATTAGCGGTCTTTGTCACGCCGAAATAAGCCCTTTTCATGCCCGCACTTGCCTTTACAGGCCTATTTGCGGGCTTTATGATAGGTTCATATGATCGGATAAGGAATCCGAAGGGAGGAAAGCGGCAGTGGAATCATTTCTGCTTAAGCGCAGCGAGATGGCGGCGCTACTCATGTCTCTGGACGGGAAGGGCGACCATACCCCGATTCAGATCGTCCAGCAGGCCTGGAAAAAAGGCCATCGCAAGCAAGTAAGCTCGGGCAGGGCACTGCCGGCGTTCCTGTCCACGGATTGGCCGGCGGTTCTGGAAAAGCTGATGAAGGGGCAGGGACTGAAGGGAATGTCCCTCCAGGAGGCTGCTGCTCTGGGCCAGCTGATTCCGTACGCGGGCCTCTCCATCACGGCCATGCAGAACTGGGTCAAGCGGGACTTCAAGAGGTACTTTGAATCGCCCAAAGCCGGGAAGAAGTACTCGCTCGAACAGGCGGCGCTTCTATTTATTATCGATGATCTTAAGGCCAGTCTGGACTTTGAATCCATCCGCAAGCTTCTCGGCCGGCTGTTCGGCTGCGGAGGAGAGAAAAGCCTCCTCAGCCCCGTGGACTTTTACCAGGCTTATTCTGCTCTATTTGAAGAATTGGATGCTGACGGAGATCAAATTCTTGACGCGGCTCCCTCGGAGAGCGTGTCCGGCAACGGCATGGAGAGCAGCCTGGAAACCAAGGCCAGAGAAGGGGCAAGCCGTTATATAAGCGGCTTGTCCGGCCTGGATGAAGCGGAAGCCGAAGCGCTCGGCAATCTGCTGCTGATCGCCGTGTTCTCCGTCCAGGCCGCTTATTTCCATTCCTTGTCGAGAAGGTACAGCAACGCCACGCTGTTCCTGAACTGACCCGGCTAGAACTCGCCGCTGATCATCTCGGCCCAGTCCCCGAGCACGGGCAGCCGGGCCTGCTTGCCCTGCAAGGAAACGATCATAAGGCCGATCCAGACCAGCAGGGCGAGCGGAGCGAGCAATCCTCCCAGCAGCCAGCCGATGACGGGGACGAGGGCGAAAACCATGCTCAGGCACAGGTAAGCTGCGGAGAAAAGAATGGATTGCACGGCATGGAAGCGGACATACCGGCTCTTCTTTTCCAATAGAAGGAGCAGGAAGGCCCCGACGAAGCTGCCGAGATAACCGAGGAAAGCGGCCAGCCGCGGATCGAGGCCGGTGGAAGACGGATCGGCTCTTCTTGGAGAAGGGTGCATGTGTCCAGGCTCCTTTTCCATAAAATACAGTCATTAGGCCATGTTTATGTGCATTGGAGCGCGGGTATGCGATGGATACAGGGGTATTGCAGGCAAGTTTTAAGCAATTTGTAACTATTCTTTAAGGTTACTCGTCTACAGTTAGGCTAAAATGAATGGAGCCGTGCACCCTCAGCAGAAAGGAATTCACCCATGAAACCCAAAAAATCTCGCGCCCGCAAGGCGTGGACATGGACGGCTTCCGTCCTGGCCGTCCTTCTCGTCCTGGGAACCGTAGGCTATTTCAACCGGACTACTCTCGCCCTATGGGGCTTTGATATGTTTCTTTCCAAAAAAGTGGAGAAGCAGCTGGAGGGCTCGTACCAGCCGACCGTCGACAGCAAGCCGCCTGCAGCCAATCCCGTGAAATATCAAAAAGCCGACCCGTACTCCGTCCTCCTCCTTGGAGTGGATGCGCGCGGCGCCGAGCAGGGACGCTCGGATACGATGATGTTTACGGTCGTCCGTCCATCGGATGGAGCGATTCTGATGGTATCGATGCCTCGAGACACCTATACGGAGATCGTCGGCAAGGACAAGAAAGACAAAATCACGCATGCCTATGCGTTCGGCGGAGCCAAAATGGCTGTCGACACGGTGGAGAATCTGCTCGGCAACCAGGTCGATTATTATGCCGCGGTCAACTTCGAGGGCTTCCGCAACCTGATCGACGCGATGGGCGGCATTCCGCTGCCGGTCGAAAAGGATCTGGTCAACAAGGAAGCCGATCATGAGAAGTTCGTCGTCAAGGCCGGGCAGAGCAAGTACAACGGCACCGACGCGCTCAACTTCGTCCGCTACCGCGAGGATGCCGGCGGCGACATCAGCCGCACCGAGCGCCAGCAGGCGTTCGTGGAATCCATCATGGACGAGGCCTCCAGCGTATCCTCCTGGACGCGCATTCCGGAATTCGTCGGCATCATGGGCAAAAACTTCGCGACCGACATTCCGCCATCCGAGATGATCGACAAAGCCAAGGCGATGCTGCAAAGCGGCAACCGGGCCATCTACACCCACACGCTCAAAGGCGAAGGACATAAGCTCAGCGAAAATGGGGCCTGGTATTACTTTGCCGACGAGAAAGACGTTGAGGCGAGCAGGAAGCTGATCGCCGACTGGATGAACAAATCCTTGACGATGGAGCAGCTGACGGGCGCCGCATCGAAGGACAGCGAAACGCTGGATGCCGCCTCGGGGTCGACCAACGATGCCAGGAGCGAATCCGGCAAAGGACCGGAGGTCACGACGGCTTCTTCCGATGAGAACCAGTGACCTTCTCCAAGATAGGAGAAGCTGAGAAATGAATATTGCTTTTTTTCTTCTGCCCAAGGCAGAGACGATTACACTGACGCTTGAAGCGACGCTGCGGCAGACGCTGGAGAAGATGGAATACCATCGCTATACGGCGGTGCCGATTTTGGATAAAAACGGCGCGTACGCGGCCACGGTCACGGAGGGCGACCTTCTCTGGTTCATGAAGAACGAGAATCTCAGCTTCGAGCAGACCAGCCGCGTCACCTTGTCGGAGGTGCCGATGCGGGTGAGGAACAAGCCGGTTCGGATCGATGCCAACATGGAGGATCTCATCTCGCTTGCCAAGGCGCAGAATTTTGTGCCTGTCGTCGACGACATGCAGCGTTATATCGGCATCGTCCGGCGCAGCGACATCATCGACTATTGCGCCAAGTCCATCTTCCAGGAGAAATCCTGAAGCGAGCTTCCTGCATGCCCTGCCGCATTTGCGGCAGGGCATTTTTTGCCGCGGATCCAAGCTGCCGCAGCAGCGCGAGCGGGCCGCAAACTGTCCTGCCAGCCGCCCAGAGAGCCTATCGGACGACGGCTGGTGAGGCGGCGCGTCCCGCGGGAGGGGAGAGGCAGGCAATCCCGGCGGTACGGGCGTAGCTTGCACCGCCGGGATTTGTGTTATAATGAGAGGTACAGCTTCCTGCGTTTTTTGCCGGGAGGCGCTTAGATAGACCTTTATTAATCCAAGAGGTGAACGGGTTTGAAATTCGGTGGGAAATCCATCCTGTGGAGCGCTATTGCTCTCTTGCTGCTGCTCTCTATGGGAGTGCCGCTGCTGAACTGGCTGACCGTCGCCTTGATCATGGTGCCGTTCGTGGTTCTATACGCCACTTTGTCCAGAGGAATGTTCGCCGCTCATATCGTGCCGGTATTTCTGATCGCCTTTTTCGTGCCGGGTAGCGGACCGGCCTCTGTCATTATCGGACTCTTCTTTCTCGTGCCCGCTATCGTGATGGGCCATCATTACCGGCAAGGCAAGCCCGTCCGCAGGACCATGACGGCGGTGCTGCTTACGATCCTCGGGCTGGCGCTGGTCGAGCTGCTCGTGTTCGAGTCGGTATTCGGCGTCTCCCTGATCCGCGAGATGCAGGATCGGATGCAGGATATGCTCGGCAACGTGGCGAGCCAGGGCGTGATGTCGGATATTTGGACGGCGGAGAATACCGATATGGTCGTGAAGATGACCGTACAGGCGATTCCTCAGGCGCTGCTCTTGATGGCATTCGCGGCAACGGCTGTCGCGCAGTATTTGTCCCGGAGGGCGCTGGCCGGCTTCGGCATGGCTGTTCCCGGAATGCCGCCCGCCCATGAATGGCGTCTGCCGCGCGTGCTCGTCACGTATTATTTGATTGCGCTGGTCGTGCAGATGTTCATCCCCGCGGGAGACAACTCGTTCCTATCGGTGGCGCTGCTGAATCTGGTTCCGCTGCTTCGCATGGCCTTCACGGTCCAGGCGATGGGCTTTTTCTTCTTCCTGGCGCATCAGAAGGGCTGGGCGAAGCCCGTTCCGGTCCTCATCAGCATTATCCTGCTTATCTTCCCTCCGCTCAGCCTGATCGGAGTGCTGGATGCGGCGTTCCCGATCCGCAAGTCGTTCCAGAAACATTGAACAGGGGCGTGTACTATGCCGAAGTTGCTTCTTAAGCGCTGGCACGGGACCCATATGGTGCTGGCTCTCGTCCTCATGATTGCGTTGTCGGCGGCCTTGTTCTGGTTCGAGTGGCCGCTTGGCGCGGCCGCGTTCGTCCTCACGATCCTCTGCGGCGTCTATATCTTCCTGGCGGAGAAGGCTTTCCGCAAGGATCTCAAGAAATATTTGGGCACCTTGTCCTACCGTGTCAAAAAAGTCGGCAGCGAAGTCATCAACGAGCTGCCTTTCGGCATCATTCTATTCAATGACGATCGTATCGTAGAGTGGCATAATCCTTTTGTCGCGGACATGATGGACCGGGATTCGGTTGTCGGCGTTCCGCTGCTCGATCTGTTCCCCGCGCTCGCCCAGGCGAAGGATAGGCCGGGCAAGATGGAGGTCGCCGTCGGCGCCGATATTTACGAGCTGCTGTTCAAGCCGGGCGACAAGCTTCTGTACATCCGCGAAATCACAGAGATGTGGCAGCTGTCCAAGGCTTATGAAGAAGAGAAGCTCGCGCTCGGAATCGTGTTCATCGACAACCTCGACGAGGTGTCGCAGTCGATGGACGATCAGCAGAGGACGACGCTGCTGTCCCGTGTCACGACGGAAATCACGGAATGGTCGCAGCAGGAGAACCTGTATATCAAGCGGCTCAACTCCGACCGGTTCCTGCTCATTACCGACCAGAAGGCGCTGCGGCAGCTGGAGCTGTCCAAATTCATCATCCTGGACGAAGTTCGGGAGATGACCGGAGATCTCAAGATTCCGATGACGCTCAGCATCGGCTTCGCGGCGGGGGCTTCGAGCATATCGGAGCTTGGCCAATGGGCTCAGATCAGCCTGGACATGGCGCTTGGACGCGGAGGCGACCAGGCGGCCGTGAAGGTGGGAGAGCGGCAGAGCTTCTACGGCGGCAAATCCAACGCGGTCGAGAAGCGGACCCGCGTGCGGGCAAGGGTCATCGCTCATGCGCTGCGCGATATGATCCGCGAGAGCGAGAAGGTCGTCATTGTCGGCCACAAGATGCCGGATATGGATGCCATCGGCGCTGCGATCGGCGTCGCCAAGGCAGCGCAGCATCTCGGCAAGGAAGCGTTCATCGTCCTGGAGGGCATCAACCCGTCCATCCAGAAGATGATGGAGCTGCTCAAGGAAGACGAGCGTCTGTACCGCCGCTTCATCTCGCCGGAGCAGAGCCTTGGGCTCGTCGATGCCCGTACGCTGGTCGTCGTCGTGGACACGCACAAGGCGTCGATGATCAAGGAGCCGCGCATCCTCAGCCAGACTGGCCGGATCGTCGTCGTCGACCATCACCGCCGCGGAGAGGAGTTCATCCCGAACGCGGTGCTGATCTACATGGAGCCGTATGCTTCATCGGCTTGCGAGCTCGTGACGGAGTTGCTTCAGTATATTCACGACCGGCTCGTGCTCGACATCCGCGAAGCGACGTCTCTGCTCGCCGGCATCACGGTCGATACGAAGAGCTTCGCGCTGCGCACGGGAGCCCGCACGTTCGAGGCGGCCTCGTTCCTGCGCCGCAACGGCGCCGATACCTCGATGGTGCAGCGGATGCTGAAGGAAGATTTGGAAGAGTATTTGAAGAAAGCCGATATCATCAAGCATGCCGAGATCGTGCATGAACACATCGCCCTCGCGGTAACGGAGCCGGGCCAGCGCTACTCCCAGCTGCTGATCGCGCAGTCGGCCGATACGCTGCTGAACATGACGGGCGTTTATGCGTCCTTCGTCATTGCGGAGCGCCAGGACGGACTTGTCGGCATCAGCGCGAGGTCGCTCGGCCAGATGAACGTACAGGTCGTCATGGAGCGGATGGGCGGCGGCGGGCATCTCACGAATGCCGCCTGCCAGATGGACGGTTCCGTGCGCGAGGTGGAAGCCAAGCTCAGGGCTGTGCTGAGCCAAATGAATGAGGAAGAGGAGTTGTTCGAATGAAAGTCATATTCCTGCAGGACGTAAAAGGCCAAGGCAAGCGCGGCGAAATCAAGGAAGTGTCGGAAGGCTACGTACGCAATTTCCTGCTCCCGAAAGGGCTCGTAAAGCCGGCTGAAGCAGGCAACATCAAGAATCTGGAAATGCAGAAGGCGTCGGAAGACAAGCGCAAGGCTCAGGAGAAAGCGGATGCCGAGGCGCTGGCCGCGAAGCTGGAAACGCTGACGATCGTCGTGCGGACCAAAGCCGGGGAAGGCGGCCGCCTGTTCGGAGCCATCACGACGAAGCAGATTGCCGAAGCGCTGGAGAAGCAGGAAGGCATCAAGATCGACAAGCGCAAGATCGAGCTCCAGGAGCCGATTCGGGCGCTCGGATTCAGCAATCTGGACGTCAAGCTGCACCCTCAGGTGAAGGGCAAGCTGAAGGTGCAGGCGGCGGAAGAATGAGAACGGAGGGACTACGGGGATGAGCCAGGACGGATTGATGTTTGACCGGGTTCCCCCGCAGAATACGGAAGCCGAGCAGGCGGTGCTTGGCGCCGTCCTGCTGCAGGCGGAAGCTCTGATCACGGCGATGGAGAAAATCCGTCCCGAAGATTTCTACTTGAACCAGCATCAGATCGTGTTCGAAGCGATGATCGAGCTGGGCGAGAACAACCAGCCGATCGACCTCGTCACGCTGACGGCGTATCTCAGCGACCGGCAGCAGCTCGACGAGGTCGGAGGCGTCAGCTATTTGGCCAAGCTGGCCACGGTCGTTCCGACCGCCGCCAACGTGGAGTACTACGCCCAGATCGTCGAAGAGAAATCGATGCTGCGGCGTCTGATCCGCACGGCGACGACGATCGTCTCCGACGGCTATGGAGCTTCCGACGATATCGGGCTCATGCTGAGCGAGGCGGAATCGCGCATCATGGAGATCGCCAACCGGCGCTCCAGCAGCGGCTTCGTCTCCATCCGCGACGTATTGATGGAAGTTTTTGAACGCGTAGAGTTTCTGTATACGAACAAAGGCGGTTCCACCGGCATTCCATCGGGCTTTGTCGATCTCGACAAGATGACGAGCGGCTTCCAGCGCAACGACCTTATTATCGTTGCGGCGCGCCCTTCGGTCGGCAAGACGGCATTCGCTCTGAACATTGCCCAGAACGTAGGCGTGCGCTCGCGCGAGACGGTCGCCATCTTCAGTCTCGAGATGAGCGCGGCCCAGCTCGTCCAGCGTATGGTATGCGCAGAATCCAACGTCGACGCCGGCCGCATGCGGACGGGCTTCCTCGAAGGCGACGACTGGGAGAAGCTCACGATGGCGATCGGCGCGCTGTCCGAAGCGGAGATCTATATCGACGACACGCCGGGCATTACCGTCAGCGATATCCGGGCCAAATGCCGACGCCTGAAGAAGGAGCGCAACCTCGGGATGATTCTGATCGACTACCTGCAGCTGATCCAGGGACGCGGGAAGTCGGGCGAGAACCGCCAGCAGGAGGTCTCCGAAATCTCGCGTACGCTCAAGCAGATCGCGAGGGAGCTCGAGGTTCCCGTCATCGCCCTGTCCCAGCTCAGCCGGGGCGTCGAGCAGCGGCAGGACAAGCGTCCGATGATGAGCGACTTGCGGGAATCCGGATCGATCGAGCAGGATGCCGACATCGTCGCGTTCCTGTACCGGGATGATTACTACGACAAGGAAACCGAGAAAAAGAACATCATCGAGATCATCATCGCCAAGCAGCGTAACGGTCCGGTCGGAACGGTGGAGCTCGCTTTCTTGAAAAATTTTAATAAATTTGTCAGCTTGGATCGAACCCACGAGCCAGCGTCATAGGCTTTTGGGGTTGATCAGGCGGACCCCCCAGCCCGCGTCATAGGCTTTCGGGGTCGATCAGGCGAACCCCCGAGCCAGCGTCATAGGCTTGCGGGTTCGATCAGGCGAACCCACGAGCCAGCGTCATAGGCTTGCGGGTTCGATCAGGCGATTAAACCTTCCGGATAACCGGCGTTGCTTGCACAGGACGCAAGGGGGTCCGGATTTTTTTTCATATCGGGCAAGAAGCCGTAGAGTTTTTGTGCCGTATTAAAGATTCTAGATGGTCCAATACGGAAAATGGCTCAGCCCGCTGCCTGCATCTGACCTGATCTTCGGAATTGTGCCGGGGTCGATCCGACCCCGGCATCTCTGTGATGCAAAATGCTTTGAGGCAAAGCAGGAATGCCCTCTAAATCCGAACATTAAACGAAACTGCAATGGTATCGTTCGCCTTATTTGTTGACATCCCATGGCAGGGCTGGTACACTGGGTTTGCTGCTTTTTTCGCCGCCCAGCTGCTTGCACGTAGTAACGTGCGAAAGCGCCTGCATGAGAGCATGTTCCGCGGCGAAGCATAAGACAGTAAATTCAGGCAGTAAAGCGGAGGTATGATCATGTCTACAGTTGTTGTTGTCGGCACGCAGTGGGGAGACGAAGGGAAAGGCAAAATTACCGATTATCTGGCGGACGGAGCGGAAGTGGTCGCCCGTTACCAAGGCGGAAACAATGCCGGCCACACGATTCTGATCGACAACAAGAAGTATAAGCTGACGATGATTCCATCCGGCATCTTCAATCATAATAAGACCTGCGTCATCGGCAACGGGATGGTCATCAATCCAGCCGCGCTGCTTGACGAAATCGACTATATCCATGAAAACGGGTTCTCGACGGACAACCTGAAAATAAGCGACCGCGCCCATGTCATCATGCCGTACCATCTCGTGCTGGACGGTCTTGAGGAAGAGCGCAAAGGCGACAATAAAATCGGCACGACTCGCAAGGGCATCGGCCCCTGCTACATGGACAAGGCGGCCCGCGCCGGCATCCGCATCGCCGATCTGATGGATGCGGAGGAGTTCGAAGGCAAGCTGCGCCGGATGGTAGAAGAGAAGAACCAGGTCATCCAGCAGGTGTATGGCGGCGAGCCGCTCGACGCAGACGCCATCCTGCCGGAATACCTCGCTCATGCGGAGCGTCTTCGCCCTTACGTGACGGACACGTCGGTCGTTCTGAACGATGCCATCGATTCCGGCAAGCGCGTGCTGTTCGAAGGCGCTCAAGGCGTCATGCTCGATATCGACCAAGGAACCTACCCGTACGTCACGTCGTCCAATCCGACCGCCGGCGGCGTCTGCATCGGCTCCGGCGTCGGCCCTTCCAAAATCCAGCAGGTCATCGGCGTAGCCAAAGCCTACACGACCCGCGTCGGCGACGGTCCGTTCCCGACGGAGCTGCATGACGCCATCGGCGACCAGATCCGCGAGACCGGCCATGAATACGGCACGGTAACGGGCCGCCCTCGCCGTGTCGGCTGGTTCGATACGGTCGTCGTGCGCCATGCCCGCCGCGTCAGCGGCATCACGGGCCTGTCCCTCAACTCCCTCGACGTCATGACGGGCCTGGAAACGGTGAAAATCTGCACGGGCTACAAGTTCCGCGGCGAGGTCATCGAGCACTATCCGGCCAGCCTGAAGATGCTGGCGGAATGCGAAGCCGTCTACGAGGAGCTGCCGGGATGGTCCGAGGATATCAGCGGGGCCAAGACGCTGGCCGACCTGCCGGAGAACACCCGCCGCTATGTGGAGCGGGTATCCGAGCTGACCGGCATCCCGATCGCGATCTTCTCCGTCGGCCGCAACCGCGAGCAGACGAATCCGGTTCGTCCGATTTACGAATAGGAAGACGAGCACGCAGCTGTCCGGCTAAGCCGGAGCTGCGTGTTTTTTTGTTGACTGCTCAACGGAAGGACCTCCGACCGTTGTGAAACCGGGTCGGTTCTCTTCCACTCTAGTGAATGCCCTCTCCCGAATATGCCCATACTGGTAGAACATAGCCGTTCTGTCGAGGGAGGAATCATAAATGAACTATAAAAAGATTGCGGTCTGGCTGGGCAAGACGGCAGCGACCGCGCTGCTGGCCAGCTTTTTGACGCTGTGGACGACGGGATACATCGTGACGAGCTATGTCGAGACGCTGCTCAAGCAATTCCATGTCCCCGTCCAGGTGCAGCCTCTGTCCATGTCCGGCGTCTGGGGCATGCTCTGGGGAGCGGACAAGCCCGCAGGGGCATCGGCTCCTGTGACAGCGCCGCTGGATTCGCCGCCTGCGGACAACTCCGGCGAAGACCAGGGGGCCGTTCCGTCCGGAACATTGAATGAAGGCGGCGGAGATAGGCCGGACAGCGGACATGCCGATCGTGATTCGTCCGGTATCGGCTCTGGAGCGGATGGCAGCGGGAACGGGCCGGCAGCAGGCAGCGGGAGCGCGGACGAGGCCGGCGGTTCCGGCGACTGGATACCGGCAGCCGGGGCCGGCAACGGCAGCATGGGAGGCGAAGCCGAGGGCGGAACGGCCCCGGCTTCGGGCGGAAGCGATGCCGCGAACGACGGCTCCAGCCCGTCCTGGGAGGCGGGCAGCGGGTCGCCCGCCGCCAGTGGAGGCGGCGAGTCCGGAATGCCTCCTGCGGGCAGCGGAGCTTCCGGGGGAAGCGGAATGCCGCGAAGCTCCGCAGCGGGAGGAGACGGAGGATCTGGAAGCTTGGGCAGTGGAGCATCCGCACCGGATTTTTCTGCCGGGGCTCCCTCCGCTGCGGCCTCCCCCTCTCCCTCGCCGGATCGTTCTTCCGCAGCATCTCCTCAGGCGCAGCCGTCGGCCGATCCCGGTTCCGATGACGCAGGAGGAGCGTCGGGCCAGCCGCAAAATATATGAATTGAATCCTAGCGGTGGTTCAAAGTGTTACTCGACCATACTGGTTATGATTCGAGTGGCGAAATTGTGTCCGCGGTTAAACGGCGTCCTGCCGCCTGTTGCCGAAAGATGCCGGCCATTCTGAAAAAATCTTAATCTCGCACCGTCCAGGCCTCGGTTGTCCGTTAAAATGAACCTATGGTAAAGTTAAAGGCGAATTCTCCAATCGGAGCATTCGTCTTTTTTTGACTTCATTCGATTCGACCATCGGAGCCGAGCAAAGAGGTTCGGATTGCTCTGCATGTGCGCCCTTTAGGGGCGGAAGCCGTATTGCTTGACTGATCAAGCCGATTCCCTTGCTGATTCCTTGCTCGTTCAGCCCAGCGGCATAGTTGCCCGGGACCTGGCGAGATACATAGGACCAAAAAAGCAAATGCAATCGAGCATGCGAAGAAGGAGACACGGTAGTGATTGCTTACAACCAACAAGAACCGCTTAAGGATATGAGGCCCGCACCGGGGCCAACGCGAAAAAAATGGGGCTGGATCGGAGCGGCGGCGCTTCTGCTCGCCGTTTTGGCAGGAGGCTCCTATTGGGGCTATTCCCATTACGTCAACACCCATACGAACGAATATTACCAGGTTCTTCTGGACGGCAAGCCGGTAGGGACGGTAGACAAGCCGTCCACGGTGGCCGCGATGGTCAAGAAGAAGGAGCGGGAAACCGCAGAGTCGCATCCCAACCTGACCATGACGCTGCATACGGGAACGATTTCCTACGAGAAGGTCCGGGAATACAAGGGGAAGCCCGATAGCGAAGCGACCTTGGACAAGCTGGCGGAGGGCTTCACGGCGACGGCGACGGGAGCGGCGGTCAAGGTGGACGGCAAAGTCATCGGAATCGTGAAGAACGAGGAGACGGCCAGAACCGTGCTGGATCAGCTGCAAAGGAAATACGCGCCTCCTCAGCGGATGAAGAGCGCCCTCAAGGTCATGACTCTGTCGGCTTCGACGAAGGCCGCCGCGCCTGCCAACGGCATCAGCGGCGTCAAATTCGCCGAGGACGTGACGGTGGATGAGGCGGCGGAGCTGGATCCTTCCGAGATCCTCGGCCAGGACCAGCTGCAGCGCATTCTGACGAGCGGCACATCGACCGACACGAAGTATACGGTGCTCAAGGGCGACTGCGTCGGCTGCATCGCGTCCAAGTTCGGCATTTCCAAGGAGGTCATCTATCAGAACAACCCGACGATCGAAGACGATATGATCAAGGCCGGCGACATCCTGGACCTGACGGTCAAAAAGCCGGCGATCAACGTCGTCACGACGGAAAGCCAGTCGGAGATCATTACGACCGAGCCGCAGGTGATCATCCAGAAAAAAGCGACGATGAAAGCCGGCGAGTCGAAGGTCATCCAGCAGGGACAGCCGGGCTCCAAGCGGCTCACCTATTCGGTCGTCAAGCAGAACGGCTACAAGATGAGCGAGGATCTCGTCAGCATCGACGTCATCCGAAAATCCGTTCCGAAAATCGTCGTGCGCGGCACGAAGGTCGTCGTCGGGGAAGGAAGCGGGGACTTCATCTGGCCGGTATCGGGCCATCGCATCACGAGCACGTACGGCACCCGCTGGGGCAAGCTGCACAAGGGCATCGACCTCGTCGGCGGCAGCACGATCAAGGCGGCGGACGAGGGGTACATCGAATTCGCGGGCCAGAAGAGCGGATACGGCAATGCCATCATCATCAATCACCGCAACGGCTACAAGACGCTGTACGGACATATGAGCAAGCTGTCGGTGCGCACCGGCCAGGTCGTCGACCGCGGCCAGGCCATCGGGGTCATGGGCAATACGGGCCATTCCTTCGGCACTCATCTTCATTTCGAGATCTACAAGAACGGAGCGCTGCAAAATCCGCTCAAATTCTTATAACAAGCTACAGCATCCGGATGCCCGCAAGGGTTATCCGGGTGTTTTTCGTTGCGGACGAGACGGCCATGCAAGGCGTGCCCGTGCTCTTTTATGGTAAACTAGAAGGTAACGGAATCAACAGTCCAAGAGGCAGGCGGTGACGGGAATGCACGGCAAAATACTGGTGGTGGACGACGAGCGTCCCATCGCGGATATATTGAAATTCAACCTGGAGAAGGAAGGCTACGAGGTCATCTGCGCCTTCGACGGCGGCGAAGCGGTGCGCATGGCATTCGAGGAGCAGCCGGATCTGATTCTGCTGGATTTGATGCTGCCGGTGAAGGACGGCATGGATGTATGCCGCGAGGTGCGTACGCGCCTGCAGACGCCGATCATCATGCTGACCGCGAAGGATACGGAGATCGACAAGGTGCTCGGGCTTGAGCTTGGCGCGGACGACTATGTGACCAAGCCGTTCGGGACGCGCGAGCTGCTCGCGCGGGTGAAGGCCCATCTGCGTCGCACGCAGAAAATCCAGGAGGCTTCCTCCGGGACGAGTCCGGGAAGCAAGGAAGAAGGAGGGGAAGAGCAGCAGGGCTTGAAGCTGTTCAACCTGTTCATCGATACGGATATGTACGTCGTCTACAAGGACGGCCAGCCGCTCGATCTGACGCACCGGGAGTATGAGCTGGTCTATTACCTCGCGCGCCACAGCGGCAAGGTCATGACCCGCGAGCATCTGCTGCAGGCGGTGTGGGGCTTCGAGTATTTCGGCGACGTCCGCACCGTGGATGTGACGATCCGCCGGCTCCGGGAGAAGATCGAGGATGACCCGAGCCGTCCGGAATACATTCTGACCCGCCGCGGACTGGGCTACCTCATGCGCAATCCGAAGCACGGCGGCTTCGGCGGCTGATGAAGGGGCGCCGCTGGTTCAGCACGATCCAGGTCAAGCTGATCGCGATCTACATGCTGCTCATCCTGATCTCCATGCAGGTGATCGCGGTGTATTTCGTCAGCTCGGTGAAGACGTCGCTGACCGAGACGTTCACGAACAGCCTGAACGATCAGGCGCGCGCTCTGGCCGTGCTGGCGGCGGACAAGCTGACGGAGGAGAGCCTGGCCGCGCCCGCCGACAGCGGCAAGGAAGCCTCGTCCCTGTCGGAATACGTCAACAGCCTGTTCAGCCGCAGCGGCTCGGAGCTGCAGGTGCTCGACGCCAGCGGCCGCGTGCTGGCGGCGTCGGATGCCTACAGCGGCTACATAGGGAAGAAAAACACCTCCCTGATGGTCAGCCAGGCGCTGCAGGGCATTCCCGACAACGAGCAGGACATCCTCGACGAGGACAACGTGCGCAAAAAGATCATCACGCAGCCGATCAAATCCTCCGACAACCGGATCGTCGGGGCGGTCTACATCGTCGCTCAGATGACCGAGGTCAACGCTACGGTCGACCGCGTCAACCGGATCTTCGTCTCCGGCACGCTGATTGCGCTCGGCCTCACGGGCGTGCTTGGCGTCGTGCTGGCGCATACGATCACCAGCCCGATCAAAGGGCTGACCCGCCAGGCGGAGGCCGTGGCGGAAGGACGCTTCGACCAGCAGGTGCCGGTGCTCGCCGACGACGAGATCGGCCGCCTCAGCGAGGCGTTCAACGAGATGACGCATCGGCTGCGGGAAGCTCTCTCCGTCAACGAGGAGGAGAACGAGAAGCTGCAGTCCGTCCTCTCGAACATGAGCGACGGCGTCATCGCCGCGGACGAGTACGGCACGGTCATGGTGTCCAACCAGCGGGCGATCGAGCTGCTCGGCGTCGATACATGCGAAGGCTGCAACCTCTCGGAGCTGCTGGAGCTGCCGCAGGAGCGGCTTGAAGCGCTGCGCAGGTCGCGCGGACTGGCCGCGGTGCTCGTGAAGGAGTCGCCGGACGGCGAGGAGCGCTGGGTGCTGCGCGTGACGCTGAGTCCGATCCACCGGCGCGGCCGCGGCATTACGGGGACGATCGCGCTGCTCCAGGATATTACCGAGCAGGAGAAGCTGGACCAGTCGCGGCGGGAATTCGTCGCGAATGTGTCCCATGAGCTGCGGACGCCGCTGACGACGATCCGCAGCTATGCGGAGGCGCTTGATGACGGCGCCCTTGCGGAGCCGGAGCTGGCCGGCCGTTTTGTCGGCGTCATCCGCAACGAGACCGAGCGGATGATCCGGCTCGTCTCCGATCTGCTCCATCTGTCGCGGCTGGATTCCCAGCAGTCGACGTTGCGGCGCCGGGAGACGGAAATCGCGGACATGCTGGATGAGGTCGCGGACCGATTCTCCGTCCAGATGCGCAAGAAGGGAATCCGCGCCGTCGTCCGCGTCGAGCCGGGTGTGCACACCGCCGTGCTGGACCGCGACCAGATCGACCAGGTGCTGGACAATCTGATGTCGAATGCGATCAAATACACGCTGGAGGGCGGCCGGATCGAGCTGGCGGCGCGCGAGCATGAGGGAGATATGCTCGCCGTCAGCGTCAAGGACTCCGGAATCGGCATTCCGAAGCGGGATCTGAGCCGGATATTCGACCGTTTCTACCGGGTCGACAAAGCCCGCTCGAGGGAAATGGGCGGCACGGGGCTCGGCCTGTCCATTGCCCGGGAAATTATCAAGGCGCACGGCGGGTCGATGGCTCTGGAGTCGGAGCTTGATGTCGGCACGACGGTGACGTTCTTCGTGCCGAGACTGCAGGAGAAGGGGGAGCCGGCCTAATGGAAAGAGCCAAAACATGGATGCTTGCCGTGCTTGTCGTGCTCAGCCTCGTCCAGAGCTACATGCTTTCCTACAGCGTGCCGGGAACTGCCGTGCGGACGCCGCAGAACTACGTCAATACGGAGCAGATGGGACCGGAAAGCAAAACCGAGGACGTGCTGTTCCCTGAGCAGATGATCCTGCATTTCGGCAACGGCAACCATACGGTGCTCAATCCGGGCGATCTCCCTTTCTACAGCCTGATCATGAGCAAATTGAAGGGCCGCCAGTTCGGCGGCTTCCAGCGGACGAGCGCCGAGATCGTGAACTGGCTGGAAATCCGCGACCGCAACCTCGGCATCGAGCTGAGGCTCGGCAGCGGGCTTCCGGTTCAGCTGCTCTCGCGCATGCTTCAGCTGGAAAGCAGCGACGGCACCTTCCAGTCGGACACGATCGACCGGATCTGGATCTTCCGCAGCGCCGGCAGCGAGGAAGTGAGGACGTTCTTCTTCAGCACCGACGGCAGCGCAGCGTATGAGGCGACTCAAGCCGACTTGACCGTGCGGGATGTGGAGGATGATGTCGGCCTCGGCGAATATTGGACTCCCTACAAGCCTAATATCTACGGCGTCTACCTGCCGCAGCAGCCGGTTGAAGCGGCCGAGGCGGAGACGAATTACCAGACGTACTCACCGGATCTGCTGCAGCGCAATTTGTTCTTCGACCCCGGCATGACGCGCAGCCGCAAAGACCGGACGGGCTCGCAGGTGTATACGGACGGCAAGCGGACGCTGCAGGTCGAGCAGGACGGGCAGTGGATCAGCTATACGGATCCGGCCGCGCCGCTCAGCGGAGCCGGGACGGGCGCAAGCCGGACGACTCCGGCCGGCAGCATCTCAAGCTCGGTGCTGTTCGTCAACCAGCATGGCGGCTGGGACGGCCTGCATCAGCTCGAGGGGATGACCGAGCCCCGAAGGCCGGACCGCACGCCTCAGCCGGGCGGTAGCGGCGCGGCGAACGGCTCAAGCGCCGGAGCGGATCAGCATTTCCTGCTGTTCCGCCAGTACTTCCGTTTCGGGGAGAACCGGATTCTGCCGATCGTTCCGTCGCCGGAGTTCCGCTTCGGCTATATTCAACTGACGGTCCAGCAAGGGAATGTCACCGCTTATGAGCGCTCGCTGATCACCCTCAGCGGCTCGCCGACACGCAAGGCGGTGCGCTGGCTGCCCGGCGGAAGCTCGCTGGAGGCCGCGATCTCGGGGTATGAGCGCCGTTCGGAGATTCGTTCCTTGTACCCGGCGGTGAAGGCGTATCGAGCCGATGAAGGCAGCATCCGGTTCACCCCGGTGTGGGCCGTCCGTCTCAAGGACGGCACGGAGCAGACGCTGATCGGGCCGCTCGCGGAGAGCTACGACGGATCGGATCTAACGAGAACCGATCTCTCGGCGGCTGCGCCGACGCCGACCCCCAGCCCGACGCCATCCCCGGGCAGCTCCGAAGGGCTCCAGGGTCCGCTGGCAAGCGGCAGCACCGCTGATGGCGGCGCGGCCGCGGATCCCGCTGCCGGCGCCGGGAAAGGGGGAAGCGGCTGATGGATTGGGGAAGGGCGAAAAGCGTTCTGATTCTAGCTTTTCTGCTGCTCAACATGCTGCTCGGCTATCAGCTCTGGATGGATGTGCGCGAGCGGCTGCAGCCGAACAATACGGTGGCTGGATTGTCCCCCGACACGCTGGCAGCGATGAAGAGCAAAGGCATCGAGCTGACAGGCGGCATTCCGAAGGAAACGCCGGAGCTGCAAAACCTGACCTATCGTTATGTAGACATGGATGCGGACGAGCAGAATGGAGACGCCTCTGGGGGAGAGGCGCAGGGCGGCGAGATCACGGAGCTTCAGACCCCCGTAGACAGCCGCGTCGTGTTCGACCCCAAGGAGCTGAGCAAGGCTCTGGGAGGCGTCATTCCCGAAATCGGCAAATACGATCTGGACACGGCGGTATATGACGACCGCAAGTTCGTGCTGTACCGGATGGCGGAAGGAAGGCCGATGTTCAACGTCCGGCTGGAGCTCTATTACAGCAATCAGCGGATTACCGGCTACCGGCAGCAGCGGATCGAGCTGCTCCCCTCGGAGCAGCAGAGCCCGCCGCAGTCCGTCCTGCCCGCCTCCAAGGTCATCCGCACGGAAATCATCGAGCGCTACGTTCCCGAGCATGCCGTCATCAAGGAAATTCGGCTCGGCTACAAGGAAGGCCAGCTGTTCGACTCCGAGACGCAGGTATCCACGCCGTCCTGGAGAATTCTGATGGAGGACGGCAGCGTCATCTACCTTCAGGCGTACAGCGGAGAGGTGCTGACGGACGCGGCTCAGCCGCAGCCGCCTTCCTCGCCGGGCACCGGCAAATAGAGAGGCGGCCGCCTCTGGACAAGGCGTTATGGCTGGCGCCAACGGCGGCCGCGGCACGAGGACCGGCATCCCGCGAAGCATGGGAGGCCAAGGGGCTTTCGCCGGGACGCACATTCCTTTCGGCCGGAATTTTCTTTTCCTTGGAAAGGCATGCCGTCATTGGTATGGTACAATAGGTTTTCATAGTGAAATGGCGAGCCGAGAGGCTCTGCAGCGGCATGAAGCCGTCTGCTTCATGCGATAGAGCGGATAGGCCTGCAGGAGCAACGCCTGGAGCGTAAGGAAGGAACATGCGGAATGGAATTCAGATTCACTGTGCTGGCGAGCGGTTCGACGGGCAATGCGACGCTGGTGCAGAGCGGGGACAAGACGGTGATGGTGGATGCGGGGCTCAGCCTCAAGAAGCTGGAGGAGCTCATGTATCTTCAAGGCGTGACAGGGCATGACGTGGACGCGCTGATGATCACGCACGAGCATTCGGACCATATCAAGGGATTGAACGCGCTGGCGCGCAAATATGAGCTGCCTGTATACGCCAACGAGGCGACCTGGGCGGCTCTGGAGCGGCATGCGGGCAACGTCCCGCAAGAGAGGCGCATCGTGATGGGCACCGGCGAGGAGATCCGGTTCGGCAGCATGGGAGTGCGCTCGTATCCGATCTCCCACGACGCGGCCGAGCCGGTCGGCTATACGTTCACGGATGACGGCTACAAGCTCAGTCTGGCGACGGACCTCGGTTATGTCAGCGACATCGTCCGCCGCAACATCATCGATTCCGACGTGCTCGTCCTGGAATCGAACCATGATCCGGAGATGCTGCGCATGGGCCGGTACCCATGGAACATCAAGCGCCGGATTCTCAGCGATATCGGCCATTTGTCCAACGAGGCCGCCGGAGAGGCGCTGTGCGAGCTCATGACGGACCGGACGAGGCGGGTATACCTGGCTCATCTCAGCTTGAACCACAACATGCCGGACCTGGCCAGGCTGACGGTCAACCAGGTCATGGAGGACAAGGGACATTTCTTCCGGCAGGACGAGCATCCGCTGCGCGGAACGTATCCCGACCAGCCTACTCCATGGGATCAAATAAAGCGGAAAGCGCTTTGAGCGGCTCGTTGTCCGCGGCTTCCAGCTGAGCCGACTTGGCCTCCAGCTCCTGCCGGGTAAGCAGGCCCTTCTCGACGAGCAGCTCCAGCATGGCGCTCAGCGCGAGGAGGGTGCGGTACTGGTTGTCGGCCAGATCTCCCATCTTGGCGTGCAGGGTTACCTGGTCCCAGGCGTTAGGGACTCCAGCCGGCGGTTGAACAAGCTTGATATCCATGTCGGAATCACTCTTCCTTTGACCAAGATTGGAGCGGACCTGCAACATTCGGTGCCTTGAGGTCGTTGAATAGGTAACAGGCAGACCGGCTCTCTATTATTATTCTAGACGAATCTTCCGAAATCATTCCAAGTAGAGAAAAAACATCCTGTAGTTGAAAATCAGGCAGGCACGTATGCTTAACTATATGGCAGTTACCGCGTGCGCATATCACGGGAGGAGCGGGTTACAGTGGGATTGTTCGACGATGAGTTTTATTCGACAGCAGTATCCCGGCGCACAAGCAAAAAAAACCGCAAGCCAATCTCCGGGTTCCCGCTGCGCAGCCGCAGAAGCTGGGGAGCGGGCCGGCTCGTCGCCGTATCGGCCGCCAGCGGGGCCGTCATCGTCCTGGTGCTGACGCTTGCCATCGGCAGCGGCGGCACTCAGGCTGCCGCCGTCAGCGAAGCGGCATCGCCGCCAGCGGCCGGACTGGTCGCTCCCGGCGACGCGATCCAGCAGACCGTCGCCGCATCCGCCAAGGTGCGCCCGGCCGTCGTCAGCATCGTCAACGAGCAGGCGGCTCCCGACCGCAGCCAGAGCGGCAGCGGGTCTGCGGACAATGCAGACGGGGGCAGCGCGATGCAGCCGGATACGCCGGAAGGCCAGGCAGAGGACGCGCCGGAAGGCGAGCTGCAGCCGGCCAGCGTCGGCAGCGGCGTCATCTTCGCCAAGAAGGACGGCAAGGCGTACATCATCACGAACAACCACGTCGTGGAAGGCGCATCGGCGTTGAAGGCCGTCCGTATCAACGGCGAATCGCGTCCCGCCAAGCTGGTGGGCAGCGACTACATTACGGATCTGGCTGTGCTGGAGATCGACGGCAAGGGCATCGACATCGTGGCGGAGCTCGGCGATTCCTCCAAGCTCCAGTCCGGAGAGATGGTCATGGCGATCGGCAACCCCCTCGGCCTCGGCGACTCCCTGTCCATGGGCATCGTCAGCAAGACGAAGCAGATCATTCCCGTCTCGCTGAGCCAGGACGGCAATTACGATTGGGAGCAGGAGGTCATCCAGACCGATGCTTCCATCAATCAGGGCAACAGCGGCGGTCCGCTCATCGACATGCAGGGCAAAGTAATCGGCATCAACAGCATGAAGATCGCGGATGTCGGGGTTGAAGGGGTCGGTTTCGCGATTCCGGTCAACAACGTCATTCCGATCGTCGACCAGCTGATGGCAAGCGGCAAGGTTCCGCGTCCGTATCTCGGCGTCTACACGCTGGATCTGGCTTCCTACTTCGCACAGCAGAGCCTGCCGGGCAGCAAAGGCTCCGCGCAGGGATCGGACGGCGAGGCAGAGGGCTCCGGTCCGAAGCTTCCCGCCGAGGTGAAAAAGGGCGTCATCGTCCTGGAATCGGTCGGTCCCGCCCTGGATGCGGGGCTGCAGTTCAACGACGTCATCGTGCAGCTGGACGATCAGCCGATCAGCAGCACGATGGAGCTGCGCAAGTACCTGTACGGCAAGAAGCAGATCGGCGACAAGATCAAGGTGACGTTCTATCGCGACTCCAAGCAGGAGAGCGTCACGTTCAAGCTCCAGGACAAGGCGGACGACGACGAGTAGCGTGATTGGAGCGATAGAGAACGAGGGATCGATCCGGCTTGCAGCCTGCAGGCCGGATTTTCTTTTATTTCCCGGAAGCAGGGGATTGAATGCCTCTGCCGGGGATGTGGTACAATGGTAGGGACGAAGGTAAACTTACAAGATACGAAGCGGGGTAGGTCATCGAATGTATTGCGTGTGCAAGGAGCATATTGAGCTGGCTTTGGACAAGTTCGTGGATGAGTACGAGGATGCGCCGGATATGGTGAATCTGAATGAAACGCATTTTGCGAATTGGGACCCGCCGGTGAAATGTGACTTGTGCGAAGAGAAAGCGGAATTCTTGATCGTATAATCCGGATGAGATTGTAAGGCCGCACGGACTGCCGGCAGGGCGGGACGTTCCGAAGAGCTTCTTTCCCCAGGCGGGAGAGAGGCTTTTTTCTGTGGATGGCGATGGAATCCAACCAGAGTCCGGCTGTGGATAAGAGAGGCAGCTTGAGTTAAGGAGATATCCACATGTGGATATTCGAGACGGCGAGTTTATGAACGGGTTTATCCACATATTCACCGATATAGCGGGAGATGCGATTGAAGCCGCTCATGGTCAAGCAGCGGCGATGGATAAGGTAACGGCTATTCGGCCTATGCCTAGAGCGGCTGAGGCAGAGATAAGCGCCCGGAAGATGGATTGCTTGAAAGGCAAGTTCCTTCCATGCGTTTTGCAGGCTGTGATCGTCGCGGATAGACCCTCCTTGCATGAGAAAAGGCTGCCCTAGGGGGCAGCCTTTTTGAATCCTACCGATTTACTTGATGACGGCGACGTACTTGCCGTATACGTAAGCTTTGTTTCCTTTGTAGCTTACCTCGATCCAGCCCTGCTTCCAGCCCGTAACGGTGAACACCGTACCTTTTGGCACCGTGGCCAAAATCTTCGCCTTCGAGGACGCCTGGGCGCGCACGTTCAGGAAAGCGGCGGTCACCTTGGCTTTCTTCTGAAGTGATGGGGCTGGCTTCACCGTTGCCGGCTTGCCCGGTTTTACCGCAAGTGGAGGTTTCGGAGCCGGAGCTGCTGTAGCCGCCGGAGTCGGAGCCGGAGTCGCTGCAGCCGTCGGAGTCGGAGTCGCCGGACTAGGAGCCGCCGTAGCCGTCGGAGCCGGAGTCGCGGGATTCACCGGAGAAGGCGTCGGCGAGACGGACGGAACGACAGGCGGGTTGGTCGGAGCCGGACTCGCGGCATCCTTCCGCGCTTTGTTCAGGCTTTGATAGAACTCGCCTTTGGTTTTCAGCCCTTCGAACAGAGCTTTGCTCACGCCCGCTTTGGCGGACAGCTGGGCGATTTCATCCGCGCTGACGGCATCCCGGACGTTGATGGAGGCCACATTCGTATACTTGCCGTCATCCGTCGCAGGGACCGGCAAAATGCCGGCATTGATCAGCTCCACGATGTCGGCGCGGACCGGAGCGGCCGTATCGACGCCGGTGATTTTCCAATGCTGGGCCGGCTGCGGCTCATACACGCCGTTCTGGACTTCCTTCAGGTAAGAAATGGACAGGTTGCGGATCGTGCCCTTGTCCTCGCCGAATGCGGTCGCATCCTTGGAAGACCACAGCTGCTTGAAGGTACGGCCTGCAAGCGCTCCTCCAGGAGCTCTCAGAGCATCCATGCGGTAGGCGTTCATGCCTAGTTTCAGCGTATCGCCTGGTAGGATGGGGTTGCCTTTGAGATCGGCCAGATTCTTGATTCGGCTGCCGTAAGGCTCGGTCAGGTCGATCTCATAGGTCACGCCGCCGAAGAAATCGTTCGTGCTGTATTTGGAGGCGCGCCGCTTCTTGTCGAAGCTGACCGTGACGTCGCCCGGACGGGTGGAGTTGAAGTAGCCTGCCGCCCACTCCATGTAGTCCTTCAGATCCTTGCCGGTCACCTCGTAGACGGTGACTTCGCCGAGGGCGAACTGATAGTTGAAGGCGATGTCCTTCTTCTTGATCGGGCCGACGTCGAGCTTCGCCTTGTCGTTGTCGATCTGATGGGCGACGACATCCGCCTTGCTGTAATGGAGCATCACTTCGCTGAAGAAGTCCGACAGCGGCGTCTCCTGGACCTGAACGGCCGGAATGCCCTTGATCTCGTCGGCCGGGACCATGTTCATCCCTTTCAGCTGGGCCACGATGGTGTTTGCATCCGCCCGGGCGAACTCATGGAAGGGCTGCAGCTTGCCTTCGAGGCCGGGGTCGGACACGGCGAACGTGCCGTCTGCCGCCTTCACCGGAAGCGCGAACGCCTGCTTTTCCTTCAGCACCATCCTGTCTCCCTGCTTCTCGAACGTAAGGTCGATCCGGGACAGATGGGAGCCGTACTTGTTCGGCTCCGAGATGATGACGCCGTTCACCGTCTCGGATTCGACGAGCGTATGCATATGTCCGGCGAAAATGGCGGCGAGCTGCGGATTGGCATTGGCCACGTCCTTCACGCCTGTGCCGGGCTTGCCATTCTCATTCTCTAGGCCCATGTGCATGAGGCCGACGATGGCGTCCACCTTGCCGTCGAGCTCGGCGATGGCTTTTTTTGTCTCTTCCACGGGATCCTTGACGACGACGCCGTCCAGATGGTTGGTTCCTTTCTCGAATTCCGTGATCATAGGCGTGTTCATGCCGACAACGCCGATCTTCACGCCGCCTCTCTCGATGATCGTGTAGGCCGGCATGTAGCGTTCGCCGTTCTCCTTGTAGATGTTGCCGACCAGCGGCTGGCCGTGGAATTGGGAAGAAATTTTCGCCAGCACGTCGAGGCCGAAGTTGAATTCATGGTTGCCCATGACCCAGGCGTCATAGTTCATTTCGTTCATGGCGACCATCATCGGAGACTGCGGCTGGTCGTTGAACAGCTCGGCCGAGTTGTCCTGGATCATGTCTCCAGCGTCGAGCAGAATCGTATTGGGATTCTCCGCGCGCACCTTCTTGATCATCGTGTACAGCTGGGTCATGCTCCCCGCGGGGTTGGGACCGTCCAGGGCGTAATCCCAAGGCATGAAGCGGCCGTGAATGTCGGAGGTGCCGAGCAGCGAGATCGTCGTCGTATCGGCTGCCGCCTCCTCCGCGTGAGCGGTCGGAGCCGTAAGCGGTGCAGCAAGAGCAGCGGCTGACAGCGCGAGGCCGAGAAGGAGCTTGGCGCTGCGCTTGAGAGGATTGGACAAGGTAGGAATCTCTCCTTTTGAATGGTTAAGAATATGTAAATGAGGTTCTCGTAAAGTCTATTGCATATCCAAAAGGATGTAAATCCTTCCATGCAGCGGGGGAGACGGCTGGTTTGGCTGTCCTTCATTTCGTTTAAGAAGATATCACTTGGGAAGGCTTGTAGAGTGCAGGCCGAATCCGCTTGTCGGAGCAGCAACGGAAATCAAACTAAATGAATGAGGTGACCAGCATGTCGAATCAACATACCGCAAGCCAAGAGGCTGTCGAGAAGGTCCGGGATCTGATCAAAGGAATCGATATCGCGATGCTCACGACGGTAACGGACGAAGGTCTGGTGTCCCGTCCGATGCAGACCCAGGAGGTCGAGTTCGACGGAGACCTGTGGTTCATCACCACAAAGGAAACGGACAAGTTCGAGGAGCTTCAGCATAATCGCAACGTCAACGTCGCCTACGTCGGCAAATCGTATGTGTCGGTCCGCGGCGAAGCCGAGCTGGTGAACGACCGGGCCAAGATTAAGGAGATCTGGAATCCGACCTACGAGAAGCTGCTCGGCATGTCGAGCGACGATCCGGATCTGGTGCTGATCAAGGTGAAGGCCGAGACGGCGGAATACTGGGAAACCGGCAGCAAGGCCAAGATGGTGACCCAGCTGTTCAAGAAGATGACGGGCAAGCAGGAGCATATGGATTTGAACAAGACGGTGGAATTGAACTGACGCAGGGATGGAAAAGAAAAAACGCAGGAGGCGCTCTTTCGAGACGCTTCCTGCGTTTTTGGCATGGCTTTCTGATTCAGTCATAGAGAGCGCTACGCACCGTCATTCCACCTCATTGTGCACGGGGAAGACGGCCTTGGATTTGGATGTTCGAAAGCTTAAAAAACGGAGGGCACCATGAAATAAAAGGACGTCGAGCTGCCGGGCTCGCTCTTCGCCCAGATCCGTCCCCCATGCTGCTCCAAGATCGACCTCGCGATCGCCAGCCCCAGCCCGTAGCCGCCGCCGCTGCGGGAGCGGGAGGCGTCGACCCGGTAAAAGCGGTCGAATATTTTCTCCAGATGCTCGGGGGGGATTCCATCCCCGGTATTGGACACCTTCAACTGAATCTGGTTATGCTGCTTCATCAACTCGACGTTGATGGAGCCTTTTTTGTTGGTGTATTTCACGGCGTTGTCCAGCAGGATCATGACGACCTGGCGGATCTGCTCGCTGCTGCCGACGGCAGTCAGGCCGGGCTGAATCTCATACGAGAATTCCAGGTCCTTTTCGTAGATGACCGCCTCCATCGTCAAAATGACGCTTTCCACCGCTTCGCTCAGGTTGAACGGAACCTGGAGCACCCGGTCGCGGGCATCCTCCATCTCGGTCAGGTACAGCAGGTCGTTCGTCAGCGTCTTCATGCGCTCGGTTTCCGACTTGATGTGATGCAGCCACTTGGCTTGAGCGGCGATCGTGTCGTCGCTGTTCGCGAGCAGCACGTCGGCGTTGGTGTTGATGACGGCCAGAGGCGTCTTCAGCTCATGCGAGGCATCGGCGATGAAGCGCTTCTGCTTGTCGAACGCCTCCCGCACCGGAGCGATGGAGCGGCCTGCGAAGTACCGGCTCACAAAATAGATGACGGCGAGCATGACGAGAGCGACCAGAGAGAACGTGTAGATCATCGTGGTGAGAATTTTCTGCTGGGCGGTCACGTCCAGGTAAACGACGGTATAGCCTTCCGCGGTACGCTGCGTGCTGTACGCCCAGTCGGTGCCGTCGAGCGTAAAGCGGCCGTTCTCGACCGGATTCGCGACGGCGCGCTCCTTGGCCAGCTCATAGAACTCGTCGTCCATGTCGAAGCGCGAGTCCTTGGCCAGCAGGTTCCACTCCGCATCCGTCCGCAGAGCGAACGAGACGGAGCGCTCGGGAGGCGGATTCATTCCTCTGCCGCCACCGCCGCCCGTCGGCGTCTTCATGCCGCCGCCGGGGCCGCCTTGGCCGGGACCTCCTTGATGAAAGAAATCGGAGACGCGCCCGAGCTCCATGTCGATGTCATGGCTTGTATTCTGATAGGTGATCGTGTAGATGGACCCGAAGGCGACGAGCATGATGATCGAGATGATCACCATGTTCATCATCAGGAACCGGTTGCGCAGCCGATTGAAGATCATTCCGTCGCCTCCAGTACATACCCGACGCCCCGGATCGTATTGATGCGGACCGATGCGTCCAGGAACGCCAGCTTTTTCCTCAGGAACGAAACATACACTTCCACGTTGTTGTGCTCCGCCTCGGAGTCGAAGCCCCACAGCTTCTCGATCATCTGCTCCTTGGACGTCACGGCCGACCTGCGCGTGATGAGCAGCTCGAGCAGCTCGCTTTCCTTGAGGATGAGCTTGAGCTCCTTGCCCTGGCAGGAAAGCCTCAGCGTCGAGGTGTTCAGCTCGATATTGCCGAACCGCAGCCCGTCCTCCGGCACGACCTCGCCCTTGCGCCGCAGCGCCGCCCGCATGCGGGCCAGCAGCTCGTCGGTGTTGAACGGCTTGGCGATGTAATCGTCCGCTCCATGGTCCAGGCCCGAGATTTTGTCCGTGACTTCGCCCTTGGCCGTCAGCATGATGACCGGCGCCGCGATGCCTTCCGCCCGGATCGCCTTGAGCAGCGTCATCCCGTCCATGCCGGGAAGCATGATATCCAGCAGAAGCAGATCGTAGATGCCGCTGAGCGCGTAATCGAGTCCCGCGTGGCCGTCGTTCACGACGTCCACCGAATAATGGTTTTTTTTCAATAGTTGAGAAAGCGCCTCTGCCAGATGCACTTCGTCTTCGACTATCAATATGCGCATGAGCCAAGTCCCCTCCGTCTCTTCCTCTCCAAGCCGCCTTGCACGCCCATTATAGGAAGCGAACCTTTAATCAACCTTAATCGTAGCATTCGGGCGGACATGCACCCAAGCCCTAAAATTCCGGATTCCGCTGGACGGGCAGGGTCTGTGGAAGGGAAAGTCCTTGAACGTCAAAGCATTCTATTTTTCCTCTCCGTCAATTGTTTAAGTTTCGTTAAAGGTTGACCCACTAAGCTACAGACATGAAGGGGCGAGGCCATCGCCCGACATGACTTGGAAAGGGGCGCTGCCCAGTGGCGATCGAAGTGTTCAACCGGTACGAAAACAAGTATTTGATGGATACAAAAGCCTTCTACGGCATCTACAACCGCCTGATGGCATACATGGAGCTCGATGAATACAACCGCGACGACAAGTTCTACTCCATCAGCAATCTCTACTATGATACCGAGCATCACTCGCTCATCCGCACCAGCCTCTCGAAGCCGAAGTACAGGGAGAAGCTGCGCATCCGCGCTTACGGGGTGCCGGGGAGCGACGCCAAGGTCTACCTGGAGCTCAAGAAAAAAGTGTTCGGCCTCGTCAACAAAAGAAGGTCGGCGATGAAGCTGAGCGAAGCCTACGAATTCGTCCGGACAGGCTGCCAGCCGGTCTGGCGGCCAGGAATGAACCGGCAGGTGATGAATGAAATCGACTATTTCCTGAGCCGGTACGAGCTGCAGCCGATGACGTATCTGGCCTACGACCGGATCGCAATGTTCAGCAAGGAGAGCCGCGATCTGCGGATCACGTTCGACACGAACATCCGTTCCCGGCGGCATGACCTGCTGCTCGAGAAGGGCGATTACGGGGAGCAGCTGATGGAGCGGGGACAGTGGCTGATGGAAGTGAAGGCACAGAAGACGATTCCCGTCTGGCTCGCGCAGCTGCTGTCGGAGCTCGGCATGTACCGCACCAGCTTTTCCAAATACGGCAACGAATATAAACAATCCATCCGCCATGCAAACGCACCGCAGATCGAAAGGGAGAGAATCGTTTTATGATCGAATCCATCTTTGCCTCCACAGCAACCGACACGACGCTGACGCTGCCTCACGCGCTGCTCACCGTCCTGATCGCCATCGCCGTCGGCGCCGTCATCAGCCTGACCTACATGAGGACCCAGCCCGCGTACTCGCAGAGCTTCACGCTCACGATGATCGTGCTGCCCGTCATCGTCGCCATCATCATCCTGCTCATCGGCAGCAATATCGCCAGGGCTTTCAGCCTTGCGGGCGCCTTCTCGATCATCCGCTTCCGCAGCGCTCCGGGCGATGCCAAGGACATCTCCTATGTCCTGTTCTCCATGGCGGCAGGCCTCGCCTGCGGCGTCGGGGCTCTCGGCTACGCGGTGCTGTTCACGATCATCCTGTGCGGGCTCATGTTCGTCCTGAAATTCGTGAACTTCGGCTCCCATAAGGAAGCCATGAAAACCTTGAAGGTGACGATTCCCGAAAATCTCGGGTATGAAGAAGCTTTCCACGAAGTGTTTCGCAAGTTCAACGTCGGGTATGAGCTCAAGAAGGTGCGCACGACGGAGCTCGGCAGCCTGTATGAACTCGTGTATTCGGTGAAAATGGGGCCGGAAACGAACCCGAAGGACTTTCTCGATGCCGTCCGCACCCGCAACGGCAATCTGGACATTACCCTCACGATGAGTCCCGTCGTGCAGGAATACTAAGCGAAAAGAGGTCGATGACGATGAAACATCCCTATCAAACGAAGCTGGCTGCGCTGGTTCTCCTGTCGTCGCTTGTGGCTGCGGGCTGCAGCAATGCGAATTCGACGGATTCGGCTGCCGATGCAAGCGGCGGCACGGCCGTGAACGCCTCGGCGAATACGGCTGCGGCCGTCGCCAAGCTGGCCGGGCTCAAGCTGGCGGATGTCGTCAAGTACGATGACGACGACATCTCCGCGGCATGGGACGCGGCGAGCTCGACCGCGGTCAAGCTGAGCGGAGCAAGCGCCAGCGTCGAGGGCTCCGGGGCCGCGGCCGATGGAGGGACCGTGACCATTACGGCGGCGGGGACGTATGTGCTGAGCGGCAAGCTCGAGGGCGGCGTTGTCGTCGATTCGAAGGACGACGGCATCGTGCATATCGTGCTGAACGGCGCGGAGATCGTCAATGCAAGCGGACCCGCCATCTATGTGAAGGCGGCGGGCAAGACGGTGCTCACCCTCCAGGAAGGCACGGAAAATGCGGCGGCCGACGGCGAGAAGTACGCCGACAGCTATACGACCGCAGACGACACGCCGACGGCGGCGATCTACAGCAAGGATGACCTGACGGTCAACGGCACGGGCAAGCTGAGCGTGACGGCGCTGAACAACGACGGCATCACGAGCAAGGACGATCTCAAGATTGTCAGCGGCACGATCGCCGTGGAGTCCAAGGACGACGGCCTCGTCGGCAAGGATCTGGCCGCGGTCAAGGACGGCAGCATTACGGTGAAGGCCGGCGGCGACGGCATCAAGTCGACCAACGATACGGATGCCGACAAAGGTTATGTGGCGATTGCGGGAGGAACGTTCTCCATCGTGTCGGAGAACGACGGCATTCAGGCCGCCAGCTCGCTGGTGATTGAAGGGGGCTCGTTCGAAGTCGCCACCGGCGGCGGCAGCGCCAATGCCGAGCCGCATCAGCAGGAAGGCCCTCCACAGTGGGGCGGACAGCAGGGGCAGGGCGGCACGATGCCGGAAGATCCGAACGGCACGCAGCAAGGTCAGTCCGGCGATGCGTCGGCCCGGACGCCGAGCGCCACGGAGTCGGGAACGACGGAGGCAGCCGGTACGGAGTCGGCCAGCGCCAAGGGGCTGAAGGCATCGACAGGCATCTCGGTGGCGGGCGGCGTGTTCAAGCTCGATTCCGCCGATGACGGCGTTCACAGCAACGGCGCCGTCGCCATTGCCGGGGGAGATTTCAGCATCGCGACGGGCGACGACGGCATCCATGCGGACGCTTCGCTGGCGATCAGCGGCGGGAAGATCAACATCACCGGCAGCTATGAAGGGCTGGAGAGCGCCAGCATCGCCATTTCGGACGGAGAGATCCATATCGTCGCCAGCGACGACGGCGTCAACGCCTCCGAGGGCTCCAGCGAGAGCATGGAGGCAGGCCAGGGCGGCGGAGGCATGGGAGGCCCCGGCGAGGCGGCGGGCAACGCCCTGCTGGCCATCAGCGGCGGGTATATGACGGTCGACGCGGCTGGCGACGGACTCGACTCCAACGGCTCGATCACGATGTCCGGAGGCACGGTGCTCGTGAACGGGCCGACGATGGACGGCAACGGCGCTCTTGACTACGACGGCACGTTCGAGCAATCCGGAGGCTTGCTGATCGCCGCGGGCAGCTCCGGCATGGCGCAGGCGCCATCCGAGACCTCCTCCCAGCGCGCTGTCTTGATGACCTTCCCGGCCCAAGTCCAGGCCGGCACGCTGGTGACGCTGGCCGACAGCGCGGGCAAGTCCGTCGCGACCTTCGCCCCGGCCAAGGCGATCCAGAGCATCGTCATCTCGGCGCCGGAGCTGAAGGCGGGAGAAAGCTACACGATCAGCACCGGCGGCAGCTCCGACGCCGCTCAGAAGGATGGCCTCTATGAAAGCGGCGCCTACAGCGGAGGCACCAAGGTCGTGAGCTTCACCCTCGGCGACAAGGTCACCTATGTCAACGAGTCCGGCGTCACGACGGCGCCGAGCGGATTTGGCGGCGGCGGCGGAGGCCGCGGCCCCGGGGGCGGCGGCGGAAAAGGCTTCGGCGGCGGAGGGCGCGGGCAAGCGCCCGGCCAGGGCCAGGACGGCCAGCCGCCTGCCCAGGGCGACGGTCCGGGGAGCACGGCGCCGGGAGACAGCGCAGCGCCGGGAACGGGCGGCCAGAGCGATTCCGGAGCGTCGGCCAACTCGGGAGACAGCGCGTCCAGCTAAGAGACGAAGGCGAAGGATCGTTCGCGCCGCGGCGGAACTCCAGGGACGAGCCCAGCTCTTATGGAGCCGCACCTCTGCCGACAGTCAGGCGGAATGGAGGAAAGCATGCGTCATCAAGCCAACCCGATTGTCGGGTTGGCTTTTTTCCTTGAAAAGCGGGAGAGCAACAGAGACGGGGGCGCCTGGAATGAAGTCGGGTTTGCCGCCTGCCAGGATGAAAATGTAGAGGAATGAAACGAAAGTATGACGAAGTAACGCAAAGTATTTCTTGGTATGGTATACCAACCGTCTCATGCGGAGAAGAAACCGAAGAAAGCGATGAAAGCGATGAAAGGGAAGAAAGCACCGATTGGCCGGAGCCGGCTTACGCATGGGCATGGGACCGGCCTCATAGGACCTGCTTGGGATGATGCAGAGAGCAATCAGCCTTCCTCGGGTACGATGACCTGCAAGTACCCCGGCAGGATGCTCAGCTCAACCGGAAGAGCCGGCCCTTCGTCGCCATCGACATTGGTCCGGAGCGGCTTCGGCGAGGTGATCCGGATTTTCTTGGCCGTGAAATAGACGACATCCTTCTTTTCTTTCAGGCTGCCGAACCAGAGCGACAAGCCGGCCGCAATCGTATCGAAGACGTTCATGTCCCGGATAATGAAGCCGTGGATCAATCCGTCGTCGACGGATGCATTCGGCGAAAGCTTCTCGAAGCCGCCGACCGAGTTGGTGAGAGCGGCGAGAACTAACGGAGAATCGCCTTCCCAAATCTCGCCGTCATGCTCGACGACGATGGGATGGGCAGGGCTGCCGAGCAGCTCCTTGATGCCTTCCTTCAAGTAGGCGAGAGCGCCGAGCCTGGACTTTTCTTCCGAGCTCACCGAGGCGACGGATTCCGCCAGCGAGCCCGCGGCGACGACATTCGAGAAGAGGCGGCCGTTCAGCTGACCCAGATCGACGGTTCTCACATTGGAGGAGGACAGCGCTAGAATGGCTTCCTCGGGATCGAGCGGAATCCGGAGCGCGCGAGCAAAATCGTTGACCGTGCCGAGAGGGACGATGCCGAGCTTCGGCCGGTGATCCTGATCCATGATGCCGTTGATCGTTTCGTTCAATGTGCCGTCTCCGCCTACCGAAACGACCAGGTCGCAGCCTTCCCGGCATGCTGCCTGGCAGAAGCGGGTCGCATCGAGGGCTTGGGCGGTTTCCTTTCTGGCCACCTCGTAGCCCTTGCGGCGCAGAACCTCTTCAATCCTGTTGCTGTAGTCGAGCGCCTTCTCCTTGCCGGAGGAAGGATTGAGGATGATCATGGCTTTGTTCATGCCCTTATTTCCTCTCTGATTTGGAATGGTATCATAGGAGATTACCCACTGATGAGGATAATCGAAGCCACAATCAGCGGGACATAAACCAGGATGATTATGGTTGCAAAAACAAGAGGAGATGGCCTCGTCTTCGACCCTCTCTGGAGCCATGAAGCGGGATTGGGAGACTGCCATCGACCCCCGTGCAAGGTTGCCGCACGGTCGGCAGACGAGCGCGGGCTGCATATCGCCATCCTCTTTTCAAACCGGAAGAAATGTGGGATGCTCCTTGTGGGCTGGGCCGCGTGAAGCGGTGTTCTCCGGCGGGAGAAGATGCCGCAGGATGCACACACGCTGGACCGGGACTTGCCTGAAGGCAGCGAAGGGGGAGCCATTGCATGTCAACCGAGTGGAGTCTGGAAAGGGCAAGAAGCGAGGCTGCTAAAATCATTGCCGAAGCCAGGACAGGGGCGGACGGATGTCCGGAGCCTTTGCGCACCATCCTGCGCGAGCTTATCGAGAGAGCCGATCCTTCGAGGACGGCTGGCGGTTCCAACTATATTACGTACATGCTGCCGGTCTGGGCAGGGGAGCAGGCCGGCGCGCCGGCCTCCGTATGCCGCGATCTCGCTGTCGGCAGCGTCTATATGATGCTGCATTATTTTCTGCTGGACGACGTCATGGACGGCGAGGAAATGCAGCTCGACTCGAAATCAGCCTTGGCGGCGTCCCAATTGCTGCATTCCTTGTTCCTGGAACGGTACAGCCGGCATTCGGCCATGCCGCCGCAGCTTTGGAGCGACTATCTCAGGCATACGGAGGCGTGGGGGCTGGCTGCAGCGATGGAGAAAATCCGGCGCGCCGATCCCTTGGACGTCCCCGGTCTGGCGCGCAAGTCCGCCCCGGTCAAGATCGGCGCCTCGGCTGTCTGGCTGGAATCCGGCCAGAAGGAGCGCATCCTGCCGGCAGAGCAGGCGGTCGAGCTGGCGCTCGCTTCGCTGCAGCTGGCGGACGACTGGGCGGACTGGCGAGAGGATCTGGCTTCCGGCGAGGAGCGCAGCAATGCCTTTCTGACGCTGGTCAGACAGGAGCTTGGGCTGAAGGAAGAGCAGCCTCTGGAGGATAGGATGGTCCGCCGGGCAGTCTATCAGGACGAAGTGCTGGAGCGGCTTGCGGCCATCGCGAGAAGCCATCGCCGGAGCTTGTCCGAGCTTCCGGAAGCGGCCCCGGGCCTTGTCTGGTTTCAGCAAGAGGTGCTCTCGGGCATCGAAGCCGATGCACGCTCAGCCCGGCAAACGGCCATGAGGCTGGCGGTCGAAGGGGGATTCTCTCATTATTTGTCGAACCAGGAAAAAGTATAGGTACTTTCGTCGCGATATGTGGTAGATTATAGGAAGATTTACCCATAACCCTTCGAGGAGCCGTGATCTCATGTCATCCCAATCGTTGAAAGTGCAGATCATTCAAAAAGCATGGAAGGACGAAACCTTCAAAAAGCAGCTGCTTGCCGATCCCAAAGCCGCCATCAAGGAAGCATTCGGCGTTGAACTGCCGGATGACATCCAGCTCACGGCCGTGGCAGAAGCGGACAAGCATTTCTACCTCGTGGTGCCGCCGAAACCGGAGGATTCCGTTGACGCGGCTGGCAACGTCGAGCTAGTCTGGTAATATAGAAGCGGCTGTCAGCTCCGAAGCGAGCTGCTGCACAAGGGGGAACCGAATCGTCACTTCGGTTCCCTTTCCTTTTTGGCTTTTGAAGGCGATGCTGCCATTCATGACCTCGATGATCCTCATCGTGACCATCGTTCCGAGTCCTGTTCCTTTCGACTTGGTCGAAAAGTAAGGGACCCCGAGCTTAGACAGCTGCTCCTCGTCCATGCCCTCTCCGTTGTCCTTGATCCGCAGCACGGCCTCTCCGCCTTCTGCACAAGCGGTCAGCTCGATCAATCCGTCCTCCCCGAGCGCCTCCACGCTGTTCTTGATGAGATTGATCAGTGCCTGCTTCAGCTTGGAGGCGCTGCCCATGATTGCGAGCCCTTCCTCGGAGTAGATCGCCAGACTTCCCCCGTTCATAGACGTATGGGGTCTCATGATCAGATCCAGCTGCTCCAGCAGCTCGGATATCTCGATTCGGGAGACGACCTCAAGCTCAGGCTTGGCGAAGGTGAGGAAGTCGGTAATAATCTCGGCGGCGCGGTCCAGCTCGCTGACGGCGATCGTAATGTAGCTTTGGCTTTTGGCGTCGTCCTTCTTGGCGAGGAGCTGAAGGAAGCCTCTCGTGACCTGCAGAGGATTGCGCACTTCATGCGCCACGGATGCGGCCAGGTCGCTGATGATCTTCATCTTCTCCGTCCGCTCCAGCCTCAGGTTGAACAGCTCCAGCTGGTGGGAGTAGGACAGCAGCGTCTTGTAGTCGGACGAAACGCGGCGGGAGAGGATGACGACAAGCGAAAAGATGAAGGCCACCACGCCGAGCTTCCAGAGAAAAAGCACATAGCTTTTGCCGCTGGCGTAGTACAAAATCAAATCGGTGGCGCTGGAGCCGGCAAAAGCGAGCAGACCGGCCGACAGCACTCGCGCTTGACGGTCGCCGCGCCGCCCGTGGGCGATCGACAGGAAGGAGATCCAGAGCAGCTGCACCAGCATCAGCAGGCCGATCGCAATGACCGAGACAATCGAGTAGAAGCTGTAGAGCTTGCCGTCCGACAGCTTGTAGGCGATGTAGGCGGCAATGCCGAAAGCCGAATAGCAGGCCTGCCACCGGCTGAAGCGGAGGAACCGGGGAGACTTCCGCTCCAACGTCTCGTTGACGAAGTAGCCCAGCGCAGGGAACATCGTGTACAGAGACAGCTCGAACAACGCCAGGAAGAAGGGCCCTGCCGATGGATAATACAGGTACAGCAGCGGAGAGTAGGCTGCGATCAGAATGCCTGCCGTAAGCGCGATGACGCAGAGCGAAATCCATAAGCTGCGCTGACGCTTGCTCAGGAAGCTGGAGCAGACGAACATCAGAAGCGCCAGAAAAATGACCGAGACGCCGAGCAGCAGGCTCGGCAGCTCTTTTCGGATGTAGTCTTTCTCCAGATCGTCGAATTCCCCGAGCCGTACGGAAGAGAGGAATCCGGCTCTCCCGGCCGTCGTCACGATGCGTACATCCAGCTCGGTTCCCCGATCGGATACGTCGAGCGGCAGCAGCAGCCGGGTCTGATCGAACTCGAAGCCGCGCCGAGACTCATACAGCAGCTCTCCGCGTTGGTAGACCTGCATCTCCAGCCCATACATGCGCCCTACAAGCAGGCCGGGCCGACGCCAGGCATCTGTCGCCGGCACCTGCAGCCGAATCCAGACGCCCTTGGCGCCATCGGGCAGCTCGACAAGCGTATTGTCCGTGCCGGCTTCCTCCCAGGAGCCGCTGGCGGGAGGGGAGGCTCCGTTCTTCTCATCCGTTGCGATCGGCATGACCTGCCAGCGGTCCAGGGGGGCTTGCGGCGTAGAAGCCCAGCTCATCGCAGGCCATGACAGCAGAATGACTGCTGCGACAACAAGAGTAGCCAAGGTGTAAAGGAAACGAAGCGGTTTCATAGATTCCTCCGTCGAACGCGATCTTCCTCGAATTATACCGCGACATCCCTCGACTTGTACGCAAATTCCGACAAAATCCGAGTAATTTTCGTGTTGCAAATCGGGCTTGGAGGAAAGGGTGGGAAAGAGAAGCATCTCAGCGGAATGGAGGGAGGTTTCTCTCTGTCCTTGCGCCGGTCGAGACTAGGGTTCGGAGCCGCTTTGCGGTATGATAGCGGCAGAAGGAAGTTCCCGGTGAGGACAATCGCGCTTGATCATTCGAGCGAGGATATAGAGGAGGAATTATGCTCGTACAGATCGTTGGGGTCGGCAAGCTGAAGGAGAAGTACCTGGTGCAGGGAATCGCGGAGTATGCGAAGCGTCTGGCGCCTTATTTGAAGTTTCAGGTCATCGAGGTTGCGGACGAAAAGGCCCCCGACACGCTCAGCGACGCAGAGGTTGCGATCGTGAAAGCCAAAGAAGGCGAGCGGATCCTGGCCCAAATCAAGCCGGACGCGCATGTGATCGCTCTGGCCATCGACGGAGCGCTCTGGAGCTCCGAGGACCTTGCCCGTGAACTGGACCGTCTGGGCACCTACGGGACCAGCCATGTCGTGTTCGTCATCGGCGGCAGCCACGGGCTGTCCGATGAAGTGCTGCGGCGCTCCCAGCAGCGCATGAGCTTCGGCCGGATGACGCTGCCCCATCAGCTGATGAGGCTGGTGCTGACGGAGCAGGTGTACCGGGCAGTGAAGATTAACCGGGGTGAACCATATCATAAGTAGGGCGAAAAATGGGAGTCAAGGAGGGCCGATAGAACGGTAAAAGCGGTGGAGGAAGGTGCTATAGAAGGATAAAAATTATCCCCCTATGGAAACGAATTAAGCCATTAAGCATGCATGGGCAAGCAGCTCAAAAGAACGCAACCGTTTCCGATAGTCGGGAATCATTGTAACGACAATGAATTCATCAACGCCATACAAGTGAGATAACTGTTGGAGCTTTTTCTTTAGGCTCTCAGGCGTACCTATCAGCAGCTTACGCTCCGAAAGCGGAGCCGTTTCCCTTGCGGAAGCTTCTTGTTGAAACAAAGCTGTACCCGAGGATGCCAGCCTCTCTGCCTCCTCCTCTGTTTCCGCGCAAACGACACCAACGGCAACGATCGCTCGCGGTACAGGGGAAAGAGCTGACGGAGTAAACGCTTCGCGGTAAGCCCTTAATACTTCCTCCCCGGCTACTTCGCTCATGAACTGACCAAAAACATAACCGGTTCCAAACTCAGCCGCATAAGCCGCGCTTTTCTTATTTGTCCCTAGCAGCCACAGTTCTGGCGGTACGGATGGAGTTGGGCGGGCGGTAATCCGACGTCCTTCATATTCATAGCTCCCCTGCAAAAACTCGGAAACTCCACGGAGCAATTCTGGCATTTTCCAGACATTTTCAAGAAAGTTGTCGCTAAGAGCGAGGCTGACTTCAGCGGAACCGCCGGGCGCCCTTCCTAACCCAAGATCAATTCGTCCCGGGTACAGGCTAGCGAGCAAATGAAAGGATTCTGCAACTTTAAGAGGCTTATAATGCGGCAACAGCAATGCCCCGGATCCGATACGAATGCTTTGCGTTTTTGCACCGATATGCGATAGCAGCACATCCGTTGAGGTGCATGCCAGCCCTGGCATATCATGATGTTCCGCCACCCAATAACGGAAATATCCCAGTCTTTCGGCTGCTTGAGCGAGCTCTACAGCTTGTCCCAGTGCGAAGGTTGCATCGATCCCATCAAAAACGGGAACCAAATCCAAAACACTAAGTCTAATCGGTTTCGCTGTCATAGGCGTCCTGTCCGAGGATGTCGGTAAAATTCAATCATATCGATAAACGTAACCGTGTATTCGCTCATTACCTTGCCCAAATCATGCATTCGGCCATGACCGTCCTCTTTGGAAGCGAATACGACGTCGTGCCGCACCTTATCCATGATGATTTTGCCAATGAACTGGTGCTCGTACTCTGCATACTTGTTTTTGAATTCCTCATTAAACTCCAATAAATCTACGTAAGACCGCTCTAGCATCGCATTAACCAAAGTCAGCTCCTTCCCTTCCTTGTGGACTGCTGCGTAATAATTGCCCCGATCATCCTTAATCAGATCCTTTAACAATTCAACATTCAAAGTAATGGACTCCCTTCATAACTCCTATGCAAGAACACTTTATCTTGCTTATTATTCCTATTCATTTTGTACATATACGATTAATTCCGTTCCTATACCTTCCTGGCTTTCAATTCGAATCGTGATAGGTGAGTTGTATGCTGCAGCGTCGCGAATTGACGCATACCGGCGAGTCTATGAAAGATGCGCTGAACTTGGATACGAAGCTCGGGTTTGAACCGATGCCGCAGTACGTTTTCTTAAAAAAAAATGTTGAGATGCACGTTCTCCGGAAATTGGGGTTTGGTGTATTATTACAAATAGAAACATGATATGGAATAAAACCCGTAATTTGATACAGGAGGGAACATGGCTACGAACGAGTACTATATGCCGACGGAATGGCGGATTAAAGGAGACATCTGGGAGGTTTTCGAAATCTGTTCGAATTTCCCGGACTATCAGAGATGGTGGCCCAGCGTGTACTTGAAGATCGATTCGGCCGGCAAAGATCTGGAGACCGGCGGCGAGGTGTACGCCATTCTGTCGAAGAGCAAGCTGCCGTACAAGCTGCGCTGGCAGTCCTGCAAAACGGGCGAGCAGGCGCCTCACAGCATTTCGCTGAAGGGCACAGGCGATTTGACCGGCCACGGCACGTGGACGTTTCAACAGGACGGCGATTACGTAAACGCGCGTTTCGATTGGTACGTGACTGCCGACAAGCCGCTGCTGAGATATCTGTCGCCAATTTTCAAGCCGTTGTTCCGGGCAAACCACTACTGGGCGATGGACCGGGGAAAAGAGAGCCTGGAACGAGAACTGGAGAGAAGACGCAAAGCGGGCATCTCCGATCCGGGCTGATTTGTCGGAGGAATATGTAAGGAGCTTGGCCTGGAAGGCCGGGCTTTTGGTGCATCTCATCCCAACAAGGAACCGACATCGTTTCACCAATCCTGCAGAGCCGTCGGGGACGTTCCCTGACGGTTTTTCTTTCGCAGTCGGTGACGGCTCGGTCAAAAGGAAGTGGCCGAGCTCGCGATAAAAGGCCTATTGTGGTACTCCGCAAGCCAATACCGGTGGTATCCCCACTTGTCGGCATGCGTGGCAAAATCCAGCGTGTTCCGGTATGATTCGGCTGGATCATACACGATGACATCGTGTTCCTCTTTTTTCTCGTCACCGCAGAATTAAATATCCCGGCAGGGCTTGTCGGCCAGATCCGCTGTCGGGAAGCTGTCGTACCCGATTGGTTCCGGCGTACAGTAAGTATCCTGATGCCATCTTAATCGTGTTTCTCCATCTTCGCATGCTTTTCCCATTGTTGAACAAACTAGTGAAGGTCTAATCATCCATAGGGAGGACATGCGCATGAACCCCAAGTATAAGCCATTATTTGAAGACTTTACGCTGCGAAGCGGCATCCGGGTGGACAATCGAATCGTCATGGCCCCCATGACGAACTGGTCGTCGAATGAGGACGGCACGGTGTCGGACACCGAGGTCGACTATTACATCCGTCGCGCCGGCGGCGTCGGCATGGTCGTGACCGCATGCACCTACGTCACCCGCAACGGCAAAGGGTTCGCCGGCGAATTCGGCGCCGACACCGACGACATGATTCCAAGCCTGCGGCGTCTTGCGTCCGCGATCAAGGAAAAAGGGGCTGTAGCGCTGCTGCAGATTTTCCACGGCGGGCGCCTGTGTCCGCCGGAGCTGGTGCCGAACGGAGATATCGTGAGTGCGAGCGACGTACCGTCGGAACAGAACGGGAATGTCAGGCCAAGGCCGCTTCAGGATGAAGAGATCGAAGCCATCGTGCGCGACTTCGGGGAGACGGCGCGGCGGGCGATTGAGGCGGGCTTCGACGGGGTGGAGATTCACGGCGCGAACGGATACCTGCTGCAGCAGTTTTTCTCGCCGCATACGAACCGCCGCGACGACCGCTGGGGCGGGGATCTGGCCAAACGGATGACGTTTCCGCTCGCGGTGGTGGAAGAGGTAAAGCGGGTCGTCGCCGAGCATGCCAAACGGCCGTTTGCCGTCGGATACCGCTTCTCGCCGGAAGAACCGGAGGAGAACGGCATCACGATGGACGACACGTTGAAGCTGGTCGACGCGCTTGCAGGCCGGGAGCTGGACTATCTCCATGTGTCGCTCATGGACTTCCGGTCCCAACCGCGGGTCGGGGCGGACGACAGCAAGTCGCGGCTGCAATGGATTGCGGATACGGCCGGCGGACGGACGCCCGTCATCGGCGTCGGCTCCGTGCATACACCCGAGGAAGCGCTGGAGGCGCTGTTGACGGGCGCAGCGCTGGTTGCCCTTGGCCGCGAGCTGATCATGGAGCCCGATTGGGTCGCTAAGGTCGCGGAAGACCGGGAGGCCGAGATCGCGACGACGCTCAGCAAGCAGGACCAGCGCCGGCTGGTCATTCCGGATCCGCTCTGGCAGGGCATCATGGGCGCACCGGGCTGGTTCCCGGTGGTGGACTGAACGCCTCGCCGCAGCCGGCATTTCCGTCATGCGTCCATTTTGGGATAAGCCGATGACAAAAACGGCTGTATGGCGGTGCTCACAGCTGCTGGGGTGGGCGGCGCTGTTGATCATCACGGTCATCTCCTCATTGACAGGAAATGGTGCAAGGGGAAGGCACGCATCCCAGGATTGCTTCAACAGGCGAAGCGTTTTCCCTTTGCGATTCAGCGCAAGATGAAGGCCGCGATCCAGGCTTCGCGCGGAAAGGCGAATAAGGCCCGGATCAACGCTCGTTTCTCGGGAAGCAGGAGCTTTATTTCTTCGTAACCCGTCAGCAACGCATGCAGGAGCGAGGGGTTGATCAGGTTCGGAAGTAACGTCTCCGTGGATGAGGGCCGCCGGAAGGTTTTTTCCTCGGCCAGCATGCTCATCACGGAGGGCTTCCGAAGAATAATCGCGGCGTCCTGATATAGCGTCATGCAATCATGCCCATGCCGTTTAAACCAATACGCCTCTCGCTTATCTTGCTTAAACCTCGTCAAGCGGCGCCCCAGGCGCAAGCAACCTTACTCCTCCGCTTCAAGCCTCCGATTTTCGATCCACTCCATCATGTAATAGGGTCTGCCTTGCCTCGCGGGTTGGCATCCATTTCGGCATATGCGGATAGGCGGCTTCTTTAAGGTAATCGACACTTCTCCCCTATATTTGACCGCCCGAGCAGCATGAAGACGTCGGCGTGGAAGAGTCTTTCAAGCTTTCCGCCAGCTCTTTATCCTTTACTTTTCCGAAGTGTTCCCGTGCTTTTCCGATTTGTTGGTTGGCTATTTTGATATGCGTCCCCACAGCATTCCCCTTCCCTTCTCTGTGAAATAAGCAATATATGAGCATGTGCCAAGCTGTGCCTGAGCGAATAACGAAAGCGCTTTGGGTTTATTTTCAGTGGACGTGAACGGGGTGCGGCGCCAGTCACATCATAGTGTCAGGGCCGCCGAGAATGAGATAGAATAAAAGCTATAAATCCCCAATAAAGGATGAGAAATATGACCCAGAGCGAACAATCCAGCCACAAGCCTGACGAGATCACGAAGGACGGGTCGTTCAAACGTCAGATCAATCGATTCACGACCCCGTTCGGGGATGGGCCCGGCGAGCTGCCGGTCGAAGCGGGGCGATACCGCCTGTTGTGGTCCGCGGCATGCCCGTGGGCCCATCGGTCCGTCATCGTCCGGCGCGTCCTCGGACTCGAGGATGCGATCAGCCTGGGAACCGTTAGTCCGATGAGGCCAAGGCTTCAGCGCGTGGACTGGGAATTCTCTTTGGACCCGGACGGCGTCGATCCGGTGCTCGGCATTCGGTATATGAGCGAGATTTACTTGATGACGGACCCGGATTACGAGGGCAGACCGACCGTGCCGGCGGTCGTGGACGTGAAGAAGCGGGAGGTCGCGAACAACGACTATTTCAAGCTGACCAACGATTTGGAGACGGCGTGGGCCCCCTATCACAAGCTGAATGCGCCCGATTTGTATCCGGAGCCTTTGCACGATCAGATCGTCGCCTTGAACGAGACCATCTTCCATGACATCAACAACGGCGTATACAAATGCGGCTTCGCCCGCTCCCAGGAGGCCTACGACGCAGCTTACGATACGCTGTTCGCCCGATTGGACGAGCTGGAGCAGAGGCTGTCGGAGCGCCGCTTTTTGCACGGGGATTACATCACGGACTCTGACGTCAGGCTGTATACGACGTTGGTCCGGTTCGATGCGGCTTACTATACCGCGTTCCGGACCAACCGCACCCTCATACGCGAGTTCAAACACTTGTGGGGGTATGCGCGCGACCTGTACCAGACCCCTGGATTCGGCGACACGACCGATTTCGACGCGATCAAGCGGCATTATCATCTGTCGATCACCATCGCGACGGACAAGCCGGAAGCAGGCATTTTGCCGAAAGGGCCGGACTTGGCCGTCTGGGATTCACCGCACGATCGGCATGTACTGAGCGGTCAGGAAGGAAAGTTTCTCATTCGCGTCTAACAGGAAGGAGTCGAAAACGATGAATCTACGCAACGCCGCAACGGGCGAGAGGAGCTACATTCGGCAACAAAGACTGGACGCCTACCGCGAGCACGCGAAGTCCATTCCGGACGCCCATTGGCAGGCGCTGGCGCGGGCGATCACGTCGGAAGCCGACACGCAGCCGGGCGTCGATCTCATCGTCGCCGAGGTCGACGGACTTATCGCAGGCAGCGTGGCGATGTTCCCGCCAGACACGGATGCATACGAGGGCCATGCCCTGAAGCTGGCCTATCCGGAGATCCGAATGCTCGCGGTGTCTCCCGAATATCGGGGGAAGGGCGTGGCATCGGCGCTGATCGCAGAATGCATCGGGCGGGCTAGAGCCAGAGGCTGCCGGTGGATCGGCCTGCATACCGGCGAGTTTATGAAGGACGCCCTTCAATTGTACGGGAGGCTTGGTTTCGAACACGTGCCGCAGTATGATTTTCAACCGGCGGACGATGGCATTACGGTAAAAGCGTTCAGGCTCTCGCTGGATGCCTGACTGGCCTGCGGACGGAGTGCTCGAGGAACCGACGGCAGGCAGCTTGCGTCACGTAGCCGATATGGGGCGTCGCCAGCACGTGGAGCAGATGGCGGTACGGATGCTCGGGCGGCAGCTGCTCGACGTCTTAGAGATCGAGGCCGGGACCCGCGATGCAGAGTTTTTTTCTTTTACGATTGACCCAGAGAGGGATACCGCTGAGGCACTTATAAAGTATTCGGAAAAATTAGAGGCCGACCCCAGTGGCTGGGATTTTCTGCGTGGGGAAGAGGCCGGCAATTTTGACATTCTAGTGATGAAAGATGAGGGAGGAACTTTATCACTTGTCAATTTACGCGGCTGCTATATGTTCCATGCCATCGTAACAGCCCGCAACCATTCAAGGCGCTGTTGAGAGCAATGCTGGGAGTAAAGTCTACTTCTACCAGCCGTAGACGGTATGGGAGGATAAGCATGAAGTTGAGTCATAGCTGTTCACCATCCATGGACCGGATGCTTGACCGACATGGCAAGCTGCTGGCGGAATTGTCCTCCTAAAAGGCTAACGGCGATTCAGCCCCATTTTGCAGGTGTGGGGTTGAATCGCCGTTTTTTTCTTACTCTTGATTATGTGCTGCTTCGTCCTTAACTTCCTCTTGAAAGCCTTTAATGCTTACTTTACGGCGTTCATTTTTTTCTTCGATTTGGTTGCGTTCCTCGCTGCTGATTTCAGAGGAGAATTCGTTTAAATATTCTTCAGCTTCATTCAGGTTTTGCTTTGTATTCTGAATACTTTGCTGTAAATGCTCCACATTATCTGCTCGATTATCCGGTTTTGCCATACGTTTATCGCCTCCTGGTAATTGAAGCGCTCGCTGGAGCACTAACAAGTAGCTTGTTCGCTAACGAACGGTTTTATGCATTATCTTTTGGATACCGATATAAGATATAATTCCTCCCGCCATTAGGACTTAGGCTGCCTTCCGACCCGTAAATGCCAACAAAATGGCAATATTTCTTTTAGGTATATGGAGGTAGTAAAAATCAAAATACAGCTTGTGAGGTTAAATGTGATGATTCTTACTCGATCTCTTGCGGATAATATTGTTCAGAAAACAAAGGAATTAACAGCATTGCATATGAACGTTATGGACGCTAATGGCATTATCATCAGCTCCAGCGATCATGAGCGAATAGGTACCTTTCACGAAGGAGCCGCAAAGGCTATCCAGAACGGTGTAGACCAGATCATAACCGAAGAGATCTATCAGAAAATGATAGGAACCAAACCAGGCATAAACATGCCTATACGCTTTGACGATATGGTCATAGGCGTTATCGGTATAACGGGCGATCCGGATCAAGTGCAGCCTTTCGGCAAAGCGGTTCAAATGATGACGGAGCTCATGCTGCAGCAAGCCTTCCTGAGTGAACAGGTCGGCAACGAGGAGAAGGCGCGCGACTTTCTGGTACAGGATTTGATCGCCGGGCAGAACGACCGTGGGCTCGATGCGGTGATAGCCAGAGGCCAGCTGCTTGGCGTTGATCTTACCCTTCCAAGAAGCGCATGGGTTATCCAAACCGAAAATAGCGATAAACAAACAGAAACGTTAGAGATTCATCGATCGCTCGTCCGCAAAATATCGAACCTGTTTCCAAACCCCCGACAAATCTTGTGCTCCCGGGTACAAAGGAACCGTTGGGTTATCATTACCGAAATGCAGCCTTTGACCGATCGAAGCCGATTTGAGTCGATCTCGAACCAAATCCGGAAATTGATCTCGGAGCGGATGAGCACCAAAGCTTATCTTACGGTAGGACGACAGGTACCCGGCGCAGATGCCCTGCACGTTTCCTACAAAGAGGCGCTAACCCTTTTGAAAATAAACCGGCTGTTTCCTGAAAACGCCGCCGTCAAGCATTTTTACGATCTCGGTCTTGAGCTCATGTGTGCCGAAGTAAATGCCTCCACGAGGGCGCATATTATTGACCGATCGCTGGGCGCTCTTCCCGATTTCCCGGATTTGATGGAGACGTTGAACGCATTTCTCAACTGCAGCTTAAATATTGCTTCTGCGGCGAAGATGCTCTGCATTCACAGAAATACGCTGCTGTATCGATTGGATCGAATCAAAGAGATATCGGGCAACAATCCTAGAAACTTCGATCAAGCGGCCCAGATGCATGTGGCGCTTCTTCTCGTACGCATGAAATAAGGTTAATTAAAGGACTGTTCAGCAACCACTTTTTATACAATATATATAAAAGATTGAATTGAAAGCGCTATCTAATTTGTATATTTTATATATTGCAACAAAATCAGCACATTCTATAATGAAATTGAGCATCGGAAGGGAAAGGAAATTATCGATATGAGTCTTTATGATTTGTCACGGCAAGAGGGCTTCTTAGATGAGATTGTGATGATACTTCATGAAGAAACCGGACAAAACGTTAATCTGATGGGTGCTGGGGGTGTTATTCTATCCACGACGAGACCGGAAAGAAAAGGGACGGTTCATGAAGGCGCCAAAAAAATTATGGAAGGCCTCCTGAATGAAGCTATGATAACGGAAGAAGACGCACTTCGAATGGAGGGCGTCCGACCCGGATGCAATCTCCCCATTGAGTTCGATGGCCATCGTGTGGGTGTCATCGGGATGACGGGTAATCCGCAAGAAATGCGCCCGGTGGTTAGAGTTGCCGTAAGGACTGTTATTCTATGGCTTCGGAATTATCAGCAAGCTGTTACGCGGAACAGGACTTCTTCCAACGCCTTCTCGCTGCTGCAAAATATGGCTGCCTCCATTGAGGAAATCACGGCAAGCTCAGAGGATTTCGTATCCGCCAGTGCAGCCGCTTCTGAAGAGGTACGGACTGGCAGCGAGCATGTCAACAATGTTGGTGAGGTTCTGACGATAATCAATGAAATCGCGGACCAAACCAATCTGATCGGCCTGAATGCCGCTATTGAAGCTGCAAGAGCCGGAGAAGCCGGAAGAGGCTTTGAGGTCGTCGCATCCGAAATACGTAAGCTGGCCCAAAAGAGTCAGAAATCCGTAAAAGAGATTCAACACGCTCTTACCCAAGTCCAAAATAGGTTCCGCAACATCGAGAAGCAAGTTAAAGCGAATGAAATCACGGCTAACGATCAAGCTGCAGCCCTGCAGGATGTCGCGAAGCATGTGGTTCATATTGAACAGCTGATGGAGGAACTGGATCAAGGAGACATCAAATGAGAATTATCATCGCGCCCGATTCATTTAAAGGCAGCCTGTCGGCAAAAGAAGCCGCATTCGCCATAAAAGCAGGGATTCGCAAAGCGCTTCCTGAAAGCGCTATCTTCATCGCGCCTATGGCTGACGGAGGCGAGGGCACCATGGATTGTTTGGTCGAGCAGACCAACGGTACTACGGTGTCGGCTAACGTCTTGAATCCATTAGGCTTGGAGATACGTTCGGGCTTCGGAGTTTCAGGCGACACGGTTACCTGCATCATCGAACTGGCTATGGCATCCGGTCTGTTCTTGATCGGTGAAGAAGAACGCAACCCGATGCTTACGACCACCTATGGTTTCGGCCAATTGATTCGTGCAGGTCTTGATTCTGGCTGCCGGAAATTTATACTCGGACTCGGCGGTAGTGCGACCAACGACGGCGGCGCCGGTATGTTGCAGGCGCTGGGCGTAAAATTGCTCGACGAGGACGGCAAAGAGCTGCCTTATGGCGGCGGAAGTTTAGGGCGTTTGGCGCATATCGATTTGACGGATCTGGATCCGCGGCTGAAGGAATCGACCTTTACGGTAGCTTGCGATGTCGATAATCCTTTTATCGGCCCGAATGGCGCCTCCTATGTTTTCGGACCGCAGAAGGGCGCCACTGCCGAAATGGCATACGAACTTGACTGCAATCTTCATCATTACGCCGACATCTTGAAATCGTCTACCGGTGTGGCGATCCACAATGTTCCGGGCGCCGGTGCAGCCGGGGGTGTGGCTGGCGCAATCATAGCTGTCCTTGGCGGCAAACTTCAGTCGGGCTTCGATATCGTGGCTGAAACGACTAACCTCGAAGAATATGTACAAGGATCCGACCTGGTTATTACAGGTGAAGGACAGACCGACTTTCAAACCGCCCGGGGAAAAACGCCATGCGGTGTTGCGAGAATCGCCCGAAAACACGGCGTACCTGTCATCGTCCTATCCGGTTCTATAGGTAAGGGCATCGATGCCTTATATCAAGAAGGCGTCCATGCGGTAGTCAGCATCATGAACCGCCCTATGTCTCTTTCAGAAGCGATGGAACAAGCAGCCGAGCTGCTCGAACAACAAGCCGAACAACTTATTCGTATCTACATGATCGGGAGGTAATAGCAGTGGGAGCTGACGGGTTTACTCAAGAAGCCATAAATTTAGGACCTATTCTACTAGGCCTTCTACTTGTATGTATTGTATTCATTGTATACGCGACAGCAAGATGGAAGCTCCATCCCTTCATTTCCATCGTGGCCGCTACATACATCCTGGCTTTGGGCACGAACCTGCTCGCCAAATTGAACGGTATAGAGGGTCCTCTAATCAAAGACATTGGGGCTACTCTGACCAGCGGATTCGGCGGAATTATAACAAGCATTGGTCTCGTTATCATCTTCGGAACGATGATTGGAAAGATTCTAGAGAAATCTGGCGCGGCGGTTAAAATGGCCGACGTTGTCCTTAGACTGCTGGGTGACCGCCATCCAGCTGTTGCAATGTCCATTATCGGCTGGATCGTGTCCATTCCCGTCTTTTGCGATTCCGGATATGTCATCCTCTCTTCCCTGAAGAAATCATTGGCGAAGAAGACGGGAGTCAGTGTCGTTACGCTGGGCGTTGCCCTGTCAACCGGTTTATACGCCACTCATACGCTTGTCCCCCCTACTCCAGGCCCTATCGCGGCCGCAACGAATGTCGGAATCGGTCCGGACGGACTATTCTGGGTCATCGTAATCGGCCTTTTCGTTTCCATCCCGGTTGCATTGGCAGGCCATATATGGGCTCGTACAGTCGCTTCCAAGCTGCCTTCCAACCTTGATGAAGCAACGGAAACATTCGAAGAGTACAAACAGCGCTTCGGCAAACTGCCGTCGGCAACGGCAGCGTTCGCTCCTTTGCTTGTCCCTATCGTTTTGCTGGCTCTGGGTTCATTCGCCAACTTCCCTGTGGGAACGGATGCCGAAGGGAACAAAGAATTGCTGATGAGCGGTTTTGCCTATACGTTCTTCACATTTGTCGGCGCACCCGTGAACGCTCTCTTTATCGGGTTGCTGCTCGCCATGTTCTGGCTTCTTCCGAAGCGCAACGAAGAAACCCTTACCAAATGGATGAGCGAAGGCCTTCTGGACTCCGCGATCATCATCATGATTACGGGAGCAGGCGGCGCATTGGGCGCAGTCATCCGCGCAACCCCGATTGCGGATTACGTGAAGACGCTTATTGGCGGCAACAGCGCAATGGTCGGTGCGGGAGCACTTCTCTTCGTCTTTATTATCGCTGCTCTCCTGAAAACCGCTCAAGGCAGCTCGACGGCTTCACTGGTTATCACATCGACTCTCGTCATGCCCATGATTCCGTCACTGGGGCTCGATACGATGATGGGATCGGTGCCGATCGGGCAAATGTTGACGGTAATGGCGATTGGATGCGGTGCGATGGTCGTAAGCCATGTTAACGATTCCTACTTCTGGGTTGTATCCCAGTTCTCCGGGATGAACCTGAATACCGCCTATCGCGCCCAAACCATGGCGACATTGGTTCAAGGCCTGGTCGGTATTGTCGTCGTTGTGATTATGGGGCTGTTCTTCCTGTAAGGACTACGCCTGTTGTTAAAAGTGATGCAGGAAGAATAGTACTATTAAAGCAGTGCTTTAGGGCTCCCTACACCGGCATGCTCGTCGAAAATACCGTGCATGGAATGTATGATCATCACTCTCCATTTCCATAATAGAAGCATGCATGCAAGTTCAAGGCGTGCCATAACAGGAGGGTGATTATGAAGGCTGTAACTTTCAATGGCATGAAGGACATGCAGGTGAAGCAGGTCGCTGATCCGACGATTCAGAAAAAGGACGGGATTATCGTCAGGATCACCTCGACCGCCATTTGCGGTTCCGATCTCCATATATACCAGGGGGCGATTCAAGCCCAAACCGGATACGTGGTCGGACATGAACCGATGGGCATCGTCGAAGATGTGGGCCCTGAGGTGACAAAGGTCAAAAAAGGGGACCGGGTTGTGCTCCCGTTCAATATTTCTTGCGGCAGCTGTCATTACTGCCAGCATGAAATGGAAAGCCAATGCGACAACTCCAACCCCAACCCTCAAGTGGATACGGGAGGTTACTTTGGGTTTACCGAACGTTACGGGAATTATCCGGGCGGACAAGCCGAATTGCTTTACGTGCCGTACGGCAATTTCATGCCGTTCGTTATTCCGGAGTCATGCGAATTGGAGGATGAGAAGCTCCTGTTCCTGTCCGACGTTCTGCCGACGGCCTATTGGAGCGTGGACAACGGCGGCGTGAAGCAGGGGGATACGGTGGTGGTGCTCGGCTGCGGCCCCGTCGGCTTGATGGCGCAAAAATTCGCCTGGATGAAAGGGGCCAAACGGGTCATCGCAGTCGACAATCTCCCGTACCGGCTGAACCATGCCAAAAAAATGAATAAAGTCGAAATCTTCAACTTTGAAGATTTCACAGACATGGGGCTGCATATAAAAGAAATAACAGGCGGGGGTGCGGATGTCGTCATCGATTGCGTCGGAATGGACGGCAAGAAGACGCCATTGGAGGAGGAGGAGCAGAAGGCCAAGCTGGTTGGCGGAACGCTCAGCCCGATCAACATCGCGATGAATGCGGTGCGGAAATTCGGCACAATTCAGATTACAGGGGTATACGGTTCTAAATACAACCAGTTCATGTTCGGAAACATTTGGGAACGAAACGTGAAGCTGACCATGGGACAGGCGCCCGTCATTCATTACATGCCGATGCTGTATAAAAAAATTATGGCAGGCGAGTTCGATCCGACGGAGATCATCACGCATAAAGTGCCGCTCGATCAGGCGCATGACGCGTACAACACCTTTTACAACCATGCGGACGAATGCATTAAATTTGTCCTGAAGCCTTAAATGACGGCAATGAGAAGAGGGGCTGTGCCACGGGGAATTGTATCCTGGGGGACAGCCCCGTGTGTTTAGCCGATCTTTCGTCAATATTGGCGGGACCTAGTTTCGTTATAGGGCTAAAACCGCCAGGTTTACAGCAAGCCCCCGGAAGACCCGATCCGCGCCTTTGGATAGGTTGCGTAAGCCCGCACCGCCGCTTTCGCAACCTCCATGTCGTTTGCGACCGTACTGCCGCTTGCGCCGACCGCTCCGACGATTCTTCCTTCGTACGCCAACGGAATCCCCCCTCCAAACACGACCACGCGTCCGTGGTTGGTCGTATTGATCCCGTACAGCTCCCCGTTCGGGACCGCCAACGGAGCAAGGTTCGCCGTGGGCATTTTTAGCGCTACCGCCGTCCATGCCTTATTAAGGGCGATGTCGACACTGGCCAGCCAGGCATGGTCCATCCGATGAGAAGCAACGAAATTCCCGCCATCGTCTACGATGGCGATCACTTCCGCGATCCCGAGCTCCCTTGCCCGGAGTTCCGCTGCGTGAATCAACACTTTGGCGACTTCCAGTGTGATTTTCAACATCTGTGTCCTCTCCCTCTCGACTGATTCGATACATGATATGAATCATGCGCTTTAGGTATGCTTTCGATCCCGTCATCATAGCATTCGTACATCCATGAATGGAGCGGGTAAATTTCCGCTTCTTTTCTTGCTCTCATGCGAAGATGTCGGGTTTCCTTTTTTTGGTAACCTGGGCATCTATGTCGGCGAGCAGTCCGGAAAAACGAAATTGGCTCTTTCGAAATCAATGCGAACTTTTTGAAATTGTTCCACGGAAAGAAAGCACTCTAACGAATGAGGTGAAAGAATGGTAAAAGCATTGGAGAATGTCCATGTTATCATTACCGGTGCCTCCGACGGCTTAGGTTATGCCATGGCAGAAGCCCTTCTTGATAAAGGGGCAAAAGTAGCAGTAGCATCCCGTCCAGGGCCAAAATTAACTGAAGCCGTAAAAAAACTTAAAGAAAAGGGATATGCGACTGTTTTTGAACTTCCACTGGATGTGAGATCAGAGGGATCGGTAGAAGATGCGGTGAAATGGGTAAAAACGGAATGGGGGAAAATGGATGTCCTTGTAAACAATGCCGGCATCGGGATGCGAACGGTCAACCCGCGTTTTCTGGCGGATCCGCAACCCTTTTACAAGGTAACGCCGGCAGGCTTCCGGGATCTTATCGAAACCAATCTCACCGGTTATTTTCTGGTAGCGCGAGGATTCACCCCACTCATGATCGAACAAGGAAAAGGGCGAATCATCAACATTTCCATGAATCATGAGACCATGAAAAGAAAGGGTTTTGTTCCGTACGGTCCGTCGCGCGCCGCAACAGAATCGCTGTCGGCGATCATGGCGGAGGATCTGAGGGAAGTTGGAATTTCGGTCAACCTGTTGCTTCCGGGCGGAGCAACGGCGACAGGAATGATTCCGGATGATCTGCGCAGCGAGATCGAGGCGAAATTCCGGCTGATGCAGCCGGAGGTTATGGCGGAGCCTATTGTCTTTTTGGCTTCACCGGAAGCGGAGGGCATTACGGGGGAACGCATTGTGGCCTCCGAATTTGAAAGCTGGTTAAAGGATAAAAGTGAAAAATCAACTCATTGAAATAATCGCCTCTCAGCATCAAGTCATTGGAATCGAAAAAGTGCAATTAACGCACGTCGCTCGTGCGGTTAACCTATATGGAACCCTTTCAAGGGTACTCAGAAATGTATTGAAGCCGACTACAACCAGCAGTCGGCTTATTTCTTCTCTTATTGGGCAATGGAATTCTATTCTGTGCTTTTCCAAGAACAGATGTTCAAACAAAATTCTCTAGAACAACCTTGCCAATCGTCCTATTGCTCTCCAATAGCTTGTGGGCTTGGCGAAGATGCTCTGCTGAGATCGGTCCAAGCACTTCGGAGAGCGTCGTCTTCAATTGTTGATGATCCACAGCATCAGCTATCAGATTGAGCAGCAAGTGTTGCTCGATCATATCATCCGTTTCATAAAGCGAGCGAGTAAACATAAACTCCCACACGAAGGTGGCGCTTTTTTGCTTAAGCAAATTGAGGTTGAGCGGAGAGGCAGGATCATCAATTGCGCAAACGACTCCTTGGGGAGAAACGGCTTCGCTGATGCCGGCCCAGTGTTTTTCCAAAGCATTCAGGCAGAAAATATACGGCACGCTTGAAAACCCAATCGCTTCAAGCTGCGGAAGGAGCGGCTCATGGTGGTTAATGGTATAGTCGGCGCCCATTGATTTAACCCAATCGACGGTTTCCGGCCGGGAAGCAGTCCCGATTACAATGAGCCCCGCTTGTTTTGCAAGCTGGATGGCAATGGACCCTACACCCCCAGCTGCCCCGATGATAAGCAGGGATTTTCCTTTGTTGGCGTCCGAATCCGGAGAGATCGACATTCGGGTAAATAATGCTTCCCAAGCTGTGATAGAGGTTAAAGGAAGAGCCGCCGCTTCCGCGAAATTCAATGAAGCTGGCTTGCGCCCTACAATCCGCTCATCAACGAGATGGTATTCACTGTTTCCGCCTTGTCTTGCAATGCTGCCCGCATAAAAAACTTCATCCCCCGGACGGAACAAAGAGCAGTCCGGTCCGACCTCTTCAACAATTCCTGCAACATCCCAACCTAGAATTTTAGGAACTTCTTCAACTCTGTCTTTAGGCGCACGTACCTTCGTGTCAACCGGATTGACCGATATGGCGATGACTTTGACCAAGATGTCACGGCCCATCGCTCTCGGTTTCTCCACAACTACATCTACTAAGCTAGCTGGATTTTCAATTGGAAGGTATCGAGTTAGTCCTACCGCCTTCATTGTAGCCATAATAAACCACATCCTTTCGTTCCTAGTATACCCTTTGCAAGGTAATGACTAAAACACGGTTCGCCGTTACAAACAGCGCGGGGAACCATACCAAGAAGAGAAAATATCACATTCTTATTTTTAACCTTTAATAGGACCGTAATTAATTGTGTGCCGCCGTATTGCCTTAAGGGAAGCTGTAAACATAAGGAGAAAAAAGGATCGGCCGGTTTTGACCTATTTTAGCGGAGTAATTTCTGCCAATAGTTCATAGGAATGAAGGCGGGCCTTATGATCGTAGATCTGGGCGATTGCCATGATTTCATCGGCTTGACTTTCTTCCAGAAACTTTTCCAGCTTTTCTTTTACGATTTGAGGACTGCCGACAATCGAAGTTCCTAATTGATTCTGAAGGGCAGCGATTTCATTGCCGCTCGCTATATCATTCATATTGTCCACTGGCGGCTGCAAGGGGACTTCCTTCCCGCGCATCAAATTCAAGAATTGCTGCTGCAATGTTGTAGCGAGCCGCTCAGCTTCTTGATCGGTGTCGGCCGCAATGATGTTTAGCCCTACCATTGCATGCGGCTTGTCCAGTACTTTAGAAGGCTTGAACGAACGGCGGTACAGCTGGATAGCCGGCAGTGTGTTATGCGGGGAGAAATGGCTCGCAAATGCAAACGGCAGTCCAAGCTCTCCTGCCAGCTGGGCGCTGAATCCGCTTGAACCCAACAGCCAGACAGGTATGTTTAATCCCTCACCCGGAATTGCTTTGACATGACTATATTGTGCCGGGGAAGGGTCAAAGTAATTCCGGAGCTCGGCCAGCTGCTCAGGAAAATCATCGCCTGAACTTCTCAAGTCGCGTCTTAATGCACGTGCGGTAAGCTGATCAGTGCCTGGCGCACGGCCCAAGCCAAGATCAATACGTCCTGGATATAAGGATTCCAGAGTACCGAATTGCTCAGCAATAACAAGAGGTGCATGATTCGGCAGCATAATGCCGCCTGAACCTACCCGGATTTTTGATGTTCCTGCGGCAACATGGGAAATGACTACCGATGTTGCAGAGCTGGCGATAAATGGCATATTGTGATGCTCAGCGAGCCAGTATCGGTTATACCCCAGCTTTTCGGCGAGGCGGGCCAGCTCCAAAGTATGGCGAAAGGAATCAGCCGGCGTACTTCCAGCTGCAATTGGAGACAGATCCAGGACCGAGAATGGAATATCCGTAAGTTGTTTTCTATTATTTTCAGGCATATGCTCATCTTCTTTCTTTGTCTTCTTATACGGCTTCAATTTAAATCACATGAACTCAACTGATTTAATATCTGCTGAAAATACATCCTTTATTAAACTAGACCCTGTTTAATTTACGGCAGCCTGAGCCAAAATTTCATAAGAGCGCAGCCTTGCCTTATGATCAAAAATCTCAGTATGAGCCATGATTTCATCAGCGCCAGTCTTTTCTATCAACTCATGGAGCTGCTGCTTCACACCTGCAGGGTCCCCGATGATGGAGGTGAATAGCTGTTCTTCAACAGCCCTGCGTTCATTATCGTTCCAAAGCTCGTCCATATGATCAACAGGAGGCAAGATGGGCGAGGGCTGTCCGCGGGTCAACAAAAGAAATTTTTGATACATCGAAGTGGCAAGCCTTTGTGCCTCCTGTTTCTCATCAGCAGCCACCGCCTGAACGGATAACAGTACATAAGGCTCTTCCCAAAATGGAGACGGACGGAAAGAATCACGGTACAGTTGGATGGCCTCCATCATGTTGCCTGGAGCAAAATGTCCCGCGAAAGAGAAAGGCAACCCGAGTAATCCAGCCAATTGGGCACTATAGGACCCGGAACCTAACAGCCAAATCGGCACATTTGTTTTTTCGCCGGGAATGGCGTGAAAGCGAAAGGAACCATCCTTAGTGGCTGTTCCTGTACCATAAAGATAAGCGATAAGCTCATGGAGCTTGGCATCAAAATCAGGTTCACCAGCAACCCGCTGCCGTAAGACATTTGCGGTATATGGGTCGGTGCCGGGTGCCCGCCCCAATCCAAGGTCGATCCGGCCGGGGAAGAAGGTTTCCAATGTTCCAAATTGCTCCGCCACGGAAAGAGGGGAATAATGGGAAAGCAGCATTGCGCCTGACCCAATACGCATTTTTTCCGTGACAGAGGCTACTCGTCCAATGACAATCGGGGATGCTGAGCTCGCCATTCCTGCCCAGTTATGATGTTCAGCAAGCCAAAACCGTTTATATCCCCATTGTTCTGTTTTCTTTGCGAGATCAAGCGTGTTTTGAAGGGAAAGCTCGGCTGATCCTCCCTCGACAATTGGGGAGGGATCGAGTACGGAAAGGTCTATTTTCTTTGTCATACATTTTTCTCCTTCTATACAATCAACTTCTTAAAGCTGGCCGGTACCTTTATGGGTTGGAAAGTAGGGTAAAACAAATTCTCCAAGCTCCTGAATGACTTCCTCTGGAGGGCGTTTGGAAAAATACAGAACAAACGCCAAATGGTTGACGCCAATCGTTTGAAACTGATGAAGCAGATCGACCAAACGGTTTCTTCCCACGGAATAGCCTAAAGGTATGGGAACAGGCATTTCATCGGGATTTTCCGATAAATCGATGAATAAGCTTTGAGAGAAGGGTTTAAACTCTCCTGGAGCATAACCATCAGTTAAAGCACGATAATCCTGGATAAGCTGAGCCTGTTCATTCATGCTGCGCGGGTATTGAAGCCACCCATCCCCATTCCTGGCAATCCAATTGATGGACTGATTGCTGAATCCCGTCACCATGGTCGGAATCGAAGATACAGGCTTTGGGATTAACCTCATATCTGTACCATCGATCAGCCCGGCGCGGCTGTGGATTGTCGGCTGATCCTCTTTCAACAGCCGGTCGAGAATTTCGAAATTTTCTTTAAATAACGGACCGCTTTCCTGCTTAGATATCCCTAAAGCGGTAAAGTCTTTTTCCCTGTCCCCTGAGGCCACTCCCATAATCAATCGACCTGGGAACAATTGATCGATCGATGCCGCTTCCTTGGCTACCCTGACGGGGTGGCGCAAAGGGAGAACCACACTTCCTGTCACTAACGCAATGTGCTTCGTATAAGCAGCAAGATAGGTCAAATAAATCCATAAATCGTACTTTTGGCCGTTATCATCAATATTCAAATTCTGCATCGTAATATCGCGGAGCCATAATGAAGCAAAGCCATATTCCTCCATTTTACGGGCAAGCTCCAGCTGATTCTCCATAATCGGATTTTTAGACATCCTGGCAGTCGGGAGGATAAATCCGAGTGTCATTTTGCCTTTCCGGTACATGCTGTTATAGGCGCGATGATGTTGAAAACTCACCCTTGGTCCTCCTTAAAAGGTCATATTTTCAAGCCTATATACTTTTCAAACTGTTTGATGGTTTCCTCATTGCGTCGATAATAAGTCCATTGTCCGATTCGTTTCATTTCCACCAGACCGCTTTGCAACAGGATAGATAAATACTGGGAGGTGGTGGACTGAGACAGTCCTACTTTGCTGTGAATATCACTCACACAAACCCCGCCATCAAAGCCTTTTTCTTTGATAACATGGGCCTGAGTGGAAAAATGATGATCAGGTTCTTTCAACATTTGCAGAATATTTACTCTTATTTGATTGGACAGAGCCTTGAAAATTTCAACTGCCTGTTCGTCAGTTATCATCGTTGATTCCCGATTCAACGGCGCTCTCCCCTTTCTGAGCTTATTGAAATCCATTTTGATTGGAATGAGTAAAGACTAATCGAACAAAAGGATATTGATAATTCTCGATATATAAATATTACTTTACTTTTTACCCAAAATCAATTGGTATGCTTTTAACAGGGGTGGAAATCGTTGGTCCAGCAATGGATTGAATCTCATGCCCACGTATTTATTGCTATTCAACTTGTTCTTTATTGGAAATATCGGTGGTAACCTGGAACACCTTGATTCCATACGACTTCCTTAAAAATTCTGAAGGCTCGCCAAATCGGCAGCGCGAAGATTCAGCCTTCTTTCGCAAGCGTAATGGAAGCGGCTTAAAGGTTGATACCGTACTTGCTAGGTCATGAACTTGGCAATCTGATAAGATTGAATCAAGGTAAAACGTATAAAAAAGGATCTAGGAATATGATTAGGAGAGGAAGGGAACGGCTATTGAGCGAATTCAAAAACAGGAGTAAGGTTCAACCTTGGTTGCGATTTTGGCGCTGGCGAGCTCAATATGTCTTCTTTATTTTAAAATCAAGAGTGATGATGAAGGCTCTCCCTCCAGGAACAAATTAACCACGCATTCCAGGGTCAATTATATCGGGTGAGCGAATGCTTCGGAGTTGAGTTAGACGATTCCGCAAATACCCGGTGTATAGCTGCTGTCGCCGCTGCTTCTTCTATACCGGATTCCATTACGACATTTAAAAACAGCGAAGTATAACGTATGGCTTCACCATGAATCAGTTTTATCAGGCTATGTTAATTCCAAAAAATCGCTTGGGTAGTTCGGAATGCATTGAAGTCATTTTGAAGCTTCAGAAAAGGAAGAGGATGATGTGAACAAAACCGATCGGATGTTGGCCATCGTCATTGAGCTGCAGCGGAAAGGCGTGCTGCGAGCCGAGGATTTGGCTGCCAAGTTCGAGACGAGCATCCGCACGATTTACCGTGACGTTCAAGCGCTAAGCGAAGCGGGCGTTCCGGTGGCGGGTGCGCCAGGGGTAGGCTACTCCTTGATGGAGGGCTACTTTCTCCCACCTGTCGGCTTCACGGCGGAGGAAGCGGTGGCGCTGCTCATCGGGGCGGATTTCGTCCGAATAAGGCTAGACGCCGAGTACGGCGCGAAGGCCCGCAGTTCGCAGGAGAAGATCGAGGCGATTTTACCGGAGAACGTACGCGAAGAGACCGAGCGGATCCGATCGGCGATTCGGCTGCTGAACGAAAGAGAGGGGAAAACGCGCGGGCAGGAAAAAGAGACGTTCGAACAGTTGCGCCAAGCGATTCTGGGGAAGCGCAGGGTTCGTTTCCGCTACTCCAAAAACTTGCCGGATTCGGACGGATATCGTCATGGCGAGCGAACGGTTGATCCTTACGGGCTCGTATTTTCCCAAGGGGTGTGGATGCTTGTTGCGTTCTGCGGGCTGAGGCACGCCATCCGGCACTTTCGGCTGTCTCGCATGAACGAGCTTGCCTTACTGGAAGATTCGTTCCTGCTCGTTCCGGGTTTTCGCTTTCAGGATCACCGGTCTATAGATGATCGGAATGTGACCGTCCACATGTTGGTCGACGAGGCCATTGCGGACCGGGTTCAGGAATCGGACAATTTCTATATGGAGTCGTTCGAGCCGGGGGAAGAAGGCTGGCAGGCGACGTTCCGCGTCCGGCGGGTGGAGGATCTCCTTCAATGGACGCTCGGATGGGGGGCCGCGGTGCGTGTGCTGGAGCCGGAATCGCTGCGGAAACGGGTACGCGAGGAAATCAAAAAAATGCTTGAACGCTACTGACAAACTGCTGTCAGTAGCGTTTTTGTATGCTGGATTCAGCTTAAGCAAAAGGAGCTGGGTCCGGCAATGGATACGAAAGAAACGTTGCATAAATTCGAGGAGACGGTCCGTGGATATATTCGAGAGCTGGATGGCTCCAATTTTGATCAGCTGCTTTGGAAGCCGGCGGAGGACGAATGGTCGCTTGGTCAGATGTACATGCATTTAATTCGTTCCGCGCAGTTGATGCAGTTGAGGAACGCCGCATTGTGCCTTGAACCGGGCGGCAGTCCGGAAATCTCCCAGGCGGGAAAGACGAAGCCGGGTGAGGAGCTGTTCAAGACGGGGAGCTTCCCGCCGGATCGGATCCGAGTTCCCCCGTCCCCTCAATACACGCCGCCGCAACCGGAAAGCAAGGAACAACTTGTCGACGGATTGCGGGATACGGTACGTCGGATGGTCGAGATTGAAGCGAAAATTGCGTCGGAGTTTAATCCGGTTGCCCAAGCGCGATTAGAACCGGGTAAGGAAATCGTTCGAAATACGGTTCTCCATCCGCGATTAGGGGGATTGAACGCGCTGGAATGGTTCAGACTGATCGAGATGCACTATCGCCATCATTTGCTCCAGAAGATGCGTCTGGACGACGCTTGGAAGCAGGCGCATGGGTGAGACCTGGGCCGGCAAGCGGAACGCCCTCTTATTGGATAGGCGTCGTCTCGGCGTCGCATGTGCAGCGGGGGGGTAGTGGCGGCTTCGCCCAGATGTGCCACGGAAAATCCTTGCCTTACCGCCGGAACATCGAATATATTCCCTGCCGGGAGGCGAGAATCGAATGTCAACGAGATCAGGAAGATTTTGTAACCGATAGAGAAACTCTTGACGGGAATTCATCTGGAAGATTTGAAAATCGTTCGTCCAATTATTGCCTCAAGGCAATTTGCTATTGCTGCGGCTCATTAAGCTGAACACGGCGAAATTTAGATTCTGTTCCTGGCGCGGAATGAGGACCTAATTGAACGGAAAGCAGCGTGCTGCCAACATGGGCCGTGCCTTCTTCGACGCCGATGTCGCAATCATGATGACCGCCGGTGACCCCGGCTCATCACGACATCAGCGTCTGGTTGCATCACGTTCCGCGGCAAGCAGAAGAGTTCCAGGGCCTATTCCATTGGGACGCTTGCGTAGGAGCGCTGTCCGTCAAGGCCTGCCGCTGAACCGCTGGAGCGCTTCCTCCGTAACGGGGGCGAATAGGTTGACGAGGTTGCCGTCGGGGTCGCGAAGCAGAGCAGAGCGGTTCCCCCATGGCATTGTGGTCGGTGCCTGCACCCACTCGTCGACAAGCGGCTTCAAGCGCGCGCACTCGGCATCGACGTCGTGGACGCGAAACTCGATGATGACGGTGTGGTTGTCGGCCGCGCGCGCGGAACCGGCGCCGAACAGCGGTACCGTCTGGGAGTGGCCGATCGCCAGCGTACACGATGGCAGAACGAACTCAGCAAAGACAGGCGCGGGGCGCATCGCCGAAATTCCTGTGACTTTCTCATAGAACGCGACAAGCCGATCCAAGTCGTCGGTAATGATGCGTACAGAAGCCAAATTCATGAGAAATCAACCTTTCCTAATGGAATGTAACGCTACGATACGGTATCGTATCATATTGATCTGAAAAATACAAGTGAACGGCAAAATCGTCTCTGGGCGCTGGCGCGGTCACAGTCCCGGCGGCAAGGATGCCGCCATGGTATAATGGGAAGAATCGGTTCTGTTAAGGCAACGAATCTCTGTTTAAGTCCATTTATGTTGGAGGGAAGATGGTGACAACGTCCAAGAAGTCTGAACGAGTGCCGTCGGCCAAGGTGAATGGACGCGTCGAGCGTTCGCGCCATACCGTCCTGACCACTGCGTTTGAACTGCTCAGCGAAGGCGGTGTGGCCAGCTTCACCGTCGACGAGGTGTCGCGTCGTTCCGGGGTCGCGAAGACGACCATCTACCGCCACTGGCCGACGCGGGAAGCCCTGGTGATCGACGCCTGTTCACGGATGATTGCCGAGCAGGAAGTACCCGACACCGGCACGCTCGAAGGCGACGTCACAGCTATCCTGGAGGAAATCGCGCACCTGCTGCCGACGGCGAACTGGTCCTTTGTCCTGCCGTCAATCGTCGACACCGCCGAGCGTAATCCGGAGTTCGCGGAAATCCACAGTCGGATTCAACGCGGACACGCTGCACCCCTGCGAGAAGTTCTGCAGCGCGCGGTAGACAGGGGCGAGCTGTCGGCCGATGCCGACATGTCAACGATCGTCGCGGCCCTGCTGGGGCCGCTCTTCTACCGCCGCTGGTTCTCGCGCGAACCGATCGACGTCCCGTTCGTAAAGGCGATCATCAAGCGCGTACTCGCTTCACTATAGGACGAGACGCCTATCGCTGCTTGGCCCGCCATCAGCGGCGGATCAGCGAATATCTGGTTTGAGCGCCCACATGCTTCGGCATCCCGGCGCAACGCGATCGAGTCCTCGAAAAAAGGACCTCAGTCTCCACGTTACAGTGGAAGTTGAGGTCCTTTTTGGTGAAAAAGGAGATGCTTCCTCTTTCACGGGAATGCGTTTGGGAAAGCACTCTTTACATACTTTGTTTAGCGATGTGAAATCAAGCAGTTTCAATATGTCCTGACCTTTAAATTTCGCTCTATAGATGTTAGGGGCATTTTTTTCATTATCAGCATATGTTCACGATTTAATCATCATGATCAAAGGAATTGCCTCGGTTTTGTCGAAACAGGTTGGATGATGATGACAAAACGAAAAGCGGTCCTGATTACAGGGTCATTCTTTATCACCTTAATCCTGATTCGAATCATCTGGGCTTTTCTTCAGGCGTCGCCGGATCACCCTCGTGCGGTTCGGGGCGAGTTGGATTTGCGCGGCTTCGACTTCACCAAGGATCGCACGGTTACATTAGATGGAGGGTGGGAGTTCTATCCAGGCAAGCTTGTAATGCAAAGCGACTCCAGCACAATCTCATCCGGAGAGGGGAGGTTGTTCATTCAAGTTCCCGGAAAGTGGGACTCGTCTATATCTTCGCATAATTCCCCATATGGCTATGGCTCCTATCGTTTGCGCGTCATGGTCAACCCGGATAAAGAACTAACCTATGGCGTCCGCGTTTCGAATGTGCGCACTTCGTCCGAACTATATGTGAACGATCGTCTTTTGGCAAGAGAGGGGCAGCCGGCAAAAATCAAACATCAGTATACAGCCCGAAGCTTGCCTTATACCGCCGCTTTCAAGGCGGATACAGGCGAAATCGATATTGTCATACAAGTTGCGAATTATGACAACAGTTTACAAGGCGGTTTGGTAGGATCGATCAAGTTTGGCAGTGAGCATGCGGTGGACAAAGAAGTAGGGTTTTCCATCAACATGCAGATAGTCGTATGTGTCGTTCTGTTGATTCATGCCTTGTATGCGCTAATTCTGTATCTGATCGGCACCCGACAAAAGACTTTGATCTATTTCTTCATGCTCGTTATTAGTGCCGTTGTCATGACACTGCTCGACGATGATAAGCTTTTGCTCGTTTGGCTGCCGGCCATCAACTACGAGTGGTCTATTAAACTCGTTCTTCTGTCCTTTATTGGAGCAGGCGCCTTCCTGCTGCAATTTGCCAAAAGCCTCTTTCCGGAGCATGCGCAAAACAGAGTGTTTCGCTGGTTTCTCGTGCTCTGTGTGATTGCGGCGCTGCTGATTGTGTTTTTGCCAGCCAGGTACGGGCTGAGCGCATTAGCTGTCTACTATACCCTGGATTTGCTCGCTTGCTTGTACTTTCTGATGTTGTCGCTGCGTACGGCTCTGAAGAGCGATAAAAACGCCATTTATTTGGTCATCGGTCTAATCAGTGTTTTGACTAATATCATTGGAGGTTATCTTAAGGGTCTGCTCGACATGGGTTATTACCCGATCGACCTGATCGTTGCGTTCCTCGCTTTTGCGTCTTTCTGGTTCAAACGCTATTTCCATAATTCCAACCAAACGGTGAAGCTCGCCGAGAAGCTGCAGAAAGCGGACAAGCTGAAAGACGATTTCCTGGCCAACACGTCCCATGAATTGCGGAATCCGCTGCATGGAATTCTTAACATCGCCCAGACCGTTCTGGATACCGGAATTAAAGATCAGGACGACAAAAACAAAGAGAACATGAAGCTGCTTATTTCCGTAGGCAAGCGGATGTCATACATGCTCAACGATTTGCTGGACATGACGCGGCTTCAGGAGAATGGCATCTGCTTGCACATAGAGAGTGTCCGCGTTCAGGGAGTCGCATCCGGTGTGACCGATATGCTTCGTTTCATGACGGAAGGCAAGCCGATTCGCATCGTCAACGACATTCCGGCCAACTTTCCCAGTGCCATGGCCGATGAAAACCGGCTTACGCAAATTTTGTTCAACTTGCTTCACAATGCGGTGAAATATACAGATCAAGGACATATCACAATAAAGGCCGAGGTCAAGGACGGCAAGGTGAACATCATCGTCGCCGACACCGGGATCGGGATAGAGCTGGAAACGCAGCAAAGGATGTTTGCGCCCTACGAGCAGGGGGACTCTGGCATAACGGCGATTGGAGGCGGGCTCGGGCTCGGGCTAAGCATATGCAAAAAACTGGTGGAGCTGCACGGAAGCACATTGGAGGTCGACTCTACTCCGGGCCAAGGTTCAGTATTTAGCTTCATGCTGCCGTTATCGGATGCTTCCTTCAGGCAATTCGATCCGGAAGCGATTGCTCCGGGATCGGCCGTGTATGCAGAAGCGGCTGTTGCTGCTGCCTCTGAACCTTGCGGCGATTATACCGGACTTGAATCGGAGACCGATTCGGACCGGCCAAACATTCTGGTCATAGACGATGATGCGGTCAATCTAAAGATATTGAGCCATCTTCTTGTTTCGGAAAAGTATACTGTCGTCACAGCTGCAAGCGGACGTGAAGCACTTGCCGTTCTGGATACCAGAGAATGGGACTTGATCATTGCCGACATTATGATGCCGCATATGTCTGGATATGAATTTTCCCGTTTTATTCGTGAGCGCTTTTCCGTTTCGGAGCTCCCCATCCTGCTCTTGACCGCCCGGAGCAGACCGGAAGATATAGAGATGGGATTTTTGCATGGCGCCAACGATTATGTGACGAAGCCTGTTGATGCGATGGAATTGAAGTCCAGGGTACGGGCATTGACTGGATTGAAGCAATCCGTGCGGGAAAGGCTGCGCATGGAAGCGGCATGGCTTCAGGCGCAAATCCAACCGCATTTTTTGTACAACACGCTCAATTCGATAGCTGCTCTCAGCGAAATCGATCATGATAAAATGAGCGCGTTGCTTGAGGCATTCGGCCGTTACTTGCGGGCAAGCTTTGATTTTCGGAACTTGCAGAGGTTCGTTCCGCTTGATCATGAGCTTGGTCTTGTCCGCTCCTATTTGTATATCGAAAAGGAACGATTTGAGGACAGATTAACCATTCGCTGGGAGGCCGACTCAGGGCTTCATTTGTTGGTCCCCCCGCTCTGCATCCAGCCTCTAGTCGAAAACGCAATACGACACGGCCTTCTGAGTCGCGATGAAGGCGGAGAAATTCATATCCGAATTACCCAAAAAGAACATGAGGCGGAAATTTCGGTTGCGGATAACGGGATAGGAATGGATGAGGAAACGGTGAAGCGCGTCCTGGACAGTCGGTTGGAAGGAAGGGCGGGAGTCGGCTTGTTCAATACGGATCGGCGACTGAAACAAATATACGGCACAGGATTGCAAATCCGGAGTGTCCCCAATCAAGGCACTATTGTCCGTTTTATTGTGCCGAAAATCAGGGGAAAGAAAGGCTAAGCCTAAATTCGTGAAGACAATGCGGAATCATTTGGATTTGATCAGTCCCTGCACCGCTCTTTTATCGGATTCTTTCCATTGTGCATACCATTCCAATATGCCGGGGCCGGGATCGGCCTCTGCTTCTTGTTTCAAGACTTGAACCATAAATTCATACTGTTTAGTAACGGAAACCGTGTCATTCAGCCGAGCATATATATTCATTAGCGCCAGGTAACTATCTTCATTCAGGGGATCCTTCTTTTGTATTTGATGATAAACTCCCAGCGCTTCGATATTCATGTCATGAGAACAATAGAATTGCCCCAGCTGCCGAGCATGCTGCAGCCAAAGTGCCTTGAGCCGTTGGCGTTCGCTCTCCGCCCACGCATAATTATCCTCATCATAAAAATTAGCGCGATACATATCGGCCAATCGCTGATGTTCAGGGGCTAGTTCAATTGAAACAGGGCTTAACCTGCGAAGCTCTTGCTCCCATTCTTCCGCATCAATCCGCAGCTGATTCGAATCAAGGACATATCCGTATTGAGAATATCGGATGGTGACATAGCCTTCTCCGGCTGTATCCTTCCATGCGCTTCGAATCCGATTAATACTCGTCTGCAGGTTGGCGAGCCCTTTTCGTTCATCCATTTCGGGCCAAAATAATTCCAGCAATATATTCTTGCTAATGACTTTTCCGCGATGATGCAACAAGTAGGCAAACAACTCTTTCGCTTTCGTCGTTCTCCACTTCAAAAACTCCAGTTCCCCGTTTGGCTTCCGGATTTGCATGGCACCCAAACAATGGTACAACAATCCTTCTTCTTTCGAAGACTCCAATTTATGCTCAACAACGCGCTCCCGTAGACGCTGTATTGTTCGGCCCAAGCGTTCGCGCCTTAACGGCTTCATTAAGTAATCGGTCGCATTCAGTTCGAATGCTTCAATCGCGTATTCGTCATAGGCTGTCACATAGATGATTTTCGTGTCCGGCGAGACAGGACGTATTCTCTCTGTTGCCCTCAAACCATTCAATCCCGGCATCTGAATATCCAGAAAGACGGCGTCGGGTTTGAATTCGCCAATATGATGAATCGCTACCTCTGCCTTCGAGAAGGATCCGATTACTTGGCAATCGTGAAATTCCCCCAGCATTTTTTCCAGCCTGACTAACGCCAGCCGCTCATCGTCCACCAGCATGACTTTCATTCATACGCAGCCCCTAATTGTCGAACATTGAATCCATTCTAATGCTGTATCTATATCGGTAAAAGCTGATATCTATTTAATAAGAAAATGGTTGGATTTCGGATCCGAAATGGAGATGGGGTTCACTTCCTTCAGACCTATATTAGTTGTGGTTAGAGTTTGGTTAGATGTTTTGTCTATGATGTTGTGCATAGAAAACCGCGCATTACGGTCTCTCCGCTAGATGTCTTGTGGCGGGGAGAGGTGATGAAGCTGTGCGACCATTTCAATAGCTTTCTTTAGGAGGAATGAACGAAAGATGAAATTGAAAAGTTCAAGAACGTTATCTTTTCTCATGGCAATCGTCATGGTATTGACGATGATGCCGTTTCACGCGTCACAAGCTAGAGCAGCGGAGACAGCCATACTTAATCTTGGCACTCCTATTCGATTATCCGAAACAAACTATCAGCTATCAAATGCAGCCTTTGAAAGCAATGGCATCGTTAATGAAGGGGGCGGATATTTTACTGTAGCTGTAAATAATGGATCGATTGCTGTTGGAACTCTTTCAAACGGTATTACCGAGTTGACCAATGGCATAACAATCAGCGGCGTTGTTACGGACAAATCCACACCTAAAAATAGAGTATTCAATTTTTCAAGCGGCACTGTTTATGAAGAAATTCAAGCTGTTATTCGAACGATGACATTTACACAAGATTCAGGGCAAACCCAAAGCGTCACCGTGAATGTGACGCCGGGGGCGCAATTAAGCAATGGAAAAACCTCTGTGCGTACCTACAATGGCCGTCACTTTGCATATGTGGAAAGACTGAGCACCATGACTTTCAATGATGCTGTGACGATTGCAAAAGCCAATAACGGACATCTTGTAGAGCCGACAGCCGACCATCCTGAAGAAATGCTGGCCATTGCTAGATTGTTTCAAGAGCTTAAGACTCCTTGGACAGGAGGCTGGAGCTTTGTAAGCTTCATAGGCGCCACTAAAACTACGGAGGCATCCAGCTGGAGCACTCCTGCTTATACGGAGACAAGGTATGTAACAAACGCTCAGCCAACCGGTCTTGAGCTGACGAGCAATTATGTACAAAACGGAGCTCTCATCCATCTCACACTTGTACTGGATACAAATAATACCAAAATAGGCTACGTAGCCGTAAATAATACACACGGCGGGACTAGTGCCTACAAGGATCCGGGCGTTATTGTCGAGTATAGTCCCGGTGCCATAGGCGACATCATTACAGCCCCCACGGATGTTGCAAGTTTTACGGACGGTATCAAAAGCGTAACGTCAGCTGTTTATGAAGGCTCAGGCGCAATCATTGCCACCCCTCTTGACGTAAGTACGGTAATGAGCGTCACCGATCTGGACGGTAACCCGGTTACGGGATATAAGGCATATGATCAAAACGGCGATGAAATTACGGCCGATGCATACGGGTGGTATCCAAGCAACGGAGGTCCGATCGTATTTAAGCCCTTAATGCCGGGTGGGACTTACAAAGTAGCCGCTTCGACGACATTTAATGCAAGCATTACAACTCCAAGTACGGCCGCTGAGACAAAAGCCATTACTTTGCCGACAGTAGGCGATCATAACGTTGCAGTTGGAAAAGATACGGGAAATCCCGGTAAAACAACAATTACGATAAATCCATCATCGACTTTGGCTAAATATGCTATAGCCGATGCGCAAGGCAACGTGGTAAGCGATTGGAAAACAGGTACGGATTCCGAATTGACTTTTGAAAACCTTGATCCAGCTACCGAGTATCAAATCGTGACGGTTCCTGCCGACACGACCGGCCCTCTTCCTACAACGGGCGTAAGCGGCACAAGCGTTAGAACGCCGGGATATTCGACGATGGGAGGCAGCGTGGCGATCAGCGGCACAGCCCAGGCTGGTCAAACGTTGACGGCGGATCTGTCGGGTATCACGTATACGCCGGACACGACGGAAGACGTTCCGACGTACCAGTGGTATCGGGACGGAGTCGCCATCTCGGGAGCGACGAGTGCCAGCTACGCGTTAACTGAGCCCGATATCGGCAAGCCCATTGCCGTAAAGGTTACAGCCGACGGCATGCATGCGACTGGCGCCGTGACGAGCGACGAGACAGCGCCGGTCACGAAAATGGACGGACCTGCAGCACCAAGCGCGCCGGTAGAGGCTGGCAAAACCGCAACGAGCATCTCGTTGGAGGCCGTTGAAGGTCAGGAGTACAGCCTGGACGACGGCTTGACATGGCAAGACAGCGCGACATTTGACGGGTTAACGCCGGGAACGGATTACACGTTTGTAACGCGGGTGAAAGGAACGGCCACGCAAAGCCCGTCCGCTGTCAGCGAGGCGACAACGATTCGCACTTCGGACGCTGATCTTCCGAAAATGGGAGGCGTCGTCTCCATCAGCGGGACCGCTAAATACGGCGAGACGCTGACGGCAGACTTGTCGGCGATCACATATACTTCGGGCACGACTGAAGACGTGCCGGCCTATATGTGGTATCGAGACGGAGTTGCCATTTCAGGAGCGACAAATGCGAGCTACACGTTGACTGAAGACGATATCGGCAAGGCTATTACCGTGAAGGTTATAGCTGATGGCACGCATGCGGCTGGTAGTGTAACAAGCGCAGCTACGGCATCTGTTGCAAAAATGGAAGGTCCTAAAGCACCGAGCGCGCCGGTAGAAGCCGGCAAGACTGCAACGAGCATTACATTGACAGGCATAGCCGGTCAGGAGTATAGCAAGGATGGCGGTTTGACGTGGCAAGACAGCCTGACGTTCAACGGACTGACGCCGGATACGGAGTATGCCTTTGTAACACGGGTGAAAGAGACGGCTACGCAAAACGCGTCCGCTATCAGCGAAGCAGCGCGGATTCACACGTCGGCTGCGGCATCTAACGGAAACAATGGCGGCAATAACAGCGGAAGCACACCGACGCCAACAACACCTGTACCCTCGACAACTCCGGCAACGCCAACAAATCCGGTAGAGTCCGGGATCAAAACTTCCGTGAACGACAAGGACGGCGCGTTTGCGACCGGGAAAACGTCAACTTCGGGAGACCGTACGACAACGTGGGTTCAAGTGGATCTGAACAAGCTGAACGAGACCTTGGCACAGGGCAGCGGGCAGAAGCTCGCGATTCGTTCTCCGAAGGACGGCGATGTGAAGGTAGACGGCTTGACGGCAGAAACGGTTAGGCAATTGGCCGATAAGGGCGCAAGCCTTGAGATCGGCAACCCGCTGGCCGTTTATCCGGTTCCTGGCGGAAAGATGAACCTTGATTCGGTGTCCAAGCAATTGGGGAACTCCGCATTAAACGAAATTGCCGTTCAAATCAACATCTCCCGTTCCGCGGATACATGGATTCAGAACGCTAAGAATAAAGCGGCAGAGCAAGGCTACGAACTGTTGGTTAACCCGGTTGATCTCGACCTGACCTTCACGAATAGCGGCAAGACGGCCAGATTCGGGCAGCTGAGCGGATATGCGCCTAAGTACATCGCCCTTCCGGAAGGCATCGATCCGAACCGGATTACGACAGGCGTCGTTATCAACCCGGACGGCAGCGTTTTCCATGTGCCGACAGCGGTGACGAAGATCGATAACCGTTATTTTGCAAGGATCAATGATCTGCGCAGCAGCGGTACGTACTCGGTCATCTGGAATCCTCAGGATTTTGATGATGTACGACAACATTGGGGCAAAGAGGATGTCAACAATATTGCTGCAAGACTTGATCTTGACGGTACGGGCAGCAATACTTTCTCGCCGAACCGCAATGTTAAGCGCTCTGAATTTGCTGACATCGTTGTTTTGGGTCTGGGCTTGATGCGTCAGGATGTGCCGCAAAATATATTCCCGGATGTTGCGGATTCAGCATGGTACCGCGCTTCCGTAGCCATTGCGAATGAGTTCGGCATCGTTCGCGGCTACAACGATGGAAGCTTCTACGGCAATCGGGAAATGACCAGGGAACAAGGATTTTCGATGATTGCCCGCGCATACCGTTTGATAGATTCGGGAGCCCAGTTGAGCGATGAACAAGCAGCTGCGGCACTGGCGGGATACAAGGATGCGTCTGGCGTATCTGCTTGGGCAAAGGCAGACGTTGCTCAATTGATTGCAGCGGAAATTATCCAGGGGAATGGACCTGCGGTGTTGAGTCCGAAAGCACCAATGACGCGTGCGGAGGTCACGGCATTAATCGCAAGGATGTTGAAAATAACGAACATTATTGATAAGTAATCGTGCCAATCAAACAACCTTTGCTGACTTCGATGTCAGCAAAGGTTGTTTTTTTGCTAAAGGCATCTCTTTTTCGCCGGAAGACAATTCTCTTAATCCGGGACGAATTGAGGTCCGGCATGACCGGGAGCCGTTGTGCTTCTCCTATGCATATGCGTCCCTTAGTGGCCTGGAGCAGAACCGATTCGCGCTTGTTTGTGAGTTTTTCATTGGTATGGATTGTTAATCTTTTATTCAGCAGGTTTGATATACTAGCATAATGAGATTCATTTTCCGAGCGGTTCACCCTATGAATTCGAAGAAAATTTGTGAACGGGAGGAAACAGCATGGACCATCAACAGATTTTTGTCCGCAACAACGTTCAAGTAACAGGCAGCGGCACCCAACATTTGATTTTTGCCCATGGCTTCGGCTGCGGTCAAAACATGTGGCGGTTCGTCGCACCTGCGTTCGAAGAACAATACAAGGTAGTCCTGTTTGACTTTGTCGGATCGGGCAAGTCGGACATCCGGGCCTATAACCCGGTCCGCTACGGCGATCTGGACGGATATGCCCAGGATGTATTGGATATATGCGAGGCGCTGGAGACCCGTGACGCTATTCTCGTGGGCCATTCCGTAGGCGCCATGATCGGCATCCTCGCTTCGATCCGCAGACCCGAATATTTTGAACGGCTGATATTGATTGGCCCTTCTGCCCGATATATAAACGACCTTCCCGATTATATAGGAGGGTTTGAACGCGAGGATCTGCTCGCTCTGCTGGATATGATGGACAAAAACGATCAGGGATGGGCCAGCTATCTGGCACCTGTCATTATGGGCAATCCGGGCCGCCCCCAATTGTCCGCCGAACTTGAGCGGAGCTTCTGCGCAACCGATCCGAAGGTGGCCCGGCGGTTTGCCGAAGCGACATTTCTCTCCGATTACCGGGGGGAGCTGGGACAGGTGAAGGTGCCTTCCTTGATTCTGCAATGCGCCGAGGATGTGATCGCACCGCTGGAAGCGGGGGCTTACATCACCCATCATATGCCGGGAGGCGAATTTCAGCTCATGGATGCCACCGGCCATTGTCCGCACATGAGCCATCCCGAGGAAACGATCAGGCTGATCCAAGCCTACTTGGCATCGGCCGGGAGCGCCCGAAAAGCCGAGCTCAGACGATAGCATGGACGAACAACTGGATCGTGCACCTTGCGGATATGTGTTGATGGACGACAATCGTGACGTTCGGGAGGTCAACGCCACGCTGTGCCGATTGCTGGGATATGAGAAACAGGGAATTTGCGGAAGCAGCTTCGAATCGCTGCTGACCCGTTCCAGCCAGGTTTTTTTCCAACTATATTTCCTTCCTCTCATCAAGCTGAACCGGAGCGTCGAGGAGATGTATTTGACTTTGAAAACGAGCAGCGGCGGGGTCCTTCCGGTGCTTCTGAACGCTTCGGGCGCGGAACGGGATGGCGGATGGGTATACGATTTCATTCTAATGCCCATATGCCGGAGGATGGATTATGAACAGCAGATTCAACAGGCCAAGAACGCTTCGCGCCAAGCCAGGGAAGAACTCGAGCGGATCGAGAAACTTCTGAAGCTGAAGCGTGATGAGCTTGCCAGGATACAGGGATCGACTCCTGTGGAATAAATGCAATACAGAAGCATCCCAAAAAAATGGCTGGACGAAAAAGCCGCCGGACTCGGTCAGAGGTCCGGCGGCTTTGATGCTTCCGGGACGGCACGGGCGTCTTGCCTGTAACAGGAACTTGAAATTTAAGCTCGAATATCTATTGCAATCGGATAGCAGAAAATTTCATGACAGAGGAGTATGATAACCATGATAAAAGGTTTTGGAGGAATATTTTGGAGAACTAAAAATCTTGAAGAAACAAAAAAATGGTACAGTGAAGTGTTGAAAATTGAGATTGAAAATTGGAATGGGACTGTGATAAAACCCCAATCAGGAAATGAGACGATCTTTTCTTTCTTCACCGAGAATGACAGCTATTTTCCAACAGAACAACAAGTGATGTTGAATTTCCAAGTATATCATCTAGACGAGACTATTGAGCATCTTGAACGTATTGGTGTACCTCTTGCAAAGAAAAAAGAGGCTAGTGAATTTGGAAAATTTATTTGGATTGAAGATCCCGACGGTCGACTTGTCGAGCTTTGGGAGAAATAACGAGTTGTCATTCATTTGCTATTGAGCTGACGGGGAAATTGCTTGATTGCGGCAGCTTCGCCCAACAGCGGCATAGCTCTTTTACTGTACCAAAGATTCCAAATCCGGCTGCAGCTTGGTCCGCAGGACATACAGCATGACGGCGCCGACAAGGAAAGCGACGGCATCCGCGATGACGAGCGACCAGACGACCCCGTGGAAGCCGTTCATTCGATTGGCGATATAGAGCACGGGAATCAGAGTGATTCCTTGAATAATGGACATAATAAACGCTGCCGTTCCTTGCGCTGTTGCTTGGAAGATTCCCGTGAACAACGTGGTCATTCCGGTAATGAACAAGGATAGGAACGTCACATGCAGAATGTAGCTGCCCATTTCAATCAATTGCGGGTCATTCGTAAACATGCCGATCAAGTGGTCGGAAATCAGATAGACGATGACGCCAAAAACGACTGCCAACGCCACAATCGCTTTGATTGTAAATCCAATGGCATGCTTCATGCGCAGTTTATTGGCTGTAAAGGTGAAGGCGATCAACGGTACGACTCCCTCGCACAGGCCCATCAGAATAAATTCGGGAAATTGCAATAAACGGGACGATACGCCATAAGCCGCTACGGCCTGATTCCCATAATCCACAAGATAATGGTTGAAGATGAGCGACATGGCTCCCAAGAAGATGCTCATGATAAAGACGGGGACTCCGATTTTGAATATATTGCCCAGAATGTCCATCGTCACCTTGAACCATTTTACGGAAATGGTTAAGAAGGAGCTCTTGTATCTGATATGAAAGGCAAAGAATACACCTGCCGCGAGGTTGGAAATGACCGTAGCGGACGCAACGCCGATCACACCCCAATGGAAGACGAAGATAACGAGCGCATCGAGAATAATATTGACGACAACACTGAGAATCATGCCGATCATCGACGTGACGGCTGCTCCTTCGGAGCGTACGATATTTTCCAATGTGAAGAATAACACGACGAAGGGCGACCCCATAAGCATGACGGTGACATAGTCCTTTGTGAAGCCGAAGGAGTCAGGCGTCGCCCCCAGCCCATGAACGATGGGATCGATTATCGGGAGGCCGACGGCCATCACAATTAGGCCGAGAAATAGACTGCTGTAAAAGGCGAATGAGGACACATGCTTGACAACATCATATTTTTTCTCGCCCAGCAAGCGGGAGATGAACGCGCCGCTGCCTATGCCAATCAAGTTGCCCAGCGCCATAATGGCCGCGAACAACGGCAAGGTCAGCGCGAGTGCGGTCAGCATGGCCGTATGGTGGAGGGTGCCGAGGAAATAGGCATTCAGGATGGAATAGATGACACCCATCGACGTGCCGAGCATCATCGGTACGGCGAAGTGAGCGACGGCTTTTGCGATTGGCGCTTTTTCGAAGTAGTGAAGGTTTTCTGCCTCCATGGAGATCACTGCTTTCTTCCTTTATTTTTTCTTGCACTCTAACGGTGTTAGATTGAACCTTACAGTGTTAGATGATATCATGAACCTATGCACCTGTAAAGCATAAACTTACACTGTTAGATAAAAGGGCGGATAAGGATGAAAAAGCAGCAGCCTCAAATTTCGGAGGATAAGATTTTGGCAACCTCGTGGGAGCTTCTGGGAGAGGATGGCATCGAGAAATTCAGCATGAGGCGATTGGCCGACCGGCTGGGAATCCAGGCTCCCTCTCTGTACTGGTACTTCAAGAGCAAGCAGAATCTGTACCAGCGTCTGGCGAACCAGGTTTCGAGAATGATTCTGGAGGAGTTCCACTCCGACGGAGACTGGAAGGAGCAGTTGACGGATCTTGCGGCAACGGTACGGAATGTGCTCAGCCGGTATCCCTGCTCCACGCAGCTCATGATGATGACGCTGCCCCACGAACCGGACATCATCCGGTTCACCAACCGCATGCTGCTCTGCGTGGAATCGACGCCGCTTGAGCAGGAGCAGAAGATGCAGGTGGTTACTACGCTAGTGAACTATGTCTTCTACTTTGTTCTGGACAATTATCAGCATGAGCGCAATGTTTCCGCTGTCCTTAAAGAACAGGAAGTGCTTCCGGGCGAGGAGATGGCTGCGCTGCTTGACTCCATGAGCGAGACGGAAGCGGGGCTGTTCCGGAGGATGTTCACGAACGGGCTGTTCGAGCTGATGGGGACCGACCGGGCTTTTGAGTTCGGATTGAAGCTGATTTTGCTGGGGATCGAGCAGGTCATTGTGGAGCAGGAGAAGTAGAACGCCGTAGTTTCGAATGAGCGGAATTCGCCAAGCAACGGCAAATTTTATGATGCGAAGCCTTTTTGAGATCGATTGGAGAGGTGAACATGGGAAATACGGATAAGTTTGAAAGGATAGCGGGCACATATGACACGCCGGAGAGAATCCATATCGCCAAGGTATCATCGGATGCCATTCGTGAACATTTAGCTGACGCTAAAAGCAAGAATGCAATCGATTTTGGATGCGGCACCGGTCTTGTCGGCATGAATTTGCTGAACGATTTTCATTCCATGCTGTTTCTGGATGCTTCACCGAACATGATGAATCAAATCCAGCAAAAAATTTCCGATTCCAATCTTTCGAATGCACATACACTATGCTTTGATTTTGAAAAGAGTGAGTTAACGGATTTACGTGCGGATTATATTTTCATGGCTCAGGTGCTGCTTCATATCGAGGATTACGAATTCATCCTATCCCGGTTATTTGACGTTCTCCATGAAGGAGGACATTTGCTTATCGTCGATTTCAATAAAAATGAACATATCGTTTCAGATCTCGTTCATAATGGATTCCATCAAGAGGAATTAATCGGCAAAATGACGAAAATGGGGTATGGAAACATTCAATCCAAAACTTTTTATGCCGGAGATAACTTGTTCATGGGACAGGATGCAACGATGTTTATACTTGATGCTCAAAAGTGACTTGCCGTGCAAGCAGTGCTGTGAGCCACACCGAAAATACCCGCGTTTTTTTGGGAATAATGAGATGAAAAGGAGAGATGGAAATGTCCTATATCGTTGACTTCAATCATGTGTCCACGGTTGGTCTAGAGTCTTCACCTGTAGCCGACGCGCTTGCTGGTCTGCGTGCCAATGAGGCCCGTTACTTTATGAACAAATACAAGCATGAATTTACGGTTGTTCCGGCAAGCGAAAGCCGGGAGACGCTGGATTATGTGAACCGGATTTTAAAAGAGGAACGGGGTATCGAGTTTGCGGCCAAACCGTTGGAAACGTCGCGTTTCCAAGTGGAGAACATCAAATTTGCCTACGTCTTTTATGAGGACGGTCTTTCGATCAATGTCATGTATACCGTAGATGACCCTAAGAAACGGGCCGTTGGCTTCAAGCTCTCAGAGGGGATGGACATACCGAAGGAGCTGGAAGAGAAGTTCAAGTTTGCCAGGCAGAAGTCTAAACTAGCGGGCACAATCCGGGGTTCGTTTTTCGTCATTAAGGGAGAATATTAAAGGTTCATGTCGTTCGGCATCCCACACGCAGCCAATGAGAAACAGTGGCATGTCCATGTGTGGAAGCCGTATTTCTCGTAACAACATCGGATAATCCATTCACGGTTAATTAAGAAGAGAGCAGCACGGAGCGGCAAGCACTCGTGCTGCTTTCGGTTTGATTCGCCTATTTCCACCAGGCCGACGATTGCGGAGCGCCGACAAGGACGGTTTGACCGAGCCTTGGCGTTGCGATCGCCACGCCTTGTTGGCTTGCTGCTGCAACGACACGCTCGATTGGATCGGTCCATTCGTGGAGAGCCAATGTAAAGGCGCCCCAGTGGATTGGAATCAGCAGATTCGCCTGCACATCAAGATGCGCCTGCACCGTCTGCTCCGGCATCATATGGATTGCTTCCCAGCTTGCATCGTACTGGCCGCATTCCATCATGGCAACGTCGAAAGGTCCGTACCGATCGCCGATTTCTTTAAAGTGGGGACCGTAACCGCTGTCTCCGCTGCAGAAGACGCTCTTGTGCCGACCTCTCACGACCCAGGAACACCAAAGAGTCGCATTTTGATCGACTCCGCGCCTGCCCGAGAAATGGCGCGCCGGCGTACAAGCGAGCTGCAGTCCTCCCAAGGCAGCGGTATCCCACCAACCGAGCTCCTCGATTTTGTCCGGATCTACGCCCCATCGAATTAAATGAGCCCTTACGCCGAGCGGTACGAAGAAGCGGCCGACCTTATCCTTGATCCGTTTGACGGTGCCGTAGTCGAGATGATCGTAGTGATCGTGGGTGATGAGTACGGCGTCCAGCGGCGGCAATTGCTCGGCATCCAGCGGCGGCCGACCGCTGAACCGTTTGCCTCCGAATAGCGGAAAGGGCGACGGTGCGCGGCCGAGCATCGGATCGACCAAGAGGGTCTGCCCCTCCATGTGCAGCAGAAACGTCGAATGTCCAAACCATACGATGCTCGTCTCATCGGAGCCCGTGAATTCAGCGGGATCGACCCGGTCGATCGGGAGTGCTGCAGCGGGCTTGCGATTATTCCCGCCTTTGATAAATTCCTTCGCCACGGCAATCATAGCAGCAGGACTGGCAGCGGTAGAGGTTGGAATGATGTTGTTGAATTTACGGCCGGAATATAAAGCTCCCTTTGCAACGAACGCCGAGCGCTCTTCACGGGATATCCGTCCGCCTAACGCCGGATAGAGTAGAAACGTTACATAAAGGGCGGCAATGACGCCAAAAGGAATAATGAACCACCACAAGCTGCATACCACCTTCGCTCCAGCATTCTTCAGTAGAACGGCAACAGACCCATCCGCAAATTCCGCGACTCGCTTTAGCTTTCATGCTGCCGTCATGGGACTCTCTTCCGATTCGGGGTGGTTTGAATCCGCCTTTGTTAGAACAACCTTATTCATCATAACCCTTCCGGCGAGAATTTGCGAAGCGGTCCTCTGCGTTCGTTCTTGGCTGGCCGAACCGCTTGGTTTCACAACAGCATTCAAACGCCATGGAAATAACCCTCAAGCTGTCTGGAAACTGCGATGCGGAGCAACTGCCGCCTCTAATCCAGCAAAGCCCATTTGTTACCGATGTCGAGTTTCAATGAATCCTCCGCGCCGAAAAAAGATCTTGGCAGAATGCCGGTTTTTCCGCTTGCACCTTACGCTGCGTCATGGTTCACAATAAAGATACCGGTAGAAAGCTAGCGCCAAAGAATGGAGAGGGGAATGAAGAGACAGTGGAAGACCGGGGATCTCGCCACTCTGACGGGGCTTACGGTTCGAACCTTGCGTTATTACGACCAGATCGGATTGTTCTCTCCATCGGGTCAGACGGAATCCGGCCACCGGCTGTACAGTGAAGCGGATCTGTCGTATTTGCACCAGATCTTGTCGCTGAAGGAGCTGGGGCTGTCTCTGGAGGAGATCAAGTCCGCTCTCGGCGGCGGGTGGATCAGTCCACTTGAGATCGTCCAGCTGCAGATCGGCCGGATCAAGGAGCAGATTCAAATGCAGCAGAAACGATTAGAGCTGCTGGGACATGCATCCAAGCTTTTGCAAGGCAAGGCGCCATTGACGGTTGAAGATTTCACGAGCCTTCTGCAAGCGATGAAGACGGGATTCGAGAAGCCCGTCCTCGAGCGGCAGATGAGCTGGGAGCGTAATCTGGATCAGTTGGGGGACTTTCTTGCCGAGAAGCAGAGTGACGAAACCTAAGGAGGAAGAACAATGAACGAACGATTTGTGAAGCATGCGACCTTTGTCGTCGAGAGGACTTATGCCGCTTCGCCGGAGCGGGTGTATCAGGCTTGGTCGGACCCGGTTGCGAAAGCCCGATGGTTCTCAAAGCCGGACATCTTCGATTTTCGGGTTGGCGGGCGAGAGTACAGCAGGGGCGGGCCGCCGGAAGGGCCTATTTTCACCTTCGATGCGAGCTACCAGGAGCTGATTCCGGAGCGGCGCATAGTGTACACCTACACCATGGATTCGAACGATATACGGATCTCCGTCTCGATGACTACGGTCGAGCTTATCGAGGTGGATGACGGCACCAAGCTGATCTTCACCGAGCAAGGCGCGTTTCTTGACGGACACGATACGCCGGAAATACGGGAACATGGGACAACCATCATGCTGGACGCTTTGGGCAAGATATTCCAAGGAGAGGCGTAAGCATTTCGTACGGCCAGCCTAGCCGCTGCTGGAAGTCCGGACGCCGCCATCAAGGCGCGGGCCGCATCGGGAGCATCGCTTTCGCACCTGAAAGAGTCGAATGAGCGCGGGAAGCGAGCATCTACTGGAACAATCATCATCATCTGCTGCACATGGTCCGTACGATGAACGGGAGGCTGATGTGGCTGAACCTGCTGCTTCTCTTCTGGCTGTCTCTTATTCCATTCACGACAGCCTGGATGGGAGAAAGCCATTTTGCAGCCACTCCGACAGCGCTGTACGGGATAATTCTATCGCTGGCGGCGCTCACCTACTGGCTTCTTCAGCGCGCGATTATGAACCAGCATGCCGGCGATTCCTCCTTTGTCATGCAGATGGGCAAAGACTGGAAAGGCAAGCTATCCCCTTTGCTCTACTTGCTCGCGGTCTTGACCGCATATGCGAGTCCGTGGATATCCGGCTTTTTTTTCGCGCTCGTCGCGGCGATCTGGTTCGTGCCGGACAAGCGAATCGAGCAGGCTTTGGGAGACCGCTGAGCGACGATCTTCAAATCTTGCTTGGGGCCGAGCTGTAACGATGTGTGTGGACCTGATTGCTTTCCAGCCGAACCGGCTTTGGAAAGCTTTTTTTCGTTGTTGAATGGCCTGCGCGTCTTGACGGTCCGCTTCCGCTTGCTGAGGCTCCGGCAGCAGATTTAGGCTTAGGTCGCATTGCGGCGGGTCTTTGGTCGGGGGGGAATACTGCACCGGGGTCGGTTCTGCTGAAGATGGAGCCATTGCTATAGTTCTAAATAGATTTATACATAAAAAAAGGAGCTGTCATTCATGAACCCGAATTTCCACCATGCACCCGCTGCAGGCACAGACAGAGAGAGGGAGCGTATTCGACTTGCCAGAAGGGGACTTCTCGTCTTCTTCTCCATGCTCATCCCGCTGTCCACGCTCGGCTACATCCTGGCTTTGAAAATTCCGATCTTTGTCCTGTTCCTTATGTGGACGCCCGGCTTGTCCTCCATCCTCGCGCGTCTGCTGCTGCGTGAAGGCACAGCGGACATCTCCTTGAAGACAGGGGGGAGGCGGACGTGGAGGACATTGCCTTTTATTTTGTTGTTTCCTGCCGTCATCGGCCTGTTCGCCTACGGGACGGCTTGGATTGCGGGACTGGTGGATTTCGCGGCCCCGGATTTCTTCATCAAGGCTCCGCCTGCAATTGTTTTCATAGGGCTCTTGCTGCTGCAGATGGTTGCCGGCACGGCAGTCGGGCTGATCGGCAGCGTCGGAGAAGAGCTCGGCTGGCGCGGGTATATGCTTACTAGGCTGATCGACGCCCGCGTTCCGCGCCCGATGCTCGCCAGCGGGATGATTTGGGGGGTATGGCATCTTCCCGTGATGATTGCCGGGCTGTATTATTCCGGTCCCTACCCTGTGCTCTCCGTAATTTTATTCATGGTATCGGTCACCTCTTTCGGCTTCATCATCGGACGCCTGAGGCTGACAACCGGCAGCATATGGCCTGCGGTCTTCCTGCATGCATCCTGGAATGCCATCATTCAGGACGTCTTCGATGCCTCCTCCAAAGGCGGAAATGCGCTGCTCTGGACGGGAGAATCGGGAATTTTGGTCGCTATTGCCTTGCTGGCAGCGGCATGGTTCATGTCGAGGAGGCCAATGAGCTTAAGGCCGTTCTGAAGAGAGGCGATGTTTAGGTTCGCAGCGGAGCGGTCCGAAGCTTCAACCGCTGAGTCGGCCGCATCTTTTTCTGTCGAATCGGTTCGCAAGCGAAAAGCTGGTCTCGGTTCGGACATTTCAAAGAAGTGTCCGTCCGTCGATAACGGCTACACGAATTCCCGATAGTCGCCGCTCAGCATCGCCGTCAGCATGCGGTAGAACAAGCCGTAGTCGGCCTCCAGGCATACCTCGGCGCTCGTCCTTTCGCCGCCGCTCCATGCGGGGGTGTTTTCGGGAGCAGGCCGCGTGTCGACGGCGCTGAAGCCGCGGTTGCTCTCGCTATGGCACTCGATCTCGACATGGCAGCGCTGCGAGCGGAGCATGAGCTCCGGCCGGATGCACATGGCGATCGTGACCGAGTCGGGATGGGTCACGCCGTTCAAGCCGTTTGCGAGGTTGAAGGCGAGCGCTTTGCGGTTGACTTGGCGATAGAAGCGGGCGATCGGCGTATCGATGCGTTCGAGCTTGGCCAGATCCTCGCCGCCGACAAGGGCGTAGCGGCAGCAGATGTCCCATCCGATCATGACGATAGGGAAACCGGCTTGGAAAACCATTTGAGCGGCATCCGGATCGACATAGAAGTTGAACTCCGCCGTTGCCGTAATATTGCCCCGGAAGTGGCAGGAGCCGCCCATGACCCATACTTTTTTGATTTTATGGACAATAGAGGGATCGAGCATGTAGGCGACTGCCAGATTGGTCAGAGGACCGTGCGCGACCAGCTCCAGCTCTCCCGGATGCTCGTTGATCAGCCGGACGATGGCGTTTGCCGCATGCTCGTCCTCGGCCTTGAGCGCAGGCGGCGGGAAGCCGGAATCTCCCATGCCGTCCGCTCCATGAACGTATGCGGCCTGTACCAGCGGGCGGAGCAGAGGCCGATCGCAGCCCTGGAACACAGGCACCTTTCCGCCTTTCCCCGCCTGTTCCACGGTTGTCAGCGCATTGAGGGTGCATTGCTCGACGGGAATATTGCCCATTACGGTCGTGATCGCTTCTACGCTCACGCCGGGCCAGAGCATGCCGAACAGCAGGGAAGTGACGTCGTCGCCGGCCGTGTCGGTATCGATGATCAAGCGGAGGTTCGTATTCATGGATGGGTTCGTTCCTTCCTGTCGGTCGATAGGGTCGTCCTTGTTGTCCACTTAGTATACGGTGTCCTTTCAAACCGATTCAAGCGGCGAAGGCTTTCGGGGCAGCCTGTTGTTCGTTTGTTCCCGGCATGAATTGCTGGTACCCTTTGAATGGTGATTGATCCATCATTCGAGAAGCTGGAAAGGGAACTGATCTCCGCGTATGAGCAGATTCTTTCTTCCCACCGACAGGAGACGCTCCTTCAGATGCAGGCGCTGACGATGCGGGAGAAGCCGATTCGGACGGCCATGAAGGCAGGGCTTGGGGAAGTCCGCCGCTTGGTGCAGGAGGCGTTCCGCTCTGCGGGGATTCCGGACCCGGAAGATCGAACGATTCTTTTTTGGCTCGGGGAATGCTTTGCAACGTATCCATGGCTTTGAATATGCCGAAACGGATGAAGGGCTGAGCAATCGGCCCTTTCTTTCCTGAAAATTGTGATTGACCAATCACTAACAAAGCGGTATAGTGGATTCAATAGTAAGTGATTAATCAATCACAAATAAGGAGGAAGCGAAATGAACAAGGCCATTGTCATCGGAGCTGCTGGAGGAACGGGTGCGGCAGTCACCGAGGAGCTGATCCGGAGGGGGATCCCGGTCATTGCCTTTGGCCGTTCCCTTCGCAAGCTGAGCCGCCTGGCGGAGCAGCTCGGCAATCCCGCTGCACTGACGCTGGCGACGGGAGACGCCTTTTCTGCCGATGAGGTTGAAGCAGCGTCGAAGGAAGCGGATGTCCTCTTCCATTGCGCCAACGTTCCCTATGAGGATATGGCCGAGCGCTTGCTTCCGCTGGGGGAGGCTGTCATGGAGGCAGCGAATCGGCTGCGTCTGAAGGTCGTCGTCATGGACGGCATTTACCCTTACGGGAGGAGACAGTCCGAATGGGTGAGCGAGTCCCATCCTAAGGAGCCTCATACCCGCAAAGGGCGGATCAGGCTGATGTACGGACAAATGATATTCGACCGGCGGTGGGAACATGCCCGTCCCTTGATCGTTCGGCTGCCGGATTATTACGGACCGTCGGCGAACCAGGCTTCCTACCTGGGCTCTACGATGGAAGCCGTCGCGGCCGGCAAGCCGGCCCTGTTTATTGGGAACATGCATGTGCCCCGCGAATACGTGTATTTGCCGGACGCGGCCAAAATGACCGTGGAGCTTGCGCTCAGGGACGATGCCTACGGAGAAGAATGGAACCTGCCTGGCGGAGGAGAAATCACGGGCTCTGACATCGTCCGCATCGCCAGACTGGCGAGCGGCGTATCCAAGCCTGTCATCCCGCTCGGCCGGATTGGGCTGTCCTTGCTAGGACTATTCGTGCCGGCCATGAAGGAAGTGGTGGAAATGCTCTACCTGACCAAGGAGCCGCTGCGTCTCAGCGGGGAAAAGTATGCGAGACGAATCGGTCCGATCACGGCCACGAGTTACGAGGAAGGCATCACGGCAACGATCGGCAGGCTCAAAGGAGCCAGTTCAGCGTCCCAGCCAATTCGTTTCAAGAGCATATCCCCTGGCAACACAAAGTAATCCTAGGTAATACAATCTTCCATATAATTGTTGAGGTGGACTTTCCTGGCGATGTTTCTAAGCCCTCCGCCGCTTTCTCAGCCGCTGCGTGAAGCGCTAATGTCAGAACGGATTCTGAAGCTGTACGCTGCTGCTAGTACGAACTGGATGTCGGGCTGCCCAATGTGCGCATAAATGCCTCTATAGAATCGGATAGCAACTCTGGATGCTTGAATCCGGCACTGGCAATGACGGCCTTGATATCGTGGACAAACTCCGCCATGCTGGCTGTAGAGGCATTCCCGAACCGGCTCTCCTCGGCAATGTCCCCGGTCTGCCTGCCTGCAGCTTCCCGGTATTCCTGCACCCAATCCTTGCGGGCCGAAGCGGTCTTGGCGAACGATTGCAGGATGCTGTTCCAGTCTTTTCCGCCGGTTATCGCTTCTTGCAGCTTGTCCATCGTTTTCGGTTCGAATTTCTTCATCATAGACGCCAAGTCGATATAATCGTCCGGAGCTCCAACAGGCCTTTGCGGCGGCGTTTCATAACGGATTTCATTCGTTTCAGGGTCTACGGTACGGGTTTTGGAGATCGCTCCGATTTGACGGATGGTCTGCATGAATTCAGCCGCATCGTTCTCCTTCATGTAGTTGTCCGCCATATACTTGGCTTGAGCAAAGCCTAATTCCGATAAAGCTGCCCGTTCCTCTTCTCCGGATACGTCGGTAATGAAATTGGATTGAATGATGCCGTATGCGGCCTCCCTCACCTCTGAGGGCTGACCGTCGAGAAGGCGATTCAGCGAATCATTGATTTGGGCGGTTCCAAAATAGATGGCCGAATGGTTCACCAGATCGGATGCCGCCAGTTCTCTGGCAGCCGGGCTGATCGCCACGGTATCCGTGTCATGCGACAGTTCGGGTATCGTGCCTGCGACCAAAGCCGGTTTATCGGCAGGCTGCTTGGAATTCAGGTACAAATTCACGTCATACGGGCTTGAGCTGTAGATCTTCATCCGACATGCACCCCTATCTCGATATTTATTCCGATTGTCCTCTACTTTTCTAATCTCGGATCGACATTCCATATTCTTAATATTAATGGACAAAAATAGAAATAAACTTTCCGTCTAGGCCTGCATTCATCTGCGGCCTTTTTGCGTTCATAGCCATGAAAGGCTTGGAATCGCCTTTCGCCAAAATAAAATGGGCCCCAATGAAAAATAGAGGGACCCTCAGTTGTATTCAAAGGGAAAGGGGGTGCGGATGTGCACCATTCATTTGAGCTCAATGAATCTGTGCGGCGGGCCTTGGACTTATATTCGCAAAGCTTGATTAAAATCGCCTTTGCCTATTTGAAAAATATAGCGGATGCAGAAGAAGTGGCGCAGGAAGTGTTTCTCGCCTATTTGCAAAAGCGCCCTGTATTCGAAAGCGGCGAGCATGAAAAAGCGTGGCTGATTCGAACCGCGATCAATAAAAGCAAAAATATGCTTAAAACGGGATGGTTCAGGAGCAGAAATCCGGTTCCGGAAAACCTGAGCTATCTCCCAAAGGAAGAAAACGAGATTTTGCAGGCGGTGCTCGCCTTGGACAAGAAATATCGGATCCCGATTCACTTGCACTATTATGAGGGGTATTCGATCCAGGAAATTGCCGTCATTATGCAGTCGAAATCCGCAACGGTAGGTACATGGCTGGCAAGAGGACGCTCCCTCTTGAAAGAGAAGATTGGAGGCCTGGAAGATGAAAAAATCGGTTTATAAATCGGCTATGTCCGGTGTGAAGACGAGCGGGAATTTTAATGAAGCCACGTATGAGAAGCTGATGCGGGAAATGGATAGGACCACGAAAGCCAAGGAGAACATTCAAAAAGGGGAGCTGCACATGGAAAAAGCGAAGAAAAGAAAGGCAGCAGGCTGGGCCGTTGGAATCGCGGCGTGCGCGGCGTTGTCGGTCGGCATCCTGACGATGAACCAACCGGCCCCAACGACTGCCCCCGAGCCCACGCAGGTTGCAACTAAGCCTCCTGTCATGGGGAAAGTCGCCGTCAATATCGATGGTGTCATCTCCGAAGTGAGCGCTGACGGCAAAAGCTTCAAAATAGGCGACCTGTGGGTAACGGTAACGGATCAAACCAAGCTGGGCATCGACGGTCCAACGGCCGCCAAGCCATCGGAAGAGCTGCTGCAGAAGGAATTTAAAGTCGGGAATGCCGTGTCCGGCTATACTTCACAGGATGTCGGCGCCGGCAAGGTGACGGCTGATGTGATCTACAACAATATAGCCCCGCAACATTAACTCCTTAGTTGGCAGAATAGACGCTGATGGGCGGCAACTTGCCGGGATGGGAAGGCCTAATTCATTCAGGTTCTTCTTCCGATATTGGGTTGGAAACCCAATTTCAACTTTAATTAGGAGAGGTTCCTATGTCGTCTATTTCCGCTGTGCCGAAAACGGATAGAGGGTCGAATAAAATCACTTCAAGCCCCGCACAGGATAAGGAAATCCAGCAGCTCAATAAACAAAGGGCAAAAATACAGGAAGAGCTGGCCAGCGTCAGCAGCAACAAAGAGATGGATTCCAAGCTGAAAATGGAGCGGGTAAAGTCGCTGACAAGCGGCATGCAGCAAATTGACTCCAGAATTTCTGAAATCAGGATGGAGAATCTGAAGAGGAGCGCTCCTGAAACACGGTCGCCTGAACCGGCTTCTCCTCCGGCCAAAACGGCCCATGATCCACACCTTGCCGTTATTATCGAGAAGAGCTCTTCTCTGACCGAGTTGAACAAATCGGTTGGGTTGCGAGCCAAGATGGGCGGTGAAATCAAAACCTTGGAGGGCGGAGTCCGATCCGACCGCACCATGCTGGAGGCGGGTCCCTCGGATGACGGGGGAAGATCGGCAATGCTCCAGAATGCGGAAGAAACCGTCTATAAGATGAAGCGGGAAATGGTGCAGGAAATACATTCTCAGATCCATGTCGTGGATAAAAAAATGGATGAGCTTATTTCCGAGATCAATGACATCTCCAATAGCAGCGAGGACAACATGAAATCGAATGGCGCGGTCCTTCCGGAAGATGAAGACGAGAACGGCAGCCCTTCGAAATCCAAGGAGCTGCAGGCTGCCGACGTTGGTTCTGCCGGCTCGCTGCGCCCGGCAGCAGCTTCCATCGATATCCGAGTATAAGCCATGAATGCCCAGGAAGCCCGACGATCAGGCTGAGCCTCAAAAAACCGTTCCGGCAAGCCGGAACGGCTTTTTGCTGCGGGTGTCCGATCAGCTCGGCAGCCGTCCGGATTCCGGCGTCTCCCGCGGCCGTCCGCGCTCCATCCGCAGCGACATGACGAAGCAGAGCAGCAGGACAATGCTGGCGAGCGTATACGGATAATGAATATTCACATCGAACAGTACTCCGGCGATGATCGGTCCGGCAATGTTGCCGAGGCTGGTGAACGCTGAATTCAAGCCGGCTACGTAGCCCTGCTCGTTTTTGGCGAGCAGGGACATCTGGGTGCTGATGGCGGGCCGCAGGATGTCGATCGCCAGAAAGACGATGAACGTCACGGCGAAGATGAGCCAGAACGTATGCACGAACAAGGTCATCAGGATAAAGAAGCCGGCAAACAGAAGACAGGTGGTAATGACGCGCTTCTCGCCGAATCGATTCAGAATCCGGCCGAAGGCCGTAACCTGGACGACGGCGCCGGCGATGGAGCCGAACGTGATGATGAAGGCGATGTCCTTCGGCCCGAAACCGAACTGCTGGTCCACGAACAGGCCGAACACCGTTTCGAAGTTGGCGAGTCCGAACGACAAGGTGAACACGATGATCAGACTGAGGAAATAAGACTGGCGATGCGCCGTCACGAGCTGGGCGGCCAGGCCCTTCTGCGGATTGCCCGAAGAAGGGGCTGCATCGGTAGGCGCCTCGGCCTCGGCAGCCGGATTGGATTCCTGCAGGACGAAAAAGGTAAGGCAAGCGGCGGCGAGTCCCGCTGCGGCTGCGGCATAGAAAGGAACGCGCAGGCCGAACTCGGCGATGTAGCCGCCGATTCCGGGCCCGATAATGAAGCCGGTCGTAATGGCCGCGTTGATGTAGCCCATCCCGGCTGCGCGCTCTTCGCGAGTCGTGACATCCGCCGCATAGGCCATGACCGCCGGCATGATCAAGGCGGCGCTGACGCCGCCGAGCAGCCGGGAGGCGAACAGCAGCCATGGCTGCTCGGCCAGGCCGAACAAAGCCTCCGACACGGCGAACACCGTCATGCCGGCGACGATCATCCTTTTGCGGCCGAACGCATCGGCCAGGCGGCCCGCCAGCGGCGAGAACAGCAGCTGGGTGAGCGAGAAGGCGGCTACAAGCAGCCCGACCATGCTGCCCGTGATGCCAAGCAGCTCCATGAACTTCGGCATGATCGGAATGACGAGGCCGATTCCCGTAAACACTAAAAACAGATTGAGCATAAGGAGCAGGATGGCTCCGCGTTTCTTCAGCAATAGAGTCATGATGTTGATCCCCCTGTGTAAGTGCGCTTGAATCCTGAATATTCGTTCTAGATTATGGCGAAAAAAAGGCGGCTAACGGGCCGCCTTGGCGATGCCGTGCAAGAGCATCTCCATAGCTGTTCGATACGCCGCAAGCGCTTCGTCGCGCTGCATCCGCCGGGTATGCTGGCTGAGGCCGTACAGCAGGCTGTCCAGAATCATGGCCGCGGCACCCACGTCCGCGACGGCAAATTCTCCGCTGTCGATTCCTTTCTGAAGCAGCTGGCGGTTGAAGAGAAGATACCCCTGGACGATCTCGTTCATCCGTTCTTCCACATCCGATGTTTTGTCCGAAAGGTTGAAAAATTCGTCGACGGCTTTGGCCAGCGGGTGGTTCCACTGATCGAGAGCCAGATGCTCGGCCATCCCGTACAGCTTCTCGATTGCGGTCTCGTAGCGGTGCTCCTGCGCCAGCCATGTTTCTTCCCATTCCAGGTTCCATTCATCCAGCAGATGGAGAATAAGGCCTTCCTTGTTCTTGAAATGGTAATAGATGTTGCCGGCGCTGCAGCCGGTCGCCTTGACGATCTCGTCGATCGACGTGGCCTTGTATCCTTTTTGAATGAACAGCGTCCGCGCTGCTTCGGCGATCTTTTTCTTGGTCTGCTCGGTCTGCTGCTGCTTTTTGTTCATCGCGGCGTCACCTCGATTCGGGCGGTGAAATAATACTGAACATTTATTCAGTATTATAGAAGAATAGGCGCACAGGTTCAACCCTAGGATGCCGATTCCGCTCCTGGTATATTCCGGCCGATGGCGGCGGGATGGGCGAACCGTGGCAGGTGGGGCGGATATCAGGGCCAGACGGGAGAAGGATGCACAGGCGCAGGCGAAAAAAAGCCGAAGCGGTCAAGCCGCTTCGGCTTCTCCTCCTCAATTACAGGGTCAGTCCGCCGTCGGCAAGCACGATCGAGCCGGTCATGTAGCTGGCGCGGTCGGAGGCGAGGAAGCAGACGACCTCTGCCAGCTCCTCCGGCTGGGCGTAGCGTCCCATCCGCATGTTGGCGACTTCCTCCGGCACGTAGCCGCCGGACATGAACGCCTGCTCCACGCCCTTGGTCAGCGCCGTCTCGACTCCGCCCGGGCAGATGCCGTTGACGCGGATGCCCTTCTTCACGTATTCCATCGCCGCGCCTTTTGTCAGGCCGACGACCGCATGCTTGCTGGCGGAATACGCCGAAGCGCTGTGCTCGCTTTTTACGCCTGCGGTGGAGGCGGTATTGATGATTGCGCCGCTCTCCTGCTTCTCCATGACCTGGAGGACGTATTTCAGGCCGAGGAATACGCCGCGCACGTTCACGCTCATGATCCGGTCGAACTCGCTCTCCTCGATATCCGCCAGCTTGGAAAATTTCTGCACGACGCCTGCGTTGTTGAAGAACACGTCGATGCGGCCGAAGGCGTCCAGAGCCGCCTGCACATAGCGCCGGACGTCCTCGGCTTTCGACACGTCGGCCTGCACGAAGACCGCTTCGCCGCCTTGCTCCTGAATGAGGCGCACCGTCTCCCGGCCTGTCGCCTCGTTGAAGTCGACGACGACGAGCTTCGCTCCGCAGCCTGCCATCTTCAGGCTGGTGGCGCGGCCGATGCCGCTTCCCGCTCCCGTAACAACCGCAATTTTATGGTCCAACATATGCGTTCATTCCTTTCCGGAGTGTAGTTCCATCGGTTCTGCCTCTATAGTGTAAGGCGCTTACATGGACGATAATTGTAGTTTTCTCCGATTTGTAGTATTTTCTACTCATTCTATTGGCTGAGATTCTCGGGAGGTGGACGCACGCATGAACAAGCTGCCGGAGCTGGCCGTTTTTGGCCGGCTTCTCCATGATGCTCTGGGGGTGCCGGTTTTTGTCATCCATCCGGGGAGGAGGATCGAAGCCGAATACGCCGGCGATCCGCTTCGGACAAACCCTTATTTCGCTTCCTTCGTCCGCGAACAGGTATCCGGCTACGAATACGCGCTGTTTGCCGCCGACCAGCCGGTCCACTTCACCCGCTCCCGGCTGCAATATTTCTTCGTGAACGCGCTCGACGAGGAACGCCTGGCCGGCACGCTCGTGCTCGGCCCTATCGTGCAGGAGCGCCCCCATGACGGCCAGTGGAGCGAAGAGCTGGAGAATCTCCATGCGGCCAACCGCCGTCCGCTGCTCGACCTGTACGAGGAGGTGCCGCTCCTGCCTCCGGATCGCGCCCGCGCGCTCAGCCTGATGGTCCACTATGCCATCCGCCGGCAGTCTGTCGACCCGGCCGCAAGCCTGCCGGCCGAAGCTCCCTTGCAGGAGCCGGCAGCCTCGAAGGGAGAGTCGGACGCGGAGCTGTCCCGCGGCCGCCGCAGCGGGCTGCTTCATGCGAACCTGGCCCATGAGCGCGTCCTGCTGCATTATGTGCGGACCGGGGAGAGGGAGCGGATGCGCACCTTCGCGATGGAATTCATCATCGGCGAGGATGAGTTCGGCGTGCTGGCCAAGCGCAGCCGGCTCCGCAGCGAAAAGAACCTGATGATTACAGGCATCGCCCTTATTTGCCGGGCTGCGGTCGAGGGCGGCCTGCATGAGGAGGACGCGTTCACGCTCAGCGACTACTACATCCAGCAGCTGGAGGAGATGGGCTCGCTGCAGGAGGTCGGAGCCGTCATGACGAAGGCGCTGTTCGACTTCGTCGACCGGGTGGCTCAGGTGCGCCGGGGCCATTACTCGCCTTCCGTGCAGGACTGCCTGCATGAGATCGCGAGCCAGCTGTACGGCGATCTGTCGCTGGGCCGTCTCGCCGAGCGCGTCCATCTCAGCCCCAATTACCTGTCCGGGCTGTTCAAGAAGGAGGTCGGCCTCACCCTCTCCGAGTACATCCAGCGCGAGCGGATCGGGGAAGCCAAAAAGCTGCTGGCCCTGACCGACTATCCGGTCGCCGACATCGCCGCGTGGCTGAGCTTTCACGACCAGAGCTATTTCATCAAGGTGTTCAAGAAATGGGAAGGGACGACCCCGCGCGCCTACCGTCGCTCGGAACGGCGGCCGATGCGGAAGCTTCATTAGAGCCGCTCCCGCCCCAAGGGGCATGATCGCCTTTCGTTTCGCCGGCCGGGCAGGAGAATGCAATCGGCAGGTTGAATTCGGTACGTGGAGAAAAGGAGGATGAGCACATGCACAGTTCAGGGGGCCAAAGCGCGCTGCTCGTCATGGATATGCAAAACAGCGTCGTATCTCGTTACATCAAACACGAGAATGCGCTGCTCCCATTCCAAAAAGCTCTTGAAACCGCGCGCCGGCACTCGATTCCCGTTATTTTCGTGCGGGTAGCCTTTCGCGAGGGCTATCCCGAGATCAATACACGCAATAAAATGTTCGGCGGCATTGCGGGCCGTGCCGGAGCGGCCGTGCCGGAAGCGGCTACGGACATTCACTCCTCCCTGCAGCCTCGGCCAGGCGAGCCGATCGTGACCAAGCTCCGGGTCGGCGCATTCACCGGAAGCGACCTCGAAGTCATCCTCCGCGCCAATGGGATCGATACGCTCATTCTCAGCGGCATCGCAACAAGCGGAGTCGTTTTATCGACGTTGCGGGAAGCGGCAGACAAGGATTTTGCGCTTAAGGTGCTTGCCGATGCATGCCTGGATGCCGATCCCGAAGTCCATCGCGTTCTCATGGACAAGGTGTTTCCTCTCCAGGCCGAGGTGATTTCTGTTGACCAGTGGGCGGACTCGCTGGCTGTGCGGCCGGAAGCGCTGGACGAGAAGAAGGAGAAGGCGAGAAAGTACTCGATGCTCAACCGGCTGGCCCGTAAGGGGCAAACGGTGTTTGCAGGGTCGTCGCTGATGGAGTTTTTCCCGATCAACGAGCTGCAGCAAACGCTGGATCGCAGCTGCTGCCTGTATAACCGCGGCATAGCCGGCTTCGTGACGGCAGAGCTGCTGGAGTCGTTGGAAGCATGCATCTTCGAGCTGGAGCCCTCCAGCCTCTTCATCAACATCGGAACCAATGACATCAGCGCTCCGGATTACAAGCTGGAGCGTCTGCTTGCCAACTACGACGAGATTCTGACTCGGATTGCCCGGAGATTGCCGGAGTGCCAAGTATATGTCATGGCTTATTATCCCGTAAATGCCAAGGCGGAGTTTCCATTCGTTCCGAGAGAGTCGATGGAAGAAGTGTTCCGCAACCGGACGAACGAGGCGATCCGCGAAGCGAACGAAGCCATCGAGCTGCTGGCGGCCAAGCATGGCTATGTCTTCATCGACGTGAACGAGGGATTGGCCGACGAGGAGGGCAACCTGAACAAGGAGTATGCGGTCGACGGCATCCACATGCTTCCCAGCGGATATGCGGTCGTGTGGAACAACCTGAACAAATATTTGTAGGCCATCGCCGCCCAGCGGGGAAGGGCAATCATCCTCACCCGATTCTTGATAACCGCCTGCAGCCATCCAGGGCTCCGACCACGGAGCTTTTTTTGGTTTTGATGCGCGGTCAGCGGCGGCGGAGGACAAGAATCCGTTTGGCGCGGAACACAAGGGCCGGGTTCCATTTTATTGCCTTGCTCCCAGTATTTAAGCCATTTCCAGTCGGAGTTTCCATTGCGCCGGGAACGATCTTTTGATACTATTTAGACGTCTAATAATTAAACATCTAAATATAGATGATGCGGCATGCGTCATCAAACGTTTCAGAGAGAGGAGCCTGAACCAAATGGAAAGAATGAACGGAAAGGTTGCGCTTATTACCGGAGGGGCTTCGGGAATAGGCTTGTCCGCCGCCAGCTTGATGGCGAAGGAAGGGGCCAAGGTCGTCATTGCCGACTTCAACGTCGACGGGGCGAAGGCGGCGGCTGAGAATATCAAGGCTCAAGGCGGAGAAGCGGTCGGCATCTTCCTGGATGCCGGCGACGAGGTCTCGATTCAGGAAGCCGTTGAGTTCACCGTCAAGCAGTACGGCATGATTGCGGTCCTGTTCAACAATGTGGGGCTGACAAATCTGAAGAAGGATCTGGATGCTGTCCACGTCGATCTGGATGAGTGGGACCGGCTGATGAATGTCAACCTGAAGAGCGTGCTGCTCGGCTGCAGGTTCGCGATCCCTCACATGATCGAAGCCGGCGGCGGCTCGATCATCAACACCGCTTCCATGGCGGGCTTCGCCTCCGATGCCGTCCGCGTTGCCTACGGCGCTTCGAAGGCCGGTGTCGTCAACCTGACGAAATATATCGCGACCCAGTATGGCAAGCATAACATTCGATGCAATGGCGTCGCGCCTGGACTGATCTTGACGCCGGCCGCCAAAAACAACATGCCGCCGCAGGTATTGGATCTGTTCGCGAAATACAACGCGCTGCCTTACCACGGAGAACCGGATGATATCGGCCATACCGTGCTGTTCCTGGCATCGGACGAATCCAAGTTCATCACCGGACAGACGATCCAGGTTGAAGGCGGACATTATATCGCCAACCCGACCGTTCCGGATTTTGAGCAATTCATGAAAGCGGCGCAGAGCGGCTAGCGCTCGCGCAAGGAACCTTAGCATTGGGGAGAGAAAAAACGCGATGAATCACGCCAAAAAGAAAATCCACTACGCGTGGTGGATTTTGCTGGGGCTTTGCATCATGGTCGGATTGGGAAAAGCTGCACTCAACAACTCCGCGGGCCTCTTTTTAAAGCAAGTATCGACCGATCTGGGAGTCGGAATGGGCAGCTTGTCCTTGTACTTCAGCGTCTCGGCTATCGTGACGATGGTGTTTCTGCCTATCGGCGGCAAATTGATGGCCAAGTACGATACCCGGTTCATCTTGAGCATCGCCATCATTCTGCAGGCTGGAGCGTTCGCTCTGTTCGGGCTCATGAGCTCCGTATGGGGATGGTATATCCTTGCCGTTCCGCTGGCCGTAGGCGGAGTGTTCATCACCGTGATCGCCGGTCCCGTCCTGATCAATCAGTGGTTCAAGAAGAGCAAAGGGCTGGCGCTTGGAATTATGGGCGCGGCAGGCGGCCTGCTTGGAGCCTTCACCCAGCCGGCTGTCGGCAGCCTGATCGCGCATCAAGGCTGGAGACAGTCCTATATGATCGTCGGCATCGCGGTCATCGTCATCGTGGTTCCCATCATTATTCTTTTGCTGAGGAAGTCGCCTCAAGAAAAGAAAGCGCTTGCGTATGGGGCGGGTGAAATGGCGGGCACAAAAGGGAGCGCTGCCGCAGCGGTGGAAAATAAAGGGGTCACCTTGGCTGCCGCCAAAAAATCCTCTGCTTTTTATGCGCTGATCGCCTTTTTCTTCATGATCACTTCCGCGGCAAGCTTTTCGATGCACATTCCGACGTACTTGATGAACAAAGGCTTCGATGTGTCGTTCGCGGGCAATGTCATGGCGACCAATATGATCGGCGTGCTGATCGGCTCCTTGGTCATCGGCTACGCGAGCGATAAGATCGGCACCCGCAACACGGCGATCGCCACGATGCTTCTTGGCCTGCTGTCGATCGGCTTGCTGCTGTTCTCGGCTTCCAGCACGGCCGTCATCTCGATTGCGGTCGGCCTCTTCGGCCTTGTGTCCGCCTCGATCGGAACGCTCGGACCGGCTCTGACTTCGGCTCTGTTCGGCAATAAGGAATACAGCCAGATCTACTCCAACGCCTCCATGGGGCTGGCGATCTCGTCGATCGTGGCTCTGCCGGCCTATGGGTACGTGTTCGACTACACGGGGAGCTACACCCCGGTTCTGTATGCGATCGGCATCATGCTGATCATTAATATCGCCTGCATCGGCCTTGCCTTCCGAGGAAAGAAAAGGCTGGAGCAAGCCGGATCATGGAATTAATCCAAACCGAAGAGAGGGATTTCAATGAGATTGCAAGGAAAAGTCGGGATCATCACCGGCAGCGCATCGGGTATCGGACGCGGCATGGCGCTCGCCATGGCCAAGGAAGGAGCGCATATCGCCATCGTCGACGTGAACGAGCAGAAGGGGCGGGAGACGCTCGCCGAGGTCAACCGCTGCACGGAAGGCTGCCTGTTCATCCGGGACATCTCGGTCAAGGACAATGCGCATGACATCGTGGCCGAGGTCGTCAAGAAGTTCGGCAAGCTGGATATTCTGGTGAACAACGCCCATGCGTCCAGACAAGCCAGCTTTATCGAAACGACCCAGGAGCAGCTCGATCTATCGTTCGGAACGGGCTTTTATCCGACCTTCCATTTCATGCAAGCAGCTTACGCCGAGCTGAAGAAATCGCAAGGCAAGGTGATCAACTTCGCATCGGGCGCCGGCATCGACGGACAAGCGACCCAGACCTCCTATGCGGCCGCCAAGGAAGCGATCCGGGCGATCTCCCGCGTCGCGGCGAATGAATGGGGACCGGACGGAATCAACGTCAACCTTATCTCTCCGATCGCGCTGACGCCGGGTGTCGAGCAGTGGCGCGACAGCGCTCCGGACATGTACGAGGCGATGATCAACCGGATCCCGCTGCGCCGCCTTGGCGACCCGGAGCAGGATATCGGCCAAGTCGCCGTATTCCTGGCGAGCGAAGAAGCGAATTACATTACCGGCCAGACGATCATGGTCGACGGCGGTTCCATCAAATTACGTTAGGAGCAATCACAATGGGTAAATTGGATCGGAAAGTAGCCATCATCACCGGCGGAGCATCGGGAATCGGCGAATGCATGGTGGACCTGTTCGCACAGGAAGGCGCCATCGTCATTGCGGCGGACATCAATGAGGCCGCGCTAGAAAGGGCCAGCCAGAAAACGAATGTGCATGGAATGAAGCTGAATGTCGCCTCCGACGAGGACTGGCAGGCGCTGGCCAAGGAAGTGAGCGAACGCTTCGGCAAAATCGATATCCTCGTCAACAACGCCGGCATCTCCTCGGAGAAGCCTTTCGCCGAAACCGATGCCCAGGACTGGCAGAAGATGCTCTCCATCAACGGCTTCGGGCCCTTCGCCGGCATGAAGCATGTCGCTCCCTATATGGCGGCCCGGAACAAAGGGTCGATCGTCAATATTTCTTCCTACACCGCCTTGATCGGCCAAGGCTTCAATCCCTACTCCGCCTCCAAGGGAGCGGTGCGGGCTCTGTCCAAAGCGGCGGCTACGACGTTCGGCCGCCAAGGCGTCCGGGTCAACGCCATCTTCCCCGGCATCGTCGAAACGCCGATGACCCAAGCGCTGAGCACGTCCAAGGATCTGCTGGGACGCCTGATCCAGGCCACGCCTCTCCAGCGCCTCGGACAAGCCATCGACATCGCCCAAGCGGCGCTCTTCCTGGCTTCCGACGACTCCTCGTACATCACCGGCTCCGAGCTGGTCGTCGACGGTGGATACTCGGCCCAATAACGTGTAAGATGATGACAGCCCTTAATTTCCATTAGGGGCTGTCTCTTTTTGTTCAAGGAGGAGCTTATGGAAGAGCAGACCATATTCGAACTCATCCGCGATATGGATCAATTCACCAATCAATTGATCGTCCAGTGGAATAAAACCTTTTCCGAAGATCTCGGCGTCTCCCATGTTCTCGTGCTCGGCCACTTGAAGCAGAACGGGAAAAGCCGCCCTTCGGACATCGCCAAAATATTGGGGCTCACCCCGCCGACGCTCAGCTACCTGTCGGAAAAGCTGGTCGGCAAGGAACTGGCTGTCCGCAAGGTGGATGAAACCGATCGCCGGATCGTTTACTTGGAAATCACCGAGAAGGGCGCATCCGTTCTTAGGAAGGCGACTCTGGAAGGCCAAAGGCTGCGCAGGGAGCTGTTCCAGAAGCTGACCGAGGAGGACCGGGCCCATTTGGCGAGAATATATAAGAAGATGAACAGCGAAGACTAAGAGAGCGATCGATCGGCGGGCGGAATGGGGATCCGAAGGAGCGGCCTTGGCTTTGGAAGCAGGAGAATAAGGAGGGAGCGGATCATGAAAAAGGTTACGCCCTTTTTGATGTTTGAAGGAAACGCGGAGGCGGCGATGAAGGAATACATCTCTGTCATCGAGGATTCGGGAATCACGAGCATCACCCGGTATGGGGCGGATGAACCCGGTCCGGAGGGAACCGTCAAGCAGGCGGCGTTCTCCTTGAAGGGCCAGGAAATCATGTGCGTAGACAGCTTTGTCAAGCATGCCTTTACGTTCACGCCGTCTTTCTCTCTGTTCCTTGCTTGCGACACCGAAGAGGAAGTAGAGCGCGTCTTTGCGCGCCTGTCGGAGGGCGGGGAGGTTCTGATGCCTCTGGGCGAGTATCCGTTCAGCAGGAAATTCGGCTGGATCGTGGACAAGTTCGGCGTTTCCTGGCAGCTTTCGCTGCCTCGGTAGACGCGCGCGGCATCATCATGGCTGGCCGCCGGGGCCGCTTCGTCTTCTTCCGAAGTCGTCTTGGCGTGAAGGATGAGCATTGCAAGGGGAACCCGGATGATCCGGGTTCCTTTTCTTTTGCCTGACTTTCGACATTGCGGATTCAGAACCTGGGGGCTCTGCCGTCCGCTCGATCGTACGGATACGTCAGAATCCGGATCAGCTGCTCCGCCATATGATCCGGAGTATATTTGTAGCCTTCCTTGACCCACTCGACGATGAGTCCGAAGAGCGCATAGGCGATATAGCTGGCGAACAGATCCGGATTGATCTTCCCGTCGCTGCTTCCCATGATGTCCTGCTCCTGCATGACCAGCTGCTTCAGCGTGCCGCAGATGCGGTCCTGGAAGCCGGGGAGCGCATTGGAATTGATGATGATCCGGTAAAAGTCGGAGTAGGAATCGACATGCTTGAAAATGATCACAGAGGATGCCGTCAGCTCGCCGATTACGAGCTTGTCCGTATGGAGATAGGGCTCGTTGTAAGCCCGGATCAGATCCTCCATGACATCGTTCATGAGCTCCCCGAGGAGCTCTTCTTTCGTCTGATAATGCTTGTAGAACGTCCCGCGGTTCAGCTCCGCCCGGGTGACGATATCCGTGACGGTGATGTGCTTGAACTCCTTGGTCTCCATGAGCAGGATCAAGGCGTCCTTCAGCTCGCGTTTGGTCTTGCTCACACGCCGGTTGGGTACTGGCAACAGATCACCGCCTAAATGTCTACTTCGCGCATGAAGATGAACAGATTGTGGGACGAGCATCCGTTTTTCGACAGTCGGGAAGTTTTTTGCATATTGATCCTTAAATTATAGAGGACTACACTGGTGGTGTACAAATTCGCGAATGATGGATAGGCCTATCCGCCAGCTGACATCCTAGTAGATAAAAGGAGCGATCCTGTCATGAAACTCCACGATCAAGTTGCCGTCGTAACCGGCGCCGCCTCCGGCATGGGCAAAGCCATTGCCGAGCTGTATGCCAAGGAAGGCGCCAAGGTCATTGTCGCCGATCTCAACCTCGAGGGCGCGGAGCAGGTCGCCCAGGGAATCGTCGCCCAAGGCGGCACGGCCAAGGCCCTTCAAGTCAACGTATCGAAGCTGGAAGACATTGAAGGCATGATCGACACCGCCGTGAGCGAATACGGCACGCTGGACATCCTCGTCAACAATGCGGGCATCATGGACGGCTTCGAGCCGGCCGGCGACATTGCCGACGAGCGCTGGGATCTGATCTTCGACATCAACACCAAGAGCGTCATGCGGGCCATGCGCAAAGCCATTCCGATCTTCCTGGAGAAAGGCAAGGGCGTCATCGTCAACACCGCCTCCACCGGCGGATACAACGGAGCGCACGCGGGCGCGGCCTACACGGCATCCAAGCACGCGGTTGTCGGCTTGACCAAGAACACCGGGTTCATGTATGCGCAGAAGGGCATCCGCTGCAATGCGATCGCTCCGGGGGCGGTCATGACCAACATTCAGTCCTCGATGAAGAACATGAACGAGTTCGGGATCAGCCGCACCCAGCTGTCCCAAGGCTTGATTCCCCGCGCGGGCTCGCCGGAGGAGATCGCCAAGGTAGCCCTGTTCCTGGCCTCCGACGATTCCAGCTTCCTGAATGGAACGGTCGTCACCGCCGACGCGGGCTGGACTTCCGCTTTCTGAACGTTCCGCGCCGCCATTCCGGCCCTATCTGAATGCCAATCGCCTCTGCTGGTTCAGCGGAGGCGATTTTTTTCTTGTCGACGAAATGGAGGAAAAAGACCGCTTCTCAAGGCGCGATAGAGGCGTGAAATGGCGCGAATCGGGGCATTAGGAGCCGTCGCCCGACGCTGTTCGGCAGGCTGCTGCGAATTTTGCCCTATTAGCGTGATTCTTTTATAGACATTATGCTCGACTCCTACTGGGAGAGTCCGTATAATTGTATACAATGCCAACTTTCCGACATGGGAATCTATATTCAAATGCCCGGGTTGGAATACTAAGCTAAGATGGGGAATACCGTCCGCTAAATCCACATTTAGCGGCCTGCTTATCGCCTCCCATTATTATATAATAGTAAATATCTTAATCTGCAGATAATCTTGGTCACGGTGTTCAGAACTGGCGGCGGGACTCTGTTCGCGCCTTGCTTGCTATGCAATTTGTCCGAAAGAGCTGCTTTTTCTTCAAATATCAGCGTGTAAGGAAGGTTAAAATGAGTAAAACACAAACCCAAACAGACGTTATCTTAATTGGTGCAGGCATCATGAGCGCGACTTTAGGGGCGCTGCTCAAGGAATTAGCGCCCGACTGGAACATCTCCGTGCTCGAAAGGCGGGCGACCGCAGGCGAGGAGAGCTCCAACGAATGGAACAATGCGGGGACGGGACACTCCTCCCTGTGCGAGCTCAACTACACGGTCGAGAAGCCGGACGGATCGATGGATATCAGCAAGGCGATCGGCGTCAATGAGGAATTTCAGGTATCGAAGCAGTTCTGGTCCTATCTGGTCCAAAGCAAGCTGATCGCCAACCCGCAGGACTTCATCATGCCGGTTCCCCATATGAGCTTCGTGCAAGGGGAGAAGGATGTCGCCTTTTTGAAAAAACGGTTCGACGCCCTGTCGGCCAATCCGCTCTTTGATGGAATGGAATTTTCCGACGATCCGCAGAAGCTGAAGGAATGGATTCCGCTGATGATGAAGGACCGGACAACGAAGGGGCCTATAGCGGCGACCAGGATTGAATCCGGAACGGACGTCAACTTTGGCGCTTTAACGCGCATGCTGTTCGCCAACCTGCAGAGCCGGAACGTGGAGATCAACTACAAGCAGAACGTCGACGATATCAAGCGGACAAGCGACGGCTTGTGGGAACTCAAAGTGCGGAACGTCGACAGCGGCGCGGTCGAACGCCGCACGGCCAAGTTCGTCTTCATCGGCGGCGGAGGCGGCAGCCTCCATCTGCTGCAGAAGTCCGGCATTCCGGAAGGGAAGGGCATCGGCGGCTTCCCGGTCAGCGGACTGTTCATGGTGTGCCAGAAGCCGGAAGTCGTCGCGGAACACCATGCCAAAGTATACGGCAAGGCACCGCTTGGCGCTCCGCCGATGTCGGTCCCGCATCTGGATACCAGGGTCATCGACAAGAAGGAATCGCTGCTGTTCGGACCGTTTGCCGGCTTCTCGCCGAAGTTTTTGAAATACGGCTCCATGCTTGATCTCGTCACCTCCGTCAAGATGCACAACCTGGTCACGATGATGGCGGCAGGCGTGAAAAACGCATCCTTGACCACGTACCTGATCAAGGAAGTGATGCAGTCGAAAGAAAAGCGGATGGACGCCCTGCGGGAGTTCGTTCCGAACGCCAAAAGCGAGGATTGGGACCTGCTCGTAGCCGGCCAGCGCGTGCAAATCATCAAGGATACGGCAGCCGGCAAAGGAACGCTGCAATTCGGCACCGAGGTCATCAACGCCGCGGACGGCTCGATCGCCGCTCTGCTCGGCGCGTCCCCCGGCGCTTCCACTGCCGTTCCGGTCATGCTGGAGGTATTGGCGAAATGCTTCCCTCAGCAGATTAAATCGTGGGAGCCGAAAATCAAGGAAATGATTCCTTCGTACGGCTTGTCCTTGATGGGCAATCCGGAGCTTATCCGCGACATCCATGATTCAACGGCAAGAACGCTTGGACTGAGCCCTAGTCCTCAAGCAGTCAGGTAAGGATCGATTTAAAATGGTCGTCGCCGCGAATGGTGCGGCATCGGTTTTGTTGACAGCCCCGTCGTCATGACGGGGCTGTTTGTCTAGGTCCGGGGACCCGGCGCATCCGCTCCGCGTGCTCTCCCGATTTTGGCAGGCAGCGGTTTTTTCCTTTTGCAGGGCGACATCAGGCCGGGTCTGGGAGTAAACTGGAGCTAACGACGGAACCGCAGATGGAGGACCAGACGATGAACGAATTACCTGTACAGGCCTTATCCGATCTACCGCATGCCAAAGTGCATGGCCGAACGACGGGGGAACTCTCCCCGCTTACTTTATTTTGGAGCGGAAGCGCTCTTGAGCTCCAGGCCCAGGGGTCCGAGCTATGGGTGGAGCTTGAGGCCGATTACGGCCAATACGAGCCGTGGATCACCATTCTGATCAATTCGGTGCCGGTCGGCAGGCAAATGATTACGGTCGGCAGGCACTGGGTCTGCCTGTTCCGGGGCATGAACGGAGAGACGGCGAAGAACGTCCGCATCGTGAAGGACGTGCAGCCGATGAGCGGCGATCCGCGCTGCTCCTTGCACATCCATGCGGTCAGGTTCGACGGGAAGTTCCTGCCCGTCGAGGACAAGCCCTATAAAATCGAGTTCATCGGAGACAGCATCACTTCCGGCGAGGGAGCGATCGGGGGCAGGGAGGAAGCGGACTGGATTCCGATGTGGTTCAGCGGCACGCGCACCTATGCAGCCCTGGCGGCGGAAATGCTCCATGCGGATTGCCGGATTGTTTCCCAGAGCGGATGGGGCGTCCTGACGAGCTGGGACAACAATCCGCACGGCAATATTCCGCAGCATTACCGGAAGGTATGCGGCCTTCTGACGGGAGAGAGGAATGCGGCTCTCGGCGCCTTCCGCGACTATGACTTCGCTTCCTGGCAGCCGGATGCCGTGGTCGTGAATCTGGGCACCAACGACGGAGGCGCGTTCTACTCGCCCGAGTGGAAGGATGAGGAGACCGGAAAGATCTACAAGCAGCGTCTGAACGAGGACGGGACCTTCAACGAAGAGGATCTGAAGGCTTTCGAGGCGGCGGCGGAGAGCTTCCTCTCGACGATCCGCTCCTGCAACCCGGATGCCTATATCGTCTGGGCCTACGGCATGCTGGGGACGCCGATGATGCCGGCCATCTACCGCGCTGTCGATGCCTACATCAAGCGTTCGGGCGACCGGAAGGTATCGGTGTTCCAGCTTCCCGCCATGACGGAGGAGACGACGGGCGCAAGAAGCCATCCCGGCGCCGCGGCGCATGAACAGGCTGCGCGCGAGCTGGCAGCCTATCTGCGGGGACGGCTGCAGCCTTAAAACGGGCTGCCCGTCCTGGCATTGGAGCAGCTGCATGCCGGCTGACCGCCGTCATGCGATCCCACCGCTCGCCTGCAAGCTGGCGCGGCAGAGAGGGTCGCATAGGGCAGCGGATATCGTGACAAGCTAAATATTTGGAAGGATTGCGTATTGAAGGAGTGGAGGAGCAGGATGAGCGCTGGAAAAAAAACGCCGCTGCATGAAGCAAGCCGGCTGCTGTCCCGGGTAGCCCGGGGCGAGGCGGGGGCCGAGGTCGTCATCCGGAATGGGATTCTGGTCAACGTCCATACGGGGGAGCTGCTGGAGCATGTCGACGTTGCGATTGCCGCCGGCCGGATCGCGTACGTGGGGAACGCGGAGCATGCCATCGGAAGCGGGACGCAAATCATCGATGCAGCGGGCAGGTATATCTGCCCCGGCTTGCTGGACGGGCATATGCATGTGGAGAGCACGATGCTGTCCGTGACCGAGTTCGCCAAGGCAGCTCTGGCCAAAGGAACGACCGGGATCTTCATGGACCCGCATGAGATCGCCAATGTGTTCGGAGCGGAGGGCGTGAGGCTGATGCATGAGGAGGGGCAGCAGCTTCCTCTCAAGGTGTTCACGACCTTTCCCTCCTGCGTTCCGGCGACTCTCGATCTCGAGGATGCCGGAGCCAGGCTGGGCGTCGAGGACATCTCCAAGGGACTGGCCTGGGACAATGTCGTCGGGCTCGGGGAGGTCATGAATTTCCCTGGGGTCGTCTATGGCGATCCCGTCATGCTGGGAGAGATCGAGGCTACGATCAAGAGCGGCAAAACGGTCACCGGCCACTTCCCCAGCGAGGACGGCCGCATGCTGCAAGCCTATCTCGCCGCTGGCGTCACCTCGGATCATGAGACCGTCACCCGGGAGCAGGGGCTGCAGAAGCTGCGGATGGGCATGCATCTCATGATTCGCGAAGGCTCCGCCTGGCATGACGTCAAGGAAGTCATCAAGGTCGTGACCGAGGACAAGGTGCCGACGGGCAACATCTCTCTCGTCACCGACGACGTCAGTCCGCAGACGCTGATGGAGAAAGGGCATCTCAACCATGTCGTCCGGCGGGCCATGGAGGAAGGCGTGGAGCCCGTCACGGCCATCCAGATGGCGACGGTGAATGTGGCGAGGTATTTCAAATGCGAACAGGATCTGGGCAGCATCGCGCCGGGGCGCTGTGCGGATATCCTGCTGCTGGACGATCTGGAGCGGATGACGGCGTCGACCGTGCTGGCGGACGGGGTTGTTGTCTACGATCAAGGACAGCTGCGCAAGGAATGCTTCCCGGCATTCGTGTATCCGCCCCATATCCGCCAGTCCATGCATGTCGGCCGCGAGCTGGCGGCGGAAGACTTCAGGCTGGCCAGCCGATTCGATTCCACGGCTGCCCATGTCCATGTCATCCGCATCATCGAGAACAGCGCGCGGACCGCGAAGGCTGCCGCCGAGCTCCCCGTAGAGAACGGCGTCATCCTGCCGGATATCCGGCAGGACACGATCCGTCTCGCCTGCATCGAGCGGCATCACGGCAAGGGCCAGGTGTCGCTGGGCTTCGTGCAGGGCTTCGGCATCACCCGAGGGGCTGTCGCCTCCACGGTGGCTCACGACAGCCACAACCTGCTCGTCATGGGCGTGGATGAGCAGGAGATGGCGTTCGCGGCCAATGAGCTCGTGAAGATCGGCGGAGGCATGATCGTGGTCGAGGACGGGAAGGTGCTGGCGCAGGTGCCGATGGCCATCGCGGGGCTGATGTCGGAGAAATCGCTGCCGGAAGTCGTATCCGAGGTGGCCGGCCTCGAGGAAGCCTGGAAGGCGATCGGCTGCTCCCTGAATGCTCCTTACATGACCTTCTCGCTGGTGGCCCTGCCGGTCATTCCGGAAATCCGGATTACGAACCGGGGGCTGGCGGATGTGACGCAGTTCAAGCTGATTGAAGTGGAGCGGGATACGGCTGACGGGGACAGAGCTGATTAGGATCGTCTCCTATCGTCTCCGCGACCAGCTCATCCTGCATGCAGGCCATGCGCGCGAGAAGAAATTCGAAAGGCATCCGAGAGGATGCCTTTTTTGGGTTTGCCTGCCGCAGCCGGCAGCTCTCGAATCGCAATGTCGAAACGAAATCCTCTTGCTTGCCGGAGGCTTTTAGGCCGAATTCAAGGACATAAACCGACAAAATGTTCTATTATGGCAATAGATGGGTAAAAAGTAGGATTCATCAGTATGGGCAGAGCGCAGGCGTGCTGCCTGCCCCATAGCTAAAAAGAGAGCGGAAGGGCCATGCGGTCCGAATGCGAGCGGGGGACACCATGACGGATATGAAGGTAAGAATAGCGGGGACGGGGATTTATCTGCCGGAGATTCTCGTGACGGATGCGGAAATGGACCATCGCCTGCAGGTGAAGCCGGGGTGGGTGAGAAAGAAGACCAATGTCCATCGGCGGCGCTTTGTCGGGACCGAAACGGCTTCGCAAATGGGGGCGGTTGCGGCGAAGCGGGCGCTTGAGGCGGCGCAGCTCGAATTCGCCGACATCGACTGCCTGGTATGTACCAGCGCCACGATGCAGCAGCCGATTCCATGTACGGCATCGCTGATCCAGGAAGCTCTCGGACAGGGCAAATCGGGGGTCCCTTCCTTCGACATCAATTCCACCTGCCTGAGCTTCGTGGCCGGCATGGATGTGATGTCCTATATGGTGCATGCAGGACGATACCGGAGGGTGCTGCTCGTCTCAACGGAGGTTGCTTCCAAAGGGCTGAACTGGGAGCAAAAAGAAAGCGCGGCGCTGTTCGGCGACGGAGCTGCCGCGGTCGTCGTCGAGCGCTCTGGAGAAGGAGCCTCCCGCATCCTGCATGCGGCGATGAATACATACAGCGCAGGGGCGCATCATTCGGAGATTCGGGGCGGCGGCAGCGGACTGCATGCCGGCGAGTACAAGGAGGAGAACGACTCCGAGTTCCGCTTCGATATGAAAGGCGAAGCGATCTTCCGAATGGCTTACAAGCTGCTTCCGGACTTCATGGAGGGCGTGCTCCAAGCGACGGGAAGCGCGATCGGCGGCTACCGTCTCGTCGTCCCCCATCAGGGAAGCGCGATGGCGATGAGGCTGCTGAGCCGCAAGCTGGGCATCTCGGACGAGCAGCTGATGAACATTACGCCGGAATTCGGCAATGTGATTGCAGCGTCGATCCCGATGGCGCTTCACGAGGCGATCCGGCAGGGCAGGATGCAGCGGGGCGACCGGATCCTGCTATTCGGGACATCGGCCGGATTTTCGATCGGAGCGATCGATCTTGTCTACTGACGGCCTCAGAGGGAAGAGAGTGCTTCTGACCGGGGGGCGGGCTCCGGCTGCGCTGGAGATGGCACGCCTGCTGGCAGCTGCAGGCTGCGAGGTGATCGCCGCGGAGAGCACCCGGCATCATCTGTGCCGGGTATCGCGGTCCGTGAAGCGCAGCTGCCGGGTTCCCTCGCCCGCCGCGGATCCTGCCGCATTTGCGGACGCGCTGGAGGAGATCATCGCACAGGAGGGAATACACAGCCTGATTCCGACCTGCGAGGAGCTCTTTTTCGTTGCGGCAAGCCGCGAGCGGCTCGGGTCGCAGTGCGCCGTGTTCACGGCGCCGCTGGCCCAGCTGCAGAGGCTGCACAGCAAGGCGGAGTTCATCCGCACGGCCGGCCGTCTGGGCTTCAACGTGCCCATGACCGTACGGATCAGCAAGCCCGAGGAGTGGCGCGATTTCGCGCATTCCTCCTCCTTCCGCGACATGCTCTCCTCGGGAGGCTGCGTCCTGAAGCCGGAATACTCCCGCTTCGCGGCCAAGGTCAGGATCGCGACCAGCCGCCAAGAGCTGGTGGAGGCGGCATCCGAGCTGGGGACGGGCCATTATCCATGGGTAGCCCAGCAATATATCGGAGGACGGGAAATCTGCACCTACAGCATCGTTCACGACGGCAAGGTGACCGCTCATGCGGCCTACGCCTCCGAGCTCTCCGCCTATGGCGGGGCGAGCGTTTATTTCGAGCCTTTGCGCCACCCCGCCGCACAGGCCTGGGCAGCCCGGTTCGCGGAGCTGGAGAGGTTCACCGGGCAGCTCGCCTTCGACTTGATCGAGCAGGAGGACGGCAGCCTGATGCCGATCGAATGCAATCCGCGTACGACCAGCGGCATCCATCTGCTGGCTGGAAACCCCGGCATAGCCGAGGCCTTGCTGCTGCCGCAGGCAAGTTCGGCCTCGGCTCCTGTCGAACCTCGGCCGGACAAGCGCGTCATGCTGGCGCTGCCGATGCTGGCCGCAGGCCTGAGCGGCCGGCTGCGGGGCAAGCCGGGGCGGCACTGGCTGCCGCGCTGGCTCGGAGCGGGCGACGCGACGTTCCGCTGGTCCGATCCCCGGCCCGCCCTGGAGCAGCTGCTGCTGGCGAGGGAGCTGCAGCGGACGGCCCGGAGGAGAGGGCTGAGCCTGATTGAAGCGGCAACCTGCGACATCGAATGGAACGGGCGTGAGCTGGTATGAAGGCATTGGTGACGGGCGGGACGGGATTTCTGGGGAGCCGCCTGGCTGCCCGTCTTCGCGATGCCGGCTGGGAGGTGACGGCGATGGGCCGCAGCGACGAGGCCGGCGCGAGGCTGAAGAAGGAGGGAATCCGCTATCTGAAGGGAGACCTGCGGGACAGCGGGCATGTCATGCAGGCATGCGCCGGCCAGGAGGCGGTGTTCCACTGCGGCGCTTTGTCGGCTTCCTGGGGGCCGTATCGGGATTTCCAGGAGACGAATGTCCAAGGCACGGCGAATGTAATCGCGGGCTGCAGACGGCATGGCACGGCGCGCCTTGTCCATGTGTCGACGCCAAGCGTATGCTTCGGCTCTTCGCATCGCCTGAACGTGCGGGAGACAGACCGTTTGCCGGCCCGCCAAGCGAGCCCTTACGCCGCTACGAAACGGATGGCCGAGGAAGCGGTGCTGGATGCCGCCGCAGCGGGCTTGTCCGCGATCGTTCTCCGTCCTCGGGCTGTTTTCGGTCCCGGCGACACGTCGATTCTGCCGCGGCTGATTCAGGTCAACGCCGCCGGCCGGCTTCCGATGATCGGCGGCGGGCGGGCTTTGATCGACCTGACTTATGTCGACAATGCTGTGGACGCGCTGCTTCTCGCCCGGCAAGCTCCGGAATCTCTATCCGGGCGCGTGTATCACATTACAAACGGGGAGCCGATTCCATTTGCGGAGGCGGCGGAGCGACTGTTCCGGGCGCTTGGCGAGCCGATGCGCGCCAAGAAGCTGCCGTTCCCGGCCGCTTACGCGGCGGCGGCGCTCATGGAGCTCGCAGCGGCTGCCGTTCCCGGCGGCCGCGAGCCGATGCTGACGCGGGCGACTGCCGGCATGATCGGCCGCAGCCAGACGCTGGATATCGGAGCGGCCCGGAGCGAGCTCGGTTACGAGCCGCGCGCAAGCATCGACGAAGGACTGGCTGCATTTGCAGCGTGGTGGAAGGAGCGCGATCATGGACGTTAAGCTGCCGACAACCAAGAAGGTCAAGCTGACGCTGCATGCGGCCGGCTATTGCAAGCACCCGGAATGGGTCACCATTCGCGGCGGCGGAAGGGGCGCCATCCGCATCCCGGCGCTGTTCGCCTGCATCGAACATCCGGATGCAGGCATTCTGCTGTGGGATACCGGCTATGCCTCCCGGTTCCTGACGGAGACGGACAAGCTGCCCGCACGGCTGTACCGGATGACGACGCCCGTCGTCTTCCGCGCCGAGGAGAGCGCTGCCCGGCAATTGACCGCCAGAGGCATCGCGCCGGAGCAGGTCAACGGCATCATCGTGTCCCATTTCCACGCCGATCATATCGCCGGGCTGAAGGATTTCCCGAATGCCCGATTCTATTATGAAGCCGAGGCGTACGAGAAGGTGCGCCATTTGCGGGGAATTTCAGCCGTCCGCCGCGCTTTCCTGCCGGGTCTGCTGCCGGCCGATTTCCTGGAGCGTTCGCAAGCCATCGACCCCCGGAAGAAGGTCAAGCTGCCGGAAGCCTACCCGTTTTCCGATGCCGCAGACGTGCTGGGCGACGGCAGCCTGCTGGCCGTGCCGCTGCCGGGCCATGCCGACGGACAGATCGGGCTGCTGCTGTCGACGGAGGAGAGCGATCATCTCCTCTGCGCGGACGCGGCTTGGTCGAGCGCGGCCATCCGCGGCAACCGGCCGCCCCATCTCCTGGCCGGCCTCATCATGCCGGACCGGAAGGCGTACGCCGACAGCCTGGACCGGCTTGTCCGGCTGCAGCGGCGGATGCCCGATCTGCGCATCATCCCTTCGCATTGTCCCGAGATCTGGGAGAAGGACGTCCAAGGAGGAGAAGGTTCATGAAGCTGCCGGATGCTTGGCTGATCCTGAGCCATTACATCAAGACGAATTATCTCAAGAACGTCATGCTGCGCGATCGGAGCCGGCTGGAGGCTTGGCAGGAGCGCCGGGTCCGGCGGCATTTGCGCGAGGTGCGCAAGCATTCTCCCTTTTACCGGGAGCTGTGGCGGGACGGCTCGCCGGATGGCTGGCGGTCGTATCCCGTCATCGACAAGGGCGTGTTCATGGAGCGCCTGGATGAGCTGAATACGGCAGGGATCCGCAAGGAGACCGCCATGGAGCTGGCGCTGAGGGCGGAGCGCACGCGCGAATTCGCGCCGATGATCGGCGACGTGACGGTCGGCCTCTCCTCCGGCACGTCGGGAAGCCGGGGGCTGTTCCTGGTCAGCCGCAGGGAGCGGCTGGCGTGGGCGGGGACGGTGCTGGCCAAGGTGCTGCCCGGACCGTTGCTCGGCCGCCACCGCATCGCCTTCTTTCTGAGGGCGGACAGCAATCTGTACGGCTCCGTCGGCAGCCGGAACATCGAATTCCGCTTCTACGATCTGCTGGACCCGATTGCGGAGCTCGTCGCCCGCCTTCAGCAGCAGCAGCCGAGCCTGCTCGTCGCTCCCGCCTCGATGCTGCGCCTGCTGGCGGACCTGCAGCGGGAAGGAAGGCTGTCGATCCGTCCGGACAAGCTCGTGTCCGTAGCCGAGGTGCTCGATCCCCTGGACCAGGGAATCATCGAGAAGGCCTTCGGTCAGCGGCTGCATCAGGTCTACCAGTGCACGGAGGGCTTCCTGGGCGCCACCTGCGCCCATGGCACGCTGCATATCAACGAGGATGTCGTCTGCATGCAAAAGGAATATGTTGACCGCGAGGCCGGGAAGTTCGTGCCGATCCTGACCGACTTCTCCCGCCTGACACAGCCGATTGTCCGCTATCGGCTGAACGATCTGCTGACGGAGCGGCAGGAGCCTTGCCCTTGCGGCTCGCCCTTTCTGGCCATCGAGCGGATTGAAGGCCGCTGCGACGATATGTTTGCTTTTCCGTCCGTAAGCGGCGACCGGCAGGTGCTGATATTCCCCGATTTCATTACCCGGGCGATCGTGGCTGCAGCCTCCGAGGTGACGGCCTACCACGCCGTTCAGCATGCCCCGGGCGAGATGGAGCTGGCTCTAGAGGTGGACGACCGTCACCGGGAAGCGTCGCAGTCGGCGATTCTGCAGGCGTTGCGGGCGCTCGGCGAACGGACGGGCAGCCAGCCTCCCCATGTAGCCTTCTCGGCTTATCGGCATGCTCCCGGAGACCGCAAGCTGCGCCGGGTAGAGAGGAGGTTCGAGCTTGAGCAGAGCGGCGGAGATCACGCTGTATGAACGGGATTCTGCAGAGAAGATCCCGTGGCCGAAAACAGAGGATGGCCGGTACGCGGAGCGATTTTTGCGGCCGATGCTGGAGCAGTCGGTGGAGGGCTTCATTCCGAATGTCCGGACGAGGCTCTATGTCGTCCAGGCGGGCAAGCAGGTGCTGCCGGTGACGCTGAACGAGGCGGAATACGGCAACTCCTATGTCTGCTCGCCCTATACGCATTATGTCAGCTACGCCCGGCAGGAGCTGCATCTGATCCGCTCCCGCGCGGCCCGCGTGCTGCTCTCCGGGCTGCTGACGGTGATGGGCGGTCTGCTGAAGGCGAGCCGCTTCAACCGGACGGCGCATATCAACAATTGGATGGTGTCCACCAACCTGTACCCGTCCTGCTCTCCCGATCAGCTGAAGGCCGTCGCGCAGACGCTGAAGCAGCGTTTCCCGGATTACGGCCTCGTGCTGCGCTCCTTGAACCGCACGAACCACGGGGAACTGCTGGACGCGCTCGTGCAGGAGGGCTTCCGGCTTGTTCCGAGCCGCCAGATCTATTTCCTGGAGCCGTCGAACCCGGCTGCGATGAACGCCAAGGCCCGCTGGCTGGTGAAGCGCGATTACGCTCTGCTGGCATCGAGCGGCTACGAGGTCATGGATCACGACGAGCTGAAGAGCGCAGATATGCCGCGGCTTGCTGAACTTTACCGAATGCTGTATCTGGAGAAATACTCGTACGACAATCCCCAATTCGGGGAAGCGTTTCTCGAGCTGGCAAGAACGGAGAAGCTGCTCCGCTTCCAGGCGCTGCGGAGCCGGAAGACGGGGCGGATCGACGGGGTCATGGGGTATTTCTGCCGCAATGGGATCATGACGACGCCTGTATTCGGCTATGACACCTCGCTGCCGCAGGAGCTTGGCCTGTACCGGATGCTGTCCGCGGTCCTGATCCGGACGGCCGGCTCGAGCGGGCATCTGCTGCATGAGAGCTCCGGGGCCGCTCAGTTCAAGCGCAATCGCGGCGCTGTCTCCGACATCGAGTACAGCGCCGTGTATGATGCCCATCTGCCCTGGCACCGGAGGGCCGGCTGGTCGTTCCTGCATCTTGTGCTGAACCGGATCGGGATCCCGCTGCTGCGGAAATACAAGCTCTGATTGGCCGGGGCGGAGAGGAGAGAGGGATGAAGCAAGGGGATAGAATCGCCCTGGTTACGGGGGCATCGAGCGGGTTCGGGCTGCTCACGTCCGTCGAATTGGCCAGGCGAGGATTTAAGGTCATCGCGACGATGCGGAATCCCGGCAAGAGCGGGACGCTGCTCGCAGAGGCTGAACGCGCAGCGGTGCAGGACCGTTTGGAGACAATCCGCCTGGACGTCACGGAACCGGCTGCGATCCGGGAGGCTGTTGCGGATGTCATGCGCAGGCATGGGAGAATCGACGTCCTGGTCAACAACGCGGGCTACGCGGCGGGAGGCTTCGTCGAGGAGGTGCCGATGGCGGCCTGGCGGGAGCAGATGGAAACCAATGTGTTCGGCCTGATCGCCGTCACGCAAGCGGTGCTGCCGCATATGCGCGGGCAGGGCTGCGGGCATATCGTCAATATCAGCAGCGTAAGCGGCCTGATCGCCCTTCCCGGCTACGCGCCCTATAGTACGTCCAAGTTCGCCGTGGAGGGCTTCAGCGAGGCGCTGAGATTGGAGATGAAGCCTTTCGGCATCGATGTCTCGCTGGTGGAGCCGGGAGCTTACCGGACAGAGATCTGGAAGAAGGGCTTCCATGCGGTCCATGTCTCCGACGCCTCTCCATATCGAGGGATGCTGGACAGGATTCTGGCTTATTCGCGCAAAACTTCCGATAACGCGCCGGATCCTGCCGCAGTCGCCCGGCTTGTCGCATCGATCGCCGGCACGGCCAAGCCCCGGATGCGCTACCTGTCCGGGCGCGGCATGAGGCTCTCTGTCTGGGGCCGCGCCCTGCTGCCCTGGCGCTGGTATGAAGCGCTGCTGCTGCGGATGCTGAAGTGACGGCTCATCCTCCGGAATCCTTGGAGCGCGATCCGATCAAATATCCGATGATGGTCGATTCGACCGGAAGGACGACGAGCGTCCACATCTCCTTCAGCCCGAAGTCGGCGGACCGGTAGGAAGCGGGCGTCAGCGTATACACGAGGGCGATGAGCAGGACGCTCAGCGCGATCGTGCCCACGATATAGAGGCGGACATTTTCGCCGGAGCCGAAAAATTTTCCGAGGAAGCCGAGCTCGGCTTTTCTTTTGTCGCTCTCCGCGTTGGCGGCGATGATTTTGCTGGCGACCTTGGGATCCTGGATCTCGAGCTTATTCATCTCCCGGACCTCCCTTGCCGGAGTAGAACGTGAAGGCCAGCGCCCAGGCCGACAAGTCGTAGTGGATCGTCACCTCGTAGCGCAGAGACAGGCTGCGGCTGTCCAGTACGCCCAGATGGATCAGATCCTCATTGCCGGTCGGCTTGCCTCGCGGATAGTTGATGCAGGCAATCCGGACTTCGTTGTAGCGGATCAGCCGGATGTCCGTCGCGATGTCGTCCCGCTGCGGGTCGTGCTCGATGCAGAAATGGAACGTCAGAGGGTCCTTTTCTTCCGACAGCGTTATTTCAATCGGGCTCATGCCGTAGGCGGATACGCGGCCGTAATAGACGGCCTCCATTCCCCCGGATGTAATTTTCATCGTCATCCCTCCGATAGCGGTCTCGTACAAGCATCCTCGTTCTAGTGTACGATCGAGGCGGCGGGGACATGACTGCCGAAGGAGCCGGTGACTGGCAAGAGTCCATGACCGGACAAGAGCCTGCTTCTTCCGCCCTTAAACAGCGGTCGTGTTGGGATCAGCTTCACTTCCGGGCACGGCATGCCAAAAAAGGCAGGAAGGACCGAGGTCCTTCCTGCCTTTTTCGTTCCTGCGGGCGTCTTACGCTTTGTTCGAAGAACCGAACTCGCGCATTTTGCCGATGACCGTCGCTTTGATCGCGTCGCGTCCTGGTGCCAGGAATTTGCGCGGATCGTAGACTTCATGGTCAGCCGTCACGATTTCACGGACTTTTTTCGTGAAGGAGATTTGGTTCTCCGTGTTCACGTTGATCTTGGCCGTTCCGAGGGAGATGGATTTCTTGATGTCGTTCGTAGGGATGCCCGTGCCGCCGTGCAGTACGAGCGGAAGCTTGATCGTCTCGCGGATCTCGGCCATTTCCTTGAAGCCGAGGTTAGGCTCCCCTTTGTAAGGGCCGTGGACGGAGCCCAGAGCAGGAGCCAGGCAGTCGATGCCTGTCAGCTTGACCAGCTCGAAGCATTCTTTAGGATCTGCGTAGATAACGCCGTCAGCAACGACGTCGTCTTCCTGGCCGCCGACCGTGCCGAGCTCGGCTTCAACGGAAACGCCTTTGCTGTGCGCGTATTCAACGACTTTCTTCGTCGTCTCGACGTTCTCGTCGAACGGATGGTGGGAAGCGTCGATCATGACGGAAGTGAAGCCGGCATCGATGGCTTCTTTACATTTGTCGAAGCTGGAGCCGTGGTCGAGGTGGATGGCAACCGGAACCGTGATTTTCATTTCGTCGATCAGAGCGCCGACGATGGCGGTAACGACTTTGAAGCCGCCCATGTAACGGGCCGCGCCTTCGGATACGCCGAGAATGACCGGGGATTGCTCTTCCTGTGCCGCAGCGAGGATCGCCTGCGTCCACTCCAGGTTGTTGATGTTGTACTGGCCGACGGCGTAGCCCTCGGCAAGCGCTTTGTTCAGCATGTCCTTCATGGAAACGAGTGCCATTGTAACTCCTCCTAGTGTCCTGTTTCTGTAGATGGTTTCTCCTCATTGGAGCCCGAGGGCAAAATGAGAATGGCAAGGCTAATGGACCAGCCAATGCTTGTCTACAGCTATTTTAACATAAATGCAGGGCCGTGAACCTGGAATTTATGAGCCAGCCGGCGCTTCAACGCTGACATCGTCGAGTTAGGTTCTGTGAACGCTGGTTGGACCGGGAATCTCCGGCGCAAGTCCAAGGATTAAATTTCCACCGCAAGGCCTCCTTTATTCGCACCAAAGGAAAAAGCCGAAGTATACGGTACACGACCTTCTGACCGATAAAAATAGCGCTTTGTTTGGCAGGGAGACCACCGTATGCCGGCTGCTTTTCATGCCTTGACAGAAATATAACTGAAAGGTAATGTATAAGCCATGAATGAGGACAAGCTGTTTGAAGTGCTCGCCGAGCCCCAGCGCAGAAAAATTCTCGACTCCCTGCGCGTCCGGGAGCGCTCTGTCGGAGAGCTGGTTGCTTTATCGTCGCTAAGTCAGCCCGGAATCTCCAAGCATTTGCGGATATTGCGCGAAGCAGAGCTCGTCTCGGTAAGAAAAGAAGGGCAAAGCCATTGGTATCGATTGAACGTGGAGCCATTGAAGGAGCTGGATCATTGGTTCGAGCCTTATCGGCGGTTCTGGTCGGACAAGCTGGACGCACTGGAGAAGCATATGGACGAAGAGGACCGCTAGAACGGCCCGCGTGAAACCAGGGATCCCGGGGCAGCGGCCCTGATTCCCAAGGAGGAGGTCCAATCATGTTGGCGTCATTAACCCCTGTAGCGGATGGATACGAAGCCCGCTTCGAGCGGCGCCTGAAGCACACGGCAGAGAAAGTCTGGTCGTCGCTCACCGTCAACGACAAGCTGGCGGAATGGTTCCCGGAGCTGCGGGTGGAAGAGCTTCGCGAAGGCGGAAGCATCCGGTTCGACATGCAGGACGGCACGTTCAAGGAGCTCGAAATTCTCGAGCTTCGGGAGCATTCCGTCCTTGAATACGCTTGGGGCGAGGACCGGGTCCGTTTCGAATTGTATCCGGAACCCGGCGGATGCCGCCTCGTCTTGATCGAGACCATCCGCGAGATGACCGGCCATACACCCAAGGATCTGGCCGGCTGGCATGTCTGTCTCGATGTCATCGCCGCCCTGCTGGACGGGAGAAAGATAGTCCGCATGGAGGAGTGGAAGCTGGCTTACGAGGACTACAAGCAGTTGTTGAGGACCTTTTAAACCCGCAGGCACCCTTTCTGCGTGAATGAATCCATATGATGTGGCGGCTTGTCGTCTGCATACTGTACGGCATAAAGGCAAAGAAACCCTGCTCATTCGTTGAGCAGGTTTTTTTTTTGGCCATTTACAAGAGTCATAGGCAAGGTGTGGAGGGCTGCCGGCCGCCGCTGCGGCAAGCAGCTTGGCCGGGCCTGCCCGACTTTACAGGTTGGCAAAGTTAGTTTGAATGCAAGTGACAATTGCGCCGATAACCTGCCCTTTGAACGCATCGGGAACAGATTCGCCGGATACGTTGTGGTAGGTATACAGGTTGGCATCCGTATCGAGAGTGAATCCGAGCGAAAGCAGGGCATGTACAAGTTCAGGAGGAAGCTGGTCTGTTCCGAGCTTGTCCACGTAATAGGCTGTCGGACCCACATAAAGATCGACGTCGCCTTTGCTCGATTTAATGATCAGCACGTCGTTTTGGTTGTTCAGCTCCCATTGGCCCTTCGAGTAAACCGACAATCTCGAGCGCTCAAGCCCGCTTAGGCCGTCAATATTTACCCCGAAGATGTAATTGATTATCCGGCGGCTGTCCGAACCTGGAATCGTTTCTCCATAGGCGGATAGAAAATGGTCCATGACGTCATTCTTTTTCAAACTCATGATCGCAGAGTCCCGGCTCCTGTCATCCGAAGCCAGGCCGAGATAGGTTCGCACACCGGCCATGATCTCGGAGTTGTAGCTCGCAAGCAGGTTGCCTTCATCGTTTTGAGACATGAGATCGAGGTCGAACCCGAAAACCTTGCCTACCGTGTCTCGGATGACTTGGCCCCGCGCTGGATTTCCAAGCGACTCCAGGAAGATGTCCATGACACGGACTTGCGCCAAAGTATTGATCTGGCTGTCCATCTCATCCGAGTTTTCATCTGCGCCCAGGGATGCGCGAACAGCCTTCATGACCTCGATTGGATATTTTGTATTCTGCGGATTTATTACAGCATCGGCCATTGAGAAACTACCTCCGATTGAATGGTTTCGACTTACAGAACTTGGCTGCTGCCATATCCTACAATAGCACAGGAACGACAACGGAATAAATGGAAGAACAGGAAAATCCCAATCGTACGATGGCTGCAAAACAGGGCACGCAATGGACTTCGTCGGCCTTTTTTTGGCGCTCGCAGGGAAGAACGACAGCGCAGCGAGGCCATGAAGCTGCGCACGATAGAGGGCGTGTCCTACGGCGATTCCTTCCTGGCTCAAGCCACTTCAAAATTTTTGTTGGCAGCGTTTTCAATTTAAATTTTAGGATTATTCAAAATATATAGCGAAGAAATCATATGTAATTGAGCAATCTGTGATTATAATGGTGTAACGAAATGCTTACTGACAGAATATAGCTTGAAAATGAAGGTTATTTCCTTGCTGTATCAAATATTGAAAGGAAGTTATTCATTGTTTGAGACCTTGCTCTTGAATTTTTTATTTTTATTAGTTCCGGTTTTGACTTTTTTAATCTTTTTTGAAAATAAAACCCATCCCTATTCCAACAATATCCTTGTTGTTCTATCGGCCATTACGATGATTCTTTGTATCATCAAGCCAATAAAGCTAGATATTGGATTTATATTTGATTTGAGATATATTCCGTTCATCATCGTGGCCTTGTTTGGAGGCCACAAGAGTGTATTCCCGCTGTATATCATCTTGAATGCATGCCGGTTCTATGTTGGAGGGCCAGGGATGCTCGAATCGTTCCTGTTCTCTACCGGGGCCTTCATCCTGATTCCTGTCTACAGCAAGACGTTCTTGAAATTGGATTCCCGTGGCCGCGTTGTCGCGGCAGCCGCTATCGCTTTTCTGACGATGGGATGTTACCTCGCGACTCTGAGCCTGATTTTAGGCGTATCCGATCGGCAATTCCAGACCCTCGCCTGGAATGCTTTGACGACTTATGTCGGAGTGATAAGCGTAATCATGATTCTGATCGAGAAGATTCTGATCAACTTCAAAAACAGGGAGCGGATCCTCCAGTCGGAAAGGTTGAAGGTCGTCAGCCAGCTGGCGGCAAGCGTCTCGCATGAGATCCGGAACCCGCTCACCGTAACGAGCGGATTCCTGCAAATGCTGCAGAAATCGGCGACGATTACGCCGGAAGAGAAAAAATTCGTGGACCTGTCTTTGCAGGAGCTCAACCGGGCCGAGAAGATCGTCAGCGATTATCTGTCGTTCGCCAAGCCGCAGTCGGAAAACATGGTCTACTCCAACATGATCGATGAGCTGGAATATACCAAAAATGTCATCATGCCCTATGCATCCATCCATGCCGTAGAGGTGAAATTCAGCTTCAGCAACAGCCTCCGAATCCGATATGACCGGAATCAGATCCAGCAATGCCTGATCAATATCTACAAAAACGGAATTGAAGCGATGAAGGAGACGGGAGGCGGCATCCTCTCCATCGATGTCGCCGAGAGAAAGCAGCATATCGTCATCAGCATCCGGGATACGGGAATCGGAATGACCAAGGAGGAGATATCCCGCCTGGGCAAGCCGTATTATTCCACGAAGGCGGAAGGGACCGGCCTTGGCATGCTCATGGTCTACAGCACGATCGACAAAGTGAAGGGCGTCATCGAAGTCGAGAGCGAAAAGGGCATCGGCACGACCTTCCTGATCACCATACCCGTGAGCGACCGGTGAAAGCTGCTGCTGCCGCAGCTTCTTTCACCGGTCCTCTGCTCAGGTCAGGCTTTTTTCTTGGCGTAGGCGGCATAGTTGTCGGTAACCGCAACGGGAAGGCTTTTGGCCAGATAGTACCGGTCATTGACCTTCCAGGTGTGGGTGCTCTTGTTTTTTCGGCGGATGTACACGTAATTGTAGGGTGAGGATGCATAGACGGTGCAGCCTCTTTTTGTGCATTTTCTTAAAAACCGGACATCCTCGCCCAAGGAGATATCGTCGAAGCGCGCGTGTTTCAGCACGCTCCTCCGGAACAAGATCGTTCCGCCCTGCACAAAATCGACGAATTTATGCTGCTCCTCGGGGGAGCGGACGACGAGCCGCTTGCTCCCTTCCAAATAGACGAGGCAGGCATGCTTGCCGATGACGGAGCTTCCTTTGGAGGCAAGCGTCTTGACCTGCTCCCGAAGATAATAAGGCGAATAATAATCATCGTGGTCAAACTTGGCGATCAGAGGATGCCTGGCCCGCGAGATGCCGCAGTTCAAGCATTGGCCCAGCGATATTCTCTCGGGCACAGAGTAGACGCGGACATGGCGGTGAGCGGAGGCTATGCGCCGGATGGCCTTCAGATCGGCCTTGTCCTTGTTGACGATGAGGATCAATTCCTTGTTCGGATAGAGCTGTCGTTTATAATTGCTCAGAATGTTCGGAATGAATTCGGGCCTGTTCGTGCAGGCCACGATCGATACTCCAGGTTTGGCCAAGTGTCGCCCCTCCATTTAGATTCAGGTCCATTCATTCTATGAAAGGCGTGGGGAAGGCGCTTGGCCAAATACCTATCGAATAAATGGAAACATATTCCTGCTTGGCGCGTCTATAGTGAAGATCCTAACCTGATCCTATAAGGAGAATCCGACATGAAGAAAGCAGCCTCGGTTCTACTGGCGTCAAGTCTCTGTCTGAGCCTTCTGGCCCCTCTGGCGAATGCGGCGGAAGCTGCCAAACCATTGCCCGAAGCGTTCGGGAATATGATTGTCTTTCCCTATGACTATCAGAACAAAGCATTCATCCGTGGACAGAAGACGGACGTCTACACCGATTTCAAGCTGGCTCAGAGAAATGGGCGCGTCCTGGTGCCGATCCGCCTGATGAGCTATCTTGCGACTCAGGCAGACCTCCAGCAGGGCTGGGAAGCCAATTGGCAGCAGCAGAAGCCGAATGAGGTCGTTCTCCACAGCAGCAAGCTCAAACGAACGGTCAAGTTCACCGTCAACAGCACCTCGATGACTGTGAATGGCGAAGTCCGCGTCATGGATGCGGCGCCGGAGAAGGTGAACGGACAGATCATGCTGCCGCTCCGAAGCGCGGCGGAAGCGATCGGCAAGCAGATCGATTGGCATGACGGCCTTATTCTCATCGGAGACAATGCCGTGGATTGGAAGGCCGCCGGTACGGAGGCGGTCAAGAACAAGGTCAAGGAACAGCTGGCCGACACCCGCAAGCCGATCAATTATGGCGACACGGTTCCCCTCGCCCGGCATGGCAATACTTCGTATTCCTTCAAGCGCATTTATACCGGAAGCGGAGCCGTGGAGAAGCTGTACCGCAAAACAGACGGTCAGAAAGAGGCGGCCATTGAGCTGGCGGGAAGTCCGGTTTTCGATCAAGCGAAGGTCATCGGGCAAAAGCTGTATTATGTCACTACCGTTAACAAGCTGGCAGAGCTGCATGCGTACGACCTTGCCTCGGGACAATCCGCCACCGTTGCCAAGCTGCTGTCCTGGAAGCCTGAGAATGGCTGGGTTGCCGGCATCGAGAGGATGGATAACGACCTGTACATCATCCTGCATACAGGAGACTTGACGGTGGGATCGGAGACGTTATACCGGGTGGATAACGGGACCATCGCCAAGGTGGCCGACGCCCGCAGCATCGTCCACTACGTCAAATCGGGAGAAGCTGTGTACCTGACCGACTCCGATCCGATGGCCAAGCCGGAAGGCAATCTAAGCCGGGTGGATCTGAAGACCGGCAAGAAGGAGCCGTTCGGGCAGCCGGGATATGCCTACCTCATCAACCGGACGACCAGCGGGCAAGGTCCCGGGTACTCGGACGTCGGCAGCATGTATGCTCGGGACGGCTATCTGTATGCGCTTGGCTACAAGACGAGCGACGGGGCGGATGAGAGCGCCGTGTACAGAATCAGCTTGGGAGATCAGACGCAGACCAAGCTGACGGGCCCGGCCGCATCGTTCTGGATAGAAGGCAGCCGGATTTATTACGTCGAAGCCAAGACCGGGCATGTCATGTCCGCCGGGATGGACGGGAGCGGCGCCAAGACGCTGGTCAGCCGCAAGGCGGCACAGATCCAGTTCGCCTCTGGAGCCATCTATTACAAGGTCAATCCGGCCGGCAGCGACTACGATCCCGGAGAGCTGTTCCGGTACGACCTTGCCTCCGGCAAGGAAACGAAGCTGACGGCTCAGCCCATAAGCTCGTACTATACGGGTGCGGCCGGCGTCTACTATTTGTCCGGCGGTTACGAGCCCGGCATCTATCGGGTCGATCCCGACGGCAGGCAGGTGCGGGTAGCCCCAGACAATATCGCCGGCGCTATTCTGACGGAGGAGGGCATGGTGTACTCGATGACCTACAAGGAAGGAATTTACGCGGTGAAATGAACGGCCGGCGTTTTGGCTGCCCGCGAGAGCTCCCATTCCTGTCCATGCGCGCACAGCAAGAAGAGAGGCCTCGGCCTCTCTTCTTTGTCCGTTTAAGCCGGAACTGCCGGTTGGCTTCTTGCGAGCTGTCCGCCAGCAGCGGCGGATAGGGAGAAGAACGCGGCCGTCATTCATTTGAGCCGGGGCATCCAGCGCGGGCTTGCTCTGTGGAGGAGCCCGTATGGAACGATATTTTATAAGTATCCAAAACCCGAGCTTCGCCGATCCGGATTTTCTGATGGGCTGAGGCGGTCCGATATCGACGGCTGAAGAGAGGGAACGTGTTCCCTCTCTTTTTTGCCCTGCCATCCGTGGTATATTTTCTTTATCCATAGGCTGTCCGCAGTGGCAGACCCTGGGCGGGATTATCATTCTTGAACGAAGAAACGGAGCGGAGCATGGATAAAATCAGGTTGGCCGTCATCGGTCTGGGCGTAATGGGAAGGAATATGATTGTTCAGAAGGCTCCCGGGTTTCCGGAGGCTATCGAGCTGGCGGCGGTATGCGACCCGAACGCGGCTGCGATCGACAACATCCTGGGCAGCGCAGGCGGGGTAAGGACTTATGCGGATTACCGCATCATGCTGGATGAGGGCGGCATCGATTTGCTGTACATCGCCGTCCCGCCGGCGATGCATCATGAGGTGGCGACAGCCGCTTTCGAGAAGAACATTCATGTGTTCTGCGAGAAGCCGCTTGCGAACAGCCTGGAGGAAGCCCGCGAAATGGCGGAGCTGGCGGCAGGATCGGAGCTCGTGAACGCCGTGCATTTCTCGTTCCCGCTCGATCCCCCGGTTCTCAAGCTCAAGGAGCTGCTGGAGGATGGCGCGGCCGGGACTGTGGAGAGAATCGAGCTGTTCCTGCAGTTCCCGCAGTGGCCGAGGGCCTGGCAGCAGAACGGATGGGTCGCGACCCGGGAGCAGGGCGGATTTCTGCTTGAAGTCGGCATTCATTGGATCCATATGATCCAGCAAATTTTCGGCCGAATCGCCCGGCTGAGCAGCGAGGTCTCCTATCCGGCCGACAGCGCCTTGTCCGAGAATAGGGCCGAAGCGACGCTGACCCTGGAGAGCGGGATTCCGATCGCCCTAAGCGGAAGCACGGGCCTGCCCGGCGAGGAGCGGGTTTCCATGGTTGTGCATGGTTCCCAAGGCGTCATCGCTTTGGAAAACTGGCAGCATCTGTACAGCGGGGTTTCCGTCGACAGCCTTCAGGCAGTCGATACCGACGGGATTGCAAGCCCGCTCCCGATGCTGAAGCAGGTCATCGCGGCGCTGAGAGGCGAAGATGCGCTCGTCTATGATTTCGCGGACGGCTACAACGCCCAGGTCGTGCTGGAAGCGCTGCGCCAATCCGCCGGCTCGACCGTCGAGCTGGGCCCGCTGTATATCGCCCGTCGATGAAAGTCGACCGCCTTCTGGCGATTACCGTTCTGCTGCTGAGCCGCAAACGGGTGAGCGCCAGAGAGATGGCGGAGCGGTTCGAGGTGTCGGCCAAGACGATTCGAACAGTATGATTCGCTTGAAAACCCGGGGGACACGGAAGCGCGCATCCACAACGCCATAAGGTGAAAAAAGCAGGCTGCAGCAAGCGCCAAAAAAAGAAGCCTTCGAGGGGCTTCCTTTTTTTTTGTCGCTTATATAGGCTCGGCAAGATCAAAGGCTCGGCGTGTCTCTGTTGATGCTTGGATCCGGTCCCGGCTGCGCTTCCGCCAGCCCGGCCTGCTCCGCCGGCCGGTTTTCCTGCTCAACGGTCCTGGCTGCGGCCTGCTGTTTCTTGCCCCGCATCCAGCGCCAGGCTCCCGCGAGCGCGGCGATCAGGATGACGCCGAATTTCTTGATGCCGACCACGAGGAGCGCAAGCAGGCCGACCTTTTTGGCCACCGCGAGGCTTGCGCCGCCGACGACCAGAGCTGCCAGGCCGTAGTTGGATTTTTTGTCCTTCCCCTCCACGTAATCCTCGTAGCGCTTGCCTTCCTGGATCGTGAACACGCTGAGCACCTCCGCCTCCATCTGCTCCCGTGCCGCAGCAAGATGCTCCGGATCGGAAACAAGAACAGCCGAAATATAGCCTTCGCGCGTCAGCAAGCGGACGTTGTCGTTGATGATCGTCTCCTGGTCGTTGTCATGCGCCTTCAGAGTCCAGGTCAGGTTATGCAGCTTCTCGTCGTAATGGGGCTCGTTCTCCCAGCCGTCGACGAACAGCCAATCGGCTTCGCCGCGCTCCTTGTTCGCTTCTTCGGTCCCTTCCTTGTAGCTCTTGAGAAGCTCCTTGGCATCGATGCTGTTCTTGTCCTCATCCGAGATGTGCCCGACATCGTCGTAATCGAAGAAGACGGCCCAGCTGTCGTTATCCGCCGGAAAGACCGAGCCGATCTCGCTGCCGTTCGGAACGCCCCCGTTGCTCTTCTGGAAGGCCCGCGTGTCATCCGCATTCAGCATGACGTATCCGCTGCCAAGCTTCAGCTGAGCAAGGCCGTCTCCGAGCCCGACCTGCTGGCCGCTGCCCTCGATCCAGTTCAGCTCTCCCTCTGCGGAAGCCACTGCCGGCACCGTCAAGGACAAGGCCAGAGCCAAAGGCAACATCCATTTCTTCATGCTTGATGCCTTTCCGTTCATTCCATCTGCACGCCCCTTATTTACTTACCTTGAAACAGTTTAGTAGAACATCAATAAGAATTAAAGGAATATTGGGAAATCAAATCAAAATTTCCAAAATAGAAGGAAAACGTAAATCGACATCGGGATAGTTTTATTCGGAGAATAAGAGGAGACAATAGGAGATTTTCCGTACCCTAACGAATGGCTATATCGAAATAGTTCCTTGCTTTCCTATTTGCTGCCTCGTAAGCTTAGGCTAAAATCCGAAGGGTGCTGACCTGCGTGCCGAATTCCTTTCTCTAGGCTGTTGTGGCATGAATACATCAGACCGGGAGATGAATACAAGTGAATGAAATCTTATGTGCGATGCGCCTGGAAACGGAGCGTCTGATCATCCGTCCCTACAAGGAAAGCGACCTGCTGGAGTCCTACGAGCTGATGCAGGATGCGGAGCTGCTGACGTACATGCATATGGACGTATTGCCCATGGAGCCGTACGAAGAGCTGTTCCAATGGCTGCTGGCCAGTTACGGGGATCGGTTCGAAGGGCCTTTCAAATACTCGTTCCCCATCATCGCCAAGTCGTCCGGCGAAATGGTCGGCTGGTGCGGAATCGGGGAGCTTGATTTCAGCCGCCCGGACAAGGAGCTGTACTGCCTGATCCGCCGCAGCGACTGGGGCCGGGGATATGCGGGCGAAGCGGCTGCCGCGCTGGCGGCCTATGGATTCTACACGATCGGGCTGGACCGGCTGCATGCCAAGGCCGATCCCCGCAACGCCGCGTCGCTCCGGGTGCTCGAGAAGCTCGGCTTCTCCTTCAGCCATATTCTCGAAGGACTGGACGGCGATGACGGGAACTGCAATGGAGAGAGAATGCATGTGCTTTCGAAGGAAAGCTTCCAGGGTCGCCGTCAATAGCCACGCAAGGAGCTCTTCCCTATAGGCGGGAAGGGCTCTTTTGCTTGTTCCGTCCAGACCGTTGTCACAATAATGGCTTTATAGGTCATCAATGTAGTGGCCTGCCTAGGCCCGGCTGGCTACAATGGGGGTGAAAGCGCGCCTGACCGCCATGCATTCCGAACGAGAAGGAGGGCTAAGCAAGTTCCGCTTCAGACTAAATCATACGGAGGTATGAATAACATGAGATCGAATGCAAAAACGGGCAAGTTCCTGGCTCTGTTCCTGGCGTTGTCTTTGATGATTCTGCAAATTCCTTTTGCGCCTGGCGCTTCAGCAGCTCCGCAAATATATGAAGCCGAGTCTGCCGCGCTGGCCGGCGGCGCCGTGAAGGCGACCGATCATACCGGTTATACAGGCACGGGCTTTGTCGGGGGATTGACCGACGCCAATAAAGGCAAAGCTTCCATTACTTTTACTGTAAGCGCTTCATCTGCAGGCAGCTACACGACGGTTCTCCGTTATGCCAACGGCTCCGGCGGCAACCAAACGCTGAGCCTGTATGTAAACGGGTCTAAGATCAAGCAAATCTCGCTTGCCGGGACGGCGGACTGGAATTCTTGGTCGACCCAGACTGAAACCGTCTCGCTGAACTCGGGAAGCAATACGATCGCTTATAAATTCGACGCGGCAGATACGGGCAACGTCAATATCGACAGCATCGCCGTCGATGCTTCCCCGGGCGCCAATCTGGCGCTGAACAAAGCCGCGACGGCCAACAATGCGTTCTCGGGCTTCCCGGCATCCAATGCTACGGACGGCAATGCCTCCAGCTATTATGAAGGAGCGGCGAATTCCTATCCGAACACGTTGACCGTGGATCTGGGCAGCGCGCAAAGCATCGGCAAGGTCGTGCTCAAGCTTCCACCTTCCTGGGGGGCGAGGACCGAGACGCTCTCCGTGCAGGGCAGCTCCGACAACTCCTCCTATGTCACGCTTGCGGCGTCGAAGGCGTATGCCTTCGACCCGTCATCGTCCAACACGGCAACGATCACCTTCACGGCAGTCTCGGCCCGCTATGTGCGGGTGAACGTGACGGCCAATACCGGCTCGACCGGAGGCCAGCTGAGCGAAGTCGAAGTGTACGGATCCGGCTCGGCGACGCCGACGCCAACCGCTACGCCGACAGCGACGCCAACTCCAACGCCAACGCCGACAGCGACGCCGACGCCGACGCCGACACCGGCCGGAACGTATGAAGCCGAAACGGCGACGCTGTCCGGAGGCGCGGCTGTGGCGAGCGACCACACGGGCTACAGCGGCACCGGCTTTGTCGGAGGCTTCACCGATGCCAACAAAGGCAATGCATCGGCAAGGTTCAACGTGAGCGCGGCGACCGCGGGCAATTACACCGTTGCGCTGCGTTACGCCAACGGCTCGACGGCTGTCCAGTCCTTGAGCATCTACGTGAACGGAGCCAAGGCTGCCCAGACCTCCCTTGCCGCGACGGCGAACTGGGACACCTGGGCCTCCAAGACCGATACGGTCGCCTTGAACGCCGGCAGCAATACGATCATGTACAAATACGATGCGACCGATACCGGCAACGTGAACCTGGACAAGATCGACATCGCCTATGTCGTGCCGACGCCGACGCCGGTGCCGACACCGACGCCGTCCCCGGGCTCCTATGGAGCTTCGATGCCGTACGATGCTTATGAAGCGGAAAGCGCGTCCTACACGGGCACGATCGTCGGACCTTCGACTGCCTTCGGCGATCTCGCCTCCGAAGCTTCGGGCAGGAAAGCCGTCAAGCTGACCGCTGCCGGCCAGTACGTGCAGTTCACGCTGAACAAAGCCGCCCAAGGCTTGACGATCCGCTACTCCATCCCGGACAACGCGGCCGGAACGGGCATCGATTCCGCGATCAGCCTTTATGCCGGCGGAACGCTGATCAAGGACGTCGGCCTGACATCCAAGTACAGCTGGATCTATGGAGCCTACGGCACGGAAGGCGGGGAGATCCGCTGGTCCAACAATCCGAATGCGACTCCAAACACCCCGCATCACATGTATGACGAGGTATCCGTCCAGCTGGACAAATCGTATCCGGCCGGCACGGTCATCAAGCTGCAGCGCAACGCCTCCAACCTGAACTTCGCCGCGACGGCGAACGTGACGGTCGACCTGATCGAGACTGAAGCGATTCCGGCCGCCTTGTCGATGCCTGCGGGTTATGTGTCCATCACGAGCTACGGCGCGGCGGCGAACGACGGAGCCGACGATACGACGGCCATCAACAACGCCATCAATGCGGTCAAAAACTCGGGCGGAACCTACAAAGGCGTCTGGATTCCGGCGGGAACCTTCACGCTCAACAACGGGACCAAGGGAGCCGGCTACAACGGAACCGGCACAAGGCTGTACCTGGACAGCGGCGTATCGATGAAGGGCGCCGGCGTCTGGTATTCCACCCTATCCGGCAGCTATGCGGGCATCTACCTGCGGGGCGGCAACGTCGCGCTGTCGGACTTCAGGCTCAGCGCGAACGACTTCATCCGCGACGACTACAACGGCGTGACGGGCGTGGAGGGCAACGGAACGAACTCGACGATCTCCAATCTGTGGATCGAGCATGCCAAGGTCGGAGTCTGGCTGACGAACCAGACCAATGCCGCCACGATCACGAATTCACGAATCCGCCAAGTATGGGCGGACGGCATCAACCTGCATTACGGCACGAGCAATACGACCGTAAGCAACAACTCGATCCGCAATAGCGGCGACGACGGCATGGCGATGTGGTCGGACACCTATCTGGATACGAACAACACGTTCAGCTACAACACGGTCCAGATTCCGACGCTGGCGAACAACATCGCGATCTACGGCGGCAAGGACAACAAGGTCATCGGCAATCTGGTGACGGATACCGTCGTGAACGGCTCCGGCATCTCCTTCGGCACGAACTTCAACCCTCCGTCCATGACGGGCACGCTGACGGTCCAGAACAACATGCTGCTGAGAGCGGGCTCCTACCATAAGGACTACGGCTATCAGATCGGCGCGATCTGGGCTTACTGGGTCGGCAACAGCGGCAAAGCCCAAAACCTGACGGTCACCGTATCGGGCAATACGATTCAGGACAGCGTCTACTCCGGCGTCTTCATCGAAGAGCCGGCTCCGGGCGTATCCGTGACGTACGCTTCCAATACGATTACGAATGCAGGCACTTACGGCTTCTATGTGAGGGGCTCGGCGACCGGCGCGTCCACCTTTACGAACAATACGGTGAACGGAGCTCCTTCCGGCAAGTTCCTCAACACTTCTTCCAGCTTCACGGTATCCGGTTCCGGCAACAACTGGTAAAGATCTACCAAGACCCCTCTCCATTCCGGAGAAGGGGTCTTTTTTTCGGCGGTCGGCAATCGCAACAAGCAGACGTTCCCGATTGACAAGCCTTCTATCTGCCTCTATAGTTTAAAGGGTGATACTGATAATCATTATCAAAAGATTGGACAAAAAGGGGTATTTCAATGAAAAAGTGGATGTTCATATCCGTCCTTCTGCTGCTGACGGTGGCGCTGGCCTCCTGCGGCAGCAAAAATAACGGCAGCAACGGCAATACGGCTGCGAACAGCGGCGGCACGCCTGCTGCCTCCGAAGCTCCCGCCGCGTCTCCGGCTCCATCGCCTGCGTCCGACGAGGCTTCCGGGACAATCACCTACGAGTCCGAGACCGGTCCGGTGGAGGTTCCGGCCAATCCGCAGCGCATCGTCGGCTTGACGAACGCGCCGAACATCCTTGCCATGGACGGCAAGCTGGTGGGCGTCGATGAATGGACGGGGAAAGACCCGCTGTTCAAGGACAAGCTGCAGGGAGTCGCCGTCGTATCCGAGGACAGCCTCGAGCAGATCATCGAGCTGAAGCCGGATCTCATCGTGGCCGGCGCGCAGACGAAAAACATCGACAAGCTCAAGGAAATCGCGCCTACGGTCGTCTACACCTGGGGCAAGCTGGATTACCTGAACCAGCAGCTGGAGATCGGCAAGCTCCTGAACAAGGAGAAGGAAGCCCAGGAGTGGATCGACAGCTTCAAGACGCGCGCCGCCGAGGCCGGCAAGGAAATCAAGGCCAAGATCGGCGGGAACGCGACGGTATCGGTGCTTGAATACGACGCCAAGAGCTTCTATGTCTTCGGCAACAACTGGGCCCGCGGGACGGAGATTCTGTACCAGGCGATGGGACTCGGCATGCCTGAATCGGTCCAGAAAGACGCCCTTGGTCCCGGCTACTATACCCTTTCGAGCGAAAAGGTGCCGGATTATGCGGGCGATTGGATCGTCCTCAGCCAGATGGCTGGAGTCGAAAACCCGATTTTCGAAACCAAGACGTGGAAGAGCATTCCGGCGGTCGAAAAAAACCGGGTCATCACGATCAAGACGGAAGAGTCCAGCTACAGCGATCCGATCACCTTGGATCATCTGCTGGCCATTTTCAAGGAAGGCTTTTTGAAATAAATCTGAACGGATGAAAAAGAGCGAGCCTCCAACCATCGCCGATGGTTGGAGGCTCGCTCTTTGCTTTTTTTTAAGGAAGGATATTGCCTGCTGCGCGGAAGATGGCGTACCATTCCTCGCGCGTGAGAGCGATGTCGGCGGCCTTGACGCAGTCCTGCAGACGCTCGATGTTCATCGTGCCGATGACCGGCTGCATGCGGGCCGGATGGCGCAGAATCCAGGCGACGGCGATCGTCGTGTTGCTGACTCCGTACTTCGCCGCGACCTCGTCGATCTGCTTGTTCAGCTCGGGGAACTTGTCGCTGCCGAGGAAGACGCCTTCGAAGAATCCGTACTGGAACGGCGACCAAGGCTGGATCGTGATGTCATGCAGACGGCAGAAGTCGAGGATGCTGCCGTCGCGGTTCACGGCCGAAGCGTTCTCCATGTTGACGTTGAAGCCCTGGGAGATCATCGTGGCGTTCGTGATGCTCAGCTGCAGCTGGTTGGCTACGATCGGCTGCTTTACATATTTCTGCAGCAGCTGGATCTGCATCGGATTCTGGTTGGAGACGCCGAAGTGGCGGACCTTGCCGGAGCTCTCCAGCAGGTTGAACGCCTCTGCGACCTCCTCCGGCTCGACGAGCGTATCCGGACGGTGGAGCAGCAGCGTGTCCAGGTAATCGGTCTTCAGGCGCTTCAGGATGGCGTCGACGGAATTCAGGATATGCTCCTTGGAGAAGTCGAACATGCCGGGACGGATGCCGCATTTGGACTGCAGGATGAGGTTCTCGCGCACGCTCGGCGTCATATGGACGGCTTCCGCGAAGATTTCCTCGCAGTCGCCTCCGCCGTAAATGTCCGCATGCTCGAAGAAATTGGCGCCGAGCTCAAGCGCCGTCTGGACGAAGCGCTCAGCCTCGGGCTTGTCCAGCGAGTTGATGCGCATGCAGCCGACGGCGACGACGGGAACTTCAAGACCGCTTGTTCCGAGTGGAATCGTTCTCATAGATATAAACCTCCTAAGTGGATGTATGTACGGATAAGGGCTAGCCAAAAATTACGATATGCTTCTATTGTGGCACATGCGGAATCCGCTTTCAACACGTGTTCACGGATAAGGACGAGAGCAAGGTGGATGAGGAGGAAGGCGTCTGCCGGCTTTGCCAATAAGGCGGCCATGAAGCGGCCATGAACAAGGCATCCCAGATGGCTCTGGAATGCCTTGTTTGCGGACCGTTATAGGGAAGATCAAAAGATTAGCTAAGAAGAAAAGGTTTCCAGCCGAGCCCGCGGATGGTTGAACGTCTTGATCCAGTTGCGCACCGCCGTGAACATGATGATGATGCCGAGCACCAGCATGATGATGGACAGCACGGCGTTGAGCACGTTGTAGCCGGATGCGTCCGGGTTCAGGTAGACGTTTTTGACCATCCAGTAGCCCGCGTAGTTGACGGTGGCGAACAGGTAGGCGAGCGGGATGAGGCAGGTGAGCATATACCGCCGCTTGTCGGCCACCCGCAGGATGACCGTCGCTCCGATGATGAGGCCGATGGAGGCCATCAGCTGGTTGGAGACGCCGAACAGCGCCCATACCGAGCCGATGTCGCCCGAGAAGAGCAGATAGCCCCACATGAAGCAGGCGAGCGCGCTGGCGAATATCGTGCCGGGAATCCAGTCGACGCGCTTCAGCGGCTTGTACAGCTCGCCGAAGAAGTCCTGGATCAGATAGCGGGAGACGCGCGTGCCGGCATCGATCGCCGTCAGGATGAACACCGCTTCGAACATGATGACGAATTGGAAGAAATATGGAGCGAGATTCTCGAACCATGGAATCTTTGTGAAGATATACGTCATGCCGACGGCGAGCGTCACCGCGCCGCCTGTGCGGCCTTCCAGATCAAGGCCGATCTCCTGGCTCAATTCCGGCAGATGGACGGTGCTCATGCCCAGCGTCGCGAATACGTCAGGCTTGGAGTTGATGGCGAAATAGTCGCCTGGCTGCAGCGCCGTAGCCGCGATCAGCGCCATGATGGCGACAAGGCATTCGACGAGCATCGCGCCGAACGCGACCGGCTTGATGTCGCTCCAGCGGTTGATCATCTTCGGCGTCGTGCCGGAGCCGATGAACGCATGGAAGCCGGAGATCGCGCCGCAGGCGATCGTAATCGAGATGAACGGCCATACCGGCCCGGCGAGGATCGGTCCGCCGCCGCCGATGAATTCCGTCACGGCAGGGAACTGGATCGCCGGATTGATGATGAAGACGCCGACGATGAGGGCGATGAACACGCCGATCTTCATGAAGCTGCTCAAGTAGTCGCGAGGGGCGAGCAGCAGCCAGACCGGCAGGGCGGCGGCGAAGAAGGCGTAGATCGGCAGGATGACCGAGAGCGTGCTCGTATCGAACGTCAGCCAGTCTCCGACCACGGTGTCCTGGATGGAGGGGCCGGCGAAGACGCCGATCATGAGCAGGATGAAGCCGATCGTGGAGGCGAGCTTCAGGTTGCCGGTCTTCTTGTAGAAGAGGCCGACGCCCATGGCGATCGGGATCGTGATGGCGACGGCGAACGTGCCCCAAGGGTTGTTCTCCAGCGCATGCAGCACGACCATCGACAAGCCGGCCATCGTGATGGTGATGATGAAGAGCATCGCGAGGCCGGTGCAGAAGCCGGCGACCGGTCCGAGCTCCTGCTTGGCGACCTCGGAGAGCGACTGGCCGTTCCGGCGCATCGAGGCGAACAGGACGACGGCGTCATGCACCGCGCCGCCGACGACCGCCCCGATGAGCAGCCACAGCAGGCCCGGCAGGTAGCCGAACTGGGCGGCGAGGATCGGGCCGACGAGCGGTCCGGCCGCGGCGATGGCGGCGAAGTGATGGCCGAAGGCGACCCATTTGTTCGTCGGGACATAATCCTTGCCGTCCTTCAGCGTATGCGCCGGAGTCGGCGTATCGTCGCTCAGCTTCAGCACCTTGCGCGTGAAGAACGTGCCGTATAATCGATAGGCAATCATGAGCATGCATATGGATCCGATTACGATTGAAATCGCATTCATGGTGGTGGCCTCCCAAGACGTTGATATTCTATAGCATAGAAAAAGAAACGTCCTGGAAACCGTTTTCAAGACAAAACGCAGGAAATCGGGGCTGAGGCGCAGAGATCAAGCAGCGAATGGAAGCGGCTTCATCGTGAACGTCGAGGTTCGGAGGCGGAGTGAAGGAAGGGCAGATCTAGGTCCGCGAAAGGAAAGCAAAAGCAGCGGGCTGCGCTAAAGGACGACAAAGCGGAATCCGCAAAGAAAAAAAGCAGCGGGATCCGCAAAAGGAAAGCAACAGCAGGCCGGGCTCCGCTAGAGGAAAAAAACGGGCTCCGCAAGGGAATTCAAAGCCCGATCAGCTGCTTCAGCTCCTTCAGATACGTCCGGCTGACGGGCACTTTGGCTCCGTTTCTCATGATCAGCGTGCAGGTCGAGTGGAACCAGGGCTGGATCTCCTCGATCTCGTCCACATTGGCCAGATAGGCGCGGTGTACGCGCATGATCGGCGTTCCCTGCAGCTTCTGCTCGAAGGTGACGAGCGGCTCGCCGACCTTGTACGTCTGCTCTGCGGTCACCACCAGCGTTTTTCCTTCTTCCGCCGTGATATAGAGGATTTTGCCGACGTTCACCAGCAGGATGCGCTCCTCGACCGTGATCGCCAGCTTGCCGGTCCGCTCCGGAGCGGAAGGAGGCCGCAGCGGAGCGGGAGCCGGACTACTGGGGCGGCTTTCCCGCAGCGCGGCGATCTTCTCCACCGCCTTGCGGATCCGTTCTTCATCGTACGGCTTCAGGATGTAGTCGGCGGCGTTGAGCTCGAAGGCGCGCAGCGCATGCTCGTCGTAAGCGGTGGCGAACACGATCTCCGGACGGGCGTCCAAAATCTGCAGCTGCTGCGCGATTTCAAGCCCGCTCTCCTCGGCTAGCTGGATATCGAGAAAGACGGCATCGGGCTCTGTCTTTCGTATGCCCTGGAGCGCTTCCTCCAGCGATTCCGCTTCCCCGACCACATCCACGCGATTGGTGCGGTGCAAAATATAGGCCAGCTCGTCGCGGGCGAGCGGCTCGTCATCCACGATAAATGCTTTCAGCATCCTGTTCCCCTCCATCATGATGGCTGAGCGGCACGGCAATTCTGATTCTGGCGCCGCCGCTGCCGCTTGCGATCTCGAAGCTTGCGGCTCCCTGGTAGATTTCTTCGATGCGTTTCTTGATATTGTGCAGCGCTGTTCCTGTGCCCGAAGCGGACTTGACCTTCTGCCTGCCGACCGTCGCGAGAAGCTCCTCGGCGAAGCCGATGCCGTCATCCTCCGCGACCAGCACCATCCGTTCCGCCTCCCGGAACGCGGTGATCGTCACATGTCCGACCCGTTTCCCCTTCAGCGGTCCGAACGCATGCCGGACAGCGTTCTCCACGAGCGGCTGCAAGGTGAACGGAGGGAGGAGCACCTCTTCAAGCGCAGGGTCGATGTCCAGCTCGACCGTGTATTTGCCCGGAAAACGGGCCTTCTCCAGCGTCAGGTAGGCTTCGACATGCTCCAGCTCCTTGCGCAGCGGGATGAGCATCTGCCGCGCGCCCTGCAGGTTGCTGCGGAAAAAGACCCCAAGCTGCAGCAGCAGCTTGCGCGCGGTCTCCGGATCGGTGCGGCACAGGGCCGAGATCGTGTTGATCGCATTGAACAGGAAATGAGGATGCACCTGCGCCTGCAGCGCCTTGATCTCCGCATCCTTCAGCAGGCGGCTCTGCTGCTCGGCCTCCGCCAGCTCCAGCTGCGTGGAGAACAGCTTGCCGAGGCCTTCGGCGAGCTCCTGCTCGACCCGGTCCATTTGGAGCGGATTCGTGAAATAAAGCTTGAGCGTGCCGACGGTACGCTGATGCACCTGGAGAGGGAGCACGATAGCCGCCTGCAGCGGACAGCCTTCATGGTTGCACTGGATCGCCTCCCGCGTCTTGGCTTTCAGCAGCCGTCCGTGCTCCAGCACGTTGCGGGTGAGCTGCGTCGACAGGCTCTGCATCGGGATATGATGGTCCGAGCCGATCCCTACATGAGCCAGCACCTGCTGCCGGTTGGTGATCGAGATCGCGTCGGCGTGGGTCGTCCGCAGCAGTATTTCCGCCACTTCGCGGCAGGAGTACTCGCTCAGTCCTTGTCGGAAGAACGGCAGCGTCTGGTCGGCGATATGCAGCGCCTTGTGCGTCTGGAGCGCGCGGGTGCGCTCTTCCTCCTGCACGATCGATTGCACGAACAGCATGAACAGCAGCGTGCCGAACCCGTTGATGACGATCATCGGGATGCCGATGACCCGCACGAGCTCCAGAGCGGGCTCGAACGGGCGGGCGGCGAGCAGGATGATGCCCATCTGCGCGCATTCCATGACGATGCCGATGGCGACGGCGCGCCAGGTCATGCTTTTGCCCTTGCGGCGCATCCGGGCTCCGAGCAGGCCGGTGATCAAGCCGGCCATGATCGTGGAGACGCCGCAGGCGACCGCCGTGAAGCCGCCCAGCGTAATGCGGTGCACGCCGGCGATCAGCCCGGTCCCGAAGCCTACGAGCGGGCCGCCGAGCAGGCCGCCGAGCACGACGCCGAGCACGCGCGTATTGGCGAGGGCGCTTTCATAATCGACATTGGCCTGCCAAGCCTGCGAGGCGATGGCGCCGTGGCTGATTTTGATTCCCGTATAGTTGCTGATGATGCCGAATGCGCCGAAGATGGCGATCAGCAGCAGCTTTTCCTTAAGCCGATGCTCATGGTGGATGATCTGGCGGAACGACTTCATCCTGGAGAGCAGAAAGACGACGATGAGCAGAATGCCGACCCTCTCGAGCATAAGCGGCAGCAAATGGATCACGAAGGGTTCACCTGCTTCCATGGGTTTGAGCCTGATTATACCTTAAAAATGCTTTCGGTACGGCGGAAGGCGCGGAGATGCCGATTCTAAAAGCAAGAATGAGGATGAATCGGAGCGCTATCTGGGCTAGACTAACGTTACGAGACCTCCTCCAGCCGGCTGCAGGATGCCGATCCGGAGGAGAGAAACAATCCGGAAGAAACCGGCAAGGAAAGGAGGCGGCGCGATGGAGACCATGGGTTTCGAGGAAATGTGGGAAAAAATCATTGCCTGCGACAAAACATATGACGGCCTGTTCTACACCGCCGTGAAAACGACGAAAATCTACTGCCGTCCGTCCTGCCGCTCCAGAAAGCCGAAGAAGGAAAATGTCCGCTTTTACGCGCATAGGGAGGAAGCTCAGGCAGCCGGATTCCGTGCCTGCAAGCGATGCCGGCCCGAAGCGGAACGGACTCCCCATGCCGCCCTGATCCGGAGCGTATCGGCCTTTCTGCTCCGGGAGCACAAGCAGGCTCTGTCGCTGCGGGGCATTTCTGCATTTGCCGGTGTAAGCCCGTACCATCTGGAGCGGCTGTTCAAGCAGGAGACGTCGGAGACGCCGCGGTCGTTTCTGGAGAAAATAAGGGTGGACAAAGCGGCCCGCCTCCTGCGCACGACAGACCGGGGCAGCCTGGACATCTGCTACGAGTCCGGGTTCCGAAGCCCGTCCCATTTCTACAAGGCGTTCCGGCGCCTGACGGCTTGCACGCCGAGCCAATACCGCCGCCGCTCGGCCGATTCCGGAGATGCCGCCGCCTGCGGAACCGATCCGGCCCATCTCCCTAAGGAGGTCGTTGTCCGTGAATAAGCCGCATCGAGTCGACCTGGACACCCCGATCGGGGTGCTTATGATCGTCGGCACGGACGAAGGCGTCCAGTCCATCCTGTTCTCGGATGAAGATCAGGTCCCGGAGCCGATCCGGCCCGACACTCCGCGGGCCTTGATAGACTGCCGGCTGCAAATGGAGGAATATTTCCGCGGCGAGCGCCGGCGCTTCACGTTCCCATGCGCCGCTCAGGGAACCGACTTCCAGAAGAACGTATGGCAAGCCTTGACCGATGTGCCTTACGCGCACACCGTCTCCTACAAGGACATCGCCGTTGCGATCGGCAACGAAAAGGCGATCCGGGCCGTCGGCAGCGCCAACGGGAAGAACAGGCTGAGCATCGTCGTCCCCTGCCACCGGATTATCGGCTCCAGCGGCGCCTTGACCGGTTATGCGGGCGGGCTTTGGAGAAAGGAATGGCTGCTCCGCCACGAAAAGGCGATTGATTCCGCGGAGTCCGGGCATGTATGCAAAAAAGAATCCCTTCAATGACTTTGAACGATCTCGATGAGGCAGGACGCCGCTGCTGTGCCTCCCGACATAAGGGCCAATCGGCATGAGAGCCTCCTCGTCCGCTCTTTTTCGCGGAACTGGCTCAGGCTTCAATCCGTGCTAGCCTCTACGACGCGAAGGGGAGCGGAACAAATGGCGCACGAACCTGTTGATCCGGAAAAAACCGGGCCCAAGAAGAAAAATGGAGGCTCCATCGGCCTCTGAATTGCGGTCGGCATCGCCATCGGGGCTTAGCTCGGCCAGGCGATGGACAATATCGGGGCAGGATTGCCATTGGAGTCGGGATAGGAGCGGCACTCGCAATCGCCGTGAAGGAGAACAAATAAGCCGGCAGGGGATGAGATTGAATGGGTAGACATTCGGCGTTTTGGGTTGTTCTCGTGATTGTGTTGACGGCTTGTTCGGCGGAATCGGGCGAGGGGAAGCCTGCGGACAGCGCGCCGGGAGGGAAACTGAGCTTGATCAATGTGTCTCTCTACCGCAGCGATTCCGCAAAAGCGCAGCCCGAATTGATTCTTGTTCAGAGCGATCCGGACAAATTGGCTGCAGCCGGGAAGTGGATTCGATCCGGCGAATCCAGAGCGTTGCCGCCTGCCGAATCTATCTCTAAGATCTATGGTCTTCAATTCCAGTACCCGACCAAAACGTCGACAGAAAGTGTCGATTACATCCTTCTAACGGACGATAAAAGCAGCTATTATCTGAAGCAGGTTGAGCCTCGGCAGATTGCGGACCTGGACTCCTTTGATTCCGAAGATAAGGAATCCATTCTGGAAAAAGCCGGGAAGGAAGGCTGGTTTTCGGTTTCTTCTCCCGAGTTCTTCAATTGATGGAAAAAGGATCAAACGTACGACCCGTTTTTTTGAAAGCAAACCGAAAAAACACGCAGACGGCGCTTGGCCGATGCGTGTTTTTCATTCGTGCAGCCATCGTCTCTGACATTCTCATTTTCGAAACAGGCGTCCTCTTTGCTCATTTTGTCCCCGTGTTCCCGGCCTTCCGCTTCGAGAGCAGCGAGGAACAGAAAATCAGGGCGGCCGTCAAAAGCAGCGCCGCCGCAATCGGCAGCCAGGCGCCTGAAGCCATGCTCCCGGTTGACAGCAGCGTGCCCGCTTCGCCGGTCAGCCTGCCGGGGCTCCATTTCATGAAGCGCCCAAGCAAGCTGGGCAGCAGCGAGAGCGCGGCCAGCGCCAGCAGCGCGAGGAAGGCGGCTCCGGCCTGCGAGTCCATCGCGCTGCTGAACATGAGGACCGCGGACAAGGCGAACAGCAGCCATAGGGCGTACAGGAGCAGGCTTTGCCCGATGAGATGCGGGGGGACGCTGCCGATAAGGATATCGGTATAGTACCAGGTGGCGAAATAACCGATTCCGAAGGCGGTCAGCGCAAGGGAAGCCATGCTGGCCCATTTGGCCGTCGCCAGCGACAGATGGGATACGGGCTTCACATGAATCATGACCGCCGCGCCGCTCTGTCGCTCGCCGGAGACGATGCCCATGAACGACAGGGCGAGAATCAGCAGCCCGAGCGTGTTGTACTGGGACAGCGTCTTCAGCATGATGTCGGCGGCGGCAGGAACGGGCATGGCCGCGGCGACCTCCTCGGCGATGCCGTTCGCCTCCAGCAGCTGCGGCATATAGGCGGTCGTGACCGGGTTCATGACGCCGAGCAGAATGAAGACGACCGGAATCCACAGCCATTTGTAGCTGCGTTTCATGCCAAGCATCTCCTTGCGGTATAGCACCATCCACTGGCTCATGGCCGCACCGCCTTTACAAATAGATCCTCCAGTGTCGACTGGCCGAACTCCAAGCTCGATATCGATATTGCTCTGTCCACGATTTTTTTCAGGACGGCCGTCTTCGCCGCTTCCGGATTTCCTTTCAAGGCCAGCACCACGCCGAAGGAGCGGCTGTCTGCGTGCCGGACGCAAGGAAGCTCCGCCAGAGCTTCAGTCCACTCCGCGCGAGGCTCCGTGAACCGGACCGTCAGAACCGGCTCCGTATGCTCCCGCATTACTTGGCGAAGCTCGCCGCCCAGCGCGATGCGCCCGTCCCGGATGATGAGGATGTCGTCGCAGACCGCCTCCGCATCGTGAAGGACATGGGTCGAGAACAGGATGGTCGTCTCTTTTTTCAGCTCCAGCAGCAGCTCCAGCACCTCGCGGCGTCCGAGCGGATCCAGCGCCGATACCGGCTCGTCGAGGAGCAGCAGCTTCGGACGGTGAATGATGGCCTGGGCGATGCCCAGGCGCTGCTTCATGCCGCCGGAATACCCTCCGATGCGTCGGTCCGCGGCGTCCGTCAGGCCTACCCGCTCCAGGATGGCAGAGCTTCGATCCGCCGCATCCCGTCTGTCCAGACGGGCCAGGCGGCCCGTGAAGCTCAGGAACTCCCGGCCGCTCATCCAGTTCGGATAAGCCGGATACTGGGGCAGATAGCCGATGATCTCCCGGATATCGCCTCCGCTTTTGCCGTTGAAGCTGATGCTGCCTCCGGATGGCGCAAGCAGGCCGGCGAGCATGAGAAGAGTCGTCGTTTTGCCGGCGCCGTTCGGTCCGAGCAGACCCGCGCAGCGGCCTTCCCCGACGGTGAATGAAAGGTCTCGGACAGCCTCCTTGCTGCCGAACGATTTGGACAGCCGGGAGATTTCAAGATCCGGCATTCAGTCCGACCTCCTTCCGAAGAGAAAATAAGCGACGGTGCCGAGGAGACTGGAGAACAGGATGAGGATTGCCCACATCCACTTGGGACCGTTGGTCCGGCGGACCTTGGAGAGATCAACAAGAGCGGCGGCGACGAGAATGAGCTGCAGGATGGCGAGCGGCAAAACGAGCTTCAGGGTATCGGACATGGTTGCTACCTCCCGTTTAATTGAATGACGTGATGGATAAGTCTCGGCTATGCAGCGAACCGGCAGCCGGATGAAAGGCGGCCTGTTGCGCGCCTCTTCCTTTTGGCCTATCAAAGGGATGTGACGCCGCCGGGCGGCGATTCGTTCAATTCCATATGGAGGAATAGCGGAACGGCTTGCCGGGAACCGGGAGGAAGCAGGCAAGAAAGCCTCGAAATAGAGGGGGAAGACGTGAACTAGAGCCGAAAGGACGGGATGCAAATGAAGCCGATGGACCATCCGCGAGCATGGCGGCGATGGATTCCTCTATTGAGCGGCTGCGGAGAAATCGAACCGATTCTCAAGGGCTACTCGGACGATGCCAAATATTTGGTTTCCGACAGCGAGGGAAAGCCTCGTTACGTCCTCCGTGCTTACGGGATCGAGCAGGCCGGGACGAAGGCCAGGGAATACGGAATTCTGGAGGAGATGAAGGAGCTGGACGTTCTGTGCTCCAGGCCTGTGCAGGCCGGCAGCTTGCCGGATCAAGGACTGGGCTACATGCTCGTCACCTACATCGAGGGGGAAGAGGCGTCGGAGGCGCTGCCTCGTCTGCCGGTCGGGAAGCAGGAGTCGATCGGGCTTCACGCGGGACGGGAGCTGCGCAAGATCCACCGGGCCGGCGTCCCGGCAGACGTGGAGCCTTGGCAGGATCGGATCTTGGCGCGGTACCGGAAATACATGCAGGAATATGAGGCCTGCGGCATCAGGCTGGACCGAGGCGATGAACTGCTGAAATTTCTGCAGGAACATATCGGGCTGACCGAAGGCAGGCCAAGCGTATTCCAGCATCATGACTATCACGTCGGGAACCTGATTGTCCACGATGGGGCTTTGGCCGGAATCATCGACTTCAACCGGTACGGCTGGGGAGATTCCGTTCAGGAATTCGCCAAGGCCGGCTTCTTCAGCGCCGAGACGAGCGTGCCGTTCACGGCCGGCCAGATTCGCGGCTATCATGACGGGGAGCCGGATGACGGCTTCTGGCAGCTGTATGCGTTCTATATCGGCCTGGTCTGCCTTTCTTCCGTTCCTTGGATCGTCCGGGTAAGGCCGGCAGAGACGGCGGACATGCTGAAGCGGATAGGCAAGGTCATCGACGATCACGAGGGCTTCAGCCGGTGCAAGCCTTTGTGGTATCCGGGCTGAGCCGTCCGCAGCCGACGGCTCGCAGTCGCCAAAAAAACATGGCCGCAGTCGGCCATGCTCTCTAACAGGCGGAGACTCCATGCTGTCCGGTTAGGATGTCAGGTAGGCCGCCTTTACAGGCGGTCTTTTTCCTGTTTTGACTGTTGTCTGCCCCCAACGATTGGTCTTTTGGAGCCGACTCTGGTAGAACTGAAGGAAAGAGATGCCTTGAAGGCAGGAATCAGGGAGGGGTGACAGCGGGTGAAGCCTATAACGGTTCTGGTCGCGGATGACGAGGCGGAGATTGCCGATCTGGTCGCTCTGCATCTGGAGAAGGAAGGATACAACGTCATCAAGGCGGCGGATGGTGCCGAGGCGCTGCGGACGATTCAGTCGCAGCCGGTCGACCTGGCCATTCTCGACATTATGATGCCGGGTCTCGACGGTTACGAGGTGACTCGGCAGACCCGGGTGGAGAATCATATTCCGATCATCATTCTGAGCGCCAAAACGTCGGACTTCGATAAAATATCCGGTCTGGTCATGGGGGCGGACGATTATATGACCAAGCCGTTCAACCCCCTTGAGCTTCTGGCGCGGGTCAATGCGCAGCTCCGGCGGTCTCTGCAGCTGAGCCGGCCGAAGGAGGAGCATTCGGTGCTGGAGCTTGGCGGAATGGCGATCGACTCCATGCGGCGCACAGTTGCCGTGTACGGGCAGAGCGTGGAGCTGACGCCCAAGGAATTCGACATCCTCCATCTGCTCGCAAGCCATCCCGGCAAGGTGTTCGCAGCCGAGAACATTTTCCGCCATGTGTGGGAAGAGGAATACTTCGAGAGCGGCAATACGGTGATGGTCCATATCCGCACGCTGCGCAAGAAGCTTGGCGAAGACAAGGACAAGTGGATCAAGACGATCTGGGGAGTGGGATACAAGTTCAATGGATAAGTGGCTGAGAAGCTTCAGAGCCCGAATGATCGCGCTGCTGGCGCTCAGCATGCTGCTGTCCGGCTTGGCGACGTACGCCGTGTTCAAGGGGCTGCAGTATTATTACAGCAATCATGTGAGATACGGGGAGCCGCTTGAGCGGCTCCGCCATGCGATCCGCAGCTTCGGGGATCTGAACTTCTTCCTGATCCTGTTCGTCCCGCTTGCGGTGCTCTTCTTCTTCTTCCTGACCAAGCCCTACGCCGCGTACTTCCGCGAAATATCGGACGGAATCGGACGCCTTGCATCCGGGGATTTTAGCGGGCGCGTAGACATCGCTTCCCGCGACGAGTTCGAGAGCATCGCGAGGGATATCAATGCGGCCAGCGCCAACCTGCAGCGCGCGGTCGAACGGGGCGATTTCGCGGAGAGCAGCAAGGACCAGCTCGTCCTGAATCTGGCCCATGACCTGCGCACGCCGCTTACTTCCGTGCTGGGCTACCTGGACCTCATCCTGCGCGAAGGCGGGCTGTCCCCGGAGCAGAAGCAGCATTACACGTCCATCGCGTTCAACAAGTCGAGGCGCCTCGAAAAGCTGATCGACGGCCTGTTCGAAGTCACCCGGATGAACTACGGCCGTCTCCCGCTCGAGACCGAGGCTCTGGATCTGAGCGAGCTGCTCGCGCAATTGAACGAAGAGCTCTATCCCCTGTTCCAGCAAAACCGGCTCAGCGTCAGGCCGGACATCGCCCCGGGTCTCATCGTGAACGGCGACGGCGAGCTGCTCGCGCGGGTGTTCGAGAATTTGCTCGCCAACGCCGCCCGGTACGGCAGGGACGGGGAGTTCGTGGATGTCCAATGCGGCAAAGAGGGGGAAGAAGCCGTCGTCCGCATCGCCAATTACGGCGATATGATTCCGGAGGACGAGCTGCCCCGCTTGTTCGAAATGTTCTATAAAGGCGATCGGGCCCGAACTCATCAGGAAGGAAGCACGGGACTCGGCCTGTTCATCGCCAAAAACATCATCGACCGGCACAAGGGGAAAATTGCGGCCGAAAGCAGCGCGATCCGAACCGTATTTGAAGTCCGCTTGCCGCTGCAAGGTCAAGCCGGATAAAGAGCGGCCGCAGCCTCCATGAAGAGCCTTCCCGGAACCTTTCGGAGAAGGCTTGATTGGCGTTCAGGGATGCCGCGTCCCGAATGTTGCTGTCCTTTGCCCTTCTTTCCCCGGTATCCAATCGCCGCCATTTAAGAAAAAATTTAAAAGGTCTGAAATTCTTCTTAATGACTTTCCCTTAGACTTGGCAAGAATAGAGCGGAGGGAAAGCGACGAATGAAAAAATACGCCATCATAGGACTGCTTATTCTAGCGGCGGCCGGCTGCGCGGCGAGGGAACCCCGGACGCAGCCTGGGCCGGCGGCGCCCTCTCAGACGGCATCGGACAATCCGGCCTCGGATCGTGCGCCGGCAACCGAATCCATTTCGGTCGGCAAAGCACAAATCAAGCAAGGGAATTTGGTGCTGGTCAATAAGGAACATGCCGTTCCGTCGACATACGCCAAGTCCGATGTGGTGAATCTGTACGAGCACAAGGAGCTCCTGGAAGGCTACGGCCTTCTCGACAACAAGATCCGGCTCTCCAAGAGCGTGGCGCTGCGGTTCATTGCGATGGTGAAGGACGCCGACAAGGACGGGGTCAACCATTTCCTGATCAGCAGCGGCTACAGGAGCGACGAGGAGCAGGACAAGCTCTACCGCGAGCTTGGCGGCAATTCGGCGCTTCCGCCGGGCCACAGCGAGCATAATCTGGGCCTGTCGCTGGATATCGGCTCCAGCACCGCCGAGATGAGCAAAGCCCCGGAAGGCAAGTGGCTGAAAAAGAACGCATGGAAGTACGGATTTATCCTGAGGTATCCGGAGGACAAGACCGACGTGACCGGCATCCGCTACGAGCCCTGGCATTTCCGTTACGTAGGTCTGCCGCATAGCGCGGTCATGCATCGGGAAGGACTCGTGCTGGAAGAATATCTGAACCTGCTGAAGGATCGAGGGGCGATCGAAACGGAAGTGGATGGCGCCAAGTACCGGATTTCCTATTATCCGGTCCAGAGTAAGACGACGGTGAAAATTCCGGCGGGAAAGCCGTACGAGCTGTCCGGCAACAATTCGGACGGGGTCATTGTTACGGTCCGGATAGACGGAGCGGGATAAGCAAGTGGGAATGCCAGCACCATAGAAGCGGGGCCTGCGGGACAGGGGCTCCGTTTTTTTCTATGCCCAAAAGCCCAAGAGTACCGCTTAAATCCGGATCTCCAGGCATCTTATCGAGAAAGGTTGACGTTGACGTTAAGGTTACAAGGTGGTATCTTTAAGATAATTATTTTAGTTATAAATAATATAGAGGGAAGGGATAAAAATCTACAAGATTGAAGATGTCGCCAACCTGTGCGGCCTGACGAAGCGGACGGTGCGCTATTACGAGGAGATCGGGCTGCTGGCTCCGGAACGCAGCGGGGGAGGCTTCCGTCTCTACACCGAATTCGATGTCGAGAGGCTGAAGAAGATCGTCAACGCTCGCGATTCGCTCGGCTTCTCGCTGCAGGAGCTTCAGGAATATGTCTCGATCGGCGAAGAGCTGAGCGAGCTGCGGGACGGCATCCGGCAGGTGGAGGATGCCGAACGCAAGCGCTCCATCATTGGCGATATGGAGAAGACCGTGGAGAAGCAGCTGAAGATGATGGATCAGAAGATCGCCAGGATCATGAAGATCCGGTCGGAATTTATCGAGCTGAAGGGCAAGATCCAGGAAGCCAAGATCAGATACGAAATCGAATAGGAGTGAGCCTTCGTGGCCAATAGAGCTCAACAAGCTGCAAAGCCTGAATTGCCCGCCGCGCGCAGCGGCATTCTGAATCAGCCGCGCGCCGTATGGGCCGTTTTTTTTGCCGGAATCATCGCCTTCATGGGGATCGGTCTGGTGGATCCCATCTTGCCGGCCATTTCCGAAAAGCTGAATGCGACGCCAAGCCAGGTCAGCCTGCTGTTCACCAGCTATAACGCCGTCATGGCCGTCGCCATGCTGATTACCGGCACGATCACTTCCCGGCTCGGCATGAAGCGGACGCTGCTGCTCGGCGTCGTCATCATCGCCATTTTCTCCGCTCTCGGCGGATTTTCCAATGGAATTTGGGAGCTGGTCGGGTACCGCGGGGGCTGGGGCCTAGGCAATGCGCTGTTCGTCGCCACGGCGCTGACGGCGATCGTGTCGCTCTCCCGCAGCGGCGTCGCCAAAGCCATCATCCTGTATGAAGCCGCCATCGGCCTCGGCATCTCCGTCGGCCCTATCCTCGGCGGCGAGCTCGGCTCGATCTCCTGGAGAGGACCGTTCCTCGGCGTTGCGGCCTTGATGGTTCTCGCTTTCATCGCGCTGGCGGTCCTCATGCCGAAGTCGGAAGCGCCGAAGACGCCGGCTTACGCCAAGAAGCTGTCGGCTTCCCTGCTGGATCCGTTCAAGGCGATGCGGCACCGGTCGCTGGTCGTGTTCGGGCTCACGGCATGCTTTTACAACTTCGGCTTCTTCACCCTGATGGCCTACGCTCCCTTCGTCATGGGGCTGGACATCCACGGCATCGGCTACGTCTTCCTCGGCTGGGGCGTTCTGCTCGCCTTCACCTCCGTCTTCATGGCGCCCAAGCTCCAGCGGGCGTTCGGCACGGTCAAGTCGATGGCGGTCATGCTGGCGCTGTTCGGCCTCACGCTGCTGGCGATGGGCATCTGGACCGATATCCACTGGGTTGTCATCGCTTGCGTTGTTTTCGCGGGGGCTCTGCTCGGCAACAACAATACGCTCATTACGACCGGCGTCATGAACGCCGCTCCCGTCGAGCGCTCGACAGCTTCCGCGGCCTACAGCTTCCTGCGGTTTCTCGGCGGCGCGATCGCGCCTTATTTCGCGGGCAAGCTGGCGGAATGGTTCAATCCCCATGTGCCGTTCATCGTGGGAGCCGCCTTCGTGCTTGTATCGGTGCTGTACATGCTGGCCAATCATAAGCATGTGAAGCATGTCGATGAGGTCGAGGCTGCCCATTGACAAACGGTTTTTGGTCAAGCCCCAAGAAGCAGGCTGCCGCCGGCGGCCTGCTTTTTTGGACTGCGCCGGCGCCTGAATGGAAGCGGCTTCTGCCAATGTTCCTGTATTCCCGCTCGCCGATGGGTTATGATGGAGGGGAACGGTTCGTGAGCACACGCGAAAATAGACGTTTAACATAGGAGACCATATGAAATTCGAAGAACTGAACATCGCGCCGGCCATACTCAAGGCGCTGAGCAAAGAAAACTATACGCAGCCTACGCCGATCCAGGAGAAGGCGATTCCGGCTGCGCTTGAAGGACGGGACGTGCTTGGCTGCGCCCAGACCGGCACAGGCAAGACGGCAGCGTTCTCCATTCCGATCATCCAGAAGCTGAGCGCCGGACGTCCGGGCGGCAAGCCTGCCGGCAAGCGGGTCATCCGCTCGCTCATCCTGACGCCGACGCGGGAGCTCGCCATCCAGATTGAAGAAAACATCAAGGCCTACAGCCGCTTCACCGAGCTGCGCAGCGTCGTCATCGTCGGCGGCGTCTCCCAGTATGCCCAGGAGCAGCAGCTGCAGCGCGGCACGGATATCCTGATCGCGACGCCGGGACGTCTGATCGACCTCATCAACCAGAAGCATGCCGATCTGCAGCATGTCGAAGTGCTTGTGCTGGACGAAGCCGACCGCATGCTCGACATGGGCTTCATCAACGACGTGAAGAAGATCATGACCAGGCTGCCCGCGAAGAGGCAGACGCTGTTCTTCTCCGCCACGATGCCTCCGGAGATCGCCCGTCTCGTGGAATCGCTGCTCGTGAATCCGGTCAAGATCGAAATTACCCCGGTGTCCTCGACGGTCGATCGGATCGAGCAGTCGGTGTACCTGGTCGACAAGGAAAACAAGCTGTCCCTGCTTACCCATCTGCTGCAGGACGAGACGATCTCCTCGGTGCTCGTCTTCACCCGCACGAAGCATGGAGCGGACCGGGTCGCGAAGGGCCTGGCGAAGAAAAGCATATCCGCCCAGGCGATTCACGGCGACAAGTCCCAGAACGCGCGCCAGGCTGCTCTGAGCAACTTCAAGAAAGGAGCGACGCGGGTGCTCGTAGCGACCGATATCGCCGCCCGCGGCATCGATATCGACGAGCTGTCCCATGTCATCCAGTTCAATCTGCCCAACATGCCCGAGACGTACGTGCACCGGATCGGCCGTACAGGACGGGCCGGACATAGCGGAATCGCCGTTTCGTTCTGCGAGGTGGAGGAGCTTCCTTACCTCAAGGATATCGAGAAGGTGACAAAGAAGAAAATTCCGGTTGTATCGGACCATCCGTACCCGATGCTGGGGGCTCCGGCGCCGTCGGAGAAGCCGGCCGCGCAGGCGAAGCAAGGCTCGTCCAAGGGCGGAGGCCAAGCGAGACAGGGCGGCGGCCGCGGCGGGAACCAAGGTGCTCAGGCAAAGCAAGCTTCCCCGGGCAACGGCGGCGGTCAAGCCAAGCACGGAGCCGGCCAAGGCGGCCAGTCGGGGCAAGGAGCCAAGCAGGGCTGGCAGCGCCGCGGAGGGCAGCGCCCGGCAGGAGAGCGCACGGCAGCTCCGGCGAACAAGAGCCGCTAAGCAGCGGGCAGTTCCTGCATCAGCAAGTTGAGCGGCATCAGCCGTCCGGCCGGAGGCCGGGCGGCTTTTTTGCGTATAAGGGTCTGGGCGGGAATAATTTCAGCCAACAGTGATAATCATTATCACTGTTGGTTATGCTAAAGGAGAGCCGGAAATGAGAACGGACAGCCGGCGGTCGGCTGTCCGAGTGGGAATCAAATTTTCGGTTCGAACGTTTTGCAGTCCGTCTCTTCGGAATTGCTGGCTGTTTTGCTGTGGCTGACGACATAGATGGACGTAGCCGCGCATTTATTGCCGGCAGCCCAGTGCCGGCAGGAGTTCACTTCGCAAAGAACATCCTTGGCCATTGCATTCACCTCCCTGCTTGATAGCATGGCCGAACGGCAGGGGGGCTTATACCTTGCTATTGCGCGTCCTTCCTCGACGATCTCTATTCCGCCAAAGTGAAAGCCTGCCAATCACTTTTCACCATTCCTCAATATTTTTCTCCACTCCGTCGATAACATACGTATCTTTTGACACGGAGGGATCCACAGACCCCATGAAGGTTAATTTCACCATTAGAATGAAGCTGATCAGCAGCTTTGTTTTGGTTTCTTTGTTATTTGGGCTATCGTCCGTTTTTACGGTCCACAACGTGGAGGATACGAAGAAATCCTATGACTACATCGTCAATACGGCCGGTGAGTTGAGGTCTCTCGCCCAATCCATCCAGACCGATTCCGCGGTGCAGATCAGCGCTTTCCGAGCATATATGCTGTATGGAGACGCCAAGTACAAAACGCAGATTTATGACGCCAACAGCCGGATCGACGCCGCTGTCAAAAAAGGGCTTGAGCTTGCGGTATTGGAGGAGTCCCAAAAACGGCTGAAAGCGATCGGCGAGGCCAACCAGCAATTCAAGCAAGTGACCGTCAAGGTGATGAACAGTTATTTGAGCAACAAGAAAAAGGCGGCGGAAGAAGGCGTCACGATCATTCTTCCCGTCAGTGAGTCCATTACGAGCCAGGCCGATTCCATGGCGGAATGGATGGGCGGCACCGTTATTCCCGACAATGTCAAGAAAGCGTCAGACCAGGCGCATGCAGGCTTGGTCGCCGTCATCGTCATCAGCACGGCGGCCGCTCTGGTCGCGCTGGCATTGGGCGGCCTCGTGTCGTGGTTTCTTACCCGTCCGCTCATCCGGCTGTCTGCATCGGTGAAGCAGGTCGCAGAGGGAAATCTGACGGGGGACAAGCTCGTCATCCACGGCCGGGACGAAATTTATCAGCTGAACGAAGCCTTCCATGAGATGACGGTCGGACTGAAAGAAATGATCGGGGGCATTGCCGGAAGCGCCGGACAGCTGGCCGCATCCGCCGAGCAGCTCAAGGTTGGGGCGCAGCAGTCGGGCAAGGCTGCCGAGACGGTCGCCTCCGCGATCCAGGAAATCGCGGGCGGCGCCGAGATGACGACGGTGCGGCTGGATCAGAATCAGAATGCCCTTCAGGAAGTGCTGGGAGGCGCAAGGCTCATCTCGGCGGGCTCCGAGAGCGTGCTGCAGTTCTCCCGCCAGACGTTCGGAGAGGCGGAGGACGGCAGCCGGTATGTGGAGGACAACCTGAACCAGATGAGATTCATTCATGAGTCGGTCCAAAAATCCAATGAGGTGATCGCCTCGCTGTCCGGACGCTCCCGCGAAATCGGCGGCATCCTGAAAGTCATTGCGGATCTGGCCCGTCAGACGAACCTGCTTGCCTTGAACGCGGCGATCGAAGCCGCCCGCGCCGGCGAGCACGGCAAAGGCTTCGGGGTCGTGGCCGGCGAAGTAAGGGCGCTTGCGGAGCAGTCGCAGCAGTCGGCCAAGAACATCGCGGCCTTGATCGCCGGCATCCAGCAGGACACGGAAGCGTCCGTCGCCATCATGAGCGAGGTTGTGGCTGGCGCTCAGCAGGGACTGAGCATATCGGAGCTCACCTCGGAGAAGTTCTCCCGAATTCTGTCCGGCACAGAAAACATGATTCCGCATATCGAGGAAATGGCGGATGTCGTGAAGCAGATTACGGGCAGCATTCAGGAGGTCACCGATGCGGCCTCGCAGATCGCCGGCATCGCCCAGTCCCATGCGGCCGGCTCGGAGGAAGCCGCTGCCTCGACCGAAGAGCAGCTTGCGTCGATGGAGGAGATCCATGCTTCGGCCAGCAATCTCTCCGCTATGGCGGAAGAGATGAAGCGGATGGTCGACCGGTTCAAGATCGAATAGCTTGAGTAAGCGCGGGCTTGTTGCCCGTGCTTTTTCTTTTTTTAGGATGCAGGCGATGGGCTTGCCGGCAGGGAGGAGCAGATCGGCCGTTCTGGGCATACAGTGAACTAGACTGCAACCTAGAGTGGAGGAACATGAACGTGACCGATTCCATCCTGCAATCCCCGAATTTGACCTTATGCGCTGACTCCAACGAGGTGCTGAATTTCAAGCGGGATTCGCACAACTACATTACGCAGCTGTTCGGCGAGCAGCTTCCGGCCATCCGGACGGGCCTATTCAACGTTCATTTGACTAAAGGCATCATCATTCAGCCGCATTGGCATACCAATGTGACGGAGCTGGTCTTCGTCATCAGCGGCGAAGTCATGACCTCCGTATTTGATCCGTTCACTCAGAAGCTGATGAACTGCAAGCTGAAGCCGGGTCAAGTCGCCGTCTTGCCGAAGGGCTGGTTCCACTGGATCGTGACGCTGTCCGAGAAGGCTCATATCCTGACGATATTCGATCAGCCGACTCCGGATATCGTCTATGGCTCGGACTTCCTCCGCTTCACGCCCAAGGAAATCATGAACCTGGCGTACTGCGTAGATGAAGAAGAATACGCCAAGGCTGTGGCGCCGATCCAGCAGTCCCTCATTCTTGGACCGCCTCCGGGCTGCAGCAAGGTCCAGGCGCTGCAGGAGGCTCCCGGCGGGCATGGCTACGGCGTTGGCCACGCTCAGCCGCTCGTGCAGGGAATGGCCGGCATGTACGGCCATGGATACGGCGGCGGGCAGATGATGCCGGAAATGCAGGGAATGCCCGGCATGTACGGCCATGGATACGGCGGCGGGCCGATGATGCCGGAAATGCAGGGAATGCAGGGAATGCCAGGTCCTTACGGCCATGCCTATTTGTACAAATCCCCGGCTGTTCATCCTGAGGGGCATGAAGACTACATGGGCGCTGTTCCATCGGAGGAAGCTGATTTGTATCTGTATGGCGGGAACGGGCGTTTCGCTCCGGCAGCCGGCCGAGAGAACGGATAAGTCGTCTGCGGAAGGGCGGGCCGTCAGTCATCCCATTGACTGAGGGACCGCTCCTTTTTGCGTTCTTCCACAATAATGGAATGATCAGGCGGCCGAATGCGAATGCTAGGCATGACAGGCAGGCGCCGCACCCGTTATCTCATCTGGATAAAGGAGTCTTAACCGATCATGAACAAAAGCATAGCCGCAGCGGCGCTTCTGGCGCTGATGCTGGCTTGGCCGGGCAATTCCGCCGGCGCGGTGGGAGCAGCCGCATGGAACGCATCATATGAGGGCGGGGCCAATCCGGTCCAGAAGCCGGCTCCCGGCAAGAAGGGAAGCGGGGCGGATGTGTACACCGCCTTGCAGAAAGGCATCGCCCGCGAGGCGAAGGCCGCATGCTCCCGATTGCCCCATGACAGCCGGGTCGCATGTCTTGCCCGCGCGCTTGAGGATACCCTCCCAAGGCAGCAGCGCAAGGCGATCCGGTATCCGTTCACAGCAAAGCATGCGGTGAATTGGAGCTATCTCCCGCTCGAGGAGGCGCCGCGCAACGGCATTTCTCTGGGCTCGATGAGTCCTGCCAGCCTGGAAGCCTTCAAAGCGCTCGCTGCGGAAGCTCTTGGGCCGCATGGCTACCATACGATGAAAGCAATCCTATTGGCCGATCAGGCGGAGCAGGAGGCTTCAGGCAACCCGAAATGGGATTCCCGTCTATATCATGTGGCGTTTCTGGGAGATCCGAGCGAGTCGAACCCATGGATGCTGCAGATCAGCGGCCACCATCTGGCTGTCAACCGGACGTACCATACGCGAGAGCAAGGCTTGACCCCGATGTTCGTCGGCATCGAGCCGAGAATCTCTGCGGCGGGCGGCCGGACCTATGGACCGATGGAAGGCCGGCTCCAAGCCTCCTACGAGCTGTTCCGTTCTCTGAACCCCGATCAGCTGGCGGCGGCTCAGCTCGAGGAGAAGTTCGAGGATGTGCGTCTCGGACCGGGCAGGGATGCGAGGTTCCCCGAGCACGAGGGCCTTCCGTACTCCCATCTGGACGACAAGCAGAAGCGCAAGGTGAGAGAAGCCGTCACCGGCTGGGCGATCGACGCCCATCCTTCCGATATGCCGCAGCTGCTGGCGGACTACTTCGCGGAAGAAGCTCTGGATAGGACCTACATCGGCTGGTCGGGCTCGTTGGACGACAAGGAGCCGGGCTCCTACCTTCGAATCGAAGGCCCCCGCTTATGGATCGAATCCGTCGTGAAGAGGGAAGCTGCGATGCCCGGGCGCGGCCATGTCCATTCCGTCTGGCGCGACCGCAAAGCCGATTACGGCGGATGCTTTTTCTGACCTCCGGCGCCGGGCCGGCTCCATGAAAGCTCTTCCAGCGTCAAACCGCCTCCTGCGGGTATATCAAAGGTAAACCTTTCAACGGGAAATGACCTTTGGAGATAGACGAGGAGGAGTCGCCATGCGGTGGCAAGGCAGGCAGGGAAGCGGCAACGTGGAGGACCGGAGGGGAATGGGCGGCGGAGGCAAGCTGGTCGGCGGCGGAATCGGCGGAATCATCCTGATTCTGATCGTCACGCTTCTCGGCGGAAATCCCGGCGACCTGCTCGGAGGCATGACCGGCGGGCAGAGCTCCTCGGAGCCCTATGAGCAGACGCAGCAGGAGCAGGAGCTGTCCCAGTTCGTGTCAGTCGTGCTGGCGGACACCGAGACGGTCTGGACCGACGTGTTTGAGAAGCAGGGAATGACCTATGAAAAGCCGACGCTCGTCCTTTACAACGATTCGGTCCAATCCGCCTGCGGCAGCGCGTCCTCGGCGGTGGGGCCGTTCTATTGTCCGGGCGACCGCAAGCTGTACATCGACCTCAGCTTCTACGACGAGCTGAAGCAGAGGTTCAAGGCGCCGGGCGACTTCGCGATGGCTTACGTCATCGCCCACGAGGTCGGGCATCACGTGCAGACGCTGCTCGGCACGATGGACAAGATCGCTCCGCTGCGCGAAAAGCTCAGCGAGACGGAGTACAACAAGTACCAGGTCCGGCTGGAGCTGCAGGCGGACTATTATGCCGGCGTCTGGGCCCACTACGAGCAAGGAAACAATCTGCTCGAGGAAGGCGACGTCGACGAGGCCCTGACGGCAGCCAGCGCGGTCGGCGACGACAGCATCCAGCAGCAGTCGCAAGGGTATGTCGTGCCGGAGAGCTTCACGCACGGCACATCGGAGCAGCGCAAGCGCTGGTTCTACAAAGGCTTCGAATCGGGGACGATCAAGGGCGGGGATACGTTCAGCGTCCAGAACCCCTGATTTCCCCAGACAGGCGGACTCTTTCAGGAGTCCGCCTGTCTGTTTTTTCCAGATCCCATTTGCTAGAATAGAATCGTAGAGGCATGCGGCCTGCGAAGGCCCGCCTCAAGCGACGATATCGAGAGGAAGTGGCAATGTGCATCAAGTGCAGCAGCTGGCCGCCAGAGTGAAGGAGAACATCAACCGGGTAATGGTAGGGAAGGATCGAGAGATCGACCTGCTGCTGACCGCTTTGCTGGCATCGGGGCATGTGCTGCTCGAGGATGTGCCGGGAACGGGCAAGACGATGCTGGCCAAGAGCCTGGCCGCATCGCTCAGCCTCGACTTTCAGAGGATTCAGTTCACCCCCGACCTGCTCCCCTCCGACTTGACGGGGATCCACTACTACCATCAGAAGGACGGCGAATTCTATTTCCGCAAGGGTCCTTTGTTCACGCAGATCGTGCTTGCAGACGAGATCAACCGCGCCACGCCACGAACGCAGTCGAGCCTTCTGGAATGCATGGAGGAGCGGCAGATCAGCATTGAAGGAAAGACGATGGAGCTGCAGAAGCCGTTCATGGTGGTGGCGACCCAGAATCCCGTCGACAACCAGGGCACGTTCCCGCTGCCGGAAGCGCAGATGGACCGATTCATGATCCGGATGAATTTGGGGTATCCTTCCCGAGAGGAAGGAAGGGAAATCCTGCTGCGCACCGTCGGCGCCGTCTCTCCATGGGCGGAAGCGCTGAGGCCGGCCGCCTCGGCAGCAGAGGTGCTGGAGGCGCAGCGGCTGTGCGCCGGCGTATCGGTGCATGCGGACCTGCTCGATTACATGGTCGCCCTCGCGGAGGCGAGCCGCTCCAATCCGGAAGTCGCGCTCGGCATCAGCCCTCGCGGCACTCAGGCGTGGATGCGGGCTTCCCAAGCCTATGCGGCCATGCACGGCCGCAGCTATGTGCTGCCGGATGACATCAAACGGCTCGCTGTGCCGGCATGCGCCCATCGAATCGTCCTGAAGAGGCGCCATTCGACGGAGGCCCGGCCGGCGGAAGCGCTTGTTCGGGAGCTGCTGGACGCGATGCCCGTACCGAGCGAAGAAGGCCTTGGGGCCGAGGCTCGCTGATGGAGCTGCTGCTCCTGCTTGCCGTCTGCGGAGCTCTCGTCTACGCTCAGGGACTGGTGCTCGGCAAAGGATCCCTGCGCGGGGTGAAGGTGTCCCGCCGCTTCAGCGAGGAAGCCTGCTACGCGGGCGATCGGCTGGAAATTGTCGAGACGATCGAGAATGCCAAGGGGCTTCCCGTCCCCTGGCTGCGCCTGGAGACGATGCTTCCCGCCTCCATCGTCTTCCGCGGCCGCGGCGATACGTCCGTCAGCCGCGGCAGGATCTATCAGAACCATACGAGCCTGTTCACGCTGCAGCCGCGTGTCAAGATCGTCCGCACTCATCAGACGACCTGCGTCAGCAGAGGCGTATTTGTCATGGAGACGGCGTCTCTGACTGGCGGAGACCTGTTCTCTATCCATACGCCGTCGATTACCCTGTCGCTTCCGCATAAGCTCACCGTATACCCGGCTCCGATGGAAGAGAGCGTCATGCCCGACTCCTGGCGAAGCTGGCAGGGAGAGCTCGAGGTGAGGCGCTGGATCGTCGAGGACCCGTTCGTCGTCAGCGGCACGCGGGCGTACTTGCCCGGAGACGCGTTCAACCGCATCGACTGGAAGGCATCGGCCCGCTCGCTGGAGCTGCAGGTGCGCCGGCATGGGCATACGGCCGATCCCCGCGCCATGATCCTGTTGAATATCGAGGAATCCGAAATGATGTGGGACCGGGTGACAAGGCCGGGCGACATGGAGACGACGATCAGCTGCGCGGCTTCTCTGGCTGCCGGAATGCTGGGCCGCGGCCTGTCGGCCGGATTCGCCCATAACGCAGTGGTCAGCCGGTATTCGGACGATACCGGGAGAGTGGAGTTCGGCAGCGGCAGCGGGAAGCTCGACGAGACGCTAGCTTCCATGGCCGCGATAGAGCCGAGAATTCGGATGCCGTTTTATGAGCTTCTCCGACGGGAAGCGGAGCTGGAGCTGTCGGACGGGATGGATTATCTGCTCGTGACGGCGTTCCGGTCGGACCGGATAATGGAGGCGGCGGCGCTGCTGGAGCAGTCCGGCCACCGCGTTGCTTTCGTGGAGCCGCCTGTCCGCACGAAGGGAGGGAGACGGTCATGAGAAGAGATCGTTCCGCCGGTCCAGGCACCCGTTCTGTACCTGACGCGCCTTCTTCCCCGAAGGGAGAAGCCGTCCGCCCCGATTACGAGGCCGGAGGCGGAGGGGAGCATGCCGACCTGCAAGCTCCGCATTCCGGCCTGGAGCCCCAGACCGGCCAAGCGCCAAGGCCGTCCGGCCGTCAGCCTCAAGCGGTTCCGTCCATGCTGGTCTTTTCGCTGCTTGAATGTCTGGCGCTGTATCCGGTCCTGCTGCTGGGAGCCGTCTTCCCCACGTTCCGGGCTGCGGAACTGCCGACATTCCTGCCGCCGCTGCTGCTCGGCCTCATCGTGCTGGCGCTCCATGCGGCGGCTGCGATCGCCGGGAGCCGCGTATCCCTTGGGCCTGCCGGGCGGCTGGCCAAGGCATTCCTGGCTCTGGCCGGCGCCGGCGCAGGAGCCTGGATCGGCCTGCGGCTGTTCCCCGGGTCATCCGAGACCGCAGAAGCCATCCGCGCTTGCGTATGGGGATTTGCCGCCGGAGCCGCCGCCGTCAGAGGGCTCATTGCAGGAAGGCGATCGCTGTGGAACCAGGCTGCGCCGATGCTCGTCCAGGTGGGGATGCTGGCATCTTTCGTCCTCTATATCGTCGTTCTGACGAATGCCTACCTGAAGCCGTACGCCTTCTCCGTTCAGGTCTCCTTTACGCTCGCTCTGTGCCTGTATCTGCTTCGCCTGAACCGCCTGCAGATTCAAAATGCCGCTGGCAAGGACGGGGCCGGCTGGCGGGGCACACCCGCGATGCGGTATTGGAACCGGCTGCTGACGGGATCCCTCGTCGCGCTCATGCTTGTAATCGGCGCCTGGCAAGGGCTTGCCGATTCCTTGCGCCATCTCCGCGACGCGATGCTGGCGGCGCTGAGGCGTCCCCCCGCAGAGCAGGGGCTGCCCCCGCTTGAGCCGCAACAACCGCCTGCAGGCGAAGCGGGGCCCATGCAGCTGCCGGAGGCCAAGGAGCCGAACGAATGGATCGTGCTGATCGGCAATATCCTGATCGTCATCGTGCTTTTGATCGCCGCCGTTCTGCTGGCTTACTTCCTGTACCTCCTCCTGCGGCGCATCCTTCCGGAGCGGATCCGACAGCTGGCGGAGGCGCTGTTCCGCAGGCTCAAGCTGCTGAGGTCGCTCAAGCCGCCGTCCGGCTCGGATTACACGGACGAGGTCATCAAGCTGGAGCGGGTGCCCCGGAAGCGCAAGAAACGCTCCGCTGGCCGCAAGGCGCAGGAGGAGCCGCAGGGCGACGGCGGCGATCCGCGGATGCGGTACCGCTCCTTCATCCGCGGCGCGATAGCCCAAGGCTACGAATATCGGCCCAGCCTGACTCCGGAAGAGCATGCCGCGAATCTGTCCGCGGCGGAAGAGCCGTTCACCTCCCTGACGCCGGAAGAGGCCGGCAAGCTCGCGCAGACATACGGGGAAGCCAGGTACGGGAAGGCGGAGGACCGGGCTCGGGGCCGCGGCGGCTCTTAGGAGCCGAGAAGCCTGTTTCAAAAAGCAGCCAAGGGCGGTACACAAGGGGAGACCCCTGTTAGGAGAGAAACCATCCATGAAACGAGCTTCGATCCCATCGCATTCCGACTCTCCTGGCCGGAGCCAAGGCCGGTCCGGCCGGCATTCGAGGCCTTTTTACCGCAGGCCCTGGCTGCTGGCCGTCCTTGCCCTGCTGATTCTGTACGGCGTCGTTGTCGTTTATCAGACCCATAAGCCGCTTCCTCCCGGAGTATCCTTCGAGGGAACGGTCCATTACGTTCCGGACGGCAGCCTGGAGCTGCTCACCGACCTTACGCATCGGGACGCCAGCGGCGGGCAGCAGGTGGAGCAGCAGATTTTCGAGCGCATGTTCCAGGCGATCGGCAACGCAAGGCAGTTCATCGTTCTCGATATGTTCCTGTACAACGGTTATGCCAACAAGGGACAGTCCTACCCGCCGCTCAGCCGCAAGATGACGGACAAGCTGATACAGCAGAAGAAGCGGTACCCCGAGCTTGCGGCGGTCGTCATTACCGACGATGTCAACACCTCCTACGGCTCCCATGACGATCCGGAGCTGGAGCTACTGAAGCGCGCGGGCATCCAGGTGTCGATTACGAACGTCAACCCGCTGCGGGATTCCAATCCGCTCTACACCGCCGCCTGGAGGATGACGGCAGGCTGGTTCGGGCAGCACGGCAAGGGCTGGCTTCCGAACAAGATGGCGAGCGAGGCGCCGGACATGACGCTGCGCTCCTACTTGAAGCTCGTCAACGCCAAGGCCAACCACCGCAAGGTGCTCATTACGGAGAAAGAGCTCGTTCTTGCAAGCGCCAACGCCCATGATTCCAGCTTCTATAATTCCAACAGCGGGTATGCCGTAAGCGGAAGCAGCGGGCTGATCGGAGAAGCGCTGCGCACCGAGCAGGCGGCTCTCGATCTGTCCAGGGCAGGCATCCGGCTGCCTGATGCTCCTCCGCCCGCGGCAGCCGAATCGGCCGCGCAAGGAACGGTCGGCGTGCAGCTGCTGACCGAGGGCAAGATCCGCAAGCATGTGCTTGCCGATCTGAAGGAGGCCGGCGCCGGCGACACCGTCTGGATGGGCATGTTCTATCTGGCCGACCGCAGCGTCGTGCGGGCTCTCCTCGATGCGTCCGGGCGGGGCGCCGAAATCCGGCTGATCCTGGACCCCAACGAAGTCGCCTTCGGCAACAGCAAGATCGGCATCCCGAACCGTCCCGTGGCGCAGGAGCTTGCTAACAAGTCGGACGGGAACATCCAGATCCGCTGGTACAACACGGACAAGGAGCAGTATCATGTCAAGGCGATGCTCATCGCAGGTCCGGAAGGCTCGGTCATCCACAACGGCTCCGCCAACTTCACGGCCCGCAACCTCGACGATCTGAACCTGGAATCGAATCTGAGAATAACGGCCCCTTCCGGAAGCCGTGCGGCGATGGAGGCGGAGGCATATTTTCAGCGGCTCTGGTCCAATGAGGATGCGCCGTATACGGCCGAATATGGCCAGTACGAGAATGACACGGTCTGGATCAAGCGCGTGCTTTACCGAGTGCAGGATTTGCTTGGCTTTACGACATTTTGACAAATCAAGCCGCATTCGGCCCTAAGGGGCCGGGGCGGTTTTTTGCCGCTTGCGGCGAAGCGTCCTGGATTGCCATGAACAGCAGCGGATGGCATGGGCCGCACAGACGACGCTTGAGGAGGTTGTCTCTGAAAGTAGGGGGCATTGCGGCCTAATAGCCAGAGACAAGCGCGGAAAGCCGCCTTGCCGGCCTTCCGCATGGCTATGCAAGTGCTATGCCGATCCTATATAGTGGAAAAAAAAGAGCGCTCCGCACAACGGACGGGAAGCGCGACAAGGGAGAGGACAAGCCATATGCCGCAAATTCTCGCAGCAGGCCGCATATTCGAAGCGGAAGCCATTTTGTTCGACAAGGACGGAACGCTCCTTGATTTCGTCCATACCTGGGGAGCTTGGGCGCGCCATATGAAGCAGCATTTCAGCGACAAGCTCGAGGAGCGGGGGCTTGAGCCTCTCTCTCTGGAAGAACTGGGCAACGAGTGGGGAATCTCGTTCTCGAAGGACGGCAAAGCCGAGAGCTACGACCGCAGCGGCCCCCTGTCGATGGGAACGCTGCATGAGCTGCTGGCGCTGCTGAGCGCATGCGGCTACCGGCGCGGCCTGTCCTGGGCCGATGCCCGGGTGGCGGTGCACGAGAGCTGGCAGCATGCCGATCGGGAGCTCGACCGGGAGCGTGCCGCTCTAGCCCTGCCAGGCGTAACGGAGCTGCTCGATGCCTGCCGCGCTGCAGGCATCCCGATGGCTGTCGTGACGGCGGACGAAACGATCGCGGCGGTCAAGCATCTTTCCTGGCTCGGCCTCGACGGACACTTCGGCGAAATCATCGGCACCGACCTTGTCGAACGCGGCAAGCCCTATCCCGACATGGCGGAGCTCGCCTGCCGCCGGATGGGACTGGACATCTCCAAGGTCGTCATCATCGGCGACTCCAACGGGGATATGCTCATGGCCAAGGCGGCCGGAGCGGCGGCTGCGATCGGACTGGCTGCGGGCGAGGCGGCCCTTCAGCTGCCGGATGCCGACGTCGTCGCGGCCTCCTGCGAGGATATTCGGCTGCTGCCATAGTGCCGAAGCTGTCACATTTTCCTTATTGTGGAACATGGAATCCGTGATAGATTGAAGAAAACGGTTTCTTTTCCACGAGGAGGATAGACAGCCTTGAAATCCTGGAAGCATGCAGCCCTTCTCGTCGGCGGGTTGGGGTTTTCGCATCTCGGCAACTGGATTTATTTCGTCGCCATCAACATCGCCCTGCTGGAGCTGACGGACGGCTCCGCTGCCGCTATGGCGGGACTGTTCGTCATCCGGCCGATCGCGCTTCTGCTGACCAATTTCTGGTCGGGCAGCATCGTCGACCGCACCGATGTGCGCAAGCTCATGGTTTTGACCGACGTCGTGCGCGGCACGCTCATGCTTTTTATTCCGTTCGCCTCCTCGGTATGGCTCATCTTCGGGCTCCTTTTCCTCATCAGCCTGGCCGGCTCGTTCTTCGGCCCAAGCCAGTCGGTCTACATCACGAAGCTCATCCCGGCGGAAGACCGCCAGCGGTTCAACTCCATTCTCGGCATGAGCAGCTCGGGCGCCTTCCTGCTCGGGCCTGCCCTATCGGGGCTGCTCATCTACCGTTTCGGCACGGACTTCAGCATCTATTTCAACGCCGCCACCTTCTTCGTCTGCGCCTTGATGATCTCCCTGCTGCCCGCGGTTCCCCGGCTTGAAGGGACGGCCCGGGAGCCCGTCACGCTGCGCATGCTTCGAGCCGATTGGGGCGCCGTGCGCAGCTTCGTCCTGACCGCGCCGTCCTTCCTGGCCATCTATCTGCTGTTCCAAAGCGCCGTCATCATCGGCTACTCGATCGACTCCCAAGAATTGACGTATATCAAGCAGCATCTCAAGCTCTCCACGGAGCAATACGGGTTCATCGTCAGCGTGACGGGCATCGGAGCGCTGGCGGGCTCCTTTACGGCAGCCCTGCTCGCAAAGCGGATCTCCTGGCGCTGGTATCTCGGTCCGGCGACGCTTCTGACGTGCATCTTTTACTTTCTTTTCTATTTGTCGCATACGTTCTTCCTGGCTGCAGCAGCCTTTGTCCTGCTCGGGTTTTTCATGTCCTATGCCGGAGCCGGCTACGCCACCTGGTTTCAGAAGCAGGTTCCTGCCGACAAGATAGGCCGTGTAGCCAGCCTTGCCGACGCCGCGCAAGGTGCGCTTCAGATCGGCCTCACCCTTGCGGTCGGAGGGCTTGCGGATGGACTCGGTCTTCAAGCGGTCTGTCTCTTCTTCTCTGCCGCAGCTATCGTGCTCGGCTTGTTCTTGAGCATCAAGGTGCTGGGTCAAAATCCGTCTAAACCGATTGCGTAATACTTAGAGTTACTTTGTACGACTTGGCCAAGCCAATCTGGCTTGTGGCGGCAAATGCCGCAACCAGGCGGCTTTTGCAGGATGAGACCCTGGCAGCCGCCAGCTTTTCGACTTGCGTTTTCCAGAGCGGATGAATAGGGGAGTGAATTCCATGAAGAAACAGCTGGAGGCCCGCTTGAACATGAGAGAGCTCGGCGGGTTCATATCGGCGGATGGAAGGCAGGTGAAGGAAGGCGTTCTGTTCCGTTCGGGCGAGCTGCACGGCTTGACGGCGGCGGAGGCCGCTTATGTGGAATCGCTCGGCTTGGCGGCCGTCTGCGATCTGCGCACCGAGGAGAAGAGCTCTTCCAAGCCTAATCCGGAGCTGAAGGGCGTGCGGCTCGTCTCGCTGCCCGTCATCGGGGGAGAATTCAGCCTGAGCGAGATGCCCCGTTTATTGCAGCAGTGGAAGGATGAAGGCGGCAAGGGCAATCCGATCCTGGAAATTTACCGCAGGTTCGTGACCGACAGCCAAGCTCTGGCGGCTTATCGCGGGCTGATGCAGGTGCTGCTGCAAGCGGAGGGACGTCCCGTCCTGTGGAACTGCACGCTCGGCAAGGATCGAACCGGCTTCGCCGCGGCGGTCGTGCTGCTGGCGCTTGGCGTACCGGAGGCTGCGATTGCGGCGGACTATATGCGTACCGGGGAAAACCGCCGGGAAGCCAACGAAGCCATTCTTCGCCAAGCCTCCGCTTTTTTGAACGACGAGTCTCATCTGGAGCTGGTGCGTACGGTTCTGGCCGTGAGAGAGGAATATATTCAGGCCGCATTCGACGAAATCCGCCGCGTCCACGGGACGGCGGAAGCCTATCTGAGGGATGGAATCGGCTTGACGGAGCCGCAGCTGAAGCAGCTGAGGGATCGGTATCTGGAGCCGGCCGCGTGTTGATCCCGACCGCCAAGGCCTGCGCCATGGACGAGATCGGTGCTCTGATGGACGAATATTTGAAGAGCTTGGCGGCGCCGTTCGATTCCTTCCTGGAGGAGCACATTACGGAATCCGTCTTCTATTCGTTCCGATCCGGTACCGAATGGGCCGGCTATTATGCCATCCATGGCGAAGCGCTGCTGACGCAATTTCACATCCGCCCTCCTTGGCTGAAGCACTCTCAGGAGCTGTTCGGACAAGTGATGGAGGTTCATTCGATCCATTCGCTGCTGCTCCCGACCTGCGACGAGCTGTTCCTCAGTCTGGCGCTCGACAGGGGCTTCCCCATCCGGAAGCAGGCCTATATGTTTCAGGAAGGCATCCCGTGGCACGCCGTTCCGGCGCCGGCTTCATCGGAAGCTCATTTCCGTCCGGCCGAGCTCGGGGATGCGGAGAAGATCGGGAGCGTGTGCGGCGAGTTTCTGGACCAGTACGAGCAGCGGATCGCCAGCGGCGAGCTGTTCGTCCTTTTCAGGGGAGACCTGCTGCTCGGAATCGGGGTGCTGGAGAAGTCGAGGCTGTTCGAAGGGACAGCGAGCATCGGGATGTTCGTGAACGAATCGTGCCGCAATCAGGGCGCTGGACGGAGCCTCATCCTGCGGCTGAGGCAATGGTGCGCGGAGCGCGGCCTTACGCCGGTCTGCGGCTGCGGGTACGGCAACGAGGCTTCCAAGCGGACCTTGGAGAGCGCGGGCATGGTAACGAAGACGAGGCTGCTGAGAATCGCCTTGGGTTGAAAAGCGAAGCCTCTGAGAAAAGCGGGAACCTGGAAACATGTTGAAGACGAAGCCCGTCGGGAAAGAAAGACGATGGAGAACGGGGGGCGGCGGGGATGATTCAAGTCTCGAACAAACGACGACTCGGCAGATCAAGCGGGGCCGCAGCCGCGAGGGCTCCGCTCTTCCGGCTAAGCTTGGCGCTGCTGCTCCTGCTGGCGCTCGTTTTGTCGGGATGCTCCGACCAGGCCAACAGCGGACCTCCTGTACCCGAGGGGAAGAACGAGATCAGCGGATACGTCGTCAAGCGGGACAAGAACCGATTCCTGCTTACCTCCTACAGCTCCGGCCAAGGCCGGGGAACCGAGGCCCTATGGATTCGGTTCAAGGGAGATGTTCCTTTGGGCGGCCGTGTAGCGGTGGAACTGGAAGGGGATATTCGGACGAGCTATCCGGGCATGGGACAAGCCAAGTCGGCAAGGCTGCTGGATAGCTCTGCCACGGCCGGATCCGCCAGGCCGGAGAGCAGCGCCGTCGCGGAGGCTCTTGCCCGGTATGCCGGCCTTCGGGTGCCCGTCATCAAGGAAACCCGGCTTGACCAAGCCTCCGGACAGTGGGCGGTCATTCTGTTCGATGACGATGCTTCTCCTCGCCGGGAGCGGACGGCAAGGGTCAAGGGCTTGGACTGGGGCTTCAGCAGCCGGGAAGACAGCACACTGTTCACCGGTTACGTCGTTCGGAAGGTCGGGGGCCGCTATCTCCTCACCGCCTATAACGGAGCGCCGTCAAGCGGCAGGGCGGAAGCCTTGCTCATCCATACGGGCAAAAGTCTGAGGCCGGGCCAATTGGTGGAGGCTTTCGTGAGCGGAGGAATCGATGAATCTTATCCGGCTCAGGGCAAGGCAGAGGACGTCCAGGCCATTGAAACGGACCGGCCGTCCGGGGCTTTCCTGCTTCCCGAGCAGGCTGTGGCGCGAGCGTTGGAGCGCCGCCTGGACCCGCCTCTGTCTGTTCCCGCAGTCAAGGATATCCGTTATGAGGCGGGAACGAAGAGCTGGACGATCCTGCTGATGGATTCTATGGCGGAGGACGATGGGGAGAGTACGATCGAGGTCGCGGATCAATAGGCGGCGAGGCGGCAACTAAAAAAGAGTCCGAGCGGTCTGGATACCCAGATGCCCGGACTCTTTTGATCGAATGGGAAGCCGTTACTTTCCTTCGAGAATGGTTTCGATCTTGTCGACGATTTCCTGCGTCAGCTTGAAGCCGGAAGCCTTGGCGTTCTCGACGACCTGCTCCGGACGGCTCGCGCCGACGAGGGCGCTGGCTACGTTCGGCTGGCGCAAAATCCAGGCGAGCGCCAGCTGGCCGACGGTCAGGTCCAGGTCGGAAGCAATCGCGCCGAGCTCTTGGACTTTGGCGATCTTCTCTTCCGTAATGCCGTTTTTCATCCACTCGAGCTTGGCGGCGCGGCTGTCGGCCGGGATGTTGTCCACGGAAGTGTACTTGCCCGTCAACAGGCCTTGGGCGAGCGGCGAGAAGACGACTTGTCCCACTCCGCTGCGCTCGCTGTACGGAATGATCTCCGGCTCGATGTAGCGGTTGAACATGTTGTACTGCGGCTGGTTGACGACGATGCGGTCCAGCAGGTAGCGGTCGGCGATGGCATGCGCTTCCGCGATCTGGGAGGCGGTCCACTCGCTGACTCCGACGTACAGCACCTTGCCTGCGCGGACGAGATCGTCCAGCGTGCGCAGCGTTTCATAGAGAGGCGTCTCCGGATCGTGGCGGTGGCAGTACATGATGTCCACGTAATCGACGTCGAGGCGCTTCAGGCTCGCATGGAACTGATCCGTCAGATGCTTGCGCGAGAGGCCCCGGTCGTTGGGCAGATCGCCCATCGGCCAGAATGCCTTCGTCGCGAGCAGGTAGGAGTGGCGGGGGAACGCTTTGATCGTTTCGCCGACGAGCGTTTCGGCCGCTCCTCTTTCGTACACGTTGGCCGTATCAAAAAAGTTGATTCCCAAATCGTAAGCGGCATGAATGGCCTTCACCGCGTTCTCGCGCTCCACGTAGCCGCCGTAGGTCAGCCAGCTGCCGAGGCTGATCTCGCTCACCTTGGCGCCGGTGCTTCCGAGCCTGCGATAATCCATAGAGAATCCCTCCTATAATCAAATGCTTGCCCTGACACGGCTAATTGTACGCACGTTTCTATCTCAGGGGAAGTAGTGAAAATATCCTCACTTTATTATATGAAGGATATCTACTATACTGAGGTTTACTAGCTTTCAAAAAGGAGATTTGTCCATGGCAAGCAGCAACTACATTCCCAAAAACCCCGACACGATCGATTGCAACATCGAAAAAACGCTGGATGTCATCGGCGGCAAATGGGCCTTCCTCGTCCTGCGGGAGCTGTTCTGCGGCACCCGCCGCTTCGGCGAGCTGCAGCGCCTGATCCCGGCCGTCAGCCCCCGGGCGCTTACGAGCACCCTTCGCCATATGGAGGAGAAGGGCGTGCTGGAACGCAAAGTCTATCCGACCGTGCCCGTCACGGTGGAATATACGCTCACCCCCAAGGGCGAGGATCTGCATCAGATCATCAAGGAAATGAAGCTGTGGGCGGCCAGATGGACATGAAAAAACGCCCGGACAAGGGCGCTTAATTGAAGGTGTTATTCAATAATCCTAAGTAATGCCTATCTGGCATGTGTGCAACTCGACTCGCGCTGGGCTCAAACTCGGCTTTCAGCCAGCGTACGGCGGCTTTTCAAAAATTCCCGTCCGTATTCCCCGTGCGGATTGATGCCGGCATGCTCGATCTGAATTGTCGAGTGGGAGATGCCGTACTTCTCTTTCAACGTCTCGTTGATATTGAGGATGATGCAGAAAGGCTGAATGTTCTCATTGGCGAAGACATGCGCCGTAAGCGAATAATGCTCGGTCGAAACGGCCCATAGATGCATCTCATGCACATCCTCGACGCCTTCGACCTCACGGATCGAGGCGCGGATCGCCTCCAGATCGAATTCGCGGGGCACGGACTCCATCAGCACGAGATAGGCTTCGCGCGTAATGCGGGCGCCGCCGATGAAGATGATGCCTCCGATGACGAGACTGATGAGAGGATCGAACCAGACTCTGCCGGTCAGCAGGATGAGCAGCGCCGAGACGATGACGCCGACCGAGCTCAGCAGATCGCCGAAGAAATGCCAGAGGGCGCTCTTCACGTTCAGATTGTCCTCTTCCTTCATGCTGCGGCTGAGGACGATCGTCAGCACGAGGTTGACGACGAGGCCGATGGCAGCGATGGCGAGCATCAGGCCGTACTGGATCGGCTCCGGATGAAGGAAGCGGCGGATGCCCTCGATGAAGATGCCGAGCGAGATTACGGCGAGCGCGAGCCCGTTGAGGAAGGATGCGATGATCTCGAAGCGCAGGTAGCCGAACGTGAACCTTGCATCCGGCTGCCGGGAGGCCATGTAGATGGCCGTCATGCTGAGCCCCAGGGCGATGACGTCGGAGATCATATGGGCGGAGTCGGACAGCAGGGCGAGCGAGTTCGACAGGAGGCCGCCGACGATCTCGACGATCGTGAAGAACAAGGTCAGAAGCAGCGTGATCCATAACGTCTTCTTGGACCGGGATTGCTCCTTGACGTGCTGGAGATGATGAAAATCAGCCAAACGGATCCCGACCTTTCATTTAAATTATAGTTATTATTATATTACTCCGATTATTAGATGGTTACAATTCTTTTAATTGAGACTCGTTTTCAGCGCAATGACGATGATTATCAGCTTCAGAGCGGACTTTTCCGGCGAAAGGATGCAGGTCGTCGGGCCCGCGTGCCCGCGTGCATGGCCAGGCCTGTCCCGGCTTGAAATATCGGGCCGCTTATGGGACGATAAAGCGAGCTTGGATGCTGAAAAGAAGAAAGAGGTTTGAATATAGATGAACACGCTGTACGGACTTACCCAGGAGCAGCTGGAAGCTTGGCTCGGGGAACGCGGACACCGCAAATTTCATGCGATGCAGGTATGGGAAAGCCTCTACCGCAGACGCGTCCGGACATTCGGCGAAATGGCCGAAGCCGGAGTGAAAAAGGAATGCGTGCAGCTGCTGGAGGACAACTGGCGGCTCGGCACGCTTGAGGAGCATACGCGCCAGGAGTCGGTGGACGGCACGGTCAAGTTCCTGTTCCGTCTGCAGGACGGCAATCTGATCGAGACGGTGCTCATGAAGCACAAGTTCGGCTTGTCGGTATGCGTCACGACCCAGGTCGGCTGCAACATCGGCTGCAGCTTCTGCGCGAGCGGCCTGCTCGCGAAGAGCCGCGACCTCACTGCAGGCGAGATCGCAGAGCAGATCATGCGGGTGCAGCTGTATCTGGACGAAGCCGGCCTGGACCAGCGGGTCAGCCATATCGTCGTGATGGGCATCGGCGAGCCGTTCGACAACTACACCCATCTCATGAATTTCCTGGCGATCGTGCAGCATCCGAAGGGGCTGGCGATCGGTCCGCGGCATATCACCGTCTCGACGAGCGGCCTTTCCGCCAAAATCCGCGACTTCGCCGACAGCGGCGTGCAGGCCAATCTGGCCGTGTCGCTGCATGCGCCGAACAACGAGCTGCGTACGCGGATCATGAAGATCAACAAGGCGATTCCGATCGAGAAGCTGCTGGAGAGCATCGATTTTTATCTCGACCGGACGCGCCGCCGCATCACGATCGAGTATATCCTTCTCAAGGATGTCAACGATCTGCGGGAGCATGCGCAGGAGCTGTCGGATCTGATGTCCTCGCGGCCGCAGCTGATGAAGCTGGCCAACGTGAATTTGATCCCGTACAATCCGGTCGACGAGCACAGCCAGTACCAGCGCAGCACGCCGGAGGCGATCGACGGCTTCTACGACACGCTCAAGAAGAACGGCGTCAGCTGCAGCGTGCGGCTGGAGCATGGCGCGGACATTGATGCGGCCTGCGGCCAGCTGCGCAGCAAGCAGCTGCGTTCGGACGGCGGCAAGAGCGAGGCGGCGGTCTGAGCCGTCCCAGCCATTCCAAGACACCGGCAGTCCGCTTAGGCGGGCTGCTTTTTTTCGCTTGTGCGCGCACCCCAGGCTGAGAAGCCGGGGCGGCAGCCGGTCCGCCACTTGCCGGGACAAGAACGGCAGGATTCCAGCATCCCGGCATCGGATCGGTACGCCGCTGCTGCGGCTGGACAACCGGTTTTCCCATGTATACGATAAGCGGAGACAAAAGCATGGAGCCGGGAGGCTTGCACGGAAGGATTTGAATAAGTATGGGAAAAGCGCTGCTGCTGTTCTTTCTGGCGGGACTTGCCGAGATTGGCGGAGGTTATATGGTTTGGCTGTGGCTGCGGGAATCCAAGCCGCTCTGGTTCGGAATCGCAGGAGGCATCCTCCTCGTCTCCTACGGAGTCATCCCGGCGCTGCAGGGCTTTCCGTCCTTCGGCCGGGTGTTTGCCGCATACGGCGGCGTGTTCATCGCGATGGCGGTTCTTTGGGGATGGCTCGTCGACCGCAAGCCGCCGGATCTGTACGACTGGCTTGGCGCGGCGGTATGCCTGGCGGGGGTATCGATCATGCTGTGGGCTCCGCGCGGTTAAAGGCGGATATAGCGGTCTTTTACCTTTACCTGGAAATGGATGGACTCCATAATGAATCTCATGAGCAGCGGGAAACCGCGCTATAAGGGGGATTCGAGCATGGAATTCAATATACGTCCGCTGGTCTTGCCGGATGACTACGAGGGCATTGCCGCTGTATGGAATGAGGAGCTGGCTGAGCCGACGACGGCGGAGAGCCTGGAGGAAGCCGACAGCAAGCTGTATGAGCATGGACATCTGTATGTGAATGAGGATGGCCTGCTGGAAGGGTATGACCGCTTCCGGAGAGCGGCGGTCGATGAAGACGGCCGCATTGTCGGCTATTTGTGGACCTGGCGCGCTCCGTGGACAGAGGCGGGCGGATTGTACCACACCTTGGTCGTATCCAAGGCATTCAGAGGCCGCGGCGTTGGCCAAGCCTTGCTTGCGGAGGCGGCCGCTTGGGCGTCATCCATCGGGGCCGGCCGGATCTATACCGAAGTATGGGACGACGATCTGCGTTCGCTTCGGTTCGCCGAGCAGTCCGGATTCGGGATCGAGCGCCGTTCCTGGCAATCGGTGCTCGAGCTCAAGCATGCGGAGGAGGCGGCGTTCCACGCGGATCTCTCCGTCATCGAGCGTCTCGAGAGCGAGGGCATCCGCTTCGTTTCGTTGGCGGCTATGCCGGAGGAGGAAAGAGAGCAGCTGCTTTACGAGCTGGAATCTCCCACCTTCAAGGATATCCCGGGGTTTCTGGGGACGCCTCCGGGCTTCGGGGATTGGCAGAAATGGTATTTGCGCGGGGACGGCTATGCGCCGGAACGGGTTCTTCTTGCGCTGGACGGCGACCGGTATGTGGGCGCTTGCAGCCTGCGTTACTTTGAGGAGACGCGCGGGATGTACCATGAATATACTTGCGTGCATCGGGACTACCGGGGCCGCGGCATCGCCCTGGCGCTGAAACTTCTTTCCATCCGGCTCGCTCAGCGGACCGGCGCTCTCTATCTGCGCACGGACAACGACTCTTTGAACGAGCCGATGCTGGCTGTGAACCGGAAGCTCGGCTACCGCTCGCTGCGTGGGAAATACCGGATCAAGGGCGACGTCGGCGGCATCGCCGCAGCGAACGGGAAGCTCGATTCCGCTGATTGGGATGCGGAGATATCGAAGCTGTGATCTTCCCATGAAACAAGTCCAAGCCCGGTCCTATGCTCGGTAGTTGGACTTGTTTTTTTCCTTCTCGTCCTCCCCCTCCGAGAGGAGTGGAAATGGCCAACCGGGCTCGCGGAGCATTCGCGAGGCCTTTTTGTGCTACACTAGAGGGAGCAGGACTTGAAGGAGAGATCAGGAATGGACAATAACGAAATCATCTTGACGGCTGAAGGTCTGGCCAAGCTCGAAGCGGAGCTGGAGGACCTCAAAGGACCGCGTCGCAGGGAACTCGCCCAGCGCATCAAGACGGCGATCAGCTACGGCGATCTCAAAGAGAACAGCGAATACCACTCGGCCAAGGACGACCAGGCTTTCATGGAGACGAGAATTCTTCAGATCCAGGCGATGCTGAAGAAAGCTCGCGTAGCGACCACGACGGATACTTCCTCGATCAACGTGGGTTCGGTCGCTGTCCTTCATGACCGGGAATTCGACGAGAACGTGGAATACCGGATCGTATCTCCTGCCGAAGCCGATGTGCTGGAGAACCGGATTTCCTACGAAAGTCCGCTCGGCAAGAACTTGCTCCGCAAGCGGGTAGGCGACGTGGTGGAAGTGGACGCGCCCATGGGCAAGATCAGCTATGAGGTGCTTGAGATCAAGACGATATAAACGAAGGTCTGACAGCCGAATGGCATGCGGCAAGCGCATGGCAGGCCGGCAATCAGAAGCAGTCCGCGCCTCGACAGCAGGCGGCGGGCTTTTTTTATTGCCCGGGCAATGGCTGTAGCGGGGGCTGCTTATGCAAGCGCGGCGGATAATTCCAGGTAGGAATCCCGCAGCCACGGATGGACTACCCGCAGCCTGTCCCGCTGGTTCCACATGTACGTTAGATAGGCGAGCGCGGCATGCGCCACCGACCGCTCCAGCGCCGGCAGCAGGAGATCCAGATAGGGAGGCTCTCCCGTCTGGTCCCACTTGATTTTATCCGCGACAAACAAGGCCTGGTCCAAGGGCGTGGAACCCGCCCGAAGCGTCGTATGGCAGCCTGCGGCATCCAGGACGGCCGTATCGCGGATGCGGAACAGATCATGTCCCATTTGCCTGGAAAGCTTCTGGTGGACAATCATCGGGAAGGCCTTTTCTTCAGGCAGCACGTCGAGGCCCAGCCTGCTCGCTGTCTCTATGCGGATGTCGTTGGGATAGACGGCGCTGATATCATGCAGCCAGCCGGCCTGCTCCGCCTGGGCGGGACTGCATCCGGCGGCTTCGGCCAATCGGCGGGCTTCCGCTCCTACGGCCAGGCAGTGCTCGGCGGTATCCTCACGGCCGCTGCGGACAAGGAATTCATAGATATCCTTTCGGAGATCGCCGCTGAGCGGAACCGGCTTCAGAAATGAATAAGCTTCATTCATGAGAGAATCCTCCTTGGACCGCCAATCAGCGGGAAATAGTTCTCGAAGGGCATCATAGTTCGAACAAATGGAAGGGAGCAGCGCCTGAATGCCTCCTGGCTTCAAACAGGGCGTGCCGATGCCCTCTGAACGGTGAGGCGGCGTCATGCACGCAGCAAAAAGACCGGCGCCATGAGGCTCCGGTCTTGAATGGATTCAGAAGAACTCAGCCAGCTTCTCCGCGATCGCCTCGTTCGTGGCAGGGGAAAGCTGCTGATGCTGCGGCAGGTCGAACAGCTTGGCGATCTGCGGCGGGAACGGCTGCTCGATGCCGACGAGCCGGATCGACTCGTCGAATTTGGCCGGGTGGGCCGTGGACAGCGCCACCGTCGCCTCGCCGGGAGCGGCCAGACGGTCTGCGGCCGCTACGCCGCATGCAGTATGAGGATCAAGCAGGTAGTCCGTATCGCGATAATAGCTGGCGATCGTATCCAGGCATTCCTGATTGCTTACCGCGTAAGCGGCAAAGTCCGCCTGGACCGCTGCCAGCTTCTCCGCCGGGATGCTCAGGCTTCCTTCTTCCTTGAACCGGGCCATCAGGCACGAGATGGAAGCCGCATCCTGGCCGTAGAGATAGAACAGGTAGCGCTCGAAGTTGCTTGCGACCTGGATGTCCATCGAAGGGCTGTACGTGCCGCGGAACTCTCCGGGCTGATAGACGCCTTCGGCGACGAAGCGGGCGAGAATGTTGTTCTCGTTGGTCGCGAGAATCAGCTTGTTTACCGGCAAGCCCATCCTCTTGGCCAGGTATCCGGCGAAGATGTCGCCGAAGTTGCCTGTCGGCACGCTGAAGCTGACCGGAGCGGTCTCGCCGCGGCGGGCAAGCTGCAGGTAGGCGTAGAAGTAATAGACCGTCTGCGCCAGAATGCGCGCGATATTAATGGAGTTGATGGCGCGGAGATGGTAGCGGTGCTTGAACTCTACGTCGGCGAACAGCTCCTTGATGATGCGCTGGCCGTCGTCGAAGGTGCCGTCGATCGCGAGATTGAGCACGTTGGCGTCGTCGACGGTCGTCATCTGCAGCTCTTGAACCTTGCTGACCTTGCCGTGAGGGTGGAGGATGCAGATGCGGATGCCTTCCTTGCCGCGGACGCCTTCGATGGCGGAAGCGCCGGTGTCGCCGGAGGTCGCGCCGAGAATATGGATCGTCGAGCCTGTGCGGCGGGCTACGTAGCTGTACAGGTTGCCCAGGAATTGCAGAGCGACGTCCTTGAAGGCGAAGGTAGGGCCATGGAACAGCTCCAGCACGTCGAGGCCGCCGCGGAGGCTGCGGACCGGCGTGACGGACTCGTCCCGGAATGTCGAGTAGCTGTCGTCGACAAGCGCGCGCAGCTCATCTCTTGGGATTTCGTCTCCAATGTACAGGGTGAACAGCTCCAGGGCGAGCTCCTGATAGCTCAGCTCCTGCCACTGCTTCAGCGTCTCCGCCGACACCTGCGGAATCTCTGCGGGCACCAGCAGGCCGCCGTCGTCCGCCAGTCCCATCAGAATAGCGTCGATGAAGCCGACTCCGGTTACCTTGCCTCTCGTACTGATATATTCCATGCCAAGTCCCCTCGTCCGGTTTGAATTTTCCGTTATTGTATCAGAAATTCGCCCGCTCACCTACCCCGTAATTGCAATTTTCCGCCAGATTGAGGCCGTTGGAGCTGTCTTTGAAGGAAGATGATGAGCGGCTGGGGCGCCGAGCGGCAGTCCTTGAATGCTATAATCTATCCGAGGAAAACAAGGAGGCGCAGAGCATGAATTGGCAGCCGGTAAGCAGGGAGTTTTTCAACCAGCCGACGCTGGAGCTGGCGCAGGCATTGATCGGGATGCTGCTCGTCAAGGAAACGCCGGAAGGCGCGGCGGCGGGATGGATTGTGGAGACGGAGGCGTATCGCGGTCCGGACGACCGCGCGGCGCACAGCTTCGGCGGCCGCAGGACCAAGCGGACGGAGGTCATGTTCGGCGAGCCCGGACATGCCTATGCGCATGTGATGCATACGCATTGCCTCCTCAACGTCGTCAGCGCGGAGCCTGGCAGCCCGGAGGGCGTGCTGATTCGCGCGGTGGAGCCTTGCGAGGGGCTCGAGCTTATGATCGAGCGGCGGGGCGCGGACAAGAAACGGCGTGATCTGACGAGCGGTCCCGGCAAGCTCACCAAGGCGCTCGGCATCACGATGGCGGATTATGGACACCCGATGTATGCCAGTCCGCTATATATCGCAGCTGGAAGGAAGCCAGGCGTCATCTCGTCGGGCCCCCGTATCGGCATCGACAACAGCGGCGAGGCCCGCGGCTATCCGTGGCGATTCTGGGAGAGCGGAAATCCGTTCGTCAGCAGGTAGCCGCTAAGGATGTGTTGTCCTCTACAAACGGGTTCAGCTCACGGAGGGGTGAACCTAGGTTCTAATGCATTTACGTATGCGCCTCGTCTCTGCCGGCCTTAGGGCCGACCGGAGACGAGGTTTTTGTACAGAAAAAAGGTGGTTTACAATCCGAGCGTCATCCGCTGAATAAGGCAGGACGGCCAGGCGGCACCCGACAAGCATGAGAAGATATCAAATCAGGCGGTCAACCCATTCTCCGCCTGAGGTTTTCGGTCCGGCTGAGCAGAGCGGCCAGGCGCTCCGGAGAAGAACCCTTCATGCCGCCGATCCGGGTCGTATGGACAGGGGCGATTCCGCAGAAGTCCAGCGTTCCTTTTTTCATGGCATGGATGCCGGAATCCCTTCGTATGGTTCGGTAATACCATGCTGGAGCGTCCATCGTGACGATCATTCGACCGGACCGTCCCTTGAGAAGCTTCTCTCAGCCGGAGGAGCCCTCCTTGAAGCGGTAGGCATATCCGGGCACAGTCCGGATGGGTGGAAGGGCGCCGCCAGATGAAGCTATGCCAGTCGAAGAAATTTGATTTCATGAAGGCGGAAAGGATGTCCGTCTAAGGCATGAATTTGGCGGTACGCGTCCGTTGATGACGGGCAAGTGTTTGGATGAGCGAAGATAGCAAAATGCGGTAAGGGAGCGATGTCACGGTCGGGCTAAAGTGGAAAGCAGTCGGTCCGAACCAAGTTGTAAGCGGGCAGGTGCGAACAAAGTTGAAGGCGTGTATGTCCGAATCAAGTTGATAGCGGGTATGTCTTAATCAAGTTGAAAGCAGTCGGTCCGAACCAAGTTGAAAGCGGGCAGGTTGGGATGCAGCTGGAGGCAGTCAGCCTGATTCAAGCTGGATGCAATCGACCTTGACGGAGCAGGAAAGCAGGAGGTTGGAGTTGAAATACAAGCAATCGGTCTGAATCCGATTGGGAAGCAATGGATGGATTCAAAAAGCAGGAAGTCGGTTGTACCAAGCGGAGGCCCGAGTTGTCCATTCACATTTGTTCTAGGTCGGCATCGAAAGGCATGAACAGGGATGACGGAGCTTTTTATCGGACATAGGATCCGCTATTTTAGGATAAACCGCATGGATGATCTGTTTATCGGACATACGATCCCTTATTTGTCTCAGTGCTATCGACATGAGGGGATTTGTTCACAAATAGCGGATCCTATGTCCGATAGATGGTCCAAAAGAGCCCCTTGCTCGAAATAGCGGATCGTATGTCCGATAGATGGTCAAAAAGAGCCCATTGATTGAAATAGCGGATCCTATGTCCGATAGATGGTTGAAAGAGGCCGATCGATGCAAGATTCCTAAACCCGGAAGGAGAGCGCAAGCATGACCGCAAGAGCCCGCTTGTTCACAGCCGTCGCGGTCATCCTCTACGCCGGGGCGTTCGCTCTTTCCCTGACGGTCCGCTCGGCCATGCCCCGGGGCGAGGAAGCGACCGACGTCGGCCGCATCGTGAGCGCCAAGGTCGACAAGACCGTTGCGGTCCGCACGACGGAGGACGTCGCAGCCGCTATCCGCGAAGCGCGCCGTGAAGGGCGGAAGGTGAGTGTCGCCGGGACGCGCCACAGCATGGGCGGCCAGACCTTTTATGAAGGGGCGGTCGTGCTGGACATGAGACGGTATGATGACATTCTCGACCTCGATACGGCGGCGAAGAAGATTACCGTCCAAAGCGGAGCCACGTGGGAGAAGGTTCAGGAAGTCATCAATCCCCATCATCTGTCCATCCGCGTGATGCAGTCCCAGAACATCTTCACCGTTGGCGGGTCACTGGGTACGAACATCCATGGAAGAGATCCCTCCGAAGGCTCGCTGATCGAGACGGTGGACTCTTTCCGGCTGATGACGGAGGAAGGCAAAATCATGACCGCCAGCCGCAGCGAGAACGCCGATCTGTTCCGGGCAGCCATCGGTGGTTACGGCCTGCTCGGCGTCATCCTCGATGCCACGCTCCGGCTGACGGACGATGTCGTCTACACGCAGCATACGTCGCTGCTGGACTACAAGGAGTTCCCGGACCGTCTGCGGGCATCGGTCGAATCCGGCTCTACAGGCCTTGTCATCGCCCGGATTTCCACCGCTCCATCCGGTTTCCTCCGCGAAATGTACATGACCGAATACATGGACAGCTCCATTCCGCTGGCCGATGCCGACACGAGGCTGAAGGGCGAGCGGGCCGTGGAGCTGACCCGGTTCGTGTTCGGTCTGCAGCGCAAGTACGGCTGGGGCAAAAATATGAGCTGGAGCCTGCAGGAGCGGCTGTTCCGCTCCAATGAAGGCAAGCCGATCACCCGCAATAACGCCATGCGTCCGGAGAGCGGGTTCCTGGAATACCGCGATGCGCAGAAAAGCGATCTGCTGCAGGAGTATTTCGTGCCGCTGGACCGTTATCCGGAATTCGTCGACGGGCTGCGGACGCTTCTGCGCGAGGAGCCGATCAACCTCGTCAACATCACGGTCCGCTACATGCCCCGCAGCGACGAGTCGCTGCTGGCCTATTCCCGGCAGGACAGCGCGGCGCTGGTGCTGCTCATCAACGAGAAGCGTTCTCCGGCAAGACTCGAGCGGCTGAAAGGCCTGACGCAGAAAATGATCGGGCTTGCCGAACAAGCCGGCGGCACCTATTATTTGACCTATCAGCCTTTCGCTTCGAAGGAGCAGTTCCGCGCGGCCTATCCGGCAGCGGACGGATTCAAGGCAGCGAAGCTTGCTTACGATAAGGAGTCCTTGTTCATGAACGAATGGTACGCGGAGTATTTGCGATGAAAGCCGTCGCGATGCGGTATGTGATGCTTTCACAGAACGTCATGACGCTCGGTTCGGGCATCGTGTTTCCTTTCTATCTGATCAGCATCAAGGAAATAGGCGGCGACTTTACCCAATACGGCATCGCCTACGGCTTGTTCACGATCTGCTCGGCTTATCTGAACGGTTATTTCGGCCGGTCCTCCGACCGGTTCGGCCGCAAGCCATTCCTCCTGCTCGGCTCCTGGGGAATGGCGGCTCTCTTCCTGCTGTTCCCGCTCGTCACCAGCATTTGGCAGGTCTATGCGCTGCAGGTGGCGATGGGGGTGTTCGGAGCGATGCAGCGGACATGCGAAAAAGCCCTGCTCGCGGATCTAACGGAGGAAGGACGGCGCGGGGAGCAGATCGGACGCTACCATATGGGCTTGTCGCTGTTCTCGGGGCTGGCGGTCATCGCCGGGGGATTCCTCGTCGATTATTTCACGCTGGATCTCATCTTCTACTTCGGCTCCGTCCTATTGTTCGCCAGCGGTCTTGTGCTCATGCGGGTGCAGGAGAAGTCAGGCCGGGCGGGAATGGAGACATGACGGATCTTGTCAGATTTTACTCTTGCCAGCATTCGTGTAACCGTGTAGGATAACAAAATAACAACGAACGCAATTTCATAACTCGTATAATCATGGGGATATGGCCCATAAGTTTCTACCGGATGACCAATGCAATCGTCCGACTATGAGTGAGAACGCCTTTTTTGGTTCCGTCTGCGCGCAGCTTGGCGCCGGACGAGCATGAGGCGTATCAATGACTTGTCTTATCAGGCAGATCTCACTTGAGGGTACCAGCTCAGTGGGGTCTGTTTTTTGTTTTTCCCAAGAGGCCGGATAACAGGAAAAGGGGCGCTGTACAACGATGAAACAGCTGGAAGAACGCATTCGCCGGGAAGGTCAAATCCTCTCGGACAAGGTGCTTAAGGTGGACTCGTTCCTGAACCATCAGGTCGATACGGAGCTGGCGCTGGAGATCGGACGCGAGTTCGCGCGGATTTTTGCGGACCGGGGAATTACGAAGGTGCTGACGATCGAGGCGAGCGGCATCCAGTTCGCCATGGCGGCGGGCATCGCGCTGGGAGTGCCTTTCGTTTACGCCAAGAAGAAAAAAGCGGTGACGCTCACCGAGAACCTGTACACGGCTCAGGTCCATTCCTTCACTCGCCAGGAGACGTATCAGGTCAGTATTTCCCAGAACTATCTCGGACCGGAAGAGCGCGTCCTGATCGTAGACGATTTCCTTGCTACCGGAGCGGCGCTTGTCGGCCTCGTCGATATCGTCAAGCAGTCTGGCGCTCGGTTGTGCGGCGTGGGCTGCGTCATCGAGAAGAGCTTCCAGGAAGGGCGCGGCCTGCTGGAGGAGCGCGGAGTCGAGGTGCACTCCCTGGCCCGGATCGCCTCGATGGCGCCCGGACGAGTCACGTATGTCAGCGAACTTGAAGCCGAGCCTGCTGCGGCCGGCGCCGCCGGAATGGACGGGGCCGGATGCTGAGCCGCCGCAAAACCGTCACGCTCGGCCTTCAGCATGTGCTCGCCATGTATGCGGGCGCCGTCGTCGTTCCTCTGGTCGTCGGAGGAGAGCTCGGGCTCACGCCGACCCAGATCGCGTATCTGATCGCCGCCGACCTGTTCACCTGCGGCCTCGCCACTCTTTTGCAGGTCATGAAAACGCGCTTCTTCGGCAGCGGCCTCCCGGTCGTGCTCGGCTGCACGTTCACGGCGGTCGGGCCGATGATCGTCATCGGCAAGGAATACGGCCTTGCGACTGTATACGGAGCCATCATCCTGTCCGGCTTGTTCGTTCTTCTGGCCGCACCTCTGTACGGCAAGCTGCTGCGTTTCTTCCCGACCGTCGTCACCGGATCGGTCGTCACGATTATCGGGCTTTCGCTCATCCCGGTCGCGATGAACAACGCCGCCGGCGGTCAAGGAGCGGCTGACTTCGGCGCTCCGCGCAATCTGCTGCTGGCGCTGCTCACCCTCGTCGTCATTCTGGTCGTCAGCCGCTTCGCCAAAGGCTTCATGCGAGCGATCGCGGTGCTCGTGGGCCTTGCCTCAGGCACAGCAGCCGCGTATGCGATGGGCATGGTCAGCTTCTCCGGCGTCTGGGACGCTTCGTGGTTCAGCATCGCGCAGCCGTTCTACTTCGGCGCTCCGCATGTGAGCCTCGTCGCCGTCGTGACGATGATCCTCGTCAATATCGTCAGCATGGTGGAATCGACCGGCGTATACCTCGCTGTCGGCAAGACGACCGACCAGCAGGTCGACGAGAAGCAGATCGTGAACGGCCTCCGCTCGGAGGGAGCTGCGATCATGCTGGGAGGCATCTTCAACGCCTTCCCTTATACGGCCTTCTCCCAAAATGTCGGGCTCATTGCGCTGACGAAGGTCAAGAAGCGGAGCGTCATCGTCGCTGCCGGCGCCATCATGGTGCTGCTCGGCCTGCTGCCGAAGCTCGCGGCGCTGACGACCGTCGTGCCCAGCGCCGTGCTGGGCGGCGCCATGATCGTCATGTTCGGCTCCGTCGCCGCTTCCGGCATGGGCATTCTCTCGGAAGTCGACCTGCGCAAGGAAGGCAATCTGATGATCGTGGCATGCAGCCTCGCCGTCGGCCTCGGTTCCGCCACCGTGCCGGCGATGTTCGGCCAGCTTCCGTCGGAAGCGTCCATGCTGCTGCAGAGCGGCATCGTCACGGGATCGCTGACCGCGATCATCCTCAACATCATGATGTCGCGGCGCCAGCGCGAAGCTGCTCCGGCCGCATACCAGGAAGCCCAGGAAGCTTCGTAGAGCGTTTTTAGCCGTGTCTGCTGGGAAGGGCTCTGAATGGATAAGGTTGGACTTTTAGCGGTTCATGGATTATGATTTCATTATTACTGATGTGCTTCACGATAATGGCAAACCTGTCGGAAAGGCAGGGACGCAAAACTAGAGGGCCTAAGGGCGAGAGCCTATGGCAGCCAGTTGCCGAACGAAGAAAGAAATAAGAAGGTTCCCTTCTTCTTATTTTTTATGTGTATCCTACACAGTTCGGGTTGCTTTCCCGGACTGTTTTTTATTTCCGGGCCGCTGAAGCCGTTGCAGGCGGGGGATACCGTGATGAAATTAACTTCATTGATCTGCATTCTTTCCTTGCTTCTTCTCGCTTGTTCCGGAGTCGCAGATGCCAAAGCGAGCCATGCTTTCACGAAAGCTCCGACCCTATCCACTTGGCTGTGGGATACTTCAAAAATCGTCTCTCAGACGGATGTTATCATCGAGGACTTGGCTGCCAATGGAGTGAGTCTGCTGCATCTGCAGATCAATCCCGCCATTGAGCCCGGCTGCTACAAGGATTTCATCCGAAAAGCCTCCCAGCGCGGGATTCGCGTTCACGCTCTGGACGGAGCTCCCGAGTGGGTCGAGGCCGGAGGATCCGCCCTTCAACAGACATTTCTGACTTGGCTTCAAGGCTATCAGCAGTCAGCCTCCGACAAGGAGAGGTTCGGCGGAATCCATCTCGATGTCGAGCCTTATGAATCCGAAGGGTACGAGCAGAACGCCAATCGGTACATCGAGAACTATCAGACCATGATGCGGTCGTTTCAGGAGTGGGCCGATCGAAATCAGCTGGAGCTCGGAATCGATATTCCCTTTTGGTTCCATGGCGTCAAATATGACAATAAGTATGGAGCCGGGTTTCTTGCCGAGTGGCTCTGCAAGCAAGTGAAATTCATCACGATCATGGCTTACCGTGACAAGGCCGCCGGAGACGAAAGCATCCTGTCGGTATCGGCAGCGCAAATGAAGCTGTTCGAGAAATATCAGGTAAGAGGGTCGGTTGCCGTCGAGACCGGCAAGCTGGCTCCCGATTACAGCTTCGTGACCTTTTATGCAAAGAAAAAGGAATATATGTATGAGCAGCTTGATCAGGTGTACCAACGATACAAATCCAATTCTGCTTTTGAAGGCATAGCCATTCATCACTACGACAGCTGGATGAAAATGACCTAACTCTTCCTTCAAGCGGGCTCCGGAATTCCTCCGGAAGCTCGCTTTTTATATGGGACCAATTTACTGGGAATTGCGTTGACATATGGGTGAAACTGCCTATAGAATGGCAAAGGAGGTTATGACATGACTGGAAAAATGAAGATATTAACCGGATTTTTGGCGATTTTTGTCGTTCTAGGGGCCGTAATCGTTTATCAATATTCACTCTCTCCCAAGAAGGAGAGTTCTGAAACCGCTTTCCAACAGGAGGGCGGTTTAAGTTTTGTCAGCAAGACGGATTCGGCTTCGTTTTATGTCCATGACGGACAGAAGTGGAGCAGGATGTTCATCAAAGGCGTTAACCTTGGCGCCGGAAAACCAGGGGCTTTTCCCGGAGAAGTCGCCATCACTTACGAGGAGTACTTTCGGTGGTTCAAGTACATAGCGGAAATGAACGCCAATGCCATCCGGGTCTACACGATTCAGCGCCCGCAGTTTTACAATGCCTTGCTCGATTTCAATGAACAGCGGGAAAAGGACGGCAAGCAGCCGATCTATGTGATCCATGGCGTATGGGTGAACGAAAATGATGTGTTGACGATAGAGGATGCGTTCGGTGAAAAGGATAAGATACTGAATGATGTCGTCGAGAGCGGCAAGGAAATCGTCGACATCATTCATGGAGACCGATACCTGCCCGTCAACAAAGGGCATGCGGACGGCACGTATACCTCGGATGTGTCGCGTTATGTCATCGGCTGGATTCTCGGAATCGAATGGGAGCCTTCCTTTGTCGTCGGAACCAATGAAAACAATCCCGCCCGCAGCGAATACAACGGCAAATATCTCTATACCGAACAAGCTTCACCCTTCGAGGCCTTCCTGGCCGAAGTGGGCGATAAGATCATCGGTTATGAATCCGAGAAATACAAGATGCAAAGAGCCCTCGCCTTTTCCAATTGGGTCACGACCGATCCGCTCAAACACCCCAACGAACCTTACAAGAACGAAGATCTCGTGTCTGTGAACGTGGAGCATGTCAAAGGACATGAAAGCTTCAAGCCCGGCATGTTCGCATCCTATCATGTCTATCCTTATTACCCGGATACCTTCAGCTTCCAGACCGACTACATCAACTACAAGGGGCTGGACGGCAAGCCGGATCCCTACCTTGCCTATCTGGAGGATATCAAGAAAATCCATACCATGCCCATTGTGGTATCCGAATTCGGCATCCCGGCGTCTAGGGGAAAGGCTCATGAAAACAGGGTTACAGGCTTCAATCAGGGATTCATCGACGAGAAGACCCAGGGAGATATGCTCGTTCATATGATCAATGACATCCATGCGGCCAACCTCGCCGGAGGTCTGGTCTTCGCGTGGCAGGACGAGTGGTTCAAGCGGACCTGGAACAATAATGATCTCGATTTACCGGACTCCCGTCCCTACTGGTCGAATCCTCAGACGAACGAGCAGCATTTCGGCCTGCTTGCTTTCGACCCCGGCAATGGCGAGACCATCCGTTCCGTGGACGGCCAGGTCGATGACTGGGCCGGGGACGCTCCCCTGTATGAGGATGAGGAAACGAAGTTGTCCGTGAAGAGCGACGAGGCGTATGTATACTTCAGAATCGATGCCCGGAATTATGATTTTGACAAGGATACGCTGCTTCTTCCCATCGACAGCATCGAAGGTCAGGGCAGCGACCGCTTCTCGGCCTATGGAATCAGCTTCGGCAGGCAAGCTGACTTTGTATTGAAAATACATGGGAAAAACGACTCCCGCCTTCTCGTTGATCCCTATTATGACAATTATCTTTTCCGCTACGCGGTGCAGACCAGCCTAATCGAGGATCATCCGGATGCCAGCCGCAAGAATTCGGGCCTGTTCAACCCGATCCGGCTCGCTCTGAACAAGAGAGTCGTCATTCCGCCCGGGAATGCCGTGATTCCTTTCACCGGTTACGAGACGGGGCAGCTGACTTACGGAAATGCGAACCCCAAAAGCCCGGACTACTACTCGCTGAGCGATTTCTACTACTCGGAGGGACAGCTGGAAATCCGTATTCCATGGCAGCTGCTGAATGTGATGGATCCTTCCAAAAAAATGATCATCGACGATATGCGCACCCGCGGCAAAATATCCCCGATTAAGACAGAGGGGTTCAATATCGGCATCAAGAAGCTGGCCGGCGACTCGGGCGCAGCCTCCAAGCAGCCTGTGGCCATGGAGCCGTATGCTTGGGCGGAGTGGGACCAGCCGTCCTATCACGAGCGCCTGAAGCCATCCTACTATATTCTCCAAAAGGGATTTGCGGCATTGCCGGAAAATGAGGGTTTGACGGAAAAATGAAACTAAAAAAAATCAAAGCGCGGTACCTTCTGCTCCTTCTGCTGCTCGTTGCTTTGGGAGCGCCGTTCGCACTGTGGCTCGCTGCGCCATCGAAGGATCTCGACATCGTCGTGCTCAACAAAACCTTTCCTGTCGAAACGAAAGCATCCGGCAACGTGAAGCAGCTCGATTACAGCAAGCAGCGCGGCTTGTTCTGGCTGATGGACCATTTGAAAATGCGGAAGCCCGAAACCGGGAAGGCTTATGGTTTCCGCACGGATTATTACGGGAATTTCATGTCCGGAGGGAAGCTGGTGAACAAGCCGCTTCAAAAGCTGGACCGGATTCCCGACGCCATCTTCATCTCGGATACTTACGGCACAGGAAATTCAAGGGCCGAAGGTGTCGAGGCAGCCGGAATTTCGGGTTTGACCAAAGAAGAAGTCGGTTTCATTGCTACAAGTTACGCCAAGGGCGCAACCGTAATCGGAGAGTACAATATTGCGGGCGATCCGACCTCGCCGTCGGTATCCAAGGAGCTTCAGTCCATCTTCGGCGTCGCCTTTACCGGCTTGGCAGGAAAGTTCTTCTCGGACCTGACGTCAACCGCCGATGTGCCCAACTGGATTCGTGCTACCTACGAACAGCAATACGGCAAAAAATGGAGTTTGTCGGGAGCGGGCATTGTCATCGCGGGCAACAGCCGAATCGTTGTCCTGCAGCGCGATGCCGGATTTACGGGAAGCTCCGTCCAGCTGTCTATGGATGAGGAGCATCAAGGCGATTACGGCGCCCAGAAGGTGGATTTCTACAACTGGTTCGAGATCGTGGAGCCCGCCGAGGACGCATCTGTCATCGCATGGTACAAGCTGAATCTTACGGATGAAGGACAAAACCAGCTGAAGCCGTTTGGTCTCGATGGCCGGTTTCCTGCCATTGTTTCTCATTCTGCCGGAGGCAAGCGCGCTTTCTATCTCGCCGGAGATTTCACCGACTATCGCGGCCCTTCCAAAATCAATTCCTTTATCGGCGCTTCCACGCTTTACCGGTATTTCAGCGTCAAGAGCGAAGGGGATCTAAGCTATTTCTATTGGCATTTTTATGTGCCATTCATGTCGAAAGTGCTGAAGGATACCAAGCCTGCAGAAAAAATCGAAGCTCTTGGCGAGGAACAACGGGCGCATCTGCCTTTACTGGACGGAAAGCAGTTCTCCGTCTATAAGAACGGGAGCAGGCAGCAGCTCTATGTGAACGGCGTCGACATCGGGGCAAGCATTCCGGGCTACGACAAAGGCGAGCTGCCGGACGATCCTGCCTTCTATGCGGATTGGCTCTCCAAAATCGCAGGCATGAACGCCAATACGATTCGGGTATACACCTTGATGCCATCGGCATTCTATCGCGCGCTGGATATATACAATCATGACCATCCTGACCGAATGCTGTACCTCATGCAAAACATAGCCGTGGATGCAAAGCCTCGCGGCGGCAATTACCTGGATGCGGATTACCGGGCGGCGTTCGCCCAACAAACCGAAACGGTGATTGACGCAATGCATGGCCATGCCGAAATCAAGCAAGCGGATGGCAAGGGAACCGAGCTGTATGCCAATGATGTGTCCGGCTATGTGCTGGGATACTTGATGGATCCGGAATTAAGTGCGGAGAACGTGCAGGCGACGGATGACGGGAATGCTTTCTTTGCCTTCGACGGCGACTATGTGACGACTGGCGGCAAGGGCACTCCAACCGAGAATGCACTTGCGTCGCTTCTAGAAAAAACCTACGCCTATGAGCAGACCAAGTACGGGATGCAGCATGCTGCCGGAATGGTAGGCATTCCCGAGATTGAGTCGGTGTACCAGAGGGGGTACGAGAAGGCAGGCGAAGCCGATCGGCCAACAGTAGATTTCGATCGCTTGATGCCGACTTCCAAAGCGGCTGGCGGCATCTTCAGCGCATACAACGTCTTTCCGGACAAGCCTGCGTTCCAGGCAAGGGACTCGGCCGGGAAGCCGTCTTACCGAGAATACGGAACCTATGTCAGCGAGTTGATCACCCGCAGCGAGCATCCGGTTCTGATCAGTGAATTCGGTCTGTCTACAGGAAGGGGGATGACGGAGGCCGGGCAAGGGGAGGGGCTTGCCTCTCTCATCCGCTTGATCCGGGACAGCGGAGCCGCTGGGGGGCTGCTCTATGAATGGGCAGATGAATGGGGCACAGGCAGCGGGGATTTCCAGGCCGCCGCGGTTCCGTCCATGCGGGGCAGCCTCTGGCATAACACGGTGGATCCGGCTCAGAATTACGGCATTCTCGCCTTGGAGTCCCAGGCGCTCACGGATTATTCCATGACACTTCGAGGCTCCGGGCCTCTGAATTCCATTGCCTATGCGGCGGACGAGTCCTACTTCCACATCAAGGCGGAGTTCAACCGATGGCCTGATTTCAATCGGCAGCAGCTGATGATCTATCTCGACACCGTCGATCGCAAAAAAGGCGAGTACATGCTGGCACCCGACGTCAACGAGAACTGGTCCGGCGCCGAGTTCCAAATCCGAATGGACAATAAGGACAAGGCTGAGCTGCTTGTGATGCCGAGTTACAATGCAAGCCGGGGTTCGTATTATACAACGGTCTCGTCTACGGGACTTTTCGAGCGGATGAAGAGAATGGAGTCCTCCGAGTATGTCACCAAAGGGGGAAGGAAAATAGAGGCCGTCTATACGGACGAGTCGGCTTTGACCCCCGGGGCGTTTCAAACGGGCGGCAGCAACTTCTATTTGGACGGAAAGACGCTGCATGTGCGGATTCCGTGGGCACGGCTCAACTTCATCGACCCTTCCAGCCTGCTTGTATGGGACGATGACAAGAAAAAGGGAATGGGTGTGGCTTCAGACTCCCTTTCCGTCAGGATGACCGATGGCATCGTTGGCTCGCTGATCCTCATGGATAAAAAAACTCAGCATGTCGATTACCATTTTCCGGAAAGCGTTACTTCATCGGGTTACCGGACGTTCTCATGGAGCACTTGGGATGCGCCGGACTATGCTTCCCGTACAAAAGGCAGCTACGATGCGGTCAAAGAAGCCTTTACCAACTGAATGCCGATGAAAATCATTTCGCATTAGGAGATTCTACATGACGAAGCAAGCTTTTTATTTACTCTGGATATCAGGCGGATTGATTTCCGTCTTTTTCCTGGCCATTGTCGTTACATGGCTGTACGGGCACTTCTTAACAAAAAGCCTCGCCCATTTGAACCGCAAGCTGAATGTGCTCTTCTCCTCCTTCAAGCTCGCGACGCATGAGGAGGAGCAGGAGGCAGTAACTCGGATTGCAGATTACGTGGGACGCAGTCCGCGCAAAAAAGAGATTCTCATCGGCATCATTGTCGCGCAGGGCGAGGATTTCATCGAATCAAATGCGGAGCGTCTGGCCCGATTGTATGAACAAACGGGAATCAGAACCTATCTAGTTCGTCAGCTCTCCTCCAAGCGGGATTATATCAAGGCTCTGGGGTGCCGCCATCTGGGGGATTTGGCGATAAAACCGGCTGAAAAAGACATTCATGCTCTTATGGGCAGCAGCAACAACGACGTGATCTATCATGCGCTGCTTGCTCTGGCCAAGCTAGGCAATCCGCGAAGCCTGGCCGAAGTTCTGGTCGAGAATTCCGACCGGATATCCTTGTCCTTCCGTGCCGTCGTCGAAATCCTGACGGTATTCAAGGGCTCCAAGGAAGAGCTGTTCATCAATACGATCGAGCGCAGCGACGATTATCTCAAGGGAATCCTGATCAAGGCGGCGGCCGATTATGAGTTCGAAAGCCTGAGCAGCTATTATATCCGCTACCTGGACAGCGACAACAAGAACCTGAAGATCGCCAGCATCCGGGCCCTGGGACAATTGAAGAATGCTGCCTTTGAGGTCTATCTGCTTGAGATGCTCCGGGACCAGGAGTGGGAAGTCCGAGCGGCCGCGGCTAAAAGTCTGGACAAAACGGGAACCAGCAAAAGCTTCGCGGCTCTGGAAAAGATGGCTGGCGATCCGGAATGGTGGGTCAGGCACAATGCCGCGGCTTCTTTGGTCGCTATTCCAGGAGGCAAGGATTATGCCGCGCGCATTCTCGACGGCGAGGATCAGTTCGCTCGGGAAGCGATCATCGGAGTCATGGAGAGATCCGTCTAGGCGGCGATATCGGGAGAGAGTTGGTAGGGTATGTATTATTTTTGGAAGTTCATTCTGTATTTCAGTGAATTCTGCATCATATACACCATTGCAATCAATATTTTCTACAATGGGCAGATGCTCATCTCGGTCGCCGATCTGTTCGGCTACCTGAAGAAAATGAAGGCATCGGACTACAAACGATACGTGAATTCAAAAAACATGGTTCCGATCTCAATCCTTGTACCGGCCTACAACGAAGAAAACACGATCGTGGACAACATCAAGTCGCTGCTTGCGCTGAACTACTATGAGTACGAAATCATTATTGTGAACGACGGATCGACCGATTCCACCCGCGACAAGATCATTCGGGAATTCGAGCTTGTCCAGATCAGCCAGCCGGTCAAGAAAAGCCTGGAGACCAAAGAGATTCTGGGATTGTACCGGAATCCCAAATACGAGCGGCTGATCTTGGTGGATAAGGTGAACGGCGGCAAGGCGGACGCCCTCAATGCCGGAATCAATCTTTCGACCTATCCGATATTCGCCAGCATCGATGCGGACTCCATCCTGGAGAACGATGCGCTGATCAAGCTGACGATGCTGTTCGTGGAGGATCCGGAGACGATTGCCGTCGGCGGAATCGTCCGCATTGCCAACGGATCCGTCATCAAGGAAGGCAAGCTGGTCAAGATGGAGATTCCGAAAAACAAAATCGCCGTCTTTCAAATCGTCGAATATTTGCGGGCCTTTCTGACGGGGCGCACCAGCTTGAGCAAGCTGAATTCGATTCTGATTATATCCGGAGCGTTCGGCGCCTTCAACAAAAGCGTTGTCATTGAATGCGGCGGCTACAAGACGAACACGATCGGCGAGGACATGGACATCATCATGAAGCTGCACAAGAAAATGCTGGACGAGAAAAAAACCTATAAAATCAAGTTCCTGGCCGATCCGATCTGCTGGACCCAAGCCCCGGAATCATTGAAGGATTTAAGGGTGCAGCGCCGTAGATGGCAGATCGGGCTGTTCGACAACTTGCTTCAGTATAAATCCATGCTTCTTAACCCGAAGTACGGCAAGGTGGGAATGGTGACCATTCCTTATTATTGGTTGTTCGAGCTTATTGGCCCTGTGGTGGAGTTTCTCGGATACATCTTCATCCCGCTCGCTTATTTATTCGGTCTTCTGGAATTCAACAGCTTCCTCATCTTCTTCCTCATCGCCTTCCTGCTCGGAAGCACCTTGTCGATGGGAAGCATCCTGCTGGAGCAGATTTCTTTCCGCAAATACACGACTTTCGGCGATACCATGCGGCTGGTGCTGTTCGCTCTGCTGGAGAATCTGGGCTATCGGCAGCTCACTATCCTCTACCGGATCGAGGGCCTGCTGAAATTCAATAAATCCAGACATTCATGGGGAACGATCAAGAGAGAAAAGTTCAAAGGAAGCGAGAAAGGGACATCGGCTTAACGGAAACTTGGCTGACGTGTTGAAATCGCCATTTATCGGCAAATCAAAAACGGTACTGGAACGCTGCGTCCTTAAAGGGGCGGCGTTCCAGTACCGTTTTGTTATTTTTTGGTCGGGCTAGCTGGGAAATGCGGAAACGGTTGATCAGAAGCGGTTTTTCACATTGTCGCCCAGATTCTCCGCCCGCTCGCGCAGAGTGACGTCGCCGTCCCCGTTGCGGTCGCGGTTCAGCGGCACATGGCCGTCCCGGCGTTCTTCATCGCTGTAGTAGCGGGAGTCATGCGTGCGGTCCGGCTCCGCATAGCCGTCTCCGGCTCTGTAGCTGCCGTCGACCGGATCGCGGTCGCTTCCCATGACGCGTCCATCCCGGTCGCGGCCGGCGTCGGAGAGACCGGGGCCTGCCCCTGGCGAGGGGTCAAGGCCGGCTCTGCGGATCGGCTCGCCGTCCGGGTACACGTCGGCTGCAGGCACGGCGCCGTCCGCTCCGACATGCTCGGACGCTGCGGCCGTTTGATTATAAGGCTGAATGTCGCGTTCGTAAGAAGGCGCGTTGATGGAGCCGGTCGAACGGAGCGAATCGTAAATATCGTGGTCCCGTTCGGTTTTGGATTCGACCAGCACCAGAATATTGCCGTCCTGTACATATTCATTGTACATGTTGGCTTCATTCTCGGGAATGCCAAGGCCGATCAAGCCGCCGACAAGTCCGCCGGCTCCGGCTCCTACGGCCGCGCCTGTGAGCGCAGCAGCGATCGGTCCGGCCGCGACGATCGGGCCGATGCCGGGAATGGCCAGGGCGCCGATGCCTACAAGCAGGCCGGTAAGGCCTCCGAGCACTCCGCCGCCTGCGGCTCCGGCCGCGACCCCTTCGGGAGCCATCGTGCCCGTTTCCTGCTGGATCGCCGCTACGTCGCCCTTGTCCCTCGCCAGAATGGAGATGTCGTCGCTGTCGACACCACGCGCCTTGAGATCCTCGATCGCGCTGATCGCCGCGTCTTCCGTGTCGTATACGCCTACGATTTTTTTGCTCATTTCTTCCGCCTCCTTCAGATTTGATGTCGTGAACGTTATATAACCGCTGTTCTTTCAACGTAAACGAGCCCAATTGCTTCCAATCTGGATCTAAAGGAGTAGATCATCTACTCCCATTGGAGATGGCTGCCTTCCGGCTTTTCCCCAAAAGGGCTCGCGGGGAGAAAGAATCTATACCCCATATACTCGATTTCTTTGGAACTTACTGGGATATCCAGAATTATCCTTAATAGTGACGATTAAGCCGTTCTCAAGCCCTATACTGAGTTCAGACACCAGGAATATAGTCCCGGAGACTGAAAGCGGAGGTGAGGATATGAAACGCACGGTTCTGACGGCAGGCATTGCCGCTTTGGCGCTCGCGGCGGCCATTGGTTCGGGAACAGCCAGCGGCGCCTCGGACGCCGGAGGGCAGCTCAAAGCCTGGTACAAGGATGCCTTCCCGCAGAAGGCAGGCTCCCTTCGCTGGGGGCGGGAGGAGCCAGCCGGCGAATCGATCCGAGCCTCTGCTGCCGGTCTTGTCCAGGAACAGACGCAACAATCCGCCGAGCAGCTGAAGGCATTTGCCGATCTGGCCGGACAGCAAGCTTCCGACGCCCTTCGGGCGAGAAGCGAATCCTACAGCAGGCAGATCGATGAAGCCGCTGCCGAGCTGCGGGGAAGCCAAGGCGTCGAGGGAGCCATCCAGCAGAAGTTCCGGGATGCTGCCCAGGCGAGGACGGTTGAAGCCGAGACCGGTCTGGAGCAGGCATTGGAACAGACCCTGGATCAATGGCTGGATCAGCATACATCCGGGGAAGAAAGTCCTTGATCGGCTCGTAAGCCGGATCAGGAGGATTACATAACTTGTTCATACCCGACAAACCCAAACCCATTTAAAGGAGACAATCAATCATGGCAATGAAATCCCTTAAAAGCAAAGTAGCAGTAGGCGTTCTGGCAACAGGTCTCATCGCAGGCATGGGTTCCGTCTTCGCAGCAACGGACATCTCCGGACAATTCCAAAGCTGGTACAAAACGAATTTCACGAACACGGTTACCGTTCCGGTGACGGCTAACGCGGCTCTCGAGCTGAAAAACCAGCTGAGCGGATACGCAACCGAGTTCACGGCGCTTACGGCCAGCTCCAAGCAAGCCATCGTGTCGGATCAGCAGGCGCAATCCAACGCTTCGATGACGACGATCAACTCGAAGAAAAACGACTACGTCAACCAAGTCACGACTGCTAAAAACGACATCAAGAACAACCAAATCGGCCGCGATACGCAAAACCTGATCACGGGCCTCAACTTCGTGGGCAACCTTGCGGTCAAAGGTGCTGAAGAAGCAGGCAAAATCAGCCTGAACAGCGACCTCGACGCTCAAGGCAAGGAAAGCGTGAAGCAGGTCAAAAAAGACGTGGCTGCTTACCAAGCATCCTCCACAGGCGATCTGGCTTCCAAGATCCAAGCGGCCAAAGACGAGCTGAAAGCTCTGATCGATCAAAGCGCAACGACGGCAGACGCTGAGGTGCGCAAAAACCTCGAGCAAAAAATCGCCGGACTTCGCAAAACGCTGAGCGACTACGCCGCTCAACAAGTCGCGGAGAACAAAGCTCTGGTTAAAGCGGCTGCGGATACGGATACGGCTGCAGCGCTGAAAGCGCTGGAAGACGTCGCCAACTCCATCAACAAGTAATTGCATTCGCGGGTCGACACGGGGATTGGAGCCAATCCCCGTGATTTGATCTGAAAAAACATCGAAGGGAGAGAACGGAATGAGAAAACAAAGGGGTTCAACCGGCGCATCGTCGAAAAAATGGAAATCCCGGGTTTTGCTTGGAGTTGTGGCTGCAAGCGTGACGGCCTTCGCTTCGCTTGGCGTATCGTTCGCGGACGTGGATCTTAAGGAAAAATTGCGGTTCGCGATGCAATCGAGCGCCGACCAGGTCATCGCCAAGATGCGCGATGAGATCCGTACGGATACCGAAGCCGAGAAAATCGTCTTGCAGAAAGAACTCCAAGCGAAACTTCAAGAGCATCAAGCGGCTTTGCAGGCTTATGCGGCCGAACAGAAGCAGGCCGCTATCCAGGCGATCAAGAATCGATCGAGGGAGCTTGTTGCCAGCCGCGAGTTCAGCAGCGAGGAGCAGAAGAGGGCCTACGCAGAGAGCATCCAGTCCGTGGAGAGCCGAGCGCTCGCGGAACTCAGCGCCATCACGATATCCGAGCCGATTCCTCCTGCGCCTTCCGTGACCGTTGATGTATATGCTGCCCCGGAGCAGCCGTAACCGTTGAGTGGACATGAGGAAAGAAGGTTGCAGCTATGAGCGAGCAGACGTTTGAACAGGATAGATCGATATCAAGCGGCTCGGCCTCCTCTGCGAGCCAAGCGGCTGAAGAGAAGGCGGCTCCGGCCAAGCCAGCCCGAAAGTCCGAGCTGATCGGCTGGATTCGCTATATCATCCTGCTCGCGCTGGGATTGTTCCTGCTCACGCATACGATCGGGCTCGACCGTGTCAACGGGCATTCCATGGCGCCGACGCTCGGGGACGGCAATATTCTGCTGATCAACAAGGTCTCGACCTACTTCGCGAAGCCGGATGCCGGCGATGTGGTCATCGTGGACAGCGCGGCGCTCGGGTACAGCATTGTGAAGAGGGTCATCGCGACCGAAGGGGACCACGTGGCGATCCATGAAGGCATCGTCTATGTGAACGGCAAGTCCCTCCCCGAAATGTACACGACCGGCAAAGCGATGGACATGGAAGAAATTGCGGTCCAGCCGGGCTGCGTATTCGTGCTTGGCGACAACCGCGATCCGGGCGAGAGCCTCGACAGCCGCAGTGCCGAGCTGGGCCAGGTGCCGGTGAAGGAAGTCAAAGGTTATGCACTCGTAAGCCTGCTGCCATGGAAAGGCATCGCGGGGCCGCTCGAAGGTATCTGACCATCCGAGAGGGAATTCCGGACAGCTTCAAGAATAGAAGAAAAACCCGACCGGAACCGGACGGGTTTTTCGAAACATCTTCAGCCGATGTTCTGGAACATGGCGTTCTGATGATAGAACAGCGCAGCCTTGGTGCGGTCCGTCAGCTCAAGCTTCGACAGCACCTGGCTGACATGCTTCTTGACCGTATATTCCGTAACGACGAGGCGCGAAGCGATCTCCTTGTTGGACAAGCCCTCGCTCAGCATCTGCAGCACCTCAAGCTCCTTGGGCGTCAGATTATGGTAGTTCTCGGCAGGCTTGTCGGCCAGTCTGGATTCCAGCAGCTCGACGTCATAATACTTGCGTCCGCGATGGATCATCCGAACCGCGTGAATCAGCTCTTCCGGGAGCGCTTCCTTGAGCACCAGACCCTCGATGCCGAGGTCGAGCGCCTGCTGGAGCTCGGCCGGCCTCATGGACGAGGTGAGGTACATGAATCGGCATCCCGCCCCGGCCTGCTTGAGCTTGCCGATGACGTCCAGGCCGCTCTGCTGATTGATGCGGTTGTTCATGATGCAAAGATCCGGCTGCAGGCTCTGGATATGAGCAAGCGCTTCCTTGCGGTCGGAGGCTTCGCCGATGACTTCGATGGATTCTTCGCCGGACAGGATGGAAGTGAGTCCTCTGCGGACCAGCTGATAGGGATCGACAACCAATACACGTATGGACATCGTACCTGCAGGGCCCCTCTCTTTGATCAATATATGGGGTGAAATGAATCGATCCGATATGTACATGCTTCAGTAGTAAAAACAACTGGAGCGGCATTCTATAGTATACAGTTTCTTACAAACGCTATCAATAAAAAAGACCGGTATATCCAAGCTGAAGAAGCTCTGGATACACCGGTTTTTTCCATTCAGCCATTCCATTCGTTCACGGCTTCGGCTGCGATCCGGTACGATTTCAGCCTGGCCTCCTGATCGTAGATCTGGCCGGCAATGATGAATTCATCCGCTCCGGTCTCTTGCTGAATCTCCGGCAGACGGGTTTTGATCGTTTCCTTCGTGCCGACGATCGAGTACCGGAGCGTGCTGGCGAGAACCGCCTTCTCCTGCTCCGACCACAGTCCGTCCATGCTGTCGACGGGAGGCTTCAGCATCCCGGTGCGTCCGCGCACGATGTTCAGGAACTGCTGCTGCTGGGAGGTGGCCAGATAAGCCGCCTGGGCTTCGGAATCCGCGGCGACGATATTGATGGCTACCATGGCATACGGCTTGTCCAGGTGGCGGGACGGCTTGAAGCTGCTGCGGTACAAATGGAGCGCCGGGATCAGATAATCCGGAGCGAAGTGGCTGGCGAACGAGAACGGCAGGCCGAGCTCTCCGGCCAGCTGGGCGCTGAAGCCGCTGGATCCGAGCAGCCAGATCGGAATGTCGAGCCCTTCGCCGGGAACGGCGCGCACGCCGGGAGCAGCCGTGCCTAGCGACGGGTCGAAGTAGCCGCGCAGCTCGCTGAGCAGCTCGGGGAAGTCCTGGCCGCCGGCCGTCAGGCCCCGGCGCAGCGCGCGGGATGCCGGCTGATCGGAGCCGGGAGCGCGGCCGAGACCGAGGTCGATCCGGCCGGGGTAGAGCGACTCCAGCGTGCCGAATTGCTCGGCGATCTGGAGCGGCGCATGGTTCGGGAGCATGATGCCGCCGGAGCCGACGCGGATGCGGCTCGTGCCTCCGGCGACATGCCCGATCACGAGCGAGGTTGCCGAGCTGGATACGCCGGGCATGTTGTGATGCTCCGCCAGCCAGTAGCGGGTATAGCCGAGCTCTTCGGCATGGCGAGCCAGCTCGAGCGTGCGGCGGAACGATTCGGCGGGAGTGGAGCCTTCCACGACGGGGGCGAGATCCAGCACCGAGATCGGAATTCGTGTATGGTCAGATGCAGTCATCGTACATCCTCCTTTGGGAGCGTTGAAATCAGGGGCGGAAGCCCCTGCTTACTTATTATTCGTGATCAGGTTTCAAAAAGCAAGTGAACCGGTCGGATATGGAAGGGGATCAGACATCCCTTCATGTATGAAGAGTCATTTCCAGCCGATTTCGCGCTTTTGCATCCAGTTGACAGACCCTCTCAAATCAGTCCATTCTTTAAATGCCTTCCCGATTTATTTTTTTTTGTTTAAAGGCGGTAAGAATGGTTTAGCTTAATCCGATCAAGTCTAATATACTCATGGGTATAAATATTTTTTTTAGTATCTAACTTATCGGGGGTTAAAGAGGATGAAAATCCGGACCAATCTTTTGCTAGGCTTCTCCGTTGTGCTCGCGCTTACTCTTTTGGTCGGAGCTGTGAGCTGGAATCAGCTCAACTCGCTTCATCGAACGTATCAATCCCTTATTCAGGACCGGGTCGGAAAAATACTGCTGATCAAAGATTTGAAATATCGGGCGGCCAGCGAGGCGAAAAACGTCCGCGGCTATCTGATTACGGAACAACAAGCATCGTTCGACGCTTACAAGGCCGACCGGCAGTCCTTCGCCACAGGGATGGAGAAGCTCAAAGGAAGCTTGAAGCAGGAGAAATCCAAGGAGCTTGCAGGCAAGCTGGAGCGGCTGGAAGCCGAGTACGCGGGAATCGTAGCGACGATAACCGGCTACAAGGAGAGAGGAGATACGGCAGGGTATATCAAGCTGGTAGAGGAGCAATGCATTCCTATGGCGCTCAAGCTGTCGGCCGCCGCGGAGGAGCTGGAGAGCTTCCAGCAAAGCCAGCTTGCGGCATCTCAAGCAGAGGCGGCGGCGCATGTGGCCGACGTGCAGAAGCTGCTTGCAGCCGTGGTCGTGCTCGCGCTGCTCCTCGGAGCCGCTGCGGCTCTGCTCATTTCAAGGCGGATCTCCCGTCCGGTGGACGCGGCCGCACGCGCCGCTCGGCGAATCGCGGAGGGGGACTTGACCGGAGATGATCTGGCCCCTGCCTCGATCCAGGAGCTGAACGTCTTGACCCTTGCCGTGAACGGCATGAAAAAGCAGTTGAGCCAGCTCCTTCGAACCATCGATCAAAATGCCCGAGAGCTTGCGGCTTCTTCCCGCCAGCTGGCGGGAGCATCGGCGCAAGCTGCCTCCGAATCGGAGCGCATCTCCCTATCGGTCCGCGCCATCGCCGAATCCGCCTCCGGTCAACGGGAGCGGATGAATGAAAGCCGGACCGCCATGGAGGAAAGCGCCATAAGCCTGCAGCGGGTAGCCGAAGCGGCCTCTATTACGGCCGAGTCCTCCGAGCAGGCTCTGCAGCAAGCGGACATGGGGAGCCGACTGATGTCGGAGACGAAAGGAAAAATGGGCGAAATCCGGGTCGTCATGGAAGGAGCCGCTCAAAACGTCGAGAATCTGGTCGAACAATCCGGCCGGATCAAGGAAATGGCCGCTTTTATTCACGAAGTGGCTTCCCAGACGAATCTCCTTTCCTTGAATGCTTCCATAGAGGCCGCCCGGGCGGGAGAGGGCGGAAGAGGATTCGCCGTCGTGGCTCAGGAGGTCAAAAAGCTGTCGGAGGAAACGAAGGAAGCTTCGGCCCGCATCTCCGAATTCGTTCTCGGCATCGCGGAGCATGCGGACCAGGCTGTCGAGTCGGTCAAAAAAGGGATGGAAGAGGTGCTGCGGGGATCGGAGAGCATCGGGAATACCGAATTGGCGTTCCGTTCCGTGGCGTATTCCATGACGACCGTGGCCCAGCAAACTCAGGAGGTATCCGCCTCCGCGGAGGAATTGTCCGCCTCCATGGAGCAGATGCTGGCTTCCAGCGACGAGCTGCTGTCGCTTGCTTCCACGATTGCCGAACATTCCGGGGCTTCGGCGATTGGAAGCAGACAACAGATGGCGTCCATGCAGGACATATCCGGCTCTGCGGAATCGCTGCAGGCGATGGCGGCGCTGCTTCAGGAGAAGCTGGACGCCTTCCATATCGAAGCAGAGCCCTCGCGCGCGGCCGTCGGTACGGCGCAGCCGCTGGTCCCTGCCATCTCCGCCCCTTGATCAGCCTTGTTCGGTCCCATCCGCATCTCCGAGCGTGATTGGCCGGGGACGGCCGAGGGTAAGGAAAAGTGCTCATGTTCAGCTGATCTTTCAGCCATGCAAAAGCACCTTCCAACCCCTTAAGGAGGAGATACGAAGAATGAGCCAGGACCCGAAGCAGACCGCAGCCGGAAGCAGCAAGGACGAGCAGCTCGCGCAGCATACCGTCGACAACGACGGGCAGAGGCTCACGACGAATCAAGGCCTGCATGTGGCGGAGGACGAGCATTCCCTGAAAGCCGGCGTGCGCGGTCCGACCTTGATGGAGGATTTCCATTTCCGGGAGAAGATGACGCATTTCGACCATGAGCGCATTCCGGAGCGCATCGTCCATGCCAGAGGCTTCGGCGCTCATGGCTACTTCCAGGTGTACAAGCCGATGGCGGAGCTGACGGAAGCCGGCTTCCTGCAGGACCCGTCGGTCAAGACGCCGGTATTCGTCCGCTTCTCTACGGTAGCGGGCTCGCGCGGCTCGGCGGATACGGTCCGCGACGTGCGCGGCTTCGCCGTGAAGTTCTACACCGAGGAAGGCAACTTCGATCTCGTCGGCAACAATATGCCGGTTTTCTTCATTCAGGACGCGATGAAGTTCCCTGATTTCATTCATGCGGTGAAGCCGGAGCCTCATAATGAGATTCCGCAAGCCCAGTCGGCGCATGATACGTTCTGGGATTTCGTCATCAACAACACCGAGACCGCCCATATGATCATGTGGGCGATGTCCGACCGCTCGCTGCCCCGCAGCTACGGCATGATGGAGGGCTTCGGCGTCCATACGTTCCGGCTCGTCAACGCCGAGGGCAAGGCGCGCTTCGTCAAGTTCCACTGGAAGCCGGTGCTCGGCACTCATTCCCTCGTCTGGGACGAGGTCCAGAAGCTCGCCGGCAAGGACCCGGACTTCAACCGCCGCGATCTGTACGAAGCGATCGAAGCCGGCAGGTATCCGGAATTCGAGTTCGGCATCCAGGTGCTTGAGGAAGAGGACGAGTTCAAGTTCGACTTCGACATCCTCGATCCGACCAAGCTGTGGCCGGAGGAGCTCGTGCCCGTGCAGCGCATCGGCAAGCTGACGCTGAACCGCAATACGGACAATTTCTTTGCGGAAACGGAGCAGATCGCCTTCCATCCGGGACATCTCGTCAAGGGCATCGATTTCTCCAACGATCCGCTGCTGCAGGGCCGGCTGTTCTCCTACACGGATACGCAGCTGTCCCGTCTCGGCGGTCCGAACTTCCATGAGATTCCGATCAACCGTCCGATGTGTCCGGTCCACAACAACCAGCGCGACGGCATGCACCGGATGACGATCAACCGCGGTCCGGTCGCTTATCACAAGAACGGCATCGCCGGAGGCTCGCCGCATACGACCGAGGACGGCTACAAGCATTATCAGGAGAAGGTCGACGGCCGCGTCACGCGCGAGCGCAGCGACAGCTTCAAGGATCATTACAGCCAGGCCATCCTGTTCTGGAACAGCATGTCCGAGGTGGAGAAGCAGCATATCATCTCCGCCTTCAGCTTCGAGCTCGGGCATGTGAAGGACAAGAACATCCGCCAGGGCGTCGTGGACATGTTCGCGCAGGTCAGCGGCAAGCTCGCTGCGTCCGTCGCGGCTAACATCGGAGCGCAGCCTCCGGCGGACCTGAACGGGGGCTCGGAAGTGAGGGCTTCCTCGCCGGCCCTCAGCATCATGAATACGGTCAAGTCGGCGAAAAACCGCAAGGTGGCGATTGTGGTCGCGGACGGCTTCCGCGGCGCGGAGACGGCTGAGCTGGCCGCTGCCTTGACGGCGGCCGGAGCGCTGCCGGAATACCTCAGCTCGACTCTTGGCACGGTAAGCGGAGACGACGGCAGCGAGGTGGAAGCGGCGCACAGCTTCCTGACGAGCGACTCGGTGCTCTTCGATGCCGTATTCGTCGCCGGCGGGGAGGCGAGCCTCGCGATGCTGAAGCCGAATCCGAAGCTGCCGGACTTCCTGAAGGAAGCGTTCCAGCACTTCAAGGCGATCGGCTTCGGCAGCCCGGAAGATGCCGCTCAGCTGCTGGAGCTCGCCGGACTGAAGGCGCAAGCCGGCGATCCCGGCATCGTCAGCGCCGAAGGCTCGGCAGAGGCCTTTGTCGAAGCGGTCGCGGCGCATCGCCACTGGGCTCGCAAGCTTTAATCGATTTTTCAAAAGAGGCGTATGACCAGGCATTACCTGGTCATACGCCTCTTTCATGCTGTTTTCCATAAAGAGCTGAACCGGCATGCGGCGGCCGTGGACAGATGGATGAAGGCGGCGGCAAGGAACACGTGAGCCGTGGAGCCGAGCTCGCTCGCCCATCCGCCGGCATAGATGGCCAGCGGCATGCCAAGCTTGAAGATGGAACCGGTGAGGCCGTTGATGCGGCCGATCAGATGGGCCGGCGTCGATTCCTGCCGGTAGGTCCAGATGCAGACCGTGCTGACGGCTCCCGCCATGCCGTCCACGAACAGCCCCGCAGCCATCATTCCTGCAGAGGCGGCCAGGGCAAGCATCAAGCCGCCTATCGCCGAGAGCAGCGAGCTCGCGGCGAGCAGCGCTCCCAGCCGGAAGCGCCGCTTGAGCGGCGGCAGCAGCAGGCTGCCGGCCAGTCCGCCGGCGCCGGCGGCGGAGAGCACGAGGCCCAGCATGCCGGAGCTCAGGGCGAGACGGTCCTTGGCGGTGAAGATCACCGTCGCATCCACCATGCCCGATGCGGCGTTCATGAAGACGACGAGCAGCGTAATCTGCCACAGCGCGCGGTTGCGCATCAGCTCCCGCCACGCCTCGCCGAGCTCCCGGCTCCAGCCGGCCGGCTTCGGACGCGGCGAGCGGTCATCGGCCGGAAGCAGCGAGAGCAGCAGCAGGGCGGGGATGTAAGCGGCCGCCGTCAGAAGCAGGCCGTCCTGCAGGTTCGAGAAGGAGAGGATCAGCCCGGTCAGCGCCGGGCCTCCGATGCCGATAAGCGTCGTCATGAACGAGTAGGAGGCGTTGGCTGGCGCGAGCAGGCCGGCCGGGAGGCATTGCTTGACCAGTGCTACCCGCGCGTTGTTATAGGCATAACCGAATGTCATCAGCAGGAAGCCGCCGATATAGCAGGCATATAGGGAGGATGCGCCAGGCCCCTTCTCGGTCCACAGGTACAGGCCGGCCAGCACGGCGATCTGGAAGAAGACCGACAGGATCGTCCAGCGTTTCTTGCGGGAACGGTCGACCAGGACGCCGATGAATACGGCAAGCAGCAGATTGGGCAGAAATTCGATGCTGCGCATCGCCGACATCGCGACCGCGGAATGCGTGAGGTCGTAGAGGAGCAGCGGCAGCGTCAGCTCATAGAGCTTGCCGCCGAGCGCCAGCACGAAGCCGGAGGCCAGCAGCAGCATGAACGGGCGGCTCCTCCACAGAGCGGGCCGGAGGCGGTTCGGATGAGAGTCTGCGGCGGCGGAGACAGGATGCGGAGCCGCTGGGGAAGTCGGTCGGTCATCGGGCGGCATAACGGCATTCTCCTTGGTTTATGAGAACAGAAAGGATATCATACGAGTACGATCTTTTCTTCTCGAGTCGCAAGCTCCTTGCTTGCTTTCGGTTTGCCGAATGGCTTGGGCAGGCTTGCAGCATCAGTATAATCGGCCTATGCGAAGCCAAAAAGCGAAAGATATCGCGGCGCCGTTCGCCTTTTCGGGCGAAAGTCCGCCCTGTGGAGGGAGCCTGTGGAATGGAAGCGGAATGGTACTATTACAAACTGAGAGAACGGCATGCTTCCGTTCCGGAGGGTACGGCCTTCGAGCTGCCGATGGATCAGGTGTGCGAGGCGCTGGCCTGCACGAGGCGCAATGCCCAGCTGCAGCTGGCGTCTATGCAGGAGAGAGGGCTGCTGACGTGGGAGCCGGGCAGAGGACGGGGCAACCGCTCCCGCCTCACCTTCCGGGCTTCCCTTCGGGAGCCGATGCTGGACAAGGCCCGCCGCCTGGCTTCAGCGGGCAAGCTGGCCGAAGCCCGCAGGCTGCTGGAGCCGTTGGGCGATGACGCTCTGAACTTTGCCTTCGGGGAATGGCTGAGCGGGCAATTCGGCGTGCATCGTCCGGATGCAGGCCGGGATGTGCTGCGCTTCCCTTTTTATCGGCCGGTACCGGCTCTTGATCCGGCTATGGTCATGCGGCGCACCGAGGCGCACTGGGTCGCTCAAATCTTCGATACGCTATGCGCGTACGATCCGGATAGAGGCGGGCTGAGGCCTGCTTTGGCCCACGCCTGGGAACGGGACGGACAGGCAAGGCGCTGGCGGCTTTACCTGCGCAAGGGAGTGAGGTTCCATCACGGCAAGCTGTTGACCGCCGAGGATGCGGCATTTACGTTCCGGCGCATTCTGCGGCTGAACGGGGAGGACTTCGTCCTGCGGGATCTGCAGGAGATCCGTGTTCTGGACGACTACAGCCTGGAGCTTCGCTTCGGCCGGCCCGCCGCCCTGCTCATGCATGCCCTCTGCCTGGAGCGGTATTCAGTCGTGCCCTCGGATTTGAACGAGGAGACGTTCGCCCGCCTGCCGGTCGGAACCGGGGCGTTCCGCGTGACGGGCAATGACGAGTCGATGCTCGCCTTGGAGGCGCATGACCGCTATTTTCTCGGGAGGCCCCATCTGGACCGGATCGAGATGTGGGTATGGACGGATTATGATGGCATTCTCGAGCATGCGGAGAAGCTGGCCGGATCCCAATTGCTCTATTTGGAGACGGGCATCGGCAGCGAGGGGGAGAAGGCGCTCAGCCGCCTCGAAGCGGGCAGCACGTATGCGGTGTTCAACCTCAACAAGGCCGGACCGATGCAGGACCCCATCTTCCGCGAGGCTGTCGATGCCGCTCTGGACCGGCAAGCTATGGTCGAGGAGCTGGGGGGAGTGCGTGGAATGCCTTCCGGAAGCTTCTTTCCGGAAGGCTCCGCGACGGGGGACTCCAATCAACATGCCATGGATTCCGACCCGGCGGCCAGGAGCGGGGAGACGCTGCGGCTGTTCACGTATGCCATGCCGGACAATGAACGGAATGCGGCCTGGATTCGGGACCGCTGCGGAGAAATCGGCATCGTGCTGGAGATCGTATCCATCCCGATCGAGCAGCTGTCGGATCCCGCTGTCCTGGCCGAAGCCGATCTGGTCGTGGCGGGAGAGGTGCTCGGCGAGCAGCCGGATCTGACCTTGATTGAAATGTACCGGATGACGAGAAGCTTCATTCCGAACCTGCTGAGTCCTTCCCTGCGGGCCGAGAACGAAAAGGCGATGGATGCCTGCATGTCCGAGATCAGCGCGGAGCGGCGGATCGCGCAGCTGAGAAGCTGGGAGCGGAGGCTGAGCTCGGAGCGGTTCCTGCTGTTCCTCTTCCACTCCAAGCACACCGCCAGCCTGGACCGGCGGCTGGGCGTGAATGCCTTGAACGCCTGGGGAAAGGTCAGTTATAAGGACGCATGGGTGAAGCCCGCCAAGGCCGAGGATTGGCCGCATGGTTGAGGATAGCCGAAATAGGGGCTGAAGATAGCCGGAATCAAGACATGCCTGGTAATACTTTTTATTTCCATAAGTGTGAAGAGGAGAAGGGGGAAATCCATGACGCTACAGCAGCTCAAATATGTCATTGAAGTTGCGGTCCGCGGATCGATGAACGAGGCGGCCAAGCGGCTGTTCATCTCGCAGCCGAGCCTGTCCAAGGCGATCCAGGAGCTGGAGAACGAATTGCAGATTACGATCTTCCGGCGCACCAACAAGGGAATCATCTTGTCCGCCCAGGGAGCCGAATTCCTCGCCTATGCCCGGCAGGTCATCGAGCAGGCGGAGCTTCTGGAGAGCCGCTACCTCAGCGGCAAGCCGTCGCCGCAGCATTTTTCCGTCTCGACCCAGCACTATGCCTTTGCGGTGAATGCTTTCGTGCAGCTCGTGCAGGAGTACGGGCAGGAGGAATACGAGCTCGCTCTTCGAGAGACGAAGACGCATGAAATCATCGAGGACGTGCGCACCCAGCGCAGCGAGATCGGCATCCTGTACCGCAATGAATTCAATGCCCAGGTCATCCAGAAGCTGCTGTCATCGGCCAATCTGGAATTCCGGACCTTGTTCACGGCGCAGCCCCATGTGTTCATCAGCATCCGCAATCCGCTTGCCAAGCAGGCCAGCGTCACGATCGAGGATCTTCAGCACTATCCGTACCTCTCCTTCGACCAAGGGGAGTACAACTCGTTCCACTTCTCGGAGGAGATTCTCAGCACGCTCTCGCATCCAAAGAGCATCCGGGTCAACGACAGGGCCACGCTGTTCAATCTGCTGATCGGCCTGAACGGCTATACGATTTCGACGGGCGTGCTGAGCGCCGATCTCAACGGCAACGAGATCATTCCCGTGCCTCTCGAATGCGAGGAGACGATCGAGGTCGGCTGGATCAGCCACCGGCATATCACCCTTTCCAAGCTGGGAGCCGCTTACGTAGAGGCCTTGCATGAGGTCATAGGCGGTTGATATAGCTGAGAGGCATAACTGGCTATAGAATATGGGAGTTACTTGATAACGGCTCCGGCATGGTATCTTTCCTTTACCAACCAAGAGACGCAGGTCCGAAGGAGAGATGATTTCCATGTGCCAAACGATTTCCACCCATCCCCATGCCCGCCATACGACTCCCTACCGCTTCGACATGGTGGGAAGCTTCCTCCGCCCCGAGGCATTGAAGGAAGCGCGCCGCCGCCATGAAGCCGGAGAGCTCGGCGCCGAGGAGCTGCGCACGATCGAGGACCGGGAGATCCTGGCCCTGGTCGCCAAGCAGAAGCAGGTCGGATTGAAGGCCGTAACCGACGGGGAGTTCCGCCGGTCCTGGTGGCATCTCGACTTCATGTGGCATTTGGACGGGGTGGAAAAAGCGGCCGTGCCGCAGGGCTATCTGTTCGAAGGCGTGGAAACGCGCGCCGAGACGGCCAGGCTGACCGGCCGGATCTCCTTCGGCAGCCATCCGTTCATCGAGGACTTCCGGTTCCTGCTGGCCGCAGCGGGCACGGATGCCGTCGCGCGCCAGACGATCCCGGCGCCGGCACAGCTGCTGGCGGAGCTGCTCCGTCCGGAGAACAAAGCCGGCACGGATGCCGTCTATGCCTCTATCCATGACTTGGCTGCGGACGTATCCCGGGCTTACCGCGACGCGATCCTGGCCTTCTACGACGCCGGCTGCCGCAGCATCCAGCTCGACGACTGCACCTGGGGCATGCTGTGCGATCCGAAGTTCCGCGACGGGCTCAAGGCCGCAGGCGCCGATCCGGATGATCTGGCCAAGCTCTACGCGCAGGTGAACGGCGCCGCAATCGCCGATCTGCCGGGGGATCTGGCCGTGACGACGCATGTATGCCGCGGCAATTACGCCTCCACCTGGGCGGGCGCCGGAGGGTACGAGCCGGTAGCCGAGCAGCTGGCTGCCATCGGCTCGCTGGACGGTTATTACCTGGAGTTCGACACGGACCGCGCGGGCGGCTTCGAGCCGTTGCGCCATATTGGAGAAGGACAGATCGTGCTGGGGCTGTTCTCTTCCAAAAACGGCGAGCTCGAGGATAAGGAAGCCATTCTCGAGCGCATCCGGGAAGCCGGGCAATACGTCGACATCAACCGGATCTGCCTGAGCCCGCAGTGCGGCTTCGCCTCCACGGAAGAGGGCAATATCCTGACCGAGGAGCAGCAATGGAGCAAGCTGGCGCTGATCAAGGAGATCGCGGATGAGATTTGGAAGTAGAGGCAAGGCAGCTGTCCAGAGGTGATCGTATGGTCTGCTTACGAATTGTAGAGCATGAAAAATAGGGGAAATGAAATAGGAGACTTGTTCCCGAGAGGAGGCAGATCTCCTTTTTTGGGTATGGATGGCATCATTCCATCGATGTCGAACCTGATTCCGGCTCCATTCAATCAGCGGCCAGCAGTCCGGTCCACTGCGCAGCTGCATGCGACAGGCGGAGGAGGATTCTCCTAAGCTCATGCACTAAACCTCTTCAATAGAGATAACCAAGAAAATCGAGTTCGCCTTCATTCCAGCGGTCGGGTCCGACCTGCTTGACCATCAGGGCGTCCATGTCCTCCGATCCGATGCCGGCGGTGCTCAATGTCTCGTGATTGACTTTCATCCATTTGCATTTGGCTTGAACAGAATGGTAGCCGTTTTTCAAATACAGGGTCCTGTCATCCGCGAACAGAAGAATGAAGTCGATCGCTCTTCCTTCGCAAAAACGATCCATTGCGGCCAGCAGGGCTGACCCGACTCCCCGCAAGCGCGAGGAAGCTTCGACGCACAGGTCGATGACGCCCAGGACGCGAACGGGCTTTCCGCCGGCATTCATCATTCGGTAGTCTGCCGCGGCATGTCCAATCAGCCTGTTTTCCGAGTCATAAGCCAAAAACCGAAAATGGGGCAGCTGCTTGAAAAAAATCCGGTCCTTCGGATAGATATCCGGGAAGCTCTGCAAAAGCAGCCCTTGAATGGCTGCCGTCATCTCCTTGTTCTAATCCGTCTCCCATACCTGCTCGATCCTCAGAATCATCTCTCCCCGTTTGTATACCGTTCAGCCGTCGTTCCTTGGCAGCCGCCGTCAAGCTTGCCGCCGCCTCATCTATCGGCTGAGAACTTCTATATGAAGACGCTGAAAAGCCCTTCGGGTTGCTGTCCCCGTTGCCGGCCTCCGCCTCCAGACCGATGCCCCGCCCTCCTTCAGCCCGGACTCAAGACCGTTCCCAAGCCGTTTCCCGCCCTCTCTTCCGGCGGGTATGCTAGAAACTGGCTTTCATAAAGAGACAGGGAAATTCGGATGAGGAGAGGATTCAAGGGATGAGGTCGTTGATCGAAGGGGCTTTCCGCAACAAGGCTGCTGTTATTTTGTGTGTGATTTTGGTATTGGGACTCGGCGTATTCAGCTACTCGAAGCTGCCGATGGAGTTTTTGCCGGAGGCGGACAATCCGCAAGTGACCATTACCGCGATCGGTCCCGGTTATGACGCGGCTTCCATGGAGACGCTGGTGACCAAACCGATGGAGGAGGCGACGGCGGGCATCAAAGGGAAGACCGCTTCGTTCGCTTCTTCCGGAGACAGCTATTCGCAAATCAATCTGTCGTTCGATTCGTCGACCGACATGAAGCAGGCGAAGATCGATGTCGACCGGGCGATCGCCGCCGTGCCGCTGCCGGAGCGGGTCGGCGCGCCGTATGTCGTCCAGCTCAACACGTCGATGATTCCCATCAGCTGGGTGACGCTCACCTACGGCGACAGCCTGGATGCGGCGCATCAGGAGCAGGCTCAGAAGGAAATCATGGAATCGTTCCAATCCATCGACGGCATCGGCTCGGTAACGGTGTCGGGCAGGCCGCAGCCGCAAATCCGGATCGTGCCGGATGCGGCGAAACTGCAGGAGAAAGGCGTTCCCCTGCAGGCGCTCTATGCGGTCATGAACGGCCGCTCCGCCTCCGCCTCGGTCGGTTCGGGCATACTGGACGGAGCGGCGGTCAACCTGAACGTCAGCTCCGTCCTGCATGACGAGGCGGCGCTGAAGAAGCTGCCGGTGGCGGCCGGCGTCGCTCTTGGCGATGTGGCATCCGTCGAGCGGGAGAGCGGCAGAGAGAATATAAGCCGCATCGACGGCAAGGATGCGATGGTGCTCACCTTCACCAAGGCCGCGGGAGCGAATGCGGTCGATGTCGGCAAGCAGGTCGAGCAGAAATCGGAGCAGCTCAGCAAGGAGATTCCGGGCGTGCAGCTGAGAGTGCTCATGAGCACCTCCGAGCAGGTCGTTCATTCCGTGAACAGCATGATGCGGGAGGTGCTGATGGGCGCTTTGTTCGCGACGATCGTCATTCTCGTCTTCATGCGCAACTTCCGGGCGACGCTGGTTACGATCGTATCCATTCCGCTGTCGCTCGGGTTGACTCTGTACCTGCTAGACGCCTCCGGCGTCACGCTCAACATCCTTACGCTCGGCGGCGTCGCCGTTGCCGTCGGACGGCTGGTGGACGACAGCATCGTCGTTATCGAAAATATATTCCGAAGGCTGCAGAAGGAGCCGTTCTCGCCGAAGCTGGTCATCGATGCGACGCGGGAGGTCGGCACGGCCATCACGGCATCCACGCTGACCACTGTCGCCGTGTTCCTGCCGATGGGCCTGCTGCGCGGTTCGCTGCAGTCGTTCCTGCTGCCGTTCGCCTTGACGGTCACCTATTCCCTGCTGTCGTCGCTGCTTGTAGCGCTGACGGTCATTCCGCTCATGAGCTCCCGCATGTTCCGCAATGTGCGAATTGCCGAGCATGCGCCGTCGCGCCGCTTCCAGAAGATTCTGGAGTGGAACCTGCGCCGCAAATGGGTGCCGCTGACGGCTGCCGTCATTCTTCTTGCCGGCTCGATCGGCGCGTATGCGGCCATGCCGAAAGGGGCGATCGATTCCTCGGACGCTTCCAACGTCAGCATTACGCTTGCGTTCAAGGCCGACGCGACCCAGGCGCATCTGCTGGAGGAAGGCAAAAAGATGGAGACCTTCCTGAGAGGCTTGGACGGCCAGGAATGGGTTTATATGTCGGCAGGCAACAGCTCGGACGGAGCCAGATTCGGAGAAATCTCCTCCCCGACGCAGGTCACCTTCCTGCTCGGCATGAAAAAAGGCGCGGATGCCGAAGCCGTCATCGAGTCGATCAAATCGAAGCAGTCCGACTACCCGGATGCGGAATTGACCGCTTCGGCGATGAGCCTGATGTCCGGAGGCGGGGGATCGCAGGTGTTCGTTGACGTCGCCGGCTCCGATATCGCGGCCGTATCGAAAACGGCGGACGAGGTGATGGCGCGGATCAAGCCCGTCAAGGACGTGCTGAAGGTCGAAAGCAACCAGCAGGAACGCAAGCAGGTCTATACGCTGGAGGTCGATCCGGCGCAGGCCAAGGCGGCGGAGATCGCCCAGCAGCTGCAAGGCATGCTGAACCCGGTTCCGGTCGGCCAACTGACCGAAGCGGACGGCAGGCAGACACCGGTCATTCTGGAGCCGATGCTGAAGCCGGAAAAGGCTTCCGACCTGCCGGGGCTTACCGTGATCACGGACGCGGGACCGAAGCAAGTTTCGGCCGTCGCCCAGTGGAAGAAGGAAGAGAAGGCGGCCGTATCCTATCTTAAGGACGGCAAGCCTTATGTGAGAATAACCGCATCGGCGGAGCCGAGCCGCCTGTCGATCGTCGGAGCCGACATCAAAAAGGCAGCCGAGGAAGTGAAGGCTCCGGCCGGAGTCAAGGTTCTCGTCGGCGGAGCCTCCAGCGACCAGTCGCAGGATTTCGCGGATCTCGGCATGATCGCGCTCGTCTCCATCGGAATCGTGTACCTCATCATGGTGCTGACGTTCAAGACGCTGCGGGCGCCGCTCGCCATCATGTTCACGCTGCCTCTGGCCGCAATCGGCGCGGTGCTGGGCCTGATAGTCACGCAGGTGACGCCGGACTTCACGGCGATGTTCGGGGCGCTCATGCTGATCGGCATCGTCGTCACCAACGCGATCGTGCTCATCGACCGCGTCAAGCAGAACGAAGAGCGCATGACCATCCGGGAAGCGCTGCTTGAGGCGGCGGGAACCCGCATGAGGCCGATTCTGATGACGGCCGTCGCCACCGTCTGCGCCATGCTCCCGCTTGTGTTCGGCTCCTCGGAAAGCGGCAGCATCGTGTCGCAGAGCCTCGCCATCGTCGTCATCGGCGGCTTGATCGTGGCGACTGTGCTCACGCTGATTATCGTGCCGTGCATCTACGAGCTGCTGTTCTTCCGCAAGTCGGCGCGCCAGCGCCGGGATGCGGCCGCGACTGCGGCCGCGGGCCAGGCTTCCGCAGCGGGCCAGCCGGCCGTGCAGGGAACTCTCTAAGAGGAGCGCCGAGCATCGCTCCCTTGTGGCGCTGCCGCTTGAATGTGCGGCATGGAATGGGATTGCAGATGTCCCCTTCAGGCAGATGGCCTGAAGGGGATTTCTTTTATCTCGACAGGCTGTTTTGTATGGAGGGGATGACTCTGTTCTGTCTGCGGCACTAGTCGCTGTTATAATAGCCATGGATTGGGAAATCGGGGGGCTGCCGCATGGAGGACCAGTGGAGAATTTCGGAGCATGCGCCGGAGTGGAGAACGCACTTTGCGGAGACGGCGGACTAGCTGCGGAGAGGGCTCGGTTCGAGCCTTGCGCATCGACCCTATCGGCTCCACGGCTGTCGAAGGCCTGGATGCCAAGCCAGTCGTTGACATCCAGATTTCCATCGCTTCGTTTGCACAGTTCCAGGCATGCAGGGAAAGAATAGAGGCGGCCGGCTTTCTGTTCCGGGAAGGAAACCCCGACCTCACGAAAAGGTATTTCCGCGAGCTTCCAGGAGCGAGACGAACGCATATCCATGTTCGGGAAGCGGGCAGCTTTGCGGAACAGGCCGCGCTGCTGTTCCGGGACTATCTTAGGTCCAATCCGGATGCATGCCGGCGTTACGCAGCCGGGAAGCATCGACTGATGGCCCTCTTCAAGGAGGACCGTCCCGCATACGTGGAAGGAAAAGGAGCCGATAATCTGGGAGCTGCTGCGGGAAGCAAGCAGCTGGTCGCAGACGGAGGGCTGGCGACCTGGGCCATGTGATGGCTGAGCCACTGGAAGCCGATTCTGATCGGAATCATGACCGCAGAGGCGGGAAGATTTCGCCCTTCTGGGGACAGCGCCATCTCTCCGCCGTGAAGCGCCTTCGTTCGTATGCGAGAGCCTTCAGCTCCAGAAGCCGCGATGTTATCGTCATCGTTTTTCTTCTCTTTCCATGACACAATTTGTCTGTATAGTATAGTGCGATGATTCCATAAAAGTTAAATTAAAGGAGGATATGGAATATGGATAATCAGATCGCCGAGGCCCGGCTGATCAAGCGGTCCGCCTTTCGGGCCGTCGGAATTCGGTGGGAGGGGACGTTCGCAGAGGCCGGCGCGGGAGGCATCCGGATCTTGCAGGAACAATTCAAGAAGAGGCTGCGCGAGATTCACGGGGCGGTGCAGACAGATGTGCTGCTCGGCTTGTCCTATCACGCGTTTCCCGCTGCGGAAGGTTTTGTCCATTATGCGGCCGTGAAGCTGGGAGAGCAGGGTTCCGGGATCCTTCCGGAAGGCATGACGGGCATCGCAGTCCCGGAGCTGGATTATGCCTGCTGCTTCCATCGCAAAGGGCAGAGCATAGACCTCTCTTACAGGAATCTGTATGCCTGGATCGGGGAGCAGGGCATGAAGGAGACCGCTCCCGAAGGCTTGACTCATTACGAGGAGTACCCCATGAGCCAGGATCCCTACGACCGGGAACCGGAGTTCACCATTCTGATTCCCGTGGAGCGGGCTCTTTAGCGCAGGACGAATCCCCTGTCGGCCTTTTGGGCTGCAGGGGATTTTTTGCGGAGCCGTTACGTCCTTCAAGAAAGGGAGCGTTCACGAGCATATGCGTTGAGAAAGGCCGACATGGTTTAGAAGAAATGAAACGGAATTATCTGGTATTGCAAAGGAATACTTTTTCTCACGAGACGGAATTCCCTTTCCACGCGGGGGTGGATTCAGCTTGCAGGAGCAGAATCTCCTCGTATTGATCCACGATTCCTCCCAGCACCTGGTCCCAGGATCGGCCCAAAGCCTCTCTTCTCCCGGCTTCTCCCATGGAAGCGGCCTCCTCGGGACGGGCGAGCAGCCGCTCAAGCGCGTCGATGAAGGAGGCCGGATCGCCGGGCGGGCAGAGCAGGCCGCTGCGCCCGTGCCGGACGAGCTCCTTCACGCCTCCGGCTTCCGCTCCGATGACCGGAAGCCCGCTCGCCATGGCTTCCAGGACGACGTTGCCGAACGTCTCCGTGCTGGAGGGGAAGAGGAACAGGTCGGCCGAAGCGTACAGACGCGCCAGCTCCGTCCCTTCCCGATACCCGGCAAAGGTGACGTTGTCCGGCATTTGCCGGCGCAGCTCGGGCAGCAGCGGGCCGTCGCCGACGACGAGCAGATGGAGCTGCTCGCGGGTTTCGCCGGACAGCCCGTTCATGACGGCTGCGAGGGTGGCGAGATCCTTTTCCGGCGCGAGCCTTCCGACATAGAGCGCCAGCTTTTTCTCCGGCAGGCCGAATTGACAGCGCACCTCCTCCGGCGACCGGAGCTCCGGACGGAACACCCCGCAGTCCACCCCCCGCTGCCATAACCGGAGGCCTCCGAATTGATGCCGGTAGAGGGAGAACAGCGTCTCGCGGGAAGGGACGAAGGTCGCGGCGCAGGTGCGGTGGAACCAGTGGGCGTAGCGCCAGTAGAGTCTGGAGGCATGCTGGAGGCCGTAATAGGCCAAGTAACGGTCGAAGTGCGTGTGATAAGAGGCCACATGGGGGATGCCGTTTTTGCGGGCATAGAGCAGTCCGCTCAGGCCGATGTTGAACGGAGTCGCCAAGTGGATGAGGTCGGGACGGAAGCGGTCGAGCTCGGCTCGGAGTGAAATCGGGTTGGGCACGGCGATCCGGCATTCGGGATACAGGAAGAAGGGGATGCTTGGGTAGCTCCTTACGAAGCTCTGTTCCGTATCGGCGGAGCAGCGGGGCGTCAGTACAAGCGGCTCGATGCCCCTCTTTTCCAGATAAGCGGCCAGACGCCCGAGCGTGCGCGCGGCTCCGTTTTTCTGAGGCACATAGGTATCGGTGAACAAGGCGACCCGCATGGCTCATCCCTCCGTTCTCGGATGGGAAGAGAGTACCATGCGATTGTCAGCGGATCGTCAAGGAAATGTTGAGAGCGTTTGAAGGCTGCGTCCCGAACAGCAAAGCGGCGATAAAAGAAGACAGGGTTGAAATCGATAGAAAATGCAATAGGCTTCGCTTCATACGCATGCAGCAAGGTGCAGCTTAGAAGGCATATCCGAGATGGTTACAATAACAGCTCCTGCTTGATGAGGCAAAAGAAGGGAATCCCGTCCTTGGACCGGATTCCCTTCGACTGGTTTTGAAGCGGCTGATTCATAGGCCGGCTGGCTTTGCATGAATGAAGGCGCATGCAGGCGGCGCTGGGGAAGATCTTGAGGCCGGGAAGCGGGCTAAGCCTGCTCCTGGGCGAGCGTGACGATCCGGATGATGACCTCCGCCGCCTTCTCCATGCTCTCGGCGGATACGAACTCATACCGGCCGTGGAAGTTCTCGCCGCCGGCAAAGATATTCGGCGTCGGCAGACCCATGTAGCTGAGCTGGGAGCCGTCGGTGCCGCCGCGGATCGGCTTGATGATCGGCTCCACGCCGGCATCCAGCAGAGCCTGGCGGGCCAGCTCAACGATTTCCATGACCGGCTCGATCTTCTCCCGCATGTTGTAGTACTGATCCGTCAGCTCCAGCTTGATGCTGTCCTCGCCGTAGGTTTGACGGAACTCGTCGGCGATGGTCTCCATGGCGCTCTTGCGGTTCTCGAAGCTCTGGCGGTCGAAATCGCGGATGATGTACTTGAGCCGGGTTTTATCGACGGTGCCTTCAAACGAGCTCAAGTGATAGAAGCCTTCGTATCCTTCCGTGAATTCAGGCACCTCTCCCGCGGGCAGCCTGCCGTGGAAAGCCATGCCGATCGCGGAGGAGTTGACCATTTTGCCCTTGGCGGTGCCGGGATGCACGCTCTTGCCCTGAATCGTGACGACCGCCTGGGCGGCGTTGAAGCTCTCGTACTCCAGCTCGCCCAGCGGACCGCCGTCCATCGTATAGGCGAATTGCGCGTCAAACGCCGCGACGTCGAAGCGATGCGGGCCGCGGCCGATTTCCTCGTCCGGCAGGAAGCCGACGCGCACCTTGCCGCGGGGGATTTCGGGATGAGCGGCCAGATAGGCCATGGCCGTCATGATTTCGGCGATGCCGGCTTTGTCGTCCGCGCCGAGCAGCGTGCGGCCGTCGGTCGTAATCAACGTCTGGCCCTTGTAGGCGGCCAGCTCGGGGAATTCGCGGGGGGAGAGCACGATGCCGTTCTCCGCATCGAGCACAATATCTCCGCCGTCGTAGCCCTCGACGATTTGCGGACGCACATCGGTACCGGTCAGGTCGGGAGAAGTGTCCATGTGGGCGAGAAAGCCGATCGTAGGCGCCGGCTTGTCCGCCGTAGCTGGAAGGGTCGCCATGACATAACCGTTATCGTCCAGCGACACCTCCGTCAGTCCGATTTCCTTCAGCTCGGCGGCGAGCTGCCGGGCGAGCACAAGCTGGCCGGGCGTGGAAGGACAAGTCTCGCTGTTCTCGTCCGACTGCGTATCCACCTGCGCATAGGCGATGAGCCTGCGGATCAAATCCTGCTTCAATTCCATCGTAATCCTCCTTCAGAATGCTCTTTGTCCTTTCATCATAGCAGGCAGGGACAGGGTAAGCCAGCATTGCCGGCCGGCCGTGCCGGAGGCTGACGCCTCTTCGCGCCGCTTGCCCAACCGCAGCGGGAGGCGCCCGCATATGTTGGTGGCAAAGCCATGGAGCGAGCTCCCAGCACAGGAGATGATTATATGACCAGCCATTCCGCCCGATCCGGCGCCGCCGCCCGAATCGACGTGCTTATCCCCGCAATCGAGAAGGACCTGGGGACGCTGCCGCATGCCGTCCAGGCCGTTCGCCGCCAATCTCTGCACCCCGTCGGCGAGATTGTCATCGTCGCGCCGCGCACGGAAGCGATGCAGTCGGCCTGCTCCACCCATGGGTGGAGGTTCGTGGACGAAAATACGGTGCTTCCCCTGACGAAAAAAGATATCACCTACCGCTCGGCCAAGTGGGACCGTTCCGGCTGGCTGTTTCAGCAGCTGCTCAAGCTGAGCGGCGACAAGATCGTCAAGGCCGAGCATTTTCTCGTTCTCGACGCCGATACGGTGCTGATTCGTCCCCATTCGTTCCGCTCGGGAGGGCGGACGACATTTTATACCCGAAGCTGGAGCCAGCCGGAGTATTTCCGCACGTACAAAAAGCTGATGGGACGCGCTCCATCGGCTCCCCGTTCGCTCGTCACGCACTATATGCTGTTCGAGAAAAGAAAGCTGCGGGAGCTGAAGCGCGATATCGAGCGGCGGCACGGCATGAGCTGGCACCGCGCCATCCTCAAGAGCATCGACCGGACCAAGCAGTTTGGCTTCAGCGAGTATGAGACGTACGGGAATTTTGTCTACAGCCGCTACCCCGGCAGCGTCCAGCTTCGCACAGCTTTGAACCGCGGGCTGCATGGGCGGGCGAGCCGGCTGACGCCGCAGCGCAGCAAGGAGCTTGCGGCGAAGTACCGCTCCGTCAGCTTCCATGAACGCAAAGGCTACGTCCGCAGCGGAAGCAAGGCAGCGGGCCGGAACAGGCGGCTGTCCTTGCGGGGCCGGACCTTCCTGCCGAGAGAAGCCGCTGCCTTGAAGGGAGGCCGCGGCTGATGGACGCCCGCGCTGGGCGGGTTCGGAGCAAGGGAGGGACGGGAGGAAGCAAAGCGCCGAAGCAGGCCGTGCATATCGATTGGCGCGGCCCGATCGGCCGCGGCAGCGGGCTTGGCAGCGCCAGCAGGGAATATGCGCAAGCGCTGCGGAGGCAGGGGTGGCGGGTCGAGGCCCGTGCCGGCATGGGCGTCCATGACGGGGGGCGCAAGAGCAAGGGCCGACGCATGCTCGTCTACCATTATCCGCCCCATACGATGAATCCGGCGGCAGCCAGAGGGCGGTACGACAAGGTTGTCCTGAATACCGTCTGGGAGACGACCCGCATTCCCGCACGATGGCGCTCCTCCATCAACCGGTACGACGCGGTGATCGTCCCGAGCCGGCATAACCTCAAGGCGATGCGCGACAGCGGGGTGAAGGTGCCGCTGCACCTGGCTCCCCATGGGGTGGACACGACTGCATTCCGGCCGTCCAATCCGCCTTTCCCAATTCCCGGCAGCAAAGGCCGATTCGTCTTCCTCTCCGTGTTCGGGTTCCAGCACCGCAAAAATCCGGAGGCGCTTCTTCGAGCTTATTGGGAAGAGTTCACCGACAAGGACAACGTGCTGCTGGTCATCAAAACCAGCGGGTACGGAGCCCGGGAGAGCGGGGCTTGGATTCGGGAGAAAATAAGGCGCTATCGGCGCTCCCTGCGCATCGCCCATCCAACCGCGCCGCTCGTCCTGCTCACCCGCCGCATGAGTTCTCGGGAGCTCAGGGGCCTGTATACGGCTGCATCCGCCTTCGTGCTGCCGACGCGCGGCGAAGGGGTGGGCATGCCGTTCATGGAGGCGCTGGCAAGCGGGGTTCCCGTCATTGCGACGGCATGGGGCGGCCAGATGGATTTCCTGAAGCCTTCCAATTCCTTTCTTGTTCCCTACTCGCTCAAAAGCCCCGCCGCCTCGATGGGCAAGCCGTCCGCCATCTCCCATACCTTCCGAAGCCTGTTCGCCGAGAAGGGCCAGCTGTGGGCAGAGGCCGATGCCTCCAAGCTCAAGGTGCAGATGCGCAAGGCGAGCTCGAATCCGGCCTTGTGCCGCGAGAAGGGAGCCAAGGGGCGCCGCGATATGATGGGCATGAGCTGGCGGAAGGCCGGCGAGGCTCTGGCGAAAGCGCTCGAAGCGGTCCGCTCCGGCAAGAAGGGGCAGCCGGCTGGAGCTTTCCCCGGAAAGCGCCTGCCGGTCCGGGCGTCCGGAACTAAGCCCGGGCCGTCTCGCCGAACGCCGAAGCGAGCCTTATCGGCCCGAATGGCGGGGGGAAGCGCGACTTCATCCCGGCAGGCGCCGGGCTGGGCTGTTCCGTCCCGGCGAGAGATGTTTGTTCCGCAAGGGGTCTGGCGGGCAAGGAAGCCGTGAGCAGGCAGCGGAGCGGCCCGAGCAAGCAAGCCGCTCCGCATAGAGAATGCAAGCAGGTCAAGAAGCAAGGAGGCTTCATCAGTTGCGCATCATTTTGTTATCGGGAGGATCCGGCAAGCGGCTCTGGCCGCTGTCCAACGACGTTCGCTCCAAGCTGTTCCTGAAGCTCCTTCCTGGCGAAGACGGGCGCCTGGAGTCGATGATCCAACGCGTCTGCCGCCAGCTCGCCGCGGCAGGCCTCGCCGCCCAAGCGGCGATCGTGACGCATCGCAGCCAGGCCGAAATCACGCGGAGCCATGTCGGGCTTGGCATTCCCATTATCGAGGAGAGCCGCAAGCGGGGCACCTATGCCGCCGTGGCGCAGGCATGCTCCTATCTCGCAAGCGAGCTGAAGGCAGACCGGGATGAGATCGTCTGCGTCCTGCCCGTCGATTTGTTCGTAGAGTCCGATTTCTTCGATCTCCTGCAGCGGCTGCCGCAGGCGCTGGAGCAGGCGGGCGCGGACATCGCTCTCGTCGGCACCGCCCCCTCTCATCCCTCCAGCCAATATGGCTATATCGTTCCGGAGCGGAAGAAGCGTGCCGCGCGCGGGAAGAAGGAGGCGGCAGGGGACGGCAAGGAGCTGCCCTGGTTTCCTGTCGAAAGGTTCGCGGAGAAGCCCGATCCGCCGACAGCCGCAAGCTTGATCCGCCGGGGGGCGCTCTGGAACTGCGGGGTGTTCGCCTTTCGCCTCGGCTATATGCTGGAGCGGATGAGCGGCGACGATCGGCTGGCCGCGGACGGGGAGCGGCGAGAGAATTTCCGCGGGCTGCGGGAGTCGAGCTTCGACGAGGAGGTCGTCGAGCGGTGCACCCGCCGGGCGGCGCTTCTCTATGAGGGCCCTTGGCATGATCTGGGCAGCTGGGAGACGTTCGTCAGCCATATGGACGGCACTGTGATCGGGCCTGGACATGTCGCTGAAGGCTCCCACAACACCCATCTGATCAACGAGCTGAGCAGCCCGATTCATGTGATCGGCTTGTGCGATGTCATCGTGGCGGCAAGCCCGGACGGAATTCTCGTCGCCAGCAAGAGCGAGGCGAGCCGCATCAAGAGCATGCTGGGCGAGCAGGCGCGGCTGCCCATGTACGAGGAGAAGCGATGGGGAATATGCCGGACGATCGATTACGCCGAGACGGAGGACGGGGCGGTGCTGACGCGGCGCGTGGAGCTGCAGCCGGGCAGCCACACAAGCTACCATCTGCATGAGCGCAAGGAAGAGGTGTGGACGGTTCTGTCCGGGACCGGCCGCTTCATGCTCGAGGATCAGATCTACACGGTCGGACCCGGGGATGTGATGCGGTTTCCTCCTGGCGCCAGGCACGGAGTGAAGGCTGTCACGGAGCTGCTCTGCATGCAGGTCGAGATTGGCGATGTGCTGGATGAAAAAGACATCGAGCGGCTGCTGATGAGCTGGTAGCGGCGGCATTCCATGCGAAAAGAGGCCATCGGCCGCGCATCAGGTTCTGACTGCGCAGCGGATGGCCTTTTTAAATGGAAGGGAGGGATCAGGGGCTCGGCACCTTTCTTTTCCAGATCATGTGGTCCTCGCCTTTTCCCCAGTAGTCTCGCAGCCGGAAGTCCGGCTCGCCGAACTTTTTCGTCCAGATCCGCTGGGCGCTCCTGTAGCCGCTGTCCAGGCAAAATTCGTCGATGCCCCGCTCCCGCAAGGAAGCGAAGGCGCCTTCAAAGAGAGAATTGCCGATTCCGCGCCGCTGGTAGGCGGGATGGACGAAGACGGTGCCGATCTCCGGAAGATGGCCGTACCGGCCATCGGTCACTTCGAGAATCAGGCTGCTGGGCGGACCGTGCTCGATGGAACCGACAAGGGCTCCGTCGACCTCGGCAACCAGGAAATGAACTTCCCCGCCTTCGCTCTCGAAGCAGCGCTCCAGGCGGAGCCGCTTGCTTTCGATTTCATTTTCCAGGTCTTCAGCGTGATCGTTCAAGCCTTCCTTGGCAAACGTATCCGTGATTACGGTCCGGAAAAAAGCGTTCATCGACGCGGCCTCTTCACGCTTCGGAATCCGGATTTTCATCGAATTCATATCGTTACCTTCTTTCTGCTTTGGGTCCCGCAGGGGACGGCGCACAGCGGTCGGCCTCAGGTTCCGCCGGCGCATCGATCCTGCCTTGGCCCGGCATCGGGACAATTCCGTGCTCCGTCGGTATGTCCTAAAGCGGCAATCCCAGCCGTTTCATCCGGTTGTACAGCGTCGCCCGCGAGATATCGAGCTTTTTGGCGACGGCCCGCTTGTTGCCTTTTTCGGCTTCCAGCATTTCGAGAATCTTCTGCTTCTCGACCTCGTCCTTCATGGACTGCAGCCGGGCGCCGGCCTGCGCTTCCTTGACGGGGGCAGCCGGAGCCGCCGAGCCCGGAGCGCTCAGCACCGGCCCCGGCAAGTACTCCGGCTTGAGCTCTCCGTCGGAAGAAAGAATGACGAGCCTCTCGACCGCATTGCGCAGCTCCCGGACGTTGCCGGGCCAATCGTAGCTCATCATCGCCTGCACTACTTCGCTCGGACAAGCTTCGATGAATCGGCCGTAGGCGACGGAGAATTCCGAGAGGAAGGTCTGGATCAGCTCATAAATGTCGCTCTTCCGGTGCCGAAGCGGAGGCACGTCGAGCGTGACGACATTGAGGCGGTAGTACAGATCCTCGCGGAACTTATTCTCGCCGATCATCGCCTTGAGATCGCGGTTCGTAGCGGCGACGATCCGGCAATCCGCCTGCTTCAAGGCCGAGCCGCCGACCGCGTAATACTTCTTCTCCTGCAGCACGCGCAGCAGCTTGACCTGCATGTCGAGAGGCATTTCCCCGATCTCGTCGAGAAAAAGAGTGCCGCCTCCGGCCATTTCGATCTTGCCCTTCTTGCCTCTCGGATCGGCGCCGGAGAACGCTCCGCGCTCATAGCCGAACAGCTCGCTCTCGAACAGGGAAGGAGGGATGGCGCCGCAGTTGATGGCGATGAACGGGGCTCCGGCCTTCTCCCTCGAATCGTGGATGGCGCGCGCATAGAGCTCCTTGCCGACCCCGCTTTCGCCGAGGATGAGCGCGGTCGCCTGGGTGGAGCCGATCTTGCGGGCCGTCTCGACGGAGGTTTTGAGCGCCGCGCTCGTTCCCTTGATGGGGGCGAAAGGATCGCTCGTCGGGCTGAGCTTGGCGACCTCCCGCTCCAGATGCTGGACTTTGGCCGCCATCGTGAACAACTGCTTGTTCATGCGGATCTGGGAGGTGATGTCGATCTCCGCAGCTACCGCCCCGATCACCTTGCCGTCCATCTCGATCGGGCGGGCGTTGATCATGGCATGGATATCCTGCCGCGGCTGATGCTGCATCTGCCGGACGGCGTCGCCCGTATGCAGCGTGCGCAGCACCTGAAGGCGCTCTCTGGGGAAAAAGTCCGATGCCTGCTTGCCGAGAATATCCTCGCGGCGGATGCCGAACATCCGCTCCGCGTCGGCGGTCCATGCGATCACCTCGCTGTGCTCGTTGATGACTGTAATCGCAATCTCCGATGCTTCCAGAGCCGCGTCGAAGCCCGCCTTGAGCTGCCGGTAGGCGAGCGCAAGCTCCCGGCGGACATCGCTCATGCGGACGATGCCGCAGGGCTGTCCGGATGTCCCGGTAAGCAGCGCGTAGGGACAGTCCCCGGCAATGGCGGCCAGCTCGTCCAGTCCGGTTCCTTCCGGAACGGCATGGACCGCGATCCGGCCGGAATTGCCGGGGGCTCCAGGCACGAGCCACTCATAGAGCCCTTCCGCGGTGCGGATGAAGGTAACGATGCCCGTCTGGGGCAAAATGCCGGAGCCGGCCTCTTCCTCGGTCCATAGGGCAAAGTTTTGCGTCATGATGCTGCAGCCTGCAGGAAGCTGGTGCCTCATCTTATCCCTCCTCATCCGCGGTTTCAGATGTAACCGTTATCTTTATTATAAGAATTGGCGGCGAAAAGTGTACAAAAATTTTGACACTTTCGGTCGAAACGCAAAAAAACAGGCTGCTTCATCCCTTGGGAGGGATGCAGCCTGGCATAAAACGAGGGCTAGAAAGGCTAAGGCGCCGAATCGATCGGGAAGCCGATCTCTCCGAAGCGTTTTCGTTGCCGTCTGCGCCATGAGCATATCGGACGAGCCCCTATGTGCTGCATGGAGAACGGTTCGCTTGGAGGCGGGCTCTCGCCTCCAAGGGGCTTGCACCGAAATGTCTCTGGCAAGACATGTCAAAAAAAGTCCAAAGTGTCTAATTGATTAGACACTTTGGAGAGAACTAGTTGAACATGTTTTTGAGGACCATCATCAGGTTGGCCGGCTTCTCCGCCAGGCGGCGAGTGTAATAGGGGTACCACATCGCCCCGTAAGGCACATAACAGCGGACGCGGTAGCCTTGCCGGGCGAGCTCGGCCTGGTAGGACATGCGGAGGCCGTACAGCATCTGGAATTCAAAGGCGTCCTTGGAGATGCCGTTCTCCTCCACATACTTCTTGGTCCAGTCGATGATCGTATCGTCGTGGGACGCGACGGCGGTATAGATGCCGCGGTCCAGATGGGTGCGGATCATGTCCTTAAAGTTGTCGATGACGGCCGATTTCTTCTGAATGGCGACCTCGGCGGGATCTTTGTAGGCTCCCTTCACAAGGCGCAGCCGGATCCCGGCTTCGATCATGTCCTCGATATCCTGCCTGGTCCGGTGCAGGTAGGCTTGAATGACCGTGCCGACGTTGGTCAGCCCTTCGGCATGCAGACGCTTGACGATGTCGATCGTCGCCTGCGTGAACGGCGTGTCCTCCATGTCGATGCGGACGAAGTTGCCGCATTGCTGCGCTTCCTTTACGACCAGCCGGATGTTTTCGTAGCAAGCCTGGGGATCGAGGGCGAGGCCCATCTGAGTCGGCTTCAGCGAAATGTTGGAGACGACTCCGGCTGCGGCGATCGCCTGGACGAGCCGGACATATTCCTTGCGGTAGCCTTCGGCTTCCCGCATGCTTTTGATTCCTTCGCCGAGATGATCCAGCGTGGCCATGATGCCTTTGCCGTTCAACTCCCGGATGGCGTCTATCGCTTCGGGAAGCTCTTGCCCCGCTATGAATTTGCCGGCAAGCTTCTTGCCGTATTTGAGCGTCAGCTTCTCTACCAGGCTGTTGCCCGTAATGGTAAGCAAGGTTTTGCGGTACAGCTCGGATCCGATTTCCATCCTCGATTGCCCCTTCCGTTCTCCGTCGAAAAAAATAGATTCCCGAAGCCTTGTCGCCGGGAATCGGCTGCCTGCAAATAATAGAAGCAAGCGCCGTGCCAACATCGAGGAAGCCGAGCTTGAAAAATAAAAAAACATTTTGCATCAACAAAGAGTTGAAGTTGGCATGAAACTTGCTTGAATACTTATGTTGAGAAACAAAAAAAGGAGCCGGCCATGCAGACGCAGGGCTGAGAACATATCCAAGGAGGCTGTACCATGAGAGAGGAATTTGTGAACGAGCCGTTTTCCAACTTCAAGGATGAAAAGACCGCCCAAGCCTACGACGAAGCTTTGAAAAAGGTGGAGGCCGAGCTCGGCCGAACCTATCCGGTCGTCATCGGCGGCGAGAAGATCGAAACAGGCAGCCTGCTCGATTCCATCAATCCGGCGGATACGAAGCAGGTTGTCGGCCGCGTCCACCAGGCGGACCGCGAGCTTGCGGAACGCGCCATCCAGACGGCATCCGACACGTTCAAGACTTGGAGGACGATGGCTCCGGAGTCCCGCGCCCGCTGCCTGTTCAAGGCTGCTGCGATCATGCGCCGCCGCAAGCATGAGTTCTCCGCGTGGCTGACGTTCGAATCGGGCAAAAACCGTGCGGAAGCGGATGCGGACACGGCCGAAGCGATCGACTTCATGGAATTCTACGCCCGTGAAATGCTGCGTCTGCACGCTCCTCAGCCGCTGACCCGCCTCGCGGATGAGGACAACGAGCTCTATTACATGCCGCTCGGAGTCGGCATCGTCATCCCGCCGTGGAACTTCCCGCTGGCCATCATGGCCGGCATGACGACGGCCGCGCTCGTATCCGGCAATACCGTCGTCCTTAAGCCTGCCAGCCCGACCGCGGTCATTGCGGCGAAGTTCGTGGAGCTGCTCGAAGAAGCGGGCGTTCCTGCGGGCGTCGTCAACTTTCTGCCCGGACCTGGAGGAGAAATCGGGGACTACCTCGTCGAGCATCCCCTGACCCGCTTCATCAGCTTCACCGGCTCCCGGGACGTGGGCCTGCGCATCAATGAGCGCGCGGCGAAGACGGCGCCCGGCCAGAAGTGGATCAAGCGCGTCATCGCCGAGATGGGCGGCAAGGACTCTATCGTCGTCGACTCCGACAGCGATCTCGACCTGGCGGCGGAAGCCATCACGGCATCGGCGTTCGGCTTCTCCGGACAGAAGTGCTCCGCCTGCTCGCGCGCGATCGTCCATGAGGACGTCTACGACACGGTGCTGGAGAAAGTAACGGCGCTGACGAAGCAGCTCCGGATCGGCAACCCGGCCGAGGCGGCTTCCCATATCGGTCCGGTAGTGGACGCGAACGCCTACCGCAAAATCCAGGAGTACATCGAGATCGGCAAGCAGGAGGGCCGGCTCGTGACGGGCGGCGGCACCGGCGATCCGTCCGGCTATTTCATCGAGCCGACGATTTTCGCCGACGTGGACTCCCAGGCCCGCATCGCGCAAGAAGAAATCTTCGGGCCGGTTGTCGCGTTCATCAAGGCGTCCTCCTTCGACGAGGCGCTCGAATTCGCCAACAATACGGATTACGGCCTTACTGGAGCGGTCATATCGCGCAGCCGGGAGAACCTGGAGAAGGCCCGCCGCGAATTTTTTGCCGGCAACCTGTACTTCAACCGCAAATGCACCGGCGCTCTCGTCGGGGTCCATCCGTTCGGCGGCTTCAACATGTCGGGCACCGATTCCAAGGCGGGCGGACGCGATTACCTGCTTCTGTTCACGCAAGCGAAGCTCGTATCGGAGAAAATGTAGCTTGTTCCTGAGAGCAGCAGCCGATTCGGGGACAAAGGCAGCTGTCCCTGAGGGAAAGCGGCCGATCCGGAGAGAAAGCGGCTCGTACCGGGGAAAGCGCAGTGGAATCAAAGCGGGGAGCGGGACTGTCATCGTCCGCTCCCCTTAGGTATACTGGGGGCATGAAGCGCCGCGAGAGTCTGGATCAAGGAGGCGGAGGATGATGATGACAGGACTGGAGCTGCGCCAGGAGCAGAGGCTCAGGCTGGCCGTAACGCCGGAGATCAGGCAATCGATCCATATGCTGACGCTGCCCGCATGCGAGCTGGACAGCTATGTGCGGGAGCTGGCTGCGGAGAATCCGGTTTTGGAGTACGAGGGCACCCGCGCCGGAGGCGCCTTGCGCAGCGGCCGTGCATCCTCCTTCCCCGGGAATCCGCTCTCCCGCGCTGCAGAGGCCGAGCCGACGCTGGAGGCTGAGCTGGCCGGCCAGCTGCGGCTGCTGTCTCTGCCTCGGCGCATCCATCAGGCAGCAGCTTATATGGCGGGCAACCTGAACGACGACGGTTATTTGCAGCTGGATCTGGGCGAGATCGCCTCCGAGCTGGGACTGGATCAGGCGGAGGCGGAGGAAGCGCTCCGGTGGCTGCAATCGCTCCATCCCGCCGGGGTCGGGGCGAGGAGCCTGCAGGAGTGCCTCCTGCTCCAGATCGCCCGCGACGACCGGAGCCCGGCGCTGGCCGCCGTGGCGGTGGAGCGGCATCTGGACCAGCTGGCCGGCCAAAAGTGGGAGGCCGTCTCGTCATCCCTTGGCCTGAGCCGATCCAAGGTCATCGAGATCCGCGATTATATCCGCGGCTTGAGTCCGCGCCCCTGCGCAGGCATATGTCCAGGCAAACCGCAGACCATCATTCCCGATGCCCGAATCGAGCGCATGCCCTCCGGCTTCCGCATCGAGCTCAATGCCTCCTGGGAGCCGCGGCTGTCGGTGGATTCCGGTTACGGCCGGCTGCTCGGAGACAGGCTGGGGGAAGCGGGGGCCTACCTGGAGGCGTGCTACCGGTCGGCCTATGGGATCATGCAGAGCCTGGAGAAGCGCAGGCGGACGATACGCAGAGTCCTTCAAGCGATCATGGACGGACAGCCGGGCTTTCTGGAAGCGGGCGCTTCAGCCCTTCGGCCGATGACGCTTGCGGATATCGCGGCCGTCGTGCATCTGCATGAGTCGACGGTCAGCCGGGCTGTCAGCGGCAAATACGTACAGACGCCGCACGGCGTGTTCAGCTTCCGCTCGTTCTTCTCCGCCAGCCTGTCCCCGGACGGCGGCGATGGGACCGCAGCTGCGGCCGCGAAGCAGCGTCTCAAGGCCATGATCGGCGCGGAGAACAAGGCGCATCCCTGGTCGGACCAGCAGCTCGCGGCTTTGCTTGAGGGAGAAGGGATTGCCTTGTCCCGCCGGACCGTAGCCAAATACCGGGAAGAGCTCCGAATTCCGGCTTCTTCGGTCCGGAAGCGCCGATAATCCAAGAAAAGAGCATGCCTGGAGGCATGCTCTTTTTTTTGCGCGGACAGAGGTAGCAAAGGGGAAGAAAGCGGAGAAGCGCGGAGCGTTCTGCGGCAGCGGAAGGATAGGGCAAAATAAATCGTTTCTTTCATCCCCTCTTGACAGACCGCTGGTCGGTTTGTATTCTAGTAACAACAGACCGCTGGTCGGTATGGAAATTTATTAAAGCCTAAAGGGAGAGATAAGACATGACGCAGCAGCAATGGGATTCGATCGGCCGCTACACTTCCTGTAGACCGGCCGGTTTGACTCGGAGAAAGGAGCTGAGCTAGCATGCCAGCCATTTTGTCGCCGATCGTCATCTCCCTTCTCTTTCTCCTGATGCTGCGATCGCAGCTGAAAACCAGACTATTGAGCGCCAGGCTGTTCGTTCTTCCCATGCTGCTGGGAGGCGCTCTCGCGGCTTCCTCCGGCACTGAGGCTGGAGAGGGAGAAGGTATTCTGCTGCTGCTGGAAGCTTTGATGGGGATAGGCATCGGCCTGCTTCAGGGCCATCTGAGCCTGATCTTCCAAGAGGGCTCTGTGTGGGTCATACGGGGCTCCGTTGCGGGCGCGGCAGTCTGGCTCTTTTCCATTCCTTTGAGGCTGGGCATCGAGCTCGGCGCGGCCAGCGCATTCGGGATTCCAATGGAGCTGTCGCATGAGCTTCCCTTCGTGCCTTATCTGCTTGGCATCGGGGGAATATTCCTTGGACGTGCCCTTCTCGTAGCGCTGCGCTACCCGCGGCAAATGGCCCATCAGTCCATATGAGGCAGGAGGAGATCGAAGAATGACGTTGAAGTCGAGAATGGGAATCTGGTCGCTCACTGCCGCCGCGCTGCTGCTCGTGTTCGGCTATGTGCTGGTGCAGTACGGCATTGCGGGAGCGAGGCAGGCGGGGTTCGTCAATTACAAGCTGCAGTCGGCGGGGTTCAGCTACACGCCGTGGATCTACATGCTGTATGTCCACATCGTCACGGCAAGCGCCGCCATGCTCAGCGGCTTGTACGCGCTGCTGCGCCCTGCGGCCGGGCAGGCAGGGCGGACCCGCTCGCCGTCCTTGAGAAGGGCGCGGCTGCACCGGCTCGCCGGTCGGATTTATGCGGTTTCCGTAGCGCTCAGCAGCCTGGCAAGCCTGTATCTGGCCTTCAAGGCCAGCGGTGGCCGGATCGCCGGCGCCGGCTTCCTCCTTATGGACGCATTATGGCTGGCAACGACGATTCATGGCGTCAGGCAGGCGATGCTTGGCCGCATCGGGAAGCACCGCCGCTGGATGATCCGCAGTTATGCCCTGACCTTTTCAGGCGTATCCCTGCGTGTCCTGCTGGGACCTCTGGTGCTGCTGCTCGGCTCCTTCACTCCGGCTTACCAGGCTGTGAGCTGGCTGTGCTGGCTCGTCAATCTGGCCGTCGCCGAGTGGATCATCCGCAGATCGAAGGGGCGCGACGTTGGGTTGACCGGACCGACGGTTGGTATACAATGAGAAGACCATAACCGACAGCTGAAGGAGAGGACGATATATGAACGAACCCGCAAGCCGAACCTCCAGCTTCCAGCTCATTTTGGATACGGCGGAGCAGATCATTCAGGAGAAGGGCTGCCGCCAGACGACGATGCAGGACATCATCGACCGCTCGGGGCTGTCGAAGGGCGCGATCTATCATTACGTATCGGGCAAGGACGAGCTGTTCGGCCTGATTCTGAAAGCCAAGATGGACCGGATGAACGAGAGCTTCAAGCAATCCGTATCGGAAGCGCCCAAAGGAGAGGCGACTCCTCCCATCCGCATGATCTCGGAGGCGATCCAGCGCAATACGGACCGGAATGCCGTCACCAACAAAATCTTTACGTATCTGCTCAGCCAAATCGACAATCCCAAAATCGAAGCCATGATGAACGAGCTTCACCGGTTCAATCTGGAGCTCAGCCGCCGCTGGATCGAGACCGGCCAACAGGCAGGGGCGATTCCGGGGGAGATCGACGCCGCGAAGATGGCCGGACTGTTCATCGTATTCAGCTATGGCATGCGGACGCTGGGGACGCTGGAACAAGAGGACGGATTGGCGTCGGCAGACATCTTTTCGCTGATCTCAAAGGCGCTTCGCTGATTCATCATGCAGCTTAAGTTCATTCGACAACGGGAGTGGATGGATTGGATGGCGGGTTCGAGAGTCAGGGCTCTGCGCCGGATTCCTGCCGGAGCGGCGGCGACGATCTTAATGAATGCGGTTTTGCCTTTTATGGCGTATCGTATCCTGAGCGAGGGCATGACCGGGCTGCAGGCGCTGCTGATCGCGACCTGCCTCCCGCTGCTGGAGCAGCTGTGGCATTTGACGCGGCGCAGAAAGCCGGACGCATTCGGCCTGCTTATGGCCGGGCTCTTCGTGCTGGGAGCGGGAGCGGCGCTGGCCGGAGGCGGCGAGCGGGCCGTGCTGCTGCGCGAGTCGCTGGTCACGGGAGCTGCCGGAGCCGCTTTCCTGCTGTCTCTGGCAGGACGGCGTCCGCTCGTCTACCGGCTGGCGGCGAGGTTCGTGCCGGCGGAGGATGCCGCAGCGATGGAGCAGAGATGGGAGCTTGCGGAATACCGCCGGGCCTCGCGGGTGTCGACCGTGTTCTGGGGAGGGCTGCTGCTGTCGGAAAGCCTGCTGAGGACAGGGCTGGTTTTCGTTCTGAGCGTCGAGACTTTTTTGGCCGTATCCGGCCTGCTCCTATATGGCGGGCTTGGACTTGGAGCCTTATGGAGTATGGCATACCGCCGGCGTACGCTGAGACGAATCGGCGCGGAGAGAGCCGGGCTGAAGGCTTCGGAAGCATGATGGAGTTAGCAGGACGAGGACTTGACGGCAAAAAAGCAGGAGGGGGCGAGGCCCCTCCTGCTTTTTTTGGCGATGCAGCGTCGTCAGCGGCGGCTCCTGCTCCTGCTCCGGCTGCGGTAGAACAAATAGACGGCTGCGGCGGCGCCTGCGGCGAGCAGTCCATAAACGACGTTGGAGAAGACGTCCATGAACCCGACGACCGATTCCCAGGAAGCTCCGACGGATGCGCCGACGCTTACAAGCACGATATTCCAGATGAGCGAGCCGATCGTCGTATACAGCAGGAACAGGGGCAGATTCATGCCCGACATGCCGGCCGGAATCGAGATCAGGCTGCGCACGAGCGGCACGAGCCGGCAGAGCAGCACCGCCCATGGGCCATAGCGGTCGAACCAGCGGTCGGCCTTGCGCACATCCTCCGGCTTGAGGCGCAGCCAGCGGCCGTACCGTTCGACGATCCGCTCCAGCCGCTCGGCATGGAGCCAGGCGCCGATTCCGTATAGGATCAGCGCTCCGGAGACGGAGCCGATCGTGGCGGCGATGACCACCCCTGTCACGGTGAGGCTGGGCTGTGTCGTCATGAATCCTCCGAACGTAAGAATGACCTCGGAGGGAATCGGAGGGAACAGGTTCTCGAGGGCGATCAGCAGCGCGACGCCGGCGTAGCCGAACTTGTCCATGACCTCCGTAATCCAGGCTTCCAAAAAAGCGCACTTCCTTTCGGGAGTCCCGCCTCGGGCGGCGGACATTGGTTTCCCCTTATACGCTTGATGCCGCCGCTTGGATTCAGAAGATGCTTCCATGGCGGCCGCTCGTCTCAGCCCCGCTCGATCGATGAACAACATCGAATGTTGCTGGAGGATGCTTCAAGCTGTCGCAAGCAAGCCGGTTCCATACTGCATGAGGCTCAAATGTCGGGCTTCCATTCTGCACTCCAGAAGAACGGATTCCTCTTGTTCATCGAAAAAAAGGGCAGCCGCCAGTCCTGTTCAAGACTGGCGGCTGCCCTTTATACCGTTCCGAGGGGTTGGGGAAATAGGCTATCTATGTCCAAGGCGCTGTCTCCCGCCGGGTGGCGGAGGGAGACAGGAGGCCGAATCAGCCCAGATGCTGGAGATAAGGAGTGAGATCGACGCCCAGCTCCGCGGACAGCCGCTTGCCGAGCTCGGCATCGGCGCGGAAGAAGTTGCAGATCGCGCGCAGCTGTGTGGACGCCTCGACGGAGGCGAGATCGGCGGACAGGTTGCGGACAAGCGCATCCTGCTCGGCCGGGGAGTAGCGGCGGAACACTTGGCCGGCCTGGCCGAAGTCGTTGGTCTTGGCGATGCGCTGGCGTCCTGCGGCAGCTCCGGCTTCGAGAGGAGCGGCAGCTTCGGCATAGGCCGGATCCGGCTGAGGCGCGTCGAGGTGGCGGCTCGGCTCATAATTGACGGAGCCGCTGAACTTGCCGTGCTGCATGGCGCCGTCACGCTGGTTGTTGCTCACCTGGGCGAACGGGCAGTTGACCGGCAGCTGCAAGTAGTTCGGTCCGATCCGGTAACGCTGCGTATCGGAGTAGGAGAAGAGGCGTCCTTGGAGCAGTTTGTCCTCGGACGGCTCGATGCCCGGGACGACGACGCCGGGATTGAAGCCGACCTGCTCCGTTTCGGCAAAGACGTTGTCGGGATTGCGGTTCAGCTCCATCGTGCCGACATGCACGTAAGGGATATCCTCCTCGAACCAATCCTTGGTCGGATCGAGCGGATCGAAGTCGAAGGAATCGAGATCGGCCGGATCGAGGATCTGGACGAACAGATCCCATTCCGGGAAGTCGCCGCGGTTAATGGCGTCGATAAGGTCGCGCGTGGCGTGGTTGAAGTCGCGGCCCTGAATCTCCGACGCCTGCTCGGCGCTGAGGCTGCGCACGCCTTGCTTCGGCACCCACCGCAGCTTGGTGTACACGCGGTTGCCATGCTCGTTCACCCATTTGAACGCATGGACGCTGGAGCCGCGCATCTCGCGGTAGTTCGCGGGAATGCCTTCGTCGGAGAACAAATGCACCAGCATGTTGGTGGACTCGGGAGTCAGCGACATGAAATCCCAGTAGCGGTCGGCTGTCTGCAGGTTCGTGCTTGGATCCGGCTTCAGGGAGTGGACCATGTCCGGGAACTTCATCGCGTCGCGGATGAAGAAGACCGGCAGGTTGTTGCCGACAAAATCGTAGTTCCCCTCCGTCGTATAGAACTTGACGGCGAAGCCGCGAGGATCGCGCAGCGTCTCGGGGGAATGCTGGCCGTGGATGACGGTGGAGAAGCGGACGAAGACCGGCGTCTCGGTTCCGGCATCCTGCAGGAACGCCGCCTTGGTCCAGCGCTTCATGCTGGCCGCCGTGCGGAATACGCCATGCGCGCCTGCGCCGCGGGCATGGACGACGCGCTCAGGCACGCGTTCCCGGTCGAAATGGGCCAGCTTCTCCAGCAGCTGGTAATCCTCCAGCAGCGTCGGGCCGTTCTGTCCGGCAGTTCTGGAATTCTGGTTGTCTCCGATCGGGACACCCTGGTTCGTCGTAAGTCTGTTCATCGCAAGCTCCCCTTCCTTCGGCTCGAATTTTTCGGCATAAGCGCCCATGTATGAGTTCATTCTGTTGCCATAAACTTTATACGTTTCTAATTTGATAGTCAATACTTTTTTATAATGATTATAATAAACTTATGGAAGGATTTTTCTGGAAGACCGTGAAGTAATATAGAGCATCGGGAGCCGCTGCGGAGCTGCCGCAATTCCATCAGCCGGGAGTGTGAATCATGTCGTCCAAACGCGTGAATTCCACCTTTATGTACGCGCTAGGAATGTTCGCCATCATGGTGCCCAGCCAGGCTTTCACGTCGTTCTACAGTTATTACTACGTGGAGAAGCTGGGGCTCGGCATCGGTCTTGCGACGCTGGCCCGATCGGTCTATCTCGTATGGGATGCGGTCAACCAGCCGCTTCTCGGCTACTGGTCCGACCGGACCCGGTCTCCCCGAGGCCGGCGCAAGCCCTGGCTCTATGGAGGACTCCCCGCATTCGCCATCCTGTTCGTGCTGATGTTCTCCGTCCCGCCCGGGCTGTCCGGAGCCTCGGCTGCCGGAGAGCTGTTCTGGTGGTTTCTGATCGTGCTGATTTTGTTCGAGAGCGCTTCATCCGTCCTTTGGGTCAATTACGGCTCCCTCCTTCCCGAGCTGTTCGCCGGAGCCGCGCTCCGGGCCAAAGCCTCCGCCGTCCAGCAGAGCTTCCAGATGCTGGCCATCCTGATCGGCACGGCGGCCACGCCGCTGCTGTTCAAAGCGGTCGGCTTCAGCGGCATGTCTGTCGCATACGCCGCTCTCTTCCTTCTATGCATGCTCGTCTTTCTGAAGCATCTGCAGGAGAGCCCCGCAGCCCGCGTCCCGTCTCCGCTGCCGCTGCGGCAAGCTTTCCGCGAAACGCTGCGCAACCGCAATTTCTGGATTTTCCATCTGGCGAATTCGTTCGCCCAAACGGTGAACGGGCTGCTCAGCTCCATGATTCCGTTTTATGCCAAGTATGCCCTGCATATTCCGGAGAGCCAGGTTTCCATTCTGCTTGCCTCCGTATTCGTTTCCGTCATTCCGCTGGTCGCGGTCTGGTATCTCATTGCCCGGCGTCTCGGCGGCTTGCGCAGCTGGCGGCTGTCGCTTGCCGTGTACGGAGTCACGGCGATTCCGCTCTGGTTCGCGGGAAGCCTGGGGACGGGGATCGCGGCGGGAATCTCGATCGGCTTCGGTCTGGCCGGATTTCTGGTGACTCCGGCGGTGCTGAACGGGCATATCATCGATCAGGATGCGGAGCGCACCGGGCGGCGGCGGGAGGGGGTCTATACCGCAGTCGGAGGGTTCATCAACCGTTCCAGCGGGCTCATATCCGCTGTGGCTTTCTGGATTGTAGGCCGCATGTTCGGCTATGTCAGCGGCCATGACCCGGGACCGGATCCGGAGCAGGCCTTCCGCTGGCTGATCAGTCTCGTGCCGTTCGGCCTCATGGCCGTATCGCTGGCGATATCATTGCTGTACCGGGAGGAGAAGCGGCATGGGGAGCAAAAAGCTGATTCTTAACTGCGACGACTTCGGCCAAAGCCGGGCCGCCAACGAAGCGATCATTTGCCTGCTGGAGGAGAAGCTTGTCTCTTCGGCCACAATCATGGCGCCTGCCCCTGCATTTTCCGAGGCGGCGGCATGGTGCAGGCGGACCGGCGCCGTCAATATCGGGGCCCATCTGACCTTCACGAGCGAATTTCCCGGGTACAGATGGGGCAGCCTCACCGGAGGCAGGTCTCTGCAGGACGCGGAAGGGTACTTGCATCTCACCGTGGAGGCGTTCGAACGCCGCGTCGATGCGCGCGAGCTTCGCACGGAGATGAGGGCGCAGTTCGATGCGATCCGGGAGGCGGGCATCCCGGTCTCCCATGCGGACAATCACATGGGCAGTCTGTTCGGCCTCGCTACGGGCAGAAGCTTTCTCCCGATGGCGCTGCGGGAATGCTCGCGGAGAAGGCTGCCGTACCGGTTGTTCCGCCGGATCTGGGAGCGGGATCAGTTCCTGGCTTCGATACCGGGAGCCCAAGGAATATTGGATAAGGTCCTCGTGCTGGCGGATGCCTTGAATGTTCCCGTTCCCGACTATCTGGTCAGCCATTCCTATCATGCGGAGCCCGGAGAGACGTACGATTCCTTCAAGGAGATGATGATTCGCAAGCTGTACGCCCTGCCGGAAGGCATTGTCGAGACGTATATCCATCCCGCCGTGCCCGATCCGGCGATGGCCGCCATCATACCTTCCTGGGAAAAACGGGAGTGGGAATTCCTGCTTCCGCAGGACGCCGACTTCCGTTATGCGATCCGGGATGCCGGCATCGAGCTGACGACTTATGCGGAAGTCGACCGGGTGCAGCGTCAGCCGAGGCTGCGCTCCTGGTGCCGTCTTTGGCGCTTATTAGGAAAATAAGCAAGAAAAGGCTATTATTCGACAAACAATCATTAATTTCGCCAAAATCTAACAAAATACAACTCTACGGGCGATAATAAGGAGAGCAATAGGTCCGGCACTGAGGCTGGGACCCTCTTCGCTCATGTAAGGTGCTCCGAGGCAAGGCGCACGGAATCGAGGTCTTCATGTTGTCCAGCAGCTACCGTCATTTTCAACGGAATCTTATCCGCAATTATTGGGCTGGCTCTCTCCTGGCCGTTTTGGGTGTAGGAGGAGCTGTCATATGGATTACGCTCGGCGTCGAGGGCGAGCAGCTGGCCGTTGTGACCGCCGTGCTGCTCGTATCCTTGCTGATCATGGGATCGTTGGAGGGACTTGTGTTCCGCAGCCATCTGAAGCCGATCCGCAAGCTGTTCATGGCGGATCAGTTCAGTGAAACGGAGATCCGCGCAGCTTATCTGAGAGCCCACCGCCTGCCGATGCTCGCCGTGTTGCGAATCATAGGGCCGCATTTGTTCGGCTTCATAGTACCCGCTCTCATCTTGGCCTCCATCAGCGTGGAATTCGGCTGGCTTACCCTCAAGCCCTACTTCCTGAGCATTGCCGCGATCGCTTCGTTTCTCGTCGCCTGCCTGCATGCGCTCGTGGAATTTTTCCTGACGGTCCAAGCGGTAAGGCCGGTGCTTGTGCAAATCCGCGACTGTGCCGTCAAGGCGGGAATCAGCGGCCTGTCGCTTGAAGGCAAGGTGCTGGTGCCGATCCAGCAGAAATTCCAACTGAGCGTATTCGTCATCGGAACGCTGCCCGTCATCCTGTTCCTGCTCTCCACGCAGATCCGCCAGACTGTCCACGGCAGCGGCCATCACAATCAGGATTGGGGCTGGTCGGGATTCGTCCTGATCGTCAGCCTGGGCTTCGCTTCCTTTGCCGCCTGGCTGCTCGGTCGCAACATCAAGCAGCCGATCGAGGAGCTGTACGGGACGATGCAGCAGGTCCGCCGAGGCGATCTGGGCGCTACCGTTCCGGATCTGTACTCGGATGAATTCTCCCGGCTCGTCGACGGGTTCAACGATATGATCCGCAGCCTGGAGGAGCGCGCCAAGATGAACGAGCAGCTGCTGCAGAGCTACTTCTCGACGCTTGCCGCCGCGCTCGATGCCCGTGATACCTATACGGCGGGCCATTCCGACCGGGTGGCGGGGTACGCGCTCATGATCGGACGCTCCGCCGGCCTGAATGCATGGACGCTAGATGCGCTGCACAAGACCGCTCTCCTGCATGATATCGGCAAGATCGGGGTCCGGGACAGCGTGCTGCTCAAGGAAGGCCGCCTGACCGACGAGGAGTTCGACCAGATCAAGCTCCATACCGTAATGGGCGAGAACATCCTGAGGCAGATCGAGCCTGCCGAGGCGATGGCCGCCTTCCTGCCCGGCGTCCGATCCCATCATGAACGCTATGACGGCCAAGGGTACCCGGACGGCCTGAGCGGGATGGATATTCCGATGATGGGCAGAATCATCGCCGTGGCCGACGCCTTCGATGCGATGACTTCCGACCGCCCTTACAGGCGCGGGATGCCGATCGACCGTGCGCTCCGGATTCTGGAGGAAGGCAGCGGCACCCAGTGGGACCCGGAGTATGCCAAGCTGTTCATCGATGCGATGGGCGGAGTGGGTCAATCCGGCACGTCCGATTCGGATTCTTCCGCTCGCGCAGGCGGGCTTTTGCCCGGCGGGAAAATGGAAGAACGGGGACTGGGGAAGCGGAAGAGCTCCTGACGGAGCAAGGTTTTCGGCAATCGGCCGGGCGGGCAGCCCGGTTTTTTTGCATTTCCGCTCTACTAGCCGGATTTCGGCGTCTAACGCTTGAGGCGAGGCTGCGTTGATGAATTTTTTGTTTCCTGACAACAAGCTGTCAGCATTGCATGGGTATAATGGGAAGAAGATCGGCATGAGGAAAAGCGGGGAGAAGAAAAATGGCGGGAATGGACCATGCCGGATGGGAACGGTATCGCGGCAGCAGCCCGCTGCAGAGAGCGGATTGCGGCGGAGAAGGCAGCAGCCGATGGAGCTGGCCCGCTCAAGGCTCGGCCATGGCTGAGCTCGGCGGTTATGGGCTGCAAGGGCTGGATCGCCTGCGCCGCCCGGATGCGTTCGTCCGTGCGGCGGAAGTGATGGCGTCGTTGCCGGAGCGGGACCGGTACGAGCGCGGCGAGCTGCTTGTCCCCGGCTTGCTGCTGAAGAGCTCGGGGAGACTGCAGGAATATTACGCTCCCCATAATGAAATCGCAAGCAGCCGGGCGAAAGTTCTGATTGCCGGACTCACTCCCGGCTGGAGGCAGATGGAGATCTCGCTTCGGACGATGCGCCGCGCCTTGCTCGATGGCCGGGATGCCCCCGGGGCTTGTCTGATGGCCAAGCGGGAAGCGAGATTCGCCGGATCGATGCGGCGCGACTTGCTGGCCATGCTGGAGCGGCTCGGCCTTCCCGGCAAGCTGGCGGAATGGGAAGCGGCGGAGAGCGCGGCTCGTGAACCGGCTGGCAAGCATTCGCCAGCCTCCGACGGGCTTGCTGGTTCTCCGGCCGGCCTTGACGGGCATGAGGCTGCGGATGGAATGAAGGAGCAGAATTCTGCCGCGCAGGCACACCTGCATTTCTCGGCAGGGGAGCCGTTTGCCCTGCTGGATCACCGCTTGGTCCATACGACATCGGTGCTGCCTTGTCCGGTATTCATGGACGGGGCGAATTACTCGGGCCATCGTCCGCCGCTGAGACGAAGCCCGCTGCTGGCCGAGATCATGATTGGCCATATGGGGACCGAGCTGAGCTCGATGCACAAGCCTCTGATCATTCCCCTCGGCCGCGCCGTCGAGGAGGCGCTGCGGCTGCTTGCCGCAGACGGATGGCTTTCCGAAGCTCAAGTGCTCTGGGGCTTTCCGCATCCGTCGGGCGCCAATGGCAGCCGCCATTCGCAGTTTGAAGCCGCACTGCCCGGCATGCTGGAGCGCATGCGGGATTTCAAGCCGGATTTTGCCTATCAGTCTCCTGCAATGGGAGCTGAGCGGTCTTTATTAAACCTAGAGGAGTTGTGAAGCCGAACGATGGAGCCGCTGCGCAATTTGTACACCGATGAGAAGCTTGAAGCCGTCGCGGATACGCTCCGCAAGCTGGAGCCGGCCTTTCCGGCGGGACGGTTCATGGACCTGGTTCACCGCGACCCCTGGGGGGAGGCTCCGTTCAAGGAAAGGATGAGGCTCGTCACGCTCGCGCTGCGGGACACGCTGCCGGAATCGTACGAAATGGCTCTGCATCTCTTATGTCAGGCGGCGAAAGAGTTCCGTGGCGTCGAATATATCTTCTTTCCCGATTTCATCGAGCTTAGAGGCATGGAGAAGCCGGAGCATGAGCCGGCCTCCCTCGCGGCATTGGCCGAGATCAGCCGGTATTCGACATCGGAATTCGCGATTCGTCCGTTCCTGCAACGCCGCCCGGAGGCCGTCATGGAGCGGCTCGCGCTCTGGTCCAAAAGCCCCGACGAGCATGTCAGGAGGCTCGCAAGCGAAGGCTGCCGCCCGCGGCTTCCTTGGGGGACGAGGCTGCCCGTGTTCGTCCGGAATCCCGAGCCTGTGCTCAGCCTGCTGGAGACAATGCTGGACGATGCCAGCGAATATGTCAGGCGCAGCGTTGCCAACAATCTCAACGATATCGCCAAAGACCACCCGCAGCGGGTGCTGGAGCTGGCTGTCCGCGAGATCGGAAGCTCGGCCCGGACGGACTGGATCCTGAAGCACGGCTGCCGCACCTTGCTCAAGCAGGGATTGCCGGAGGCGCTGGCGCTGTTCGGCTATCCGGCCGCGGCCGATGCCGGCGTGGAGCGGTTCCGCATCCTGACGCCGTCGGTAGAGTTCGGGGGCGAGCTTGAATTTTCCTTTGAAGTGCACAATCGGGGAGAATATTCCGTGCCGCTGCGGATCGAATATGAGATCGGCTTCGTCAAGGCAAGCGGCAGCCTCTCGGGCAAGCGGTTCAAGCTGTCGGAGCGCAGCTACCCGCCGGGAATTTCCGCCGTCGCCCGGCATCATGCCTTGAAGCCGATCACGACCCGCCGCTACTACCCGGGCGTCCATGCCCTGAAGGTGCTGGTCAACGGCGTCGAGCTCGCGGCCGGACCGTTCGAGCTGACGATGCCGGCGGCAGAAGCGCGCGCATAATCCGAAAGCCCGGCTATGGATGAAGGTCATCCGCAGCCGGGCTTTCTTGCCGTGATCCCACTATGCAGGCTCCCGCCTTGGAGCCAGAGGCCGGGGAGCCGGTCGCCGGCCGTCCGCAAGGCCGACTATAGGGAGGCGGAGGCTCAGGAATAAGGACCAGAGGCGAGGAGCAGGCTGGGGCCGTGCTTTAATCTCTTTTCAAGCCTATTCAAGCCCCCAGGCTGCCGCTAACCGTTCCGGCGGCCCGGATACGGACGGCCATGAGAGCCGCGAACAGGCAGGCGAAGCCAGCCATCGCGAATGCGACGGTATAGCTGCCCATGAAATCCCGGATCAGGCCGGCGCCATAAGCGGCCGTTGAAGCGCCGATCTGGTGGAAGACGACGATCCAGCCGAAGATCATGCCGGATCTCTCTTTGCCGAACGCCTCCGCGGCCAGCTTGACGGTGGGAGGGACCGTGGCGATCCAGTCCAGTCCGTAGAAGACGGAAAAGATCAGCAGGTTGACGGGGCTTGCATGGAGGGCGTATGGCAGGAAGAGCAGGGACAGTCCGCGCAGCCCGTAGTACCAGAACAGCAGCCGGCGGCTGTCGAACCGGTCGGACAGCCAGCCCGACAAGGTCGTCCCGACGAGGTCGAACATGCCCATGAGCGCCAGCAGCCCGGCGGCCGTCACGGCGGCGATGCCGGCATCGCCGCAGGCGGGAATGAGGTGGGTGCCGATCAGGCCGTTGGTCGAGAACCCGCAGAAGAAAAAGGTGCCGGAGAGCAGCCAGAACACCGGCGTCCGGGCCGCATCGCGCAGCGCCTGCAGCGGGCCGAGGAACACATTGCCGCGGAACGGTTCTGGCGGCGATGTGTCGTCGGATCCGTAAGGGGCGAGACCAGCCTGATGAGGATGGTCTTTCATGAACAGGGCGACGAGCAGCAGGACGGCAATGACCGCCGCGACCGCCGCAAGCACCGCCGTTCTCCATCCGGAGCCGACGGTGATCTTCGCCAGCAGCGGCAGGAACAGCAGCTGGCCGGTGGCGGCGCTGGCGGTCAGCATGCCGACGACGAGTCCGCGGCGCTTGACGAACCACCGGCTGGCGACGGTCACCCCGAGCACATTGGCCATCATGCCGGTGCTGAGGCCGGACAGGACGCCCCACAGCAGCTCGAATTGCCATAGGCGGGTGATGAACGGAGTCAGAGCCAGGCTTGCGGCGAGAGCGGCCAGAGAGAGCACAACGACACGCTTGATGCCGAATCGGAGCAGGAGGGCGGCCGAGAAGGGGCCGGCCAGTCCGTAGAGCAGGATTCCGATGGAGACGACGCCCGAGATGCTGCCCCTGCTCCAGCCGAATTCGTTCTGGAAGGGGAGCATGAACAGGCTCGGCATGGAGCGGACGCCTGCGGACACAAGCAGCGTGACGAATGTGACGGCCAGCACGAACCAGCCGTAATGGAGCGGCTTTGCTTGCGGAGGATTGAGGTTCAAGAATCAGACCGCCTTTAATTTTAGTTGTACATACAATATATGAAAACGAATCTCCGCAAGTCTTGCAGCTTGGCGAAGTCCGGATTTAAGGGCGGTTATTCCAGCGTTCCGCTGGCGGTCTTCAAATCTTCCGACAGCTTGCGGGCCATCTCGGGTCCGAGCAGCTCCTCGTAGCGGACGCGAAGGCTGCGGGAAGCCTCGACGATCGTATCGCCAAGCTCCAGTCCTTTGGGCGTCGGATAGACGCGGACGGTTTTGCCGTCGACACGGCGCTCGGCAAGCCGCCGAATCTCCAGCTTGTCGATGAAGCGGGTCAGAGTGGAGGGCGCGATGGAGAGCTTGGAGGCCAGCTCCTTCTGCGAGATGCCCGGCGATCCATTGACGAGGCGGATGACATAGCCGTACATGGGCGTCAGTCCGGTCGGCGCAAATTCCTCCTCCGCCATTCGGGTGATGGCGCGTCCGAGACGGTTGGCGGTGAAGAACAGGCATGTATCCAGGAAGCCGTCATCCGGTCCCTGTTGAGCTTGAGGATTGGTATCCATGGATCAACCATCTCCTTTCAATTTTGTATGTACAACGAATATAATGGGGTAGGGCTTCGCTGTCAATGGGCGCGGACGGCACAATGAAAAAAAGAGCGCCGAGGCGCTCTTCGTCCTGCAAACCCGCCAGCTGCCTTCTGCCTGAGGCAGGGCTTCAGCGTCTCATATCGGATTTGATGTCCTTCACCAGCTGAATGGAAGCTTCGATCTCGACCTTGCGGGTCGATACGCTCTCGATGCTGCAGCCGATCGGGATGCCCTTCTCCAGGCCGAACTGATACAGCTCGCGGAAGGTCTCCCGCGAGAGCTGGACCGATTTGTCCAGAATATCGTGGGAATGAATCAGCTCGTTCTCGAGCCACTTGGGGATGCTGATGCCGAGCCACTTCATGAACTCCAGCGTTTTCGCGGAGCCGCATGGCGCCAGATTGAACAGAATCGGCGCCATGCCGATGCCGTTGTCGCGGCAGTGGTAGTAGTAGTCGGACAGAAAGCTTTTGGACGCCTCCACGTCGTAGGTCGCCTGGGAGATGAAGAAGGCGCAGCCGGACTCCTGCTTGTGGAGCGCGCGCAGATGCTCGTCTCCCTTGCCCCGGTGCCGTTCCGGGATGACGACGCCGCCGAGCATCAGCTTCTCGTTCAAGCTGGTGCCCAGACGATAGGCTTCGGGCAGCTTGACCTGCACCTGCTGCCTGCTCGACGAGGCGCCGACGAACACCGAATAACGCTGCTCGTCGCGGTTCTGGTGAATCCATTCCTCCAGCTCGCTTCGGCTCCCGCCGGCGACGCAGTGGTAGATGACAGCCGGAAGGCCGAGCTCCTGCTGGAGATAGTCCCGATAATAGGCGGTCGGATCAAGCGAGGCCAGATAGGGGAAGGGCCGGTCCTTGTCGGTGCGCTGGGCTTCGTCCTGGACGTCGTACAGCACGAGGCCGTCGAGGCCGATGCCCTGCAGACGCTCGATCTGCTTGTCGGCGATTTCCCTCACCTTCTCCGCCGGATGCGTATTTTTGGGCGGGGTCATGCCGTAGGTGATGATGCCGCTCTGCCGGCTCAGCAGCTTGTCCTTAAGGGTGGGGGTACTCATGAAGGGCCTCCTTGTGCCGCGCTTGCTAGTCTTTTACCTAGTTTAGCACTTCGAATACCTGTCTTGATATTCCTTTTCCGAATAGCTGGTTATAGGCCGAAAAAGCCCCTGCCGGAGGCAGGGGCTCTTCGCTATTCTCCTTTTTTGGATCGGAAGCCTCGTCAGGTTTGCAGCAGCCACAGGGCCGGCGTCGATGGCGGCTCCCAACCTGTCAGGGAGGTGTGGTTCTGGCGGCAGGAATACGTCTTGCCGCCGTAAGTGACGAGATCGCCTATTTTATAGGCGACGCCAGCGGCCCAGGCTTGAGGGCCGGTCGGCGGCGTCGTGGAGTCGGAAGTCTTGCCGGCAACGGTCGCCGACGGGCTGACGTTGCCGGCCGCATCGACAGCCTGCACGCTCAGAGTGTAGGAGGTGCCGGCGCTGAGGCCGCTCACCTTGTACTCGAGCGTCGTACCGGAGACGGTGGCGACCAGGGTGGAGCCGTTGTAGATGCGGTAGCCGGTGACGCCTACGTTATCCGTCGAAGCGCTCCACATGAGCGAGATGCTGGAGGCGTCGAAGGTATGGATATGAAGGCCGCCAGGCACGGTCGGAGCCGTCGTGTCCGGCGTGGAGCCCGTCGGCGTCGTGACGTTCAGGGGGGCGCTGGAAGCGCTGGCGTTGCCTGCGGCGTCAACGGCCTGGACCGTGAAGCTGTAGGCGGTGCCGGCCGTCAGGCCGGTTGCCGTGTAGGTCGTCGTGGAGCCGGACACGGTGGCCAGCAGCGTCGTGCCGCGATAGACTTTGTAGCCGGTAACGCCGACATTGTCGGAGGAGGAGTTCCAGGCGAGGCCTACGCTGGTGGAAGATACCGTCGTGGAGCGCAGGTTGCCCGGGACAGATGGAGCTGTCGTGTCGGCCGGCGTGCCGCCGCCGTTCGTCAGGTTGACGTCGATGGCTTGGTAGAAGGCGTTGCCGGTGTCCGCGATTTCCCAGACGCCGAGGATGACGTAGTAGCCGCTGCGGTCGGTCGGCACGCTGCAAGTATGCGTGACGGTGGCTTCAGGCTGCTTGCCTGTATCCTTGATGTAGCAGAACTGCTCCAGATCCGCTCGGGCGATCGCCTTGTTCGGATCCCAGCCTTTTTTGGTGATGTAGTATTTCCATTCGGCCGTGGCATGGCGGGCCGTCAGCTTCCACGTGAACGTGTTCGTGCCGCCGCTCAGGTTGACTTTGCTCCAGCGCGTCGCGGATTGCACATTCATCTCCGGGAAGGCGCCTGCGCCCGTAATTTGGCCGTCGGCCGGGCCGCCTGTCGGGAAGTTGCCTTTGGCCTCAAGACTCTGAGGCTCGTACTGAATCGCGCCGCAGCCGGTGTTGACGCCGGTGCTGCACAGCTTGGAGCGGCTGGACGGGGAATCGATATAGCCATGCGCGGAGGCGCTTCCAGCAAAGGCTTTGGCGCAGGCGAGGGCCAGCAGCATCAACGCGAAAGCGGCTGCCAGCTTCCAGATGAACATGCGGCTGTCATTCATTCGTACACTCATTAATCATGCCTCCTGTAAGATGGATAAATGAAGTTCCTTCTGTCTGATCCGTGGCGGGAACGGGGTTCCTCCGGGTCGGCGACAGGCCTCCTTTGCGATAGAGTGGGAGACATTGGAAGGTCTCTTGCTACCACAATAAGGCATTTAACGTGAAAGCAATAGGGGGAAAAATATTCCTAGCAGGGGGTAAATAATGCTTTATCCAGACGAAGCGAAAGGAAATGCCGCCTTTGCCGCTCTTTTCGGCGGGAGGCGGTTTTTTGCTTCGGCGAATGCCATAGGAGCATGCGCGCAAAAAAGACCGTATCCGCCTTAGGCGGGATACGGTCTATCTAATACCAGCAAGCTTCGGCAAGTGATGTCGGTCAGCTTCCGCTCTTCAGGTCTGCGGCAACCTCCCGGATCTGATCCAGGTGGCGCGCTTCATGGAGCGGAATCAGCTCCACCCATTGCTTGGCGCTCATCGGCCCGAACGCAGGGTGGTCGAAGCCGTGGCTGTCCATGGCGTCGGTGCCTATCGACGAAGCCAGAGCTTCGAGCGTGCGCTGCCGCGCGCCATGGAGAGCCTCCAGCGCATCTGCGAGCGTATGGTAGCGCCCGGAAGGCTCGGCCTGGCTTGGAGCTTGAAGCTTGCGGGAGCGGTCCTTGACGAGCTCCAGCGGGGCAGGGCGGAGATCGGCGCGTTCCGGGGCCAGCAGCGAGGCCTCGATGCCCTTGACGATGCGCGCCTCCAGCAGCGACAGATGCTCGAGGATCTCCATGACGGACCAGCCGCCTCCCGCGGGCTTCTGCGTCAGCAGATCAACGGGTATGGCATGGACCTCTTCCACAAGCTCCGAACGGGTCATTTCCAGGGAGTCGATTACATTCATGGTCACAGCTCTCCTTTTTTGGGGGACAGGCTGCAGGCTCAGGCTTTGAGACGCTGCTCCTGCTCTTCTTCTTCTTTGCAGGCAAGCCGGTCTGCAAATGGAAATGATCTGCGGGGCGTCCTATTCGCCGCCCTCAGGCTCTACGTCGAACTCGGGCAGCGCCCATACCGAGACGCTGCCGCCATTTACCGGGAAATCAGCGAATCCGTCCTCGCCGATGACGATCCGCTCCGCGCGGGTATTGGTAAGATCGACCCACACCTGGCCGGAGCGTTCCTCGCCGACGAACATCCGCTTGGAGCATTCCTCCTTGTTGCAGACCACGACCGCGCATCCGGAGCGCTCGAATTCCTGCACGCCCCTGCGCACCCATCCGATCACATTCGGATCGTCGAAGTAGTCGTCCTGATCGCCGTAAGCGCGGTGATAGCGGGCGTACAGCAGCGGGTCGATGGCCATCTTCTTGCCTTCCACCGGAGCCTCTCCGCCGATGCCGTAATAATCTCCGTAGAAAACGACCGGATAGCCGTCCTTGCGGAGCAGGATAAGCGCATATGCGCTCTGCTTGAACCAGTCGTCCACCCACGATTCCAGCGCTTCCCCCGGCTGGGTGTCATGGTTGTCGACGAGCGTCACCGCCTCCAGAGGGCGTTCCTTGACGATGGAGCCGTCGAAGATCGTGCGCAGGTCGAAGCCTTGACCGGCCTGGGCCGCTTCCTTGAACCGGTAATGAAGGGGGGCGTCGAACAGGTCGACGCTGCTCTCCACCGCATCCAGATAAGCGAAGCAGTCCTCCGGAATGCTGTTCCAGAACTCGCCCACAATGTAGAACGGACCGTCCTGATCTTCCCGGACGGCATGGGCGAAATCACGGATGAACGTATGGTCGATATGCTTGATCGCGTCCAGCCGGAAGCCGTCCACGCCCGTTTCCTTGACCAGCCATTTGCCCCATTTGATCATTTCTTCCCTGACCTCAGGGTTGTTGTAGTCGATGTTGGCGAACATCAGGTAGTCGTAGTTGCCGAACTGGTCGTCGACATTCTCGTTCCAGTCCTTGTTCTCGCCGAGGATGCGGTATACGCCGGTCTCGTCCCGCTTGGCGTCGAAGTCGGTTCCATTGAAATGGTTGAAGTTCCAGGTGAAGTCCGAGTACTTGCCGCCGCGTCCGGGGAACGTGAATCTCGTCCATCCCTCGATGTTACGGGCATCGGATATCTCCTCCTGGCGGTTGTCGCCTTCGACTTCGACCACCTTGAACTTCTCCTTCTCGTCCGCGCCGGCCTTATGGTTCATGACGAGATCCGCATAGACGGCGATGCCTTCCAGCTTGCAGGCCTGAATAGCTTCGAGCAGCTCCGCCTTCGTCCCGTATTTCGTGCGGACAGCGCCCTTCTGGTCGAATTCGCCCAGATCGTACAGGTCGTAGATGCTGTAGCCGTTGTCCTCCGGAGAGGAGGCTTTGGTGGCGGGAGGGATCCAGACGGCATCAATGCCGGCTGCCTTAAGCTCGGCGGACCTTTCCTTGAGCCGCTGCCAATGGCGGCCGTCGGCGGGTACATGCCATTCAAAAAACTGCATCATCGTATGGTTGCGCTCCATCGTGCGGAAATCACCCTTCTGCTTGTCGTTTCCGCATCATTAACCTTCGGAGGCGGCCGGTTAATCAAGGCAGCGGAGCCTCGCCAAAAAGCCCGCCTCGGGCGGGCGGGCATAATCAGTCGGAAGCCGGGCTGACGGGGACCCCGCCTCGATCTCGAAGGCTTCCCGCCTGAGGGGTGAAGCGCCGCTTCCTTCCCCTCTGGACGGACTTGTCAGGGTGCGAGCCCCTTCGCCAGAAACGCGATCGTCGCTTCGAGCTCGGCCGTCTCGTCCCAGCCGTCGGCGTTCTGATCGGCGGCGACCAGATGGGCGAGGATATAGCCCATGATGCCGGAGGCGGTAAGCCGGAGAACGGTCAAGGGCGGCAGCGGGGCGAGGCTGCCCTCGTCCTGGAACTTCCGAATGACCGACAGCAGCTGGGGAAGGACGAGCGGCATCAGCGTTTCCCTGGCCTGCTGCTGAAGCTCGGGGTGGAAGGGCAGCTCCTGGAGCAGCACCTTGAACAGCCGCTTGTTCTGGGAAATGAACTGCAGCCGGTTCGTAGCCATGGCCCGGAGGAACTCCTCGTAGGCGCCGTAGCGGGCATGGAGCACGTCCTTGAATTCCCGCAGCAGAAAGGGGGCCAGCAGCTTGATGATCGCCGGCTTCGCAATCGTCAGCAGCAGGTCCTTCTTCGTCTTGTAGTGGCGGAATATCGTTCCTTCGGCAACGCCCGCCCTGGAGGCGATCTCGCTCGTGGAGGAGGAGGCATACCCTTTCTCGGCGAACAGATCCGCTGCGGCGGCGATGATGCGCGCCTGCTTGTCGGTCATCTTGCCTTCGCCGCCCTGCAGCAGCTCCTCCAGCCATGGTTCTCTCTCATCGTTCATCATTGCCAACTCCTTATGGCGTCCATCGTAACACAGCCGGCAGGCTCGTTTAAATGGAGCGCTGCTTCTTGAGCGCCAGCACATTGAGCAGGGCGAACAACAGGGAGAAGCCGAACAGCACGGCGAGATCAGGCCATATGGAGGCAAGCCCTTCTCCCCTCAGCATGACGCCCTTCAGCGCGTCGGCGCCGTAATAGAGGGGCATGACAAGGCGGATATGCCTCAGCCATTCATTCATGGCATCGAGGTTGAAGAGGCCGGAGAAGAACACTTGCGGCACGATGACGAGGGGGATGAATTGAATGATCTGGAACTCGTTGCCCGCATAAGTGGAGAGGAGCGTGCCGAGAGTGAGCGCCGTCAGCGCCAGCAGCAGGTTCACGAGCATGAGCAGCCAGAAGGAGCCCTCCATATACAAGCCAAGCACCGACGTGGAGTACCAGGCGATGAGGGCGGCTTGAAGCAGAGTGAACAAGCCGAATCCGCCCAGATAGCCGGCGACGACTTCCCATCTGCGGATCGGCGCGGCCAGCAGCCGCTCCAGCGTCCCGGTCGTCCGCTCGCGCAGGAAGGAAACGCCGGCCAGCAGGAAGACGAAGAAGAACCCGAACAGGCCGACGAGCACGGGGCCGAAGGCGTCGAAGGAGCTTAGGCTTGCGGAGCCGTGCAGGTAGTCCACCTGCAGCTTGCCGTCCATGCTCCCGGATGCCGCGGCGCCGGGGGAAAGAGCTTGTTGGAGAAGCCCGAGCGACGCCTTGGATACGGCAGGATCGGTTCCCTCCAGCGCGATGCGCGGCGCGGCGCCTCCCAGATCCAGCAGAGCGTCGATATCCCCATGCTCCAGAGCGGTCTCTCCCGACTTGGAGTCTCCATAGCCGCGGATGGTCGCACCGGCCTGACGAAGCTGTTGGGACACGGTCTCCTGCGAAGTCCCCGGGACGGTGACGAGGCCGATGGAAGGGGCCGGGGAGGCGCCGCCGAAGACGAAATGCATGAGCGTCAGCACGAGCAGCGGCGCCAGGAACAGCAGCGCGAGCGTGCGCTTGTCGCGCAGGAACTGGCGGATGATGCGGTAGGCGAGAGCACGCGTCCTCATGCGGTGACACCCTCTCCCATGGCGATGAACGCCTGCTCGATGCTGGAGGCGCCGCTGCGCTCCATCAGCTCGCGCGGAGATCCGGCGGCGGTCAGCTCGCCGCTGCGGATGAAGGCGATGGAGTCGCATTTCTCGGCTTCGTCCATGACGTGAGTCGTCATCAGAATCGTCGTACCGCCGTCGCGCAGCTGCAGCAGCTCCCGCCAGATGGATTGGCGCAGCACGGGGTCGATGCCGACCGTCGGCTCGTCGAGCAGCAGCAGCTCCGGCTCGTGCAGCAGCGAGATGGCCAGCGACAGCCGCCGCTTCATGCCTCCGGAATAGGCTGCGACGCTCTTGTGGAGATGATCGTCCAGGGCGACGAGCGCCATTACGGCGGCGATCCTTTCCTGCAATCGGCTTCCGCGCAGCCCGTAGAGCTTCCCGAAGAAGACCAGATTGTCCTTGGCGGTCAGATCGGCATAGAGAGCGTCCGACTGCGCCATATACCCGATGCGCTGCAGCACGGGCAAGGCTGGCATGCTCCGGCCAAGAACGGTCACTTCGCCTTCATCGGCCTTGTCGATGCCGGCCAGCAGCTTGACAAGCGTTGTCTTCCCGGAGCCCGACGGGCCGAGCAGGCCGGTCAGCCGGCCGCGAGGAATCTGCAGGCTGAGGTTCCTCAGCACTTCACGATTGCCCAGGCGGCGGGTAATCTGCCGCAGGTCGGCGGCTGGAAGCGTTGGATGATCCATGGAGGCTTCATCTCCTTCAAAAAAGTGATTACTCACTTCTATTTTAAGCCGAAAAAAGGAAATAAAGAAGGGTTATCTTTCGATACCTATTCCATGCCTGACTTATGCTTCTCCTGCGCAGGTATGGAAAGGGGCCGGCTCCATCGTTGCTTTCGCCGGAGCAGCCGGCTCCAATGTTGCGGCCAAGTCCGCCGTATTCTCTATTTGAACCCTTCGGTTTGGTCCCACAGCGTCAGAAGCGGTCCTTCCCTTCCGAAGACGGGATCGGAGACGGGCATCGGCACGAGCCGGATCTCCTCCAGAACGCGCGGACGCTCGCCGGGCTTGCCTGTGCGGATGTTGTAATCCATGCCTCCGGGATAACCGCCGGAGACAAGGAAATCGGCGCTCGCCTGAAGCTTCTTGTGTCCGGTTCCTGCCGGCAGGACGATCACGTCGCCTGCCTGAACCTCGACGATCTCTCCTTGCTCTCCTCCCAGCTGGAGCTTGGCGCTGCCGCGCACGACGCCGAGCGCCTCATGGGCATTGCTGTGGTAGTGATGATAGGAAAAGACTCCGTTCGTCCACGTATTTCCCCATCCGTTGGAGGCGAAGAGCGGCTCCATCCGTCCCGGCCCGGAGACGGCCGAAGGATAGAGAAGGACGGGAAGGCTGTGATGGTTGGGAATGCTGCCGTCATCGCGGAATGAAAATGTTCGGACGGAAGGGCGATGCTCGGGAACGGGTTTCATAGCGGACCTCCTTGGTTTTACGGTTATGAGGCTATCATACCCGCGGCGCGGTGCGGGCAACCTTTTCTTCCGCTGCGCGGCGCTTCGCCAGAGATTCACGCCGGGCCTTTTCGAGGTAAGAGAGAGAAAGACTTCATGACGGTCGAATACGGAAGAGCCGAAGGGAGAACTGGGAATGGAAGAGCGGGTATATGGACACGACGAGGGACGGGAATTGCCGGAAGCGGATCGCGTTCGGAAAATGGCCGAGGAGGCCATGCAAGGCGAGGCGGATGCCATGATCGAAGCGGGGCGTGCGGCGGCGGCCGGATTGCCTGCCGGAGCGGCTTCATCCGAAGCCTCAGGCGCCCCCGCATCGCTGACGGATGGCATCGCATCGTACGAGGCGGCGTTCCCGGATGGCTCCGAGGACGGGGCAAGCGCGGCGGCGCCCTCGGGAGGGGATGCCGCGGATGCTTATGCCGCCGCTGCCGAGCTGGATCAGGCGTCGAGCCAGCAGAGCGCCGGCGCTCTGCTGGTCCACCCGGCTGAAGGAGGCTCCATGTGTGCGCTTGCAGCCGGCATGGATGATTCCCGCCCGGACTCCAGCCTGCTCTCGCCTCCTCTCGGGGAACGCTTGAATGAGCTTCTGCCCGCAGCTTCCGGCTGGGAAGTCGAATGGAGACGAGCCGCGGAGGCGCAGTACGAGCAGCATATGGCCGAGATCGGCAGGGAGCTCGACCAGGATATTCTGATCGCGCTCGTCGGCGACGTGAACGCCGGCAAATCCTCGACCCTCAACCGCATTGTCGGCGAGACGGTGGCGGCAGTCGGGGCGGAGCCTGGAGAAACGGCCGATATCCGCCCGTACCTGTTCAAGGAGCGGATCTTCTTTGTCGATACGCCGGGCTTGAACGACGTGCGGGTGGAGAATTCGCAGCAGACGATGGATTATTACCGTCAGGCGGACATCATCCTGTTCTTCCTGAATGCAGCCGGAACGGTATATTCGGAGGCGGAGAAGCGCTCCTTCGAGGCGATCCGGGACACGAATCCGAATATTCTGATCGTGCTCAACAAGATCGATGCGGCGGACGAGGTCGACCGCATCACGGCAAGGGTGAAGCAGGAGACCGGAGGCAAGTACGATGTCGTTCCCGTCTCCTCCCGCACCGGCGAGAATATCGAAGCGCTGAGGGCCGCCATTCTGGAGCTGCTCCGAAAAAAGTCCAAGGATCTGCTGTTCGCGAAAAATCTCAAGGAGAAATCGGCGGCGGCTAACAAGTGGATCCTCGGAGCGGCCGCCTCCGCATCGGCCATCGGAGCGGCTCCGATTCCCGGTGCGGATATCGTGCCGATCACGGCGGTGCAGATCGGACTGCTGACGAGGCTGGCCGTCTTGTACGGCAAGCCGATCAGCAAGGAGACGGCGCGCGAGCTCGTCGTCGCCACTGTGGTCGGCAATATCGGCAAAAGCGTATTCAGGCAAGTGCTGAAGCTGTTTCCCGGAGCGGGGTCCGTAGCCGGAGCTTCGGTGGCGGGAGCGATGACGCTGGCGCTCGGCTACGCGGTCAAGTATGCCTACGAGAACAATATGGATATCAATACCGCTACGATCGGCAAGCTGTACGGCATGTTCCGCAAGCAAGCAAAAGGGTAAGGAGGCTTTGGGAAATCGGGGCCTTGCATTGGGAAAAGGGATCGACGGGCCTGCCGGAGCCATGCTGCCGGCGGGCTTTTTTGTGCGCGGAGATCCGTTCGGGGGAGCGGTTTCTGAGCATGATGGCGATGAAGGTCGTATTCCCGCCGAAAAATAGTTTTCTCAATGGTGAACAGAAACGGTTCAAGCCGCCGAATGAAGGGTAATGAACGTCCATATGCCTGCCGACATCTAGATTCCTAAACCAGCCGCGGGGAAGTGTCATCTTTGAGTACAATAGCCCACCTAACACCTGAGAGCACGCAAGTGCTGGAGGGGAATTCCGTCCTGGCTGCGCTTGAGCAGGCTTTGGCGATGATCGAGTTCGATGCCCAAGGAAATGTGCTCTGGGCCAATGAAAACTTTGCCGCGGCAATGGGATACCGGAAGGACGAGCTGCCGGGCCTGCATCACAGGGAGTTTTGCACGGCTGAATTTGCAGCCAGCGAGGCCTATCTGAAGCTATGGGAAGAATTGAGGAAAGGCCGCAAATTCCAGGAGAAGATTCTGCGTCTGGCCAAGGACGGGAGGAAGCTGTGGCTGGAAGCGACCTATATGCCGATTATCGGAGCCGACGGCGGCGTGAAGGCCGTCTTGAAGGTGGCGACCGATATTACGGAACGCGAAGCCGCAGCCGCGGGCGTGAGGGAGAAGCTGACGGGAATGGCGGAGGAGCTGCGGGAGCGGACAGAAGTCGGCATCGGGCGCAATGAGCGCATTGCGGCGACGTTCGAGGAACTGGTCGAAGACAGCGAGTCGAAGCTCGGCTTTCTTCTGGATCTGGAGCAGCAGGCCGAAGCGGTCGGCGGCATCGTCCAGATCATCGGAGAGATTTCGTCCCAGACGCATCTGCTCGGCCTGAACGCGGCGATCGAAGCTGCGCATGCCGGGGAGCATGGACGGGGGTTCAATGTCGTGGCGACGGAAGTGAGAAAGCTCGCCCAGAGAGTGCAGACCTCCGCCAAGGAGATCGAGGAGACGGTCGAGGCCATATCCGGAAAGATCGGCCGGCTCAGCCAAGACACCCGCAGGTCGCAGTCCGCGATGCGGGACAGCCGAGCCCGGATCCGGGAGGCCGTAGCGGAGTTCCATTCGATCGGAGATGCTGCGGAGCAGCTGGAAGTCGAAGCCCAGGCTTTGAACCGGCTCCTCTGAGCGGCTGTCTGGATCTGCAGAAATAAATGCCGCGACAAAAAGGCGCCTAGGCGCCTTTTTGTCGTTTGGCAGACCGACAGGCTTTCGACCGCCGCCGGCTCGGCCGGCACCGTTCCAACTGCCGGCAGTTGAGCGCATGACGCCTGCACGCCGCTTCGGAAGAGCGGAGAAGAAGGAAATCAGGCGGTAGCTTCCTGCTGTCTGGGCTCGAACGTACGGCAGCCCGCTTCCTCGGCCTTGCGGTCCGTCCGCTCGCCGGACAGCGCCACTGTGATCGCTGCCGCCGCGCAGACGTTGTTGAGAGACCAGTTCTTGCAGCTGCTGACCTCGCATGTTACTTCGCATGCCATTGCATTCACCTCCGTCTCGATGCTGCTGGATACCTGTCCCTAATAGGGTATGCGGGCCGCTGAACCGGCATGACTCGCATGAATGCGGAGCGGACTTTGATTCTCTTGCAACCTTCCCGTGTATATACCGTCTGAAAGGGTAAGCAGGGTGCGCACCTGAAGCAAAAGCGGAATGATCAGGGAGGAACAACATGATGAACAAGACTTGGAAACGAACCGCAGGCTCTCTTTTGGCTTTGACGATGGCTCTCTCCGGAGGCGGCGCTGTATTTGCCCTCGAAGGCCAGCCGGCACCCGCAGCAGGCGAAGCGGCCATAACCGCCGTTCCCGGAAATGCGGCAGCGATCAAGAAGATGTACAACGAATATATCAGGCTGGCATCCAGCTCCAAAACGCTGGGCCAGGCCGTTGCCTATTTGAACAAGCATATTGGCGAAGCCGACAAATGGACGGCCTCCATGATGGTGCTGCGTCTGGAGAATGCGCAGACTGCCGGGCTGGAATCGCTGCAGGACCGCATCGCCGCGAGCTCCGTGCAGAAGTCGATCGACGCGGCTTGGCGCAAGGGAAGCAGCGGCTCGATCGATTCGCTGATCAAAAACGCGGCCGACGAGAAGACGAAGAAGCTGCTCGGCGAAGCCCGCAGCCAAGGCTACCGCATCTCCACGGCGGAAGGAATGTACTTCCCCGAAATCGATTATGTGTCCTATGAAGCCTACAAATCCCATGTCGGGGCCGATATCGCCGCATATATCGCGATGATGTCCCTCGAGACGTCGAAGCCGACGCTTAGAGATGCGGCGATCATCATCGGCTGGGGAGAGCTGCTGCAGCGCAACCTGGCCCAGGAGAAATTCCTGCGCAGCTATCCGTCATCGAACCGCAAGGCCAAGGTGGAGTCCATGTACCACCTGACCAAGTGGAACGTCTTTTATGGCAGCAACAACACGCCTTTGTTCGATTACGAGAGCAAAGTCATCGATGCCAAGGCGGTTGAAGCCTACAAGAAAGCCGTGGCGGACGGAGATGTCTCCAAGAGCCCGCTGCTGCTCAAGCTGTCCAACTTCCTCAAAGTCTCCGACCGCAATGGCGGCAAGCTGACCGATGAGCTGAGTCTCTGGAGAAGCAAGCAAATTCCGATGCAGTACAACTGAGTGCTCGACAGCCGGCCGGATTTTCCGGGCCGGCTTTTTTATGGCCGGCGGCTCCTCCGCCCCGTGCCCAGGCTCGCGGCGAGCGATGTCGCCGCCCCGTCCAGCCGTGAAGTCCTCTTGCGCCGATGATTCCGGTATGGGCTTGCCATCGTTCGGGAACGCTCTTTGAACAGCGAGACAGGGAAGGCGTTTCTAAATCCGGGAAACCGTTGAAGGAAGAACATGAGGCTTACTATGCGGGAAAGGGATGAGGACATGGAATCATTCGCAGAGAAGGACAAGTCGGTGCGCGAGGAAGTCGAGAGCGAGGAGGCCGAAGTCGGCAAGGGAGGCGCCGAAGTGCCGAGCGAGAAGGTCGAGCAGCAGGACGATCCCGAGCCGGAAGGCGGCAAGGCAAGCGGCCAATCCGGGCTGAACGCCTAAAACAAATGCAAAAGGGTATCCGGCCGGCTGCGGCTGGATACCCTTTTTTTATCTCCTACCCTTTCAGGCTGCTCCTGCCTGGCTGCCGGCTAACTTCCTCTGCGCTCTGGCGGAGGCGGGCGGCCAGACGCGAGCGTTCCTTGCGGAGCTTCCAGGCCGCTTCCCACAGCCGGGCGCGAATCTCGTCGTTCTCCGCTTCCTTCAGGCGGCCGTATAGGCCTTCCAGCCTGCGGTTGATTTCCTCGAATTCGCTCCAGAGCTTCGAACGGGCCTCATCCCGGAGCAGCTGCTCCTGGAAGCTTTCTTTGTCCTGCAGCTGCTGCAGCAGCTCGCGCCGCCATGGATCGTCGCCGATCCGCACCGCGTAATTGTACAGATCCAGCTGGTCATCCATCCACTGAGCATACTTTTGCGCATTCGTCATCGGCTTCTCTCCTGTTCTCCAAACCCATTTATACCGACTATTATACTCGGTTATAAAGAGAGCGCAACCCTTCCCTCCGAAAGGCAAGATTGGAGGAGCGTCATGCCGGCGGCAGCCCGAAAGGAGATTCGGCTTCGGGACAGGGAGCTTCATGAAGACGGAGCGGAGATGACGCGGTTCCTTCCTTGCTCTTTGGCTGCATAAAGAGCTTGGTCGGCGGAGCGGAACAACGCCCGGTAGCCATCCTGCACGGGCAGCGCCGCCCTGCCGAAGCCGGCGACGCCGAAGCTTGCCCGGATGCCGAGCGGACGTCCGTCCGGGTCGAGGGCAGGAGTGCTCTCCAGCGCCATGCGGATGGATTCCGCCAGCTTTTCGGCCGTGAAGCTGTCGATGCCGGGCAGCAGCAGCACGAATTCTTCGCCGCCGTAGCGCGCGAACAGGACGTCTGGGCCGAGCAGAGAGCTGCATACGGAGACGGCGTGCAGCAAGGCGGAATCGCCGGCTTCATGACCGAGCGTGTCGTTGATGCCTTTGAAGTGGTCGATGTCGAACAGAATCATCGAGACGGGAAGTCCGTCGCCGAAGCAGCGGCCAAGCGCTTCCTCCGCTTCGCGCATGAAGGCGCCGCGGTTGAGAATTCCCGTCAGCGGGTCGCGGGAGGCCAGCCGCTTGAGCTCCTCCTGCAGGCTTCGCCTCTCCGTAATGTCGCTCAGCACAAGCAGGCAGCCGCCGGCTTGTCCCCCGCCTCTCGAGATGGGAGCGGCGTAGACCTCGCACCAGCGAGGCTCTTCGCCCGGCAGCGGAGGGCTAGCGAACGAATAAGGCTTGCCCGGCTGCTCCCAGGCGCTGCGGAAGGCGGCGGCGGCTCCGTCCGGAAGCTCGAGGCTGCCCAGGCTCTGCCCCAGGGCGGAGCGCGCCAGCGCGGGCAGCAGAACGCGGGCGGAACGGTTGCTGTCGAGCAGGCGCCAGGAAGCGTCCAGCACGAGCACGCCTTCTCCCATGCTCTCCATGACGTTTTCCCGCGCGACGGGAAGCAGGGCCATTTTGTCCGTGGACAGGAAGGCATAGACGAACAGAAGGCTCGTGAAGCAGAGCACGACCGGCACGGGATCGACTCCGTTCGGACTGAAGCCCAGCAAGTAGAGGAGCGAGGCTGTAATCGGAAGCAGGATTCCCGCGAACAAAGCGATCAGCTGGCGGCGATAAGCTTTGTTCCCGGGACGGAGCAGCGCCTGGAACATGAGGCAGAGAGCCGCGAAAAGGGTGCCGAAGGTGTAGCAGCCATGGACCACGTACCATTCGCCCATCGTGAAATCCATCGTCGGCGTGGACGGACCCCTATGGAAGTAGATGTCCTGGTAGAAAAGATGATGATGGCTGTTGGTCAGAACAAGGAGAAAGGTAATGGAGGGGATGACGAACAGAAGCCAGCGTCCCCAAGCGGGAATCAGGTCGGCCTTGCCGAGAAAGTGGAGCGCGAGCAGCAAGGTGAGCACCGCGGAGAAAGGCATCCCGGCATACTGGACGGTCGTCCAGAGCATCATGCCGTCAAGAGTCTCGGACGTCTTCTCCAATGCGGCTCCGAACGTATAGAAGGAATTGGCCAGCGCCATCAGGATGAAGACGAGCTTGCCCGAGAACAAAGCCCTGCTCATCAGGGCATAGAGGGCGACAAAAACGTTCAGGACGCCGGCCAGAGCCGTCAGAACGATATAGGTAGAGGTAAAGGCTGTCACGTCATACATCCCGTTCCAGTGGAATCTAGTTTCCTCAGCGTAGCACAGCCGCAGGCTCGATGGAACAGCGAATGTGACGATAAGCCGCAATATTTATGGAGAAGGAAAGGAAAAAGCCCCGGAAAGGGGCTTTTCATCTCCGCAGGCGCATGGAATTCGCGCTTCCTCTCCGACAGCCGGGAAGGAAAAGGGGCGGAGCGCCAAGGCTAGAGTACGCGTCCCGCCGCTGCCGCGCCGCTGCCGGCTCTCAGCAGATCCAGCAAAGACTCGTTGAACAGGGCCGGCTCATCGTAGAGCATCGCATGGCCGCTTTCCTCGAAGCGGATCATGGTGGAGCCGTGGATGCGCGCCTTGGTCTCCTCGGCCAGCTCGAACGGGCAGATCTCGTCCTTGACTCCCTGGAAGATCGATGTCGGCACGCTGATGTTCGAGAGATCATGCCGCAGGTCTTCGTCGCGGAGCGATTCCATCGCCCGGATCGTGCCATGCGCGGTCGCCTCCAGGCAAAGCATCGACATATAGGCCTCGAATGAAGGCGAAGGCTTCTTGAGCGTGAACTTGGCGCCGAAGTCGCTGATCATCGCCGGGCGGTCCCGGTAAGTGTCGTCGATCATCTCGTCGACCTTCTCCGGCGGCGTCCCATAAGGGAAACTCTCGGATTGCGTGAAGCGCGGCGCGGCGGCGCCAGCCAGAACGAGGCGCTCTACGCCGTGCTGCCGGTGGCGGCTCATGTACCGTACGGCAATAGCTCCGCCCATGGAGAATCCAAGCAGGGTGAAGGACGAGAGGCCGAGCTTGTCCACGACGGCCTTCACGTCGTCCGCCATGCGGTCATAATCATAGCCTTCCCATGGAGAGTCGGATTTGCCGAAGCCGCGGAAGTCGATGCCGATGTAGCGGTATCCGTTTTTCGGCAGAAGCACGGATTGGGTTTCGAACATGCGCTGGCTGGCCGGCCAGCCGTGCAGGAACACGACCGGATGTCCTTGGCCGAGATCCTCGACGTACAGGCGGACGTTCGGCTCAACTTCGATATAGGTTCCCATGGATAAAACCTCCTTGAACTCTTTTTGTTTCCGTTGGGTTGTTTTCGCAGGTTCTGGAAGGAAAAGAAGAAAGCAAGCATGTCCCCTCTTACCCGGCACGGCGCATGGCGACGCGCCGGTTTCGGTTCCCGGCGGGAGGTCGAGCCCGCCTGAACGGCGGAGGCAAGTCCGGAGCGGGCGTCGATTCGGGACGGGCCGGCGGGATCGTGCAAAGTGCCGGTCCATGCTACAATGGAGGAACGAGTGTTCGCAGAAGGAGACGGAAAGGGGACGGCGCGGATGGAACGGCTTGGAGCGGAGGAAAGCGGAACGGAGCAAGCCCGCCGAACGGATGGGAGCGGACCGAAGCAGGCTGCGGCAGAGCCGGCAGGATCGGAAGCTGCAGATGCGGCAGAAGCGCCGGAAGCGCCGGTGAAACCGGAAGCGGTTGTAGCGGCGGAAGAGATGGACAAGCCGGAAGCTTTGGGGAGACTTGAAGCAGCCGAAGCGCCGGAAGCGATGAGCACGCCGGCAGCGACGGATATATCGGAAGCGCCGGAAGCGTGGAGACAACCGGAAGCTGCAGAAACCGCGCCGGCGGTTCGAATCGCGGTAAGGGCGCTGGCCGAATATGCATGCCGCAGCGGCAGCATCGAGACTGGCTTCCGCAGCCTGACCTCCTTGACGGAAGGGACGCGGATCCACAAAGCGGTGCAGGCCGAATATGGAGAAGGCAGCGAGCGCGAGGTGTTTCTTCGCATGGAGCTGGCCCTGGGCGGCGTGGAATGGACCGTGGAGGGGCGCTGCGACGGCTTGCTCGCCGCAGAAGGCGGTCCCGTCATCGACGAGATCAAGTCTACTTCCGGGAGGCTGGAGGATCTGGGAGGGGAAGGCCACCGGGTCCACTGGATGCAAGCCCGGGGCTACGCTTATATCTATGCCATGCAGCAAGGCCTGGAACGGATGGATGTTCAGCTCACCTATGTGCAGGCCGACTCGGGAGCGGTATTCCGGATCCGGCGGAGCTTCGGGCTGAACGAGCTGCGGGAGGGAATGTTCTGGATGCTGGAGCAGTACGCTCCCTTCGCCCGGATGCTGCGCCGGCATCGTCTGGAGCGGAATGCCAGCCTGGAGCGGCTGGAGTTCCCGTTCCAGGGCTTCCGTCCCGGCCAGCGCAAGCTGTCCGCCGCCGTCTACAAGACGCTGGAGGATAAGGGCGGGCTTTTCGCCAAAGCCCCTACCGGCATCGGCAAGACGATGTCGGTGCTCTGGCCCGCTGTGCGCGCCCTCGGAACGGGCGCGGCTTCACGGCTGTTCTATTTGACGGCGCGCACGACGACGCGGACTGCCGCCGAGGATGCGGTCCGCCGCATGGAAGAGCAGGGGTTGAAGCTCCATGCCGTCACGCTGACGGCAAAGGAGAAGATCTGCCTGCAGGAGACCGTCAGCTGCCGCAAGGAGGACTGCCCGTTCGCGGACGGATACTACGACCGGATCAACGGCGCGGTGCTGGATCTGATGGAGCATGAGACGCTGATGACGCGCGAGGTCATCGAGCGGTACGCGCTCAAGCACCGGGTGTGCCCGTTCGAATTTTCCCTTGAGGCGGCCTATGCCTCCGATGCCGTCATCTGCGACTACAACTACATCTATGATCCCAAGGTTTCGCTGAAGCGGTTTTTGGCCGAGCAGGCCAAGGGGACCGCGCTGCTCGTCGACGAGGCCCATAATCTGCCCGACCGCGCCCGCTCCATGTACAGCGCGGAGCTGGACAAGGCGCCTTTCCTGGCGCTGCAGCGTGCCTACAAGGGTTTGTCCGCCGGGCTGTCCGCCGCTGCCAAGGGCGTCAACGCGGCGTTCATCGCTCTGCGCAAGGAAGCGGAGGCTGGAGCTGCAGCGGGAGAGGGCGGGCTGCGTCCGGCAGGTCCCGGCGCTTATGTGTCGGAAGCTCCTCCGCAGCAGCTGCTGGAGTCGGTCCATGCGTTCATCGCGCAGGCGGAGCCGCATCTGGCGGCAGGCGGGGATGAGGGCGGAGCGGAGACCGCGGCGCTGCTGCTTGAAGCCTACTGGGCAGCCAAGGCGTTCGCAGCTGCCGGGGAGTGGATGGACGAGCGGTTCGTTGCGATGGCCGAGCTGGCAAGGGGCGGCGTGAAGGCGAGAATCATGTGCCTCGATCCATCCCGTCTGCTGCAGCAGACGGGCAAGGCCTACGGAGGACGCGTGTTCTTCTCCGCGACTCTGTCGCCGCTGCCCTTCTATATGGATCAGCTAGGCGCCATGGAGGAGGATCGCTCCTTGACGCTGCCGTCCCCGTTCGGACGGGAGCAGCTTGAGGTCCGCCTCGTGCCGCTGTCCACGCGTTATGCCGACCGCGGCGCCACGCTTAAGCCGCTGGCCCGCCTGCTGCTTGAAGCGGTGCGGGAGAAGGGCGGCAACTGGCTCGCCTTCTTTCCCTCCTATGCTTATATGAACGCCTTATACGAACAGCTTCTGCTGGAATTGAATCCCGGCAGCGCCGCCGCGCTGCCGGATGGTGCGGAAGCGGGTGAAGCTGGCGCCGATTCCGTGAAGGCTTCCGGAACCAACCCGGCGGAAGGTTCGGGCGAGCAAGAGGAAGCGAGTGGGGGCAAGAATCCGAGCGGGCAAGAGGAAGCAAGCGGGGACAAAGGGGCGGTCCTGCATGCGGAAGGCGAGGCTGCCGATGCCCGAGAGCCTGCGGAAGAAGCGCTGTTCCCTGCGCGGGCGGGAAGCGGGGGCAAGGAGCGCGGTTTGCGGCTGCGCCTTCAGAGGCCCGACATGGACGAGGAGGCGAGGGACCGCTTTCTCGCCGCTTACCAGCCTCCGGAGCCCGGGGGCGATGCCCTGCTCGGCATGGCCGTCATGGGCGGCATCTTCTCCGAGGGCGTGGATCTCGCCGGCGAACGGCTGGAAGGAGTCGCGGTCATCGGCGTCGGGCTTCCCCAGCTCGGTCCCGAACGCGACCTGCTTGCCGCTTACGAGAAGAAGCAAGGAAGGAGCGGCTTCGATTACGCTTATGTCTATCCCGGCATCAGCAAGGTTCTGCAGGCCGGCGGGCGCCTCATCCGCTCCGAGAGCGACACCGGCGTCCTGCTGCTCGTGGACGACCGCTATATGCAGCCCCGCTATCAGCGGCTGCTGCCGGAAGAATGGCGAAGGGAAGGGGAGGCGTAAGGCACGACGGGCGAGCGGGCCGAATCGAGGCGTTTCTCTCCCTCCTCTCGGAGAAAGCCGTCTTTTCCGGCAGACCGGTCCGTTCATCCCGTTGCCGTGGCCTTGTGTCCGGGGCTTTCGCTGGCCAAGAAAGCGCGCATTTGCTGATGAAAAGAGGGCAGAGCCCGCGGCAGAGAGGGTACTCTGCTTGCGGGTTCTTACTTTTTGTGGAAGTATGGAGGGTAGAATTGCTTGCCGCTCTTTGTGAACTCACTTGCTTGTTCGGCCTCGCTTCCGGGAGCTCAGATCCATTCTCGCGCTTGAGAGCATGAGCATGATCAGCGTCCGGAAATCATTCAGCTGCGCCTCGAGTTGCCCCCGCTCATTCTGCGGCTGCCCCGTTGTCATATCCCCGATTCCGTCCTTCCGTTCTCAATCGCATCTCCGGCTCATATCCTGCAAGTACAAGCTTTAAAAACTTATCTTCATGCCCGCCTGCGGACAAGCAGGAAAATCCGGATGGAAAGAGAAATAGTCCTGATTGATAATTATACCGTTGGGTTAATTAATGGGTATGGTTAAGCTTTCCTTTATGTCTATTTTCAGGGCCAGATCGGATAATGGGAGCGGTGATGGGATGGTTGTGGGAAAAAGGGCTGTCATAATCGGCGCCGGACCGGGCGGGCTGGCGGCAGCGATGCTGCTGGCCTCCCAAGGTGTGGACGTGACTGTCGTGGAGAAGCAGCCCTATGTAGGAGGGAGAACCTCGGGCCTGCGTCTGGGAGCGTACAGCTTCGACCGCGGTCCGACGTTCCTCATGATGCTTCCCGTCATGGAGGAGCTGTTCCAGCGCAGCGGGCGCAGGCTGCAGGATTATGTGGAGCTGAAGCGGGTCGATCCTCTGTATACGTTGAAATTCGGAGAGAAGGAATTCTCTCCCGGAGGCAGCCACGAGGAAACGGCGGCCCATGTCGAGGAGCTGTTCCCGGGCAATGGGGGGAACTACCTCCGGTTCATGGAGCGCGAGCGCAAAAAGCTTGCCGGTCTCATGCCGCTGCTGCGGCAGCCGTTCTCGCGGCGGTCCGACTATCTGTCGGGACGGATGCTGCGCGCGCTCCCGAAGATGGATGTCCTGGACACCGTCCACAGCCGATTGTCCAAGTATTTTACGGATGAGCGGCTGCGCTGGGCGTTCTCTTTCCAGTCCAAATACCTCGGCATGTCGCCTTGGGAATGTCCCGGAGCCTTCACGATGCTGAGCTTCCTGGAGCATGAATACGGACTCTATCATCCGGTCGGAGGCTTGAACCGCATCTGCGAGGCGATGGCGGAGGTGACGCGGGAGCATGGAGGCGTCATCCGAACCGGGATCGGGGCCGAACGGGTGCTGCTGAGCGCTGGCCGCGCAGCCGGAGTCCGCCTGGAGGACGGTACGGTCGTCGAAGCGGACGACGTCGTCATCGGCGCCGATTACGGGCATGCCGTCAGCACGCTGTTCGAGCCCGGGGAGCTTCGCCGCCATGCGCCGGCCCGGCTGGAGAAGAAGAAGCTGAGCCTCTCCACATTCATGCTGTATCTGGGCATCGGGGCTCCGCTGCAGCTTCCCCACCACAAGATCGTGTTCGCCGAAGATTACCGCCTCAATGTGGATGACATGACCAAGCGGCTGCGGCTGTCGGAGAACCCGTCCGTCTATATCCATAATCCGTCGCGGCTGGATCCAACCTTGGCCCCGGAAGGGAAATCGGCCGTGTATCTGCTGATGCCGGTGCCTAATAACCGGTCGGGAATCGACTGGGAGCGGGAAGCCCCCGGCATCCGCAGAAGGATGCTGGACGTTCTCGCCCGGGAGAGCGGCCTTGCGGAGGTCGACAGCCTGATCGAGGAGGAGCGGATGCATACGCCTGCGGACTGGGAGCGGGAATCGTTCGTCTACCGGGGAGCGACCTTCAATCTCGCCCACAGCCTGGATCAGATGATGTATATGCGGCCGCATAACAAGTTCCAGGATGCGGAGCATTGCTTCCTCGTCGGCGGAGGCACCCATCCCGGCAGCGGGCTGCCGACGATCATGCAGTCGGCGATGATCAGCTCGGAGCTTCTGCTGAGGCAATATGAACGGCAGGCGCGGACGGATGCCCATGCGCCGCTGCAGGCGAGGAGGGCGGGACGATGAGGATCGCCGTCATCGGTGCCGGAGTCGGCGGGCTGGTCTCGGCGCTGCTGCTGCGCCGGCAGGGACATGACATCGACGTCTACGAGAAGGAGGCGGCGCCGGGAGGACGGCTGGCCTACGAATCGGACGAGTCGGGCATGTACCGGATCGACCGGGGGCCGACGATCGTCCTGCTGCCGGAGCTGCTGAGGGAGATTCTCTCCGAAGCCGGAGTGCCGGACGATGCCGTGCAGCTGCTTCGCTGCGATCCGCTGTACGACTTCTACTACCCGGACGGAACGCGCTGGACCAAGTGGCAGGATCGAAGCCTGCAAGAGGCCAATCTGGAGAGAGCGTATTCCGGCGGAGGGGCTGACTTCCGGCGGTACATGGAGGATATGGAGGAGCTGTTCGAATACGGCTTCGACGCATTTCTATCCCGTTCGTTCCCCGGCATCCGTTCCTTCCTGACGCCTGCCAACCTGAAATTCCTGCTTCGCTCGAGAGCCTACCGGGCTATCGATCCTTGGGCGGGCTCCTACTTCCGCAGCCGCCGGATCCGCGAGGCGTACTCTCTGCAGTCGCTGTACATAGGAGGATCGCCGCAGGAGGCCCCGGCTCTGTACGGCTTGATTCCCTACAGCGAGCACAAGCACGGCATCTGGTATTTGAAAGGCGGGTACGCCGGATTGGCGCCTGTGCTTGAGCAGGCCTGCGCCGACCAGGGCATTCTCATCCGCTGCTCGGCTCCGGTGGACAAGGTTGTCGTATCGGGCGGACGCTGCACGGGCATCCGGACCGGCGGGGAGGAGCTCGCCTATGATGCGGTCGTGTTCAATGGAGACTATCCGGCGCTGGCCGGGCTGCTGGAAGGATGGCGCGGCAAGCCGCGCCGCTTCCGCCCATCCTCCGGCTGCCTGCTCATCTATGCCGGGACGGCAAGGCGATGGGACCATGCCGGCGTTCATCAGTTCTTCCTGGGCGAGCGCCACGGAGACCATATGAAGGATGTGTTCCGGCGCGGACGCTTGTCCGAGGAGCCCTCCTTCTACATGTTCAACCCTGCCGCCATCGACCCGGATGCCGCTCCCGATGGGCATAGCGCGCTGTACTTCCTCGTCCCCGTGCCGGCCGACGAGGCTCTGGATTGGGACGGTGCGGGCGAGGCGCTGGCGGGACGCGTGCTGGAGCGGGCCGAGAGGCTGCTGCTCCCCGGCTTGCGGGAAAGCATCCGCTGGCGCCGCATCCGGACGCCGCGCGATGCCGCCCGCGACGGCCTTTACCGGGGAGGCAGCTTCGGCATCGCTCCGGTGCTGACTCAGTCCGGCAGCTTCCGTCCTCAGGTCAAGCCGCTTCCGGTGGAGGGGCTGTATGCGGTCGGAGCTTCGGTCCATCCCGGCGGCGGCATTCCGATCGTCATGCAAGGCGCGCGCCTGCTCGCCCAACAAATCGCAAAGGAGCTGGAACCATGTTGAATCCGCGGCTGGCCGCCTCATGCGAGGAGGTCATGAAAAGAAGCTCAGCCAGCTTTTACGAAGCCTTCCGCCTGCTGTCCTCGCCCCGTCGCGAGGCTGTTTTCGTCATCTATGCCTTCTGCCGGATGATCGACGATTCCGTAGACGAGCCGGACAAGGCCGATTACAGTCTGGACGAGCTGGAGGCGCTGTTCGGCAATCTCGACGAAGCGGAAGGCCACTTCATCTGGCCCTCCCTGCGCTGGCTGATGGCCAGCTTCCCGCTCGCGAAGGAGCCGTTCCTGACCCAGATGAGCGGACAGCGGCTGGACCGTGTCCAGACCCATTACGACTCGCTGGATCAGCTGGAGGATTACTGCTACCGAGTCGCCGGCTCCGTCGGCGAGATGCTGCTTCCCGTCCTGCACGAAAGCCCGGACAGGGACATCGTCGAGGCGGGGATCTGGCTCGGCAAAGGCATGCAGATCGTCAACATCATCCGGGACGTCGGAGAAGACCGCGGTCTTGGAAGGCGGTACATCCCGCTTGAGCTGATGAGGCGCTGCGGGTATTCGGAGGAAATGTTCGAGGCCGGAGAGGTGGACGCGGCGTTCCGCCGGCTGCTCGGCGAGCTTGCCGGGACGGCCCGGGAGTGGTTCGGGCGCGGCCTCGCCCATCTGTCCTCGTATCCCCAGGAAAGCGCGTTCGCTATCCGCCTCGCCGCGCATTACTATTTTGCCATTCTGCACGCGGTGGAAGAGAACGGATACGATGTGTACGGCAAGCGGGCGTATGTGAGCGACGAGGCCAAAAAGACGATTTTCCGGGCGGTGATGGCCGATATGGCCGAGGCGGAGCGGGAAGCCGCCGATCCGGGAGAAGGGTTTACGGCGGAGGAGGAAGCCGGAATGCAGCCCTCGTCTCCGGAGAGGCTGGCTCAATGAGCCGCCCCGCGCAGGAGGAGACATTTCCCGTCCATCCTTCCAGAAGCACGGAACGGGAGGGGCACATGGACAGCGGCCTTCAGAATCTCCAGGAACGGCCTGGCAGCCAGAAACGGCAAGAAAGGCAGAAACGGCAAGCGAGAGAAGAGGGGCAAGGGCGGGCATCGGGAAAAGGGCAGCGGGCCGCTCTTCGGCGGCTTGCATCCGCATATCCCGTTACCGCTCTGTTCGCCGTCTGGTACTCCGTCGGCTTCCTGCTGATGGTGTTCTCCGAGGTGCCGAAGCCGCTTGAGTTCTCCAATGGAGTGTTTCTGGTCCTCTACGCGCTCTGTCTGTGCGAGCTGGCCGCGAACGGAATAGGCGCAGTTCCGAAGCATCGGGATGAAGCTCTCTCCCGGCCGGTCGGCTGGAGCCGTCTCGCTCTGTCCGCCGCCGGCATTGCGGCAGGCACCTTCGCGGTGGAGTATGCAGGCGTGCATACCGGATTTCCCTTCGGCTCCTACCGCTACGAAAATACGCTGGGATCGCTGCTCGGCGGCGTTCCGTGGACGATGGGGCTGGCATGGGTCGGAGTCATTCTGAACGGCGCCCTCCTGTCGGGCTCGCGGGGCAGGCTTGTCCGCGCCCTGGAGACGGGCGCATGGGTCGTGCTGCTCGATCTGGTGCTGGATCCTGTCGCGGAGGCGCGGGGGTTCTGGCACTGGCAGGACGGCGGAGCCTACTACGGCATCCCGGCCGCCAATTTTGCCGGCTGGTTCGTCGTCGGGGCGCTCCTGTCCCTGCTGCTGCCTTCCGGCAATGTGCTTGCTTCAGCCCGTTTTGCCGCGCTGCGGGTCATGCAGGGAATGCTGCTGCTGTTCGGGCTGCTAGCGGCCAAGGCAGGCATGATGCCTGTATTTCTGCTGTCGCTGTTGGTCATGGCGGCCGCCGAAGGGAGGGTCCGCTTTGATTCAGGCCGATAAGAAGACATGGTTCCGGCGGCTGTTTTTCCGCTATCAGCAGCACTACCTGTTCCCGAGATATCTGCACGGCCTGTATGTATCGGGAGACATGGAAGGAGACCGGGAAGGAACAGGCGCCGGTGTTCCCGTGCTCTATGTTTGCAACCATGTGTCCTGGTGGGACGGGCTTGTGCTGTTCCAGCTGACGGAGCAGCTGTCCCGGCTGGACCATTACATCATGATGGATGAGCAAGGCCTCAGGAACTATCCTTTCTTCCGGAAGATCGGGGCGTTCTCGGTCAACCGCGGCCGGCCGCGGGACATGCTGGAATCGATGAGCTATGCGGAAAGCCTTCTGCAGGCGGGAGCGCCGGTTTGGGTCTTTCCGCAGGGAGCCATCATGTCTCCGGATGCGGACATTCGGGCCGCAAGCGGAATCGGCCATCTGATGCGCCGGGCCGGGCGGGCCGAGCTCAGGCCGGTCACGCTGCGCTATTTGCTCGGCGATCACCAGAAGCCCCTTGCGGCTGTCCGCTTCGGCGAGCCCGTGAGGCGGGATTGGAGCCGCATGGACCGCAGCGAGGCCGCGTTCGAGGTCGAAGTCATGCTCCGGGAGCAGGCGGCCGAGCAGCGGAGGATTCTTGCGGAATGCCCGCTGCCCGGGACCGGGAACGGATATGAGGCGGTCTGGGAAGGCGGCAGGAGAACAACAGCGGACCGGTACCGGAAGCTCAAGAAGGGGGTCCGGCCATGGCAGCCATTCTCGCGGCATTGACGGGCGCGCTCGCAGTCCAGCTGCTGTTCGTGCTGTGGAACCGCCGTTACCTTGTGGAGCTTGGCGAGCCAAGCAGGCACAGGGGAGGCCGGAACAAGAAGGAAGCCGAGAGCCGGGTCGGAAGCGCCAGAGCCAGAGCCAGAGCGGACATTCCTCTAGAGGGTTACAAAGTAATGCCGAGTGATATCTCTATTCTCGTGCCGGCCCGCAATGAAGAAAGGAATATCGGAGATTGCCTGCAGTCGCTGCTGGCGCTGCGCGGGCGGCCGCATGAAATTCTGGTGCTTGACGACCATTCCGAGGATGGGACGGCGAGCATCGTGAGCAGGATTGCCGGCGATCCGGAGTCAGGGGTGAAGCTGCTGCAGGGCGGACCGCTGCCTGAAGGCTGGATGGGCAAGTCCCATGCCTGTTCCCAGCTGGCGGAGGCCGCTTCAGGCCGATGGCTGCTGTTCGTGGACGCCGATGTCCGGCTTGGTCCGGACGCGCTGGAGGCAGCCGCGGCGGAAGCCTCGCTTCAGCGGAGCGGACTCGTCAGCGGATTTCCCCGGCAGGAAACCGGAGGCTGGATGGAGCGGCTCGTCGTATCCATGATGATGTTCACGATATTGAGCCATCTGCCGCTGCGGCTCGTCTCCCGCTCGGACGATCCGCGCTTCGCCGCGGCCAACGGCGCCTTCATTTTCGTCGAAGCCCGGAGCTACGAGAGAATGGGCGGGCACGGGGCGGTCCGCGAGTCTCTATTGGACGATATGGATTTGATCCGCCAGGCGAAGCTCCGGGGCGAGCCGGTACGGCTCGCCCGGATCGACCGGGTAGCGTCCATGCGCATGTACCGCAGCCCGGGCGAAGTATGGAGCGGCTACCGCAAAAACCTGTTCCCCGGCCTCGGGAGAAGCCTTCCCTTGATGGGATTCGTATTCATCGTCTATGCCTTGCTCTATCTGGCGCCTCCTGCCGCTCTGCTGGGCGGACTGGCGGCATGGGCCGTCTCCGGGGCGGCTCCTCTCTGGCTGGGCTGGGCCGCGTCCGCGGCGGCGCTGGGCATGGCGGTGAAGACGGCGGCGGATCTATCCAGCGGACTTCCGGCCTGGTACGGCATGTTCGTGCCCGCCAGCATCTTGCTGACGATTTTCATCGGCCTGGATTCGGCGAGGGTCCATTATGCCGGAAGCGGCTACGAATGGAAAGGCAGGCGGTACGCATGAGCGGAAGCCGAAAAGCCGTTGTCGTGGGCGCCGGCCTGGGAGGGCTCAGCTGCGCAATCCATCTGGCCCTGCAGGGATGGAACGTGACAGTCGTCGAAAAGGAGCCCCGCCCCGGCGGCAAGCTGCAGCGCGTGGAGGAAGCCGGCTACCGGTTCGACAACGGCCCGAGCACGATGACGATGCAGCCGGTCTTCGACTCGGTGTTCGAGGCGGCCGGACGGCGCAGAGAGGATTATGTCGAGTTCTATCCGCTCGATCCCGTCGCGCGCAATGCCTTCCACGATGGGACGGTGGTGGATGTCACCGGCGACATCGGTCACATGGAGGAGCAGATTGCCCGCTACAGTCCGGAGGACGCGCTGAAATACCGGCCGTTCATGAAGGAAAGCGCCCGCTTGTATGAGCTGGCTTCCAAAGAGTTTCTCAGCCGCCTCGTGCTGGATTGGCGGGACAAGCTGCAGCCTTCGCTGCTCGCCGGCTTTGGGCGGATTCGTCCGTTCACCCCGATGAGCCGGACGATCCGGACCTATTTCCGCCATCCTCATACATTGGCGATGTTCGGTCGTTATGCCACCTATGTCGGCGCATCCCCGCAGCGCGCTCCGTCCATCTTCAATATGATGGCTCATGTCGAAGCCGGCCAAGGGGTGTTCGGAGTCAAGGGAGGCACGTACTCCATTGTAGAGGCTTTCGCGAAGCTGGCCGGAGAACTGGGGGTCGTCATCGCGGCCGGCGACGCGGCCAAGGAGATTCTTATTGCCGGAGGGAAAGCGGCGGGCGTAGAAACCGAAGGCGGCAACTTGTGGGAGGCCGACGCCGTCGTGGTCAACGCCGATGCGCTGGCGGCCGTGCCCCGCCTGATTCCGGACCATCCGGGAGCTTCACGGATGACCTCCAGGCTGCATAAGCTGGAGCCTTCCGTCAGCGGCTTCGTTCTGCTGGCCGGGGCGGAGAGCGACTACCCTCAGCTCCTGCATCACAATGTCTTCTTCCCCGAGCGGTACCATCTTGAATTCGACGACCTGTTCCGCAAAGGAATTCTGCCGGAGAAGCCGGCCGTCTACGTCTGCCGTTCCGGCGGAGGGGCGGTTAGGGCGGGTGCGGGCGAAATCCCGAGGTCCAGCCTGTTCGTGCTGGTCAACGCTCCCGCGCAGCGCGACGGCTATTCCGTGGAGAACAGGAAGGAAGAATATGCCGCACGCATCCTGGGCTTGCTGGAGGACCGCGGCCTGCGCGGCATCGGAGCGGCTGTCCGGCGGGAAGGAGGCTTGCTTCGGATTCAGACGCCGGATGATCTGGAGCGCCGGACCGGAGCCTGGAGGGGGAGCATCTATGGCATGTCTTCCAACGGCTTCCGCCAGTCCTTCTTCCGCTACCCGAGCAAGGATTCCCGCCTTGGCGGATTGTGGTATGTCGGAGGCTCCACCCATCCGGGCGGAGGCACCCCGATCGTGACGATCGGCGGGCGGCTGGTGGCGGAGCGCATCGCCAAAGAAGGAGTAAGAACGGGATGGGCATGATGCGGGTCTCGAGACAGACACATCGGGATGGGCAAGAACATGATGATGATTCCAGTACCGCAGCAAGCATGCGGCAGGACCCGGGGGAGCGCGCTTCCGCCGGTTCCTTTGCATGCATGCCGGAGCCCGCGGCAAGCCGGCTGCCGATCTGAAACCTGGAACGGCATGAGCCGTACTACCTGTCAATCCATGATCTGACGGCAGCCACACCGCCAGCTGTTCCCGGTGCAGCCGAGAGATCCTGGGAATACAGATGCAGGAGCGTGGCAGGGATGTCTTTTTTCAAGAATATGATGGCTTCAATCGGGATCGGGTCGGCCAAGGTCGATACGGTTCTGGAAGTATCCTACAGCGGCATTCGTCCAGGGGATGAGATCAACGGACGGGTCATCGTGACGGGAGGGGCGGTACCCCAGCAGATCAACGGCATCGAGCTGCTGCTCATGACCTCCTTCATCAAGGAAGTGAATGACCAGAAGGTCCGGGAAAACGCAGCGATCGCCAGGCTGCCCCTGCGCACGGCATTCGAGGTCAAAGCCGGGGGCAAGGAAGAGATTCCGTTCCGCTGGCAGCTGCCGGTGACGGCGCCGATCACCGCCGGCGGCACGCAGATCTGGCTGAAGACCGCGCTGGATATCGCGAGCTCTCTCGACGCATCGGACGAGGATTACATCAAGGTGCTCCCCCATCCTTTGGTGGGCGAGGTGCTGGAAGCGTTGTCCTCGCTCGGATTCCACACCCGCGAGGTCGAATGCAAATATGCCCCCCACAGTCGGTATGGGACGACTCTGCTGCAGGAATTCGAGCTGGTTCCGGGCAGAGCGTCGGGCTTCGGCAAACTCGACGAGCTGGAGATCGTCTTCATCCCTTCGGCTGCGTACGTGGATGTGCTGATGGAGGTCGACCGCCGTTCGGGCGGCTTTGCCGAGTGGCTCGGTACGGATGAATCCCGTATTTCCTTCCGTCTATACGAGGCGGATATCCAGCGCGGCAGGACTGCCCTGGCCGAGAATCTGTCCTCCCGCATCCGCAGCTGCATGTAAGAGCTGTCCGGACGGCATCCTTCGTCTGCTGAGGCTGTCTCCCTGAATATTCATCCGGATTTCCTTTGGCAAGCAATCAACCGGTCGAGGGAGAGCGGAATAGCAATAAATATAGCATGGAATAAGAAGAGAAGGCCGTCCTCCGCATGCTGGAGGGACGGCCTTCTTTTCTGCGGACAATCAGGATCAGACCGAAGCCGGCAGCGAGGTCTTCTCCAGGAACAGGCGATGCAGCTCGCGGACCGTCCCGCCCGGCGCGCCGGAGCCGATCGGCCCCTGGCCGTGGAGCTGCACAACCGGAATGATTTCGATGCCGGTGCTGGTCAGGAACGCTTCATCGGCATCCAGCAGCTCGGCCGGCGTGAACGCCTCCTCGATGAACGGGATGCCGGCTTCCAGCGCGATGCGGCGGACCGCTTCGCGCCTGATGCCGGGCAGGATCCGATTGGACAGCGGCGCGGTGCGGATGGCGCCGTCCTTGACGAGGTACATGTTGGAGCTGGAGCCTTCGGTGATGTATCCGTCCTCCCGAATCAGCACGGCCTCGAAGCAGCCCGCATCGACGGCCGCCTGCTTGGCCAGCACGTTGGGGAGCAGATTGAGCGACTTGATATGGCAGTTCATCCAGCGCTCGTCGGGATGCAGCAGGACGGATGCGCCCTGCTTGCGCAGCTCGGGATCCACTTTCCTGGAAGGCTTCACCGTCATGGACAGAGAGGCAGGCGCATCCGGGAACGGATGATTGCGGGGGGCGATGCCCCTCGTCAGCTGCATGTAAATATCGGCATGGCGCAGCCCGCTCCTCTCCAGCAGCTCGCTCATGACGGCCAGCAGCTCGGCGCGGGAGATGCCGGGGTTCAATCGGATCAGCTCCGCGCTGCGGTAGAACCGGTCGAGATGCTCCTCCAGCATGAAGCCCTTTCCGTCGTAGAAGCGCATGTACTCGTAGACGCCGTCGCCGAATTGATGGCCGCGCTCCTCTACCGGAACGACCGCCTCCTCCAGCGGGACGAACCGGCCGTTGAAATAAGCCAGACTCATGTCAACTCCTCCTTCTTGTCCTTGTCCGAAATCAGCTGCAGCCGGGGCCATTTGGCCAGCCACTGCTTGGAGCGCGTCCTGCGCAGGAACAGCCCGGCATCTGTCAGCCGGGGCCCTGGCCGCAGCCGGAGGCCGAACAAATCCTCCAGGCCATGCGGGGCGAGTACGGCTATGGCGCCGTCCTCCCTCATCGCAGCGGCGACGGCCGTTGCCGTCTCCGGCCAGCAGCTCATGGCATCGGCGACATCGCCATAAGGCGGGAGTCCGCTGACGACATGCATGCGCGCCTGGTTTTTGCAGGACCAGCGCAGCTCCGGGCAGCCTGCGCCCAGCCTGTGCTCCCATGCCTTTTCTTCCGCTTCGTCCGGATGCTCCTGATCATAATAGATGACGTCCGCATCTTCAAGCGGCGTGCGTTCCCGGTAGTCATGCAGGCGGTCCCAGACCAGATTGCGGACATAACCGGCGGCCAGCCAGGCTCCTGGCGGGCCGTGATCTCTCAAATGACTGAGATGACCGGGAGCCTGCGGATCGGACAGGAGTAAGGCAACGAGCCGTTGTTCAAGCTGCTGCTTGCGTTCGGCTCCATCTGTCCGCTGGAAGCTCCCTTGGATGTCGTTCATGCCCGACCTCCCTTCTTTCAGGTGTAATGCCCATAGAGAAGCAGGCGTATTCTCATAGAGATGCTTACCGGAAGCTTCGTACCCGGATCTTGCCTTCCCAGGGATCCGCACTTACCTCTGAGAGGGCGTCGTCTTCCGCCTCCTGCCGGCAACTTAAGAGGGGCCTCCTTCGTCTTATTGCTTCAAGACTATCATAAATGGAGATTAAAGGAAGGGCTGAAATGAAGTGAATGAACCGGGAGAAAGGAAGGCTGTCCATAACGGGTTCCGCGGCTGCCGGATCGTCTGGATCAACGGGGCTTTCGGATCCGGCAAGACGCAGACCGCCTGGGAGCTGCACCGCAGGCTTCCGGGCTCCTATGTCTTCGATCCGGAGAATGCCGGCTACTACATCAGGGCGAACATGCCCGATTCCTTGCAAAAGGGGGATTTTCAGGAGTTCCCGCTGTGGAGGCGGTTCAATTACGACATGCTGTCCTATCTGGCCGACCTTCACGACGGCGTGCTGCTCGTGCCGATGACCGTGACGGACCCGCTCAAATTCGCGGAGATTGCGGGACGGCTGCGCAGCGACGGGAGGGATCTGCGCCACTATGCGCTGCTCGCTTCCGAAGGAGAGCTGCTTCGCCGGCTGCGATCCCGGGGAGAAGGCCGCCGTTCCTGGGCTGCGGCTCAGATCGGACGCTGCGTCCGCGAGCTGAAGCAGGATGCTTTCGCCGAGCAGCTCGATACGGAGCCTTGGAGCGTCGCCGAGACGGCGGAGAGGATCGCGGCGCTCGCCGGTCTCGAGCTGCTTCCGCGCAGCGGCGGGGCTTCCGGGGCTTGGAGCCGGCTGCTGACACAGCTGCGCCATGTCCGATGGCAGAAGGGGATCGGCAAGAAATAACCGCCTGGCCTCGCCCGATCAGTGCGGAGAGCCGGGAGCGGCATGCGTCAAAAAGGACTGCAGCCCCGATTGGGCCGCAGTCCTTGGCTTCCTTTAGGCGAGCAGCGAGCGTCCGCGCTTGCCGCTGGCATCGTCTTGGCGGATGATGCGGCGCGGATTCAGCATGTCTGCCAGCGGATGCTTCTCTCCGGAAAGGGCGGCCAGCAGCATCGAGGCCGCCAGCGCACTGTAGACGGTGCCGTTGCCGCCGCAGCCCATCGAGTGGAAGATGCCGGGCTGCTCCTTGTCTTCCCCGATGAACGGAAGATCGTCCGCCGACTCGCCGAATGTGCCGCACCAGGCGTATTCCGCTTCGAATTCGGCGTCCGGGAAATAGCGCTTGAGATCGGAGAGCAGCATGTCGGAGCGGTCGCGCAGGAACGTCTCATCCCCGGCGGGGTCAGGACGGTCCTCGTCGAGCCCTCCGGCTACGATCCTTCCGTCCGGCGTCGTCCGGAAGTAGAAGTAAGGCCGGGCCGTTTCCCACACCATGCTGTCTTCCGGCCAGCCTGACGGCACGCTGCCCGGCCGGGTAGCCAGGGCGTAGGTCCGGCGCAGGATCGGCTTCAGCTCCGAGGCTGCGCTGATGCCCGGGATATAACCGGTCGCCACGACGATATGGCTGGCCGACACCTCTCCATCCCCCGCGCTGATGACCCAGCTGCCGCCGCGCCGGCGCACCTCGCGGACAGGAGATTCCTCGAAGATGGGGACGCCATTATCCGACGCCATCCGCAGCAGCGCCCTCGCGAGCCGGGGCGGATTGGCCAGAGCGTCGCCGTAAGTCGTCATGCTGGCCGGAAAAGCCTCCGCAACGCTGGAAGGCATGGCGGCGGAAGCGCCCCAGGCTACGGGGAAGCCGTTCTTCTCCAGCATCCGGAACTCCCGCACCAGCTTGGCTTCATCCGCTTCCGATGATGCGGCGTAGAGGCTCGAAGCCGGCCGGAATCCGTCGTTCCATTGGCCTGCGGCGGCGGCCAGCCGGCCGAGCGAGCCTACCGCGCCCCGGCACTGCTCATAGAACCGGACCGCCGCCTGGCCGCCATACCGGTCCGCCAGCTCGCTCATCATGATATCGTTGGAGAACTGAAGCAGCCCGGTGCTCGCGGCGGTGCTCGCCGCGGCGGCGCGCTTGCCCTCCAGAATGACGGCAGGGATGCCGGCTTCCGCAAGGGAAGCCCCGATGATTGCCCCGGTCATTCCGCCGCCGATGACGGCGACCCGGGTAACGAGCTTTTCCGACAAAGCAGGGTACTGTCCCAGCTCATCCCGCCGATCCAGCGTCGAAGGCCAGTAAAGAGTACCGTCATGTAGCTTGCGCGCAGGCTGCTTGTTCATCTGTATTTCCTCCCGTGAGGCTTAGTTAGTATTGGCTTAACCTGCCCCGAGAGGAGTTGAACCAGGGATTTGATACGCGGAGGCGCCGGCGGCTCCGCGCTTTCGGGAAACGAGGATATTCCCGTGCCAGGGCCATCGTTCCCCTTACTTCGACAGAGCAGGTAGGTTATACTTGGTAAGCCTGGATAAGGACGTGCTTCGAGCGGGCGGCTGCCGGAAGGGATGCCGGAAATTGGCGGACGAGAGCAAGGAGAGCGCTGACGGCTAGCTGTCTGGCTTTCTTAACGTCTTCACCCCGAGCGGGGCCAAGGGGAGCCTCCCGGAGCCTGGCAGGCGAAAAAACGGTAATTGTTGGGCGACGGAAGGAAATGCTCTACGGCGCGTCGAACTATATTACTGGGTATCACCATCACCAGCCGCAATTGTTTTTGGCAATTCTTCGTAATTTTGATTTGGAGCATCGGCGTCAATCAGCCTCGGAGTGGCGGGAATCCTGCGTATTGGTGAAGGAATCATTCCATGCTAGCACAGCCTCCGCGGCATGCGGAGAGCGAAGGAGGAGACAAGATGAAGGTACATTTTCAAGTAGGCAACGACAACGGCAACAGCGAGCATGACCTGTTCGTCGACGGCAAAATGATCCGCCAGCCGAACGTGTGCTGCCGGGTGGACAAGCTTCCGTGGAGCGACGAGCTCCCGCCCGAGAGCTTCATCCGCAACCTGCAGGACCAATTGATCGTCACCATCGATTCGCCCGCGGCGCGCCCCGGTATGTACTATATCGGCAAGTTCGCCCTGATGAGCGGCGAGCTGCTGGAGAACCTGCAGATCGGCATCGACAACAAGAGCGACATGGATCTGCCGATCATCAACACTTTGGCGCAGGTAGCGGCCGTAGCGGTTCAGCGTGCCTATGACGAGGCGAAGGGCGTTCCGACGGAGCCTGTAGAGGCGACGGTCGACATGGCTACGGCTCTGCCGGTCACCCAGCATACCGACGAGACGGCGGCCAAGTTCGAAGCGAAGTTCATGGAAGGGACCCATCGCGTTACCGTTCACCTGAACAAGGTCCGCGTTCCGGTATCCATCGACTTCGAATACGTCAAGGCGATTCCTGAAGCGACGCCGGTCGTGTTCGCCCTGCAGAAGGACCGCGAAGGCAACTGGCGCTCCGGCGATATTTTCCAGGAATTCGTGGACCGGTACGAGCTCGGAGCGAAGTTCACGGGGGCTTATTTCAAGGACAAGAGAGTCCTTCATACGGATATCGGCGACGGATCGACGGAATATCCGATTACCGAGGGCAACAAGTTCCTGCGCCAATTCGTGCACGGCAGCCATCATGGCGCCGGCTATGCGATCGAGGAAGCGCTGGACGACTTCAACCGCCTCGTGCATCTGCCGGACAGCCCGCGCCAGTTCTTCAGCGACGTCATCAAGAATCCGGCCCACAAGTACCATAGCCGGGCGATCCAGACGCTGCGCCGTCCGCTCGAAGGACAAGCCCGCCACATCGTGCAGAACATCCGCAAGCAGCTGACCAAGGCGCGCAACGAGATCGACGTCATCTGCGTGTACGGCGGCGGCAGCGTCCTGATGAAGCCGATTCTGCAGCCGATGCTCGAGGAGCTGTGCGAGGAGCGCGAGATCAAGCTTCTGTACATACCGGCCGAGCATGCCGTAACGATGAATGCCGAGGGACTGGACGCCTTCGTGCGCGGCAAGATCTTCGAAGCGCTCAAGTCGAAAGGGCCTAAGCAGCCGGCATAGGCGAGAAGGGTACAGGGGGTGAAGCCGGGTGAAGAAGATCAAGCAGCCCGGAGAGAATATCAGCCTGAAAACGAAAAAGAACGAATCCCCCGATGTGATGGACTGGATCAACGGCCAGTCCAATCTGATGGATTCAATCCGTTATCTGGTTGAAAACGAGATCCGCGAGCATGGCGTGCGGAATCTGCAGCTGCTCATTCCGTCCGAGAGGGGAACCCTCGTGGCCGGAAGCGGGTCGCGCATCGCCACGGCGCCTCCAGCGCCGGCGGTCGTGCCGGCGGAAGCCGAAGCGGCGCGGCGCGAGAGCGCAGCGGCTGCCGAAGCCGAAGCGCCGGCTGCCGGAGAGCTTCCGGCAACGAAGGCGGAGGAGCCGGCAGCCGTCGGCTCGGCTCCGCAGCCGGAGCCGAGCCCGGCCGAGCCGGAGCCCGCCGCCGGGCAAGCCGCGGCGGCGGAAGACGATATCGACGACGACGATATCGACAGCTGGATGTAAGCAGGTCCCCGGGGAGCTTCCGTCAGCGGAGCGGCTCCGGGGATTTTTTTTGCCCATCGGAATGATTTCCTTAGGGACTGGATTCCCGGATTTCTTCCTGTTGGTTCCGCAATCCGCGGATGGATGAGGCACAACGAAGGCCTTTGTTGGTAATTCAGACATGAATAGGCAATATTGCGCCATAATAAAAGCGTACCCGTAATTTTCTTTTGCAGTTGCAGCGGTTAAGTTGTAAACTATCGGTAGAAGTTCCGTGCCGACCGCCTGGCCGACAACGATAAGGTAGTCTTTGACTCACTCGACGTTTTCTCGGTGCCCAGGCTGGAAGCGGCCGTTTTTTTGCGTAAGCATGAAGGTCTGATGGTCTGGACTGATATGTGAATTTTGGTACAAACTCAGTCCGGCCACAACGGCATGATTCCGCATTGAGGCTGCTCCCATTCGCTGTGCGCATGATGACAACGTCCCCGCCCTCGGCCGCGACCCTGCGGAAGTTGACAGCAGCGGACGCAAGAAATCGCGGACAACCGAGGGACGGAACCGCATTTCCAGAGCAAAGGAGGAAGTAATTCCATGTCCGAAAACCAACCAACTCAAGCGGTGGCGACTCAAGAGCCATCCGCGGCGGTACAGCAGCGCGATATTCTCGACCAGCTCATGAAGCCGGAAGTTCAGGAGTCCCTTACGGTACTTGTGGATAATCTTCCGAAGCTGGCCGAAATCGTCACGCTCATGACCAAATCCTACGATGTAGCCAAGTCGCTCGCGACGGACAAAGTGCTTATCAACGACTTCGGAGGCGGTCTCGGCGAGATGGTGAAGCCGATCGTCGACAAGACCAAGACCGTCGCCCAAGCGGCTATCGAAGCCGGTGACCAAGTCAGCCACGAGTCTTCCAGCGTAGGCCTCTTCGGCCTGCTGCGCATGCTGAAGGACCCGAACGTCCAGCGCACGCTGCGTTTCACGCAGGCATTCCTGGACAATCTCGGCGAAAAGCAGAAGAACCAAAACTAACCCGCGCACTCCCCGCGGGGAGGCTGCATAGAACGTGAACGGAGGATGAACATGGCGAAGCATATTCTTATCCTGGGCGGCGGCTACGGCGGCCTGCTGGCCGCTACGACGGCACGCACGCACTTTACGCCGCAGGAAGCCCAGATTACCGTTGTCAACCGGATCAACGCGCACCAAATCATCACCGAGCTGCACCGTCTTGCCGTCGGCAACCTGTCCGAAGGCAATGTGGCGCTTCCGCTGGACAAGCTGCTGCGCGGCAAAGACATCGACCTGAAAATCGGCGAAGTCGCTGAAATCAAGCCGGACGAGAAGCAAGTGAAGCTGTCTACCGGCACGACTCTGTCCTACGATGCGCTTGTTGTCGCACTGGGCAGCGAGACGGCATTCTTCGGCATTCCAGGCCTGCAGGAGCACAGCTTCACGCTGAAATCCGTTGCAGACGCGAACAAGCTGAAAGCCCATGTCGAAGCATCCGTGGCGAAGTACAAGCAGTCCGGCAACAAAGCCGACCTGACCTTTGTCGTCGGCGGCGGCGGTCTGACGGGCATCGAGCTTGTGGGCGAATTCGCCGACATGCTGCCCGGCCTCGTGAAAAAACACGGCATCAGCTATGACGAAGTTTCCCTGTACTGCGTCGAGGCTGCTCCTACGATCCTGCCTGGCTTCCCGGCCGAGCTGGTCGAGCGCGCGACGACTTCCCTCGAGAAGCGCGGCGTCGTGTTCAAAACCGGCCTGCCGATTACGGAAATGAAAGGCACGACCGTATCCTTGAAGGACGGCAGCACGATCGAATCGAGCACGGTCATCTGGACGGGCGGCGTGCAAGGCACGGCTGTCGTGGCCAACTCCGGCATCGAAGTCAACCGCGGCCGCGCCACGGTTACGGAAGGCCTGCAGTCCACCTCGCATCCGGATGTATTCATCGCCGGAGACAGCGCTGTAGTCATGGGTCCGGAAGGACGCCCGTTCCCTCCTACGGCTCAGCTGGCTTGGCAGATGGGCGAGCTCATCGGCGCCAACATCTACGCTTACTTCAATGGCCACCAGCTGGACTCGTTCTCCCCGGTCTTCTCCGGTACGCTCGGTTCGCTCGGCCGCAAGGATGCGATCGGCACAATCGGCGGCAACCAGACCCGCCTCAAAGGCTTGCCGGCAACGCTGATGAAGGAAGCTTCCAACATCCGCTACCTGTCGCACATCAACGGCCTGTTCTCCCTGGCTTACTAATTCGTCCTCATCCGGGACCGACCCGGATGCGGACGCATGGAAGAACCGCATGGATACCCTCCATGCGGTTTTTTTTCATTCCAGGGAAGGAAAATGCCGAACGCATGCGCCTAATCGAGAAGAGGGCGGGCTGCAGCCGTCTTCCAAGCCGTCTTGGATTTTATCTCCGTTTAACCTGGGCTCATGGCGGGTAAGGAGGACTATACCCGCTACAACAGGAAAAGGAGCGATAACCATGGCAGAAGGACTTAGCGACAAAGTGAAGGGCGCAGTCAACAAGGTGAAAGGCGAAGCCAAGGACCAATGGGGCAACGCTACCGACAACCACAAGCTTCAAGTGGAAGGGAAGCTGGATAAAGCCAAGGGCGAAGTCCAGGAAAAGGTCGGAGAGTTCAAAGACCGGCATTGAAGATGAAGCGAGCAAAGACTCTTGTCTCCTAACGGGGCAGGGGTCTTTTTTTTGCATGAAGACAACCTTTCTTGCCTGTAATCTGCCGTTAGGCTTGGAATCGGGCATGGGGCCGAGGTGGAATTGAGGACCGCTCGAGAGGTGCTTCCGGATTTCTTGAATGATACTAGAGAGCCAGCCAATGAGGGACCGTCGCCTGGGAGATCCGGAGGAGGAGCGGGCGCTCCGTCCGCAGGAGGAGGCGCAGTTCCATCCCGCGCCGCTGGGAGGCGCAGCCGCCGGGTTCTATAATGAGGTCAACAGTCAACTAAATAATGGAATCGAAAGGATGACCGACCTTGAAGGAATTGATTCGCAATGGGGTGTTCATGCGCCTGTTTCTCGCTACGGTCTGCTCTCAGCTGGCCTCTACGATCGGAGCGATGGCGTTCGCCTTTTATATGCTCGATCGTTTTTCCTCCCAGCCTGCTTATGCTTCCATCGCTGAAATGCTCTACTCCGCGCCGACCGTATTCGTTTTTCTGTTTATCGGAGTGCTCGCAGACCGCTTTGACCGCAAGAAGATCGCAGAGAATACCGGATGGATCCGCACCGGGTTGTCGCTCTGCATGCTGGGGGCTTTGGCTGCGGGGGTCTGGCTGCCGGTCATCTTTCTGATCCTATTCGTTCGGGCTGGGGTGACCAAGTTCTACGCCCCTGCCGAAACAGCGATGATCCAAGGCATCCTGAAGGAAGATCAGTACGTGAAGGCCTCGGGACTGAACCAATCCGTATTCGGCGTGTTCATGCTTTTCGGAACGGGAATAGGAGCCTTTGTGTACCATACCGTCGGGATTAAGGGTGCGGTAATCATCGATACGGTCGGATTCCTGCTGACAGCTCTCCTTATCCGCTCGCTGAAGCTGCCTGTCGAGGTGACGCTGCCGAACGGCAAGCAGCCGCTCTCCTCGCTCAATATGAGATCGGTATGGGGTGACTTCAGCGTCGGCTTCCGGTATATTTTCAGCCGCAAGCTTCTGATTGCGCTGATATCCGGATTTGCTTTGTTCGGATTGATCAACGGCTCCTTCGCAATCCTGCCCATGCTGACGATGAAATACCATCTGGCCCCGGACAACTACCAGCTGTACGCCTCGCTGTTCTCCGTCTTTCTCGGCATCGGCTTCCTGGCAGGGAGCGCGCTGGGCTCCATGCTGATCGATAAATTCAAAATGCATCAAGTGCTCATCGCATGCGTTCTTGTATCCGGTCTGATCGCCTTGGTTCTGGGCTTTGTAGCTTCTCCCTGGATATACCTGATTCTAATACTAGTGATGGGAATCATCCTTGCCCCGCTGAACATCGTCATCGGCGGCTGGCTGCCCAAGCTCGTGGAGCCTTCCAAGATGGGGCGCGTGAGCGCCTGGATCGATCCTATCATGATGGCCGGACAGACGCTGATGCTCGGTCTCATCGCTTGGCTGTATCCCTCCCGCTTCACGCTGCTGGGGCTGTATCTGTTCATAGCCGTGCTGCTGCTGCTGACCTTCGTCATCTATATCTTCACGCTTCCCCGCTTTGTCCGCGAAGAAGAGGGAGCTGCCCGCATCGACAGGAAGGGAACGGCCGTTGAGACCGGACTCTAATCTTCGGGAGGGAGAGACGATTCAGCGGTTAAAGGGCAAATGGCAGTCTGGAAGGCTCTTGGATCCGTTCGTTGGAATACGGTTTGAAGGATAATGTTCGGAAATACTAGAGTCTCTCCCTCTTTTCATCCGCATTATTTGCCAATAAAACCTAAATGACCTTGTTTCCCCGTTCAATATCATCATCATCCGTTCTTTTGTGCGGTTTTTGTAGAATGATGGCTATTAAGCTTCAACGATCTTCAATGACTATGTGTATCGAGCGATTTGCTGAGAAACGCCGCCGGGTTGCAACGAACGCCCCCTTGTAGGCTTCTGTTTTATCTGATTTCTCAATGCCTTTGCTTTCGCTTTTGCTGGATTGGTTTTCGTTGAAATGGTCCCGTTCATTTGAACGGGTTTTTTTCGATTCCTGATGTTCATAAAGGGGAATGAATTATCTAAATTGAGTATGGCTAAATGAAGAAAATGATTGTGGATTCCATTAGATTCGGATTAATCGGTATTATAAAATTGCATGTAATGAACCTAGTCTATGGAACGGTCACTCTGGCATAGACTCCTTGAATTGTTTGCTTCCAGGGGATGTTAAGCAAGGGTTGCTGCCGCCTGAGCCGCCAAAGCGATGGGTTTGTGGTGGGAACGGGTAGAGTGTGGGAATGGATGGAATCACAGGGAATGGCTGAATTGGCCAGGGTGGTTTGAATGGTCGCAGCTACGGTTGCTGCTCACGATTGCAGGTCACGGTCGCAGGTACCGGTTGCAGGTCATGGTCGTTGCAGGTCTTCGTTGCAACGGTTGCAGGTCATGGCCGGCCGCGCATCACAGTCGTTGTTCATTGGTCGTTGGTCATCGGTCATTGACAATGGGCGACTGGTCACAAGCTGCTCAAATTGGGCGGACATTGTGTAGCCGACGCTCTCCCGCGGTGCGGATATTACCTCGCTGAGTTCCCTTGGGCTCTTATCTGGCCGGAAATACAATTGTTCGGGAGGGAGGCGCGATCAAGCAAAGGGAGTCCCGATGGAAGCAAATTGGGGTAGGTGAATCCGATTGAAGAGATGCTTTCAAAATAAAATTGTTCGTGATTAATCGATCCTCTCCCTCTTTTCAATCGAATATAGAGCCAATAAAGCCCAATTGGTTGATTTTTGCCGTTCATTGCAATCGATTTTTGTCTTTTCATGCGGTTTTTGTTGAATATCCTCTATTTTCAGCTGCCCTTATCGATTGCGGAATTAACGGCATTCAGATTCGTGTCTTCCTACTTGACTGGAACGATGCGCTGATGGGTTTCACGGTAAAAGTCATTCTTTATAATCGGAAATAGAATCGGATAAATTTAGATGAATCGGAAAGTTTAATTCATGCAAATCAAAACCCTTCCCGCATGACGGGAAGGGTTGGTTTTGTTTCGGGAGCATTGAATTTTTTGAAGGGGCTAGGGGGCGACTAGCACAGGAATGCGCGACTGATGATGACCAGCAGGATGAAGAGAACCAGAATGGCGCCGATGCTCGAGTAACCCCAGCCGCCGTAGCCTGCGCCTACGCCGCCAACTGCTCCGCCAACTCCATAAGACATGTGCAAATCCCCCTTTAGTGTTATAAGTTAATTTATGATTGTTGCTATCGTGATGTTCGGGCGGGAGGTACAATTGTGCAAGAGCCCAGCTGCACCTTCCTCATGCTATGCTAATAGAGGAAAGCCCGGCTGATGATAACCAGCAGAATGAAGAGAACAAGGATGGCTCCGGTGTTCGTCCACACACCACCGTATCCGACTCCTCCGCAGCCTGCTCCTACTCCGCCAACGCCGTATGACATTTGTCAAATCCCCTTTCGCTTGAGATAACACATCATACGCGGGGGCGGACCGTGATGTTTGGGCAGGAAGGTCAATCGAGGAGAAATGGGCATGCAGCAGAAAGGAGCCTTCGGCCGCTTTCATCCGAGCAGGGGAAAGCGCCGGATCGCGAGCGATCCGGCGCCAGCCGAGAAGTCGGTTAGACGAAGAAAATGCTGCTGATGATGACCAGCAGAATGAAGAGAACCAGAATGATTCCGGTGCTGCTGACACCGCCGCGAGCGGCTTCGACTTTTGTTTCTGCGCCTTCTACATATTCAGACATATCAAAACTCCTTTGTTGTGGAATGATACAATGTATGAGCTGCGGCAGCATGCCGATTGGACGGGAAGGACAAATGTGCGCTTGGCTACGTCGCGGTCGAAGCGCCTTCAAGCCGAATCGGATCGGCATGAAAAAGCCTCCTGAAGGCTGTCTTCAGGAGGCTTTTGGTTTTTACCCTCGAACTAGTACAGGAACGCGCGGCTGATGATTACGAGCAGAATGAAGAGAACCAGAATGGCGCCTGTGCTGGAATAGCCAAAGCCGCCGCGAGCGGCTTCGACTTTTGTTTCTGCGCCTTCAACGTTTTCGGACATTTCAACTCTCCTTTTCAATGGAATGATGCATCGTATGATTTTTCCTTGCATGCCGATTGGATGGGGAGGACAAATGTGCGCTCGGCCATTTTCAGTCGTTATCGGCCTCCGAAGGAAAGCTAAAACCTCCTGAAGGAAATCCTTCAGGAGGTCTCTGGTCCAAATTCAATAATACGTGAAACCTGCCCAGTCCTAGACTAGTACAGGAATGCGCGGCTGATGATAACCAGCAGGATGAAGAGAACCAGAATGGCGCCCGTGCTCGAGTAACCCCAGCCGCCGCCGTAGCCGCAGCCTGCGCCTACGCCGCCAACCGCTCCGCCAACTCCGTAAGACATGTGTCAAATCCCCTTTCTTGTGGTATGCCACATCATACGGCGAGCGCACCCGTGATGTTTGGGCGGGAGGTACAAATGTGCATATGCTGATTTTAGGGTGGTGCCCATGCGGTCCAGGCCTTGTCTGGGCATATTGGAATTGATCCTCGCATAGAAATGTAGTCCTTTCAGGGGCGAGGAGGAACATCGCATGACTATTTTCCGGGAAATAATCGGCGGCGGCTTTGAGCAGGTCGCTTTTTGCCATGATGCGGAGAGCGGTCTGAGAGCGATTGTCGCCATTCATAACACGGCAGCGGGACCTTCGCTTGGCGGATGCCGGTATATGACATACGCGGATGAGGAAGTCGCCCTGCAGGATGCGATGCGTCTCGCGCGGGGAATGACGTATAAAAACGCGGCCTACAACCTCCCTTACGGGGGAGGAAAGGCTGTCGTCTGGAGGGATCCCGCAGCTAGGATGGAGGAATGCGGACCGGAAGCGACACGGGCGCAGCGGAGGGCAGGGAGAAGCGGAACGGGGGAACTGCGGGGCGAAGAGTACGGGAGGCGGCGGCTGTTCCAGTCACTGGGACGGTTCATTGAAGGCTTGGGCGGCCGTTATATAACCGGGCTTGATCTGGGCACCTGCATCCAGGACATGGACGCGATTCAAACTCAGACTTCCTATGTAACGGATACATCGGGAAGCATCATGGCGCAGGATGATTTTACGGCCGAGATGACGGCATACGGCGTGTATCAGGGGATGAAGGCTGCCGTAGGTTATCGTCTTGGGCTGCCGTCGCTTTACGATCTCAAGGTGCTCGTTCAGGGACTTGGCAAAGTAGGCTTCCGGCTGTGCCGGTATTTATACGAGGATGGGGCCAGGCTGATCGTCTCCGACCTCAATGACTCCGCTGTTTTGGAGGCGGTGAGATACTACGGTGCAAGGCGGGTGAAGCCGGAGAACGTCTATAAGACGAAATGCGATGTATTCGCGCCTTGCGCCCTGGGCGGCATACTGAATGATGTGACCATCCCCCGGCTGCGCTGTTCGATTGTCGCCGGAGCAGCCAACAATCAGCTGTCCATGGAACGTCACGGGGAATTGATCGAGGAGAAGGGAATCCTCTATGTCCCGGATTACATCCTGAATGCCGGCGGAATCATCATCACCGCTGGAGAGCTGCAGGGATTGGGACGAGAGGAGCTTCAGGAAAGCGTGCAGGCCGTGGCTGAAACGGCAAAGGAGGTTTTCCATCTGGCGGAAAAATTCGGCATTCCTCCTTCCAAGGCGGCAAAACGGCTGGCGGAACAAAATCTGGAACGGTTGAAAAAACGATGAGCAGTAAAAAAGCCGGCTCGGACCGGAGATCCGGCAAGTCGGCTTTTGACGGGCAAGACCGTCTAGTATTTGTATTTCTTGATCAGGAGCTGGCTTTCGACGCCAGCGATGCCGGGCAGATTGTACAAGCGCTCCTGGAGAAAAGCTTCCATCTCCTGCATCGTGGCGAATACGGCGTGCATATGCAGTTTGCTCGGCCCGGTCATATGGTGAAGCGCGGTGACGGCAGGCTCGTCCGACAGCCGACGCGCTACTTCGCTGAGACGATGAGGTTCGACTTCAACATGAAAAAAGGCCGATACGTTCATGCCGATCTTCTCGGGATTGACCAAGACCGTGAATCTTTCCAGGGTGCCGTTCTCGATCAAGGCATTGACTCGTGCTTGGACGCCGACCCTGGAGATGCCTACTTCCTTGCTGATATCCGTATAAGACATCCGCGAGTTGAGGCGGAGCAGCTCGGTAATTCGGCGGTCCAGAGCATCCAGCTTGGTAGAGGGAATCGTATAGGAAGGCGGCCTGGGAGGTTGGGCGGACATTTCAATCGTCTCCTTTGGCAGGCTGATCATCGCTGGAACGGAAGTGCCTGGCATTTTTGCTAAAATCACTATATCGGGTTCGGATCGCCATTACAAGACATAAATCCATTATATGGAATTTTAAGAGCGGCATTAACGGAGCCGCCTGCGGGTTTCCATCGTCGGCAAGAGCGGCCTTTTCGTTGTCCGTCAGGCTTCTGCCGGGCCTTCCGAAGGCAAGTCCGCATACAATGCAGCAAGCGGATGGACCTTGAAGGAGGATGTGATTGGACATGATTCATGTGACGGAAGAAAAAGATTTCTTGATCCGGCTCAACGGGCTCATCGGCGGAGCGCAGACCCTTCTGGATGTAGGAAGCGGCCCCGGACCGCTCCTGACGTCCCTTCATGCCCGGCAAATAGTCGCGCTCGACGTCCATAAGCCGTACGTGGACTATATTGCGGCCCACTATCCGTCCGTTGTGCCTCTACACGCCGATGCGCTTGAGATCGGAAGGCTCTTTGTCCCAGGCTCCTTTACGGCTGTTACACTGGTGGATGTGCTTGAGCATCTGGAAAAATCGGCGGGATACGAGCTTCTGAGGCAGGCGGAAATCATCGCGCGCGAGCGGGTCATCCTGTTCACGCCGCGGGGTTTTTTCCCGCAGGAAGCTTTCGACCATTACGGGCTCAACGGCGAAAAGTATCAAATGCATCGCAGCGGATGGGAGCCGGAGGAGCTTGCGGCTCTCGGATACGAGGTTATGGTCATGAAAGGGTTTCATGATGCGTCCAACCCGGCATTTGTGAACGCATACGACAGAGATCACGAGCCGGTCGATGCGCTGATGGCCGTCAAGCGGATGGCATAAGCAGACTAGGCGGTATAGAGAGGAGAAGGCCCGCGAGCGGGTCTTTTTTTTGCTCAAAAATGGCTTCGGAATCCAATCGGGAGAATTGGACGCCGGTTTCCGACATAGCCTTCTAATAATCAAGGGGGTTAATGGCATGCCTGATCAACCGAGAAGAAGAAGACACGTATCCAAGCGGCCTCACTCCCAAAAGGATTGCGAGATGCCTGTCCGAAAGAAGCATCATTGCGTGATTCCGGTCACGCCGGCGGAAGCGGATCAATGGGAAGCCCTGCTGGAATGGCTTGATCAGGCATTGTCGGAATGGCCAAGAGGCGTTGCGGACGGGTCGCTCAGAGAGGTGCTGGGCCAGCTGCTGCTTCTCATCAACTCGATGCGGATTCCCTTGCAGGAAAAAGGGGTGCTGCAGGCGGCTCTGGAGCTGGCGATCGGTCAGTATGAAAATCGGAGCGAAAGCGATGCGCTGCTGATTGTCACTCTCCAAGCAATGGTGACCGAGTTGCTCGGCGCGGTTCTCGTCTTTTGCGTATCCCCGCGCGTCAAGGATGGATGGGTCGGCCTGCTTCGCGAGACTGGACAGCTGCTGGCTCTGGCGGGGCGGTCGCTGGGCGCAAGAGGAGCTGCCGGCGCAACGGGCCCGACCGGACCTGCCGGTCCGGCAGGAGTTCCCGGGGCCATAGGCCCGGCTGGAGCTGTGGGGCCAGCCGGCGCCCCCGGCTTGCCGGGAGCGGCCGGGGCAACCGGGACGCCGGGTCCCCCGGGCGATCCTGGAGAGACCGGGCCGAGCGGCGCGACAGGAACGGCAGGGTCGGAAGGAGCGACCGGCGCAACGGGAGCGACCGGTCCGGCTGGACCTGCGGGAGGGCCGACGGGGCTTACAGGAGCGACGGGGGCGACCGGAACCGATGGCAGTACGGGGACGACAGGCCCGACCGGGGCGACCGGGACGACGGGAGCGGGAGCGACAGGAGCGACCGGGCTGGCCGGGGACACGGGAGCCACGGGAGCGGTCGGCGCGACGGGTGCAACGGGAGCGGGAGCGACAGGAGCGACGGGGCTGGCCGGAGCAACCGGGGACACGGGAGCCACGGGAGCGGTCGGCGCGACAGGTGCAACTGGAGCGGGGGCGACAGGAGCGACAGGGCTGGCCGGGGACACGGGAGCCACGGGAGCGGTCGGCGCGACGGGTGCAACGGGAGCGGGAGCGACAGGAGCGACGGGGCTGGCCGGAGCAACCGGGGACACGGGAGCCACGGGAGCGGTCGGCGCGACGGGTGCAACGGGAGCGGGAGCGACAGGAGCGACGGGGCTGGCGGGAGCAACCGGGGACACGGGAGCCGCGGGAGCGGTCGGCCCGACAGGTGCAACCGGAGCGGGGGCGACAGGAGCGACAGGGCTGGCCGGGGCGACAGGAACCACAGGAGTCACGGGTATTACAGGGAACACGGGCCCAACCGGAGCAACAGGGTTGACTGGAGCAACCGGAGCTACAGGAGCAAACGGAGTCACAGGAACAATCGGCGTAACAGGAGCAACGGGAGCCGCAGGAGTTATGGGTGTTACAGGGGACACGGGCCCAACCGGAGCAACAGGGTTGACTGGAGCAACAGGAATTACGGGAAGCACAGGAGTAACGGGGGCAACCGGAGTCACAGGAGCAACAGGCGTAACAGGAACAACGGGAGCCGCAGGAATTACAGGTGTTACTGGTGTTACAGGGGACACGGGCCTAACGGGAGCAACAGGGTTGACTGGAGCAACCGGAGTCACAGGTTTAACAGGAGCAACGGCAGTCACAGGAGCAACGGGGGTAACGGGAGCCACAGGACCAACCGGAACAACCGGATTCACAGGTTCAATCGGGGCAACCGGGGCAACAGGAGCAACCGGAGCAACCGGAGCCCAAGGAGTAACCGGGGTAACAGGTGTCACTGGACCAACCGGGGTAACGGGCGTGACCGGAGCGACTGGAATTACGGGAATCACGGGGGCAACCGGCTCCACAGGTTCAACAGGAGCAACCGGATTCACAGGTTCAACCGGGGCAACAGGAGCCACAGGCCCAACGGGAGCGACAGGAGCAACAGGAACCACAGGATTAACCGGGGTAACAGGCGGCACTGGACCAACAGGAGTCACAGGAGCAACGGGAGTCACAGGAGCAACAGGAACCACAGGATTAACCGGGGTAACAGGTACCACTGGACCAACAGGAATAACGGGAGCAACCGGAGCAACGGGAGCAACAGGAGCAACAGGAGCTGCAGGTTTAACAGGAGCAACTGGAACTACAGGGGCAACCGGGGTAACAGGTGGTGCTGGACCAACAGGACCAACTGGAGCGACAGGAGTCACAGGTTCAACAGGAGCAACAGGAGCAACCGGAGCAACGGGGTCAACCGGTATTGCAGGTACGGGGGCCATCATTCCTTTCGCATCCGGCACTCCTGTCGCATTGACGACGATTGCTGGGGGGCTTGCCGGAACGGGCGGGCTTGTCGGTTTTGGCAACTCCGTGTCGAGCGTCAATGTCGGAGGTGCCACGATTGATTTGACGGGCGCGGCGGGGACGCTACTCAATTTTGCCTTCTCGGTTCCGCGTGCGGGTACGATTACTTCCTTGGCCGCATATTTCAGCACAACGGCTTCGCTAAGTCTGATCGGCTCTACGATTACAATCACGGCTACGCTGTACAGCTCGGCGACACCAAATAATACTTTCAGCCCGGTAGCCGGAGCTGTCGTTTCGCTCGCGCCGGCTCTTACCGGGACTCTGTCGATCGGAACCGTCAGCAACGGCCTGACGTCGGGTCTGTCCATCCCGGTAACCGCACAGACTAGACTGCTGCTGGTCTTCTCGGCGACGGCGACGGGTTTGACGCTCGTCAATACGGCGGCGGGTTATGCGAGCGCGGGGCTGGCGATCACTTGATTCCGGTGATGAAAGAAGGATGAAGCCAGTTTGGATTCATATAAAGATTTTTCCATGAACTAAAACCGATCATGGCCGGGTTCTGTCCGTCTAACATGACCGGGAATGCGGCCTGCGGCGGAGCGGAATCTTCGCCGCAGGCTTTTTCGCCTCCGGCGGCGCTGCCCGCTCCGCCTCCTTCTGTGCCGGAAGGGACAAGCCCGCCCGTTCACGAACGTCGGACCCTCCAAGGCGGCAATGGATTCCAAGCCAAGACACGGAAGCCTCTTTGTGCTATGATGATACAGGTTTTTTGGCGGAGACGCGGCCGGGAGCTCCAAGCTTCCGGCTGCGTCCATTTGCCGCACGCGGTTCGTAACCATCCCGCGTCACCAAAACTAGGGGGTAGTATGTTCATGTTCAATTTCACCTGGGGCGTGTTCTTCGTCCTGGTCAACTTCGCGCTGTTCCTGGCGTGTTATCGTTTCTTCGGCAAAAAAGGCCTCTATGCCTGGATCGGCTTCGCGACGGTGGTCGCAAATATCCAGGTGACGGAGACGATCTCCATGTTCGGCATCGTCATGACGCTCGGCAACACGATCTATGCGTCGCTTTACATGACGACGGACTTGATCAACGAGCGCTACGGCGGCAAGGAGGCCCGCCAGGCGGTATGGTTCGGCTTCTTCATTCTCATCGCCACAACGATCCTCATGCAGATGGTGCTCAAGTTTGATCCGGCGGAGACCGATTTCGCCCACGAATCGCTGTCGACGATCTTCGGCCTGATGCCGCGTCTGGCGCTTGCCAGCCTGAGCGCTTACTTCATCAGCCAGTTTCTGGACGTGCGCGTCTTCTCGGTGCTGAAACGGCGCTTCGGCGGACGCAACCAGTTCTGGATCCGCATCAACGGAAGCACGATCTTGAGCCAGTTCGTGGATTCGCTCGTCTTCTGCACGATCGCGTTTGCAGGAGTCAGCGGTTATTCATGGGATATCTGGATTCAAATCTTCCTAACCACGTACGTGATGAAGTTCGTCATCTCCATCGCATCGACGCCGGTGCTCTATCTGGCGCGAACGTTCCGGTTCAAGGACGAATAAAGCCGCTCGGCGGCAGCCGCAGCAGCCCGGCCCGCATGAATGCGGCCGGGCTGCTGCCGTTTAGAAGGCGTATTCGCTGCGGAAGCGGATGAATTTTGGAAGGGAAAAAGCGTTGGATGTCGAATTCATTCCTTCCAAGACAAGGAGAGGTGGACAGCCTATGCAGGAGAGACCGCAGAACCATGAAGTGCCCGATTACGAGAAGCCTTATGTCGGGGCCGTTCCCGATGGAGACCTGCTCGCCATTCTGGAAGGACAGCAAGCCGACATGCTTGGCCTGCTGGATACGCTTGCGGAGGAACAGCTGGAATTCCGCTATGCGCCGGGCAAATGGAGCATTCGCCAAGTCATCGGCCATGTGGCCGACAACGAACGGATACTGGCCTACCGGCTGCTGCGTTTCGCACGCGGCGATGCCACGGAGCTGCCGGGCTACGACGAGAATCTTTTGGTTGCCGAGGGGCCTTTCACCAGCTGGACGAGGGCTCAGGCCGCGGCCGACTATTCCGCTGTGCGGCAGGCGACATTGACGCTGCTTCGCGGTTTGCGGCCGGAAGATTGGCAGCGCGAAGGAGTGGCCAACGGTCTGCGGCACTCGGTTCTGCTGCTGGCCTGCGTCATTGCCGGTCATGAGAAGCATCATTTAAACATCCTGCGGGAGCGTTATATGAAGGAGTGAGGGAAGAGAGAGCCGGGGACAGTTCCCGGCTCTCTCTTTGCGGATTTCATCCTGGAGATGGGACGGACTGCCTGCCAAGGGACGGCTTCTCGAGATCAGGTGCGGACAGAAGAGCATCCGCAGATATTTCGTTTGCCAGAGATGAATCCTCTGCGGTCAGGCTTGTGATTCGTTTCCTTGGGCTTTGATCCGCTTCAGCTGGGCTACGATCAGAATGCTGATTACGACGAGCAGGAACCAGGAGCTGAGCTTGCTCCAGTGGACCATCGTCCAGTCCAGCTCCTGGTCGGGGTAGCGCCAGGCGCCGAGAAAGGTGGAGATATTTTCGGCGATCCAGATGAACAGAGCGATCAACCCGAAGCTGAGCAGCATCGGCATGCGCATCGTTCTGCCTCCCGCCGTATAGGAGACGGTCGTGCGCCAGAACAAGAGGGCAAGCAGAGCTGTCAGCCACCAGCGAAGGTCGGGCAGCCAGTGATGGGTGAAGAAATTGGCATAGATCAGCAGGGCCGTCCCTGCGGCGGCATAGGAATTGGGCCAGCGGTGGAATTGAAGGCCGAGCCTTCTCCAGGCCTGGCAAATATAGCTGGCCACGCTGGCGTACATGAAGCCGCTGTAGAGCGGAACGCCGCCGAGCTTGCTCCAGGCTTCGCCGGGATAGCTCCATGAACCCATGTTTACCTTGAACAGCTCCAGCGCCAGGCCGATGAGATGGAACAAGGTGATGACCTTGAGCTCATCCCATGTCTCCAGCCGCGTCCATATCATCGCCGCCTGGGCCGCCAGACAGATGACGAGGAGCAGATCATAGCGGGATAATCCAGGAACATGCACAAGCTTGGTCATTCCGAGCGAAGCGAAGATGACAATCGGAAAGGCGCAGCTGAGCGCCTGGCTCCAGCCGAAGGCCAGCAGGGTGCGGAGGCTTGCTGCCGGAGACCAGGCTCCGAAGCGGCCGGTCAGGCTTTTCAGCATGATTTCAGCTCCTTTGAAGCCATGAACGAATGGGGTTGGAAAAAAGTTTCCACACGAGCAGGGAAGCCGGAAGCGGAAGCTTGCCCGCTTACGCGGCTTGGCGGCAAAAAAGGATGTCGGCAAAAAAACAGGACCGCGGGCAGCGGTCCTGTTCCAATGAATAGTTGCGGAGCTTCATGGAATGATTCTCGTCCAGGCCACGCTTCGTCTTGCAATGGCGGCACAAGGAGCCGGACGCCGACTAGCCGAGCCGCGCCGAGAGTACGGCTGCGAAGCGCTCCAGCTGCACGCGGTCGATATCGTCGAAGCGGTTCAGGATCGGGCTGTCGATGTCGAGCACGCCGATCAGGCGGCCGTCTGCCGTCAACAGAGGCACGACGATCTCCGACTGCGAGGCGGCATCGCAGGCGATATGGCCCGGAAAGGCGTGCACGTCAGGGACGAGCATCGTTTCCTTGCGCTCCGCCGCGGTGCCGCAGACGCCGCGCCCGACCGGGATGCGGACGCAGGCCGGAAGCCCTTGGAACGGGCCGAGCACGAGTCCCTGCTCGTCGAGCAGGTAGAATCCCGCCCAGTTGATATCGGCGAGGAATTGCGCGAGCAGCGCCGAGGCGTTCGCCAGGTTGGCGATGGCGTTCGGCTCGTCCTCGATCAGCGCTTCGAGCTGGCGGATGACCGTCCCGTACTGCTCTTCGCGGGTTCCGTCGTAAGTGACTGTATGGAACATTTGCTTCTTCCCCTTTCTTCGTGGACTTACAATATCATATCTGCGGCACTGCGGTAAATGGCATGGCGGTCCAATTATTGACCGATCGTTCTGAAACGAATATACTGGACTAAAATTTGAAGCCGATAGGAACAAAATGGAGGTGCAGGATGGCCAGACCGAAGGAGTTCGACCCTGCGAAGGCGCTGGACCAGGCGCTGGAAGCATTTTGGGATCAAGGCTACGAAGCCGCATCCGTGCAGGGGCTGTGCTCTGCCATGGGCATCAACAGGGGAAGCCTTTATGATACGTTCGGAGACAAGGAGACGCTCTTCACCGCCTGCATGGATCGTTTCCGCGCCTTGCAGGAGCAAGGGCTCTACCGGATCCTGGAACGCCGGGAAGAAGATCCGCAGGAGCAGCTGCGGCTGTTCTTCGATGCGGTCGTCGAGTCTTCGCTCGTGAACTTTTCCCGGGGCAGAGGGTGCTTCATGACGAACACGACGCTAGGCTCGTCGGTCCGTCTCCCCTCGATCGCGCAGCGTGTGGAGGATTATCATCTCTATACCGAAGACGTGCTGCTGCGTTTTCTGGAGGATGCGTCGAAGCGCGGATTGACCAAGGATGGCTTGCAGCCTCGAGAGGCGGCGCGCTTCCTGCTTGCCATCAAGCAGGGAATTCATGTCACCGCACGCACGGAAGCGGGTCGGAGCATGCTGGAGGATGTATGCCGGATGGCTGTGAATGCCGTATTTTGAGCGGCGTTTGCGCGCTCTTTTTTGAACGATCGTTCCAATAACCTGTCCAACCGAAAGGAAGTGTCTCTAATGAAAAGAATGCTCGGCATCCTCATCATCATGTCGCTGGTCGCCACATCGGTGTCCTCCTTGTTTCCGCTGTACCATCGGGACTATGGCCTGAACAGCCTGGAGCTGACCCTGCTGTTCGCCAGCTACGCGGCCGTCCTGCTTCCTGTCCTGCTCCTGACCGGAGTCCGTGCCGCTTCCTGGGGGCATAAGCGGGTCATACGGGTCGGAATCTGGCTGTCGATCGCCTCGTCGCTTCTGTTCATGCTCAGTACCGACGCCTGGATGCTGTATGCGGCGAGAATGGCCGAAGGAGCGGCATACGGCCTGTTCACGGGAACGGCGACCCCGTTCCTGCTTCGCCACACGCCGTCGTCCCGGACGGGGAAAGCGATTCTGCTGTCCGGCATGACCGTTTCCCTCGGCTTCGGAATCGGGCCCGCCATTACCGGACTGTTCGCCCAGTATGCTCCTGTCATGCCTTCACGGCTCCCGTATGCCCTGTTCATCGCCCTTCTGCTGGCATGCGCGGCTGTGCTGGAGACGCTCCATTCGCATGAGGAGGAGAACACAGGGGTACAGGCGCCGGACTTGGATAGAGATGCAGCAAGCGGAGCCGGGCTCCATAGAATTCCTGCGGCCGATGCCGCAAGCGCGCTCGGAGCGGAAGGGAAGAGCCGTGAGCGCCGGGGCGCGCTGCTCGGCGTCCCGGCATCCATCGGCAGACATTTCTGGACTATGAGCGCTTTGTCGGGGTTCACCATTTTCACCTTGAACGGAATTGTCCTCTCGCTCATTCCGACATTCGTCACGAACGTCCTCCACAGCTCCAATCTCTCCATCAGCGGCCTGCTGGTGCTGCTGCTGCTTGGAGGCGGCGCCTTGACGCAGCTGATTCCCCTTCCATTGAATCCCGTCGTGCGCCTGCGGGCCGGGCTGCTCATTCTGGCAGCCGGCGCCTGGACAGTCGTGCTCTCGGGCCATGAAGGAAGCCTCGGCCTGTTATGGTTTGGCGTCGGCCTGCAGGCGCTCGGCAGCGGCTGGTCCTTCCAGGCCAGCCTTCGCTTCGCCGGCGAGCTGCCCCGCCCCGCAGACCGTCCGCGCGTCATCACGACCTATTACCTCGCAGCCTACTCCGGCTTTATCGTTCCGATGACCGGGCTCGGAGTGCTCAGCTATGCTTTCGGCATGTCGGCGGCGATGGTGGTGCTGAACATTCTCGGCCTGCTGCTTGTGCTCTACGCCGCCTTTTATTCCGTAGGGTTCAAGCGCGAGTACGGCGCGCTGCTGAAATGCCGGGCCGCCGCATCCGTCAGTGGGGGGCGCCCGGCAGCGGCGGAAGGCTGATCGATAAAGAGACAGCCGCAGGCCTATCAGGCCTGCGGCTGTCAGTCCAGCTGGCAGGTCGCAGACCGCTCGCTTACGGCGGGCGCGTCATTCCGGAGAAGCGGCTGCCCGTCTATTCCACTGGTTATTTAAGGCAAGACGGGGAGAACGGACCGGGCTTGCCGTCTCCCTTGCCATCGTCGAGCGCTGCAAGCCGGCAGCCATAGTCGTTCTGAAAAAAATAGAAATGCATATTAATCGTATGATGAACCGCTATCCCATGGGTCGCCGCCAGTTCAGAAAGGAGGAATAGCCAGCGATAGAATGATCATCCTGTTTTGGCTTCGCAAATGTAATCGATTATATTTCAAAGAAAGGTTGTGTTCCTGATGAGTCTTCCTTCTTTCCTCCAAAAAAAGCTGGCTTTTACGTTAGCGCTTCTGGTCGGTATTTTGATGATCGCATTTCCGCCAGCCAAAGCATCCGCAGCGACTCTATACAGCCTCCAAGCCCGAGCCAACAACAGTTATGTCAGTGCCGACAATTATGGCAGCAATCCTTTAGTGGCCAACCGGACTTCGGCCAGCGCATGGGAACAATTCCAGGTGATCAACAATTCGGATGGCACCATCTCTCTCCTGTCCATGGCCAACAACAGGTATGTGGCGGCCGATCTTAATCAAGGAGCCAAGCTGATTGCCAGAAGCGCCAGCATCCAGCAATGGGAGAAATTCACGAAGGTCGTCTTGGCGGACGGAACCATCGCGCTAAGAGCCTTGGCCAACAATCAGTATGTATCGACCGATTTGAACAACGGCGCGGTTCTGGCGGCGAACAGAGCTGCCGTAGGCGGCTCATGGGAAGCATACAACCTTGTCAGCACCGGCTCTACGGGCGCGGGCGTATCCAAGCCTGCCGAAGCTCCCGGCTATATTTGGAACTATGCGGTGAATGCGGACAATCGGTTTGGCAAAAACGGCGATTTCGCTTTGCTCCTCTGTGCCGTGATCAAAAAAGAAACGAACTATGGCACCTATACATCCGGTCCATCCGGTGCGGATGGACTGATGCAGGTGGAGCCCAACACAAGAAACGGCTATTCCAGCCAGTTCCTCTCTACATTCGGGCATGCCTACAACCACGGCGATCAGCAGGACCAAGTGTATATGGGAGCCATGATTCTAAATGATATGATCAATAGGGGAGGATACATCTGGAAAGGGTTGGCGCTCTACAACGGGGGACCCAACTGGTATCCGGGAGCGACGGATTCCTACGGCCGTGTCATCCATGCCGAGCAATACGCTGACGAGGTCTATGCCACCTACCGCAGCTACGGCGGCGTGAACTGAGACGAACGAATCCGGGCCAGGGCGCCCATGAGAAGCACCGTTGTTTTTCATTATGATCGGCCCCTCTTCTTCCTTGCCGCATGCTGACTATAAAGGGCGGCTCTATAGGCCAAGGCTGGCGGACTTCCCTTCCATTGTGAGGGGGAGTCCGCCAGCGCTGGTATCGGCAGGAACCGCTCCTCGCAATTTCTGCACATGCAAAAGCCGGCATCTCCCCCTGAGGCAGAGGCCGGCTTGGGCCTTGTACTGGATGCGCTCCATAGGGGCGTCGATCGCCTCATGGACGATCCCTCGCAGCCGGGCGGCAGGCTCCCGCTGCCAAGGCTCCTTCACGGCTCCGGATTCATGGCCATTCCCCTTCTTATAAGATTGAAAATACGGTTGCCAAGGCGAAGAGGACCGCGATGGCGGCAGCCGTCATCGCGAATCCCTTGACATAGCTGCGGGCGAAGGACGGCCCTTCCTGCGGCTCGCGGCCGGACCACTTCCAGATGGCTCCAAGCGCGAGACCGGCCAGCGCGATCCGGACGGCAAAGCGGAGAAGGTTCAGGATGTAGTCCCGCAATGGAAGCTCGGCCACGCTCTTTACTCGACCGGAAATCTGCGTGACGGAGTCGGGCACGAGGAGCAGTCCCAGGGCCAGGCCGAGCAGAAACGTGTACAGGGCCGTTTTGAGCAGGTAACGCTCCATAGGCCGGATTCCTCCTTTCTATCTTTCGATGGACCCGTTCTTTAGAGGGCTCATCGCTGTTCTGTATTTGAAAAAGCTTCCGATCCTCCATACGGCGATGTAGCAGACGGCGATCGACATCGTGAGAAAGACGAATTGGCCCGGCTGCAAATGTTGCAGGTACCGGGACAAAGCCAGCCTGAGAACGATGACGGCTAGGATGACATACTTGAAATTCGCATTCGGCTTCGTATAGACGCGCCCGTCCGCATTCAGCTCGTATCCGGTATGGTACAGCATCACGGCGCCAAGCGCGATCCCGATCAGCACGGCGCACAGCTCCTCCCACAGGGGAGGGTATTGCACGGCTTGGCCGGTTGCAGACAGGGACGACACGCTGGCGAAGAAGCCGAGCAGCACGAACAGAATCGGCAGCATCATGAGCCACCCGCCGGCGCGGATCGGACGGGCCTGGGAGGAGCGCACGGAACGGCGCCAGTAGACGAGAAGCAGTACAAGCAGGATGAAGCCATAGGTGCCTAGCATTTCCGAATTCAAATTCCTCACTCCTTGAGCGGCCGCTGGGGCGGGATTGCTGTATAGGATAAGTGTAGGCTTATTCCCAATTCCATACAATAGCGAATAGGCTCGAAATTTTATTTCAACGACAACTTTGGTTTAGGCCGAATTCGCCATTGACGATCGAGAGGGGGCTGAAGTACAGTAACGGAATGGAAGGAAGTGTTCGTATGTCAGGGGAACAAACGGCGGGCGCCGTCAAGCCCGCCAAGGGCTGGGGCGTCTACCGGGAGATGCTGGCCCGCTACGTTTTTCCGCAGCGCCGGCTGCTGTGGAGCCTTGCGGCGCTGCTGCTCGTCTCGATCGGGCTGCAGCTGGTCAATCCGCAGATTATCCGGTATTTCATCGACAGTGCCCAAAGCCAAGGAAGCATCACGGCGCTGTACTATGCGGCGGGTCTGTTCATCGCTTTTTCTTTGCTTCAGCAGGGAGTATCGGTAGCGGCGGCCTACTTCAGCGAGAATCTCGGCTGGACGACGACGAACAAGCTGCGCGCGGAGCTCGCCGAGCATTGCCTGTCGTTGGATATGAGCTTCCACAAGACGCAGACGTCGGGCTCCCTGATCGAGCGGGTGGACGGCGACGTCAACGCGCTGGCGAATTTTTTCTCCAGCTTCATCATCCATCTGGCCGGCAACATCGTCCTGATGCTCGGCATCCTGGCGCTGCTGTTCCGCGAGAGCTTCTGGATCGGACTTGTCATGACGGCGTTCGTCGTCGGGGCCGTCTACGTCATCCAGTGGATCCGCAAGTTCAACGTGCCCGTGTGGAAGAACTGGAGGCAGATCAACGCCGAGTTCTACGGCTTCATCGGGGAGCATCTGGAGGGCACCGAGGACACCCGGGCCAACGGAGCGGCGGGCTACGTCATGAACCGCTTCTATGAGATGACGCGCCGCATGCTGCCTATCCGCATGCGGGCCTTCCTCGGATTCTGCATGATGTGGAGCACGACGATCCTGGTGTTCGCGCTCGGCAACGCGGCGGCGTTCATCGTCTGCGCGATCCTGTGGAAGAACGGCCAGAGCGGCCTGACGATCGGCTCCATCTATCTGGTGTTCTATTATACGGAGCAGCTGGCGAAGCCGATCGAGAAGATCCGCACCCAGCTGGAGGATCTGCAAAAAGCGGACGCCAGCCTCATGCGCGTGCGCGATCTGCTGGCGACGAAGCCGCTGATCCAGGACGGGCCGGGAGCTCCGCTGCCTGATGGGCCGCTCGCGGTGGAATTCCGCGATCTGGAATTCGCCTACGAGGAAGGCGGCCGCGCCACGCTCGACCATCTGCAGCTGAGGCTCGAGCCGGGACAGACGCTCGGCCTGCTGGGACGGACCGGCAGCGGCAAGACGACGATCGCGCGCCTGCTGCTGCGCTTTTACGATCCGCAGTCGGGCGCCATCGAGCTGGCGGGGACGGACATCCGCCAGTTCAAGCTCCACGAGCTGCGCCGCAAGGTGGCGATGGTGACGCAGAACATCGAGATTCTGGAGGGAAGCGTCCGCGACAACCTGACGCTGTTCGACGACAGCATCCGGGAGGAGAGGATCGCCGAGGTGCTCAAGGATCTGGGTCTCGGCGCCTGGTATGAGGCGCTGCCTGACGGCCTGGACACGATGCTCGCCTCCGGCGGAGGCAGCCTGTCGGCCGGAGAAGCGCAGCTGCTCGCCTTCGCCCGCGTCTTCCTGACGAATCCCGGCCTCGTCATTCTCGACGAAGCCAGCTCGCGTCTCGACCCTCTGACGGAAGCCCGCATCGAAGCGGCCGTCGACCGGCTGCTGGAGGAGAAGACCTGCATCATCATCGCCCACCGGCTGGCGACGATCCAGCGGGCCGATCGGATTCTGATCCTCGAGAACGGCCGGATGCTGGAGAGCGGACGCCGCGAGGAGCTTGCAGCCGATCCGCAGTCGCGGTTCAGCCGCATGCTGGCTGTAGGGATGGAGGAGGTGCTGGCATGAAGACTAGACATTTTTTCTGGCGGCTAATCGGCTACCGGCCCGGCTTGTATCTGCTCAACCTGTTGACCTGGTCGCTTATCCATATGGCTCCTCTCGTGCCCGGCCTGCTGACCAAAGCCTATTTCGACCATCTGGAAGGAACGTACGAGTTCCCCTACGGCGTATGGGCGATCGCGGCTCTCCTCGTCGCCGCGGCGCTGGCCCGGATCGCCCTGATCTTCGGAGGCTTCCTGACCGACGTCAACTTCCGCTTCCGGATGGCGATGCTGATCCGTCGCAATATGCTCTCCCATGTGCTGAGACAGCCGGGCGCGAGGGCGATTCCGACTTCGCCGGGCGAGGCGATCAGCAACTTCCGCGACGACGTCGATCATACGGAGGAAGCGATGAGCTGGTCGGTCGACACGCTCGGCCTCGTCGGCTTTGTCGTCGTTGCGAGCTGGATTCTCGTCTCGATCGACGCCCAACTGACCGTATTCGTGTTCGTGCCGCTCATCCTCGTCGTCACGGCGGCCCAGATCGCGACGGCGCGCATCCACAAGTTCCGCGCCGCCAGCCGGGAATCGACGGCCAAGGTGACGGGCGCGATCAGCGAGATGTTCTCCAACGTGCAGGCCATTCAAGTGGCGGGCGCAGAGAAGCGCATCGTGGACCGGTTCGTAGCCTTGAGCGAGAACCGCCGCCAGAATATGGTCAAGGACAAGCTGCTGACCGAAACGCTGTCGTCCGTGTTCACCAACTCCGTCAATCTGGGGACGGGCCTCATTCTCGTGCTCGCAGGCTATAAGATGCGCAGTGGAGGCTTCACCGTCGGCGACCTGTCGCTGTTCGTGTACTACCTCACCTTCGTCACCCAGCTGACTTCGAACGTCGGCAACTTCATGACCTACTACAAACAGATGGCGGTCAGCTTCGAGCGCATCAAGGCGATGCTGCAGGGGGCGCCGGCTTCTGTTCTGACAGCGGCCCGATATATCGGCCTTGGCAAGCGTGTCGGGGGACGGCCGGACAGGGCGGCATTCCCGGCTTCCCATCACGCTGAGCAAGCGGCGCCTGGCGCAGGCGGACCGGAGACGGGAACGGCTGGCCGGCCGGCTTCCGTGCGGAGAAGCCGGAACATGGACGACGAGCTGCCGTATTTCCAGGCGCCACCGCTGGAAATGCTGGAGGCAAGGGGGCTTACATACCGCTATCCGGAGACGGGGCGCGGCATCGAAGGCATCGATCTGAACATCCGGCGGGGCTCCTTCACTGTCGTTACGGGCATGATCGGGAGCGGCAAGACGACGCTCGTGCGCTCGCTGCTCGGCCTCCTGCCGGCCGAGGCCGGCGATATCCGCTGGAACGGCGAGCTTGTCGGGAATCCGGCCGACTTCTTCGTGCCGCCGCAGAGCGCGTACACCGCCCAGATTCCGCGCCTGTACAGCGACCAGCTGCGGCACAACATCCTGCTGGGAGCGGAGGATCGCCCGGGCGGCGTGGAGCGCGCCTTGCATGCGGCCGTGATGGAAGAGGACATGAACAATCTCGAGCATGGCCTCAGCACGATGGTCGGGCCTCGCGGCGTCAAGCTCTCGGGCGGCCAGGCCCAGCGCACGGCGGCGGCCCGCATGCTGGTGCGCGACGCGCAGCTGTATGTGTTCGACGACTTGTCGAGCGCTCTCGACGTGGAGACGGAACGCCGGCTGTGGGAGAGGCTGTTCACCGAGAAAGGGGACGCGGCCTGCCTCGTCGTTTCGCACCGCAAGGCTGCTTTGACCCATGCAGACCACATCATTGTGATGAACGGCGGCAAGGTTGAGGCGGAAGGCACGGCCGAGGAGCTGCTGAAGACAAGCGACAGCTTCCGCCAGCTGTGGTACGGCGAAGAAACCGGCTGAATGGATGAATGGCCGATTGTCCGTGCAGAGCGGAATCGCACCAGCTTTAGAACCTTACAAGAAGAGGCTGTCCGCAAGTCATGAACATGACTACGGACAGTCTCTTTCCTTTTTTTGGCGCTCCGGCTCCATTGCAATCAGGGATAAGCTCAAACGGCCTGCATCAAGAAAGCAGAAAGTCGGTAACGGACACCTTTGGGAAATTTCATTCATCGGGACCATCTTCGCATTCATGCGGTCGCTCCCTTTCCTTTCCCTGGCTGCAGGTCGAAGGGCCTGCCGGCTTGGGCAAAAAAGCCCTGCCATCTGGCAGGACCGGACAAGCGAAGCGTATGGATGCCGATTCAGAGCAAATAATGATACACATACGTTTTTCCGCACATATTGCGCATATCCGCGTCGTAGACGCGAATTCGAAGCACGTCGCTGACCGTCAGCGACTGGATATAGTCATTCAGCTCGGATTGGCGCTGGAACACGAGCTCCGGCTGCTGCTCATCCTGCCCATCCGCATACCGCAGCGTCCAGGTAGACATAAGGCGGATCCTCCATCTCCTACAGTGAACTCGGATAGATTCAGTTTCTCCTATATTCAATCAACCTAATCAGAACCCGTGAAACCGGATCATCAGGCGGGCCGCAGGCTGTCGCGGACGATGCCCGCAAGGGACAGCTTCTCGTCGGGCGGAAGCCATTCGGCGAGCCTCGCGGCAGCGAGAACCGGCATCCAGGCTTCGAGTTCTCCGCGCTCCAAGCCGCTCAGCCGCAGGTAGGTGCGAAGATAGCGGGAGAGCAGCAATCTGCGGACGGAGGTCAGAATGAGCTCGAAGGCGCGAGAGGACTCCTCCGGGAGCGAGCCCGTGCGCAGCATGAGCACGGTGCGGGCGGCATCCGCGGCAGGGTGGCCGTAGCTGGCGGTCATCCAGTCGATGATCCAGCCTTTGCGGCCGTCGATCATGATGTTGTCGGGATGAAGGTCGCCGTGGAGAAGCTGGCGGCCGACGGGCAGCTTGTCCAGGCTGGCGAGAACGCCTGCCTTCTCTTCGCGGGACAAAATAGGCGCCGCTTCGATCTTCTCCCGCAGCGCTTCCTTGAGGCAGGGCAGCCCGGAGTCCGGTCCGGCGCCCGTACGGTGCACGGCTACATGTAGACGAGCCATATGAGCCGCATCGCGGAAAAGATTCCACGGCTTCTGAACGAGCCGGCGCAGCATCGTGCTGCCGGACAGGCGCTCGTAGACGATGGCGGGGCGGTCTTCCCATTCCAGCAGCTGCTCCGGCTTGGGAGTGGGCAGGCCGGCTTTGACCGCGAAGCGTCCGGCCTTGAATTCGAACTCGGCATAGGCGCGCGGCATGCCTTCCTTGAAGATTTTCAGCAGGCGGTTCTGCCCATAAAGACGGATTTGCGCGGTACGGCCCTGTGCCAGTACCGCTCCGGGTGCATGCTCCATGGGTATTTTCATCTCCGATCCTAGAGGCAAGGTTCTCGTACAAAATACCTATTCTGGAAACGATTCCATAATCCTTCTTCTCCCAGACAAGGAATCGGGCCTCTGTAGCGCGGGAGAGCCCGGTTATGGTACGCTCAAGGTACTTGAACCGGGAGGTGAGTTTATTGTTCGAGCTTCATGAATTGCTGTCGTGGATCTGGTCCATCGGCATCGTCTGCTCCGCGGCTTATTATTATTTTGCCTGGTTCCATGATGCCGTCCAGGATGGCGGCTGGCGCCCCTCCGGAGTGCGCTTCGCGCCTCCGGGGGCGCCGAAGAGCGCCGCGATTCCAAGCCCGCTGCGGCTGCGGCTGGTCCGCCTGTCCAAGCGCAAGGATTCCCCCGATGATGACGGAGCGGATTGCCTCTCCCTATTCCAAGGCCGCTCAGCCAACGAATGGGGAGGATATTATTCATGGACACGAACAAGGACCGCCGATTCGCGGTTGCGGATGAGGTAACGAACAACCGCCGGAACGAAGCTCCGCGCAAGCGCAAATTCTGGAGCCGTCCGGCCAAGGCGATCGCCGCCGCGGGCAGCCTGCTGCTGCTCGCGGGATGCGGAGCCAAAGGAACCATCGACTCGGATACACCGGGATTTTTCAACCATTACGTCGTTTATCCGCTATCCTGGGTGCTGGAGCACCTCGCTTCTTTCTTCAGCGACAACTATGGCCTCGCCCTGATCGCCGTCACGCTGCTCGTGCGTCTCGTGCTCATGCCGCTCATGCTCCGGCAGTACCGGAGCCAGCAGATCATGAAGGGCAAGATGAAGAGGATGCAGCCGGAGCTCGACGACCTCAAGGCGCGCCATGCCGACAAGTCGCCGGAGACGATGCAGAAGCAGCAGCAGGAAATGATGGAGCTGTACAAAAAGCACGGCTACAATCCGCTGGCCATCGGCTGCCTGCCGATGCTGATCCAGCTGCCGATTCTGACGGGGCTGTATTACGCCATTCGGATGAGCCCCGATCTGGCCAGCCACACGTTTCTGTGGTTCCAGCTGGGCAAGCCGGACATCATCCTGCCTTTCCTGGCCGCCGCCGTATACTTCGTGCAAGCCAAAGTATCCCAGAGAGGCGTCGAACAGACGGACATGCAGCGCCAAATGGGCTGGATCATGTACCTATCGCCGATCATGATGGGCTTCTTCTCCTTCACGGCTCCCGCAGCGCTGCCGCTGTACTGGGCCGTCGGCGGCATCATCGTCATCCTGCAGACGCTGCTTGGGCAGCGGCTGTTCCGCCATTTGGCGGAGCCCGGACATCCGGAGGCGGCGGACAGCGGTCCGGCTGCTCCCGGCGGGCTCGCGCTGGCGGGCGGCGGAGCGTCGGTCTCGGCGGCCGCCGGAACGGGCCTTGCCCAGCAGCGCCAAGCTGCACGGGCCAAGGGCGACGGCGGCGGCTCCAAGCCGCGCGGCAGCTCCGGCGGCGACCGGGGCAGCGGCGGATCGCGCCAAGGACGCAAGCCGGGCAAGCGCTAGACGGGCTTGCCGCTACAACGGGAAAAGCCTTCATTCCGCCGACGTGCGGAATGAAGGCTTTTTTTGTGCGTCGTGCATGAAAACCGCCTGCGGATTGCGCGTGCCTGCAGGCCTATACCTGGACCTCGACAGGCTCGTCGGCGCCTTTTACCTTCACCAGCATCGCCTTCACGTTCTGAGACTCGCCGAGGTTGACGTTTTTCGCATTGAACTCGAAGCTGTCCTCGAGCGTTATGCGCTGTCCTTCGTCTACCGTCTGGGCGATCTCCTTGCGCAGCGAGCGCCCAGGATCGTTCAGCAGGAGATTGCCTTTCAGCACGGGCTCGACCCATTCGACTTCAATCGGCTTCTCGCTGACATTCTCGAGCGTGACCCGATAGGTGAACTTCTTCCAGTTGTCCTTGTTCGCCATGATTTCCAGACCTTCGGTGGCGCTGCGGGTTTTCCACCCTCCGGACACGGGGGAGGAGAAGTTGCAGCCCGCCAGCAGAAGGGAGGGCAGGATGGCGCAAAGGACCAGAAGCGTAAACAGGCGGCCAGCAGGCCGTATTCGGTTCGAGCGGTACATGGCGGCAGCTCCTTTATCGTAAGTTGATCATGAATGGGCTTCAGAGGGATCGCATAGGCGCACAGGCGAAAAGATGCAGAGGCTTGCGTATTGATTCCAGTGTAAAGGCTGCGCCGCCGGCGATGCAAAGGACGGAATGTGACAGTTGCCGGTCATCTCGCGGATGCGTCTATTTTGTGAAGATCATCCTAATATTTGCTCCTTGTTCGGGTTGTAGTACATTATTTTGCCGAAGGGGCTGGAATGCATGGCCTGGGCAACAGGGCTTGGGGCTTGTCGCAGCCGCCGCTTTTCCGCCCTGGCAGGAATCCCAGGGTCAAGAACAGCTGGCCGACGCAGCGGAGCGGGGCAAGGAAGCTCTGCAAGCTCCATGACAAAAAGCCCGGCATGCCGGGCTTTTTTGCTTTCTATCGGAGCTGCGGATTCATCTCCATAGGGTCGGGAAACAGAAAAAACATACCGCCGCAGGCTGCTCCAGCAGCTCTCCTGCTCTGCTATTCAGCGCGGACAAAATATCGGTCGCCATGGCGCTCCACGGCGACGGGGGCCTCGAAAAACCGGCTCAGGGTTCCGTCTGTCAGCACGTCGCCCGTGCTGCCGCTGCGGAACACCTCTCCTCTGCGCAGCAGCAGGGCATGGCCGAAGACAGGCAGGATCTCCTCCGTATGATGCGTGACGTAGATCAGCGAAGGGGCGTCGTGCTGCCGCGCCAGCCCGTCGATGCTCTCCAGCAGCCGCTCGCGCGAGAACAGGTCGAGGCCGTTGCAAGGCTCGTCCAGGATGAGGATGCGCGGGCGAGCCATCAGGGCGCGGGCGATGAGCAGCTTCTGCTTCTCGCCCTGCGAGCAGGTGCCGTATTCCCGATCCCACAAATGGGCGCAGCCGAGCGTCGCCATCAGCTCCCGCGCCGTCTCGAGGTCTTCCTCCTGCACCTTGTCGTAGAGTCCGATCGTCGCATGCTTGCCGCTGATGACGACAAGCTGGGCGCGGTCGGTCTTGTACAGCTTCTCTTGCAGCGAGTTGCTGACCCACCCGATGGATTTGCGCAGCTCCCGCAGATCCACTTCGCCGTACCGCTCTCCGAGCACCTCGACCGAACCCTCCGAGGGCCAGATGTAGCCGCAAATGATGTTGAGCAGCGTCGTTTTGCCCGACCCGTTGAGGCCGAGCAGCGCCCAGTGCTCTCCCGGCTTCACCTGCCAGCTGATGTCCTGGAGCAGCACGCGCTGCTCCCTTCGCCACGACACATGGTTCAATTCGATGATCATGGTGGTTCAGACTTCCTTTCCGTTTCTTCTCTGCCGCCCGTCCCCGTCCATTGACAAGCGCCGCTTATCCTCCTATCGTAACCCTAAACGGCCCGATGCGTCACCCGCGAATGATGCGGAACTGCCGGCCGCAATAATCGCTACAGGGGGCGAAGGGCGGATGGAAATGATGTTTCAGACCGGAGCGGTCGAGCTCTGGAGAGGCGCCGAAGGCTTCGCCAATACGCCCCACATCCATGAAGACTGGGTGCAGCTGACGCTTCCGGTCCAGGGCAGCTGCGAGTTCATCCAGGACGGCAGAGCCTGGGGGCTGAAGCCGGGCAGCGGATTGGTGCAGCCGCCCCGGGCTCTGCATCACTTCCGGCTGGAGAAGGGGGCGTCGGTGATCATCCTGAAATGCCGGGAGGACGCTGTGGCGGCGCCAGCCGCTTCCTCCGGTCATCCTTACGAGAATATGGCCAAGAGCTTCGATGCCGAAGCGCTGTCGCGCCGCTTCCGCATCTGGTCCGGCCAATTGATGAAGGCGCAGCTTGCCGGGGAAAGTGATGTCCGGGGGACCGAGCGGGAAATCATGGCGTACATGAACGGGATTCTCTCGGCCGCCCCCGGGACTGAAGCTCGGCAAGAGCAGCCGGGCGCGGGATTAGCCGGGTTTCCCCTGCTTGCTCCCGAATCCGGCTCCGCTTGTGCAGAGATTGCCGCCGGTGGCTCGTCAGGTTCGGCGGTTCCGACCGCCGCAAGCCCTTGCATGCAAAAAGTCGTCGACTTCATGAAGGAAGGCTACGCCGGCCGAATCACAATTGAAGAGCTCGCCTCGATCGCCTGCTTGAGCCGGTTCCACTTTATCCGGTCGTTCCGGGCCGAGACGGGGCTGACGCCTTACCAATACTTGCTGCGGCTGCGCATCGAAAAGGCGAAGGACCGGCTCTCCCGCTCTTCGGATTCCGTGTCCCATATCAGCGGGGAGCTCGGCTTCTCCAGCCCCAGCCAGTTCTACCGCTCGTTCCAGAAGCTCGCGGGCACGACGCCGCAGGCTTACCGCAGCCGCTGGTGAAAGGGCGTGCGGCCTTCATGAATTCTTAACATGGATGTGATTCCTCCTTTACATCTCCTTGATATGCTGACAGGCAGGAAGCAAAGCGGGCAGCAGGCCTGGTACCGGCATGTCCGCATCAGAGGGGGAAACGGAAGATGAACCGCTACAAACGCAAAATGAGCCGCACGCTGGGGCTTACGCTCAGCTTGTCGGCTGCGGCGATGGCGCTGCTGCCCGCCGGAATCGGCACCGCACAGGAGGGCGGCGCGGAGCCGGCCTCCATCGTCGGACAAGCCTTGGCCGCGCCGGCAGCCGACGCTGCCGATGTACCGACAGCTTCGGCTGCCGTTTATAAGGACCTGTTCAGCGTCACGAAGATCGGCTCCTACAGCGAAGGGGTCACGAACAAGGACGGCGGCGTAGCCGAGATCGTCAAATACAACCGCGACAACGGAAGGTTCTACCTCGTCAACGGCTCGGGCAACCCGCCGAGCCTCGACATCGTCAAGCTGGCCGAGGGACAGATGGTCAAGGAGAAGCAGATCGACATCCGGGCGCTTGCCGAGCAGGAGAGCGGATTCCTGTACGGGGACTTGACGAGCGTGGATATCAATACGGCCGCGGGCCGCGTATTCGCCGCCGTGCAGGCCAAGGGTGCCGGGGATCCGGGCCGTATTTTGGAGCTTGACTACGAGGGCAAGCTGATTCGGACATATGAGGCGGGCTCCCAGCCGGATATGGTGAAGTCGACGCCGGACGGGCGTTACGTGCTGACGGCCAACGAAGGCGAGCCGCGCGAGGCCGGCATCGATCCCGAAGGCAGCGTCACCATTGTCGACCGCCAATCGCATTCGGTGCGCCATGCGAAGTTCGACGATCCCTCCATCATCGACGATCTCGTTCATATTCGCGGCGATGCGGACGCAAAGGGGCTGATTACGGGGCCGGGAACGAAGGAGCGGGCGCTCACGGATCTGGAGCCGGAATATATCGCCTTGTCCGGGGATGCGGCCACGGCTTATGTGACGCTGCAGGAGAACAACGCCGTCGCGGAGCTGGACATCGCATCCGGCAAGTTCCTTTCGGTGAAGGGGCTGGGCTTCAAGGATTTCAGCAAGCCGGAAAATGCGCTCGACCTGCTCAAGGACGGCAAGATCTCGCTGGAGAACGTCCCGTTCTTCGGACAATACATGCCGGACGGCATCGCATCCTTCCAGGCCGGGGGCAAAACGTATCTGATCACCGGCAATGAGGGCGACGCCACCGACTTCCCCGGCCGCAAGAACGGCTCGACCGTCAAGGATCTGAAGGCCGCTCTGGATCCGAACTCGGCGGCTGCGAGGTTCCTGAACGGAACGACCGTCTACGACAAGGTCGAGGCGTCGAGCGACATGGCCAAGGACGGTATTTACATGTACGGAGGACGCTCCTTCTCCGTCTGGGACGCCGCTTCGATGAAGCAGGTGTATGACAGCGGCAGCGGCTTCGAGCGGATTACGGCCGAGCGCCTGCCGAACAACTTCAACGCCTCCAACGACAAGCCCGACATGGATTCCCGCAGTCCCAAAAAAGGGCCGGAGCCCGAGGATGTGAAAATCGGACATGTCGGCGACCGGACGTTGGCCTTTATCGGCCTGGAGCGTGTGGGCGGAGTGATGACGTACGACGTGACGAATCCGGAAGACGCCCGTTTCGTCAACTACACGAACACCCGCGATTTTGGAGCCGGCGATCCGCTTGCTTCGGATACGGCGCCGGAAGGCATCGAATTCATCTCCGCCACGGACAGCCCTACGGGCCAGCCGCTGCTGCTGGTCGCCTTTGAAGTCAGCGGCACGGTCGGCGTGCTTCAGCTCAACACGACCCGGGTGACGCTGGACCGCAGCGATATCGCCCTGACGGCAGGCGGCGACGCCGCATCGCTGAAGGCGACAGTGGCAGCGGGCACGTACGGCTCGGACAACGGCGCGGTGACGTGGACCTCCTCCGCGCCGGACATCGCCTCCGTCGATGGTTCCGGCAAGGTGACCGGGCATAAAGCCGGCACAGCCGTCATCCGCGCCGTGAGCGCCGACGGCTACGGCGCCGCCGAGGCTGCGGTGAAGGTAGCGGCTGCGACGCCGACGCCGAGCGGCACGCCGACGCCAAGCGGCACGCCGACGCCGAGCGGCACGCCGACACCGAGCGGCACGCCGACGCCGACGGCAACTCCGGTGCCATCGGCTACGCCAGCGCCATCGGCGTCTTCGAGTCCTTCCGCCGTTCCGACGGCCAGCCCGGCGCCGACGCCGTCCCCTTCGGCTCCGCTGTTCCGGGACATCAGCGGCCACTGGGCCTCGGATTCCATCCGCCAAGCATCCGCCCAAGGGCTGCTGACCGGTTACGCCGACGGCAGTTTCCGTCCGAACGAGCCGGTTACCCGGCTGGAGCTCACCGTCATGCTGCTTCGCGCCATGGGAGTAAAAGAGCCCGGTCCGGCTGGAGCGTCCGGCTTTTCCGACGGCGCCTCCATTCCGGCCTGGGGCCGGGCATTCGCCGCTGAGGCTGCCAAGCGCGGGCTGGTGTCCGGCTACGAGGACGGCAGCTTCCGTCCCGAACAGCGCGTCACCCGCGCCGAGCTGGCTGTGCTGCTGAGCCGCGCGGCAGGGCTCGAAAGCGGCAAAGCCGCAGCGTCCGGCTTCTCCGATGCGGCGCTCATTCCGGCCTGGGCGCGCGCTGCAGCCGCGTCCGCACAAGCGGCCGGCCTGCTCCAGGGCCGCGAAGGCGGGCGCTTCGCGCCGGCAGCACAGACGACCCGCGCCGAAGCGGCGGTCGTGCTTCTTCGCCTGCTTCAGCTGCCGCAGCAAGGACGCTGAGCCGCAGGCGAGCCATGCTCTCTGCGCGGGGTTATCGCCCCTCTGAGCAGGGTCAACGCACCCTCTGCGTGGGGTTATCGTGCCCTCCGAGCACATTCATCGCATCCTGCGCAAGGTCATCGCGCCTCTATCAAGCGTCTCACCCGACAAGCGGGGAGACGCTTTTCTCATCCCTGCAGGATTTGCGGCTGTTCTCTTCACGACGCCGTCATCCGTGCGGACGCACTGCCACCACTGCATGGAGTCGACCCGGATCTCGGACATCGCGAGGATGGCCGGCGTGCACCGCTCCCATCTCTACGCGGAATTCAGCCGCCGCTAGGGCAGGAGTCCCAAGGCGTACCTGCTCAGAAGGCGAATGGACAAAGCCGCCGAGCTGCTTGCGGCAGACGATCTTTCCGTTACGGAGGTTTCGCTGTCGCTTGGCTACTCGGACCTGTACGCTTTTTCGGGAGCGTTTTGCCGCCATTACGGCATCTCTCCATCCGATTCCCGCCTGCAGAGGGGGCAGGACCGGGCGGCCGGCCCATGGAGGCCGATATCAACGACACCGGCTTTCCGATCGCGAAGTCGCCGATCAAGCCGAAGACGTTCACGCAGCGCGCGCCGCTGAACGGCCCGTATAAGGACATGCTCTTGTTCCAGGACTATGCGAAAAAGACGGGCATCGAGGTGCAGCGGGAGGATGTGCCCGCCGATCTATTCGTGCCTTTGCAAGCAAACGACCATGCCTAGAATCGGATCAGAATCCTTGCCGAGCCTTGCTCAGGAAGTTGTTCATGAGCAGAGGCAAGGAGACCAGGATCGGCGGATCATCCAGCCGGGGCTCATGCAGCAGCACCTCCTGAGGCGGGACGGGGACGCCCGGGAGGACGGCGAGCGGCGCCTTGCCGCGGCTGCGAAGAGTCGTCTCCGGCAGCAGCATGTCCATCCTCCCCATCGTCCAGGAAATAGAGGTGGCCATCAGGTAATAGGTTCCCGGCTTCACGCCGTCGAAGCGGAAGCTGCCGGGATAGCGGACCAGCGTGCCGTACAAAGGGAGGCCTTCCGGAATCGGCTTGGCGAACAAGCCGACGAGGACGAAGCCTTCGAACGGAACCATGGCCTTGATGGTGCCGCTTACGCCCCCCTCCATGAAGATCGGAGCGGCAGGCTGCCGCCAGTCTCTCAGCCGCCGAAGAGACTCGAAATCCCGATCCGCGCTGGTAATCGACTGGCGGAATTCGGCGGGGGATACCCCTACGCGCTGCGTGAAGCGGGTCGTGAACGTGCCCAGGCTCTGCTGCCCGATCTCGAGGCCGATGTCCCGGACGCTCAGATGGGTGCGGAGCAGCATGTCCTTGGACCGCTCAAGACGGATGGAGGACACGTAATACAAGGGCGTCAGTCCGGTGCGTTCCTTGAACAGCCGGGCGAAATGCGAGGGGCTGTAGGAAATGTGCCTGGCCAGCCGGGCAAGCGGCATCGGGTCGAATAGGTGCCGGTGAATGTAGGCGATAACCTGGTCGATCTCACTGCAAGGCACCATGGAAGGATCCTCCTCCGCCCGCGCCGGCGTCAAGCCTGCGACAGCTCCGAATTCGAACATTTGTTCTCATTCTATCATATGGAATGGAAATGGAAAAGATTTTTTTGGCTTCCAAACGGTCCCGTTCACACCTTCAGCTGGCTCTTCCATAATACGAAGCGGTGGCGGTCCTTCTCGGCTCCCAGATCCCGGAGAAGCCCGGCACCGCGCGTATCGTCGACGGGGCTTCCGTTCCACTGCTCGACGATGACGCGCGAGAGGCCTTGCCGCACCGCGATCGTGCGCAGGATTTCCTGCAGCACCTCGGCTTCTCGCGCCGGCTCGCCTGCTGGAGCGGAGAGCGGATGGATCTTGCGCGCGTTGTTCTCGATCCAGTACAGCCAGCGGCCGTTCTCCAGCACGAGATAGTTGCCGGGCTTGCGGGCAAAGACGCCCTTGCCCTCCTGCGGCCAGTCGGCGACTAGCCCGAACGGATTGGCGGGATCGGCAGCCGACAGGACGGTCAGGCTGCGGTCCGTGTCCTGCGGGAGGGGACGGCGGACCGCCTCGGCCATTTCGCGGGTGGCGAACTGCATGGACGGCATGCCGGCGATCAGGAAGCCGCGGACCAGCACGCCCCATTCCTCCAGCCGCTTCAGCAGCGGCAGCAGCTCGTCCCAGGAGAAGGGAGAGACGGCGGAGACGAGATCTCTGGAGAGGATTCCGTACGATTCCAGCAGATGGTTGATCCAGCGCAGCGCAGGCGAGTCCTCGGCAGGCGAGGAGAGCTGACGGCCGGCAGCTGCAGGAGGCTCCGCCGCCTCATGGCTGGATGTCCCGGAAGTTGACCGATAGCCGCCTGGAGCGGCGGCGGTTCCGGCAGCGCCTGGGCGGGCGGATGCCGCGATGGCCGATGGCGGGCCTCCCGGTGCTTCGGCGCCGTCAGCCGCAGCCGGGCGTCCGGCCGTCCCGGCGCCTGAGCCGCCTGTTCCGGCGTCCAGCGAGCCGGTCCAAAACCAGCGGCCGAGACCGGAGCCTCCCCAGGCTCCCGGCCGGCCCTTGGGCGAGCGGGGCTTGGCGGAGGAGACGGCTCTGAGCGGGGCGAACTGGTCGTTCGAGACCAGCCCTTCCCAGACCAGCTCCAGCAGCTGCTCCTGCACTTCCGAAGGCGGCAGGTCCATCTCGCGCGCGATCCGGGCCAGGAAGGAAGCGCCGCCGGCTTGGAGCGTTTTCAGCAGGGCGGGATGGGCGGAGCTGCCGTCCTTCGGCAAATAAGGCGCGTAAAGCTCCCGGGATTCCGGCAGAAAAAAGGCGATTTTGCCTTCTTTTTCACCCGCCTCCTTGCGCCCGAGCCACAGCACCTCCCCCGAGGCGCAGAGCAGGTCGAGCTCCTCGGGCCGGTAGGCGGCGAGGCGCGAAGGGAGAATGAAGCTTTCCCAGTGGGACAGCGGGAAGAAGAAGCCCTGCAGCGACTGCAGCACCTGAAGCAGGCCATGCTCGCCCCGCAGCTGGCTGCCCTGCAGCGCATGCTGGCGGAGCGCCATCTGGCCGCACCAGCGGACGGCGTCGGCCGCCTCGCTGCGGCTGCGCGCATGCTGGACGGAGAGCCGCACGACCCGCGCCGCAATCAGGCTCGAGGCGTACAGGCGCTCACCCTCCGCCGCGAACGGGGCGGGCTGGATCCGGTCGGCATCCAGCAGCCGGGTAATCAGCCTGCCGGCTCCATCGGAGCCGAGGGCCGGATAGCGTTCCGCCAGCTCCTCCGCCGTGAAGGAAAGGCGATGGGAGATGTACCGCTCGACAATGAACGACACGGAGTCCTCGTCCTGCGGAAAGGCCGCATACACGCCGGTCTCGTCCGCGCAAATGAGACGTTCCTCGGCCGAGCCGCCGGGCGTGTAGGCGGCGACTCTTCCCTGGCTTCGCAGCGCGGCGAGCCAGCCATCCGCCTCGGCCCGGCCGGCAGGCTCGGCTGAGGCGGGCTCGTCCGGGCCGCCAGCGGACGATGCCAGCCGGAGCAGCTCGTCCGGCTCCAGATCGCCCCGCCGCTTGAGCAGCTGGTACAGATCGTCCTCGCTGCGCAGGCCGGCTGCCGGCTGTCCCAGCCGCTCGCGCTCCGCCTCCAGCACCTCGGGAGCGACCGCGCCCCGCAGAGCCTCGGCGCCGAACAGCTCGCCGGCGAGCTCGCGGCTCATCTGCAGCAGCTGGGCGCGGACGGCGCCATCCAGGCCGTCGCCCTCGTAGATGCGCATATTCACGTAATCCGCCGCGAACTGGGAAGCGAGCGGCGACGGGCGAGAGGTATGAACGACCTCAAGCGCGATGCCGCCGCTCTCGATTTCCCGCAGCAGCTCTCTCAGCCGCCCGAGATCGAGGTAGACGTTCATGCATTCGCGCATCGCCTCGGCGAGATAGGGAAAGCGGTCTCCGTAGGGAAGGGCGGCGCGCAGCAGCTCCTCGCTGCGCAGCCGCATCTGCCACATCGGCGTGCGGGTGAAGCTTCGGGCCAGCAGCAGAGACGTCTCGGCGATGCGCCGGAAGGCGACGGCAAGCAGCGGGGAGCCGGGAATGGCCGCGAGCAGCAGCTCCGCCAGGTTGTCCGAGGAGACGGAATGGACGGCCTGGAGCCAGGAAGGCTCCCATTCCGGCAGCACGAACTCGATTCCGTTGTCCTTGGCGTTGCCGTACAGGCGATAGGGCAGCGTCTCCTCGAATCTGCGCTCGATGGCGAGCTGCCAAGTCCGGTTCACGCGGCGTCCCCAGGAATTATGGATGACGATGTGGGTCTGGTTCGAAATATCCTTGTACACCTCGACGGCGATCCGTTTGCGGGTCGGCCTGACGCCTGAGGCGGCCTGGGCGCGGACGAGGGCGGCCAGCTGCCGCGCGGAGCGGTCATCCATGCCGCTGCGCTCCATGAGCTCGGAGATGACGGCTTCGTCTCCGGGATGGACCGGCTCGTCCGGCAAGGCGCTGCCGTCCTCAAGGCTGTCCATTCCGGGAACGGAGTCTTCGGAATGGACGGTATTCCGCTCGGCAGGAATGCCCGGACTCCCCGCCTTACGCTCGACAGGAATGCCCGGACTCTCCGCCTTCCGCTCCGCAGGAATGCCCGGACTTCCCGTCTGGAAAGCCGCTTCATCTCCCTGCTCCAGCCTCTCCAGCAGCTCCGTCCACAGCTCCGCCACCCTCCTGCCAAGCAGGTAGGAGCGGGAGCCGGCTTCGTTGCGCCAGAATGGAATCTCGCTGAAGCTGTTCGACGTCTCGGTCACATAAACGCGGTCCTTGCTGATCTGGCGGATCATCCAGGAGTTCGTGCCGAGCTGGAACACGTCGCCGACCCGGCTCTCCTGGATGAACTCCTCGTCCAGCTCTCCGATGTGGGCGCGGCTGTCGGCATGATGGACGGGATAAGCGCTGCTCTGCGGAATCGTGCCGGCTCCCGTACCCGCCGCCATGGAGCTGTTGCTGCGCGGCCCGATCGTGTCCGAGCCCCGGTCCCACTCCAGCAGCGGCCGGGAAAAGGGATAGAAGCCGGCCAGCACGGCCAGCATCGACTCCAGCCTGCCGCGCGGGAAGGTGCGGTAGCTGTCGCTTCCTGCGATCAGGCGGTGCATGGCCTCCCCGGTCCACTCGCCGCCGGAAGCCATGGCGACAGCCTGCTGCGACAGCACGTCGAGCGGGTCGCGGGGAATCTCGATCGGCTCGATGTCGCGCTCGGCGATCATGCGGCTGAGCACCGCGATTTCCGGCAGCGCTCCGCGCTGGCGGGCGAGGATGACGCCGCGGCTCGCCTCGCCGACTCCGTGGCCGGCGCGGCCGATCCGCTGGATGCCGGAGGCGGCCGACAGCGGCGAGTCGACCTGGATGACGAGATCGACGTGGCCGACGTCGATGCCGAGCTCCAGCGACGAGGTGGCGACGATGCAGCGCAGCTCGCCCGCCTTGAGCAGCCGCTCGACCTCGAGGCGGCGAGTCCGGTCCATGCTTCCGTGATGGGCGCGGCACATCTCGCGGCCCGTATAGTCGTTCAGCCGCAGGCAGAGCCGCTCGGCCAGCCGCCGGCTGTTGACGAAGACCAGCGTCGAGCGGCTTCCCTCCATGAGCTGGAGCAGCCGGTCCATGATCGGGAACCAGACGGATTCCCGGGTCCGGTGCAGCCGGCTGTGGTCGGGCATCGTGACCGATACCTGCATCGCCTTGGGCATCGCGCTTTCCACGATGGCGACGGGACGGGGGAGATAGCCGAGCGGATGGGCCGGGACCCCGACTCCGTCCTGGTCAGGCGAGAGAAGAGGGGCGGCTGAATCGGAAGCCTCCGTTCCCCCGCCTGGTCCGGGAGACCATCCCCCGAGGAAGCGGGCGACGCGCTCCATCGGCCTTACGGTCGCCGACAATCCGATTCGCTGCAGCGGACGGCCGCACCAGGCCTCGAGCCGTTCCAGCGTCAAGGAGAGATGGGACCCGCGCTTGTCCGCCGCCAGATCGTGAATCTCGTCGACGATGACTTGGCGGGTCGTGCGCAGCATCGTTCTCCCTTTCTCGGAGCCGAGCAGAATATAGAGCGATTCGGGAGTGGTCACCAGCACGTCGGGCGGCTTGCGCAGCATGGCGGCGCGCTTGGAGGCGGGCGTATCGCCGGTTCGGACGGCGCAGGTAATTCTTTGTAATACCTGGTCATGCCCGGCAGGATGTTCATGGGCCAGCCATTGTTCATACTGGCGTCCGATCTCTTCGACGAATCCCGTGACATGGTCGTAAATATCGTTGTTCAGCGCCTTCAGCGGCGTGACATAGACGACCATGACCCCGGCAGCCTCAAGGCCGCCGTCCAGGCTTGCATCCGGAATCGTCTTGGAGCGGAGCACCCGGTCCAGGCAGGGCAGCAGCGCCGCCAGCGTCTTGCCGGAGCCGGTCGGAGCGGCCAGCAGCGTATGCTCCCCCTCCCCGATGGATGCCCAGGCCCGTCGCTGGATATCGGTAGGGCTGCCGAAAGAGCCCGCAAACCATTCCGCAAGCACGGGATGGAACCGGCTCAGCGATGGATCGGGCTGTCGTTGGGTCGTCATGGAATCATCATGCCTCCTTGTCATCAAAGGGAAGAATCGGCTCCGTGGAGCCGGCAGGGCTGCGATGTAGCGCCTTAAGCATTGTCCTCTAAGGATACTATACTTCGCATTGCCGTCCTAATCGAAAGCACGGCTAGCCGCAGCCGGATACTTGCCTTGATTTTCGATTGCCCCCTTTTAAAAGCCGGCACTGGAGACCGGCGCAGCTGCTCCGCCCAGCGATGAAATGGAGCTGCCCTGTGAAACATTCGGGACTGGAATGCGTCTACTCTAGTGGGAATATTCGGCATAGAAACGACGACTGACATCGATTTCGACTCAAGGAGGCTGTCTTCATATGATCTTAACATCTATCCGCCGCCCCGCTCTCGCCGTGCTGGCGGCAGCCATTCTGGCTTCAGGCGGCATGCAAGCCGGCACCGCTGCCGCGGCCGGCTCGGCCCCGTCCGCGACCATCCTGCTGGACGGGTATCCGCTCGCTTTCCCGGCCCAGCCGATCATCCAGAACGGGACGACGATGGTGCCGTTCCGGGCCATCGCCGAAGCGCTGCAGATTCCCGTCGAGTGGAATGCGGCCGGCAAGACGGTTACGGCCGTCAAGACAACGGATGAAGGCCAGCGCAAGGTCGTGCTGCGCCAAGGCAGCAAGCAGGCGACGGTCGACGGCGCGGCGGCTCAGCTCGGCGCCGCCCCGGTGCAGAAAAACGGGACGGTGCTCGTTCCGCTGAGCTTTTTCAGCAGCGCGTTCGGGGCGCAGGTGAGCTGGAACGGGGCGACCCGCACCGTATCGATCGTTTCCCCTCCGGAGAAGCTGTATACAAAAGCCTATTATGCCATCAAATCCTATTCCCAAGTGAAGCAGCTCGGCCGCTTCGACGCGGTCGCCTTCGGCTGGGGCCGGATCGGCGAAGACGGCAGGCTCACGCTCAAGGGCAAAGACTTCTACTGGCCCCAAGCCGACGGAGACGTCACTCCCGAGTCGATCGTAGCGGGCGCAGGCGCGGCGGGCGGCCTGACGGAATTTATGGTTTTCTCCGGGGATGCCAAAGGCGAGCTGACCAAGATGCTCGGGAATTCCTCGCTGAGAGCCGAGACGGTCAAAGGCATCGTCGACGCCGCTTCGCAGGGAGGCTTCAAATCCATCGACCTGGACTTTGAAGGGCTTGGAATGACCGGAGACAAGGCGGCGGCCGCGCAGTCGTTCAACGTGTTCGTCAAGGAGCTGCGCGCTGCGTCCAAGGCGGCCGGACTCGGCCTGTCGCTGTCGCTGCATCCGCTGAACGGCTCCTACAAAGGCTATGATTACAAAACGCTGGCGCAGCTGTCCGACGAGATCGCGATCATGGCGTACGATTACGAGCAAGGCGGCAAGCCGGAGCCCTTGGCCAAGGTGGACGAGGCCATCCGGCTGGCATTGAAGGAGACCGACCGCAGCAAGCTGCTGCTCGGCATCAACTTCAACAGCGAAACGGCGTTGTCGCTGTCGGGCCCGGCGGGTCTGGCCAAGCGGTACGGCCTCAAGGGCATCGCGCTGTGGCGGCTCGGTCCCGGCCTGGTCGACGCCGATTCCTTGACGGCTCTGGAACGGACGGTCAAGCTCAGAGGTCCGGCCGAGGGCTGATGAGATCGATTTATTTTCAACTGGAGCATGGAGGAGGGAGGACATGGGCGGAATGGAGCGGGAAGCTTATCTAAGAAGCGTGCAGCTGCTGCGGGAGAGCGTGCCCTCCTTCGCGGAATACCCGTTCTCGCTCCCGGTCATCCGGGAGATGGACCGGCTCGCGCTGCATCCCAAGGTGACGTACATCGTCGGAGAGAACGGCATGGGCAAGTCGACTATGCTGGAAGGCATCGCCGTCGCTTGGGGCTTCAATCCCGAGGGCGGCAGCCTGAACTTCACCTTCTCCACCTATGCCTCCCATTCGGAGCTTCATCGTCATTTGAGGCTGGCGCGCGGAATCCGCAAGCCGCGGGACGGCTTCTTCTTCCGGGCCGAGAGCTATTACAATCTGGCGAGCAGCATCGAGGAGCTGGACCGTGAAGGAGGCGGCCCTTCCATCATCGACAGCTACGGCGGCCGCTCGCTGCATGAGCAGTCGCACGGGGAATCTTTTTTCGCGACCTTCATGAACCGGTTCGGCGGCGGAGGACTGTATGTGATGGACGAGCCGGAGGCGGCGCTGTCGCCGACCAGGCAGCTGTCGATGCTGGCCCGGATTCACGAGCTCGTCCGCCAAGGCTCCCAATTCATCATCTCCACGCATTCGCCGATTCTGATGGCTTATCCGGACGCCGTCATCTATCAGCTCGGCGGGAGCGGCATCGAGGAGGTCGCGCTGGAGGAGACGGAGCCTTTCCGGGTGACGAGGCAGTTCCTGAACAACCGGAGTCCGATGCTGGAGGAGCTGTTCACGGAGGAATAGCCCGAATCCTCGTGCTCCCGAATCGACGGAGCCGGAGGCGCGGGCAGAGGGAATGAGGAGAGGCGCGAGAATTTCTCGCGCCTCTTTTTGTTCCTTCCGGGAGGCAGCCGGACAGGCTGCGCCGACCCTTCAGCTCCCAACCGGGAGAACGGGACTCCCGCTTGCCGCCGGCCGAGTGGCAATGGAACTTGAGCGGGTCCTATAATAAGAGCAAACAGATTCCCTCGGGACGGATAGAGGGAAAGGGGGCTGCAGGCGCATGTCATCTTCAACCGAAACCGCATCTTACCGCGGGCGCGGCGAAGCCGCTTCATCCGATGGACAAGGAGGCAAGCGGGCCGGCTGGCGTTCCTTCGTCAGGCTCATCATGGCGTCCAAGCCGCCCAAAAAGCTGATCGCCGTCGCGCTGCTGCTGAGCCTGGCTTCTACGGCGGCAGGGCTCGTCGTACCGATGGTGACCAAGCAGTTCATCGACGGCTTCAGCCTGAGCGCCCTTAAGCCGGGCCATATCGTCATGCTGGCCGGATTCTTCGTCATCCAAGCGCTGGCCGGAGCGTATTCCAGCTATTTGCTCGCCCGGCTGGGGCAGCATGTCGTTGCGAGCCTGCGCGAACGGCTGTGGCGCAAGCTGATGGCGCTGCCGGTCGCTTATTACGACCGCCACCAGACGGGAGAAACGGTCAGCCGCATGACCAACGACACGGGCGTCGTGCGCGGACTCATCACCGATCATCTGGTCGGCTTCGTCACCAGCATCATCTCGGCGATCGGAGCGTTCATCCTGCTGCTGACGCTGGATTGGCGCATGACGCTCATTCTGCTCATCGCGATTCCGGTGCTCGCCGGCATCATGGTGCCGCTCGGCATGATGATGCACCGCATCGCCAAGGAAACGCAGGACGAGACGGCTTCCTTCTCCGGCGGCATCAACAACGTCCTGTCGGAGGTCCGCCTCGTCAAGGCTTCAGGCGCGGAGCCGCGCGAGCTGGAGCACGGCTTCAAGGGCATCCGCGCCTTGTACCGGCTTGGCGTGCGGGAAGGCAAGGTCGGAGCATGGATCGGCCCGGCCGTCTCCTTCACCATCATGATGCTGCTCGTCATCATCATCGGCTACGGCGGCGTGCGCGTGTCGTCCGGGGCGATGACGGCAGGCGATCTCGTCGCCTTCATCCTGTATCTCATGCAGATCATCATGCCGGTCAGCCAGATCGCGGTCTTCTTCTCCCAATTCAACAAGGCGATGGGAGCGACGGAGCGGATCAGCGCGACGCTGGAGGAGACCGAGGAGGACTTCGCCGCAGGCGAAGAGCTCCGCAGCGCGTCGGCTCCCGTCACGGCCGAAGGACTGGAGTTCGCCTATGCCGGCAGCGAGCCGATTCTTCGGGGCATCGATTTCGAGATCCAGCCGGGACAGGTAACGGCTATCGTCGGTCCTAGCGGGGGCGGCAAGACGACGCTGTTCTCGCTGCTGGAGCGGTATTACGCTCCTACGGCAGGAAGGCTGCTGATCGGCGGCGTGCCGCTCGCGGACTATTCGCTCGCCAGCTGGCGCAGCCGGATCGGCTATGTGGCGCAGGAAAGCCCGCTCATAGCGGGCACGATCCGCGACAACCTGACGTACGGCATCGACCGCGCGCCGGAGCCGGAGGAGCTGGAGAGAGCGGCCCGGCTGGCCTATGCCGACGTCTTCATCAACGAGCTGCCGAAGAAATACGACACGGAGGTCGGCGAGCGGGGCATCAAGCTGTCCGGCGGCCAGCGGCAGCGCATCGGGATCGCGCGGGCGCTGCTGCGCAATCCGGACATCCTGCTGCTGGACGAGGCGACCTCGGCGCTCGACAGCCAGTCGGAGGTCATCGTGCAGCAGGCGCTCGGCAATCTGATGGAAGGGCGGACGACGGTCGTCATCGCCCACCGGTTGTCGACCGTCGTGGACGCCGACCAGATCCTGTTCGTGGACAAGGGACGCATCACCGGGCGGGGCACCCATGAAGAGCTGCTGGAGACGCATGAGCTGTACCGCGAATTCGCGCTGCGCCAGCTGCGATCGCCGAAGGAAGACGAGGCGGCGGAGGCGGTTGACCCCCGCTGACAGCCGGAATTATACTAGAAGCAGCCGGCGGCATGCCGCCGGCAAGGAACGGGAGGCGGACTCGCGTCTGCCGGCTCTCGATTGAACGTCATGGGGTTGCACAACAGATAGAGATTGAAATAGAAAATAGAGACAGAGATAGAAACGAGAACCGATCCTCTCACAACTGGCAACGGATAGGAGGAGATTGTGGAGTGAACAGCATCTATTCCGAAGAAGACTTGGTCAAGCTCGCGCAGCTTCATCTGCCGGGCTATGGCTTTGCAAAAACAGCTGATTCCGGAGCATCCGCCGTCACGGCGGCCGCCGCCCCGCCGCCCATCTTATGCGCCTCGACGCGGCGGATCGTGCTGATCAGCCCGTATCCCAACCTGCTGCATGAGCTGATCCGGGATTTGTCCGCCGCCTGCTACGATGTGATGGTCTTCCATCGCGCGGACGATTACGTCCTGCACAGCCTGCAGGCCGACCTGTACCTGATCGACGGCAGCGCGGCCGACATGCTGGGCAGCGATCCCGGCTTCCGTACGTTCACGTCCGATCCTTCCAAGCTGAGCCGGGCCGTTCTTCTGGACGACCGGCACAAGGAAGGGAAGGCCTTCCGCACCGGCTTCGATTCGGAAGGCATGCCGACCGTCGCTCCTGCGGCCGCGCTGGAGTTCGTCCAGGACTGGCTGCTTCGGCATCCTGCCGCAGACGAGGCTGATCCAGGCATTCTGGGCTTCAAGGATCTGATTCTGGATACGAAGCGCATGGCGGTGTTCCGCGGCGGCAGCCCGATCGATCTGACCAAGACGGAGTATGAGCTGCTGCTCAGCTTCATCGGCGCGGAAGGAGCCGTCCAGACGCGCGACCATCTCATGGCGACGATCTGGGATGCGCCGTTCTTCGGCAACAGCAACGTCGTCGACGTCCATGTGAAGAGCCTGCGGCGCAAGCTGGGGGACAACGCCCTGGCTCCGATGTACATCGAGACGGTCCGAGGGGTCGGCTACCGGCTCGCGGACTGACACGATCATCAGGCAGGAAGAAGCGCCCGCGGGCGCTTTTTTTTTTATCCGTCAAATCCATCCCCGCGCCTCCATCTCCTCCTCGTGCGATGGCGGCTTCCGCAGGTTCCGTTTGGCTATAGCCATCCTTTACGTAGAGAGCGCGCCGAGAACAGGGATACGATAGGGCAGGAGGCGCATGCTCCGCTGGAGGAAGCTGCGTCCGCAGGAGGTGCTCCCGATGAAATGGCTTCAAGCCTTTCTCGCCTATTACAAGCCTTACCGGCTCATGCTGGCCGCCGATCTGTTCTTCGCCGCCCTGGCTTCCCTCGTCGTCCTTGCCTACCCGATTTTGATCAACCGCATTACGAGCGAGGCGATCAGCGAGCAAGGGATAGCGGTAGAGATGATGGCGAGGATCATCGGCGTGTTCGTGCTCCTCATGATCGTCGAGTACGCAAGCGGCTTCTATACCGATTACTTCGGGCATGCCATGGGCGCGCGAATGGAGGCGGACATGCGGGACGATCTGTTCGTCCATGTCCAGAAGCAGAGCTTCGCCTTCCATGACAACGCCAGCACCGGCCAGCTGATGTCGCGCATGACGAACGATCTGTTCGACATTTCGGAGCTGGCCCATCACGGGCCGGAGGATGTCGTTGTTTCGCTGGTGCGGATTATCGGCGCTTTCCTCATTCTGAGCCGGATCAGCGGCCCGCTCGCCTGGATGATTTTCGGCATTCTTCCGGTACTGTTCCTGCTCGTCTATCTATACAGCGGGAAGCTGAAGAAGGCGCTGAAAACGAGCAAGGAGCGCATCGGCGACATCAACGCCCAGCTCGAGGACACGCTCGCCGGCATCCGGACCGTGCAGGCCTTCAACGGGGAGGAGGCCGAGACGGAAAAGTTCAGGCGCCGCAACCGCCGCTTTTTCGACAGCCGCAAAAAAGGCTACTGGGCCGAGGCGGTCATGTTCAACGGCCTGAACAGCTTCGTGTCGCTGCTTACGATTCTGGTCGTTGTCGTTGGCGCGTACCTGATCGGCCGCCGCGAATTGCAGCTGCCCGACCTGATCACCTTCCTGCTCTATATCGGCGCCTTGATGGCGCCGATCCGGATGCTGGTGAACTTCACGCAAAATCTGCAGAACGGAATCGCGGGATTCGAGCGCTTCCGGGAGCTGATGGAGATCCAGCCCGATATAGGAGATGCCGATCATGCCGCCGATCTTCATCATGTACGCGGAGAAGTGGCATTCGACCGCGTCGGCTTCCGCTATTCGCAGGAGGAGGGGGAGGTGCTGTCGGGCATCGATTTCATAGCCCGCCCTGGCGAGTTCATCGCTCTCGTCGGCCCCTCGGGGGTCGGCAAAACGACCTTCTGCAGCCTCATTCCCCGCTTCTACGAATGCACCGAAGGAACGGTGAGGATCGACGGCAAGGACGTCAGGGACATCACGCTGAAGTCGCTGCGCAGCCATATCGGCATCGTGCAGCAGGAATCGTATCTGTTCGCGGGGACGATCGCGGAGAATATCCGCTATGGCCGGCCGGATGCAACACACGAGGAGATCAGGGAAGCGGCGGTGAAAGCGAACGCCGATGTCTTCATCCGGGAGCTGCCGCAGGGCTACGGCTCCATGATCGGGCAGCGGGGCGTGAAGCTGTCCGGCGGACAGCGCCAGCGCATCAGCATCGCCAGGACATTCCTCAAGAATCCGTCCATTCTCATCCTGGACGAAGCGACCTCCGCTCTGGACTACCGGAGCGAGAGGGCCGTCCAGGAAAGCCTGGAGCGGCTGGCGAGGAGCCGGACGACGTTCGTCATCGCCCACCGGCTGTCGACGATCCGGAGCGCGGACCGGATCCTCGTGCTCTCGGAGCGGGGCATCGAGGAGGAGGGCACGCATGAGGAGCTTGCATCCCGGGACGGCTTGTACGCCCGTCTCGCCGGCATGCAGGTATGACCGGGCTGCAGAGCCCGAGCGGCCGATCCGTCCGGGCCGGGGCCGGCATGCCGGCTTGACCGGGCTGAGGAGCCGAGCGGCCGATCCGTCCGGGCAGAGGCTTGGTCCTGGTTCCGGGAGGCGGCCTACGGGTAAGGATAAGTACCCTAATCCTACCGAAACGGAGGCAATCATCATGGGCATACGAACGGGATTGATCGGATACGGCCTGTCAGGCTCGGTATTTCACGCCCCCCTCATCGCAGCCGAGGAAGGCTTGCAGCTGACCGGAGTCGTCACCTCCCAGACGGACAAAGTCCGGGAGGATTACGAGAATGTCGACGTGTACGAAGACGTGGAAGCGCTGCTCGGCAGCGGAGTGGAGATGGTCGTCGTGGCCAGCCCGAATACGCTGCACTACGAGCATGCCAAGAGCGCCATTCTCGCGGGCAAGCATGTCGTGGTGGAGAAGCCGTTCACCAATACGGTGCGGGAGGCGGAGGAGCTGATACAGCTGGCGCGGGACAAGGGCGTCCTGCTCAGCGTTTTCCACAACCGCCGCTGGGACAACGACTTCCTCACCGTGCGCCAGGTGCTGGATTCCGGCACGATCGGGCGGATTTCCGTCTACGAGGCGCATTACGACCGCTATTCGCCGGAGGTGGAGGTCGAGACGAGGTGGCGGGATCAGCCGCTGCCCGGCTCCGGCATTCTGTATGACCTCGGAGCGCATCTCATCGACCAGGCTGTGCAGGTTCTAGGCAGCCCGGATTCGATCTGGGCCGATCTGCGGCTCGACCGGGAGGAAGCGGAGACGGTGGACTACTTCCACCTGGTGCTCGCCTATCCCCAGTCGCGGGCGATTCTGCGGGCCGGCACGCTGGTCCGGCAGGCGGGGCCGCGGTTCATGGTCCATGGCGATCTCGGCAGCTATATCAAATACGGGCTCGATCCGCAGGAGGATCAGCTGAAGGCCGGCCTGCGGCCGGGCGACGCCGACTGGGGCGCGGATAAGGAGGAATGCTACGGCGAGCTGACGACGGCCGTCGGCGACCTCACCATGCGCACCAAGATCGATACGCTGCCCGGCAGCTATCAGGAGTACTACCGGGGAATCGCGGAGGCGATCTCCGGCGGAGGCAAGCCTCCGGTCCGCGCGGAGGAAGCGCTGGAGGTCATCCGGTTGATCGAGGCGGCGCATCGCAGCGCCAGGGAGCGAAGGGTCATCGATCTGTCTTCTGTACCCGGCGAAGCCGCCCAAATAGACTAGGCTCTTGCATGAAGGCAGGAGCCGGCTGTTCGGGAACGGAATTTTGGAAAGGCTAAAACACCGAAGGCATCCCGGCACGCGACCGTTTCTCCGGCTATCGGCGGAAAACGGTCTTTTTGCTGTTCCAGTATCGCCGAACCTGCGGCACAAACAGAGGAAATCTCCGCCTGGGCAGGCGGACAGGAAGCGCTCGGAGCGGTTCCCGGGGCATGCCGCGCGCGAAGCGCGGCAGATTTCTTTGTGATGCCATTTTCATGAAAATGGAACCGATCGTCCTTCCAAGCGGTCCTATATGCATAAGGGGGGCGGCCATGTCGGAAGAACTGGACTATATCAAGCATCTGGCTCCTGGGTTTGATCGCGGCAGAGTGCTGCAGGATCTGATGAATCATTTCGGAGACGACGTATGGAGGTTCGCCTATTTTCTGACGCGCCGGGCCGATGCTGCGGACGATCTGTCCCAGGAGGTATTCCTGTCGGCCTACACCTCGCTGCATGCGTATCGCGGGGACGGCTCCGTCAAGGGCTGGCTGCTCAAAATTACCCGCAATAAAGCTCTGCACTACTTGCAGAGCGCCTTCGTCCGCAAGGTGACGCTGACGGATATGTTCAAGGCATCCGGCAGCGCTCCCGGCGCCGACACGGTTTTTTTCGACCGGATGGAGAGCCGCTCGCTGTGGGAGGCGGTCATGAGCCTTCCGCGCAAATACAGGGAGCTGCTCATTCTGGATTATCATTACGGCTTGTCTCGGAGAGAAACAGCCGATTTGTTGGGAGTGCCGGAGGGCACCGTCAAGTCGAGGGCGCACCGGGCTCGAAAGAAGCTGGCCCAAATGCTCGACGGAGAGAAAGGAGCCGTGGGACCATGAAGGAGCGGGAAGAGGCATGGGCAGAGAAGATGAAGGCATCTCCGTTCGGTTCGGCCCGGTTCACCGGGGAGATGAGGCAGGCCGTGAACCGGAAGCTGCAGGAGCGGACCGGCAACGGGCTTGTCCGAAGCCGAGCTCGGCGGAGGGGGCTGGTGTTGTCCGCCCTCATTCTGGCTGCCGCCTGCATGGCTGGAATAGGGCTGCTGCCTCTGGGCGACGGAGCCGGCCGCCAGGCTCCGGCCGGCTGGGAGGAGCAGCACGCTTATCCGGAAGAAGGCAAGCCCTTATTCTCCGTTTATCCGGAGCCTGAAGCCAAAGCCGGCATCACGCAAGGATATCTCTTTTCCTTTACAGCCCCGTTCCATACTTTTGCGGGAAAAAGCCTGGAGGTGCTGGCGGTGCACGGAGCTTCGGGGCTGCAGGAGACGGTTCTGTCCGAAACGATCCGAAATCCCGACAGCGGGTATGAGGGTTTGCAGAGGCATGGAATGCAGTTCACCCTCCCCCTGGGAGGACTGTGGAGGCTCGACGTGCTTCTGGACGGCGTTTCTTACGGCCATGTGACGATCGCCTTGCGCGAGCCGGATTGGGAGGCCAGTCCCGAGTTCCGCTCCGGCACCTATTTCATGCGCGGCGTGGAAGGGAAGGCGGCCTTCATCGACGCCGGCTTCACGGCGGGCATGCCTCAAAAGTACATGTGGCATTTCTGGGGGAATGAGGAGGAGTTCAAGGGAGGCTTCGAGGTGAAGGCGCTCAAGGAAGGAAAGGTACAGCCGGTCGAGGTTTATTCGGCGAGGCCGTTTCTATCCGGCTCCTTGAACGGAGCGAACCGGACCGCCGTGACCACGATGTCGCTGCCCGAGCCGGGACGCTGGCGGCTGCTTCCTTACGTGGGCGGCAGGCTGCTGGATACGATCGTCGTCGATGTGAAACGGCCGGGCAAGGAATGAGAGCGCGGATGGGAAGCAAGCGGGCGAGGAGAGGAATTGCGGATTTGATGTGAACGAGGGATGGGAAGCAAGCGAGAAGAAGGACCGCCATGGGGCGGTTCTTTTTTGTTGCATGGCGATGGAGGGACGAATTGGGCGGTCTATCGGCGGCAGGGAAATTCCAGGGGGAGCTGGAGCGGGACATTCCCTTTCAGTTCGGAGAAGGAACAAACGGAGAGACTAATTCATCGTTTGCAGGATTCCGGTCATCTGATTGAGCTTGAAAAACAAGCAAAAACAACATAAATTAAAAGATAAAACAACAAAACACACAATCTTAACTTGTTTTTGACATCCCATTTACATTTCGCTCCTATCATGAAAGCAAGAACGAGCAGGATGGAGGATGACCATGGCAAGGGAAGGATTGACGGCACGCGGAGTAGGCAAATCATTCGGCGCCTTCGAGGCGCTCGGCGGAGTGGACGTGCACGCTCCCGAGGGGAAGCTCACTTGCCTGCTGGGGCCGAGCGGCTGCGGCAAGACGACGCTGCTGCGCATCCTGGCGGGGCTTGAGCAGCCAGACCGGGGCGAGGTGGCGCTGGGCGGACGCAGCCTGACGGGAGTGCCCGCCTCCAAGCGGCGCTTCGGCTTCGTCTTCCAGTCCTATGCGCTGTTTCCGCATATGACGGCTGCAGGGAATATCGCATACGGGCTCAAGGGGAATATGCCAAGGCGGGAAATAGGTGCAAGAGTGGACGAGCTGCTGAAGCTCGTCCGTCTGGAAGGGGTTCGGGACCGTTATCCGGCCCAGCTCTCCGGCGGCCAGCAGCAGCGTGTGGCGCTGGCCCGCGCGCTGGCGCTGCAGCCGGAGGTGCTGCTGCTCGACGAGCCGCTCTCCGCTCTGGACGCCAAAGTCCGCGCCATGCTGCGCGAGGAGCTCTGCCAGCTGCAGGAGAAGCTCGGCATCACGACCGTCATGGTCACCCATGACCAGGAAGAAGCGCTCACGATGGCGGACGAGATCGTCGTCATGAACGGCGGCAAGGTAATGCAGGCCGGCACGCCGACGGACATCTACGATCGGCCGGCGGATCCCTTCGTGGCCGCCTTCATCGGCGCGGTCAATTTCCTTCCGGAATGGGTGGGCGCAGCGAGTCCGGACAGCCGGCTGGCCATCCGTCCGGAGCATGTGCGCATCGCCCGGGCGGACGACATTTTCGACGCCGCCAGGCGGGAGCTGGCGGCAGGAGCAGCCGAGCGGCAGCCGGGCGGGCGCCGGACAGCAGGATGCCTGCTGCTCGCGGGCCGCGTGGAGCAGGCTCAATTCCGCGGCTCCAGCTGGCGGATCAGCGTGCTGCTGCCGCATCCGTCCGGAGGAGCGGAGCCGGCGCTGATCCATGCCGATCTGCCCGCCCATGAGGCGGCGGGACTGCGGCTCGAGCGCGGCGCCCTGCTGGATTTGGCGCTGCCGGAAACCCGGCTGCTGAGCTACCCGTCGGAGGCATGCCGATGACGGCGCCTCCTTCCGGCTCCTCGCCGCTTCAGCCGGCCGCGGCATCCGGCAAGCCGCCGATCCGCGGCACCGTCCTTGCCCAAGGAAGCTCGCTTATTCTGCTGCTCGCGCTGCTCGCCGCCGGTCTTGTGCTGCCGCTGCTGTTCATGTTCCGGCAGGCGTTCCTGAGTCCGGACGGAAGCTATGCGGGACTGCGGTATTTCCGGGCCTACCTGGAATCGCCGGCGCTGCTGGAATCGCTCCGGCACACCGTCTCCATCTCGGTCATGACGACCGTGATCGCCGTGCCGCTGGCGTTCCTGCTGGCCTATGCGCTCGCGCGATCCGCGATCCGCGGCAAGGCATTGTTCAAGGCCATCGCGCTGCTGCCGCTGTTCGCTCCGACGATGATGCACGGCATCGGGCTGACCTACCTGTTCGGCAATCAGGGCTTTGTCACGACCGGCTTGTTCGGCCTGCTGCCCTTCGAGCTGCGCATCCCGCTGTACGGACCTGTCGGCATCATCATCTCCGAGGTCGTCTACACGTTCCCGCAAGCGTTCCTGATTCTCTCCGCGGCGCTCTCGGTCAGCGATTACCGCCTGTACGAGGCGGCCGAGACGATGGGCGCCGGGCGGGCGCGCCAGCTGCTGACCGTCACTCTGCCTTCGGTGAAGTACGCGCTTGCGGGAGCCGTCACCGTCTGCTTCTCCCTCAGCTTCACCGATTTCGGCGCGCCGAAGGTCGTCGGCGGCTCCTACAACGTGCTGGCCACCGATATTTTCAAGCAGGTCGTCGGCCAGCAGAACATGGCTCTAGGAGCCGTCGTCAGCCTCGTGCTCTGCGTCCCGGCGGTGCTGGCGTTCATCGTCGACCGCGTCGTCTCTCGCAAGCAGCAGGCCTACGTCACTTCCCGCTCGACGGCCTATCGGATCGGTCCCGGCAGGCTGCGCGACGCGGCGGCTTACATCTATGCATGCCTTGCCGCGCTGGCGATCGCGGCGCTGCTCGCGGCCGTCGTGCTGGCTTCTCTCATCAAGGTGTGGCCGTACAACCTGACGCTGACGCTGAGCCATTTCAACTTCGCCGACGCTGCCGCCGGCGGCATGGCTCCTTTCTGGAACAGCGTGCGGATGAGCCTGCTGACCGCCGTCATCGGTACGGCCGCAGCCTTCATGGCCGCATACCTCATCGAACGGATCTCCCTGTGGAGAGGCCTCAGGCAGGCCGCCTACTTCCTGTCCGTGCTGCCGCTCGCCTTGCCCGGCATGGTCATCGGCCTGGCGTACATTTTCTTCTTCAACCATCCCGGCAATCCGCTGCATGCGCTGTACGGGACGATGGCGATTCTCGTGCTCTCGGGAGTCATGCATTTCTTCTCCGTTCCGTTCATGACGGCCTCGGCTTCCCTGAAAATGACGGACAAGGAATTCGAGACGGCATCCTTGTCCATGAATGCAGGCTGGCTCCGGACGTTCCTGAGAATTACGGTGCCGCTCTCGCTGCCCGCCATTCTGGAAATGGCCGTGTACTTCTTCGTCCAGGCGATGGTTACCGTATCGGCGGTCATCTTCCTGTACGGGCCGCAGCTCAAGCTGGCTTCCATCGCCGTCGTCAGCATGGATGACGCCGGCGACACCGACATGGCAGCGGCCATGTCCGTCCTGATCCTCGGCATGAATGTGGCCGTACGGCTGGGTTACGAAGCGCTCAGCTGCCGGCTGCGCCGCCGTACGGTTGCCTGGCGCGGGCATTGATCGGCACAGGCGGCCGTCGGGCCGTCGCGGCCGTCCTCCGATGCTCATCAGGGCTGCGCTCGGCGAGGTTGATTGAATCCGCTGCAAGGCGAAAATGATTTCATTTTATACATTCGGGAGGAATTGAAATGACAAAAGAACAGCTTCGCGTGCAAGCGGTCATTCTGGATTGGGCAGGGACGATGGTGGACTACGGAAGCCGGGCGCCGGTGGAGGCGTTCATCCGCCTGTTCGCGGAGCGGGGCGTAGAGGTATCCGACGAGGCGGTGCGCAAGCCGATGGGCCGCATGAAGCTGGATCATCTGCGCGACATCTGCGCGGATGACGAGGTGAAGCGGGCATGGAGGGCGCGTTATGGCGCCGATCCTGGCGAGCAGGACGTGCAGGAGATGTACCGGGAATTCGAGCCGATGCTGATGAGCACGCTGGACCGGTTCGCCGATCCTGTGCCGGGCGCTCTTGCCCTGCAGGACCGGCTGCGCGCCGCAGGCATCCGGATCGGGACGACGACCGGCTATACCCGCGAGATGATGGCGATCATCGAGCCTGCCGCGGCGGAGAAGGGTTATGCGCCGGATGCCGTCGTGACGCCCGACGAGATGCCCCGCGGGGGACGGCCGCATCCGTGGATGATTTTCCGCAACGCCGAGGTGCTCGGCATTTATCCGCTGTCCGCCTATGTCAAATGCGGCGACACGCCTGCGGATATGAGGGAAGGCCGCAACGCCGGCGTCTGGACGGTCGGAGTCGTCTTCGGCGGCAACGAGCTCGGCCTGTCGCAACCTGAGGCCGCCGCGCTGTCCGAGGACGAGCGGGAGCGCCGCTTCCGCGACATCGCGGCGAGTCTGGAGGCTGCCGGAGCGCATGCCGTCATCCGCGAGATCGGCGATCTGGACCGCTTCATCGAGACGGTCAACGAGCGGCTGGCGAAGGGGGAGCGTCCATGAACGCGGAAAGGCCGTATCTGCTGCTGACGCCGGGTCCGCTCTCCACGACCGCAACGGTGAAGGAAGCGATGCTGCGCGACTGGTGCACCTGGGACGACGAGTACAACGGCCTCGTCCAGTCCATCCGCGAGCGGCTGACGCTGCTCGCCGCTCCTTCGGCGCCGGAAGCCTACACCGCCGTCCTGATGCAGGGCAGCGGCACCTTCAGCGTGGAGGCTGCCGTCGGCACGGCGATGCCGCGCGATGGCGGACGCCTGCTCGTGGCGGCCAACGGCGCCTACGGCGAGCGGCTGGCGCAGATCGCGGAGACGCTCGGCATCGACACGGCCCGGCTCGGCTTCGGCGAAGTCAGCCCGGTTTCGCCGGAGCGGCTGGACGAAGCGCTTGCTGCCGATCCCGGCGTGACGCATGTCGCCATCGTCCACTGCGAGACGACGACCGGCATCCTGAATCCGCTGGGCGAGCTGGCTGCCGTTGTCATGCGGCATGGACGGGAATTCATCGTCGATGCCATGAGCAGCTTCGGCGGCATTCCGCTCGATGCCGCCGAGCTCGGCATCGACTGGCTGATCAGCAGCAGCAACAAATGCATCCAGGGCGTGCCGGGCTTCGGCTTTGTCATCGCCCGCCGCGCCGTGCTGGAGCGCTGCGGCGGCCATGCCCGCTCGCTGTCGCTCGATCTGCATGACCAGTGGGCGACGATGGAGAAGGGCGGCGGCAAATGGCGCTTCACCTCTCCGACCCACGTCGTGCGGGCTTTTGACCAGGCGCTGCGGGAATTGGATGAGGAGGGCGGCATCGAGGCGCGCCATCAGCGTTATGTCCGTACGCAGCGGGCGCTCACCGAAGGCATGGAAGCTGCAGGCTTCGCGCCGCTGCTGCCCGCGGAGCTGCAGTCTCCGATCATTACCGCGTTTCTTTGCCCCGAGGGCTTTGAATTCCGGGAGTTCTACGGCTATCTCAAGCAAAGGGGGTACGTCATCTACCCCGGCAAAATTTCCGCCGCCGATACGTTCCGGATCGGCAGCATCGGCGATGTGCAGGCGGAGGATCTGAAGGAGCTGACCTGCGCCGCCGCAGCCTATATGGTTGAGCGGACAGAGCCGGCTTCCGGCGCCTAGAGGCTGATCCGGGGGATAGGGCGGCGGGAGCGAGAAAGGGCCAGACAGAGCAAGGGCAAAAAGAGCAGAAAGATATAGACAGAGCAAGACCGAGCAAGACAGAGAAAAAATAGAGCAAGAAAGAGCAAGGCGGAGAAAAATAGAGTAAGAAAGAGAAAGGCAGAGCAAGACACAGGGCAAGAAAGAGAAAATAAGCTGGATAGGGCCGGATAAATCAGTTGAAATGTACCAGGCAAGAGCAGGGGAGAATGGCTGTCCGAGCATATTCTCATTCGGGCTTCACAAATCCGTCGCTCCGAGGTACGGTTAAGAGAAACGAGCCTGGACAGGGAGATTTTCGCCCGCAGGCTGGACTTAGAGGGGGGAGCAGCCATTTCGCTGGCGGGTGAGGAACGGAAACAGATGATCGTGAACCTGCTGCAGCTGCAGGGCAAGGTGCGCACGCCGGAGCTGGTGGCCAAGCTCGAAGTGTCGAGCGAGACCGTACGCCGCTATCTGGAGGAGCTGGAGCAGGAGAACCGGCTCAAGCGGGTGTACGGCGGAGCCGTGAAGGTGAACGTCGAGCGGGAAGAGCCGGCGTACGTCAAGCGCGAGGTGCTGCAGGCGGAGGAGAAGCGGCGGATCGGGCATGCCGCGGCGGCGCTAATCCAGGACAAGGACGTCATCATTCTGGATGACGGCACGACAACCGTTCAGATGATCGACATGCTGGTGCTGAAAAAACAGCTGACCGTGCTGGTGACGTCCATCCATGCGCTGAATCTGCTGCTGAGCTACAAGAACCGCGGCGTCTTCGACGGGGAGATCGTCTTTGTCGGCGGCCGCGTCAACAGCCGGCATTACCGCACGAGCGGCACGCTGGCGATGCATTTCATGGCCAACTTCCACGTGGACAAAGCCTTCATCGTAGCCGACGGCTTGCAGCTCGACGGCGGCGTCACCTGCTTCGAGGACGACCGGGCGATGCTGGGGCGAGTGTTCCTCAAGCAGGCGAAGCAGAGCATCGTGCTGGCGGATCATGCCAAGGTCGGCAGCATCTACTACTGCCGCACTTGCGGATTGGAGGAGATCGATATCGTCGTCAGCGATATCGCCCCTCCCATGGAATGGGCGCCGTCTCTGGAGGAGAAGGACGTGCACTGGATCGTGGCGGATTAGGAGAGATAGCCTGGCTGGGAACAGCCGGGCTTTTTAATCTTTTCGGGGCCAGCGCCGGACAAGGGAGGAAGCTGCTGGTAAAATAGGGAAAAAAGCGGACGGAGAGATTGCATTGGCTCTAAAATTGGCTTGCCTGCATGCGCATGAATCCAATATCGGGTATATCCAAGGGATCGCGCCTCGGGGATTCGTCCTGGAGCATTACGTCGATCCCGGCCTGCTCGCCCGCATCGGAAGGGATCCCGGCTTCGCCAGAGACGGGGCCGGCGACAGGGTGCTGGAGCAGCTGGAATGGATGGCTGCGGCGGGAGCGGATGTCATCCTGATTACCTGCACCAACTATATCGCGCTGCTTGACGATTCCCGTCTGCCAGCCGGACTGCCGGCCGTACTCAAGATCGATGAACCCTTTTTCGAGGAAGTCTGCCGAATCAGGCAGCCGCAGCTGCTGCTGTTCAGCAACCCGGCCACAGTAGAAGGAACGATGGCGAGGCTGCAAGCCTATGCGGAGGCTTCCTCCTGCACGACGCCGGATGTCCGCGCGGAGGTCGTCCCGGAGCTGTTCAGCCTGATCATGGCCGGACGGAAAAAGGACTATGAGGATGCGGTAACCGCTCATCTCATCCGGAAGGCGGAGTCCGATCCCCGGCTGGCTGTATCCGTCGCCCAGCTGTCGATGGCCGGAGCGGCCGAGAGGGCCGGGCTGGAGACGGGCAGGCAGATCGGCGATCCTCTCCGACCGCTTGCTAGAGCGCTGGAGATGTTGGCCGCGACCTGACAAAAACGAAAAAGCCCCTTGCCGGAACAAGCTGGCGCCGCGACCCTTTGAGGGTGCCGCGGCCCGGCTTGGTCCGGAGGGGCTTCTTTTATGCGGCTGGACGAAGGGAATCAGCTTCCCTCGATGCGCTCCAGCTCCTTGTGCACGATCGGAGCGACCTTCGTCCCGAGCAGCTCGATGGCCTTCAGCACTTCGCGATGCGGCATCGTGCTGACGTCCACATGCAGGAAGAAGCGGTCGAGGCCGAGGTTCTTGCGCAGCAGCACGATCTTCTCCGCAACGAACTCGGGGTCGCCGACATACAGCGCGCCCCTCAGAGTGCGGGACTGGTCGTAGGCGGCGCGGTCGTAGCCGGCCCAGCCGCGTTCTTTGCCGATGGCGCTCATCTGCGCCTGGTTATGAGGGAAGAAAGCATCGGCGGCTCCCTGCGTCGTATCGCCGACGAAGCCGTGCGAGTGCGTGGCGACCCGCAGCTTCGAGAGATCATGGCCGGCCTGGGCGGCGGCGCGGCGATAGAGATCAACCAGCGGGGCGAATCTTTCCGGCATGCCGCCGATGATCGCGAAAACGACGGGCAGGCCGAGCACGCCTGCGCGAATGGCGGATTCCGGGTTGCCCCCGGTAGCGATCCAGACCGGCAGCGGCTCCTGCACCGCCCGCGGGTACACGCCCTGGTTGTCGATGGCCGGGCGATGGCCGCCTGGCCAGCTTACTTTTTCCGACTGCCGGATGTTCAGCAGCAGCTCCAGCTTCTCGTCGAACAGCTCGTTGTAATCATCCAGGCTGTAGCCGAACAAGGGGAACGACTCGATGAACGAGCCCCGCCCCGCCATGATTTCGGCACGTCCGTTCGAAAGGCCGTCGAGAGTGGAAAACTGCTGGTAGACGCGGACGGGATCGTCCGAGGACAAAACCGTGACGGCGCTGGTCAGGCGGATCTTCTTGGTCAGGGGCGCCGCAGCGGCAAGCACCACGGCCGGAGCGCTGCCCGCATAATCAGGCCGGTGATGCTCTCCGATGCCGTAGACGTCCAGACCGGCCTGCTCGGCGACGACGATCTCCTCGACCGCGTTGCGCAGACGCTGGGCGTGACTGATCGTCGGGCCTGCAGTCGAGGCTGGCATAGCCTCCAAAAACGTGCTGATTCCAAGTTCCATCTTTCTCGGTGAAGCGGACATAAGAATAGGCCTCCTTTAAGTCTATTCATTGTACTAAATTATCTATTGTTTCTCAACTTTAGTAAGCAAAATGAAAGAGCTTTTAAGGGGCATATCCGACTCGGAAGGCATAGGTATAAGGATGCCCTTTTTCTTTTCCCTTTATTTTGGAAGAGGGGATGAATGGCCGGGAAGAGCTTGGAACGCAACCAAAACACGGGTTTTGTGAAGAAAAACTTCGGATGAATCCACATAAGAGCCAAAACAATACAAATCATTCATATTCGCTTTACGTTCCATTGAACAACCAACGCTAATGTAGGAAGGGAGAGCGAAGCCGAAGCGAAGGGGAGAAAAGACCATGAAGAAACAATGGCTGTTGACAGCGGCGATGCTCGCCGCATTCACCTGGGTAGCAGCATGCGGCAACGGAACCGGCGGCGGAGGAACGGTATCGGAAGGCTCGTCCGGCGGCACGCAGGCCAAGCAGGGCAAGGCAGGCTCCGAGCTGCTCGTCTACACGGCGCTTGAGGACGATCAGATCAAGGAATATCTCCAAACATGGGACGAGCAGCACCCCGACATCAAGATCAACATCATCCGGGATTCGACCGGCATCATAACGGCCCGCCTGCTGGCGGAGAAGGACAACCCGCAGGCGGATGTCGTCTGGGGAACGGCGGCGACCAGCCTGCTCGTGCTCGACCAGAACGACATGCTGGAGCCTTATTCGCCGACGGGCATGGAGCGCATTCAGACGACCTTCAAGGATGACAGGGAGTCTGCCCATTGGGTCGGCATCGATGCATGGGAAACGGCCTTCGCCGTCAACAAGACGGAGATGGAGAAGAAGGGGCTGGCGATTCCGAGATCGTACGAGGATCTGCTGAAGCCGGAATACAAAGGTCTGATCACGATGCCGAACCCTGCTTCCTCGGGCACGGGCTTCCTGACCGTCTCCGGCCTGATCCAGCTGATGGGCGCCGACAAAGCATGGGCTTACATGGACAAGCTCAACGAGAACATCGCCATGTACGTGCACTCCGGCTCCAAGCCGGCCAAGATGGCGGGAACGGGCGAGTACCCAATCGGAATTTCCTTCGGCTACCGGGTCATCTCCGAGCAGGACAAGGGAACGCCGGTTGAAGCCGTCTTTCCTGCGGAGGGCTCCGGCTGGGACGTCGAAGCCAATGCCCTGATCAAGAAGCCGAACATCAACCCGGCCGCCAAGGAGTTTCTGGATTGGGCCATCACGGACGACGCGATGAAGGAGTACAAGAAAAACTATCCCATTACGGCCGTGAAGGACGAGTCGGGCGAGCTTCCGGCCGGTTATGCCAAAAACCCGGTCGATCAGCTTATCAAATATGACCTGCAGGCAGCGGCCAAGGATCGCGACGAGATTCTGATGGAATGGACCAGGCGCTACGACGGCAAAAGCGAGCCGAAAAGCTGAAGCTGAAGCGCTGAAGAGCTGAAGAGCTGAAATGCTGAGAAGAAAGCGAGCCGAAAAGCTGAGCCGAAAAAGCTGAGCCGAAAGCTGAACTGGAAAGCTGAGCCGAAAAGCTGAGCCGAAAAAGCTGAGTTGAAAAGCTGAGCCGAAAAGCTGAGCCGAAAAAGCTGAGTTGAAAAGCTGAGCCGAAAAAGCTGAGCCGAAAAAGTTGGATAGTGAAAACGGGGATGGCCTGCCGGCCTATCCCCATTTATTTGTTTGGCGCGCTGCTCACCCAAGCAGCTCCGGCCGCAGCCTGCCCGCAAGACGGCGAGTAGCCTGGGCAGGGTCGATATCATAGACGATCAGCTCGTCGACTTCGGGCGATGCCGAGGCAAGCGTTTCACCGGCAGGGGAGATCAGGCTGGTGACGACCTGCTGACCTTTCAAGGCGAAATTGACGCTCGCGAAGTAAATTTGGTTCTCCCCGCTGCGGCAAGCCATGGCGCCTATGTAGAATTCAGGGTTGGGCACCGCGGGAGTGAACTGGGGATGAAAGACGATATCCGCTCCTCGGCGCGCGGCCCAGCGGACGGTCTCGGGATACCTCCACCCCTCATGGCAGATGACGATGCCGAACTTGAGCCCTTCGATCTCGAACAGCGTTCTTCCAACGCCGGGGTTGTAACCGAATGGCTCTTCGTCCGGATCGAGCTGATTTTTGGTCTGGCGTCCAAGAAGCTCGCCATCGGCGGAAATGACAAATGCCGCCAGCTCCATGCCTCCCTCGCCCCTCCATTCCGTAGGCAGAACTACCGCGATCCGGCGGCTGGCGGCCAGCTCGCAGACGCGCTTCAGCACAGCCTGCATGGCCTCGTGATCATAGGGCTCAACATCGAAGCCGACCCCTCTCAGCCCCGGAAGGACTGCCTCCGGAAAACAGACGATGGCGCTTCCCTGATCTGCAGCCTGGCTTATTCCTCGGGCTATGAGATCTTCTCCATCCACTAGAGACTTGGGAAAGCGGGTTTGGGCGAGTGCGATTCGGACGAGATTCTTTTCCATTCGGTATCCATCCCCTTTTTCTTCTATTGTAAGATGTCTCCAAGCAGCCTGCATAGGCTTTTCTGGAAAAGGATGTCGGAACACAACCAACGGGGTCAAGTAGAGAAAGCAAGGAAAATGAAGCCGAAAGTTAACGAATGCAGCACAAAATCGAAGACAGATACGGAAGCCGAAAACGAAACATGAACTCACCGTTTACAGATGGGATCAGAAAACAGAAGAGAAGAATGGTATCAGAAAACAGAAGAGAAGTTAGAAAAACGGAACTGGAGACAAGAAAACGCCTATGAGATCACAAATATGATGCCAATGATGCCTGCGCGCCTCGGTTGTGCTTCTAAATCAAACGGGGAAATGCCAATTAACCGATATCGGACATAGGATCCGTTATTTGAGCGAGAATGAGCCTTCATGGGCGATTATCGGACATCAGATCCGTTATTTCTGTAAAATCTACCTCTATGCGGATAAAAAATGGGGAATAGCGGATCGTATGTCCGATAAATCTGAATTAGCCTTCAAATGGGTCAAATAGCGGAACGTATGTCCGATAAATCCGGAATGGCCTGTATCGGCGGACAGTGGGAGGAACCGGCGAGGCCTGAAATCGGCGAAAGCGGAACTTATGCCCGTAAAGAAGGATAGCCTGAAATCGGCGAAAGCGGAACTTATGCCCGTAAAGCCGGGAGCCTGTAAGCTTATGCCCGTAAAGCCGGGAGCCTGTAAGCTTTCGAGAACGGAACTTATGCCCGTAAAGCCGGATGGCCTGTAAGCGGTGAAAGCGGAGCTTATGCCCGTAAAGCCGGAAGCCTGTAAGCTTCGAGATCGGAATTTATGTCCGTATAGCCGAATGGCCTGATTGGCGAAAAGCGGGACACTACCCGTACCCGGAAGGTCTGTAAGAAGTGAAAGCAGATGCATACCGTAAATCCGGGATGGCCTGTAATCGGCGAAAGGCTGAGCCGCTTGAGCGGCTCAGCCTTTGTCATTGCGCGGGCGAATCCCGGCAAGTGCGAGTATGAAGGCGGCGGCAGCCACGGAAGCCATTACTCCCAGGAGCAAAGGCGCGGACTGCTTCATGAGCAGCGAAGCGACGGGCGGGCCTGCGGCCACGCCGATAAATCTCATGCTGCTGTACAGCGAGCTGATGGTCCCGCGCTCCTCCTTGTCGATGCCTTCGGTAATGAAGGCATCGAGGCAGGGCAAGCCGGCACCGATGCCAAGGCCTGCGCCGGACAGCAGGGCGATGCGGATGGAGGTCGCCTCCCAGAACAGGCAGGCGGCGATGCTGGCCGCGCAGAGGAGGAACCCTCCGGTGACGGTCCATTTCATCACTTTTTTATGCTCGCCGATCCATTTTCCCGCAGCATAAGAAGCAGCGCACAGAACGGCCAAAGGAATCGCGAGCACAAGGCCTTTCAGGATGCCCTTCATGTGATGGCTTTTTTCCAGCGTTTCCGACAGGTAGAACAGCAGCCCAAATAAAATGAACATCGAAAAGCAGCCTACGACGAACAAAGCCGTCAGCCATCCCGCCTTGCTTCGGTAAAGGTTCCAAACGCCGCTCAAAAATTTGCCCGGAGGCGGAGGCGCTGCTGCTTCCTCGCCCTGCTTGGGCGGAACCTTGACCAGGAACAGCACAAGGATAATGGAGAGCGCGCAAAGAATAGGCACGGACCAGAACGGCGCCTGCCAGGCAAGAAGGGCGAGAGCCGATCCGAGAATCGGGCTGAGCACCTTGCCGAATGTGTTGGAGGTTTCGATCAGCCCGAGTCCCGCGCTGACCTGCTGCTCGCTCCGGAACATGTCCCCGACCAGAGGGAGGACGATCGGCATGGCGCCGGCAGCGCCGATTCCCTGCAGCACTCTTCCCGCCAAAATGATGCCGTAACCCCCTGGCTGGAGACTGCCGGCCCAGCCGCATACAGCGCCTCCCGCCCCGGCCAGGATCAGCGAGGGAATGATGACCTTCTTGCGGCCGATGCGGTCGGATAGATATCCGGCGATCGGAATCAGAATGATGGCCATCACGGAGTAGACCGTGATGATGAGGCTTGCCTGCAAAGGCGTGATGCCGAGCGCCGTTTCGATGGCGGGCAGCACGGGAATAAGCATGGAATTGCCCAGCGTCATGATCAAAGGAACGGATGAGAGGGCGAGAAGGGCGGCTGTGCGGCTGTCATCGGCTTTTTTGTGGGATGGCTGAGGCTCCCTGCCAACGAACTTTCCGCGCGGCCGCTTTATCCCTCCGCCCGATACGGCGGCGGAACCGCCGCGTTTATCTGGTTTCACTCCTGCCGTCACCCTTCTCTCGCGTAATGTACTCGAGCGCCGGAAAAGCGTCCTTGGGTAGGATTCGCCCCGGCCGGGAGTTTCATACCCGGTAAAGAAAAAGGACGGAATCCGCCTGCTTGCAGCGGAGTGAAAGGAGCCTTTCTGCCGAGGAGCGGATCAATCGGCTTGCAGCAAGAATGAAATCATCCTGCCTGCTGCGGAAACTGAAGCTCGTACAGATGGCGATAGCGGCCGCCCTGCTCCATGAGCTCCTCGTGGGTGCCGCTTTGAACGATGCGTCCTTGCTCCATGACGACGATGAGATCGGCTCTGCGGACGGTGGAGAGGCGGTGAGCGATGACGAGGCTTGTTCTTCCGGACAAAAGGGTTTCCAACGCTGCTTGGATGAGCTGTTCGGATTCCGTATCCAGAGATGCCGTCGCTTCGTCGAGGATGATGACTTTGGGGTCGGCAAGCAGCGCCCTGGCGATGGAAAGCCGCTGCTTCTGCCCGCCGGAGAGGCGGACGCCTCTCTCTCCGACTTCCGTATCGTAACCGTCCGGAAGCTCCTCGATGAACGGATGCGCGTAGGCCGCCTGCGCGGCGCTGATCATTTCCTCCTCGGCGGCCCCGGGCTTGCCGTAGGTCAGATTGGCCCGCACGGAGCCGTTGCGGAGCATGACATCCTGCGAGACGATCGCGATCTGACGGCGCAGGGAAGCCTGGGTCACATCGCGGATGTCGGTTCCGTCGATCGTGATCCGCCCTCGGGTTGCGTCATAATAGCGCATGACGAGATGGGCTGCCGTCGTTTTGCCCGCGCCCGAAGAGCCGACTAGGGCGGTCGTTTTGCCCGGGGCCAGCGTCAGGTTGAATTCATGCAGCACATCGGAGGAGGAGGAAGAGTAGCGGAACGAAACCTGCTCGAACGCGATTTCTCCGCCTGCGAGCCTAAGCTCGCCCGCATCGGGCCGGTCCTTGACGTCGGGAACGGCCGACATCGTCTCCATGATGCGGTCATAGGCCGCCGCGGACTGCTGCACGGTGCTCATAAGGCGGCTGAAGCGCCGGACCGGGTTTTGGAGCAGCCGCAAGTAGCTGAGGTAGGCGATGACGGAGCCGGCGGTCATATCGCCCCGCATCGCTTGCCAGGAGCCGAAGGCGAGCACGAAAGCCATGCCGGCGTATTGAAGCAGGTCGATCATGGGACTGAAAATCGCGCTGAAGCGGGTGGAGCGGAGATTGGCGTCCCGGTTGTCGGCGCTCAAGCGGGCGAATACAGCGCTTTCGCGTTCTTCGGCGGAGAACGACTTGACGAGCCGGATGGAAGAGAGCGTGTCCTGCAGATGGCTGCTCATCTCCGCCACGGTTTCCTGGACCCGGCGGAAGGTGCGGCGCATCCGTCCGCCGTAGCGGCGGGCCGTCAGGAACATGACGGGAAACAAAGCCAGGAGCGCGACGGTCATCTGCGCATTCTCCAGCAGCATGTAACCGGCAATGGCGATGAATGTGACGGCGTCGGTCAGGATGCCCATCGTTCCGGAGCTGACCATTTGCTGCAGCTGGTTGACATCGCTCGTCATGCGGGACATCAGGTCGCCCGTGCGGCGGCGGTCGTAGAAGCCGAGATCGAGGCTCTGCAAATGGCGGTACAGGCGGTTGCGGATCTCGAAGACGGTCTGCTGGCCGGCTTTGCTGAACGTGTAGCTGCTGATATAGCCGAATACGCCGAGCAGCACCGCCGTCCCCAAGACGGCTCCTGCGATCGGCAGCAGCTGGCCGTAGAGCTTGCCGGGAATGACATGGTCGACCGCATACTGGGTGAGCTTCGGAATGACGAATTGCAGGGCGGCGACGGCGGCCATGGACAGCCAAGCGGCCAAAAGCAGCGGCCATTGTCCTTTGACATGCAGGAACAGGCGCTTGAACATCGGCCACAGCGGAGCTTTATCGGGTTCGGGCGCGGCATGGGATCTCATGCTGATTCCTCCGGGCACAGATGGATCTGCGTAATGGTGGATAAAACATAGGCATAGGGACAGCAGGGGCTGGCGATATTGCGGATCAGGCATTCCCTGAAGCCCGCTGCGCTTGGTCAATGAATAATGCCGCTTGCGCGGGCTTTGGCCGCAAGGCTCTCGGCGACTCTTCCTAGCGGCTTCTTCAGCATCAGGCCGGCGAGCAGCGCGATGACGCCGAAGAGCAGCAGCATCGACAAATCTCTGCGCGCGGCTTCCGGGAGAATGCCTCCGACCGTTTCGCGCATGAGGCCGACGGCATAGGTGAAAGGCAGAAAAGGATAAAATGCCCGGAAGATCGGCGCCGTGACCTGCACCGGGAACGTGCCGCCGGAGCCGGCGAGCTGCAGCACGAGCAGGACGATGGCGGCAGCTTTGCCGACATTGCCGAGAACGGATACGAGCGTATAGACGATAAGCATGAACACGGTGCTGATGAGCAGCCCCGACAGCACGAACAAGACCGGCGACGCGGGGCGTACGCCGAGCAGCAGGATGTCTCCGAGCGTGACGAGCAGCGACTGCAGCAGGCCGATCGCCCAGAAGGTGAGGAAGCGGCCGAGATAGGCATGCTGGACTGCCGCATCTCGGTGGACATCCAAGCTGAGCATGGAGACGAGCAGCAGCGCGCCGACCCACAGCGAGAGCACGGTGAAAAACGGCGTCATCGCCGTTCCGTAATTCGCGATCGGGAACAGCGAATGCTGCTTCAGCTCGATCGGGCGGGCCAGGAATTCGGCTTTTTGGACGTAATTGCTCTTGAGCAGCTCGATGGCTTCGCCGAGATTGCCTTTCTTGCGAAGCTCACGGAGCTTGGCCGCGAGGTCTCGAATCCGCTTTTCGGCCTCCGGCAGCCGACTCTGGAAGGCATCGAGCTTGCTCTGGCCGAATGCGATGCCTTTGGCGGCATCCTGGAGCAGTCCGGTCACGGCGGGCAGCTCGGCATGCGCCCGCTTCAGGGCGTCGCTGGCTTCTGCGGCGGCCTTTTGCGCCGCCTTCACCCCTGCAGCGACACGCGGCGCGAGCTCGCTGTCGTAGCGGCCGAGGAGGTCGGCGGCGATGCGCCCGGCCTCCCCGGCCCCTTGCCGCAGCTGCTCGGCAAGCCCGGCTGCCGGCTGCCGCCCGGCCGCCAGCGCCTCGCCTGCGGCG
>NZ_JZEJ01000001.1:3351784-3363945 GCF_001188365.1 Paenibacillus sp. D9 | reverse complement strand
CGGCCCGCCTCGATGCGGGCGGCCGCTGCGGCGAGAGCTTCGGCGGCGCGGGCGGAATTGTCCGCGCCGCCTTCGCCAAGCTCGGCTGCGGCTGCCTCCAGCGCCGCCGCAGCCTGCTGCACGAGCAGCAAATTCTGCTTCACGGCGGGAGATACCGCCTGAAGCGCCTCGCTGCCGTGCTGCAGGAACGTCCCGGCTCCGTCCGCGAAGCGGGAGCCTTCCCGGGTCAGCTTCTCGGCGAACGGGAGCGCTTTCTGCGCCTCCGCCGTGAGCTGGGCGGTCTTGCCCAGATCCTTCCGGGCGACGGCAGCGATCCGGTTCACCTCGGGCAGCTCCTTCTCCAGCCGGTACACGAGCTGCTCCGCATGCTCGATCGCCGGCCGTTCCCGTTCGAGCTCGGTGCCAAGCTCGTTGAACAGGCGGAAGATCGTGCCGTTCACCGTTTCGGAGAATTGCTCGGTGAAATTCTTGATGATCGTATTCGTTCCTGAAGAGGTGATCTTGGGAGCGATCGCATTGATTTTTTCATTGACGGTATACGTAATCTCCGCCCGCAGCGGCTTGGGCGAGAGGATGCTGGCCATCCGCTCGGAGAAGTTCGGCGGAATGAGGATGCTGGCATAATAAGTGCCGTCCCGAACGCCGTCCAGCGCTTCCTTCCCGCCGACAAAATGCCAGCCGATCGAAGGATTGGCGCGCAGCGCCTTGACGATTTCGTCGCCGGCCCGGAGCATGCCGCCCGCTTCTCCACCCGCTGCGGCGCCAAGCGCCGGACTGAGCCGGTATCCGGCATCCTCGTTGACGACGGCGAACGGAATTTCGGACGTGCGTCCGTACGGGTCCCACGAGGCGAGAATATTGAACCAGGCGTACAAGGAGGGGAGCAGGGCGAGGCCTCCCAGGATGACGCAGGCGGTCCAGTTCCGTCCGATCCGCCGCCAATCCTCTGCGGCAATGCTGACTATCGTTTTCATGATTTCCGCCCTCCCAGATGCTGCGGCAGCAGCTTGTCTGTGCCTAGTATCCCGGGAGAGCGGGAGGATCATTCGGAGAGGACGGGCAGGCTGATGCGGACGACAGTTCCATGGCCGATACGGCTGCGGATGGCGAATGTGCCTTTATGATTGCTGACGATGCGCTGGCTGACCATGAGCCCGAGCCCGTTGCCGCCTTCCTTGCTGGTGAAGAACGGCTCGCCCAGACGAAGCAGGTCTTCCTCGGAAATTCCGCTTCCCTGGTCTTCGACCGTGACAACGGCATATCCGGCATCGTCCCGATGCAAGCCGATTTTCAGCACGCCGCCCGTCTCCGCCATGGACTCGATGCCGTTTTTGATGACGTTGACGAACACCTGCTTCATCTGGTTCGGCTCGCATAGAATCGGGGGGAGGCCGCTATCCAGATTGAGCTCGATGGCGGCTCCGGACAGATTGGCTTCCGGCTCCAGGAGGAGCGCCATATCCTCCAGCATCGGCGCGATGCGCTGCTTGTGGTAATGATTGGCCTGGGGCTTGGACAGCACAAGAAACTCGCTGACGATGAAGTTGATCCGGTCCAGCTCCGAAAGCATGATCGACAGGAAGTACGGACTCAGCTCCTTGCCCTCCATCTGCATTTGCACGAAGCCGCGCAGCGTCGTCAGCGGATTGCGGATCTCGTGGGCGACACCGGCTGCCAGCTGTCCGACGACGGAGAGCTTCTCCGTCCGCCGCAGCAGCTCTTCGGTATGCTTGCGGTTCGTCACGTTCCGGGAAATGCAGGATACCGCGACGATCGTCCCGTCATGGTCTCGAATCGGCGAGGCCGTCGTGCTCACGTCGATGCGGGCTCCGAATTTGGTCTCGAGCGTGGTCTCCGCGTCGATATAGGCGACCCCATTCAGCACGCTTGCGATCATTCGGCGTATTTCCTCCTCGTTCACGGGTGGGAAAGAGGCAGGCGAACGATCATCCATGAGCTCCTGCTCCGACCATCCCAGCATCGTTTCGAAGGCGCGGTTCGCGCTCATGAGCCTCCCGTCGAGGCCGTACGTATGGATGGCGTCCTTCGTATGCCTGACGAGGGATTCCAGATGCTCCTTGGTGTGGCGGAGCTCCTCCGCCGACTCCTTGAGCCTGCTCGTATATGCGCTCATATTGGAAGCCATGAGGTTGACGCTTTGAGCCAGCTCGCCGATCTCGTCGTTGCTGCTGAGGCGGATCGGCTTGTTGAAGTCTCCCTTGGCCACCGCGTTGACCCTTCGAATGACGAGCTTCAGCTTCCGCAAGGCGACGCCGGAGATCAGGTAGCTGGCCGAGATGGCGACGATCAGCAGCGTGATCGATATGGCGAGCAGCAGGAAGAACTGCTTGTTCAGCGACTCTCCGTACAAGGAGGTATCCAGGGAAACGATGATGACGTAGCTGCGGATGGAGTCTACATTGAAGGGGATATAGCCCCGCAGCAGCTTTTTGCCGAGCAGCTCGGTTTTGTTGTACACCGGCCGGCCTGTCTGGCTGGCCTTTTCCATCAAGGCATAATCGTTCTCTCTGTCGACATAGCGGTATGACCCGAACTCCATGGCGTTGTCCGGAAATGCCTGCTGCAGCTCGGAAGGCTGGCCGCTGTCCGAACCGGGCACCAGATCCGCATTGATGCCTGTAATTTCGACCAGACCCGGCGAGTCGAGAATCATATCGTCGATGCTGCTGTTGTCCTGGATCGGGGTCAGCTTGTCGACCATCGGCTGCACATTGTAGGAGATCCGCACGACGTAGTCGGCGGTTCCGTCGTAATAGAAGCTCAGCTTGGATTTGTAGCCTCTCTCGGAGTAGAAGAGCGAATCGCACCAGTAGTTCTGGAGGCTCGTTCCCCGGTCGACATACGCGTATCTGCTGCCGATCAGGTCGCTGACGACCTTGCCGTTGAGGCTGTCGGAGCCGATCGTCTTGCCCTCCAGATCGGAATCGGACGAGGCCTTGATTGCAATCTTGCCGCCGTATTCGCGCTGAACGAGCGACAGGGAGCTCAGGTTGAGCTTGGCCGCGCTTTCCAGCAGGGTGGATGGGGCGACGTCGGCCAAGCGGGGTCCCAGCAGGCCGATGGCGGCAATGGATGCGACACGCATCCGCTCCGAGACGGCGGCATCGAGGTAATAAGCCGTCCGCAGCGTCGGCGTCATGGAGAAGCGGATCTGATCGGCGGCCGTACGGATTTGCTGCTCGACCGCTTTGTCCTGCTGCCCGGTCGAATACAGGGAGAAAACGAGCAGGTTCAATGCCAAAATCAGGACAACGACTGACGATATGAGAGCGGATAGCTTCAGTTTGATCGACATGTCCTGCTTTTTCTCTCCTCACATAGCCAAGATGACCTTCAGGATCGGGTGCCGGCAGACGATTTGGACCATCACGCTTTCTCTTGCGTACGTTCGGAATCGATGCCGGACCAGAATAGATCCATCATCTGATCGGCCAGCTCGTCGATGGAGCCGTACATCCCTTGCGCCGCTTCCCGGTTGCCGATCATCAGCAGGGCGGTATAGAGATGAGCCATCAGAAGAGGGTTGCCCTTTTTTACTTCTCCGGCATCGACAGCTTTGCGGAAATGGACGGCAAGAAGCTGGTGGAGATGGTCCTCGGCTTCGCGGATCTCATTTTTCTGCTCCGCCGTCAGCCAGTGGGACGCTTCCCGCATCAGCGTTTCGAACTCGGCATGCTGGCTTCGGGCCAGCCGGACCTGGGCGATGCGGAGCAGCCTCTCCCGCAACGATCCGCCGCTTTCCAGCAGCCTTTCTGTTCCGGCCTTGGCCTTGCGCAGCATATCGGTGACGGAGGCGGTGAACAGGACCGGCTTGCTCGTAAAATGATAGTATACCGATGCTTTGGTGACGCCGCACTGCTCGGCGATCTGGTTCAGCGATACGGCCTCGTAGCCCTGCTCCATGAACAGGATGGATGCGGCCTGCAGCACGAGGTCCCGGACGGGAGTTCCGCGCTCTTCCGCCTTCGGCCGGCCCGGCGCGCGGCGCGTTCCTTCTTTATCGGAATCGGCATGGGAAAATTTTGACAAAAGAAGCTCTCCTTTCTATGAAAATCGGTATCCGTTGAAAATTAACCCTACGGTATATATAATGAAAACAGGATTTTCCTTTGGCTGTTATCTTGTTTGCCCGATCATGCATTTCGAGTCGGGCTAGCTTATTTTATCATGATTTCGTGCTCGGGGTCATACCGGGGGCGGAATGCAGAACCGAAAGGATGAGGCTTATGAACCGATGGATGGAAGCTGTCGCCGGCAGGCGGAGCAAGTGGATGACGCTGGCGGCATGGATCGTGATGGCCGCCCTGCTCAGCCTGCTTCTTCCTGGCGTAAGGAGCGAGGTCGACGAGAACGCGCCCAACTTCGGCAAGCATGTCGCTTCCGTTCAGGCAGAGGAGGTGCTCAGCCGCGAATTCGCCTCGAACGACGGCACGCCGGCGCTGGTCGTATGGCACCGGGAAGGCGGACTCCGCGACGGAGATCTCGAGCTGATCCGGCAAGCGTCGGCGGATGTGGCGGCGCGGCCCGTCGCCCATCAGCAGGCGGCGGTGCCGCTCGACAAGCTGCCGGCGCCGGCCTTGAGGGCGCAGCTGTCGCAGGATGGCAGTACGCTCGTCTGGGCCGTGACGTTCAAGCCGGAGGCCGGCACGCCGGAGCTCAAGGAAGGCACGCTGGAGCTGCGGGAGCGGATCAACGCGCTGGCCGGCGGCCAGGACGTGTTCGCGGCTGCGTCCGCAGCGGCGGATTCCTCGGTGCCGAGCGCCCGATTGACCGGGCCCGCAGGCATCGCGGTTGATGCCACCGCCTTGTTCAGCAGCGCCGATGTCTCTCTGCTGATCGCCACGGTGCTGCTGGTGCTCGTTTTCCTGCTCGTCATCTACCGATCCCCCGTACTGGCTCTCATCCCTCTGCTGGCTGTCGGCTTCGCCTACGGAGTGACGGGGCCGATCCTCGGGTATATGGCCTCGCAGGGCTGGATCGATGTCGACTCGCAAGCCGTCTCCATCATGACGGTGCTGCTGTTCGGCGCAGGGACGGACTACTGCCTGTTCCTGATCAGCCGCTACCGCCATCTGCTCACGGAGGAGGAGAGCAAGGCGGCCGCGCTGCGCAAGGCCGTATCCGACGCCGGCGGGGCAATCGCGATGAGCGGCCTGACGGTCGTCATCGCGCTGCTGACGCTGCTGCTTGCCCGCTTCGGCGGCGTTCACCGGTTCGCCGTGCCGTTCAGCCTGTCGATTCTCGTCATGGCGCTGGCCAGCCTGACGCTTGTTCCCGCTCTGCTCGCGATTCTCGGCCGCGGCTCCTTCTGGCCGTTCGTGCCGCGGACGCCGGCGATGGCGGCGGAGCGGGCAGCACGCCGGGGCAAGCCCGCGCCTTCTCCGCGCAGCAGCCGGCGCTCCGGACTCACCGGGCGTCTCGTCGTCCGGCATCCATGGAAAGTAGCCGGAATCTCCCTGCTGCTGCTCGGCTCCCTGGCTGCCGTCAGCTCTCAGGTGAAGTTCACGTACGACATTCTTTCCTCGTTCCCGTCCGATATGGAGTCCAGAGAAGGCTTCCGCCTCATCGGAGAACAGTTCTCCGAAGGGAAGCTGGCTCCCGTCACCATCATCGCGGACACGCAAGGACGAGGCGGCATGGACGGCTTCGCGAATGAGCTGAAGAGCCAGCCTTATGTAGCCTCCGTGTCCCAGCCGCAGCAGGGAGCCGTTGATCCCGACATCCGGGCTTGGACGGTGGAGCTGAGCCTCAACCCGTATTCCCTCGAAGCGATGGACCGCATTCCGGAGATGAGGAGATTGGCCGAGAGCGCTCTCGCCGGAACGGGAGCCGCCGATCCGGCAGGCCATGTCTGGATTGCCGGCCAGACGGCGGTCCAATACGACACCCGGGCGACGCAAGCCTCGGACACAAGGCTGATCATTCCGGTCGTCATCGGCCTCATCGCGATGCTGCTGCTTGTCTACCTGCGCTCGGCAACCGCCATGCTGTACCTGATCGGAACCGTCATCCTCAGCTATTTCTCCGCTCTCGGGCTCGGCTGGCTCGTCCTCCAGGCGATCGGAATCGACGCGATACAAGGGGCCATTCCGCTCTATGCCTTCGTGTTCCTGGTGGCGCTGGGCGAGGACTACAACATTTTCATGGTGTCGGGCATCTGGAAAAAGAGGCGGCATATGCCGCTCCGCCAAGCCATATCCGAGGGCGTAAACGAGAGCGGGCCGGTCATTACATCCGCCGGACTCATTCTTGCCGGCACTTTCGCCGTGCTGGCCACGCTGCCGATCCAGGTGCTGCTTCAGTTCGGCTTGATTACGGCGCTGGGCGTCCTGCTCGATACGTTCATCGTGCGTCCGTTCCTCGTTCCCGCTCTTACCGCGCTGCTGGGCCGCTGGGCGTTCTGGCCTGCGGGCTTGCACCGGACCGCTGCGGAGCAGGTTCCGGATGCCGGAACGGCCGAAGCTGGGCGGCAGGGGTAGCCGCAGCGAGGCTGGCGGGGTAGCCGCAGCGAGGCTGCAGGGTTAGCCGAAGGCGAGGCTTGTGGGAGCCAAAACGAGGCTAGGGCGGTGGGAGCCGGGCAGCCGGAGCGGCGAAGCGAAGCTAGAGACATGGAAGCCGGCCATGGCGGACATTGCCTTGAACAGAGGAATACCGCCGCGGGCCACCATGTGGCCTATGGCGCCGCTCTTTTTACCGGTTTTGTTCAGACAGGCCGCATACGCATGTCGCCGACAAAACAACAAAAGACCTCTTGCCTGCAAGTATCGGACATAGGATCCGTTATTTGCCTGCAAAGAGGTCTTTTGCTTATTTATCGGACATAGGATCCGCTATTTTGGCCATTTATCGCCTTACGGAGCGAATTTCGATCAAATAACGGATCTGATGTCCGATAAATCCGAGAATCAGCGATTTTCGAGGAAATAACGGATCTGATGTCCGATAGCAATGCTCGGCTGTTTTTTTTGTTCAGTCGGGGCATCTAAGCGCAGCCAGATCTCGTGCGGCTAGGATTGGTATTGAAGGTCGGATTGTCAGCAAGAGCGAAAGACCAAATCGAATGAGTTGGAAGTTCAATGAGCACCCAGGTGGCTTTCATCGAGCATCCAGGTAGTTGGACATTCTGCGAGCGCCTGGTTTGTTGGAGTTCTATGTTCACCCCGTTGGTTGAGCGTTCTATGTGTACCCAGGTAGTTGGATGTTCTACGTTTACCCAGTTAGTTCGAAGTTCTCCAAGTACCCAGTTGTTCTATTTATACACCTGCGTCTCAGCTAGGATTTTGAGGTTGGAATCAAGATTGGACTTGCAGTCAAAAAGGGAGGCAGAGGAGCGCGCAGCGCCCGAGCTCATGACTGATCTTGTCGGGCTTGCGGCCATTTCCCGGCGTCAATCCATCTCGTAGATGGAGCCGGACTTGCTGGCGAACAGCTCGGCGTACACCTTCTCCGCATAAGCGTCCGTCATGCCCGATATATAATCGGCCACAAAGCGCGGCCAGCTCCATTTGCCCGAATGGCGCTCATAATTCTCGAGCCAATCGGGAGGAATGATCAAGCGGCCCATGTCGGGATCGACAAAGCTTTCCCATAACCGCTGGACCATGATCTCGCTGCGCAGCTGCAGCCGCTGGACGCGGAAGTCCTTGACGAGAGTTACCCAGGCCAGCTTCTTCAGAATCTCCATCGTGCGGAGCAGATCCAGATCCTGAGCGCCATCGCGGACGAAGGTGACGCGCTTCCAGCCCCCGTCGTCGATGATGCCGATGCGGCCTGCGAAGGTGCTTACCCATCTGGCCTTGATTTCCCTGCGCGTGCGCGAGGACTCGCGGCCGGTGGATTGGTAGATTTCTTCCCACTGAGCCAGGAAATCGTCCAGCACCCGGCGAACCATGACGGGGATGTCCACTTCATCCCAGCGAAAGCCCCGATTTCCTTCGTCATGGGCGATCTCCTGAACGAGATGCTCGTGGAGCCGGTCGTTTTCGAAGAAGGTCCGGTTCATGCCGATTTTGCCTGCGCGGATGCCGTCCTCGATGTCATGGGTGGAGTAGGCGATATCGTCGCACAAATCCATCAGCTGCGTCTCCAGCGTCGTCTCGCCTGTCGGCATGTCCCACTTGCGGCGCAGCTCGGAAATGATTTCCCATTCCGGTGCGTACACTCCCTTGAGGCGGCCGGGCTCATCGAGGCAGAAAGGGTATTTGTTGACGGCAAGCAGCACCGCGGCTGTCAGGTCGAGCCCGCTGCCGCTGCCGGCGCGCTTCTCCAGGAACATGAGAATGCGGAAGTTTTGGGCATTGCCTTCATATTTCATGCCGTACTGCTCCTGCAGCAGGCGATTGAGCACTTCTTCTCCCCGATGGCCGAAAGGGGGGTGCCCCAGATCGTGAGCCAAAGCCGCGCATTCCACCACGGCGGGACTGACGACGAGCCCGGGATGCTCTCCCTTTTCGACGAACGGATAATGCTTGGCCAGCCGGCGGGCTGCTTCGCGGGCAATCTGGGACACCTCCAGGGAATGGGTAAGGCGTGTCCGGTAGTAATCTCCGGAGCCGGCGCCGAATACCTGCGATTTCCCTTGCAGCCGTCGAAACGCCGGGGACTGGATAAGACGGGCGTAGTCGCGCTCGTATTCTTCTCTTTCTTCGCTGAAGGTGGCCGGGGCCGGTTCGTCCAGCCTCATATGCCTGATATCCATGTTTATGTTCCCCCTTGGCTGCCATGTCCAGCGGGATTCGGCACTTGCCGGATCCCGCTTGCTGATTGCGGTATTGCGAAAATTGTAGCATAGCGGAAGCGGAGGAAGGTAGGGGCATCCCGGCAACTTGTTCCTACCAGGGAGGCAGCGTATCCATGGCGGCCCGGATAATGGAGCAGGAGCGTTCGAAGCGTTCCTGCTCCTGGGCGCTGAGCCGAAGCTCCAGCACTTCCTGGATGCCGCTCCGCCCCAGTATGGCCGGTACGCCGATGCCGATATCCCGCTGCCCGTATTCGCCGTCCAGCACGGCCGATACCGCCATGATGCGGTGGTCGTTGTTGAGCACGGAACGGGCGATCGAGGTGAGGGCCGCTGCGATGCCGTAATGCGTGGAGCCCTTGCCGTGCAGGATTTCCCACCCTGCATTGCGCGTGCGCAGGGCGATCTCCTCCATGTCCATATGGCCGAAGCGCCCGGGGGACTGGCCGATGATATCGGCCAGCGGCTTGCCGCCGACCGTGACATGCGACCATACCGGGAACTGCGATTCGCCGTGCTCGCCCATGATGTACCCCTGCACGCTTCGGGGGTCGACCGGCAAGTCCTCGGAGAGCAGCGTCTTGAGCCTGGCCGTGTCGATGGACGTGCCGCTGCCGATGATCCGCTCCCGCGGCAGGCCGGACAGCTTCCAGACGATATAAGTGACGATGTCGACCGGATTGGTGGCGGCGATGAAGATGCCGTCGAAGCCGCTCTGCATGATTTTGCCGATGATGTCCGCATGCAGTTCATAGGCCGATTCAAGCAGGTCGAGACGGGTTCCGCCCGGAATCGGATTGCCCCCTGCGCACAGGAGGATGATATCCATATCACCGCATTGTTCAAAGGTGCCGTCGTACACCTTGGTCCGCGAATGGCTGAAGTCGACGCAATGGGAGAGGTCGAGCGCCTGGGCCCGCGTCCGCTTCGGGTTTCGGCCGATCAGCATGATTTCGTCGCATACCGCCTGATTCACCATCGCGTACGCGCAGCTCGCCCCTACATGGCCCACTCCGACAATGGCTGCTTTCCTGAGCTTGTTGACCATATCCCCCGCTCCTCCCGCTTGCCTGAGCACGATAACCGCTATGAATCACAATATGAAGGATATATGGCTTCTGTGTCAATAACACGTCAGGGAAATTAACATAAAGCTTCGAGAGCTTCGGGAAGCCGTTTTTGGTTGCTGTGCATGCCTTCGTCTTGCTCCCTCCCCACGTATCCTATTTTGTTCCGCCTGCGGCGATTCCATTTGGACGAAAGACATGGATTGATCAGGGATCGGAAATCGGTTTGATCCGCCTGCTTGCCGATATCGGGCAGGAGGCGCGCCAATTTCTCGCCGTTAGAATAATAAAGCCGAAGAACAACCAAACGGCTGTATGAACGTCTAAAGAAAGAGAAAGAGCCTTTGCACAGCCCTTTCCAAGGGATGATGCAATCGATCGTCCAGGGCAGGAGGTCAAAGGGAGAAGAGAGGTGCGGGATGGGATTTCTTTACGGGCTTGTACTTGTATTTTCAGTCTTCATGATTGCGGCCGCCTTCGGCAAAAGCAGGGATAAAGGTCTTGCCGCCTTATCCCTTTCCTATCATTTGCTTTTGTTCAATGCGGCATATGCCCTTTATAAACTGACGACGGTTTTGGGCGGTGGCAGCTCGGACACATCATATCTCTATGCTTTCAGCGCTACTTCTGGGCAACTCATCGGCCTGATCCGGTTTTCGCTTGCAGGCGGGCTGCTGTTATTTGCTGTCCATGCCCTGTGCAAAAGTCTCAAGGAAAGCTGAAGCCGTCCTTTCGGAATGAAAAAGAGCCCGCAAGCGAGCGGGCTGCTGAAAAACAAGCGGAGGGTGCGGAATCGTTCTGGAGAAGGACAACAGCGATTGGAAGAACGATTCGCGCACGCAGCGACATTTTTTAGCGGCCTTCGAGCGGGAACGGGCTCTTTGGTCTGTCATGAAATCGTCTTGCGGAAGCACTTTCGATAAGAGGCTTACTGCCGAGCCGCTTGGTCGATGATGCCTCGCAGGAGCGGCAAAGGGTCGGCCGGAGCGGCGTCGGCCATCCGTTCGCGGTAATCCGCCTTTTGTTCTTCCAAGACGGACAGATGCTCCAGCAAGGACGCCGCCGTGAGCTCCTCCTCCTGCAGCACTCGGCATAGGCCCGCCTGCTCGAAGGACGCGGCGTTGCGCAGCTGGTCGCCGCGACTCTGGGCGAGCGTCAGCGGAACCAGAAGCATCGGCTTCCGCAGCGCCAGCAGCTCGAAGATCGCGTTGGAGCCGGCGCGGGAGAGGACGAGCTCCGCCATCGCCAGCACATCCGGCAGCTCCTCCGACAAATACTCGAATGCCCGGTAGCCTGCACCGTCATTCACAGGGCTGCCCTCAGGCAGCTGTCCTTTGCCGCATAGATGCACCACCTGGTACTGCTCCAGCAGCTGCGGCAATGCTTCCCGGACGGCTTCATTGATGCGCCTCGATCCCAGGCTGCCGCCCATGACGAGCAGCACCGGCTTGCCTGCGGAGAAGCCGCACAGCCGCCTGCCCCGGGCGGCATCGCCCTGCAGCAGCTCCGGACGCACGAGAGCTCCGGCCTGCACGATCTCCGGACCTTTGCGGATATAGGCCGCCGTCTCCGGGAAGGTCGTGCAGACCGCCGAGGCGAACGGCATCGCGATCCGGTTCGCGAGCCCGGGGGTAACGTCGGATTCATGGATGATGACGGGAATCCGGTTCAGCTTCGCTCCAATGACGACCGGAACGGAGACGAACCCGCCCTTGGAGAAGACGACGTCCGGGCGCAGCCTGCGCAGCAGGGCGGCGGCCTGGGCCAGGCCTTTGACGACCCGGAAGGCATCCGTCATGTTCTTCATGTCGATATAGCGGCGCAGCTTGCCGGTGGAGACGGCGTGGTAGGCGACGCCGTCCAGCGGCTCGATCAGCTCCCGTTCGATTCCGGATGCCGATCCGATATAATCGATCTTCCAGCCGTCCGCCAGCAGGCCCGGGATTAGCGTGAGATTGACGCTGACATGGCCGGTCGAACCGCCTCCGGTGAGAACGATCTTCTTGCCGGAGAGCCCCGTCCGGAGCGGCTCCGAACGCTTATCCTGTTCCGGGCGGGCTGTGTCTCCCGTTGTTTTCGTAGAGGCGGGGGTGTCTTTGTCGATAATGATTTTCATATAGAGATCCTTATGCCGGCGTTCCGCGCCGAAGAACGCGGACGCCGTCCGGACCGGCTACATAGACCGAATCCGCCATGCCGACGAAAAGGCCGGTCTCGACGACGCCAAGCAGGCTTTTCAGCTTGCCGTCCAGGGCGCCCGGATCCGTGATGCAACCGAAGTCGCAATCCAGAATGTAGTTGCCGTTGTCCGTCCGGACAGGCTCCCCGCCGCGGTC
>NZ_JZEJ01000001.1:3197903-3351774 GCF_001188365.1 Paenibacillus sp. D9 | reverse complement strand
GCCGCCGCGTTCCCGGCGCACCGCCGAGCAGCCGGTCTCCTCGACGCGCTTCCGGGTGGACTTCCAGCCGTAGGGCACGACCTCCACAGGCAGCCGGAAAGGTCCGAGCTCCGGTACGACCTTCGACTCGTCGGCGACGATGACGAGCCTCCTGGAGGCAGCCGCCACCATCTTCTCGCGGAAATGGGCTCCGCCCCCGCCCTTGATGAGATCGAGCGTTCCGTTCACCTCGTCGGCGCCGTCGATCGTCAGGTCGAGCGGCTCAAGCTCGGACAGCTCGCCGAGCGGAATGCCGAGCTCGCGGGCGAGCTTGTCCGTCGCTTCGGAGGTCGGCACGCCGATGATTTCCAGGCCCTCTTCCTTGACGCGTCTTCCGAGCTCCAAAATCGTGTAGTAGACGGTCGAGCCGGTGCCGAGCCCGACCTTCATGCCGCTGTTTACTTCCCCGGCCGCTTTTTCCCCGGCCGCCTGCTTGTGGTTCATGATCCTGCCTCCCATGGCTGGATGCCGCCGATGCGGCATCGTTCTCATATTCGCTGGCTTACATCCACCGCGCTCCCGGATGCGGCGGCCGCCTGTTCGGCGCCGTCATCCGCCGCCCCGGAAGGGGCGGCAGGGGAGACGCTTGCGCTCTTCTCCGCACAATAGACCGTATGCCCGGCATTGTCAATGAAAGGCGGGCCTTGCATGGAGATCGCCCTAATCAATGGAAAAAGGATGCGGAAAGTCTGGTATACTGAAGCTGACAAGCAAAGCGATTTCATAGATGGGCAGGTGCCGAGTTGCATTATTTTCAGCAAGCCTACTCCGTATTTTATATTCTCAACCTGATTCTGGCCGTCACCGTCATCTTCCTCGAGCGGCGGAATATCGCGGCCACATGGGCTTGGCTGATGATTCTCTATTTCCTGCCGGGTGTCGGATTCGTCCTGTATCTGCTCCTCGGACAGAACCTGAGCCGCCGCAAAATCTACAAGTTCAAGCTGAGCCAGCTGAAAGCGGCCCGCCAGCGGCTCAAGACGCAGCAGCGGATCGTCGAGAACGGGCTTTATTCGTTCAATGACCCGCTCATGACGTATTACCAGGATATGATCTACATGAACCTGGTGTCGAGCGATTCGCTGTACACGCAGGACAACGAGGTCGAGGTGTTCACGGACGGCGAGACCAAATTCGATGCCCTGCTGCGGGACTTGGAAGCGGCGCAGGAGCATATCCATCTGATGTACTACATCATCCGGGCGGACAAACTCGGCAAGCGCATCCTGCACACGCTTATCCGCAAGGCCGAGCAAGGGGTGGAGGTGAGGCTGATCTACGACGATATCGGGAGCATCCGCCTCAACAAGAAGTACCTCCGCATGCTCGTGAAGGCCGGAGGGCAGGTCGGAGCGTTTTTCCCGTCCCGCATCTTCTTCATCAACCCGAGGCTGAACTACCGCAACCATCGGAAGATTGTCGTCATCGACGGCAAAATCGGCTACATCGGCGGCTTCAACATCGGCGACGAGTATGTCGGCAAGGTGAAGAAATTCGGCTTCTGGCGGGATACCCATCTGCGCCTCGAAGGCAGCGTCGTCGCCCAGCTGCAAGGCCGGTTCCTGCTGGACTGGAGCCTCGCCTCCTCCAAGCCTTTCATGACGGACTCCCGCTACTATCCGGCCCCTGCATCGGGGGGTACCGTCGGCATGCAGATCGTCTCCAGCGGACCGGACTCGGAATGGCAGCATATCAAGAACGGCTACATCAAGATGATCAACGCGGCGAAGATATCGGTCATGCTCCAGACTCCGTATTTCGTCCCGGACGACAGCCTGCTCAACGCCCTCAAGATGGCCGCGATATCCGGCGTGGACGTCAAGGTCATGCTGCCGAACAAGCCGGACCACTTCTTCGTCTACTGGGCGTCGCATTCCTATTTCGGGGAGCTGCTGTCCGCCGGGGTGAAATGCTATCAGTACGGCAACGGCTTCCTGCATGCCAAAACCCTTGTCGTTGACGGCAATATCGCCTCTGTCGGCACGGCCAACATCGATATCCGCAGCTTCAAGCTCAACTTCGAGGTCAACGCCTTCATCTATGATTCCGCGACGGCGCAGCGGCTTCAGCGCATTTTCCAGGACGATCTGCTGCACTGCAAGGAGCTTTCCCTGGAAGACTACGATTCCCGTTCCGCCTGGCACAAATTCAAGGAATCGGTCAGCCGGCTGCTTTCTCCCATTTTGTAGAAACTGGATGCTTTGAAAAGGCCATCCAGCCGAGTGTGGTATAATAGAGGTCGCTGGCCCGCCGCTCCGACCCTATCCACACCCAAGGAGAGTGATGACCGATGTCCGTTGACGCTGCGCAAGCGAGCAGAGCCATCCTCGATGGCGAGAGCTTTTTGGCGGAGGAAATCGTAAGGCTTCAGTACGAGAGGCAGCCCGGTCTGGCGGAGCGCTTTGGCCGGATCGGCCACGAGAAGACGCTTGAGGACACCCGCTACAGCCTGAAGTATCTGGTCGAAAGCGTGAGCCTCCAGAGTCCGCTGCTGTTCTCCAGCTATATGACCTGGCTTCGGGTGCTGCTGATTCAATATAAGGTTTCCACGGAGGACCTGTACATCAATATGCTTTGTCTTCAAAACGTTCTGGGCAAACACCTGGAGAAACGCGACTACGAGCTCGTCTCTCCCTATATCGATGCTGCTCTGAGGCAGCTGGACACCGATGCGGAGCTGACGGACTCCCATCTGGACAGCAGCGCCGCAGCCGACGAAGCGCGGGCTTACTTATCCATGCTTTTGCAAGGAGACCGGAGCGGAGCCAGCCGCCTCATCATGGGGCTTGTCGACGGCGGGATGCCGCTTCAGACGATCTACCTGGAGATTTTCCAGAAGTCGCAATACGAAATCGGCAGGCTCTGGCAGCTCGGCAGGCTGACGGTAGCCCAGGAGCATTACTGCAGCGCCGCCACCCAGCTGATCATGTCGCAATTGTTTCCCTATCTGTTCCATCATTCCCGCAAGGGAAAGAAGCTGGTCGCGGCCTGTGTCGGCGGAGAGCTGCACGAGATCGGACTGCGCATGGTGACGGATATCTTCGAGCTGAACGGATGGGATACGTACTACGTCGGAGCCAACATGCCGATCGGGCCTCTGATCCGGTCCCTCAAGGAGTACGGAGCCGATGTGCTGGCCATCTCCTGCACGATGACCTATCACGTCGGGCTGGTCAAAGAACTGATCGCCGAGGTGCGGCGCGATCCCGAATGCGACGGGATTCGGATCCTTGTCGGAGGGTTTCCATTCAATATCGACCCTGAATTATGGGAGAAAGTAGGCGCGGACGGATATGGACGCGACGCGGAGGAATCCGTGCTCAAGGCAGGAGAGCTGACGAAACGATGAAGGCGGTGAGTTCATGGACAGCATCAATGCGGCTCCGAAGACGGACCAGAAGGACATCACCCTTCTCTGCAGCCGCACAGGAAGAATTTCGACCATCATCAGAGACGACTATGGCATTTCCGCTCGCTTGAGCGGGGGCGGCCATGTGATTTCCGTGATGGACGAAATGAACGCTCTCAAATTTCACGACTTTCTAAACCGGCTTGATCAGGAAAAGGCGATTTTCAATTGGGAATTGAACCTGACCCTGGAAGACAGGCCGGTTCTTTTTTATTTCAACGGGGGCGTTTTCGACGACCATCTGCTCGTCGTCGGCTCCACGTACAACCCGGGGTATTCGTTCTTTTACGATGAGCTGATGAAGATCAACAACCAGCAGATGGTGACGCTTCGCGACACGATCAAGAAGCTCTCCAATCAGATCGTAGAGAAGATGGAGCAGGAGATGAGAACGTTCGACGAGTTCTCCGCCCTGAACAATGAGCTCGTCTCCTTGCAGCGCCAGCTGGCCAAAACGAACATCGAGCTGAAGCAGGCCAAGGAGAACGCCGAGAACGCCGACCGCTCGAAGAGCGTGTTCCTGGCTACGATGAGCCATGAGATCCGCTCTCCGATGAACGGAATCATCGCCATGAGCGAGCTGCTTTCCCAGTCGGAGATGTCCGAGCAGCAGCGGGAGTCGGTATCCATCATCATGGACTCCGGGCAGCTGCTGCTCACCATCATCAACGACATTCTTGATCTGTCCAAGATCGAGGCGGGAGAAATGAAGCTCGAAACGGCGCCGTTCGACCTGCGCGCCGCGCTGGAGCACACGATGCAGCTGCTGCAGTCCAGAGCGCAGCTGCAGCAGGACTCCCTGCGCTGTTATATCGATCCGCGCATCCATACGCCTGTCGTCGGGGACGCCGGCCGCTTCCGGCAGGTGCTGATCAATCTGGTCGGCAATGCCGTCAAGTTCACCCAGGACGGTGAAATCGAAGTGCGTCTCTACCTGCTTTCCCGCAGCGGCGGGCGCCAGAAGATCCGCATCGAGATCCGGGATACCGGAATCGGCATATCGGAGGAGAATGCCAGGAGACTGTTCACGCCCTTCTACCAGGTCGACAGCTCCTTGACGAACAAGTTCTCCAGCACGGGTCTCGGCTTATCGATCACGAAACATCTCGTTGAAATGATGGGAGGCCAGATCGGGGTCGACAGCCGTTTGGGCGAGGGCTCGGAGTTCTGGGTCGAGGTCGAGCTCCAGCAGCAGGAGCAGCAGCGCGGCTCAGCGGATTCGGCGGGACGGCCGACGGCCGTCGACGGGCTTGCCGGCAAGGACACCGCGACCGTAATCCTGCTGGCGGAGGACAATCCGGTCAATCAGCATGTGACGATGCTGCAGCTGCGCAAGCTCGGCTTCAGCAACGTCATTGCGGCAGGCAATGGCGAGGAGGCGGTGGAGCTGTGGAAGAAGCATGAGCCGCGCCTCATCCTCATGGACAACCAGATGCCGCTGCTGGACGGCTTCCAGGCGGCAGGCCGAATCCGCAAGCTCGAAGCCCGCGAGGAGATGGCGGCAGTGCCGATCATCGCGCTCACGGCGAACGCCATGATCGGCGACCGCGACCGCTCGATCAGCGCAGGGATGAACGATTACCTGGCCAAGCCGGTGACGCTGGAGAAGCTGGCGGGCATTCTGCTCCGCTGGCTGCCCGACGCGATGGGACATCGCCCGCTCGCCCCGCCGAACACGGCGCCGGACGAACCGAAGCTCGTCAGCGTGGATACTCTGGCGGACATCGCTCCTCTTCCGTGGAGCGGCGACGATGTCGGCATGCTGCTGGAGCTCGTGCTTCTGTTCGAGCAGGACACACCCGCCAAGGTCGAGCAGCTGAGGCGGGCTGCCGCTGAAGAAAACCATGAGCAGGTGGAGCTCCTGTCCCACCATATCAAATCCGCTTCCTTGAGCATCGGCTTTGTCGCGCTTGCCCGCCTTGCAGGCGATCTGGAGCAGAAGGCGAGATATTCCGCCGGCAGCTACGGACCTGAAGCGGAGCGCCTTGAAGGGCTGCTGGAGGCTTCTTGCCGGGAGATCCGGGAGCTGCTCGAAGCCTGATTTTCCGCCCGATCCCGATTCCGCCTCCTCCGCTCCGGGTAAGAAGGACGAAGAAGACATCCTAATTCCCGTCCGGCCGATAGGGAAACCGGGCAGAAAAATCGGAGGCGAGCGACGAGACGATAAGATATGCGGGAGTATTCCGCGATGACGATCATGCTCTTCGAGCAATCGAGGAGCTTCAGGCATCCGGCTTCAAGCGGGACGAGCTGTCGGTGCTTACCCAGGACAAGGAACGCTACGAGGGCATGATGGACGAATCGGGAACGATGGCTCCGGAAGGCATTGCCGCCGGCGTGACGACGGGAGGGCTGGCGGGCGGGGCGGTCGGCCTGCTCGCGGGTCTTGGAGCGCTGGCGATTCCCGGGATCGGGCCTCTGCTCGCTGCCGGGCCGATCGTCGCCGCGATCAGCGGCGCTGCCGTCGGAGCCAGCACGCTCGGCATCGTCGGCGGACTGGTCGGGATGGGATTCCCGGAGAGCGAAGCGGAGCGGTTCCAGAACGAGGTGAAGGACGGCCGCATTCTCGTGTTTGCGGAAGGCGACCGGCATGATGCAAGAGACATCCTGGGCATCATGGAGCGCGCCGGAGCGATCCGCACCCATAAGCTTGATGCCGGCAACGATCCGGGACGTCCGGGTGCGGGAGACGTCACGATCGTTTAGATCGACTATTTTTCAAGCGGAGGTGCATGATGATGCCATGGGCTAAAAACGATTATCCGCCGTCGATGAAAAATCTCGACAAGCGGGTGCGGGACAAAGCGGTGGAGATCGCCAACGCGCTGCTGAAGGATGGATACGAGGAGGGCCGGGCGATTGCCATCGCCACTTCTCAGGCGGAGAAATGGGCGGAGGAGCATCCCGGCGGCGGAGGCGGACATGCGGAAAAATCCGAAGAGCGCGACGGCCGGGAGAAGGATTCGGATGCGAAAGGCCGTTCCGGACAGCGCGGCAGCGAAACCGGAGGCTCCATCCAGCATGTCGTTCCTCACGACGGGGAATGGATGGTGAAGGATGCCGGCGCGGACAAAGGCGACACCTATTCCACCAAGGCAGAGGCGGTGGAGGCCGCCAGGAAATCGGCTTCCGACCGCGGCGGCAGCGCCATCGTCCATCGGGCCGACGGAACGGTGGAGACATCCCATAACTACTCCTGAGCGGGCAGGGTGCTGGAGCGCAGGGCTCCAGGCCATGCCGCTTCTGCGGATGGATGTGACCGTCCACTTGAAGCGAATTGAAATGAAAGTCCGTTAAAGCGGCTTGAAATGAGTCCTCCTGAGTAGGATTAAAAGCAGATCCCCCTTCGCCGACCGCTAGGTCTGCAAAGGGGGATTTGCTACTTCTGCAGGGTGACGCTGTCGTCCCCGTAGCTTGCTTTGGCATGGAGGATTTCCGTGAAGAAGGCCAGCGGCACCGTCATCCGGCCTTTGCTGTCGTAGGACGGAGCGGCTCCGAGCGCGACCGGGGCCATCTTGTTGTAGGTGTAGGAGTCGCTGCCGATCGTGACGGCAGTCCATTGGCTGCCTTTGCTGAGCTCGAGCGTCGAGGTGCGCTTATCCCATTTCAGCTTGTAGCCGAGCGCTTCGGCCGCATCCCTTACCGGTACGATCGCAACCCCGTCCTTGTTGGGGACAGCCTGGACGCCGCTCAAAGCCTTGCTGCCGACGATGACCTGCAGAGGTTTTGAATCCTCGCCGTGGGTGGGAAGAGGAATTTTGAACTCCGGATTGCCGCTCGCGCGGGGAGCGATTTCACCCTGCTGGAAGACGACATAGACGTCCTGGGCTTTCACGTAGAACACGCTGTCCGCCGTCACGCCTCTGAAGCCGTCATCATCGGCAAAGTAATTCTCTTTGTCCTTGGAGATCGCAGCCTGAACGGCCGCCCCGACCTCGCTCTCGTAATGGCTGCCGAACAATGCCGCCAGCGTCACGGGCGAAGCTTGCGAGGCGTTTCGGAAGGTCGCCGCGCTTACATGCGTATCCCCGTTCGCTCCGCCTTCGTAGGTGTACGTGCTCATTTTAATAGAGACCATTCCACCGGCAGCCGGCGAACCGTCCGAGGCGACTTCGAAGGTCGTCTTGATCTCGGAAGGGATGAAGCTCGTTGGGTTCGCTTTTTTGCGCTCGGCGGCCGCCTTTTTCAGCGAGTCCAGCTCTTTGGCCGCAGCCTGCTCCATCTGCGCATTCCATTCCTCCTGGAACTTGGCATCGAGCAGCCCGCTCAGGACGGGAACATCGATGTCGGCTTTATACAACTCGTCCTCCGTACGGACCGGTTTGGCATCTACCTGGACGGAGGCGGCAGGAATCGGTTTGGATGAGGCCGGGAGCGGAACCGCGAACACGGGAATTCCAGCCGCATAAGGAGCGATCTCGTAAGGCTGGAAGACGATCTGTGCGCTGCCGTCCTTGATATAGAAGGACTGATCCGCCGCCACGCCGGTGAAAGCGTCCTTGAAATAACCATTCGCGTTCCGGGCGATCTGCCGCTTGATCTCCGTGTTGATTGCCGCCGGGTAAGAGTCCCCGAACAGCATCTTCAAGGTGACGGCTGAAGCGGAGCCGGCGTTCTTGACGTTGTAGGTGTCAATCCTGGAAATGCCGTGCGCTCCACCCGCAAAGATGTAGGTATTGAGCTTGAGGGAAACAATGGCACTGTCCGTACCCGTTCCGGATAAGCCAGCGGAATATTGCAGCTTGATTTCATAAGGATGGAACTCATTGCCGGCTTTTTTCGCTGCGGCCAGGCCGGAGGCGGCCTGCTTCTTCACGGCATCCAAGTCCGCCATGGCCGTGCGCTCCATCTTTTCATTGAGCGATTTCTGGTAGGAGGCGTCCTTGAGCCCGGAGACGACGGGAACGAACAGAACGGCTTTCAAAGCCGATGTCGATTGAACGATTTTTTTGGCGGTGACCGAGACGCTAACCGCTTTAGCCTGCGTTGAAGCGGGCAGGGAGGCATAGGCGGCCGGGCCGACGGAGACGCGAGCTTGTCCAGGCGCCAAAGCGGATGCATGAGCGGAGGGCAGAGAGGCCGTGCTGAGCAGGGCAGCGCCGGTCAAGCCGAGGAGCAAAGCTTGGATTCGCTTTTTCGATTCGTTGCGTTTCGCCATGTTGTTTCCTCCATCTATAAGCCTCTGGCAGCAGAGGTCGATTTCATTCTGTATACTAGACCGTTCTGACGGCGCGAAGGTTACAAACGGGTAACGTTCTCTTCCCATTCCATGGAGAAGCTTGGAATTCCTTCTCGAATGGGGCAAAAAGAGAATCAAATGCTGAAGGGATCTGTCGAACTATCGTTGGGAGAATAGTCCTGACAAGCCCTTGATCTTTCTTTGCTTGAGCGAAAAGCCGTTCCCGCCTCGCTGCTGAAAGTTCAGGTTGAGCTTCCGGGCCAACGGGTAATATAACTTATATTCGACTGACCGACAGCAAAGGAGAGGATTATGATGGCGAAAATCGCATTCCTGCTTGGACCGCAATTCGAGGACAGCGAGATGAAAGCACCGTATGACGCTATCCGCGCGGATGGTCACGAGACGGTGATTATCGGCCTCAAGGCCGGCGAGAAGCTTGAGGGCAAGCAGAAAAAAGCGGAGTATACGACCGATCTCGGCATTCAAGACGCCGATGCTTCCGACTACCAGGCCGTTGTGATTCCGGGAGGATCATCTCCTGAAGCTCTTCGCAACGATCACGACATTCAAAAATTCGTGCAGAAATTCGATGAGGAAGGCAAGACGATTGCCGCGATCTGCCACGGACCTCAGATTCTGATCAGCGCGGGTCTGGCCAAAGGGCGCACGCTGACCTGCTACCCGCCGCTGCGTGACGACTTGGCCAATGCAGGCGCTCATTATGTGGATCAAGAGGTTGTCGTGGACCGCAATTTCATTTCTTCCCGAACGCCGAAGGACGAGCCTGCCTTTATCCGGGAAACGCTGGAGCAGATTAAAAAAGGCTTGCCCCAAGCATCCCGATAAGGAAGGGATATGCCGGATGGAAATGAGCGGAAACGCAGCGTTTCCGGCGTCCAAAGCCATGCCGCCGAAGAAGCAGTCTCAGCTGCTCATCCGGCGGTTTTTTGGCGAGTTGGCGGATTTGCGTTGTCATCCGAATTCAAGTAGGATGAAGAAAGCGGCTTCGTCCATTAGATGGAAAGCCCCGCCGGCAAAAAGCCGGCATCTTCTCCTTGGGAGTGTCGATCTCCGATGAACCTGAATATCCAACCATCGTCGCTATGGTCGCTGCTGATTCCGCTGATCGGCGGACTCGCCGTTATCGTCCTGCGGGTGCGTTCTACCCGGAAACCGACAACCATGCGCAAAATATTGATTCCACCTCTAGGCATGTCCACGGGCTTTCTCATGTTCGTCGTGCCGCAGACTCATATTCCGTGGCTGTGGGGATTGGCTGCCTTCGCGGCAGGGGCGCTGTTTTTCGCGGCGCCGCTGATCACCACCTCCAAGATGGAGTTTGTCGGAGATGACGTTTATCTTCGCCGCTCGAAAGCTTTTTTCTTCATTATCCTGATTTTGCTTGCCATCCGTCTGGTCCTCCATGACTTCGTGGAGCAGTATGTGACGGTCATGCAGACGGCGTCCTTGTTCTTCCTGCTGGCATTCGGCATGCTGGTGCCATGGCGGCTGGCGATGGCCTCGAAGTTCAGGCGTCTGCAGCGAAGCCGGGCTTCCTCGCTTCAGTCCTGAAGCAGAATCAATCGAGCCTTCCGCATCAGGCGGCTTCTGCGCATCTCTCCCTCGCCGGGTTTCCGGCGGGGGAGTTTTGTTCCTGCGGAAGGCATGGAGTTGGGCCGCTAGCATGTGTCCGGACGATTCGGTTTTCGGTTGCAGGTGCAGGCAGCTTCTTCTACAGTGGCGGCGATCCTTATCCAGCAACCGAATATTCGATGAAGGAGCCTCCGCTATTTGGGACCGAGGCGGGTCTACATAGCGAAGAGATGCGATCGGGATCGTTTGACAGTGCGCTTAGGGATGTGCTAAGTTAGTATCATCCAATTTAATTGTATGCAATATAGTTGCGGAAGGAGTCGATCCCTTGCTGGATTCCCACCATGACCAGACCGCGATGCCCGGCGAGCAGGGCGATCATTCGCTTCTCCAGTTGGATCATCAGCTTTGTTTTGCGCTGTATGCCTGCTCCAAGGAAGTAACCCGGTTATACCGTCCTCTCCTGCAAGAACTAGGCCTCACGTATACGCAGTATGTCACGTTGTTGGCTCTATGGGAAAGGGACGGGGAACCGGTCAAATCGCTGGGAAGCCGGTTGTACCTGGACTCCGGCACGCTGACGCCGCTGCTTAAAAAGCTCGAGTCGATGGGCCTGGTGAACCGGGTGCGGGATCGAGCCGACGAGCGGATGCTGAGGGTGAATCTGACGGAGGCAGGACAAGCCATGCGGGCAAAGGCCGGCAGCATTCCGCGGAAGCTGTGCGAGGTCACAGGCATGGAGCTTCGCGATCTTGAAGCGCTCAGGCTGCAGCTGCAGCAGCTGAACGCCGTTATCCAACACCATTATGAGGAGGATTCGGAACATGGCGAAGATTGACAACTACACGCTTGAGACGATCAAAGGGGACAAGAGCGAGCTTTCCGACTACACGGGCAAGGTGCTTCTGATCGTCAATACGGCCAGCAAATGCGGCCTTACGCCGCAATATGAAGGGCTTCAGGCTTTATATAACAAATACAAGGATCAAGGCCTGGAAATTCTCGGTTTCCCGAGCAACCAATTCGCGGGCCAGGAGCCGGGCAGCAGCGAAGAAATCGATAGCTTCTGCCAGCTGAACTACGGCGTCAGCTTCCCGCTGTTCGCGAAGACCGACGTCAATGGCGATGCTGCGCATCCGCTGTTCAAGCAGCTGGTCTCCGACGCCCCATTCCAAGGCTTCGACTCTTCTCCGAGCGGACAGAAATTCCAGGGCATGTTCCAGCCGGAACAGCTCGAAAGCAACGATGTGAAGTGGAACTTCACCAAGTTCCTGGTGGCCAGGGATGGATCGATCGTGAAACGCTTCGAGCCGAATGTGCTTCCTCAAGATATCGCGGCGGACATCGAGAAGCTTCTCTAGAGACTGGCTCGGGCAGCCTTTTCGTGTAGATATAGCTGCAACTCTAACAAGCCTTTTCTCCAATTCGGTCTCTAAGGATCCTATTAGGGTGTGAAGGGCGAGAGCCGTACTCTTTCAACGGATGTTAAAGGGGAGCCCTGCTCATAAGCCGACAGAACGATGCAGCAGCGGAGCCCTGCTCATAAGCCGACAGAACGATGCAGAAGGACTGCGCCGGGCTGTCGGCTTTTCTTGCAGGATCCCCCTTATATTCAAGCCGTATTTTGTGTAGAATGGTAGGATACAATTTATCAGAGAGGTTGTGGTCGCATGGATCCTAAGAATCCTCCGGTTTCTAATTTCATTCGCGCTATTGTCGTCGACGACGTGGAGAGCGGCCGCACGCAGCAAGTCGCAACCCGGTTTCCTCCCGAGCCGAACGGCTATTTGCATATCGGACATGCCAAATCGATTTGTCTCAACTTTGAGCTCGCGGATGAGTTCAAGGGCCGCACGAATCTTCGTTTCGACGATACGAATCCGGTCAAGGAAGATACGGAATTCGTGGAATCTATTCAGGAGGATGTCCGCTGGCTCGGCTTTGAATGGGAAGAGCTGCGATTCGCATCCGATTATTTCGAGGAGTTCTATGAACGCGCCGTCCTCTTGATCCGCAAAGGGCTGGCGTATGTGGACGACTCCACTCCGGAGCAAATGCGCGAGCTTCGCGGAACTCTGACGGAGCCCGGCAAGAACAGTCCCTACCGCGATCGAAGCGTTGAGGAAAACCTCGATTTGTTCGCCAGGATGCGTGCGGGAGAATTCCCTAACGGAGCTCGCGTGCTGCGTGCCAAGATCGATATGAGCTCGCCGAATATTACGCTTCGCGATCCTGTCCTGTACCGGATCTCCCATTCCCATCATCACCGGACAGGGGATGCTTGGTGCATTTACCCGATGTATGATTATGCTCATCCGCTCGGTGACGCGATCGAGGGCATTACGCATTCGATCTGTACGCTTGAGTTCGAGGATCATCGCCCGCTGTATGATTGGACCATCGAGAACTGCGAAATGGAAGCCCGCCCTCGCCAGTACGAATTCGGTCGCCTGAATCTGACCAATACGGTTATGAGCAAGCGCAAGCTCAAGCAGCTTGTAGAAGAAGGCGCCGTTGACGGCTGGGACGATCCCCGGATGCCGACGATCAGCGCGCTCCGCCGCAAAGGCTTCACGCCTGAAGCGATCCGCACGTTCTGCCGTGAAATTGGCGTATCCAAAGCCAACAGCATGGTTGACGAGCAAATGCTGGATCATTTTATTCGTGAGGATCTCAAGCTGAAGGCTCCTCGTACGATGGCGGTCGTTCGGCCTCTCAAAGTGACGATCACAAACTATCCCGAAGGCCAAGTGGAATGGCTCGAGGCCGAGAACAACAACGAGAACGAAGAAATGGGAACCCGGCAGATTCCATTCTCGCGCGAAATTTATATCGAGCAGGACGATTTCATGGAAAATCCGCCGAGCAAATATTTCCGGCTGTTCCCTGGCAACGAGGTTCGCTTGAAGCATGCCTACTTCATCAAGTGCGAAGAGGTCGTCAAGGATGAAGCCGGCAATGTGGTCGAGCTCCGCTGCACTTACGATCCGGAGACCAAGAGCGGAACCGGCTTTACCGGACGCAAGGTCAAAGGCACGCTGCATTGGGTCGAAGCGACTCATGCTGTAGCGACCGAGTTCCGCCACTTCGAGCCGCTGATTACGAGCGAAGCCGAGGAGACCGGCAAGCCGTTCATGGAATGCTTGAACCCGAACTCGCTGGACATTCTGAACGGCTTCGTCGAGCCGGGAATGAAGGAAGCCGCAGCGGGCGACAAGTTCCAATTTTTCCGCCATGGCTACTACAATGTCGATCCCAAGCTGTCCGATCCGGGCAAGCCGGTATTCAACCGGGTCGTTTCGCTGAAGAGCTCGTTTGATCCGACTAAGGGCTGATAAGAGATCTATTGCTTCTATTAAAAGAGTCGTTTGCGTGGGCGTCCTCGGACACCTTGCAAAACGACTCTTTTTGCTTGCCGTTGGAATGATTGGGCATGTGAATGAAAGAGACCTCTGGGGGGAGGCGTGCTGCCGTTACTGATTCTTTCCTAGAGAAGGAGATCAATCTCATAAGAGAATCGGTAGTCTCCGTCCACACGGATAGCACTCCGACAAAACGGTCAGAAAACCAAAAGAGCGGCCCCGAAGGACCGCTCTTTCTACTGGTATAAAGAAGGATTAGTTCGTCAGACCAGAGATAGGCAGGTAGCGTGCGATCAGTGTCGTTGCCTCGGCACGGTTGGCGAAGGAGTTTCCAGCGATTTTCGTCGCGGATTGTCCTTTTACCAGACCGGCTTTGACAGCTGCAGCAACCTCAGCTTTAGCCCATTGGAGATTCGCAACGTCGGTATATCCAGCCAGAGCTGCGTTTGCTTCCGCATCGGACAGCTTCAGGGATTTACCGGCATACTCCGCCGCGCGAACGACGATAGCAGCGATCTCTTTACGCGTGATCGGGCTGTTCGGGTTGAAGTTTCCTTTTTCATCTCCGATGACCAGACCCAGCTCAGCAGCCGTAGCTACCGTGCCAGCGTACCATTTGGAAGATTGAACGTCTTTGAACGTGTAGGTCGAAGACGTTACAGGAACTGCGCCCAGCGAACGGACGACCAGCGCTGCGAATTCCGCACGAGTGATGCTGCGTTTAGGCTCGAACAGGTTTTTGCCTGTGCCTTCAACGATCAGCTTCTCGGACAGAGTCGCGATGTCGTTCTTGGCCCAGTGATTCAACGTGTCGTTGAAACGAACTGTTTTGCCTTGAACGACGGTGTAGATGGAAGCACCGTCACGCTTCAGCGTAGCGATCGTTTTGTTGTCAGCCGTTGCGAAGGTGCTAGGCACGAAGCTCAGCTCTTTCGCAGTCGGGTTGAACATAACGCCCGCTGCCGTTGCGGTAGCTGCGGAAGTCAGAGGAATCGTACGGGATACGAGTTGTCCGAACTTCTCGATAGCCACTTCTTTGCCACCGCCCATTGCTACGACACGGAAGTCGTAAGAATCGGCCAGTTGCGTAGCGCCCAGAGCTTTCACAGCATTCGAAACAGCGTCAGCTGCTTCGCCCGTCAGTTTCTTCATTTCCACGCGGATAACCAGATCCTTCAGCTCAACCCCGAGGGATTTAGCGAGATCTGCCAGTTTCAGAGCGGAAAGAGGAAGCGTGATGGATACGCCTGCATCGTTGTAGATGGTCAGCGTTTTGCCGTTCAGCAGAGCGTCAGCAGGCAGGTACACGGTGTCAAGAGTCGTTTTGATCTTGGCATCGGCATTTGCCGCAAGAAGAGCGATCAGCTGTTCACGGTTGACTTTGCCGTCAGCACCTACCAGGTCACCGCCGGTTACCGGAGGGAAGAATCCTCCCGGGAAGCCGCCGCCTGGTGTGTAGCCGTTGTAGACCAGTTTGCTTACGACACCATTATCAGCGCTCTTGTCGGAGTACTGCAGAGTGTAGTAAGTGGAGTAGGCCACGGATTCGTCCAGATTGTAGTAGTACTTACCGTCGGTGTATGTACTGTAAGTTGCATATACCGTTGTAGGTACCGTCGAGCCTGCAGCGTAGACCTGGATGGCGATACGGTTTTGACCGTCGATGTAGACGCTCTTAGCCGCATATGTATCCGCATCTACGTATACCGAAGCCGTAACTTGGTTGTAATACGAGGAAGCGGATTGGAATCCAGAAGCTGCGAAGGCCAGAATCGGCGACAGAGCCGATACTACCATCATGAAAACGAGCAGAGCTGCTGTTTTCTTTGTAACAAGCTTTTTCATTTTTGTATTTCACCTCCTTTCAAGAGACGTTTTGTAATACGCCTATTAAATCGTAAAGTTTCGAGAATGAGAAAAATGTCTATAATTGTTGAGATATTGTTAATTGTGACGATAGAAGGTATTTAATCACAAATCCCAAGTAAAGTAAAGGGCATATATGGAATTTAAGTAATTATTGGGATTTTGATATGGGTTATGAAAATAACATTCACTCTTCTGCCACTAATTGATTAAGCAGATTCTCTTCGTTTGAATCAGCTTGTATCAATTTTTCTTTCAATGGCTCGTCATTTTGGCCCAAATGATGGAGAGAAGCCAGATAGAAACGAACTGCCTGGCGGGCAATGGATGCTCTCTCGGCTTCTTCGGAAGTCGAGTTGGCTGGATCTGGCACAAGGGAGTCGCTGGTGATCGGTTTCAAAAGATCTACAGCTTCCTGATATCTCTGAGTATGATAGAGAACGATACCTAAACCCTGCCTGCTGATGGGAGCCACATCAAAACGCTTCCCTTGAAGCTGTTCCTTCGGGAGATCCTTAAGCTTGTCCATCCCTGCTAGAATGTCCTGGTAGAGATCTTCGGTACGCTTCCACTTGGCGGCATAGTCGCCGTTGCCGGCTTTCTTTTCTGCCAAGCCGGTCTCAGCATACTGCTTGATGCCCATCTCATAGAGGCTGATATCCCATGGGAATTTAGTCAGACCTTCCTCGATAACAGCCAGGCTCTGGTCACTTTCGCCTTTTATAGCAGAGTTCTGGTAGCGGGCTTGTATTATTTGACGCGAGTAGGGCTCATGAAGTTGCGCTTGCTGGAGAGATTTTTCAGCTTGCATTAAATATTCGGCATTTTTCGTCTGATTGTACACCTGCGTCAGCCAGTCCGCTTTGACCAGAAGATACTGGGTGTTGGACGGAGAAAGCTCGATGGCGCGGTCCAATGGAGGAAAAATCTCCTCGATGGATCGCTGCTCTTGGCCCATTGCTAGTGCTTTGTCAAATTGAAGATAAGATGCATAGCTGCGGTAGGTAATGACACCAATTGAAACGGTGAGAACCATTAGAGCTATGGGATAGATACGGTTTAAGGACGGCTTTTTGAAATGGAAAGCGGGAAGGGCGAGTTCTTTCTCGTATCCTCCCAGCATGCTCCCTAAGCTAAAGAAGAACAAGGCTGCTATGGTGATGTAGCTCATATCGAAGTCAAACAGACTGTGCAGCAGAAGCGATACGGCAAAGATATAGTAGACGAGCTGGTTGCCTCGTTTTTCGGGATGGCGTATCCACGTGCGGATAAATAAGATGAACGCCAATGCGAAGAATCCGAAGTGGAGAACCAAGCCGACGTACCCTGTTTCCACCAGGGTTTGGATAAAGTAGCTATGGGCCTGATTGCTAGTGTATGGATTGCTTTGATACTTCTGGTAGAGAGCATTCCATGCCCCTCCGCCGCCGCCAAGAAGCGGATAATCGGCTGCAATCTTGAATCCGTTCTCGTAGAAGGTGCCGCGCTCCAAGACGCTGTGCTGCTTGAAGCTGATATTTTCAAGACGATCGGCAAGGTTCGGCGGCAGCAGTCCGCGGACCATGCTGCTCGAGAGTACGATAGCGGCACCGCCTGCGGCAAGAATAATCATGGCTGCAGGAGCAATGATATAAGAGAGCTTGCGTTCGGAGAAGTTGTGGAGCTTGCTTTCCAGCCATGGCTCGATCCATCTAGACACTGTCAAGCAGAGAGCGGATGCGACGATAGAACTTCCTATCAATACACCCCATAAGGTAAGAACCTCTGCGCTGCCCATAGAAGCAAGCTTTTCCGGAGGAACTTGGCTGCCTGATTCGTTGAAACGAAGAACCTGTTTAAGAATGGCTGCAGATTTCGTTTCAATGAGACTTAGAATAGAAAAGGATACGATTACGGTCACGACAAGATGAAGGATATAGGCGATTTGCTTGGATAGTCTCATGAAAGGAAGAGTGGCCAACACGGCAACAGGAATGATAACTAGAGCAGCGCGCGAGTAGGTCAACATGAAAGAGATGAATACAGGGACGAGCATGAAAGCATGGATGCCTTTCCACCATGCGTTTTTTGCATGAGTGGCGTAAAAAGCGGAGGCTAGCATGACGGCGATTAGGAGAGCGGCGTAAGTGTTGGGGTATTGGAAGACCGATGTCATCCTGTAGTTCTCCATCTGGAACCAAAGGGCATCCGGGTACCAATGCTGGCCGAATAGATTGAGGATGCCAAACCAGACCAAGACGTATGAGGAACCCATAAGAATAAATTCCAGAGCAACCCTGGTATACTTGCTATCGTTAAAGTAGAGGCCGAACACAAAAAAACCGGCCAGCAAACAGCTGATCATTGTCATGATATTGGCGTAGTTATCAGACACGGCATTTATGGAGGAAAGGGCAAAAGAAAGCGGAAGAAGCCAAATGCCGATGGAAAGGACGGACTTCCAGCTCTTATCCTTCCAGGTTTTGAAGAGTTGAAGGGACATGACGAGAATGAAAATCAACGAGAATAAAGCAGCTCCTACAAGCTTTTTCTCAAATGAAAACCCGTAACCGTTAAATAGCCCTGTTCGGAAGGAATAAAAAAAGAAGAATATTCCTGCCATTAGAATTGCTGCCCACTTCAAAAGCGATACGTCAAATTCTTCCTTTTTGACGTACTTGGGTGGTGAAGGTTGTCGATTCATGGTAAACTCCTTTTTAGTGGCTTGAAAACTACTTTTATTCTATCTAGATGATAGATAAAGATCAAAGATTTCTTTGGCTGCGAAGTAATGGATTCAACTTACATATTTGGCGGTGTTTTTTATAAAAAAACTGTTATTTAAAGGGATATACAAAATAGCCCTCGGATTAAAGACAGTAGTCAGACCTCTTCTCTCTCCCGAACAGCGGCAAAAGTTCAAGAAAATGCTGCTGAAAAAAGCCTATCCTCTTAAAAACAACGAATCCTCGAGTAAAAAGCATTTTGCTGGGAATTTCGGCGTCAATCTGATTGGATATGCAAGAGCCGAGATGGGCATTGGGGAATCTTGTCGTATTGCTGCCAAGTCTTTGGATGCAGGGAACATTCCATTTGGAATTCTCAATTATACCGGGACCAATAAAGCGAGAATGGGCGATCTTTCCTGGGAGCACAAAGAAATCGGCAAGCCTTCTTATATGTTCAACGTCTTTCATCTTAATGCCGAACAAATGATGGAAGCTTACGCTCACTATGGGGATCGTATTTTCAATGGGCGGTACAATATTGGATTCTGGCATTGGGAGCTTCCTGAATTCCCCGACGAATGGCTTGAAAATATGAATCTAGTCGATGAAATCTGGGTGCCTTCGACCTTTGTGGCCGATTCAATCGCAGCCAAAAGCCGTGTACCTGTCGTCAAGATTCCGCATTCGATTGAAGTGAAGATAGAGGAGCCCCGATCACGAGAGTATTTCGGGCTTCCGCAAGACCCTTTTTTATTTTTGTGCATGTATGACCTTAAGAGCTATCAGGAACGAAAGAATCCAATGGGCGCGATCAAGGCTTTCCAGGCGGCTTTTGATCGGAATGATGATTCGGTCGGGCTGGTTGTCAAAGTCAACGGTCTTCACGATGGGGACAAGGATACCGCTGTCCTGAACGAGATTGCCGCTGGATACCGAAATATCCATTTCATCAAGCAGACTCTGTCAAGAAGCGACACGAACGCTCTCCTTCAAGCCGTCGACAGTTTCGTATCCTTGCATAGAAGCGAGGGCTTCGGATTGGGACTGGCGGAAGCCATGTACTTGGGCAAGCCGGTCATCGGCACGGGCTGGTCCTCGAACATTGATTTCATGAACGCCTATAACTCCTGCATCGTGGACTATGAGCTTATCCCCGTCGGGCAGGATCATGGGCCGTACAAAAGAGAGCAGCTATGGGCGGAGCCCAATCTCGGCACGGCGACATCTTATATGGGCAAGATCTTCCATGACGCAACGTTTCGCGAACTAATTGCGTCAAATGGACAGATAACGATACGGGAGGAGTTTTCTCCTCATGCCGTAAGCAAGAAAATCAAACGACGGCTCGACTACATCAACCTATGGAATTCCGGAGGCTTGAAATGACGATTACATGCGTAATAATGGCCGGCGGCAAGGGAGAGCGCTTCTGGCCCAAAAGCCGGACGAATTTGCCGAAGCAGTTTCTGAATATATCCGGGAATAAGTCCATGATTCAGCAATCTATCGAACGTTTGGAGAAATGGCTCCCGATTGATCAAATTTTCGTCGTAACCAATGAGTTGTATGCAGAACTTATCCATGTACAGATTCCGCACCTGCCTAAAATGAATATCATCATCGAACCTGTGGGCCGCAACACGGCGCCATGCGTAGGGCTTGCCTCCGTTCTTATTGAAGAGCGGTTCCCGGACAGCACCATGATCGTAATGCCTTCCGACCACATTATCGAAGATGCGGATGGTTTTATTCGAATTCTGCAAACCGCCGTCGAGGTGGCTCAGGAGAACAGCAACCTTGTTACCCTGGGAATCAAACCTTCTTACCCGGAAACAGGCTACGGGTATATCGAGTGCACAAGCAACACTCAAATCGTAAACAGCTTTGAGGTACATAAGGTGAATCAGTTTGTCGAAAAACCGGATTATGCCACGGCGCAAAATTATGTGGAATCAGGCAATTACTTATGGAACAGCGGAATGTTCGTCTGGAAAAACTCCACTCTTCAAAGCTACATCAAAGCGTTGATGCCTGAAGTTGATGATATTCTTCAGACGATCATGGCGGTAACGGATTCAGAGAAGCGAAATCAGGCCATTCGCAGCGAGTTCGTTAAAATGCCCGACCAATCGGTCGATTACGGAATCATGGAGAAGGCGGAGAATATTTACGTGATTCCGGTTTCTCTGGGTTGGGATGATGTCGGATCATGGACGGCATTGGATCGTATTAATGACAAGGACAATGACGGCAATGTAATTAAAGGAAACATCTTAAATATAGCAACGAAAAACTGTATCATCGAAAGCGACGGCAAGCTGATTGCAACGCTTGGCATTGAGGACTTGATTGTGGTGGATACGGAAGATGTAACTTTGATTTGTACTAAAGATAAGGCTCAGGAGATTAAATCCCTGCTGAAGGCTTTGAGAGAACAAAAACGAGTAGAGTACCTTTAAAGGAGATTAGTGCTGATGACAAAGCGTGCATTTGTTACTGGAGTTACGGGGCAAGACGGGTCATACCTTGCTGAATTATTGTTGGAAAAAGGCTATGAGGTTTTTGCCCTTCGCCGTCGTACAAGCACTCCAATCATGGAGAACATTGAACATATCAAAAACGAGATTGAATTTATCGATGGTGATTTACTTGATCAAGGTTCGCTGATTAATGCAATGCGGATTTCCAATCCGGATGAAGTCTATAATCTTGCAGCCCAATCTTTTGTAGGTACATCATGGACTCAACCGGTCATGACCGGTCAGTCGACAGGCATTGGCGTGACGAATATGCTTGAGGCTGTCCGCTTGACGAAGCCGGAAGCGAGGTTCTATCAGGCATCAAGCAGTGAAATGTTTGGCAAGGTCATGGAAACCCCGCAGAAGGAGACAACTCCGTTCTATCCACGAAGCCCTTATGGTGTAGCCAAGGTCTACGGACACTGGATTACGGTCAATTACAGGGAATCTTATAATATGTATGCATGCTCGGGTATTTTGTTCAACCATGAATCTCCTCGGCGAGGCGTTGAGTTTGTCACTCGCAAAGTAACGGATGCCGCGGCCAGAATCAAGCTGGGACTTCAAAATGAGCTTCGTATGGGCAATCTTGATGCCAAGCGGGATTGGGGTTTTGCTGGAGATTATGTTAAGGCTATGTGGCTGATGTTGCAGCAAGAAGTGCCGGACGATTATGTCATTTCGACAGGGGAGATGCATACCGTTCAGGAATTGGTTGAAATCGCCTTTGGCCACCTGGATCTTAACTGGCGTGATTATGTAGTCATCGACGAGAAATTTGTTCGGCCTGCGGAAGTGGATCTTTTATTGGGCGACTGCACGAAAGCAAAGGAAAACCTGGGTTGGAAGCTTGAGGTTGGGTTCGAGAAATTGGTAACCATGATGGTCGAAAGCGATCTTAATCGGGTAAGCAGACTGGTGAAACCATGAAAAAAGCCCTTGTGACAGGAGCAGGGGGTTTTGTTGGAAAATATCTCGTTGAAATCCTCCTGGAGCGAGGATTCGAGGTTTACGGTACAACCCGTAACTCTGATGGTGAAATAGATGGATATCAGACACTTGCTTTTAAAGATGAAAGTGAAGTCGCTCGGCTATTGGATAGGATTCAACCGGATTATATTTATCATCTATCCGGTCAAAGTTCCGTCAGGGATTCCTGGGACAACAAGGCTTATACGTTTGAATCCAATGTATTGAATACGATTCATTTGCTGGAAGGCGTATTGAAAAGCTCGATAAAAGATAAGGTCAAAATATTGTCGGTCGGATCCTCCGAAGAATACGGCTTGGTCAATAACGAAGAGTTTCCGATTATTGAAGAAACTCTTCTCAAGCCAATCAGTCCATACGGCATATCAAAGGCTGCCATATCGATGTTCGCCATGCACTATTATAAAACATATGGAATGAAGATCATTCATGTGAGGCCGTTTAATCATATCGGCCCTGGCCAGAAAATGGGTTTTGTCGCTTCCGATTTCGCAAAGCGCATCACAGACATAGAACAAGGGCTGCATGAGCCCGTACTGACTGTAGGCAATATAACAACACAACGCGATTTCTTGGATGTCCGTGACATTGTCGAGGCTTATCTGGCTCTCATGGAAAAAGGGCGTGTGGGTCAAGTCTATAATGTTTGTTCCGGGGTTCCATTCAGCATTAATGACATCCTTCAGTTTTATATTCGTCAATCTTCAATCAAAATTGAGGTCAAGCCTGATGCGGCTTTAATGAGACCTGTTGATTTTCCCGTTTATGTGGGGTCAAATCAAAAGATCATGCAGGATACAGGGTGGGAACCTCAAATACAAATGTCGAAAACCCTCATGGATATCTTGAATTATTTCCGTGCAATAAATTTGAAAGATAAGGTGAGCGGATAATATGTACCATCGGCTGCAAGAGGTATATCAATATCGGCAAATGCTGAAAAGCATGGTTCTTACCGATTTACGGACTCGTTACAAAGGGTCCGTACTCGGTTTTCTTTGGACATTTATTAATCCTCTGCTGATGCTTGTAATCTATTCCGTCGTCTTTTCCTCTATTATGAGAATGAATATCGAGAACTATCCCATGTTCTTGTTCGTCGCTATTCTTCCCTGGATCTTCTTTTCTACCTCCGTCCAAAACAGCGCGGGAGTTGTGCTGCGAAATAACAGTTTGGTCAAGAAGATCTACTTCCCTAGGGAAATATTACCCATCTCTGTTGTAATCGGCGGAATCATCAATTACTTGTTCGGTTTATGTATCATGATACCGGCCTGTCTTTTGTTCGGAGTGCATATGACGGCAGCTGTCGCCATATTCCCGGTCCTTCTTATCATACATGCATTTATTACGCTAGGAATATGTTTCATTATTTCTGCGTTGAATGTTTATTTTAGAGATTTGGAACATATCATTTCATTCTTGCTGCAGTTCGCCTTCTACCTGACTCCTATTATTTTCAGCGTTGCTTACGTACCGGCTAAATTCCAATATCTCTATAAAATAAATCCTCTGTCCTTCATTATTGAATCCTACAGGGATATTTTTTTCTTCGGTGTCTTGCCCCAACTGGACAAGCTCTTCATGTACGGAGTGGTCTCCATTATCGTGCTAGCGGGCGGATGGTCTATTTATCATATCTTGCAAAGAAGATTTGCTGAAGAAATTTAAACGAAATCTATCACATAGGGTGTGAAAATGTGATTTCCATAAAAGTTGATCGTCTCTCCAAAGTGTTTATGTTAAACACGGGAAAGAGAGTGACGTTGAAGGAGAAAATTATTTTTGGTAATCGTACTCCTGCCGACGAATACTGGGCATTGAAGAATGTCAACTGTGAAATAGAACAAGGAAAGACAGTGGGTATTATCGGCCGGAATGGCTCTGGCAAAAGCACCTTGCTCAAGATGATGACTAAAATCATGTATCCGACCGAAGGCCAGATTACGACACAAGGTAAGGTATCCAGCTTGTTGGAGCTGGGAGCGGGTTTTCATCCTGATTTCTCCGGCAGGGAAAATATTTACATGAATGCATCCATTCTTGGTTTTACAAAACGCGAAATAGACGGGATGGTTGATGATATCATCGCTTTTTCGGAATTGGAGGATTTCATTGATAATCCTCTTCGAAGCTATTCTTCCGGCATGTATATGAGGTTGGCTTTCTCCGTTGCGATAACCGTAGATCCGGATATTTTATTGATAGACGAAATTTTATCGGTTGGAGATACAGCGTTTCAACGGAAATGCATCAATCGATTGAAGGAATTGAAAAAACGGAACAAAACCATTGTAATCGTATCTCACGATAATAACACACTGGAAAGTATGTGTGATGAAATTATATGGTTGAAATTTGGAGAGGTCTATAAAATTGGGAAGACGAAAGAAATCATTCGTGAATATCTCGATTACATGGAGCAAGAGGATGGAAAGAGGCATAACGCGGAACGTCTGATCCAAGAGGAAGCTCGAGCTCAAGCTGAAGCAATCCAGGACGAAGGTGGCGTGGAGGCTCCGATTATCGTAGAGGCAGAAAAAGTGAACACGGAAAAACGTTGGGGAAACGGAAAAATCCGCATAAGTGCGGTCAAAGCCTATGACCTTTCGGATAAAGAAACCTACACGTTTCAAAGCGGTGATGGACTGCGACTTGAAATTCATTACCAAATGAATGAAGATGTGTCGGATGTGGTTTTTGGGTTTATGATCACGACCATGGACGGAATCACCTGTTACGGCTCAAATACTGACATTGATGATTACTCCTTGATGTTGAAGAAAAAAGGTGTCATTCATTGCCGGATTAGCCAGCTGCCTCTTGTAGCAGGTACTTATCTATTGGATTTTGCATTCCACCAAGTTGATGGGACTGCTTATGATTATTTCACAGGAGCGGCTTCAATCCACATTTCTTCACCGCTGCATGATACCGGAATCGTTAAAATTCCGCATCAGTGGTCTCAAAACTAGAGGTGACCTGTTAATGAAAGTGTTAATGGACGGAATGCCTTTGCTTGGCAGGAAAACGGGCATTGGATATTACGTCGAGAATTTATATCGGCATGTCTCGACGGATCCTGATGTAGAACTCGAGCTCGTCTGCAATGGATTTGGGTTCTCCAAGGAAATGAAAACGGAGACGCATACACTGCGTAAAGCGCCATTTCCCTATGATCTTTATCGGACAAAATTCCATAATAAGTTTTTGTATAATACCTTCCACATTGAGCGCTTCATGGGAAGGTTTGATGTGTTTCATGGGACAAATTATGTTCTTATTCCTACGAAAAGGGCAAAGAAGATCGTCACGATTCATGATTTGTCCTTTGTGAAATATCCGCAATTTGTTCCGAAAATCATTGTCGACCATCATACGGAATGGTCTAGGTACGCTGCCAAAGAAAGCGATCTAATCATTGTGGATTCCTTTAGTACGGGCAATGATTTGCAAGAATATTTCGGCGTAAAAGAAGACAAATTGGTTTGCGTTCACTTGGCCGCATCATCCAGATATTGTCCAAGGAAAAAGGCGGAAGTGCAGGATGTACGAGAAAGGTACAACCTGCCTGAACGCTTCATTCTTTTTGTAGGGACTATTGAGAAACGTAAGAATGTTCTGAATTTAGTAAGGGCCTTCGCTCAAGCTAAGCGAAAGGATTCGATAGCAGAAAAGTTGGTTTTGGTCGGAGGAATGGGTTTGGGGCATGAAGAGGTCTTGGACGCCGTAGAGAAGCTCGGTATCCAGGACGATGTTGTTTTTCCTGGTTATGTGAGAGACGAAGATCTTCCCAAGCTCTATAATTTGGCCACTCTATTCGCTTATATTTCCTATTATGAAGGATTTGGGTTGCCCCTGCTTGAAGCTTTGCAGTCCGGTGTGCCAGTCATATCGTCTACCTGCTCTTCTCTTCCGGAGGTCGTAGGATCCGCTGGCATACAGGTAGAACCTGATGATATTGATGGAATCGCCAAAAGCATTACTGATGTCCTCTCAAGCAAGGAAGCCAGGGAAAGAATGATTCAAGAGGGCTTAATACAGGCATCTATCTTCAGCTGGGAGAGAGCAGCGAAAGAGACGATTGAAACCTATAAGAGAATATAGGAGCTGACAGACTTGAATAAATCCAACCTTCCGAATATTCGTCCCGAGGAGTTATTAAATCGAATCAACCGGGTCATGAATCTTCAAAGCCATAGCCATGGAACGGACTCCTCCCGCAGTTCATCCGTAGGGGAGGTTAGTTATACCCTACTGTCCCTGCCTAGGATTACGGAGCAGGTCAAATTACCGCAAAAAGATAGCTACGAACTGTACGAACTGATGTGTTTCCATGATGAGCAGTTCGTACGGGCAGCCTATTATGCTCTGCTGCGGAGAAGCCCAGATGAATCCGGATTAAAAAGTTTTCTCGAACCTCTTCGCAGAGGCATCATTACCAGAATGGAGATTCTAGCGAGGCTGCAAAACTCCGATGAAGCGAGAAGATATGGTGTCCGAATTCAAGGGATCAAGAATAGCCTTTGGAAAGGAAGGCTATCAAGACTACCCTTGATCGGTTATGGGATAAGATTGATTTCTGCGCTAGTCAATCTTCCTCGGTACATGCACCGAATACAGGAGTCTGAGGCTTTTACCGACGCGAGATTCTCATCCCGAGATTATCACGTGGATCATCTTGCAGAAAAGCTGGAGGAGTTTTTAGCGTTCACCTCCTCATCGCAACACCAGATTCAATCCCAGCTGGAAGATTCTATTCTTAAGCTTCAACAACTGGATGTTCATACCAACAGACAACAGGAGGATATCGCCTCCAAATTAGATCCCCTTTGGACTCACCACTTAGATCATGATGGTTCCAAGTTCTCGGCTCTTTACGTAGAGTTCGAGAATCAATTCAGGGGCTCCAGAGCAGACATCAAATCGCGACAGGAAATATATTTGCCTTATCTAAAAGGTGTTTACGAAAAATTGCCTAGCAGCAGGGTTATTGATCTCGGTTGCGGAAGAGGCGAATGGCTCGAGCTTTTAACCGAACAAGGCTTTGTAGCAGAAGGAGCGGATCTCAATCCGGCTATGGTAAGGGAATCTCAGAGGCTGGGTCTAAAAACCACAGAAATGGATGCCATTTCTTATTTGAAGAAACAAAAGGATTCAAGCATCGGCGCAATAACCGGATTCCATATCATTGAGCATATTCCTCTCAATATTCTCATTACGCTCTTTGAAGAATGTACGAGGGTGCTTAAGCCAGGGGGAATGATTGTTTTTGAGACTCCGAACCCGGAAAATATCCTGGTGGGAGCATACAGTTTTCACTTTGATCCGACTCATCAGAAGCCGCTCGTTCCGGATGTGATTGAGTTCATAGCCAAGCAAAAAGGGTTTGTTGATACCGAGATTCTGCGCCTGCACAAGCGCAATGAGCCGGACTACATCAAGCATCGCGACATAGATGAGATTTTATATAAAGCTAGCATGGAACAGGATTTTTCCATCATAGGATACAAACCCGGGATTGAATAGGAGTGGATCGTTTGAAAAGAGTACTGGTACTAAACTTCTTTCCTGCTTTTCATCCGCCAACAAGCGGAGGAGAACTGAGATACTATCATTTCTATGAAGAACTCAGCAAGGTTATGGATGTTACCTTGCTGTCCCCCACGTATTCTCATCATGAAGCAGAGGTAGTCGTTCATCATGACCACTATAGGGAGTACCGTATCCCTAAGCAGAACGTTCACGACCAGCTTCATATGGACTTGGATAAAGAAGATGTCGGCATGGAGATATCAGCGCTTGTTTGTGCGCTAAGCGCGGATTATGCTAATGCTTATCATGACAAATATTTAGAATTATATAATGATGCTGATATCATTATTCATGAGTTTCCTTACATGCTCAATTATGACCTCTTTTTCGGGCTCGATAAAAAGCCCCGTATTTATAATAGCCATAATCATGAGTCGGAGCTGGTTAAGCAGACATGGAAAGGAAAAGGAGCAGAAAAGTACATTAAATTATTGGGAGATATGGAGAAGAAGCTTGTTCAACAAGCAGATCTTGTTTTTGCTACGGCAGCTAAGGAAGTCGAAAACTTCGTGACCATATATGGGGCGGATCCGAGCAAAGTCTTACTAGCTCCTAACGGCATTATACCTGGCGATTTGATGCGGGAAACGAGGGCAGCTTCGAGTTCCGATAAAAAGACAGCTTTTTTCATTGGAAGCGCTCATCCTCCCAATTTGGAGGCTGTTGAATATATTCTAAACTCATTGGCGCCTTCATGCCCTGAGTTTGAATTTGTCATTGCAGGAGCATGCTGTAATAGTTTTGTCCAACCGACCAGTTCCAATGTCAAGCTCCTTGGGTTGATTGATGATGCGAAGAGGCATGAATTGTTTGCCACGTCTGATATTGCCATCAACCCTATGTTTTCCGGTGCCGGAACGAATCTGAAAACTCTTGAATATATGTCTGCTGGTATCCCTCTCGTATCGACGGAGTTTGGCGTGAGGGGATTAGATCTGGATAATCATAGTCATTTTCTTCAAGCGGAGAAGGATACTTTTTCCGAGGTTCTTCATGCGATCATCCAAATGAATCCACTGGAACTCGACCAAATAGCTAAGAATGGACAGGAATATATTCAAAGCCGCTACTCCTGGGAATCTATAGTGAGCGATGTTCTTCCCTATATTATGAATGTAACAGATGGTGACTTTTCCAATAAATTCCCTAATATTCTCGTTTTGAACGATTATGGAGTCGCTGCTCCGACCGCAGGCGGGGAGATTCGAATCAATAGGCTTTATTCGGCTATGTCCAGAAACTATCAAGTAAACCTTTTATGTCTTGGCGGTCAGGACAATCTGCAGCGTGATTTTATTACAGCTCGCTTTGTCCAGATTTCGGTTCCGAAAACGAATGAACATAAAATGGAAGATACTAAAATAAACGGGAAACATTGGATAAGTGCTGCCGATATCGTCAATGCATATATGATCAAAGAAAATGAACTCTTAAAAAGAATATATGATTGCTTATATAAGGCTGCCGATCTTATAATAGCCAGCCATCCTTACATGATGAATATTGTGGATAATCCCCTTGATAAGCCGTTTATCTACGAAAGCCATAACACAGAATTTACTTTGAAAGAGGACCTGCTAAAAGGCCACCCTCTTTACGATGAGCTCATAAGGGAAGTCTATTCCGTCGAAAGGAAAGCCGTAAACAGCAGCCGACTAATCGTTAGCGTATCAGACACGGACCATGCAAGCCTTCAGATTCTAAAGAAAGAGCCGCTCGATCCGACTAAAATCTTCACGATTAAAAACGGGGTAGACATTAAACATGAGAAATATAACACAGAACCTGTAAAAGCTGTTTTTTCAGGCTATCCAAGCATAGTATTTGTGGGCAGTTCTCACCCGCCCAATATCGAGTCCGCCAAGTTTATCGTGGAACGACTTGCTCCCCAAATCAGCGCCTACTTCATATTGATTGGTTCCGTTTGCGATGCCCTCTCAAGCGATTTGCCGGATAATGTCATTTTTCTGGGACGGATAAGCGATATTCAAAAAGATTTTGTTATGCAAATGGCTGATGTAGCTCTGAATCCAATGATGGGCGGATCCGGATCCAATTTGAAGTTGGCCGATTATATGTCTCATTCACTTCCTGTGATTACGACTTCTATCGGCAAAAGAGGGTATGAAATCGTAGACGGGGAGCATGCTGTTATCTGCGATTTAGATGATTTTAAAGATAGAATCGTTGAACTGCTTGCAAAACCTGAAATGCGGGATGAAATTGGGAAAAAGGCATTTGCTTATGTTCGCCATACATTGGATTGGAAAGTTCTTGCCAGAGAGTTCGATGCATTGATTCAAAAAGAACTATTTGGGCGCAGTAGGAAGAAGATCCTCTTTATCACTTATCGGTATACAGAACCTCCTCTGGGAGGTGCTGAGACGTACCTGCTCAAAGTTATCGAGCAATTGGATCAAAACGATGACTACTCTATTGATGTTGTTACCATGGACATTGGATCTTTATATAATAAACACCATTTTTCAATCGAATATACAACGGATATCGATTTTAATGATTCAAATTATCGAAATACGACCGTTTACAAGTTCCCTGTAACCGCGATTAACGATAATATCAAATATGAAAATAGCAGAAAACTGTTTGAATTATGGATGAAAGAGTCGTGTTCGCTTTCTCTTTATTTTAAAGAGCATTACACTTTTCCAATCCTGCTTGGCGGATGGCATTATCCGGAGAAACAGGAAGAAGGGTACAGCGTTTGGTCTTCTTCAGAGTCTTATCTCTATATCGGGGAATCCAAAACGGTATGCATACGCGCGGAGAGCCCTACAAAGAGAATGCTAACGATAAAATCGGCAGAGGGAGCCGTCGTATACCAACAGAAAGTAGCGGGTTCATTCCGAATCGAGCTCTCCCAGTTAGAGACGACTATGTTGGCTTTATCCATTGATGCTTATTATGTTGAAGGGCAAGATCCGAGGGGCCTGGGGCTGCGTGTAAATGAAATCACATATGATCTAGGCAGTAAAGGAAATTCGGTATTAAAGCTTGACTATAACTATAAGGATTTCCTTAAAGAAAAAGCCTATGAACCTTTTATTGATCAGTTGATTGCTCAAGCAGAGCACAGGGAATCTCAATGGGATGAATTGTTCCAGACAACTCGAGGCCCGGCCTCGGAGGAAATGAAAAGCTGGCTTGAAAATCATATCCAGGATGCGGACCTCGTCTTCGGCCACAGTGTGCCGTTCCAAACTTTCGTTACAGCATCGGATTTTGCTAGCAAATATAATAAACCGTTGATGCTGCTTCCTCATTTTCACATGGACGACGAGTATTATCACTGGAAGTCCTTCTATGACAGTATGAGAAAAGCCGATCGAGTAATAGCAGCTCCAACTGCATCTATACCCATTTTTTATGATAAAATAGGGGCGATAACAGAAGCATTGCCTGGTGGAGCAATAGACCCCTCTGAATATGAACATATCGACAGCTCGGATTTCAAGAAAAAGTATGAATCCAATCTGCCGTTTGTTTTAGTGTTGGGAAGGAAATCGCGCTCTAAAAACTACCATTGGGTCATGGAAGCCATTGAAAAAGTGAATCGTGAGGTTCCTAAATGTAATCTCGTCATAATCGGTAAAGACGAAGATGGGGATCCTATTCATCAGGACCATGTCTATTATCTTGGGGCCTTGGAACGAGAGGAAGTCATGGGCGCACTGAAAGAATGCGCCATGCTTGTTACAATGAGCGATAGCGAAAGTTTTGGCATTGTCATCCTGGAATCCTGGATGCTCAAAAAGCCAGTAGTTGTTAATGAAAGCTGTCCTGCTTTTACGGAACTGGTCGAGGATGGGGAGAACGGTCGGTTAGCCAATAAAGAAAACTTGCATGATCAGATAATAGACATTCTAGACCATCCTTTAAAATCATCTAAAATGGGAGAAAATGGATTTAATAAGGTTTCAAGTTCTTATACTTGGAACTCCATCTCTTCTAGATTAAATCAAATTTTTAAAGACTTAACGACAAAAGCGTAAATAGTTAAAAAAGAGGAGCCGGAGTTGACGATCAAGCTCAACCCCGGCCCGTATATTTTTTAGCTGGAAGGGAAGGCAGATGTGAGTAATTCACTTAAAAAAGTTATATATAGTATTATTGGGCTATCATTTCTTGTATATTTTATATATATAGCTACTGCTATTATATTCAATCGTTCTCTGGCAGAAGACGGCTCTTTTTATTTTGTCTCACTATTGAATAATATGCATAACCGTTATCCCTATTCTCATAACTCGAATGATATTGGATTGTTTGTCACTTTAATGAACCAGCTTCCTGTCTCCTTGGCTCTGAAACTAAATATAGAAAACATACCATTTCTACGATTCCTCTATAATTCTGTCCCTTTTTTGTCTGCAACCGTTGGAATGTTCATTACTTACTGGATTTCAAAACGCAGCCAAAATCGATTGTTCTTTCTGGTGCCATTTGCAGCTTATGTGTTATTAATAATCCCTTTTGAAGGGCGAGGAACCAATTCATTTTTACTATCCTTTTGGTTGTATACCCTTATCTTGTTGTATACTCTAGTTGATTTCCGAATAAAACGAATTGATATTATACTAGTTATTAGCTGCCTTGTGCTTGCCGCTCGCTCTCACGAAAGTCTCGTAATTATTGGTATTATTATCGTAATTACAGCTATTAATAATACACGAAGAATCACTGATACAAATATTCTTTTACTAAGAGTGATTATTGCTTTCGTAATGTCATTAGAAGTTGTTTACGTCTTCTGGTGGTATTATTCTCATTCGCATTTGAAAAACCTTTTCTCATTTATTAATCAATTTGAATTTCCTACCTTACATAACCTTGGAAACAGTTCAATATCCGTTTTGATGATTGGTATAATTGCCGTTGTTGTGTTTTCAATTTTTACATTTACAAAAAAGAAGGAAAAGCAGAAAAACTTTGCTATTCCCTCTCTAATTTCTTTAATATTTACGTTTTCTCTATTATTTTTTGTATGGAATATGAGCCGACAAAGCGAAAATAAATCATTTATAGGAGGTTTTTCAAGTGGGATTTCAATTTGGTTGACCATATTCTTGTTTTTGCTTCTTATATTTCTTCAAAATAGATATAAAAGAATGAATAATTCTGTTTTCCTTGGTTTCATTCTATCGTTATTATTACTTTCTCAAAGCGTAGGGCAATTATATGATAACTATAAATGGCATGGATATACCAATGAAATTAAAAGTGTTCTAGCCTCATCCAATGCAGGGATTCTTGATAAAGATGATATGAACAGCCGCATTAGAGATTCTTCTTTTATTTTGCCTTGGACATTGCCGTCGCTATCTATTGCACTCTCTGATGGATACAAACTAAAAACATTAATGGTCCTCCCTGAGAACGAGGGGGAATTTGGGGTGAATCGAGAAAAGGAATTAATTCATATACCCAATATTGATTTGAATCCAAATGTTTTTATCTATCCGGAATTAATAGGGTCCATTCAGAACTATGACTTGTTTAGACATCCTTACCATCTAGGGGATTTGATTGATTTCTCTGGTTCTCTAGATAATTTGATTTTAACGGGGTGGTCCAAACCGGAGAATTGGGGGCGTTGGACTATTGGGGGGGAATCACAGATTAAATTAGTTGTTTCTCCAATGGATTTAGGAAAGCCCTTAGAGTTGCGTGCAGAAGCAGCTGGATTTGTGGCAGACAAGCCCCAAAAGGTGAAAATATATGTTAATGATGTTTTTGCGGACTCTTGGATCTTTAACAATAATGATGAATGGAGCCAAAGAAGGTTGAATGTGAGCTCTGATTTAATCCGGTCCAATCAACCGCTGAAAATTTCCTTTTACATTGAAATGCCGAGCTCTCCAAAGGAAAGCAATAGGGGAGATGATCAGAGGAAATTAGGATTAGCTATAAAAAATATAACGATAGATCAACAATGATAGATATCGATATGGAGGATTGAAATGCGTCGTAGTTACATCGGTCGGACTATTCTTGCTTCAATATTTATTTTATGTATTTTGTTTGCTCTTACTCATCGCCCTCAGCTATATGGAGACGGAAACGAATATTTACAAATGATAATTTCTTTTGTGAATCATGGGAGCGCTCATTTACTGCCGTATGATATTGAAATTAGAAACCAGCTTCATGCATCTGCGATAGATCCTTATAACGGTTATTTCAAAGATTTAGATGGAAAATACTATTCATTCCATTTCTGGTTTTATTCTCTTCTATGTGTGCCGGCCTATGTCTTATTAAAATTTTTTGATTTAAATGTTTTAAAGGCTTTCCAGCTAACCAATGTGTTGATGTTGTTTGTTCTGATTTTTATGATTTATAGATCATCTATAGAGAGAAATAGAAAAATTTGGTTATATTTCGGTCTAGTAAATCCCATTTGGCTATATGTTCAGTGGAGCAATTCAGAAGTATTCAGCTTCGTTTTTCTATACATGGGATTGCTGAAATTTTTGGAGAAAAAAGCAGTGCCGGCTGTTATATTGACTGCGATAGCATCACTTCAAAATCCAGGAATTGCTCTTATTACTGCAATCATAGGATTTGTTGAGTTCATTATGGTATTGAGAGAACGGAAAATCACGAAGAGATTTGTTGGAATTGTGTTAGGATCTTCTATCGTAATATTCCCTTATCTATGGTACTGGGCACATTATAGAGTATTTAGTTTGATCGGCGAAACATATACAACCAGTATGAGTACAGAAAAACTGGTAAGCCTTTTCCTGGACCCTAACTTTGGAATGTTGATTTATATCCCCATGGCCTTTGTTATTTTAGCGTTTCTTTTAGTTAAAAAAGACTATTTGGCTGTAGTTTCATTAGGTATGTTGATTTTGATAGGGCTCATATGTACCGTGCAGATCAATTGGAATAGTGGGAACATATATATGAACCGATATGCGGTATGGATGATTCCTATCGCAATATATGGATGTATTAACATTTCCAATCGTTTAAGATTTAAGGTTTGGGCAATTTCATCTCTCATTATCAATGGTTTGATCTTATTGATATGTATTGGTTATTATTCTAGTTATTCTCATACTCAATTTACTCCTTTGGCCAAATTGGTGATTGCTTCCGTTCCAGGTCTTTATAATCCACCAGTTGAAGTGTTAGCAGAACGTGCAATTGATAAGGAAGTCTACTTGCCATCAAAAGACAGGCTTCCAATCATATTTTATCAAGGGGAAACGAAACGAAAAGAATTAGATATGGACGAGCAAGGCACTTACCATTACCGAAACTTCGCTCCTCATGTTTCCTTTAAACCGTTAGCCGTTTTTAAACCCATACCTGCTAAGGAGGACATCAATCTAAACCCCATGAGTATTTCTTTTACAAGCGGATTTTATCAATTGGAAGATTGGCAAGGAAGAATGGCAAGATGGGTTAAGGACGAAGCCATATTGGAGTTTCTTTCGTCCGAAAGAAGGTCAAATAAAACAATTTCAATTTCGTTGGGTAGTTTTTACAAACCGAACCATGCCGAGATATTCTTTAATGGTACGAAAGTTTATGATGGGATAATCAGTAATGAGGAAATACGTATTTCATTTAATCAGGTTCTAAAAGAGAAAAATAGTTTAATAATTAAATCAAAAGACAAAGTTGTAAAGGTATCGGAACTGGATTCATATAAAGGGAGTTCTGACAATAGAATCTTGGCGTTTTATACAACGGATTTACAGATATCATAAATTTCTCGCGATAAATCAGAGGGAGTACTTCATTGAGAAATAATATATTGGATATATTTAAAGGAATTGCAATATTAAACATCATTCTAATTCATACCCTTTGGTGGAGCGGAAACAGCTATATTCCTTCTTCAATTATTCCGCAGTTAGCTCTTTTAATCGATGTTCCATTGTTCTTCTTTTTAAGTGGTTGGTCTACTATCTTCTCCAAGAGGAATTCGATGCAAGATATATTTGGTCGATTCCTTAAATTATATGTTCCTTACATATTGATGGTAATCGTATTAATTATTTTTATGTTTAGTTCTCATGGACAGTTTCCATCATGGAATGAAATTTCAGGATGGCTGCTCATCTTCAATCAGAATTCCGATGGTTGGCCTGTTGTAATGGGATCAATCTGGTTCCTGACCGTATTTATATGCATAATGCCATTTACACCGATATTGCGTTATATATCGCAATATCGTAATGCAAGTCTTCTTTATCTGATTATTTCTATTATTTTTATAGGCTTATTCTCATCCAATTCGGAATTCTTGAATTATAGTATATATCCTACGGTGAGTCTGCGGCTTCTGATTTTTTATTCTGTCTTTTACTTTTTAGGGATATATACGGCTCAAATTTCGATTTCTAAAAGGTCAGGTTTTAAAATCATTTGTGTTTTATCTGTTTTTGTTATTGCAGATTCGATCAACAATGGTGGGTTCATGATGCAGGAAAACAAATTCCCACCTACTTTAATCTATTTTGCAGCCTCCATGATATCTATAATAATTGTATTAATTGTTAAAAATTATGAAAGCAATCTTTCCAAATGGTCAAATAGTAGCATGGGAAGTTTCTTGACTTACAGTGGTAAAAACGTTTTTTACATTTATTTATTTCAAGGTTTTGGTGCCTCGGCATTATATTATCTCATACCCTATTATTCTCAGTTTCACTGGATCTTTGTTCTTTTTCTATCATACATAATCAATATAGTGATAACTTATTTATTGGTGGTCATTATTTCATTTGTGGATAGAAAACTTTATTTCCTATATAAGAATTGAGAGTGAGTTAAATGGCTTATCTATTTATGATAGTATCAATTCTACTGGGAGCGTGTGCTCAGATTCTAATGAAGATGGGCACGATGAAGATCCAGTTATCTCTTTTATCTGTTATCACAAATATTAACATCATATCTGGCCTAGTTTGTTACGGCCTATCGGCTTGTCTGTGGATCGTGGCTATTTCAAAAATCGATCTATCATTTGCATATCCAATGGTAGCGTTGGGATATGTCATCGTATTTATCTTGTCTTACTTTTTATTGGGAGAATCGATTTCAATTCTAAGAATGGCGGGTTTAGTGACTATTGTTTTAGGCGTAATAATGATTGCTAAATCTTAGCAGGCAGGAAAGGATGGAGAGCAACCCTACATGGCTTATTTTCTAATTCCTTTAGTGGCGTGGCTGATTGCCGGAATCATGAAATTCATGATCAACTATATTAGATTCGGAAGTGAAGCAAAAAGCCGAATTGGAAATGGCGGATTTCCAAGCAATCATACAACCATAGTAACGGCGACGACGATGACAATCGGATTCCACGAAGGTTTTCAATCGCCTGGATTTGGTCTCGGAATAGCCGTTATTGCCATTGTAATTATTGATGCTACTGGTTTAAGACGGCATGTTGGGTATCATGCGGAGAGCTTGAACAAGCTTCAAGACAAAAAAATTCATCGCGAAAGCATGGGGCATACCAAGATGGAAGTAGCGGGTGGCTTAGGGCTAGGAGTTCTCATCGGTTTCCTAGCTGATCTTATCGTTAGGAGTGGGTGGCTGTGAAATCAAATATGGAAGTTGCTGAGCGTTCTCGAACGCAGCCTCATATAATCTTTGACATCATCAAAGAGCTAAGACCTAAGCAATGGACGAAAAATTTGTTAGTGTTTGCCTCTGCGTTATTTGCAGGACAAGTGCTAGAACCGTCTATTTTCCTTAATGCGTTATTAGCATTTCTAGCCTTCTCTCTCATGGCCAGCACGATTTATGTCATTAATGATATTTTTGACGTGGAAAAGGACAAGCTCCATCCAGATAAATGCAACCGCCCTCTTGCTAGAGAGGCGATATCCATCCCCATGGCAATCGTACTTGCAGTTGTGACGTTTTGCTTTTCGGTGACACTGGGGCTGATGGTGAACGGTGCCTTGACCGTCATTCTTTTGATTTATTTTGTGACAAACTTGTTATATTCGCTTCGCTTGAAGCACGTAGTTATCATAGATGTCATGCTGATTGCTCTAGGATTCGTACTTAGAGCAGTTGCCGGCGCATTAGCGGTTAACGGCTTGCTGACCTCTTGGTTTATCTTGTGTACCATGGGACTGTCCCTTTTCTTAGCATTAGGAAAAAGAAGGCACGAATTAAAGATTTTCAATGAGAATTCTTCCAGTAGAAGGAAGGTTCTGGATTTTTATTCTATTGCCATGCTCGATCAGCTCATGACCGTCGTAACGGCTGTGCTTATTATGTTTTATTCCATGTATTCAGCTTCCGAGGGCCAGCGAATGATGTTTACCATTCCGATTGTCTTGTACGGCATATTTAGATACTACTATTTAATTCATATGAAAAATGCAGGTGGAAAGCCAGAGGATATTTTGGTTAGCGACCGTCATATTCTCGGAACCGTCCTCATATTCTGCATAGCCATCGCTTTCATAAAAGCTTTCAACTAATTTCAATGAGGTGAACTCATATGAAAGGAATCATCCTTGCAGGCGGGACAGGCTCCCGCCTGTTTCCTTTAACCAAAGTAACCAATAAACATCTGCTTCCAGTAGGCAAATATCCCATGATTTATTACTCCATCGCTAAACTAAAAGAAGCCGGCATTTACGACATTCTCATCGTCACCGGAAAAGAGCACATGGGCGACGTGGTGAATCTGCTCGGAAGCGGCTATGAATTCGGCGTATCCTTGACTTACAAGGTACAGGATCAGGCCGGAGGCATCGCTCAGGCGCTCGGCCTGGCCGAACAATTTGTCGGCGTAGATCAGATGGTCGTCATTTTAGGGGACAATATTTTCTCGGACAGCATTGCTCTTTATGTGGAACATTTCCAGAAGCAAGAGACAGGAGCTAAAATACTCCTTCAGGAAGTGCATGATCCGCAGCGATACGGCGTTCCAGAACTGAAGGGCGATCATATTGTATCGATCGACGAAAAGCCGAAGGAGCCGAAGAGCAGCTACGCAGTGACAGGAATTTATATGTATGATTCCGCGGTATTCGATATCATTCGATCCTTGAAACCTTCCAACCGGGGCGAGCTGGAAATAACGGATGTAAACAATGCCTATATCAAAACCAATTCGCTAACATATGATATATTACAAGGCTGGTGGACCGATGCGGGAACCCATGCTTCGCTGACCTACGCAAACGAGTTGGCTAAAGAAATCACTCTCGGCACCGAGTTCGGGGAACTTAAGATCTAGCCAATTGCCTGGAAGAATCGGGTCTTGCAAGCGTGAACCGGAAGGGTGCAATCCTACCAAGGAAGGGGCTGAAGGAACTTGATCGTCCAGGAAACAATGCTGCCGGGATTGAAATGGATCGAGCCGGCTGTCCATGGAGACCAGCGAGGTTTTTTTGTGGAGAGCTACAACGAAGCGCGATTTCGGGAGCACGGAATAACCCATCGATTTGTCCAAGACAATCATTCTCTTTCCGTGGAAGCAGGAGTATTGCGAGGACTCCATTATCAGCTTAATCCCAAAGCCCAAACCAAGCTGGTCCGTTGTACGGCAGGAGCGATCTATGATGTCGCTGTAGATATCCGCCGAGGCTCGCCGACCTTCGGGAAGTGGCAAGGATTTATATTGAGCGCCGCCAATCATCGCCAGCTGCTGGTTCCTCGAGGCTTCGCTCATGGGTTCTGCACGCTGGTGCCGAATTCCGAGGTTCAGTACAAAGTCGACGAGCTCTACTCAGCCCAGCATGACCGGGGAATCGCCTGGAACGACCCGGCTCTCGGCATTGATTGGCCTGTCCGCAATCCCGTCTTGTCGAAGAAAGATGACATGCATCCCGCATTGATGGACGCAGAGATTGATTTCATTTACGACATCAACGGTTAATTCCAACAACCGGGAAGAAAGGGACGTTGCCAAGTGAAGCTGCTCGTTACCGGCGGAGCCGGATTTATCGGAAGCAATTTTGTGCTGTATATGGCGCAAAAGTACCCCGGGTACGAAATTGTTAACGTAGACGCTCTGACCTATGCCGGGAACCTAGAGAATTTGAAAGCTGTCGAACAGCATCCCGGATATCATTTTGTCAAAGCGGACATTACCAATCGCGCGGAGCTGGAGCCCATTTTCCAAGCTGGCGTGGATGTCGTGGCCAACTTCGCGGCGGAGTCTCATGTGGACCGCAGCATTCTTGAACCGGATGTATTTGTAAAAACGAATGTTCTTGGTACGCAGACTCTGCTGGATCTATCCAAGCAATACGGAGTCAAAAAGTTTGTCCAGGTGTCCACGGACGAGGTTTACGGGACTTTGGGGGAGACAGGCCTCTTTAAGGAAGAAACGCCGCTCGCTCCTAACAGCCCTTACTCGGCAAGCAAAGCAGGGGCGGATTTGCTTGTACGGGCCTATCACGAGACGTTCGGACTTCCCGTGAACATTACGCGCTGTTCCAACAATTACGGACCGTACCAGTTCCCCGAGAAGCTGATTCCGCTGATCATTCAGAACGCCCTGCAGGATAAGCCGCTGCCGGTGTACGGAGACGGGCTTAACGTCAGGGACTGGCTTTACGTGGAGGACCATTGCAGCGCCATCGATCTCGTCATCCATCATGGCGTGAACGGCGAAGTGTACAACATCGGAGGGCGCAACGAGCGAACGAATATTCATGTCGTCAAAACGATCTTGGAGGAGCTTGGGAAACCGGAAGCACTGATCCACTATGTCAAGGATCGTCCGGGTCATGATAAACGGTATGCCATCGACGCCGATAAAATCCGCAGTGAGCTAGGCTGGAGCCCGCAGCATGATTATGAATCCGGAATTCGGACAACCATCCGATGGTACCTGGACAACGAGGAATGGATGAAAGACGTGCTGAGCGGAAGCTACCAGAATTATTTCAAGCTCCAATACGGAGATCGCTTAAATGAAGCGGAGTCCACGGAATGAAGCCGCTGGAGGATGCGGGGATGAAAATGAAGATTCTCGTAACGGGAGCAGGAGGGCAGCTCGGCAAAGAGCTCGCCTTGTGGCCGAAATCGGACGAATTTGAAATCATCGGCTTGGATCGGGGGGCCTTGGACATCTCCTCCTGCGAGCAATGCCGCGAGGTCATCGGGAATTTTCAGCCTGACGTCGTCATTCACTGCGCGGCGTATACGGCCGTGGATCAGGCGGAATCCGATCTTGAGGGCGCATATGCCGTAAATGCAACCGGGTCTGGATGCGTGGCGGAGGCGGCTGACGAGATCGGCGCCAAGCTGATCTATGTCAGCACGGATTATGTTTTCGACGGGAACGGAACGTCGCCTTACCGTACGGACGCTCCTATCAACCCGCAAACCGTCTATGGGAAGTCCAAGCACGCAGGAGAAATGCTTGTGGAGACGTTGAACAGTCGGACGTTCATCGTGCGTACTTCCTGGGTGTATGGCAAGCATGGGAACAATTTCGTCAAGACCATACTGAAGCTTGGAAAGGAAAGAGGAAGCGTCAAGGTCGTCAATGACCAGACGGGATCTCCTACCTACACGAAGGACTTGGCCCGCTTCCTGCTCCAGCTGGCAGGTACGGAAGAGTACGGGACGTATCATGCTTCCAATAGCGGGAGCTGCACCTGGTTCGAATTCGCTCAAGCGATATTTGAAGAGAGCGGTGTGGCAGCCCAAGCATTGCCTTGCACCTCCGAGGAGTTTCCGCGCCCTGCTCCGCGTCCGCGTTATTCGGTCCTTGATCAGAGCCGAATCAAGGAAATCGGACTGGAGGAGCTTCCGGAGTGGCGGGACGCTTTGGCACGATTTATTCATGAGATTAGGGAATAAACGCGAAATAAAGTCGGCTCATCCAAGTGATGGCCGGCTTTATTCCTATTCCTAGCTAGTTTTCCGGGTGGATCGGCTGAAGAGATCCCCAATCATCGCTCCTATGATCCAGGCCAAGATCATCAAGTTGGCATAAGCCATTCCAACCGCAAAATAGTGTTCCCATCCGCTAAGCGAGCCGTTGCCGAACCCGCCTCCTTGACGGGCTCCGCCAAAGCCTCCTTCGCGCATCCCTCCTGCGCCTCGTCCGGAGATATCCATACCGAAATTAGGATTGCGGCTGATGTCTACCCGCCCCTGGGCAGTTTCATTCATTCCGCTGTGCCTCGAGCTTCCGAACCCCGCGTCGCCGTTGCGGAAACGGGGGGAAGAGACCTCGATGCCCCCCCGCAGCCACTTCCCCCCAAACCCTCCATTCAGCACCAGCCAAATGTTGAGCGCCGTCGACATCGTGAACAGCCCGGCCGGAACTCCCCAGCGGATACGTTCCCGCCCAGGCTCCAGCAGGAACGGGATGAGCAGCAGGAACAGCATGGCGGGAACGCCGTAGCGCTCGTGGATTTCCGTCGGGAGCAGGAAGAAGGCCAGATTGACCAAAGCGGCCGCCTTCAGAAGATGAACGGTTTTAAGATCGCGCAAAAGCAGGATATAGGCCGCAACGAACAGGCAGACAACCCCAAGCAGGATGAACCCGAAGGTCTTATAACTGACGCCGCCAAAGAAAATCGTATCGTCGTGGACGGACGGATTCGTAAAGAGATGGTACCAAAGATTGAAAGCGTTCAGCGAAAGCTGGGGATACATATCCGTTGCGCTGAGATACGCCATGCGGACCATGTCGTCCAGCGCGCCTTTCATCGCGAACCAGCCTGCGGTCAAAGCCGACGGGATGGCAAAGCCGGCGATGAAGAGCAATGGACGGCGCCAATCGCGCCGGAGCAGCTGCCGGAGCAGCAGCGCCCCCAGGACGGGGAGGACGACGATGGCTTGGAACTTGCTCAGCAAGGCGACTGCAATGAGGATGCCGGCGGCTAGCGGCTGGGTCAGCACGAGCAGCACGGATATTGCCATCAGCGCGCTGTGGAACACGTCGATCTGTCCCCATACCGCTCCGTCCGCGAGCAAGGCGGGATTGAAGGCCAGACAGGCAAGCAGCGTCAGCCGGCGCTTGCAGGTCCAGCGGCGGAACAGCAGCAGCAGCGCTGCCATGGTGCCGAGATCGAACAGAATCGGAAGCATCTTGCTGCTCAGATGGGCGGTCCGGATCTCGATGCCGAGGAAGTCCAGAACATGCCCGTATCCTTCCAGAATGGCGATGAATACCGGGGGATAGTTCTGCATGTCGGAGCTGAGATAGGAGCCGCGCACACCATGCTGCATGGCGGCTTCCATCCAGCGGATGAAATACATCTGGTCTCCTACATACCCCTGGGTATAGATGCCCAGCAGAACGCGTATGGCAAGCCCGCCGGCAACGAGGGCGGCAACCGCTGCATAGAATTGCCCGGGCCTCATCCCCCCCGATGGAATCCGGGCATTGTTTTTCCTGTCTTTAAACTCGCCGTCCCTCGGCAGGCTGTCGTTCCTCATTTGTCGGCTCTCCTTTCATTATTATTTTATTGCTCCGTCTATCCTGCTTGTACCATGCATGTCCGAGGTCTCTTCTTATGCATTCTGTCAGCAAGTCAATATTCCCGCTTGCGGTAGGTGCCTGGCGATAGGCCATAGCGATCGCGGAATACGCGGTGGAAATAGGTGTAGGTGCCGAAGCCCGATTCGTCCGCGATCTGCTCCAGCGTCAGCTGGCTGTTGTCCATGAGCCTGAGCGCCATAGCGAGACGGACCTGCTGGGCGTACTGCATGATGGAGCAGCCGATCTGCTGCTTGAACAGATGCACGGCGCGGGTTTTGCTGATGCCGGCATGGGCGGCCGCTTCATCCAGAGTGAAGGAGCCGGTGGCATTGGCTTCGACAAAATGTTTGATTTTCAGCGCCTGCAGCGCGGTCGCGCCGCTTTTCGCAGCCGGCGCCTCCGCGATGGCGCGGTCCAGCAGCAGGCAGAGCGCCTGCAGCAGAGCGGCCAGGATGGCCGGACTGCCTCCGTCGAGCCTGCGCCGCTCCAGCATGAGCTGCTGCCAGACGCTGTCGATCTTCCCGTCGTCCGCGATGCGGATCCGGGGAGGACGTTCCCGCATCCGCCACCATTCATCCAGCCAAGGTCCGGTGGCCATGAAGTAATAATCCGCACTCGGACCATAACGGCTGTCGGGGCCGGGAGCCTCTATTTGCAGATCGTAGGCATCTCCGGGACGATACATCAGCAAATCTCCTGGCAATACGGCCGTCATGGATCCGCCGATGAGCGCGCGGGCCTCCCCCTCCGTCTGCAAGCGGAGAAGGTAGGTATCGAGGGTCCGGAACGATTGGCGAAAAGGCTGCAGGTGCCTGGAAAAGTCGCACAGCGTCAGCGTAAGGGGAAGACGATCCAATGCAATCACTGCCTCTCTTATCTAGCATAATCTAAAAACATGAAGCTTGAATGAACGGGATGTTAGCAAATCTTGAACTTCGCAAACTTCGCAGCAGCTTGCCCGCAAGGATGGGAAATGGAGAGGGCGTCAATCCGAACGACCAGATTGTGGAGGTTCATAGCCATATTGTTTCTTCATCCGGAAAGGCCTTTCCTTTTATAATAGAGTCAATTGTACAGGAAGGGAGGAGAGGCATGAGGGAAGGAGCCCAATTGACCCGAAACAATGTAAGCGCATACGCTGCCCTGGAAGCCGGCATGGCAAGGGTGCTGCAGACGGCTGGAGACACGGGAGACAAGCTGCGGGAGAAGACGCTGCTGAAGTTCCGTTCCGACGAGAGCGGCCACGGGAACCATCATATCTACGACGATGTGGCCTATCAGACGATCGAGGGCTTCGGCGGCGCGCTGACGGAGACGTCTGCCGTTACGATCGCCAAGCAGTCCGGCCAGGGATCATGGACGCGTATTTCGATCCGGAGCATGGAATCGGCTGCACGCTGTGCCGCTCCCCTATTCAGAGCTGCGATTTCTCGCTCGGCAATTACGCCTATGTAACAGACGGTGACGAGGGGCTGGAAAGTTTCAACGTCGGCAGCGACCGCGTGTCGATTCTGCCGCTGATCAAGCGCGCGGCCGGCAAAGCGGGGGGCGGCTTCCGGCTGTTCTCCTCCCCGTGGAGCCCTCCGGCCCTCATGAAGACGAACGGAGAGATGAACCGCGGCGGCCGGCTCAAGCCGGAATACCGCCAGGCATGGGCCGATATGTTCGTGAAGTACGTCTAGGCTTACAAGCAGGAAGGCATCGAGATCTGCAGCGTCTGGATGCCGTGAGCCGGAATGCTGCTGTCCGCCAGCTCGCCGCGATGTCTGACGGCTGTTCCGCTGATTTTGACGGCAAGCTCAACTTTTTTTATTCAATGACTTAATCGGAGGGACTTATAATGGCTAAAATCACTTTCCCCAAAGACTTTGTCTGGGGCACCGCGACAGCTTCCTATCAAATCGAAGGCGCCTGGAACGAGGACGGCCGCGGCATGTCCATCTGGGATACGTTTGCCCGCACGCCCGGGAAGGTCGTGAACGGCGACACGGGAGACGTGGCCTGCGACAGCTACCACCGCTACGAGGAAGACATTGCCCTGCTCAAGAAGCTGGGCGTGACTTCGTACCGCTTCTCCATCGCATGGCCGCGGATCTTCCCGCAGGGCACGGGAGAGGTCAATGAAAAGGGACTGGACTATTACGGCCGCGTCATCGACGGCTTGATCGAAGCCGGCATCGAGCCGGCCGTCACGCTGTACCACTGGGATCTGCCGCAAGCGCTCCAGGACAAGGGCGGCTGGGACAACCGGGAGACGATCGACGCGTTCGTGAAGTACGCCGAGGTTGTGTTCAAGGCTTTCGGCAGCAAAGTAAAGCAGTGGATCACGTTCAACGAAACCTGGTGCATTTCCTTCCTCTCGAACTTTATCGGCGTGCACGCTCCCGGCCACACGGACCTGCAGCTGGCGACGAACGTCGCTCATCACTGCATGGTCGCCCACGGCAAGACGGTTCAGCTGTACCGCAGTCTGGGACTGTCCGGCGAAATCGGAACGACGCATAACCTGAGCTGGTCGGAGCCTTACACGACGAGGCCGGAGGATGTGGAGGCGGCCCGCCGCTCGCGCGCCTGGGGCAACGAGTGGTTCCTGGAGCCGACGTTCAAGGGGACGTACCCGCAGTTCATGGTGGATTGGTTCCGTCGCAAAGGCGTCGAAGTGCCGATCCTTCCCGGAGACATGGAGACGATCGCACAGCCGATCGACTTCATCGGCGTGAACTTCTACACGGGCGGCTACACCCGCTACAAGGAGAACAACGGGCTGTTCGACAGCGAGGATGTCCAGGTCGGCTTCGATCAGACGCATATCGGCTGGAACGTCTACCCGGAGGCGCTCTATAAGGTGCTGAGCTGGCTCCACGAGGAATACGGCGATACTCCGATCTACATTACGGAGAACGGGGCTTGCTGCGACGACAAGCTGGACGCCGACGGCAGCGTCCATGACGCCGACCGGGTCGACTACTACCGCAAGCATTTCATCCAGTGCCAGCGTCTCATCGACTCCGGCGTGCCGCTTGCGGGCTACTTCGCCTGGTCGCTGCTCGACAACTTCGAATGGGCTGAAGGCTACGCCAAGCGCTTCGGAATTGTATACACGAACTATGAAACACTGGAACGCACGCCGAAAGACAGTTATTATTTTATTCAAAAGGTCATTTCGGAAGGCGGGTTCGAAGTATAAATGAATAGCCAGGTTTCAGCGGCGCATTCGTCGCTGTCTCCGGACAAGGGCGGCAGCGGGGCGGCAGGCTTCGCTGCCGCTCCTGTCCGGGGGACGGTGAGCGTCCATATTGTGACTTACAACAGCGAAGAGGATATCGAGGGCTGCCTGGACTGCGTTCTGGCGCAGTCGTATCCCATCGAGAAGATTATCGTGCTGGACAATGCGTCCAGAGACGGCACGGTGGAGCGGCTGCGCCGCTATGAGGCGGGGCTCGCGCGGGAGCGGGAAAGAGACCTCCGAGCGGACCAGGAGCGGCATGCCGACAGCCAAGAGCAGGGGGATGAAGGCAGCCGATCCGGAAGCGGAACAGCCTTGCTGCCGTCAGGCGGCAACCGCGCGCGGCTCGTCATCATCGAGAGCGCGGTCAATACCGGCTTTGCCGGCGGCCAGAATCGCGCGCTCGCGGAGGCGGGCAGCGATTACGCGCTCGTCCTCAATCCGGATGTCAGGCTGCATCCGGACTATGTGCGCGGGCTGGCGGAGCGGCTGGACCGCATGCCCGCCGCCGGCAGCGCCGCCGGCATGCTGGTCCGCCAGCCGGAGGGAGGCGTCGGCATGCCTGCTGCCGGAGCGGCTGAGGCCGCAGGCGTGGACGCCGTGGAAGTTCTCAGGGCGGGCCATGCGCCCGATGCCGGAGCTCCGGACGCCGGCCCGGCATCGCCGCCCCGCGCGCTGCCGCAGGCGGTCCGCGCCTGGCTGGACCGCCTGCCGCCGGAGGCGGTCATCGACAGCACAGGCCTGTCGATGGATGCCGCGCGGCAGGCCCGCGACCGCGGAGCCGGGGAGCCGGCCTCCCGCTGGCTGCACGGCGGCGAGGCGTTCGGCGTATCCGGCGCCGCCGCGATGTACCGCCGCAGCATGATGGAGCATGTTTCCATCGAGGGCGAATTTTTCGACGAAACCTTTTTCGCCTACAAGGAGGATGTCGATGCGGCATGGAGAGCGGAGCTTCTCGGCTGGAAGTCCCTCTACGCGCCGGAGGCGAGAGCTTTGCATGCGCGAGGGTGGAAGGAAGGCGGGCGCTCGGCAATCTCTCTGTTCGTGCGGAGGCATTCGTACGAGAACCGGTTCTATACCTTGATTAAAAACGAGCGAAGTCTATTGAACCTGCCCGCGGTGATCGCGATAGAAACCCTCAAAGCGGGGTATATCATAGTGAAAGAGAGAGATTTGATTCCTTGCTGGAAATCCATCTGGAACCGGATTCCGGAAATGCGGCGCAAGCGGCGCGAGCTTCGATTGAAGCCGAGGCGCCGTTGATCCCCTGGCCTGAGACAGGCGCTTCTCTCATTGCCAGCAACCTTTTGCCGCATGACGCGTCGAATAGATAGCTGGCTTTCTCCTTTTTTGGTACAATTAGTGAGATAGCTAGACTTATAGATTTGCGGTGATGAAATATGTTGAGAAGAAACCAGCGTTTTTTGACGCAAATATACATTTTGGCGGATCTGGTCTGCATGCTGGGCGTCTTTCTGATCGCCTACTGGATCAAGTTCCATAGCGGACTGCTGCCGTCCTACGAGACGATCCCGTTCAAGACCTATCTGGTCTGGAGCACGGTCTATGCGTTCGCCGCCGTGCTGATCGGATTCTATACGAGCTTCTACCAGCCCAAGCGCCGGATGAACTTCTCGCGCGACGTGCTGAAGATCTTCCAGGTGCAGTGCCTGAGCCTGCTGCTTCTTTTGAGCCTCTTGTTCATCAGCAAGGAAGTACATATTTCCAGGGAATTCCTGGCCATCTTCTTCGCCTTCAACCTGTTCGCGATGATCGTATACCGGTTCGCGGTCAAGCGTCTGCTTACCGTGTTCCGCCGGCGCGGATTCAACAAGCGCTACGTGCTGATCCTGGGGGCGGGCAGCGTCGGCCGGAGCTTCCACGACCAGCTGCGCCTTTACCCGGATCTCGGTTATGAAGTGTACGGCTTTCTGGATGACTTCCATGTGCGGCACGATGCCGAGGTGACGGCGAGTTACGGCTCGGAGCCGATCAGCCCGATCGTCGGCAAGCTGCAGGATCTGGAGCAGATGCTGGCGGACAATCCGACGATCGACGAGGTCATCATGGCGCTTCCGCTGGATGCCCACTCCAAGTACGGCTCCATCATCAAGATCTGCGAGAAGGCCGGCGTCAAAACGCTCATCATTCCCGATTACTTCGATCTGCTGCCGGCCAAGCCGTTCTTCGACAATTTCGCGGGAGTGCCGCTGATCAACATCCGCGACGTGCCGCTGGACGAGATGGGCAACCGGATCGCCAAGCGAACCTTCGACATCCTGTTCTCCTTGACGGCCATCATCCTGCTGTCCCCGGTGCTGCTCGGAATCGCCGTCGGCATCAAGCTGACTTCCCCGGGCCCGGTATTGTTCCGGCAGGAGAGGGTGGGGCTTAACCGCCGCAGCTTCCATATGCTGAAGTTCAGGTCCATGAAGGTCAGCGCCGGAGTCGCTTCCGACGTGACCTGGACGGTCAAGAACGACCCGCGGCGCACCCGCTTCGGCACGTTCCTGCGCAGCACGAGCCTTGACGAGCTTCCTCAGTTCTTCAATGTGCTGAGGGGAGAGATGAGCGTAGTCGGTCCTCGTCCGGAACGCCCCTTCTTCGTGGAGCAGTTCAAGGAAGAAGTGCCGCGCTACATGGTCAAGCATCATATCCGGCCGGGAATTACCGGCTGGGCTCAGACGAACGGCCTGCGAGGAGATACGTCCATCGACGAGCGGATCCGGCATGACCTGTTCTACATCGAGAACTGGAGCTTCTTCTTCGATATCCGCATCATTTTCAAAACCGTCGTGAAAGGACTTATCCATAAAAATGCCTATTAACAGCAGGGCCGAATCCCCGGCTGCCGGTCTGCCTTATTCGCGGGGACCGAGTGACAGGATCTCGGTCATCATTCCGACGCGCAATGCGGGTCCGGGATTCGGCGAGCTGCTGGAGCGGCTTAAACGGCAGACTCTTCCCCCTTACGAAATCATTGTCATCGATACGGAGTCATCGGACGGAACTCCCGAGACGGCTCATCGTGCAGGAGCCCGAGTCCTTGCCATCCGGCGTTCGGAATTCGATCACGGAGGCGCCAGGAATCGCGCTGCCGCGGAAGCGACGGGCTGCATCCTGCTGTTCATGACCCAGGACGCCATGCCATGCGACGACCGGCTGCTGGAGCAGCTGGCGGTGTCGCTTCACGAGGATGGCGTCGGATATGCTTACGCCCGCCAGTTGGCCAGGCCCGAAGCGGATCAGCTGGAGCGCATGTCGAGGGAATACAACTATCCTCCGGAATCCCGGCAGAAGGGGAGGGAGGATCTGGGCGTGCTCGGCATCAAAACCTTCTTCTGCTCCAACGTCTGCTCGGCGATCCGCCGAGGCATGTTCACGGAGATGGGCGGCTTCCAGGAGCCGACACACTTCAACGAAGATCTATTCATGGCAGCGAAGCTCGTCCTTAAGGGCTACCGGATCGCTTACAATGCCGAAGCCCGCGTCGTGCATTCCCATGACTACACGCCGCTGCAGCAGTTCAAGCGGTTTTACGACAATGGCGTCTCCATGGCGGAGCAGTCCTGGATACTCCCTTACGCATCCGTCGGCAAGGAGGGGGCCGGACTGGTCAAGGCCCAGCTCAAGTCGCTGGCGGGAGACGGCCAGTGGCTTCGGATACCCCGCCTTGCGGCGGAAAATGCGGCCAAGCTGATCGGCTATAAGCTGGGCATCCACCACAAGCGGCTGCCGCTCAGGCTTCAGCGCAAGTTCAGCATGTATCGCCCGTAGCCGGACTTCGGTCCGCTTGCGGGCCTTCTCTTATTTTGGAGGGACATCGAATGGAACAGCGGGCAGTAAGGCATGCCGAAGAAAGAATACGCACGGAGCTGCTGCCTGGGCTGAAGCTCGAAAGCGGGAGCTTGCGCCATCCGGTGCAGGCGCTGGATATTCCTCCGGGCTGGGAGCTGCTCGGCTGCGGCAACTATGCCGCGGTGCTGGCTCATCCGGAGCTCGAAGGGCTGGCGGTCAAGGTTTATGCCCCGGACCGGGAAGGCTGGGAGGATGAGGTCGAGGTATACCGCAAGCTGGGGGAGCATCCTGCCTATGGCCGATGTTATGCATCCGGCCAGCATGAAGGCACCCGGTACTTGCTGCTGAAGCGATTGCGCGGAGTGACGCTCTACCGAAGCCTGCTGGAGGGGCTTGTCATACCGGAGCAGGCGATTGCCGACGTGGACGAAGCGCTCGCCTACGCAGCCTCGAGAGGACTGAACCCTCATGATGTCCATGGGAAAAATGTGATGGTCAGCGACGGAAGGGGGATCGTCGTCGACGTATCCGATTTCTTGAAGCCGGAGCCCTGCAGCATGTGGACGGATTTGAAAAAAGCCTACTATGCTCTTTACCGGCCTTTATTCGCCAAGCCGGATCGCTCGCTGCGCATCCCGCCCTGGATGATGAACGGAATCCGCCTCGGCTATCGCCTGGTCAGGGGGCAATCGGGCCGCCGCCCGAAGGGAGCTCCGTCCAGACGGTCCCCCCAAGGGCCGCCGCCCGAATAGGGGCGGCATGACCTTGCGGACTGCGGCGGATACCGGCCTGAGCCGGCATTAATGGCCTTCGTCGCCGAAGGCCTCCGCCAGCCGGCGGGCCCGCTCCGCTTCGCCGCGGCGGACAAGCAGGCGCAGGCTGCCGGCTTCCTCGCTCAGCTTGGTCTTCACTCCATGATCCTTGAGATAGGCTTGCAAGCGGTACAGCCTGTCGGCTCTGATGCTGCTCTCCGACTTGGCGAGAACCCATCCTTTGCCTGCCTTGATGCTGGCAAAAACAATGGCTCCCACAACCAGCACGACAATTGCGGCCCATACGAACGCCATCCCGACACCACCCTCGTTAAGTTAGGATGCTTTCGTGGTTATTCTATTCCTGTGCGGCTGTCGGGCATGACAGAAAATGTACGTTTTGCGGAAAGGAGAAGGGAAGCGATGATCACGATAGGACTCGCGGGCTGGGGGGATCACGACAAGCTCTATCCGACCAGGGAAAGCGCACGGAACAAGCTCCACACCTACGGAGAGCTGTTTGGAACCGTGGAGGTGGACAGCAGCTTTTATGCGGTGCAGCCCAAGCGGAATATGGAGAAATGGACGGCGGACACTCCGGATGCGTTCCGCTTCGTCGTCAAGGCATACCAGGGCATGACCGGCCATTCCCGCGGCAAGATTCCGTATCCGGACGAGGACGCGATGTTCGCCGATTTCAAGCTTGCGCTGACGCCGATGCTAGAGAGCGGCAAGCTTGACTGCGTTCTGTTCCAATATCCGCCCTGGTTCGACTGCACGAGGGAGAACGTCGCTGTGCTTCGCGAAGCCAAAGCCCGCATGGAAGGAGTGCCTTGCGCGCTGGAATTCCGGCATCAGAGCTGGTTCGTTCCGGGGATGAGGGAGAAGACGCTTGCTTTCATGCGGGATCAAGGCTGGTATCATTCCGTCTGCGACGAGCCGCAGGCGGGGGAAGGCTCGGTGCCGATCGTCGAGGAAGCGACGGACAGCGGCTTCACGCTGGTCCGTCTGCACGGGCGCAATGTCTCCGGCTGGCATTCCTCCGGCCGCCCGAACTGGCGGGAGGTCCGCTATTTGTACCGGTACAGCACGGAGGAGCTGGAGGAATGGGCCGAACGGCTGACGAGGCTGGAGAGGCAGTCGGAGCGGGTTGCGGTCATCTTCAACAACAACTCCGGCGGCGACGCGGCGGACAATGCCAGGGAACTCATGACCCTGCTGGGGCAGCCGCTCCCTGCCCTTCCCGCCGATGCTGCCAGGGAAGCGGATCCGGATGTGGAGCAATTGGAGCTGTTTTGACACCGCAAATAAGGAAAGATGCCGATTCTGATTTCCCGGCGGGGAAATGCAGGATCGGTTTTTTCGTGATATGGATTTTACCGACAGGATCAGCTCGTTCATGGGGGCGGGAGGAATAAAAGACATCGTTCCGTATGAGTTCGGCAGCGATTGAAAATCTAAAGGTAGAAATCAGGAGAGCGTTTCATGGTATCATAGCTGTTAGCTTGCGGAATAGAAATCAACCTAACAACCTAACAGATGGGCGGGTTCAACAATATGAATGCCAAAGTGACGATGCAGGATATTGCCGACCATGTCGGGATGTCGAAGTTCGCCGTATCCAAAGCCCTGTCCGGCAAGGGGGGCGTCAAGCCCGAGACGAGGGACCGGATCGTACAGGCGGCCATCCAGCTCGGGTACAAGTTCCCCGCGCGGGACGCGGCTGCCGCGGACGTCATCCAGGCGCCGGTCTATGAGGGCAAGTCCGTCAACATCAACAAGCAAGTGATCATCCTCGTCCCGAACGTCCGCTTCCAGACCCGTCAGTCGTACTACTGGGGACGCATCATCGAAGGCGCCCAGGAGGAGCTGGACGAGCGGGGAATCGGCTCGATGCTGGTGACGGAGCAGATTACGAGCCAGTTCTCCACGATGATCAATCCCAGAGGGGTGATGGGGCTGATCGGGGTCGGTCTCATCTCCTATCCAAGCCTGCTGGAGATCCGCAATCTCGGCATTCCGATGGTGCTGATCGACCACGAAGAGCCGCTCATCCCGACGGATGTGCTGTCGATGAACAACTTCGAATGGATGAGGCGCATCGTCCATTATGTGATCGGCCTTGGACACCGGAACCTGCAGTTCGTCGGCAATCTGTCTTATTCGCGCAGTTTCTACGACCGCTGGTTCGGCTTCCGCTCCATGCTGGAGGAGCATGGGCTGGAAGCCTCGGGCCAGCATGACGGGCTGCTGACCGTGCGGGGACATAACCGTTCGGAAATGACGGAAGCGCTGGAGCCGATGCTGCAGGAGCTGGCGAGGGAAGGCAGGATGCCGACCGCGTTTTCGTGCGCCAACGACTCCATCGCCATGTGCGTCATGACGCTGCTGGCCCGGATGGGGATTTCCGTGCCGGGAGACGTGTCGGTCACCGGATTCGACGACATTCAGGATGCCGCCCTCTCGAGTCCGACGCTGACGACGGTGCATGTGCACAAGCACGGCATGGGACGGCGGGCCGTCGAGGCGCTGCTGCGCCGAGCCGAGCAGCCGGCGAACCCCGTGGAGAAGGTGCTGCTGACCGGCGAGCTGGTCATCCGCCGCTCGACGGCGGCGTCTCCAAGGTTATGAGAGGCTTGCTTGGCCGCTTGAAGCTACGGCTCGATCCCCTCTGGCATCGGATGGAGGCCAGGCTGTTCATCGTATACGTGTTTGTCGTGCTGCTGCCGATCGCGGTCATTACGTATGTATCCGCATCCCATAATTTCCGCACGATCGAGAACAATACGATTACGTTCGCGTCCCAGATTTCCGGCAAAATGATGAACTCGCTGGACGACTACATCCACGATATGAAGCAGATTTCCATCATCCCGGCGTATCTCGACGAAATTCAGAGCGGACTTGAGCAGTCCAACCTTTTTTATGAAAACCACCGGGGGGAAAATCCGGACAGCGATCCTTCCTATCAGTGGGAGGAACGGAGCTTCAAGCTGAAAATCCAGCGCGAAATCGAAAGCAGCATCTATTTCATGAACAACCTCAAGGAAGGGTCCAGCAACGTGTACCTGTTCGACAAGCTGGGCAATCCCTATACCGCGGTCAAGAGCGGCGGCGTGCGCAACGACCTGCGCGAAACTTACTCCCGCTGGAAGCAGCTCGCGCAGGCGCGGAACGGAACTCCTGTGCTGGTCAGCACGCAGGCGGTGACAAGCAATTCGCACAACAAGCAATATGTGTTCACGGTCGTCCGGGACATCATCACGACCTCCTTCAACTCGGTCGGCCTCATCGCCGTCGACGCCAACATCGGGGTCATCGAAAACATGGTGACGGATCTCGACGAAGCGACCCGGGGCACGACGATCATCGCCGATGAAGAGGGCAACATCATTTACGACAGCGAGCGCCAGTTCCTGGCCCAGAACCTCGGGCAGACGCCGCTGCTGAAGCAAGCGAAGGGGGCATCGGGAAGCTTCCGGACGGAAGTGGCCGGGGAGGAGAACCTCGTCATCTACCGGCAGTCTCCCGAGACGGGCTGGAAGCTGCTCATTACCGTCCCGCAAAAGCATCTGGTGGAGGATGCGGCGCGCAACCGCATGTACAGCTTGGCCGCAGCCGGGCTGTCCATGGCCGCTGCGCTCGTTATTACCCTGATTTTGATCCTGGCTCTGACCAAGCCGCTTCGTTCCATCATCGTCCTGATGCGGCAAGTGCAGGGAGGAAACTTCGACGTCCAGTTTCCGGTCAAGCGCCGCGACGAGGCCGGCATGGTCGGACACGCCTTCAACCGCATGGTCGCAAGAATCCGCGAGCTGATCGACAACATCTACCGGATCGAGAAGCGCCGGACGGAGGCGCAGCTGGAGAACCTGCAGCGGCAGATCAACCCGCATTTCATCTACAATACGCTGGAGTCGATCCGCATGACGGCGATTCTCAACGACGACGCGGAGGTAAGCCGCATGGTGCAGCTGCTCGGCGAGCAGCTGCGGTACAGTCTCCATGCGGGAGACAACCTGGTATCCGTCGCCAGGGAGTGGGAGCATCTCGAGCAGTATATCGAGCTGATGAACCACCGCTACGGAGCCCGATTCAGGCTGAGCATCTCGCCGGAGGCCCGGCATGCCGACACGAGCGTCATGAAGCTGATCTTCCAGCCGATCGTGGAAAATGCGGTGCTGCACGGCTTCGACGACGAACGGGAATGGCTGAACATCTCGATCGAGACGCGCGTGGACGGTCCCGACCGCCTGTTCATCATCTGCGATGACGGCCGGGGTCTTGCGGAGGAGGAGCTGGAGCTTGTACGCAGCCGTCTGCAGCCGGGGGAGCCGGAGGGCGAGCCTGACCCGTACGCGGGAGGAATCGGCCTGCGCAACGTGCAGGAGCGGCTGCAGCTGCGTTACGGACCATCCAGCGGACTTAAAGTGGACGGAGAGCCGTCCAATGGAACTTGCGTCACCATGAGAATTCCGGATACGGCGCATCTGGCGCCGGACAGCGGAGCCGGAAGAGGGGAGGAGGAAGGACCATGATCAAAGTAGCCGTCGTAGACGACGAGGAGAAGATCCGTCTTGGCTTGGCGAAGATCATCGAGCGGACCAATCCCGCTTACAGCGTTGTCGGCGTCTGGGGGAGCGCGAGGGAAGCGCTCAGCAGGCTGGAGGAATCCGGAGCGGATCTGCTCATCACCGACATCCGCATGCCGCAGATGGACGGCCTCCAGCTGGCCGCGGAGCTGCGCAGCCGGGGAAGCGCCGTTCATATCGCCATCCTGAGCGGCCACAACGACTTCAATTATGCGCGCGAAGCTCTTCGCTGCGGCGTGGAGGACTATCTGCTCAAGCCCGTCAATCAGGAGGAGCTGGAGCGGCTGCTCGAAAGGGTGGAGGGCAAGGTCGGCGAGCAGCGCGGACGGCAGCCTTTCCAGCCGGAATCGCTGCTGGAGCTTATGCTGTCCGCAGATTCGTCGCGGATTCCTCGTCCGGTATGGCAGTCGGCATGCGACCAGCTCGACGAGCTGCCGCTGATCCGGGGCCTGTATGCGTTCATGGTGCTGCATGTCCTTCCTGAGCTGGACGGGGAGGAGCTGCGCCGGGCCGCGGCCGAGCTGCGCCGGGACAGCCTCGCCCTCGTCAGGGAGGGAGGGAGCGTCGCTCTGCTGATCGGCCTGCGCAAGGGCGACCATGCCGATACGGCCAGAGAGCTCGCGGTGACGCTGCTGGGCAGGCTGCCGATCTCGATGGAAGCCCGGATCGGGACGGGAGGCGTCTACAGCGGCGGATCCGGCTTGGGCCAAGCGTACAGGGAGGCGGAGTCCGCCTGCCATAACGCCTGGTATGCTCCGTCTGGACAGCCCGTCGCCGCATATGCCCCCGCGCCTCAGCGGCAGGCCGATCCGGAGCCGCTCCGCAGATGGGTGGACAAGGCCAAAGGAGCCGTCAAGGCGGGCGATCTCGACGGCGCTTCCGAAGCGCTGGACGAATGGATTCGGGAGGCTGGAAAGCTGCGCATGGCGTGGAGCGTTCTTGTCGATGCCGCAGCGGAAGCGGCCGCCGCCCTGGAGGAGGGGCTGACGGAAAGGAAGGAGTCTGCGAGCCCTTTCATGCCGCAGCCCGGCAGCTTCCCCGAGTGGCAGCGCTACGCGGCGGCGCTGCGGGAGATTTTCCAGGAAGGACTGCGGCGGGTCAAGGACCAGCGGCATGAAAGCCGGTCGGTCGAAACCGTCAAAGCTTATTTGCATGAGCATTACAGCGAGGAGCTGGACCTGCAGAAGCTTGCCGATCTGGTGCATTTGACGCCGAGTTATCTCAGCAAGCTGTTCAAGAGCGAAACGGGAGAAACGATAACCGATTATGCGATCTCGGTGCGGATCGAGCAGGCCAAGAAGCTGCTGAAGGAACGTCCGGAGCTGAAAACCTACGAGGTCGGCGAGCTGTCGGGCTACACGGATCCCGCCTACTTCACCAAGGCATTCAAGCGGGCCACAGGGAAAACGCCCAAGGAATACAGGGACGGCGCCAGATAGCGGGAAGAAGCCATTGCCGCTTCGCTGCTGCCTTCGGTTTGCAGCCGCTGCTTGACTTGCGCGAGCATAAGCATCAACAGCATATCCGGCATCGTCGTCATTGCAGGCTCATGTGCTTCGAGGGCTCATGCAGACGGCAAGCCAGAGGCGGAGGGTGGAAAGCAGCCAACGGACGGCAGCGATTAAAATAGCAGGAATGGATATCGCCTTGATGAGGGGAATCCCGTTCCGGCAGGCGAGTGGAACAGGCATCTGCATCCGTGCAGATGCCTGTTTGCTGCATAAGCTAACGCAGCTAACAGAGTTAGCACAATTGAAGACAACAAAACCAAACACCGTCCATTCGCAAAGTCCAGGGAAGGGCCTATAATTGTCTATACTGAAAGCGGTATCAATCCCGGCAAATGAAAGTGAGGGAAACTTCGTGAATCGGCTTACCTACAAAACGCAGCGATTACTGATCTTGTTCGGCTTTCTGACCATACCGGTCCTGCTCAGCCTTACATTCTCGTACTATCCGGCCGTTTCCCTGATCTACTACAGCTTTACGGACTGGACCGGCACCGGCTGGGACATGAACTGGGTAGGCCTGGACAACTACAAGCAGATCTTCTCCGAGCCCGAGGTGTTCAACGCCCTCAAGAACAACGCCTACTACTTCGTCGGCGGCTTGATCCAGGTGGCCTTCTCCCTGTGGTTCGCCGTTATCCTGACCGGAAGGCTGAAGGGGAAATACGGCTTCCGCGTCGCGCTGTTCCTGCCGTATGTGCTGCACAGCGTCGCGACGGTCATCATGTTCAAGAACGTGTACCATCTCGACTATGGAGCCTTGAACGGCCTTCTGCGCGCAGTCGGACTGGATTCCTGGCAGCAGAGCTGGCTCGGCAATCCGCATCTGGTCAACGTTTCTCTGGCGTTCATCTCGATGTGGAAATACATGGGCCTCAACATGGTGATCTTCATCGGCGCCCTGCAGTCCATTCCCGGGGACATTTACGAGGCGGCATCGATCGACGGCGCGTCCGGCTGGCAGAAATTCCGCTTCATTACCGCGCCCAGCATCAAAAGCGTCCTCTCGCTCATGCTGCTGCTGACGCTGACCGGCGCCCTCGAGGCCTTCGATATTCCTTACGTCATGATGCTCGGAGCCAACGGAACGCAGACCTTCGTCATCCAGACCGTGGACACGGCCTTCAAGTATCAGAGCTTCGGCCTCGCATCGGCCATGGCGGTCGTGCTGCTCATCATCGTACTGATCTTCATCGTCATCCAGCGCAAAGTCTTGTTCAGGGAGGGGAAATAAACCATGGATCAAGAGAAAAGCTCGCCGCTGTTCACGGCTTTCAAATATCTCACGATCGTGCTCGCCCTGTTCGTCGTGTTTTTCCCGATCTACTCGGTATTCGTCGGCGCGTTCAAAACCCAGATGGAGTACTACCAGTCGTCCTCCCTGGCGCTGCCGCATGACTTCTTCAACTTCGACAACTTCAAAAAAGTATACGATGTCGGAGATCTCGGCCTCGGCTTCAAGAACACGCTGATCATCCTCGTTGCGGCTGTCGCCGGCAACGTCGTGCTCGGCACGATGGTCGCGTACGCCTTGGGCCGCTTCGACTTCAAGCTGAAAAAGCCGATCATGGGCATGTACCTCGTCGCCCAGGTCATCCCGATGGTGACGACGCAGGTCGCCACGTTCTCCGTCATCCAGAAGCTCGGCCTGTACAACACGATGGGCGCTCCGATCATTCTGTACATCGGCGCCGACGTGCTGCAGATCGTCATCTATCTCCAGTTCGTCAACAGCATTCCGAAAGACCTGGACGAGAGCGCGATGATGGAAGGGGCTTCGCTGTTCAAGATCTACCGCTCCATCATCTTCCCGCTGCTGGCCCCGGCCACGGCGACGCTCATCATCCTGAAGACGATTTCCATCTACAATGACTTCTATACGCCTTACCTGTACATGCCGAGCCAAAAGCTCAAGGTCGTCTCTACCGCGATCTACTCGTTCGTTGGGCCGAATGCCGCCCAGCTCAACGTCATCTCGGCCGGCATCCTGATCATCTTCATTCCGACGGTCGTCTTGTTCCTCTTCCTTCAGCGCTATATTTTCGCTGGGGTTACGAACGGGGCGGTCAAGTAAAAATTGCAGAGGCGGCTTGAGGGCCGCCTTTGCTGTTTCCTTGGGAAAGGGGCAGCTGCTCTGCGGAGGCCATCGGAGGGGGAAATGATAGCTGCGCTGCGGAGGCCATCGGAGGGAGAAGCGCCAGCTGCGCTGTGGAGGCCATCCGATCCTCCAATCGCTGTTGAAGCCGGATTGCTCTGATTTACACCCCCTGACAGGGTTGCAATCCGTCTTCAAAGGCGAACGCTGCCGCTTTTCCGGATTCGGATGGCCTCCTCCGCTCCGCTTGGAGGGAGAACAACAACGAGGCGAGGCCTCCTCCGCTCCGCTTGGAGGGAGAAAGGGAAGTTTCAACGATGAAGTTTCGGAGCCACAGTACTCGTCTGTTTTTTAATTTATCGGACATACGATCCGCTATTCGGCTCAAAAGCAAGGATTTCACCATTTATCGGACATACGATCCGTTATTCAGCGATTTTAACCCTCGTAGGGTCTCATTTTGGCGAAATAACGGATCTCATGTCCGATAACAAGCTGGTTAGGTATTGAAACGACAAAATAACGGATCGTATGTCCGATAACAAGCGAGGCTCGGGCGACAGGAGCTGCAATCGGCCAAGCTGCCAGGATTGAGATCATACGATAAGAAAGCAAGCCGGGCGAACGCAGCATGGGCCGAAAACGCGAAGCTAGTACACAATTTGTCGGATGTTCATGATCGCGCAGCGAGAATAATCCGGAATTAGTTGGATGGTTTATGTAACGCCGGCGAGGATAGAGCCGATCTGTGTTGGATGTTCATGATCGCGCAGCGGGAATAGTCCAGAATTAGTTGGATGGTTTAAGTGACGCCGGCGAGGATAGAGCCGATCTGTGTTGGATGTTCATGATCGCGCAGCGGGAATAGTCCAGAATTAGTTGGATGGTTTAAGTAAAGGCCGGCGAGGACAGGGCCAATCTGTGTTGGATGTTCATGATTGCGAAGCGGGAATCCAGAATTAGTTGGATGGTTTATATAGCGCCGGCGAGGATAGAGCCGTTCTGTGTTGGATGTTCATGATTGCGCAGCGAGAATATCCAGAATTAGTTGGATGGTTTATGTAACTCCGGCGAGTGGTTTATGTAACTCCGGCGAGTGGTTTAAGTAACGCCGGCGGGGATGGCGACCAATCGGTTGGATGTTAAGCATTTTTACGAGGAGGAACAACAAAATGAGCAAACCCGAACTCGAAATGATTACCGGCATGACCTGGGGATGGACCGGAGTAAGAGGGACCTGGGAAGGCCCCGAGGCCGAGCATTCCATGAACGAGATGGCCAAGCTGAACGTCGGCTGGGCAGGAATCACGCTTGGAGCGATGCAGGCGACGGCGCAATCGACCGAAATCACGTACTGGCAGGAGCCGACCGTCACGGACGGCGAGGTTCGCGCCGCGATCCGCCGGGCGAAGGAAATGGGCATGAAGGTGGTCATGAAGCCGGTAGTCAACTGCGCGGACGGAACCTGGAGGGCGCATATCAATTTCTTCGACATGGACATCCCCGGCGAGCCGACCTGGAGCCAGTGGTTCGCTTCCTACGGGAAGTTCATCCTCCACTATGCGGAGATCGCCGAGCAGGAAGGCTGCGAGATGCTCTGCATCGGCTGCGAGATGGTGCAGACCGACAAGCGGGAAGCCGAATGGAGGGCGCTGATCGCCGAAGTACGCAAGGTGTATGGCGGCCTGATCACCTACAACTGCGACAAGTACCAGGAGGGCAACGTGAAATGGTGGGATGCGGTCGACATCATTTCCTCCAGCGGCTATTATCCGATCGGCGAGTGGGAGCAGCATCTCGACCGCATCCACGAGGCCGTTTCTCCTTACGGGAAGCCGTTCTTCTTCATGGAAGCCGGCTGTCCGAGCCGCGAAGGCTCCCCGCTGCGGCCCAACGACTGGTCGCTTCCCGGAGCTCCGTCCGGCGAAGCGCAGAAGAGCTATTACGAGGCGATGTTCGGAGCCTGCGAGAAGCGCGAGTGGGTGCGCGGCTTCATGCTCTGGGATTGGCCGGCAAGGCTGTACAGCGAAGAGGATGCCGCGGCCAACGACGATTACTGCATGTACGGCAAGCCTGCCGCTGCAGTCGTGAGGGATTACTACGGACGGGTTTAAGCGCAGGCTTCTATTTTCACGAAGGAGGATCTATACGATGATTGAATCCATGAACGCCGAATGGCGCGCAGAGCTGGAAAAGGAGCTGAAGGAGAACATCCTCGGCTTTTGGAAGGAGCATACGCTCGACGAAACGAACGGGGGCTTCATCGGCGAGATGAACGGAGCCGGTGAAATCGTGCCCGGGGCGCACAAGTCGCTCGTGCTGAACGCCCGCATTCTATGGACATTCGCAGCTGCCTATCGCCGTTACGGCCAGGAAGACGATCTGCGCATGGCGGACCGCGCTCTTGATCAGTTGAAGACCCGCTTCAAGGACGAGGAGCATGGCGGCTTCTACTGGATGATCCATCCCGAAGGCAGCCCATCCGAGGATAAAAAGCAGGTTTACGGCCAGGCCTTCGTCATTTATGCGCTGGCGGAATATGTCCGTGCGACGGGCAATCGCGAGCCGCTTGGACTCGCCGAGGAGATTTACCGTCTCCTGGAGCGTTACGCCTATGATCCCGTCCATACCGGCTACATCGAGGCTCTCGCCAGGGATTGGAGCGAAACGGACGATCTCAGCCTGAGCGGCAAGGACCTCAATGAGCGCAAATCCATGAATACCCACCTTCACGTATTGGAAGCCTATACGAACCTGTACCGGATCTGGAAGCCGGAAGGACTTCGCTTGAAGCTCAAAGAGCTGATCGAGGTGCATCTGGACCGGATCTTGGACAGCCGCGGCAGCCATTTCCTGCTGTTCTTCGACGACGAATGGAATTCGCAGGCCGCCGACGTCTCCTACGGCCATGATATCGAAGGCAGCTGGCTGCTGTGGGAAGCGGCGGAAGTGCTCGGAGATCCGGAGCTTGAAGCCCGCGTCCATAAGGCTGCACTTGCGATGGCGCATGCGACGCTCGAGGAAGGAACGGATGAGGACGGAGCTGTTTTCAACGAGCTGCATGGAAACGGGAAGCTGGACGACAGCAAGGACTGGTGGCCGCAGGCCGAGGCGATGGTCGGCTATCTGAACGCTTATCAGCTATCCGGTGAAGAGCGTTATCTGGAGGCTTCGCAGCGCAGCTGGCGGTTCATCCAGGAGAAGATCAGCGACCGCGAAGGCGGCGAATGGCATTGGCAGGTTACCCGCGACGGCGTGCCGAATCCCATGCAGCAGAAGGTAGGCGCCTGGAAATGTCCTTATCATAACAGCCGCGCCTGCCTGGAAGCGGTGGAGCGTTTGGAATCGCTAACAAAAAGATCTCGTTAGCATAAGAGATGACAATAAAAACAAACGCAGTTCATTTTTTTGCAAGACCGCAAGGACTAGAATAGGTCATGTAAGCGATAACAGAAAACGGTTTCGAAACAAAGAACGCAAAACCCGCATAATTCCGCACACTATATTTTAGGGGGCAAAAAAACATGAAAAAACCGCTTTTGGTCACAATGACAGCCGTCCTCTCCCTGTCCATGCTTGCCGCATGCGGCAACAATAACAACAGCGGCAACGCCGGCAACACAGGCGACACGGGCGCGGCCAATACGGGAACGGCATCCAACACGAATGCCGGCGGCACGGGCGAAGCAAGCGGCCTGAAGGGCACGCTCAAAGTGCTGACGCACCGCACCGACTACATCAACGACGGCACCATGGACAAATACGTCAAGAAGTTCCAAGAGAAAAACCCGGATGCGAAGGTTGAATTCGAAGGCCTGACGAACTACGCGACCGATATCAAGACGCGCCTGACGACAGGCGAGACGGGCGATGTGCTGATGGTGCCAGCGGGCATGCCGGCTACCGACTATCCGAAGTATTTCGAGCCGCTTCCGGATTCGATGTTCGACGACGTCTACTTCGCAGACAACAACGCCTTCGAAGGCAAGCGCTACGGCATCACGACCGGCGTCAATACGCAAGGCCTCGTGTACAACAAGCAGGCGTTCAAGAAAGCCGGCATCGACAAGGCGCCGACGACGCTCGATGAGCTGTACGCTGACGCGCAGAAGCTGAAAGACGCCGGCATCATCCCGCTCTACATGAACTTCGGCGCTCAGTGGCCGATGGGCACATGGGGCGACGGCTCCGCGTTCTATGTTGCAGGCGAAGCGGACCTCACATCCAAAATGGCCGCCGATCCGGCTCCTTTCCAAATGGACAACGCATGGGGCCAGCTGGCTCAAATCGGCCGTGAATTCATCAGCAAGGGCTGGGTGGAGAAAGACCTGTACACGAACAACTGGGAAATGTCCAAAGGCGAAGTGGCCAGCGGCAAAGCTGCCATGTACTTCCTCGGCAACTGGGTCATTCCGCAAGTCGAGGCAGCCGGCGCTTCCTCCGACGACATCGGCTTCGTGCCGTTCCCTTACGACAACAGCGGCAAGCTGAACGCGCCTCTGGGCTCCGACTACATGATCGCCGTCAGCAAAAACAGCAAGAACAAAGAGCTCGCTACCGCATGGGTCGACTTCTTCGTTAAAGAATCCGGTTATGTGAAGGATTCCGGCTTCATGCCGATCATCAAATCGGAAAAAGCGGAATCCCCGCAGCTGGCCGAGTTCCAGGCGACGAACCCGACGTTCATCGAAGGGCTGCCTAACGATCCGAAATTCGCGGAAATCGCGAACAAAGCGCAAATCGGCATCGGCACGGGCAACTACATCCAGGATCTGCTCATCTCCAAGGATCTGAAAGCCGGACTGGACGACCTCAACAAAAAATGGGCGAAAGCCAAAACGGATCTGGGCTACTAAAACCGGATCCCATGCCAAGCAGGCTCCCGATTCGGGAGCCTGTTTTTTTGTCAGGTTCGCCATGAATGAGTTTATCCGAGCAGGTTGCGCCTGCCTGACGCATTTGCCCCATCGATTGAACCGGACATCATGTTTCGGCTCCTTGCCGCCCTCGCCAGCCTTGTTTGTTTGACGGGCGGGCCGGGTGGTAAAATAAGTAGGGTAAAGGGTCGAAAAGCAAACATTCGATGTGGAGGAGATGTTCGGAATGACGGTACAACTGCAGGGACTTCAAGATACGGCCGAGCTGCACAACGGCGTGCGCATGCCGCGCCTGGGACTGGGCGTCTGGAAAGTCACGGAGGAAGGCCAGGTCGAGCAGGCGATCAAGGATGCCGTGAACGCCGGCTACCGCAGCATCGACACCGCGAAGATCTACGGCAATGAAGAAGGCGTCGGCCGTGCGATCGCGGACGTTTCCGTGCCGCGCGACGAGCTGTTCATCACGACCAAGGTTTGGAACGCGGAGCAGGGCTACGACAGCACGCTTGCCGCTTTCGAAGAGAGCCGCCGCAAGCTCGGTCTCGAAATCATCGATCTGTATTTGATCCATTGGCCGGTCAAAGGCAAGTATAAGGAAACCTGGCGCGCTCTGGAGCAGCTGTACAAGGACGGCAAAGTACGCGCGATCGGCGTCTGCAACTTCCATGTGCATCACTTGGAGGATCTCCTCCAGGATGCGGAGATCAAGCCGATGGTCAACCAGGTGGAATACCATCCGCTGCTCGCCCAGACCGAGCTTCGCCAATTCTGCCAGGATCAAGGCATCGTGCTGGAAGCCTGGAGCCCGCTGATGCAGGGCAACCTTGATGTGCCGCAGCTGAACGAGCTGGCGGACAAGTACGGCAAGACGCCGGCGCAGATCGTGCTCCGCTGGGACTTGCAGAACGGCGTCATTACGATTCCGAAATCGACGAACGAGAAGCGGATTCGCGAAAATGCGGACGTATTCGACTTCGAGCTGTCCCATGAGGACATGGCGCTTATCGAAGGGCTGAACCAGAACAAGCGCTTCGGAGCCGATCCCGACAACTTCGACTTTTGATTGCAGGCGGGACGGCGGATAACGGGCATATCCAAGGCGCACACTAAGGACGCCCTCCTCTTGACACTCTCAACTGTAACTGGTATTATTACAGTACGAAACGGGGTGGCCGTCTCGCATGAACAGTGAATTTACGATTGCCGTCCACAGCCTGGTGCTGCTGGCTTACTTGCCGGAAGGCAGCGCCTCCAGCGAAACGATCGCCGAGAACGTGTGCACCAATCCGGCCCGCGTCCGCAAGGTGATGGGTTATCTCAAGCGCAGCGGCTACGTGGCCACGCGCGAGGGCTCCGGAGGAGGCTACCGGCTTCTGATGGATCCAGCAGAGGTGACGCTGAAGGATGTGTACCGGACGATTGCGCAAGGGTCGCTGATGCCGAACTGGTGCTCGGGCGATCCGGATTGCGATTGTCTCGTCGGATCCAACATGAACGAAGTCATGAACCGTATCTTCTGCACGGCCGAGCAGCAGCTGGAGGATTACTTCTCCGGCTTGACCATCGCCGGCGTGCTCAAGGACATCCATAGCTGCGATTCGTGTTGAGCGGCATCCGGGGTAGATGGAATGAATTATTTAACCGAGAGGATGATTGAACATGGCAGTAGCACTGACGAAAGAAACCTTCAATGAATCCGTGCAATCCGGCGTGTCCCTGGTAGACTTCTGGGCTCCTTGGTGCGGACCTTGCAAAATGCAGCTTCCGATCGTCGAAGAGCTCTCCACGGAGCTTGCCGGCACGGCAACGATCGCCAAGATCAACGTCGACGAAGAGCCTGAGCTGGCTTCCCAATTCGGCGTCATGAGCATCCCGACGCTGATCCTGTTCAAGGACGGCCAGCCGGTCGACAAAATGGTCGGCGTGCAAAGCAAAGACGCCCTGAAAAACAAAATCCAAAGCCAGCTGTAAGCTTCCGCCTTGCGGCTTGCGCCGCCGCCGTTCTCTTCGGCACCAGCCGCGATGCGGCGGCATCAGCGCAACAACAACCCCGGTCTCAGCGCCTCGCGGCGAAGACCGGGGTTTTTTTGACGGCTTCTTATTTGGATTTAGCTGCAGTCTTCGGGTTGTCGCCGCCGCATCTGTCCGGCAAGCTCGCCGAAAAAGCCTCGCGCCTCCTTTAAAGGAGGACGAGGCTTTTTCGGGCTGAGCCGTCTTTCTACGTCAGAGGGCTGCGCTGCAGCAGGCGGCGGATGGAGCGGTCCGCCTCGCGGAGCGTTACGTCCTTGTCGACGGTCAGCATGACGCCGCGGTCCATTAGCACCTTGCCGTCGACGATCGTCGTCTCGACATCCGCCCGGGTGGCGGAATAGACGATGCGGGAGATAATGTCCACATCGAAGGACGGGAACGTGTGGAACTGGTTCAGGTTGAGGATAGCCAGATCGGCTTTTTTGCCGACCTCCAGACTTCCGATCTCCGAGCTCATGCCGACCGCCTTGGCTCCGCCGATCGTCGCCATGCGGAAGACGCTGCGCGCATCCATCGCCGTCGGCCCGTGGATCGGCTTCTGGATGAGGGCTGCCAGACGCATTTCGTTGAACATGTCGAGATTGTTGTTGCATGGCGCTCCGTCCGCTCCAAGGCTCACGCTGATGCTTGTATCGAGCATATCGGGAACTTCGGCGATGCCGGAGGCGAGCTTGAGGTTGGAGCCCGGGCAATGGCTGACATGGACGCCCCGCTCGCGGATGATCCGCTTCTCGTTGTCGTCCAGCCAGATGCAGTGGGCCAGGATCAGCCGGTCCGTGGCAAGCCCGATATGATCGAGGTAGGCGATATTGCGCATGCCGGTCATCTGCTCCACCAGCTCGATCTCGCCGAGATTTTCGGAGGCATGGGTATGGACGTTCACCTGATAGCGGTCGGAGAGACTGGCGACCTCGCGGAGCAGCTCATCCGTACAGGAGATGACGAAGCGCGGGGAGAAGGCGTAGCGGATCCGGCCGTTGTCGTGGTTATGCCATTTCTCCAGCAAGTCGACGCTCTCCTGCAGCGAGGCTTTCGTCTCTTCCTGCAGCGGCAGCGGGATGTCGCTTCCTTTGCGGTCCATCATGACCTTGCCGGACAGCGCGCGGATGCCGCTTGCAGCGATGGCCTGGAAGGCCGAGTCGGTGTGATGAACGGTCTCCATGTCCACGATCGTCGTCGTGCCGCTCTGCAGCAGCTCGCCGATGCCGAGCATGGCGGAGTAATAGATGGACTCCTCGTCGTGGGCGGCCTCCAGCGGCCAGATGCGCTTGCGCAGCCAGTCCAGCAGCTCCAGATCGTCCCCCTTGCCGCGGAACAAAGTCTGGCACAGGTGGATGTGGGTCTGGACAAAGCCGGGGATGACGGTGCGGCCGGAAGCGTCGATGACGCGGTCGGCGCCGCTGGCGTCGAGATCCGGGCCGATCGCGGCGATCCGGTCGTCCTCGATCCGGATATCGCCGTGCAGAATCTCTTCGTTCGCGTTCATCGTGACGATCTGGGCGTTCCGGATCAAAATCGTGTGGGGCATGGAATCTCCACTCCTTCAAAAACTAAAAATAGCCGCGAATAAAATACGCCGAGGGGCATATTTTTTTCGTAGCTAGAAATTTACGGTTTCCGGTAGAAACCCTAGACCCTATCGTCCAGGATATACGAAATGAGACGTATTTATGCGGTTGTAGGATCAGAATACTGCAACGCAAACTTCAATGTCAACTCATGCGAGGCAGCGTGGCGCTGGAGGCGCGGCATGGGACCGGCGGGGATCGAGAACCGGAGAGGGGCGGCGTAATGGGCGAAAGCAGGCGCAAGGCGAACCGGAACCAAGGGACAAGCCGATGGCGGCATGTCGGACGAAGAGGGGGGGCGACCGAAAGGGGAGCGGGAAGATCGAGTGGAGCATTGACGAAGCCGCCCTTGTCGGGGCTGGGCGGGTGGCTGTGGCTCGTCCAGCTCGGCCTCGCTCTTCAGCTGGCTGTGTTCGCGGCGCAGCTCGCGGGACTGATCCGCTATTTGTTCGCGGATGGAGGCTGGCCTGCCATCATCGACAGCCAGGCGCCGGACTATCATCCGCTGATGGCTCCGCTTGCCGTCTACGAGCTGGCGGAGCTGGCCGTGCTGCTCCTGGCCACGGCGATGATGCTGGCCGGCTTCTACCGCAGGCTGCAAGCCTTCCCCGCCTGGATCGCCCTGTATCTGCTCGCCTGCCTGGGCGCGGTCGCGCTGGAATGCGTGTTCATCCTGCTCATGCCTTCCACGAGAGAAAGCGTCCTGCAGAATTCGCTTCCGGCCCTGCTGCGGACGGCGGTGCTGGCCGCGGCCTGGATTCCCTACTTCAGGCGGTCTCTTCGGGTGAGGAACACGTTCGTCCATTGAAAGACCGTGCTTGGGAGCAAGACGAACGGCGCATGTCCTCCCGAGCGAATGAAATCGAACAGACAATGCCCTCTTGAGCGAATCCGATCGGCCAGCCGGCCTTTCGGGCCTTCTGAAAACGAAGCGGATTGAAAGCTCTTGCCGAGAGCGTCGGATGCCTTTGCCCGGGGTATATAGAGCTATAAGAACGATCCGAACGAAGGAGGAATAACCTTATGCGTTTGCTAGCCGTCATCCTCATTATCGCCGGCCTTATTTTCGGCATATCCGGGCTTTTCGATTTCGTCGTCAACTCGGTCAAATTCGTCTTCTACATTCTGGCCATCCTGCTCCTAATCGGAGGCATCGGAATGATGTTCAGAAGGATCAAGTCCTGACCCCGCAATTCCGGAAATCGCGGCTTTTCGAAGAAACGAGGCCTGTCGACGGCTTCGTTTCTTTTTTTGTCCTCCGGCTGCCGAAACGCCGTCGTGCCTGTCGGATCCGGGCGGTAAATATATCCTTTATCCATATATTCAGAGGCAAACCCAAGTGATAGAATAGAGGGGATTCACCAGAGAGGAGCGTTTCTCATGAAAAGAATCCATTTATCGCTGAAGGGCCGCCTCGCCTTCGCCCTCGCATTCCTGCTGCTTTTCGGCGGCGGCGCGGGTGTCGCTTATGGCGCAGAGACAGCGGCTCAGCCCGATGACTATCATATCGTTGCCCTGGGAGATTCCATCACCGTCGGGTACGAGCCCAAGGTGGAATACACGGTCGCTTCTCCTCCTTACGGCTACGCCGAGCGCCTGTACGAGCAGGCGCTCCTGCACGGACGCGCCTCGCTGTCCAATTACGGAATCGCCGGCTTGAAAAGCTCCGGACTGAAAACGTTTGTAAGCGCCATCGGTTCGGGGACGCCGATAACGGCCGATGCCATTCAACCGGGCCTTCCCGATCCGAGGACGAACGAGTTCGGAGCGGCTGCCGCCAAGATCCGCCAGGAGCTTGCGTCCGCCGACCTCGTCGCCATCACGGTCGGCGGCAACGACGTCTCCGCGCTGCTGACGAGCGCGTCCGCCTTGTCGGATGCCGATCTGGCGGCGCAGGTCGCCTCCCTTCTGAGCGAATACACCGGCAATATGACGGCCGTGCTCGACGTTCTTCACGAAATCAATCCCCATGCGTCGGTCGTCATTGCCGACCAGTACCAGCCGCTTCCGGTCATCGGCGGCAAGGAGCTGTACGCCAAGCTGACGAGCGCGACGGATGCTTTTACGGCCAATCTGGATAAGCTCGCGGCGGGCTACTCCGCCAAGGGGGCGGACGTCAAGGTCGCCCATGTCGCCAAGGAATTCGTCGGGCGCGAAGGCGTCCTCACCCATATGGTCAAGGACCGGGATTTCCATCCGACGCAGGAAGGGTACGCGGTCATCGCCAGCACCTTTGCGGCGGCGGTATGGGGAGCGAACATCGATCTGGCTGCTCCCGCGGCCGGTTCGCCGATGAACATCTATGCCGTCGGCAAGAAGCTCGACACCCCCTATAAGCCGGTGCTCAAGAAAGGCGTCAACTACATCGCCATCCAGGATATCGTGCAGGCCGTAGGCGCGAAAACCGTATGGGATGCCAAAACGTCGACGGCCAACATCAAGTACGGCAGCTTGACGGTCGGCGTGAAAATCGGCGCCTCGACCGTGACCGTGAACGGGGTCGCCGTGCCGGTCGATTCTCCAGCCTACCTGCAGCAGGTAGGCAAGGAATCCAAGACGTATGTGCCGCTGGCTACAGTGGCCAAAGGGCTTGGCTTCGGCGTGACCTACATTGCTCATCTCAAAACGGTATTTATCAATCCGTAGCTTTTTTGTCCCGGCCATTCTGCGGCCCGTCCAGCGTGTTTTCCTTGAGGAAGCGACGTGCGGCGGGCCGTTTGGTTGAAGGGTTATGTTCATATGAAGGAGCAGGATTCATCCATATTGCGGACGCGTCATCCAACCGGGAATGTCGGACGTGTACCTGAAGAGAAGACCATTTCCGAAAGGAGGCCGAGGAATGGGGAACTGGCTGGCAACGCTCCGCAAAGGCTACGGCCGCAAGCTCGCCGGCATCCATTCGCTGAACGGATGGATCGTCTTTCTGCTGGCGGTATCGGGGCTCATGCTGTTCGGAGGCTACTGGAGAGGCGTGCTCGGAGAAGGCCGCGTCTGGCTGAAAGGAATCCATATCGTGCTCGGCCTTGCGTCCTTGCTGCCGATGGCGGCCTATGCGCTGCTCGCTCCCAAGCACTGGAAGCAGCTGAGAGGCAAGCCTTGGCAGAGAGCGAACGTAATCGTCGTGCTGGCTCTGCTCGGCGGCTGGCTGCTGTCGGGAATCGTGCTCTGGCTGCACCGGCAGCTTGGTCCCGGCTGGGCGAATCCGGCTTTGACCTGGCATGATTTGCTGACCTGGATCGGCTTGCCGTATGTGCTGTACCATTCCATCACCCGGTTGAAATGGCTCAAGCAGGCTGGACGCCGAACGGTCCGCACCGGCAGGGAGGACGGACTGCATCCGGCCGCCTCTCCGGAAGCGCTCATGTCCAGACGGACGTTCATCCGCACAGCCGTAGGGGCGGGTATTGCGCTGGCGGTCGGACCTTCTTTCCTGCAGTGGGCGGGAAGGGCGCTCGGCAGCGCCGGCGGCGCGACCTCGGAAGAGCTGGCGAGCCGCGATGCCAACCGGCTCATCCCCGCTCCGCAGCCGCTGCCGGCATCGCTGCCTCCGCAAGGCGGTGGGGCCAAGGGGAATTTCCGCGTTTATACGGTCACGCCGATTCCGTCCTTCACGAATGCGGACTGGTCGTTCACGATAGACGGGCTGGTGGAGAAAAGCTTCATCTGGAACTGGGAGCAGTTCGTCGAGCTGAAGCGGACCGTCCAGGTCAGCGACTTCCACTGCGTGACGGGCTGGTCGGTGTACGGCAATACGTGGGAAGGCATTCCGCTGAAGCTGCTTCTGGAGCAGGCCGGCGTGAAGGCGGGGGCGGCGACGGCGAAGTTCTACTCCGGCGACGGGGTCTACACCGACTCGCTGACTCTCGAGCAGGCGGTCATGGACGATGTGATGGTGGCCGTCCTTCATGACGGCAAGCCGATCCCGAGCGATCTCGGCGGTCCTGTCCGGCTCATCGTGCCGCGCATGTACGCCTACAAATCGGTGAAATGGCTCAACCGCATCGAGCTGATCAAAGGCGATCATACGGGGTACTGGGAGGAGCGGGGCTACAGCAAGGACGCCTGGGTGTGACGAGAGCGGGACTCCAGCAAGGACGCCCCCATGTTGCCGGCGTCTGCATGCCTGGCTTTCCCGACGATAAAGCGGGCTTGAAGCTTTTCATTGAAGCAGGGACTTTCTGGGCGGAGCCGTCGCGCCCAAGAAAGGATCCTTGCTTTTTTTTGTGCTTCCACAGGCTCCGGATCGTTACTCCGCTGGACGGAACGACAGAAAGATGCAGGGAGCCTTCGCCGTGCAGCGCAGGGAAATCTAATTAAAATGCGCTTGGTTTCCGAAAGAATTTGGAGGAATCGACGGATGTTTGGATCCCAATTTGCTAAAGCGGGGGCATGGAATGGTTAGAAACCTAAAGTTGGCAGTCGTACTCGCTTGTGCAATCGCTGCAGGCAGCGGCATGCAGCTGCCGGTGCAAGCTGAAAGCGTCTCGGCTGCAGCGGCATCCTGGACATGGAAGCAGCAGTCCGGGAAGGAAAGCTCGGAATTGACCGACATCACGGAATTGCAAAGCGGAGTCCGGATAGCGGTCGGCATGGACAGCACCGTATTGCGAAGCAAGACCGGCGGGGCCTGGGGAGCGGTAGCTTTTCCCGGCCGCAGCACTCTGCAAGCGCTGGCTGCAAATGGCGCAGCTGCCGTTGTTGCAGGCGATCAAGGCGTGCTTGCCCGGACGAAGGACGGCATGGCCTGGACAAAGGGCGTCATCAGCGGAAAATGGACGCTGGCCGACTTTTCCCCCTCTTATAAAAATAAAGAGCTAGGGAAATATTCGCTCAAGCCATCCGATTTCGATTGGCAGGATGTCGTCTGGGACGGGCGGCAATTCGTTGCGGCCGGCATGACCCGAATCAAGATCGACTCCTATTCGTACACGTTTCCTGTCGCCGCCATATCCAAGGAAGGGACCCAATGGACGCTGAAGCCCATCCAAACCTCTGCAAGAGGCGATAAGGTCCTTATTTATAACTTCCATCAAAAATGGCTTGTCGCTATGGGGAGAAATATCCTGAGCTCAGCCGATTTGACTGCATGGACCACGACTGCGGACGCCGTTGGCGGAGAAATTCATGCCATGGCGGACAACGGGCAAATCGCTGTCGCGGTAGGATACGACGGAAGCTCGGGCCAGGGAAGCATTGGCGGAAGAATCTATACCACAACCGATGGCGTTCACTTTAAGAAAGTCGGCGATCCGAACGCCTCCCTGAACAGCGTCGTCTGGGACGGCAAGCAATTCATTGCGGCGGGCGATTACGGCACCATCTATCGATCGATGAATGGAGTAGACTGGGACAAGATCTCGAAGACGGAAGGCATGTTCCAGAGTCCGCTCGGCTATGTGAAATACGGAGGTTTGGAAGGAAATATCAATGCTTTACTGAAGAGCGGAAATGCATACTTGGCGGCTGGAAGCATGGGGACCGTTCGTTCGGCTCCATCGCCTGACCAGGCATGGACTATCGAAGCCGCCGGGACCATGAACGATCTCTATGGCATTGCCTATTTCAAGGGGAACTATGTCGTAGCGGGCGTAGGAACATTGAAGGCTTCTGCGAATGGAAAAGACTGGGCCGATATCGACCCGGAGCTTATCCAGCCCGAAATCAAGCTGTACGAGTTGAAGAACGTGGGAGGCAGCTTTATTGCAGGCGGGTTTTCCTCCGCGGACGACCGGCTTTCCAGGTTTGGCCTCCTCTATCGGAACGGCAGGCTCAGCGAGCTGGGCAGCTTGGAGCAGGATCATATCCGTGATATTACAGCGGTGGGCGGAGAGTTTCGCCTGCATGGCAAGACGATTGAAAAAAGAAGCCGGGACGGCTTGTCATGGGTTTCGGTACAAGCGGGAAACCCGGTTCCATCCGCATCCAGCGGGAAAGTATGGATCGGCTTTAAAGGGCAGGCCGATTATTATACATCCATCGATGGAGCGGCATGGAAAAAAACGAGCGCGACTCTAGACGGCTCCAACGGTTATTTTCCTAGGTTCACCGATGCGGTCTGGACCGGCTCCAAATTCATCGCCATTTCGGAAGATGCCCTTGTTGAATCCGTAGACGGGAAGGCCTGGAAGACGGTCTTGAAGAAGAGGTACACGTATTTGAAGTCGCTGGCCGTTACGGGCGGCGGAACGGCAGCGGCTGTCGGAAATGATGGCGCCGTATACATGTCGGAAGGCGGACGAGGCTGGGTGCAGCAGGAATCCCCGACATCAAAAGATCTTCAGAGTGTAATTTGGGATGGAACACGCTTCATCGCCGTCGGCTTTGATGGCGTCGTGCTGACAGCCGCACCGGTTGGCAAATGACAACGATAGGAGGCTTGTCCTTTCCTGCCATCCTGCTCTAGACGCATAAGGGGACGGTTTGCCGCCGCATGAGCATTCGATCTCTTTATTGATTCAGCAAAAAGCCGCCTTTCGGCGGCTTTTTGCTTTGGACGGGTTTCCTTGTCCGGCAGCCGGAATGGCGGCTGTTCTGCGGATCGCCGGAAGACGATGCCGGCTTCAGTCGGTTTTCTTCTTTTTGCCCGTAAAATTAGTGACGGATTTGACATCCTCCACCACGTCGTTGACGAATTCCATATTTTGGTTCTTTGCATGGCTGTGCGACGTTCCTTTATAGTTACCTTGATGGGACTTGTTCTCCATGAGCGGCTCACCTCCCGCCGTTAGTATGGTTCGGGACGGGCCTGCCGATACGGCAAAAGGCCGCGGACAGCCCATCCGGAAAGGAGCATGACAGCATGAATCGCATCTCGAAGCCAATCCGCAGCCGCCTGGAGCGGCGGCAGCGGCATTGGACAGCCGGCCTGATGCTCGGCTCCCTGCTCATCGCCGCAGGCTGCGCGGGACCGCAGGACCAAGGGGGGCAGGTGCCGTCAGCCGCTCAGACGACCGGAACGCCGTCTCCATCGCCCGCCGGGCAGGATGAAGCGGGTCTGTCGCCCGCGTCCATGCTGGAGCGTGGCAGCAAGGCGCTGGCGGAAGTGCGGAATTTCGATCTGGACATGGAGCTGAGGCAGCAGATGGTGACGGACGGAGAGACGACGTCCATGTCCATGAGCAATAAAGGCACTATTTTCCTGGAGCCGCTCGTTCTGAAGCAAGTCACGGTCAATGATTTCATGGGCGAGCAGTCGACCATCGACTCGTACCTGAACAAGGACGGCTACTATATGTACGATCACTCCAATTCGGCCTGGAGCCGGATGCTCGCCTCCGAAGTGCCGAAGATCAAGGCGACGCTGTCGGACTTCCAGATCGCTCCTTCCAAGGAGCTCGACAAGATCAAGCCGCATGCAGCAAGCTTCAAGGCTTCCTCCAAGGAAGGCGTCACAACGCTGGCCTACAGCGGCGACGGCAAGGACGAGGCCGCCCAAGCGCTCGTGCGCGATCTGCTCCGCAGCACGATGGGAACCGACGAGATGGATGCTGCGATCCGGGATTCCATCCAGGTCGCCTCGCTTGAGTATTCGCTTGAATTCGATGAGAAGACGGGACTGCTGAAGCGGCTGAAGGCCGATGCGGACGTCACGATTGAATATGATGAAGGCAATCCCTCCAAGCTCCATCAGGAGCTGGCTTTGAATTACGGCAGCTGGAACGGGGCGAAGGCCGTGCAGGTGCCGAAGGAAGCTCTGACCGCTCCGGAGGTCATGCCCGCCGATCAGGGACTTCTGGATGCGCTCGGCGTGGAGGAAGGCGAACAGCCCTAGATCAAACGGCAGGTTTCGTCTCGGTCCGGCATTCGCGGCCGGGGCGAACGGATGAGAATGCCGAGAACCGAGCATATCCATGATGAAAACATCCAAGATGAACCCTATCCAAGTTGGCCAACCTTGTTTTTCCTCAAGCTTCCGGCGTCTCTGCCCGGAAGCTTTTTTGCTTCTCTTGCGACCGACAGCCATTCCGGTGTTGGGAATAATTTTCACTGTATAAGAACATATATTCTCGTTTATAATAAAATAAGAATATATGTTCCTATACCAAGGGGGTCAAGGCATGGAATTCCGGAAGTGGATCGGACGTGAAGTGGAGATGATTTACGAGGACGCGAAGGGCAGCTTGAGCCGCCGGCTCGTTCGCGTGGAAGGCTTTAGCGGCAAGCATTTGAAGGCATTCGATCTGGCCAAGCGGCAGCCGCGCACGTTCCGGACGGATGGAATTCTGGCGCTGATGCCGCCCGCCGCGCAGTCTGAGCAGGGCGTCCATGGCTCGCCTCCTTTCGCTTCCATTTCTGCAAGTCCGAGAGGCCGCCCAAGCCGCGGCTTTTCTTTTTAAATTGCCCGATGTCATGTATAATGGCTCCTAGAGATCAAGCCTAACGGTTTCGCCGCCTCATGCGGCGGATTACGTTCGCGTAGAGAAGAGAAGAAGGGATGCGCGCTTGATATCCTTTCTTATCGGACAAGACTTTGAAGGAGTTGTTTTCATTGGCGCTCTCATGTGGCATCGTCGGTCTTCCCAACGTGGGCAAATCGACGCTTTTCAACGCAATTACTCAGGCTGGAGCGGAATCCGCCAACTATCCGTTCTGCACGATCGACCCTAACGTCGGCGTCGTGGAAGTTCCCGACGAGCGGCTGGATAAATTGACCGAGCTGGTCGTGCCGAAGCAGACCGTGCCGACCGCATTCGAATTCGTGGACATCGCGGGCCTCGTCGCCGGCGCCAGCAAAGGCGAAGGCCTCGGCAACAAATTCCTCGCCCATATCCGCGAAGTGGACGCCATCTGCCATGTCGTGCGCTGCTTCCAGGACGAGAACATCACCCACGTATCGGGCAAGGTCGATCCGCTGGGCGACATCCAGACGATCAACCTGGAGCTGATCCTCGCGGACATCGACTCCGTCGACCGCCGCATCGACCGCTCCCGCAAGAACATGAAGGGCGGCAACAAGCAGTACGCCCAGGAAGTCGAAGTGCTGGAGCGGATCAAGGAAGCTCTCTACAACGACCAGCCGGCGCGCAGCGTCGAGCTGAGCGACGAAGAGAAGACGCTGATCCGCGACCTTCACCTGCTGACGATGAAGCCCGTGCTCTATGCGGCCAACGTAAGCGAGGAGGAAGTCGCCGACGCCGAAGGCAATCCGTATGTGAAGATCGTGCGCGAATTCGCCTTGGCGGAAAATGCCGAAGTCGTGCCGATCAGCGCGAAGGTCGAAGCCGAGATCGCGGAGCTCGAAGGCGAAGACAAGGCGATGTTCCTGGAGGAGCTCGGCATGGAGGAATCCGGCCTGAACCGCCTCATCAAGTCCGCCTACAAGCTGCTCGGCCTGTACACGTACTTCACGGCAGGCGTACAGGAAGTACGCGCCTGGACGATCCGCAAGGGCATGAAGGCGCCCCAGGCTGCCGGCGTCATCCACACGGACTTCGAGCGCGGCTTCATTCGCGCCGAGGTCGTATCCTATGACGATCTCGTCTCCGCAGGCTCCATGAATACCGCCCGCGAGCGCGGCCAGCTGCGCCTCGAAGGCAAAGAGTACGTCGTCAAGGACGGCGACGTCATGCATTTCCGCTTCAACGTTTAGCGCGGATTCAAGAACCGAGGGCTGCTGATTCATCCGGCCGTCCCTTGGAGCAGACAGCCCTGCCGCCGATTATCGGCGCGCAGGGCGTTTTGCGGTGCGCCGGGAATTTGGACAGGCCGCGACGTTTTTCCACGGCTTAACCATTTATGAATAAGTCTCATATATGGTATAATGGATGCCAGGACTTTTTTTAAAGAATATCACTAGGGGTGAAGTCAGGTGTTGGACCGTTTACAAGCGCTTGCGGACCGGTACGAAAAACTGAGCGAGCTGCTGTGCGATCCTGATGTAGCCAGCGATCCCAAGCGGCTCCGGGATTTGTCGAAGGAACAATCGGATCTTCAAGGCGCTTACAGCGCTTATACGGAATATAAAGAAGTGTATGCCCAGTACGAGGACGCCAAAGCGATGCAAGGCGAAAAGCTCGACGACGAGATGCGCGAGATGGTCAAGATGGAGCTCGAGGAGCTGGGCGAGCGGCTCGCCGGGCTGGAGGAGCGGGTTCGCGTCCTCTTGCTGCCCAAGGATCCCAACGACGACAAGAACGTCATTGTGGAGATCCGCGGCGCGGCGGGCGGTGACGAGGCGGCGCTGTTCGCCTCCGATCTGTACCGCATGTACACCCGCTTCGCGGAGACCCAGGGCTGGCGCGTCGAGCTCATGGATGCGAGCGAAAACGATCTTGGCGGCTTCAAGGAGGTCATCTTCAAGATTACCGGCAAGGGCGCGTTCAGCAAGCTGAAGTTCGAGAGCGGCGCGCACCGCGTGCAGCGCATCCCGGTGACGGAATCCGGCGGCCGAATCCATACGTCCACGTCCACCGTGGCCGTCATGCCGGAAGTCGAGGATGTCGAGATCGAGATTCACGACAAGGATATCCGCGTCGACACATTCTGCTCCAGCGGAGCGGGCGGCCAGTCGGTCAACACGACCAAGTCCGCCGTGCGCGTGACGCATGTGCCGACCGGCATCGTCGCCACCTGCCAGGACGGCAAGTCGCAGAACGACAACAAGGCCAAGGCGCTCCAGGTTCTGCGCGCCCGCATCTATGATATCCACCGTCAGGAAGAAGAAGCCAAGATTGCCGGCGAGCGCAAGAGCAAAGTCGGCACGGGCGACCGTAGCGAGCGGATCCGCACCTACAACTTCCCGCAGAGCCGCGTCACCGATCACCGCATCGGCCTCACGCTGCATCGTCTCGATTCCGTCATGAACGGCGACATGGGCGACATCGTCAATTCCCTGTCGCTCGCCGAGCAGGCGGAGCTGCTGGAGCGCGAAAATCTCGCCTAAGCGGAATTGAGGCGGCCTCGGATTGCGAATGCAGCGTGCAGCGCATTGCGGCATGCATATGGGTCGCATAACATAGTAGCAGCATTCGCATGTCATCACAGCTGCACAATGCATCTAAACACGCACTTGGTCATACAGCATGAACAGTGCACTGCGGCATGCAAGCGCATTGCGGCAAGACATTGATGGACATCGCATAGTAGCAGCATTCACATGTCACCGCAGCATGCACAGTGCCCGACATACGCCCCAAGCCCGCTAATCGGGATGGGGCTTTTTTTTCATCATACGCAGATCATTATTCTTCAGGAGGCTCGGAATATGAGCGAGAACGATCAAGGCCGGGAAACGGAGTCATTCCGTCAAGCAGCAGGAGCATCGATCCAAGCCGCCCGCAAGCTGGCGGAGACCTACCTGGACCGCTGCGGCGTGGAGGAAGCAGGGGACAATGCCTCGCTACTGCTGCAGCATGTGCTGGGGTTGAACCGGGCGGAGCTGCTGCGCGACGGCCGGGAGGCGTTCCCGGCGGAGCGGCTGGCGGCATGGGAAGAAGCCATCACCCGCAAGGGGCGGGGCGAGCCCGCCCAGTATATAGCCGGGGAGCAGTGGTTTTACGGCCGGCCGTTCGCGGTCACGCCGGCCGTGCTGATTCCGCGTCCCGAGACGGAGCTGCTCGTGGAGGCGGTGCTGCAGGCGGCGGACAGGCTGTGGCCGCAAGCGGCAGGTTCGGCTGGAACGGAGGCATCGGCCGAGGCATTGCCGGGCAGCGCCAAGCCTGCCGCATCCGCTCTGCGGTCTGCGGGACTGGAAGCGCCTGCCTCCGCTGCCGCGCCGGTCGTCCTCGACGTCGGCACGGGCAGCGGCGCGATCGCCGTCACGCTGGCCGCGGAGCGCCCGGTATGGCGGGTGCACGCCTCCGACCTGTCTCCGGAGGCGCTGCGCACGGCCGAGGGGAACGCTCTCCGTCTCGGAGCGGAGCTGAGCGCGTTCATAGAGGGCGACCTGCTGCAGCCTTTTGTGGCTTCCGGCGGGGGAAGCATGGAGGGGCTCGAGATCGACGTGCTCGTGTCCAACCCTCCCTACATTCCGGCTGGCGATTTGCCGGGGCTGCAGCGGGAGGTGAGGGAGTTCGAGCCGAGGCTTGCTCTCGACGGAGGAGAGGACGGCCTCAATCCTTACCGCGCCATGGCGGTTCAGCTCAAGCTTTTGACGCGGCTTCCGTCGGTCGTAGGCTTCGAGCTCGGCATGGGACAGGCCCGGCAGGTCGCTGCGCTGCTTGAGGAAATCGGGCATTGGGACGACATCTCGATCGTGACCGATTACGGCGGCATCGAGCGCCATGTCGTCGCGGTCAGGTCGCCAGGCTCGGAGTGACGGCACCCGATCATGCGCCAGGGTTCGATGCGCTGGGCATGATGTTGCGCTCGGGATGCCAGGTGCGGCGCGCTGGGCATGATGTTGCGCTCAGGGAGGGCGATAAAGTGCGTACCAAGAGCGTAAGGTTGCGTTAAGGGGATAGAGCCGGTACCAAGAGCGCAAGGCAGCGTTCAGGAAGATAGAGATTCATACCAAGAGCGCAAGGCAGAGGTCAGGAAGATAGAGATTCGGTACCAAGAGCGCAAGAAAGCAACAGGACGATAGATACGAAGAGCGAAATGTTGCGTTCAGGGCGATATATCATCCGGAACGTTTCTAGCTACGAAATCCGGGCTGAATTCGCCTTCGTTACAGGCCAGCCTTCCCCGATACAGCTCCTCTTAATCTCGCAATCTTTGAAAAATTAGATTTGCAGGCAAGGTATAGAAGAATATAGAGCGGACATAATGGAGCATAGAGACGTTCCGGAACGCAAGCGGCGGTGCCGACGGGTGCCCGAGAGGAGCTTGTGCAATGTCCGTTCATTCCTATACTTCGGTGTCCCGCCCTTATCCGACCGCAGCTTCCCGTCCTTATTCGGCAGCAGCCCATTCGTACCGATTCCCGTTCCGCCTGTCCTACCTGTACCTCATTCTCTGTGTCGCCTTTCTGATGATGAGCTGGGAAAATGTCCGCAACGACGCCGCTCTGGCGCAAAGCTCCATTCCAAGCGAGGCCATCCGGCTGCGCATTCTCGCCAACTCGGATTCCGCCGTCGACCAAGCTACGAAGCGCGTCGTGCGCGATGCCGTCGTGCAGGCGATGAACGGCTGGGCCGCAGGGCCTCAGACGATCGAAGAAGCCCGTGCCGCGCTGCGCTCCCACTTGGGAGAGATCGAAGCTATCGTGGCCCGCACGCTGCAGGATCGCGGATTCTCTTACCGTTACAAGGCCGAGCTCGGCCAAGTGGCATTCCCGACTAAAGTCTACGGCGAGCAGGTGTATCCGGCAGGCGACTATGAAGCCCTCCTCATCACCCTCGGCGAAGGAAAAGGCCAGAACTGGTGGTGCGTGCTCTTCCCTCCGCTCTGCTTCCTGGACTCCTCTTCCGGCGACGCGGCTCCGAAGGCAGAGGCTGCTGCTGCCGTCGCAGACAGCAAGCCGGACCAGCTGTCAAAAGCCGATGCCGGCAAAGCATCTGCGGTCGCAGCCGACGCTCCTGCCGAGGCAGGACAAGCCCCCGAAGCGAAATTTTTCATCTGGGAGCTGATCAAGTCGTTCTTTTCCTTCCTGCGCGGCCTCTTCGCCTGATGGAGCGGGCTGTTGTATGAAGGCAAATATGGCTAATGGCAAATTCAACTCTTTCCCCTGCAAAATCACGAGGTAGGGGACAATCACAAAAAGGTGCACGAAAAGCAGATAATCTGTTTCGACGCGATTTCATGGCACAGACTAAGGGGATTACCGAATATTGTGCTGCGGATACCTGGTTCTATCTCTCCACGATCAAAAATCTATCCAACCATGATACTGTGGTGTAGTACATGAGCTTTTCGTAACGACAACAAACGGGTTCTTCAGACTTTCGCGGCCTTTGAACAGACGAAAGACAAAATGGGTTGATCATTCACAGCGATCAAGGATCTCATTACGCGTCTTTCTCTAACTACGGTACGCTGTCAAAGGTTGGCGCCTGAATCAGCTGTACATACGAGGCAACAGTTAGGACAATGCCTCTGTGGAGAACTTCTTCACAAATCTCAGATCGGAAGGGCTCTATCCATAAGATATCTGAAATGTGCACAAAGCCGAATTGAGGGATACATACAGTCTTACAACCAAAAACGGACACAAACTAAAAAAGCTGATCCCGGTGGAGTACCGACGTCAGCTTGCTACTTCTGTCCATTAGATGAAGCCTTGACCAGAAGGCTGGTGGGGCTTTGTTTTTTAATACTCATCAACGTTGAATGTCATAATTTTATCAAAAATCACGTATTCAGTTCTCGCTTTATAAGGACCAGTATTCCAAGTTTTTTTGAAAGAATACTTTGCAGGGCCATTTCCATTTCCTTTAGCATCAAACCATTCAATGAATGAGTTAAGTTCCTGGATGGACAAATCGTATTCTTTATCAAGGCCATTCACCATAGTAACTGTTAAAATTGCTCTTTCACCAATTGGTATAGGTGTCGAGGTAGGTGCTATAGATGGAGATGGTTCTATAGATGGAGATGGTTCTATAGATGGAGATGGTTCTATAGATGGTGATGGTTCCGAAGATGGTAAAGGGAGGACGGTAGGCTCAGGTGTAGGAATTTCCTTTTTGCCGAGCGTAATTTCATTGAGAGCAGCCCATGATCCATTTGCTTTAATTTCGATCTTTAATCCTTCATAGCTTCCTTGAATAACATTAATGGGCTCTGTAATGATGTCCCTTTGAGTAGCCTTTCTAACGGCATCTGCAATTTGAACCCAGTTACCATTATTTAAACCGTATATAGTAAAACGGTTATCGACTGGAGGGTTATTGTTGATAGCCATCTGAACGAAATTAATCTCAAGTAATCCAGGGAACTTTATTTCTAAAGTTGAGTTGCCGCTGTCCGCATTAAATCTAGTTGATAAATCTCCATCAATAGCATTTCCCGGCCAATAGCTACTGTAAGTATTCTTACTCGTTATCGTCGTTCCAGGTGGCAGTGATTCTCCCTCCATACCTTGAACTACTTTAGTAGACGCGTCGCTCTTAGCTGCATAAACATTCTGTATTGCGAAAATCACTACAAGGAGCAGGACAACAGAAACTAAATATTTCTTTTTTAATTTCAAAAACACTAACCTCCATATTTTGATTTTATTCATCATCTTTATACATCGGAAAAAAAGGCAAAATGTAATACTTGATTAATGGAATTATAAAAAATGTTAGAAGCGCATTTGTCACACTTAGAGATGGTAAGCAGCTATTCCGAATACGTAAGCGAGGATGCTTTGAACCTTGCCTGCGAACGGCGGAGACAATAATCTTTGAAGCAGAAGCCTCAACGACAGTGGAGGCCCCTAAGGGGATGACCGACTCTAGTTGAATCACTAGGAAAGCTTTCCCTGATGTATTCGAAGTGACGAGGCGGTGACCGGATGAGTGGAGTCTTTGCAAGGGTATTTTCGTCTCCAGTTCCTCCTTGGGTCCGCATGGACGGACAGTATCGGAAGGTTGGTAACGCGGCGGCGCGAGAGGTATACTGTAGCTATATCGCCGGGGGCTTCCGCGGCAATCCCGGATGAGAAGGAATGGAACCGAATGACGACGACAAGCACGGTTTATTGGAGAAGCGGAGCGGCGGGAGCCGTTTCGGCAAAAGAATTGCAGGAAGCGGCCGATCTTCTGCGGTCGGGCGGAACGGTGGCCTTTCCGACGGAAACGGTGTACGGCCTCGGCGCGGATGCCCGCAGCACGGCGGCGGTAGAAAGCGTGTTCCAAGCGAAAGGGAGGCCCTCCGACAATCCGCTGATTGTCCATATCGCCGATGAGCGGCAGCTGGAAGGCCTCGCTGCAAGCTTGACGGAGACGGAGCGCGGTTTGATGAAGTCCTTCTGGCCCGGGCCGCTGACGCTCGTGCTTCCGGTGCTTCCGGATGCGGTGTCGCCGCGCGTGACGGCGGGGCTGGATACCGTCGCGGTCCGCATGCCGGACCATCCGCTGGCGCTGGCTCTGATCCGCGAAGCGGGCTGTCCCGTCGCGGCGCCGAGCGCGAACCGCTCGGGGCGGCCAAGCCCGACCGCGGCCTCGCATGTGCTGGAGGATCTGGCCGGGCGGATCGGCGGCGTGCTTGACGGCGGAGCGACCGGAGTCGGGCTGGAATCGACGGTTGTCGAGGCTGTCGGAGAGCGGTCGGTCCGCATCTTGAGGCCCGGCGGCGTAACGCCGGAGCAGCTTCGAGCGGCGGGATACGCCGTCGAGTTCGATGCCGGAGCCGGCATCGAGGCCTTTGGGCAGCCGGCGTCCGGGTCTGCGGTCTCCGAGACCGCTGCCTCCCAGCCGACGGCGCCCCGCTCGCCCGGCATGAAATACGCCCACTATGCGCCGCGCGGGGAGATGACCCTCGTATCGGGCTCGGCGGAAGCGGTGCGCGCCCATATCCAAGCCGAGGCCGATGCGGCATCTGCACTGGGGCTGCGCACCGGCATTCTCGCCTACGAGGAGACGGTGGCTTCGTACCGGGCCGATGCTGTCCTGGCCTGCGGCTCACTGGGGAAGCTGGAAAGCGCGGCCCGATCGCTTTACGCCGTTCTGCGAGAGTTCGACGAGCTTGGAGCCGAGCGGATTTGGGCCGAAGCCTGCCCGTCGGACGGCATCGGTCTTGCTCTGCTTAACCGGCTGGCGAAGGCCGCCGGCGGCAGGCAGGTCGATGCGGGCTGACCGCAGCGAGATCTGCGGGCTGACCATAGTGCGATCTATTTTTCCTGAAGATTCATCGGCTATCGGACATACGATCCGTTATTTCGGGCAAATTGTGCGTTAAAGTAATTTTAACGGACATAGGATCCGTTATTTCCAGGAAATACATTGAAAACAGCGGGTTTCTTCCTAAATAGCGGAACGTATGTCCGATAAATGCAAGGAATCCGGCTTTGGGGCAAAATAGCGGAACATATGTCCGATAAAACGGCGCGTTCTCCGCTATGTGCTCAATTGCGAATGGCTGACTATGCGCCTGACCCCGTCCCGCGCAGCGAGCCAGGTCTATGCATCTGACCCCGTCCCGCCCAGCGAGCAGGTCCAAGCATCTGACCCCGTCCCGCGCAGCGATCCAGGTCTATGCATCTGACCCTGTCCCGCACAGCGATCCAGGTCCAAGCATCTGACCTCGTCCCGCGTAGCGAGCTATGTCTTTGGCGTATCTGACTCCGTCCCGCGCAGCGAGCCATTACCATGCTTCTGACCCCGTCCCGCGCAGCGAGACAGGATCATTCGCCTCGCCTCGTCCCGCTGTGCATACAGTTCCTGCGTGCCGCCTCGTCCGCCTCTCCGGGACAGGTCATATTCTCTCTCCTTGTCCGCATAAGCTGGATAGAGCAAGCCAGCGTAGGTAAGGAGAGATTGCGCAAATGTTGGAAGCGGGACTGCATGAAGGACAGCTGCTCACTTTATTGATCATGGCGCTAGCTCTCGGGATGGATGCCTTTTCGCTGGGCGTCGGCATCGGAATGAGGGGCATCCGGATCCGGGACATCTTGAAGCTGAGTCTGATTATCGGCATTTTCCATGTCGTCATGCCGCTTCTGGGTCTGTACACAGGCCATTACATGAGCTTTCTGCTTGGTCACGTTGCGACGGCCGCTGCGGGAATCCTGCTCATTCTGCTCGGCGGCCATATGCTTCTCGCCGCCTGGAGAGGCGATGGAGAATCGCCGTCCTTCGCGGACCACAGAACCGCGGGAGGCATGCTGCTGTTCGCTCTGAGCGTCAGCGTCGATTCCTTCTCCGTCGGAATTTCGCTGGGGATGTTCGCGGCCGACCTGATTCTCACCATCCTGCTGTTCGGACTGGCCGGAGGGCTGATGTCGGTAGCGGGACTGCTGGCCGGCCGGCGCATCGGAAAAAGCCTGGGGAGCTACGGGGAAGCGGCAGGCGGGGCGATTTTACTTACTTTCGGCATCCTCTTCCTGCTGTAGGGTTATCCCGGCGGCAGAGGAAGCCGCTCAAGGGAAAAGGAGAGGAAGTCCATGCGCATCTTGTTTGTCTGTACCGGAAACACTTGCCGTTCCCCGATGGCGGAGGCCTTCCTCAGGGAGCTTTCGGCTGAGAGGGGGCTGCGGCTTGAAGTCCGCTCAGCGGGTGTATCGACCGTGGACGGATTGCCTGTATCGCGCCATGCGCTTCAAGTGCTGGAGAACAACGGCATCGCTCATAAGGGCTCATCGACACCTGCGAGCGGAGGCCTGCTCCAATGGGCCGATCTCGTGCTGACGATGACTTCCTCCCATAAGCAAGCGCTTCTGAGGTATTGGCCGGAAGCTTCCGGGAAAGTCCATACCTTGAAGGAATATGCCTCGCCTGGACAGGACGGAGCGGCGGGAGAGCTGGACAGGCACTATAGCGAAAGAATGATCGCCCAGTCGCTTGGCCGCGGTCCCGACGACGCTTTGGAAAGGCGGATCCGGGAGCTGGAGAGGCAGCTTCCCCATCCGGACATCGCCGACCCGTACGGAGGCTCCTACGAGGATTACGCCCGCTGCGCGGAGGAAATCCGCGAGGCGCTCTCGAGCTTGCTGGAGCGGCCGGAATTCCAGGCCGGCCCTTCCGGGGAAGGGCAGGGCTAGCGAAACGGGCGGCATGAATCCGAGTTCGACAAGCGGCGCTTCCAGCCTGAGACAGGAAACGGCGGCGATGGCGCATCGTATTCCCCAGCGGTTCCGTTTGGGAAAAAGAGGCCCGGCAGAAGGCTTATCCATCATTGACTTTCCCTTTTCGTGTAAGCTATGATGAAGCAAGAAACACGGTTTCCGATGTGACTGGCGACGAAGTGGGAATAACCACGATGGAGCATCGGAACATACGGCCGGTCGCCTGGGCAGAGAGCAAGCACGCAATTTTTTTGCGCGCGTTGCTCTCTTTGTCATTTTGGGTAGTCTCGTCTAAAAGGCCTTCGGTCCGGTATAATAGAACCGAAACGGCGAACTTGTCCTTTATGCCGGAAGCTGCTTGCAGCGGACACGGAAGAGGGCGGAGACAGGAGGATGCTGGGATGACGAATGGATCGGGGCCGGAGGCGGCGATAACCGCCGGGGTCGAAGCGCTTGTGCGCGAGCTCGCTGGCGGCGGACGCCTGCGGGAAGGGCAGCTGCTCGTGCTCGGAGTCAGCACGAGCGAGGTGCTTGGCAGGCATATCGGCACCTCGGGCAGCACGGATGCGGCAGCGGCGATATTTGCCGGCGTGGAGGCGGCGCGCAAGGAGATCGGCTTCACGCCGGTATACCAGTGCTGCGAGCATTTGAACCGGGCGCTCGTCCTGGAGCGTGCCGTTGCCGAGAGGCTTGGACTGGAGCAAGTCGCCGCCGTGCCGGTGCCTGGCGCCGGCGGCTCCATGGCCGCTTATGCCTACCGCCGCCTGGCGGATGCATGCCTCGTGGAGACGGTACAGGCTCATGCCGGCATCGATATCGGCGAAACGCTCATCGGCATGCATTTGCGCCGGGTCGCCGTGCCTCTGCGTCCTTCCCTGAAGCAGATCGGGGAGGCGCGTGTGACGATGGCGTTCACCCGGCCGAAGCTGATCGGAGGCTCCCGAGCCGTCTACGAGCTGCCTCCGGGGGAAGAGTTGTCCGGCTCTGTCGGAAGCTGCGACTGAAAGGCAGCCCTGTCTTAGGCATTGATGTTTTATGCATTGATGTTTTCGCATTGATGTTCTAATCACTGATGTTCTAATCACTGATGCATCCATTATGAGGGAGGACTTGATCCAACATGGAAAATCTCCGCAAGCAGGATCCTGAAGTATTGAAGGCAATGGGGCTCGAGCTGCAGCGCCAGCGCGACAACATCGAGCTGATCGCATCGGAAAACATCGTCAGCGAAGCCGTCCTTGAAGCGATGGGCAGCGTTCTGACGAACAAATACGCCGAAGGCTATCCGGGCAAGCGCTACTATGGCGGCTGCGAGCATGTCGACATCGTGGAAGACATCGCGCGCGACCGCGCGAAGGAGCTGTTCGGCGCCGAGCATGCCAACGTCCAGCCGCATTCCGGCGCGCAAGCCAACATGGCGGTTTACCTGGCTGCCCTTAAGCCTGGCGACACGGTTCTCGGCATGAACCTGGCCCATGGCGGCCATCTGACGCACGGCAGCCCGGTCAACGCATCCGGCCTTTATTACAACTTCGTCGCATACGGCGTCGAGGAAGACACGTTCACGATCGACTACGACAACCTCCGCAAGGCGGCCTTCAAGCATCGCCCGCGCATGATCGTAGCCGGAGCGAGCGCTTATCCGCGCATCATCGACTTCGAGAAGATCGGCCAGATCTCCAAGGACGTCGGCGCGCTCTTCTTCGTCGACATGGCGCATATCGCCGGCCTGGTGGCTGCCGGCCTGCATCCGAGCCCGGTTCCGCATGCGCATTTCGTGACGACGACGACGCACAAGACGCTGCGCGGACCGCGCGGAGGCCTGATCCTCACGACCAAAGCCTGGGCGGCTGCCATCGACAAGGCGGTCTTCCCGGGATCGCAGGGCGGCCCTCTGATGCACATTATCGCGGCCAAAGCCGTAGCGCTGGGCGAGGCTCTGCAGCCTGAATTCAAAACCTACGCCAAAAACGTCATCGACAACGCGAAGGTGCTGGCCGATTCCCTGTCGGGCAAAGGCCTGAACATCGTCTCCGGCGGCACGGACAACCATCTCATGCTGCTCGATACCCGCAACCTGAACATTACGGGCAAGGAAGCCGAGCATGTGCTTGATTCCGTCGGCATCACGGTGAACAAAAACGCCATTCCGTTCGATCCGACGAGCCCGTTCGTCACGAGCGGCATCCGGATCGGAACGCCGGCCGCGACTTCGCGCGGCATGGACGCAGACGCGATGCGCACGATTGCAGACGTCATCGACATGACCCTCCGCAGTCCGAAGGACGAGGCCGTCCTGGAGAAAGCGCGAGGCATCGTGCGCGAGCTCACAGGCCGCTTCCCGCTCTATACCGATATCAAGTATTAATAGGCAAAAAAAGCCCCGTTCGGCGGATTTTCCGCTGGACGGGGTTATTTGCATGGACAGCGGGTCAGCCGTTTTGCCCTGAGAAGCCGAACTTCGTTATTTTCCGCATGCCTGCCATGCAACCGGATCCGGGCCGGCCGGCGCAGGAAATGCGCAGCCGAGGAGGCAAGGGCAGGGGCTGCCTGAAGCCGTCTGCTTTGGGCAGCGATATTTTGCCTTCTACAATGCTTGATGCGCTCGCCCTTGGGGAATGCTATAATAGTTGGGATTATGCTCCGTTGCTGTCGGAGAAAAGCAAATTTTAGCGAAATTCAGGAGGGCAACCCCCATGGGCAATCTGGTCATATGCGACCATCCGCTTATCCAGCACAAGCTGACGTATATTCGGGACAAAGACACCAAGACGAAAGACTTCCGCGAGCTTGTCGACGAAGTAGCCACGCTGATGGCCTATGAGATCACGAGGGAAATGCCCCTGGACACGATCCGGGTGGAAACTCCCGTCGCCGTGGCCGAATCCAAAGTACTGTCCGGCAGGATGCTCGGCATCGTGCCTATTCTGCGCGCCGGCCTGGGCATGGTCGACGGCATCCTCAAGCTGATTCCGGCCGCCAAGGTAGGGCATATCGGCCTCTCCCGCGACCATGACACGCTGCTGCCGACGGAATATTACATCAATCTTCCTACAGACGCGACGGAGCGGCTGCTCATCGTCGTCGATCCGATGCTGGCGACCGGCGGCTCGGCCAACGCCGCCATCGAGGCGCTCAAGAAGCGCGGCTGCACCCAGCTCAAGCTGATGGTGCTGATCGCTTCTCCGGAAGGGATTCGCGCCGTTCAGGAAGCGCATCCCGAGATCGACATTTACGCCGCGGCCGTAGACGAGAAGCTCAACGAGAAGGGTTACATCATTCCGGGCCTTGGCGACGCCGGCGACCGGATGTTCGGAACGAAGTAAGGGGGAGAAGGACCGCATGGAGAAGCTGAAAGTGATGACCGTCTTCGGCACGAGGCCGGAGGCAGTCAAGATGGCGCCGCTTGTGCTGGAGTTGCAGAAGCATTCGGAGCAGATCGAGCCGATCGTCTGCGTGACGGCCCAGCACCGAGAGATTCTGGACCAGGTGCTGGAGCTTTTCCGCATCAAGCCGGATTATGATCTCAACGTCATGAAGGACCGCCAGACGCTGACCGAGACGACCGTCCGCGTGCTTGAGGGGATCGAGCCCGTGCTGAAGGAGGCCCGTCCGGATATCGTGCTCGTGCACGGAGACACGCAGACGACGTTCCTGGCGAGCTACGCTTCGTTCCTGCAGCAGATCCAGGTGGGCCATGTCGAAGCTGGCCTGCGCACCTGGAACAAGATGTCCCCGTACCCGGAGGAGATGAACCGGCAGCTGGCAGGCGTTCTCTCGGACGTGCACTTCGCGCCAACGGACTGGTCCGCAGGCAATCTGCGCCGGGAAAGCAAGCCGGAATCCGCGATCTATGTGACCGGCAATACGGCGACGGACGTCTTCCAGTATACGGTGGATCCGGAGTTCACCCACCCGATGCTGGACTGGGCTGCCGGCAAGCGCCTCATCCTGATGACCGCCCACCGGCGCGAATCGCTAGGGGAGCCGCATCGCAACATCTTCCGCGCCGTCAAGCGCATCGCCGATGAATTCGACGATATCGCCATCGTGTACGCCGTGCATCCGAACCCGGCCGTGCGAGAACCGGCGCAGGAGATCCTCGGCGACCATCCGCGGATCAAGCTGATCGAGCCGCTGGACGTGTTCGAGATTCACAATTTCTTCCCGCATACGTATCTGCTGCTCACCGATTCGGGCGGCATGCAGGAGGAGGCGCCTTCGTTCGGCATTCCGACGCTGGTGCTGCGCGATACGACCGAGCGGCCGGAAGGCATCGAGGCGGGAACGCTGGAGCTGGTCGGCACGGACGAGACCCGCGTCTATGAACGGACCCGCGCGCTGCTTACCGACCAGGGAACGTACGAGCGCATGAGCAAGGCGGCCAATCCGTACGGAGACGGGGCTGCGTCGGAGAGAATCGTCGCCGCGATCCTGCATCATTTTGGCAGAGGCGAGAGACCGGAGCCGTTCACACAACGTTCATAGTTTTCGAGAGAAGAGCGTCAACTCCAACAACGGCACAGCATACAGTTCAACTGTATGGTTTGCCAAAGCGAAAAATCCCGTCATTTCAAGGTTTTTTTGCCCAAGTTCACGGAAAGTTTGCTATTATCAAAATTGACAAACCTTCGATTGCTTGGATAAAATAATGAGGGTTGATTGGGGACAAACCATGGCCAGAAAGAGCAAGGGAGAAGACCCGCTGAAGGCGCTTGCGCTTGTAGGCGCGCTCGGCATCGATGTCGCCATATGCACCTACATCGGTTATTGGCTCGCAGCACGTTACGGGGGAACTCCAGGCTGGATCATCGTCGGGGTGTTCGCCGGACTGGCGGCAGGAATTGTTTCCGTCATCTTTATTGTCAGAAAGGTTCTGGAGGACAGCAATGAATGAAGTGCTCAAGATGACCAAGTCCGCGGTCATGCTGCTTGCAGCCGCACTGCTGCTGATCTGGGTTCTGATTCCGGACTGGCGCACGGTTGCCGCTGGCTGCCTGCTTGGCATAGCGGCAGGATCGTTCAATGCCTTTCTTCTTCGCAGGCGGGTGGAGTGGATCGGGGTCATGGCTTCCGGGGAGGCTCCCAGGAAGACAGGTACCGGAATGGCCGGCAGAATCGCGATGGTGCTGCTCGTCGTCATGATCGCGTACCGCAAGCCGGACTATTTCAATCTTCCCTCCGCCTTGGCTTCATGTTTTGCGGTGCCTTTTGTTATACTGGTATGCGCTTTCTTTGTCAATCTCCGGCGACGCCGTGGAAAGGGGTGAAATATAAGGTATGCATGAATTTCCGATTTACCATTGGAACGGGCTCAACATCGACGTTTCAGCATTTATCGCGATTACGGTATCGGCCGTCATGACGTTCGTTCTGGTCAAGCTGCTGACGCGAAAATTGTCGGTGGCCAATCCTTCCAAGACGCAGAACTTCATGGAATGGGCGGTGGACTTCGTTCATTCGACCATTGCAAGCACGATGCCGCTGAACCGGGTTCGTCCGTTTCTTGGCCTAGGCTTGACGCTGATTCTCTTCATCTTCGTTTCCAACCTGCTCGGTCTTCCCTTCGGCATCGTGACTGAAATCCACGAACCGATGTGGGGAGTGACGGCGGACACGCTCGCCCACCACGGCGGACACGCGGAGCTGGCATGGTGGAAATCGCCTACAGCGGATCTCTCCGTGACTTCGGGCCTCGCGCTCATCGTTTTCCTGCTTGTCCATTTCCTCGGCGTGAAGATGAACGCCAAGCATTATTTCCAGCATTACTTCAAGCCTTACCCGATTTTCTTCCCGTTGAACATCATCGAGACGATCGCGAAGCCGGTCACGCTGGCTCTCCGTTTGTTCGCGAACATCTTCGCGGGCGAGGTGCTGATCGCCACCATCCTCATGCTTGGCGCCATCGGTACGCCGTTCATGATCATCTGGCAAGGCTTCAGTATTTTCGTAGGCGCCATCCAGGCGTTCCTGTTCACGATCCTCACCATGGTGTACATCTCGCAAGCCGCCATTCACGACGAAGACGGCGCGCACTGATCCACAGCAGTCCGAACTGATTTCGAGGACGTCACCGCACGGCTTCGGTCGGTGTTGAAATAACCCACACTCACCCAATTTAGAGGAGGATTTTAAACAATGGAAGTATTGGCAGCAGCAATCGCAGTTGGTCTCGGCGCAGTAGGCGCGGGCGTAGGTAACGGTCTTATCGTCAGCAAAACGGTAGAAGGCATCTCCCGCCAGCCGGAAGCGGCCAGCAAGCTTCAAACGACGATGTTCATCGGCGTAGGTATCGTCGAAGTCGTGCCGATCATCGGCGTCGTTATCGGCTTCCTCGCATTCTTCAGCTAATAGCAGCAGAATCTTGCTGAACTCGACATGGCGGGGAAGGCATTGCCCTCCACGCCATCGTCATAAAATCGGAGATTGCCCAAAGCTTCGAGCTCATGCGGCATCCGGTAATTCGAGCGGCGGCCCCGCCTGATAGGCAGCGGGCTGCGCTCGCATGTATGTGAATGGCAAGTGAAAGGAGAGCGGTCATGGCCTGGCATTGGGAGTCTTTTGTGTACGCGATCGTCGCGTTCCTCATTCTGTACTGGCTGCTGAACAAGTATGCGTTCGGTCCTCTGTTCGGAATCATGGAACAGCGCCGCCAAATGGTACTTGAGCAGATGAATGCGGCCGAGAACAGCCGCAAGGAAGCTTCCGCCGAAATGGAAGCTCAGAAGCAAGCTCTGGCGCAAGCCCGCCAAGAAGCGAACGATATCATCGAAAAGGCTCGGATCACGAGCTCGAAGCAGGCCGACAGCATCATCGATACGGCCCGTTCCGAAGCATCCCGCCTCAAAGAAGATGCCGTCCGCGACATCGAGAGCGAGAAGAACAAAGCCATCGCTTCCCTGCGCAGCGAAGTCGGCAGCATGTCCGTCGCGATTGCATCCAAGATCGTCGAGAAGCAGATCGACGAGAAATCGCAGGAGCAGATCGTTGACAACTACCTCAAAGAGGTAGGAAGCAAATGAGCCGCGACACGGTAATCGCAAAACGTTACGCGCAGGCGCTGTACGATGTTGCGAGCACGCAAAACCTGGTGGCGGAAGTGCGCCAGCAGCTTGAGCTGATCGCCGGAGCCTTGGCATCCGACGGAGACGTATCCCGTTTCCTGTCGACGCCTGGCATCGAGCCGTCCGTCAAGCTTGACATCATCAAAAAAGCAATCGGGGACCGAGTGTCCTCTATTGTTCTGAATACGGTCACGCTCCTGATCGAACGCGGCCGCCAGTCGGCGGTCGGCAGCGTCAGCGAAGCCTACGGCCGAATTGCCGACGAAGCTTCCGGCGAATCCCGCGCGACCGTTTATACGGCAGTCGCGCTCAGCGAAGCCGAGCTCGCGAAGGTGCTCCAGCAATTCGGAGTCATCTCGGGACGGCGCATCATCGGCGAGCAGGTCGTCGAGCCTTCCCTTCTGGGCGGCATCAAGGTCCGCATCGGAGACAAGATCTATGACGGATCCCTCTCCACCAAGCTGGACCGCCTGAGCAAGCAAATCAATTCCCAAGCACTGTAGACAGGGGTGAAGAAATTGAGCATCAGACCTGATGAAATCAGCACGCTGATTAAGCAGCAGATTGAACAATATAAATCCGAGATCCAAGTCGACGAGGTCGGAACGGTTATCCAAGTCGGCGACGGTATCGCTCGCGTGCACGGCCTTGAGAACGCTATGGCCGGCGAGCTGCTCGAGTTCTCCAACGGCGTTGTAGGCATGGCGCTCAACCTTGAGGAGAGCAATGTCGGTGTCGTTATCCTTGGACCGTACACGGACATCCGTGAAGGCGACCAAGTGAAGCGTACGGGCCGCATCATGGAAGTTCCTGTAGGCGACGCTCTTCTGGGCCGCGTTGTCAACGCTCTGGGCCAGCCGCTTGACGGCAACGGTCCGATCGCGACGACGGCTAGCCGTCCGATCGAATCGCCGGCACCGGGCGTCATGGCCCGTAAATCCGTATTCGAGCCGATGCAGACGGGCATCAAGGCGATCGACGCCATGATTCCGATCGGCCGCGGCCAGCGCGAGCTCATCATCGGCGACCGCCAGACGGGCAAAACGCAAATCGCGATCGATACGATCGTCAATCAAAAGGGCAACGGCGTGGTTTGCATCTACGTCGCTATCGGTCAAAAGCAATCCACGGTTCGTACGGTTGTCGAATCCCTCCGCCGCCAAGGCGCGCTGGATTACACGATCGTCGTAACGGCGAGCGCTTCCGAGCCGTCCCCGCTGCTTTACATCGCTCCTTATACGGGCTGCTCCATGGGCGAGTACTTCATGTACAACGGCAAGCATGTTCTCGTCATCTACGATGACCTGTCCAAGCAAGCCGCCGCTTACCGCGAGCTGTCCCTGCTGCTTCGCCGCCCACCGGGCCGGGAAGCCTATCCGGGCGACGTCTTCTACCTGCACTCCCGTCTGCTGGAGCGCGCGGCCAAGCTGAACGACGAGCTCGGCGGCGGTTCCCTTACGGCGCTTCCGTTCATTGAGACGCAAGCCGGGGATATCTCCGCTTACATCCCGACGAACGTCATCTCCATCACGGACGGACAGATCTTCTTGGAATCCGACCTGTTCTACTCCGGCCAGCGTCCGGCTGTCAACGTCGGCAACTCCGTATCCCGCGTAGGCTCCTCCGCTCAAACGAAGGCGATGAAAAAGGTAGCCGGCACGCTCAAGCTTGACCTTGCCCAGTACCGCGAGCTGGCGGCATTCGCCCAATTCGGCTCCGATCTGGACAAAGTAACCAAGTCCCGCCTCGACCGCGGCGAGCGCACGCTGGAAATCCTGAAGCAGGGCATCAACCAGCCTATGCCTCTGGAGCGCCAGGTTGTCTCCCTGTTCGCAGTCACGCGCGGCCATGTGGATGATATCCCGGTTCAGGACGTCCGCCGTTTCGAGGACGAGCTGCTGAGCTTCGTGGATGCCAACAAGCCGGAGATTCTGACTTCCATCCGCGATACCAAAGACCTCTCCTCCGACAACGAGAAAGCTCTTGTAGCTGCCATCCAGGACTTCAAGAAAGGCTTCTCCCGTTCGGTTTAATAGCAAGGAACGATGATGCCGGTCCCCGTGCCTGATTATGGGCATGGGGCCGATAAGTAAGGTGGTGAGTACTAATGGCAAAAGGCATGCGGGAGATCAAGCGCTCGCTCAAGAGCAAGCAGAATATGAAGCAGATCACCAAAGCGATGGAAATGGTCGCTGCGGCGAAGCTTCGCCGCGCGCAGGAGGCGGCATTGTCGGCCCGTCCTTACACGGACAAGATCCGCGAAGTCGTCTCCAGCATCGCCGCCGGCGCAGGCAGCATTCGTCACCCTATGCTGCAGTCTCGCGAGGTGAAGCGCACAGCTTACCTGATCGTGACGTCGGACCGCGGACTCGCTGGCGGTTACAACATCAACGTACTGCGCAAGCTGTCCAATACGATCGCCGAGAAACACCGGTCCAAGGACGAGTACGAAATTCTCGTTGTCGGCCGCAAGGGCAGCGCCTACTTGACGCGCCGCAGCATGAACATCGCCGAGGAAGTGACGGGCATCTCCGATTCCCCGAAATACGGCGATATCAAGCCGGTCGCCTACAAAGCCGTTCAAGGCTTTGAGGAAGGCCGTTATGACGAGGTCTATATCGTCTACAACCGCTTCATCAATGCCATTTCCCAGATTCCGACGATGAAGAAGCTGCTGCCGCTGAGCTCCGATGAGTTCACCGGTTCCGCGGCGCAGTACGAGTACGAGCCGGATGCGGAATCCGTGCTCAGCGTCCTGCTGCCCAAGTATGCCGAGACGGTCGTGTACAGCGCGATTCTCGAAGGCAAGGCGAGCGAATTCGGCGCCCGGATGACGGCAATGGGCAATGCGACGAAGAATGCGACGAAGCTCATCGGCGAGCTTACGCTCTCTTACAACCGCGCGCGTCAGGCTGCGATCACCCAAGAAATCGCGGAGATCGTCGGCGGAGCAAGCGCCCAGCAATAATCACACGCAGAAGAGCAGGCTGCGGCCTGCTTCATAGATGCACGTGCAACTATCTTTACTACAGGAGGGACCCCCATGAGCAACGGTCGCGTTGTCCAGGTACTGGGACCGGTTGTCGACGTTGAATTCGACAACGGCCATCTCCCAGAAATCCTGAACGCAATTAAGATTGAACAAAAGGCCCAGAACTCTTCCGAAAAAGACGTGAAGCTGACTCTCGAAGTGGCTACCCACCTCGGAAACAACACAGTTCGCTGCGTCGCGATGTCCTCCACGGACGGCCTCGTGCGCGGTACGGCCGCTGTTGATACCGGCGCGCCAATCACCGTGCCGGTCGGACCGGCCACGCTCGGCCGCGTATTCAGCGTTGTCGGCGATCCGATCGACAACAACGGGGACGTAGACCGCAGCATCACGCTGCCGATTCACCGTCAAGCTCCGGTATTCGAGGATCTGTCCACGCAGCAGGAAATTCTGGAAACCGGCATCAAGGTCATCGACCTGATGGCTCCGTACGCCAAGGGCGGCAAAGTCGGCTTGTTCGGCGGCGCCGGCGTAGGCAAAACGGTAACGATGCAGGAGCTTATCCACAACATCGCTTCCGAGCACGGCGGTATTTCCGTATTTGCCGGCGTAGGCGAGCGTACTCGTGAAGGCAACGACCTTTATCACGAGATGAGCGAATCCGGCGTTATCGAGAAAACGGCCATGGTATTCGGCCAGATGAACGAGCCTCCAGGCGCGCGTCTTCGCGTAGCCCTGACCGGTCTGACGATGGCGGAATACTTCCGCGATCAAGAAAACCGCGACGTGCTCCTGTTCGTCGACAACATCTTCCGCTTCACCCAAGCGGGCTCCGAAGTATCCGCGCTGCTCGGCCGCATGCCGTCCGCGGTAGGTTACCAGCCGACGCTGGCAACCGAGATGGGCCAGCTCCAGGAGCGCATCACTTCCACCAAGAACGGCTCGGTTACGTCGATCCAGGCGATCTACGTTCCAGCCGATGACTACACCGACCCGGCCCCTGCCACGGCGTTTGCCCACTTGGATTCCACGACCAACCTGGAGCGTAACATCGCCGCTATGGGTATCTTCCCGGCTGTCGACCCGCTGGCTTCGTCCTCGCGCGTCCTGACTCCGGAAATCGTCGGCGAAGAGCACTATCAAGTGGCTCAAAGCGTGAAGAAGCTTCTTCAGCGCTACAAAGAGCTGCTCGATATCATCGCGATTCTCGGCATGGACGAACTGTCCGAGGAAGACAAGCTTGTCGTGCTTCGCGCACGCCGCGTCCAGCTGTTCCTGTCGCAGCCTCTTCACGTTGCAGCAGCGTTCAACGGCATGCCTGGCCTGTCCGTACGAATCAAGGATACGGTCCGGGGCTTCAAGGAAATTCTTGAAGGCAAGCATGATGATCTTCCGGAACCAGCGTTCCATAACGTCGGAACGATTGAAGACGCCGTTGCCAAAGCGAAGAAGCTCGCTCAAGAGGTTTAATCCTCGGCGGATGGAGGTTATCGTATGAGCACCTTACTGCTTGAAATCGTTACGCCGGAGCGTACCGTATATTCCAAGGATGTGAACATGGTCATCATCCGCGGAGTAGAGGGCGAGATGGGCATTCTGCCTAATCACGTTCCTACGGTTACGCCTCTGAAGATATCCGCCGTTACGGCGAAAATCGGCAGCAATTATGAAAACATCGCGGTGAGCGGAGGCTTTGCCGAGGTTCGTCACGAGAAAGTCGTCATTCTGGCCGAAAGCGCCGAGCTTCCGGGCGAAATCGATGTGGACCGCGCAGAGCTGGCCAAGAAGCGCGCTGAAGAGCGCATTCGCAACCGCAACAAGGAAACCGTCGATTATCATCGTGCGGAGCTTGCGCTTCAACGTGCGCTCAACCGTCTGAACACCAGAGGTTGATTCCGTCATCAAAGCCCCTCCCCTGTTATCTGGCGATAACGGAGGAGGGGCTTTTTTATTCTCTTATAATGGAATCTACTGGGATCTGAATCGATTCCGGCTATACCGGCGAAATCGCCTGGGGAGGACAGGGGAAATGAGGGTAGGGACACTTTTTATTATGAGCATGTTGGCGGCAGCTTTATTGACGGCACGGATTCACGGCCTCGATTCAAAGAGGTCCATAAGGGACAATCTGCTCTTTTGCTTCCTGCTTGTCGCGGGCGGCGGGGTTCTAATGGGGACGGGCTTTTCGGAATCCGAATCCACTTCTTTCTTGGGCAGATTGTTCATCCTGACCGGCATGTGGACCGGGATATTCAGCTTTCTTAAGCATGATGCCAATGGAGATAAAGAGAGTTAAGGACTGCGGCAGGGGATGTTTGACCGAAAGTCCGATGACAATGAAGCCAAGGGTGGATGACGATCGTCTCTGTAATCAAGTATGATAATGTCATGAGGAGCAGCTTCATCTCATGCAATGACGGAGTTCACCAATAGCCTTTGAGCCCTAGAATCAACGGCAATTCTCGAAAATGAAGAGACCTATACGGTTACAGCGATCCCTAGGCTCGTATGGCTAGAACGTTAAATTCGCCGCTATCGGACTGCCATTGCAGATATTGAATGCTGGCAATAAGTCGTTGCAGACTATAAAGCCATCGCAGTCAATAAGTCGTTGCCGTCTATAAAGCCATCGCAGTCAATACATCCTAGCAAGTCAATACGAATCCCTACATCCTTACATCCATGACAACGGGGAGAGTGCTCAAGGAATGATTGATATCCATACCCACATCCTTCCCGGCATCGACGACGGAGCCAGGAACGAGGAGCAAATGCTCGCCTTGGCGAGAGCTGCGCAGCTTGAAGGCATCACCGATATCGTCGCTACCCCTCATCACGCCAACGGAGCTTACTGGAATGCGGCAGCCGACGTGCGGGAGCTGACGCGGCGGACCGGAGAGTTGCTGCAGCAGCATGGCATTCCGATTGCTTTGCATCCGGGCCAAGAAATCCGGGTCCATGCGGAGCTGCTCGACAATTGGGAGAAGAGGGAGCTGCTGACGCTTGCGGATACCCCTTATATGCTGCTTGAAATGCCGACCGCGGAGATACCTTCCGGAATGGCCGAGCTGGTCTATGAGCTGACGCTTCAAGGGGTGCGGCCTGTCATAGCCCATCCTGAACGCAACGAGCAGGCCATGCGCGAGCCCGCTCTTCTGGAAGAGCTCATCTCGCTCGGGGCTTGGGGACAAGTGACGACGCATTCGCTGCTGGGTCTGTACGGAAGATCGATCGAGAAAGCTTCCTGGTCGATGATGCGTTCCGGTCTCGTCCATCTTGTCTCCTCCGATGCGCATCATGCGGAGCGCCGCGGATTCCGCTTGGCGGCCGCCTATGCCGCCATCGCCGAACGGCTCGGGGAAGACTACAAAGCTTATTTCATGCAAAATGCGGTCAGCCTCCTCGCGGGAGACGACCTGCTTGGGGCGGAGCAGCGGCCGGCGGCAGCGGCTTCGGGAGGAAGGCCGCAAGGCTTGCTGAGAAGCTTGTTCGGCCGGCGGGGCCGCTAAATGGACCGTCACCTTTTGCATGTAACGAACCTTTGGTTGTAACAGCAGACTGGTTTGGCCCAAGCGGGTCGATTTGGACGGAGGTGCTTCTACCGCGGCCGTACTTGCCGTTACTGCCGCTCTCCTGAGCATGCCGCGCTTGCGAGACCCGCTGGGGCGGGCAGCGGGATTGGAAGGCACAGCGGGCGAAGCCAATTTGAACCAAAAAAAGCTTTGGGCCTGCTCGCGGCCCAAAGCTTTTTTGGTTCAGCCGGCTGAAACGGACGGCTGGATGGAATAGGTCGCCCGCTTCGTCTGCACCCGGATCTCTCCGTCCTGTTCGATGAGGGAGTCATCCGCTTGGAGCGGAATTTCATAGGAGTCGCCAGGCACGGGCTCACGGCCCTTGTCGGTGACGATGCTGGCCGAACCGTGTAGCAGCAGGATCGTTCCCGACACATAATCATCCGGAGAAGGATTATGCAGCAGCTCCGCTCCGCTGAACGTCATGCGGACCTTATCCCAATCTCCGTCTTCCTGCTTGACGATATCGACATCCTCGCCCTTGCGGGCTTCCAGCAGCTCCAGCAGCCGGCTGACATTCATGGCATCCGACATGGACCATCTCCACCTTTCCTGGTACGAATTGAAATGTACGGCCGGGGGACATCTGCGACCGGCTGCAGGACGCGCCGCAGATCGCCGAGTCTGACAACAGCCGCCTGATTGCAGTTGATTCCTGGAGGCTCTTCTGATCTTTATTTACAGCAAACGCCGTAAAATGAAGCATGCGGAACGACCCTCGGGAAGGCGCCGACCGAGACGGCCAGCGGTGGATTCAGTCGTCCTTGCGTCCATAGCTGCGGGCAAAGCTTTTGACCCGGTTGTAGGCGGCCCGGTCGATTTTTTTGAACGCCCCGTACTGGGGATGGTTCGTATTGACCTCCAGCACCCACAGCCTTTTGCTCCGGTCGATCGCGAAGTCGATTCCCATCTCGCGCATGCCGCCGTAACGGCGGGACAGCGACTTGGATATCTTCAGCGCCGACTCTTCGATGAACTCATTGTTGGCGAGGGCAGGGGCGGCTCGCATTCCTTGCATTTTCCACAGCCTGGACAGCTGGTAAAGCTTGGCGCCCTGATGGGCGTTTGTCACGATGCGATTGGGCAGCGCCACTTTAGCTATCAAAGCCGTGCAGGTCCAGGGTCCATTGGGCTTGCGCTGCACCATGGCGCGGATATCGTATGGCTTCCCTTCGATTCGGTCGAGCGGAATGCCGCGCTGGATAATCAGCTTTCCGAATTTCCGGGTTTTCCGGATATGTTCGTACACCTGATCGAGATTTCCGAACGCGCGGGAAATCTGTTTGCGGGAAATCACGGAGGTGAGCTGATATCCGCCCCCATTGCGGCGGCGAAGCTTATGGATTCCGATGCCGAGAGAGCCGATATTCGGCTTGATATACAGAATTTCAAAGCGCGAAGCCATTTTCTTCAGCTGCTTGCGGGAAAAATCGGCCGTCCGTGGAACAAAGTGCGCCGTAGCCGGATCCCTGCGCAGCATCCGGCTCACTCGAAGTTTTCCCCAAAGGGTGCGGGAATTATAGGTTTTGATGTATTTTTTTATTGTTGGCATCCTGCTTGATCACCTCTCCCCCTACCTTATGCCTCCAGGCTTGGACGGACGTGTGCGGATGACATGCCCCTGGCTCAAAAAAGCGTCCGGCCGGATAAGGAACAGAAATGCTGCGCAAGCTGATTTCAGGCGTGCCTGTTTGTCCCGGCCCGGATGGGGTAATGAGAAGACATGAAGCCTGATTGCAGGGAAATGAATATTCGGAAGGGGAATGTAAAAAATGGCAACTCAAACCGCCAGCCGCGGCAAAGCGGCAAAGAATACGAAGACGCAGGATGCGCTGAACCGTCAAGTAGCTTCGATGGGCGTGCTGTACATGAAGCTCCATTCCTTCCACTGGAATGTGACCGGTCCTAATTTCTATACTCTCCACGTCAAGTTCGAGGAGTTCTATAATGCCGTTACCCTTATGTTCGACGAAGCGGCGGAGCGCCTGATCGGAATCGGCGGCAAGCCGGTATCCACCATGAAGGGCATGCTGGATCTGTCTTCCATCAAGGAGGCGACGGAAAAAGAAGATGCCGAAACGATGGTGCGGAATCTGATCGACGACTTCAATACCCTTGCCGAGGACATGAAGGTAGCTGCCGAGACGGCCGAAGAAGAAGACGATGCGGCGACGAGCGATATTCTGACCGGCATGGTGGAGCAGCTGGACCAGCACCGCTGGATGCTGGAGAAGTTTTTGGCGTAGCCGCAAGCGCCTTCCGGGATAATAGCAAGTGCAAATAGGCCCTTCGGATTTCCGGAGGGCCTGTTGTTGTATCCATTTTGTGAACGCTACAGGAATAGCGCCTTGCGGCCCGAATTATTGATAGAATGGTTAAGCGAGTGAATTCCTTCATCACATCATGCGCTTCGCGATGCTTCCTCGATCAACGGCGGAAAAGCAGGGATAGATGCGCGCGGGCGTCATAGGATAGATACGAGCAAAGGATTTGAGGCTTATGAAAGCAAGGATTCAAGCTCACGCCGCCCATAGCCGCGCGCTTAGATGCGGCCATGCCGCGGCTCTTCTTGCGGCCGTCACCCTGGCGGCAGCCCCGTCCATGCCGCCCGGCAGCGCAAGCGGCATGGCGGCGAAGCCGGACGACGAGGCCCGGATCCAGCAAGAAGGTCCGGCTGCCCCCAAGGCGAACGATCCCGGCCTGGCGAAGCAAGCTTTTCTCCATCAGATCGGAGCCAACAAAGCCTGGAAGCTGGTCACGGAGCAGACCTCCATTACAATCGCGGTCGTAGACACAGGCGTTGATCTGGATCATCCCGATCTTCAGCCCAATCTGCTTCCGGGCATCAATCTGCTGAAGCCGGATGAGCCTCCGCGGGACGACAACGGCCACGGCACGAGCGTCGCGGGCGTCGTTGCGGCAGCGGGCAACAACGGCAAGGGAGTGGCGGGAGTCATCTGGAAAGCCCGCATTCTTCCGATCAAGGCTCTCGACCGCAACGGCTATGGCGACGAACGCCAGCTTGGCGAAGGCATCCGCAAGGCCATTTCGGAAGGAGCGCGCATCGTTGTCTTGTCCGTAGGTCTCTACCATTCCTCGCCATACATGAGGGATATCGCCGCCCTGGCCGAACAGAAGGGCGTGCTTCTTGTTGCCGCCGCAGGCAATGACGGCCGCCGCTTCGGCAGCCGCGCCGCCGTGAAGTATCCGGCTGCTTATCCGACTGTGCTGGCCGTAGGAGGAGTCGGCCCCGACGGACTTCCGGACTCGCGCTCCAACCAGGGGCCGGAGCTGGACATCGCTGCTCCGTGGAAGGTGTATACGACCGCTGCGGGCGGCGGATACCATTACGTGGAGGGCACCTCCATGGCTGCTCCCCAGGCTGCGGCCGCAGCAGCGCTGTTATGGGCGAAATACCCGTCTCTCAAACCTTATCAGATCCGCTCCATGCTGCGGCAGACGGCCAAAGACGAGGGAGCAAAGGGATTCGACTATGGAGCCGGCTACGGCCTTCTGAGAATCGATTCCGCTCTTGCAGACCGCTACAAGGCTGATCCGCATGAACCGGACGACTCGGCCAAGACAGCCGCGGCGCTCCCTCTGGGCAAGCAGCTGTCGGGACAGCTTTCCGGAACCGGGGATCGGGATTGGTACCGACTGGAATGCCCGTACGACGGCATCGTCAGCCTGGACTATACCCAGCTCACTTCTCCCGGCGCCGGCGCGTCCGCCGTCCGGATCGAGCTGGAGGAAGCGGGGAGCGTCAAGAAAATGCCGCTGAAGCTCCGCAACCATAAGCTTGAATGGCACGTCAGAAAAGGAACGAACCGGCTGATGCTGCGGCTCGAGCCCGGAAGCGGTGCGAAGCAGGTGCCTTATCTGCTTTCGACGCGCCTGCGCATGCTGCCCGACAAGGGGGAGAGCAATGATACGGCTGGCAAAGCCTATCCTTTGGCCGACCGTTCCCTCGAATTTCAAGGAACCTTCCATCAAGCGGCGGATGTGGACTGGTATTCGATCCGGGTCGCCAAGAAAGGCACGATGCGGCTGCAGGTGGAGGCAGGCACGATGCGGATGGATCCGGCCTTCTCCTACCGCAGGGCCGGAGGAGAAGCTCTGGCTGTGGACAGCAACGGGGAAGGCGTAGCGGAAACAAGTCCGCTTATACCGGTCACCCCAGGCACCTACGAAATCAAGGTATGGGATGCGGGGGAAGACGCTGCGGCGCCGGCAACAGGCTACTATACGCTCAAGGTGACGCGCGGCGGCTGAGCATGCCGCTTCCGGCGGCAAAAGAGGAAAGCCGTGAATACATACACGGAAGAGCATGGGACTTTTAATGGAGCGCTCAAGTTCCGATGGATATAGGAGATGCATTGCGCCGATTTCCTTTCCCGAACGATCGATTAGGGCTGCTTCCGTCGCATAAAGGCGAAAAATGGCGAAAGACACATTGCTATGCCGATAGAATTGAGCCGTGGAATTTATTGCCGTTTACGGGCAAAGGAACGGGGTTATTAATGAACAGTAATCAAGTATGGTCGTCGCTTGGATGGAACGGACTGTTCTCCATCGCCGTGACGATCGGAAGCATCTTGCTTGCCTGGTACCTGCTGCAAGAGCTCAAGCTGGACACTTGGTTCAAGCAGCCGAGAAGCCCGAGAGCCCGCGTTTTCATTGCGGTTCTTGCCGTTGTGATCGGGCACTCGTTCGCCCGCTTCATCCTGGATTACTGGTCTTGGACATCCATGCTGAAGCTGCTCTAAGCTATCCGTCGAATAACGAATCGGACATTTGCAGACAATAACGCATAAGACGGAACCAATCCGGAGACATGCTGCGAATGATATCCTTTGAGCGATCATGCACGAGGAAAGAGACCCGGGCTAAAGTCCCCTTATTTTGACGAATATTCGGGATAAAAATAACGCTTGTCGATTTCTGTAGACGAGTGTTAATATGGTCTGTGGTAATCTGGCTTATTCCTGCCTTTTTCACCTTTTTTGACCTTTCAACCCTTTCAAGCCATCCAATGCCAGACACTCGTTGCCGTCAGATATGATCCTTACCAAATACATGATATGCGCAAAAGAAATTGCAGCGTCCGGAGGGAACGGAATTATGAGTAAAATTGTCGTTCGCGGAGGCCGCAGACTGGAAGGAACCGTGCGTGTGCACGGGGCGAAAAACGCCGTTCTTCCCATTCTGGCCGCTTCGCTACTCGCAACGGAAGGAGAAAGCGTCATTAACGACGTTCCCCTCCTTGATGACGTCCTGATCATTCGCCAGCTGCTGGAGACGCTCGGAGCCAAGCTTGACCTCTCCGGCGAAACCATGACGATCTCGGCGGAGAACCTGACCTCCTACGAGGCTCCTTACGAATGGGTCAGCAAAATGCGGGCATCGATCCAAGTCATGGGGCCGCTGCTTGCCCGTCTGGGCCGTGTACGCATCTCCCTTCCAGGGGGCTGCGCCATCGGCACCCGCCCGATCGAGCAGCACCTCAAGGGATTCGAGGCGATGGGCGCCGAGATCACGATGGGCCAAGGCTTTATCGAAGCCGTTGCCCCGGGCAGGCTCAAGGGCGCGAAGATCTACCTGGACGTCGCCAGCGTAGGCGCGACGGAGAACATCATCGCGGCCGCAGCGCTCGCCGAAGGAACGACTACACTTGAGAACGCGGCCAAAGAGCCCGAGATCGTCGATCTCGCGAACTATCTCAACGCCATGGGAGCCCGCATCCGCGGAGCCGGTACGGGAGTCATCCGGATCGAAGGCGTCGAGAAGCTGACCGGCGCCCGGCATACGGTCATTCCCGATCGGATCGAAGCGGGCACATTCCTCATCGCCGGCGCGATCACCGGAGGCAACGTATTCGTAGAAGGCGCCATCGGCGACCATCTCGGACCCGTAATCGCCAAGCTGCAGGAGATGGGCGTCCAAATCATCGAAGAGGACAACGGCATTCGCGTCATTGCGGATCGTCCGCTGAAGGGCGCCGACATCAAGACGCTGCCTCACCCGGGCTTCCCGACCGATGTGCAGTCCCAGATGATGGCTCTGCTGCTTGTCACGGAAGGAACTTCCGTCGTGACCGAGACGGTGTTCGAGAACCGTTTCATGCACGTGGAGGAATTCCGCAAGATGAACGCCAGCATCAAGGTGGACGGCCGTACGGCCATCATCACGGGCGGAGTGCCGCTGTCGGGCGCCAAAGTGACGGCGACGGACCTTCGAGCCGGAGCTGCGCTGATCTGTGCCGGCCTCGTAGCCGACGGAGAGACCGAAGTGGGCGGATTGCATCATGTCGACCGCGGTTATGTAGACATCGCGGGCAAGCTAGCCGCTTTGGGCGCCGACATCTACCGGACGTCGGAGGAAGAAGCCGCCGAGGAAGTGCTGGAGCCGGTCGTGCTCGCTTCCATCCGCAAGACCGCGGAGCGAGAAGTCGAAGAGGTCCAGGTGGCGGCTGCCGCCGCGTCCGAGGACGAGGACAGCTACAGCAGCAAGCGGCAGGTCAAGGTCGAGGACGTCGAGGCGTCCATGGCCTGAGATTCAATCGGCAGCATCGGGAGGGCTTGCCTCAGCAGCCGTCCCGCATAGAGAAAGGGAGTGGAGCGCCGGCTATCGGGGCTCTTTTTTTATTTGCGGCGATCCTTGGGGGATCGATCCCTTGCCTGCTCAGGGAAGACGTTCATTCTGGGTTCATTCTGGAATGCTACGATTCGGATGGAAAATGATCCGGAGGAGAGGCGAGGGAAACAATGAGAAAGTGGCTGCTCATATTGGGATTCATGGTCATTGCCGGCGGCGGAGCGGTATACTATTTCCTGCAGTCGAAGGGAGCCGAAGGCACGGCATCCGCTGCGGAAGCCCGGAGCGTGCAGGCTTCGCAGGGAAATCTGGAAGTGAAGGTGTCGGGGATAGGAACGGTAGCCGCGGCCGCTACGGCGACCGTGAAAGCCGGCTATCAGGGGACAGTCAGCAAAGTGCTGGTCTCCGCCGGCGACGTCGTGAAGAAAGGACAGGTGCTGGCTCAGTTCGAGACGGTCGACAATTCGCTGCAGATCCGGCAGAAGCAGCTGGACAAGCAGAAGCAGGAGCTGCAGATCCAGAACCTGAAGGAGCAGTACTGGAGCGAAAGCGACGTATCGAAGCAGGCGCAGACGAAGCTCGATCTCGACTCGGCCAGGCTGAGCCTGCAGCAGACGGAGAACGAGATTGCCGATCTGCAGAAAGCGGACGCCGAGAACCATGATATCAAGGCGCCGATCGGCGGAACCGTCACGACCGTATCGCTTACGGTCGGGGACAACACGAATGCCGGCGCAGATGCGGCTGTCATTACGGACTACTCGCAGCTGACTTTTGCGGTGAACGCGGACGAGCTTGACGTTCCTAAGCTGAAGATCGGGCAGACGGCCGAAATTACGCTTAATGCCCTGACCGATAAAACCTTCACGGGCAAAATCACTTCCATTGCCAAAGAAGGCGTGAGCAGCAACGGAGTCGCTACGTATCCGGTCACGCTGTCCATGGCGGAGGCGGCCGGCGTGCTGGCCGGAATGTCCGGCTCGGCCGAGATCGTGACGGAATCGGCTGAAAATGCCGTCCTGGTTCCGGTCGATGCGGTGGTGACCTTCGGAGGAAAATCCTATGTGCGGGTGCCTCAAGGAACGGAAGGGGCATTGGCGATCGGAACCGGCACCGAAGGCGGCCAAGGAGCCGGGAACGTTCCGGGCGGCCAGTCCGGCGACAACCGTCAAGGCGGAGCCGGCCAGTCCTGGACAGGCGGAAGGAACGGCTCCGGCGGCCAATGGGCAACGGAAGGCGCCTCCGGGCAGGGCAGCCGGTCGGGAACAGGCGCCAAAGCCGGAGCAGGAGCTGGAGCTGCTGCAGGAGCCGGCGCGGGAGCAGGGGCTGCAGGAGCGGGAGCCGGCTCCGAATCCCGGATGAGCCGGATGACGCTGGGCGGCCAGCTCAAGGAAGTGACGACCGGGCTTGCCAATGACACGTACGTGCAGATCAAGTCGGGACTGTCCGCGGGCGATACGGTGCTGATCGCGCTGCCGACCGGCACCGTCGGAGGATCCACCGGCCAGAGCGGCACGACCCGAGCCCGCGAGTTCGGCGGAATGGGAGCGGGCGGCTTCGGAGGCGGAATGGGTACGGGCGGCTTCGGCGGCAATATGGGCGGAGCCGGCTCGACCCGTACCGGAGGAGGGGGAACCCGATGAAGAGGGACAAACGGAAGGCCGGAGACGGAGCCTTGGAGGAGCGGATAGGCGATGGCACCAGAGCCGATGCCGCTTCGACCGAACGGCATGAAGAGGCGCTCCTGTCCATCCGCGACGTCCGGAAATCCTACCGGATGGCCGGAGAGGAAGTGCAGATCCTGAATGGAGTGAATCTGCATATTCCCCGCGGAGACTTCGTCGCCATCATCGGTCCGTCCGGTTCCGGCAAGTCCACGCTCATGAACATGATCGGATGCCTCGACACGCCGACCTCCGGCAGCTACAGGCTGGACGGCATCGAGGTGAAGGGTTTGTCGGACAACCGGCTGGCGGAGGTGCGCAACCGCAAGATCGGCTTCATCTTCCAAAGCTTCCATCTCCTCCCGCGCCTCAGCGCGTTCGAGAACGTCGAGCTGCCGCTCGTCTATCGCGGGCTCGCCGCGAAGGAGAGAAAGGCGGCTGCGGAGACGGCGCTGGCCAAGGTCGGCCTGCAGGACCGGATGCATCACCGGCCGAACCAGCTGTCCGGAGGCCAGATGCAGCGGGTCGCGATCGCCCGCGCGCTCGCTGGCGAGCCGCCGATCCTGCTTGCCGACGAGCCTACGGGAGCGCTGGATACGAAGACGGGAGCGGATGTGCTCGGCCTCATGGAGCAGCTCAACTCCCAGGGCCATACGATCGTCCTCATCACGCATGATCTCGATGTGGCTGCCAGGGCGAAGCGGACCGTATTCATGAAGGACGGACTGCTGAGCGAGGAAAGGGGGGGCGGACGTGAAGCTTTCGCAAGGAATTCGCATGGCCTGGAAGAGCATACTGGCTAACAAGCTGCGCACCGTGCTCTCCATGCTCGGCATTTTGATCGGCGTCGCGACGGTCATCGCGCTCGTGGCGATGGGCCAGGGCTCGGCGAACGAGGTGAGCAGCCAGCTCAAGGGGCTCGGCACCAACATGCTGTCGGTCAACATTACCGGAAGGGGAAGCGACACGACCCTCTCCTTGCCGCAAGCCGAGACGCTCGGCGACGGCGTCGGCGGCATCGAAGGCTTGTCTCCGACCGTCAGCGGCAGCGTGACGGCCCGCTACGGAAGCAAGCAGACCGAGTCCGCGGTGACCGTCGAGGGCGTCACTCCCGATTATGAAGATGTGCAGAGCTTCCATCCCCAAAGCGGGCGCTTCATTGCCCCTATCGATCTGACGGCGTACAACAAGGTCGCCGTGCTCGGGGTCGACACCTCGGAGGAGCTGTTCGGAGCGGGAGTCAGCCCGGTCGGCGAGACGATCCTGCTCAACGGCGTGAAATACAAGGTCGTAGGCTTGCTCGAGCCCAAGGGCACTTCCCTGACGGGCTCCAACGACGAGAAGATCATCATTCCGATTACGACGGCGCAGCGCATGTTCCAGTCCGCCGGCGTCCGCACCGTCTCCCTCAAGGTCGCCACGGTGGATCAGATGAGCGCCGTGACCGCGCAGCTGGAGACGAAGCTGACCGAGATCTTCCGCGGCAATACGAACGCCTACCGCGTGACGAACCAGGAGGATTTGAAGGAGACGGTCACCTCCGTGTCGAAGACGATGTCCACGATGATGGCGGGAGTCGCCTGCATCTCACTCGTCGTCGGCGGCATCGGCATCATGAATATCATGCTCGTATCCGTCACCGAGCGGACGAGGGAGATCGGCATCCGCAAGTCTCTCGGCGCCAAGCGGCGCGACGTGCTGTTCCAGTTTCTCGTCGAAGCGGTGACCATCAGCAGCCTCGGAGGGCTTCTCGGCATCGCCTGCGCTTATGGCGCCTGCCTGATCATGACGGCCTACTTCGCCACCGCGACGCAGATCGAGCTTCAGGTCGTCCTCTATGCGTTTCTGTTCTCCGCTGCGGTCGGAGTTCTGTTCGGGCTGTTCCCGGCCAACAAAGCCGCGTCGCTGCGGCCGGTGGACGCGCTCCGGCATGATTGATTCCCATACCAACGGATAGACAGTCACATTCCGCTCTCGGAGGTAGCCAGATGAAAATGCCTTATATCCTGATCATAGAAGACGATTCCCTGATCAGCGATCTGCTGGAGCTGTACTTGCAGCGATACGGCTTTCAGTACGCGACGGCGGGCGACGGCGCTGCCGGGCTCAGGAAGTTCTACGAGCAGATCCCCGATCTCGTCGTCCTGGATATCATGATGCCTGGCCGCGACGGCTGGAGCGTCTGCGAGGAAATCCGGCAGACCAGCACGGTGCCGATCATTTTCCTGACCGGCAAAGGGGACGGCTACGACAAGCTGAAGGGCTTTTCCATGGGAGCGGACGATTACCTCGTCAAGCCGTTCGACCCGAAGGAGCTGCTTGCCCGGATCCGGGCCGTCCTGAAGCGGACGCATCCGACCTTGTACAAGGAACAGGCGGTGTTCCCGGATCTCGTCGTCGACGTGAACGAATACCGCGTGACGGTGCGCGGGCAGGATGTCGGGAGCGCTCCCAAGGAGGTCGAGCTGCTCTATTGCATGGCTTCCCGGCCGGGCAAAGTATTCACCCGCGAGGAGCTGCTGCAGCAGATCTGGGGCATGGATTACTTCGGCGATTCCAATACGGTCGACGTGCATATCAAGCGCATCCGGGACAAGATCGGCGAGCATCCGTCCTGGCGCATCGCCACCGTGCGCGGCGTCGGCTACAAGTTCGAGGTCCAGTCATGAGCCGTCTGGCCGCAAGGCTCGGGCTGAATACGATCTTCGCCAAAGTGCTGATCATTTCTCTCTCGATTCTCGGCGTTACGTTCCTCGTTTTCAACCTGGTTTCGACGCAGCTGGTCCGGCGCGACATGTTCGACCGGCAGCAGGGCATGGAAGGGGCGGAGCTGCGGCGGACGGTCAAGCTGCTGGAAACGGCCGCATCCGAAAGATGGACCGAGAGCATGGTCAGCACGGCGCTCAAAGTCGTCGTGCCGCAACAGATGAAGAGCATTCTCGTCATCGACAGCACCGGCCGCTATATGCAGGTCGGAGACGTGCCGCTGCCCGCCAGCGAGATCAAGTCCATCATCAGCGAGGCCAATATCGGCTCCAGCGGCCAGTTCCGCTCCCAGATGATCGAGAACGAGTCCGGCAAATGGATCGTGAGCTCCCAGTACGTGCCTTCCATCGACCGCTATGTCGTCTCGCTCTCGACCGGCTTTCAGCGGGACTTCCGCCGCTGGCAGAATCTGAGCTGGCTGGCCATCGCCGTCGCGCTGGCTGTATCGGCCGTATTCTCCTGGCTGTTCTCCCGCTACATGACGACGCGGATCCGCCGCATGAGCCTCGGCGCGGAGCGCTTCGCCAAGGGCGATTTCGATACGCCGATCCGCGATGCGTCCCCCGATGAGCTCGGCCGGCTGGCCGGCTCGCTCAACCGCATGGCCGTAGACCTCGGCGCGCTGGAGCAGACCCGGCGCGACTTCCTCGCCAACGTCTCGCATGATCTCCGCTCTCCGCTGACTTCCATCCACGGTTATGTGGAGGCGATTCTGGACGGGACGATTCCGGGGGAGAAGGCGGACCGCTATTTGCGGATTACCCAGGAGCAGACCGTCCGGCTGATGAAGCTTGTGAACGATCTGCTCGACATGTCCAAGATCGAGTCCGGCCAATTCGACGTGCAGCCCGCGGAGTTCGATCTGGCCGAGACGGTGAGGCTGCTGCTGGCGCGGATGGAATCCACCTTCCGGCATCACGGAGTCCGGTACGAGATCAAGGGGCGGGTCGATTCCGAGCCTGGCCCGGCTCCGGGGGCATGGAGCGGGATGGGAGACGAGGGAGCCGGCGACGGTCCTGGCCAGACTCAGGGGGCATGGAGCGGGACGGGAAACGAGGGAGCCGGCGACGGGCTTGCCGTCGGCAGCGGCAAGGTGATAGTCGTAGGCGACGCCCACCGCCTGGAGCAGGTGATGGTCAATCTGATCCAGAACGCCATGGCGTTCTCGCCGCAAGGGTCGACCGTCTATGTGACGCTCGACGCGCAGGAGGAGCAAGCCTGCCTGACGGTAAGGGATGAAGGAATCGGCATGTCGCCGGAGGAGACGGAGCGCATCTGGGAGCGGTTCTACAAGACGGATGAAGCCCGCTCCGGGCGCGGCGGCACAGGCATCGGACTGTCGATCGTCAAGCATATCCTGGATGCGCACGGATCCCGCATCGCGGTCCGCAGCGAACAGGGCCGGGGCAGCTCCTTCTCCTTCTGCCTCCAGCGTGCGGCTGGCGGAGCGGGAGCTGAAGCGGCAGCCGACGAGCAACAGGATTGAAGCCTGGAGCCGGCTGGAATGCACGGCATTTCTTAATCTCTTTACCTGGAAGCCCTGATCTGACGGCTGCATGGCAGCATGTTCAAAGGCCGTCAGGCTCGGCCCGACAGCAGGGCTTTCAGCAGCGATGCCATCCGGCATCGCTTTTTCGTTTCTCGCGGGACTTCTCTCTCAAGCGGCCTATCGCGGTTCTATTCTATGTTTCTCGGCTCATAGTCTTTAGAGACGGGTCGTGAGCATTTGCCTTGGCAGGGTAATAGAGGAGGGAATTCATCGAAGATGAAGAAGCGCGCGACAGGAACGAGGAAGACGAGTCTGCGAGGAAAGCCTTTCGGCAGAGCAGCGGAAGGACAGGGGATGTCGGGAATGGCGCTGGCTTCCGTAAGCGTCCTTACGGCGGCGGCGATTCTGATTCCGGGATTTATCGTCGCCAAGTCGCAGGATGGCCGGACGAATGCCCGGCAGGAGCAAGCCTTGATTCCGGTGCCGGAACTATCCGGCCAGGAGCTGCCGGGCGGCAGCGCTACCGCCCGGCAGACCGGCCAGGCAGCCGCCGACGAAGCGGCCGGCGGGGCTGCGGGGCCGGCAGATGGGGGACAAGCATCCGGAAGCGGCGCAGAATCGGCCGACGGGACTGCAGGACCGGCAGATGGGGGGGAAGGATCCGGAATCGGCGCAGGCGCTGGCGGCGGTTCTCCGGCCGGAACGGAGGAATCGGCGCCAGCGCCTTCTACCGGGCCGAAGAAGCTGACGGCGCTGGATCTGACCCAGGTGCGCGTCTATGTGACGAAGGAGAAGCGCATCGAGAAGGTGCCGATGGAGACCTATATCCGCGGCGTCATCGCCGGCGAGATGCCGATCTCCTTCGAGCCGGAAGCGCTCAAGGCGCAGGCGATCGCCGCCCGCACGTATATCGTCCGGCGGCTCGCTTCCGGCGACGTCAGCGGCGTGCCGGTGAAGGGAGCGGATGTCACGGATACGACCGCCCATCAGGTGTACATCCCGATGAAGCAGCTGCTGGCCCGCTGGAGCGGCAAGGAGCGGGAGGCGAATCTGACGAAGCTGAACGAAGCCGTCCAAGGGACGAGGGGAGAAATCGTCACCTATCAGGGAAGCCCGATTCAGGCTCTGTTCTTTTCCACCAGCAACGGTTATACCGAAAATTCAGAGGATTACTGGGACGCCAGCCTTCCCTATCTCCGCAGCGTGGCCAGCCCGTGGGACAAGTCCCTGTCTCCGGAGTACAAGGAGACGACGACGATGCCGCTGGCGTCCTTCTACCGGAAGCTCGGCCTCAGCGGCAGCACGCCGGTCCGCAGCCTGCGGGTGCTCGATACGACGGACGGCAGAAGGATCCGCGAGCTGGCGGCGGGAGACGCCACGTTCACGGGCCGCGAAGCCCGGGAGAAGCTGGGACTCGCCTCCTCCCAATTCACCTGGAAGATCAGCGGCAAAAATATCGAGATTACGACCTATGGCTATGGGCACGGTGTCGGGATGAGCCAGTGGGGCGCCGACGGCATGGCGAAGAAGGGCAGCAACGCCTATCAGATTCTGTCCCACTACTATACCGGAACCGCGGTCGTGAGGGAGAACGATCTCCCCCGCATGAGCAGCTAGGAGGCGAATCTTCCTCCCTCCTCGCAAATTCTCTATCGCCCTACGTATAAACCTAGCTGATCCGGCAACAATGGCTAGTGAGGTGATAGAAAATGAATGAACAAGATCAAAAAAACCAAAAGCAAGAGCCTCCTAAACCAAATCTGGGAGGAAGAAACTCCGCTCCATCTTCAGCTTACAAGAAGACCCTGTCGCGCAAGTGGATCTCTCCGGCACTGTTCGTCGCCGCGGCAGCAATCATCGTAACCGTCATGTGGCTCTATCAGGGAGACGACAAGAAGACTTCGACAACCGAGATCCCCGATACGACTGCAGTGGCGCAAGGCGGAGAGCAGCAGCCGGAGCCGGTGACCGTGAAGCCGGTGCCTGGCGAGACGGCAAAATGGCCGGTAGCCAGCACGGCTGACGTCACGGTGAAGCGCGGCTACTTCGATGCCGCCGCGACTCCTGCCGAGCAGGATGCCGCGATGGTCGAGCAGGGCAACACGTTCTCCGCCAACACCGGCATCGACCTGGCCCGCAGCGACGACCAGCCGTTCGACGTGCAGGCCGTGCTGAGCGGCAAAGTGACGCTGGTGCAGGATCAGCCGACCAACGGCACGGTCGTGGAGATCACCCATTCGGGCGGATACGTCTCCGTCTACCAAAGCTTGACCGATGTGACGGTCAAGCAAGGCGACGACGTCAAGCAAAGCACGGTAATCGGCAAGGCAGGCAAAAACGAGCTGCAGAAAGATCTGGGCGTACACCTGCACTTCGCGCTTCTCAAAAACAACGAGCATGTCAATCCGAATTCGGTCCTGCCCGCGCTCGCTCCGGCAGCAAGCCAGGACAGCAGCGCCGCATCGGGCGACGATTCCGAATAAGCGGTTCCTCATCCCTGAAGCCTCGGCTTCAGGGATTTTTTTATGCCGATGAAAAAGACCGCTGCTTCGTCCGGCGTGCGGCTTTGCTCAGCCAGCCGACGGCGGCAAGCCTTGGCGCCTGACCGGCTTCAATGCCGCTTTCGGGCTGCCAGCCTGCTCTTTTTCTGCAAGGGAGCCGGATTGTTTTTTCATGGCTCGGACTGTCCGCCGGAAGGCCATTTGCGAACAAATTGGACGGATTTAGTACCTAGTGCTTGGCCACAAAGAATATCTACCCGCCCCTCTCATATAATGTACCAATCTTAAAACGAGTTAGGGAGGCGGGAACGTGCACGATTACATCAAAGAGCGGACCATCAAGATTGGCCGGTGCATCGTGGAGACCAAGCATACGGTGCGCACGATCGCCAAGGAGTTCGGGGTATCGAAGAGCACGGTGCACAAGGATCTCACCGAGCGGCTGCCGGAAATCAATCCCGATCTGGCCGATCAAGTGAAGCACATCCTGGAGTACCACAAGTCCATCCGCCATCTCAGGGGCGGCGAGGCGACCAAGATCAAGTACAAGAAAAGCACCAAGCGCCGCGAGGTGCTGGCTGCAGGAAAAAGGTAAAAACGGCCGCATTCCGGCCTCCCCTTTCACGGGAGGCCTTTTGGTAAAATTTTTTGACAAAATCAGAGGAAAAACGAGGTTATTAGCGAATAATGGGGGTATGAACTTCCACATTATTCGTTAGGGGACTTCGGACGTATGCTGAGCAAGGATATCGGAATCGATCTGGGCACCGCCAACGTGTCCATTCATGTAAAAGGCAGGGGCGTCGTGCTCGACGAGCCGTCCGTAGTCGCCGTTGAAACCGGCACCAAGCGGGTGCTGGCCGTCGGAGACGAGGCGTACCGGATGGTCGGCCGGACACCGGGAAATATCGTCGCCATCCGCCCGCTTCGGGATGGAGTCATCGCAGACTTCGAAATTACGGAAATGATGCTCAAGGCTTTCATCGACCGCATCGGCGGACGGAGCTGGTACAGCCGTCCGCGTATTCTCATTTGCGCTCCTACCAACATTACATCGGTGGAGCAGAAAGCGATCCGGGAGGCAGCCGAGCGCTGCGGAGCCAAAGAAGTTTATATGGAAGAAGAACCCAAGGCGGCCGCGATCGGTGCCGGCATGGACATTTATCAGCCTAGCGGCAATATGGTCGTCGATATCGGCGGGGGCACGACGGATGTGGCCGTCCTGTCCATGGGCGACATCGTGACTTCTTCCTCGATCAAGGTAGCCGGCGATACGTTCGATTCCGATATTGCCCGCTACATCAAGGCGAAGTACAAGCTTCTGGTCGGAGAAAGGACAAGCGAGAGCATCAAAATGCGCATCGGATCGGTATACGCTGGCGGACGCAGCGAGGCCATTGATATCCGGGGCCGCGATATGGTGACGGGGCTTCCGCAGACCATCTCCATCCACTCGGAGGAGGTCCGGGAAGCGCTGCACGATTCCGTCGCCTCCATCGTAGCTGCCGCCAAGTCCGTGCTGGAGCGCACGCCTCCCGAATTGTCTGCGGACATCATCGACCGCGGCGTCATTCTGACCGGCGGAGGCGCCCTGCTGGACGGGCTGGATCTGCTCATGGCGGACGAGCTCAAGGTGCCGGTGCTCGTCGCCGAAGACCCGATGCACTGCGTGGTGAAAGGCACCGGATTCATGCTGGACCATCTGGACCGGATGTCGCGCAAGAAGGCGCGCTTCTAGAGTCCGGCGACCGAAGGCCCGCCCCTCGCGAGCCGCTCCTTCCGGAGCTGCGGAGCGCGAAGGGCGGGCCGCTCTTCATGGATGGGCAGCCGCTGCCGATATAACAATAAGACTTTCATCCTTTCATCTTTCATCATACAGGCAAGGGGAGAACCGGATGCTCAGAGGATTGTACACGGCAGCGGCAGGCATGGTAGCCCAGCAGCGCGTGCATGACACGGTAACGACGAATATCGCCAATCTCAATACGACGGGATATAAGCAGAGCAATGCGCTGAACCGTTCCTTTCCGGACATGCTGCTGTCCATGACCGGCAAGAACGATGAGCCGTCGCGCCGGATCGGACGCCTCAGCACCGGTGTGCTGGCGGAGGAAAGCATCGCGCTGCAGGTGCAGGGCGATCTCAACAAGACGGATCGGGCATCCGACTTCGCCATCGCCTCCAATATCGAGGTGGCGGGCACCGTGTTCGACGCTTCCGGCAAATCCGTCGCCGAAGACGGAACGGTGACGTACAGGCCGCAGGCCTACTTCACCGTGCAGGATGCGGACGGACAGACCCGATACACGAGAGGCGGACAATTCCACTTGGCGGCCGACGGTTCCCTGCTTACGGCGGACGGCTCGGCCGTGCTCGGCAAGAACAACCGCCCGGTGACGTTCCCGGCCGGCACCTCCATGGATTCGCTGAAGCTGAACGGCGCCTACGATTTCACGGATGCGGACGGCGTTGCTACGGGCAGATCGCTGCTGATCACGCGAGTCGACCGCGTTCAGGACCTGATCCGCGAGGGAGACGGCAAGTTCCGTCTTGACGGGCAGGGCGGGGCGGCTCCGGCGACGGCGGCGGACGGTGTGGAAGTCCGTCAGGGGTATACGGAGCGCTCCAACGTCGACGCCACCCAGGCGATGGTGGATATGATGGGCGCACTGAGAGCCTACGAGGCGAATCAGAAGGTCGTCCAGTATTACGACAAGAGCCTGGAGAAGGCCGTCAACGAAGTCGGCAAGGTGTGAGGAGGAACGGTAGATGAACGGATCGATAATCAATGCGTCGGTGACGATGAACGCCCTGCAGCAGCGGCTTGACCTGCTGGCCGAGAATATCGCCAACGTGAATACGGCAGGCTATAAACGCAAGCAAGGCACGTTCGAGGATCTGCTCACGAACGCCAAGCAGCAGCCCGAGGCGTTCCGCAAGGACGGCCGCATCGGACCGATGGGCTACAACCAGGGCTGGGGCGCCCGTTTCCTGCAGCTGGGACCTGACATGACCCAAGGCTCGCTCAAGGAAACCGGCACCGCTACGGATCTGGCGATCGAAGGAAATGCGCTCTTCCAGGTGGAGGCGGACGGCAAAACGGCCTATACCCGCAGCGGCGCCTTCCAGTTGACGGTGAGAGGCAACGGTGATACGATACTGGCGACAGAAGCGGGGTATCCTGTTCTCGGCACTCGGGGAGGCGCGGGCCAGCCTGGACCGATCGTCGTTCCGGCCGGCGTCACGCTGCAGATCAGCGGCGAAGGCGTCGTGGAAGGCGTGCATGGGGATGGAACCCGCGAGAATCTCGGGCAGCTGAGCCTTGTATCTCCAGCTCGACCCGAGCTGCTCACTCCGGTGGAGGACAACCTGTTTGTCGTCCCGGACGGAATTGCGGCGGGAGACGTGCTTACCGACGCCGCAGCCGGTCCCGACAGCGGAATCGCTGTCCGCCAAGGGTATGTCGAGCAATCCAACGTCAACGTCGTGGATGAGATGACCGAGCTTTTGAACGTGCAGAGGGCTTATCAGCTGAGCGCCAGGGCGCTGACCTCCGCCGATTCGATGCTGGGCATGGCCAACAACATGCGCGGCTAGATTCCTGTTCCTCCATGCTGCGGCGCGGTGGGAATCTGCCGCGCAATAGATTACGGAAGGATTCTCTTCCGGAGGAATAGGATGATGACCATGGTGCAGAATGAATCCCACACCCGCATGTCGGGAGGAGGGGCGGCGTCCCGTCCGGCCGACAATTTCCGGCCGAGCGACAGCCAAGCTCCCCTGGACCGGGAGGCAGAACCATCTTCGCCGGACGCTCCGGCAGCAGCCAAGACCAAATCCAAGGCAAAGCCGAAGCGGCGCAGCCGGTTCACCGCGTGGTGGTTCGCCCGCAAGGTCATCGTGCTGGCGCTGTTCGTCGGCGCGCTGACAGGCGGCCTTTATCTGGGCTTCGTCGTCCTGGGCAAGGGAAGCATGGACGATGCATTCGACTTTGGCGTCTACAAGCATATTTACGACCTTATCTTCGCGGATTCCTAGATGTATCCGGCCTCCTTTCGGGGCCGGATTTTTTTGCGGCCGCCGATTCAAGGCCACGGCAAAAAAAAGCCGGAGCAAAGGCATTGCGCCTTTCGCTCCGGCTTTTGTATATGCGGCTTTATTTTACGGTGACCCTTACGCTTACGGTCTTGCCTTCAAAAGCGGCCTTGATCGTAGCCGTGCCTTTGGCGGCGGCGGTGACGGCTCCGCCTGCGGTAACGGTCGCCGCGGCTTCCTTGCTGGAAGTCCAGACAGCCGCCGCGGTGACTTCCGCCTGCGTGCCGTTGTCGTAGAACGCCTTGAGCTTCAGCGGCGCGGAAGCTCCGGGTGCAAGCTGCAAGGTTTTGTCCGACAGGACGAGGCTCTTCAGCTTCGGCTTGACGGCGATCGTCACGGTGATGCTCTTGCCCTGGTACGTTCCGGTGAGCTTGGCCGTTCCGAGCTTGAGGCCCTTGACGGAACTGCCCTTGATGCTCGCGATATCGTCATTGTCGACGGTCCAGGTCATTTTCGAGGCGAGCGAGCTCGTCGAGCCGCTTTTGAACGTGCCGGTGACTTTGACGGTCTTGCTCTTGCCGGGATTCAGCACGAGCGAGGATTCCTCCACCGCCAGCTTGCTCAGCTCTTCTTCGATCACGACAGGAAGAGAGACGGTCTTGCCCTGGTAGGAGGCGGTCAGCGACGTCCGCGCAGCGGTCAGTCCGCGCAGCGTCGTTCCTTTGACAAGCAAGGAGCTGCCGGTCGTTTTCCATTCGGCCTTGGCCGTGACGTCTTCTTCCGTTCCATCCGTATACGTTACGTTCAAAGGCGGGATCGGAGTGTCCTTGCCGATGATTAGGCTGATCGTCTGCTGCTCCGGGAGAAGCGCCAGCGGCTTCAGGCCCACGGCCATTTCCACTTCGGCCGAGAGGCCGCCGACCGCCGCCTTCAGAACGGCTTTGCCGGCTTTTTTGGCGGACCATTTGCCATCCTTGATCTCAATGACGTCGGAGTCGCCGGATGTCCAGCTGACGAGCTTGTCGACAGCGATCGTGGAGTCGTCCAGCGTCTTGCCGGTGACCGCCGGCAGCTTGCCGCTGTCGCCCGTAATGCTTGTCAGGGGTTCGGAGCCGGCCTCGATCGAAAGGAGGGTCGGGTAGACGGTGACGTTCAACGTTCTGGAGAGACCCTTGTACTCCACCTTGATGACGGAGGAGCCGGCTGCCTTCGGCGTGACGAGTCCGTCGGACACGGTAGCGGTGAAGACGTCGCTGGAGCTCCATTCGGCGGCCTTCGTCACATCGGCCGGCTCCTTGTTCGGATCGAGAGCCGACGCGGTCACTTGAAGCGGGCTGTCGGAGAGCAGCAGATTCAGCTCCGCCGAGGCGCTCAGCTTCAGCGCTTCGTGGGCTGCGCGCACGACGACGCTGACGGTGGTCGAGGAACCGTAGAGAGAAGCGGTGATCGTCGCGGTTCCGGGACCGACGGGCGTCACGACGCCTTTGTCCACTTTGGCTACGGCTGCCGCCGAGGTCGTCCAGGAAGCATCGTCGGTCACATCGACCGGCGTGCCGCCGCCTGCCGGCGCAGCTGTCGCGGTCAAGGATCTGGCCTCGTCGCCCGCCGTAAGATCAAGGAGAGAATTTGGCGACAGCGCGAGCGATTGATAGGGGGAAGACACGGTTAACGTAATGGAGGCGGACACGCCTCGGTAGGAAGCCTTGATGACGGATGTGCCTGCCGCGACGAGAGTGACCTTGCCGTCCTCGACCGTAGCGGCCGCCGTGTTGGAGCTGCTCCAGACGGCTTCGTCGGCGAGATCCTTGGATTCATTCCCGTTTTTGCCGACAACGCCGAAGGTCAGGTCGTCCCCGAGCTGTGCTTTCAGGGTGGATGGAGCGGCGCTGCCGTCCTCCGTCAGAAGCTGGAGCTTGGCATAAGGATAGGTGACCGTAACGGAAATCGATGCGGAATAGCCGCTGTACTTGCCGGTAATCGTCGCGGTTCCGGCCGCTACGGGCGTCAGCACGCCTCCCGTGACCTTGAGGACGGATGAGCTGGAGGTCGACCATACGGCCGAGGCGCTGACATCCTTGGTCGCGGAAGAGCCCGAGTAGGACGCCCACAGCGCGAGCGCGTAAGGGTCGTCCCCGAACGTGAGGGAAAGCTTGGAGCCTTCGGTCAGCTTGACCGAGGTGACCGTATCTTCGGCATGCGCGGCAGGCGCGAGCAGCGCAAGCGCCAGGACGGCCGCGAGCAGCAGGGACAGCAGCGGACGATTGGTAACGCGGTAGGACAACGAAAGACACTCCTTTGCAAACCATGATAGTTCCTTTAACGGCATATCGATGCGAATTATGTAGGCAAATGGTGGAAAATAGGAAGGGCGGCGGTTTTTTTTTTGGAACTGCGGAGGTATAATAACGAAGATATACATAGGCATTCAGCGGCAGAAAGAGGAATTCCGACCCTTTTTTTGCGCAATAAAAAGGACAGTCGGCGGCGCTTCAGTCCGCTTCCTGCCCTCCTATCTCAACCTTTGCGACCTGCAGGCTCGCTCAGGACATGAATAGTGTAGCCCGCCGGCCCCGGTTCCATGCAGCCCGGCCGGCGATTGACGAACAAGGGCGCTTTCGCCCGCGGAAGGGGTATTTTTTTGCTGGATATCAATGAAATCATGGAGATTATTCCTCACCGCCAGCCGTTTCTGCTGATCGACCGCATTCTTGAGGTCGAGGAAGGCGTACGGGCCGTCGGACTCAAGAACGTCACGATGAACGAGCCTTTCTTCGCCGGGCATTTCCCGGGATTCCCTGTCATGCCGGGCGTCCTGATCGTCGAGGCGCTGGCGCAGGTAGGCGCGGTCGCTATCCTCAAGGTGGAAGCGAACCGCGGCAAAATCGCGATGTTCGCCGGCATCGACGGCTTCCGCTTCCGCGGCCAGGTCGTGCCGGGAGATACGCTGACGCTTGAGGTGACCATCACCCGGCTGAAAGGCATTATCGGCAAAGGCCAGGCGACGGCGAAGGTCGGGGACAAGGTCGTGGCCGAAGGCGAGATCATGTTCGCGCTTACGGATCCGAAGTAGGCTTCTATCGCTGAAAAGCAAAAGGCCAAAACAAAAGGCAGCCCGAATTCGTCAACAAAACGAGGATATTCGGACCGGGCCTGCATTATTAAGTGAGACCATGCAGAGATCAAGGGAGAGATGAGTCCATGTCCGTAACAGAACTTGCGCAACAACGCTATCAGTCCTGGCTCGAGGATCCGACGATCGACGAGGCGACCAAAGAAGAGCTGAGGGGAATCGCGGGGGACGAAAAGGAGATTACCGACCGGTTCTACCGCGATCTCGAATTCGGCACCGGCGGCCTCCGCGGCGTCATGGGAGCCGGTACGAACCGCCTCAACGCCTATACGGTAGGCAAGGCGACGCAGGGTCTGGCGAACTGGCTGCTCGGGCAGACGGACAAGCCTTCGGTCGTGATCGCACACGATTCCCGCAACAACTCTCCGGAGTTCACGCTGGAAGCCGCGCTCGTACTGGCCGGCAACGGCATCAAGACGTACTTGTTCCCTTCGCTGCGTCCGACCCCGCAGCTGAGCTTCGCGGTGCGCGCGCTCGGTGCGAGCGGCGGCGTCGTCATCACGGCCAGCCACAATCCTCCGGAGTACAACGGCTACAAGGCGTACGGTCCGGAAGGCTGCCAGCTCGTGCCGCATGAGGCCGAGCAGGCGATCGCGGCGATCCAGAAGGTGGCGAGCTTCGGCGAGATCAAGCGCATGGCCCGCGAAGACGCGGAGCGGCAAGGGCTGCTCGTGTGGCTCGGCGAGGACGCGGACCGGGACTTCATCGAAGCCGTGGCGGCGCAGAGCCTCAATCGCGACCTGCTCAAGCGCGGCGCGGGACGCGACATCAAGGTCATCTACACGCCTCTGCACGGAAGCGGCAACCATCCGGTCCGCGGCGCGCTCAAGGAGATCGGCATCGAGTCGGTCGCCGTCGTGCCGTCGCAGGAGCAGCCGGACGGCTACTTCAGCACAGTGAAGAGTCCGAATCCGGAGGAGCGCGAGGCGTTCGCGCTGGCGATCAAGCAGGCGCAGGAGCAAGGCGCGGACATCATCATCGGCACCGACCCTGACGCCGACCGGATGGGCGCCGTCGTGAAGAACAACGAAGGCGAGTACGTTGTTCTCTCCGGCAACCAGTCCGGCGCGATCATGGTCCACTACGTGCTCAGCCAGCTGCGCGAAAGAGGCGAGCTGCCTGCAAACGGCGCCGTCATCAAGACGATCGTAACGAGCGAGATGGGCGCGGACATCGCCAAGGCCAACGGCGCAGAGGTCATCAACACGCTGACCGGCTTCAAATATATCGGCGAGAAAATGACCGAATTCGAACGGACGGGCTCGCATACGTTCCTGTTCGGCTACGAGGAAAGCTACGGGTACCTGACAGGCACCTACGCCAGGGACAAGGATGCCGTCGTAGCGGCGATGCTGATCGCCGAAGCGGCCGCCTTCTACAAGCAGCAGGGCAAGACGCTGTATGACGTGCTGCTGGAGCTGTACGGAGAGTACGGCTACTATCTGGAAGGCCTGGAGTCCCGCACGCTCAAGGGACTGGACGGCGTCCAGAAGATCGGGGCCATCATGGACAGCTTCCGTTCGGAAGCTCCGACTGAAGCCGGCGGAATCAAGGTGTCGCAGGTGCTCGACTACAGCCTCGGCCTGGACGGCCTGCCGCAGGAGAACGTGCTGAAGTACATTCTTGAGGACGGCTCCTGGTTCACGCTGCGGCCGTCCGGCACGGAGCCCAAGATCAAAGTCTACTTCGCGGTCCGCGGGGACTCCCTGCCGTCTGCGGAGAATGCGCTGAACGCGCTGCGAAGCTCCGTCATGCAGCGCGTGGACGCGATGGCCTGACCTGCTCTGTACCCTATAGACGGGCAGATCCGGGCCGGGGAGCCGGCAGGCTTGATGCCGTCCCCGCAGGCAATAGCAGTGCAGCAGCCGGGCCCGTCATGGAGCCGGCTCTGAAGTTCAATAAAGAGCCGCAGGGCGGGTGATGTCTACCCGCCCTGCCCGGCTTTTCAAGTATGAGTGGATAAGGGGCGAACTGGAACGTGTTGAAGTGGCAGCAGTGGAACCGCGCGGCCCGCAGAATCATGTGGGTGCTGGCGCTGATCGGCGTCATCGCGGCAATTCCCATCGGAGCTAACCGGTGGCAGATGGAGAAGACCTCCAAGCAGGTCGAGTACGTGTTCGATTATTCGGATCTCGTGCTGGTGGCGTCCTATCAAAGCCGTCCGGTCGACTATATCAAAAGCGAGCTTCAAAAGCTGAAGTCTCACGGCGTCGGCACGCTTTCGGTGTTCGAGAGCCGGCTGGACGAGCTCGAGAACGCAGGGAGGCTGGGCTTGTACAGCGAGGCGGAAGCGGCGCTGCTGCAGGGCAAGCCTTCGCCTGCAGGACAGAACTATACGTACCTGCTGTTTGAAGGAGCCAGGGAGCAGGCTGCTCTGGAGCCGATGATCCGCGAACGCTTCGAAAGCGACGGCATCGCCGTGCGTCCGTGGGACCTGGATGGCAAGCGCGGCCTCGTGCTGGAGACGCCGATGGCCGGAGCGGTGCTGAAATCGATGGCTCCCGATCCGCTGGCACTGACGGAGCTTCATGACGCCGGCTTCCGCCTGCTGCCGAGACTTTCGGACCGGATCCCTTACGACACGGAGCGCATGGATGCGCTGCTGGCCGGATTCAAAAATCTCGGCGTCACCCGCATCCTGTTCGACGGCGGAGCGGTCACCGGCTTCGCCGATCAGGCGGCCGACAAGACGTTGACTCATTTTGCCCAGAAGCTGAATGAGTACGGAATCGGAATCACCGCCATCGAAAATCTCAAAAAACCCCAGTCGGGCCTGAATACGCTGGCCTATCTGACGCACTATAACGTTACGCGGCTTTATTCCCTCTCGGACAAAGACGCTGCCGCCCTGAAGCCGGACGTCATCGCCGACCGCTTCCTGCTTGCGGCCAAAGACCGCAACATCCGCATGTTCTATCTGAACGCGGCTCCCTCCGCCAACCTGGACAAAGGGACCGTCACGGATCCGATGGACAATCTCTACAAGTCGCTTGACGGGCCGGACGGAGCGATCGCCAAGCTGGATTCGTTCGGATTTCCTTCAGGGGAAGCCCACGCGTTCGAGCGCTCCTATCCAAGCTGGATGAAGGCTCTCAAAGCGGTCGTCGCCCTGGGGGCAATCAGCCTGATCGCGCTGCTTGCCGGAGCCTTCTTCAACGGCCTGGCCTTGATCGTCTTCCTGCTCGGCCTCGCCGGCAGCGCCGGGCTTTACGTCCTGAACAGCTCGCTCATGGAGCAGGGCTTGGCGCTCGGGGCCGCGATCAGCGCTCCGACGCTGGCGATGATCTGGGCGATCAACCGGATCCGCTCCCATACGGAAGGACAGCGGCGGCCGGTAGGAGGCGAATGGAATTCCGCGGCCGGCGAAGGCACGGACCGCTCGTTCCAGGTGTCGCCTTGGAGCGGCATGCTGGGTGGACTCGGACAAGCCGGCACACGCTGGGTGTTCCGCGGCCTCTCGGCCGGACGGCGCCTGACGATGGCGCTGAGCATTCTGGCCGTGACCTCGCTGATCAGCATTCTGGCCATCCCGATCGTAATCGGGCTGCTCAACAGCATGACGTACAGCCTCGTGCTGGAGCAGTTCCGCGGCGTAAGCCTGCTCCACCTGGCGCCGATCGGCTTGACCGCCGTCTACCTGTTCCTGTTCACAGGCCAATCGGTCTGGCTCAGCCTGCGGCGGGTGCTCGGGCTGCAGATCACGATTCTCTGGTGCGTCGCGGTCGCCGTCATCGGCGCTGCCGGGCTGTACTATCTGTCGCGCACGGGCAATTCCGGAACGGCTACTTCCTTGGAGCTGGTGTTCCGCAACACGCTGGAAGGAACTTTCGGAGTGCGGCCCCGCTTCAAGGAATTCCTGCTGGCGCATCCGCTCATGGTGCTCGGCTTGTTCCTGTCGCTTCGCTACCGCGCCGCCTGGGTATTGCTAATTGTAGGCTCCATGGGCCAGCTGTCCATGGTCGACACGTTCGCGCATATCCACACGCCGATCCACATCTCCTTGATCCGCATCCTGCTCGGCCTCGGCATCGGAGTCGTCATCGGCCTGATCCTGATCGCCGCATGGCAGATCGGGGAAACGCTCGTAAGAAGATTCTGGCCGCGGGAGAGGGCTGCGAATGGCTAAGTCCGGAGGAGCTGTCTCCCCGATGCGCAGGAAAATCGTCATCTCCGGCTACTACGGCTTCCGCAACAGCGGCGACGAAGCGGTTCTGAAGTCGATCCTGCTCGCTCTTCGCGCCGAGGGGGAAGCCCAGGGCGTCGAGATCGATCCTGTCGTGCTGTCCGGAGATCCGGCTTGGACAACGCAAATGTATGGCGTCAAGGCCGTGCATCGGATGAAGCCGCTGGAGCTGATGAAAGCCATCGCCGGCTGCGACGGCCTCATCAGCGGCGGCGGCAGCCTGCTGCAGGACGTGACGGGCGGCAAGACGATTCCCTACTATACGGGAATCATCAAGCTGGCCCAGCTGCTTCGCAAGCCGGTGTTCATCTACGCGCAGGGCATCGGCCCCGTGCTGAACCGCCGGATGGACGGCCTCATCCGGCATGTGATGACCCGCAGCGCGTACGTGTCCGTGCGCGATGACGAATCCGCGGCGCTGCTGTCGCGGATGGGCGTTCCGCAGGACCGGATCGACGTCGTGCCCGATCCGGTCATGGGCCTGCCGCTGCCGCAAGGTTCGCAGGCAGCGGCAGGCGGCGGCTCCGCCGCAGCGGGCGGCGCGCCGGTCGTCGGCGTCTCCTTGCGCCATTGGCGCAAGGACGGAGCCGACCTGGCCCGCGCCGCCGAGGCGCTGGCGGAGCTCGCGCGGCGGCGCCCCGTGCGCCTGCGCTTCCTCCCGTTCCACACCCCGGCGGATGCGGACGCATCCCGCCAGGTCATGGAACGGCTCGGGACGCTCGGCGCCGGCAGCTCCGCCGAGCTCGCCGCCCCGGGCGACGACCCCCAGGCGATGCTGCTGGAGGTCAGCCGCTGCGACATGCTGCTCGGCATGCGCCTGCACGCGCTCATCTATGCGGCCGGCCGCCGCGTGCCGATGCTCGGCCTCAGCTATGATCCGAAGATCGACCAGTTTCTGGCCCGCCTCGGCGAGCGCCCGATTGCAACGACGGAAGCCATGGACGCCGCCGCCTTCGCCGATGCCGCCGAGCGGCTTCTGGACGGCGGAGACGGCTGGAGAGCGGACAAATCCGCCGCGATCGACAAGCTTCAGCAGGAGGCCCGCAAGCCGGCGCAACATATTGTCCAGTACCTGCGTCAGGAAACGAAGAGGTGACCGTTCGACCCATGTCGACTACAAAAGACTTTATAGACCCGTCCCATCAAGCAGCCAACGCACATGCACCGGATGATGCCGTAGAAGCGCTGGCGGACGCGATTGGGGACGCCTCCGAGGCTTCCGCCTGGCTGGAGTCGCGGACCGTTCCGAAGGTTTCGATCTATGGCGTTCCATTTTCCCGCATGGGTATGGACGAAACCGTGGAGTATCTTACGAACGTTATTGAAAGAGGGCAGCCTTGCCAGGTTGTCACGGCGAATCCCATCATGGTCATGATGGGACTCGAGGATCCCGCCTTCCATCGGATGCTGCGGGAAGCCGAGCTTGTCGTTCCGGACGGCGCGGGCGTCGTCTGGGCCGCCGGGTATGTCGGGCAGCCGGTCCGGGAAAGGGTGCCCGGCTTCGATTTGATGCACCGCCTGTTCCTGGAAGGCGAGGAGCGCGGCTGGTCCGCCTATCTGCTCGGCACGACGCAGGAAGTCATCGACGAGGCCGCGGCGCGTCTGAAGGCGAAATATCCGGGCGTAACCATCGCGGGAACGCATCACGGCTATTTCGGGGAGCAGGAGGACGCCGAGGTCATCGCCCGGATCAGGGCGGTTTCTCCGGATATGCTGTACGTGGCCCGTTCCGCCACTACCCAGGAGCCCTGGATCGCCCGCTACAAGCAGGAGCTTGGAGTGCCTCTCATCATGGGAGTCGGAGGCAGCTTCGATATTATCGCCGGCCGTTTGAAGAGAGCTCCGGTATTCATGCAGAAGCTGCGCCTGGAATGGTTTTACCGCCTTCTGCAGCAGCCTTCGCGGTTCCGGAGAATGCTCGTTCTGCCGCAATTCGCTCTGAGAGTGATTCGGGAGAAGGAAAAGGTGACAAAACCTTACTAGAAGCGTCAATTCGCCGTAATTTGCGCGAAATGCCCTGATATTGGGGTTGGAGTTTCTTTTTCGAACGAGTTATAATTCATTCCGGTGTAATGAAGGGGAGTTGAATTTCCAGTGAATGCCACAATGACTTATATCGTCGGTTTCGCAGTCGCTCTGATCCTGGCCGTCTCGCTGACGCCGCTCGTCAAGCGCTTCGCGTTCAAGATCGGCGCCATCGACAAGCCGAATGCCCGCAAGGTCCATACGCGCATCATGCCGCGGCTGGGAGGCCTGGCGATCTATCTCGCCTTTATCGGTTCGTTCTTCCTGCTGCTTCCGTTCATTCCGGAAGGGCTGCTGAGCGCCTACGATACGAATCTGATTCGCGCGATGCTGGCGGGCGGCACGATCATCGTGCTGACCGGCGCTCTCGACGACCGGTTCGAGCTGTCGGCCAAGGTGAAGCTGATGTTCCAGCTCGTGGCGGCATGCGTCGTCGTCTTCGGCTTCGACGTGAAGATCGACCTGCTGAACATTCCGTTCGGCCAGGACATGCAGGAGATCTCCTCCTGGCTCAGCATCCCGCTGACGATCTTCTGGATCGTCGGCGTGACCAATGCGATCAACCTGATCGACGGCCTCGACGGCCTTGCGGCGGGAGTGTCGGGCATCGCGATCGGCACGATTCTCATTATGGCCTGCTTCCTCGGCTTCGAGCCGATCATCCTGATGAGCAGCCTGCTGCTCGGAGGCATCCTGGGCTTCCTGGTGTTCAACTTCCATCCGGCTAAAATATTCATGGGCGACTCCGGCTCGCTGTTCCTCGGCTTCAGCCTGGCGACGCTGTCCATGATCGGCTTCAAGCAAGTCACGATCGTATCCTTCGTGACGCCGCTCCTGATCATCGGGGTGCCGATGGCGGACACGTTCTTCGCCATCATCCGCCGCTGGGTGAACAAGCGGCCGATCTTCGCTCCCGACAAGGGGCATCTGCATCACTGCCTGCGGGAGCTCGGCTTCAGCCACCGCAAGACGGTGCTGATCATTTACGGCGTAGCGGCTTTCTTCGGCGCCTGCGCGATCGTGCAGTCCATCGTGGTGCAGTCCCACGCGGCCAACTGGGTCACCTTCGTCGTCATCAGCCTGCTGGTGTTCGCGATGCAGATCGGCGCCGAGCTGATCGGCATCGTCGACAAGACGAAGCGCCCGCTGCTGAACCTGCTGGCGCGCATGCGCATGAAGCCGCATCACGAGCGCGGCAAATAAAGACTTCGCCATCAAAGGGCTTGTCCTTCTCCGGAAGGACGAGCTCTTTTTTGTTTGCCAAAAATTTATCTACATTATAATAATACTTTTCTGCGAGGGCTCAATATCCTAACAATTTACCAGCTTTCTTCCGATAAACAACCTACACCAACTAACACCGAAAGAGTATGGAGGAGGCTTCCCGTGTTAAAACGATTCAGCGCAATGTTCCTGCTGCTGGCCCTGGTCCTGCAGCTGATGCCGGCTCTTCCCTCGCAGACGGCCAGCGCCGCCGCGACGGGGTACTTCACGTTTGCAAAGGAAAGCAGCAGTCCCAAAAGCCCCCGCATCACGACGAACGGCAAAATCAATCTCGAAGGCTCGATCAGCAACATCGATCCTTCCAGCATTACCTACAGCGTCATTCAAGTCGTCAACTTCAAAGGCACCGACGACCCGACGGACGATGATACGGGCGCCAAGACCGAAGGAGTAAAGGGCGGCATCTATCTGTCCGGCTACAACCTTACGGTGAACAATGTTCAGCTCTACTCCGGGCTGAATCGGATTACATTCAAAGGCCTCCAGGGCGGCGCCGAGGTATCGACGTCCATCTATGTCATGTACCATGACGGTCCGGTCTTCTATAACCTTGCCGCCCGCTTGGATGGCAGCACGTTCCCGATGAAAGAGAATGGAACGACCGTCGTCCAATCAGGCGCTTCGCGCGGCAGGGCTTCCGCTGACATCGCGATTACGGGCAACGCGCCGAATGCATCCAAAGTGACGATTGAGGTCAACGGCTCCAGCCGGACTTATAATGTGTCAGCTTCCAACAACTACGAATTTACAATCTCTCCTTTGACGGTCAAAAAAGGCAAAAACCTGGCTACCATCAAGGTGACGAACAACAATCAGACGATCGAGACGACACGCGAAATCGCGTTCTACAACGGAGATGTGACGTTCTACGACGTCAACCTGAACGACGGCCAAAGCAGCGCGGCGCTGGAGTATTCCCCGAACTTCTCCACCACCAATACAGGCGTGCAAAACGCTACCATTACAGGTACGCTCATCGTTCCGAACAACAAAAAGATCGTGGACGGCAAAACCGTTCCCAATCCGAATCCATCGGAAGCCATTAAGATTTTCCCGAGTCTGGACGGGGCTAAGCTTCCAGCAGGGGGCTTTGATGCCACTCCTACGGTAGGACAAGACGCTTACTCTCCGGAAGATGCCTTCTACGTTTATACCTTCACCATTGGTCTCGACAAGCTGAAGGCAGGTGAATATGCGTTCGACCGCGCCTACAATCTCAATCTGGAAGCCATGAACACGGTGGCAGGAGAGACGCAAGGCGTCTACAACCTGAAATTCACGCTTCGGGATGCCGGAGCTCCGTTCATCAGCGAATTCAACTATATTCCGGGCTACAAAACGATAGCGGACCTCAACCTTGCAAGCAAGCCGCTCTCGGGATCGAGTCTGTACGACACTCCTGTCGCCATGGAATTGCTGATCGGCAACTACTCGAACCAGCCCTTGACGATCAGCAATGTGAAAGATATCAATGGAAAAGACGGCAAGATCGAGTCTAAAGACATGAGTATAGTCGACACTTCTACGGTGACCCGCACAATCGGGGGAGTGAACAAAACCTTTACCCGCATCGTACTTGAGGTCAAAAAGCTGCCTTTCGAAGGCACCCAGACGCTGCTTTTCAAGCTGGGCGGCAACGACGCCGGCTCGGTCACCTTCAATATGCTTTTTGGACCGTTCCTGCAATACTCGAGCATTTACGATACGATGGATATTCCCTATGACACGACCAAGTCCACCCAATTGGACGATATCATCCAGAATAAGCTGAAAAAATTCGATGCGACGTTGAGCAATCTGAACGACATGTCGGAGATACGCTATAGCCCGGTTGACGGCAAAGCTCAAACGATGTTCCTGTATATCAACAATACGCCAATCGAAATTGCTAAAAATACGAGCGAAAACAATTTCGTTGCGACCAACAACGGCATCGCGACAGCTGCATCCGTTATGAAAGCGGGAGGGGCGTTTACGCTTCGCTTCGTATACAAGGGCGGCAAAAACAACTATGAAAATTCCATCACCATTTTATTGAGACAAATCAATCTGCCGAAGATTCCTTACTCTCCGGACAGCATCTATCCATACAGCAGCGAATTGATCTCGCCGCTTGCGAATGACCCGAATTTCCCCAAACAAGGCAGCGTCTACACGACCAAGGAACCGTACATGAACATTTACGGCACCTTTGACTTTATCGACTTGGGGACAACAATCTACGAAGCTCAAAGCAATCTAGAAAACATTGTCAAAGACAACACCAGCTCCAACTATATTCTGAAGATTGACGGCAGTACGCTTTCCAAGCCGATTGTCTGGACTCTCAGCAACGAGCTGCGTGTCGTCAACGATGCGACATTGCCGAAGGACCAGCAGACGGTGAGCGTCCTGAACGAAAACAAGACGATTGGAGCCATCGACAAGCAAGGGGACAAGCAGCCGAAGCTTACCGTCACCTATGACTTGAAGACGCAAAGCCTTTCCTGGGTGCTGACCGATCAGTATCTCAGCAAGGACGGCACATCGAGCGTCTACAACTTCTATGTCTACAACAACGGGGAAGCGGGCGCCCGCGCCAGCTACCGCCTGGAGGTGGATCCTACGGCTCTGCCGTACAAGATTCTGCGTCCGCTCACTTCCAAGCGCATCGTCAACCAGAACTACGTGGAGATCGTCATCGACGCTCCTAATGCCAAGACCGTAACGGTAGGCAAGCAGGTAGCCGAAAAAATCGCCTTCGACGCCGACAATGACGGTACCATCGACTATACGACCGCATATAGAGTCATGGTGTCCGGACTCAAGGCCGGAGAGAACAAGCTCAAGTTCACGATCGCCAACGACAACGATACGACCAGCGATACGATCGTGGTGACGTATGCTCCAACCAATATACCGGGCGCCGGTTATATGGAAGAAATGAAGAGCTCCCACAAAGTGTTCGAGGGCGAACTGACGCTTGCCTTCCCTAAGTCGACGACGCTCATCCGCCGCGACTACAACGTGCCGGAGAAGCTTAAAAACCAAGTCTTCACCGGGCACCGCCTGCTGTTCGGAATTGCGAATCCATCCGACGGAGTCATCGATCGGCATGAATTCGAACAGGCTCCAGCCAATTTCGACCTGATTCTGGAGAGCCTGGGCAACATGTTCGACAATACCTTCTCCCCTAACTTCAACAAAGCGGGCAAGGTATTCTGGATCGATGCGGGGCTTGCGGACAATCCGCAGACCGACAACGTTTATGATCCACTCAAGTATGGCATCGATCCGTATCAGTATCCGACCGCCGATGTGCCTTCCTACACGGACCGTCCTGCGAACCGCGAGCTGGTCACATCCAAGGAAGCGACGCTGACTCTGAGCTATGACTCCAACATTGTAGACGCCAACGGAACGTTCATTACGGTGTTCCATTTTGATCCGAAGAAGCCGGAATGGGTGAACCTCGGCGGCGTCGTCGACACCAAGAAGCACACGGTCACCGTGCCGTTCTCGGAGTTCGGCTACTACGTGGTCGGACAGATGAAATATTCCTATCTGGACGTTACGTCCCATCCGTATGCGCGCAACTATATGGAAGCGATGTATGCCAAAGGCTTCATCAATGCCGCCGGCAACGATGAGTTCGGCGCCAGCCTCTACACCTCCCGCGGCGAATTCGCCACGATGATGGTGAAGGCGATGTCCATACGTCTCAACTACAATACGGATCCGAACAAGCGGCTCTTCAATGACGTTGGAGTCGAGAGCACCGCACTGTGGGATTACCGCTACATCGAAACGGCCTTCAACGAAGGCTATATTCGCGGCAAGGCGCCGAAGGTATTCGAGCCTACAGGCAATCTGACGCGAGAGGACGCCTCGGTTATCCTTGCCCGTGCGCTCAAGCTCAAGCTGGAGACGGATCCGGCGAAAATCGAGAAAGCACTCCAAAAGGCTTTCAAGGATTACAGCAAGATCGATTACTACGCCCGAGCTTCGGTTCTGGCTATTTACCAGAAAGGCTATATCCAGGGCTCGCCGGTCGATTCCAGCGATCCGAAGAAAGGCAGCGTATTCGAACCGCAAGCGAATCTGCTTCGTTCCGATTCCTCCATTATTCTGGGTAAAGTGCTGGTCAGCCTGAAACGTCTTCCAAAGATCAATTAATCTTCAATGAAATTGGATGGATTGTGCCTGGAAATGTGGAATTTCCAGGCACTTCTTTCAAAAATGGCAGACTTATCCGGATTCGACAAAATTCGAGAGATGGAAAAAGTTTCGAGTCGACGAAGAGCGGTTATCCAAGTTATACTAGGCTTGCAGCCAAAACCTACGAACAAAGGCAATACATAACAGCAAGACAAGGATATTTTCAAAAAAAATTTCGGAAGTCGCAACTTTTGCGAAAGCCCTGCGTTTAAGTATCTGGAGTCGCAAAGAGCACCGGCTTGAAACCTGGACCGATGCGGGGATGCCGGATATGTCCAATGCCGAATGGTTTCTATTGATATGGAAACATATTCACATGTTTCTCTTTACTGGTTCTATCAGGCCATTGTATAATGATTTAGTGGTTTGACAGCTTTCCATTTTTTTCTACTTGTTTTTACGAGTTTCTGCGGCATGTTCCTACACGTGTCTATACATGAAGCAGACCTTTTTCTATATTATATGGCTCCCACACTCTGGGAAGGGGGTGACACAACAGATGAGTAAGAAGAGCACTCATAGTTCCACAGAACACTCTCATTTACTTAAGCAAGTTAGAGGAGGAGAACAAAAGGTTATGAAGAAAAGTTTATCTCTGGTCGTTACAGGCGCACTCGTAACTTCCGTATTCGCAAGCTCCGCATTCGCGGCTGAACTGACGACGCAACAGAAGTTCGACGCACTCAAAGCAGCAGGTATCGTTGAAGGCTACCCAGGCGGTTCCGCTGGCCTCGACAAAAACATCACGCGTGCCGAGATTTCCAAAGTCGTAGCGCTGCTTCAAGGCCTTGGCGAAGACGCTGCTTCCTCGAAATACAAAGACGTAGCTGCCAACTACTGGGCTAAAGGCTACATCGGCGCAGTAACGAAAGCCGGCATCGTCAACGGTCTCGGCAACAACCTGTTCGGCCCTACGCAAAACGTAACGGTTGAGCAAGTTGCTAAAATCATCGTTGAATCCGCTGGCCTGACTCCTAAAGCCGACGCTGCCGTATCCGGCGCCGTAAGCGCATGGGCAAAAGGCTACGTGGCAGCAGCTATCGAAGCTGGTCTGATCGACCAACAAGCTTCTTACAAAGTAGCAGCTACCCGCGGCCAAGTATTCGAAGCAGCTTATGATCTTTCCAGCGCATCCGCTGTTTCCGTTAAATCCGCTGTTGCTGTCGACGAGAAGAACATCGAGGTTACTTTCTCCGACGGTCAAGTGGTAAAACAAGCTCTGACGACTGCACTCGTAGCTGGTCAAGCAACGAAAGTAGACGTTACGTACAACGGCAAAACTTACTCCGTAGAAGTTACGCTTCAAGCTGTTAAAGCTACTGAAGCCGCTCAATCGGGCGCTAAAGCGATCACGGTTAAATTCAACCGCGCTCTGTCCGCTACGGAAAAAACATACCTGGACGGCGGATTCGCAGTTAAATCCAGCCTGACTTCGTTCCCTGTAACGGCTAAATTCGCAGACGACAACAAATCCGTTGTTCTGTCCGCTGTATATCTGCCAGCTGGCGATTACACCGTAACGGTCAAAGGAACGGACGCTCCATTCACCGTTAAAATCGCTGCAAGCGTAGCATCCAAAATCGACATCACGACTCCAGCTCTTCAACTGGCTGACAACGTCGATCTTGGCGTAAAAGTCTTCAACCAATTCAACGAAGACATTACGGCTACTTCCGGCACGTACAACTACATCACGGCTGTCAACGGCACCCGCGGTACGGTTTACAACGTTGCCAACGGCAAAATCAACCTCGTGAACGACGGCCAGGCTGTAGGCAGCCTGACGAAAACGCAAGAGGGCGACACGATCAACGTATCGGCTGTCTACCCAGCTGGCGGCCTGACAACGACGAAAGCTCTGAAAGTCGTAACGGGCAGCTCCGCTACGAGCATCGAGCTCGGCGAAGTTCAGCCGCTTAAAGACAAAACCCGCATCTCCGCTGGAGACAAAGGTCTTGTGCTTCCTCTGACGCTGAAAGACGCAAGCGGCCAAACGATCAAGCTGACGGCTGGCACGGTCAACCTGAAGCCTGCTGAAGCAACTGCTGGCGTTTACAGCAACTATGTTGTAAAAGACGGTCTGTTCATCTCCATCAGCGACTACCGCATCATCGACTCGCTGATCGTTGACAAAGACGGCGTCATCAAGTTCAACGCTGGCGTTGCTGGCACGGCTACGATCGTTATCAGCAACCCTAAAGCTGGCGTATCCAAGTCCATCAACGTTGTCGTTAATGGTGCAGGCTCCATCAAGAGCTTCCAACTGGGAGCTTCCGCTAGCATCGTTCAAGCTGGCAAAGCTGCAGCCTTCCCGTTCGTAGCCGCTGATCAATTCGGCAACGAAATCAAAGGAACGGACCTTCAAAAATACCTGGATAACGGATCCCTGAACATCTCTTCCAACATCCCGGTTACGAAAAACGTCAACGCTAAAGGCGAGCTGGAGCTTACCTTCGCATCGGAAGGCTATGCTTACGTTGTAAGCAGCATTCCTAACGTAGCAGTCGCTCCTACGACCCTGAACGTTCAAGTTGTGAAAGCAGCTTCGACGGTCGGCGTAAACGGCATCAAAGATGTAGCTACGACGCTTGAAAACGGCGCTTCCGTTGGTTTCAACGGCGACAACATCGTGCTGGTTGACAGCTACGGCGGTACGGATACGGCTGCTGCCAACACGTACAACGTAGAAGTTACGGATGGCAAAGACGTTGTGAAATACGAAGGCGGCAAGCTGGTAGCTCTGGCTCCAGGATCCGCTTCTGTAAAAGTAACGTCCACGACGGCTGGCGCAGAAGCCTACAGCTTCACGGTTAATGTCGTAGAATCCTCCGACATCAGCTCGTACAGCATCAAATCCGTAGGTACGGTATATGCAGCTAAAACGGTCGGCGCATACACGAAAGGCGTTAAACTGGTCGGCAAAACTTCCGGCGGCGTAGAAGTAGCCCTGAAATCCGACGCAGCTCCATTCGTATCGAGCAACGATCCGTCGATTCTCTCCGTATCCAGCGACAACCAAGTAACGGGCCAAAAAGCTGGTAAAACTACGATTACGGCTTACAACGCCAACAACAAAGTTATCGCTACTCAAGAAGTAACGGTTTCCGAGGACGCTCCAGTTGCAAAAACGGCTGAGTTCAAGAAATCCGAGTACTCCGTAGCTATCGGTGGCGACGTACAGGTTGCCCTGACGGTTAAAGACCAATATGGCGTTGAAGTTACTCCTTCCGCTAAAATCGGTTCCAGCAACGAAAAAATTGCTACGGTATCCGGAACTACGGTTCATGGCGTAGCAAAAGGTTCTGTAACGATCACTTACGTTAACTCCGCAGGTGTTATCGCAACTGCAACAGTTCTCGTAGGATAATTGAAGCTTAACCAAAAAGAGCAAGCAGGAATTCCTGCTTGCTCTTTTTTTTATTTCCTTTAGCCTTTCGCGATTTAGACGAAACAATCGATGCATGGTTTGCGTCTAAAACCATATATGGCAATAGGAGGAATGAAAGTGCGTTCGATATGGATCAAGTCAGGGGTCGCCAGCATTATGGCAGCCGGGCTGATGCTGCAAGGCGGGGAAAGTATTTTCATCGTTCATCAAGCTCAAGCGGCTGCGGCCAAATCCGTCACACTGTCTGGGCAAGCTGTATCCTTATCTGCTACCAGTCGGTTAAGCATACGGGATGCTCATTTTCTCATGCAGGACAAAGGAAAAGTACTTGCTTACACGGTTATGATTACGAATACAGCCTCCAAGTCTCTGGACCTTTCCGACTACTGGCTGAGAGTAAAGAGCAAATCCGGAAAATCATTCAAATCCACAGTTATTGAAGGGGATAAGGAAAAAACCTCCGTCCCGGCCAATACGAGCCAGTACATAACTTATTACGCAGTCATCGATTCAGCAACGAAGCTGAATGACTTGGTGTTTGAGGTCGTAAAGTGGGATTTCTCTGCAGCTAATTATGAACGGAATTTGGGCAAGATTGCCTACCCGGCTCAAGCTTCGGATCAAATTGCCGCTTACCAGCCAGGAACGATGCTTTATGGCATCGGCAAATTGAAAGGGGCCGTCAAGCAAGCTTTTATTACCAAGGATAAAGATAATGGATATGTGACGATAAACTATCTTCTGGAAAACGTTGGTCAGCAGGTCATTGATTTATCAAAGACGGTTTTCAACCTCCAAACTCAGAGCCTTTCCGTGTACAATGTCTCGGCGGTAGGATTGGAAGGGCTGGCTATCCAGCCGAGAGAGCGGAAGGTAATCACGCTTCGGTCCACGATTCCGGCTTCGGTTGTTTCCAAACCGCTATCGATGGTCGTGTCCATAAATGACGAGGCCAGCAAAGTCAGTCTGCCCACAGGAGTATTTTCACTGCCGTCGCTGAAGACGCAAGCTCCGTCCGAAGCAGGACAGCCTCGAGTCGTCTACATGGATGGACAACCGGTGACAACAACAGCTGGTCAGGCGTTTCTAAATCAAAGCTCGGGAGGTCAGGCTTTATCCATCGATTTCAGCTTAACCAATACCGGGACCTCTTCGGCTGCCACGGGAGCCTTCGATTTCTTTCTTGTGACGAAGGCAGGAGCCAGTTATGCTCTGACCTATACAAAAGAAGAAAATGCATCGTTGCTGCCAGGGATAGCCAAAACAATTAGTCTAAGCGGAAACGTTCCGTCCAGTGTAACAATAGCCGACTCCCAGCTTCTAATGAAATCGACCGCAACGGAAAAAGTAAAGTCCTATGTTATCGGTGCTTATTCGCTGCAGGCAGCATCGCAAGAGGGCGGATTGGGTTCGGCCTTCAGCTACAACGACTATAGTGTCCAGCTTAAGAGCATTAACCGGATGCCGAACCAGGACAACGATATGCTCGTAGCAAACATGAGCATTACCAACACCAGCAGCGTGGCGAAGCAGATTCCGGTGCTCGGGGGTTACTTTATGGTCAACGGTGTCCGCATCGGAACGGAACAAAAGGCGGTTTCGCTTGATCAGAGCGTTACGTTGGCTCCAGGAGCTACGCTTGAAGCAATCGTCTCTGCCGAAATTCCGTACAGCACGAGCATTCAGCAGATCTCCTTCGTGAGCACGGAGCCTGCGGCAGACAAACCGGGCAAAATGCTTTATCAGTTCACTGGCCAGCAGCTGTCGGAGATCAAAACGAGCACAATTGGAACACCGTATGTTATCGACGGTACAGGGCAGAAGTCATCGATTTCGATTAAAAGGACAGCAATCTACAAATCGGATGCCGCTCAGACCTTCTACACGGAGCTGGAGGCCGTCAATAAGGAAGCGAGAACGGCGCAAATCGCATCTATAGGCGGGTACTTGGTGGATAAAAATGGACTGTCCGTGCCTATTCAGTTCGCAGAGCTGAAGGATCGGATCAGTCCAGAAGGAAAAGCGCTTCTCTCAGCGTGGGCGCAGCTCCCTCGGGCGTTCAGCGGCGATTCCTATCAACTCGTTCTCGGACAAACGGTAGGCTCTACCGGATCTGTGGCCCCGCCATCGACTGAGCAGCCATCAAGCGGGGGCAGTTCAGGTTCGACCGGCACAGCAAATCCTTCAACACCGATAACTGCTAGCGTCTTGGCAAAACCGACTGCCTATACTTTTATAGGCTCTGCGGCGGATGAAACGGCAAATTCGTTGAAGGACCTTAAAATAGGCGGGTATTCTCTGTCATTGACAAAGACTGCTCTCTTCCTCAATGCGAAGGATTTGTACACGGTAGACGGACTTAGGTTACAAACTACGTACAGTCTTCAGCGTGATTCTCAATATGAAGCGATTGCGGGGACCCATAAGCTAGTGGTTGAGGTTGTCAATCAAGACAACAACAAAACTACGGTCAGCAAAACCTTCCAGATTGGTGCCGGAGTGCAGGGTTCAACGGACGATATTCTGAAGGAGGGGCAAGATATCGACTTCAAGATTTTCTTCAGCGATCCGGATATTCAGTCGAAGCTTCAATCGAACAGCAAATACAGACTTAATCTATACGATGTATTCCAGGGCTCTCAGATTCGAATTGCTTCAAAAGAATATCCTTGGTTCATTATTAGCGAGTAATAGTAGTATGAGGCCGTACCGGAAAAAGCGGTGCGGCTGTTCTTTTTTTGAATGTGATTGACAATAGACATATCCCAACTGAGCGGAGCAATTCTGGACATGAAAGTTGAATTATAGTAGAGTGGTAGATTATTGAAGGGGTCTTGCATGAAGACGAACGACTACATATAAAGAGAAGAGATGGAAGGAGACAAGACAGGCATGGGCAACAAAGGGACAAAGGGCTTGAAATGGACAACGCTGACCTTGACGCTTGCGGCCGGCGTATGGACGGGGACGCACTGGACCACCTTGGCCAACTCACTCGGAGGAGACGCATCCGCGGCTGCATCGACCGGCGCCGCCGGTTCGTCTGCAGCTGCAGTTCCCGGTACGGCTGAAGATCCGGTCGTGACAAAGAGTTACGTCGACCAAAGGCTGGCCGAGCTGGGTCTCGGCTCCGGCGGCTCAGGTGGAGGCACGCCTACGGCAACGCCTGCCCCGACAGCAACGCCTGCCGCAACTGCGACTCCGAAGCCGACGGCGACACCGGGCGGAGGCAGCACGGATGGCGGCTCGGAGGACGATGGCGCGATCAAGGTCATCAACGTGCCGGCAGGCAAAACGCTGATCGCCGCCGATGGAGCGGAAGTTGTCGTGCGGGCTGGCAAAGCGGTCGCGTACAGCCCGGACAGCAACGGCATCGCGGACGTAACGGACGGCATCGACATCAAGTCGGGGGCTGCTGTGCCGCAAAACCATTTAATTCTGTTTCCGCGCGGAGGAAGAGGCGTTTCGAGCGCTCCCGGCATGAAGACAGGGCTGACGGTCATGGTCAAAGGCAGTTATGAAATCAAGATGCAGCCGTAGATTCTATTAAAATGGTGTAATGGCGTGATGGCGTAAATGCCGTAACGGCTTAACAGGTGTTTAAGAGGATTAGCCCCAAGGTGGACTGCCGACTTATTGAGTTCAATTAAACAAATGGCTGCTTTTTGGAAAATCAAAAGAATTGAAATCCAGTTGGAACTCCTATTAATTTCCGAATTCCCTTAACTATTTGCGGCTTTGGCAAATAGTTATTTTTTTCCCTCAGTGACAATATGTTCGACGCTTAGAGCCTCCAGCCCCGAGGCATTCTATATGCACATCCTTATCCAATCTTACCGGAGGTGTTGTATATCATGGCCAGATCCAACCGCGTTGTCGTTCCTGCAAGCAAGGAAATCCTCAATCAGATGAAGTACGAAATTGCCGGAGAGCTTGGCTTGTACTCCGCCCCTGCTCCCGGAGCAGGAGATACCGAATTCGCCGGAGAACTCGGCGAGGCCGGGTACAGCTCGCAGCCGACGGTGCATTGGTCTTCCCTGGCAACACGCCAGGCGGGATCGGTGGGAGGCGAGATTACGAAGCGTCTCGTTGCCAAGGCCGAGCAATCCCTCTACGGACTCTAAAAATCGCCTGAAGACGCGGTCCAAAGGAGATTCTCCAAAAACTACCAAGGATTGCCGTCCATTGACACTATGCGACAGTTCCGCTATTATAGTGTCCTAGAAGAGTTGTCTAACGACCTTTTCCAATGGGAAAAGGTTGATTTTTTGTTCAGGACTTTTCTCATTATATGGTTCTAGGAGGTCGATCAGCTTGTCCCTTAAAGGAAGACACCTGTTTACTTCGGAATCCGTAACGGAAGGCCATCCCGATAAAATATGCGACCAGATTTCTGACGCAGTTCTCGACGCTTTCCTTGAAGTGGATCCCTATGCCCGCGTTGCCTGTGAAGTATCCGTAGCGACGGGCCTTGTGCTCGTTATCGGCGAAATCAGCAGCCGTGCCGACTACGTGGATATCTCCGCAATCGCGCGCCGCACCATCAAGGAAATTGGATATACGCGCGCCAAGTTCGGCTTTGACTCCAGCACCTGCGCGGTTCTGACTTCTCTCAACGAGCAGTCGGCCGACATCGCCCAAGGCGTCAACGCCGCGATCGAAACCCGCGAAGGCAAAGACATCCAGCAAGAAAACGAAGACATCGGAGCAGGCGACCAAGGCCTCATGTTCGGTTTTGCAACGAACGAAACGCCTGAGCTGATGCCGCTTCCGATCGCGCTGTCCCACCGCATTGCCCGCCGCCTGGCGGAAGTGCGCAAGAACGGCACGCTGGAATACCTTCGTCCGGACGGCAAAACGCAAGTAACGATCGAATACCAGGACGGCAAGCCGGTCCGCGTAGATACGATCGTTGTCTCGACGCAGCATGACGAAGCGATCTCCCTGGAGCAGATCCAAAAGGATATCCGCGAGCATGTCATCGCTCCGGTCGTTCCTCAGGAACTGATCGATGGAGACACGAAATATTTCATCAATCCGACGGGCCGCTTCGTTATCGGCGGACCTCAAGGCGATGCCGGCCTCACCGGCCGCAAAATCATCGTCGACACCTACGGCGGCTACGCTCGCCATGGCGGCGGCGCGTTCTCCGGCAAGGATCCGACGAAAGTCGACCGTTCCGCGGCATACGCGGCCCGTTACGTGGCGAAGAACATCGTCGCTGCCGGCCTGGCCGACAAATGCGAAATCCAGCTTGCTTACGCGATCGGCGTAGCCAATCCGGTCTCCATCAACGTGGACACGTACGGCACCGGCAAAGTGGAAGAGGAAAAGCTCGTCGAGCTGATCCGCTCCAACTTCGACCTGCGCCCTGCCGGCATCATCAAGATGCTCGACCTGCGCCGTCCGATCTACGGAAAGACGGCTGCATACGGCCACTTCGGCCGTACGGACATCGATCTGCCTTGGGAGCGCGTGGACAAAGCCGCTCTGCTTCAGCAGGAAGCCGCACTCGTGTAATCGTGTTTCCGATAACCTCCGCTCAGCCTGAGCGGGGGTTTTTTGCGTTCAAATACTCGCTCCGTTCATGAATGCTCAACCTGCTTGAGCCGCTTAGGACCCCGAACACGGACATAGAAGATGGTTGCCCATAGGATGCCAACTTCCAGCGAATTCTAAACATTCCTTATTTGGATACCGACAAAGTAACTACAATGGGTTACAAATCGGGGAGTGAATTCAGTTGGCTGGAAGAAAAAGCAGAACGATCATGATTGGCGCAGCGGCTTTGCTCATGCTTGCAAACGCCTGTCTGCCTGCAGGAGGATGGGTAAGGCAAGCCGCTGCCGCAGCGGGAGGGCCGCTGCTGTCGGCCAAGCTGCCGGCGGACGACGCGGTACGGGTGCCTGCCAACTCGAGGTTGCTGATGACCTTCGACGAGGCGGTCGTGAAAGGAAGCGGAAGCGCAGGCATTAGCATTCGCAAAGTGTCCGACAACACGGAATGGGCGAGGTTCACTGCCGACGACAGAAGAGTCCAGGTGGAAGGCACCCGGGTTTCGATCCAGCCGGATAAGCCGTTTGCTTCAGGCGAATCCTATTATGTGCTGCTGGATGCAGGAGTGTTCGCCAATGCATCGAACGGGGCTCCGTTCGTCGGAATATCGAGCGCGTCGGAGTGGAATTTCAGTGCGGCGGAGCCGGATACAACCGCTCCCGACGTTGTGTCCGCCTCTCCGCAAGGCGGAAGCGTGCCGGTATTCTCTACGCTGCAGCTGAACTACGGTGAAGTCGTCTACCCTTCGGAAGGCTCGCTGCAGCTGGTCAACCGGACGACAGGCGATGCCTTGGCCGTCAGCGCAGTGTCCCCGGCCGTCACGGGCGGCGGAAGCCAGTCGCTGACGATCGTTCCCGCATCCGTTCTCGTTCCGGGACAAGAATACCGGATCGAGGTTCCGGCAGGCTGGGTGCAGGATGCCGCAGGCAACAAGAGTCCAGCCTACTCATGGAGCTTCACGACGGGAAGCTCTCCGGTCGGCATCGTGGATAAGCAGCCTTCGTCCGGATCCGCAGGCGTTGCGCTGGATACGGGCTTGAGATTGAAGTTCGACAAGACGGTAACGTCCGGAAGCACGCCGAATTCGCCGAAGTACATGACGGTGAAACGAGTCGCGGACAACGTCACCGTCACTAGCCTCAATACATCGGGAATGACATACAAGCCGGACGGGACGGTCGAAACAGGTTTGGACAGGCAGCTGGCTGGAAGCACGGCATACTATGTGCTTGTCGATCCGGGAGCCTTCCGCAGCGGAGACATGCTGTTCGCAGGCATCGGCAGCGCGGCGGAATGGACGTTCACGACCCGTCCATCCGCAGGGCAGCCGCCTGCCATGGCCAAGCTGGAGCCGGCCGCTGGAGGCATTCTGGGGGCGCTGGACGGCAAGCTCCGGATTACATTCGACAAGAACGTATTCCCGGGAACCGGTTATGTGACGATAAGGAATGCGGGAAGCGGTGCGGCAGCGGCGACGATTCCGGTTACTTCGGAGCTGCTGAACGGGTTCGGAAGCAACGTCATCACGATCAATCCGGGCATCCTCTTTTCCGAAGGGACCAAGTATTATGTCGAGATCGGCAATCAGGCCTTCCTGGACGAGAGCGGCAACCGATATGCGGGAATGAGCGGAAGCGGCGCATGGCCCTTCACGGTCAATAGGGATTCAACGCCGCCTTCTATTGTATCCATGCTTCCGGTGAGCGGAGCGACGTCCGTGTCGACGGTCTCGCCGCTTAGACTCGTATTCAACGAAGCCATCCGGCTGGCGCCGGGCGCCAAAGCTTTGCTTCACCGGAGCGGCAGCTCCACCCAGACTTACCCGGCTTCCCTTTCCATCGCGCCGGATAATGCCAATGCGCTTCTACTTAAACCGGATGCCGCGCTGCCAGGATCGACGCAGCTGTATGTGGAGCTCGGGGTGAACAGCGTGACTGACTTGGCCGGCAACGGTTTTAGCGGCATTCTGAACGAATACCAGTGGAAATTCACGACGATGGCGAGCGGCAGCGGCACGCCTTCGTTGAGCAGCTTGGCAGCCGCCAGCTCGACCAGGATTCAGCTGGTCTTCGGCATGGAGCTTGACAGCGGTTCGATTCCTTATCCGGCCAGCTTCTATGTCACCGTCAATGATTCGCCTGCGGCCCGCGAGCTCGCAGGAGTCGAAGTAAGCGGCAGCACGGCAACGCTTATTTTGCGGTCCCCGGTGCTCAGCGGCCAGAAAATAACGGTCTCTTATTCCGTTCCGGGAGAAGGCATGCCCGCGCTCCGCAGCCTGTCGGGTGTACGCGCGTCGGGCTTTACCGGCAAGGAGATCCAATATGACGAGACTTCCTCGCTGCCCAAGGTGACGAGCGGCGTTCTGAACGGAAGCTACGTCACCCTCCAGCTCAGCAAGCCGGTCCAGGCCTTGCAGTCGGGAGCCCTGTCCCAATTCGGCCTTTACGTCAACGGCTCCTATGTTCAGCTGACGGAAGCGACCGCATCGGGGTCGACCCTTCTGCTTCGCTTGAGCAGCCCGTCCACGAGCGGAGGGAGCGCATACGTCAACTACTCCCCGGGCACGGCTCCCGTTGTCGACCAAGCGGGCAATCCGCTTGGGGCATTCAGCACCTATTATGTCCAGAACATGCTCGATACGACGAAGCCGGTGCTCGGCAGCATCATCGCAGGAGGAAATACCGTTACGCTCAATTACAACGAAGGCCTCCATACCGCAAAGGTGCCTTCCTCCAGCCGCTTCACCGTCATGAACGGGACGTCTTCCATCGGGGTCTCAGGAGTAAGCATTGAAGGCAGCAAGGTGACACTCAAGCTGAGCGGCAGCCTGAATGCATCCGTCGGCCTTACCGTCAGCTACTCCAAGGGCAGTCCAGCCTTGGCGGATCTGGCTGGAAACGAAGCGGACTCCTTCAGCGGCGTGCCGGCATCGATGTTCACGGCAAGCACGACTCCGACCTATCTTTCCGGCATGGCGAACGGAGACACGCTGACGCTTGTTTACTCCGGAGCTTTGGACCCGGCATCCGCGCCGGCTCCTAGCCAGTATTCCATCCGTGCGGACGGCGTGCTCGTTCCTGTGAACAGCGTAAGCATCGCCGGTTCGTCGGTTATTCTGAAGCTCAGCCGCGCGGTGACTTCGGGACAGGCTGTAACCGTGACCTACACGCCGCCGACTTACAACCCGCTGAGACAGATAGGAGGGGACAGCGCCGCATCGCTTTTGCTGGCATCCGCAACCAATGCTACAGGCCAGCAAGGTGGAGCCTCATCCGGCTCGGGCTCGCAGCCGGCAGTTGCAGGCCAGCTGACCTTGACGGATGTTACGGTCACTCAGGACGTATCCCCGGCCGGAAGGGCGGCCAGCCGTTATTCGGTACTGAGCGACAGCCTGATTCTCGCTTATCAGAAAGCTCGCAGTGCGGGTTCGGGTACGGATAAAGTCATCTTCAAGGTGCCGGACGGCCAGAAGGCGGGCATAGTCGCCTTGCCGATCCTCGCTCTGCAGCAGGTGCTCGCCGCTTCGGCGACAGCCTCCTTCGAGCTGCAGTACAATGGCATCTCCACGGTGATTCCTCTCCAAGGAATCGACTTCGCCAGAACGGCCTCCCTGCTCAATGCAGGAGGTCCTACCGGCTATCTCATGCTGTCGATCGACGAGAATCCAGCGACTTTGGCGGGGGGGTTGCAGAACGCCGTCACCAAGGGAGGCCTGCAGGCAGCCTCCAGCGTCATCGGCCTCGACATATCGGTCATCGGGACGTCGGCGACTTCGGCCGACCGGAAGAAGCTGAACGGTCTAAGCCGTTATGCCTCCACGACCTTGCAGACGGCCTCAAGCCTGGTGCCGGCATCTGCGTCCACGGTGTTCCTCGACGATGAAACGGCCATGCTGAGCTATGTGCCGACCCGGATCAGCGGGCTGTCCGTGACGTTCAAGCACAAGTCCGGCGGCGTCTTCGTCGTCGTGAGAGGCACCCCCGTGCTCAGCGACGTGAACGGACATTGGGCGAAGAACGATATCGCCGCTCTGGCTTCCAAATCAATCGTGAGGGGCAGAAGCGCCAATTCCTTCATGCCCAAAGCCAACATTACCAGGGCGGAATTCGCGGAATACATCGCCAGGGCCCTCGGCCTCAAAGGCGACCGCGCCTCGGCTTCGGCCTATAGCGACGTCTCGTCCGGATCGGCGACTGCTTCTTATGTCGGAGCGGCTTCGGCTGCCGGCATCGTACAAGGGAGCGGAGGGCAATTCCGTCCCAACGCGGCCATCTCCCGTCAGGAGATGGCGGCGATGATGGTTCGCGCCATCGAAGCCTCCGAGATGAAGATCATCCCGGCCAAGGACAATGCCTCTTACCTGGCGAAATTCAAGGATAAGGGCAAGATCAGCGCCTGGGCGCAGCCGTATGCGGCCAAAGCCGTCTTTGCGGGCATCGCGAACGGGCAGACCGCCACCGCGTTCGCTCCGCTGGGGCAGGCGACCCGCGCAGAGGCGGCCGTCATGATCAAGAGAATGCTGCTGTACCTCGGAATGATCGACGTGTAGAAAGAACGGGAGCTGTCCTGCCGGCATCGCGGATGCGGCCGGGCGGCTTCTTTTTTTTTGCCCGGAAACGATTGAAAGCAGGAAAGGAGCATGCCGCGGACATGGTCTTTATTCAAGCAGCCCTACTAGATCGCAGGGAGGAAACGATAGGTCCTTCCTTCCATTCTAAGAGATTATTAACATAGAAAAAGTCAATCATTGTCGAAAGGCTGAAAGGACTATTCTATCAGACCCTCTTTGGTCGTAACTTTTTCCCATTCTGGAAGTCTATTCATTCGTACTGACAGAGTTTCAGAAACGCAGAATGAGTGCCATCCAGATAGGAGAGTTGCAATCTTTATGTCCAAAGAAAAGAATCAAACGGCTGTCCATGCCCCTTCGGCCCCTACATATAAGCATCCTCGCCCGCTCGGCGGCGGCCGCAGGATGCTCGTTACCGTGCTCGGCGCTGCCCTCATCGTGCAGCCGCTGCTGGCGCTTGCGCCTGCGCTGCCGGGCGCTCCGTCCATTTTGTCTCCATCCGTCGCCCATGCGGCCGAAAGCGCTGCGAAGCTGACGGTCACGAACCAGGAGATGGTCACCTCCGGCGCCCAGCGCATCGACTATCTGTGGAAGGGCACGCGCAGCGGCAAAGCGGTGCAGGCCAATATCCACGTCATCAAGGTCGATCTTAGTAATCCATACGTCAAGCTGAACGCCATCAACAATACTCAGGGCGTCGTCACCGACCGCGGCAGCGTCATGAGCATGGCCAAAAATTCCGGAGCCGTTGCCGGCGTCAATGCCGACTACTTCCAGACCTCTTCCACGGACGGGGCCCCGATGGGCGCGGAGATTCTCAGCGGCAGCCTGCTGACGAGCCCGATGCAGCTGACGGGCATGTACATGTTCGGCGTCACCAAGGACAAGAAGCCGGTCATCGACCGCTACCAGTTCCAGGGAAGCGTCACAGCCGCCGACGGCTCCACGTTCACGCTGGCGGGACTCAACCAGTCCTCCTATACGACGGAGTATCCGGCCAAGACGAATTCCCATTCCGATTCGCTGTTCATGTATACGAGCGCCTGGATGGATGCAGACCGTCCGGCCGGAGCGAGCTATGCGACGCCTACGGAGGTGCTCGTCCAGAACGGAGTCGTGCAGCAGATATCGGAAGGCGCCGCCTTCTCCTCCAAGCCGCCGGCTGACGGGTACATTTTGCGTGCGCATGGCAAGGCGGCCGCATTCGTGCGCGATCACTTGCAGCCGGGCACGGCGGTGAACGCGAACTACTCCCTTCAGTCCCTGACGACCCAGCAGCAAGCCGACCCGGCCAGCTTCGAGATGATGGTCGGCGGGCATACGATTCTCGTGGACGGGGGCAAGGCGGCGACGTTCTCGCGAAGCGTCTCGTCGATCAGCGGCACCTCCGCTCGCTCCCGCACGGCACTCGGTTATTCCGCCGACGGCAAATCCGTCTTCATCATCACGTCGGAGACGAACGGCAGCAGCTCGGGCCTGACGCTTGCGGAGCTCCAGCAGGCGATGGTCAGCATCGGCGTTTACAAAGGAGTCAATCTGGACGGCGGCGGCTCGACGACGATGGTCGCGCGTCCGCTCGGCGACTTCGGCCTGCAGCTTGCCCATCCGACGGAGTACGGCACGACGATGCGTCAGGTTTCCAACGGGCTGGGCGTCTTCAGCATCGCTCCTCAAGGCGCGATCAAGGGCATCAAGGCAAGCGGCTCCGGAGTGCTCTTTCTGGGCCAGTCCAGCACCTATTCGCTGAAAGCCTACGATCAATACTACAACCCGATGGAGCCGGGCGGCCTCAGCGCCAAGTGGAGCTCGTCCAAAATCGGCGGCAGCTGGAACGGCAACGCCTTCACCCCGACGAAGGCGGGACAAGGCAGCATTACCGTGAAGTCGGGCTCGGCTGAGGATACGCTTCCTGTGACGGTGGTGGGAGCGGACGACATCGCCGCTATGAGCATCGGCAGCGCCCAGGCTTCGCTGGAGGCCGGCGCGACGGTATCCGTGCCTGTGACGGTTACGCTGCGCAGCGGGCAGAAATATACCGTTCCGCCGGAATCCGTAAAATGGGAATTCCAAGGGCTTGCGGCAGCCCGCGACGGCGAGAAGCTGACCGTTCAGTCCGTCGCGGGCGGAGCGGCCATCGGATACGCCATCGCCCGCTACGACGGCTTCTCCGCCGTGCTTCCGTTCGCGAAAAGCGGCGGCAGCAGCGTAGTCGCCGACTTCGATGCGGCATCTCCGGCGGCATCGTTCTCCTCTACGGCAGGCGTCACCGGCAGCACGTCCCTCCTGAGCGGACTCGATGCCTCCAATGCGACCAACGCGCTGTCCTTGTCCTATGATTTCTCCGCAGGCACGACGGATACGAGAGCCGCGTACGCGATGATGGGCAGCGGCGGCGTTCCGATCGCGGGCACGCCTTCGGGCATCAGCATCGACGTCTATGGCGATGCGAGCCTCAACTGGGCGAGGGCGGAGCTGACGGATGCCGCAGGGGCGACTCATCTGCTCACGCTGGCCAAGACGGTCGATTGGAGCGGCTGGAGAACATTGAAGGTGAATCTCGCCGAATCCGGAAAAGCCGTCAAGTATCCGGTCAAGCTGACTCGCTTGTATATTGCAAGCTTAAAGGAAGGCGCCGACGAGCGCGCCGCGAGCGGACAGATGGCCTTTGACAATGTGAAGGCGGATGCCCCGGCAGCGCTGCCGGCTCCGGCCTCCGTGAAGATCGAGATGAAGGCCGGCAGCAAGACCGCCATGGTGGACGGCAAAACGACGGCTCTGGACTCCGCTCCTTACATCAAGGACGGTACCACGTATCTCCCGCTCCGCTTTGTCGCCAGCTCGCTCGGCAGCACGGTGAACTACGAAGCGGCCGCAAAACGCGTATCCGTGCTGCGGGGAGGCCAGCTGCTGGAAATGGTAATCGGCAGCAAGGAGCTCGTATCGAACGGCAAGCGAGTGGCCGTTGATACCGCGCCGATCGAACAGAACGGCAGGACTTTAGTCCCCATCCGCCTCGTATCTGAGCAGATGGGCCTAACGGTAAAATGGGACGGAACAACCAAAAGGATTACCGTCGAATGATACAAATCCCAGCACGCCTGCTGTGGTATGATAGAGGGGACCTGTCCCTTTCATAATGAAGAGAAGGAAGGTATCTTTCATAGATACCTTCTTCTCGTTTCCTCGCATTTGCCCGCTGTCGCTGGTTGGCGGCGGACGGTGCGGCTTGAAACGAATGGAGCGGCAGGAATCTCCAGCATCAGAAAGGCAGCCGTGATGACTGTGGATCACCGGATTGTGGACATCGACCGCGTTATTAAAAACGCGATTCAAGTCATGGAAGAAAGCAAATACCAAATCTATGAAATTTGCGAATCCGCGCGCAAGGAACTGGTCACGCTCGAACAGGAGCTGAATCAGGTGCTCCAGGAAACGATCCAGACGATCGACAAGGTCGACAAGCTGGAAATGGAGTACCGCCTTGCGCGTATTCGGCTTACGGAGGTAAGCCGGGATTTCGTTCGCTATAAGGAAGAAGACATCAAGAACGCCTATGAGAAGGCTACCAGCCTGCAGCTGGAGCTGATGGTCTTCCGCGAGAAGGAAACCTATCTCAAGGCGCGCAGGGACGATCTGCAGAAGCGGGTCAAAAACGTCGAGAATTCGGTGGAGAGAGCGGAGACGATCCATTCCCAGATCAATGTCGTGCTCGAATACCTTGCCGGAGATCTGACGCAAGTGACACGTATTCTGGAATCGGCCAAAAACCGCCAGCTGATCGGGCTCAAAATCATTTTGGCCCAGGAGGAGGAGCGCAAGCGGATCGCGCGCGAGATCCACGACGGTCCGGCGCAGTCGCTCGCGAATCTAGTGCTTAGGACGGAAATTGCAGAAAGAATGCTCGCCAAGCAGGAATTCCAAATGGTCCAGCACGAATTAGTAGACTTAAAGGCACAGGTTCGCTCCGGATTGGAAGAAATTCGGAAGATAATATTCAATTTGCGACCTATGGCATTAGATGATTTAGGACTTGTTCCCACTTTGCGTAAGTATGTGCAGGATTTTGAGGAAAAAACGCGAATTCATACGGTGTTCGAGACAATCGGCCGCGAAATCCGGCTTCCCTCCGCGATGGAGGCAGGCATCTACCGTTTGGTCCAGGAGGCGTTCACGAATGCGCTGAAGCATGCGAGCGCGAGCTTTGTCTCGCTGGAGCTGACCTATCAGTCGCAAATGGTGAAGATTTCGGTACAGGACAACGGGAGCGGATTCGACACGGAGCTGATTCAATCGAGGGCCAAGATCAACCAGCATTTCGGATTGATGGGAATGCGGGAGCGAGTGGAGCTACTTGAGGGAAGAATGGAGCTTGAGTCCGCCAGCGGCCAAGGCACCAGGATAACGATTCATATCCCTACAGGCGTGGATCAAAGAAAGGAGTAACATAGCGTATGGACCTGAAGGCAGCAGGAGGCAAGCGCAAGATCAAATTGCTGATTGCCGACGATCACCAGCTTTTCCGGGAAGGCTTGAAGCGCATCCTGAACATGGAAGAGGACCTGGAAGTGATCGGGGAATGCAGCGACGGAATTCAGGTTCTGGAGTTCTGCAATCAACACCAGCCGGAAGTCGTGCTTATGGACATCAATATGCCGATCGAGAACGGGGTTGTGGCAACGGAGCGGCTCCGGGACATGTTTCCGCATATCAAGGTCATCATCCTCTCGCTTCATGACGACGAGAGCTACGTGTTCGAAACTCTGCGCAAGGGCGCGTCGGGGTATCTTCTGAAGGACATGGAGGCGGAGTCGCTGATCAATGCGATCCGTTCGGTGGTGCAGGGACATGCTTACATTCATCCCAAGGTGACTGGCAAGCTGATCAACCAGCTGCGCCGCATGACTTACCTCGATGAGATGGGCGCGAACTCCGGAGCGGCTGCAAGCCGCGAGACGGGCGTGAAGTTCGTCGCCGGCGAGAACAATCCGCTTACGCGGCGCGAAGCGGAAGTGCTTCGCCTCATGGCGGAGGGCAAGAGCAACAAGATGATCGGCGAATTCCTGTTCATCAGCGAAAAGACGGTCAAAAACCATGTATCCAGCATTCTGCAGAAGATGGAAGTGGACGATCGCACCCAGGCTGTCATCAACTCCATCAAATACGGATGGGTGACTCTCTAAAGCCTGCGAAGCCTGGACGGTACATAACAAGCCAAAACCCCCGGAGATGTCTCTCCGGGGGTTTTGGCTTGTTCGCTTTGCAGGCGGAGGGAGAGACGAAAGGCAAAAGACAAAAGACAAAAGGCAAAAGGCAAAAGACAAAAGACAAAAGACAAAAGACAAAAGACAAAAGACAAAAGACAAAAGACAAAAGACAAAAGACAAAAGACAAACTCATTAGGCCGGAAAGAGTTTCTTGTATGGCATCCTCAAGCTTGAACGAATTGCACCCGCACCTCGTCATGCAGGAACATTTTCCATAAACCCGTCATGTAGAACATACCCCCGTCATTAGGAACGAATATACCTGTACCTCCGCTAAGTGGAATGAACTCGATCCGCATATTCTCCTGAACTTCTTTTTTATCGCCGATGCATGCCGGCCGCCGTAACGCCCAGAGCGAAAAAGGCATATGGTACAGTATCCGTCACGGCATTCCCCCTTCGAGCCGTTCCGCGGGCGCGGCCATGACGCTAGGCCGGCCGGGTTCGAGGGCTTCGATGCCGCGTGAGAGGAGAAGCGGCCCATGATAGACATTTTGCTCGGCGTCATTGGTTGTTACGGCGTTGCGGCGGCAGCGGTTCATATGGCTTCTTACGTCATGGCCAAGGTTCCCCGTGCCGATAAGCATTACATTCTGATGACCCGGAACGATGAATTGCGGCTGGAAGGATGCATCCGTTCGCTTCACCGGTTTTCCAAGCTGACGGGAACTTCTGTCCGGATTACCGTGTGGGATCGAGGATCGACAGATGATACCGCCTATATCGCTACGCGTTTCGGAGACGGGATTCGGCTGGTGACCGTTTCCGACATGGACAGCGGGAACATTCGTGAGAGAGCGGGAGAACAATCGGAATCCGAATCGGAGAGAGGTCGGATGGGAACGGTCGGAAGCGAAGCGAGTGAGCATGGATCGGCATGGATAAGCGAAGCGGATGAGCTTGGAGCGGGTTGGGTGGAAAACGAAGCTGGCGGGCTTGAATCGGCATGGACGGGTAGCGAAGCGGATGAGCTTGAATCGGCATGGACGGGAAGCAAAGCTGGCGAGCCTGGGGCGGCATGGCAGGGAAGCGGCGGTGCCTCGGCCTCCTCGAAGCGCCGATCCCTCGAGGACTCCGAAAAAGGTGGACGCGACAGGCTGTTGTGGAGCCTGCGCAGCCATGGAATCGTAAGGGAGCAGGATCAGCCTGTGCTGGTGGATCTGGATCTTCCCGAGGATTGGTTCAAGCTGCCGTTCTGAGAAGGAATGGAGCCTGCGCTGTCGAGACGCAGAAAGATTGAATAGCCAATCGGCGCAAGCTCGGTTATACTAGGGCTGTATTTATTTAAGAGCGGAACAGGTGAAGCACACCCGTCGGCGGCGAGCCGCAGGGGTGTGCTTTTTTTGCGTCCTCCTGCCCGGGCATGCGGTTCCGTGAGGGAGGATGAGCATATGGAGGCAGCGGTATACATCAGCCGATCGTTGTCGGGGAATTGGCAGGCGGGTTTGACCATCGTTCCGGAGATCGATCGGCTGTGGTTGCTGAACGCGAAGTGGAGGAAGGAGGCTTGCAGCGCCGCTGGAGAGGATGCTCGTCCTGGTGCCGAGGAAGTGCTGGCATGCGGCAAACTTCCGCTGGATACGGCCGTCCGGGCTGCGGAGCTGTGGGAAGAAACCGGTTTGAGGAGCATCGGTCGCCGGCAGGCTGCGGAGATGCTGGCAGGATGCGCAGCCGAAGCGGAACGCCAACGCGGAGAAACGGAGCCGGCTCCACAGCGGCAGGTAGTCCGCTGGGAGGCGGACTGGCCTGCAGCTCCGGCTGCAGCGCCGGGCGGAGCGGCCGAGCTGGCGCGCGCGGCCTGCGCAGCCGCAGCCGCGCTGCAAGGCCGCGCGCTGCTT
>NZ_JZEJ01000001.1:3124362-3197794 GCF_001188365.1 Paenibacillus sp. D9 | reverse complement strand
GGCGCCGCAGCTGCGCCTACTGCGAGGCATGCCTCGCCATGGGCCGCAGCCGCGAATGCGGGCTGCTCGTGCTGGGCATGCCGCAGCATAGCCGGCGGGCGGCAGCTCCCGCCCCGCCGCAGACATTGCCGCCGGCGGCGGACAGGCTGCGGCGCTGGCGGCTGAGCCCCGCGCAGAGCGCCGCAGCCGCAGCCGCGCTGCAGTTCATCGAGCGGCCGGCTCAGCCCGGCTCGGACCATTCCGCAGTGCCTGCAGCGGCTTTGTCCCGGCCATCCGTCATGAATGCTGTCCCTCTGGACACTCGCTCGGACGATTCGGCAGCGGCGGAACAGGCATATGCCGAGCGAGGCCGAGGGAGTTCCGTGGTGGCAAAGGTTCAAGCTCTATTGTTCGATTTGGGCGGAGCTTTCCGTTCCCGCCTGTTCAGGCCGGCTTCTCCTCTTCCCGCATTCCTGATCTGGGCGGTGACCGGAGCAGGCAAGACGGAGATGGTGTTTCCGCTGCTGGAGTCGGTGCTCTCCAGAGGAGGCCGGGTGCTGGTGGCGGCGCCGCGCCGGGATGTCGTCCTGGAGCTGGAGCCCCGCGTCCGAAGCGCCTTCCCGAATCATCAGGTCGTCGCTCTCTATGGAGGAAGCTGCCAGCGATGGGAGAGCGGCTGCATTACGCTGGCGACGACGCATCAGCTGCTCCGCTTCCGGGAAGCTTTCGATCTGGTTGTCGTGGACGAGATCGATGCCTTTCCTTATGCGGGCGATCCGCTGCTGGCCCGCGCCGCCGCCGCCGTCTGCCGCCGCGGGGCGCCGGTCATCCTGCTGACGGCGACTCCCGGCAGGAATCTGCGGCGGCTCGCCCGAAGCGGCCGGCTGCCGCATGCCAAAGTACCGGTCCGCTACCATGGCCATGCGCTGCCGGTTCCCCAGCGTCTCGCCTGCCCGCCGGCAGCGCGTCTGATCGAAGCGGGGAGCCTCCCCCGCAGCCTGGCGAAGGCGATCCGGATTTCTCTGGCGAGGGATGCCCAGATTTTCGTATTCGTCAGCCGAATCCGGCAGGTGGAGCCCTTGGCTGCCCGTCTGGCCGCCTGGTTTCCCGGCACGGAGGTGGCGGGCACCCATTCCCAAGATCCCGAACGCGGCGACAAGGTGCTGCGCTTCCGCGAACGTGGCATCCGGCTGCTGGTCACCACGACTATTCTCGAGAGGGGAGTGACGGTTCCTAAGAGCGACGTTTTCGTCCTGGACGCCAATGACCGCATTTTCGGAGAAGCATCGCTGGTGCAGATCGCAGGCAGAGCGGGCAGATCGTCGGATGACCCCGGAGGAAGGGTATACTTCGCGGCGCCGGAATACACGGGATCTCAGGCGGGCGCTATCCGTCAAATCCATGCCATGAACCGGCTGGCCGGCGGCGGAGCGCTCGGAGGGCCCGACTCGGCCTGCCAGCCGGAGCGGGGGGGCCGATGATGATGGCCAAGCACGACCGTCCCGCGGCCGGGACCGCAGGGAGAACAGGTCCATTCCTGCCGGGAGGAGAGAAGCCGTCCTTTTCAGCCCCGCTGCTGCGCCGTCTTCTGGACCTTCTCTCGCCGGCACCGGCGCGCTGCATCATGTGCGGCAAGCCATACCGGCCGGGAGTCCCCAATTCCCAGGGCATCTATGCGACGAGCTCCCTGCCTCCGGATGCATTTCCGAGAGGCTGGCAGGATTCCCTATGCCGGCCATGCAAGGCAGGCATTCCCTGGATCCGAAAGACGGCCTGTCCGGTGTGCGGACGCCCGGAACAGTGCGGGGATTGCCGGAGACGGACTAACGGGGGGCTGCTCCGCAACCGGAGCTCCGTCCGCTATGATTCTTTCATGAAGGAGCTTCTCGCGAGATATAAATACAAAGGAGACGAGGCGCTGCTCCCCCTGCTCGGCGCCATGCTGCTGCCCGCTTATGAGCAGCTGGCCTCGGATGCCCTCGGCATGAGGGCGGGCCAAGGCCTCTCACGCCCGGCATTTGATTTGATTGCGTATGTGCCGGTCAGCCCGGAACGTCTGCGCGAGCGGGGGTTCAATCAGGCGGAGCGGCTGGCGCATCGGCTCGGCCTGCATGTCGGCTTGCCCGTAGCAGACCTGCTCCGGCGGCGGGAGGAACGTGGGAAGATGAGCTCCAAATCCCGGAGCGAGCGACTGCAAGCTTCCGAGTCCTTGTTCTCTGCCTCAGCGGAAGCGGAGACGCTTCTGCAGGCAGCCGCTCTAAACCGAGCTTCGTACCCGGGCGCTTCGCCCTCTTCCGTCGCGCCGCTGAGCCTTCTCATCGTGGATGATATTTATACGACGGGAGGGACGCTGGACGGCTGCGCCAACGCGCTGCATGCAGCTTCGCCTGTGCCGCTCGATATCCGTTCCCTTGCTTGGGCGCGGGCTTGAGAGCGTCCTATTTCTTTTTTTGTGCAATCGCTCCCCGCCCTCAAGAGGCGGCGGAGCTGTTTGGCATGTCTTCAGCGTCTGCCTGCGGAACGTTCCCAGGTCTTTTCGGCCTCTGCATTCTCTATACAAGGGTTCCTCATGCAATTCCCAATACATTCCTGCCATCCTGGACTCCAATGTGACGCTCTCTCCGCCGATAATAGAACTACACAGTCTGGTATCATGAAAGGGGCTTGGCCCATCCGATGAACAATCTCGACAATTGCCCGCGCTGCGGCAGGCTGTTCGCCAAAAACTTCCGCGATGTCTGCCCTCAGTGCATTCGGGAAATCGATCGCGAATACGAGCTCTGCTCCGACTATCTCCGCAAGAACCGGGGCACGGCCATCAACGAGCTGTCCGACATGACCGGCGTCAGCATCCGGCAGATCACGAAGTTCATCAAGGAAGGCCGTATTTCGCTAATCGATTCTCCTAATTTGAGTTATCCATGCGAATCCTGCGGAATTTTGATCCGCGAAGACCATATGTGCGAGTCCTGCCGGGCCCGCCTCAAGAACGACGTGCGTCGAATGAAGTCGGCTGAAGAGGAAGCGCTCCGCAGCACATCGGCCTTAAGGGCCTATCAGAGCAAGAATATAGGCAAAGATCGTACTTGAGTACGGGATGAAATTCTTGTTTATACGATAAATATAGGACTTGACAATTAGTCCGACCGCTCTATTCAGAAAGCTTTTGGGCAGGCCGATAATACGTGTAGAAGCCAAGGCCGATCAGAAAGCCCAATAACGAGGTGAATGGCAATGAAAATAAATGAAACCGGCAGGATCCTTCCTGTCAGCGCTTATCAGAAGACAGGCGCCGAGAACCGGGTGCAGGAAAGCGCCCGTCCCCGCAAGACCGACCAAGTGGAAATTTCCGAGGAGGCCAAGGAAATGCTAGCCAGCCGCCAGCCGGAAAGCGCCGAGCGCAAGCAGCGCATCCAGGAGCTGAAGAACGAAGTGGCTTCCGGCAATTACCGCGTAGACGCCCGCAAGATTGCCGACAAGCTATGGGATCATTTGAATTCTTGAGGAGCGAAGCATCATGCCGATAGAAGCGATTATCGATACGCTGGAGCAGCAGGATGCTCTTTATTCTCAGATGATCGAGCTCGCCGACCAAAAGACCCCCGCGCTCGTAAAGGGGGATCTGGATGCCCTGAATGCGCTCCTGATGAAAGAACGCAAGCTGGTGAAAACGGCCGGCGAGCTGGAGGAGCGCAGGACGACGCAGGTGAACATCCATTTTTCCAAGCTGCAGCTCCGGCTTCGCAGCGGCAAGCTCGCCGACCTGATCCGGACGGTCAGCCAGCCGGAGGACAAGCAGAAGCTGACGGAGATCCAGCAGGAGCTGAGCGGCAAGCTGGAGCGGCTGAGAATGAAGAATGAGCATAACCAGCAGCTTTTGCGGCAGTCGCTTGAATTCATCGAGTTTTCCCTTGAGCTTGCCAGCGACCAGCCTCACGACGACTATACCTATATCCATCCGCAGGCAGGCCCGGGCGGTTACGCCAAGGCAGGCATGTTCGACAGAAAAGGCTAGAGGAGGACAGCCCTAATGGCTTCCACTTTTCACGGAATCGAAACGGCCAAGAGAAGCCTGTTCACGCAGCAGACGGCTCTCAACACGGTAGGCCACAACATATCCAACGCCAATACGGCAGGTTATACGCGCCAGCGCGTGAACATGTCGGCGGCGACGCCGATGGAGCCGTTCGGATTCTTTCATTCGACCGCTGCCGGACAGCGCGGCACCGGTGTCGAGGCTTCCACGATCACCCGTCTGCGCACGAGCTTCCTGGATGATCAATTCCGGGGCGAAACCCAGGCCCAGGGCAGCTGGCAGATCCAGGCGGAGACGCTGGACAAGCTGGAGAAGATCGTCAACGAACCGTCCGACACGGGACTGCGTACTCTGGTCGAGAAGTTCTGGTCCTCCTGGTCCGATCTCAGCAAGGATCCGGGCAACATCACGAATCGCCAGATCGTCAAGCAAAATGCGATCGCGCTGACCGACTCGTTCAACCAGCTGAGCAAGCAGCTGACCGATCTCAGCGGGGATCTGACGAACAGCGCGGATACGAAGGCCCAGCAGGCGACTTCCATCCTGTCCTCGATCGCAGATTTGAACGGCCAGATCAAGCGCATGGAAGGCATGGGCGACCAAGCCAACGACCTGCGGGACAAGCGGGATCTGCTCACCGACCAGCTCTCCAAGCTGGTCAACGTCAACGTGACCGAGACGGCCGATGGGTATTCCATCGCCATGGGCGGCGCCAACCTCGTTGCGGGAACCGTCAGCTCGGTGCTTACCGGAGCGGGGCTGGAGGCTTCCTATCAAGCGGGCGATCTCCAGGGCGGCGAGATTTTCGGCACGTTCAAGGCGCGCGACGCCAACGTCAAAGGGCTGCAGACGCAGCTGGACGTTTTGGCGAATACGCTGGCCAACGGGGAATTCCAGGTCACTGTACCGAAGGGCTCCGTCCTGCCGGGAACGACCGTCCCTCTGGCGGACGATACGATCATGACCGTCAAAGGAATCAACGGCTTGCACAAGCTGGGGTATACGCTGGAGGATCCTGCGACGGCAGGGCTTGATTTCTTTACCTTCGATACGGCCGGCGGAGCGACAGGCATTACGGCAGCCAGCATCAGGCTGAATCCCGCCATCAATTCCGATCCGAACAAGATCGCCAGCTCCATGCGCACTTCCACGGACGCGGCTGGCGTCACCACCGTCGTCAAAGGCAACAATACGCTGGCGCTGCTGATGGGCGAGGCCAAGGACAAGGCGTTCACGATCGATTTGACCTCTTCCGGAGGCTCCGTATCCTCGGCGACGGTCGGCAGCTATTACAATTCCATCGTCGGCCTGCTCGGCGTCCAATCCCAGGAAGCGCAGCGGAAGTACAGCAATTCAACGGCGATGGTCGATCAGGCGGACAGCAGCAGGCAATCCGTCAGCGGCGTTTCCACCGATGAGGAAATGTCGGACATGATCAAATTCCAAAATGCATACAACGCAGCCGCCCGCTTCATGACCGCGATGGACGAGCTGCTCGAGAAGCTGATCAACGGCACCGGACAGGTCGGCCGCTGACGTTAAGGAGATGAACGGTTATGGCGCTTAGAGTGACCCAGGGCATGATGCATGCCCAGCTGATGAGCAACCTGAATACGAACCTGAGCAAAATGTCTACGCAGCAGGACCAGATATCCACCGGCCGCAAAATCAACAAGGCTTCCGACGATCCCAACGGAATCACCTACGGGCTTCGCTACCGCAGCGATCTGGCGGGCAATGCCCAGTATCAGAGCAATGTCGCCTCCGCCCAATCCTGGCTGGACTTCAACGACACCCAGCTCGATCAGGCGACGCAGATTCTGCAGCGCGTGACCAGTCTTGCCACCCAGGCATCGACAGGGACGAACACGCAAGACTCGCTCGACGCCATCAACAAGGAAATCGCCGAGCTCAAAAACCAGATGACGGATATCGCCAACAGCAGCTTCAACGGCAAATACGTCTTCGGCGGCCAGTGCTTCGATCAAAAGCCTTTCCCGGCCGGAGCGGACGCCAAGGGAATCGCCGCCGACGGCGGAGACGTGACCTATGCGATCAGCGAATCGATCACGCTCAACGTGAACCTGAAAGCCTCCGACGTATTTGGAGCCGCAGACGCAGCCGGCACGACGGACAACGTCTTTTCCGTTTTCGACCGTCTTTCAGCCGCGCTTTCGACCTCGAACTACGGCGCCATCGGCGGCGAGCTCGATACCATCAAAACCCGGATGAACAAAATCATTTCGGCACGCGCGGAGAACGGCGCCCGGACGAATCGGGCGGAGCTGATGGACAACCGGCTGAAGGATATGAACATCAGCCTGACGGCCCTCCAGTCCAAAACCGAGGATGCCGACGTCGAGAAGCTGTTCCTGGATTCCACCGTCAGCCAGAACGTGTATCAGGCTTCCCTATCGGTCGGCGCCAAGATCATCATGCCTTCTCTCGTCAACTTCCTGAACTAGGATGCGGCTGCCGCAGATCCAAATCCAGCAGCAGCCGATCAAGCTCGATATCCAGAGCCAGCGCGCGCAGGTCGATATCCGGCAGCGGAGAGCAGACGTCCAGATCGAGACGTCCAGGCCTCCGATGGAAGCTCAATCCTATCGGCCTGTGCTCAGCATCGATCAGACGGACACCTGGAACGCCATTACCGGCGGCAAGCCGGAGGCGTTCACGCAGCGCATCTATTCCCAGTCGGGCCAATATGCTCAGCAGCATTTGATTCGGACGATTCAGAAGTGGCGGCAGGTATCGGACTTATCCGCAAAGGAGAACCCGATTCCGGATATGGCGGCTGCGGAAGCATTCCGGGAGAGAAGCCCTCTTCCGGTGTACGGAGAGGCGTCCATCTTCAACACCCGGATTCAGATCGACGTCAGGCCGCCGGATATCGAAATCCAGCCTTGGAAGGTCAACATCGACGTCCAGACACATAAGCCTGAAGTGGACTACCAGCCTGCCAAGGTGAACGTTACGGTGGCTCAATATCCGACGGTCACCATCATTCCTCCCCCGCAAGTGGAGCTGATGGCTTGAAGCTTGGCTGGACGAGTTAAAAGGACTTCGGGCACTCTGACCCAAATAACCTTTGCCAACGATTGCAAAAGAGCGATAAAATCGGAATAACGATTTTGTTGCTCTTTCTTTTTCTTGATGATTAACTTCTAATCTTTAATTTTCTTGTCTTGTTATTGATCTTTTATCCCTGGTTATTGATCCTTGATTATTGATCTCTGATTTTTGATTTTTTGATTTCTGGTCTTGGATTTCTGATGATCTTGCTTTCTGATCTTGAATTTCTGATTGTTAATTTATAATTTCTGATCTTGGCTTTCTGATCTTGATCTTTTAGAACTTCTTTTCCTCTTCTTCTTTTCCACAGATCAAGCCGACTATTGGGAGTGATTGAAATGCTGATAGAAACGACCCGTTTCGGGCAATTGGAGTTCCGGGATCACGAGGTGTATACATTCCCTCATGGCATTCCAGGTTTCGAAAACTATAAAAGCTATACATTGATCGATGTGGAGGACAGCCCGTTCTACTATTTGCAATCCATCGAGGAAGGCAGCCTTGCTTTCGTCGCGGTCGATCCCTTTTCCTTTTATCCGGATTACGAGTTCAATCTTCCCGAGCAGACGGAGCAGGAGCTGGCAATCTCAGTTATTGAGGATGTTCGAGTGCTGAATATTGTGAGTATTCAAGGTTCGCTGGAAAAGGCCACGATCAACCTGGTGGCTCCCGTAATCTTGAACGCAGCCGCCCGCAAGGGAGTTCAGATCATTTTGGAGGGGACGGGGTATACGACTCGACATGGTCTGCAAGCTCCCGTCACAACCGCTGGAACGGAGGGAGAAGCCTGATGCTCGTACTCAGCCGCAAAAAGGGCGAGTCCATTCTGATCGGCCATGACATCGAGCTCAGCGTCCTGGAAGTGACCGCCGACGGGATCCGGCTCGGCATTTCCGCCCCCAAGGACGTCACCATTCTTAGAAAAGAGCTCTACGTCGCGATCGAGGATTCCAACCGTGAATCCGTTCAGCGATCCGTTTCTATGGATGACTTGAAAAATCAGATTCAAGCTTTAAATTTATCTAAAAAGCTATAAACAAATCTATGTTCCTCCCCGATATATTCTTTAGAGCAGTTAAAGGGCGGCCGACCTGATAACTGCTTTACCACAAGGATGTGGGACATTCTTTATACTCAGGGAGGAAATGAATCATGATTATCAACCACAATATTTCCGCGGTCAACACGCACCGCAACATGGGCCTGAACCAAACGGCTGCCAGCAAAAACATGGAGAAGCTCTCCTCCGGCCTGCGCATCAACCGCGCTGCCGACGACGCTGCCGGCCTTTCCATTTCCGAGAACATGCGCGGCCAGATCCGCGGCCTCGAGCAAGCTCAACGCAACACGCAAGACGGCATCTCCTTCGTGCAAACGGCTGAGGGCGCTCTGAACGAAGTTTCCGCCATGCTGACGCGCATGAAAGAGCTGAACATCCAAAAGGAAAACGGCACGTACCAAACCGCTGACAAGGACAACATCGGCGAAGAAATGACCGCCCTGTCTTCCCAAATCAGCAACATCCTGACGAACACGACGTTCAACGGCAAGAGCATCACTGCCGGCGCCGGCATCGTTACGGATGACAAAGGCACGCTGATCACGATTTCCTCCGTGACGACGACCAGCTTCAGCGGTCTGACTTCCGGTTCCACGCTCGCGAGCATCAACGATGCTATCTCCGCGGTAGCAACGGAACGCGGCAAGCTGGGTGCGGTTCAAAACCGTCTGGAATACACGTCCAACAACTTGGGCACGACGACGGAAAACCTGACGGCTTCCGAGTCCCGCATCCGCGATACGGACATGGCGAAGGAAATGGTTGCTCTCACGAAGAACAACATTCTCCTCCAAGCTTCGCAATCGATGCTGGCTCAAGCCAACTCGGCTCCGCAAGGCGTACTGTCCCTGCTCCGTTAATCTTTTCTTATGGACCGCATTACCCGAGGACCTTGGATTTCATCCAAGGTCCTTTTGTTTTTATAGATCGAGGAATGGAACGGCTTGAGAAAAACGGGTTGGCATTGATCGCGATCGTCACGCGAATCGGCTCAGCGCTCCGTTTCTATGTATGGCTTGAAAATGTAGATTTAAGCGTTGAATTTATCCAAAAAGCTATAAAAAATAGTAGTTTTCTCCCCGATATATTCTTTAGAGCAGTTAAAGGGCGGCCGACCTGATAACTGCTTTACCACAAGGATGTGGGATATTCTTTATACTCAGGGAGGAAATGAATCATGATTATCAACCACAATATTTCCGCAGTCAATACGCACCGCAACATGGGCCTGAACCAAACGGCTGCCAGCAAAAACATGGAGAAGCTCTCCTCCGGCCTGCGCATCAACCGCGCTGCCGACGACGCTGCCGGCCTCTCCATTTCCGAGAACATGCGCGGCCAGATCCGCGGCCTCGAGCAAGCTCAACGCAACACGCAAGACGGCATCTCCTTCGTGCAAACGGCTGAGGGCGCTCTGAACGAAGTTTCCGCCATGCTGACGCGCATGAAAGAGCTGAAGATCCAAAAAGACAACGGCACGTACCAATCCGCTGACACGGACAACATCGGCGAAGAAATGACGGCTCTGTCTTCCCAAATCAGCAACATCCTGACGAACACGACGTTCAACGGCAAGAGCATCACTGCCGGCGCCGGCATCGTTACGGACGACAAAGGCACGCTGATCACGATTTCCTCCGTGACGACGGGCAGCTTCAACGCTCTGAATTCCAGTTCTACGCTCGCGAGCATCAACGATGCTATCTCCGCGGTAGCAACGGAACGCGGCAAGCTGGGTGCGGTTCAAAACCGTCTGGAATACACGTCCAACAACTTGGGCACGACGACGGAAAACCTGACGGCTTCCGAGTCCCGCATCCGCGATACGGACATGGCGAAGGAAATGGTTGCTCTCACGAAGAACAACATTCTCCTCCAAGCTTCGCAATCGATGCTGGCTCAAGCCAACTCGGCTCCGCAAGGCGTCCTGTCCCTGCTCCGTTAATCTTTTCTTATGGACCGCATTACCCGAGGACCTTGGATTTCATCTAAGGTCCTTTTATTTTTATAGAGCGAGGAATGGAATGGCATGAAAAAGCAGTTGGCATTGGTTATGATCGTCAAGAACGGGGAGGCAACGCTGGGCCGCTGTCTGGAAAGCATTCGCTCTCATGTCGATGAGATCATTATCGTAGATACCGGCTCGACGGACCGAACCAAGCAGATCGCGCAGGTCTTCGGAGCGGAGGTTTTCGATTTCCATTGGAGAGACCATTTTGCGGAAGCCCGGAACTACGCGCTGGCCCGGTCGTCTGCCGAATGGAATTTGATTCTGGATGCGGATGAGTACGTGATATCTGCAGATTGGGAAGAGATCAGATTATTCATGGAGAATAACGGGCAGATAGGCCGCATCCGAATTGACAGCGATTTTGTGAATGGCGAAGGGGATAACAGCCAAGCCGGCGGCTGGGTGTCCAGACTGCTTCCCGGAGACGTTCGATATGCCGGCAGAATTCATGAGCAGGCCCAATCCGATGCGCCCCGCCGCAACATTCCTCTTCTCGTAAACCATGACGGATACAAAGGGACGGATAAATCGACAAGAAACATCCCCCTGCTGCTCATGGAATATGAAGCGGAGGGCACAAGCAAATCCTATTATGCTTATCAATTGGGCAAGGAGTATTACGGCATTAAAAATTATGCTGAGGCATCCCGATATTTGGAGGAGTCGCTGGGACGGCTTCATGGCCGGGAACCGTATGCTCCAAATGTAGTGGTGCATTATTTGTACGCCCTTATAGGTCTTGGAGACTTGGACCGGGGAATGGAATTGGTCAATCAGTCCCATGAATACACGAGCCAATTTCCCGATTATTACTTTGCATGCGGAATTTTTTATATGGACTACATTATGGCGGAGCCTTCCACTCGTGCGCACCTGCTGCCCAAAATCGAACATTCCTACTTGACGGCAATAGCCATAGGCGACAGCGATCGTTATGACAGCGTCAAGGGGACAGGTACGGATGCGGCGCAGTTCAACCTGGGCTTATATTATGAATTGTCGGGACAAGCCGATAAAGCTGCGGAGGCCTACCGCGAGAGCGCCCGTCATGGCAATAAAAAGGCGCAAGCGAGACTCGATGGCCTGAGCCAGTGAAAACTCTCACAACTTCTTGCGATTAAACCGATAAAAACTATAGTCAAACAATCGGAGGGAACGTCGATGTCCATGAACGTATCCAATCTTTCGTCCATGAACACCAAGCAGCTGCCATCGGTTCCGGCCATGCCGGCAGAGGCTGCAAGACCCGGAATCAGCAAGACCCAAGTCATCAATACGACAGACGCGCTCAGGCTCGCAGAGCTTAGAGGCGCCCACCCGAGCATCTCCGATGAGCAGAAGATCAAGGCGGTGGACCGGGCCATCAAAGCGATGGAGGGTCCTCACACGACCGTGGAATTTTCTGTCCACAAGGAAACGAACGCCATCATGATCAAAGTCATCAATAAAGAAACGAATGAGATTATCCGGGAAGTTCCTCCCGAAAAAACATTGGATGTCGCGGCCAAGCTGATGGAAGTAGCCGGACTGCTGGTCGACCACCGAATCTAAACCTAGCCGTCAGAGGGGGAATCAATCATGACCAGCATGCGCATATCCGGATTCAATTCCGGACTCGATATCGATGCGATGGTAAAGCAGATGATGAAGGCGGAGCGAGCCAAGCTCGACAAGCTCAAGCAAAGCCAGACGTCTATTACATGGCAGCAGGAGCAGTACCGGGATATCAGCACCTCTCTGGTGGATTTCCGAAACAATAAGCTCTCCAAGTACAATACGCTGAATTCTCTCAGCGCCAAAGTCTCCGAGGTGACGGGCAATACAGCTGCCGTGTCCGTAACGTCCACCAGCAGCGGAGCGTCCGGCTCCTTAAGCGTGACGGTTCAAAACCTGGCTACATCTGCTTCTCTTTTGGCGCAGACAGGGGCGGCTTCCGTCAAGGCGGATACGAAAATGAGCGGATTGAATATTTCCGGTTCCACTAGCAACGAAATCAGCATCACATCCGGCGGGAAAGAGTATAAGTTCACTTTTCAGCCGGAAGAGCTCGTCAGCGATGTCGTGGCTCGAATCAATTCCAATAAAGAATTGAATGCGACGCTCATGATCGGATCCGGAGGGGAGCTGTCCATCCGGAGCAATGCGACCGGCAAAAACGAGCTGTCTATCAATGCGCCAAGCTTATTGAAAGCGGGCAGCGCCCAACCGCCTGTGGATGGCTTGGACGCAACATACACGGTTAACGGCATCTCCATGAAATCAGCGAGCAACTATGTCAGCGTAAACGGGTTCAACCTTCAATTGAAGGCGGAGACGGGAAGCGCCGGTGCGAGCACCGTGTCCTCGAAGCTGGACACCGACTCCATCGTCAATACGATCAAGTCATTCATAAGCGACTACAACTCGCTGCTCGATCAGGTCAATACCAAGCTAAATGAACAACGGTACCGGACTTATTCCCCTCTGACAGAGGAGCAAAAGGCGGACATGAAAGAGAGCGAAGTCACTCTCTGGGAATCCAAAGCCAAGAGCGGCTTGCTCAAAAACGATTCCATCCTGAGTTCCATGGTTACGGACATGAGGACCGCGCTTGTATCTACCGTAACGACCGGAACGGGCGACAATGCCATTAAAACGGTTCAATCCCTCGGCATCGTGACCGGACAATGGTCGGAGTACGGCAAGCTCAAAATACAAGACGAGCAGCAGCTTAGAGCCGCAATCGAAAAAAATCCGGAGCAGGTCATAGCTTTGTTTACCAGCAAGGATCCCAGTCCTTTGCCGGATACCGATCCCAACAAGCTGTCCAAATCCGTCGATCCCAAATGGGGAATTTTCGAACGGTTGAGCAGCACGGTCATGAAATCTCTCCAGCAGTTGACGGAAAAGGCGGGAACCTCGTCATACAGCACGGACAAAAATGGAACCTTCATGGCCAATTCGATGCTGGGCGAACAGCTTCGGACTCTCGATACCCGAATCAGCGATATGAACCGATTGCTGACGAACAAGGAAAACCGATATTACAAACAATTTACCGCGATGGAAACGGCGATCAACCGCTACAGTTCCCAGTCGGGAGCCTTTGGAAGCCAATAAAAGGAGTGACCTGGTGTGATACAGTCTCCCTACCAGAAATATCAGCAATTATCAGCCCAGACCGCTACGCCGATTCAGCTTGTCCTCATGCTCTATGATGGGGCCATTCGCTTTACCAAGCAGGGAATCATGGGAGTCGAGCAGCGCAACTATGAACTCGCCAACAATTGCTTTTGCAAAGCAGAGGCGATTCTGCATGAGCTGATCGCATCTTTGAATTTCGATTACCCGATTTCGAGCCAGTTGGTCAACATCTACGAATACATGCTTCATCAACTGATTCAAGCCAATATCGGCAAGAATCCGAAGCAAGCGGAAGAAGTTGTCGCGCACTTGAACGAATTGCGAGAGTCATGGAAGAAAGTGGCGGGCAACATGCCTCTTCAGCAGCAGGCATGAGTGTCGAGAGCAGGCTTAAATATTTGCAGGAATACACGGAGCAGCTGGCTCAGCAGCTGTACAAGGTCGAATATGAGCAGCTGGAAGAGCTCGTGGATCTGAGGGAAGAAGTCCTGAATGGAATCCAAGACGGAGAATTGACGGAAAAAGACAGGAGCAGGATTCAAGTCTTGCTCTCTTTTGACGGGCAGATCCTCTCCAGAATGGTCGAGCTGAAAGAAGAGGCTTCGATGGCCCTCCTGAAAATAAATCAGTCCAGATTCCAGAAAAACGCCTATGAACAAACAAGTGTGCAAGGAAGCTATTTCATCGATAAAAGAAATTAAGGATTGCCTGCTGCATGCAGGCAATCCTTTTTTATCGGGCCAATAGATCGGTGAAGATAGGGAGCTTGCGAGCGCCTGGGAATTGAGCCAGCAGCTTCTGACGGTATTCTTCTTTTTTCAGCGGCTCGCTGGCATGCTTGAGATAAAGCACATAAAGATAAATTTGCCCGGGCAGCTCTCGAATGGCTTCTTCAAGGAATGCCAGACCGTTTTCCACTAAATTTTGATGAAGATGGTGAATGGCGAGGTTCTCCATATTTTTTCCATTCAAAGCATTCTGCTCCAGAAGAAGGCTGTAGTAGTTCAAGGCGATCTCGGTCTGCTCTTGGACAAACATGTAGTCGGCCATTTGCTGGATGACGAAATCATGGGAATAGCGGTTGATCAGCTGGTCATAAATAGCGAACTCGCGGAAATTGAAGCTGTCCTTCAACAAGTCGAGCAGGGGACCGAAGTTTTCCAGCGTCACGTCTTCTGGTTCGGTTTCTCCCCGAAGATAGGAACGAATGGCCTCGATCCGATGGGCGGCTTGATTCTGTTCCTCCGAATCATCAAGAGACAAGGGAAGAGCTAGTGACAACCCCCATGCATGATCAGCCAAGGCGTGGATTCTTGCCATTCGCTCATGAATGAAGCCGGATGGAATGAGAGCTGCTGTCTGTGCATATCCGGATTTATCTTTAATGAGGAAGAAGTATTCCAGCATGTCTTCATGGGACAAAGCCAGATCACCTGCTATAGATTCATAATAATGCCTGCTCAGCTCTGCGGCATGATTGGCCAGAGCCGACCGGAACAATATGTAGCGGTGTTTGCTGTTGCCTGGCTCATAAAGCTTGTCCAAGAGCTCTATGGTCGCTTCAGTGGTATCGAATCTTGTCATGATTTTGAGCAGGGCTCTCAGAGCGCTGTAATCGTATAAGTCCTGCATGAGAAGCTTGGTTAGATAATGAACGGCCTCGGACCATTTTTTTTGCCATTCATAGATAGAACTTAATTTGCGCATAGGAATGGTTGATGCGAATTCAGCGCTTTCGAGCCAAAAAACCTGCGATTCCTTGGATTTTAAAGCGGCCGTTTCAATGGTCGCTACATATGTTTTCTCGGCTTCTTGCATAAAACCGAGATGATGAAGAATGGTTGCCTTATAGAATGCATATTCCGGGTAATCCTTCCATGCACTAAGTTTATCCTCCGTGAGCTTCCATGCATCAAGCAACCGATGCTGTAGCAAATAACTGTGGATAAGCGAGATGACGCAATGGGGGTACCAGGAAGAGTTTATATTTTTATTTTGTTTCTTGAGGGCTCGTTCATAATAATAAACCGCTTTTTGAATATCCTTGCCTACGGCAAATTCATTGCCAAGCGTGTAGTAATCATAGGCGGTGAAGCCTTGCTTTTCCTTTAGTTCCTTGAAGATGCTGGCATTTCGGTTCAGCTTGGATTTGCTGTTTACCATTTCCTCCAAGTATCCGGTATGGAAGAGGGAAACGGGGGCTAATGAAGACAGCAGCTCTCCCGATGGAGAGCGGAGCTGCTCATGGATGGGACGGTAATATTCGATTCCGAATCCGTTCGGAAACAGGCGGGGGATCTCTCCCGAAGTGATGACGGCCTGTTCCATGGATTTGCCTACGAAGTTAATGACATTAATAGAAAAAATATGATGGGAGGAAGGCTCGGCCGATTCCAGAAACTGTCTAAGCTTCTCTGCATCTCCGGCGGCAAAATATTCGTCCGCATCCATGACAAGAATCCACTTGCCTGCTGCTCTTCTAACGCCTTCATTGCGAGCCGCGGAAAAATCATTACCCCAAGTAAACTCATGAACTTGGGCCTGGTAGGACAAAGCGATCGCTTTTGTGCGATCCGTGGACCCCGTATCAATGACGATGATTTCATCTACGGCGCTCTTGACGCTTTCCAGGCAGCGCTCCAGCACATCCTGTTCGTTCTTGACGATCATGCACAAGGAAAGAAGCATATTCATTCTCCTATATTCTTGATTTGCCTTAGTTGTATATCGGATTTCAATCGTTATTACAATAGATCCTATCCACAGTTACAGTTACTGCTCTTCCGAACGGAAAGGAAACACCCTTCCATTCTCCGGAGAGACGAAAGGGTGTCAGGCAGAAATTCCTGTCGCCGTCACCGATTATCTCAAACGTAGGCGGTCGCGGTCGACGAAGATGGAATTGATGCCGGTGAAAGCATACTCGTCATATCCTTGCTGATCCATGAAGCGGACAATGGTTTCGTTTTTCGTTCGATGAGCAAGCCTGATTTCGTAATCAATCATTTCAATGACAATAATGACGGGGCGTTTGGTCTCAAAATCGATGGATTGCAGAATCTCCATATCCTTGCCTTCGAGATCAATGGACAGCAAAGCTGGCGGAGCATGAAGGTACTGATTGACGAGATCATTGTAAGAAATAGTAGGAACTTTAATATGATCAACAATGGACAGGTAGGGATTTTTTTCACAGAATTCCATAGCTGACTCGTAGCTGGTCGTACAAAGTCCGTCCGAATTCAAGATGTAAAAATCCTGGATCCGGCCTGATTGTACATCCACGCAGCGGTTCAAAATCAGATCTCGGGTCCTCTCGGATTCGAGCTCTGGAATAAGGGATGGATTGGCTTCCACCAGTATGCCGGCTGCTCCCCTTGAGTACAAGGCATAAGTATTGCTCAGGAATTTGGCATGATTCGCTCCCAGATCTACATAGGTTGCGTCCCCGATTGAAATGTTAAGCATCTGCAAAATATAGAGGATGATGCTGTCTTCTCCGGATTGAGAGTACGTTTCTTGCACATATGGAGACGCAGCAGGAGCTTGTGCAGGAGAGTTGTTTCGTCCCAACTGGTCAAGCTTGTCGGCGAGAATGAGCAGCTCCTGTTTTTGCTGGAGACTCTCCTCGGTAAGCTCGACCAGATGGTGGATGTATTGTTGTAAGATGGTTTGTTGCTGTTGAGCAGCAGTGCAGGCCTCTTCCTGCTGCAGCTCGACTTGAGAGATTTTTTCGGCAAGCTGCCTGTTTTCACTCCGAATGCTCTCGATTTTTTGCTCCAGCTCAAGGAGCTGTGAGTTGGGTTCCGGGACGCTGGGGGCGTTCATCGGCTTCATTGGGATCACCATCCGTTGTTTTCTGTTCGTGCAGGATGAAGCAATTTGCAGAGAAGAAAAGTTGTATTCTAGTAGTTTACTCGGTATATAGAAGGGAATCCGTTAGCGGCTTTGACGTCTTTCTTTGGATTTTATATTGATATTGGAACAGTCGATGTCGATATTAAAGTCAACGGATAGTCATAAAGGAGTCCTGCAGATGAATGCCAAAGAGAATAAGCCGGTCAGCAGCGTTACTTGGATCGGGCCGCAGTTTGAACAAGCGAGTCTTGCGCATGTAAATAGAGAAATTGGAAGCCGTCTCGCAGAGCGCCGAGAACTCGTTTCTTTCTCGTATATGGACAAAGTCAATCAAAGCGAAATCGTTCCTGAATATAAAAAGATTCAAGAGAGGACTTGGCAAGGAGACGAGTCTTCCATTGCGATCGCACATCAATGGCCCCCTGACTTTAAGCGCCCGAACAGCGAGAAATGGATAGTCATGCAGCCTTGGGAATTCGGAGCCATACCGAGGGATTGGTATATTCCGTTCAAGTATCATACGGATGAGATTTGGGTGTACACCAGCCATACAAAAGATTGTTATGTGAAATGCGGCATTCCGGCTGAAAAAATCAAAGTCATTCCACTTGGAGTGGATCCTTCGCTCTATTGTCCTTCGGGCTCCCGATATCCTCTTCCGACCAAGAAGAAATTCGTTTTCCTGTTTGTAGGAGGAACGATTTACCGTAAGGGAATCGATACTCTGCTCCAGGCCTATATCCAAGAATTCAGCCCTGAGGATGATGTTGTGCTGGTCATCAAGGACAATGGCCAAAAAACATCCTATCAAGGGCAAACAAATGAGGAAGCTATTCAAAAAATACAAACTAATGATCTTTATCCTGAAATCGTCTATATAACGGATGACTTGACTCCAAGCCAGATGGCGGAATTGTATCGATCGGCGGATTGCCTTGTTCATCCTTACCGGGGGGAAGGTTTTGGACTGCCGATTGCGGAGGCGATGGCTTGCGGCATTCCGCCCATCGTTCCTGATCGCGGAGCCAGCATGGATTTCTGCGATGAAGAGACGGCTATTTTGGTTCCGAGCTTCGAAAAAAGGGAATTGCAAATGAAGCTTGGGGTTAGCGCAAGCATTGATTTTCCTTGGGTAATCGAGATTCATGTCGAAGACCTCCGCCAGAAAATGAGGTCGGCCTATCAGGATCCGGAGCGGCTGCGGGAATTGGGAGCCAATGCATCCAGCTTCATTAGGCAAGCCTTCACCTGGGATGCGACCGCCGATACGGTCGAAGCCGAAATCGAAAGAGTAATCGAAGAAGGGCAAGGACGGACAAGAGCGAAATCCGACATCATTGAAGAAGAGTCGAGTGTAGCATTCGAATTCTATAAGCAAGGAAACGATCCGAAAGCGGAAACGATTTTCAGAGCGATTCTGGATCATTATCCGCATAGATTGGATATTCGCTACAACCTTGCCGTTGTCTTGTTCCGGATGGGGAGCATTCAATCGGCGAGACAACAACTTCAATGGATAACGGGGATCATGAAGAACGAGACTGCAGAGCTCCAGTCTGACATCTGGAACCTGCTGGGTGTTTGCTATTCCGAAGCCGCCAGTTTTTCCAAGGCGGCGGAAGCTTTCAGGAACGCTCTGGTGTGCAACGAAAATCATCCTACCGCAGCGGAAAGTCTTGCTTATGCAGAGACAATGCTGCTTGAGTCAAGCCATCGAGGAAGTGTGGATGAAACAAATCCCGGAGGTCCGGATCAAGAGGACTTCGCTCTCGCTCTTATCAACAATGAAATCCAGCTTGATGAAATTCAATTGCTCTCAGATGAAGATTTGCAGTACATTCTGGATTCGGCCTTCCTTGCCACTTATCATAAGGCCGTATCGGTCCGGAACTATTTGACCGGAATTATCATGCTTAAGCTGGATCGGATCGAAGAGTCCATTCAGAACTTAAGGCTTGCTGTCAAGCATTTTCAGGAGGGAGAGCAGCCTGCGTTCCTCCGTTTCGCCTCATTGAAGCATTTGGGGCGTGCATACTTTACAAAGAAAGATCTGCATCAGGCCGTCCACTATTTCAGGGAAGCTCTCTCAATGACGGAGACAACCGGCAGGGCGGCGGACAAAGTCCTCATCAGGGAATGGATAGAGGAAGCGGAGAGAGAGATGGAATCTCTTCGAAACTATTACTGCAATCATGGCGACGACATGCCTGAGAGTCGGCCTGTGTCTGCAGCGGATGAAAACGAGGGACAGCCGGAAGCTTTTCAGAATGAATGCTTAAAAACTTATTTCAACGAAGGCGACCATGTTCTGGTTCTTGATCCCCCCCTATTGTCGGCATCGGAATCCTTCTCGAATCGGGGAAAGAAAACACGGACGGTTGGAGGCATTGCCGTCACACGGCTGTCGCTCAACGAGTTCAGAAACGAGCAGGGACTGAAGGTGGACGGGATCTACCTCGGCAAGGTGGCGGAACGCATCCTGCCCCATGAGTGGATCGAGCTGCTCTCCCTTTGCGCCGGATCCTTGAGCTCATCAGGCAAAATGATCATTCTCAGCTATGACGTGGAGGCGCAAAAATCCGCCAATATGTTCTGGGAGAGGATCGAGCATGTACGCCCTTATCCTAAAACGCTTATGCAATCCATTCTGGCATCGGCGGGGATGACGGTTACGCTTGGCTTCGATGCGAAGAGCGAACAGGCCTATGGATTAGTAGCGTGTAAAAGACCCTATGAAGTCTTGTGGCAATCGCCCGTATATGATGCTTCGGGTTACGCCAATGAACAGGTCGACTATTTGGATTGCCTCAGAAGCCTTCCATTGAAGATACAACTGCAGCCAAAAGAGCAGAACCCTCGGCCCGATCTGCTTAAAGAAGAAAAGTTAACCTATTTGAATGCCTTGCAGAAAAATCGCAATTCAAACGGAATCGTGCATTATCAGGCAGGTCCTGGATTTCATTTCCTCCCTCCCCTGGCTCCGGTGTCCATCGGCCGAACGATGTTTGAGACCGATCGAATACCAGAAGGCTGGCTTCCTCACTTGAACGGATTAACGGAAATCTGGGTTCCTTCCGCATTCAATCGGGATACATTCGCTGCTTCCGGAGTAGATCCGACCAAGCTGGCCGTCATCCCCGAAGTGCTGGATGAGCGGAGATACGAGGAGGCCTCAATTCGACCGTTTCCTCTAAAGGAAGTCAAAAATTATGTGTTCGTTTCGAATTTTGACTGGAGCAAGCGGAAGGGATGGGACGTGCTGATCCGAGCTTATGTTCAGGAGTTCGGGGCTTACGAGAATGTGTCGCTCGTTCTCAAGGTGAACCTATCCCTTAAGCCTGACAGCAACCCGAGCATGGAGATCATGTCGCTCGTCCGGGAGATGGGCCTCAATGCATTTCCGCATATTCAGGTTATCGATTCTTACTTGGGAGAGGAAGAGCTTCTCGGCCTGTACCGCGCATGCGACGCGTACGTCATGCCTTCCAGGGGGGAAGGATGGGGGAGGCCTTATTGGGATGCCATGGCGCTAGGGTTGCCTACGATCGGGACCCGGTGGAGCGGACAGCTGGAATTCATGACGGATGAGAACAGCTATCTGATCGACGTTGAGGATTTTCATCCAGTCAGCGAGGATATGCCATCGTTCTATCACGGCCACCGCTGGGCAGAGCCGAGCGTCGTACATCTGCGGGCCCTCATGCGGCATGTCTTCCTGAATCGGGTAGAGGCCGCAGAGAAAGGAAGTTTTGCTCGAGCGGATCTTCATAAGCGGTTTTCGAAACAGCGGGTTGGACAGATGATGTTCGATCGAATTGAAAAGCGGGTTCACGAATTTCTTAATAGGGAGTAGATAATGAGAAAAAGTTTTCGTCCTTAACAGACAACTTAACGACAAATTCAGCCGAATTTTGACAGGATGCAAGAAAATCCATTAGGATGCGAGCGGAAGCGAATCTAGATCGCGCTCCTTCAAGGCCGTACAGGCTATGAATCCGCTTCCATCCCATATTGACAACTGTTTTAATCCGGTGCTATAGTCAAAATGTGGGCCATGCATACAAGGCGTCTCACAGCATTTGAAGATGAAGGGAATGTTCTGAATGCAAGGTAAAGTGAAATGGTTCAATGCAGAAAAAGGCTACGGATTCATCGAGACTGAGCAAGGCGGCGACGTATTTGTTCACTTCTCCGCAATCCAATCCGAGGGCTTCAAAACCCTGGAAGAAGGCCAATCCGTCGAGTTCGACATCGTAGAAGGCGCTCGCGGTCCACAAGCTGCCAACGTAGTCAAACTGTAATCATCCGGCCGATCGGCCATGCATAGATGATTGACGAGAATGACAAGTGCCTGTACGGGGCTCTGCAATTGCAGGGCCTCTTTTTTTGTGTTTTGTTTTTCGGCGATTCATGATTTTTTTCGTATAAAAGCGGTTAGTAAGACACTATAGCCGAATTCAAGAGGGAGGGACGAAAGGCTGATGGAGATTTTTTTCATCGGTATTTAATCGCAATAACCATGATTCCTTGAATCGGAATCGCGGAAAAACAATAAAAAGTATAGTATTCAGAATATTCACAATTGGCCAATAAGTCTTTTGATTTGAAAGCGCAACCCATGTTATAATGGGACCATGCAAAAGGAGGAGTGCTCAATGAACTACAACATTCGAGGTCAAAACATTCAGGTGACGGACGCCATGCGCGATTAAGTCGAGAAGAAGTTGAACCGACTGGAAAAGTATTTTGATGCCCCCCTCAACACAGACTCCAATGTGACGATGGCTGTCCACAAGGGACGCCACGGCGTCGAGGTGACGATTCCGATGACGGGAGTCATTCTCCGGGCCGAAGAGAAAAGCCCCGACATGTACGCCTCGGTGGATACGGTCGTCGACAAGCTGGAGCGCCAGATCCGGAAATACAAAACGAAGGTCAACCGCAAATTCCGGCAGAATGAAAGCATCAAGACGCTGTTCCGCGAGGACGATGTGAGCTCTGTTCAGCTGCATGATTCTGAAGACGACCTTGAAGTTGTACGAATGAAGAAATTCCAACTGAAGCCGATGGATGTGGAGGAAGCCATACTCCAGATGGATATGGTCGGACACAGCTTTTATGTCTTCTCCAACATCGAGACCAAGGAAGTGAACGTGGTCTACCGCCGCAATGACGGCAAGTACGGTCTGATCGAGCAGGGCTGACCCGACAGCTCGAAGCCGGCCGTTGAAGCATCCAATAACGATTCAAACCACGCCCTTTCCTTTGCCGGAGAGGGCTTTCTGCGTCCATTCCAGCCGTTGCCTGGCAACTGTAGGGCGGGTAAGCGCGTATATAGGTTGCGGATTATTTTGCGCAGCAACGATGTCAGTTGTTTTAGTACACAAGCTTTTTATCGCTTAGATTGAAGAAGAAGCCCTATTACTTATTGGAAATGATTTGCCTCTCATTGCTACAGGGTCGGCTAACTGTTAAAATTAAGGCAAAGTGGGTTTACGAAAGGGGAAAACCATGCTCGGACTGGTGAAGAAGATTTTCGGCGACGCGAATGAGCGGGAAGTAAAACGGCTCTTGCGAACGGTCGAAGCGATAAATGGAATCGAGCCGGAGTTTGCGGCATTGACGGACGAGCAGCTGCGGGCCAAGACTCAGGAATTCCGCGACCGCCTCGAGAACGGCGAGGAGCTCGACGACCTGCTGCCGGAAGCTTACGCGACGGTCCGCGAAGCGGGCAAGCGCGTTCTCGGCATGCGGCATTTCGATGTGCAGCTGATCGGCGGCATGGCGCTGCATGAAGGCAAGATCGCGGAGATGAAAACAGGCGAGGGCAAAACGCTGGTCGGAACATTGCCTGTTTATTTGAACGCCCTTCTCGGCAAAGGCGTGCATGTCGTCACCGTCAATGATTATCTGGCCTCCCGCGACAGCGAGATCATGCGTCCGCTGTACGAGTTTCTCGGCATGACGGTCGGCTGCAACCTGCATTCCCTTTCCCATGAGGAGAAGCAGGAAGCCTATGCCTGCGACATCACATACGGAACGAACAACGAATTCGGCTTCGACTATCTCCGCGACAACATGGTCCTTTATAAAGAACAAATGGTTCAGAAGCCGCTCTACTTCGCCATCATCGACGAAGTGGACTCCATTCTCATCGATGAGGCCCGTACGCCGCTCATCATTTCGGGACAAGCGGCCAAGTCGACGGAGCTGTACCATTCGGCGGACAAGTTCGTCAGCCGCCTGAAGCATGAAGAAGACTACACCGTCGACATCAAGCTGCGTTCCGTCATGCTGACGGAAGCCGGCGTGGAGAAGGCGGAGAAGGCGTTCGGCGTCGAGAACCTGTTCGACCATGCGAACGTTACGCTCAACCATCATATCCAGCAGGCGCTCAAGGCGCATGCGATTATGAAGCGCGACGTAGACTATGTCGTGCAAGAGGAAGAAGTGCTCATCGTCGACGAGTTCACGGGCCGGATCATGTCCGGACGCCGCTACAGCGACGGCCTCCACCAGGCCATCGAGGCGAAGGAAAACCTCAAGGTCCAGAACGAGAGCATGACGCTCGCGACGATCACGTTCCAGAACTACTTCCGGATGTACCGCAAGCTGGCCGGCATGACCGGTACGGCCAAGACGGAGGAGGAGGAGTTCAAGAAGATCTACGGCCTCGAGGTGCTGCAGGTACCGACGAACCGTACGATGATCCGTCAAGACAGCCCGGACGTGGTCTACAAGACCGAGATGGGCAAGTTCAAGGCGGTCGTAGAGGAGATCGTGGAGCGGCACGGCAAGAACCAGCCGGTGCTCGTCGGCACGGTATCGATCGAGAACTCCGAGAAGCTGTCGGAAATGCTCAAGAAGCGCGGCATCACGCATAAGGTCCTAAACGCCAAGTACCACGCCGAGGAAGCGGAGATCATCTCCCGCGCCGGACAAGCAGGCTCCGTCACGATCGCGACGAACATGGCCGGCCGCGGCACGGACATCCTGCTCGGCGATACGGTGCATGACATCGGCGGCCTTCATATCATCGGCACGGAGCGCCATGAGAGCCGCCGCATCGACAATCAGCTGCGCGGACGCGCGGGACGTCAAGGCGATCCGGGCTCCTCGAGCTTCTATCTGTCGCTCGAAGACGATCTGATGCGCCGCTTCGGCTCGGAGAATATCATGGGCATGATGGAGCGTCTCGGCTTCGAGGAAGACCAGCCGATCGAAAGCCGCCTCATCACGAAGGCGATCGAATCCGCCCAGAAGCGCGTCGAGGGCAACAACTTCGACACACGCAAAGTCGTCCTGCAGTATGACGACGTCATGAACCAGCAGCGCGAAATCATCTACAAGCAGCGCCGCGAGGTGCTGTTCTCGGATAACATCCGCGATATCGTCATGGATATGGTCAAGCCGGTCATCGACCGCATCGTCGAAGCCCACTGTCCGAAGGAAGAGGTTCCGGAGAACTGGGATCTTCAAGCCATCGTGGATTATGCCGAAGCGACCTTCCTCAACGAGGGAGCCGTCACGAAGGAAGATCTGTGGGGCAAGGAGCCGGAGGAGATTTCCGAATTCCTGTTCGGCAAGCTGACGGCGCTCTACGACGAGCGCGAGGAAGCCATGGGCAGCGAGACGATGCGCGAATTCGAGAAGGTCATCGTGCTGCGCGCCGTGGACAGCAAGTGGATGGATCATATCGACGCCATGGACCAGCTGCGCCAGGGCATCCATCTTCGCGCTTACGGCGGCACGGACCCGCTTCGCGAGTACCAGTTCGAAGGCTTCGAGATGTTCAAGGAAATGATCGACACCATCCAGGAAGAAGTTACGAAATACATCATGAAGGCCCAGGTCGAGCAGAACCTGGAGCGCCAGGAAGTCGTCAAGGGCCAGGTCGTGGAAATGGGCGGCAGCAGCGAAGGCCGCGAGCAGCGTCCGGCCAAGCGCGAGGAGCGCATCGGCCGCAACGATCCTTGCCCATGCGGCAGCGGCAAGAAATACAAGCTCTGCCACGGCAAGTAAGGAACTCCGCAACTGCTCAGGCGCTGCCACGGCAAGCAAGGAACTCCGCAGCTGTTCAGGCTCTGCCTCGGCAAACAGCCGAGTCGGCAGCGCGTCCAGGCTGACTGGAACGCATGATGGCTGTGAACCGCAAGGCAGGATGACTGTGCCTGGCGGGCAGCAGTCCCAACAGCATGAGAGGCCGGGAGAGACGCGCCGTACGCGCCCGCTCCCGGCTCCTGTCATGAATAGACGAAAATTTGAGGTGAAGCATTGTCATGATCGACGTAACGGTTAAGCAAGACCTGCGCGAGGCGGCAAAGCGGCTCCAAGCTCTCAGGGGGTCTCTTTGACTTAGATCTCAAACAAGAGATCATAGCCAACTATGAAGAGAAGATGACCGCTCCCGATTTCTGGGACGACAACGAGAAGGCGCAGAAGGTCATCGCCGAAATGAATGCGGTCAAGTCCGTCGTAGAGCTGTACGACAGGCTCGCTTCCCAGCAGGAGGATCTGGAAACGCTGCTGGAGCTGGCCGGCGAGGAAGAGGATGAATCTCTCGATGCCGAGCTGACGGATGGCGTGGCCGACCTGATGGGCAAGATCGCCGACTTCGAGCTGCAGCTGCTGCTCAACCAGCCGTATGACAGGCTCGATGCGATTCTGGAGCTGCATCCGGGGGCCGGCGGCACGGAGTCCCAGGACTGGGGCCAGATGCTGTACCGCATGTACACGCGCTGGGCCGAGAAGCACGGCTACAAGGTGGAGCTGCTGGATTACTTGCCCGGCGACGAAGCCGGCATCAAGAGCGTCACGATTTCCATCAAGGGCCACAATGCGTACGGATACCTGAAGGCGGAGAAAGGCGTGCACCGGCTCGTGCGGATTTCCCCGTTCGACGCATCTGGCCGCCGTCATACCTCCTTCGTCTCCTGCGACGTCATGCCGGAGATCGAGGATGATATCGAGATCGAGATCCGTCCGGAGGACCTCAAGGTCGACACGTACCGCTCCAGCGGCGCCGGCGGCCAGCACGTCAACAAGACGGAATCCGCGATCCGGATCACCCACCTTCCGAGCGGGATCGTCGTGGCTTGCCAGACGCAGCGCTCCCAGATCCAGAACCGCGAGCAGGCGATGAAGATGCTCCGCTCCAAGCTCTACGAGCGCAAGATCGAGGAGCAGCAGAAGCATTTGGCCGAGATTCGCGGGGAGCAGTCGGATATCGCCTGGGGCAGCCAGATCCGCTCTTATGTCTTCCATCCGTACAGCATGGTCAAGGACCATCGCACCTCGGTGGAGACGGGCAACGTCGGCGCCGTCATGGACGGCGATCTCGATGCTTTCATCAACGGCTATTTGCGCCACCAGATCAGGCAGCAGCCGGAAGCCTGAGGGCAGGCGAGGCACGCAGCGAATAGAAGCACGGAAGAGTTCCAACACTGGATACAGTGTGGAACTCTTTTTCGCGCGGAATGAAATCATGCTCTGCGTTACCGCGGCAGAGCAGGGGAAATCGGCTTCTGGGAAGCCGGACTCTCCACGCGGCCAGCGGAGTTAGAGAGGGGAAAACTCGTGAGCAACAGGAACGAAGGGTCATCGAGGGAAAAGCAGACAAACGCGGAACGCGGCAAGAGCCGCAAGACCCGCCGCATGACGAAACCGCTCATCAATCATCCCGTCACAAATACGCTGCTGCTGCTCGCAGGAGCGTTTATCATCGCCATCAGCTTCAACTGCTTCCTGCTCCCCAACGGGGTCGCTTCCGGAGGCGTATCCGGGATATCGGTCATTATCCAGCATTTATACGGCATCACGCCCGCGTATACGCAGTGGGCGCTCAATATACCGCTGTTTTTCGCGGGACTGCTGCTGCTGGGCCGCCGCTTCGCCCTGCAGACTTTGTTCGGCTCGGCAATCATGCCTCTATTCGTTCTGCTGACGGCGCACTGGGGCGCTCCGACGAACAATCCGCTGCTGGGATCGATCTATGGAGGAATCGGCGTCGGACTTGGACTCGGACTGGTGTTCAAAGGACGCGGCTCCACGGGCGGCACGGATCTCGCGGCTCAAATCCTGCACCGGTACTCGGGGCTGACGCTCGGCTTATCCGTCGCTTGCCTGGACGGCCTTGTCATCGCTGCAGCGGGATTGTTCCTCTCGCCGGAGAATGCGCTGTACGCGCTGATCGGCTTGTTCGTGACGACGAAGACGATCGACATCGTGCAGACGGGACTCGCCCTATCCAAGGTCGCGTTCATCATCAGTTCCCGCGCGGAAGAGCTGGCGGACGCCGTGCTGCATGATCTCGACCGCGGGCTGACGCGCCTGGACGCGCATGGTGGCTACACGGGGGATGCGCGCACGGTGCTGATGGTCATCGTCAGCCAGAACGAGGTTTCCGAGCTGAAGCGGCTCGTGCAGACGGTCGATCCCGAAGCCTTTGTCATCATCAGCCATACGGCGGAGGTGCTGGGACGCGGGTTCAAGCTGGAGTAATCCAGAGCAACCTGGAGCAATCCGGAGTAATCGGGCACAGATTTCGGAATAATCGGGCACAGATAAGGCAAGGAAATCAATATCGAGCACTTTTTCGAGCAGCGGCTGGATCCGACCGGATTCTCCGCCCGCTAGGGAAAGTGTTTTTTTATTTCCCGGATTCCATTAAGGGAACTCGTCGAAATTTCTAAGAAAATGTTAAAAACCTGGTCAACAGATTATTAAGCCTTTCCAGCGATAATGGGTGAAACGACCGCGAGAGTGTCGCTCGGTCAAGTGCCGAGCCAGGGAAAGGGGAAGCAGGATCAAATGAAAGTTGTCGCCTTTGAACGGGATCAAAAGAAGAGCAGCCCAAAGATCGTTCTCCTTCTGCTTCTGGCCGTCGTCGGCCTGGGGGCTTTCCTGCGAATGGACTTCGTGCTGTCGGTCAGCCACAAGGTCAGCCACGACACGGTCAACTATGACATCATGGTCAGGCAGCTGCTGGATAAGGGAATCTACGCCTACAAGAGCGGGGAGTCCAATGCTCAGGTTACTCCGGGATATCCGCTCTTCATGGCGGCTGTATACAAGGCGGTGGACTACCGCGTTCACGATCCTTATCCGTGGATCCGCTGCATTCAAGCGCTGCTGAGCACGGCGATGCTCGTGCTTATGTACCGGCTCGGCTCGATGCTGGCAGGAAGATGGGCCGGCTTGCTGGCCGCTTTCCTGGGTGCCGTGTACCCCGCCTTCATTTGGACGACGGGAGGCATCCTGACGGAGACGCTGGCCGCTTTTCTATTGGTGCTTTACGTCTATGTCCAGCTTCTCGCTTACCGGACACAGCGGAAGCTGCCGATGCTGCTGGCCGGGGCTTCGCTTGGACTCGCCGTATTGACTCGGCCGGAGTTTTTGCCGCTGTTCGTCCTTGTCCACCTGCTCTTCCTGCTGTGGAGCCGAAAGTGGAAGCAGACGCTGCTTCAATTCGTCATCTGCGGTGCCGGGCTGGCGCTCGTGCTTGCTCCATGGGTCGTACGCAATGCTGTCGCGCTGCATGAGCTCGTTGTCGCCTCCACCCAGGTAAATCCGTTCGCGGCCGGAACCTATCCGGACAAGAACTACGAGGACGGACTCGTGGACAGGCATGGCAAAACGCAGATGGAGGTAGCAAAGGAACGGCTTCGCATCGGATTCACGGAGCATGCACGGACCTATGTGAAGTGGTATACCGTCGGCAAGCTCAAGTACACCTACGGCCGGATGTTCTATGGAAGCGGACATACGCCGTTGTACCCCGTCATGCCGGCTGCGATGCGGTATGTCTATCATCTGGCGATCATCTGGGCCGGGGTGCTGGCCGGCGCCGCGATGGTGATCGGCCGCAGCTGGAGGCATCCCGCGGCGCTGCCTGCCCTCCTGCTCGCCGCGATGTCGGCGCTCCGGCTGCTGTTTGTCCCGGAGTACCGGTACAACTTTACGGCGATGCCGTTTTTTATCGTGTTCGACAGCGCAGCGGCTGTCATGGCCGTCCAAGCCCTGCGCCGCCGGCAGGACAATCGGATGAACAAGCCGCATGGCAAAGGAGGGATTGACGATGGAAAGACGGCAGGCGCATGAGTCCAAAAAGAAAGCGGACGTGCTGGTCATCGTCCCGGCCTACAACGAGGCTGCCGGGATCAGGGGCACGATCGAGTCCATCCGGCGGCTGGCCCCTTATGCCGACATCGTCGTCGTCAACGACGGCTCCGCGGACGACACCGGCTGCCAAGCCGAGATGGAGGGCGTGCCGGTGCTGAATCTCGGCTGCAACCTCGGCATCGGCGGGGCGGTGCAGTCGGGATACCGCTACGCGGAGGAGAACGGTTATGCCTATGCGGCGCAAATCGACGGCGATGGCCAGCACAACCCCGCCGACCTGGCCGCTCTGCTGCAAGCGATGAAGGAGCGGGGAGCCGATATGGTCGTCGGTTCCCGTTTCATCGAGAGAAGAGGCTTCCAATCCACCTTCGCCCGCAAGCTCGGCATCACCCTGCTTGCCCGCCTGGCATCGGCTCTGACGGGACAGCGGATCACCGATCCGACCTCGGGGTACCGTCTTTGCGGGCGCAGAGCCATTGCTTTATTCGCCCGGGAATATCCGGTGGACTACCCGGAGGTGGAGGCTCTTGTGCTTCTGGACAATCACCGCGGCTCCTTCATCGAGGTGCCGGTCGTCATGTCGGAGCGTCAGGGAGGCGTCTCCAGCATATCGGCGATGAAGTCGGCCTATTACATGGCCAAGGTCATCCTGGCCGTGCTCATGACCAAGACGAAAAAGAAGCGCGACTGGAGCATCGGATATGGGAACTGAATTTTATTGGATCAGCTTTGCAGTCAGTCTTGGCTTTGTATGCACCATCCTGCTGCTCATCCGCAGGCGCAAGCTGCGGGAGCAGTATGCCATGCTGTGGCTGCTGCTGGGGACGGGGATGACGGCGCTCTCCCTGTTTCCCGGACTGCTCGACGGCCTCGCGGAACGGATTCATGTCGTGTACGCTCCTTCCTTGCTGTACTTCATCGGACTCATGGGGGTTCTGTTCCTGCTTCTGCATATGACGATGGCCCTCTCAGCCCTGACCCAGAAAACGATCACCTTGACCCAATCGGCCGCGCTCCGGCAGGAGCAGGTCAGGCGGCTGGAGCGGCGGGTGGAGGAGCTGGAAGGGGCTATGCAGCATCCCGCACAAAAGGAGATGACGTGATGGCCTACCTGCTGCTTCTCTTCAACATCCTGTGTCTGGTTGCGGGACAGACGATCTGGAAGCTCGGACTGGATCGGACCGGAGGGCTGGGAACGGACAATCTCCTTCAGGTTCTGTTGTCTCCGCTTATCCTCGCGGGCATCGCCCTCTACGGCATCGCCACGGTTCTGTGGCTGGCCGTGCTGTCGAGGCTTCCCCTCAGCGCAGCTTATCCGCTGCAAAGTCTGGCCTATGTGCTCGGCCTCCTGCTGGCATGGCGGCTGTTCGGGGAGGCCGTTCCGCCGAACAGATGGATCGGATGCGGCATTATCGTGGCCGGCGTCCTGGTGATCGGCGTCAAGTAAACCAAAGGAGTTGTGGATTTGAAAGGGAAAATGATGTTCTTGGCCTTTGCGCTGGCCGCGTCCGTACCGGTTCCGGCCGAGACGCCTGCGGCATCCGCAGCATATGCAGCAGCATCAGGAGCTGCGTCCGAGCTCGGCATAACGGCCGACGGATCGAGGGCGTCGGAGGCAGCGCCGCCGACCGCTCCTTCAGGCGAAGGAGCGTCGGCAAGCGCGGCGCCGAATCCGGCCGCTGCCGCCGAGTTATCGCCGGGAGCGGCGTTGCCGAGCCCATCCTCAGATGCTTCCCCGCCAAGCGAGTCTCCAACGAGCAACGCCTCGCCAAGCATGCCCGTCCCGCCATCCGGCGATCTGCTGCTGTACATGAACAGCGCCCGCATGGAGCAGGGAAGCAAGGCCTACACGGCAGCCAGGCCGCTCGCCGTCAAAGCCGGAGTCTCCTATGGAAGCCTGCGCTCGCTGGCGGAACGTCTCGGCTTCAGCGTCGCGTACGTCCCCGCCAAGAAGGAGACCGTCGTCCGCAAGGCGGGGCTGGAGGCCCGTTTCACGAACAAGAGCAAGTATTATACGGCCAGCGGCATCCGGACGCTGATGAAAGGGGCGGCTTATACGGACAAAGGCGTCTTCATGGTGCCGCTCACCTCGATCACAGCCGCGCTGCAAATTCCTTACACGGTCGATCAGCGCTCGCATACAATTACACTCAAGCAGGCTGCCGAACCGGCGGCATCGTTTACCGTTCAAGCTGGCGACATTATCGCCGGCGAAACCCGGGTTCAATACAAGGCGCGAGCCTCTTCCCCGTCCAATCTCCAGATCGTGCAGGAAAAATGGGAAGGACGCCAGGAGGTGTTCGCAGAGCCGGGCATTTATCCCGTCACCTATCAGGTTCAGGATACCGCGGGGAGATGGAGCAAGCCCTATACCCTTTCCATAACCGTAACAAGCCCCAACATTCCTCCTGTGGCGATGTTCAGCACCGACAAGAAGGAGTACCGCATGGGAGAGCCGGTCGTCATTGCCGACGAAAGCACCGATGAAGAAAATGCCATCACGGACCGCCAGTGGACGGGGAAGCAGGCGGCTTACTTCCGGCCCGGCCCAGTGACAGTGTCGCTGACGGTGACCGACAAGCATGGAGCTGCCGCCGCATTTTCGCAGGAAATCCTGATTACGGACGAAACGCTGTATGCCGAGGATGAGTTCAACCGCCTGTTCACGCCCGTCGGCTCCAATTTTCCCATCGACGGAACGTCCGTGAAGAACATGGAGCTGCTGCCTTTTACATACGATACCGAGCCCTATACGCTCTTCCGCTCTACCGGTCCGGAATCCATCCGGGAGGAAGGGGTACTGTACCAGGACGTCATCGACGGCCCCGCAAGGATTCTGCTTCACCACAAAAACACAACGGGACCCAAGCTGAAAATCTACATGCTCGCAAGCAATCCGAACCCTCGGCCGGCAACGCTCTTCATCGAAAGCTCCGGAATGGCAGGTCCGACTCCTTACGGCGAAATAGCGGGCCAGATGTCGCTGCAGCGCTACTTCGCTTCGATCGCATCCGGCTCTGCCGCGCGGGAGCTGGTGCTGGCTCCGGGCGAAACGCGCCTCCTGTTCCAGGAGATAGGCCAGAACGCCCTCAGCCAGGGCGATATCGTCACGTTCCAGGGAGAAGTGGCCAGCGACAGCGCCGTCAAGTACACCTCTCTGGTCGTCAAAGCGGATCGGGATCCTCTGACCGCTCTACCCAGCCTGCCGTTTCTGGATCCGAACCAGTCGATCGTCAGAGGGACCTTTGCAGATTCCACCCGGATATTCGATTATGCGCCTGTCGTGGGGACGACCCCTGCCAGGATCTATCTGAGCGACAATAATGCCGATCCCTTCCAGACCGGCTATGACGGCATCAAAGGGACGCCGGCGACGAACTCCGGCAATTACGGAGTGCTGTACAAGATCGTTCTGGAGCGCGTGGCTCCCCATACGCTGCTGACCTTCAATCCGCGCGGAGGCCTGTTCCGCGGCTCGGCGCTGGTCAACGGCTCGGTCGTCACGTTCTCCCATCTGGGAGCGGCCTCTGCAACCGATCAGAACAGCGTTCTCTACCGGACGGGAGCAGGCGAGGAATCCGTAGAGATCCGGATCTCTCCAGCCGCCGGAAGCAATCTTCCGTTCTGCCTGCTGCTGTCGCCGCTGCCGTCCGTAAGGAGCTGAACCTTCAAGCCGAGAAGACGCGGAATCTATCCGCGTCTTTTTCTGCTCTCTTGAAGGAAGGCGGAAGCCGGTTCTAGAAGGAAAGGAGTGTCATATTTCCGGTTGTATTATTATTAATATAAACGTATAATGATTCAGGTATAAGAGGCCTGCGGCGGCCTCTCTCAGGAATCAGGGCGAGGAAGGGAAGTGCTGGATGATGGGGACAAAAACAAGAGCTGCCATTGTAGGCTCAACCGGCTACGGAGGCGTTGAGCTGATCCGGCTGCTTCAGGCGCATCCGTATGCGGAGGTCAGTTCGGTCATTTCCTCTTCCAGCGCCGGAACGCCGATTGCGGACGGGTACCCGCATTTGTCGGATATTTTCCCGGGGGTTCTGGATGGCGTAGACCCCAAAGAGATCAAGAGCAAGGCGGATGTCGTCTTCCTGGCCGCTCCGGCCGGAGTGGCGAGCCGGATGGCGCCCCAGCTGCTGGAGGAAGGACTGAAGGTCATCGACCTGTCGGGCGACTTCCGCCTGCCTCAGCCGGATGTATATGAGCATTGGTACGGCAAGCCGGCCGCCGATCCGGCCTACCTGGAGAAGGCGGTATTCGGCCTCTCGGAGATTTACGGAGAGCAGGTTCGCGGGGCGGAGCTGCTTTCCAATCCGGGCTGCTATCCGACGGCGACGCTGCTGGGCGCGGTGCCGGCCATCAAGGCGGGCTGGATCGATCCGTCCTCGCTGATCGTCGACGCCAAGAGCGGCGTATCCGGCGCGGGCAGGGGGGCGAGCCTAGGCACCCATTATTCGGAGCTGAACGAGAACTTCAAGGCCTACAAGGTCAACAAGCATCAGCATATCCCGGAAATCGAGCGCGTCCTGTCCGATGCGGCAGGCAGGGATATCGTCGCCACCTTCACGACCCATCTCGTTCCGATGACGCGGGGCATCATGGCGACGATGTACGCTTCGCTGGCGGAAGATCGGACCGAGCAGGAATTCATCGAGCTGTATCGGCAGTTCTATGAGGGCCGCCCTTTCGTGCGCATTCGGCCGGAAGGCGTCTTGCCGGCGACGAAGGAAGTCTCCGGCTCGAACTACTGCGACATCGGCTTTGCCGTTGACCGTCGCACAGGACGTGTGACGATCGTGTCGGTCATCGACAATCTCGTCAAAGGCGCAGCCGGCCAAGCAATCCAGAACCTCAACCTGATGATGGGCTGGGAAGAGAATGCCGGCCTGCAGTTCATCCCGATGTATCCTTAATTCCCTGGCGGAACCCCACTAGAAGGAGATGCGATTTACGCGATGACACAAGAGACAGCAGGCAAGCCGTTCACGATCGTCCAGGACGGCTCCGTTACGACACCGGCAGGCTTTCGGGCGGGCGGGCTTCACTGCGGACTGAAAAAGACGAGCCGCAACGATCTGGGAGCCATCGTATGCGAGGTTCCTGCGGCGGCTGCGGCGGTGTATACGACCAACAAGGTGCAGGCGGCCCCGATCAAGGTGACCCGGGAAAGCCTGGCGGCGGGAGGAAGGCTGCGCGCGCTGCTCGTGAACAGCGGCAACGCCAATGCCTGCACGGGCAAGCAGGGCGAGGCCGACGCGTACGAGATGCGCTCCGCCTTCGCGGCAGCGGCCGGGATTCCGGCCGAGCAGATCGCGGTAGCCTCTACCGGCGTCATCGGCGAGCTGCTCAAGATGGACCGCGTGCGCGAAGGCATCGGCCGCCTGCCGAAGCAGCTGGCGGGCGACGATCGGAGCGCGAATGAGTTCTGCCAGGCGATCCTCACGACCGATCTTGTGAAAAAATCGATCTGCGTCGCCGTCGAAGCGGGCGGAAGGACGATTCATGTGGCAGGCGCCGCCAAAGGCTCCGGCATGATCCATCCCAACATGGCCACGATGCTCGGCTTCGTCACGACGGACGCCAATATCGGCAGCGAGGCGCTCCAAAGCCTGTTGAGCTCCGCTACGGACCGCACCTTCAACATGATTACGGTGGACGGGGACACGAGCACCAACGACATGCTGGTCGCGATGGCGAGCGGGCTTGCCGGCGGCGAGGAGCTGACGCCGCTGCATCCGGATTGGAACTCGTTCGGCGATGCGCTGCGATATGTATGCGAGGTGCTGGCCAAGGCGATCGCCCGCGACGGCGAAGGCGCCACCAAGCTCGTCGAGGTCCGCGTCAGCGGAGCGCAGAGCGACCGGTCGGCGGCTGCCATCGCGAAGACGATCGTCGGCTCTTCGCTCGTAAAGTCGGCCGTCTTCGGCGCCGACGCCAACTGGGGCCGCATCATCGCGGCCGCAGGCCGGGCCGGCGAGCCGCTCGATCCGGACAGCGTCGATATTTCGCTCGGACCGATATTGACGCTCAAGGAATCCCGGCCGGTCGCCTTCGATGAAGAAGCGGCGCTGGAATACCTGAAGGGCGACACGGTGGAAATCATCGTCGATCTCCATATCGGCGGCGGCGCTGCCGTAGCCTGGGGCTGCGACCTGACCTATGACTACGTAAGGATCAATGCGGCTTACCGCACTTAACAGCAGAAACCGTCAACAGGCGAAAATATAAGCGGCATGAAGCTTCAACCGGCTTGAGCATAAGCGGCATGAAGCGGATGAAGGAGCATGAGGCAGATGGAACAGCGGTTTGTGATGAAATGCGGGGGAAGCACGCTTGCGGCTCTTCCCGCCGCGTTCTTCGAAGATCTCCGGCGCCTGCAGGAGCAGGGCGTGAAGCCGGTCATCGTGCATGGCGGCGGCCCCGCCATCTCCGGGACGCTGGAGAAGCTCGGCATCGAGACCGAGTTCGTCGACGGGCTCAGGCGGACGACGGAGGAAGTGCTCGACGTCGTCGAGATGGTGCTCTCGGGAACGATCAACAAGGAGATCGTCAGGCGCATCCAAGGCGCGGGAGCGCGGGCGCTCGGGCTCTCCGGCGTCGACGGCATGCTCATCCAGGCCAGGCCTGTCGGCAATGCCGGCAAGGTCGGCCATGTCGGCGAAGTGACGGACGTCAACGCGGAAATCATTGAAGGCGTGATGGGAATGGGCTATATCCCGGTCATCGCGCCGGTCGGCATCGATGCGGCCGGACAGCGCTACAACATCAATGCCGATACGGCGGCAGGAGCCGTCGCTTCCCATCTGGGCGTAGAACGGATGATCGTTGTGACCGACGTGCCGGGCATCATGCGCACCGTGGACGGAGCCAAGACGGTCCTGCCTCGCGTGAGCGCGGCGGAGATCGAGGAGATGATCGCCACCGGAGAAATCTACGGCGGCATGATTCCGAAGGTTCGCGCGGCTCTCGCCTGCCTGCACGGCAATGTCCGCGAGGTCGCCATTGTCAGCGGCACCGAGCCGGACATTCTCAGCCGGGCCGTCCTGGAGGGCGGCGTCGGCACGGTGATTGCAGGCTGAAGCAGGGATCAGGGATTAAGGACCAGGGAGCAGACTGCGAAAACGGAGGGCTCTTCCGATCGCTGTTGAAGACGGGAGCAGACTCCGAAAACGGAGGGCTCTTCCGATCGCTGTTGAAGCCCGGATTCCTTGAACTTACCCCATGAATGGGGGAATCCGGTCTTCAAATGCGAACGCTCCGCTTCTACAGAGCCCCTCCATCTTTCTTCGTCCTCCTGATGGAGGAAGTTCTGCCTCCTGAAGGCAGGCTCCTCCTCCCTTCAGCAGAGAGGAATTCCGCTTTGCGTAGCATGCCTGGAGCGGCAGCATAAGGCTGATCCGGAGCAATGCATCCGGGGCGGCCCTGGGGTTGAAGCCCGGAGCGGAGCATCCGGGGCGGCCCTTGGGGTTGAAGCCCGGAGCGAAGCATCCGGGAGGGCACCTTGGGGTGGAGCCCGGAGCGAAGCATCCGGGAGGGCACCTTGGGGTTGAAGCCCGGAGCGGAGCATCCAGGGCGGCCCTGGGGGTAAAGCCCGGAGTGGAGCACCCGGAAGGGCACTTTGGTTGAAGCCCGGAGCGGAGCATCCGGGGTGGCCCTTGGGGTTGAATCCCAGAGCGGAGCGGCCGGAATGGCCCTGGAGAAATGACAATGGTCGCCTTTGCCGTCGGATTTCAACCATTGAATCCATTTATTCAGGAAATCTGGCGGCAACAGCGATCGGAAGGGCCATCCGGCGGCGAAGCGATTTTAGGATTCAACGTAAGAGCCATCTGGCGGCGAAGCGATTCTAGGATTCAACGTACTAAGAGCCATCTGGCGGCGAAGCGATTCTAGGATTCAACGCACCAAGAGCCGTCCGGCGGCGAAGCGATTTTAGGATTCAACGTACTAAGAGCCATCCGGCACCGAAGCGATTCTAGGATTCAACGCACCAAGAGCCGTCCGGCGGCGGAGCGACTCCAGGATTCAACGCACCAACAGCCATCCGGCTGCGAGTCCATATAACGATAGGGAGAGGTGGATCTGCAATGAGCAACAGCGCACTGTTTCCAACCTACGCAAGATATCCGATCGCGCTCGTCAAAGGCGAGGGAAGCTGGCTATGGGACGATACTGGCAAGAAATATCTCGATTTCATGAGCGGCCTCGCCGTCACGAACCTCGGCCACGCGCCGAAAGTGATCAAGGACGCGCTCGTGAAGCAGCTCGATGAAGTCTGGCATGTATCGAATCTGTTCCATATTCCGGGGCAGGAAGCGGCAGCGGAGCTGCTCGTGCAGCATACATGCGCGGATGCGGTCTTCTTCTGCAACTCCGGAGCGGAGGCGAACGAAGGCGCGATCAAGCTGGCCCGCCGGTACTTCCAGAAGATCAAGGGAGAGCACCGGTACGAGATCATCACCTTCTCCCAGTCCTTCCATGGACGGACGCTCGCAACGCTGACCGCAACGGGCCAGGACAAGGTCAAGGAGGGCTATCTGCCGCTGCCGGAAGGCTTCGTCACCGTGCCGATGGACGATCTCGACGCGCTCAAGGCTGCCGTGAGCGAGCGGACCGCCGCGATCATGCTGGAGCTTGTCCAGGCCGAGGGCGGCGTCCTGCCTGTCCGGGCGGAGTTCCTGCACGACATCGTCAAGCTGTGCAAGGATAACGGCATTCTGCTGATTGTCGACGAGGTGCAGACCGGCATGGGACGCACGGGCAAGCTGTTCGCCCATGAGCATTACGGCGTGCAGCCGGATATTTTCACCTCGGCAAAAGGGCTCGGAAGCGGCTTTCCGGTAGGCGCCGTCCTGGCGAAGGAATTCCTCCGCGAAGCGTTCACACCGGGCTCCCACGCGACGACCTTCGGGGGAACGCCGATCGCTTCCGCCGTCGTCAAGGCGACGGTCGAGGAAATCGCCGGCAACCGGGTGTATGACCGCGCGGCAGGCGCGGCCAGCTACCTGACCGGCCAGCTGCGCGAGAAGCTCGCCGGCAATCCTTGGGTGACGCAGATCCGCGGGCTCGGCCTGCTGATCGGCATCGAATGCGCAGGTCCGGTCGCCGACGTGATCGCGACGATCCACGAGCGCGGACTGCTGGTCGTGCCCGCCGGCCCGACCGTCATCCGCCTGCTGCCGAATCTGCTCGTCTCCAATGACGAGATCGATCAGGCTGTCGGCATCATCGCCGCCGTCCTCAAGGAGAAGACGGTCACGGCATCCCAGAACTAAACATCCCAAACCTAATTGGGGTGTAGGTTCCCGATCTCCACGAATCCAAGCGCCGCCGGACGACCGGCGGCGAGCATAGAAAGAGCAGGTGTTCCATTAATGCAGCAACCTCTTATTTTGGCCGGAGCCCGCAGCGAGGAGCTGGCGGCAGGCCTCAAAGGGCGCGATTTTCTCGCGCTGGCGGACTACACGCCGGAGGAGCTCCGCTACCTCATCGAGCTGGCGATCGAGTTGAAGCGCGTCCAGAAATCCGGAGAGGCCTATCACCCGCTCAAGGGCAAAACCCTCGGCATGATTTTTGAAAAGGCGTCCACCCGGACGCGGGTCAGCTTTGAAGTCGGCATGTACCAGCTCGGCGGACAGGCGCTGTTCCTCAGCGGCAACGATCTGCAGATCGGACGCGGCGAGCCGATCTCGGACACGGCGCAGGTGCTGTCCCGTTATCTGGACGGCATCATGATCCGCACGTTCGCCCACCGCACCGTCATCGAGCTGGCGCGCGCTTCCACCGTCCCGGTCATCAACGGCCTGACGGATTCCGAGCACCCTTGCCAGGTCATGGCCGATTACCAGACCGTCCTCGAGCACAAAGGCAAGCTGGAAGGGCTCAAGGTGGCCTATATCGGCGACGGCAACAATATGGCGCATTCGCTGCTCATGGGCGCAGCCAAGCTCGGCCTGCACATGAGCGTGGCGACTCCGGAAGGATACGAGCCGGATGCCGCTATCGTGAAGCAGACGCAAGCCGTCGCTTCCGGCACCGGGTCTGTGATCCACGTCTGCCGCGATCCGCGCGAAGCGATCGAGGGAGCGGACATCGTCTACACCGACGTGTGGGCGAGCATGGGTCAGGAGGCCGAGCAGGCGGAGCGCGAGCGGGCATTTGCCGGTTATCAGGTCAACGAGGACCTGACGAAGCATGCCAAGGCCGATTACCTGTTCATGCACTGCCTGCCCGCTCACCGCGGCGAGGAAGTGAGCGAGGGCGTCATCGACGGCAAACACTCCATCGTATTCGACGAGGCGGAGAACCGCCTGCACGCGCAGAAAGCGATTATGGCCGCTCTCATGTAGAGGCGGCTCCGACGAAATCGAACGATCGGGGCCTGCCCGAGGGCAAGGGGCTACCGGACGGGACAAGGAAAGGAAGATAAAAGCGATATGGCAAAGGAAAAGATCGTGCTCGCCTATTCAGGCGGCCTGGATACATCCGTCATCCTGAAGTGGCTCAAGGAAACGTATGACGCGGAAATCATCGCCTTTACGGCCGACATCGGCCAGAAGGAAGAACTCGACGGACTGGAGGAAAAGGCTCTGGCGACGGGAGCTTCCAAGGTCTATATCGACGACCTGCAGGACGAGTTCGCCAAGGACTTCATCTATCCGATGTTCCAGTCCGGAGCTCTCTACGAGGGGCAGTACCTGCTCGGAACGTCCATCGCGCGGCCGCTGATCGCCAAGCGAATGGTCGACATCGCCCGCGCCGAAGGTGCGACCGCGATCGCCCACGGCGCAACGGGAAAAGGCAATGACCAGGTGCGCTTCGAGCTGACGGCCGCCGCGCTGGCGCCGGACATCAAGGTCATCGCGCCTTGGCGCAGCGAGGAATTCCGGGCGCAGTTCCCGGGACGCGCCGAGATGATCGCTTACGCCGAGAAGCATGGCATTCCGGTTCAGGCATCAGCCGCGAAGCCTTATTCCATGGACCGCAATCTGCTGCATATCAGCTTCGAGAGCGGCATGCTGGAGGATCCTTGGTTCGATCCGAGCTCGGAGGAGAACGAGGGCATGTACGTGCTCAGCGTGTCTCCGGAGCGCGCGCCGGACAAGGCCGAATACGTGGAGCTGACGTTCGACCAGGGCAATTGCACTGCAATCAACGGCGAAGAGCTGAGCCCGCTGCAGGTGATGGACAAGCTCAACGAGCTGGGCGGCAAGCACGGCATCGGCCGTGTCGACATGGTCGAGAACCGGTTCGTCGGCATGAAGAGCCGCGGCGTATACGAGACTCCGGGAGGCACGATCCTGTTCAGCGCCCACCGCAAAATGGAGTCGCTGACGATGGACCGCGATGTCATGCATCTGCGCGACTCGCTTATCGCCAAGTACGCGACGCTCGTCTACAACGGCTTCTGGTTCGCGCCGGAGCGGCTTGCGCTGCAGGCGCTCGTCAAGGAAAGCCAAAAGAACGTCAGCGGAACCGTCCGCCTCAAGCTGTACAAAGGCAATGTCATCGGCGCCGGCGTCAAAAGCCCGGTCAGCCTGTACAACCCGGATATCGCCACGATGGAGGCCGATCCGTCGCAGGCTTACGACCAAGGCGACGCGACAGGCTTCATCCGCCTGAACGCGCTGCGTCTGAAGGTATCCTCCGGCGTGGAGCAGAGCCGCCAGGGCTGATCCGGCATTGCGGATCCGGTTCGGACAGACGGGGCCGCAAGCGATTTGCCGAACTGAAGGCGGATTGCCGAACTGAAGGCGGTTTGATGAATCAAAAGTCTGATCGCAGCCGATCAAGGTGCCTGAGCCTTTGCGAGGCGGGCGATGAATCCAAAAAAAGCATAAGGGCTTGCTGCGCCGGTCCGGCGCGCAAGCCCGTTGTCATATCCGAAGGGGGAGCAGGGCGATGAGCAAACTGTGGGGCGGAAGGTTTACGAAGCAGACCGACCAGCTGGTCGAGGAATACACGGCGTCGATTACGTTCGACAAGGAATTGGCGGAGGAGGACGTGCGCGGCAGCCTGGCGCATGTGTCAATGCTCGGGAAGCAGGGCATCCTGCCTTCCGGGGACGTCGAGACGATCAAGGGCGGGCTGAGCCGCGTGCTGGAGCGCATCCGCAAGGGCGAGCTGGAGTACAGCGTCTCCGACGAAGATATCCATATGAACATTGAAAAAGCGCTGATCGAGGATATCGGCCCCGTCGGGGGCAAGCTGCATACCGGCCGCAGCCGCAACGACCAGGTGGCGACGGACATGCATCTGTACCTGCGCCGGCGCGTCGTCGAGTTCGTCGGCCTGCTGCGCAGCCTGCAGGAAGCGCTTATCGGCCAGGCCAAGGAGAACCTGGACACGATCTTGCCCGGCTACACGCATCTGCAGCGCGCCCAGCCGATTCTGTTCGCCCACCATCTCATGGCCTACGTCAGCATGTTCGGGCGCGACGCCGAGCGGCTGCAGGACAGCTACAAGCGCATCGACACGCTGCCGCTCGGAGCCGGCGCGCTGGCGGGAACGACGTTCCCGATCGACCGCCATTACGTCGCGGAGCAGCTCGGCTTCGGCCGCGTATACGAGAACAGCCTGGACGCGGTCAGCGACCGCGATTTCATCCTGGAGTTCCTCTCCCATGCCTCCATGATCATGATGCATCTGTCCCGCCTGTCGGAGGAGCTGATCCTCTGGTCGAGCACGGAGTTCCGGTTCGTGGAGCTGGACGATGCCTTCTGCACGGGCAGCAGCATCATGCCGCAGAAGAAAAATCCGGACGTGCCGGAGCTTGTGCGGGGCAAGACGGGCCGCGTGTACGGCAACCTTACGGGCCTTCTGACGGTGCTGAAGTCGCTGCCGCTCGCCTACAACAAGGATATGCAGGAGGACAAGGAAGGCATGTTCGACACCGTCAAGACGCTCTCCGGCGCGCTGCGCCTGTTCGCTCCGATGATCGCGACGATGAAGGTGAACGGCGGGCAGATGCGCGAGGCCGTCAACAAGGACTTCTCCAACGCGACCGATATCGCCGATTTCCTTGTCGGCAAAGGACTGCCTTTCCGCCAAGCGCATGAGGTGATCGGCAAGACGGTGCTGTACTGCATCGAGAACGGCAAATTCCTGCTGGACCTTACGCTGGATGAATTCAAGGGGTTCTCGGAGCTGTTCGACGAGCGCATCTACGAGGTGCTGCAGCCGGAGACGGTCGTCAATGCGCGCAACGTCTACGGCGGCACGGCCCGTCCGCAGGTCGAAGCCGCCATCGGGCGTGCGGAAGCCGCGCTCGCGGAGACGGCAGGCTGGGTAGAGGCGTATTCCGCCAAGCAGAACTAGCAGGCAGCATGCCTGCGCGGCTCCGCAAGCGATGCCTTGCGATTGAGCGAAAGGAAGAGGGCTCTGTCCGCCATGCGCGGACGGGGCTTTTTGCCGCTTCAGGACAAACCATCGTCCGGCTAGGGGTAGAGAAGAGAGCGCACGGCAGGCTCGGCGGAGGACAGGGAGAAAGCAAGGATAGGAAAGGGCGGGGATAGAGAGGACTATAGATGGAGGTATTTGGGGTGAAATAGAGGGGGAAAGAGGGGGGCGGCAAGGGAAGGATCGGATAGAGAGGATAGAAAAGGAGAGGGGAAGAGTTCCGGTGCAGCGGCAGGGTGGATTTTGGGGATTGAATTCTTTATCATCTATACCAAAGGCAGGCTTTGTCCGTACCGTACTCACGCCCCGTTCGAGAAAGAGGTGACGTTCATGCAGCTGCTGGCCATATTTTCGATGCTCATCGACCATATCGGTATCATTTTTTTTCCCGACTCCACAGCCTGGCGCATCGTCGGGCGGATCGCATTTCCCATTTACGCCTATGGAATCGCCGTCGGCTGCCTGATGACCCGCTCCCGAAAACGGTACATCGGCAGGCTCGCGCTGCTCGCGGCCATCGCGCAGGTTCCTTACATGCTTGCGTTCGGTACGAACCATTACAACGTCATCTTTACTCTGCTCGCCGCGGCGCTTGTCATCTTCGCTCTCGACGGCCTGCTTGAGTGGAGCGCACGCCCCGACAGCCATTCCGACGCCGAACGCAGCGGCTCAAGCAAAGGCCGGCGCATTGCCGGGGGGACTGCCGCGGCCTTGCTGGTGGCAGCGGCCTGCATCCTCATGCAGGAGCTTCCTTTCGACTACAATGCCTACGGCTTGCTGCTGATCCTGATCTTCCGGTATGCAGGCCGGAAGAGGATGGTGATGCTCCATCTGCTGTTGAACGCAGCGATCATCGCCGCATACGGATCATCGTGGGCGCTTCAGCTGTTCAGCATCGCCCCGACGCTGCTGCTCGCCTATGGAGAAGATCTGCGGAATGGGCTCGACAAGCTGAAAGTTCCGCGCTGGCTGTGGAGATCGTTCTATCCCGCCCATCTGGCCGCTCTGGCGGTATTGGACTTCATGCTTCGCGGCTGAGCTTTCGAGCGCCTAAAGGGCATCCGGGCGCCAAAGGGCTCTGGAGCACTAAAAAGCTCCGGAGCAAAGCGAAGTGAAGCAGGTTCGACCACGAATCCGTTGAGCGCTCTTTTTTCACGGAAAATGGGGGGCTTTGAAGTCTGCGGCTGGATGCAGCCGGTATGGTTCAAGCAAAAAAGAGCGCCTGGCGTCGACGGACGCAGGTGCTCTTTTTGTTGGGGATCAGGCATACTCCGTTTTCCGTCCTTGCCGCAGGACAATTGCATCCCTATTGATGCGGGCTCGCTCCTGCTCCCTTGCATTAGGCGCTGAGCGTATTCAGCAAGCCGGTCAGCTCTTCGGCCGGAATCGGCTGGCTGAAAAAATACCCTTGGGCTTCATGGCATTGGCGCTGCAGCAAATACTGCAGCTGCTCGTCGGTCTCCACGCCTTCGGCGATGACCTTGAGCCCGAGGTTGTGGGCCATATTGATGATCGTATGGACGAGCGCTTCGTCCTTGGCATCCTGGAGGAGGTTGCGCGTGAAGGAGCGATCGATCTTGAGGCTGTCGATCGGGAACAGCTTCAGGTAGCTCAGCGAGGAATAGCCGGTGCCGAAGTCGTCGATCGACAGGCAGATGCCCATCGCCTTGAGCCTATGCATGATGGAGATCGCTTTCTGCGAGTTCTGGACGATGCTTTCGGTCAGCTCGAGCTCAAGGTATTGCGGATCCAGGCCGGTCGCCTCCAGCGTCGAGCTGACCATTTCGGCAAAATCGTTCTGCTGGAATTGGCGGGAGGAGATGTTGACGGCGATCCGAATCGGCTCGTAGCCCTCGTCCTGCCAGGCTTTGTTCTGGCGGCACGATTCCTGCAGCACCCATTCCCCAATGGGGATGATGAGGCCTGTTTCCTCGGCCAGCGGAATGAAGTCGGCCGGCGAAATAAGGCCCCACTGCGGATGCTGCCAGCGGACGAGCGCCTCGAGACCGACGATCATGCCGGACATGATATCGACCTGAGGCTGATAGTGGACCTTGAACTCGCCTCTCTGGAGACCTTTGCGCAGGCCGTGCTCCAGCTTCATCCTGCGGGTGACCGCTTCGTTCATTTCGGGCGTGTAGAACTGGAAGTGGTTCTTGCCCTGCTCCTTGACGCGGTACATGGCCGTATCGGCGTTCTGGATGAGCGTCTCCTGCGTCTGGCCGTCGCCGGGGTACACGCTGATTCCGATGGAAGGAGTGACGAACATTTCGTTCCCGGAGATCAGGATCGGCTTGGCGAAGCTTTTGACGATGAGGAGGGCTTTGCGGCTGATCTCGTCCGAGGTCGTGCCCGGCAGCAGGATGATGAATTCGTCGCCTCCCAGGCGCGATACGGTGTCGCCGCTGTCGATGCAGTCCCGCAGCCGCTTCGATACCTGGATGAGCAGCAGATCGCCCGTGGAGTGGCCGAGCGTGTCGTTGACATACTTGAACCGGTCCAGGTCGATGAACAGGATGCCGACCTGCTGGGCGGTCTCCTTGGCGAATTCAAGCGATTGCTTGAGCCGGTCTCCGAGCAGCAGGCGATTGGGCAATCCGGTGAGAGCGTCTAGATACACCATCTGATTGATTTTCTGTTCGGCTTTTTTTCGCTCGGTGATGTCCCGGATAATGCTGCTGAAGTACTTCTCTCCGTCTTCGGTCCATGATGCCAGGGACATTTCGATCGGGAACTCCACTCCGTCCTTGCCCAGCCCGGACAGCTCCAGGACGCTTCCGGACCCGTCGGGAGCAAGCGGGGAAGCATAGGGCTCGATCTCCTTGCGGTGCTCGTCGCGCAGGCGGTCCGGAATGATCATCTCCAGCGGCTTGCCGGCCGCCTCGGCTTCGGAGTAGCCGAAGATGCGCTGGGCTCCCTTGTTCCAGGACTGGATGATCGTCCGGCTGTCGGCGAGGATGATGGCGTCGCTGGCCGATTCGATGACGGATTTGAATTTGCGTTCGGACTCCAACGACTGGGATTCGAAGCGCCGGTTCAAATAGGTGCTGATGAAGACGAGGCCCAGGATGACGAGCATGCCGATGAAAATCGCATAGGCGAGCAGCGTGTTGTCCAGCGAGGAGTCGTGGCCGGCTGGGGCTCCGCCTATATGGTGGAAGGAAGCGGCAGCCATGCCCGTATAGTGCATGCCGGCGACAGCCAGGCCCATCAAGACCGCTCCGGCGGACTTGAATTTCCAGACGCCGGAAGTGCCGGAGCGCTGCTTGATGGCGAAGATCAGATGGAGGGCGGCGAGGGAAGCCAGGACGGCGATGGCGCATGATGCCGCTACCAGAGGGGTGTTGTAGGTCACATGCGCCTCTACGACTAAGGCCTTCATGCCGGTATAATGCATGGAAACGATTCCGGCGCCCATCAGCACGGCGCCCGAGCATGAGCGCAGCATAGGAAGAGACGAGCCGCTGACGGTGAGCAAGGCAAGGCCGGAGGCGAATATCGCCGGTACGATGGATACCAGGACCAGCATCGGATGGTAGGTGACCCGGACGGGCAGATGCATGGCCAGCATGGCGACGAAATGCATCGACCAGATGCCGAGCCCCATCGCGACGGCTCCGGAGAGGGTCCAGATGTAGCGCGTGCGCTTTCTGGCCTTGTCGATCAATATGGCAAGATCAAGAACCGTGAACGATGAAATCACGGCGATCAGGATGGATAGGGCAGCAAGCGGCATGTTATAGGAGCTGTGAAGGATAGGCATCGGCGGTTAATCTCCTTAGACAATCGGCGGACGGCGGCAAGCCGGTTTCCTTTTTTGTATATAACGGCAAAATGCACATGGTTGGTAAGCTTTTTTGTAGGAAGGGAAAAAAATTCTTCGGTGTTTCAACAATGAGAGAAACGGGTATAGAAAAAGTTGCCATTCTCTTTTCGGTTCTATTTGGAAAAAGACTATGCTTATCGAAATGAAAATCATTGGGGTGGACTGGCCTCTTGGCCGAGGCTGGATTATAGGATTAGGAGCGGGTAAGGGTGGAATGCTCAAGCTGCAGGATGGAACCATTGGGAATCGAGCTTCGCTGCGGAGGCGAGGAAAGTCTGCTCGCGGTCCGCGAAGCGGCGGATCAACTGCGCAATCAAGGAAAGGACGCGGTTTTCGAGGACAATATACTGAGGATATCGGAAGCGGATTTGCCGGGCATGCTTGATTTTTGCCGGGACCATGCCGATACGGAGGCGATCGCCTTCCGCATTGCTGCCGGGGGAGGGTGGAGATCGCTGGCCGAAGCCGGCTCGATCGCCGGCACGAAGTGGGTCGACGACCTGATCCGCGAAGAGCGGATCAGCTGCCATATCCAGCCGATCGTCAACGGGAACGGGGAGCTGTACGCCTATGAGTTCCTGGCGAGATTCATCCGGGAGGACGGAACCTTGATCTACCCGGGCGAAATGTTCCAGGCGGCCCGGGAGCGGGGGCGCCTGTACGCGCTGGACAAGGCTTGCCGCATGGCTGCGGTCAGACATGCGGCTCCTTTGAAGACCAGGGCCTTCATCAATTTTGTCCCGACGGCCATCTATGCTCCCGAATATTGCCTTCGGACGACCGTGAATCTCGCCGCGAAGCTTGGAGCGGATCCTTCCTTGCTCGTCTTCGAGGTGGTCGAGACGGACAAGGTCGAGGATACGGAGCATTTGAAGCGGATTATGGCCTACTACCGCGAGCGGGGATTCCGGTGCGCGCTGGACGATACGGGGGCGGGATACAGCACCGAAGAGCTGCTGGCGGAGCTGAGTCCCCATTACATGAAGCTGGACATGCAGCATGTGCAGGGCGTCGCGCGGGACGCGGACAAGCAGCGCTCCGCGCTGTCCTTTCTGGAAGCGGCCTTGCGGGTCGGAGCGGTCCCGCTTGCGGAAGGAATCGAGCAGCAGGAGGATTTCGATTGGCTGAAGCTGCAGGGCTATCAGCTGTTCCAGGGCTACCTGTTCGGCAGGCCGGCTCCGGTGGACCGATATTATCCCGGCCGCAGCGATGCTGCTGCTGCGGTCATCGCTTGAAGACGCGGGAATTCGGCCCTCGCAGCAGCCATCGGCTGAAGAAGCCATATTCAGACCCCATAACGGCAAAGTTTGAAAGCGGCGGAGATCGGAGCTTGCATCGGCCCAGCCCCCTGCCATGAAATGAAAACGGTACAGCCTTGTCCGCCGTCATTGCTGATGGCGGGGAGCATGGCTTCGGCTGCTACCGCAGCAGCCGGATGCCGTCCTCCAGCAAGCCCGCCGACGAGCCTTCAGGGCCCGTGCCGCCCATGGCCGGACCGGAGTCCGCGCCGCCGGGGGAGGGCGACGCCGCACGGCCCGGCTGCTGCCCGATGCCGACGATTTCCGGCTGGGCTTTGTACGTATCCCGCGAAATGCGGAGGCGCGACGTTTCTTTGCCTTTTACATAACGGATCCGGTACGTATCGACGACATAACCTTTTTTGCCCGGAGTCAAAACCTGGCTCTCGCCGGGAGCGAGCAGCGAGGTCGGCTTCAGCTGAACGGCCGGGGAGAGGGAGCGGACGGTCTCGGTGCGGATCTCATAGTTGACGTCGGGCGGGAGCGTGCCGTACAGCTTCACCGTCAGCTTCCCGTCGCCCGAGCTGGTCTGGATGAGAATATGCTTGCCGGTGGAATTACGGAAGCGGAAGTTGATGACGCCGTCGGCAAAGGTGGCGTCCCGCCCCAGAGGGAGATAGGAGACGGGAAGCGAATGGTTGCGCCGCTCCACGATGTCGAGGCCGGCCAGCAGCACGGCGTTGTAGAGCGTGCTGGACACTTGGCAGATGCCGCCCCCGATGCCGGGGGTGAGCTGGCCATTCAAGATGACGGGCGCTTCCCGGTAGCCGGTCTCGCGCTCCGTGATCCGGATGACCTCTCCATAATCAAAGACGTCGCCCGGCTTCATGAGCCATCCGTTCAACGTGCGGGCCGTCTCCGAGACGTTGAACGCCCTTCCCTGGGAGCTGGCGCTGTAGTCGGTGGTGAAGCTGGCGATCAGCCGGTCGATTCCTTCCTCCCGCAGCGACGCGAGCGTGACCTTGGGGAGCACGGCTTTCATTTGAAGCCTCCCCTCCAGAACGGGGCTGACGCCCAGCTGCTTCAGCAGCGCTTTGCCTTTGAGCCCTTTCAGGGAACGAGCCGAGGGCAGAAGCTCATTCTGAGGCTCTGAGGCGGCAATCCGGCCAAGCGCCGCCCAAGCACGGACCTGGCTGAACTGCCGGTCCAGGTCCAGATGGAGGACGCTCCGGCCCGGCGTGTACACGACGCGATCGTCCGCGCCAATCGTCCGCACCGCGTCGATGGGCTGCCGCTCGTCGTAGAAGCCCCATTTCCGGCGCAGCGCGGCATCGAACGCCGCGCGGCGCGACTCGAGCTTCGCCGGCAGCCGCTTGTCCCATTGCCAGCGGTATTTGGCCCGGCTCCATGCGGAGCCTGTGGCCAGCCGGCGGACCGAAGCCTCCGCTTCGTCCAGCCGGAGCCGGAACCCGAGCGTCCGCAGCGTCCAGGAGGCGCTGCGGGAAGCTTCAGCTTCAAGGCCGCCGGAAGCATTGGCCGTCAGGCCGCCGGATGCGTTGGCCGCGAGGCTGCCGGACGCACTGGCCGTCAGGCTGCCGGACGTCTCGGCCGCCAGGCTGCCGCCGCTTTCATTCGGAATAAGTCTTGCCGCAAAGCCCCCGCCGCCCGAGGCCGGGGGCTTGTCCGCGTCGAACGAGGCGAGGCCTCCTCCGTCCTGCAGGATGACCGCGCGGCCATCCATCGCTTCTCCGTAAGCTTGCAGCAGCCGCAGCGCCTCCTGCCTCGGCAATCCTCCGAGAGGCAATCCTCCCGCCTCGGTGCCGGAGGGCACAGTTGTTTTGGAGCCGTATATCCATAGAGCTCCCCATGCGGCGCAAGCGGCGAGCAGCAGGGCAAGGAGAATGATCAGCATCAGATGCAGCCTTTTCACGGGCAGTCCTCCCATCAGGCATCGTTCGTCATGTATATGCCCGGCCCGGGGCAATTAGTCTCTTCTCGCCTTCCTTTTCATGGTAAACTACCACTTAAAGCCTGTGAAAACAGGCCCCGGACGCCATAGGGAGGAACACCGATGATCAAGGTGCTGATTGCCGACGACAATTCATTCATCAGGGAAGGAATGCGCATCATCCTCGCCAGCTTCGGCGAGTTCGACATCGTCGCCGCGGTCGAGGACGGCCTGCAGGCCGTCGACTACTGCAAGGCGAATGAGGTGGACGTGGCGCTGCTGGACGTGCGGATGCCGAACATGAACGGGGTCGAAGCCGCCCGGCTCATCTCGGAGGGGTCGCAGGCGAAGCCGCTCATTCTGACGACTTTCGACGATGACGCCTATATTCTCGATGCGGTGCGCAGCGGCGCCAAGGGCTATCTGCTCAAGAACAACGATCCGGAGCAGATCGCGGCTGCGATCCGCAGCGTCCATGGCGGCCACAGCGTGCTGCAGGACGCGGTGCTGGAGAAGCTGAGAGCCGGCCTGGCCGCTCCCGCCGTCCCGGCGGCTCCGGAGCCGGCGATCGACCGCAGCCTGTTTACGGAGCGGGAGCTCGAAGTCATGGCCCAGATCGCGAAGGGGCTGTCCAACAAGGAAATTTCCCGCGAGCTGTTCATCTCCGAGGGCACGATCGCCAACTACATCACTTCCATTCTGAACAAGACAGCCCTGGAGCATCGGACGCAGATCGCGATCTACTACCTCACGGGCAAGCTTTCCTGACGCCATGCAGCTGTGGACGATGGGCAACAAGCTGCTTGCGCTGGCCTTCATCATGGCTTCAGCCTATTTCGCCGACGTGACCGCGGCGCATTCGTCGCTGCTCATGCTGCTCGCGCTTCTCTATATCGCGCTCAGCATGGCGGTCCGCCTGCTCGGCCCGATCAAAGCCAAAACCGGCGCCATTGGCTCGGTCATCCTGTTCCTGCTCGCCGCGAGCGCATACGGCAGCCCCTTGTTCGTGCTGCTGCTGCCTTTCAGCGCCTGCGAGCTGGCCTTTCTCCACGGAAGGCGGAGAGCCATGCTGCAGGCGGGATCGCTCCTGCCTCTGCTCTTTCTTCGGGACGGGCTGCTTGCCGGCTATATCTTCGTGGCCGTTGCGGCCTGGTTCCACTATCTGCTGTACTCGGCGCAGCTCATGAAGGCCATCGGCTTCGAGGAGGAGCTGGACCGGCTGCGCATGAAGCAGGAGAGGCTGGCCCGCCGCCTGAGCGACGGGCAGGAGCTGCAGCGTAGCTCCGAGTACACGCACAAGCTGGAGGAGCGCAACCGGCTGTCGCAGGAGATCCATGACGGCGTCGGCCACTCCATGACCGGCGCCCTCATCCAGATGGAGGCGGCGAAACGGCTTCTGGCGCGGGATCCGGAGCGGGCGGGGCAGCTGCTGGACAATGCGATCGGCATCTCCAAGGGGGCTATCGAGGAAATCCGGCTGACGCTGCATCGCCTCAAGCCGCCGACGGAGCAGCTCGGGATGAGCCGGCTGCGGGAGAAGGTCGAGAGCTTCGGGATGAGCAGCGGCCTGCAGGCCGGCGTCAGCGGGAACGGAGATTTGGAATCCATCGGACCTCTTTATTGGAAGATCATCCAGGACAACGTGACGGAATCGCTCACCAATGTTCTCAAATACAGCGGAGCGACGGCCGTCCATGTCGAGGTGAGCGTGCTGAAGCGCTACATCAAGGCGGTCGTGACGGACAACGGGCGGGGCAAGGACAAGATCGTCAAGGGGCTTGGACTCAAGGGCATGGAGGAGAGGGCCGCTTCGGTCGGAGGCACCGTCGTCGCGGACGGCAGCCGCGGCTTCAGCGTTACGACGCTGCTTCCGTACGGGGACAAGCCTGCGCAATAATGGAGGGATGCATGAAGAATTTCATGGTCCCCCGGACGGCTGCCCTCCGCATGAACATGAGAATTCTCATAGCCAAAGGGTGAACTTATGCACTGACATAGGGGCATCCTTTTTTCTTATACTGAGAGCATCAAATGGATGAGGGAAACGGAGTGGGGATCATGAACGTGCTGGAAATTCAAGGTCTGACCAAAAAATTCGGGAATTTCGTCGCGGTGGACAATATGACTCTGAACGTGAAGGAGGGCGAAATCTTCGGCTTCCTCGGCTCCAACGGAGCGGGCAAGAGCACGACGATCAACATGATCTCCTCGCTGCTGCAGCCGAGCGCGGGTGAGATCCGCATCCTCGGCAAGGACAGCCGCAAGCATAGCCGCCACGCCAAGACGAACCTGGGCATCGTGCCGCAGGACCTGGCCATCTACGACGACATGACCGCCTACGAGAACGTGGCCTTCTTCGCCGGCCTCTACGGCCTGCGGGGCAAGCTGCTGAAGGAGCGGACCGAAGAAGCGCTCGAATTCGTCGGCCTCGGCGACCGCGCCCGGAGCCGCCCGTCCACCTTCTCCGGCGGCATGAAGCGCCGGCTGAACATCGCCTGCGCCATCGCGCACAAGCCGAGTCTGATCATCATGGACGAACCGACCGTCGGCATCGATCCCCAGTCCCGGAATTACATTCTGGAGTCGGTGAAGAAGCTCAACGAATCCGGCTGCACGGTCATCTACACGAGCCATTACATGGAGGAAGTCGAAGAAATCTGCTCCCGGGTCGCCATCGTCGATCACGGCAAGATCATCGCGGACGGCACCAAGGAGCAGCTCAAGGCGATCATCACCGATGTCAAGGATCTGTCGATCGAGCTGAAGCCGGGCTCGGCTTACAGCCTTCAGAGCCTCAGCGAGATTCCCGGCGTGCGCGCGGTGAACGAGAAGGAGGGGCGTCTGAGCATTCAGAGCGACGCGGCCGTGGACAATCTGAACCGGATTCTGAAGTCGCTGATGGACGGCGGCGCCGAAGTGAAGGCATTGCAGGAAGAAGAACCGAATCTCGAGACGGTCTTCCTGACGCTGACGGGCCGCAGCCTGCGGGACCAATAGGAGGGGTCGAGATGAATGTGATCCAAATCGCGCTCAAGGAAATGCTTCTGAGCTTCCGGAACCGGCGCACGCTGTTCTTCATGCTCGCCTTTCCGCTTGTCCTGATGCTGGTGCTCGGCACGGCCCTTACGAATGCGTTCAGCACGACAGCTTCCATGGATACGATCCGCGTGCTGGTCCAGGATCTGAGCAGCGGCGCCGCGCAGCAGGGATTTGCGGGATTCCGGGCGGAGATGGAGAAATCCGGCTTTGTTTTCACGGACGTGAAGCCAGGCATGGACGGGGCGGCGGAAGTGGAGAAAAACAACTATGACGACTATGCAATCGTTGCAAACAGCGGCATCAAGCTGTACGGCAGCGACCGCAACGCCGTCGCGAGCAACATGACGCAGGGCATGCTCTCGGCCTATGCCGACCGCTACAATGCCGCAGCCGCCATCGCGGCGGCCGATCCGGCCAAGGCTGCCTCCGCGTTCCAGCCGGTGCCTTCCGGCGGGTACGTGAAGGAACTGTCGCTGGATCTGGACCGCATGCCGGGCTCGATGGATTACTACGCGGTCGCGCTGACCGTCATGATCGCCCTGTGGGGCGCGATGTCGGCGGCCAGCCTCGTCAAGAGCGAGATCAGGCAGGGCACGGCAGCGCGCCTGGTGGCCGCTCCCGTGCGCAAGGGAGAGATTTTTGCCGGCAAGGTGCTGGGCAATCTGGCGGTCAACATGCTCTGCGTGCTCGTCGTCATTACGTTCAGCAAGGTCGTCTACCATGCGTACTGGGGCGACAATCTGCCTCTGGTCCTGCTCGTCCTGCTCTCCGTCGTCGTGCTGTCGACCAGCCTGGGACTTGCGCTCAGCTATCTTCTGAAGTCGAGCGCATCGGGCGGCTTGATATCCTTGGCGGTGCAGCTGGCCTCCTTCTTCGGCGGCGCGTACTTCCCGCTTGGAGTCGTGGAGAAGAACAGCCTGCTTGGCATCGCCGCCAGCCTGTCCCCGATCCGGTGGGCGAACATGGCCTTGAACAACATGATCTACCTCGGCGACAACACCCAGGTCTTTCAGACCATCGGCCTCAACGCCGGCCTTGCCGCGCTGCTGCTGGCAGCCTCGGCCTATATGATGAGCAAGCGGGAGGGATTGTAACATGTGGAGAGATATATGGTGGGTGGCCGTCCATACCTTGAAGAACACCTTCCGCAAAAAGAGCAGCCTGCTCGTCTACGTGGGGCTGCCGATCATCGGAGTCATCGGCTCCATCATGCTCTATGGCAGCGCGGGACAGCAGGTGCTGCGCGTCGGCATCGCCAATGAGGACGGCAGCGCCGTCATCGCCGCCGATACGGCGGCCTACGTCAGCAGCCTGCAGCATGTGAAGACGACGCTGTTGAGTCGGGAGGAGCTGAAGAAGAAGCTGGCTTCGGCGGACCTGGACTCGGGCCTGATTCTGGAGAAGGGCTATTCCGACAGCGTGGCGGCCGGCAAGCCGGAAGGGATCGCCATTCAATCCGTCAAAGGCCAGACCGTGACGGCGTATATCAAAGGCATGCTGAACGCATACCTGGACAATACGGCTGCCATCAGCCGCACAGCCGGCGGGGACCGGGCCGCCTTCGACAAGCTGTATGCCGATTACCGCGGCGGAGGGTTCAAGCTCGAGACGCAGCAAGTCGCCGATACATCCCTGACGAAGGCGATGTCGGTCCAGTCCATCGGATTCCTGATCCTGTTCATGATGACCGCGGCCGTCAACCTGTCGGAAATCATCCTGAAGAGCCGCGAAGACCGGACGTATTACCGCATTCTGTCCTCCCCCATCAGCGCCCGCTCGTACGTGCTCGCCAACGTCCTGGTCAACATCGCCGTCATGGTCGTGCAAGTGGCCGTCGCTCTGGTCGCTCTCCGTTACGTCTTCGGCGTCGACCCGGGCCTTCCGATCGCCCAGCTCGGGGGCATGCTCATCCTGTTCGCCCTCGTGTCCGTCAGCCTCTCTCTCGTCATCGTCGCCTTCTCCAAAAACTCGGCGGTATCGGGAGCGATGTCGAACTTCATCATTACGCCGAGCTGCCTGCTGGCCGGCTGCTTCTTCCCGATCTCGATCATGCCGGACACGATCCGCAAGATCGGCGACTTCATGCCGCAGCGCTGGGTGCTCCAATCGATCGACGAGCTGCAGACCGGAGATACGAGCCGGATCGCGATCAACCTGGCCGTGCTGGCAGCCTTCGCTCTGGTGTTCTTCCTCGTCGCGGCCTACAAGTTCGGCCGCAACAACGACACGAAAACGTTCGTGTAGGCGTCTCCCGGCCCCATCCTGACCAGGCAGTCAGTGCCTATGGAGCCATCGGTGCAGACAGGGCCAATGGAGCCATCGGTGCACATAGAGCCGAACGAAAACAACCGGCGGGATGCCCGCCGGTTGTTTTCGCTTTCAGTAAGCTTCCAATACGCTGCTCCCGCCCCGGATCATGTCGGTGACGGCGTCATACAGGTTGGGAGGATGCTCGGCGATCCGGTGGCACAGGTACAAGTACCATTCCTCCCCATAGGTGACATAGATCCGGGTCGAGACGCCGGATTCCTTCCAGTCCCGCGCCGACTCCGGGACGATTCCGTACAGCATCTCGAGCTCGGCCAGCGGATGCCGGACATACCCGCGAGCGTCCGCTTCCCGGATCAAATTCCGGTCATGCGTGGCGATGGATGTCTGCTTGCCCTGCTCCAGAGCCAGGCCGACCAGCTCCAGATAGCGGGCGTCCAGCTGGCCGGAGCGGGGAATCGAGACGCCTTCCGGCTCCTGGTAGGCTCCCTTGACAATTCTCACGGCGCCGGGCGCGTCCTTCAGCAGCGTGAGGTCGCCGAGCGAGCGCGGCAGCTGCGCCTGGAGAGTGATGCCGAGATTCGCGGAACGCTCGGCTGCTTCCCGGTAGACGTCCAGAATCGAGGAGGTTTTGGCGGCTTCCTCCATGCTGACGAACAGCTGGAGCCCGGCGGCTGAGGCTTTCTCTGCGAGAGCGGTCAGATTGCGCAGCGCAAGCCCGCGGTCCAGGGACAGGCCGATGTGGGACAGATCGAGCGAGATCCGGCTGTTCAGGCCTTGCTTCACGCAAGCATCGATCAGCCTGGAGAATTCCTGCACCGCCAGCTCGCATTCCGGCTCCGAGCCGGTATTCTCGCCGATATGTTCCAGGGAAACGGCATACCCGCGCCCGGCCAGGGCGGCAGCGGTCCCGACGGCGGGCTCGCGCCTGTCACCGGCCGTGAACCGGCGGGCAGCCCGGCTGAGGATGCGGTGCAGCTCGGGCGATTGAAGCAAGCGGGACTTGATGTCAGGGTTTCTTGCGATGGACTTCAGGGCGGCGGCAAAATCTTGTTCGGCTGTTGAAATGGACATGAGGCGGTCTCCTCCTGCTGCAGGGATATTCCCCTACGATAAGGCGAACAGGCGGAGGCGTCTTGTACGATCTTGCTGCCCGCTGGCTGCTCAAGAGGAAGCATAGCGTGACGGGGAAACGCCGACATGGGCCCGGAACGACCGGCTGAAGTGGCTCTGGTCGTAATAGCCGGCCTCCAGGGCGATTTCCGCGAGCGGCTTTTCCCCGAGGGCCAGCTCGCTTTTGGCGAGGTTGAGCCGCAGCATGTTCTGGTAGGCGGCAGGCGGCAGGCCGCATTCGAGCTTGAACAAGCGGATCAAATGGTAGCGGCTGAGGCCGGCCGCTCGCTCCAGCATGTCCAGCGTCACCTTCTCCCGGAAATGCTCATGGATGAAGTCCTTCGCTCGGCGCAGGGCGGCTTTCTCCGCGCCGCGGCGGAGCAGCGGCGCCTCTTGCGCGCCGGCGAGCCGGTCCAGCGCCTTCACCAGGCCGATGACGGGAGTCTCGATCTCCAGCGGCGTGCCGCCTCCGCTCATGGCGGACATGGCGGCGGAAACCCATGAACTGCACGCTGCGGCCGCCTGTCCATCCGCCAGCAGCGGCCGGCGCAGGGGCAGAGGGTTTTCCAGCCAGGAGCCCGTCCATTCCGGGGAGATGAACAGCATGTCGTAGGACCAGCCGCTCCCGGCCTCCGGGCTGCACGCATGGGGAAGCAGCGGCGGAAAGGAAATCAGGGCGCCTTCTTCCAGCTTGGCCGTTCGGCCGTCATACCAGGCGGCGGTGGAGCTTTTGCGCACGATTCCGACGGACAGCTCCTCGTGGAAATGCTTCCGGCAGCCGAAATCGTACGACGAGCAGGCTTTGGCCTCCAGAAAGGGCAAGGCCGATTCTCGGTAAAAGGAAATTCCCATTCCGGCACCTTCTTTCTATTCCTTATTATACGCCGGGTTTTGATTCCGTCGGGTTGTGGGAATAAAAGAAATAGGAAATCCAGCCTATGGGAGGTTCAATCATGGACAACAGCAATCCTTCTTCATCCAGTAAGCTTCCCCGCTACCCGGAATCGATGTGGAGGGCAACGGAGGAGCTGCCGCAATTCGAATCTCTGCGCGGCACCGTGGAAGCCGATGTGGCTGTCATCGGAGGCGGCATCACGGGGATAACGGCGGCTTACCTGCTCAGCAAGCAGGGGCTCAAGGTCGTGCTTGCGGAGGCGGGCCGGCTTCTGGATGGGACGACCGGACATACGACCGCCAAAATCACAGCCCAGCACGGCATGATCTACGACAAGCTGCTGCAGCATTTCGGCAAGGAGCAGGCCAAGCAGTATTTCGATGCCAACGACGAGGCGTTGAAATGGATGACGCAAATCGTGGCGGAGCTCGGCATCGACTGCGGTCTGGAAACTCAGGACGCCTATATTTATGCCGATAACGATGCGGATTTGAAGCAGCTGCATACGGAGTGGAAAGCCTATCAGACCATCGGCATACCGGGCGAATGGACGGACAAGCTTCCGCTGGACGGCTTGTCGGAGAAAGGCGCGATCAAGCTGCCGGGCCAGGCGCAGTTCCATCCGCTGCAATACTTGAAGAAGCTGCTGGCCGAAGCGCAGCGCCACGGGCTCAAGGTATACGAAAATACGACCGCGAGCGGAAAGGTGAAGGAGGACGACAACGGGCGCCTGCAGGTGGAGACGGAAGCGGGCGGCACCATTTCCTGCAGCTGGGCGGTCTCGGCCTCGCATTTCCCTTTCACGGACGGCGGCGGCTTTTTCTTCTCCCGGCTGCATGCCATGCGCTCCTACATCGTCGCGGTCGAGCCGGAGAAGCCTTTCCCGGGCGGCATGTTCATCAGCGCGGGCAGCACCGTCCGCTCGCTGCGCTCGGCGCAGCTGGGAGACAAGCGGGTCGTGCTTGTCGGCGGAGACAACCACAAGACGGGCCAGGGCATTCCGATGATCCAGCATTTCGAGGCGCTGGAGCAATTCGGAGATTCTCTGCTCGGAGCCAAGAGCATTCCATACCGATGGTCCGCGCAGGATCTCGTCACCCTCGACGAAGTGCCCTACATCGGGCCGATCACGGGCAAGCATCCCAATCTGCTCATCGCCACCGGCTACAACAAATGGGGAATGACGACCGGCACGCTCGCCGCGCTGATCGTGAACGATCTCGTCGCGAACGGCCAGAGCAAGCATCTGGAGCTGTTCAAGCCTTCGCGCTTCAAGGCCGATCCGTCGCTCAAGACGTTCGTGGCCCAGAACGCCAACGTCGCCGGGGAGCTTATCTCCGGCAAGCTGGACGCTCCGTCCCGGACGCCGGATTCGCTGGAGCCGGACGAGGGCGCCGTCGTCAAGGTCAAGGGCAAGCGCGCCGGCGCCTATCGCGACTCGCAAGGAGCGCTGCATGTCGTGGATACGACCTGTACGCATATGGGCTGCGAGTGCAGGTGGAATTCCGGGGACCGCTCGTGGGACTGCCCGTGCCATGGCTCGCGCTTCGGCTATGACGGCACCGTGCTGGAGGGACCGGCGACGCAGCCGCTGAAGCAGCTGGAGGTCGAGCAGGGCTGATTGCCGGGCAAGCGTCCGACCTCTGCCGGCTGGACGGCTCGGAAGAGAATTCAAGAGGCTGTCCGTTGGGTCACGAGCATGACCCAGGGGAAGCTTCTTCTTTTTTTAGCGCACCTGGTTTGATAGAAGAGCAATAGGGCTCCGAACGGGCCCTATTTGCGTTCGCTTGCGCATTGCTGGAAAATAAGGCTCAATGGCAGCCTCATCCTCGGCCTGCGGACCTTATTTTCGAGGAAATTCACGGATATGGCTCCGCACAGGCTCTATCCTCCTCCGCTGACATGCTGTCCGTATGAGGGAGCGCGTCAGTGGAAGGAGACGCGGAGAAGAAAGCGCGGCAAGCCGCTGTCTCAGGGGAATGCTGCAGGCCGCCACGGCAAGCCAGCCCGAAGCCGGCTTTTTTTTGCTGCGGTCAAAACCGTTTGACGGCGCTCGAAGTCTAATGCGGAGATAGGGAGGGAAGGGCTTGGACGACATAACGACGACACCGGTTTTATCGGAAGCAAAAGCAAAGGACAGCGCCGCGGCGTTGGCCGCCCAAGCCCGCGCGGGCGACGAAGGCGCCTTCCTGCAGCTGATGGGCAATTCGCGGGATCGGCTGCTGCGGATCGCCCTGGCCTATCTGCGCAGCGAGGAAGCGGCGCTGGAAGCCATTCAGGAGACGACCTTGCGGGCGTACATGAAGCTGGGCAAGCTCAAGGAACCGGCTTATTTCCAAACCTGGCTCATCCGGATTCTGATGAACGTCTGCATCGACGAGCAGAAGCGGCGCCGCAGGCAGAGACCGGCCGAATGGCTGCCCGAGGCTCCCGCTGCGGAATTCGGAATGCCTGGAATCGAGGACAGGCTGCGGATGGAGGAGGCCATCGCCGAGCTGGAGCCGAAGCTCAGGCAGGTCGTCATTCTCAAATACTACGACGATATGACGCTGACGGAAATCGCCAGGCTGCTGGGGAAGCCGGAGGGCACGGTGAAGACCTGGCTGAACAGGGCGCTGGCGAAACTGAGAGCATGGATGAGAGAGGGGGAGGCGCGGGATGAAGGATGAGCAGCCGGACTTTTCCGTTCTGGCCGAAGATAGGGGGATGGATCCTGTTCTCGCAGGACGGGCGGACGCAGCGATTAGGGAGGGACTTGCAGCCGGCAAGGAAAGGAAGCGGGGAAGGCGAAGGACGGTCCGCCGGAGAATTTATGCCGCTTCGGCCGCCTGCCTCCTGCTCCTCGTCTGTCTCGTGACGATCCGCGTATCCCCGGCATTCGCGTCTGCCGTGAGGCAGATTCCGGGAATGGCCCCGCTGGTGGACGCGATCCGCCAACAGTATGCCAACGACCAATCCATTCTGGACGCGGTGGATAACGACTACATGCAGAAGGTAGGGCTGTCGGATGAGCATGGCGGGCTCAAATTCACCGTGGAGGGCATCGTCGCGGACGAGTTCCGGATGAACCTGCTGTACAGCATCAAGGGCCTGCGCTCCGATGAACAGGTCGAGCTGCATGATTTGAGCCTGACGGACGGGACGGACCGGCAACTGCAGGTCGGCTACGGCTCATCCGGGAACGTCACGGGCCAAGCGGACGGTTCCGAGAATATGGAGAACATCTCCATTCTGTTCAGCAAGGAGGAGCCGCTGCCGGATAAGCTGGGCGTCGTGCTCACGCTCCGCGGCCAGAAGTACAAGGTGGCGTTCGCGGTAGACACCGCGAAGTTCGGGGGTCATTCCCGCTCCGTCCCGATGGACTATACGCTGGAAGCCGCCGGACAGAAGATCATCTTCGAGCGGGCCGTCATCTCTCCCCTTACGATCAAAATCGAAGCGCGTTTTGCGAAGAGCAATACGATGAAGATTTTCGGCGGAGGCGACATGAAGCTGGTGGACGATGCCGGCAAGGAATGGTCCGTTCCCTCCATGAGCTCCGGGACGAACGATCCCGACCGGACCATTTTCACCTTCCAGAGCAGCTACTTCCGCAAGCCGCAGGCTCTGTATTTGACGGGAACCTGGCTCCGGGCTCTGGATAAGGGCAAGAATGAGATCGTCATCGACACGGAGAAGGGCTTGCTGCTCAAGGCTCCGGACGACAAGGTGACTTTGCTGGGATCGACGGAGAGCGGCGGGGAGCTGCAGCTGCGGTTCCATCTGGATACGGGCCGCAAGGACGACAACATGAGCTACAATCTGCTGGACGGAACGTTCGTGGACGGGAGCGGAAGCCGGCATGAAGACAAGCAGCTGGGATCCTCGGTAAGCGCGAATTCCGACGAGACGAACCAGACTCTGGCGTTCAAGTACAAGGCGGGCGCCTACAAGCAGCCGCTCACGTTCACGATCGGCAGCTATCCGAATTATATCGAGCGACCATACCGGATCCCGATCTCATTGTCCGGGGTTTGGGATCAGGATTGACTGCGAGGCAGCAGCGGAATTGCGGGGCACGGAACGCCGATCGGCGCGCCGTGCCTTTTGTTGTTTTTTTGGCGGGACATATAAGGTTTTCTCGACATTTATCTACAAATCGTTGCTCTTTTACCGATGTAAAGAGAGGGAGTTTCTCTCCCTTGTTCGACAAGGCGGCAAAGGGATGGTTGTCGAATCCGGTACTGCGGACCGGACATGCAGATGAGAATTGTGAAAATTAAGGAAATCCCTTCCTGCAGGAGAGGAAATAAGCCTTTTCTGTCGAACATTCATAAGCGGAAAACAGACAGGATGTGAGAACACCCGTGATTGAAATGATGGACATCTGGAAGACCTACCCCAACGGCGCGCATGCGCTGCGCGGGATCTCGGTCGTCATCGACCGCAATGACTTCGTGTACATCGTCGGGCCTTCGGGCGCCGGCAAGTCCACGTTCATGAAGCTGATCTACCGGGAAGAGTACCCGACCAAGGGGCAGCTCTTCGTGAACGGCTTCAATATAGGCAAGCTCAAGCCGCGCAAGATTCCTTATGTGCGGCGCAACATCGGCGTCATCTTCCAGGATTACCGCCTCCTTCCGAAGCTCACCGCCTACGAGAACGTTTCGTTCGCGATGGAGGTCATCGAAGCTCCCCGCAAGCTGATGAAAAAGCGCACGATGGAAGTTCTGGAGCTTGTCGGCCTCGGCGGCAAGCATGGCCATTTGCCGGCTCAGCTCTCCGGCGGCGAGCAGCAGCGCGTGGCGATCGCCCGCGCGATCGTCAACAATCCCAGCGTCATCGTGGCCGACGAGCCGACAGGCAATCTCGACCCCGAGACGAGCTGGGGCATCATGAACCTGCTGGAGGAAATCAACTTCAGGGGCACGACCATCGTGATGGCGACGCATAACCGCGAGATCGTGAACTCTCTTCGCAAGCGCGTCATCGCCATCGAGAACGGCGTCATCGCGCGCGACCAGCTGAGAGGGGATTACGGCTATGAAGGCTAGAACCCTCCTGCGCCACATGCGCGAAGGCGTGCGGAACATCTTCCGCAACGGCTGGATGAGCTTCGCCTCCATCAGCTCGATCTTCATTTCCCTGTTCATCCTCAGCGTCTTCGTCCTGCTCGCGCTCAACGTCAACAAGCTGGCCGACCAGCTGGAGAGCACGGTGGAGATCCGCGCCTTCCTGCAGCTGGACACGGCGCAGCAGCAGATCGATTCGCTGGAGACCAGGATCCGCAATATCCCCGAGGTCAAGAGCGTCGAGTTTCGGACCAAGCAGCAGAATCTGGAGGAAATGAGCCGGATGATGGGCAGCGACGGAAAGCAGCTGCTGCAGGACTATCAAGGCGAGGACAATCCGCTTCCCGCTTCCTTTGTCATCGAAGTGTACGATCCGCAGACGATCGCATCCGCAGCCGGCCAGATCGAAGCGCTCGGCGCGGGGCAGGATCCTTCCCCGTTCCTGCGGGTCAAGTACGGCCAGGGACAGGTGGAGACGCTGTTCAAGGTGACCAACGCCGTGCGCAACATCGGCCTGATCCTCGTCGCTGGACTGGCTGTCACAGCCATGTTCCTCATTGCCACGACGATCAAGACGACGATCATCAACCGCCAGCGGGAGATCGGAATCATGAAGCTGGTAGGGGCGACCAATGCGTTTATCCGCTGGCCCTTTTTCGTTGAGGGCGCGCTTATCGGATTTTTCTCCTCTGCCTTGACGGCCGCCGTCATCCTGCTCGGCTACCGGGAGCTGTTCCAGCAGTCCGAGTTCGAGCTGGGCCTCATGAGCATCAGGCTCGTCACGATTCAGGAGGCCGCTCCGATCATCGCGCTGCTTACGATCGGCATCGGCACGCTGCTTGGCGTATGGGGCAGCGTATTATCGGTACGCCGTTATTTGAAAGTGTAGGAGGATGCAAGCGCAGATGAAGAAGAACAGGGTTATTCTCGCCTGTCTTGCGGCTGTCCTGGCCCTGACCGTCTTTCCGGCGGGGGGAGAGGCGGCCTCGCAGGTGGACAAGATCAACAAGCAAATCAAGCAGGTCCGCGACCAGATGCAGGCCGCTTCCCATAACCGCAACCAGGCCGAGAAGGATGCCAAGACCGTGCAGGTGCAGAAGATCCAGACGGCGGAATCGCTCAAAACCGTCATGGCGGAGATCGACACCGTCGGCACCCGCCTCAGCCAGGTCCAGAACGAGGTTCGCGACACGACCGAAAATCTGCAGCGGACGGCCCAGGAGCTCGATGATGCCGAGAAGCGGATCGGCAAGCAGGACGACCGCCTGCAGTCCCGGATCCGGATGACGTACATGAACGGCAGGGTCAGCTACCTGGAGGTTCTGCTCAATGCGGCGAGCTTCGCGGATTTCCTCAGCCGCCTCGACTCGCTTCATACGATGATGAGCCAGGACAAGGTCATCCTGGAGGAGCGCCGGCACGACAAGGAGCTCGTCGAGGAGAAGAAGAAGGAAGTGGAATCCCAGCTCACCGAGGTCAAGGGGCTGTACGCGAAGATAGCCGATTACCAGCAGGTGCTCTCGGACAAGGAATCGGAGAAGCAGCAGCTGATCGCCGCGTACGACGACAAGCTGGAGGAGCTTGGCGAGATCAGCGAGGAGCAGGAGCAGCTTCTGCTGGACCTGGCGGCCAAGGAGTCTGCGCTGATCAAAAAGAAAAACGCGCTCAAGACGTATTACACCGGCGGCAAGCTTGGCGTTCCGCTGAAGGCAAGCTACCGCATCAGCTCGCCGTTCGGCTATCGGATCCATCCCATCACCGGCAAGCGCAAGCTCCATGCCGGCGCCGACATGGCGGCTCCGGAAGGAACGAACATCTACGCGGCCGAATCCGGCGTCGTGCTCGTCGCGCAGTGGTGGACCGGGTACGGGAACTGCGTCGTCATCGATCATGGCGGCGGCTTGTGGACGATATACGGCCATATCCGCAACGGCGGCATCAAGGTGGAGAAGGGCGAGACCGTGAAGCGCGGCCAGCTCATTGCCGAAGTCGGCTCGACCGGCAACTCGACCGGGAATCATCTCCACTTCGAAGTGCGCAAGGACGGAACGCCGGTCAATCCGCTGCCTTATTTGAAATAATGGACGAACATCCGCCGCCCGCGAGCATTCTTCTCGCGGCGGCGGGTTGCGAAGTCGAAAAGCTTCCCGCTTTTGCGGGGAGCTTTTTTGTTGCCGGTCCGATGCGAGCGGCTTGCTTTTCGACCCGAGAACCGTCGCTCCTGCTCGGCGTCGAGGCGGCTTGCTGCTCCTCGAGACGTTCTGTTTAGGTCGAATCCGAAGCCGCGAGGCCGGGGAGGATCCGTTCTTTTCCCGCTGCTGCCAAATAAAACCCGGGCCGTTGTCGCATACTAGAATTCTCATGCAGGTCTGGAACGAAACAGCAACCGAGGAGGAGAACGGTATGAAGTCATTGTCACTGCGGATGGTCCGAAGGACAGCCGCATTGGGCGCGGCGGCGGCGATCGTCCTGGCGCTGCCTCAAGCAGCCGGAGCAGCCGCCCCGGCGCCGGCGCCGCTCCATGCTCCGGCCAAGCCGGCGGAAGCCGCGGAGCCGCAGTCCGGCGGCCTCAGCAAGGAAGAGCTGCAGAGAATCAATACGGTGCTCGATTTGATCCAGAAGCAGTATTATGAACCGGTTGACCGCGCCAAGCTCGTGAGCGGGGCGCTCAGCGGGATGATGGAGTCGCTTGGAGATCCGTACTCCACCTATATGGACGTTCCCGCAGCCAAGCAGTTTTCGGAGACGGTGGAAGGGGCGTTCGGAGGCGTCGGAGCGGAGGTGTCCCTGGAAGAGGGCAGGCTGACCGTCGTCTCGCCGATGAAGGGGTCGCCGGCGGAGCGGGCAGGCGTGCAGGCGAAGGATGTCATCCTGTCCGTCAACGGCATCAGTCTGGGAGGCCTGCCGATCTCGGAGGCGGTAGCCAAGCTGCGCGGTCCAAAGGGCTCCAAGGCCGTCCTCGTCATCCAGCGCGCCGGCAGCGGCAAGCCGATGACCGTTACCGTCGTGCGGGAAGAGATCGACGTGGAAACCGTGGAGGCCCGCCTGCTTCCAGGGAGCGTCGGCTTGATCGAGATTCGGCAGTTCTCGCTGAACACGGCCGAACGCTTCGCAGAGGAGCTGAACAAGCTCGAGAAGCGGAAGCTGAAAGGGCTCGTAATCGACGTCCGCAACAATCCGGGAGGCATTCTGCCGGTGGTGGAAAAGATATCCGAGCCGTTCATCCCGGCAGGAAAGCCGATCCTGCAAGTCCAGCAGCGCGGACAGCGCGCCGAGAAGATCCTCTCCAATGGAAAAGGCAAGCCGTATCCCGTCGCTGTGCTGATCAACAAGGGAAGCGCCAGCGCATCGGAAATACTGGCCGGCGCCTTGAAGGAGTCGGCGGACGCCGTGCTCGTCGGTCAGACCTCCTTCGGCAAGGGAACGGTCCAGGTCAGCTATGACCGCAACCTGGAAGGCGGGCTCGTCAAGATGACGATCGCCAAATGGCTGACGCCGAACGGCGTCTGGATCCATCATGAAGGCATCCGCCCGGATATTCAGGTGAAGCCTCCGGCTTTATATACGGTGTCCCGACTGTCGAGGTCGGGAGAGCCGCAGAGAGATGCCATCAGCGAGGACACGAAGACGCTGCAGGCGATGCTCGTCGGCCTCGGATACAAGCCCGGACGAACAGACGGTTATTACAGCGAGGGGACGGCTGCCGCGGTGAAGGCGTTCCAGCGGCAATGCGGTCTCCGGGAGACCGGCTCGGCCGATTCGGCTACGCAGGAAAAGCTGGAGAAGGCCGTTCGCGACTGGGTGCGCAGCGGCAGCCACGATACCCAGCTGGAGGCTGCGGCGCAGGCGCTCCGCTCCGGCAAGGGAGCCCGGAAGCAATAAGCCCTTGCGGCAGGGATCAGGAAGCCCCTTTTCACCGGCTCGAAGCCGCCGCGCAAATCAAGGCCGAAATTCTCCGCGGGGAGGATTTCGGCCTTTCGTTGTCGAAAACAATACGACTGGATGGTACGCTTTTGGGAGTCATTCTTTTGAAAATGAGGTGCTTGCTGTGGACACGGCCTTGGAGATTCTCCGTCATTACGGGACAGCGGCCGTCAGGCTGTTGTCCCAGCCGTTTTATTATTTTGCGCTGCTGCTGATCATTCTCTCTTATATTCGTCAGACCCGAACGGAACGCAAGCTCTTCCATGTGCGCCTGCATGCCTGGCCCAAGCTGCTCGGCCGAGCCGTCTGGAGCGGCCTGCTCGCTGGAGCCGCCCTCTCGGCTGGCGCAGCCTTCATCGGCATGAGCCTGACGCCTTCCGCCGCGCTCTGGCTGTGGGGGACGGCCGCCCTGCTCATGCTCGTCCGCGTCCGCTATCTCTGTTTCGCTTATAGCGCCGGCGTGCTCGGACTGCTGCAATGGCTCAGCGGCCTGCTCGGCTTGCCGGACGGGACGGGCGGCTGGCTCGGGCGAGCCGCTCTCTCGCTGGAGAACCTCGATATTCCCGGCCTGCTGCTGCTCGTTGCCGGCCTGCATGCGGCCGAGGCTTTGCTCGTCCGCCGGGATGGCGCCCGGTTCTCCTCGCCGCTGTTCCTCGAGGGCAAGCGCGGCAAGCTGATCGGCGGCTACGCCTTGCAGGGCTACTGGCCGGTGCCGCTGCTTCTGCTGGTGCCATCCGCTTCGGCGGCGGCCTCGCTGCCATGGACGCCTCTGCTCGGCGGCTCCGCATGGGAGGGCGGCTGGACGGTCATCGCGCTTCCGGCCATCATCGGCTTCACCGACCTGACACGCTCGGAGCTGCCGAAGCTCCAGGCCCGCCTTACGTCGCGCCGGCTGCTCGCCTACAGTGCCGTGCTGGCTGCGGCCGCGCTCGGTGCCGCATATGCGCAGCCGCTCGTGCCGGCTGCAGCGCTGCTTTCCCTCGGGCTTCATGAAGCGCTCATCGTGCTTGGATCGATGCGGGAGCGTCAGCGTCAGCCGCGCTTCGTCCATGACGAGCGGGGCTTGTGCATTCTCGGAGTCGTGCCGGGAACGCCGGCAGAGGAGATGGGCCTCGAAGCGGGCGAAGTGCTCCACAAGGTGAACGGGAAAAAGGTAAGGACCAAGGAAGACCTGCATGCTGCACTGCATATAAACTCCGCCTTTTGCCGGATGGAAGTGTTCAATGCCGATGGACAACTCAAGTTTCTGCAGCGGGCCAGGTATGCGGGCGAACATCACCAGCTCGGAGTGCTGCTGGCTCCCGATGAGGATGCGGGCTATTATGCTGCTCCGGCGCATGTATCCGTGCTGGGCCTGCTGAGGCGGAGCCGCGCTGCGCGGCGCCGTGTCCGCAAGGATACGACGATGTAGCGTCGGGAAGCCGGGACGGTTGGCGGTTCGGCTTGAGCGGGGGCGGTTTCGCTTCCGCTTCCGTGCCGATGAGCTCAAGCCGGACGGGCGCCCCTTGAGTCACCATTCGCACCAATCAAAAAAGGCTTCCGAAGCCCATCCTCATGGATGGCTCCGGAAGCCTTTTTATTGCTTTCCAGCGTGCCTGCCTAGCTGTTGTTCGCTGCCGCGTTTTCGGCGCCGGCGCTGTTTTCTGCTGCTCCAGTGTTGGCGGCCGCATTTTCTTTCTCTTCAAACGAATTCGTAATCGTCGCCTTGCCGCGGAGGTCGGTGATGAGCGTCTGGGACAAGGTGCCGAGCTGCTGATATTCAAGCGATTCCGTAATCTCCGCTTTTTTCTCTTCCAGCGTAGGCGTCGAGGCTTGCTTGTGGTCGATGACTTTGATGATATGGTAGCCGTAGTCGGATTTGATCGGTGCGGAGATTTCGCCGACCTTAAGGTCGAAGGCCGCCTTCTCGAATTCCGGAACCATGGCGCCCTTGCCGAAGTAACCGAGGTCGCCGCCATTCGCCGCGCTGCCGGTATCGGTCGATTTTTCCTTGGCAATCGCCGCAAAGTCGCCGCCGTTTTTGAGCTGCTTCTCGATGGCGTCGGCTTCTTCCTTCGTCTTGACGAGAATATGGGAGGCTTTCACCTGCTCCTCGGTTGCGAAGGAAGCTTTGTTCTCATCGTAATACTTCTTGATGTCCGCATCGGTTACTTTGACTTTGTCCTTGAGCAGCTTGCGAAGCTGCACCTGCATCTGCAGTTGGTTGTTGAGAACGTCCTCCGACAAGCCGGCCTGCTTCAATGCGTCCTTAAACGCGCTTTCGCTGCCGAAGTTCTTCTTGACGTCGGCAAGCTCTTTGGCCATTTCATCTTCGGTGACCTCGATCTTCTTGTTGCTGGCTTCCTGGTCGACGAGCTTCATCGTGATGAGGCTGTCCAGAGCCGTCGTGCCTGCGGAAGGAACCATCGCCTCGTACAACTCGTCCTTCGAGATCTTCTCGCCGTTGACGGTGGCAACCGTACCGCCCGATGCGGCGCCGCCGCTGCCGTTGAAGAGACTGACCAGCGCGATGACGAGCGCCACTGCCAGCAGGAGCGAAGCGATCATCCAGCCGGCAGCGGCTCCGCTGCGGCGGGGACCCGATCCGTCGCCGTCCATCAGCGGCAGATCAGCCGCTCCAGCGGAGGTGTTGACCGCGCTTCCTTCCGTGACCGGCACCGAACCGAATGCGCGCTCGGGATCCGCCGTATGGATTTCGGCGTCGTTCTCGGCCTGCCGGAGGGATTCCTCGGCGCGCTCCTCCTCGACGATATCCTCGGCTTGAAGCGTTTCTTCGCGATGCTCGTCGCCGCTGCGGCCAGCGAATTCGACGCCCTCGTTCGTTGCCGTATCTTCCAATGTAAGATGCTCGTCCTGTTTTGGATCGACCGGATCGAGATGATCCTTGGGATCCTTGTCCTTATCTGCCATGAAACGATTGACTCCCTTCTGTATCCTTCAAAGAGTGGTGAATGCAATGGATTCTGGATATTGCTTGCTGCGAGAATAATATCAAAATCCATGCCGGGTTACCTTAACGGAACATGAAATTTCTACAAATGGGCTTTGAAAAAGTCGATCGTGGCATTCAGAGCCTGCTCCAGCGCCTCCGTCGTGCCGGCAAAAGGATGAACGGCGCCGAACGTATGGCCGGTTCCTTCCAGCTCGATCGCGGGCTGATGGGGCGCCGCTTCCTGCAGGCGGTGAAAGCCTTCGACCAGACGGGGAGCATCGTCGCTTCCTTGAATCATCAAGACCGGAATCCGGAGTCCGGCGAGGCGGGCGGGAATGTCGAAGCGGTCTTTATTGGCGTCCAGATCCTCGAAAAACTCGCGCCGCACAGGCATTTCCTGCCGAGTCCGTGAGTTGGTGACGTAGGCGACGCCTTCCTCGCGGGCCTTGGCTTCGAAGGCGTCGTCGAACAGGTTGGCGCGGGCGATGCCGTTCCAGGTAGCGGCCGCCCGGATGAGCGGATGCTCGGCGGCGAAGATGAGGGCGTTGCCTCCGCCTCTGCTGTGGCCGATCATGCCGAGCTTAGCCCGCTGGATCAAGCCCGCGTGGGGCAGATTGCCGCCGATCGCGGCTTTGAGGACTTCCGCCAAGTCGGCCTGCTCGCGGGTGTAGGTGTTGTAGCCGAATTTGGACAGCTCATCGAAATCCTGCTCGCCGACTCCGTTGCGGGAGAAATTGAAAGTGATGGCGACAAAGCCGGCTTCGGCCAGCTTCTCGGCCGCATAGGGCATGAAAGCCCAATCCTTGAAGCCCTTGAAGCCATGGGCCAGGAACAGCGCCGGGCGATCTCCCGGCTTTTTGGCCGCACGCACTTCGCCGCGGATAATGCCGCCGTCGCCAAGCCTGATTTCGAAGGGCGACACGAATAGATGGGACATGAAACATACTCCTCTCAAGCTATAGCATTTCCAAAACTAAGCATAAACTTCCTAGCCGTTTCGTTCAAATGGAACTTGCGGCATATTCCTGCAGCGGCGCCTGCGGCTCCCTGTTCCATCCCCCGCTGCAGTTTGGTACGATGGAGGACGGGCATGGAGGCTGAAACATTTCCTGCTTCGGGATCGTTCAGAAGATTAACAACCATTCATTCGACATTTAAGACAGGCTCGCCGGGAGGCGGATCTCATACAGCAAAGGGGAACGACGATGATGAAAAACCGAAACAAACGAATTGCGGCAGCGCTTCTGCTTGCCCTTACCGCCTGGGCGGCAGCAGCCTGCTCCGACAGCTCCGCTCCGGGAACGGGTTCGGCAGTCAACGAGGCTGCTGGAAATGTGCAGACGGCCTCTCCGTCGCCGTCGCAGGATCCGGTAGCCAATGACGGCAGCGAAGCTGCGGGAGGCGGAGCGGCAGCGAATGCAGGGGACACAACGAATGCAGGCGGAGCGGCGAATCCATCCGGCTCCAAGGGCGGCACAGACAAGCCGGCAGGGGACAAGGATGGACAAGGAACCGCTGTCTCCGGGCAGCCGTCCGAACAGGTTGCGGCCCAGGCCGATACGGTGGCGGCCCTGATCAACAAGGAGTTCCGCCTGCCGAAGGGCTACGTGCCGGATGACCTCGTCTACCCGGACATTCCGTTCACCTTCAGCGAAAAGATCGACAAGCGCAAGCTTCGCAAGGAGGCTGCCGGGGCGCTGGAGAAGCTGGTGGCAGGTGCGAAGAAAGACGGAATCTCGCTGGCTGGGGTGTCGGGCTACCGCTCGGAAACGAGACAAAAAACGCTGTATGACAACTATGTCAAAAAAGACGGAGTCGCTGCTGCGGACAAATACAGCGCACGGCCGGGGCATAGCGAGCACCAGACCGGACTTGCGATCGACATGTCCGGAACGGACGGCAAATGCGCGGCGGAAAGCTGCTTCGGCGGTACGCCGGAAGCGGAGTGGCTGGCGGCGCATGCGGCGGAATACGGCTTCATCATCCGCTATCCCGAAGGCAAGGAATCCATTACGGGTTATAAATACGAGCCGTGGCATATCCGCTTCGTAGGCAAGGAACTGGCCGCCAAGCTTGCTGAAAGCGGAGACACGCTGGAGGAGTATTACGGAGCCGCGGTACCGGTTACGGGACAGAAGTAAGCGTCGGGACGAAGGCATTCACGGAGTCAGAAAGCAGATCCGCCAAGGCGGGGATGAAGGCGGGGGAGCCCGTTTTCGTCTCCGCCTTTTTGTCGGGCCGTTCCCTTCTAGGCTTGCTGTTTTCCTAATAAGGTTAGAGTAGCAAGGAAGGGGGCTTAGGGGGATGGATTGGGACTGCGCAATCATTGGCGGCGGGCCTGCGGGCTTGAGCGCCGCCTTGATGCTGGGCCGCTCGCAAAGGTCGGTCCTTTTGCTCGACGATCATCAGCCGCGCAACTCCGTGACGGAGGCCAGCTACGGCTATCTGACGAGAGACGGGATTGCGCCTGAGGAATTCCGCACCCTCGCCCGCAATGAACTGGCGCAATATCCTTCGGTGCGGCTGAGCAAGAGCCGGGTCGTCTCGGTGGAGAGGGTCAATGGAGGTTTCCGTGTCTTTACCGCAGCCGGGGGTTCCGCCGCCGCCCGCACGGTGCTGCTTGCCGCAGGACTGCAGGAGCGGTTCCCGGACATTCCCGGACTGCGGGAAATGTACGGCAAAAGCCTGTTCAGCTGCCCTTACTGCGACGGCTGGGAGCTTCGCGGGCAGCCGCTGCTGGTGCTGTCGACGGGAAGCGGCTTGTTCCAGCAGGCGCGGCTTCTGCTCGGCTGGAGCCGCGATCTGCTCGTATGCAGCCACGGGGCATCCAATCTGACCATGCAGCAGAGGCATGCGCTGGAGAGCCGGGGAGTGAAGGTCAGCTCTCTCCGGATCGCCGCTCTTGAAGGGAGCGGCGGCAAGCTGCGCGAGGTCGTCTTCGAGGACGGCAGCCGGATAGCCCGCAGCGGCGGCTTCGCCTCGCCGGACGGGATGCTCGGCACGCCGCTCGGTAGCCAGCTCGGCTGCGCGCACGATGCGTACGGCTCCGTTTCGGCCGACGGCTCCGGCCGCACAAGCGTCCCCGGCGTCTATGCCGCGGGGGATACGGCGGGGTTCTCGCCGTCGCAGATCGTCGTCGCGGCGGCCAGCGGCACCCGCGCCGCGGTCGGCATCATCGGCGACCTGGCCGAGATCGATTTTATCCGGATGGGTGGATGAGCAGCCATCGTTCTTGTGCGAAAAGAAAGATCCCTTCATCGGTGGACATTGGCGGCAACATGCCGTTTCCTGCCGGGAAGGGATCTTTTTGGCTTGCTCTTCGGCTTGGAGAGAAGCCTGGTCGCAAGCTGATGCTGGTGCAGGAAGGACGACGGATTGAACCCGGGAGCGAAGCCACCAGCAAGGCGCCTGGGGTGGAACCCGGAAGCGGAGCCACCGGAATGGCACCTGGTGTTGATCCCGGGAGCGAAGCCTCCGGAATAGGTACCTGGTGTTGATCCCGGGAGCGAAGCATCCGGAATGGCATCTGGTGTTGATCCCGGGAGCGAAGCCTCCGGAATGGTACCTGGTGTTGATCCCGGGAGCGAAGCATCCGGAATGGCCCTGTAGAAATGACAATGTTCGCCTTTGCCGCCGGATTTCCACTTTGGGATCCATCTAATCAGGAAATCTGGCGGCAACAGCGATCGGAAGGGCCGTCCGGCAGCGAAGCGAATTTGGGTTCACCCCGCAGGGCCGTCCGGCAGCGAAGCGAATTTGGGTTCACCCCGCAGGGCCAACCGGCAGCGAAGCGAATTTGGGTTCACCCCGCAGGGCCGTCCGGCAGCGAAGCGAATTTGGGTTCACCCCGCAGGGCCAACCGGCAGCGAAGCGAATTTGGGTTCACCCCGCAGGGCCGTCCGGCAGCGAAGCGAATTTGGGTTCACCCCGCAGGGCCGTCCGGCAGCGAAGCGAATTTGGGTTCACTCCGCAGGCCCATCCGGGCTGCGAAGCGAAACTGGGCTCGGATTTCAAGCTTCAGGCCTCCGCATCCACGCGTTTCTGTTCGGCCGGCCAAAGCCAGCGGCTGAGCAGGATTCCGGCTGCGCCGAGCAGAAGGATGACGACTCCGAACCGGCCGAAGATTTCCCGAGGGCCGGCCAGCTCGACCAGGAATCCGCCGAGCAGCGGAGCGGCGATCATGACCGTGCTGAGGACCATGCTCTGGATGCCGAACACCCGGCCGGTCATGCCCGGAGGCGTCTCCTTCTGAAGGCAATAATTGAAGGCGATGATGAACATGCCGTTGCCGGCTCCGAGGAGCAGGCCGAGCAAAAGGACCGGCAGCGCAGCGGCGCCGGGAGGCAGGAGACCGAGTCCCCCGACCGCCGCGCCGATCATCGCGTACCCTCCGCCCAGACGCAAGCCGTAGCCCAGGCTGCGCCCGATCTTGTTCAGGAGAGCGATCGCTCCAACCGCGCCGGCTCCAGCAGCCGCAACCAGCCAGCCGAGCATGTATTCCTTGTCGGGCGCAAGCACGAGGAACAGGCTTTTTTACT
>NZ_JZEJ01000001.1:3082635-3124352 GCF_001188365.1 Paenibacillus sp. D9 | reverse complement strand
GCGAACTGGAAATCGACGATCTGGATCGACAACGCGCCGAGCAGGCCGAACAGCATCGTATTGCGCAGCAGCCTGTTCCGGAGGATGAAGCTCCAGCCTTCTTTCCACATTTGGCGGAACGGCAGCGGCTTGCCGCCTTCAGAAGAATCGCTGCCATTGCGGGCAGAGCCGCAGACGGCCGCAGCTTTCCCGTCAATGGCATTGATCTTGATGAACAAAAGCATGGCATAAGAGAAAAGCCGCATGCAGACATTGAATCCGATGCACCATGCGGGGGAAAGGACCGTCAAGGCCAATCCGCCCAGCAAGGGGCCGGCGATTTTGGAGCTCTGGTTCACGAGGCCGTTCAGCGAGGCTGCCTGCAGCAGCTGATCCTCCCGCACGAGGCTGCGGGTCAAGGACTGCTGGGCCGGCACATTGAGCGCGGAAACGGCGGAACGCAGCGCGAGCACCGGCAGCAGCCAGAACATGTTCGGAACGAGCAGCAGGGCGGCGGTCAGCGCAGCGGTAAGCAGATCGCACCATCGCATCAGCTGCAGCTTGTTGAGCCGGTCTGCGGCCACTCCCGCCACGGATCCCAGCACGATGCCCGGCAGCGCCAGGCTGACCGGAACAAGCGCCAGCATGAGCGGACCGGCTTCCCAGCGATAGGCGACCAGCACTTGGATGGCGAGCATATCGAACCAGTCGCCGAAGGATGCTGCTGCGTAAGCGGTGAAGGTGCGCCTGTACAGCTTGTTGCCGAGCAGGCCTCTTTGGGTGCGTTTATGATTGATCGTCGGCATTTCAATTCCCATGGTGATCTTCCCCTGTCCGTTGGCATCGGCCGTTTGTTGAGCCGAGTATACCGCCGGATTGTCAGAGAAATATCAGGAGGAGGAACGTCTTGAAGGCCGTTGCGGTTCCCGTGCCGTCATTCATCCTTCGGATGTCAGTCCGACAAGCAGTCGTCCAGCAAGGCTTCGATATTCGGCAAGAGGCCTGGAAGTCCGCAGCGGGCTTGCGCCTCCGCGAACAGCTCCGCGTATTTGCGTGTCACCTCGGGACTGCCCTTGAAGGCGGTTCTTCGGCAAAATTGGACGATGCGGTAAAGCCCGAACAGCCTGATCGGGACGAATCCGGACAGCTCCAGCACGCCAAGTCCCTCGTCGAGCAGCGCTTCGCCGGAGCGGCGCTCGTTCTTTCTCAGCCGCCACAGCCCGCTCACGATGGAGTAGCTGCCGATTTCCCTCAGATAAGGCTTGGCCGCAAGGAGCTGCTCGATGGAAGTGGAAATGGCTTGCAGCTCCCGGTCGCCCGTGCCGCTTAGGAGATGGGCGTACATCGCGGATGTGGCGGCCGGCGTTTCGAAGCTTTCATACCCGGGATCCTCCAGGATCAGGCTGCGTGTCCGCTCGATCCGCTCCAGAGCCTTGTCCGGCGCTCCGGCCAGTGTGTACAAATCCAGAATGTTGAGCATCTCGATCTCGCGGTGCTGGGCAGGAGGAAGCTTCCCGGTCTCGAGCACCCGCTCGCAATAGTCCAGGCTGGCCTTGGGCTCCCCGGCGAACAGGTGGAACAAAAGCAGCCAGTAGACCCGTTCGGAAGTTGGCAAGCCTCCTCCCTCAAGCAGCCATCGCACGTCTCCCTGGACGAAGTGAACGTAAACCGTATAGAACGGGTCCAGCTCATAACCGAGAATATCCTGCTGCCGGGCAAGCGCGAGCATCGAAGTCCCTTGGCCGTAGCGGTGATATTTGGCGAAAATATCGCGCATCTGCTCCCGCAGCTCTTCGTCGGCAGCCGAAGGGACCGCATGGATTCCCGCCGGCCGGGAACGTACGGTGAGGCAGTAGCCGTAGCTGCGCACGGTTCGAATCGCCAGGCCTTCGATTGGAGCCAGCTTTTTGCGGAGCCTGTAGATATGGTCGTCTACGGTGCGTTCGACCGGATATTCGAGAGGCCATACCCGGTCGAGCAGCTGTTCCCGGCTGAAGGCGCTTCCTTGATTGCGGTAAAGAAATCGCAGCAGGGCGTATTCCTTGGCGAACAGCTCGACCGTTACCCCGTTCGAGGATACCTTATATCCGTTTTCGCTGAATTCCAGCATCATCCCGATCCCCTTTTCTTTGCTTCGGGTCATTATAGCATTTTCGGGGGAAATCCGGCGCGGACATGGCAACAGTGCATCCGATGGGCAGAAGCAGCCGAATCACAGAAGCCGAGGAAGAATCAGGGGGCTCGCGCGGATGAGGCCGCCGCGATACAATGGGGGTACAAGGCCCGCCGCGTCAGATGGCTTCCTCAAGCCGCGATCTTGGATGAGGAAGCGCGGGCAAACCGCTGGAAGGGACGGGATCGCTATGAATGGAATTACGATGATGCGCGCGGAAGCGGGCGGATTGACGGTCGAGAGGCTGCGGCCGGAAGGAACGGCGGAAGCGATGGATATGCTCCGGGGCATCGCCGGATGGCTGAAATCCAGCGGTTCCCTGCAGTGGAACGGCTTGCTCCGAGGAGAGGACAGCCACGGCTTGGAAGAGGCGGCGGCCAGAGGAGAGGCGTTCCTGTTCCGGGCAGGCCCGAAGGCCTCGGCGGAGGAGAGTCGGCCGCTTGCCGGAATGGTCATCCTGCTTCAGCAGCCCGGCGAGTGGGACAAGGAGCTGTGGGGAGAGCAGGGCCACGAGCCCTATCTGTACCTGCACCGGCTGGCCGTCAATCGCGACTATGCCGGTCAAGGCATCGGCGCGGCCATCCTGTCCTGGGCGGAGACGGGCGCCGCTTGCGAAGGCAAGTCGGCGATACGGCTCGATTGCATCGGCAGCAACGACAAGCTCAACGCATTTTACAGCGGTTTTGGATATACGTTCATGGGCAGATCGGACAACGGCTTCTGCCTTTACCAAAAAGAAATCCGATAATGGACATGCAACCAAAAACGGACCTGATTCCCCTTGGAGAGGGGAACAGGTCCGTTTTTGGTTTGGGCACACCAGCCGGGCACACCAGCCGGCACAGCGGCGATGCCGCAGCGGCATCAAAGCATCACAGCGTATGGGATGCGCCGATGACCAGCTCGGCCTCGACGGGCTCGCCCGGCTGGACGAGCACGAGCTCCTCCTGGCGGTTAAGCTCGCCGTTCAGAGCCATCCAGGGCTCCACGCAGACGAACGGCTTGTCCTCTACGCTCCACAGGACGACGTAGCGGAAGCTGCCGCTGTAGCGCATCCGGACCGCAAGGTTTCCGGAAGGCTTGAAGGCGATCTCCGGAGCCTCCGCATCCAGCAGAGCGGCCGATTCCTTCATGCTCCCGAGATCGAGGGAGCCTTCGTACGGCTTTTCCTGTCCGTCGTTGTAATCCAGGTACCGGGTAGCATCCGTTCGATAGGAAAGGTTTTTGGCATCCGCGGCAAAGTAGGGATGGAAGCCGGGATACATCGGCATCGGAGAATCCGACAGATTACGGTATTGCTGGGAGATGGACAGCTCGCCGTTCTTGAGGGTGTACGTGAACAGCAGCTCGAACTCGAACGGGAACTGCTCCAGCGTCCGCTCGCTGCTGCGCAGGCGGAGGGTGACGGAGGCTTCCCGGTCATCGGAGATGCCGGCGATTTCCCAGGCTTCGGTGCGCGCGACTCCGTGATTGCGCATGCGGTATTTGCGTCCGTTCCACTCGTATTCTCCATTGGCCAGCTGGCCGCTGATCGGGAAGAGCACGGGATTGCCCCCGCGTATGTTCGCTTCCGGATCCAGGAACGTGGCCTCGTCGAGATAGAACAGCTCATAGCCGTTCAGCCGGCATTGCAGGGCGATGCCGCCGCGTTCCGGACAGATCAGCACGCGGGAGCGGGTTGCCGCCTCCGTCAGCTCGACCATTTCGAATTTTTCTTTGTATGTTTTGACTTCATATTGATATGACAATAGGTCTCAACTCCTATAGAAATAATTCCTTTCAAAAGACAGCATCTTCCATCATTCGTCTTTCATACGGGACCTAAAGGTCATAAATTTGAATATTGGCTCTGTTCAAAGCTTTCCAGGATAAGGTATGCTACGGATAAAGCTTATTTTTCCCATATTAATGCAGCGGCCGTTATTTGTATAGGCATCCATAAGTCCTGCCTTTTATTCCACCATTCGTCCCGATGCGGTCATACGAGGTGATCTTCAGTCCCATGCGCGCTCCTCACCGGAAGCTGCTTACGGCTGCTGCATTCATACTGCTGCCCCTGATTCTGTTCCAGGCTTTGAGATGGTCCGGAACTCTGGACATCTATTGGCATTCCCCAGTCGGACATTTTTATATCGTGACGATCGTTTCCGTCTTCTCCTTGCTGCTGGCGGGGGCGATGGGCTACACCGGGATGAAGCTGCGCAACATCGGCGTATCGTTCCTGGCGCTGGCCTACATCTCCATGACGGCGCTGATCATGCTGCACGGACTCGCCACGCCGGGATTCATCATGGAGCACAACTCCGTCCAGGGCATTTCCTCGCAGCTGGGCATCCTCATCGCCTCCGTATGGCTGGCGCTGTCCGGCGTGAACGCGGCTCGTCCGCTCGTCCTGTTCCTGGGGCGCTTCCACCGGTGGCTGGTTCCTGCCTGGACAGTCGTTCTGATGCTTTATTTCTTCTCCGCCATGAACCACCCCCATATTCTCGCGGGGTGGTCGGAGAGGGACTCCACGAGAACCGCATCGACGGCGATCGTGCTTATCCTGCTCGCCAGCGCCGCACGGAGTTATTGGAAAGGCTACAAGGCCGCCAGGATGCCGCTGCAGCTCTCCATCGTCTACAGCTGCGGCTGGCTAGGCGCGGGTCAGCTCATCATGGTTCTCGGCGAGCCGTGGCGTCTGAGCTGGTGGCTGTACCATGTGCTGCTTCTGCTGTCCTTGCTGGCTGTGGCGGCGGGCATCCTGCTCCAATATGCCAGCTCCCATTCCTTGCTGGATTCCATGAGAGCCTTGTTCCGCTCGGATCCTAAGGAATGGCTGCAGAAATGCATCTCGCCGAGCGTCCAGGCGCTCATCCAGGCGACAGAAGAGAAGGACGGCTACACGGCGGGCCATAATTACCGGGTCGCCCTGTACGCCCTGAAGCTGGCCGAGCGCATGGGGCTGGCTTCATCCGACCTCATGGCGATCGGCCAGGGCGGCATCATCCATGACGTGGGCAAGCTGCAGATTCCGCAGTCGATCCTGAACAAGCCCGATGTGCTAACCCAGGAGGAGCGGGCCGTCGTCGAGCTTCATCCCGTACACGGCTATGAGCTGTGCCGCAAGCTAGGCTTCATGCGGGAAGAGCTTGCCGTCATCCGCTCCCATCATGAACGGTGGGACGGCACCGGCTATCCGGACCGGCTGCGGGAGAAGGAGATTCCGCTGTTCGCGCGCATTACGGCTGTCGCGGACGTGTACGACGCGCTTACCTCGTCCAGGTCCTACCGCAAGGCGATGACCCATGAGCAGGCGCTCGGGATCATCTCGGCTCAGCGCGGCCGACAATTCGATCCGGCTTGCGTCGATGCCTGGCTGAGCCTGGCGGAGGAAGAGCCCGGGTTTTTCGCGGAAACGGCTACCGACATGCATGTCGTCCCGCCGCGCACCCGCACGCTGACCGTCTGAGCCGGTCCTGGATCGGCCAAGCCAGCGCCGATTTCTCGAGGTATAATGAGCATATTAGCTGGACGCCGGTTTCATCATGACCGCTGCCGGCGATTATAGAGGTTCAAGGAGGACAATGGAGATGGGATATCAAGCTCATTCCGGGCGGTACGAATCGATGAAGTACAACCGCGTCGGACGCAGCGGGCTGAAGCTGCCGGCAATATCGCTCGGACTGTGGCACAACTTCGGAGGAAACGACCGCTACGAGAACGGCAGGGAAATGGCGCGCAGGGCATTCGACCTGGGCATCACCCATTTTGATCTGGCGAACAATTACGGGCCTCCGCCTGGTTCCGCCGAAGAGAATTTCGGCCGGATGCTGAAGGATGATCTTGCGCCATACCGGGACGAGCTCGTCATCTCGACCAAGGCGGGCTATTACATGTGGGAGGGACCTTACGGCGAGTGGGGCTCGCGCAAGTACATCCTCTCCAGCCTCGACCAGAGCCTGAAGCGGATGGGCCTGGAGTATGTCGACATCTTCTATCACCATCGTCCGGATCCGGATACGCCGCTCGAAGAAACGATGTCGGCTCTGGACCATGCGGTCCGTTCCGGCAAGGCGCTCTACGCCGGCATCTCGAACTACAGCGCCGAGCAGGCCAGGGAAGCGGCGTACATCCTGAAGCAGCTCGGCACGCCGTGCCTGATCCATCAGCCGTCCTACTCCATGTTCAACCGCTGGATCGAGGACGGGCTTCAGGATGTGCTGGAGGAAGAGGGCATCGGCTCGATCGTCTTTTCCCCGCTGGCGGGCGGCATGCTGTCGGACCGCTATCTGCAGGGCATACCCGCGGATTCCCGGGCCGGCGGACCAAGCGTATTTTTGAGCGGCAGCCAGATTACCGAGGGCCGGCTGGCGCAGATCCGCGAGCTTAACGCTCTTGCCCAGGAGCGCGGCCAGTCGCTGGCGGCGATGGCGCTTGCCTGGACGCTGCGCGGCGGGCGGGTCACCTCCGCCCTCATCGGCGCAAGCCGGGTATCGCAGATCGAGGACAATGTCCGCGCGCTCGACAACCTGGAATTCAGCGGAGAAGAGCTAGAGAAGATCGAGAGCATTTTGCGCCGCGAGGGTTAAGCAGGGAATGGGTACGGGCTGACCGGACAATCATCCATAAACGCCAAGCAGGCGCAAGGGAGACACTCTCCCTTGCGCCTGCTTGTGCTGATGCCAAAATCCATTGAGAGGCCGGACGGAGTTCAAGCCTTCTGCCGGAGCAGGGCGGCCCGGACTGAGCCGCCGGCGGGCAGGGCCTAGCCTACTTCCAGATAGAGCTTCGTTCCGTCATGATATTGGAAGATCGCCACGTCGCGCGACATCTCGACGGATGCGATCTCTTTCCATCGTTTGCGAAAATCGAAGTTGAGCTCAAGCTCCCTCAGCTTGCCCGGGAGCGCCTTCAGCGCTTCCTCCTGTCCCGGGGGGTAGTAGACGGGGACAGAACGGTTTTTGAACGTGATCGGCTGCATCATATCGGACAGCACCCCCTTGTGAAATTAATCTTTCCTTCCCTTATTTTACATTAAACGCATTAAAGGAATATGAACGAAATAGGAACATTATTCAACAAGCATCGTTATAGAGCCTGTTATTCGCATGAAGGGAGGAGGGAAATGACAGGCAATGGATGATGAAGGCTGAGAATTGATGTAGAATATAGGCATACAAAGAAACTGACGGAGGCTGGCATGGCACTATCCAAAGTTTTCTTCATGAACATCAGCCTGCTTATCACAATCGCCTATTTGTTCAATCTTGGCTATAAAACCGCCTTCCAATGGCTGCGGCCCGGCATACAGGAGGCGCTGGCCTCCATCATCTTTATCGCATCCGGCTGGCTGACGATGGTATTCGGCCTTCGGGTGAACGACCATATCCTGTTCGATCTCCGTTATGTGCCGCTGATCATGGCGGTCCTGATCCTCAGCAAGCCTTGGCAGATTATGGCTATCGGAATCGGAATCGGCTTGGGCAGGCTTCTATTCGGCATCCATGCGGCCTCTCTTGCCGGCATGGGCAACATGTTCGTCCTGGGCGCCGCCGGAGCGCTGCTCGCCTTCTTCCTCGGCCGGAGCCGCTGGACCTTTTTCCGGAAGGCCGTTGTGATCATACTCGTCATCAACATGCTCAACTGCATCAATATATCCTGGCTCGGCGTGCTTCCATTGTCCGTCTATTGGAGCGAGTACGCGCCGCTGACGCTGCTGCTCTCGCTTCTCCTCAGCGCCTTCTTCGTGTACATGATCCGCGACTTCAGCCTCGATCAGCAGCGGATGGTCGATCTCAAGAATATGAACCTGATCCTGCGCAGGCAGACCAAGGAGCTGAGGGAAGCCAAGCGGGATGTGGAGGACAAGGCTCGCCAGCTGCTGCTCTCGTCGCGCTACAAGTCGGAATTTCTGGCCAACATGTCCCATGAGCTCAAGACGCCACTGAACAGCATGCTGCTGATTTCGCAGCTGATCCAGGAGAGCGGCGACGAGGCGTACGGCGAAGAGGACAAGCGTTATGCGGGCATTATAAAAGCAGCGGGAGTGGATCTGCTGCATCTTATTGACGATATTCTCGATCTGTCGAAGGTCGAAGCCGGCAAGCTGCAGCTTACCCTGGAGAACGTTCCGGCCATCGAGCTGCTGCATTCCGTCCAGGCGCAGTTCCAGCCGGTCGCCGACCGAAAAGGGCTCCCGTTCCGGGTCGAGATCGAGCCGGATTCCCCCCAGATGCTCTTGACCGACGCTCTGCGCGTCAATCAGGTGCTTCGCAATCTTCTGACAAACGCCTTTAAGTTCACCGAGACCGGCTTCGTGGAGCTCAAGGTTTCCGGTGAACGCAGGGCGCTGCTCCCGGCACCGGACGAAGAACTGTTCGGAACCCGCGCGTCCGCACGGTTGCGTAGCAGGGGGAATTCCCGGCAGCCGATGCCGGCCTTGCCCGAAGTGGACTGGATCGTGTTCGCCGTCAAGGACACCGGTATCGGAATCGACAAGGAGAAGCAGAACCTCATCTTCGAGGCCTTCCAGCAGGAAGACGGCAGCATTACCCGCCAGTACGGCGGAACCGGCCTCGGCCTCTCCATCAGCCTGCAGCTGTCCAAGCTGCTCGGAGGCATGCTCGAGCTGCAGAGCGACAAGGGAGAAGGCAGCACGTTCATCTTCCGCATGCCTGCCGACAGCAGCTTCGGCGGGGCTGGAGAGGAAGGCGATGAACCGCAGCGGATATGAGCGGCCGCCCTTCGTTCCCGCAGCGGAAGGGCTTGTTCTACTTCCTGAGCGGCATATGGGAAGCCGACAGACATGCAAAAGCGGAAAAGAGCCGTCCGGCTCTTTTCCGCTTTTGTCCGTATGGCTCCCTTTGAAAAGCCGTGCTGGAACACGCTTTGTCCGGCTGTCCGCCTATTTGACGACGAGCACCGGCACCTTGGCATGCTGGGTCACGTAATGGCTGACGCTGCCCGTGAACAGCTCCTTGAAGCCGCCTTTCCCGTGGCTTCCCACGACGATAAGATCGGAGCCGCGTTCCTCCGCCATCGATGTGATCGTCTTGCCGGGATCGCCCTCGGCAATAAGCACCTCGATCGGAGTATCCGTTACCGAGGAGATGATGGTGCGGGCTTCCGCAGCTACCGTCTCGGCTTCGAGCTTCATGGATTCCGTTGCCGCGGGCGGCGAGCCTGCGACCGTCTCGCCAACGACGATCGGCGTCAAATTATAGACATGGACGACTTCAATCAGCGCTTTGAAGGTAGAAGAAAGCTCCATCGCCGATCTCAGGGCACGGACGGACTGTTCCGAGCCGTCGTATCCAACAATGATTTTGGAATAGGGCATGTTCGATGCGCCTCCGTTCTGTTATGCTCGCTCCGGTCCGGACCCATTCCGGCATCCTTATGCAGCGCGAGTCTTACTTGTCGTTACATTACCCGCCGCTGGCATAGCGGAAACGGCGGACATAAATTCGTCACATGTGCAGCGGCAGAAACCCGTCGACAAATGCTTGACATTATTCGCGAAAATGCGTATTCTATAAAAGTCGCCGCTGACGAAAACTTGGTTTAAAACAAGGACAAGCAGACGTCGCGACAACCAAGGATTTGCTGATGTAGCTCAGCTGGTAGAGCAACGCATTCGTAATGCGTAGGTCGGGGGTTCGAATCCCTTCATCAGCACCATTTCAACTTTTCAGGATTCATTCCCTTCGCAAAAACGTTGTTTTCGACATCTGTCGGGAGCGGCGTTTTTTTATTTTTTCCGACAAAAGCTCCCGGTCGTCATGCGCCGGGAGCGGTAGCTTTTTCGAGCCATTCCAGATAGGCGAGGGCATCGTCGCGGGAATCGCCGCACATATCGGCTGCTGCATGAAGCTCTCCGCATACGGCAGGCCTGTCGGGCTTGCCGAACAGGGCGCAGCGCAGATCCGGCAGCAGCTGCACGCAGGGAACTCCGGCGGGCTTGCCGTCAGGCATGCCCGGAATCGGAGACGAGATCGAAGGGGCGATGCAGCAGGCGGCGCAGCCGCTTCGGCAGATCATAACGAGTCACCTCTTTGCATAGAATAGATTCAATCGCCCGGCAGACCGGACGCGAAGTTTGTGAAAACGCTTCACGGGGTAAGACAAGTCAACCAAGCTCCGTCTAAATGGCGGCCGCAAGGGCCATAATGTATCCATTACGGAAAACAGGGAGAGATGTCTCATGATTCGACGGGAAGGCCATTTGCTGACCGGATTGTTGAACGGACTGGCTCTGTCGCTGCCGTTTTGGGCGGCCTGCGCGGCATGGCTGGCGACCCGCTGAACGCAGTTCAAGGCGGCGGGCGGCAAGGACGGCGGAAGAATAGAAGACAGAGGCTGCGCGCAAGCGCAGCCTCTTTGCTTTGGGAATCAAAAGAGCAGTCTCCGCCGGCGGCTCTCCCGCTTATCGCCCGCTGCGGCGAATACGTCGAGCAGGAGGCTCCCTGCTTCGGCATCGCGGGAATCCCAGGCCTGAGCGAAGCGGACCACGTGGGAAACTCCTAGAATATCATATTCCGCGGCAAGATGCTGCCTTGCCGAGCCGACAATCAGCGTATGGAGGCGTACGCTCCTGCGGGCGGAGAGCCGTGCGAGACGCTCCCGCAGCGGGGGAGTTATCTCGCCGACGCCGTCGGTCAGCATGACAAAATCGGCGGCGGCAAATCCGCGGACATGCTCCACGATGTCGATGCCTCTCGCGAGGGGAGCGTCGAAGTTCGTACCGCCGCCATAAGCGAGGGAGGCCATGCCGTAGAAACGGTCCCAGTCGGGCCGCTGATGATAGAGGCGATGCTCGATGACCTCGCCCTTCGCGCCGAACAGCAGCAGCGTGAAGTCCCTGCGTTCCGCCAGCGCGAATGCGGCGAACGCGGCCGTGAACACCTGGACGAGACGAAGCTTGGACCCGCGCATGGAATGGGAAGTATCCATCATGCAGATGACCGGGCCGCGCTGGGATTCCTCGGCCTCTCCTTCCGGAGAATAGGCGAGCAGCTTGCGGTCCAGCAGCTTCATCAGGAAATAGGGCTCGAAGTCGGGATCGGCAAGCAGGCTTGCTTCTCCCGGAAGCATGCGGGCGATGTCGCCGGCGAGCTCCAGTCCTCCATAAGCTTCATGGACGCGCAGCGAGGAGGCTTTCTTGCGCATAGCTTTCAGGGAGTGCACGCTGCGGCCGACATCCTCCAGAAAAGCGAGCAGATCCTTGCGGCCCCGCAGCTGCTCGATCCAGCGGCTGTATTCCTCGAACGTCTGGCGCCGCAGGCGGCCGAGCTCGCTTCCCCAGCGCCGGTTGGCCAGCCGCTGGCTCGCCTGCATGAGTCCGAAGATGTCGCCGCTGTCCCGGCTCTCCCGCTCCAGCGAGCCCCGCAGCGACTGGCCGAGCCAATCGCCGAGCTCATCCTCGATGCGCTGCATGGCCGCCGCCTCGCGGGCGCTGACACGGGACAGACGGCGTTCCAGCTGCTGCAGCTCGGCTTCGGCCTTGGACAGCTTGGCCCTCAGCTTGTCGCGGCGCAGGAAGTCGGTTCGCATCGCCTCGCGCAGCTCATCGACCCGCTGACGCAAGGCGCGGCGCTCCTCGAGGTCCAGCGGGCGGCTGTCCTGCTCGCGCTGCTTGTCCTCTACCGTGCGCCGGCCCTGCTGGAGCCGGTAGCCGACGAGCTGCAGCTGCTCCAGCTGGCGCTCGCTGAGCCGCTCTTGCAGCTCCCCGGCAGCCTCGCTGCCTCCGGGGCCCTTGTCCTGCTCGCCGGCCGACAGGATCGGCCTTTTCTCCCGTTCCCGCCGCTTCGCCTCCTCCTCGTAGGATTCCGCCAGCCAGGACAGCGCCTTGAGCGCCGTCTTGAACGAGGCATTCACTTCGCCGATCGTCTGCGGATGGATGAGGCGGTAGAAATGCTGCCGCCGCAGGGAGGCGAGCATCCAGCGATGGAACGGATCGCCTCCGACGGGATGCTCGAATACGGGCTCCGCCAGATAGAAGCTCATGAAGAAATCGGCGAACAGCTCCAGATCGAACCATGGGGCTTGCCGTTCGGCCTCCTTCATCCATTCGCGGGCGGTCCGCGAGGAGCGGACGAACGCGTCGAACTGATAGCGGTCTACCCGGGCGCTGCGAATCAGCATCGGCCTGCCTCCTTCCGGTTGCCGTCAAAGGGTATAGTCATAGGAAACGCCGGGAATATCCTTGTCGAACAAAGTGCGGTACAACCCCTGGAGCTGCTGGAGAACCTTCTCGCCTCCGATGCGCAGATGCGTGAAGCGGACAGCGTATTCATCGGCATGCAGGATGAACACCGATTGCGACTCGATCCATGCGGGCAGCTGCTTCTCCTTCTCCTGCCAGGCGACTAGACGTCCTTGCAAGGAACGGGCGGTTTCCTCAAGCTCGCTCCTCGCCTCGTCCGTCATCGAAGCGAGCCGTTCCGCCTGCGTGCGGCCGAGGGAAGAGCCGACCTCTTTGCGGAACTGGAAGCCGCTCAGCTCTTCCTCGCGGGACAGCCATTTCTGGAGCGTATCGCGGTAGGAGGCCAGAGGCAGCTCCTTGTCCATTTCCTTGGCCAGCAGCTCCTGCCAGACGCCGGCAAAAATGCCGCGCAGCTCCTCGAGGTCCTCGGGGAAGTCCCAGAGCAGATGCGGAGTCAGCACCGTATCCCAGACGCTGACGGCATCGCGGCCATGGATAGCGGCGCTTACCTGCCAAGTGCGGCCGATCCGGCGCCAGCGGCGGTCCGATAGGATGTATTCCTTTTCTTCCATCAGCGTCTTGAGCCGGAACAGCATGACGAGCACCGGCTCAGGCAGGGCGACCCCGGAGGCGGAGTCCTGGATGCGCCGGACATCGCCGGCATCGAGCAGGGCGGGCGGGGGCGTATCCGGCCCCTGGAACATCCGCTCGAAGCTGGCGATCTGCTGGAGATAGCGGGTTTCGTAGCGGAAGAGGAAGCGGTCGTAGAGGGCGGCGAGCCCTTCCTGCTCCTCCGGCAGCTCGTTGGACGCAGCTATGAGCGAGAGCAGAGGCACTTCCTTGGCTTCCGCCCCATTGTAGAAGATCCGCTCGTTCAGAATCGAGAGCAGCGAGTTCAGGATGGCGCTGCTCGCCTTGAAGATCTCATCGAGGAAGGCGAAGCGGGCCTCGGGCAAATAACCCTGCGTCTGGCGGACGTAGCGGTCCTGCTTGAGCTGCTGCAGGGAGACGGGGCCGAACAGCTCGTCGGGCGTCGTGAACCGGGTCAGCAAATAATCGAAGCTGCGGCTGCTGCCGAACAGGGCGGCAGCGCTCCGGGCGAGCTGGGACTTGGCCGAGCCTGGAGGCCCGACCAGCATCAGATGTTCGCCGCTCATCAGCGCCAGCAGGAGAACGCGGATCAGCTCCTCCCGTTCCTGGAAGCGGTTCTCCAGATGGGCGGCGGCTTCGCGAAGCTTATTGGGTAGGTTATGGCTCATGGCGAATGCAGCCCTCTTGCCGGAGCAGCGCCGGCGGGTCTGCTCGATCCCCCTTGTTCTTGTTCGGATGCCGCGGTAGCGGTCTTCTTATTGTACCAGAGCGGCCCGGCCGAATACGAATCGATGCGGCGATCAAAGCGTTCCTGAAGCGTATCGGGAAGGATCTTATTTGTGCTAAGCTGGAACCGAAGCTGCGAAAGAAAGGGGACGGACTCATGCGGATTGGACTCGTATCGGATACGCATCTTGGCGCTTCGGCATCCAAGCTTCCGGATGCGCTTGTGGAAGGGCTGCGCGGAGTGGACTATATCCTGCATGCCGGAGATTGGACGCATCCCCGCGTCGCCGGCCTGCTGGAGGACATCGCGCCGGTAGACGGAGTCGCGGGCAACAATGACGGCCCCGAGCTCGTGCGCCGCTACGGCAGGCGCAAGCTGATCGAGCTCGCAGGCTGCCGGATCGGCATCGTGCACGGCGACCTGGGCCAAGGCCGATGGACGGAGCAGAAGGCGCGGTCGAATTTTCCTGACGACGGGGTCGGCCTGATTCTGTTCGGCCACTCCCATGCCCCTTACAGCAAGCGGGAGGGAGACCTGCTCCTGTTCAACCCCGGATCTCCGGTCCAGAAGAGGCGCCAGCCCCGCTATTCTTACGGAATTCTTGAACTATCGGGCGGGCGGATGCACGCCGAGCATCGTTATTACGACGACCGAAGCTGACCGGAGCGGACCGGAGCTGACCGGAGCGGACCGGAGCCGAGTGGAATTCACCGGAGCAGACCGGAGCGGAAGGCACTAGCCCGAGGGCGGCTGCATATCCTGTGGTAGCAACCTATGGACCAGGGAGGGCCTTCCACGATGATTATTCCCAATTTTCCAAGCGATCTGCTTGAAGAACACCGCCGGTGGCATCATGCCAACCATGTCATGGACAACGACAATCCTCCGATTGGATGGGGAGACAAGTTCCTGAGCTTCCACCGGCAATATATCCGCAAGGTGCTCGACTGGTACCGCGGCCAAGGGCTCGACATGTCGCTGGTGGCTCCGTGGAGCGAAGTTCCGCAAGGCATCCGCATGTCCTCCTGTTACGACGGGAACGGCGAGATGCGCGTCCGTTACCAGCCGCAATCCTTTGCGACGTCGGACGATCTGGGCCGCTTTATCGAGCATATCCACGCCTGCATCCACGATGCCGGCTCCGAGGTGCTGGGCGAGCCTATCCTGCGGGATCTGGACATTGCCCCTCGCTCGACCTACTTCTACCAGATCCACGGACTGATCGACAACTGGTACTCCAACTGGCAGCGGAGCCAGGGTGCGGGCGGATTACCGGGAGGCCTATCGCCGCAGCCCGGCTTCATGCCAGGAATGCAAGGTATGGGAACAATGCCTGGAATGCCCGGAATGCAAGGTATGGGGACAATGCCTGGAATGCCCGGAATGCCTGGAATGCCTGGAATGCCCGGCTTGAGCGGCTTCGGAGGCGGAGTGCCCGGGCCGGGAGCCCCGGGACCGATTCCCGGCCTGCTGAGCAGCGTCGTTCCGGCGGGAAATGTCCGCAAGAAAGCTTCCAGACGCGGAAGCGCCCGCAAAGCGGGTGCAGGATCCGCCCGGAAGGCGGCTGCAGGATCCGCCCGCAAAGCGGCTGCGGGATCCGCCCGGAAGGCGGCTGCACCTGCCGCCCGCAAAGCCGCCAAAGCCCTGAAAACCGCCAGGGCTGCAAAAAGCCGCCAGGTCTAACAAAGCCGCCAAAGCCCTGAACGGCGTCGCATTGCCCAAAAAGCCTTGCCGGCTCCCGATGGAGAAGGCAAGGCTTTTTGGTTCAAGGAAGCTCGCTGAGACGCCTGAACAGCGAGGCGTAGTAACCGGCCGGACGAGGAACAAAGTCCTCCGAGCGGATTTTCCGGGTGACCGGCACAAGCCCGGTTTCGGATAGGGCCGTATCCGCCCCCGAGCCTGCGAGCTCCGGCCATTCGGCTCCCTGAACGGATAGCGCCTCCAGCCTGCCTTCGAACAAGCCGATCAGTCCCTCGGCCGGCGCCTCGTAAATGCCGGCCACCTCCTCATGCTGGAGCCGGTGCTCCAGAAGGGGGAGGGAGCAGCGGAGGGCGAACTCCTCCGAGCGCTCGTGGTCCACGAAAGGGACGCCTCCCGCTATTCCCTCCGACCTTTCAATCGAATAGCCGAGCGGCAGCAGGTCCTCAAAGGCGGCGGAGATTCCAAGCTCCTCCTCAAGCTCGCGGACGGCATCGCGGATATCTTCCCCTGCGGACAGATGGCCGGCGGCCGTAATATCGTACAAGCCGGGATAGGTATCCTTGCTTTCCCGCCGCTTCTGAAAGCGGATGAGGGCGCCTTCGCCGGAGCCGCGGACGAGCCAGCAATGGAAGGAGCGGTGGCGCAGGCCGAGCCGGTGCGTTTCGGCGCGGGTGGCTGTTCCGATGCGGGTCCAGCTGTCATCGAAAATATCGAACAGTTCTTTTTTCATGGGCGGATTCCTTTCATCTGCTGCTGCGGTGAACGGATGGAACGGCATCGTCAAAAAGACGATTCTTCATTCCAAAAGGATTTTTCGCGGGTACGTCGAATTTCAAGGCAAAATCCATTTTTTTGCAGCCCATTTCTTATACAGAACGGGATGATTTCGACGATGCAGCTTGACCATGCCTTCTACATGTCCTTAGCTTATACGATCATCGTCTTCTCCGCCTATACGATGTTCAGCATGGTTGGTAATTTGAACAGCCGCCGCCCGTTCCGCCATTACTGGTTTCTCGGCTCTTCAGCCGTATTCGCCCTCGGCGTATGGTCCATGCATTTCGTCGCCATGCTGGCTTCCAATTACCTGGTATCGATTACGGCGGAATCCTTCCTGGCGTTGTTCCTGCTGGGAGGAGCGGCTTATTCCGCCTTTCTGCTGCTTGGAGAAGGGGGGACAAGCAAGCTCCGGCTGGGGGCTTCTTCCCTGATTATCGCCTCTTCTGTCGCTTTCATGCACTACATGTGCGTCTTGATGCACCATGTCCGGCTTTTCGACTTGAATCCATCGCTGCTGGCCGCCGGTTTGGCTGTCTTGCTGGCCGGTACCTACTCTTCCTTGCAAGTCTATATGAAACATGGGGGAAAACGCCGTTTTCCGGCCAGCTTCGTCTTCGGAACCGGGGCGATCGCCTTCCATCTGCTCGCCCTCGAGTCCCTCTCCTACGGCCGGGGCTCGTCGGAGCAGCCGACCGCCAGGATCGACCAGTACCTGATGTTCATGGGGCTGCTGCTTGCCCTTGCAACTGTCATCATCTTCAGCTTCAGCATCGTCGCCTGGGTTGCAGACCGCCGCTACGGATTGATCAATGAACGCTACAAGCTGCTGGTGGAGAATTCCATCGATATGATTGCCGTCATCAGCGAAGGCAAGTGGGAATTCGTGAACCGTTCCGGACTGAGGATGTTCGAGGCGGCGGATGAATCCGACATGGTCGGCAAGTCGGTCTACCGGTTCCTGTGTCCGGACTGCCACGAGCGTCTGCGCAGCCATCTGGCCCGCCATCCGCGCGGAGGCAAGCCTTCAAGCAGGCCGTCTCCCCAGGCTCCCGCGGTCGCGATCGAGCTGGACTGGTTCACATTGGGAGGCCGGCCGATCAGCACGGAGCTGATCCATTCGGAATCGACCTTCTCCGGCCAGCCGGTGGCGATCGTCATCATCCGCGACATATCCGAACGGAAGAAAAACGAAGAGCTGCTGATCAACTCCGAGAAGCTCTATGTGGCCGGTCAGCTCGCAGCCGGAATCGCGCATGAGATCCGCAATCCGCTCACCTCGCTGAAAGGCTTTCTGCAGCTGATCGCCAGCGGCCGCACTTCCGGCAGCCCCTACTTCGACATCATGAAATCCGAGCTCAACCGGATCGAGAATATCGTCAGCGAGCTGCTGATGCTGTCCAAACCCCAAGTATATGAGATGGATTATACCGACGTGCGCGAAACCATGCTCGACACCGTGCTGCTTCTGGAGTCTCAAGCTTCCCTGTACGGCATCGAGATCGAGGCCGTATACGGATCCGAGCCGCTCTGGATTTACGGCGTCGAGCCCCAGGTGAAGCAAGTGTTCATCAACGTGCTCAAAAATGCGATCGAGGTCATGGTCGAGGGAGGCAAGATCATCATCTCCACCGAGCTCAGGGAGGAAGAGGTGCTCGTCACCGTCAAGGACGAGGGACCCGGCATCGACGAGGAGCAGCTGTACAAGATGGGGCAGCCCTTTTATACGACCAAGGATAAGGGGACGGGGCTTGGCCTGATGGTTTCCTACAAGATCGTGGACAACCACAAGGGAAGGATCCGGGTGGCGAGCGAGCTGGGAGAAGGGACCTCGTTCCAGATCTATCTGCCCTACTGCGCGGACGCGAGAAGAAGCTCGCTGGGCAGCCTGGGCTCGTGACGGCGGGGCGGAGGAGCGAGGAGCAGGACCTGCCGATAGGAGCGCAGATCGGGATTCATGCCCGGTCCGCGCTTCTTTTTTGATCCAAGCGATGTTGCTCTGGTTTCAAACCGGGAGGCAAGCCGATGCCAGGTATAAATTGAAATGAAAAAAATGTACAATATAGCAGTTGCCCGAATTCGAGCGGGCATGGGATACGTTACAGGCAATGGAGCAACAGGGTATAAGAGAAGAAGAAGAATACCCATTCGCCTGCCTGAGAAGGAGGATTTCAACCCTTATGACCATCGGGGCCCGAGTGCTAAAAACCGGCATCGCCGTTGCGCTGGCCATCTACCTGAGCGAGCTCTTCCAGTTCAGCTCTCCGATTCTGGCTGCCGTTTCAGCCATATTCACCCTGCAGCCGTCCATTTTCCGCTCGTGGCAGCAGGTGAGCGACCAATTCCAGACCAATCTGCTCGGCGCGATGATCGCGCTGGGAGCCGTGCAGCTTATCGGCAACAATCCGATCGCGGTCGGCATTGTCATCATAGCCGTCATACTCGTCAGCATCCGCTTGAAAATGGAATCGACGGTGGGGCTGACGCTCGTAACCGTCGTGGCCGTCATGGAAGCCAATGCGACCGGCTGGACGTTCGCCGTGGAGCGTTTCCTCCAGGTATTGACCGGCATGGGAGCGGCCTTCGCCGTCAACGTGCTCGTCTTCCCGCCGAGGCCGCGCAAGCAATTCCACAGCGACGTGCACCGATCCTACCAGCAGCTGTCGCTGCTCCTGCGCACCTCCATCTCCGACGAAATGAAAGAGCAGGTGTACAACGACGAGAAGGCCAAGCTGCACGGGACGATCGGCAAGCTGGACGAACGCTACAAGGTGCTCGTGGACGAGCGTTCCCTGCGGGCTTCGAGCCGCGCCGAGCGGGCGCGCCAGCTGCTGCTGGCCAAGCAGCTCATCAAGGCGGTCACCAAGGGAGCCGACCTGCTGGACGTCGTGGAGGAGCATTACTTCGCCTCTCCCGGAGCGGAGGATTGGGCGGTCAAGCTGGACGCCCAGATCGAGGAGCTGACCAAGTACCACGAGCATCTGCTGCTCAAGCTGGACGGCAAAATCAAGCCGCATGCCTGCGTGCCATCGGAAGCGATTACCGGAACTCGGCTGGCCCGGCAGCTGACGGATTACCTGCGGGACGATCCGGATCAGCACCGGCGGCTCGTGTTCGTCGCCGCCGCACTGTTCGAATACGGCTATCATCTCCGGCGGCTGGAGAAGATCATTGATCAGGTGCACAGCAGGGACAGGGAAGCGGAGGACAGCCGTCCGGCGCTTGCAGCCTCCGAAGAAGCAGAGCCGAGCCGAATCAAGAACTGATCCATTCGGCTTCGGCTGAATTCCGCTTGGCCGGCACCATAAAAAAGGCGTACTCTCTATGAAGAGGGTACGCCTTTTGCTTGTCGCTTATTCGTCTCCGCGATGCTCTTTGTGCTTGTGGCGGCGCGGATGCTGCAAGTGGTTCTCGGGGTCGTTCGCGCTGTCATGCGGGATTTCACGCGGGTCGGTATGGCCGGCATGATGGTTGCTGAATTCAAGCTCGGCCAGCTTCCACTCCGTCGTTCCCCACATCGGATCCGCGGGGAAGGCATCGCCGCGCTGCAGCTTTTCCTGACGGCCCCACTGGTTCGTATAAACGCCGTCGACCTCGACATGCTCACCCGAGATCGGCTCCATTTCATTATGGCTAGGCTTCTCGCTCATGCGATCCCTCCTGAGTGTATAGGGTCTGGTTAGACGCCGTGCTTGCGGACAGCGGCGGCATCCGCTTCGGACTGCTTGGCGCTGGCCGCGGCTTTGCCTTTGCCGGAGCGGTCTGCTTCCGACTGGGCTTTGCGCGCGAAGGTCTGCTTGAATGAAGGCTGTTCGCCGGACATGGCCATCCTCCTTTCGCGGGAGATGCCTATACAGTTTGTGTAGGGGAAGCGGCCGCTAATCGGAGCCGAAGCGGCCAATATCGACCATAGCCGTCAAAGAGATGCCTGATGGGGAAGGGAGTGCCGGCTTTCCTTGCCTGGCCGCCGCGCAGCTGCGCAAGCGGAACGAACGCCCAAAAGGCCCCGTCTTCCGGACGAGGCCAAACGGAGGGCGCCATATCCCCTATTTCAACCGCGGCAGAAAGGAGAGAATCTGGGGACGACAGCGAACAGAAAATGATTTCCGTCTGCTGCGACTCCTTTTTCCGAGGCCTTCCGCTGGACAAGGCTTGTCTTATTTAGCCAGGTAACGGGTTTCGAGTCTTTTTCCGCCCAGCCACATAATGACCATGACGCATACGGCAAGCACGATGCGCCATGGCGCCAGATCGCCGATATTGAAGCTCAGCAGGGAGATGATGAAGATCATGACCGCCTTGCCGAGAACGACCGCGACGAAGAAGGTGCGGAACGGGACGCTGCTGAGGCCCGATGCGATGTTGACGAGCACCGAAGGGGAGAACGGGAAGCAGGCGAGCAGGAAGATCGGCGTGAAGCCCCGGCGCTCCAGCCAGTCGAAGAATACGCCCACGCGCGGAAAGCGGCGCTCCAGCCACATCCCGAGGCCTCCGCCCATGGAGCGGGCGATCCAGAATACGCAGATGGAGCCTGCAGAGACGCCGATCCAGGAATACAGGAAGCCCCAGCCCAATCCGTAAATATTGGCATTTGCCGCAATGAACAGAAAAAGCGGCAAAAAAGGCATGAATGCCTCGGCGAGCGGCAGCAGAATTCCCGGCAAAGGGCCGTAGGAGGAAAATTGCTGCAGCGTATGCTCCAGCTGCTGGGGGTTCATGGTTTTGATTTCGCGTATCCAGTCCTGGACGATGCTCATGCTTCACACAACCTGTTCTATTTGGGATCGAGCTTGCCGGCTTCGGCCAGCGGAAGAAAACAGTAGCAGACGCCGATCAGTCCGAACAGCAGGGCGCTGATCCAGACGACGAAGGGCTCTCCTCTCCAGGAGGCGATCAGCCCTCCGAGCACCGGGCCGATCATGCCGCCGATGCCCTCCACAGTGCTGAGCAGACCCCAGCCGAGTCCTTGCTGGCCCGGTGGAATATAGGCTGCGAGCAAGGCGTTCCATGCCGGCAGGACGGCTGCGTAGGACAAGCCCAGCAGAGCGGCGATGACGATGCACAGCCAGAGGCCCGAAGCGTAGGCGAGAGCGTAGAGCGCAGCCGCAACGGCGAAAAAGCCGATGACGAGAAACCAGCGGCGGAACGATCGCAGCCGGTCCGACAGCTTGCCGAACGGGACGAGCCCGGCGAGCGTGAATACGCCTCCGGCTGTCAGCAGGAGGGAGTATTGGGCGCCGGTGAGGCCCAGCCGGCCGGTGGCCAGCGTCGGAAGCACGGTCACGAGCATGCCTGCGCCGGCCGTCTGCAGCACCATGCCCGGAAGCAGCAGCCTGATCTGGGACAAGCGCTGCTTCATGGCGGGCAGCTGCTCCCGCAGCGGCACCCGCTCGACGGCCGAGCGCTGCTGTCCGCTGATGAAGAGCGACAGAACAGATGCCAGCAGGACGCTGGACAGGATCATCAGATAAGCCGCGCGGCTGCTGTGGTCCATGACTATATTACATACAATCGGCCCTGCGCCAAGTCCCCCGAGCCAAATCATGTATAAAAACCCCATCTGGGCCGCTCTTCGTTCCTCTGTCACCTGGGTCAGGCAGACGATCCAGATCGGCGAGATTCCGATTCCGTAAATGGCGGCCGCGAGAATGAACAGCCAGGGAACGTCCGCAAAGGGGAGAAGAACGACGCCGGCGACCGATGCGATCATGCCCGCCATGACGACAAAACGGATGGAGAAGCGGTCAAGCAAATAGCCGATGGCCATCTTGAGCACGGTATCGGTGAGATAATGCGCCGTAATGGCGGCACCTACCGCATCCAGCGTAAGTCCGAGCTCACGCTTGCCGTACAAGGGCAGGAAGCTGATGAGGACAGCGCCGCGCGCGAATTCCACGAGCAGAAGAATGACGGCATAGAGGGGGATCTCGGTTCCTCCGATGCCAAGGGAGCGGTTCAGGAATCGATTCATGTACGGGTTCCTCCTTGCTCGGCTGGTAAGGCCTGTTGCCATTAAGTATACCCGCCCAGACGCCATAGCAAATCCTCGGCGACGGCATCGGCGCCGCCGGGGAGGCCCAGAGAGGAGCTTGCGAACCTTCTCTCGGTAAGACGTTCAGGACTGGCAAAGAGTTTCATGATTTCTTCCGCGAGCCGGGCCGGGGACCGGACGATTTCCACGGCTCCCTTGGAAGCGAGATAGGAGGCGTTGCCGAGCTCTTGTCCCGGCACCGGGCGGTAGACGAACAGAGGAACCCCGGCGGCCAGCCCTTCGGCCAGCGTGAGGCCGCCGGGCTTGGTCACGAGGCAGGAGGCCAGCGGCATAAGCTCGGGCATCGTCTCGACATAGCCGAACAGATGCAGCCGCGACCGTTCCGGATGCCGCTCGAACCTTCGGGCGGCCGATGCCCGAAGCGCTTCATTCCGTCCGCAGATGACGGCGATCTGAAGATTGTCCATCCTCAGCAGGCGGCTGCAGGCGTCGAGGATTCCGCTCATGACGCCGCTGCCTCCGCCCATGATCAGCACGAGCGGCAGACGGGGGTCGAGGCCGTAGCGGGCGAACGGCTCCGCCGCCCGCTCGGGGCTCTCCGGCATGCGGAAGCCCTTTTTGACCGGAATGCCGCTGACGCAGATGCGCGAGCCGGCGATGCCCAGAGCATGAAGCTCCCGGCCGAAGTCCTCGGTAGGCACATAGTAGCGGTCGATGCCGGGATGCACCCAGCGGCAATGAAGATCGTAATCGGTGACGACGGCGGCGGTGAGCATGCCGGGAAGAAGCGTCTGCTTGAAGGCGAGGCCGGCGAACAGGGGGAAGGTATGGAGCACCGCGTCTGGGCGCTCGCGCAGCAGCACCTGGCGCAGCTTGTTTCGTCCGAAAGAATGCAGCCATGCCGCGAGCCTGGAATCCGGCTTCATCGGCCGGGTACGGTCGTAGAGCCAGCCGTACAAGCCGGGCATGACCGTATAGCTGGAGCGGTAGGCGAGACGGGTCATTTCATTGAGCAGCGGGTGGGCTTCGGCCATCAGATCGATCAGCACCGTCCGGTCGTTGCCTTTGCGGGCGAGCGATTCCTTCACGGCCAGAGCGGCTTGAAGATGGCCTTCTCCATAAGAAGCGTACAGGATCATCAGCTTGGGCTGCCGGTGCGGAAGCTCTGCGTGCTGCATGGTCACGGTGGCACCTCCTGGGGCGTGGATAAGTCTGTCTTCCAGTATACGGGTCTCTTGTTAACGTAAGATCATGCGAAGATGGAGATTTTGAAATTTGCCGGTAAAGTTGTTTTCGGCGTCGGACGGCGGCGGCCTCCGGCCTACTCGCAACGGAGATTATACGCAGCAGTGATTTATGGTATAAAGGAATAGTCTGCCAGCCATCTTGCCATTGATCCTCATTTCTCTAGAAAAAGGAGTTGGAAAGCGATGGAATACACTACGCTCGGACGAACGGGGCTCAAGGTGAGCCGCCTGTGCCTGGGAACGATGAATTTCGGAGTCGGCACGGAGGAGAAGGATGCCTTTGCCATCATGGACGCGGCGCTGGATGCCGGAATCAACTTTTTCGATACCGCCAATATTTACGGCTGGGGAGAGAATTCCGGCCGGACGGAAGAAATCCTCGGACGCTGGTTCGCCCAGGGAGGCGGCCGCAGGGAACGGACCGTGCTCGCGACAAAAGCTTATGGCGACATGCATGACAGCCATGACGGCCCCAACAGCCAAGCCGGACTGTCTGCCTATAAGATCCGCCGCCATCTGGAGGGCTCGCTGACCCGCCTGCAGACGGATCATATCGAGCTGTACCAGATGCATCATATCGACCGCAGCGTCCGTTGGGACGAGCTTTGGGGCTCCTTCGAGACGGCTGTCGCCCAAGGCAAGATCGGCTACGTCGGCTCCAGCAATTTTGCCGGCTGGGATCTCGCGGTCGCGCAGGGAGAAGCCAAAGCCCGCGGCTTCCTCGGGCTCGTCTCGGAGCAGCACAAGTACAACCTGCTGACCCGCCTGCCGGAGCTCGAGGTGCTGCCTGCCGCCAAGGCGCTCGGCATCGGCGTCATTCCATGGAGCCCGCTCGACGGCGGCCTGCTTTCCGGCAACATCCGCCGCGGCGAGGCCGGCCAGCGCAGCGGCGACAAGCGCTGGGAGAAGCACAAGGACCAGCTGGAGCAGTATGGCCGTCTGTGCGACGAGCTGGGCGAGACGGAAGACCTGGTGTCGCTGGCCTGGCTGCTGCATCAGCCGGCTGTGACGGCGCCGATCATCGGCGTGCGGACGCTGGAGCAGTTCGAGCGCTCCCTGCGTGCGGTCGAGCTGAAGCTGGACGAGTCCGTCCTGCAGCGGATCGACGAAATTTTCCCCGGCCCGGGCGGGGAAGCTCCGAACGCATACGCCTGGTAAGAGAGGCGTTTCACGGAGGCAGCGCCTCTGTGAACGGAAGAGCGGCTCCAGCTTGATTCAAATCGCTTTAAGAGGCCAGAGGCCGTCCCTTGCGGACGGCCTTTTTGATTTTAGGGGGAGAGCTGCGTGAAAGTATGGGGGAGGAGCGATGGGAACGGAAGAGGAGAAGGAGGGAGAAGGAGGGAGAAGGAGGGAGAAGGAGGGAGGAGGAGGGAGAAGGAGATAAAAGAGGAGAAAGCGAGTTAAGGAAGAGGATGAGATAAGGAAGAGGATGAGATAAGGAAGAGGGCGAGATAAGGAAGAGGATGAGAGAAGGGCAGAAAGAGAGAGAAGAAGAGAGAAGAAGAGAGAAGAAGAGAGAAGAAGGTAAAGGAAGATAGGAGAAGATAGAAGGAAGGAGAGGAGGACGGTGAGAGAAGAAGAGAAGAGAAGAGAAGAGAAGAGAAGAGAAGAGAAGAGAAGAGAAGAGAAGAGAAGAGAAGAGAAGAGAGAAGGGTTGACAATTCGCGCGCCTCGCGAGGTTTCAAGGACTCTGGGGCCGAATTTGCTATGGAATGGGCGCAATGACATGAACTTGCACGTACTGGCGAGTATGTGCGTTAATGCCGTGAAATAACGCCGATGTGGCAATGGATGGAGGGGAGATAAGAGGGATCGCTGGTTTCGGCAACTTTCAACCTTGATAATGCTCATGCTCAAGCAACCTCATTTTCCTATCGGACATAGGATCCCTTATTTCCGAGGATTCCGTTCATTGACGCATTTATCGGACATAGGATCCGCTATTTCTATAGTTTATATTGCTATATAGCTAATTGTTCACAAATAACGGATCGTATGTCCGATCCGCATAGGAATGTGATGATTTTCGGCCAAATAACGGATCGTATGTCCGATCCGCAAAGGCAAGTGAGGTTTTCAAGCAGACTTCCGTCCAGCGTCAGCTATGCCAGCCTCGAGCGGGTGGCGGAGGAGCTGGAGCATGCCCGCAGCCTGTTCCGCCGGCCCGGCTGCCTCGTCGTCGACGTGACGGACCGGGCCATCGAGGAGACGGCCGGCATCATTCTCGATGCGCGCAAGCATCGGATCCAGCCTTAAGTCATGTCGACAAGCCTGATGATCGGATTCGATTGTAGACGGGTTTGAGATTTCTGCTTATATCGCAGTAAAGCCTCCGCAGTAATTTTGGGAGCTTTTGGTTTTTTTACTCTGGCTGAATGAGACGGCGGAATCTGCAAGCATAAGCTCTTTTAGCAGATGTGACTCAACAACAGAGCGAGATTGCGATAGGGATTTTATTATTTAGGAGCAGGAGCAGGAACAAGAACAGGAACCAGAGCCAGGGTCAGAGTCTCGAGTTGATCGGACATGAGATCCGTTATTTTAATAAATATCTAGGTTATGCCTGGGTATCGGACATAGGATCCGTTATTTATATGAATTCAATTGATATACAGATGAAAAATCTGGAATAGCGGAACGTATGTCCGATAGAGCTGGAAATAGGGACAAATCCCTCAGATAACGGAACGTATGTCCAATAGAGTTCAAATCTGGCCTTTCCTAAAAGCCGCCGCCTTCCTGCCATGCGGTTCCGCTTCAAGCGTAGACCTGGAAATGGGCAAACAGCCCTTTCATGAGGCGCGGTCGGCAAGAAGCCTTGACGCGAGTCCTGGCTCCGTAAAATAGGCTCCGCCAAGGCTCAGCTCGACGTGTTCCTATGCCAAGCGGGTCGTGCGTGCCTCAGCCGACTGGGAAGAGGATGGCAGTGTGCGAGCTCGGCTCGGAATGGACCTGTTCGCCGTTCATCGCGATTTCAAAGCAATCAACGCCGCAGTAACGCAATAAATTTCTCGTTTTTCATGGACTCGAAGACTTCTTCTCCTACCGTTCCTTGATGGAATCATTTTCACTCCATTTTGAAATAGAAAGCTGCGAGAGCCGCCATTCATCTTCGGTGTTTCCAAATCATTTCCAACAGCAGAAGCATGAGGCGATAGAGCAGGGCCGAAGCGGCAAAGGTCCAGTAGACTTCATATGCCCGCTCCCCGACGGCGATGGCCGGAAGCAGCCCGGCCGCAGGATACAGAAGGAGCAGTTCCGAGATGAGCCGTATGGAGGAGGGGAGAATTCCGGCGCTCAGGCTGCCGATGGCCCAGGAGGCGGGAATGCCGTAGAAGAGATGGAACGGCAGGGCATAGATGAAGACCAGGACAGCTCCAATAAGCCGCATCATCCAGGCTCCTTGGATAGGGGATTCTTCTGCCCAAAGGCTCGCCATGACAATGCCCGTCGCTGCAGCGGATAGAAATGCCGCGCCCAAGCGGAGGAGAAAACCTCTCATCGCGCCGCTCCCCGCTTTGCTCTCTCCATCCATTCCGGCAGCCGCAGCATAAGCAGGACATGCTGATAAATCCAGGCGGCGGCAGCTCCGAGAATGAGGAAGACGAAGTCATATACGTTCGGCTCTCTGGCTTCCAAGATCGTCGTATATAGGGACCAAGCAAAAAGGATGCCGAATGCCAGCGCGGACAGAGGGGCTGCTGCAAGGCGAGGCAGGTAGTCTTTCATGGAATCATCTCCTCGTTCAGGAATGGGATGAGTCCAGTTTGCCGCATCCGTCGCCGCAGCGTCAGGCCCTTCTTTTATAGAACCCTCCTCAAGCTTGGGCGTGAAAAAGACATCAAAGCCGAAAAGGCCGCTGCAATCGCAGCGGCCTTGCTTGTCCAACCTCAAGAAAGCTCAGATCAGAAGATCGAACAGCACCGGATCCTTGTTGAGTTCCATGAACTGGTAGCCTCTGGCGTTCATCCGGCTGACCAGGCTGCCATAGTCCTCGCGGTTCTTCAGCTCGATGCCGACGAGGGCGGGGCCGTTCTCCTTGTTATGCGTCTTGGTGTACTCGAATCTCACGATGTCGTCGTCCGGCCCGAGCACCTCGTCGAGGAATTCGCGCAGGGCGCCGGCACGCTGCGGGAAGTTGACGGTGAAGTAATGCTTGAGCCCCTCGTACATAAGGGAGCGCTCCTTCATCTCCTGCATCCGGTCGACGTCGTTGTTGCCGCCGCTGATGATGCAGACGACCGTCTTGCCCTCGAGCTCGTCCCGGTACATGTCCAGCGCGGCGACAGGCAGCGCGCCGGCCGGCTCGGCGACGATGGCGTTTTCGTTGTACAGGCTCAGCAGAGTCGTGCAGGCCTTGCCTTCCGGCACGAGCACGACATCGTCGAGCAGGTCGCGGCAGATCGCAAAGGTGAGGTCGCCGATCCGCTTGACGGCGGCTCCGTCGACGAACTTGTCGATGGAGTCGAGCGGCGTGACCTGCCCGCTGCGCAGCGAGGCATCAAGGGAAGGCGCGCCCTTGGGCTCGACGCCGATGATGCGCGTGCGCGGCGAGACCGCCTTGATGTAGGAGGCGACTCCGGCCGCAAGCCCGCCGCCTCCGACGGTGACGAAGATGTAGTCCGGCATCGCCTCGGCCGCATCCATGATTTCCTTGCCGACCGTGCCGTTGCCCGCGATGATGGCCCGGTCGTCGAACGGATGGATGAAGGCGGCTCCGGTGCGGGCGCATTCCTTCATCGCTTCGTCATAGGCGTCGTCGTAGGTGTCGCCGGTCAGCATGATCTCGACCTGGTCGCCGCCGAAAAACTGGACCTGCGTCACCTTCTGGCGGGGAGTCGTGCTGGGCATGTAAATCTTTCCGCGGATGCCGAGCGTCTGACAGGAGTAAGCGACGCCTTGGGCGTGATTGCCCGCGCTGGCGCAGACGACGCCCTTCTCCAGATCCTGCGGCGGCAGCGTGCGGATGCGGTAGTAAGCCCCGCGGATTTTGAACGAGCGCACGACCTGCAGATCCTCCCGCTTGAGCAGCACGTTGCAGTTGTAACGGCTGGAGAGGACGCGGTTCGGCTGCAGCGGGGTCCGGGTAATGACTTCATTCAGCGTCAGCTGGGCATGCATGATCTCCTCGAGAGGGATGCGTACCGCTTCCTCCTTGGCTTTGCCCGCTTCGGGCAGCGGACCGGGGGACTGGGGGGTGCTGGAATTCATACGCGTTCTCTTCCTTTCCGTTTGGCAAGATGATGGGGGAGGGCTAAAATAAGAAAAAACGTCCCGGTGCGGGACGTGCGTCCTGATCACGTTCGTACGGCTGCCTGTCCATCCCGGGCCGCGTCTTGGAGACGCGGCCCTTCAAGAGAGTGCCGGCCGGGAGCGGAGACTCTGCCGCCGCTTGCAGCGTCGGCGCGGCTTGGCGGCATCCGATAGGTAGTTTTGTTATACTCCCCGCACGTTCCTTTGTCAATGGAAGCCAGACAGCTGGCAGGACAGGCCGCAGAAGGCCTGCGCAGGATAAAACGGTTACGGCCGAATGGAGGTGCGTCTGAGATGCGCAAAATCATAGGGGGATTCATTGTTTCGCTGCTGGTCGTGGCGCTGCTGGCGGGAGGAGCGGCGGTCTGGTACGTCAGGCCGGCGGAGAAGCTGACGCTGGACCACACTCCTCTGGATTTCAGAAGCAAAGCCGCCGAAATGATCCAATCCGGCAAAGCCGAGGTGTTTCTCTCCCAGGAGGATATCACCAATCTGGTCCGCGCCCAGCTCGCGGAAAACCCGCAGGTCAGGCCGGAGCTGAGAATCGAGGGCGTGCGGATTCAACTGGACGGAGAACGCATGGCTGCGGATATAAGCGCCAAGTACAAAAACCTGCTGACGGTAGGCGCCAAAGCGGGCTACAAGCTGGAATGGAGAAGTCCCGATCTGATCCTCACTCCTCAGTCGCTTTCCATCCGCTCTCTGGAGCTGCCGGAGACGATGCTGGATGAGATTGTCATCCCGGTAGGGAGCCAGCTGCCGCCTCTTGTCGGCATTCGCTCCGTAACGTTCCGGGATCATGGCGCCGCTGTCGGGCTGAAGCTTCGGCTCTAAGCCGTTGCCTGATTCGATTTTTGCTCGTAAAAGAGTTCCTCCCTGTTCATCGGGAAGGACTTGTCCAGCTCTCTTGCAGCCATGCCGCCATTACTGGCGGCATGGCTTTTTTGAGCCGAAGAGAGAGGATTCAAGTTGAAATTGACATCATAATTGAGAATGGTTATCATACTTATAGTGATATTGAGAATCATTATCAAACAATGAGATGCTTTTGCATTCGACTGACGCAGATCAGATCCATACTTCCGCGCTTAACGGAGGGCAAGCCGCGCGAGGCTTGCTTGGATCGGCCGCAAAATGAAGCGGGAAGAAGAGGCTTGAAGGAGGAAAACATGGAAAACCGAACCGGAACTCAGAGCGGGCCGCTGTCCTGCTCATCGGTGCTCGCAGGAAGCCGATGCCTGTACGCCGCGGCGATGGGCGGAGCCATCTACGGAAAGCATGGGCAAGGGGAATGGGAGAGGATCAGCGCGCCGGATGAGCCGCATGCCGTCGTGAACCGCATGGTCATGGCAGGAGAGACTCTGTATGCCTGCACAAGCCGCGGGCTGATGGTCTATGACGGAGCCGAGTGGGACCAGGAAGAGCTGGAGCTGCCCTGCTACCAGTTCCGGGCGTCCGCAGGCTGCCTGTATGCCTGCACCTCCCAGGGTTTGTGGTGCTCCCACGGCGCTTCCTGGGGGGCGGCCGCCAAGAACGACCGCAAGGTTTACGATCTGCTCAACGTTCCGCAATACCTCATTCTGGGCTGCGAGAGCGGAATCGCGCTGTATGACCGGATGAGCGCGGAATGGATGGAATTCGATCTCGGCACCGGCGTGACCAGCCTGGCCGTCTACTACGGACAGCTTGTGGGAGCCAGCGAGAATGGGGAGCTGGTCGTCGGCAACCGCAAGGGCGGATTCGACCGTTACCGCTACGGAGGCTTGTTCCTCTTTTCGGTTGTCGTAAAGGGCGGGCGGCTGCTGGCTTGCACCGATCGGGGACTGTACCGGATCAGCTGGCTTGGAGGCTGCCTCACGATGATGGCGGTCAGCTCCAGAGTCCCGGTCACCGATGTGGACATCAGGGACGGCATAATCTATCTGGCTACGCTGTATGACGGCATCCAACAAGTAGAAGAGCTGCCGGGAGGGAAAGCATGAACAAGGTGATCGTGATCTGCTGCAGCATGACGGGCAATACGGAGGAGATGGCGGAAGAGATCGTCGCCGGCATCCGGCATGCGGGGGTCGAGCCGGCCGTCCGGGATATCATGGACGCCAAGGCATCCGAGCTGGAGGAGTACGATGTCATTCTGATCGGAGCGTATACTTGGGGAGACGGCGAGCTGCCCGATGAATTCCTGGATTTCTATGAAGAGCTTGATGGTGTAGAGCTGCAGGGCAAGCTCGCGGCGGTGTTCGGCTCCGGGGACAGCTCTTATCCGATCTATTGCGGAGCGGTGGACCTGATCGAGGAGAAGCTGAAGGAGCGGGGCGCGCAGATCGCAGCTCCCGGCCTCAAGGTCGAGTTCAATCCTTCGGACGAGGAGAAGGAGCAATGCCGGGACATTGGGCGGAAAATGGCTGCTGCGACCTGATCCAGATAAAAGAAACCCCCTCGCGGCCGCGGCCATGAGGGGGATTTTTGGTCTTTAACGAACAGAATGGTTCGGGACGTTAGTCCTTCACTTCATGAATCCATACAAGCCGTAGATCATGACGGCCGCCTGGGCGCGAGTGGCGGAGCTTGACGGGGCGAAGCGTCCGTCCTGCATGCCTTGCACGATGCCGGCTTGCCGGAGGGCGGCGACCGCTTCGGCCGCATAACCCGCGATCGAGGAGCTGTCGAGGAACGCTCCAGTGCCGGCGGCGCCCTTCAGCTCGATGCCTGCCTTGCCGGCGGCACGGTAAAGCATCGCGGCCATTTCCTGGCGGCTGATCCGCTCGTTCACGCCGAAGGTGCCGTCCGGCCTTCCGGAGACGATGCCGAGCTGCTGCGCCGAAGCGAGCGCTCCGGCGTACCAGGCGCCGGCCTCGGCGTCGGCGAAGCTGCTGGATCCGTCGGCGCGGCCGCTCAGGCTGAGCGCATTCATCAGCATCTGGATGAATTCCGCTCTCGTTACGCCGGCGCCGGGAGCGAACGTTTCCGGCTTCATGCCGCTTACGATTCCCCTGGCTTCCAGAGCGCCGATGGCATCCTGAGCCCACGGCACGCGGTCGAGATCGCCGAAGCGGGAGGCGTAAAGAGCGGCCGCGTAGGTGCCGAAGCTCTGCGGCTTGAAGACGACCCCTTCTGCGGCAGCCGAATACCTGGAGCTGGCTACCGGTGCCAGCGAGCCGTTATCCATCGCCTGGAAAGCAACGGCTTGGGAAGGCTTGCTTCCCGCCTTCAGCGCAAACGGGACGGTGATGGCCGCAAGGCCCTTCGTATCCGTAACGGCAGCGCCGTTCAGGCTGAGGCCGATGCGGACCAGCGGCTGTCCGGCGAGGAGGATCCGGGCGCCTTCGGTCAGCGAGCCGGAGTCCGCCAAGGCGACGGCAAGCTCCAGCGAGCCGGATGCGGATGCCAGCATCGAGGCATCCAGAGCTGCGGAAGCAAGGCCGGCATCCAGCACGAGAGAGCGCACGCGCCCTGCCGCATCCTGCAGCGGTCCGACAGGCAGCTGGATGACGATTTTCTTGAGGCCGGAGCCGGACTCGGCTTTGACCGTCACGACGGAGCCTTCAGCCGAGCCGGCGGCTTTGGCCAGATCGGCCGCCGATACCGACAGGAAGGCGGTTCCGCTCGCATCCGGTATCGCCTTGAGCGTGATGACGCTTCCCTTCACCGCTGGAGACGGAGTCGGCGAAGGAAGGACAGTCGGAATCCATGCCGGATCAGGTGTCCTGTCCGGCGACGGAGACGGGCTTGGAGTCGCCGACGGCTCCGGAGAAGCGCTCGGGCTCGCCGAAGGATCCGGCGAAGTCGGCGGACTCGGCTGCGGAGAAGGACTTGGTTCGCCGCCTTCATCCGAAGCGCCGAGCACAAGCACGCCATACTTCGATGTGTTCTGGTAGGACAGGCCGCTCGGGTCGCTCCAGTTCACGACGCTTGCGCGGGTGCCGAGACCGGCCTGGTCGTCGTTCACCTGAAGATCGAAGCCGATGAGGTCTCCGGCCTTCGCCTGGATCGAATCGAGGGAGATCGCCGCTTCCACGACGTAGCCGTCGTCCACGATGCGGGTGGCCGTTTTGAAGTTGTCCGGCGAAGCAGCGCCGTTATAGCTGCGCTCGTTGTCGAAATTCACCCTGTACTGGCCGTCGTCGGCTTCGTAGATCGGCGTCTTGCCGTTGTTCGGATCGACGAAGATCTCGACTGAATCCTGCTGGTACGCATCCGCGCTCTTCTTGCTCAGCAGCGGGTCCTTCACATGGGCATAGACGTACAGGTGGCCGTCATCCCACATCGTGCGGAAGCGGGCCGTCGCTCCGGAGGTTCCTTGCACCCAGACGCCGGTCTCCAGCTCCTCGGCATCGGCCCAGGCGGCATCCTCGTCTCCGTCGACGACAGGCGTGCCGCGGAGGGATCCTGCTACCTTGAGTTCCCCAGCCAGCGTAAGGATGCCGAATTTGGACGTATCGGAATCCTGGCTGTGCGAGGCGTCGTTCCAGGACAGAGCCTGGCCGGAATCGGCATCCGTGAACCGGATATCGAAGCCGAGCCTTCTCCCCGCAGCCGCGGCATCCAGAGGCACGGCCGCTTCGACGGCATACCCGCTGCCGTCCTTCTTCTCCACGACCCGGTAGTCGACGCCTGCCGCCGCAGACTGGCCGCGGGTCAGCGTGTAGTGCTTGTCGTCCGGCTGATAAGCCGGCGTCTTGCCATTGTTGCCGTCGATGTACAGCTCGAGCTTATCCGCCGGATTCACCGATGCATCCCGGACTTCTCCATACAGATACAGATGGCTGTCATCCCAGAGGGTGCGGAAGGAGGCTCCCCACGAAGCATCCCCGGCTTCGACCGGAGTCGGACCGACCGCGCGCCACAGCGTTTCGGCGCTGCCGTCTATGACCGGAGTGCCTTTGGACACATCCTTGGTCTGAATCAGAGCCGGGAGCCTGGAAGGATCCACGATGCCCCAGTAGGCGGGCTTCGCCTGCAGCTGCGCATCGAACAGCAGCGGGAAGTCGGCGCGCTCGGGCTTGCTCAGCCACGTATGGTCGTCGCCGATGCCCCAGAGCGTGACGTTGGTCAGGCGTCCCTCCGTCTTTTCCTTCCTGAAGGCATCGAAAATCTCCTTGAACTGATGCCCTTGCTTGTCGAGAGCGCTTTGCGGCGGAGTCGTGTACTTGTCGGAGCTGTTCGCGTAGATGCTCATGTCGAGCTCCGTCACCTGGTTGTCCACGCCGAGATCGGCGAACATTTTCATCGTCTGCTCGATGATTGCGCCGGACGGGCCGGTGACGTTGATGTGCATCTGATGGCCGACGCCGTCGACCGGAATGCCGCGCTGCTTCAGATCGGCGACCAGATTGTACAGGTGCTTGCGCTTGGTCGCTTCGGTCGTGCTGTAGTCGTTGATGTACAGCTTGGTTCCGGCCGGAGCGTACTTGCGGGCGTACTCGAACGCCTTGTCGATGTATTCCCGGCCAAGAATCTGGAACCACTTGCTGCGGCGGAAGCCATCCGGCTGCGACTCGTCGATGACTTCGTTGACGACATCGTAGACGTAGATCTTGTCGCCGAAATGCTCCACGACGTTTTTGATGTGGTTTTCCAGCCTTTGCAGCAGAAGAGCCTTGTTCGCCGGAGTCGGCGTCATGTCGGCCCCGTCGGCGTCCTTGAACACCCAGTCCGGAACCTGCTGGTGCCAGAGCAGCGTATGGCCGCGGACCCGCATGCCGTTCGCCTGCGCAAAGTCCACGATTTTGTCCGCCTGCTCGAACGTGAAGCTGCCCTCCGTCGGCTCGACTGCGTCCCATTTCATCGCGTTTTCCGCGACGATGCTGTTGAAATGCTTTTTCAGCAAGTCCGCGTGCAGCCCGGCCGTCTGCGAAGGCTCGATGGCGGCGCCGACCGGGAAGTAATCGGCCAGAACCTCATGCAGCGACGGGATATCCGTCTGGATCGGCAGCTGCGGCGGGGCGGTCGTCGATGCCAGCGAGAAATCGTCGATGTAGAAGGAGGACGTGCCCGCATTGGTCTCCACATACAGAACGAGGGAATCGAACGGTTCGCTGAGCGTATATTCGCCCGCGAGCCGAACCCACGTGCCGTCCGTCACATCCGTATTGCCGACGAGAGTACGGTAGTTCGTCGCGCTTCCGGACTTCACTGCCAGACTGACTCTGGCCTGGGCGGCAGGCTCGCCGGATGCCAGCTTCATCCATACCGAGACGTTGTACTTGGATCCGGTCTTCATATGGCCCGTCACGTCGATGGCGGGACCGCTGTAGGTCGCCGTTCGTCCGGCCGTCAGCAGGCTGGAGCTTCCGCCATGCTTCTCCGTGGATACGACCGTCAGCGTCTCGGTGCCCATCCGTCCTTGCCAGCCTTGGGCCGTACCGTCTTCGAAGCCCGCAGACAGCGCCGGAGGCTCGCCGGCTGGAGGATTGCCGCCGCCTGCGGAAGGAGCGGGCAGCAGCATGTCGACGGAGACGTCGTCCACATAATAGGAGGCGTTCGCCGAATCGCTCTCGATATAGAACATCAGGGCGGGATCGACCGGCTTGTAGACGCCGGACAGCAGGACCCAGTCCGTATCGCCGACGATCGCAGCGGACCCGATTCCTTCATACCCGGCGCTGCCGCCGGCAGGGGTATGCTTCATGGACATCTTCAGGCTGGAGCTTCCTGACTTCTGCTTGACCCAGGCGCTGATGCGGTAGGTCGCCCCGGCCTCCAGGTAGGACATGTCGGCGCTCGGACCGTTCCATGCCGCTGTCCGGCCGTCCGACAGGAGGGAGTAGGAGCCTCCATGGGCGGCTTCGGCGACGCTCGAGGCCGTGCCGCTGCCGCTAGGCGTCCATCCCTGACCGGATCCGTTCTCGAAATCGTACGTCTGCAGAGTCGTGTGCTTGAACACCGTGAAGTCGTCCAGGTAAACGTCGCTGCCGGCAGGGGCTCCCTCTACGTACAGCGTAAGCCCGGATGCTCCGGCCGGCGGCGAATAGTCGCCCTGCAGCGTGGTCCAGCCGGCATCCGATGCCGGCACCGGCTCCAGCACCTGCGTATAGCTGTCCGTGCTGCCGCTTTCCTTCATGGTGAATTTCATGCTTCCCGCGCCGCTGCCGAGCTTGACCTTGGCCGAGATCGTATACGTCTGTCCCGCCTCCATCAGGCTGGCGGCGCCGATGGCGGGGCTGCAGCCTGCCGTATCCCGCCCGGTCAGGCGCAGGGAGTGGGTGCCGGAGCTGTATTCGGCATCGCTGAGTGAGACCTGGGCGGCAGCGCCGCAGTTGAACGTCGTCCACCCTCCTGCGGTTCCTTGCTCGAAATCCTGGAACAAGCCGGTCGACGCATTGGCGTACGCGCGGCTGCCCGCAGCGCCTGTCGATGTCAGGGCGCCGAAGGCGAGCAGCATGGACAAGATGGCTGACAGAGATTTTCTCACTGGAATCCTCCTTTAAAATAAATGAAAACGCTTACCAACTTTAGGATACCGAGGCCAGCCTCCGGGCGGCACCCATCAAACTATAGAATGTACTGCAATAACTATAGGGGGTAAGGAGGATCCGGTCCTGCGCAACGGCCAAGGGAGAAGGGGGGAGCGAAACTTTTGTCGAATTAGGTGACGCAAGAAGACGATACCGGAGCTGTCCGTTCAAGGAGGTTGAAGCGATGCTGCCTTATCCGGCTGCGACTTCAAGAGAAGACAAATGGAACTTTATCCATCAGGTGAAAGAAGAAGTCCTGGAGCGGGACGGCGGGAGCATTCTGGCCATCGGCGTGTATGGCTCGCTGGGCCGGGAGACGGACGGACCCTACTCGGATATGGAGATTCGGATCTTGACGCCGGACGGCATCGATCTTCCCGGGCAGGAGGAGATCATCCCTCCCTTCAAGCTGGAGATCGGAGCGGTGCAGAGGTCGGTTTGGCTGAAGAGAGCTTCATCCGTCGACGACAGCTGGGCCGTCAAGGCGGGCTCTTACGCCGATGTGGTCGCCCTTCACGATCCGGGCCGTCTCTTTGAGGAAGCCAGGCGCATCGTTACGAGCGCTCCCGAATCCGCCTTCCGCGAGGTCATGAGAGAGTTCATGGTCTGGGAGCCCTATGAGACGATGGGGAAAATCCGCAACGCCGCCTACGCCGGGGACGGAGCATACGCGCGCCGCGCGGCATACGATCTCTCCTGGCAGGCGGCCAAGCTGATCGGGCTGGCCAACCGCCGCTACTTCACGACGAGGGCCAGCAGCTTCGAGGAAGCTTCGGCGATGCCTTCGCGCCCGGACGGCTTCCTGGAGCTGGCGGCTATGGTCATGGACGGAGACCTGCGGGATGTCCAGGAGGTCCATGCCCGCTGCGAGCGGTTATGGACCGGCTTGAACGAATGGTTCCAGGCGATGGGCATCGAGTACCGATCGGAGACGTTCCGGTGGAAGGGGGAGAGCGGCTCATGATCATGAAGCCGATTGAAGAGCGGCATTTGCCGCAGGCGCTTCACACTTACAATCATTATGTCTTGAATACGACGATCTCGTTCCATACCGAGGCGCTGAGCCTGGAAGAAATGCGCGCCAACGTCATGGGAGGAGATCCACGCTACCGGACCTATATAATCGAAGAAGAAGGGGCCTATGTCGGCTACGCCCTGCTGACTCGGCACAAAAACAAGCAGGCCTACGATACGACGGCCGAAATCACGATCTATTTGGACCCGGATCACCGGGGCAAAGGAACGGGCAGCCGGGCCGTAGCTGCTCTGGAGGAGAAGGCGGCCGGGCTTGGCTTCCATATGCTGGTCGCGACCGTCTGCACGGAGAACGAGCGCAGCATCGCCCTGTTCGAGCGGCTCGGGTACGAGAAATGCGCGCATTTCAGGCAGGTAGGCCGCAAGTTCGGCCGCTGGCTCGATATCGCGAGCTATCAGAAGATCGTCGGATCCTCCGTCTCAAGCCAGCCGAAGCGGCAATAATTTTAAGCCCGGACGGGTTCTCCTCCGCCTTCGCAGCAGATATAATGAGGAAGTCTGTTTTTGTCGGAACATGACGCGCCAGCGATGATTCCGTGCATATATGCAGGACATCCATTTCGTATGGGCAGCTGTTGGGCTCATGCATCGACTGTAATCAAGGGGGATATAAGCAACGATGAAACGCGCACCGTATATAGCCGTCGAAGGCCCGATCGGAGCCGGCAAGACGACACTCGCCACGATGCTGGCCGAGGAATGGCAGCTTCCGCTGGTCAAGGAAATCGTGGAGGAGAATCCGTTCCTGGACAAGTTCTATCAGGATATGGACGATTGGAGCTTCCAGCTCGAGATGTTCTTCCTCTGCAACCGCTACAAGCAGCTGGAGGATGCCGTCATTCCCCGCCTGAACGAAGGGCTGCCGGTCATCGCGGATTACCATATCTACAAGAACCTGATCTTCAGCGAGCGCACGTTGAAAGGAGTCAAAAGGGACAAGTACCGCCACATCTACCATGTGCTGACGGACGATCTGCCCAAGCCGGACGTCATTCTGTACATCCGGGCCGACCTGGACGTGCTGCTGGCGAGAATCGCCAAGCGGGGCCGTTCGTTCGAGGAGGAGATGTCCTCCGATTATCTGCAGCAGCTGATCCTGGATTACGATACGGCCATGGCTTCCCTGGCCGAGCGCGAGCCGGATACAGCCATCATCCCGATCGACGGCAATACGGTCGACTTTGTCGCCGACCGCGGGCAATTCGACGAGATCGTCGCCCGTTTAAAGGAGCACTTATAAAATGAATCCATTCGGCATTCCCGAGAACGCTGTTATTACTGTTGCCGGCACCGTGGGGGTCGGCAAATCGACGCTGACCTCCGCCCTGGCGAGAAGCCTCGGCTTCCGCACCTCGCTGGAGCAGGTCGATTTCAACCCTTATCTGGACAAGTTCTACCATGACTTCGAGAGATGGAGCTTCCATCTGCAGATCTACTTCCTGGCCGAGCGCTTCAAGGAGCAGAAGAAGATGTTCGAGATGGGCGGCGGCTTCGTGCAGGACCGCTCCATCTACGAGGACACCGGCATTTTCGCCAAGATGCACGCCGATCAAGGCACGATGTCCCCGATCGATTATCAGACTTATACGAGCCTTTACGAGGCGATGGTGATGACGCCGTACTTCCCTCATCCGGATGTGCTGATCTATATCGAAGGCAGCCTTCCGTCCATTCTGGCGCGGATTGCGGAGAGGGGCCGGGAAATGGAGATCCAGACCGACGTCTCGTACTGGGAGCATATGCATGCCCGCTACGCCAAGTGGATCGGCGAATTCACCGCCTGTCCCGTGCTTCGGCTGAACATCGACGAATACGACGTGAACGACGAGGCTTCCACGAAGGAGATTCTGACACGGGTGGCGGGGATCATCGGCTGACAGCTGGCTGCAGCAAGGCCGTGACAGTCATTACGAGGGTTGAACCCATCCAAGGCTGTGGATGGAGCAAGCTGGCGAAACAAAGCTTGAAAAAGTGCATGACATTGCCGAGAAAGGGCCTGAAGTGCAAGAAAATGCATGGCAGTGGATGACGTGCAAGAAAGGGCAAGTGCATTTGACAGCGCATGAAGTGCAATCAAGTGCATGGCAGTGCATGCAGGACGAAAAAGCTGTTCCGAAAGCCGAAGTCCGGCCGAGGAACAGCTTTTTTGGCTTCATGCCGATCTGAAGCGGGCCATCCGAAGCCGGTCTCATCGCCAGAGGCCGGGAATGGAGAGCTGGCCGGCAAGCCTTCCAGCTCGATGCCTGTTCAAGGCTCTGCTCAGGGTCCTGCTCAAAGCCCAGCCCAGAGCCCTGCCCAGAGCCCTGCTCAAATTGCTCAGAGCCCTGCGTTCAGCTCGATCAAATTGCCGGCCGGATCGCGGAGGTAAGCGACCCGATGTCCCCATTCGGGGGTGTCATGCGGCTCTTTGACAAACGGGATCTTCTTCTCCCGCAGCTCTTTGTATGCCGCGTCCACATCGTCCACCTTGATGGTGACGGCCATCCGGTCGCTCGCGCAAAATTCATGTCTGCGGTCCATCGCCGCCAGCCCTTCGCCGGTGAGCGGCGGTTCCAGCGCGAGCCGGATGTCCCCCGTGAGGAACTCGGCATAAGGGGTCTCTTCGGTGCCATGGAGCACATGCAGACCCAGAATGTCCCGGTAGAACAAAAAGCTGTCCCGGACACTGGGCACAAACAGGCGTATAGGGGAGATTTTCAATGACATTCCCTCCGCGTGCTATTATTCCTGCCTGCATCTCCCTCCGGCTTCAGCTGAGCAAGGCTCCCAGGGGCGGCAAGTATGATCAGAATACCACGACTTCGACGGGGCCGTTTCTTACGGATCGCTATGCCGTTCAGGCGAAAGGCAGTACTCAGCGTCAGAGGTGTTCCTATAGCGAAAAGCAGTACGCATCGGTTGGCCCCGCGCGGCGTCCGGTCAATCCCAATCGCTGGTCGCCTTCTTGGCGTTGCGTCGCTCCTGCTTGTTGCGCAGCCGGTTCTCGGCGGGCGTTATCGTCTTGCGCGCGGCGGACTGCTCCTTGCGGGCGACACGGGCGAGCTCGCGTCCGGTTTTCAAATAGTTTTCATACCGTCCGGCATCCAGCGTGCCGTCGGCAAGCGCCGACTTCACCGCGCAGCCCTGCTCGCGCTTGCTATGGGTGCAGTCGGTGTAGCGGCAGCGGGAGGCGAGCTCCTCGATATCGGAGAAGGCGCCAGCATGGCCGTCGGGGGAGCCTTCGCTGTCCCACAGCTGCAGCTCGCGCATGCCGGGGGTATCCATCAGCAGCGCGCCGCCGGGGAGCCGGAACAGCTCGCGGTGAGTCGTCGTATGCCGTCCCCTGTCGTCCCCGCCTCTAACGCCCTGCACGCGCTGCTCCTCGCTGCCGGCCAGCCAGTTGAGCAGCGTGGACTTGCCGACGCCGGAGGAGCCGGCAACCGCGATGGTCGCCCCTGGCCGCATGTACGGCCGGAGCTGCTCCAGGCCTTGATTCTCCTGCGCGCTGACGGCGTGGACCGGCACGCCGGGAGCGGCGTCCTCGACCTGCCGCACCAGATCATCCGGGTCGTCGGCGAGATCGGCCTTGGTGAGCAGGACGACCGGCGTCGAGCCGCTTTCCCAGGCCGCCACCAGGTACCGCTCGATGCGGCGCAGATTGAAGTCGTGGTTCATCGCCGTCGTGAGGAACAGATAGTCCATGTTGGCTGCGACGACCTGTCCGTCCTGCACTTGCCCGGCTTCCTTGCGGATCAGCGCGGAGCTTCGCTCGAGCAGGGCGTGGATGCTGGCGCGGGAGCTGTCGCCGGGCTTCGGCACGGAGGCCAGCACCCAGTCGCCGACCGCGGGGTAATCGGTCTTGCGTAAAGCGTCAAACGAATAGCGCCCGGTCACTTCAGCCAGATGCTCGCCGGATTCGGCAGCCAGCCGGTATAGGTGGGAGAATTGGGCGACGATGCGGGCGGGCTCCAACCCGGAGATGCCTGTTTGCTTTCGAGTCGTCTCCAGCCTTTCTTGCCAGGAGTCGTTCCAGCCGTAGCTGCGGAGCCCACGGCCTTCTTCGGATGCAGGAGATCCTTCCTGAGGGGCTTCTGGTGCAGGAGAGATATTCCCTGGATGGGTTTCCTTCCTGTCCGCGGGTAACTTCCTATCGGCTGACCCCTTCTTGCTGGCTGACCCCTTCTTGCTGGCTGGCTCATTCGTTTGGGGAAAGACATGGCTATTGATCGAATCATTCGTTTCGGTTGCTTCATTCCACTCATTTGGATTGAGGTTCAAGTCGGATTCCTCTTTTCGCAGGGTATAGTCCGTTTCTGTCCAGGTTTTAGTCCGGTTGTTCATCTCGTTAGGCTCGTTTGTATTTAAGGTCAAGGCGGGTTCCTCTTTTCGTGGGTTGGATGAAAAAAGCAAAAAGCCCGCAGCGAACATGCGGGCTTGCCTTGTCAGGCATGGCACCGCGGGCCAAGATGGCATGCGGGCCTCTAACAGGCCCGCGATCTCTGTGGATCCCGCGGGCATAAAAAAACCGCAGGAGACCATTGGTCTCCTGCGGCGCCGACGATCAGCGCCCGCCTCTGCCATCATGGCAGAGGCGGGCTGCGGATCAGAGGCGGCTTGCTC
>NZ_JZEJ01000001.1:2915054-3082625 GCF_001188365.1 Paenibacillus sp. D9 | reverse complement strand
CGGATCAGAGTCGGCTTGCTCCGTCAGGGACCGGCGTCGGGACAATCAGCTTGTAAGTCGCGTATGCAGTCGTCATTTGACATCGGCCTCCTCTGTTGAAAATAAGTGGCTTTAGCATAGCCTTTTTGGGTCATTTTTATCAAGGGGGAGAACAAATAAAGGCGAATTGTACCTGCAGCCGGACTAAAGCTCGTGCGGCGTCAGCCGTTGTATGGCGGACAGAGGCATTCGGAGAGCCGATCCGCTCAGTTCCAGCCAGCCCTCCTTGGAACGGATTGCCGCATTCCATTCTCTACCTGTTTTCTACCCGCCATTGTGGCCGGAACCCGGTTAGAATGAAGCCAGTACGGAAGGGCGTGAATCCATTGGTATGACTCATTGATTTTCCTGACTCTCTATAAAAAACAGAATAATTAATGGGAGGAATCATCATGAGTCGACATGATCGCGCCATGGAGCGCCTGGACGCTTTGCTGGCCGGCTTCGCGGCGCAGGAGCCGCTGCCCGGACTTGCGGTGGGCATCGTTGCCCCAGATGGAGTTTTTGCCCGCGGATACGGAATCCGCGACGCCGGGACGGGCGAGCCCGTGGACGAGCACACTCTTTTTCACCTGGCATCGGTATCCAAGCCTCTGGTAGCTACGGCCGTCATGCAGCTGGCGGAGCAAGGCCGACTGAATCTGGACGCTCCTGCGAGCGACTGCGTCCCTTACTTCAAGCTCGCCGACGGCCGGGAACGCGAGGTGACGATCCGCGACCTGCTCAGCCATACTTCCGGCATGCCCGACGAGGAGGACTTCCAGTGGGACTCGCCGGAGGATGACGAGGGCAGTCTGGAGCGGTATGTACGCGCCCTCGCCGCACGCAGCCTGGACCGGAATCCCGGCGAGGAGCATGCCTACAGCAATATCGGTTTCGAGCTGCTGGGAGACGTCATCGCCAAGGTCAGCGGAATGTCCTTCGAGGCGTACATGCGGGAGCATGTGCTGCGGCCTGCCGGGATGGAAGAGAGCACCTTCCTGTTGGCGGAGGTGCCGGCGTCACAGCTGGCGGCCCCGCATATTCTCGGTGTTCCCGAAGGACGCTACGGACCGCAGAAAAGCCTCGTTTTTCCTTATCACCGGGCGCATGGACCGAGCTCGACGTTGTATATGAACGCGGTAGACAGCTGCCGGCTCATGCTGGCTTACTTGAAGCCGGAGCAGGGGGCAGAGGGGAAGGGGCTGCTTGAGGAAGGCAGCCAAGGGGAGATGTGGGGCACCCGGGTCGGCCTGGGCTATGGAGATTGGCTGGATGGAATCGCCCTCGGCTGGTTCACGGGCGCTTACCAAGGACGCAGAGCTGTATCCCATACCGGGCAAGATACCGGCTTCCGCAGTTATCTGGTGCTCTTGCCGGAGGCAGGCTTAGGCGTTACCCTCATGATGAACGGCGACTATGTCGGTCTCAAGGTGCTGATGAAAGGCATTCTGGACCTGCTGCTCGGGGAAGGAACTGGCGAAGTCCAGCGCAATCTGGCCCATTATTTGACCGGCATCGCCTTGTCCGGCGGGATCGATGCGGCTTGGGACGAGTACCGGCAGATCCTCCATGACGGAGTGGAGCGGTATGCCGTCTCGGCCGACGATTTCAGCTATATCGCCTATCCGCTGGAGGAGAACGGGTATGCCGGCGAAGCGCTGCAGGTTCTGGAGCTCGGGCTCCGCCTGTTCCCGGAGTCGGAGCATCTGCGCGAGAGGCTTCGTGATTCCGTGCAGAAGATGAACCCTTAAGCTCCGAACATTGAGGCCGCCTTTTCCTGGCGGTCTTTTCGTTGTCCATATCGGGTTGATGTCGCCCGCATCGGTTCTTCTCTCTTGTTAGGGAACGGGTACCGGCTATGCCATTGGGCCGGCGGCGGGAGAGTGATGGGGTCGGATGGGCCAAACGAAGCGGGCGGCGACGGGAGCGCTGATCAGAGAGGAGATCGGACAGCAGATCGAAGCCGTGATTAGACAGCGGGTCGGACAGCAGAACGAAAAGCGGGTCGGAACACTGATCAGACAGCAGACCGGACAGCAGATCGGAGCAGCAATTACGGGCATATCGGACATAGGATCCGTTATTCAGGCGAAATTCGCATTTGGACATCTGTATCGGACATACGATCCCTTATTTCTCCGATTCCTACTGCAATGGCAATATAAAATCCGGAATAGCGGATTGTATGTCCGATAAAAATTGAAACGGGGTCAAAATCAGCGGAATAGCGGATCGTATGTCCGATAGCAGATAAAGGGATGGTTAGGATACGTTCGCATGATCCATAAAACCCGATACCGTCTGCCGAGTTGCTGTCCATCGAGAAGCTGGCAGAGGAGCAAAGGGCGCAGATTGGCGAAAAGTTTCATCTCTAAATCAAGCATGAAAACGCCATCGATTTGCGGGGTACCGGCAGCGTCTGTTCCCCCTTATGCTAGTCTCAGTCCTCTTTTGTCCGGGAAGGGCAGAGAGAAATCGAGACGAGACAAAGGAGCTGCCGACCATGAGCACCGGAACGTACGCGTACCCCTTTCTTAACCCCGGCCTGCCGCTGAAGGAGCGGGCCGAGAACCTCGTAGCCCTGCTGACGCTGGAGGAGAAGATCTCGCTGATGAGCCAGTATCAGGAAGAGATTCCGCGCCTCGGCATCGCCAAATACAAGCATGGAACCGAGGGGGCGCACGGAATCGCCTGGCTCGGGGAAGCGACGGTGTTCCCGCAGCCGATCGGGCTTGCCGCCACTTGGAATGACGGGCTCATGAAAGAGATCGGAGAGGTTATTTCCGAGGAGGCGAGAGTGTATTACGGCCGCGATCCGGAGCGCAACGGCCTGACGATCTGGGCTCCCACGGTCGATATGGAGCGGGATCCGCGCTGGGGACGCACGGAGGAAGCCTACGGAGAGGATCCTTATTTGACGGGCAAGCTGACCGCGGCGCTGGTGCGGGGCATGCAGGGAGACGATCCGTTCTACCTGCGGGCGGCGGCGACGCTGAAGCATTTCTATGCCAACAACAACGAGAAGGGGCGCGGCTTCTTCTCGGCGAGCATTGATCCCCGGGGCAAGCGGGAGTATTACCTCAAGGCATTCGAGCCGGCGTTCCGCGAGGGCGGTGCGGTATCCATGATGACGGCTTATAATAGCGTGAACGGAATACCGTGCAATCTGCTCGAGGACGTGAACGGCATCGTCCGGGACGAGTGGGGCATGGACGGCTTTGTCGTCAGCGATGCGGGAGATGTGCTCGGCACCGTGAACGACCACGGCTTCCTGCCTTCGTATGCCGAGGCGGTGGCGCAGTCCATCCGCAGCGGCATCGACAGCATCACCGATGACTCCGAGACGGTGCACCGGGCGGTGCGCGACGCGCTGGAGCGGGGGCTGCTGGAGGAGTGCGACCTCGATCGCGCGCTCGTTCATACGTTCTCGGTGCGGATTCGTCTGGGCGAATGGGATGCTGAAAATCCGTATGCGGACGTGCCGGAATCGAGGCTGTGCGCCCCGGAGCACGCGGCGCTGGCGCGACGCGCGGCCAGCGAGTCGGTCGTGCTGCTGCGCAACGAGGCTCCGGGCGGGACCCCGGAATCGCTGCGCAACGAGGCTTCGAGCAGGACTCCGGAACCGCTGGGCATCGGGGCTTTGGACGGGACTCCGGGATTGCTGCGCAACGAGGCTCCGGGCGGTACCCCGGAATCGCTGCCCGAAGAGGCTCAAGGCAAGTCTCCCTTGCTGCCGCTTCCGGCGAAGGGGTCCATCGCGGTCATCGGGCCGCTGGCGGACGAGGCGTTCGTGGATTGGTACAGCGGTACTCCGCCTTACCGGGTAACACCGCTCGCGGGCATCCGGGACCGGCTGGGCTCCGATGGGGAGGCGGTGTTCCATACGGGCTGCGACATCGTCCGGCTGCGCAGCCTGTCGAGCGGTCTATATGTCGGCCAAGCCCGGATATTGGCGGCTGACGAAGAGAACAGCGAGTCAGCCGAACGCTTTGAGCTGACGGATTGGGGATACGGCAATATCACCCTCCGCGCCCTTTCCAGCAGCCTCCTCGTCACGGAAGGCGAGGAAGGGCTGGAGTCCGCAGCGCAGGAAGCCCGCGGCTGGTTCGTGAAGGAGGTATTTTCCATCCTTGAGGGGGAGGAAGGCGTTCTGCTGCTGACCTGGAACGGCACCCCGGTCGGCATGACTCCTGAAGGCAGGCTGATGCCCGTCTCGCAAGAGGGCCCAGAGGTATTCGACGCTGCCGACGCCGCCAATCCCGGTGCCGCCGAGGAGGCGGCAAGGGCCGAGCGCATGAGGCTGCGGCAGAAGCCGTCCGACTCGGAGCGGTTCGCGATTGAGATTGTCAGCCGCGGCCTGGAGACGGCGGCAGCGGCAGCGGCGTCTGCATCGGCTGCCGTCGTCGTCGTCGGCAACCAGCCGTTCATCGGAGGCAAGGAGGACGCCGATCGTCCCGGCCTGGCGCTGGCGGAGTCCCAGCAAGCTCTTATCCGGGCGGTCGCGGCCGCCAATCCGCGGACGGCCGTCGTGCTCGTGAGCAGCTATCCGTTCGCGCTGCAAGGGACGGAGGAAGCCGTTCCTTCCCTTCTTCAGGTGTGCCATGCGGGACAGGAGCTCGGAAGCGCGGTGGCGGGAGCGCTGTTCGGGGATTACAGTCCGGCGGGCCGCCTGCCGATGACCTGGTACCTCTCGGAGGAAGGTCTGCCGTCGCTGTTCGACTACGATGTGATCCGGCAAGGCCGCACGTATCAATATTGGCCGGGCGAGGTGCTGTATCCGTTCGGGCACGGACTGTCCTATTCGGAATTCCGCTACGGCGAGCTGACCGCCGACCGCGAAGCCGTCGCGGGCGGAGAGAGCGTTATCGTCTCGCTTGAGGTCGCCAACGCAGGCCAAACGGCAGCGGACGAGGTCGTTCAGCTGTATGTCCGGGTAGAAGGCTCCCGCGTCAAGCGGCCGCTTCGCAAGCTGGCCGGATTCAAGCGGGTGACGCTGCAGCCGGGAGAGACGGCGACGGTTCCGTTCGAGCTCGACAGCCGGGAGCTGGAGGTGTGGGATGTGACCCGCAGCCGCTTCTCGCTGGAGCGCGGCAGCTGCACGCTGATGGCAGGAGCGAGCTCGGCGGATATCCGCTGCACGGCGGAGCTGGAGATCGCAGGGGAGGAGATTCCGCCTCGCTGCCTGGAGACCTGGATTCCGGCCGTCAGCTACGATGATTGCGGCTCGATCCGCATCGATGCGTGCACGGACGGCGGGGACAGCGCGGCTCCTGCCGGCGGAAGCGGCTGGCTGCTGTACCGCGACTGCCTGCTGCCGGAAGGCGGAGCGGGGTTCGAGGCGTATGCCGCCGGCGCGGAAGCGGGCATGATCGAGCTGCGGCTGGACGGCCCGGAAGGGCTGCTCGTCGGCTTCTGCCCGGTGCCGCGCACCGGAGGCCCGCAGGCCTGGACTCGCCTCACAGGGAAAGTGGAGCTGCCGGCGCTGCCGGAGCGAATGATCAGCAGGCCGCTTGCCATCGTGCTGCGCGGCGATGTCCGCTTATCGCGATTCCGGCTTCAATAAAGCTTGCCAAAAGGCTTGGAAAATAAGGGCTGTACCCGGAAAAGGCGCGACGCTCCGGATACAGCCCCTATTTGGCTTGCCGTCGCGCCGCAATTGGAAAAAAAAGCCGCCTGCCAGCGGGAGGGCTGACAAGCGGCGTCCTGCCCCTTGCGTCGGAACAGGCAGCCTACGGATTTTTGCGGATGCGCGAGTCGAGCACGAACGTGCCGAAAGGGATGAAGGCGGCTGCGACGGCGCCGGCCACGCGCGCCAGCTTCCAGCGGGCGACGATGACGGCATGCAGAAGGGCGAACATATACAGGACGAACAGGGCTCCGTGCGCGCCTCCTACGATCGTGACTCCCGCATGCCAGTCTCCCCAATATTTCAGAGGCATGGCGATGAAGAGCAGGATCAGAAAGGACGAGCCTTCGAGCAGGCTGATGAGACGGAAGCGGCCGACGGCATTGGTAAGCATAGAGAGCCTCCTAGACGGTTTCTTGGACATAAGGCGTCCCTAGGTAACACGCTCGGAGGGGGGCGCGGTTTCGCTCTAATCGGCAGCAAATGTGACAACTGTGGGTCGGAAGGCATCGCCAGCGCGGCTTACCGCTCCGGATCCCGCCGGCGGCGGAAATCCGATGGCGAGCTTTTCATAACCGCTTGGAAGCTGCGGATGAAGTAGCTGACGTTGTCGAAGCCGGTCTCCAGCGCGATGTCGGCGATCCGGCGGTCCGTCTCCCGCAGCAGCAGCGCGGCCTGCCTGATCCGGTACGCCTTGATGTACCCGATCGGGGTCTGGCCGGTCATGCCGCGAAAAAAGCGGATGAACTGCCCTTCGCTGAGCGGGATGAGGGCGGCAAGCTCCGCGATTCGGATCGGCTGGCCGCAATGGACCCGGATATGCTCGATGACCCGCTTGAGCCGCTCGACCTTGAGCGCGTCGCCTTCGGGGGAGCGGGCCGCTTCGTGATGGATCCGCCGGTCCGCCGCTTCCCCGCCCGCATGCAGGACGGCCAGCATCATCAGCAGCCGGCCCTTCACCTCGGCCTCGTATCCGGGCTTCTGCTCCCGGCAAGCCCTGCGGATGGCCGCGAGCTCCTTCAGCAGGCTGCTTCCGAGCCCGGCATCGGGCATCGCGCGGCGGGGGAACGTCGCGGAGCGGTCCCGCAGCGGCTGGATCAGCTTCTCTTCTACAGCATCGTAGACGGCTCCGGACAGCAGCGCGGGATCGAATACGAGCGCATAGAAGCTGCATCCATGGGAACCGCTGGCATGCCCGGCATGCAGCTCACCGGCGTCCACGAACGCAGCCTCGCCGGCCTGGAGCACGAGCGTGTCCACCCCGACCTGGAACCGCACCTCGCCCTCCGCCACATAGAACCATTCCATCTCGTTGTGCCAGTGCGCGTCGACGACATGCTCGCCGGGACCGTACCGGTATTCATAGCTTCCGAACAGCCTTCCGGCTCCGTTCCGGACGTTCTCTTCCTTGAATAAGCTCCGGTCGAGCTCTTCCATGTTCCCCGCTCCTTTGAAGGGTATGGGCAAGACATCAGAATTGTGCAATAAAACGCGCGATTATATGCAAGATTCATCCTGATTGCCGCCGTATACTGTTATTATAACGCTTACAATTCACGGGATAAAGGATGGATGCGAAGTGAAATTCACGGACGGAAATTGGCTGATCCGGGAGGGCTACTCCGTAGAAAGCGCCATGCAGGTTCACGATTGCCGTGCCGAAGACGGCGTGCTGACGGCATACGCCTCCACGACGCCGCTGGCGGGACGGGGCAGCATGATCAATACCCAGCTGCTGACGATCCGCTTCCACTCCCCGCTGCCGGGAGTAATCGGGGTCAAGCTGACGCATTTCGAGGGTGCCGTCGACCGCGGGCCGCATTTCGAGCTTCATGGCGGACATATAGCCGGAGCCGGACATGAAGCCGGAGCCGACACGACAACAGGAGCCGACACGACAACAGGAGCCGACACGACAACAGGAGCCGCTGCCGGGCATGCCTCGATTACAGAGACGGACGCGTATGCGGAGCTGAGTAGCGGCGGCCTGAGCGTGCGGATCGACAAGGGCGCGCAGTGCTCGGTATCGTTCTTCCGCAGCGGCGAGCGCCTGACCGGCAGCGGCTTCAAGTCGATGGCCCATGTGACGGGTCCGGCCGGAGAAGCCTATATGCGCGAGGAGCTGGACCTGTCGGTCGGGGAGCTCGTATACGGGCTCGGCGAGCGCTTCACCGCCTTCGTGAAGAACGGCCAGGCCGTCGACATCTGGAACAAGGATGGAGGCACGAGCTCGGAGCAGGCGTACAAGAACATTCCTTTTTACCTGACCAGCAAAGGCTACGGTGTGTTCATCAACGATCCGGGCGCGGTCTCGCTGGAGGTCGCCTCGGAAAAGGTGAAGAAGGTGCAGTTCAGCATTCCCGGCGAATCGCTGGAATACTTCGTCATCGACGGACCGACGCCCAAGGAGGTGCTCGGCCGCTACACGCACCTGACGGGCAAGCCGGCGCTGCCGCCTGCCTGGACGTTCGGGCTGTGGCTGTCGACCTCGTTCACGACGGAGTATGACGAGGCGACGGTGAACGCCTTCGTGGACGGCATGGCGGAGCGGGACCTGCCGCTGTCGGTCTTCCATTTCGACTGCTTCTGGATGAAGGAATTCCACTGGACGGACTTCAAATGGGACGAGAGGGTATTCCCGGATCCGGCCGGCATGCTGGCGCGCCTCAAGGAGAAGGGACTGAAGATCTGCGTCTGGATCAATCCGTACATCGGACAGCGGTCGCGGCTGTTCGAGGAAGGGCGGCGCAGCGGCTACCTGGTGCGCAAGCCGAACGGCGACGTCTGGCAGACCAATCTGTGGCAGCCGGGCATGGGGCTGGTCGACTTCACGAATCCGGATGCCTGCGCCTGGTACGCCGGGTACCTCGACGAGCTGATGGACATGGGCGTGGACAGCTTCAAGACGGACTTCGGCGAGCGCATCCCGACGGATGTCGCCTACCATGACGGCTCCGATCCCGAGGGCATGCACAACTACTACACCTTCCTCTACAACAAGGTCGTATTCGAGGCGCTGGAGCGCAAGCTCGGCCGCGGCGGGGCCGCTGTGTTCGCCCGTTCGGCGACGGCGGGCGGCCAGCAGTTCCCGGTCCACTGGGGCGGAGACTGCTACGCGGATTACGAGTCGATGGCGGAGAGCCTGCGGGGCGGGCTGTCGCTCGGCCTGAGCGGCTTCGGCTTCTGGAGCCACGACATCGGCGGCTTCGAGAACACCGCCCCGGCGCATGTGTTCAAGCGCTGGCTGCAGTTCGGCCTGCTCTCCACGCATAGCCGCCTGCACGGCAGCACGTCGTACCGGGTGCCTTGGGCTTATGACGAGGAATCCGTCGAAGTGACGCGGACGTTCACCAAGCTGAAAATGAAGCTGATGCCTTATCTCTACAGTGTTGCCGTCGAGGCGAAGGAGCTGGGCGTGCCCGGCATGCGCGCCATGCTGCTGGAGTTCCCGGACGATCCGGCTGCGGAAACGCTGGACCGGCAGTACATGCTGGGCGGCTCGCTGCTGGTCGCGCCGGTATTCTCGGAGTCCGGCGACGTCAGCTATTACGTGCCTGAAGGCCGCTGGACCTCGCTGCTCACCGGCGAAGCCGTCGAGGGCGGACGCTGGCGCAAGGAGCGCCACGGCTACCTCAGCCTGCCGCTGCTCGTGCGGCCGAACACGCTGCTCGCGCTCGGCGCGGTCGACAGCCGTCCGGACTACGACTACGCCGACGGAGTGGAGCTGGCGCTGTACGCGCTGGAGGACGGCGCGAGCGCGGACGCGGTCATATGCGACACATCCGGAGCGGTGCAGCTGAAGGCGCAGGTCAGCCGCTCGGGCGGCCGCCTCGAGCTGCGCGCGAGCGGTTCCGGCAAGCCGCTGCGCCTCACTTTGCACGGAGGAACCGGCGAGATCGCAGAGGTTGCCGGAGAAGGGGCGCGGCTTGATGATGGAGCCGTCGTCCTGGACGGCTTCGCTGGAGAAGCGTCAGCCGTCATCATCTTGCGCTAACCATTCCATCGTGACCGGAAGAACTTTTCAGCTCCCCACGATCAGGAGTCGGAAGCCTGAGTTCATCTGACCTGTCTCCGAATGGGAAAAAGGCCCTTTAAGCGCAGAAGCACACTTAAAGGGCCTTTCGTTTATTCCGCGAACAGCTTTGCGGCGTCGTCCAGCGCCATTTTATGGCCGAGCGAGGAGTAGTCGAGCCATTTTTGCCCGTCGAGCACATAGACATGCTTGTTCTGAACGGCCTTCAGGCTCTTCCAGAGCGGATTGCTCTCGAGCAGCTCATAGTTTTTCTTGGCTTCGCTGCCTTTGCTGACGATGACCAGAATCGCGTCCGCATCGAAGTCGGGAAGCACTTCCTGGGAGATGACCTCGTAGGCTTTGTCGATCTTCTCGACGCCGTCAGCGGGCTGCAAGCCGAGATCGTCATAGAGCAGCGGGCCGACAGGACGTTTCATGCCCATTACGCGCAGCTCCTTGGCGGTCATCCGTACAGCCATGACCTTGGCATCGGCGCCGAGCCTGCTCTTGATCAGCGCGCCGACTTCGTCCTTCTGTTTGTCGTAATCAAGGATGAAGTCTTCCGCCTGCTGCTGGCGGCCGACATGGCCGGCAAGCTCCCTCAAATGATCCTTCCAGGTTCCTTTATCGGGATTGATGCTTACCGTGGGAGCGATCTGCTCGAACTTGGCGAGATCCGGACCGGAGTAGGTCTCGTCGATGAAGATCGAATCCGGCTTCAGCGCCAGCACGGCTTCCATATCGGGCTCGGTCACGACGCCGAGCTTCTGCACGCCTTCGAGCCGGTCCTTCACATGGGGCAGGAAGTCCTTGACGTCTCCGCCGACGACGGAGCCGGCCGGAGTGAGTCCGAGCGCGAGTAGATTGTTGGTGATGTGGATGGACATCGAGGCTATGCGGCCGGCTGCCGCCGGAGAAGCGGATGGAGATGGAGAGGATGCAGGCTCGTTTGCAGCATTTTGTCCGCAAGCGGTCAGCAGGATGAAGGCAAGCAGCAGAGAGAGAAAGGGAACGGCTTTTTTGAGCATGGTCGTTGTCAAACCTCCGAAAGTCACTTTTTGGGACGGAACAAAAGATAAAGGAAATAGGGGCCGCCGAGAGCGGCGGCGACGACTCCTGCCGGCACGGGGCTGGGCTGGAACAGCGAACGGCCGATCGTGTCCGCGCAGACCAGAATCACCAGGCCGACAAGGGCGGTCAGCGGCAGGAAATGCCGGTGCCGCGGCCCTGCCAGCTGCCTGGCGATATGGGGGGCGGCAAGGCCGATGAAGCCGATGCCGCCGGCCATCGCGGCGCTGGCGCAGGAGAGGGCTACCGCCGCAGCGAGCAGCAGCAGCCGGCTGCGGCCTACCCGGCTGCCGAGCCCCTTGGCCAGATCGTCCCCGAACGAGAAGGAATCGAGCGTCCGGGAGGCCATATAGATGCAGGGCACGAGCACGGCGATCCAAGGGAGCAGCGTCCAGACGTGGATCCAGTCCCTTCCCCAGACGCTTCCCGCGAGCCAGCGCGCCGTGAACGCGTAGGTGTCGGGGTCCAGGCGGAGCGAGAGGAACAGCGTCATCGCGCTCAGTCCGGCTTCAATGGAGATGCCGGTGAGAATGAGCTGGATCGGCAGCAGTCCGCGGCCGCGCTCATAGGACAGCAGGAAGACGAGGACGGCTGCGGCGGTGCCCCCGATGAAGGCGAATGCCGGGATCAGGAGCGAGACCGGCCCGTCCATCGTCCGGAAAAAAGAAACGAAGACGATCAGTCCGAGCGCGGCTCCGGCATTGATGCCGAGCAGGCCCGGATCGGCGAGCGAGTTGCGCGACGCTCCCTGGAACACGGCGCCGGCGACGCCAAGGCCGATGCCGGCCAGCATCGTGACGAGAATCCGGGGCAGCCGGTACTGGAACAGGATCAGCGATTCCTCCGCGGTCCCGCCGCCGGCGAGCGTTCTCCATACGGCGGCGGGACTCAGCGATATCGTTCCTGTGTTGAGGCTGACGGCAGCGGCGACGGCCGCCAGAGCCAGCAGGCCGAGGCCTGACAGCAGCGCCCGCCGGGAGCGGCGGTCCGCAGGAAGCCCCATTTACAGCTCCCTCCTTTCCTTGCGGGACAGATAGAGGAAGAAGGGGACGCCGACCATCGCGACCATCGCCCCGATGGCGAATTCCCGCGGAGGCTGCACCATGCGGGAGGCGAAGTCGGCCCATGTCAGCAGAATCGCGCCCAGCAAGGCGGAGAAGGGCAGAATGAGCCGGTAGTCGACGCCGATGAGGCGCCGGGCGATATGCGGAACGACAAGGCCGACAAAGCTGATGGAGCCTGCCGCCGATACGGAAGAGCCGGCCAGCAGGACGACTGCCGCCATGGCCAGCACGCGGATTCTTCCGGTCCGCAAGCCAAGATTGACGGCCGCTTCCTCGCCAAGGGACATGAAGGTGATTCCCCGTCCGAGCGTGAAGCTCCAGACGAGAGCGGCGAGAATGACAGGGGCGAGCCACTGCAGCTGTTCCCAGCGGATGCCCGCCACCCCGCCGGCGTACCAGAAGGCCAGATCCTGGCTGAGCTGATAATGGATCGCCATCCCGGTGCTCAGGCTGTGGATCATGGCGGACAGGACCGCCCCGGCCACGGTCAGCTGCAGCGAGGCCATGCCTTTGCGCGCCAGCGATGCCAGCATCACGATGATGAAGGTCGCCGCCGCCGCGCCGGCGAAGGACAGGCCCATCAGCGCGCTGTAGCTCAGCATGGGCCGCCAGGCGAAGCTGAGTACGACGGCCAGCGAGGCTCCCGCATTGATGCCCAGGATGCCGGTGTCGGCGAGCGGATTGCGGGTGACGCCCTGCATGAGCGCGCCGGCGGCAGCCAGCGCGCTGCCGACGAGCATGGCGCCGAGAACGCGGGGCAGCCGCAGGCCGTGAATGATCTGATGGGAGGTCGAGGACGGATCGTACCGGAAGACGGCATCGATCACGACCCCGGCCGTGATCGACTTGGCGCCGTAGGACACGGCCGCGATCGCCGTAACGAGCAGTCCGGCTGCGGCAGCCGCGAACCATAGGACCACGGTCAGCTTGCGTCGGAATTTCATGGGAGCGGGGAGCAAAGCCTCCTTCAGATGCAATTGATATCGAGAATCATTATCATCGATGGACTATGCCCAGTATACCAATTCCGGGAGCGGTGTACATGACACAAATTCAGGCATAAAATGGACTTTTTTTAGAAATGGGTTTTGCAGGAGCCGAGCCGCGGCAGCAGCGAGGCTAATTCCTCCAGCTGCCGGACAATCATGGAGGGGGCATACAGAATCCACATGCCCCAGTCCAAAAAAGCAAAACGGCCGGAGCGGATGGCGGGATGGGATGCCCAGAACGGATTGGCGGCGATATGCTCCTCGAGCTCGATCCGGTCCTGAGGCGTTTCGGTGAATAGAAACAGGAAATCGGCTTCGTAGCGGCGGATTTCGTCGGGGGTGATCGAAGTCCAGTTGTGGCCGGTCCCCGGCGGATGAAGCCGCAGCTGTTCCTGGACCCGGTCCGGCGCGGCCAGCTCCAGCGAGCGGTAGAAGGCATGCCCGATATTGCGGGAGCCGTATATACGCAGCTCATGACGCCGGGCCGCGCACAGGGCTGTCGTCCCGCTGCCGATGATCTCCCTGGCTGCCCTGCGGGCCGCTTGCGCCGCCGCGTCATGGGCGTCGTGCCAGGCTTGCGCCGCCGGCTCCCGGCCGACGAGCGCCGAGATGTCCTGCAGGTGGCGGTAGATGTCGCGGCTGGCCCAGGGGATGCAGGCGATCGGGGCGATGTCGCCCAGATGCTCCCTCGCCTTCGGAAGCACGTTGTCCTTGCAGAGGATGAGATCCGGATCCAGGCGCAGGAAATCCTCCCGTCCAGCCTCCCACGGGTCGACGGCATGCTCCGGCAGCCGGAGCGGCGCGATCCCCCGGGGCATGTGCCGGTGCAGCTGCCCCGCGCACGGAACGACGCCAAGCGTATATAGATGGTCGGTATACGGAGCGGACAACGAGACGATCCGCTCCGCCTTGCGGCGGGCGAACGCCTTGGGCGGACTGCCGGCCGTCGCCTTGAAGCGGCGGCTGAAGTAGAACTCGTCGGCATAGCCGATGTCGGCCGCGATTTCCCTGACCGACATCTCGCCTTCCATTATAAGCTCCTTCGCTTTGTTCATCCGCAGATGGGTCAGATAGGCGACAGGGGTCTTGCCCATCAGCTGCTTGAACACCTGCGAGTAGTAGGCGGGATGGAGGCCGGCCATGCCGGCCAGATCCTCCATGCGGACCGTCTCGCGGTAGCTGGCCCGCATATAGTCCGCCGTCTGGAGCAGGCGGGCTTCGAGGGCGTTCCGGGCCGCCGGCTTGGCGCCTTCGAGCAGAATGGCCAGCAGATCGTGCATGTGCTGCTGCGCCGCGTACCGTTCCCGTCCGCGCGCTTGTGCGCCCTTGGCCGCCAGCAGGAGCATGAGCCGGCGGATGCGGGCGGGAGCGAGCTGCAGCGGACCTTGCAGGGGGAAGCCGGTCTGGCGGACGAAGGAACGGCTGTCGCCGTTTTTGCCGCTCAGGAGGAACAGGTCGAAGGCGATCCATACCATCTCAGGCGGGGGATCGGCCTGCAGCCGCAGCTTCAATACCGTGCCGGGGGCGTACAGGAACAGCGAGTCGTCGCGCAGGGCGGTTGTGACGCCTGCAGCCTGCAGCTCTCCCTCGCCCTTGCGCACGTACAGGAGGATGAAATGCGACACCGGCCTGATGCCATCCGCCCAGTCGGGCGGGACCGGGGAGGCGCACGCCTCCTCGATTTCAAACAAAGCCCCCTTGAGGAAGCTTTTGCTCAGGGCTGCGAACATGTCGGACCGGCTCCTTTCCATGCGCGTGGATGCTTGTTGATGCTTGCGGATGCTTGTTAATGCTTGTTAATGCTTGTTGATGCTTGTTGATGCTTGTTGGGGCGTATGGATGCTTGTTGATACAGGCGGATTCTTGTTGATGCTTGCGGATGCTGCGAGGGCCATGCATCAGCCGGTAGCCGCCATAAATGCCTACAGCTTATCACATGTCCCGGGAGCGAGCCAAAGGAAGAAGGCTGGGAAGAGCGGGAATGCGCTTTCAGAAATCTCTAATTTTGACCTGATTTTCGCTCCGATCCCTCCGGTAGGAAGGCCCGGGTGAATGCGTTACCATGAATGGCATAGGGAAACAAGCAAGCGCGGAGATGCCCGGGAGCAGCTGCCGGAACGCCGCGGAAGGAAAGGAAGGATGGAGCTTGTGAAAGCGCTGACAGAAAAACATCCGGCCGCCGGTCCGGATGGAGCCGCATTAGCCGCAAGCTCGGGCCCGGCCCGGTTCTGGAAAGTAATGAAGTCCCAGAAGTACTTGTATTTCATGTCGATGCCGTTCGTAATCTGGGTGTTCGTGTTCAGCTACATGCCCCTCTGGGGTTGGACGATGGCGTTCCAGGATTTCAAGGCCGGCAAGACGTTCGGCGAGCAGAAATGGGTCGGCTTCAAGCATTTCCAGGAGCTGTTCACCGACGAGCGGTTCTATCTCGTGCTGCGCAACACCTTGGCGATGAGCCTCATGGGCCTGATCGTAGGCTTCGTCGTCCCGATTCTGTTCGCGGTGCTGCTGAACGAGGTGAAGGGCCGGCTGTTCAAGCGGACGGTGCAGACGATCTCGTATCTGCCCCACTTCGTCTCCTGGGTCGTCGTAGCCGGCATCGTGACCAAAATGCTGTCGACCGACAGCGGAGCCGTCAACAACCTGCTCATGTGGCTTCATATCACGGACGAGCCGATCCAGTTCATGGCCAAAGGCAACTGGTTCTGGAGCATCGTGACCGCCTCCGACCTGTGGAAGGAGCTCGGCTGGAGCGCGATCATCTACCTTGCGGCCATCGCGGGCATCGATCCGGAGCTGTATGAAGCTTCGAGAGTGGACGGAGCGAACCGGCTGCGGCAGATGTGGCATATTACGCTGCCGGGCATCCGCACGACGATCTCGGTGCTGCTGATCATGAGCATCGGGCATCTCATCAGCATCGGGTTCGAGAAGCAGTTCCTGCTCGGCAACAATCTGGTCAAGGATTACTCGGAGGTGCTGGACCTGTACGCCCTCAATTACGGGCTCAGCCTGGCGAGGTTCTCCTTCGGCACCGCGATCGGCATCTTCAACTCCGTCGTGAGCATCTTCCTCCTGTTCCTGGCGAACGGCGTGCTGAAGAAGGTCACGAAGGAAAGCATCATGTAAAGGGGGGACCAACGATGAACAAGGCTTTCAACGCCACCCGCGGCGAACGGGCATTCGACGTCGTCAATATTCTCATCATGCTGCTGCTCGTCGTCGTCACGCTCTATCCCTTCCTGAACGTGCTGGCGATCTCGCTGAACAACTCGCAGGATACGGTCCGAGGCGGCATCGGCCTCTGGCCCCGGCAGTTCACGCTGGAGAACTACAAGGTGATCTTTGCCTACGAGGGGCTCCTGCAAGGATTCAAGGTTTCCATCTTGAGAACGGTCGTCGGCACCGTGCTGGGCCTGCTGAGCGCCTCGATGCTGGCCTTCACGCTCAGCCGCGCCGACTTCCAGGCGCGCCGCTTCGTCTCGGTGTTCCTGGCGCTGACGATGTACTTCTCCGGCGGCCTGATTCCGGTCTACATCCTGATGCGCGACCTTCATCTGATCGGCACGTTCTGGGTGTACGTCCTGCCCGGAATGGTAGGGGCGTTCAACGTCTTCGTCATCCGCTCGTTCATCGACGGTCTGCCGTTCGCGCTGCAGGAATCGGCCAAGCTGGACGGGGCGAACGACTTCACGATCTACTGGCGCATCATTCTGCCGCTCGCCAAGCCGGCGCTCGCGACGATCGCGCTCTTCCTGGCGGTCGGGCAGTGGAACGCCTTTCTCGACACCTATCTGTACAACGGCTCCAGCGAGACTTGGACGACGCTGCAGTACGAGCTGATGAAGGTGCTTCAGAGCACGCAGCAGGGCGGCGCCAACATGCGGACCAGCAACGAGGACATGACGAAGCTGATGAACCAGGTATCGCCGGAATCGATCAAGATGGCGATCACGATCGTGGTGACGGTGCCGATCCTGGCGGTGTACCCGTTCCTGCAGCGGTATTTTGTCGGCGGCATGACGCTTGGAGCCGTCAAGGCCTAAGGCTTCGCCGGGCCTTCCGCGAAAGGCGGGCCGGCCGTTCCGGAGACACCGAAGAATGGCCGGCCGCACAGCGCTTATCGTCTTTCGGGGAGCCCGTTCTTCATAGAGCAAGATGAATGCGTTTACTTTCCATCGTTTTCAGACGGCTTTTTCAGACCACTAGGGAGGTTATGAGCTTGAAGATGTTAAAGATGAGACAAACGAGAGCGACGGCCGTGCTGGTGCTCGCCGGCGTGCTCGCCGTGACGGCAGGCTGCTCGGGCAGCAACAACAATGGCGCAGGCAATTCCAACGTCGCGGCGACATCCAATACCCAGGGCGAAGCGGCGAACGCGGATGCCGGCAAGCAGGATCTCAAGCCGGTGACGTTCAGCTTCTTCGGAGCCGATGCGAGCCCGAACTGGAACAAAATGCAGGATGAAGTCGGCAAGGTCATCACCGAGAAGACGGGTGTCACCATCAAGGCCGAGTATGCGGTATCCGGCGGAGCCACGGACAAAATCTCCTTGATGGCGGCGAGCGGCCAGTACCCGGATATGGTGTTCGCCAAGGGCGACGTCGACAAGCTGGTCGACGCCGGAGCTCTGATCGACCTGACCGATCTGATCGACAAATACGCTCCGAACCTGAAAAAGGTATACGGCAAATACATGCAGCGCCTCAAGTACAGCAAGGAAGACACGTCCATCTACGTGCTCCCGAGCAACGATTCCATCGACCAGACCTACTTCGACGCCGGCGGCGGCTTCGAGCTGCAGCAGCGAGTGCTGAAGGAGCTCGGCTATCCGCAGATCAGGACGCTCGAGGACTACGAGAACGCCCTCAAAACCTACTATGCCAAGCATCCGACGACAGACGGCAAGCCGACCATTCCGCTCACGCTGGACACGGATGACTGGCGCATCATGATTACCGGCACCAACCCGGCCTTCCTGGCTACGGGCCTGCCCGACGACGGCGAATACTACATCAATCCGGACACCTACGAGGCTTCCTTCCATATCCGCCGTCCGGAAGAGAAGGAATACTTCCGCTGGCTGAACAAGATGTTCAACGAAGGGCTGCTGGACAAGGAAGCGTTCGTGCAGAAGAGCGACCAGTACAAGTCCAAAATCGCCAGCGGACGCGTGCTCGGCCTGATCGACCAGGAATGGGGCTATGGAGACGCCGAGAACGCAATCAAGAGCAAGGATGAGGGAGCCTATACGTACGGCCACTTCCCGGTCACGATCTCCGCGGACGTCAAAGACCACAGCTTCGCTCCGACGGGCTTCATGGCGGGTTACGGCATCGCCATCACGAAGGATTGCAAGGATCCCGTCTGCGCGATCCAATTCCTCGACTGGATGGCTTCCGACGAAGGCCAAGTGCTGCGCAACTGGGGCATCGAAGGCAAGCAGTACAACGTGGAGAACGGCATCCGCGTCATTCCGGCCGATATCCAGAAGCAGAAAACCGAGGACAACACGAACTTCACCAAAAATACGGGCATCGGGCTGTACTTCGTCTTCGGGCCTCACTACGGCGACGGCGTGAAGGATCCGAGCGGCAGCTACTACACGACGAACTTCCCGGATCAGATCGTGGCGGGCTACACGAATGCCGAGAAGGAAACGCTCAAGGCATACGGCGCCACGACATGGAAGGACCTGTTCCCGAAAGAGACCGAGTTCAAGGAGCGTCCATACGGCGCGGCCTGGAACATTCCGGCTCCTTCCGATTCGGACTACAACGTCATCTTCAAGAAGGCGGAGGACATCATCTGGAAGAAGATTCCGGAAGCGGTGCTCGCCAAGCCGGCCGACTTCGACAAGGTGTATGATTCCATGCTGAAGCAGCTGGACGACGTCAACCTCGGCAAGATCGAGAAGATTTATACCCAAGCGGTCAAAGACCGAGTGGAGCAGTGGTCGGCCAAGTAATTCCGGCCGCGTCCGAGGCAGCCGTCCCGATTCGGGGAGGGCTGCCTTCGGGTCTTTTTATCCCGGGAGAGAGAGAAAGGCATGGCCCGCTGTCAGGTGAAAGCGGATCTTCGCCAGGCACGGAGAGGGCAGGCTGAGCCGCTGGCGGCGGCGGAATTTTCCGTTTACCTTTGTAAGCGGTTGCCTTACGATACGGTCTAAGACTATCTTTTTCATGGATCGAAAGAGAGGCATCCGCAAGTGAGACAAGTTATCCGGCGGATCGGATTCCGCTTCAACAACCTTCGGCTCAAGAGCCAGCTGTTCATCGCCTTCCTGATCGTCGTGCTGATTCCGGTGCTGATCGTGGGCATTTTCCTGACGGCCCAGTACCGGAACAACGTGCTGGAGCAGGCGACGCGGCAGACGACGAACAACGTGGACAAGATCGTCACGCAGACATCGGACATCCTGCGCATCCCGATGGAGCTCTCGGACGATTATATGGTCAGCACGGACTTGAGCAGCCTGGTCAATACCCGGTACGCGACCGTGTTCGACTCCACGCACGCGCTGTGGGAGTTCAACGATTTCCGCAGCGCCGTGAAGCTGTACCGCGAGGTGGACTATATCCGGCTGTACGCGGACAACGATACGCTGCTGGAGAATTGGGAGTTCCTTCACCTGACGGACGCCGTCCGCGGGACGGACTGGTACCGGGCCGCCAACGCCAAGGACGGCATCCACTGGATCTACACGTCCAACGAGACAAGGAAAGGAGCGAAGTCGCTCAGCCTCGTGCGCCGGATCCCCTTTCCGACTTACAAGACAAGCGGCGTTCTCGTCATCGACGTCAACCCGGAGCTGTTCGACACGATGCTGCGCCAGGAGCCTTACGACACGATGATCGTCGACGCATCGGATACGGTCGCCGCGGCGAAGAACCGCTCCTGGATCGGCAAGAGCCTGTCCCAGCTGGAGTTCCCGGGCCTCGCCGGCAAAAGCGAGGGAACGTACAACATGACCTTCGGCGGCGAGGAGTACCGGGTCGTCATCGAGAAGCTGAACCCGGCCTCAAGCGTCAACGGCCTGCGTATCGTGTCGGTGTTCGCGGTGGAGAGCATCGTCGGGGAAGCGAACCGCGTCGCCCGTCTCGGCATGGGCGTGCTGGCCGTGAGCATGGCGATCGCGCTGGTGCTCATCTATATCGTCGCCTCGGTGCTGACCAAGCGCACGCTCGTGCTGTACCGCAACCTGAGCCGGGTCGGCAAGGGCGATCTGCAGGTGTATTCGGACATCCAGGGCAATGACGAGATCGGCCTGTTGTCCCGGCAGTTCAACAACATGGTGGCGAGCATCCGCGAGCTGATGGCGGAGGTGGAGGATTCTCACCGGCAGCGGACCGAGCTGGAGGTGAGGCAGCGGGACATCAAGCTCAAGATGATGGCCAGCCAGATCAATCCGCATTTCCTGTTCAACGCGCTGGAATCGATCCGGATGAGGATTCATATGAAAGGCGAGAAGGAAATCGCTTCGGTCGTGCGCATGCTCGGGAGGCTGATCCGCAACAACATCGAGATCGGGCAGCGCCATATTCCTCTCGGCGAGGAGCTGGAGATCGTCCGCTACTACTTGGAGATCCAGAAATTCCGGTACGGGGAGGACCGTCTGGAATTCGTCATCGATGTGGAAGAGGAGATGTCGCTCACGCTCATCCCGCCGCTTATTTTGCAGCCGCTGGTCGAAAATGCCGTCGTGCACGGCCTGGAGGGCATCGGGGAAGGCGGGCGGATATCGATTACGGGAAGAAGATTGCAGGACGGCGGCTTGCAGCTGACCGTCGCCGACAACGGCGTCGGCATGACGCCGGAGCGGCTGCGGGACAATCGGGATGCGCTGGACGATCCCAGCGAGGACAAGGGGCATCGGATCGGGCTGCGCAACGTCCACCAAAGGCTGGTGCTGAATTACGGCTCCGGCAGCGGCCTCAGGCTCGAGAGCGCGGAAGGGGGAGGAACGCAGATCAAGCTTCTCATTCCCGGCAAGAAGGAGGAATAGCGGATGTACAGCTTGTTGATTGTCGATGACGAGCCGGCGATTCGGGAAGGCATGCAGACGCTGATCGAATGGGAGCGGCTCGGCTTCCGGGGCGCCGGGCTGGCGGCGGACGGCATGGAGGGGCTGCGTCTGTACCGGGAGCTGCGCCCGGACCTGGTCCTGGTCGATATTCGGATGCCGAAGATGAACGGCCTCGAGCTGGTCGAGGAGATCAGGAGGCTGGATTCCGGCTGCCGGATTCTGGTGCTGAGCGGCCATGCCGACTTTTCTTATGCGCAGCAGGCGATCCGCTACGGCATCGAGGGCTACCTGCTCAAGCCGGTCGACGAGGAGGAGCTGGAGCAGTATGCGGCCCGGATCGCCCGTTCGCTGGATGCGCAGAGCGGGACTGAAGCCGATCCGGCCAAGCGGCGGGAAGACGCGCTGCTGGCGCTGCTGGCGGGAGACGCGGAGGAGGCGCTTGCGCTCGCTGCGGAAGCGGGAAGAGCAGGCCTGTTCCCGGGCGCCCGTGCAGAAGCAGAAGGAACAGCCGGCGGGCGGGAAGCCGCCGCAGCGGATCTGTGGCGGCTGCTCCATGGAGGCGCTCGCGGCGGCCGCGTGCTGCTGGCGGAGGCCGGGCTGGAGGACGGCCTGGAGCAGACGGAATTCAGGCGGAGGCTGGAGGCGGGAGCCGCAGCCCGAGGGCTTGGACCGGTCTTCGAGGCCGGGGCCTCGCTGGGGCTGTTGATTCCCGGCGGGGAAGCGGCGCTGCGGGCGGCCGCCAAGCTGCTGGAGGAAAGCGCGGGCGAGGGAGGCTTCACCGCCGCTGCGGGGTCATGCAGGGAGGACCCGGCCGCAGCCGCGCGCTCGCTGCAGGAGGCGCAAGAGCTGATGGGCTTGCGCTTTCTGCTGGAGCCGGGCCGCATCCATACCGAGCGGCCTGCGCTGCTGGCGGCGCAAGCTCCCGGTCATTCCGCATCCTCGGCGGCTCTCGCAGCAGACGGGAGAGATGATGATGCTCGCCTGGCCGAGCTTGCTCTGGCGCTTAGCCGCGCCGTGGAGACGGGAGGCATGGCCGGCATCGTCGCCTCCCTGGACGAGGCGGCGGCTTCGCTGGCGGCCGGAAATGCGTCGCGTCCGGCGTTCTCCTCGGCGATGGCCGAGCTGATGACGCTGGTCATGGCTGAGCTGGGGCGTCATGGCGGCACATCTGCGGATGGACGCCATGGCTCCCTCGCCGCAAGCGTCTACCGCCACGCCAAGTGGTGCACCATGCGCGAGGAGCTGGCCGCGGGTCTGTCGGCCGTGCAGCAATCGCTGGACGCGTCGGACAGCGGCAGCGTCCTGAGGCGCATGACCGGCTTCATTGAGCGCCATTACAGCGAGCCGCTGAGGCTGGAGACGCTGGCCGAGCTGTTCGGCTACAACAGCGGGTACTTAGGCAAGCTGTTCAAAAGCCATGCCGGCGTCTCCTTCAACGCCTATCTCGACCGTCTGCGCATCGAGCGGGCGATCGCCATGCTGGAGGGCGGCATGAAGGTGCGCCAGGCCGCGGAGAAGGTCGGCTACGCCAACGTCGATTATTTTCACGCCAAGTTCAAGAAATACACGGGCAAATCCCCTTCCTTCTACAAAAAAACGGGCGAAAGCTGATGGAGTCCGATCGATTTGCTACAATAGATACATCCGGGAAGCCGGGCCCCTCCAGAGGGTGCCCGGCTTCTGCCGATGCAACGGCTTTGGCGCGCGCCGATCGGGCAGATGCGCCGAAGCCTTGGACCAACAGCCGCAGCCGCCGGAAGCGGCTGCCGGTTTTCTAGAGATTTGGGAGAGATGAAGAAATGCCTGATACAAGACTGTTGACCTTCCGCTGCCCGCCGCTGCCCTTCCTGGTCGAGGCCAGGAGAGCGTCCTACGAAGCGGGAGAGGAGCATCCGAGCCGGACCGATCTGGGCATGTTCGAGCTGATTCACGTCCGGCGGGGGGCTCTCTCGGTGACAGAAGGAGACAGCACCTGGACGGTGGAGCCGGGACAAGTGCTCCTTCTGCGTCCCGACCGCCCCCGGCTTGGGGCTGGAGCATGCACCGGGGAGACGGAGTTCGACTGGGTTCATTTCCAGTTCCAGGGGGAATGGGAGGAAACGGCCGAAGGGGACGAGTCCACGCTGGTCGGAGACCATTACACGCATACGGTCAGGCTGCCCAAGCTGATCGCAGGCATATCCGGCCAGCCTGCCGCTGCAGCCTTCGCCGTGCTGAACGAGGCGGCGGCAAGCGCGGATCAAGGGGCTTTCTGGGCCCGGCAGCAGAGCTTTCTCGACTTGCTGCGGCAGCTCGAGGCTGCCGGCCGGGCAGGCGTCTACCGGGCATCCGCCTCCGCGGTCGCCGAGCAGGCTGCCGCCTATATGAAGGAAAATTACCGGGAATCGGTCGCGAACGCCGATCTGGCCAGCGCGCTCGGCTACCACGCCGTCTATATCGCCCGCTGCATGGTGGAGACATTCGGCTGCACTCCGCAGCAATATCTGCTCTATTACCGGCTGGACAGAGCCAAGCTGCTGCTGCTCACGACCGACTGGCCGATCGCCCGCGTCGCCGAGGAGAGCGGCTTCAGGCAGACGCCTCATTTCTCGCGGCTGTTCGCCGCCCATGCGGGCATCCCGCCGCATCGATTCCGCAAACGGTTCACGCCTTGACTGTTCTTGACGGTTGACGGTTGATGAAGCCAAGGATCAAGGGCGCATACCGTCAACCCCGTCAATGATTCGCAGGCTGAAGGAATCGATCTCCCTTGAGGCTTCGGCCTCGGGGAGCGCCGCCGCTGACCGGCCGCCGGATTCGCCCACGGCGATGAGCAGGAGACGGCGGTCTGAGGGATATCGTTACCGCCATCCTTCCCGGCACGCGCATAACTTCCCTCCGGTTGCAGATACTGGAAGCGAGACGAACAACCGGGAAGGTGGCCAACAACTATGTGCGTGCGTTTTTCGCTTACGTCTGACATCGAGGAGCTTGAACGCCGGTTCGCGATCCGCGATGCCGTCCGGATTCCGACGATGCGCTACAATATCGCTCCGACGCAAAACGTCCCTGTCATCCGCAACAACCGCCACGGCGTGAGAATCATGGACGATGCCAGATGGGGGCTGTTTCCGTTCTGGGCCAAGGATGCCGTCAATGCCGATGTCTCGCTGCTGGAATCCAAGCCATGCTTCAAGCAGATGCTGATCAGCGGCCGCTGCATCATTCCTTGCAGCGGGATGTACGGCTGGCAGAGGGGAGCGGAGGAGAACGGACCGAAGCAGCCTCGCGCCATGCGGATCATGGTACAGGGGCAGCCGCTGTTCGCCATGGCCGGCTTGTATGACGAGTGGAGGACGCCAGAGGGGGCGCTGATGCGCGCGGCGACGATCGTGACCGTATCGGCTTCCGGCCCGTTGTCCCTGCTGCAGGAGCGGATGCCGATCGTGCTGGACGAGGAAGGGCTGGAGGACTGGCTCAATCCGTCGATCCGCGAGTTTTCGTTCCTGCGCCGGCATCTGCAGCCGCTCGAGCCTTTTCAGCTGCGGGCTTATCCCGTCAGCAACGCCGTGGACGACGAGCTGTATGAAGCGGCGGATTGCATCGCCGAAATCCGGATGGCTTAAACCGGCATAGGCATAGGCATAGTCATGGGTATGGGCAAACGCATGAACAAAAACATAGACAAAGAAGGCCGATCTCCGGGAGATCGGCCTTCTTTGCTTCGCGGACGCTGAACAGCGGATCAATCCGGGAAAGGGGAATGCTTCAGCCTGGTCCTGGTCCGGTCCTCCGATTGCCGGAAGTCCTTCAACCCGTCGTCTCGTTGAACGCCTCGACCTCCAGCTCCCGCTCGGCCTCGGCGAGCCACAGGTCCAGCTCCAGCAGGCTGCGCACGATTGCCGCCTCTCCTCTCGCCAGGGAACGGAGGTCGGGAAGCGAGGCGGCCCGGCCGCTCAAGAGGACGGAGGGAGCCCACGGCAGGATGAGAAGCTTTTCGGCATAAGCGCGGGCGGCCGGAAGAGATTCCGGAGAATCGGCATGCAGGCAGACGGCATCCGGCGTCCATTGCATCGCGCCGAAGACGGCATGCTCCAGAGGGAGGACAGGGCCGTACATCCGGGTCGTCCATCCGCGTTCCTTGAACATGCAGGCGTCCATCCGCATGCCGAGGTCATGCGGCTCTACGTCAAGCCCAAGCAGCATGGCTTTCCGGGAAACGAGCCGGGCTCCGCTTCCCTCCAAGGGCTCCGCAGGCTCATGCCTGCATAGCAGCCACTGGCACAAGCCATAACCCAGCCGCTCTTCCGCCATTCCGATCCGCCTGGCTTCGGCCAGCAGGGCGATATGCTCGAGCGCAGGGGTGAACAATTGCTCGAACAAGGCGAGCTGGTTGGCGCCGGCTTTTTTCCAGTGGAGGACGGTCGCCTCGGCAGCCGACCGGCTGCCGGACAACAGCAGCTCCGCAAACTCTTCAATCTGCAATGGGTTCATCAGCAACCATCTCCTGTAGATCCAATCCAATCCTTGTTCAAGTTTACCTCAAGCGAGACGAGCCTTTCCATCGCAAAAAAAGACGAATATCCGATATTAATGCCGAATAAACGGAATCATTTGGAGTTTTTGCTGGACAAGAGGAAACAGACGTCCTGCGGAGAATACACTATAAGCTAATTTATCTCCGGGCAGGACGCCTGCCAGAATCGGCTTTATCCTTCGCAGCCCCATTTCCGTCCAAGCGCTCAACCAAGGAGGGACGAACATGAACAAAATACCTTCCGACAGCCAGCATTCCGAGCTTCCGCTCACCAAGGCCGAGCCGGTCCGAATCGTCGGCATCGGCGCCTCGGCGGGAGGACTGGAAGGCTTGAAGCATTTCTTTCAGCAGGCAAGTCCGGAGACCGGTCTTGCCTTTGTCGTCATTCAGCATTTGTCGCCCGACCACAAAAGCCTCATGAACGAGATTCTCTCTTTATATACGAGGATGCAGATCCATCTTGTCCGCGACGGCATGGAAGTGGAGCCGAACACGATCTATCTCGTTCCTCCGCGCAAATCGCTCTCCTTGAAAAAGAACCACTTGTGGCTTTCGGATCCGCATCCCGACGAGGTCCATTACCCGATCGACTATTTCTTCCATTCGCTGGCGGCCGATCAGGGCCAGCAGGCGATTGCCGTCGTGCTGTCCGGTACGGGCACGGACGGAACGAGGGGCATCGCAGCCGTCAAACGCAGCGGCGGAATCGTGTTCGCCCAGAACGAGGAGTCGGCGAAGTTCGACGGCATGCCTCGCAGCGCCATTGACAGCGGGCATGTCGATTTCGTGCTCGCTCCGGAGAAGATCGCGTCCAAGCTCAAATTTCCCGCTTCCTTGATTCCAAGCCCCAGCTATGCGGTGCAGGCCGCCGCCTTGAACGACTCGGAGGCGCTGCTCGCCAAGATTTTGGAGAGGGTCCGGGAGCGCACGAACATCGATTTCAGCTTTTACAAGAAGAACAGCCTGCTGCGGAGAATCGAGAAGAGGATGGCCGAGGCGGGGGCGGCAACCCTGGCCGATTATGAGCTTCTGCTGGAGTCGAGGGAGGAGGAGGTGCTGGCGCTGAGGCAGGATCTGCTCATCCACGTCACCCACTTTTTCCGCGATCCCGAAGCGTTCGACATCATCCGGGAAAAGGTGCTGCCCAAGCTGGTCCGCGCCAAGCTGCAGAACAAGAACACCGAGCTGCGGATCTGGACGGCCGGCTGCTCGACGGGCGAGGAGGCTTATTCGATCGGGATGCTTGCTCTCGAAGTGCTGGAGCAGGAAGGTCTCCAGAACCGCTTCAGCATCCGCATCTTCGCCACTGATGTGGACAAGCAGTCCATCGATTACGCCAATCACGGCGTCTATCCGCTGTCGATCGGGACCTCGGTGTCCAAGGCGCGGCTCGACAAATACTTCGTCCGCCATGGCGACACGTATCAGGTCACGCGCGAGCTGAGGCGGCTGATCGTGTTCGCCCCCCATAACCTGACGAAGGATCCGCCGTTCAGCAATCTCGATCTCATCAGCTGCCGCAACATGCTCATCTACCTGCAGCCCGAGATGCAGCAGAAGGTGCTGTCGCTGTTCAACTTCGCCTTGACTCCCGGGGGCTTCCTGTTCCTGGGGCCGAGCGAGACCGTCGGCAGGCAGGACCATCTGTTCGAGCCCTCCAACGGCAAATGGAACATTTTCCGGCACAAGAGCCAGCGCAAAAACAGCGCGTCCGGCGCGACGCTGCTCATGGACGGAGCCAGGAGCCTGTCCACTCCGGGCGAGCTGAGGGAGAGGCGCAAGCAGCATGCCGGGGCGGATGCGCAGGAGAACCGCCGCCAGAGCCAGTTCTACAGTACATACGTGAACGAGCATATGGCTCCTTCCCTGCTGGTGGACGAGAAGCTCGACATCCAGCATTTGACCGGCAATGTGCAGCCGTTCCTGTCCCCGATGGAGGGCAGGCCTTCATGGAACCTGCAGAAGATGCTGGAGCCGGGGCTGGCCGTCGCGGTCATGACCGCCGTCCAGCAGATCCGCGCCGGGCTGGACGAGGTCGTATTCCGCCATCTGGTCGTGCAGACGGCGTCGGGAGAACAGCGGATCAACGTGACCGTGCGCCCGTTCTCGAAGAGCGGAGCGGCGTTCGCCGGCAGCATGCTGATCATTCTGGAGCTAGCTCCCGAGCTGGATGAAGTTCCGGTCGCTTCCATCGATCTGAACGACAGCGTCCGCAGGCAGATGGTGTGGCTGGAGCAGCAGCTCCGCTCCACCGAGGACAAGCTCCAGTCGGCGATCGAGGAGCTGGAGGCTTCCAATGAAGAGCTGCAGAGCACGAACGAGGAGCTGATTGCCTCCAACGAGGAGCTGCAGAGCACGAACGAGGAGCTGCAGGCGGTCAATGAAGAGCTGGTGACGATCAACAGCGAGTATCAGTTCAAAATTCAGGAGCTGACGGAGCTGAACAACGACATGGATCTGTTCCTTGTCAGCACCAAGATCGGCACGATCTTCCTGGATACGCAGTTCTGCATCCGCCGCTTCACTCCCGCTGTGACCAAGGAGATCCATCTTCTCAATGTGGACATCGGACGGCCGTTCCATCATATTTCGCATCAATTCTACTACGACCAGTTCGTGGAGGACGCCTCCAGGGTGCTGCAATCGCTCCGTTCGCTGGAGAAGGAAATCAAAAGCCGCAGCGGGCGCTGGTACAAGATGCGGATGATGCCTTACCGGACGCTGGAGCATCTGACCAAAGGCGTCATCATCACGCTCGTGGACATCACCGAGCTGAAGGAAGCCAACGAGGAGCTGCTTCGCCTCTCGTATGCGATCGAGCAAAGTCCGATCCTCGTCGTCATCTCCGATCTTGAAGGCGGCATCCTCTACGCCAACAGGCAGTTCCACGACCTGACGGGCGAGACGTCGGAGAGCATCTACGGCAGGCATCTGGAGTCTCTCGATGACTGGCAGGCGAGCGGCTGCAGCTTCGCGGACATCTGGGAAAAGCTCAAGCGCGGCGAAATCTGGGAGGGCGAGCTGGCCGGCATCGGCAGGGACGGAGCCGTCTACTGGGAGCAGGCCAGGCTGCTGCCGATCGTGAAGCGCGGCGAGACGATCCATTACATGAAGATTTCCGAGAACATCACCGACCGCAAGACGACGGAGGAGATGCTCCGCAAGTCGGAGATGCTCGGAGCCGTCGGCCAGCTGGCGGCCGGCATCGCCCATGAGATCCGCAATCCGCTCACCTCTCTCAAAGGGTTCACGAAGCTGATGCAGGAAGACAACCGGCGCAACTACATCTCCATCATGGCGATGGAGCTGGAGCGGATCGAGCAGATCGTCAGCGAGCTTCTCGTCCTCTCCAAGCCGCAGGCGGTCGACTTCCATCCCGTCGCGCTGGGAGCCGTGCTCCGGGATGTCGTGATGCTGATCGAGGCGCAGGCGATCATGAACAATGTGCAGCTGGAGCTGGAAATTCCGGAGAGCGATATGCTCGTGCAGGGGGTGGACAACCAGCTCAAGCAGGTGTTCATCAATCTGATCAAGAACAGCATCGAAGCGATGAGCTCCGGCGGCGTCATCCAGGTGAAGGCTTCGGTCGGCGAGGACAACATGGCCTGGACCCGGATCATCGACCAGGGCTCCGGCATCCCCCCGGAGAAGCTGGCCAAGCTGGGCGAGCCGTTCTTTTCCACCAAAGCGAAGGGAACCGGCCTGGGCCTTGTCATGACGTACAAGATCGTCGAGAACCATCATGGCAAAATGTACTACGAAAGCGAGCTCGGAAAAGGAACGACGGGCTTTGTCGGCCTTCCGATCATCCGCAGCAGCTAACCGCGGCAGAGCCGTCATCCAAGCCGGAAGCGCGCCTTCCGGTTTTTTTCCGTTCCTCCGCTCATACAATGGGGATAGACGCTCGAAGATGGGCCAACCCATCCCTCTGGCGGCGGATGATAGAAAGGAGAGCGATGCAAAGCCGGTGATTTTCATTTCTTTCGCCAGGCAGCGTTTAAATGGCGGTTATGCAGGGTAAAAAAGCTGAAAAGCTTGTCCTTTCCTGTCGATAATCCTTGAAGGATGGGGAATCGATGCGGTTCCGGCGATCGCCGGCTGCAGAGGGAGATGAGGGAACGGCACGGGGTGCCGCTGTTGTAAGCGCCTTACCTTTCCGATATACTTTTCCGTAATGACATTTACTGGAGAAGCGGGGGGGCGGCGGCATGGTGATTGAAGGATGGGTGACGGCTCTGACGCTGGCCTTCGGCGTTGCGGCGGCTGTCGTCGGCGTCGCGGCCTACCTGCGCTTGTACCGCCGCCAAAATCCGGACCAGGCCCCGCGCAAGGCCGAGGCGTCCTTGCGGGACAGCTGGAAATCCCAGGAGGAACCGAACGATCAAGAACTCCCTCCGCAGGAATGATTGGGAATTTGCTTCCAACCTGATGCATGAAGTGATATAATAGTGTGAAAAATACAAACATTCGCTCAACTGCCATGGAGTGTCTGCACCATAGGGATACCTGCACGTTCTCGAATCCGAGGTTTCGGATGAACATCCAGCGTTAGAGGAGGAGATTTCATGGCCAAGCACAGCCAGAATGAAGTCAAGGAAAGCCTCAAGGAACTCACGAGAATTTTTCAGCCCAAGGATCCGCGGAAGTTCGTTAAGGATTACATCCGCAAATACCGCATCACCGGCGGATATGAGGATGAGCTGACGTCACTGGTTGAGCATGAAATGGGCAGAATGAATTCCTCCGTGAGCTAGAACAAGCGAGCCTATCATATACCCGGCCCGGATACTCCCCCTGCGGAGTTCCGGGTCATTTTTGCGTGCCGTGAAGCGGCGGAATGAGGCGCGGCTCTTCCGAATAGCATAGATCGAGGGAGCTTGGAAGGCGATCTTGATCTTGGACGAGGAGCGGAGGCATCAGCCATGGCGGAATGGAAGTCGGAAGAGGAAATCGGCAGGATCCGCCGCGCGGGACGAGTCGTTGCGTTATGCCACGATGCGATCGCGAAGCGGATCGCGCCCGGCGTCACGACGCTTGAGATCGACCGTTTCGTAGAACGGCTGATGGCGGAGCATGGAGCTTACCCGGCTCAGAAGGGGTACAGAGGCTATCCTTATGCGACCTGCGCGTCGGTAGGCGAGGTCGTCTGCCACGGATTCCCGGATGCGGTGCCGCTTCAGGAGGGAGATATCGTGACGATCGACATGGTTGCCGATGTGGACGGCTGGAAGGCCGACTCGGCCTGGACCTATGCGATCGGAAAGGGAGACTCCGGCGTGCAGTCGCTGATGGCGGGCGCCCGCCAGGCGATGCTGAAGGGGATCGGCCAGTGCCGGGTCGGACGCCGGCTCGGCGACATCGGCGCCGCGGTCGTCCAGTCGGCGAAGGAGACGGGGCATTCGGTCGTGTCCAGCTTCGCCGGGCATGGAATCGGACGCTCCATCCACGAGCCGCCGGAGGTGAACCATGTCAGCAGAGGCGGCAGCGGAGCGGTTCTGCAGCCCGGCATGGTGCTGACGGTCGAGCCGATTCTGACGGCTGGGGGGCCGGAAGTATGGATTGCCCATGACGGCTGGACGGCGCGGACGAGCGACCGTTCCTGGTCGGCGCAATACGAGCATACGGTTGCCATAACCGAGCAGGGACCGGTTATCCTTACTTGTTTGTAAAAGCGGGGATGTCGGCTCGAAAAAAGTTATCCCCCAATCTATGCACATATGCACAATTGATATCCACAATATCCACAGGGTTGTAGGGATAACTTGAACGGGCAGCCTGCAACCGTGAACCTATGGATTCATAAAGGCTTTTTCGGCAGTTGTTGTCCCCTTGTGGATAAAAAATGAATCGGCCTCTTCCATGCGGAAGAGGCCTTTCTGTGGATAGCTTCGATGATTGACGGTGGCGACGGGCTAGTGAGACAATGGAAGAAAGCGATCGGACAGCCTACCGTTCAGGCGGCTGTCCGATCCGGAGGCGGGGAAGCAGCCGTGCGGCGATCGCCGCACGGCCGGCAGCATGACGAGGCCGGCCGCCGAGGCTCGTAGAGCAGAAGAATCGGGGAGGAAGCTGACATGCTTAGCAAACTGAGAGTGACTCAAGCAATCGCGGAAGCGGGCGTCGTAGCCGTGCTGCGCGCGGATTCGGCGGAGGAGGTCGCCCGCATGGCGAGGCATGCCATCCGCGGGGGAATCAAGGCGATCGAGATTACGATGACCGTGCCGATGGCGCTGCAGGCGATCCAGCAGCTGGCCGCAGAGTATTCCAGCAAGGCGGATCCCGCATCGGACTCCTACGCGATCATCGGCGTCGGAACCGTGCTGGATCCCGAGACGGCCCGCGCGGCCATTCTGAGCGGCGCGGAGTTCGTCGTTGCGCCGGCTGTCAATCCCGACACGATCCGCTTGTGCAACCGTTATGCGGTGCCGGTCATGCCGGGAACGATGACGATCCGGGACATCCAGACCGCGATGGAGCTCGGAGCGGACATCGTCAAGCTGTTTCCGGGAAGCGCGTTCGGCCCGGATATGATTACGGCCGTCAAGGGCCCGCTTCCGCAAGCGAACATCATGCCGACGGGCGGCGTCTCGCTGGCCAATCTGGCGCAGTGGGTGAAGGCCGGCGCGGTCGCGGTCGGCATCGGCGGAGATCTGACCAAGGAAGCGGTGAAGCACGGGGATTACACGCTGATCGAGCGGCAGGCCCAGGCTTACGTCCAAGCCTACCGGGACGCCAAGGCCTGAGCGCGCGGCGGGCATGCCCCGCTGGCGGCAGGCGCCCGGATTGGGTAAAATGGGAGAGTGAAGGTAAGCGGTTTATCGACTTAAGAGAGGCGGAATGGAATCATGGAATACCGGATTGAGAAGGATACGATGGGCGAAATCAAGGTTCCCGCGGACAAGCTGTGGGGCGCTCAGACTCAGCGCAGCCGCGAGAACTTCAAGATCGGCTGGGAGAAGATGCCGCTTGAGGTCGTCAAAGCGATGACATATGTGAAAAAAGCGGCGGCTCAGGCCAACCGCAAGCTGGGCGTGCTGGAGCCGGAAAAGGCCGACGCGATCTGCCGCGCGGCCGATGAGATTCTCGAGGGCAAGCATGACGGAGAGTTCCCGCTCGTCGTATGGCAGACGGGCAGCGGCACGCAGACCAATATGAACTGCAACGAGGTTATCGCCCGCCGCGCGAACCAACTGCTGGAGGCGGAAGGCTCCTCCGTGCGCATCCACCCGAACGACGACGTGAACCGTTCGCAGAGCTCCAACGATACGTTCCCGGCGGCGATGCACATCGCGGCGGTCATCGCGGTATCGACCCGCCTGCTGCCGGCGCTCGAGGTGCTCAAGGCGACCTTGCACGAGAAAAGCGTCAAGTTCGACGACATCGTCAAAATCGGCCGCACGCATCTGCAGGATGCGACGCCGATTACGCTCGGCCAGGAAATCAGCGGCTGGGAAGCGATGCTGGAGAAATCGTCCTGGATGCTGACGAGCAGCGTCGACGCCATCCGCGAGCTCGCGCTCGGCGGCACGGCGGTCGGCACCGGCATCAACGCGCATCCGGAATTCGCGGTGCAAGTAGCGGCCGAGGTGGCCGAGATTACCGGCCACAACTTCGTGACGGCATCGAACAAGTTCCATTCCCTGACGTCCCACGACCAGATCGTCTGGGTGCATGGCGCGATCAAGGGCCTCGCGGCCGACCTGATGAAGATCGCCAACGACGTGCGCTGGCTCGCCAGCGGCCCGCGCAGCGGCATCGGCGAGATCACGATCCCGGAGAACGAGCCGGGCAGCTCCATCATGCCGGGCAAGGTCAATCCGACGCAGTGTGAAGCCATTACGATGGTCGCCTGCCAGGTCATGGGCAACGATGCGGCGATCGGCTTCGCGGCCAGCCAAGGCAACTTCGAGCTGAACGTGTTCAAGCCGGTCATCGCCTACAACTTCCTGCAGTCCGTCGTGCTGCTCTCCGACTCCATGCTCTCGTTCAACGAGCATTGCGCCGTCGGCATCGAGCCGAACCTCGACACGCTGAAGCACAACCTGGATCAGTCCTTGATGCTCGTGACGGCGCTCAATCCGCATATCGGCTACGAGAACGCGGCCAAGATCGCCAAGCAGGCGCATAAGGAAGGCACGACGCTCAAGGAGAGCGCGATCAAGAGCGGCCTGCTCACTTCCGAGCAGTTCGACGAGTGGGTCCGTCCGGAGAAGATGACGGGCAAGCGCTAGGAAGAGAAAGAGCCAAGAAAGGGCAAAGCCCCGTCATGTGAACATGACGGGGCTTTTTTTTGTTAGTGGGAAAGAATCAAGGGACTGTTCTTAAAGATGGGGTCGAAAACCGTTTTCAAATAAAAAACAGCTCGCCCCGTAAACCATTTGCAGGGCGAGCTTCTTCTTTTCTGCTTGAAGGTCGAGCGAGGCTACACTTCGTAGATCTGATACAGCTCGTCGAGCATCAGGTTGGCGGCCAGGATGCCGCCGGCGGTATTCCAGATGGCGTCGTCTACGCGCTTGGCCCGTCCTTCCTGGACGACTTTAAGGCTCTTCCAGAGAGGATCGCCCGTCCATTCCTGTTCGGTAGCATTGCCTTTGCCGTCGCCGGTGTCATAGGTGAAGTAGAAGAGACGGTCGGCTTCGACTTCCGGCAGGCGCTCCTTGGTGATTTCGTCGACGAACGTTTCCTTGCTGTTCTTCGTCATCGCGTTGCGGGCAATGCCGATCTGATCGAAGATGATGCCGGAGAACGTGTCGGTGTGGTAGACGCGCGTCTTGCCGCCCATGAAGCGCACCATCGATACCGTTTCATTCAGCTTGCTGCCGGCTTTGGCCTTGAAGTCCTCGATGCGCGCGTCGAAGTCGGCGATCAGCTTCTCGCCTTCGGCTTTTTTGTTCAGGGCATCGGCATAGAGAGTGAAGTTTTCCTTCCAATAGCCGCGAAGGTCTTGGGCTTCGACGGTCGGCGCAATCGCGCTCAGCTGCTCATAGATTTTCTCGTGGCGCATCTTGTTGGCGATGATGAGATCGGGCTGCAGGCCGGCGATCAGCTCGATGTTCGGCTGGCTTTCCTCGCCGAGCACGGTGACGCCTTCCATTTTGTCCTTGATGTGCTTGTACCAAGGATCGCCTGTCCAGGACTTGACCGCGCCGACTGGCTTCACGCCGAGAGCGAGCACCGCTTCGGTGCCTTCATTGGTCAGCACGACGACCTTCTGCGGCGTGCCCTTGATAATCGTTTCTCCGAGCGCATGCTTGACGACACGCTCCGCGTCGCCGCCGGAGGATCCCTCTCCGGCGTCCGCGGCGGGCTGATTGGCCGCAGGCTCGCTCGCCGAGTTGTTCGCGTTATTGTTGCTGCCGCAAGCGGCCAGCAGGCCGACCAGCAGGATGGAGACCATGAAGGTCAGAAAGCGTTTGTTCATCTCTCTTAATCCCCTTTATGTCTAATATGATAACCATTATCAGTACAGGTAGAAATTCTAGAGAAGAAGGGATAGCCTGTCAATGAATATTTGAGAATGATTATCAGAATCGTTGACAGGGCCGTATTCTTCTTCTACACTTTTTCCATAGCCACTGCTGCTTTTCGAATCCGAGACGCGTTAATCCGGCTGGACGGCTTTGAAGACCCTGGAAGCGGAAGCGGAGGGCAACGCAGGTGTCGGGCAGAAGCAGCAGATGAAGAGAGTTCTATGAACAAGAAAGCAGGCCGACATGAGACTTACGGGAATAGTTCTATTTATGACGCTTCTGGCCTTCGCGGTTCTATGCAGCATCGCATTCGGGACGGCCGATATTCCGCTCCGCCATGTCATCGGCTCCTTCACCGGATACAGCGGAACGCAGGAGCAGCTCATCATCCGAACGGCCCGGGTTCCCCGGGCGCTGATCGCGGCCTCCGTAGGCGCCTGCCTCGCCGTGGCCGGAGCGCTCATGCAGGTCATCGCGCGCAATCCGATCGCTTCTCCAAGCACCTTCGGGGTGAATGCGGGGGCGGCTTTTTTTGCTGTCATCGGCGCGGGGCTGCTCGGCTTCGAGAGCATGCAGGCTCAGACCTGGATGGCTCTGGCCGGAGCGGGAATCAGCGGGCTGATCGTTTTTGTCATGGGCAGCATGGGCAAGGACGGCATGACCCCGGTGAAAATCACGCTGGCCGGAGCTTCCATCGCCGCTTTTTTCGCTTCCGTGACGCAAGGGTATATGCTGACCAGCGGGAAAATGTTCGACCAAGTGCTCGTCTGGCTGGTCGGCTCCGTCGCGGGCCGGGAGATGAATGCCCTAACCGCCGTGCTTCCCTATATGGGCATCGGGATGCTTCTGGCGCTCGTCCTGTCCCGCCATCTCAATGTGCTCGCCATGGGCGACGACATCGCGCAAGGACTCGGGCAGAGCACGGCCCGGATGAAAGGGGCTGCGGCCCTGTCCATCATCCTGCTGGCTGGAGCTTCCGTGGCTGCGGCCGGACCGGTCGCCTTCGTCGGCATCATCGTGCCGCATGTCGCGCGCCGCATCGCAGGCAGCGACTACCGCTGGATGATTCCCTACTGCGCCGTGCTGGGCGCGCTGCTGCTCGTGACGGCCGATCTGGGCTCCCGGTACATCGCGATGCCTAAGGAAGTGCCCGTGGGTGTCATGACGGCGGTCATCGGCGTTCCCTTCTTCGTGTACATCGCGCGGTCGGGGAGGGTGACACGATGAGCAGATACCGTTCCCTGCGCATGGACAGGCCGCGGCTGTCGTTCCTGCTCGAGCGCCGCACGACCTGGGTGCTCGTCATTCTCGCCTTGCTGTGCGCGGCCATGATGATTGTCAGCACCGGCATCGGCAGCCTTTATGTGTCGCCTCTAGAAGTGATCCGCTCCATCGCGGGCAAAGGGACTGCGGCTCATGAGGTCATCGTGAACAAGCTGCGGCTGCCGCGAATCGTCATCGCTGTGCTTGTCGGGGCTTCGCTGGCAGTTGCTGGAGCCATTCTGCAAGGTCTTGTCCGCAATCCGCTCGCATCCCCGGATGTGACCGGAATCACCGAGGGAGCGTCGCTGGGCGCGGTGCTGTTCCTGTTCCTGCTGGGCGGCTCCGTCCCTATCTCCTGGATGCCGGTGTCGGCCATCGGGGGCGCATTCGCGGTTACGGCGCTGCTGTATCTGCTGTCCTGGCGGGGCGGCGTCTCGCCGCTGCGCCTTGTGCTGATCGGCACGGGGCTGTCGGCGGCTTTCAAATCGCTATCCTACATGCTGATCATCTCCGGTCCGCTCATTCTGACGGTCAAATCCCTGACGTTCATGACGGGCAGCATTTACGGAGTCTCCTGGGAAAAGGATGTCTACACGCTGCTCCCATGGGTGGCGGCGCTGCTGCCGCTGGCCTGGTTCCAGGCCCGGCATGTGAACATCCAGGCGCTCGGCGACGAAGTGGCCGGAAGCGCAGGGGCGCATGTGCAGCGCAGCCGCTTGATACTGCTGCTGCTGAGCGTGGCGCTCGCGGGAGCCGCCATCGCCATTGGAGGGGCGATCAGCTTCATCGGCTTGATGGCCCCTCATATGGCGCGCAAGCTTGTCGGTTCGTCCTTCGGCGGACTGCTGCCGGCAAGCGCCTTGATCGGCGCCATCATCCTGCTCACGGCCGATCTTGCCGCGCGTACGGCTTTCTCGCCTCTCGATATTCCGGCCGGCGTATTCACGGCGGCGATCGGCGCTCCGTTTTTCCTTTACATGCTGTATCGGCACCGCAATTCATGACAGGCAGGAGGCAATCGAAGATGGGGATGCTGGAAGCGAAGGGGCTGGCGCTCTCTTATGGAGGGGCGCATGTCTTTGAAAACCTGGATCTGACCCTACCGGAGGGCAAGGTGACGGTGTTCATCGGCAGCAACGGCTGCGGGAAATCGACGCTGCTGCGCTCGATGGCCCGTCTGCTGAAGCCGCAGCAGGGTTCGGTCGTCATCGACGGCAGCGACATCTCCCGGATGTCGACCAAGGAGGTCGCTCGCAAGCTGGCTATCCTGCCGCAAGGACCGCAGGCGCCGGAGGGGCTGAGCGTGCTCCAGCTTGTCAAGCAGGGCCGCTATCCCTACCAGAGCTGGCTGCAGCAGTGGTCGCGGGAGGATGAAGCGGCGGTGGCCAAGGCGCTCGAGGCGACCGGAATGTCGGAGCTCAGCGAGCGCAGCGTCGATTCGCTGTCGGGCGGGCAGCGCCAGCGGGCGTGGATCGCCATGACGCTGGCGCAGCAGACCGGAATCATTTTGCTCGACGAGCCTACGACGTATCTCGATCTGACTCATCAGATCGAGGTGCTGGACCTGCTGGACGAGCTCAACGCCTCGGAGAAGCGGACGGTCGTCATGGTGCTGCATGATATCAACCTGGCATGCCGTTATGCCGACCATATCGTCGCCATCAAGGAAGGCTCCATCTATGCGCAGGGAGCGCCGGAGCAGGTCGTCAGCTCCGCGATGATCGAAGAAGTGTTCGGGCTCCGATGCGACATCATGGCGGATCCGCTGCATGGAACGCCGATGTGCATCCCGCACAGCCGGAGCGCCAGGAGGCTCTCCGCCGCGGAGCCGGAACCCCTGTTTTTCTGACCGGGGAGCAAGGATGGATTGGCGGCTTTTCTGAAAGCTCGGGCGATGAAACAGGCATTCAAAAAGGAACAGTCCCATAAGTCATGCAAATGACCGGGGACTGTCCCTTTTTTTCATAGGGTCAAACGAAGCACGTTTCTTGCGCGGCGCTCAGCGCCTGCCGATGCGGATATGGGAGGCGAGCGTGCGGATGAAGCCGAAGATGATGCCGATGCCGACGAATACATAAATCATGGTGAAGATTTTGCCGAAGTCGCTTTGCGGCTCCAGGCTGCTGCCTACGGTCGTCAGCGTCGTGACGCAGAAATACAGGGCGTCGACGGTGCTCCAGCCTTCGGCGGAACGGTAGAACATCGTTCCGGAGAACAAGGTGACGGCCGCAATGAAGAAGAGCGCCTGAAACTCCTTGTCCTTGAAGGCGTGGAAGAAGGCGGATACGAATCGCTTACTGGTGAGGATGAAGGAAAGCATGATGTCAACCCCCGCTCTCTGTCCGCTGATAGGTCTTTCCTATGTCTTATCTTAGCATGGACAGGCGGGGAGATGAAAATTCGATGGAAGGGAAGAGATTGCGGGAGATCGGCAATCGCTGATCGCTTGGAACATGAATGAGGAGCATGAATGAGGAACATGAATGAGGAACATGAATGGGAAAAGCTCGGCAAGGAATAGACAGGGAGGATGGATGGGCAACAACTGCGGATAGCTGCAGCTGGAGCTGGATGGATCATATCGAAATCGCGAAGGGATGTGCAGCCGGACTGTTGCCGAAGTCCGGCTGCCGGAGCATCCTCAGCTTGCATCGGAGCCGCGGGAAGCTTGCTGCCGGCGGCTTCCATCCGGCCTGCGCGGACCGGGAAGGATTTCCGCCCGGGCTGCGGGCTTGCGGGGGATGAGGCGTCCGCAGAACAGGAGCAGCGTCGCTCCTCCGGTCACGGCGTACATCCCTTGGACGACGCCAAGAGAGCTGTCCGTTCCGGCCAGGAGTCCATGCAGCAGCGCTGCTGCGAACATTGGGTACGCGAGCATGTGGATCGCGAGCCATAGAGGCCGCTTGAGCCGAGGGCGCAGATCCGTCGTGAGGATGAGGAGCAGCATGCCGTACAGGGCGAGGCTTCCGATGCCGTACAGGACAGGATGGTCATGCGCGGAGAATGGAAGGAGCAGCTCTCCCCAGGTGAACGGCGTATACGTGTCAATGACGAGCACGGCGGCATGGAGCAGGGCGATCGCCGTGCCGGCGACCGTCAGCCGGCTGTGCCAGCGGTAGACCGAGATCTTCGATGCTCCCTTCAAAAAGGGATAGCCGTACAGGATGCCCAGCGTCATGCCTCCGAACAGGGCCAGGTAAGCCGCGATGCCGGCGATTCTCGTCAGCTGCCATGTCGGCCATTCCACCATCCATTGAATCATATTGTCGCCTCCTGAATTGTCAGCGTGCCGGGCTCCCAGACGAAGCGTCCGGGATTTCGGGAAGGGATCAGAATCAGCTTGCGCTTATCCGTGATGACGGCGGCTTCGCAGCCGGGAGCGCCGAGCTTCATCCGGGCCGCGCCTTCCTCCAATCCGCAGATGCAGAAGGTTTTGGCCCACGCCTCGCATTCGGCCGCCTCCGCCCCGGCGACCGTCGCCTGGACGATGCCGCTCGCTGCGCTGCGTCCGGTAAGGGGATCGATGAGATGATGAAGGCCGGATCCGTCCTCTCCCCAGCGCCGCTTCAAGGTGGAGGAGGTTGCTGCGGCTCCACGCTTCAGCGACAGGCGCGCCGCATCCTTGCCGGTGTCCCAGGGATCCTCGATGGCGATGACCGTGGAAGGAGCTTCCTCGTCCTCCTGCCATACGCTGAGGTCGCCTCCGGCATTGACGATGCCGGCAGGGAAGCCGTGCCTCCGGCGGAGCCAGCCGGCGAGCCGGTCGGCGGCCCAGCCCTTGACGATGCCGCCGAGATCGAGCTCGCTGCCGGGGGCGAGACGCACCGCGCCCATGCGCCCGTCAAGCTCGAATGGCTCGGCGGCGGCATGACCGCCCGGATCCGGGCGGAGGAGTCCCGCCTGCCCGGAGGCTTCGGCAGGCCGGAAGGTGGCCGCATGCTCGAAGGAGCGGAGATAGCCCTCCCGCTGCAGCTGGCGGAGCAGGCCGGGGTGGAAGGCGCCGCCGGTCTGTCGGCAGCATTGCAGCGCCAGCGCGAGCACCTCCTCCATCATCGGCGATACGAGCTGCCAGGAGCCGCCGGTCCGGTTCAGGCCGCTGAGCTCGCTGCCGGGCAAAAAGCGGCTGAACCTCGCCTCGACATCGCGGAACCAGCGGCTGACCAGCGAATGATAGGCCGGCGTATCGGGAGTCCGATCGTCGGGCCAGCGGAGAATGGCCGTTATGTCCGTGTTCATTGCCCTCAACGCGATTCGGGATTCGGCCGGCATGATCAGGAGCCTCCCGAGCGGGAGCTCATGCCCCCGCCGCTGTCGGATTGGCTCCAGCCGCCGCTTGGAGATCCGCCGCCTGCCGCTCCGTCAGACGGGGAGGCGCCGCCTCTCCGGCCATGCCTGCCCGTACGGCTGCCGGTGTCCCCGTCGAGAGCTCCGCCGTTGTCCATGCTGCCGGATCGCCAATCGTCCATGAGCCTGTCCCGATCGGCGGCAGAGGCATCCGATTCCGATGCCGGGCCGGATCCATTTCCTCCGGACTGGATCTTTTCCTGAAAGGCGGTGCTGTTTTGCACGGTGCTGAACAAAACAAACAGGGCCGCCGCTCCGCCGGCGCCGATTTGCCACTTTCTCCATTTGCCGATTCGCTGTTTCATCGAATCCACCTCGTTTCAAGGATTGCTCCCTATCCTACGCTTTCAAAATGAACAGAAAATGAAGATAGAGCTGACTTGGAAATGACTTTTTAAAGAAGCGCGGTTCGGCAAAAGGCGGGGGGCTGCGCCGATAAGCCTCCCGTACAGGAGCCACCCTTCGGACAAGACGGGTGAAGGGGGATGTCCGGACCGAACCGGCTTATGCTTCGGGTTCTGAGCTTCCGGAACCGGACGGCGGCTGCGCAGCCGCCAAGTTGTGGTATGATGGAAGGACGAGAAAACAAGAAAGCCGGGGCCTGATATGCATCTGTTATCGGTAGAGCATCTTTCCAAAACCTACGGAGAGAAAAAACTGTTTGAAGACGTAAGCTTCGGAATATCCGACGGCGATAAGATCGGCATCATCGGGGTGAACGGAACCGGGAAGTCGACGTTTCTGAAGGCGATTGCGGGAATCGAGCCTGCCGACAGCGGCAGCGTCGTGATTCCGCCGCGCGTCAGCGTGCGGATGCTGCTCCAGAACTTGGAGTTCGATCCGGAGGAAACCGTGCTGGAGCATGTGCTCAGCGGGGATTCGCCTCAGCTGAAGGCTGTACGGGACTATGCGGCGGCGCTGGAGGCTCTTGAGCGGAGCAGCTCGGATGTCGCGCTGCAGGAGCGGCTGCTCCGGGCCAACGCGGCCATGGACGAGCAGGATGCTTGGCAGCTGGAAAGCGATGCCCGAACCGCTCTCTCCAAGCTCGGCATTACGAGCTACGAGGCGAAGCTCGGCACGCTGTCCGGCGGCCAGCGCAAGCGGGTGGCGATGGCCGCAGCGCTGCTGTCGCCATCCGACGTGCTCATTCTGGATGAGCCGACCAACCATATCGACAACGAGTCCGTCGCGTGGCTGGAAAGCATGCTGCAGAAGCGGCGTGGCGCGCTGCTCATGGTGACGCATGACCGCTACTTCCTGGATCGGGTCAGCAACCGCGTCATCGAGCTGGACCAGGGCCGTGCCTTCTTCTATACGGCCAACTACAGCCGCTTCCTGGAGCTGAAGCTGGAGCGCGAGGAGCGCGAGGCGGCGAGCGAGTCCAAGCGCCAGAATCTGCTGCGCAACGAGCTCGCCTGGATCCGCCGCGGCGCCAAGGCGCGCTCGACGAAGCAGAAGGCGCGGATCGAGCGCTTCGAGGCTCTCAAGGAGGCTGGACCGGGCAAGGCTTCCGGCAAGCTGGACTTGTCCGTCGCCTCCTCCAGGCTGGGACGCAAGATCATCGAACTGGAAGACGTGAGCAAAGGGTATGGAGACCGGTCGCTGATCAACGGCTTCAGCTACATCGCCGTGCCGGAAGACAGGGTCGGCATCATCGGGCGCAACGGCAGCGGCAAGTCGACGCTGCTGAAGCTGATCGCCGGCCGGATGGAGCCGGACAGCGGACAGGTCGTGCTCGGCCCGACCGTCAAGCTCGGTTATTTCTCGCAGGAGCATGAGGAAATGGACGAGTCGATGCGCGTCATCGAATACATCCGCGAGCAGGCGGAGCAGGTCCGCACGGGCGACGGCACGACGATCAGCGCCGGGCAGCTGCTGGAGCGGTTCCTGTTCCCTCCGGCGATGCAGTGGTCGCCGATCTCCAAGCTGTCGGGCGGGGAGAAGCGCCGCCTGCAGCTGCTGTGCATCCTGAGCGGCGCTCCGAACGTGCTGCTGCTCGACGAGCCGACCAACGATCTCGATATCGCGACGCTCGGCGTGCTGGAGGATTACCTCGACGACTTCCCGGGCGTCGTGCTGGTCGTCTCCCATGACCGGTACTTCCTGGACCGGACGGTGGACCGGATCTTCGCGTTCGAGAACGGCGCCATCACGGAGCATACGGGCAACTATTCGGACTACGAGGAGCAGCTGCAGAAGAAGGGAAGTCTCCAGGACTCGTCCTCCAGGGCGGCTGCGTCATCCCCGTCTGCCGCCTCCCGGCCGGGAGAGCCGGCCGAAGCTCCGCGCAAGGAATCCAAGCTGCGCATGTCGTATCAGGAGCAGAAGGATTTTGAGGTCATCGACGGCCGCATCGCGGAGGCGGAAGCCGAGCTGGAGCGGGTCCAGGAGGAGATGGGCGCTTCGGGAAGCGACTCGGTGCGCCTGCAGGAGCTCATGGCCCGCCAGGAGAGCCTGGAGGCCAGGCTGGAGGAATTGATGGAGCGCTGGACCTATCTGAACGAGCTTGCGGAACAAATCGAAGCCCAGAAAGCAAAGAACAGGAGCTGACCCTGCATGAGTGCCTATGAAGACTACAGCCTTGAATCCGTACGCAATATTTATTGCATCGGCCGCAACTACCGGCTGCATGCCCTTGAGCTCGGCAACGAAGTGCCGAAATCCCCGATGGTGTTCACCAAGCCGACCCATTCGCTGATTCCGATGGACGGAAGCGCCGTCGAGCTGCCGGGCGGGGAAGGAGAGGTGCATTTCGAGCTGGAAATCGTGCTTCGCGCGGGACGCGGCTGGGAACCGGGAATCGAGGCGGACGAGCTGTTCGACGCGATGACGCTCGGCCTCGACCTGACGCTGCGCGACGTGCAGAGCAGGCTCAAGGAGAAGGGCCATCCATGGCTCGCCGCCAAGGGCTTCCGGAATTCTGCTCCGATCGGGCCTTGGCGTCCTTATCCGGGTCTAGCCGGGCTGGAGGCCGCCGACTTCGCTCTGCTGCGCGGCTCCGAGGTCGCCCAGCTGGGCAACGCCCGGGATATGATCTTCAAGCCGGATGTGCTCGCGGAGCATATCGGCCGCCGTTACGGCCTGGGCCGGGGAGACATCGTCTTCACCGGGACGCCGGCCGGCGTCGCCGCCCTTCGGGACGGCGAGGAGCTGAGCGTTCTCTGGAACGGGGAGAAGATCGCCTCCTCCCTTGTCTCCCTCGTTTGACGTCATGCATGGAACAAGCCGCATCCTGTCCTCGTTTCGGCGAGGCTTGGATGCGGCTGTTTTTCTACCCGATGCAGCCGCCGTGGGAGCGCCGTCTGCTTGGCCGGTTCATAGGCAAGGCCATCCAAGCATAAGCTGACGGTAAGACAGCGAGGGCGGGTGAGAGCTAGCGTGACGAAGTCCAAGAGACAGCCGGAATCCCATGATTACCGCAACAGGCTTCGATTTCACAACGTCAAGGAGCAGCATCTGACCTTGGGCGAGGTCGCCGAGCGGATGATGACTTTCATAAGCGAGGATCCGCGGGCGGCGTATCATTTTGCCATCGGGACGGATTCCCAGGTTCATCCAAGCCATACCAAGTTCATTACGGGCCTCGTTCTGAGACGGGTGGGCAAAGGGGCTTGGGCATGCTACCGGCCTTTCGTGCTGAACAGGGAGCTGGCGTCGATCCGCGAGAAGCTGGCCTTCGAGACTTCCCTTTCCCAGGAAATGGCCGCATATTTGGAGGAGCATCGAATCGTGCCGGCGATGGAAGAGCTGATTCTGCCGTACGTCTACCAGGGAGGCGAGCTTCGGACGTTCATCGATATCGATGCCGGCACGGAGCCCTGCCTGAATCCGACCCATCTGTATGTCCAGGAGATGATCGCCCGCGTGGAGACGATCGGCAGCTATGTGCCCCGCGTCAAGCCGGAGGCTTACTGCGCCTCAAGCTATGCGAACCGCTACACCAAACGGCCGGCAAGGATTGTGATGTAACCTTCAATAAAAAGAGAAATAGGCAAAAAGCTCAAAAAGGTTCGGAAGCCGCCCTAGGGATGGCTGCGCAAACCTTTTTTTTGCGATCTCAACTTTTTTTCTGAACTCACCCGTCTAGCTTGTTTTGGCAGCGAGGTCCTTCGAGAGGAAGGCAATAAGCCGAGGTTACTCGGCTGCGAAGGCATCCAGCATCCAGACATGTTTCTCCAGTGACGTGTGGATGGCCAGCAGCATATCGGTTGTCGTTTCGTCCTGACGGCTCTGAGCGGCGGCCATTCCTTCCTTGAGCTCGCCGATCATGCTTTTGAAGTCGGCGGCGACCGACCGGACCATGGCGATGGCGGACTCGCTGCCCGCCGCTTCCTCGACGGTGGCCGTCTCGAGATATTCCTTCATGCTCGCAAGCGGCTTGCCTCCGACCGCCAGCAGCCGTTCGGCGAGCTCGTCGACATGTAAGGCGGCCTCTTCGTAGAGAGCCTGGAACTTTTCGTGCAGGGTAAAAAATTGGGGGCCTTTCACATACCAGTGGAATTGGTGGAGCTTCACGTACAAAATGCTCCAATTGGCCAGGTGGAGATTCAACACTTGAGACACCGATGGAATGGCAGCAGCGGATGGGGTTGTCAAAGAAATCAGCTCCTTATTTATAATTGTTATTAACTAGTATTAAATATAATATAGTTGAATCCGTCTGTCAACGAAGGCGGCGAAAACCAAAAAAGGCCCCTTGTCAGGGACCTTTTTTCGAGTTCTTGTTTTTTTCTTTGCTGTGCTTTGACCTGCATGTGCCCGCCGCTTATTCCGTGCGGAGCTCTTGCTTGGGTTCAGGCTTGCGGCTCATCGTCATGCGCGTGCCCGGCATGAGCAGGACCATGATGACGGCTGCGACAGCCGGGATAAGAGCCCACAGGAAGGTGTGGGAGATGGAAGTCGCGAGCGCGGCTTCGATTTTGCTCAGCACTTCGGCAGGGATCGCCTTGCGGCCTTCAGGCGTAAGGAACTGCTGGTTGCCGCCGCCTCCCCCGCCGATCGGCGCCTTGCCTCCGAACGCGGTTTCCAGCCGCGAGGTGAAGATGTTGCGCTGAATGATGCCGAAGATCGTAATGCCGAGCGTCATGCCGAGGGAGCGCATGAACGTCGTCGTGGCGGTCGCCGCTCCGCGCTGGCGCATGTCGAAGCCGTCGATGGCGGCCATGTTCAGCACGGAGAAGGAGTAGCCGACGCCGAAGCCGAGCAGGATCATCTCCAGCGTCACGACGAAGCGGGCCGTATCCGGGCTGATGAAGCCGAGAGAAACGACACCCGCCAGGAAGAAGACGGCCGATATCATCATGATGGAGCGGAAGCTCAGCTTGGTCGTCAGGAAGCCGCCTACCTGGCTGCCGACGACGGAGCCGATCATCATCGGCATGAGCAGCAGGCCGGAGTTGGTCGCCGAGCCGCCGTACACGCCCTGGATGAAGATCGGAATATAGATCGTGGCGATGATGAAAGTCGAGCCGTAGAACAAGGAAGTCAGCACGCTGCTGGCGAACAGCCGCTTGCGGAACATTTTGAACGAGATGATCGGCTCGGCGACTTTCGTTTCCGTATACAGGAACACCGATAGCAGCACGACGAACCCGCCGAACAGGCCGAGAATCATGCCGGAATCCCAAGCGTACTTCTGGCCGCCCAGCTCCAGAGCGAACATGAGGCAGACGATGGCTCCGACGAGAGTGAACGCGCCGACCCAGTCGATGCGCTGCTTGGAATGGGAGAGGGATTCCTTGTAATAGGTCCCGATGAAGAACAGGGCGAGAATGCCGAGCGGGATATTGATGTAGAACACCCACTCCCATCCGATATGGTCGGTAATGACCGCGCCGAGCAGCGGCCCGAAGATGCTGGAGATGCCGAATACGGCTCCGAACAGGCCGGACATCTTGCCGCGCTTCTCCGGAGGGAAAATATCGAATACGATCGTGAACGCGATCGGCATGAGAGCTCCGCCGCCAATGCCCTGGATGGCCCGGTACACGCTCAGCTGGGTAATGCTGCCGGCCGTGCCGCACAACGCGGAGCCGATCAGGAACACGATGATGCCGAAAATGAAAAACCGCTTGCGGCCGTACATGTCCGACAGCTTGCCGAAAATCGGCGTGCCTGCCATGAGGGCGATCATATAAGCGGATGTCACCCATACGAGCTGGTCGTACCCGCCGAGATCATCGACGATCCGCCCCATGGCGGTAGCGACGATCGTGTTGTCCATGGCTGACATCAGAATGGCCAGCATAAGGCCGGCTACGACGAATCGGGTCTGGCGAGCGCCTTTCTCCGACATGGAATTCACTCCTTTTTTCTCCTGCAAATTAAGATCCATTCTTATTATATTCAAATTTGAGTATAAGACAACGAATTTGTTTTAGGGCTGAATCATTCCAAAGAAAGCCGAACAGGATGGATTCTTTCGAGCTGCGGTCGAAGGTGCAAAAGAAGCAATGGACAGATCAAGTCCTTCCGGATGACGGACATCGGGTTCGAAGGGAAGCTCGCTGTGGCTGGAATGGTTATTCCCGCCGTCGTATGGATACAGTATACAAATGCCTGTCCTTCAAGGAAGCGGGCCTGCTTCCCATGCCGCCGGAACGTCTCCGCCATGCCGATTATCCGCCTTTGTCTGCCGATGCTTAAATTTTCGGTTGTGATCATGCGGAACGCCCCGATGCATATACCTGAATGGTGCCCCTTGGCGGCCCTCTCATACGTCCGCTGGCGCCTTTCGACAAGAATTGGTAAACTGGAAGCAACGGAATTGGAACTGAACGACTCATTTACATATCGCATTTTGTCGGCCGGATCCGGCCATGTTTCTATCATGACGAAGGAGTTGGACCCCACTTGACTCATATCCGCAAAGCAATCATCCCTGCAGGAGGCCTCGGTACCCGTTTCCTGCCCGCAACAAAAGCCCAGCCCAAGGAAATGATGCCGCTCATCGACAAGCCGGCCATTCAATATATCGTGGAAGAAGCCGCCGCATCCGGCATCGAGAGCATCATGATCGTCAGCGGCCGCAGCAAGCGCGCGATCGAAGACCACTTCGACAAATCGGTCGAGCTGGAGAACGAGCTGGAAGCAAGAGGCGACGAGGAGACGCTGAAGGTCGTCCGCAGCATTTCCAAGCTGGCCGACATCGTCTACGTCCGCCAGCGGGAGCCGCTTGGCCTGGGCCATGCGGTGCTTTGCGCCCGCAGCTTCATCGGCAACGAGCCTTTTGCGGTGCTGCTGGGCGACGACATTCTGCGCTCGCCGCAGCCATGCCTGGGCGAGATGATGAACTTCTACCGGGAAACCGGATCTTCGGTCGTCTCGGTCATGGAGGTTCCTTGGGATCAGACCCACAAATACGGCATCGCGGATCTGGAAGGCGAAGGCATGTTCCCCCGCATCCGGAACCTGGTGGAGAAGCCGGCTCCCGGCGAAGCGCCTTCCAATTGGGCTGTCGTCGGGCGCTACGTGCTCGACCCTGCCGTATTCCGCCTGCTCGAAAGAGCGGAGCCGGGCAAGAACGGCGAGATCCAGCTGACGGACAGCTTGCAGAAGCTGAATTCCGTGCTGCCGATGCATGCCTTTAAATTCCAGGGACGCCGGCATGACGTCGGTGATAAGCTGGGATTTGTACAGGCGACGATCGACATGGCGCTGGAACGCGAGGATCTGTCTCAGGCGGTACGGGATTATATGAGAAGCAAGCTGGAGACGGAGTTGCTTTAGGTTTGCGCTAGCAGGGGCAGTCATCCGAATCATGAACCGTCCGGGGCACAGGAATTTGTCTGGGCGGTTTTTTGGTTTTTGATTGCTTTTCCGTGACTTCATCCGTTAGTAATAGATAGAGAATCCGATAGGAACAGGTTAACATGGTGGAGGCTTGGGAAGATGAGCAGGGAAACCAGTGAAGGAGAGCGCGGCCGGGCAGTGCGGACAGCATGTCCTTATTGCGGTTTTGCGACGATGGACGACGAAGCTTCGTTCTGCAGCCGCTGCGGCAAGCCGCTCCATACGGCGGCCATTTTGGCGCGCCGCCTCGAACGGGCGGAATGGCTGGAAAAAATCAAGGATGTCGGCGCCGGGTCAAGCGCGCAGCCGCTTCAGGACCGCGAAGCCCAGGAAATATGGAACCGCATGTCGCGCGATGGCGAGTCCGGCCGCAAGGCGGATGGAGGAGGCGGGCAGGCGGAGCGGTCCCGGGCTGAACGTCCTGCCATCGCTGCGGAGGGCGCACCGGCGACAGGCTACTTCCGGCTATGGATGCTGCCGGCTGCTGCTTTGCTGATCAGCTGTCTGGCCGTGCTTGCCGTCTTCGTCCATGACGGGAAGGTCAACGCCAAGGTGCGTTCCTGGCATGTACAGGCGGAAAAGGAAGCCAAGGCGGGGCAGTACCGGAATGCCGAGCAGCTGCTCGAGCTCGCGGCGGCTTCCCGGCCCGGCAATCCCGGCATTGCCAAGGATATCGACATCGTCCGTCAGGCGGCCAAGCTCGACGATGACATCAAGGCGGCGGGGCTGCTGCTCGACCAGGGCAGCCTGGAGAAGGCGGAAAGCGGGCTGCGCCAAGCGCAGGCGACGCTGAGCAGCCGCCACGAGGAGCTGTTCGATCCGATCCGCGACAAGCTGGCGGGAGCGGGGGCAAGGCTGGCCGTGCAGCAAGTGTCGAGCGAGCTGGACGGTCTGGGAACGATCCGGGAAATGGCGGAGAGGCTCCAGAGGCTGCGCGGACTCCAGGCTCCCGGGGCGCCTGAGCTGCGTCAGCGCATTTTGGACAGCATGGTCCAAATGGGCATCAACCAGGCGCAGCAGCTGCTGAGGAAGAAGGACTTCTCTGCCGCCCGCGCCGCTGTGGACGAGACGGTCAGCCATGCGGGGAACACGTCGAAGCTTCAAGAAATGTCTACCCGGATCGACAAAGAGAAGGAAGAATACGAGGAGCAGGAGCGCAAGCGGCTGAATGCGGCCATGCAGATGGCCAATCTGGAGCAGCGGCAAAATCAGACGGATGCATTCGACATCGTCGAGCTGAACGCTTCCATAGGCGAGGAAGGCAGCGCCGTCATTACCGGCCTTCTGAAGAGCAAGGCGACCCGGGGCATCCGCGCCATCCGGCTCTTCTATGTCCTCAAGGATGCGGAAGGAGTGCAGGTCGGCTCCGGCACGATATCCGTTTCGAGCGGAGGGGTCATCGAGCCGGGAGGAAGCGCCGCCTTCACCGAAAAGAACGCTTCGGTCAAGAGCGAGGCGTCCGTAGCGATTACTAGCGCGACTTGGTATATCGATTAAGCGTCGCGAGAAATAAGAAAGGAGGGACCGCCATGAGGCTGACGAAGCCCCTTGCGGCCGCTGCGGCGGCAGCCGTCCTGCTTGCGGGAGCGGGAACGGCCTTGGCGCTGCACGGGTACATTCCCCGCCAGATGGGCATGGAGCCGCTGCTCGCGGTTTCGCCGCCGGAGGGTACGGCTGCAGGCAACGCAGCCGCGCTGAAGGACATTATTTTCCGCATCCAGAAAAAAGTCGTCACCATCCAGAGCGAAAGCGGCCTCGGATCCGGCTTTCTGTACAACGCCAAGGGAGATATAATCACCAACGCCCACGTCGTAGCGGGATCGAGAACGGTGAGAGTGACGACTTCCGATGCCCGCGAGCTGACGGGGGAGGTGATCGGCATCGGCACGGATACCGATATTGCCGTCGTGCGCGTGCCCGATCTGGAGGGAACGGAGCCGCTGCGCCTGGAGCGCAGCGGGCGGGTGGAGGTCGGGGATGCCATCATGGCCGTCGGCAGCCCGCTCGGATTGCAGAATACCGTAACTCCGGGCATCATCAGCGGGCTGGGACGCACGTTCTCGATGAAGCCGTACACGTACCGGAACATGTACCAGATTTCGGCCGCGATCGCTCCCGGCAACAGCGGCGGGCCGCTCATCGACCAGCGGACGGGAATGGTGCTCGGCATCAACTCGGCGGAAATGCAGGACGGAGAAATCGGGTTCAGCATTCCGATCTCCGATATTCTGTCCGCGGCCGAGGGATGGTCGCAGACACCGATGAAGGAGCTGCCCGGCGTTCCGGGGAGCGCGACCAACGCCCTGACCGGCAAGAAATCCATTACGGACTACGCCGGTTATCTTGTGTCCCGCTTCTACGAGAGCCTCAGCAACGGCGATTACGTCTATGCGTATTCGCTGCTGGGAATCAACTGGAAGAAGCAGGATCCTTACGAGGATTTCCGCCGTGGCTACCTGCCGACCAAAAATGTCGTCATCAAAAGCCTCAAGGTCGACAAGGACGGGGAGCGATCCGCCGTGGTCAAGGCCGTCATTACGGCCGAAGAGCATGGCCAGGACGGCAAGACGTCCGTCCGCAGCTTCGAGGTTTCCTACGAGGTCGGATACGAGAACGATCAGCTCAAGCTGATCAGCGGCAAGGGCAAGGAGCTGGGGACCGCAGACGGGGAATAGGCTCGCGGAGCTTCTCGGCTATGGCCCAAGCGGCTGGAACTCTTAGCGGGGCAGTCCATAACGGGCTCTCTGCTTAGCTGGCTGAACGTTTGAGCGGACAAGGCTGGGAAAACGTGCAGGATCAGAGTATAGGCGCGGAGAGGTCGAACGGTAAGGCTGGGAAACCGCTTGGAGCAGGGTGTATGGCGCAGAGCGGTCGAACGGGCGGGGACTGGACAAGTCCAAGGCAGTTGCAGAGCTGGACGCGGTGTCCTGCGCTGCGGCTGCCTTTTTTTCAAGGCTTGCCGTTCACGAGGAAGCGCCGCCCTCATCGCTTCCCCCTTAGAAGCAGAGGCAATCCTTGACAAGCCAATTTGCGGAGTGGTATATAAAGTTTTAGCACTCTTCATTTCCGAGTGCTAATCTACCCGATCCAAGAGGAGAGATTTCAAAGTGGAAAAAAAGCAGTTCCAAGCTGAATCCAAACGTCTTTTGGAAATGATGATCAACTCCATCTATACCCAAAAGGAAATTTTTCTTCGCGAGCTGATTTCCAACAGCAGTGACGCCATCGATAAAATCTACTATAAAGCGCTGACGGACGAGAAGCTGACGTTCAATCCGGACAGCTACTTCATCCAGGTCATTCCCGACCAGGCTGCGCGCACCCTGACGATTAGGGACACCGGCATCGGCATGAACCGCGAGGAGCTGGAGAGCCATCTCGGCATTATCGCGAAGAGCGGCTCCCTTGCCTTCAAGCAGGAAAATGAAGCCAAGGACGGCCGCGACATCATCGGCCAGTTCGGCGTCGGCTTCTACTCCGCCTTCATGGTCGCCGACCGCGTGACGGTCGTCACGAAGCCGCTGGATGGACAAGAGGCGTGGAAATGGGTCTCTGAAGGTGCGGACGGGTACACGATCGAGAAAGCTCACAAGGATTCGGTCGGCACCGAGATCATTTTGGAGATCAAGCCGAATACCGAGGATGACAACTACGACGAGTATTTGAACGATTACCGGCTCAAGGCGCTGATCAAGAAATACTCCGATTTCATCCGCTATCCGATCCGGATGGAGGTTTCCTCCAGCCGTCTCAAGGAAGGCAGCGAGGATGAGTTCGAGACGTACACCGAAGAGCAGCAGGTCAACAGCATGGTGCCGATCTGGCGCAAGAACAAAAGCGAGCTGACGGCCGAGGATTACGAGGCGTTCTACCACGAGAAGCATTACGGCTTCGACAAGCCGCTCAAGCATGTGCATGTGAGCGCCGACGGCGCGGTCGTCTATCAGGCGATCCTGTACATTCCGGAGACGATCCCGTTCGATTATTACACCAAGGAGTTCGAGAAGGGGCTGGAGCTGTATTCCAGCGGCGTGCTGATCATGAACAAATGCGCCGACCTGCTTCCCGACTACTTCAGCTTCGTCAAGGGCATGGTGGACTCCGAGAGCCTCTCGCTCAACATCTCCCGCGAGATGCTGCAGCATGACCGCCAGCTGAAGCTGATCGCCAAAAACATTGAATCCAAAATCAAGAGCGCTCTGCAGAGCATGCTGAAGGACGAGCGCGAGAAATATGAGCAGTTCTTCAAGTCGTTCGGCCGCCAGCTGAAATTCGGCGTCTACAGCGACTATGGCATGCACAAGGACGCGCTGCAGGATCTGCTGCTGTTCACGTCCTCCAAGGACAAGGCGCTGGTCACCTTGGCTGAATACGTTGCCCGCATGCCCGAGGATCAGAAGTATATCTACTACGCTTCCGGAGAATCGGCCGAGCGCATCGAGAAGCTCCCGCAGACCGAGCTCGTGCTCGACAAGGGCTTCGAGATTCTGTACTTCACCGACGATATCGACGAGTTCGCCGTGAAGATGCTTGCCCGCTACAAGGAGAAGGAATTCCGCTCCGTCTCCAGCGGCGATCTGGGCATCGAGGAGGACGAGAAGACAGCCGAGGACGAAAAGGCCGATGAGGAGAACAAGGCGCTCTTCGAGGAGATGAAGGCGCTGCTCGGCGACAAGGTCAGCGGCGTGCGGGCTTCCAGGCGCCTGCGCAAGCATCCGGTCTGCTTCGCCACGGATGGCGAAGTGACGATCGAGATGGAGAAGATTCTGAAGGCGATGCCGAACAGCGGCGACGTCAAAGCCCAGAAGGTGCTGGAGCTGAATGTCGGCCACGATGTCTTCCGCGCGCTGAAGGAAGCTTATGAGAACGACAAGAGCAAGCTGGGCTTGTTCACTTCGCTGCTCTACAATCAGGCGCTGCTGATCGAGGGCTTGCCGATCGAGGATCCGGTGGAGTTCACGAACCAGATTTGCCAAGTCATGGCGTAAATCCATAAGAGGGCAGCCCCCAAAGTCAAAGACTGGGGGGCTGCCCTCTTTTTTTGATTTGCGATGCGGCTCAACGACCTCGGCGGGCAGCAGAACGGCAGCAGGAAGGATCCGTGAAGCGTGCTCGCGTTTATCCCTCTATGGCATGCTAGCCGCTCCCTGCAAAAAGCCGCTTGCATGAATCAACTGCGTGCTTTGAAAAAGCCGGCCGTTCAGGTTCCGATGTGGATAAGATCGATGCCGATGACATCTCTCCGGTGGACGGGGAATGTAAGCAGAGTATGCGGTATCTGCCGTCCGTTCAGACGAAGGGTGTACTGGACGTTGTCGCCGATGCGGATATCGTCCGAAATGTCGTTGCGCACGCCGCCGACGGATTGTACGCCGCCTCCGGGGGAAATTCGGACGACACCGGTGTATTCGAGAGCCTGGGCAATGCTCATGCCGTCATAATAAGGAATTTGGTAATCCTCCGTCACATAGGGAAAGGATTCGCCGCCTTCAATGCGGACGGTCACCGGCGCAGGCGTGTTGACCGTTCCTGCAGGACCGGTGCCAGGGGCGCCGGCTCCTGTAAAAGGAACGGGGAAGCCCGGCCCGCCGGGGAAGCCGCCGCCGGGAAAGCCTGGGCCGCCGGGGAAGCCGCCGCCGGGGAAGCCAGGCCCGCCGGGGAAGCCGCCGCCGGGGAAGCCCGGTCCGCCGGGGAAGCCAGGCCCGCCGGGGAAGCCGCCGCCGGGAAACCCGCCGCCGGGGAAGCCCGGTCCGCCGGGGAAACCGCCGCCGGGGAAGCCCGGTCCGCCGGGAAACCCGCCGCCGGGGAAGCCCGGTCCGCCGGGGAAGCCGCCGCCGATCGGCGGAAAGATCCCGCGATCCGGCCGTTGGATCGGCGGGAAAATCCCTGGGTCGTAACCGGAGAGAGGCGGGAAGATGCCGGGCGCAGGCGGAGCGGCCGGCACGAATTGGAAGCTGCGCTGGCTTCCGCCGCAGCCGCAGTCTCCTCCGGCTTGGACAGGCTGATAGGCGGGCTGATAAGCGGCCGAATAGGCTGGAGCATGGTAAGGATAGTAAGAGTTCATTCCGGACATGCAGCTCCTTTCGAACATTGCCTTGAATACACTATCCTATGCGGCATATGCCTATCCTCTTTCCGCGAATCTTGGGAAAAAGTCCCGAACGCCTTATGTGCCCGAATTCCAGCTTCCTCCCGTGCCGGAGCATAAGCGATGGGCGAAGCAAAAGGGCTGAGCCGGAAAACAAAAAAAGACCGGGCCCGATAGCCCGGTCTTCCATTAAAAGAACTTATTTTACGGCTGCTTCGTAACGCTTGCCGACTTCATCCCAGTTCACGACGTTCCAGAACGCTTTGATGTAGTCAGGGCGCTTGTTTTGGTAGTTCAGGTAGTAGGCATGCTCCCATACGTCCAGGCCGAGCAGAGGCGTTTCGCCTTCGAAGATCGGGCTGTCCTGGTTTGGAAGGCTGTATACTTTCAGCTTGCCTTCTTTGTCGGCTGCGAGGAAAGCCCAGCCGCTGCCGAAGCGCGTCGTTGCTGCTTTGGCGAAGTCTTCCTTGAATTTCTCGAAGCCGCCCAGCTCGCTGTCGATCGCTTCTGCCAGCTTGCCTGTAGGCGCGCCGCCGGCGTTGGGGCCGATCGTCGTCCAGAACAGGCTGTGGTTCGCATGGCCGCCGCCGTTGTTGCGCACAGCGGTGCGGATGGATTCAGGTACGCTGTTCAGGTCGGAGATAAGATCCTCAAGGGACTTACTTGCCAGTTCGGGAGCGGATTCCAGAGCGGCGTTCAGGTTGGTCACATACGTGTTGTGGTGACGGTCGTGGTGGATCTCCATCGTCTTTGCATCGATGTGCGGCTCCAGAGCGTCGTTGGCATACGGAAGTGCTGGAAGTTCATGTGCCATAATCAATTACCTCCTCAGATAATATGTAGCGATTCCAGTTCATTATCCCTCAATCGGCTTAATAAATCAACATTTTAGTTTCAAAAGTCGGCAGCTAATCCGCTCTATCCGATCCGATAAAGGGGCAATCCCTTCGAGAGCAGATCGCTCAAGCTTCCTTCAAGGGGACGAGGTCTTTCGGGGGACAAAAACCGGCGGCTCCGGAGCTTGTCCGAGCCTGACGGCCTAAGAGCGGCAGCGCATCTTATCCTTTCACGAAAGAGCATATTTATTCCATTAACCGCATGAACTTTTCCCGAATCGGGATGTAAGCGCTTGTAAGACAGCGCTTTCAACAGAATGTAAGCGCAATGTTAAATTTAATTAAGGTTTTTGAGCAAAATGGCTGGATTTCGTTAACTTTTGTCGTATAATCAGAGGTAGCTTTTACAATGACATTGAATGTAAGGGAGACAAGCATTCATGCATCTTCGTTCTTTCCAGCTGGCAGACTACCATGCCGTGACGTCCTTGCTGCAGTCGGTGTTGTCGGAAGAGTGTTACGAGCTGACGATCGAAGCGCTCACGCGCCAGCTTTCATGGGACAGCGATCTTGTGCTCATCGCTTCGGCGGGCGACAAGATGACGGGCATTATCATCGGAACGATCGACAACAACCGAGGCTATTACTACCGTGTGGCCGTTCATCCGGATCACCGCGGCCAAGGGATCGCCAAGAGCCTCATTTCCAGCCTTCGCGGCCGGTTCGAGCAGCGCAAGGTGTCCAAGATCATGGTTACGGCGGACGAGCACAATGAACCCGTACTGCCGCTTTACAGCTCCCTGGGCTTCGAGCCTTCCGATTTCTATCATTCGTTCCAGAAGCTCAGCATCGTAGCTGGCTGAACCGAAGAACCAAGCTTTTGTTTCCCGCAATCCTTCCTTTCCATATGGTCGTCATCCCGAGGCATGTCCTTCGTCAATTGCTTTTGACGTCCGGATGTGCTTTTCTTATTAGTAAGATGTGAATGTCAGGGAGTGCGTAAGTGAACAACTATCGGCGCTGTTACATCAAAAGCTTCAAGCATGACGGCCATCTGCACCGGCAATGGCAGCGGAACTGGCTCGTTCCGCAGGATCTGCTTCTGCCGCAGCATGCCGCGGAGGGGATGCATGTGCTCCTCAACAACCAGACGCCGATCAAGGAAGCGGACGGATCCATGTGGGTCAGCCGCGTTCCCGCGGTCTCTTTTTTTATTCCGGGCAAATGGTTCAACGTCGTCGCGATGATCGAGGACTTCGGCATCCGCTATTACTGCAATCTGGCCTCGCCTCCGTATTTGACGGGAGATGTGCTGACGTATATCGATTACGACCTTGATGTGATCCGGACTGCGGGCGGCGATCTGGCTGTCGTGGATCGGGACGAGTACGAGAGGCATAAGGCGGAGTACCGCTATCCGCCGGTCGTCGACGCCAAAGTAAGCGAAGGGCTGAGGGAAGTTACCCATCGCATCCGCGGAGGCAAGCCGCCTTTCGAGGACGAGGTCGTAAAGGCCTATTATGAAGCCTGGCGGGCGAGCATCGCGAACGGCGCGGAGGGTGAGCCGGAATGAAAGGGACGCCGAGCGGGGAGAAGGATGGGCTGCCGCTGGCGGGAGGCAGCCCGGAAGGCGTCGGCGCGGCCGCTGACGGGCATCCGGCGCGCGCAGGCGCAGCCTCGCAGGCCAAGGATCTGTTTCGGCTGGTCCGCACGGCCGTCCTGGCGCTGGCGGTGGTCGCCTTGCTGCAGCGGTATGTCTTCAACCTTTCGATCGTGGAAGGACAGTCCATGCAGCCGACCTTGTCGGAGGGCGATTGGCTGCTGGTCAACAAGATGGCGATGTCGATGTCTTCTCCGCATCATGGCGACGTCATGATTATCCGGGATCCGCAGCCGCCGGACGGGAGCTCCGAGTATCTCGTCAAGCGCGTCGTCGGCTTGCCCGGCGATCGGGTCGAGATCAAGGACGGCAGCTTGTACCTGAACGGGGAGAAGCTGGAGGAAGCCTATGCCAGCGGAGACCGCACGGAGGGGGTTTTTCCGCCTCTGACCGTCGGCAAGGGCAAGCTGTTCGTCATGGGAGACAACCGCCTGCCGCTGGCCAGCCGGGACAGCCGCGCCTTCGGGCTCGTCGACGAGGAGGATGTCCGGGGCAGGGCGGAGTTCGTTCTTTGGCCGGCCGGCCATATCGACAAGCTGTAGCGGCAGAGCGTTTTTGCCGCAGGATCAAGCAGAAGGAGTTGGCCCTTTATATGAAAGAAGTATCGATCTATACGGATGGAGCCTGCTCCGGCAACCCCGGTCCGGGCGGCTGGGGAGCCGTCTTGTTCTACGGGGACAAGCGCAAGGAGATATCCGGCGCGGAGCCGCATACGACGAACAACCGCATGGAGATCCAGGCGGTCATCGAAGCGCTGTCGCTGCTCAAGGTTCCTTGCAAGGCGACCGTGCACAGCGACTCGGCCTATGTGGTGAACTGCTTCCAGAACAACTGGATCAAGGGCTGGCTGCGCAACGGCTGGAAGAACAGCAAGGGACAGCCGGTCGAGAACAAGGAGCTGTGGCAGCGCCTGTGGGAGCTGATGGGCATCCATGAGGTTTCCTACGTCAAGGTGAAGGGCCATAGCGACAACGAATGGAACAACCGCTGCGACGAGCTTGCCGTCGGCGCGATCAAGGCGATGCGGGCTTCGGGCAAGGGCTGAGAGCCGCCCGGCAATTCGAAGGATGAGGAGGGGAGGAAGATGGAGGAAAGGATCAGGGACGCAGCCTTTTGGACCCGCTTGAAGGCGGATATGAAGGAAGCCGCCTACGGCCTCGGCATCGACGACATCGGAGTCGCTTCGCCGGAGCCGTTCACCGAGCTCAAGGGCCGTTTGATCCGCCATCGGGAGCTCGGGTATGAATCCGGCTTCGAGGCCAAGGACATCGACCGGCGCACCGATCCTTCCCTCCTCTTCGACGAGCCGCTGTCGATCATCGCGATCTCGGTCGGCTACCCAAGCAAACTGCACAATCCGCCCAAGTCGGAGCCGGGAGCGAGAAGGGGAATCCTGTCGCGCTCTTCCTGGGGGGAGGATTATCACACGGTGCTGCGGAGCCGGCTCGCGCGGCTGGAGGCTTGGCTGCGCGAGCGGGTGCCGGAGCTGCGGGCGGAGTCCATGGTCGATACCGGGGAGCTGTCGGACCGGGCGGTTGCGGAGCGCGCGGGCATTGGATGGAGCGGCAAGAACAGCTTCATCATGAACCGCAAGCACGGCACTTGGATCTACCTTGCGGAGATGATCACCAACCTGCCGCTGGAGCCGGATTCCCCGATCGAGGATACTTGCGGCAGCTGCACCAAGTGCATCGACGCTTGCCCGACCGGCGCTCTGGTCGGGCCTGGGCAGCTGAATGCGCAGCGCTGCGTTTCCTTCGTCACCCAGACCAAGGAGATGGTCTCCGACGAGCTCATGCGCAAGATCGGCAACCGGCTGTACGGCTGCGACACTTGCCAGATCGTCTGCCCCGTCAACAAAGGCATCAATGTCACGCGCCATCCGGAGTTCAAGGCAGACCCGGAGCAGGTCAAGCCGCTGCTGGAGCCGCTGCTCGACATCTCCAACCGCGAGTACAAGGAGCGTTACGGCTCCAACTCCTCCTCCTGGCGGGGCAAAAAGCCGATCCAGCGCAATGCGGTCATCGCGCTCGGCAACTTCCGAGAGAAGGGCGCTGTTCCCGCCCTCGTCAAGGTGCTGCGCGACGATCCGCGTCCGGTGCTTCGCGGCACGGCAGCCTGGTCGCTAGGCCGCATCGGCGGCGAGGCGGCGCTGCAGGCGCTGAAGGATGCGCTCGGCACCGAGGAGGATCCGGAGGCGCGGGATGTCATCGGCCGGGCGGCAGCTGCAGCTGCAGCTGAAGCGTTGGAAGCATCGGAGGCATTGGAAGCGCCGGAAGCCGGACAGGAGCCGGCATCTCCGCATTCTTGAACGGCCCGCAGCTCCTGTTCCCGGATTGCGCGCGATACCCGATAATGCTATCATGGACAAGTCTATGAACACCCATGAAGGATAGGTGAGCCAATATGGAATGGTACAACTACGTCATCCCCATCGTTACCCTTATCGTCGGAGGGGTCGGCGGATTTTTCATCGGGGTCTTCTATCTCCGCAAGCAGCTGGAGAAGATGCAGTCCGATCCGGAGATGCTGCAGAAGATGGCCAAGCAGATGGGCTACAATCTGAACGGCAAGCAGATGCAGCGCGCCCAGCAGATGATGAAGAACCAGGGTGGCGCAGGCGCCCCACAAAACCAGAAGTTCATTCCGAACCAGCGCGGCGGCAAGCGCAAGTAAGCCCCTGCTGAAGCCAGAAGGGAAGAAACCCGCCTATGGCAGGCTTGAAGGACTATAGCAATTCCCATGTCTCCCGCAACCGGGAGCAGATCGAATATCATCTCCGCGAAATTCTCAAGCTCGTCGGAGAGAACGTGGAACGCGAAGGGCTGCAGGATACGCCTGCCCGCGTGACGCGGATGTACGAGGAGATCTTCGCCGGCTACGAAGTCAATCCGGCGGAAGTGCTCGGCGTCACGTTCGACGAGAACCACGAGGAGCTCGTCATCGTGAAGGATATCGTGTATTACAGCCAGTGCGAGCATCATATGGCTCCGTTCTTCGGCAAGATCCATATCGGCTATCTGCCGAACGGCCACATCGTAGGCCTCAGCAAGCTGGCCCGGCTCGTCGAAGCCGTCACCCGCAAGCTGCAGGTGCAGGAGCGGATTACGGCCCAGATCGCCGACATCCTCATGGATGCGCTGGCGCCGCAGGGCGTCATGGTCGTCGTGGAGGGCGAGCATCTGTGCATGTGCTCCCGGGGCGTCAAGAAGCCGGGCAGCAAGACGATCACCTCCGGCGTGCGGGGAGAATTCCGGACCAGCAGCGCGCTGCGTTCCGAATTCCTCTCGCTGCTGAAGCAGTAGCAGCACGCAGAACCCGCTTGCTTGGGCAAGCGGGTTCTTTTGCGTTCATCAAGCGGCATTGCAAGACGACCATGGCTCGCGGATCAAGCGCGGCATGACAAGGGAAAACCCCCTACGAAATAATCATGGGATACCATGTCATGCACACATGTCATACACGAATGTCATACACGTATGTCATACACACACATGTAGTACACTCATGTCATAGAGACATGTCGCAACAATACACGCGCGACAGGCTCAGTAAGGCTCCCAGGCGATCGTCCTCGCTTTCTCGAAGCGCTGGTTCACATAGGGCCAGTTGACGACATTCCACCAGTCCTTGACGTAATCGGGACGTTTGTTCTGATGCTTCAAGTAATAGGCATGCTCCCAGACATCCAGCGGCAGCAGGGGAATGGCGTCCCATTGGGAAAGGTTCTGATGCTTCTCCGCCTGCAGGATTTCCAGCCTGCGGCTGCGGGGGCTCCAGACGAGGATCGCCCAGCCGCCGCCCTCAACCTTGCCGGCAGCCTCGCTGAACTGTTTTTTGAACGCGTCGAAGCCGCCGAAATCATGGTCGATGGCATCCCCGATCGTGCCGACAGGCCGGCCTCCGCCTTGAGGCGACATGACGGTCCAGAACAGCGTATGCAAATAATGGCCGGCGCCGTTGAAAGCCAGCTCGCGCTCCCAGTGCTTCACGAGGTCGAAATTCCCGTTTTGCCTGGAAGCCTGAAGCTCTTTTTCCGCCTTGTTGAGATCCGTGACGTAAGCTTGATGATGCTTGTCGTGATGGATTTCCATCGTTTTCGTGTCGATGTACGGCTCCAGGGCATCATAGGCATACGGAAGCGGCGGAAGCGTATGGCCTCCGATGGGAACCTGCTTCAGCTCCTCGGCCGGATAGCCGTAAGTGAACAGCCTGCCCGACCCGCCATCTCTAGAAGCCGAGGCTGACGGTTCCTTCTCCGAGCCGCCGCTGTCGGAGCGGGCGGCTTCGTCGGCGCGGCTGCGGGCTTGGCTGTAGGCCTCGGCCTTCCCGAGGCAGTAGCTGGCTTCCCGCAGCGCATGGTCGACGGCGGAGCGCCCGGCCTGATCTCGAGCCAATGCGGGGCTCGCTTGCAGCATTTGCGCCAGCTGCTCGATAAAGGTTCGGGTCTGGAGCGCGGATGCCTCCAGCAAGCCTGCGGTACGCTGGTCGATCATGGCCAGAGAAGGCTCGGCCTCCTCGCTTCTCTGCCCGTCTCCGCTTAGGCGAGCCTCCTCTCGAAGAAGCTCCTCGGCCTGCTGCCCGGTCAGCCGGAACAGAGGCTCCCACTGCTGCAGCAACCCCCTGTAAGCCGGCTCCAGGCCGGGAGAGACGAGCCGGATCAGCTCCGCGTTGCTTTGTTCCTGCATCTTCCATTCCTTGATATCCTCCAGCAGCTTGAGCTGCCTGGCGCTTCGGTCCGCTTCCGGCATATGTGGCCGCCCCCTCGAGCATGTAGTTTCCATCCTCTTCTAGATGTATTCGGGCTCGGGGACAGCTATGTTCGTGCTTTTAGAGCTCAAAAAAACCGGACCCACGAAGGGTCCGGCCATTAGCTTGGGAGGATGGTAAGGGGATGAGATCAGGCGGTCGCGCCATCGTTCTCGAGCGACTGGTTGACCTGGCTGAGAAACAAGGCGACACGCTGGATATATTCCTTGGGGTGCTCTCGGTACAGCATCTCGTGATAGCCGCCGTTCACGATCCATTCCCGCGACAGCGGATTACTCTGCCGGCTCGCGATCGTTTCGGCCGACTGATAGGAGGCTTTGGCATCCATCGTGCCGTGGATCATATAGATGGGAATATCATAATCGGTGCTCATGACCTTTCCGGCGGGAATCTTGTTGAAATCGACCCCTGTCCAGAGCGGCAGAAGCGCCTCGATCAGAGGCAGCGAAGGAAAGCGGGGCAGATCGATGATCTGCCGGACATTCTCGAACAGCGTGTCGGGACTCGGCACGAACGTGCTGTCGAGAATCATGGCGTCGATGTCTTTCGTTTGCAGCGCGGCTTGGAGCGCGGTTCCGGCTCCCATGCTGAAGCCCCAGACGACCACCTCGCCGGAGCCGTGGCTGCGGGCGTAATTCACGGCGCCGAGCAGCTGCTGCGACTCCTCCCAGCCTCCCGTCGCCGGGGCTCGGTATTGCTTGGAGGCATAGCCGTAATCGAACATAAGCACGTTATAATGAAGCCTGTTGAGCAGGCTCGCCAAATCATACATAGGCACCCAGGTTTCTTCCCGGTTCGCTCCGTAGCCGTGGCTGAGGATGACGGTCCGATCGGAGGCTTCCTTGACGGAATGGCCGGATCCGGCGGGGATATACCAGCCGCTCACGGTCGTACGGCCGCTCTGGCTGGGAAAGGTGATGTCGCTGTAGCTCAGCTGCTTGGCTTCCATGGGATTGGAATAGACCGGAGCCACATAAGGATAAGCGACCATCCAGGCGATGTAGCCGTGGAAAGCGGCAGCCGCGAGCAGGAGCAGCGCAGCCAGGGCAGACACGGAAGCGATCAGCGCGTTGCGGCGCGTATCCCGGCGGGGAGCGACGGATGACCGGTTTCCCTCGAGGTTAAGCGGCGTCGACAGGGCGGTGCTGCTCATATCGTCTTCCCCTCCCTTGCAATGTAAGCGGTATAGATCCGATGTACTACTACTTTATGTGTCTTTGGTCCGGGCTGTCAATTGATGTCGGTGATTTGTTAAGCTCTTGTAATCTGCTTGTAAAACAAAGCCGGCAGCGGCTGAAAGCAGGGGAAGAAGAGGCGGTTTCTTTACGGAATTCGGGAATCCGGTTATACTAGAAGAATCTCGGTTTCATTGTGTGAAACCTTATAGCGCTAAAAAGCATGGACGAACGGAAAACGTTCCTCTATAATGATAATGATTCTCAGTTGATTCGGACCACCGCTTGCAGGACCGGCTAGCTCCGGCATATTCCGGGCAAGTTGACGTACCCGATATTCTGTCCGAGGGTTCGGGTTCAGAGCGAACCGATAAGCAGCATCCCGGCGCAGAGACGGGAATGAAGAGGCACCGCATCCGGTGCCGGAAGGAGATGAAGAGCGTGGAGCCAAGAGGAGCCCGTGCGGATGAAGGCAAGTCGAACGTGCGAGCGGTCGAGCGCGCGCTGGATATATTGCTGTGCTTTACGACCGAAAGCGATCTGCCGATGACGGAGATCGCGGAGCGCGTCGGCCTCCATAAGAGCACCGTCCACCGGATGCTGGCGACGCTGGAGGACAAGGGTTTCCTGGAGCGCGACCGCAGCTCGGAGAGGTACCGGCTCGGCATGAGGATCTGGGAGCTCGCCGCGCACATATCGCGCTCCGGCGATCCCGCCGCGATCTGCCTGCCGGAGATGGAGCGGCTTCGCGACACGATCGGCGAGACGGTAAGCCTGTATGTGCAGGACGGACGGGAGCGGATCCGCATCCAGGCCGTCCAGAGCAACCAGGCGATCCGCAGGGTCGCGCCGGTAGGCCTCAGGCTGCCGCTCTATGTGGGAGCTTCGAGCAAAGTGCTGATCGCCTTTGCAGAGCCGTCCTTGGCCGATCGGCTCATGTCCGACGAGGCGATGCCGCCGGGCCTCGATCCGGCTGCGTTCCGCGAGCAGCTGGAGGAAATCCGCCGCATGGGCTACGCTACGAGCCAGGAAGAGCGGGAGCCCGGCGCCGCGGCTGTGTCGGCTCCGGTGTTCGACCGGTCGGGCCGGCTGGCGGCCGCGTTGTCCGTCTCGGGACCTTCGGCCCGATTCACGCCGGAGATCATCGCCGAGCAATCCGCTCGCATCATCCAGTCGGCTCAGCGCATGGGAGCCATGCTGTCCGGCTGATCGGAATGAACAGGATGGCGCTTATCAACGGGGCCGCTGGTGCGGCAGCCGGGCGCTGGAAGGGGCTTTGCCTGTCCGGAGCCTGTCTCGGCGTCATATCATGCGTCCTGCCGCGAGGGCAAGTCGAGCATGACGGCGGAGACGCATTGAAACGAACCGCTCCAATATCGGAGACCTCAAGGTCTCTTTTTTTTGGCTTTCTAGGACATGGAAGAAGTTTACGGGTTAATAATAGTTGACATCTATCTTAGATGTAACTAATATACTATACCATAGTAACATGATAGGAATAAGGGAGTTGAGCTGCTTGGTTCCAAATAATAACCTGATCCATGCCATACAAACGAACTGGATCAGCTTGCTTGTCTCTATTGTCGTCATCGGCCTGCTCGTAGGGCTGGCGCGGCGCCGCGTATCCTTCGGCTACCGCGTGCTGATCGCGCTCGGAATCGGGCTGGTCGTCGGCATTACGCTGAACGCCCTTGAGCTGGATGCGACCAGCATCGGCACGATCGGGTCCATCTACGTCAACCTGATCAAGATGCTCGTCATTCCGCTTGTCGCCGTGCTAGTCATTTCAAGCATCACCTCGATCTCGAATCTTGGGCAGCTGCGCAAGATCGGGACGAAGACCATCCTGCTGTTCCTGGTCACGACCGGAATCGCAGCTCTCATCGGGCTTGTCGTCGCCCTGGTCGCGAACCCGGGAACGGGCATCGCCCAAAGCGTGCCGGAAGGCTACGAATCGCGTTCCATTCCGACTTTCTCGGAGGTCATCCTGAACCTGGTTCCGTCGAACCCGATCGGGGATATGGCGGACGGCAAAGTCGTGCCGGTTCTGATCTTCTCTATCTTTGTCGCCGTGGCGATCGTGCATCTCAGCTCCCGCAAGCCGGAAGCGGTCGAGCCGGTGCGCCAGGTCATCGAATCGCTGAAGCAGGTCATGAATCAGGTGACCAAGTACATCATCCGCTTGACGCCGTACGGCGTGTACGCGCTGATCGGCTCCATGGCCGCCAAGTACGGCGCCGAGACGCTCAAGCCGCTTATCACGCTCATCATCGCGACTTATATCGCGCTGCTGCTGCACTTCATCCTTACCTTCGGAGCGCTGGTGACCTTCGGCGCGAGGCTGAATCCGTTCAAGTTCCTCCGCAAAATCTATCCGACCATCGCGGTCGCCTTCACGACTCGCAGCAGCTACGCGACGCTGCCGGTCAACCTCGAGGTCATCACCAAGAGACTGCGCGTATCGCCTCGCATCGCCAGCTTCGTCGCTCCGCTCGGCGCGACGATGAACATGAACGGCTGCGGCGGCGTATGGCCTGCCGTCGTGGCGGTATTCGTCGCCCAGGTGTACAGCGTGCCGCTGGGCTGGTCGGATTACGTGCTCATCGTGCTGGTCAGCATGATCTCGTCGATCGGCGTCGCCGGGGTGCCGGGTCCGGCATCCATCTCGACGACCGTCGTGCTCACCGCGCTTGGCCTGCCTCTTGAAGGACTGGGTCTGGTGCTTGCGATCGATGCCGTCGTCGACATGGGCCGCACGGCTCTGAACGCCTCCGGCACGACCGTGTCGACGCTGCTGGTCGCCGTATCGGAAGGGGAATTCGATCGAGAATCCTACGAGCGGGATGAGGAAGACGAGCTCGAATTGAGCCACGCTTGATGGTGGAATAGAAAGACTGCCAGCCGTTATTGCGGCTGGCAGTCTTTTTTATACGCAATGGGAACTATTCATGCTGTTCCCGACCCGAGGATGACTGCTGAAGGCCGGCTAAGAACGGTCGGCAGATCATTCTGCAAAGATAAAAGAATCCAAAAGACGATATACATCAGGCTCATCTTTTATCGTATAGGAATGGATTTTATTGGGATCGGGGTTTAATTCGATTACATCCATATTTTTGTTGTCCTTGAAATTCATGCCCACTGCAATATCATTCCTGTCCAATATGGCGATTTCGTAAGTGAATTTAACATCTGGATTTATTTTTCCGTTTTTAGCCGATACGGTTTTAATTTCACTTAATTTGTTCAGCACATTGCTGATGCTTTCTTTGTCGGTGAGGTTGATTTCTATTTTCCCTCTCGTCTCTTTAGACGTTTTACTCACACGGACGGAAACGAGGTTGTTCTTATCCAATTTAGTTATAATTTCATTTAAGCTGCTCTTATCTTTAGCCAAGTAGGCATACAAGAAAAATCCTGCAATCGCAAGAATTATTATTCCCATATTCCACAGATATGATTTTTTCATTGTCTGCTAAATCGCTCCATTTCAAGTCAAACTCGTAAGGAAAGGCGGAACAGGCTGTGCACCAATGCATAAGGGAATAATATCCAGATTAGACTAGTTTAGCATAGTGTTCCACGATGGGATACAAATCGAGAAGGAACTACGAATAACAGGATGGTCGACGGGCGTCCCGGACAGCTGCTTGGCTCTTCCCGGCGGAAGGACCAGCGCTGTCAAAATAATGCCCCAAGTGTCCGCTCCAGGCCCTAAAAAGCCAAGAGGCATCCCCCGGCCGCAAAGCGGACAGGGGATGCCTCTTGAAGGAATGAAGGACAGAGCGCCATCCGGCTACAGAGACAGCCGGATATGGATGTCGGATGTTTCGATCAGGGAGTTGCGTCTCCAGAAAGCGGTGGCCGGGAACAGCGTGCCTTCCTGGGAGGACGGCTCCAGCGTCTTGCGCAGCAGCCGGTCCCTGTGGTCGCTGATCCATTCCGCGTCGTAATAGAGCACGGACATCGCCTCGTCGGAGCGGACCCCGACGAACGGCTGGAACCAACGGCTCCACGCGTCCCAGCTTCTCGGCGCCTTGGCGTAAGGAATGAGCACGGAAGCCTGACGGATGGAGGAGCCGAAGCACAGATGCAGCACGACGCGGTAATCTCCGCGCTCGGGATCGACGAGCGGTCCCGTGCGGGTGATGAACAGGTCGATGCAGCGGATGCGGCGGCCCGGTGCGGACAGCTCTTCTTCGAGCGCCTCGGGCCGGAAGGGCGGCCTTGCGGCTGTCTCGGCAGCCGGGGCCGGCTGGGAATAAGCTTCCGCGACCGCCATGTCCAGCGCGATCGGCGCGTCCAAGCCGGGAAACGGCGGCGGAGCCAAGAAGGCCTCGACCGCAGACGCAGAACAGACGGAAGGCGCAATGAAGCCCTCCTGCGCGGAACAGGCCGCGCGGTTGTCTTTCAGTGACATCCTGACATCTCTCCTTTGTGCGCTTACGGGGTTAGCTGACGGATTCGGGCCAGAGAGTAGCCCTACCAAAAGGAAAGAAACGCGGCTTCGGCAGCCCGGCCTGTTCCTTTCGGATTCACCCCGGCAAGCGTCGACAGACGCCCGCGTATTGGTTCCCCCGCTTCCACGATACGTGGAATTCAGCAAATATGGTGATAGAGTGGTACATCATATCATAAGCCAGCCGGGCTTGTTTTGTAAAATACGATATTGACTGAAAATTCGATATATATCTGCCGCATTCTCGTTATAGCCACGGATAACGGCGTTTAAGCGCTCTATCCGGCTATGGGTCCGCATATTTTAATGGAGAGCAGTCATAAGATCATCTTGATGATGGGCGAATACCGACCAGAAGGGATGGGGAAAGGAATGCCGCGTACCGGTACCCGGGGAGTCAAACGATCGGAGGCTCAGCGCTCGCAGCCGTCTTCCGGCAAGCAGGCTGCGCTCGAAGGCTGGAGAGGAGCCGTGCAGGAATACGTGCACGGGTACAACGAAGCCGAAGTGGAGCGGAGGCATGAGGTGCTCGGCGCCCTGCTGGAAGACAGGGATCACCGCCGGCGCCTGGAGGAACGTCTGCGCCGGCTGCGCCTCAGGGACGAGGAGCGCGGCATTCTGTCGCCGCAGAGCGAGACGAGAGCGACGCTGCTGAGGATCAACGAGTCCGCGACCGAAGTGTCGGTCGTCTTGAAGCTGCATGTGAAGCGTCATGTCGAGCATCGCGGCCGCTCCTACACCGAGGAGCGCCTCGAGCAGGAGCGCCTGTGGCTCGCCGAGGAAGGCGGAGCATGGCGCCTGACCCGGGTGGAGCCGATCGTCGGCGAGCGCAGGCCCAGATACGGCCATGCCGCGGCGGACAGCGCGCTGGCCGAGCATCGCTCCTACGGCGACGGCGGCGGCAGCGGAATCCAGCGTCCGGGCGCGGGGCGCCCTTTCCTTAATTACGGCGTCCTGTCCCGCCTGAATACGCGCGACCGCGCCGTCGAGTACAGGCGCGAGCTGGTCGCCGCCTACGCCGACCGATGGTGGAACGAAGCGAATCCGGCCTACGAGCTGTTCGAGGTCAACTGCACCAATTACGTGTCGCAATGTGTCTTTGCAGGCGAAGCACCGATGAACTATACTGGTAAAAGAGAATCGGGATGGTGGTACAAAGGCCGTACAGGCGGCCAGGAATCCTGGAGCTACAGCTGGGCGGTGTCGAACGCGCTGCAGCTGTATCTGTCGTTTCCGCGCAGCACGGGCATGCGGGCGACGACGGTGGAGAGCGCATCCGAGCTTTCCCTCGGGGACGTCATCACCTACGATTGGAGCGGGGACGGGCGGTTCCAGCATACGACCGTCGTGACGGCATTCGATGCCGACGGCATGCCGCTGGTCAACGCCAACACCGTGCCGAGCCGGCACCGCTATTGGGACTACAAGGATTCCTACGCCTGGACGGACCGGACGCGCTATCGGTTTTATCATCTGCAGGACTATTTCTGATGCGGGAGCCGCATCGGTCCTTGCAGGTTATGGCATTCTAATTCAAGAAGGTTACCGGAGGAGCTAACATGGGAGACAAAATTCGCGTCGGACTCATCTACGGAGGCAAGTCGGGCGAGCATCAGGTATCGCTGCAGACGGCGCTGGCCGTTATGGGCGCCTTCGATTTCGATAAATACGAGGTACAGCCCTTCTATATTACGGGTCAAGGCGAATGGCGCTCCGGAGGAGTGCTGCTGGAAGCTCCGCACAGCGTCGAGCAGCTGAAGCTGTCCCCGGCAGAGGACGGCGGCATGGCGCTGGCGCCCGTATTCGGCGGACTGGCGACGGCTGAGGCCGGAGAGGGCGCCCTCCAGGCGGCGGCCGCTTCGGCCGGAGCTCCGGGAGGGACGATCGACGTCATGTTCCCGCTGCTGCACGGAACGTTCGGCGAGGACGGCACGGTCCAGGGATTGATGGAAATGGCCAATATTCCTTACGTCGGAGCGGGGGTCCTTGCTTCGGCAGTAGGCATGGACAAGATTTTCATGAAAAAGGTGTTCGCCCACGAGGGGCTCGAGCAATGCGTCTACCGCTACTTCAACCGGACCCAGTGGGAGAAGGACCGCGCGTTCTTCGTCATGGAGACGGAGGTCGCTCTCGGCTATCCCTGCTTCGTCAAGCCTGCCAATCTCGGCAGCAGCGTCGGCATCTCCAAAGCCCGCAACCGGGAAGAGCTCATCGCAGCCATCGAGCTCGCGCTGCGCTACGACCGCAAGGTCGTCATCGAGGAGTTCATCGACGGGCGCGAGATCGAAGTCGGCGTGCTCGGCAATGACGACCCGCGCGCATCGGTCGTCGGCGAGATCGTCAGCGGAACGGACTTCTACGATTACAACGCCAAGTACGTGGACGGCACCTCCGTCATGCACATTCCCGCCGATCTTCCGGCAGAGACGGCCGAAGCGGTGCGCGAGATGGCGATCCGGGCTTATCTGGCCATCGACGGCTCCGGCCTCTCCCGCGTCGATTTCTTCCTTCGAAGGAGCGACGGCAAGATTCTGATCAACGAAGTGAACACGATGCCGGGCTTTACGCCTTACAGCATGTACCCGCTGCTCTGGAAGGAATCGGGCGTTTCTTACAAGGAGCTGCTCGACAGCCTCATCGGCTTGGCGATTTCCCGCCATGCGGAGAAGCAGAAGCTGGAGTACGGCGGCTGACCGGTTTTCCATACGTTTCGCACACATTCGCGCTTCCTTCGCCTTGGCGGGAGGGAAGCTCGTTTTTTCATCCGCAGCATCCGGACAAGCAGCCGCGCTTGCCACAGTAATGAACAGGAGGGTGAAGACAATGGGATTCGCAACGGAATTCAATTCGGTATGCAAGTTCAAGTCGGAGCAGGAGCTGTACGAGCTTCTGGAATACGGCAAAGGAAAAATGATGAAATCGGGGTTCCGGGTGTTCCCGGCCGGACAGAAGGTCATCGCCTATACGCCGGGCAACCAGGCCATCGCCATCGTGAAAATCCTCGCTTCCATCGCGGAGATCAACTTCCAGGGCGAGGAAGTGACGCAGGTGGAGATGGAGCTCGTCCGCAAGCTGACGGAAGAAGAGTCGCGCGTGCAGACGGCGCTTGCCCATGAAATGTTTTTCGGCGGCCGGGGATGATTGTCCGCTTCGGCTTTGTCGCCATGAGCCTGCTGGTGGAGAACGCTTCTTCATCGCGCACCATGACCTATAAGAATTTCTCCAAGCTGGAGGATCGCGAGGCGGCGCTGCGCAAGCTGGAGCGGATCGCCGAGGAAAATCTGCACAGCGCCCTGCGCATCATGCGCAACAACCGCTACGCCGGCATCCACGTCTATCGGTTCTCCTCGAAGATCATACCGCTGGCGACGCATGACGCGCTCGCGGATTGGGATCCCTACTCCGCTCTGGCTCCTTCCTTCGCCGAAGTCGGCGCGTACGCGCGCGAGACCGGCATGAGGGTCAGCTTCCATCCCGACCACTTCTGCGTGTTCAGCACGCCTCGCCCCGAGGTGCTGAGAAGCTCGGTCAGGGATATGGAGTATCATGTGCGGATGCTTGAGGAGATGGGACTGGACGAGAAGTATAAATGCAATATCCATGTAGGCGGCGCGTACGGGGACAAGCCCGTCTCCGCCGAGCGGTTCATCGCGCAGTTCGGAGCCCAGGATGCCAGGCTGCGCGGGCGGGTGACGCTGGAGAACGACGACAAGACGTTCAACGTCCGCGAGACGCTCGACATCGCCGAGAAGGTCGGCAATCCGGTCGTGCTGGATATCCATCATCATGCGGTCAACGACGGTGGCGAGACGAAGGAAGCTCTTTACGGGGAGCTGTGGCCGCGCATTGTCGCCACCTGGAACCGGGAGCAGCGGCGGCTTGGACTGGACGGAGGAGCGTCAGGCCTGCCGCCGAAGATCCACGTCTCCAGTCCGAAGAGCCTCAGCGATCCGAGAGGCCATGCGGACTTCGTGGAGCCGGGTCCGCTGCTGGAATTCCTGCGCGGCGTGAACGGCTCCGTGGAGCTGCTCGACTGCATGATGGAATCCAAGGCGAAGGACCAGGCTCTGGTGACGCTGATGGAGCATTTCCGCGGGCTCGAGGCGGCGGGAGAGGGAATCCGTGTCCTGGACGGCGGCACGATCGAGGTCATGTAAAGGCCGGGAACAGTGAACGGGCACGAATCGCCATCCGCTCCGGCGGAGGGGGATCCGTGCCTTTGCCGCGCAAGCGGCGTTTGAGGGATACAGAAGGAGGGAATACCTATGCTGGAATGGGTCCTGATCGTACTTACAGGCGTTGTCGCTTCCATATTCGGCAGCATTGTCGGTCTTGGAGGAGGCATCATCATCGTGCCGGTCCTGCTGCTGCTCGGCGAGCGCCTGACGGGAGCGCCGATACCGGAGGCGACGGCCGTCGGCACTTCGCTTGCCGTGCTCATCGTGACCGCGCTGGCGTCGTCGATGACGTACGCCAAGCAGCGCAAGGTCGATTTCCGCAGCGCGTGGATGCTCTTTATCGCCAGCGGTCCGGGAGCGATGATCGGCTCGGCGCTGACTTCCCGGTTCCATGGCGGCGCCTTTCAGCTCAGCTTCGGCCTGTTCATGCTGCTTATGGCCGTGCTGCTCATCTTGCGCGACCGAATGAATCCGCTTACAATTGAATGGCCGATCTCCCGCAGGCTGACCGACGGCACAGGCGCGACGTACGAATACGGCTACAGCCTGCCGCTGCTGCTCGTAATCGGCCTGCTGGTCGGACTCGTGTCGGGATTGTTCGGCATCGGAGGAGGCTCGCTGTTCGTCCCCGTCATGGTCATTCTGTTCCGTTTCCCGCCTCATGTGGCGACGGCGACGTCCATGTTCGTCATTTTCCTGTCGTCCATTCTGGGCAGCGGCGTGCATGGCGCCATGGGGGAGATCGACTGGCTGCTCGTGCTTGCCCTCGCTCCCGGCGCATGGGCGGGAGGCAAGGCCGGCGCATGGATCGCAACCCGCATGAGCGGACGCAGCATCATGTGGCTGCTGCGCGCGACGCTGCTCGTGCTGGCCGCGCGGCTCATCTGGCAGGGCTGGTCCGCCCTTTGAGCGGGCGCGCAATCGGAGAGCCCTGCAGCCGGTCCCATTTGCAACAGAATCCGAATGCGGATCGTATACCTTGTAGACAACCGGCTGAAGCCGGAGGATTTTCGATATAGAGACAAATAGAAAGAAGTGAGCAGGATGAACGAACCGGTAGTCGGGAGCAAAAGTTTTGCCGCCGTGGCCATCAACTGCGCCTCCAAGGCGGGCGAGTGGATCAAGACAAAGCTGGGAAACTACCAGAGGCTCGACGAGAAGATGTCGCCTCATGATCTCGTCACCGAGGTGGACAAAGGCTCGGAGAAGCTGATCCGCAGCCTCATCATGATGAATTTCCCCTCCCATTCGTTTCTTGGGGAAGAAGGAGTGGAGCCGGGGCCGGAGGCGTCGGCCAGAGCTCTTGAGAGCGTGCGCGACGCCGAGTACCTCTGGATCGTGGATCCGGTGGACGGAACGACGAACTTCGTGCACGGCTTCCCGTTCTTCGTCGTCTCCATCGCGCTGGCGCACAAGGGGGAGATCATCCTGGGCGTCGTCTACGACCCGTCGGCCGACGAGCTGTTCATCGCGGAGAAGGGGAAGGGCGCCTACGTGCACGGGAAGCGGATGAGCGTATCGGGAGAGGAAACGCTGCGCAGCAGCCTCGTCGCCACCGGCTTCCCGGCCGAGCACAGGACGGCCCTGCCGCGCAATCTCGAACAGCTCCGGCGGATCGCGCCGAAGGTGCGCAACATCCGTTCATCGGGCTCTGCCGCGCTGCATCTCGCTTATGTGGCGGCAGGCCGGCTGAGCGGCTTCTGGGAGATCGGGCTGAACAGCTGGGATATCGCGGCGGGCGCTCTGCTCGTGCAGGAGTCGGGGGGCGCCGTCGGCGATATCGACGGGACGCCGTATCATCTCGGCGTGCGCGACGTCGCCGCGACCAACGGGCGGATCCATGGCGAGCTGCTGGCGGAGCTGGCCGACTGACGGCTGCTCCAGCGGCGCAGAATCAAAACGAAAAAGCCGGACCTTGCATGATGAAGATGCGACAGGTCCGGCTTTTTTTTCAGGAGCACGGCCTCGTTTTGAAGCCGCATGGCAGGTATTCTTCGGATGCTGCGCGGCAGGAAAAGAAGGGAGGACGATGGGAATGCGGATCGGAGATGCGAGGGGGCTGGCGGCCGAATGGGTCCGAGAGCAGGGAGCGTCTGGAGAAGGATTCGTCGGTGCCTACCTGGGAGGATCGACGGCATCGATGCCGGAGGAGGCCGAGCTGCCTGCCGGCTCCGATATCGATGTGTTCGTCGTGCTGGAAGGAGAGGCGGCGCCTCCCAAGCTCGGGAAGTTCATCTATGGAGGAGCTTTGCTGGAAGTGACATACCTGCCCTGGAGCGAGCTGGATTCGGCGGAAAAGGTGCTCGGCTCCTATCATCTGGCGGGTGGCTTCCGGAACGACCGGATTCTGGCGGATCCGTCGGGACGGCTTGGCGTCATCCAGCGGGAGACGGCCCGCAGCTTCCAGGACCGCTTTTGGGTCGAGCGGCGCTGCCGGGATGCGCTGCAGAGGGCGAAGGACGGCCTGAGCCGGGCGGAGCCCGAGCTGCCGTGGCATGACCGGGTGACGGCGTGGCTGTTCCCGACCGGCGTCGCTGCCCATGTCATTCTGACCGCGGCTCTTCGCAATCCGACGATCCGGCTGCGCTATTTGGCGGCGCGCGGCGTGCTGGAGCAATACGGCCTGAGCGGCTGTTATGACGAGCTGCTTCAGCAGCTGGGCAGCGCCAAGCTGCGGCAGGCGCGCGTCGAGCATCATCTGGCCGGACTTTCCCGAACCTTCGACGCGGCCGCAGCCGCCGCGCGGACGCCGTTCTTCTTCAGCTCCGACATCACGCCCGAAGCAAGGCCGATCGCAATCCAAGCCAGCCTGGAGCTGATCCGGTCCGGCAACCACCGGGAAGCGTCCTTCTGGATCGCCGCTACTTACGCCCGCTGCCGCAAAATTCTGTACGCGGACGCGCCGGAGCTGCTGAAGCCGCTCGCTCCGGATTTCGACGAGCTTATGGATGACCTTGGAATACGCTCGCAGGCCGATCTGGAGCGGAGGGCGCAGCGGACGCTGGCCTACTTGCCGAGGCTGGAGGAGATTGCGGCGACCATCATGGAGCGGAACCCCGACATCTCCGGGTGAATAAGCGCCTGATGGCGGCATAGGCTGTCTTCGGATGGGGAGGACCTCGAAGGAGGCTGTCTCGGCCAAGACTGATTTCCAGCTGCTTGCGGTCGATGGTTGACTTGTTTTGAACATGGCTTTCAAGGGCAAAATAGGCTACACTACAATCAGGAAAACATGACAGTTCGCATGGGAGGAATACACATGACGGAAGCACACGAGCAAGCAGGCGCGGAAGCGGCTGAGCAGCAGGAAGCGGCCGAGCAGCCGAAGAAGATGACGCTGGCTGAAGCCGCCAAGCTGAAGCTGCAGCAGAAGAAGCAGGCCCAGGCGGTCGGCAAGCAGGGACAAGCAGGCGGAGCCCAGGGCGGCGCCAAGGAGCTGCGCAGCCAGCTGAACAAGAAGCCGAACAATCAGCGCAGGCGGATGGGTGTCTGACGGATGAGCTCATCGTATGAGAGCGACAAGGCCGAGCGGCTGAAGCGCAACGCAGCGGCGATCATGAACAAGATCAAGCCCGACGCCCGGTACGGCGACCGCGTGCCGCCGGGGCAGACGGTGACCGACCGGTTCCCGATTCTCCATGAGGGAGAGATTCCCGTCTATGAGATGGACAAGTGGGATCTGCGGGTGACCGGAGCGGTAGACGGCGGAGAGAGAACCTTCAGCTTCGCGGAGCTTGAGGCGCTGCCCCGGGTCAGCATGACGCGGGATATCCACTGCGTGACCCGCTGGTCCAAGATGGACACCGAGTGGGAAGGCATTCTGTTCCGGGATTTTCTGAGCCTCGCCGGCATCGAGCCTTCACCGGACGCCCGCCACGTCATGGTCTACGGCGATCATGATTATGAGACCAACCTGCCGCTGGCCGATCTCATGGGCGACGATATCCTGCTTGCCTTCAAGTTCGCAGGAGAGCCGCTTACGGCCAAGCACGGCGGGCCGCTGCGCCTCGTCGTGCCTCACCTGTACTTCTGGAAGAGCGCCAAATGGCTGCGCGGCTTCGAATTCATGACCGAGGACAGGCCCGGCTTCTGGGAGCGCAACGGCTTCCACAACACGGCGGATCCTTTCCTCGAGCAGCGATATTCCGAGCCCGGCTTCGAGCTGCCGGAGGATGAATGGGTCCACAAGGATTACGACTGAAGCATTCCGCCTAGGGATGAAGAAGACCGGGGGCATGAGCCTCCGGTCTTCTCTTTGCGTACATATATGGAGTTCAGGGGTTGCTCCGGCGTGCACGCTCCGCTGTGCGTAAGCCGGAAGGGGCGAAGCCATTTGCTTGTCGTTCAGCCGGCGTCCCGTCCATAAAGCTCTTTTGCATTTTTCCTTAATCTGCTAAAGTATCCTGTAGACAATCTCGGAAGGAACGTCGGATTTCGTCCCTACCGGCCGGGTCATAAAGTAGTTGTTCCATCACTATTACACGGGCATATGCCTGAATGGAGCCGTTGTTCATGCCGGTGTTTTCTTGGAAGAGAGCCCTTTGGCAAGGAGCTGCAATCGCTGTGGGCGCGGGAGCGGCGGGCTTCGTTTATCCCGCATGGCTCCGGCTGAGGGAAGTGTATTTCGTGCCGGATGATTTTCAGTATCGCGACAGCCGCTTTGTCGTCGCTGGCGGCAATACGGTTCTGTGGATCGCGGCGGCCGCCGCGGTGCTCGCGGGAATTACGGCGCTGTTCGCCGGAATCAAGTGGGCGGTCTGGCGGAGGTCCGCGCGGAGCCGGCTCCAGAACTAAGCGGCTGCCGTGAGCGCAGGAAGGGGCCAAGCCCAAAGCTAATAGGCCCAAAGCCTGAGGCTTATAAGCCCAAAGCCCATAAGCCCTGGCTGAGAAGCCCAAAGCCCAAGCCCTAGTTCATAGCCCAAAGCTCAAAGCCCAAAGCCCAAGCCCTAGTTCATAGCCCAAAGCTCAAAGCCCAAAGCCCAAAGCCCAAAGCCCAAAGCCCAAAGCCCAAGCCCTAGTTCATAGCCCAAAGCTCAAAGCCCAAAGCCCAAAGCCCAAAGCCCAAAGCCCAAAGCCCAAAGCCCAAAGCCCGCCTTTCCTTTTCCAGGGAAAGGCTTTTTATTTTTTTCTGCGCTGGGAATGATATGTCCAGGTGGCATCCAAATTCATTTGACATTATAATTGTTAAACTGTATAAATATATTATTGTTTAATTAAGGGGAGGCCATCATGGAGACAGAGGTCAAACGTTTCCAGGAAGCAGTACAGACCTTCATGCACAAGCTCCAGAACGCGCTGGCCGATGCATTCAGGGACAGCCCGTTGACTCTGCCCCAGATGTTCATGCTCAAGCAGGTTCAGCTCAACGGACCTTGCAAGCTGGCGGCGATCGCGGAGAAGATGGAGGTCAAGCCGAGCGCGGTCACAGTCATGATCGATCGTCTCGAGAACGGCGGTTATGTGCTTCGGCACCATGACACGGTCGATCGCAGATCGGTACTGGTCGAGATTACGCCAAGGGGAGAGGAGGCTCTCGAGGAAGGACACCGGGTGAGAGAAGAGCTGCTTGGCCGGTATCTCACGCGGCTGACGCCGGAAGAGGTCGTCACGATTACGGAACTGATGGAGAAGCTGACATCGGAATCCTAACCTACAGGTAAAAGGGAGAAGAGAGAGACATCATGGAACATTTATCCCACAAGCGGAAACTATCCATCATGATCGCCGTCATGGCGGCCATGTTCTTCGCTGCCATCAACCAGACCATCACCAGTACAGCGATGCCGAGGATCATCTCCATCCTGAACGGAATGGAATACTACACCTGGACGATCAACATTTATCTGCTGACGTCCACCATCGCCACGATTCTCGTCGGCAAGCTGTCCGACATGTTCGGCCGCAAGCCGTTCATTCTGATCGGTATCTTATTGTTCATCATCGGGGCGTTCCTGACGGGCACCTCGACCGATGTGTTCCAGTTCATCATTTACCGCGGTATCCAGGGCATCGGCGCCGGCATCATCCAGTCCACCGCCTTCATGGCGGTCGGCGACCTGTTCCCTCCGCGGGAGCGGAGCAAATGGATGGGTCTGATGACAGCCGTATTCGGCTTCTCCAGCGTCATCGGCCCGACACTTGGCGGCTATCTCGTCGACCATATGGATTGGCACTGGCTGTTCTGGATCTTCCTGCCGCTCGGCATCGTGGCCTTTGTCATGATTCTGATGCTGTTCCCGAAAGTGGAGCGCAAGCCGGGGGAGAAAGTCGATTATCTCGGCTCGCTGTTCATGACGACGACCATCGTGCCGCTGCTGCTCGCCTTCTCCTGGGCAGGCACGAAGTACGATTGGGGCTCGGTCGAGATTCTCAGCCTGATCGGAGGAGCCATCCTGTCGGGGGTTGTCTTCGTCTTCATTGAACGGTACGCCAAAAACCCGATCCTGCCGCTGCATCTGTTCAAAAACGGCGTGGTCACCGTGTCCAACATCATCGGCTTCTTCATGAACTTCGGCCTCATGGGCGCGATGATCTATCTCAGCTTCTTCGTTCAGGGCGTGCTCGGCATCTCCGCCACCTACGCCGGCTACGTCACGATGCCGATGTCGATCTTCATGGTCGTCACCAGCGCCCTGATCGGCCAGCGCATCTCCAAGAGCGGCAAGTACAAGCGCTACGCGCTGATCGGCGTGCCGATCATGATTCTCGGCATGGGCATCATGATCATCATGAACAGCGTCTGGATGGCCGTGCTCAGCATGTGCATCTTCGGCATCGGCCTCGGGATGGGCATGCCGGTATTCTCGCTGGCGACGCAGAACGCCGTATCCCACAAGGAGCTTGGCGTCGCTACAGCCTCCTCGCAGCTGTTCCGGAACCTGGGCGGCACGATCGGCATCGCCGTCATGGGAACGGTCATGTCCAACAACCTCGCCCGTCATCTGAAGCAGGCGCTGACATCCGCGGATGCGCCGGATCTCAGCAAGCTGGATCCGGAGGTCGCCAAGAAGATGGTCGAGTTCGCGAATCCGCAGACGCTCATGAACAGGCCGCTGATCGAAGCGACCGAGAAGAGCCTTCCGGAAGAGGCGCGGGTCATCTTCGTCCAGATGATCGACCGTATCCGCGACGCGCTCGGCGACACGCTGTCGCTCGTGTTCGCGACCGGCACAGGCGTGCTCTGCATCTCGCTGGTGCTGGTGTTCTTCCTGAAGGAGCTTCCGCTGCGGACGACGAACCAGGCGCAGGATGCCGTGGTCGCAGCCGAGAGCGGCTCGAAGCCGGAGCCCGGCACGAATTGATGGTTTCGAGCATCATCCCCGTGGACTTTCTTCCACGGGGATTTTTTGCGCGATGATTAATCCCGTGGACTTTCTTCCACGGGGATTTTTTTTGCGCAATGATTAATCCCGTGGACTTTCTCCGTAGGGAATTTTGTTGCGATGATCAAAACCCGTGGAATTTTTTTCGGGGAGTTTTGTTGCGAGAGCAAAAAGGGAAGCCCCTTCGCAGGGGCTTCCCTTCTTTTTGAGGCGCAGCCATCCGGCTTACCGTCCCAGCCGCTCCTCCAGCTCCGCAAACGAAACGACTTCCGCATGGCCGGCAAAGTCCGGAACGCCGGAGCAGACGGACAGCTTGTAGCCCGGATCGAGCTCGTACTGGCGGAAATGCGCCGCCATGGGCAGAGCGGAGTCGACCGCAATGGAGCCGTCCGTTCCCATCCGCATGGCAAACGAGTCCAGCGGCAGCGACAGGCCTTTGCCCACGAACTTGACATAGCTTTCCTTGAGCGTCCACAGGTCGTAGAAAAACGCCAGCCTCTCATCGGGCGGACAAGACTGCAGGCTGCCGACCTCCGCAGGCGCGAAAAACGACTCGGCGATTTCCATGGCGGCGGGACGGATCTCCTCGATGTCGATGCCGACCTCGGCCCGCTGCGAGAAGGCGGCTGCGGCCCATTTCCCCGCATGGGAGACGTTGAACGCCCAGCTCCCGCCGCTTCGCAGATACGGCTTGCCGTATTCGCTGCAGGCGAACTCGATCTCCGCAGCGGCAAGGCCGCATTTGTCCATGAGCACCGTCCGCGCCAGGAGGTCGGCGACCAGCGACCGGAGCGCGTCCTCCTGCCGATGATAGCGGAGAATCCGCCTCCGTTTTTCCGGTCCGGCCAAGGCTGCAAGCTCTTCAAGCCGGCTTCTTTCCAAGCCGGAAGGGATCTCGACCGCGTAAATCTCCACCATGGCAACAAATCCTCGCTTCCGATTGCATTTACGAAATCTTCTCTCATCTGACGACTACTTCGACGCTCCCATTATCGAATCCTGTCGTTTGCCATGGCGCAAGATCTCACAACGCCGGAGCAGGGCGGAAAACCCGCCGCAAGCCCCCCCGTTTCGACGACGGGAAAGGCGGGAAAGCCGCTTCCTTCCTATGTTTCTTGTCGAATCCTCCCGTTAAAAATCACTATTCGAATCAAAAAAATGAGCTATAATGAAAAAGATCAAAATTTGGAGGGGTGATACATTTATGTCACAAAATACTAGATCTGACATCCGTCTGTTCTGCTTTCCTTTCGCGGGGGCGGGGGCCAGCTTCTACAACGGCTGGAACGAGCTTTTGGGCGATTCCGCCGAGGTCGTTCCCATCCAGCTCCCGGGAAGGGAGCGCCAGATCGCCGAGGAGCCTTACCGCCGCATTCAGGCCGCCGCCGACGATTTCGCCCGGATGATCGAGGCGCAGAGCGACGGCAGGCCGGCGGCGCTGTTCGGCCACTGCTTCCTCGGCGCGACGATGGCCTTCGAGGTCGCCAGCCGGCTGGAAACGGGCGGAAAGGTGCCGGTGCTCCGGCTGTTCGTCAGCGCAGCCTCGTCCCCCGGCGGCACGCGAAGCTATTCCATGTCTTCGTATGACGACGACCGGTTCCTGGAGGAGGTCGCCAAGCTGACCGGCTATACGCATCACGCTTTTTCCATTCCGGATCTGAGGGAGCTGCTGATGCCGGCGCTTCGGGCCGACTTCGAGATGGACGAGACCTATGCGGCCATACCGGGAGTCATGCTGAAGGCTCCGATTACAGCCCTGTATGCAGCCGGAGATTCGTTCGTGTCCAAGGAAGCGGTGGAGCGTTGGGAAGACTTCACGACGGGCGGCTTCAAGCTGGTCGAGGTGCAGGGCGAGCATATGTACATCACCGGAACGCCGGAGCAGGCGACAGCCGTCATGGCTCGCGAGCTCGCCGGCAAGGAGGGCGCGCATCCACATGGCTAGGCTCAAAGACAAGGTCATTCTCATTACCGGAGCCGGCCGCGGCATCGGCAGAGCCTGCGCGATTCTGGCCGCCGAGGAGGGCGCCGATCTCGTCCTCACGGATATCGGCGTCCCCATCGATTCCGTGCCGTATCCGCTGTCCTCGTCCGACCAGCTCGAGACGACCGCCCGCAGCTGCCGCGAAGCCGGAGCGAGCGTAGTGGCGCGCCTCGCGGATATGTGCGAGATGGACGACGTCCGGGAGCTCGTGGAGGAGGCGGTCGGCCGGTTCGGCCGCATCGACGCGGTCGTCAACAACGCCGGCATCGGAGCTCCCGCCGGCAAGGCGGCTCATCTGTACGAGAGCGAGGAATGGGAAATTCTGCTCAACGTCAATCTGTCGGGACCATGGAGGGTCATCAAGGCGGCCGCTCCGATCCTGCTGGAGCAGGGGCACGGGAGCATCATCAATATCGCGTCGACCGCGGGGCTGCTCGGCTACAAGCATTTTGCCGGCTACGTCGCCTCGAAGCACGGCCTGGTGGGATTGACCAAGTCGGCGGCGCTGGACTACGCCCCCCGGAACATACGGGTCAACGCCATCTGCCCGGGCCCGGTGTACGACGACGAACGATTGGACGGGCATATGACCAAGGTCGTGGCCGACTCGCTCGGCATCCGGCTGGGCGACCAGGAGGCGATCGATCTGGAATCCGTGGCGCTCAATACCGTCGTCTCGCCGAGGGATGTAGCCGAAGCGATGGTATGGCTGGCAAGCGACGGGTCGCAGAGGGTCACGGGAACGACGATAGCCGTAGATGCCGGATATTCGGCCAAATAGACAGGGGGAATAATAATGAACGCCACACGGATGGCACCGGCTGCGGAGCTTGACCGCGCAGCCGCAACCCAAGTATGGATCATCCGGCTGGACGATCCGGCCGCGGTCGCCCGCAGCGAGCGGCTGCTGCTGAAGGACGCGAGCCCGGACTTCCGCGCCGCCGCCCGAGGCTGGGTGGAGCATGCCTGCTCCCGGGAGGACCTGGAGGTGAGGCTCCGCAGAGAATCGCGGCGCCCGATCGGCCGGAGCGCCAAGATGAGAATCGTGCTCGTGACCTGTGCAGAAGGCGATGCCGGCTTGATTGTCGCGGCAGACCGGGAGTCGGTGCCGGCCGAGCACTTGCTCGCGGCGGGCCGCTATCTCGCCGGCGAGAGCGGGGACTTCTCGCCGGGCGATGCCCGAGGCATCCGGCTGGAGGCCGGACGGCAGCCTTCCTGGGGTATGCCGAGCTGGGACCGCGCGGCGGTATATCCCGACTCGCACGGCTGGATTTTGAGAGATCTTGATTCCGCCGCCGACCCTTCGACTCTCGCCGCGGCCTTGCTGCTCGCGCTGGAACGGTACGGCACCAAAAATGCCTCCATCTATATGGAGGAGAGCGGTCCGGGCTTCCGCAAGGCGGCATCGGGCTCTCTCGACAAAGCCGGGAGGGTTCTGCTGGCGGAGGAGAGCTTCGAACGCTCGGCGAAGTTCGATGGCGGCATCCTCGCGATCGACCTGCCGGATCCGGCGGGAGAGTTCATCCCCTGCCTCGCTCCGCCGCTGCCGGTCACCCTCAGCGCCGTCCGGTCTCAAGGCGTCCTGCGCTCCATCCTCATCGCCGCCAGCGAGAGCGTCATCCATCCGGCCGTCCTGGCCCAGTTCGCCGAGGTCTACCGGTTCTACCTGGAGCGGCTGCTCGCCGGCGCCCAGCCCCCGGAGGCCGGCTGGCCGAGCCTGCCGCTGCCCGAGCTTGAGCCGCAGTCGTCTCCAGCCCCGGTCCCGGCCCTGCGGGGACGCCGGGGGCAGCCGGGAGAGCTGCTGGCCCGAATCCGTTCCGTCGCTAACGCCTGGCCGGACCGTCCGGCCGTATCCGACCAGGAAGGAGGAATCACGTACACCGATCTGGATCGCCGAAGCGATCTCATGGCCCGAAAGCTCATCTCATACGGAGTAAAGGAGGGAACTAAAGTCATCGTATCGCTCGACCAGACGGCAGAGCTGGTCGTCATCCTCGTCGCGGTCGTCAAGGCGGGCGGGACCTATATTCCGGTTGACCCCGGCTATCCGGCGGAGCGGATCCGTTTTGTCATCGAGGATTCAGGGGCAGGCTTCATCGTCACGCGCTCGGAGGAGACTCATTCGGAGCGGACTGTCCGGCGGCTGTCTCCGCAGGAGCTGGCTTCACCCGCAGGCGCGGAGGCGCTGGAGGGCGCCGCCTTGCCCGCCGAGGCGCCGAAGGAGGCTTACGTCATCTACACGTCCGGGACTTCCGGCCAGCCCAAAGGGGTGCTCGTGCCATCGGCGAACATCGTCTCGCTGATCGAGGCCACCGAAGGCGAGTTCAAGCTGAGCGAAACGGATGTCTGGACGATGTTCCATTCCGCCTCCTTCGATTTCTCGGTCTGGGAAATGTGGGGATGCCTGCTCACCGGAGGCCATCTCGTCGTCGTGCCGCGGCCGCTCGCGAAGTCTCCGTACGAATTCTGCGACCTGCTGGCGGCCAAGGGCGTCACCGTGCTGAACCAGACGCCGTCGGCCTTTTATGCGCTGGTCCAGGCGGACGGCGAGCAGAAGCAGGCGAGGCTGGCTTCCGTCCGGCTCGTCGTGTTCGGCGGCGAGGCGCTGGATGCCCGCAAGCTGTCGGCTTGGCAAGAGCGCTATCCGGCCGGCCGCTGCCGGCTGGTGAACATGTACGGCATCACCGAAACGACCGTCCACGTCACGTGGCGGACGGTTCTCCAGAAGGATCCCGGCAGCCTGTCCAAGTCGGTCGGAGTGCCGCTGCAGGGATGGGAGATATCCATCCGGGAGCCGAACGGCTTGCCTTGCCGGTACGGAATGGAAGGCGAAATCTGGGTCGGAGGCGCCGGCGTCTCCAGCGGCTACCTGAACCGGGAAGAGCTGACGCGGCAGCGGTTCGTCACGGACGAAAGCGGCCGGCGCTGGTACCGCAGCGGCGATCTCGGCCGGATGAGGCCGGACGGCAGCGTCGACTACCTGGGCCGAATGGACAGCCAGGTCAAGATCCGGGGCTTCCGGATCGAGCTGGACGAGATCCGCGCCGTCATCGAGAAGCTGCCGCAGGTCCGCAACGCGGCTGTGCTGGTGCATGACGGGGAAGGCGGCGAGGCTTCCCACAAGCAGATTCTGGCTTTCTTCGAGGCTTCCGAGCAGGTCCAGGCCGATCGGATCCGCGCGGAGCTCAAGTCCAGGCTGCCGGAGTATATGCTGCCGGCCCGGCTGATCCGGGTGAACGGCATTCCGCTCACCATCAATGGCAAGGCGGATCACAAAGCGCTGCTGGCGGGACTTCGCCAGCCTGACGAGCAGGAAGCTTCGCCGGCAGCGGCCGAGGCGGCCGGGCACGGCGGCGATGCCTATCTCTCCATCTGGAGCCGCGTGCTCGGGCATGCCGTCGGTCCCGACGACCTTTTCTTCGAATCCGGAGGCAATTCGCTGCTGGCGGTGGAGCTGCTGTCCGCGCTCAAGAAGGATATCGACTCCACGCTGACTTTGCGGGACTTATATATTCATTCCTCGCCGCGCGCCTTGCAAGAATTCATGTCCAAAAAAATACTCGTCTAGGGGGCTGCCATGACATCGAATCTGCCGCTTGTAGCGGTGCTGCACGGGGAAGGCTCGGCCTCCCCCCTGACGATAAAAGCGGCATCCATCGGAATCTGCCGGCTTCTATTCCTGCATGAGGACTGCAGCGGAAAAGAAAGGGCGCAGCTCAACCTGCTCTCCGGCCACGCGGCCGCCGCGGACCGGTCGAGGCTCTCCGATGGAGAGGTGATCGCCCTGCTGCGCCGGGAAGGGGCGGCAGGCCTCGTCACGTTCAGCGAGCTGCAGCTGCCGGCCGCGACCCGTTTCGGAGAGGCTCTGGGACTGATCGTCCACTCCGCGGCCACGCTCTCCGCGCTGACGGACAAGCACCGGCAGCGGACGCTCCTGTCCCGGGCCGGCGTCCAGTCGGTCCGCCATGCCGCCGTCGATCACCGGAATGCGGAGGCGGCTGCCGAGCAGGTCGGTTTTCCCGCCGTGCTCAAGCCGAGGACGGGAGCCGGCAGCAAATGGACCGGGAAGGTAACCTCCCTGAAAGAGCTGCAGGAGGCGCTGGAGGCCGGCCCTTCAGGCTGTGAATATGTGCTGGAGGAATACTTGGCGGGCGACCCGGCCTTCCAGGGACGGTTCTACGGGGATTATGTCTCCGTAGAATCTCTTCATCGCGGCGGAGAGTCGCGTCAGGTATGCGTGACGGCCAAGCTGCCGCTGACCGAGCATTTCGCCGAGACGGGCATGTTCGTTCCGCATCCCTTTTCCCGGGAGCTGGAGCGGCGGATTCTCGATCTCGAAGCCGAGGCGATCCGGGCGCTTGGGGTCGCCGACGGCGTTACCCATACGGAAATCAAGCTGACGGCGGAAGGGCCCAAAATCATCGAGGTCAACGGGCGCCTGGGCGGTTATGTGCCTGAAATCGTCAAGCGGGCGATGGGCGCCGACCTCGTCCGTGCGGCTCTGCAGCTGTCGCTCGGGCAGCCTGCCGAATTGGAGCCCGAGGCGCCGGAGGAGATCGTCTACCAGCTGTTTCTGGCGGCGCCGGCGGGGGAGAGCTTCCTCTTCGGCGGCATGGCCGGAATCGAGGAGGCCGAGAATATGGACGGCGTCCTGCATCTGGAGATTACGAAGGAGACGGGGCAGACGATCGACTACCGGCTCGGCACTCAAAGCAATATGGGCATCGTGTACGGAGCCGCTCCGGACTACGAGTCGTTTTCGAGCGATATCCGCGCTCTGAAGTCCAAGCTGGCGCCGAAAGCGATCGCAACGGGAGGACAGACAACCGATGCAGGATAAAGGTATCGCAACGACGCTGGGACGGCGCTTCGACGAAATGGCCGAGGCCTATCCCCGGCATACGGCGGTCGAGGAGGACGGAGGCGCCTCCATGACCTACTGCGAGCTGCAGGCCGAAGCCGGCAAGCTGGCCTCTGAGCTGGCCGCGCGGGGCCTGTCGGCCGGCAGCCGGGTAGGACTGCTGCTCGGCAAAAGCATCGACATGGCGCTCGCCATGCTCGCGGCCGTCAAGCTGGGCGCCTGTTATGTTCCGCTGTCCGAGGACGATCCGGAGCCGCATCTCGAGCGGCTGGCGGCGGACGCCGGGGCGGAGCTGGTCATAGCCCGGCGGGACGTATCCTTGGGCGGGCTTCCGGTCCTTGCCATCGGACAGCTTCGGGAACAGGCATCCGCGCCGGTATTTTCAGGAGCGGAATCATCAGGCGAGGAACCATCAGGAGCGGAACTGCCAGGAGCGGAAACATCCGGGGGAGCCTCGCCGGACAGCCTGGCCTACATCCTGTTCACTTCCGGCACGACCGGCATGCCCAAGGGCGTCGGGGTCACGCATGACAATATCTTGAACCTCGTCCTGGAAGGAGGCTTCGTGGAGCTTGGCGCCGATACGCGCATCCTGCAGACCGGAGCGCCGACGTTCGACGCCTCCACCTTCGAGATCTGGGGCGCCCTGCTGAACGGGGGAACGCTGATCGTTCCGGCCCGGCAAGGTCTGACGGACTTCGATTATCTGGAGCGGGCGGTCCGGAAGCACGGCATTACGACGATGTGGCTGACTTCTCCGCTCTTTACGATCGCCGCCGAGCAGAAGCCGGAGCTGTTCCGGGGCATCCGCGACCTGATTGTGGGCGGAGACGTCGTGCATCCCGCCTCCGTGCGCAAGGTCCAGGAGGCCTGCCCGGAGCTCCAGGTGCTTAACGGCTACGGGCCGACGGAATGCACGACGTTCTCGGCGGTCTACCCCATCGGGAGAGGGCTCGCAGAGGACCCGATTCCGCTGGGAAGGCCGATCGGCAACGCCGATTTCTACATCCTGGACGAGAACGGGCAGCCGGTGCCGCCCGGAGAGATCGGGGAGCTGCATATCGGCGGACGCGGAGTGGCGGCGGGTTATGTGAACCGTCCGGAGGCGACCGCCGAGGCTTTTCTGGCCAACCCATTCGGAGCCGGCAGGATCTACCGGTCCGGCGACCGGGCGAGCCGGGATGCCGAGGGGCTTTACCATTATTGGGGGCGCAAGGACCGGCAGGTGAAAATACGAGGCTACCGCATCGAGCTGGCGGCGGTGGAGTCCATTCTCCGCTCGGTCGGCATCGTGGAATCCGCCGTCGCCGGCGTGATCGAGAACGGAGCCGGACTCAAGGAGCTATGCTGCTGCGCGACTCTCCGCCGCGGGGTTTCCGCCGGCCGGGAGGAGCTTCGCCGCCTGTTCGGCGAGCTTGCGCCGTCCCATCTCGTTCTGTCGAGAATCGTCCTTGTGGACGAGCTGCCGCTCAACAAAAACGGCAAAACGGATTCCAAGGCGATCGCGGAGCTGTTCGCCGCAGAGCGCGCCCAGCCGGCGGAGGACGGCTCCGCCGTCGCCGAGCCTGCTTCGGACCACAGCGCCTACGATACGCTGGCGGCAATCATCCGCAAGCGGACGGGCTTCCGGCTGAGCGGCCCGGATGTCTCCTTCTTCGAGCTGGGCATCGACTCCCTGACGGCGGTATATCTGGCGAGGGATATCCATGCCAAGCTGGGGACGAAGCTGAGCGCGGCCGACATTCTCGCTCACCCGACCCTTGGCGCTCTGATGGATCTATTGGATGGGGGCAAACCCGCCGTGCCGTCAGCGGAGCCGTTTGTCGGGACGCCCGCCGTGCCGTCAGCGGAGCTGCCTGCCGTGTCGTCTGCCGAGCCGTCAGCGGAGCTGTCTGCCGTGTCGTCTGCCGTGCCGTCAGCGGAGCTGTCTGCCGGGCCGTCGCCGGAGCCGTCCCTCGCGGAAGGTGCGCGCGAAGAAAGGCGGCTGCCTTTGCTGAACGAGCAGAAGCCGCTGTTCATCGATTTCCAGCTCCATCCGGGCTCCGTCCGGTACAACGTGCCCCTGCTTCTCGAGCTGGACTCCGGCATCCCGCTCCCCCGCTTGGAGGAGGCGCTGCATCAGGCCGTTCTGCGCCATGATGCGCTGAGAACGCGGTACTCCATGTCCGGAGGGAACATGCTCCAGAGAGTTCAAGTGCGGGAGGAGTTCCGCATCCAACGGCTCCAGGGCAAGCCCGATCTCGGCAAGCTGATCCGTCCCTTCGATCTGGCCGCCGAGCCGCCGTTCCGGTTCGCCTTCCTGGAGGAAGGCGGACGGGTCTGGCTGTTCATGGATTTCCATCACATCGCCGTGGACGGGCACTCGCTGGGCATCATTGTCCGCGACGTGGACCGGCTCTATTCCGGACAGCCGCTGGAGGACGTCCGGGGGCAATTCGCCTCCGCCGTTCTCGCCTCCGAGGCCGCCTGCGAGTCCGGCCGCGCCGCCTCGCTGGCGTTCTGGAGGGAGGAGCTTGCCTCGTTCCGGGGCATGCCGGAGCTTCCGATCGACCGGATGGACGCCGCCGGCCATTCCATGGCCAGCCGCATGCACCGATTCCGGATCGGCGAGGAACGCACGGCGGCCTTGAGGGCATGGGCGCAGAGCGGAAGAACGACGGTGTTCGAGAGTCTGCTCACGGTGTACGCGGCCACGCTGCATGCCGTCACCTCCGGCCAGGATGTCGTCTTTGCGACTCCGGTCCGCGACTACGCCATTCCGGAGGGAGAGAAGGTCGCGGCGATGCTGACCCAAACGCTGTGGGTCCGCTCCAAATTGACGGCGGGACAATCGGTGGACGCTTACAGGGAGGGATTTATCGCCCGGCTGCGCCGCTCGCGGCCGCATGGAAACGTCCCGATCGACGAAATCCGCGGACTGCTCCAGCCTGGAGGCGCCGGCGGAGCGGTGACCGAGACTTTGATCGCTTACCACAACGCGGCGGACATGCAGGCGGAATGGCTCGGCCGACAGGCAAGCCTCCGGCCCGCAGCCCCGCCGGAAGGAATGTTTCCCTTGAATTTGCAAATCTACGACGGAGCGGAGCAGATGGAGGCGGAGTGGGAGTACATGTCGGATCTGTTCGAGCCGGCCACGATGTCCAGCCTGAGCGGCTTGTTCGCCTTCATGCTGGATCTGCTGACGCGTCCGTACGCTTTCGGCACGGAGAGCATGCCCGATCTGGTCGCGGCCTGCCTTCAGAAGCAAATGGCTTGAAGATCAAACGGGAATGGGGCTCTGATGATGAAAACGAAACGAACGATCGGCCAGAAAAAAATGCTGGCTGCCGCCATGCCTCGCTCGACGGAGTTTTGGACCCGGGAGCTGGCCGAGGCCATCCCGAGCGTCTATCCGGCTGACTTCCACGGCTCGGCACAGCCGTCCGGGGAGCGCTGCAGCGCTTCGGCCGTCCTGCCGTCGGAGCTGCTGGCCAAAGCCGCCGAAGCATGCGGCGCGTCCGGCGGCGAGCGCGGCGAAATGCTGGCTTCCGCCGTCATCGCGCTAGTGTATTCGGCCTATAACGGCGTGGCCGAGGACCTCCTGCTGCATTATTCGCCGGATGGGGAGCGTCCAAGCCTGCCGCTGCGGGTGAGGGCCTCGGAGGGAATGACGTTCCGAGAATTGTTCCGGCTGGTGCGGGAGGCCGGAGAGAGGATGGAGGAGCATGCGGACTATCCCGTCGACCTGCTGATGCCGGCCGCTTCCATCGAGGTATGCGCCTGCGGAGAGGGGATTTCCGAGCCGGCTGCTCCTCTGGCCGTCACATACGCATCCGGGGAAGGGGAAGCGGATGGCCTGCTGACGGTCTCGGCCGATGCTTCCCGCTACATGGAGGACACGGTCCGCAGCCTGCCGGGCCGGCTGATTCTGCTGCTGGAAGGAGCTGCGCGCACCCCGGAGCAGAGCCTGCTGCGGCTGGAGCTGTCCACCTCTTGGGACCGCTCCGTCAGCGACTGCATGAATGCCACGGCGCAGCCGTATTCGGATGACGCCGCGCTGACGGATCTGTTCCGGCTGTCCTTCGAGGCGCGGGGAAATCGTCCCGCCATCCTCGGCCCGGACGGAGCGCTGACCTATGCGGAGGCGGAGCGCCTCTCGGAGCAAGCAGCCGCCCTCGTCCTGGAAGCGGCGGACGGCTCGGATGAGATTGTCGCGATCCTGGCCGACCGGTCGCCGGAGTTCCTCGTCGGCGTTCTGGGCATTCTGCGGGCCGGACGCGCCTATCTTCCGCTGGACCCGAGGGCTCCGGAGGAAAGGAATGCCCGCATCCTGAGCCAGAGCGGAGCCCGGCTCGTGCTCAGCTCCGCGAAGTACGCCGGCCTCGTTCCGGAAGGTATGAGCGTCCTTCCGCTGGATTCCCTGCCGGCTTCCGGCGCGGCGGTTTCCGGCGGGCCGGCGGCGGCTCCCCGGTCGCTTGCCTATGTCATTTTCACCTCCGGCTCGACCGGCATGCCCAAGGGCGTCAGCGTGAGCCACGGCAGCGCCGTCAACCGCATCGAATGGATGCAGAAAGCGTATCCGCTCGGCCCGGACGACGTCATTCTCCACAAGACGCCCGCGACCTTCGACGTCTCGGTGTGGGAGCTGTTCTGGTGGCTGATCGCCGGCTGCTCGGTGGCGCTCCTGCCCCCGAACGAGGAGGCCAATCCCGAGGCGATCCTGGAGGCGATCGAGCGCAGCTCGGCGACGACCCTGCACTTCGTTCCCTCCATGCTGAACGCGTTCCTGGATTACGCCGGCAGCACGGGGAGCCTGCCGAGGCTGAGGTCGCTGCGCCGCGTCTTCTGCAGCGGAGAGGCGCTCAGTCCTCACCATGTGGGCAAGTTCCACGAGCTGCTGGGAGGACAGGCGGAGCTGATCAATCTGTACGGGCCGACGGAGGCTACGGTCGACGTCAGCTACCATCTCACGCAGCCGGGAGACCATCCGGTGCCGATCGGCCGGCCGATCGACAACCTCCGGCTGTACGTCGTGGACGAGCTGGGGCGGCAGCGGCCCGTTGGCATGGTGGGCGAGCTGTGCATCGCCGGCGTCGGCGTAGCGGAGGGCTACATCCGCGATCCCGAGCGGACGGCGGAGAGGTTCGTGGCGATGCCGCGGCTCGGCGAGGAGCGCGTCTACATGACGGGCGACCTCGCCCGGCTGAGGGCGGACGGCTCCATCGACTATCTGGGCCGCAACGATCGGCAGGTCAAGGTGCGGGGCTTCCGCATCGAGCTGGGAGAGATCGAGGCGGCTCTGACGAGCCTGCCCGGGGTGAGCGATGCTCTTGTCCTCGGACATGTCGAGGGGGACGGCCAGCTGCATCTGTACGGATTCGTCCTGCCGTCCGGTCCGCCGGTCGAGGCGCGGGAGCTGAACGAGGGCCTCGCCGCCCTCCTGCCCAAATACATGATTCCGGAAGAAATCGTCGTCGTGGACGCCATCCCGCTCACGCCCAACGGCAAAGCCGACCGGGCCGCGCTGCTCGCCCTGCCCGGCCGGCAGGACGAGCCGAGCCTTGGCCGCATTCCCCCGACAACCGAGGAAGAGCTTCGGATGGCGGGCATCTGGGAGAGCGTGCTGGGCGTTCAAGGCATCGGCGTGACGGACAACTTCTTCGCCCTTGGCGGCAACTCCATCAACTTCGTCACCGTGCTGGCGCTGGCCAACGAGCGGGGGCGGAAGATCACGTTCCAGCAGCTGTTCAAAAACCCGACGATCCGCGGGCTGCTGGAAAGCGCAGACGAAGGGGGAGACGGCGAGGAGCTGGAGCAGGAGGTCGGTCCATTCGGCCTTGTGTCGGCGGAGGACCGCAGCCGCATGCCGGCAGGCATCGAGGATGCCTATCCGATGTCGATGCTGCAGGCGGGACTCGTGTACCAGAGCATCGTCATGCAGGGGGACAACAACTACCACGACATCGTCTCGTACCTGATTTCCGGAAAGATCGACGTTCCGGTGTTCCGCGAGGCGGTCCGCCGCCTTGTGGCGGAACAGCCCATTTTCCGGACCAGCTACAATCTGCGGGACTTCCCCCGCTATATGCAGCTCGTCCACGAGAGCCCGGACCGCCTGCCGCTGAACGTCTACGACCTGAGCGGCCTCCGCACCCGGGAGGAGCAGGAGCGCTGGTACGAGGACTGGTTCTGGAAGGAGCAGCACCGCTCGTTCCAGTGGGAGTCTCCGGGACTCGTCCAGCTTCATATCCACATCCTGAGCGACGACCTGTACCGCTACAGCATCAGCCAGCACAATTCCGCCCTGGACGGCTGGAGCATGAACAAGGTCCACGCCTACCTGTTCCAGACTTACTTCGACCTGAAAAACGGCGCAAGCAGGCGCAGCGTCCGGATCAGCGGCAACGACCACAACCGCTACTTCATCTACCTGGAGCAGCGGGCGATCCAGTCCGAGGCTCACCGCAAGTTCTGGCGGGAGCAGCTGGACGGGGCTCCGAGCGGTCTCATTCCGCGGGCGAGGCCGTCCCGGCCCGGCCGCGGCAACGAGGTCGTCTTCCACGACGTGAAGCTGCCCGAGGGGCTGTCCGGCAAGCTTGTGCGGCTGGCCGCGGAGCTCATGGTGCCGGTCAAGGACATTCTGCTGGCCTCCCATATCAAGTTCCAGTCCTTGCTGACGCGGACCAACGACGTGTTCACGGGCTACGAGATCGGCGGCCGTCCCGAGCGGCTGGGAGCGGAGGACGCGCTGGGCGTGTTCCTGAACACGATGCCGTTCCGGGTCGTGCTGGACGAGGGCGGCAGCTGGCGCGAGCTCATCCGCTCCGTGTACGACGCGGAGGCCGCCGCGCTCCCTTACCGGCGCTATCCGATGGCCCAGGTGAAGCAGGATCAAGGAAACCGCAGCATCCTGTTCGAGACGGTGTTCAATTTCACCCATTTCTATTCCCTGAAGGACATCCGCGATCTGCCGGGCTTCGATCTTATCGACGTGCGCGCGGCCGCCATCACGGAATTTCCGCTGCGCATCGAATACTCTCGCCATTTCTACACCGACGAAGTGGAGCTCAGCCTGCATTACCACACCGCGGAATACGACGCGGAAGACATGGCCGCGTTCGGAGAGGTGTTCATCGACATCCTCCAAAGCATGGTCGACCGCACGGAGGAGGCCCATGCCGAGCCTTCAGCCGGCCTTCGGCTCGCCCGTTTCGACAGGCTGCCGGGCGGACATGCCGAGGTGAGCGGCCTCGCCCAGGACGGGCCGGCCGAGGCCGCATCCCGGACGGACGAGTCCGGACAGGATGCGGGCAAGCCGGATTATCTGGCGGCTGCCGGCAGAATCAAGGAGATCTGGTCCGCCGTCCTTGGCCGTCCGCAGGAGGAGCTGGATATGGACGACGACTTCTTCCTGATCGGGGGCAGCTCCCTGTCCGCGATGAAGGTTTCCCTCCTGCTGGACAAGCAGGTGCCGCTCAAAACGATCATGCAGAAGTCGATCCTGCGCGAGCTGGCGCTCGAGATCATGGTCGCGGGCGGCGCGGAGGAGGCGTCGGCGCAGCTGCTGCAATGCCTCACCCGATCGTCCGAGGCGGCAAGGAGCGTCGTCTTCTTCCCGTACGCGGGCGGCAACGCGCTGAACTTCCTGCCCGCCGCCAAGGCGATCGAAGCCATGGACGCGGACATCGCCGTTTATGCCCTGGAGCTGCCCGGACACGATCCGCACTCCGGCAGCGGCTCGCTGACGGACTTCCATACGCTCGCCCGCAAGGCTGCGGACGAAATCGGATCGAGGCTCGGCCGCACGGAGCTGATTCTCTGGGGACATTGCGTCGGCACGGCGCTCGCTCTGGAGGTCGCCCGGCTGCTGGAGGAGCGCTCGCTGCCTCCGCAAAAGCTGGTGCTGGCGGCAAAGACAATCGGCCGGCCCCATGACATTCTGGAGACGATCGGCAATGCCGAGCGGCTGGAATTCGCCGATATCGCCGGCCTTCATGCGGAGTGGAGCGGGACGGACGAGCTGTCTACTCTCGGCGAGGATTACGAGCGCCATCTGGTCCGTTCGTTCGCCCATGATTCCATCGAGTCCAACCGCTATCTGCTATCCCTCTGGGACAGGGAAGGCGAGGTTTCTCTCCGCACGCCGGCCGTCGCCGTATTCGCCCAGGACGATCCCGCCACGGCGGACTTCGAGGGAAGCTGGAGCCGCTGGAGCCGCTGGGTGCCCGGCCTCGAGCTGAAGGTCTTCGGAGCAGGCGGCCACTATTTCTGCCGGACCTTGCCGTCCGACGTCGCTGCGTTCATCCGGGAGGAGGCCGACAGCCTTTCCCGTCCGCTGGCTCCCCGCTGAAGCCGGCAGCCGGACTCTCTCCGCCTGTCGGCTCAGCCGGGAGCGGAGAAGTCCATTTCACCTATCTGACCGAGGAGGACATGACATCATGAAGAGTATTGAGGATTATCCGCAGCAATCGCTTCGCATAGCCGTCGCCCAAGCCGCGTCGGTATCGGGAGACATCCCGGAGAACGTCCGGCGGGCGGCAGCCATGATCGAAGAGGCGGCCCGCGGAGACGCGCGGCTGGTCGTCTTTCCGGAAAAATACCTGACCGGCTACGTTCCGGAAATCATCGCCGCCGACCCCGAGCGGTACGCCCTCGCCCGAGGCGACGAGCGGCTCGAGCCTATCCGGCAAGCCTGCCGGGAGCACGGCATTGCGGCCATCGTCGGAGCGCCGACCCGGGAAGGCGGCGATCTGTACATTTCTTCCATCGTAATCGATCCATCCGGAGCCGATCTCCATGTTTCCCATAAGGCCCATCTGTTCCACAGCGAGAAAGAGGTCTTCAAGAGCGACGACAAGCGGACCCTTCTGAAGATCGGAGACTGGACCATCGGCCTTGGCATCTGCTACGACGCCGGGTTCCCGGAGCATTCCCGCCTCCTGGCGCAGGCGGGCTGCCACGTCTATCTGGTCAGCTCGCTGTTCAGCAAGGGCATGGGCTATCAGGAGTCGCGGGTCTGGTTCCCGGCCAGGGCGCTGGACAACACCGTCTACGCGGTCATGGCGAACCACGCCGGAAAGACCGGCGTCTGGGACGCCTGCGGAGGAAGCGCCGTCTGGGATCCGTACGGGCGCCTCATTGTCGAAGCGTCGGAATCGGAGCCCGAGGTGATCTTTGCGGAGCTGGAGCCCGGTCTTCTGCGGGAAGCCCGGGCGTCGGAGCAGATGCTCGCCGATTCGGCCGGCCTGCCGCAGCCGGAGGCTATCGTCGCGGTACTGGCGGGGGGGGATGAACGGCCCTGAACGGCGCCGCTGGCTCCGCCGGTTCGACGAGCCGGAGCACGCCCGGAGCCGCGTCATCGTGCTGCCTCATGCCGGCGGCTCCGCCAGCTATTACCGGGAGCTGAGCCGGGCGCTGCGCGGAGCGGGCGTGGAATGCCTCGCCGTCCAATATCCGGGCCGGCAGGACCGCTTCGGGGAAGAGATGGCCTCGACCATCGAAGCCTACGGGGATCGGATCGCCGAAGCTCTCTCCGGATGGGACGACAAGCCGGCGCTGCTGCTGGGCCACAGCATGGGGGCGCTGATCGCCTACGACATGCTGCAGAGACACGGCTCCGGGCTCGGCTTCATCGACGGCTTCGTCGCCTCGGCGCATCCTCCGCCCCGCTCCGGCTCCTCGCATGAATCCATGAGCGAAGAGCGGGTGCGGGACTATCTCCGGCGGCTTGGAGGCTTGGATGAAAAGCTGCTCGACGATCCGGCCGTCATGGAGATCGTCCTGCCCGCCATGAAGAACGATCTCGAGGCCGTGCTGGCGTATCGCCGGACCGCTCCGGCCAAGCTGGACATGCCGATCACGGCCGTCGTCGGCTTGCAGGATCCCCATGTCCAGGCCGAGGCCGCTGCGGGCTGGGAGGATTGGACCCGGGATTCCTTCGAGCTGGTGTCGCTGCCGGGAGGCCATTTCTATTTTGCCGACGCTCCCGAGGAGCTGTGCGGCGTGCTGCTTCGGGCGGCGAGGCGCAGGAAGCCGGCCGCAGCCGCCGGACAGCCGCCGGGAACTGTGCGGGAGTATTCAACGCGAAGGGGATTGGAGCTATGAACGAAGTATCCGCCGCAGGGCGCTGGGAGATTTTCCGGTTCCGGCCGTACCTGCTCTATTTCATCGGACATACGATCTCCATGCTGGGAACCGGCATGCAGTTCATTGCGACCAGCTGGCTCGCCATGCAGCTGACCGGCAATCCGGCCTCGGTGGCGTACGTCCTTATATTCACCTCGTTGCCGGGCGTCGTCCTGTCCCCTCTGATCGGGGTGTTCGTCGACCGCTTCGACCGCAAATGGATCGCCGTTCTGATGGATGTCTTCCGGGCAGCCGCCTTGCTTGCCATCCCGCTGCTGTGGTGGCAGGGCATGCTGGAGCCGTGGCATCTGTATCTGGTCACGTTCCTCGTCGCGCTGGGGGATGAGATCTACACTCCGGCCGCCATGTCATTGATCCGGGAAGTCATTCCGCCGCAAAAGCTGCTGTACGCCAACTCCACCAACGCCATCGCCATGCAGTCGGGCGTGCTTCTCGGAGCGGGCGTCGGCGGGCTTCTCGTCGGCCTGTCGTCGGCCGTGTCCGTCATGGGCATCAATGCGGCGAGCTTCCTCGTATCGGCGGTCTGCATCCTGCTCATCCGCAAGGGGGTCGTCCGTCCGACGAGAGCCGAACAGGCCTCCAGCGGCGGCTTCAGGAGCTATTGGGAAGACATGAAGGAGGGCTGGACCCATATCCGCGGGCGCCATACGATCCTGATTTTCTACGCCATGATCTTTTTCATCCGCATGTCGCTGTACACGATCAACGTCCTTCTCGGTCCCTTCGCCAAGGATACGCTGATGGTGGGGGCGGCCGGGTTCGGCTACATCGACGCGAGCTTCGCCCTCGGAGCGGTTACGGGCAACCTGCTCCTGCCTCCGATTGCCCGGGCGCTGGGCAACCGGCTGGTCATGACCGGAGGCATGGCCGGCATCGCGCTGGCGATTTTCCTGTTCGGCTTCAGCGGCGGCCTTGGCATCGCGATGCTTCTTTATTTCCTGATCGGGGCCTTCTTCCAGGTCGGCATCCTCTTCATCACCCGGGCGCAGGAGGAGACCGAGCTGGCCTATCAGGGGCGGGTTCATTCCACCTTCAATACGGTTTTCTCCATTCTCTCGCTGGGCATCTATCTGATCATGGCCCAGCTGATGAACGAGCTTTCCCTCCGTTACCTGTTCGCCATCCAGGGCTTGATCGTGGCCGTGGCCGCCTTCATCGCCTTCTATGCGCTGTACGCGCGGCCCAGGTCCAAGCCGGCTGTGCAGAATCTGTCCAATTGACCTTCCTTTTCAAAGAGAAACAAGCCGATCCCATGAAGCGTTCGCCGATAGTCCGAATAATTCGCCGGCATCATGGAGGATGAACGGAAAGACGCAGTCTGGCGAAAGGATTGAAGTACGCTGAAGCTTGCAAAAAAGCCGCAGCCCCTCGGGGCTGCGGCTTTTGGCATGCGATGATGATTCGGTCCATCCAAGCGGTCAAGCTTCGGCAGCGGCCGTGCGACTGGAGGCAGGGCCGCCGTCCAGGCTCGGCTCCGTCAAAGGCTGGAACTGGTTTTCGCTCTTGGCGATGACGACGGTAGCGACGGAGTTGCCGATCAGGTTCGTAATGGCGCGCGCCTCCGACATGAAGCGGTCGACGCCGATCAGCAGCGCGATGCCCTCAAGCGGAATCGGCGTGCCGGGCAGGGCGGCCAGGGTCGCTGCAAGCGTAATGAAGCCGGAGCCGGTCACGCCGGCCGCTCCCTTGGAGGTGAGCATGAGCACGCCGAGGAAGGTCACGATCTGGAGCAGAGTCAGCTCGATGCCGTAAGCCTGCGCGATGAAGAGCGCCGCCATCGAGAGGTAGATGCTGGTGCCGTCCAGATTGAAGGAATAACCGGTCGGGACGACGAGGCCGACGACGGGCTTGGAGCAGCCGTACGATTCCATCTTGTTCATGAGGCGAGGCAGGGCGGACTCCGAGGAGGAGGTGCCGAGCACGAGCAGAATCTCGTCCTTGATGTGGCGGATCAGGCCGAAGATGCTGAACTTGTAGTAACGGGCGATCAGCCCGAGCACAACGACGATGAACAGGAACATCGTAATATACGTCGCGAGCATCATTTTGCCCAGCGAGAGGAGGGAGCCGAGACCGAACTTGCCGATCGTATAGGCCATCGCTCCACCTGCTGCGTACGGGGAGAACTTCATGATGATGCCGACGATCTTGAAGAAGATTTCGTTCAGTTTCTCAAAAAAGTCCGTAACCGGACGGCCCTTGTCGCCGAGCATGGACAGCGCGAGGCCGAACAGGACGGAGAAGAAGAGCACCGGCAGCATCTGGCCGCTCGCCATCGCGGCGATCGCGTTGTCGGGAATGATGCCGAGCAGGAAGTCCTTGAAGCCATGCGAGGTTTCGGACGCCTGCTGCGCATAGCCGGCGACCGCGTCGGCCTTGCTGCCGACGCCGGAGGTGTCGATGCCGTCGCCGGGACGGACCAGGTAGGCGATGGCGATGCCGATCGCCATGGCGAAGGTGGTCACGAGCTCGAAGTAGAGCAGGGCTTTGCCGCCGATGCGGCCGATCTTTTTCATGCTGCCCATGCCCGCGAAGCCGATGACGATCGTGAAGAACACAATTGGCGTGATGACCATCTTGATCAGCTTGATGAAGATGTCGGCAAGCACCTTGAGCGAAGCGCCGAAGCTCGGGAAGAAATACCCGATGGCGATGCCGATCACGATGGCGGTCAGCACCTGGACGGTCAGGTTTCTGAAGTTGATTTTCATCGGAATCCCTCTTTCTTGTCGGGTCGGTTGTCAGGCTTGGAGTCGGACTGTTTCCCTCAACCGGGCGTTGGAGCCGAAGCTTTCGGCTTGGAGGGGGTCTCCTTGCGGGCGACGCCGGAGGCGTATGCGGCTTCGATGACCGCCTCGCGCACCTTCTCCACGACCTGATGGTTGAATACGCTCGGAATGATATACTGCTCGTTCAGCTCCTCGTCCGTCACGACAGAAGCGATCGCCTTGGCGGCGGCCAGCTTCATCTCCTCCGTCACGCGGGAGGCGCGGCAGTCGAGGATGCCGCGGAAGATGCCCGGGAAGCAGAGCACGTTGTTGATCTGGTTCGGGTAGTCGGAGCGGCCTGTCGCCATGACGCGGACATAAGGCTCGGCCTCCTCCGGCAGAATTTCCGGGGTCGGGTTCGCCATGGCGAAGACGATCGGGTCGGCGGCCATTTTCTTCAGGTCGTCCGTTTTCAGCACGCCGGGTCCGGAGACGCCGATGAAGATGTCCGCGCCTTCAATGACGTCGGCGAGGCTGCCCTCAAGCCGGTAAGGGTTCGTATGGTCGGCATACCATTGCCAGTATTCGTTGGCGTAGCTCTTGCCGGGGACAAGGGCGCCTTCGCGGTCCACGCCGACGATGTTGGCGACGCCGGCGGCCATCAGCATTTTGGAGCAGGCGGTGCCTGCAGCGCCGATGCCGCAAACGACGACTTTGCAGGACGGCAGCGTCTTGCCGATGAGCTTGACGGCGTTCAGCAAGCCGGCCAGCAGCACGACGGCCGTGCCGTGCTGGTCGTCGTGGAAGACGGGGATATCGAGCTCCTCGGCCAGCCGCCGCTCGATCTCGAAGCAGCGGGGAGCGGAGATGTCCTCCAGATTGATGCCGCCGAAGGTCGGGGAGAGCGCCTTGACGATCGCGATGATCTCCTCGGTATCCTGGGTTTTCAGGCAGATCGGGAACGCATCCACCCCGGCGAACTGCTTGAACAGGACGGCTTTGCCTTCCATGACCGGCATCGCCGCTTCCGGCCCGATGTTGCCGAGGCCGAGCACGGCGGAACCGTCGGAGACGACCGCGATCGTATTGCGCTTGATCGTCAGCGTATGGGCGCGGGACGGCTTCTCGTGGATGGCCATGCATACTCTCGCGACTCCGGGCGTGTAGACGCGGGACAGGTCGTCGCGGTTTTTGATCGGCGTCTTCGGCGTCGTCTCGATCTTGCCTCCGATATGGAGCAGGAACGTCTGGTCGGACACCTGGAGCACGCGGACGCCGGGAAGCTGGCCGACGGCGGAAGCGATCCGGTCGGCATGGCTCTGGTCGTACACGTTGACGGTCAGGTCGCGCACGGTGGACGCGGAATCCGACCGCGTGACGTCGATCGCGACGATATCGCCTCCGGTATCCCCGATGACCGTGGCGATCTGGGCGAACGAAGCGGTAGCCCGGCTGAGCTCCAGCCGGAGAATGATAGGCGTGGAAGCGCCTGCAGGTATGGACATGGGACTGCACATCCTTTGCATCTGAAGGTTCGGTTCATAGGTTCTTTCTGTGACAGGGATACATAGGGCTGAAGGCGGACGAAGGGGATGTGCTTCATGATCGCTGCTTCTGTTCTCATGATATCGCTTTCATTTGAAAGCGCTAGCATACGGTCATAATGGTTGTTTTGGTCTTTATGGTCATGAAGGGTATGGAGCCTGGAGGAGGAGAAGAGAGAAGGCGGCGGGAGAGACTTTGCCGCTGTCCGCCTGGCATAAAGACCAAAAACCCGCAGCCAGGGCTGGCTGCGGGGAGCATGACGATTGTTCAGCGAGTTTTGTTCAGCGAATAAAGGTTGACCGGCCTGCCGAGGCCGTATTGAAGCTGGAGGGTGACCTGGCCGCTCTTGGCCAGATGCTCCAAGTACCGTCTGGCGGTGACACGGGCAATGCCGACGTTTTCGGCGACGCTCTCGGCCGATACGGCTTCCGGCTGCAGCCCGAGATAACGGATAATCTGCGCCAGCGTCGCCGCCTGGAGTCCCTTGGGAAGGCTGTCTCCGCTTTTGGAAAGAGGGGATGAAGGAGCAAGGCCCGACGAGCCTGAGCCGTGCAGAAGCCGGTCGAGCTCGCCCTGATCCAGCGCTCCGCCGGAGCCAAGCTCCTCGCGGCGCTGGAGCCAGCGCAGGAGAGCTTCACGCACGCGCTCCGCCTTGAACGGCTTCATGATGTAGTCGTCCGCGCCGCCCTGCACCATGGAGCGGATCGTGTCCCGGTCGTTGGCGGCGCTGATGACGATGACCCCGGCCGCATGGCCTTCGCTGCGCAGCTGGCGAAGCGTCTGAACGCCGTCCAGTCCGGGCATGTATATGTCGAGGATGACCATGTCGGGATTCATTCTTCGGATCAGCTCCATGCCTTCCAGTCCGCCCGAAGCGGTGCCGACGACACGGAAGCCTTCCACCGATTCGACGAACTGCCGGTTGACCTCGCGGACCATGGGATCGTCTTCGATCAGGATGACGTCAACCATTTTCATTTTCGCTCCTTCCTGTTTCCGGCTGCCTCTTCTCCGTCATGGGGAAGAACAGCGTCATGGATGTGCCTTCATCGGGCGCGGATTCGACCTGGATCGTTCCGCCGCCCTTCTTCGCGATGCCCGCGATCAGATGCATGCCGATGCCCCGGCCGTCTCCGGGCTTGGTGCTGAAGCCGCGCTCGAACATGCGGCGGCGGACATGCTCGTCCATGCCGCAGCCGTTGTCCTCGACGAGCAGAGACAGCTGCTCGTCGTCCTGCTCCAGGCTGACGAGCACGCGTCTGGGCTCGGGAGCCTCCGCCAGCGAATCGAAGGCGTTCTCGATCAGATTGCCGAGCAGGACGACGAAATCATGGTGGTCGAGATGCTCCGGGAAACGCTGCAGCCGGCTGTGGGGATCGATCTGCACATCGATGCCGAGCTCCCGGCCGCGGCTGATTTTGCCGAGCAGCAGCCCGGTCAGGCTGTCATGGAAAAATTGGGTGCCGAGAAACCGGTTCAGCTCCTCGCGCTCGCCCGACATGCGGAACAGATAGTCGAGCGCCTGCTCGCCCTGCCCGAGCTGGATCAGCCCCCCGATCGTATGCAGCCGGTTCATGTACTCGTGGTTCTGGACCCGGACCGTGTCCACGAACGCCTTGACCCCGGTCAGCTCCTCCGCCATCCGGGCGACCTCGGTCCGGTCCTGGAAGATGGCTACGGCGCCGACGGTATGCCCCTGCACGCGGATCGGCACGCGGTTGCTGACAATATGCTGGCCGCCGATGAAGATTTCCTGCTGATAGACCGGAGCGTCCAGCTCCAGAATCTCCGGCAGCCGGGTATCCGGGAGAACCTCGCGGATAGGCCGTCCGACCACTTCGCCGCCGATATGAAAGATCTGGCGTGCCCGCTCGTTGAAGACGGCGATCCGCTCGTCGTTGTGGATGGCGATGACGCCCTCGTGCATCGCATGAAAGGTCGCGTCCCGCTCCACCAGCAGCCGGGCGATCTCCAGCGGCTCCATATTGAACATATCCTTCTTGATCTGCCTTGCCAGCGCCCAGGAGCCGGCGAGGCCGACCAGCAGCGACAGCAGCAGGATGGCGGAGATCTGCCCGGCGAAGGGCAGAATGACCTCTCCGGGAGAGGGGAGGACGCGGCCGACGAGCACGGTGCCGATCTGCATGTGCGAGCTGTCCATGACCGGGACAAAGGCGCGCAGCGCGGTTCCGAGCTCGCCCTTCGCCTTGGAGACATAGCTGTGCTAGGCGAAGGCCGGCCCTTCGTCGGTACCCCGGGAATAAGTGCCGACACGGTCCGGCACCGGATGGGACAGCCGCTTATGCTGCATGTCCATGACCACCACATACGTGGCGTCATGGATGATGCCGATCCGCTCGGCGGCCTCCCGCAGCTGGGGCTGCCGGGCCTCTTCCTCCAGCCCGGCGGCGATCTCGGGAAGGCGGGCCGCCGTCCTTGCGGTGACGAGCAGCCGCCTGCCGAGCTCCTCCTCCTGCAGATGGAGGATGCTTCCGACCGCCACGCCGCCGCCGGCTATGAGCGCGAACAGCACGACGCCGAAGGAGAGCAGGGCGATTTTCCAGTTGATTTTGAGCGGCTTGAGCATGGTCGGACCTGCCTCCTTGCGGGATGGAATAGGGTCAACATGCCCTTTTCCCATCATCATACACCAGTGCATGAGGCCTGCAAACCTGCGGAAATCTCGGGGGCGGGCTTCTCCAACAGCCGCCGGGTAGGATAAGATGAGGTTCATAGAGACGGGGATGAGGGCTGAGGACAAGGCCGAAATGAGGAGGGAGGCGCGGAGGAATGAGCGGAAGAAGGTTCAGGCTGTGGGGCGGCGGTCTGCTGCTGGCGGCTGCTGCCGTGCTGTCCATGTTCTGGCTTGGAGGGTACAAGCTGCCCGGCCCGCTGCCGGAGGATGACGAGCAGATGGGCTTCAGCGGCAGGCATGTCATCAAGTTCAGCTTCGTCGTGGCGGAGAATACGCCCAAGGGGCTGGCCGCGCAGCGGTTCGCCGATCTGGTGGAGGAGAAGTCCGGCGGCAAGGTGCAGGTGCAGCTGTTCCCGAACGGAACGCTGTTCACGGAGCCGGACGAGCAGGCCGCTCTGGCTCGCGGGGATGTGCAGATGATCGCGCCGGCCTTTTCCAATCTGTCGGCCCGGATGCCGGAGTGGAGCGTCATGGACCTGCCCTTCGCCTTCCGCACGGAAGAGGCGGTGGAGGAGGCGTTCAGCGGCGAGGTCGGCTCGCTGCTGTTCAAGCGGCTGGAGAGCCGGGGGATGATCGGCCTCGCCTTCTGGGGCAACGGGTTCAAGCAGATGACGTCGAGCGACAAGCCCCTTGTGCATCCCGAGGATTTCAGCGGCCTGAAATTCCGCATCCTGCCGGGCGCGATCGTCGATGCCCAGTTCCGGGCTCTGGGCGCCTCGACGGCGGACATTCCGTTCAACAGCGTGTACAAGGCTTACGAAAGCGGAGCGGTCGACGGCGGGGAGAATACGATCACGAATATTTACAGCAAGAAGTTCTATCAGGTGCAGAAATACATGACGGTCAGCAATCACGCCTATCTCGGGTACGCCGTGCTGATGAACCGCTCCTTCTGGGAAAGCCTGCCGCCGGATGTGCAGGCCATCATCCAGGAGGCGATGCGGGAGACGACCGGCTGGGCCAACGAGAGCGCTCGGGAAATGAGCCGCAAGGAGCTCGCGGAAATGCGGAGCGGCCGCTGGATGAATATCGCCGACCTGCAGGAGCCGGAGCGGCGGGAGTGGATGGCTCTGTGGGAGCCGCTGTACGGACAGGCGGAGAAGCTCGCGGGGCGGGAGCTGATGGATGCGGTGCGGAGGCTGCGGAGCAAGTATGGGGGCGGGGAGTAGCGGGATGTAATGTTGGTTGGTAAATCACTTCCGTACCCGGCATAATCAGGCTAGTCACGAACGCAATAAAGTTTCAAACCACGCTCCCCATAAGGGGAGCGATTCTTATTAATGTCATTTGTGTAGGGGGACAGATTAAACTCACGCTCCCCCTATAGAGAGTCGCCCCGGTGTTCGGAACCGTTCTGACAATAGCCATCAGTTTTCATATACCTCTCCATGCGGGGAGCGACGTTGATTGTTCCTTGCGCTCCAGGAGGTCGACGTCTATTCGATTTCAATCCATGCTCCCCATGCGGGGAGCGAATTTGCAGGTGCTCTGCGTCACCGTCCGAGAATAGATTTCAATCCACGCTCCCCATGCGGGGAGCGACGTAATTTGGGGTTTTGATTGTGACAATTTCGTTATTTCAATCCACGCTCCCCATGCGGGGAGCGACGAACACAGCCTCCGCGCTCAAGTACCTTTATCGCTGATTTCAATCCACGCTCCCCATGCGGGGAGCGACCGCGGCTTCCATCTCAACGAGTCTGCCAGCCCATGGATTTCAATCCACGCTCCCCATGCGGGGAGCGACCTTGCACTCCAGGTGGAGATAGCCGAACTGGCATTTCAATCCACGCTCCCCATGCGGGGAGCGACTGTTCGTTACTCATGACATCACGCCCCTCAAAAATTTCAATCCACGCTCCCCATGCGGGGAGCGACGCTGAGCATGATTAGATACGAACGGAGGAATGCATTTCAATCCACGCTCCCCATGCGGGGAGCGACGTTTGGCTGCAGCATATCTGGCACGTCATTTCGGAATTTCAATCCACGCTCCCCATGCGGGGAGCGACCAGTATCGGGTGGTAAACAAAGGCGGCAAGCAAGGGATTTCAATCCACGCTCCCCATGCGGGGAGCGACCCTGCACCTTATCAAGAGCTTCTACCGCCTCGTTATTTCAATCCACGCTCCCCATGCGGGGAGCGACCTAATAAACGAAGGAGACGATATTATGACCGCTCATATTTCAATCCACGCTCCCCATGCGGGGAGCGACTAAATTGAGTGCGCGGGCCGGGTGCCGATGACGATTTCAATCCACGCTCCCCATGCGGGGAGCGACAAACATTGAACCATCGGTGTTTATTTTGATCGAAATTTCAATCCACGCTCCCCATGCGGGGAGCGACTACGATAACGTCTGTGCAAACGGAATTGGTGCCATTTCAATCCACGCTCCCCATGCGGGGAGCGACGCGACCAACCACCCCAGGCGGCCTCAAGGGATGGGAATTTCAATCCACGCTCCCCATGCGGGGAGCGACCCTGGCCGCTCAGATTGATATAATGCGTCCAGGATTTCAATCCACGCTCCCCATGCGGGGAGCGACGCCTATCACCCATAGCAAAGCTTCACCGACTCCTATTTCAATCCACGCTCCCCATGCGGGGAGCGACCGTAAAGGCACCCATACCTTGCACCCACTCGGACTATTTCAATCCACGCTCCCCATGCGGGGAGCGACACATCATCGAAAATGTAAAATAGCTGCTTGTCCATATTTCAATCCACGCTCCCCATGCGGGGAGCGACTTTCCCCATCCGATGCCGCGCTGGCCATAGCAAGATTTCAATCCACGCTCCCCATGCGGGGAGCGACGCCGACTGTGTCTTCATTCGGTACTTGGGCCGGGGATTTCAATCCACGCTCCCCATGCGGGGAGCGACTTTGCAATTCGAGTGTAGGCCGACTCTACAGCCGATTTCAATCCACGCTCCCCATGCGGGGAGCGACTCACCCAAAAAGCATTCAATAGACTAACGAGCAGTAATTTCAATCCACGCTCCCCATGCGGGGAGCGACAGCGGAAACAGCCTCGAACCTTTCTGGAAAGGTATGAGAATTGCTGTTTTCGCGAATTTTGCAATCAAAATAGGTATGCATCGAGGATTGACGAAATAACCTTTTTCTAAAAATGAACTTCATTCGACAAGTTTCGAGGTGCGAATCTCCCCGGTTTTTTATGGGAGCTTGCCATTCGCACAAGGATTGCTGCCCCTATCATAATGAACAAAAATATTATTGCCAACCCGAATGTTCATTCTTAACCGGGATTAAATCACATCCAAATCTATACTGGAATATTTTCCATTATTTAAGAAGGTTTGTGTGTATAATTGTCGAACCCTATCTCGGAGTAACTGTAAAAAAGGTTCTTAGGTCCTGTATTTCTAGGAGGGAAGAGGATGCCGAGGAGTGTAGATCATGCAAGCCAAACTGAATTCGTAGCTCATATCCGGCAATTGGACGGTCAGCGGGAATCAGTCCATGACCACCTTCTATCGGTTCAACAATACGCTGAGAAGCTTGGAGCCAAAATCGGAGCAAAACATCTTGCAGGTCTGTCGGGCTTGCTGCATGACATGGGGAAGAACACGACTCAATTCAAGATGTATATTGAAATGGCGGTAGCCAACCCCCATGCTCCTCCAAAGCGGGGCTCGGTGGATCACTCTACGGCAGGCGGCAAGTGGCTGTATGAACAATTTCATCGAAACACGGACAGTACAGCAGACAAGCGAACGACAGAATGGATAGCCAACGGCATCCTTTCTCATCATGGGGGCCTGAAGGACTATATAGATCCAGATGGAAATTCTCCGTTTCTGAAGCGGATTGAAACCCAAATCGATAAGCTGCCCGGGTATGAACAGGCTATTGAAGAATTTCTTTCTACTACAATGGGACAGGCCGAATTGGTAGCTTATTTTGAGAAGGCCAAAGAGGAGATGCAGCAGCTCGTTGAACGCATGAAAGTCTGCAAACCACCGTCCATTACTGCCTCGCTGACAGTGAAGTATCTATTTAGTTGCCTGATTGATGCGGATCGGACCATGACGAGGCAATTTGAAGAAGGGGAACAGGACGCTCCTGTCTTTGAGAGCCATGTCTTTTTCTCCAAAGCCTATCGATCCTTGCTTGATAAAATCGACGGCTTCTCAAATGCCGACGATGCTGGTCATCCGATCAATCGTCTTCGCTCCGAGATGTCCAAACAATGCGATGAGTTTGCCGTTGAACGCCCTTCCGGCATTTACACATTGTCTATCCCTACAGGAGGCGGAAAAACGCTTGCGAGCTTTCGCTATGCTTTGCGTCATGCCATAGAGACAGGTAAGGAAAGAATCATATATGTTTTGCCTTACACAACCATTATTGAGCAAAACGTAGCCGAGATTAGGAAAATCGTCCAAAACGATGACATGATTCTGGAGCATCATTCCAACGTGGCGGAAGATTTTGATCTGCGGAAATGGCTGGATTCTGAACAATATCCAGACGAGGAAGAAGAGGATCAAACCTATGATCTGGAGCGGAAGAAGCTGCGTCTGGCCCGAGATATCTGGGATCGTCCGATTATATTTACCACGATGGTTCAATTCCTGAACACGTTTTATGCCAAGGGGTCCCGCAATGCAAGGCGCTTGCATCAACTGGCCAATGCGGTTGTAATCTTTGATGAGGTGCAGGCGGTGCCTTCTCATTGCATCTCGTTGTTTAACAGCGCCGTCAACTTTCTGCATGGCATATGCGGCTCGTCCGTTGTTCTTTGTACTGCTACCCAGCCTGCGCTCCAGCATGTCCGGCGGAACGTGCATCTTTCTCCCGAGCCGGAAATGATTCGCAATCCGAATCAGGTACTGACACAGTTTAAAAGGGTGGAACTGCAGGATGCCACTTGCCAAGGGGCGATGACAACCGAGCAGCTGGCTGCATTCGTCTCGGAGCAGATGAATGAAATTGACAGCTTGCTTGTTATTCTCAATACGAAGACGGCGGTACGAAAGCTTTTTGATTTTCTGAAAGCGCAGGAATGGATCAACGAGGAAGGTGTCATGCTTTATCACTTGAGCACTTTCATGTGCCCGGCGCATCGCAAGGAAAGATTGGATGCAATCCGCAACTCACTGGGAAAAGAGAGAGTCATCTGTATCAGTACGCAGTTGATTGAGGCAGGTGTGGATATCAGTTTCCAATGCGTCATCCGATCTCTCGCCGGGTTGGATTCGATTGCCCAAGCAGCGGGGAGGTGCAATCGGCACGGCAAGGATTCGCTGCGTAATGTGTACATTATTCGATCGGCTGAAGAAAGCTTGCGCAGCTTGCCGGAGATCAAGCTGGGAGCAGAACAGACGGAACGGTTGCTGGGCGAATTCAGACGCAAGCCCCAATGTTTTGACCATCAGTTGCTCTCCATAAAAGCGATGGATTTGTATTTCTGTTATTACTACGACAAGATCAAGGAAAAGATGGACTATCCGGTTTCCAAAGAAGGGTTTGCTTTATATTCGTTGCTGGACCTCAATACTGCCTTATGCAACCGGTACAAAGATAAACATAAGGTAGCTCCTCCGTTGTATATTCGCAGTTCAATCGCGACGGTGGAACGACATTTCGAGGTGATCTCAAATGCCGGGAAGTCCGTTATTGTACCGTATAATGACGATGCATCCGAGATTATTTTAGCTTTAAACGGAGAGCTTGGGTCGAATGAGCTGGGAGATTGGCTGCGAAAAGCCCAGCCCTACACGGTTAATTTGTATGACCAGGAGCTTCGCCAACTGGATAAGGGTGGGAACTTGAATTATCTGTTTCAAGGTAGAGTAATGGCGTTGAACGAGACGGCATATTCGAAGGAGTACGGCGTAGATCCAGCCGGAGATGGGGAGTTTCAGCCAGCGATTATTTGAATAAAAAGGAGGTTCTCCTTTTGAGAAATCAAATCGAATTTGAGGTTACAGGCACATATGCTTTGTTCACCGATCCTCTGACCAAAATCGGCGGGGAGAAGTTCAGCTATCATGTGCCGACTTACCAGGCTCTCAAGGGAATTACGGAATCGGTCTATTGGAAGCCCACTCTTATTTGGTACATAGACGAAGTCCGGATCATGAACCCGATCCAGACGGAATCAAAAGGTATGCGGCCAATCGAATACAGTGGTGGCAACACCTTGGCCTACTACACCTACTTAAAAGACGTCCGTTATCAGGTGCGGGCCCATTTCGAGTTCAACCCCCATCGCGAAGAACTGGCACATGACCGCAACGAACACAAGCATCACAATATTGCCAAAAGAGCTGTGGTAGCCGGTGGGCGAAGGGATATCTTCCTCGGCGCCCGTGAATGCCAGGGATATGTTGAATTTTGCGAATTTGGCTCCGGTCAAGGATATTACGACGAAACGCCTGAGCTTGATTTTGGAGTCATGGTGCACGGAATCAGCTACCCGGACGAAACTGGCCGCGAGGAGCTTGAAACCCGTTTATGGCGCGCAAAAATGCAAAGAGGAATTATCCATTTTAAACGTCCCGAAGAATGTACGCTCACCCGTCAGACGGGCAAAGGAAGCATCAAGCCGTTTGGCCCCGGCAACATGGAGCCGGCGGACAAGCTTTACGAGGAATGGTTTGCGGAGGGAGGAGGCTGACGCATGACCTGGCTGGCCAAACTGAACGAAACCTATGATAATCACACCGACTATGTCGGAAAATTCGAGAAGAATCGCTACGATCGAGAATACACTCTACTTCCGCTCTCCCATACCACACAAACTACCCATATTGAAATCCATCTGGATGAGCAAGGCTGTTTTTTGAGGGCGAAGGTCGTCGATAAGGAGAGCGGGAGTACGATCATCCCTTGTACGGAGGCGTCCGCGAGCCGTACAAGCGCTCCTGTTCCTTATCCGCTTCACGACAAACTTATGTATGTTGCAGGGGACTACGGCCGCTATTGCTCACCGATTTCCAAGTATACGCCTTATGAAGATTACGTTGAACAATTAAAGGAATGGAGCGAGTCTTCATTTTCTGTACCAACTTTATGCAGCGTCTATCAGTACGTGCATAAAGGTACGCTTCTGGCCGACCTGATAAATGAGAAGGTGTTATGGCTGGATGGAGAAGGTCAATTGGCTGAGAAGTGGACGCCGGAACTGGCGGAAGCCTACGGAGTGGAGAAGCCAGACATCTTTAAGGTAATCGCATCCGGCCAGAATGCAGCATTTGTTCGGTTTGCCGTCGAGGTGCCTGGAGTGCCTGAGGCGCGGCTGTGGCGCAGACGGGACGTACAACAGTCCTTTATTGACTTTTACAATACGAAGCTGCTGGATACGGAGCTCTGTTATGTAACTGGAAAGCAGCTTCCATATGCCGACAAGCATGCTTCCCGCATTCGCCATTCAGGTGACAAGTCCAAGCTGATCTCAGCCAATGACAGCTCGGGATTTACTTATCGAGGCCGATTCGGGACAAGCCGAAATGCCGCTGCGGTAAGCTATGAGGTATCACAGAAAGCACATAATGCCTTGAAATGGCTGATTGAAAAGCAATCGTTCACGATTGATGGCAAGGTTTTTGTCCTATGGGGGACGAAAAGCCTTGAGGTGCCCGATCCTTTCGCAGACACGGATGATTTGCTCGACGAGGAAGACCGTGGGGAAGCGGAGGAAGGGGATGGGACACATGAAATGTACGCCAGGCGTGTCCGGCTCGCCATCAGCGGTTATCGGCATGACCAGGAGGACTACCATTCGGATGTCATCATTATGGTTTTGGATGCGGCAACCCCTGGACGAATGTCTATGACCTACTATCGAGATGTGGAGAAAGAGCACTTTTTGCAGCGAATCGAGGAGTGGCATTTATCTTGCTGCTGGCTACAGCCTTATCGGAAAAACGGCAGGACGCTTTTGTTAATGGGAGCTCCGGCAACGAGGGACATTGCCTTTGCTGCTTATGGCCCAAGGGCGAGCGACAAGGTTGTAAAGGGGTTGATTGAGCGCATGCTTCCCTGCATTCTTGACGGTGCCCCAGTACCAAGGGATATTGTGCGCAGCGTCATCGCCCGAGCCTCGAGCCCGGTCGCGATGGAGTTATGGGAGTGGGAGAAGACGCTTGGCATTGCTTGTGCGCTTGTGAACAAAACCTATCGCAAGGAGGGACTCGAAGTGGCTGTGGACAAGGAATTGGATGATCGAAGCTATCTGTTTGGACAGATGCTGGCCGTGGCGGATGTTCTGGAAAGAAGACAGCTTGGATCAGAGGAGAAACGGGCTACCAATGCGATCCGGTATATGAATGTTTTTGCTCAGCGCCCAATGCGAACCTGGACCGTCATTCATGGGGCGATTCAGCCCTATCTCGTCAAGCTGGGTCCTAAAGCCGGCTATTACAAAAAGCTGATGGGTGACATCAGTACAAAAATGGATCCGAATGATTTTTCGGACCAGCCGTTAAACGGAAAGTACCTGCTTGGATACTACAGCCAGCGTCACGAGTTGAACAACTATAAAAAAATTGATTCATACATCGAGGACGAAAAAAGCGAAACAACAGAGGACTAACTGTTCACCTTTATAAATTGTTCACTCCAATAACTCTAAACCCGATTAAGGAGCGATATCGCCATGAAACCATTGGATCGGAAAATCGACTTTGCCGTTGTCTTGTCTGTGCACAATGCCAACCCAAACGGGGATCCGCTGAACGGCAATAGGCCGCGTCAAAACTATGATGGCAAAGGAGAAATCTCCGACGTATGCCTGAAGCGGAAAATCCGCAACCGACTGCAGGATCTGGGTGAAGCAATTTTGGTGCAGTCGGATGATCGGCGATCAGATTCGTTTCGCAGCATCAAGGATCGAGTCGACGGCAACGCCGAAGTGCAGGAATTCATCAAAGGCAAAAAGAAAAATAGCGAGCTTTTCGCGAAGGCAGCCTGCGAATCCTGGCTTGATGTACGCGGTTTTGGTCAAGTGTTTGCTTTCCCTGGCAACGATGCGGTTTCAATCGGCGTACGCGGTCCCGTATCCATTCATACGGCGGTGAGCCTGGAGCCTATTGATATTACTAGCTTGCAAATTACGAAGAGCGTCAATCTTACGACAGGCTCTGACCCTGACAAGAGGGGCTCGGATACGATGGGCATGAAGCATCGCGTTGATTTTGGCGTTTACGTGTTCAAAGGAAGCATCAACGTGCAGCTTGCGGAGCGAACCGGATTTTCGTATGAGGATGCATTGAAAATCCGCGAGGCGCTGGTCACACTATTCGAAAACGACGCCTCATCAGCGCGTCCAGACGGCAGCATGGAGGTTCACCGTGTTTATTGGTGGGAGCATAACTCCAAGCTGGGTCAATATTCCTCGGCCAAGGTGCACCGCTCCTTGCAGATTTCTTTGAAAGACGGCGTAACGTTGCCTAGAGATGTAGAAGACTATGAGATTGCCTTGCTGCCGCTTGAAGGTCTGGATGTGCAAGAGTATGCCGGAATATAAGGAAGAAGACTACCTGCTTCTTTCGGGAATCCAGCATTTTCATTTTTGCCGCAGGCAATGGGCATTGATTCATATTGAGCAGCAATGGGTGGACAATGTGCGCACGGTCGAGGGAGAGCATTTGCACCGAGTGGCGGATCAGCCGTTTACCCGCGAGAAAAGGGGGGACCGGCTGGTTGTGCGTGCGATGCCGGTTCATTCGAGAGAGCTGGGCATAACCGGAATCTGTGATGTCGTTGAGTTTGTGCGCGAAGCGGACGGAATACCACTAGCTGGCGAAGAAGGAATGTACAAGCCTTACCCGGTCGAGTACAAGCGGGGGAAGCCGAAAAAGAACGATTCCGATTTTTCCCAGCTTGTGGCTCAGTTGATTTGTCTGGAGGAGATGCTGGCCTGCGAGCTGTCGGTCGGCTTCTTTTTCTATGATGAGATCAAGCGGCGTGTCGAGGTAACGGTTACGGAAGAAGACAGGCAGCGCGTGAAAAGCTCCATCATCGAAATGCATCGTTACTACGAACGAACGCATACGCCCAAGGTGAAAACCGGACCCCATTGCGACAGCTGCTCCCTGCATTCCGTCTGTTTGCCGGAGCTGATGAGTAGACGATCGGCGACAAGCTATATCGATAGCCGTTTGAAAGAGGAAGAAGGCGGGGCCGCTCGATGAAAAAGCTGCTCAATACTTTGTTTATTACGACGCCGGATACGTACCTGTCCAAGGATGGGGAGAATATAGTCATTCGACTGGATGACAAGCCGCTCGCCCGGTACCCGCTGCATAATCTGGAGGCAGTCTGCACGTTTGGGTACGCCGGCGTCAGTCCTGCATTGATGGGTGCGTGTGCGGAGCGAGGGATCGACTTGGCGTTTATGACGAGGAACGGTCGTTTCCTGGCACGTATAGTTGGGGAGTCCAAAGGAAATGTCGTGTTGAGAAAGGAACAATATCGCGTTTCTGACGACGAGCGGCGAAGCGCATTGATGGCTCGCAATATGATCGTGGGCAAGCTCTATAATATGAAATGGGTGCTGGAGAGGGCGGCTCGGGATTATCCGCTCCGGCTGAATGTCCAAAAGCTGAAGCAGGTCAGCGCCTCCCTGACGGAAACGATGGGATTTGCCCGCAAAGCCGAGGAGCTTAATGTGCTTCGCGGATTGGAAGGCTCAGCAGCGGTGCAGTACAATTCGGTATTCGACCAGCTTATCTTGCAGCAAAAAGAGAATTTTTTCTTTCATGGACGAAACAAGCGCCCGCCGCTAGATAACGTCAATGCATTGCTTTCTTTTGCCTATTCCTTGTTAGCGAACGAGATGAGAGCCGCCCTCGAGGCGGCAGGACTGGATGCTTATGTCGGCTTTATGCACCGAGATCGACCGGGACGGGCTTCGTTGGCGCTCGACTTGATGGAGGAGCTTCGTTCCGTCTACGCAGACCGGTTTGTACTGACATTGATTAATAAGAAGATCGTCTCCGCAGATGGGTTCACCCGGAAAGAAAATGGGGCTGTTCTGATGGACGACGAAACCCGTAAAAAGGTGCTCAAAGCCTGGCAGGAGCGGAAACAGGAGAAGATCGTCCACCCTTTTTTGAACGATTCGATTTCCTGGGGACTGGTGCCCTATGCGCAAGCGATGCTGCTGGCCCGAACGATTCGTGGCGATCTGGATGAGTATCCGCCTTTACTGTGGAAATAGGGAGGAGGTCGACGGAATGCTCGTATTGATTACGTACGACGTAAGTACCATTACCAGTGAGGGACGCAGGCGTCTTTCGCAGGTAGCGAAAAAATGCCAGGATTACGGACAGCGGGTGCAGAACTCAGTGTTTGAATGTGTCGTTGATTCGACTCAGTTTCGACGTCTTCGGTTTGAGTTAGAGGAGCTGATTAACCCGGATACGGACAGCTTGAGGTTTTACAATATGGGCGACAGATATAAAACAAAGGTCGAGCATATCGGGGCAAAACCTGCTTACGATATGGATAGTCCGCTGATTCTATAGGAGCAGTACTTTGGTTCGAATGGGAAGCTCCCATAAAAACCTTGGGGGATTCGCACCTCGAAAATTGTCGAAAACAATCTATTTTCGGATGAGTGAAATGTAGTCAAGTATCGTAGCATACCTTATTTATTTGTTTTAAGGCGAAATGAACTTTTTCCATACCTTTATTAGATGGTTTTAGGTGATTTTTGCTGTCGCTCCCCGTGTGGGGAGCGTGGATTGAAACTCCGCCCTTAACCGGACGGCCCAGCGTGTCAAAAGTCGCTCCCCGTGTGGGGAGCGTGGATTGAAACTCATCCTCGTCGATGTCCCGGACCAGCACCAGGGTCGCTCCCCGTGTGGGGAGCGTGGATTGAAACCGCTCTGCCGTCAGCCGCTCTATCTCCGCCGTCGTCGCTCCCCGTGTGGGGAGCGTGGATTGAAACCTCATCCTTTCGTATCGCTAAGAATATGAACGTAGTCGCTCCCCGTGTGGGGAGCGTGGATTGAAACTGATGCAAAGTCTTCGCGCTCCAGTCCGTAACGAGTCGCTCCCCGTGTGGGGAGCGTGGATTGAAACAGTTTTGTTGAGATACTGTTGAACCTCAACAGAGTCGCTCCCCGTGTGGGGAGCGTGGATTGAAACAGGTGTGGTTATCTCTCGAAGAGACTTGGGGGCCGGTCGCTCCCCGTGTGGGGAGCGTGGATTGAAACTTTGTTGCCATGCTCAGCCAAACGCCTGTCTCCGGTCGCTCCCCGTGTGGGGAGCGTGGATTGAAACAAATTGCCGTTTGAATGTCGTGACGTATCCGCGTATGTCGCTCCCCGTGTGGGGAGCGTGGATTGAAACAGCCAAGTCCCCTGGATCAGTTCCATGGCCTCTTTGGTCGCTCCCCGTGTGGGGGGCGTGGATTGAAACCATCATCGCTATCCCTCCTTGGGAAGCCTTAGCCTCGTCGCTCCCCGTGTGGGGGGCGTGGATTGAAACCCCGAACAGTTGATTCGGCCATGCATCCTCGCCGGGGTCGCTCCCCGTGTGGGGGGCGTGGATTGAAACAAGTATGAAGCCGCAGCAATACAAGGTCATCGCCGTCGCTCCCCGTGTGGGGAGCGTGGATTGAAACTCTGCCCAAGGGATGTCTGTACCCTCTGCGTTTCGGGTCGCTCCCCGTGTGGGGAGCGTGGATTGAAACGCAATAGAACCCATCACGATCCGCGTAGATAATCGTCGCTCCCCGTGTGGTTAGCGTGGATTGAAACCTCGCCGGCCAGGTGCAGCGGATGCTGATACTGGCGTCGCTCCCCGTGTGGGGAGCGTGGATTGAAACATGATTGAAGAAAACGGATTGCCAACAGGCCTCCCGTCGCTCCCCGTGTGGGGAGCGTGGATTGAAACACGTTGTCGGCATGGATCTCGGTCACGTAGATTTTGTCGCTCCCCGTGTGGGGAGCGTGGATTGAAACTTGAAAGAAGGGTTGTAGACAGCACCCCCGTGTTAGTCGCTCCCCGTGTGGGGAGCGTGGATTGAAACCCCGTAGGTAAAGGACTGGAATACCTGCAAGCTCGGTCGCTCCCCGTGTGGGGAGCGTGGATTGAAACCGGCCACGGCCGGAGGGATGCCACCCAGCGAGGGTTGCTCCCCGTGTGGGGAGCGTGGATTGAAACACTGGACGCCCTACGCCCGCGCCGAATATTAACGGTCGCTCCCCGTGTGGGGAGCGTGGATTGAAACATCGATGCCGAGTTGGCCGGGGACACCATTGTCCGTCGCTCCCCGTGTGGGGAGCGTGGATTGAAACCAATTGGAATGTCTATCGAAGGTGATTTTGCACCGTGTCGCTCCCCGTGTGGGGAGCGTGGATTGAAACTCTTACTGCGGCGAACATTACCGGAGTTGCGAGAGGTCGCTCCCCGTGTGGGGAGCGTGGATTGAAACAGAACAAACAGGTATTCCTAAGGGTAGGATATCAGTCGCTTCCCGTGTGGGGAGCGTGGATTGAAACTGCCAGGTCAACAAAGCCGCTCACGACCGCGGATCGTCGCTCCCCGTGTGGGGAGCGTGGATTGAAACCCTTTGAACAGGTACGCTTGCTGGCGGATTTTCGTAGCTCCCTGTATGGGGAGCGTGGGTTGAAACAGCTCGTCGGAAACGTTGTACGTGTTGACGGCCATTGTCGCTCCCTGTATGGAAAGCGTGGGTTGAAACGCTTGAATTGAGAGCAATCCCGAAAGCCGTTATGTCGCTCCCTGTTAGGGGAGCGTGGGTTTGAAACTTTGGCTATTTGCCGACAGAATGGCAGCTCGTCGTCGCTCCCTGTAAGGGGGCGTGGGTTGAAACGCTCCGCTTTCGGAGCCTGGAGGGGCCATTGGTTGTCGCTCCCTGTATGGGAGCGTGCATTGAAACTTCAGAAAGTTGTATTACATCGATTAGGCCGGCGGTCGCTCCCTGTATGAGAGCGTGGATTGAAACTCACACAGATAGGCCCTTTGCGGCCGCGGCACGGTCGCTCCCTGTATGGGAGCATGGATTGAAACTGCACCATGTCCAGCAATCGCATAATCTTGTCGAGTCGCTCCCTGAATGGGAGTATGGATTGAAACTGCTACGGCATTTATGGAAAGGTTAGCAGCTTTGTGTCGCCCCCGTACGGGATCGTGAATTGAAACGACTTGGGAAGTGCCTGTTGCTGTTACACCGTAAGGGTCGCTCCCTGAATGGGGAGCGTGGATTGAAAACGAGCCTGCCGAGGGCGTGAGTCCACTCGGCACAGGTAGTTTCCCGTTTGGGAAGCTTGTGTTGGAATCACCACCTGGAAGGAGCAGGTCAGGTCATCAAGGTGGCTTCTCGTGCGGGAGTGTGGATTAAAGTAACAAACGCTACTCTTTTCATATCATCCAGTTGATCCCAGTATAGGGGCGGGATAATCGCACCGGATTTGTCCGAACCCGGAACTTGCCGCTCCGAGGCGCCAAAACATGATTTCCAACGGGTGAAAAAATCCCCCGGCTGTGCTAAACTACAGGAATTGCATGTAATTTGGGGGGTAACAAGGCTTTATGCTTATCATAGGAATCGCCGGCGGCACCGGCTCGGGCAAGACGACCGTCGCCCGCTCCGTCATCGACCGGATGGGACCGGGCAAAGTGACATTCGTATCGCAAGACAACTACTATAAGGATCACTCGGAGCTCAGCATGAGCGAGCGGGAGAAGATCAACTACGATCATCCCTTCGCATTCGACAACGAGCTGCTCATCGAGAATCTCAAAACGCTGAAGCAGGGGCTTGTCGCCCATGCGCCGGTATATGAATTTACGGTCCATGCCCGTTCCATCGAGAAATCGGTGGAGCTCAAGCCGAGCAATATCGTCATCATCGAGGGGCTGCATGTCCTCTCCGACGAGAATCTGCGCGAGCTGCTGGACATCAAGGTTTTCGTCGACACCGATCCTGACGTCCGCATCCTGCGCCGCGTGCTGCGCGACATCGAGGAGCGGGGCCGCACGATCCACTCCATCCACGACCAGTACCTCAATACGGTCAAGCCGATGCATGAAGCGTTCATCGAGCCGTCCAAAAAGTACGCCGACATCATCATTCCCGAAGGCGGCCACAACGAGGTCGGCATCGAGCTGCTGGCCGTACTGACCGAAAAATACCTGCACGGCAGCCGCAAGTAATGCGCCTGCCTGATCCGGCAGCCGGCGCGAACCGGCCCTGTCCTTTGAAGCCTCCCGGCCGGGAGGCTTTTTTTGCGCTCCTAGACCGAGCGGTTTCGTTTCGCGCCGTGATCTTTTTAGCCCATTAAAAATGCACCCCCTAAAGGTTCAAAGGCCAACACAGAGTGTTGGCCTTTGTCCTTGTACAGAAGGTGCTTTTGTCTTTTCAGCGGCCTTAATTGCGTTCGCGGCCTTGAACAGGATTCGCTTGGGCAGCCTGCTCCTTGGCGTTGAGCTGGGCGATCAGCTTGTCGCCCTCGACGTCGAGGTTCGGCAGCATGCGGTCCAGCCGCTTCGGAAGCCGCCAGGCGGAATCTCCGAAGATGGCCATGACGGCGGGCACGAGCGTCATGCGGATGATGAAGGCGTCGATGAGGATGCCTGCCGCGAGCGCAAAGCCGATCTGCTTGATCATGATATCCGGAGCGAAGATGAAGCCGGCGAATACGGACACCATGATGACGGCGGCCGCCACGACGACGCGGCTGGACTGCTCATAGCCGTGGATGACGCTGTCCGTTCCTTTGTGGCCGTGGACGTAGGATTCCCGCATGGAGCTGACGAGGAACACCTGATAGTCCATCGCCAGGCCGTACAGGATGCCGGTCACCATGATCGGCATGAAGCTGAGCAGCGGACCGCCGGTGTCGAAGCCGAACATCGAATGGAGCCAGCCCCATTGGTAGACGGCCGTGGTGATGCCGAACGTGGCGAGCACGCTGAGCAGGAAGCCGACGGTAGCTTTGATCGGAACGATGATCGAACGGAACACGAGCAGAAGGATGATCACCGAAAGAATCACGATAATGAGAATGTAGGTCGGGAATACATCGGCCAGCTTGGAGGACATGTCGATGTTGATGGCCGTGAAGCCGGTGACGCCGATCGTGACATGGTTCTCCTTGGCAACGGCGGAGTCGGGAGCGCGGAGCTCCTGGACGAGAGTCCGGGTTGCGGCGTCGGTCGGTCCCGTGGTCGGGATGACGCTGATGATGCCGATGTCGCCGGTCTTGTTGATGCCCATCGGAGAGACGAGAGCGACGCCCTCCTGGCCTTGAAGCCCTTGAACCAGCTTGTAGAGGCCCTCCGCCGTGATGGCGCCGGACTCCGAGTCAGGCTCCGCGACGAGGAGCAGCGGGCCGTTGTAGCCTTCGCCGAAGCCGTCGGAGATGGCGTCGTAGCTCTGCCTGACCGCGGTATCCAGATTGGCGGTCGCGCCGGACGGTATGCCCATCTCCATCTTGGCGACTGGAATTGCGGCGGCGCCGAGCACGGCCACGACCCCGATCACGACGAGCCAACGAGCCTTGACGACCCCTCTGGCCCAGCGATAGGCGAAGCCGTGGCTCTTTTTCGACGAAGCGGCATTTTTGGCGCGCGCCTTGGCCGAGACGATCCGTTCGCCGATCAGGCCCAGCAGCGCCGGCAGAAGCGTCAAGGAGATCAGGACGTTGACAAAGACGGTTACAGCGGCGACCAGCGCCATCGCGGACAGGAAGGCGATCCCGATGACAAGCATGCCGCACAAGGCGATGATGACGGTCAAGCCGGCGAAGAAGACCGCGCTGCCGGCCGTGCCGACGGAGCGGCTCGCCGCTTCGCGCGCGCTGAGGCCCTGATCGAGCATCATCCGCCGCTGGCGGTTGACGATGAACAGCGAATAGTCGATGCCGACGGCCAGACCGACCATGAGCGCCAGCACCGGCGTAATGTCGGTCATCGGAATGAATTTGGAGAAGGCGAACGCCGCGCCGACGCTGATTCCTACCCCGAGCAGGGCGGACAGCAGCGGCAGTCCGGCGGCGACGACCGAGCCGAGCGTTATCAGCAGGACGACGGCGGCAACCGCTACGCCGACAGCTTCCGTGGAGCCGATGGCGGGCTTGCCCGTCAGCGAGTCGCTGGGCAGCGCGGTGATGCCGGAGCCGTTCTGCTCCACGGTGTCGATGGCTGCGATGACGCTGTCCGTCACCGATTTGGGCAGCGAGGTCTGCTGCACGGTGAACTGGAACTGGAGCATCGCTACGCTGCCGTCGGCGGACAGCATGACTCCGGGCAGAGGCGCGCCGTCGACCATCATGGGGCCATAGGCCGGCGCAGCGCCTTGAGTCTGCCCGCCGGCTGCCGCTCCGGAAGCGGCGGCATCTCCTGCCTGGCTTTGTCCGCCCGCAGCGTCCGTCGTGCCCGCGGAGCCGGCTGCGCCAGCCTTTGGAGAGCCTCCGGCCTGGCCTTGCGCCGAGGCGGCGGCCGCCGCTTGCGCAGCCAGCTCGGCGGGATTGATGACATAGTCGAGGTGATAGACGTCGTTGACGGCTTTTTGGATCAGGGCCGAACGCTCCGCCGTATCCAGGCGTTCGCCTTTTGGAGCGGTGAATACGACGCTGGCTTGTCCGCCGGAAGCTTCCGGCAGCTCTTTTTGCAGCTGATCAAGCACCTTCTGCGATTCCGTGCCTTCAATTTTCATCTCGGAGGTGACGTGGATGCCGTTGATTCCGAGCAGAGCGAGGACGACGCCGAGAATCGCGACCCAGCTCAGGATGAACCGCCATGGCTTGTCGTAGGCGGATTTTCCCGCCCGATAAAGAAATGTGGACATAAGCAGCAGATCTCTCCTTTTGGTTGAACAAGATGAAGGACGCGGAATGGTTGATTATTGGTGAGGAATAAAGCGGATAAGGCTTGAGGCTGAGCGGGACGAAGGAAGCGGACTAGAAGCCGCCCCGCAAGTAACCGAAGGCCGTGTCCAGATAATGCTCGAACGACACCGCATCCGTCGCGCCGGTCTCCGGCTCGTCCGGCAGGAGAACGTCGAGGCTCCCGTCGATGAGAGGAAGCACGGCTCCGTACAAGGCTCCGGCGAGGAGATGGGAGTAGCCCTCGGGATATCTCCCGCGGGAAATATCGTTCAAGGTCGTCTGCGCCTCCAGCTGCAAGCGGCGAAGAAGGCTGAGGATATAAGGCTCCAGGGAAGGCGAGCGCTTGGACAGCGCCACGAGCGTGCGCAATCTCCGAATCAGCGTTGCCGTCAGCCGCATCGTCATGAGCCGGTACAGGACGTCCAGCGGATGAGAGCCTTCCGGCAGCGTCTTCAGCAGATCCATCGGCTCCTGCTTCTCCTTGAAGGCGAAGGCCGCCATGACGACCGCTTCCTCCTTGCAGGTGTAATAATTGGCGAACGTTCTTCTGGAGTAGCCGGCGCGCCGCGCGATGTCGTCGACGACAAAGCCGTCCAGTCCATGCTCCAGAGCAAGCTCGAAAGCCGCTTCGGCCAGCGCGTGGGCGGTAGCTTCTTTTTTCAGTTCACGCAGGGTAAGTTTGTTCATAGCTCTGCTTCTTAAGCGCGCACCTCTCTTTCCCAGGGACGTCCCGATTTACAATAAACGCCTAGTTATAGTATTGCCCACAGGGCAAACATGCACAATGGGCAAGATGTTGCGAAATCATGTCTTTTTTATGAAGGAAGGAAAGAGGGATCGCGCCAGCCGAACAGGCGAAGGAGGAGCGGAATCCGATTTTCGGCTGGCTCCCACCTGAAAAATAGTAACCTTACCTAGAATCCGGCACCTGTTCATGCCCTGCGTCAAGCGCTTACAATGAGGACAGTCAACGGAGGTGCAAGGCAATGAAGTCAGACGCGCAGGTGAAGGCGGCGGCCGTTCGGACAGCCGCAGGCATGGGAAATGGGCAGAAATGGCTGAGAAAGCTGTACAGCCAAAGGTATTTGCAGATCATGGCGCTGCTCGGCGTCGCCTGGATGATCGTTTTCAACTACATTCCGATGTACGGCATCATCATCGCATTCAAGGAATACGACATCATTTTCCCGATGTCGATGGCGCCCTGGGTCGGCCTCGACAACTTCAAGGAATTCCTGAACGACGACATGCTGCTGACCGTCATCAAGAATACGCTCGGCATCAGCTTGATCAAGCTGATCGTCGGATTTCCGCTCCCGATTATTTTCGCGCTGCTGCTGAACGAAGTCCGGTCCGTCATCTTCAAGAAATGGACGCAGACGATCACCTACCTGCCGCACTTTCTGAGCTGGGTCATCCTGGGCGGCATCCTCGCCACCTGGCTGTCGGATGTCGGCATCATCAACAAAATTCTGCTGTCGCTTCATGTAATCGATTCCCCTATTACTTATCTGGCCGAACCGAAGTATTTCTGGTCCATCATCATCGTCTCGGATATATGGAAGGAGCTCGGCTGGTCGGCAATCATCTATCTTGCGGCCATCAGCAGCGTGTCTCCCGAGCTGTACGAGGCGGCCACGATCGACGGGGCGGGGCGCTTCCAGAAGATGCGCAACATCACGCTGCCGTCCATCATGGGCACGATCACGATCCTGTTCATCCTGGCGGTCGGCAACGTCCTCAACTCCAACTTCGACCAGATTCTCGTGCTCCGCAACCAGCTCAACGCCGATGCCAGTACGGTAATCGACTATTACGTGTATCAGACCGGCCTGATCGACAACCGCTTCTCCTACTCGACGGCGGTCAACCTGATCAAGTCCGTCATCGCTCTCATCCTGCTCGTCGGGGCGAACTTCGTCACCAAGAAGCTCAACAACAACTCGCTGTTCTAAAAGGAGGTCCGTAACAACCATGTTTACCCTCAAAAGGCAAAGCCCCGGCGAAACGGCCTTCGGCATCGTCAACGGTTTCCTGATGCTCGTCATTTGCTTCCTGACGCTGTATCCCATCTGGTACGTTCTGGTCAACGCCTTCAACGACGGAGCGGACGCCATGCGCGGCGGCATCTACTGGTGGCCGCGGCAGTTCAGCCTGGACAGCTTCGGAGCCGTCTTCCGCAGCCAGGGCATCATGACCGCCATGGGCATCACGGTGGCCAAGACGCTTCTCGGGGTTCCCATCCATGTCCTGTTCACGGCGATGGTCGCCTATGCCGTGAGCCGAAGGGAACTCATCGGCCGCAATGTGTACATGATTATCGGCACGATCACGATGTTCTTCGGAGGCGGCCTGATTCCGTACTACCTGCTTATCCGCGACCTCCACATGCTGGACAACTTCCTTGTCTACATCATTCCGGCGGCGTTCAGCTTTTTCGACCTCATCATCTTCCTCAGCTTCTTCCGGGAAATTCCGGCCGGGCTGGAGGAGGCGGCGAAGATCGACGGAGCCAACGACTTCACGATCTTCCTGAGAGTGGTCATTCCGGTCTCGATGCCGGTCGTCGTCACCATCGCCCTGTTCCACGGGGTTTACCAGTGGAACGACTACTTTACCGGAATGATCTACATGAACAACATGGACCTGCAGCCGATCCAGACGTTCCTGTACCGGGTCGTCGCCCAGTCCAGCTCGAATCAGATGCTGGGGGCCATGCCGAGCGGAGTTACCCAGACCGTAACGAGCCAGTCGCTGAAGCTGGCGACGATGGTCGTCACGACCGCTCCGATCGTGTGCGTGTATCCGTTCCTGCAGAAGTACTTCGTCAAAGGCTTCATGGTCGGTTCCCTCAAGGGCTGACGTCAAAGGGGTTATCCGTTCCGCGCCGAGCGGGATTGATAATATAGATGGCACTCATCAACCATAGAAAAGGGGCAACTTTCAATGGGAACAACGCGTAAGGTGGCAACAACGCTTCTGGCGCTGGCCATGACCTTCTCCGTCGCGGCCTGCTCCGGCGGCGGCAATAATGCCGGCAGCAACAAGGGAGCCGACGGGTCCGCATCGCCGGCACCGTCGGCACCGGCGGCCAACACGGAAGCTTCGGCATCCCCGGCTCCGGCAGGTAGCGACGAGCCGGCCTGGAAGCAGGACACCTCTCCGATCACGTTCGACTGGTACATGAACTTCAGCTGGTTCAACAAGAAATGGGGCGGAGACGCCACGGCCGAGTACATCACGAAGAAAACCGGCGTCAAGCTGAACTTCATCGTGCCGGCCGGCAACGAGAACGAGAAGCTGAATACGCTGATGGCTTCCGGCTCGCTGCCTGACTTCATCACGCTCGGCTGGTACGAGGAAGGCGTCCGCAAGATGATCGAGGGCAAGCTGGTGCTGCCTCTCAACGAGCTGGCCAAGGAATACGATCCGTACTTCTTCAAGGTTGCCGACCCGGCCAAGCTGGGCTGGTATACGAAGGATGACGGCAATGTGTACGGCTACCCGAACGCATCGTCCTCTCCGGCCGACTACGAGAAATACGGGGAGAATTTCACTTCCAACCAGACATTCGCCGTCCGCAAGGACATGTACGAGGCGCTGGGCAAGCCGGATATGAGCACGCCGGAAGGATTCCTGAATGCGCTTAAATTGGCCAAGGAGAAATTCCCGGATGTGAACGGCCAGCCGCTCATCCCGCTCGGCCTGCATGAATTTACGGAGACGGGCAACTACTCGCTCGAAGGCTATCTGCAGAACTTCCTGGCCATCCCTCAGGTGAAGGACGGCAAGCTGTACGACCGCCGCCAGGATCCCGAATACCTCAAATGGCTGAAAGTATTCCGCCAAGCGAACCAGGACGGACTGCTGGCGAAGGACATCTTCATCGACAAGCGTCCGCAAATGGAAGAGAAGATCGCGCAAGGCCGCTACTTCGCGATGCTCTACCAGCGCTCCGACTTCGCGGCGCAGAATACGCAGCTGTTCCAGAAAGATCCGAACATGGTCTACATCGCCGTAGACGGACCGAAGAACGCTGCCGGCGACCAGCCGACGCTGTCCGGTCCTGGCATCTCCGGCTGGACGGTCACGCTGATCTCCAAAAACGTCAAGGACAAAAAACGCGCCATCGCGTTCCTCAGCTACCTGATGAGCGAAGAAGGAAATAAAGATATGTATCTTGGTGAGAAAGGCGTCACCTATGATACAATCGACGGAAAAGACCAGTTCAAGCCGGAAGTGCTGGACCTGCTCAACAAGGACCGCACGGCGTTCGACCAGAAATACGGCGCTTCGTATACGTACTGGATGCTCATGGATACGAACATGAACCTGCAGTGGGCGCCTCCTAGCGTCGAGCCTTCCAAGCAGATGGAAGACTGGACGAAGGGCAAGTCGATCAGCATGGCTGAATACGACAACCTGGATCCGGCCGCGACCAGCAAGGAAGGCGTAGCTGGAAGCAAGAACGCCCGTGCATGGGGCAAGGCTCTGCCGAAGATGCTGCTGGCGAAGTCCGATGCCGAATTCGACGAAATCTTCAATAAATACTTGAAGGACCGCAGCGAACAGGAAGCGATCGATGCCTACCGTCAAAGCGCATTCGAGTCCAACCTGAAAAAGCTCGAATCCTTCAGCAAGTAATCCATCCGGCTCTGGCCGATAGAGATCAATCCATCAAGCCTGGCCGTCCGCTTCCTTCCGAGGCGGATGTCCGGGCTTGTACCATCATGAGGCGGGATGTGAAGGCGGCGTGGCGAGAGCGGGCAGGCAGTTGACGGCAACAGTTCGGGATTATGCGGGAAGTCTTCCCCTGCAGGTGAAGCTGATCGCTTCTTTCGTGCTCATCATCATCGTGCCGGTGGTGCTGTTCGCCTGGTATACGCTTCACGGGGTGTCCGACTACTCGATCCGGGAGCTGACCAAGAAGAACGAGAGCATCCTGGATATCGAGAAGACGAATATCCGCAACAATATGGAGCTGATGGAATGGACGGGCCAGATGGCGTTGTCCAACCGGGAGATGGTCGATTACCTCCAGACGCAGGAGGACCTGGATACCGCCTGGCTGCTGGAGTTCAAGACCAAGACGTTCAGCATGTTCCAGAACTTCCTGTTCAACAACCCGCGCATCGCCAATATCCGTCTGTTCAACAACAATCCGTACGTGCATGAATTTTGGCCGGTCATCCTCAACGAGAGCCGAATCAAGAATAAGTACTGGTACGATACGGTCAAGCAGCAGAAGGGCATGGTCTGGTGGGAGCTTCAGAACGACCGTTCCGTCCTTTCCAATTCGACGGCCGGTCCTTTTGTGGAAATTCCGTACGTGTCCCTGCTCCGGGAATTCAAATACCCCGACGACACGACCCACAACGGCATCCTGGAAGTCAGCATGGAGCTGGAGAATTTCTTCAACAAGACGTTCGGCAGCGTTCAGGATCCGACCTCGCGGCTGCTTGTAGTGGGGCGCAACGGCATTGTGTACACCGACCGTGGAGCGCCGATCTACGAGAGCAATACGGCGGAGAGCCTGCTGAGGCATGTGAAGCTGACGAATTCGGAAGCCAATGCCATCTCCGCCTTTTCCGAGGGAGGCCAATCCTATCTGGCTATCCACACGTATGTCCCGATGCTGGACATTCATCTCGTCAATCTCGTCAACCGGACGGACACTCTGGCCGACATCCAGCGAACCCGCGGCAACCTCGTCATCATGATCGTCGTGCTCGTCGCCGTCCTCAGCCTGCTTTCCTATTTCATGCAGTCGATCATTCTGAAGCGTCTGCGCGTCCTGAGAGATTCCATGAAGAAGGTGCGCCGCGGCGACTTTCACGTGGATGTGCCCGTGACGGGCAACGACGAGGTCGGCGAGCTCGGCCATCACTACCGGCAGCTGCTCAAGAAGATCAATGAGCTGATCGTCGATCAGGTCAACCGGCAGGCGGCATCCAAGGAGGCGGAGCTGCGCTCGCTCAAAAACCAGATCGATTCGCATTTTCTCTACAACACGCTGGAGAATCTCAAAATGCTGGCGGAGATCGAGGGGCAGTACACGATATCCGATTCCCTGACGTCGCTCGGCGGCATGATGCGCTACAGCCTTCAATGGACCAAGGGGCATGTGCGCTTGCGGGACGAGATCCAGCATATCCAGAATTACATGGCGATCATGAATGTCCGCTATGACGGCCGACTCGAGCTGAAGCTGGACATTCCCCCGGAATGCATGGACCAGGAGGTGCTCAAGATGTCGCTCCAGCCGATCGTGGAGAATGCCGTCAAGCATGGGATGGACGGCGAATCGGGCACCTCCCGTCTGACGGTTACGGTGTCCGCCGCGATTCGGATGAACGAATGCATCATTGAAGTGACCGACTCCGGCGCCGGCATTCCCGAAGAGAAGCTGCGCATGCTCTCCGGCATGCTGCGGATGGAGGAAGCGGACTATCAGGAGCTGAGGAGCCGCGAGCAAGGAGGCAGGCGGGAGGGGAGCGGCATCGGACTGCGCAATGTGGACCATAGACTTGTCATGAGCTACGGCCGCGAGTACGGCATCCGGATCGAGAGCATCGAAGGAAGCTTTACAAAAGTGGTCATGACCTTGCCGCAACTGATTCTAACACGGGGGGAGAACATCGCTGATGCTTAGTCTGCTCATCGTCGACGACGAGAAGAACATCAGGCTCGGCCTGCAGGCCATGATCGACCGGCAATTCGCGGGCAAGTATTCGTATTTGTTTGCCGAGAACGGCCGTGAGGCCATGGAGCTGCTCGCCAGGGAATCGATCGACATCATGATCACGGACATACGGATGCCGGTTATGGACGGTATCGGCCTGCTGGAGCGAATGCAGGAGCTGCCGTCTATTCCTGCGGTCATCATCCTGAGCGGCCATGATGATTTCCCGTATGCCCGGGCAGCCATCCGATATCAAGCGAAGGAATATCTGCTGAAGCCGATCGTCAGGGAGGAATTGTTTGCCGTGCTCGAGAGGCTGGAGGAAGAAGCCGAGCGCCGCAAGGGACGGGAAGAAGCGGCGGCTTCATCTCCTGCCGGCAATGGAGACGAGGCCGGCGGACAGCTCGCCTATATGTTGTCCCAGGACCGCATTGATGTCGAGGAAATACGCGGCAGGCTGACTGGCGCCGGACTCGGCTGGCTGGATGAGGGCTACTCCGTCGGGCTGCTGAAGATTCCCGACTCTGCCGGGGCCGATGCGCTTTCCCTGATCGTGAGGGCGGTGAAAATGCTTGGCGGAGAAGAAGAACGCTGGACGGCATGCCGGGACCGGGAAGGTCTGCTGGTGATCGCGGCAGCGGCTGAAGGGCTGCTGCGGCGGCTGTCGGAGCAGCTGTCCGGCAACGCTCTGCTGGCGGCCCGGATGGCGCTCAGCTCCCGAGCTTCGGGAATCGCCCAGCTGCGCCGCTCCTACAGCCAGGCCAGGCAGGTATTGAAATACTTCCTGCTGTATCCGGAGTCGGAGCTGCTCTCCTATGCCGGGCTTGGCGACCGAAGTTCCGGCTGTCCGGTTCCTGTCGATGCCGTCCGAAGACTATCCAACATTCTCGGGACGGGCAAGCTGCAGGAGATGAAGCGGCTGCTGCAGCAGATTTTGGATATCCGGACGGTGAGCCGCTGCGAGATCGGGTATTTGGAGGCGATCAGCCGCGTCCTGAACGAAGAGGTGTTCGACAGCGTCTTCCGCCATTACGGCGAGGAGTCCATCGAGATTCTGAGGCTGTACCGCCGCGCTGGCCATATCGAGAACTTCGACCGCTTCGACGACTACTACCGTCTGGTGGAGCAGCTGCTGGAGCGCCTCGACGAATATGTCGCCGGCGTCCGGGGCGCCCATGGCGAGCGCAAGGATATGCAGAAGGCGGTCGAATATTTGCATGAGCATTTCGCCAGCGATGTGAACATGGCCGTAGTGTCCAACCATATCTCGCTCAACTACACCTATTTCAGCCAAGCATTCAAGGAATACACCGGGGAGAGCTTCTCGGTGTACCTGCGCAGGCTCCGGCTGGCCAAGGCCAAGGAGCTGCTGGGCACCTCCGATCGGAAGGTGTACGAAATCAGCACGATGTCGGGCTTCGACAACGTGAAGCATTTTACGCGAGTGTTCAAGGAAGTGGAGGGCATCACGCCGCTGGAGTACCGGAGCCGCCAGCTGGCGCATGGAGCGGGACGCTCCTGACCTGGCGGCAGCTGAAGCTTGTGAAGCATGGATTTAAATAGCACCAGTCTATTTTAGGATATGACCTGGCGGCGGCAGAAGCATGATTTCGCCGTCGCTCCTGAAGATGCCGGGACAAAGACGGAACCGATTGATTTCATATGTAACCGATTACTTTATTCCAGGGAGGAACCGGAAATGGAGAGCCGTCAGCAGGAAGTGGAAGGCTGGGTAAAAGCGGAAGGAAAGCGGCTGGTCAATGGCCGGGGCGAGGATCTGATCCTGCGCGGAACGGGTCTTGGAAGCTGGCTGCTTCCGGAAGGGTATATGTGGAAGCTGCCTGAGGGAGGCGACCGGCCGCGGCGCATCGAGCGGATGGTGGCGGACCTGATCGGGGAAGAGGATGCGCAGGCATTCTGGCGGACGTATCATGACCGCTACACGGCGGAGGCCGATATCCGGCAGATGGCTCTGGAGGGGTTCAATTCCGTGAGGGTTCCCTTCAATGCGAGGATGCTGCTGGAAGGGGAGCGGAATGCCCAAGGCTACAATGAGGAAGCGCTGAAGCTGCTCGATGACGTCATCGGCTGGTGCCGCAAATGGAAGCTGTACGTCATTCTGGATATGCACGGAGCGCCGGGCGGCCAGACGGGAGCCAATATCGACGATTCCGAGAAGGATCTGCCCGAGCTCTACATCTCTCCGGAGCATCGGCAGGCGGCCATCGACATGTGGCGCATGCTGGCCGGGCGCTACCGCGACGAGTGGATCGTGGCGGGCTACGACCTGTTGAACGAGCCGCTGCCGGAGTATCACGGACAGTACAACGGAGAAGCAGAGCCGCTGTACCGGGACATGATCGCCGCCATCCGCGAAGTCGACGAGCGCCATATGATCATCCTGGAGGGCGTCCATTGGTCGACCGACTGGTCGATTTTCACCGAGAAGCTGGACGGCAACGTACTCTATCAGTTCCACAAATACTGGAACAACCCGGATACGGAAAGCATCCGGAAGTACCTCGATTTCCGCGAGGAATGGAACGTGCCGATCTTCATGGGAGAGGGCGGCGAGAACGATCTGGATTGGTATGCGGGAGCGTTCCGGCTGTTCGAGGACCACGGCATCAGCTGGAACTTCTGGACGTGGAAGAAGATGGACACGATCAACTCCCCATGCTCGGTAATCAAGCCGGAGGGCTGGGAGAAGCTCGGCGCCTATCTGGACGGCGGAGAGAAGCCGGATGTGTCGGAGGCCCGTGTTATTCTGAACGCTTATCTGGATGGCCTTCCGCTGGAGGCATGCGACTATCATCCGGAGGTCGTGAACGCCCTGTTCCGCAGGCTGCCGGTCCGCATCCCGGCCATCCATTACGGCTACGACGGAGCGGGCCGCAGCTTTGGAAGCACGGGCGCCAAGGAATGGGAGAGCGGCTACCGCAAGGAAGACGGCATGGAAATCCGCTATCTCGACGGCCGGCCGAAGCTGCCTCCTACGGAGCCGGGCTGGCATCGCTGGGATACCGAGGGAGGGCTCTGCCTTGAGCTGAAGGATGGCGAATGGGCGGCCTATGACTTTACCGTCCGCGGCGGGTCCGGGGCTGCGGAGCGGGATGAGGTGGACGAGGCGCATTCGGCTGACCAGGCGGAAGCTTCGCGGTATCGCCTTAAGCTTCAGGCGGTGACGCTCGATCCGGCAGGCAAAGCGTTGATCGAGCTGGACGGGCATCCGCTTGCGGAGCTGTCTCCGGGAGGAGGCTGGGACGCGGCCGTCCAGGACGCTGAGCTGCCGGCGCTGGAGGAAGGCACGCACCGGATCGTCGTCAAGGCGCGGGGAGCATCTCTGCGGCTGGAGTATCTGTTGTTCGAGCGGATTTGATCTCCGGCAAGAAGTGTGGGACGGTTGGGAATTCAGCCGGGTAGATAAAAGATTTGCCTGAAAGACATGCCGAAAGGCATGTCTTTCATTTTGTTTGTCTGCTGCCCGGCAGAAATGCCGGCTAGGCTTGGGGAACATGTATGGCAGGCATTTCAGAAAAAATCGCGCCAGCAATAGGAAACTCCCGAAAGATGTGTATGAAAAACGCCGGGCGTACCATTCGTGCAGGAATCAGGAGCTTAACAAAAAATGAAGCAGGCAGCGTCACAGCAGGCAAGTGAAGGCAGCGGAAACGGAGCAGGAAACGGAAATGGAGCAGGAAACGGAAATGGAGCAGGAATCGGAAACGGAGCAGGAATCGGAAATGGAGCAGGAGATGGAACAGGAAATGGAGCAGGAAACGGAAATGGAGCAGGAATCGGAAACGGAGCAGGAAACGGAAAAGGAGCAGGAAACGGAAATGGAGCAGGGAACGGAAATGGAGCAGGAGATGGAACAGGAATCGGAAGAAGAAAAGTGGAGAGAACGCGGGAAGGAAGCAATTAGAGCTGCTGCGGCATGAAACCTGCAACACTCTTTCGGCATGTAGCTGGAATGAGGCAGAATGGAATTGAAAACGACAACTTTTCTATTTTAGCGGACATAGGATCCGTTATTTAGGGAAAATAGACGAATTTCAAGTCCTATCGGACATAGGATCCGTTATTCCTGCAAAACGTATCGGTATGGGAGTAAGAATGGAGAAATAGCGGAACGTATGTCCGATAAATCCTCTTTTTCGTCTAAATGAGTCAAATAGCGGAACGTATGTCCGATAAATCCTCTTTTTCCGTCTAATAAGCCAAATAGCGAATCGTATGTCCGATCCGCATTCCATCAATGCCTTACTCTGTAATCCGCGGCCATGAAGTTTAGCAGCAGGCGCCTTAAATTTGAGTCGACCAAAGGCGAAAACAGCTGCCTCGATGGAAGGGCGATCCCGTCTGCCTTGATCGGCGTCCTATCTAACTTGCCATCGCCAACGCCAAACCGAAGCATAGAGCAGTCCCACTCGTTCCTCCAGAAGCCGGCTCGATTTTGGTTGTTGACAAAAATTACAGCTGTGAAATATACTGACATCAATCAAATAAATTAAACCGGTTTAACTTTCGTTGGCCGGTGCCCCCGATCCTGTCCCGGGGAAGAAGGTACCCTCGGCTGCGATCCATTTTTTTGCCGTAAAAGTTAAACCGCTTTAACTTTTGTCGAAGAGAGGGTCCCCATGATGAAAAAAACGATTGGAGCCTCACAGAGCCGAGCCTTTTACGCGTTCATATCGCCTTGGCTGATCGGCTTTGCAGTGCTCACCCTGCTGCCCATCCTCGCCTCGCTGTACTACAGCTTCACCGATTACGACGTCATCCACGCCCCCGCATGGGTCGGACTGGGCAACTTCCGCGAGCTGTTCCATGACGAGCAGTTCTGGAATTCAATCGCCGTCACGCTCAAGTACACCTTCATCAGCGTTCCGCTCACCTTGCTCCTTTCCTTGCTGCTTGCCATCCTCATCAACCAGAAGGTTCCTTTCCAAGGCTTTTTCCGCACCGCAATCTATTTCCCGAGCATGATCTCCGGCGTCGCCATGTCGCTGCTGTTCACCTGGATCTTCAATCCTCAGGCGGGTCCGTTCAACTATGTGCTGTCCCTGTTCGGGATGGACCCGATTCCTTGGCTGCTCGACGAGCGCTTCGCCCTATGGGCGCTGATTGTCATGTCGTTCTGGGGAATGGGAGCGGGCATGCTGATCTTCCTCGCCGGCCTGCAGGGCGTTCCGGCCTCGCTGCTCGAAGCGGCGCGCCTCGACGGGGCGGGCCGGCTGAGATCGTTCTGGCATGTGACGCTGCCGATGATTTCTCCCGTATTCCTGTTCCAGCTCATCGTCGGCATCATCGATTCGTTCCAGGTGTTCACGCAGGCCTACACGATCACTCAGGGGGGCCCCAATTACACGACCTGGTTCTACGTCTACAACATATATATAAGCGCTTTCAAAAACTTCCGCTACGGCTATGCATCGGCTATGGCCTGGCTCCTGCTCGCGGCGGTGCTGCTCATTACCTGGTTCATCCTCAAGGCGTCGAACCGGTTTGTCTATTACGAAGGGAGCCGCTGATCCGATGAGTCCATCCGCAACTGCCGGCCTGCAGGCTAAGCCTGCTTCCCGCGCCGGACGAAGAGAGCAGGCTTGGAGCAAGGCCGTCAGCCTGATCCTGCTGCTGCTGGTCACCGCGGCGATGCTGTCGCCTCTCGCCTTCATGGTGTCGACATCGTTGAAGACGAGCAAGGAGCTGCTCGTCTATCCGCCTCAGCTGTTCCCGAAAGCCCCCGCATGGGGCAACTACGCGGAGCTGTTCCGCAATGGAGAGATCAAGTTCGGCCAGCAGTATGCCAACAGCCTGATCGTCGCCGTGTCGGCCGTCGTCGGCACCGTCCTGAGCTCGGCGCTGGTCGCCTTCGGCTTTGCCCGATACCGGACAAAGGCCAGCGGGCTTCTCTTCCTGCTCGTGCTCAGCACGATGATGCTTCCCTATCCGGCCATCATGATTCCGCAGTTCCTGCTTTTCACGAAGCTCGGCCTTCACGATTCGCTGCTGCCGCTCATTCTGCCGAACTTCTTCGGTTCCGCGTACATGATTTTCCTGCTCAAGCAGTTCTTCTCGACCATGCCGTCGGAGTTGTACGAGGCGGGGCGGATCGACGGCTGCGGCGAGTTCCGGCTGTTCTGGAACCTGACGCTGCCGCTGGCCGGGCCTGCCATGGCGACAGTGGCCATCTTCACCTTCATCGGCAGCTGGAACGATCTGCTCACGCCGGTGCTCTACCTGGACTCCCAGGAGAACTTCACGCTGCCGATCGGCCTCGCTTCGATGATGTCCTCCAAGTTCCGGCTCGCTCCGTGGAATCTGCTCATGGCCGCGTCGATGCTGACAGCGGTGCCGATCATCCTCCTGTTCGCCGTCGCGCAGCGAAGATTCGTGGAAGGAATCGTCCTTACCGGCATCAAGTAAACCTCGCTTGCCGGCCGTTGCCCGCCAAGCAATGCCTCACATTCCGCCAATCCTTCACATTCCGCCAATGCCGATCATGCGGCGCGTTGAGGCGCTAGAAGGAACGGCCGTTGCCGCAGCCAGGCTTTGCTCCAATCCCGATCATGCGGCGCATGGAGGCATTAGAAGGAACGGCCGCAGCCGCAGCCCGGCTTCTGCGGAGGAATGCCGTCAGACTTTAGAACGGTTCACCGCTCTTCATCCATCTACCACCATCCAGGGAGGACGATATCCATGAACGAAACCAAACCAGGACAGCTCGCCAAAAGTGCAGAACAGCTCGCCAAGAGTGAAACCAAGCCATCAGAACAGCTCGCCAAGAGTGAAACCAAGCCCGCAGCACAGCTTGCCAAACGGGACGCAGCACAGCTCGCCAAAAGTGCAGAACAGCTCGCCAAAAGGGAACCCAAGCCAGCAGGACAGCTCGCCGAGCGAGCGGCCAAGCCTGCACGAAAGCTCGCCAAATCGGCGGCCGCAGCCGCGCTCCTGACAGCGGTCTTGTCCGGCTGCTCCGGCAGCGGCAGCTCGGCAGGGGATACGGTCACCATTACGCATTACACGATCGATTCCCCGGACCGGACCTTCGTGGAGAAGCTCATTCCCGACTTTGAAGCCAAGCATCCCGGCATCAAGATCAAGGTGACCAAGGCGCCTTACGAGCAGTTCGATTCCAAGCTGCAGTCCGCCATCGCGGCGAAGAATTCGCCTGACGTCACCTCCCAGTGGGGCTACGGCGGCTTCATGGAATATTACAACAAGGGCATGCTGATGGATCTCTCGCCGTATCTCGGGGACTTCAAGGCTTCGGACTACCATATTCCGGACAACGTGATGAAGATCTACGAGGTCGGCGGCAAGACGTACGGTATCCCGCTGAACAGCTATGTGTCCGTCCTGCTGTACAACAAGGATATGTTCGACAAGGCCGGCCTCTCTTACCCGCCGACGGATTATGAGGACAAGAGCTGGACGTTTGATAAAATGGTGGAGGACGCCAAGGCGATGACGGTCGACTCCAAAAACCTGGCGGAGGCCCAGTACGGGCTCGACTTCGGCTTCGGGGAGCGGGACCAGCGCCCTCAATACTTTGGCGCCAATGTCTACTCGGACGACACCTGGACCAATGGCGGCAAGCCGTCCCAGGTCAATCTCGACAAGCCGGAGGTCATCGACGCCTACAAAAAGATATACGGCCTGATCTGGGATCAGCATGTATCGCCTTCGCCGGCATTCAGCAAATCCGTCGCGGGCCAATTCGGCGACCCGTTCCTCTCCGGCAAGATTGGCATGTCCGTCGTCGGCTCGTGGAGCCTGGCCGCATCGAGCGACTTCAACTTCAAGGTCGGCGTGGCGGCCGTTCCGCAGGGCCCGAATCCGAAGGTGCGCAGCGTCCTCTATATCGATCCGCTGTTCGTGCTCAAGGATTCCAAGCATCCGAAGGAAGCGCTGGAATGGATCAAATATCTCGTATCCACCGAGGTGCAGAAGAAGTCCATCGACCTGTCCGGCGGCAATCCGCCCGTCAACCAGGAGGCGGCGGAGACGTACTACGCCCACTTCGACGGCATCGATGCGGCGCAGATCAAGCAAGTATACGAGGGCGCATACAAATACGGCTTCGAATCGTACAACCATCTGATCGACAACTATTCCCAAATCAACGAGCTGTTCATCAACGAGCTGGCGAGCGTCGAGAACGGCGACAAAAAGCCGGAGGAAGTGCTGCCGGGACTTCAGCAAAAACTGCAGAAGCTGCTCGGCCGGGTCAACAAGTAGGCCGGGCCGGGTCCGCCAGCCTGCAGACATCCTACGCCGCAAGGAGCCATACGCAATCATGAAAGCAAGCATTTACGATGTCGCCAAAAAATCCGGACTCTCGGTCGTCACCGTCTCCCGCGTCCTCAACCACGATCCTTCCGTGCGGGAGAAAAACCGGGAGAAGGTGCTGCAGGTCATGCAGGAGCTGGACTACCGGCCCAAGGCTGCTGCCCGCAGCCTGGCCAAGGGCAAAACGAGCCTGATCGGAATGAAGCTCTCGACGCTGGACGACTCCTTTTTCGACGCCGTCGTGAAGGTCATCAGCGAGAGGCTTGCCGAACGCGGCTACTTTCTCACCCTGTCGGTCTCCACGGACAAGGAGCCGGCCGGCTCTCCGCTGCTGTTCCAGGAGGAGCATGTGGACGGCGTCATCCTGCTCTCTCCGATGAGGGAGGAGGAGGACCGCAAGGAGCTGGAAAAGCGGGGCATTCCCTATGTCATGATCGACCATCAGCATCCGGCGCCGGACGTGCCGGCCATCGTCGTGGACAACTACGCCGGGGCGCTGATGGCGACGAACCACCTCATCGGCCTCGGGCATCGGCAGATCGCCCATATCGCCGGCCCGGAGCTGTTCCTCAGCAGCCGCGAGCGGGAGAGGGGATTCAGGCAGGCGATGCTCGAGGCGGGCTTGGAGCCGTTCTCGATCGAACCGGGCCAGTTCCAGATCTCTTCGGGGCTGGAAGCCGCCGACAGGTGGATATCGGCGGGAAGGCTGCCGACGGCGGTATTCGCAGCCGACGACTATACCGCGCTGGGCATGATGGACGCCCTCAAGACGGCGGGCATCCGCATTCCGCAGGATGTGTCGGTCGTCGGCTTCGACGACCAGATCATCGCCTCGCAGTTCCGGCCGAAGCTGACGACGGTGCGGCAGCCGGCGGAGGAGATCGGACGCCGGGCGGTGGAGCTGCTGCTCGCCTCGCTCGGGGGCGGCGGAGCGGAGCAGCTCGAGCTGAAGCCGGAGCTGGTCGTGCGCGAATCGACGTCGCCACCCGGCGGATAGACATGAATGAGCTTGGAAGCATTCCGGCGATCCTGCCTTTCCATGCAGGCGCCGGGGCTGTCCATGCCGGACCCTTTTGAAGGAGGTGAGGCAGGCAAACGGGCATCGCAGAGGCAGTTCGCCATGGAACCGAGGTTGACCGCTGGCAAGAAGATCTTGAATGAGGAGGAATGATGTAATGGGAATCAAAGGAATGGCAAAAGGAAAAATCCAACCGAAAATGAGAACGCTTATCGCCATGGGGCTGTGCGTCGTCATGCTGCCGGCAGGAATCGCCTTCGGCGCCGGGGAAAGCCGGCCGTTCCCGCAGCATACCGCCTATACGGCGGGCACCATCAAGCCGACCAACGTCACGCAGAGCGCCATGGACAGCTCCGTCCAGAGCAAGTGGAATACCTGGAAGAGCAATTACCTGAAGACGGCGGGCAGCGGCAAATATTACGTAAAATACAACGACGCCGGCGAAACGGTATCCGAGGCCCATGGCTACGGCATGCTGCTGACGGTGCTCATGGCGGGTGCGGACAGCAGCGCCAAAACGTATTTCGACGGCCTGTACGCCTACTACAAAGCCCATCCGAGCACGAACAATTCCGCGCTCATGGCCTGGAAGCAGAACAGCAGCTTCCAGAACATCGAAGGCGCCGATTCCGCCACGGACGGGGATATGGACATCGCCTACTCGCTGCTGCTGGCCGACCGCCAGTGGGGCAGCGCGGGAACGATCAACTATCTGTCCGCGGCCAAGTCGGTCATCAATGCGATCATGCAGAGCGACGTGAACCAGTCGCGCTGGACGCTGCGCCTCGGCGACTGGGCGACGAGCGGCACGGAAGCGACGGCGACGCGGCCTTCCGACTTCATGCTGAACCATCTCAAGGCGTTCAAGGCCGCGACGGGCGACACCCGCTGGGACCAGGTGGCGAACCAGACTTATTCCATCATCAATACGATCTTTGCGAACAACAGCTCCACGACAGGCCTGCTTCCCGACTTCGTCGTCTATTCCGGCGGCACCTACAAGCCGGCTCCGGCCAACTTCCTGGAGAGCGACCAGGACGGCAATTACAACTACAACTCCTGCCGGACGCCATGGCGGATCACGACCGACTATCTCCTCAGCGGGGACAGCCGGGCACTGAGCCAGCTCAAGAAAATGAACAGCTGGATCCAGTCGAAGACGTCGAGCAATCCATCCTCCATCAAGGACGGCTACACGCTCACGGGCGGCGTCAAAGGAGATTACAACAGCGGAGCCTTCTTCGCCCCGTTCGGTGTCAGCGCCATGACGGATTCCTCCAACCAAGCCTGGCTGAACTCCGTGTGGACCAAGACGGCGGGCAGCGCGGCCGAAGGCTATTACGAGGACAGCATCAAGCTGTTCTCCATGATCGTCATGTCGGGGAACTGGTGGACGTACTGAGACAAGGCTTCGAGCGGAGAAGAGCATTATGAATGTCAAGGTCCGGCGGGCTGCTGAGCAGCCTGCCGGGCTTTTTTTGTCCGTCAACCAGGATCGGCGGACCCGGGCGCCGGGGACAGTGTGGTTATCGGGCCTAATCGGGAGCCCGCTCATTCTAGGTAGGGACAGACCGGGTTTGGAGCAGCATGCAGATCCTGGACCTGCTACGGAAGGAGAGTTTATGAATATTCTTCTTGCCGACGACGATTCGGACATGCTCGCCATCGTCGCCGCTTCTTTTCGGAGCGAAGGCTTTCGCATTTTTGCTGTGCAAGGCTTTTGCACTTTTGCCGGATTACGCCGCCTGGCACGGCAAGGTCGAGTATTCGGCAGCCGATCTCAACCAGCTCTACGCGGAGAGGGTCCAGGCGGTCCGGGAGCGTCGCCAAGGAGAGTCCGATTATCGTGGATTCTTGAGCGGGTTCGGAATCCGAGGGATAAATTGCCTGCTCGCCTACGGGGGAATTCGTGCAACAATTCTCCCGGCAGGGACGTCGGGTAGCTATGAATCCATTACGAGGTAAATAGTTTATCTCTAAAATGGGTAAGGGTATCCATACCCCAATTTACAGGAGGTCTTCATCATGAACATGCATTGGACGAAAAAAACCGCCTTCGCCGTTCTCGCCGCCGGGGTTCTGGCCAGCGCCGGATCCGCGCTGCCCTTCTCATCCGCCCATGCGGCTGCTTCCACCGCTGCCGTATCGGCGCATGACCAGGCCGCTGCCAAGCTGAACAGCTTTTATAAACCGGCTCTCAAGGGCCAGTTCCCTGATTTCAATTCCTTCACGGTCGGAAAGACCACCCGCCAGACTGTCGTCAAGACGATCGGAGCGCCAATGGTGCCGATGAAGGACTCGGACGGGTTCGACGTATATACGGCGGACATGGGCCATCCCGGCTACGCCTTCAATTACAAGCTGAATAAAATCCGCGAGATGCGCTACTTCGGCACGAACGTGGAGCGCCAGACGAATATCGGCGGCATTACGGTCAAGCTTCTCGTGCAGCAGTGGGGAGCGCCGGACGCGTCCGTCATCTTCAAGACGGGCAAGACGCAGCAGAAGAAAATCAGCTATGTGCGCGGCGATTACCAGCTTGATTTCATCTTCAACAACATCAACGGCACGGATTGCGCGCATATCAACCTGAAAGCCAAAACGTTGAAATAAGGCCTGGCAGACTGAATCATGGGCGAAAAGGTTCATGACAGGCCATGCTCATGCCGCGAATAGAGAAGAGGCTGCCCGGGAACGTCCCGGACAGCCTCTTTTTGTTTGCTGGATCCTGCCCACAATCCGGCATCCGGCATTCCTTGGATCAGGAAGCCTTGTACTGCGCTTCGATGGACTCCCGGATCTGCTCAGGAGTTTTGCCTTCGGCAAGCATGCTGATGGACTGGGCCGCGATCTGCAGGCAGACGCCGCAGCGGGTGCCGTGGTCGTCCCAGACGACGGAGCCGTCCTCCTTCACTTCATGGACGAAGCAGTTCATGTTGCTCTTGTGGCCGGCGGAGCTTTCCATGCACCCGCAGTAGCACGGCATGCCCGAGAGCAGCTCCGTCGCCTGGCCGGCAGCCTGATAGACGAGCCGAACCTGCTCCGGCTGTCCGTCCAGGAACTTCGGCAGCGCGGAAGCCGAAGCCGTCGTCTCCTGCAGGTCGCCGCTGACAGTATGGACCTCGCCGTCCCCATGGTTGGAATGGCCCCCGCCGCCGGATGGAGCGTCCTTGTCCCCGCTTCCGCTGCCGCAAGCGGCGGCCAGCAGCAGCAGGGAGAGGGAGCCGAGCAGCGTAATCCTTCGAATTTTTCCGCCAAACGCCATCATCATGTCGCACAGCCTTTCCGGGAACTCTCTATGCAAGCCTGCGGCCTTGCCCGCGCCAATGCGGAAAGAGGCTTGTCCTGCCCTTTCCGGCGCCAACGATGGCCGGCTTGTCCCCGCGTATTCTTTTTCTTACTATAACATAGGAAGATGCTGTTGACTCTCACGCAGCGTGAGGCCTTATCCTGAGGCAGAAGGGAGAGACGCGAACATGCTCAAGGTGAAGGAAGCGGCGGAGCTGGCCGGCATCAGCGTGCGCACGCTGCATCATTACGACGAGATCGGGCTGCTTCATCCGGAGGAAGCGACGGAATCCGGCTACCGGCTGTATTCCGACCGGAATCTCGCGATGCTGCAGCAGATCCTGTTCTTTCGCGAGCTCGGATTCCCTTTGAAGCAGATCAAGTCGATCCTCCAGGATCCGGACTTCTCGGAGGCCGAAGCGCTGCGGCTGCACCGGGATATGCTGCTGGAGAAGCGGAGGAGGCTCGATGCCATGATCCGCACCGTCGACAAGACGCTGCGGCATGCCGAAGGAGAGATGAAGATGAGCGGCAAGGAAAGGTTTGAAGGATTCGACTTCTCGTCCAATCCTTATGAGAAGGAAGCGCGCGAGCGCTGGGGAGACCTGAAGGTCGACGAGGCGATGGCAGCCGCGCAGGGCATGACGAAGCAGGACCGGGAAGCGTTCAACGAGGTTTATCGGCGGCTGGCGGCTGTCCGGCATTTGCAGCCGGATTCCGCCGAGGCGCAGGAGGCGATCGGGGAGTGGTGCCGCATGCTCCAGACCTTCGGCGTGTATACGCCGGAGATGTTCCGCGGACTCGGCCGGATGTACGTCGACGATGCGCGCTTCACCGCCAGCATCGACAGGTTCGGCGACGGTCTGGCCGTCTTTATGCGCGATGCGATGGCCGCGTATGCGGATAGAGTCCAGGCAGCGGAATCCGGCGGGAACTGACGGCGAATAAGAAAGGAAAAGGCAGCTCCGGACCACGGTCCGGGCTGCCTTTTGCCAGTTGCGGAAGCTTAACGCTGCTGCTGTCCGACCATCTTCAGCAGCTCGGCGAGCAGATCGCCGGCCTTGGCAGCATCCTTGTTGGAGACAGTGGCGGAACCGGCGTTGCCGCTTGCCGTCGTTCCCTCGGAAGCTTCTCCTGTCGTTTCTCCGGCTGTTCCTTCTTCCGATCCTGTCGTGGAGCCGCCTGCCGTGCCGGCGGAGGCGCCATTCTGATCGAGCAGGCTCCGGAGCTTGTCGATCAGCTCGATCGCCTTGGAGCTTTCGATGCTGTCCACGTCCACTTGGTCGCCGAGGTATTCCTTGAGCTTCGCCTTGGCTTCCTCCAGGGTGCTGGCGTCCACGCTTTTGACGCCGTAAGTGCCCGCGGATTTTGTGTTCTCGGCTCCGTGGCCGCTGAAGCCGGCCGTTCCGCTGAGCAGCTTCTTCTGCATCGGATCGTAGCTTGCGGACGTCATGCCGCGCTTCGAGGAAGCGAGAATGACGTGGTCGTCAAATACGAATACCTTCACGCCCTCGATCCCGTCGGCCTTGAGCCGGGACTGCAGATGCGACGAGAAGCCGCCGCTGTGCAGGCCGGAGCTGCCGATGAGGCTGTAGGTCGACGTGCCGAGTCCATGCGTCGTTCCGGCATGCTCGTAAGTCGTCGTTTTTTTGTTCCGGTCGATGCTCGGAATCTCCGTCGTGCCGTCCGCCATTCCATACCCTGAAGCTCCGTAAGGATGGTGGCCGTCTACGCCCATGCCGTAGCCCGTTATCCGCTCCCCCGTGCGCTCCAGCGCGCGGGTGCCGCTGCGCGCCGATTGGCTTACGCCGCGCCCGGCGTTTTCGACACCTCTGACCGTTTCCTGGCCCGCTCTCTCCAAGCCCCGCACGGCCGATTGGCCGGCTCCATGCATCTGGTTTCCCTTTTCCTTGGCCGGGCCCGCGCATGCTCCCAGTGCAGCCATGCTGCTGACCAGCACGCCGGCGGCCGCAATCCGTATCGCTTTTCTCATCCGTCTTAACCTCCATCCGCATAATGACAAGCGCACATAGGTTATCCTTTTGATTTCAAATGTATAATGCTTTCTTCTTGGAAAATAATACGGGCATTACCATCTTGCAATCAGGGAGGAATCTATCCGCATGGATACAGACAAGCAGGGCTCCGGCGCGGACCGGAAGGATCCCGTCCAGGAGCCGTCGAGAAGGCGGTTTCTCATTCGGTCGGGCTATGCGCTGGGGGGACTCGTTGTCGGGGGAGCCGTAGGCGCGCTCATCAACCGCAAGCCGAAAGCCGAGGCGAATACGGGCAAGGAGGGAGAGGGAACCGCCGCCAAGGTTCCCGCCAACTTCAACCGGGCGCTCATGTTCTTCACCCAATCCCAGTTCGCGATCGTGCAAGCCGCCATGGAGCGGATCTATCCGGAGGACGACCATGGGCCTGGAGCCGCTTCCTTGGGATCCGCCTTCTTCATCGATCACCAGCTCGCGGGCGATTACGGCTTCAACTCCCGCGATTATATGTCTCCGCCCTTCTATAAGGGCGAGAAGGTCCAAGGCTACCAGGGCAGGCTGCTGCGCCGGGACATGTATCTCATCGGGCTTCAGGAAATGGACAATTACAGCCAGACGAAATACCAGAAGGGCTTCGCGTCCCTCGAGCCCGCGCAGCAGGACGAGGTGCTGGCTGCGTTCCAGGCCGACGAGGTGAAGCTGACGACGATCTCGGCCAGCGGCTTCTTCAACATGCTGCGCGCGAACACGATCGAGGGCGCCTACAGCGATCCGCTGTACGGCGGCAACGCCGACATGGCGGGCTGGAAGATGAGGAATTACCCCGGCAACCAGATGAGCTACACCAACATTATCGAGAAGGAATTCACGAAGATCGCTCCGCAAAGCCTGCAGGAGCATATGGCGATCCATTAGCCGGAAGGAGCTGTCAGTATGGCAAGGAAATTACCGAAAACCGATGTCGTCATCGTCGGGGTCGGCTGGGCAGGCGGCATCATCGCCTCCGAGCTGACCAAGCAAGGTCTGGGCGTCGTCGGACTGGAGCGAGGAAAAGAGCGCAAGACCGAAGACTACTTCATGGTGCATGACGAGCTTCGCTACGGCGTGCGGTACGATTTGATGCAGGATTTGTCCAAGGAGACGATCACCTTCCGCAGCAAGGAGCAGGTCAGGGCGCTGCCGATGCGGCAGTACGGCTCCTTCCTGCTCGGCGACGGGCTCGGGGGCTCCGGCGTGCACTGGAACGGACAGACGTTCCGCTTTTTGCCCTATGATTTCCAGATCAGGACCAAGACGATCGAGCGCTACGGCAAGGCGAAAATTCCGGACGGCATGACGCTCCAGGATTGGGGCATCACGTACGACGAGCTGGAGCCTTACTACGACAAGTTCGAGAAGCTGATCGGGCTGTCCGGCGAGGAAAATCCGCTTGGAGGCAAGCGGTCGAATCCGTATCCGACGCCGCCGATGAAAAAAACGCCCGCCATGCAGAAATTCATCGAAGCCGCCAAAAAGCTGAACCTGAATCCCTATATGCAGCCTTCCGCCAACCTGTCGGAAAACTACACGAATCCGGACGGAGTGTCGCGCGCGGCTTGCCAGTACTGCGGCTACTGCGAACGGTTCGGCTGCGAGTACGGAGCCAAGGCGGATCCTGTCGTGACCGTCATTCCGGTCGCCAAAAAAACGGGGAAATTCGAAATCCGCACCCATTCCCATGTTCGCCGCATCTTACATACCGGGGGCAAGGCGACAGGAGTGCTCTATACCGACGTCACGACCGGCGAGGAGATCGAGCAGCCGGCGGATATCGTCGTCGTCACGAGCTACGTGTTCAACAATGCGCGCCTGATGCTGATGTCGGGCATCGGCAAGCCGTATGATCCCGCCACCGGCAAGGGCGTCATCGGCCGCAACTATGCCTATCAGGTCATCAAGGGCAATGCGGCGGGATTTTTCGAGAACGAGGAATTCAACAACTTCGCGGGCGCGGGCGCTCTCGGCGTCAATCTCGACAACTACAACGGGGACAACTTCGACCATAGCGACCTGAAGTTCATCCACGGCGGCTCCATCAGCATCGGCCAGACCGGCCAGCGCCCGATTCTGAACAACCCGGTCCCATCGGGAACGCCGGCATGGGGAGCCGAATTCAAGAAGAATTCCCTGAAATACGCCAACCGGGTGCTCTCTGTCGGAGGCCAGGGCTCGTCGATGCCGTTCCGCCATCACTTCCTCGATCTCGACCCGACCTACAAGGACACGTTCGGCGACCCGCTCGTGCGGATCACGTTCGACTTCGAGGAGCAGGACCGCGAGCTGGCGGTGTTCCTGGCCAACAAATCGGCCGAGATCGTCAAGGAGATGGGAGCCAGCCATGTCGACCAGCTCAAGGAGCTGGGGCCGTACGACATCGTGACCTACCAGTCTACGCATAATACGGGCGGCGTCGTCATGGGCGACTCCCCGGAAACGTCGGCGGTGAACAGCTACTCCCAAAGCTGGGACGTCGACAACCTGTTCGTCGTGGGCGCAAGCTCGTTCCCGATGAACTCGGGCTACAATCCGACCGGAACGGTCGGGGCGCTCGCTTACCGGGCCGCGGAGGGGATATTGGAATATCGCAAGAAGGGCGGCAGCCTGGCGAAATAAAGCTTCAAGGGCCAACCGAACCGGTTGGCCCTTTTCCTTGCGCATTTGCGTGCGGCTACCGCGCGGCGCCTCTGGCGCATGAGAGGAGGAATCAGATCCGGAAACGAGCCTTAAAGGTACCCTGGCGTCATCGGAACCGGAATAAGGTCTGGCACCAGCCTTTTCCCGGCCTGGGCCAGCTGAACCTAAACATGGCAAAGAGGCTGCCTCTCGCCGAAGCGGCGCTTGAGACAGCCCCATTCAAAATATATCTGCCCGAAGCGACAGGCTAGTTCAGCTGCTTGCGCTCTTCCTTCGACGGTTCGATGACATCGTCGTCGACGATGCCTTTGGTCGAGTTGCGGAACTCGCGCAGCGTATCGCCGAAGGCGCGCCCGAGCTGAGGAAGCTTGGCCGGGCCGAACACGATCAGGGCAATGGCGAAAATGATGACCAGCCCGGAAATGCCGATATTGTTGAACATGATGTTGGTCTCCTTTCAGATCAGATCGGCCGGCGCGGCTGCGGCGCTTCACGGGGAGGCGACGGGCTGCGCTCGGCGGTTATAGAGCCTGACGGACAGGAACGCGCTGATCTCGTACAGCACGACGAGCGGAATCGTCACCGACAGATGGGAGACGAAATCCGGCGGCGAGATGCAGGACCCGACAACGGCGAGCCCGAGATAGGCATATTTGCGCGTCTGCTTGAGCCTGGCCGGAGTCAGCATGCCGATCCGGGTAAGGAACAGAATGACGAGCGGCATCTCGAAGGCAAGCGCGAGCGGGAACACGACGCTGAACAGGAAAGAGAAGTAGCGGTCGATGCCGTACGTTTCAACGGCGCCTACCGTCCGGTTCATTTTTTGCATGAACTCCAGCATCATCGGGAACACGACCCAATAGCTGAAGGCCAGTCCCGTCAGGAAGAGCAGGAAGGAGGCCGGAACGTACATCAGCGTCCCCTTGGCTTCCCTCTCGGTGAGCCCGGGCTTGACGAAAGCCCACAGCTGGAACAGGACGACCGGCAGCACAAGTACGAGGGCGAACAGCGTCGCGCAGCGCAAGTAGACGAACAATCCATCCGTGTAGGCGAACACATTCCATTGAACGTCTGTTCCGGCATGCGAACGGATCAGCTTCAGCAAATGGGGGGAGGCGTACATGCCGCCGCAAAATGCGGTGACAAAGCAAGCTCCGACCACGATCAACCGCCGCCGCAGCTCCTCCAGATGGCGGATCCATTCCTCCTGCGCGGACATTGGGCAGCACCTCCTTTACCGGTTCGGGCCGCCGGCAGAACGTTTGCCTCAGCGGTTTCCAGGTACAGGAATAGATTCTCCGAATGGAGGAGGCCTTATGCACCCAATGAAACGGCGGTATGCGAAAAGCAGGCATGAGGAAGGAAAATTAGGGGATTCTACATGTATCCGAAAGGATAATTGAAGGAGGCATGTACCGATGGATTCCAAGAAAAAATGGCTGCTTGCGGCCGTGCTGGCTCTGTTCGTGCTTGCGGCTGCCGCCTGCGGCGGAGGCAGCAAGAACAACGGCGGGACAGGCAACGCCGGTGAATCGACGCCGGCAGGCAATGGCGGAACGACGACCGCTCAGGCGGAGGAAGTGTACAAGTCCAACTGCATCAGCTGCCATGCGGCCGATCTGGGGGGAGGCGTCGGCCCGAACCTGCAGAAGATCGGCGCCAGCGAGTCGGCCGAGAATATCCGCCATCAGATCGAGAACGGAGGAGGAGGCATGCCGGCCTACAAAGGAACGCTCAGCGACGCGGATATTACCGCGCTGACCGACTGGCTTGCCTCCAAGAAGTAAACAGCCGCGAAAATCCCCGCAGCCTCGCGATGAGGAGCGGGGATTTTTTGCGTTCAGGCTTGCCGCTCCGAGGCCCATGTCGCAAGCGCATTTTTTCATGACATGCACAGGTGCTTCATGGCCAGCGTATTTTTTCATGACGTGCATCCCGTTTCATGCCATGCGCCCCGTTCCATAGCCGACCATCCTGCCTCATTCCTCAGCGCCCCCTGTTTCATGCCATGGCCTCCTAGTTTATGGGTCTATATCCATTTCCAAAAGATCCCTGACGAGGAGCCATGATTTAATTGACTACTTAAATAACCGGATGTATGATAAATGGCGTTGGCGGCGTCCGATGCGAATCCGTCCGATTTCACGTTCTCATTCCATCATTCTACAGGTAAGGAAGTCATGTCGAAATGAAGATCATTCTACGGCTGGGCAACCTCCGTTTTTTGCTGTTTACCCTTATTCTGCTGGCCAAGAGCGCTCTGGCCTGGTATATCGTGTTCGAAGACGGCCCCAGCTGGACCATGCTGCTGACGGAAATTCCGTTCATGTGGGCCGTATTCTGCCTGATCGAGTGGCTGGCTTCCAAGCGCAAGCTGCTGTATTACACCTTGGCGGATCTGGCGTTCACTTTCCTGTATTTCGCCGTCCTGATGTACTTCAAGTATTACGGCGTCATCGTCACCTACCACCAGCTCAACCAGGCGGGCAAAGTGACCGAGGTCGGGGAAAGCACGTATTCCTTGATGGATCCTTACTATCTGCTCGTCTTCGCCGACATCGTCATCCTGCTGTTCCTGCATGTGCGCCTGCGGATGAAAAAGAAATCCGGCTATGTCGCGAGCAGGCTGCTTCCGTACCGGAAGCCTGCGGTGCTCGGCATTCTCGTTCTTTCCGTGGCGCTCTGCGTCTTCGATATCTGGCCGAACCGGGCCAGCATGAACGAGAGCAAGCAGGCGGAGGAAATGGGCATCCTCAATTATGAATTCTACACGCTGCTGTCCGACGGCATCGAGAATTCCTCGGTCGAGACGGTTCCGGTCACCCAGGCGGCGATCGACGAGCTCAAGGGCGTCCATCCGGATGCAAGTCCGGTTGCCTTCGGGGCAGCGAAGGGCAAGAACGTCATCATCATCCAGATGGAATCGTTCCAGAACTTCCTGATCGGACTCAAGGTGGACGGCCAGGAAATTACGCCGAATATCAACAAGCTCGCCGATGAGAATTACTATTACAAGAACTTTTACAGCTCTGCTGGCTCCGGCACGACCTCCGACGCCGAGTATGTGGTCAACACGTCGCTGTACGTTCCCGCTCATGAGCCTGCGGTGCAGGCGCTTCCGAAGAACGGCCTTCCGAGCCTGCCCAAGCTGCTCCAGAAGAGCGGCTACGAGACGGCGACCTTCCATACGAACGACGTCCAGTTCTGGAACCGCTCCGAGCTGTACCCGGCTCTCGGATGGCAGCATTATTATGACAAAAGCTATTTCGGAGACGGAGATCATGTGGCGTTCGGCGCCTCGGACAGCGTCCTCTTCTCCAAAACGATGCCGAAGCTGGAGGAGATGAGCGCATCCGGCAAGCCGTTCTACGCGCAGATCATTACGATGAGCGCCCACCATCCGTACAATATCCCGGAATCCAAGATGACGCTGGATCTGCCGGACAATCTGGACGGCACGCTGCTTGGCCGTTATTTGCAGGCGCAGCACTTCGCGGACCAGGCGCTTGGCCAGTTCATCGACGAGATGAAGAGCAGCGGCATGTGGGACAACAGCATGGTCATGTTTTACGGCGACCATCAAGGTCTGCCCGTCTATACGCTCGACAAGAATGAAAAGACATCCATCGATGCGATGATCGGCCATGAATACAGCTATGCCGACATGTTCAATATTCCGTTTATCCTTCATGCTCCGGGCGTTACGGGACCTTCGGTCATTACCGAAACAGGCGGACAGATCGACATTTTGCCGACTGTGGCGAATCTGGCGGGAGTTTCGCTTGCGGACCAGATCCACTTCGGCACCGACCTGCTGAATCTCAAGGGACGTCCGAACATGCTGCCGGTGCGGCATTTCCTTCCTACCGGCTCGGTCATTACGGATTCCGACGTGTTCGTTCCCGGCAATGCGTTCGAGGACGGCACCAATTACCCTCTCGTGGGCAAGGACACCGGCGGACGCAAGACGACCGAGGATGAATTCAACCGCACCCTTGAGCTGCTGAAGCTGTCCGACAGCTACAGCCAGACGCTGCGGGATGAGCCTTGATTCATCCGGAAATGCTGAAGACAGCCATGCTCGGGAGCATGGCTGTCTTCCTTTGTTTCATGGCAGGCCGGGCTCTCCCGGGCGATTGGACGCCGCGCTCTTGAAGTCGTGACCGGCAAAACCTGAAATGTCCGGGCCGCGGAGATCTAGTTGTTTTCCAAGTATCGAAGGAAGCGGAGCTGATCGGGGAAACCGGCTCCGATCCGTCGCAGGGTTTGGAGCCGCAAACTGGGTACTGTGTTTTGGAGCGGAGTCTGCTACAATGAGGGATGACTTTCAACAATTTCATAGCTGCTTTTATGGTGCCTGCGCGGGTATTTCGGCCTGCGGGGCTTAATAGGGAAGTTCGATACAAATTCGACGCGGTCCCGCCACTGTGAAGCCGAGCGGCTGCCCGAGGCATCCACTGTCCCTGCCGGGATGGGAAGGAAGGGCGGCGCGATGAAGCGAAGCCAGGAGACCTGCCATAAAAAGCTTGTATCATAGCTTCCCGCGAGGATGGGAGGGAGAGCTGCGGGCAGCGGCTGTTTGCCTGTATGCCTGCCTGCGGCGAGGCATCCCTTTCGGACATCTTTCACGTGAAAGATGTCTTTTTTGGCTTGTCCGCTCCGGGGAGGACGCGGGCATAGAGGAGGCTTCGGAACATGAACGGAAAAAACGGCTTGAATAAAGCTGTCGGAATTATCGCCGCGATAATGATTTTGGCAGGGACCGCATGGCTGTACGGTGCCGGACCGCTGGCGAAGCCGGCGGAGCGGCAGGAAGCCTCGCAGCCGGGAGCGTCCGCTGCCGGGATGAATTCGGAATCCGGCGCCGCTGGAGGACTTGCATCGCCGCAGGCGGAAGAGGGGCAGTTGCCGGCGGCCGGAAGCCCCATGCCGTCCCCGGCAGCAGCGGCAACGCCCTCCGCCGGTCCGGAGGGCTCGTCAGGAGCTGCCGGCGCCGGCGCAGCAGCCGCAGGAGCGGAAGCGTCTACGCCGCCGATCAAGGACGGTTCAGCGGGACAGGGAGGAGACGGTTCCCCGGCGCCGTCAGAGCCGCCTGATCCCCAGACGTCTGGCGGAACCGCAGCCGGCACGGCCAAGCCGCCGGTCTCTGGCGCAAATGCAGCCGGTACAGGCGCAACGAAGCCTCCCGCCGGTGAACCATCGTCTGCGCCCAAGCCTACAGCTCCCGCGGCATCGCCTGCGCCCAAGCCGAAGCCTTCCGCGCCGGCGGCCAAGCCGCCGCAGGCTCAGGCCGTCACGATATCGGTAACCGGCTCGGCCAAGACGGGCGTCATTCTCAAGGCGACCCGGGTCGAGGCCGAGGAAGGCGATACGGTGCTGGATGTGCTGAAGAAGGCCGCGCGGAGCCGGAAGATGGTCGTCGATTACAGCGGCAAGGGAGCGGCCGCCTATGTAAGCGGAATCGGCAATCTGTATGAATTCGACGAGGGAGCGGGCAGCGGCTGGCTGTTCAGCGTGAACGGCACCTTCTCCAGCCGCAGCGCCGGCGCGTCGAAGATCAAGCCGGGCGACGAGATCCGCTGGGTGTACACGACCGATTACGGCAAGGATGTCGGAGCCTCGGAGGGCGACGGCGGCGGGAAGGGCTCCGATGAGTAGAGGACTTGGGTTCAACGGCCTCCATCCCGCCGTAGGCATGCTTTATTTTCTGGTGCTGCTCGTCTCCTGCATGATGTTCACCGATCCCGTCATGTCGGGATTGACGCTGCTGGCGCTCGTCGCGCTCCATCTGAGTCTCGACGGAGGAAGGACGATGCGGCGCGGCTTGAAGCTGTATGCCGTTCTGGCTTTATTCATCTTCATAACCAATCCGCTGTTCTCCAGCAGGGGAGCGACGATCCTGTTCTACTTCCGCGACCGGCCGGTCACGCAGGAATCCGTCGTCTACGGGGCCTTGTTCGCCCTCTCCCTGGTCAATGTCCTGCTCGCCTTCGCTGCGTACAGCCTGGTCATCACCTCGGATAAATTCCTGCTGCTGGCCGCTCCGATCGCGCCCCAAACGGCGTTCGCCATCACCGTGACGCTGCGCTTCATTCCGCTGCTGACGCGCAGGCTGAAGCAGATCATGACGGTTCAGCGGGCATTCGGCTACATCTACCCCGGCATGCGCAAGAAGCTGCTCATGCGGGAAGGGATGGAGACGATGCACACCCTCGTCGCCTGGTCGCTGGAGGAGTCGATGCAATCCGCCGCTTCGATGCGCTCGCGCGGCTACGGGAGCGGCAAGCGGAGCAGCGCCGTCCGGTACCGGATGGAAGCGAGGGATTGGGCCTGCCTATGGCTGATCGTGCTCCTTGGGAGCCAGATCGTCATCGGACGGCTGTACGGCGTCCACGACTACGAAGTGTTTCCCAGGCTTCAGCCGCTGGACGGATCGCTCTCGGCATGGGTCCATTTGGGCTGTTATGCGGTCTTTCTGGCGATTCCGCCGGTTATGAACGGAAAGGAGCGTCTGCATTGGCGCATTATCAGATCCAGAATGTAAGCTTCCGGTATGCGGGCTCCGACGCCCCGATATTGGACGGTATTTCAGTCGATATCGACGATGGCGATTTCGTCCTCCTATGCGGCCCGTCCGGCTGCGGCAAGACGACGCTGCTGCGCCAGCTGAAAAACGAGGTGCGGCCGGCCGGCAAGCGGGAAGGAAGCATCCGTTATGACGGAGCCTCGATCGAGGAGCTGCCGGCGCGGAGGTCTGTGGAAGAGATCGGCATGGTGTTCCAGCATCCCGACAGCCAGATCGTCATGAACACGGTCTGGCAGGAGCTTGTCTTCGCCATGGAGAATCTCGGCTATCCGTCCGACCAGATTCAGCGCCGGATCGGCGAGCTCGTGCCGTTCTTCGGCATGGAGGAATGGCTGCATCGGCAAGTCCATGAGCTGTCAGGCGGCCAGAAGCAGCTGCTCAGCCTGGCATCGGTCATGTCGCTGCGTCCGAAGGCGCTGCTGCTCGACGAGCCGACAGCGCAGCTGGATCCCATCGCGGCGAGGGAATTCATCGGTCTGCTGGCCCGCATCAACGAAGAAATGTCGATTACGGTCATCATCAGCGAGCATCGGCTCGAGGATCTGTTCCCGCTCGTCACGAAGGCTCTCGTCCTGAGGGAAGGACGCATCGCCTACGCGGGCTCTCCCAGCGAGGCCGCCCGGCAGATCGGCCGTTCCGGCAGCAGGGACGATGCGGCCTTCCTGCCTTCGGCGACCCGGCTCTATTTGCAGGGCGGAGGATTCGGAGAAGAAGGAGCGGTGCCGCTGACGGTCAGGGACGGCAAGCGATGGCTGCAGGCGCGGACAGGCAAGCTTAACGGGGCTGACGGTCAGCATGGCGAAACGTTCATGGCGGAAGGAAAGCCGGCATCGGCTGCCGCGCCGCCCGGCAAGCCGCTGCTGACGGGCAAAGGACTTTATTTCGCTTATGAGAAGGATGCCCCCATGGTGCTCGGAGGGCTTGATCTGGACATTCGCGAAGGCGAGCTGTTCGCCCTGTTCGGCAGCAACGGCAGCGGCAAGTCGACGCTGCTGCAGGTCATCGCGGGGGCGATCAAGCCGCTGCGGGGCAGCCTGTTCCTGGAAGGCGTGAGCCTGCTCAAGAAACGCCGCGCGGGCTCGGTCGGCTATGTCGCTCAAAATCCGCTGCTGTACTTCACGCGCGATACGGTCGGGGCGCAGCTGGACGACAGGCTGGAGCGGCTCGGCCTGGAAAAGCGGGAAAGCCGTCTCCAGGAGCTGCTGGAGCGGTTCGGGCTGGAGGGGCTGGAGTCCCGCCATCCGTTCGATCTCAGCGGCGGCCAGCAGCAGAAGCTGGCCCTGCTCATCGTGCTGCTCGGCAATCCGCGCCTGCTGCTGCTCGACGAGCCGACCAAAGGGCTGGATCCGCTCTTCAAGGGAAAGCTTGCCGAGCTGCTTGCCGATCTTCGGAGGCGGGGGACGACCATTCTGATGGTCAGCCATGATGTCGAATTCGCCGCCTCCCATGCGGACCGCTGCGGACTGCTGTTCGACGGCCGCATGGCGGCGGCCGAGGATACCCGTTCCTTCATGCGGGAGAATTACTTCTATACGACTGCCGTGCAGCGGGCGGCCGGCAGCCTCTATCCGGAAGCCGTCGTCCTGGAGGACGTGCCGTTATGAGCGAATCTCTGCGCAAGGGACTGTACGTTCTCAGCTTCGGCGGAATCGCCGCGCTTCTCGTGCTCGTGCTGTGGAGGAGGGAGCTCTATCTGCCGCTCAGCCTCCTCATGATCGGGCTGGTCATGCTGCCGTTCTTCATCCGCTTCGAGCGCCGGCGGCTGCGGGCCGAGGAGCTGCTGCTGGTCGCCATGCTTGGAGCCATCGCTGCGGTGAGCCGCGTGCCGTTCGCGGCGCTGCCGAGCGTGCAGCCCGTTTCGTTCGTCGTCATCATGGCAGCGCTCGTTTTTGGAGCGGAGACGGGCTTCCTGGTCGGAAGCATCGCTGCGGTCGCCTCCAACCTGATGCTCGGCCAGGGCCCATGGACGCCGTGGCAGATGTTCAGCTGGGGCATGATCGGCTTCACAGCGGGACTGCTGAGGCATACCCGCTTCATGGCAAGCCGCTGGGGCCGCGCGGCGTTCGGCTTCGGCTGGGGCTTTCTGTTCGGCTGGATCATGAATCTATGGTCCCTGCTCGGATTTTACGACCGGCTGAGCTGGCCGGCTTTCGCGTCGGTTTATGCGGCCAGCTTTTATTTCGATCTCGCCCATGCGCTCTCCAACGTGTTCTTTCTGACGCTGTTTTCCGGCATCTGGCTGAACATATTGGGCCGGGTGAAGCAAAAGTACGGCCTGCTGGAAAACGGACGGGCCGGATAACTTGGAGCCGGAAGCATGAATCTCCGGTCTTATTCAATTCCTTCGATAAGAAGCCCGAGGCGCAAGGCAGCCAAGCTGCCCTGCGCCTTTTGCCTTTTCCTTTGCCGCCGCCAAGGAAGAAAAAATGCCGGACCGAAGGCGGCGTTGTATACAAGCGGGCAGGGAGATCCGTTATAGGGCAAGGAAGGGAGGCGCATGGTGGAGCAGAGGATGCGCGAAGCGCTTAGCAGGAAGGCAAGGCAAATCCAAGGGTATTTGATCCGTCTTGGCGCCGAACGGACGCTCGCGGAGGATATCGTTCAGGAAACCGTCTACAAGGGACTTGTCCATATGGACGCCATCCATCCGGACAAGTTTTCAGCTTGGCTGTACAAGGTCGCCTTGAATCATTATTACGACATATGCCGCAGGCAGAAGCGCATTCTGGTTCCTTATGAGGAAAGCCCGGCGGATGATGCCGGAGGAGACCCGGAACTGAGCATGCTGCGGAAAGAAAAGCGGGAAGAGATCGAGCGCGTGCTGGACCGGCTGAATCCGGTTTATAAGCAGCTGCTGATCATGAAGTATGAGCTGGACCTGAGCTACCAGGAAATCGCGGGTCTGCTCGGCATTCGAGCGGAGAAGGTGAAAACCTATCTGTTCCGGGCGCGAAAGCAATTCCAAAAGGGTTACGGAGGGATGAACGATGACGGAGGAAAAGAAGAACGATCGTGAAATGGAGTCTGACCACGGCGGGATGGGGCAGGAGAATGACGGATGGAGAGCGGATGGAGACCTTTCAGGACTTGTGCGCAAGGCGAAAAGGAAATCGCTGCTTCGCAGCGCGGTCATCTCCGCCTCTGCCGCTGTCCTCGTACTGGGGGGAGCGCTCATTGCCAATCTGCAGCTGCTTTACAAGAGCTCGGATAACGCGCTGCGCGATATTTCCCTGTTCAAGCAGATCAGCGGACCGAACTCGTACGAAGGGGGCTACCGGGTGGATTTCGGCCTGCTTACAGGGAAGCTGGACATCCAGACCTACAAGCTGATCGAGGGCGTGCCGGTCGTCCAAGGCGCCGAGCCCTATGAATACAATGTACTCGGCCATTTCTCCAAGCCGGCGGGAGGATACAATCTGGGCCTGCCGGATGCATTCATGAAGGAAGAGAAGCTGGACTACATGCGTCCTTACAATCCGAATACGGGTGAGCGCGAGATGCTCTTCTATCTCCCTGACATTTCCTACCCGCGGACGCTGAACGAGCTCCCTCAGCTGGAGGCCATGGATCCGGACAAACTGGTCGAGCTTGCCGTTTCATTCGACAAAGCCTACACGGTCAAGGAAATCGGGGCCATGCTGCCTCCCGATGCCCATCCCGTATGGTATTGGGTGGACACCTACTCCAACCGCTACCCGTATGAAGCGAAAAAAATGCCGGATGGGAGCTCGGTCAGCCCGTTTCCGGACAGCGAAGCGGGCGTGTATGGCTTTGGCATGCACCCCGATACCGCGACGAATACGGCGGCAGAAGAGGATTTCCTGAAGCTGATTCAAGCCGGTCTCAGCCAGAAGGGGAAGTATGAGGGCGAGTACAAGCGGATTTACGATTATTTGCGCAAGGACAAGCCTGCTCCCCTGACGAGCGATGTGCGCATTTGGGGTGTAGTCGTGACGGGCACGGCAGAGAATCTCAAGGCGCTGAACGGAAAGCCTTATTTGAAAGCTGCCGTATTCGGGGCGATTGCGGACCGGTATTAGGCGGGCGTATAGTCATTTGCCCCATCCTTTTCCAGTCAGCCGCCGCAGGGCAAAAAGGTCTGGGACGACAGCGTCCCAGACCTTTTGCTGTATGCCAGTGAACGATTAAAGGCATAGATGTTCTGCCTGCTAAAACGAATAGTTGATGGAGTGGAGAAACCAGTTCAAGGTGATGATGGCTACCGCGAGATGGAGCAGGATGGGAAGCCAGGCTTTGCGCGGCAGCTGCAGATCCTGGACGAGGCTGATGACGGCCCAGATGAATATGACCAGATAGGACAGCTGAATTAGAAGCGTGGGCATACCGGATCTCCCCTTTACTTCAAGTTGATTTGAATCGCTTTTTTCTTCGGCGCTTCCGTCTCCGGCGCGGGGTGGAGCACGTCCCCGATTGCGGCGGCTGCTTGCTTGACGGTTCTCGTTACGCTGTGAAGCGCTTCTCCGACGTCATGCGCGGATTCGAAGATCGGTTCTACCGTACGGATTTTGCCTTTGACGTCGGCCGTGATCAGGTTGGCGGTATGAATCAGCTTCTTGGATTCGTCGGTCAGCCCGTGAATGGCGTTGCGGACTTCCGAGAGGGTGCGGTTGGTCTCGCCGAGAGTGCTCATGCCTTTATTGAGAATGCGGATGACGAAGAACACCAGAACGACGAAAGCGGCGGCGCTGGCCGCTATGCTCAGCGGTATGATCATGTCTCCTCCTCCTTACTAGGTAACCTATGTGCAAGCCCGGCAGATATGCCTCTCCCTTGATATCCCGGCTGCTCCCTCACGTTGCAGGAACGAGCGCAGACAGGCTTTTTGCGCCGCTTGCGGAAGCTCTATTCTTCGCAGCTATGCTGGCTTGGATGGGGAAAGACGAGGCTGAGCATTCTTGGTTTCCTGACGTATTATCTTCTGCCGGCGGAGAGCTGGGTAGGACTGCAGGGGCGGAATGTAGAATGGAATGAATTAGTCGACGGAAAGAGCAGGCGGGGACAGGATGAGCAAAGACAAGATGGATGCGGGTCACAGTGCAATCGGCAGGAGGAGAGAGCATGGCATTATGCGTTGGCATCGCGGGAGGTACAGGCAGCGGGAAAACGACCTTGAGCCGTTATTTGGCGGAAAATCTAGCGGAGTTCCGCGTCCGGGTGATTCCTATGGACAAGTTCTACAGGGATCAGCGCCCCCGGACGATCGCCCCGCTCAGCGGCCAAGAGTATGAGGACTTCAACCATCCGGACGCTCTGGATCTGGACGCGGTCGGACGGGAGCTTCGGGAGGCGCTGGAGGAAGAAGACATCGTCCTGATCGAGGGATTCTTGCTGTTTGCCGTCAAGGAATTGGCGGACATGCTGGAGTATAAAGTTTTTGTCGATTGTCCTTCCGACGAGCGGCTGGCCCGCAGGCTCGGCAAGTTCAAGAGCGGCAAATACACGCAGGAGGAAACGGTCAGGGAGTATCTGGAGCTGGTGCGGCCGCGGCATGACCGCTACGTGGAGCCGACCCGCTGGCAAGCGGATCTCGTGCTCAACGGCTCTCTTCCATCCGCGAAAGGCGGAGAGATGCTGCTGGAATGGATCCGGTTCAAAGCTTCTATGCCGATGCCGCGTTGCATTTGAGCCTGAAGCAGGGTTTAAGACTCCAAACAAGCCTTATGGGCGCTTTGGGGAAGCTTGTCTAGCCGGACCGGAGCTTTAAGCATTCTCTCGACACGAGACTCGGCAGACTGCGCTGGGTCCGGTTCGGTAAGCACACTATGCAGCACCCTAGAACAAATAAACGATCTCCACATAAAAAGAGCGGTCCCAGAAGTCAAAAAACGACTTCCGGAGACCGCTCTTTTTTGGCAGCTATGCTTGGACTTCTAGCTGGACATGGCTGCAAACGATTCTGCCGCCATCTCCAGAGTCCAGGCGATGTCGGCTTCCGCATGCGCCGTCGTCAGGAACCAGGCTTCGTACTTGGATGGCGCGAGGCAGATGCCGCGCTCCAGCATGAGGCGGAAGAAGCGGGCAAACTGCTCGCCGTCCGTATCCTGCGCCTGGTCGTAATTGGTGACCGGATGGTCGCAGAAGTGGGTGGAGAAAGCGCCGCGGATCCGGTTGACCGTCAGCGGAATGCCGTGGCGGGCCGCAAGATCGGCCAGTCCGTCCGCCAGTCCTGCGGCGAGGCGGTCCATGCGCTCATAGACGCCGGGCTCCTGCAGAACCTCCAGGCAGGCGATGCCGGAGGCGATGGAGGCCGGATTGCCGGCCATCGTGCCCGCCTGATAGGCGGGGCCGAGCGGAGCGACCTGCTCCATGATGATTTTGCGGCCGCCGTAGGCGCCGATCGGCAGCCCGCCGCCGATGATTTTGCCCAGCGCGGTCAGATCCGGCTCGATGGCGGCGTGATCCGGGAATGCGGCGAACGTCTGGGCGCTGCCGTAGTGGAAGCGGAACGCCGTAATGACCTCGTCATAGATAACGAGAGCTCCGGCTTCGCGCGTCAAGCGGCACAGCTCCTCAAGGAAGCCGGGCTCTGGCATGACCATGCCGAAGTTGCCTACGATCGGCTCCACCATGACGGCGGCCGTTTCGCCGCCCCAACGCTCCAAAGCCGCCTTCAGCGCCGGAATATCGTTGAACGGCACCGTGATGACTTCGCTGGCGATGCTCTGCGGAATGCCCGCGCTGTCCGGAATGCCGAGCGTGGACGGGCCGGAGCCGGCGGCGACGAGCACGAGATCGGAGTGGCCGTGGTAACAGCCGGCGAACTTGATGATCTTGTTGCGGCCGGTGTATGCCCGGGCGACGCGGATCGTCGTCATGACGGCCTCTGTGCCGGAATTGACGAAGCGGACCTTGTCCATGGACGGAATGGCGTCTTTCAGCATGCGCGCCAGCTTGATCTCAAGCTCCGTCGGCGTGCCGTAGAGCGTGCCGTTGGCCGCTGCCCGGCTGATCGCTTCCGTAAGATGCGGATGGGCGTGTCCTGTAATGATCGGACCATAAGCACACAGGTAATCGATATATTTATTGCCGTCGACATCCCAGAAATAAGGGCCTTCGGCACGCTTCATGAACACGGGAGCGCCGCCGCCGACCGCCTTGAAGGAGCGGCTCGGACTGTTGACGCCGCCGACGATATGCTGGAGAGCTTCGCCGTACAGCTCCTCGGAGCGCGCGCGGGAAGAGCCGGGGACGGCGAAGGGATCGGTTGAAAGGGACATGATAGGCCTCCTGGAAAGTAAGGGTTGGAATGGAGTGATAAGGGCGGCTCGGCAATTCGGAAATATCGGCCAGAGCCGCGAAAGAATGGCGGAAAGCGGGCTGCAGGCATTGGCCGGCAGGAAGCATTCGGATCCAGCCGGGGAGCCGCCTGCCGCGCAGCCGTCAAGAAAGGAGGGCAAGACGCATCCTCGGGGGATGGTCCTGCCCTAATGGGTCCAGGCTTCAGTTCAGACGGTCGGTCGGAGATAGCCTGCTTGCAGGCAAAGGTTGATTGAGCCTTGCAGGAAAGGATGATTCAGCTTTGCAGGAAAGGTTGGTTCAGCCTTGCAGGTTAAAGGCAATCCAGGCCGGCTGCCAGCCGCAAACTTCGCGGCTACGGACTGCCTGTCCCGGCATTCGAAGCATTGTCCGCGCCGGCATTCGAAGCAGGATCCGGCTGGGAATCATCCTCCGTCAATACCTCCTGCACATAGTCGCGCAGCTTGGCTTCGTTGCGGACGGTGAGCACGGATGCGCCGCCGATCTTCTCGTCGGCCAGCAGATCGCTCGGCGGCAGCTGGGCGGTGCCCGCATTGCGGAGGCCGAAGCCGAGCTGGCCGAGCTTGAACATGTCGTCCGACGACAGATTCGTTTCGACATACGGGCTGACGCTGCGGATGATCGAGCTCAGCTTGGTGATGTTGCCGAGATCCTGCATCTTGACGGCGACCGCGCTGAGGAACTTGCGCTGGCGCTCGGTGCGGGTGAAGTCGCTCGTCGCATCGTGGCGGAACCGGACATATTGGAGCGCCTGGTCGCCGTTCAGATGCTGGTAGCCCTTCTGCAGGTCGATGTCGTAGCGGTTGCCGTCGGCGTTGTCGGTGTATTTCATCCTCTTCTCGACATCGATGTCGATGCCGCCGATGGCGTCGACAAGCGACTTGAAGCCTTCGAATTCCGTATAGATGTAATACTGGATCTCCAGCCCTGTCAGCTCGCTGATCATCTGCATCGACAGCTTGTAGCCGCCCTGCACGATCGCTTCGTTGGCGCGGCCCTTGCCGTGGCCGGGAATGCTGACGTACGTGTCGCGAAGCAGGGAGAAGAGATGGGCTTTCTTGGTGACGGGATCGATCGACAGCACCATCATGGAATCGGAGCGGGCCGGTTCATTCGGGCTCTTGTTTTCGCGTCCGTCCCCGCCCATGAACAGGATGTTCACGCGCTCCTTGCCTTCCCACTCGGGAGGCTGCTCCAGAGAGGCATTGTTCTCGAACTGGGTGAATTTGGACTTGTCCGGCGGCTTCTGGAGCTCATCCAGCGCTCTGACATTGTCGACAATATAATAGGCTATGGCAGCGGCCATAATAAGCAGGACGCTGAAGAGCACCCATAACCAAGTCCGGCGCTTTCGTTTTGGCGGCTTCGGCTTGGATGAGCCCTGCTGCCGACTTTTTCTGCTTTCCATTCGGCGGTGTAACTCCCTTCGCATGTTGAGGCTGAAATGGATTCTAACGGAACAAATCGGCAGAAAAGTCGGGATATTGAACCCCGAGGCGGCAATTGGAGCCTGTCCGACACGTTGGAGCAAGGCGGCCATGCAGCCGGCCGCCGGGTTATGGGCTCTGCTGGCCGATCCTGGGGAATGCTGTCCGGCTTGCTTCCCCTGGCTGTCGTAACATATCATAAAATTATAAATCCGGGGTCGGTTGGACGCAAGTTTTAACCGCGGGAGAGGAAATCACTCCCAATTTCCCGGGAAATGTCGAGTCGCCTTACGAGAGGAGCTACGCATGAGCAAGAAGCCGGCTATAGAGGTGCGGGATCTGCGCAAGGAATTCCGCGTGCAGAAAAACCGCGAGGGGCTGTCCGGGGCCCTCAAGGATCTATTCAAACGCGAATACCGCGAGGTAGCCGCCGTGAAGGACATCTCCTTCGAGATTCCCCAAGGGGAAATCTGCGGATATATCGGAGAGAACGGGGCTGGGAAATCGACCACGATCAAGATGCTGACCGGCATCCTCGTGCCGACATCCGGCCATTTGAGGGTCAACGGCTACGTGCCGCATAAGGACAGAGAGAAGTTTGTCGGAGGGATCGGCGTCGTGTTCGGCCAAAGATCCCAGCTATGGTGGGACATCGGCGTCGTCGAGTCGTTCCAGCTGCTGCGCAAGGTGTACCGGGTGCCGGAAGCGGACTACCGCAAGCGGCTGGATGAGCTGGTGGAGCGGCTGCAACTGGGCGAGCTGCTGAACCGTCCCGTGCGCAAGCTGAGCCTCGGCCAGCGGATGCGCTGCGAGATCGTCGCCAGCCTGCTGCATAATCCGTCCATCCTGTTCTTGGACGAGCCTACGATCGGGCTTGATATCGTCGTCAAGACGGAAATCCGGGATTTCCTGAAAACGATGAATCGCGAACATGGCACGACCATTCTGCTTACGACCCATGATCTTCAGGATATCGAAGCGCTCTGTTCCAGAGTCATCATGCTGGACGACGGGCGCATTATTTATGACGGCGGCCTGGAAGAGCTGAAGAGCCGCTGGAGCCGCGGGCGCGAGATCGTGTTCCAGTTCGCTTCCCGGGTGCAGGCGGACCGTCTGAGGGCGCTGACCTCCGGCCTGGAAGGCGTGGAGTGGAGGCTGGACAACGATGTGACGGCCGCAATGTGGCTGCCGCATGAGGTCAACGTGTCCGAAGCGCTCGCCCGAGTCGTCGGCGACGCGGGCCTGGAAATCCGCGACATGAAGATCATCGAGACGAATACCGACGAGATCGTGCGCGAAATCTACCAGTCCGGCGATGCCCAGTCTCCGGGCAAGGCGAGGGCGGCGGAGCTTGCCGGAGAAACACCGGACGATTCCGGCCGGGATGACGAAGGACGCTCGATGCATGCGCCGGCCGCCGCGGATAGCGTGAATGCGGAAGCCTTGGGCGGAGGATCGCCGTCCATGCAACTGGAGGAGGCATCCGCCTCCGCGGCCGGACCTCTGCAGCCGGCGGGGCGGGACGCCCTGGATCCGGACGACCGGGACGGCGGGGACGCCTTGGGCGATGCCGATGCCGGAACGCCTGTCCTCGCAGGGGCGAAAGGGAAGGGGCCGGTGAACCGTGGCTAGCGCCTATCTGGACCTGATCCGGATCCGCTTCCTGATGATGCTCGCTTACCGCGTTAACTATTACAGCGGCATCATTATTTATGCGATTAACATCGGGGCCTACTACTTCCTGTGGGGGGCCATCTACGGGGCGCAGGAAACGCTGGGCGGATTCACGGTCAGCCAAATGACCACCTACGTCGCCGTATCCTGGATGGCCCGGGCCTTTTATTTCAATAATCTGGACCGGGAGATCGGCAACGAAATCCGCGACGGCAGCGTGGCGATCCAGATGATCCGGCCCTACAACTACCTGGTCGTCAAGATGATGCAGGGGTTCGGGGAAGGCATCTTCCGCTTCCTGCTGTTCATGATTCCCGGCATGGCTCTGGCCTGCCTGCTGTTCCCGGTGAAGCTTCCGTCCGATCCCGGCATCTGGGCGGTGTATCTGGTCATGCTGTTCTTCAGCTTCCTGATCAACTCGCAGATCAACATCCTGACCGGCCTGGCGGCGTTCTTCGTCGAAAGCAGCGAAGGCATGATGCGGCTGAAGAGGGTGGCGGTCGATCTGTTCTCGGGCGTCATCGTCCCGATCAGCTTTTTTCCCGGCTGGCTGGAGGGCGCCATGAGATGGCTGCCTTTCCAGGCGATCACCTATCTGCCCAGCTCGGTGTTCACGGGCAGGACTCCCGCCGGCGAGATCGGCGGCGTCCTGGGCCTGCAGCTGCTCTGGTTTCTCATTCTGCTGCTGCCGATCGCGCTCGTATGGCGTTCAGCGCGAACCCGGCTGTTCGTACAGGGGGGCTGAGCGATGAAGCTGCGTTTCTATTTGTCGCTGCTGATGGACTACTTCAAAAACTACGCCAAAACAAAGCTGACGTACCGGGCCGACTTCTGGATCGAGGTGCTGTCGGATCTCAGCTTCCAGGCGGCCAACCTCATCTTCATCCTGGTCGTCTTCCAGCATACGCCGACGCTCGGCGGCTGGAGCGAGGCGGAAGTCATTTTCGTCTACGGGTTTTTCATGGTGCCGTTCGGCATCTTCGGAACGTTCTTCAATCTGTGGAATTTCAGCGACCGCTACATTACCAAGGGCGAGATGGACCGGGTGCTGACCCGCCCCGCCCACAACTGGTTCCAGGTGACGCTGGAGAATATGGATCCGCCTTCGCTCATCGGTTCCCTGGCGGGCATCGCCATCATGGTCTCCTGCTGGCTGAAGCTGGGCTTGCCCCTGGAGTGGTGGGACATTCCCGTCATGATTGTGCTTGTGCTCGGGGCGGTGCTCGTGTATGGAGGCATCTATACGGCCTTGACGGCCATCTCGTTCTACTCGGATGCGCCGACCGGTATTCTGCCGCTGATGTTCAATATCCAGAACTACGGACGCTATCCTGTCAATATCTACAATAAAGTCATCCGCTTTCTGCTCACCTGGCTCATCCCTTTCGCCTTCGTGGGCGTCATCCCGGCTTCGTATTTCCTCGGAGATCATGGAGACGGATTGTCGCAGCTCGCGCTGCTGACGCCGGTTGTCGGCATCGTCTTCATGACGATCGGCATGGCCGTATGGAACCACGGGGTCAAGAGATACCGGGGCGCAGGCTCGTAGCCTTGAGAGCCGCCTTGCATGAGGCGGCAGGCTGCCGCAACGGAACGGATGTCACGCAAAGGGACGAGAGTCCGCCAAGGAGGAACCATCATGTCAGCCACGCTAGCGCCGGGACAGCCGGCGCCTGATTTCACGCTGCCCGCTGCGGGAGGAGAGCAGGAGACCGTCACCCTGAGCCAATACCGCGGACGAAAGGTCATTCTGTATTTCTATCCCAAGGATCTGACTTCGAGCTGCACGCAGGAGGCTTGCGATTTCCGCGACGCCTGGCCGGATTTTGACGGCCAGAGAGCCGTCATTCTCGGCATCAGTCCGGATCCCGTCAAGTCCCATCACCGATTCCGGGACAAGCACGGGCTCCCGTTCCCGCTGCTGTCGGATCCGGAGCATGCCGCCTGCGAAGCCTATGGCGTCTGGCAGCTCAAGAAGCTGTACGGCCGGGAATATATGGGCGTGGTCCGGTCGACCTTCCTCATCGACGAGGAAGGCCGTCTCGTCAAGGAATGGCGGGGCGTCAAGGTGAAGGGACACGCCGCCGACGTGCTGGCAAGCCTTGCGCCGGATCCCGGCTGAAGGGAATGAATTCCCGGAGCTTCGGCTCTTGAACATCTATAAGGCCGCGTTTGCGGGCAGATCTCGTCTGCCGCAAACGCGGCTTTTGTGCTGCAGTGGTAAATAACTCCTTTTTGGGACATAGTAGACATAAAGGGAACTCCAAGGGGGATAAGGCATGAGGAGCGGATGGAAGAGAATCGGGCCGGGTGCGGCAAAAATGGGGATCGGCCTCTGCGCGGCGCTGCTTCTCTTGCAAGCGCTGCCTGCGCGCGCAGACGCCTTCAAAGCGAAGGTGCCGGTCCGGACAGCTTCAGCCGAGGCCCCGGCCCGCCCGCTCATTCTCGCGCACAGGGGAGCTTCGGCTTATGCGCCGGAGAACACGCTGGCGGCTTTCGATCTGGCTGTCCGCCAGGGAGCCGATTATATCGAGCTGGATGTCCAGCTGTCCGCAGACGGAATCCCGTTTGTGCTCCACGACGAAAACCTGGAACGGACGACCGGCGGCAAGGGAAGGGCCTCGCTCCGCACGGCGGATGAGCTGATGCGGCTTGACGCCGGAGCCTGGTTCTCTCCCCGCTTCGCCGGACAGCGGATTCCGCTGCTCGAGGATGTGCTGCTGCGTTATTACAACCGCATCGGCCTGCTCATCGAGCTGAAGGATGCCGATCGGCAGCCGGGCCTCGTGCAGGCGGTAGCGGAACTCATGAGACGCTGCGGCATCAACGGCGAAATCCGGCTGCAGGATGCGGTGAACGGCCCGCCCTGGAAGAAAGAGCCTGTCATGATCCAGTCGTTCCACATTCCCGCGCTCAAGCAGGTCCATGCCTTGCTGCCGTCGATCCCGCTGGGCGTGCTGATCTCGGAAGACAAGGAGCTGACTCCTGCAGCGCTGCACGCCATGGCGGAATGGGCCGATTATGCCAATATCCGCAAGCAGCTCGCCAAGCCGCTCAAGGTGAAGATGATCCACGACAGCGGCCTGCATACGTTCATCTGGACGGTGGACAGCAAGCGGCAGGCGCTCAAGGCGGCGGCGGCGGGGGCGGACGGCATCCTCACGGACGACCCGGAGGCTTTGGGGTCGTTCTGGTCGCAGAGAAGGCCGAAGCCGGGCTTGAAGAAGTAGCGGCAGCGGGCGGGAAATGGATGGGACAAGCTTGTCATAGAGCCGGACCCTCTCACATAGAATCTAGCAAAGAGGATTCGTTTTTCATAGAAAGGGTGCATCCATTCATGGGAAAAAGTACGCTTCGATTGATGGCAGCCGCTGCGGCGCTGCTGACAGGATTGACGGGATTCGGCAGCGAGTGGACTTCTCTCGCTCCAGGCAGGGCGCTGACAGCGGAACCGCCTGCAGCGATGGCCGCGGCTTCAGTACCGCCCGCTTCGGATGGAGCAGCCGCTCAAGCGGGCCAGGCGCTTCCGCCGGGAGCGGCCTCCGCTGCTGCGGGACAAGCCGGGTCCGGCAATTCAGGCGGAGCGGCCGCAGGATGGAACAGCATCGCCTTGTCCGGCATGACGGAGAAGCAGCTGATCGCGGCATTGGAGCGGGCTTCCGGCGCCGGACAGGACGGGGGGACAGCAGACGCGGCTCAGGCAGGCCAGGGTGATTCCGGCACGGCGCCTGAAGCGGACAAGGAAGCTACGGCAGAGGCTGGCGGAACGGCCGGGACGAGCGCCGCGGCTTCTGCTGCAGGCACGGGCAAGAGCGCAGCTCCGGAGCGTCCCGCCAAGCCGACCGTTTACCTGACCTTTGACGACGGGCCGAGCATCTACACGCCTCAAGTGCTGGATATATTGAAGAAAAATGGAATCAAGGCGACCTTCTTCATGGTCGGCCGCCATGTCGAGGAGCGTCCGGATCTGGTGCGCAAGGTCAAGGCGGCCGGCCATTCCATCGGCAACCATTCCTACGATCATGTCTACTCCGAGATTTACGGCAGCTTCGCCGGTTATGCGGAGCAGACGGTGCGGACGGAGAAAGCGCTGCTGGAAGCGGGAGTGGCGACGGATCTGGTGCGGGCTCCAGGGGGCACGTACAGCAACTTCGACTCGGGTTATTTCGAGGCGATGAAAAATGCGGGCTACAAGATGGTGGACTGGAATGTGGACAGCGGCGACTCCAAGCGGGCCGGAGTGCCGGCCAAGGAAATCGTCGCCGGCGCGACTTCGGCGCCGTTGAAGCATGAGATGACGATCCTGCTGCATGACGGCACCGGCCATGCCGAGTCGGTCAAAGCTCTTCCGGCCATTATCGCTTACTACAAAGACAAGGGCTACAGCTTCGCTGCCGTCACTCCTTCCGCCGAAGTTCCTTTGTTCCCGCTGGCAAAGCAGCTCAAATGGCAGCGGCCCGCGCCGCTTCCAGGCGAAGCGGCCGCCTTCGCGGCGGAGAGCGGCAAGCTGAGGGCGAGCCAGTCCTGGCTGGCCGCAGACGACGGGGACAAAATCTCGGTGCCGGCGATAGCTCCTGTCGGCCAGACGCAGCCGCACAGCCTTCCTGCAAATTCTGCCGGCAGCGGTAAAACGGAAAAGGGAAAGGCGTACGGCACTCTCGATGCGGATCTTCTCCTTCATACTCCGCTCGGAGATCTGAAGCTTGCTTACGGCGACTATTCGCTGCATGGAGACAAGCTGTCCGTACCGGTCCGCCGCGTCGTCGAAGGGCTCGGAGGCTCGGTGCAATGGGATTCCGCGTCAGGAACCGCCGCCATCACCGCCGGCAGCGGCGCAAGCGGCAGCCTGCAGCGGGAGCTCGTGTTCCAGCAGCCGGCCGGCACGCTGCGGGCGCCGCTGACCGACCTGCTGGAGCTGCTCGGACAGCGTGCCGTGCAGATGAGCAGCTCGGCCGGGCTTGTCGAGGTGTGGACGGACGTGGCTCTGGATTCCGGCAAGGCGGCCGCTTAAAGGATAGTGAAGAAGCCGGGCTGATAGCGGCGGCTTATAGCAGAGGCCGCAGCAGAGGGGAAAGCAAAGGTTGATTGCAAAGATGGATTGCAAAGGCTGATTGCAAAGATGACAGAGAGGGAAAGCAGATGCTGATTGCAAAGACGGATTGCAGATGCCGATAGAGGCTGATAAAAGAGGGGACATCAAGAGGCCGGAAGCAGAGGCCATGTGCAAAAGCAAATTGCAAATGCCATCGCAAAAACGATCGCAAAGCCATCGCAAAAACGATCGCCAATGCCATCGCAAAAACGATCGCAAAGCCATCGCAAAAACGATCGCCAATGCCATCGCAAAAACGATCGCAAAGCCATCGCAAAAACGATCGCCAATGCCATCGCAAAAACGATCGCAAAGCCATCGCAAAAACGATCGCCAATGCCATCGCAAAAACGATCGCAAAGCCATCATTAAAATCTCAAAAGCAAAGGCCAACCGGATTTCCGGTCGGCCTATTTGCCGTATTCCTTTCTTTTTCAAATCCGGCTGTGCATTGGGATGAAAAGTGCTTGAAAACGGATTGATGGAGAAGGCTCGTTCCATCCCCGATTGCAGCCGGGACCCTTCCGGGCCTTGCTCGGAGGCGGAAGGCAGCCATACGACGGCAAGCGGAAAAGCATCCCATGCGGAAGGGAGCGGCACGACCGCTGCCGGCAAGGCGGCCCATTCCTCGGGCTGCGGCACCCAGTCCATTGCGGACATCGCTCACGCGGAAACGGTCGGGAACGTGGCGAGCGGCTCGGCGACCCATGCCGAAAAAAGGCCAAGACCGGCGGCGGTCCCGGCTTTTTTTTGCATTTCGTTAGAACTCCAGCAACCGATAGAGCTCGGCGTCGGCCAGCCCGGTTCTGCAAGCTGAAGCTGAGAGGAAGAAAGAGGAGGGATCCGTTCTATTCCGCGATCCTGGGCTTCGGGGTCTATTTCTTCCTTGCGGTGGAGAGACTGATAGCATGAAAGATTCATAGAATCCGGAAAAAGCAGGAGGAATCGAAATGCTGAACAGGGAACCGCAGCCGCAGGAGACGCCCGGTCATCGTCCGAACGGGACGGAGGAGTGGCCGGAGCCGAAGCAGGCGCTCATCGCGCGCTTGGAGGCTCGCGCCGAGAGCGTGCTGCTGGGCAAAAGGGAGACGATCGGACTCGCTGCCGCGGCGATGCTGGCGGGGGGGCCA
>NZ_JZEJ01000001.1:2909991-2915044 GCF_001188365.1 Paenibacillus sp. D9 | reverse complement strand
GGCGGCCATATTTTGCTGGAGGATGTGCCGGGAGTCGGCAAGACGCTGCTGGCCCGCGCGCTCGCGCGGCTGACGGGAGGACGCTTCCAGCGCATCCAGTTCACTTCGGACCTGCTGCCGGCCGATGTGACGGGAGGCTCGGTATGGGACGGCAGAGCGGGCGAGTTCATCTATCGCGAAGGTCCGATCATGGCCAATATCGTCCTGGCCGACGAGATCAACCGCACATCGCCTCGAACGCAGTCGGCGCTGCTGGAGGCGATGGAGGAGAGATGCGTCACTGTGGACGGGACAACCCGGCGGCTGCCGGAGCCTTGGCTGCTGATCGCCACCCAGAATCCGCTTGACGACGAAGGAACGCATCCGCTGCCGGAGGCGCAGATGGACCGCTTCATGATGAGGCTGTCGATCGGCTATCCGGATAGCCGGGACGAGGTGCGGATGCTGGAAATGATGGCGGCGGGCGAGCAGCGCCAGCCGGAGCTGCTGCGGCCGGTCGTCTCCGCGCGGCAGTGGCAAGCCATGGCGGAGGAGAGCCGGACGGTGCATTGCAGCCCGGAATTGCTCGCTTATATCGTACGCGTCGTCCAGGCAACGCGCATGGCCCCGGAGCTTACGCTCGGCGCGAGCCCGAGGGCGTCGCGGGATTGGCTGCGGGCGGGCCAGGCAATGGCTTACGCGGCAGGCCGGGATTACGTGCTGCCGGATGATCTTAAGGCCGTCGCGGCTGCGGTGCTCGCCCACAGGCTGTGCGCCCGGGACGGATACGGACAGCCGGACCCGGCAGCAGCGGCAGGCGCGCTGTTCCGCATTCTGGGCTCCGTGCCGGTTCCCGGTTCCCGGGGGGCGAAGCCGTGAGCGCGGCCGGGAGCGGTGCGGGAGGGCGCGGACCGCATGCGGCCGGGCTTCCGCCGGCAGGCGGAATGGGGAGCGGAAAGATGCATGCAGCCGGAAGCCCGACGATGAACGGAGCCGGTTATTCGGCTGCGATGGGAATTGCGGCGCAAGGCGGCACGGCGGTGCCGGGAGCGGGAAGCATGCCGTCTCAAGGAATTTTAGATGCTGGAGGTGGGGGCATGGCCGCATCCGGCTCTGGGGGCATCTTGCAGGTAGGCGGAGGCGCGGCGGCATTTGGCTCGGGAAGCCAAATGCAGGGCAGCACCGCCAAAGCGCAGCTTGGAGCGGGGAGCCGTGTGCAGGGGAGCACGGCCAAAGCGCAGCCTGGAGCGGGAAGCCGTATGCAGGGGAGCACGGCCAAAGCGCAGCCTGGAGCGGGAAGCCGTATGCAGGGCAGCACGGCCAAAGCGCAGCCTGGAGCGGGGAGCCGTATGCAGGGCAGCACGGCCAAAGCGCAGCCTGGAGCGGGGAGCCGTATGCAGGGCAGCACCGTCAAAGCGCCGTCCGGAGCGGGAAGCTCCGCAGTCCGGGATGCTTCAAGCTTGCCTGCGGCCATCAAGCCGCGCCGTCTGGCGCTTGCCGCGCTTGCCATGCTGGCGGCCGCCGCTATGGCCGCAGCAGCTGTCCGCGGCGGAGCGGCGGAATGGCTCGCCGCGTCCGTCCTGGGAGGCGTGCTGGGACTTGCCGCCTTGCCGGGATTATGGATGGCGGGCAGCGGGCTTCGGGCTGAGCGGCTGCTGGCGCCGGGAAGCCAGGACGGATCGCTGGAGGTCACCCTTGTGATTCGGGGGCGCCGGGTGCTGCCGCTGCTGATGCTGCAGGTCCGGGAGGAGCTGGTCAATGAGTCGACGGGACTCAAGCAGCCTTTGACGATGGCGGGCTGGTCTCTTCCTTGGCTGAAAAAAGAGTGGACGCTGAAGTATGAGGCGGCGAACCTGGGACGGGGCTGCTACCGGTTCCGGGCCGTGACGGTGACAGCCGTCGAGCCGTTCGGACTTGGCGCTTCCCGGCGGAAGCTGGAATGCGGCGGAGAATTCACCGTCCTTCCCCAGCCTGAAGGAGACCGGAATAGCCTTCCTCCGGCTGGAGCGGATAGGCCGGAAGGCGGAATTGGCGGCGAGGAGCCCGGCGAAGGACGGCGGGAGCGGCGTTCCGGCGGAGCCGGTCCAGGCACACGGCCTTACCGGGAGGGAGACTCCGTCCGGCATATCGATTGGCGGGCGGCGGCCAAGGGACGCGAGCTTCGCATCAAGACGGACGAGGCCGGTCCGGGAGCCTGCGCCGTCGTGCTTTTGGGTTCGGGAGCCGCCGTCGGCGACGCGCTGCTCGACCGCAGCGCGGGACTCGCGCTGGCTGCCATGCTGGAAGAGCGGCGAAGCGGGCGCTCCGTCCGGCTGCAGGCCGGGGCAGGCTCAGTGCTTGTTCGAGCGGGCGGCCAAGGCAAAGGAGCCGTCGAGGCGGCGGCGCATCTGCTCGCGAGGCTCAGCCCGGCATCGATGGGCACGCTGGCGGAACAGCTCGATCGGCTGCGCTCGGACAGGCTGCTGCCCCATGGGTGCAGCCTGATCATGGTGACGCCGGACTGGCAGGACGGAGAAGCATGGAGCCATGCGGCGGAGGCGGCCCGCGCGGCCGGCTGCCGCTTTGAATTCAGGGTGCCGATGCTGCAGACAGTGCCTTCCGCCGCCATGAGGGAGCGGATGCGCTGGGCGCAAGCCAGAGGCTACCGCGTCTCCTGGCTGCCGTTTTCCTCTCCGGCCGGCAAGCCTGTTCTTCATCAGGGAGAGGAGGGCGGCCGCCATGGCGGAAGGTAAAGGCGCCGGCAAGCAGTATGTAGCGGGTATACAGCAAGGAGCGGGAGCAAGGAAAGGAACAAAAGCACACGAAGCCGGAAATCCTTCGCATGCTGATGATAAGCAAAGAAGCGCAAGGGGCGGAGCGCTTCCCGAGCTGACTTTGAAGGCGGCAATGCCTGCCGCCCCGTTGGCCGGCAAGCCCGGTCATGCGGGCTTGCCTTGGCTGACCGCATCTGGGGCAGGAAGCGGCATTCCGTCCGGAAGCGAGTCGGGACAACCGGATGGAGGAAGCTCCAAGGAGGGAACCGGCTTCCCTGCGTCAGGAACGGCCGATCACGCAAAAAAGCCGCGGAATAGCACGAGTTCGCGAGTTCATTCCGGCCGTCCTGCAAGAGGCAGCGGGAATAACGCTGCTCCCGCTTCGGGCAGCGATCTGTCGGGACATTCGCTGAGCCTGCCGCTGCGCCTTGCCACCAGCCTGCTGCTGCTTGGACTGCTGGCGGAGTGGCTGCTGCCGCTCGCTCAGCTGCCGGGTTGGAACAGTTCCTTTCCGCTGGCGCGCCTGCTGCTTCTCGGGGGAGCTTTTTTGGCTGCAGGCGCTTTTTTGCTGCCGGGCTGGGCGGCTTCGCTGCTGAGGACGGCCGTGCTGATCGGCGGGGCCGGCTGGATGGCCGGAGGCATGCGGCTCTGGCTGAACTGGATCGGCGGCTTGCCCGGCATACTTGCGGATGATGTCCGCAGCGTGGCTGACCAAGGCATCTCCGGCTTGTCCGCTCCGACGCAGGCGCTCCTGCTGCTTGCGGGACTCGCGGCGCTGCTGTCCGCGCTCCAGACGCTGGTCTGGATCCGCCAATGGGGACTGGGCCTTACCGTGCTGACAGGCTTGTATCTCGGCCTGCTTTACCAATGGATGGGCCTCGACTTGCTGCCGGGCATGGCGCGGGCGGCGGCGGAGGGCCTGCTGCTCTCCGCGCTGCTGACCGGACATCGGCTGCGGCGTCGGGCGGGCGAAGCGCCTCCGCCCGCTCCGGCCGGGGCTTGGGGCTTCCCATCCGGAGGGCATCATGTCCGGCTGGGCGGATGGGCTGCTGCGTCGGGCGCCGCCCTGCTCGTGCTGGGCGCCGCCCTCCTGCTGTCCAGCGGCAAGCCGCGCCTGTACGGCCCGGCGTCCTGGGCGCTCGAGGTCCAGCACAGCATTCGGGAAGGCGCCTCCGCAGCGGCTGCGGGCGCAGGGGGCGCATCCCGGCTTGTTGTCGGAAGCGGTACGCTGCAAGGAGCCTTTTCCGGCTACAGCCAGGACGATTCCGTCTTGGGTGCGCCGCTCGCTCTGGCCAGGACGCCTGTGTTCACGGCGCTTTCCCCCGCCCCGCTCTATTGGAGAGGGGAGTCCAAGTCCGTCTATGAAGGCCGAGGCTGGAGGGAGGATTACGGGCAGCTCCAATCGGTTCCGGTCGGATCGGGTCAAGGAACGGAGTCAGGCGGTAGCGCTGGAATCACCCAGACGGTGCGGCTTGCAAGGCATGCCGAAGGACAGCCGCTTCCGGTATCGGGCAGGAACGCCGAGCTGATGGCTGCGCAAGGAGAAGGCGCCGGAAAGGGAGCCTCCTCTTACCTGAAGGACAAAATGACAGAAGCGATTTATTTGCCGCAGGGAGGCTCGGGAGAGATGCAGTACGAGACGCGCTCGGTCAAGCCGGAGACTTCCGCCTCGGTCCTTCGCGCACAGTCGGAGACCAAGGAGACGGCGGAGGGCGCCGATGCGGAATGGCTGCAGGAGCAGATCCAGGCGAATCTTCAGCTGCCCGCAAACCTGCCGAAGCGGGTGAAGGATCTGGCCTCGTCCATCGTCCGCGCGGCTGGCCCGAACCGGTACGACCAGGCGGCGGCCGTCAGCGGGTATTTGAAGGAGCATTACGTCTACTCGCTGACGGACACTTCCATTCCGAAGGAAGGCCAGGATCTGGCCGACCAGTTCCTGTTCGTGCAGAAGACGGGCTATTGCGTGCATTTCTCGACGGCGATGGCGGTCATGCTCCGCTCGCAAGGCATCCCGGCACGCTGGGTCAAAGGGTACACCGCCGGAAGTCCGGCCAAGGATCAAAGCGAGGCGGAGGCGGGAAGCCGGGTTTACGAGGTCACCGCCGCCGACGCGCATGCCTGGGTGGAGGTGTATTTGGGCGGCGCGGGCTGGGTTCCGTTCGATCCGACGCCGGGTTTTGCCGGCCCGGCCGGCCCGGCGGCTGCCCCGCAAGGCGCGAGCCCGCAAGCGCCGGAAGGACTTGAGCGGCCAGACGCCGCGCAGAACGGCTCGCCCGCTCAGCGGCTGCGCGATGCGGCCGGCTCCGCCGCGGCCCGCCTCG
>NZ_JZEJ01000001.1:2589332-2909580 GCF_001188365.1 Paenibacillus sp. D9 | reverse complement strand
CTGCTGGCTCGGCCAGCCTCCGGCGCCGGCTCGCCAGGCGCCTGAAGCGCAGCGCCCGCAGCCTGCCTGAATTCCGGCTGCATCAAGGGCCATCCGGCATCAGCAAGCGGAGCATGCTCCCTGGAGTTCCCGCATTCGGGCCGCCTGCGGAGCGCCTTGTCCCGCCCCCGGGCTTCCCTAGGCGGGCCGGCCTCCCCTTCTGCATGGGAAGAACCGGCCCGCGCGCCGCTGGGTTTCCGGGTGGATTTTACCTGCGGAGGAGGCTTGCCGTGCGCCTTGACTGCCCGGAGAGGGCTTGGATATAATGAGTCCAATTGATTGAGGGAGGTTCGGCAGTGAACAAGCCAAATGAAATGATCGTAGTTCTCGACTTCGGGGGACAATACAACCAGCTGATCGCGCGTCGCATCCGGGATTTGGGCGTCTACAGCGAGCTGCTGCCATACAACACGCCGGCAGAGCGGATCCGGGAACTCGCGCCCAAGGGCATCGTGTTCTCCGGCGGACCGGCGAGCGTATATGAGGAAAATTCCCCGATGGTCGATCCGGAGATCTACGAGCTGGGGCTGCCGATTTTCGGTATTTGCTACGGCATGCAGCTGATGAGCCATCAGCTCAAAGGCAAGGTTCAACGTGCGGGCAAGCGGGAATACGGCCGCGCGGACGTCACCTTCGAGAACGGAGCCGCGCTTGCGCTCGGCCTGGAGAACACGCAGACGGTATGGATGAGCCATACGGATCTGGTCGTCGAAATGCCGGAAGGCTTCCGCTTGGATGCGGGTACGGAGCATGCGCCGATCGCGGCCATGAGCCATCCGGAGAAGAATTTCTACGCCGTCCAGTTCCATCCCGAAGTTCGCCACTCCGTATACGGCAACGATATGATCCGCAACTTCCTGTACACGATCTGCAAATGCGAAGGCACATGGAGCATGGAAACCTTCATCGAGGACGCCGTGCGCGACATCCAGGAGAAGGTGGGAGAGACCGGCCGCGTGCTGTGCGCCCTTTCAGGCGGCGTCGATTCCTCCGTTGTCGCCATGCTCGTCCACAAAGCGATCGGAGACCGCCTGACCTGCATGTTCATCGACCACGGCCTTCTGCGCAAGGGCGAAGCGGACAGCGTGATGGAGACTTTTGTCGGCAAATTCGGCATTGAAGTGATCAAGATCGACGCCAGCGAGCGGTTCCTCGGCAAGCTGAAGGGCGTGGACGATCCCGAGAAGAAGCGCAAGATCATCGGCAACGAGTTCATCTACCTGTTCCAGGAGGAGTCCGAAAAGCTGGCGAACTACGAGTTCCTGGCGCAAGGCACCCTCTATACGGACATCGTGGAGAGCGGCACGGCGACGGCGCAGACGATCAAATCCCACCACAACGTAGGCGGGCTGCCGGAGGACATCAAGTTCAAGCTGGTCGAGCCGCTGAGCGCGCTGTTCAAGGACGAGGTCCGCAAGGTCGGCTCCGAGTGCGGATTGCCGGACGCCATCGTCTGGCGCCAGCCGTTCCCGGGTCCGGGGCTCGCGATTCGCGTACTTGGCGAAGTGACGGAGGACAAGCTGGAAATCGTCCGCGAATCCGACGCCATCCTGCGGGAAGAAATCGCGAAGGCCGGACTCGACCGCGAGATCTGGCAGTACTTCACCGCCCTTCCGGGCATGAAGAGCGTAGGCGTCATGGGCGACGCCCGCACGTATTCCTACACCGTCGGCATCCGCGCCGTCACGTCCATCGACGGCATGACGGCCGACTGGGCGCGCATCCCGTGGGATGTGCTGGAGAAAATCTCGGTGCGCATCGTCAACGAGGTCGACAACGTCAACCGCGTCGTGTACGACATCACCTCCAAGCCGCCGGCGACCATCGAGTGGGAGTAAGCGGATCTAACTGACCTTCCGGCTGCCGCCGCAGAGGCGTGCAGCCCATGGCGTTTCTCACCGGAGCCCTGCTGCTGCAGGGTTCCGGTGTTTGTTTTTTTCACGGCTCCGGCGCTGTAGCGATGCGCTGCCGAAGCCATGCGGCGATGCGGCGGCGGTGCCGGTCAAGGAGGCGCTTCTTCATAGGCCTCGGCATCGCTCGTCATGCGCCGTCCTCCGTGTCCATCCAGCGGGAGGGCGGGATCTCCCGGCCGGCTCAGCCCCGCATCCATGAACAATCGACCAAAGGAGCTCGACCCGTCATGCCACTGAAGCAAGAAGGCGGCCTGCTGCACGCCGAGGAGCCGATCTTCAGCTACCGGCTCATCGTCCTGCTGCTGGTCGTCATTACCGCAGGAGCAAGCCAGGGCCTGCTGCTGCCGCTGCTTACGATATTGCTGGAGCGCGGCGGCGTGCCGGAACATATCAACGGCCTCAATTCCATGGCTCTATATATCGGCACGTTCTCGACCATGTTCTTCATCGAAAGGCCGGTCCGCCGCTACGGCTTCCGGATCGTCATCCTCGCCGGCATCGTCATGATTATCGCCGCGACGCTGCTGTTTCCGCTGACGGCGGGCTCTTTCGCCGTCTGGTTCGCGCTTCGCATCCTGGTCGGCATCGGAGACAGCGGCCTTCACTTCGCGACCCAGCTTTGGATCGTCAGCCGGGCGCCGGCACGGCAGCGCGGAAAGTTCATCTCCCTCTACGGAATGTCGTACGGCGTCGGCTTCAGCATCGGCCCGCTCGGCATCAATCTGCTGCATTTCGGAGACCAGGCTCCGTTCCTGATCAGCGCCATGCTTTATGCGCTCGTCCTTCTGCTCGTGCTGAAGCTCCCCGCCGATCGTCCGGAGCCGAGGGAGCAGGGCGAGGCTGCCGGCTTCAGCCGCTACAAGTCGATCTACCGCGTCGCCTGGTATGCGCTGCTCCCGGCCATGCTCTACGGCATCATGGAAGCGTCCATGAATACCGGGTTCCCGCTGTACGGCCTCGGCATCGGCCTGGACCGCGCGGCGATCAGCGGCCTGCTGCCGGCTATCGGCATCGGCGGCCTGCTGCTGCAGCTGCCGCTCGGCATGTGGAGCGACCGCATCGGCCGCCTGCCCGTGCTGATCTTCTGCGGAGCCGGGGGCGGGCTGCTGTTCCTCGCCGTTCCGCTGGCCGGATCGTCCGTCTGGACGATGGCGGCGCTGATGGTCGCGGCCGGAGGGCTGGTCGGCTCGTTCTTCTCGCTCGGCCTCGCCTATGCGGCCGACATGCTTCCGCGGAACCTGCTTCCCGGCGCCAATGTTCTCGCATCCATCCACTTCTCCGTCGGCAGCATCGCCGGTCCCGTCCTGAGCGGATACGGTCTTCGCTACCTGTCGGAGAGCAGCCTGTTCTATCTGCTCGGCGGCGCTTTTTTGATTTACGCGATTACGGGCATGATAACCAAAGGAGGAAGAACCTCCCGCGAGGCCGACAGCGGAAAAACCCTTAATTCCTGATAAAAACAATGCTTTTGTCTTTAATGTTCGGGAATAACCGGAATTCCAGTCGTTTGAGTGTTGACATTTGTCGTGAATTCAGTAATATTAGTTACGTTCCGCAATGATAACCAACCAACTTTCGTATAATTCCGGGAATCGGCCCGGAAGTCTCTACTCGGTCACCGTAATGACCAGGCTACGAAAATTCAGGGGGCGTCCACGACGAAGCATCGCTCGGACGGGCGCCTGCAGCTTCCATCCCATCGGGCCGGCCTTGCAATGGGCCTCCGATGGATTGGACAGCCGACCTGGACCCGGGAGAGACGCCATCGCAATGCCGGCATGCCGGCTTCGATTCCGTCTCTGCCGGGTTTTTTGCTTTTTCGGATTCCGCGCAAGGAAAATAACGCATTTCGGGGGGAACTTGCATCATGGAGCGCTTCTTCAAGCTCAAAGAGAACGGAACCAACATCCGCACGGAAATTATGGCGGGCATCACGACGTTCATGACGATGGCCTACATTCTCGCCGTCAACCCGAGCGTGCTGTCGGCTTCCGGCCTCAGCTGGAACTCGGTGTTTCTGGCGACGGCGCTGGCCGGCGGCATCTTCACGATCGCGATGGGGCTGTTCGTCAACTTCCCGGTCGCGCTCGCTCCGGGCATGGGCCTCAACGCCTACTTCGCGGCTACGATCGTAGCTTCCCAGGGGACGGACAAGCCGATCTCGCCTGCGATGGGGCTGACCGCCGTATTTATTTCCGGCATCATCTTCATCATCCTGACCGTAACCCAGGTTCGGCAAATGCTGATCAGCGCCGTGCCGGACAGCCTCAAGCATGCGATCACCGTCGGCATCGGACTATTCATCGCCATCGTCGGCCTGAAGAACAGCGGCATCATGACGATCGCCGCCGAGACGGCGGTCACCGACGTGCAGAAGCATCAATACGTGGACCTGCTCAGCTTTGAATCGGTCATCCATTTCGGCGACATCAAGGACCCGTCGGTTTACCTGACGATCATCGGCCTGATCCTGATCAGCCTGCTGCTCGTGCTGCGCGTACCGGCCGCATTCCTGTGGGGAATTCTCGGCACGACAGTTGTGGCTTGGATTACGGGCAACCTCGACGTGAAAAACGGCCTCAGCGGCAAAAACTGGGCTCCTCAATTCTCGGATCTCAACTTCTGGCACTTCGACTTCGCGGGCATCATGCATGTCGGCATCGTCACGGTCATCCTGACGTTCACGTTCGTCGAGCTGTTCGATACGTTCGGCACGCTCGTCGGCACGGCCAACCGCGCCGGCTTCATGAAAAATCCGGCCGAAGGCAAAAAACGCGTCGGCAAAGCGATGTTCGTGGACGCGATCGGCGTCGGCGGCGGCGCCGTTCTCGGGACGAGCACCGTAACGACCTTCATCGAGAGCTCCGCGGGCATCGCCCAGGGCGGCCGCACCGGACTGACCGCGGTCACGACAGGAATCTGCTTCCTGCTCTCGCTGTTCCTGGCTCCGCTGATCGCCCTGATTCCAGGCTCCGCGACGGCGGCGGCGCTCATTCTCGTCGGCCTGCTCATGATGCAGTCCGTAACCGACATCGACTTCAAGGATATGGTTTATGCCGTTCCGGCTTTCTTCACCATCATCCTGATGCCGTTCACGTACAACATCGCCAACGGCGTTTCCTTCGGCATCGTGTTCTACGTCGTGCTCGCCTTCTTCGCGAATGCGACGGGACGCCTCCCCGAAGGCAAGGAGAAATACAAGATTCATCCGCTTATGTGGATTCTTGCGGTGCTGATCATCGCCCGCTACGTATACCTCGGCGCGGCCGGCTGACCGGCTCCTCTCTTACGAAAACCTTCGGAACCTCGGTCCCGGAGGTTTTTTCTTTTGTCGCCCGAGGATGATGGACAAGCCTGGTTTTGGCTTGTCCATCAGTCCGAGCGTGAGCTGATCCGGAACCCGGCAAAAGCATGAAGGGGAAGGTTTGCCCGATCTCTCTCCTCTGGAAGGACTTATTCCAGATCTCTTCCTTCTGAACAGATGCGGATAATTCGGCTATAGCCAACCATTACCTTGAAGCTCGGAAAATAAAGGTTAGGATGAGGAGGAAAGGGAGGGATCATCATGCTGGACGTGTTCGAGGTTGCCGACAAGCTGGTGGATCACATCAAGGCCAATTATCCCGACGATGTAGCGCTTGCAGCCTATTACGGCTCTTACGCGCAAGGGACCGCGACGAAGCGCTCCGACTTGGATTTCTTTTTCATTCCGGCCACCGCCAGAGGATATGAGGCGAGCCTGCAGTTCATCCTGGATGACATCAGCTTTGACTTCTGGCCCATCAGCTGGGAACGGGCGGAGAGGATGGCGGCCTTCCAGGAGCCGAAAACCTCGATCATCGGCGATTGCAAGCTGCTCTATGCGCGTTCGGATGAGGACCGCGACCGGCTCCTGAAGCTTAAGGAAAGAATCGTCCGTCTTCAGAGTCCGGAGCACAAACAGGAGTTTGTGGAGAAAGCGGAGGCGGAATTGAGCCAGGTCTATGTCAGGCTTTACAAGCTGATCCGCGCGGGGGATTTCGGCAGCAGCGCCTATTGCCGGACGGAGGCGCACGGAATTCTGACCGGAGTCCTGCAAGGGCTGGCCTTGCTGAACCAATCTTATTTCACGAGAGGCTTTGGCCAAAACAAGGATCAAATCGATCGGTTTCATTTGAAACCGGCGCTGCTGGATTCCTATATGCATGCCATTATGCATGGAGACGATGCAGCGGATATCCTCCAAGCTTGCGAGCGGCTGACCGAAGATGCCCTGGAGCTGGTATTGGCTCAGAAAGAGCGGCTCAATGGAACTCCTTCGTTCGGGGATCGAATGAAGGGATTCTATGAAGAGGAGAAAGGGACTTTGGACAAGATCCGATCGGCATGCGAAAGAAACGATTATGATACGGCTTATTTTCATGCTGTTCACGCACAGGATTTAATCGCCCAGTTTCTCTTTTTCGCCGAGACCGGACAGTGGCCATGCGACTTGAAGCTGAGCGCCGATCATCACGCCCTCTACAGGCAGGCGGGACTGCCTGAGCTTGTTCCGCTTCTCGATCCTCATGACCTGACGCGGCTGCAGGCGGGCGCGGAGCGATTGAGCGTTGTTCTGGAAAGCTATCTTCGGGACAGAGGAGTCGAAATCAATCGTTTTTCCGATATGGCCTCCTTTGAAGCTTTTCTTAAGGAAGACTCATCCAGCAGGAACGAAAAGAAATGAGGAGAAGCCGAACGAGTTCGGCTTCTTTTGTTTGGCCGGATATTCGCCTGGTTCTTGGTTAAGGGAGGCTAAGGGTGGAAGGGAGGAGAAGGAAGCAACAGGTGATAACGGACAGACGGGTGCTTCCGGCGGTCGAGGCGTTTATGGATGTAATTTAACTTACTGTGCTGTTCCTCCATCGTCCGGTACGATGGGTTTCCAGAGCCGGCCTTTCCCGGTCGAGCATTTCACAGGTATAATAATCTCAGGCAGTCATTGTCTATTCATCAATCCGCTCAAGGAGGGACAGGAATGGAGCTACAGCAAGCAATTCGTCAGCGCCGCAGCATCGGGAAGGTCGAGGCTAGGCCGGTCGAGAAGGAGAAGATCGAACGGATCCTGGAGGCGGCTGTCTGGGCGCCTAACCATCACCACACCGAGCCTTGGAAATTTTTTGTCATGACGGGGGATGGACGCCGGGTGCTCGGAAGAGCTTACGCCAATGCCGCCTCCGACGCGCTTGCCGGACTGGATCCGGAGGAAAGGGAACAGAAGCTGTCGAAGGAAGAAGCCAAAGCGATGAGGGCCCCTGTCGTCATTGCCGCAGCCTGCTCGCCTTCCGACAACCCCCGCGTCATTCGTTCGGAAGAGCTCGCCGCCGTGCATGCGGCCGTGCAGAACCTTCTGCTCAGCGCTTATGAAGAAGGCCTTGGAGCGGTATGGCGCAGCGGAGATCCCATGCACCATCCGGCCATGAAGTCGGCTTTCGGGCTCAAGGACAAGGAAGAGCTGGTCGGCCTTATCTATATCGGCTACCCGGATATGACGGCTCCGGAAGGCCGCCGCATCTCGGCCAAGGACAAGACGTTCTGGGTCAACTGATTTTTGATCCGGCATGGAGCTTGCCCGCCCGCTCATCCTTATGCAAAACCCTCTTGTCGAGGGTTTTTTTCTTTTTTGTCCTTAAAAACCCGATCTGGAAGGGATATCCGAGAATGTGGAATAAAGTTCGGATTTAGATAGATTCCTGAACAGGAAAAGAAATTGTTATGTCAGTATTATTGACGCCGAATAAAGAAGGACAACTCCGATTTAGAGATATGACATAATAGCTGTCATGGAATCGGCGGCCTGAATGGCGAAAGGTGTCCAAAAAAGCGTTTCCTTGAGAAACGCCGGATTGATCCTCGATTTTTGCTGTCGTCAAGGGAGGAGATGGACCTGCCGCTGAAGCGATCCGGCTTGCAGGACAACGAGGAAGATCGAGGCCGTACATGGAAATGGCGCTGTGGAGCCAACGGCATTTTTCTTTGAAGACGGCTCTATTAAAAAGCGAACTTTAATCACGTATTTTTTCATTAATGTTCGTGTTTTTGAGTTGACAGGCTCTGCTCAGGTTGGTAAACTAGGGAGGCAAAGCGGGCGGGGAGCGGTTTGAATGGTCCTGAGATTGTCGAATCTTGTAGGAGGCCGCGCTACCTTGCTCCGCATATGATTTCAAGCAACTCGTATATCTTCGGGAATCGGCCCGAAAGTTTCTACCTGGCGACCTTAATCGCCGGACTACGGGATGCCGGAAGCAGGCTGGCTGTCCACGACTGGAGAGCGAGCTGTTTGGCTTCGGCTGCGCTTATTCAGCGTATTTACATCCCGCAGGCTTTCGAGTCGCCCGTGCCGGATTCTCCCTACCGGAGATTCCGCCGGCTGGCCGGCATGCGGTTTTTTTTGTTTCCGGCATCACATCGGATTTTCGCACTAGGAATATAGATAAAGGCGGGATGAACAATCATGACTGCTATCGTGGGCGTCATTATGGGCAGCAAATCCGACTGGGAAACGATGAAGCTTGCCTGCGGCATTCTGGATGAGCTTGGAATTCCTTATGAGAAAAAGGTCGTATCCGCTCACCGAACCCCTGATCTGATGTTCCACTATGCCGAGACCGCTGTCGAGCGGGGCTTGAAGGTCATTATCGCCGGAGCCGGCGGAGCGGCTCACTTGCCCGGAATGGTTGCCGCGAAAACGGCGCTTCCGGTTATTGGCGTTCCCGTCAAATCGTCGAGCCTGAGCGGACTGGATTCGCTTCTGTCCATCGTGCAGATGCCTGCCGGCGTTCCCGTCGCCACGGTGGCGATCGGCCATGCGGGAGCAAGCAACGCAGGCCTGCTGGCGGCGCAGATTATCGGCGCATTCGATCCGGGGATCAGGCGGCTCGTCGAAGAGCGGCGCGAAGCCATCCGGCTGCAGGTGCTTGAAAGCGGTGCAGAGCTGTGAGGGATTCCGGCAAGGTTGCAGGGAGCGGCAGCGCGGCTGTCCGCACCGATCAAGCGCGCGTCATTCCGCCGGGATCGACGGTAGGCATTCTTGGGGGCGGGCAGCTCGGCCGCATGATGGCGCTGGCCGGCAGCGCGATGGGCTACCGCTTCGTGGCGCTTGATCCTGCGGAGGACGGGCCCTGCGCCCAGGTTGCCGATAGCATCGCGGCCGGCTACGACGATCGGGAGGCGGCGCGGGAGCTGGCGTCGCGCGCGGATGTCATCACGTATGAGTTCGAGAACGTGGATGCGGGAGTCGCCGCCATGCTGGCGGAGCAATCTTACGTGCCGCAAGGCAGCGAGCTTCTCTATACGACGCAGCACCGGCTGCGGGAGAAGCGGGCGATCGAGGCGGCAGGGGCCCGCGTCGCTCCGTACGAGGAGATTTCAAGCGAGGCAGTCCTGAGGGAGGCTTGCGGCCGTCTTGGCTTGCCGGCGGTGCTGAAGACGGCGACCGGCGGCTACGACGGCAAAGGGCAATGGGTCATCCGCAGCGAGGCGGAGATTCCGGCAGCCTATGCGGAGCTGAGCCGATCCGGAGCGGAGCTGGTGCTGGAGCAGTTCGTTTCCTTCCGGATGGAGCTGAGCGTCATCGCCGCCCGGAGCTCTCTGGGCGAGGTGAAGACGTTCCCGGCTGCGGAAAATATCCACATCGACAACATTCTCCATCTATCCGTCGTTCCCGCCCGCGTCCCCGCCGCTGTTCTGGAGGAAGCCGAGCGGCTGGCGGTCCGGATCGCGGAAGGGCTTGAGGTCGTCGGCTTGATCGCCGTGGAGCTGTTCCTGACCGAGGAAGGGGAGCTGTTCGTCAACGAGCTGGCCCCGCGTCCCCACAACAGCGGCCATTATACGATGGAAGCCTGCCGCACCTCGCAGTTCGAGCAGCATGTGCGGGCGGTATGCGGCTTGCCGCTCGGGGATGCGGGCCTCATGAGTCCCGTCGTCATGGTGAACGTCCTCGGCCAGCATGTGGAGCCGCTGGTGAGTCATCTGTCGCGGTTCGATGAAGAGGCCGCCAGGCTTGGCGCCGTCCCGAAGCTGCATCTGTACGGCAAGGCGGAGGCGAAGCCTAACCGCAAGATGGGCCATGTCAACGTGCTCGCTCCCGGCACGGCCGCGGCGCTGGAGTGGATTCGCGGAACGGGAATCTGGAGCTGAGCGCCCAGGCGGCAAGGACGCGGATTGGAATTTGAGAGTAAAATCAAAAGGATGCGCTGCTTGCGCGGCAGGCCATGGCGATGGGGGCCGGGAGTTAGCTTCCGTTCGGCTGGCCGGACAGGCGATGGAACGATAGCGTCCGCAGTCCGGTGCCGAGGGAAGCAATTCCGGAGACAGCCTCGATTGGCCGACGCAAGCGGCTTGGAATAAATCAGACAAAAGGTGGATGAGTGCATGCTTGAGCGTTACAGCAGGCCCGAGATGAGGGCGATTTGGACGGAAGAGAACAAATTCAAGGCGTGGCTGGAGGTTGAAATCTGCGCTTGCGAGGCATGGTCCGAGCTTGGAGTCATCCCGCGCGAGGATGTAGCCGCGATCCGCGAGAAAGCCGGCTTCGACATCGACCGGATCAACGAGATCGAGCTGGAGACGCGCCATGACGTCATCGCCTTCACCCGCGCCGTCTCGGAGACGCTCGGAGCCGAACGCAAATGGGTTCATTACGGCCTCACCTCCACCGACGTCGTGGATACGGCGATGGGATACATCCTTCGTCAGGCCAATGAAATTCTGGAGAAGGATATCGTTCAATTCATCGACATTTTGCGCGGACAAGCCGTCGCTTACAAGGATACCGTCATGATGGGCCGCACGCATGGCGTCCACGCCGAGCCGACGACGTTCGGCCTGAAGCTGGCGCTCTGGTACGAGGAAATGAAGCGCAACCTGGACCGCTTCCGCCATGCGGCCGACGGCGTGCAGTTCGGCAAGATCTCCGGCGCTGTCGGCACCTATGCGAACATCGACCCCTTCGTGGAAGAGTTCGTCTGCCGCAAGCTCGGCACGAAGCCGGCGCCGATCAGCACGCAGACGCTTCAGCGCGACCGCCACGCGGAGTACATGGCGACGCTTGCTCTGATCGCGACGTCGCTCGACAAGTTCGCGACCGAGATCCGCGCCCTTCAGAAGAGCGAGTTCCGCGAGGTGGAGGAGCCTTTCGCCAAGGGGCAGAAGGGATCGTCCGCGATGCCGCACAAGCGCAATCCGATCGGCTGCGAGAACATCTCCGGCCTTGCCCGCGTCATCCGCGGCCATATGATCAGCGCCTACGAGAACGTGCCGCTCTGGCATGAGCGCGACATCAGCCACTCCTCGGTGGAGCGCGTCATCCTGCCGGATGCGACGATGCTGCTGAACTACATGCTGAACCGTCTGGGCAACATTCTGAAGAACCTGCAGGTATTCCCGGATAACATGAAGCGCAACATGGGCCGCACGTTCGGCGTTCCGTTCTCCGGCCGCGTCATGACCAAGCTCATCGACAAGGGCTTCAGCCGCGAGCAGGCGTACGATACCGTGCAGCCTCGCGCAATGCAGGCCTGGGAGGAGCAGCGCCAGTTCCGCGACATCATCGGCTCGACGCCGGAGATTACTGCGGTGCTGAGCGCGGAAGAGCTCGACGATGCGTTCAACCCAAGCTGGCACTTGAAGCATGTCGATACGATTTTCCGCCGGCTGGAGCTTATCTAGGCAGCTGTCCGCTGCCATCTCCTTTCGGGATGGACGGGTCCGAGTCTGAGGAAGACCGGTCCCTCGGGCGGCCTGGCAGGCCGCTGCAAGCGGCTTTTCAGCTGCATGGGAGATGTGAGGCTTGCCGGCTGCATGGGAGATGTCATGGAGCAGGATCCATTCCTATATTTCTAATCGAGGCAGGGGAGAAATCATGGCCGCAACGTCCGAAGCGCTGTCCACGGCAGCGGATCTTATCCAGGCGCCGCTGCTCTACAAGGGCAAGGTGCGGGAGCTGTACGATCTTGGCGAGCACTATCTTATCGTCGTGACAGACCGCATCAGCGCGTTTGATTACATGCTTGACCCGGCTGTGCCGGACAAGGGCAATGTGCTGAACCGGCTGAGCGCTTTCTGGTTTCAGCAGACGGCCGGCATCCAGGCGGGCCATGTCGTCCACACGGACGTGGAGCGGCTTGGGAGCATCGTCACCGACAAGGAGGCATTGCGCAACCGCATCATGGTGACCCGCAAGGCTGAGCGCATCGATATCGAATGCGTCGTGCGCGGATACATCACCGGCGGAGGCTGGAAGCAATACCGGCAGAACGGCGAGATCAACGGCATCAAGCTGCCTGCAGGGCTGCGCAAAAACGAGCGGTTCCCGGAGCCGATCTTCACTCCCGCGGCCAAGAACGACGTCGGCCATGACGAGGACATTCCGTTCTCCCGCATGGAAGAACTCGTCGGTGCGGACATCGCCGCCCAGCTGAGAGAACGCAGCATCCGGCTGTATGAATTTGCCCGCGGATACTGCGCGGAGCGCGGCATCATCCTTGCCGACTGCAAGTTCGAATTCGGCCTCATCGACGGCGAGATCGTCCTGATCGACGAGATCTTCACGCCGGACTCCTCCCGCTTCTGGGCGGAGGACAAATACGTGCTGGACGCCGATATCGACAGCATGGACAAGCAGATCGTCCGCGACTACCTGCTCGGAACCGACTGGGACCGCGACAGCAAGCCGGCTCCTCTGCCCGAGGCTGTCGTCTCGAAGACGACGGAGCGCTACCGGGAGATCTATCGCCTTCTGACCGGCGCGGAGCTGGTATAGGACAATTACAGGCAGGCGCCGAATAAGCCGAAAAAACCGTCTTATTCGGCCGTTAGGACAAACCCGGCGCCGAATAAGCCGAAAAAATCGTCTTATTCGGTTCGGCCGCCAGGACGAACCCGGCGCCGAATAAGCCGAAAAAGTCGTCTTATTCGGCCGCCAGGACGATCCCGGCGCCGAATAAGCCGAAAAAATCGTCTTATTCGGCCGTTAGGACGAACCCGGCGCCGAATAAGCCGAAAAAATCGTCTTATTCGGCCGCTAGGACGATTCCGGCGCCGAATAAGCCGAAAAAATCGTCTTATTCGGCCGCCAGGACGAATCCAGCGTTAAATAAGCCGAAAAAATCGTCTTATTCGGCCGCTAGGACGAAACCGGCGCAGAATAAGCCGAAAAAATCGTCTTATTCGACCGTGTGGACGATTCAGGCGCAGAATAAGCCGAAAAAATCGTCTTATTCGACCGTGTGGACGAACCCGGCGCCGAATAAGCCGAAAAAATCGTCTTATTCGGCCGTAAGGACGAACCCGGCGTAGAATAAGCCGAAAAAATCGTCTTATTCGGCCGCCAGGACGAACCCGGCGCCGAATAAGCCGAAAAAATCGTCTTATTCGGCCGCCAGGACGATTCCGTCCGAACTCCTGCGCACAGCGGGTTTCGGACGCATAATTGGTGAACTGCCGGCTGAATCTTCAGACAGCACAGCGCGCTACGGACTTTTTCAACATCATCCCCATCACATTCCCCCATAAGAGGAGTTGCCATAATGAAAGCAACGGTATACGTGACGATCAAGCAGAACGTGCTGGACCCGCAGGGAACGGCCGTGCAGGGAGCGCTTCACAGCATGGGCTTTGCGGAAGTGGACAAAGTGCGCATCGGCAAATACCTGGAGCTGACACTGGATACCGAAGACCGCGCCGAAGCGGAGCAGCGCGTGCGCGCCATGTGCGAGAAGCTGCTGGCGAACACTGTCGTCGAAGACTACCGCTTCGAGCTGGAGGGCTGAGCCGATGAAGTTTGCGGTCATCGTTTTTCCGGGCTCCAACTGCGACATCGACTGCTACAAGGCCGTTGAAGAAACGATCGGGCAGTCCGTCGATTATGTCTGGCACACGGCAACCGACCTTTCGGCGTACGACGCGATTCTCGTGCCGGGCGGCTTCTCTTACGGGGATTACCTGCGCTGCGGCGCGATCGCTCGTTTTGCGCCGGTTATGAACGAGGTCGTCAAGGCGGCCGAAGCGGGCAAATACGTGCTCGGCATCTGCAACGGCTTCCAGATTCTGACCGAGGCGGGACTGCTGCCGGGAGCGCTGCTGCGCAACCGGGATCTGAAATTCCTTTGCCACCAGTCGCCTCTGGAGGTCGTCAACGCGGCGACTCCTTTCACAAACCAATACGCGCCGGGCGAGGTCATTTCCATCCCGATCGCCCATGGCGAAGGCAACTACTACTGCGACGACGAGACGCTTGAGAGCCTCCGGGCGAACAACCAGATCGTCTTCCGCTACGCGAACGGCGGCAATCCGAACGGCTCCGTCTACGACATCGCCGGCGTCTCCAACAAGCGCGGCAACGTCGTCGGCATGATGCCCCATCCGGAGCGCGCGGTAGATCAGATTCTCGGCTCCGAGGACGGCAAGCGGATGTTCACATCGATTTTGAACGCATGGAGGGAACAGCATGACGCAGCAGTTAACAGCTAAGGAACCGACGGCGGAGCAGATTGCCGAGCAGAAGATCTATCAGCAGTTCGGCGTAACCGATCATGAGTATGAGCTTATCTGCGGTTTCATGGGCCGCCTGCCGAACTACACCGAGATCGGCGTGTTCAGCGTCATGTGGTCGGAGCACTGCTCCTACAAGAATTCCAAGCCGATCCTGAAGAAATTCCCGGTCACGGGACCGAAGGTGCTCATGGGTCCGGGTGAAGGCGCGGGCATCGTGGATATCGGGGACAACCAGGCGGTCGTGTTCAAAATCGAGTCGCATAACCATCCGTCCGCAGTCGAGCCTTACCAGGGCGCCGCGACCGGCGTCGGCGGCATCATCCGCGACATCTTCTCCATGGGCGCGCGCCCGGTGGCGCTGCTGAACAGCCTCCGCTTCGGCAAGCTGGAAAATGACCGCGTGAAGTATCTGTTCGAGCATGTCGTCAGCGGCATCGCCGGCTACGGCAACTGCATCGGCATCCCGACCGTCGCGGGCGAGGTGATGTTCGACGAGAGCTACGAGGGCAATCCGCTCGTCAACGCGATGTGCGTCGGCCTCATCGACCATGATAAAATCCAGCGCGGCGTCGCCAAGGGCGTCGGCAATCCGGTGTTCTACGTCGGTCCCGCCACGGGCCGCGACGGCATTCACGGCGCGACCTTCGCTTCCGTCGAATTGTCGGAAGAATCCGAAGAGAAGCGCACCGCCGTCCAGGTCGGCGATCCGTTCATGGAGAAGCTCGTCATGGAAGCGACGCTTGAGCTGATCAATTCCGGCATCGTGCTCGGCATTCAGGACATGGGCGCGGCCGGCCTCACCTGCTCCAGCGCCGAGATGGCGTCCAAGGCCGGCAACGGCCTCGAGCTGTACCTCGACGAGGTGCCGCAGCGCGAGGAAGGCATGACGCCTTACGAGATGATGCTGTCGGAGTCGCAGGAGCGCATGCTGTTTGTCGTCACGCCGGAGAACGAAGCTCAGGCGCGCGAGATCTTTGACCGCTGGGGCGTCATCTGCGCCAAGGTCGGCAAGGTGACCGACGACGGCCGCCTGAGGCTGTTCCATCAGGGCGAGGAAGTCGCCGACATGCCGGTTACCGCGCTTGTCGACGAATGCCCAGTGTATGACAAGCCATCCAAGGAGCCGGCTTATTATGCGGCGAACGGGGGCGTGGACACGGCTGCCTATGGCGAAGTCGCCGACCTCAATGCTGCCCTGGAAAAGGTTCTCGCCTCCCCGACGGTTGCCAGCAAGGAATGGGTGTACAAGCAGTACGACCATATGGTCCGCACCAGCACGGCGGTACCGCCGGGCTCCGACGCCGCGGTCGTGACGATTCCCGGCACGCGCAAGGCGCTGGCGATGACGACCGACTGCAACGGCCGCTACGTCTACCTCGATCCCGAGGTCGGCGGGGCGATCGCGGTCGCCGAAGCGGCGCGCAACATCGTCTGCTCCGGCGCCGAGCCGCTGGCGATTACGGACAACCTGAACTTCGGCAACCCGGAGAAGCCGGAAGTGTTCTGGCAGCTGGAGAAATCCGCGGACGGCATGAGCGAAGCCTGCCGCGTGCTGGAGACGCCGGTCATCGGCGGCAACGTCAGCCTGTACAACGAGAACGCCAAGGGCGCCATCTATCCGACGCCGGTCATCGGCATGGTCGGACTCGTGGAAGACCTCAGCCACATTACGACGCAGGAATTCAAGAACGCCGGCGACGCGGTCATCCTGCTCGGGGATACGAAAGCCGAGCTTGGCGGCAGCGAGCTGCAGTACGTGCTGGAAGGCAAAGCGGAAGGACGTCCTCCGGGCCTCGATCTCGCCGTGGAGAAAAAGCTGCTCGACGCCGTGCTGACAGCCATCCGCGGCGGTCTCGTCGCCTCGGCGCATGACCTGTCGGAGGGCGGCCTGGCTGTCGCTCTGGCGGAATCCGCTTTTGGCCGCGGCCTCGGCGCCGAAGTGAACGTGGCGACGGACCTTCGTCCGGACCACGCGCTGTTCAGCGAATCGCAGTCGCGCATCCTGCTGAGCGCCTCGCAGGACAACAAGGCTGCTCTGCTGGCGCTGCTCGCGGAGCGCGGCGTTCCCCATGCGGAGATCGGCACCGTCGGCGGAGAGGAACTTCTCATCAAGGTGAACGGCAAGCCGGGCGTCCAGGCTTCGGTCAGCGGTCTCCGGAAAGTCTGGAAGGATGCGATTCCATGTCTGATGAAGTAAGCATAGCGGTCCAGCTCGGCTCCCGCTGGGGAGAGGGCGGCTTATCCGCCGTTCCCGAGCTGGATTCCGACGGCATCGCGCTGACAGGTACGGCGCCGGAGCTGCCGCTTGCAGGCCGTCTGCCTTCGAGCGGCGCGCCTTCGAGCGTTGGCGGCGACGGTTCGGGTTATGCCGGATCTCGGCCGCATTCAATCGCCGCTTCCGGAGTCGGCCGCGCCGCCGATTTCCGGCCTGAGCCTCGCATGGATTCCGAAGCCGCAAGCGGCCTTGCCGATTCCGATACCGAATCCGAGGAACTCCAAGCCGTCACCCGCACATGGGAAAACACCCATTACAATGCGGGCATCGGCCGCGACGACATTTTCGACAAGCTGAAGGAAGAATGCGGCGTGTTCGGAGTATTCAACACTCCCAATGCTTCGTCCCTGGCCTACTACGGCCTGCACGCGCTGCAGCATCGCGGCGAGGAAAGCTCGGGCGTCTGCACCGTGGACAGCCGGGACGGCAGCTTCGCTTACCACCGCGGAATGGGTCTTGTGAAGGAAGTGTTCACGACGGACATTCTGGCCTCGCTGCCGGGCGACCGGGCGATCGGCCATGTCCGTTATTCCACCTCCGGGGGCAGCCAGCTCGGCAACGCCCAGCCGCTCGTATTCAAATACCGCGGCGGGGACCTCGCCGTAGCGACCAACGGCAACATCGTCAACGCGCCGTCGATCCGCCGCGAGCTGGAGGCGCAGGGCTCGATCTTCCAGACGACCAGCGATACCGAGGTCATCGCGCATCTTATCGCGCGCTCGCCCAAGGACTTCGTCGAAGCGGCCAAGGATGCGCTTCAGCGGATCATCGGCGGCTTCGCCTTCCTGATCATGACCAACGACCTGCTGCTCGTCGCCTCGGATCCCAACGGGCTTCGTCCGCTTGTCATGGGCCGCCTCGGCGAAGGTTATGTCTTCGCCTCGGAAACCTGCGCTTTCGAGACGATCGGCGCGACGTACGTCCGCGACGTCCAGCCGGGAGAGCTGCTGATCCTCGACAAGGACGGTATGCGTACCGACCGCTTCGAGCAGGAGCAGCGCCGGGCATCCTGCGCGATGGAGTACATCTACTTTGCGCGCCCCGACAGCGACATCAACGAGGTCAACATCCATACCGCCCGCAAGCAGATGGGCCGCCGCCTCGCGGTGGAGTCGTTCATCGACGCCGACATCGTCACGGGCGTGCCGGACTCCAGCATTTCCGCCGCCATCGGCTACGCGGAGCAGACGGGCATTCCGTATGAGATGGGCCTCATCAAAAATAAATACACCGGCCGCACGTTCATCCAGCCGTCCCAGGAGCTGCGCGAGAAGGGCGTCAAGATGAAGCTGTCCGCCGTCCGCAAAATCGTCGAGGGCAAGCGCGTCGTCATGATCGACGACTCCATCGTCCGCGGCACGACTTCCCTGCGGATCGTCAACATGCTCCGCGAGGCCGGCGCCAAGGAAGTGCATGTGCGGATCAGCTCTCCGCCGTTCGCCAACCCTTGCTATTACGGCATCGACACGCCGGACCGGCGCGAGCTGATCGCCTCGTCCAAGACGGTGGAGGAGATCCGCCAGGCGATCAACGCCGATTCGCTGTATTTCCTCAGCGCCGAAGGCTTGATCGAGGCGGCTTCCGTGCCGGGCGACTCCAAGGGCGGCGGGCTGTGCCTCGCCTGCTTCACCAACGAGTACCCGACTCCAATCGACGAGAGCTCGGACAAGAGCTGCAGCTGCTAGGATGGGCATGGGCTTTAGAGATGGATGGGAGAGTTGCCGCTGCGAAAGCGGACGGTTCCTCCGATCGCTGTTGGAGCTGGCGGACAGAGAACGTTGGGTGGCGGTGGGAGAGCCGCCGCTGCGAAAGCGGACGGTTCCTCCGATCGCTGTTGAACCCGGATTCCTCGATTGAAGTTTAGTCAAGGTAGGAATCCGGCTTCAAAGGCGAACGCGGACGCTTCTCCGGAATCCATCCGCCTTCTCCGCTTCCCCCAGCCTGACCGCCCAGCCTAGCTCCCCTTCCCTCCAGCCGAGGAAAGGGGAGGGGGGAGCCCGGCCTCGCAGCTCGCTGGCGCAGCCAAAAGCAAACGCTCCAATCTGCATCTCGGCAGCTTCGCCGAGGGAGCCGCTGCAGTGCCGCCTCAAAGGCTTCGCGCCGCTCTATATCGCGCGAGTCCAGAACTGGCGGCAATGGCAGCGCCGCTCGACATCTCGCGAGTTCCAGAACTGGCGGCTTCAGCGGCGCCGCTGAGACAGGCTTCGAGCTGCCCGGCAGCCGGCTGGCCAAGCAGCCAGAAGTGCCGAGGATGAGCCGCGGCTGTCTGGAGCAGTCGCTCGCCTGTGCAATTGGCGAGCGGCCTCGATTGTGCGCCTGGAGCGGTGCTCCGCCGCACAGGCATGCTCTTGCCGGCGGTTTCATCCGCCCGGCCTTCCAGGCCCGCTAGCGCAGGGCCTGCAAGTCGGACTTGCCGCCCTCGAGCGCGAATGCGCGAGGGCGGAATCATCCCTAAATAAGCGTGGTGACGACGGCATCGCCGCTCGTTGGCGAGCTATGGCTCTTCCAACGAGGCGGCGTTGGCATTCAAGGCCGGCGCAGCCTGACCGCTCGAATCCGGAGAAGCTTCAGCGTTCGCATTTGAAGACGGATGGCTTCCTTGCAATCGTACATTCAGGCCAGCCGGCTTCAACGGCGATCGGAGGATCGAGCGGTTGGGCGGAGCCAGCATTTGAACTTGCATTAGGCGGAGCCAGCATTTGAACTTTCAGCCAGTCCATGTTTTTCATACCAAAGGAGTGAACGTTCAGTGGCAGAGGCATACAAGCAGGCCGGAGTCGACATCGCGGCGGGCAACGAAGCGGTCGAACGGATGAAGAAGCATGTGAAAAGAACGCTCCGCCCCGAGGTGCTGGGCGGCCTGGGCGGCTTCGGAGGCATGTTCGGCCTCGACAAGGACAAGTACGAGGAGCCGGTGCTCGTCTCCGGCACCGACGGCGTCGGCACGAAGCTGATGCTCGCTTTTGCCATGGACAAGCATGACACGATCGGCATCGACGCCGTCGCCATGTGCGTCAACGACATCATCGTGCAGGGCGCCGAGCCGCTGTTCTTCCTCGATTACCTGGCGACGGGCAAGGTGGAGCCGTCCAAGATCGAGGCGATCGTCGCCGGCATCGCCGAAGGCTGCGTGCAGGCAGGCTGCGCCCTGATCGGGGGCGAGACGGCCGAGATGCCGGGCATGTACACGCCGGAGGAATACGATATCGGCGGCTTCACCGTCGGCGTCGTCGACCGCAAGAAGATCATCGACGGCACGTCGATTGCGCCGGGAGACGCTGTCATCGGCCTGGCCTCGAGCGGCATCCACAGCAACGGATACTCGCTCGTGCGCCGGCTGCTGCTGGAGCAGGCGGGCTACGGCCTGCAGGACGAGCTCCAGGAGCTCGGCGGCAAGAAGCTGGGCGACGTCCTGATCGAGCCGACGAAGATCTACGTCAAGTCCGCGCTGGAGCTGATCAAGCGCGTCGAGGTGAAGGGCATGGCCCATATTACCGGCGGCGGCTTCATCGAGAACATCCCGCGCGTGCTGCCGGAAGGCGTGAACGTGGAGATACAGTACGGCAGCTGGCCGATCCAGCCGATTTTCTCGCTCATGCAGCAAAAAGGCGCCATCACGCATCGCGATATGTTCACGACGTTCAATATGGGCATCGGCCTCGTCGTTGTCGTGCCTGCCGATCAGGCGGAGGCGGCCGTTGCCGCGGCGAATGAGCTGGGCGAGCAGGCATTCCGCATCGGCACGGTCACGGAGGGCAGCCGCATCGTCGCGTTCCGCGGAGCCGACGTCTGATGGCGCCACTGCGCATAGCGGTATTCGCATCCGGCGAAGGCACCAACTTCGCGGCGCTGGCCGCGGCCGCATCCGCCGGCCGTCTGGCCGGCTCGTCGGTGGAGCTGCTCGTGTGCGACCGGCCGGCGGCTCCCGTCGTCGCCAAGGCGCAGGCGGCAGGCATCGATGCCTGGACGTTCAACCCCAAGGACTATTCCTCCCGGGAAGAGTACGAGCGCGAGATTTTGGCCGAGCTGCGCGGGAGGGGCATCGGCCTCGTCGTGCTGGCGGGCTATATGCGCATATTGACGCCTGTCCTGGTCGAAGCGTTCGAAGGAAAGATGATCAATATCCATCCTTCGCTGCTGCCGGCATTTCCGGGCATGCATGCGATCCGCCAGGCGCTGGAGCATGGCTCCAAGATTACCGGAGTGACCGTGCATTTCGTCGACGGAGGCCTCGACAGCGGTCCGATCATCGCCCAGCGCGCGATCGAGATCGGCGAGGACGAGACGGAGGCTTCCCTCGCGGAGCGCATGCATGCGGCGGAAAACGTCCTCTACCCTTGGGTCGTGAGGCAGTTCGCCGCAGGCCTCATCGCGCTGGAGGGCCGCCGGGTCCGGCTCACGGACAGCATCATGCCGGAGAACGATTCGGAAGATAAATAATCCATCCCGCCTATCCTTCTGGATGTCAATCTCATCCTTGACCCGCACCGAACGGGATTTTCCCGCGCAATCATTCGCATTCATCTTTTTCACCTATTCATACAACCGATCAGGAGGGGACAAATTGGCTATCCGCAGGGCGTTAATCAGCGTATCGGACAAGACCGGCATCGTCGAATTTGCCCGCGAGCTTGCGGCTCAGGGCGTACAGATCATTTCCACAGGGGGCACCCACGGCCTCCTCGAGAAGGAAGGCGTCCCGGTCATCGGCATCTCCGACGTGACGGGCTTCCCGGAAATCATGGACGGACGCGTCAAGACGCTCCATCCCGCCGTTCACAGCGGCCTGCTTGCCGTGCGCGACAATGAGGAGCACCGCAAGGCGATCCAGGAGCTCGGGCTGGACTATATCGATCTCGTCGTCGTGAACCTGTATCCGTTCGCCGCTACGATCGCGAAGCCGGATGTCACCTATGAGGATGCGATCGAGAACATCGACATCGGCGGTCCGACGATGCTCCGCTCCGCGGCCAAAAACCATGCCTTCGTCACCGTCGTCGTCGATGCCGCCGATTACGCTTCCGTGCTGGAGGAAATCAAGGCGGAAGGCGACACGAAGCTGGAGACGCGCAAGCGCCTCGCGGCCAAGGTGTTCCGCCATACCGGCGCCTACGACGCCCTGATCGGCGATTACCTCTCCAAGCTCGGCGGCGAGCCGCTGCCGGAGCGCTACACGGTCACCTACGAGAAGGTGCAGGATCTGCGCTACGGCGAAAATCCGCATCAGCGCGCGGCCTTCTACCGGAAGCCTTTGGCCGAGGAAGGCAACGTCACGACGGCCGAGCAGATCCACGGCAAGGAGCTCAGCTACAACAACATCAACGACGCGAACGCGGCGCTCGCCATCGTCAAGGAATTCGACGAGCCGGCGGTCGTGGCGATCAAGCATATGAATCCTTGCGGAGTCGGCGTCGGCCGTGATATCCATCAGGCGTATCAAAAAGCCTACGCGGCCGACCCGACCTCGATCTTCGGCGGCATCGTCGCAGCGAACCGGACGATCGGCGCCGATACGGCGGCGCTGCTGTCTGAAATCTTCCTGGAGATCATCCTGGCGCCGGACTTCACACCGGAAGCGCTGGAAATTCTCTCCCGCAAGAAAAACATCCGCCTGCTGAAAACCGGCGAGCTTCCGGCGGCGTCGCAGCGCAAGAGCGATTGGGTCGTCACGAGCGTCGCCGGCGGCATGGTCGTGCAGGAAAGCGACGTGCACAGCATCGGGGAGGCCGATCTCAAGATCGTGACCGAGCGCCGGCCGACCGAGGAAGAGCTGAAGCAGCTGCTCTTCGGCTGGAAGGTCGTCAAGCATGTGAAGTCCAACGCCATTCTGCTGGCGAAGGACGACATGACGGTCGGCGTCGGCGCCGGCCAGATGAACCGCGTCGGCGCGGCGCGCATCGCCGTGGAGCAAGCGGGCGAACAGGCGAAGGGGGCGGTGCTTGCCTCCGACGCGTTCTTCCCGATGGGCGACACCGTCGAGCTGGCCGCTGCGGCCGGCATTACGGCGATCATCCAGCCTGGCGGCTCCATCAAGGACGAAGAGTCCATCAAGGCGGCCAACGAGCACGGCATCGCGATGGTGTTTACCGGCGTCCGCCATTTCAAGCACTGAGGAGAGCTTCAGGAGAAAAGCCTCCATCGGCCCCCGGCCCTGGCTGGCGCCAGGCGCTGCCGGAATGAATGACAGCGAGAGGCGCTTGAGGGCGCCTCTCGTTTTATAAGCTCGCCTTTTCGCGAGGAGGCCTCCGGCTTGGGAACGGGGAGGCGGAGGCTTCATGCAGTAGGATCAAACTCTATTTCATCTACAGGGGGCATGAATATGCGCATTCTGATCATCGGCGGCGGCGGCCGCGAGCATGCCATCGCTTGGTCGCTCGCGAAGAGCGCCAAAGTGGAAAAGCTGTACTGCGCTCCGGGCAACGCGGGCATTGCGGAAGTCGCCGAGTGCGTGCCGATCGCGGTCGACAAGTTTGCGGAGCTTGCGGACTTCGCCAAGGAGGCGGCCGTCGACCTGGTGTTCGTCGGTCCCGACGATCCGCTTGCGGCCGGCATCGTAGACGTATTCGAAGCGGCGGGCATTCCGGCGTTCGGTCCGGATAAAAAAGCGGCTGAAATCGAAGGCAGCAAAATTTTCATGAAAAATCTGCTGCGCAAATACAACATTCCGACCGCCCGGTATGAATGCTTCACGGACTTCGAGCAGGCTCTCGCCTACTTGAGGCAGCAGCCGCTTCCGGTTGTCGTGAAGGCGGACGGCCTCGCCGCGGGCAAGGGCGTGACCGTGGCCTCGACGCTGGAGGAAGCGGAGGAAGCGCTCCGGGGCATGATGCTGGGCGGCGTGTTCGGCGCCTCCGGCAGCCAGGTCGTCATCGAGGAGTTCATGACCGGACAGGAGATGAGCATCCTTGCCTTCGTGGATGGCGAAACGGTGCGCGCGATGGTGCCGGCTCAGGACCACAAGCCGATCTTTGACGGCGATCTCGGTCCCAATACGGGCGGGATGGGCACTTATTCCCCGCTGCCGCATGTGGATCCGGCCCTTGTCGAGGAGGCTCTCCGCACGATCATCGAGCCGACGGCCCGGGCGATGGTCAGCGAAGGCCGCCCGTTCCGCGGCGTCCTGTTCGCCGGTCTCATGCTGACGCCCGAGGGAGTGAAGACGGTCGAGTTCAACGCGCGCATGGGCGATCCCGAAACCCAAGTCGTGCTGCCCAGGCTGCAGACGGATCTGCTCGACATCGTGCTCGCCGCCATGGACGGCACTCTGGACGGGATCGAGATTTCATGGAGCGACGAGGCGGCCGTATGCGTCATTGCCGCATCGGAGGGTTATCCCGGCACGTATCCGAAGGGCCGCGCCATCTCCGGCCTCGAGGAAGCCAAAGCCGCCGGCGCGCTCGTCTTCCACGCCGGTACGGCACTGCAGGACGGCGAGACCGTCACGAGCGGCGGCCGTGTGCTCGGCATCGTCGGCCGCGGCCGCGATATCGCGGAAGCCCGCTCCCGAGCCTACGAGGCGGCAGCTGCCGTTTCCTTCGAGGGCATGCAGCTCCGCTCCGACATCGCGATGAAGGCGCTGCAAGCCGGCAAATAGGCTGAAGCTGCGGCTCCCTCAGCAAAAGCAAGACGCTGCGGAAAAGCAAGGCTGCCGAAGAAAGCAAGGATGCCGCAGAAAAGCAAGCCCGTGAAAGCTCCTTTCTTATTCCGACCGTCCGGGAGGGAGGAGCTTTTTTGTGCATGGCTTTGCTTTGCAAGTCCGATCGTCCGTCTGCAAGTCCGGCATAGCGTGTTTGCAAGTCCGATCGTCCGTCTGCAAGTCCGACATAGCGTGTTTGCAAGTCCGTTCGTCCGTCTGCAAGTCCAGCTAGTGCTTTGCAAGTCCGACCGTCCGTCTGCAAGTCCAGCTTAGTGCTTTGCAAGTCCGAAAGTCTGTCTGCAATGCGGCCAGGCTGCCTCCGACATACCCGCGTCCGGCCCGACAAGCAGAAAGGTTCAGGAAGCGTTCATTTGACGTTCATCGGGCGTTCATGCACGTCGGTTACAGTGGGCAATGAGCCTGTTTGCGGAAAGATTCTCTTTCGTGGCGTCAGCCTCGGCAAGCCCTGCAGCCCCTTCTTGTCCGCTCCAGCCGGGAGCGCCGTTTCCTCTGCCTGTCCCGAAGGTTGTCGAAGCAGGTCCCTTAAGAAGAGCTGCTGGGAGATGTTGTCGTTGACAATGCCATTTTTACCCAGATAAAATCGAATGGACAAACCTGGAAGGGAGTGGGTTATGAAGTACGTGATCGCTTTTCTGCTATCGTTCATTATTGTCGTTGCCTTGATTCCGCCGCTGCGCAGAGCCGCCCTGAGAATCGGCTTCGTGGATAAGCCTCGCGCGGACAGCGAGCGCAAAATACATCGGGAGCCGATTCCGCTGACGGCCGGAATTGCCATCTTCGCCGGGTTCACCGCCGTCTACTTGATTTTTGTCCGCGATACATGGACGCAGTCGCTTGCCATTCTCGGGGGAGGGCTGCTCATCCTGCTGATCGGCCTCGTGGACGATTGGTACAAGACGCATGGCAAAGAGTTCCCTGCGCTGCCCAAGATGGCGGTCCAGCTGTCCGCAGCCGTGCTCGTCTACGCTTCGGGCATCGTATTCGCGGGCTTTGAAAATCCGTTCACCGGCTCCTACGTCTCGCTGCCGGAGTGGCTCTCGTTCCTTTTCACGGTTCTCTGGATATTCGGAGTGACCACGGTCATCAACTTCTCGGACGGCATGGACGGCCTCGCCGGCGGACTGTCCGCGATCTCGGCGGGCACGCTGCTCGTCGTCGCGCTCGTCATGAGCCAGCAGGGCTCCGCCATGATGGCCGTCATCACCGTCGGCATCTCGGCCGGCTATCTCGTCTTCAACCGTCCACCGGCCAAGGTGTTCATGGGAGATGCGGGCGCGACCTACCTCGGCTTCATGCTCGGCGTCATCGCGCTTGACGGCGCGTTCAAGCAGGCGACGCTGCTGTCGCTGTTCATCCCGATCCTGTCGCTCGGCGTGCCGATTCTCGACAACCTGCGCGTCGTCATCTCCCGCATCCGCAGCGGTGTGCCGTTCTACAAGGCGGACGCTTCCCAGGCGCATTACCGGCTGCTTGCATCCGGGATGAAGCCGGTCCAGGTCGTGTCCTTTCTTTACCTTCTGAACATTTGCTTCGGACTGTTCTCCATCGTGCTGCTGCTGGCTCAGTGAGGGAGGGCCGAACAGCCGTTGACCCAAATATCCCGGTCCAATTGAAAAGAGCTTCGTTCCATTCGGGAACGAAGCTCCTTTTTTTGATGCCGGCAGGCCCCGAGCAAAGACGCAGTTCCTGCCCCGTGCCGCCGCCGCAGGCAGGGATCTGCGCAGCCATCAATCCTCCAGCAGATCCAGCGGCGCGCCGATATCGCTGAGGCGTCCGGCAGCAGCGTCCGCATGCAGCCGGCGCAGCCAGCGCAGCTCCGTGCGCGCATGTTCGTGCATGCCGGACATCATGTGCAGGACAGCCCGGGGAACATCGGGTATATGCTCCTCATAGACCTCCTCCCAGTGGCGGACGACCTCTTCCTGCTCGCGGATCCGGCTCTCCAGCATGGAGACGAGCTCCTGCGGATCGATGAAGCGGGCGAACCCGAGCGCCCCGAGCATGGGGTGGTAGACCGGTCCGACTTCATTCATCCGGGCCATGAACAGCTCATGGAACAGCATTTTTCCCGTCTCCGTAATGCGATAGACCGTCTTCTCCTGGCCGCGGGGGTTCAGCACCGTGCGGGCCGGCTCGATGTCATGGCTGGCCGCCAGCTGATCGACCGCATAGTAGAGCGAGCCCATCTGGACCTTCGTGTGCTGGTCGATCCGGCGCTCGAGCATGGTCGTATAGATCTCATAGGGATGCCGTTCCTTCTCCAGGAGCATGCCGAGGATGATGAGCCGCAGCGGATTGGAACGGGCGGATGATTTGTTCAGGACCGCTACCCCCTTTACGTAAATGTCTGCATCGAATGGTATGGATATATTGTACCACAGACCGTGTCGAATATCGGGGACGGCTGTCAGGCCGTGTTACCGGATTGTAACTCCTCCCGCAGCTCGATCCCTTACGATAGATTCATCAGACCAAGTAGGGAGTAGTTGCGCGAAATGAAAGATGGATGGAAAAACGACATCATGAAACGACTAACGTCCAGGCATTCGGAAGAAAACCGTGCGGGCGCAGCGTCCAAGGCGCGGCCCGGCGATGAAAGCGCCGCAGGAAGACAATCGCAGAGAGCCCGGATAGGCCGGAGGCTGCTGGTTTTGCCGCTGGCCGCGGCTTTGGCGGCAGCCGGAGGCTGCTCTGCAGGCGAGCTGGCTGATCGCGTATCGGCCGGAGGCTTCCCGGCGGATCGGAATCCGGCCGTCTCGCCGGGGCCGGGGACATCCGCCGTGACGCCTGAGCCGGCTGGAAGCCCGGAGCCTTCAGCGGATATATTCTCTCCGAGCCCAAGCCCGACCGCAAAACCGGCCGCAAGTTCCAGCCCGAAGCCTCATGTCAGCGCCAAGCCGACACCCGGGACGTCTGTGTCCGGCAGCGTCTACGGCCAAGCGGCATCGATCCCCGGCCTGGCCAAGCCGAATGACGGAAGGCAGCATACGGCGAAGGTCGCAAAGGGGACGCGCGCGGTCGCCCTCACGTTCGACGACGGGCCGGACGGCCGCACGACACCGGCCATTCTCGATATATTGAAGAAAAACGACATCAAGGCGACCTTTTTCGTCGTCGGCACGCAGGTCAAGCAGTATCCCGACGTCACTGCCCGCATTGTCAAGGAAGGCCATGCCCTAGGCAATCATACCTATCATCATGCCGATCTGGCTAAAACAGGCAGGACAAAGACCCTGCAAGAAATCGCGTATAATGATACACTTATCGAAAGGGCAACCGGGATCATTCCGAGCCTGTTCCGCCCGCCATACGGCTCGACATCGCCGCTGCTGAAGCAGCTGCTGCGGGACAGCGGCCGGAGCATGGAGCTCTGGAACGTCGATACCCGGGACTGGGCCGGCACATCCGTTGCCGCTATGCGAGCCAACGTGAACCGCAACGTGAAGCCCGGAAGCGTCATTCTCATGCATTCTTTCGGCAGCAAGCTGCATACGGCCGAGCTGCTGCCGCTGATCATAAAGGATTTGAAGAACAAAGGCTACGTGTTCGTCACGGTCGACGAGCTGCCTGAAGCCTGATTCCCGCCGCCATGCGGGAATCGCAGGGCGGGCCGAATCGGCATGAAGGAGGAGCAGGCGACTTGACCATGCGCTTAAAATACAATCGGCGGAAGTCGGGCCCTGCCCGCCGTCCGTCCTTGAAACGCCGCACGGCCTGCCTGGCCGCAGCGGCTTGCCTTGTGCTGCTGGCAGGCTGCCGTTATACGGCTGCGCCCGCCGACCTGCTCACAGCGCCGGAGGCGGCCCAGCCGTCCGGCAAGCTGTCGCAGGAAGTCCGTGCTTTGCTGCCTCCGGGAAGCTCGCTCGCTCTGCCTCAGCGGGAGAAGCAGCCGGAAGCGATCCGCACGCTGGATCTCGACGGAGACGGCAAGCCCGAAGCGCTGGTCTCCTATACAGACGGCTACGGAGGCTGCCAGCTCCTGATCGCCAAGGAGGAGCCTTCCGGCTGGAAGAAGTGGGCTACCATCCGCTCAGCGGCCAGCACCAGCCTGGACTGGCTGTCCATCGTCGATCTGGACGGCGACAAGCGGCCCGAGCTCGTGGCGGGCTGGGCGGTCAGCGTGCCCGGCGATTCGACGGCCGGGCAGCAGTATATGCTGCAGGTCTACTCGTTCCTTAATCCCCAATTCGAGGAAGGGGAAAGCGGCCTCGTGCTGAAGCCGCTCGCCGAGCTCGCCTACGAGACGGCCGAGACCGGCGATGTGGACGGCGACGGCATGCCCGAGATCTCCCTCGTGAACCGGAACAAAAAAGGAACCATCCCTACGCTTCGCGTATACCGCTTGGCGGAAGGCCGCTTGACGGAAGCGGCATCCCTGCCGCTGTATCCCGACGTGAATCTGTACGACAGGATAACCGCGGGCAAAGTGTCCAAGGAACGGTACGGCCTCATCGCCGAAGCAAGCGTCGGCGCGCATTCCTCCATGAGCGCCATGTTCATGTGGAACAAAGGAGCCCTCGAGCAGGTGTACCCACCGTACGGAAATCCCGACCTCGGCTTCAGTCCGAGCGGCGTCATGAACGGAGACATCAACGGAGACGGCATTCTCGAATGGAGCCGCCTCACGGAGGCGGCCGGACAGAAGCAGGACACCCCCTATGCCGACATGCTGTTCTATACGGAGTGGATGCAGTGGAACGGGCTGCTGCCCGGCGAAGAGAAGTACGATGCCAGGGAGCCGTTCGCGCCGGTATCGATCGAGTACAACAGCTATCCGTACGGGCTGTCGCTGCAGATCCCGTCGCGCTGGCGAGGCCAGTTTACGCTGACGCGCCCTGAAGATATCGCCAGCGGGATCATTACCGTCAATTATTACAACGCCAAGTCGGGCCGCATCGCCCCGCTATGGACGATCTGCGCCGTTCCGGTCAAGGAATGGGACGGCTGGTCGGCCGGCCTCGGCGCTCCGCGCAAAAAAGTCGTCAACCTCCGCACGGCGGGAGGATTCGTCTACGCCGCCGTGCAGGAGCCCGATCCAGACGGCAAATGGCCCGAGGCGGAGCTGAACCAGTACCGCTCCATGCGGCTGACCGACGAGCAGCTTGCCTCTTCGGTCCGGCTGCTCCCGGAAAATTAGCGGTGATGGAACGAACGGTTCCCATTTCAGGCGGAAAGGAGGAGAGGGAAGCTTGAAAATCTTGCTGGTGGAAGATGAAGAGGCCATCCGCGGCTTCGTCCGCATCAACCTGAAGCGCGGCGGCATGGAGATGCTGGAGGCCGGCAGCGGGGAAGAGGCGCTGGAGCTCGTGCTGAGCCAGGGAGCGGTCGATATCGCGCTGCTCGATGTCATGCTGCCGGGCATGAGCGGCTTCGACGTCTGCGCCTCGCTGCGGGAAGCCTATCCGGCAATGGGCATCATCATGCTGACGGCCAAGGCGCAGGAAGAGGACAAGATCCGCGGCCTCGAGCTCGGCGCGGACGACTACATCCACAAGCCGTTCAGCCCCGGCGAGCTGATGGCGAGAATCCATTCCCTCTCCCGCCGGCTGCGTCTGGCGGCTCCCGCGGCGGGCAGCCCGGCTCCGTCAGCCGGAGCCGCCGCTGCTTCCTTGCGGCCGGCAGGCCAAGCCGCGGTCGACCCGGTTCCCGGCGGCGCTCAGGAAGCGTCCTCTCTTTCCCGGGGGCAGGCGGCTGCTTCCTTCGAGCCCGAAGCGGCCGACATGCTCGCCGCAGGTCCGTTCCGCTTGTCGGAGCGGCTCCACAAGCTGTGGAAGGACGGACGCGAGATCGTGCTGACGCCGACGGAATGGACGCTCGTCAAGCTGCTCATGGAGAGATGCGGCCAGAGCGTCTCTCGGGACGAGATCCTCAGTGAAGTATGGGGACGATATTACGTCGGGGATCTGAAGGTCGTCGACGTCAACATCCGCCGCATCCGGCAGAAGATCGAGAGCAATCCCTCGGAGCCTGCGATCATCGAGACGGTATGGGGCTACGGCTACCGCTGGAAGCGGGGCGAAGCATGAAAAGCCTCCGAACCCAGATGGTGCTCAGCTATTTCCTGCTCATTTTCCTCGTCGTGCTCGTGCTTGGCGGCATGTTCATGACGCTAATCTGGAACTATTACTACGGCAGCGCCTCCAGCGCGATGAAGCAGCGCGTGGAATCCTCGATGACGCTGCACGCCCGTTCCATGCAGTGGATGACGCCGAACGAGCGGGCGGATTACATGCTCCAGAACATGACCGAGGGCTACCCCCGCATCCAGATGCTGCAGGCCGACGGACGCATGTTCATGGATTCGGACGGCATCTCCGACAACCGGACGATCCGCACGCCCGATGTCGTGCATGCGGCAGCGGGAGATACGACGGCCTGGTACGGCAAGGACGACGCGACCGGAGAGCGGATCGCCGCCGCCTCCTCGCCGCTCTACCGGGACGGCCGGATCGTGGCGATCATCCGTTATTCCGCCTCGCTGAAGGAAGTCGACGCGATGGTCGCGCGTCTGTTCCAGATGACCGCATTGACGGCAGCCGCCATCGTCGCGCTCTTCCTGCTGCTCAGCGTCCTGATGGCCAACCTGATCGTGCGGCCGCTCCGGGAGCTGACCCGCAGAGCCCGCCGCATGGCGGATGGCGACTGGTCGCTCGGCATCGCCTCAAGCGGCAAGCGCAACGAGATCGGCCAGCTGTCGGACACGCTCCATACGCTGGCTGTCGAGCTCAACAAGCGGGAGAAGCTGAAGAACGACTTCATTTCCTCCGTATCCCACGAGCTCCGGACACCGCTCACCTCGATCAAGGGCTGGAGCGAGACGCTCGCCGATCCCCATACGGATAGGGAAGAGCTGCGCGAAGGCCTGTCCATCATCTCCCGCGAGACGGAGCGGCTGACGGGGCTGGTCGAGGATCTGCTCGATTTCTCCAAGCTGAGCTCCAAGAGCATGGATCTCCATGAAGAGGAGCTCGACCTCAATCTGCCCGTGCGCGAATGCGTCCAGCAGCTTGCGGTGCGTCAGGAGGAAACCGGCGTGCGCCTGATCAGCCTGCTGGAGCCGCAGCCGCTGTATGTCGCCGGCGATCCGAACCGGCTGCGCCAGGTGATGATCAACCTGATCGACAACGCCTTCAAGTTCACCCCGCATGGCGGAACGATCCGCGTCATCTCCTCCCGCGAGGGGGACGAGGCGGTGCTGCGCGTTGAAGATACCGGCGTCGGCATCGAGCCGGAGGACCTGCCGCATGTCACGGACAAGTTCTACAAGGCGGGCTCATCCCGTTCGGGAAGCGGTCTCGGGCTGGCCATCTGCCAGGAAATCGCCGAGCTGCACGGCGGACGGCTGCTGCTCCGGAGCGAGCCGGGAGCCGGCACCTCCGCCGAGCTGATCCTTCCTCTGCTGCCGACGCGCAGCGTGGAGCGGCAGGAAGCTCATTCCTTGTAGAAGAGCGATTTGCGGTAGACGAACACGAACCCGGCGGCAACGAGCAGCGCTCCGGCCAGGAATACGGTCAGCCAATGGCGTTCGACCCAATCGATAAGCTGTTCCATGCGGATTCTCTCCTGTCTCAAGAGTAGTCTGTCTGTGCCTCCATCTAGCGTTGCACCGGATGGGCCGTTCCATTCGGAACGGCTTTTTCTATTGTCATTCGGCCGCCGGCCTCCTTCCATTGACAGACGGTCGAGAGAGATGATAAGCTGATTTCAGTTAATACTCACTAATTCGGTCGGAATTATGAGGATGAAATAATCGGACCCCGATAGAGAGGATGAAGCGCAGATGGAAAAACAGCTGACTTTGCGTCATGACGGACTGGAGCTGACAGCTACCTTGCACTACCCTGCCGGAGGAGGAGCGGAGCGGGAGGAGCGCAAGCCCGCCGTCCTGATCTGCCACGGCTTCGTCGGCAGCCGGATCGGCGTCGACCGGCTGTTCGTCAAGACGGCCCGCCGGCTTGCGGCGCAGGGCTCCTATGTGCTGCGCTTCGACTACGGCGGCTGCGGGGAGAGCGGCGGCAGCTACGGCTCGCTCGGCTTCGATTCCATGGTGGAGCAGACGCGCGCCGCGCTCGATTACATCCTATCGATGGACTGCGTCGATCCGCAGCGGATCACCCTGCTCGGCCACAGCCTCGGCGGAGCGGTCGCCCTGCATACCGCCGTCAAGGACAAAAGGGTAACGAGGCTGGTCATGTGGTCCTCCGTCGGCTATCCGTTCAACGACATCGTCCGCATCGTCGGCCGGAGCGGCTACGACGAAGCCGTGCTCAAGGGGGCTACGGATTATGCGGGCTACACGCTCGAGCCGGTGTTCTTCGACTCGCTGCAGCAGCATCAGCCGTTCCAGGCGGCGCCCCGCTTCGGCGGCGACGTGCTGCTCGTGCACGGCACGAGCGACGATGTCATTCCGGCCGACTACAGCTTCCTGTACCAGAAGGTTTTCTGGACCCGCGGCGACGGGCTGTGCGACAAGGAGATCATTTTCCAGGCGGACCATACCTACTCGACCCGCGCCCATCAGGAGGAAGCGATCCGGCTGACGGCCGACTGGCTGGAGAAGCTGGAGGGCCGCCGGCAGGAATGGCAGCACTGGAGCATCTGAGCTTCAAAGCGGCTTGTATTTCCCCGATGTCTGCAAATCCACGGCGACCTCCACATCGAAAGAATCCATCTTCAATATGAATTCCTTGCCATCCCGGGTCAGCTGCCTCCAGCTCCCGGGATGTTTGCGGTAGAGGATCTCCTCCAGGCCGAAAGGATCGGCTCCGATCGTCAGCGAGTTCCGGTACGCAGCCTCGATCTGCTGCTTGATCTGCATGGAAGCATGCTTCTCCATCTCCGCCATCGGTACGGGCTTCATCATCGTCTGCTGAATGCCCTTGAGGCGGACGCGGGCGTGGAACCGAGGCCGGCCCTGCGCGTCCAGCTTGAGGGTAATCTTGACCTTGGGGGCTTTCATATGAGCCGTTCCGAGCTCGATGGAATCCTTTTTTATCAGGAGCAGCTTGTTCTTCGTCTTGGGATTCATCCACGGCCAGCCCTCCAGCTGGTGCTCGGTCAGAACGCCGGCGAATTTCCCTCCGCGGTAGAAGCCGGCGCCGGCGAATTTCATTTTGGGCTTCGGCTTCTCCATCAGCTTCCAGCTCTTCGTGTCCAGAGAGAGCTCCGGCACGTAGGCCGTAAGAGCCGGATGGTTCACTTCCCGCAGGAAGCGGAACAGGTACAGCGGCTCGACCATCGACTGCTGCCTGTAGCTTTCCTCCGGCGTATGCAGCAGCGTCGTCGTATCGGACAGGTTGAAGAAGCCTTTGGCGGTGAATATATTTTCCAGCGGTTCATCCGTGCCGTAGATCCAGATATTGAACCGCACCTCCGGATGGGCTCCAATAATTTCCCGATAATCATAGCGGGTCATATGCGCCTCCGCTTTCCTGGAGAGGAGCAGCGCCGATACATGGGTGAAGCTCATCCGCATCTGGGACGAATCGTACATCTGATTGAACGCTATGTTGATGTCCTTCGCCCTGCCTTTGCCGGTCCAGATCGGGGTCTCGCTCTCCGAGCCCGGCGCGCTCTCCCGCTTGGATTCGTTGCTGAAGTCCAGCATCTGCACATAGACGGTGTAGTCCTTGCTTTCCTCGTCGTAATCGATGCCGACGGCTTTGATGAACATCAGGTTGGCGGACACCTCGCTCTTGAAGCAGCCGGCGGTCAGGACAAGCAGCAGGACCGGCGCGAGGCGGACGGCCGCGATGAGGTTGGAGCGGTTCATTTGAGCGGGTCCTGGACGTCCAGATAGCCCGGCCGTTCAGGCTTGCGCCGGAACGGGACGATGAACAGCCCGTTCAGCAGGTCCTTGGGACGCATCGGGGACAGCGGCGCCAGGAAGGGCACGCCGAACGACTCCAGGCGGGCCAGGTAGACCGCGACGCTGATTACCGCCAGCATGAAGCCGAAGATGCCGAGCATGAAGGAGCAGAAATAGCAGTAGAAGCGAATCAGCGTCACCGCTCCGGAGAGGCTCTGGTTGACCAGCGTAGAGCCTGCGACGAACGTCATGGCGGCGATGACGATCATGACCGGGGAGACGAGGCCGGAGCGGACGGCGGCATCGCCGATGATGAGGCCGCCGACGACGGTCAGCGTCTGCCCGATCGCGCCGGGCAGACGCACGCCGGCTTCGCGGAAGATTTCGATCAGCAGCAGGGCAAGAATCATCTCCTGCTCCACATTGAGCGGAAGGCCGCGTCTGGCGTTCAAGATCGTCGCCAGCAGGCTGAATGGGATCTGGTCCACATGGAACAGCGCCAGGGCGACGTACAATCCCGGCAGGAAAGCCGAAATGAACAGGCAGAGATACCGCAGCAGCCGGGTGAAGTTGACGTACATATAGTTGGATTGGAGATCCTCGGCCGCCTTCATCAGGAGAAACAGATTGGCAGGGGCGACGATGGCCGTCGGATTGCCCTCCAGCATGATGATCACCCGTCCGTTCATGAGGCATTGCACGGCAAAGTCGGGCCGGCCGGTGTATGTGGTCAGCGGCACGAGCGTCCACGACTTCCCGACGAGCAGATCCTGCAGCTGCCGCGTCGAGGCGACGTCGTCGACCTTCAGCTCCTGCAGCTTGCGGCGGATGCCGTCGACCAGCGCCGGGTTGGCGATGGAGCTTTCGTAGAGGAGGGCCACCTTGCTCCGGGAGCGGTCGCCGATCCAGAGATGCTCGCATTTCAGCGCCGGGCAGCGGAGACGGAAGCGGATGAGCGAGGTGTTGACGTCGATCTGCTCGACGAAGCCGTCCTTGGGACCGCGGACCGACACTTCCGTCGCCGCCTCGGAAGGGGTCCGTCCAGGGACGCTGCCCGCAAGCGCGGACCAAGCCCGCCGGGAGACGGGATCGAGGAGAACGGCCTCCGCCTGGAAAAGGACGCTGTTCAGCCGGGTCTGCCAGCTGCTCCCCGGCTTGCCGGGGTCTTCAACATGCTGGAGCGGCCTCCAGCCGTCCGGCATCTCTTCCTGCCCGTCTCCGGCTGCGGCCTGCAGCCGCTGCGGCAAGCCGGCTCTGGCTTGCGGGAGGACGCAGTTCTGCAGCCGGACGTCGGCCATGGAGCTGCAGTAGAGCAGCAGCAGCTGCGGCGGTCCGTCATCCGTGAGGGCTTCCGCTTCCGGCGCGGAATAGCCATCGGGATGAGGAAAGCGCAGCACGGCTACATCGTCGTTTCCGGCATACCATTCCTTGAGGCGGGCATACGTCGGGAACGCTTCTCGCTGTTCCCCGCTCATGATTCGGCCGCCTCCTTTTCCTTGCCGCCTTTGTTGCCGCTGCCCGTCCAGCCGAGAACAGCGGCTAGAAACGAGACGATCAGCACGCCGCCTGCAAGGAAGAAGGGATACTGGACGGAGGTCATGTACCGGATCACCGCCATGTCCGGAATCGGCGCGACAGCGATCGTCAGGACGGAGACGGATACCGCCAGCATGGCCCAGCCTCGGCCCTTGAGAGTGCCGAAGCCCAGGAGCCGGACCATGAGATAGAATTCCAGCGAAATGCGGGCGAAGCCGCTGGAAATCCGCTGCACGATGGCGAACAGATCGATGTGCTCGATCGTTTTCCCCAGCGAGACGACGCGCCAGATCTCCAGCACCGGGTTGCGCAGGCGGATCGCCTCTACCGGGCCGAAAACGGTGATGGCGGAGATGATCGGGATAAGCGACAGCCAGGCCAGGAAGAGCGCGCTGAAGGCGAAGTGATGCCAGCGGAACGTTCCCTTGACCTCCTGCTGCATGCAGATCAGCGTCCAGATCTCCATCATGGAGACGAGCGCCAGGCCGGCTCCGCTGAGCATGGGAGCATATCCGTGCTGCAACACGGGGAACAGCTGGCGGTAATCCTGGTTCGGCCGGTTCAGCATGAGCAGCAGCGCGTCCAGCACGATCGCGATCGGGATCAGGATGACGCTGGTGAGTCCGATGGCGCGCAAGCCGCTCATCGCCGACAGGGCGCAGAGCAGAACCATGGAGCCGGCGATCAGAATGAGGGGCATGTCGGCCATGTAGCTGCGCACGGCGATATGGCCGGTTTCCCACATCGTCGTGGAAGCCTGCAGGAACAGCGCCAGAACGGCCAGAAGCCGGAAGGCCCAGGAGAGAAAGGAGCCCAGCGTCTGCTGCAGCCAGGCTTCCAGAGAGCGCCCGTCGAGGCGCTTCACGACGTACCAGGCGCCTGTCGCCCAGAGGAGCCCGGCGGGAACCGCGGCGAGCACGGACAGCCAGGCATCGTTCTGCGCCAGGCTGAGGATATAGGGGGGAGCGATGATGTTGGCGACGGCTCCGCTGCTGAGCAGGGCGAGAGAGAGGCTTGTCCAGATGCCGATGGTTCGAATATGCGAGCCGGTATTCATGAATCTCACCCGCTTTCCTGTCCGAATTGGCATCCCTTCCGGGATGGGGATCATGATCGCAATTGGTAGTATGATCCACCTCTTCCTTCCCTATCCGCAGGCGGTCCGGGGAGACAAGCGGCGGCAAGTATGCTTAAATGGACATAACTGCCAACTACCGATGATGGAGGGGAACGATCTGGACATGGATTTGAATGTGCGGAGGGCGGGCACCCGGCCCCGCCACGGGCGCGTCAAGGCGGCGGCAGCGCTGCTGCTGGCCGCCGGCCTGCTGCTGGGCGGATGCGGCTCTCCCGCTTCGGTGCAGCCGACGTCGGCGCCGACGTCGGCTCCTGCTCCGGAGAGCCCGTCGCCGGAGCCGAGCCCTTCGGCTCCGCCGGAGCCGGCCGGGCCGGGCGCGCCGCTGACGGGACTGCCGCTGGCGGACGGAGCCGCCCTGACGGAACGGCCGTACGCGGTCATGGTCAACAACTTCTCCGCCGCTCGCCCCCAGAGCGGGCTGACCCATGCCGACATGCTGTGGGAGGTGCTCGCCGAGGGCGGCATCACGAGGCTGATCGCCGTCTTCCAAAGCGATGCCGGCTACAAGGGAGCCGTCGGCCCGGTCCGCAGCATCCGCCCGTACCTGATCGAGATCGGGGAGTCGTTCCATGGCGTCCTCACCCATGCGGGCGCGAGCACGGATGCCTACGACATCCTGCAGCATCAGGGCAAGCCGTATCTCGACGAGATATCCAATGCGGGCGGCTACTACTGGCGGGGCAAGACGCGCAAGGCACCGCACAACCTGTACACCGATCTGGAGAAGATCACGAAGATCGCCGGCCGCAAGGGCTATCTGAAGTCGGCGGGAGGGCCTTCCTACACCTTCTCCTCGAGCCCTGCGGTCGATGCGGCCTCTCCTGCGGCCACCTTCGTGGAGCTGAAGTTCCAGCTGCAGAATTACAAGGTTTCCTATGAGTACGATGCCGGCTCGGCAACGTACAAGCGCTTCATCGACGGCAAGCCGCATGAGGACAGGGAGACCAAGGAGCAGCTCTCCGCCGCCAATCTCGTCGTCATCGGCGCCAAGCACCGGGCGTACGACGATTACGGCCGGCTGGAGGTCGGCCTGAAGGACGGCGGGCCGGCGCTGCTCATCCAGCGCGGCCAAGTCATGGAGGCGCAGTGGAAGCGCGGCGCGGACGGCTCGTTCCGCCTCGAGAAGGACGGGCGGGAGCTGAGCTTCGTGCCGGGCAAGACGTTCTGGCATGTCATGCCGCTGGATCCTTCGCTTGAGGGCCATGTCAGCTACAGCTAGCTTCATTCGATCTTCATCGTCCGGGAGAGAGCATCCTGTCATCGGACCTGCCGAACGCCGGAGCGGATTTCCCCGCCCGGCGTTTTCGTTCTTCCTTTTTCGGCATAGGAGCGGAAGAAAGGGGAAGACTGGGAACAAGCGAAAAAGGTCGAACGTTGTCGAAAAAACGACAATTTCGTGTCCGGCGGCCCGTTTTCGTTTACAAATTCTTTACAAGATGCGGAGCAACTGTGATAAGATTAGTTCGGCCCAAATTGGGCAGGCAGCATCATTTTCCTGAAAGCAAAGGGGACGAACATGGCCAAGAAGAATATTTTCTTCAAGACGCTGGAAGAGATGGCGGACACAATTGTCGAATGCGTGGAGTATTTCGCCCGCGGTGTCGAGGATTTGACGAATGTCGGCGAGTTTGCCAAGGTGATGAAAGATTACGAGAGCCAGTGCGACCGCTATACACATACGATCATTACGGAGCTGAACAAGACGTTCATTACGCCGATCGAGCGCGAGGACATCATGGCGCTGACGACGGCTCTCGACGATGTCGTCGACGAGATCGAGGCTTGCTCCTCCCGCTTCGAGATGTACCAGGTTACCGACCATGACGAATACATCCGCCTGTTCGCAGACAATCTGGTCCGCAACTCGCATCAAGTCAAGAAAGCGATCTACCTGCTGTCCCAGAAAAAGCTGCTTGCCATCCGCGAGCCGAATATCGCCATCAACGAGCTGGAAAATCAGGCCGACGATCTGCTGCGCGTCTGCATCAAGGCGCTGTTCGCCAACGTCAAGGACCCGATCGAGCTCATCAAGCGCAAGGAACTGTATGAAATGCTGGAGCAGACGACCGATTACTTCGAGGACGTCGCCAACACGCTTGAAACCATCATCATGCGTAACAGCTAATAGGATAGGGGACTAACCGCAGCCCATGGATACTACATTTGTCGTCATGATAGCGGTGGTGTTTCTGGCGTTGGCATTCGATTTCATCAACGGATTCCACGACACGGCCAACGCCATCGCCACCTCAGTCTCGACCCGGGCGCTCAAGCCGCGCGTAGCCATCATCATGGCCGCCGTCATGAACTTCGTCGGCGCGCTCAGCTTCACCGGCGTCGCCAAGACGATCGGCGGCAGCGTCGCCGACCCGGCCAAGCTCGCCCACGGCGAGCAGATCGTCATCGCGGCGCTGCTCGGCGCCATCATCTGGAACCTCGTCACCTGGTGGTTCGGCATCCCGTCGTCCTCCTCCCATGCGCTGATCGGCGGCCTGGCCGGCGCAGTCATCGCGGCGGACGGCTTCGGAGCCATCAACGCAGGCGGCTTCACAAACATCATCAAGGGCCTGATCTTTTCTCCGTTCATCGCCTTTGCGATCGGCTTCACGCTCATGTGGATCCTGAAGCTGATCTTCGCCAACGGCAACCCGCATCAGCTCAACAAGGGCTTCCGCACGGGCCAGATCATTACGGCTGCATTCCAGTCGTATACGCACGGCACCAACGACGCGCAGAAGGCGATGGGCATCATCACCTTCGCGCTCGTGGCCGCAGGCATCCAGGACCACCTGGAGGTTCCGCTGTGGGTCAAGCTGTCCGCAGCGACGGCGATGGCGCTCGGCACGTCGGTCGGCGGCTGGAAGATCATCAAGACGATGGGCACCAAGATCTTCAAGATCGAGCCGATCAACGGCTTCGCGGCCGATCTCGGCTCTGCCGCCGTCATCTTCACCGCGACGCTGATCCACTTCCCGGTCAGCACGACGCATGTCATCACGTCGTCCCTGCTCGGCGTCGGCAGCGCCAAGCGCTTCGCCAACGTCAAGTGGAGCATGGCGGGACGCATCGTCATTTCGTGGATCATCACGATTCCGATCGCGATGGGCCTGTCCGCCGTCATATACAAGATCATCGAATGGATCTTCCTGTAGGCGCATTGGACGGCTCCTCTTCATCCTGCAAGGCAAGCAGCCCGTCCGGACCGCTTCAAGCGGCCGGGCGGGCTGTCTTTTGCCCTGAACAAGTTATTCATCAAACTTCTGTCTGCGCCCTTTCCGACGCCGGCGGCTGCGGCTGCGCGGGCCTTTGGCGTAACCGCCCTTGCCTTTGCGGGAGCCGGACGGACGGCGTTTCTTGTTCCTCCTTCTTTTTTTCGATGGTTTCCAGTCGTCGTCGTCCAGGTTCACCAGCTTGGATTTGTCCGAGCCCTTCTTGCCGAACGATCCCATCATGACCTTCACCAGCGGAGCCATCTGCTGGACGCTGCCGATGATCTTCTGGGCTTTGGTCATCGTGCCGAGAATGCCGTCGAGGCCGCCGATCCGGTCTACGAAGCCTTTGAGATCCGACAGCTTGTCGAGCGAGAACAGGCTGCTCTTCTTCTCGACTGCGGGAGCGGCCGCTTCCAGCGTGGCCAGCGGTCCGATCGACGTCGCGGGACCGGACGGCATCGCGGAAGGGAACGAGGACGGCATCGGAGCGAAAAGCGAATGCTGGGGCATATGCTGAAAAGGGAACGAATCGCCGAGGCCTGGGAAAATGCCTCCCTGAGAAGGCGGTCCGGAAGCAGGTGTGTTGCGCTGGCCGGATGGAGGGTAAGAATTCGGGTTCACTTGCAATCACATCCTTGGTATGAGGCGGATTTATTCCGCTTTTGTTACAGTGTATGGAATAGGCGGGCGTAAGGTATGGACGATAGCCCGGTTTTTGCCGAAAAACCCATGGGGGGATGCCTGCAGGAAATTCCCACGGGAAAGGAGAGCTTCTGGTCCTGCGGCATCGAGATGCTCAGGAACAAAACGGGGATTCATTGGCTGGTGCGGGCAGGTTCCGTTGGGACCGCATCTCCAGACTCATTGGAAGGGACTCTTTGCCTTCTCCCGATGACAGCGGCGGCCAGCCGGAAGCATCGGCCGTAATCGAGCGTTACGTTGGAATTGAGCTGCGAACGGAATGTGCCGCGGCGCAGCGCCGTTATGGAGGGCGTGAAAGCAGCCGTTAGGCAGCGTTTAGGCAGCATAAGACAAGGCTTGCCGAGGGAGGGCTCCGCCGCGGAATAAGAGCTGTTTCGACGATTTATTCCGATAGCGTTTTCATTTTTCTATTGTCCTCTAAAGCGTGAACACGGTGACTGGTTGTTTTCTTCGCCGTATCCCTTTAGAATGAAAGGTAGCGACACTAGCCAGAAAGTCAGCGATACTCTTACCGAGGTGAAGGATTAATGCAGCTAAAGAAGCTGAACGATAAAGCAATCGACCAATTATTCGAAGCGGTACTCACGCTCAAGAGCGTGGAAGAATGTTATGTGTTTTTTGACGACCTGTGCACAGTCAACGAAGTCCAGTCTCTCTCGCAGCGCCTGGAAGTCGCTCGCATGCTGGGCAAGGGAAGCACGTATAACCAGATTGAAGCCGAGACGGGAGCGAGCACGGCGACGATCTCGCGCGTCAAGCGCTGCCTGAACTACGGCAATGACGGGTACAAGATGACCCTCGACCGCCTGAACCGCTAATGAGCTCCGCAGGCCGTCATATTCCGCTTGGCAGTCCGGAGGGGGAGCGGTCCTTGCAAGCATCGGCGACGCCATCATCCTCTTTTCCTTCCCCGATTGTCCGTCCCGGCATTCTTGTCATCAGCCACGGCTCCCGCGACGGGGGCTGGGTGGCGCTCGTGGACGAAGCCGTCGAGGCGGCAGCGATACGACTTCAGCAACCGGCCGGCCCTGTGCCGGTCGTTTCGTCGTTTCTGGAGATCGTGGAAGGGCGCCTGATCCAGGACGGGGTCGACGAGCTGCTGGAACGCGGCGTCACGGATATTTTCGTGCTGCCGCTGTTCGTTTCGTCGGGAGCGACGCATGTCGACGACATCATGCAGGCGTTCGGCCAGCCGCCGGCGGGGCTTAGGGAGGGCGAGCTCGAGGTGTTTCATGTCGGCGGCGCCCGCATCCATCCCGGCCGGCCGATCGACGACGAGCCGGAGATTGCGGAGCTGCTGCTCGCGAACATCCGGGAGCTCTCGCGCGATCCGGCGAGCGAGGCGCTGCTGCTGATCGGCCACGGCTCGCGCGAGCCCGTGTTCCACGGCCGCTGGCGCGAAGGGATGACCCGGATGGCGGAGCGGATCCGGGCTGCGGGCGGCTTCGCCCGCGCGGAGACGGCGATGCTGCTGCCGGATCAGGCGGCGTGCAAGCTGTCGGCGATGCGGCGCAAGCGGCCGGACGAGCGCGTCATCGTCGTTCCGCTTTTTCTTAGCCAAGGATATTTCACAACCTCGGTGATTCCCGGACGCCTGAGTGAGTTAGAATATGAATATAATGGTCGGGGGATGCTCCCGGATGAAGCGGTCGTCCGCTGGATGCAGCGGCAGATGCTGCAGTGGCTGGAACAAGCAGGAGGATGAAGCATGAGCAAGACGTACAAGAGAGCCCGTCTGATCTACAATCCGACTTCCGGGCGCGAAGAGATGAAGAAAAGGCTGGGCGATATCCTCACCATGCTGGAGCGCGGGGGCATCGAGACGAGCACCCACGCCACGGCGGGGGAGGGCGACGCCTCCATCGCAGCTGCCGACGCGGCTGACCGCGGCTTCGACATGATCATCGCCGCCGGCGGAGACGGCACGCTCTACGAGGTCATCAACGGCCTCGGGGAGAAGGAGAACCGCCCGCCGCTCGGCATCCTGCCGGTCGGCACGACCAACGACTTCGCCCGGGCGCTCGGCATCCCGCGCAACCTGGAATATGCGTGCGAGCTCATTACACGCCAATATACCCGTCCCATCGACGTCGGCCGCGCGGGCAAGAAGTACTTCATCAATATCGCCGGCGGCGGCTCCATGACGGAGCTCACCTACGAGGTGCCGAGCAAGCTCAAGACGCTGATCGGGCAGCTGGCCTATTATATGAAGGGCCTGGAGAAGATGACGCGCCTGCGCGCCACCGAGGTGTTCATCCAGGCGGAGGGCATCCCGGACATCCATGAGGAGATCATGCTGTTCCTCATCTGCAACAGCAACTCGGTCGGCGGCTTCGAGAAGCTGGCTCCCGACGCGAGGCTGGACGACGGCCTGTTCGAGGTCGTCGTGCTCAAGAAATGCAACCTGGCGGAGTTCATCCGCATCGTCACGCTCGCCCTGCGCGGCGAGCATTTCAACGACCCGCATCTGATCCACTTCAAGACGCCTCGCATGCAGATCACGACGCCGGACTATGTCCAGCTCAATCTCGACGGCGAGTACGGCGGCACGCTGCCCTGCATGTTCACGATGCTTCCTTCGCATTTGAATATCTTTGTGGATCAGGATGGGAAGGCGAGCTACTAGGTAGTTGTGGACGCTGAAGATCAAATGCAGCCTCCGAAGCCGGAAGGTCGTTCGAGAATCCGGAAGGTCATTCGAAATGCCGGAAGGTCGTTCCGATCGCTGTTGAAGCCCGGGTTTCTGGATTTGATTCCCACCTTGCACTTCGGTGGCCGATGTCGCGACAAGTCAATGAAAAGAGCGCCAGACATCATGATGTCTGGCGCTCTTTGTCTTCCTGCTGCTTTGCTTTCAGCAGGTTCAGGATGAGGATCACCGCTTCGGCTCGCCAGTAGACCGACCATCGGGAACGCTCTATGGTTAACATCCCTCTAAAAAGGGCTTGGAGACTTCTGCCACGGAGCGAAAGAGGCGGAAATATGGTATTCTTGACAGACGGACAAGGCCGCGAGCGGAATCGTTCGTTCCGCGACATAAGAGGCATCAAGCCTCTTACTGAGCTTTTAGACTATGAAGAGAACGGATGAAACGAAGAGATGAAACCAGCTTTGCCATTCGGCAAAAACGATACGGTCACGCTCGATATCATCGGGCTGACGCATGAAGGCGAAGGGGTCGGCCGAGTGGACGGCTTTACTCTATTCGTCCAGGGAGCGCTGCCGGGCGAGAAAGTCACCGCCAAGGTGCTCAAGACCAAGAAGACCTATGGATATGCCAAGCAGCTGGAGCTGCTCCAGGCAAGCCCGGACCGGGTCGAGGCTCCGTGCCCGATCTACAAGCAGTGCGGCGGCTGCCAGCTGCAGCATATGAGCTACGAAGGACAGCTGGCCTGGAAAAGGCAGCATGTCATCGACAGCCTGGAGCGCATCGGCAAGCTGACCGTGGCCGGCAGCTCGCGGGCAGTTGAAGGCCGCGAGACCGCTCAGTCCGGCGCTGCTGCGGCCTCCGAAGAGCATGGCTCGCGCATAGGCGTGGTCGTCCATCCGACGATCGGGATGGACGAGCCATGGCGCTACCGCAACAAGGCGCAGGTCCCCATCGGCATGGCGATGGCGGACCTGGACGGAGGCGCGGCCGGCAGCCTGATCGGCGGCTTCTACGCCCGCGGCTCGCACCGCATCGTCGACATGGACGCGTGCTTGATCCAGCACGAGAATAATGACGACGCGGTGCGGCAGGTCAAAGCCATCGGCAACCGCGTCGGCATCTCCGCGTACGACGAAGCCACAGGGCGCGGCATCCTCCGCCATGTCGTCGTCCGGACCGGATTCGTCACCGGCGAGATGATGGTCGTACTCGTCACGAATGGCCCGCGCATTCCGCGCCTGGAGGACTGGATCCAGGGCATTCGCGAAGCTCTGCCCGCAGTGACGAGCATCGTGCAGAACATCAACAAGCGGCAGACCAACGTCATCTTCGGCGACGAGACGCGCACCCTTTGGGGCAGCGATGTCATCTACGACGAGCTCGACGGGATCCGCTTCGCCATCTCTGCACGTTCGTTCTATCAGGTCAATCCGGCACAGACGCTCCGGCTCTACCAGTCCGCCGTCGATTATGCCGGCTTGACCGGCAGCGAGAATGTCATCGACGCCTATTGCGGCATCGGGACGATCTCGCTGTTCCTGGCCCGCCGCGCGGGACATGTGTACGGCGTCGAGATCGTGCCGGAGGCGATCGAGGACGCCAAGCGGAACGCTTCATTAAATGGCATTGAAAATGCATCGTTTGAAGCGGGAGCTGCCGAGGTCGTCATTCCGCGCTGGCGCTCGGAAGGCATCAAGCCGGACGTCATCGTCGTCGATCCGCCTCGCAAAGGTTGCGACGAGCAGCTGCTGGATACGATTCTGGAGATGAAGCCGGAGCGGGTTGTATATGTGTCGTGCAATCCTGCAACACTCGCGAGGGATTTGCAGGTGCTGGAGGCCGGAGGATACCGGACGGTGGAGGTTCAGCCGGTGGATATGTTCCCGCATACGGTGCATGTGGAGTGCGTAATAGGAATACAACGAATCGATACGTAGAAATCCTTTGTTTTCAACATTTTGCGCGATTTATGACTTTTACGAAGGACGGCAGTGACTTCAAAAATAAGGTAATTAAGGACAAAATCGAGGTTTCCGTCGTTTTGGACTTGGATTTGGACGTCGTATGCGTAGATATGTTGAATTCATCAGGTTAAGTTCATTAAAGTAGTCGACCCAAGATGTCATTGGGTTACTTATTGAGAGCCACTTGTTAAAAAACTAACCATGTTGTTAATGGTATATTCAGTTGGGGATTAAGCTAACCAGATTTAGCCCATTATTGAACATTTGTATTCCTTTTTAATAGGCAACCGCATAGGATAAAAGGTAAATAATGAATCATGAGAAGAGAGGAATGAATATGCACCTTAATACATGCTCTCACAATCCATGGCATAATCCTTTGCATAACAAGTGGAATAACAATTATTGGGGCTATAATTGGAACCCACAATATTACAACTGGCACAATAGCAACCGTTATCCTTTATACGGAAACTCTAAATTAATGGATTATGGATCACAACCTTTTGTAGTGAATATTGACCAAGCTGCTAAACAAAACAATACTTACCGCACCGCTTTATGGACAGGGAAACACTTTCAAGTGACTCTGATGAGCATTAATGTTGGAGATGACATTGGTTTAGAAGTCCATCCGACTACTGATCAATTCATACGTATTGAAGAAGGTCAGGGACTTGTTCAAATGGGTGATAGCAAAGATAAATTAGATTTTCAGGAAATGGCCTATGATGACTATGCCATCATGATACCGGCTGGAAAATGGCACAATTTAACCAATACAGGAAATACACCACTTAAAATTTACGTAATCTATGCGCCGCCTGAGCATCCATATGGTACAGTTCATGAGACGAAAGCAATTGCCATGTCTACTAAAGAAAACCAACATTACTAATGAATCGGGTGAAAAATCTCATTCGACTAACACTGTGGCTCTAACTAATTAACCGAATGACTCCGCATTACCGAACACTAAAGCTAGCTACCTATAATATATGAATTTGAATATTCAAGAGGACGCCTTTTCATCGGCGTTCTCTTTTTATATAGATACTATTTAAAAAGCCGGTTGCCCTGAAAAATTCAGCGCAACCGGCTTTTTGCGTGAAAGGAGAAGTGTCGGATGTCCAAGGTGATCGCCCTCGCCAATCAGAAAGGCGGCGTGGGAAAAACCACTACGGCGGTCAATCTGGGAATCGGTTTGGCTGCCGATGGGAAAAAGGTCTTGCTGGTCGATGCGGACGCACAAGGCAACCTGACGGATTCGTTAGGGTTCCACGAACCGGATAGTCTGTCGGTATCCTTAGCCACGTTGCTGGTGAAAACGATGCAGGAAGAACCTTGCGAGGCGCGAGAAGGTATTTTGCATCACCACGAAGGCGTTGACCTGATGCCGGGTAACATCGAACTGTCCGCTGTCGAGGTATCGCTTGTCAACACGATGAGCAGAGAAACAATTTTGCGTTCTTACATCGATTCAGTTAAAGCCGACTACGATTACGTACTGATCGATTGCATGCCGAGTTTAGGCATGTTAACTATCAATGCGCTGGCGGCTGCGGACAGCGTTATTATCCCCGTACAGGCGCATTATTTGCCGGCCAAGGGAATGACTCAACTTTTGCAGACGATCGCCCGAGTACGAAGGCAGATCAATCCAAAGTTGGTTTTGGACGGTGTACTGCTCACGATGGTAGACAGCCGGACGAAATTTGCCAAAGACATTTCGTTCATTCTTCGGCGCGACTATGGCGATAAGCTGCTCGTGTTCAACATTGAAATTCCGCTATCCATACGCGCGGCGGAAACGAGCGCCAAAGGAAAAAGCATTTATGATCATGACCCGGCTGGGAAAGCTGCGGAGGCTTATGCCGCCTTTACGAAGGAGGTGCAAGGCATTGGCATCGAAAGACGACATGCGCGCCAGCATCAAGCTGACCACAGTCGCTGATTTATTCTCCACCGAGGAGAGCCGCGCTGACGAGCAGCGGGAAAAGGTGATGGACATACCTTTGTCGGAAATCAGCGATTTTCCCGGCCATCCGTTTAAGGTGAGGGCGGATGAAGCGATGCTGGAAATGGCGGACAGCGTAAAGCAATACGGCGTCCTTGTTCCCGGCTTGGTTCGTCCTAAGGCGGGCGGCGGCTATGAAATGGTAGCCGGGCATCGGCGGAAAAAAGCGAGCGAACTGGCGGGCAGGGAAACAATTCCTTGTATCGTTCGCGAAATGGATGACGATCAGGCAACCATCATTATGGTGGACAGCAACCTGCAACGGGAAAATATTTCGCCAAGCGAGAAAGCATTCGCCTATAAGATGAAGCTGGAGGCGATGAATCGGCAAGGACAACGAACCGACTTAACTTCCCGACAAGTTGTCGGGAAGTTAGAAAGTGCTGATGTTATTGGTCGAGATGTAGGAGAAAGTGGCAGACAAATCCAGCGCTATATCCGCCTTACGGAACTAACCACGTCCATTCTTGAAATGGTGGACGATAAACAAATCGCCTTCAATCCGGCCGTAGAGCTTTCTTACTTGGCCGAAGAAGAACAGCAAGCCCTGTACGAAACGATGCAGTCTGAGGACTGTACCCCCTCGTTGGCGCAGGCGCAGCGCATGAAAAAGTTGAGCCAGGACGGGCGGCTTAATGTGGATGTCATCTTCTCAATTCTCACGGAGGAAAAGCCGAACCAGAAAGAAAAGATCGCCATTCAGCGCGAGCGGATCGACCGCTTCTTTCCGAGGGAGTTTACCGAAAAGCAGAAGGAAGATCTGATCGTGCAACTACTGGAAAGCTGGTATAAAAAGCGGCAGCGGGAGCAGGAACGTTAATTTGTAGCCGAATCATCCCATCCTGTTCGCTAGCACTCTCCCTATGAAGGAGAGCTTTTTTTATGCCCATATTGGGGAGGCGATACGCGATGTATTTCACAAAAGGGAGGCGTCGTCAATATGAGCGCCTGATGCAAGAAAAGCCGGGCTTCGACCATAACAGACTTTTGGAGGATGAAAACAAGGAGCCGCGCAAGCGAGGAAAAGAATCTCGTGAAGCCGGTCAATCAAAACGGAGCCGGAGAACGAAGGATAAGCCGGCAAATACCAGAGGAAAGGGGACTGACAATGGAAGAAATGAAGCGAATGGTGGACAACTATGAAGTCTATCAGGCCATCTCCATCGGCAAGGTGGAAGTGCTGCTCGGCATTGATGAAACCAACGTCGACAGCCCCTACATGGTATGTTATTGCACCCGAAACAATTCTCTGGGTGTCGAGCAATTCTACGCAACTGCGGTTGGCACGGATTATATTGGGGCCATGAATGATTTTGTTTCTCGAGTGCAGTGGGAACTGGACGATCTTAAAGAAGAACGGGCGAGTGCCGAGATACCCTTGTCTCCTATTACACAAGCACAATGTCAGCCGATTCGAGAAGATATGCGCATTGATAACCAAGTCGTCGTCATCCGACCGGAGCGGTTGCGTCCCGAATATCGCACAGCTGTTAACCAACTTGTGTTGGCGAAAAGCGGTTTTGGTACCTCCGCCTACTCCCGGGGTCGAGCGGTCTTCACGTTGAATTTGTATACCGGAGAGGAGGCTCGCTGGAATCGGGAGGATTTTATGGGGCTTATGAAACCGGAGCATATGCCCGTATGGGCGCAAGAAAAGCTGGGGCAGTTTCAGGCCGAAACCCAGCAAATGTCGAAGCGCCGTGACGAGGCCCGGTAAAACATTCGATAGCATTTTAATCCAAAAGAGAAAGGAGACGTGAGCGATGTCATGGACTTATAGGCACCGTAAGATGCTTATTATCGCTGCAATCGCCATAAGCGTAGGTTTACTTGTAGCAGCGGCCATTTATTCACTGATCCGACAATCGGAACAGCAACAAAATCAGCAACAAATGAAGGAACAATATGAAAGGCAAATTGAGGAACTAAAAACAATAGAGGAACAATCGCGCAGAAGCGTCTGGACCGTGGCACGAACCATTCCGGCCGGCGGCACCGTTAAGGCGGATGATCTCAAGGCGGTCCAGATGTCTGTGAGTCTGGTACCGCAAGGTATGATTACCGATCAGAAAGCGGTCATTGGCAAAAGCGCCAAAATCGAATTGCAGCCAGGGACGCCGCTGATGCTGTCCATGCTGTACGAAAGCGCACCGATCCCAAAGGATTTGCGGGTACAGGAGTTTCATGTGATTCAGCTTCCCTCCAATTTGCAAAAGGGACAGTTCATTGACGTGCGAATCAATTTCCCGACCGGCGAGGATTTTGTCCTACTGGCAAAAAAGAAGGCGCGGGAATTGTCCGGCGCCGTCATCTGGTTGGAAATGAACGAGCGGGATATTTTGCAAACTTCGAGCGCGATTATCGACGCCTACTTGCAAGGCGCGCGGCTGTATGCTCTCCCCTATATCGAGCCGGGCTTGCAAGAAGCAGCGGTGGTCAATTATCCCGCCAACCCGAAGGTGCTCGACTTGATGGCGCATGATCCGAACCTGCTCGAAAAAGCAACAACCGAGCTTGCCCGCCAGCTTCGCCTGACACTCGACGATAATCTCAAGGCGATGAGCGAGTCGGACAAACTGCGCGTAACCAGCGGCAGCGTAACGGTTCAGCAGCAACTGCAAAACGAACGAATTGTCACGAGTCAAGGCAACGCCATGCAGGAAACGACACCAATGCCGCAACCTTCAGGTACAACGGCCACGGTCGATCGCGAACCGTCAGCCGCTCAGCAGATGCCCTCTTCTTCCGTTCCGACAACGACGAATGAAAATCGGCCGGAAGCGTCCGCGGAACCAGCGCCATCAGCGCCAACTTCGCCGTCGGGGGAGCCGCCTAGCACGGATAAATTGGAGCACATTTTTAACCAGTGAAGGAGGCCATCATGAAAAAAGTCGTGTTTTTCGGCGCACCGGACAAAAGCCACCTGCTCCTCGTGCTGGGCAAGCTGCTCACGGCGCTGGAGCGAAAAGTGCTGATTGTGGATTCCACCTTTGCCCAATCAATGCAAGGCTATTTGCCACAATTGGAATTCGGCTGTTCGCTGCGGGAGTTTGAAGGCATCGACGTGGCGACCGGGCTTATTACATCAGCGCAACTGGAGCGTTCTCTCCTTGAGGCTGAAGGCGAAGCGGCATACGATGTCATGCTGCTCGACACTGATCACACCGAATTTGTGAAAGGACGAGAGTTGCCGGGCTATGACAAGCGGGTTTGGTGCAGCAATTTCAATCGGATGGGCATGCAAACAAATGCGAATCTGATGCAGCGGCTGTGCCTTCATGAAGCGGAGGGCCAGCCGCTCACATTTTACAAACTAAACGCTCCCACCCTGCCGACCGCCATACCCGAGTCATATATCGATTCAGTGCTGCCGCAGCAGGCTGTTCGCTGGGAGGACACCGTGTTCCGCTTTCCGCTTGACGAACGGGATATGTCGGTCGAACTGGACAATCAGCATCATGGCCGCATTGACATCAGGCGGCTGTCTGGGGCGTATCGCCGGACCGTGCTCGACATGCTGCAACAGTTATTTGATTGTGACTCTAAAGCGGCTCGGCGGGGATGGGCGCGCTCCCGAAAGGCGTGCGTGTCCGGTAATTTTTGCGAAAGGAGATGAAGCAATGGGTTTTACCGTGGTGTTTTGGAGTCCGATTTCGGGACAGGCCGGTACGACGAGCAACCTGATCGCCGCCGCCACGCTGCTCGGACTCGAATATTCCTCGCGTCTCTTGCTGCTTGGGCATTTACAAAGTGAATACGCTGCCGTCGAACGCAGTTTTTACCCAAGGCGGTCTTGGATGAGCAAAGCGGACGCCTCATCTGATGCGGGCATCGACGCGCTGCTCAGGCTACTTAAAAACCGCAAGCTCGAACCGAACATGCTGCGGGATTATACGCTGCCGCTGCTCGCCGAGCGACTTGACATTCTTCCGGGGTCAAAAAAGCCGGACGTAGCGTTTGTTTCATCCGAGCAGGACTGGCTTTCGCCGCCCTTGGAACTGACAAGGCGCGCTTACGATTTGGTATTGCTGGACGGCGGAAGCGGAAACGTATCGGCGTGGACACAGGTGCTGCTGCGTCAGGCCGATTTATTGGTCGTCTGTCTGCCGCAAAACTTACTCAAATTGGAACAAGTTTTCCCGACGCTGGAAGCACAGCTTCTATCCAACCGGAAACTGTTGCTCGTATTTGGGCAATATGACCCCCGTTCGGCTTCGACCGTCAAGAACGTCATGCGCCAGTTCCATCGGCGGGAGCATGCGTATCCGATTGTCCATAATGCGGGCTGGCTCGATTCCACCCAACAAGGAGACGTTGTTCGCTTTTTATTTCGCAACCGGCAGGTGCCGCGCGATCACGAAAACAGCCTCTTTATACATCAATTGCGGTCATTGGCGCAAGCGATCGTCCAGTGTACCGGATTAAGCAAGCCTCTTTTCGGCGGGAAGGAGGACGATGGCCGATGATGTTCGTGCTGAACGGATTGCTTATCGTGGGCATTCTCATCGCGATCGGCGTCCTGCTCTATTTGCGCATGAGCCGCCGCCTGCCGGAGCAGCCGGAAATGCCGATTTATACGCTAGAAGCAATGACCGCGTTTGTGAAAGAGACGCTACACGAGATGACGAGCAGCAGCCTGATCGATTACGGCTTGTCGGAAGAAGAATATCGCCGCCGCAAAAACAAGCGCGCGGAACTGAAAAAAGCGCTGCGAGGCTGCACCTCCGGAGATTTGCGTGACAAGGCGTATGTGAAACAGGTCATTACGGATTTGCTTGAACAGCGCTACAACCTGGACGACGGGAACCTGAACCGGCTTCTGCCGTTTGACGACCCGCAGATGCTCACGCCGCAAGATCAGTTTGACATCTTACTCTATCTATATAAAAAACAACATCGGTTGAGGGCGCTGGACAAGCTAATCCAAACATACGAGATGGATCGCCCCAAACGGAGCATGGAAGACGAAGAAATCGAATCATACCGGATTACCGCAGACGAAATCCGCGACATTTTCAAGCTGGAAGTACGGAAACTGTCTGCCGAGGACAAAACGCAGATCGTCGTGCAGCGGATATATCAGCAATACAAAGGGTTTAGCGTCATCGACGAAATCCGCGACATGAAAATCGACGGCGTATCGGGTGGCGTGTCCGGCATCCCTCCCTCGATGTGGGAAGGCGAGTGGAGTGTGGAGGAAGAAGCGCAGCTTCGCGAGGTGCCGAGGTCGCATGACAGCGTGTGGCTGTTCTATAAAGGGAAGTCCATTCATTTGAGCTTCCTGTCCTTCGGCTCGGAACAGGAACTAAGGCGCGTGTGCCAGAATGTGTACAAATATAATTTCCCCGGCCAATTGTCCGAAGCGAACGGCTTTAAGGTCAACGAAATGGCCGATGGCTCCCGCGTCGTTGTGCTGCGCCCCCGGTTCAGTGAATCGTGGGCTTTTTTTGTGCGCAAATTCGATGTGCAAAACGCGACTCTGGAACAGTTGATTCAAGACGACAACGCCGAACTGCCCATCGGTCTGATCAGGTATCTGGTCTTGGGCGAGCGCATTACGGCCATCACCGGAGCACAAGGCAGCGGCAAGACAACGCTCTTAATGGCGATGGTGCGCTACATTCCGGCCATCTTGCCGATTCGGGTGCAGGAAATGAACTTTGAGCTCCAGCTTCGGAAAATTTACCGGGACCGCAATATTTTAAGCCTGCGGGAAACCGAAACGATCTCCGGACAGGACGGACTGGATATTCAGAAAAAAACGGACGGCTCGGTCAATATTTTGGGAGAAGTGGCGACCGACCCGGTTGCCGCCTGGATGGTTCAGATGGCGCAGGTCGCTTCGCTGTTCACCCTGTTTACGCATCACGCCAAAACGTTCCGCGATCTCGTCTATTCGCTACGCAATTCGTTGCTGAAAACAAGAGTGTTTACGAACGAAAAAGTGGCCGAGCAGCAAGTTGTCAACGTCATCAACTTCGATATCCATCTGAGGCGGGATGCGGACGGGCATCGCTACATCGAACGCATTACCGAATGCGTGCCAGTGGAGCAGGGAACGACTTATCCGGATTCGTTCCGCCATAAAACGACGGCGGAAGAGAAAATGACGGCGTTTTTGGAAACGATGCTGGAATACTTTCGCCGCACGACGGATCGCCCACTTTATGTCGCGCAGAACGTCATTGAATACCGCGACGGGCGTTATGTCGCCGTTCATCCGTTGTCCGAACGCAGCCGCAAGGAAATCGCCGCATGCCTCGCCGGGCCGGATCAGGCTGTGTTTGAGGCATTTTTGGCAGTTCAATGGGGGGATGACGATGAGACTTGAATGGCTCTCCCTATTGCTCGGCGCGGCAACGGTACTGTTCCTCGCGATGACGGCTGCATTTCAATGGGTTTCCCGACACGGTTCGGACGTAGAGGCGATTCGGCAGTATGAAGCGCTGCGCAAGCCCGGCAAAGCCCGCAAAAAGCAAGCGTTGCATAGCATCATGCAGCAGTTGTATCGCCTCTGCGAACGCGTGCCGATTCTGCGCGCTTACTTGTTTCATATCCGCAAACGAATGACCGTTCTCCATCTTGGCGACGAATGGAAGCTGCGGCTGGAAACGATGAAGACGGCGCTCCTCATTTGGGGCGTGCTGTTCGCGGCGGCTGTTCCGCTGGCGCTCGGCGTGCGCGACCCGGCCACGCTTGGCATGATCGGCATCGGCTTCTGGGTTGGCCACGGGATCTTTTCGGACAACCTGGTTCATCGACTGGAGACTCGTCTGCTTCAGCAGCTCCGGCATTTTTTCTCGGATGTGCGCCACCATTATCATCGTCATGGGATGGTGGAAGAAGCCATTTATGAAGCGGCGGATAGTGCGCCGTATGAGATGGCGCTGCACGGACACGAGATTTATGAAGTACTCACGGCAAGCGACGCCGAGCAGCGGGTTGCACAGTACATCGAAAGCGCACCGAATCGGTATTTGCAGGGCATGGCCGGACTGTCGCATTTGATGAAGGAATACGGCGATAAACGAACCGCAACCGGCTCCGTGTACTTGAAGGCGCTCGGGAAGCTCGCAATCGAACTGAATCTGGAACTGCTGCGCCGCGAGCGCCTTAGTTTCCTGTTGCAGGGACTGACCGCCATCGCGCTGTTGCCGCTGCTGTTTACCCGGCCGATTGAAGCTTGGGCCAGTCACTACTTTCCGGCCATGGACGCTTTTTATGCGAGCACCACCGGATGGGTGGTCAAATTCGGCCTGATGGCGGTCGTATGGCTGTCCTACATCCTTCTGCGCAACATTCAAGAACTCGACGTGATTCCAAAACCAACCGGCCGAAAGAGATGGGAGAAACGGGTATACGATTGGCCATGGATGCGCTGGCTTGTGCATCGTCTCGGCCCCGTCACCGGTTCCCGAGAGGCCGACCGCATGATCAAGCTGCTCAAAGATACCGCATCGCCGCTTCGACTGGAATGGCTCTATGTGCAGCGCATTGTGGCGGGAGGCATGGCGTTTCTGGCTGTGCTTGGCATGTTTATGGCGCTCCATGCCGCAAGCCGGAATCAAATCCTGTATGCGCCGGTAAAACCGGGGATTATGTTCGGCCAACTTTCGCCGGAGGAGGAAATAAAGGCGCGCGAGGCGGCGGCGCTTGACCGCCACATCATCGATCGTGTAAAGGAGGTGAAGCACCGCACCGAAGAAACGGTCATGGCCCTGCTCCGCAGCGAATCGCGAGTGTTAAACAAAGACGATCAGCTTCGTGCCACGGCTCGGCGCATCCTGGGCAAGCTGACGAGGCTGGACAACCAGTATGTGAAGTGGTGGGAGGCGCTCCTCGCCGTTGTTGCGGGATGGGGCGGCTACGCCATGCCGGTCGGCGTCCGGATGTTCCAGCGGCGCATGCGACAGATGGAGATGAAGCATGAAGTGGATCAATTGCATGCCGTCATTGCCATGCTGGCGGACATGGACCGAATGTCGGTCGAGCATCTGCTCATTTGGATGGAGCAGTTCGCCCGCGTGTTTAAGGAACCACTCCAGACCTGCCTGCTCCATTTCGAACAGGGCGCGGATCAGGCGCTGGCGCAGCTCAAAGAGGATGCTCCGTTTGTACCGTTCGTCCGCACGGTCGAAAAGCTGGAGCTGGCGGCGCAAAGTTTGCCGATTCGGGAAGCGTTCGACGATCTGGAGTCTGAGCAGGCATACGCGCAAGAGCAGCGCAAACAGGAGTATGAGCAGTTGATCGAGCAAAAGGCAGGCTGGGGGAAATGGATCGGATTTGCACCGATGATGGCCCTTATTTTCGGCTATCTGGTCATTCCGCTCGTCATCGTCAGCTTGCGCCAAATGTCCGTTTACTACGAGCAGCTTCAGCGCATTCAGTAAGCGGCCTTCTTGCGGTACTTTCCAAACGGGAAGTGCTATTTTTATTTCCTATTTTACTTAAAGGAGAGATCGATTCATGTCCAACGCGCAAAAAGCACTCGTGATGGCGGCTGGCATTTTTCTTGCCATCGCGCTCATTACCCTAGCAGTTGTGCTGTTTATTTCTGCACAAGACTCTACCAAGGCGGCACAAAGTAATTTCAGCAATATCCAGACGGAGCTATCGCAAACGGCATTTACGGTGTATGACAACACGACGTTATCGGGTAGCCAGGTCGTCAACGCGCTGCGCAAGTTCAGCGACCAAGACCAATTCGGCATCCAGATCGTCACCGGCAAAAATCCGATCGGCCAATGGTACGGCAAAGTCATCAATACGGGCGTTCCGATCGACAGCGTGACCTACGGCTCGGTAATTGGTGTAGCGCCTGGGCAACTGAGCCATACCGTCGATGAATCGGATATCAACTACGTCAATCCGAGCGGCAAATTCCGGGCGCAACTGGTGCACGACAGCAGCAACGTCATACGCGGCATCATTTTCCGGCAGCAGTAGGCGCTCCATGCCGTCATGACAACGCTGATGGGGCGTTCCTCTCATGAAAGGGAGTTAGACGGACGCCGCGGCTTTTCAAGGAGGGAAACCGATGGAACATGCCCCCAGAACGATGCTGGAGATGAGCGTGGCCTGCCTTCTGTTTCTGATGGCCGCCGCAAGCGGACTCATGCTCTTTCAAACCGGGGCCGCGCTGAACGCTACCGCCTATGTGTCGGGGAAGTCGCTGGAACGCAACATGCAGATGACGTTTTCGCCGCTCGCCGGTGACGGCACCGTATCCGGCGCAGAGGTGGCGCAGTCCATTGCCCGGCTGGAGACGGGAGACGCGGAAATCGTGGTGGACGGCGTGCGGTACGTACCGCCGCTCGATCGGGACCAGTTCATTCCCGCCGGGATTCGCTTGAATACCCGGTACACGGTGGTTAATGAGCGGGATGTGTCCGGGCGGCTGCTGCGCCTTATTTTCGTCTCACGTTAAGGAGAATGCCATGAACAGTATCTTGAAAATTTTCTCGGTGCTCGTTGCTGTTCTTTTGCTCTACCTCTACCCCATTGCCTCAGCGTTCCACCAACAGGACGACATTTCGGAACTGGTTGTCCTGAAAGCGACGACGACGTTTGTGGATGCGGTACGGGATAAAGGTTATGTGACACCGACCATGTACAACGACTTTATGGAGACGATTGCGGCAACGGGCAACATGTTCGATGTGCAAATGGAACACGGAAGCAAAAAGTATGTGCCGGTGTACGACGATCCGACAAGGCCGGAGACGTTTCGGGGTAGATACGAAGTGCATTACGACAAGTTTTACAACGCGCAGATTCTGCCCGTTCTGTTCCCGAACAGTGCGGTCTCAAAAGACGACCCGATGCGACGTTACAAGATGCGGGTTGGCGATACCTTTGCGGTCACGGTCAAAAATACAAACCGGACTCCCGGCACCATCGTGTTCGATTTTCTGAACCAGGCCATCAGTCCGAACGAAAAAATCTTCATTCCTTACGGCGGGGTGGTGCGTAATGAAGTTGATTGAATGGGCGATTGTCGCGGCGCTCATTTTCCTGCCGTTTGCGACGGTGAACCGGATTGAGGTCGAAACGCAGCGGAAAACGCTGCTCACCGAGCTGCGGTATAACGCCGCGCTGGACACGGCGGTGGATGACGCGGCGCGAATGTTGATCGTCAATGCCAGCCAGCAGTGGGAGACGCAATACGAATCGGACAAACGGGTGGCGCTGAACAAGGACGAGGCGATTGTAGCGTTTTATCGGACGCTGTATACCAACTTCGGCATTGCCGACGATTCCGTGGCGCAAGGCGTACTCAAACGGTATATCCCGGCTGTTGTGGTGATAGGGTACGACGGTTTTTACGTCTATGCCGAGGACGAGTGGACGGGAGCTGATAAACAAACGGAACGAAAACCGGTTTGGGGAGCGAAAAAGCCGTATACCTACGCCGATCCATCGGGCAATAGCCTTTCGTTTACGATGGACGATTTCGTCCTCGCTTACGATGCGGGCAGCCGGAGTTGGCACGAAGGCTTGCGGGCCGACGTCAGGCAGCAGACGAACATTGCGCTACTAAAGGACGCGGAGCGGTTCGAACAGGTGCGCCGAAGCACCATTGTCCGCGCAATCGAGGACGAGCTGGCCTACCGGATTAACAAACACAACGAATCGGTTTCCCGATACGGCTTTTCCTACACGTTCACGCTGCCTACCATTTCGCAGGAGGAATGGCACAATGCCGTGGATGACGTCGGGGTGCTTGCCTTTATCCAAGGCATTCCGATGGGAGGGAAGTTTTATAATAATTACGCACTTGGTGGAAGCCGGGTTCTCAAAAAACCGGAGATTGTCGGGGCCAGGAAAGGAAACATGAAGGTGTATTACCGCAGCACATGCGACTTTTCCTATCCGGTGGAAGAAACGTTTTCCAGCGAAAAAGTGGCTGCGCAAAAAGGGTATATGCCGCTTGGCTGTCCCCTTTCGCCATCTTAGTGAGAGCGGCGGCTATTTCGGAAAGTGGACACGCCGCCAAATCGGCTCTATGATGAACCTAATAGTTGAAATCTTCCAATCTCGTCATGATCAATAATTTTGAGAGGAGTGAATCGCGTGAGAAAATGGGTAATGGCAGGACTTGTCGCCTCGATGATTTGTAGTTTGTTCAGTGTGACGGCAAGCGCGGCGAGCAATCCTCCGTCCTTTGTCAGCGTCATCATGGACGGACAAAAAATCTGGTTTCCCGATGCGCAAGCATTTGTCGATGAAAACAACCGTACGCTCGTGCCGGTTCGATTCATCGCAGAAAAGATGGGCGCGAAAGTAGGCTGGGAGCCTAAAACAATGACCGTTCCAATTGAGCGGGATGACCTTCATATTTTGCTTACGATCGGCGAAAGCAAGGCGCTCGTCAACGGTGTGGAAATGACCTTCGATTCGAAGGCGATCACCAGCGGAGGCCGGACGTTTGTCCCGCTGCGTTTTGTCAGCGAAGCGCTGGGAGCGCAAGTGGTTTGGGACGGTCCAACCGCTACGGTGTTCATCAAGACAATTGAAGATGATCAAGCGAATGTTGACGATTGGGGCCGCCTTATTCGTACAACCAACTTGCCCAAGAACGCGAAAGACTATCCGTACATTCTAGCCGATGTGCCGAATGAGATGTATGAGATGGGTTATCCGCACTCCCACCCTACGGATAGCAAGGTTTCATTCGTTCTCTACTCGACCAAGCCGGAATTCAATAAGAAAAACGTGGATACTTGGATGAATCGGTTGAAATCATTCAGCGCTCTCTGGCTGAACGTGGATTACAAAACAATAGACGATACGTGGGCACAGGCCGTATTTGCCACCAAAATGCAAAACTCCAATGCGGAATTGAAATATATTCGGCGGTATGTGGACTGGGTCAAACAAAACCACATCCAAATCGAAGGCTATCTTGATCCCGAGCCGTCCATGATTTATCGGAACGGATTTGGCGACAATTATGTCCGATCCAAATTTAGGATTAAATTCGTTTCGTATAAGGAAAATAAAGACTTACTTTATGATGAATGGTTCCCCAATAAAGAAACTTTTGAAAAAGGAATTTGGTATGAAGGCTATGCCGATATTTCAATGTCCACCAATGTGGGCGGTGATTGGGGCAGTACGTTGAAGGTTGATCCGGGAGCCAGTTTGTTCCTCAATTATTTGATCAGGAAGGCGGACTCGGAATAGATGAACAAACACAACTTCATCAAAATCACGTTGAGCATGCTGCTGGCATGCTCTTTCTTATTGTCTGGTTTCCCGTTCCTAGCGAATGCAGCGACACCGATTGTTAGAGTGGAGGACGGGAAAATCAGCTTTGTAATCACCAGTACGGCAGCAACCTCGTCCATCAAATACAGGACCGTAGGCTGGACGGTGCGCCGGGATCAATTATGTACGAATACGACGCCCAAGCAGTGCGGCAATCCGAAAAGCGGCCAGCATGCTTCTTTTTTGGACCAGCAAGTACGGCAAGTCGACCAATACCCGAATCCGCCGATTCCCGGCCAGCCTGTCACGACCTACTACGAAGTCAGCGAGGCACTTGTTACGGAAGGCATGTGGAAGGCGGGAATGGGCGACATCAAAGACAACGACGACTTATATCTGTATGCCATCATGGTGTCAATCGATGGGAACGGCAATGTGCGCAAAGGTCCATTTTATACGTTAGATGAGATCAAGAGGGCCGAACCTTGGGCGCATCCCGACGATTTGGACGATTATTTCGGCTTGCATGTTCCTTATCGCAGTGCGGATTTTCCGGTCGATGTGATTGCCAAAACCGTGACCGGAAAAGTAATCAATCAACCTCAAGTCACATTTCAAAAGGGAAAGTACAAAATAGGAGAAACGATCAATCATGAATTTCCTGAAACCATCGAAGATAACGGGAAAACCTACTCGATTGTTCGTTCATACTTGTCGCCCAAGCAGGACCCGGCGAAGAAAGACTGGCTACAGGAAAATCCCGAAACGAATCCGAAGGTCCAAACGCGCAGCTTTACGGTTCATCTTGGCGGAACGGACGCGATAGCCGAATATGCGGAGAACAATCCGGTCAAAGCCATTTATCAGAAGGAAGACGGCACGAAGCTCAAGGAAGTGGATAAAGGCGTTTTCGCAACCGGAGAGGAAGCGAACCATACGTTTGAAGGGCAAATCATTTCTGGTGGACAAACGTATGAAATCATCCGCTCTTACATTACGAACAACAACAAGCCCGATGAGAAGCTGTTCATTCAAGAGAAAGGCGATCCCAAGCTCAAAGAGCGGTCCATTCTGGTTGGAACGGGCGGCTCCAACTTTATCGGCATTTACAAAATTCCCTCCTCTATAACGGTCACGTCCCGGATTGAAGCGCCGGAAACGGTTGACAAAAACGTGACCGAAGTGGACGGGAATTTTGTTTTTGAAGTCAAGTCGTTAAAAAACCTGAAGTCATACGAAATCACTGATATTCGGAATGCCAGGCTTGTTCAAACGGGCGAAAAAACCGGAACGCTCTCCGGAACTTCGGACAGTAAAACGATTCCGATCAAAATCCCGTTCACAACCGGCGACAATGCAAGCGTACAAATCACTGTCGTCGTGAAGGATGTGGACGCCAATACCGGGGATTCGACATCGGACCATACAGTGCGTAAAAGCGACGGCGGCGGAGATACGCAGCCCGACGCTTCCCAGCAGGCCGAAGTGATGGAGCCCACCGTTTCTGCCGTCATTCAGGCGGATTCCCGCGGTGCAGAAAAATTTGATGTATTGCAAGGCATTCCGACATCGGAAAGTTTGTATGTGAACGCCTTGGCTAAATCGTATTTGTACCGCAGCACGTTCACGGAAACGACCGGCACGAAGCAATACCCGATTCAGGTGAGCAAAACGTATACGCTCACCTGGACGGAGACGCATCCAGGTCCGCCCGATGCGAACGGGAATTCGACGACCATTACGGTCCCGCGTTCAGATACACAGACGGTGACCAAAAACTATTCGATTGAGCGCAAGTATAGCTTCTGGACAATTCAAAACCTCGAAGTGTACGGCATTCAAAAGGCGACGGTCTCCAATTATTCGCTTCCTTCGGGAACGGTTACGCTTGTGCCGAGCGGCTACACACCGCCAACCGTTTCCGCATCGCATGATGCATCGCTTGGTGCGCATATGACCGATCCGGTCTATTCGAATGTGACGCTTCCCGGACAAACGATTTCCGGCGGTTCCAGCCGACCTTTCGTACCGAATGAGGACTGGAAAAACGAGGCCGAGAAAGCGATTGGCAAGATCAAAGTGAAAAACGACTCGCTTATCTTTATTGGAAATACAATTATGGACAACCGAATCGTTGAAGAAAAAGCGCCGACGCCGGGCGCGATACCGGCTCCGCCGATGATCGGGCAAGATGTGCTGTACGGCAAAGGCTATCTCATCGACGCTTCCAAAATGAACAAAGCGAATCAGCCAAGCACCGGCACGATATCGTATTCCCTAATTAAAGGCATCGGCGGCGGTGGGGACAAAACCTATCCCATTGGCGGCATCAATCCGGTGACCGTGCATTCGCCGGTGGTGAACTATGCTGCGGTGTCTGACGATCAGGCCCACAACCAGAAGACGCAACCGACTGCCGGACGATCGGCGCTCATTTTAGACCGGCCCTTCACCGTGACGATTCCGACAAACGGCCCGCATAAGGACATCAAGGGCTACGGCAATCGGGACTATGCCAAGTACGTGAGAGACAAACAGGTTTGGTTTCCGTTCGATGTATTTAAGGCGGATCGCACGACGTTCGTCCCGAAAGAAACGTGGGTGTCCATCCCGGTCGGACAGATGCAAACGACCTTCTTTTTGCCCGTTTGGGTGGATGAGGGCAATTACAACGTGTTATTTCGAACGTTTGCCGAGAACAGTCCAGCTTCCTTTACATCCCAGATGAACGCCAATCTTGACTTGTCCAACCATGTGGCTACGCAGGTGGTTCCGGTGGAAGTGATCGGCCGTCTCTATGACTTCCGCATCACCGATATTGCCGATTTTGCATGGGAATCGGTGTTCCGTACCCAAAAGGGCAGCGCGAAACCGACAGGAAACGCCTATTGGGTTGGGACGAAAGGCATTGACGGCGCACCGCGCGGCAATACCCCTCCATACGTGCTGCCGGTGCGGCAAGGCAGTCCCCCGGAGAGCGGCAAGAAAAACGTTGCGGTCAAAACGGGCTATCATTTCAAATTTGAAGTCATGACGAAAGGCAACATGTTCAACGCGGGCGACGGCATCCGCATTACACCGACGTTTTATTTTGTGGACAGCAAGGGGAAGACCCGGCAGGAGGTCGATCTTTATTACCATTCGGGCAATCAGCGGTTTATTCGCATCGGCTCCGGCGACGATGTTGAGAAACGGTATGTGACGCTCGACGCTCGTCTGCGCAATGTGCCGAGGCAGGAATTGACCGATACCGCCGCGACCCTTTGGTCGTTAAACGGTTCGCCGGGAGCCAAACAGACGTTTATCGATCAATATATGAAGGATGCGCAGAAGCCAACGTATGTCGGCGGCTACGACATCATGCTGCTGCCGCCGCAGCTTCGGACGTTTGTCGGCAGTATGAACGTACCTTCCGGCGTCAATGCGGCCCGCGCCAACGCTTCGGTGCAAAAGTGGTATGCCGAGTACAGTTTGCCCGCCGCGCCATATGTGGTGCCGAAAGGTTTTAACTTGGCGGAATATGGACGGAAAAACCGACTGGATGACCATGCGCCCATCTTCCTGAAAGATGGGTATATTATCGTCAATTTCAATCTGGAAACGATCCGCAACCGGGACTTGAACCATCCTCATTTGCAGTATATGTACGGGCCGCTGAACAACCAATGGCAGATGGAAGGGTATCAGCGCAGCTTCATCGATCCGTACGGTGTGACGTTTTCGTTAAAGGATGGCGACGTAATCTTCTATTATGCTAATTTGTCCAGCTACGACGATTATGGCACAGGGGGAACTCATTAAAGGAAAACTCATTTTTATACCAGCCGGGAGGAAAAGAACATGCTGGAAAGATTGCAAGCGGCCGCTTCGGAGGATGCGGTCTATTTTTATTCCGCTTCGATGGACAAGGATACAGCACGTGGATGCATCGGACATTTGCGCGGTTATTTTGGCAGCAGCGGCGAGACGTTCTGGTCAACCTGGTTCGAGGATGAGCCAGCGCTCAAAACGCCGTCTTTCCGGGCAGAACTGGATGAAGTGGTGCAGGCTCTGACGGAACAGGGGCTGCTTGAAAGCCGCAGCCGGATGCACCGTTTTTGCCTGTCGCATCCGGAAGCCCGTTTATCCGGGGCATGGCATTCCGGCGTATACGGCTTTTGTTTTCAAACGGAGCGACATCGGTATTACCTGCGTTGTTTCCCGCATGTAGGAGACTACAATTTCTATCTGTACTGCTACGTCCGGCCGGATCGTTTGTCGGAACGGTCGCCGGAGCGTTAACGTCTGCCGAGGAGGAAGCCTGTGAACGATCTCACCCGGTATAATCTACTAGGCCGGACTGAAAGTCCCTCCTGCCGCGAAGCTGCTGTACAGCTACCTGTTGGACCGCGCGAGCGGGCGGCATGGTTCCGTCTTATTGTCCGGCAAAAAGCTGGCTTGGGAGGTGGGCCTTTCCCCTTCCGCCGTCCGCCGTAATCTGCAACTCTTGCAACATATCGGACTCATTCGGGTTACAGCCCAATATTCGGAAGAAGGCATCCGCCTGACCAATCAAATTACGTTTCTGTAAGGGAGGTGCGACATGACAGCCAAGTTGCAACGCATCGTCGAACTGGCTGCCAGCACGGCTCGCACGGTGACGAATCAGCCTGACCTCTGGGCGGATTTTTTGCGGACGGCGGCCTGGAACTATAAATATCCGTTTCAGGATCAACTGTTGATTTACGCCCAACGTCCTGATGCGACGGCCTGCGCGCCGATTGAAGTTTGGAACAAACGGCTGTATCGCTGGGTCAAACGCGGCGCAAAAGGGATTGCCCTGATCGAAGATCGGGGCAACCACTTGAGTCTGCGCCATGTGTTTGACGTATCGGATACAGAGAGCAGACGCCAGCCGCAGGTGTCACTTTGGCGCTTGCAGGACAGCGACACGGCTCACGTGATCGAGACGCTGGAAAATGCGTTCGGCGCGTCGAATGAAATCAAACCTCAAGCGGATCTGCCTGCTGCGTTCCTCGCCGCTGCGCGGAATGCGGTGGATGACAACAGCGCCGATTACGTGGCGGAGTTGGTGAAAGATCGAGAACACAGTTTGCTGGAAGACCTGGATATTTCGCATGTGGAATTGCTGTTCAGACAAACAGCTGAAACAGCTGTCGCTTACATGACGATGACCCGTTGCGTGTTGAATCCCTCACAATACATCAGCATCGAGGATTTGTCCGGCATTGGTTATTTTAACACGCTGCCTGCGCTGTCCCACTTGGGCGCGGCGATCAGCGATGTGTCCGAGATGATGCTGCGGGAAATTGAATCGACCGTCCAGGCGTTGCGCCGGAATGCACAGCGAACGAATGAGGGGAAATCGTTTCATACCCTTGCAAGACCAGATTCCTTACTGCACAATGAAGCTACTCGACAAGAAAGGAAGGATGAGCATGGAACTGACCTATTCGCCGCAAGGGGATTATCTACTGCCCAACCTGACGCTAAGCGTAGCAGAGACGACCATCGGGAAGTACGGGATGATGCGCAAGACGTTTCTGAAAACCGAGCGGAAGGGCATATACGCCCATCTGATGTTGTCGGAGCAGTTGAACCAGCATCTGGCGGACATCGACCGGACAGCGCGGGAGCGGATCGACCGGACGATCCAGGAACTGCTCATATCTCGCCCGGCACCGGACAAGGCGAGCGATCCGCTGGCTTGGACGGGACACATGAACAACCTGAAGCAACAAGCGGAGGAATTGATTCTCACGGAACTGATTTATCATTAAAATGGTTTGATCGTGAAGCGGAGGACCGAAGTCTTCCGTTTTTTCATGACCAAGCCATCATCAATGACATGCTCCGAGCCGCGCCACTTCGGGAGAGCAAAGCGGATATTGAATCCTTTTTCAATGCCCATGAGAATGGGCGCGAGCGCCTGTTGTATGTGCGCGGTTTGTTTCCGATAGGCATCACCGAACTGACGCTGGATGAAGGCGTGCAGGCTGGGTTTGAACCATATCGCAACGTTTTGCATTTGTGGACGGGTACGGCGGATGAACCCACGGCACAAAGCTTTTACGATTGGGGTGTCATAGCCGGGCATATCGCCAGCATGATACTGTTAAACGATTTTGACTTGCCACGAAAGACGGAACCATCCATCCAGCAACAGACGCTGTGGATGGAACAAGCGGAGGACGCAAAAGCCTCCGCTTTTTTCATGCCGCAAGCGGTCATTGACGCCATTTTGCAAAACGGCAGCGGTTTTGAGAACGGCAAGTATCGAATTGCGCTACATTTCCAGCAGTCGCTGTCCGCACAGGAGAACGCCGATTTCCTGAAACGGGAATACGGGATCGGCGGGCGTCTCCCTGCGCTAATCGGTACGGATATTCACATGAATTACGACAGCAAAGGCATCACGCTGACACGCGGCTCCATCATGAATCCGGATACTCAGGTAGTGCTGCCGTGGGTGAAAGTGCAGAAACGTATCGGCGAACTGCTGGCTGCGGGACGGTACTTGAATCGGCAGGAAACCGAGCGGTTGCCCGGCTTCGCGGAAGAACAGGAGGAAATGCGGCGACAGCAAGGGGCGGAAATGGCCAGGCACGATCTGACGCAACCGGATGCATCGTCATCGGAGGGGCTTCCCCAATCGGACGCGCAAGCGGAACTGGAACGCATGCCGGTGAATCGGGAACGGGCGCGCTACGGTTATGACGTGGGTAGCATCGTCTGGATTGGTGCGGACGAATATGAAGTGGCACAGTTGGAGCCACGAACGGTTGTGTTGCAAGACCGGCAGTTCCCTTTGTTTATCAAAGAATTGAATCGCAGGGATTTTGAGCGTATGCTGCGCGAAAATCCGCTGAACGATCATCTGATTACCGGAGAGCGGGAGCCGGAACTGGCAGACGAGGCGGCATGGGAAGAGGTAGAAGATGCGGATCCTCTGGAAGAGTCGGTGACGGATGGGCTAGTGCCCATATCGCAATCAGACGCTGCCCTTTCACCTGCTCCCGAGGTCAGCCGTTCCGCGCCAGCCCATCCGTCTGTCCCGGCTGTCAACTACCGGATTACGGACGACGAACTGGGGCATGGCGGCGCAAAAACGAAGTTCAAATGGAACACAGAAGCGATTCGTCTGCTGAACAAATTGGATCAGGAGCAGCGGCAAGCGACAGCGGACGAGCAGGCGGTGCTGGCTCGCTACGTCGGATGGGGCGGCATTCCGCAGGCATTTGACGAAGCGAACACGCAGTGGGCAGCCGAATTTGCGGAACTGCAAGATTTGCTGGAGCCGGATGAATATGCGTCCACTCGTGCGTCAACGCTGAACGCCCACTATACATCGCCGACCGTCATTAAGGCGATGTACGACTGTCTGGAAACGATGGGCTTTCGCAGTGGCAATATTTTGGAGCCGTCCTGTGGTGTTGGCAATTTCTTCGGGCTGGTCCCGGAGTCGTTCCAAGACTCGCGGCTGTTTGGCGTGGAGCTGGATAGCATTACGGGCCGCATCGCCAAGCAGCTTTATCCGCAAGCGTCGATTGCGGTCAGCGGCTTTGAACAGACGAATTTGCCGGACAGTTTCTTTGATCTCGCCATTGGGAATGTGCCGTTCGGCGGTTATGGTGTGGCAGATAAACGTTACGACAAGCACAAGTTTCTCATCCACGATTACTTTTTTGCAAAAACACTGGACAAAGTGCGTCCGGGCGGCATTATCGCCTTTATTACGTCCAAAGGGACGATGGACAAGCAAAACCCTGCGGTACGCAAATATATTGCGGAGCGCGCCGAACTGCTCGGTGCGGTGCGTCTGCCGAGCAATGCGTTTCTGGCCAATGCAGGAACCGAAGTGACCGCCGACATTTTATTTCTGCAAAAACGAGATCGCATGGTCACAGTCAGTGAGCAAACCGAAGCATGGCTTTCACTTGCCGAGACAGTGGACGGCGTGCCGGTGAATAGCTACTTCGTCGCCCATCCCGACATGGTGCTTGGCACAATGGCCTTTGACGACCGGATGTACGGCAACCGGCAGGAAACGACCTGCAAGCCCTATCCGGACGCCAATCTGGATGAAGTGCTACGCGAAGCATTGTCCAACATCCATGCTGAATGGGTGGAGCTGGAACGGGAAGACCAGCCGGAGGAGGAAGAACCTTCCCTCCCTGCTGACCCGTCTGTCCGCAATTTCAGCTTTGCGCTGGTGGACGGTCACATCTACTTTCGGGAAAACAGCCGCATGCGGCGCGTGGACACTTCCGCGACGGCAGCAGGCCGCATCAAAGGGATGATTCAGCTACGGGATACCGTGCGCGAGTTGATCGAGTATCAAACCGAAGACTGCAGCGATGAGATGATTCGGGAGCAGCAGCGCAAGCTGAATGCGCAGTATGACCGGTTTACAACGCAATACGGCCTGATAAACAGCCGCGCCAACAGTCTTGCTTTTTCGGATGATAGTTCTTACTTCTTGCTCTGTTCGCTTGAAATCGTAGACGAAGAAGGACGGCTGCTGCGCAAGGCGGATATGTTCACCAAACGCACCATCCGGCAACGCACCAACGTGGAACAGGTGGATACGGCTTCGGAGGCGCTTGCCGTTTCTATCGGCGCTAAAGCCCGTGTCGATCTGCCGTATATGGCGGAATTAACCGGCTCGACGGAAGAGCAACTAATGGAGGAACTACGCGGCGTCATCTTTCCCAATCCCGAAAATCGGGATGAAACCGATCAACCGATCTTTGAAACGGCAGATGCGTATTTATCCGGCAACGTGCGGGAGAAGCTGCGTATGGCCAGACAATTTGCGGCCTATGATGCTGAACGTTACAGCGAAAACGTCAAAGCGCTTGAAGCGGTGCAGCCGAAAGACCTGGATGCTTCTGAAATTGATGTCCGCTTGGGGGCAATCTGGCTGCCGCCGGAAGACGTTCGGCAATTCCTGTTTGAACTTGTGGACACGCCGCCGATGTACCAGACCTACATTAACGTGATGTATTCCGAATATACGGCTGCCTGGAACGTCAAAGGCAAAAGCGATGACCACAGCAACAATATTAAGGCAAACGTTACTTACGGCACAAACCGCGTCAATGCGTACAAGATTCTTGAAAATACGCTGAATTTGCGGGACGTGCGCATATTTGACACTGTGTATGAAGATGGCGTGGAAAAGCGCGTCCTGAACAAGCAGGAAACGGCCATCGCCCAGCAAAAGCAGGAGATGATGAAAGAAGCATTCCGCGACTGGATATGGCGAGATCCTCAGCGGCGCGAACGGCTTACGCGGCTGTATAATGACCGGTTCAACGCCATTCGTCCTCGCGAATACGATGGCAGTCATATTCGATTCACCGGGATGAACCCGGAAATCCGGCTGCGCCAGCATCAGATCAATGCGGTTGCAAGGGCGTTGTATGGCGGTAACTCCCTTTTCGCGCATTGTGTCGGTGCGGGCAAAACGTTCGCGATGACCGCCGCGGCTATGGAAAGTAAGCATTTGGGGCTGTGCAACAAGAGCATGCTGGTTGTACCCAATCACCTGACCGAACAGTGGGCGGCGGAGTTTTTGCAGCTTTATCCGTCGGCGAATATTCTGGTGGCGACCAAAAAGGATTTTGAAACGAAAAACCGTAAAACGTTTTGCGCGCGGATTGCCACCGGCGATTACGATGCGATTATCATCGGCCATTCTCAGTTTGAAAAAATTCCGATTTCGACGGATCGGCAGCGCCAGCAACTGTATGAGCAAATCTCGGAAATTACAAGCGGTATCCGGGAACTCAAGGAAGCCAAAGGCGAGCGGTATGCAATCAAGCAGCTTGAAAAAACGAAAAAGACGCTGCAAATCAAGCTGGAAAAGCTGAACGACACCAGTAGAAAGGATGATGTCGTTACCTTCGAGGAATTGGGCGTAGATCGGCTATTCGTGGACGAAGCCGATTCGTACAAGAACTTGTTTCTTTATACGAAAATGCGCAATGTGGCCGGACTGTCGCAAACCGAAGCGCAAAAGTCGTCGGACATGTTTGCCAAATGCCGCTATCTGGACGAGTTGACCGAAGGCCGGGGCATCATTTTTGCGACGGGTACGCCGATCTCCAACTCCATCACCGAGATGTACACGATGCAGCGCTACTTGCAATACGAGCGGCTCAAGCGGCAAGGCTTGCAGCATTTCGATGCGTGGGCATCCACATTCGGCGAAACCGTCACAGCGATAGAGCTTGCGCCGGAGGGAACGGGCTATCGGGCGAAAACCCGGTTTGCTCGTTTTTACAATTTGCCGGAGCTGATGAACGTCTTTAAGGAAGTGGCAGATATTCAGACGGCGGACATGCTCCAGCTTCCGGTTCCAAAAGCCCACTTCCACAATGTTGCTGTGCCGCCAAGCGAGTTCCAACGCGACATGGTCACCGATCTCGCCCGCCGCGCCGAACGGGTGCGAGCGAAGCAAGTGGAGCCGCACGAGGACAATATGTTGACGATCACCAATGACGGACGCAAATTGGCGCTCGATCAGCGGCTGGCCAATCCGATGCTCCCCGACGACGAAGGAAGCAAGGTCAGCGCTTGCGCGGACAACGTCTACCAGCATTGGACGGACAGTCTGAAAGAGCGGCTCACGCAACTGGTGTTCTGCGATCTATCTATTCCGAAACAGGATGGCACTTTCAGCGTGTACGACGAGCTGCGGCGTAAACTGATGGATAAGGGCATACCGCCTGAAGAAATTGCCTATATTCATGACGCTAATACGGAAGTTAAGAAGAAAGAACTATTCGCCAAAGTACGCAGTGGGCAGGTTCGGGTCCTGCTCGGATCGACATTCAAGATGGGGGCGGGTACGAACGTGCAAACGAAGCTGATTGCCCTTCACGACCTTGATTGCCCTTGGCGTCCGCGCGATTTGGAGCAGCGCAGCGGGCGCATTATCCGGCAGGGGAACCAGAACAGCGAGGTGCATATTTTTCGCTATGTGACCGAGAACACGTTCGACGCTTACCTTTATCAAACGCTGGAAAACAAGCAGCGGTTTATCTCGCAGATCATGACCAGCAAGTCGCCGGTTCGGTCTGCCGAGGACATTGATGAGACGGCTTTGTCCTATGCCGAAGTTAAAGCGCTTGCGACTGGAAATCCGTACATCAAGGAAAAAATGGATCTCGACATCCAGGTATCGAAGCTCAAGCTGCTCAAGGCGAATCATTTAAGTCAGCGTTATGCGCTGGAGGATCGGCTGCTCAAAATGCTGCCGCAGCAAATCAAGTCTACGGAGGAACGCATTGTCGGGTATGAGCAGGACGTGGCCTTGTTCATGCGCGCCCAAGCGTCGGAAAAGGATAGCAGCGACGATTCCCGTTTTCCCGGTATGACCATCAAAGATTACACGTACTCGGAACGTGCTACTGCGGGCGTTGCCCTGCTGGAAGCCTGCAAAGGCATGACCTCTCCCGATCCGCAGGAAGCAGGCAGTTACATGGGCTTTTCCTTATGGCTATCGTTTGATAGCTTTGCAAAGGAATACAAGGTGACGCTGCGCGGCGCATTGGGCCATACGATTACGTTAGGACCGGATGCAGGCGGCAATATCACGCGAATAATCAATACATTGTCGGATTTGCCGAATAAGCTCGCCTATTGCCGTGACCAGCTCGCAACACACAAGCAACAGATGGTAACGGCGAAGGAACAGATCGAGGCACCGTTCAAGCAAGAACAGGAACTGCAAACGAAGTCCGCGCGGCTCGCGGAGTTAAATGTGCTGCTGAACATGGACAAACGGGAAAACGAAGCCGTGGACAGCGTGTCGGATGAGGAACCGGAAGCACCCGAACGGCGGGTTGCGGATCGAGAGCGATAACAGCAATGGAAAGGTATAAATCACATGACGAAATGGACTCCGGCTTTTGGGGTCCTTTTCGCATTTCTGGAGGAACGCACATGTTGTATGCCATCCCAAGCGGCGGCGGATGCTTTTGCCCGATTCTACCGCCTATTTGTTACGGAACCGATCCGACCGAGGAGGGAGAAACCGTGCCGGAATTGGAATTGATATCCAAAGGGAAGAACGGATTTGGAGACACGTATTATTACATCCGTGATTCGAACGGGGTGACCAGTCAAGTCTATGAAAGCGAGTTAGACGCATTCATGAAAAAGAAAGGCGCTTCAGAGTTGAGGGAAAGAAGAGCTTATCTGTATCCCAAAAAGAAGGGTAAGGCACGATGAACAAATGAAGCAGGATGAAAGAAAATCAGCCTTACAATTAAGAGACACGATTTTTAAAGCCCGTTGTGGCTAATTTACTTTTTTCGAGAGGAACTACGGCAATGAGCTATGTAAGCAAGGAACAAATCGAACGTGCAAAGCAATTGGACCTGCTCACCTATTTGCAATGTTTCGAGCCATACGAACTGGTGCGATGCTCGCGCAACGCCTATTCGACCCGCTCCCACGACAGCCTTAAAATCTCCAACGGTAAATGGTTCTGGTGGTCTAGTGGGATCGGCGGTCGTTCTGCGCTGGACTACCTCATTAAAGTAAGAGGCATGTCGTTTCCCGATGCGGTGCTGCAAATTGACGGTAATCCACCCGTTCACATGGATCCAGCTACTCCTGCCATCCAGCAGGATGGTTCAAATGCGCGACTGGAGCTTCCCGAACCGTATGAGAATTCGAATCGCGTCATCGCTTATCTCTCCAAACGCGGCATTTCCCGCGACGTAATTGATTTTTGTCTCAAAACGGGACGACTGTACGAAAGCCGAATGTACCACAACGCGATTTTTGTTGGGTTTGATTTGCAAGGCACTCCGCGCTATGCGGCGATTCGCGGGACAACCAAAACCCGATATATGGGCGAAGCGCCAGGCAGCGATAAACGGTATTCGTTCGCTATACCGGCCGATGATAACGGCACAGAGTTGCACTTGTTTGAAAGCGCGATTGACCTGTTATCGTACTGTACCCTTTCGGAAATCTCCGGGAAAGTCTGGCGACAATCGCATCAACTGTCGTTGGCCGGCATATACAGCCCAAAAGAAAACAAGGATGAGGGCATTGCCCCGGCTGCACTTACCAACTATTTGCAAAGCTATCCTGAAGTGGAGCACATGGTGCTTCACTTGGACAACGACGAACCGGGCCGTTCTGCGGCAGCAATGATTCAGCAATTACTCAGCCAAACCTACGAGATTTCCGATGAACCGCCAGTCAGGAAAGACGTTAACGACGACCTGATGATTTATCGTAAACAGCGCGAGGAGCCAACTCGATAGCACCGCTCGGTACAATGGTAATCAGAGCAGTGTCGGGCGAAAATAGAGGTGGCTTCAAAATTCTAATTCCGAGGAGGTAAGGCATGAGCGAACAGGGGAAAAATGAGCAGGCCGAGGAAATTGAGAAAGCACTTTTGGAGGCAGAGGAAGAAGCGCGAAACGATCCGACACGTTTAGGTTATCAAACGGTGATGGATCGTGTACGCCGGGTAATAGGCAAGGAACGTTGATGGAAGCCAAATACCATTATGTTTCGCACGAAGACGCTGAGCGATCAGCGTCTTTTTGTCGTTTCGATACCCCTCCCCTTTTTCCCGGCAGGTGCCTTCAGGGCGACGCGATCGTTACATCCAACCGGATGTAACGATCAGGACCGACAACCCCTATCATGTTGCGGATAACGACGAGTTGCAGGCCATCGCGGAAAGCATTCGGAAGCATGGCGTGATCTCGCCGCTTGTCGTGCGACCGCGGGATGGAGGAGGTTATGAAATCATATCCGGACACCGACGAAAGGCGGCTTGTGAAAAAGCGGGAATCGCTGCGGTCCCCGCCTTCATTCGTGAAATGGACCGAAACGCCGCGATTATCGCCCTGGTGGACAGCAATCTGCACCGCGAGCATGTGTTGCCGTCCGAAAAAGCATGGGCCTACAAGATGAAGCTGGATGCCATCAAACGGCAAGGGCAGCGCAACGATTTGGCCGATAGCGGAACTCCTGACCAACTCGGACAGAAGTCGCGGGAGCGCGTTGCCGTTGATGTAGGAACGAGCGCGACGCAGGTGCAGCGCTATATCCGGCTGACTGAATTGATTCCGCCGCTTCTGGAAATGGTGGACAGCGGCAAGGTGGCGTTCAGTCCTGCCGTGGAGCTGTCCTATCTGTCCGAAAAAGAACAGGAAGCCTTGCTGGAAACGATGGGTAGCGAGGAACGCACCCCTTCCCTTTCCCAAGCCCAGCGCATGAAAAAACTGAGCGCGAACGGCCTGCTCGACATGGACGCGATTTTCAAAATCATGATCGAGGAAAAACCGAGTCAACGGGAACAAATCAAGCTGCAAAAGGAAAGCATCAAGGACTATTTTCCGAAGGGCTATACGGCCCAGCAGATGGAACAGACCATATTGAAGCTGCTGGAGGAATGGAAGAAAAGGAGGGAACGGGGCCGCGAGAACAGCCGCTGACTTTTTCCCGGCTGGTATTTGGGGTAGTAGTACCAGCGAAGCTGACACCATCCGCAAAGTAGATGTAATTAAATGGGAGCAACAGCTACCGGATGAAAGGGAAGCTGCCACTTCCCCCAAGCGCAGACGGTCAGCGAGTGGGTCATTTTTAAGTTGGCGTTAGTGGGTCAATTTAAATCCGGCCTTGACATACGCAACAGTCTTGAATTTTTTTCCGTAAATCTAAGCTCCCAATTTCGCTTCAAATGATCCCCTCCGAGAAAAGTTACCTAAAATGGTCAAAATCGGTATACCGAAGCATACTTTATGAGACAATATGGGAATAAATGCTGCGAAGTTCTAATTCCCGAATCAAAGCTGGAACTTTATCGAAAGGAATTTCTGAAATGAGTAATTTGGGATGAAGATGAAGAAGGTGGGGAAAGTAATGGTACTGCTTCCATTTAGTGTTTCACAGGGTAAGGTGAGTTGATGCCGAAAATTTCAGTTTTACAGTCATACATGATCATAATACTTTCTGTCGGTTTGCTGAACCACGTCATCATCATACCGTTACTGCTCGGTGCATCAGGGCGAGATGCCTGGCTTGTAGTACTTCTTGTTTTAATCGCTTCGCCAATTTGGATTGGCATTCTGAGCTATATCCTAAAAAACATGAACGGAATGCATGTTAGGGATTGGTTAAAGCAACAATTCGGAATGGTTCTCTCGGCAACCTTGATTGTCCTATACAGTGTACTTGTATGGCTTATGGGACACATTTCCTTTAAGGACACTATAACATGGACAATTGCAACTTATATGCCTCAATCTCCAATGTTTATTCTCGCAGGAACAACGCTTTTCGGATGCTTCTTCGCGGCATTTCAAGGGCTTCGCACCATTGCAATTTTAAGCGGGATATTGTTGCCTTTTGTTGTTATTCTGGGTGACCTTGTCATGACTGCAAACTTTCAGTTTAAAGACTACACCATGCTTTTTCCTCTACTCGAAAATGGGATATCTCCGCTTTGGAAAGGCATTCCCTACGTAGCTGGGGGATTGTTGGAGTTGTCGTTGCTGATTTTGTTTCAGCACAAGTTAACGAAAAAACCAGGTTTCAAAAGTTTAATGCTTATTTGCATCATATTATCCGGGCTAACGATCGGCCCTTTGATGGGCTCGATTACCATGTACGGCCCTGATGAAGCGGCAGACCAACGATACCCCGCTTTCGAACAATGGAGAATGGTTCGACTGGGCGAGTATGTGGAGCATGTTGATTTTTTCTCGATTTACCAGTGGTTATCCGGTATGTACATTCGAGTTTCCCTTTCCCTGTTACTCTTAAGCGAATTGTGGAAATTGCAAAAGTATAAGTGGTTGCCTATGTTTCTGGGCGCTTTATTCATGCTGGTTGCTACATTGTTGCCAATCAGCGATATGCTTTTTCAAGACCTGCTCAGCCGATATTACTTTCCTTCGTTTTGTGTCTTTACCATTGGGGTCATGTTCGTATATTTCGTGCGAATTATTATTTCAACATTGAGTAAAAGGAGCAACTGAAGATGATAAAGCTTTTCAGAAAAAAATGGGCAGGTGTCTCATCGTCCTCGCCACAAAAAAGAGCAACGGTTACACAACCGCTTAATGAGCAAACACTTCTTCAACGGTTTCAAATGTGTCGTGATGTTAAGCATCATGCTTACAAATTAAAGGTTGGCGACGATCAGTCGAGGATCGTTTTACTGTATTGCGATGGGTTATGTGACAATCAACAACCCCTTCAAGAGATGGCGATTCCTCACTTGACCCGGTTTTACGAAAAATATGGCTTTCATAAAAATGAGGAAGTCGTTGAGTCGTCTCAATTACAGTTATTGCGCATTTCCTTCGAGGAATGGGAGCAGAAATCCGAAACGGACATTTTTGAGGGTAAGCTACTTTTGTTTATTCCGACACTAATTTCTTTGTTCTCCCTCGACATATCGAAAAAACCGGCACGCCAGCCCGAAGAATCCAACATTGAACACTCTATTCGCGGCTCAAAGGACGGTTTTGTCGAGGAACTCGGCGTCAATGTCGCGTTAATTCGGAAACGAATCAAGTCAACAAGCATGGTATACGAAACGAAAACCGTAGGTGTCCGAACAAAAACAACCATTGCGATTCTTTATATGCAAGACATTGTTGATCCCAAAATCGTCCAAGATATCAAGACTAAATTGGATCGCCTTCAAATTGACGGAGCGTTTAGCGCCACTCAACTGGAAGAGTTAATGGAACCGACCAAAGCTTTATTTCCTTTGATGGGCTATACGGGAAGACCTGATTTTACCGTTAACTGTATGATGAATGGACGTGTAGCGCTTATTGTGGAGGGTACACCGGCTGCTTTGATCGCTCCGGCCAATTTGTTCCTGCTCCTGAAAACACCCGAAGATATCCACTTTACTGCTTTGTCTGCTACGTTTGGACAATCGCTTCGTTTGCTCGGATTGTTCGTATCACTCATGCTGCCCGGTTTTTGGGTCGCTATTCTTGCGTTTCATCAAGACCAACTGCCCTATTACCTTCTTGCAACACTTGGCGTTAACCGGCTAGGCATTCCTTTGGGCTTGGCTGGAGAAATGTTTCTCGCGCTTGTCTTTTTGGAAATATTGCGGGAAGCCGGTGTTCGATTGCCCTCGGCGGTTGGGTCTACGGTTACGGTAGTAGGAGGGCTCATTCTGGGGGATGCGGCGATTCGTGCAGGATTTTTGTCCCCTAGCACTGTTGTCATAGGCGCGATTACGCAAGTGTTCGGTTCGACGTTATCCAGCCAGTCACTGGCCGGGACAATTAGCATTTTGCGTTTCTTCATATTCGCACTGTCCGCCATCCTTGGGATCTATGGTTTCTTACTTTCTTTATTTATTTTAACAACTCATTTAGCCTCTTTGCGTTCATTCGGATTGCCTTACCTGGCTCCGGTTTCGCCTCCATATAAAGATTTCGCCAATGCCTTGTTCCGATTACCATGGAGATGGCGGAAAACTCGGCCAGACATGCTAAATACTCAAGATTCTACAAGCCAAGGGGATAAGCAGAAATGAACGCATACAAATTTACCGCAGTTCTTCTGCTTCCCTTCTTTCTCACCGGATGTTGGAGCAGATACGAAGTGCAAAACATGAATTATGTAACTGCTGTTGGAATTGACTATGCGGATGGTCAATACATCATTTATGCGCAGTTGCTCGATTTCTCGACAGTGGCAAAACTGGAAGGACAACAGAAAGCGGAACAACCTCCGGTCTGGATCGGTAGAGGAAAAGGTATCTCGTTTACAGAAGCAGCGAATGATTTATACAGCACTTCGCAACAAAGGTTAAACTGGGGACAAATCTCTGCAATCTTGTTTAGCGAAAGGTTATTGAAGGAACGAAAAGTCGGTGAAGTGTTAGAACTGATTAACCGATATCGTGAGATAAGGTACTTAGCTTGGGTGTTCAGTACGCGCGATCCCCTTGACGAGGTCTTAATTGCGACTCCATTTTTCAGATTATCGCCAAAAGCATCGATTCTACATAACCCCGAACAGAGTTATCGGCAGCGTTCTATCCTCGCTCCGATCCGCCTGCAAAAATTTGTAATGGATTCAAACGAAAAGGCGAAGACAAGCTACATACCAGAATTATCTGTTCGAAAGGATCAATGGAAGGAAAATCAAAAACCGCATGAGCTGCTTAGATATTCAGGCATACAAATATACGATAAGGACAAATATTACGCACGCATGAGCCTCGAAGAAATAAAAGGATTGCCATGGCTGAATAAACACACAATCCGACTGCCCGTTGACTTGTTTTCCGATAACAAGCTTGTTGCAGTTCTCGTCGCAGAAAAACCCGAATATGACGTCAAACCAAGGGTTAAATATGACAAAGCATATTTCGATATTTCCGTTAAGGTGAAGGCCGGAGTAAATGAGCTACATGCAGACGTTACGGAGCAAGAACTCACGCAACTGGCTCAAAAAGAAATTGAGCATCAAATTAGGCAGACCTTTCAAACCGCGTTTGAAAAGAGAATAGATATTTATAATCTAGGGGAATCTCTTTTTCGCAGGAATCCGTATGCGTGGAAACGGATTGCATCTGGGACTGTACTAAACAAAGATTCCTTACGAACGATCAACGTTAACGTACAAATCGTGTACCCTGGCAGGTATAAACTTTCACCTTGATATTTGGTTGTGATTTACTTTGCGGGTGGTGTCAGCTTCGCTGGTACTGCCCCTATATGGGGCATTGGGCGACCGGTGCCCGTTTCATTTGAGTTATAACCTCCTTGACAAACTGCACCGGAAGGAACGGGCTATCGGGCGAAAACCCGGTTTGCCCGTTTTTACAATTTGCCGGAACTGATGAACGTCTTTAAGGAAGTGGCCGACATTCAGACGGCGGACATGCTCCAGCTTCCGGTTCCGAAAGCCTACTTCCACAATGTATCCGTACCGCCAAGCGAGTTTCAACGCGATATGGTCGCGGATCTCGCCCGCCGCGCCGAACAGGTACGAGCGAAGCAAGTGGAGCCGCACGAGGACAATATGCTGACGATCACCAATGATGGACGCAAACTGGCGCTCGATCAGCGGCTGGCCAATCCGATGCTCCCTGACGATGAAGGCAGCAAAGTCAGCGCCTGCGCGGACAATGTCTACCGGTATTGGGAGGAACATCAGGAGCAGCGGTTGACTCAGTTGGTGTTTTGCGATTTGTCCATCCCCAAGCAGGATGGTTCCTTCAACGTCTACGACGAGCTGCGACGCAAGCTGATGGAAAAAGGCATACCGCCTGAGGAAATTACCTATATTCACGACGCCAATACGGAGATCAAGAAAAAAGAACTGTTCGCCAAAGTACGCAACGGCCAAGTTCGGATACTGCTCGGATCGACGTTTAAGATGGGGGCGGGCACGAACGTGCAAACGAAGCTGATTGCACTTCACGATCTGGATTGCCCGTGGCGTCCAAGGGACCTGGAGCAACGCAGCGGACGCATTATCCGGCAGGGGAATCAAAACAGCGATGTGCACATTTTTCGCTACGTCACCGAGAACACGTTGGACGCTTATCTTTATCAGACGCTGGAGAACAAGCAACGCTTCATTTCGCAAATCATGACCAGCAAGTCGCCGGTGCGTTCCGCCGAGGACATTGACGAGACGGCCCTCTCTTATGCCGAGGTCAAGGCGCTGGCGACCGGCAATCCGTACATCAAGGAGAAGATGGACTTGGACATTCAAGTGTCGAAACTCAAGCTGCTTAAAGCGAACCACTTGAGCCAACGCTACGCGCTGGAGGATCGGCTGCTCAAAATGTTGCCGCAGCAAATCAAGTCCACGGAGGAACGGATTGTCGGCTATGAGCAGGATGCCGCTTTGTTTTTACGATCCAAAGCGAATGTACAGGAGGAATCGGAGGAATCGAAGTTTCCCGGAATGGTTATCAAGGATTTTACCTATACGGAGCGAACGGCAGCAGGCGCGGCTTTGATGGACGCTTGCAAAGGCATGACTTCGCTCGATCCGCAGGAAATCGGCAGCTACCGCGGATTTTCCTTGTGGCTATCCTTCGACAGCTTCGGCAAGGAGTACAAGGCGACATTGCGCGGTGCGTTGGGTCATATGGTGACGCTCGGAGCGGATGCCAGCGGCAATATAAGCCGCATCAACAACGCTCTGTCGGATTTGCCCGCGAAATTGGCATACTGCCGCGAGCAACTTGTGACCCTGCGTCAGCAAATGGAAACGGCAAAGGAACAGATCGCGGCTCCTTTTGAAAAGGAGCAGGAGTTGCAAACAAAAGCGGCGCGGCTAGCGGAACCGAATACCCTGCTAAATATGGACAAACGGGAAAACGAAGCCGTGGACAGCGTGCCAGACGAAGAACCGGAAGCGCCGGAACGACGGGCTATGGGCCGTGAGCGATAACGGTCTGACACCGTCGTTCCTCCCCTTCCTTCCTGCTATAGTGGAAGCAGGAGGGGACACATATGGAATCGACGTTTTTATCGCGATTGCTCCATCGACTGATGACACAAACAATACACTCTGGAGCTCCATTGGTGAGGATGCCGGATGAAGCTTGGGTCAAGGAACTGTTGGAGATGGAGAGTTAAGAATCTAGAAAGTAAAACCGTAATCTATAAAGATAGTTCCAATAATTTCTTGAGATACCTCTCCTTTCACTGTAACATCGGTACATTCTAGAGGAAGGGAGGGGTAAATATGCATAATATTGGTCCAGAGTGGTTGAGACCAGCTTTCGATCAAAGATTTATTGAAATTGCAAAGGAAGCTGGAAGTCAAATGGAGGTTGAACAATTCCGAATTAGGCAAAACGAAATAGAGAGGCTGCTTAAGGATGAATTAACACAAACCCATGTGGATCTTCTTCTCGAGTTGGAAGACATTCTTAACCATCGGAGTACTATTGAAAAAGAGAGGATCTATTTCGCAGGTCTTAGGGATGGGATGTATCTATTACGGAAACTAAATGACCTTTGAGTTGCTCATTCGGACGTAGTAAGTAGAAATCGCATTGTCGGGGGATTGATTTGTCTCCACTCAATGCGATTTTATTTACTATCACGAATACAGGAAAAGGGGAAGACAATTCATTCGGGCTTCTGGTTGTCCTTATTTCAACTAATTTTTCTGATTCGATTCGATATCATTTTCACAGTCAATTTCTACAAGTTTAATCATCTCGGATGCTTTGATGTTAAGTGCCCTGGACAAGGCAAATATTGTAGAAATGGTCGGCTGATGAATACTTCTTTCCAACATTGAAATGTAAGTTCGATCAAGATCGCTTCTAAAGGCTAGTTCTTCTTGACTCAACTTATTGTTAATCCTCAACGTTTTCAGAATTTTAGCAAAGTCTAGTTCAACTGTCATAGTTACCCCCTTTAGAGCTTTATAATCAGTTAGTATGGAGGTGATAACAACGGAGTATACTCTACAAAATGGGTTTATTTTAAGAAATATATGTAGTAATATTGGACTATATAAGATTTAAATCGACAGGAACTTCATAGTTCTCACAAACGAAACGACAAACCTATTGAAAGTAGGGACTCAAAATTATGGACCTCAGGAAGATAATTTTCACGGCTGCCAAGTTACCGAAGGTAAGGTGAACCTCTATAACATCACTTGATGTTTTTTATTTTCAAATGGAGGGATGCCTATGGCGAGAATTATGATTGTAGACGATAATTTTTCTATTCGCTTATTGATTTCAGCCTTAATCACGGATGCAGGTCATGAAGTCGTTTTACAAGCGACAAACGGTCAAGAGGCATTGAACGCCTATTTCAATACAAAACCCGATTTGTTGATAGTTGATTATCAAATGCCTGTCATGGATGGCATTTCGCTTATAAAAGAAATCAAAAAAGATGATCCTGCAGTCAAAGTCTTGCTATGCACCGGCTCCATTGATGTGTTAGAAAATGACGGATTGACTAAAGATATTGCAGTGCTCTCAAAACCATTCGACAACAATGAATTATTAGGATTAGTTACAGCAGCTCTAGAAAATTAATTCTCAGTTGCTGTCGATGAGGTGATTCGTATGTCAGACTTTATCAGTGAGCAAGAAATATTGAAGCTATTGAAGAAACTTGACCATGATTCCCAAGAGTCGGAAAGTGAACGGATGGGGTCATCTTCAGTAGCGGGAATTAACATAGAGGGTCAAATAAAAGATGGATACATTAAAGTCGAACAGGGTAAAATCATTATCGGGAATCCCTCCAATGGGGGTAAAATTCCGACGATTGAAGCTCAATTACCTGTCATCCTATTTGTCGATGGTCAAGAGATCAATAGAAGAATGAAAATATCATCAGAAAGCGTCATTGAGTGGAAGATTGAAGAAAAGCCATTATTTGAGATTGAAGTTTCGGATGATAAGTTAACAGCGTATTTGATTGTTCATCGTCCACAGAGGTATGCGTGGGTGTTATCTGATAATACCTCAACTTTAGATTTGACCCTTACTGCCAAAGAAGATTCAGCGATTATTTTGGAAACACTAAACTTGCAGGATATTCTCGCGGTTGTTGAAAACATGAATATCAAAATGAATCTTGATGTTGCAGTTATTCAAACCGAGATTATTCAACCTACATATAGACCAGTGACCATCGCCAGAGGAAAAGCTCCGGTGCAGGGTCAAGATGCTCGTTTAGATATTTTCTTTTCAGAAAATATCGAGAACATATTTACAGAGGTAAGAGGTTTTGTGGATTTTAAGAATCATTTGAATATTCCTTCTGTCAAAAGCGGAGATGTAATAGCAAAGAAGACACCCCCCGTAGACGGTCAGGCGGGGTATGATGTCTTTGGAAATATATTACTTCCTGAACCGGTTCACGATATTCGCATTGCTGGGAAAGAAAGTGTTGAAATAACACCAGATGATATCGTGATTGCTCGGAAAGAAGGAAGACCGCGAATAACTGGTAACAAGATAAAGTATTTCGATATTAACACCGCCTTCATTGTACCAGGGAATGTTGATTTGCAAACAGGTAATATCGTTTTTGCTGGAGACGTTATTGTGTATGGCGATGTCATGGACAACATGATTATTGAGTCGCTGGGGAACATTTATATATCTGGAAGTGTTTATAATTCAACCTTAACCGCCACAGGAAGTATTGCAGTGAAGGGTAATGTAATTGGAAGTAATCTTTATTCGGGGTATTTCGGCATGCTCTACAACAGACTTTATAACGGTTCTAAACAGTTAATGGACTACCTCGAGAAGATGGCGGAAAGTGTAAAATTGTTATTGAATGAAATCAGTAAGAAGAAACTACAGTTTAGATATGGACAAGCGTTATTGTTAGTAACCGAGAGCAAGTATCAGCAGGTTTGGGAAGTTGTGAAAGAACTGCTTGGCGTTATTTCAAGCCTTCAGACTTACAATAAGGACGCTATGCAGCAATAAAAAGATTATTTGGAGTTATTTTTGTTACCGACCAAGATCGTTGAAGTGATGACTGCTCCAAGAATGGAAAATTTCATTCGTGTATTGAAAGAAGCGTTCATGAGAGTTGCGTTAAGTCAAGAATCGCAAGTTCAGATCAATATTAACCAAGCTCAAAACTCTACATTAAAGTCAAATGGGGATATTTTGATTCGAAGAGAAGGTGTTATTCAATGTGATCTTTATTCAGCGGGCAATATCGTATTCTTCCTAGATAACTCTGTATGTAGGGGTTCTAAACTGGAGGCTGGAGATACCATTTCTGCAATGTATGTGGGTGGATTCACTGGAGTTGGGACAAGCCTAAAAGCCATAAATAAGGTAATTGTAAAGAAAATGTTTGAAGGCAGAGTAACTGTTGATCGGTATAGTACCGATATCTTTGAACCAGTAGAAGAAATGACTTTTGATCAGAACAGCATCAAGAGACTTGCATAGGGGAGGGAGTGATTCCTATCGACAATACAACATTCATCGGGAGAAGATTAAATAACAATATTTATTCTAGACAAGGCAGTTTGCTTTTACCAAAGAGCACCATATTAAATGATCATAATCTCGGTCTCTTACAACAACATGGTGTTAATCTATGGGATGCGGACACCCAACTTATTACCGAATTTATAATAGATGAAACAATCTCTGAAGTTCAATCTATATATGAAAAGATACACCACAGTACCGAGAAGCCATCAAATCAAATGATCCGTCAAAAGGTAATGCCAAAGATTCAGGAATTGTGTTCCAATTATAATATTTCGAATGTCTTATTGGGTTTAAGAAAGAAAGATCATTATACGTATCGACATTGTATTGGAGTTTCGGTGCTATCCTATTTAATTGGTAAATGGTTGGGTCTGCATGACATAGAATTGAATGACCTTGCTATTGCGGGTCTGTTGCATGATTTGGGCAAACAAAGAATTTCGCATTCAATCCTGAATAAGGCAGACAAATTAAGTTCGGATGAGTATGCTGAAATGAAGCTGCATACGGTGTTCGGGTATGAGATGATTATTAAACTTCCAAACATGACGGATCAACAAGCGCTGGTTGCCCTACAACATCATGAACGAGAAGATGGCAGCGGGTATCCATACGGAAAATCTAGTGAAGAGATTGCATACTTTAGTAAGATTGTGGCTGTTGCCGATGTGTTTCATACGATGGTTTCAGAGCGAGTATATAAGAAAGCAATTCCACTATACAAAGTACTTCAGGAAATATACCAACGAGCATTCGGATTATTTGATCCAGTTATTGTTCAATGTTTCATCATAAACTTAATGAACAGGATGATTGGGGATTCAGTTCTTTTGTCAGATGGTAAAGTGGCTCGGATTGTAATGATCCATCCAGACGACTTGATTAATCCTCTAGTTGAATCAGAGGGACAATATTATGATTTAAGGTGGTCTAAAAACAGAATCATGGACTTTGGGCCCGTAATCAAAAATAATACCGGACTAGCTTACTGTGATAAGTCCATTTAGCGATTTATCTTTCGTGCTTTTCGATTAAAACCGGATACATTATTTTAGAAAGCTTGTTGCGCTTCATCGAGCGGCAGGCTTTTTGTTGTTTGGGAAATTACGACTTCGATGCGCAGCATTTCACAGGTCGAATATAGCCCCACTATTAAATTGATAAATTACAGACGAAATGGACTCCGACTTCGGGGTCCTTTTCGCATTTCCGGAGGAATGAACATGATGTATGCCATCCCAAGCGGCGGCGGATGCTTTTGCCCGATTCTACCGCCTTTTTGTTACGGAACTAGCCCGACCGAGGAGGGAGAAACCGTGCCAACATTGGAGTTGATATCCAAAGAGAAGAACGCATTTGACGACATGTATTATTACATTCGTGATTCGAACGGGGTGACCAGTCAAGTTTATGAAGGCGATTTAGACGCATTCATGAAAAAGAATGGCGCTACGGAGTTGAAGGAAAGCAGAGCTTATCTGTATCCCAAAAAGCGGGGTAAGGCACGATGAACGGGAGAGGAGCTACGGCAATGAGCTATGTAAGCAGGGATCAGATCGAACGTGCGAAAAGTCTGGATTTACTCACGTATTTGCAAATGTGGGAGCCCGCAGAACTGGTACGTTGCTCTCGCAATGTCTATACTACCCGGACACACGACAGTTTGAAAATTTCCAACGGTAAATGGTACTGGTGGTCAAGGGGGATCGGCGGACGCTCGGCGCTGGACTATTTGATCAAAGTGCGGGGTTTGTCTTTTTCCGATGCGGTACTGCAAATCGAAGGAGCTGATTCGGGTAGCGCACCTACATTTACGCAATCTTTGCAACAACGCTTTTCTCCTGCGCGGTTTGAGCTTCCCGAACCGAATCATACATCGCATCGCGTCATGGCCTATCTCAGCAAACGCGGTATCCATCGCACGTTGATAGACTACTGTCTCGAAACGGGGCGATTGTATGAAAGTAGACGCTACCACAATGCGGTATTTGTCGGTTTTGACCAGGAAGGGACGCCGCGCTATGGGGCGATACGAGGTACGACAAGTACCCGTTATATGGGGGAAGCCGCTGGGAGCGACAAGCGGTTTTCGTTTTCTATTCCGGCCTTGGGAAACGGTACGGAACTGCATCTATTTGAGAGCGCCATTGATCTTTTATCCTTCTGTACGCTGGAACATCTCGCCGACCGGGATTGGCGGCAGGCGCATAAGCTGTCGCTGGCCGGAATATATAGGCCCAAGACAGAGGGGGAAGACCCTACTCCCCCGGCTGCCCTAATGCAGTACTTGCAGTGCTTTCCCCAGGTGAATCGACTTGTCCTGCACTTGGACAATGATGATACAGGGCGAATGGCGGCAGCCATGATACAGAGGCTCCTCTCCCCCACCCTTCTTATATCCGATGAGCCGCCTAAGTACGCAAAGGATGTAAACAACGAATTGATGGAATCCCGAAGAAGATATGGGGAACCATCCCGATAGCGGTGGATGTCGATAGGGTCTGATATTGTGCACCAGGAAATGTGATTCTCACTGATGTGGATGGGATGTAGATAAATTGGGGGTAAGCATAGCCCGTTGATTGCATAGCATGTAACAGGTATAATAAAATCAATAAACAGCTATGCAAGGAGTGAGCCAGATGATAATCAAGCCTTCCGCCAGCATCCGGCAAAACTACAATGAAATCGCCGATCTATGCAAATCTTCCGGGGAACCGATTTATCTGACCAAGAACGGTGAAGGAGATCTTGTCGTGATGGACATTGAGACGTTCTCCCGTCGCGAGCGGATGTTAAAGCTGCGCGAAGAACTGCTCGCTGTTCAAGAGGATCGTTTGGCGGGCCGAGTTGGTGTGACGCCGGATGAACTGGACACTTACCTAGAGGGCATTATTGACGAGGTTCAGCATGGAAAAGATGCCCCGTTATAAGATCATCGTTTCCGATCGCGCACGCCAGATGCTGGCGGCTCATGTGCGATTTCATGCGGAGAACAGTCCTGATGCGGCGCGAAAAACGAAGAACGAATTGCTGCATGCGATACGTTCCTTAGCGCAAATGCCAGAACGCTATCCTTTTCTGGAAGCGGAATCTATCTCGTCAAACAAGTATCACAAGATGTTCGTGGAAAAATGGTATCTGGTGTTGTATCAAATTCAGGATGAAATCGTGTATGTCGATTTCATTGTAGACTGCCGCCAGGATTACCGTTGGTTGGTAAGATAACAAAAATGTTCTGTGGGAGACGCTGAGTGGATCAGCGTCTTTTTGTTGTTTCGGGGGTCCCCTCTTTTTCCCGGCAGGTGCTTTGAGGCGACGCGAGACGACTGTCTCGTGTTGCAGCAAGCACTGAATTTGGTCTCCCAAATTCGCTTGTTAGGGGCAAACCCCTAATACCCCTACCTCAACAGCACGCTGTTTTATCAAGAATATAGGTTCAACAATGATCGGTATTTTTCAGAAACAGCAGAAACCATTCAGCTATTTCATGCGGGCCATTTCCTTTGAAGAAAGAAGTGAACATGATGAGAAGACGAGCGATTCGGATTCAGGTATGGGTGAACCATACTGAAAACGCAAAACTCCAAGCGAGTGCGAAGACATCGGGACTTTCACAGGAAGGTTATATTCGCTCCTTGATTAACGGCTATGTCCCGAAGGCGATGCCGCCAACGGACTATTTCGCTATGATGCGCGAACTTCATGCCATCGGCAATAACCTTAACCAACTCGCAGCGAAGGCTCATGCGACAGGTCATTTGGATCGGGCGTCTTTTCAGCAGGAAGCAGACCACTTACGCCGTGCTGTCCAGCAGATTCAACAAGCCGTGACAGCACCTGAGCCAAGAACCGAGCCGCAAGGAAATCCGAACGTACATCCACCGTAAAGGGGACAGCGTACATGGCGACAACCGCAATATGGGACGTTACAGACCGCCTCAAGCGTGTGCTGGATTACGCCACCAATCCTGATAAGACCGATCAAGCGCGTGTAGCGCAGGATGATTTACAGCAGGTGCTCGCTTATACCAGCGCGGATGCCAAAACGGAAAAACAGCTTTACGTGAGCGGAATCAATTGCGATCCTCTTACCGCCTACGAACAAATGCAGCGTACCAAACGACAATATCAAAAGACCGATGGCATTGTAGCTTTTCACGGGTACCAGGCGTTTGCACCGGGCGAAACGACGCCGGAAATGGCACATGCCATTGGCGTCAAACTGGCGCGGGAGCTATGGGGGGAACGCTTTGAAGTCGTGGTATCAACCCATTTGGACAAGGAGCATTTGCACAATCACTTCGTCTTAAACTCGGTGTCGTTTCTGGATGGTAAACGCTATTACGATAACAAAGCCTCTTACGCGCTGATGCGGCAAACATCCGATCGACTTTGCCGGGAGCATACCTTATCGGTCATCGAGCAGCCGGAACCGGGCAAGGCCAAGCATTACGGCGAGTGGCGAGCGGAACAGGAAAACAAACCGACCTGGCGCGGCTTGATTCGCGAGGACATCGCCGCCGCTATCGCCGCTGCCATGACGATGACGCAATTCTTCGCGATCCTTCAGAAGCAGGGTTATGAAATGAAGTCGAACGTCAAGCATTTGGCGGTACGCCCGCCGGGCAAAGAGCGGTTTGTTCGATTGCGCAGTCTTGGCGACGAATACACGGAGTCTGCGATAAAAGAGCGTATTCTGCAAAACCAGTTACCGCAGCGTCAGCCACCGTTGCCGTTGCCGCGGCGCAGGCGAGCCGTCATCGTTCGCAGAACCCTGCACATCGGACGTAGATTTAGCGGTCTGCAAGCCTTGTATCTGCGTTACCTATTCAAGATGGGGATTCTGCCCCATTCCCGCGCGTCCTTCAAACGGACGTCTTTTTTATTGCGCGAAGACTTGCGGCATCTGACGGCCATTACGGAGCAGACCAGGCTGCTGTGTCGTCACGGCATTTCCAGCAAAGCACAATTGTTGGCTTACCACGCTGAGCTGCAAACAGAATTGCGGCAAGGATACGGCTCCCGCAAAATGCTGTACAACCGGCTTCGCCGCTGCCAGCATCCTGAGCAAATCGAATCGTACAAGTCGCAAATTGCCGAACTTTCCCGTCAGCTTGCGAAGCTCCGAAAGGAGGTGAGGCTTTGTACGGGCATTCTTGCCCGATCCAACGAACTGGCAAACAAGCTGCAACGTAACGAGGAAGACCAATCGACACGAAGGGAGGCCAATGTCCATGAGCAGCGGAACCGAAGCGGCCGATCAGGTCGTCAGCATGAGTCTTCGTGGCATTGAGGTCATGGCGAAAATCTCCGGCGAAGGCGCGAAGCATCTGGCCGTTTATTTGTTCGCCGCCCTGCAAGGGCAAAAACGAACAAGAGGCCGCATTCGCCTGGAAAGCTTGCTGCGCAGCGGCAAGGAGCTGAAGGTGTTTGCAGTACGAAATGAAGACTTGCCGACTTTTTGCAAAGAAGCGAAGCGGTACGGTGTCCTCTATTGCGCGCTGCGTGACAAGAAAAATGTGGACGGGCTTTGCGATGTCATGGTGCGGGCCGAGGATGCGTCCAAGATCAACCGAATCGTTGAACGCTTCAAGCTGGCGACCGTAGATACGGCCAGCATCAAGCAGGAGATTGTGAAGTCCCGCAGCGAGAAGCAGTCGGACGAGCGTAAAGGAGCGGCGCAACCACCAGAGCAACATGCCGTAACACCCGAAGAAGGAACCAGCGAGCCTCCAGCTTCAAACGAGGGCGCGGCAGTCAGTGAGGATTTTTTGGACGATCTGTTGGGAAAGCCCGAGCCGGCGGCGGAGGTTCAGCCGGTAAACGTGCAGCAGGGAGCCAATCAACCGGCGGCCGAGGCGTGGGAGGTCGAGCGAACGGAACCGGAGCGTCCGCTTCCCCTCCCGCCGACACAGGAGGAGAGGACAACGGAACCATCCTCTCCGTCCGCGCCTACCTCCGAGCGCAGCGCGGCATACGAAAGGGTTACGATTGACCCTGAAAAGCCGAAGGAAAAAGTGTCCGTCCGCCAATTGCTGCGTGAAATTCGGGAGGAAAACCGGGCGGCAGAGAGCAGACGGCGGAAGCAGGTGCAGGAACCGTCGTTGCCTAAGCGCAGAGATCGCGGGAAGTCGGCGTCCGGCAGTAAAGCATCCGTTCCGATGGCCGGGAGTCGAAAGCGAGGGAAATCGAAATGAGCGAACTGGACGAGTTATTCCAGCCCCAAGTCACGACGGCCTCCGGTCAGCGTGAGCAGCCGTTCGACAAAGAAGCATGGGCGCAAAAAAAGCAAGAACTGCGGCAGTGGACGTATGAGACGATTGATACTGCCACAGCCGACATTGCGCAAAACGGCGAACAATTTCAGCATTATCTGGACGTACAAAGCCGTTTTGATCTCTACAGCGTCGCGAATGCGCTGCTTATTCTCGCGCAGCGCCCGGATGCCACTCGCATTGCTGATTTTGATAGCTGGAAAGAACAAGGCGTCTATATCCGTCGCAAGGAAACCGGCCTCTACATCTTGGAGCCAGGCGAGGAATACAAGCGGGAAGATGGGAGTACCGCAATCAGCTACAACCCCAAGAAGATGTTCGATGTTGCGCAAACAACCGCACCGAAAAAGGAATCGCCGATCTACCCGGATGACCGCACGCGCATCAAGGCATTGATGGACCGGTCACCTATTCCGATTACGATTGGAGATAGCTTGCCTGCGGAGGTTCATGCGCTTTATCAGCCGGATACGCGAAGCATCGTGATACGTCGCGGACTTGGGGCTGGTGACATTTTTCGGGCGCTCGCACAGGAGCTGGCGCATGCGGAGATTGATCGCGGCCATAACGACTACAGCCGTTCACATTACAATTTTCAAGCTTACTGTGCTGCGTATATGCTTTGCAAAAAGTTCGGCGTCGAGACGGCTACTTTCCGCTTCGGCCGGGTTCACGAACGGCTCAAGGAGTTGGAGCCGCAGCATATTCGCGCCGAGCTGACGGTGATGAAGGATGCGGCACACGACATATCCCGTCGAATGCACCGTATGCTGGCCCAGCAGCGACAGCAGCAACAGCAGCAACAGAATCGCAGCGATTCCACCACCCGCTAGTCGTGGCATGAATCTGCTTTTCATTTTTCCGTTGGGAGGAGTGGCGATGAAAGAGGAAGAACGCATCCTGAGAATGGATCATTACGAGCATGGCATTGTCATCAACGCCTTAAATGCGCTCCGCAACGACTTGATCGGCCAGCAGCGGCCGACCGATCCTGTTGACGATTTACTGCTCAAAGCGATTGACGCTCCCTATCAAAAAATAAAGCGCCGGAGTCATCATGCGGCGCGCTGAAACCGCAAGGAGTAATCTTTTACTCTTTGCGGTTTTTTTTATTCCGGTCGTGTGGGCGGCGCTGCTTGCCGCCCCTGCTTTGTCAAAGGGATTACCTGCACTTCTGCTGCATCTCAGCGAAGCGATTAACCATCCCTTCCAGATTCAATGGGTCGAGGATACGCCGCGAAGCTTGTTGCTGTTCACGCTGACTTATGGGATTTCGGTCGGCATCTACTTGGCGTCGCCGCGCAATTATCGGCGGCGCGAAGAACACGGCAGCGCAAGATGGGGCAAGGCCAGACGGATTAATGCCAAGTACCGCGACAAGCAACCTGAACAAAACAAAATTTTGACGCAGCAGGTACGAATCGGCTTGGACGGCCGCAAGCATCGCCGGAACTTGAATGTCCTTGTCGTGGGAGGTTCCGGGTCTGGGAAAACAAGGTTTTACGCCAAGCCGAATGTCATGCAGGCGCATACGTCCTTTGTTGTGCTCGATCCAAAGGGCGAGATTTTGCGCGATACCGGGCATCTGCTCAAGTCCAAAGGCTACGACATCAAGGTGCTGGACCTCATCAATCCGCACCGTTCGCATGGCTACAATCCTTTCGCCTATTTGCAAGACGACAAGGATGTTCTCAAGCTGGTCACCAATCTGATCCGCAATACGACACCGAAGGGCAGCAATACCAACGATCCCTTTTGGGAGCGATCCGAGACCGCCTTGCTGGAAGCGCTCGTGCTATACCTCCTATATGAAGCACCGCCCGAGGAGCAAAACTTCCCAATGGTCATGGAAATGATCGCGGCTGCGGAGGTGCGGGAGGAGGACGAAACGTACCAAAGCCCGCTCGATGAACTATTCGAGCGGCTGGCAATGCGCGATCCGGAACACCTTGCCGTCAAGCAGTACAACATTTTCAAGCTGGCGGCGGGCAAGACGGCCAAGTCCATTTTAATTGGCCTCGGCGTTCGATTGGAGAAGTTCAATTTGCATACGATTGCGGGGATGAGCATGGTCGACGAAATGGAATTGCCCGTTATGGGGGAGAAGAAGACGGCGATGTTTGCCGTCATTCCCGATAACGACAGCAGCTTCAACTTCATTGTCGGCATGCTCTACACGCAGCTTTTTCAATGCTTGATGTACGAGGCGGACTATCGGCATGGCGGACGCCTGCCGGTTCATGTTCACTTTGTCATGGACGAGTTCGCCAATGTAGCGCTTCCCGACGAATTTGACAAGCTGCTCTCCACGATGCGCAGCCGGGAAATTTCCGTTTCTATCATTTTGCAAAATTTAGCGCAACTCAAGGCGCTGTACAAGGATGCGTGGGAATCGATTGTGGGCAACTGCGACGAATTTTTGTACTTGGGCGGCAACGAACAGTCTACCCACAAATACGTCTCGGAGCTGCTTGGCAAGGAAACGATTGATACCAATACCTACGGCCAGAGCAAGGGGAGAAACGGCAGCTACTCGATCAACTACCAGCAATCAGGCCGCGAATTGCTCACACCAGACGAGGTGAGGTTGCTGGATAACCGCTTTTGCTTACTCTTTATCCGTGGCGAACATCCAGTCCAGGACGACAAATATGATTTGCTCAGGCATCCTCATGTCTCGCTCACGACGGATGGTAACGGTCTTCCCTATCAGCATGGCGGCACGGATCACGCTTTGGACTGGCAATCCGTGTTCCTTCATGCAGACGGGGATTATGAGCTTCTTTCGGAAGAAGAAGTAGAGTCGTTATTTTTACGAAGGGAATGATGAACTTGAAAATGAAAACGAAACGGCTACTGGCCCTGTACATCGTGCTAATCTTAACGGGAACTGTATTCGTCTCCACTGCTTATGCAGAGGGCGACCCGATGACGACAGTCAACAATCTGTCTACTTTTATCTTCGGTTTAATCCGTGCGATTGGCATGATTATTCTCGGTTTCGGCATTGTTCAAATTGGATTGTCGCTAAAATCCCATGACCCTTCCCAGCGTGCAAACGGGTTTCTGACGCTCGCCGGAGGGGTCATTATTACGTTTACGAAGGAAATTCTTACCCTGATTGCCGGATGAGCTTGTAGCTTTGCATAGGGGGGGCGGACGATTAGTCTGTCCCCTGTTTACGGAAGGGGTGAGAATATGGCAAAAAACAGTTGGGTGATCGACAACCTCGAAAATGCCTTGGATACCTGGAACGATAAGATGAATGAAATCTGGAGCCTCGTTACGCAATCGCCAGCGGATTTTAAGGGTGGGGGCGTTTGGCGTGTCATCACAGATATTCACGGTGCGTTGCAGGCGACGGGACTGGCGCTTCTGGTCTTGTTTTTTGTGATTGGCGTGGTGAAGTCGACCGGCAGTTTTGCGGAAGTGAAAAGGCCGGAGATGGCCGTCAAGCTGTTTATCCGCTTTGTGCTCGCCAAGGCGGTCGTAACCTATGGTCTGGAGTTGATGATGGCTCTCTTTACGATTGTACAGGGGATCATCTCAACGATGATGGGACGCTCCGGGTTTGGAACGACAGAGGCTATGGCCTTGCCGGATACGGTAGCGCAAGCGATTGAAGACGTTGGCTTCTGGCAAAGCATTCCGCTGTGGATCGTCACCATTCTCGGCAGTTTGTTCATTACGGTGCTATCCTTTGTGATGATCCTTTCGGTGTACGGGCGCTTTTTCCGTATCTATTTGTATACGGCAATAGCCCCCGTTCCGCTGTCCGCATTTGCGGGGGAGCCAAGCCAAAATATCGGCAAGTCGTTCCTGAAAGGATACGCGGCAGCGTGTCTGGAAGGCGCGATTATTGTACTGGCGTGTATCATTTATTCCGCCTTTGCTACCGCTCCTCCAGCCGTCGATTCTAGTGCGGGCGCGGTTACGATGGTGTGGACGTATATCGGGGAACTCATTTTCAACATGCTCGTTCTTGTCGGTACGGTGAAGATGGCAGATCGTATCGTGCGCGAAATGATGGGACTGTAATCACCTTGTGAATGATGGGAGTTATCGGATTGCGGTCAAAAATAGCTTCAATAGCGCCAGAGCATCCTTGCGCTGCTTCTCTGTGCATTGATTGAGCGCAGCCATAATCAATGCCGTTTCATCGTAAGGTGTGGCGCTCTCCTCTTGACCCAGGAGCAATTCATTAGGAGAAAGCTTGAGCAAATTGCAAATACTGAACATCGTTTCAATGGACATCCCGGCTTTACCTCGTTCAATATCGGCGCAAAATCTTGGGACCCGTCCAACTCGTTCAGCCAGTTGTTCACGAGAAATTTCCAATGCCTCTCGTTGCTTCCGAATGCGTTGCCCCACCTTCTTTTTATCGTAACCAATCATCAAGCGTCACCTCTTTACAGGGGTTGAGTTTATAACTCCCATTATGGAGGAGTACACAATTGACATAAATGAGATTAAAACTTACCATCGAAGTAGTCTTCTAACATACACCGTGTTTCATTCAAAAATGTCGGCTCTCACAATAAAAACGGGAGGATGGATAAATGAACGAATTGTTAAGAGAGCTGGAAGAGGAGCGGCGAAAGCTGAATTCGCTTGGTGAACAGTTAATAAAGCAATCCATTTCTTTATCCGGCCATCAAGCATTTCAAGAGCAAAGTCAGAAGGTCGATCAGCTAGTAGCCTGCTATCATCACATGAAAGCCAAGCAGAAGCAGCGGGTAAGGTAAAAGAGTTGTGGGGGGAAGCAGGTAATGGAAATTCCACCGTGGTTTCGAACAGCTATTCAAGGTCGATTGGACTACGTTTCTGCACGATTCGAGCATCATCCTGATCTCAAGCGTGTTCGTGCTGAAGAAAAGAAGGCTTTTCAAGTCTTGTTTGTTGGTATGGATATTGGTCGTATGCCTGAATTTGAAGCTTGGGAGGACAGACATCATTTTAAACAATCGATTATCAATGAGTGGTTATATTTGCAAGGGATGAAGGATGGCTTTCAGCTTGCTGTGGAACTATTGAGCAATCCTGTGCCATTTGATGACGACACACTGTTCAAACCTGAAAGCAACGAGCCTGAGGCGTAGACTGCTCATCCGGGAGGGATAAAAGTGGAAGTGAAAATCAACCGGGAAATCCGGGATTATACGGAAAGCTTGTTCTTCGGACTGTCCTTGCGGCAGTTCTTTTTTTCTGTTCTGGCGGTCGCAGCGGCAATTGGACTGTATTTCGGGCTGCGCAGTCATTTCGGACTGGAAACGCTCAGTTGGATGTGCATATTGGGGGCAGCTCCCTGCGCCGCGCTCGGATTTATCTGCTATCACGGTATGACGGCGGAGCAACTATTGTGGGCGTATGTGAAGTCGGAGTTTCTGATGCCAAGACGACTTGTCTTCCGCTCGACCAACATATACTACGAAGCGCTGAAAGGAAGCCTGCACAAGCGTGAGCAAGAAAGGATGAAGCGCGATGATTAAGACGCTCAGGCGCACCATGAAGCAGGACAAGGAGCGGTCTGTCATTCCCAAAAGCGTACAACAAGCGATCCCGATCCGCGCCATCTGGCCGGACGGGATTTTTGCTGTCGGCAACAAGTTCTCGAAGTCGTTCCGTTTCGCGGACATCAACTACGCTGTCGCATCGAGAGAGGACAAGGAGACGATGTTCCTTTCCTACTCCGAATTGCTTAATTCGTTTGACAGCGGCGCGACGACGAAGATTACGATTCACAATCGGCGGCTTAATCAGGCAGATGTAGAACGTTCCATTCTTATTCCGCTCCAGCACGACGGGCTGGATGTGTATCGGCAGGAGTACAACGACATGTTGCTTGGTAAAGCGACTGATGGCAACACCAATGGGACGATTCAAGAGAAATACATCACCATCTCCGTGGTTAAAAAGAACGTGGATGAAGCTCGACATTACTTCGCGCGGGTCGGCACGGAGTTGACGGCGCATTTCTCTCGTCTCGGCTCGAAATGTACCGAGCTTGATGCGACTGACCGCCTGCGCATTCTGCATGACTTTTTCCGGATTGACGAGGAAGCCGATTTTCGCTTCGACATGAAGGAGATGATGCGCAAGGGACACGATTTCAAGGATTACATTTGCCCGGATACCTTCGAGTTTGCCAAAGATCATTTTCGGATGGGCGAATACTACGGTCGGGTCATCTTTCTGCGTGATTACGCCAGCTATATCAAGGACAGCATGGTAGCCGAACTTTGCGACTTGAACCGCAACTTGCTGCTGTCGCTCGATGTGATCCCGATTCCGACCGATGAAGCTGTCCGCGAAGTGGAGAATCGACTGCTCGGCGTGGAAACGAACATTACGAATTGGCAGCGACGGCAAAATCGCAACAACAACTTTTCTGCTGTCATCCCTTACGACATGGAGCAGCAGCGCAAAGAGAGCAAGGAATTTCTTACCGACCTCACCACACGCGACCAGCGGATGATGTTCGGACTACTTACGATGGTGCATGTTGCGGACAGCAAAGAACAACTTGATAGCGATACGGAGACATTACTCACTACGGCGCGCAAGCATTTGTGCCAGTTTTCCACGCTCTCCTATCAGCAAATGGACGGTTTGAACACGGTGCTGCCGTATGGGCTGCGAAAGGTTCATGCTTTGCGGACGCTCACGACTGAAAGTACGGCTGTCTTTATCCCGTTTCGAGCGCAGGAGATCATGCATCCAGACGGCATTTATTACGGGCAAAACGTCATCAGCAAAAATATGATCGTCGCCAATCGAAAGCAATTGCTGAATGGAAACAGTTTTATCCTTGGCGTATCCGGTTCCGGTAAAAGCTTCGCCGCGAAACGGGAAATCGTCAATCAGATATTGGCGAGCGATGACGACATCATCCTGATTGACCCGGAGCGGGAGTATTCCGCTCTGGTAAATGCGCTGGGTGGCGAGACGATTCACATTTCTGCTACTTCGTCGAACCATATCAATGCGATGGATATGAACCGGGATTATGGCGACGGAGCCAATCCGATCATTCTTAAATCGGAATTCGTCCTGTCGTTGTGCGAGCAGTTGATCGGAGGACATCAGCTCGGAGCCAAGGAGAAGTCGCTCATCGATCGCTGTACCGCCGCTGTGTACCGCAAGTATTTGCGGAGCAACTATAAGGGACAGCCGCCGACATTGCAGGATTTCCGTGCGGAGCTGCTCAAGCAAGCAGAACCGGAGGCGCAGGATATCGCGCTGGCCATTGAATTATTTACTTCCGGCAGTCTGAATACGTTCGCCCAATCGACCAACGTCAACGTCCACAATCGGCTGATTTGCTACGATATTCTCGATTTGGGCAAGCAGCTTCTTCCCATCGGCATGCTGGTCGTACTCGACAATATCTTGAATCGGATTACGCAAAATCGCGCCAGAGGCAAGAATACGTTTATCTTTATTGATGAAATCTACCTTTTGTTCCAGCACGAATACAGCGCCAACTTTCTGTTCACGCTCTGGAAGCGTGTCCGAAAGTATGGCGCTTTTTGCACAGGTATTACGCAAAATGTGGACGATCTGCTACAAAGTCATACAGCCCGCACCATGCTTGCAAACAGTGAATTCATCGTCATGCTGAATCAGGCCAGTACCGACCGGATGGAGCTTGCCGAGTTGCTCAACATTTCGGACCTGCAACTGTCCTATATTACGAATGTTGACGCCGGGAATGGACTGATGAAGGTCGGCAGTTCCCTTGTACCGTTTAACGATAAGTTCCCGCGGCACACGAAACTGTATAACTTGATGACGACGAAGCCCGGCGAGCGGTAATAATCATTATGATCGTCGCGGCGCTGCTTTCCTCACCGTTCGGCATTTTTGTGGCTGACGAAAATACAGGACCCGACACAAAAAAATGATTCAAATCTTAGAGGAAATGGACGCCCAGTTTGCCGCTCGCATAGAGTGGTTACAATAGATCATCAGAGAGAGGAGTTGCTGCAGGCTGTTTTTTGGGATATGAATCCGATCGACTCGCAGCTCGAAACACTAGAACATACAAGGACTGTCGCCGTCGAACAGAGTGATGGAGTTTGTTGAATAGTCGGTGACGGAATACGAACGCGTCCTGCGACTGTCGATTTCTACCCGAACAGCAGAGCAGAAGCGGCGCTCTATGATTTTTCTACGGAATAGGTCGATTTGATGAATGAACTCCTGTCGGCAGAATTTCGTCCCATGATGTTAGCCATTCTTGGAAAGAACGGTGATACCGGATTAACGTCCGAACAGTCTGCGGCGGTTATATCCGATTTGCCCGCTGGTGTGCTTGGAAGCCAGGCTGTCGAACTGGCATTGACTCGGTTGGGCGATCCGTACAGCCAGCTAAAAGCAGGAAAGGATAACTATACCGATTGTAGTTTTCTTGTACAGTGGGTACATCGGCAATTAGGCGTTGAGGTGCCCCGAACGGCGGCAGAACAGGCGCGATTTATCGCGGAAAACGGACTTTCCCTAACCTCCAATGAGCTAATGGCGGGTGATTTGATTTTCTGGAGCTATGAGGCGAACGGGAGATTTATGAATATTACACATGTTGGCATTTATGCCGGTGAAGGCAAGTTTATCGATGCCTCCTCCAGCCGATTACAGGTTGTTTATCGAAATGTATTTGACGCCGATCTTCAAGTGATGTATGGGAGACCATATTTTCAATCCTAATACGGGGATCGATACAGGAAAGCCGCTGTGCGTGCTGCAAAGATGCACACGGCTTTTTTTATGTACAGTAAGAGACTTCCTTGTCACAGATTCGGCAAGTGTCTATGTCATGTGTTATAATGCTTAAGAGGTAAGGCTTAAGAAACTTCCTTCCACTGTAAAATATTCACGAGAGAAATTAGGCTTGAGCCAAGAAGAACAAATTCTATAAAAAAGCACAACACATTTAAGTATAGGAGAAATAAAGATTAGGAGAATGGTTTCTCATGTTAAACCCGATAGCATTTTCAATAGGTCAGCTTTCTGTTCACTGGTATGGAATCATTATTGGATTGGGTGCTTTACTTGGTTTGATACTGATTTCTCATGAGGGAAAGCGATTTGGCATAAAGTCCGACTTTTTTATGGATCTGGTCTTGTATGGTCTTCCCTCTGCATTAATCGGAGCACGAATCTACTATGTAGCCTTTAAATGGGAAAATTATAAGAACAATCCCTTGGAAATGATTAAAATATGGCATGGAGGCATTGCCATATATGGAGCCTTGATCGCTGCCATTGCGGCTGCTGTCATTTACACACGTAAAAAAGGCTATAATTTCTGGCGTATCGCAGATATATGCGCCCCAGGTTTAATCGTCGGTCAAATGATTGGACGTTGGGGAAACTTCATGAATCAAGAGGCTCACGGCGGTCCAGTATCAGAAAGTTTTCTGAGAAACACACTTCATCTTCCGAACTTTATAGTCAACCAGATGTATATCAACGGTCAATATTACCATCCGACATTTTTGTATGAGTCTGTCTGGAGCTTTGCAGGGCTCTTATTCCTTCTTTGGCTGCGCAGACGGCCGTTTTTGCGAGCTGGCGAGTTGTTTATGAGTTACTTCATTTGGTATTCGCTTGGACGTTTTTACATTGAAGGGGTTCGCACGGATAGCTTGGTTTTTGCCGGACCGGAATGGCTGGCCTCATTCCTTAAGACGACTTGGTCGCCAATGAGCTCGTTTGGTTGGGGGATGATGGAAGCAGGAAAGAACATTCGCATATCTCAGCTAATAGCAGTGCTGATAATTATAGCAGCAGTTGTATTCATCATAATTCGTCGAAATTGGTTCAAAGATAAGGTTAGATATTCCGATCCCATTGTTCCACAAAAGTCCATGAAGCATGCACCATTGACGATTGAAGGGAAACCCACGCCAGAAGGTTGACGTCAAGCATATAAACAAACCGGAACCATGGCAACTTTCGTTGCAAGGTTCCGGTTTGTTTTCTTTTAATTTCCTTGAACAAGGATCTTTAGACTCACCGTAGAGCTATGATTGCGACCCCTGTAGGAAACCGATATCCAAATTGTAGTTCTGGAATGAAACTTTAACGTTTCTTTAAACTATCCTTATAAAATGAAAACCTACTCTAGGGAGGGGAACGCATGCTGGGAAAAAACATATTGATCATCGAAGATGATCCGAAAATAAGAAAGCTGCTTAAACTATATCTGGAAAGAGAAGGGTACGAAGTATTAGAGGCTGAAAATGGAGAAGAAGGAAAGGAGGCTTTTCAAAAGCATGATCCTTGTTTCGTCATTACAGACCTGATGATGCCGAAGCTAAGCGGTGAAGAATTGTGCACGTGGATTCGCTGCGAACTCAAAAGTGATATTCCCATTATTATGTTGACGGCCAAAATTACGGAATCAGAGCGGATTGAAGGACTCCAAATGGGTGCTGATGATTATGTAACAAAGCCTTTCAGCCCTCAAGAAGTGGTCACACGGGTGAATACTGTACTTCGACGAACATCAAATCGATGCAGCAAAATTAGTTTTAAAGGATTGACAATAAAACCTTTGCGTGGAGAAGTCAAATATAACGGGAACATTGTCCCTCTTACTCAGCATGAGTTTAAACTGTTGTACTTTTTTATGAGACATCCCAATCAAATCTTATCGCGTGAGCAAATTTTATGCGAGCTTTATCCGAACGAAGAGAAAAATGTGATCGACCGCACGGTAGATGTTCATGTGGGAAAGCTAAGGGAAAAGATCGAGACATCGAGCGATGTCCCGTGTTTTTTTGAAACGATCCGTGGAATGGGGTATCGCTTTGTCGCAAATTAAGCATATTAGCTCATGGAAGCAGCATATAACTTGGAAATTAATTGCGGTTAACGTTCTGGTCATGCTCATTGTCATCTGGCTAGTAGGTGTTTCAGTCAAGGATTTTGCTTGTGTTCTTGTAGAAAAGTATCGACTCGTCGGTGAAGATAAGAACATTTTCTTTAACAGAACCATGCATTTTTATCTGATTCGGGCAAGTTTGCTAGCAATCGTTGTTGCCGCGCTCATCCATTTTGTGTTTATCAAGAAAATACTTTCTCCTTTAAAAAGATTGACCCAATTGACACGGCAGCTAATGGACGGATCATACCCAGAGCCCATTAAAGTATCGTCAGTGGATGAAATTGGCCAATTGACTCAGTATTTTAACGATTTGACTCAGACTTTAAAGCAGACTGAAGAAAATCGCAAAAGGATGCTAAGCAACATATCTCACGATTTACGAACACCTCTTAGCAATCTAAACGGCTACCTGGAGGCATTAAGCAGCGGTGTGATTGTCGGGGATAGAGACTTGTATCTGTCACTGCTGGAAGAGTCTCAGCATATTACCCGGCTTGTGGAGCAGTTGCATCAGCTTTCTGTATGGGAGGACCGACAAGCTGCAAGCATGACCTACAGCAATATACAAATCGATGACCTGATTACTCGGTGCACGCAGTCTTTTCAATGGGAACTTCAAAGCAACAATATGGAGTTGGAGGTATCTGTTTCACAAGACGTTGTCATCGGTGACGAAGGCGGATTAAGACAGGTGTTAAACAATCTGATACAGAATGCGATAAGCTATAATACGGGACGGATGATTTGGGTGATCGGAGTTATCGAACCTCTTCAGTATCGAATCACCGTCAGTAATGTTGGCGAGCCAATACCTGAAGAGGTGCGTGGACTTGTATTTGAACGTTTTTTTCAAGCGGATCCATCAAGACATCGCGGAGAGAAGGCAAAAGGAAGCGGGCTTGGTTTGGCTATTGTAAAAGAAATTGTGAAGAAGCATGGAGGCAGAGTGGGACTGGAGTCGGAGAATAATAAACATTCGTTTTGGGTAACACTGCCTCGCAACTCGAAAAAAATTTGAAATAACAAAACAGACCGGCATGGATGGCACCGGTTTGTTTTGCTATATGCAAAAGATTTTGGGCGTATCGCTGATTTCAATTTTCTTGTATGTCTTAAAATAGTGTGTGATCACATCATGAGCATGGATCCCTAGCTTCTTCTTAAGTGGATCATAGTGGTATAGAATTTGTTCGCCTGCGCTCACAATTCGATAGGTGGTGTCTAGCTTCAATGGTTTTCCTTGCACAAGAAAATGTTCAATTCGATGGCCAGGCGGATTATAAGGTTTGTAAGCCATGGTGATGCCGCTTGCCCGCATGACATATCCCCCTTTTTGATGGAAAGGATCAGGGGAGAAGACCTGTTCCAGATTAGATTCAAAAGCCTCCAGAATCTGTTTGCCATCCAGTTCTACGGTAAAAAGCTCTGGATTTGTCGGAATGATTTGATACAAGTCCCGCAAGGTTACGAGACCTGGCAGAATAGGGGCTCCGTATCTCCAACCATGTGATAAAGCAATATCGGCTTCGACAGAATGGAGATAAGCATCGGTAATTAGTCGATCCATTGGCGTTTCATTGAGGAACATGCGATGCAGCGGTGTCTGTAGTTCCCCAATGATCTCACTTAAATGCGTTTCATGCCTTTCGTTAATTACTGCAATTAATTTGGAGATTTCCGGATCTTCTTCGAATTCATGTGCAAAAAGCGGAATAAGACGATGTTGAACCTTCGTTATCATGCCGGATTCAAAATTCAGATCAAGCTGCCCAAGAAACGAAGAACTGGCTCCGGATTGAATAATCCATGTTCCGTTTTGTCTAATGGGATGGGTAAGTCGATCATGACTGTGACCGCTTAAAATAATATCGATTCCTTCGATATTGGAAGCGGCTTTCACGTCCAGGGGCAGTCCCATATGGCTCAATACGATGACGAGATCACACTTATCTTCCACCCGTAATTTTCGTATGTTCCGGCTCATCTCAGCTAGATCAAGTGAGAAAGACAATCCCTCGGAAAAAGCAGGTGGCATCGTTTGATCTACAAATGAGTAGGTCCATCCCGTCATACCTATACGAATTCCGCCCATTTCTTTAATCCACTGCGTCTTAAGAGGGGCGGCAGCGGATGAAGATTTCATATTCATTGCCAGGGACGGAAAAGAAACCTGATCCAAGAGAGCAAACAACTGTGATGGGCCATACGCATAATCCCAATTTCCTGGAACGAATGCGTCAAGCGGCATCTTTTTCAATAGTGGGATAATGGCTTCTCCTTTGGACAATACAAGCGGAGCTGTGCCATGAAACAAATCGCCTCCGTCGACAAAAAGGACATAGGGACGTCTTTTTTTTAGTTCTGTTACATATCGATGTATGCGCGAAAACCCTCCACATGTCATATATGAAGGTTGTGTATCATGCCAAAAAAATTCAGGATGGGCATCCAAACAACCATGCGTATCGTTTTGCTGAATTATGGTAAGTTCCATCTTCTCTCCTCTTCTCTGCAAGTGATTCATACCTACATAGTAGTATAGGCAAACCAATCATTGCCAAACCTAGCTTTATTAAAACTTAACACCCCTCCGATAGTATTGAATCACCGTGCTTAGGAGGTCGTTTAAGATGAATGAAGGAGTTCGGACTCTGATCTGTGAAATATTGATATTAACCTATTTAGATATATCCCCCAGACCAAAGAAAGGAGGGAAGAATTTTCAAAACCGACAAGAAGCGCTCGCCTTTTTGAATACGGCTTGGTTTGAGGTGCTTTGTGCAGGTATAGAACTGGAACCTGAAATCGTGAGAAGGAAGATGCTTCAAATTTCCAATTCTAGTCGTTTGAAAAGGAAGGGACAATAGCGTCCCTTCCTTACACATCTATTTTATAGCGCTTCCGCCAAATACAAATCGGTACTCCCAATGCTTCCCTTCAATTTGATCGATTCGAACCCCGCCCGATTTCTCGGAATACGTATGCAGAATTTTCCCATTTCCGAGATAGATTCCATTATGGGTAATTCGCTGCGAGGATTTATTGATTCCGGAGTAGTCACTGCTTTTACTCCCCTCGTAGGACATAAAGAACATAATATCTCCGGGATGCAACTCCCTCCAGTTTGTCGTAGTAGCTCCTATTTTCTTTACATAAGCAGCCTGGGTTCTTGAATTCCCTGGAAGAATAACTCCGGCTCCATCTTTAAAGGCTTGTCTGACGAAATCAGAACAATCGAAGGTTTGGGTATTGGAACGGCTTGAACCGAATACATAAGGCGTTCCCAAGTACTTCATACCCGCGTCAATAATGCTCTTGGGCGTCCCAGATACCGGTTCAGCAGGCTTGTCCGTAATGGAACCATTCGTTTTTATGAACTGACTTTGAGTGGTTACGTACCCAGTTTGACCACGCAGGTCCTTGATTTTAAACCAATACTGATTTACTTGTTCCAATATGTCGACATGTTCACCGGCTTTTAGATAACGAATGCGGTCACCGCTTAGGGAAGGCTTCTCACGAAAGTTAACACTTTTTTCGATGATTCCTTCTTGACCCGCGGCCGAAACCGTAGGTTGTCCCGCTATAATTGAGCCACAAATTAGAGCGGAAGCGAGTAAAGACAAGGTCATTTTTTTCTTCAGCATTGTAATACCTCCTGTAGTTTTGTAATTTACCGTAGCGAAAAGGATGCGCTAACGGTTTAAGCAAAGCCTATCACAGGAGGTTAGTTGGACTTGGAGGTAATTTCCCCCAATGGAGAGCTTTATCATTTCTTTAAAGAAGAAGATTAGGCTTTACGTGAGAAGGAGGGGTGAAGAGAATTGCAAAATATACAGATCGGATCTTTCGTTCTAAATGGGCAACTGATTCTTTATCTGAGTTATGGAGCGGGAGGCTGGTTGATGCTGCAGTATCGGCTTAGAGGCAGCTTGGAGCGTCGGATATACTTGTCCGATGCAGCGAATGCATTCTGGCTGTGGTTGCTCGTTTGGAAAGGAAGCTTTCTGATCTTTTATCCCATAGATGTGATCACACAACCCATGTCTTTACTTTATTTTGATGGTGGGGAACGCGGAAGATGGATAGCAAGTCTGGTTACGGCTTCCTATATCTGGTACAGAACTTCGAAACAAAATTTAAGCGTCAAAATGTGGATCGATATGGGGATTTGGTTTACTTTATCGGGCTGGTTGGTCTATCACTTGTTGTTGCTTATTACAGGCGAGGAGTCTTCCTTGTATCATACAGCAAACGCTGGAATGACTGTTCTTCTCCTGATCTCATTATTGGTTTCTCAAAAAGGATCCGATTCGGGAAGTGGATTAAACCATGCCGTTTGGTTTTCGATCGGAAATGTGTTGCTTTCGTTTCTGGTTGCCGATCGTCCGGTATGGTTGTTGTCCTTCAGTAAACAGCAGATCATTTTTCTATTGGCTGCCGCGTGTTTAACAGGATGGTCCTGGTTGGATGAAAAGCAACAGAAAGGAGGTCCTCATGGATAATCTTACAATCCTGGTAGCCTTTGCAGCGGGGATGCTTTCTTTTTTATCCCCTTGCGTATTTCCGCTTATCCCCGCTTATATTTCCCATTTAACAGGCTCTACCTTTCAAGATGGCAAACTTGTCGTGAATCGGTGGAATCTGAGCCTTCAGGCGTTTAGTTTTATCGTGGGGTTTAGTCTGATTTTTATTACGATGGGTGCGTCTGCAAGCTTCATTGGACGCTTCTTCGCGCAAGAACGCGAGCTGGTACAAAGAATAAGCGGTCTGTTGATTGTTGTGTTTGGTCTGCAAATGGCCGGATTTCTAAATTTTCGTCTGCTGATGTCCGGTAGAACGTGGCAAACCAAACCAACTGCGAGCCGCGGCATAATCCGTTCGCTTCTTACTGGTGTGGCGTTTGGAGCAGGTTGGAGTCCATGCGTTGGGTTGGCGTTATCGTCTATTTTGCTTCTGGCCGGATCTACGGAGACACTGTGGAACGGAATAGGGATGCTGGCCGTGTATTCGTTTGGGTTGGGAGTTCCTTTTCTATTGATTTCGTGGTTGTTGACGTATTCGATGAGCATGATGAAAAAAATGAATCGATGGATGCCTCTTCTGTCGAAAATTAACGGTTGGCTTCTTATTGGAATGGGACTGCTGCTATTTACCGGCCAATTGCAAAAGATCAGTGCTTGGCTTTCTCAATATACATTTTGGGACATTACATTCTAACAAGGGGGATCAATAGAGATGAAGAAAAGTGTGATTGCCATCATTGCCCTCGTTATGCTTGTTGCTTATGGGGCTTATGATTATTATGAAAAAAAATCGTCTGAAGGGACTTCTGTCAGGGAATCCGCAGGCCAGAATATTAAAGTGGGCATTCAAAAGGGACAACAGGCGCCGGATTTTACCTTGAATGATTTGCAAGGCAATCCTGTCAAGCTATCCGATTATAAAGGAAAAACAGTACTTATTAATTTCTGGGCAACCTGGTGTCCGCCTTGCAGAGTAGAGATGCCCCATATGCAGCGGTTTTATGAGGACTATAAGCAACAAGACGTCGTTATTTTAGGGGTTAATTTAACACCGACGGAGGAGAAAACGAACAACGTTATGTCATTTGTTAAGGATTATGGTTTGACATTTCCTATCTTATTAGATTCGGAAGGGACGGTCATGCAGACGTATCAGGTCGTCGCGTATCCAACTACGTATCTGTTAGACTCCAGCGGAGTTATTCGCGAGAAATATCAAGGAGCTATCAATTATGACACCATGAAAGAAGCTGTTTCCAAAATCAAATAATGGAAAAGAGGTGTTCAACATGAATTTGCCCGTTAAAAAAATGATGTTGTTTACGTTGTCGGCGTGCCCATTAGGCAGATCTATGAACAATGTGCTTCGCGAAGTTCAAATATGTCAGGATGAACTTTCTTATGAAGTCGTACATGTGGATGTTCATCCCGACCTCGCGAACCATTACCGGATCAAGACAAATCCGACTACGCTTCTTGTAGACGCAAGCAACCAAGAGTTATATCGGTTCGAGGGCTTCAAAGAGACAGAGGAAACGCTCCGAATCATCGGACAAGTCAATAACAAATCGTTGCGGTCATCAGACGATCTTCCTGAGAACCAGGAAATTACAGAAACCTATGTTATTTATTTATATCAGAACGGTATGGCAGTGCCAGTCGAGACTTTCTATGTGAATAAAACGTCCATTAAGGCACCTCGAATTACAGCTATTGGGCAACTGTTAAATACTCGTATTGATAAATATGATAACCCGTTTCCGCCGTCTTCTGCTCTGGAAGGGGTGCATTTTGAACAAGGGATTGGCGAGGTGACGATTCTAGTTCATCCTTCGGAAGCAGAATTGGATCAGGAAAAGATGAAGATTGTATTGGAACATACCTTAGCGCCATATGGGATCAAGAGTGTAAATATAAAGTGGATAGTCAGCGGGGACTCACAGTCATAACCCTGAAGTTAACTATTCTCCCCTGTTGACAATGCCTTTCTTTAGGATGTAATATACCTATAGGGGTATGAGTAATTATATTATGTGAATCCGTAGGGTAAACTCGTACAGGATATGTAAGCCCCGGCAAAACACCAATATAGGAGGGTTACGATTTGACTGCACATTCAGAAATCAAAGCAGATCAGACGCTCGATTGCAAAGGTTTGGCCTGTCCCATGCCTATCGTCAAAACCAAGAAAGCGATGGATCAGTTGCATTCCGGGCAGGTCATCGAGGTTCAGGCAACCGATAAAGGTTCACTGGCGGACATTCAGGGCTGGGCCAAGAATACCGGCCATCACTATTTGGGCACGATTCAGAATGGCGATGTGCTTAAGCACTTTATCCGTAAATCGAGCGCGGATGAGATCAAGGAAGAGAAAAAATATCCTCACACCGTGACCAATGATGAGCTGGAGAAAAAGCTGGGCAGCGTAACCGTTCTCGATGTTCGCGAGCCTGCCGAATATGCGTTTAACCGGATTCCTGGCGCCGTCTCCATTCCGCTTGGGGAACTGGAAGAGCGCCTAGGCGAGCTGAATACCGAAGATGATATTCATGTTGTATGCCGTACCGGCACACGCAGTGATCTGGCTTGCCAGCTGCTGTCCGAGAAGGGTTTCAAGAACGTAAAAAACGTGGAGCCCGGCATGTCTGGGTGGTCCGGACCGATAGAAAAGAACTTTCAAATCTAATCATGGACCAAGGAGGTCGTTTAAAATGAGCACGAAAGTAGCGATTATCGCAAGCAATGGTGGAATGTTCGATGCCTATAAGGTTTTCAACATCGCGACGGCATCTGCAGCAACCGACGCGGAGGTAGCCATCTTTTTCACCTTCGAAGGACTGAACCTGATTCACAAGCAGGTCCATCACCAGCTTCCGCTGCCGGCAGGCAAAGAATATTTTGCGGAAGGCTTCAAGAACGCCAACATTCCTTCCATCCCGGAACTGGTGAATATGGCGCAGGAAATGGGCGTGAAAATCATCGCCTGCCAAATGACGATGGACGTCATGAACTTAAAGAAAGAGGATTTCATTGAAGGAATCGAAGTCGGCGGCGCCGTCACATTCCTGGATTTCGCGAAGGACGCAAACGTGTCCTTGACGTTCTAATTCATCAAAGGGGGAATCAACATTGACTACTGCAACCGGACTCCGCCCGATGACAGCGGGAGAACTGACGAAAATCGTTCTGAACAAAAAAGAACTCTTCATTCTCGACGTGCGCAATCAAAGTGACTTCGACGATTGGAAAGTGGAAGGAGAGAGCGTCGAGATTATCAACATTCCGTATTTTGATTTGCTTGACGGCGTGGATCCAGTGCTAGACCAAATTCCAAGCGACAAACCTTTGCTTGTGGTATGCGCCAAGGAAGGTTCGTCCAAATTCGTGGCAGAACAATTGGTTGGAGCAGGAAGAACTAACGTCTCTTATCTGGAAGGCGGCATGAAATCTTGGAGCGAGCATTTGGAGCCGGTGAAAATCGGAGATTTGAAAGACGGGGGCTCCCTGTACCAGTTCGTGCGGATCGGAAAAGGCTGTCTTTCCTACATGGTCATTTCCAGCGGTGAAGCAGCTGTAATCGATACGCTCCGAATGACGGATGTATTCGAACGCTTCGCTGAGGAACAGGGAGCGGCCATTAAACATACGCTGGACACGCACTTGCACGCGGACCACATTTCCGGCGGGCGCAAATTGGCGGAGCAAACAGGTGCAACGTACTGGCTGCCGCCCAAGGACGCGACAGAAGTAACGTTCCAATATGAGAAACTGGAAGAAGGTCGTGAGATCTCGGTAGGGAATATCAAGATCAAAATTCAACCTATATACTCGCCGGGTCACACCATCGGAAGCACGTCGTTTATCGTGGATGATCAATATCTGCTTACGGGCGACATCCTGTTCATCGAATCGATCGGCCGCCCGGACTTGGCCGGCAAAGCAGAGGACTGGGTCGGCGATCTTCGCAACACCTTGTACAACCGTTACAAAGGCTTGGCTCAGGATTTGATCGTACTGCCTGCCCACTTCGGCAAAGTGACGGAGCTTGGAGATGGCGGCCGCGTCATGGCCCGATTGTCAGATCTCTACCGCGACAATCCGGGCTTGAACATTAAAGACGAGGAGACGTTCCGGCGGACGGTAACCGTGAATTTGCCGCCTCAACCGAACGCCTATCAGGAGATTCGACAAACGAATATGGGTAAGATTACACCGAACGAAGACGAGCAACGCGAGATGGAAATTGGTCCGAACCGCTGTGCGGTTCATGATAAATAAAGGAGGACATCAAAGTGAATACAGATATCACGGTAGATACGAAAGGTATGGCCTGCCCGATGCCGATCGTTAAGGCGAAGAAAGCCTTGGATAGTCTGCAACAAGGTCAAGTTATGGAGGTCCTGTCTACAGACAAAGGCTCCGTCAATGATTTTCAAGCCTGGGTTAAACAGACGAAACACGAACTCATTCAGCACGTCGAAGAAGACGGCGTTTATAAATTTTACGTTCGCAAAGTATAAAAAAAGCGGGACCCGGAAGGGCCCGCTTATTTCGCCTCGTCATATACGATAGTGATGCCAAGGGAACAGTAACTTTCTTCGGTATAATGGCCATGGGGGCAAGTTTTCGTGCTGCAAGCCATATCGATTTTCGCTTGCAGTCTTTGATTGCACACCGGGCATTTATCTTCGAAAAAGCTTTTTAAATGTTGAAGCAATCGGATCACCTTATTTCTTATAAGTTTACTTGGTTTTAATTATAACCTGTATTCAACTTGATGTCACGCATTAGAGAAAACTTTACGACAGGAGGGTGTCATGGATTTCTTACTGCTCATTGTCATGGTGCTCATCGGTCTGGTCGGCTCTTTCTTTTCAGGGTTGCTTGGTATTGGTGGCGCAATTATTAATTATCCCCTCCTACTGTATATTCCATCCCTTTTCGGTGCGGCACACTTTACAGCCCACGAAGTTTCCTCCATCAGCATGTTTCAGGTCTTTTTCGCTTCACTTGCTGGTGTTATCGCGTTCCGGAAAAAAAGCAAAAAGGGCGGAACGGGCGTCGTCAATAAACAGTTGGTCCTTTATATGGGGAGCAGCATCCTCGTCGGCAGCCTGGTCGGCGGCTTTGTTTCGGGTATGTTGAACGGAGATGTCATCAACCTGATTTACGGCATCCTTGCGGTACTGGCGGTCGTGCTAATGCTAATACCCAACAGGGGGACACAACAAGATACGGATGACCTCCGTTTCAACAAAATCATCGCCATTACTGCGGCATTTGTAGTAGGTATCGTTTCTGGAATCGTAGGGGCCGGCGGCGCGTTTATCTTAATTCCCATTATGCTCACCGTGCTCAAAATTCCCACGCGCACAACGATTGCATCCTCGCTCGCGATCGTTTTTATTTCGGCCGTTGGAGGCGTCATCGGAAAAATCACGGGCGGGGATATCCCTCTGTGGGCGACGGTATATACCGTCATCGGCAGTTTGATCGGAGCACCGATCGGCACGATGATCAGTTCGAAAATCAATGTAAAGGTGCTTCGATATGGTTTGGTCGTCCTGATCGCACTTACGGCCATTAAAGTGTGGTCGTCCATTTTGTGAATGCATTAATCGTATCTGCAAACATTTGCCGCGGCAGAAGGGTTGCATTCTTTATTATTGTCCGTTAATATACCTATAGGGGTATGAGTAAATATTATGAGAGAGAAGGTATGTGACGTTGGAATTGGAAAAAGATAAAACGACAATCGTGCTCTTCAGCGGCGATTTGGATAAAGCAATCGCGGCGTTTATTATTGCGAATGGAGCGGCGGCTTATGATCACGAGGTGACAATCTTCTTCACGTTCTGGGGATTAAACGCGCTTCGCCGGGACGAACCGATAAAGACAAACAAAGGCCTTCTTGAAAAAGCTTTCGGATGGATGATGCCGCGCGGCGCGAAGAAGCTGGGTTTGTCAAAAATGAACTTCGGCGGCCTCGGGCCCCAGATGATCAAGCATGTGATGAAAAAGCACAAAGCATTGTCGTTGCCCGAGCTGGTTGAACTGGCTCAAGAACAAGGCGTTAAGTTAGTCGCTTGTACGATGACGATGGACTTGCTCGGTCTGAAACAGGAAGAATTGATCGATGGTCTGGAGTATGCAGGAGTAGCCGCATATCTGGGTGACGCCGCGAACGGAAAGGTAAACTTATTCATTTGAACAAGCGTATATGAACTTATAATTTTTTCCTTTATACTATACCCATACTCGTATAAGGAGTTGTTGGACATGAACTACGAATACACGGACGAAATCAAAACCCGGCTGCGCAGAATCGAAGGACAAGTCCGCGGGGTGCTGCGTTTGATGGAGGAAGGAAAGAGCTGCAAGGAAGTTGTGGCACAGTTGTCCGCCGTTCGCAACGCATCGGACAAGGCTATCGCGCAGATCGTTGCAGAAAATTTGCAGCAATGCATCATGGCGGAACATGCTGCCGGTAACGATACAGGAAAGATGGTCAAAGAAGCTGTGGAGCTTCTGGTTAAGAGCCGCTAATACAACAACTAACAATCTGAGGGAGTGAAAAACATGGCATTCAAAATTCCGAAAGCAACAACGCCGCAAGAAGTGGCCGCAAGGTTAAAGAATGGCGAGAAGCTGAACCTGCTTGATGTCCGGGAGCCCGACGAATGGGCATCCGGCCATGTCGCAGGCGCCAAGCACATTCCACTTGGACAGCTCACCGAGCGGCTAAAAGAACTTGATCCGTCGAAAGAGACGATCGTCATCTGCCGTAGCGGCAATCGCAGCGGTCTTGCGTGTGAATTGCTAAGCGAGAAGGGCTTCGACGTCGTAAATATGACCGGCGGATTGAACGCCTGGACAGAAAAGCTTGTATGAGGTTTTGCCTCTCTAATAACCATGGTCTGCGGCAGCTGTGTCATTATTCAGCTGTCGCAGTACTGTAGAAAGGACTTCATATGATAACACTCTTGTATATTCTTGCCGGAGCCGTGATCCTGTGGGTCCTGCGCGGCTTTTGGCCCGTTCCTTCTTTCCAATATGTGCCCTGTCATGAATTGGAGAAAGCACGAAATCAGTCAAGTGTGAAAATACTCGATGTCAGGGATGCATCGGACTATCTGCATGGGCATGTTCCCGGCTCGATCAATATATCGCTCGGACGTCTGCCTTATGTGTGGCATAAAGAGCTCTCTAACGACGACTCCGTCATTATTTTGTCCTCAAGTTGCTATCAGAGTAATAAAGCAGCCCGCATCCTGCATAAGCGCGGCTTCCGGCAGTTGTGTGCCGCGCAGGGGGATTTTTTTCAGCCGACAGGCAAACAAGTGAATACGAAAGGATGTGGAATCTTTGGACACAGGTACAATCATTAATATCGGAATCCTTGTGCTAGTCGTGTGGTTTGCATATTCGCGCTTTAAACCGGCCAAAGGACTCCGAAACCTTAACGCAGAGGAATTTAAGAGCCATATGGGCAAACCCGGCAAACCGCTGGTGATCGATGTCCGAGAACCGAATGAATATAAAGGCGGATATATTGCCGATGCGAAGAATATTCCTCTTTCGCAATTGTCCCGAAGGCTTTCCGAGATTCCCCAGGATCGTGACGTGCTGCTCTATTGCCGCAGCGGTATGCGTAGTAAAAGTGCGGCAAAAATATTGTTGAAGAACGGCCATAAGGAGATCGCCCATCTGCAAGGTGGCATCGGGGCTTGGAAAGGTAAACTGGCAAGCAAGTAAACGAGTGGTGAGCGTGGTTTAGGGCAAGGATAAAAACGGTTAAAGTATTTTAGTGAATGAATGGAGGACAATCCCATGCACGAGCGTCGCTTTAATCCTGAAAATATGGCTAAACTCGACAGTCCCGAACGTAAGGCTGTTCTTCCCCCGGAATCTTTGCTAGAGAAGCTGGCCCTGAATGAGAACGAGTCAGCAACTATTCTGGATCTTGGAGCTGGCACGGGGTATTTTTCCATCCCTGTTTCAGAGCGAACAAGTGGGACCATACTTGCCTTGGATATCGAGCCCATGATGCTGGAGGTTATTCGCAGCAAGGCGAAACAGAAGCAGATAAAAAATATTCAGACCATCGAAGGCCGGCTTGAGCAGATTCCTCTGGAGGAAGAGTCGGTGGATCGTGTCATCGCGTCCCTGGTCCTGCATGAAGCGGAGCCGCTTCAACAGGCTTTGTCTGAGATTCACCGGGTCCTTCGCAGAGGCGGCCGATGTGCATGCCTAGAGTGGGAAAAGCAGGAGACGGATCAAGGGCCGCCGCTGCACCATCGAATAGGCTCCGAGGAGTTGACACACTCGTTTGAGCAAGCCGGTTTTACCATACTGGAAACGGATCACCCCACCGGCGCACATTACGTTCTGGTCGTACAGAAATGATGTAAAGGGAGTTGTAAACGATGTTCCATTATACAGTTGAAACTACCAAAACACCTGAGCAGGCGGTTGAAGCACTGACGGAAAATTTGAAGGCGGAGAAGTTCGGCGTCCTATGGCAACTGGATATGAAGGCGAAGCTGAACGAGAAAGGCGTCGAATTCGACATGCCGTATCAGATTCTCGAGGTCTGCAACCCAGTGGAGGCCAGGCGGGTTTTGTCCGAAAATGCGTTGGTCGGATACTTCCTTCCCTGCAAACTGGCTGTGTATGTGGAGAATGAAAGGACCAAGATCGGCATGCCGAAGCCAACGGCTCTCATTGGACTTGTGGAGAATGAGGCCTTGATGAACATTGCTTCCGACATCGAGAAGCGTTTGACTGCTTGTGTTGATAAGAGCATCTGAACCACATCCATACAACTGCTACTGAACGCTTGAGTTAGATGAACAGAAAAGGCTGGGACGGCGGGCCTTCGCCTTGTTGGATCGGTATACGTCTTCGAAGTGAAAGCTGCCGTTAGCCAATTACAAAGCGCTAAACGGGGTAAAGTAAGTATGAATGAACTTCAAAGCAGGAAGGCTAGTCTGGTCAATTGATTGAAAAATGAGCTTCCCCGATCGACGGAGGAAGCTCATTTTTCTCTACACACAATGGATACGGGCAGGGGGGCAGCAAGTCACTGCCTTCGAGCTCCATTGTAAACAGCTCAGGGTTGGTGGGAATGATGCAATACAAATCCTTAATTGTCAGCTTCCATGGCAGCATAGGAGTGCTGTATCCAGTACGGGCACCAGCCGATGCTCGAAGGTGATGAGTCGACCCGATTCGATCGATTCGGCCGACGAATGAAACGCTGGCCCTGATTGAATAATGAAGGCCTGTTCTTGCGAATTGGCCGCTTGATTCAGTCATGGCTGTGCGCACTGAGCAAAATATAGATGCTTGAAACCAGGGAAGCCAGCTTGATGTCTAGCGGCAGTCCCATATGACTATGGATGACAATCAAAGCGAAATTTCTTGCTTATAAAGGAGTATTTCGATGGTTACAGGGAAAACCCGGTGCTCTTGTCTTTAAGATGAGAGTGGCATCGCTGAGCGGACGTATCGCCCCATGACGTGCAGGGAACTGAGCTCTATGCACAATGCACAAAAAAAGTGCCAAACCTATATATTTGCCGGTTAAAATAAATATCGAACCGACGATAAGAAAAGCAAAAAGGCAATTCCAAAACATAACCACATGAGCCATTTGTCTTGTCGATCAAAAAGATTCATCTTATTTTCCCCTTTACATAGTCTGCATTGAATAAAAACAAGCGTAACAGCAATATCAATGCCGGTATCAACAACAGCAGCCCCGCCGTGAATGCTGCAACCAGTGCACGCCCCATCACTGGATTGGTCACGCCGCCGGTTAATGTCAAGATGGGATAGAGAAGATACGGGAGATGTGACTGTCCGTAACCGAAAAAGGCAAAGGCGAACTGGGCCATAACCAAGATAAACGCCCATCCATATCGATGCCTGCGCCAGATGAACCACACCGCAATCGCAAAACAAATAAAAGACAAGCCAAACATCCACCACACATCCAATGTGTTTAGGAAATGGTCTCGGTTATGATTTCGCAACGCCATAAACGTAAATAAGCTGGAGATGATGGTCGGAATGCCTCCCCAGAGTGCAAACCGGCGAAGCCATTCCAGCGCCTTTCGATCTTCAGCACGCGCCGCGTAATAAGTAAGGAAAGAAGAACTTATAAATAGAACGCTTGAAATGGCTAGCAGAACCACCGCCCAGGAATAGGTACTAAAAAACAACTCCTCCATCAACAAGTGGACGGAGTGGCCTTCAAAAGACAAAAAACCTCCTTCCGATATGGTGAAAACTGTTGACAGCGCAGCCGGAATCAGTAATCCCGTGGATCCGTAAGCAAGTAAGTAAAGATTGTTTTTTCTTGCCCCGTAATTCGTAAATGCGTAGAAGGATCCTCGGACCGCAAGCAAGATTAGCGCAATACTTCCGGGGATTAACAAAGCGGTACCATAGTAGTAAGCAGTGTCCGGAAAAAAACCGACAATACCTACGAAGAAAAAGACCAGAAACACATTCGTTACTTCCCAGACGGGAGACAAATATCGGGAAATCAGCGGCCCAATAACGGACTCGATTCCGATGACTCTGCCGTAATAAGCATAAAAACCAGCGCCGAAATCAATCGAAGCAACGATCAAATACCCGTACAAAAACACCCAAAGCACCGTAATTCCAAGCTGCTCCAACGACATCTCCATGCTCCTCTACAAAATAATACGCCTTTCCTCTAGTTCCATTTCCGCAGGCTTGTTTCGGAACAATCGACCAAGGACGAATAAGCAAATGACGCCGAGAAGCGCATACAGTGCGGCAAAAAGCCAAAACGTAACACCAACGTTGGGATTTGTTGTGACCGCATCTGAAACTTTCATATATCCTCTGATAATCCAGGGTTGTCTTCCCACCTCGGCATAAAACCATCCCAGTTCAATGGCAAGAAGGGATAATGGCCCTCCTGCAACAATCCCGGTCAGGAGCCATCGATTATAGGCATTCCAGCGCTTTATTTTGTTGATAGTCAGGAACAGAACAGGAATAGCAAGTAAATAAAAGCCGATGCCGACCATCGAATCGAACAAATAATGGACATATAGCGGCGGCCATTCCGATCTTGGAAAATCGTTCAACCCCACTACGGTTCCATTCGGATCGCCTGTGGCGAGAAAGCTGAGCCCCCATGGGATTTCAATTGCACCGGTTACTTCCAACGTGTCCGGGTTCAAATGACCTCCTACAATCAAAGAAACCCGATTTCCGGTTTCGAAATGCCATTCAGCGGCAGCCAACTTTTCGGGCTGTACCTTAGCCAGAAATTTGGCGGACCCATCTCCGATCCAAATGGTCGCGACAGCCAGAATGAGACCTGTTATCATATTTAGACGGATCGATTTTTTATAATAGACATTTTTTCGTCCCCTTAGCATGGAAAAGGCCGCAAGCATCGCAAGCAAGAAAGCGGCAGTCAAATAAGCGGAAGACAAAACATGAGCAACTTTGGAGGGCATGGCCGGATTGAACATCGCCTCCATCGGATCGATATGCAAAAAGTTTCCGTTGTCAACTGTAAAACCCTGTGGTGTATTCATAAACGCATTCACCATTGTAATAAATAACGCTGAGGCGGAAGAGCCAATGACAATGGGAATAGTCAATAGCCAATGCAGATACGGATTTTTGAATCGGTTCCATGTGTACAAATAGATGCCGAGAAATATTGCCTCGAAAAAAAAGGCAAATGTCTCCAAAAAGAGAGGCAAGCTGATCACGTTCCCTGCCAGTCTCATAAATTCGGGCCATAGTAAACTAAGTTGAAGCCCGATGCATGTGCCTGTTACGACACCTACGGCAACCGTAATGACAAACCCTCTTGTCCATCGCCTTGCCATTAGTGTATAATGAGGGTCTTTCTTGCGTATCCCCATCAACTCCGCAATCGAAATGAAAATGGGAATCCCAACACCTACTGTAGCGAATAATATATGAAAAGCCAGGGTCATTTCAGTTAACCCCCGACTCCACTCCAATGTATTCATCGTATGGTTCCCCCCCTGTTTTTACAATTCACAGCTGTTTTCATATTGGATTACTATTCCACAGTTTCCGATAACTATGCTTGAGGCTCAGGTGTTCTTTAGAAATATGTTATAATCTATGTCCACTGTTTTTCGTTTTATTTAGTGAATATGTATCACCTTTTTATCTAAGCCAAGTTACCTTCCCGGACTCCATATGGTACTCGCCACCGACTATTTTTAAACCGCCATTTACCAACTTCTCGTTTAATGCCGGGTATTCAAGTAGTTCATCCTCAACCATTTTGACATTTTCAATTACAGCCCGGTCAATGATGTCTTTTTCGGATATGCCAGCGGATATCGCCTTTTCAGCAGCCGGTTCAATCTTATTAACAATGGATTGTAAATAAGCTGGATGCCTCCTTCTTTGTAATGCCTCAATAACCGCGCCGCAGTTCTCATGCCCTAAAACTAACACAATCGGAACGTGTAAATGATCCACTGCATATTGGACACTTCCTATGACATCATCATTCACGATATTTCCAGCAACGCGAATCACAAAGAGATCCCCCAGTGATTGATCGAACACAATTTCCGGTGCTACTCGTGAATCGGAGCAGCTTATGATGACAGCGACCGGTTTTTGTTCGGAGATAAGCTGCCTCCGATTTCGAATGACATGTTTTTCTGCTAAATGCCCCGTAACAAATCGTTGATTTCCTTCTTCCAACAGACGAATCGCTTGCACAGGATTCATTTCCTGCTTTATCTTTTCGCTGAAAGCAGGCTGGTTCAATGAACGACATCCTGTGCTGGACAGCAAACACATCCATACAACCAAACAGAGCAGGCTGCGGGACTTCTTTAATGACACAACAACGGCCTCCAATAAATATTTGAATTTTTGAATATTTAACTTATCTGTTCCCTCCCTTCGCAAGATTTATTCCCACTAAAACAAAGAGGCACCTTCATAAGGTGCCACCGCTACATATAATCGTTATTTATAATGGAAGAGGTTCGTTAACGACAGGATCAAGCTGTAACCTTACGAGGACGCCCGCATGCACGAGCCCAGCCCCAAACCCATACAGTAAGGCTTTATCTCCCGCACGGATTTTCCCACTCCGAATCCCTAAATCGAGTGAAAGGGGGATCGTTGAAGACGATGTATTACCGAAGTGAGTTAGACTATGCAACGTACTTTCTATAGGGAACTCCAGTTTCTCACAAAGCGGCTCAATCAGTCGCAAATTCGCGCTATGGGGAATAAACCAGTCCACATCGTTTATTGTCTGACTGCTTTTGTTCATCAATTGATGAATCGAATTGGGTATTGTTCGCATCACCCAACGGAATACTTCCCTTCCGTTTTGGACAATGCAATTGTTGTCGCACAACTTTTGCTCGCCGAGTCTATTGGCAAGCCCTGTCCGATAAATATGGACCCCACCTGTGCCATCGGAGCCAACATGATGACTGACGAATCCCTCAAACTGGTCATCTCTTTCCACGAGAACGGCACCGGCGGCATCGCCAAACAAGACGCAGGTTGTACGATCCGAATAATCTGTAATTTTGGACAGCGTTTCACCGGCAATGACCAGAACCTTCCTATGCAATCCAGAAGCAATCAAGCCATGAGCCATGATAAGTCCATAAGTAAATCCAGCACAAGCGGCACTAATATCAATCGCACCAGCGTTTTGAATTTGAAAATGGGCTTCAATTAAGCAGGATACTGTAGGAAAAGGAAAATCTGGTGTAGTGGTGCAAACAATAATAAAATCCACATCCTCGATTGTCTTGTTATACCGAGAGACGAGATTCCTGACTGCACTTATACAGAGATCGCTGGTAAATTCGTCTCGCTCAGCAATACGTCGTTCATGAATGCCTGTCCGCTGTACGATCCATTCATGACTGGTATCCACCATCTTTTCCAAATCATCATTTGTCAGTTTTCGTTGGGGTACATACGTTCCAATGGCTGTAATACGCGAATGAAACACCAATATTCCCACCCTTCATCCTTATTGAAATTGCTACGAAATCGGAAATTTTTGTCGATATTCATGAAGTTCTTTTTGAAAACGGTGGAAAGGACTGGATAACATTTTTATATTCCGTTTTATTTTGGTTTTCCTTTTCCGATTATGCTGACACTTGTGGAGTTGATCAATCTGTTTATCGATTTTTTCCCGTAGGGTTAGGATAAACCCGATCGCAATGTGAGATTTAGCCAGTTCATGAAGATCAGTAGCAAGAGCCTCACTCAAATTGCGAAGATCCGGAAGGTATAACGACTTTGTCACATAAAAGACCTCTGGCGTAAAGTCCTCACGGTAATCTTGTCCCGGGACTTGCTCCCAAAAGTCATTCCATTCTCGTAGTAGACCAGTTTCATACAAAAAGAACTTTAAAAACCCGCATAACCATGCCGTACAACTTGTATTTCGTTTTTGGCATCCAATACCTTTGACAAGATGTCGACACCCTTGACAACAGGAACCTCCATTGGCGATACAAACGTTACAAATGGAATTGGACCCAATCTCATGTAACGCATGAATCCCCATTGTTATGACGGTTTGTCTGCTTACCTGCATGAAAGGTGTAGTCAATTCGTGAGAGGATGACGAATCTTGATGTGATGAGTTATTACTCGTAGAGTCCGGCATTCGTACCCACTCCTTATGTTCTTTTAATCAAATAATCAGATATTTGAATATAGTGTGTATTATATAGGAGTTGCAACCAAATCACAATCCATGCTCCGGTATGCCCTTCTTTCCAGAATGTTTTTGGGTGAAGTTGTGTTATGATATTCATATATTCAAAAGTATAGTGATTAAGGAGGCGTTAGCCATGAATCAAAATATCCAACAGTTTAAAGCCGATTTTTTTAAGGCGCTGGCGCATCCCATGCGGATTCGAATCCTGGAGGTTCTGAGTGAAGGAGATAAAAACGTAAATGAGATACAGAGTATTTTAGGCTCAGAAGGTTCAGCCGTTTCTCAGCAGTTGGCAGTATTGCGAAATAAAAATGTGGTGACGGGCTTAAAAGATGGTACTTCTGTCATTTATTCGTTACGTGACCCGCTGATTAAAGACCTGCTCGCAGTCACAAAGCAGATCTTTGATAATCATCTCGTTGATGCCATTTCATTACTTGAGGTCATTCGAAATGAATCTTAAACTGAAAAACAAGGGTATCCATGAGCAACATCAAGGATCACCTTGTTTTTTCGTTTTGCAGCCGGAAACATGCGAAGCGACACGAGATTATTACGATTGACATTATTCGATGACAGGAGTAACATTTCACATATATTCAAATAATCAAATATATGAAGAAGAGAAGGTAGTTCAGATGAAATGGATGGGAAGATTTGAAGGATACCATGCAGCCGCATTCCGCAAGGATCTCATTTCAGGCCTCATTGTTGGCATTATCGCCATTCCATTAGGGATGGCGTTTGCTATTGCGGCTGGTGTAAAACCGGAATATGGAATTTATACCACCATCGTTGCCGGTATCTGTATTTCCTTGTTCGGAGGTTCTAAATTTCAAATTGGCGGACCGACCGGTGCATTTATTCCGATCCTTTTCGCAATTGTCATGGAATATGGATACGAAAATTTATTGCTTGCGGGATTTTTGGCGGGAATTATTCTCGTTCTCATGGGGCTATTTAAACTCGGTGCATTGATAAAATTTATTCCTCGCCCTGTAACCATCGGATTTACCGCTGGAATTGCCGTCATAATCTTCAGCGGACAAATTGCCAACTTTTTAGGTTTGAGCGGTATCGAGAAGCATGAGAATTTTCTACCAAATATGAAGGAAATTGTAATGCGTCTCACAACTACAAATCTCTACAGTGTTATCACAGCGGTGGTTTGCTTGGCTGTCATCCTCCTAACGCCGAAGTTTCTACCGAAGGTCCCTGGTTCCTTGGTAGGGCTCGTCGTATCCACTATAGTGGCGACCGTATTTTTTAAAGGGGAAGTTGCAACGATTGGATCGTCATTTGGAGCTATTCCAAGCACCCTACCCCATTTTCATTTCCCTGATCTAACCTGGGATCGCATTGAAAACTTGATTCGCCCCGCCTTTATTATTGCCATGTTGGGCGGCATCGAATCTTTATTATCGGCGGTTGTTGCCGACGGCATGACCGGCAGTCGTCATAACAGCAATCGTGAGCTGATTGGGCAAGGTGTCGCCAATATGGTAACCCCTCTCTTTGGAGGCATTCCAGCGACAGGAGCCATTGCACGAACAGCAACCAATATCAAAAACGGTGCGGTCTCACCTCTGTCGGGTATTATACATGGCATTGTTGTATTGCTGGTGCTCATTTTGTTTGCACCTTATGCATCGGAGATCCCACTTGCTAGTATGGCACCGATTCTGATGCTGGTTGCTTGGAACATGAGCGAACGAAAAGAATTCGCTCACGTCTTAAAAACCAAAACGAGCGATTCCGTTGTCCTTCTCATTACCTTTTTGCTTACGGTCTTTACAAATTTAACGACTGCCGTTGAAGTCGGATTAATCTTGGCCGTAATTCTGTTTGTGAAACGAATGAGTGATGGCTTACTGGTTTCCAAGGTATTGCCTGACCCAACAGCTAAACATGAAAAAGTGAAAGCCCACATGGTAACCGAAGGCCACGATTGTCCACAAATCGGGATCTATACCATCGAAGGCCCTCTCTTTTTCGGCGCCGCGAACATGTTTGAAAAGTCCATTATGGATACGATTCATCTTAGGCCGAAAGTATTGCTGCTGCGCATGGGAAAAGTACCTTTTATGGATACGACAGGTGAATCGAATCTGTCCAGTTTGGTGAAACATTTCGAGAAGTTTGGCGGGATTATTCTTGTATCCGGAATTCAAGCTCAGCCTTTGGATGTATTGAAGAGAACAGGGTTGTATACGCTGATTGGGGCTGAACATTTTTTTGGACATACCGGTGAGGCACTTAACTTCGCGCTATTGCAACTGGATTTGAATAAATGTCTAGGTTGTAAACATTTCGCTTTCCGTGAATGCGCGGCGTTATCAAACAAGGAGTCTCAAAAAGAAGTAATCACCAGCTTGAAGCCAGATCCATCAAGGACCTAACCTATTCTCACTCGGAGTCGCCCCAAAGACGAAATGAGGTGAATGGGAATGCAACTTGCACTTCAGCAGTACAGAGTAGATGTTTTTAAGGTCATGGCTCATCCGCTGCGATTGCAGATTTTGGAGTTATTATGTGAAGGACCGAAAGGTGTCAATGAGCTTCAAACGCGTTTACAAAGTCAAGGTTCTGCGGTTTCCCAACATTTAGGTATTTTAAAAGCGAAGCATCTCGTAATAGGAATGAAGGTTGGAACTCGCGTCGTCTATTCGGTGCAAGATCCTCTTATATGTGATCTGCTCTTCATGACCAAAAACATGTTTAACAACCAATTAATGAGCGTGATTGACATACTTGATACCAGGACTCATTGAACAGCAAGGGTCAGATCGGAAGTGTATGAAATGAGTCAAATTCATATTCAGCAAAAGGGAGAGGGGTTCTCGATCATTCTTTTGAAGCAAACGACCGGCATTCGTCAAGAATTTGGATACTGTACGGGTTATTGCGAGAGCGTCGTATTTGCTTTGGAAAAGGCGAAACAACTACACATTCCAGAACAAAACATTTTATATCAGGGGAGAAAAATTGGTTTTTTTGCTTATAGAGATCCTCTTTAAGATGAAACAATGAGCTGCTTGATATGGTTACCCGTTCGTTTCGACTACAGGAGTATATGGAAGTTTCGACCTTGCTTGAAACAACCTTTCGGCTATCTTCTTGGAAAAAACGATAACGGTTTTCGCTAAACAACTTAAGCGAGAGGAGAAGATTATGAACGATTTAAAAAATAAAGTTTTTTGTTTGACTTGTCAGAAGGTCACGTGTATCTCAAAGGCTATTCATATTCTTTCGACAACAACGGTTTCTGGACAATATCGGAAATCAAAAGGTTGCCATGATTGTCGGGCGGATAATAGAAAAGTGTTCCAACAATCGTATCCTCTATTTAAGCAAACAAGCTTGTGATGTCTTTTTGATCTTCAACTTTATTATTACCTTTATTGCACTGGGAATTATAGTGTATTTATTTATCAAGTCGTAGTCAAACCGATGGTATTAATCTGGAGGTGTCAGTATGTTGCTTGTTTATATCGCGGTTTTTGGAGTAGCCGCCTTTATTATATGGATTACCATATGGGCAACTAGTAAAGCGTATTCTAAAAAATGGGATCGACCAGATGAATAGTTAGCTATTCATGTGAAGGATGTAATGTAAGCGGTTGGGTGTGATTGCCTTGTCCAGTAGCATAAGGAGTTCGAATGACTACCCTGAGAAAAGTGGTGGGACGCTGACCTTCGAATCATTTATTCAATATAGAAAGGAGGTCGATTTTGAGCTCCAATGGATTTGGAATTTTGATGGTTAGTGTTGTTTATTTTGGTTTAATCATCTGTTCTTTTGTTATCTTGAAGACAAACAAGACTCATTCTAAGAAGCGAAAAGAAGAGGAACATTCTGATAAATGAAAGTTTTGTATCTAATTATGAACTCCGATCGCGCGATTTACGAATTATGCGTATTGCGTTCACTTAAACAACAGGTAGTTGAGTTTGGTCCGGGTTCCACCGTCCGGGCAACTTTATCTCACGTAAGGAAAGCGCCGATACAATGTTGACACTTGCCCCAGTATGGCTCTTATAGGCATAACCCCGTGAATATTTTCTTTAAGTTTCCGAATCTGTTTTTTGGTATTAGAACTTAGAGTTCTATTTTAATTTTACCGGTAAATAATAAGGGGAATAAGCATTAATTGAACACCATTGTTCCGGTTCTGCCCATTTTAGGAACCAACGATTACGTCTTACATTAAATACATGTAAACAAAGTGGAAGCCCTTATTTAACAAGGGATTCCACTTTTGGAGTTTGGATAACTGACACTTCGCTGGTACTACCCCTAGAAATAAGAAGGGCTTATATCTTTCCTTCGGGTACAGTGTCCGCGGTACGATCTTTGATAAAAAATGTAGTAAGTAGGGCAATCATACTTCCGATCAATCCGTACAAAAATATGTGATGGATTCCGCTCATAAAATCTTCTGATCTCGTCAGAATTGCCCCCATGATCGTTACGCCTATTGCTGTTCCTATGTTACGAGCAAACATCATAAATGAAGTTGAAATTCCTTTTTCATGCGGTTCAACAAGCTGCTGGGCTCCGATAACGCCTGTTGTCGATAATAAACCGAAAGCGAAACCTTGAATCATCAAAACAAAAAATACATACCAAAATCCATTTCCATCGTGCAAAAAAGCTAGGAAGACTCCGGAAGTCACGAGCAGAATACTTCCAATAATAAACAGACGGCGATAACCAAATTTCAAAATCCATTTTCCCGCCGGAACAGATGCAGAAATCCAACCAAGGGCAGTTCCTAGTAATGCGATGCCACTTTGGAAAACGGAGAGTTTGGTTATGTCCTGTAGAAACAATGGGATATAGCTTGCGGTTCCAAATAAGGCCGCCCAACCAAGGAAACCGTTAATGTTCATCCAGCGAATCGTTTTATCTTTAACAATGGAAAGGGGAACGAGTGGTGATGCTTGCTTTTTTTCAAAGAAGTAAAAGGCAATGATGAATATTGCGCCAACACTGACATAGAGGATTTGATTGCTTTCAACGACAGTTGCCAGAAGCAATACACTGACTCCAATAATAAACAAAAGTGCACCAATATAATCGATACGTGCTTTTTTGGGTGTATACTCCTCATTATATGGTAATAAAGTGAGCAACGTTAGAATGCAAATCGGGATATTTATAAAGAAAATCCATCTCCATGTCATATACTCCACGAAAAATGCGCCTAACAGCGGTGCGATGACTGCGGACAGTCCCCACATTGACGTCCCCAAGGCTTGAATTTTTCCGCGCTGTTGAATGGAAAATAGATCGCCTGCAATAATAGCTGGAAAAGGCATCATGAAGCCAGCACCGATACCTTGAATTCCACGGAAAATAACAAGCTGTACCATCGTTTGCGACACACCGCACAGTATAGAACCAATTAAAAATAAAACAATGCCAAAGGCAAAGACTCGTTTCCGGCCAAACAAGTCTGATAATCGACCTGCGACTGGAGCGAACACGGTGGTCGCGATCATATAAGAGGCAAACGGCCACGCAAAAAATTCAAACCCACCAAGACTCTTTGCTATGATTGGCATTGTTGTATTCATAATCGTTGTATCCATTGATGCAACTAATAGGGCGAGTACAATACTTATCAATACTGTTGTTCTGCTTTTCACCCGGCTTCGACAGTAACCCTCTAAAAGTAGGCACCTTTATAGGTGCTGTGGATATCTAAAATCCTTTAGTGGCGCTGTTTTTCGGACTTGCCCACAGGCACTAACCGAGCGAAAAAACCGAAAACCTGTAGGCACTACATTTCTGTGGATAACTGATGTTTTTCGTTGCCCTTCCTGTAGTATACAGTGTATTATGTAGTTATGTACATACGACAGATTTCTCGAAAAAACAAAGACGGCACCGTTACCCGATACGTTCAGCTCGCACACAATGAACGCCATCCTGTTACAGGAACGCCACAGGCCAAGATCCTGTATCATTTCGGCCGCGCGGACGAGCTGGATACCGTGGGACTCAAACGTTTGGCGGCCAGCATTCACCGCTTCATCGGCGAACCTCTTCCTTCTGGGTCCCCGCCGCCACGCTCCGCAACCGTGACCCTGCTGAAATCGAAGGCGCTGGGCGGCGCATGGTTGCTGGATCAGCTTTGGAAGAAGCTCGGCATCGGAGAAGCGATCACCCGGCGACTGGCAGATCGGGAATTCCGGATGCCGGTGGAACGCGCTATCTTCGCCATGGTGGCAAACCGTGTGCTTGACCCCGGCAGCAAACTCGCCATCGAGGACTGGGTCGATCGGGAGGTCGTCATTCCCGACCTGCCAGCCTTTGAAGTGCAGCACGGCTATCGGGCGATGGACTTCCTCCTGGAGTCGGACGAAAGCATTCAACGCGAAGTGTTCCATACCGTAGCCGATTTGCTGAATTTGGAGGTCGACCTGTTGTTCTTCGACACGACCTCGACGTACTTTGAAACGGAAGAGTCGGAAGAAGACGCGTTTCGCCGAACCGGCTACTCCAAGGATCACCGTCCCGACCTGCCGCAGGCCGTCATCGGCTTTGCCGTGACCCGCGATGGGATCCCGATCCGCTGCTGGGTCTGGCCCGGCAACACTTCGGACATGAGTGTCGTACCGGAAGTGAAGAAGGATCTGATCGGGTGGAAGCTCGGGCGCGTCATCACCGTTGTCGACCGCGGCTTCTGCTCCGAAGACAACTTGCGCGTCTTGCAGCAGACGGGCGGCCACTACATCGCCGGCGAGAAGATGACCTCCGGCAAACCGACGGTCGAAGCAGCCTTGGCCCATCCTGGGCGCTTCAAAACCGTCCGCGACAATCTGGAAGTGAAAGAAATCGTCGTTGGCGATGGAGAAGCGCGCACACGGTACGTGCTGGTCCGAAATCCGGATGAGGCCAAGCGGGATGCGGCTCGGCGCGAGAAGCACCTCGAAGCATTGCGTGCAGAACTGGCCCGACTGAAGGAGTTGGACGGTGATACGCATACCAAGGCGCACTGCCGCCTGCATAGTCATGTGACCTATAAGCGTTACCTGAAAATCGATAAGCGCGGCAACCTGCGGATCGATCTCCAGGCCGTCAAAGCCATGGAGCACCTTGATGGCAAGTACTTACTGCGTACGTCTGACGACACCTTATCCACGGAGGATGTGGCGCTCGGCTACAAGCAGCTTCTCAAAGTCGAATCGGCTTTTCGCACGCTGAAGCAATCCCTGGAGCTGCGGCCGGTGTATCATCGGAAAGAAGAGCGAATCCGCGCTCACGTGTTGCTCTGCTGGCTCGGATTGATGCTGATCCGGATTATCGAAAACCAAACCGGTCAAACGTGGCGGGAGGTACGCTCGCTCATGCAAATGCTACATTTGGTGGAGTACCGACTGGACGCTGGAACCCTCTGTCAACGCACGCAATTAACGCCCGAACAACAAGCAATTGTTTCGGCGCTTGGATTGAAAGAACCCCAGCAAATATGGGATATTTCACTGCTTTGAGCACCACAATTCGTAGGCACCACACGTAGTTATCCACAATCGCCCAGATCCCTTACTCCGCAGGGGATTTCGGCGATTTGTGCATCTACTGACTGTCGAAACCGGGTTTCAATCAAACACCCTCCCAACATCTTGGGATCAATTATTTTACAACAATAACTGGACACTGTACTCTCTTAACCACTTTATGACTTACGCTACCCAAAACAAATTCCTGTAAGGCATTTAACCCGCGGCTTCCTATAATGACCAAGTCCACTTTTTCATTATTTGCATATTCCACAATAGCTGGACCAGGATCTCCAGTAATAATCTTTGTTTCATGATTAACATTTTTAGCAGAAAGTTGTTCTGCAATAGGAAGCAATTTTTGATGTCGTTTCAACTCTATTTCCTCATGATTTTGAGAATGCAAGACTTCACTTTTAATTTTGGATAAGTCTGCTACAAATAAGATTTCAATGGTGGAATCTGGAATCAAGGATGCAATTTTTGCAGCCTCCTGGGCTGCCCGAATCGAGTTTTTTGACCCATCAGCAGCGAGTAAAATACGTTGATACATATTCATCTCTCCCCTACATTAGTGTGCTTTTAATTGAGCATTTGCATCTTGGTATACGGCTAACTTATCTATAATTTTTTTACTAGATGCATTTAGTCCTTTAATCGTGACATGATTATTGTTTTCACGATATTTGATGACTACTTTATCTACTGCGCCTACGCCAGAATCGTCCCAAATGTGTGCATGAGAGAAATCAATAACAATATTTACATCCTCAGCGATATTAAAGTCAAAGGCTTTTATGAAGCCTTCCACAGAAGCAAAGAACAATTGCCCCGTTACATCAAATATGATTTCTTTGCTGGTCTGTCGTCTTCTAACCTCTAGTTTTGAAATCTTGGCCACAAAGAAGATCGCGCTAAGAATAACACCGGCTATAACGCCTTTGGAGAGGTCATGAGTTGCCACAACGATAATGACCGTAGTCAACATTACAAGAGCATCCGTCTTTGGAGCTTTACGCAGATACGAAAATGATGTCCAATCAAATGTGCCAATCGATACCATAATCATAATCCCAACCAAAACAGGCATCGGTATTTGTACAACCAATCCGCCTAATACAAGAATCAGAAATATTAAGAACAGACCTGCAACTAACGTGGACAACCTGCCGCGGCCCCCTGATTTGACGTTGATTACAGATTGACCGATCATGGCACATCCAGCCATACCGCCAAAGAAACCTGTAATAATATTTGCGATACCCTGTCCTCTGGATTCTCTGTTCTTGTTGCTTTCTGTTCCTGTCATATCATCAACGATAGAGGATGTAAGCAACGATTCCAGTAATCCGACAATGGCTAAAGCGACAGAGTAAGGAAAGATGATTTGAAGTGTTTCAAAATTAAATGGAATGTCCGGGATAAAGAAAGAAGGCAGGGTTTGAGTGATTCTTCCTAAATCCCCAACCGTTCCTAAATCTAAATGTCCCCAGATGGCAACCGATGTAAGGATGATAATAGCGATTAATGGGGCTGGTATGGCTTTGAAAAAACGAGGCAATACATATACAATAATCAAAGTAATAGCAACAAACACATAAGTCAGAGTTGATATGCCAACAAAATGAGGGACCTGCGCCATAAATATCAGGATTGCGAGTGCGTTAACAAAACCGATCATGACGGCTCTAGGAATAAATTTCATTAGCTTTGCAATCTTGAATAATCCAAAAATAAGTTGTATGATCCCGGTGAGTATAGTGGCGGCTAATAAATATTGTAATCCGTAATCTTTAACTAGAGGTACCATCAGCAAAGCCATCGCGCCAGTAGCGGCGGAAATCATACCTGGACGACCGCCTACAAAGGCTATAATGACTGCGATACAAAAAGAGGCATATAAACCAACCATAGGATCGACACCGGCAATAATGGAAAAGGCAATCGCTTCTGGAATGAGAGCCAAAGCGACAACAATTCCAGCAAGTATGTCGCCCCTTATGTTTGAAAACCACTCTCTTTTTATTCTTTCAACCACGTTTACTTCCACTCCTTATTTATTTTTAGTGTGACTTTTAACTCTCATAAAAGTCAGGTTCCGTATTAGGCTCATTCATTTTATCACCAAAAGGACCAAAATGGAACCTTTTAGGTCCCTTTTTTGTGGTATGCTTTCAAAAGGGCTTCTGCAGTAAGGAGGGCACGTTATGTTAATTGGTTATATGAGACCCTATCAAGATGATTTAAATTGTAAAATCCAAATAGAGACTTTGAAAGAACTGAATTGTGACCAATTCTTCACTGAGGAGCATTCATCCCCTAAAAAAAGAGTAATGTTAATAAAAATGATGAATGAACTTCAACCAGGGGATACAGTTGTTGTTGCAAGGCTATTTTCATTTGCGGATTCTACCCGGCATCTAGCAGAGCTATTAAATCAATTAAATGAAAAAAGGTCATATCTCTATACTGTTGGCGAAGGGATAAATACGAATCAATCATCAGGATACTCATTTCATGACAGCGTAAATTATTTATTGAATTTTCAAAGTGATGTCATTAGTGAGAATACTAAAAAGGGATTGTATGAGGCGAAACAAAAAGGAATGAGTCCTGGCCGTCCGCGAAAGCCTGATGAGAATGTGAAACGAGCCATTCATATGTATCAGAGTCAAAAGTATAGTCTTGCACAGATAAAGGAAGAGACGGGAATTAGTAAAACTACACTATATCGCTATTTGGAGAGTTGATCTAGTCCAATATAGACTGCCTTAGGGGGAGTACCAGCGAAGCTGATACCACCCGGCCTTCTTGGAAATTTATGAGTCATATTCAACAAACTATTTTGTTCCATACTTTTGGACTTCGTGACAGTGACGCTGGTAATACCCCAATTAACCCGGCCTGGGTTCCGGACCGGGACGAAATAAAGTTGGAATAATTGGATTTAACTAACCTTCAGCAGACAGTGCAATTGCTTTTGTTTCATGAACTGTACCATATGGATGCTCAGGAGGCGCATAGATAACGTAAACTTTAAGGGGGGTATTGCCTGTGTTGGTTACATTGTGCCATTTTCCAGCAGGTATCATAATTGCATAGTCATCATAGGCCATTACTTGAAAATCCAATTTGTCCTTCCTATCACCCATTTGAACAAGTCCCTGACCTTCTTCAATACGTATGAATTGATCAGTTGTCGGATGGACTTCTAAACCAATATCATCGCCAACATTAATACTCATCAGAGTTACTTGAAAATGTTTTCCTGTCCATAAAGCGGTACGGTAAGTTTTGTTTTGCTTTGCTGCCTGGTCAATATTCACTACAAGTGGACTTTGTCCATAATCTCTTAATTTCATTTTTCCGTAGGGATTACTATCAGTATTATACCAATTGTAATAGTGAGGATTATAATCCCGATAGTTGTTATTCCAGCTGTTATGCATCGGATTATGCCATTGATAGTGATGGCATGATTTATGGAACATACTCATTCTCCTCTTATGATTCAGTGTTTACTTTTTTATCATATGCAACTGCCTATATAAAGGAGTGCAAAACCTGCAGTAATGGGCAAGAGCCTAAATAATCACAAGACAAATACAAACTATTTACAAATGGTCCTCGATGCCCAACTCCTGGAACTTGACGAACTGTCGTTCCGGTTTTTGATCTTTAGCCGACACACGGCCATATCCCAGCTTCATGTGTACTTTCTCCCCCATATTAGTTCCACCCGCAAAGTCAATGTAATAAAATATAATTGAAAGTGCTTACGTCCTTGAAGCGAAAGGCGAAGCGTATATATGGTAACGCCAACATTTCGGAAATTCTGTACGCTAAGGACTTCCCAAAAAGCGATGTAAAAAAATGTGGGTGCACAAACATTCTCGGTAATGAATTCTTTTTAATTAAAGAGGAAGAATATCTATTTGACCCTGTACTTAAGTACAGGGTTTATACTACGTGTGAGGTGAAGCAAATGCAGTTTCGTATCGGAGAACTTGCTGATAAATGTAACGTTAACAAAGAAACTATCCGGTATTATGAACGAATCGGTTTAATTACAGAACCTTCTCGTACCGATTCAGGCTACCGAATATATCCAGAACAAACAGCCGATCGTATAACATTTATTAAACGCATGCAGGAATTGGGATTCGTATTAAATGAAATTGACAAATTGTTAGGTGTTGTTGATCGGGATGAAGTAAAGTGCCGCGATATGTATGATTTCACTGTTCAAAAAATAGAGGACATCCAGCGTAAAATTGAAGGCCTCCGAAGAATTGAACGGATGTTGGTAGACCTTAAAGAAAGATGCCCCGAAAACAAAGATATTTAGTGAATGCCCCATTATTAAAACAGTGATGAATTAAAGACTGCACAAGGAGTGATACAAAATGCATAGCTGCTGTCAAACTTCCACTGATAATCCAACAAAATCAATTCAATGCCCTGTTTGTTACCAAAAGGGCAAAACTATTCAATTGATTACGCTCAAATCATTGCTTCAACCAACCGCGTTAGAAACAATATACCCTGAATTAACTTACACTTTTTGCGCGAATTCATCTTGCGAAGTTGTCTATTTTAGTGATGAGCAGACATTTGGCAAAGATATGCTCAAAGTTTCGGTGTTCCAAAAAGACGCTGCATTGGAAGTACCCGTTTGTTACTGCTTCGGATGGACAAGAGAACGCTTAATACAAGCCGTTCAGGAAAATCAGAATCCAATTGACCATATAAGAGAACAAATTCAAGCTGGTCGCTGTGGGTGTGAGGTTAATAACCCACAAGGAGCCTGCTGTTTGGGCAATGTCACGTCATTCATCCGGAGCCTTGACAAGATCTAATTTCTTGTCAATCTTACGAACCTCTATATCGTTTCACCCGGTGAAAATTAATCGAAAACATCGCAGTTCCTTCCCCGGCGGCTGCTTTTTTCTTTTTCAACGTTAATACTGCGATAACAATTGGCATGTAAAATCATATTTGAAATAAGCAAATAATTATATGGCTATTTACAAGGGGTAGGGGAGTGTGGGAGAATGAAACGGGATGTTACGCGGATTTATTTCCTTTGCGGGCAAAATCGGTGCCGAAGTCAGATGGCCGAAGCCTTTGCTAAGTTTTATGGCGGGGATCATGTGGTGGTGGAGAGTGCCGGATTAGAACCATCGAAAGAAGTGCATCCTTACACCGTTGAAGCTATGCGCGAGGTAGGCATCGATCTTTCCCAGCATGTTTGCAAAAAAATCGATATGAAATTTTTTCTAGCGTCGAATGCCATCGTCAAGTTGTGCGAACAAATTGTAGAACGCTGTCCTATCGTACCGTTTAAGATCATGAACGTCGAGTGGAACATCCCCGACCCGTTGGCTGTAGACGGCGGCAACCTGGAAGACGTGAAGAGAGCGCGTGACGAGATTCGGGAGAAAGTAATCGGGTTGTTAAAAGGGATGGACATTCCCGTCGCTTAAAAGGAGTGAAGCAGTTGAGCAAACTAGAAGAAGTAGCGGATGCCTTGAAGCTATTGGGGGACCGGAACAGACTCACTATCGTAGCCTTGTTGCAGGTGAAGGAACTGTGCGTGTGCGAGATCGTGGACATTTTGAAAACGAGCCAGCCCAATATCAGTCAGCATATGCGCAAGCTGCGGGACGGGGGCCTGGTCAAAGAGTCTCGCAGGGGACAGTGGGTTTATTATTCGCTCTGCCTGGAAGACAAGCCTTATATTTTGGATATTCTAAAAGAAATTCCTTCGCAAGCGGCGCTGATTGAGCCTGCCGTTTGCGAAACCAATGATTGCTGTACGTAGTTCAGGAGGAAGCATAAATGGTTTATGTGGCGATTTTCATTTTCTTGGTAACGTTGCTTTTTGTCATTTGGCAACCGAAAGGATTAAATATCGGCTGGTCGGCAAGTGCCGGAGCGATCCTAGCTTTGCTCTTTGGTGTGGTCAGCTTCGCGGACGTCGGCACCGTAACCGGTATCGTGTGGAACGCTACCTTGGCGTTTGTGGCCATTATTTTAATCTCACTGGTGCTGGATGAAATCGGATTTTTTGAGTGGGCTGCATTGCATATGGCGCGGCTGGCACGCGGAAACGGCCTGCTCATGTTTGTATTTATCATCCTGCTGGGATCGGCGGTTGCCGCCCTGTTTGCCAATGATGGCGGGGCCTTGATTATTACCCCGATTGTACTCGCCATGGTCCGGGCACTTAAGTTTGATGAAAAGATGATCCTGCCGTTTATTATGGCCAGTGGGTTCATTGCGGATACGGCATCTTTACCGCTTGTCGTCAGCAACTTGGTTAACATCGTATCTGCGGATTATTTCAACATCGGTTTTGCGGAATACGCGAGCCGCATGATTGTTCCGAATTTCTTTTCCGTCATTGCGAGCCTCATTGTGTTGTATCTGTATTTCCGGAAGAGTATCCCGAACACTTACAATCTTAAGCAACTGAAAAAGCCGAAGGAAGCCATCAAGGATATGCGGCTGTTTAAGTTATCTTGGGTCATTTTAGCCGCGCTGCTCGTTGCGTATTTCATTAGCGAATTTTTCTCGATCCCTGTATCCATTATTGCCGGGGTTGCAGCGATTGCCTTTTTGTTCGCGGCGAGAAAAAGCCCTGCGATTCATACCTGGAAACTGGTCAAAGGCGCTCCCTGGGCTGTCGTCATCTTCTCTATCGGCATGTATGTGGTCGTTTATGGCTTGCGCAATGCCGGACTTACGGATGCACTAGGCAGCGTCATTCAAGCGGTCGCAGACCAAGGGTTATTTGTGGCTACCGTAGGTATGGGCTTTATTGCAGCCATCCTGTCATCCATTATGAACAACATGCCCACGGTCATGATCGATGCGCTGGCCATCCAAGGTACGCAAACCGATGGGTTCATTCGTGAGGCGCTGATCTATGCGAATGTGATCGGTTCGGACTTAGGGCCGAAAATTACGCCAATCGGCTCCTTGGCCACGCTGCTTTGGCTGCATGTCCTATCCACGAAAAACGTGAAAATTAGATGGGGCTATTATTTTAAAGTCGGTATCCTGTTAACCATTCCCACGTTGTTCATTACGCTCACCGGTCTTTATGTATGGCTTTATGTTCTCCAGACGCTACAGGTGAATGTATGGTTATGTATCGCGGTGATCGTGATCGTCCTAGTGGTAGTTGCAATGATCATGAAGACTTTTATGAGAAGTAAACAAGCGAAAAGAGTTCATCAAGGCGATTAATGAATTGAAATCAAAGGAGATTGTTCACCATGGAGAAAAAACCGTTAATTTATTTTTTGTGCACCGGAAATTCTTGCAGAAGCCAAATCGCAGACGGGTTTTTAAACGCGCTAGGCGGCGACAAATATGAAGTCAAAAGCGCGGGTCTTGAAGCACATGGACTGAATCCGCGTGCGGTGCAGGTCATGCAAGAAGCTGGCGTGGATATTAGCAAAAATACCTCCGATGTGATCGACCCGGAACTTTTGAATCGCGCCGATTATGTCATTACCCTGTGCGGCCACGCCGACGAGCATTGCCCTGTGATCTCCAACAAGAATGTAACGAAATGGCATTGGGGTTTTGATGATCCGGCAAAAGCAACCGGAACGGAAGACGAAATTATGAACCAGTTCCGCACCGTTCGCGATTCGATTAAGAGCCGGATTGAACAATTTGTCAAAGAAGGGAAATGAGGTGGCGACGATGATCAAACGAATGCATGTTGCTTTAAACTGCACGGAGCTGAACAAGTCTCTTGAGTTCTATCGCGCTTTTTTTGGAGCCGAACCGAGTAAGGTTAAAGATAACTACGCCAAATTCGAGTTAGAAGAACCGGCGCTTCATTTTTCGCTCAATGTACGTCCCTTCGAACAAAAGGGTGTACTGAACCACTTGGGATTTCAAGTGAATAATACGGAAGAAGTGCTGGCCATGGGGGAGAGGCTTCGTCAAAGCGGACTGCTACTGATTGACGAGATGAATACCACATGCTGCTATGCGGTGCAGGATAAAGTTTGGGTGTATGATCCGGACGGCAACGCTTGGGAGATTTTCTACACAAAAGAAGATTCAGAATTCGAATCCGCCGGAGAAGCCAGGGATTTGTCCCTGTGCTGCGCGCCGCCAGCGGCCCCGGTTCCGATTGAGTTTGGATCGTTTAAAAAAGGAGTATAGTCCATGGCGTCTGAAAAAACCTACCATGCTTTGATTCCTGATAAAATTTTTATGGGCGCGGCAGCCGATGTTGAATCGATGGTAAAAAATGAAGGTATCGACGTGATCGTGGATCTGCGCGGCGAAGCGACGGATTGCGCCTATCCAGCGGCGAGTGCGGAATGGATTCAAATTCCGTTAGCAGATCATGCTGCTATGCCGCAAGAAAAAGCCTTCGAGCAAGCGATCCAGGCCGTCATCGAAGCTTATCACCAAAACAAGAAAGTGGCTTTTCATTGTGGCGGTGGAAAGGGACGGACCGGTACGGTAGCCGCTGGCACCTTACTTGCCTTGGGATTAAGCGACACGCTTGACGAAGCCGAGGCCAAGGCGAAGAGCATTCGCAACATCATTGATATTAAACCCTCCCAGAGAGAATCGTTGCACAAATTATATCCCGGCAAATAAGCAATCAGGAGACCACTCAGCCGAGTGGTTTTCTTTTGTGATTAAAACATAAACGGCATGAATCGTGATGGCACGCATTTTCTTTGTCTCAAGCAACGACGAAAGGCGTTATTCCAATTCAGCTGAAAGAACTTGATGAAGGTGAATCCAATCGAAGCTATCCCCATTCTTGCTAACCAGGCTGATCCGATGCATGTGCTGATCGATCCGTACACCGGAAATGAACCGGCTCTCGAACTCACCGAAACATGCAATAAAATTTCGCGTCGTTCCTGGTGCGAAAGCCGTACCGCCCGATCTATCGCCCACACTTTCTGTTCATCGAGAACCGACATTCTTTGTTTGCGGTTCTCTTTGTGCTGCCACGATGTTGCCTCCCGATGCTCCCACCGATTTGTTCCCGACTTGATGCATTCGTTTATCCAAATTGTGCCTTGAATAAAATAAGAAAGCACTTCGCGTTAGAAGTGCTGAATATCTTCAGATTCATTGAACCTTGAGTTTACGGCTCGCTGGGCGCAATGCCCAAGATGTTATAACCAATGCAAGAAAAATTAATGGTGACGCGATTTGAACAGGGCCGTCGCTAGCCAAAGTGTGTGATGCTGATGCACCGATAAGATCGAAGACAAAGCCCGCGTATGCCCATTCTTTCAGACGCGGAAAGCGCGGTATTACGATAGTGATTGCACCCAAGATTCTCCCTACCCCCAAAAATATTAAGAAGTATACAGGGTAGCCAAGATGTTTCATTTCCGCTACTTGTTGCTCCCCGTGGGTGATAAAGAGTAATCCACCGATGAATAAAAGTCCAGCACCTAATATGGTAGTTATCCAGTATGCAGATGTTATCGTTTTTTCGGCTATCATTGCTTCTCCTATACTTGCTTAGTTATCGTGTCTATATTCGATTGAATGTCAGTTCGCAAGAATTCTTTTGCTTGTTCGTCACCGGTTAGTTGTAGTAAAATCGGCTCCATTTCATTTCTTGTAATGACGGTAAATGTTAAAAACGGACAGCATTTTCTCTCCATACTTACCCATTCATTGACGAGCCGCAGTGTTTCCGCGTCTCCTGGAAAATGATACTGGTACCCGTTTTCAAGCTCCATAATGCCGAGCCTTCTAGTTTCGAGTTCCCCCCAAATGCTTTTGTACTCCATCCGCTGTTCTTTCGTAAAAACCGTGTGGCAGCAAGCAACCGGTATTTCTTTGCTCATATTCTCTATCCCCTTTCACTTTGTGCACGAATTGCAACTGCAGCCTGTTTTTATATAAGGTGAACCGGTTGCTTTACGTCTACGATAAATAACGATTCCTGCTATCACAAACATAAAAGCCATAGCAGCGACAACAAACGGATTCAAAAAGAAGGATGAAACCCCGAGGACTGCCGCACCCCCAAGCAGCGGCAAAGCGCAACATAAGGCGCAAGCACCTAATAGTCCAAGACCAGCAAGCCAATCACCTTTTTTCATTTACATCACCTCTCCAAATGATCTATACTCTAATCATAAAACTTAAAGTTAACTTTAAGTCAAGGGGTGTTACTATGACAGGTCTTAGTATTGGGCAACTCGCGGCAAAAGCAGAAGTAAACGCATCGACGTTACGGTATTATGAATCTGTTGGTCTGCTTCCTGCTCCGGAGCGAAAGAATGGTCAGCGCCGGTATGACGAGGGACTGCTAGACCGTATCAACTTTATTAAAGTTGCGCAGCAAACGGGATTTAGCATTCAGGAAATTACCGTTTTACTAGAAGGTTTTGAAACCCGTGATTCGCTCTCTGAGCAGTGGGAGCAGATGGCAAATCAAAAACGATCCGAACTTGAGGAGCGGAAGAAACAGTTTGATTCGATGATACAGATCCTAGACAGCGGTCTAAGCTGCAAATGCCTTACATGGTCGGAATGCTTAGAGAAGATAGAAAATGCAGGTTCGTGTTAGGAAAGGACAGGGCGCGAAATGATTTCAAGAGAACAATTAGAAAAGAATCAAGTATGGCTCTATGCTATAGCCCTAATTATTGCCGCTGGATTTGGATTGTTATGGCCAGAAGTCAGTGAAAATTTAGATCGCATGATTTCATTCGTACTTGCCATCTTAATGTATGGTATGTTTGCCCAAATTCCGTTTTTTCGTTTAAAAGAGGCGCTAACGAATCGAAAGTTCATCTATGCGTTGCTTATTATGAATTACCTAGCTGTACCCATCCTTGTTTGGGGGTTAACTCAGTTCCTTCCAACCGATCCAGCACTACTATTAGGTGTACTTCTTGTTTTGCTAACCCCCTGCATTGACTATGTTATCGTCTTTACGCATCTTGGGCGTGGGAACGAGAAGCTTGTCTTGGTTTCAACCCCTATACTCTTTGTAACCCAAATGCTTCTATTGCCTATTTATCTATGGCTTTTTATGGGCAAGAAAGCGGCAGATATTGTGAGTGTCGGGCCATTTCTCGAAGCATTTTTAGGTCTTATTGTTGTTCCGCTGGTACTTGCTCTACTTACTCAATGGTGGTCGAGACGACAATCATACGGAGAACGTTTTCTTGATACTACAGCATGGCTTCCTGTGCCTTTTATGGCAATAACCCTATTTGTTGTCGTTGCATCACAAATCTCTAAACTGTATACCTCTTTTGATTTTATAAGCCAGGTCATTCCAGTCTATGTAGCATACATGGTCATTACACCGATTATTGCTCGCTTAGTTTCTCGTGTATTCCGTTTAGATATTGGAGCAGGACGGGCACTTATCTTTAGTGCTGGAACACGTAACTCTCTTGTCGTTCTTCCTTTTGCACTGGCGCTACCTGAACCTCTAAACGGGGTAGTGTCTGCAGTAATCGTAACGCAGACAATTGTAGAACTTATTGGGGAACTATTATATATTCGTCTTGTTCCAAAGGTACTTTTACGAGGAACGGACGGAAGTATTGAAAATCAAAAGTGAATAGTCTTGTTAAATCCATAAGTAGGAAAACTTTTGTTGAAGAGGTTATTTAAAAATATCCGTCTACTTTGTGGGTTGTTTCAGCTTCACTGGTACTACCCCAACAAGGCATGAGTCATGACGGGCCGAACTGTTACAGCTCGAGTTGAGTTGAACATGTTCGGAAAAAAATAATAAGGCGCTGCCGATTAGCTGGTAGCGCCTTCGCCTTTGCACGTATTGCTGCGCTCTGCGGTGTTATACACTATTTTATTTCTGCAATCGAAGTTACCTTGCTTGCCCTAGGATTAAGTAATACGCTTGACGAGGCCAAGGCAAAGAGCATTCGAAACATCATTGATATTAAGCCATCACAGAGAGAATCATTGCATAAGTTATATCCCGGTAAATAAGCAAGCAGGAGACCACTCAGCCGAGTGGTTTTCTTTTTGTGATTAAAAACATTTGCAATTTGCAAATAAACATTGTATAACTAGAACATGAGGTGAATAACAGTGGAAAATGTTCGCGAACTATTTCAGATCATGACACGCCGTTTTGGGTTTCTCAATAAAAATTGCTGCTCCGCCGGTGGCTGCGATATTTCCTTAGTGCAAAGCCATATTCTTTACGAGATCGATCGTCAGCATCAACCGTCCATTCAGCAGGTAGCCGAGGCGTTAGGAACCGATATAACGACCTTTAGCCGACAAATCCAATCGTTAATCAAAATGAACTTAGTGAAAAAATCGCCCGATCCCAACGACCGAAGGGTATTTGTGCTTTCTCTCACGACAGAAGGCAAATATGTAGCCACAACGATTGACCAGCAATGTAACGCTTATTTAGCAGAGATTTTCTCTCACATGAACGATTTTGAAAAAGAAACGGTCATTCGCTCCATTAAGCTTTTGAACGAAACAATGTCGAAATCCAGCCTATGCTGTTCCACCCCCATCGGGTGATTTTCTTTTCTCATATACTTGTAAATTGCAAATAAATTGGAGGGTAATGGGTATGAATGAGAAATTGGATACGATTGTCATTGGAGGGGGGCAGGCGGGTCTTGCATCCGGCTATCATCTTCAGAAGAAAGGACTTCAATTTCTGATTTTGGACGCGAGTGACGAGGCGGGGGGCTCGTGGCCACGTTATTACGATAGTCTCAAACTGTTCTCTCCAGCACGTTTCTCGTCGATGCCGGGCATGAAGTTCCCTGGCGATCCGGATGGCTATCCCAAGCGTGATGAAGTCATTCGTTATTTACAGGATTACCGGGCAAAGTTTCAATTACCGGTCCGAACCAATCAACGCGTAGTATCGGTCGAAAGGGATGGAGAAGGGTTTACGGTCCGTACGATGGCAGGGGATACGTATCGGGCGCGCACCATCATTAATGCGACCGGCTCCTTTCACAATCCCTATACGCCAGTTGTGCCGGGGAAGGAGGCGTTTCAAGGCTGCACACTTCATTCCTCCGAATACCGGAATCCGGAGCCATTTCGCAATCAACGCGTAGTGGTGGTCGGGCGTGGCAATTCTGCCGTGCAGATCGGTGTTGAACTGGCCGATGCGAGCAAGACGTCTTTAGCGGTACTCCGGCCGGTCCAATTCATGAAATCGAGGCTGTTAGGTCAGGATGTGCATTTTTGGATCAAACTGATTGGGTTTGACACCTTTCCATTTTGGCGGTTCGGGAAAACCGCGCCGAGTTCAAGTGCGGTGAACGATTCGGGCGGGTACAAAGAAAAAGTAGCAGCAGGAAAACCGGATCAACAACCGATGTTCACATCCTTTTATGAGGATGGCGTCATTTGGCCGAACGGTACAAAAGAGCCGGTGGATACGGTGTTCTTTGCGACAGGCTACCGGCCGCAACTTCCCTACCTTCAAGCGATTGGCGCGCTGGATGCGGAAGGAAGGCCGTTACATCAAGCAGGCATAAGCGATGTTCCGGGGCTTTATTATGTGGGGTTGGAAGGGCAGCGTTCCTTTGCTTCTGCTACCTTAAGGGGGGTGGGGCCGGACGCGCAGTTTGTTGTTAAAAAGCTTTTGCATCATCTTAAACACTGAATGCTTACATTTTTTGATAAAAGGATGGGACCGACTTGAGCCTCAATTGGTTTGCTGCGGAAATGCTTATGAAACAACGCCAAAGGGAAATCGAACGATCTGCTAGAGAAGCGTGGAAATGGTCAGACGCTATGCAAAAGCAATCGGTCCGATTCTTTAGTAGGGTGCCAATCATTCGTGCAACACCAACGGCTTGCTGCGCTGCGAGCTGCTGTTGATTGTATAAAAAAACTAAGGAGTGATCTTTCATGAATCAAGTGAGTAATGATCAAATTCGTCAAAACGTTCGGAATCGGTATAAAGAAATCGCCTTACAGGACGTAGGGGCAGGGTCCTGTTGTACGCCAGCGCCAGCTAATGCTTGCTGCGAGTCGCCCGCGGACGTTTCCGCTAAAATGGGCTACTCGTCAGAAGAACTGACAGCCATTCCGGATGGGGCGAACCTGGGCCTCGGCTGTGGCAATCCGCAAGCCATTGCCGCTTTGCAGCCGGGAGAAGTCGTGCTGGACCTGGGCAGCGGCGGCGGGTTTGATTGCTTTCTTGCCTCCCGTCAGGTGGGCGCTTCCGGCCGCGTCATTGGTGTAGATATGACACCGGAAATGGTCAGCCGCGCCCGCGAAAATGCCAGTAAAAGCGGATTTACCAATACGGAATTTCGGCTGGGAGAGATCGAGCATCTGCCGGTTCAGGACCATTCGGTTGACGTAATTATTTCAAACTGTGTCATTAATCTGTCCCCGTCGAAGCAGCAGGTTTTTGACGAGGCGTTCCGTGTGCTGCGTAACGGCGGGAGACTGGCCATATCGGATGTCGTGGCAACAGCCGATTTTCCGGATGAAATCAAGCAGGATATCGACCGTATCTATTCAGGGTGCATTTCAGGAGCTTCTTCCATCGGCGAACTGGAAGCCATGCTTGCGCAAAGCGGTTTTACCCAAATTGAGATCGAACCTAAAGACGAATCCCGGACGTTCATCAAGGATTGGATTCCTGGCGCAAATGTCGAACAATACCTGGTGTCCGCCGCAATACGTGCCATCAAGCCTTGAGCCAAGACGGGCCGAACTGTTGGAGCTCGAGTTGAGTTGAACATGTAACACATTTTTCATTCGATTAATTTCAGTAGTTTCTTTCAGCAGTCATTGCCATTGCCTTTGTTTCGTGAACTGTACCGTATGGATGCTGAGGAGGTGCATAGATAACGTAAACTTTAAGTGGTGTATTACCCGTATTGGTTACATTATGCCATTTTCCAGCAGGTATCATAATTGCATAGTCTTCATTTGCCATTGCTTGAAAATCTAAGTTATCTCTACTATCACCCATTTGAACAAGTCCTTGACCTTGTTCAATCCGTATGAATTGGTCAGTTGTCGGATGGACTTCTAAACCAATGTCATCCCCAACATTAATACTCATCAAAGTGACTTGAATATGTTTCCCTGTCCATAAAGCGGTTCGGTAATTATTGTTTTGCTTACTTGCTTGGGCGATGTTCACTACAAAAGGTCTTGCTCCATAATCCTGTAATTTAATGCTTCCATAATCAGAATTCCTGTTGTTATTTTGCCAATTGTAATAGTGAGGATTCCAGTTATAACTCCGATTGGTATTCCAGTAGCTATGCATAGGATTCCACTGATAGTGAAAATAAGAATTACGGTACATATGCATTCCCCCTCTTCATAATTGTTCGCTGCTCTTTATCCTATGCAGTTGCCTACGTAAAGGATTAAACTTGGGCAAGGCTGTGTCCTAAACAACGATAAGGGACAGCTAATAGGACACCGCGTCTGTTGCTGCCGATAGCTCATTTTGAAGAGAAAGGGGGACCGCCAACATTTTAACTAAAATATACGCTAAGGTTCAACATGAGCGGTTGTCGTTTTTTATTACGCTAAAACCGAATAGTCCGGGCAGTACGACCCGGACCAACGAAGTTCAACTTCCTGTTGTTTAAGCAGGCAAACAAATATCGCCAACTTCCCAATATACATTTGGTATCTTATGCTTATTTTTCACCGTGCCTTTTTGCAATTGTTAATTCCTAACACGGTGTTAGCAGGACAATATCGGGTGGCCCCAGTTAGGATTGGAGCCAATCCTAAGAGTCCCCACCAATTTCTGTAGGCCAGACCCAAAAGAATAATACCTGTTCCAATGGAAATTCTAATAATTTGTTCCTTTTTTCCGACATTACAATTCATCACAAAACACCTCCTACTCAAATAATGTCCAAAATATCGAAACAATTTTTAGGGAATGAGTGGAAATGACTCATCGAAGCAGCAGGTTTTTGACGAGGTGTTCTGTGCTACGTGACGGCGGCCGACTGGCCATACCGGATGTCGTGGCAACGGCTGAATCAAGCAGGATATCGACCATATCTATTCAGGGTGCATTTCAGGGCGTCCTTTATCGGCAAATTGGAGGCCAGCTTGCGCAAAGCGGTTTTTCCCGTATTAAGATCGAACCAAAAGACGAATCCCGGACGTTCATCAAGGATTAGATTCCCGGCGCAAATGTCGAACAATACCTGGTAATGATGGGCCGAGCTATTACAGCTTGTGTTGAGCCGAACATGTTACGGCATTAAATAGGAGTAGTACCAGCGAAGCTGACACCACCCGCAAAGTAGATGCTTAAATACATGGAAAATTTTTCTTAATTGATTGAAAAAAAACGGAACATGATTATAGGCCGGTTTCACTTTATAACGGGCAAATAGATTCCGCTTATTCCATTAGCGCGATTTATGTTGGCAAATTAGTGCTAGAGTAAGCTAATTATCGTACCGCCTGCAGCACCGGCAACAACAACGATCCATGGCGGTACTTTCCAAAAAACGAGCATCAGAAACAGAATCGAAGCCAATGCAAAATCGATAGGAGCCAGAATCCCCGTAGTCCATAGCGGATTATACAGCGCCGCCAACAAGATGCCGACAACTGCTGCGTTGATCCCGATTAATGCTCCTTGAACTTTAGAACTTTTCCGCAAGGAATTCCAGAAGGGCAGCGCTCCTACGATCAAAAGAAAAGCAGGCAGAAAAATAGCCATAGTGGCGATAATAGCGCCTGTAACTCCGTTTATCATCGCTCCCAAGTACCCGGCGAAGGTGAATAACGGCCCCGGTACAGCTTGCGCCGCGCCATATCCCGCTAAAAAGTCGGCTTTGCTGATCCACCCTGTCGGTACGACTTCCCGTTCGAGCAACGGAAGAACGACGTGCCCTCCGCCAAAAACAAGCGACCCAGACCGATAAAAGCTATCCAATAATGATAGCCAATCCGCTACAACAAATTGTCTGAGGAGCGGCAGCAGAATCAGGAGCCCAAAGAAGACGGACAAACAGAGGACCGCAAAGCTTCGGCTAATGGGCACGGATAGGTTCGCTGTTTCAGGAATAGTCGTTTTTCTATACAACATCATGCCAACAATGCCCGCAATAACAATAAGCAGGACCTGGCTAAAAGCAGTCTGCCACAAGAGGGTCGTGGACGCAGCAATAATGGCGATTGTTGCCCTATTTCGGTCAGGAGTCAGTTTTTGTCCCATACCAAGTACGGCCTGAGCAACAATGGCTACTGCGACGATTTTAAGACCGTGAATCCAACCCGCGCTGCTAATATCAAATCCCTGCAGCAGGAAGGCGAACAGGACCAAAGCGATGACCGATGGAAGCGTAAAACCAAGCCAAGCCGTCAGTCCGCCGAGCAATCCGGCGCGGATGACGCCGATTCCAATACCGACCTGACTGCTGGCTGGGCCAGGCAAAAACTGGCACAGCGCGACCAGATCCGCATAGCTTCGTTCGTCCATCCATTTGCGGCGACGTATGTATTCTTCGTGAAAATAACCGAGATGAGCGATCGGTCCTCCGAATGAAGTAAGACCAAGTTTAGTTGATACAGCTAATACTTCCAAAAGCGCCCGCAATTTGCTTTTAGGCTCATGCTGGCTTACAACATTATTGTTCTCCACGTGTTGTTATTCCTCCTTGGCAGATGGTTTCGGAGATGAAAACAAATGATTTAACGCTTCCTTTTGGGCCGGATTCAATTGAATGATTTCACGGATGTTCTTAGCTCCCTGCTCGGCTTCGTATACAGTGTTGAATAAACCGAGCTTAAGGAGCACACCGGTAGCTATTGTGCCTGTACGTCCTTTCCCCGCAGCGCAATGCAAGCCAACTTTATGACCGTTTTGATACGCGTTTACAACTTCCTCAATGGCTTGTTGGATGACCTGTTCCTGGCCCGGCTCTTGAGAGTTGTCCTGCAGCGGTACTTTGATCCAGCGTGCATTAGCCTCCGGATAAGGGCACTCCGTCGCTTCAGCGCGCAGATCAATGATGACGTCGCATTTTTCGTCGTTCACCATAAATTCCACATCGGCTGCTCCACCAATAAAAATTCGATCCTCATGCAGAACATGGTAGTTTTTTTACTTTTGCCATGGTTTCTTTTCTCCTCTCGTCATAATATTTATAAATCAAGCTGGCTGCGGTGGTTAAAGAACGTCCGATACCCGAGTTGCACGAAGAGGATCGCGGATAACGAGACACTTCCGACAATACCCAGCATGATGGCAATTTGGTATTCCACAGCTACGATCGGGGATGTCCCGGACAAAATTTGTCCCGTCATCATGCCTGGCAAAAACACGATCCCCATACCGACCATCGAATTAATGGTAGGCAGCATAGCCGAATCGAACGCTTGATTGACAATCGTCCGCGCTGCCACTTTCGGTGTTGCTCCGAGCATAAGCGTCGCCTCCACTTTATCCTTCTGAGTGTGCATCCCTTCAATTAGGGAATTTACGCCTAAGGCAATTCCTGTCATCGAATTGCCGACAATCATCCCGGCTATCGGGATCACGTACCTTGGTTCGTACCAAGGTACCAACTGCAGGACTATGCCTATAAAATAGATAAGACTGACCAGGATACCGGATGTCATCGAAAGAACAATGATTCGCTTCATGGCGGCGGGCATATTCCCTTTTGCCCGTTTAATAATCGTCCGGATAGCGAACGCAAGCATCACAGCCACAAGCAGCAACGTATAAACCGGATGGGCGTGACCAAATACGTATGAAAGCAAGTACCCCACAAGAATCAGTTGAAGCGTCATCCGAATTGTCGCGATCAATATGTCCTTTTCACGCGGGATGCCCTTGATTCGAACGATCACTATCAGAAGAAGCACGAATAAGTATGCTGCGGCCAGTTGCCAAAATAATAAATCAATTGTTGCGTTCACTGCACATTCCTCCCGTTCACATGTGGCATTCCCCTTTTCATTTCAATGACCAAATCAGCGTATGTATCTGCAATGTGACGGGAGTGTGTAATCATAACTAGCGTTTTGTTCTTTTCACGACTGAATGCGGTCAGTCTCTGCATCACCTTATTTGCGGTGTCCTCATCCAGCGCCGATGTCGGTTCGTCCAGAAGCAGGGCTATCGGATTCATCAAGATAGCCCTTGCAAGAGCCAAACGCTGCTTTTCTCCGCCGGACAGATTCTCCGCATCCTGAGCCAAATTTTTCTCCAGACAGACGAGATGAAGTGCCTGCTTCATCTGTTCATCAGTTGCGGTAGGTTTGTCAGCAAAGGATAATCCGATTTGTAAATTATCTTCTACCGTTCCCTTGAACATAATTGGAGCTTGCGGCACCATTACTGCGTTACGCCTCCACTCAATGGGATCCGTTACGTTGAAAGAATGCTCATCAAACCAAATCTCGCCTTCATCCGGGCTATCCAGTTGATTTAACAATCGAAGCAAAGTCGTCTTTCCGCTGCCGCTCTCACCTACAATGCAGGTAATCGTTTCCGCAGGTATCGTTAACTCCGGAATAGACAAAATCCCTTTGGCTTTCACCCCTTTTAACCGGAACACCGTCACTCACTCCTTTCGTTCGGCTGGTCATTCTTTGATCTCATTGAACAATTCATAAGCTTTGCTACGCGCTTCAGCAAGCACTTGTGTTCCTTTTTCGGTTGTCCGGTAATACTTGCGAATTTTTCCGCCGACATTTCGTTCCTCTCGTGCCAACAGGCCGCTGAGTTCCATAGTTCGCAGTAGCGGATAGAGTGTTCCTGCGCTCATTTTATATCCGTGTTCTTTCAACTCGTCCAGCATCCACGAACCGAAAATCGGTTCCTCTGCAGCGTGATGCAGGATATGTATTTGAATAAAACCGAGAAATAGCTTTCTGTAAATTTGTTCCTCCATGTTCGAAGTACACCACCATTGATTATCTATTCCGATATCGGAAACCGATTTTATCATACCTTAATTTGCAAGACAGTTCAAACAGAATATCCAATCGGGAAGTTTATTCGTGATATTCGCACATTCATTTATAACTCGAATAAAATGTGTGTGTACATTCGTCAAAGGAAACGGAGGAATCGAAATCATGGAAACTAATACGGAAGAGAACCGGCAGCAAGACGAAGCAGAAAAGGAAATGCCGCCAACAGAAGACCTCATGCGGGAACATGGAGTGCTGAAGCGCATCCTGCTGATATACGAAGATGTAGAAAAACGTTTGAAAGGCGAAAAAGGGTATGATCCATATCTGATTAACCCCGTCATTCTGCATACTGCTTCTATTGCTCGTAATTTTATCGAAAATTATCACCAACGACTGGAAGAAAACTATGTATTTCCTAAATTTATACACGAAACGCAATATGTCGATTTGGTTCGAGTTCTTCAAGAACAGCATGAAGCTGCACGGCGCTTGACCGACATGATCAGGCAGTCCGCCATCTCTCCAACCAGTTATCACTGGCGTGAACGTGCTCAGTTTGCCCATACGTTGAATCAATACATTCATATGTATGAACCACACGAGGCGCGAGAAGATACTGTATTGTTTCCAGCCTTTCGCGAAATGGTCGGCGGCGATGAATTCAAGCGTCTCGGTGAGCAATTTGAGGAGATTGAAGAAAAAATGTTCGGAAAGAATGGCTTTAAGCGAATCGTCAATCAGGTGGCACAGTTGGAGAAATCACTGGGCATTTATGAGCTTGCTCAGTTTACACCTCTTTTCATCAAGTAGGAGATATTACGAGTCCCAACTTTTATAAGGCTTTGAACTAAACAGAGACGGATGTGACCATTCGATAAACTCTTGAAGAGTGAGCTTACTTACAATTTCATATCCTTTACCTATTCCTTTTGGTTTAATAACGATGGTACCCATACTTGGGATTTCACCGAGAGCTAGACCTCTAGGAAATGCATGGCCGACAATAACTGTATTGGAGCCTCGAGCCGGCGGAATTTCTAACATTTCCGACAAATTGACTAAAATTCGTTGCTTCTCTTCCTCAGGAACTCCTTCTGCCGATAACTGTACAATGGAAGCCAGGAAGGGATTCACCGAAACGTTTTGTGTTCCAAATGCGATTTCGGCTGTTTGCTGTGCTCGGCAATACGGACTCGATATCACCGGATATTGAATGGGTATCATTTTTTCTTTGAAAATGGTTCCTATCATTCTAGCTTGATCTCTTCCAGTTTGGCTTAAGTTCCTTTGGGTTGCACAATCATGAAAAGTCAGTCCCGGTTGGTCCTGGCCGATTGTTGCCTCACCGTGTCTTAGAAACAGAATATAACCGCCCTTCTGGATTTCTTCGAATAACGTAGAGTCCCTTCCATTTAAGCTTTCTCTTGCTTCGACTATGTTTATTTCGAGCAAAAGGACAATGGCACTGATGACAAGAGCAGAAAATAACTTATTGAACATATTGATTCAGTTTCCTTTCTTGATGAGTATTCACATACCAATTTATCTCAGGATTTACGCAATTACACATGGCCTTGTTGAGCAATCACCGTTTCAAGAAAGGTGATATTCGCAATATTTGAATCAACATCCAGTACAACAGAGTGGCGCGAACGAATCCCACAGCGGCAAGGTTTTTCCGCCAAACCATAACACCTTCCATAAGTCGCCTTCCTTTTCAAAACCAGGAGGCATTATTTATATATTCGTCCAATAGCTTTCCTTTTTCAAAAAAAGATATGCACGGAGGCTTGGATACAGCGATAGCGACACTGAAGTTCCGATTTCATTTTTTGGAAAATGAACGAACATACTGCTTTTTAAGCAGGATTGATCGCGCCTTCGCCTTTGCGTGTATTTGTTGCTATACACTGTTTTATTTCGCATCCCGTTTAATGGAAACAATGCTAACGCTAGCTGCTCATCAATATGTTTGGTTTCATACAGTGGCGGTAAGGAAAAACGCTAAGCCGGTCACGTCCGAAGGCTTTGCGTATATTTTGGTTAAAATGTTGGCGAGACCCCCAGAGAAGAAGAGGGTTGCGGTATGTTCAAACATACGTTACTAAGGTGTGACACCAAGCAAACTTTTTGGCATCTATTGAAATATGGTAAAATAAATCAATACAAATATGTCGAATAGACTAGGAAAAAAGGCAAACCTGATCGAAAGACAGGGACGCAAAGCCACGGGTCTTCTGCACTAGTGCAATGATCGCCGGGTTACCCTCTCAAACCACACCAAGATGACAAGTAGGCACGCCAGTGAGGGGGCGTGTCTTTTTGTCATTTGAAAATAAAAAGAGGTGATCGATTATGAACAAACAAACAAGCTTTTCTGTAGAGATAAAAGATATGATCCGTAGGAACGGGAGTATCAAAGTATTACTGGCGGATGGTGACCTAGCTTGGCAACAGCGACTCGCTATGTTGCTTGAATCCGAGCCAGATATTTATTTATCTAACATCGTTTCGACAAAAGAGGAAGCGATTCGAGCGAGTGTACAATTAGACGTAGACGTAATGATCTTGGAAATGATTTTGAATTCGCCCAAACGAGACGGGCTGGACGCCGTAGCGGAGATTCTCAGAAATAAAGAGTTACCGATTATTGTCCTTTCTTCGATACATGATCCGGAAGTCATGGTCGATGCAGTTGTTGCCGGAGCGGTCAATTATATTACAAAGTCCAACTATATGGACATACCGGTTGCGATCAGAGAAGCTCACCGACGTCAGTCCTCTCTCCATGCGGATGTCGCGACGATAATCCGTAGTGAGATCGAGCTTATAAAGCGAAAAGAATTGCATTGCATGCTCACACCTACGGAAAAAGAAATTTTGCAGCTCATAGGCTTGGGCTATCGACAGGCAATTATCAGAGAATTACTTGGCATTACTTCGAACACCCTAAAATCGCACGTTCGGCATATCACTCGTAAATTCGACACCCGATCCATTCGAGAAGCTGCTGAGAAGGCGAAACGAAGAGGTCTGTATGATCAGCACTATGCTACGTGATTTAATGGGACTGAAATTGAAACAAGCTTTGGGAAAATTCGAGGATTTTCGACAGAAATATCATGGCAGAGGGTGACAAAAAGATCACCCTCCCCATTCGAACTAATAATAGGTAAAATGAAGGGGAATCTGAGGAAAAATAGGAATATTATCCCGTACCAAAGGAGGTGGAGAGAAAAAAAGATGAATGCTGGAGATTGTTGTCGTGAATCGGAGTCTGAAGTAAATCAAAATGGGACAGGCTCTCGTAAAATGAAGAGGATGGTGCCTTTAACTTACGTAATTATGCGGCTGTCCCCAATATAACAATGAAGGGATGATCGTCATGGATCAATTAGAAACGGAGCGTGAATTATGTTTATTAACATGGATTGATTTGCACTTCATTCAGCAGTTTTGCGGAAGGAGAGTTGTAGTATTTCTTGGAATTGGGGAGGGTGTCTGATGAATCTTACTCAACAGTCCATCCCCTATGAAAAAGTGGAAGCATGGCTTATGTCCTATAGTGATTGGAAAGCAAGGTTGGAATATGCGCAGGCAGAGCTTAAGCATATTCCGGGATTAACGAGGGCTTTGCATGAGTGGGTGAATCATGGCAATGGAAGAAAACAAGAACCATTGTTGCGTACGGTCATTCATCGGATAGAGATCACTGAACATGAAATCCCGTTGCTATTATCGAGAATCGGATTGATCGATTACGCTTTCTCGGCTCTCACCACAGAGGAAATTTTGTTCGTTCGTCTACGATATTTGGATAAACTGGCGCTTTCGGTCATTATAGATCGCATTGCACTTTCCCGCCGCGCGTTCTTTTATCATCGGAAGCGAATTCTGCATAAAGTATATCGAAAAATCAAAGATCGGGCGGTCCTGTTGGAACTGGATTCCTTTGGAGAAGACTGATCATATCATTACTTCAGAAGATGCACATATGCATCTTCTATTTTTATGGTTCGTGAATTGAAGAATATCACCTAAATCCCCCATCTTTTCAAACAGGCTCTAGGGTCTACGGTCTGCCCCCATTTTTAGCAATCAGTTCAATCTTTCCGAGTACGATTAACTCCTCACTTGGGATGCCGTGAATCTTTCTTGCACCGAACATGCACCGAACGCTGCACTAGATTTGCTCTTGTTTTGCACGAATTATGCACCCAATATGCACGGTTTTCCTGATACGATGATAGTATAGCAAGCTTAAGGGCAGCCTACAAGATCATCGGCTGTCCTTTATGTTTGTGAAGCGGGGATTGACGAAACGGGCATAACTTGTTCGATGGTTTCGTCAGGTTCCCCATTAAGTCGTACAATCATACCGATGAAAGGAGGGCGATGATGCGGTTCCTATTAATCTATAATTTAGAAATAGGTAGACATGCCATCCTGAACTGGATACATCTGAATTCATTCTATTCGCATTACTTTGCATTCCAGTCATTGAGCGCCGCTTCATTTTTTGCTGTGATCAGCAAAAAGAAGCGAAGCGCTTTTTTTTATTTTCTGATTGAAACCCAAAAGAAGGTAGCTATTACAGTGACGAGTGCTGAAGGCATGTGATACGGGACAGTCAAAAAGGAGCGTTTGAACTAAAACGTAGGACAACACCATCATAAAACAGACTGGTTATTCCTCTCGCAATGGTGTTGCCATGTGAGGAGGTAAATCGATATTATGTGCCCCCGTTGCATGCAATGTCAAACAACGATCCTTTTATGTGTTTTTACTATTCGTATGGCTCATAACGCCTCAACGATGGATATTACTATCAGACTTGGCTGCAAATCAGCATTGGATTGCTGAGCGGCAAGGTCTTTTTTATTTTTGTAACAAAATCAACAATCGTTTTAAAGGGAGCGTTGGCTGTCGCTCTCCCCCTCCATTTTGGTTTGCCCACAAACCAAAATGGAGGGACGAATATGAAAAGGATTAATTTGCGGGACATGTATTCCTTTATCAAAACGGATGTATGGATCGACTTAGATGATGAAGTGGCACAAGAAATCCGCCGTTTCGACTTAAACGAAAACGCATACAAATTGCGCACCTATCGTCATCGCGCTTATTACTCGCTTGATCGGAACGACGGTATAGAACAAGATGTTCTTTTCCTTTCGATTTCCCCGGAGGAATATTACGAGCGTAAGCTTTCCAATGAGCAGCTTTATGCGGCTTTGTGTCGATTGCCGGAAAAATCGTTCAGACGAATTTATGCTCACTTCTTCTTAGGCATGAGCAAAGTAGCGATTGCCCAAGCTGAACAAGTTGATGAACGTGCAGTACGAAAATCTATTGAACGCGGCTTAAAACAAATGGCGCAGTTTCTCAAAAAAATGTGAGTGCGGTAGGTCAAAGGGTCCGATTTGCTTGCCAAAATGAACAGATAGGTAAAGAGCTTTATGTAGGCGGCGGCTGGTTATAACCAGCCGCTCATTTTCTATGAGAGGGGCAGGTAACAATGAATCCGATTCGATTTCGAGATGCTGAACACGAAAGTTTCTACTATCGGATGCTGGATGAAAGGAAATGCAGCGACGGCTATCATCGGGCGCTTTTCTACACATTAGGTATTTCCCGCGATACTCGGAGTCATATCCGCGATTTGTTTGATTTTTCTAATGGGGGCATTAAGCCCGGAGGTCTCGCAGCCTCGTGGCAAACCGGTAGTTCTATCCGCGTGTGCAGGCTTGCTTTTAATCTTTGGAATGGCTGGACGGAAAAAGGTGGGGAACGCTACTCTACTCCCCACGAATTATTCGATTGCAGCTACGCTCCCTATTTTTTTGAAGCGATTCAACTTCGTTATCCGGATTATTGCCGAAGCCAGGAGAAGAATTTCAAGCGGCTGAACGAACAAGTTCGCTAAATGGCAGCCAGCTAAGGGAGTGGAATAGATGAAGGATATTAAAACGAGGACTGTTGTGAAAGACATTAAACGTTTGGACAGACTGCCAAACTTGATGGATCGTGTAAAACATTCGAGCGCCCGCACAAAACAGCATATAAACAATGACAAGACGACTTCACAATCCCCAAATGAATATGCGCAGCACCATTCTGCATCTGCCATAGATAAAACGGTACGTTTTCAAGTTGGAATGAGCGTGGTTGCTAGCAAAAGATTGATAAGGCTCATACAAAAAAGGCGGGCAAAGTCAGAAGGGGATACGGTATCGATACAGAACTCCGCTGCTATAATTAATAAGCCTTCAGGTACACTTCAATTGCGACTTGCCCGTAGGTTGCATCTCCGCAAGCCGGTAGATGGGAAATATCTCTTGTCAGCTAACCATCAATCAAAAAAACAACGCTTTATACGGAGCCGGGTCAATGCCCGGCTTTTGCATCCTCTTCGCAAAAATAGCTTTACTAACCGAATTCTAAATCGGGAAGTGAGAGATCAAGAACCGGCCGGAAAAAAAGGAGCATTTGCCGCCGCGGCATCTCGTTCAGCAAATGTACGCGTGAATCGTCCAAAAGCGCTAACGTCCGTAAGCATGAGGAAGCAGCATTTCAGGCCTCCGTCATCCCGAATCCCCTTCGCTATATCCAAGCAAGCAAGCCATACGATCAAACGTAAAGAAAGGAACTTTAAGACATTATCGCCATTTATAAAAACGGGACAACGGCTAGGACAGGCTAAAAGCCCCTCTGATTATCAAGCGGAAGGAAAAATGAATAGCGCCAGGACAACACAGCGGACTGCACAGATGGCGATGACTGCCCGCCGCTCCATTCAAAGGGCACAAGCTGCAGCGCGAATAAATCTTCGGATCATTAAAATGGTAGTAAAAGCAGCCGCTTTGCTTGTCAAAGGGGTAGCCGCGCTTTTGGGGATTAGTAGCACCGTTATTGTATTGCTGTGCATTGTTATGGCTATAGCTGCTGTCATTTCCTCTCCGTTCAGCATCTTTGTTTCCGGTGAAAACACGGATGCCGATGTAAAGCCGCTTTCCCGAATCGTTCAAGAGCTGGACATTGAGTATGCCGACCGACTGGCAGAAATACAGCAGTCCGCTGGCCGTGTAGACCGAGTGGAGTTTCATTACCCCGGTAGCGCGGACAACACGCGAATAGATAATTGGATGGATATTATAGCCGTTTTTGCCGTGAAGACTGTTATGGATTCAGAAAACGGAATGGATGTAGCGACACTTGATGCAACAAGGATCGGGATCATCCAATCGGTGTTTTGGGACATGAATCAACTGGAATCCCGTATCGAAACGATCGAACATACGGAAAGCGTTACGGTAGAGCATGAAGATGGGACTACCAGCGAAGAGACGACTACCAGCTATGAACACATTTTGCATATAACCGTTTCGAGCAAAACTGCGGAGCAACAGGCTGAATCTTATCACTTTACAAATGAACAGATGGACATCATGAAGGAAATGATGTCTGGAGAGTTTCGGCCACTCATGTTTGCGATGCTGGGTAAAGAAACGGATATTGGCTTGACGCCGGGGCAGCTTGCGGATATTGGTCAGCATTTGCCCGAGGGAGAAATAGGCAGCGAAGTCGTCAAATTGGCGCTAACTCGTTTAGGCGATCCGTACAGTCAACCGAAGGCCGGACAGGATGACTTTACAGATTGTAGCTATCTCGTTCAGTGGGTTTATCGACAGCTTGGTATTAACTTACCGCGTACCGCTGCGGAACAGGCCCGATTTAGCGTAGAAAATGGCCTGACAGTAAGCGCGGCAGAACTGGTCCCTGGCGATCTTGTATTTTGGAGCTACGAGCATAATGGTAGGTTTATGGATATTACCCACGTTGGAATTTATGCGGGGGATGGCAAAGTTGTAGATGCTTCCTCAAGTCGGGGACAAGTAGTGTACCGCAATCTGTTTGATTCGGACAAGCAAGTGTTGTTTGGCCGACCTCATCTTTCGAGTGCTAATTGATCTTCTGAAGAGATAAGGCTCAGATTCTGAGCCTTATTCTCGTTGTATGATTTATCTGTTGGAAACGCCATTCATTAGTGTCCCCCTCGCTTTTTTGCGTTGCTTCTGAGTGTTCCATTATGACCGCAATAATAACGCATCAACGCGGTTCCCCCATAGCCTGAATATATATCTGGAGTGCCTGACGGCACCGCGTCTCAGCTTTTGGAGAATGGTGTCGATATTTCCATCTAAAATCCAATTAATCCGTTGATATCTGCTATAGCGGATGCTATGATTTATCGTGTGGGGGTGGCACCAAATTGACCATCGACGAAATAATAAAAACCGTTCGTAAAGAACTGAACATCTCACAAGAGCAGCTTGCCCGTGATTTGAATATCAGTTTTACGACTATTAACCGCTGGGAAAACGGTCGAAGTGTTCCGAGCCGACTAGCCCGAATGCGGCTTTCGGAGTATTGCACCACAAAGGGTATTCCCGAAGAAATAATGGCACGGTTGGAACGCGCTTGAATATGAGAGTAACACAAAAGGAGTAAGCTTAATGAGTATTAACATTTCAAAGCAAAAACGTGACGAGTTGACCACTAAGATAGAGGCAATTCGTTCATTTATATTGAAGGCCTCGCAAGACGAGAATAGTGAGAGTCTTTTGACATTCCTTGGGCAGATAGAAAAAGAGGTCAAGGGCAAAAAATATGGTTTAGTATTTGAAGAACATCGGGAAACGATTGATGAAGTGCTAGATTCCCATATTCCAGTACTATCTGAAGAACCAAGTCTGTTTATTGACAATGGCGGGGATATTAATTTTCTGTTGGAAGGAGATAATCTAGCGGGGCTGCGGTTGCTGGAAAAGACCTACCGCAGAAAGATTGATTTAATTTATATTGATCCGCCATATAACACCGGAAATAAGGATTTTATCTATGATGATTCTTTCGTGGATAAGACAGATAGCTATATTCATAGCAAGTGGCTTTCATTTATGGAACGTCGTTTGAGAATTGCAAAGAACTTACTTTCTGAGAATGGCTCGATTTTTATTTCAATTGACGAGCATGAATATGCCAACCTCAGACTCTTGTGCAATCAAATTATGGGGGAAGAAAGACATGTCGCTACTATAGCATGGCAAAAAAGATATTCGCGCGAAAACCGTGAAGCGATTGGTGATTCACATGAATATATTTTGATTTACGCATATGATGTTGATAAATTCAAAAAGTTTCGGAATAGATTACCATTAGCAGATAAACAAAAGAAACTATATAAAAATCCAGACAAGGATCCACGTGGCCCATGGCAGTCAATTTCCTTACTAGCTCAAGGGTATAGGACGAATCAAATGTATAAAATAATCGCTCCTAATGGTACTGAACATTATCCACCTCAAGGTCGGTGTTGGAGCACAATTGAAAGTGAATTTGTAAAGGCTTTTAACGACGGTCGTATATATTTTGGACCAGATGGAAACGGTGTGCCTCGCAGAAAGCAGTTTTTATACGAAGCGAAGGGGCTCGTCCCGTGGAGTTGGTGGCCACATGAAGAAGTAGGACATACAGATGAAGCAAAAAAGGAAACAGGTGCAATCCTTGAAAATATGATAGCATTTTCAACCCCTAAACCTATTCGCTTAATTGACCGTATTATTACCATTGCTTCTGGCCCAAGTAGTACCATATTGGACTTTTTTGCAGGCAGCGGAACTACTGGTCAAGCTGTGTTGGCATTTAATGCCGTGCGTGAAAAGAGCAAACGCAAATTTATCCTCTGTACTAACAATGAGAATGGAATTTGCCGCAAGGTCGCATATGAACGAATAAAGCGTGTGATCGCCAATGAAGGATACAGTGCCAGTTTGAAATACTATAAGATTGATTATGTATCAATTAGCGAACGAATGTACTACGAGTATGCAGATGAACTTTTGCTTCATATTCGAGAATTGGTGGAACTGGAGAACGGCGTTAACTTCACGCGTAATGCCGATCTTGCCATTGTGCTGACGGATGATGAAATGGATGAGTTTGTCGAAAACGCCGACGCATTTGAAAAATGCGTTCGACTCTATAAAGGTCATGATGTTCTGCTCTCCGGCGAACAAGAAGAGTTACTCAAAGAACGGGGCGTGGAGATTATCACGATCCCCAATTATTTCTACAAGGAACTGGAGGGCTAAAAGATGAGTATACCAGCAGAATTTCAACTGAAGACAATCGCTGACCTTATGGATGCTATGAAGGGTGACAAACGTGAGATCATATTAAAAAGCTGCACAGGTAGCGGCAAGACTATCATTCTCACTTTTTTTATGGATGAGTATTTAAAGTGTTTTGATAAGACTGTCTTCATCTGGCTTACTCCAGGAAAAGGGGAACTTGAAGTTCAGAGCAAGGGGAAGATGGACAAATATATTCATGGAGCGCAGACGAAGACTCTTGCCGATATCATGACGACAGGTTTTGAAGCAAACGATGTTTGCTTTATCAATTGGGAAACACTCAATAAGAAAAGCAACAACGCCCTGAAAGAAGGCGAACGTACAAACTTTCTTGAGCATATCGAGAAGGCATTTAATAACGACTTGTCGTTCAAAATCATTGTCGATGAAAGCCATGAGGGGGATACGATTAAAGGCAAGGAAATTATTGAGTATTTTCAGACAGATAAAATTATCCGTGCCTCTGCAACCCCCAAAAATTATACCGACGCGACATGGATTATTGTCCCGGAAGCCGAGGTTATCGCTGCTGGATTGATAAAGAAAGTCCTTATCATAAATGAGGGTGTGAAGCAGGGAGACGAAGTTGTAGACCAGATTGATTATCTGCTAACTAAGGCTCTTGGAAAGCAGCGGAAGCTATATGCTTCGTTTGATTCCCATGGCGCAGACGTTAATCCTCTAATTGTCGTTCAATTGCCTAATAAAAACGATGTTCTTTTGGATGGTGTGGAGAGATGGTTCGCCTCCAAAGAGATAACCTACGAAAACGGGCTTCTTGCTGTTCGCCTTGCCGAACGTCATGAGAATATCTCAGGCATCGAAGAACCGACAGCTAAGCCCGTGGCTATCATTATCAAACAGGCAATCGCTACTGGCTGGGATTGCCCGAGGGCGCATATTCTTGTCAAGCTCCGCGACCATATGAGCGAGACTTTCGAGATTCAGACGATTGGGCGAATCCGCCGTATGCCGGAGGGGAAGCATTATGATGAACCGCTTCTCGACAGTTGTTATCTGTATACCTTGGACGAAAAATTTACCGAAAGCGTTAAGTTGAGTCTTGGAAAAGGTGCATTGGAGGCAGCTAACTTGCATCTGAAGGAATCGCTTAAGTCAGTTAAACTGGTCAGCGAACAGGTGTCTGGGATTGCGTTTTCACGTGATCAGCGTCAAATACTCCAGACAATATATGTGTACTTCAAAAAACACTATAATATCGATACAAGAACCGTCGAGAACAAAAAGCGTCTTGAAGCTAATGGCTTTCTCATTTCAAATTATGTCCGCCAATATGTGACCGAAGAAAACGAGATTATCACGGCTGGTGATAGAAACAGCTACAAAGACCTTAAAATGACGTATATTCAGGCTCCTATCAATACAACCATTCATGGTAGGGAATATCATCATATTGTAGGGGAAATTTCCCTGCGCGTCGGCTTGAAGTATGAACATCTAAACGCCATCTTCCGTCGTTTGTTCGTTAGGACTGCTGGGAAGAAGCCAAATAACAATCAAATTCTCCTGCTAGAGAACCGAGAGCTTTACGCATTTGTGCTTAATAACCGCGAACATCTCAAAAACGCTGTAAGAAATGCGGCATCTGAACTAGCTGGTCAACTACACCTTGAATTTAATGCATTGTCAGATAAAACAACGAAAAAAGACTTCTGGTTACCTCGCGAATGTCTGTTCACCTATGATGCAACTGAAAAATCACAGAGGGTGTTATTAAAAAGCGTGTATGAAGGCTATTTGTCATCCGCCGCACCACGGTCGTCCTCTGAAAAGAAATTTGAGAAATACTGTGAATCGGCGGCAAGCGTCCAGTGGCTGTATAAGAACGGCGATAAGGGAGCGGAATATTTATCCATTGTTTATGAAGACGCCTACGGCAAAGCTCGGGTGTTTTTTCCTGATTACGTTGTCTGCGTCAATGGAGAGATTTGGATTATCGAAACGAAGGGCGGATTTGATAAGTATGGCAACAGCGAAGATATCGACAAGTTCTCACCGCGCAAATTCGCTGTTCTCAAATCATACATCGATAAGTACAACCTAAAAGGGGGATTCGTTCGCGAGGATAAAAAAAGTGATGAGCTTTGCATCTGCTTGGAGGAATACAGCGATGATGTGTCAAGTGCGTCCTGGTCGCTTCTGAGAGATAGTTTAATTTAGGGGGGCATGGCGGTGAAGGTTATTGAATGCAAACCAATACAACATACAGGTGCCTGCAGTATTACCTTCATACGTATTGATCCTGAAAATCTGCAGGATACGCTTTCCGCAATCATTACGGCTTTGATGGATCTATCGTGGCTTAGCCGTTTCGATCAGGACTATATGAAAGGCAGTTTTAGACTGCGTGCTAATGAAACAATTGCCGACATACAGAAAAAAATTACTGATTCTTCAGATGACAAAGTAACCAAAGAAGCAGGAGAATACGTGGTATCTGAGTTAGCTAGAGAATCCCTTATAAGCAATATGAACTATCTAGATATTCCCCTTGCCGAATTGCTAGGTATGAAAGTCTCGGGCAATCCCGGATTTGATTTTCATAGTCAGAACAATGGCACGCACACAGTCATATTCGGCGAAGCAAAATTTAATTCTCGGCAAAGTGCATACGACTCAGCAATTAAGCAGATATATCAGTTTATAGCGGATAAAAAAGACATTAAGCAAATTGCAGACCTACACCCTTTCTGTACCCCAGAAGCTCTGACTAGAGCGAACAGCGGACTTAAAGGCTTCGCAATTGCTTTTTCAGCAAAATCCACATCAAGCGATTTGTTGATAGCCAACATTATGGAGCATACCAATTTCAGCGAGCTATCAAAGCATGTGGAGATAGTAATAGTGGCGGTGAATCTATGATGGCTACAAAGTCGAGAAACCGGATAGCTGAGATTCGAGAAGGAAGAAATCTGGATGAACATTTTGTTTATGCAAGGGAACGTCTCTTCACAGAAGGTTCCATCAATATTTCCGTGCTCGAGATCCTCTCGTACTTGAAGCTGTTTCAACCAGGTTTCTTTGCAGAGCATGAGAATGATGTTGTTGAGATGATGGGCTTGTTTTACAAGAAGCCCAAGGTAGAATCATTTATAAGTCTCATTTTTGCTGACTATGGAAAATACATACAAGCAGAATTTGGTGAAGAATACACTCCCGTACAGGCGGATATCCTCAAGAAGATTCGAAAAATGCAGACGTTCAGTTTCTCTGCTCCAACAAGTACAGGGAAATCATTCGTATTCCGAAATTTGATAAAAGATGCCGATTATGACGTTGTTGTCATTGTGCCTTCACGAGCATTGATAAATGAGTATTATGACAGAGTTCATGAAATAATCGATGACAAGGCAGTTAACATACTTACCTTCGTCGACATCATTAACATAAAACGCGCCAAGAGAAATGTCTTTATTCTCACACCCGAACGCGCAAGAGAGTTATTCAAGTTAAAAGATAAGCTCAACATAGGGCTTGTTTTGTTTGACGAAGCCCAACTGAGTGACGAAGGATCTGTGCGTGGGCTTTATTTCGACAGTATCGTGAGACGTGTTCAGAAAGCGTTCCCAACTGCAAAATGTATTTTTGCTCATCCGTTTATAGCCAATCCCGAAGCCCAGCTAAAGAAAAATCATGTTGATATTGATGAAAATGCCGGAGCCTTGCAGTACGAGCAGAAAAATGTTGGACAGATATTTTACACTCATGATACCTCTTCTGGCGTGTTCCATCACTTTGGCATCGATAAGAGCGTGATGGGAGAAAGGAAAATCAAGGCCAGGTTTGACCCAATGGAGAAAGCAATTAAGGGTGGCGGAAGTATACTTATTTATGTTCCAAAACAGCATATTTATAACGAACAGGTGTACTCTGGATTTAAAAAGTACATCGACCTATGTCAGCCAATCTCTGATCCAGAGGCACTTGAGTTAGTTGAAAAAATGCGGGATTATGTTGGAGCATCAAATGGCAAGAACGAAAATTATATTTCAAAAACGCTCGAATACCTGAAACGTGGCATCGTCTTGCATCATGGCTCCATCCCTCTCCGCGCTAGACTCATATTAGAACATTTCACTCAACAAGGGTTTTGCCGCATTTGCTTTGCGACATCAACGTTGGAGCAAGGGATTAACATGCCTTTCGATGTTGTATATCTCGACAGGTTTGAAAGAAGCAAGCCACTTTCCGTTAAGAATCTGATCGGAAGAGCCGGTCGTTCAACGTTGAATGATATATTTGACTTTGGAGCTGCTATAGTCAAAAAGGATAATATAAGCCCTTTTCGCTCCGTGATAAAGAAGCCAGAGAATATTTCTGAAAAATCACATTTGGATAAAGAAAATGAGGGATTAGATCCAAAATATGAGGAGTTCAAGGAAGCAATAAAAACTGACCAATTCAATGATGAGTATAACTTGACGAACAATGATGTGGAAAAACTGGCAAGCGATGATATTACAGAAATAATTCCAACCTTACTTGACATCATGTTTAACGAGGATGGCTCTTTAATCTACCCAAGGTGGGACAACAACGAAGAAGTCAACGACAGAAAGGCTATGTACCAGGACTTCTACTCGTTATACCAAATGTATTTAGGGCTTGCTGAACAATCAAAAAATCCAGTAACGACAAGGGTTTGAGGCACATTTCGTCGAACTCATATGCAAGGGAATTGTTGTGAAACGATGAAAACCCGTGCACATGGAGGATGACGATCATGTACCAGCCGTACGCCCATGAGGAAAACCAGTTGTTGCTGCCGAGCGAGTTTTTCTTGCCATTCGGCGGCTGTCTGAATCCGAACAATCGCTGGATCAAGCTCGCGCAGATGATCCCGTGGGCGCGGGTGGATCGCAAGTATGCAAAGTCATTCAAGAAATCGTTTCGCGGCCAAAAGGCGATCTCGGTTCGGATGGCGCTGGGTGCCTTGATCATCCAGGAAAGACTGCAACAGTCCGATCGAGAGACGGTCGAGACGATCATCGAGAACCCGTATCTCCAATACTTCCTCGGCTTGGCGGGCTATCAGGACCGGCCGCCGTTTCATCATTCGCTGATGACTCATTTCCGCAAGCGCCTCGGCGAGAAGGTGATCGCGGAAGTCAACGAATGGATCGCTGTAGAAGCTGCGAAGGCGGAGCAACAACGGGATGATGACGACGATGCGACGCCCTCGTCTCCCGTCGGTCGGAAAGCGAAACACAAGCGTTCGGAGCCGGACCCGAACCAAGGGACGCTGTTGCTGGATGCGACCTGCGCCCCCGCCGACATCGCGTACCCGACGGATATCACGCTTTTGAACGAAGCCCGCGAGAAGCTGGAGACGATCATCGACGCGTTACATGAGCCGCACGTGGGGCAACGTGCGAAACCGCGCACGTATCGGGAAAAGGCACGCCGCTCGTATCTCTCTCTAGCCAAGCAGCGCCGAATCGGCTACCGGGCGCTGCGCCGGGGAATCAGCAAGCAACTCGCCTTTATCAAACGCGACCTTCACATCATCGAAGGACTGGCGTCGATCACGCCGCTCACAGAGCTCAGCAGACGGCAATACAAGCAACTGCTTGTCATTCAGGAGTTGTATCGCCAGCAGCGACTGATGTATACGAAGCGAGTCCATCATGTGGAGGATCGCATCGTCAGCATTCATCAACCGCATATTCGTCCGATCGTTCGCGGGAAAGCAAAAGCGAAAGTCGAATTCGGGGCGAAGGTATCCGTTAGCATGGTGCAGGGGTTCGCCTTCTTGGAGCGCTGGCAATGGGACAACTTCAACGAAGGCGTCACCTTGATCGAATCGGTAGAGACGTACAAAGCTCGGTTCGGCGTGTACCCGAAAGAAGTGATGGCCGATCAGATCTACCGAAACCGGGAGAACCGTGCGTACTGCAAAGAGCGCGGCATACGGCTCAGCGGACCTCCACTCGGCCGACCTTCGAAGCAGGCGGACACGGCGGTGATGAAACGAATGGCCAAGCTGGATGCAGGCGAACGCAATGCGATCGAGGGCAAGTTTGGCGAAGGAAAACGAAAATATGGGTTGAATCGAATCCGGGCGCGACTCGAGCAAACGAGCGGGGCCGTCATCGCCCTGCAGTTCCTCGTGATGAACCTGGAGCGCCGCTTGCGGCTTCTTTTCGTCTTCATATTCAACATTCTGCTGAATCGTACCAGCTACAGAAGATTTGCTCTGTAATGTTTCGTTCAGCAAGCCCTATTTAGGTAGGGAGTTAACTGCCGCAGAAAAAAGCATTTTGAACCAAGCAATAAAAATCATGCTCTGGAGGGTTTATAAGAAAACGTTTAGTCTTATCTGCCAATATCGCTTTGACTATGCTTCAAGGAAGAAAGACAGAGACGCGCTGGATAGGCAAGGCAACGAAGAGGAGAAAAGCAAACTAAAGGCCCAGTTTCTTCGCGAATATGACGACATACCTGACATGAAACTTCATAACTACTCATTATTTGGTGATATGCCCGCAGAAAAAGTGGATTACGACCGTATAATTTATGATACCTATGATTATTTGGATAAACTGATTGGTTTTAAGCTAGCAGATATATTTTATGCTATTTTCCATCAATATTATGAATTTTCGAAAGATCTCCGAGCTTTACGTTTGTCAAAATATATCCGTTTTGGCACGGATGTCGAGCGTGAAATCTGGATGCTTAGATATGGTTTAACATTTGAGGATATTGAATGGGCCGCACCTTGTATAGAATCGATTGATGAACAAGAAATTGTCTTCAATGAAAAATATGACGAATTAACCAAAGAACAACGAGCTGTGCTGGAAAGGTTTCATTACTAAACAGATAATAAAGGCCAGCCTGAATCCTTATCATGTCATGGTGAAACTGTTTTTTTTCTTGGTCACATCAAGTATCAACTTCTGCATGCTACCGCAGGGACAGTGATTGAAGCGGCGGCACAAAATGCTTCCCAGGCAATTCTCATCATTCATGAGTTCGTGCCAGTGGCGGGAAAGTCGCATAAGGCGAAGCAAAACGATTCCGATTGGCATGACTTCAACCGTTTGCTTTTGGCGACTAGGTTAAAGCAGGATGTTTATACGGCCCGATCTCTGTGCCTGGTGGCGGAAAGGTTCCTAATGACATTCCATTATATCTCGGTAAGCTAGAGTCAGATATATTGGAGAAGAGTATGGGAAGCATCTAGGGATGGAGTGATACTATGGCACAAACATATTATGCCGAGGGTCGGCAGCTCGCTTACTTCTTGCGTGGAATATCAGTGATGTCATCACTTAGCCTTTTCTATTTTTTCCCAGGCTTACACTGGGGCGTTTTCATAGGTTTTCTATTCACTGGGTTGATTGTAGCGGAGGTTTTGGGTACGCTATGGACTAAGAAGAGACGTAACCAGAAGAAACAGAGAAAAGCATCATCGAGTAAGGCTATGTCAAGGCACAGCTCTAAAGAGTGTAGAACGGACGAAGTGATTCTGTCCAGTAGACTTGATGACATGTCTGGAGCAGAGTTTGAACGTCTTCTAGCCCTTTATTTTCGAGATACAGGATACACAGTCAAGGAAGTTGGCATAGGCGGTAATGACGGTGGCGTAGACCTCGTTATCACAGATAAACGTGGAGAAAAGATCGCAGTTCAAGCTAAATGCTACGCAGAACGAAATACGGTGTCGGTTCAGACTGTTCGTGAACTTGTGGCGGCTAAGAGAAACCATGATTGTATCCTGTCCTTGCTCGTAACGACCTCGGATTTAACGGGACCAGCCAAGAAGGAAGCTGAACAATTCAAGGTTGACTACTGGCACGGGAGCGTGATTGAGCAGAAGCTTAAGGCATGGGGAAAGTGGCACCCAGGCAAGAAGGTGCAGACAACTCGGAATACTGTAGCGGCAAAGACGGAAATTGCAAAGGCTCGTAAGGAAGTTGCCGCCGCTGGAGTGATTGTAACTTGTATATGTGGTGCACAGATGTTAAGAAGAAAAAGTAGACAAGGAACTGAGTTTTGGGGATGTTCTAAGTACCCAAGCTGTCGGCATACAAAACCTATGTAGGGAAGGCGTGCTTTCAGCTTCTCCCTACGATACGATGCCTAGGGGGATAAAGGATATGAGGACTCTCACGCTACATCAAGCTATGATATCAATTTTACGTAACCAGCCTGACTATACGGCTCATGCGGATGTGCTTAGCGAAGAAATCTACAAACAGGGTTTATATAGCAGAAAAGACGGTAATAAGGCAGACACAGTACAAATCAGAGCACGAGCCAAACGTTATGAACACCTTTTCGAACTTGTTGAAGGGAATGTACGATTGGTTAGTGCAACCGCTGGCAACTAAGGTTCTTTCCGAGAGCCTGGCTTGCTCAAGATATATTCATGGAGGAATTACGTTAGTGATTGATAATGTAAGTATACTTTCGATGAACTGGAAAAGAATGTATTGCCTAGTTACATGCAAAAGCTACAATTAGCGGAACTATACAGGGTTACTGAATTCGCTGAACTAGGCGTAGGACTACGTACATTGGTAAAGAAATTCAGTCCAAACAAGACGAGCGACTTCATGGGACTATATGTAATTCATGACGAAGGGAACCCAATCTATGTAGGGATTTCAAGAAAGGTTATAAATCGGATAAGGCAGCATGTTTCAGGAATAAACGATAATGATGCAAGTCTTGCATTCAAGATGGCCAACCACTTGCACGGTGTAAAGGGTAAAAGAAAAAGCTTAATGGCAGATGACCATTTCAGAACAAAGTTTGAACAGATGAAGACAAGAATCAGAACAATGTCGGTTCGGTTTGTTCAAGTCGATAACGATACTGAACTCTACCTTTTAGAAGTATTCGCTGCAATGAAGTTGGATACGTCGAAATGGAATACTTTTAGAACGCATTAGGAGAAGGGAGAAGTCCGAAAACCCACATTCAATAGGCTTTCAGACTTCTCATGTAGTGCCTAAACTCTTATCTTAGATTTGTTCTACTGCCGTAACCGTAATTGAATCAATATTACCATCTTCACTTGTCGTTCCTGCAAGGTGAAGTTCAAAATCCAATGTCACAATGTCGGCAATTTCCTCTGAACCAAAGAAGTCTTTAATTTCAACCAATACTGATAATGATGCAGTCGCTGTAAATCGATTGGGTTCATCTGACTCAATATCGTCCAAGCTTACTACACTATCAAGCGAATCAACCGAAGCTACCATGACTTCCTGCACCTCAGTATCGGTTCGAGATATAGTAATATTAGAGGTATCATCCAAGTGGTCGTTAAGAGCATTAATCACGGAGTCAACAAAATCGTTCAACAAAGCGTCTTCGATTGTGTTTATATCTGGTAAGCATTCCTGTTTTTGTTCCTCGGCAAGAAAATCAGGAAGAGAGTGCTCAATTGAAAGTGCTGATAAGGGTTCCTCGAAATCCAAGTATCCCCATTCCTCAAGCAAGTTATGTACAAAGCTCCGAATGTATTCGTCAATGTTAATCTGCTTTCCGTATTCACTCTTCCATATTGAACTCATTTGTTTAAAGTCACTTCTGGTAGGGATGCAACCAAGTATCTCGTCGGTTTGTATCCCATGTTCAGGGGCATTCCCTATAGAAAAACCGATTTGTTGAGGCTGGCGATTATTATCGACTAATGAATCATCAAGCAAAAGGCGAAGAGTCTTTGTTAACCGAATCATAATCCACATTAAAGATATTTGGTCGGAATCGCCACGCCACTTGATAGTAACAAGACCGTCATTATGGTAATGAAAGATGAAATCCTGAGGAGGAGCGCTCGGCGAATAAACGTGAACTAACCCCTTGCCTACTCTCTTTGATGGTTCTCTTTCATAGACAGTTTCTTCACATAGTCGTTCTGCCCATGAAATAACATGGCGCTTTTCCTTGGACTGGAAGCTAGTGTATCCACCTCTGTAGTCACAGACAACACTTAGCCAAAACCCATTGGCATTGGATAGTGAGGCAATCTTGAGGGCACTAGAGAAGTCTTCCCTTTCTTGTGCGGTTTCAGTATTTGATTGGTCAACTGCTACGGGCTCTTCGGTATGGGATTGTAACCTTTCCTGAGTGTGTGTTAGGAATGTTACCGCCGGATTATAATTGACCCACCGGCGCCGGAATGAAAATGACCCACCTTTAGCGAATATCTCTCAGGATTGACGACCAAATCAACCTGGGAGAGATACTCGATGCTGAAAGGCGGATCTGTCTTGAGATTACACGAAATGAAGCTCAATGGAAAGAAGATTCGAGAGATTGTCAGGGAAACCGGCCATGCTCGGAACACTGTCCGAAAATATGTACGGGATGGGCAGATCCCGGAGTCCAAGGAGCGTGAGAAACGAGGGTCGAAGCTCGATCCGTTTAAAGAGACGATCGACCGCTGGATGAAAGAAGACGGATTGTTCAACTGTCAGGCGATGCTCATGCGCCTCAAGGAGAAAGGCTATACCGGTGGTGCGACGATCATCAAAGACTATGTACAGCAAAAGCGTCCGCCGTGGCAGTCAAAGGCAACCGTCCGGTACGAGACGTTGCCGGGAGATCAAGCGCAGGTAGACTGGGGATTTTGCGAAACCGTAGATGCCAATGGACGAGCCCATAAGCTGCCAGTCTTTGTCATGGTGCTGGGCTACTCACGCGCCACGTATGTTGAGTACACCCGTCGCTGTGACATTCATAGTTTCCTACGCTGTTTCGTTCATGCCATCGAGCACTTCGGCGGCGTACCCAAAATCATGCTCACCGATCACATGAAAACCGTTGTTACCGGCATGAACGACGACCGTACTCCTCAGTGGAACCGGATGTTCGAGGACTTCGCGCTGTCGGTCGGTCTGACGCCGAAACTGTGCAAGGTACGACGTCCGGAAACCAAGGGTAAGGTCGAGCGCGGCGTCCAGTTCGTCAAGGATAACTTCTGGCCGGGGCGCACCTACACGGACATTGCCGATTTGAATCGGCAAGCGATTCAGTGGTGCCATCAAGTCGACCAGCGGATTCATGGTACGACCGGCGAGCGCCCGTGTGATCGGTTGAAGGATGAGAACCTACTGCCGCTGCCATCTCCGGATCGCCTGACGAAGTTTTTGCGCGTCGAGCGTACGGTCAGTTTGGATGGGTTCGTCAGCTTCGACGGCGTTAGGTATGGTGTTCATTGGCGGTACAGCGGCCAAGTTGTTCTCGTTCGCCAAGTGGGTATGCATGTAGAAATTTGGCATCAGGGCGAGCGTATCGCGACGCACGAGAAATCCAATCTGTGGACCGGCATGGTGAGGCTGCCCGGACAATACGAGGGGCTCAAAGCTGCGGAAGGCGCTCTGAAACCGAAGCCGCTGGCCCGAGAGGTTTCTACGCCGGTAGTCGAAGAGCGGCCGCTTGAACAGTATGAAGCATTGGCGGTGATGAGCTGATGCTGGAGCTGGATCAAGTGCGAGGTCAACTGGAGTCACTCAAATTGCTCGCCGCCGCCGATGTGCTGGAAAGCAGGCTGCAGCAAGCGACGGACAAGCAGTGGACGTATGTCGCGTTTCTGATCGACTTGCTGGGTGAGGAGCTGGCGCAGCGGCTCAGACGAACGATTCAGACCAAGATGCGTATGGCGCGCCTGCCGTATCAGAAAACGTTGACGGAGTTCGACTTCTCGTTCCAGCCGAGCGTGGACAAAAAGCTCATCGACGAGCTGGCGACGATGAATTTCGTTCGCCAGACGGCGAATGTCGTATTCCTCGGACCGCCCGGCGTCGGAAAGAGCCACCTTACGATTGCGCTTGCGCTGGAGGCGCTCGCGAAGAGTATCTCGGTGTATTTCACCACCGTCACACAGCTAGTAGAAGAGTTGCGGCGCGCCCATAACGCGAACCGGCTGGATGCGAAGATGAGACAGTATCTACGCCCGCGAATTCTGATCATTGACGAAGTCGGGTATCTGCCGCTCGACCCGCTGGCAGCCAACCTGTTCTTCCAACTCATTAGCACCCGCTACGAGCGCGGCAGCCTGATCCTGACCAGCAACAAGAGTTTTGGCGATTGGGGCGAGTTGTTTGGGGACTCGGTGCTGGCTTCGGCGATTCTGGACCGTCTGCTTCATCATTCGCACATTATTAACATCCGTGGTCCAAGTTACCGGCTCAAGGACAAGATGAGAGCCGGCGTGTATGGCACGCCGCTCGACAAACCGGCCACGGATTCTGGCAGTATAACCGTCAAGGAGAATGCCCATGCGTAGGCGCGCCCGAATATGCTATGAACCGGACCGCGACGAGTGGTGTGTCGATTTGGGGCGACGGCGATACGGCCTACATTGCGGGGAATGTTTCACCATTCATTTATGGTTTCCCTGACTAGCTTTCGCTCCTCAGTCAAATCACCTGGCGAAGCGATAACAACATTATATATTTTTGATGTGGCTCCCATCTCAATCTCCACCTGTTCGATCTTTTTGTTAAATCATATCAAAGAGGCTACCTGCTGCATAGATCCACTGAAAAAGTCCGAAGTACCTCTGATGAAGGCTTTGGACGTTTTAACGTTTAGTCAGATGTCGTTGATCATATTGTTATCGATTAGGCAACGTTCCTGAAATACACATCTTGCCGCCCAGCCGACTTCTTTTATACTTTTACCTAATAAGCAGCTTTTTTTAAGCAGCAAAGCCAATGCGGTTCCCCCTGCCAGATAGTTATCTGATACAGGATCGGATTCAATTCAAGGATCTGCTTTAGAACAGATTGTCTGGTCTGGTCAATGACGTTCCAAATCAACGCATCTCCTCCCACTCTCGTCTCTCCCCTCGCTTTTCGTCTTGAAAAATTTCTTCTGACCTAATTCGACAGATTGGCAACTCAGGGTCCGATTTTGCATTGAAAATGAAATGAATAGTAGAGGAACATGTTCGTTCCTCACAGCGGCTCTTTGATAATCAAATACAATCTTATCCGGTCCGTTCCCCGCATGGCCCAGAAGGATAGCCACTTTGCAGGCGCGCCACGACCATTTTGCCGGTTCTTGTTTTTGCATGCCTTGTTAACAGAACCAGTGGAATGCGAGCGATTTTGCTCATGCAATAAATAAATGGCGGTGCCATTTAAGGCGAAGACCCATGCGTAGGGATAATGATACTTCCGTCCAGCCACAGTTATCGCAATGGGGGCGGCCTGCAGCGATCCTGGAGGAGGCGTAGAGCCTATGAGGGCAGTTAACCACTGTCCGCCGGATAAGGTTTCCAGATATGCAACCAAAACAGAGGCGGAAACAGAGATGCGTACTTCGTTCATTCTTTACGCATCTCTGATTTTCGGCATTTCATAACGAGCGGGAGGTTAGTTATGAACCAAAAGCTGATCCGATATAGCATGCAAATTGCCATGATGAGACAGTTGCTGGAGCTTTCCTTGATTACTGAACATGAATTTCATTTGATAAAGAACAAAACCCTGCGGGATTATGGCATCATTTCGGACCTGACTTCTTGATTCGCACATTTGTCGGTCTCTCCCGCTCTTATTATACTGATGACGAGTTAATAAGAATGGAGGCGAAACAATGGCACTCGAAGTAGAAGTTATCAAAGCAAGCCGGAAGATATCTGATCGAAATGCCGGAAAGTTATCGGATGTTCTTCGCGTAGCCCCTTATGCCCGAGTAAGTACGGACACCGAGGAACAATTGAACAGCTACAAATCACAAGTCGCCTATTATACTGATCTCGTAAGCAAGCGTAGCGATTGGGTTCTCGTTGACATTTATGCTGACGAGGCTGTAACCGGAACACAGGTAACGAAACGCGAAGACTTTCAACGCATGATTAACGATTGTATGGATGGGAAAATTGATATGATTATCACGAAGTCCATATCGCGGTTTGCAAGGAACACGCTCGATACGTTGAAATTTGTCCGTATGTTGAAGGAAAAGAACATTGCCGTATTTTTCGAGGATGAGAACATCAATACGCTAACGATGGATGGTGAACTGTTGCTTGTCATCTTAAGCTCCGTAGCGCAGCAGGAAGTCGAGAATATCTCCGCCAACGTCAAAAAGGGTTTGAAGATGAAAATGAAACGCGGTGAGCTTGTCGGCTTTCAAAGCTGCTTAGGATACGATTACGATCCGGCTACGAAAAAGATTTCCATTAACGAAGCAGAATCGGAGATCATACGTTATATTTTCCAGCGTTACGTTGATGGAATGGGTGCTTACGTTATCGCCAAGGAATTGACTGAGGCGGGGCATAAAACCAAGAACGGAAGAATCGAATGGCAAGACACGAGCATCCTTGGTGTCATTAAGAATGAAAAGTACAAGGGCGACCTATTGCAGGGGAAGACCTTTACCGTCGATCCGATATCCAAGCGGAGGCTGGAGAACTGCGGCGAGGAAGATCAGTTTTATGTAAAAAATCATCACGAGCCGATTGTCAGTGAAGAAGTATTTGATAAGGCACAGGCTATTCTGCATCGAAGGGGCGAGAACCGCCGCCGCGGCGAAAAAGGCAAACGAGACAAGTATAGCAGAAAATTTGCTTTCAGTAGTATGTTGGAATGCGCGTTTTGTCATACGAGCTTCTCGCGGCGGTGCTGGCATAGCGGAACCCCGCACGAAAAGGCTGTTTGGCAGTGCATCACCTCAACAAAAAAAGGAAAGAAGTATTGCCCTCACAGCAAGGGCTTGGACGAAAAGCTTATTGAGGATGCTTTTGTCGAATCGTACAAATTGGTATGCCGCAATCATACGGACATTATTGATGAGCTAATTAAACGCATGGAATCCGTATTCAGCGACCAGAACAGTCAAAGAAGGCTGAACAAACTGAACAGTGAAATTCAGGCGTTGGAACAGAAGCGCTGTAAGTTGATCGACTTGTGCCTGGACGAAAAAATCGACCGACCGACTTACGAGCAGAAGTATGCGGAACTGGATGCCTCTTTGACGGGATTACTTGAAGAGAAGACTCAGTTGGAGCAATCTGCACAAGAAGAAATCGATACGAGTAAGAGGCTGGAGCATTTTCGCAAAGTGCTTCGCACGAACGAACTCCTGCCGTCGTTTGATCGCACCGTATTTGAAAGCATTGTTGATAAGATCATTATCGGTACGGACGCCGATCCAGAGCAACTTAATCCGTACAAGCTGACATTTGTTTATAAAACGGGCTTCCAGAACAGTATTCAAGGCAAAAAGCGCGGGCAATCGTCAAAAAAGCCGTTGAAAAATGAAGGGGGTGAATTGTGTTCCTATTCCCAGCACAACACATGTAGAATCCGTTGCATTGTTGGTAAAACAGTAATGTAAATAGCAATCAAAGTTTTAACAAAGCCTAAAGAGTCGTACTAAAGCCTAAAAAGTCATGTTACGAGCCGAGCGAAATTCAGGGATCCACTCCTGTTTTTCTTCGGCTTTTCATTGATTGATGGGGGAGGAATTAGGTATAAGGGGAAGCAGGGAACGTCCTTGAGGGACAAGGGATTCAGGCGGTTTACTCCTGTTTTACTCGATCGTTTACTTCGATTTTTCCTACAATCAAACCTAATCCCTAATCCCTAATCCCTAATATCCCCTTGCCATAACACGACTTTAATTGCTTTTTTGACTCCGATGTTTTCGGTCATAGCCCTTGTTTTTTCCCTATTTGTAGTGCGACTTTAATTGCTCGAAGGTATTGGGGATAGGTAAGAGGGAGGGCGGGAAAAGGCTTGTGGCTGTAAGGCGGAGCGGCGGTTGGGCAAAGGTGACATGCGTAATACGACTATTTAGGACTTTGACAAGTAAAATGCCCTTATAATAAGGGATTTTTGGGTGCTCGGATTATTGTGTTTTCTGTCTAACACTAAGTTTGTTTACCAACTGCTTACCATTCATTTTTGCTTGAAAGCATATGCTTACGTTATGTATAGGAGTTGATCAACTCAGTATGAATTCAAATTGCTGTAGCTGTAAACAAATGGCGATCCGCTAAAGACGCCCATTATCACGGCTTGTTTTACGAATTGCCAGGCTATATTGATTACTCTGTCTCCAACTGCAGACCGGACCTCTAGCCTTCAAGATGCCTCAATGTAACCAGTTAATTAATTTGCCGATGAGCTGGGCGAAAATCAGGAACAACCCTGATTTTCGTCCGGTATTTTTCTCTACCCTTTTTCTTGGTAGCTGATGGTAGCGGAATGAGAAAAAAATTCAGTTTTGGCTGTGAGGTTGTAAATAGCAATCAAAGTTTACCCAAAGCCTAAATAGTCTGCCTAAAGCATAAAAAGTTTGCCAAAAAAGCCGAACGATAATCAGGTATCCACTTCTGGTTTTTCTCGGCTTTTTCTTATTTTAGGATAGAGGGATTAGGGGGAAGGGGAGATCCTAAACCAATTAAAATGTATCAATGGATTTCTATTTGGCGATGATCCTGAGCATGACGATAACGTTTCTGAAATACTGAAATGTCCTGAATTCATTGCGGATATCGGAAGATGCGTTATTTTTAACCGAATCTTGGAAGAAGAGTGGATTACACGATCAACTCCGTCTGTCATTTCCTTCAGAGTCCTGTTCGAAGAAATTGACGGAAGCACTTTTCCATTCAGCATAGAAGATAGAACGGAAAACCAGTGCTATCTAATAGTTAAAACATTTGATCGTCTTATTTTCCAAGAGACGCAAATCGATATTGCTAATCCGATGATTTACCTAAAAGAAGAGTGGAGAAACTTGTATTCTTGAAAGTAATTCATTGAAAGCAATTCAACTGCTGAATTGTTTCGTATAAGACTGAACGCAAACCGTTAAGTAAAAACAAGACCTCCAGAAAGGTTGGTAAGACCTTTACCCTGGAGGTCTTTCTTACAGGCTATTTCGGAACTGAATTCCTTTAGGAGTAGGTTCAAAGGCAGTTGCGTCTACGATTTCTATTGGCGATACGTTATCTCCGCCATAAACCAAGTTTCCGCGATAAGTTCGAACATACCCTATTTGGCATAGACGGTGGACTTCCTTGACGAAAGCTTCTCCATCGGAGCTGTACATGGCTTGCAGTGTTTCGGGTTGGTGTTTGCAAACAGCAGAAAAGAGTTGCTTAGTGTACAGGTTTTTCATCATAACAGTTCAACCTCCTGATAGGTTTTGAAGCGGAATGAACGCTCCTTATACAGTATAGGCGGATTTGAATCTGTTCTATCAAAACGATGGCAGAGGAGATAGATCCCAGAATGTATCACACATCAAAGGATCAAATATTATAGTGCTCGATCCGTTGCCACAGCAGGTTAATATTAGCTTATATTTTGCTCGGACATCCTGATGCACTAATTTAGAACACTTGAATATCAGATATACTGACCTTTCTTGACCTTTAGACTCCTTATTGGGTATAATTAGTAATTATAGTGTGGCAAAGGATGATGATATATGGAAAGGCACATGATTCATGTTGATGAAATTGCAGAAACGGAAAACGGGATATCGATTCGTATTCATGGTTATGACGCAGAACAAGAACGCGATTTCACTTCCATTCTTACTTATGAAGATGGGTTTCTTAGAGGCGATTGCTTAGATCCAAAAAAAGACCAGTATCAAAAGGTTGTATGACCTTCGTAAAAACTAAAGTGCTTGAAGCAATAGGATATTATAAGCAAAAGTAAATTTTTAAACACAAGCAACCGTTGTTTTCCTTTACTTGAATAAAATAAAGAGCGTAAATAATTAGTCCGAGCGAGATACAGTCACGACTTCTGTTTTCGCTCGGTTTTTTGTTGGTTGGTGGATATATAAAGCCAAGTAGGACGGACGACGGAGAGGACACGGAAGTAAGTAGCTACGAAGTATACTTTTTTAGAAAGTGGGAAGCGGCATGAGTTCTAAGTTTCAAGCTTACTTATTGGATCTCGTTGTAGCGGTATATCAAACATATATAGAAAGAAAGGGAGACAAGGAGATCATTAAGGAAGCCCCTGGTAGGGTTGTAAGGGGGACGATACCTGCTGTTGCGAGCAAGTTTGAAGATGAATTCGGCATCTTCCTTTACAAACTTCTTGGAGACGAAAATGATTATTCAATCCTCATTGATTATCCTATTCGTTTAAAAGGTGATGGAAGAATAACCCCCGATGTAGTAGTTATAAAGGATGGAACCATTCAGCTTATATTGGAGCTGAAAAATGATCTCGGATATGAAAAAGGAGATTGGAGGGAGAAGCTGAAAAATCGTATTGAACGTCTAAAAAAGGTGAATATTGTTACGTACTCCGAATATAACTCAGATTCAAGAACAAAAACCGACAAAACTTTGTATGTGCCAAACGATGTCCCTTATGGTACGGTGATCCTTTGTCAAAAGAACGGACGTAAACGAGTGTTGGACATAATCAATGATTGCAAGGAAGCAAATTGTCAGGGTGACAAGGTCCCTTATTTCATCTTAATGAAGGATAAAGACACACATGCAAATGACATATTGTTTGAAGAGGAAATGAATGACTATATGGAACGGGTCGTGTCAACAGATGTCACGAGCGATTGGATTCGGTTGGAGTTTTTCTTGTCAAAGCACTTGAAATATTCTTTAGAGTAATGAAATAGTTACTTTTATTTCAACAAAGCTGTTCAACTCTCAAAAAATTATCTATGCATAAAATAACTGGCCTCAAATTGGCCAAATCGCTTAAGGAGCTTAATCAATGGAATCAACATCTATGGAAAAAATAAAGGCATTTCATAGTATAAAAAGCTTTTTAAATGAAGAACAACAAAAACAAGTTATTAGTATGCTTGGTTTGACCTCAACGGACCTTACTAAAAGAATTTGGGGTAAAGATAACGAAGTAGAATTCATACTAATGATTTTTTTATTACAATGGTGTAAAAGTATTGTGGGCTTTGAGGAAGGTGTGGCTAAACTTACAAATACTGTTGCATCCGATTTGTATATAGAATTGAAAAACGGTGAGAAAATTGTAGTGGAAATTAAATCAACGGATAAAAAGAGCTTCAGTATATCAGAGAGTATTTTTGTGAGTAAAACCCGGCTTCGACAGTAACCCTCTAAAAGTAGGCACCTTTATAGGTGCTGTGGATATCTAAAATCCTTTAGTGGCGCTGTTTTTCGGACTTGCCCACAGGCACTAACCGAGCGAAAAAACCGAAAACCTGTAGGCACTACATTTCTGTGGATAACTGATGTTTTTCGTTGCCCTTCCTGTAGTATACAGTGTATTATGTAGTTATGTACATACGACAGATTTCTCGAAAAAACAAAGACGGCACCGTTACCCGATACGTTCAGCTCGCACACAATGAACGCCATCCTGTTACAGGAACGCCACAGGCCAAGATCCTGTATCATTTCGGCCGCGCGGACGAGCTGGATACCGTGGGACTCAAACGTTTGGCGGCCAGCATTCACCGCTTCATCGGCGAACCTCTTCCTTCTGGGTCCCCGCCGCCACGCTCCGCAACCGTGACCCTGCTGAAATCGAAGGCGCTGGGCGGCGCATGGTTGCTGGATCAGCTTTGGAAGAAGCTCGGCATCGGAGAAGCGATCACCCGGCGACTGGCAGATCGGGAATTCCGGATGCCGGTGGAACGCGCTATCTTCGCCATGGTGGCAAACCGTGTGCTTGACCCCGGCAGCAAACTCGCCATCGAGGACTGGGTCGATCGGGAGGTCGTCATTCCCGACCTGCCAGCCTTTGAAGTGCAGCACGGCTATCGGGCGATGGACTTCCTCCTGGAGTCGGACGAAAGCATTCAACGCGAAGTGTTCCATACCGTAGCCGATTTGCTGAATTTGGAGGTCGACCTGTTGTTCTTCGACACGACCTCGACGTACTTTGAAACGGAAGAGTCGGAAGAAGACGCGTTTCGCCGAACCGGCTACTCCAAGGATCACCGTCCCGACCTGCCGCAGGCCGTCATCGGCTTTGCCGTGACCCGCGATGGGATCCCGATCCGCTGCTGGGTCTGGCCCGGCAACACTTCGGACATGAGTGTCGTACCGGAAGTGAAGAAGGATCTGATCGGGTGGAAGCTCGGGCGCGTCATCACCGTTGTCGACCGCGGCTTCTGCTCCGAAGACAACTTGCGCGTCTTGCAGCAGACGGGCGGCCACTACATCGCCGGCGAGAAGATGACCTCCGGCAAACCGACGGTCGAAGCAGCCTTGGCCCATCCTGGGCGCTTCAAAACCGTCCGCGACAATCTGGAAGTGAAAGAAATCGTCGTTGGCGATGGAGAAGCGCGCACACGGTACGTGCTGGTCCGAAATCCGGATGAGGCCAAGCGGGATGCGGCTCGGCGCGAGAAGCACCTCGAAGCATTGCGTGCAGAACTGGCCCGACTGAAGGAGTTGGACGGTGATACGCATACCAAGGCGCACTGCCGCCTGCATAGTCATGTGACCTATAAGCGTTACCTGAAAATCGATAAGCGCGGCAACCTGCGGATCGATCTCCAGGCCGTCAAAGCCATGGAGCACCTTGATGGCAAGTACTTACTGCGTACGTCTGACGACACCTTATCCACGGAGGATGTGGCGCTCGGCTACAAGCAGCTTCTCAAAGTCGAATCGGCTTTTCGCACGCTGAAGCAATCCCTGGAGCTGCGGCCGGTGTATCATCGGAAAGAAGAGCGAATCCGCGCTCACGTGTTGCTCTGCTGGCTCGGATTGATGCTGATCCGGATTATCGAAAACCAAACCGGTCAAACGTGGCGGGAGGTACGCTCGCTCATGCAAATGCTACATTTGGTGGAGTACCGACTGGACGCTGGAACCCTCTGTCAACGCACGCAATTAACGCCCGAACAACAAGCAATTGTTTCGGCGCTTGGATTGAAAGAACCCCAGCAAATATGGGATATTTCACTGCTTTGAGCACCACAATTCGTAGGCACCACACGTAGTTATCCACAATCGCCCAGATCCCTTACTCCGCAGGGGATTTCGGCGATTTGTGCATCTACTGACTGTCGAAACCGGGTAAAAAAGAGTTTGCAAATAAAATGAATGCTAAATTGTATTTTGCAATTAAAATGAAAGGTTATTGGACTTTGTATAGTAGTGATTTTATGGAGGAAAATAGCAGAAAAATCTCTCTCGACAAGGATTTTTTAAAATCAGAATTGAATGAAGTTTTTGGGGATAGGAGCTTTCTCTTTCCAAAAGGGCTTAGAATAACCTCTATTTATTCAAAACGATCAGAAAAACATATGGGATTAAAGAATCATGAATATGGATTTTTAGTAAAATACAAGATTGAATATAATAAAAGAAAATTAGTTACTATTAACAGTGATAAGCACGATAAGTTTTTTCTCACATTCTTGCTTGAAAATTTACAAGATGTTATGTCAGTGCAAAGTCAAACAGTAAAAGAAATCGATTCGGATAGAACAATTATTACGGAAGAACTAACTAACGAAATGAGTGCTCTTAATTTATCAGCTTTTATTTTGTCTCCGATAAGACACTTGATGAATGATTTCGGCTATGTCTATGATTTTAATCAATATCTTACGAATCTTATTGATGGTTCAAAACATTTAATCACTCGCCAGCATATTCTATATGCAATTTCTTTTTTGGCTGAAAAGGGGTGCCCAATATTGGAGAATCGCGGAGACAATCTATATTTGTTTAAAGATATGATACGAAACTAAAATTTTTACACTTATATTCTTGTCGAAGACAAGACCCCTAAGGAATACAGGAAAAGTGTACCTTTTCAAACAACAATAATTTCTGTCCACACACCTAAATAACTGTCGTTCCTCCTAAATAACTGTCCTGCAAACCACCAAAGACTGGATACTTGTCGGCTATTTCTCCGATCAATCTCCAGTCTTTTTCGTGCTGTTCAAGGCGAAGAGAAGAAGAGCGGCAGTGGAGGGAAAGGCATGGATATGGATAATGTATACAGAAAATTCAAAAATAACAAGGGATCAAGTGGGATATTCGCCGGATCATTGTGCCGCGGCGGAAAGCATTACAGGAACCAGGGATGAGGTAAACGGGAAGAGACCATCTCCAATCCCTCAACCCTTCCCCCTGCATTCTGGACACTAATTTTTATCTCGTTTCGTTCACAATTAGCCCGATTCTGCCCCTGATTTTTATCCGATTTTTCCTCCAAAAATGGACACGAATATTTATCTCGGAAATGCAGGAGAGGGCTTGTGGGAGTACGGCAGAAGGGCTGTTGGAGAAGTGGACACGAATTTTTTATAGGTTTTAAGGGGATTGGGAAAGGGGAATCGCCTTTAAAACTTCAATTTTGGTAGGTGAGTTCATGATAACGCTTGAAGCTTACATAGCGAAAAGGAAAAAAGAAGACCAATTGAATGAGTTCAGCTTGAATGACCGGATGGAGAACATGAAGACATGTGTAAAATATTTCAATCAATATTTAGATGCTACCAAGATGGATGAAAAGACAATTTTGAATGATGAGCGACTCGAAAAATACAAGAATAGCATTTCTCAGTACGATTCGGATCTTCAAGAATGGCTGGTTGGTATATATGACACTCATAATAAAAAAACGGATCGTTCTATTGTTAACGCAATTAAACGGGATGAGCTTTTCTATTTATAGAAAAATTGAATTATGAACTAAAATGTTCAGTTGAGTGTGTGGAATGCCATAAAGTATTTCACGACAAAAAGTATGATTAATCCTTTAAGGAAGAGGATCTTTTATTCTTGGACTTTTTTAGAGACATCGACCATTCAAAAGCAAAAGCAACGGATGTAGGCTAAGTTTCGGGTATTATACAGTGCATTATTTTGTCCAGGGACAGAAACTCTATGTCCCTTTTTTGCTGACCACTTGCTTACCAACCACAACAAAAACGAGCAAACTATAACAACAAATAGACAAGTTGGTCTTGGGAAAACCCTTATAAATCAAGGCTTTTCTAACTTTCAATAAACAGGAACAAAGTTGCTAACGTACCCGCATACGGTTCATGTGGAGTCGGTGGCTTTGTTGGTTTTGGATGGAAAAGTGCAGTAAAACCCTTATAATTACTTGATTTTTAAATATGGTACAGATTAAAAATAGCGGTGGTACAGAGGTCGAAAAACAGGCTTGATGTAAAATTGATGTAAAAGTTGCCGGATTTCAACCTAAATGAACAGAAAACGCGAGCAAGACAGATATAGAGACATTCATTCTTTCCGATGTGTCTTGTCAAAGTACAGGGCATAGTCCTAGTATATCGTGAAAGATTACAAGCTAAATTGATTCGAATTCCAAAGACTGTGGAGCACGACGGGGTGACTGTAACAGACTTTATCCGCTCTGCTCCGTTAGGCACAGAGAAGCTTCTCCCAGTCATTCAACAGGCTATCGAATGATGATATACGTGCCATTGTTACTTTTTGTTTTGACGGATTGTTATACGAAGTGCGACAGCAAAATACAAAGAAGCCCATGAATGGATTCGTGTAAAATGGAAGTCACCACAACAGACCATTTTTCAGGAGAACCTAACATGAGCTACTCCCATCTTAGCATAATAGAACGCGGTCAACTAGAGACGTTACATTCGCTAGGCTGGTCGACCAGAGACATTGCTCAGCAACTCAACCGTCATCACTCTACCATTGCCCGTGAAATCCAACGAGGTCAATCAACGCAGAGATATGAGGCTGTACCTGCACAGGAAACGTAACAACAACGGAGAGCTTCTTGTGTGCCTACCGGCAAACTCACGCCGAAGCTGGCTAGAGAACTGACAGAGAAGCTGGAGCAAACCTGGTCGCCCGAGCAGATCGCTGAGAAGCGACGAAACGAAAGGAAGCCTTTCGTCTGCTTGAAGACGATCTACCGCTGGCTTTATGACGGTAGGCTGACGGTCTCCGAGTCGCAGGTGCTGCCTCACAAAGGAAAGCGCCGCAAGCCAATAGAAACTCGAGGACGCTTCCTTATCGGCACACCGATCCATCAGCGTCCCAAGGAAGTCCGCAAACGGACGAGGTTTGGTCATTTGGAGCTTGATACGGTCGTGTCCAGCAGAGGGCAGAGCAAGGCTTGTACAGCCACTTTCATGGAACGAAAAACACGGCTCTACTTCGCTGTAAAGATGCCGGACCGTACCGCCCATTCGATGGAAATCGCTTTTGGAGTAGCCTCTAGCCAGTACCCACAAGGAAGCTTTAAGACCGCGACAACCGACCGTGGCCAAGAATTTGCCTGCTACACGGCACTAGAGAACCATCATGACATCAAGGTGTATTTTGCAGATTCCTACTCTTCTTGGCAACGTGGATCCAACGAGAATGCCAATGGTCTGTTACGGGAGTTCTTCCCTAAATGGCATGACTTCGCCATGGTGTCGGATGTGGGGTAAGCTGCTGCTGTTCGCCTCATTAACCATCGCCCCCGTAAATGTCTAAACCGGAAATCAGCTTACGAAGCCTTCATGGATGAACTGTCACACTTGGCTTGACAATCCGTCATAACCTATTTCTTTGATGTGTTGATAGGCTCCAGCCCTACCCGGCTGGAGCCTTTTCTCATCCAACCCGTAGGAACTCCGGCTTATTCAAGATATAATTATTCCATATCGTGGTAACAGAGAGAGGAAGAAACTCATGTTGGAACTCAGCGATGATCAAATCAAGCTCGAATGTGAATGGATACGCTACGATGCCGTCAACTACGCCATGCAGCAGAACGACGTACCGATTGTCCGAAGCATCCGGATCCGCTCCCTGGGTCCAGTCGAGCTGAGGCTGGTCAAGCTTACCATCAAGACAGAGCCGGAGTTTGCCGAGGAATGGTCTCGGACCATCGACCTCATTCCTGCAGAAGGATTGCTGGATCTGGGCGCAGCCCCGATTCGTCTGTCTGGCTCTTACCTCGCCAGTCTCACGGAACGCGTAAGAGGAACGCTGAAACTTGAAATCTCTCAGGACGGCCGCATCCTGCATGAGGAGTCTTCTCCGATCGTGGTGTTGGCCTACGACGAGTGGGCGGGATTGGCCGCCATGCCAGACATGATCGGCGGCTTTGTGCTGCCCAACCACCCTGTAGTCGCGGGCATCATTCGAGAAGCGGCGCCGCTGCTGGAGAAATGGACGGGCAGTCCGTCGTTCGATGCTTATCAGAGCCGCAACCCGAACCGGGTCCGGCATCAGGCTGCCGCGATCTTCGCCGCCATCCAGGCGCGCGGCATCACGTATGCGGTCGCTCCCGCCAGCTTTGAGGCCATTGGCCAGAGGGTACGACTGCCCGATGCGGTCACGCAGCAAGGGCTGGGCAACTGCCTGGACCTGACGGTGCTGTACGCGGCTTGCCTAGAGGCGGTCGGCCTTCATCCGCTCGCGGTATTCACGGAGGGACATGCCTTTCCTGGTGTCTGGCTCGTGGAGGAGACGTTCGCTGAGAGCATCCAGGATGATCTTTCGCTGCTGACCAAGCGGATGGCCGCTGGCGTGCATGAGATCAGCGTGGCGGAAGCGACACTGATGACGGCCGGCGGTTGCGCATCATTTGAGGAAGCTGAGGCCGCGGCTTTGACCCATCTGGGCAAGCCGGATGCCTTCGAGCTGTTCGTAGACATCCGTCGCACCAGGTTCAGCGGCATCCGTCCGCTGCCTGTCCGGGTCCATGGTCCTACGGGATGGGAGATTGTCGAGGAACCGCAGGGACGTACAGCCACTGCACATGCAGAGGCTCCTACTGAGATGGCCATCCAAGTCGCACCGGGAGAGGCCACTTTCATTTCAGTCACCAAGCAGAAGCAGTGGGAACGAAAGCTGCTGGACCTGACGCTGCGGAACACGCTGCTGAATTTCCGCATGACGAAGTCCGCTCTGCCGCTACTCCATGACCGGCTCGGAGAACTCGAAGACTCGCTGGCGGAAGGCAAGGAGTTCCAGCTGCTGCCTCGCCCGTTGGACTGGGAGGGAACCGCCCGCAGCGCGGAGCTGTTCCAGAGCGTGCGGCAGGACGATCCTTTGGCGGCTCTCATCCGCCAGGAATTCCAGCAGAAGCGCCTGCGCGCGGATGCGGGCGACCGGGAGCTCGCCGACAAGGCGGTTCACCTCTACCGCTCCGCTCGGCTGTCGCTGGAAGAGAACGGCGCGAATACGCTCTATCTTGCCTTGGGACTGCTGAAATGGTACGAATCCTCGGCAAGCGACCAGCCGCGCTATGCGCCGATCGTGCTCGTGCCGGTGGAGCTGGTGCGCAAGACCTCGGCCGCCGGCATCGTGCTGAGAAGCCGCGACGAGGAGACGCAGATCAACATCACACTGCTGGAGATGATGAGGCAGGACTTCGGCATTGAAATCAGCGGCCTGGATCCGCTGCCTCGAGATGAGCGGGGCATCGATCTCGCCGGCGTGTTCGCCGCAATTCGCCGCGTGATTCTCAACCTGTCCCGCTGGGACGTAGAGGAGTCGGCGATGGTCGGCCTGTTTTCCTTCAGCCGCTTTGTCATGTGGAACGATATCCGCAGCCGCGCCGAGGATTTGGCCCGCAGCCCGGTCGTCGCGAGCCTGATGGCTGGAAGGCTTCAGTGGGAGCCCGGCGTGACGTTCCCGGCGAGCAACCGGCTCGACGAGCTCCAGGCGCCGGACCAGCTGCTGCTGCCAATCAGCTCCGACTCGACGCAGCTGACGGCGATCGCAGCGGCACAGGGCGGGAAAAGCTTCGTCCTGCACGGCCCGCCGGGCACAGGCAAGTCGCAGACGATCACCAATATGATTGCTTCGTCCCTGGCGGAGGGCCGAACGGTGCTGTTTGTCGCGGAGAAGATGGCCGCCCTGAGCGTCGTCCAGAGCCGCCTCGAGGCGATCGGCCTCGGGCCTTACGCATTGGAGCTGCATTCCAACAAGAGTACGAAGAAAGCGGTGCTGGATCAGCTGCGCCAGACGCTGGAGAGAGCCCGCGCCGCGTCGCCGGAAGACTGGCAGCGCCAAGCGGATCGCCTGGCCGCCTCCCGCAGCGAGCTGGGCGGTTATGTGGCCTCGCTGCATCGGAAATACGGATTCGGAGCCTCGCTCAGCGAAGCCATCTCCCGCTTCGGAGAGCTGCGCGGCGCGTCAGAGTCAGTGAGGCTGGAGCCATCCGTCGTCGGCGGAATGACGCAGGACGGCTACGAGGACTGGCAGGATCTCGCCCGTCAGCTCGTAGCGGCCGGTAGGGCAGCGGGACACCCCCATGGCCATGTCTGGCGGGATGCCACCGGTACGGCTTACAGCCCGGCGCTTCGCGCAGAGGCTGGCCATCTCGTCGCAGCCATCAGGCAGACTCTCGCCTCGCTGCCCGACTCTTGGGCGGCCTTGACGGAACTGGCCGGCCTCGACGCCAGTGATTTGGAACCCGGCAAGCTTGCTCGGGCAGCGGCTGTTCTAGAGCTGCTGAAGGATATGCCGATAGAGCTGCCGCAAGGCCTGCTCGGCGTGCCCGAGCTCGATGCCGCCCGCGCCGAAGTCGAGCGGGCGATCCGGCATGGCCGGGCACGGGATGAGATCCGCGCTCGTCTGGCGGCACGCTTTTCGCTGGAGCTGCTGGCCTCTGACGCTGCCGGGACTCTGGCGGAGTGGAGGCAGGCAGAGCGGAAGTGGTTTCTTCCGCGTTTACTCCAGCAGAACCGTCTACTCAAGGCCGTTCGGCGGTACAGCTTGCCGGGCACGGTTCTGGGCAAGCCGGACGTGGAGGCGGTGCTCTCCGATACCGTCCGCTGCCAGACCGAGTCCGAGGCGCTGAAGCAGTCAGAGCCGGCGGCATCCGCGCTTCTTGGACGTCAGTGGAACGGCGGAGAAGCCGCATGGGACTCCGTGGAGGCGACCCTAACCTGGGTCGTACGTCTGCAGGAAACGTTGTCCCAACTGCATCTCGAACTTGATCGCGCCTATCATGCACGCCGGAGTCTAGCCGGTACACTGGCATCCGGCCGTGAGGCGTTCCTGCAATCGCGCGGCCCCGCCATCTCGGATCTCCTCCAGCTCGTAAAGGAGCTCGGTCGTCTGGAAGGGCAGCTATCGGAGCGGCTCGGCATCGACTTCGCTGCTATGGATGGAGCGAGGGGAGACGGGGACTGGACGCGTTTCCGCATGGACCGAGCCGAAGCTTGGCAGCAGCATCTCGACAACCTGCGGGAGTGGTGCAGCTGGCGGCAGGTGCGAGGCCGTGCAATTGAGTCCGGACTGGAGGCGCTGGCGACGGCCTACGAAACGGGACGGCTGCGGCATGAGGAGGTCATTCCTGCGTTCGAGCGAGCTTGGTGGACGGCTGCCATCGCCCACATTCTCGAGTCGGACCCACAGCTGGGCTCCTTTTCCGGACAACTGTTCGAGGAGAAGATCAAGACGTTTCAAGCGACGATGGACACCTATGAAAGCCTCACCCGACAGGAAATCGCCGCGCGTCTCGCCTCACGAATTCCTCCGATGGAAGCGCAGGCGGCATCGAGCTCGGAGGCCGGCATCCTGCTGCGCGCCATCCGCAGCGGCGGACGCGGACTCTCGCTGCGCAGCTTGTTCGAGCGGATCCCGAATCTGCTCAGCCGGATCTGTCCATGCATGTTGATGAGTCCAATGTCTGTGGCCCAGTATCTGGATCCCGGCCATGCGCCGTTTGACCTCGTCCTCTTCGACGAGGCGTCCCAGCTGCCCACGAGCGAGGCGGTGGGAGCCATGGCCCGCGGACGCAGCGTCATCGTCGTGGGCGATCCCAAGCAGTTGCCTCCGACGAGCTTCTTCACCAGCACAGCATCGGGAGAGGAGACGGATGAGGCCGCCGTGCCGGACGATCTGGAGAGCATTCTCGACGACTGCCTGGCCCTCGGCATGCCGCAAGAGCATTTGCTCTGGCATTACCGCAGCCGGCACGAGAGTCTGATTGCCTTCAGCAACCGACATTTTTACGAGAGCAAGCTGCTGACTTTCCCTTCACCTTATGAGCGGAAGTCGAGCGTCGTGTGGCATCCCGTGGAGGGAATGTACGATCGCGGCCGGACCAAGCAGAACCGCGCCGAGGCGGAGCAGGTCATCGCCGAGATCGCCCGCCGGCTGCGGGATCCGCAATTGTGCCGTCACAGCATCGGCGTCGTGACATTCAGCTCAATCCAGCAGACGCTGATCGAGGATCGGCTGGACGAGATGTTCCGCCTGGACAGCAGTCTGGAGCTGGCGGCATCGAGGCTGCATGAACCTATTTTCATCAAGAACCTGGAGAACGTTCAGGGAGACGAGCGTGACGTCATCCTCTTTTCCATCGGCTATGGGCCGGATGCGTCCGGCAAGGTCGCTCTCAACTTCGGTCCGCTCAATCGGGATGGAGGCTGGCGCCGCCTCAATGTTGCCGTCTCCCGGGCCAGGCGGGAGATGCATGTCTTCTCCTCCCTGCGGGCGGACCAGCTGGATGCTTCCCGTACCCGCGCTCAGGGCGTGAGCGCTCTGCGGGCCTTCTTAGACTACGCGGAAAAAGGGGCGTCGGCGCTCGGAATGCAGAGCGATCTGCTGGCGGGAGGAGAGCTCGGCATCGAGTCGCAGATAGCTGCGGGCCTTGAGAGGAAGGGGTACCGTGTCGACCTTCGGGTCGGGACTTCCGGCTACCGGATCGATCTCGCCATCGTCCATCCGGACGATCCGGACCGATATCTGCTCGCCGTCCTGTGCGACGGAGAAACGTATCGGACGGGCAAGACCGCGCGGGATCGCGAGGTTCTCCGCACGGAGATGCTCCGCCAACTCGGCTGGAGTCTCCACCGGGTGTGGGCGATGGACTGGCTGCATAGCCCTGAAAGGGAAGTGGAACGGATCATCCAGACCGCCGAGGCAGCCTTGGAGTCTGAGCGGCGAGCACATTCAGCCAAAGTCGCTAGCGCGTCAGAGGAGGACGCCGCACGAAGGGAGCTAGAGGAAGCCCGGGACCAGTCGGCAGCAGCTATTGAGCTGGCAGCTGGGGGAAAAGGCATTAAAAGTCAGGGCTCGATTCCAGGAAATGGCGCATCTCTTGAATCTGCGTTCGATGGGGAACTAACCTCTCCTCCTGTTCTGTCCGCAGACAGTGCGGCCAGCCGCAGCCCGAAATCCACGTACCGCGCGGTTGTCCTGGAACCGGTCTCCCTGCCTTCGGAGGGTGTCTTCCAGGCAGCAAACAGCGAGCTGGTCAAAGCCCAGCTAACTGCTGTCATCCAGGGCGAAGGGCCGGTCAGCCGCTCCCTGCTCGGCAGGAGGGTTATGCAGGCGTGGGGCATCTCCCGTGCGGGAGCCCGCATCGAGCGGCATCTGGATTCGATGCTGGCCGAGCTGGATATCCGCTCGACGGAGCATGACGGGGTCCGCTTTTACTGGCCCGACCATGCGGATCCAGATGTCTACGAGGATTGCCGTTTGCCCGCCGCGGATTCGGACCGTCGCGGTTCGGAGGATCTTCCTCCGCAGGAGATAGCTGGCGCTATCCGGGAAGTTCTCTTCGCCCAAGGCAGCCTGCCGGTGGAGGATCTGATCCGGGAGACGGTCAAGCGGCTGGGCTACGCCAGAACCGGTACAGCGCTGGACCGAGCCGTGCGAAGCGGCCTGCAGCTGGCGGTGGAACGAGAGACGGCCGTCGTGAGGGATGGAAGGGCCGCGTTTCGGTCGAAGACGTGAGCCGTGAGTGTGGACGTTGCCGAAGAGTATCGGTTTTATAAAAACCACTTAGCGGAGGAAAGGAAGTACGTTCATGAAAGAAGGACTATCCGCTTTTCGCAAGATCATCCGTTCCGCCATTCGAGAGCACTCGGATCGCAGCGGCTTCGTCGCTTACCGAAGCGTCTCTCTGGCGGTAGAAGGCGCGGATCAGGTGCCTGGATCAGGCGGAGAAATCGCTGGAGGATGGTTTTCATCTGACGGCAGCGCAAGTGTCGCTCCTCGTATTGCGCGAGATGCTGGACCTGCTGCAGCGCTGCGACGACTCGGACGGCATCATTGGAGGTCTGATCCACCACAGCCTCGGCTTACTGAAAAAGGTGGGAGAGAATCATCTGGACTTGGGAATGAAAGACAGGGCGAAGCTGTTCAAGCTTTTTCTCAAGGAGGCGGCTCAGACCAGCCCTCGAGGGCTGGTCTGAATGGCAGCTGTCGCTGATGTCCAGCGCGGCGCCGCTCATCGATAGCCTTGCGGAGCGGCAAGCATGGCAGGAGCAGCTGGATCAGCTGGCTGTTGATCTGATCGGCTTCAGCAGGAACTTTTTCGCGGAACAAGCCGCCATGCTGCAGCTCGGCGTTATCCGTCGAATGGACGGTAGCGTGGCTGCGGAATCATTCCTGGAGTCGGCGCTCCGTTATCGCGGCGTGCGCATCCTGGCGACTGGCCGGAGCTGAAATTAGCTGTGACGCATCACCGGCCGGAACAACTTCTCCTTGTTAGAGCCCTTGAAGCGGGGTGGTTCGGTGGGTTCGGAAATTTGGGAGCTGACGATTTCCTTGCAAAGGATATGCCTTCTTAGCCACTTGAATGGGACTTTGACGGTCAGCATATGACGGACTTCCGTAAAGAGCAGTCTCAACTACGGAACCGGTTATTAGGCGGCCGGCAAGAGGGTTCTTGTGCCATATGCGGCGAAACGTACCCCGCTGATCTGCTATGGGCCGCTCATATCAAAAAGCGGTCGGAGTGTAGTGATGAAGATAAAGGTGACTTTGACAACATCGCAACGCTAATGTGCAAGCTCGGGTGTGACGATCTTTTTGAAAGGGGCTATATTGGTGTTCTCCAGGGGAAGGTAGTGACCTTGCGGTCGGCATCCTCTTTGGCAGTCAGATCCCTACTGGAACGTCTGCAAGGCAGCTCGTGCATCGCTTGGAATGATTCGACAGCCAAATATTTAGGGGAATTGAGAATTTGCCGAATAAACCCAAACGGAGTCCTTTTCTTGGCCGTCAGTTGTTCCCGATTTATTTCGCCGCTGCCTGATCGCGGATTCAGTATACAGTACATCTTGATGTCCCGAAATTCGGCCTAATATATTGCAACTTGAAGGAACCGTTACATATTTGAGCGAAGTCGAACCTATAATGCCGCATTAATCGCGGCTTTTTTGTTTTATGGGATCTTGCTCTTGTCAAGAACGTGATCCTATTCAAGACTGGTAATTTGGAATTAGCGAATGACAAAGTGGAACTATCATGAGCCTGAGCTGATGTGCTAGAACCCGAAAGCTAAATAATGTAACATCACAAAGGTGGGGATGTGGTAAAATAAGGGTTAGGCTAACGAGCAGTTTAACGAAATAAATGTACAATATGAGTTAAGAGTTGAGATTAATGGATTTCACGCCTATTCTAATGAAACTGATTTTACAGATTTCTTGGGGATAAATTGGTGATAAACTTTATCTCCAACCACCCTAAGCGATCCAAATAGAACAATATGCGAACGACTAAAACCCAGTGAAATCAAGGCTCCAGCCGACTGTAACAGATTCAGACTAAGACGCGGCAGAACCCGCATACGGTGCATGTGGAATCGGTGACGCTGTTAGTACACAAGGACAAGTAAAACGGAGATCTATTGGAGGAAATAGTAAAGAGGGGGCACCCTCTTTTTTTTGAATCTTTTATTTGACTATGATTCTCTCGGGGTTATAATATACTTTGCTTTAACATGCCGTAAGTGAGTTTTACCTCTTCGGAATAAGGATTTCTCCTAGTATTGATAGAGAGGTTTTTGATATGACAGATAATTTCTGGCGTGATTTACCACGGCCTTTTTTTATATTGGCGCCCATGGAAGATGTGACGGATGTTGTTTTTCGCCATGTCGTTAGTGAAGCTGCCAGACCGGATGTGTTTTTTACAGAGTTTGCGAATACAGAGAGTTACTGTCACCCGGAGGGAAACCATAGTGTGCGCGGGCGCTTGACTTTTACAGAGGATGAACAGCCCATTGTAGCCCATATCTGGGGAGATAAGCCGGACTACTTTCGTCAGATGAGCATCGGTATGGCGAAAGAAGGATTCAGAGGCATCGATATTAATATGGGTTGTCCCGTAGCGAATGTGGCAGAGAACGGGAAGGGAAGCGGCCTGATCTGCCGTCCAGAAACCGCAGCGGATATCATCCAGGCCGCAAAAGCCGGGGGATTGCCCGTCAGTGTAAAAACAAGGCTCGGTTTTAGTGCCTTAGACGAATGGCGGGGCTGGTTAAGCCATATTTTGCGACAAGACATCGTCAATCTGTCTATTCATCTGCGGACAAGAGAGGAAATGAGCAAAGTAGATGCTCATTGGGAACTGATTCCGGAGATTAAGAAACTTCGTGATGAGGTGGCCCCAAATACACTTCTGACCATTAACGGGGATATCCCTGACCGTCAGACCGGCTTGCAGCTCGTTGAGCAATACGGTGTGGATGGTATTATGATTGGGCGCGGTATTTTTCATAATCCATTTGCTTTTGAGAAGGAGCCGAAGGATCACAGCAGTGAGGAATTGCTTAATTTGCTAAGGCTGCATCTAGATCTCCATGATCAATATTCAGAACTGGAACCACGCTCGTTCAGACCGCTTTCCCGATTCTTTAAAATATATGTCCGTGGATTTCGAGGGGCAAGCGAATTAAGAAATAGCTTAATGAACACAAAATCAACAACTGAAGTGCGTACGCTGCTCAATGAATATGCAAATAAGGAGCATGATGGGGCGGAGGAAAAAGGAAATTAAGTGGCCAAGTCAGGTGAGGCAACGGACGATTGCGGTATAGATTGGTTAGTTCGATAGGGAGAATTCGGCATAGAAAGTAGAAAAAACACTTGAAGATGTTGAGGATCGGATGAATGGAGACGGGGCAAACCCAGAGCCAACAATCCTTTCCTCTGTTTTTATATGGAGGGGATTACATGTCCTGGAGCAAATTGAAGCAGCAACTGGAGAGCTTTCTCTGTCCTGCGTTAGAAGGAAGGGTAGAATACCGCGCACCTGGTTACCGTTATTCACCTGATAAACCAGGTATTTGTTATATCTCTGTAGATAAAAAGAATGTACTCAATATGATGGATAAAACCAGCTTCATCAGATGGTATCAGACGGAGCTGGAAATCAAGAATGATCCACATATTCAAATTCCTATCAGCAATGACGATATTGAAGCGGTTAGAAAAGCTGCCAAAGGGACCGTGCCGGAAGATCGTCTAAAAGTAATGGCCAGAAGCAGAATAAGTTCAGAATATGCAAAGGAGCTTTTGTCAGCGCAGGCTTCATTAAGTAAATCAAATTTTATCGTTGTGGCTACTAAGTTTTTATCTACTTCTATAGAGGAAAGCTTAGAGAGCAATGATATCTTATTGAATATCCTAGCCTTGGTGGACAGAAGGATTGGAAAAAAGCGGATCTTGACCATGTCCGAGAAGATGAAGTTAAAGCATCCGAGTGTGCAGTATTTCTATGAACTAAGGCGTAACACATTGTGAAGATAAGTTTTGTTCACACTGTCTTCTCCACACATGTGGAGTCGGTCAGATTGAGGGTTCGAACATGAGATGTGACAGATTCGATTGTCTCCGGCTTTCGCGGTGCATTTCGCACAATGACGGCCGGTTGGGGGAACAGGATGCAGTACCGAGAGGGGAAGCTGCTAGAGATAAACGGTGCGAGCAATTGATAGGCGATCCCGAGAATGTCGCAAAATGAAGGGGTGTCCCATAAGTCATGAAAATGACGATGGGACACCCTTTTATACAGGCTATTTATTGATTTTTTCACCTGGGGAACTAAAGCAAATGTCCGCCAGACACTTCAATGTCCTGGGCTGTAACCCAGCCGAAATCATCGGACAATAATTTCACAATGACCTTCGAAATATCTTCGGGTTGGCCGATTCTGCCAAATACAGATTGCTCAGCCAGCGGCTGAATGAATTCAGGATGTTTGTCGAATACACCATCGCCAAAGTTGCTGTGCGTAGGACCGGGCGAAACTGCGTTGACCCGAATTTGGCGAGGTCCAAGTTCTTTGGCGATGTAGCGAGTCCAGTTTGAGAATGCTGCTTTTAACGAGCCGTAGATGGAGTAGCCTGGGAATGACTGGTTTTTGGATGAGCTCGTAGTATTTACAATAGCTCCAGCATCCTCCATGAATTCGACAAGTTGCTTTGTTAAAAAAACCGATCCTTTGAAGTTCGTATTAAGAATCTTGTCGAAGTATTCTTCGCTCATATCAGCGAGCATCATTGGCCCACCGACACCGCCATTATTGACTAAGTAATCAAAAGTCGTTCTGTTCCAGATGTCTTGGAGGCTCTTTTTCACTTCAAGAGCAAAACCTTCGAATGTTGATATTTGAGTCAGATCCAGCTTCAGTGCGAGTGCCCGAACGCCTTCATTCTGCTCTATTTCCTTAACGACAGCTTCTGCCCGTTCCTTATAGGAATTGTAGGTGAGAATGACGCTAATTCCACGTTTGCCAAGCTCGAGCGCCGTCGCTTTTCCAATGCCATTACTTCCACCTGTTACAATCGCAATTTTCATAAGATCTTCCTCCTAATTTTGTGTTCGTTTATGTTCGATCTGGTTTCAATTTTAGTCGCATCTGATGAAATAACATAGATCTAATAATGCCATCTTATTGCCTAAAACCACCACGTTACCTTTCGTTCAACCCCAATTATCCTTTATATATGTCCTATGGTGAGTCTAAAAATGCCGAAGCATTTCAGAGCTGTGTTGAGTGACAATGAAGTCGTGTGATAAAATAAGGGCATGAATAACGTCCTTGATGAAATTATTGATCTCATGAGCGGCGCAAGTACTCGACAAATGGAAACCGGAGTACCGGGGCTAAGTATGATTAAGGGAGACATCCCCGCTCATCAACTCGCATCGCTCTACGAGCCGATGATTGGTTTTACGGTTCAAGGAACAAAGGTTCTTTCCATCGGGGAGCGCAGCACTGACCTGAAAGGGCCATCATATTACGTGTTGCCGGTGCATGTTCCTGCAAAAGCGAGTGTACATCCAGACCGCGAGGGCCGTCCTTACATGTCCCTTGGTCTTATGTTGAACCAGAATGTTCTTCAGAGTTTATTGAGAGATCTTCCTGAAAATCAATTACCGACTGCTTCAGAGCATTTCGCAGCTTGTGAAATGGACATTGAATTTATGGAGGCATGGCTGCGCTTATTGCGTTTATCCAAAACATCAAGAGACATTCCTGGTCTTGCACCAGCTTATGAGCGCGAAATCCTATATCGCGTTCTAATGGGACCGCAAGGATGGTATCTGAGGCAATTTGGTCTACGGGAAAGTAATCTATCTAAGATTCCCCAGTGTATAAAATGGTTTCGCAATAATTTTATGAAGCCAATAGACATTGGCGAGATGGCATCAAAATCTGGCATGGCTATAAATACCTTTCACCGTCAGTTTAAAAGGGCAACGGGTTTAAGTCCTATTCAATTTCAAAAGCAATTAAGGCTTTTGGAGGCTAGAAGCCTCATTGCATTTGAGGGCTATCCAGTAGCCAGTGCCGCATATCAAGTTGGCTATCAAAGTCCCTCGCAGTTTAATCGAGAATACTCTCGTTTCTTCGGTTCATCTCCAGCTCGGGACACTGAGAATCTAAGACGTATCGAAAGCACAAGGGATTAAAATACCGGGCTTCTTTTTTGTGTACTCCACACATGTGGAGTGCTGTTCGCTGCTGGTAAGAAACGTTTGAATACAAGGCGCATCGGCGATCAGCCCTTCCTTAAATATGGAAGGGCTTTTATCCCGTTCAACAAGTGGATGACGCTCGAAGAGGGTCTACGTCAATTCGTAAACGAAGTTCAGGCTTAATGGAGCGTTGTGAAACAGAGGTTGATCCCGAAGGTCTTATGCGACCGGAGGGATTGCGTCTTTTTTATGCGGGGTAAGGAAAGTTTGGAGAATGTTTGGGGAATAGTACTTCATTATGAACCGTAATGGAGCGTAGAGGAATGAAAGTATTATCCATGATTCAACCGTGGGCGGCTCTGCTTGTCCAAGGCGAGACACTCTATGAAACAAGATCCTGGAAGACCCGGTATCGCGGACCGTTGGCCATTCATGCAAGCCGGAAAGTCGACAAGCAGGCCTGCAAATATGAACCCATCCGTTCTTTGCTCGCCAAGAATGGCTATACGGAACAAAACCTCCCTACGGGGGTTATCCTTGCAACCTGCGAGCTTACGAATTGTTATCAAGTCATCGACGCTGATGATACGTCAGCCATTCTGGATTGCGGGGAGGTCGTGACGGGGGATGACTTCCTGTTGGGCGATTACAGTCCAGGTTATTTTGCGTGGGAAATAGCGGGTTTTCGTCTGCTTAAGCCCTATATTCCCGTGAAGGGAAAGCTGGGACTATGGGAATATCCGATAGGCGAAGAGTTGATGGTAGGATCGACGGAAATAATCCATTAATGGAGGTTCTGACTTGACCAATCACTTATTTTCTCCTTATGAAATTAAAGGGCTGCAATTGAAAAACCGGGTAGTCATGGCGCCCATGTGCCAATATTCCGTAACCGCCAGGGATGGCAAACCCAACGAATGGCATTACGTTCACTATCTTAGCCGCGCAATTGGCGGTGCAGCGTTGATCATCATGGAAATGACGGATGTTGAGCCGGATGGCCGAATAACCGACTTTGATTTAGGGATTTGGTCCAATGACCATATTCCGGCATTTGCCCGAATTATTGATGGGGTTCATGCTCACGGGGCCAAGATCGGGATTCAGATTGCTCATGCCGGCCGAAAAGCGGAAGATGCTGAAGAGCCAGTGGCCCCTTCCGCTATCCCATATCCGGGATCCCGCTATAAGATGCCCCGCGCACTTACAGTCGATGAGATCAATCAGATGGTACAGCTCTACGCCGATGCAGCCCGCCGGGCTGTACAGGCAGGCGTAGATATGATTGAGCTTCATGGGGCGCACGGATATTTAATTCATCAGTTTCAATCCCCTTTTACGAACAAACGCGAAGATGCGTATGGACAAGACCTGACCAAATTTGGGGTGGAGGTCATACAGGCGGTCAAAAAGGAAATGCCTGCAGATATGCCGTTATTTTTCCGAATCACTGCCGTAGAGTACGCGGATGGAGGTTATGGCATGGAACATGCCATAATGTTATCTAAAGCTTACCATGCAGCAGGTGCAGATGTTTTTCATGTAAGTTCTGGCGGGGAAGGACCCGTAGGGGAAAGAAAGCCCGGCAACTACCCAGGCTATCAAGTTCCTTTCGCACGCAAAATTCGGGAGGCTCTTGGGGTGCCCGTCGTCGCTGTAGGCATGCTTGAGGACCCGGCACTTGCCCAATCCGTCGTCTGCAGCGAAGAAGCGGATTTAGTGGCGATCGCCCGTGGCATGCTTCGAGATCCTTACTGGACTATCCATGCTGCTCAATCGCTTAGAAGTGAATATGCCCCCATTCCAAAGCAATATGAGCGGGCTTATCATTAAGGGGAAAATAGGGAGGCTATCGTAATGTCATTGAAAGAGAAGCGAGTCATCGTTGTAGGAGGCACATCAGGCATTGGATTATCGACTGCCAAGGCATTTCTGGATGAAGGGGCCAAGGTAGTGATCGCAAGCCGTTCTGCTGCCAAGCTCTCGGAAGCCAAACAAACGCTTGGCGGGAATGTGGAAGCTTACGAGCTGGATTTTCGGAGTGAAGAGAAAGCCGCGGAATTTTTCGAAAAGGTTGGCAAGTTTGATCACTTGGTCATCACCGCTGGCGAAGGCGCGATGGGTGAGTTCCGCGAATTGCCGGTTGAACAGGCGCAAACGGCCTTCGACAGCAAGTTCTGGGGGCAGTACATCACCGTTAAAGCGGCTATCCCCTATTTGAACCAAGAAGGTTCCATCTCCTTGACTTCCGGCGTTTACGGCAAACGGCCTCCGAAGGGGGCATCCACGCTGGCTGCGATCAACTCGGCGTTGGAGGGGTTGATGCGGGGATTGACGGTGGATCTTGCCCCGATTCGGGTCAATGTGGTTTCTCCCGGAATCGTAGATACGCCTGTCTACGCAGGCATGCCGGAGGAAGACCGGAAATCCATGTTCAACGCCATTGCGCGCCAATTGCCTGTCGGACGGATCGCGCAGCCGGAAGATATTGCCGAAGCTTATGTTTACCTTGCGAAAAACGGATTCACCACTGGCTCCGTTATCCTGATTGAGGGCGGGGCGCTCCTGTCCTAAACTCAGTACGTAAAACCTAGTAAAGATGCACGGAGAAGGTCATGAATATCTACGCGAGTAGAGTTCATGGCCTATTTTTCAAACAAGCTTTAACGAAAGGGCGTAGGATTGATTTTTAGGATAATTCATTCGATTAGAGGATAGGAGAATAAAGCGGTGGACGATGCCATTATTCTCAAGTGATTAAAAAAAACGGATTCCCGACTCCTGTCGCAAAAGGTGATGAAATCCTGCGAATGAGGGAGTGAACGTGAGATAAACCCTTAAAACCGAGGGACGGGCAGTTTTAGGCACGGATATTGACTTTACTTTAGGTAGTAACTATAATGGTTACAACGGTGGTGATGCACTTGAAACAAATAAGCACTCGCTTTTCTATTGCTGTTCACATCCTTTCCCTGATTGCGGTCAGTCCAAACGAATGTACGGGGGACTTCATTGCGGGCAGCGTAAATACAAACCCCGTTATAATCCGGAGAATTATGGGGATGTTAAAAAAAATGGGGTTAGTGGAAGTACGGCCTGGGGTTGGAGGTGCTTCTCTACTCAAGGCACCTGAGGAAATTACGCTTCTCGATGTTTATCGGGCTGTAAATGTGATTGAAGACAACCAATTATTCCGTTTTCACGCAGATCCGAATGAGCGATGTCCAGTCGGGGCGAACATTGAGTCGGTTCTCCAATCCGAGTTGAATGAGGCTCAATCCGCTATGGAACACAGGTTGGCGCAAACGACTTTGAGCCAACTCACACCAAGGTTCAAATAAATGAGAGCTCCTTATAAGAGAGCTTTTATTTTATAGACTTGTTGTAACTAATGCTGTTATAACAATGGGTATTACAACAAAATATAAGTGGAGGAATAGAAGATGAAAATGTTGGTCACAGGTGCGACAGGGAAATTGGGAACTATAGTTGTAGAGACGCTATTGAAATCTGTACCGGCGAGTGATTTGGCTGTCAGTGTCCGCGATCCAGAGAAAGCAGAAGGATTGCGAGTTCGTGGAGTAGAAGTTCGTCAAGGAGATTTTGACCGTCCAGAAACATTGGATGCTGCTTTTGCAGGTATCGATCGTCTATTGATTATTTCTGCGGATGGAGACAATGAAACAAGAATTCGGCAGCACACAAATGCTGTTGCTGCTGCAGAGCGTGCTGGAGTTAAATTCATTGCATATACAAGTGCAACGAATGCAAACGAAAGCAAGTTATTCCTTGCTGAAGTACACCGTGTCACAGAACAAGCCATCGTCAAAACGGGCATTCCTTACTCCTTCTTACGCAACAACTGGTACTTGGAGAATGAAATTGCGAGCATTCAAGGCGTGATGGCAGGAGCTCCTTGGGTGACCTCCGCTGGATCTGGCAAAGTGGGTTGGGCACTGCGGCAAGATTACGCGGCGGCGGTTGCAGCCGTATTGGCGGGGAACGGACACGACAATACCATTTATGAACTTTCGGGTAAGCTGATGACTCAAGAAGAACTGGCATCTGCTCTTGGCACGGTATTAGGCAAGGAAGTGCCTTTCCAACAGGTCGATGACGCCGCTTATGCCGACATCATGAAAGGCGCAGGTGTACCCGACTTCGTTATCCCTATTCTCGTAAGTATCCAGCAAGCCATTCGAGAAGGCGCACTGGAGCTCGAAAGCAATGATTTCGAAAAGCTGCTCGGTCGTCCAGCTACGCCAATTAGCGAGGCCCTGACTCAACTAGTGAACGAAATCTCTTAAACAAAATAACTGAACTTTATTGAAAACCGACCTTTCGTAATGTGAGGTCGGTTTTCGATTTATAGGTTCAAATCTTGACGGCCAGCACGGGCGACGGACAAGCTGTCCTGACCTGGAATGCCGCGCAGGGAGCTGTGGCTTACAGTGTCTATCAAGGGACGGAAGCGGTCAGCGTGGACTGCGAGGTAGACAGCCTGACGATCGCGCCGAGCGTGGCGGACACGGGATATGGAATCGTTGCAGTCAGCTGTATGACAGCGTGGGCTTGCTGATCAACGGTCCCCAGTGAAAAAATGATCGTTGGCAGACTCTATTTACCCAGCACAAGCTCCGAATTTTGCATGATTAGTGTAAATCTGAACACTCTGGATATTTGCAAAGTGACGCTAGGAGCAAGGCATTATCCTGGCGTCTTTATTTTTCACTTTATTTGATAGGAAGGATACAGATTCTCAAAGTCGTGACAGTTAAAGTCGAGTCGAAAATCGGGGTAATCATCGATATGTAGCAAGAGTTTATTTATACGAATAAAGGTGCTCTCGCAGAAGAAGCCCGAAGGCTTTTAATGAATGAGCTGAAGCTGATTATCCTTCATTTTCCAATTAGAAAGCTGACTATTGGCAACTTCCGCTTGGAAGATGTTGGTCTCCGAATCGTATATGACTATACTGGCATTCATGGTCTCATTAAGATTTACGCTTGCCAGCGAACCGTTCACTGTTTTGTAGAGTGTTGTTTCCGCTGCTGTGCCTACGGTAGCGACGACTTCTTTGATCCCGTCTTGGTCCACATCAGCCTCGACGGTATTTGCTTCGATATGCAACAGGGCTGGCGGGGAAGTGGTGAGCGATACATAATCTGATATCGGGGCATTGGCTCCAACTGTACCGGTCACTTTAATATAGGATTGACCCAAAGCTTCAACAGTATTTATGGAGTAGTCAATGGCCCCTTCGTACCCAATCTGTCCAACTTCATAGCTTCCCTCTTTGGTTTGGAGAACTGCATACACTGACTTTCCATCGTCATTTTTTTCATAAACCACAACCGTGGAATCATCGAACGCTTTACTTGTCAATTGCAGGGGTTTTTCTAAATCGTCGATTTTGGTTAGCGGCGCGGCAACCGTGGACGGTGTATATTTCACCTGAATCTGCTTGGCGTCAGGTGTCGCAGCTGTGGCCGCAGGCTTTGCCATCGAACGGGCATTATTCATTGCTGAAGGGGGAGAATCTTTCTCTGAAGCCGGGGTGCTGCATCCTGCTAGAACACCTAGGACAATTGATGCTGCTACTGCTTTCTTCATAAAAACCAACCACTCCCTCATGAACTTTTCTTTTTATTTCAAACGACGATTTCTTACTCCATGCTTCACTCTTATAGACGTATCCTTTGAGTATTTGTTAGTTGAAAAACCATTTTTTCAAAATACCATGTCCAGATTGATTCATGCTTCCTCCTCTAAATATGTAAAAATCCTGTATGGACCGGTAGTAAATGAATAAATGAATATTTACAAGCATTGCCTGGTCCCCAAAAGAGGGGTGTTGAATTCCTCTTTTTTGTCGTGGACTAAAAATAGAATTCAGGATAAAACGGACAATTGAGATATAATAGGGCGTGTATGGAATCATAAGCGCTTATCGGGAGCCATTCGGCAGGCTGCCTCTAATCCATTCATCGTTCAAATCGGTTTGAATCTTCTTTTTCGCAACGGGAAGGAACGCATCTCCATGAAGAAACAATTGTTCGTGCTGATCGGCATGGTCCTGATCTTTGCCGCCGCCACCTCTGCGCTCATCTACAACTGGCTCCATCCCGTCGAGGATTACCCTGAGGCGCGAGGGGGGATTCTGGATGCCAGGGATTGGGATTTTGCGCAGCAAGGAATCATTCCACTGCGGGGCGAATGGGAGTTTTATAAGGATGAACTGCTGACTCCCGGTGATTTTGCCGTCCATGGAGAGGAGCTGCAAAGCAAGCGGAGCCTGTTGAGCGTCCCCGGCAACTGGAAGGGAAGCGTCTCGGCCGACGGCTTCGGCGCGGGAACGTACCGGCTGCTGGTGGAGGTGGGCGATGCCGATTTTTACAGCCTGAGGGCCAAGAAAATCCGCATGTCCAGCCGCATCTATATGGCAGGCGACGATCTTGGAGGCAGCGGACGGCCGGACATCGCTCCGGGAGACTTTGTTCCCAGCAACCTGCCGTTCTTCGGGACGGTCAAGGCCGAGAGCCGCAACATCGAAATCATCGTGCAGGTGGCAAGCTACCGCTATCTGCAAGGCGGACTCGTGCAGCCGCCGGAGTTCGGGCTGAGCGGTGAGGTGCTGAACCGGCGAGACAATTCCCGGATGGCCGACATGATTCTCGTCGCCACCCTGCTCGTCTTCGGCATTTATTTCGCAGGCATGTTCAGGCAGTGGGGCCGGGAGCCGTACCTGATCTTCTTCAGCCTGTTCTGTCTGTCGCTGGGCCTGTTTTTCAGCATCGACAACGAGATTGTGCTTGCTTCGCTGCTGCCGTCGATCTCTTTTCTGCCGCTGCAAAAGCTGCTCTTCATCCTGCCGGCGATGTCGATTTTATTTTTCATCTATTACGTCCGGCTTTATCTGGAGGACAAGCCCGGCAAGCGGATGAAGGCGTTCCTGTGGGTCAGTTATCTGTTTCTGGCCGTCCTGCTGGCGATTCCGAATGAGTTTCTGGTTCCGATCATGTGGCCGGGCATTGCGATGCAGCTTCTGGCTTTCGGCTTTATTTTCACGTCGATATTCCGCAATCGGCATCATGGGGTGAGGATCTACTCTATTCTGCTCGGAGCGTTCTTTCTCATTATCAGCTGGGTGTTCGCCCAGACGCGCTATCAGCTGGCTCTGGACAGTCCGTATTATATGATCGTCACGCTGCTGCTCGTCGTATTGTCTCAGTCTTTTCTCATGACGGACCGGATGCGCGAGGCCTATCTGCAGAGCGAACGGCTCGCTCAGCAGCTGCTTGTCTACGATCGGCAGAAGGATGAGTTCCTGGCCAAAACGTCGCATGAGCTCCGGACGCCTCTGCACGGCATCGTCAATCTGTCGCAATCGCTGCTCGACAACACCGACGCCCCGCTCGACTTCAAGCACCGCGACAACATCCGGCTGCTGAATCTGATCGGACGGCGGCTGGCCGGACTGGTCAACGATATTCTCGACATGAACCGGATCCGATACGGGGAGCTGCGGGTGCAGCTCAGGCCCGTCGATCTGTACATCTCGACCGGCTTCGTCATGGAGACGCTGTCGATTGCTCCGGTCCATCCCGATATTCAGCTCATCAACGAATTGCCGCCGGGGCTGCCCCTGGTTCTGGCGGACGAGAACCGGCTCCGGCAAATCCTGCACAATTTGCTGGAAAACGGGCTTAACTATACGGATCACGGAACGGTATCCATATCGGCCGAGCGGCAAGGGAAGATGCTCGCCGTCACGGTCAGCGATACCGGCAGAGGCATTCCGCCGGAGATGCTGGACCGGCTGTTCCAGCCCTTTTTCCAGTACGACGAGGAAGGCGCCCGCTCGCGCAACGGCATCGGGCTTGGACTCGGCATCGCCAGGCAGCTTGTCGAGCTGCAAGGCGGCGTCATGTCTCTGGAATCCGAAGTCGGCCGCGGCTCGCGGTTCATGTTCACGCTGCCTGTTGCCGGGAGCGCGGAACTGGAGGCGGCGGCTTCTGAGGAATATGCTGCTGCGGGAGACGCCGATACGCAGCTTGCCGGCACTCAATATGCAGGTGTGGAATATGGCGGCGTCGACAATATGGACGACCATCATCATTCCATCCATGACTCCGGCCCCCGGAAGGAAGGCGACGGGGAGGAGACGTTCCACATTCTGATCGTCGACGACGAGCCTTCCAATCTGAAGGTGGCGATGGATGCGATCTCTTCCATGAAGCATTCCTTCACGGCGGCGAGGGGAGGCCGGGAGGCGCTCGAGGCGCTGCGGAGCCGCAAGCCGGATCTCGTGCTGCTGGACTTGATGATGCCCGGCGTGTCCGGCCTGGACATCTGCCGGGAGATCCGGTCGCTGCAAGGTCTGGCCGAGCTCCCGGTGCTCATGCTTACTGCGTCGGGGCAGGCGGGAGAGATCCTCGCCGCCTTTGCCGCCGGAGCCAACGATATTTTGCAGAAGCCGTTCGAGCTTGCGGAGCTGAAGGCCCGCGTCCAGTCGCTGCTGGCGATGAAAAGCTCCTCGGAGCAGGCGGTGCGCCGGGAGATGGATTTCCTGCAGACGCAGATTACGCCGCATTTCCTGTACAACACTTTGAATGCGCTGGTCGGACTCAGCTATAAGGATGTGGACAAGCTGCGGGAGACGATCCAGCATCTGACCACCTATCTTCGCGCCAAGTTCACCTTCGTCCTGCAGGGTGAGGCGGTTCCGCTGGAGCGGGAATTGGAGCTGGTGCGGGCCTATCTGGCGATCGAGCAGCTGCGCTTCGGCCGGCGCCTCCAGGTCCGGTATTCGATTGACGAAGGCGTTCAGTGCCTGCTGCCGCCGCTGACGCTGCAGCCGATCGTGGAAAATGCCGTCCGGCACGGCATCGGGCCGAAGCCCGAGGGGGGGACGGTGGATATCCTTGTCCGCAAGGTCGGGGATATCGTGGAGATTGTCGTCGAGGATGACGGCGTCGGCATGGACAAGGATATGCTGGCTCGTCTGGAGGAAGGGCGCGGCGGGGGCGTCGGCATCGGCAATGTCAATCGCCGGCTGCAAATGAGATACGGGCGGAGGCTGGAGATGGCCAGCCATCCGGGATCCGGAACCCGAATGACGATTTTTTTGACGGAGGGGCGACATGCGCAGAGCGATTCTGATCGACGATGAAGAAATGGCGCTCGATGTGCTGGAGATCAAGCTGAACGAGGTCGGCGGAGTGGCTGTCGTCGGCAAATTTCAACTCGTCGGCGAAGCGCTTCGTCTGTGCGAGTCGCTGCGTCCCGAGCTCATTTTCCTGGATATCGAGATGCCGGGCATGAACGGTCTGGAGGCTGCCGGGGAGCTTCGCCAACGATGTCCGGATGCCGAAGTGATTTTTGTGACGGCCTATCACCACTATGCGGTGGATGCCTTCGGCACGGAAGCGATCGGCTATCTGCTCAAGCCGGTCGCCAAGGACAAGCTGCTCCAGGCGCTGTCCCGCTACGAGAGCCAGCAAGCCCGGCTTCGGAGGCGCGGCAGCGCAGCGGAGTCGGCCGGCAGCGGCGCGCCGGAGGAGGACAAGCAAGCAAGCGGGCCGAGCAGCCTTGAACGTTCGCAGGCCGACAAGCAGGCGCTGTCGCTGAAGGTGCTGGGAAGCATGGAGCTGTACAGCCCGGACGGCCGCCTGCTCACCTGGCGCACCCGCAAGACCAAGGAGCTGTTCGCCTATCTCTGGCATCATCGGGGACAGCCGGTCTACAAATACGCCATTCTGGAGCATTTATGGCCGGAAGATCCGGCAGAGCGGGCGCAGAAGCTGCTGCATACGTCGCTCTATTACTTGCGGAGCCTGTTGAAGTCGGAGGGCTGCGGGGAGATCGTCCGATACGGCGACGAACGGTATTGGATCGACTCGGCGGCCATCCGCAGCGACCTGGAGGAGCTGCTGGACGGATTGAAGGCAGGCTTTGGCGGAGAAGGCGGACCGCATGTGCTGGCGCTGTATCGAGGCGATTATCTGGAAACGGAACATTATCAATGGGCGGACGCTTATCGGCTCGAGCTGCGCTCCGCCTTCACCGCCGGTCTTCTGGAATGCCTTGATAGAGCGGGCAAGGAGTCCCGTGCGATGCTTCTGAGCAAGCTCGTCGAGCTTGGCCATGGGGAGTACGACGATCTGCTGGCGGACGCCTATGATGGCGGCGGCGACAGGAGCGGCGCGCGCCAAGCGCTGGCCATCAAAGAAAGACATAGGCTGGAAGAGGGCTAGCGCGGAAAAGCCGACATTCCGAAGAAAAAGGCTGTCGAATGTTCATTCGACAGCCTTTTTTGTCGTTTTTTGGAAGAGATGTTGTGAAAATGTTGAGAATGGATCTGCTACAGTAGGCAAAACGCATTCTAGCATAAGGTGGGAGACAGATGAAAAAATGGGGATCTCTGCTGCTTATCCTCTCGATCCTGTTCACATCCGTGCCGACGGCATTCGCAGCCGTCCGAACGGACTGGGATCTGAGAGCTCCGCGCGGCATCGCGACGGACAGCAGCGGAAAATTATATGTGGCGGATCTCAGCAACCATCGCATTCAGATCTACAACCGGGATGAGAGCTTGTACATGACGCTCGGGGTCAAGGGCGTCCTCGGCTCGGACAACGATCATTTCAATACGCCGAAAGCAGTGGCCGTCGACCAGACGACAGGAGATATCTATGTCCTGGATTATTCCAATGCCCGCATTCAGGTGTTCGGGAGCCAGGGAGCCTATATCCGGTCCATCGCCCTTCCCAGCGGGAATCCCGTGCCGGAGGCGATAGCGCTTGACGGCAGAGGCCATATATTCGTCACGGACCAGAACTATCTGGTCTATCGCTTCAATACGAATGGCACCGGCTACAAGCTCATCGCCAATTCGCCGCAGCTCGCCGACAGGCCGATGGGAATCGCGGCCGATTCCAAGGGCAATCTGTACATCACGCAATATTGGACCAGCACCGTGGTCGTGTATGCGTACAACAGCGCTGCGGACACGTACGCCCCTCAGAAGACGATCGGGGAAAAGAATGTGTCCGGAACCGACAACGCTCATTTCAACAAGCCTTGGGGAGTGTCCATCGACCGCAACGACCGCATGTACGTCTCCGACGGCGGCAACAAGCGGGTGCAGGTGTACAACAGCAACGGCAGCTACGCCATGACTCTTGCCGACGCGAACCTGGTCGAGCCCTCCCAGGCGACCTCGGACAGCGACGGCAACGTGTATGTGGTTGACGGCAATAAGTCCCAGCTTCTATTGTTCAATGCACAGGGGAATTTCGTGAAAATTCTCGGTCAGAATACCGCTCCGACCTTCGAGGGAAGCCAAGCAGCACTGACGGTAGCCCAGAATGCTTCCCCTGCCGATATCAAAACCCTGCTGCGCGTCAATGACAGCGACACGGGGCAGACTCTGACCTGGGCGCTGACGGCAGCTCCGGCGCATGGTACGGTGAGCTTCGGGCAGACAACGGCCGCAAGCGGAGGCTCGGGGCTTGCGCCGACCGGCGCGATGACGTATCAGCCGGCTGAAAACTATTTCGGCTCCGACAGATTCACCGTGACAGTAAGCGATGGAGCAGGGGGCACGGCAGCCCGGACGATCACTGTAACCGTGAAGCAGCAGGCGTCAACTCCGACAGCTGATCTGGCCAGCGGCACTGTCGTGCCGGACAACAGCTATGTTGTCCTGAGCACGGCAACGGCTGGCGCGACGATCTATTACACGCTCGACGGAACGGCGCCGACAACGGGAAGCCCTGCCGGCACAAGAGTGGGCATCAGCGGCGCTCCCGGAGATATCGTGACGGTCAAGGCGATGGCTGCGGGACCGAACCTTGTCTCCAGCGATACGGCCACCTTCACGTACATCATCGAAACGCCGGCGCCGACGGATCTGACGGCGAGCGCAGGCGACGGACAAGCTGTGCTGGCCTGGAATGCGGCGCGGGGAGCGGTGGCCTACAGCGTCTATCAAAGGACGGAAGCGGGCAGCTACGGGCCGGCTCCAGTCGCGACTGTCGAGGGCACCTCTTATACCGCAGCGGGCTTGAATAACGGAACGACCTATTCTTTCAAAATCAAGGCTGTCCTTCCGAGCGGCGGCGGCGGTTATTCCAATGAAGCCACCGCGACGCCGATGTCCGGCAATACAGATCTGACTGGCCTTTCCTTGTCGGCGGGCGAGCTGAGCCCGGCCTTCTCGACCGGAACGAGACACTACACGGTCAGCGTGGGCAGCGGGGTGGACAGCCTGACCATCGCGCCGAGCGTGGCGGATACAGTATACGGAACCGTTACGGTCAGCGTGTATGACGGCGCGGGCTTGCTGGTCGACGGTCCCCATGTCCTGCACGGCGGCTTGGAATCGCCGGCATTGCCTCTGGCCGAAGGGGACAATAGAATCGACCTCTTGGTGAGCGCGCAGGACGGCAGCACCATGACCTATACGCTGACGGTGTCGCGAGCGGCACCGGCAACACCGACACCGGCGCCTTCGGAAGAACCGACAGAACCGCCGACCGAAAAACCGACTGAATCATCAACGCCGACTCCAACACCGACTCCAACACCGACACCGACTCCATCCCCGGACTCGGATGGAGATCAGAGCGGCAAGGCTTCTGCCCGGCCTTCCCCGACACCTGCCGCTTCGCCCGGCTTGAGCGTGACGGTGAACGGGCAGCCGAAGGATCAGCTTGTGACCGTATCGACTGAAAGTGTGAACGGACAGACGATGCTCAACGCGACAATGGACTCCGCCAAATTGCTGGCTCAGCTTGCGGCCTCAGGGAGCGAGCCTCGGATTGTCATTCCGGCCGCAGGCGAGAAGGTCGATGGAGTATCCGTCGTTCTGGCCGGCGACCTCGTCAAGGCGATGGGCGGCCGCAACGCCGTGCTTGAAGTGCAGTCCCCGAGCGGCAGCTACACGCTGCCGGCGGCACGATTGGATATGGATCGCCTGTCGGCTCAGCTTGGCGCCGCGGACCGGCTCTCAGAGATAACGGTTCGAATAAATGTCGTCAAGGGCGATGCGGCGATGGCAGCGCGGGCGGAAAAGGCAGGCGTCAACAATGGCTTCAGCGTGGTCGCGGCACCTGTGGAATTCATGGCGACGGCATCCTACAACGGAAAAAGCATCGATGTCGACCGCTTCGGCTCCTATGTGAAACGTGAAATCCCAGTGCCTGCAGAAGCGGATCCGGCCCGAATAACGACCGCGATCGTTCTGGACAAAGACGGAACGGCAAGGCATGTGCCGACCTTCATCCAGAAGAGGGATGGAAGCTACTATGCCATCGTCAACAGCTTGACGAACAGCGCCTATGCGCTCATCTATCATCCGGTCGCATTTGCCGATGTTGCGGGGCACTGGTCCGAGTCGGCTGTGAACGACCTTGCCTCCCGAATGGTGGTCAACGGCGTCGACGCCGCGCATTACAAGCCTGATGCGCCTGTCACCCGTGCCGAAATCGCCGCTATCATCGTGCGGGCGCTCGGCCTTGCTCCGAGCTCCGCAGCCTCCGCGTTCACCGATGTCGGCTCCGGCGACTGGTACGCAGGCGCGCTAGCGGCTGCACAGGAGTACAGCCTTGTCAAAGGCGAAGGGGATGGCACCTTCGGCCCGAGCCGCAACGTAACCCGCGAGGAAGCTCTGACCATGCTGGCCAGAGCGATGACGCTGGCCGGTCTTGACGTCAAGAGCGGAAATGATATCGGCGATGTCCTGGCTCCGTTCGCCGACGGCGGCAAGGTCAGCGTATGGGCGCAGCAATCCGTCGCTGCCGCTCTGAAGCTCGGACTGGCGCAAGGCTCCGGCAAGGGGCTGGAGCCGAAGCGGCCGATCACCAGAGCGGAGACGGCAGCCCTCGTGCAGCGGCTGCTCGTCAAAGCCCAATTGATCGACACGATTCAATCACGATAAGGCAATGAAAGGCCCCGGGCGGTTGCCCGGGGCCTTTCATTGGTTTTATTCCAGATGGAGCGGCCTATTTGAAGGCCGAATAAGGAATGACAAACTCCGGCATGCCTTCCGCATAGGAGGTGTACTCGTACTGGGTGAAGTAAATGACGATTCCGTTGCGGTTGAGGAAATAGTCCCGGTCCGCCTCGATGGTCTGGAACGGTACCATCAAGTCCATGTGCCGATTTTTAATCTGGTCCTTGATTTCCTTGTTGATCGCCGACACATAGTTTTCCTTGCCGCCGGCAGCCTCTTTCAAGGAAAGCACGTCGCCCGTCGCGAGATCGAAGGTGTAAGGCTGGCGGACCGTCATGCCATGCGCTCCCCCGGTATAGACGTAGTAGTCCACGTAGAGGCTCAATTTTCCCTTTTCGTTATAGGAGACCGTGTATTGGCCATCCAGGCTCGGCGTGCGGACATCGGCTTTCGGGTTGCCGGCCAGAATCTTCATGTTCTCTTTGGCTTGAGGGTCCATCTCCTTGGAGCCTTCCGCCACGTTCCGGTCCGCTTCTTTCTTCAAGAAGGCATTGATCTTGTTTTGCACGGCCGTGTCGCTATAACCCGACAAGACGGGATAGTACACATGGATCGACTTGCCGCCTTCCTCCGAGGCGATAGCTTCCGTGCCGATCTTCAGCTTGTTTTCCTGAACGGCATGAATGCCGATCATTTTGCTGGCTTGCTCATAGGAGACGGCATAGCCCATCTGCTCCAGCAGGACTCGGAGCGGCAGATACGTCGTATTATTCTGCACGATCGCTTCCGATCCGTTGTAAATAGGCTGCCCGTTGAGCTTGAAGCTGCTGTCCTTCAAGCCGATCTGCAGGACACGGTCTCTTCCCGTTATTTTCACCGTATCGGCTGCCTTCTCGTACATCGTGCTCAGGCCGAGGCTGGCGTTCAGGCTGCGCAGCGCGATGTACGTCGTATTGTCTTTATGGATCGTAGCGATGCTCGTTCGTTTTCCTTCGATGCTGAATGGCGTCGCAGTGGTCTTGAGAATTGGGCTGGCTTTTGCCGCGGCTGCTTGCCCGGCAGGCAAGGACAGCGCCATCGGCGCCGTCAGAAGAGCGGCTGTCAGCGTGGCCGCGAGCAGATTTCTTTTCCGGTTTTTTTTATTCATGTCCAACATTCCTTTCTCATGCTAGTCAACTGCCTATCGGGTTGATTACCCTCCATTAACGAAGGCTATTCGGCAAATGTTGCAAGTCCTAAAAAACCAGCCCCGGCATAAATATGCTGATGAGGAGTGTGAGGGTATGGACAAGATGGCGCAGCGTTTTTACCAGTTGAAGCAGAAGCAGAAAGAGATCGAGCAGGAGCTGTCCGAGCTCCGCAGCGGAATCATCCAGCATTGTCTGGAGCTGGCGGCGCCCGAGCTTGAAGCGGGAAGCTATAGGATCAAGCTGGTTTCACAGGAGCGCAAGGAATACGACGATAAGAAGCTGTACGAGGCATTGCCCGACCCCGAGCTGTGGCGGCTGCTTTCCAAGGCCGATTCGGCCAAGATCGCGAGCCTGGTCAAGCTGAACGTTCTAACGGAAGAGAGCCTGAAGGACACGTATTCGGTTAAAAAAGTGACGCTGCTGCAAGTGGACAGGAAATAGGGGGAAGTCGATTTCTCCCGGCGGAGATTTGGAAGGACGGATGCATTGCAGGCAGCCTGATGATCCGAAGCAGTAGGGAACCGCAGCAAACGGCAGCCTTTCCTGGTTCCCGGAAAGGCCCAACAAAAGAAAAAGACAGGGGGAGCACATTCCCGCCTGTCTTTCCTATTGTCTTGGGTTATTTGACGATGCCTTGGTCATCCGCAACCGCAAAGTTGTAGTTCACCGAGCGGACGATCCTCTCGCCTTTGTCGGTCACGCCCTCCACGTCGAAGGAGATGTTGTAGATGCCGGGCTCGGCTGGCGCTGTCAGAGGCATGTTCAGGCTGCCGTCGACGGCCAGGTCCGGAAGCTGGCGGGTAGAGGAGAAGGATGCCGGGCGGCCGGGGACCGATTTGGTCAGCTTGGGACGTTTGACGCTGCCTTTGATCGGCTTGCCGAAGTCGACGGAGAGCTGGACCGCTTCGCCTTTGCGGACCACTTTTCGGCTCGCCTTCAGCTTCGCGGGGGCCGAGCCCTCGATCTGCGCCATCGCGAAGAAGGCGTCGTTTTTGCCGTCCAGCTTCAGGCTCCATTCCCCCGCCTCGGGCCGCATGACCTGGAATGCCCGGCGGACCGCCTTGCCGAAGATGCCGTCGGGATCGCTGTCCGCCGGAGCGGCCACGGAAGGATAGACTTGCCCCGACGGGGAAACGAGAGTCAGCGATGTGTCCTCCCGGCTCGTCATGACTTCCAGAGCGACGCTGCCGATTCCGCTCTCGAGCGGGAATGAGACGGCCGATGAGCCGTCCACGGGGCCGCCGCGCAGGATCAGGTCGGCATCCTGCCCTTCTGCGTTCGCCGCCAGAGACGGCGAACCGAGTGTTGCTTGCAGCTGCCCGGAAGCAGCTGCTTCCGGCGCTGCTTGCGGCTGTCCGCTCGGCATTGCGGCTCCGGATGGGGCAAGAGCGGCCGTGGCCAGCTTCAGCTTCGGCTGCACGAGGCTCCACGTCTGGGAGGCTCGCGCCATGGCGCTGTGCGAGATGTTCTTGGTAAAGCTCTGAATGCCGTAGGGCAGACCCATGGCGGAATATACGGATACTGCGCCGTCATCCTCGCCCGGAAGAACGGCATGGGCGAACCAGTAGCTGGTGAAGATGCCGTCGTCTCCCTCGCCCCCGGACATATAGGTCTTGGTCGCGTTCACTTCCGGCTTGACGTCGGTCTGGGCGCGGAAGCCCGCCATATAGGACGTCTGCAGGGAATAGACGGCGTCATCCTGCTGTCCCATGATCGCGCCGAGCCAGGAAGTCCAATTGCTGTAGGCCATGTCCGCCAGCTCCGAGCCCCGGTTCGGTGTCGAGAGCTGATGGACCACGTTCACGTAAGGGGAAGCCCCGTAATAGACGAGCGCCGTCTGCGTGTCGATGCCGCCTTTGGAGTGGGCGATGATGTTGAGCTTGGGCACGTTGTAATAAGCAGCGACCTTGCGGATCAGGGAGGCGAGAATGGGGCCGTTCTTCCACATGTCTCCGCCCGGACCGTCGGCATCGGGAAGCTGCACGAACGCCGTCCGGTACCCGGCATTATAGGCGGCGTCATAGTAGCTGTCGGTCCCGATCCAGCGCTCGTACGTAGAATGAAGCCCCTGGACGAACAGCAGGACGGGCTTGTCGGACGAGGCTTGGGACGGCACCGCGCCGGTGTACCAGTTGCCGGATTGGCCGGCGGCGTTTTCTTTGTGCAGCAGCGGGGCCGGAGCGGCGTGGATCGCTTGGGGAAAAGCCAAGGCTGCCCCCATGACCAGCGCAAGCGCGGCTTTTTTTGTTCTCAACGTAAATCTCTCTCCCTTCGGCTGATGGAATCGTTTTCCATATCCAAAGTAAATGAGAAAGATTTACGGAGTATTCGAACGAAATGAAGGTTCTACGAAGACGGCCCGGTCCACAGGCGGCTGGAGCCGCGTCAACGGAGCGGATCCTTCCGGAGGTGCCTCAGCACCATCTCTTCCATCTGATCCAGAATCCGCTGATATTCGCCTTCATCGCCGTCCACCATGAAGTTGACGGCGAGGCCGTCTCGGACGGACCAGAATATATACGACGCCGCGGATTCATCCAGATCGGGGCGGAATTCCCCGCTTGCCTTGCCTTCGGCCAGCAGCCGCCCGACAATGCCGAGTCCCTTGTCCCGGTAGTTGTTATGCATGCCGACCAGCTCGGGATTGCGGGAAATATAGACCATGAATTCGAGGTGGAAGGTCAGCCATTTCCGCAGGTCGGCCAGCGACTGGTTCCGGAAGCGGGTGAACAAGCTCTGTATTTTAGCCGTGGCTCCGTTCAGCCGGTTGAACGGGCCGTGCACGATTTCGGCCATTTCATCCATGCGGCTGTGGGCCAGCTCGATGTACATTTCTTCCTTGCTGGAGAAATATCCGTACAGGGCGCCCTTGCTCATGCCCGAGCGGCGGACGATATCGTCCACGGATGTCGCCTGGAAGCCCTTTTCGACAAAACAGTCCAGGGCCGCTTCCAAAATGGAAGTCCGTTTTTCTTTTCGGTACTGCTCGGTAACCTTTGGTGCCATCGTCGATCTCCTTTTGCCTTATGTTTGCTTCCCACGGGATAAGGTTCCTAAGCCATGGAACGATGAAGGATCCATCCGCTAGGGAAATCATAGCATAGATAGGCTCCAATGCAGGCTGGATGCGAGGAAGAAGTTGAATCGGGAAAGGTTGTTCTTGATGTCCAGATCCTTCCTCTTTTATAATAAAGACTGACCAGTCGGTTTTAATTGTTATGGCTCTTATTCTACCACTCATTGCGGAGGGATCAAGCCTTGATTACATTCAAACGTTTGAGCGAATGCACGCTGGAGGAAGCCGTCCACGTATGGAACGAAGGTTTTGCCGGGTATTTTGTTCCGATTGTCATGTCTGTCGAATCGTTTGTGAACCGGCTTGTGCTGGAAGAGCTTTCGCCGGCGCTTTCCTTCATCGCTTGCCGCGACAGCCGCGCTGTCGGCATCGTCCTGAACGGAATCCGCGAGGTGCAGGGCCGCAAGGTCGCCTGGAACGGGGGGACAGGAGTCGCTCAGAAGGAGAGGGGAACCGGAGTCGGCCAGGCGATGATCGACCACGCGCTTGAGCTTTACCGGGAGCAGGGCGTGCACATCGCGACGCTGGAGGCGATCAGCGAGAATCAAAGGGCGATTTCCCTGTACAAAAGCAGGGGATACGAGGTTGTCGACGACATGCTCTACCTGGCCTGCGACTCCAAGCTGCCCGATCTTGCGGCGGACGTGGACGGCTTGACGGCTGTGCCTGGCACCGCGCTGGACTTGAAGCCTTATGAGAGGATGCTTCCGTGGCAGTTCCAGTGGCCGAACTATCGGCGCGACGGACAGTCTCTGCTTGTGCTTGAGCAGGGAAAGCCGGTCGCCTGCGCTCTATATCGGCGGAGCTTCGATCCGGCGGGCGCGGACATCGGCGTTACGATCAGCCAGCTGCGGGTGCTGGACGGCAGAGAGGATCGCGAAGCTCTGCTTCGTTTCCTGCTGGCCCGCATTGCCGAGCCCGGGCGGAGCTCGTACAAGCGGACTGTGCCTATGCTTCGTTCCGACGATGCTCTGCTCCGGCTGCTGACGGAGCTTGGGTTCAAGCCGTCCAATCTGGAGCAAGTGTTCATGATGCAGGAGCTGGAGAGGGAGCGGCTGGATTGAACAGGATCAGGAAGCAGTGAAATCAGCAGCCTCCGTTCGGCGTTATTCCGGATGGGGGCTGATTTTATTTGGCGCCAAAGAGGGGAGAATGAAGGTGAACCCTTTAAAAGGCTTCAAAGCGGGTATATACACATAGACAAGAATCTGAAGGAGGATATGCCATGAGCGATCAATACAAAATGCAGGATCCGACGTCCCAATACCAGAAGGCGGGTCCGGAGTTTCAACAGAAGCAGAATCCGCCGGGCCTGGAAAAGGAAATGACGCCGAAGCCGGATGCAGGGGAGAAGACGTATCGCGGCACCGGCCGCCTCACCGGCCGAAAAGCGGTCGTCACCGGCGCCGACAGCGGCATCGGCCGCGCGGTTGCCATCGCCTTCGCCCGGGAAGGGGCGGATGTCGTGCTCTCCTATTTGCCGGAGGAGGAACCGGACGCCAAGGAAGTCGTGCAGCTGATCGAGGAGGCCGGCCGCAAGGCGGTCGCCATGCCCGGAGACGTGAAGGACGAGGCCTACTGCGAGTCGCTCATCGCTGCCGCGGTGGAGCAGCTTGGAGGCATCGACATCCTTGCCAACGTGGCGGGCATGCAGCAATTCGTGGAGGATATCGCGGATCTGACGACGGAGCAGTTCGACGCCACGTTCAAGACGAACGTCTACTCGCTCTTCTGGCTGTGCAAGGCGGCGGTCAAGCATATGCCTCCGGGCAGCGCGATCATCAACACGAGCTCCATTCAGGCGTACAAGCCCTCGCCTATCCTGCTCGACTACGCTACGACCAAGAGCGCGAACAACACGTTCACCAAGGCGCTTGCCCAGCAGGTCGCTCCCAAAGGCATCCGCGTGAACGCCGTTGCGCCGGGTCCGGTATGGACTCCGCTGCAGATCAGCGGCGGCCAGCCTCAGTCCAAGCTGGCGAAGTTCGGCGAGAATACGCCGCTCGGCCGTCCCGGTCAGCCGGCGGAGATGGCTCCGGCGTATGTGTTCCTGGCGAGCCCGGAATCAAGCTACGTCATCGGCGAGACGCTGAATGCCAATGGCGGAGAGCCGACTCCTTAAGCCGTGCTGCAACCGAATTTCAACAAGCCGACTCCCTGGAGGAGCCGGCTTGTTTTTTTTGATAGCGGTCTACAGAAGAGCCTTCGCCAGGAGCCGGTATCCGTTCAGACGCGATTCGAAGCCGTGAGGGGTGCTGTTGATCATGACCTCGTCGAAGCCGTACAGCTCGCGTTCCCGGTATAACCGCTCGGCAATTTGCGGCCCCGTCCCGACGAAATGGATGCTGCGGTTCTCGGCGATCTGCATGCGGTCCATCTCGGTGAGCGGATAGTCGCGGGCTTCCTCCGGCGACATGATCGGCTGAAGCATGCCTTTGGTCAGGAACAGCCGCATCAGGTCGACCGGCTTGGCGAGAAACTCCGCTTCCTCCTCCGTCTCTGCGGCTGTGGCGGCGTAGGTGACGCTGACGACCGGCTCCGGCATGAAGGAGGTGGGCTCGAAGTTCAAGCGGTAGGCGTCGAGAATTTCCTTGGACAGCTGGCCGTTGAAAAACTGGGCGAACGAGTAGCCGACTCCCAGCCGGCCGGCTCGTACGGCGCTGTTGCCGCTGGAGCCGAGCAGCCAGGCTTCGGGCAGGGCGATGCCGGCAGGCGAGGCGACGACGTTCTTGTACAGCGGATCGGTCGGCACGCCGCCGGCGATGAGCTGAAGCGAGGCGGCGAGCTTGTCGTACAGGTCGCTCGGCAAGTAGGGCCGGCCTTCGGCCAGCGCCTGGGTCGCAAAGTGGTCTCCTCCGGGAGCGCGGCCGACGCCGAAGTCGATCCGGCCCGGCGAAAGGGCGCTCAGCGTGTTGAACACCTCCGCGAGCTTGAGCGGGGAGTAATGCATCATCATGACGCCGCCGGTTCCGAGGCGCAGGCGTTTGGTTTTGGCGGCGAGATGGGCGATGATGACCTCGGGAGCCGCGCTCGCGAAATGGCGGGTATTGTGATGCTCCGCCATCCACATCCGGTGGTAGCCGAGCTCGTCGGCGAGAACGGCGATCTTCTCGGCATTCTGGAGGGCGTCCGGGGCCGCATGGCCTTTCGTGACCGGAGCCTGGTCCAGGAGGCTGATTTTCATGGCTTTCAACATCCTCTCTTCAAGCTTCTAATGGAACAGCCCGCTACAGCACGAGCTTTTGCTTCACCCAAGCGTCCAGGCCGTCTACTTCCGTCTCCGAGCACATATGCGCATACAGGGACGCGATCGTCTCGCGCTGCAGCACGGATTTCCAGGACTGCTCGGCCTCGAGCATGAGCTCCGACAGCAGACAGCCGGATGTCGGCTCCGGCCGATCCAGCACGTCGTGCAGGATGCCGCAGGAGGAGTATAGAGACTGCTGCCCCTCGACGGCCAGGTAAATATCATAGACGGTAATGTCCTGCGGCTGCCGCTTGAGCCTGAAGCCGCCCTTCACTCCCGCCGTCGAGGCGATGAGATCGGCGCTGACGAGCCTGCGCAGCAGCTTCTGGAAATAGGTCGGGGAAGCCCCGATGCGGGCGCTGATCGCTTCGCCGGGCAGGACGGCTTTGTCCGGCAGCATGCCGAGCAGCAGCACGGCATAGACCGCCTGCTCCACGCCGGTTTTCATTTGCATCTCGATGAGTCCTCCTTTCTCGATCTCCTGCATGAGGAGAGAGGTCAATTCTTGCGAATACAGCTCGTTAAGAACTATGTATAACGTGGATATTTATTGTCCTTATTTGAACCTACTATACCGAACTTGGCGGAGGAAGTAAAACTCCCCTGCGGCACAAGGCGCTTGCGCAAGCAGAAAAGGGCTTTCCCGCGAAGGAAAGCCTTGCCTAGCCGCCCGCTCCTTCCTGCTCCTGCTTCCGGTATTGGCTCGGAGTCAGGCCGGTCCAGCGGCGGAACTGGCGGGAGAAATGATGGACCGAACGGAAGCCGAGCTGCTCGGAGACGGTGTAGACGTTGAGATTGGAGATGGCGAGCAGCTCCTTGGCTTTGCTCCATTTGCGCCGGGTCAAATATTGGCGGGGGGAGAGGCCGTAGACATGGACAAAAATCCGGCACAGCTGGCTGCGGCTGATTCCCATCTCCGCCGCGATCGCCGACACGGACGGGGTCTCCGACCCGTCGGCCGTCAGCCGCTTCTCCGCGGCATGGGCGATGTCGAGCGCATAGGCCGATGCCGTCAGGCCGTGATTGCCTTCCGGCTGCGGAATCTCTTCCAGCAGGCGGATGACCTCGCCCAGTATCGCCAGGATCGCGGACTGGAAGGCAAGCTGCTGATGCAGCCCGAGCGGGATGGCTTGGCTGCGGGGGCCGCTGTCCGGGAGGGCCGAATCTCGATCGCCGATGAGCTGCTGCCCGAGCAGGCTCTCCAGTCCGGCCACGCAGCCGGGCAGTCCGCTGTCGGAGGCATGGCTTCCGGGAATGAGCCGGAACGGTGCGGCTCCCAGCCGGCCGCGCACTTCCAGATCGTCGAGGTCGAAGTGGAAGTTGAAGAAGGCGAGCGGACCCGTGCCGGCATTGGCCAGAGTATGGCTGACGCCGGGACGCAGCAGGAACCAGTCGCCCGGAGCGAGCGGAACGGAGCCGCCCTGCATTTCCTGCACCGCCGAGCCGTCCATGCAGCAGAACAGCTCATAGAGATGATGATGATGCTTGTCATAGGACCAGCCGGCCGGCTTGAGGCCGAAATGGCAGCCATACAGCTGCAAGGTGTCGGATCGGTTTTGGAAGGCGAACAAGCGCTCCATGCTGCATAGGCTCCTCTCGGGGGATGGATCTACGGTCGTTCATCTACAACCAGTATAAGGGTCTCTTGCGACAAATGGTTAAGAAATTGCGGACTTTGTGCATTGTTGAAGTCGCTCCCAGCCCGATACGATAAGGGAAAGAACCGGACATGGCGCGGGCTGCCGAAGCATCGCCAGAAGTCCATCCCAAGGAGGAGCTGTCCGTATGACCCGTCTGACCATTCAAGGTCCCAAGCTGATGCTGGGAAATCAGGAGATCCGCATCCTTTCCGGCGCGATCCATTACTTCCGCGTGGTGCCGGAGTATTGGAGGGACCGGCTGCTGAAGCTGAAGGCGGCAGGCTTCAACACGGTGGAAACGTATGTGCCGTGGAATCTGCATGAGGCCGTAGAGGGCCGGTTCAACTTCGACGGTCTGGCGGACATCGAGCGCTATATCCGGACGGCGGGAGAGCTCGGATTGCATGTCATTGTCAGGCCGAGTCCTTATATTTGCGCGGAATGGGAGTTCGGGGGCATGCCCGCCTGGCTGCTGAAGGACGGGAACATGCGGCTGCGCTGCGCCTACAAGCCTTTTCTGGACAAGGTAGACGCCTATTACGACGAGCTGATCCCCAGGCTGGTGCCTCTGCTGACGACGAACGGCGGGCCGGTCATCGCGATGCAGATTGAAAATGAATACGGAAGCTACGGCAACGACAAGGAATACTTGGCTCATCTGCGGGATGGCTTGATCAACCGCGGGGTGGACGTGCTGCTGTTCACCTCCGACGGTCCCTGCGACTTCATGCTGCAGGGCGGCATGGTCGACGGGGTATGGGAGACGGTCAACTTCGGCTCGCGCCCGGACGAGGCGTTCGGAGATCTGCTGAAGGCGCAGCCGGATCAGCCGCTCATGTGCATGGAGTATTGGAACGGCTGGTTCGACCACTGGGGCGAGGAGCATCATACCCGCGACGCCGCCGACACGGCACAGGTGCTGGATGAAATGCTGGCCGCCGGCGCTTCGGTCAACTTCTACATGTTCCACGGCGGCACGAACTTCGGCTTCTACAGCGGGGCCAACCACGGCGAGAAGTTCGAGCCGACGATCACGAGCTACGACTACGATGTCCTCGTGAGCGAATCGGGAGAGATCACGGATAAGTTCCATGCGGTGCGCGAGGTGATCGGCAAGTACGCGGAGCTTGGTCCGCTGGAGCTGCCGGAGCCTATCCCGAGCAAGGGCTACGGCAAGGTGAGCCTGACGGAGCGGGCGCCGCTGTTCTCCGTCCTGGACAGCCTTTCCTTCCCGGTGACACGCGCCTGCCCCGAGACGATGGAGCAGCTTGGGCAGAATTACGGTTTCGTTTTGTACACGACGCATCTGTCCGGACCGCGGGGAGAGAGCCGCCTGACGGCGCAGGAGGTGCGGGACCGCGCGATGGTGTTCGTGGACGGCGAGTACAAGGGGACGCTGGAGCGCTGGAATCCGGAGCGGGAGGTGAGCTTCTCCGTGCCCGAGGGAGGCGTGACCGTAAGCCTGCTCGTGGAAAATATGGGCCGCATCAACTACGGTCCGCTGCTCAAGGATCCGAAAGGCGTCACCGAGGGCATCCGCTTCGGCCAGCAGTTTCTGTACGGATGGACGATCCGTTCGCTGCCGCTGGAGGATCTGTCCGGAATCAGTTACGGGCCGTCCGGCGCGGATGCCGCCGTTGAAGCCTCTGCGAACGAGCCGGCCTTCTACCGCGGTGAGTTCGAGGTGGAGGGAGAGCCGGCGGATACGTTCCTGAACGTGAAAGGCTGGACCAAAGGCGTCGCCTGCATCAACGGCTTCAATCTGGGCCGCTACTGGGAGATCGGTCCGCAGGGGACGCTGTATATCCCGGCTCCGCTGCTGAAGTCCGGCCGCAACGAGCTGGTGCTTTTCGAGCTGCATGGCGCCGCCGCCGCGGAGGTCGAGCTCCAGGATCGTCCCGTACTGCAGATCTAGGCCGGACAAGCAGGGCCGATCGTGCAGGGCAAGCAAGGCATGCCATCTCGTTCATCGTACTGCCGGTCAAGACGGCGGGAGGAAAAGGCGCCATGGCCGCCGAAAGCCATACGGTAGGAATCATGCGCTCGGAGCGCATTGAAGCTTGTGGGAATGAAATGAAGGAGGTTGGCGGAGATGGGCAGCAGCTTGCGGTTCCGCAAGGACGGCACGTTCAAGATCGTTCAATTCACGGATACTCATTGGCAAAATGGAGAGGCTGAGGATCAGCTGACCCGTTCCTTGATGGAAAGGGTGCTCAAGGCGGAGCGGCCGGATCTCATCGTCTTCACGGGCGATCTGATCTTCAGCCTGCATTGCCGAGACCCGCTGAGCTCGGTGCGCGAAGTCGTCTCCGCTGCGGCGGAGAGCGGCATTCCCTGGGCTGCGGTGCTCGGCAACCATGACGCCGAGGAAGGCTGCGGCGTCAGCCGCGAGGCGGTGCTGCGGGAGCTGATGGCTGCCGGCGGCAGCGTCACGGGTCATGAGCCGGGCATCGGCGGCTGGGGCAATTACGACCATGCCGTGTTAGGCGTTGACGGCAAGCCCGCCGCGTCGCTGTACTTCCTGGACAGCGGCGATTACTCCCGTGTCGATCGGATTCCCGGCTACGGCTGGATCGGCCGGGACCAGACGGAATGGTACCTGTCCCGCTCGGCGGAGCATAGGAAGCTCGGCGGGGGCGAGCCTTTGCCGTCGCTGGCCTTCTTCCACATTCCTCTGCCGGAGTACAACGCGGCCTGGGAGTCCGGCTCCTGCTCGGGCAACAAGCATGAGCGGGTATGCTGCGCCGAGGTGAACGGCGGCTTTTTCGCCGCGATGGCGGAGGCCGGCGACGTGATCGGAACCTTTTGCGGCCATGACCACATCAATGACTACTCGGGCGAATGGCTCGGCATCCGCCTCTCCTACGGACGGGCGTCGGGTTATGCCACCTATGGCCGGGAGGGCTTCCAGCGCGGAGCCCGCGTCATTCGGCTGACGGAGGGAAGCCGGGAGTTCGAGTCCTGGCTGCGGCTGGAGGATGGGACAGTCGAACGGCAGTGGGCGAGCGAGGCCCTGGATGACGCCAGCCCGCAGCATTTGAATTTATAAGGGCTTCAACCGCTTGAACTCCTTTTAGGGCCTCTTCAGAGCAACGATTCTTTTAGGTTTCTGTCATGCGGCTATAGAGGGGTATTCCCGGGTAATACGGCCCTTTTATCATTGAAACGGCGATGTCCTAGACTAAAAGTCCCCATTTCGGGACTTTTTTTCTCCTTTCGAACATTTGTTCGCATACCAACTCTCTATAAGCGGCGTTTTTATCTTGCAGGGATTCGTACATACTCGAGGAGGACATCATTTTTTATGATTCCAACCGTAACCTTTACATACGCATGGAGCCGTCCATACTTGCCGGCGGACGGAGCAGAGAAAGTTCAACTGATCCTAGAAGCTCAAGGAGCCGCAAGCGGTCAGCCGGCCTCGGAGAAGGTGAAAGATCCCGTCGCCCATGACATGCAGGCTTCCGACCTGTTCCGGGAGGAGCTCCAAAGCCGGCTTGCGATTGCCGCACGCAAAGTGAAGCTGACGCTCCAGCCCTCGGATTACATCCGGTTTGACGGCATTACAGGCTTTGCCGCGGAGGATATTTTCGGCGAAAAAATTATCCATGCCGGAGATATTTACCACAAAGAATATAAAAGCATTTTGGTAGAGCTGGAAATCATGCCGCATCGGACGGGGACCCACCCGGTCATGCTCATGGAAATGGAGTACAAGAACGGAACCTGCGGCTCCTGCACCAGCTCGTTTACGTTGGAGGTTACCGCGGAATTCACCCGGGATCCGGAGCTGCTGAAGCTGCCTCCCCATGCCGATTTGAATCGACGGATCCGATCCCTCCAGCAGGCTGGAGAGGCCGAACGCCGAATAGCGGAAGCCGGAAACGCGGAAGGCATGGAGGCCTTCCGGCCGGTTCTGCTTCCGTCCGGATGGGGCCGGGTGTCAGCAGCGGGCACGATGATTCGGTTTTGACCTTCCTGCAACGCGCTTTATCCATGTCCAGACCGCCCCCAGGCGGTCTATTTTCAATTCGGGCTCTCTACGTATCCTCCTTGCTGCGCCTTTGCTCCTTCTGCCAGCGATCCCACTTGCTGTTCAGCAGTCTTAACTGGGAATCGATGCTTATGACACCGAGGATGAGCACGATGAGAGCAGCGAAAATAAACACATTCAATCGAATCGCCTCCCTATATATGGAAATAGTTGGATTCATTTTATCATCTCGGAAGAGGAGAGAATAGGGGACTAACGGTTTCTTGAGTAATCGAAGCCGGACCGGACGGACTTTCGCCAGCGCCATTTTCCCCAAGCCGCCTAGTTGTGGTAGGGTAGAAGGAGAGGTTTTGCAGCCAGAGCAGGGATCGGAGGATTCGGCACGATGAAACAAGTACAAGCATTCGGCCCGCAGGATCTGCGGGTCGTGGATGTGCCTGAACCGGCCGCTGGAGCCGGCGAGGTCATCGTCGAGGTGCGGGCATGCGGCATCTGCGGCTCGGATAAATGGTTCTGGAATGTCGAGAGGCATTCCGAATACGTCCCCGGCCATGAGGTTGCCGGTCTCGTGACGGCAGTCGGCCCTGGCGTCCGCTCGCTGCAGCCGGGAGACCGCGTCGCGGTCAACAATGTGAAAGGCTGCGGGGAATGCCCGGCATGCCTGGAGGGAGCCTTCATCCGCTGTCCGAATACAGTGGAGCATATGGGTTTCGGCTTCTCCGAGCGCATCGCCGTGCCGGAGCGCAACTGCCTGCTGCTGGACCCGTCGCTCAGCTACGAGCAAGGAGCGCTCCTCTTCGACAACTGGGGAACGCCTTATTCGGCTCTGGCGAGAACATCGATGGGACCGGGCGACTGGGCGGCCGTCACCGGCTGCGGCCCGATCGGGCTGGCGGCCATCGGCCTCGCTGTCCAGCGCGGCGCGCGGGTGGCGGCGGTGGATCCCATCGCGGAGAGGCGCCAGTATGCCATCGCGATGGGCGCCGAGCTCGCTCTTGATCCGGCCGCCGGCGATCACGGCCTGGATGCGGAGCTGCGGGACTTTACCGGGGGCCATGGGCTCGACTATGTCGTGGAATGCTCGGGCAGAAGCTCCAGCTATGAGCTTGCTTTCCGGGCGCTCGCCATGCGCGGCACGATCGTGGCGATAGGCGAGCATGCGCGGGTAACGTTTGATTCCAGCGACCTTATCCACAGGCATTATACGATCGTCGGCTCGCTGTATTCCGGCATGACGGACGGCGAGGAATTGCAGAAGCTGATGGTGCGCGGCGAGATCGACCCGATCCGAATCGTGACGCATCGATTTGGCCTGGAAGACATTCCGCAGCGATTCGGCCAGGTGTTCGAGGCGTCCGGAGGACTCATGAAATCGGTCGTCGTGAACGGCGGCGGCGGCGGAGCTGGCAGGATCTAGTTTCCATAGAGGGGACGAAGGGATGCCAAGACGGACGCTTTCGGAATAGCATTCATATAAATACGGATAATCCAAGGAGATTACTTGCATTTTCCTCTGGATGGGCGTATCTTTCTTTCTACAGAACAATGAACAGCAGACCTTGGCCGTCCTGCCTCCTAGCGGGACGCCAGCTTGATTAGGAATAAGGAGGGACCAGGATGCAGCTCATCAACGCGCTTGAAGTTCAGCGCCGCATCGACCAGTTGAAGGATCAGGACATTTATCTTCACCTTGAAATGACGACGGGCGCTTACGCGTCCCATAACGATAGCTCGAAACACCCGGCGGCGACCTTCATCAGCAATGCCTCCATTCAATATTCGCAGGGCTCGATTTCGGGTGTCGGGCCCTTCCGGGTCGGCCTGAAGATGGAGCGGGGATGGGTGTACTCCGAAGGATTGACCCATTACGAAGAGACCGAGCCGGAGCGGCTGATCATGGCCGGCCATGACAGCGCGGGCAAGCTGGTCGTGGCGCTGCAGCTGAGCCGGGAGCCGTTCTGATGACGGCGGAGAAAGGAGAGTCCGGTATGAACAAACGTATACTAGTCGTGCTCCCTCACCCCGATGACGAATGCTTCGGTCTGTCGGGCACGCTGGCCAAAATGATCCGGGAAGGCGCCGAGGTCACCTACGCCTGCCTGACGCTCGGTGAAATGGCGCGTACAATGGGCATTCCGCCATTTGCGAACCGGGTTACGCTGCCTCAGGTGCGCAAGCTGGAGCTGGAGGCTTCGTGCCGCATCATCGGCATCCAGGATCTGCGCCTGCTCGGCTTCCACGACAAGACGATCGAGTTCGAGGAGCGGGAGCTGCTGGACGGCAGCATCGGCGCCATTCTGCAGGAGCTGAAGCCGGATATCGTATTCACCTTCTACCCGGGCTACAGCGTGCATCCGGATCACGACGCGACCGGCGCAGCCGTAGTGCGCGTCATCGGAGGCCTTCCGGAGAAGGATCGGCCCGTCGTGTACTGCATGGCTTTCGCGAGAGATCATCAGCTGGCCATCGGCATGCCGGACACCCAATTCGATGTGGGCGACTATTTGAAGCAGAAGATCGGCTCCATTCAGGCGCATCGCTCCCAGTTCCAGGTTCCGGGGCTGGATGACAAGAAGCCGTCCCGCGAAGTCCGGGAACGCTTTGGCACGGAGAGGTTCTGGACGTACCGATTTGAATAACGGCAGCAGAGACCGTCCTTTTCAGGGCGGTCTCTATTCTTTTGCTCTCGGCCAGCCGATAAGTGGAAGGAGGAAGGAATTTCAATCCTTTCCAGAAGAAGCTCGAACTCAGGGGGTAAAAAGAAAGCATGAACAAACAACTCTTCATCGGCGCCGTGGTTGCGCTTAGCTTGACGCTCTCCGCCTGCGGCGGCAAAAATGATCCGGCTGCGTCCACTGGGCCGCAAGCATCCGCGCCGGCGGCTTCGGTGACACCGGCTGCGGACGGCGATGCCGGGAAGGACGCAGGCAAGGTCGAGGTCGACAAGGGACTTTTCCATAATGAAATCACGATTCCGGCCTCCATGCTGGAGGGGCAGGATCTGGACGCCGTCATTGCGAAGGCGAAGGAAGACGGCGTCAAGGAAGCGACAAAGAACGAAGACGGCTCCGTGACCTACAAAATGACCAAGGATGTCTACGGCAAGATGATCGGCAGCATGAAGGACAACCTGCTGGAGGGCATCGAGGAGCTGAAGAGCGGCAAGGACTTCGCCTCGGTCAAGGATATCGAGCATAACGATTCCTTCACGGAGTACACGCTCGTCGTGGACAAGGCCGCCTACGAAGGGAGCTTCGACGCATTCGCCGCTCTTGGCGTCGCTTTGCCGTCCATGCTTTATCAAGTGTACAGCGGAACGGCTGCGGACAAGACGAAGGTCACCGTCCATATTCAGGACCAGGCATCGGGCGAAGTGTTCAACACGGTCGTATATCCCGACGCGATGAAAAACGGCTGATCGGCTGCAATGCGATGGCCGTCCAGATACGTCAAAAACCCGCCCCATCGAACGGGGCGGGTTTTTTCGCGCTGCTCAGAGCCGGATCCCGAGCTCCGCGGCCACGCCGCGGATATAGGCGGCTGCCTGCCGATAATCCTCGTTGGTCGACAGATGCTCGATGATCAGCGTCGTATCGGGATGAAGCTTGTTCAGCTCCGTCAGGAAGATCCGGTAGTCCAGCGCTCCCGTGCCCGGGATGACCTCGTCCAGATGCACGGTCAGCTTGCTGCCGAGCCGGATATCCTTGGCATGGCAATTGCGGATATGAGGTCCCAGCTTGCGGAAGAAGTCCTCGATCAGCTCCCCGTTCCGGTAATAGGCGCGAGGGCTGGAAATGATGTTGACCGGATCGAAATGCACGCCGAATCCGGGGCGGTCGATCGCCCGGATCAGATCGAGATAGGAATCCGCGGAGTCCGGGAATACCCAGGGCATCATCTCCAGGGCGAATACGGTCCGCTCCGGCTTCACGGCGTCGATGATGCGGCGGGTCGTCTCGACGATCAGCTCGAACGTCTCGCTGCTGAAGTTGTCCGGATCGGGGCCGTCCCATTGCCCGCCCCGCGATCCGGCGATGTTGACGCAGCAGCCCGCGCCGATATGCTCCGCAAGCTTCAGCCGCTCGATGCAATAAGCGACCGCCCGGCTCCGCGTCTCCTCATCCCGGCTGATCGGATTGCTCCAGGCGCCCACCTCGGAGATGAGAATGTCGCGCCTGCCCGCAGCCTTCACATAATCGTCTACCTCGGCAAGGTCTTTGCCGTCCACCGGGCAGGGGGCGGCTCGGAATCCCGCTTCCGCCATCGCCTCCGACCAGCTCTCCGGGTTCATCTGCTCCAGAAACACTTGTCCGCCTAATCTCATTCGCGATCCCTTCCTTTGCTTGCATCGTTTGTCGAGTCGGTCTGACATTCCGGCCGTCATCGTTTTCCGCGCACTAGTGCTAGCGTTTTCATCCTACAGTATACCATAGTGTGAACGCGTGTTCATACGGATTTTGATTATGATCAATCTTCTTTATTTGCTCTGTTCCCGAAGTTGACAGCGCTTTCCATCCTGCGTATAGTGATAGGTGTAAACGCGTGTTCATGCTGAAGGGAGCTGACAGCCGGATGAAAAAGACCGATATCAACAGCGTGGAAATTGCGCGGCTGGCCGGGGTGTCCCGCAGTACCGTGAGCAGGGTCATCAACAATTACTCCAACGTCCCCGCCCATACGCGGGAGAAGGTCATGGAGGTCATTCGGGAGCATAACTATTTCCCGAACGCTTCCGCCCAGATGCTGGCCGGCAAGAGCTCCCGCACGATCGGGCTGTTCCTGATCGAGCCCGGCACGGTCGCGAGCGACACGCTGACCAATATGCTCATCGTGAGCGTCATCGAGCATGCTTCGTCCCTCGGGTACTTCGTGCTGACCCATATTATCCGGGATCCCGCCGATACGGTCACGCTCCGCAGGGTCAAGGAAATATTCTTTCAGCGCCGGATCGACGGCGGCATCTTCATCGGAGCGGCGATCCGGGAGCCATTCCTGGACGAGCTGGCGGCGGAGGGCTTCACGATCGGAATCGTGGATCAGGTGCAGGACGGCCGGCAGCAGCCGGGCCGGCTGACGGCGGAGTTCAACAACGCGCTCGGCATGGAGCAGGCGGTCTCGTATTTGCAGAAGCTCGGCCACCGGAATATCGCTCTCATCAACGGCGATATGAACCGGCTGTCCGGTCCGCAGAAGAACGAAGGCTACCGGGACGCCATGCGGAACAACGGCCTGACCGTCCGTCCCGAGTGGGTGCTGCCCGGAAGCTTCAGCGAAAGCGGCGGATATGCGGCCGCGCAGCATCTGCTCCAGGCGGGCGGACCGCTGCCCACCGCCCTGATTGCGGCCAATGACAGCGCAGCGTTCGGAGCTGTCCGGGCGCTGCGGGAGCACGGGCTGGCCGTGCCGGAGGGGATGTCCGTCATCGGCTTCGACGACCATCCGCTCAGCAGCCGGCATCAGCCTGCGCTCACGACGATCCGCTTCGACATGGGGGAGATGCTGCAGAGGCTGACCTCGGCGCTGATCGGAGAGATCGAGCAAGGACAGGAGGGTGCGGACGAGGACGCCGTCCTCATCCGTTCGATCAGGCAGGACTGCAGTCTCGTCATCCGGGATTCCTGCCGGAGGATTTGACCGCTAGGCATCGACAAGGACATTTTCATGAGAGACCACACTCCCAAACCGGAAAGGAAGCTGCTCCCTATGACAGGATTGCTTGGAAACAACGTCATTACGCAGATTGGAATTCTCGTCCACGATATCGACAAGGTCAGCCAGGCTTACGCGGATTTCTTCGGCATTCCGAAGCCGGAGGCGATGCTGACCGACGCGGCCGACACCGCGCAGACCGAATTCATGGGAGCGCCCAGTCCCGCCCGGGCCAAGCTGGCGTTCATCGACATGGGCTCGCTGCAGCTGGAGCTGATCGAGCCGGACGAGCATCCCAGCACATGGAGGAACTACCTCGATGAGCATGGGGAAGGCCCCCATCATATCGCTTTTGTCATTGAAGGGATGAAGGAGAAGATCATGCTGCTGGAGGGCAAGGGCTTCCCGCTGCAGCAGAAGGGCGAGTATACCGGAGGCCGGTACGCCTACATCGATACGATTCCGCAGCTGAAGGTGCTCGTGGAGCTGTTGGAGAACGACTAGAAGCAAGGCCGCATGGACTTGCCCGCAACCGAAGCGGACGATGGATAGACGGTATTTAGCCCGATGGGACTGCACCTGAATCCGCCAATAGGATGGACAGGAGCCAGCCCGATCCAAGGAGGGAACACGGACATGAACATTCTCATTACGGGAGCCGGGAGGGGACTCGGCTTGGAGCTCGCTGCCGAAGCTCTGGAGCGCGGCCATTACGTCCTCGCAGGCATGCGCGAGCCGCAGGACAAGAGCGCGGCTATGCAAGCTCTCGAGACGGATTTTCCCGGCAAGCTGGCAAGCGTGCGTCTCGATGTGAGAGACGAAGATGGAATCGCGGAGCTGGCCGCCTCCCTCAAGCGGGAGGGCATGCAGCTCGGCGCCATCGTCAACAACGCAGCGGTGCTGAAGGCTCGCGACACGGCTATCGAGGAGCTCGACATGAAGGATGTCGAGCATTCCTTCGACATCAACCTGTACGGGCCGATGCGCGTCGTGAAGCATATGCTGCCGCTGCTGCTCCAGCCTAGAGCTTCCATCGTCAACATTTCCTCCGAGGCCGGCAGCTTGACCCATGCTTATCCCGGCGACTACCCGTACGGCATCACGAAGGCGGCGCTGAACATGTTTACCGAGCAGCTGCACAGCCTGCTCGGCGCGGGCGGCGTGCAGGTGCTTAGCGTGCATCCGGGCTGGATACGGACGGATATGGGCGGCGAGAGCGCTCCGACGGATCCTCGCCGCAGCGCGGCGGGCATTCTGGACTTGATCGAGCGCAAGGCGGAATTGCACCCGAAGTTCCATTTCGTCGATTACGAAGGCAAGGAAATGCCGATCTGATCCATCCACTTTGCAGAGCGGAGGCGCAAAGCCATGAAAACTAGAAGAAGGCAGGGAGTGCGCCTGAAGGAAGACCGCGGCGTCGTCAGCATCCTCGAGACGCTGGATATCGGGACGGGCGAGCGTACCGTGCTGGCCGAATTCGAGGAGCTCATCGAAGCGCCGAACTGGACGGCCGACGGCAAAAGGCTGATCTACAACAGCTGCGGCCTGCTGCATTCGTTCGATCTGGCAGGCCGGACAAGCGCTCCGATCGACTCCGGCTTCGCCGATTGGTGCAACAACGACCATGTGCTTTCTCCGGACAACTCGCAGGTCGCCGTCAGCCATCATGCCGAGGAGGACGGGCAATCCCGGATCTACGTCCTTCCGCTGGCGGGCGGACAGCCGGTGCTCGTGACGCCGATGGCGCCGAGTTACCTGCACGGCTGGTCGCCGGACGGCCGCACGCTGGCCTACTGCGCCGAGCGGGACGATGCGTATGACATCTACACGATTCCTGTCCTCGGCGGGGTAGAGACCAGGCTGACGGATACGCCCGGACTGGACGACGGGCCGGAATATTCGCCGGACGGCAGGCACATCTGGTTCAACTCCACCCGCAGCGGCCTGATGCAGATCTGGCGGATGGACGCGGACGGCGGGGGGCAGACGAGAATGACGGATGAGGAAAGCAACAACTGGTTTCCCCATGTCTCGCCGGACGGTCGATCCGTTGCCTATATCGCCTACCGCAAGGGCGATGTCGCCCCAGCCGACCATCCTCCGAACAAGCAGGTGGAGCTTCGCCTCATGCCGATTGCAGGCGGTCCTTCCCGGGTGCTGGCCGAGCTGTTCGGCGGACAGGGAACGATGAACGTCAACTCCTGGTCGCCGGACAGCCGGCAGCTGGCTTTTGTGAGCTACCGGCCGCGCTGAGAAAGCTCATGCTGGAAACAGATCCTCATGATTCAGCCGGATCCAATCCGATTTAGATCCAAACGTTCCGTTTCAATTTAGATTCAACCGTTCTGTCTGTCCCTGTCAAGCCGGGTTCCGCTAATCTCTCCGCCCGAGAGATCGCGGAGCTTTTTTGCTTTTCCGTCGAGATCCCGCCCGCCTCCTTCTGTAGAAGGAGATCCGCTCCGGCTAGAAACGGATTTACAACGTAACAATGTTATGTTACGTTATTAGCAGCAAGGGAGGCTGCCTCATGGAGGAAGACTTGATTTCCAAGAAAGAACTGCTGGAGATGACCGGCATCTCCTATGGACAGCTGTACCGGTGGAAGCGCAAGCAGCTGCTGCCGGAGGATTGGTTTATCCGCAGATCCGCGTTTACAGGGCAGGAAACCTTTTTCCCCCGCCAGCAAGTGCTGGGACGCATCCGTCAGATCATGAACATGAAGGAAGGCCTGTCGCTGGACGAGATGGCGGATCTGTTCTCGCCGGCTCCGGCAGAGGTGGATTTGAGCCGTGGAGATCTTCTTTCGCGCAACATTGTTTCGCGAACGGCGCTGGAGTACAGCGAGCCCTACCTGGGGACGCCGCATACGTACAGCTTCCAGCAGATGCTGATTTTGTACGTGTTCGACTGCAGCCTACAGACAGGACAGATTCATTTGGAAGAGGGCAAGGCCATGCTGGCCGTGCTGCTGGATAATCTTGGCCGGCTGGAGGAGTATGAAGGCGAGCTGGTGCTGCTGCGCAAAATGGGCATGTCTTTTGCCTTGCTTCTGTCCGGGGACCGGGAATTCTATGCGGAGAAGGATGCCAAGATCGCGCTGCGCATCCCGATCGCGAAGAAGACCGAAGAGCTGAAGCTGAAACTATCGGCCCAGGAAGGGCGAATGGAGGATTCAAATGGGAACGAGGAATGATTTGATCATCACCGGAATCGGCGTATCCTCCGGCGGAGACGTTGGAGCGGTTCAGATCGACGGGGTGGGCACGATAAACGGAGCTCTGTCCTGCGAAGAGGAATTCGTCGTGAACGGCAAGGCGACGGTGAAGGGCGGCGTGGAGGCGCGGAAGACCGTCATCAATGGAATGGTGACGATTGAAGGGCCGCTTCGGACGGAAGGATGCACGGTTGAAGGCAAGCTCAAGCTGGAGGGGAACTTGGCGGCGGAGTCGATCGGGATCAACGGCAGCGTCACCGTCCACGGGAGCGTCGAGGCGGAGAGGCTGGCCTCGAACGGCAAGCTGCAGATGGACTCGCTCAATGCGGACGAGATCAAGCTTATGCTGCAAGGAAGCAGCAGCATCCGCGAGATCGGAGGCGGCACGATCGAGGTCATCGAGCTGGAGAAATCGTCTTCAAGGTGGCTGAAGCTGCTGCCGATGTCGTTGGAGAACAGTCTCACCGCGCAAGTCATCGAAGGCGATCATATCTACCTGGAGAACACGGCGGCCGGAGTGGTGCGCGGCGCAGTCGTCCGCATCGGACCGGGCTGCGAGATCGGCCTGGTGGAATACAAGGAGAGCTTCGAGCTGTCGGATGGCTCCGTTGTGAAAAGTAATGCCCGGCTGTAGCGCCGAAAGGAGGGATTGGCCGTGAATAAGGATTCTGCAAGCCCTTACCAGGGAAATCTGAAGCTGACGGGAACCTCCTCTACGTTGGGAGGCAGCTACGATAAGGTCCGGATCGTCGGCGATGCCGTCGTGAGCGGCGGCATCGCATGCAGCGAGATGAGATGCATCGGCACGTACGACATCAAGGGCAGTCTCGGCGCGGGGAGCATCCGGCTCGTAGGCGACGGGGTCTCGGAAGCTCTGCGCGCCGGAACGGTGAAGCTGACCGGGAAGGCGATCGTCGGACGGGATGCCGAGATCGGCGAGCTGGCGGGAGCGGGGGATGTCGAGGTGGGCGGCGCTCTCAAGGCCGGGGACATCAGCCTGCGCGGCAGCTTGAGAGTCGAGGGAGATTGCGGAGCGGAGCGGTTCCGGCCTAAAGGGATGTTCGCGATCGGCGGCCTGCTGAACGCCGGGGACATCGACATCAAGCTGTACCAGAACTCCTCGGCCAAGGAAATCGGAGGCGGAAGGATCGAGGTCGCTCGCGGAAGCGTCATTAGTCCGCTCAGCCTCGTTTTCCGTCCTTCGTCGGATGCGGTCCTTGAGGCTTCCATCATCGAAGGCGACGATATTCATCTTGAGCATACCCGCGCAGGGATCGTGCGGGGCAGCCGAATCACGATCGGGGAAGGCTGCGACATCGGCCAGGTGGAATATAAGGAACGGCTCGATGTGAAGCGCGGCGCTACGGTGGGGGAGCAGCGGAAGGTCTGACCTTTTTCGCTGGAAGCAAGCGAGAGACGTGTGAACAAGGAGTCGTTATAGGCGATGCCTAACCGTACAGGAATGGAAAGGCCGCTCCAAGGCGAGCGTATTTGAACCCCAAGAAGAGACGCAAAAAGAACATACGAATCCCGTATGTTCTTTTTGCGTCTCTTTGATTAATAACTGTCATGCAGCGATAAATGCGCTTCTTAATACTATATGACTAAATAATGAAAATTTTATTTTTTAAAAATAAACCATTAGAACCAAATCAAATAGTTCTAGAAGATCATTCCATTATCCAGTATATAACATATAATAAAATTGTAATTAAATCCCAAATTAAAAAGGGAAGTAAACTAATGAAAAACAAATTTTTGAAGATTGTGGGTACGACTACTTTGGCTATTTCACTTATTACTGGAGCCTCCAGCGCTGTTTTGGCAAATGCAGATACAGCATCCAAAGAAGGAAATAAGGCTATTGAAATTACTCCCTATGCAATAAAGGATACACTTACTTGGGATTTACTAGGAAATAAAACCGACCCAACAAATAGCTTTAGTGTGACAATTGGAGCTCCAAATATTAAGCTATATGCAAAAAATACAGGAACTGCATCATTTAGAGTCGAAGTAAAACACAATAGCAAGAATACGGTTATCTTTAATGAAACCATTTCTGCAGATGGAACAGGAAAAGAATTTATTAATAATGATAGTAATCCACTTGTTCCTTCTGGCACTTATACAGTGACTATATACGGTGGATCAGGTCTACCAAAAGGGCAAATTGTACTTAAAAGTTCTGACACTAAGTGGTGAAATAGAAGTAAGAAAATAGCGTTATGATCTTGCAATACAGATACAACACGTGTTGTATCTGTATTGTTTTTTAATTTGTGCACAAAAGTATCAAAGGACTCACGCAGTTAGCATGTTATAATAGTTTGATTCGTGAAAGAAGGGAGAAAAATGAACAAAAAGACATCGGGAACAAAGCGATTGTATTTAGACGGAATCAGGGGACTTGCGGCATTTGCCGTGGTTGTTTCGCACTACATCCAAGTGTTTTATCCGGCTGCGTTAAATGGAAAACCGCAGCAGGCTCATTTCAAGTGGGATGTCTGGTACGGCCATTCTCCCGTCAATTTATTTTTTAACGGTCAATTTGCCGTTTGTCTGTTTTTTGTGCTGAGCGGTTATGTGCTCAGCGTTAAAATGGTTGAAAAAGAAATGGATAGCGATACCTATCTAAAGATGCTGCAATCCAGCGCCGTACGAAGGTACATTCGGCTAGCTGTGCCGGCGGCTGTTTCAGTATTGCTTGTGTATGTAGCCCTTATTATGAATGCCTTTCATCTCCAAGAAATAGGGGGAACAACATGGACGGATATGAAAAAGAATTATTACGCTTTGGATACCAATCCATATACCGTTATGAAGGCCGCTATTTTTGATCCGTTTTTCCGGTTTGAAGCCCATCCTTACAATCCAGTCCTTTGGACCATGAGCTATGAGCTGGCAGGTTCTTTTTTGATTTTCGGTTTTCTTGCTTTATTTGGACGACTAAGAAAAAGATGGATCGTATATGCGGTCTTATCCATTGCTTTGATTCAAACCTATTTTGTCGCTTTTTTGTGGGGAATGCTGCTTGCCGATCTGCTCAAGCACAAATGGGTCCAAACTAAAATAGCGCCGGTACTTGGGCTTTTATTGGGAATTTACTTAGGTTCGGCGCCTTATACTCCATTAATGGGCACGATGTACGAACCGATAGAAATAGGAATTAAATATATCAATGAATGGATTCAATTCAATATCGATCCGCGACTTCTTGCACGAACACTAGGTTCTGTCCTTATTTTGTTTGCACTGCTTCGTCTAAAAGTGCTGCAGCATCTGTTTGGGTGGGGAAAGCTTGCTTATTTAGGGAAGGTTTCATTTTCTCTTTATCTCATTCATTTCACTTTCCTGAATACGTTCTCCGCGTTTATGTTCAGTAAAGTGATTCATCATTTCAGCTATAATCTTGCCTATGCCATTACGTTTACTGTTTCGATGGTTCCCTTATTTATTTTGTCTCACTATTATATGAAATATATCGATCAAGGCGCATTGAAACTAGCTCGCCTGGTTGAAAAAAAGATGGCCGCATCGAAGGATAAACGCAAAGCGAAAGCCGACGACTCTGTGTTTTTTGGATAGATTATAGCGGCTTTGTGTGCTGCATAAAGGGGTTCAACTTGCGCGCCAGGTGTGGTACAACTAGGAAAACGCCGAATCGAGGTGCTATCGTTGAACGTGCAGCCTTTGCCTTTGCCGGATGCCGAACCCCTGTCCGAGCCGATGATCGATGCCTATCTGGATCGCATCGGGTATTCGGGCTCGCGCGAGGCGAACGCCGAGACGCTTTTTGCCCTTCAGAAATGCCATGTCCATACGGTTCCTTACGAAACCTTGGATGTCGTGGGCCGCATCCCGATCTCTCTGTCGATCCAAGATCTGTACGACAAGATCGTCAGGCGCCGCCGGGGCGGCTACTGCTTCGAGCAGAACGCGTTGTTCGGGGCTCTGCTGCAAGCGCTGGGCTTCCGGGTGACGAGCTACTTTGGCCGCTTCTGGAGGGACGAGAGAGCGCTGCCTCCGAAGCGGCGCCATCATATCCTGCAGGTCGCAGTGGAAGGGCAGCGGTACATGTGCGATGTCGGCGCAGGCGCCGGGTCGCCGATCTACCCCTTGATCATCCAGGAAGGAACCGTGCAGGAGCAGGACGCGGAAGCCTACCGCTTCACTCGGGACGAGGTCTACGGCTGGATGCTCTGGGAGCGGAAGCGGGGCGAGTGGGACTGGGTGTACAGCTTTGCGGAGGAACCGCATCTTCCGATGGATTTCGCCGCCGCATCGTTCTGGTGCGAGCACGCCCCCGACTCGCCGTTCCGGCAGGAGAACAAGGCTTCGATTCGGACTCCGCATGGCCGCAACACGCTGCTCGGAGGTGAATTCCGCATCTTCGAGCTCGATTCGGTTCGGATAGAGACGCCAGCCGATGAGGAGAAGTATGCGGAGGCGCTGGAGAGATGCTTCGGCATTACGCTCGCCCGGCGGGACCCGAGCGGTGGTTGAGCGGGTCGTTCCGCAAGCGGAGAAATAGGGATGTTGAGCAAGCCTCGACAGATGTCGGCTTAAGGCGATGACGCCGCTTCTTCGCCGCATCAAGATCTTGTTGCAGCCGGCCAGCTGAAAAACCACTATCCGAATGGGCTTCGTCGAACCGGCTTGGCCGGTACTTGGAACAAGAGCCGCTAGAGATCAAAAAAAAGGACGTCCCTTCTGCTGGCACCAGCTTGGAACATCCGATAACGGACAACTACTAATAACCGTAGATGGAAGTGTTCACATGAGTGAGCGAATTTTTCCGTCCTATTTCTTGAGTTTAGGGTAAATAGGAACGAATAAGACGAATTTTCCGTCTTATTCCTTGAGTTTAAGGTAACTTTGCAGCTGGAATAAAAAGTGGACACTACTTTTAAGCAGATTTCCTAAAGGTGTCCGTTACCGATTGTCTACTTTCTTGACGTAGGTCCATCCGAATCGTTAAATGGCCGCTAGAACAGTTTTTTTCGAATTATCGGACATATGATCCATTATTCGCGCGTTCGACCTGCAATCAGGGTTAAATCGGGAAAAAGCGGAACCAATGTCCGATAAATCTTTTTTCAGGTCATTCTGACTGAAATAGCGGAACCAATGTCCGATAAATCTGTATTTCTGCCCTTTTGGCCAAAATAGCGGAACCAATGTCCGGAACATCTTCCTTTAAAGCTCCGCGAGCTTGATATCGCCGATCCGGTCGACCGTCATGTCGGCCTCCGACAGATCCTGATTGCCGGAGTTGGGGTTGATGAAGCCGATCGCCCGCATGCCGGCAGCCTTGGCGGCCCTCACGCCGTTGCGCGAGTCTTCCAGCACGACGCAGTCGGCAGGCTGGATGCCTAGCACGGACGCCGCTTCCAGGTAGACGTCGGGAGCCGGCTTGCCCTGTGGGACTTCCTCGCCGCTGACGATGCAGCCGAAATAATCGGCCAGGCCGAATTTTCCCAGCACCGCTTCGATGAAGACGCGCGGGGAGGAAGAGGCCAGGCCGATTGCGACTCCACAGGATCTGAGCTCATCCAGCAGCTCCCGGATGCCTTCGATGGGCTCTATATCCAGCTTGTCCAGCTCCTGAAGCTTGTCCTTGAGCTGGTAGTCGATGATCTCCTCGGTCGAATGGGGGAAGCCGTACTGTTCCTTAATTGCCTTCCACATGGCGGGATTGGTCATGCCCACATAAGGCTCGAGCTCGGTCTGCGTAATCTCCGCTCCAAGATAGGCCATCACTCTGATGTCCACGTCGAAGTGAAGCGGCTCGCTGTCGATGATGACCCCGTCCATGTCGAACAAAAATGCTTTTATCATGCGGCTTCGCCTCCGGATAGGGATATATTTGATGCTGGAAATCAGGCCTGTCTTCCGCCGTTAGGCGGCTTCTCTGATTCTCATTTTGGCATTGCTTGGTGAGGTCTCTCTGATAGGCTTCATAGCTTCCATATAACGGGCCTTGGCGCCCGCTAAGCGACCGGAGTGCCGCAAGGCACATCGCTGTCGGGACGAAGCAGCACGACGTCGCCTTCCTCCGGACAGCCGCCCAGCACGAGCACCTCGGACCGGAAGCCGGCGATGCGCCGCGGCGGGAAGTTCACGACAGCGGCGACTTGCCGCCCGATCAGCTCCTCTGGAGCATAACGCTTTGTGATCTGCGCCGAGGACTGCTTGAGGCCGAGCTCCCCGAAATCAATGGTCAGCTTGATCGCCGGCTTGCGCGCCTCGGGAAAAGGTTCGGCCGTCCGGATCGTGCCGATGCGGATGTCCAATTTTAAAAAGTCCTCCAAACCAGCTTCCATTCCTTCGGCCTCCTTACAATCGATTGAATGCCAACAACTTTCCGCCGGGAAGCGTCGGCTGTGGGAATCGACGGCTCCTGGCGGCCTTTCAAGTCCGCGCTGCCGCCGCGGCTTCCATGGCTTCCCACTCTTCCCGCAGGATGCCCATCCGAATGGAGTCGTAATACTCGCCGTTCCAGTACCGGCATTTGCGCAACCGTGCCTCCATCGTCATGCCGAGCTTTTCGCCGACACGGATCATCCGCTTGTTGCCGGACCAGGTCGTATAACCGACACGCACTAGCGGCATCGAAGAGAACATTTCCCTCATGAGCAGGCGGATGGCCTCGGTGCCGTAGCCTCCGCTCCAGTATTGCGGTTCATAGATGACAATGCCCATTTCCGACCACAAGGAAGGCTCATGCTCCCAGTAAAAGCCGGCTGTGCCGATGACCGATCCGGCCGTTTCGATGACCCACCGGTTCTGCGCGAAAGCGTCCTTGTCGCTCAGGAATTCTTCGTAAGGAACCGGATTATGCTCATAATAAGGGGCATCCCATTTTTTCCATTCCGGATCCTCGTCCTTGTAAGCAAGCTCCCAGATGCGAAATAGATCCCTGTCTTCGATTTTTCGCAAAATGACCTCTGAATGCATGACCAAACCGCCATCCCCCGTTTTATATACTGTAATTGGAACCGGCATCCGGTTGGACCTGCCTGCCGCGGCCGCTGCAAGCGGCCGTTCCTTCCTAGACGGGACACACTCGGCTAGAGTTGCAACCCTTTAAATTGCATCGCGCATTGACTGCACCCCGCATAGGATCGCACCAAACATTAATTGCATTCCGCATTGAGTGCACCCCGCATTGATCGCACCAAACATTAATTGCACTCCGCATTGACTGCACTCCGGATTTGACTGCACTCCGCATTGACTGCGCCCTGCATTGACTGCATTCCGCTTAAGCATCCCGCTTAGATTTCATCCAGACTTCGAGTGAGCCCCGTGCTTTCTTGCATTCGGCACTCTTTTGCTTCGAGCTCCGCCCGCATGCAGCATCCAGTCCATATGATTTTCGGCCCCAAGCGGCGGAAGTTCTACACCAGCCTGCGAAATTGGGACGGAGGAACGCCGACGAGCTTTTTGAAATGCTTGTAGAAATGCGCCGTATCCCAGTAACCGACCGCTTTGGCGATGTCATGGGTTTTCATCCCCGTGCCGCGAAGCAGCTCCATCGCCTTGTCGATCCGCACCCGGTGCAGGCAGTCGGAGAAGCTGTGGCCGGTCTCTTTGTGGATGAGCTGGCCGAGATAGACCGGATTGACATGGTAGGCGGCGCCGAGCGTTTTGAGCGAATAGTCGTGCATGTAAGAAGTCTGGATTTCAGCCAGAATCTGGCGCACGACCGGGCTTTGCTCCTGCCTGGCGCCAAGCGCCTGCAAGGCGGTCCGGGCGGTGCGCCGCACCTGCTCCTTCAGCTCAGCGAGGGAATTGCAGCGGTACAGATCGGCGGCGGCTCCCTGAAAGGGAGGAAGATCCCCCTGCTGAAGCGCATCCCCTGCCTGCCGCTTCAATTCCAGCACCATCTCCGCTGCACCCAGCCGGACATCCTCGGGCCGAACATGGGAGCTGCCGGCCAATTCATCCAGGTCTCGGCTGATTTTCTCCAGCAAAGCCTCCTCGTCCAGCGCAAGCAGCAGCCTGCCGTACGTTTCGATCTGAATGGAGGGGCGTGCCGGACCGCAAGACGGATCCTCGGAAACGGCTGCAACCTCCTCATAAGCGAGAAGCATCTTCTCCGGATGAAGGAGAGCGTACTCCAGAGAGGTCTGCGCCTTGCGGTAAGAAAGCGGGGCTTGGCCGAAGCCTATCTCCGCCGTACCCGCTCCGATGCGCAGAGGACGGCGGATCGGCGACCCCAACTCCCGCCTAAGCGCCAGCAGCAGAGAATGGGCCTGCCTCAGCGTTCCGGCCTCTGCGTCCGGAAGTCCGAGCAGGATGACAAGGCGGTCGTTGTCGTCGAGGAACAGCAGATGAGGCCTGCCGGTCTGCCCCAGCCAGGCCGAGGCGGCGGAGCGGATATTCTCCGGGGAACAGGCTTCGGGCATCGAGCCGCCGGCAGGTCTGCTTGAGGAGGATGCTGCCGAGGCATCTCCAGCCGCAGCGTCACAGGCCTCTCCTGCAGCGTCCCATGCTGCAACGGCAGCAAGAACGCACGGGCTGTCCAGCTTGAGTCCCAGGAATTCCGCCCGCGCCTCCCATTGCTCGGCGCTGATGCGGCCGTTCATCCAGCGGTACATGATGTTGTCGCGGACAAGCTCCACCTGCTCGCCGGTGAGCGCTTCGATTCGGGCGCGGTTCAGCTTCTCCACCGTGGCGCGCAGCGTTTCGGCCAGCTCCTCCATGTCGATCGGCTTGAGCAGATAGTTTTCGATGCCCAGGCGCATGCCTTCCCTTACGTAGTCGAATTCGCTGTACCCGCTCAAAATGATGCATTTCAGAGCCGGATTCCGGCTGCGGCAGGCGCGGATGAGCTCAATCCCGTTCATCTCCGGCATGGAGATATCCGTGATCAGAATATCGACTGCCGCCTCGGAAGCTTCCATGTCCTGCAGCGCCAGAAGGCCGTCCTCGGATTCGCCGGCCAGCCTCAGCTGCAGGGAAGTCCAGTCGACGAGGCGGGCGAGGCCTTCCAGGATGAACGGCTCGTCATCTACGATCCAGACGTTGTACATGATCTTCCTCCTTTGCATAGAGGGGCAGGCGGAGCGTGATCCGCGTGCCTTTGCCCTTTTGGCTGGCCAGGCTGAGGCCGTAGCCGTCGCCGAATTGAAGCCGGATGCGCTCGTTCACGTTGCGCAGACCGATGGAAGACCCGGCAGCCGGACCGCTGACTGCTGGCGGCGGCGCTATGGACGCCCCGTCGGCGGGAGACGAGTCCACGGCTCCGCCATGCGAGCGTCCCGCGAGCTGCTTCTGGATGGCGAGCAGACGGTCGATCTCCATGCCTTTGCCGTTATCCTCCACCTCGATGATCAGGCAGAACTCGCCGTTCGCCTCTTCCTTCCGGGCGGAGATGTCGATCCGGTTATCCGGCGACTTCGGGTTGAACCCGTGCACGACGGCGTTCTCCGCCAGCGGCTGCAGGCAGAGCTTCAGCAGCGGAGCTTCGCGGAGGCTATCCTCGATCTTGATGGAATAGTGGAGCTTGTCACGATGACGAATGCGATGCAGCTCCAGGTATTGGCGGCAGTAAGCCATCTCGTCCTCCAGCCTGACAATCGTCTCGGGCCGCACGGAATAACGGAAGAGGGAGGCGAGCACGAACGTCATTTCGCCGACGTCGTCGGCTCCCTGGATCATGGCGCGCATCCGGATCGCCTCCAGCGTGTTGTAGAGAAAATGCGGGTTGATCTGCGCCTGCAGCGCCATCAGCTCGGCCTGCTTTTGCCTGGCATCCGACACATAGACCTGATCGATATAGGCGCGCAGCTCCTCCAGCATGCCGTTGAAGGTCGAGGAAATCTCGCCGAGCTCGTCCTGGCTCCCCACCGGCACCCGAATCGAGAGATTGCCCTGCTTGGCCTGCTTCATCGCCCGGATGAGAATCCTTGTTCTGCGCGCGTGCCGGTAGACGGCGCCGTAAGCGAGACCGATCATGATGAGGATGCCCAGAGCGGTCAGCGTGAACAGCTTGAGCTTGAGCCCCTTGTACTGCCGCTCCATCTCGGCGGCCGGCACGATCGCGCCGACGAACAGATTGCTTCGCGGCGTCCAAAGGGCGGACGTATAGGAAGCCCGGTCGAGCTTGGCGTACCCTTGGGAAGCGAGCAGCGGCTGCATGTGCGGATAGCTGCCATGCCACTTGCCGGAGGAGTCGAACAGCACCTGCCCGTTCGGATAGAGGACGAGCTGGGAGCCCATCGCGGTGCCGGGATCGCTGCGCAGCAGGTTTCGAATGCCCTCGGCGCTGTAAGTGACGAGCAGGGCGCCTTCATTTTGCAGCGTATCCGGATCGTTGATATCGAAAGTGAAGGTATAATCGCCGCTGCCAAGACCGAGGATCGAGTTCAGCCCGGCCGTTCGGGAGCTTGCCGTCCGGCTGCCGCGCATGGCGTCGATCGCACGCTGAACGTCGTCTCCGTCGCGGCTGATCCAGCTGATTCCCTGCGTGTTGCTGCTGTTGAACACGAAGAAGAAGCGCTGGCTGCGGCTGTACAAGGCGATCTGGCGGATGTCGTCCTTCTTCTTCATCTGGGCCCGGACATAGGTCTCGATGTTCCGGTCCTCCGAGCCGCCGGAGGCGATATATTGGTTCAGCCGGTTCTGGATATAAGAAGGAAAGTCGTAGCGGAGGCAGTAGAGCAGATCGCTCAGCACCGGCTGGTTCTGATAGAGAGTCAGCATGATGTCCTGCGCCTGGTCGAGCCGCTGGTCCAGGTAGCGGCTGACGCTGCCCGCCGTCTCGGCCTGCAGCCCGCGCTCCTTGCCCAGCACGGAGTCCCGCGAATAGCTGTACACAAGCGCTCCCAGCGAGCAGAAGGTGACGATCGTGACGAGGGAAAAAACGAGGATGATGCCGTTGAACAGCTTGGAACGGAAATAGATATGGTAGATTTCGGTCAGTTTGGCCAAGTCCGGTTCCCTCCAGCGTCAGTATGCAGCCAGCCTTACCATAGCATGAAGGGGATAGGCGGGCAATGGAATCGGAGGCGCCGGGAAGCGGCTTGGCGGGATTACCTTTAATCTGTACATCAAAGCTAAAGTATCGTCTCTACTTGGGCGCAAATCCGCCGTGCTACAGTTGAAGGGCCGGTAATACCGAGGCAAACTTCGGAAGGGGGACAACACATGAATAGGCTTGCAACCGCATTCCGGGATCTACGGCGGAACGGCGCGTTCCTCCTGATGGTGCTGCCGGGAGCCGCCTGGTTCATCCTGTTCTGCTATCTGCCGATGCCGGGGGCGATCTTCGCTTTCAAGGAGTTCCGCGTCGATCTTGGCGGCGGATTTTTCGGAGCGATCTTCCGCTCGGAATGGGTCGGATTCAAAAACTTCGAATTCCTGTTCAAAGCCCATGACGCTTATATCATTACGAGAAACACGGTTCTCTACAATCTCGTGTTCATCGTCCTCGGTCTCGTCTGCTCGGTCGCGATGGCGCTGCTGCTCTTCCAGCTGACGCAGAAGCGGCTCGCCAAGCTGTACCAGACGGCGATGTTCATGCCTTATTTCCTTTCTTGGGTCATCGTCAGCTACTTCACGTTCAGCTTCCTGAGCGTGGACAAGGGCGTCGTCAACCAGCTGCTCGGCACGCTCGGCGTCCAGCCGATCGACTGGTATTCCGATCCCAAGTATTGGCCGTACATCCTCGTGTTCATGAACCTGTGGAAGGGAGTCGGCTACTCCAGCGTCATCTATCTGGCGGCCATCGCAGGCATCGACAAAACCTATTACGAGGCGGCGATGATCGATGGAGCGAGCAAATGGCAGCAGACCTTGCGCATTACGCTGCCGCTCATCCGGCCGATGATGATCATCCTCACGATCCTGGCGGTCGGCGGCATTTTCAGGGCGGACTTCGGCTTGTTCTTCCAGATTCCGCGAGATTCCGGAGCGCTCTTCCCGGTCACCAACGTCATCGATACGTATGTCTACCGCTCGCTCAAGGTGCTGGGAGACTTCGGCATGAGCACCGCAGCCGGCCTGTATCAGTCCGTCGTCGGCCTGATCCTCGTGCTGACCACGAACAAGATCGTTAAAAAAATCAATGAAGAGCAGGCGTTGTTCTGATGAGCATGATCCCGAAAACCGCAGGCGCCGCCGCTGTGCCGGCCGGAACGAGCCGCCGCAGCCGCGACTTCCACCGCCTCTCGCCGTTCTGGAACACCATTTTCCATCTCGTATCCGGGGGTTTCGCTCTGGCCTGCGTGTTCCCGTTCCTTTTCGTCGTCATCATTTCCCTGACGAGGGAGCAGTCGCTGCTCGAGGTCGGCTACCGGATCATTCCGGATGCCTTGAGCCTTAGCGCTTACCGCTATATTTTCCAAACGGGCGACCAGCTGCTGCAATCCTATCTCGTCACGATTACCATCACGGTGCTGGGAACGCTGCTTACGGTCGTGATGACGACTCTGTATGCGTACGCATTATCCCGAAAAAGCTTCAAGTACCGCGGTTTCTTCTCGTTTCTGGCCTTCTTCACGATGCTGTTCAGCGGCGGCCTCGTGCCGACGTACATCGTCGTGACGCAGTTCCTGCACCTCAAGGATACGCTGTGGGCGCTCATCCTGCCGATGGCGATGAACGCCTTCAACATTCTCGTGCTGCGCACGTTTTTCCAGACGATGGTGCCCGATCCGATCATCGAGTCCGGCAAAATCGACGGAGCGGGGGAGTTCCGCGCGCTGTTCAGCCTCGTGCTGCCGATCTCGCTGCCCGGACTCGCCACGATCGCCCTGTTCAGCACGCTGGGCTACTGGAACGACTGGTTCAACGCGCTGCTCTACATCGACTCCAACCAGCTCGTTCCGCTGCAGGCGCTGCTGATGCGGATTCAGAACAGCATGCAGTTCATCATCCAGAACTCGTCGCTGCTGAGCAGCGGCCAGAGCAAGGAGATGATCCGCTCGCTGCCGCAGGAGACGTCGCGGATGGCGATGGTCGTGCTGGCCACCGGCCCGATCGTGCTGGCGTATCCGTTCTTCCAGCGGTATTTCATCCAGGGGCTGACGATCGGGGCTGTGAAGGACTGAGCGGCTGCTTCAGGCTGCTCGGATCAAAGGCTGAAGAGCGTTGGATGCCGCTCGCGCCGGTGCTGAAGACCGAGTGCCGCTCGGCGCCGGTGCTGAAGACCGAGTGATGCCGCTCCGCGCCGGGGCTGATGACAACGTGCTGCCGCTCCGCGCCAGGGCTGGTCGGAGTGATGCCGCTCCGCAGGCGGATGGCCGTTCCGATCGCTGTTGAAGTCCGGATTTCCTCGATTAGATGAAGTTCAAGGTGGAAATCCGGCCTTCAAAGGCGAACGCTGACGCTTCTCCACGGCCATCTCGCCTGCTCCGGGCATCCGCTTCAGCCCAATAGGCATCGGCCGTCGCCGCGCAGCCCGCTCCGGCTTTATGGATTCGTGCCGCAGCCGTTCCGCGCAGCCGCGCTCCGGCTTTATGGATTCATGCCGCAGCCGTCGCCACGCAGCCACGCTCCGGCTTTATGGATTCGTGTCGCAGCCGTTGCCGCGCAGCCACGCTCCGGCTTTATGGATTCATGCCGCAGCCGTCGCCGCGCAGCCCGCTCCGGCTTTACGGATTCGTGCCGCAGCCGTCGTCGCGCAGCCACGCTCCGGCAATAGGAAGCCGAAGCTTATGGCACTCCTCCGACACTTGCACTCTGCCGACCGGAACACAAGGGGCCTTCGCCGAGCCTGTTCCCGGCCGCTATCGGACATACGATCCGCTATTTGGCCGATTCGCACGGAAATGGACTTTTATCGGACATGAGATCCGTTATTTGCCCGGAAAAGGGCGATTTAGGTGCTGGAAGAAGGAAATAGCGGAACGTATGTCCGATAATTCCGAAAATCGCTCCAAAACTTCGAAATAGCGGAACGTATGTCCGATAGATTCGGCGCCAAGGGTGGAGAAGCGCCCGAGATCTCGGAAAGCAGCCGATTCAACGAATATTTGCGGCCGCCCTCTGTACCGGGTGTCCCTGAATAGATAATCTTATACTTACGGGGGATGAGAACATGAAGAAACGGATGGGAATCATGGCCCTGCTCCTGCTGGCGGGAGCTGTAGCCGGCTGCTCCGGCGGCAATAGCAATAATAGCGGCGGCAATGCCGCAGCGGGCAATACCGGAGCGGCGGCCAACGCCGGAACGCCGAAGGCGGACGAGAAGCCGGTCAATCTGGTCTGGTACACAATCGGCACGCCGCCGAAGGATCTGGCCGCCGTCAACGATGAAATCAACAAGTATATCAAAGACAAGATCAACGCCACCGTCGAGATGAAGATGCTGGACTGGGGCGATTATTCCCAAAAGATGCAGATTACGATCAACTCCGGCGAAAATTATGACATCGCTTTCACCAGCTCATGGGCCAACGATTATTTCGCCAACGCCAAAAAAGGCGCCTTCTACGAGCTGGACGGCCTGCTCGACAAGCAGGGCGCAGGCATCAAGCAGGCGCTGAACCCGGCCTTCCTCGAAGGCACCAAGGTGAACGGCCACAACTACGGCGTGCCGACGAACAAGGAGCTGCCGCAGCAGCGCGTATTCCGCTTCAACAAGACGTATGTCGACAAGCTGGGACTGGACATCAGCAGCGTGCGCACGATCGACGACCTGGAGCCGCTGCTCAAAACGTTCAAGGAAAAAGAACCGGGCATCGCTCCGATTCCGGCCAAAATCGCGGAGTTCCTGCCTTTCGACCTTCCCGTCAACGATCTGCCGTTCATCGGCGTGCCGCTGAAAACGACGGATTACAAGCTGATCAACGTCTGGGATACGCCGGAAGCGATGAGCTATCTCAAAACGATGCACAAATACTATGAAGCCGGCTACCTGCCGCGCGACGTAGCGACGCAGAAGGATGCAGGCGATTACTTCAAGACGGGCAAATGGCTCGTGGACGTCGCCGACGCCCAGCCATACGCCGACAACCTGTGGTCCGCCGACGCCGGCTACGAAGTCGTTTCGAAGCCGATGCAGGACCCGATTACGTTCAACTGGTCGGTAGCAGGTTCCCTGCAGGCCATCAATGCCAAGTCCAAGCATCCCGAGAAAGCGATGGAGTTCCTGAACCTGCTGTATACGGATGCGAATCTGATCAACCTCGTCGACTTCGGCATCGAAGGCAAGCACTACAAGAAAACGGGCGAAAAGGTGAAGGAGACGATTCCGGACAGCGGCTACGGCTTCCCGGCGTTCTCCGTCGGCAACATGATGCTGACGTACCTGAATCCGACCGATCCGGCCGACAAATGGGAAAAGTTCAAGGAATTCAACGAGTCCGCGACGAACGCTCCGCTGCTCGGCTTCCAGCTCGATACGAGCAGCATCACGACCGAGCTTGCGAACTTGAAGAACACGAAGGAAGCCGTCTACAACGGCCTGTTCTCGGGGACGCTTGATCCGGAGAAGAATATCGCCCAGATCAACCAGAAGCTGAAAGACAACGGCCTCGATAAAGTGATGGCCGAGGTCCAGAAGCAGATCGACGCCTGGAAAGCGTCCAAGTAAGTCCCCTTTATATTCGAAGAGGCGCCACGAAGCTCAAAGGCAGCCATCTCGTAAATGCCAGGAAAGCGTCCAAATAACCTTGCGTAATAAATAAACAGGCGTCCTGAAGCCAAGCTGGCTCGGGGACGCCTGTTTTTTGTCTTCCCAATATTCGCGGCAGAGGTTATAGGGGAGTTACTAGAGAATTCGAGCGGCCGTCGAGGCCGGGTCCGAGGAGCAGGCTGAGCAGCAGGAACCCGAGATTTAAGAGAAAAGGCTGAGCAGCAGCAAGCTTAGCAAGGTTGGGGGCACAGCAGCCTGCCCAAGTCGGGAAGCCAACTTTTTATTTTTTGCGAGCCTCCGGGAAACCGGAAAAAGACAGCTCCCGAAGATGCTAGAGGCTGTCTTTTTTTTGTATGAATCCCTCAAATCCTTAACTCCTCAATTCCTGTTCTTGGTCCTCAGTCTTACCGTCCTTGACTCTCATTCCTACTGTCATTGACTCTCATTCCTGCCATTTTTGACTCTCATTCCTACTGTCATTGACTCTCAGTCCTGCCATTCTTGACTCTCATTCCTACTGTCATTGACTCTCAGTCCTGCCGTCCTCCACTCTCAGTCCTGCCGTCCTTGAACTCCTCCGTCTCCCCGCTCTGAACCCGCCAGTCCACGAGAACCAGAGCGTTAACGATCAGCACATAGACGGGGTATGCGAACATCGCCCCCAGAAGCATCAGCCCGATGGCGGGGTTGGGCTTGTCTCCCGGATCCGCAATCGGGAAGAAAGAGGCGAACACATAGAAAAACAACGCCGAATAGGGAAGCCACAAAAGCGCGGATATATAGCGGCTGCGCTTTTTCCCGAATTTCCTCCTCGTCCAGACATAAGCGAGCACGGTCACGGCAAGCCAGAGGGCCGCAGGAAAGCCTTCTGTGATAAGACTCATCTGCGACCGGCTCCAGCCGGTGAGCCGTTCGATCCGATAGTAGTTGGCGCCAAGCTCGAAATAGATCGTGAACGGCAGCGCATAAAGCGCGCTGGCCAGGTTGAGCCTCAGGAAGCCCAGAGTGAATTTCTTCATGGCGTTCTCTTCTTTCTCCCTTATATTCCCTGTCAGCATTGACGATTGGGGGGGGGGGGGAAGACGATCGGCCAAGCTTTCTCAAAAACGAGAGGCTTCTGCTGCAGGACGCTTTTGCAGTCCGGGCAGATACAGGAGCAGAAAGACCGATCGCGCGGCGGCGAAGACGGTGAAGGCCGCCCATAAGCCGTCATTTCCCCAGGCAGGCAAGAAGAGAAGGGCGCCGGCTGCAAATGCGGCCAAGGAGAGCAGCATGGAGTTTCGGATCGGACCCGTCTCCGTCAAGCCGGTAAAGACGCCGTAGAAGGTAATTCCCGCTCCCGCTGCGGCGGGAAACAGCGTCAGCCAGCCGCTATAGGCGAGCGCGCTGCGGATTACCTCGGGGCTGCTGGCGAAGAGAGGAATGAGCGCATCCTTGAAAGCCTGGTAGAGCAGCGTCATCAGCAGCGCCGCCGCAGCTGTCCAGAACCAGGTGAGCCGAATCGTGCGGCGCAGCAGCGCGGCGTTGCCGGACCCTTTGGCTTGGCCGGCATACAGGCTCCCGGCGTTCCCGATTCCGTCATAGAGATAGGCCATGAAATAATGGATCTGAAGCAGGATGGCGTTCGCGGCCAGAAATGTCGTGCCTAGAGATGCGCTCGCCGCCGTGAAGCCGTTGATCATTCCGAGCAGGCACAAGGTTCGGATGAACAGATCGGCGTTGGCCCGGAACATCCCCGCCCATCCGCCTGCTCCAAGGGCCGCCGCCGCGCCCGGCAGGCTAAGCCGGAAATGGGGAGAACGCAGCACAAAGGCCAGGCCGAGCAGCAGGGAGCCGCTCTCCGCGATCAGGAGGGCCCAGGCCGCGCCGGCCGCTCCCCAGGACAGCGTCTGCACGAACAGCAGGGCCAGCACGAGATTGAGCATGTTGGCGCCGATTTGGAGGATCAGCGTTTGGCGGATATGAGCCATTCCGAGCAGCCAGCCCAGAATCGCGTAATTGGCGAGCGTCACGGGAGCGCCCCAGACGCGGATGCCGTAGTATTGCCAGGCGAAGCGGGCGACGTCGGGATCGGGCTTGTACAGTGCGATAAAGCCGGAGAAGATCGGCTTTTGCAGCAGGATGAAAGCGAGGCCGAGCAGCAGGGAGACCGCCAGCGGGCGGATGAGCTGGGCGGAAGCCTGCTCCATGTCGCTGCTTCCCCGGGCTTGCGCCGCAAACCCCGAGGTGCTGACCCTCAGGAAGCCGAACAGCCAGTAGAGGGTGTTGAACAAAACGACCACCAGAGCTGTGCCCCCAAGCACGGCGGGATCCCCGAGGTTCCCGACGACCGCGGTGTCGACCATGCCCAGAAGAGGCGTTGACAGCGTTGCGGCCGTGAGCGGGAGGACGAGCCGCAAGTAAGCGCGGTGTCCGGGAAGGGAAGAAGGGTCGTTCATTCCTGAAAGACCTCCAGCAGCAGCTTCGTGTAGTCGTGGCGGACGTCGTCGAACAGCTCCTTGTTGCGGAACCGGTCGACGATATGCCCGTTTCGCATGACCATCGTCTCGTCGCTCATGAAGTGGACGGCCGCCAGATCATGGGAGATGAACAGGCAGGACAGCGACAGCTCCTTCCGCAAGTCCTTGAGCAGATCCAGAACGGCCGCCTGGGTGGTCATGTCGAGGCTGGCCGTCGGCTCGTCCAGCACGAGGAAGGCCGGAGCCGAGCTGATCGCTCTGGCGATGGCGATCCGCTGCTTCTGCCCGCCGCTCAGCTCATGGGGATAGCTGCCCATGGTCGAGGCAGGCAGGCGCACCAGCTCAAGAAGCGCTGCGGCGGCTGCCTCCCTTCCCGGCGGTACGCCGTCCAGGATTGCAGGGCGGAACCCTCTCCGCTGGTCAAGCGGCTCCAGGAGGGAGTCGATGATGCGCAGGCGCGGATTGAGAGAAGCGGCGGGATTCTGGAAGACGGCTCCCATCTGCGGCCGGACTTGCCTGAGCTTGGCTCTGGAGGCTTTGGCAAGCGGCTCGCCCCGAAACGCAATTTCGCCTTCATCCCAACCGCTCAAGGTGAGCAGGCAGCGTGCCAGCGTGCTTTTGCCGCTGCCGCTTTCGCCGACGATGCCGAGGCATTCGCCTTTCTTCAGCTCGAAGCTGACGTCATGCAGCACCGCTTTGCCGCCGTAATTTTTGCGGACGTTCCGGACGGTCAACAGGGGGGCATTATCGTGGATGGTCAAGAGGATCTTCTCCTTCCAGGCCGGCGGAGGCGGCCAGCCGCTCCGGCATCTCGCGCCGCAGCGGGGGAATGGAAGCGATCAGCCGCCGGGAATAAGGATGGGCGGGATGCTCCAGCACCTGGCGGGCGGACCCGGTCTCCACGATGCTTCCCGTCCTCATGACCGCGATCCGGTCCGCATGCCTTCGGGCATGCCTCAAGTCATGGGTGATCCAAATAATCGAGATGCCGAAGCGGGATTTGGCGGCGTCGAGCAGTCCCAGCACTTTGCGCGAGGAGAGGCTGTCCAGCGCTGTTGTAGGCTCATCTGCAATCAGCAGCTTAGGACGCAGCAGCAGGGCGGCGGCGATGGCGGCGCGCTGGAGCTGGCCGCCGCTCAGCTGGTAAGGATAGCTGCCGAACACCCGCTCTGCAGGGAGGCCCGCCTGCTCCAGCTCCTCCAGGCATCGCTGCCTGCGGTCGCGGGCAGCAAGGGATAAATGGGCTTCGAGCAGCTCCGTCAGCTGGGACCCGATCGTCAGGAACGGGGTGAATGTATTCCGGTAATCCTGGAACACGTAGCTGATTTCGCTGCCGAGCAGCCGGCGCCGAGACTTGGCGTCCAGGCCGAGCAGCTCAAGCCCGTTCCAGAGAATCGATCCGCTGCATGACAGCGGCCGGGGCAGCAAGCCTCCGATGGCGGCTGCGGTCAGCGACTTGCCGCTGCCGCTTTCCCCGGCGAGCCCGAGCCATTCCCCGTCCTGCAGCTCGAGGCTCAGCGAGCGGACCAGCTCCTGGCTTCCGCTGCGGATGGAAAGCTTCGATATCGCGAGCATTATTCCGCTCCTCCTTTGAGCTTGACGTCGTACCGGTCGCGCAGCCGGTTGCCCGCGAAGCCGGCGAGCAGCACGGCGGCCATGACGGCCAGGCCGGGTGCGAGCATCAGATGGGGCGCCGCATGGAAATAGGCGCGCCCTTCGCTCAGCATGGAGCCCCATTCCGGCGCCGGCGGCTGGGAGCCGAGGCCGAGGTAGGACAAGGAGGCCATCAGCAGGATGATTTTGCCGAGATCCGCGGCCGCGAGCGCAGCGACATGGCCCATTGCATGCGGAAGGATATGCTTGAGAACCAAACGGACCGGCGAGAGGCCGCTGAGCAGAGCCATGGCGGCGTAGTCCTTTTCTTTTTCTGCCAGCGCCACGCTGCGTGCGAGACGGGCATAGCGTACCCATTTCACAGCGATGACGGCTATGAGCATGGACATGAGCCCGGGTCCCAGAAGCGCGCTCAGAATGATGGCGGACAGGTAATCGGGAAACGTCATGAAGCCGTCGATGATCGGCTTGAAGATGCTGTCCGTACGGCCGCCCTTCATCCCGGACAGCAGTCCGAGGGGCACGCCTATGGCGATGGAGACGAGCAGGACGGCCAGGCCGATCCCGATGGTGGGACGGGCCCCGGCGATGATTCTCGCCAGCAGGTCGCGTCCCAGATGGTCCGTGCCGAGCCAGTGCTCCGTTCCCGGCGGCAGCAGGCGTTCTCCCATGGAGATCTCATACGGATTCCAGGGAGTGGGAGAAGGAATCGAGAATAGGGCGACAGCCGCTGCGGCAGCAATCAGCATGCCGGCGTTTCGCATGGTTGTGTTCATGAATGGCGAAGCTCCTTTCGTGCCAGTTCGGGATTGGCAAGCCGGCAAGCCGCCTCCGTCGAACGGTTGACGAGAAGGATGAACAAGGCGGCGAACAGCACATAGCCCATGATGACGGGATAGTCGCGGGCAGACACCGCATCGACGATCCATTTGCCGATGCCCGGGTAATTGAACAAGGTTTCAATGACGACCGTTCCTCCGAGCAGGCTGGCCAGGCTTTCGCCGAGCAGCGTCAGCAGAGGGACGAGGCTGTGCCGCAGCTGATGCCGGACAAAGATGCGGAAAGGATGAATGCCGCGAGCCCGCGCCGACAGGATGAACTCCTGGCTCCCGCTTTCGATCAGGCTGGAGCGGATCAGGCCGACGTAGAGGGCTGCCATGGACAGGCCCAGCGTTGTGGAAGGCAGGATGAGAGAGGCGATTCCCTCGCTGCCCATCGGGGGAAGCAGCTGAAGGCGAACCGCGAACAGATCGATCAGCAGCAGTCCGAGCCAGAAGCTGGGCATGGAAGAAACGGCTGCCGACATGTAGCGGCTCATCCGATCCGGCCATCGGTTCCGATGCCTGGCGGCGAGCGCTCCAAGCGGCAGGGAGACGAGCAGCATGACGAGCAGCGAACCGGCTGCAAGCGCCAGCGTGTTCGGGAGCTTCTCGGCGAATTCGGCCGCGACCGGCCGTCCGCTCAAGTAGGAGGAGCCTAAGTCCAGCTTAAGAAGCTGGGACAGCCAAATGCCGTACTGGCGGTACAGCGGCAGATCGAGTCCGAGCTCCTTACGGATTCCTCCCATCTGGTCCTGGGTCGCCGCCATCTCGTCCACCCGCAGGATGCCCCGGACGGGATCTCCCGGCACAAGCTTCAGCAGGCAAAAGCTCAGGAAGGTGAGGCCGAGCAGGAATACAAGCAGGCGCAAAACTTTTCTGGCGATGGACGCAGCCATGTCAGCTCGCGACGTCCAGGTCTTTGGTGAGCAGATAATACTCGCTCATCGTCGTTTTCCAGCCTAGGACCTTGCCGCTGTAGACGACAACGATATTGGGATGGACGATGAACGAGTTCAACGTCTCGCTGTCCGCGATAGCCATCGCCTGGCGGCTGCGCTCGAGCCGCTCCGCGGCGTCTACGGTCTCATTGAGGGTGCCGATCGCTGCCTGCAGGCCGGGATGATCGATATGGCTGTAATTCAGAGCGCCTTCCGGCAAATACCCGCTGTTCAGGAAGTAGGAGGCTTCGCCTCGCGGCGCCGTGACGAGGCTGTAGGTAGCCAGGTCCCAGTCGTCGTTGGCGGAGAGATATTCATCCATGTTCTCCGCCTGGCGTATTTCCAGCTTGATGCCGAGCTCGCCTGCATGGGCTTGGACAAGCTGGGCGATCAGCGGCAGCTCGGCTCGGGAGGAGTAGGTGAGAAGGCGGAAGGAGAGAGGTTTGCCTTGATCGGACACCTTGCCCCCCCCGACGGTAAAACCTGCTTCCCGGAATGCCTCGCGAGCCAGATCGAGGCTAAACGCCTTGGGCCTGTAAGCGGGAGAGAATGGCGCTTCGGCCGGGAAGGCGCCGGCAGCCGGCGTAGCCTGGCCGGCCATGATGTCCTTGGTGATCGTCTCGCGGTCGATGAGATGATCGAACGCTCTGCGCACCTGCTCCTGCGCCAGATGTCGGTTGCGCATGTTGTACATCAGGAGGTGGGTTCTCAAGCCGGACCGGGATTCCACCGTGAGGGAAGGGTCGCTTTGAAGCTGGGCGAAGCTCTCCAGCGGCGGACGGAAGACGATATCGGCGCTCCCGGCCTTGATCGCCATCAGCCTCGCGTTGGCGTCCGAATTGAAGAGAATCTCGGCATGCTCAAGCTTGACCGGACCGCCCCAATAGCCGGTGTTCCGGTCGACCTTGAGGCTGCTGCCGGAACGGAAGTCGGCAAGCTTGAAGGGACCGGTTCCGACCGGGTTCGAATCCGTGGAGGAGGGAGCGACGATGGCGGTGTTGGGGTGCACAAAGCTGGAGGGAAGCTCCAGGTTGGGGGTTTCCGTCACCAGCTTCAGCAGCTGGCCGTCGGCATGGATTTCGCGAAGGCTAAGCGTGTTCCGGACAGCCGGATTCAGCTCCTGGGCCCGCAGAAGGGAAAGCTTGACCGCTTCCGCGTCGAGCGGCTGTCCATCGTGGAAGGCCGCTCCCTCCCGGATATGGAATGTCCAGTGCCGGCCGTCCTTGCTGCTCCAGTCATCCGCCAGGCCGGGCTGCAGGCCGAGCTCGTCGCTGATGACGACCAGCGTTTCGGCGATGCCGGCTCTCACGGCGATGTAAGTCGTATCGGTATGAGGGTCGATAGCATGGCTCTGGATATTAAAGAGAAGGCGGAGGCTCTTGCCGAGGGCTTGTACCCGTTCGGAGCCGCCTGTCCCGGCTTCCTTGGCATCGGAGCAGGCGGCAAGCAGCAGGAGGAAAAGGATAAGAGACGGAAAGAGAAAAATCTTTTTGAGCATAAAACAGGCATCCCCTTGCAGATAATCGTATTTTTTACTATTAAGAATCGCGATGGTTCTCATTATAGGGAGAGCGGCACCCGCTGTAAACCTTTTTTTAGCGATATCAACTATCCTTTATACATCGGAGATTTAATTTGGCAACTGGCCGCGCGGAAGATCGGCGGTTACGGTAGAAGAGGAAGGGCAGAGCTCTTCCGCCGCGCTTCAAGCATCTGTAAGCGGTATCACGAATTGATGAAGATCAGCGGCAAATCCATTCAAAGGAGGAAGATTGATGATGAACAAGCGCATGTTGAACTGGCTGGTGATGGCGGCGCTGCTGCTGAGCCTGACGGCTGCAGCGGCAAGCGTGCCGGCGAGGGCTGCCGCCGCCGCGGGCGGCGAGTCTGTCATCTATGGCGGAGGACCGTTCTACAGCGGCGGAACCGCGACGATGAACGACCTCAAGGCATCCGGCTTCACGACCGTCATGCTGTGGACGATCCACGTCAACGCGAACGGCGACCTCGTCTACAACGATCAGCTGGTGGCATCCGGCGGATCGTACGTAGGCAAGGCTTCCTGGCCGTCCGAGCTGGCCTCGCTCAAGCGGGGGACGACGGGAGTGAAGCGGATCGAGCTGAGCGTCGGCTCCGCGGCTGTGAACGACTTCCACAACATCCAGAGCCTCATCGCCTCCCAGGGAACAGGAAGCGGCAGCATTCTGTACCGCAACTTCGCCGCGCTGATGCAAGCGACGGGCGCGGATGCGGTCAGCTTCGACGACGAGGATCTGTACGATTCGGGCACGACCGTTTCCTTCGGCAAGATGCTGACCGGATTGGGCGTCGGCATCACGCTCTGTCCCTACAACAACCAGACCTACTGGAAGAACGTCAAAACCGGAATCGGCGCCAAGGTCGACCGCATCTATCTGCAGGTATACGACGGGGGAGCCGGCAACAGCCCCGCTGCCTGGAGCAGCGCGCTCGGATTGACCGTCATGCCCGGCCTCGACAGCAAGACGCCTTCCTATGGCAATACGCCGGCGCAGGTGCAGAGCCGAATGGCGGGCTGGAAGAGCAGCGCCGGCATTGCGGGCGGATTCATGTGGCTCTACGACGATATTCTCAAATACTCGCAGTACGGCTCCGCGGCGGATTATGCGGGCGCGATCAACAGCGCCGTAGGCGGCTCCGCTGGCAACGGCTCGCTGACGGCCGGCGGCACCGCTTCGGCCAGCCAAGGCGGCAGCCCGTCCGGCGAGGACGTGTCCAAGGCGTTCGACGGGGCGAGCGGCACCAAGTGGCTGATCTTCGCCGGCAGCGGCTGGCTCCAGTATCAATTCGGCGGAGGCAATGCCTATGCCGCCCGCCAGTACAGCCTCACCTCGGCCAACGATTTTCCGGCCCGGGATCCGAAGAGCTGGAGTCTCCAAGGCTCGAACGACGGCAGCAGCTGGACGACGCTCGATACGCGCAGCGGGGAGACGTTCGCCTCCCGCTTCCAGACGAAAACCTATGCAATCTCCAATACGTCCGCCTTCAAGTATTACCGGCTGAACGTGACCGCCAACAACGGCGGCGCGGAGCTGCAGCTGGCGGAGCTCGGATTGTACGCCTGATTGTACCTGAACGGGGATGAGAGCGGCGGATGATGGTAGTATTTTGTAAATTCTCCTGATATAGTGGTTCTATCAGACTATAGGGGGAATACCTTCATGCCTGCATCCCGCACCATGAAATGGCTGACGGGGGCCATGGAACTGGTCCTCGGCATTCCGCTTGTCGGAGCCTTCATCGTGATCGGCTTCGGTTATGTGCCTTTATTCGTCATGCTTATTCTGCATATCATTACCTTCGCCTTGTCCAAGAGCAATGGCGAATCGAGCAGCAGCTCCATTCTCGGCATCATCACTTCGCTGATCGCCTGGATTCCGTTTGTCGGCATGTTCATGCATCTGGCGACCGCCATAACGCTGTTCGTCAGCGCGTCCAGGACATTCGTTCCGAATCCGCCCTCGCATCCTCCCGTACCGCCGCCGCCGAGCAGCTTCTAGGCGGAGCGGCTCGGCAAGAAACTCCCTTCGGCCGAAGGGAGTTTCTTTTGTTTAAAGCAGCGTCTTTAGAAGCCGGATGGCGGCATCCGTTGATTAGGATGCATGCCTGGAAATCGGAGTTAACGCGGCGGCGGCTTAGCATTTCAGCCTCCCGGAACTACCATCGCTACCATAGAGGGGGGGATGAACGATGAAGCCGATCAGCAGCCGGTTTTCCATAGTAGAGGCAGCCGCCGACGAGGGCCTCTTCAGCTTCCACGACCACGAATCCGGCCTGCGAGATCGGCTGTGGCATCGAGGACGCGCTGTAGGCCGAGCTGCGGGCGGCGGCCCAGGCTGCCTTGAAGGGTCGCCTTGCGGCGGTGACCATCGAGGGTTTGCAGGCCAGCATTCTGGACGGGTCTGGTTGACGGCTGTTTCAGCGTATAGAGGATAAAAAGAAAAACGGTTCCCAAGCTGCGGAAGGCAAAAGGTACGGTCAGTGGAATGATAATGGGCGCATGCTAGATGATGAAGATGCGCTAGAATATTGGCTCTGGGCGCGCTGTTTACAAAAAAAACCGGCAGAGCGGCTTCGCTCGTGCCGGACGCATCCCTATTTAAGGTTGATTACTCTACCTGTAATAACGCCTTTTTCGTCTCTGGCAAATTGAAGCGCCATGTAATTGCCGTTCGCCTCGCTGAATTGTACGGCGTCCGAATAGCCCGTTTGGCCTTCAGTAAACAGCATGTCCACAGATAATGCAGACTTCCAGCCGTCATATTCATAGATCGCTCTGCCTAAGTCGTCATAAGTCACTTCTTTGACGGATTCGGGTATGATCTCGCCATCGGGTATTTTATTCTTCAACTCATCCATTTTTTTGACCATATCCGCTTCAGCGTCATTGGATGCGGTCTCCGGATTCGCTCCGGTTTTTGGGGATGGTTCGTTCCGCATTTTCTTCAGATAGGCCTCGGCCTTGGCGTGATCGGCCTTGGCTTTGTCCAGAGGCAGGTCAAACAAAATGGAAGTCCCTTTATAATCCGCATTAGGCTTCACTTCGCCTGTGCTTTCGTTATACGCGAACGCTTCGCTGTTATAGAAGCTTTCGCCGCTGCTGACAGCCAAATAGACACCTCTGTCGGCGAACATCTCCAATCCGTCGCATTCAATCAATCTGTACATAATCCCGTCTATAACAGTCTCGCTGTAACCGCCATGCATCGTCATGATATTAACCTGCCATGGCTTCTGGCCTTTAATCAAAGGGGATACGAAGAATGGCACTTTGCCGTATTCCGCGTCGCTTGTAGCCGGCATAGGCTTGCCATCCTGTCTGGTGATGGACAAAACCGCATAGGTTCTGGCCGGATTGACGGTTTGTGCAGAGCTGTTCATCTCTTCGAGCCCCGCTCCCGAGACGATCCCGTGCAAGGTGTAGCTGTAGTCGCCGGAAGCGACCGTTTGATTGATTTCGATGGCATCTTTGCTCTCAAACGCTTTGGCCAAAATATCTTTTCCCAAGTGTTCCGCAACCTGCTTGGGGTTGAAAAATTGAGTAGCGGCAACAGCCGTTATCGACATGACCAGCGTGCATACGGCAACCAGCACGGCTATGGAAATCCTTTTTCTGAATACAGGCATTCTTCTGCTTCTCTCCTTTATCCGGTTCAACATTCTTTCATTCAATTCCTCATCGGGCTCCGCTGTCGAAGCCAAAGCTTCCTTGAACAACCGGTCCCACTTCTCGGACTCATTCAAAGGGACTCAACCTCCAACATTTTTTTTACAGCCTCCCGGGCTCTAGACAGCCTGCTTTTTACCGTACCGGACGGAATTCTGAGCGCCGATGCGACCTCATCAATGGACATTTCCGCTGTATAATGCATATAGAGCGGAATTCTCAACCGATCGTCCAGCCTGTCCGCCGCCGCTTGTATCATCCCGCGAAGCTCCTGCGACAGGACAGCATCTTCAGGCGTCTCATTGCTGTAGGGCCAAGAGTGCTTGTCCACAGCCTCATTGAGCTCCGCTATAGGCGCAATTCTCTGCCTTCGAGCCCATTTCCGCCGGTTGTTTTTACGCAATCCAACCGCAATAGAAATCAGAAATCCCTTTGGATTTTGGCTTGCGTCCAATTTGTGGCGCACTTCAATCGCCTTCAGGAACGTTTCCTGATAGAGATCATCCGTGTCTGCCTTATTTCCCGCAAGCTTGTAGCAAAATCCGTATATCGCTTTGCCATGCAGCTGTACAAGATTACCCAGTGCTTCAATATCCAAGTAGCTGCTCCCTTCTGAATGGCCATTCACATCTATATGGTCCTAACAATGAGGCGGGTTCATTATTTATTGCCGACTCATTGAATTTCCACTTTAATCCATGATCATGCACGGGAGAAGCGCCTCCCGCTATCCTTCTGAAAAGTGCTTGCAGGCAAGAAATAATTTCCAAGCCTCTCCGAGCTGGGACAGGTCCCCGATTTCCGTTTAATATTCTTTATCGGCATCCAGGCTCGGCCACTATCGGAGGCGAATAAACGATGGAACAGAAACGAATCGCGGAAAAGGCATGGGACGAAAGACTGCGGCGCGGGATGGTGGATTTCTTCAACTGCCTGCTGTCCGGCAGCTTCGACAACGGCGCCGTGGAGGACGCTGAGGATGCGGCGCGCCTCGCACGGGAACTGCTCGACAGGACCGGGGCCGTGCGCTGGCGGCAGGCGATTCTGGGAGGCTTTCTGACCGAATGCAGCCAGCTGATCCTGCTGCCCGGCGCCACGGAGGATGGGCTGGAGAGAATCGCTTATGAGGTGAGCGGGATGCGGCTTGAGAATCTCAGCCTGCTTGCTCCCCATACGACACAGGGAAACCGCGCCGAGGCGTTCGTGAACGGGCCGGACAGCCTGGAGATGATTCTGGAGGAAATCGCGGGAGCGAAGCGCTACATCCATTTCTCCGTCATGCTCTTCTTCAACGACAAGTCCGGCAATCGGGTAGCTGCCGCTCTGGAGGCGGCTTTGAAACGCGGCGTTCAGGTGCGTCTCATGGTCGATGCGACGCTGAGCGCGTTGGGCTACGACCATAACCTGGAATATGGCCGCTTCCCGCTCCTCAAGGAAAGGCTGGAGGCGGCTGGCGCGCAAGTCGTCAACACATTTGAGAGCTGCTGTCCCAAGGAGGCGTGGCCGGCGAAGCGCAGGGAGCTGGCGGAGAGGGGCGTGCCGGACAGCAGCCTGTATGTCCATGATTTCGCCCAAGCCCAGGCAGAGACGGGGCTCAACATCATCAACCACCGGAAATTCATCGTGCTGGACGGTCATACGCTTATACTCGGCAGCCTCAACGTAGGCGACCAGTACTTGGGCGACACGCCGATCATCGCAGAGGGGAATGTCATTGCCGGCGGCCGTCGGATGGGAATTCCGGGCAGCCCGAAGGAATGGCATGACGGCTGCTTCCGGATCCGGGGAGAGGCGGCATATTCCGCGAACCGGATTTTCGCCGCTCAATGGGGCGTAGCGACAGGGGATTCGTTCGATCCCGGGGATGAATTCTATTGCCCCTCCTCGGCGAACAGACGATATGGAGACGAGGAATGCACGCTGGTCGCCAGCTTTGCCGGCAATCCCGCGAACCTGATCCAACGGTATCATCTTGACCTGCTGAAGCATGCCGGGGACGAGACGGTCATCGTGAATCCTTACCTCATCGACGACGAGTTCTGGAAGGCGCTGCAGAGTCTGGATGAGGAGAGGGCGGCGCATATAGCCATCTGCAACCCGCTCCATGTCAACGATCATCCCACCAATCTCGCTGCCGTCCGAGGCCATATGCGCCTCCCTTTCGAGAAGGGCGTTTCCTTTTACGATTACAGCGGAACGGAACGGTTTTCCCATTGGAAAGTCGCTTACGACCGCAGGTCGGATGCGGTGTTTCACGGCTCCTACAACTTGAACGAGCGCAGCGCCTGCCATGACTTCGAGCTTGGCGTCCTGGTGAGAGGCGGCGCCTTCGCAAAGACGGTCAGAGAGATGATCGGCTACGATCTCGGCGTATCCCGCAAGGTCGAGGATGCCGGGGAGTTTTTCAAGCACCCGGCTCTCCATCCCAGCACCTACCTCAACAAACTCACGAGCAAGTTCGCTTGAACAGTTCATCCGTATTGAAGCCTCCGCTTCGGGCCACATCCTGAAGGAGGCTTTTTTATCGTTCCTGTCCTCGTGGGGAGCTCACCATCAGCTCTTGACGAAGGTAATAAATTCGACTACTATCTAATTAGATTATGATTAAATTACAGGAAAGGAGCTGGTCTTCATGCAGCTGGAGAAAGTGGTCGCTTACCACAAGGCTCTGGCCGATCCGACGCGCATCCGGATGCTGATCCTGCTGGCCGAGGGCGAGCTGAACGGGCAGGCGCTCGCCGAGAAGCTGTCGCTGACGCCGGCGACGATCACCCATCATGCGGCCAAGCTGCGCGAGGCAAGCCTGATCAACGAGCGGCGCGACAAGAACACGATTTATTTTACGCTCAACGACTACTTCATCCGCAGCGGAGCGCAGGGAGCCGCGAGCTTGATTTACCGCCGGACGGCGGACAGCCGGGAGGAGAATCCGATGATGGACGAACGAGCGGAGAAATTCCGCAGCGGGGTGCTGAAGAACTTCTTTGACAAGGACGGCAGGCTGAAGAGCATCCCGGCCCAATTGAAGAAGAAGCTGATCGTGCTGGAGCATCTGGCGGACCGGCTGGAGGCGGGGCGCAGCTACGAGGAGAAGGAGATCAATGCCTTCATCAAGGAGGTTCACGACGACTTCGCCACGATCCGGCGGGAGTTCATCATGCATCAATTCCTGTTCAGGGAAAAGGAAATCTACGAGCGGAATCCGGTCGAGATGTGGCCCAGGTGGGAGGCCTTGTCCTGAGCTTTTCCCCGTTCCATCCTTCCTTCAAGGCTTCGGACAAAACGTCCGAAGCCTTTTTCGGTTCTCCTTCCTTGGCTGGAAAAGGGTACATACCCCGGAATCGGCTGGATATACTACCGGTACTTGCACATTCGGGGAAGGGGAGAAGGGCGATGGGAAGCTGGCAGGGCAAATCCAATCTGTTCAAGCGTACCGCTTCCGTTCCCGTCAAAGACCTGACGCTGAGGAAGTATGAGGGCATGCAGGCATCCGCGAGACTCGACGAGATGCTCCGCATGCTCAAAGAGGTTTTCGGGGATACGGACGATATCGCGATCCGGCAGTTCCGCATTTTCGGAAGCTTCAACGCCGCTGCCGTCTTCCTGGAGCCGATGGTCGACCAGGACCGGATCAACCGGGACATCCTGCAGCCTTTGATGACGGCATTGAAGGATGGGCAAGCGGAACAGCTGCATGCGAGCCGGATCGCCGATTACGCGCTCCATGATTGTCTGCATGCGGCGGATGCAAGCGCCGAGATTTCGATCGTCCCGATGCTTCTCGCGGTCACCTCGGGAGAAACGCTCATCTGTATCGACGGGAGCCACAAGGCGCTGATCGTCAACACCCGCGACATCAAGAAACGGGCGATCGAGCAGCCCCAGACCGAGCAGGTCATACGCGGTCCGCGCGAAGGCTTCATCGAGTCGCTCGATACGAACATCGCGCTCGTGCGATCCCGCCTCTCGACGACCGACCTCAAGGTGAAGATGGCTCCGATCGGCAGGCGCGGGAATACGAATGTCGCCGTCTGTTATTTGTCGAGCATCGCGGATCCCGCTATCGTCGAGCGCGTGCTGGGCCGGCTGGCCAAAATCGATACGGACGCCATCCTGGACGCCGGTTATATCGAGCAGTTCATCGAGGATCAGCCGTTCTCCCCGTTTCCGCAAATCCAGAACACGGAAAGGCCGGACAAAACCGCGGCGGCGCTGCTGGAAGGGCGGATCGCCATCCTGAGCAACGGCTCTCCGTTCGCGCTCATCGTGCCTTGCTTTTTCAGCCAGTTCTATCAGACGCTGGACGATTATACGGAGCGGTTCCTCATCGGCAGCCTCATCCGGATGATCCGGCTGGTGGCGCTTGTCACCTCCCTCATTTTCCCGGCTCTTTATGTATCGCTGATCTCCTTCAACCCGGAGCTGATTCCGACCGACTTCGCCGTGGCGGTGGCGGGAGGCAGAGCCGGCGTTCCTTTCCCGACGGTGATTGAGGTGCTCATGATCGAAATATCGATGGAGATTCTCCGGGAAGCGACCATCCGCCTTCCCCAGGTGATCGGCGGCGCGCTCAGCATCGTCGGCGTGCTCATCATCGGACAGGCGGCCGTCTCGGCCGGCTTCTCCAGCCCGATCACCGTCGTCATCGTCGCCTTTACGACGATCGGCTCGTTCGCAACGCCCGCTTACAATGCGGCGATCGCCTTGCGGATGCTGAGGTTTCCGCTCATTATTCTGGCCGGCTCGTTCGGCTTGTTCGGCGTGCTGATCGGACTGCTCTTCATCGCGAACCATCTGCTCGCCATGGAATCGTTCGGCGTCCCCTATATGGCACCGTTCGTGCCTGGCAATTGGCAGGGCTTCAAGGATCTGCTCCTGCGCGGCCCTATCTGGTGGATGAGGAAGCGTCCTTCGCATCTGCACACGCTCGATGCCAACCGGCTGCCGCCCGATGCTGCGGACGCGCCGATGCGGAGAACGCTGCAGTATGCCGGCGAGGAGGATACCCGGGCCCATGAGTGATACGCTGTCGATCTCTTCCATTCGAATGGCCGCGCTCGTGACGAGCGCCAATGTCGGCATCGGCGTCCTGACCTTGCCGCGATTCGCCGCCGTAGGGGCCGAAAGCGGAGCTCCGCTGTTGACCGCAGCAGGAATTCTCTGCGGCACCATGTCTCTGCTGCTGCTGGCCTATCTCTGCAGCCGGCATCCCGGAGAGAACCTGATCTTTTTCAGCGAGAAGCTGGTCGGCGCTCCGGTCGCGCGAGTCATGAACGGGCTGCTGATCCTGTATTTCCTGCTCGTGTCCGGCATATCGCTGCGGCAGTTCGGGGAAGTCGTCGTGCTTGTCCTGCTCCAGAAGACGCCCATGCAGATCGTCGAATGCATGCTTTTGCTCGTCGTGGCCTTGTCGGCCCGGCGGGACCTGATCAAGTTTTCGTTCGTCCATTCCTTCTACCTGCCGTTCATTCTGCTGCCGGGCCTCTTCATCGTGCTGATCGCGACCCGCAGCATCGATCCGAACAATCTGCTGCCGCTGATCGGCAACCATCGCGGAGACTGGCCGAACGAATCGGTGAAGATCGCCTCCTTGTCGCAAATGTCCTTTGTGTTCTGCCTGCTCGTGCCGCTCATGAAATTCCCCAAGCGGGCGGCATCGTCCGTCGCGATCGGCGCCGCGGTCGGCGGCTCGCTTTATCTGCTGGTCGTCCTGACGACGGTGGGCATGTTCGGAGCCGAGGAGACGAAGATTCTGACCTATCCGACGCTGGAGACGGCGCGCAGCGCGTCGATGGGCGTCGGACAGCGGCTGGATGCGCTGTTCCTGATCATCTGGGTCATCTCGATCTATACGACCATCTATGCGACCTATTACTTCTCCGTCCATGCCAGCCGCGATCTGTTCCGCCTCGAAGACCATCGCATGCTCGCTTCCTTCTATATGCCGGCCGTGTACGCCGTGTCGATGATTCCGCCCAACATCCATGTTCTATACTCCTTGTGGGACTTGTCCGGGCGCTACGGATTTTTGCTGACGGCAGCGTATCCCTTGCTGCTGCTGGTCATGTCGTTCATCCGGTCGGGAAGGAGGCGGGCCCATGCCTAGCTGGAGGCGCATGCCGGCCTTGGCGCTGGCGGCGGCGATCGCTTTGCCCCTATTGAGCGGCTGCTGGGACCGGCAGGAGCTGGAGGATCGCGCTCTTATTCTCGGCATGGCGATCGATGAGGTGAATGAGGCTGCAGCCGGCGACCACGAGCATACGACTCATCTGCATGAGCCCAAATCGTTGCGGAACCACCGGATTCTGGTGACGGCCCAGATCGCCATTCCCGGCAGGGTGCCGCTCGGTCCGGGAGAGAGCGGCGGCGGCAAGCAGGGAGGGCTGCCCGTATGGGTCGTGAAGGTGACGGGTTATTCCATCGACGATGCGCTCAACAACCTGCAGCAGGAAATCGCCGATCCGCGCAGCCTGATCCATCTGCGGATCATCGTCGTCAGCGAGAAGATCGCCCGCAGAGGGATGGAAGACATCAACGACTACTTCCGCCGCAACTCGGAGGTGAGGCGCTCCACCTGGATCGTCGTCTCGGATATCGAGGCGAACAAGCTGATGAACGTGGCGCCGCCGCTTGAGCGGGTCCCTACCCTCTATTTGCTGTCCATGATTGAAAAGTCGGTGGAGATGGGCAAATTCCCTCCCCAGTACTCCGGCAACTTCTGGAGCGCCGAATCGCGCCTCGGACAGGACGAGTTCCTTCCTTACGTATCCATTCGCCAGAAGGAGAACATCCTGCTCAAGGGGATGGCGCTGTTCCGCGGGGGCAAAATGGTCGGCCATTCGGAGCCGATCGAAATCGGCAGCTACATGGCCATCAAGGGGCTCAATCCGGGAGGCTATTCCATCCTCGGGGATGTGCCGGGCATAGGCGCAATCATGCTCAAAAGCAACCGCCGCATCGCCCAGACGAAGGTATCCATCCGGAACGGCAAGCCTCACGCGCATATCGTCGTCCATCTGGACACCAGCATCGAGGAGAAGATCGACGGCGAATCCGAGCGTTATACGGCGGAGGATTTCGACCTGATCCGCAACCACATGGGGAAGGAGGTTTCCTACTTCCTGCTGGAGTTCATTCGCAAAACCCAGCGTTACCGGAGCGATCCGTTCGGCTTCGGGGAAATGTTCCGCGCCCGGGAGCCCGCGTACTGGAACAGCGTCATCAAATCCAAGGAGGATTGGGAGCGGGAGTACGCAGGCATGACATTCGAGCTGGAATGCAAGGTCGCGATCCGCAGGGAAGGGCTGAAGCTCAATTGATTCCGCGCAAGGAGGCTTGGACCGAATGCTCGATTACAACTACAGCCTCGTCGTGTTCGTCATCCTGAGCCTGTTATGCGGCCTGTTCATGCTTACGGCGGATTTGCGGATGTACGAATGGCTGGGCAAAAAGAAGGAAGGCGGCTGGACAAAAGGGCTGGCTTGGATTCAACTCGGCTTTGCCGCGGCCGGAGCGGCCGTCCTGGCGCTGTACCAGCTTCTGTTGTGAGCCTCGGGACAGCGGCCTGAATTCGGTGCCTTTGGGGAGTCGAAGGAATCATGACGCCCGGCTTTCTGGATGAATGGAATGCATCTCAGGCGGGAGGCGGCTCTCCCGAATAGGGAGGATGCTTTTGGCTCATCTTAACCAAGCCTGAATTACACATGGAGGAGGAAATAACCTTGAACAATCAGCCCTACCAGCCTCAGTTCCAGCCCATGAGCCAGCCTGGACAGCCGTCGCAGCAGCATTCGTTCGCGCAGCCGTACCAGCCGCAGCAAGGCTATCAGCCGCATGCGCAGCAAGGCTATCAGCCGCATGCGCAGCAAGGATTTCAGCCGCAGCAGTCCCAGACCGCTGCGCCTTCAGTCCCTCAGCAGCAGATGAATTTGAACCATGGCGGACATGAGTTTTTCGACATGCATGAAATTTTGTCCGGCATGATCAACGTCCTCGACCAGTTCATGATTTTCCGCGGCTTCGTCAAGGATCAGGAGCTGCTCGGCATTTTGGACCGCCAGTACAATTTCATCCTCTCCCAGTACAACCTGACGGCCGAATGCTTCGCGACGGGTCAGAAGCCGCATCAGGAAACAGGCACGTACATGATGCAGCTGCAGCCGACGAACGTAACCTTCGGCATCAAGCCTTCCCAGCCGAAGAAGCCGAACCAGTCGCTCGCGGACGTCAAGGATGCCGGCATCAGCGGCCACATGCTCGGCCTGATCAAGTCAACCGGGTCCTTGCTGGCCATGGCCTCTCCGGAGATTACGAATCCGGTCGTGCGCCGCGTCGTCGCTTCCCAGATCCAGAACTATGTAGAGATGGCCTTCGAGATTTTCCTCTTCCAGAACAAGCATGCCTATTATCAGGTGCCGCAGCTGAAGCAGAACGACATGCAGTCGATGCTCGGCTCCTACGTTCCGGCTCCCGGCCAGCCTCAGATGCCGGCTCCGAATTCCTTCAGCCGCTACCAGTAGCTCATTCCCGGAAAAGGAAGACGGCTCATGCGATGTCGCATGAGCCGTCTTGCCGTTGGTTCGGAGAGGGATCGGACGTTGAGGGCTCCGGATGCCGGCTTCAACGGCCGGCGAACAGGCTGCCCGAAGCATTCATTCCGTATACGCCGACCAGCAGAAGGATGATGACGCATGCGGCTGCGGCCGCAAGCAGCAAATAGAAAGGCTTGATTTCGTTCATGGCTTCGGTTCCTTTCGGTCCGCTCAGCGGACGGGAGGATTCCCGGTAGACTCCCGGATGAGCAGCTTGGTATGGAGCAGCGTCTCGGCGTACGGCATGCCGGGATCCTCCAGTCTGGCCAGCAGCCGCTCGACCGCGCACCTGGCGTAGAGCGGAAGATCGACATCAACCGTCGTGATGGGCGGCGTCGCCAGCCGGGACAGATAGCCGTTGTCGAAGCTGACGACGGAGGCGTCCTCGGGCACGCGCCGCCCGAGCTGCTGCAGCGCCGAGCTGACCATGAAGCCGTACCCGTCGTTGACGCAGAACCAGGCGGTAGGCCCGCCGCTCAGCCCTTCCAGCCGCTTGCGGATCTCGTCGCTGTCCTCGGCCGCATCGGTCAGCAGCCAGGCCTCCTTCAGCTGCAGGCCGAGCTCAAAGGCTGCAAGCCTCATCCCTTCCAGCCGCTCGTAATAGCTCGGAGAGAAGGAGATGTTCCCGACATAACCGATGTCGCGATGTCCGAGTCCGTACAGATGCCGGACGGCTTCGTAGGCGCTGAACCGGTTGTTGGTCAGGATGCAGTCCGCCTGCAGATCGGGATGATGGTGGTCGATCAGGACGGCGGGAATGTCCGTATCCAGCACGGCCTGGATATAGGGAGTCGTAATATGGGACAGGATGAGCACGCCGTCCACGGCCCGCTGCTGAATGAACGGCGGGAGAGTTAAGGACGCGGCATCGTTCGGGCTGATGGACTGGATGACCAGCTCGCAGCCGATCTTCTTGAGCTCCCGGTCGATGCTCAGGTAGATGTCGCTGAAGAAGCTTTTCATGGAGAAGGCATAGTCGGAAGCGATGAGCGCGATCGTCCGCGGCTTCGCCGCCGGGCCGGCTTCCTCCGTGTTGCCCCTTCGGGTATACGTGTAGCCCATCTCGTCGGCCGTCTTCATGATGAGCCGGCGGGTCTCGTCGCTAACGCCGGGCTTGCCCGTCAAAGCTTGGGAGACCGAGTTCTTGGACAGATTAAGCCTGTCGGCGATGTCCTGCATCGTTATTTTCGATTTCAAAAGGGTCAGCCTCCGTTGTGCTCGCCCTTCGGGCCATATGCCCGACGCGCAGCCGTTCGTCTATCATTGTTTCCGCAGCGGGGCGGGAATGTCAAGCTTCGGCGGGAGGAAAATACATATCGAAACGGATCGCAATCCCGCTCTATAATTGTAACGTTACAAAATAAAATAGTAAAGTGAATAATGTGGAAATAGAATGACTTTATCGTATTGTAACTTGACTTGACGCTATTTATGCTCCATAATGAGTCTCACAAGCGCTTTCATTTTCAGTTTTGCTCATTGACAGCTGGATGACAGAGAATGATTTTAACATGACAAGTTAGGGAGGCCATGCAGAATGAAAAAGAGAATCCCAATGGTTTTATCCGTTGCTTTGATCGCGGGCATGCTGTCCGCCTGCTCCACCGGCCAGGGCGGCCAAAACGAATCCGGCTCGGCGTCCGGAGAAGGCGTGACGACGATCGAGTTCTGGGCGGCGCCGAATCCGACGCAGCAGGCTTACTGGCAGGAGATGGCCAAGGCGTATGAAGCCCAGAACGGCAAGGTCAAGATCAACGTCAGCGCGATCAAGGAATCGCCGACCTCCGAAGCCAGCATCCAGGCCGCGCTGGCGGCCAAGAGCGCGCCGACGATGTCGGAGAACATCAACCGCGGCTTCGCGGCCCAGCTGTCGAGCAGCAAGGCGCTAGTGCCGCTGGATACGCTGGAAGGCTACGACGACCTGCTCAAGGGACGCAGCATGAGCAAGACGATTGAGCCGTGGAAGTTCGCGGACGGCCATCAATACGTGCTGCCGATCTACTCCAATCCGATGCTGTTCGGCTGGCGCCTCGATATTTTGAAGGAGCTCGGCTACAACGAGCCGCCGAAGACGTACGGCGAAGTGCTGGAGCTGACCAAGAAGCTCAAGGACAAATACGGCGACAAGAAATACCTGTGGGCGAAGCCGGATCTGGCCGATCCCACCGCCTGGAAGCGCTGGTTCGACTTCTACATGCTGTATGACGCCGCGTCGAACGGCAACAAGTTCATCGAGGGCGACACGTTCACCGGGGACGAGAAAGCCGGCATCGAAGTGCTGACGTTCGTCGACAGCCTGCGCAAGGAGAAAGGGCTGCTGGCGCGGCAGGTGACCGATCCGTTCGAGAACGGCACGGGGGTGTTCACCGATATCGGTCCGTGGACCTTTACGACCTGGGCGGAAAAATACCCGAACCTGAAGTACAACGAAACCTACGCGCTGACGATGCCTCCGGTGCCTGACGGCGCCGATCCGGCCCAGAGCAAGACGTTCGCCGATACGAAGGGGCTTGTCATCTACGCTTCCGCGACGAAGGCGCAGCAGCAGGCGGCGCTTGATTTCGTGAAGTGGGTGTACAACGACGCCAAAAACGACGCGGCCTGGTTCAAGCAGACGAATCTGCCGCCGGCCCGCGACGACCTGTCGACCAACGAATCGTTCAAGGCGATCCTGGACGAGAGTCCGCAGTTGAAGCCGTATGCGGAGAATGTGCCGAATGCGGTGCCGCCGATGGACAACGCCAAGTACAACGACCTGCAGACGATCATCGGCACGGAGGCTTTCAACAAAGTGGTCAAGGGCGAAATCGCGCCTGCCGAGGGCTGGGCGGCGATGAAGGCTGCGCTGGAGAAAGCCCTGAAATAAGGGAGGTTCCGCTGTCATGGACCAACGCAACAACAAGCTGGGCTGGATGTTCGCCAGCCCTTACCTCATCTACTCGCTGATCTTTTTCTTTGTGCCGCTCTTATGGTCTTTGTTCCTGTCGTTTACGAACTGGGACCTCATCGCCCCGACGTTCAATTTCGTGGGGATCAGCAATTTCCTGGACGCGCTGCAATCGCCTGCCGTCCATGCGGCATTCTGGAATACGTACAAATTCATGATGATCTTCGTTCCGCTCGTCACCGTGATGGCGATCGGCGTCGCCGTCGTCGTCCATGGACTGCCCCGGTTCAAAGGGCTGTTCCTGATCGGATTTTTCCTGCCGTACCTCAGCTCGGGCGTCGTGTCCGCGCTGATCGTGAAGGGGCTACTCTCCTACACGAGTCCCGTCAATGAATTCCTGAGAGGCATCGGCATGGATATCAACTGGCTCGGCTCTCCCTTCTCGGCGCTGTTCGTCGTCGGCCTGATCCTCGCCTGGAAGTTCACCGGCTATTATGCGCTCATCATCACATCCGGCCTCGAGAGCATCGATAAGGAAGTGTACGAGGCCGCCGCCATCGACGGGGTCAAGGACAGCCAGCGGTTCTGGCGGATCACGCTGCCGCTGCTGTACCCGTCGCTCTATACGACGCTGATTCTGGCGTTCGGCGTGACGTTCGGCATCTTCACCGAGGTGTACCAGCTGACCGGCGGCGGTCCCGGCAACGCGACGAACACCTGGCAGATGGAGATCTTCAAGCAGGCATTCTCGAACATGCAGGTCGGCTACGCCTCCGCGGTCGCGCTGCTGGCGTCGCTGGCGACGTTCGCCTCGATTTTCGTGATCCGCAAAATTCTGGAGATATGGGGGAAGCGGAATGGTTGGGTCTAATAAACGCAGCGGCGCCAGGCGGGCCGTCCGTTACTCGCTCGCCCTCGCGCTCCTGCTCGTCATGGTTTATCCCTATCTGTACATGGTGCTCAGCTCGTTCGCGGACTGGACGCAGATCGACAAGAAGCTGTTCCCGACGAGCTTCACGCTCAAGTCCTACGAGTGGCTGTTCAGCGGCGGCGAGACGGGCATCACCCGTCCCTGGCTGAACGCGTTCATGAACAGCATCATCGTCTCGGTCGCCTCCACGGCGCTTATGATGCTGTTCGGCATCATGGTCGCCTACGCGCTGTCCAAGCTCAATTTCTTCGGCCGCAAGGCGATGAACAACTTCGTCCTGTTCCATATGTTCTTTCCGGCGATCATCCTGCTGGTGCCGACGTTTCTGGTCATCCAGCGGGTCGGCCTCTACGACACGTATCTGGGCCTGATCATTCCGAAGGCGGTCAGCCTGTGGGCGATCTTCATGTACACGAACTTTTTCAAGGCCGTTCCTTCCGTCTTCATCGAGGCGGCCAAGCTGGACGGGGCATCCGATCTGAAAATCATGTTCCGCATCATGCTGCCGATGTCGAAGTCGATCACGACCGTCATCTTCCTCTTCCTGCTCATGGAGCGCTGGACCGAGCTGCTGTGGGACATGATCGCGGTCAAAAGCGATTCGATGCTGACGCTGAACGTGCTGCTCTCGCAGATGTTCGGACCGTACGGCTCCTATCCGGGACCGCTGTACGCCGCTTCGACCATCCTGACGCTGCCGATCATCGTCATGTTCCTGATCTTCAGCAAGAAGTTCCAGGAAGGCATGCAGTTCAGCCTCAAATAAACATCCCATGCAGGGAGGAAACCTTCTATGAATACTCGGAAGCTTGAGCCGTCATCATGCCGCGAGCTGCTGGCGGAATACCGGGCATCGGGCGCGCGGGCCGAGGCGCCGGAGCGGATTCCGTTCGCGGAAGTCGGGGAGAAGGATGTCTACAACATTGCCGCTCCGCTTCTGGACAGCGGCCGGGAAATCATCCCGGGCCGCGTGGAATCCCGGGACAGCGAGCATTCCATGGTCGTCTTCTTCGCGGAAGAGGGCGGACGGTGGCTGCCGCTGGAGGGGGCTCCGGTGCTGGAGCTCCAGGACCCGTTCCACTGCCGCATCGGCGGGAAGCTCATCGTCGGAGGCGTGGAGATCTATCCGCATCCGGACAACGAAGGCGCGCTGATGTGGCGGACCGTCTTTTACCGCGGCAGCGGACTTTCGGATTTAGAGCCGTTTTTCAAAGGACCGGACGGAATGAAGGATATCCGCCTGGTGGAGCTTGCCGATGGAGAGGTCGGGGTTTTCACCCGGCCCCAGGGCCGGAAGGGAGGCCGCGGCAAGATCGGATTCGCGAGGGCGTCCTCTCTGGACGGGCTTACGCTTGAGCTGATCGAGGATGCGCCGCTGCTGGAAGGCCAGTTCGCGGAGGGAGAATGGGGAGGGGCCAATGAAGCCCATCTGCTGCAGGACGGCCGGATCGGCGTGCTCGGACATGTCGCCTGCTTCGACGAAGCGGGGGACCGCCACTATTACCCGATGGCGTTCGTGTTCGTTGCTGCCGGCGCCGGCTGCTCGAAGCTGAGCATTATCGCCGAGCGCAGCGTCTTTCTGCCTGGTCCGGCCAAGCGGGCGGACCTGCAGGATGTCGTCTTCAGCGGGGGGCTGCTTCGCAGAACAGACGGCACGGCGGTTCTATACGCGGGCATCAGCGACGCGGACGCGCAGAGGCTGGTCATCGCCGACCCGTTTGCCGGCTTGTAAGCTTTGGCCGCATTACTAGTTAAGATACAAAGGAGTTCATGCCATGAATAGCTACCGTTACGAACAGAATCCGCTGGTGACCCCGGCGGACGTGAAGCCGCATCGAGAGGATTTCGAGGTCATCGGCGCCTTCAACGCAGGGGTGGCGGAATATGACGGCGAAGTCATCCTGCTGCTGCGCGTGGCGGAACGCCCGATCAGCGAGGATCCGGAGGCGGTGCTGGCTCCCGTCTACAACAGGGAAAAAGGCGGCCTGGACCTCATACCGATCCGCAAGGACGACGAGCGCTACGACTTGTCCGATCCGCGCGTCATCGTGCGCAAGGAGCATGCGCCGGCCTTCGAATACCTGACCTCCCTCTCGTACCTGCGCATCGCGCGCAGCCGGGACGGCAGGAGCTTCACGGTCGACGAGGAGCCGTTCATTTATCCGACGCAGCCCCTGGAGATTTTCGGCGTTGAAGACCCCCGCATCACGCAGATCGGGGACACCTACTATATCTATTTCTCGGCCGTGTCGCCCGTCGGCATCGGGGAATCGCTCGTCTCCACGAAGGATTTCAAGAGCGTCACGCATCACGGCATGATCTTCGGGCCGGACAACAAGGACGTCATCATCTTCCCCGAGCGCATCGGCGGCAAGTATTACGCCCTTCACCGCCCGACGACCAAAAGCTGCGGCCGCCCCGAGATGTGGATCGCGGAATCGGACAACCTGCTGTACTGGGGCAACCACCGCCATCTCATCGGGCTGCGCGACGGCATGTGGGACAGCGGCCGCATCGGAGGCGGAGCCGTTCCGATCCGGACGGAGCGCGGCTGGCTGGAGCTGTACCACGGCGCGACCAAGGATCACCGGTACTGCATGGGAGCCGTGCTGCTCGACCTGGACGATCCCTCCAAGGTGATTGCCCGCTCCGGCAAGCCGATTCTGGAGCCGGAGGCGGATTACGAGCGGGACGGCTTCTTTGGAGGCGTCGTCTTCTCCTGCGGCGCTCTCGTCGACGGAGACCGCGTCCGCATGTATTACGGCGCAGCCGACACGTCCATGGCTTGCGCGGAGCTCAGCCTGACGGAAATTCTGGACAGCCTGGAGCCGGTCTGAGCGCAGGCTTGGCCTTGCCCGGATCTGGACCCGCGTCTCTGCAAGGAGACGTCAAAAGCATAACATGCAATAAGTTTTGCCCCTTTTCGTTCCTAGGCCAAGCCAAGGATTCTTGCTGGACAGCACCAGCCCCGGCGTATGCCGGGGCTTTTTTATTCCCGCAATCGTTTTTATTCTCCTCATCGGCCGCATCGGATCGGCTTAAACCGTTCTTGCCCCTGCGAAGCGGGCCGTACTCTGGTACACTGGCGAAAAGAACGAGTCGGGAAGGCAAGGGGGATGGACTCCCGGCTTGCCGTCCCGCATATGGAGGCTGCACCCATGATCAACGAAAACGAAATGCCCCTTACAAGCAGAGACATAAGCAAAGGGCTGCGAAAAATAGGAGTGGAGGAAGGGATGCTGCTGCTGGTCCACTCCTCCATGAAGGCATTCGGCCGCTGGGTCGTCGGCGGGCCGGAAGCGGTCGTGCTTGCCCTCGAGGAAGCCGTCGGGGACAGCGGCACGATCGTCATGCCGGCCCAATCGTCGGATTTGTCCGAGCCCTCCTATTGGATGCGCCCGCCGGTTCCGGAATCATGGTGGCCGCTCATTCGGGCCGAGATGCCCGCCTATCGCCCGGACTTGACGGCTACCCGCGGCATGGGCGCCGTCGTGGAATGCTTCCGCCGTCAAGAGGGCACGCTGCGCAGCGCCCATCCGCAGGTGAGCTTCGCCGCCCGCGGACCGCTGGCGCATACGATTCTGGAACCGCATCTGCTGTCGCCTGCCCTCGGCGAAGGCTCCCCTCTTGAGCGGATGGCCGAGCTTGGCGGCCGGGCTCTGCTGCTTGGGGTCGACCACGAACGAAACACGACGCTGCATCTGGCCGAGCATCGCGCTTCTTACCCCAACAAGGAGATGCTCAGCCAAGGCTCTCCCATGCTGAGGAACGGCGTCAGGGAATGGGTGGTTTTCGAGGACCTTGCGTACCGCGACGACGACTTCAACGTCGTGGGCGAAGCCTTTGAAAGGGATTGCCCGCTGGCCGCCAGAGGGCGGATCGGAGATGCGCTCGTGCGGCTGCTGCCGCAGCGGGAGCTGATCGACTACGCGGCGGCCTGGATGGAGGCCAACCGGTACTGACCGCGCGGCCGGCCAAGGATAGTTCCGGCGGATCTGGACCATCCTACCTCCATAAGGGAGGCTTGAAATCATGTCCGAACATCTCAAGCGTCCTCGGGCTGCCGCCGCCGGAGGGGCGGGCTCCGAAGGGGGCGCAAACGGCCTTTCTTGGTGGAAGCTGTCGCTGTTCGGAGCGGGCTGCACGATCGGCACCGCTTTTTTTCTCGGCACCGGCATCGCCGTCCGCCGGAGCGGCTTCCTCGTGCTGCCGATTTTTCTGGCTGCTGCCGCGGCCACTTATTTCGTCTATGAGGCGCTTGCTTCCATGACGGCCGAGCAGCCGGAAAAGGGCTCGTTCCGAGCGTATGCCAAAAAAGCGTACGGAAGATGGGCCGGCTTCAGCACGGGCTGGATCTACTGGTCTTCCGAGCTGCTCATTCTCGGGGGCTCCCTGACAGCTCTCGGGCTGTTCACGCGGTACTGGCTTCCGGCTGTTCCGCTATGGGTTTTTGCCGCAGGCTACGCCGTGCTGGCGCTCGCCGTCGTCGTGCTGGGGTCCAAAGGAATCAACACCGCCGAGAACCTGTTCGCCGTCGTGAAAATCGCGGCCGTCGCCATGTTCATCGCCGTCGCCGCCTTCATGCTGCTGAGCGGCAGAACGTCCCCGGCGGCAAAGCCGGCGGAGTGGAGGGGGCTGCTGGAGGCCGGCGGCTGGAAAGGCGCCTGGAGCGGACTTCTATACGCCTTCTACGCCTTCAGCGGCATCGAGGTGATGGGTTTCATGGCTGCCGGACTGAAGCGGCCTGCGGATGCCCCCAAGGCGGGCCGCATCATGCTGCTGGGCATTGGAATCCTCTATCTTCTTTCCATCGGCCTTGCAATTGTGGTCGTGCCGCGTTCGGATATGAATTCCTCGGAAAGCCCGTTTGTCCAGACGCTCGAGGTGATGAGGCTGTCCGTGCTCGTCCATATGCTCAACGGGGTGCTGATCGTCGCCGGATTCTCGATTCTCGTCGCCTCTCTGTACGGCGTATCCACGATGCTGGTATCGCTCGCATCGGACGGAGACGCTCCGCGCTGGCTGACGCGGACGGCGGGGGCCCGGCGCCTGCCATGGGCGGCGCTGCTCGTCAACGCGGGCGGCATGACGGTCTCCGTCGTGCTTGCCCTGCTTCTGCCCTCGACGCTGTTCGAGCATCTGGCGACAGCCGGCGGCCTGGTGCTTCTCTATGTATGGATGTTCATCGTCGCGACTTATCTGAAGCTGCATAAGCCGGGGCTTCCGGGATGGATCAAAAGCGGGACGGCGCTTGCCCTCATGGCGGCCGCCGCCTCCGGCTCGCTGCTGGAGCCGGCAGGCCGGCCAGGCTTCTGGGCCAGTCTGGCGATTGCCGCGGCGGTGGGCGCCGTCACGCTGGCCATGTCGAGACGCTGGAAGGGCGGACAGCCGCAGCCAGGCGAGGAGAAGCGTTCCGAGGGCGACGCTTGCGGGGAGACGGCTTCATCCTGAGGCGGCGAACGTTTCGTCTTATCGCCTGAGCGCTCAAGACCCGCGAGAATGCTTCCTTGCGGAATCCGGATCTAGTCGCCGGCAGGCAGCTTGATTTTGCCGCTCAGGAACGGGCATTTCGACAAGGCGCTGTCGTCGTCCCGCAAATAGTATTGCTGCCATTCCTGGTTGTCCTGCTGGCCGTACCATTTGAGCGACGGATGGGCGGGGATGCCGTCGTAGTCCGCCAGCTTCCTGCGGATGATTTTTTTCATGTTGCGGCCGAAGGGCGTGGAGTCGTTGATTTCCCGGAAAACCCAGCGCGGCTGGAAAGCTGCGAGAAAGCCGGAAAAGGAGCGGCTGCGCCGGACCACATGGGCCGGAGTGGCGCAAAAGGCGAAATAGGGCTCTCCGCCGAAGCAGAATTCCCATTCGTGATGCCCGGGATCCCGGGGAATCGATTCCGGCCAGGGTGCCGGGTCCAGCCTGGAAGCGCCGCTGAGAAGAGACCAGAACAGCTCCTCGTAGGTTTCCACGGACGCGCTCTCCAGCAGATCCTCGGGAGTGCGGAAGAAGATGACCAGCGAGGCGTATTTGCCCGTTTCCCGGGACAAGGGACCGTACTGCGCAAGCAGATCGGCGACTTCGCGCGCCGCCGCTTCCGTACGCGGGTCGGGAGCGAACCCGAACCGCAGATTGTCGGTCAGGAAGCCCTGCCTGCCCGGCACGCAAGGATAGGAATTGCCGTCGTCGGCGATCATGGAAGCAAAGCTCAGGTAGGCTTCCCTTTCCCACTTCTCCAGTGACATTGAGTGATGTTCAAGCCAGCTTTTCGCATGCAGTTGTGCCATCCGTCCTTGCCATCCTCCTTTGATACGTCGCTTCATCGTATGTAAGGAGTGGGAGTTGGGTGAACGTCCCGGCATTCTAGGCCGTCAGCTGGAGGAAGGCCTGCCAGCCGAAGTAAAGGCCGAAGCCGATCAGCGACAGCCCTGCCAGGGAGGAGATGCCTTGCAGGACGCGGCTGCTGGCGAATCGCCGCAGCGAGCTTGCGAGTGCGGCCATGACGACGTCCCAGAGCAGGATGCCCGCGAAAATTCCGGTGCTGTGCAGGAGCAGCAGAGAGAGGCCCTCATGGGAGCTCCCGGCGATCAGGGAGCCGTAGATGCCGAGCCAGAACAGGATATTGAGCGGGTTGAGGAGCGCCATCAGGAAGCCGGAGCGGAAGGATGCGGCTCTCGTCGTTTCCTCATGGAGCGGACCCGGCAGCGAGGGGGAAGCGGCCTTCAGCGTCTCGAGACCGGTGTACATGAGCACGAAGAAGCCGAAAGAGAACAGCAGCGTGCGCATGAAGCCGGTCGCCAGGAAGTTCGCCACGCCGAAATAAATCAGCAGCATGTACAGCGCGTCGGCAGCCATGGCGCCGATTCCGACCAGCCATGCATGGGTGAAGCCGAACCGGGCTCCCTTGTCCAGCTGGGCGGCGTTGATGGGGCCGATCGGAGCCGACAGGGACAGACCCAGCAGCACATAGGCCAAAAAGGCGTTCATCCGAAATTCACCTCCAGAGGAAATAGGCTTGCCTGCAACGGGTACAAGTCATCCTATTCCTATTCGGAGGCTTATTTTTGTAGAAGGACAAATAGGGGCGCCGGAGCGGCGTCCCTGGAAACAGTTCGATTCAACGACTCCCATGTGTCGCCCGGCCGATCCATCGATCGCCGTGATCAGTCGACAACTTCGACGCGGATCGGCGTGCAGGCATAGCCGTTGCAGGCGCTTTCCGAGCAGGGGCAGGCAGAGACGGCGACGATCAAATCCATTTCCGCCCTCAGCTCCACCGCGTCGCCCGCCTTCGATAACGGACGCTCGACGGAAATGCTGCCGTCCGGATGGATGACGGTGTTCATGAACACGTTGAACGCGTAATGCTGGTCCGGCTCCGGCAAGCCGTACGGCTCCAGTGCCCGGGTCAGGTTTTCATGGCAGCTGGCGTGGTTTTTCTTGCCGTACAAAAACTCGTACATCTCCGGACGGCAGGAGGCGTTGATGAAATCGTGGACGCCGACGTCGTCGGCGACAACGGTCAGGATCGGACGGTATTTGTTGGAGTAGAGAATATCCCCCGGACGGACCTTCATCTTATGGAGGGCGTCCATCGTCACGTTGGGATCGATCCTCTCGGTCGTGTCGTCGGCGCGGTAAGCGACGAAATCGGCCACCTGCTCGCCCTCGACATCCGTCACCCGGATGACTTGGCCTTTGTTTACTTTGAAGCCGATTCCTTCTCCGGCTGGAATCAGCCAGTGGCTCTGCGGCATGCTCGGTTCACCCTTCCTATGGTCATCTAGTCAGTATGGCTGTAAGGCGATCGGGGCATGCATCGGGACGCCCGGACCGTCGGCAGCGGCGGAAAAGTTGTCTGTCCGGCACGCGGCGTGATATCCTGCATGATAGACCTATCGTTTCCGGCAGAGGCGAGAGCGTGGACCGGAAGGATGCTGAAAGGGGCATTTCGCATCATGAGCAAGGGCGCATTCATGGGGGAAGACAGGCAAGCCTGGCTGGAATCGTTTCAATTTTCCATCCCGCTGAAAATCCGTTATTGCGAGACGGACATGCTGGGGCATGTCAACAACGTCAGCTACTTCATGTATTTCGAGCAGGGCAGGATCGAGTACGTCGAGAACCTGGGGCTGACCGACGAGCTGTTCAGCGACAAGACGGTATCCGTCGTGGCGGATCTCGAATGCCAGTACCTGGGCCAAATTTATCTCCGCGACCAGCTGCGGCTGCATGTGAAGACAGCCAAGCTCGGACGCTCGTCCATGGACATCCATTACGCGCTTACCGTCGGGGAAGAGCTCAGGGCCGCGGGACGCGGCACGGTCGTGCTGATCGATACGGCCAGCGGCCGCAGCACCGCCATCCCGGATCATGTGCGGGAGGCGCTCCGCTCCTTCGAGGGCGAGGGAATGACCGATTAACCGGACTTCGGTCCAGGACAGGAACATTCCACAGACGGTATGCCTCAAGCGCCCCATCGCGGTAAGCTGGTTCCAGACGACATCTTGCGGGCAGGGCATGCGGAAGAAGACTATTTCGGCCGAACGAGCCGTATGTATAAGCGGAAGCTGCCACCGGCTAAGATCTTGAAGGAGGAACCCCCTTTGGTACCTATAAGCCAGCAGAGGATCCTGGTCTTGACCGGGACGCTGGGCGACGGCCACAACCAGGCGGCCGGAGCCATCGCGGAAGCGGCGGCGCGGCAATATCCCGACGCTGTTGTCCGGGTCGTGGATTTCATGCAGTGGACGCATCCCAAGACGCATTCCGTAGGCAGATTCTTCTACATGCAGGGCTTCAAAGGCTTGCCGTCCTTGTACGGATACCTGTACCGCGCCACCCGCGACGAGAACCGCCTGTCCGGGATGTTCAAGCAGATGCGCACGTTCCGCTCCGGGAGGATGATGGAGCTGCTGGAGGAATTCAGGCCCTCCGTCGTAGTCAGCACCTTCCCGCCCGCTGCAGCGGCGATGTCCCGTCTCAAGACGGCCGGGCTGACGTCGGTCGCCACGGTGACGGTGATGACCGATTACGCGCGGCACAGCTACTGGCTCCATCCGGGCACGGACCGGTACATCGTCGGCTCCGAGTCGATCCAGCGCTCCCTGACGGAGCTCGGCATACCGGCTGGAGCCGTATCGGTCACCGGCATGCCCGTCCGCTTCTCCTTCGGACGCGCCTACGACCGTCTGGAGCTGCGGCGCAAGCATGGGCTCAGCCCCACCCTGCCGGTCGTTCTCGTCATGGGTGGGGGCGACGGCCTGATCGGACGGCGGCTGCTGACGCTGCTGGATTCCGCCGAGGACATGCCGCCCGCCCAGTACGTCTTCGTCTGCGGCCGCAACGAGAAGCTGCGCCGCCAGCTGGAGAAACGGCTGGAAGCGATGGGCGGACCGCATCGGATCCTCGTGACAGGCTTCATCGACTATGTGCACGAGCTCATGGCCGCAGCCGACGTCATGGTGACGAAGCCGGGCGGCCTCACCGTCTCCGAGGCTCTGTCGCAGGAGCTGCCGATGATTCTGTTCAAGCCGATTCCGGGACAAGAGCAGGAGAACTCGGCCTATCTGACGCGGCTGGGAGCCGCAGTGGAAGCCCGCTCCAAGTCGGACCTCATGCGTAGGCTGCGCCAGGTCATCGCGGAAGACGCGCTGCGCGCCCGCCTGCGCAAGAACGCATCGCTGAACAAGCCGGAGCATGGCGCGGATCGGGCCGTGCATGCGATCATCCGGATGCTCGGCCAATCGGCCGAAGGCGCGGACGCCGCAGCTCTTCGCTTGGCGGCTGCCCATGCGTGACAGCTGCACAAGCTGGAGACGTTGCTCAAGCATGACGGTCGGGCAGGCATGAGAATGCGGCAGGCATGACCGATTGCTGCGCACGCATCCGGAGATGCAAAAGCTCAGCTGCGCATCCATCCGAAGCTGCAACAGCTCAGCTGCGCAGACATCGGAAGATACAAGAAGGAATTCGGCCATCGGCCCGGATTCCTTTTTTTGATTTTTGCTGTCGGCGGCATCGTGTTTTTGTACTGATTTCGCCTGCCGTCTGCTTTATTTTTCAGGATGGCTTGCCTGATCAAAAATGTATGCGCTATCATAACAATTGTGACGAAAACGCTCAAAACGATGTCAGATTTTCCGATATTTATTGGAAATACGAGGAAAATTGGCATCGAAATGTTCTGGCGCTCGTCCAAATCCTTGACTATGATGGTAGAAAACATCCCAAAACTCGCCTGGGGGAATCGGCAGCATGGAAAACTGGCTCGGCAAATCACTCAAACACAAGCTATCCCTCCTGACGATTCTAGCCGTGCTCGTGCCGCTGATGTCGCTCGGACTGCTGTCCTACTCAATCGCCGAGGGGCTGTCGGAAGAGAAAGCCAAGATCGACGGCATGAAGACGCTGGATCTGCTCCAGGCTTACCTGGACAACATGGTCGCGGACGTGGAGAACATGTCGCTCTTCCTGATCGGCAACGAGAATGTCCAGAAGGATCTGCAGGCCGGACAGCGCGATGCGCGCAAGCAGACCGCCATCATCAGCTTTCTGACCGATCTGGCCTTCTCCAAGCCGTATATCAGCAACATCACCATCGACGGATCGGGCGGAAGCTCGCCCGTGAGCATCCGCTCCGTCGTCTCCTCCGGCCTTGACCGCCTTGCGGCCGAGGACCCGGAGCATTACGGCCCGCATGCCAAATGGTGGTCGTCCGTCTACGTGCAGACGACTTCCCTGGACAGCCAGCAGGTGCTGACGATGTCCCGGCCGATCCGCAGCACGACGCGTTACGACAAAGTCATCGGCCAGCTGCGAATCAGCCTCGACCAGTCGGTCATCGCCGGCCAGCTGCGGCAGTCCGAGCTGGAAGGCTCGGGCTCGGTCGTGCTGCTCGACGGACAGGGCCGGATTATGGCCGGACCGCCGCGCTGGGAGACGAACCGCCCCCTTACGGATTATTTGCCGGGCTTGACCGGGCTGGACGGAGAGAGCGGCGTGCTCACTTACGGCCAGAACGACACCCGTTCCACCGTCCTGTACCGCTCGCTCGGCAGAGCCGACTGGAAGCTCGCCGGCATCATCCCCTTTCAGGAGTACCGCTCCCAGAACCGCTATTTCCTTACGCTCACCGCAATCTCGGTATGCATCGCCCTCCTGTTCGTCATTGTCGTCGTCGGCTTCATCGTGCGCAAGGTGACCGGGCCGCTCTCCTCGCTGACGAGGCAGCTGCGGGGCGCGAATCCCGAGGAGCCGCTGCCTGTAATTCCGGTCACAACAATCGACGAGGTCGGCCAGCTGGTCATCAGCTACAATCGGCTCAGCAGCCGCATCGTCAACCTGACGGAGGAAGTGAAGCGGAGCGAGAGCATGAAGAAGGAAGCGGACATGCTGGCGCTGCAAGCCCAGATCAACCCTCATTTCCTTTACAACACTCTGTCTTCCGTCCAGTGGATGGCGCTGATGAACAAGGATGCCCGCACGGCGGAAATGGTCGGCTCGCTCAGCGACTTCCTCCGCTTCAGCCTCAACAAGGGGCAGGAATACTGTACGGTGTCCCAGGAAATCAGCCATGTGCAGAGCTATATCAAGGTACAGTCGATCCGTTATCCGGAGCGGTTCTGGTTCCGCACGGAGGTGCCTCAAGAGCTGCTGGAGCGCCGGATGCTGAAGCTGCTGCTGCAGCCGCTGATCGAGAACGCCCTGCTGCACGGCATTCTCAAGCGGCCCGAGCCCGGAGGCATCGAGGTCATCGCCGCTCCCGTCGAGGAGGGAATCCGCTTCACGGTCCGGGATGACGGAGTCGGCATTGAGCCGGCGAAGCTGGAGGAGCTGCGGGGCCTGCTCGTGAGCCGGCTGCTGCCGGGCTTCGATACGGCGACCGGGGGAGAATACGGCAGCTACGGGCTGCGCAACGTGCACAACCGGCTGCTGCTCCATTATGGTCCGGGCGCAGGCCTGCAGGTGGAGAGCCGCGTCGGAGAAGGGACAGTCGTCATGTTCGTGCTGCCGGAGCCGGCCGAGGAGGAGGGAAGCGGATGAAGCTGCTCATAGTCGACGATGAAGTCATCATCCGTACCGGTTTGAGCACGGTCATTCCTTGGGCGGAGAACGGCTTCAGCCTGCTGCCCGCAGCGGCTTCCGCGGAGGAAGCGCTGATGCGCATCCCGGTGGAGAGGCCGGAGCTGATTCTCACCGACATCCGCATGACGGGAGCAAGCGGCCTCGAGATGAGCTCGGAGGTGCTCGCCTCTTATCCGGATACCGAGGTCATCGTGCTGTCCGGTTATGATGAATTTACTTATGCCCAGCAAGCCATCAGGCAGGGCGTGAGCGAGTATCTGCTCAAGACGAGCGGTCCGGACGAGATTTTGCAGGCGGCGCTGCGGGCGAGAGACCGGCGCCGCAGCAAGCTGGAGCGCGAGGAGAGCAGACGGATGCAGTCGGAAGCCTATTACGGGCAGCAGATCTCCCGCCTTCTGGGAGGAGGGCGGCCGGAGCCGGAGCTGCTGGAGCAGACGTTCGACTGGCATCCCGCCCTGCGCGCTGTCGGCCGGAGCCGCGGCCTGCAGCTATGGCTGCTCGGCTATGCCGGTCCGGCCGCTGCGCGCGGACTCGCCGAGGAGGCGGTCCAGCAGCTGGCCGGCCTTCTGGGCGTCCCTGCCGCCGCGCATGAACGGGGCTGGCTGCTTGCGGCCGCTGTCCGCGATGGGCAGGAGCTCGTTCCGCAGATGCGCTCCATCGTCCGGAAGGCTGCGGCGGCCGGGGTGCCGCTCCATGCGGCCGGCGGCGAAGTCCAGCCGGGCTGGGACGGCATGGAGGCGGCGAGAAGGACAGCGCTGCATGCGTATTCAAGCCGCTACCTGGCCGGCAGCGGCGGCGTCGTCCTGAATGCCGAGGTGAGCGGGCGCGAGGGCATGCGCACCGTATGCTCTCCGGAGGAGGAGAGGGAGATCGCGCGCATGCTTCAAGCCGGTAGGGCGGAGGCGGTGGAGCAATGGACCGATCGTCTCCTGGAGAGCATCCGTTCCGAGGGGAAGGCGACGCCGGCTTCCGCAACCGCTTATTTCCACTCCGTGCTCATCGCCGGCTGCCGCTGGCTGGACCGCAGCGCGGAATCCGTCGGGGCGGAGCCGGCTGCTCCGCTGGAGGGCCTGGAGATCAGCGGCCTGGAGGAGCAGCCGCGCGAGACGCTCATCACCTGCCTGCTCACGCTGGCGAGCCGGTACAGGGAGCTGGCTTCCGGCGGCCACGGAGCCGTCAGGCGAGCCTGCGAATACATCCGCGAGCATCTCAGCAGCAGCCTGTCGCTGCAGCAGGTCGCCCGGCATGTCCACATGAATCCGACTTATTTCAGCGAGCTGTTCAAACGGGAGGCCGGACTCACCTATCTGGAGTTCGTCACGGCCGCGCGCATGGAGCGGGCGCGGGATCTGCTGCTGCATACGCCTGCCAAGGTCGCGCGCATCGCCGCGGAGGTCGGGTATGAGGACGCCAAGCATTTCAACAAGCTGTTCAAGACGCATAGCGGCTGCACGCCGACCGAATTCCGCCAGGCGGGCAGGTGAAGAATGCCCCCCCTGCTCCCGAAGGATCCCCCCTGCTGAGGCGGGGCCCCCTGGCTTATACTGAGGTCAATTCATGACAGGGGGAATGGTTATGAGAAACATAAGCAAGCTTGGAATCGCCGCCGTCACGGCCATGACGCTGCTCACCGCGTGCAGCGGCGGCACGAACAATGAAGCCTCCTCCAAGAACGGGGAAGGGGCGGACGCCGGCAAGAAGACCAAGCTCACCGTATGGCATAATTTCGCCGGGGACGACGCCCGCGCCAAGACGGTCCGAGCCAAGATCGAGGAATTCGCCGCCAGCCATCCCGACGTCGAGCTCGACGCTCAAGCCATTCCTCCGGACGGATACCGCCAGCGGCTGAGCACGGTCGCCGCCGCGGACGAGATGCCGGATGTGTTCCTCTCCTACTCCGGCAGCCACATCAAGGGCTTCCAGGAGTCCGGGCTCGTGCAGCCGATCAACGAGCTGCTCGACAGCAAGCAGGAATGGAAGGACAACTTCCTGCCCGGAGCCTTCGACGGCTCGACGATCGACGGCAGCACCTATCTCGCTCCGCTCGCCATGTCGGCGACGTCCTTCCTCTACTATAATGCGGATCTGTTCAAGCAGAACAACGTCGCCGTTCCGAAAACCTGGGATGAGCTGATGGCAGCCGTCGCCGCCTTCAACAAGGCCGGCATTACGCCGATCGCGCTCGGCAACAAGGCGCCATGGGTCGCGCAGTCGACCATTCTCGGTTCTCTGGCGGACCGCGTGACGGGAACCGAATGGTTCAAGAAAGCGGTCGCGCAGGATGGAGCCTCCTTTGCCGATCCGCAGTTCGTGGAAGCTCTGGGCTATTTCAAACAGCTCGTCGACGCGAACGCTTTCGCCAAGGACGCCAATACGATCGACAATACCCAGGCGGAGCAATACTTCGTGCAGGGCAAGGCAGCCATGATGGTGAGCGGCGCATGGACGCTGACGAATCTCGCCGCGACCAGCGAGGACGAGCTGAAGAAGATCGACATCACGGTGCTTCCTTCCGTTCCGGGCGGCAAAGGCGAGGCGAACACCATTACCGGCGGCGCCGGTGCCGGCTTTGCGCTCAGCAAAAAGGCGGAGGGCGACAAGAAGCAGGCCGCGCTCGACTTCATTTACGCGGTGAGCGGACCGGAGACGCAGAAGGCGATTGCCGAAAGCAACTCTATGATCATGTACAAGACGGAAGTCGACCAGTCGAAGGTCACCTCCCTCTATTACAAGGCGTTCGAGCTCGTCAAGACGATCGGCATCACGCCGGTCTACGACGCCTACCTGTCGGCCGAAGCGGCGGAGGCCATCAACAACGGCCTGCAGGAGCTCATGATGGGCGGCAAGCCGGAGACGGTCGCCCAGAATCTCCAGGATGCCCAAGCCCGTTCGCTCAACCCATAACCGCACAGTCGGAGACCCGTGCCCGCAGCGGGTCTCTTTTTTGCACAAAGGAGGCTGACAACCCGTGCCGACCCCACTTCGCAGCAGAGGCTTCATCGCGGCGGCGCTGCTGCCCGCACTGATCGTATTCATCCTGTTCGCCATCGTGCCGATTCTGTGGTCCGTCTATTACGGCTTCTTCCAATGGAAAGGAATGGGCCAGCCGAAGTTCATCGGATTCGGCAACTATTCGGCCATGCTGCAGGATCCCGTCTTCTGGAGGGCTCTGAAAAACAACTTGATCCTCGTCGTTTCCGCCATTGCCGGGCAGATTCCCATCGCGCTCGTCGGCGCGCTGCTGCTCACCGCGAACGGCTGGTTCAACCGGCTGATCCGCTCTGCGCTGTTCATGCCGATGGTGCTCTCCACCGTCGTCATCGGGATGATCTGGGGCTATATCTACAACTCGCAGTTCGGCCTGCTGAACGAGGCGCTCTCGCTGCTGGGGCTCGAGAGCTGGACCCGGGCGTGGCTGTCCGATCCCAAGGTCAATATGTACGCCGTCTCCATTCCGATCAACTGGAGCAACATCGGGCCTTACTTGATCATCTTCATTGCCGCCCTCCAAAACATCTCCTCGGAAATCCACGATGCCGCCGCCATCGACGGCGCTTCCGGCTGGCGCAAGCTGCGTTCGGTGACGCTTCCGATGGTATGGAGCACGGTCGTCGTCACGCTGGTGCTCTGCATCGCAGGCAGCCTGAAGGCGTTCGACCATGTCATCGTGATGACGGGCGGCGGACCGGCCAAGTCGACGGAGCTGCTCGCCACTTATATGTACAACAACACGTTCGCCGTCTACCGCTACGGGTACGGCTCCGCCGTCTCCACCATGATCATCGTCATCAGCCTGCTGCTCATCGCGCTCAACCTGCTGGTCACCCGCCGGAAGAACGGATGAGGGAAGAGGAGGACTCCTAATGAAGGCAACTGCTGCTCCTATCCGGCCCGAGGCCGTCGGAAAGCCTCGGGCCGGCTCCGCCGCCGGGCGATTCGCGGTGAAGCTTGCCCTGCTGCTCTACGCGGCGGGCACGCTGTATCCGCTCTACTGGCTGTTCATCAGCGCGCTCAAGACCAACGACGAATTTTTTGCCCATCCCTATGCGCTGCCGCAGAAATGGGTGCTCTCCAATCTGTCCCGCGCTTGGGAGCTCGGGCATATGGGCCGCGCCATGGTCAACTCCGTTGTCGTATCGGTGCTGGCCGTCGCCCTGACGCTGCTGCTCGGCACGATGGCCGCTTATGTGCTTTCCCGCTTCCGCTTTCCGCTGTCGCGGGCGGCGACGGGGCTGTTCGTGCTCGGCATGCTGATTCCGATCCACAGCACGCTCGTGCCCTTGTTCATCGTCATGAACAAGGTCGGGATGCTCGATACGTACGCTTCCTTGATCCTGCCTTACACCGCCTTCGAGCTGCCGATCGCGATCTTCGTGACGATCGCTTATCTGGCATCCATCCCGCGCGAGATCGAGGAGGCGGCGCTCATCGACGGCTGCGGCTGGTGGGGCATCTTCTTCCGGATGATTCTGCCGCTGTGCAAGCCCGCGCTCGCCACGGTGGCGATTCTGGCTTTCCTGCGCTTCTGGAACGACTTCGCGTTCGCGCTCGTGTTCATCAACTCGCAGGCGCTCAAGACGCTGCCACTCAGCCTCGCCCTGTTCTCCGACGGCTTCGGCACGGATTACAGCCTGACGATGGGGGCGATGGCCATTGCCGTGCTGCCGACCATCGCCGCTTATCTGGTCTTCCAGGAACAGATCATGAAGGGCATGACGGCGGGTGCCGTCAAAGGCTGATGAAGAATCGTTCTTAATATGGAATTTTATGTATAAAAACGAATATTCAATAGGCCTAATGGTATAAATTATTCATAAAATTAGGTCAATGGATGCAATAAAAACCGGTTCCATTTGGTTGGGAACCGGTTTTTTAATGTGAAGTCAATAGGACCTCTGTGCAAAAAAAGATAGGTTATGCTACTTAGTTCATATTGACGGGTTGTCTTTATGCATTCTATAATGGCAATGATCAAATGCAAATGTTGGTAATTGTAGAACTTTACTGCAATATTGATATTGTCGTCGATTGCCGTAATCTTCTGAAGGGGAAACTGCTATGGTCTATGATGGCATCCTTATCGGCCTTGTCGTCGGATTTATCCGGGCAGGCTGGAAGAGCGGCTTGATCGCTCTCGGCAATATCCGAATTAAGGGCGGCTGGGGTTTTCCGCTGCTGCTTATTGTCCAGTTCGGTTTGTTCTATCTGCAAGATTATGTGTCCTTTTTCGCTCGTTTCAACTCCTACTTTTACATGCTCGTTTATGTTGCAGGGCTTTCTCTCCTCTACGTAAACCGCTCTTACAAGGGAATAAACTTGCTTTTTATTGGTGTCTTTCTGAATTTTCTGGTCATGCTGGTGAACGGCGGACGAATGCCGGTGTCGCTGGAGGCTGCCTCCGTACTTGATCCTCATTTTATTGAAATGCTGAAGAACGGAGACGTACTGTACAAGCATATTCTTCTGGATAGTTCAACTAGACTCCCGTTTCTGGGAGACATCATACCTTTGGGTCCTCCTTATCCAAGAAGGCAGGCCATCAGTATTGGAGATGTAATCATGAATATAGGTATCTTCTTCTATATTACATCGCAAATGTCTTCCCAAAAAACCCATGAAAAGCAGCCTCGTACAGAAGCGGCTTGATCTTGAAAAAGGGGCTTTGAAGCATGAAGGGAGGTGACGAATATGAAAAAAGTCAATGTTAAAGTCATTCTCTTTAATCTTGCCATCATTGCTTCCCTGGGAGTTGCGCTGACTTCGGGACTTAAAGTATTCTAATAGCTTAAAAAAGGAGACAGAATGATCGTTCTGTTTCCTTTTTAATATTTACCCGTTAAGAGGGAGAGCCAGGATGAAACAGTTGAAAGCTATCGCGGTTATACTTAAAACGCCCTCATACCTCTATGTAGTCCTGCTATCTTTAATGGGTAGTCTATTATTGCTTTCTTACTTTCTTCCTGTCGGAATTGCCATTTCTAACGACAGATGGATCACGATTTACGCCATGACTGCAGGAGTCGTCTTGCTTGATTACTTTATGTTTCAACTCCCGCCTGAAGGGCACCGTCAATCCATGGACTCCACTATTTTTTTGGCGACCGTATTTGTATATGGAGTAGAGCCGGCACTGTTGACTTTGGCCATAAGCACCTTTTTTATTGTTTTCAATCATAAGGATACCAAGTGGTGGAAACATTTCCTTAATCTCGCTATGTATACTTTTATGATTGTTGGGGCTAATTACATCTACTTGCGGTTCGGCGGCGAGACAGGCACTTTTGAGACTTCTTTCCTGCCGGCATTCATTGTTTCGCTTGCGGCCTACTTCTGTATAAACGTCCTTTTGATTGGAACCTATTATTTTTTGGTCTACAAAGGAAGACTTGTCGAAATCCTGCGAATGTTTATCAAGGAAGTTCTCTTTGCCTATCTCAGCATTTTGCTGTTATCAATGATTCTGGTTATTTTGCTTATTTATACCAGTCTTTTCGGCCTATTTCTGTTCTTGATTATCGCTACGCTGCTGTCGCACGTCTTCAAACAGCTTTTCCTCATGTACCACGAAATCAACGACAAAGCCAACAAGGACCAGCGGACAGGGCTGTACAACCACAGCTACCTGGAAGAGAAGCTGGATGACTTCATAAAAACCTACCGCGAGGATGGGAATGTTTTCTCCTTCGCGATGCTGGACCTCGACGACTTCAAGAAGTACAACGATCTCTACGGACATCCGCAAGGAGACAAGCTGCTCAGCTTCGTCGGCTCCATCATCAAGGCGGAGTGCGAGCCTTATGGATTCGTCTGCGCCCGCTACGGCGGAGAGGAATTTGCGGTCATCATGCCGGCGTACGGCAAAAACGAAGCGCGCAAGTTCATCAACCAGCTGCGCAAGACGGTGAACAATTCTCCGTTCGAAGGCGTCGAAATCCTCCCGCACGGATGCGTGTCGTTCTCGGCCGGCGTCATGGAGATGAATGCCGATACGTACGAGAAGTCGCAGCTTGTCGGCTTGTCCGACCGGGCGATGTACATCTCCAAGTCCAAAGGCAAGAACACGGTGACGATCTACGGCGAGCAGACCTATCTGCCGCAGAAGTTCGAGCATGAAATCAACGAGCTGGAGCAGCAGATCCGTGTATTCCTCTCCAAGGATGTCTACACGTTCAAGCATTCCAAGAGGGTGTTCTCCTACGCGGTGGACATGGCGGAGAAGCTCGGCCTGAACGAGGAGGAGAGGCGCACGCTTATTCTGGGCGCGCTTATCCACGATATCGGCAAGCTGGAGATTCCGAGGGAAGTGCTGACCAAGAGGGCGAAGCTGTCCAAGGAAGAATGGGAGCTCGTCAAGCAGCATGTCACCTTCGGCAAGGAGTTTCTTCTCGCATCGGGAACCTATTCGGATCTCGTGCCGCTTGTCGAGCTGCATCATGAACGCTATGACGGGACGGGTTATCCGCATGGGCTCAAGGGGACGGAGATCCCGAAGCTGGCGAGGCTGCTTTGCATCATCGATTCCTTTGACGCGATGACGACCGAGCGTCCTTACCAGCGGACCCGTACGTTCGAGGAGGCCGTGGAGGAAATCCAGGCCTGCTCAGGATCGCAGTTCGATCCGGAGCTCGCCGTTCCGTTCATCGCCTATGTCAACCACCGGATCGAGCAGGACGATATCCCCGAGGAGATCATCCAGCAGCTCCGCGAGCAGCAGGAAAGAGAAGGAGCTTGATTCGCTGGCCGTTTGCCGATGAGGCAAACGGCCTTTATTATTTTCCTTTAGCCTATTGACGTTTTAGGGGACGAAAAGTCATAATTTAATAGAATGTAAACGCTATACAGGTCTCCTGGACGACAAACGCAACTTCAAAAGGAGGCTGAACGCATCGCATGAGCAAGCCTGACAAAGTAGCCTTGAGGCTGCAGGAAACGATGGATCGCCGCCGCATCGTCGGCATGGCCTGCGCGTTTCTCATTCGCGGGCGGCTCGTCTGGAGCGGCGGTCTGGGACTGGCGGACAAGGAAAGAGGCTTGCCGGTGTCGGACAAGACGATCTTCCGCATCGCATCCATTTCCAAGACGGTCACAGCCGCTGCGCTGCTTCAGCTCGCCGATCGCGGGTTATGCGGCTTGGACGACGACGCAGGCAAGCTTGTCGGCCTTCCGCTCCGCCATCCGGCCTTTCCCGGCCAGCCGGTTACGCTGCGGCAGCTGATGACCCATACGTCGGGACTGCGCGACGAGTATGCCGGCTTCGCGGCCGCTTCCCGTCAGGATCCCATGATTCCGCTCTCCGAACTGATCGTTCCCGGAGGACAATGGCATCCCACCAAGCTGTGGGGGGACAAGCCGCCGGGGGATCCGTCCGGTTATGAATACTCCAACCTTGGCGCGATTGTCATGGCGACGATTATCGAGCGGCTGAGCGGCGAGCGCTTCGACCGCTATTGCCGCAAGCATCTCTTCGAGCCGCTCGGCATGCGGGATTCCAGCTTCAACCTGCAGGATTTCGAGGAGCCCGACCGAATCGCCGTCCTCTATGAGTACGATGCCGATGCCGGCGACTATGTTCCGGCCGCAGACGCATTTCGCGGTTGTCTGCCGGAGCCGACGGACCTGCGGGATTACGTTCCCGGCGCCAACGGATCGTTGTTCGGCCCGCAAGGCGGCCTCCGGACGACAATCGCGGATCTGTCCCGCTGGCTGGAGATGCTGGCCGGCAAGGGCGAGCGCAGCGGAGTCCGGATTCTCCGCAAGGAGACGGCGGAGCAGATGCAAGCCCGGCAATGGTCCAGGGTTCCGCAGGAAGGCTTCTACCGGGAAGGCGGCCTGCAGCTCCAGCGGACGCATGATCTCATGCCCGGCAGGCTGATGATCGGCCATCCCGGCGACGCCTACGGGCTGCGCAGCGGAATGTATTTCGATCCCGAAGCCGGAATCGGCCTGATTTATGCCATGAACGGGCTGGACGACGCCAAGGAAGGCCATGTGTTCACGGCGGCGGAGACCGAGCTGGCTACCGCGATGGCCGAAATATTCCTGCGGAAGAAGAATCAGCGTTAACGGCGTCTTCACCGGGAGCCTGCAAGGCGCATTTCCGGCACAGCATGGACCCGGAGCCTGCTAGGCCGCCTCTAGGAGCAGACGCCTCTAGGAGCAGCTTGGACCGGGAACATGGTTGCCGTTAGAAGGGCATAACATGTCGGCGCGTGCCTGTGGTCGCAGTCAACGCCGGGCCGGCATGGGCCAATAGCAGGATTTCTCATTTACAACCCGCTCGAGTCGATGTTAGAATAATTAACATCCAGCGAGCGCATGAAGCAGACAAGGGAGAATGACGGATGCCTTTCGACAAGAACACGCTGTATCTCATAGGCGATGCCCAGTCATCCGTGAACAATCCGATTACCCAGCAGTACAGCGCTTTTTTCATCGGGCTCGTCGTTGGGAAGGAATCCGGGATCATCATCGATGCCGGCTGCTCCTCCACCATTCCGCTTACTTCGGAGTTCGTCCGCTCGATCTTCATCGGCCACTCCGTTCTGGACGTGGAGCTGGTAGCCGAGGAAATCCGGAGCAGGTACCACGGCTCTTCACAGAAGGCATTGATCGTCGCCTTCAAGGACGCCTCCAAAAAATTCAAATCCACGCTCATCGACTAGAAGAGCAGGCCTCCGCGCCTACTTCCGGTCAGCGTACGCTGCTTTATTTATCCGTATGGCGGGACATTCCGGCATGCACGTAAATAAAACCCAGCCAACGGATCCAGGGACAAGCATGTCCCCGGCTGTTGGTCTGGGTTTTTTTCATACTCTGTATCAAAACCGATCATTTCTTATATTCCGGGAGGATGGCCAATGAAGCTCTATATATCGGTAGACATGGAAGGCATAACAGGGCTTGTAGACAGCACGCACGTCGATTCGAGCCAGCGCAGCTATCCCCGCGGCCAGGTCATCATGACGGACGAGGCGAATCATGTCATCGGCACGGCATTCGACGAAGGCTGCTCCGAAGTGATTGTCAACGACAGCCACTCCAAAATGAACAATCTGCTGATCGAAAGGCTGCATCCCGACGCCCAGCTCATCACCGGAGACGTCAAGCCGTACTCCATGGTGCAGGGGCTAGACGCTTCGTTCGGCGGCGCCGCCTTCCTCGGCTACCATACGATGGCGGCAACCCGCGGCGTTCTCAGCCATTCGATGATTTTCGGCGTGACGAAGATGTACATAGGGGATACAGCCATCGGCGAGCTCGGCTTCAACGCCATGGTAGCCGGCTATTACGGCGTCCCCGTCCTGCTCGTGGCCGGCGACGACGAGACGGCGGTAGAAGCGGAGGCGCTGCTGCCGGGGGTGACGACGGCAGTCGTCAAGAAGGCGATTTCGCGCACGGCGGCTCTGTGCCTGACTCCGGACAAGACCGGACAGCTGCTGAGGGAAAAGACGAAGGAGGCTCTCGACAACCGCTCCCGCGTCAAGCCGCTGGCTTCGCCGGAGCGGCCGCATCTGTCGATCGAATTCGCGAACTACGGACAAGCCGAATGGGCGAGCCTGATGCCGGGAACCCGAATCGAGGGCAACAGCCCGGTCGTTTCCTTCCAGGCCAAGGACATTCTCGAAGCCTACCGGGCCATGCTGGTCATGATTGAGCTGGCGACAAGGACCAATTACTGCTAAGACGTTTTGCCAGACCGATTAAGGGGAGTGACAGAAGGTGGCATCTTACATCCTGAAGCGGCTTGTCTCCATGCTGGTGACGCTGTGGCTGATCGTCACGGTGACCTTTTTCCTCATGCATTCCGTGCCGGGGTCTCCGTTCGACAAGGACGGCAAGAACAGCAATCCGACGGCCGTGCAGAACATGATGGCTTATTACCATCTGGACGAGCCGGTCGGCGTTCAATACGTGCTTTATCTGAAGTCTCTGCTCAAGCTGGATCTCGGTCCGTCGATCGGGCATTTTCCCGACAGCGTGAATTCGATGATCAGCCGCGGTTTCCCCGTTTCCTTCCAGCTCGGCATGATCGCGATCCTGTTCGCCATCGTCGCCGGCATCGCGCTCGGAACGGTCGCCGCCCTGTACAAGAACCGGCTGATCGACCAGGCGGCCATGGTGCTCGCCGTGCTCGGCATCGCCGTGCCGAACTTTGTCGTGGCGACGCTGCTGATCAAATACGTGGCCGTGGAATGGCATCTGCTGCCGGTCGCCATGTGGGGCACCTGGCGCCACGCGGTGCTGCCGGGGCTGGCGCTGGCTACCGGTCCCATCGCCATCATTGCCCGCATGACCAGGGCCAACATGGTGGAGGTGCTCACCTCCGACTATATCGAGACGGCCCGCGCCAAAGGACTGCATCCGTTCGTCATCGTCACGAAGCATGCGCTGCGCAACGCGGTGCTGCCGGTCGTCACCCTGCTCGGGGCGCTGATCGCCAACGTCCTGACGGGAAGCTTCGTCATCGAGAAGATTTTCGCCATTCCCGGCATGGGCAAGTATTTTGTGGACGGCATCAACAACCGCGATTATTCGGTCATCATGGGCACGACCGTGTTCTACAGCGCTCTGCTGCTGTTCATGATGTTTCTCGTCGATATCGCCTACGGCCTCATTGATCCCCGCATCAAGCTGCACCGGAAGGAGGGCTGAGCATGAGCGTACCGGATTCCCTGTTTGTCCCGATGAACCGCTCCGCCGTGGATGCGGAAGCGATCGTTCGGCCCCGCCTCGGCTTCTGGAAGGAATCGTGGAACCGGCTGCTGGCCAACAAGCTCGCGTTCGCCGGAGCCGTCATCATCATCCTGCTCGCCCTGCTCGCTTCGTTCGGCCCGATGTTGACAGACCAGAGCTACTCCAGGCAAGTCCTCACCGATGCCAACATGAGCCCGTCCGCCGAGCATTGGTTCGGCACGGATGACCTGGGCCGGGACGTATTCGCCCGCATTCTCTACGGAGCCCGCATCTCGCTGTTCATCGGCCTGATGGCCACCCTGATCGACGTCGTCATCGGCATCGTGTACGGCGGCATCGCCGGGTACGTCGGGGGCCGCGCAGACAACCTGATGATGCGCTTCGTAGATATGCTGTACGGCGTTCCCTACCTGCTCATCGTCATTCTGCTCATGGTCATCATGGGGCCAGGCCTGCTGACGATCATCGTCGCGCTCAGCGCGACAGGGTGGATCGGGATGGCCCGCGTCGTCCGCGGCCAGGTGCTGACGCTGAAATCTTCGGAATACGTGCTGGCTTCCCGTTCGATCGGCTCCAGCGGCTGGCATATCATCCGCAAGCATCTGCTGCCCAACGCGATGGGCGTCATCATGGTGCAGATCACCTTCTCCGTGCCGTCGGCCATCTTCGCGGAAGCTTTCCTCAGCTTCCTCGGCCTCGGCATCCAGCCGCCGCTCGCGAGCTGGGGCGTCATGGCAAGCGATGCTCTCGGCGTCATCCTCTCCGGCCATTGGTGGAGGCTGTTCTACCCGGCATTCTTCATCTCCATGACGATGCTGGCGTTCAATCTGGTCGGCGACGGCCTGCAGGATATCTTCAACCCTAGGCAGAGGAGGTCATGAGCATGTGGAGACGATCCCGAAAAGCGTCGATATCCGCGGTCGCGGCTCCTGAAGGCCCGGCCAGGGAAAAGGAAAGAGAAACGGTTAGGGAAGACCGCCTGCCGGAGCGGCCGCCCGCAATTTACGACGGCCGGACGGCAGCGCCGGAACCGGCGGCGACGGAAAAGCCGGCCAGCCGGGAGCCGAGGGAAGCTGCCGAGGGCAGGGCGCCCGGCAAAACCCTGATGGCCGTCGAAAATCTGCGAGTCAGCTTCCGGACCCACGGCGGAGAGGTGCAGGCGGTGCGCGGAGTCGATCTCCAGCTTCGCGAAGGCGAGACGCTGGCCATCGTCGGGGAGTCGGGCTGCGGCAAAAGCGTCACCGCCCGCAGCCTGATGCGGCTGCTGCCGGAACAGACGTCGAAGCTCGGCAAGGACTCTCGCATCGTCTGGAAAGGCGTTGACCTGACGCGGCTCAAGGAAAAGGAGCTGCGGAAGCTGCGCGGCGCAGAGATTTCAATGATCTTCCAGGATGCGATGACGGCGCTCAATCCGACGCTCACCGTCGGAGAGCAGCTGATCGAGAGCATCGCCCTGCACCGCAAGGTGCCGAGATCGGAAGCGCGCAAAATCGCCGTGGAGATGCTCGGCCTGGTCGGCATTCCGAGTCCGGAAACGCGGCTGAAGCAATATCTGGGCGAGTTCAGCGGCGGGATGAGGCAGCGCATCATGATCGCGATCGCCGCCTCCTGCAATCCGTCGCTCCTTATCGCCGACGAGCCGACGACCGCGCTCGACGTGACGATCCAAGCCCAGATTCTGGAGCTGTTCCGGATGCTGCAGCAGAAGACCGGCGTGTCCATCGTGCTGATCACTCATGATCTGGGCGTCGTCGCCGAAACGGCCGACCGCGTCTGCGTCATGTACGCCGGCGAGATTGTGGAGTCGGGCTCCGTGCGGGAGCTGTTCCGCAGGCCCCGGCATCCGTACACGAGAGGGCTGCTGGCCTCGATGCCCCGGCTCGACCGGGACCGCTCGCGCCAGCTCGAGCCGATTCCGGGCACGCCGCCGGATCTGTTCGCGCCGCCGCCGGGCTGCGCCTTCGCGGCCCGATGCCCGCATGCGATGGAAGTGTGCCGGCTGCATCATCCCGCCTCGACACAGGTGGGCGGCAGCCATTCGGTATCCTGCTGGCTGGAGGATCCCCGGGCGCAGCAGGCTCCGCCGTCCTCTCCGGCCGGACGGTCGGCCGCAATCGGCTAGCCGTTCGGCGAGCTGACAACCGGGAGCCGCTTGTTCCGAATCATTTTAGCCCCTTTTTATTCGGGGCCAAGGGGGGAGAAGGGGAGCGCCAGGCCTGCGGCAGACAGATTAGAGGCAGGCCGTCTGACCAGATGAGACATCGGCGATATGACTTCGATTGCGGCCTCAGCGACGCAGTATCGACTTGTATCCCACCATTCGAATCAAAGGGGAGAGCCACAACCATGTCCATGAAAAAAATGTCTGCTGCGCTGATCAGCTGCGTGCTGCTGGCCGGAACGATACTGGCCGGCTGCGGAGACGGCAACGATGGAGGCGGCACCGGAGAAGCCTCCGGCAAGATTCTCCGCTACAACAACAGCAAGGAGCCGACCTCCCTCGATCCGCCGATCGGCTTCGACCAGATTTCCTATGACGTGGTGAACAACGCCTTCGAGGGGCTCACCCGCCTGGGCAAGGATCAGAAGCCTGAAGCGGCGATGGCGAAGGAATGGAAGATGTCCGACGACGGCCTGAAGTACACCTTCACCCTGCGCGACGGCATCAAATGGTCCAACGGCGATCCCGTGAAGGCGTCCGACTTCGAATATGCCTGGAAGCGGCTGCTGAACCCCGACACGGCGTCCGATGCGGCCTTCCTCGCTTATCCGATCGCAGGCGCGGAGGCGTACAATTCCGGCCAAGGCTCCGCCGACGCCGTCGGCATCAAGGCGACGGACGACAAGACGCTTGAGGTCACGCTCGCCCATCCGGCGGCCTGGCTGATCCAGATGACGGCAAGCCCGGCCTTTTTCCCGGTCAACCAGGCCGTTGTCGAGAAGAATGCGAAGTGGGCGGGCGAAGCGGCGACGATCGTCGGCAACGGACCGTTCACGATTACGGAATGGAAGCATGACGACGAGCTGAAGATGGTCAAGAACAAGGACTACTGGGATGCATCCAGCGTGAAGCTGGGCGGCGTCACCTATAAAATGGTCAACGATACGAATACCGCCTACCAGCTCTTCCAGTCCGGCGAGCTCGACACGACCGGCAGCATTCCGTCCGATATGGCCGACAAGCTGTTCGAAGAGAACAAGGTCAAGGTCGAAGAGGCGGCGGGCACGGCGTTCTACCGCTTCAACGTCACGATGGAGCCGTTCAACAACATGAACATCCGCAAGGCGTTCGCCGAAGCGGTCGACCGCCAGCAGCTTGTCGATCTCGTGCTTCGCCAGAAGCACAAGCCGGCCGTCGCCTTCGTATCCCCGGGGCTCGAGGATGCGGCCGGAGGCGACTTCCGCGAGAAGGGCGGAGATCTACTGAAGTTCGACGCGGCCGATGCCAAGGCGCTGCTCGCCAAAGGCATGCAGGAAGCCGGCTACTCCAAGCTTCCGGACGTCACGCTGACCTACAGCACGAACGACATCAACCAAAAGGTCGCCCAAGCGATGCAGGCGATGTTCAAGGACAATCTCGGCGTCGACGTCAAGCTGGAGAGCAAGGAAAGCAAGGTGATGGTCGCCGAGCAGAAGAAGCTGCAGCTGCAGCTGTCCCGTTCCTCCTTCCTGCCTGACTTCGCGGATCCGATCAACTTCCTGGACGGTTTCCAGTCGGACAATCCGTTCAGCCGCACAGGCTGGAAAAACGCCAAGTACGACGAGCTGATCAAGGGCGCTTACCAGCAGAGCGACGAGAAGAAGCGCTATGAGATGATGCATGAGGCCGAAGCGATCCTGATCGACGAGGCTCCGATTTTGCCGCTGTACTTCTACAACACGGTCAATCTGGAGAGCGACAAGCTGTCCGGCGTCGTGCGCCATCCATTCGGCTTCATCGACTTCAAATGGGCGGAGCTGAAGTGAGCCGTCCGGGCCTGATCCGCCCGCGCAAGCTGCAGCCCGGCGACACGGTCGGGATTCCGGCTCCGGCAAGTCCGGGCGACCGGGAGCAGGCGGAGGCTGCCGCAGGTTACCTGCGGCGCCTCGGCCTGAACGTGAAGCTCGGCCGGACGCTCTCGCTGCGCCGCGGTTACCTGGCCGGAAGCGATGAAGAGCGCGCCGAGGAGCTGAACGGGCTGTTCGCGGATCCGGACATCGCCGCCATCATCTGCGCGCGCGGCGGATACGGCACGGCACGCATCGCGGACCGGCTCGACTACGGCATGATCCGTCGCAATCCCAAGATTTTCTGGGGCTACAGCGACATTACGTTTCTTCATTCGGCGATCGGGCGGCTCAGCGGCCTGGTCACCTTCCACGGGCCGATGATGATCGACTTGAAGGAGCTTCCGGAAGGAGAGGACGGAGCCGGCCATGCCCGTCCCCATCCGCTGACGCTGGAAGGGTATAACCGCCTTCTAGCTCCGCATAGTGTTCACTATACGGAAGAGATCGCTCCCCTGCGGGTGCTGGTTCCGGGCGAAGCGAGCGGCCCGCTTGCCGGCGGCAATCTGTCGCTCCTCGTCAGCACGCTGGGAACGCCGTACGAGATCGATACGAGGGGCAGGCTGCTGCTGATCGAGGACATCGACGAGGAGCCTTACCGCGTCGACCGGATGCTGTGCCAGCTGAAGCAGGCCGGCAAGCTGGACGATGCCGCCGGCATCGTCGTCGGCGACTTCCATAACTGCGAGCCTTCAAAGCGCAAGGAGTCTCTGAGTCTGGACGAAGTTCTGGCGGAATACATCGTGCCGGCAGGCAAGCCGGCCATGGCGGGCTTCCGGATCGGACACTGCTCGCCGAATATCGCCGTTCCGCTTGGGGTGGAAGCTGTACTGAACACGAGCGGCCGAAGCCTTGTTTTCAACGAATCCGGATTCTCGGACGGCGCAGAGCCGGCTTAGAGCATCCCGGCCAGCCGCATGAGGAGGACAACAGCATGAACATTGAAAGCATACAGGTGATGAGGCAGTCGACCCCTCTCCACAAGCCGTTCAAAACCGCGCTCCGCACCGTGCATGACCAGGAATCCATCCTGGTCCGGATCCGGGACCGCGACGGCCGCGTCGGCTGGGGAGAGGCGCCGTCCACGATCGTCATTACCGGCGACAGCCTCGAGAGCATCGAGTCGGCGATCCGGCTTACGTTCGCTCCGCTGCTCGTCGGGCAGAGCCTGCTCGGCTACGAGCGCCTGCTGCAGAGCGTGCACGGAGCGATGGTCGGCAGCAGCAGCGCGAAGGCCGCCGTGGACATGGCGATCTACGACTTGGTAGCCCAGCATTGCGGCTTGCCGCTGTACCAATTTCTCGGCGGCTACAAGGACCGCCTGGAGACGGACTTCACGGTCAGCGTGAACTCGCCCAAGGAGATGGGCGAGGATGCGGCCAGCTGCGTCCGGGAAGGCTTCAACGTGCTCAAGATCAAGGTCGGCAAGGACGACGTGCAGGAGGATATCGAGCGCATCCGCGAAATCCGCAGCCGCGTCGGCGGCGGGGTGAAGATCCGCCTCGACGCCAACCAGGGCTGGCAGGTGAAGGATGCGGTCCGGGCGATCCGCCGCATGGAGGATCTCGGGCTCGACATCGAGCTGGTGGAGCAGCCGGTTAAGGCCCATGACATCGAGGGGCTGAAGGCGGTCACCGACGCGGTCCAGACTCCGATCATGGCGGACGAGGCCGTCTTTTCGCCGGCGGAGGCGCTGCGCGTGCTCCAGATGCGGGCGGCCGATCTCATCAACATCAAGCTGATGAAGTCCGGCGGCATCTACAAAGCCCAGCTTATCAACGGCATGGCGGAGCAGTACGGCGTGGAATGCATGGTCGGCAGCATGATCGAATCGCGGGTGGCGGTAACGGCGGCGGCCCATCTGGCGGCGAGCAAAAAGAACATCACCCGATTTGATTTCGACGCTCCTCTGCTGCTGAGGAGCGACATCGTCGACGGAGGTGTCCGTTACGACGGCCGCGTCATGACGTTCCCGGATGCGCCGGGACTCGGCATCCGCGACGTGCGCGTCGCCGCCAGTCCGGGAGCGGCGGTATCATGAGCGCGGCCTTGAGGGAAGCGCGTGCGGCGGTTCCTGTCGCGACGGTATGGACGAGACCGGACTCGCCGCGGGAGCTGGATGCTCCGGCGCTGGCAAATCCGGCCGACCTGCGCGGCTGGCTGTCTTCAATGTCGGTGGACGACCGCCTGGACCTATGCGACAACAATCGGGTGCAGACGCAGCTGCTCTATGGCGAGCGCGTGCTCGTGGCCGAGGAGAAGGAGGGCTGGGCTCGTGTATTCATTCCGGGGCAGAGCAGCTGCAAGGAGCCGCTCGGCTATCCCGGCTGGGTGCCTCTGGCGCAGCTGGCCTTCCCTTCTCCGGGAGCGTTTCCGGACGGAGCCTGCCGAAGCGGCAAGGACCGGCAGGAAGGGGAACGGGCATCGGGCCGCTGCGCCGTGGTCACCGCCGACACCGCCTGGCTGCTCGATTCCGATCCCGATGAGGCTGGAGGAGGGGCGCCGAAGCGCCTCATGGAGCTGAGCTATCTCACGCGGCTGCCGGTCGCGGAGGATGACGCCGAAGGCTTGACGGTGCTGCTGCCGGAAGGCGGCAAGGGCTGGCTCCAGCGCGGCGATGCCGATGTTGCGGCGATCAGCCGTCCATCGGCCGGCGGCCGCGGCGATCATGCCGGCCGCTTCGTCGTGGAGCAGGCGCGCCGCTTTCTCGGCCTTCCCTACCTGTGGGGCGGCATGTCGTCGCTCGGCTACGACTGTTCGGGCCTGGCGTTCAGCATGCACCGGGCGGCCGGCATCGCCATCCCGAGAGACGCCTCCGACCAGGCGCTGGAAGGGCAGGCTGTCGACCGGGAGGACCTGACTCCGGGCGATCTGCTGTTCTTCGCTTATGAGGAAGGCAAAGGGAGAGTCCACCATGTCGGCATCTACGCCGGCGGCGGGCGGATGATCCATTCGCCCCGGACGGGGCGCTGCGTGGAGCTCGTCAAGTTCGACGAGAACTATGAGCTGTACCGCGAGCATTGCGCTTCGCGGCGTTACTGGAACCAATAGGACTTGCGGGTCCGGCTTGCTGCCTTTCGGCGGCGGCCGGGCTTTTTTCATCTGCGGAATTCATTGCTGCGGCTGGCGCTCTTGGACTGCCGCTGGAGGCATTGATTTTACTTTTCTATCGGCATCAGCTCCACTTCGATCGGCATTTTGGCGTAGCCGGGGTAATCTTCGACATTCAATTCGGCGCTGCTTCTAGCTGCGTCATCTTCATTTCATCCCCTATTTATTAGACCTGCGGGGAAGAGAAACGGTTTTCCGGCCGCTGGATTTTATTTCCTCCGGGTTAGAAACTTTTCATCCGGTGGCCCGATTGGGCTCCCTTTGTTATACTAATGGCAAATCTAGCAAACACTTAATGATAGAGTGGAAGGAAAGGGGAGCCGCCCATATGAAGCTGACGGTCGATCCGGAAGCGGCCCGCTGGTATAAGCAAGAGCTGAATCTTCACGAAGGCGACCAGCTGCGCGTCTTCGTGCGCCTGGGAGGCTGCGGCAGCGTGCAGCCGGGGCTGTCGCTCGGAATCATGAAGGACGAATCGCGCCGGCCCGGCTTGCGTCAGGAGGAGGAAGGGCTCGTTTTTTTCATGGAAGAGGACCAGCTCTGGTATCTCGACGGGAAGGAGCTACATCTGCGCTATGACTCCGCGCAGGATGAGGCTTTCATGGATGTCTACTAAATCGTACTGCCGGAAGGGAGCGCATGGAATGAGAAGATGGCTGGTTGTCCTGATGGCCGCCTTGGTGTTGGCGGCTGGCATGCCTGTCGGACCGCCCTCGGCCGCGGTTGCAGCGGCAGCGGTATCGTACAAGGTTGCGACCAAATCGCTGCCTGTCCTCAAGGAACCGGATCAGAAAGCAGCCGTCAAAGGATATTTGACCCAAGGAGCGACGGTTCAGGTTACGGACGAACAATTCGGCTGGATGAAGGTGAGCGGACAGGGTCTCACCGGATGGGCAGCGGGCCACTACCTGGTCAAGTCGGCTTCCGTCGGAACGTCGGGTTCGGCATCGAGCGTGTCCCTGTCCGGCGCTGCCGGCCAGAAGTCGAGTGTCATCACGGGAAGCGGAGTGCGGGTGCGCAGCGGCCCCGGCACCGGTTATTCGGTCGTCGGGAGCGTTACGACCGGCGACCGGGTGACCGTGCTCAAAACGTCCGGGCAATGGAGCAGCGTCAAGACGCCGGGCGGGCTGGCCGGCTGGGTCAGCAGCCAATACATAAGCAGTTCAAGCGGAACTCTGGTGAGCACGGGCGGAGGCAGCGGCCCCGCCGTCGGCAGCGGAATCGGCAGCCTCAAGGGAAAGCTGATCGTCATCGATCCCGGCCATGGCGGCAACGATCCCGGCATGATCGGCACGACGCATAAGACCGAGGAGAAAGACCTTACGCTCAGCACATCCAAGCTGCTCGCCGACGAGCTGCGGGCGAGGGGAGCGAGCGTCATTCTCACCCGTACGAAAGACAGCGAGAAGCCGTCGCTCCCGGACCGGGTCCGGATCGCGGAGCAGGCGTCGGCGGACGCTTTTGTCAGCATTCATTACAATTCTTCCCCTACCAAGGCTTCCGGCACGCTGGTGTTCTATTATTCCAAGAACAAGGATGTGCCGCTTGCGAGAGCGGTCGAAGGCCCGCTTGAGGGGCTGAGCCTCGGCACGAACGGCATTTCGTTCGGAGACTATCATGTGCTGCGGGAGAACAGCCTGCCGTCGGTGCTGCTGGAGCTTGGATTCCTCAGCAACGCCAAGGACGAGGCGGAGGTACGGACGGAGAAGTACCAAAAGGAAGCCGCTGCCGCGATCGCGCAAGGCTTCGAAGCCTATTTCGCCCGCAAATCAACCTGAGAGAAGGATAAACGCCCATGAATTATGCCATCCTGGGATTGCAGGCCGTCATTCTGGCTGCCGTCGCGCTGCTCTATCTCACACGCCCAAGGAGCCGCTCCGGGACAGACCCGTCGCTGCTGCGGGAGCTCGACCGGATCCGGGACGACGTCCGCAGCTACACGGCTGAGCATGCGGCGCAAGGCCGGCAGGAGGCTGCAGCCGCCGCGCGCCAGAACCGCGAGGAGCTGGCGGCTTCCATGAACGCCATGAACCGCACGCTCATGGGCAACATGAACGACATGGCGCTGCAGCAGAAGCATCTGCTGGACAGCTTCTCCGAGCGGCTCGCGGAGCTGACGCGAGTGAACGAAACGAAGCTGGAAATGATGCGCGGCACGGTGGAGGAGAAGCTCCGGCATCTGCAGGAGGACAACAACCGCAAGCTGGAGCAGATGCGCGCCACTGTCGACGAGAAGCTGCATGCGACGCTGGAGCAGCGGCTGGGCGAATCGTTCAAGCTCGTCAGCGACCGGCTGGAGCTCGTGCATCAGGGACTCGGCGAGATGAAGAGCCTGGCGAACGGCGTCGGCGATCTGCGCAAGGTGCTGACCAACGTCAAGACGAGAGGCACGCTCGGCGAGATCCAGCTCGGCAACCTGCTGGAGCAGACGCTGACGGTGGAGCAGTACGACCGCAACGCCGCCACGCGGCGCGGCAGCAGCGAGCGGGTGGAGTTCGCCGTCCGCATTCCCGACAAGCACAATTCCAATCAGATCATCCATCTGCCGATCGACTCCAAGTTCCCGATCGAGGATTATCAGCGTCTGCTGGACGCCCTGGACGCGGACGACCATCTCGCCGCGGCGGAATGCTCCAAGCAGCTGGACGCGCGCATCAAGCAGGAGGCCAAATCGATCCGCGACAAGTATATCGATCCGCCGAATACGACCGACTTCGGCATCATGTTCCTGCCGGTGGAGGGGCTCTTCGCAGAGGTGCTCCGCCGCCCCGGCCTGTGGGAGCAGGTTCAGCGCGAGTTCCGGGTCGTCATCGCAGGCCCGACGACGCTGACCGCGCTGCTGAACAGCCTCCAGATGGGCTTCCAGACGCTGGCGATCCAGCAGCGCTCGAGCGAGGTATGGCAGGTGCTCGGCGCCGTGAAGACGGAGTTCGGCAAGTTCGGAGATCTGCTCGACAAGACGCAAAAGAAGCTGCAGGAGGCGAGCAACTCCATCGACGCGGCGGCGGTCCGTTCCCGGGCGATCGAGCGCAGGCTGCGCAAGGTGCAGGAGCTGCCGGCCGGAGAGGCGCCGGACCTGCTGCTGGAGGCCGCATCGGAATGAGGAGGCTGCCGTGAGCATCGCCAATCTGCTCGTGACCGGGTACCGGGCGCATGAGCTGAACATTTTCTCGCAAAAGCACGAAGCGATTCCGTTCATCCGCAAGGCGGTGGAGAACCGCCTCGTTCCTTTATTGGAGGACGGACTGGAATGGATCATCTCGCCGGGGGGCTATGGCTTCGATCTGTGGGCCTGCGAGGCCGCGATCGGGCTCAAGCGGGATTATCCGCAGCTCAAGATATCGATTCTGACGGCGTACGCCAATCCCGACGAGAAGTGGAAGGAAGACCGCAAGGCCTATTATGAAGGCATCCTGCGGCAGGTCGATCATCATGTCAGCGTCAGCAAACAGCCCTATGAGGGAGTATGGCAGCTGACCGCGCGCGACAGCCTGCTGCTGCGCAAGACCGACGCCATGCTGCTGTTCTACGACGAGGAGATGGGGGAAGGCAGTCCGAAGTATTTCAAGGAACGGGCGCTGCGGAAGCAGCAGGACGAGGACTATCCCCTGTTCACGATTACGGCGGAGAGCATCCAGAGCATCGCGGAGGAAGAACGGCTGGCGGATTGACCGACAGAAAAAAGGCTGGAGCATGCAGAACTTCTGCGGCTCCGGCCTTTTTCGATTGGAAATGAAATGTTCTGCCCGAACGGTTGCTGGCCGGATTCATCGCGGATTCAGGACGCTTTCCTCCAGCGCCTCGAACCGGTTGCCGTACGTCTTCTCCAGATGGCGGTCGCCCCATTCGCATAGCGAGGTCAGAATGGATTGAAGGGACTTGCCATAATCGGTCAGCTCGTATTCCACCTTCGGCGGCACCTGGTTGTAGCTGATGCGGTTCACGATGCCGTCCTGCTCGAGCTCGCGCAGCTGCTGGGTCAGCATCTTCTGCGTAATGTTCGGCATGAGCTGGCGGAAGTCGCAGGTCCGCTTCTTTCCATGCGTCAGATGGCACAGGATGACGGTCTTCCATTTGCCTCCGATGACGTCCAGCGTGGCCTCGACCGCGATATTGTATTTTTTCATGGTTGCGGTTTCACTCTCCTTGCTTCGCAAAAGGAACTAAAAAGTAGCTATGGCACTTGAAAGTGCGTTCTGTTCAAATTGTTGTTACAGTTCCATAATAGCATTTACCGGCACGAGATAACATCAAGGAGTTGAATTCAAGTGCAATCAAGCTCAAGAAAAAATACGCTGGCGCTGCTTTCGCTTGCCATCAGCGCCTTTGCCATTGGAACGACGGAATTCATCAGCGTAGGACTGCTGCCGATGATTTCCGGAGATTTGGACATACCGGTCACGATGGCCGGATTGACCGTGACGCTGTACGCGCTCGGGGTCATGTTCGGCGCCCCGGTGCTGACATCGCTGACGTCGTCCATTCCCCGCAAGACGCTGCTGATCGCCATCATGCTGGTCTTCATCGCCGGCAACAGCCTGGCCGCCTTCTCGACCGGCTTCGGCATGCTGCTCGCGGCCCGGGTGCTGTCGGCGCTCGCGCATGGCGTGTTCATGTCGATCGGTTCGACGATCGCCGCCGATCTGGTTCCGGAGGACAGGCGTGCCAGCGCAATCGCGGCCATGTTCACGGGCCTTACTGTCGCGACGGTGACGGGAGTTCCGCTCGGGACCTTCATCGGCCAGCAGCTGGGATGGCGTTCCGCTTTCATCGGCATTGTGCTCATCGGAATTATCGCTCTCGCAGCGGCATGGGTGCTTGTGCCCGCTCAAGGCTTGCGTCAGGGAGAAAGGACGCCGCTGAAGGAGCAGGTCAAGCTGTTGACGAGCGGCAGGCTTGTGCTGGCCTTCCTCATCACGGCGCTCGGTTATGGAGGGACGTTTGTCGTCTTCACTTATTTATCCCCATTGCTCCACGAGATAACCGGATTCAAGGAATCCGCAGCGGCGCTGATTCTGCTTCTGTACGGAATCGCCATTGCCATCGGGAATCTCATCGGGGGAAAAGCGGCCAACCGCAGGCCGCTGCCGGCCCTGCTCGCCATGTTCGCCGTACAAGCCGTCATCCTGCTCGTCATGATGGCGGCGCTGCCGCATAAGATCGCCGGACTGATCGCGGTGTTCGCGATGGGGCTGTTCGCCTTCATGAACGTGCCGGGACTCCAGCTCCATGTCGTGCAGCTGGCGGAGCGTTACGCTCCCAAGGCGGTCGATGTCGCTTCGGCCGTCAACATTGCCGCATTCAACGGCGGCATCGCGCTGGGAGCTTGGCTGGGCGGCATGGTGACCGACCATATGGGGTTGATCCATACCACGTGGATGGGAGCTGTCATGGTGGCGTCCGCAGTTGTTTTGACCGCATGGAGCCTGCTCTTGGAGAAGAAAAGCTCGAAGGTTGAAGCGATGGCTGCCGAAAGGCAGACGGTCTAAGCTTCAGGCAGTGTTGAAGTTGAATTGCGTGCTGGAAAGCAGGAGCAGTCATGCAAATGCAGCCATAAAGAGCAGTCGCGGCTAGAGCAGTCATGCAAGTGCAGTCAGGACACGGGAGCAAGAGCCAAAGACCGAGGTTGCATTGCACAAGGATGCATGAACAAGAATCAAGGAAAGGGAGATGGGAATGAACGCATTTACGAATCGAACGGTTGCGCTGGCCAACGGGGTCGCCATGCCTTGGCTCGGCATGGGGGTATTCAAGGTCGAGGAGGGGCAGGAGCTCGTCGAGGCGGTCAAGGCCGCCGTTCGCCTTGGTTATCGGAGCATCGATACGGCCGCTGTCTATGCCAACGAAAGCAGCGTCGGGCAGGGCATCCGGGAAGCGCTGGAGGAGAACGGACTGTCGCGGGATCAGTTGTTCGTCACCTCGAAGGTATGGAATGCCGACCTCGGCTATGAGGAGACCTTGGCCGCCTATGAGGCCAGCTTGAGCAAATTAGGATTGGATTATCTGGATCTGTACCTGATTCATTGGCCCGTTGCCGGGAAATACAAGGATGCTTGGCGGGCTCTCGAGACGCTGTACAAGGATGGCCGTGTGAAGGCGATCGGCGTCAGCAACTTCCATGTCAGCCATCTGGAGGATTTGATGAAGGACGCTGCGGTGCGCCCGATGGTCGACCAGGTCGAGTTCCATCCGCTGCTGTCGCAGCCGGAGCTGCGCCGTTTCGCCAAGGCGCAAGGCATCCAGCTGGAAGCCTGGTCGCCGCTGATGCAGGGCCAGCTGCTGGATCATCCGCTGCTGTCGGACATTGCCTCCAGACACGGCAAATCCGTCGCGCAGGTCCTTATTCGCTGGGATCTCCAGCATGGCGTCATCACGATTCCGAAATCGACGAAGGCGGAGAGGCTGGCCGAAAACGCAGCCGTCGACGATTTCGAGCTGACGCCGACCGAGATGGAGTCCATCGACGCTCTCAACGAGAACCGCCGCGTTGGCCCGGACCCGGACAACTTCGATTTTTAAGCACGAAAACATGCTCCGCAGACGGAAGGTGGAAACCTTCCGCTGCGGAGCGTTTTTGTTGAAGGGGCGAGCCGAAGGGCAGGACGCCGGCGAACGGACGCCCTAGATCACATTCTGCCGCCCTTCCTCGGCCCGGTCCATCGTGAAGCCGATCAGCCGCCGCAGATCCGCCGTGCGGATGGGAGCATGCTCCCCGGAGCGGCTCAGCAAGTCGCATAGCGCCACCATATCCTCCAGCAGCGACAGCTCCCGCCACCGCTCCGGCAGGAAGCCTCCGCCTGACCGGTAGCCGGCGGCGAAGGCTTCCTCGGCCGCGGTGCCGCGAGGCTCGTAGCGGAGCCAGTTGCCGATGTCCGCCATGGCGCTGCCGGCATAGGCGAATTCCCAGTCGAGAACGGCCGACAGCTCGCGGCGGCCGCCTGTCCTCACGCCAAGCACGTTCAATGCGTTGTAGTCGGAATGGACGAGCACGGGCAACATGGCATGCAGGTCGAGAAGAGGCGAGAAGCTGACGCCGAAATGATCGAGCCTCCGCGTCGCTTCCGTTCCAAGCAGGCTTCCTGCTGCCGCCTCCAGGCAATGCGCGATGAATTGCCGCCAGCCCTCTCCGTTCAAGGCGAGCGGCTCGCTGACCGCAAGCTCCCCGTCCAGGAAGCCGGCTTCCTGGAACCGGATGTCATGGATGGCCGCCAGCGTACGGCCGGCTGCATGATGCCATTCCGACTTGGCATCCATGCTGCCGGAGCGGAGCTCGTCCGCGAGCAGCACGCCGGGCATCCATTCCATGATCGCCCAAGGAGCAGGATAGAGCGAGCCGCTCCAGTCGGAAGCCAGGAGGCGCGGCACCGGAAGGCTTCCAGCGAGCAAGCGGGAAATGGACGCTTCCTTGCGCGCGACCACAGCATTCTGCCTGTAGATTCTCAGGGCGTAGGAACGCCCTCCCGAATCCAGTTTGTACACGAGGTTGCTGAGCCCGGCTCCGGTGCGTCGAGGCGTGCAATGCCGCAGCTCCGGCAAGGCGGCTGCAGCAAGCTCGCGGATGATGTGCGGCTCCGGCTCGGGCGGCGTTTCTCCTCGTTCCCAATTTTCCTTCATACGTCGGGTCTCCCCTTTCAAATCCAAATTGCAGTCATCTCACCAACAATCCTGCAAAAGCATAAAGTAGGCATATGCCAATATCGAGATGGAGTGAGAGCCTGTGCTTGAACCGTTTTCTGCTGACGGCGTGTCCGAACATTCCCCTGTGGAACCGTTCCCTGAACGGTTCCGGCTGCTTGGGCAGCAAGGAGCCGGCTTGGCGTTGACGGCGGCTGTTCCGCTCGGCATGCCTGCCAGCTTCGACAGCCGAGGCCTCTTCGGCAGGTTTGGGAGCTTCGGTTCGAAGGAAGGCAAGGGAGCGCCGGGAGGCAAGACCAAGTCCGTGCCGAAGCCGCTGGCCAAGTTCCTTCCGAAGGAGCTGCTGCAGGTTGATGCGCTGAGTCCCATCTCGATTCAGGTCATTTTCAGCAGGCCGCTGGCGGACGAGGAGCTCGAGGCGGATACGGCGAGGGCCTCGTTCAAGCTTGGAAGCGATCTGGAGCTGTCCGGTACGCCCCGCCTGAAGGCGGGGACGAAGGCCAGCTACATCGTCCCGACTGCTCTGCAGCAGCCGGGCAAGCGTTACACGCTCTCCTATCGGGGCGGCGACAAGCTTGGCTTCAAAGCCGGCGTAGACCGCCTCTTCTTCCGTTATGTGCGGCAGATCTCGTACGACACCATTGAAGTGGTGCCGCTTCTCGCCGACGGCGTCGCCGATTGCGGGATGGTGTGCGCGGATGAAGCCGGGACGGACTGCTCGGGCCCGCTGCTGAAGCTGAATCCGGACAACGTGAGCGGCGGCAGGCACTATCAGATCGTGCCGCCTTTGGAGGGAAAGACGGTACGGGTGTGCCCTGCAGGAGGCTTGCCTCTCCTTGCCGGATATGTGGAGAGGACACAGCTCGAAGGCGGCGTGCAGGCCCCGCAGTTTCGCCTGCCCGAAGGGTATGCGTTCACTCCGGGACAGCTCTATGCAGCGGATATGGATTGGGGCCGGATCGGCCGGGACGAGTTCACGGGGAGCGCCTGGCAAGCGCTCAAGATCAAAGGAGTCCGCTTGATCGAGCCGGATCTGATCCGGGTCGAGCTTGCCGCCGACCCTGGTTGCGATCTATTCGCCGGACGCATGCTGCAGCTCGCCTGCCATGGCGAGGCGTCCAAGCGGGCTTCGTACGTTCCGGGCAGCAGAGACGGCGCGGCGGGCGAATTCCGGCTGCTTCCGGGCTGGAGCCTCCAGCCGGGCAAAACGTACCGCGCCGCCCCGATCGGGCCGTGGGCTGCCTGTCCGCCGGAAGGCATGCCGCTCCAGTCGCTCGCTCCAAGTATAACAGGGACGGCACCGAGGGCGAAGTCCGGCGCTCGATGAGGATGGCCATGCCGAGGCGGTTATATGGGTTATTTTCTTTGGGATTTCCAATCCCCTCCCGGATAGAGGAGTTCGACAAAAGCAGGTCTTTCGTCGGACTCCGGTTGAAGGTTCGACAGGCGCGCGCATAGTTCCAAGGCTTCCTTTCGACAAGAGAGCAGGACCTCGGATTGACACGATGTAACCGATTTCATAAGGCACTGAGGCAAAAGACCTGCCAAACATCGCACCGTAATCCCCGCTGCCGAAGGGGGAATGGTCTGCATTCCGGGAGTTTGGTCCCTTGCCTCCTTAATGGCCGCGACTCTATAGTGAAAGGGATAATATGCCGCGTTTGCTCTTCTTCGCGAGACTGCCCTGACCGCTTGAGCCGCCTTAGTGACATGGTTGTCCCGTTTGATGGACGCTGCTGCCGCCTTGTTTGACCGATGGAGCATCGCCTGGATCGAGGGTTGCTCTGTCGACGCGTTTGATGGGATAGCAGGGGTACTGAAGAGACAAGCCGCTTCAAAATGGAAACGCTTACGAAATAGGCGGGATTGTTTTGGACGCGAAGGGGGAAGCCGGCCGGCAAAGTAATTCGGATTCATTCCGCAAAATGTAATCGATAACATTTAAGGCATTATTCATTCACAGGGAGGTTCAAGCCATTCATGCCAACGATGAAAAGAACCCAGGCCGATAAGTCCAGAAGCGGCCGATTCAGCCGCCGATCTCCGTCCGTACGCCGCCCGGCGGTACGGTGGCTGGCTGGAGCGACGGCCGGCTCGCTGCTGCTCGGCCTGCTGCCGCTGCATGCCGCCGCCGCGCCGGCAGATCCGGCGTCGCTGCCGGCTTATTACAATCCGTCGAAACCGACGGCAGAACGCGTCGCGGACCTGCTCGGCCGGATGACGCTGGACGAGAAGGTCGGCCAGATGGTCCAGGCGGAACGGGCATCCGTCACGCCGGAGGATGTTCTGGCCTACGGGCTCGGCTCGGTGTTCAGCGGCGGCGGCTCGTTCCCGAACGGCAAGCTGGCCGACAGCACTCTTGAGCAGTGGACCAAGCTGTACAACGGCTATCAGGACGGCGCTCTGTCGACGCGTCTCGGCATTCCGCTCCTGTACGGCGTGGACGGCGTGCACGGCCATAACAACGTCAAGGACGCCACGCTGTTTCCTCATAATATCGGCCTGGCTGCGACGCATGACGCCGAGCTGGCCGAAAAGGCGGGCGCTGCGGCAGCGGCGGAAATCCGCGCCACCGGCATCAACTGGACGTTCGCGCCGACGCTCGCCGACGTCCAGAACATCTCCTGGGGCCGGACCTACGAAGGCTTCGGCGACGATCCGGCTGTTGCGGCGGAGCTTGGAGCGGCTTACATCAAGGGGCTGCAGGGCGGGAAGCCCGGAGATTTGCAGCGGCCGGACAAGGTCGTGGCCACGGCGAAGCATTTTATCGGGGAGGGTTACACCGACAACGGCATCAACCAGGGCAATGTGACGCGGTACTCGGAGGAGCAGATCTGGGCGCTTGAGAAGCAGGTGTACGAGGCGGCCGTCCGAGCGGGCGTCGGCACGGTAATGGCTTCGTACCACAGCATTCAGGGCCTCAAGATGCATGCCAACCAGCGGCTCCTGCAGGACAAGCTCAAGGGAGAGCTCGGGTTCAAGGGCTTCGTCGTCTCCGACTACAACGCGATCGACCAGATTACGAAGGACTGGCAGGGCAACGCCGTCAGCGGCTTGAAGGCCCAGGTCAAGACGGCCGTCAACGCGGGCGTCGACATGATCATGGAGCCGGACAAGTGGAAGGAGGTCGTGACCGACCTCAAGCAGCTGGCCGAGGAAGGCGGAATCTCACAGGCGCGGATCGACGACGCCGTGTCGCGGATCCTGACGGTGAAGTTCGATTCCGGCGTCTTCGAGCATCCGAAGTCCGACCCGGATCAACAGGCCGCATTCGGCTCGGCTCAGAGCCGGGCGGTCGCTCGCGAAGCGGTCGCGCAGTCGCTTGTGCTGCTCAAGAACGATGTCGTTCCGGGCGAGGACGGCTCCGAGTCGCCGATTATGTCCCAGCTGTCCGGAATGAAGGATATTTTCGTTGCCGGCAAGGCGGCGGGCGATATCGGCAGGCAGGCAGGCGGCTGGTCGATCACATGGCAGGGCAGCGCCGGGGCGATCACCAAAGGCACGACGATTCTGCAAGGCTTGCAGAAGGCGGCGGAGTCCGGCGGCAAGAAGGTGACCTACAACGAGCATGGCCGCGGCGCGAAAGGCCATGACGCGGCCATCGTCGTTGTCGGCGAGATGCCGTATGCCGAATCGGACGGGGATACGTCCAACCTTAACCTGAATACAGAGGATCTGGCCACGCTGGCCAACGTTCGGGCTGCCGATCCGGAGCTGCCGATCGTTCTCGTGCTCGTCTCGGGCCGCCCGATGACGATCGGCGACCAGCTGAAGGACATCCAGGGGCTGGTAGCCGCCTGGCTCCCCGGCACGGAGGGCGATGGAGTCGCGGACGTGCTGCTCGGGAGCAAGGACTTTACGGGCAAGCTGCCGTTGAAATGGCCGTTCAGCCTGAGCGCCTACGATCATGCCGGCGATTCCGGGCAGTTCCTGTTCAAGACGGGGTACGGCTTGACCAAGTCGCAGCCGACTCCGGATGATCTGCCGCAGCCTCCGGCTCAGCCGGACACGAGCATTCCGGTTCCGGGCGTCGTGCAGGCGGAGGATTACAGCGCGATGAGCGCGCCGGGAGCGGTGCAGACGGAAACTACCCAGGATGAAGGCGGAGGCAAGAACGTCGGTTATATCGATGCCGGCGACTGGCTCCAATACGAAGTCAATGCGCAAAGCGGCCTGTACGACGTCGAGGTGCGCTACGCCTCTTGGGGAGATTCATCGGGCGTCAAGATTCTGGACGGAACCGCCAAGGAGCTCGGCTCCGTGAAGCTGCCGAAAATCAACAGCTACCAGGACTGGGGGACGGCCGTCCTGCATGGCGTTCCGATAGCCGCCGAAGGCAGGCAGAGCCTGCGCATCCTGTTCACGGGGGGGAGCATGAACCTCAACTGGCTGAAGTTCTCCCGCACGGGAGACGCTCCGGCTGACGGAGGCCAGCCCGGCACCGGGGAGCCGGGGGACGGCACGGTGCCGGAGGTGATTCAGGCGGACGCGGTGCAGAGCTGGACGACGAGCGAGCGCGATCCCGGCAATATCCAGTGGTATTATGCGGACCGTTCCAAGCCGGAGGACAAAAAGCTGGAGCAGCAGCAGCCTCTCGATATCGTCCGGCCGAACGAAGCCGCTGGAACGGTCCTTTCCCTCGATCCGGATGTGACTTATCAATCCATGGTCGGCATCGGCTCGTCGATGGAGGAATCGACGGTCGGCAATCTCGCCAAGATGTCGGCGGACAAGCGCAAGGAGCTGCTGGGCAAGCTGTTCGATCCGGCGGAAGGGGCGGGCATGAGCCTTGTGCGCGTGACGATCGGCACGGCCGATTTCACCGGGCAGCCGTTCTACACCTATGATGACATGCCGGCAGGACAGACCGATCCGGGCCTGGAGCATTTCTCGATTCAGAAGGACCGCGACCTGCACATCATTTCCACGCTGAAGGAAATCCAGGCGATCAACCCGGACGTGAAGTTCTTCGCTTCTCCGTGGAGCGCGCCAGGCTGGATGAAAACGACGGGCAGCATGATCCGCGGAGAAATCAAGGAGGAGTATCTGCCGGTCTATGCGGACTATCTCGTGAAGTTCGTGCAGGCTTACCAAGCGGAAGGCATTCCGATGGAAATGCTGACCGTGCAGAACGAGCCTCTGCTGGAAATCGATTATCCGAGCACGAAAATGTCTTGGCAGCAGCAGGCAAGGCTGATGGTGCTGCTGCGCCAGAAGCTGGATGCGGCGGGCTTCGGACACGTCGGACTGCTCACGTACGACCACAATCCGGGCGACACGATGGCTTATCCCGCCCAGCTTCTGCGCGACAAGGCCGCATACGCGGCAGTGGACGGAACGGCTTTCCACGATTACGGCGGAGAGCTGAGCGAGATGACCAAGCTGCATGACCTGTTCCCGGACAAAAACGTCTACTTGACCGAACGCGCGGTCTGGGGCACGAAGGGAGCCGACCGCATCGCCCAGTACTTCCGCAATTGGGCGCGCAGCTACAATTCCTGGGTTGTCATGCTCGACAGCGACATCAAGTCGCATCAGTGGGTCGGCACGCCGGATCCGACTCCGGTCATCCAGGATTCCTCGGACCGCGACAACTACTGGATCGCTCCGGAGACGTACCTGATGGGCCAATTCTCGAAGTTCGTCCTCCCTGGCTACAAAAGGATCGAGAGCGATTACGGCTCCTCCGGCACCGTGACGAATGTCGCCTTTGTCAGTCCGGACGGACGCAAGGTCGTAACTGTCGCAATCAACCAGACCGACAAGGACCAGCCGATCAAGCTCATGAGCGACGGCACGCAGATCTCCGCGGTCGTTCCGGCCAAGGCGGTCACCACGTTCTCGTGGATTCGTCCCGAGCTGGGCCGGACCGCGCCGGGCAGCTTCCGCGCGGCGGACTTTGACCGCGCTAGAGGCGTCTATCAGACCGATACGGTTACGGGCGAAGTATATGGCCTCAATGAAGGCGAGTCGTCCGAGCCGGCTTCCTTCACGTACGACCTGACGGTCAAGAAGGCCGGCAGCTACTTCCTCGATCTCGGTTATGCCGGACAGCCTTCCGGCGCTTCTGCGGCCATCTCGATCGACGGCTCGGATGCCGGGACCTTGACGGTGACGCGCGATACTTACGCAGGGCCGAATCCGTACGGCTATGCGCGGGTCAAGCTGGCGCTGCCCGCCGGCGAGCACGCTCTGGGCGTGACGGCGGAAGGGACCGGCTACAGCTTGCGCGACATTCGCTTGACGACGGCCGGCAATAGCGCCGCCGCCCTGCCGAAGCGGATTCAAGCCGAGCAGGCGGACGAGTCCTCCGGCGTTCTCATCGAAGACGGAGCGGCCGGTACGGTTCCGGGCAGCTGGCTGGATTACCGGGTCAGCGTGCCGGAGGACGGCGCTTATCTGCTGACCTACCGTTACCGGACCCGTGGCGGAGACTCGGCCGCCGACGCTTCCTGGAAGCTGGACGGAGGAGGAGCTGTCCAACAGGATTCCCTCGCCGCGTCCGACGAATGGACGACGCTGACCTCGGCCATTCCGCTGTCCAAGGGGGAGCATACGCTCCGCCTGTCCGTTGGCGGAACGAACGTATCGCTGGACTGGATCGAGATCGGTCCGCGCATCGTCCGCAAGGACAACCCGCCGCTTATTCCGGTTCCGGGCACCGCAAGCGCGCTTGATTACGCCGCTATGAGCGGCCCTTCCGAGGGCGCGGGGGGAGCGGCGGACGGCCATAAGCTGACCGGCATCAAGGCTGGCGACTGGATCGACTACAAGCTGGATGTCCCGGAAGCGGGCAGCTACACCTTCACGCTTGAAATGAGCTCTCAAGCCGGCGGCATGGGCGCGTTCGATCTCAAGCTCGGAGACGCTGTCTTGGCGTCGTACGACGTCCCGCAGATTTACGGGAACTGGGTGAAGAGCCGCAAGACGGCCGCGCTGCCGCAAGGCGAAATCACGCTGCGCCTGGCCGCGAACGTGGAGGGCTTCGAGATCGGGGCGCTGGCCATCGAGCCGCTCCACCTCTTCGCCGCGGACGCTGGCGGCATCCTGAACATCGAGGCGGAGAGCTACTTCGATTCCGGACGCAATGCCATCGAGACGAATAAAGCGGCCGGAACGGCCAACGTGGGCTACACGAATGCGGGCAATCTGCTGCGTTATCGGGTGGACGTCCCGCAGGACGGCAACTACAAGGCGACCTACCGCTACGCGACGAAGCAAGGAGGAGTATCCGCTGCCCTGTTCGCGGACGGCGAGCTGAAAGGCACCGCGGCGCTGCCGTCCACAGGCGATTGGGGCGCGTACAAGACCGTCTCCCATATCGTCTCCCTCAAGGCGGGCGTGCAGGAGATCGGCGTGCTGGACCAGGGAGACGGCTTCAACATCGACTGGATCCGGCTGGAGCCGACGTCCGAAGAGAACCGGCCGGCGCTCAGCCGGGCAGCGGTTCCGTCCGCTTCCCTGAAAGCGGGCAAGTATGACTCGCCGCAGGAGCTGCTGCTGGCGAGCGCGACCGATGGCGCGACGGTGTACTATACGCTGGACGGTTCGCTGCCTGCTCCGGACAACGGTATCGCAGCAAACGGTCCAATCGCGGTATCCGGAACCGCCGTCATCCGCGCAGCCGCTTTCAAGGATGGCTTGCCGGGCAGCTTCACGGCCGCATTCACGTATGTAACCGGCAAATCGCAGCCAAGCGCGACGCCATCGGCGACACCGAGCGCGACACCTTCGACGACGCCGAGCGCGACACCTTCGGCGACGCCGACGCCTTGGCCGCCATACTGGCCGACTCCGTCGCCAACGCCATCTCCATCGGCGGCCCCTTCCGGAGCGGACATCACGACCGCCGTTCCTGTGCTTGATCCCGCATCGGGAATAGCCGCTGCCTCCATCGGCGCCGATGAGCTGAAGCGTGCGGCAGGTATGGGAGCGGCGGGCATCTCGATTCAAGTTCCCGCCCTGTCGGGAGCAAGAGGGTACCGGATCTCCATACCGGCGGCCGCTCTGACAGACGGCAAAGCCGCGCTTGAGATTCGAACGGCTGCCGGGATCGTGACGCTTCCGGCGGAAATGCTGAAAGGGTACGGAGATCCCGCATCCGGAACCGTGGAGCTCGAAATAGCCCGGATCCAAGGCGCGGCAAGCCCATCCGGCGTACGAATCACCCTCTCGGCTGCCGGCAAATCTCTCCTCTGGCGCGGCAAGCTGCAAGCGGTAGGGGTCAAGCTGCCGTACTCGGCAGGCGTGGAACAGTCCGCACATCCGCAGCGCATAACGGTGCGGATGTCGGACGAAAAAGGTATCGCCGCAGCGGTGCCGACCGCCCGCTACAGAGCGGGCTCGGGCACTGTCGAGTTCCAGACTTCGCTGCTTGGGGATTTCCAGATTGAATATGTGGTCAAGGAATTCAAGGATACGGTTCATCTGACATGGGCAGCCGAAGCTATCGACGCTCTGGCCGCCAAGGGCATCATCCGAGGAACAGGAGCTGAAGTCTTCACGCCAGCCGCGAATGTGCGCCGGGCCGACTTCGTCCTCATGCTCGTGAAGGCGCTCGGTCTTCGCGGTGAAGCAGGAGCTTCCTTCGCGGATGTTCCGGCGGGCTCCTATTACGAGGAGGAGGCGGCAATCGCCAAATCGCTTGGGATCGCGGCAGGCAGGGAGGATGGAAGCTTCGATCCTATGGCACCGATAAGCAGGCAGGAAATGATGGCAATGGCAGCCAGAGCCCTGAATTTGGCAGGCCGGCCGCTGCCGGAGGCGTCCGTCTCCGATCTTGACGGCTACAACGATCGGTCCGCTGTAGCGGCGTATGCGGCTGAAGCCGCAGCGGCGCTCGTCAAGGCGGGACTGCTGAGAGGGGATGGCAGCAGCCTGAACCCGGCAGGCCTGACGACACGCGCAGAGGCAGCCGTGCTGATCTATCGTCTGTACGCTTGGATGGACTGACCCGTCCAAGGAGAAAAAGCTTCCCGGCCATTGCGGCCGGGAAGCTTTTTTTATCCCTTCCAAAGCGGAAGCGCCAGGAGGAGAGTCGGGCTGTCCGGCACGCCGATGCAGACAGCAGGCAGGTCCGTATTCATGTGGACCGATCTTCCCCGGAAGCAACGAAGTCAAGCACCTGCGCGAAGGAGACGGGACGATAGTCCCAATGCTCGACCGAGACGTTGAAATAACTGCGCCCGGCGTATTTTTGACCATGGATATGTCCGTGCACGTTCAAATAAGGCATGCTGCGGTTCATGTACATGGGCTCGTGGCTGAGGAAGTAGAAGCCTCGGTATACGATCGGCTGCTCGTGCACTTCGTCGAAGCCGGCCTCAAGCCACCATTCGCGGCTCCGGTCGCGGTCGTGGTTGCCGAGGATCAGATGCTTGTACCCGTTCAAGGCGCCGACGATTTCCCGGGTTCTGCCCAAGCCGCCAAAGGAGAAGTCTCCCAGATGGTAGACGGTATCTCCCTCGGAGACGGCCTCGTTCCAGCGTTGGATCATGGCGGCATCCATTTCCCCGGCATCGGCGAACGGCCGGGATTCATAATCGATGATTTCCCGGTGTCCGAAATGATGGTCCGATGTGACAAATATTTCCGGCATGGCTGTTCCTCCCTTATCGGCTGCATGCGCTATGAAGCGATTGTTTCCATCTTCGCCTAGATGTATAAGTCCGGCAAGGTACGTCCATGATGCGCAGCATGCTGTCGTCCTCCGCAATAAAGGCGGAAAAGCCGCAGGAAACGATCCTGACGGCTTTATTTAGACGGCTTCCGTTTTCCGGCACGCTTGCTTCGGTTGGGCTTATTTCGGGCAGGCGGCGTTTTCTTGGGGCTGCGCGCCGCTCGCTTTTTTCGCCTGGAGGAATCGTGGCGACGATTGGACGGCGGAGACTGCTGAGCAGCCGGAGAAGCGGCTTCCTCGGGAATGGATGCCGAAGCCGAACCGGCCTCGCCCGCCCGCATTCCGTCCAGGAGCAGATCCATCGGACCCGTGTATAAAAACGGCTCGCCGCTTTTTTCCTCCTGCGGCCGAAACCGCTGGGAGTCCACGTAAGCAGGCTCTTCAAGAGGCTGCGCGGCCATGATCGAAATCTCTTCATCCGAAATCCGTTCTTTGACGACGACCAGATGGAGCATCATTTGGTAGGCGACATTCATCTGGCTCTGACGAAGCAGGGAGAGCTCATGAGGCTCGTAAAGCCCGTCGTAGGGTGGGAAGTAGAAAAATTCCAGCTTCAGCAGCCTCAGATCCAGCTCTTCGCTTTCCCCTTCGGCATTTTGCTGCTCGGCATCCTCTTCCTCGATCGGCAAGACGACGGCTTCTTCCATCAAGGACCAATTCCGGCTGCCGGAAAGCTTGTATTCGTCCGGATCGACGTAACAGACCGGATGGCGCGTCCAGTAGCGGGGAGCGTGCTCATTCAGCAGCTGACGATACCGGCGGTTCGCGATGTGCGCCGAGACATGGGCATACGGAACGACGATGCACACGACGGCGCGGTGACGGCATACTCGGTAGATTTCGCGCAGCACAAAATCCGCATCCGCGGCATATTGAAGGCTGTTGGAAGCCATGACGAAGTCGACGGTTCCAGCCTCGAACGGAAGCGGGGAATCGAAATCATGAACGAGATCGACGCCATCATAGGGCAGCTTGTCGATCCCGTGGCATCCTGGATGCTTGATCGTCCCGCAGCCCAGGTCTATTTTCACATTACCTCATCCTTCGCGTAAAGCGGTTCATACAGTCTATTCACGAAGGAAGCTTGCCGTCTATGCGGTAGTCCATGGCCTTCAGCTTGGGCTTTATTTGCTTTTCAGTCCGTCTTCGCTCACCGCTGAAAGGGAAAGGAAAAGATGGTATTCCGCTTGTTCGCTGCGAGTCCGCCTGGAGTGGGTCTGCGCGAATTCAATGGCCAGTTTCAGGAACTCCTCGGCTTCTTCCTTGGTCAGGTAAACGTCCGAGTTGGAAAGGGTGCCGGTTCTTTTCCGTCCGGCTTCAGAACTTGCCAGATATTTCTCCTTGGCTGCGTCGAACATATTCGAGGCGAGCTTCTGGGACTCGGATCGGAAAATTTCCTTGATGGACTCGTCATCCGCCTCGTCCCGGCTTATATTGACGGTTCCGTCGTAGGCTTTATAGAATTTCGCTGTAATTCCGTTGATTTGCTTCGTCTCGACCAGCTCCAGCAGGCCGATGCTTTCAAGCTTGCGCGCATGATAATACACTTTGGCCGGAACCTCGCCCATTCGGTCCGCAATTTCCTTGATCGTTGCCGGATGGTCGGATTTATGAAAGAAATTCATGATTTTCATCCGGTATGGATCGGAAAAAATTCGGATTTCCTCGATCGTCTTGAGTACCTTCGTTTCGATAAGGGCCACTCCTGTCTGCTGCTTCGTACATGCTCGCCTTATTATACTATAATTTCATGAAATTCTTTTGGGTTAAAAGCAGCAGGCCGGGAATGATCATGATCAGGCCGGCAAGGAGATAGAGGGTTTGAACGGGCAGATGCTGGCCGGCAAAACCCGTTGCCACGGAACCGAGCGGAATGAGCGAGGAGCCGATCATCCCGGAAAGAGCGCCGATCCGGCCAAGCATGTTTTTTGGAGTCACCTCCATCATATAGGTGGACACGGGCGTTCCGATCATGGGGACCGCGAATCCGCCCAGGATGGAAAAGGCGGTGACAACGGCAAGCGGCTGCCATTGGATCAAAGATGGGAGGATAAATAGCGCCTGGCTGACGCCAAGCAGCAAGCAGCCGAAGACGATGAGAGAGCTTTTGCGATAACGAGCGCCGTAGGCGCTGATCAGCAAGCCGCTGGCGATCATGCCGCACATGAATCCGATTCCCATGATGCTTTGGCCCGACGGACCGGAATGCAGAACTTCTTTGACATATACCGTCTCCAAGACGTTATGGGGGGTGAGGCATACATTGAGCACGGCGGCGGTGAGCATCGTCAGCATGATCAGGCGGTGGGACCTCACGAATGCCATGCCTTCCTTGAACTGGCTCCAATAGGCTGCTTCGGAGGATGCGGCCGTTGAGGAAGGAGCCGCAGGGGGGTGGTCTTCAGTCGGAGAGATTCTCATGAATGCCAGTACCGCGGCAGCCGTGAAAAAGGTGCAGGCATCGATCAGGATGGCTCCTGACAAGCCGAAGGCGGCAATCAGGGCGCCTGCCGCCGCTACGCCGGCAAGCTCGGCTGTTCGCGAGGACGAAGCGCTTAGAGAGTTGCCGCTTAGCAGCAGCTCTTTGGGCAGCAGCCGGGGAACCACAGACATTTCAGCCGGGCCTGAAAAGCACTCGAAGGAGGAGTTCATGAAGGTGAAGATGAACAAGTGCCAAGGCTGCAGCCAGCCTTT
>NZ_JZEJ01000001.1:2559332-2584332 GCF_001188365.1 Paenibacillus sp. D9 | reverse complement strand
GAACCGAAGCCCCAGTAAACGGCGGCCGTAACTATAACGGTCCTAAGGTAGCGAAATTCCTTGTCAGGTAAATTCTGACCCGCACGAATGGCGTAACGACTTGGGCGCTGTCTCAACGAGAGATCCGGTGAAATTTTAATACCTGTGAAGATGCAGGTTACCCGCGACAAGACGGAAAGACCCCATGGAGCTTTACTGCAGCTTGATATTGGACTTTGGTACGATCTGTACAGGATAGGTGGGAGCCTGGGAAGCCGGAGCGCCAGCTTCGGTGGAGGCACCGTTGGGATACCACCCTGATCGTATCGGAGTTCTAACCTGGTACCGTGATCCGGTACAGGGACCGTGTCAGGCGGGCAGTTTGACTGGGGCGGTCGCCTCCTAAAATGTAACGGAGGCGCCCAAAGGTTCCCTCAGAATGGTTGGAAATCATTCGCAGCGTGCAAAGGCATAAGGGAGCTTGACTGCGAGACCTACAAGTCGAGCAGGGACGAAAGTCGGGCTTAGTGATCCGGTGGTACCGAATGGAAGGGCCATCGCTCAACGGATAAAAGCTACCCTGGGGATAACAGGCTTATCTCCCCCAAGAGTCCACATCGACGGGGAGGTTTGGCACCTCGATGTCGGCTCATCGCATCCTGGGGCTGAAGTAGGTCCCAAGGGTTGGGCTGTTCGCCCATTAAAGCGGTACGCGAGCTGGGTTCAGAACGTCGTGAGACAGTTCGGTCCCTATCTGTCGTGGGCGCAGGAAATTTGAGAGGAGCTGTCCTTAGTACGAGAGGACCGGGATGGACGTACCGCTGGTGTACCAGTTGTTCCGCCAGGAGCACCGCTGGGTAGCTACGTACGGACGGGATAAGCGCTGAAAGCATCTAAGCGCGAAGCCCCCCTCAAGATGAGATTTCCCAGTATGTAAGACCCCTGGTAGACGACCAGGTTGATAGGTTCGGGGTGGAAGCGCAGCAATGCGTGCAGCTGACGAATACTAATCGGTCGAGGGCTTATCCTATGGATCAAGCCTGACGGGATATCGTCGCAAGACGATGAACGTTGGCGAGACATGGCGAGATGAATCTCAGTACGATTCGCTAGCCATGTAAGAAGCACGAATGGACTCAGCATCCATCATATTGGTTCGATCCAGTTTTCAAGGCGCAAGCTTGAAAGCCTGTTTATACCTGGTGTTCGATGATTCAATACATAGAACATGGGGCCATAGCTCAGCTGGGAGAGCGCCTGCCTTGCAAGCAGGAGGTCAGGAGTTCGATCCTCCTTGGCTCCACCAAGTATTTTCCCTGATAGCTCAGTTGGTAGAGCACTCGACTGTTAATCGAGTTGTCACAGGTTCGAGTCCTGTTCGGGGAGCCATATGGAGAAGTGTCCGAGTGGTCGAAGGAGCACGATTGGAAATCGTGTATACGTTAATCGCGTATCGAGGGTTCGAATCCCTCCTTCTCCGTAGCAAGACTTTTCGTTTGGAGAGATACCCAAGTGGCTCAAGGGGACCCTCTGCTAAGGGGTTAGACTGCGTAAGTGGTGCGAGGGTTCGAATCCCTCTCTCTCCGTTCTTTTCAATCAAGGCCCGTTGGTCAAGGGGTTAAGACACCTCCCTTTCACGGAGGTAACAGGGGTTCGAATCCCCTACGGGTCACCATCATGGAAGCTTAGCTCAGCTGGGAGAGCATCTGCCTTACAAGCAGAGGGTCGGGGGTTCGATCCCCTCAGCTTCCACCATTCAACTGACGCGGGGTGGAGCAGTCCGGTAGCTCGTCGGGCTCATAACCCGAAGGTCACAGGTTCAAATCCTGTCCCCGCAACCAATATGGAGCTGTGGTGTAGAGGCCTAACATGCCTGCCTGTCACGCAGGAGACCGCGGGTTCGAATCCCGTCAGCTCCGCCATTTTTGATCACTTTGCCGCTGTAGCTCAACTGGTAGAGCAACTGACTTGTAATCAGTAGGTTGGGGGTTCAAGTCCTCTCGGCGGCATTTGACCAAATTTACATGGCGATCGTGGCGAAGTGGTTAACGCACCGGATTGTGGTTCCGGCATTCGGGGGTTCAATTCCCCTCGATCGCCCCATTGCTTCTTGGTGGGGATTAGCCAAGCGGTAAGGCAACGGACTTTGACTCCGTCATTCTCAGGTTCGATCCCTGAATCCCCAGCCATTAAGAGCCATTAGCTCAGTTGGTAGAGCACCTGACTTTTAATCAGGGTGTCGAAGGTTCGAGTCCTTCATGGCTCACTTTTTTTCCTAACTTTATATGCGGTTGTGGTGGAATGGCAGACACGCTATCTTGAGGGGGTAGTGGGCGCAAGCCCGTGGAGGTTCGAGTCCTCTCAACCGCACCAATTATTCACCCTGCCAGGTGAATGAAACACTCAGCAGTACCTTTTTAACATGCGGTCATGGCGGAATTGGCAGACGCGCTAGATTCAGGTTCTAGTGTCAGCAATGACGTGGAGGTTCAAGTCCTCTTGACCGCACCATTTGCGGAAGTGGCTCAGCGGTAGAGCATCGCCTTGCCAAGGCGAGGGTCGCGGGTTCGATTCCCGTCTTCCGCTCCATAATTGTGTGCCCGTAGCTCAGCTGGATAGAGCATTTGACTACGAATCAAAAGGTCGGGAGTTCGAATCTCTCCGGGCACGCCATTTAAATATCGGGATGTAGCTCAGCTTGGTAGAGCACCTGGTTTGGGACCAGGGGGTCGCATGTTCAAATCGTGTCATCCCGACCATATTTTTTTATCTTCTCCGCGGGTGTAGTTCAATGGTAGAACTTCAGCCTTCCAAGCTGATAGCGTGGGTTCGATTCCCATCACCCGCTCCATACATATGATCGAGACATCCCTGCCGGACGGCAGGGTTTTTTTGCGTTTCAGCTAGGTTTGCGAAGCCGAATTGCTGGCTGTCCTGTACAAGGGTTTATTGCCATTCAGATATGGGCACATCCGACCACTCTTAGCGTACCTATACGAATTTAGCCGTGAATTTTCCAAAGTGCTGCAGCAATGAGGCTGAAATCAGGACAAAAGCTGTTCATTATTTCCAGATGTCAATTTCTCTACTTGCCTTGAGAACAACCTTCCACTTGCATTAGCGAATGCATAAACTGCAATGCAATCGTTGATGAGGGGAGAAGATTTCAAATGCCGGGAAAATGGGGCCTGCATCAATTTTACGCCAAGGATCAGCAAATCAAAAAGCTGCTGCCACCCACCGTGCTGTTCAACCGGACTACATTCGAACGGTTTCTCGCACAGTACGGCAGCGTCTATATCAAACCCAACATGGAGCATAAGGGGAAAGGAATCATAAAGGCATGGAAAAAAGGAAGCGTCTATTCATTCGTAGTTGTGAAAGGCGGAATCCGGCGGTACGGGAATGCGGGAGCGTTGTATAACGCCATACGAAGCCATACGGGAGAGAAACAGCATGTTTTGCAGAAGACGATCCCCTTGGCGAGGATAGGCGGGAGGCCATTCGACATTCGGGTCATGATGATTCGGGACGCATCGGACCAGTGGCGCTATTGCGGAATGCTCGCAAAAGTAGCCCCTGACGGGAGCGTCGTAACAAACATGAGCCGGGGAGGCCGTGTAAGAGCTATGGATGATGTGCTGAAACAGGCCTTCAATTGGAATGAGGAAGAGAGGAAACGGTTCAAGGATCAGCTTGTGCTCAGCAGTCAGCAAATCTGCCGGCGATTTGACAGATATAAATATTCGTATCAGATCGGGATCGATTTTGCTGCCGATCGCTCTGGGAGGCTATGGCTTATCGAAGTGAATTTCGATTACCCATCCCATGCTTTATTCAGCAGGCTGAAGGACAGAACTTATTTCAAGCTGATCAAACAAACCGTTTCCGAGTATCGCTTAGCCCGAAGCAAAAGGAGAATCAAGAAAGCGAACGACTAAGCCTACGGTGTGCCGCTCGCATTGTCTGCCAGGTATTTGGCATATTGAAGGGGCCGGCGCACCGTTTGAAGGTAATTTTGGTACTCGCCGATTTTCCACATGATATCTTTGCAGGGCTTCGGGTTGACTTCGAGCAGCCACACGTTCCCGCTTCGGTCGATTCCGATGTCCATCCCGAATTCCATCATGCTTCCGAAGCGGTTTTCGATAACCCGTACGGTTTCGTGAGCGAGCTCTTCGCATTCAAGCCGGATTTGGCGCGTTTTTTCTTCCCCGAAATGCTTTGCCATAAAGGATTGGAACGGATAACCTTTATTGCCCTTGGCGATCAAATTGGTATTAGGACTTCCCGCCGCCGCTTGACGTACTCCGATTCCTGTCACTTCCCAATTGCCGGAACCGTTCTTTTGAATAAATAGCCGAATGTCCGCCCATCGGCCTTGAACCAGCTCCAGATCAAGCCCTTGCTGCAGCAGAAATGTTCCTCCACGGATATTCTCCTTCTTTACCCAACGGTTCATGGCGGCTGCGGCTTTCTCAATCGTCGGGAACCTGTTCTTCCCAACCTTCATAGCCCGAGTACGGAACTGGGCGGAGATGCCGTAATCCCTCTTTCTTATTTGGACGACACCAGCCCCGCCGGTTCCATTTGCCGGTTTCAAATAGAGTATAGGGTGAGTTTTAATCATCTCTTTAAACGCAGATGAATGGTAAGGTCTCGTTTCCGGAATCCATTTGCTCATGCTATTCGTATCCAAAAAGAGCTTCGTTGCTCTGTTCTTGGTCGTAAATTTTGGATTGGCGATGCGAAGCAGTCCGCTGTTACGGAGCTTCTTGAAGGATGGCGTCCATCCGCTGCGGTATCGGTCGATGACGATATCCGGCCATGGAAACGGCTTTTTTACCCATCCTCCATTTCTTTCTGGTACATACCCGTCTACGAGACGTTTGGTTACATGAACATCCTCATGTCCGAAAAAGTAGACGTTTAATCCGAGCTTCTCTCCTTCTTTATGCAAATGTCGGAAATAGCCGGACTCAAAAAAGGATTTCCCTTTCCTTCTTGCCATAACTCCTATATTCAGCATAAGGGCCTCCCGGGTTTTGGATAAGCAGATATTGAATTGCTTTAGCTTATTCATGCGAAGGTGCTAACGCTATGGGCAATTGGGTACTCAAAGGGATTATTGGATAAAAAAGGATAGGCCTGCCATTTGCCTTCTTTGAAGCGCGAGAACATGCTTTTACTTATACGACATGAACTACGCAACGAGAAAAGACTATAGGTTGGGATGGTGGAGAAAGTCTATATCCTGTCCAAAATTAAAAAGAGCCTGTCCATCTTGACGATGGGCAGGCTTGTAGCCGTTTTATACCGTTTTGAGGAATTCGACGACCGTCAGAAGACCTTTGTCGAAGTTTTCCAGGTTGAAATGCTCGTTAGGAGCATGGAGGTTCTCGTCGTCCAGTCCAAAGCCCATCAGTACGACCGGGGACTGGAGAACGCGGGAGAAGGCTTCCATGATCGGGATGGAGCCGCCGTCCTTGGTGAAGAGGGCACGGGTCCCGTACACGGCCCCATAAGCGTCCGCAGCCGTCTGCAAAATCGGATGGGAAGGATCGATGTTGAAGGCGAAGGCGCGTTCGCTGCGCTTGAGCTCAAAGCGAGCTCCTGGTTGGATATGCGCGTTCAAGTGCTTTTCGATCCGGTCCATCGTCAGCTCCGGATCCTGCTTGCCTACAAGACGGCAAGTAATTTTTGCATGGGCCACCTTGGGGATGACGGTTTTGCTGCCCTCGCCTTGGAAACCGCCGTACACGCCGTTAAGTTCCAGCGTAGGACGGGCGCCGACGCGTTCCACGAACGAATAGCCTTCTTCGCCGTACAGAGCGTCCAGTCCGAGTCCTTCGCGAACCTTGTTCTCATCCAGGCCTTGCTTGGCGAATTCTTCCCGCATGAGAGCGGAGAGCTCCGGAACGCCTTCGTAGAAGCCTTCTACGGCGACTTTGCCTTTCTCGTCATGCAGGGAGTCCAGCAGCGAGACGAGCGCATGCAGGGCATTCGGCACCGCGCCGCCGTAGGAGCCGGAGTGAAGGTCCGTGTTGGCCGTCGATACGGTCAGCTCCATGCCGGCAAGGCCGCGAAGGCCGGTGCAGATGGCAGGGCGTCCCCGCTCCAGCAGGGAGGTGTCGGATACGAGAACGGCGTCGCATGCGAGCTTATCCTTGTGGGTCTCGAGGAATGGCGGCAGGTTGATGCTTCCGATCTCTTCTTCGCCTTCAATGCAAAGCTTGACGTTGACTGGAAGCGTGCCTTCCTGCTTGAGGATCGCTTCAATCGCTTTGATATGGATGAACGTCTGGCCTTTGTCGTCGGTCGTGCCGCGGCCGTACAGCTTGTCTCCGCGAATCTCCGGCTCGAACGGCGGGCTTGTCCACAGGTTCAGCGGATCGACCGGCTGAACGTCGTAATGGCCGTAGACCAGAATCGTCGGTTTGCCTGGGGCATGCAGGTAATCGGCATACACGACGGGATTGCCCGCCGTCGGCATGATCTCGATATTCTCGAGTCCTGCGCGCTTGAGCGTGTCGGCCAGCCAAGCGGCGGCGGACTGGATGTCTTGCTTATGCTCGGACAGAGCCGAAATGCTCGGAATGCGAAGCCACTGCTTCAATTCCTCCAGCTGTTCTTCCCGGCGGGAAGCGAAATAATCGGAATAGGACATCGGTATGTACCTCCTGGAATCCGTAGCGATACGGACAGCATCGGCATGAAAGCCGTGTGCTTCTATTATAACCTGAGCAGACGCAGGGAATAAACCTGCATGCAGGCGCAGGGACTAAACCTGCGTACAGGCTGAGGGAATAAACTTCCGTCTGGAAACGCCGCGGCTAATGTTGTGGGACAAGCGGCGCGGCCTTGCTCCTATCAGCTAAAAAAGCCTAAAGCATTTTCTACCGTCCATATCGATTGACGGGACAGGCTTGCGCGCCATACAATGACCACAGAAAGCAAATGAAGGGAGGCTGATGGAAATGACGGTCATGAACGGAATCGAGATGACGGCAGCTAATGCTGCATACAGGAACGATGCACCAATTGAATATGTCACGTACCGGGAAGCGTCATTCCCGGAGGTCTCCACGGACCATGAATAGGACGATGCGGCGGCATGGCTTGTAGGACGGAGCCGCCCGCGCGGCCGATTGATGAAGTCACGGACTCGGAGTCCGTGGCTTTTTTTGTACGCTCAACTAGCAAACCAATAAAGAAATCAGGTGACTTATGATAAACGATTGGAATTATTATATCGGCCTTGGCCCGACGACGGAATGGGGCCAAGAATCGGAAGGGAATCAAAGGGAGTGGAGCCGCGCTGCCGCTGCTGCCGATACTCCACCGCTTGCACAAAAACCGAAGCAAACGAAGGGCACTGAAGAGGAAAAAACGCAAAACGATGACTTCTCTTCTGAACGGCACTATGCGGTTGTCAATTCCGGCTTGCACGATTCGGTCAGGCCGAATCGTGAAAAGGCTTCTCCCGCCCTGTACGTCATTCGCGGCGGGAAAAGCCTCTGAGTTACGGCCGACGGCCGATCGGATAACGGCCGCGCAGCGAATGCGCCAGCTCGCGGATGGCGGAGCTCGCCGGCATGCGGACGGCAGGGAACACGGCATGGCCGCGGCCGCTGCCAAAGGCTGCATCTGCGGCGGCTTCGGCGAACATGCGGGCGGGATCCGGCCAAAGGCCGTCGACCAGCTCCTCCAAGCTCGCCATCGTGCCGGCCTCCACAAGCGGATAACTGAGGTCGGTGCCCGAGCTGCCGGCGGCAGTATCGTAGAACTGACGAACGAGTCGGCCGCGCTCGGCTCCCGAGCCTCCGGCATTGACAAAGGCTTGGATAATGTAGGAGCGGGAGAGCCTGCGCTGCGCGATGCCGCAGAACTTGAGGCCATCAATGCTGAGATCGTAGTCCCCGGGACAGTAGGCCCCCGAGATTTCACCTTTGTCGACACGGGCCCCGAAGCCGTCCAGCGCGGCTGCGATCAGCTCGTACATCAGCTGGAAATCATCGTTGAACCGGACCGAGGCGCTGCCCTGAAGAGGGAGGATAAGGGAAATATTCACGACTCCGGGATCCAGAGGCACGGCTGCCCCGCCGGAGTTGCGGACAGCGACGGAAAGACCGAGTCGCTCAAGTTCCTTGGAGGCAAGCGCGGCCTCGGGCAGGCGGCTGTCGCGCGGGCCCATGACGAAGCCCGAAGGGTGGCGCCAAAGATGAAGAACGGGAACGCCGTCGATACCGGTCTGGCGGCAGAGCAGCTCGTCCAATGCAAAAGAGTGGAGCACGTCCGGCTCCGCCCAATCGTCCATGCGGTCAAGCAAAAGCAGGCCGGGATGAATATCTTGTATCATGGCAATCTTTTTCCTTCCTTAACAACCGGATCGTATCTATACACTTTAACATATTCGGCCTATCTCCTTCATGTAGAGTTGAGGCATGCGCAGCCATATAAAAAAAGCTTTTCCCGGGCAGTGCCGGGAAAAGCTTTTTTTTGCATTAGCAGGAGCAGTTCAGCACCGGCTTGCGGGCAGCCTGGGTTTCATCCAGCCGCCGCACGACGGTCGTATACGGAGCGTTTTGAACGAGCTCCGGCGTCTCCTTCGCTTCGCGGGCGATGCGGATCATCGTATCGATGAAGGCGTCGAGCGTTTCCTTGCTCTCGGTTTCCGTCGGCTCGATCATGATGCATTCCTCGACGTTGAGCGGGAAGTAGATGGTCGGCGGGTGATAGCCGAAGTCGAGCAGCCGCTTGGCGACGTCGAGCGTGCGCACGCCGTATTCCTTGAGTCCGCGGCCGGACATGACGAACTCATGCTTGCAGACGCCCGGGTACGGAATTTCATAGGCTTCCGAGAGGCGCGCCATCATGTAGTTGGCGTTCAGTACGGCGCATTCCGAGACGCGGCGCAGTCCTTCCGGACCGTAGGTGCGGATATACGTGTACGCGCGGACCAGGATGCCGAAGTTGCCGTAGTACGATTTGACGCGGCCGATGGAGGCGGGACGGTCGAAGTCGAAGAAGTAGCTGCCGTTATCGCGTTTGCCGACGACCGGCTTCGGAAGGAACGGAGTCAGATGGGCTTTTACGCCGACAGGACCCGCTCCGGGGCCGCCGCCGCCATGCGGCGTGCTCATCGTTTTGTGCAGGTTGAGATGCACGACGTCGAAGCCCATGTCGCCCGGGCGGGTAATGCCCATAATGGCGTTGGAGTTCGCTCCGTCGTAGTAGAGCAGGCCGCCGGCTTCATGCACGATGGCGGCGATCTCGACGATCTGCTCCTCGAACAGGCCCAGCGTGCTCGGGTTCGTGAGCATCAGGGCGGCTGTATCAGGGCCGACTGCAGCTCGCAGCGCGTCGAGATCGACAAGTCCGCGCTCATTGGACTTGATCGTGATCGTATCCAGGCCGGCCGTCGTGGCGCTGGCCGGGTTGGTGCCGTGCGAGGAGTCCGGCACGATGACCTTCGTGCGCTTCTCGCCGCGGCTCTCGTGGTAGGCGCGGATCATCATGAGGCCAGTCCACTCGCCGTGGGCTCCGGCTGCCGGCTGCAGCGTGACGGCATCCATGCCGGTAAGCGCGGCGAGATCGTTTTGCAGCACGTACAACAGCTCCAGCGCGCCCTGGATGCTCTCTTCCGGCTGGTAAGGATGGATGCGGGCGAAGCCGTTCAGCCGCGCCGCATCCTCGTTGATTTTCGGATTGTATTTCATCGTGCAGGAGCCGAGCGGGTAGAAGCCGTTGTCGACGCCGAAGTTGCGGCGGGACAGCTCGGTGTAATGGCGGATGACGTCCACCTCGTACACTTCCGGCAAGGAAGCCGGATGCTTGCGGAGCAGGGAGGAAGGAATCAGTTCTTCGAGCCCTTCCTCATCAGGCACGTCGCAGACGGGAAGGGAGTAGGCTTTGCGGCCTTCACGGCTCATCTCGAAAATGAGCGCTTTCTCCGGTTTCACGTCGATGATTCCGGCGCTCTTCAGTTGTTCATGGCTGCTCATGCGCGCGCCTCCTTCGTCAGGCCGCCCAGTGCGGCGGCGAATGCGTCGATCTCTTCCTTCGTGCGCTTCTCCGTTACGGCGACGAGCATATGGCCCTCAAGCTCCGGGTAGGCGGAGCCGAGATCGAAGCCGCCGAGGAAGCCCTCGGCGAGCAGCTTGCTGTTCAGCTCCTTGGCCGATGCGCCTTCCGGCAGCGAAACCACGAATTCATTGAAGAAAGGAGCGGAGCCGAACGGCAGGCCGATTCCTTCCACCGAACCGAGTCTCTTGGACGCGTAATGCGATTTGCGGATATTGAGCTCGGCGGCTTCGCGGATGCCCTGCTTGCCCATCACGCTGAGATAGATGGAAGCGCACAGGGCGAGCAGCGCCTGGTTCGAGCAGATGTTGGATGTCGCCTTCTCGCGGCGGATATGCTGCTCGCGGGCTTGCAGCGTCAGCACGAAGCCGCGCTTGCCGTCCAGATCGTTGGTCTGGCCGACGATGCGTCCCGGCATGCGGCGCATGAGCGGCTCGGCCACCGAGAAAAATCCGCAGGTCGGTCCGCCGAGGGAGGAAGGGATGCCGAGCGGCTGGGCATCGCCGACGACGATGTCGGCGCCTAGCGCTCCGGGGGACTCCAGCAAGCCGAGGGAGAGCGGGTTGCTGCTCACGACGAGCAGCCCCTTGGCCTCGTGGATGATCGGCTCGATCGCCGCCAGATCCTCGATGCAGCCGAAGAAATTCGGCGACTGCACGAGCACGGCGGCAGTCTCGCCGCCAGCGACGGCGGAGCGGAGCGCTTCCAGGTCGGTGACGCCGCCTTTGAAGCCGACTTCGACGAGCTCAAGCCCGAGGCCGCGTGCGCTCGTGCGCAGAATCTCGCGCGCTTCCGGATGCACGGCGCGGGAGACGACGATGCGCTTGCGGCGGGTGTGGGCGGAGGCAAGAGCCGCCGCCTCGGACAAGGCGGTCGCGCCGTCGTACATGCTGGCGTTGGCGACAGCCATGCCGGTCAGCTCGCAGATGTAGGACTGGAACTCGAAGATCGCCTGCAGCTCGCCTTGGCTGATTTCCGGCTGATAAGGAGTATAGGCGGTATAGAATTCCGAGCGGGAGATCATATGGTTGATGACGACGGGAATATGGTGGTCGTAGAGACCGGCGCCAAGGAAGCTCGTCGTCGTTTCATGATCGGCGTTGCGGCCGGCCAGCTCCTTCAGATGGCGGAGGAGAGCCCATTCGTCGAGCGCGCCTGACATTGGCAGCGTGCCCTTGTAGCGGATCGATTGCGGAATGTCGCGGAACAGGTCTTCCAGGGTGGCCGCGGCGATCGTCTGCAGCATTTCCTGCTGGTCCTGCTCGGTCATGGGGATATAGCGATGCTGGGTCGTCATGAAGGGTTTGTCACTCCTTGGCTGATGCGGGCGATGCCGCGTTTCGTTTGTAGAAAGGGGCTTTGACGACAGCGGCCTTCAACCGTTTGCCGCGGATGTCGACCTCGACCTCGGTGCCGACAGCGGCATACTCGGCCAGGATCAGCGCGAGTCCGAGATTGCGCTTGAGCGTCGGCGACTGGGTGCCCGATGTCACTTCGCCGATCAGCCGCTCTCCGGCATAGACCTGGTAATGGGAGCGCGGGATGCCCCGCTCCAGCAGCTCGATGCCGACAAGCTTGCGGGGCACGCCGGCTTCCTTCTGCGCTGCCAGCGCGTCGCGGCCGATGAAGTCGCCCGCATCCAGCTTCACGAAAAATCCGAGTCCGGCTTCCAGAGGGGATATATCGGCCGACAGCTCCTGGCCGTACAGCGGCAGCCTCGCCTCGAAGCGCAGCGTATCGCGCGCGCCGAGACCGGCGGCCTCGAGGCCGAACGGAGCTCCGGCTTCCATCAGCGCGCGCCACAGCCTGGCCGCGTCGGGAGCCGGCGCGTACAGCTCGAAGCCGTCCTCCCCGGTGTAGCCGGTACGGGAGAGCAGCAGCTCGACGCCGCATACGGCCGCCTTCGGCAGAAACTCGAACGGCTTCAGCCCGCTCCAATCGGCCTCCGTGCAGCGGTCCAGAATCTCACCTGCGAGAGGACCCTGCAGAGCGATCAGCGCTGTGTCGTCGGAGCGGTCCTCCACCGTCACGTCCCCGATCAGATGCTCCCGCAGCCAATCGAGATCCTTGCCGATGTTGGACGCGTTGACGACAAGCATGTACTGGTCCTCGCTGATCCGGTAGACGAGCAGATCGTCGACGACGCCTCCGTCCGGATAGCACATGAGCGTATATTGGGCGGAGCCGTCTTTCAGCCTGGACACGTCGTTGGTCGTCACGCGCTGCAGGAAATCGCCGGCGAACTTGCCGGTGACGAGGAACTCTCCCATATGGGATACGTCGAACAGCCCGGCGCGCTGCCGGACAGCCTCATGCTCCTTCAGTATGCCGGTGAACTGAACCGGCAGATCCCAGCCGCCGAAGTCGATGCAGCGGGCTTCGCCGTATTCCTTGTAGAGGGAATGGAGCGGGGTCGTGCGCAGATTGGCCATGGTAGTCCTCCCTTTGTATGCTCGTACTCGAAAGTCTAGCCTGTTCGCTGATTGTTCATCTTCGCCTTGCGAGCCTTCAACGCCCGACTGATGAAGAAGCCGTCCTTGGTGCATAATGAAAGGGAGAAAAGCAAAAAGGACAGCGCAGGAAAACGACGCCCGCCGGCTGCAAAAAATCCGCAGCCATGCTGAACGTGTCATCCATGCTCTGTCCTTGGTACCTGAGAGTTACCCTGCGCATTCGTCTCCGCAGGTTTCCCCTTTGGTGACGTCGGCAAAGCGGCGGGGCCGCAAGCTTCCGTTCTCTCCAGAGGCGCGTCCCGCAAAGGTCCTTCTGCCTGAGAGATTCCCCTGCCGGGCAGGGTTACTCCTTCGGCGCCGCTTCATGTACCGGCGATCTCTCCCGTTGCGTTCATCCGCATATTCAGTTACAACCAGTTTTACAGATGGGACAACCCTGTGTCAACAGAATTTCGGACTAAAAGACATGCCGAGTGAGTTATGTTGACACAGCCGCCCGATATCGTTTACGCTTTGCGCATAGATTGCCAAACCAGGCCATGATGGGAAAGGATGAGCGTCCAGTGAGTGAGATTCGCGCAGGATTGGGCTATACGGAGGAGCATGAGTGGGCGGAAGCGGCTGGAGAGACGATTGTTCGGATCGGCATTACGGACCATGCCCAGCATCAGCTCGGGGACATCGTGTTCGTCGAGCTGCCGCAGGCTGGAGACAGCGTTGAAGCGGGACAACCTCTCGGGACGATCGAGTCCGTCAAAACGGTGTCCGACCTGTATTCCCCCGTCAGCGGAACGGTCGTCCGGGTCAACGAGGAGCTGGGCGATTCGCCGGAGCTCGTCAACAACGATCCTTTTGCCGGCGGCTGGATGATCGAGATCGACACGGGCGCCGACGCCAAGGCGGCTGTAGCGGCGCTGCTGGACGCGGAAGCTTACGCCAAGCTGACGGATTAGGCTCCCATGTGCAGCGGAGGAGGGTGCGACTCCGCACTCTCCTTTTCGCGCTTGCGGATGTCCGCTTTTTCCCATGGGCGGCTCGGCAAAGATTTGGCTAAAGGCATCCGGTCCGTTGACCGGATGCCTTTTTTTATGGTTTCATTGACTAGACCGATCGTTCTAATTCGAAAGGAGCTCCTATGGTCGACCGCAATCATACCCGGGATCGGATCGTCGAGACGGCTTCCCGCTTGTTCCTGCTGCAAGGCTATCATGCCACCGGACTGAGCCAGATCGTCAAGGAAAGCAAGGCGCCCAAAGGCTCGCTGTACCACTTTTTTCCTGAGGGCAAGGAGCAGCTCGCCATGGAATGCATTTCTCTGTCCAAGCGCGCCGTGCTGGATTCGCTGCGGAGCTGCATGGAGAGCGAGCCTTCCGTATCCAAGGCTCTCCAGGCTTTTGTGCGGGGAATTACGGAAAGCGCCGGAGCGAATGATTTCGCCGAATGCATCCCGTTCAGCTTCTGGATGTTCGTGGAGACAAGCGGCATCAGCGACGGGCTGAGGCAGGCATGCCAGACGGTATTCTCCGAATGGCAGGGAAGCCTGGAAGCGGCTCTGCGGCAAGGAGGCCTGGACCCTGAATCTGCCGTCAAATCGGCGATTCTGATCATTTCCATGCTGGAGGGCGCCGTCATTCTCGCGATGACGAACAAGGACACCCGGCCGTTCCGGCTTGTGGAGGAATTCATGCCTGTGCTAGTGAATGGAACCGATGGAGGGGTCGGAAACTAAAAAGAGACAAAGGACGGGGAAAACCCCCGTCCCAGGAGGGAAACCAGATGGAAAAAACAATGGAAGCAGCCGCTGCTCCTCAAGAAGGAGCTTCCTTCAAGGTTGTTCCGATTATGACCGCTTTGCTGCTTGCCGGATTCATCGGGATGTTCAGCGAAACGGCACTCAATATCGCGCTGAATGAGCTGATGAGCACGTTCAACGTCGAGCCTGCCACGATTCAGTGGCTTACGACCGGATTTTTGCTCGTGCTGGCGATTCTCGTGCCGATCTCGGGCTTGCTGCTCCAATGGTTCACGACGCGGCAGCTGTTCGCCGCATCGCTCGTCTTCTCGATTGCCGGCACGCTGATCGCGGCGAGCGCGCCGAGCTTCGCTTTCCTGTTCATTGCAAGGCTTGTCCAGGCGGTCGGCACCGGCCTCCTCATTCCGCTGATGTTCAACACGGTACTGGTTATCTTTCCGCCGCACAAGCGTGGAGCGGCGATGGGCATGATGGGGCTTGTCATCATGTTCGCTCCGGCGGTCGGCCCTGCCATTGCCGGCCTGTTCCTCGAGTATGCCAGCTGGAGGACGATATTCTGGACGGCGCTGCCGCTTCTGGTCGTCGCGCTTCTGTTCGGCCTGATGTTCATGAAAAACGTCTCCGAGCTTGCCCGTCCGCGGATCGATATCTATTCGATCGCGCTCTCCAGCTTCGGCTTCGGAGGCGTCGTCTACGGCTTCAGCAGCGCAGGAGAAGGCGACCATGGCTGGAGCAGCCCGAAAGTCATTATCGGAATCGCCGTCGGCATCGTCGCCTTGATCCTGTTCACCGTCCGCCAGCTGCGGATGAAGCAGCCGATGATGAATCTGAGGGCATTCCGCTTCCCGATGTTCACGCTCGGCACGCTGATGATCTTCATCGGGATGATGATCATTCTTTCCACTGTCATTCTGCTGCCTTTGTATTTGCAGGCCGGCATCGGCCTGCTGCCGCTCGCGGCGGGGCTGCTGCTGCTTCCCGGCGGACTGATCAACGGCGTCATGTCTCCGATCATGGGCAGGCTGTTCGATAAATACGGCCCCCGCTGGCTCGTATTGCCTGGTCTGGTGCTGGTGTTCGTCGTGCTTTGGCTGCTGACGGGCATCAATACGGGCACGTCCAAAGGCGAGATCATCCTCCTGCACAGCCTTCTGATGATCGGCATTTCCATGATCATGATGCCGGCCCAAACCAACGGGCTGAACCAGCTGCCGCGGGAGCTCTATCCGGACGGAACGGCGATCATGAACACCTTGCAGCAGGTTGCGGGTGCGATCGGCACAGCGCTCGCTATCAGCATCATGACGGCGGGCAGCAAGGCTTATTATGCCGACGGCAAGCATTCGCCTGCGGATCTGTCGACCGTTCCTGCGGCCATGACCCAGGGAGTTCAAAATGCTTTCCTGTTCGTCATGATATTTGCCGTGCTTGGCTTTGTATGCGCCCTGTTCATCAAGCGGGTGAAAGTCGGGAAGCAGGAGCAAGTCCATCACGCCGGACATTGATCCGACCCGACATTCGTTCTGCCCTTGCACCCCGCGCGGAGACGCGCGAGTGTTCTCCTGCGCTCCTTGGAGCGCAGGATTTTTTTTCCTGGATGGATTGACAGAATGGATGGGGGAAGTTATTTTATTTATGGATTAATAAATGGCGGATACAGGGAAGGTATAGGATCTCATGACATCGAGAGAGGAACAGGCAGCAGGACGCAGAGAGCAGATTTCAAGCGCTGCCGCCGCGCTGTTTGCCGAAAAAGGATATTACAAAACAACAACGGCGGATGTGGCTTCCGCGGTCGGCGTTACCCAGCCGTACGTCTTTCATTTTTTCCGGACGAAGGAAGCTCTTTACATGTCCGTCCTGCAGAGGGCTGCACAGCAGATCCGCGGAGCGTTCGAGGCGGTTCAGGCGCCTCCCGGCGAGCTCGAGCAGGCGATGGGCCATGCGTTCCGGGAGCTGCTGGAGGGCGGCTTCCGCATCGAGGTGCTGCTCTGCATGACGGCCCACTCCATACCGGAGCCGGGCATCCGCCAGTATGTCCAGGAGGAGTTTGCCTCCATTCATGCCGGCTTGAAGCTCCGTTTCGAACGGGCAGGCCTGGAGTTCCCGGGTTTCCGCGCGACCCAGTTCATCGGTCTCGGGCTGGCCATCGCCTTGTCCGAGCTGACAGGACTGAAACAGCTGCTGCCTTGGGAGGAGAGCTTGGATTGCTAAGCTTGGCCGCAGCTCCCGAAGCACGTTGAGGATGGAGGAAATGTACAGCAAAGTTGGTTCCGGGAATGAGAAATGCCGCTGAAGGAGCGGCCTTTTTTACCCCCGATAATTTATTGACTGATAAATAAAAAGGAGAGTGGAAGGAATGGCTAAAGCGATATCGGGAAGGTTCACCGCGGAAATGGACGGCACATTCGTTGTGTTCGTCATTGGAATGAGGATCAACAAGCTGCTGGCCGTACACAAGTGGCTGCCGGTAGTCCGCTCGATGGGGCCGATGATGCGGGAGCTTTACGGCAATCCGGATATGGGCTTCATCAGCCATGAGATGTACTTGGGCGCGCGCGGCCCTGTGCTGCTGCAGTACTGGAGATCCTACGACCAGCTGGAGCGCTATGCGCGGGGCGGCATGCATCTGGAGGCTTGGAAGAAATTCAACCGTTCCGTTGGAACGGACGGGTCGGTCGGCATCTTCCATGAAACGTATGTGATTCAGCCCGGAAGCCATGAAGCGGTCTATGGAAACATGCCGGTGATGGGACTCGCCAAGGCGGGCAGGCATGTCCCCGCTACCGGCCGCAAGGAGACGTCGCGCCGCAGAATGGGCGGAGATTCCGCTCCAGCCGTGCCGTCCCCTCCCAACCCTCATGACTGAAGGGGACAGGGGGAAATTTCTGCGGCAGGCGCTGGTATGGGCCTTCCAGCACTTGCCCGGCCGACCGCTATTTTCAAAGATATAGTCATCCCGTAAGAGAAAGGATGATGATTGATGAAGAAGGTCGACCCCAGAAGAGGAAAGCTTGACAGCCTGAAAATCTGGAGCCTGATGCTGGCTCTGCTGATGGCTGCCTTGTATCCGGCAGGCCCGCGGGTGTACGCCGAGGATTCAGCCTGGGCGCCGGGCGCAGCCTATGCGGCCAAGGCGACCGTGACGTACGCAGGAGGGCGCTATGAATGCCTGCAGGGCCACACGTCGACAGCGGGCTGGGAACCGCCGAACGTGCCCGCCCTTTGGAGGCCGATCGCCGCTGCCCCATCGCCGACGGCAAGCCCGACCGCCTCGCCGACCTCGACTCCATCTCCATCTCCATCTCCGTCTCCGATCCCATCTTCCACTTCGATTCCGACCGCATCTCCTTCCGCGACCCCGTCTCCGACCTCTACCGTCCGGCCGACGGAGGCCCCAGGAGCCGGAGCGGCGACTCCGGTCCCGCTGCGCACGATTTCCTGCAGCGCTTCGTCCTGTCTCAGCAGCGCGCTTAAAAATGCGGCAGCCGGAGACCGCATCGAGCTTGCGGCGGGCACGTACACGGGGTCCTTCTCCAGCGGTTCGCAGGGGACGGCCGCCAATCCGATCGTCCTGACGAGCGCCGACGCCTCGAATCCGGCGATCCTGTCCGGCTACTCCGCCGGTTCGGGATATGCGCTGAACATCAAAGGGAACCGCTGGATCGTCAGCAGCCTTAAATTCACCAATGCGCAAAAAGGCATCATTCTCGATCAGTCCAACGATTCCTTGATTACGCGCGTGGAAGTGTACAACATCGGCTACGAGGGCGTTCACTTCCGTGACGGCAGCTCGCGCGGCCGCATCGAGGATTCGTGGATCCACGATACCGGTGTGACGGGGGCCGGTTACGGCGAAGGCGTCTATGTCGGCTCTGCGGAGGGAGCCAGCTACAATCAGGCCGTCTATGATACCGTCATCTCCGGCGTCCGCTTCGGTCCCAACGTTCGCGCCGAGCATGTGGACATCAAGGAACGGACGCTGCGCACGGTCGTCGAGAACTGCAGCTTCGACGGAACGGGCATCAGCGGCGCCAATTATGCGGACAGCTTCATCGATGTGAAAGGAAACGACGCCGTCGTCCGGGGCAATACCGGCTACCGGAATGGAAATGCCGCCTTGCTGGACGCCTTTCAGCTGCACAAGATCGTGGACGGATGGGGCGTGAACAACCGGTTTTCGGGCAACAAGGTGTACATGGACGGCCCGGCCGGCTATGTCATCAATGCCGCCTCCGGCACGCAGGCATACGCTTCCAACAATGAGCGCAGTCCTTCCGGCGATCTGTACGCCGGCGATGTGGGCGCAGGTTGAAATTGCCTATAATCAAACTAACCGGCTCAAGTCCATTGACTTTTTTGGCGGAGCGATGATACATTGGCAAAGTGGTCTTCGGTTCGGGTATGGACCGGAGCAAAAGGATGGGGCTGAACGCCCTTTGAGGAGGATTACGGATGCGAAGCATGGCACTTGCAATGATCAAACCTGACGATGCTCGCACCAAGCGTAATCCGATGCCTCGCTGATGATCCGTTAATCATCAGGCGCACGGTTACGTTCCTGTAATCATGCGCCTCTATACGTTCCGCGACCGGAATGGCCGCCGCGGCAAGGATTCCTTATCTCCTTGCCTGCGGGCATCCGTCGGCGAAATGCAGGGCGCACCGCTTACAGGCGGCGCGCCTTTTTTGATGGACATCGGGCACTTTGCATCACGCTGGAGAGAGAAAATGACAGAGCTTGTTCAGGCACTGCGGGTAAGAGCGGATTGCGGCTCGAGCCTAAAGCGGCCCTTAACGGCTCAAAGGATTGGGGAGGTGTCCAATGTTCAGTGTAATAGGCAAGCTGGGCTGGTATTTCAAGATGGAGTGGCGGCGCTACTCTCTGGCTGTCGGGTTGTTGATCTTCGTCGGCTTTCTGGAGGTGATTCCTCCTCGTCTGCTCGGTTACACCATTGATGGAATCAGCCAGGGAAGGCTTGCGGATTCGACCTTTTACTGGATCGTGGGAGGCTGGCTGGCCATCACGATATCCAGCTATCTCATCACGTACGGCTGGATGTCCCGCCTGTTCGGCGGAGCCAACTTGCTGGAGCGGCTGCTTCGGGGCAAACTGATGGGCCAGTTCATGAGAATGACCCCGACTTTCTATGAGCGCAACCGGACGGGAGACCTTATGGCCCGCTCGACGAACGATCTGTGGGCGATCTCGATGACGGCCGGCTTCGGTATCCTGACGCTGGTGGATTCCACGGTGTGGATGCTGACGCTGCTCGGCATGATGGTATTCCTGATCAGCTGGAAGCTGACGCTGGCAGCTCTGCTGCCGCTGCCGATCATCGCGCTGCTGATGGCCGTCTTCGGCCGCATGATCCATGACCGCTTCATCAAGGCGCAGGACGCCTTCGGGGAGCTCAATGACGAAGTGCTTGAATCCGTATCCGGCGTACGCGTCGTCCGCGCCTATGTGCAGGAAGAGGCGGACCGGGACCGGTTCCATGCCAAGACGAACGAAGTTCTCCGCCGCAACATCGCGGTCGCGCGCGTCGACGCTCTGTTCGAGCCGGTGAACAAGATCCTGGTCGGACTGAGCTACATTATCGGCCTTGTTTATGGCGGAGTACTCGTATTTCAGGGCGAAATCACGCTGGGCGATCTCATTTCCTTCAATATCTTCCTCGGCATGCTGATCTGGCCGATGTTCGCCATCGGCGAGCTGATCAACGTCATGCAGCGGGGCAGCGCCTCGCTCGACCGCGTGGAGGAAACGCTGCACACGCCTGCGGACGTCGAGGACAAAGGCGACCTCGTCCAAGTGGAGCAGCCGGGCGAAATCATGTTTTCCGACGTCACGTTCCGCTATCCGTCCTCCAAGGAGGATAACCTCTCGAACGTCAGCTTCCGGCTGCCTCGCGGCGGGACGCTGGGCATCGTCGGGCGCACGGGAAGCGGCAAAACGACGGTTCTGAAGCAGCTCATCCGGGAATATCCGGCAGGCGCCGGAGAAGTGGCCGTGAGCGGAGTCTCCATCGATCGAATACCGCTTGACCGCCTTCTGGGCTGGTTCGGCTATGTTCCGCAGCAGCCGATCCTGTTCTCCCGAACGATCCGCGAGAATATCCTGTTCGGTGCCCATGGGGCGACGGAGGAGGATTTGGAGCGTGCGCTCGTCCGCGCTTCCTTTGCCAAGGATGTGCTGTTCCTGCCCGATGGCCTGGAAACGCTCGTCGGCGAGAAGGGCGTCGCTCTCTCCGGAGGGCAGAAGCAGCGCGTCAGCATTGCCCGGGCGCTCATCGCCGATCCGGAAATCCTGCTTCTCGACGATGCCCTATCGGCCGTCGATGCGAAGACGGAGGCCGAGATCATCGAGGGCATCCGCACGGAGCGGGCAGGCAAAACGACCATCATTACGACGCACAGGCTGTCGGCCGTCCAGCACGCCGATCTGATTCTCGTTATGGAGAACGGCAGGATCGTGGAGGAAGGCACCCATGAGCAGCTGCTGCAGCAAGGCGGCTGGTACCGGGAGCAATACGATCGGCAGCAGCTCGAAGCATTCGTTGAATCATAATCGCAAAGAAGGTGAAAACAAGTGAATCAACCGAAAACAGGCAAGCGGCTGCTGCAGTACGCCCTCCTATTTAAAAAACAAATCGTGTTAGCCCTTATTCTGCTCACCTTCGCGGTCTGCGCCGAAATGGTCGGTCCGCTGCTCGCAAAGCGAATGATCGACAACAATATCCTCGGCATCGAGAAGCCTTGGATTTCCGTGGAATCGGCGGCAGACGGAAGCGTCCCCTACAACGGGAGCCTGTACGTCCGCTCCGACCGTGCGGACAGCCTCAAGAGCAGCGGCCCGCAGCTGAACATCGTGCAGGAAGGCAGCAAGTTCTACTCGATCGAAGGAACGCTGCCGGAAGGCAAGCGCAAAGTGGAAAACGGCGAGCTCCTGCTGACTTCGGCAGACGGGAGCAAGCACGCTTATCCCGCCGCCAGCATGTCCCGCGATGAAGTCTATGCGTTCTACAAGCCGGAGCTGAATCCGCTTCTCGTGCTTGCTGCCGCTTACTTCGGCCTGCTGGTCATCGCAGCCATCTTCACCTACGGCCAAAAGCTGCTGCTGCAGACGACTGCGAACCGCATCGTACAGCGCATGCGCGAGGATGTATTCGCCCATACGCAGCGTCTTCCGGTCCAGTATTTCGACAATCTGCCCGCAGGCAAGGTCGTGTCGAGAATTACGAACGACACGGAATCGATCCGGGAGCTGTTCGTCGCCGTGCTGGCCAACTTCTTCTCGGGCATCGTCTATATGGCGGCGATTCTGGGCGCCTTGTTCATTCTCAGCCCTACCGTAGCCTGGTTCGCCATACCGGTGTTTCCGATCCTCTTCATCTGGATCGTCTTCTACCGCCGCCTGGCCGGCCGCTACAACAGCGTCATCCGCGCGAAGCTCAGCGACATCAACGCCATGATCAACGAATCCATCCAGGGGATGAGCATCATCCGAGTCTTCCGCCGCGAGCGCAGCACGGCGCAGGAGTTCAAGGAAATGAACGATGAGTTCTACTCCTTCCAGATCAAGCTGCTCAAGCTGAATTCGTGGACCTCACACAACCTTGTGAACGTCGTGCGGAACCTGATCTTCCTGGCCGTCATCTGGATGTTCTGGGGAGGGGAGCTTGGAGCGGCCGTGACCGTGGGCATCATGTACGCCTTCATCGATTACATGAACCGCATGTTCCAGCCGATCGTGGGCATCGTGAACCAGCTCACCAATCTGGAGACGGCAAGGATATCGGCCGGACGGGTGTTCGAGCTGATGGACGAACCGGGAACGGAGGTTTCCACCGGTTCAATGCCCCGCTATCGAGGAGAAGTCGCTTTCGAGGACGTGACCTTCGCCTACAAAAAAGACGAGAACGTTCTGCGCAACATCTCCTTTACCGCCGCGCAGGGACAGACGGTCGCCCTCGTCGGGCATACCGGCTCGGGCAAAAGCTCCATCCTCAACCTGCTGTTCCGGTTCTATGATATCGAGCATGGCCGGATCACGATCGACGGAATGGACGTCCGCGACGTTCCGAAGCAGCAGCTGCGCCAGCATATGGGCATCGTGCTGCAGGATCCGTTCCTCTTCACCGGCACGATCGCTTCCAATGTCAGCCTGGGCAACCCGGACATTACGCGGGAGCAGGTCGTGCAGGCGCTGCGCGACGTAGGCGCGTACGAGATGTTCATGCGTCTGCCGCATGGCATCGACGAGCCTGTCATCGAGAAGGGCAGCACGCTGTCTGCCGGACAGCGCCAGCTGATATCGTTCGCCCGCGCGCTTGCCTACAATCCCGCCATCCTCATTCTGGATGAAGCGACGGCGAGCATCGATACCGAGACCGAGGCGGTCATCCAGAAGGCGCTTGGCGTACTCAGCCAAGGCCGCACGACGTTTGTCATCGCGCATCGTCTCTCTACCATAAGGGAAGCCGATCAGATCCTCGTGCTGGACCGAGGACGCATCGTCGAACGCGGCAATCACGAGAGCCTCATGCAGCAGGGCGGCAAGTACTACGCCATGTATCAGCTACAGTCGGGAAGCCCGGCTTCGGCGCAGGTATCCTGAGGTCTTTTCTTATAGAAGTTTTCGTATAGAAGGTGTTTTCATGCAAAAGGGGCGCTGCCCCTTTTTTTAATGCCGTTTTAAAGCTCGGCAGAGCGCTTGAAGCCGGCAAGTACAAGGACTGGAGCTTCTGCTGCACAGACCTCGGCAACTAATGAAGAAGGGGCAATATGGATTCCAAGGAGATGGATTTCGAATCTTGATTTGGATGAATGAATGGAAAGCGGGATATAATTTAAAAGCTTTTCGTCTTTTTTTAAAAAAAGGGGTTGCGCAATCGTAGGTGTCCATGGTATATTCTAATTCCGGCCGAGAGATACACGGCACGGACGCGAAAAACGGACAAGCAGTACCGGAGATCGCAAGTGAATTTGTTCTTTGAAAACTGAACAACGAGTGAAGCAAGTCAACGTTATAAATGAGCAAGTCAAACACCTTGAAGCACTTCATCGTCCTTCGGACACGAAGTCTTCTTTTATGGAGAGTTTGATCCTGGCTCAGGACGAACGCTGGCGGCGTGCCTAATACATGCAAGTCGAGCGGATCTTGTCCTTCGGGACAAGGTTAGCGGCGGACGGGTGAGTAACACGTAGGCAACCTGCCCTCAAGACTGGGATAACCTCCGGAAACGGATGCTAATACCGGATATGCGGTCTCTCCTCCTGGAGGGATCGGGAAAGACGGAGCAATCTGTCACTTGGGGATGGGCCTGCGGCGCATTAGCTAGTTGGTGGGGTAACGGCTCACCAAGGCGACGATGCGTAGCCGACCTGAGAGGGTGATCGGCCACACTGGGACTGAGACACGGCCCAGACTCCTACGGGAGGCAGCAGTAGGGAATCTTCCGCAATGGACGCAAGTCTGACGGAGCAACGCCGCGTGAGTGAGGAAGGCCTTCGGGTCGTAAAGCTCTGTTGCCAGGGAAGAACGGGTGGAAGAGTAACTGCTTCCGCCATGACGGTACCTGAGAAGAAAGCCCCGGCTAACTACGTGCCAGCAGCCGCGGTAATACGTAGGGGGCAAGCGTTGTCCGGAATTATTGGGCGTAAAGCGCGCGCAGGCGGCTTTGTAAGTCCGGTGTTTAATCTTGGGGCTCAACCCCAAGTCGCACGGGAAACTGCAAGGCTTGAGTGCAGAAGAGGAAAGTGGAATTCCACGTGTAGCGGTGAAATGCGTAGAGATGTGGAGGAACACCAGTGGCGAAGGCGACTTTCTGGGCTGTAACTGACGCTGAGGCGCGAAAGCGTGGGGAGCAAACAGGATTAGATACCCTGGTAGTCCACGCCGTAAACGATGAATGCTAGGTGTTAGGGGTTTCGATACCCTTGGTGCCGAAGTTAACACAATAAGCATTCCGCCTGGGGAGTACGCTCGCAAGAGTGAAACTCAAAGGAATTGACGGGGACCCGCACAAGCAGTGGAGTATGTGGTTTAATTCGAAGCAACGCGAAGAACCTTACCAGGTCTTGACATCCCCCTGAATCACCTAGAGATAGGTGCGGCCTTCGGGACAGGGGAGACAGGTGGTGCATGGTTGTCGTCAGCTCGTGTCGTGAGATGTTGGGTTAAGTCCCGCAACGAGCGCAACCCTTGAATTCAGTTGCCAGCACGTAAGGGTGGGCACTCTGAATTGACTGCCGGTGACAAACCGGAGGAAGGCGGGGATGACGTCAAATCATCATGCCCCTTATGACCTGGGCTACACACGTACTACAATGGCCGGTACAACGGGCCGCGAAGCCGCGAGGCGGAGCCAATCCTTAAAAGCCGGTCTCAGTTCGGATTGCAGGCTGCAACTCGCCTGCATGAAGTCGGAATTGCTAGTAATCGCGGATCAGCATGCCGCGGTGAATACGTTCCCGGGTCTTGTACACACCGCCCGTCACACCACGAGAGTTTACAACACCCGAAGTCGGTGGGGTAACCCGCAAGGGAGCCAGCCGCCGAAGGTGGGGTAGATGATTGGGGTGAAGTCGTAACAAGGTAGCCGTATCGGAAGGTGCGGCTGGATCACCTCCTTTCTATGGAGAATCGTCACCTGCAACGGTGACATTCAAATTCGAGGCATCGCCAGATGCCTCACGAGAAACCCTCGGGTTTCAAATCGGAATCGCA
>NZ_JZEJ01000001.1:2434332-2554332 GCF_001188365.1 Paenibacillus sp. D9 | reverse complement strand
GATCAGCGTTCCGAACGGAACGGTCGTGCTCGGCGATCCTTGGATCGATGCCCAGAAGAGCTTCGGCGATGACAAGTGGGATGACCCGATCAAAGGCAACTTGAAGCAGCTGTGGAAGCTGAAGGACAAAAACCCGAATCTGAAGACGGTCATCTCCGTAGGCGGCTGGACATGGTCGAACCGCTTCTCCGATGTCGCCGCTACGGCCGCTACTCGTGAAGTGTTTGCGAACTCCTCGGTCGATTTCATCCGGAAATACAAAATGGACGGGGTCGACCTCGATTGGGAGTATCCGGTCAGCGGCGGCCTCGCCGGCAACAGCTACCGTGCGGAAGACAAGCAGAACTACGTTCTGCTGCTGCAGAAGATCCGCGAGAAGCTGGACGCGGCAGGCAAGACAGACGGCAAGCAGTACTTGCTGACTATCGCATCCGGAGCGGGTCCTTCCTACATCCAGAACAATGATCTCAAAGGAATTGCCAGCACCGTCGACTGGATCAATATCATGACCTATGATTTCAACGGCAGCTGGAATACGACGAGCGGCCACAACGCTCCATTGTATTATGATCCGGCGACAGCTGGAACGGGGCTGACCGATCCGCAGAACTTCAACATCGACAAAGCCGTTACGACGTATCTGGCGAGTGGAGTTCCAGCCAGCAAGCTTGTTCTCGGCACGCCGTTCTACGGCCGCGGATGGGGAGGATGCCCGTCTACCGGCAACGGCCAGTATCAGAAGTGCGCCGGCATCTCTTCGACAGGCACATGGGAAAAAGGCAGCTACGACTTCTATGATCTTGAAGCCAATTACATCAACAAAAACGGTTATACCCGCTATTGGAACGATCAAGCCAAAGTGCCTTATCTCTACAATCCTTCCAACCAAACGTTCATCAGCTACGACGATGTCCAGTCCATGGGCTACAAGACGGACTACCTGAAGTCGAAGGGCCTTGCAGGCGCCATGTTCTGGGAAACGAGCGGCGACCGCAACAAAACGCTGCTGAACAAGCTGAACACGGATCTTGGCTCCGGCTACACGCCGACTCCGACGCCAAGCGCAACGCCGACTCCATCGGCAACGCCGACTCCGTCTGCTACACCAACGCCAAGCGCAACACCGACACCAACTCCTACACCGACACCAACTCCTACACCGACCCCGGGCCAATGCTCGGCTGCGGCATGGGTATCCACGACGGCTTACACGGGCGGCCAGCGCGTTTCCTACAATGGCGTTCTCTATGAAGCCAAATGGTGGACCCAAGGCGACCGCCCCGATCTGAGCGGCACGGACGGCCCTTGGAAATCGGTCGGAGCCTGCGGCACCGCTTCTCCGACTCCGACGGCAACCCCGACGCCGGCTCCTACGGCAACGCCAACGCCGACAGCGACTCCGAAGCCATCGGCAACCCCGACGCCAAGCGCGACTCCGACACCTGCTCCTTCGGCAACTCCGGGAGCCAATGCCTGGAAAGCGGGTGTGGCCTACAAAGCCGGCGATATCGTCACCTACGGCGGCAAGTCCTATACCTGCCTTCAGTCTCATACGTCTCTGACCGGCTGGGAGCCGTCAACGACTCCTGCCCTCTGGAAGCTGAACTAAGGCCGGCTCCAACCTGCGATATTGATTCCGGCGCTCCTGTCCTGCGATAAAATCCATGCCTGAGTCAGGCTGGCGTGGCGGCGGGGGCGCTTTTTTCCATGCCTGAGCAACGATCATGAACTGTCTGGAGGAACGTGCATGAAAGCAAAAGCAAATCGGAAAGCCATAGGCCAAGCCCGGATTCTGGCCGCGTTGATGAGTCTCGTCGTCCTGCTCCCGCTCTACTCCGGCGCAGCGGGCGTTTACTCGCCGATAACCAAGGCAGCCGGAGGAGCTCCTGCCGATCCATCCCCCGCAGCCGACCATCCCCGCAAAATCGTCGCTTATTTCCCTGAATGGGGCGATCAGGAGAACAAGGGCTTCTACACGGTCGATAAAATTCCGTGGGATAAAATCACCCATATCAACTATGCATTCGCCAAGGTCAACGCGCAGACGAACAAAATCGACTTCATGGATCGCAAAGCGGCTATCGAAAAGGATTATCCCGGCCAGCTTGCCAGCCTGTCCTTCAAAGGGCATTTCAACCAGCTGGTCAAATACAAGCAGCTGTACCCCGACGTCCGCACGCTGATCTCGGTCGGAGGCTGGTCAGGCTCGGGCGGCTTCTACACGATGGCCAATTCCGAAGCCGGGCGAGAGACATTCGCGAGCAGCGTCGTCGACTTCCTGCGCACGTACCAATTCAACGGCGTCGACATCGACTGGGAGTATCCGTCGGGCACCGGACAATCCGGCAATCCGATCGATTCCTCCGTTGCGGAGCCGCTGCGCAAGGTGAACTACGACAACTACGTCCTTCTTATGAAAAAGCTTCGCGAGAAGCTGGATGCTGCTGGGGCTCAGGATAACCAGAAGTACGATCTAACCATCGCGGCTACTGCTTCGTCCTGGATTCTTGGCGGGATGAAGCTGGGCGAAGCGAATCCATACCTGGACTGGGCGAACCTGATGACGTATGACTTCCACGGAGCTTGGAACGGCTATGTCGGCCCCCACTCGGCCTTGTATCCCGATTCGCGCGATACGGAGACGGCCGCGCTTGGAACGCCGGTATTGAATACGGACTGGGCCGTGCGATATTATCTCGGAACGTTGCCGCCCGAGAAGATTGTCGTCGGCGTTCCTTATTACTCCCGCGGCTGGAAAAACGTGAACGGCGGCATCAACAATACCGGGTTGTGGGGCAGCGCCGCGACAACCGGAGGCGGCGCCGACGGGAAGTACGGCATCTGGAACGATCCGGCCCCGGAACAGCCGGCAGGAGCAAATCCGATCTGGCATATCCTCAACCTGCTCAAGGATCCTGCGAACAAGCGCTATTTTGATTCCGTGACAAAAACGCCGTACCTGTACAATGCGGACAAGAAGATTTTCCTTTCTTACGAGGATACGGAATCGCTCGGCTACAAGCTCGACTACATCAAGGAAAAAGGGCTGGGCGGAATGATGTTCTGGGAGCTGACCGGCGATTATTCCCAGCAGGCCGACGGCACGTACACGTACGGCAGCTCTTTGACCAGCTTCGCCTACGATAAGCTGAAAACGGCTTCGCTTCCGGGAGGCACGGTCAAGCCGCAATTGCCGGCCCCGAAAAATTTCAGCATCGGCTTCAGCGGCAACTACGACCATCCGAACTATACCTACTCGTTGAAAATAACGAATAACACCGGCGCGGATATCGCTGGCGGCTGGAAGCTGGAGTTCGATCTGCCGACGACGACGACCCTGACTTCCGCCTGGGGAGCCGGATCGGTGGAACAACTATCTGCAGGCTGGGATTTCAACCGGTACCGGATAACAGGTACGGCGACGCAGACGATTGCAAATGGCGCGACGCTGGATGTACCCGGCATGATGAAGCTGGCGTTCTCCGGAGGACCGCAGCGGGTGACGCTGAACGGAAGCTCCTCGCAGCAGGAGTACGACAAGCTTTATGGAGGCGCGCCGACGCCGACTCCGAGCGCAACGCCAACGCCTAGCCTCACGCCGACGCCTAGCGCAACGCCGAAACCATCGGCTACGCCGGCTCCGACTCCATCGGCGACGGCTTCACCTACCGCGACGCCGTCGGCCACGCCAAGTCCAACGCCGTCCCCATCCCCGGGAGCATGCTCCGCTGCAGCATGGATATCCACGACCGCCTATACCGGGGGGCAAAGGGCTTCTTATAATGGCGTTCTGTATGAAGCTAAATGGTGGACCCAGGGCGATCGCCCTGACCTGAGCGGAGCCGACGGTCCTTGGAAATCGGCCGGAGCCTGCGGAACGGCTTCGCCGTCGCCGACGGGAACGCCGACCCCGGCACCGACGGGAACGCCGACAACGTTGCCGACGGGAACGCCGACACCGGCACCGACGGGAACGCCGACACCGTCGCCAACGCCGACACCGTCGCCGACGGCAACGCCTGGCGTCAATGCATGGAAGGCAGGGGTTGCGTATAAAGCGGGCGATGTCGTGGCCTACGGCGGCAAGAGCTACACTTGCCTCCAGCCGCACACCTCCCTGACCGGCTGGGAACCGTCCACGACTCCTGCCTTGTGGAAGCTGAACTGATCCCGGACAAAGCTTAACGATTCCAGCGCTTTTACCGTGCAGCCTAACCCTCCGCAGAGGGAGGCGCGGAAAAGGCGCTTTTTCTATCTTGCAAGAGGGAGGCGCCGAACGGCAAGGCATAGGATGGAACCGAGCTTCCTCGTGATGGACATACGGGCAAGGGGGCAGGTTTTCAGGCTGAGGCGGCGAAGTCTAGAGAATAGAACATCCAAGGAGGATCGAGTCATGAACATACTTGTGCTGGGCGGAACGCGGTTTGTGGGCAAGAGGCTGGTCAATCTTTTGCTGGAGGAAGGCCATGAGGTGACGATCGGCACGAGGGGGAAAACGGAAACGTCCTTTGTTCGTCCGGTGGAGCATCTGGTGCTGGACCGCGAGGACAAGGCTTCGCTTGCAGCTGCGGTGGATGGCCGTGCGTGGGATGTCGTCTATGATCAGATCTGCTATTCGCCGGAGGATGCCGCCATTGCGGTAGAGGTATTGGCAGGCAAAACGAAGCGATACATCGAGGTATCCACTTTGTCCGTGTACGAAGAATCGCCGGAAAGGCTCGCAGAAACCGCATGGATGCCGGGCGGCTATCCAGTCACGGGAGGCAGCAGGCATACGCTGAGCTACGGAGAGGGCAAACGGCAGGCCGAGGCGGTCCTGTGGGAACAAGACCGATTCGAAGCGGTCATGGTCCGGTTTCCGATTATTCTGGGGCCGGATGATTATACGAAGCGGCTGCACTTCCACGTCGACAAGGTCCTCGGCGGGGAACCGATCGGAGTGCCGTCCCCGGATGCGAGAATCTCCTTCGTGCATTCCGCCGAAGCGGCGGCGTTTTTGTGCTGGCTCAAGGACAGCTCCTTGACCGGACCGGTCAACTGCTGCTCGAACGGGGATGTATCCATCCGGGAAGTCATCGGCCTTGTGGAGAAGGCGACCGGCAAAACGGCCGTCATCCGGGAGCAGTCGGCGGACGAGCAGAGATCTCCTTTCGGCATCGGCAAGTCCTGGCATATGGACAACTCCCTCGCTGCGGAGGCCGGCTTTGAGTTCTACAGCCTTGAGCATTGGCTGCCCGAGCTTGCGGAAGAGCTCGCTGCAGCGGCGAAGGCTGCTCATGCCGGGAACTGATCTGCTGTACGGCTAGGCCGCTGTAGCATTCATGGCGGCCTGGATCGATCCAAGCTGCATTCTAGAAGCCGCTCCTTGCCGGAGCGGCTTTTCTGTTTTTGAGATGGCGGAGCAGGAGTGCGGCCGCCAAGGCGCAGAGCAGCGCGCACAAGCCGATGAACAGGAAGCCGGCCTGCATGCCGCGCATCTCGCCGCTGCCGGAGCTGCCGAACAGACGACCGAAGCCGTCGGTAATGGCTCCGATCAGGAGGTTGCCCGCTACGCTTGCAAACCCGAGCATCGTCACCGTAAACGTGATGGCCGCATCGCTCCGGCCTGCGTAGCGGACAGCCAGAAAGGCCATGACCGTCGGATAGATCGGAGCGATGCCGGCTCCGGCGAGAGCGAACAGCCAGGCTCCAGGTTCCCCGGCGAAAACGGCCGCCACGGTGCAAAGACCGGAAAACAGGGAGAAAATGAGAATGGAGCGGATAAGGCCGATTCGGTCGGTAAGAGGGCCAAGCACGAGCCGCGCAGCGGTGAAGCAGACGAAGAACCCGGAGAGCATGGCGGAAGCGGCCGTCCCGTCCCAGCGGTAGGCTTTTTCCAGAAAGGCGGGAAGCCAGCCTCCGAAAGCCATCTCGGCTACGACTCCCGCAGAGAGGATGGCAACGACAAACCAGGCGACGGGATCTCTCGCGTACTGGCGCACCGAGAGGCCGCCCGCTGCGGCCGGACCGTCAGGCTCCGCCTCTTGCTTCCCCGCGGAAGCTGGATCTTCGGGGGTTTCCTTGCCGGGGAAACGTGCGAGCAGAGCCGGAATGGCAGGCAAAATGGAAAGGGCCATGACGAGGGCATACATCCCTCCCCAGCCGAGGGGACCGCCGTCTCCCGGACGGAAAGCCATCAAATACGCGGCGGCCAGAGGCGCGGCCATGGAGCTGAGACCGTAAAAGAAATGCGCGAGATTCATCATCGTCCCCGCGTTGCGCGTAAAGATCCGCGCTCCCAGCAAGGAAAGGACGATCTCGAGGGCGCCGTTGCCGATGTAGAGGAAAAAGTAGGCGGCCGACAGCGAAAAAAAGCCTGAGGAGGCCCAGATGAACAGTCCCGACACGGCCATCGCCCCGAAGCTGGCGACCGTCGTCGCGCGCATGCCGAGCTTGCGCACAAGCAAGCCGGTGAAGGAGCAGGCGATCAAGTAACCGAGGGAGTTGAACGCTAGCAGCAGGCCAACCTGGAATTCGCTGATCCGCAGGTCGGCCTGCATGCGCGGAATGGCGGGGCCTTTAATGTTTTCCGATAGGCCGAAGACAAGATAGCCGGCAAAAACGACGGCAAGCAGCAAAAAAGAATTCCAAGTAAAAGAGCCTGCTCGCCCGCGCAAAGAATTCATAACAGGTGCCGCACCTCCGGGGACTGGCATCCGGTAAGGCCGGACACTTTTTCGTACCAATGTACCACACTGCCCGAGGGTGGACAATAACAGGCTTGCTCCGGCATTTTCGGGGAAGAATGAGAGGATGAGAAGATTCAGGAGAGGAAATCGCGTCATGAAATCCTGGGGAAGGCATGCGATAAACATAGCCGCCATTCTGGCCGGCTCCGCCCTCATGGGGTTCGGAATCAATGAAATCAATCTGGCCAACGGCTTGGCGGAAGGCGGAATTACGGGCGTCGCCCTGCTTCTCAATTACGTGCTTGGCTGGAGTCCAGGCTGGTCAAGCCTGATCATTAATGTCCCTATCTTTTTGCTGGGCTGGAGATACATGGGGCGAACGAGTTTTATTTATGCTGTGATCGGTTCGGTCAGCCTCTCGCTGTTCCTCATCTTTTTCGAACCGTTCCGGCTGCCGCTTAAAGACTTGCTGCTGGCTTCCCTATATGCGGGGGCTATCGTCGGAGCGGGGCTGGGAATCGTATTCCGGTACGGCGGCATGACCGACGGGGTTGATGTCCTGGCGATGCTGTGCAGGAAATCGTTCGGCTGGAGCCTCGGGAGGACGATCTTCGTCACCGATGCGGCCGTTGTGCTGCTTTCGTTGATTTATTTGGACCTGACAAGGGCCATGTATACGCTGATTGCGATGCTGGTCGGTGCGAGATTGATCGATCTCGTCCAGGAAGGCTCCTATTCGGCCAAAGCAGCGATTATCGTATCTCGGAAGCCGGAGCTGATCTCAAGCGAGATTTTGAGCGAGCTCAAGCGGGGAGCGACGTTTCTCGACGGGAGAGGCGCATTCGATAACAGACGCGCCGAAGTGATCTACTGTGTCGTCAGCCGCAAGGAGACAGGCCGTCTGAAACGGCTCGTGCATGAAGCCGATCCCGGCGCTTTTGTCACATTCAGCGACGTGCACGAAGTCGTCGGCAAAGGCTGGAGGCAGGAGCGGGATGAATCGGGTTTCTAGCATTGCCAGATGCTCATTCCTATGATATAGTATATCTATATGGGAACAAACGTTCTTGTCGGGAGGTAAGCTCATGAGCGCGAAGCGGTTGGAGACGGTCGTCGTCAAGCAAGCGATGACCCGGGTCAAGGAAGAGAAGATGCCGTTCGGCTGGTCGATCAATCCGTACCGCGGCTGCGCCCATGGCTGCAGCTTCTGTTATGCGAGAGCGTTTCAATCGTTCATCGGCCTTGGAAGCGACGAGTTCCAGGATCATATCCTCGTCAAGGACAATGCCGCGGAAGCGCTTCGCAAGCAGCTGCACAATATGGCGGCTTCCCGGCGCTTCGACCTTCAGGAGCTGGCGAGGGACGTCGGCCATATCGCGATCGGCACGGCTACGGATCCTTATCAGCCTGCCGAGAGCAGCCGGCAGGTGACGCGGGAGTGCCTCAAGGTGCTGGCCCGCTACCGAGTGCCGGTATCGATCACGACCCGTTCGCCGCTGGTCCTGCGGGATATGGACATCCTGGCCGATCTGAATCTGCTCTCGGTCAACATCAGCCTGAATACCCTCGACGATGAGCTCATCCGGTTCCTGGAGCCCGGCGCGCCGCTGCCGCGGCAGCGGCTTCAGGCTCTGGCCGAGCTCCGGAATGCCGGCTTGCCGGCCGGCGTGTTCGCTGCGCCGATCCTTCCGCTGCTGACCGACTCCCGTTCCCGGCTCGACGAGCTGATGGGAGCGGTCAAGGAGGCCGGCGCGGGTTATATGATGACTTCCTTGCTGCGCCTGACGCCTGACGTGAAGAGCTGGTACTATGGAATGCTTCAGCGGTACGATGCCTCTCTGCTTCCGGCTTACGACCGGATCTTTGCCGGAGCCTATGCGAGCCGGGATTATGCGGAGCGGATTCATGACATCGTCTCGGAGCTCAGGGTATTGCACGGAATTCCGGAGGACCGTTTTTATAGGGAAAGCGCGGGAAGCGTGCGGGAGAGTGGATTGGGACAGGCAGCTGCCATGCTTGCCGTTCCTATGCGTGAGGGAAGAACCGTACCCGTCGGTTCAGAATCAGCCAAGTCCTTGAGTGAAGGGATATCGAAGCCGAATGCCGGGGCCGATCTCTCCCCGGCGGCAGCGGATGGAGATGATGCGCAACGGCTTCTCTCCGAAGAGCCCGGCTTGGCGGGCAAGCTGGCCCGCCTCAGGGAAATCCCCGGCGCGGGATGCACGCCGGGGACGGAGATCGAAGTATTGGAGCAGATGTCTCTCCCATTCTGAGGCTTAGAAGCCGGTGTGATATTTACGCGCGCTGGAGGAATCGTTTTTGGTCTTGGTCTTGTCCTTCTCGTCCTGCTGCTCGATCGTCAGGTCTTCCACCGGAATGGAATCCACGTTCATCTGGGATGGATCTGCATCCATCAGGCTTTCCTTCTCCGTCGGCAGCTGCTCCGGATTGTCCCGGTCCTGGATGCTGGAGCCCTCAGGCTGATGGTCCAGCTTTTTCTTTGATGGTTCCGTCATTATGATCACCTCGTTGGATAGGTTGTACTTCTTTACCCGGCCGGGCCTGGAAGTGAACCTGGACGGTGCCATGACGAAGGATGGCAGCCTGCAGACGGCGGCCTGCCATGGATTGAATGCAAGGAGGGAACCCGATTGAAGCTGGAAAGACTGCTCGGCATCACGATGCTGCTGCTCGGCCGCAGGCGTGTCGGGGCTCAGGAGCTAGCCGAGCGCTTCGAAGTGTCGCTGCGCACCATATACCGCGACCTGGAAACGCTGAATATGGCCGGTATCCCCGTCATTTCCTATCCGGGCCTCTCGGGAGGCTACGAGATTATGGAGAGGTATCGTCTGGAGCGGCAATATTTGAGCTGCGATGAGCTGCAATCCATCGTGACAGCGCTGCGCGGAGTCGGGTCTGCCTTGAGCGGAGAGGAGCTCTCTTCGCTGATCGACAAGGTGATCGCCTTGGTGGAACGATCCGGCAACGGGAGCGGGAGCTCCTCCGGCGAGCGGGTGCTGATCGATCTGCATCCATGGAAGGAGAAGGAGCGGCATCAAGCGATGCTGAGAACCATCCATGAAGCGTTGGATGGATGCAGGCTGCTGAGCATCGTCTATCTCGACTGGCAGGGAACGAGCAGCGAGCGGATGGTGGAGCCGGTCGGACTTGCGCTGAAGGGTTACATTTGGTATTTGCACGCCTACTGCCTGAAGCGGGGCGATTACCGAACTTTCCGCCTCAACCGGATGGAACAGCTGGATCTCCTGCCGGAAACGTTCACCCGCCGTGATGTCGACCTGCGAGAGCTCGACAAGCGCATGGCGTGTCAAGACAGCCTCAAAATCGACTTGAAGCTGCTGTTTCACCCCTCGGTCAAGACAAGAGTGCTGGATGATTACGACCGGAGCTTCATTGTCATCCGGGATGACGGCTGGCTGGAGGTCGCGGATCGCGAAGAACAGGGCTATTGGCTCTATTCGCGGCTTCTCAGCTATGGGCCTCATGTCAAGGTCGTCGATCCTCCCTATGTAGCCCGCAAGCTCATGGATCAGGTAGCGGAAATCCAAGCGTTGTATGAAGCCTGATGGGCTGCCCGAACGCGGCTGGAACAGCCCGGCACGGCCGTATGGCGGAAGGCTGCATCTAGCAGAGCTCAGCTGCTCGTATGAGTGCTGCAAGCCGCTGTGCATGAATGAAGTAAGCCGCATGTATGATGAAGCGAGCCAATCTGCATGAATGAAACGAGCCGCAATGAATGAATGAATGAATGAAACGAGCCGCAATGAATGAATGAATGAATGAATGAATGAAACGAGCCGCCTTGTCTGTTGACAGGGCGGTTTTTGCCATGATAAAGTTCGATTATCAAACTATTTCAACATCGAACTTGTACAAGAAAGGAGGACTGGCGATGAGGGAAGAGCTGCTGCCGGACATCATCAAGCGGTACGAGGCCGCGAGCTTTGTCGTGACGAGGCGCTTCAACGCTTTGATCCAGGAGAAGCTTCCGGAGGATATGACCAGGGAGCAATTCGGCATTGTCCGTTATTTGAACTCGCGAGGCGAGTCGGGCGGAGGCTGCACTTCAACGGAGCTGGCGGACGCTTTTTGCGTGGGCAAGAGCACGATTACTTCCTTGATTACGCGGCTGGTCGACAAGGACTTGATCCAGCGCCATCCAGACGGCAAGGACCGCAGAGTCACGTATTTGTCGCTCACAGACAAAGGAATTCGGACAGCGAAGGAAACCGACCGGATCATCAAAGACACTCTCGGTCGTTATATCCAGGCATTCGAGGACGAAGAAGCTTTGCAGTTCATTGAAACGTTCGAGTTTCTAGCCGACAAACTAAAGAATTGATAACCGGAGGGGAATCATACGGTGAGAACGATATTGAAATGGCGCTGGGCCATATTGATTGTGTGGATAGCGGCGGCAGCCGGATTGATGCTGTCCGCTCCGGACATGCAGCAGCTCGTCAGGGACAAAGGCCAGATTACCGTCCCGGACGGCTATTCCTCGTCGATGGCTTCCAAGCTGATCAAGGAGAAGAACGCCCAGTCCTCCGACTCGTCCAAGAAGGATGAGTTGTCGGCCGTCCTGGTGTTCCACCGTGCCGAAGGGCTGAGCGCCGACGATAAAACCGCCATCCGTACGGGGCTGGACGCCATGAAGCAATCGGGCGGCAAGGAGGGGATCGTATCGGTTACAGGTCCCTTCGACCAGAAGGAGCTTGAGGACCAGCTCATCTCCAAGGACGGCAAAACGATGCTCGCCCTCGTGGGCATCCAGAAAAACGGCCGTGAAGCCGTCGACCTGCAGGATGCGCTGTACAATGCGGCTTCCGGCATCAAGACGGAGCATTACTACACTTCCGAATGGATGATCAACGAGGATCAGGTCAAAAGCTCGATGGAGGGCTTGGCGAAGACCGAGTCCATCACCGTCATTTTCATCCTTGTCATTTTGTTCATCGTTTTCCGCTCGGTCGTAGCGCCGTTCGTGCCTTTGCTCGCCGTAGGCTTGAGCTATCTGCTGTCGCAGTCGGTCGTGTCGTTCCTCGTCAAATACGCGGACTTCCCGCTCTCCAACTTCACCCAGATTTTCATGGTGGCGATTATGTTCGGCATCGGAACGGATTACTGCATCCTGCTGATCAGCCGGTACAAGGAAGAGCTGTCTCATGGACTGGACCGCACGGAAGCGATATTGGCCACTTACCGCACAGCCGGGCGCACGGTGCTGATCTCGGGGGCGGCGGTTCTGGTCGGCTTCGCTTCGATCGGCTTCTCCACCTTCGTGCTGTACCGCTCGGCGGTTGCTGTCGCCGTCGGGGTCGCCGTGCTTTTGATCGCGCTTGTCACGCTGGTTCCGTTTTTCATGGCCGTGCTCGGCAACGCGCTGTTCTGGCCGGCAAGAGGTTCTCTCGAGCATAAAGAAAGCCGCATGTGGGACCGCATGGGCCGCTTCTCCCTGCGCAAGCCGATATGGGCTCTCGTTATCCTCGCCATCTTCATCGTGCCGTTCATGGCCGCATACAAAAATACGATTTCCTTCAACTCGCTGCAGGAAATCGGGGATGAATACCGTTCCGTCAAGGCGTTCAATCTGATCTCCGACAGCTTCGGTCCCGGAGATTCAATGCCTTCGACCGTTATCCTGAAGGCGGATAAAAGCTTCGACAGCAAGGAAGGCCTGGCTGTCGTCGAGCAGATCAGCCGCGAGCTGTCGAAAGTGGACGGCGTCAAGCTCGTACGCAGCGCCACCCGGCCAGCCGGATCTCCGCTGGAAGACCTCGAGGTATCCAAGCAAGCCGATACGCTGGGCGGCGGCATCGGCCAGAGCACGGATGGACTCGACAAAATCGGCAAGGGGCTGAAGGAAGCCAGCACCAGCCTCGCGGACAATGCGCCGAAGCTGAAGCAGGCTGCCGACGGAGCCGGGGAGCTCGTCACCGGCACCGCCAGGCTGCAGGACGGAGTCGAGCAGCTCGGGCAAGGACTCGAGCGGATCCGCAAAGGGCTTGTGGACGGAACGGCAGGCGCCAAGGAACTTGGCGCCGGACTTGCGCAAGCGCAGCAGAGCGCCGAGCAGCTGGCGGCGGCAAGCGACAAGCTGCTTGCGGGCTACAAGAAGGTCGGAGGCGGATTGGGGCAGCTGTCTTCCGCATATGGAGACGCCGCCGCCAGCCAGAAGGAGCTGGCCCAAGGACTTGCCGGATTGGAGCAGGCCTTCCAGGCGCTCGGCGACAAATATCCGGAGCTGGCGGCCGACGCTCAGTTCCAGGGAGCGATGCAATCGCTCGGCCAGCTGTCCGGCGGAGCTTCCCGGCTTGCCGGTGGACTGGAGAAGCTCAATGCCCAGCTGAGCTCGGCTGCCAAAGGCATTGCGGATGCCAATGCCGGCTTGTCGCAGGCAGCAGCCGGTCAAGCGGCGCTTGGCGACGGCCTGAAGAAGCTGGCCGCGGGACTCGAATCGCTGCAGCAGGGGATTTCCCAAGCGGCAGCCGGCCAAGGTCAGGTCATCGGCCGCCTGCCGCAGGTGACGAGCGGCTTCAGCTCCCTGCAGGAAGGACAGAAGCAGCTGCAGACCGGCTTTGCCGATCTCAACAAGCAGCTGGGGCAGCTTACCGGCGGGCTTGACCAGAGTGTCGACGGAATCAGCCAAGTATCGAACGGACTCGGCGAAGCCCGGACTTATCTGGATGAGCTGTCGGCACAGCCGGATTCGGGACTCAGCGGCTGGAACCTGCCGGAGCAGGCTCTTGCCGATGCGGACTTCAAGAAGGCTCTTGAAACCTACTTGTCTCCTGAAGGCGACATAACGACTCTCGATGTCGTATTCTCTACGAATCCGTATGAAGAAACCACGCTCAATAAAATTCCGGATGTGAATGCGGCCGTGGAGCGCGGTCTGAAAGGAACCGGCTACGAAGGCTCCCAGTATGCGGTCGGAGGCATCACGAGCACGCAGCATGATCTCAATACGATTTCGGACGAGGATTATTCCCGTACCGTCATCCTGATGCTGATCGGCATATCCGTCATTCTGATCCTCCTGTTCCGTTCGATCGTCATTCCGGCCTACATCATGGCCTCGCTGCTCATTACGTACTATACGTCGATGGCTATCGCCGAGGTCGTCTTCACCCGGATTCTCGGTTATGACGGAATCAGCTGGGCCGTGCCGTTCTTCAGCTTCGTCCTGCTCATCGCGCTCGGCGTCGACTACAGCATCTTCCTGCTCGACCGCTTCCGCGAATACAAGCATCTGGCTCCCAAGGAAGGCATTCTGCGCGCCATGCGCAATATGGGATCGGTCATTCTGTCCGCCGCCGTCATTCTCGGCGGAACGTTCGCGGCGATGCTGCCTTCCGGCGTGATGTCGCTCATGCAGATCGCCACGATCGTCTTGTGCGGATTGGTCTTGTACGCATTCCTCATGCTTCCGCTGTTCGTTCCGGTCATGGTCAGGACGTTCGGAGCGGCGAACTGGTGGCCGTTCATGCAGCGCGAGAAAAGCGCGGATCATGGCTCCGAGATGCAAGGGGAGCCGTTCATGGCGGACCGGTAACGATCTGCAAGTCCGAAAGAGCAGCCCGTGAAGCCTCGCTTCGCGGGCTGCTTTCTTTTTCTCTGCATGCAGCCTTCTCCCTGCCGGATGCCGGAACCGGCGGCGTCAAGCGCCGGAATAGACGGCGCCAAGCTTGTGCTTGCAGGGCAACAAGCTTGTCAATTCGTATAGAACAGGTCGAAAAAAATATGGTACTCTAGTAGAAGCGGAATTTAGAGAGGAGCGGATATCCATATGAGCAGCGCGAGCAGTGCATTTGAGGGCATCTATCAGGGACAAAAGGCGATTTATCTGCGAGCGGGAGCCTACGAAGCGGTCATGCTTCCCGAAATCGGAGGCAATCTGGTTGCCTTCCGCGATCTGGTCAACGGATACCGGTTCCTGCGCGAGCCGGCACACGAGGACATGCAGAAGTTTCGGGAAAATTCCATCGTCTGGGGAATCCCGGTGCTTTTCCCGCCCAACCGGTACGAAGACGGCAAGTTCCCTTGGAACGGCAGAATTTATCAGCTTCCCATCAACGAGCCGGCGACGGACAACCATCTGCACGGTTTTCTCTATCAAACCCCCTGGGAAGTAGAAAGCTTCGGCCATAAGGGCGACGAGAGCTTCGTGACGGTATCGGTAAAGGTCGACGAGGACCATCCCGCCTACCGCCGGCTGCCTTTCAACTATACGGTGCGCCTGCACTACTCCCTCGGACCGGACGGCCTGTCCCAGCGGGTCACGCTCCGCAACGACGGAAGCGAATCGATGCCTTGCCTGCTGGCGTTCCATACGACGCTCAACGCGCCGTTCTCTCCGGGGAGCAAAGCGCAGGACTGCAAGCTCAAGCTGACGATCGGCGAGCGCTGGGAAATGAGCCCGAGGATGCTGCCTACCGGTTCCTTCATGCCTCTGAGCGCCGAAGAGGAGAACATGAAGGAAGACGGAGTCGATCCGTTCTGGACGGCGTTGGACCACCACTACACAGCCGTTCCCCAAAATGGCCGCAACCGGATGGAACTGACCGATACGAAGCGCGGCGTCACGCTCGTCTACGATGTCGGGACCTCCTACAAGCAGTGGATGCTGTACAACAATCAGGGCCGGGGAGAGTTTTTCTGTCCGGAGCCGCAAGTGAACCTCGTCAATGCTCCCAACATGAGCCTTCCAGCCGAGGAGATGGGGCTGTTCGGACTGGAGCCGGGCGAGATTTGGGAAGAGCGCGCCCGTTTCTACGTCAAGGTAGGCCGCTAATCTCCACAACCGAACCGGACGACAGGACGCGACATTGACGTCGATTTCCCGGGAAATGCAAGAGCCGATAGAGATCGATTCGATATCATCGAAGGAGGTTGACCATGGATCTCAACCTGAGCGGCAAACATGCGGTCATTACGGGAGGCAGCAAAGGCATCGGATACGCCACGGCGCTCACGCTGGCGCGGGAAGGCGCTCATGTCGCCCTGATCGCCCGCACGATAGAGGATCTCGAAGCGGCGGCGGAACGGATTGAGGAGGAGACCGGGGCCGGCGTCCTGACGGCGGCCTGCGATGTTGCCGATGCCGATGGAGTCAAACAAGCCGTCCTGGCCATCGCGGAGAAGTGGGACGGGAAAATCGACATTCTTGTCAATAATGCGGGAACGTCTGCGGCAGCCCCGTTCGAGGAGGTCGGCTTCGAGAGCTGGGAGGCCGATATCGGCTTGAAGCTGATGGGAGCCGTCCATATGACCCGCGAAGCGCTGCCGTTCATGAAGCGGGCCGGAAGCGGCGCCATCGTCAACGTGACGGCGATCGGAGGAAAGTCGCCTGGGGCGGCCGCGCTTCCTTCCTCGGTGACCAGAGCGGCAGGAATCGCGCTCACCAAAGCGATGAGCCGGGATCTCGCAGCCGACGGCATCCGCGTGAACGCGGTCTGCATCGGTTTGATCCGCAGCGATCAGATCGAGCGGAAGTGGAGATGCGACGCTCCCGAGCTCAGCTGGGAGGAGTATGCCCGGGATCCGCGCCATGCCGTCCCGCTCGGACGGATCGGAGAGACCCGGGAGGCAGCGGATGCCATCGTCTTCCTCGTTTCCGGCGCGGCTTCTTATATAACGGGGACGGCGCTGAATATTGACGGGGGCAAATCGCCTGTGACCTGATACCGGAGGCCGATTCGGCATCCGTCTCGAGCATTTGAGGGATAAATCCGGCGCAGAGCCAGCTTGTGCGCCTTCGCCGGCCAGAACAGGGGATAGAAAGTTGTCGAGCCAATCGAAGCGGAGAATTACGATCAGAACCAAGATTATCGCCGGTTATGCCGTCATTTTGATATGCCTGGCGATTTCGATTTTTGTCGTCTTCAACCAGCTGGACAAGGTCCAGCAAGAAACGAACTACATTACAAGCCATGATATCGAAGTGCATAATCTTACGAACAAAATCGAAAAAAACGTGCTGGACATGGAGACGGGCCAGCGGGGATTCATTGTCACCGGCGAGGATAATTATCTGGAGCCTTACCGGAACGGATTTTCGCAATGGCAGACCAACTATGACAGCTTGATGGCGCTAATATCAGACAACCCCCTTCAGATGAAAACATTGGAGTCGATCCGCTCGGTCATTGAAGAATGGCTGGCCATTACGATGCCTGTCATCGACTCCAAGCAAGACGGGGATGAAGAGGCGGTCAGGAAATTCTATGTCATCGACCGCGGCAAGCAGGACATGGACAAGCTGCGGGGAATGTTCGAGGGATTCCGCAGCACGGAGAAAACCCTTACCGCCAAGAGGCTTGCCAATCTGGAGGAAGGAAACAGCATGCTCCGCACGACGCTGCTGTCTCTGTTCGGACTGTCGATCTTCCTGTCGGCTCTGATCGGCTGGCTGCTGTCGCGCTCCATCGTCCGCACGATCCGAAATGTGACGGATTGCCTGGAGGGCATGTCCGGAGAAAGCGAGCAGAGCGCAGCCGATCTCTCGATTCGGGTCCCGATCTCGACCTCGGATGAGGTGGCCGATCTAGCCGCAGAGACGAACAAGCTGCTGGAGAAGCTCGAAGGCGAGAGCTGGATTCAGCGCTACAGCGTAGAACTGGGCTCCCGCCTGCAGGGCGCGGAGAATCTGAACGAGACGGCCGACATGGTGGTCCGCTACATCGCGGAGGCTCTGAAGGCGCCATATGGAGCGCTTTATATTTCCAATCCGCAGCATTCCCGAGCCAAGCTGACGCTTGCCGCGTCCGTCTCGGGCAGCGGATCGGGTCTGGAGGAGGCATCCGCTTCGTTCGGCTTCGGAGAAGGGCTTGTCGGCCGAACGGCTGCCGAAAAGCTCAAGCGAAGCTACACAGTGCCGGAGACGTATATTCGGATTTCCTCCGGACTGGGCAGCGCTCCGCCATCTCATTTGCTGCTGGTTCCGGTCCTGTTCGAAGGCAAGACGCTAGGCGTGCTGGAGCTCGCCTCCTTCAAGCCTTTCGAGCATCATCTGGAGACATTCGCCGAGAAAGCAGCCGACATGCTGGGCAGCGCCCTCAACAGGCTGTTCACGCAAATGCAAATCCAGAGCCTTCTTCGCGAGTCGCAGGCGATGACGGAGGAGCTGCAGGTCCAGACGGAAGAGCTTCAGACCCAGCAGGAGGAGCTGTCCGCCTCCAACGAGCAGCTTGGAAGGCAGTTCGTGCTGTCGGAGGAGAAGAACGACGAGCTGAGCCAGATTCAGGAGGAGCTGAAGCAGTATTCCGAACGGCTGGAGCAGACTTCCCGCTACAAAAGCGAATTTCTGGGCAACATGTCCCATGAGCTGCGGACGCCGCTCAACAGCATGCTGATTCTGTCGGAAATGCTGGCCGAGAATCCGGCCGGGAATCTGTCCGAGAAAGAAGAAGAATTCGCCCGCGTCATCCATTCCGCCGGGGAGGATCTGCTGGATCTGATCAACGACATCCTTGATCTGACGAAGATCGAGGCCGGACGCATGGATCTGCATGTGGATGCCATCAACATGTCGGAGCTGCCGGAGAGCGTGTTCTCCGGATTTTCCGGCATTGCGCACAAGCATCAGCTGGACTTCAAGATGAACTGCGGCGAGGATGTTCCGGCCACTCTGTACACGGATGAAAGAAAGCTGCGGCAAATTCTCAAAAACCTTCTTTCCAACGCCTTCAAGTTCACCCCTCAGGGAGGAGTGTCTCTGGAAATTGCGCTCGTCCCCGCTGAAGAAGCCGCTAAGCTGCTTCCGCAAGCCGGCGGGGAGAAGATCGTCTCCTTCAAAATCAGCGATACCGGAATCGGGATCGATCCTTCCAAGCAGGAAGTCATCTTCGATGCCTTCCAGCAGGCCGACGGCACGACGAGCCGCCAATTCGGAGGCACCGGCCTCGGCCTCTCGATTTCCCGCGAGCTTGCCGGATTGCTGCGCGGGCTCATCACGCTCGACAGCAGCCCGGGAGCGGGCAGCGCGTTCACCTTGTATGTTCCGTCGTTGTCCTCCTTGGCGAATGCCGAGGGAGGAACGAAGCAATCGGCTGAAGCTGAATCGCCTTCCTTCCAGGCGACGCCGGAGCGGAGAGACCGGGAGCGGTCTTCGGCAACGGCCGAAGCCGCCAAGCAGCAGGCAGCCGCGTCATCAGACCGGATCCCCAGCCATCCGGCTCTGGCAGGCCGGCTTATCCTGCTCGTCGATGACGATATCCGCAATGTCTACAGCCTGTCGAATGCCCTGGAGATCGAAGGGGCGGAGGTGCTGACGGCGAACAACGGCGAGGAGGCGCTTCAGCTTCTGGACGAGCGGGAGGATATCGACGTCGTCCTGATGGATATGATGATGCCGGTCATGGACGGTTATGAAGCGACGAGGCGGATCCGCGAGCATCCCCTGTACCGCGATATTCCCGTCATCGCTCTGACCGCGAAGGCGATGATGCAGGACCGGGATCTATGTCTGGCCGCAGGGGCTTCGGATTACATCAGCAAGCCGATTGCGATCGAGCAGCTGTATTCCCTGATCGAAGTGTGGATGCCGAAGAAAAAAAGGGTTTGAACGGGCATGGCGTCCGGGTAAAAGGGAACAATATCCAATGAAGAGAAGGCTTGAGGTGATTTCCGATGAAAACGCAAGGTCTGTTAATATCCGGCTTGGTTTTTGCCTTGCTTATTGCCATATTCGCTGTCATCAACGTCGATCCGGTGCTGGTCAACTTCATGTTCGCGACGACGAGCGCGCCGCTTATTCTGGTCATCCTGATCTCGGCTTTGCTGGGCGGCCTGAGCACGGGGCTGTTCGGAATCATCCGCCAGTACCGGCTCCAAAGGGAGATCAAAGGATTGAAGAGAGAGCTGGATGAATCCCGGGCGCTGCACAGCTCCGACCGGCCCGTCATCCAGGATCGGGACCTGCTTGCGGAGCATGACAACGGATTGTTGAAACCGGCTGAATAAATTTCGATGCCCAAAGGCTGCGCCGTTCAAGCGGCGCAGCCTTTGCCATTGGCGAAGCTTGTCCATTTAGGAGGTCAACGATGAACTGCGAGGATCTGACGCTTCATACCGACAAATACCAGGTCAATATGATGTATGCCCACTGGAAAATGGGCACGCATAACCGTAAAGCCGTCTTTGAGATGTATTTCCGCAAGCTGCCCTTCGGCAACGGGTTTGCTGTTTTTGCCGGCTTGCAGCGCATTGTCGATTACATCTCCAAGCTGGCCTTCAGCGAAGAGGATCTGGACTATCTCCGCGCCCAGGAGGAGCGTTACGAGGAGGCTTTCCTCGACGAGCTGCGCTCCTTCCGTTTTACGGGTACGCTTGAAGCGGTGCCGGAAGGAACGCTCGTATTTCCGGGAGAGCCGCTGATCCGGGTCGAAGCGAGAATTATGGAAGCCCAGCTCGTGGAGACGGCCCTTCTGAACGCGGCCAATTTTCAGACGCTGATCGCGACCAAGGCATCGCGGGTCAAGCAGGCGGCCGGAGACGATACGCTGCTCGAATTTGGGACCCGGCGCGCCCAGGAAATGGATGCGGCCGTATGGGGAGCAAGAGCGGCTTATATCGCCGGCTTCCATGCCACCAGCAACATGAGAGCCGGCATGATGTTCGGCATGCCGGCAAAAGGAACCCATGCCCATGCCTGGGTCCAGGCGTTTGACAGCGAGCTGGAAGCGTTCATGAATTACGCCAAGGCGCTCCCGGATGGAGTCACGCTGCTTGTCGATACGTACGATACGCTCAAAAGCGGCGTCCCCAATGCCATCCGGACGGGAGAAGAGCTGAGGAAGGAAGGCAAGGAGCTTCAGGGCATCCGGCTCGACAGCGGCGATTTGGCGGTGCTGTCGAGGGAAGCCAGGCGGATGCTGGACGAAGCCGGATTCCCCGATGTGAAGATCGTCGCTTCCAACGACCTGGACGAGCACATCATCATGAATCTCAAGGCTCAAGGCGCGCGGATCGATACATGGGGCGTCGGCACGCAGCTGATTACGGCGGCGGATCAGCCCTCCCTCGGAGGCGTATACAAGCTCGTCGCCCGTGAGAAGGACGGCCGTTACGAGCCGGTGATCAAAATCTCCGGCAACCTGGATAAAGTGTCGAATCCGGGCGTCAAGGACGTTTACCGCCTGATCGATCGCCGAAGCGGCATGGCTGTGGCCGATTTCATGACTTTGCGCGGAGACACGGCGCCGGTGGAAGGAGCGGTGCTGAAGCTGGTCGATCCGGCCCACCCGTATGTGACGGCAGAGGCGGAGGATTATGCGGCCGTTCCGCTGCTGAAGGCAGTTTTCCGGGACGGACGGCTGACGGGAGAGCTGCCTGCACTGGATGAGATTCGTGCCTACCACGCCGGGCAGCTGAAGCTGTTCCGCCAGCCGCATCTGCGCAAGCTGCATCCGGAGCCGTATCCCGTTGCTTTCAGCGAGTCGCTATGGAGCCTGAAGACGGAGATGATCCAGCGTGTCAAGCCAAGAACGGGAGGGCGCTGATTCCGCGGAGCGCCCGCTCGGCCCCCGCTCGCTGCCGCTTCGGCTGCTGCTCGGCATCGTCCATGCCGGATCTTGGATGACGGGCTTGACCTTGCCGCGGATGCGCCCTCGCATGAGGCTGTTCATGAAGGGCTTGGATGCGGCCGCAGCCCTGCGGGTGGAAGGCAGGGCAGTCTGGAAGGACATAACCGCGACTGCCCATGACGGCCGCATGATTCCTGTTCGCCTGTATCGGCCCGAGAGCGCAAGCGAGTCGGTCAAGCTCCCGATTGTGCTGTATTTCCATGGCGGCGGCTTCGCTCTTGGCGACCACACCGCCCGGCATCGATACAATCGGGCCTGGTGCGTCCTGAGCGGCTGCATGCTGCTGTCGGTCGGATACAGGCTGGCGCCGGAGCATCCGTATCCGGCCGGAGTGGAGGATGCTTACGACGTGTTGAAATGGGCCTCGATCCATGCGTCCGGCTTGGGAGGAGACGGCGGCCGGATCGCCGTGGCGGGCGAGAGCGCCGGCGGCAATATCGCCGCTGTGACGGCTTTGCTGGCCAAGGAGCGCGGAGGGCCGGACATCGCCTGCCAAGCGCTGCTGTATCCGGCGGTCGATCTGACAGGCGGCGCCGGCAGCGCGGCACAGCCTTCGCTGCGGGAGAACGGCAGGCAGTATATGCTGACGCTGCGGCTGCTGCAGCAGTTCGCGTCCGGTTATGCCCCGGAGGACAATCGAAGAAAGCCCGCTGTGTCTCCGCTGTTGGCGGATACGCTGGAGGGCTTGCCCCCTGCGCTCGTCGTCACGGCGGAGCTGGACCCGCTGCGCGACCAGGGGCATCAGTATGCCGAGCGTCTGCGGCGGGATGGAGTCGCGGTGGAATACCGCTGCTACGCGGGAATGATTCACGATTTTACGGCGATGATGCCGGGCTGGATTCCGGCTGCCGGACACTCGCTGCGGCTGGCGGCCGCCTTTGTTCGGCGGGAGCTGGCCGCTGCAGGCAGCAGGATGGCGTTCGATGCGGATGCGGATCTGGAATGTTCCCCTGACGGGGAAGAGAGCTCGGCGCTCATGGACTCGATCTTGAGGGAGCGGAGTCCGGAGCTGATAGTCCGGGAGGAAGGATGGAGCTAAATGAATGCTGAAGAGCGTATGAACAGGCTGGAGGAAGAGAACATGCAGCTGCGGGACCGCCTGTCCGGGTTGGAGCAGGAGAAGGCTTCTCTCGAAATGGAAGTCGCCAGGCTAACGGCGGAGATGCAGCGGCTGCGCCGAAGAATGGGCGGCAGCGGCTCGTCCATGTCGACCAAGCTGCAGGATGCGCTGCGGGAGTAGAGGCTTGGACTTGGGGGGCATGCATTCGTTATAATAGAAGAAAGGCTCCATACATGGGTCCTTGCCTGATGACTAATTACGATACCCCAGGAGGGATTGCGATATGGCAAACGAGCAAGTAGCAACATTCGCCGGTGGCTGTTTCTGGTGCATGGTATCTCCGTTCGAGGAGCAGCCGGGCATTATCAAGATCGTCTCCGGCTACACAGGCGGACATAAGGAAAACCCGACTTACGATGAAGTGTGCGCAGGCAATACCGGCCATACGGAAGCCGTGCAAATCACTTTCGATGCCGATGTGTTCCCGTACGCCAAGCTTCTGGACATCTACTGGCAGCAGGTCGATCCGACGGATGCGATGGGCCAGTTCGCGGACCGCGGCGACTCATACCGTCCCGTCATCTTCTACCATAGCGAGGAGCAGCGCAGGCTGGCGGAGGAATCCAAGCGCAGCCTGGAGGAGAGCGGACGCTTCGACCGCCCGATCGTCGTCACGATCGAGCCTGCGGCAACGTTCTACGATGCGGAGGACTATCATCAGGACTACCACAAGACGCATCCGTTCCGCTACAAGATGTACCGCAAAGGCTCCGGCCGCGACGCCTTCATCAAGGAAAATTGGACGATGAAGAAAAACGAGGACGAGCTGCGCGCGCGGCTCAACCCGATGCAGTACGAAGTGACCCAGAACAACGGCACGGAGCCTCCGTTCCGCAACGAGTTCTGGGATCACAAGGAGGAAGGCATCTACGTCGACATCGTTTCGGGAGAGCCTTTGTTCAGCTCCCTCGACAAGTTCGACTCCGGCTGCGGCTGGCCGAGCTTCACCCGTCCGCTGAACAAGCAGGGCGTGAACGAGAAGACGGACACGAGCCATTTCATGGTCCGTACCGAAGTCCGCAGCACCCGCGCCGATTCCCATCTCGGCCATGTGTTCGACGACGGACCGCAGGACCAGGGCGGTCTCCGTTATTGCATCAATTCCGCTGCGCTGCGTTTCATTCCGAAGTCGGAGCTGGAGCAGGAAGGCTACGGCGAGTATGTTTCCCTCTTCCAGTAAGGTTTAACCGGCATGCACAAAACAGCCGCCCGGCGTCATCGCGAGATGATGCCGGGCGGCTGCTTGCGTTTATCCGGTCCAGGTCCAAATCCAGGTCAAGGGCTATCCCTGCGCGGAAACTCCGTTCAGGAAATAGAGCTCGAACAGCTTCATGATTTCCTCTTCCTTCATCGGCTGCCCCGATGCGGCCGGCCAGTCGCTGACGAGCGTGATGAACAGCTTGATCAGCACATAGGCGGTAAGCTTGGGATCGCAGGGCTTGATCTCGCCTTTGGCGATGGCGTCCTGGACGGCGCCGCTGACAAAGCCGTTCAGCGCTTCTTCGGTCATGCGGATGCCGAAGCCGGCCGCCGCGGTTCCGAATTCCTTCATCTCCAAGGAGAGGCGGACGCTGAGCTCATGCTCGCGGCGGTAGGTGAGCACGTCGAGCAGGCAGCGGTGAAGATTTTCGGCGAATGGCTTGTCCGGATCGATGGCGGCCTCCGCCACCGCGAGAATCTCTTCAATGAAGTTGTTCATGATTTCTTCGAACAGCTGCTCTTTATTATCGAAGAAAGTATAGATGGTTCCTTTGCCGACTCGCGCGATTTTGGCCACCTGATCCATCGTAGTGGCTTTGTAGCCGAACATGGCAAAGGATTTGGCAGCGGCGTTGACGACTTCCGTTCTCCGGTCGATGGACATGAAAGGGATCGCTCCTTTATATCGGGGTTCCTCAGCCATGACATTCATTGACCGTGGAACGAAAAATGTATTGTGGTCATTCGAAACAATCATAACTTTTCTATACGGAGAACCGCAACGGCCGTTTCATTTTTTATTTGAAGAGACAGCTTTTATTTGAAGAGACAGCGCTTGCACTTCGGAGGAGCTCTTGCAAGATGACGGAGAGCGTGTTAAAGTAGTTTTTGACCAACTGACCGAAATTGATTTTTGGTCATAACTTGGAGGAGAGCTCAATGACCCGGCGGATTGTTCTCGCTGGTTAGCATGCGCAAGCCGGCCGAAAAAGATAAACGAAAGATAGGGTGAGGAATGCAATGAAAGCCTTGAACGTCGTCGGCAAAGACCTGAAGGACATGTTCAAAAAGCCGATGCTTGCGATTTCGTTCATCGCCGTCGCGTTTGTTCCTATTTTGTACAGCGGATTTCTAATCAAGGCTTCATGGGATCCATACGGCCATCTGGAGAAGCTGCCGGTTGCCGTCGTGAACGAGGATGCCGGAGCGGTGTACAAGGGAAAAACGCTTGACGCAGGACATGATTTCATCGACGAGCTGAAGAAAAACGAGAAATTCGACTGGCAGTTCGTAAGTCCGGAACAAGCGGAGCAAGGAATGAAAAACAACGATTATTATATGACGATCCGGGTTCCCAAGGATTTTTCCGCAAAAGCGACGACCTTGATGAACGACAATCCGGAGCGGGCCGAAATTATTTTTGAGCCTAACGGCGACTACAACTTCATTGCCGGCCAGATCGGCAACAGCGCGATGAAGGATATTCGCGCCGATCTGAGCTCCGGCATTACGAAGGCGTATACCGAGAGCATGTTCGATCAGGTCAAGGAAATATCGGACGGCTTCTCGGAGGCCAGCAACGGCGCCGGGGAGCTGAAGGAAGGAGCCAGCAAGGTCGATGACGGAGTGGCGAAGCTCAAAAGCAATCTCGCCAAGCTCGCGGAAGGCACGCAGAAGCTGCAAAGCGGCATGGATCCGCTCAGCGAGGGAGCCGGCAAGCTGAAGGACGGCACGCAGTCGCTCGTCAGCGGCAGCGGAAGCCTTGCGAGCGGCCTCGGCCAGCTGCATGCGGCTGGAGGCCAGCTGGAACAGGGGGCTTCCGCGGCCAAGCAGGGAACCGACAAGCTGGCCGCAGGGCTGCAGCAGTCGGCGGACGGAAGCGCCAAGCTGCAGCAAGGGCTGCAGCAGTCGGCGGACGGAAGCGCCAAGCTGCAGCAAGGCTTGCAGCAGACGGCGGACGGAAGCGCCAAGCTGGCGGATTCGCTGGCCTCGGCCGAGGAAGCCGGCGCCAAGGTGGCCGGCGGAGCCGAGCAGGTCGCGGCTGGCTGGGAGCAGCTCGTCAAGGCGAATCCCGAGCTCGCGGACAACGAGCAGGTGAAGCAGCTGCTCGCCGCGACGCAGCAGGTCGCGCAGGGCAGCAGCCAGCTGAGCGCGGCTCAGAAGCAGCTGACCGCAGGCGGCCAGCAGCTGGCTGCCAGCCAGCAGCAATTGCTTGACGGCGGCAAGTCGCTGAACGGAGCCCAGCAGCAGCTGCTGGCAGGAAGCACCTCGCTCAGCGCCGCTCAGAAGCAGCTGCTCGCCGGAGCGCAGCAGCTGCAAGCCGGCACCGGCCAGCTGGAGACGGGACTGCAGCAGTTCAATAGCAAGCTCGGCGACGCTGTATCCGGCGGAACCAAGCTGGCGAGCGGAGCGAAGGATCTCAGCAGCGGCGCCTCGCAGCTTGCGGGCGGCCTCGGCCAGCTGGCCGGCGGCGTCGGTTCCGTCGCGGACGGAACCGTCAAGCTGGAAAATGGCGCAGGCGAGCTGAAGGACGGCACGACCAAGCTGATCGACGGCTCGGGAGAGCTGCAGACCAAGCTGAAGGAAGGCGCCGACAAAACTTCCGACATCAAGGACGGGCAGCAGACGGTGGATATGTTCGCCGATCCGGTCCAAATCAAAGAAGACGGCTCGCGCAAAATCGAGCTGTACGGCGTCGGCATCGCCCCGTACTTCATCTCGATGGCGCTGTTCGTCGGAGCGCTGTTCTTCACGACCGTCATTTCATCGCGCCATTCGTTCCAGGAGAGCGCGGGCAGGCTCGGACGCTTCATGAGCCGCACATCGGTGTATGTGCTCATGAGCATCAGCCAGTCGGTCGTAGCGACGCTGATCCTGATGTACGGACTCAAGCTGACGATCGCGGATAAGCCTTTGTTCGTCGCCCTCGTTTTTGCCGCCAGCCTGACCTTTACGCTCATCGTTCAGGCTCTCGTCACCTGGGGCGATCAAGTCGGCCGCTATCTGGTCGTTATGCTGATGATTCTGCAGCTCACCTCGAGCGCGGGCACCTTCCCCAAGGAACTGCTGCCTGAATGGATGCAGGCCGTGAATCCATGGCTGCCGATGTCCCACAGCATCACGGGGCTCAGAGCGGCGATCGGCAGCGGCGACTCGTCGGTCATTTACTCGCAAATGGGTTGCCTGGGCATCTATGCGGCGATCGCGCTTGCCTTGACCGCTCTTTACTTCGGTATATCCGGCCGCAAGAAATCAAGCATCGACGCGGTGCAGGAGCCGGCCGTGCCGGTCTGATCCTTTCGTAATGAATTATGAACTAAAGAGACTGCCCTACCGTCATGACAATGACTGGGCGGTCTTTTTTTTGTTTTAGCGCAATTGTTCGAGGAGGCATACGCATGCATGAGGCTGAGTGAATCCCGCATGGCGGAATGAGAAGGGCGGCAATCCCACACGGCGAAATGAGAACCAGCTGTAGAATTAATGGGGAAAAGGGGATAAATCAGGACTTAAAAAAGGACTTGAAAAAGGACTGGGAACACGGATTCGGCAAGCGAAAGATTTCAATTGCCAGGATGTTCAATGGATGGTATAACCTACCTTGGAATCGTTTTTATGTGGATTATATGGAGGAATATGGGTGGGGAACAAGAGAATCGGCATCAGAATTGTGGCTGCAGGACTATCGGGCTTGCTCGCTGCGACGATCGCAGCTCCATCGAGCGGATTCGCCAGCGGGACAAGCGCCGGCACGACAGCCGCGGCATCGGCGCCTTCGGCTTCGAGGGCGAGCGATATCCAGGGGCACTGGGCCCAGAGCGAGCTGGAAAAATGGCTGGCGGAAGGCAAGCTGAAAGGGTATGACGACGGAAGCGTGCATCCCAACGATCCGGTCAAGCGCAGCGAGCTCGCCGCTCTGATCAACCGGGCGTTCGGCCTTCAGGGCGCTTCGGCAGCCGGTTTCAAGGATATCAAGCCGGGCAGCTGGGAATATTCCACGGTGGCGACAGCCGTTTACGCCGGTTATGCGGGCGGTTATGAGGACGGCACGTTCCGTCCGTCCGCCAAGGTCACTCGCCAAGAAGCGGCGGTCATGCTGGCGAGCGCATCCGGCAGCAAAGGCGGCGCGGAAGCTCCGGCGGCATTCGCGGATGCGGACAAGCTGGCTTCCTGGAGCCGGGCGGCAGTCGCGTCTCTCGTATCTCAAGGCGTGCTGAACGGCTACAAGGATGGCACGTTCCGTCCTGGAGGCCATCTGACGAGAGCTGAAGCCATCGTCGCGATCGGCAAAGCCGCGCAGGCTGCCGAGGCGGCAAAAGGCACGCTCTACAGCAGCGAAGGCGTCTACGGTCCGCTGGCGGGATCGCGCACGCTCAAAGGAGACGTGTCGGTCACGGCCCCCGGCGTCACGATCCGGAATACCGTTGTCGAAGGAGACCTTGTCCTTGGCGAGGGCATCGGCGAGGGCGACGTCTTCCTTGCCGGAGTCGCCGTCAAGGGAACGACGTATGTGCGCGGAGGCGGCCTTCACTCCGTCCATATCCAGAACGGAACGCTTTTCCGCGTCTTCGTCGAGAAGAAGGGCTCTCCGGTACGGATCGCCGCAAGCGGCGGCACCGTTCTGGATGAGCTGACCTTCCGTTCGACTACGGCAGGCTCGCTTCTTGAACTGAGCGCTGGGACGACGGTCCGCAAGCTTGTTCTGGATGCTCCTATTGAAGCGAGTGGAACAGGCGTTATCAAGGAAGCCCTGCTTGGAACGGGAGCTTCGGCGTCCAAGTTCGAGACAGCGCCTCAAGCCTTGAGCGGAGCCGGTGTCCCAACCCCATCACCGAGCAGCGCGCCGATCGTCGGCGGGGGAGGCTTCTTCCCGGTCCCGGTGCCCTCAGCGACGCCAGCGCCTACGGCGACTGTTGCGCCGACGCCGAGCCCAACGCCGACGGCGACTGTTGCGCCGAGCCTGAGTCCAGCACCTACGGCGACACCGTCCGTCGCACCTACACTGACGCCAGCGCCGACTATAGCGCCAACGCTGAGCCCTCCGCCAACGGTGGCGCCGACCGTCCAGCCGACGACAACTCCGCCGCCATGGTTTCCCGGGCAGCAGGCCGCTCTTTCTTCCTTGTCCATCAGCGGTTATCCCCTTGCTTGGTGGGGAGACAGCGGCAAGACAGGATTCGATCCGAAAGAGCATGAGTACAAGGTCGTCCTTCCTCTTAGCTATGCAGCCGGACCGCTGCAAGTGAACGCCGCCGCTTCCGGCGATCTGAAGGTGAGCGTAGAAGTTCAGACGGTATATGGAGAAGAGGTAGCTCCCAAGGCGGCTCTGAAAAACGGCTCGTTCACTTATGTTCAAGCTGCGCGCCAAGCCAATTATGTCTATGTCGGCATGGCTGGTCTGGACGGAGAGAGCCTTGGAGGCTATACAATTCTCGTTACCTACGAGCGTACGCTTGCGGAGAAGACGACCGTCAGTCCGGGCTTATTCGACATCAGTGGGCTTAAAGCAGGCGATCGCGTAAGCCTGTTCCTGAATAAATCGGATGAGACGGCATACGATGCACAAGTGGCCACTAACGATTCCGTTTCTCTAAGGGCAAGCACCAGCATGGAAGGAACGGTCTGGCTGAGCCTCAATGGGGGGGAGAAGGAGGCTTGCTCCTACAATTTCTATCCTTTGGAGCCGAACTCCGCCGCTGGTCTGACGGCCTCTCAATTGACCGATGCGGAAATGAAAGACAGACATCTTGACGGCAACTATTCCATCCGGTTGAGCTTTGACGGACAGCCTCTAAGCGTTGCGGGTGCTGTCTACGCGGCAGCCGGCAGCTGGAGAGCCGATCCCGGGCAGCATGCCACCCGCGAGGAGGGCAAACGCTATTTGGCGACGGATGGCGCCCTCCGAAAAATTAATACTCCTTTCACGGAGATTTATTGGGACTGGGGATACGCTCCGAGCGATTTTGATACGTACTTCAAGGTCTTTCTCTACGATGCTTCCTATCATGTGGTAGGCTTTGCCGTTGTTCCGCTGCATGTCAAGACGGCAGTCAATCCGGCTGTTGTCCGCGAGATGATCAAACGGATTCCGGTGCCTGTGACATTGGATTTCGAGAGCTTGGTCATCGACGCCCGAGCCGCTTACAACAGGCTCAGTCAAGCGGAGCAGGCTTTGGTGACGAATTCGGCGGACCTGCTCTCCGCCGAAGCTGCGATAGCCAGGCTGAAACAGCCTGAACAGATAGGCGACGTCATCAAAGGCTTGACTGTGGAAGGAATGACGCTCGATAAGCCTTTTGATCCGATGACACAGGTATATTTCGCTTCGGGCGGGATAGCAGGCTCGGCGACTTCCGTAAAGTTCAATTTTGACTTTAATGCAGAAAAAGTTTCCATCCATGCTCAAACGGAAGGCATGGTTCAGGACAAGCAGGTAAAAGCAAAGCTCAACAATGGATCCTTTGAATTTAATTTCGACAGCAGATTCATGAGTACGGTTCGATTTGATGTAAGTTCGAAGACGGGTGATCTCATTAGTTATTCCTTCCTGCTCGCTCCATCTTACCGGCTTGGCTTTACGGCTGCTGGATATTTTTCCGTCATCGGCGCTGGGGCAGATACGGTGGTAAAGGTTTATTCAAGCCCGGAAGCGGTTGAGCCGCTTGTTCAAGGAAGAGGATACAGCGATATAAGAGCGTTCTCGACAAAGCTTTGGAACAGGGATCTCCAAGGGGAGAAAGGAAGCATTTGGGTTTCGATTGCCAAGGATGGGCAAGCCGAATCCCCGAGAATAGAAGCGAAGTATGACTTCACTCCCTTGAATTTCATTCCTGGAAACCAATTCCTGATTGCGACCGACAATCCCAATGGAGACCTGGAAATGATGCAAAATGTGGGATTTTCATTCGTTTCAGCTACTGGATTAAAGGCAAATCCCGCTGCTATGGGCATGAATGTCCGTTATGTTTCGTATATCCAGAGTCCTTTTGAAGGTCAAGGAATAACGGTACAAACGGCCGTTCAAGACGTCTTCTATTCTGATGTCGATAGTTCTCGCGGTATCGTTACCTATAATTCCGACGCCCGCAAGAGAACAATCACGAAAATCGTTGTCATGTACGACGAGAAGTTGAACCCCATCGGATTCAACTTCAATGATTATCCGGTCGCCATTCATGTGACGCCTAAAGTAGTCATCACTCTAATCAAGCAAATATCCGTCTTCAACTCGGAAGCTTACTTCGTTGAAATCGCACGGGCTGCCTATGATCTTTTGAACGAGGAGCAAAAGGGCCAGGTTACGAATCTGGCCACGTTGACGGCAGCTGAAGCGGCGTTGAGCCATCCTTAATCGTCATGCAGCGCCGACCAGTCTTCCGGAGTCCGGAATGGCTGGTTATCGAAGCGGAGCCGGCAATCGGTTGATCGCGTTCCAAAGGCAGGTATGCACGGGACACAAAAAAGACAAGGATGCGGGGAATTCCCGATTCTTGTCTTTTTGCGCTGCTCTCCCGCTTCTGAGATCTCCGCGACGGCAGAGCTCAATGAAGGACCGCCTCGTCCTCGGGAGCTCCTGCCTCTCGGGAGATCGCGGCCTCAAGCAGCTTGATGAAATGCTGCAAAGCGGGGTTGAGCCATTTGCGCTTATGATACAGATACTGGTTGGACATGGAGATGTCGGGATGGCTGAACGGAAGTTCCTTGAGGATGCCGAGCGCAAGCTCGCGCTCTACCGTGATGCGGGGCAGCAGGCCGACGCCGAGACCGAATCCGACGCACTGCTTGATCGCTTCGAGGCTGCCGAACTCATGATGGATCCGATACTCGATCCCGTGCCGCGCCAGCAGCGCCTCGAAGGCGGAACGGTAGACACAGCCTTGCTCGGTGGCGACGTACGAGAAGTTCTCGAAGCAGGCCAGCCCGCGCTCCGCGTCCTGGAAGATGGGGTGGCAGGGTTCCGCTACGAACACAAGCGGCTCCTCTCTCAGGACGGCGGTATGAAGGCCGTCTTCGCTTACCGGCTTGCCGAGGAACAATCCGATATCCAGGTCGCCGTATCGAACCTTCGGGATGATGCATTCTTCGACAACCGGCCGAACTTGAATGGTGATGTCCGGATAGGCGCGCCGGAACTTCTGGATGACAGGGGGGAGGAAATAGGCGATCATGGACTCAATGGTGCCGATGACGAGGCTGCCCTTCATCTGTCCGGATACGAGCTCCTTGGAGCTGTCGTACAAGGCGAGAATTTCCACGAAACGGTCGAACAGCTGCTCTCCCGCGGAGGTGAGCTTCATATGCCTGCCGTAGCGCTCGAACAGGCTGGCGTTGTACTCCAGCTCCAGCTTCTGGATCTGCTGCGTGACGCTGGACTGGGCATAGCCCAGCTGCTCCGCGGCCTTGGTGAAGCTGTTGCATCGTGCCACCTCGATAAACGTGCGCAAATAATTGAGCTCCATCCTGACACCGCCGTTTCAATTGGGGTTCTTCTTCTGCGCCGTTCTGCCGAGCGCCGGAAGCATGTTCGCGGCGAAGGCCAGCAGGCGGCGGAGCCTGCTCCTGCTCTGCGGGCATGCTTGGGCCGCAAGCAGCTCCCTGTCCAGCATGGTGCTGATTTCCATTTTCTTCTGTTTCGCTAGTGTATCCGCAAAATATTCATGCGACAACATTTACTTTTCCCCCTCGCAGGGCGAGAACGCCATCCGGAATAGATTCAGCGTATCATCATTCCGAGAGGGGGATTCGGCACACTTTCCGATGTCGGCCATCGTCTCCAACGATGGAAGCGCAATCATGGCACGCTATGGAAAGACGGTCTTCAGACTGCCATGCTTGCCAGAGGATGACTTTGTTTTTGCGCGTGTCATAACGTAAAATGTTAAGTACTATATTAAAGGACCCCTTAATTCGATAAAGAAGCGGTGAGAGCATGTTCGATCGATTGAACGGGTGGATAGACGCCCTGGTCACGGCCAGCGGCCTGGATGGGCCGTATATCCTGCTTCTGACGATCCCCCTAGCTATTATCCAAGGACTGTTCGGCGTCTTTCCCTTCGCCACGATCATCATGCTGCATATCTCCATCCTGGGCATTGCAGGAGGACTCGCGGCGAGCTGGGTCGCCGGCACGGTATCCGCGCTCGTCGTGTACTTGCTGTTCCGCTTTTTCTTCTACGGCAAGGTCCAGCGGCGCTTCCAGGCGCGGATGGACCGCTACGAGCGGTGGCAGGGCAGCCTGGATCAATACGGAGCCTGGCTGGTCATCCTGCTTCGTACGATTCCCATCATGCCGAACAACCTGATTTCGTTCATGTCTGCCGTCGCCCCGGTCAAATTCGGCCCCTATCTGTGGTCGTCCCTCGTCGGAAACCTATCCCATATATGGATGTTCGGCATCATCAGCTCTTCGCTGATTTTTCCCGATGCGGATCTTCGGGTGCTGATCTTGTCGTATTTTATCTTTCTCGCCGTTCTCGGCATCGTCTTCCTGGCCAGCCGGGCGGCCAAGAGCCCGAGGGTTCGGAAATGGAGGGGAGAAAGCAAAAAAAATTCTCCGTCCGACAAGCCCGATCTTCCTGTCTAAGCGTGCAGAATCTTGTGGATAATTACCTGAACAAGAGCCCGGGGACACTTTCCCAGGGCTCTTTCGGTTCTTATCAACAGCTGTGAATAAGTCCATTTTCGGGGTGGTGTTTTCAATTCGCCGGCATAAGGGTATATACGTGTCAACGGCTTGACAGCCACAATATATGGTGTTAAATTTAACACCTAGACCTACATATAGCAGTTTGAAGCATGAAGCGGACAAGCTGTCAAGACCCAATATATGCTTCTTCCGGATACTCCGCAGCATGGCCCGGCCACCCCGGGCCATGCTGCGGAGAGGGCCATCGGCAGCGTTTCGGCCGCCGCCCCGAACGGGAGTCCGGGCCGAGCGATTTGCTTGCGGAAGGCAGCTTCCGCGGCCAGACACAGACAGGATCAGACAACACGACCATACACACCGGACACAGCCTGATGGAGCGGCAGCAAGAGCAACAACCTCCAAGCAGGTCCTTTTTATTGTCTTTTCGACAGTAATCGGCAGCGCGGGCTCCTTATACCCCGTTCCGGTTCGAGACACAACATCTAGTTGCCACACATTTTTTTGAAGGAGTGAACCGCCATGCTGATCGCTTACGCCTCGCGTACCGGCAATGTGAAGAGATTCGTCAGCAAGCTGGGATTCCCGGCCGTGAAAATCGACGATTCCACAACCTTGGAGGAGCCGTTCGTCCTCGTGACCTATACGACCGGCTTCGGCCAGGTGCCGCCTGCCGTGGATGCGTTCCTGCAGCGCAGCGGTTCCTATCTTCGAGGCGTGTCGGCCAGCGGCAACCGCAACTGGGGACCCAACTTCGCGGGCAGCGCGGATATGCTGTCCGAGCAATACGAGGTGCCGGTCATTTGCAAATTCGAGCTATCGGGCACGACGCGGGACGTCGAACAATTCATGCGGGAGGTGCAGCCCCTTGCGGCATATTGAGCTGAACAACGAGATTATGAAGCGCGGAGCGGACGGATTCTTCAAGCTGGAGAAGGATCGGGAGGCCGTAGCGGCATTCATGGAAGAAGCGCGGGCCAAGAGCCCTGTCTTCGCAAGCCATAAGGACAAGATCGATTATCTGATCGCGAACGACTATTACGAGAATCTGTACAACCATTATACGGAAGAAGAAGCGGTTGCCGTATTCGAGCTGGCGCACAGCCTGGAGTTCGAATTCCCTTCCTATATGGCGGCCTCCAAGTTCTACACGGACTACGCGATGCGCAGCAACGACCGCTCGCAGTTCCTGGAGCATTATCCGGACCGGGTAGCGGTCACGGCTCTGCATCTGGGCCGCGGCGACGCGGAGCTGGCCAAGTCGCTGGCGGTATCCATGATGGAGCAGCGCCTGCAGCCGGCGACTCCGACCTTCCTCAACGCCGGCAAGAGCCGCCGCGGCGAGATGGTCAGCTGCTTCCTGCTGGAGATGGACGATTCCTTGAACTCCATCAACTACAACCTCTCGACCTGCATGCAGCTGTCGAAGATCGGCGGCGGCGTCGCCGTCAACCTGTCCAAGCTGCGCGGACGCGGCGAGCCGATCAAAGGCGTGGAGGGCGCGGCGAAGGGCATCATGCCGGTGCTCAAGCTGATGGAGGATGCCTTCTCCTATGCCGATCAGATGGGCCAGCGCAAAGGATCGGGAGCGGCCTACTACAACATCTTCGGTTGGGACATCATGGAGTTCCTCGACAGCAAGAAGATCAACGCCGACGAGAAAACCCGCCTGAAGACGCTGTCGATCGGCCTGATCGTGCCGAACAAGTTCTATAAGCTGGCCGAAGAGAACAAGCCGCTGCATGCTTTCGCCCCGTATTCCGTCTTCAAGGCTTACGGCTCCCATCTCGACGATCTCGACATGGATGAGATGTACGACGAGCTGATGGCCAACCCGGCCGTCAAAAAGAAGCTGATCATGAGCGCCCGCGACATGCTCGTGAAGATCGCCACGATCCAGCTGGAATCCGGCTATCCGTATATTATGAACAAGAGCAACGCGAACCGTAACCATGCCCTGAAGGATATCGGCTCCATCAAGATGTCCAACCTGTGCACGGAGATTTACCAGCTGCAGGAGACGTCCGAGATCGGCGACTTCGGCGAAGCGGACACGATCCGCCGCGACATCAGCTGCAACCTGGCTTCGATGAACATCGCCAACGTGATGCAGCACCGCAAAATCCGCGAAACGGTGCACGAGGGAATGGCCGGCCTGACTTCCGTCAGCGACATGACCCGCGTCTCCAATGCGCCGGGCGTCGTGAAGGCCAACGAAGAAATGCACTCGGTCGGCCTCGGCGCGATGAACCTGCACGGGTATCTGGCGAAGAACAAGATCGCCTACGAAAGCCCGGAAGCCAAAGACTTCGTCCGCACGTTCTTCATGATGATGAATTTCTATTCCATCGAGAAGAGCTCCGACATCGCCGCGGAGAAGAACGAGCGCTTCCGCGACTACGAGCGTTCCGAATATGCGAAGGGCACATACTTCGACCGGTACCTCGCTACCGACTACCGTCCGACAACGGCCCGCGTCAAGGAGCTGTTCGAGGGAATAGCGATTCCGTCCCCGGCAGACTGGGCGGAGCTCAAGGAGAAGGTAGCGCGCCAAGGCCTGTACCATGCCTACCGTCTGGCGATCGCGCCGACGCAGAGCATCTCGTACGTGCAAAATGCGACTTCCAGCGTCATGCCGATCGTAGAGCCGATCGAGACCCGCACCTACGCGAACTCGACGACCTACTATCCGATGCCGTTCCTGTCTCTGGACAATTTCTTCTATTACAAATCCGCCTATGCGATGGATCAGTTCAAGGTCATCGATCTGATCGCCGAGATCCAGGAGCATATCGACCAGGGCATCTCCGCCGTGCTTCACGTCAACAGCAGCGTAACGACGCGCGAGCTTGCCCGCTACTACCTGTACGCAGCGCACAAAGGGCTCAAGTCGCTCTACTATACCCGCACGAACCGCCTTGGGGTGGAAGAGTGCGTCAGCTGCGCCGTTTGATCTTTCCATGACCATCACCGAGAGCCGCATTGATGCGGCTCTCGTTAATTAGGGCCGCCGAGCCGCGATATACAAGGAGGAAACCCCATGAAACCGATCGATCTCGCTACGCAGGATACGCCTTCTGCCTCTGGCCTGAACACGGAAGCCGCCGCTTCCGCTCCGCTGCGCGCCGTCAACTGGAACCGTCCGGACGACGACTACACCGCAACCTTCTGGAGCCAGAACCTCATGCAGTTCTGGACGGACGAGGAAATTCCGCTCTCCGACGACAAAATGAGCTGGATGTACCTGAACGACCAGGAGAGAGACACCTACATGAAAGTGCTCGGAGGCCTCACCCTGCTCGATACCGTTCAGGGAGGAGTCGGCATGCCGAGCCTCGTGGAGCATGTAGACGGCCTTCAGCGCAAGGCGGTGCTCGGATTCATGGGCATGATGGAGCAGATCCATGCGAAGTCCTACAGCAGCATCTTCACGACGCTGGCTTCCACGGAAGAGATCGACGCGGTATTCAAATGGGTGGAGAAGCATCCTTTGCTGCAGAAGAAAGCCTCGGTCATCTCGGCTTACTACCGCAACATCGACTCGCCTCGCTCGCTGTATATGGCTATGGCGGCATCGGTCCTGCTGGAGAGCTACCTGTTCTACAGCGGCTTCTTCTATCCGCTCTATCTGGCCGGTCAAGGCAAGATGACGAGCAGCGGCGAGATCATCGATCTGATTCTGCGCGACGAGAGCATTCATGGCCTCTACGTCGGCGTGCTGGCCCAGGAGGTCCATGCCTCCCTCAGCGAGCAGGAGCAGGCGGAGACGCTGCAGGAGCTGCGGACTCTCCTGACGACGCTGCACGAGAACGAGGACCGCTACACGGATGAGCTGTACAGCGGCATCGGACTTCAGGACGAGGTCAAGACCTTTGTCCGCTACAACGCCAACAAAGCGATGATGAACCTCGGCCTCGAGCCGCTCTTCGAGGAAGAGGATGTCAATCCGATCGTGTTCAACGGCATCAGCACCCGCACGAAGCAGCATGACTTCTTCTCCAAGAAGGGCAACGGCTATGTGCGGACCCTCAACGTCGAGCCGCTTCGCGATGAGGACTTTACCTTCAATTTCTAAACACGGACCGGCAGGTTTTGAAGCTGCGTTCAAGCTGCCTGCCAGCTGCCCCCAAGCGCATAAGCTTGAGGGCAGTTTTTTTGTGCACGAATGCGGCCCGACTCGCCGGAACCGTCTTAGTTGCTTGAGTCTCCAATGGCAGCGAAGCAGGAAAAGCCTCAAGAGCAGACTGCCTCCATACGGAAGGGGCTACTGTCCGAAAAAGCAGCGGCAGCAGCTCCATAGGCTGCGGCTGTGCTGTACGTGGCTGGACAAACCCAAAAAAGCTCCAAGCCGATTGCAAGCAACGGCTTGGAGCTTTTTTGGGGGGGCGTGAATGTTATTTCAGCTCGATGATTTCATTGATATCCTTGATCTTAAGCGCTTCCGCGATGGAACTGAGATGGTAGATGTTGAGCGTTCCGCGCTGCAGATGGCAGATTTCGGTGATGACATTGGGGCGAACCCCGGCCAGGCGGGCGAGAGCGCCTTTGGTGAGTGGTTTGTACAGGCGTTTGGTTTCGCTGCTCAGCTCGGTGTAGGACCGGATGGGGAGAAGCGTGTTGGTCGATTCATCGATGAAATACTGGCGGATCAGCGTTTCCAGATTGCTTTGAATCCGATGCGTGGCTTTGTCATACGTGCTGGTAATGCTCATAGCAAACTCCCTCTCCTGTATATGTAAGTCCATTGACCTAATTAACTCTTATATCGGAAAGAAATCGGGAAATTTGCACTATTTATATCAACATTCGTAAAATTTATTTTTGAATTACCGATTTTAACTTATTCGAATTGAGAACAAAAAAGAAGCTTTTTTCCTTCTCTGCTAGCGGAGAATGGAAAAGAGCTTCTTTATTTGGAGCGGAAAGCATGACTGCCCAACCAAAAATGGGTGATTATGCCTGTTGTATTGCGGAGCGGCGAGCGCGAACTTCACGGGCGGCGGCCACCATATGGGCAAGCGAAGCTTCCGTTTCCTCGCGTCCCCGCGTTTTGAGGCCGCAATCCGGATTGATCCAGAACAGCTCCGGATCAAGGTTGCGGAGCGAGCGCTCGATCATGGCGATCATCTCTTCCGTGGAAGGAACCCGAGGGCTATGGATGTCGTAGACGCCGAGTCCGATTCCCTTGCCGTACGTGTTCTCCTCGAAGCTCTGGATGAGCTCTCCATGCGAGCGCGACGTTTCGATCGAGATGACGTCGGCGTCGAGATCGCGGATCGTGTCGATGATATCCGAGAATTCGCAGTAGCACATATGCGTATGGATCTGCGTTTCGTCCTGGACTCCCGTCGTGACGAGGCGGAAAGCGTCCACGGCCGCTTCGAGCTCTTCCGGCCAAAGGCTTTTCTTCAGAGGAAGGCCTTCGCGCAGGGCGGGCTCATCCACCTGAATCATGCCGATGCCTGCCGATTCCAGAGCTTCGACTTCCTTGCGCAGCGCCAGGGCGATCTGGAAGGCGACCTCCGTGCGCGGCAAGTCGTGGCGGACAAACGACCAATTGAGAATCGTAACCGGACCCGTAAGCATGCCTTTGACCGGATGGCTCGTCAGAGACTGGGCGTAGACGGTTTCCTTGACCGTCATCGGCTTCGTCAGCTGGACATCGCCGTAGATGACGGGCGGCTTCACGCAGCGGGAGCCGTACGATTGGACCCAACCGCCCCGGGTGAAAGCGAAGCCTTCCAGCTTCTCGCCGAAAAATTCGACCATGTCCGTACGCTCGAATTCGCCGTGAACGAGCACGTCAATGCCGATGTTCTCCTGCACAGAGATCCACTTGGCGATTTCTTCGCGGATGAAGGCCTCATAGGCATCATCAGGCAGCTCGCCTTTGCGCCAGCGCGCCCGGGCGGAACGGACTTCGGCCGTCTGCGGGAAGCTGCCGATCGTCGTCGTGGGCAGGAAGGGCAGCTGCCATTTTTTCTGCTGGACCGGCCGGCGGTCGGAGAAGCTGCTGGAACGGAACGTGCGTGCAGCCGCAAGCCGCTTCGCTTCTTCGCGCACGGCGGCGTTATGGCGCTCCGGCAGGGCTTCGAGAGCTTCGAGCGCCGCGCGGTTGGCGGCCAGGCCGTCCCGGATGCGCTCTGCGCCGGCAAGCTGCGGATCGCCAAGCCCGGCGGTGCCGAAGGCGGCTGCAGCGGTCAGAAGCGTCAGCTCCTCCAGCTTTTCATCCGCGCCGGCGAGAGCTCCCCGCAGGCCTTCCGGAAGGCCGGTTTCGCCGCTGAGGCTGACGGGCACATGCAGCAGGCTGCACGAAGGCTGGATATGGAGACGATCGGCAGGGACCACGGAAGCGATCTTCTCCACGAGCGCCAGCGCCTTGGCCAGATCGGTTCTCCAGATGCCGCGTCCGTCGATGATGCCCGCTCCGAGTACGCGTCCGGACGGATAGCCGCCGGAGAGGAGAGCTTGCAGATTGACGCCGCGGTCATGGACGAAGTCCAGGCCGATGCCGGCGACCGGAAGCGCGGTAAGAGCGGCATAGTCGGCAGGAGCATCGAAGTAGGTTTGGAGCATCAGCTTCAGCTCCGGAGCGGCGGCGGCGAGCTCGCTGTAGATGGTCTCCAGCCGCTTCCAATCCGCCGCTTCGAGCTCGCCCGTGACGGACGGCTCGTCGATCTGCACCCATTCGGCCCCGGCATCGCGAAGCTCCGCGAGCACGCGGCCATAGAGAGGGACCAGCTTGGCGATCCAGCCGTCGAACTCGCCGGCCGTGTAGCCTTTGGACAGCTTGAGGAAAGTGAAGGGACCGATCAGCACCGGCTTGGCTTGCAGGCCGAGCTTTTCCTTCGCTTCGAGATAAGCCTCAAGCGGGTAGTTGCGCACCAGCTTGGCTTCCGCATGCTGAAGCTCGGGGACAATATAGTGATAGTTTGTATTGAACCACTTTGTCATCTCGCAAGCGGTAGCGTCTTTTCGGCCGCGGGCCATGGCAAAATACAGATCGTTCGTCACAGGGCCGTCTTGATAGCCGAAGCGTGCCGGAATAAGACCGAACATGGCCGACGTGTCGAGCACCCGGTCGTAGAAAGTGAAGTCGCCTACCGGCACGAGACCGATTCCTGCCTCCGATTGGCGGCGCAGGCGGCCGATCCGGATTTCTTCCATGCGGGAAAGAAATTCTCCCTCTTCGATTTTGCCGGCCCAAAATGCCTCCAGCGCTTGCTTCCATTCCCGCTTGTTCCCGATGTTGGGGTAGCCCAAGCTGCTGCTGATCGCGTTCATTCCGTATCCTCCCGAAAATAAATGTGCGGCGTTCCTGATCTTGCCTTAAACGAAACATAACATGATTGCTCGGATATAGACTAAGGCTTATAAGCTATAGCTGGCCATGCTCTGCGGCTATACCCGAAATTTCGCGATGAGCGAAAGTCTGGAGTTCAAGGCAAGAGAACTGCAAGGAAAAGGGAAAAGCCGAAGGGGAGAGGGAAAGAAAGTTGAAAGGAAAAGAAAGTTGAAAGGGCAAAGGAAAGAGCAAAAGGAAAGTTATCATTCATTTATGTGAGTTTTGTGTTAGATATATAGAGAGACGACGGTGGGATAAACAAAAAAGGATTGTTGGATGGATGATCTCAATTTATAATGGTAGATAACCTAACATAAAGAAAGATCAAGCCAGCGCGAGGAGGAACCTCAATGCATTTGACCGTCGAAGATGCGCTGTCCGTCTATCCCCTGTCGGAAGGAAAGCTCGTTGCGGGAGCAGCCGGGAAAAACCGCATCGTCAAATCCGTCAATGTCATGGACGCTCCCGATATCTGGGACTGGATCAAGGACGGCGAGATGCTGTTCACGACAGGCTATCTGATCAAGGACGACCCTCAGGGCGGAGCGGGGCTGCTGGAGCAGCTGAACCGCAGAGGCTCTTCCGGACTCGGCATCAAGCTGGGCCGATTCTGGGAGCAGATCCCTCCTGCGCTTATCCTCATGGCCGACAAGCTTGGCTTTCCCCTCATTCAGCTTCCGTACGAATTCACTTTCTCCGATCAAATGAACGGGCTCTACAGAGCCGAAATGCAGCGGAGCACAAAAGCTCTGCAGGCCGCGATGGAAAAGCAGAAGCGGCTCATGCGCTTCGCCCTCCAAAGCGATCCCATTCTCCAGCTGTTCGAGGAAATCAGCGGCGTTGTCGGCTATCCTCTCGCGGTCGTCAGCGCGGAAGGAAGAGCTCTGTTCAACAACAGCGGCGTGCCGGAAGAGAGCCTTCTGCGGGCATGGCCATGGACGGGGCGGCATCCCTGGGTGAAGGGGGAAGGCTGGCAATGCTACCGCGTGCCTCTCCTCAGCGGAGCGAAGCCGGCGGGATACGCCTGCTTTGTCACGGGCGAGCCTCTCTTCACGACGCTGGAGGAAGGGCTGTTCCATCAGGCGGCGGAGCTGATCGCCTATCAGATGGAAGCGCGAATTCAGTCCGCGGACAATCGCAGCAGGCAGTACGAGGACCAGATCCGGGCCTGTCTTGCCGGCGCATTGCCTCCCGCCGAGCTCGCCGCCTACGGAGAGGGCTCCGGCAATTCCGTGCTGAAAGGAGCGTACATCCCGGTTCTGACCTCGCCGGGCGGCACTTCCGACGCTGCGGGGCGCAGCGCCAGAATGGAGAGGATCCGCCAGGAATACGGGAGCCATCCCGTCCTGTCGGCACTAGGAGCCCTTCATCTGGATATGGAGGAGGGCGTCCTGTCGCTGTTTCCCGATGGAGCCGGAGCCGATGAGCTGGCGGAGCATCTCGCGTCATGCTCCGGCAATCTGCGCAAGTCGGCCGGCTGTGTCGCAAGAGCGGCCATAGGCGGGCGCAGGAGCGGAGAGCAGTCTCTCGCTTCGGCGTGGATGGAGCTCAAGGAGACGCTGCGGCTCGCCGCCGAATGGGGAGTGCCGGATCCGGTCGTGCCCTACCGGAAGCTGGAGCTCGCCTATCTGTTCGAGCATTGCCCGAAAGAGAGGATGGCGGCCTTTTGCGACCGGGTGCTGGGGGGATTGCTGCGCAAAGAGCCGGAATACAGGCAGGAGATGCTGCGGACGCTGGAGGTTTACCTCGACAACGACGGCCAGCTGAGCGAGACGGCCAAGAAGCTCTACATCCACCGGAATACGGCTTCCTACCGGATGGATAAGATCAGCGAGCTGCTGGAGGTCGATCTCAAGAAGACGGACGATCTGCTGCGGCTGAAGCTGGCTTTCCAGCTGCGAGGCATGTCGGCGAAAGCGGAGGAGCCGGCTGCGGCGCTGCGAACGGCCGGAAGGAAATAAAGAGGGGATCAACCGCGAGCGTTCCGCGTAGAACGGCCGTCGGGTAGGACGATAAGGAGGGATGCTCATGGATGCGCATCGGGTGTTTTCATCCTGGGATGGCGAGCGGCCGGCCGTCCTGGCGACGATTGTGGAGGTAAATGGACATTCCTACCGCAAGCCGGGAGCCTGCATGCTGCTGGGCCGCGGCGGCTGGAAGCGCGGCAGCCTCAGCCCCGGCTGCCTGGAAGCCGATCTCGAGGCGAGGGCCGAGGCTTTGCTGGATATGGGCTCTCCGCCCCCCGAGCCGGCTTGGGCAACGGTGCGGTACGAAATGGAATCGCCCGACGACTTGCTGTGGGGCGAGGCGATCGGCTGCGGCGGAACGGTGACGGTCCTCCTGGAAAGGGTGGAAGGGGAGCTGGCCTCCTGCATCCGAAGGGCTGCGGCTCATGACGGCGAGACCGCCGTGCATTTGGAGCGGGTGCTGGGCTCGGCAGGACGGGCGATCGAATACCGGCTGCTGGAAGCATCGAGCTTTTCCGGCGGTGTCGAGAACGACGGAGCCGGCATCTATTCCTTTCCGATTCATGCCCGCCCTCGCCTGATCGTCTTCGGGGCCGGAGCCGATTCGCTTCCGGTTGCGCGGCTGGCGGAAGCGGCAGGGTTCCGCCTTGCCGTGGCCGACTGGCGGGAAGAGCTATGCACGGCGGAGCGGTTTCCGGGAGCGCAGCTGGCGCTCGGAACGGCGGACTCCATTGTGCGGAAGCTGAACGTCGGTCCTGCCGATTATGCGTTCATCTGCAGTCATCAGCTTCAGCGGGATCGGGCGATGCTGGAGCTGCTCGCTCCCTGCCCGCTGCGATATATCGGGATTCTGGGCTCCCGCAGGCGGGTGGCGGCGCTGCTTGACGGCCTTCTGCCCGCTGCTCCCGTCTACGCGCCGGTCGGTCTCGACATCGGGGCGGACGGTCCGGAAGAAATCGCGGTCAGCGTCGTCGCCGAGCTGATCGCCGTGCGGCGGCTGGCCGCGCGGGAGGAGAAGCCCGCAGCAAGGACTTCCATTCGTCCGCGGCGTTCGCTTGTCCCTCTTCCTCGAGACCGGGAGGCGGGTCTACTCGGAGCTGCCGGAGGCGAAGCCGGCTTCGCCTGCCCGATTAAGCCGGGAAGGACATGAGTCGTCCGCTGAAAATAACGGGAATCTGTCTGGCCGCGGGCTTCAGCCGCCGGATGGGAGCCCCGAAGCTGCGGCAGCTTCTGCCGGATGGAACGCCGCTGGGCGCTTCAGCCGTTCGGGCGATGGCGGGCGCGGGGCTGCAGCGCCTGCTTGTCGTCGTGCGGGAGGACGACGACTGCTCCTGGCTGCCGGGTGCGTCCGGCGAAGCGGCCGGCAAGACGGCGGTGGAAGTCGTGCTCTGCCGCGATGCTTCCCTTGGCATGGCCCATTCCTTGCGCTGCGGCCTGGCGGCGGCCGCTGACGGCGCCGGCGGCGAGCCGCCGGATGCGGTGCTCGTCGTTCTCGCCGACCAGCCGCTCGTCGACGCCGGGCTGCTGGCCAGGCTGGCGGATGTCCTGCATGGGCATCCGGAGCTCGACTGGGCCGCATGCGGCCTGCAAGGCGTACCGATGCCGCCGGCGATCATGCGCGGCTCCATGTTCTCGGCACTGGCCAGGCTGGAAGGGGACCGCGGGGCGCGGCAGCTGTTCGCCGGCGCGGGCTTCAGGGGCGAAATGCTCGCGGATGTGGCGGAGAGCAGCCTGTACGATGTCGATACTCCCGAGGATTTGGAGATGATCGCCCAGACATGGCTGAATGGCTAGCCGGCGGACCGGAGCGCGCAAGTTCGATAGGGACAGAAGACTCGAATCTCCTTTTCGGAGGCTCGGGTCTTTTTTTGGATGGGGGAAGGCAGATCATGGGCCGGATCAACCCACTCGACGAAAAGGTAACATTTATCTGACACGATTTTTATCGAAGCGCGGCAACAGGCATCATTTCCATCTCCTGTTCGTGCATCATGCACAATGAAAACCGATACAAACCAGCCTTGATCCCAAATGTATGTCAGGTTAATTGACGCAAACAAAGCGTGAATCTTATAGTTGGGATCAGAAAGCCTCTGCCGCGGCCCCGAGCCAGGCAGCCGATCTAAGGAGGATAAGAGATGAAGAGGGTCATTTCGTTCAAAGCAGCGACGGTCATGCTGATGGCACTTATGCTTGTGACGGCAGGATGCGGGAACAGCTCGAGCTCGAATTCCGGCACGGCGGCAAATGCAGGTACGGCGGCAAATACAGGCACGGCGGAGGGCGGGAGCGGCAAGCCGGCGATCGAGAAGCCTCGGGTCGCCTTTGTCTACATCGGGCCGCCAGGAGACGGCGGCTGGACCTACGAGCATGACAATGGCCGCAAATATATGGAAGAGCAGACCGGCATCAAGGCGGATACCGTCGAGAACGTCCCGGAAAGCGCGGACGCCGAGCGGATCATCACCGAGCTGGCGCAGGACCATGACATCATCTTTACGACCAGCTTCGGCTATATGGACTACACGCTGAACGTGGCGAAGAAGTTCCCCAAAGTCATTTTCGAGCATGCGGCGGGCTATAAAACGGCGGACAACATGGGCACCTACTTCGGACGCAACTATGAAGCCAGCTACCTGTCCGGCATCGCGGCCGGCAAGATGACGAAAAAGAACCTCATCGGCTATGTCGGGGCGTTCCCGATTCCGGAGGTCATTTACAACCTGAACGCCTTTGCCCTCGGAGCGCAAAGCGTCAACCCCGACGCCAAAGTAAGCGTCATCTGGTCCAACACCTGGTACGATCCGACGGCGGAACGGCAGGCGGCGGTCAGCCTGCTGGACAAAGGCGCGGACGTACTGCTCGCCTACCAGGATTCCCCGGCTACAATCCAGGCGGCGGCCGAGCGCGGCGCGTTCGCGGGAGGCAACGATTCCGACATGAGCCGGTTTGCGCCGGACAACTATTTGACCAACCCGACCTGGAACTGGGGTCCGTATTACACGAAGGTCGTCAAGTCCGTCATGGACGGAACGTGGAAGAGCGATCAATACATGGGCGATCTCAAGGACGGCATGGTCGGCCTCGCCCCTCTGGGAGCTAAAATTCCGGAAGATGTGAAGAAGCTGGTCGAGGATGCCAAAGCCAAGCTGCTGGACGGCACGCTGGACGTATTCGCAGGTCCGATCGCCGATCAGTCCGGAGCGGCCAAGGTCGAGCAAGGCAAGTCGCTCAGCCTTGACGAGATTCTCGCCATGGATTGGCTCGTCAAAGGCGTCGACGGAAGCATTCCGAAGTAAGGACAACCGATCATCCGAACCGGAGCGGGGCGTGTTCAGATCCCTTGTCCCCAAGGGGTCTGAACCGTTTTTGCACCCGCGCTTCATACTGAAGGAGGACTGCCGAGATGAATGCCATTCCAGCCGTCGACATGCGAGGAATCGTGAAGAGGTTCGGCTCCGTCACCGCCAACGACCATGTGGACTTCCAGGCGGCCAAGGGAGAAATCCATGCGCTGCTCGGGGAGAACGGGGCCGGCAAAAGCACGATGATGTGCATGCTCTCCGGAGTGTACCGCGCTACCGAGGGAGAGATCTGCCTGAACGGCAAGCCTGCTCGGATCCGCTCGCCCAAGGAAGCCTCCCAGCTCGGGATCGGCATGGTGTTCCAGAACTTCCGCCTCGTGCAGACGCTGACCGCTGCAGAGAACATGGTGCTGGGAGAAAAGGGCTCACTCTGGAGAGGGCGCGGCTGGCTGAAGCGGAAATCAAGGGAAATCGAGGAGCTTGCCGCTCGTTTCGGACTCGGATTTCCGGTGGACCGGCCGATCTGGCAGCTGTCCGTCGGCGAGCAGCAGCGGGTCGAGATCGTCAAGACGCTGTATCGCGGCGCCGACATCATCATTCTCGACGAGCCGACTTCCGTGCTGACGCCGGGCGAGGCGGAGCAGCTGTTCGCGACGCTGCGGCAGATGCGGGCCGAGGGCAAGACGATCATCATCACGACGCACAAAATGAAGGAGGTCATGAGCGTCGCCGACCGCATCTCGGTCATGCGCAAGGGCAGAATGATCGCCTCGCTGGCCAAGGAGGATACGGACGAGCGGGAGCTGGCCCGTCTGATGGTCGGCAAGGAAGTCGTGCTGGAGCGCAAGGAACGCGGGGAGGCGGGAACGGAGCCTCTGCTCGCCATCCGCAGGCTTAAAGCGGCCGGACACGGCGGGCGCCAAGCGCTGGACGGACTCGATCTGACGGTGAACCGGGGCGAGATCGTAGGCATTGCCGGCGTCGCGGGCAACGGCCAGAAGGAATTGGCCGAGGTGCTCAACGGGCTTCATGAGTGGAAGTCGGGCGAAATCGAGTTCGACGGCAAGAAATGGAGGAACGCCTCGGTGCGGGACACGATTGAGGCCGGAATTTCCCATATTCCGGAGAACCGGATGAAGAGCGGCCTTGCGGGGAGCCTTGCGCTGACGGACAACCTGATCGCCAAATCGTACCGGAGCAGCGAGCGCTCCTCTCGTCTCGGACTGCTGCGCGGGCGGGCCAACAAGAGCTGGGCGGCGGAGCAGGTGGAGCGCTTCGACGTCCGCACGCCGGGCATCGACACCCCTGTCCGGATGCTGTCGGGAGGCAATCAGCAGAAGCTGCTGTTCGCCCGCGAGATCGCAAGGGAGCCGAAGCTGCTCGTCGCCGTCCACCCGACGCAGGGACTGGATGTCGGCGCGGCCGACAGCGTGCATCGGATGCTCATGGACATGCGGGAAGCAGGCAGCGGCGTGCTGCTGATCTCGGAGGATCTGGATGAGATCCTGCAGCTGTCCGACCGGATTCTCGTCCTCTTCGGCGGCCGGATCATCGGGGAGCTGAAGCATGATGAAGCGGACCGCGCGGTCATCGGCATGCTCATGACAGGAATGCGGGAAGCGGCTGCTGCAGCCGAAGCCGAGCAGGTAGGCAGTCCGGACCGCGGCAAGAAGGAGGCGTTGGTATGAGCAAGCTGAAATTCATCGCTGTCGGCGCTTCGGCCGCAGGGGCGGCCTTGGCTCAGAGGCAGGCTGCGATGCAGGAGGACCGGAGCGGCGCCTTAACTGGCGGAGCAGACTTGGCGGAGAGGCGGCAAGGGATGCCGGAATACACGAGAGGCGTTTCGACTGGCGGATCGGCATCGGAACAGCGGCTGCAAGAGAAGCAGCCGGCAAGGAGCGCGCAGATGCTGGCTTCCGCCGGGGGGGATATCGTCTATATCCCGGCAGCTCCGATTAAGGCGGCATCGGCGGGCAGATCGGCAGGATCGGCCGAAGCCGCGCCAGGAAGTTCGAGCAGCGCTGGAGCGCCGGGGACGGATAAGCCGCGCTTTCCGTTCCGGCTGGAGATCGATCCGGCGGGTAAAGGCTCGCCCTGGTGGACGCCGGTCGTCTCTATCTTCATGGGCTTGCTCATTTGCGCCGTCTTCATCGGGGCGAACGGCATGAACCCCGTCACCGTATACGCCAAAATGTTCCGCGGGGCCTTCGGCACCGAATTCGGACTTGCCGAAACGCTCGTCAAAGCGATTCCGCTGCTGCTGTGCGGACTAGGCGTCTCGATCGCCTATCGGATCTCCGTGTGGAACATCGGCGCGGAGGGGCAGTTCCTCGCAGGCGCCATGGGAGCGACCGCGGTTACGATCTACGCGCCGGGCTTGCCGCTCTGGCTGTCGATTCCGTGCATGCTGGCCGCCGGCATCGCCGCCGGAGCGTTCTGGGGGCTGCTGACCGCCATTCCGCGGACGTATTTCCAGGTCAACGAGCTCATTACTTCCCTCATGCTGAACTATATCGCCCTGCTCGGCCTGAATTATGTCGTTTTCGGTCCGTGGAAGGATCCCAAGGGCTTCAACTTCCCGGGCACGCCGATGTTCGGCGACAACCAGTCGCTGCCGGTGCTCGGCGATTCCCGCCTTCACCTCGGGCTGCTGTTCGCCGTGGGCGCCGTCATCCTGTATGCGGTCATGATCCGCTATACCCGCTGGGGCTACGAGCTCAGGCTGATCGGAGCCAATCCCGACGCGGCGCGGGGAGCGGGCATCAACATCCGCCGCCACATCCTGATCGTCATGGGCATCAGCGGCGGACTCGCCGGCATCGCCGGCATGGCGGAGGTGTCGGGAGTCGCCCACCGGCTCATGTACGGCATCTCGCCGGGCTACGGCTATACCGCCATCATCGTCGCCTGGCTCGCCAAGCTCCATCCGGCGGGACTGCTCGTCACCTCATTCTTTTTTGGCGGCCTCATCGTAGGCGGCTACAGCGTGCAGACGATCGGCATGCCCTCCTCCATTTCTTCCATGATTCAAGGAGCGATCCTGTTCTGTCTCATCGCAGGCGACATGGCGGCCAAGTTCCGAGTCCGCCGCACCGCCTGACACCGCGCCGGGAGGCTATCGACCTATGGACTTTCTCATCATGCTGCTCGCAGCCGCCATCGCTTCCGGCACACCGCTGCTGATCGCGACTCTGGGCGGAATTCTGAACGAACGCGCCGGCATCATCCAGCTCGGCACCGAGGGCATCATGCTGATGGGCGCGGTAACTTCCTGCCTGCTCTACTTGCGGACGGGTAGCCTCGGCCTGGCGCTGCTGGCGGCAGCCGGCGTCTCGGCTGCGCTTGGCCTCATCCATGCCTTCATGACGGTGTCGCTGCGGGCCAACCATATCGTCACGGGCCTCGCGATGACGCTGTTCGGCACCGGCCTCAGCGCTTACCTCGGCAAGCCGGTCAGCGGCCAGCCGATGCCGGCTCCGGTGCCGAAGGTGAATCTGGATTTTCTGGACGGCGTGCCGGTGCTCGGCGAATTGTTCGCGCATCTGGATGTGTTCACCTGGGCAAGCTTCGCGCTCGCCGTTCTCCTGCATCTGCTCATCCACCGGACCTCGTGGGGGCTGCATTTGCGGGCGATGGGCGACAATCCGGCGACTGCGGACGTCATGGGCATCCGCGTCCAGCTGTCCCGCTATTTGTACGTCACGGCGGGAGCCATCCTGATCGGGCTGGCCGGAGCGGATCTGCTGCTCGTTTATTCGCCGGTCTGGAACGAAGGCATGACGGCCGGCAGAGGCTGGATCGCCGTGGCGCTCATCATCTTCGCCCGCTGGAATCCGCTGCGCGCCTTGCTGTGCGCCTACTTCTTCGGGGCACTGGACTCGCTCGGCTTCCGCATCCAGCTGGAAGGCACCGCAATTCCGTCGTATTTCCTGAAAATGATTCCGTACGTCGTCACGATTCTCGTGCTCATGTATCTCGGCTGGCGCAACCGCGGCAAGCCGTCCGGCTCGCCCGAAGCGCTGGGCAGCCCGTACATTCGGGAGCAGCGCTTGTAAGGACGGCCGGGACGGATAGACCGGAGCCTCGATGGAATCCTGCAAGAGGCACGGCGTTCATTCCGTGCCGGAAGGAGGAATAGACATGGCGGTTCAATCCATGCCTGGCATGCAGACGGCGGTTCTGAAGCCGATGTCGCTGCAGGAAGCCTGGCTGCTCCGGGCGGGCCGGGAAGCGGCGGCCGTGCCGGTCGCCGGAGGATCCCTGCTGCGGACGCAGTGGGAGAACGGGGCGGCGCTTCCGCCGTATTTGCTGGACTTGAGAGGAATCCCCGGGCTGGCGGACATCGCGGCTGATTCCGAAGGGGTTCTTGTCGGCTCGCAGGCCACGCTTGCGGCCGTAAAGCGTTCTAAGCCCATCCGCGAGCGCTGGCCGCTGCTGCATGAGGCTGTCGGCACGATCGGCGGTCCGGGCATCCGCAACCTCGGCACGCTGGGCGGCAATGCCGCCTCTTCGATCGGGGACTCGCTTCCGGCGCTGCTGGCGCTGGAAGCCGGACTCCTCTGGTACGACGGAGCCGGTCTGGCCGAGCAGCCGCTGGATGAATGGCTCGATGAGCGCCGTACCTCGGCGGAGCCGGAACGGCGTCTGCTGGCCGGAATCCGGCTTCGGGAGAGCCGGTCGGAGCCGCAGGCTGCCGGCGGCTGGCATTGCTGGCGCAAGGTCGGGCGCCGCGAGTCGTTCACTCCGTCGCTCGTCAGCTTCGCCGCGTCGGGAACGATGCTGCCCGGGCAGGGCGGTCGGCCTGCGCTGCGGCTTGCCGCCGGCGGCGGCTCCTGCATCCCGCAGCGGCTTCGCCTCGCGGAGCGGGCCGCTCTCGGCGCCATTGCCGGCGGCGCGAGCGCGGCCGAAGCCGCCGCTGCCGTCCATGCTGCTGCGCTGGCCGAGTTCCTGCCCGCCGGCGACGTCTTCGCGGATGCCGATTACCGCCGGCGGACGGCGGCCAATCTTGCTGCGGCAGCGGGGTGGGAGGCTTGGAGCGGAAGCTGACTTCCGGCTTCGGCCGAGCGGAGTTCGGCCTGGCAGGGGTTGCCGGCTTCGGCGGAGCGGAGGGGCAGGCGGGAAGCCGGCTAGCCAAAAATGTGGATGGCGGGCAGCGGGCGAAGCCGCTGCGTGTACGGAGAGCTTGCAGCCGCAACTGCTGGAGAAGGGTACGGAGAAGAACGGATGGCTCTGGAGAAGCGGCAGCGTTCGCCTTTGAAGACGGATTTCCCTTATCAAGGGTGAAAAATCAAGAAATCCGTCTTCAACAGCGATCGGAGGAGCCATCCGTTTTCGGAGCTGGGCCTGCCCGCGTCCAGCAATTCGTTTTCGGAGTTGGGGCCACTTGCTCCATAGGCTAGCCATCCGTTTTCGGAGTTCGGGCTATCCGCTTTTGTCTTTTTTACCATACCGGAAGGAGAGGGACGCGATGATTCTTGACCGTGAGTCCAGCGGAGAGCGCTGGCGGACCCGGCCGGACGGTCCGGACAAGGTGAACGGAAGGCTGACGTATTTGACCGACATGAAGCTTCCGGACGCGCTGTGCGGACGCGTGCTCCGAAGCGCCCATCCCCACGCGGCAATCAAGGCGATCTCTATCGATAAGGCGCTGGCGTTGCCCGGCGTGCATGCGGTGCTTACCCATAAGGACGTACCGGGCCTGAACCGGTTCGGCATCGCTTTTCCCCATCAGCCCGTGTTCTGCGAGGACCGGGTCCGGTATATCGGGGACGCTGTGGCGGCGGTCGCCGCGGACAGCGACGAGCTTGCGGAAGCTGCGCTCGCCCTCATCGAGGTGGACTACGAGCCGCTGCCGGTGCTGAGCGATCCTGCGCAGGCGCTGGCTGAGGAGGCCCCGCGCCTGCATGAGGACGGCAATCTGCTGCATCGGACGGAATACAAGACGGGGGATGCGGAGGCGGCTTTCGCCGGATGCCGTCATATCGTCGAGAACGTCTATTCCACTCCCCGCCAGATGCATACCTACATGGAAACCGAGGGCGGCCTCTTCATACCGGAGAAGGATGGCAGGCTGACCGTGTATTCGGCGACTCAGCACGGCCTGATGGACCGGATGCAGCTGGCGCGCATCCTGAACTGGGAGGAGGAGCGGATCCGCGTCGTATCCAGTCCGATCGGCGGCTCCTTCGGAGGCAAGGATGAATTGAACGTCCAGCCTTACGGCTGCCTGCTCGCGCTGGCGACGGGCCGGCCGGTGCGCCTGCACAATTCCCGCATGGAATCCGTCCGGGCAGGGCTGAAGCGCCATCCGATGATCATCTCCATGAAGACGGGCACAGGAAAGGACGGCAGGCTGCTGGCCCACCGGGCGCGCATTTTATCCGATACGGGGGCTTACGCCACGCTGGGAGCCGAAGTGCTCAATTTCTCTACCGAGCATGTCATCGGACCCTATCTTCATCCGAATCTCGATGTGGAGGGCTCGGCGGTGTATACGAACAACGGCGTATCCGGGGAATTCCGCGGCTTTGGCGGCAATCAGGCCATCTTCGCCCTGGAGGGGCAGATGGATGAGCTGGCGGAGCTGCATGGAATGGATCCATGGGAGTTCCGGCGGCTCAACATGCGCCGGACGGGGGATCCGGGACCGCTCGGCCAGCCGATCGCGCAGACGGACGGAGCGCGGCAGGTGTGGGAAGCGCTGGAGCGGAGCCCGCTCTGGAGGCAGGGCCGGGAGAAGCTTGAGGAGAAAGTTTCCAGCCCCGGCAAGAAGCCGTGGATCCGGACCGGCGTCGGAGCCGCGATCACGATGCACGGAGCCGGTCTCGGCTATGGCATTCCGGATCCGGCGGGAGGCATTCTGCAGCTTGCGGAGGATGGCGTAATCGAGGCGGTTTTCGGCTACGAGGAATTCGGCCAAGGGCTGATCGCCACGCTGCAGGGGATGCTGATCGAGCAGTTCGGGTTCGGGGCCGCCGATGTGCGCGTCGTCATCGGGGACACCGACAAAGTTCCGAACAGCGGCTCCAGCACGGCCTCCCGGGCGACGAGCATGATGTGGATGGCGCTGCGCAGGCTGCGCCCGGAGCTGACGCGGCGCCTCAAGGAAGAAGCATCCGATGCTTCGGGCCTCCGGCCCGAGGAGCTGGAGACCGGCGAGGGAGGAGTCCGCGATCGGCAGGGAGGGCTGATCCTCTCTTACCTGGAGCTGTCGCAGCGCCTGCGCGCGTCCGGCCGCACGCTGATCTGCGAGACGACGTTTCATTACCCTGTGACGACGAAAAAGCATGTCGGAGCCCACTTCCTCTACACTTATGCCGCAGTGGCAGCCCGTGTGGAGGTCGACCTGCTGACCGGCAGGGTCAAGGTGACCGATCAGTACCACGCCGTAGCCGCCGGCCCCGTTGCCAATCCGCAAGGCTATCTCGGTCAGATCGAAGGAGGAGCCTCCATGGCGCTAGGCTTCGCGCTGTGCGAGGATGCCGTCATGGAAGAGGGACGGTATCTGACCCGCAACCTCGATACGTATCTCGTGCCGACGGCGGCGGACAGCGGGCGGTTGACGGTGGAGGCCATCGAGGAGCTGCCGGAGGACGATGCCTACGGTCCCCGCGGAGTCGGGGAGATCGGCTCGGTCGCGCTGTCTCCCGCCATCGCGGCTGCGATCCGGCAAGCGACCGGCATCCGGGTAAGGAAGCTTCCGGTACAGCCGGAGCTGCTCCAGCGTTCTTTCCAGGCAGAGACGCAGGCGGAGACGGAAGGAGGGGAAGCGGATGCCGGATAACGACAGCCCGAAATATCCCGAGGGCGAGGCGAAGCTGGAGATCAAAAGGCATTCGGCAGCGGCTTCGATCCAGGATGAACGGATAGCGGAAGAGAGCGGGCCGCAGGAGCCTTCCATGCCGGAGCCGGTGGAGGAGGAAGGCGGCGGGGAGCCGCCGTTCGAGCTGACGTTCCGCCTCAACGGCGAAGAGCGGACGATCGGAACATGGCCGGCCCGCCGCATGCTCACGTTGCTCCGGGAGGATCTGGGCCTGACGGGGACCAAGCGCTCCTGTGAAATCGGACGCTGCGGAGCCTGCATGGTGCTGCTGGACGGAGAGCCGGTCAACAGCTGCCTGCTGTCGGCTTACCAATGCAGCGGCGCGGATCTGGTGACGATCGAGGGGCTGCAGGGAGAGCGGGCCGGCCGGGTCAAGGCGGCTTTTCTTCAGGAAGGAGGCTTTCAATGCGGCTACTGCACGCCGGGAATGGTCATCTCCGTCTCTTCGCTGCTGGAGCATAATCCGTGCCCGAGCCGTTTGGAGACGGAGGAGGCGCTGGCCGGCAATATTTGCCGATGCACCGGGTACGGAAGCATATTCCGGGCCGTATGCAGAGCCTCGGAAGGACAGGGCGAGATGCCTCCCGCCGAATAGTCCGAAGCCGGAAGGGCAGGGAGCTTTCGTCCTTGGAGCTGTGCAAGGGTCAGAGAAGCACGCCATCGGAACCAGCCCTAATATCATAGAGAAGTCAGGAGAGGAAAAGGAATGGAGCCAAAAGACCATCTGCCTTTTTTGCAGCTTGCAGTGGAGGTATCGAAGCGGGCGAGGGCGGAGGGCAACACGCCGTTCGGAGCGATTCTCGTCGACAAGGAAGGCCGCGTGCTGCTGGAGCAGGGCAACATCGAGATTACGGAGAGCAATTGCACCGGACATGCGGAAACGACGCTGATGGAGCGGGCCTCCGCCGTCTATGACAGGAAGTTCCTGTGGGACTGCGTCATGTACACGACGGTCGAGCCCTGCGCCATGTGCGCGGGATCGATCTATTGGGGCAATCTCGGTACGGTCGTCTACGGCATCAGCGAGAAGCGGCTGCTGGAAATGACCGGCGACGACGAGCAGAATCCGACGCTCGATCTGCCGTGCCGGGAAGTGTTCGCGGCCGGAAGCAAGCCGGTGACGGTCATCGGCCCGTTCGCCGAGATCGAGGAAGCTGTCGTCGCCGTCCACGAGGGGTACTGGTCGTGAGCGCGAAGTGGACGATGGAGCAGCTGAACGGATTGCCTGCCGCATCATTCGTGGAAGCTCTCGGCGGCATCTTCGAGCATTCTCCCTGGGTAGCCGGGGCAGTCGAGCCGCTGCGGCCGTTCGAATCTGCGGAGGAGCTGCATGCGGCCATGGTGAATGCCGCCCGGAGCGCGCCGGAAGAGAAGCTGCTGGCGCTGCTGCGCTGCCATCCCGATCTCGGCACGAAGCTGGCGATGAGCGAGCTGTCCGTATCGGAGCAGAAGGGAGCGGGTCTGGACAGCCTGAGCCCGGAGGAATACGAGCGGTTCAGCTCGCTGAACCGGGACTATGTCGGCCGCTTCGGCTTTCCGTTCATTTTGGCGGTGCGGGGCAAGAACAAGGACGACATCCTCGCTTCGCTGGCCGAGCGCGCAGTCAGGGAGCGCGGAGAGGAGCTCGACCAGGCGCTGCGGGAAATCGCGCGCATTACCGGCTTCCGGCTCGCTGATCTGGTCGCGGAATGACGACAGGCCGCCTGGGGCCGGGGAGCTCGGGCAGCGAAGCGAGGTCAATTCGAGGAGGAGCTTGAATGGAAGGGAAATTGACGACCCATGTGCTGGATATGGCCCATGGCGGCCCGGCCGCCGGCATGAAGCTGCAGCTTGCGCGGCTGGCGGGCGCCGGCGGCAAAGGCATCATTCGGGAACGCTCCACGAACGAGGACGGAAGGCTGGATCAGCCTTTGCTCGAGGGCGAAGCGTTGACGCCGGGCGTTTACGAGCTGCTGTTTTTCGCAGGCGATTACTTCCGATCCCTGGAGCCAGGTGTGGAAGGGCGGGCCGGAGCGGCCGGGGAACTTTTTCTGGAGCAGATTCCGATCCGCTTCACCGTGACGGCTGCCGGCGGAAATTACCATGTTCCGCTGCTCGTCGCTCCTGGCGGATACAGCAGTTATAGAGGAAGCTGACCATCACACGAAAAGAGGCGGATGGAATGGAAGAACGCGGATTCCAAAAGATCGTGCGCGGCGGCCTTGTCGTGCTGCCCGGCCATGACGAGCCGCAGCAGGCGGACATCGGCATCTGCGGCGGCCGGATCGCAGCAGTCGGAAACGGGCTGGAAGCGGCCGGAGCGGAAATCATCGACGCCGGGGGCTGCCTGGTCATGCCCGGCGGCATCGACGTCCATGTCCATTTCAACGAGCCGAACATGGGCCACTGGGAAGGGTTTCCGACCGGCTCCGCGGCGCTGGCCGCCGGCGGCTTCACCGCGTATGCCGACATGCCGCTGAACGGCTTGCCCGCGACGGTGGATACCGCGGCGCTCGCGCTGAAGGCGGAGGCGGCCGAGGGCAGGTCGGCGGTCGATTACGCCTTCTGGGGAGGGCTTGTGCCCGGCAAGCTGCAGGAGCTCGAGCCGATGGCCGAGGCGGGCGTCGTCGGCTTCAAGGCGTTCGTCTCCAAGCCGGGCGGCGAAGGGGAGGGCCGCTTCGTCGAGGCCGACGACTGGACCTTGTATGAAGGGATGCGCCGGATCGCCTCCTTCGGCGGGGTGCTGGCGCTGCATGCGGAGAACGACAGCATGACGACGGCTCTCGGAGATGCCATGCGGCGCGAAGGGCGTACGGGCGCGCTTGATTTTGCGGCGTCTCGTCCGCCGATCGCGGAACTCGAGGCGGTCAACCGGGCGCTCTTCTACGCCGGCAGGACCGGATGCCGCCTCCATTTCGTGCATATCAGCCATCCTGATTCCGTAGAGCTGATCCATAGCGCCAAGAAGAGCGGAATGGACGTCACGGTGGAGACTTGTCCGCACTATCTGATGCTGACCGAGGAGGATATGGCCAGGCTGGGAGCCGTCGCCAAATGCGCTCCTCCGCTGCGCGGCGCGGAGAGCAGGGACCGCCTGTGGGAGCAGCTTGCCGCGGGCAAGATCGATCTCGTCTCCTCGGATCATTCCCCCTCGCCCTTCGAGCTGAAGGAAGCTCCCGGGCTGAGCTTTTTTGACGGCTGGGGAGGCATCTCCGGAGCCCAGAGCACGATGGAGCTGCTGCTCCACGAAGGCGTGGGGAAAAGGGGGCTGCCTGCCGGACTTGTGGCGAGGGTGCTGTCGCAGGCGCCGGCAGCGCGCTTCGGCTTCGCGGCCAAGGGAGGCATCGTTCCCGGACTCGACGCCGATCTTGCGCTCGTGGACATGGAGCATCGCTACACGCTCGAGAAGGGGCATCTGCAGTACCTGCATCCCCACAGCCCGTACGAGGGCATGGAATTCGGCTGCAGAGTGGCCGGGACGCTGCTGCGGGGCGAGCTTGCCTATTCCCTGGAAAGCGGCGTTCTGCCCGGTGGCGGGGCGAGAATACGCGCCGGCCTCGGCAGCTATGCCGGCAAGGCTTGATGGATGGGAAAGGAGGCCGGCCCATGGCCAGACATAGAGAGGCTGCCGCCGCGGACGGGGCGGCAGCCTGCATGATGGATATTCTGGAGGAGCTGGCTCGGATCGGAGCCGAAGAGGCCGGGACTGAACTGCCCGGGACGGAAAGGATGGCGGCCGGCACGAAAGCTCAAGCTCGAATGATGGCAGCCGGCCCGGAAACTCAAGCTCGGACGGCTGCTGCGGAGGCTGATTCCGGCGGTTCGGGAGAACGGCCGGGCAAAGCGGAAGCCAGGCGGGGCGATGCGAAGGAACAGCCGGACATGGCGGGAGTTCCGGCCGGCGTAACGAGGCTGCTCTACGACGAGGCTTGGCTGGATGCCCAGCGCCATCTGGAGGCGCGGCTTGCCGGCCTCGGCCTGGAGACGCGCTGGGACCGGACCGGCAGCCTGTACGGGCGGCTGCCCGGAAGGGATGGCGGGCGGACGATTCTGACCGGCTCGCATGTGGACACGGTCCGCCGGGGCGGCCGTTACGACGGCGCTTACGGCATCGCCGCCGGCATCGCCGCGCTGGATGCGCTCAACCGGCTCTATGGGCCGCCGCGCCGGACGCTGGAGGTCGTATCTCTGTGCGAGGAGGAAGGCAGCCGGTTTCCGTTGTCGTACTGGGGATCCGGCAATCTGACGGGACGGTACGGTCCTGCGGACGCGGGGAGATACCGCGACGCGGATGGAGCGACGCTGGAGGAGGCGATGCATGGAGCCGGCTTCGGCGGGGAGAGCCTGCCGGATCCGCGGCGGCATGACCTGGATGCCTTTGTCGAGCTTCATATCGAGCAAGGCGTCGTGCTGGAGCGCACCGGCGACGATGTCGGCATCGTGGAGGCCATCGTCGGCCAGCGGCGCTACGCGATGACGCTGGCCGGCGAGGCGAATCACGCCGGGACGACGCCGATGGGGCTGCGGCGCGACGCGCTGGCGGGAGCGGCGGAAATGCTGCTCGCCGCCGAGAAGGCGGCGCGGGAGCATGGAGATCCGCTCGTCGCGACCTGCGGGCGCATAGAGGTGCAGCCGGGCACGGTCAACGTCGTGCCGGGCGAGGCGGCATTCACGCTGGATGTGCGGCATGACGATGCAGCCGGGCTGGACGCCTTTTGCAGCGGGCTACTCCGCACCTTCGGCGCGATCGCGGACCGCCGCGGCTTGAAGCTGGAATCCACGCTGTGGATGGATGCGGCTCCGGCTCCGATGCATCCCGGCCTTGCGGCCATGCTGGAAGCTTCGGCTGCGGGCCTCGGCCTCTGCAGCCGCCGGATGGCGAGCGGAGCCGGGCATGACGCGCAGCTGCTGCAGGGCATCTGCCCGACCGCGATGCTGTTCGTGCCGAGCCGCGGCGGCATCAGCCATTCCCCGCTGGAATATACGGAGCCTGAGGACCTGAAGCGGGGGCTGGCCGTTTTGATGGACGTATTATACGAGCTTGCTTATGAGGAGAGAGTGCCATGAAACGATATGCCGACCTGTCCCCGTCTCCGAGAATCATCATGACGCCTGGACCTGTGGAGGTCGATCCCCGGGTGCTGCGGGCGATGAGCCACGGCATCCTCGGCCAGTTCGATCCGGAGTTCACGGGCCTCATGAACGAGACGATGGAGATGCTGCGGGAGCTGTTCCGGACGACGAACCGCTGGGCTTATCCGGTCGACGGCACGTCCAGATCCGGCATCGAGGCGGTGCTGACCGCTCTGATCGAGCCGGGAGACCGGGTGCTCGTCCCGATTTTCGGACGGTTCGGCTATTTGCTGCAGGAAATCGCCCAGAGGCTCGGGGCGGAGGTTTATACAATAGAGAAAGAATGGGGCACTGTCTTTGAATCCAACGAAGTCATCGCCGCTATCGAGGAATGCAGGCCGCAGGTTGTGCTGATCGTACACGGCGAAACATCGACGGGCCGTGTGCAGCCGCTCGCCGAGATCGGCCGCGCCTGCCGGGACCGGGATATTCTGATCGCCGTGGACGCCGTCGCCACGCTCGGCGGTGTGCCGGTCGAGACCGATGCCTGGTGCCTGGATGCCGTCATCGGAGGGGCGCAGAAGTGCCTCTCCGTGCCGTCCGGCATGGCGCCGGTCACCTACAACGACCGCGCCGAACGCAAGCTGCTCGCGCGCAAGCGGGTGGAGCGCGGCCTGCAGGCGCCGGCTGCCTATGCGCCATCCGTGTCAGCATCATCCCCGTCAGCGCCATCCGCATCCAGCGCAAGCTCTGCCACAACAAGGCGCGCCTTGCTGCAGCCGCCTGCCGAGGCGGAGGGAGGGCGGAGCGTCATCCGCAGCAACTACCTCGATCTCGGCCAGCTGCAGGATTACTGGAGTCCGGCACGGCTCAACCACCATACCGAGATGACCTCCATGCTGTATGCGCTCCGCGAAGGCGTGCGCCTCGTGCTGGAGGAAGGGCTGGAAGCCCGCTTCGCCCGCCACCGCCTCCATGAAGGAGCGCTGATGGCAGGCCTTGGCGCCATGGGCCATGTCTTCTACGGAGATCCGGCCTGCAAGCTGGCGGTCGTCACCTGCATCGAGATACCGGCCGGCATCGACGGCGAATCGGTGCGGTCCATGCTGCTGGAGCAGTTCGGCATCGAGATCGCGAGCTCCTTCGGTCCGCTCAAGGGGAGGATCTGGCGGATCGGCACGATGGGCTACAGCTGCAGCAGGCGCAACGTTCTGCTGCTGCTCGGTGCGCTGGAGGCGGTGCTGCTGCGGCACGGGGCCGACCTGCCTGCAGGAGCGGCCGTGCAGGCGGCGCTGCAGGCTTATGAGGAGGCGGTGTCATGAAGCCGGTCATGCCGATGGGCTACCAGGGCATGGTGGCGGCTCCCCACTACATCGCGAGCGAGGTCGGACGCGACATGATCCGGCGCGGAGGCAGCGCCGCCGATGCGGCGGTAGCGATCAGCGCGTCGCTTGGAGTCGTGTATCCCCATATGACCGGTGTCGGGGGAGACAGCTTTTTCATGCTCTACGATGCGGCGAGCGGCGGGCTGCAAGGATACAACGGCAGCGGCCGCGCCGGCAGCGGGCTGCATCCCGGCGTTTACCTCGATGCGGGGGAGAGCGCCATTCCCCAGCGCGGGGTGCGCAGCTCCATCACGGTGCCGGGCATGGTCGACGCCTGGTGGGAAGTATGGCGGCGCAGCGGACGCCTTCCGTGGGAAGAGCTGCTGGAGCCCGCCGTCCAGTATGCGGAGAAGGGCTTCCCGGTCTCTCCGAACCTGCATCGCTGGATGCTCGCGAACGGGAAGGAGCTTGCGGCCTGCGCTCCGCTCGCGGAGATCTACCTCCCTCATGGCATTCTGCTCGGCATCGGCGACCGGCTGATCCAGACGGAGCTGGCCCGCACGCTGCGGGAGCTGCAGGCCGGCGGCCGGGACGCCTTTTATTCCGGCTCCGTCATGCAGAGGATCGTAGACGGCATGCGGCGCGACGGCGGCCTGCTGACGGAAGGGGACTTCGCCTCCCATCAAGGCGAATGGGTGAAGCCGATCTCCGTCAACTACCGGGGCTATGACGTTCATCAGATGCCGCCGAACTCGCAGGGGTTCTCGGCGCTCATGATGCTGAACGTGCTGGAAAATACGGATTTGTCGGCCGTGCCGAGGGAATCCGCGGAGTTTTACCATCTCATGGCCGAGACGGTCAAAAAGACGTTCCGCGACCGCGACCGCTATTTGACGGATCCCGACTTCGCGCATATCCCGCTGGAGCGGCTGCTGTCCAAATCCTATGCCAGGCATTTGTATGAGGAAATCGACCGCAGCTTCCCCGATCCGGCTCCCCATCTGTCTCCGGCGATGGGCCAGGATACCGCGTATGCGGCAGTCGTGGACGGGGAAGGAAACGCGGTATCTTTTATCCAGAGCTTGTATTATGATTTTGGGGCGGCCTACATGCCCGAGGAGACCGGCGTGCTCATGCAGAACCGGGGCTCGTTCTTCTCGCTGGATCCGGCGCGTCCCAATGTGCTCGCGCCCAGCAAGCGCTCGTTCCATACGCTGATGCCGGCCATGATTACGAGGGACGGCAAGCCGTACGCCCTCGTCGGAACGCAGGGTGGCGAAGGCCAGCCGCAGACGCAGCTGTCGGTCATCACCGGCCTGCTCGACTACGGCTGCAGCATCCAGGAAGCGCTGGCGCTGCCACGCTGGATCTACGGCCGGACCTGGGGCTCGGGCAGCGATTCGCTCAAGCTGGAGAACCGCGGCCTGGAGCAGGCCGCCCGGACGCTGGAGCAGTGGGGCCACGCGGTCGAGCTCGTCGGAGCCTGGGACGGCGTCACCGGCCAGTCGCAGGGCATCGTCATCAGCGGCGAGGGGCTGCTGACCGGCGCGGCCGATCCAAGAGGGGACGGCATGGCCATCGGCTGGTAGGCCGGCTCGGCTCCACTAGGAAAGGAAGTTCGTCTTATGCTCTCTACATTATGGAATTTGTTCTACTCTTTCGGCGTCGCCACGCTGCTCGGCTACGGCGGCGGGCCGTCCATCATTCCGATCTACCAGGATCAGGTCGTCAACCGCTACGGCTGGATGAGCTCGGAGGAATTCGGCAAGGCGCTGGCGTTCGGCAACGCGCTGCCGGGACCGATTGCGACCAAGCTTGCCGGTTATATCGGCTACAAGGTCGGCGGAGTGGCGGGCAGCGCCGTCGCCCTCGTCGCGGTCGTGCTGCCGACGGCGCTCGTCATGGTCGCGCTCTCCGGCATCATGATCAAGCTGAGCGACAACCCCGTCATCAAAGGAATGATCAAGGGCATCCAGCCCGTCATCTTCGTCATGATGGCGATGCTGGCCTATGATTTCTCCAAGTTCGCCTTCAAGCCGGCGAACGGGATTGTCAGCTTCCTGCCGTTTCTGATCGCGGCCGTCTTTTTCATCATGGTTCAATATCTGAAGCTGAACGCCGTATGGGGCATCCTGCTGTCGCTGGCGGTAGGCGCGCTGTTCCTGCGGGGGTAGGCGGTCATCGGAAAAAAAGGGCGGGGCAAGGCAGAATTTCTGCCTTGCCCCGCCCTTGATGCAGTGACGAGCCGTCAGTTCCGGAAAGCGAACGTCAGTTCCGGAAAGCGAACGTCACGCTCGGATTGTCTGCGCTGACCGTATAGGCGCGGTTGGCGCCGCTTTCCCAGACGACGCTGCCGGAGGCGTCTTTTTTGATCGCCTTGAACTCGATCGCGGAGCCCTCGGTCAGCGCGACGGTCAGCGTCCAGCTCGGATAGCTTGCCGCGGATGCGGGGCCGGCGGCCTTGGCCGTGTCCCAGCTCGGCGACATTGCCGGAGACGTAGACGTTCTGTCCCATGACGGTCGTCGCGTTCGACTCTGCCCAAACAGGAGGATTGCTGTCATCATGAGAAAAAACCAATCCGGCCTGCATCCGGATTGGTTGAACAAATACCCCGTTTTTTGAGGCTGAGCCTAGCTCCGTTTCCAGACGCTTTGCTCGTTGTGTCCTTCGGTATAAACGATCGTCTCGGGCTTCAGCTCCAGCACGACGATGTTGGGGTCCTCGGGGCCGTCCCAATACTGGCTCATGTCATCTTCCCAGAGTTCTTTCACGATGCCCTCGTCTTTTTTAATGCTCGCTGTCCCCTGCATGTCCACGATCACCCCGGGATGCTTGCGCCCCTCGAGCCCCAGCAGCAGGCTGGCATGCGGATTGTCCTCCAGCTGATCGACCTTATGGGATCTGCGGTCGGCGAGAAACAAGGCGTTCAGTCCGTCATGGAAGACGGCCATGTAACGAGAGCGCGGCTTGTCGTCCTCGATCGTGGACAACACGCCGTACTCGTATTTGTGCAAGGCTTCGGCAATTTTATTTTCCAGTTCGGCACCTTCAAGCTTGTTCGCCATAAGGCAATCTCTCCTGTCTGATGATGGAATAGGAAAAAAGAGTCGTCGTGTTCCTGTACCCTGCCCGGACAGGAATGAACCGAAGCGGGAGCGCTTTAAGGAAGGAGGCTTGGGGAACGGAACGCTCTCTCCGGAATCAGCCATTCATTTCGTCCTGACGATGTCCCTCATGTCGGCAGATTCCATGGAACGATCGGTTATGTTCCCATTCCTTAGGTTAATGTCCTGTAACAATGGAGAACGGAAGGAGGGGCTGGCTGTGAATGAGTGGATCGGCATGTTCTCATGGATGTTCATCCTGGTCATCGTCACGCTGCTGCTGATCAGCTTTAGTCTCTCCCTGGAAAAGCGCGCGGCCTGGAGAGAGGCGAGAGGAAGCCGCAGCCGTTACGATTCGATCTTCGAGCATAACCCGGACATGGTCTGCCTGTTCAATCCGGAGGGCGAGCTCATTCGGCTTAATCCGGCCGCCCTCAAGCTGACGGGATACCGATTCGGGGATTTGGCGGGACTTTCGTTCTGGCAGCTGATCCATCCCGACGACGCCATGCGTGTCAGCCGCAGCTTTCTGCGTGCAAGGCAAGGGATGACCCAGACGGCGGAGGTCCGAATCATCACGAAGGAAGGACGGGAGCTGGAGCTGTCCACGGCTTTCGTCCCGTGGAATGCCGGCTCGGGAGTAGCCGACATATATACGATCTCCAAGGATCTGACCCCGCGCAATGCGGCCCAGAGGGAGTTGTTGAAGGCGAAGACCGAGGCGGAGGAAGCGTTGAAAATCAAAAGCGAGTTCCTGGCTGTGATGAGCCATGAAATCCGGACTCCGATGAACGGCGTGCTCGGCATGAGCGACCTGCTGCTGGATACGGAGCTTAGCGAGGAACAACGGGAATATGTGCATATCATAAGGGGGAGCGGGGTCAACCTGCTGGCCGTCATCGACGACGTGCTGGATTATTCCAAGATGGAGTCGGGCCATATGACGCTTGCTTCCGACCCCTTTTCGCTGCGGGACGTCGTCCTGGATTCCATGCAGCTGTTCATCGGGAAGATGCGCGAGCGGCAGCTGCAGGCTCTGCTGGAGCTGGATTCCGGGCTCCCGGAAGTGCTTGTCGGGGATGAGATGAGACTGCGCCAGATTCTGACCAACCTGATCAGCAATGCGGTTAAATTCACGGAAGAGGGCGGAATCGCGGTCAAGGTCAGGGAGACGGGACGCAGCGGCTCGGAGATCGAGGTGGAGTTCCTGGTGGCGGATACCGGCATCGGCGTAGATCCGGATAAGCTCGATCTGCTGTTCCAGCCGTTCAGACAAACCGATTCGTCCATCTCCCGTCTGTACGGAGGGACGGGGCTTGGCCTTGCCATCTGCAAAAATCTCGTCCAGAGGATGGGCGGCGGCATCCATCTCAAGCCGCTCGACAAAGGAACGGAAGTCGCGTTTCGGATCAAAGCCGGCTATAAGGACAGCTAAGCGGCATCCTTCGGGCAAGACGAGAACCGGAAGCAGTCCGTTTGATACTAAGTAAAGAAATAACTTGAGAAACTAGGAGGATCGAGTATAATAAAGAAAAAAGCTTCCAGCCTATGGGAGCCGGAGGGATGGAGAGAACCATGAACATTGCCGTTATCGCCGGAGGAAACCGGATCAATTCGACCAGTACGCTGCTGCTTCGGTATATGGAGAAGGAGCTGATTAAGCAGGACATCGAGGTGACGTTCATCGATCTCCACAAGCTTCCGCTGCCGCTGTATTCCGCGGATCAGCCCGAAATTACGCAGGAGCTCCAGCTTCCGATCTTCACTTCTCCCGAGACGATGGAGTACTTCGAAAACAATGTGAAGCAGCTGGTCGAGGCGGCGCAAATAGCCGACGGCCTCATCCTCGGCACGCCGGAGTACCACGGCTCCTTCTCCGGTACGCTCAAAAACGCGCTTGATTATCTCGGCTCTGCCCAGTTCGAAGGCAAGCCGGTGCTCGTCGCGAGCTCCGCGGCGGGAGCTGTCGGAGTCAGCTCGCTGACGCAGCTCCAGACGATCGTGCGCAACCTGCACGGCATCAACTGCACGGAGTGGGTCTCCATCGGCGGAGACAACCGCAATTTCGGCGAAGACGGCGAGCCCGAGCAGGACAAGGTCAAGCAGCGCGTGCTCTATGCGCTGGAGCATCTGACCCGTCTGGTTCGTCAGCTGAGACTTTCCGGAGAGTAAGCTTTTCGAGCGGATCGTCTTCGGAGTAAGCTTCCTGTGCGGAGCGTCTTCGGCGAGCCGACGGGGTTCCTCTAGCGGCCGGTATTTCTCCTTCCCAATTGGAGGGGTGGCATTTCCTTGACCGATGATGAGAGCTGCGCTGGCCGCTGCCTCAATCAAAAAAACCGCGCTTTTCCTTCGACAGGAGAAGCGCGGTTTTTTGGGTTGGCCCATAGCAATCCTGGATGGCCGTAAATCCGGTTTTGGGCCGGTCGTGGTGGACTAGCGGTTCGAGGCCGAGGACGCAGCAGGCAGTCTGCTTGAAACTCGCCTGCAGATGAGTCGCTAGAGCCGAAAAAAACGTCTAATTCGCCTGCACGCGATTGGTTATACCATTATTTCAAGGCTCGTACAGGGCAGGAATACATGGGATTGAATTCAACATAAGCGAAAGTCCTGCGCAGAGAGGGAAAAGCCCCTCGCTCCCGTTCCAATCTTGAAGCGAGAGTAGGATGCAAGCCGAAAAGAGGCCGTCCCCAAGTCAACGGTTGACTTAAAGGCGGCCTCTTTATGCCTTAATCTCGATTGCCGGCTTTCCTCAATAGCCCCGGCCGTAATCCACGATGTTCCGCGCCGGCTTGCCGGTACGCACATATTCCTTGAGATTCTCGATGAACAGCGCCGCAATGCGCTCCTTATAGCGGTCGGTGTCGCCGCCGACATGCGGGGAGATGATGACCTGCTCCAGCTCCCAGAGCGGATGGCCCTGCGGCAGCGGTTCCGGCTCGGTTACATCGAGGCCCGCGCCTGCAATGGCGCCGGAGCGCAGAGCGTCGACGAGGGCATCCGTATCGACGGATTTGCCGCGTCCGATATTGATGAACACGGCGGAGTCCTTCATCGCTGCAAATTCCTTCTTGCCGTAGACGTTTTCCGTCTCGGATGTATGCGGCAGCACATTCACGACGTAATCCGCCTGCTCCAGAACGGAAGTCAGATCCGAGATTCCGAACACCTCGTCCATATGCGGGGTCGGCTTGGCCGTGCTGCGTACGCCAATCGTCGTCATGCCGAGCGCTTTGGCGATGCGGCCGAGCTCGGTGCCGATCTCGCCCGCTCCGATGACGGCCAGCGTGCGTCCGTACAGCTCGGTATGACCGCTGCGCTCCTGCCATTCGCCGCTCATCTGGGCGCGGATTGACAGATGCAGCTTACGCGAGAATGCCAGCATCATGCCGAGCGCCGTCTCCGACATCGGGACCGGATGGACGCCGCTGCCCGTCGTCAGGATGACGCCGGCCTGCTCCAGCTTGTCCAGCGGCATTTTTTCCACGCCGGCAGACCAGGACTGGAGCCATTTCAGGCTGCCGCCTTCGCCGAGCGATTCCTTCTCGACGGCAGGGCTCCAGCCGCAGACGATCTCGGCTTCACGGAAGAGGGCGTCCTCCAGCTCCTTGGGCCGTCCGAATACGATGTTCCAGCCCGGCGCGGCGTCGCGCACCTGCTGTTCGAGTTCTGGCGTGAGTCCGTGCAGACAAATCATGGTTGGCATAAGGGCTCATCTCCTAACGGGGTTATGCAGCCGCAGCTGCCGATGGTTCTTCTCCTAGTCTATCAACGAATGCGGTCTCAATTCAAACATCGGCCGCGGTCATGTCTTGACATTGCCGATTCGTGTTTGTAAGATAGTCCCTAATCGAATACGAGACGGCAATGACCGAAGACATGATCTCCGATACCGGACGGCACAGAGAGGGAAGCCCAGGCTGCAAGCTTCCCCGGGAACCGGGCGTGGATTACCCCTTCGCAGCCGTCCGCCGAAGCCCGCGCTGCGGGTGGGTAGGCGGCACCGGCCGATCCCCGTTACCCGATTCCATGAGGACTCGCAGCTCCGCACGCAGGGCATTTTTTCGCCTTTGCGCCTAGCGCCTGCTTGTCGAACAAGGGTGGAACCACGAGCTGAACGCACTCGTCCCTTTCCAGGGACGGAGGCGTTTTTTTTGTTGGGCGAAAAGCAGTTGTCGGCTGCTCTTCCCCTCCGGCGCCAGCGTCCGCTGCCGGATAAGGCGGCGAACAGCAAGCATGCGTTCAATATTCGGAAAGGGAGGAAGAAATCGTGGACATCAACATTCGGCTGGCAGACGGAAACGCAAGGAGGTACCCGCAGGGAACCACGGGCAGGGATATCGCAGAGTCGATCGGCCCAGGACTTGCCAAGCAGGCTGTCGCGGCAAAAATCGACGGAAGCTTGGCGGATCTCGGAGTCCCGGTACGGGACGGCTCGCTCGTCGAGATCGTCGCACTGAGCAGCGAGGACGGACTCGGAATCTACCGCCACAGCACGGCCCATATTCTGGCCCAGGCGCTCAAGCGGCTGTACGGCCAAGAAGCCGTCAAGCTCGGCATCGGTCCGGTCATCGCGGACGGGTTCTACTACGACATCGACATGGAACGAAGCTTGTCCAGCGAGGATCTGGCCTCCATCGAGCGGGAGATGGAAGCCGTCATCCGGGAAAACCTGCCGATCATCCGGAGAGAGGCGAGCCGGGAGGAGGCTCTTGCCCTCTTCCGAGATCAGGGGGAGCCTTACAAGGTTCAGCTTATTCAGGATCTCCCGGAGGATGCCGTCATCACTCTGTATGCTCAGGGCGAATTCGAGGATTTGTGCCGCGGTCCGCATCTGCCTTCGACGGGGCTCGTGAAGGCGTTCAAGCTGCAGAGCGTGGCGGGAGCGTACTGGCGCGGGGATTCGGCCGGTCCCATGCTGCAGCGCATCTACGGCACGGCCTTCTTCAAGAAGTCCGAGCTGGAAGAGCATCTGCAGCTGCTGGAGGAAGCGAAGAAAAGGGATCACCGCAAGCTCGGCAAAGAGCTCGGCCTGTTCATGTTCTCCGAGGAAGCGCCAGGGATGCCGTTCTATCTGCCGAACGGAATGACGATCCGCACGGAGCTGGAGGACTTCGCCCGGGAGCTGCAGCGCAAGCGGGATTACGACGAGGTGAGGACGCCGCTCATGATGAACAAGCGCCTGTGGCAGGAGTCCGGGCACTGGGACCATTACAAGGACAACATGTATTTCGCGCAGGTGGACGAGGCGGAATTCGCGCTCAAGCCGATGAACTGCCCGGGGCATATGCTGGTGTTCAAAAACAGCCTCCATTCCTACCGCGAGCTGCCGATCCGCATCTCCGAATTCGGCCAGGTGCACCGCCACGAGTTCAGCGGCGCTCTGAGCGGCATGACGCGAGTCCGGACGTTCTGCCAGGACGACGCCCATCTGTTCGTGCGGCCGGACCAGATCGAGAGCGAGATCGCTTCCATCATGGAGCTCATCGACCATGTGTACACGGTGTTCGGATTCACCTACGAGATCGAGCTGTCCACACGCCCGGAAGACTCGATGGGCTCTGAGGAGCTATGGGAGGAGGCGGAGCGCTCCCTGCGGCAGGTGCTGGAGAGCCGCGGCGTGAAGTATCGGCTGAACGAAGGCGACGGAGCCTTTTACGGGCCGAAGATCGATTATCATATCAAGGACGCTCTCAAGCGGAGCTGGCAGTGCGGCACGATCCAGCTCGACTTCCAGATGCCGGAGAAGTTCGGCCTCTCCTATGTGGGCGAGGACGGAGGCAAGCATACGCCTGTCGTCATCCACCGCGCCGTGTACGGGTCGATCGACCGGTTCATGGGCATTCTGACGGAGCATTACGAGGGAGCGTTTCCGCTCTGGCTGGCGCCCGTACAGGTCAGGCTGCTGCCGGTATCCGACAAGTATTTGGACGATGCGCTCCGGGTCAAGGCCCAGCTCCAGGCAGCGGGAATCCGAGTCGAGGCGGATGTCCGTACGGAGAAGCTCGGCTACAAGATCCGCGAAGCCCAGCTGCAGAAGGTGCCGTACATGCTGGTGCTCGGCGAGCAGGAGGCTGCTTCGGGCCGTGTAGCGGTACGCAAGCGCGGTGAAGGGGATCTCGGAACGATGAGTCTGGAGGATCTGATCATGAGCATGCGGGAGGAGATTGCTTCCCAGCGGAGAGGAGACGGGCCGTGCTGATCGATTTGACCCATGCGGTGCGCCACGATCGCCACGATCTTCCCGTCTACCCCGGCGACCGGGAGACGGTGCTCATCCAGTCCAGCGAGATCGGCCGGGATGGGTACAACAACCACCTCCTGACGGCCAATATGCATGCGGGAACCCATATCGACGGGCCGATGCATCTGCTCGACGTTCACGATTATCTGAGCCGGCAGCCGCTGGAATCGTTCATCGGGGAAGGCTGCCTGATCGAGGCGGAAGGCCTTGAGAAGGTGGAATACCGGGCGGAATATGAGGAGTTGTTGAAGCCCGGAGGAATTGTTTTGATCCGTACGGGGCATGACCGGCTGTTCGGGAACCCTGACTATTTCCAAGATTATCCGGTGCTGAGCGAAGCCTTCGCAGAGCTTCTCGTACGCAATCGGGTGAAAATGGTCGGACTGGATACGCCGTCTCCGGACCGGTATCCGTTCGAGGTGCACAAGCTCTTGTTCCGCAGCGGGATTCTGATCGCGGAAAATTTGACGGGCCTGGAGAAGCTGTCCGGCCAGGGGGCGTTCGAGGTCATCGCGCTCCCGCTCAAGATTGAAGCCGACTCGGCGCTGGCGCGGGTCGTCGCGCGCATTCTTGAAAAGTAAGTTCCTAAAAAGCCCGAATGCCCAGCGATATGCGGCATTCGGGCTTTTCTTCGACGTTCGACGAAAGCTCCAGACAGAGCGGTTATTAGCATCGACGGGCCAATTCGGAATAAATCTCGAACAGATCGGAAGCGAACTCTCGTTCAGTTTATGAAAATATATTCTATTATTGTAAAATGTAGCAATGAATGTATTCTATTTATACCAAGATACGATGTATAAGGAAGCGCATGAGACATGGCGAAAGGAGAGGGAACCCTTTTTCTGTGCTGAACGAGCCTGCCAGCGTAGAAATGAACATGAGGTCCGTAATTCAACACATCGCTAAACCGATCGGAGAAGGCCATAATAAATAGGCGAGACCGCTCCGGCGCAGAAAGGCTCTATGCCGAAAGGGATAGACAGTCAGCCCGGACGGTATCGCAACTATACCCGCAGCGGGGAGGGCAGAAGGCTGTGGCATGATGCCGCAGAAAATTGTAAGCGTTTACGGCTTGTCCTCTATCATTCTCTCTATTATTAAGGAGGCAATTGACGAATGGCAAAAACGAAACGCGCCTCAATGCTGCTGCTTGCCCTGGCGCTGATCTTCGGATCGCTGTCGCTGCATCCGAATGCGGCTGAAGCGGCGACGAACCTCGCGCTCGGCAAGTCCGTGGCGGCAAGCGGCTACGCGGATGTCTACCAGGCATCGAACATCAACGACGGCAATGCATCGACTTATTGGGAAAGCGTCAACAATGCTTGGCCGCAATGGGTCCGAATCGACCTCGGAAGCTCGCAGAGCGTCGGCCAAGTCGTCCTGAAGCTGCCTTCGGGATGGGAAGCCCGCACGCAGAATATCCTCATCTCCGGCAGTACGAACGATTCTGCTTATACCACTCTGAAAGCCGCCGCCAACTACACCTTCGATCCCGCCAGCGGCAATACGGTCACCGTCTCGTTCACGGCGGCAAGCGTACGTTACGTGAAGCTGACGATCGCCTCCAACACCGCTTGGCCGGCTGGCCAATTCTCGGAGTTCGAGATCTACGGCGGAACCGCCCCGACACCAACACCAACACCAACACCAACACCAACACCAACACCAACACCAACACCAACACCAACACCAACGCCAACGCCAACGCCAACACCGACACCGACACCGACACCAACACCGACACCAACCGTCACACCAACGCCTACAGCCACCCCGACGCCGGGTCCCGGCTCGAATCTTGCCCAGGGCAAGCCGATCTCGGCCAGCTCGACGGTGTATACCTTCGTAGCGGCCAACGCCAATGACGGCAACACGGCTACTTATTGGGAAGGCGCCGGCGGCTCCTATCCCAACACGCTGACCGTCAGCCTGGGCGCGAATGCTGCCTTGAGCTCGATCGTGCTGAAGCTGAACCCCGATTCGTCCTGGGGCAAGCGCACACAGACGATCCAGGTGATGGGCAAAACCCAGAACGGAAGCTCCTTCACGAGCCTCGTCGCCGCCAAGGACTACGTCTTCGATCCGGCTACGGGGAACACGGTGACGATTCCTGTCTCCGGCACCGCGAGCGACGTGCAGCTCGTCTTTACGGCGAACACGGGCTCCTCGGCAGGCCAGGTCGCCGAGTTCCAGGTCATCGGCACGCCGGCTCCGAATCCGGATCTGACGGTTTCCGCTCTCACCTGGACTCCAGCCTCTCCAGTGGAAACAGACTCCGTGACGCTCACTGCTGCCGTCCGCAACATCGGAACGGCGGCATCGGCCGCCACGAAGGTCAACTTCTACCTGGGCAGCACTTTGGCCGGAACAGCCGATGTCGGCGCTCTTGCGGCAGGCGCTTCCGTCAACGTGCCGCTCAGCATCGGGGCCAAGGACGCAGGCTCCTATCAAGCGACCGCCAAGGTCGACGAAAACAACGCGGTCGTTGAACTGAACGAGAACAACAACAGCTTCACGGCCTCGTCGCCGCTCGTTGTCAGCCCCGTATCGAGCTCCGACCTCATCGCTTCCAGCGTGAGCTGGAGTCCGGGCAATCCGGCTGCAGGCAATACGGTCAGCTTCTCGGTCATCCTCAAAAACCAAGGAACGGCGGCATCCGCGGCCGGCGCTCACGGCATTACTCTGACGCTGTCGGACGCATCGAGCGGAGCGGTGCTGAAAACGCTTACCGGTTCCTACAGCGGCACGCTTGCGGCCGGCGCTTCGACGCCTCCGATCAGCCTCGGCACCTGGACGGCCGTGAACGGCAAATATACCGTCAAAACCGTCATCGCCGTCGACGGCAACGAGCTGCCGGTCAAGCAGGCGAACAACACGAGCACGCAATCGTTCTTCGTCGGACGCGGCGCGAATATGCCGTATGACATGTACGAAGCCGAAGACGGCGCTACGGGCGGCGGCGCCTCCGTCGTCGGGCCGAACCGGAACATCGGCGACATCGCCGGCGAAGCTTCCGGCCGCAAGGCGGTCACGCTGAACTCGACCGGCAGCTATGTGCAGTTCACGACGAAGGCGAGCACGAACACGCTCGTCGTCCGCTTCTCCATTCCCGACGCTCCCGGCGGAGGAGGCATCGACTCCACCCTCAACGTGTACGTGAACGGCAGCTTCGCCAAAGCCATCCAGCTCACCAGCAAATACGCCTGGCTGTACGGCAATGAAACGAATCCCGACAACAGTCCTTCCTCCGGCGGACCGCGTCATATTTATGACGAGGCCAACATGATGTTCGACACGACGATTCCGGCGGGCAGCACGATCAAGCTGCAGAAGGATGCAGCCAACACGACGAACTATGCGATCGACTTCATCAACCTGGAGCAGGTGGCCCTGATCGCCAACCCGAACCCGGCGAAGTACGTCGTTCCGGCCGGCTTCACGCATCAGGACGTGCAGAACGCGCTGGACAAATTCCGCATGGACACGACCGGCACGCTGGAAGGCGTTTATCTGCCGGCGGGAACGTACTCGACCTCGAACAAGTTCCAGGTCTACGGCAAGCCGGTCAAAATCGTCGGCGCAGGCCCTTGGTATACGCGCTTCACGGCGCCGGCCAACCAGGACAATACGGACATCGGCTTCCGCGCCGAAGCGACGGCCAATGGCTCGACCTTCTCCGGCTTCGCCTACTTCGGCAACTACAAGAGCCGCATCGACGGACCGGGCAAAGTATTCGACTTCTCCAACGTGGCGAACATGACGATCGACAACATCTGGACGGAGCATCAGGTGTGCATGTACTGGGGCGCCAACACCGACTACATGACGATCAAAAATTCCCGCATCCGCAACACCTTTGCCGACGGCATCAACATGACCAACGGCAGCACGAACAATCTCGTCTCCAACATCGAGGCGCGGGCGACGGGCGACGACAGCTTCGCGCTGTTCTCGGCGATCGATGCAGGCGGAGCGGACGAGAAGGACAACATCTTCGAGAACCTGACCTCGATCCTTACCTGGCGCGCGGCAGGCCTGGCGGTGTACGGAGGTTACGGCAACACGTTCCGCAACATCTACATTGCCGACACGCTCTGCTACTCCGGCATCACGATCAGCTCGCTCGACTTCGGGTATCCGATGAACGGCTTCGGCGCTTCGCCGACGACCAATCTGCAGAACATTTCGGTCGTCCGCTCCGGCGGCCATTTCTGGGGACAGCAGGTATTCCCGGCCATCTGGGTGTTCTCGGCGTCCAAAGTATTCCAGGGCATCCGCGTCAGCGACGTGGACATCATCGACCCGACTTATGTCGGCATCATGTTCCAGACGAACTACAGCGGGGGCCAGCCGCAAAACCCGGTCACCGACACGATCTTCAGCAACATCTCGATCTCCGGTGCGCAGAAGAGCGGGGATGCCTACGACGCCAAGTCCGGCGTAGCCATCTGGGCCAATGAAATGCCTGAACCCGGCCAAGGGCCGGCAGTCGGTTCCGTGACATTCAACAACCTGAAAATGACGAACAACTTCACGAATATCAAAAACACGACCTCAACGTTCAAGATCGTGGTCAACTGATATCGACATGCGCGAGACTGCCCGCCGGATACATTCGGCGGGTTTTTTTGGCTTGGCAGCCAGCCTATCAACGACGATGCTCTATCATTCCTGCGTTCTCATCCCCGCAATCAATCGGTCGAAATAGAGCTCAATCGAGGAATAATCTTCATCCATCCATTTTTCATAGAAGACCTGATGCTTCATGGTCTTGAAAAAGTCCATCAGAGCTTGCTTCAAGGTCATATCTTGCAGCATCAGCCATTTGGGATCCAGCAGCTTCCGAAAGACAAGATCGACCTGGGTCAGATAAAGCCGCGTATTGATGGGATAAAATACCCCGAGCTGAATGCCGCTCTCGAAGTAGTCGGACAGCTTGATTTTGCAAAGCTCTACGGCTTCAGCAAGCTTGACGGCCAAGCTCGGATACGTCGCGCTCAGATCCTGAATCAGAACATCCGTCAAGTAGTAAGACAGCTTGATCGTGAGCTTGAACGCCTGGGCGAAGGATTCGTTGTAGAACCTCCGCTCCTCGGCGGACGGCTGCGAGAGCCGCTCCGGCGACAGCCTCGGCGGAGCTTCCGACAGCATTTGATCGGATACGAACGCCGCGAATTTGTGGACAATGCAGCCCACAATTTCATCTTTGGAAGCAAAATATTTATACATCGTCGCTTTGCTGATATCCATATATTTGGCCAGTTCATCCATTTTGAGCGGGCTGATGCCATGCTTATGGACATAGGGCATCAAGCGCAAGACAAGCTTCTCCCGTTTCTCGAACAGCGGATCAAATGGGGTTTCCGACATTTTAACACACCTCCAGGTTGGCCCCTTTAGTATAAATCATCTCTTCTTGAATATAAACGTGATATACGAATTGAACTTTTTTTATAAAATTAGTTTACTTTGTATGGTCTCCTATGCTACTTTAGGGGCAAGAAAATGAATACGCTTGGGGGAGATTGTCATGTCCACACAAACTGGAGAGTCCTTGCCCGTTCGTTCGCTTCTGGCTCCGCTGATTGCGATTGTCGTCGGGCTGTTCATGGTGATTCTGGATACGACGGCGGTGAACGTCGCTATTCCGGTACTGGCGGATGACTTGCATAGCAAGCTGAGCTTGATTCAATGGACGATTACGGGCTATTCGCTCGCGCAGGCTGTCGTCATTCCGATGGCGGGATGGTTCTCCGACCGGTTCGGGGCGAAGCAGACGTTCATCGTCTCGATTATCTTATTCACGGCGGGATCCATCCTTTGCGCTTTCGCGGGCACCGCAGAGCAATTGATCTTCTTTCGTGTCGTGCAGGGGCTGGGCGGCGGAATGGTCGTGCCGATTGCATTTGCGATGACCTACCGGATCAGTCCTCCCGAGTCGGTGGGCCGGATCATGGGCATGATGGGACTGCCTATCCTGCTTGCGCCTGCGCTCGGACCGGTCGTCTCCGGCTATCTCGTCGATTACGTCAGCTGGACGTGGATTTTCCTCATCAATATTCCGGTCGGGATTGCCGGAGTGGTCATGAGCGCCATGTTCCTGCCGAATCTACCGAAAAAAGCCTCGGCTCCGCTGGATTACGCCGGCATCGCGCTGGCGCCGTTCGCCTTCGGCGGCCTGTCGTACGGACTGAGCGAAGCGGGGGAGGGATGGTCCTCGGCAAAAACGATTGCCGGCCTGGCCGTAGGAGCTGTCGCGATGATCTTGTTTGCCGTCGTTGAGCTGCGGCGCCAAAAGGAGCCCCTGCTGGAGCTGAGGGTATTCCGGTCCATTCAATTTACGCGGGGAATTCTGGTGCAGTGGGTGATGCAATTCGCCATGTTCGGATTGATCTTCGCCATTCCGTATTTCATGCAGCGATTGATGGGAATGAGCGCGTTCGAGGCTGGGCTGTGGACGCTGCCGCAGGCGCTGGCCTCCGCGGTCATGATGCCGTTCAGCGGAAGGCTGTTCGATCGGATCGGAGCGCGTCCTTTGGTAATTGGCGGCTTGATCCTGATTACGGCCGGGGCTTATCTGGTCTCTCTCATCGATCCGAGCGACAGCCCGTGGCTGTTCTTGGTCCCGCGCGCGCTGATCGGATTCGGGACGGGAATGTCGTTCATTGCGCTGAATACGCATTTGATCCAAACGGCGCCCAAGGAGCTGGTCGGCAGGGTAACTTCGCTCACAAGCGCCGCCCAGCAGGTCGTCGGTTCGTTCGCCATCGCGGGACTTACGACGCTTCTGGTCAATCGCACCGACCATTATGCGCGCAAAGGGGAAGCGGTGCTTCCGGATGCGATGTCGCATGCGTTCCACAACGCGTATCAATTGATCGCCATTCTGGCGGCGGCAGGGCTGCTGCTGGCGATTACGCTGAAGAGGCCGGCCATCGAAAAAGCGGACCGGCCGGCTGTAGTCGCGGACGCAGGTCTTTGATGGAAGGCGATGAGGAGACGGCGCGGAGCCGGCCGCTCGGCTGGTCAGGAATCCTCGAGATCGGAACGAGGATCTCTTGACGCGCAGAATGCAAAAGACACCCGAAACGGGTGTCTTTTGCATTCTTGGGGTACAGCTGCGAGGCCATTCATGCGCCTTGCCCATGCAGCTCTCTATCCTTGGGCAGCAGCAGGGTGAAGATGCCGAGCAGCGGAAGGTAAGAGCAGATCTTCATGACCAGGCCGATGCTGGTCGCGTCCGCGATCTCGCCGAGCAAGGCGGAGCCGAGTCCGCCAAGTCCGAAGGCAAGGCCGAAGAACAAGCCGGAGACGAGGCCGATTTTGCCCGGCAGCAGCTCTTGGGCGTAGACCACGATGATAGAGAAGGCCGAGGAAAGCACGAACCCGGCGCATACGCACAGAACGGCCGACCAGAAGGGACTCGCATAAGGAAGCAAAAGGGAGAAAGGAGCGGTTCCCAGGATGGAGAGCCAGATGATATTGCGGCGGCCGAAGCGGTCTGCCAGCGGTCCGCCGATGAAGGTGCCGACGGCGGAAGCGACGAGGAAAGCGAACAGATACCATTGGGCCGACTGCTTGCCGATTCCGAAATCGTCGATCAGGTAGAGCGAGTAGAAGCTGGTGAAGCTGGACAGGTACACATGCTTGGAGAAGACAAGGAGCACCAGGATGCCGATGGAGAACTTCACCTTGCCCGAAGACAGCCTCGGCAGGGCGGAGCTTGCGGCCGCGGCCGTATTTTTGGGGCGGGGAGCGGCGTTGATGGAACTATACCAGCGCGCGACGAAAGTCTGGATCGCGATGCCTGCAACGGCGGCCGCGACGAACAGCAGCACTCCCTTTTGGCCAAGCGGGATGAAGATAAGCGCCGTCATGACGGGGCCGAGCGCGCTGCCGATATTGCCGCCGACCTGGAAGATCGACTGGGCGAGTCCTCTGCTGCTGCCTGCGGCCAGATAGGCGACGCGCGACGATTCGGGATGGAAGATGGCCGAGCCGACGCCGATTGCTGTTACCGACAGGAGAATGGTCACGAAATTCGGCGCAAGCGCAAGACAGACGACGCCGACGAGCGTGAAGCAGACGCCGAAGGGCAGGATGTAAGGGCGCGGCTTTTTGTCGGCGAACAGCCCGACGAGAGGCTGCAGGAATGAAGCCGTTATATTCATCATAAAAGCGATCAGGCCGATCTGCCCGTAGCTGAGATGCTGGGTCTCGCGAAGGACGGGAAAGAGGGCCGTCACGGTCGATTGCATGGAATCGTTGAGCAGGTGGACCGTGCTGATCATGAACAGGATCGGGAAAACGGTGGCATTCGTCGATATTCTACGGGCGACAGCTTGTGACATGGTTTCGGTTTCCTCTCTGTTCCAAGTGGTCTATTCATCTCTAGCTTCAAAACGTGGGGCTTCAGCTGTCATCAACCGAAATAAGCGGACATCCGCTTGCTCTGGCGGACATCGACCGGATCGGTTGGCATCAGCTGGCCTTGGCAGACATCGGCCGAATCAGCGGACAGGCATAAGGGATATCGGCTGGCATTAGCTCACATACAAGGCAGGGTTCTTTGCCGTCAAGGAATATCCCAGCCATAATCATGGCGGTAGCGGTCAAGCAGCTTCTCATAGTCGGAGCCGTAAGCTTCGGCCAGCTGAGGACCGAAGTCGCGCTCCATGTCCATCATCAGCAGGTCGTGATGGAATGCCTGCAGGAGCATTCCGGATACGGACGGATGGTCCGTCTCCAGGGCGGAAGGCTTGCCGGGCTCGTTGAAGCTGCCGAGCAGCCCGTCCTTCCAGTCGCAGAGGATGTAGAAGCCTCTCGATTTTTCCGGAAGCCACATCTCCATCCGCTTGTGGGTGAATACATGCCTGAGCCCGGTCTCGACCTCGCCGATCGTAATGACGATGACCGTCTTGCCCCGGCTTTCGGCTTCGGCCAGCATCGGCTCCAATTCATGGAAGTCCTCGCTCCATATATCGACGACGACGGTGCGGCGGGCGCCAGCGATCAGCCGGCGGATCGCGGTCCGCATATTCCCTTCGCCCGTCCAGGTATAGAAGCCCGGCGCAGGAGGCTGAGGCTTCAGATCCCGCTCCAGAATGCCGGCATTCTCTTCGAACTCCGAGCGCAGCTGGCGAATGACATCCTCGATGGGAATGGCGGCGTACATGGATGTCTCGCCTTCCGACACGCGGCAAATCCCCTTTTCCACGAGCGACCTCAGAGCCGCATAGACGTTCGTGCGCGAGACGGACACGCGCTTGGCGACTTCGTAGCCGGACAGCACAGGCTCTTCATGCAGCGCCAGATAACAGCGGGCTTCCAGCTCGGACATGCCGAGCCGCTTGAGCCGATCGATCATCGATGCCGACCTCCTTTATGTAGTAGTATTAATGAATACGACTAATTGGAATAAGCTGATTATGCCATTGAATCCGATTTTCCGTCAACAATAAAGATGAGCGGCAATTCCGAAAGATTTCCAGCCGGATATCATTATTCGCCGGCAGCTTTTCGATCGTAGGCGCAGCCTGCCCGAACTTTGCGGACGACGGACTTCGGTTAGGATCGCATGCTCCACTATGGTAAAGTAATAAGATCACGCATTTCCGCCCTGTAGGGGCAAGACTGTACATAAGGAGCTTGGTTGCCTCATGGAAATCTTCATCATGGTGATGGCGCTGCTGGTCCTGATCGGGGTCTCCAACATCATCAACCGCTTCATTCCGTTCGTTCCGGTGCCGATTATTCAGATCGCGCTCGGCATCGTGGCCGCCTATTTCCCGTGGCTGCATCATGTGCCGCTGAATCCGGAGCTGTTCTTCGTCCTGTTCATCGCGCCGCTGCTGTTCAACGACGGCAAGATCACGCCTCGCGAGGAGCTGTGGAAACTGCGCTCCTCCATCCTGCTGCTGGCGCTCGGCCTCGTGTTCGCGACCGTGCTCGTGGCCGGCCCGTTCATCCACTGGATGATTCCCGCCATCCCGCTCTCGGCGGCGTTCGCGCTGGCGGCGATCCTGTCGCCGACGGATGCCGTCGCCGTCGGCTCCATCGCGAGCCGCGTCAAGCTGCCGGGCAGCATCCTGCGGCTGCTGGAGGGCGAGGCGCTCATGAACGACGCCTCCGGCCTCGTCGCGTTCAACTTCGCCATCGCGGCGACAGTGACCGGCTACTTCTCGCTGACCAATGCCGTCGGCAGCTTTTTCGTGATCGCGCTCGGAGGGCTGGCGCTCGGAGCCGCGCTCGGCTTCGCCGTCGTCTGGCTGCGCGTCTGGCTGCGCCGCTGGGGGATGGAGGACGTCACGGTCCATATGCTGATCCTCATCCTGACTCCGTTCGTCATCTACCTTGCGGCGGAGCATCTGCATGTGTCCGGCATCCTGGCCGTCGTGGCCGCAGGCGTCGTGCATGCCATCGAGAGGGATCGGATGGGTCCGTCCACGATCAAGCTCAACGTCGTCTCCGACAGCACCTGGTCGGTCATCATCTTCTGCCTGAACGGTCTTGTGTTCATGCTGCTCGGCCTCGAAATTCCGGATGTCATCCAGGTGGTCTGGGAAGATCCGAACTACAACAACGGCAAGGTCATCGGGTACATTTTCGCCATTACGGCGCTGCTGCTCCTGCTCCGCATGGCTTGGGTATGGGCCAAGGAACGCAAGTTCAAGACGTCGCTGCTGACCGCCTTGTCCGGCGTGCGGGGCGCGGTGACGCTGGCGGGCGCGTTCTCCATTCCGCTTTTCCTCGGGGACGGCTCCGTGTTTCCGGAACGCAACCTGATCCTCTTCATCTGCGCCGGCGTCATCCTGATCACGCTGCTGCTCGCCAGCGTCATGCTGCCGCTGCTGACACGCTCGTCCGAAGACGGCAAGACCAAGGATATGGAGGCGGCGTCCAAGGAAGCGGAGCGCCGCGCGCGCATTCTGGTGCTGGACGCCGGGCTGAGGACGGTGCAAGGGGAAATGCGAGAGGACAACCAGGCGGCCGCTCTTGAGCTGCGCGCCGATTATGTCCAGCGCATCCAGCAGCTGCGGCTTGGCCTTGCTTCGGAGGCGGAATCCAGAAGCGCCGTCGTCGACCTGCGCCTTCACGCTCTCGAGGCGGAGCGCAAGGTTGCCCGCGAATGGCTGGAGGAAGGCAGAATCACGCCCGACATGGAAGAAGCCTTCCAGCATTATCTCAACCGCGTCGAGCTGGCCCTGACGAACCGGGTCAAGCTGCTGGCTACGCTGCTTTACGGCTTGTTCCTCCGCCTGTTCACCAAGCGGGGCAGGCACCGCAAGGCCAAGCTCAAGGGAACCCGGAGCAAGGAAGCCTATCTGGAGCTCAAGCAAGCTTCGGTCAAGGCGGCCGGGGAACGGATCAAGGAGCTGGAAGGCCGTTACAGCAAGGATATCGTGCTTGCCATGGTGGCGCATTACCGCGAGCTGGAGCTCCGTCTCTGCAGCGGCCAGGCGGCGCTCGGCCGCCCGCTGGGCTCCAAGGAAGGGCGCAAGGAGCTGGAGCAGAAGGCCGTCCAGGCCGAGCGCAATGAAATCCAGCGCTTGTTCGAGAGCGGGAACATCGACCGGAAGCTTGCAGGTAAGCTGAGGGTTTACGTCAATTACCGGGAAGCCAGCCTGCACGAGAACGAAGAAGTAGGGGCCCATGCCCATTAGGCTTCTATAGCTCGCTGTACGACGGCAGGCCCCATGACAAGGCTGATCCAGCCCAGTCAGCGGAGCAGATGGAATGATTCCGGAGAAGCGGAAGGAACGCTTGCGAAATGGTTTTCTCCGAAAAACGTTGGCGTTGACCTTTTAGCCTCAATTCCAATCCTGGGAATTGTCCAAAAATCCGGAAGTTACCGCGATCTGAACGAACATTCCGCCTGCACAGCGGCATTCATGAAAGGGGAATTGAGCCCGATGGACGGCATTCAGGAGCAGAAGCAAATGCAAGAGCAGGTGTTGGAGCCGATACGGTACCTGCCGATGGACGACAGCCATTACGACGACTCCGTCTCTCTGTGGAAGAGGATGGACGGGCTGGTGCTGAGCGGGGCTGATTCGCGCGAGGCGATCTCGGCCTATCTGGAGCGGAATCCCGGCCTGAGCCTGATCGCCTCAGCCGGGGACAAAGTCGTCGGCACGCTCATGGCGGGCCATGACGGAAGGCGCGGCTGGCTGTACCATCTGGCCGTAGACCCTAAATTCCGGGGAAGAGGCATAGGCAGCGAGCTCGCGGAGCGTTGCCTGCGCGGACTCGGAGAAGCCGGCATCGAGCGCTGTTATCTCATGGTCATGGAGAGCAACGACGGGGGAGCGGCTTTCTGGACGAAGGCCGGCTGGGAGAAGCGGGACGGCATTCTGCTGTTTTCGAGGGATCCGGAGAAGCCGGCTGCCGGCGCGGACAGATCGGGAGCCGCCGTCTCCAAGGAAGAGAAGAGGGCGGGAAGCAGCTGCAGCTGCTGAGCTTGGCCGACAAATCCGAGAATGGAAGGCGGGGCGGTTCATGCACACAACAAAGCTGCCGAAGGAACAGAAGAAGCAGCTCATCGGAGAGCTGCAGCATTATTTCCTCATGGAAAGGGACGAGGAGCTCGGAGAGCTGCCTGCGGAGCTGATGCTGGACTTCATGCTCTCGCTGCTGTCGCCGGTCATCCGCAATCAGGCCGTCGAGGATGCCGTCCGAACCGTGCGCGAGCGGATGGGGGCGCTGGAGGAGGACCTGTATTCTCTTCAGCAAGCGAGCCGGACGGCGCGGAAATGAACAGCGGCTGGGATATGGCGCCGCTTGAAAGAACCGCGGCTGAAAAAGAAGCGAAGCGGAAAAAGAACCGAAGCGGGAAAAGGATCGCAGCCGAAAAACTGCAAAAGAATTGAACAAGCCTGTCCTGCAGCCGGCGAGCCCGGCGCGGGACAGGCTTTTTTTTATTCAATACATGTTCTTGCCGTAGAAAATCTCGTCCATCTCGCCCTTGAGCTTCTCGGTTATCTCCTGCTGCTCTTCCTCGCTCAGCTTGTCCTTCGTATAACCGAACAAGTAGTTGTTGAGATCGAACTGCTTCAGCTTGCACTTCGTGTGGAAGATGTTCTCCTGATAGACGTTCACGTCGATCATGTGGAACAGGTCCTTCGCCTCGTCCGGAATGTAATTCTGGATGGAGCTGATATCGTGGTCGATGAACAGCTTATGTCCGGTAATGTCGCGGGTGAAGCCCCGCACCCGGTAGTCCAGCGTCATGATGTCGGTATCGAAGGAGGAGATGAGATAGGTCAGCGCCTTCAGCGGACTGATCTCGCCGCAGGTGGACACGTCGATGTCCGCGCGGAACGTGCTGATGCCTTCGTCGGGATGGAATTCGGGATACGTATGGACGGTGATATGGCTTTTGTCGAGCTGGAGGACGACGTTGGAGGGCATCGGTCCCGGAGATTCGCCGAAGGTACCCTGGGGAACCTGCACGACGGGGCCTTCGGAGACGAGCAGCGTGACGCTGGCGCCCTGCGGCTCGTAATCCTGCTTGGCCGTATTGAGCACATGCGCTCCGATGATATCCGACACATGATGAAGGATGTGGTTGAGACGGTCGGAGTTGTACTGCTCGTCGATGTAAGCCAGGTAGGCCTCGCGCTCCTGCTTGTTGCGCGTGTAGCATATATCGTACATGTTGAAGCTCAGCGATTTGGTCAGGTTGTTGAACCCGTGAAGGGCGATGACCTGCTCGTGGGTCAGTTTCATCCGGCAATCCTCTCCTTTGCGCGCCTGTGCCAAGTTATTCGTACTATTACCCCGGCCTGCAAAAGTTTACCCTCGCCCCCTTCTTGCCTGTGCCGGGGGAGGCAGGCGGCGAGGCTGAGCATCGCCGGATACGTTTAGCGCGCCAAGCGCCAGAGCCGCAAGGTTTGCAAAGCGTGCCAAGCACGCAAAGCTCATCGCCCGACCGGCATGGCGGCGAGGCCTCCCTATCCAAGCCTCCTTCCGCACAGGAGACAGCCTTTAAGCGCTGCTCCTCAGGAACGGGAGGGCAGGCTTAATCAGCCCTGCGCCTTGGGCACCGGCGGCACCGCCTGCTCCGCCTTGCCGCCGCCCCGCCTGCGCGAAGCCCGGTCGGCCGGATCGAACCGCCGCTGCACATATCCGAGCACAATGTCGGCGAAGATGGCGAGCAGGGCGGCAGGAAGAGCGCCGGCATAGATGCGCAGCGAATTTTGGCCGTTGATGCCGGCATACACTTCGCGGCCGAGGCCGTCGCCGCCCACGAGCGGGGCGATCGTGGCCACCCCGATGGCGATGACGGCCGCGATCCGGATGCCGGTCATCATATAGGGCAGCGACAGCGGCATGCGCACGCTCCACAGCAGCTGCCAGCGGCTCATGCCGACGCCCCGGCCGGCTTCGAGAAAGCTGCTGCCGACCTGCTGCAGACCGACATAGGTGTTGCGCACGATCGGGTTGAGGGAGTACAGGAAGAGGCCGGCCATGACGGTCGTGTTGCCCAGACCCATCCAGAGCATGAGCAGGACGAGCATCGCTAGGCTCGGCACGACCTGAAGGATGCCGGTGATCGCCAGGATGATCCGGGCGAGCGGCCTGCTCCTGGTGCACAGGATGCCGAGCGGCACGCCGGCCGCAAGCGCGAGCAGCACACCGGCCGCCACCAGCTGCACATGCTGGATGAAATATTCGGACAGCAGGCCGCGGTTGCGGTACAGGTAGTCCCAGAAGTCGGCAAGCGTCTCTCGCTGCTCGGGCATTATGGAATCAGTCCTTTCTCCTTCAGGTAGGCGAGCGCGACTTCGCGCTCGCTCTTTTTCTCGATGTCGACCTGGTAGTTGAGGCTCACCATCGTGTCGCGGTCCATCGTGCCGAACAGCGGGGCAATCGCTTGCTTGATCTCCGGATGGCGGGCTTCCATGTCCTTGCGCATGACGGCCGACGCGTCATAGGGCGGGAAGAAATGCTTGTCGTCCGCCAGAGTGGCCAGATCGAATGCTTTCAGCCGGGCGTCGGTCGAGTACGCGAGGACGATGTCGACCTGCTTGTTCTTGACGGCGGAATAAACGAGGCTGAGCTCCATCGGGTAGGACTTGGCGAAGGAAATGCCGTAAGCCTTCTGAAAGGCCGGGTAACCGTCGCTGACCCGCTCCAGCCAGGAAGTGTCCACGCCGAAGCGCATGGAGGCGGCATCCGGCTTGATGTCGGATATCTTCTTGTAACCTTTCTGCTCCGCGACCTCGCGCCGGACGGTGAAGGCGTACGTGTTCTCGAAGCCGAGCGGATCCATCCAGTCGAAGCCGAAATACTTGTCGAAGCCTTCCTTGGCTTGGCGCAGCACCTCGGCGCGATCCTTGGTCGGCTCAACGGGAAAGTGGTTGTTGAAGATCTCGCCGGAATACAGCGTGGCCAGATCGATGTCGCCCCTGTCGAGCGCGCTGAATACGAGCGGGCTGGCAGCCAGGTCGGGAATGACCTTCACCTGCAGATCCGTGCTGCGTTCAATGAGGGCTTTGTACATTTCGGCCAGAATCTTCGTTTCGGTAAAAGTCTGGGCGCCGATCCGCAGGTCCGCCTTGCCTGTGCAGCCCGGCGCGAGCAGAAGGAACGCCAGCAGCAGCGGCAGCGCCGCTATGCGGCCTGCCTTTCCGGAGTATTCCGGCTTTTCCGGCCGGCTTGACGCCTTCAGGAACGCGGATCGTGCCGCCTGCCTTGCCGCCTTAAGGAACGCGGACCGATCCCCCGGCGGGTTGATCGCCTTAGGGCGCGCCCTCCCAATCACGGACATGCCTGTCCAATGCCTTCTCCTCACGCGGCTGCGCCTCCCCTCAAGCCGAAGCGGCGGGTCAGGGCGCCTTCAATCCAGCCGAGCAGCAGATCGGCTGCCAGCGACAGCGCGATCGCACCGAGCGCACCGGCGACGATGAGGTAGGGCTGGTTGACGCCCATGCCGGAGACAATCAGCTGTCCGAGGCCGCCGGCTCCGATCAAGGTCGCCAGAGTGGCCCAACTGATGACGTAGACGGTCGTCAGCCGGATGCCGGACATGATGTAAGGCACGGCGAGCGGCAGCTGGACGCGCAGCAGCCGCTGAGCGGACGAATAGCCCATGCCGCGCGCCGATTCCAGCACATGGGGATCGACGCTGCGGAAGCCTTCATAGGTGTTGCGGAGCACCGGCATGATGGAGTAGAGCAGCAGCGCGAGCACCGCCGGCTTGACGCCGATGCCCATGAGCGGAATCAGGATGGCGAGCAGCGCCAGGCTCGGAATCGTCTGCAGCAGGTTGGCTGCGAAGAACACGGCGCTGTTCAGCCAGCGGATCCGGTTGTAGACGAGCAGCACGCCGAGCGGCAGCGAGATGGCGCAGCCGAGCAGCACGGCGGCGAGCGAAATGCCCAGATGCTCACGCAGCGCGGTCAGGATGTCGGGAAAGCGGTCCCGGACAAAAGAAAAGAAGCCGCTCATGAACGATCCTTCCCTTCGTCGTCGGAACGCTCCGGCGCCGTCCCGCCGTGTCCGACGCTATCCGAATTTTCCCTGCTGCCGGGGCTTATGGAGATCGAGGAGGTTCCCGTCGGTTCAGCGTCCGTTCCGCTCTGGCGGATGTCTCCGCCTTCTCCGCCTTGACCGCCTGGGGCTATGGTTTCGCCCAAGCTTTCTTGGCCCTTGCGGACTTCTCTCTCCGCACTGCCGCGAGCACCTTGATCGTCAGAATCTCTCTCCTCACCGCCGAGAGCTCTTTGCCCGCCAGCATCGGAGACGCTGTCCCCCGCGGAACCGCCGTAACCTCTCGTTCCGGTATCCCCTTCACGCTCCCCGTCGCCTCCATCGCCGAGCGACGGCAGCAGCTCCGCCAAGTGGCGGACGACGCTGCCGCGGGTAATAAGTCCGATGAAGCGCCCGCCTTCGTCCACGACAGCAACGTTATGCAGCCGGTGGCTGGCGAGCAGCTCAACGGCCTGCGCCAGCGGAGTGCCGGACTGGACGACGTAGCGCACCGGCATCATGACGTCGGACACAGTCTTTTCCTCTTCGCCGTACCGGTCCAGAACGTTGTAGATCGACACGCTGCCGAGCAGGCGCCGCTGGCGGTCCACGACATAGAGGGAATCGACCTTGCGCCGTTCCATCGTCAAAATCGCTTCGGCCAATCCGCGGTTCGGATAGGTGACGGCCGGCTGGGTGACCATGACGTCGTTGACGGAAGCGGAAGGGGAATCGATCGAAGCGTTCGCTCCTTCAAGCTGCAGCGCTTCTTCCTGTCCCATGCCCGCGTCCAAGCGCTTCTGCCCGATGAAGGTTCGGACGAAGTCGTTGGCCGGCCGGCGCAGAATCCGGTCCGGCGTATCGCTTTGCACGACTTCGCCGTCCTTCATGAGGACGATGCGGTCGGCGATCTTGAGCGCTTCGTCCATGTCATGCGTGACGAAGATGATGGTCTTGTGCAGCTCCTGCTGCAGCCGCGCCATGTCTTCCTGGAGCTGCTCGCGGCTGAGCGGATCGAGGGCGCTGAACGGCTCGTCCATGAGGATGATGTCGGGATCGGCCGCCAGAGCCCGGATGACCCCGATCCGCTGCTGCTGGCCGCCGCTCAGCTCCGAAGGGTACCGGTCGCGGTATTGATCCGGATTCAAGCCGACCATCTGGAGCAGCTCGTCGACGCGGCGCGCGATCCGCTCCTTGTCCCAATGCTTGAGGCGGGGAACGGTGGCCACGTTGCGTGCGATCGTCATGTGAGGGAACAGCCCGACGCTTTGAATGACGTAGCCGATGCTGCGGCGCAGCTCTACGGGATCGATCGATGCGATGTCCTTGCCGTCGATCGTGATGGAGCCGCTGGTCGGAACGACGAGGCGGTTGATGAGCCGCATCGTCGTCGATTTCCCGCAGCCGCTCGGTCCGATGAGGACGGTCATCTCGCCTTTGCGGAATTCGAGGTTGATATCTTTGAGGGCATGGAAGCCGTCGTCGTATTTCTTGTGGACATTCTTGATCACAATCATGGCACGCAACCTCCGCCCGATTCCTGAAGTGGTAGTTAAAGTATGGCCTTCCAGCGCCGTTTCATCCGCAGGAATTCCTTCCCGGGAACAGAAGGGGCGGTTGGACTTGAGCCTCTCGACTCAGCAGCGGAGAACAGGGATTTCGGGCTTCATGCCCGTTGCAGCCGGGGACGTATTGGCGCTGCTTCCCCGGTTAATGCTACAATTTAATTCTAGAGGAGGCGATTGACGTGGCGTTTTGGCAGCCTTCCAAGTTGACGGTCTATCTGGTCGCCGGCGTCGCGACTTATCCTTCCACGTTTCAGGAATGCAGGCGCATGCTGGATCGGCTCTTTGGCGAGCAGGGCACGGAGGCGACCATGGAGGTGCTGTTTCCCTATGGCGATTATTCCCGCAAGCTGTGGCGGCAAGTATGGGAGGTCCGGTCGGATCTGACCCGGCTGCTGCTCCCGAGCCGGATCGGAGCCCGCGCGATGATCCGCGATCTCGAGCGCTCCTATACGGGCGGACCGGTGCTTCTGCTCGGCCACAGCGGCGGAGGAGTGGCGGCATGCCGGGCCGCGCGGCTGCTGCTGGAGCAAGGCATATCGGCGGATGACATTCGGGTCGTCCAGATCGGTTCTCCCCGGGTGCCGGTTCCGGATGAGCTGCAGGAGAGCAGCGCGTATTTCTATGCGCTCGACGGCAGAGGCCGGCCGGACGATCCCGTGACGCGGCTCGGGAGCTGGGGAGGCTGGCTGCGGCTGCCTGGCGGAATTCCAGCCTGGAACCGGATGCGCTACGCGCCGGGTTATGTGAGGGGGCTGCCGGTCATCGGCGGGCATACGAATTATTTCCGCCACCAGCTTCCCTATGTGGACGGAGACTCCCGCAGCAATCTCGACAAGACGATCAGCGCCGTGGCGGACTGGTTGAAAGGCGACCTGCCTTCCGTTAAACTGCAAAAAGGTAAGTAAATATAATTAGAACAGAGAAAGGGGCAGGCCCATGTACGAGATTCGCCGCAACGAGGACCGTTCCCATCGCGAGAACGAGTGGCTGAAAAGCAGCCAGAGCTTCAGCTTCGGGGATTATTATGAAGAGGGCAACCGCAGCTTCGGCTCCATGGTCGTGTTCAACGAAGATATCGTCGCCGGAGGCCGAGGCTTCGGCGCCCATCCGCATCGCGAGATGGAGATCGTGTCCGTCGTCCTCAGCGGCAGGCTGAAGCATGAAGACAGCTCCGGCGGCAGCGCCGAGACGACCTACGGCGGCGTTCAGCGCATGACGGCCGGTACAGGCATCGTGCATTCGGAGGTCAATCCCGACCCCGACGAGCCGGTTCATTTCCTGCAGATCTGGTTCACTCCCGAGACCAGGAAGCTGGAGCCATCCTACGAAACGAGCTTTTTCGACCCGAAGTCCATCCATGGACAGCTGCTGCCGATCGTCTCCAGGGATGCTGCGGGACCTGGAGCTGCAGGCATCCATCAGGATGTGAACCTGTTTCTGAGCGCTCTCGACGGCGGACAGGGCATCACCCACTACACGCGCGGAGAGCGCCTGCTGGCCGTCTTCGTGCTGGACGGCAGCCTTGCCGTGGAGGGCGTCGACGGAGAGCTCGCCCAAGGCGATATGCTCCGGGCTTCGAGCTTCGACAAGCTGGAGCTGAAGGCGGGCCCGGACGGGACGCGGCTGCTGCTGATCGACATGGCTCCAGTCGGCAAGGGAGGCGATCCGGCATGAGCGAGCGGCTTCTGATCAAGCTGGTCATCGGCCGGACTCTCCTCGATACAGGGGCGCATTCCCTTGCTTTCCAGGTGGAAGAGGGCGGCAGGGGATGGGTCATTACGGTGTCCAACCTGGCTGCGGCCGACGCGTCCTATATCGGAGACAACATCGATCAGCTGAATTTCTTTCACTTTATAAGCGACGATTCCTCCGGACTTATCCGCAAGTTCTGGCTGTACGACCTGGACAGGCCTTCGTATGTGTACGATCCGGCGATGCAGGAAGCGGTATTCGAGGTGGATTCCAGGGTGGCTTACTCCAATGAGAAGGTGTAACCGCCCAGCAAGCGGTTTCATAGGATAGGGCATGAGGAAGGAGGAAGGGACTTATGGCAAATACGTATACGTACACGCGGCGCGAGGAAGTGGCCAATGCGGTCACGCATGGAATCGGCACGGCGCTGAGCGTCGCGGCACTCGTGCTGCTCATCGTGTTCGCGGCCGAGAAGGGAACGGCGCTGCATGTCGTCAGCTTCACGATCTACGGAGTGGCCATGCTGCTGCTGTATACGGCTTCGACGCTGGTGCACAGCTTCCGGGAGGGGCGGGCCAAGCAGGTGATGGAGGTGCTGGACCACTCCTTTATTTACGTGTTCATCGCGGGCACCTATACGCCTCTGCTGTTCCATATGGTCGGCGGCAAGCTAGGGTGGACGCTGTTCGGCATCATCTGGGGGATCACGGTATTCGGGGTGCTGTTCAAATCGTTTTTCGTGACGAGATTCCTGTTCACCTCGACGCTTCTGTACATTGCGATGGGATGGCTGATCGTATTTGCCTGGGGCCCCCTTACGGCTCACCTCGCTTCCGGCGGAGTCACTCTGCTCATTGCCGGCGGACTGCTCTACACGGTCGGCTCGGTCTTCTATGTATGGCGGGGATTCCCTTACCATCACGCGGTATGGCATCTGTTCGTGCTGGCCGGCTCGGCGGTCCATTTCTTCGCGATTCTGCTCTACGTGCTTCCCTGGAGCTGATGCAGCGATAGGCGATTCGGCTCCCCGCAGCAAGCTATATGGCAAAACAAAGAGGCTGTCCCTGAAGGTCATGAACATGACCGGGGGCAGCCTCTTTGTTAGATCCAGCGCATCCGTCTACAGCATATCGGAATCGATGATGCGCCAATGGAGGCGCACCGCCTGCTCCAGCTTCTCCTTGTCGCGGCTGCGGAACAGCTCGGCGATCAGGCGGTGCTCGCCGTTGATTTCCTGCAGGAGGGCGGCCAGCCTTTCCTTGTCCTCGCTGGCATAGGATTGGCGGAGAAATCCGTTCTTGAGGGAATCCAGCATCTCGATCAAGGTGGAATTGCCGCATCGGCGGAGATAGCATTCGTGGAACTGGGCCTGATGCTCGTAGTAACGGCTGAAGTCATAGGCATCCAGATCGTCCTGGATCGCCGCGACCAGATCGTCGAGCGCCTCAAGGTCCCTATCGCTCAATTGATCGACAGCCAGCGTGGCGGCCAGCGAATCCAGCGTTGCGATCAGGAGGGAGTAGTCCTCCTTTTTTTTCTGGTCGAAAGCTTTGACGGTGAAGCCCCGTCGAGGCAGGTATTCGAGCAGGTTGTCCGAGCTGAGCTGGAACAAAGCCTCGCGGGTAGGCGTCCTGCTGATGTCCAGCCTTTTGCATATTTCGGCCTCGTTGATCTTGGAGCCGGGAAGCAGCGTTCCTTCCTGGATCCGCTGGGCGATGTACTCATAGACATGATCCTTGAGGGACTGGTACTTCGGCTGCATGCCTTCACTCCTCTATTGAAGCGTTGCTAGTTATCCTGCATGGATATGCAAAATATTTGTATAAATACTCCATATGACACATATTATCATCGGTTTTGAGCTTCATCAAGGGCATAAAAGGAATAATGATGACAGTTTAATGTTCGGTTTATGCACATGTATTCAGCTAATCAAGAAAATCATTGTTGGATTCCATTTTCTATGTTATTATTCCTTTCATACGCGATAAGCGCTTCCATCCTTGTATATTGTATACAAATGAAGCGTGTTTTAACCGTCCGGATCTTTTTTGGCCGGGTGGAGGCAGGGCGCCTGGATGTTTCGCGGCATCCGGGATTTTTTATCCGTCATATTGTATACAAAATACAATATGCATTTATAAGGAGAGGAAAAACATGCAATCCGCAGAAGCCATCGCTTTATCCGAGCGGCATGCCGCCCGCAATTACCACCCTCTGCCCATCGTCATCGAGAAGGCCTCCGGCGTCTGGGTGCACAGCCCGGAAGGCGAGCGCTACATGGACATGCTGAGCGCTTATTCGGCACTGAACCATGGCCATCGCCATCCGGCGCTGATCCGGGCGCTGCAGGACCAGGCTGCCAAGGTGACGCTGACTTCCCGGGCGTTCCACAATGACGCGGCGGCTGCTTTCTACGGCAAGCTGGCCGACTTCACGGGCAAGCCGAAAATACTGGCCATGAATACGGGAGCCGAGGCGGTGGAGACGGCGCTGAAGGCCGCCCGCCGCTGGGGCTACACAGTCAAGGGAATTCACGAGGATCAGGCGGAAATCATCGTCTGCACGGGCAACTTCCATGGAAGAACGCTCGCCATCACCTCTTTTTCTTCGAGCGAGGAGTACAAGAGCGGATTCGGCCCTTTCCTGCCGGGCTTCAAGCTCGTTCCTTACGGCGATCTGGAGGCGATGGAGGCGGCGGTCGGGGACCATACCGCCGCCGTGCTCATCGAGCCGATCCAGGGAGAGGCGGGAATCGTCATTCCTCCGGACGGCTACCTGCGCGGGATCCGGGAGCTGTGCAGCCGCCGCGGCATGCTGATGATCGCCGACGAGATCCAGACCGGCTTCGGCCGCACCGGCAGGCGCTTTGCCTGCGATTGGGAAGAGGTGGAGCCGGACATGTACGTGCTGGGCAAGGCGCTCGGCGGCGGCATCATGCCGATCTCGGCCGTGGCGGCGGATGAAGATGTGCTCGGGGTGTTCGAGCCGGGCTCGCACGGGTCCACATTCGGCGGCAACCCGCTTGCCTGCGCGGTCGCTTCCGCGGCGCTGGACGTTCTGGAGGATGAAGCTCTGGCGGAGCGTTCCGAGCGTCTGGGAGCTTATTTGCTGGAAAGGCTGCATGCGATTCAAAGTCCCCGCATCCGGGAAATCCGCGGCCGCGGACTGTTCATCGGCATCGAGCTGGACCGTCCCGCGCGGCCGTATTGCGAAGCTTTGATGTCCAGGGGCCTTCTATGCAAGGAAACGCATGATACGACGATCCGTCTAGCTCCGCCTCTCGTCATTGCCGAGGAGGAGATCGACTGGGCGCTGGCAAGACTGGCGGAAGTGCTTGAAGCCGACATCGACGACAAAGGAGACGGTAACGATGATGAACATGGCGACGGACATGAATGAGCGGCTGCGGAGCGGGCAGCGCAAGATTCAGCTGATCAAGGTGCCTTTCTGGCTCGGCGGGGGCCGTGCGGGCACGGAGCTTGGACCGGAGAGCATCATCGAGGCCGGACTCAAGCGGCAGCTGAAGGCGATGGAGCTGGAGCTCGCGGAGGAATGGGAAGTCGACGTTCCGGGAGATGCTGCGGAGCCTGCCGCACCCGGATGCTTGATGAAGCATAAGGCCGAGGTGGCGGAAATGGCTGGGCTGGTCGGCGAGAAAGTGTATCGGAGCGTCAGCTCGGGGGCTTTTCCGCTCGTGCTCGGGGGAGACCACAGCGTCGCCATCGGAACGCTGGCCGGACTCAGCGGACATTACGGCAAGCTGGGCGTCATCTGGTTCGATGCGCATGGGGACTTGAACCACGAAGGCACGACCCCCTCGGGCAACATGCACGGCATGGCTCTGGCTGCTGCGGTCGGACACGGCTCCTTCACGCTGGCGGACATTCCGGGAGCAGGTCCGTTGATCCGGCCCGAGAATGTCGTTCTCGTCGGAGTAAGGGACCTGGATCCCGGTGAAAAGGAGTTCATCCGCTCGTCCGGCATGACTTGCTTCACGATGCATGAGATTGACCGGATGGGCATCCATGCGGTCATGGAACAAGCGATCGCCGCGGCAGGCCGGAATACCGACGGCGTCCATGTCAGCTTCGACCTGGATTGTCTCGACCCCATGCAGGCGCCGGGCGTAGGAACGCCGGTTCCCGGAGGTCTGAGCTACCGTGAAGCCCATTATGCGCTGGAGCTGCTGGCGGAAAGCGGAATCGCCACTTCGCTGGAGCTGGTGGAGGTCAATCCGATCCTGGATCCTGCGCGCCGGACGGCCAGGGCAGCGGTTGAGCTCGCGGCTTCCTTGCTCGGTAAGCGTATTTTATAGGCAGAAGGGCTGCGATGCGGGCTGCTGCATGATTATACGGGGCAGCCCCTTGCAAAAAGAGGGGTTTAATAGGCTGTTTGGTTGCTGTTTGGTAGATTTTCATCGCATAAAAAAGCGATTCAGGTCGGTAAATATCGAATCGTATACCAAATCGTAATATTTGAGAAGATAGATTGAGAGAATGGGATCGCAATGTTATAATTCCTACCATACGTTATACAGTGTTTTGTATATTGTATACATACCTAAGGGGGAATGTAATTTTGTCCAGCCGCTTGAAGCTGAACAGAAAGCTGTTGTCTGCCGTTATTGCCGGTTCGATGCTTGCATCGCTGCTGACTCCTGCGGCATCCGCCGCGCTGCCGGAGACTTATGAGGCGGCGACCGTCCAAACGACGGCCGCAGAAACGAGTGCTCCGCTTGACGGATCTCTTGTGCAGGGAGCGCCGGGGTACGAGGCGTACCGGTACATGCTCAATCTCACGGAAACGATCGGCACGAGGCCGGCCGGTTCCGCCAAAGAAAACGAGGCGCGGGATTATATCCGGGACGAGTTCGCCGCCATGGGATACAGCCCGACCGTCACCGAGTTCGTGTACAACGCCAAGAACGGCGGCAAAAGCTATAATGTCGTCGCCGAGAAGCATGGCGAATCGCCGCGCACGATCATCGTCGGCGCTCATTACGATTCCGTGAAGGCGCCTAGCCGCGGCGCGGACGACAATGCGTCCGGCGTCGCCGTCATGCTTGAATCTGCTAAAGCGGTATCGCAGCAGACCGTTCCTTATACGATCAAGTTCATCGCATTCGGTTCCGAGGAAGCCGGCCTGCAGGGCTCCAAAGCCTATGTGGCCGCCATGTCCGAAGCCGACAAGGCCAATACCGTCGCCATGATCAACCTGGACAGCCTCGCTGCCGGGGACAATATGTACGTCTACGGATCTGCCGGGAAGGGCGGCTTTGTTCGCGATCAAGCGCTGGCCATCGCCGGCAAGCTCGGGCTGAACCTGCAGACGCAGGGCGGGGATAATCCCGAGTATCCGGCCGGAACGACCGGCGACTGGAGCGACCATGCTCCGTTCAAGAGCGCCGGAATTCCTTACGCTTATCTGGAAGCGACCAATTGGGCGCTGGGCGACAAGGACGGTTACACCCAGACCGTGCAGGACGGGGCCATCTGGCATACCGCCAAGGATACGCTGGCGTATCTGAGCGCCAACTATCCCGGCCGGATCGAGGAACGTCTGAGCACCTTCTCGTCCGTTCTTACGAACCTGCTGCTGGAGATCGAGGAGCCGTCCAACAAGCTGACCTTGAGCAGCGACAAGGCCTCGATTACCGAGAAGCGCACGATCACGGCCGATTTCGCTCTTCCGGGGGGAATCTCCGCGACGGATGCCGTCTATCTGAATTGGACCTATGGAGGCAAGCCTCTCAGCGACTGGAAGAAATACAATGCGCAAAAAGGCGATTATTCCGGAGATCCCTTCATCTATCTGGAAGGCAAGCCGGTCGTAAGCGGACGCCATCTTACCGCCAGGATCACGTTCGATCTGCCTTATGACCGCGTCAACGTGTCCGGCACCCCCTACCGCCAGCTGTATCCGAAGCTGCTCGGCACGAACGAGCTGATGGTTTCCGGCGCGGAAGGGGCGGTCGCTTCGGCGCCGATCAAGCTGAACGTCTATGACACCTACCGCACTTATGACGAAATCAAGCCTGAGATCGACCGCATTACGGCGGGCGCGAAGAGCGGCCGCTACATCGAGACCCGCGTGCTCGGCAAGTCCGTCCAGGGCCGCGACATCAACTTTACGATTCTGGCCAAGGACAAGGCGTCCGTCGACCAGTATGTGAACGAGACGCTGCCAGCCATGATCAACGATCCGGCCGGATTGCAGGAGAAGATCCGCAGCGGCAAGCTGACGGACTACAAGGTGCCGGTCTGGATCAACAACATCCATCCGGACGAAGCTCCGGGCGTGGATGCGATCCTGAACTTCTTTGAGGAAATGACCAAGAAGGACACGATCCAGTACGACACGACCGACAGCTCCGGCGCAGCGCGCCAGGTAAGCTTCGACGTGGCGGATGCGCTGGACGATGTCATCTTCCTGCTCAACTACACGCAGAATCCGGACGGCCGCTACCTCAATACGCGGGCCAATGCCAACGGCTTCGACCTGAACCGCGACAACTCGTACCAGACCCAGCCGGAGACGCAGATCGTCGCCAGCGAGATCGCCAAGTGGTCGCCGCTGTCCTTCCTGGACTTCCATGGGTTCGTCGGCCAGTTCCTGATCGAGCCGTGCACGCCTCCCCATGATCCGAACATCGACTACGACCTGCTGATCGACAGCATGGTGGAGCAAGCCGATGCCATGGGCCGCGCGGCTGTCGCCAACACGAAGTATGATGTGTACCACATCCCATATCTGGAAGCCGAAAAAGCGGCCGCAGACCCGAGCTACAAGCCGATCGCCAACGCGACGGGCTGGGATGATGCTTCTCCCGCCTACACCGCCGTATTCGCCATGCACCAAGGCGCTCTCGGCCATACGATCGAGATTCCGGAACTGAATGAAGATTCCACGACGGCGCTGCTGTATACCGCGCTCGCCTCGACGGATTACGTCATGGCGAACAAGCAGAAGCTGTTCCTGAACCAGCTGGAGGTGTACAAGCGCGGCATCGAGAACGTGGACAGCCCGGCTGTCGACAAGTACCTGGTCAATGCCAAGCATGAGTCCATCGGCCGCCCGCGCGCCGAGGGCAAAAGCTTCTTCCCGGAATACTATGTCCTTCCAGTGGACGAGTCCAACCAGAAAAACGCGCTCGAAGCGGTCAACATGGTGAACTATCTGATCCGCAACAGCGTCAAGGTCGAGAAGACGACCGATTACGTCACCATTGAAGGAAGAACTTATCCTAAAGGCACTTATCTTGTTCCTATGCATCAAGCCAAGCGCAGCTTCGCCAATCTCGTGCTGTACGACGGCATCGACGTCTCCGATTTCAGCGAGATGTATGCCGACATCGTGCAAAGCTTCTCTTATATGAGAGGTTTCGACCGCTACGCGGTATTTGCGAAGGATGCTTTTACCGGCAAGACGGCTCCGGCGGCCTCCGCTGCAAAGCCGGCAACGAGCGTGGAAGGCACGGCTTCCCATTATGTCATCCGAAGCAGCAACAACGACGCGATTCGAGCCGTTAACGAGCTTGCGGGCGCCGGCAAGTCGGTAACGCTGCTGACTTACGGGGGGCCGGGGTATGAGACAGGCGATTATCTGGTGTCCTATGCCAACCTCAAGCTTGTCAAAGACAAGTATTCCTTAAGCACCGTTCCTTGGTATTCGCAGTATTCGCAGAAGGCGGAGGGCAAGCTTTTGAAATCCATCTCGGTATCTGCGTCCGGAGTTCCGGCGTTTGTGCTGAAGGATCTTGGTTTCAGAATTGCTGCCAGCCAGCCTGAGGCAGACGTGCTCGTCAATACGAGCGGAAGCAAGGCCGCCATCGAGGCAGGCAAGCCATTCATTGGTTACGGCCGCTCTGCGATGAGCACGCTCAAGCAAACGGGCCTGCTGCCTGGATTCGACTTCGCAACGACGGGCAGCACCCATGAAGGCCTGTTTAAAGCGATTCTCAATCAGAACAGCGTCATCACGGCTCCTTACCAAGCGAATGATTACCTGTACACTCAGTCCGGCTCTTATGTGAAATCCGTTCCGGAAGGCGCCGAAATTCTTGCCTCGGCAAGTGCTGCAGACGACTTCTTCCTTGCAGGCTGGTGGCCTGGGCATGAGGCCGTCAAAGGCAAGGTCATGGGCTTCAAGCTGAACAAAAATGCTCTGAACGTAACTGTCTTTGCCGGAGAGCTGACCAACAAAGCGCATCCGCAAGCCCAATATCGCCTGTTGGCTAATGCGCTCTATGCAGCCGCTCCTGCCGCTGCGGAGGGCTCGATGGATGACGGCAACGGCGAAACGCCGCCGATAATCCTACCGACACCGGCAGATCCGACGCCGACACCGGCAGATCCGACGCCGACACCGGCAGATCCGACGCCGACACCGGCAGATCCGACGCCGACACCGGCAGATCCGACGCCGACACCGGCAGATCCGACGCCGACACCGGCAGATCCGACGCCGACACCGGCAGATCCGACGCCGACACCGGCAGATCCAACGCCGACGCCTGCGCCAACGTTGAATCCTTGGACTCCGGCACCGACCGTAACGCCTACGCCGACACCAAGCGCGACGCCGGCTCCATCGCCTTCGGTTCAGCCTTCGGCTTCTCCGACGCCGGCGCCGGCCCACAGCTTCCGCGATCTCGACACCGTCGGCTCGTGGGCCGGGGATGCAATCGCAGAGCTGTACGCCAAGGGCATCATCAAAGGGCTGGATGACAACAGCTTCGCTCCTAAAAAAGAAGTAACCCGCGCCGAGTTCCTGACCATGCTCGTGCGGGCGCTCAACCTGCCGAGCGGATCGGCGAGCCTGTCGTTCGGCGACGTCAACCGGAATGCCTGGTATTATGACGCTGTCGCTGCCGCTGTGCAGGCTGGCATCGTCAAAGGTACGGGAGACGGAAAGTTCGAGCCCGGCCGGGCGATTACGCGGGAAGAGATGGCGATCATGGCCGCGAATGCATTGAAGCTGGCCGGCGGCATCGCAGCGGCTGATGCCTCTGCAGCGCTTGCAGCCTACAAAGACAGCGGCAAGATCGCTTCCTATGCCAAGCCTTCCGTAGCGCTGCTCAGTGAAAAAGGAATCCTTACAGGCACTGGCAACGGCGGATTTGAGCCGAAAGGCAAGGCCAACCGCGCTCAGGCAGCCGTCATCATCAGCCGGCTGCTCCACGTGTCCTAACGGATTGAAGTGAATGAAGGAAAGAACTGTTCCGAACAGTTCTTTCCTTGTTCATTTCTGCTTGAAACCATAAATAGCAAGAGAGCATGAATAAATATCTTTATTCCTAAATAACTACATCATAAAAAGTCGGAAATGGCATCATTTTGAAACTTATGCTTTAGACGTTGTGATTGCTTATTATCGGTGTTATACTGGCATTCGTAATTATTTATTCGTTTTTTCGCATATTTACTTTTGCATAGCCATCGGACGGGTTAAGCCCGCTCCACATCGATTAAATAGAGGCAGGAGAGATGATCATGAAGAAGGTTTGGACAGTAGCGATCGCGGCCATGCTGGTGCTGACCGCATGCGGCCAGAAGGGCAACGTCGAAAGCAATGCGGGCGGTGCCGCGAACACGGGCGCAGCCGAGAATACGAATGCGGGCACGGAGCAAAAAACGCTGGTGCTCGGCACGAGCGCGGATTATGCGCCGTACGAATTCCACAAAACGGTTGACGGCAAAGACACGATCGTCGGCTTCGACATCGAGATCGCCAAGGAAATCGCCAAGGATCTCAACGCGAAGCTGGAAATCAAGGACATGGACTTTGACGGCCTGCTGCTGTCGCTCAATACGGGCAAAGTCGATTTCGTCATCTCGGGCATGACGCCTACCGAGGAGCGCGCCAAAGCCGTCGACTTCTCGAAAATCTACTATATGGCCGATCAAGGCGTGCTCGCCAAAAAAGGAAACGAAGGAAGCTTCAACACGCTGGACGATCTGAAAGGCAAAAAAATCGGCGTCCAAAAAGGTTCGATCCAAGAAGGGATCGCCAAAGAAATCGAAGGCGCCAAGCTGACTTCGATCGCCAAGATCCCGGAACTGATCCTGGAGCTGAATTCGGGCCGCGTGGACGCTCTGATCCTGGAGAAGCCGGTTGCCGACCAGTACGTCAAAGCCCAGGATACAGTCGCCCTTACGAATGTGAAGATCGAGCAATCGGCAGATGAAGCGGGCTCCGCCATCGCCATCAAGAAAGGCAACCAGGAGCTCGTCGATTCCATCAACAAAACGATCGACCGTCTGAAGGAAAGCGGAGAGATCGACCGCTTCGTCGTCGAAGCCAATGAACTGGTCGGAAAATAAGGAACGGATGGTGCGAATAAAATGAATCTCGATTTTTCCGCACTCAACGGATACTGGTCTTACTTTGTGGACGGAGCCTGGCTTACGCTCCGTCTTTCCGTTTTGGGAGTGCTGTTCGGCACTTTCTTCGGCGTATTGCTTGCCCTTGTCCGCCTTTCCCGGATCTGGGTGCTCAAATTCCTGGCGGTAACGTACATCGAGATCATCCGCGGCACCCCTATGCTCGTGCAGATTCTGATCATCTACTACGCGCTGCCTACGGTCGGCATCAACCTGCCGGCATTCGTCGCGGGCGTCGTCGCCTTGACGATCAACAGCGCCGCTTATATGGCGGAAGTATTCAGGGCGGGCATCCAGGCCATCGACAAAGGCCAGACCGAAGCGGCCCGCTCCCTCGGGATGTCCCGCGGCATGACGATGCGGCTCATCGTGCTGCCGCAGGCTTTCCGCAACATGCTGCCGGCCATAGGCAACGAGCTTATCGTCATCATCAAGGATTCCTCGCTCATTTCGGTCGTCGGCCTCGCCGAGCTGCTGTACAACGCCCGGACGATCCAGGGCGTCACGTTCCGCTCGTTCGAGCCGCTTTTGGTCGCAGGCGGCATCTACTTCATCATGACCTTCACGCTGTCCCGCCTGCTTATCTTGCTTGAGAGGAGGATGGGCCAACGATGATTGAAATTCAAGAGCTCCGCAAGTCGTTCGGCAAAAACGAGGTGCTGAAGGGCATCAGCTCGACCATCAGCAAGGGCGAGGTCGTAGCGGTCATCGGCCCGAGCGGCTCCGGCAAGAGCACGTTCCTGCGCTGCCTGAACCGGCTCGAGGAGCCGACCGGCGGCACGATCCGCTTCGAGGGCCGCGACGTGACGGGCGCCCAGAAGGATCTGAACTCCATCCGCCAGAAGATGGGCATGGTGTTCCAGCACTTCAACCTGTTTCCGCATATGTCGGTTCTGGACAACCTGACCGTGTCTCCGCGCAAGGTGAAGGGGCTCGGCAAGGAAGAGGCCGAAAAGATCGCGCTTGAGCTGCTGCGCACGGTCGGCCTCGAGGACAAGCGCGATGCCCGTCCCGACAGCCTGTCCGGCGGCCAGAAGCAGCGCATCGCGATCGCCCGCGCGCTCGCCATGCAGCCGGATGTCATGCTCTTCGACGAGCCGACCTCCGCGCTGGATCCCGAGATGGTCGGCGAAGTGCTCGACGTCATGAAGAAGCTGGCCCAGCAGGGCATGACGATGATCATCGTCACCCATGAGATGGGCTTTGCCCGGGAAGTCGCCGACCGCCTGATCTTCATGGACGGCGGTTATATCGTAGAGGAAGGCAATCCCCGTGAGGTGTTTGCCGCACCGCAGCATGAGCGCACGCGCGAATTCCTTTCCAAAGTTCTATAAGCGGGGACTGAGCATCAACCGAACCATGAAAGCCCTGGGGCTTTCATGGTTTTTTTGCCTTCCTGTCCATCGATCCTGTTCCGAATCCGCTTCTGCCTGAAGATCATCGGAACGGCGAGGCGTTAAGGCAGCACCGAATCAGCTCGAGGATTTAAGGTCTTTGATTTGCTCGATATGCCGCTGCTCATGCAGATACAGCAGCTCAACCCATTGATCCAAGGGCAGATCGCCGAACCGGGGATGATTCACAGCTATTTCCTTCAACTTGGACTTAGGTTCGATACTATCCAGAAAGCCGATGAAATTTGATCGGGAATCGTTCAATTGCTGGACGATCTGAGCAACCTGAAAGGGGCCGGCATCGGGTTCCGAGACTTTGGGGGCTGGAAATTTCTCGGACCGGTCCGAGACGCTCTGAATCGGTTTTCGGGCGGGCTGCAAACGGTCGCCATGTTCAACTCCGAAGGAAAGGGCTTTGAGGAACAGCTTTTCCGTCTTCAACAAGTGGTGGCATACCTGAGCGATGCTCCACTTGCCGCTCCCGGCCATCCCATTGAATTCATCGTCGGTCAGAGCTGAGATCTCCTGCAGCAGCTTCATTCTTGTTGCGTGCAAATAGGGCTTCAAATCCTCCATGCTCTATCGCCTCCATATACGGTTGGTCCTTTCAGCCCATTGTACATCAAGGTATTAGGACTTGGTACTAATATTCAAGAGTACTTGTCCACGGGATGAATCGACCTTTCTTTCGCCGTCCACAACGACGGCATTTTTTAGCTTGCGCTCATTGATAAATATCCCAGATTTCGCAACATTTCCATCGGAACTGCGTTTTACTCTAAGTGCGATAAGCGACTCGGCCTTTTTTTACCGATTAGAATCAAAGGAGACCCGATCCATGAAACCGATGAAATGGCTGCTCATGCTTTCCTTGTTATTGCTTCCTGTGTACGGCGGCAGCGCGAATGCCAGCCCTCTGGACGGAGCCCAGACGCTCGTTCTGACCAAAAACAGCACCAAAATGATGATCAACGGCGCTCCTTACAACGCGGTGCAGCCGCTTACGATCAGCAAGGACTACTCCTACGCCGCCTTCAGCTCGCTTGCCAAGCTGTACGGCTATCAGGTCTCGTACGATGCCAAGACGAAGGAATCCATCGCGATCAGCGCCAAGGGCGAGATCCGGTTCAAGATGAACACGAAGGATATCCTTGTCAACGGCACGAAATGGACGGGAGAAGCGCCCGCCTACTCCTTGAAAGGATCGCTCATGATTCCGATCCGCACCTGGGCGCTCATATCCGAGAGCAAGATCGCCTTCTCCGGCAAGACGGTCACGCTGACCTGGCAGCAGTCGACGCCCAGCGCAGCGTTCCAGGTGACGCCGCAGCCTCTGTACGCTGGCGATCCTGTCCAATATGTGGACCAATATGCTTCGCCGGCCGGGCTGCCGATGCAGAATGAAGAATGGACCGGCCGCCAGGATGTATTCGCCGCGGCGGGAACGTATACGGTGACAAGGCGTGTTCAGGATTCCGCCGGCACCTGGAGCGATCCGTACTCGGTGACTGTGCAGGTCCTTCCGGTGAACATGCCGCCGGTGGCGGACTTCTCGACAGACAAGACAGTCTACCGTCAAGGCGAGCAGGTTCAGTTCACGGATCTCAGCACGGACGACAACAACGCGATCGATCCGGCCAAGACGAAGTGGACCGGGCGCCAGCTGGGCTATTTCGAGCCGGGAGAAAAAACAATCACGCTGAGCGTGACGGATACGCAAGGCCTCACCTCGACGGTGAGCAAGACGATCACCATTTCGAATGAAGTGCTCTACACGGAGACGGAGTTCGGCATGCTGTTCACTCCTGTCGGAGAGAAGTACAAAGTGGACGGAGGAGCGGTGCTGAGTATTCCGACTTTGTCTTATGATTTCCAGTCGGAGCCGTCCCGGATGATCCGGAGCAACAGCCCGGAGCTGTGGAAGCAGGAGGGCATCGCGTACGATGACCAGTTCTCCGGCAATATCCGCTTCCTCTTCCATAACAAGAACACGCTCAGCTACAATGTCCGCATGTACCTCGTCGTTACGAACGAAGGCAATATGCCGGCGAACTTCAGCGTGGGAGCGGTCGGCACCGGCGGACCGGATCCGTCCGAGATCCGTACCGGCAAGCTGTCCACTGTGCGTTACCTGAGTGCTCTGCAGGCCAATGGCGCAGCGGTGACGACGCAGGTGAAGCCGGGACAGTCGCTGAAAGTGCTGCCGCAAATCTCCGAGTCGGCGATCAAGCCGGGAATGGTGTACTCGGCCTACGCGGATGTCGCCGCCGACCAGACGCTCCGCTTCCGCGTCGTCGTTGTCGCGGACGGCAAGGATCCGCTGCAGAACCTGGATTCCATGGAGCTGATGCCGGCCGACGGAATCCATACGCGCGGCTCTTTCAACAATACGACCCGCGACATCCAGATCGACGGCGTCCTCGGCACGAAGGACGAGCGCGTCGTGCTCGGCGACAACGTGCTGGATCCCTACCTGGACGGCTACGACAACACGACCGGAACGCTGCAGTACAATGTCGGCAATTTCGGCGTCCTTTACAAAATGAAAGTGACCTTGGCGCCGCGCACGATCGTCTCCCTCAATCCAAGGGGAGGATTGTATGCGGGAGGTTTCCTCGTCAACGGGCAGCTGGTGCCGGTTACGAACAATGACCAGCTGAAGGACCAGAACGAAGCCGCCGTCATCTACCGTTCCGGAAACACGCAGGAAACGGTGGAGCTTGTCTACATGATCGCCTCGGGCAGCAACCTGCCGATAACGATGATGTTCCAGCCGATGCCGGCTGTGAAAGGCTGATCGATCCGGTTCAGGCCTGATCCAAGGTTTGATTCAAAGCCGCAAAAAACCGTCCGGTTTTCCGGACGGTTTTTGCTTTTCCCAAACGATGGCATGTACGGAGGTAAGCGGATGTCATCGCGCTCCGACGCGGCTGGATCCATCCAAGGAGCCTGGCCATTCTCATATGGCCAGGCAGGGCGGTCGCTGGCGTTATTGCCGTCCCGGCCGGATCTTGACCCCTTATCCTGAAGCCTTACCGCAGAGGCCTGCGTTCCGCGTTTGTTTCCTTCCTGGCGACGGCCATGCGGTAAGCCTCCAGGCTTGCTTGCAGAAAGGCTCCTTCATCGGCAGTCAGCCCCCGGAGCTCGACGTTGAGACAATCGGGGAGGGAGCCGGCGGCCGCTTGCAGTCCGAGCAGATCGTCAGAGGACACCTCGAACAGCCGGCAGAGGCGGGCAAGCATCCGAAGATCCGGTTCGTTCACGTTGTTCTCGTATTGGGAGACGGTCGACTTGGCGATTCCGAGAACGTCGGCCAGCTGCTGCTGCGTCCATCCTCGAACAAGCCGCAGCTCCCGGAGCCGGCCTCCGATAGCCGGCTCCGGAGCGGAGACGGGGTGGTCAGGCTTGGACATGGCGCCATCATTCCTCCGATCGAAAAAAGGCGGCCGGGAGACGGCCGCTCGTTTTTCTATTGTACCGGAGAACGGGCACGCTTGCGACTGCATGCTTGGATGAAACGACTGGCTTCGATGAGGCAGCATTCACATCTCGGCAGGCAGCTTGCAGACAGCTCGCAGACAGCTCGCAGACAACTCGCAGGCAACTCGCAGGCAGAGAGCAGGCGGCTCCCTGACTGGGCGCTGCGGCAGCTGAGCTCCCATGATGTTCCGACGGCTGCAGGGCGGATCGGGCTTGCCTGTGGTTGCTACTTCCCGCCTTCGCCCGGAAGGCTCGGAGAAGGACACCAGCCGATCGGATCCATGCACATGGCGTCGACGAATTCGGGCTCCTCCAGCGCGAGCGCGCGGAAGTAGCTGCTCAGCACATGGTTTCCCGATATGCCGCCGCCTTTGAAATCAAGCTCGCTCGAATGGCGGACATGCGAGTAATAGTAGATCGTCTTGGTTCGCGGATCCTGATAGACGAGCGGAGGCAGGTGGACGACGATATCGTCCTTGTTGGCGATGCGGAAGCTTTGGGGAACCGCCTTGTTGTATGCGGCGACGAATACCGGATTGCCGACACGGGGCGCTGCGAACGTATACACGACGGGAGCGGAGAAATCGCTGTTCTCCGCCAGATCGACCGCCGCCAGGGTGGCCAGCGCGCCGCCGAGGCTGTGTCCGGTCACGAACAGCGGATTGCCGGCCGGAGCTTGGCGCAGCAGCTCCATGACTTGCGGCCTGGCGCTGCGGTACAGCTCCGTGAATCCGCGGTGAGTAGCTCCGCCTTCGGGGATGAGATCGAAGTCCACCTGATCGGCCATGAAATCGGTGATCCATTCCAAGGTGGAGCTGGTGCCGCGGAAGGCGAGAATGGAAGCGCGGGCCGACTTCGCGACAAATCCGAACGGCTGGGAATACCCGTTCAAGCCTCCGGCTTGAAAGGTGCCGACAAGCTCATATTCCTCCGGAAGCCGGATCGTTCCCATGCCTTGGAGCTGCATATAAGTCTGCCCGCACATCGCCGCGAGAAAGAGAGCGGTGCGGGGATCCATCTCCGGGGAGGCGCTGCTCAGTTTGACCTCTCTGCTCACGCTTCCAACTCCTTTGCCGCTGTATGCTTGTGTATGCATTATATGCAGACGGCCAAGGATATGCGCCTATGGACGAGGGCTGGGAGCGGAGAATAAGCGCAGACGGAGATGTGCCGGAATGAAACCTGGAAAGCACCCCCGCGCTTCTGCCGGCCTACAGATGCTCGATCAAATCTCCGGCAATCAGGGAGGCCGGGAAGCGGCGGACGGCTGCGGCGCGGTCTCCCGCCGCTCCATGGCGCCAGACGCCGAGAGCGGCTGCGGCTGCCGGGCTCTTTCCTTGGGCGAGCAGACTGCCGATGATGCCTGCGAGCACGTCCCCGGTGCCGCCGGTCGCCATGCCCGCATTGCCGGTCGGATTCACGAAGCAGGTGCCGTCCGGAGCCGCGATGACGGTGCGGACTCCCTTCAGAACAAGCGTGACCCCGTGACCGGAGGCGTAGCGCCGGGCTGCTTCGATGCGGTTCCGCTGCACTTCCGGCGTGGACCATCCGGTCAGTCTGGACATCTCGCCGGGATGCGGGGTGAGGACGACGCCGCCCTGGCGGCGGGGCCAGGAAGCGAAGTCCTTTTCTGCGGCGAGATGGTTCAGCGCATCGGCATCCAGCACGAGCGGCAGCGATTCCGGCAGAGCTTCCCACAGCCGTCGCAGCCAGCCGGGAGGAAGCTTGCCGAGGCCGGGGCCGAGGACGAGCGAGTCCATCTCCGCAGCCGCGGAGGCGAGCTCGACGGGATCGACTTCCTGCCAGCCGCCGCTGCCTCCATCGTTAAGCGCAGCCAGCATGAGCTCCGGGCGCAGGCCGATGACGGCTTCCGCCATGCGGTCCGGCAGCGCCCAGGTGACGAGACCGGCTCCTGAGCGCAGCGCGGCTGTCGCGCAGAGCAAGCCGGCTCCGCTCATGAGGCGGCTTCCCGCAGCCGTCAGCACATGGCCGTACGTCCCTTTGTTGCTGTCGGCCTGACGTCGGTCATCCGGCTCCTCCCCCAGCGCATTCCGCAGCACGCGTTCAGACAGCATATGGACGGCTGGCAAGCCCAGGGCCGCAGCATCGAGAGAGGCGCCGATCGGAGCGACGAGGACGTCGCCGGCCATTCCGACGCCTGGATATTGGGCCAGGCCGATCTTGGCGAGGCCGAAGGCGACGGTAGCCGAAGCCTGGATGCAGGGATCCGATACGGCGCCTGTATCCGGTTCGACGCCGCTCGGCAGATCGGCCGAGACGATCGGCAAGCCGCTGCCGTTCGCTTCGCGGATCAGCGAGGCGACGGGCTCGCGGAGCGGGCCGGAGACCGTACCGGTTCCGAGCAGGGCATCGACGATGCCTCCGAAGCCGTTCCAGTCGATTGCGCCCGGCTCGTAGACTTGTTCATCCGGCTGGAGCGCAGCCGGAAGCTTGTGCAGCAGCCGGCGCTGGCGGACGGCTTCCTCGTCCAGCTGCTCCGGAGGAGCGGAATAGACGATGCGCGCCGGCACGCCGAGCAGCGCGAGATGCCTGGCGGCCGCGAGGCCGTCCCCGCCGTTGCGGCCCTTGCCCGTCAGAATGGCCCATGGCCGTACCTCGCCGCTGTTGCTGATCGTATGGACGCCGGACCGGCAGCTGCGGACAGCGCCTGTGCCCGGACTTCCCGGCAAGCGCCGGGCATACGGGCCTTCAAGCTCATGGCCGAGGGCGAATCGGTATACCGCCTCGGCCAATGCGCGGCCGGCGTTCTCCATCAGAGTCGCCGCCGTCAGGAGACCGCCTTCCATCGCTTTCTCTTCCAGGCGGCGCCTTTGCTGTGCGGTTGCGAGATTCATAGTCATCTCCTCCTTCTCGAGGCTGCTGCTTCCCTACCTCTCTTACCCTGGTTCGGATTCCTTCAATAAAATCCTTGTTCCGGAACGCAAAAAAAGCTTCCGCTTCCCGAAGGAAGCGAAAGCTTTCCGGCGTAGGCCCGTCCGGGACCGGACGGGCTTCGGCCTGCTGCTTATCCGTTCGCGCTGCCCCGTTAAGGGGTTGTTCTCCGGCCCGTAATGAGCGAGATGACGAACAGGATCAGGAAGATGAAGAAGAGGACCTTGGCAATGCCTGCCGCTGCGCCGACGATGCCGCCGAAACCGAAGATTGCCGCCACGATGGCGATGATAAGGAAAATAACTGCCCATCTCAACATGGGATTCACCGTACCCTTCATAAGTTAGTTTACGGATTCGACAGCCGGGCAGGACTGGATGCCTGCCCTTCTGTCAAACCCGCCGGACGACTGTGCCGTCCGCTGTTGTAGCAGTATTAACCGAGCCCGCAGGGGCCGAAACAACAGAGGGCATGCCTAAATTTTCCTACATCTATGACAAGATATTGCGAGAGACAAGGGCATGACGAGATAGGGCGGGAGAAAGGGGCGGGAGGCGCGACATTGCCCAGGACGCAGGGATGGATATCTCCTTCTGCATAGGCGGAATGCCGGCAGCCGCGGACAGGAGGAGGAAGAAAACGGCTTGATTGGATCGGCGGCCTGACGGGTAAAGACGTAAAAATCAAGCGGGCAGTCGCATGACCGCCAAGGAGGAAATGAAATGAGCATGATCTTGGAGATCAGCGTACTGATTATCGCCCTTTCGATCGCCGTTCTCGTCGGATTTTTGGTTCAGACGCTGCGCAAAGCCCAGCATTCGCTGGAAGCGGCAAGCGGAGCGATCCGCGAGGTTCAAGGGGCCGTCAAGGAATGGAAGGGCGATGTGGATGCCCTCGTCGTGAGCGTCAAGGATTTGACAAATCAGGTCAACCACCAGATCGATGCCGTCGATCCGTTGATGGCTTCGGTTCGCGAAGTCGGCAAGACGGTGCACGAAGTGGCGTCGGCCGCGCGGGAGTTCTCCTCCGGCTGGACCAACAAGCTGCGCCGCAAGGCGCATGAGTCGGCCGTTCATGCTCAGCTGGAAGAAGGCGCGGCAAGCGCGGCGGCTGCATCCGAGAAATCTTTTAGCGGCGCGGCTGCCGCTTATGCCGGAACGGCGGTCCCGCTGCGGTCCGGTACGCCGGCGACGGGAGAACGCCCGTCCAAGGTTCCCGTTCTTGCGGAGGAAGCTTCTTCCTCTCCGGCATGGGTAGGCTGGCTGGATGTAGGCATTCAGGCGGCGCGCCTGCTTCGTGCAGGCAAGAGCAAGGCGTAAGCAAGCGGCCAGCCGGCGGAAGGCTTCCGCTGGCTGGACTTTATCGGCTACATGGGCTACCATTAGGACAGAAAAAAGGCGGCAGAGGGACAAATCTTCCTTCTGTTTTTGCCATGATTTCCGGGGAGATTACATTAACATGCGCATAGTAGTAGTAGACGACAACGCGATGAATATAACGGTCGTTCAGGAAATGCTCAAGCGGGCCGGATACAGGGATATCCGGGCAGCCTCCTCGGGCATGGAGCTGTTCTCGATTCTCGGCTTGTCCGAGAATGGGGAAGAGATGCGCGAAGGAGCGCCTGATCCTGGCGTCGATCTGATCCTTCTGGATATGATGATGCCCCGCATCGACGGCATTGCGGCATGTCTGGCCATTCAGGCATCAGAGCGGCTTAGGGATATTCCTGTCATCATGGTGACGGCCATGGGTGACTCCAAGAAGCTGGCCGAGGCGCTCGATGCCGGTGCGATCGACTACGTCACCAAGCCGATCAACCGGATCGAGCTGCTCGCCCGAATCCGCGTGGCGCTGCGGCTCAAGCAGGAGAAGGATTGGCATAAGGAGCGCGACAGGCGCATCCGCGAGGAGCTTCAGCTCGCGAAGGAAGTGCAGTCGGCCGCACTGCCCGCCCGCCTGGAGGAAAGCGGCATCCGGATCGACGCGCTCTATCAGCCGTCCGAGGAGCTCTCCGGCGACCTCTATGCCTGGAACCGGATCGATGAGAACCGCTACGGCATCGCCGTCATCGATGCGATGGGCCACGGGATCTCTTCTTCTCTCGTCTGCATGTTCATCGCTTCCGTCCTGCGGGACGCGATGGTGACGAGAGTGGAGCCGGTCCGCGTCATGGAGGAGCTCAACCGGCGGGCGCTGCAGCTGCAGTTCGCCGATCAGCTCATCCAGTATTACTTCACGGCTCTCTATCTGGTCGTGGACCTGGCCAGCGGCACCGTCGAGTATGTCAATGCGGGCCACCCGCCGGGCATTCTGGTCCGCTGTGATGCCGCCCTTCCGCAGGAGAGGCTGTCCGGCGGCGGCATGGCGGTCGGAATGTTCGAGGACGTCTCCTTTACCAAGCATGTCCTGAAGCTGCAGCCGGGCGATCAGCTGCTGCTGTTCACCGACGGCCTGCTCGAGCTCGTCACCGGCCCGGAAGAGAGCCGGCTGGATACGCTGCTGGATCATTTGGCCGGCACGGTGCGCCATACCGGATCCCTGCAGGAGCTGGTGGGCGGAGAAGAAGGACTGGAACGGCCCGATGACTGCTGTCTGGTCCGGATTCAGATCAGCTGAAGAGGCTCCTGTCCAGCGAATCAAATGAGAAAGGCTGCACGCCTGTCATCCGGGGATGACGAGCTTGCAGCCTTTTTGCATCCGATTCAGCGCTTCTTGATCCATTTGTACCAGACATAGTAGACGAGAAGGGGGGTAGGGAAATGAAGAAGGCCCCAGATGCCCCAAAACCAGCGGCTGCGTCCCCGGCGCCCCGCATCGATGAACAGCCAGGTGCTCTGGGCCAGCAGCAAGGTGAAGACGAGGATCCAGACATAGATCGGCACATCGCTGATGGAAGGGTTATTCCTGCTCATGGGCGGCAGCCTTTCTTCCGGAAGCAAGCTTGAGCGCGCACGCGGCAGCCGCTCCGACGGTAACGAGAAGCTGGGCCGCGAGATAAGGAACGAGCGCGAACGCGGCTGCGCAGAATACAACCCCGAGCACGAGCGCGGCGACGCCCCAAAAGAGGAGGAGATCGCGAAGCAAAGCCTGGCGCTGTCTCGCCTGGACGGTTCGTACAAGCCCCTCCAGCTCGCTCAGGCCGGGGCTCCCTTCATCCGGCACCTCCCGGTCCAGCTGCCGCAGCTCGCGGACAAGTCTCGCTTCGACATCCATTTCCATGCCGTTCGCCGATTCCTTCTCATCCCATTCCTTCATGGGCATCCAGCTCCTTCCGCAGGCGGGCCAGACCGTGATGGACGCGCGACTTGGCCGTCCCCGGCGATACGCCTGACATCGTTCCGATTTCTTCGTACGAATAGCCGTAATAATGCTTGAGCAGCACGGCGGCTCGATGTTCCACCGACAGCGCCTCCAGCGCCTCCAGCAGCTCGATGGACAAGCCGGGACAGGCTTGCTGCAGGCGCAGCCGTTCGGAGTCCCGGTACGCCCTCAGCCAGCGACTTCTCCGGTCCTGCTTGCGCCTGTCGTCGAGAAACGCATGAGTCGCTATCTGCAGCAGCCAGGTTGTGAATTTTGCTTCCGACCGGTAGCTTCTGATCCCTTCAATGGCTCGGATCGCCGTTTCCTGAGCCAAATCCTCGGCATGAGGAAGGCTCAGCGTAAGCTTGATCAAGTACTTTTTCAAAAAGGGATAATGCTCGTGAAGCAGCGAAGCCAGCGCTTCCGGGCTGCCCTTGCGTGCGAGAGCTTCCCGGCTGCCCATAGAAATGTCCGCAGCAAGCTTGCTTGAATCTGTCATCTTCGCTCCATCCTGACCCGCCGGCGTTTTTGGCCCGCCTCGGCTTGTTTGTTGTCGGCCGTTAGTATATTTGTCGCCTGCCGGCGTTGAAACGTTCACCGGGAATCAAAAAAAGAATAAACGCTTTGCATCGCGCAAAGAGGTTTATTCTTCTTCGGATGGAGACCCCGGATAAGGCCGCCGGCTGCGACCGCCCGCGGAAGGCGATTTCCGGAACTTGCGGCGTTGACGGCGCTCGGGAGCCCGTGCGGCCGATCTGGAATTCGGAGAAGCCGAAGCCGAGGAATCGCCGGAAGGAGTCGACGGCCGGTCGGTGAGCAGATCGCCGGTCCAGCCTTTGTGCCACAGCCAGGCATAGAGAGCGCAAGTAACGGCAACGACGGCAACGCACATGATGATGAAGCCCCATTCGGAATTTCGGCCCGGCAGATGATGGAAGTTCACGCCCCACAAGGTTCCGGCGATGGTGGACGGAACGAACAGGGCGGTGAAGATGGTCAGCGTCTTCATGATGTCGTTGCCGCGGAAGTTCGCGATCGCGTCGTCCATGGCGATCAGCGTGTCCATCTCCGACGTGTAATGGGTCAGCAGCGAGTCGATCCGCTCCAGCTTGTAGCTGAGCCGCTGGAAGGAGGCCGACTGCACGATACCATCCATGAACGCTTCCTTGGCGGCGTCATGCACTTCGCGGACGGGGAGGAAGAGATGATTCCAGTGAAGCAGGTCATGGCGCCGCTCGAAGATGACGGGCAGCAAGGCGGTCCGGTTGCGGTTATGCACCGCATTCTCGAGTCCGGTCAGCCGCCGCTCGAATTCGTCGAGGCCGCTGTGGAACACCTCAAGGGCGGCGCTCAGCAGAACGGCGAAGCCTTCGGGAGCGGTGGCGCAGCGTTCCATCGATTCGGACCAGGCGGATGTCTGCAGCCGCAGCGGCAGCCGCAGATCCTCATGCCAGGTGACGAGGCGCGATTCCTGCAGCCAGAAGTGGAGAGGGCGGGTGTCGCGTCCTTGCTCCGACAGCTGGATCATCAGCGTGCCGGAGAGAATGGAGACGCCGCCGCCTTCCTCCGTGTACGAGACGAGATTGTGGCGGCGCTCCGAGGCTTCCCGAATCCATGAGCTGCAAAAAGGAAGCTCTCCGCACAGCCTGGACGTCTGCTCGGCGCGGCCTTCCTCGGCCGCAGCCTCCACTTGATCCGACGGGCCGGGAGGAGGCGCCGGGGTTCGCGACTTGCGGCTTCCGAGAGGGGGAGGAGGTGCTTCATCCGTGCTTCCCGGGGCTGCGGAATCCCGCTGCTCTTGAATGATATGCCATTCCCAGCCTGCCGCATAACGGAGCTTGCGGTGAATCATCGGCGCGCCTCCTTCCATGATGAATCGATCTTCAACATCATACCCCGAAGAGGTGCTGCTTACAACCGGACTCCGGGCAAGATGAAAAAACCGCATCCGGCAAGCCGGATGCGGCCAGTGAAAGACGATAGGAGGGCAAGAGGCGCCGAATCAGGCTTCATCATAGGCTTGTCCGTCTTCCGACAGGAGCCGTTTGAGCTTGTCGATGGCTCTCCTCTGTATGCGCGAGATGCTCATCTGGGAGACGCCTAGCCGATCGGCGATGAGACGCTGCGGAATGCCTTCCTCGAACGCGAGCATAAGCACCTGCTGCTCCTCCGGCTTCAACTGCTGGAGAGCAGCCTGCAGGTCCATCTTCTTGTCGACGGAATCGAAGTCGTCCGCCTGGGAGCCGATCAGCTCGCCGAGCGTCGTCGTGCTCTCGTCCTCCGATATCGGCGTATCGAGCGAAATATAATGATACAAGTCGCGGCCGCCGAGTATTTCCAGCGTTTCCTCGGTCGTAAGCTCCATCCGCTCCGCAATCTCTTCTACCCGGGGAGACCGCTCGAGGCGTATGGTCAGCTCGTCGATAGCCTGCTGGACGGCAATCCCTTTTTCCTTGATCCGCCGCGGAACCTGAATATACCAGGATTTGTCCCTCAGGTAGTTCTTCATATGGCCGATGATGCTTTTCATCGCATAGGGCTCGAACTGGACTCCCATCGAAGCGTCGAACTGGGCGAACAATCGAAGCAGGGCCATCTGGCCTACCTGATACAAGTCTTCGTATAGATCGGGCCGATTCCGCGCGATTTTGCCGGCTGCCATCTTGACCATCGGTTCGTAATGGGTGATAAGCAGCGTAGCCGTATCGTTGTTGGGATTGCTTTGATATTCCAAAATCAAGGCCGTGCCCGCTTGCGGCGATTGGCTAGCCGGGTTCATGGTCATGCCAATTCCCCACTTTTTACCAGACGTTTGGTAAGAACGACCTCCGTCCCGATCTCGCTGCGCACTTCGACCTCATCCATAAGCGCCTGCATCAGGTAGAGACCGAGTCCTCCCGCCTGAATGTCATGGATGGACTTGCCATGCAGAGGCTCCGCTTTTTGAGCGACGGAAGCGGCGTCGAAGCTGGCTCCTTCGTCCTTGACGATGATCGACAGCGCATCGGGGGTGCGGACGAAACGGATCTCCATTTCACCGGCTCCGTCCGAATCCGCGTGCCCCGCATATGCATAGAGCACAGCGTTGTTGCAGGCTTCGGATACGGCGACCTTCATATCTTCGATTTCTTCATACGTGAAGCCGACTTTGGTCGCGACTCCGTACAAGGTAAGACGAATCAGATCCAAATATTCGGATCTCGCCGGGAGGCGTAGAACAATTTTCTCTTCTGCAGAATTCATATCTTTTTTCGGTCCTTTCTCGGCGCAGGCGGAATTCTTAGGATTTGGTCAAAAAAGGAGTGATGCCGGTCATATCGAACAGCTTGCGGATACCCGGAGGGATGGCTTCGACCTCGAAGGGGGCGTTCTTGGCATGACGGGCTTTGAGCACGGAGACGAAGATGCCGATTCCCGTACTGTCAATATATTTAAGGTCACTCAGGTTAAGGATGAGCTCGCGGTCGGTCAGCTCCATAAGGGGAGCCATGGCGGCTCTGAGCTGGGACGCGGAGTCAAGGTCAAGCTCTCCGCTCAGGTAGACGATGCAGCGTCCTTCCTGAGTTTCGGTGCGCAGTTGGAACTTCTCGTTCTGGTTCATAGATCCCTCTCCTGATTAAGTGTCATAACAAAATGATTTCATTAAATGCTCATACAGCATAAATAACCTGTCCGTGGACATCTGAAACAGCTTTTGAACCGGTTTATCCATAAATATATTCTTTCCAGCGGCAGTTTTTCCTTCCAGAGGCATGGGTAATGAACCCTAAGCGAAATCGCAAGCGAAGGGAGGAACCGCATATGGATAACCGCAACGTACAAGTCGAAGAACGGCATGTCGAGCATAAGTCGGACTCCAGCATGGTAGCGGCCACATTCATCAAATACGCCGCTTACATCATCATCTTCTTCGGAGTGCTGTACTTCCTGATCCGCTATATCATCCCCATGTTCTGATCCGGTATGCGCCATGGCTCCGCGCGGTCCGCATGGGGCGGACACCGCGGGGGAATAGTGAGAATCGGCCCTACAATTTTGAATTGAAGGAGGAAGTCAGAATGAGCAAGACGATTGCTGTTTTCGACAATCAGGAAAATGCCGTCAAGGCGGTTCAGGCGCTCCGGAGCGGAGGATTCGCGCCGGATGAGATCAAGGTTCTCGGACGGGACCGCGACTCGATCCGCTTCATCGAATCCGACACCGACGTCCATGCCGACGAGCTCCAGGACATCAAGGAAGCCCGCCGCAACGACTCGGGAGCTTACCCGCTGGATCGAACGGGCTTTGTCGTCGGCGCCGCGCCGTTCGGCGGCAATACCATTTCCAGCGGCGGAGCGCCGTTTTTTGCCGGCGGATACGTGCTTGCCGACGATGTCATCGGCGGAGATACGCCGTTCGAGTCGATCTTCAAGGAGCTTGGGCTCAGCGAGAGCCTGGCCGAAAAGGCGAGGGACGCCGTTGCGGAAGGCGGAATCGTATTGATCGCCGATCGCGAGGACGGGTCGGACAGCGTCTACGAGGCCGATGGTCCTTCCCAGGATACGCTGGCCGGAGCCGAGGCGATCTTCCGTTCCAATGGCGCCACGACGATTCTGACCTAAGGAATGCCTTGCCATGCGGCCGCCTGCGGGCGGCTTTTTTGCGTTGCAGCCGAATCGCATTTATATAGAAGAAACAGCCCTACAGATGCTGTACGGGGTCAAAAACGAGCCTAAACGGAAGCAGGAGGCCTCTTTTGCGGACAATAGTCCGGTAGGCGGCGGCTCAGCCGGTTTGACGCTCCAAACGTTTTAGAAGTAAAATTTAATTCAATGAGTTAATTTCCGGGCCCTAACGCCTGGGTATAGAGAGAAAGCGAGAGTGGTGAAAACCGTATGAGTACCGCAAGTCCAACCGCTGCGGGAGGAGCAGCCGGATTCAAAAGAGCTCCTCTGGTAGCTGCATTGATTATAGGAGCTTTCGTGTCGCTGCTCAACCAGACGCTGATCAATGTCGCCCTGCCCCAAATGTCCGAGGATTTGAACATCACGACGAACACGGCCCAGTGGCTCACGACGGGCTTCATGCTCGTCAACGGCATCCTTGTTCCGCTGAGCGCTTATTTGGTCGCCCGTTTTTCAACGAGGCTGCTGTTTATTTTATCGATGGTTCTGTTCTGCATCGGCACCGTCGTCTGCGCCGTCGCGGGAGGGTTCCCGGTCCTGCTGACGGGCCGCTTGATCCAGGCCGCCGGCGCCGGCATCCTCATGCCGCTCATGAACGTCGTGTTCCTGACGATCTTCCCGGTCGAGAAGAGGGGCCAGGCGATGGGCATGATGGGCATCGCCATGATTTTCGCGCCGGCCGTCGGCCCGACGCTGTCGGGATGGGTCATCCAGCATTACAGCTGGCCGGTGCTCTTCTACATCGTCCTGCCGATCGCACTTGTCTCGCTCGTTCTCGGCATTTTCCGCATGCGCAACGTGCTGCCGCAGTCCAAGCCCGTTCTTGATTACTGGGGCGTCGTCCTGTCGACCACCGGCTTCGGCGGCCTTCTGTACGGCTTCAGCGAAGCCGGCACGAAAGGCTGGGACAGCCAGCTCGTCCTCTGGATGCTCATCATCGGGGGCGTCAGCCTCGTGCTGCTCGTATGGCGGCAGCTCGTCATCAAGAACCCGATCCTGGAGTTCCGCGTCTTCAAATTCGATATGTACACGCTGACGACCATCATCAACATTCTCGTGACGATGGCCATGTACGCCGCGATGATCCTGCTTCCTCTGTACCTGCAGAAGATTCTGGGCTTCACGCCGATGAAGGCCGGTCTGCTGCTGCTTCCCGGCGCGATCCTCATGGGCATTATGAGTCCGGTCACCGGCATCATCTTCGATAAAGTCGGAGCCCGCTGGCTCGCGGTCACCGGCCTTGCCATCACGGTCGTGACGACGTTCGAATTCAGCAGGCTGACCGACAACATGAGCTATACGCATCTGATCTGGCTGTATACCGCCCGGATGTTCGGCATGTCCATGCTCATGATGCCGATCATGACCGCGGGCCTGAACCAGCTCCCAAGGCGGATGATCGCATACGGAACGGCGATGTCCAATACCTTGAGGACCGTTGCCGGCGCTCTCGGCACGGCGCTGCTCGTGTCGATCATGAGCAGCAGCGCGAAGAGCAAGGGCGCCGAGATGATCACCGCCGCAGGACTTGATCCGAAGGACGCCGCGAACGCCAAAGCCGTCCTGCATATCACCCAGGAAGCGACGATCCACGGCATCAACCTGGCCTTCCTGGTGGCGACCTGGATATCCGCAGCCGCGCTCGTGCTGGCGTTCTTCATCCGCAAGACACAGCCGCATGTCGAGGTCACCTCGACACCGGACAGTCCCGCGAAGCCTGCGGGCTCCGCCCAGACTCCGGCAGCAAGCTCGCAGCAATAAAAAAAGAACGTTAAAAAAACCTCCTTTGTCCGTTCCACGGGCAAAGGAGGTTTTTTACGTCATATTCTCCCCGGACGGTCGAGGGCGACAAGGCTGGCCAGCGGATGCTCGAAGCCGAGGATGAAATCGCGGAGAATGGATGCCCCCAACATGCTGTGTACGGTTCCGTTGCCCCCGTAGCCAAGGCAGTAGTAGACGTTCCTCCAGGCAGGATCGCGGCCGATGAAGGGGAGATTGTCCAGCGACTCTCCGAACGCCGCGCTCCATCCGTATTCGAGCGTGCTGTCCAGCATGGGGAACATGGAGGCGAGGCTGCGGGACAGCTTGTCCATCCGGCGCAGGCGCTCCTGCCCGTCATGGACAGGAACGGCCGTCGGCTCGTCCAGGCCGCCGATGACCACTCTCCCCTCGGGAGTCGTACGGACGTAGAGGTAAGGACGGGCCGTCTCCCAGATCATCATGCGCTCGTGCCAGTCTGCGAACGATGACTGCACCGGCGTGACTCCGGCAAAGGAGCGGTTGATCTCCGCTTTGAGGAGCTTTCCCCTCAGCTCTTCGGGCTCGTAGCCGACGGCATAGACGACATGCTCGGCCTCGACGATCGAGCCGCCTGCCGTCTCCAGCCGGTGGACTCCATCGGTGCCGGTCGCATGCCGCGCCACCTCGGTTCCTTCATAGACGGCCGCTCCGTTCGCCGCCGCTTCCGCGGCAAGGGCATGAACCAAGCGGAAAGGGTTCACTTCCGCATCGCCCCGGGTCACGACCGCTCCCGGACCGGAAAACGGGAAGCGGGACCGGATATCCTCGGCACTCCAGTAATCGACGGGAAATCCGGCTTCATGCAAGGCTTTATACTCCTCCTGCACGCCCGCAAGGTCCTCCTCCGTGGAAGCGAGGTAGAGGCTGCTGCGGCGGCGGAAGCCGGGGTCCGCCGGAAGTGACCCTGCCACCTGGGCGAGGCGCTCCACCGATTCCTTGCATGCGCGGTAAAAGCGTACCGCATCCTGCTTGCCGATCTGCTCCATCAGGCGGCAGAGCATGATGTCGTTGGAAAACTGCAGCAGGCCGGTATTGGCCGCACTGCTTGCCCCGGCGACGGTATCCCTTTCCAGCACGCAGCATGAGATGCCGCTCCTCGCAAAGAGAAGCGCGCACAGCGCGCCGGACATGCCCCCCCCGATAATAGCAGCCTTCACCTTCGCATGGCCTTCAAGGGCGGAGTAGGAAGGAACGGCAGCAAGCGTATGAGGCCAATACAGGGTTCCAGCGTGATGGTCTTTCATGGCGGTGCACCTCCCGCCTTATTATGAACGATTACGCTGAATTCATGAGGATACGCCAAAAAGCGGCGCCGTCCGATGATGGACAGCGCCGCTGCTTGGGGGGGGGTCAGTCCTGGGCCGGATCGGGAACGAGCCCATCCTCTTCGAGCTCGGAATTGGTGCGCATCCTTTCCATGTCCTTGCCGAGCCGCTTCATATCCTGCTCGTCCTGAACCATGGAGCCGTTGCGCGCATCCTCGATATCCCGGTGCTTGCTGCCGGCCTGGCCGTCAGGCTGGGGGAATTCCTCCCGGGTGCCTCCGCTCATGGCCATCGCCCTCCTTAGTTGTTGAAGCTGGAGTTGGATTTGGTGATGGAAGGGGTGTCCTTCATCGCCTTGTCGTGGTTGTCGGAAGCTTCGCTCTTGATGTTGTCCATATGCCGGGTCGTCTCCGAAGCGACCTTCTGCGCATGGTCCTTCACGTCCGCCACGGCATCCTTCGTTTCCGCGATCGCGGTCGCCGCCGTTTCCTTGATGGCATCCTGCTGGATCAGCGCCGCATCCTTGGCCTTGGCGGCCAGCTCCTGAACCTTGGAGGTGAGGGCGGAAGCCTTCTCGCCCGCCGTGCTTGCGACGCCCTTCGCCTGCTCGGAGAGCATGGCTCCCTGACGCTTGGCGTATTCAGCCGCATCCGAGGATTTGCGGGCGAGATCGGAGCGGAGCTCCTTGCCTGCCTTCGGTGCGAACAGCAGTGCCGCCGCCGCGCCGATCGCGCCGCCGATCAGAAGTCCCTTTGTCATTCCGCCGCTTTTTGCCGTTGTTTCGTTTGCCATATCCGTTCATCTCCTTCAAGTGGTTGTTGTTGATTTTATAAACGTCTGCACGTCCGTTGAAACCTTAATTGCGGTCGCCGGCAGAAGGTTATCTTTGGAAGGAGTGGTGAACGGGCCGCCCGGACTGGTATAATGAATCGTCATGTTGAACGCTGCCGGAGCCGGACGGTTTGAACCTGCGGAGAGCCGGCAGAATATGAAGGTAGGATAACGTCCCGCGGGCAGGCAAGTCCGGCCGCGGGGGACGGGAAGGATGCTGAGGATGGAACAACGTAACGAAGCTTTCCGTGACGGCGTGGAGCTGTCCATGACGACGAGAGGGGAATGGAAGGAGAACAGCCATGCCGGGCATCTGGCTGCGCGGCATGCGTCCGGCGCGCCGGCCGCGAGCGCCGGCGATGCCGGGTCGGTCTCCTTCATGCGCTCGACGGCGAAGCCGCTGCAGGCCGCGGCAGGCATTGCGGCGGGCTTGATGGAGCATTACGGGCTCCCGGAAGGCGCGATCGCCCTGATGTCCGCATCGCACCGCGGCGGGGAGCAGCATGTCGAGCTGCTGGAAAAGATGCTGGAGCTGACCGGCGTCCGCGAGGAGCAGCTTGCTTTCCATCCCGATTATCCGCTCGGCCGGAACGAACGGGATGAGGCCATGCGCAGGCGGCTGCCGCCGCGCAAGCTGTACCATACCTGCTCAGGGAAGCATATCGGCCTGCTCGCCTTTTGCCGGATGAACGGCTGGCCTCTGGAAGGATATACGGCTATGGATCATCCGCTGCAGCGGGAGCTGCTCCGCCATATCGCCCTGTTCACGGATATGGACGAGAGCGCTATCGGACGCGCCGTCGACGGCTGCGGCCTGCCTGTATTCATCGTTCCTCTGGAGAGGCTCCCCCCGG
>NZ_JZEJ01000001.1:2411323-2434322 GCF_001188365.1 Paenibacillus sp. D9 | reverse complement strand
GCGAGTCCGCCCGATGACTGGGCGGATGAGCCGCTGCGCCGCGCCGCCCGGCGGATCTCCGCCGCGATGCTTGCTTATCCCGACTTGGTCGAAGGGCAGGGCAGGCTGGCGAGCGTCCTTCTCGCGTCGGGCATCGTGGCCAAAAGCGGAGCGCAGGGAGTGTTCGCCCTTGCTCTTCCCGAGGCCGGTCTCGGAGTCGCGTTCAAAGTGCTGGACGGCGGAGAGAGCGCATGGCCGGTCATAGCGGCCTCCGTGCTGGAGCAGGCGGCGGATGAAGCGGCCCGCCTTCCCGGCGTCGACGCTGCGAAGCTCACGGAAGCGGCCGGGAAGATCCGCGCAGCCTATCCCGAGGACATGGTCAACGACATGGGCACGACGACCGGACGCAGGGAAGCCGTTCTCAAGCTGGAATGGATTTGAGCGCAGGGAAGCCCTGTCATTCAAAAAGAAACGGTCTGGACCTTTTCGGTCCAGACCGTTTCTTTTTGCGGGGTCAAGGCTCACGCAGGGAATGCCAGACCGACTCCCGGTAATCGGTCGGAGATTCGCCGTGGAATCGGCGGAACTGCCTGGAGAAATATAGGGCATCCTGCAAGCCGACGGACGAGGCGATCTGCTCGACCGTCAAATCCCGCCGTTCGCGAAGCATGCGCCGCCCCTTGTCGATCCGCAGCCGCAGGAGGAACGAAACCGGCGACATGCCGGCATGCTGCTTGAACACCCGGGACAGATAGGCTCGGCTGTAGCCGAACGACTCCGCCATCCCTTCCATGCTGATCGGCTCCGCAAACTGAGTGGACAAATACCGGATCATTTGGGAAGCGATACCCCCGTCGTCAGAGCCTTCGCCGGGCTCCGGCCCCGCTCCCCTGCCGCGCGCGGCGGCAAACTCGGCCAGCACGGCATGCAGGCAGGCGACAGCGCCGAGCTGGGCTCCCGCAGGCTGCCGCAGATAGCGCATGCTCCGCTTGAGCGCAAGCCTCGGCGTGCTGGAGCGTCCCGTATCCGCTGTCGGAGAGGAGATGTCGAACCCGGCGGCCGCGGCGGCATGCGGCGCCCATGGTCCCTGGAAGGCGATCCAGCGGTAGCACCAAGGGTCGGCCGAATCGGCTTGATAAGAGACCAGCTGCCCGGGCTCGATGAGAAAGGAATGGCCGGCTTCGAGCCGGTGAACGGTCCCGCGGCATAGAAACTCTCCTTTTCCCGACAGCACATGGTGAAGCAAATAGAAATCATGCACTTTCGGCCCCAATCGATGTCCAGGCTTCGTCTGGCTCTCTCCTGCGAACAAAACCTCCAGCGGCATCTCCGCGCCTTCTTCGGAAGCGGGAACGACCCTATAGTAAAAGCTCTTCTCCATCCCCCTATTCTCCTTTCCCGTCTCCGATCGTGTGCTGCAAGCTCTCTAGCGAAAGTGTACCCGAATTTTCCGCCGGGCGCGAGCGGGAGGAGGACCGGGACGAAGGAGGCATGCCCGCCAGACTGCAAGGGAAAAGAAGGATGGGCATATCGGCCTTCGGCTTTGCTGGAGATCCCGGCCTTGTCGAATGATGCCTATGTTCTATTTCCTAGAGGGAGAGGGACTTGGGAATCAATTTCAGTATTAGTAAGAAAATTCCAAAAATTTCGATTGTGAATCCGAAAATACGAGACTATACTTGCTTTATTCTAAGACAAGATTCCTTGTCAATCGGCATGATTCGGATAGATCCGCATTTCGCTCGCGCAGCCGTCGTGCCCGGCCCTTGATCCGCCTCCCTCCAGCATCCCCCCAGGAGCTCCCGCTTCCAGCGCTGCTTTTCTGTCATCGGCTCCTGCAGCTAACATCCTGCGCGATGCTTCGAACTACAGCTGGACGCAATCCGATCCTTTTGAAGGGGGTGATGATTTCGACCGCCGTCCGGCGGCGGCAGCAGATAGCTGATCCCATTAAACCAAGTATAGGGAGTGGTTAAGTTTGATTTTTAGAAAGAAAGGCAAGAGACCGATGGCTGTCCTGATGGCCGTCCTGCTGACGTTTTCGTTTCTGGAGCCGATCCACGCGGCAGGCTCCGTAGCTTCGGACAAGCTTGACCGCAATTCATCCATTCAGAAAGCGGCGGCTGCCAAGGTGGACGGCAAGCTGCTCAAGCAGTTCGGACAGTCGGAATACGTCACTTATCTCGTCAAAATGAAGGCCCAGGTCGATACGGCATCGGTGTCCAAGCAGGCTCTGCAGAAGGCTGCGCTGCAAAAGGCGACGCTGTCCGCGGCGAAGCTGTCCGCCCGCAGCGCGGTCGTCAGCACGCTTAGGGATACCGCCCTGCAGACTCAATCGGAGCTGGACGATTACTTGGAGAAAGCGCAGAAGAGCGGAAAAGTGAAGAGCTACAAAAGCTACTTCATCGTCAACGCGCTGGCGGTCACGAGCACGAAGGAGGTCATGGAGGAGCTCTCCAAGCTTCCGGGGGTCGACAAGGTGCTGCCCGACGAAACCCGCTATTTGCAAAAGACCGAGGTGAAGCCGGACGTGACGGCGCCCGGCGCCGGAACAGCGGCGCAGCCGGCCGCCGGAGTCCAGAAGGAGGCTGGAGCCAAGACGGCTGCCGCTCCGAGCAGCGTGGAGTGGAACATCGCCCGCATCAACGCTCCGCAGGTATGGGCCCAAGGCATCGACGGGACCGGCATCGTCGTCGCCAACCTCGATTCGGGCGTGGATTATACCCACCCCGCCCTGCAGCGCAAATGGCGCGGCCTGGACGCATCCGGCGCCGTCGTCCATCCCGAGCTGAGCTGGTACGATCCCCATAGCGGAGCTTCGCTGCCTTCGGACAGCGACGGCCACGGAACCCATACGATGGGAACGATGGTCGGCTCGGAAGCGGACGGCTCCAACCAGATCGGCGTGGCGCCGGGAGCGAAATGGATCGCCGTCCGGATTTTCAATCCGGATACGACCGACAGCATCATTCTGGACGGAGGCCAATGGCTGCTCGCTCCGGTCGATGCGCAGGGAAATCTGCATCCCGAGCTTGCGCCGGACGTCGTGAACAACTCCTGGGGCGGAGGCGCCGGCATCGACGAGTGGTTCCGGCCGATCGTGCAGGCATGGAGAAGCGCGGGCATCTTCCCCGAGTTCTCGGCCGGCAACACGACGCTGACAAACCCGGGCGGACCGGGATCGGTCGCCAATCCGGCGAACTATCCGGAATCGTTCGCGACCGGAGCGACCGACATCTCCGACAACCTGGCCGACTTCTCGCTGCGGGGTCCGTCGCCATACGGCGAGATCAAGCCGGAGGTGTCCGCGCCGGGCGTCAACATCCGCTCCTCGATTCCGGGCGGATATGAGGGAGGCTGGAACGGGACGTCCATGGCGGGACCGCATACGACCGCTCTGGCCGCGCTGCTGCTGCAGGCGAACCATTCCCTGACGGTCGACCAGCTGGAGTCCATCATCATGAATACGGCGACTCCGAGAACGGACAGCGCCTATCCCAATAGTCCCAACAACGGCTACGGGCATGGCGTCATCAACGCGCTGGACGCGGTCGGCTCCGTTCTACAAGGCATCGGAACCGTATCGGGCAAAGTCGTGACCGGCGGGGACGATCTGGAGGAGCCCGTGCTGGAGCATGTGCCCGTAACGACGGCCTTCACCGGCTTCGACGTTCCGATCACCGCCCATGTCTACGACAATGTGAGCGTGAGCTCGGTCGAAGTATTCGCGCGGGCCAAAGGAACCCAGACGTATGTATACCTTCCTGCCGAGAGAGTGTCGGGCGATTACAAGGACGGAGTCTACTCGGCTTCGATTCCGGCATTCCTCGTGACGAAAGCCGGACTGGAGTATTACATCCGAGTCAACGATTACGGCAATAACGGCATTCAATCGCAGGTCTATTCCGTTGATGTCAGCGACGGCGTGAAGCCTGGCTACACGCAGGACTTCGAGAGCGGCTGGACGGGCTTCTCCACCGGCGGCGAAGGCCTTCCATGGCAATGGGGCGTACCGGTCAGCGGACCGGGCAGAGCCGCTTCGGGGCAGAAGGTCGCCGCGACCAATCTGACAGGCACCTATGCCTCGAATTCCAACTCCTATCTGCTCGCTCCTCCGATCGACCTGACGGACAGTCCGCAGGGCGCCGTCCTGAGCTTCAAGCACTGGTACGACTTGGAGACCAACTATGACAATGGAACCGTCTATATCTCCGCTGCAAGCACGAACCATGAATTCGTGCCGGTTGCATCCTTCACCGGAGCGAGCGGAGGCTGGAAAACCCAGCTCATCGACCTGGCTCCGTATGCAGGCCAGCAGGTTCTGGTCGCCTTCAATCTGTCGAGCGACAACACCCAGAACAAAGCCGGCTGGTATCTCGACGACATCTCCATCGACGGACCGGACAGCCAGGCTCCCGGTGCGCCGACAGGCCTTGCAGGCGAAGCCGACGTGCTCGGCAATGTCCGCCTGACGTGGACGCCTCCGGCCGACCAGGACCTCAAGCAATTCGTGGTCTACCGTGCGGCGGAGGGAAGCTCCTCTTACGAGCAGATAGGCATATCGCCGGCGGCTTCCTACACCGATACGGTTACGGCGACGCAAGCGACGTATTCGTATGCCGTATCGGCGCAGGATTACAGCGGCAACATCGGTCCGAAATCGGATCCCGTCACCGTGTCGGTCAGCAGGGCCGGCATTCTGTACGAGGATGACTTCGACGGGGATACGGATAACGGCTGGACCCATTCCGGCACGAAGGACGAATGGGAACGCGGTATTCCAACGGCTCCGGGACCTGCTGCGGCAGCCTCGCCTCCAAATGTGTGGGGCACGGATCTGGATTCGACCTATGAGTCGAGCGCCGATTACTCTCTCGTATCGCCGCCGATCGACCTGACCGGGGCAGGCCATGCGTCGCTGACGTTCAATCATTGGTACGAGATCGAGGGCCGCTATGATTTCGGCCTTGTGGAAGCCTCTCGCGATGGAGGCGCATCCTGGACGGAGCTGCTGCGCTTCTCCGACAACACCGCCGGCAAGCAGTGGACGCCGGTCGTCTACAATCTGGATGCTTATGCCGGCTCGACCGTGCAGATCCGATTCCGGCTCAAGTCGGACAGCAGCGTCGTCAAGGCGGGATGGTATCTGGACGACTTCCGCATTCTGGATACGTCAGCCTCCCTGCAGACGCAAGGCGATGCCCCAGCCGCGGCGATTCCGGGCCGCCAGAAGAACTCGGTCCAAGCCCCGCTGCTGAAAGTCGGCCATACGGACGAAGCCGGCTTCAAGCCGCAGGCGCAGCCTCAAGCTCAGCCGCAGGCTGATCAAGGCAGCATCGGCATTCAGAGCCTTCCGGCGAGCGCGACGGTCACCGTGCTGGAGACGGGGCGCTCGGTCAAGACGGATCCCGCCACCGGCAAATTCTCCTTCTCCCATGTGGCTGGAAGCTACACGCTGAAAGCCGAAGCGTACGGCTACTATCCGCAAACGAAGCCCGTCGAGATTACGGACGGCGGCACGGCCAAGGCCAGCTTCAGCCTGGAAGCGATCCCGCACGGGCAAATCCATGGCGTCGTCCGCGACGAGCGGAGCGGGGAGCCGATCTCCGGCGCCGTGGTCGCCGTTCTGGAAGATGCGGCCGTCGCGCCTGTGCGCACCGCAGCCGACGGAACCTTTACGTTCGACCTGCTTGAAGGGACATACACCCTTTCCGTGCAGAGCGGAGACTATTACAGCAAAACGGTCTCGGTCGCGGTGCCGGCCAACAAGGCGGTGGAACTGGCCGTCCTGTTGAAGCCGTTCATCGGCTTCCCGGGCGAAATCGCCTACGATGATGGAACGGCCGAAAACGCCAGGGCGTTCAACGCCGCGAACAACGCCTGGGCGGTACGCTTTACGCCGGAAGGCGGAGCCGCCCAGGTGACGGGAGCGTCGCTCCGGTTCTGGAACACGGAATTCCCGAGTCCGGGAGGAACGGCGTTCAAGTATGCCGTATACGATGCATCGGGCTCCGCAGGAGCGCCGGGCAGGCTTTTGGCAGGACCTTATGACGGAACCGCCCTGCGCAACGATCAGTGGACGACGGTGACGCTTGCCCAGCCTATTACGGTAACAGGCGATTTCTACATCGTTTATATCCAACCCAATGCAGGTCTCAGCTCTCCGGGGCTCGGCACGGACGAAAGCGGCAAAAACGCGCTGCGCAGCTGGCAGCGGGTCAGCGGCGTCTGGAGCCCGTCTCCCGTCGAGGAAGGCAATTATATGATCCGGGCGCAGGTGCGCTACGCCGTAAATGCTCCTGTAATTACGGCTCCGGCACCGAATACGTATACGAATAATGCCGAGCTTGCCGTGTCCGGAACATCGGCAGCCGACGGCGCCGAGATCCGGGTCTACAACGACGGCCAGCCAAGCGGAACGGGAACGGTAGCGGGCAAGAAGTTCAGCGTTCCCGTCACCCTCCACGCCGGAGCGAATGTGCTTACGGCGGAAGCGGTGATCGGCGGCAAAGCGACGGACCGCTCGGAGCCGGTGACAGTCGTTCTGGACCGGACGCCTCCGGCTCTGGCCGTGACATCCCCTGCCGATGGTGCCGTGACGAACGCAGAGACCGTAACGGTAACCGGCACTGCGGCAGATGAGTTCTTCAAGCAGCTCACCGTCAACGGGCAGAAGGTTCAGCCGAAAGCCGACGGAAGCTTCACGCAGAAGCTGCTGGTCGAAGAGGGCGCGAATGTCATTACGGTCACCGCTTCCGATCTGGCCGGCAACGAGAGTACGGTCGTCCGCAGCGTCTATGTCAGCCGCAAGCTGCCCGAGCTGACGAATATCCAGCCTGCGCAGGACGTCCATATCCAATCCGGCCAATCAGTCGCGATTGCTTTCGACAGCAGCCCGGGACTGACGGCCTCGTTCACGATCGAGCTGCCCGCGGCGGCAAGCTCGCCGGCCCGCAGCGGCTTCCCGCTGACGGAGACGTCGCCAGGCCATTACGCTGGAAGCTATACGACTTCTTCCGCCCTTCAGCTGCAGGGGGGCATCATCGTCCTTGCGGCCAAGGATGCGGCAGGCAACACCGCCGTAACGGAGGCTCCGGGCAAGCTGTATGTCAGCGCACCGGCGCCAACACCAACACCAACGCCAACACCGACACCTACACCTACACCTACACCAACGCCAACACCGACACCTACACCTACACCTACACCTACACCAACACCAACACCAACGCCTACACCGACACCGACGCCAACGCCGGTACCGACGCCGACACCAAAGCCGACACCAACACCGACACCAAAGCCGACACCAACACCGACACCAACACCGACACCAAAGCCGACACCAACGCCAACGCCAACACCAACACCAACACCAAATCGTCCGCCTAGCGCAAAAATCAGCGCTCCATCCGCCGGACAGAAGAGCAAGGACGTTACGTTCAATGGATCCGCATCCAGCGATCCCGATGGAAGCATCGCCAGCTACAGCTGGAGCTTCGGCGACGGCAAGAGCGGCACGGGAGTCAAAGCCGTGCATAAGTACAGCAAGGCCGGCATCTACAAAGTTACGCTCACTGTGACCGACAACCGGGGAGCACAGAGCAGCTCGGAACATTTCATCGTCATCGTCTAGCTTTTCCGGCAAAGGAACGATTCGGCTCTAACCGGATCGGATCAAGCGGCTGTCCCCGTTTCCGCGGGTGACGGCCGCTTTTTTCTATTGCCGGCGAGGCCGTTCTGCTTGGCAGGAAAGAGGGATGCGGATGTCATCCCTCTTTCCTTCTCTGCGCGAACGACCGCCAACGGTCTGGTCGGCGAAACCGTTCTGCTTGTGTCACAAAAATCCATAATAACCGCACATCATGCCATACCATGCCGGCTCCCGCAGCTATATACTGGACCTATAGATGACAGCAAGAGGAGCGGCTGACGACAGCTGAAGCCGGCTCCAAAATTCCTTACGAACAGGATGATCAAAATGGCGGATCTGCTTCAACTGAACCAGCAATTCCTGCAAGCTTTCGGCGAGAACGGGCAAAACATCCAGTATTATTACGCTCCGGGCCGAGTCAACCTGATCGGCGAGCATACGGACTACAACGGCGGGTATGTGTTCCCGGCGGCGCTGACGTTCGGCACGACGCTGCTGCTTCGTCCCCGAGGCGACCGGGTGCTGCGGATGGCATCCGCCAATTTCCCGTTGACGGGAGAGATCGATCTGGACTCCATCGCCTACCGCGAGGAGGACGACTGGATGAACTATCCCAAGGGAGTCGTCAAGGAGCTTCAGAACCGCGGAAAAGGGCCTGCCCACGGTTATGACATGCTGTACAGCGGAGAGATTCCGAACGGAGCCGGCCTTTCCTCCTCCGCTTCCATCGAGGTGCTGACCGCCTACGCGCTGCTGGCCGAAGGCGGGCATGGCATCTACAGGACGGAGCTTGCGCTGCTGGCCCAGAAATCCGAGAACGAGTTCAACGGCGTCCAGTGCGGCATCATGGACCAGTTCGCGGTGGCGAACGGCCGCGAGAACGAGGCGATCCTCCTGATGTGCGATACGCTGGAGCATCGGCATGTTCCCTTCGATTCGGGAGACTGCGTCCTCGTCATCGGCAATACGAACAAGCGGCGCGGACTCGTCGATTCCAAATATAACGAAAGACGGGCGGAATGCGACCAGGCTGTGCATGACCTCCGCTCCGCCTTCCCGGATCTGACGCTGCTGGGGCAGCTGACCCCGGAGCAGCTGGAACAGGAGTCCGGACGGATAGCGAGCGATACGGTCCGCAAGCGCGCGAAGCATGTCGTGGAAGAAATCGCCCGCGTCCTGGAATCGGTGCGCGTTCTCGAGAAGGGCGACCTGAACGCATTCGGAGCGCTGATGAACGCGTCCCACGATTCCTTGAGGGATCTGTACGAAGTAACCGGTCCGGAGCTTGACGCCATGGTGGAAGCGGCCCGCATGGTGCCGGGCGTGCTTGGCTCCCGGATGACAGGCGCCGGCTTCGGCGGCTGCACCGTCTCCCTGGTGCGCAAGGACAGCGTGGACGGCTTCAAGGCCGCTGTAGCGGACAGTTATACGAAGAAGACCGGGCTGATCCCGGACTTCTACGTCTGCTCGATCGGCGGCGGCGCCGGCCGTCTGGACGCTCCGGTCTGATCGTTGCGGACAATGAAGCTTCCGGCCCGGGACAACCAGCATCCCAAGCCGGATGCCCAAGCGGCGGAATTTGTCGTATGATTCAGTAGGCAGCATATCAGACGAGCTTTTCGAGAGGAGAGGGAACCATGGCTGTATTGGTAACGGGAGGAGCCGGTTATATCGGTTCGCATGCAGTAGCGGCGCTGCTGGAAAACGGCGAGGAGGTTGTCGTGGTCGACAACCTGCAGCAGGGCCATCGCGAGGCGGTGCTCGGCGGGAAGCTGTACGAGGGCGATTTGCGGGATGCCGGGTTGCTGGACCGGGTATTCGGCGAGAACTCCATCGACGCGGTCATTCATTTTGCGGCGAGCAGCCTGGTCGGGGAGAGCATGAAGGACCCGGGCAAATACTACCATAACAACGTCTATGGAACGCTGTGCCTGCTGGAAGCGATGAACCGCGCCGGCGTGCGCCGGATCGTCTTCTCCAGCACGGCTGCGACTTATGGAGAGCCTGAGCAGGTGCCGATCTCCGAGCTGGACCGCACGGAGCCGACCAATGCCTATGGGGAAACGAAGCTGGCGATGGAAAAAATGATTCGCTGGTTCGACCGGGCGCATGGATTCCGGTTCATATCCCTTCGGTATTTCAATGCCGCAGGCGCTCACGAAAGCGGGCGAATCGGAGAGGATCATGATCCCGAGACGCATCTGATTCCGATCGTGCTCCAGACAGCACTGGGCCAGAGGAGCCATATCTCGGTATTCGGAGAAGATTACCCGACGGCAGACGGCAGCTGCATCCGCGATTACATCCATGTCAGCGACCTTGCCGACGCCCATATGCTCGCCGTCAAGCGCCTGCGCCAAGGAGCGGACAGCGCCGTCTACAATCTCGGCAACGGACACGGCTTCTCCGTGAAGGAAGTCGTCGAGATCGCCCGCCGGATTACGGGCCGCGAGATTCCGGCGGTCATCGAGCCGCGCAGAGCCGGCGATCCCGCCGTGCTGGTCGCTTCTTCCGAGAGGGCCCGCACGGAGCTCGGATGGAATCCGCAGCGCAGCGATCTGGAGAACATCATCGCCAGCGCTTGGCAGTGGCATCAGGCCAAGCCGCAAGGCTACAACAGCTAAACGGCTGCCAAGACCGGCCGTATTCCCGGGAGGAGAGCATTTCCATGAACGAAAGTCCACTTATTCCGCATGAACAGCATGTCTCGGAAGCAATCGGGAGGCTGGTCGCCTTTGCTCTGGAGAGGGGCATGCTGGAGCCGCTGGACGCAGGCGCAGCTCGCAATTCGCTCCTTGACCTGCTCGGTCTGGCCGCTCCAGCGGCCGGCTCGGAAGAGCTTCCGTCCTGGGGGCAGGGGCTGCTGGATGCGCCGGATGACGCCGATAGAGCCGCGCTGGCGGCAGGCTTGCCGGCAGCGGGAGCCGGGGCGCCGGAGCTGCTGCGGCCGCTTCTGGACTATGCCGCTGCATCCGGCATGATCCGGGACAGCGTTACGGAGCGGGATTTGCTGGATGCACGATTGATGGGATTGCTCATGCCGCGGCCGTCCGAGACGCATGCCCGCTTCCGGGCTGCTGCGGCGGAGCGCGGCATCCGGCAGGCGACGGATGAGTTCTATCGGCTCAATATCGACGCCAACTACATCCGTCTCGACCGCGTCGCGCTCAATAGGAACTGGATCCATCCGACGGCTTACGGACCGCTCGAAATGACCGTCAACCTATCGAAGCCGGAAAAGGATCCCGCCGAGATCGCCATGCTCAGAAGCATGCCCCCTTCGGCCTATCCGAAGTGCCTGCTGTGCAAGGAGAACATGGGTTATGCCGGAAGAGCCGATCATCCGGCCCGGCAGAACCACCGGATTCTGCCCTTGCGCCTGAGCGGCGAGTCCTGGTTCCTTCAATATTCTCCGTATGTGTACTACAAGGAGCATTGCATCGTCTTCCGGGCCGAGCACAGCCCGATGTCGATCACGCACCGCACTTTCGGCAGGCTGCTGGAGTTCACGGAGCAGATTCCGCATTATTTCGTCGGCTCCAACGCCGATCTTCCCATTGTCGGAGGCTCGATCCTCAGCCATGACCATTTCCAGGGAGGACGGCATGTCTTCCCGATGGAAGAGGCTCCCGTAGAGGAGAGCTTCTCCCATTCATCCCGGCCGGACATCTCCTACGGAATCGTCCGATGGCCGATGAGCGTGCTGCGGCTGGCGGGCCGAGACCGGCGGGAGCTCGCCGAAGCCGCATCGGATGTACTCGACGCCTGGAGAGAATACAGCGATCCCGAGGCGGAGATCCATGCTCATACAGAGGCGCATGGGACGCGCATTCCGCATAACACGATTACTCCGGTGGCAAGGCGCAAGGAAGACGGAGTGTACGAGCTTGATCTCGTGCTTCGCAACAACCGGACCAGCGAGGAGCATCCCGAAGGCATTTTCCACCCTCATCGCCATTTCCATCATCTGAAGAGGGAAAATATCGGCCTGATCGAAGTGATGGGGCTGGCCGTGCTGCCTGGGCGGCTCAAGGCGGAGATGGAAATCATCGCTGCGTGTCTATCCGGAGCGCTGCAATGGGAGGATGTCGCAGCGGGAGCGGACGGCGCGGCCATGGCTCCGCATGGACGCTGGTACGCCGAGCTGATGCAGGCATGGGGAAAGACGATGGATCGCGAAGCCGCTATGCAGGCGGTACTGGATTCCGCAGGAGACAAGTTCCTGCAGGTGCTTACGGATGCGGGCGTCTATAAGCGGACGGCTGAGGGTCGCGCGGCGTTCAAGCGGTTTGCCGCCGCTGCCGGGCTTCAGCCGGACAACGGCTGAGCGGAACATTTGGATGTCGATGGGCATGGCGGAACAAAAACGCAGGACGGCATTTCAAGCCGTTTTGCGTTTTTTTATGCACAAAAGTAAAAGAGAGAGAGCGAATGATGTCGAATGGTCTGGAAAAGGTGAACATTTTTTCGAAAGGGCAGAAGCATATGTTCAATAATGGCGAATAATAAGATAAAAATTCACTCATTCAAGCGAAAAAATAATTGTGCAAGTCAATTTTCTATGGTATTTTTTAATATATATTCGTTAATTAATAAATGATAATGAGACACATCTGATATTTGGAGGGGTAAAATTTGATGCCGATTATGCCGCTTGATGAATTTTTGAAGCTGGAATCCGATGAGCAAGTTGAAAAACTTAAGCGCTGGAAGACGGATTACACGCTGAAAGATATCCGGGAAGCTTGGGGCTTCAAGCATTCCGCTCAATATTACATGCTCCTTAAGAAGCTGCGCATTTACGAGCGCGTAGTCAACAAATCCGACAAGTTCTATCCGGACCAGCTGGCAGGCTCCAACCCGGGAACGGGCGAATTCGCTTATATGCCGCGCGAGGTCAAGCTGCCGGCCGACCAATTCGGCTATCAGCTCAACGTATCTCTTACGGGACCGGAGCTGGCCGACAAGCTCGAGCGGCTGGCGCAGTTCCTTCGCGGCGAGCAGAAGCTCGTCAACGTGAAGCTTTCCGTGGAAGCGGCTGCCGAAGAAACGGCTGCCAGCGAAGCTGCACCGGAAAAAGAAGCCGTCTAGACGGCGACAAGCCAAACACCCCCGCATGCATGCGGGGGTGTTTTTTGCTCTCCGGAGCTTGCGGCCCGGACAGGGATCAGCGCTGCGCGCGGAGCTTGCCGAGTTCGGAGACGAGAGCCTCCACTTCGCTGATGCTGAAGTTGGATTTGGACGATACGATTTCATAGAGTTCCCGGATATCCTCATAACAGCCCGGTCCGAAGCTGGAAGCCTGCATGGCGGCCGCTGTGGCCATTTTCAGCTTGGTTTTGATGGCTTCGATCATGAATTCTACATTTTCCTGGGTCGGCTGGCTAAGGTCAGTCATGGAAAACCTCCTGCGGATATATGGCTTTCATCCATTGTACCATGAAAGCCATTGCCTTCCCATGTGCGCCATCCGGCCGTCAAATTGAACGGAGCCTGCTCTTCCGGTACAATAGAAGCAAACTAATCTGCCAGCGCAAATGGGGGCGCGGATATGAAGCGGGAACTGAAGCAAATCCGTCCGGAAGACGCGGCCAAGTGGGCAAGGGTCGACGGGCGGGGTCTGGAAACGTTTTTTGAATCGGTTGCCGAGAAACATCCCTTGCGGGACGAGGTCGTCTTTTTATGCATCGGAAGCGACCGTTCGACGGGCGACTCGCTGGGACCGCTCGCCGGCTCCATGCTGCGGGAAAAAGGCTTTCCCCGGGTGACGGGGACGCTTGAGCAGCCATGCGATTCGGAGCAGGTCGGTCCGATCCTGGCGACACTCAGCGAGACGGCATGCGTCATCGCCATCGATGCTTGCCTCGGCCGCTCGGAATCGACGGGGCTTTACCTCGTGCGCAGCGGTCCGCTGCAGCCGGGACAAGCCATCGGGCAGCAGCTGCCGCCGGTAGGAGACTACAGCGTCGCCGCTGTCGTCAATACTCAGGGACATAAGCCCTATTGGATCATCCAGACGACGAGCCTGTACCGCGTCATCGGCATGGCGCAGGGAATCGCGGACGCAGCTGCGGCTGCCTGGCCTGCGGCGGCGTCGGACATGCCTGAGGAGGTTGGAACCGGAGGTCAGTTCGGTTTCGCGAGCAGGTCCGCGGACAATCGCAGGGGCAATGACGCTTCTTGATGCCGAGAACGAAGTTCGAATTCCGAGTTCAACTTTCAACTTATAAGGCAAAGGAAAGGAATGATCGAAGATGTCCGACCGATCGCTTGCAACCCGCAAGCTGACGCTGAGCAACGGAACGGAGCTGGCCTATAGAGACAATGGAGGCGCAGCGGGACAGGATGTGCTTGTTCTTCTGCACGGCTTCTGCGGAAGCTCCGCCTATTGGGAGAAGGTGCTCCCGATTCTGGAAAAAAGATATCGGGTGCTGACGCCGGATTTGCGCGGCCACGGCGGTTCTTCGGGAGCCCGGGAAGCGGTGCTCGGCATGGAGGAGCTTGCGGAGGATGTCGCTGCCCTCCTGGATGCGCTGGAAGCCGGGCCGGCTGTCGTGCTGGGCCATTCGCTCGGAGGTTATGCGGCTCTTGCTCTTGCCGAAAGACATGCAGCCCTCCTGAAGGGATTCGCGCTGGTCCACTCCACGCCGCTGCCGGACAGCGCCGAAGCGCAGGCCGGGCGCGACAAGGCGGCTGCGGCATTGCGCGCGGACGGCATCAAGCCCTTCGTGGATGGCCTTGTGCCGAAGCTGTTCGCGCCCGAGCGGGCCGAGTCCGAGCTTGCCGAACGGGCGAAGGAGATCGGCTACGGCACGTCGGCGGAGAGCGCCGCTGCCATAGCGCTCGGCATGAAAGCCCGTTCCGGCCGCAGCCATGTCGTGGAGCAGTCGGAGCTGCCCGTGCTGCTCGTTGCCGGAGCCAAGGACGGCGTCGTTCCGCCGGAGCGGGTGTTCGCCGCGCGCGGCAGCCGCTCCAGCACGATCGTGCTGGAAGACAGCGGGCATATGGGGATGATGGAAGCTCCGGATAAACTGGCGGAAGCGATCGAGGACTGGATGCGGGAAAGCTTCCCGGCCAGCGAATAAACAGCCGGGCTGGATATTCCGGCGGCGGGAAGGAAGAGATTCATGTTCCAGCGGGATTATATCATGCGGATGATCGAACAGCTCGGACAGGTAGCCGGGGCCGTGCTAGGGCTCAAAAAAGAATGGAGGCATGCGGAGGCGCTCCAGGCGATCGAGGAGCTGCTGGAGAAGCAGTTCCGGCTCAACTCGCGCCTGCTGCGCAGCTTGTCCGACGAGGATCTCGTCGCCATGCTGTCGCGCAGCGGGAATCCGGACCATGCCCAGCTGCAGGTGCTTGCCGTCCTGCTTCGCGAGGAAGCGGACTTGCTGCTGGAGCTTGGACAGGAGTCCGCCGCCTTCGTGCTCCGTATCAAATCGCTCCATCTGTTCATGAGGCTGTCCCTGATGGGCGCGGAACGGATCGCGGCGGATCCGGACGAAGAAGCCGAACGCCAGCTTGAAGCGCTTGCTTCCTACGAGCTGCCCCCGGATACGAAGCGGCTGGCAGCCCGCTGGATGGAGCAGCGGGGAAGCTATGCCCTCGCCGAGGATCTGATGTTCGAGCTTGAGGAGGACGGGGAGCTGGCGCCGGGAGAGAACGAGGCGTTTTACCGCAGGCTGCTGCTTCAAGACGATGAGCGGCTCGCTGCGGGAGGAGTTACCCGGCTTGAGCTTCTTACGGTTCTCAAGGAAGACCGCATAGGATAGGCGGACGGTTCTAGAGACAAGAAGTCCTGACCATTGCACGAGCAGCCCGGATCCTCGGACGGGGCCCCGCGCCGGCCTGTCGCCGGAGCGGGGCCCCGCTTGGCGGATACGATTCAAGAAGGAGTTATGGATGACATGGACAAGCAAGAGGAAACGACCGCCTGGGAGCAGACGATAGGCGAAGCAGCCGAGAGAGGAGAGCTTCTGCAAGCATCGATGAGCGGCCTGAGGAGAAGCTCGGACGAGGTCGCGCCGCGAACGGTCGTCCGGCCGGTCAAGCTGAAGTCGGGCTTCCGCTACCAGTTCGAGAGCCATCACAAGACCAAGGTGCTTCATGAAAATCTCGACCCGGAAGCTGCGGCCGCGCGCATCGTCCTGCTCATGAAGGAGCATTACCGCCAGGCGATCTTCAAGACGCCGGAGGCCGATCTTCAGCTTCTGCTGAACAAAAAAGGAAAAGCGGCGCTGCTTCGGAAGCCGGCGACCGCGAAGATGGCGGAGATCGGAACGGCCTCCCATGACCGCATGAAGAAGCGGGTGCTTGAAGGCTCCGCGCCGGCGCCGTTCCTTGTCGAGCTCGGCATCATGACGGCAGAGGGCCGGGTGAAGGCGGACAAGCAGGATAAATATCGCCAAATCAACCGTTTCCTTGAAATGGTGAACGATGTGGCCGACCAGCTGCCGGAAGGCCGTGAGCTGAAGATCGTCGACTTCGGCTGCGGCAAGTCCTATCTCACCTTTGCCTTGTACCATCTGCTCGCGGTCGAGCAGAAGCGCTCCATTTCCGTCATCGGGCTGGATCTCAAGGAGGATGTCATCGCTTTCTGCTCCTCGCTGGCGGACAGGCTCGGCTATGAGTCGCTTCGCTTCCAGGTGGGGGACATCGGCCGCTTCGGCGAGCTGTCGGCCGCGGACATGGTCGTTACGCTGCATGCCTGCGACACGGCTACCGATGCGGCGCTGGCCAAGGCGGTCGGCTGGGACGCTTCCGTCATCCTGTCGGTGCCATGCTGCCAGCACGAGGCTTTCGGCCAAATACGCAGCGGGGAGCTGGCTCCGCTCCTGGGGCATGGCCTGCTGAAGGAGCGGTTCGCGGCGCTGGCGACGGATGCGGCCCGGACGGCGCTGCTGGAAGCGGCAGGCTATCGGACCCAGGTGCTGGAGTTCATCGACCCTGAGCATACGCCCAAAAACCTGATGATCCGCGCGGTCCGCAGAAAAGGCTCGCCAAGCGGCAAGCTCGAAAAGGAAAAGCTGCTGGAGTACCGCCGCTATCGGGACAGCCTCAATCTGGATCCGGCTCTCGAGCGGGAGCTTGCGGCGGCCGGAAGGCTTCCTTCGCTGTAGCTCCATTCCTTCCAATTATCGATATGTTCAGAGAACCCTGTTCCTTTATCGGAACAGGGTTCTCTGTCGCGCTCAATTGAGGGTGGCGGACCCTGATGCCTGTGATATAATGGAAGACAATGGATTTTTAAGCGAATGGGTGAAGCAATTGGAATCATGGATATGGGCTGATTTCAGTTTGTTCGTGTTTATGCTTGGCCTATTTTTCTATCTCTTTCTTCATAACCCTATGACGCGGCTACATAAGGTATATTTGCTTTTCCACTTCTCGATGATGTTATGGCCGCTGACTCAATTCGCAGCCAGGACGACGGACAATCCTCATTTCCAGCTGTTCTACATTTCGGCCTCCTTCTCGTCCCTCGCGCTGCAGGGAGCCGGCTGGCTCGTGCTCACCTTCTTCCTTACAGGCCAGTCCTATCTGCTTACCCGCCGGGCATCGACAGCTCTGGCCGTCCCCGTCGCCTTGACGGTGATCGGCATACTGGCCAATCCGCGGGGGCTGTTCGTCCGGACAGGCGGAGACATATGGGTTCAGAGGGAGTACGGCCCTATTTTCTGGATCCTGTTCGCCGAGATTGTCCTGCTCTGCCTTCTGTCCATGATCTGTATCGTGAAAGCGCTGCGACGGGGGGTGACCCCGAGGCACCGGAGCCAGGTAGGGATGGCTCTCAAGGGACTGCTGCTCTTCCTGGCCTTCGGATGGGCCGATCTTCTCGTAAATGTCGTGTTCAGTCCATATTTCCCCGATATTCCCGGCATCACCTCGCTTGGACTCGCTCTTTCGGCCTTGTATTTCACGACATCGATCCAGCGCTACCGCGTTTTCGATATCGTGCGGATCGCGCAGAAAGATATCGCAGATTCGCTTGCGGCCGGTCTGATCGTCATCGATGCGCATGACGTGGTGCTGGAATGCAACCGTTCAATGGAATCGTACATGGCGGCGAAGACGGGGGACCGGATCGATCTGGCGGCATTCCTTCGGGAATGCGGTACGAATACTGCGGAAACGGAGGCCTTCATGGCCAAATATGGCTCCGTCATACCGGAGCGGGTGCAGATGGAGCTGGCCATTCCAGGACCGGACGCCGTCGGCATGAGGCATGTCCTTCTGGATGCTTCCCCCATCCTCTCCGGGACGAAAGAGCTTCTCGGCAGGGTGATCTCCATGCAGGATGTGACGGAGATCCGCTATCTGGTGGAAGAAAAGAACCGGCAGAACGAGATGCTGCAGCTTCGCAACAGGGAGCTCGTCCAAATTCAGGAGGAGCTGTTCAAGGCGAACCTGAAGCTGGAGCAGATGGCGACGACCGACAGCCTGACCGGCTGCTACAACAGGCGGTTCCTGATGCAGCGGCTGGAGCATGAGATGGCGGCGAATATCCGCTATCACATTCCTTTCGCCGTCATCATGTTCGATATCGACCTGTTCAAGCAGATCAACGACAGCTACGGCCATCTGATCGGGGATGAGGTGCTGTTCGGCACGGCGGAGGCGGTGAGGGGCATCCTGCGCAGATCCGATCTATTGGCCCGCTACGGAGGGGAGGAGTTCGCCATCTACTTGCCCCACACGAACCGGCAGCAGGCGGAGAAGCTGGCCGAACGGCTCAAGGAGACGGTGGAGAGCAACCGCATCGTGACGGGAACGGCGGGACTTTACATATCGATTACGATCAGCGTCGGCGTGTTGTCCGTCGAGGGCCGCCAGACTCCTTCGGAAGCAAGGGAATCCGCCGCTTACATCCGGCATTTGTTCGAGCAGGCGGATGCGGCTCTGTACGAGGCCAAGAACAACGGCCGCAATTGCATCGTAGGCCGCAAGCTCGCTTGATGCCCATATGGGACAGATGACCCCCTTAAAGGCATGACACGACCGCGAATATTCTGATAGAATAGAACCAATTCCTGCAAGTTCAATTTTAGCTGCAAGAAGGCATGATATTCTAAAAGCGGAGCCGTAAGTCATGAGAAAAGTACTAGTTAGCAGCGTACAGCCGGGCGCAAGGCTCGCAAGGCCAATCTTTCGCGAGGACGGCAACATCCTGCTCGGAGCGGGCATGGAGCTCAGCAGCCGTTATATCCAGCGATTGACCGAGCTTGGCATCGACATCATATTTGTGGAGGATGCGCTTACCGAGGGCATCGAGCCGAGCGAGACGATCCGGGACAGCACTAGGCGCAAAGCCGCGGAAGCGATGCATAAGCTGATGACGGTCCAGATCAGCCAGCCCCAAGCCAGGGGCAGAGCCGCGCTTCCGGAAATGGGCAGGACGTTCCGATCCGTCTTCGGCGATATCATGAACGATGTCCTGACCCGGGAGGACGTATTCGTAGAGCTCGGGCAAATTCATACCCACGATTCCTATCTGTTCCAGCATTCCATCAATGTGGCCGTGCTGGCCGGCATTATCGGCATTGCCAAAGGGTTCAACCGCAACCAGCTCGAGGAGCTCGGCATCGGAGCGCTTCTGTTCGACATCGGCATGACGCGCGTGCCGAAGCCGCTGCTGCAGAAGCCGGGGCCTCTGACAGCGGAGGAGCGGAAGATCGTCGAGAACCATACTGTGGAAGGCTTCGATCTTCTCCGCAAGCAGCATGACGTCTCCCTGCTTTCCGCGCACTGCGCCTTTCAGCATCATGAACGCTATGACGGGAGCGGCTATCCCCGCGGGATCAAGAAAGACGAGATCCACATCTACGCCCAGATCGTCGGCATCGCCGATGTGTTCGATGCGCTGACCGCGTCACGGCCATACCGCAAAAGATACACGCCTTCCGAGGCGATCGAATTTTTATTCGCATCCGGCAACACCTATTTCGATCTTGATCTGGTCCGGCTGTTCTGCAATCATATTTCCATGTATCCCGTCTCTACGACGGTGGAGCTGAACACGGGGCAGATCGGCGTCGTCTCCAAAAACTTCCAGGTCGCCGTGCATCGTCCGATTCTTCGCATCATCAAGGAAGCAGACGGCTCGGAGCCGTCCGTACCGTATGACATCGACCTGCGGACCGAGCTGCATCTGACCATTATCCGGGAAGTTTAGTTTTGCCAAGGCACCCCACAGGCTCAGGAGGAATGTTCCATGATGCAAATGCCGGAATCATCGCCGACCCCTCAAGCAGAATCGGGTCACCAGTCTGGAGACGACAGCACCTGGCTGGAGCAGACATTGATCCCTTCGCTTCTGCTCGGCAGCCGGACGATCGTCGAGCAAGACGGCTTGATCGAGGAAGGAACGCTTACCTTGATGGAGGGAGACCTCATCGAGGTCGGCGTTGCCAGGCCCCAGCTGTTCGTGCTGGGCAAATCCGTCTGGCTCACCGTGGAGTCGGTTTCCGGTATGTATCGGATGCCTTCGCGGGTGATCGGACGCCGGGAAGGCTCCCTCGCCCTGCTGTTTCCTTACGAGCGATACCTGCTTCCGGAAGAGAAAAGGATTCATCCCCGGATCGAAGTGAACTGTGCCGGCCGTCTGCTCGTCGGAGACCGGAGCGCGAACCGCAAGCCGACCCGCACGGATCTGCTCCGCTTCCAATGGTCGGACGAGCTTCGGCACAACGGGCTTGACGAGGCGCTGCTGCAGAAGCTGGAAAAGCTGATGGACGAGGAGGATCTTTCCCATCTGGAGCAGCAGGACGAGCTGCGCCGCAAGAAGGCGGCGCTGGCCGAAATCACGGTATGCAACATCAGCCTGGAGGGCGTCGGGTTCAGGGCGTCGAAAGAGATCGATCTTCCCTGCTCCGGCGAAGTGGAGGCCGTCCTTGACCTCGGGTTCGAGCTCCATTGCAGGCTCGAGGTGTTATGGAGGCAGGACGCTGCCGGCGCGCCATCCTATGGAGCGAGATTGGGGGCGCTGGAGCCGGAAGCGGCCCGCCAGCTCCGCGCCTTTATCGTCCATGAGCAGATGAAGCAGTATTATTTGGCCCGCAGAGCCGGACGGCAAGGTTCGGAGGATGGGGCTGCCGAATAGGGATTGCCCGAGATCATCCCGGCCGCTGCCGCTTGCAGAAGCCGGGATGTTTTTTTTGACTTCAAAAGCCTGCTCTGCAGGCTTTTTTGTTTTTGGCTGACGAAGGCAAAGGCAAAGACAAAGACAATGACAATCACAAAGACAATGACAATCACAACAGCAGCTTCAAGGAGTTCTTTAAACGATAGGGCCTTAAGGGGATTCCCTGAATATAAGGTTTGGAGGCTTGGATAGCGGCAACAATGGGAGCAGAAGGGGGGCTGCCTCATGCAATCGGAATCCGGTGGAAAAAGCGTTCAGAAAGGGGAGGAGACTCCTGCGCGAAAAAGAGGCCGGAAGACGCTTGGCCGCATCCGGATGAAAGGGATATCCTTGCACGGAGCGGCGGGGGCTGCGGCTTGCGCAGCGCTGCTTGTTTGGGTAATGAGCCGGGCAGGAATGTACTTCGATGAGCGCTACTACGGCTTGCAAACGATGCTTTGCCTAGCGGCGGCTGCTTCGCTCCTCGGGGCAGGACTGAGGCGTAAAGGGACAACGGCAGCAGGGCGGAGAGTGAAAGCGAGGAAGCTCGCCGAAGCGAGGCTGTTATCGCAGCCGGATAAATGGCCGTCGGCAATGCGGAGAACGCGGGATAAGATGCGGGCGGCGGCGAGGTCGGGGACACAGGGGAAGATCTGGACGGCGGCGAGGCCGGGAACGCAGGAAGAGATGTGGACAGGGGCGAGACGGGGAACGCAGGAGAAGATGCCGACGGGGGCGAGACGGAGAGCGAGCAGGATAAATGGGCTGCTGACGGCGGCCTGCTTCCTTGCTGCGGCGCTGTCGGTGCTGTGCGTTGTCGGGCTTGCTTTCTCGCCTGTTTCGGTGCGAGGCAGCCTGAATGAAGCGCTCCGCTGGAGCGTGCCGGCCGCACTGCTAGTGCTGCTGCGAACTCGTGTGGCCGGAGGCGGCAGTCTCGCTGGCGGCATTCAGCTGTTCGCAGCTGCCGCGGTCGCCGTCTCTGCAGCCGCGTGGTTCGGCTGGATTACCGGAACCGATTATATTTTGTTCACGGGAGATGAACGGTTGTCCGCATCGGGCATGAGACTGGCGGGCTGGCTGCAGTACAGCAATTCCCTCGGGGCTTTCATGGCGGCACTCCTTGTGTTCCAGTGGAAAATCCTCGCCGGCGGCAACCGCTTGCTCCGCTGGAGCGCTGCGCTTCTCGCCGCTCCTTGCTTTGCCGTTCTCGTGCTGACGGAGTCGCGCGGCTCATGGTTGGCTGCCGGAGCAGGCCTGCTGCTTGGGATGCTCCTATCTCCAAGGAACATCCGATCGCGATGGCTGGTGTCAGCCGCCGGGACTTTGCCGGGGGGAGCGGCGCTGACGGGAATAGCCTATTGCCTTGGGTACGCCGCTTGGGGCATTCCCAACGCCGGAACGCCGTTGAGAGAGGCGGCGGCTTGGGCCGCTGCTCCGGCCGTGCTGGCTGTTGGCGCCTTATTCCTGCTGCAGCTGGTCTCTATGTGCCGGAAAGAGATTCCGTCCGACCCAATTTTCAAGTCTCTGGCAAAAAATAGATCGGGATTTCCAAACGAAGCTGCTTCAAACCCGGGGAAGCGAGGTTGGAGGAGCCCGCTTTCTGCTAAGCCTTTGAGTTGGAGACTGCTTGCGTCCGGAGGAATCCTGTTGGCGGCCGCGCTGCTGTGGCTGCCTTTGAGTCCTGTCCATCGGGCGGCCGCTTCGCAGGAGACGGGGGCATCGCGGCTGATGTATTACCTGGATGCTCTAAGCATCGCGGCCAAAGCTCCTTTTCTAGGGACGGGAGGGGATTCGTGGCGGAGCCTATTCCGCTCTGTGCAGCGAGTTCCGTATACGGGAAGCGAAGTCCACAGCGGCTACATCGACCAGCTTATGGATCATGGAGCTGCAGGCCTGCTGCTGATGCTGCTGTTTGCCGCCGTCCTGCTGGCATTGGCCGCTACGGGCAGAAAGGATGGGGCCGCAGCGCCTGCGGCGCTCCTTCTGCATGCCGCGGTGGATATCGATATGTCGTACGGGCTGTTCTGGATCTTCCTTATTTTCCTGGCTGCCGGAAGCGCCTCGATGGAAGCGGGAGGAGACGCGTGGGGAACGGTGCGGCGAGAGCCCAATGCCTTTGTCATGACGGCAAAAGAGAGAGGGGCGCCTATGACCAGGCGGCGCGAAATGCCAAGCATCGCGCGCCGGGCCGCGCTGCTGCTGTTCGCCTGCTGGCTGGCGGCCGCCGCCGCCGCCAGCCAGCAGGC
>NZ_JZEJ01000001.1:2394692-2411313 GCF_001188365.1 Paenibacillus sp. D9 | reverse complement strand
GGAGGACGGCGCTGCTGGCGGACGGACTGCGCTATGAGCCGCAGTCCGCTCCGCTGCAGTGGGAGCTCGGCGTGGCTTATGCCGAGCTTGGGGATGCGCCGCGCGCGGAAGCGCGGCTGCGCGCGGCGCTGCGCCTGGACAAGTGGAACGCGTCCAGGCAGGCGGCCTTGCCGGAGCTGCTGCTACAGCTGGCGCAGCTGCAGCTCCGGCAAGGAAAGGCTGCGCTGGCCCGAGGCACGGCCAGGCGGGGTCTCGCGCTGTATGCGGACTACTCGGAGCTTGTCCGGCAAGCACCGATCCCCGGGACGCCGGCGAACAGCCGCGGCTTCCGCATGATGCCGGAAGCTGCGGCAGCTGCCGCTTCGCTTGCGGAGCTGCTGGACGGCCGGATGGCGGCAGCCATACCGTAGTCCGCCAGCCTTGGTTCTCAGCGCATGAAGCCATACCGTAGTCCGCCAGCCTTGGTCCTCAGCGCATGAAGCCATACCATAGTCCGCAGCCTTGGTCCTCAGCGCATGAAGCCATACCGTAGTCCTCAGCCTTTGGAACCCTAAGCGCGTTCAGCCGCAGCCTTCGCACCGCGGTTTGGATTTCCTTCAGCCGCCGAAGGCATCGCGGAATGCCGACTTCAGCTTTTCCGGGTCGGCCTGCCACAGCTCGGCAATTTCGGCGGCGACGTTGTCGTCCCACCAGTCGCACAGCTTTTTGCGGTTGTCGCGGTTCTCGTGGACGAACACGAGATTGAGATAAACCTTGCGCGTATACAGCTTTTCCGCCTGCTCCATCTGCTCCTTGGAAATGTATCCTTTCAGGCGCTTGGCGGTCCGGTACAGCTCATTGCTGCAGGCGCGCCGGATTTTGCGGGCGGTAGGGAGCTCACGCTGATGCTTGTTGCTTGGCATGCCGTTCATCGAGCCCACTCCTTTCCCCACAATATATGTTCGGGCAGGCAGGATGTGCAGGCCGGCGCAAGCCGGAGGCCATCCGCTTTATCGCCCGGAAGTTTTTGCTCTGCTTCGCCTCTTGCTCCTGCCGCGAACGCCTTGGCCGCGCTATGCCGATAGCTTCCGCTCCGGTTCCGGCTTGGGGCGGCGATCCGCCCTCAGCCTCATGAAAAAAAGCTGCTTCCCCGAAAGGGAACGCAGCTTTTTCGGCTTTCCAATCGTTTCAAGCATGCTCGGTAACGGTCGGCCTACTGGACATGGATGTACCCGACCATCGGTCCGCCGTGCTTGAGGTCCGTATGGGTCATGCAGATGATCGGATAGGTGCCTGCTTTTTCCGGCGTGAAGCTGACTTCCGTCACCGACCCTTTTTTGACCACTCCTTTTACGCCGAGCCCTTCAATGACGAACGGGTGGCTGGCGCCGTTGACGCCGGTGATGCGCAGCGTGACCTGCTCGCCTTTCTTCACCGTGAGGAAGTTCGGGCTCCATTGGTACACTTCGATTTCCTTGCCGTCTGCCGTCTGGCTTCTGAACTCGCCGGTGACCATCTCGAATACTTGCGGATTCGCCGCTGCCGTAGCCGAAGCCGCTTCGCCGGAAACGCTCGGATACAGCCTCCAGCAGGCGACGGCAAGAATGGCGATCGTGAGCGCGAGAGCCGCGAGCCGGAGCTGTTTTCTCGTTACAATAATGGCGTTCATTGCGGTCCACCCCTTCTTGTCCATGACATCAACATATTCTATGCATCCGTTCTGGCCGCCATGACCGTTTGTCCTATGGCACCATTTGGGAAGCCTATGATAGAATTACCGGGACAAACACCGGCGGCGAAAGCATCGCCTCATTATGAGATTGGAGTGGAAGGCATGCACTTGTTTCATGAACTCGTCACTTATTTGCTCGGCATCGTAGAGAAGCTCGGGTATTTCGGCATCATTCTGGGGCTGGCCATGGAAGTGATTCCGAGCGAGATCGTACTCGGTTATGCCGGCTACATGGTATCCACGGGAAGCATGACCTTCTGGGGAGCGGTTCTTTGCGGGACGATCGGCGCGATCCTGCAGCAGTGGATCCTGTACGCGATCGGCTTGTACGGAGGGCGTCCGTTCCTGGACAAATACGGGAAATACATCAAGATCAAGCCGAAGCATATCGATATCGCCGAAGGCTGGTTCCAGCGCTACGGTCCGGGCATGGTGTTCACCGCCCGCTTCGTTCCGGTGATGCGCCAGGTCATCTCCATTCCTGCGGGAATGGCCCGCATGCCGCTGTCCACGTTCACGCTGCTGACGGCGATCGCTTCGCTTCCGTGGTCGATCCTGTTCGTCTACATCGGCCGCAGCCTGGGCAGCAACTGGGAACAGATCAAGGACAAGGCGGCTCCTTACACGATGCCGGCCATTCTGGTCGCCGTCGCGGTGCTGATCATGTACGTGCTGTTCAAATACTTGCGCTCCCGCGGCCGCACGGTCTGATTGTGGCGCAGTCCGGACGTTTGGTACAATAGATGGAAATGGGCCGAAAGCCGCCGCCGGCGGCAAGGCGACAAGGAGTGGATAACCTATGGCCAAGCAAATAGCCGACAAGCTGTCGAAGGGAATCACGCCGCAGCAGTTCCGCGAAGGCATGACGAAAAACAAGGAAGCTTTCGACTCCTGGTACGACCGCTTCGAATGGGAAAGCGAGGACGACCGCGAGTTTTTCGAATCGCTGAACAACCGCGACGATCTGCGCGTGCTGATCCTGATGGCGGATTGGTGCGGGGACGTCGTGCGCAACATCCCGGCCGTGCTTCGCGCTCTGGAGAACAGCGGCGTGCCCGTCGAAGTGCTGATTATGGAAGAGCATCTCGATACGATGGACCAGTTCCTCACCATGGGAGGGCGCTCGGTGCCGATCGTCATCGTCGCCGACACCGGCGGCCATGTGCTCGGGCAATGGGGCCCGCGCCCGGCACGCATCCAGGAGCCGATGGTCCGGTTCAAGCAGGAGAACACCGACCGCGAAGCGCCCGACTATCAGGATAACCTGGCCGAGACGCGCAAGGAGATCATGCGCCGCTACGGCGAAGACGCCGCCTATCAGAGAGAAGTCGTTCGCGAGCTGCGCGAGCTGTTCTCGTCGATCTGATGAGCGCGATGAAGATCGAGAAGTTCGTGCTTGGCCCCATCCAGACGAACTGCTACCTGTTGATCAACGAAGAGAGCGGCCAGGCGGTCGTCATCGATCCCGGCATGGAGCCGAAGCGCCTCGTGGAGCGCATCCGCAGCGGTGGCTTCAAGCTGGAGGCGATTCTCTTGACCCACGCCCATCTGGACCATATGGGCGGCGTGGACGAAGTTCGCAAGGCATTCGGCTGCCCGGTCTATATCCACGATCTGGAGGCGGATTGGCTGACCGATCCCGCGAAGAACGGATCGCTGCGGTGGAGCCATATGACGCCGCCGCTTGTAACCGATCCGGCCGAATACGCTCTCGACGAGGGCATGAAGCTGGAGCTGGCGGGATTCAGCTTCCGTGTCCTTCATACTCCGGGCCACAGCCCCGGAAGCGTCAGCTTCCTGCATGGCTCGGACCTTTTTTCCGGCGACGTGCTGTTCCGGCAATCGATTGGGCGCACGGATCTGCCCGGCGGGCGCGAGGCGGATCTGTACAACTCCATCCGGTCCAAGCTCTATCGCCTCGATCCGCAGGTCAAGGTCCACAACGGCCACGGGCCGGCGACGACGATCGGGCATGAAATGCAGAACAATCCTTATGTACGAATCGGCTGAGAGCGATTGTCCGCTTCCTTCCGCCCGGTTGTTTCCGCGGAAGGGGCGGTTTTTATTTCCTTCGGCAGCTTTTGATTCCCATCAAGCAATGGAAAGGCGGCAATGAGATTGGCGGATAGAATCGGCACGGATACGGACGCAAGGCAAGAAGGGGAAGCGCGGCCAGCGCTTTCGCCGGAGGAGATGGCGGCCGAACAGGAGCGCATCGTGAAGGGCGTCGCCCAGGAGCTCGGCCTTCCTCTCGGCAAGGTGAAGGCGGCAGTCGGGCTGCTCGACGAAGGCAACACGATTCCTTTCATCGCCCGCTACCGCAAGGAAATGACCGGCGAGCTGGACGAGAACGAGCTGCGCTCCATCGAGGAGAAGCTGAATTACCGCCGCAGCCTGGAAGAACGCAAGCGGGAAGTCCTTCGGCTCATCGGCGAGCAGGGAAAGCTGACACCGGAGCTGGAAAAAGCCGTGCTCGGCTCCATGAAGCTGCAGGAAGTGGAGGATCTGTACCGTCCTTACCGGCAAAAGCGCAAAACGCGCGCTTCCGTCGCGCGCGAGCGCGGACTCGAGCCGCTTGCCCGGTGGCTGCTGTCGCAGCCCCGTCAAGGGGATCCGCTGAAGGAGGCCGAGGCCTACGTCCATCCGGACCAAGGCGTCGAAACGCCTGCCGATGCCCTGGCGGGAGCCCAGGACATCATTGCGGAGGAGATGGCCGACGAGGCGAGGACACGGGCATGGGTGCGCAAGTTCACAATGGAGCAGGGAGCTCTTCGTACCGTCGTCAGGCAAGCCGGAGAGGAATCCGTCTACGAGATGTACTACGACTATCGGGAGCCGCTGCGCAAGCTTCCGCCGCATCGCGTCCTTGCCATCAACCGCGGGGAAAGGGAAGAGGTGCTCCGCGTCAGCCTGGAGGTTCAGGCCGATCGGATTCATGACTACATGATCCGGCACACGCTGCGCCAAGGCACCTCGCCAGGCGTCAGGGAGGCGCTCGTCGCCGCCATCGAGGACGCCTACAAGCGCCTGATCGCTCCTTCCATCGAGCGGGAAGTCCGGTCGGAGCTGACGGACAAGGCGGAAGAGCATGCAATCGGCATTTTCTCCGCCAACTTGCGGAATCTGCTTCTTCAGCCGCCTGTTCCGGGATATGTGGTGCTCGGCGTCGATCCGGCTTACCGGACCGGCTGCAAGCTGGCCGTCGTGGACGAGACCGGCAAGCTGCTTGAAGTCGCCGTCACCTACCCGACTCCTCCGAACAACAAGGTCGCGGATGCGGAGAGGATTATCGGCGGCCTGATCGACAAATACGGCGTTACTCTCATCGTCATCGGCAACGGCACCGCCTCGAGAGAGACCGAGAGCTTTATCGCCGGCCTTATCAAGAACCGGGCCGCAGCAGGCAAGAAGGGCGCGGAGGCGCTCCAATACATCATTGTCAGCGAGGCCGGCGCAAGCGTCTATTCGGCTTCCAAGCTTGCCGCGGAGGAGTTTCCTTCGCTTGACGTGGCGGAGCGCAGCGCGGTTTCCATCGCCCGCCGCCTGCAGGATCCTCTGGCCGAGCTCGTCAAGATCGAGCCGAAGGCGATCGGAGTCGGCCAGTACCAGCATGACGTCAGCCAGAAGCGGCTCGGCGAGACGCTCGGCGGCGTCGTGGAATCGGCCGTCAACCATGTCGGAGTCGACGCCAATACCGCTTCGGCATCTCTCTTGTCTTACGTCGCTGGAATAAATGCGACGACCGCCAAGAACATCGTGAAGCATCGCGAGGAGACCGGCAGGTTCGGATCGCGGGCAGAGCTCAAGAAGGTGCCGCGTCTGGGCGCCAAGACGTACGAGCAGTGCATCGGCTTCATCCGCATTCCCGAAGCGGCCAACCCGCTTGACCGCACTCCGATCCACCCTGAATCGTATGCCGTCGTCTCCGGACTGTTCCGGGAGCTCGGGCTCGGCATGGACGCCATCGGAACGGATCATGCGCGGGAGCGGCTCTCGGCGGCGGATGCCTCCTCGCTTGCTGGACGTCTCGGCGTTGGCGAGCCGACCCTGAAGGATATCATCGACAGCCTGATGCGTCCGGGAAGGGATCCGCGCGAGGAGCTGCCTGCGCCCGTCTTTTCCAAGGACGTGCTTGCGATCGAGGACCTGCAGGCCGGCATGGAGCTTCAAGGGACGGTACGCAACGTCATCGACTTCGGCGCTTTCGTGGACATCGGCATCAAGAACGACGGTCTTGTCCACATTTCCCAGATGAGCGACCGCTTCGTCAAGCATCCGATGGATGTCGTGGCGGTCGGCGACGTCGTGACGGTATGGGTGCTGAACGTGGACTTGAAAAAAGGCCGTGTCGGCCTCACCATGCGCTCTCCCGGTTGATTGCGCCGGCCTGTCCCGGCCCGTTGCGCACTGGAGCTTCTCATACACGGCAGCCCGGCAGCCGCATGTCCAAAAGCCGGCCAAGCCAAACAAGGTGTCCCGGGGGGCACCTTGTTTGGCTATTGCCCATCGGCGAGGAACGGATTCGTTGATGGCGCGTCGGCAGCGCGATACTCCGTTATGGCCTCCATTCGTTCGGCAGGCATGCTTACACACAGGGAAAGAGAAAGAGGCTTCCCTGCTGCCGGACGGGCAGCGGGGAAGCCTCGGAATCAGACGGTCGTGGCGGAATCGTCGCGCGGCTCCTTGGTGCGATAAATGAACCAGCAGTCGTTCAGGAGCCGGATCTGCCGGAGGTCCTTTTGCTGGAACGCGCGCATCAGTTGGCTGCTCAGCCATTGCGGCATCGCATCTTCCCCCCTCTGCCAGGAATGGTTCGTATAGCATATGGGGGGGACTGACGGAGCGTGCAGGTCCAGCTTGGGACGAGCAGGCGGCTTCATCCGCCGCAGCGTTCCGTCCTAGTCCTCGTACTCTTCCTCGTACCACTGCTCGAGCTGGGCTTGCAGCGCGACCATCTCCGTCCGCAAGGACTTAATCGGATAGGCTTTCTCTTCAATGTTGAAGAAGCTCTCGACAAGCTCGTTGAGATAGTCGATGCCGGACTGGACCGGCACCGCGCCGTCATGCAGCTCGAGCTCGGAGAATTCGGCGATGCAATGCGGCAGGCTGGGAACGTTGGCGGCCGTAAGCTTGTCCAGCTCCTTATGGAGGCGAAGGTTGAGGGCGGACAGCTGGTAGGCGTGGGTTGCGGGCATCTCGACGATGGAGAGCTGCTCTCCCTGCCGGAACAATACATATTTCATGGTAGGCATGGCTTGGGTTCTTGCTCCTCTCCCGCCCGCGGAGGGCGGCAATCTACTTGACAGTGTAGCCCAAGGTGGCTTTACAATTCAAGAGGGAGGGATGTCCAGAGGTGATGGAGGATAAGGAGCTGCAAGCATGGGTGGAGAGGGTATCGCTGGAGGCGTTCGGAATTCCGTTCCGGCACCGAGCGACGTTCAACAGAAGGCTGACTTCGACGGGGGGCCGCTACTTCCTGAAGTCGCATAACATCGACATCAGCGCAAAGCAGCTGGAGATCTACGGCCCCGAGGAAACCGAGAAGATCATCCGGCATGAGCTATGCCATTATCATCTGCATCTGCTCGGGATGGGATACCGGCATCGCGATGCCGATTTCAAGGAATGGCTCGCTCGTTCGGGAGGATCCAGGCATTGCCGTCCGCTGCCGGACAGGGAGCAGCGCAAGCCGCTTCCGTTCCGCTACAAGCTGGTCTGCACCGCCTGCCGCATGGAATACAAGCGCAAGCGCAAGGTGGATCCGGCTCGTTATCGATGCGGAAAGTGCAGGGGGAAGCTTGTTTTGACAGCGCTTGACAGCGTCAGCGAGGCATGATAAATTAGATTTTGTTACCGTTTATTTCATTGTTCCCTGATAGCTCAGTTGGTAGAGCACTCGACTGTTAATCGAGTTGTCACAGGTTCGAGTCCTGTTCGGGGAGCCATTCGGAGAGATACCCAAGTGGCTCAAGGGGACCCTCTGCTAAGGGGTTAGACTGCGTAAGTGGTGCGAGGGTTCGAATCCCTCTCTCTCCGCCATTCTTCTGGACAGAAGAGACCGTACCCGGTCTTTTTTTGTTTTGGAGCCGGGCAGCCGGCCGGCGAACTTTTTCCGTCTTTCCGGATGAAATCTTTTTTTGAAAAAGGACTTGCACGGAATCGTCGCGTATGATATATTCATTCATGTTGTTTGAAAAGTTCTTCCTTGAAGGACAAGCTGCATGGCCCGTTGGTCAAGGGGTTAAGACACCTCCCTTTCACGGAGGTAACAGGGGTTCGAATCCCCTACGGGTCACCATATTCGAGCCATTAGCTCAGTTGGTAGAGCACCTGACTTTTAATCAGGGTGTCGAAGGTTCGAGTCCTTCATGGCTCACCATTTTTTCCTAGGTTTTTCCCCTATACGTGCGGTAGTGGTGGAATGGCAGACACGCTATCTTGAGGGGGTAGTGGGCGTACGCCCGTGGAGGTTCGAGTCCTCTCTACCGCACCATATCGATGATGACGCCTTCCGTTTACGGAAGGCTTTTTTGCGTTGTTAATGGATTGTCCAGACCTAAAATAAGGGGTGCCCGGGTTTCAAGGGGCACCCCTTTTCCATGCCCGTGAAAGGGCGGTCCGCCGCCAGGGCGGCCATGCACGGATGCCGCTTGATGGAAGGATTGTCGAGCTTGATTTTTTTGTGCGCGCAGAGATCAGGAGCTGATTGTCGTCGTGACCGTCAGCGAGGGGGTGGAGGTGCTGGTGGAGGTCGTTCCGCCATAATTGTGGATGGCCAGGTTTACGGGGGTGCCGGGGAGGATATCGGCTGTCGCCAAGACAAGTCCGGTCGGACTTGGCGCGGACAGCTCGCTTTGCTGCAGGATGCCGTTGACGTATACGTCGAAGGAGCCGCCGGGGGCGACGGCAGGCAAGCTTCCCGCGGGCACGGGATTGCCCGCGTCGTCAAGGAAGCTTGTCGCGGGAATCGTCGTCGTGCCTGCTCCCGCATCGATCATCGGCGCGGTGACGGCGGCATTGAACCGGGTCGCCGTGTCGACGACGCTGGTCGACGTGACCGTATCCACGGTTCCGCTGACAACGCTGCTTGCGGCAAAAAAGGCTTTGATCAAGGACGGAGGCATATCGCCTTCATCTCCTTTCCATTGGGATGTGATAGCGTATGAGCGACTTGTCTTAGAGGCAACAGGCATTTGCTCGTGGCGGGCCTTTGTCCGGCGCTTTCTTTTGCGCAGCTTCCGGGACAGCAGGAGGCTCACGCTCTCCAGAAGGACAGGGGCTCCTCTCGGAGGCACATCCCGGCTCAGCAGATGGAGGCTGTTGGGCCCGATCCGGTACAAGCCCGGCGGCTGGATGGACTGGTTGACATAGAGGTTGTACCAGCTGACCTGGCTGGGAGCGGGAATTCGGCCTGCGCCTCCGCGGGCCGGACCGAAGTCTCTGCACACACCGTCGGACAAGCCGTAGAAATAGATCCTTCTGACCTTCAGAATGCGGCTTGAAGAAGCGGGCCGCTGTTTGCGGACGCCTTTCCTTTTTGCCTGTCTGGAGGTATCGCGGTCCTTTTTTCCTCCTCGCTTGCCGGTTCGCATAGCCATCCCACCTCTCCATAAGCTTATGCCGAAGCAAGAGGAACCGAGACGGCATTCGTCGCGGCAAGCCGATCTTCCCTGACGGCAGCAATGTGAGGTTACTTCCCTTCCCGCAGAAAGAAAAAAAGCGATGTCAGATGAAAACGGAACCAGTTTTATTGGATAGCGCATACATTTCTAGGTGGGATGCTAAAACATGATAATTTCGGTCAATTATGTGATGTAAAATAACATTTCATTGATTTCTATCATATTTCGTTGAATCAACCCATAGAAAAGGCTTCCATCCCGAACGTACAATGTACGCAGGGGGGAACAACATGGCACAACTGGAAGTCGACCTGCACCAACGCCGCAAAGAGCGGCCCGCGATCATTCGCTTTCTGCGCCAGTGGGACCTTCAATTGATGGTCATACCGGCCTTTATCCTCATCGTCATCTTCTTCTATCTTCCGATGTACGGAACCATAACCGCGTTCCAGGACTACAACATTTTCAAAGGCATATCGGGAAGTCCCTGGGTCGGGTTCAAGCATTTCGAGCGTTTCTTCAACGACCCCGTATTCGGCAGGGTGATGCGCAATACGCTCGTCATCAGCTTTCTGAAGCTGGTCATCTGCTTCCCGGCGCCGATTCTGCTCGCGCTCATGCTCAATGAGGTGCGCAGCCGCTACTTCAAGCGGATCGTCCAGACGATCAGCTACCTGCCGCATTTCCTTTCCTGGGTCATCGTCTCGGGACTTGCCATGTCGATCCTTTCCACGGAGAACGGAAGTCTCAACATGCTTCTCCAGTCGGTCAACCTGATCGACGAGCCGGTCGGATGGCTCAACATGCCGGAGCATTTCTGGAGCATCCTGATCTCGGCCAATGTCTGGAAGGAAATCGGCTTCGGCTCCATCGTCTATTTGGCGGCGATCGCCGGAGTGGACCCGAGCCTGTACGAAGCCGCCTCCATGGACGGCGCGAGCCGGTTCAAGCAGATGTTCGTCGTCACGCTCCCGACGATCATGCCGGTCATCATCATCTTCTTCATCCTTGCCGTCGGCAACCTGCTTACGGCCGGCTTCGAGGACATCCTCCTGATCGGCAGCGATCCGGTGCTGAGGCCGGTGGCGGATGTGCTGGAAACCTATGTATACAGGATGGGCATCGAATCGCAGCGCTTCTCCTATGCGACCGCCGTCGGACTGTTCAAGGCCGTCGTCAGCGTTTCGCTGCTCACCATAGCCAATCTGCTTGCGCGCCGATCCGGCAACAGCCTGTGGTAAGATGACATCTTGGATCGAAGGAGGAAGAGAGGCTTGAAAATCAGACTCGGCTATGGCGACCGCTTTTTCACCGGATTCATCTATACGTTTTTAGTCTTGCTTTCCGTTACATGCTTCTATCCGTTCTGGAACGCGGTGGTGGTGTCCTTCAATGAAGGAATGGATACCGCTCTGGGAGGCGTGACGGTATGGCCCCGCGCCTTCACGCTGGAAAATTACGAGATCGTGTTCCAGGACAGCCGGATCCTCCATGCGTTTCTGGTCTCCGTGCTCCGCACGATTGTCGGAACCGCATCCGCCATTCTCTGCACGGCAATCTTCGCCTACGGCATGACGCGCAGCGAGCTTGTCGGACGCAAGTTCTACATGGTCGCCTGCATCATCACGATGTATTTCAGCGGCGGCCTCATTCCGACCTTCCTGCTGATCCGCAGCCTGCATCTGTTCGACTCCTTCTGGGTATTCATCATTCCGTCGCTGATCAGCGTCTGGAACATGATCGTATTCCGCACGTTCTTCCTGGGACTGCCGGCGGGACTGGACGAGTCGGCGCGCATCGACGGCTGCGGCTACTGGGGAACGTTTTTCCGGATCGTGCTGCCCCTGTCGGGTCCTGTCATCGCGACCTTGGCTCTGTTCACGGCGATCAGCCACTGGAACGACTGGTTCATGCCGAGCATCTACATCAACAACGAGAACCTGATCCCGATCCAGACGAAGCTGCAGCAGATTCTTAACTCCAACATTATGACCGAGCAGATGCAGCAGCTCGACTCCGCCGCGCAGGCCAGGCTGTCGGCAATGAAGACCATAACGGGCAAATCGCTGTCGATGGCGACGATGATGGTCGCCACGCTTCCGATCATCTGCGTGTATCCGTTCGTTCAGCGTTATTTCGTGAAGGGCGTGCTCGTCGGCGCCGTGAAGGGCTGAGCCGGGTATCTTGCAGCGACGATTGGTTTTAAGGGCACGCAAGTCCGGCAACGGGCCGTGCATTTAAAATATAGATTTTAGAGCTCGGAAAAGGGGATGAACGAGTTGAGCAAATGGAAAGTGACTGCGTTCAAGAGCATGGCTCTCGCCATGGTAGCCGCAACGGCGCTGGCAGGCTGTTCAGGCGGCAACAACGGGGGCGGCAATTCGGGATCGGCAGGCAGCAATGGCGCTTCTCCGGAGCCGGCGGCTTCGACGGCGCCGTCGCCAGACGCGTCGACAGCGCCGGAGGCAAGCGGCTGGCAGGTAGGCAGCGAGCCGCTGGAGTACAGCATGTACGGCCACTACGATTGGTACACGATGCCCAAGTGGGGAGGAGACGTCTCCTCCAAATGGATCATGGACAACATGAAGGTCAACGTCACGGCTGTCCAGTCGGGAGGCAACGCCGCCCAGAAGCTGAACACGATGATCGCATCCGGCAAGCTTCCGGACGTCATCTGGCTCGACAAGGGCGCGGATGTCGAGAAGCTCCGCGAAGCCGACATGCTGGTGCCGTTCGACGACTACATCGACAAGTACCCGAACTTTAAGAAATGGGTCGGCGAGAAGAACATCAACATGCTCCGCTCCAGCGACGGCAAAATCTATCAGTTCCCGAACTGGTACAGCAGCCAGCCGTTCGGCAACGCCGGCTACTTGGTCAATAAAAAGTATTATGAAGCGCTCGGCTCGCCGAAGCTCGAGACGACCGACGACTTCTACAATTATTTGAAGGCAGTGAAGGAGAAGTTCCCGACAGTCGTGCCGTTCAATCCGGATCTGGCCGTGGACGGACAGGGGCTGGATGTCATCTACAGCGCCTTCGCCGAGGATGCCAATCTGGCCGCCATCGGGAACCGCGCCGCCATTACCGGCGACAAGCTGACCTCGATTTTCCAGGATCCGGTCTATCGCGAGTCGATGCTCTTCAACTCCAGGCTGTTCCGCGAGAAGCTCATGAGCCCCGACGCCATGACGCAGAAGAAGGATCAGGTCAAGGAGAAGGCGTTCACCGGCAAGGTCGCCGTGTTTGCCGGCGCAAGCCCGACGGAATATGGTTCGGCCGGAGACGCCGAGCTGAAGAAGGCGGATCCGAACGACGGCTACTTCATGATCTGGCCGATCCGCAAGGAAGGCCTCAACAAAGACAAGATTTTCCCCGGCACCTACACGGGCCTGGGCTGGAACGTAAGCGTCATCACCAAATCCGCGAAGGATCCCGAGAAGATCTTCGCCTTCCTGGATTGGCTGACCGGACCGGAAGGAACCCGCACGCTCATGTGGGGACCGGAGGGCATGTATTGGGAAGGGCATGACGAAGAGGGCTCCCCGCTCTTCAAGGATACTTATTTGACGGATGTCAAAGGCCGCACCAAAGTCATGGATGCGACGGTCAACCTGCAATGGGTCGGCAACTCCGCCTTCATGGACAAATCGAAGATGAAGTTCGAGTCGACTCTGCCTGACGACCAGAAGACATGGGAAACGAGATACCAGAGCACGATTACGTGGAAAACGCAAAAGGACGCGACCGAATTCATCAACCTTGCGCCTGCGCCGAACTCCGAGGAAGGCATCATCCAGACGAGCGTGGAAGAGATCTGGGACGAGTCGCGCGCCAAGGCCTTGTATGCGAAAAGCGACGAGGAAGTGCTGGCCATCCTCGACAAGGCCGACAAGGACGCGATGGCGATCGGCTACCAGCAGCTGCTGGACTACAAAACGAACAAATGGCATGAAAACCGGAAGATCATTGGCAGCAATGGCTGATTTTCCATCCCCAAGCATCGGTTTGAAGGCTATACTGAAAGCATGTCCGCCGTCCCGGAGGGGCGGCGGTCTTTTTTCTTCATGACGCCGGTTAAATTCTACATTCCGGATGGAGCGGCCCATGACTGATTCGTCGAATGCGCTGACTGCCGAATAGAAGGCGGGCATGCTGCCAGCGGGCAAGGGAGGAGACATCATGTACAAGGTTCTGATCGTGGATGACGAAGAGCTGGATCTGAAAGGCATGCAGACATTTATTCCATGGGACTCGATGGGGCTGGAAATCGTCGGCGCGGTGCACAGCGGCTTTGATGCGTATGAGATTCTTGCCCGGGAGCCGGTCGATATTCTGGTGACGGATGTGCATATGCCCAGCATGTCCGGCCTTGAGCTTGCCGAGAAGGCGCTCGAGCTTCATGAACGGATTCGGATCATTTTTGTAAGCGGCTATCAGGACTTTCACTACGTGAAGCAGGCTCTGTCGCTCCGCGCGTGGGATTATGTGCTCAAGCCCATGGATGATGCGGAGCTGGAGCAGGCGCTGCGCAAGCTGGCCGATCAGCTCGATCGGGAGAAGGCGGCTCTCGAGGCGGCGCCGGTACAGTCGTCATCGGCTCAGACGCCATCGGTACAGATGCCTCCGACAGAGACGCCATCGGCACAGATGCCATCGGCACAGAAGCCGCCGACAGACCAGGAACAGAGCCTGCCTGCTGCAGCTCCTTCCAAGCCGTCCAAAAACGCCAGGCTGATCGCGGAAGTCGTCCAGTACGTGGAGAGCCGCCTCCATGAGAACATTACGCTGAAGGAGGTTGCGGATGCGTTCGCTTTCTCGCCCAATTATTTGGGAGCCTTGTTCAAGGAGGAGACGGGAATCAACTTCAGCGAGCATCTGATCGACCGGAAGATGAAGATCGCCGGGGAGATGCTGAGAGGGACCCGGCTTCGAATATATGAAATCGCGGATCGCGTCGGCTACAAATACATGCCTTATTTCAGCCGTCAGTTCAAGGAGACGTTCGGCGTGACGCCTAACGAATACAGGAGGCGGGAATGAAAGGCGGGCGGCAGAGGGGATTCATTCCGCTCGGCTTGAAGCTGTTCGCGTCTTATGTGCTGCTTACGATGGTTCCTCTGGCGCTGCTCGGCTGGATCGCGAATTCCATCATGGTCGGCTCCGTCCGCTCCCAGACGGAGAACAACATCCGAGGCACTTTGAGGCAGATGGAGGACAACGTCCGCTACCGGATCGACGATACCGTCCGCATCACCGACATGCTTTACCAGGACAGCATGCTGGTGAGGGCGCTCAAGAGCAAGGAAGAGGGCTGGGCCAACTACGACGCGACCAAGAAGGTGCTGCTGCCGAAATTCTGGGAAGCGATCAATTCTACGGACCGCAGCATGAGAATGTCGGTGTACATCAAGAACGAGGTGTACAACGAGATCTATGATCTGAGCAAGGACGGCGAGGATATTCTCAAGTCCAACAACCGTTCCTTTGAAATCCTTCATCTGTCCCGTATCCAGAAGGAGGAGTGGTACAAGTCCCTTCCGAAGGAGCAGTACGACGTGACGATGAAGTGGGTCCAGATCGGGGACGACGCCAAGTTCGGGAGAATCTCGCTGATCCGCCGGATCGTGGACACCTATACGCCTTCCGATCTGAAGGAGCTCGGCCTCGTCCGGATCAGCGTCTATTTCAACGATTTGTTCGACAGCGTGGACGCCAAGAAAATCATGCCCGGCAGCCGTCTCTATATTGTCGACGAAGACGGCAAGGTGCTGCATGCTTCGGGAAGAGATGTCGATAAAGTCCAAGCGCCTGCCCCTGCGGCGGGAGCGGAGGAAGCCGGCAAAGGCAGCCTGGTCATCCGCGAGCCGTTGCCGGGGCTCCAGTACAGCTTGATCGCGGTCATACCGGAGGAAGTCCTGCAGGCCGATGCCCGCAAGATCACCTGGCTCACCGTGCTCGTCTGCGGCATCAGCATGGTGGCGATCATCGGCGTCGCCCTGTTCGTCACGCGCGCGTTCACGAAGCGGATCGGCAAGGTCATTTCGGTCCTCCAGTCGTTCCGCCGAGGCGATTATCGCCGCCGGATCCAGTACAAGGGCCAGGACGAGTATTCCATGATCGCGGATGCCCTCAACGAGCTCGGCGCACAGACGGACAACCTCATCCAGGAGGTGTACCTGACGAAGCTGCGCAAAAAAGAGGCGGAGCTCGAAACGCTGCAGGCTCAGATCAATCCGCATTTCCTCTACAATACCCTTTCATCGATCAGCAGGCTGGCGAAGTTCGGCGAAGTGGACAAGCAGCATCAGATGATCATGAATCTGGCGCGCTTTTACCGGATGTCGCTCAACGACGGGAAAACCATCATTCCTGCGGCGGACGAGCTCGATCAGATCCAGGCTTACCTGGCCATCCAGCAGGTCAAATACGGCGACCGCGTCGAAGTGAGCTATCAATGGGACGAGCGGCTGCCCGGTTATATGACGATCAAGCTGATTCTCCAGCCGTTCGTGGAAAATGCGCTTGAGCATGCCTGGAAGGGAGACCGGATTCGAATCTCGATATCCGCGGAGCTCAGGCCAGGCATTCATCCCGTCATCGAATTCAAGGTTGCCGACGATGGAATCGGGATGCCCGAAGGCCTGGCGGAGGAGCTGTTCAGGGAAACAGGGCGCAGCCGGCAAGGCTACGGCATCCGCAACGTGCATGAACGGATCCGCCTCTATTATGGAGAGAGCTACGGGATTTCGATCGAAACCGGATTGGAGGGGCAAGGAACGGCGATCCGGATCCGAATTCCGGCACGAAGAAGCCTTGATGCGCCCGATTCTCCGCTGCGGAAGCGGCATGGCTGATGCGCGCGTGGGCATGCCGAGGCGAATCAGGTATACTGGAATCATTCTGCTGTTATCAGGAGGCAAGGAAAGATGAATGAAGAAACGCTTGGATTGTTCCGGACTTTGACGGAGATGCGCGCCGTTCCCGGCCATGAGAAGGAGCTGCGCAAGTATGTGGAAAGCCAGCTGGCCGCTTGCACGGACGAGCTTGTGCGCGACCGCCTGGGCAGCATCTTCGGCGTTTTCCGCGGCGACGAGCAGGGACCGCGGATCATGGTGGCCGGCCATATGGACGAGGTCGGGCTCATGGTCTCGGCCATTACGGACAACGGCATGATCAAGTTCGTCACGCTCGGCGGCTGGAACGCCCAGACGATGCTGGCGCAGCGGATGGAGATCGTGTCCGACAACGGGCCTGTCATCGGGGTCATCGGCTCCCCCCCCCCGCC
>NZ_JZEJ01000001.1:2301611-2394682 GCF_001188365.1 Paenibacillus sp. D9 | reverse complement strand
CTGGACGACGCATCCCGCAGCAAGGTCGTCGACGTGAAGTCGATGTTCATCGATATCGGCGCCGACAGCCGGGAGGAAGTATTCTCCTACGGCATCCGGCCCGGACAGGCGATTGTGCCGGTATGTCCGTTCACTCCCATGGCGAATCCCAAGAAGATCATGGCCAAAGCTTGGGACAACCGGTACGGGGTCGGGCTCGCGATCGAGCTTGCCCGCGAGCTGAAGGGCAAGAAGCATCCGAACGTCGTCTATGCCGGAGCGACCGTGCAGGAGGAAGTCGGCCTCAGGGGAGCGCGCACGGCGGCGAATCTCGTTCAGCCCGATCTTTTCCTGGCGCTGGATGCAAGTCCCGCGGCGGATGCGACCGGAGACCGCAATGCGATGGGACAGCTCGGCAAGGGCGCTCTTCTGCGCATTCAGGATCCCGGCATGATCACGCATCGCGGCCTCGCTGAATTCATCCGGGAGACAGCGGAGGACGGCAGCATCAAGTATCAGTATTATTTCTCCCAAGGCGGAACGGATGCGGGGCAGGTCCATCTGTCCGGCATCGGCGTGCCTTCTGCGGTCGTAGGCCTTCCGGCGCGTTACATCCATACGGCGGCATCCATCATGCACATCGATGATTATGCGGCAGCCAAGGAGCTTTTGTTCGCGCTCGTGCAGAAGCTCGACAAGAGCGCTTTTGAATCCATTCTGGATCAATAGTCCCCTATTTCGGAAAGCCATCTCCCTTTGCAGCGGAGATGGCTTTTTTGCTGTCGACAGGACTGGATGATTGGTCGAAAAGGGAAAATAATTCCAATGAAGCGCAATTATTGTTTAACGTATTAATTTTATATTGCGTTAAAGCGTTGCATCAAAAAACAATGAAAATCATAAAAAAGTATTGGAAAAAATAATGGTTTAAAGCTGTCCTCCAGACTAGTTTCGAATGGTAAAAAAATTCCCGTTTTTTGAGACATTTTGTTTGTTTATCCCCTAAAACGCATACTATCTACAATTCTACTTCCCTTTTTAAAGATGCCACGGACCTTACAGCGGCTTGATTGTAAGCGCTACCCCAATAAAAAGAATCTATGAATAAATATGCAGTTAATAAAATTTTAATTATTTTCAGAACAATCTATATTCGGACGTTAAAAACCGTGCTACAATTGGAACCGGAAATGACATGTTTTGGCTAGAGCCAAGGAGGAATGTGGAGTGGCAGGTTCATTCAAGTGGAAAACCTTGCTCGTGGGTGTGTCCGTAATGGGGGTTTTGGTTGCAGGTTGCTCCAGCAACAGCAACAACGGCAGCAACAGCAATTCCGGCGCAAAGACAAATACGCCGGCATCGACAGCACCGGCTGAAAACACGGCTGCGAACGCAGGCGCGACAGATCCGGCCGGTCCTAAAAAGGGCGGCACGCTGACGGTCGGAACGTTCTCGGACATCAACACGACCAACCCGATTTATGTTGCCGACACTTCTTCCGGCGACGCGGCTTACTTTATGTATTCCAACCTTCTGGACTATGACAAGGACGGCAACATCGTAGCAGAGCCTTGGTCCCTGCTCGAAAGCCTTCCGGAAATTTCGGAAGACAGCAAGACTTATACGGTCAAGCTGAAAGCCAACGCGAAATGGAACGACGGTCAGCCGGTAACGGCGGACGACATCGCTTTTACGTTCAACACCATCAAGAATCCAGAAGCTGCTTCCCCTGGCATCAGCTCGTACGACAAGGTGGATAAAGTTGAAGTAATCGATCCGCAAACGGCTAAGATTACCTTGAAATCCGTCTACGCTCCATTCATCAATGTACTGGTCTCCAGCATTGTTCCTTCCCATGTTTTGAAGGACATTCCGCTTAAAGAACTGGAAAAGAACGCATTCGGCACCGATCCTGCCAAAGCTGTGACAAACGGTCCTTGGAAATGGACGGAATGGAAGCAAAAGCAATATCTGAGCTTCGAAAAAGATGCCAACTACTGGGCCAAAGACGTCAATGACGTCAACATCGACAAAGTCGTCTACAAAATCTACGCCGACCAAAACACGAACGTACAAGCCATCATCAAAGGCGATATCGATATGGTCAGCGGCATCCCGGTTACTCAGGTTGAAGCCGTTAAAGCAAAAGGCCTGAACGTGCTGCTTGCTCCAGGCCCGCTGTACGAGTACATGAGCTTCAACTTCAACAAAATGAACTGGGGAGGCAAGGAATCTCCGTTCGCCGGCGAAAAAACCCGACAAGCGATCGCTTACGCTCTGAACCGTCAAGGCATTCTCGACAATGTCCTGAAAGGCACGGGAAAAGCTTTGAATGCACCGTTCCTGCCAGGCACATGGGCTGACCCTGGCGCAGACGCCGTAACCTACAACTACGATGTAGAGAAATCGAAAGCTCTGCTTGCTGAAGATGGCTGGGTTGCAGATCCTAAAACGGGAATTCTGGCTAAAAACGGCCAAAAATTCGAGTTTGAGCTTCAATACAATGCAGGCAACAGCCGCCGTGAAGCTGTTTCTGCCGTCATTCAGGACAACCTGAAGGCTGTAGGAATCGTTGCAACGCCAAAAGCGATTGATTTCTCTTCCTGGATCGAGCAAAACATCAATCCGGGCAAATTCCAGGCGATCCTGCTTTCCTGGTCGCTCAACAGCCCGGATCCGGACGCCGAATCCATCTTCTCGTCCAAATACTTCCCGCCGAACGGCCAAAACTCCGGCTGGTACAACAACCCGACGCTGGACAAGCTGTGGGTTGACGGCTACTCCACGACGGATCAAGAGAAACGTAAAGAAATTTACAAGCAGGTCGCTCAACAAATTTCCACCAACCTTCCTTATGTCTTCTTGTACCAATACGGTACACCTGAAGTTCTTGGACCACGCGTGAAATACGCAGCAGAAGACGCTCCTGTAGCTGCTCTGGCCTATGGTTACTTCTTCGGGATCAACAAATGGTGGGTCGAGGATTCCAAATAAGGCACCGAGGCATTTGTACTGATATATTGAAAGGGGGAAGGCCCTGTCCTTCCTCCTTTCTCCTTTCTCGATTTTTACTATTTGATGGTCAAGGAAGACGGTTTTGCCCTGCGCATAACCGGCCGGTCCTAAGCCCGGATGAACACCGGTTCTGCCCGGCGCAAAGCCGGCAGCTGCCCAGCATTCAGTTTTGATGTTCCAGAGGAGGATTAAATGATGGGCGAGTATCTTGTCCGCCGGATTTTGCAGTCCGTCGTCGTACTGTTTCTGATTTCGGTTTTTACCTTCGGATTAATCCACGCCGCCCCAGGCGGTCCAACCCAGATCTTTTTGTCCCCAGGTTTGTCAGTTGAAGCAGGAAAGATCAAAGCCCATGAACTTGGTCTTGACCAGCCTATTCCTGTCCAGTATTTACAGTGGATGGGCAATATCTTAAGCGGTGATTTGGGCTCCACATTCAAGAATAATATTCCTGTTGGCGACATTCTGTGGCCTACTGTCAAAAACACGCTGATCCTTATGGGAGCAGCTTGGATTCTGACCTTGATTATCGCCATTCCCTGGGGCATCTACAACAGCACCAAGGAATACGGATTATCGGACCAGACCGCATCATTCATCTCTTATACTGGATTCGCGATGCCGGCTTTCTGGTTCGGCATTATTCTGCAGAGCTACTTTTCTTTAAAACTGGATTGGCTCCCTCTTTCCGATATGTATACAATGGGCAAGGAGGGCAACATCTCGGACTTGTTCATGCACTTGATTCTGCCTGTATCGGTGCTCTCTCTCGGCATGCTTGCCGGTTATCTGAAATATGCCCGATCCAGCATGCTTGAGGTTTTGGAGCAGGATTATATCCGTACGGCAAGAGCCAAGGGCGTGAAGGAGAACAAGGTTGTTTTCAGGCATGCTTTGCGCAATGCGCTTATTTCGCTCATTACCCTGTTCGGCCTTGATTTGCCGATCCTAGTCGGCGGCGCAGCCTTGACGGAAGCCGTCTTCAACTGGCCGGGCATGGGACGTTTATTCGTCGAAATGGCCAACTCCCGTGAATACTCCGTTTTGATGGCCATTACGCTTCTGGGCGCCGTCTTTGTCGTCGTCGGCAATTTGATTGCAGACATCTTGTATGCCGTTGTCGATCCGCGAGTTCAACTGAGCAAAGGAGGCAAGTCCTAATGAGCGCCAATCTGCAGCCAACCAGCCATCCAAGCGTACCTGTTCAGACCGGCGCTGCCCCCAATGCGGAAAAGCCGATTGGACCTTGGAGACAGACATGGAACAAGTTCAAGCGCAATCCCTTTGCCATGACAGGACTTGCCATCTTGCTGATTTTTGTATTGTCTGCCATTCTGGCGCCCTACATCGCTCCTTATGATCCCGCCAAGCAAGATTTGATGAATTCCAATTTGAAGCCGTTTACCGGAAACCATTTCTTGGGGACGGACGAATTGGGCAGGGATATATTCTCCCGCATTGTCTTTAGCGGACGAGTCTCCTTAACAGTTGGTTTTTCCGTTGCCGCGGTGTCTGTTCTGATCGGATCGTTGATTGGAGCCATATCCGGTTACTTCGGCGGTTGGATTGATATTATCTTTATGCGTTTGATCGATGTGATGATATCAATTCCGACGTTGTTCCTGAACATACTGATTGGAGCCATTTTCGGCACAAAATTCATTTATATTATTCTCATCCTCTCGTTTACGAGCTGGATGGGAGTGGCGCGTCTTGTACGGGGGAATTTCCTGCAGCTGCGCGAAATGCAGTATGTGGAAGCAGCCAAAGCGATCGGCGTCTCCAGCTGGGGCATCATCTTCCGCCATCTGCTGCGCAATGCTAGCTTCCCCATTATTGTCAATGCGACTTTAATGGTGGGCGGGGCCATTCTGGCGGAGTCGGGCCTTTCCTACCTGGGGCTCGGAATTCAAATGCCGCAAACGAGCTGGGGCCAAATGCTCAGCAATGCTCAAGAATTCATGCTTATTGATCCCATCCAAGGCGTATATCCAGGCCTTTGCATCTTTTTAGTCGTACTGTCGGTCAACTTCATCGGAGACGGCATCCGCGATGCGCTGGATCCTCGTCAAAAAATGCATCTTTCTCCAAGGAGGCTGGAAAAATGGCGCGCAAAATTCTCGAAGTCAACGAAATGAGTGCCGGCTTCTTCGTGAACAAGGAGATCTTGAAGGCTACCGACCGGATTTCGTTCAGCGTGGAAGAAGGCCAGACTCTATGCATCGTAGGAGAGAGCGGCAGCGGCAAGAGCGTCACCTCTCTCGCCGTCATGCGTCTCATCGATTACGCGGGAGGCATGATTCTCGAAGGCGACATCAAATTCAACGGTGAAGTTCTTTCGGAAAAGGATCAGGATGAAATGCGCAGTATCCGGGGCAACCAGATCGCGATGATCTTCCAGGATCCGATGTCTTCGCTCAATCCCGTATTCACGGTTGGAGAGCAGATAGCCGAGAGCCTTCGTCTCCATCAAAGGAAAAGCCCGAAGGACGCTATGAAGATGGCCATTGATCTGCTTCGCGAGGTCGGCATTCCATCTCCGGAGGTTCGCGCCCGCCAGTATCCGCATGAGCTGTCCGGCGGGATGTGCCAGCGCGTCGTCATCGCGATCGCACTCGCCTGCCGGCCGGAGCTGCTCATTGCGGACGAGCCGACAACGGCTCTCGACGTAACCGTTCAGGCGCAAATCCTCGATCTCCTGCAGCAGCTGCAGAGGGAAACGGGAATGTCGATTGTCCTCATTACTCATGATATGGGCGTAGCGGCAGAGGTTGCTGACCGGATCGTCGTCATGTATGCCGGGGGAATCATGGAAGAAGGCTCTGTCGAGGAGATTTTCAGCAAGCCGAGCCATCCGTATACGGTCGGGCTGCTGAAGTCGATTCCTGGTTTTGAAGCCAAGACGGAAGAAGACCTTTACACGATCAAAGGCAATATTCCGCGAATCAATCAGCTTCCGGGAGGCTGCCGCTTCCACCCGCGCTGCCCGCATGCGATGGATATTTGCCGCCGCGAAGAGCCGGGATTCTTCCAGCTTGGCAATGATCACAAAGCAGCGTGCTGGCTGTTCGAGGAGCATTCCGATGAGTCTCCGCTATCCCCAAGGATCAACATTGGCAGTCAAGGGGAGGTAACGGTATGAGCAGGCAGCTGTCCAACGAAACTTTGATTGAAGTCAAACATATCAAGAAGTACTTCCCGATCAAGAAGGGCTTGCTCAGCCGAGTCGTGGGCCAGGTCAAAGCCGTGGACGATATTTCCCTGGAAATCAAAAAAGGGGAGACATTCGGCCTTGTCGGCGAATCCGGCTGCGGCAAGTCGACGCTTGGACGTGTAATCCTGCGGCTGCAAAGCGCCACGGAAGGCCAAGTGGTCTACAACGGCGAGGACATCCACTCGCTTGGCTCCGGCAAGCTTCGCGATCTCCGTCAAGATCTTCAAATCATCTTCCAGGATCCGTTCGGATCGCTGAACCCGCGCTTCCGCGTCAGCGACGTCATCGGCGAACCGCTCAAGGTGCATACGAATATGTCTGGAAAAGATATCGACGCTCGTGTCGTCGAGCTGATGGAGCTAGTCGGCCTTGACGCTTCCCGCCGCAACCGCTATCCGCATGAGTTCTCCGGCGGCCAGCGGCAGCGGATCGGCATCGCGCGTGCGATCGCGCTCAATCCGAAGTTCATCGTCGCGGACGAAGCCGTCAGCGCCCTGGACGTGTCCGTCCAGTCCCAGGTGCTCAACCTGCTGGCGAAGCTGCAGCGTGAGCTTGGTCTGACCTTCCTGTTCATCGCTCACGGCCTCAACGTCGTCCGCCACATCTCGGATCGCGTCGGCGTCATGTATCTCGGCAAGCTGGCAGAAGTCGGCCCGACGGAGGAGCTGTACAACAAGCCGCTGCATCCGTATTCCGCAGCGCTGCTGTCCTCCATTCCGAAGCCGAATCCGGCTCTCAAGCGCGAGCGCATCATTCTCAAGGGCGATGTGCCTTCGCCGGCGAACCCTCCATCGGGCTGCCGCTTCCATCCGCGCTGTCCGCTCGCGCAGGATCGCTGCAAGGCGGAAGAGCCGCTGCTTCGCGAGGTGCTGCCTGGCCGTCAAGTCGCTTGCCACTTCCCGCTTCTTGAGGAAGGCGATCTGCAGCGCATGGCTTCGGGACGTTTGGGATAATAGATTTCACAATGAAATAGAGAAGAAGCCCCCTGACGGGGGGCTTCTTTTCGTTTTAGGATGTTGTCTGCCAATTGGAATTTGCAGAGTTGGTTTTTACTCTTTAGAGTGCGTGAGCCCAGAAGGGGGGGGACTCAATAACGGGTGAAGTTTTGTACAAGCGTGAACGTAAGTTAAATCTTGGTTGTCTTAATATGGAACCCGGTTAGCTGCAGTCATGCAAAAATCAAAATATCCTGCCCTCCGTTAGGACAAGATCCGCCATTCCGGGAGAATAAGCCGGCTCGGCCGTCATACAATGGGACTAAGGATACATCATGCGGACACATCTGGGGAGGGAGCGGGAATGGGGACCGGGATGAGCATGGAATCGATCTTCTCCACGGCAGGAACGGCATTCACGATTCTGATTGCGGTCATTGCGGTGATCATCGGTGCGGGCCTCTGGAAATCCTACTCGGGCTGGAGCCGCAACAACGGCCAGCCTCAGCTGTCGGTGAAGGCGGCCGTGGTCAGCAAGCGGTCCCGGGTCCGCAGCCAGCAGCCCTATGAGGAAGGCTCGCATCAGCAGACGCTGACCGATTATTTTGCGACTTTCGAAGTCGAAAGCGGAGATCGGATGGAATTCTCGGTCACAGGCCGGGATTTCGGCCTGCTGGCTGAAGGGGATACCGGCAAGCTCACCTTCCGCGGCTCCCGCTACCAAGGGTTTGAAAGAGACAATAATCGCGTCATCCAATTCGGATGATACTTCATCTGCAAATACCAGCCGGAATCTCCCTCATGGAGCATTCCGGTTTATTTGATTTAAATTTAGCTGGCTAGATTGTAAGCAGACGAATAGAAGCGCTGTCTCGTGCAGAAATAAGCTGCCATCCTAGAACAGGATAGCAGCTTGATTGAACAAAAAGGGCGATCATTGCCTATTCATCCTAATTAGACATCATCTTTAACGGAAAGATAAATCGAACCATTTGAACCATCGGACGTGGTGTATTTGAACGTCCAGGTGCCGACTTGTCCTTTTCCCCACGTGGGTTCACTTGTCACAGCTTCACCTGGCTGCAAGGTCCGATCCAGCCAATTCACATTCTGGGGACTGACAAGATACAATTTTACGGGTTTTGCGGAATCGTTTCGAACGTATATTCTTACCGCAGTATCAACGGTTTTGCTGAAATGAAACGATGTCGATCCTTGGCCTCCGTTAATGGTATAATTTCCAGCATTCACAAGAGTTTGCTGAGGAGTAATTTCGGATGGGGATCCAAGATGGAGAAGGGAAGATGATTGGGCTCCTTGGGCAGGAAGAGCACTAGCTGGGGAACCAGCAAGCAGGGCGGCTGAAATCACAGACGATGCTAAAACAAACGAAAGCTTTTTCATGTTTTTTCCTCCTTAGGATATTTTTAATACATACAAATAATAACATTAAATAAGGTTTAAATCCATTTTATTTAAATTAAAAAATATTAATGTTTCAAAAAAAATACGATTTATTTATTTGATACTTTTCTTTATATGTGGGAAAACTGAAGGAAAGAAATACTTTTTAAGTAATCTAAAGAAATATTTGAGTATTCGAGCTCCGAGAGGATGGAGAAAAAGGAAAGAGGCTCTATGCAAGCAGTTACTCCGTATAGAGGCCATCAACAAAAAAAGGATTCCGGAGACTGGAATCCCTGTTTAAGCTTTGAATAGATAATGGAAAGCTGCTCGGCCCGTAATCTAGAAGAAGCCTCTTGCATTCATGACTGGAGAGGAAGAGACAGGATTTTAAAACAGAAGTTCAATAAACTCATCCAAGCTGACGGGGCCTAAATAAGGTGTCAAACCGGTATCCGACAACGCCTCGCGGACGGACTGCTGATCATAGCGCACTCCTGCAAGCAGCTTCTCAAGCTCGGCAACTTCGCCGGTTCCAAAAAAATCTCCGTAGATGGAAGCCTGTTCAATACGTCCGGCCTCGACATTCAGCCGTACATCAAAGGTTCCCGCTGATAGCCTCTTCACCTGACGCAAGTTGAATGCCGGAGAACGCCCGTAGTTCCACTCCCAGTTGCGATAGCGCTCCTCCGAGATTTTGCGGACGCCTTCCCAGTCCGCTTCCGTCAGCTCGTAGGCTTCGACGGGGTGGCCATCGTATAAAGTCTCAAGCAAATAGGAACGGAACTGCTCCACCGTCATCGGCTTCTGCAGAAACTCAGAAATGTTGGCGACACGGCTGCGAATGGATTTTGTCGACTTGGACTTGAACTTCTCCGGATTGGCTTTGAGCGCCGATGCGACATGTGTGATGTCGGATTGGAACAACAACGTGCCGTGAGTGAACATACGGCCGCGTGTCGCGAACTGGGCGTTGCCCGATATTTTGCGTTCGCCGACCTGGATGTCATTCCGTCCGCTTAGCTCGGCTTCTACGCCTAACGAGCGAAGCGCTTGAATGACCGGTTCCGTGAATTTGCGGTAGTTGCGGAAGGATTCGCCATCATCCTTGGTGATGAAGCTGTAATTCAAGTTGCCGTGATCATGATAGACGGCCCCGCCACCAGATAGCCGGCGTACGACATGAATATCCTGTTCCTTGACATAGTCTTCGTTGATTTCCTCCAGCGTATTCTGGTTTTTCCCAATGATGATGGACGGTTCGTTGATGTAAAACAGCAGATAATCCTCATCAGCGGGAAGATGGCGAAGAATATATTCTTCGAGAGCCAGATTAAGGGATGGATCATGCATGTCCCGGTTGTCGACAAACAGCATTGGCGCTTCCTCCTCGAGTTCTGTACGGATGTTGATTCCACTGTACCATAACGGAGCTCAATGCAAAAATGCCGCCTGCTGGGGCAGGCGGCATTGGCATGGTAGAGATCAATAAAGGGAAATCGTAAGCGTGTCTTTTTCATTGATCGTATGGAGAGTAGCTTCGCTTCCCGAGATTTCGACGCTGATCAGGGAACGGATGGAGCCTTTGAGAGCATTTTTGCCTGTGGACAGCTTGCGGTTCAATACCTCGCCTAACTTATCCAGTGCTTTTTTATTGTTTTGTTCGGCGATATATACAGGAATCTTCTTGTTTTGGAAGGAAATCAGAGTTCTCATGTTCTTATCACTCCAATCAATTCGAATGGTTGAGTATATTGTACCCAATCAAGATTAATAGATTCTTAAAAAAGGGTTATGAATTCGTTACAATTAGCCCGGAATCAAGCTTTTCCGTTCTTAAATCGCATGCAATCTAATCCTTTAGTAAAGTAAGTATAATCATTGAGTGTGTCGGATGCAACCCATAGCCCAAAATTTCATGACTAAAAAAGGTTCCGTGTTAAACGTTCTTCATGTGCTTGCGCATTCCTGCCTGTGGAAACGAGGAAGTAGACATATCTTTTCCCCGATAATCTGACAGAATATTGTCGAGTGTGACGGCATCGTCCATACGGTCCGTCGGGCGAAGGCAAGTACTTGCTGTCCGAATCGGGAGATTGAAAACCATATATATAGGAAGAGAAGGAATGAACCTGACGGTCTTCTTGCGCATGAGACCGCGTATCGACATCGAACAGCCCGCAGCCCTATCATCATTCTGCTGAAACGCCTCATTCCGCTTGGATGCTCTTCGCCAAGGCTATGCCTGAATCCATTCATTTCTCCGTTCAAGGAGCGGAAGAAAACGATCGATCTTGACTTGACTGGATAAAGATACATGGGATACTCTTCTAGGTATCACTACCTTCTCTAACGATAGGCATTCAACGGCAAATGGGAGAATGCCCTTTTGGTTGTAGAGGTCATCTCTTGAACCGATGTCATCGCTTGCTTCTATATAGAGACGTACAAGGATTGGAAGGATTACGATGGGAATGTTAATGAAATACGCATTGACCGGCGTATTGAATACAGTTCTGGATTATGCGATTTTCGGTCTTCTGAACGCGGTTTTTGGAGTCCACTATTTGATCGCGCAGACGATCAGCTACGCGGTCGCCACAATCAACAGCTATCTGGTCAACCGGAGCTGGACGTTCAGAAGCTCGGAGCCGGGACGCAAAGGCGAATGGCTCCGGTTTTTGGCCGTGAACCTGTTCACATTCGGAATTTCGACTGCTGTACTGGCTGTTTTTCACGGCGGGTTGGGATGGAATACGCTGATTGCGAAAGGAATTGCCGTCGTCGTTGCGACCGGAGCCGGATTTGCCGCCAATAAATATTGGGTATTTCGCGTCAAGAAAGTGTCTCCGGACGTGACCAAAGTCTCGAATTCTGTCGAATCGGGTCTGGAAAAACCTTGAACGCCACCATCATTTCTTCCTCTCGTTCCTAAGTCCCTGAATGCGGCCGTCTGTTATAGGACTACTGCCGGGGCGCCGAAACAAGAAGGGACAGACGACAGAACAGGAAAACCGCTCAAGAGAGCGGTTTTTTGTTCTTTCACGGACCTGGAAGCGACTGCGACAATAGTCTGCTTCATGGAAGCCTTGCGGAAGCTTCCATCGAAGATGACGATAACGCATACATTTCCATGAAAACGTGAACAAGTCTGAATATTCCTGCGCTATAATGCATGAAACTAGGAGCAGGGTACTTGAAAACAGGACCTGAAAATGAACAGGAAAGACTAATCCAAACACATCTTTCTTCCCTCTAGCTTTTGCGACGAACTGTGTCATAATCGAACCAACAAGCTGAATAGCAGCGAATCTGCTGTGAGGCTGACTGCAATCCCCTGGCAGCCCGTGTCTGAAAATACCGAATGCTGAAGCTTTGATCTGACAACAGACGCGCTTTTCATCCATGCATGGCGAGCATCGATGGAAGCGACGATACAGGGAGGGACAAAGGGATGGCGGTCCGCAAACTATCGCTTGTCACGGAATACGAGGGACTGAACGAGCAAATCCAGAGAACAAGGGAGAGCCTGCAGGCATTTATGGAGATGGAGCAGAAAAAGCTGAAATTGCGCCAATTCCTTCAAGTACTCGCGGAGGATGAAAGCCTCGGCTCCGCCAATCAGGCCGATTCGCTTGCCGAGCTGCTGTATGTGACGGAATATCCGCTCCGCCGTGAATTCGTGTTCGATTACAAGAAGAACCGCTACGTGCCGGGAAGCCAGAAACCGCGCATCGATCTGGCTGAGCTTCTGACGCTTCTTCTGGACAAGAAGGGCATCGATAAAAGCTTCGAGGATCTGATGGAGCATATTCTCCGCGGCGGAAGCCTGGATGATTTCCTGGAGGGAAACTAACAAGCCGTCATAAGATAGAAGAAGCCAATGGGAATTGCGCTCTTTTTTTTCTCAAAAAGTTCTCGAAATGAATAATTAAAGAAAATTAATAATTCAAATAGGAGCCTGTTCTCATATATTCAACCATTTTTTACTGGAGGGAACATCTTGGAAATCAAACATTATGCCTACATCATCCGCAAGCGGCTATGGCTGATCGCAGCCATCGTCATCGTGAGCTGCTCGCTGGCCGCAACCTACTCCTATTGGTACGCCAAACCCCAATACGAGGCTTCGGCCAAGCTGCTCGTCGGACAGGTCAAGGACGGCGGCGGTTTGATGTCCAGCATCGACCTCAGCATGATCAACAGCAATATCCAGCTGATCAAAACCTACAAGGAAATCATCAAGACGCCGCGCATCATGCAGATCGTCGCCGAACAATATCCGCAGCTCCATCAAAGCGCCGGCGAGCTCGCCGGGAAGGTGACGGTGACATCCGTCAACGACACCCAGGTCATGTCGGTTACCGCCAGAGACGAGTCGTTCGCCGGGGCGGCGAATATTGTGAATGCCGTCTCCCTCGTCTTCTCCAAGGAAATTCCCAAGCTGCTGCAGGTCGACAACGTCTCGATTCTGAATCAAGCCGATCCTGCTGCCGGGGCCGCGCCGGTCGCTCCAAACGCCAAGCTGAATATCGTCACGGCGTTCGCCCTTTCGCTGCTGGCGGGTCTGGGGCTGGCGTTCCTGCTTGAGTATCTCGACGATACGATCAAGTCCGAAGAAGATGTCCGCGACGCCCTTGGACTTCCGGTGCTTACGGCGATTCCGAAATTCAAGGAGAGAGAGGCGACCGCCAAGGGCGGCAGCAATCTGAACAATACGGAAACGATACCGGCTTCCGGCCATGTGGGGAGGAAAAGCAATGTCTCGCTTGACGCGTAATTGGACGCTCATAACGGCAAGCAATCCGAAGTCGCCGATCTCGGAATCATACCGGATGCTCCGTACCGGGGTGGACTACGCCGGAGTCGACGATCCGGTCGACCTGCTGATGGTCACCTCTTGCCGGGCAGGAGAAGGCAAAAGCACGACTTCGGCCAACATGGCCGTCACCTTTGCCCAGGCGGGGCAAAAAGTGCTGCTGATCGATGCGGATATGCGGAAACCTTCTCAGCATCATATCTTTTCCCTCAGCAACCGGGGAGGACTCACCGGAGTGCTGCAAGGACGCAGCACGCTCGAGCAGGGGGTTCAAGCTGCGGAGGTGGACAATCTCGATATTTTGACAGCGGGGCCGACTCCCCCCAACCCTTCGGAGATGCTCGGGTCGAGAGCGATGGCCGCGCTGCTGGAGCTGGCCAAGGAGCAGTACGATCAGGTCATTGTCGACACGCCTCCTATTCTGGCTGTGACGGATGCCCATATCGTAGCCGGCAAGTGCGACGGCGTCGTGCTCGTCATCGATTCCGGCAAAGTGAAGAGCGATACGGCGCGGAAAGCGAAGGAAACGCTTGAAAACGCCGGGTCGCGGATGCTCGGAGTCGTTCTCAACAATGTCGACCGGGACGGCAACAGCGGCTACTACTATTACTACTACGGCGGCGAGGAGCAGGCTTGAGCACGGAATGGACGGATTTTTCCCGCAAGCGGAAATTGAGCCGCCTCCAGCCGTGAGGATTGGCCGGCAAGCCGGGCGAGGCGGTTCGAATCAGCCCAGGTAATGTCTCCTGCACCTCTATCACCGGAGGCACTCGGTCATGCTGTGGGCCAGCGGCCTTAGACGTTCATCGTCGAGGGCATGACGTGAGGCGGGGTTCGATGCCCCCTGTGTTGGTTTGGAGATTTTCCGGTGAGGTTTCACCGGTGCTTTTGAGAATCGGAGCTGTGCGAGAAATGAGCGCGGCGGACATAAACTTGTTTCGGCGTAGGAAATGAGCAGGCGGAATGGCCATGTAGAGTTTTTTGGAACAGTTGATAGCGGACGATGCGCAGGTTTTTGCGACTGCTGATAGCGGAAGGGGCGGAATCGTTCTGGAGAAGCGTGAGCGTTCGCCTTTGAAGACCGGATTCCCCCAAAAGAAGTTCATGAAATCCGGGCTTCAACAGCGATCGGAAGAACGATCCGTACCTGCAGCGGTTTTGCTGCAATGTGCATCAGCTGCAGCAAATCGAGCGTTATGGGCGGTATTTGAGCAAATGAAACCATTCCAAATAGATAGGGTGAGCGTCATGCAAAAAGTGAGAAAAGCGATTATTCCCGCCGCCGGCTTAGGAACGCGATTTTTGCCGGCAACCAAAGCGATGCCGAAGGAAATGCTCCCGATCGTAGACAAGCCGACGATCCAGTACATCGTCGAGGAAGCGATCGAGTCCGGCATCGAGGACATTATCGTCGTCACCGGCAAGGGCAAACGGGCGATCGAGGACCACTTCGACATCGCTTTCGAATTGGAGCATACGCTTCAGGAGAAAGGCAAGCTGGACATTTTGGAGAAGGTCCGCCGCTCATCCAACGTCGAGATCCACTATATCCGGCAAAAAGAAGCCAAAGGGCTTGGCCATGCGGTCTGGTGCGCCCGCAACTTCATCGGCAACGAGCCGTTCGCGGTTCTGCTCGGGGACGACATCGTGCAATCGGATGTCCCTTGCACGCGGCAACTGATCGAGCAGTATGACCAGACCGGGAAATCGGTCATCGGTGTCCAGACCGTAGGCGTCGAACAGACTCATCGCTACGGCATCGTCGATCCGATCGGCAATCTGGATCACCCGCTCAGCAGGCTGCATGGCGTCAATCGGTTCGTGGAAAAGCCGGCTCCGGGAGAAGCGCCGTCCAATCTGGCCATCATGGGCCGATATGTGCTGACGCCGGAAATTTTCGAATTTCTCGGCAGGCATGAGACGGGAGCGGGAGGAGAAATCCAGCTCACGGACGCGATCCAGCGGCTCAACGAGCATCAGGGCGTGTATGCCTATGATTTCGAAGGGATCCGTTATGATGTCGGCGAGAAGCTCGGGTTTATTCTTACGACGCTGGAGTTCGCAATTCGCAACCCTGAGCTTCGTCATCCTCTGCTTACCGAGATGGGCGAAATGCTGGAGCGGGAGCTGGGCAGGGGGCTGCTGGCGGCACGCGGCGAATAGGCTGCCGGGGAGCTGGAGGACCATACGGAAACGGAGTTGGAAGCATGAAGGTAACGGTCGCAATCTGTACGCATAACCGCGCCGCAGACACGAAGGAAGCGGTATGGAGCGTGCTCGGGCAGCAGTTCGATTCCAATCAGTACGAGGTGCTCGTCGTGGACAACAAGTCGACGGACGGCACATGGGAGACGATGCTCGAGCTGCAGCGCACGCCTGGCGTCGGACCGGAGCGGGTGCGCTGCGTACGGGAGGAGACGCTCGGCTTGTCGGCGGCGAGAAACCGGGCCATCAGGGAAGCGAGAGGTCAATACATCCTCTTCCTGGACGACGACGCCGTGGCGAAGCCAGGCTGGATGGGAGCGATCATCGACGTGTTCGAGCGGGATGCCGGCATCGGATGCGTAGGCGGCAAGATCGACCCGGTATGGGAAGGCGGCGAGCCGGCTTGGCTGCCGGACATGTTCAAGACGCTGTACACGGTGCTGGATTACGCGCCGGGCGTCACGGAGATGGAAGCTCCGCGGATTCCATTCGGAGCGAACGTCGCGTTCCGGGCGGATGTATTCAAGCGCCATGCCCCGTTCCGCGAGGATCTCGGCCGTGTCGGGAGCAATCTGCTGTCGAGCGAGGAGAGCGAGCTCATCGACCGGATCCGGGCGACGCATAAGGTATGCTACACCCCGCATGCCGTCGTCGACCATAAAATCGCCAAAAGCCGCATCAGCCGCAAATGGTTCCTGCGCCGGGTGTACTGGCAGGGCATAAGCGATGCCGCCCGCAAGCAGCGCGGCCCCGGATATCTCCTGAAGCAGGCGGTGAAGGTGCCGGTCTCGGCGCTGCTGCTGCCGTTCGCCTTGACGGACAGCCGCAAAGCGATCGTCCAGCTGCGCCGCATCCAGTACAGCAACGGCTATATCGCCGGCTGCCTCGGATTGTACAAGTGATCGGAGAGGCTTTCTCTTTTTTTACCCTGGAGGTCGCGTTATGAATAATAAAATGAAAAAAATGAGAGGCGTCGATCTGTGAGCGCGGGTGCTGCCGGGGAGACTCCCGCTCCGAACGGAAGGCTGGCCAAAGCGCTGCGCCAGCTGAGAGGCAAAGGAATGGCGGCGACAATCGCCAGGACGAGCGGAACGAACATGCTGATCATGCTGCTCGGCACGCTGACCTCGATCCTGACTGCCCGGATGTTCGGAGTGACCGGGAAAGGCGAACTGGCCGCCATTCTGTTCTGGCCCTCCTTTCTGGCGGGACTGACCGGCTTCGGCTTGCCGACGGCGCTGATCTATCAGGTCAAGCGCGGCGCATCGATGGCTGGCAGCCTGGCGGTCAGTCTGGCGGTGCTCCTGCCGGCGAGCCTGATGACCGGAGCGGTCGCCTGGATCGGCCTTCCCCACTGGATGGACGGATACAGTCCGGAAGCGGTCGCTTCCGCCAGGCTGTACACGGTGATCGCCGTGCCGATGGCGCTGGCCGTCAATCTCATCGCGGCCGCGGCGCAAAGCGCGGGCCGCTTCCCGGTGTACAACGGCATTCGGCTGTATGTGCCGCTGCTCAATCTGGCCGGGCTCGCCGCCTTATGGGCGGCAGGCAGGCTGACGGTGCCTTCGGCCGTCATCGTTTATCTCGTCACGACGGCGGCCGTCATCGCGCTGGCTGCGGCGGGCTTGCGCGGCGAATTCGCTTCGATGAGCTGGAGACTGGCGTGGAACCGAAAGGTCGCCGCCCCGCTGCTGTCATACGGCAGCCGGGTGTTCGGCACAGACCTGCTCGGCACGCTGTACGGCCAATTCGACAAGCTCATCATCTTATCGCTGCTCACGCCCCGGGATTTCGGGCTGTATTCGGTCGTGTACGCTCTCTCCCGGATGTTCAACGTCGTGCAGACGGCGATAACGAGCGTTGTATTTCCCAAAGTAACGGGCGAGAGCCGGGAAGCGGTCATCTCCACCGTCAGCCGGGCGTTCCGGCTGTCGATGCTGCTGATGCTGGCCGCCGTCGTGCCCGCGATGCTGATCGGAAGCCGGCTGATCGGACTTGTGTTCGGTCCCGCATTCCTGGAAGCGAGCGGAACGTTCTACCTGCTGTCGCTCGAATGCATCATCGGCGGGGGATCGTGGATTCTCGCCTCGGCCTTCAATGCGATGGGACGTCCCGGCATGGTGCTGATCCGCCAGATCATCGCTCTTGCGGCCACGGTGGCGCTGTTCTTCGTCCTGACGCCGCTGATGGGGCTTGAGGGACTTGCGCTGGCGCTGCTCTGCGGAGCGCTGATCCGCATGGCGGTGTCCATCGCCTCGATGCGGCTGCTGTTCGGCGTTCCTCTGCGCCGCATCCTGTACGACCGCGAGGATTTCCGGTTCCTCCTGAACCGGATTCAATCAAGAAGAATGGCGGCCGCGGCCGCCGGAGGAGGAACGAGGAAGGCATGAGCAAGCTTGAATCCTATTCGATGGAGCAGCTGAAGGAGCGGCTTTCGCTTATTACGAGAAGCATTCCGAAAGGCTCTGAAATCATCTATATCGACTATCCCGTGCACAGCAACGGCGGGGACCTCCTCATCATGAAGGGCACCGAGGCGTTCTTCAAGGCATACGGCATCCGCGTCCGCGCCCGCTACAGCGTGCTGGACTTCCCGGATGGGCTCAAGGTTCCGCCGAGCTGCATTCTCGTGCTGCACGGAGGAGGCAACTTCGGGGATCTCTATACGAAGCATCAGCTGCTGCGGGAAAAAATCGTGGAGCAGTACCCGGGGCACCGGATCGTCATGCTGCCGCAGACGATCTTCTACAAGAGCGAGCTGAACATCGGCCGGACCGCGGCCGTGTTCAACCGGCACCGCGACCTGCATCTGTACGTGCGGGACACGCTCAGCTACGAGATGGCGCGCAAGAAGTTCAAAAACATCAAGGTGTTCATGTCTCCCGACATGGCCCACCAGCTGTATCCGATCGCCTCGGCTTCTCCTCCGTCGGGCGAGACGCTGTTCTTTCTCCGGAACGACATCGAGAAGACGCCGCAGCAGGAGCTGCTTGAACGATCGGGGGGAGCGAGCAGCGCGACCAAGGACTGGACAAGCCTCTATACGGCGGCGGAGCGCAAGGCGCTTGTCGTCATGATGAAGCTCTATCGTCTTCCCGGAGCCCGCGGGCCGCTGCAGCGGATCTGGTACCGGTATTCCCAGTTCCTCGTGAACAAGGCGATCCGCGAATTCGGCGCTTACGGCAGCATCGTCACTTCAAGGCTGCACGGCCATATTCTCGCCTGCCTGATGGACAAGCCGAGCGTTCTGCTCGACAATTCCTACGGCAAAAATACGAGCTATTACAATGCCTGGACGAATCGGGTGCCGGGAGCCGAGCTGTCGGCGGAAACCCTGGCCAACTAGAAGCGTCTTCGGCAGCCTTTAATCCAAATGAGTGGAGGATGATTTCACTTGGCATTTCACGACAGAAGCGAGGAAGCGGTCGGCGGGGGCTGTCCGGCGCAAGCGCGGCAGCTGGCGATCTACGAGCAGCTCAAGCGGTCGGTCGACATCGGCTGCTCGCTGGCCGGCCTGCTGCTGCTGAGCCCGGTATTCGTCCTGATCGGGCTGCTGATCAAACTGGAGGATCCCCGCGGCACGGTGTTCTTCTACCAGACCCGCGTCGGCAAGGACGGCAAGCCGTTCCGCATGTACAAGTTCCGTTCCATGGTCTCGAACGCGGAAGAGAAGCTGAAGGAGCTGATGGCGCAGAACGAGGTGCAGGGGGCGATGTTCAAGATGAAGAACGATCCCCGCGTCACCCGCGTCGGCCGTTTCATCCGCAAGACGAGCATCGACGAGCTTCCCCAGCTGGTGAACGTGCTGCTCGGGGACATGTCCCTCGTCGGTCCAAGGCCGCCGCTGCCGCGCGAGGTGGCGGAATACACGCCGTACGACCGGCAGCGCCTGGACGTCACGCCCGGCTGCACCGGCCTGTGGCAGGTCAGCGGACGCAGCAGCCTGAGCTTCGAGCAGATGGTGGAGCTGGACCTGCGCTATGTGCGGGAACGCTCTCTCGGCATGGATTTCCGGATTCTGCTGCGGACGGTGAAGGTGCTGGCGGGCAGCAAGGACGCTTTCTAAACAACCCTACTGGAGGAGAACGGATATGGACAAGCAAGCAGCGATATACGTAGCGGGCCATCGCGGCCTGGCGGGATCGGCCATCTGGCGGGCGCTGGAGAGTAAGGGCTACCGCAATCTGATCGGCCGCACGAGCCGCGAGCTCGATCTCCGCGATCCGGTTCAAGTGGAAGCCTTCTTCGGCAGCCAGGCAATCGAGTATGTGTTTCTAGCGGCGGCCAAGGTCGGGGGCATCGTCGCCAACAACGATTTTTGCGGGGACTTCATCCGCGACAACCTGATGATCCAGACGAATGTCATCGAGGCTTCGCGCAGGCATGGCATCAAGAAGCTGCTGTTCCTCGGCTCGACCTGCATCTATCCGAAGCTGGCGCCTCAGCCGCTTCAGGAGGACAGCCTGCTGCGCGGCGATCTGGAGCCGACGAACGAGGCTTACGCGATCGCCAAGATCGCCGGGATCAAGATGTGCCAGGCGTACAACCGCCAGTACGGCACGAAATTCATTTCCGCGATGCCGACCAATCTGTACGGGCCGAACGACAACTTCGACCTCGAAACGTCGCATGTGCTTCCGGCCTTGCTGCGCAAAATCCATGAGGCGAAGGAGACCGGCTCCTCGGAGGTGGAGATCTGGGGAACGGGAACGCCGCGCCGGGAATTCCTCCATTCGGACGATCTCGCCGACGCCTGCATCTTCCTGATGGAGAATTACGAAGGCGATGACATCGTGAACGTCGGCGTCGGGGACGACATCAGCATCCGCGAGCTGGCGGAGATGATCGCTTCGGTCGTCGGCTTTGAAGGCCGGCTGGCGTTCAACTCCTCGCGGCCGGACGGGACGCCGCGCAAGCTGGTCGACACCGGCCGCATCAACGGTCTCGGCTGGAGGGCGGGAACGCCGCTGCCGGAAGGCATCCGCAAGGTCTATGCCGCCTACCGCCAAGCGGAGCCGGCGCTGGGCTGACCGCCGAGGCGCCCTGCCGCACGGCCCGCCGCGGATCCGGGAGCTTGGCGGCCAGAGAGTTTGATCAACCGGGAGTGGAAGCAGCGCTCCGCCGTACAGAAGCGCGGGAGAAGCGCATGGCGGAGCGAACCGGCAGGCATGAACCGTACTGTCGCCGTCCGGAATGGACGGCTTAATCTAACAAACTATTGGGGGATGCGGAAGATGAAGAGAGCGCTAATTACAGGAGTAACCGGTCAAGACGGATCGTACCTGGCGGAGTTCCTGCTGTCCAAGGGCTACAAGGTGTACGGCATGCGCCGCCGCACGAGCACGCCCAATTACGAGAACGTGGAGCGGATCAAGAACAGCATCACGTGGCTGTCGGGCGACTTGACGGATCTGGCTTCGCTCATCGAAGCGGTGCGGGCTTCCGATCCCGACGAGGTGTACAACCTGGCGGCGCAATCGTTCGTGGCCGCATCGTGGCCGCAGCCTCTTGCGACGGCGCACCTGACCGCGATCGCGGTGACGAACATGCTGGAGGCGGTCCGCATCGTGAAGCCGTCGGCCCGGTTCTACCAGGCGTCCAGCAGCGAGATGTTCGGCAAGGTCGTCGAGACGCCGCAGAAGGAGACGACGCCGTTCTATCCGCGCAGCCCCTATGGAGTTGCCAAGGTCTACGGCCACTGGATCACGGTGAACTACCGCGAAAGCTTCGGCATGTTCGCCTGCTCCGGCATCCTCTTCAACCATGAGTCGCCGCGCCGCGGCGTGGAGTTCGTCACCCGCAAGGTGTCGGACGGCGTCGCCCGCATCAAGCTGGGCCTGGCGGCCGAGCTGCGGATGGGCAACCTGGATTCGCTCCGCGACTGGGGCTTCGCCGGCGACTATGTCAAGGCGATGTGGCTGATGCTGCAGCAGGACGAGCCGGATGATTTCGTCATCTCTACCGGCGAAATGCATTCGGTGCGGGAGCTGCTGGATGTCGCCTTCTCCCATGTCGGCCTGGACTACCGGGACTATGTCGTCATCGATCCCGAATTCGAGCGTCCGGCCGAAGTCGACCTGCTGCTGGGCGACTGCACGAAGGCGAAGGAGAAGCTCGGCTGGGAGCTGGAGGTCGGCTTCAAGCAGCTCATCACCATGATGGTCGATGAGGACCTCAAGCGGGTCGGCCTGGAGAATGCGTACCTTCATGCCATGAGCGTGAACGCTTAGGGGCTGCCATGAAGAAGAGGCAGCCGGCGGCAGCCGCTTCCGGCGCCGTCCTGGAGGGCGGGTTTCCGGAGCCGGCGGAACGCAAGTGGATCGAGAGGGGCATCCTGCTGTACCTGATCTTCGCGGCGATGGCTTATCTGCCCGAGGCGCTGAACGACATTCTGAACGCCAGAATCTCCTACGCCAAATTCTCCATCAACGAGCCGCTGTTCGGACTGAACATCCGGTACTTCAAGGACGCGATTCTGGTCCTGATGACCGCTGCGTTCTTCGCCCTGGATGCCCGGAAGGGGGAGCGCTATCGGCTTGCCAAATGGTATTTGCCGGTACTCCTGCTGATAGCTTACGGCACTTGCGTGCTCGTCTTCCGCGAAGCCGGCCTCAATGTGTACCAGGTCGCTGCGGGAGGGCGGTCGCTGCTGCTGATCGTGTTCTGCCTGAAGGCGGCGGCTTACGCGGGACGGCCCGCGTTCGTGCGCAGGCTGTGCCGCTGCGCAGGATGGCTGCTCGTCATCGAGTTCGCGGTTCTTGTCGCCCAGTATGTATTGTTCACGGGAAGGTTCGGGGTCGTCAATCCGTTCTCCCTGCGTCTGATCGGAACCTTCGGCGGCATCTCGATTTCGGGTTATATGGCGCTGGGCAGCTCCATTCTCCTCTATTCTTCGAGGGGACAGCTCGACAGAACGATGCAACGCTTGTCTCCGCTGCTGCAGCTGCTCTGCCTGGGCATCGCCGGCATTTCGGGAACGCGTTCGGCCATTATCGGCTGCTTCCTCATCCTGTTCTTCCTGCTGGTGGAGAAAGCTTTCGGCGGCCGCAAGCTTCCGGGTAAAAGCCTGCTTATGCCGGCTGTCGTCTGCTTCTCCATGCTGGTGCTCACGGCGGGCATTCAGGCCGCGACGCTGATGGCGGACCGCGGGAGCATCGTGGAGGCCCAGGTCAAGGGAGGAAGAATCGACATGGTCACAGGCTTCTTCACAGACAATCCGCTCTCCGTCGTGCTGTTCGGCGACGGCATCGGGTACGGAACCAACAGCGGCGTGAACCTCAACAAGCAGCTTGACGTGGAGCTGGAGCACAAAATCATGGACGGCACCATCAACTCGATCTTGACCCAATACGGCTTGTTCGTCCTGTTTCTGCTGGCGGCGGCCGCGATCGCGGCGGCGCCCGCCGTGCTCCGCAGGCTGAAGGGACAGTCGATGCAGCTGTACGTGCTGCTCGTCGTCAATGTCGTGTTATGCATTTCAACCAACATCCTGGAGCAGTTCGTGTATTTGTTCCTGCTCGCCCTATCGGCGGCCGTATTGGCCCGCCGGAATCAACAAGCCGCCGCGGAAGAAGAGCCGTCCCAAGGGACAGAAGGCCTCCTCTCCCGCGGACGGATGAAGGAGAGTCTAACATGAAGCCGCTCGTGCTGCTGTCCGACGCATACGGGGGACATGGCGGCATCGCCAAGTTCAACCGGGATCTGCTGACCTCGCTCAGCTCTTATCCGGGACTGCGGGAGGCGACCGCGATTCCGCGGCTGATGCCGTTCCCGCCTGAGCCGATTCCGGCCAACTTGAACTACGTCACGGATGGGCTCGGAGGAAAGAGGCGTTATCTGAGCGCCGTGCTGCGCTCCGTCCTGGGCCGGGCGCGGAAGAGCGATCTCATCGTATGCGGCCATATCAATCTGCTGCCGTTCGCCGTCCTGGCCAAAAAGCTGACGGGCGCCAAGCTCGCCCTTGTCATTCACGGAATCGACGCCTGGGATCCCGTTGCCCGCAAGGGAACGAGCTATTCTCTGCGCCAGGTCGATGCGGTCATCGCGGTGAGCAAGCTGACGCTGGACCGCTTTCAAGGCTGGGCAGGCCTGGAGAACGTACCCTCGTTCGTGCTTCCGAACTCCTTCGAGCCCGGGCTGTTCGTGCCGGGACCGGCCCCGGAGGCGCTTCTCGACCGGTACGGGCTGCAGCGGTCCGACCGCATCCTGATGACATTGGGCCGGCTTGCCGGCGAGCAGCGCCGCAAGGGCTTCGATGAAGTGCTCGAGGCGATGCCTTCCCTGCTGCAGGACGAGCCTTCTCTCAAATATCTCATCGTAGGAGACGGAGCCGACCGCGGCCGGCTGGAGCAGAAGGCCGCCAGGCTCGGCCTGGAGGAAGCCGTCGTATTCACCGGCATGATCAAGGAGGAAGAAAAGGCGGACCATTACCGCTTGGCCGACGGCTTTGCCATGCCGAGCCACGGCGAGGGCTTCGGCATCGTGCTGCTGGAGGCGATGGCCTGCGGCATTCCCGTACTGGCAAGCAAGGCCGACGGCAGCAGCGAGGCGCTGATGCGCGGCAAGCTGGGCATCCTGGTGAATCCATCGGTTCCATCCGAGGTGGAGCTTGGCATCCGGCGGCTGCTGGCCAAGCCGAAAGGCGAGGTTCCGGAGGAGCTCGGCTATTTCTCGTTCGGCAATTACACGGCCCGGCTCCACGACATCCTGGATCGGCTGGGCAAGCCTGCGATTCCGCAGCAAGGCCGGGGTACGGGAAGGCGGCCTAGTTCCATTCACTGACAAGGGGGAAGCAAAGATGAAAATTCTGCATGTCATCGCGAATCTGGCCCCCCGTTACGGAGGGCCGGCCAAGGCCGGGCTGGAGATGGCCGCTGTGCTGGCGGCCAAAGGACATGAAGTGACGATTTTCACGACGAACCAGGACGGCGACGGCGTGCTCGACGTGCCCGTGGACACGCCCATCGTCAAAAACGGGGTGACGATCCGCTATTTCCCGGTCATCCAGCCTAAATTCTGGAGAACATCGCCGGCGATGGCGCTGGCGCTGAACAAGGAAATTCCGAAGTTCGACATCGTCCATATCCATTCGCTGTACCTGTTCCACGGCATGGCTGCCGGGCATTTCGCCCGCAAGCACGGCGTGCCTTACATCGTGCGTCCGCACGGCACGCTCGATCCGGTCATGTATGCCAGGCACCGCGGCCGCAAGCGGATCATGGAGACGCTGTTCGAGAACCGCAACATCAGGCTCGCCGACGCCCTCCACTACACGACCGAGGAGGAGCTCCTGCTGGCCAAGCCCTATGTCTATGGCAGCTCCGGCTTCGTCGTTCCGAACGGCGTCAACACCTCCGAATACGCGGACCTTCCGGTGAAAGGAACGTTCCGCCGCGGCTACCGCCTGCTCGACGGCAAGAAAATGCTGCTGTTCTTCAGCCGCATCAACTTCAAGAAGGGGCTCGACATCCTGGTCGAAGCCTTCCGCGATATCCATCGCCGACATCCGGACACGGTGCTGGTGCTGACGGGGCCGGACGACGAGAACTACGGCCACAAGGTTAAGGAGTGGCTGGCCAAGGCGAACCTGAGCGACTTCGTCATCTTCACGGGCATGCTGACCGGCAGGGACAAGCTTGCCGTGCTCCGGGACGCGGATGTTTTCATTCTCCCTTCGTATACGGAGAATTTCGGCATTGCGGTCGTGGAGGCGATGGCCTGCGAGGTGCCGGTCGTCATCTCGGACAAGGTGAACATTTGGCGCGAGGTCGTGCAGGAGGGCGCGGGGCGCGCCGTTCCATGCGATCCGGCCAAGGTGGCGGAGGCGGTGTCGGAAATTCTGGATCATCCGGAGCTTGGTGCGGAGATGGGCCGTCAGGGCAAGCAGCTCGTGGAGAAATATTACGAGTGGACTCAGGTAGGCGCGCAGCTGGAGCAGGAGTACCGGCAGCTGATCGGCAAGAGCGGACGGCAAAAGGCCGGAAGATCGGCCGGCGCTGCGCTGGAGATGACGAGATGAACCGCATCCGGCTGGACCGGTACAACCAGGACTGGTATTCCCGGGGCCGCAGCGGTCCCGTCGTGCTGCTCTGGTGGCTCGTGCAGGGAAGCCTGTTCCGCTATTCGCTGCATCCGATGTACGGCTGGAGAAGGTTCCTGCTCCGCCTGTTCGGTGCCCGCATCGGCAGCGGCGTCCAGATCCGCTCCACAGCCCGCTTCACCTATCCGTGGAAGGTGAGCATCGGAGACCACTGCTGGGTCGGCGACGACGCCGAGTTCTACAGCCTCGACGAAATCACGGTCGGCAGCCACTGCGTCGTCTCGCAGCGCAGCTATCTGTGCACCGGGTCGCATGACATCGGGGACCCGAACTTCGGCCTGGTCACCAAGCCGGTCGTCATCCGCGACGGAGCCTGGATCGCCAGCGACGTATTCGTCTATCCCGGCGTCACGGTCGGCACGATGGCGGTCGCGGCGGCCCGCAGCACCGTGACCCGGAGCATTCCGGACGGAGAGGTGCATGCCGGGACGCCGGCCGCATTCGTGAAGCGCAGGTTCGCGGAGGAAGCTGCGGACAACGCTGCGGGCAGCGCGGGCATGGCCGACGGCGGGCTGCCGCCGAGAAACAGCGGCTACGCGGGCAGAAGCGCCGGATAGCAAGACGGAGAGAGCCGGATGTCCGGCGCAGAGCCGGCCACAAGCTGAGAGAGCGGAGATCAGCCGGCCGCAGCGCCGGACAGTCCGCAAGAAGGGAGGCCTGGAGAAAGTGAGCAAGCCGCGCATCGTTTTCGTCATCAACTACTTTTATCCCGACTACGCCTCGACCGGCCAGCTGCTGACGGAGCTGTGCCTGCATCTGCAGCACGACTTCGACATTACGGTCATCGCGCAGCAGCCGGGCTACGCCGGCGAGAAGAAGGATGCCGGGGCGGCCCGTTTCACGGAGGATCGGCTGGAGAACATCTCCATCCTGCGGATCCGCCTGCCGGAGGTGGACAAGCGCAGCAAGGCAAGCCGCCTCAAGTACATCGCATCTTATTTCTTCCATGCAGTACGGCTGCTGCTGCGCCAGCGCAAGGTCGACTTCATCTATACCATCTCGCAGCCTCCCGTTCTGGGCGGGCTGATCGGCACTATCGGCAAGCTGTTCAAGCGGGCCAAGCATATCTACAACATCCAGGACTTCAATCCCGAGCAGGCGCAGGCGGTCGGCTTCATGAACCATCCGCTGATCCACCGGACCGCGCTGGAGCTCGACAAGCTGAACTGCCGCCTGTCGGATCACATCATCACGGTCGGACAGGACATGAAGGAGACGCTGGAGCGCCGATTTGCCGGACGCCGGGTGCCGGCGCATACCGTCATCAACAATTGGACGGACGAGCAGGACATCGTGCCTCTGCGGCGGGACGATCCCGGCGTGGCCTCGTTCCTGCAGGAGCACGGGCTGGAGGATAAATTCGTCGTCATGTACTCCGGCAACCTGGGCCTCTACTACGATCTCGAGAATCTGATCCGCATCGCGCCGCAATTCCGGCAGATGTCCGACCTGATGTTCGTGTTCATCGGGGAGGGAGCGGTCAAGCCGCTCATGGAACAATTCGTCGCGGAGCAGGGGCTCGACAACGTGCTCTTCCTCCCTTATCAGCCGAAGGACAGGCTCCGCTACTCGCTGAACGCGGCCGACGTGCATCTGGTCGTCAATCAGAAGGGCATCAAGGGCGTGTCCGTTCCGAGCAAGATCTACGGCGTCATGGCGGCGGGAAAAGCGGTGATGGGCGTCCTGGAGGAAGGCAGCGAAGCCCATCGCCTGATTGTGGAGAGCGGCTGCGGCAGCTCTTCGGAGCCGCAGCGTTACGGAGATGCGGCGCGCCAGCTCACGGAGCTGTATGCGATGGGGCGCGGAGAGCTGTCCAGGCGGGGGCTCGCCGGGAGGGCTTATCTCGAGCGCCATCTGCGGCGCAGCCTCTCGCTGGAGAAGTACCGGCAGCTGCTGCTCTCGCTGCACGGCAGCGGCGGACGGCGCGGGCGCCGGGTGCGCGTCGCTCCGGCTCCGCTCGCCGAGCTGCGGCGGACGCCGGCCGAGAGCGGAGCGGCAAGCCGGGCGGAACCGGCGGGACGCTGAGCTCGAGCTTCAGGGTACCCCGGCGGGCTGCCGGCACGCTGCTGAGCTCAAGCTTCAAGGCAAGGGTTACCCGGCCGGGCTGCCGGAAGACAGGAAGTTCAGGCCGCGCAGGAAGCACGTCATTCAGCGGCATGGCCGCAACAGGAGAAAGGTGGAGGTATTCGATGAAGCTCGTTCTTTTGTCCGGAGGCTCCGGCAAGCGGCTGTGGCCGCTTTCCAACGATCTGAGATCCAAGCAGTTCCTGAAGGTTCTGGAAGATGAGGAGGGCTCCCGGGTTTCCATGGTCCAGCGCGTGTGGGGGCAGATCGAGGCGGCCGGCTTCGGCGGCTCCGGTTATATCGCGACCGGCAGCAGCCAGACGGAGCTTATCCGCGGCCAGCTCGGACCGGATGTGCCCATGATCGTCGAGCCGGCCCGCAGGGATACGTTCCCCGCGATCGCTCTCGCGGCCGCATACCTGTTCTCCGTCGAGGGAGTAAGCCCGGATGAAACGGTAGCGGTGCTGCCGGTCGATCCTTATGTCGAAGTGAGGTTCTTCGAGACCGTAGCCAGCCTGGACGGTGTGCTCAGGAGCACAGGTGCGGACCTGGCACTGATCGGGGTGAAGCCGAGCTATCCGTCCGAGAAATACGGCTACATCGTGCCGGAACAGACTGTCTCGCCGGGAGACGAGTCGTTCCGCGTGGGCGGCTTCCGCGAGAAGCCTTCCGTAGAAGCGGCGGCCGGCCTCATGGAGCAGGGAGCCCTCTGGAACTGCGGCGTCTTCGCCTTCCGGCTGGACTATATGCTCGCAATCATGGAATCCAAGGGCATTCCGCTCGTCTACGACCAGCTCGTCCACGATTACTCCAGCCTCGAGAGCATCAGCTTCGATTACGAGGTCGTGGAGCGGGCGCGCAACATCGCGGCAGTCGCCTATGACGGGTACTGGAAGGACCTCGGCACCTGGAACACGCTGACCGAGGAGATGAGGGATCCCAAGATGGGGCGCGGCATCGTCAGCGGAGACTGCGTGAATACGCATCTGATCAATGAAACAGACATTCCCGTCACCGTGCTCGGCCTCTCGAACATCGTCGTAGCCGCCAGCCCGGACGGCATTCTCGTCACCGAAAAAGGAGCCAGCACGAGGCTGAAGGAATTCATCGGCCACGATCAGCGGCCCATGTACGAGGAGCGCCGCTGGGGCTGGGTCCGGGTTCTCGACGACAGCCTGTATGCCGACGGAACCTGCGTGCTGACCAAGCGCGTCGGCATCGGCAGCAGCCAGAGCATCGGATACCGGCTGCATCAGCATCGGGAGGAAGTATGGACGATCGTCAAGGGCGAGGGGGAGTTCATCTGCAACGGCACGTACATGCAGGTGAAGGCAGGGAATGTGCTGCATATCCCGATGAAGACGCTGCATGGCATCCGCGCCACGAGCGATCTCGAATTCATCTCGGTCCAGACCGGCCGCCATGAGCAGGAGAACTCCATCATGGAGCTGTACAGCAGCTGGGAGGAAATCCAGCAGAACTGCATGCGAGCTTAATTCGGCACGGCCGCCGGAGAGAAGGATATCCGGCCGGCCAGCCGGCAGATGGCTGAAGGAGGATGCGGCATGGCCGTGACAATCGCCTATTACATTTCGGATTACGGGTACGGTCATGCCGCCCGCAGCATCGCGGTGATCAGGGCGATGCTGCGGCAAGCCTCGGAGCATGGACTGCCGTTGAATCTCCATCTGGTCAGCGGCCGCGTGCTTCCATTTCTGGAGCAGTCGCTCCGGGCACAGTTCGAAGCGGGGAGCTGCGAGGGACACCGCCTTCAGCTGCGCTCCATGGAATCGGGTCCGGGCTACGCCCTGCGTCAGGGCACCTGCCAAGCGGATGTCGGGCTGCTGCGGCAGGCCTACATCCCGTATGCCGGCAAAATGCCCCGGCAGATCCGGAAAGAAGCCGCTTGGCTCGGAGGAGCGGGCATCCGGCTGGTCGTCTCGGATATCGTCCCCGAGGCTTTCCCCGCCGCTTCCAAGGCCGGCATTCCCTCGGTTGGCATCTCTAATTTCACCTGGTACACCGCCTATCAGGACATGCTGCCTGCGGAGCTGCTGGCTCCTCTTGCCAAAGCATACCTCGACATGGACCATTTCATCGCCCTTCCCGGAGCGCGCGAGCCGGCATGGGCCGCAGAGCCGAGCATCCATGCCGGCTTCTTCTCCCGGCAGGCGGGGGCCGCCGAGGCGGCTGAGCTGAGGAAGCGCCTGGATCCGAGCGGCGAGCGCAAGCTGGTCTGCTTGTTCCCGGGCAGGGACACGGGCAAGGTCGATCTGCTGCAAAGCCTGCCGCTGCTGAACGACCGGAGATGGCTGCCCATCGTGTCTTCGACGATGGAGCTGCCCGAAGGGTTGGGGCCGATCGTCCGGATCCCGGCCGAGGCGACGGAATCCCAGCTCTATGTCGCCGCGAGCGACCTGGTGCTGACCAAGCCGGGATGGGGCACCGTGGCGGAAGCGGTCGCCTTCGGCAAGCCGCTTGTGCTGCTGGAGAGGCCGCTGTTCCGCGAAGACCGCTGTACGATGGAGGCGCTGGCCGGGCTTCACCCCCATCTGGCGATGAGCGAGGATCAGCTCGTGCGGCCGGATCTCGGCGACCGGCTGCTGCACGGGCTGGAAGCGGCCGCCTTCTCCGTACAGCCTGCCGCGGCAGGCCGTCCGGACGAGGCAGGGCTCATCGCGTCCCGCCTGCTGGGATGGGCTTTGATGGAAGCCGCTCAAGAGGAAGGGACATCCGTCAAGGCTCCTTTCGGGGAGAAGATCGAATCGCAACGCTGAACGCCAAATTTCGCATAACGGGAGTGGAAGCCATGAAGATTACGGTAGTAGGGACAGGATATGTCGGGCTGGTGTCGGGGGTCTGCTATGCGGAGCTGGGGCATTCCGTCATTTGCGTGGACAAGGATCCTTTGAAAATCGCCACTTTGCAAAACGGAGATATTCCCATCTATGAGCCGGGGCTTCAGGAGCTGTCCGTCCGCAACGCGGAGCTTGGCCGGCTGAGCTTCACCTCCAGCATAGATGCGGCAGTCAAAGGCGCCGATCTCATCATCATCGCCGTCGGAACGCCGCCTCTGCCGGGAGGCGAAGCGAATCTCGCCTACATCGAGCTGGCTGCCAAGGAGATCGCCGATGCGATGGAGGGCAACCCCGTCGTGGCCATCAAAAGCACGGTGCCCGTCGGGACGAATGAAAAGGTGCGGGACCTGATCCGCAGCCGCACCGAATGCCCGTTCGACAGCGTCTCGCTGCCGGAGTTCCTGCGCGAGGGCTCCGCCGTCCCGGATACGATGCATCCGGACCGGATCGTCGTCGGCACGGATTCTCCGCGTGCGGAAGCTCTGCTCCGGGAGCTGCACGGCGGTCTCGGCGGCGCTTTTGTCGTGACGGATATCCGCAGTGCCGAAATGATCAAGTACGCTTCCAATGCGTTTCTGGCAACCAAGATTTCCTTCATCAACGAGATTGCCAATATTTGCGAGAAAGTCGGAGCGGATGTGACGAGAGTCGCCGAAGGAATGGGCTACGACAAGCGGATCGGCTCCTCGTTCCTGAAGGCGGGAATCGGCTATGGAGGCTCCTGCTTCCCCAAGGATACGCAGGCGCTGATCCAGATCGCAGGGCATTTCGACTACGAGTTCAAGCTGCTGCGCTCCGTCGTCGAGGTGAACCAGGGCCAGCGCTTCAATATCGTGCGCAAGCTCGAAGCGATCTTCGGCGACCTGGAAGGACGGACGATCGCGGTATGGGGGCTTGCGTTCAAGCCTGAAACCGATGACGTGAGGGAAGCTCCTGCCCAGGAGATCATCGGGGAGCTGCTGGACCGGGGAGTCCAGGTCCGGGCCTACGATCCCATCGCGATGGACAACTTCCGCAGCCATTTCGGAGGCGGAGCGGGACGGGTGGAATGGTGCTCCGGCGCGCTGGAAGCCGCCGCTGGAGCCGATGCGGTCTGCCTGCTTACGGAATGGGAGGAGTTCGTCTCCATCGACCTTGCCGAGCTTCGCGCGATGCTCCGCCAGCCGGTGCTGATCGACGGCCGCAATGCTTTCCGCGAGCAGGATCTCGCAGGCACGGACTTCGTGTACTACTCGGTCGGACGTCCCGGCATGACCCGCGGCGTGAAGGACCCGGTTCCCGAGCTGAGCTACTGATCTCTTCCAGCCCGCCCAGGCAAGCCCGGGCGGGCGAAGCTGCGGGACGAACCGGGAGGGAGCCGCGATTTCCAGGCAGTCTCCGCTGCCGTACGTACGCAGCCTTCAGGCATAAACAAGCGATGGAGAAAACAATTCCAAGAGGTGAAGATGCAATGACATGGAAAAGAAAAATGACGTTGTCCACACTGGCCGCCGTCCTGGCGTCAGGCGCTGCTGCGGCTGTTCCTCCTCGGCCGGCAGCCGATATCGGGCTGATCGGCCATGCCTATGCGGCCGGCAGCCTGCCGCAGCCCGGCACGATCGACCAGGCGCTGGCCCAGTTGTATGCGCTTCACGCCGCTCTTCTGGCCGGAGATCCGGCCGATTACCGGGATGTGCTGAATTTCCGCGAGGAGCTTCGCTCCCTCGATCCCGCGGCGGAGTTCGCTCTCGCGGCTCCGGTATGGGACAAGATCCAGCCGAAGCTGGCGGCGACCGAGGATCTGGAGTTCATCAAGAGCAATCTGTTCCTGCTCATGAGGGATACGATAGCGCTGCTGTACGCGCCCGAGGCCTCCGATCTTCAGGCGATCCGCTCCAATGCCGATTACCGCCGCGCTCTTGTGCCGATCGTCCGCGCGGGCGGAGTCGACGACCTCACGATGGACGAGGTGGTCGAATTCATGTATGGGAACGGCGCGGGCAAGCGCGGCGTCGAGGGCACGATCCGGGAGTTCGTGTCCCGCCTGAGCCAGCCTGAGCTGATGCAGCTGCTGTTCATGCCGGAGAAGCGCAACGAGCTCATGCTGCGGGTGCTGACGGACATGCTCGGCCGTACGGGCGACTATGCGTTCAGCCGCATGCTGCAGGCCTACGGCATTACGGGCGCGGATCTGGTGAAGGTGCTCGGCAATGCCCAGGAGCGGCTGCAGCTGGAAAAGCCTGCGGGAACGGCTCTGCTCGTCGCGCTCATGAGGATGACGAGCTCTGAGCTCGTCAAGGTCGGCAATGGCGGACGCATGCATCAATATTCGCTGCTGCTGAACGGCATCGCCGCTCCGGAGGGAGCAATCCGCTGGTATAAAATCGAGGGCGATGACGATGTGCGGGTGTTCGTGAACGGGCTGGTCACCATTCCGGACGACTCGGCGGCGGGAAGCGCGCTTCTTCAGGCGAAGCTGATCAATCCTTACGGAGGACCGGAGAAGATCGTGTTCGAGAAGAGAATTACGCTGTCGGCGGAATCGGGGGCGACGCCGAGTCCGAGTCCGGATCCGGGCGCAAGCCCGACGCCGGGACCGGGAACGAGTCCGAGTCCGAGTCCGGATCCGGGCGCAAGTCTGACGCCGGGCCCGGGAACGAGTCCAAGCCCGGATCCTGGAGCAAGTCCGACGCCGGGTCCGGGAACGAGTCCAAGCCCGGATCCGGGCGCAAGTCCGACGCCGGGTCCTGGAACAGGCGGAGGCTTCCCTGGATTCCCGGGCTTTCCGGGAGGAGGCTTCCCGGGCGGAGGAACGCCGGGCAGCGGCAGCGGATCCGGCTCCGAATCGGGCAACGCCGGACCGGGAAGCATCGCCGAGCGAATCCGCTCGATCGTCGAGCAGTATATCGCCCGGATTGAGGCGATCCGCAGGGAGCTGGCCGCTTCTCCAACGCCGGCGCAGCGGATCGCGCTCATCCGCGAGGCGTTCAAGGCTGCCCAGGAAGCGCTGGATGCGATCGCCAAGATCAATCTGACGGCGCTGGAGCCCGACCCGGCCGGCCTGTCCGGCATCAAGTGGGATTCCGCCGATGCCCTGGCCAGCCTTGCGGCCGTGTCGGAGGCGGCGGCTTCGGTCAAGAGCGCGCTGGAAGGGCTGGATGGATCCGGCTCCGACCTGACCAAAAAGCTGCGCGTCAGCGTTCAGCTTGATGCCGGATCGGCCGGCAGCAGCTGGTCGCTGGAAGTTCCCCAGGAAGCTTTGACCGCTGCGCAGACATCCGGCATCCAGTACATCGGACTGGCCGGCGGCGGCGCGCAAGTGTCGGTTCCCGTGGACGGCCGCAGCGGCGACCTGCAGATCAGCCTGACCCATGAGGATGACAGCGAAGTCCGGAAGGCCACCGATCTTCCGCTCGCTTCGGGCGGATATTCGTTCAAAGTCCGCCAGAATGGACAGGCTTCCGCAGCGGCAGCCAAACCGCTCCGGCTCTCCTTGCCGGTATCGGCGGACAGCGCGGGCAGCGACCTGCTCGGGCTCGTGAGGATCCGTGCGGGACGAGCGGTCGATTTCCAGGCCGGGACGGTATCCTCGGTATATGAAGCGGATGTGCTGGACTCGGCGGCGGTTTATGCCGTCGTGGAAAACAAAGTGGAATTCACCGACTTGGCGAACGCCAAATGGGCGGAGACGTCCATTCAAGGCATAGCCGCCAAAGGAATCATGACCGGCGTAGCTGCCGGCAAGTTCGACCCGTCCCGGTCGGTTACGAGGGCGGAGATCGCCAAGATGATCGTCCGGGCATTCAATCTGGAAGGATCGTCGGCTGACATCGCGTTCAAAGACGTGAAGGCGACCGACTGGTTCGCTCCTTACGTAGCCGCTGCCGTCGCAAGCGGCATTACGAACGGACGGAGCAGCGACAGCTTCGCTCCGGGCGCCCCGGTCAGCCGGCAGGAGCTTGCTGTGATGGTGACAAGGGCGATGCAGGCGGCAGGCGGCTATCCCGCTCTGACGAACCCGGATGCGGCGCTGGCCGCCTACAAAGACCAGGCATCGGTAGCGGCTTCCTTGCGTCCGGGCGTCGCTCTCGCCGCACAGCTCGGCATCGTCGGAAGCGGCGGCGTTCTCCAGCCGGCGAAGCCGGCATCGAGAGCCGAGGCCGCCGTCATTCTTTACCGGACGCTGAAGCAGCTTCAATCCTGATTGGCCTCTACGGTTGTTTTGCCGGCAGCTGCCGGCGGACAGCCGTTTTGCGCTTAGGCAAGGAAATCGCGAACGGGGAGGGCATGGCATGAAAACCAGACGAATCGCGGCCGGGCTGGCCGCTTGCGGATTGCTCGGAGGAGCTGCCTTCTACTCGATCGGCTGGGCCGGGGAAAAGGCGCTTGGACTGCTTGCGGATCCGTCGCTTGCCGGCATTCAGGAGGAGGCTGGCGCCAGTGCGGGGGCCGTCCCGCCCCGCTCTGGAGCCGAGCCCACGGATGCCGGACATCAAGGCATCGCGACAGGGAATTCGTCCGCCGGTCCTTCCGGTCCTTCCTCTGCTCCGGAAGCTCAAGCGGAATCGGCTTCAGCCGTCGGCAAGGCTTCATCCGGAGCTCCGGAAGACCGGGGAGGGGGACTGTCGGTGGAGGAGGCCAGGCAAGCAGGGAAGAAGCTGTCCCTGTCGGAGAAGGCGGAAGCGCTCCGTATTTTGACGGGAAGCCTGGGAAGCAAGGAAATCGCGGTCCTCAAGGAACTGGCTAAGGGAGGACTCAGTCAGGACGAGAAACGGGAGGTCAAGGAGCTTCTGCTGGAGCAGCTGGCGCCGGGCGACTACAACCGGCTCTCGGCGCTCGCCTTCAAGGCTGGAGCGGGAGGCGGAGGCAAGGCGGAGCAGGTCAAGCGCTGAGCAGGCGATCCATATCAAGCAAGGGGGAACGAAGGATGAAACGGATTGCAAGGAGGAAAGCGGCGGCTTATGCCGCGGCAGCGGCTATGCTGGTCATGGGGACAGGGGCGGGCAGCGCGGCGGCAGCCGCTGCGAAGCCGGCTGCAGCTGCCGCTCAGGCGGCGGTGAAGGCGGAATCCATCGGAGCGAAGCTGGTCGTCGACGGCAAGCTGCAGAAGCTGAAGGAAGGAAATTATATTTTAATGGAAGGAGGCAGGGTATACGTTCCGCTGCGCGTCGCAGCTGCTGCGCTTGAATGCAGGGTGGAATGGGATTCCAAAACCCGGAGCGTGTCGCTGTGGACGCCGTCCGCTCGTCAGCGGCAAGCTGTGGAGGGGAAGGCCGGGACGGTCTACACGGTCCCGTCAGCCCCGGCCGGCCATAAGATAAGCCTGACGGATGCGAGGGCATCGTTCTACGCCGATGGCAAGGCAACTGTATTGCCTAAGGATCAGCGGGCCTATATCGCCGAGGGCACGATCTATGTTCCGCTGCGCTTTCTGGCGGAGCTGTCGGGCGCGGCCGTCCAATGGACATCCTCGAGCCAGCTGATCGAGTTGTCGCTGCCAGCCGCAGGCGGGGCGGGCGGCAGCTCGGAAGGCGGCCTCAGCGGTCCTGGCGAAGGCTCATCCGGTGCTTCTCCGGACAACCCGGGCTCGGCTGCGGGGAGTCCGGAGTCTCCTCCGGCCTCCGGCAGCTCGCCGGGAGGCGTGCCGGCTCCGGCAGTTCCGGGAACCGGAGCACCGGGAATGCCGGGAGTGCCGTCTGTTCCCGATCCCGGTCCTTCTGTGCCGGCGCCATCTCCAACGATGCCGCCGGGTTCCGGCAATCCGCCGGTGACCGTGCCTCCTGCGCCGACACCTGCGCCGACACCTGCGCCGCAGCCCTCCGTGCCGCAGAAGGATATCCAGAATGCGGCGGAGGACAAGCTCAACAGCCTGCTGGTGCAATGCCAGAACAAGCTGATGGATGCCGCGTTCCGGTACATGCAGTCCGGCAGCGCGGAGGCGAAAAGCAAGATTCGCGCGGAGGGAGAAGCCGCGCTGGCCGAATGCGACCGCAGCTTCGAATCCATTATGACGGACACCAAAACCAAGCTGGAAGCAGGCGGGTATTCCACAGCGATTCTCGCGACTTACCGGAGTATGTACGAGGAGCAGAAGGCGATCGGGGTGAAAATGCTCGACAACATGATGCAGAAGCCTTGATCGCCGCAGCTCCGGCATGGAAGGAGTGGAAGGCATGGAAATGCAGAAGAAAAGGAAGAAGCGCCGGCGCCGAAGCAGGAAGCCTCGAAGCTGGAGCCTCGGCAAGCTGGCCTTGGCAGCCGTCATGGCTGCGGCGCTGGTGCCGGCCGTAACGGGATATATGCATCATCGTAGTCTGGGCGCCGGCGCAGGAGAGACGGCAGTCGCTCCTCGGCCGGAAGCGAGCAAGGACAGCCCGTCGGAAGCTTTCCCGATGGACCGCGAACCGGACCGCCTCGCTCCGGCGGGGGCAGGCCTCCCCAGCGGGCAGGCTCCTCTCCCTGGGGAAAAGGATCCGGCATCCGCAGCCGCCGGCAGCGTCAGCGGAAAAGCCGGAAGCGGCACGGCTTCGCCTGCGCCGGAAATGTCTCCCTCGCCGATGGCGGAGCCGTCTCGGCCGGGAGCTTCGGCCGCGGGAGAGAAGCAGCCTCTTCCGGCCGCATCGCCGCCGGCCAGCGAGACGTCCGATGGTCAGGGAGAGGCAGCGGCGGCTGCCGAGGAAGAAGTCCGCGCCTATGAGAATAAGCTGGCTGCCTTACAGAAGCAGTGCGTAAGCGAGGCGGGAAGCGTGCTGGAGCTCGCTGGAGCGAAGTCGGACGCGATCCGCAGAGGAGAGCTCGACCAGGAGGGGGCCGCCAAGGCCGCCGCCGAGCTGAACGAAAAGATGAACGAGGCGCAATCCTCCTGCGGCAGCCGCTTCAAAGGGCTGATCCAGGAGGCGGAGCAGGCTTCCGTTCCGTCCGGGAAGCGGCAGCAGTGGGAAGAAAGCTATGAAGCGTCCAGCAAGCTAACGCGGGCCAGCTTGACGGAGCGGCTGAAAGGGCTGAAGCAGGCGGGCGGTTGATCGGCGAAGAGAGCACCTCTTCCGGACTGCCGGCGCCGATCGTCTTATTCAGCAAAAAAAACCGGCAGGCTGCAATCAGCCGTTGCCGGTTTCGTCTTTGCGCAAGCTGCGTTCCCTTACGACTCGTTCAATGAGCAGTCGGATCAGATCGACGTCCTCGGTCTCGAGAGGAATGCCGTCCCAGTGAAGCTGCTGGAGATTGAGCCATTCACGGGCGTTGCTGGTCGGTTCTGCAGGCTCCGAGAGATCGGTCAGTCCAAGCAGGTAGTCGGATGTCGTCTGCAGCCGCCGGGCGATGGTGTGGATGGATTCAAGCGTAGGCTGGCGATAGCCGGATTCATAGCCCGCATAAGTGCTCTTGGCTACGCCGACGTAATCGGCTACTTCCTGCATGGTCAGCTTTCTCTTCTTGCGCAGCTGCTTCAGTCGTTTCGCGAACATTTCTCACCATCCCCCTTAAGGACAATATGACCCTGTCTAGCTGCCGAGGCTGCAAGTCGTCGCAGGCGATTATAAGTGCAGGACAATTCTATGTAATCTACTAACCTCATTATAGCACGGCATGCGGCAACATGCACCTAGAAAAATAGGTCATTGGAATCACTACAGTAAGACTATAGTCACTGTTCATAAAGCGATTATAAGATACGGAATATCGTTATCGGTTCTTTGTTTTTTCAATTTATCCTAGACAATATCCGTAATCACGGCCCTATTCGGAATGAATGAGGAGAATTGGGGCTTTGCTTCAAGGAAAGCGATTGGAAGGAATGGAAGAGTCAGTAGGTTGAAAGTCCTATTATGGAGGGCGAATGGAGCCGGAGCGAGCCAGAATATCGAAATTAAAAGCAGGCTTGCCGCCGGCATATTTAACGCAAGTGGCCGTTTATGGTATGCTTTGGTTAGATAGTTGTACGAACGGAGCGTATTCATTCATGGACACCAAACAATGCGCCGCGTGCGGCCGCGATAAACCCGAGGGGGCCTTTCCCAAGCGTACCGGCCGAAACGGCAGACGGGGCACTTGCCGCGCTTGCCAGCGCCGGCGCAAGCGCGGAACCGACGAGAGCGGCAGCGCCATGCAGGCGCCTCCCGCTTCGCTCATCCTGCCGTCCCAGCCGGTGCTGTCTCCCTCGATCGTGATGGCTCCCTCCGTGGAGATTCATGCCCCGTCGGAGACGTCTTCCGCGGCGGCGGAGCAGGCAGGCGGGCTGGCCAAGCGCAAGCGCAAGCGGCGCCGGCGGCGCAAAACCCGCAAGGCGGCGGTGACGGCACATTCCCATACTCCCGGAACACGTCTGCCGTTCAAAGCCATCAAGCCGTTCAAGGGCTCGTTCACGTACGATCCTTCGCTGCTGAACGACCGGGGCACCGGCATGATCCAGCTTCGGGGCCGGCGCGAAAGCGGCAAGCGCTGGCATACGGAGATCGACCGCGATATCGCCGTGCGCATGGTGCAGGAGGGAGCGGCCGGCATTCTCCATCCGAGGCTGATCCACAAGCTCTATACGAAGAGCGATTTCAGGCTGCTCATTCTCCAGAGGGACAATTATGTCTGCCATTACTGCGGTCGTTTCGGCGATACGATCGACCATGTTTTTCCGAAGTCGAAGGGCGGCCTCAGCACCCCGGCCAACTGCGTGTGCGCCTGCTCCGAATGCAATCTCAAAAAAGCGGACACGCTCCCCGATTATCTCTGATCCACCCATACGCTGCAGCCGCCCGGCTATTCGCCGGACGGCTTTTTTTCATGCCCTCGGCAGCGCGGCTTCCGTCGGTTAGAAATTTCTCATCCGGCTCTCATCGAGCGCTGTCGGAAAGGCCGGAAAGCCGCGCGACGGCTCGATCCGGCCGCATGAGAACGACTGCCGGAAAGGATGCGCGGAGTGCCGGTTCCCAGAATCTTACTAGCCAAACCTGAAGTGGGGCGTGCTAGGATAGGGTTGTCCGGCAAGCTCGGGACGACACCAACTAGAATCTTCGCCGACGCGGAGAAAATCAGGAGGAGAATTTACGTGAACAAACGCACTTTTCTAGCGATAACAGTAGCAGCAGGCGTCGCCCTTTCCGGTACGGCCGGTTATGCGGGCACAGCCCAGGCGGCGGCAGCCAAGCCCGCATATCAATCTTATACCCTTCAGCAAATGCTCAGCTCGTACGGGGTAGATTTCCAGGATCTTTTGAATAAACTGGAGCAAGGCGGCTTCATCGTGAAGAAGCCGGTTCCGACGGCAACCCCGGCGCCAACGGCACCGGCCAAGACACCTGCGCCGACGGCGACTCCGGCACCGGTCAAAACACCTGCGCCAACGGCGACTCCGGCACCGGTCAAGACGCCGGCTCCTACCGTGAAGCCTACACCAACACCGGCTCCTGCAACGAACCCGGGATCCGGCCAGCAGGGAGCGAGCGATACGTCCTCTTATGCGCAGCAGGTCATCAACATCGTGAACCAGGAGCGCGCCAAGGTCGGTCTTGGAGCTCTTACGAGCGACACGCAGCTGACGAAGGTTGCGCTCGACAAAGCCAAGGACATGTACGTGAACAACTACTTCTCCCACACGTCGCCTACGTACGGCTCTCCGTTCGATATGATGAAGGCTTACGGAGTCACGTACAACTATGCGGGAGAGAACATCGCCAAAGGACAGCGCACGCCTCAAGAGGTCATGACCGCATGGATGAACAGCGAAGGCCATAAGGCGAACATCCTGAAGTCGAACTACACCAAGATCGGCGTGGCGTATTACAACGGCGTCTGGGTTCAGGAATTCAAAGGCTGATTATCAGCCATCTAGAAGGCTCCCCGTTCTGACGGGGGGCCTTTTTGTGCTTGGCGGAATAGGTTTCCTGAAAAGAAGCACGGCCGGGCCGCGAGTCGTCGACGCCATCCGGAAAAGGCCCTTTTCGCCCTTCGCAGGCTCCATTAGAATTTTTTCATTCCGCCGGGAGGGCGGCCGGCGCCTCTGCGCCCATCCCCTTCTGCCGCATGGGATTCCGCTGCCTCAGGGAAAAATGAGAGCCTTTCATAATTGCTTCCTGTCAGTTTTTGGACGGTCCACGGCATTGAAGGCTGTGTTATTCTGAGTCCCAACGAGTTGCCGCGGACTCACATAACGGTTCCAAGCTGCATAGGGACCGCCGAACTGGAGGACATAATGACGATGACGATGACGATGACGATGAAAAAACGGATGACATCCCTGCTGCGCCCGATCGGAAGGACAGCTGCCGTTTTGCTGGCAGGAGCCGTGATCTGGACCAGCGCCTCGCCAGCATTTGCCGCCACGGATTATATCGCCAAGGACGGCGATACGTTCTGGAGCCTGTCGAAGCAATTCGGCGTTTCGCTGAACAAGCTGATGTCGTTCAACCAAGACGTCGAGGCCACGAACATCTATGCCGGACTTACGCTCTCGATACCTGCCACCGATGCGGCCAATGCGGCTGCCGGAGCCGCGATGAAGGCCAATGCGGCTGCCGGAGGCATCCAGCTGCTCTCCAAAGAAGACGGAGCCAAGCAAGTGATCGCACCCAACGGAGCCTCCTATCAGGTGGCGAAAACGCTGAACATCAAAGCGACGGCTTATACGTCCGCCGCATCGGAGAACGGCAAGTGGGGAGCAGTCGACTACTTCGGCAACCCGCTCAAGGTCGGAACGGTCGCCGTTGATCCGAAGCAGATTCCGCTCGGAACGAAGCTGTACATTACCGGCTACGATTACGAAGGCCTTCCAGCAGGAGGCATGATTGCGACGGCTTCGGATACCGGCGGCGCCATCAACGGCCAGCGCATCGACATCTTCGTGCCGGGGACGACGGCTCAAGCCCAGAACTTCGGCTTCCAATATGTCAAGGTTCATGTACTGAAATAGCAGCAGTTCAACCGGTTCCTTTCATGGGGCCGGTTTTTTTATGCCAATGCTCTCAGCCTTCAATCGTACAGCTTGAATTCCTCTACGGCCTCCGATTCACCGAGGAGCTCGGGCACCGTAACCAATTCGTATCCCTTCTGGCGCAGCATGGCGATTATTCGGGGCAGCGCATCCAGCGTTCCGCTCAAATCCTCTCCGGTTCCGCCTCCGGCATGCTGCAGAATGATGCTTCCCGGCACGAGTGTGCGCTTTACATTGCGGATAATGGCTTCGGCGCCGAGCCCTTTCCAATCCTCCGTGTCCACGTTCCAGTTCACGACGAAATATCCGTGTCCCTGCGCCCAGCCGAGCTGCTCCGGCTTGATCTCCCCGTAAGGCGGACGCATGAAGCGGGGAGTGAAGCCGAGCTGGGGAAGCAGGATTTTATCCGTACGGCGGATCTGCGAAATGAATTCCTCCAGGGAGAGACGGGCATAGGAAGTGTGATTGTAGGAATGGCTTCCGACCGCATGGCCTTCCATCCGGATCCGCTGCACCATATCCGGATGGGCGGCGGCGCGCTGTCCGACCAGGAAAAAGGTCGCTCTGACATGCTCTCTTGCCAGAATGTCAAGCACACGAGGCGTGTAGTAGTTGTCGGGCACGTCGTCGAAAGTAAGCGCGGCACGCTTCGGAGAAGCCGGTCCTCTAGTGGCGAAGGCTCCTGGATATCGGCTCGACAGAGCCGCCCACGATACGGTTGCGCGCCGCTGCTTCCGTTTCTTGGACGAAGAATCAGGATGGGAGAGGCTGGATTCAGCGCCTGCTGTCCATGCCGCGACGGCCTTGGTCCCGGCCGAGGAGGACATGCTGCCATCGGCCGAATTCGGCGCCTGCATCAGCAGGACGGCCGCCATGACGAGGCATGCTGCCGCGGGCCGTGCAATCAGCATCTTGCGGAACGCGTCCAAGCGGCTTTTACTGCGCTTCAAGCATCATCTCTCCTTCCGGACGGAATGGGCGGCAAGCCCGCTCAAGCATTGGGATTCCTGCCGGTACATGATTCCCTGAGGAAGGTTGAATCATTCCTGCGGACAGGGCGGAGGGACAAAAAAAGCCCCCGGATTTCCCGGAGGCTTGAGGCTGCTAAACTTTGAACACTTGAATCGTCCGCTGAAGCTGGGACGCCATCTGCTGCATCCGCCCGGTTTCCTCGACGACGGTCTGGATGGCTTCGATCTGCTCGTTCATAGCGGCGGATACTTGCTGTGTTCCAGCCGCGGATTGCTGCGTAATGGCGGATATGTTCTGGATGGCCGAGGAGATCAGGCGAGCGCTTTCCTGCATGCTTTCGCTTTCTTTGGAGAAGGTGTGGATCTGTTCGGAAATGAACTGCACGCTGGAGACGATCTCGCTGAAGATCTGTTCGGTCTCCTTGATCATCTCGGATTGAAGCTGGACGGCCTGCTCGTTGATCTTCATGTTCGACGCCGCTTCCTTTACGCCCTGCTCAATTCCTTTGACCAGATGGAAAACCTCCTTGGTCGAAGCGGTCGATTCCTCGGCCAGCTTGCGGACTTCTTGGGCGACGACCGCGAAGCCGAGTCCGTGCTCCCCTGCGCGCGCCGCTTCAATAGAAGCATTGAGGGACAGCAGGTTGGTCTGCTCCGCCAGATCCGATATCGTCCTCGTAATGGAGGAGATGCCTACGGCTGCTTCGGAGAGCTTGCTGATGGCCGCCGATACCTGGGTCGCCGCTTCTTCTGTCCGGCGGGTTCCTTCCGCCTGGGTCTCGACGGAGTGGCGTCCCTTCTCGACCAGGCGCATCGCTGCTTCCGAGCGCTCATTCATCAGGCGGCTGGATTCCGCATAAGCGGAAACCTTCGTTTCAATATCGCGGATGGAATCCGTCATGTCCCCGACCTCGCCGGAGATCTCGTTGGCTCCGGTCGCAAGCTCTCCCGCTGACGAGGCCACTTGCTCCATGACGTTTTTGACCTGGCGGTTTTTCTCGAAGATGCCGGTGCTCGTCTCGCCAACCGTACGGCTGATCTTGGAAGTGTCGACAAGAATGTCCCGGAGCTTTTCGATCATGCTGTTGAAGGAATGGCCGAGCTCGCCGAGCGAGGAGCTGGAGGCGTCGACCTTCTGCGTGAAATCTCCCTTCGCGATGCGGTAGGCGACGGCGGTCATCTCCTCGATGGAGCCCATAAGCGAGCGCTCGATGATCTGGGAGAGCGGATATGCGGCCGCAGCGCAGACGGCGATCGTGACGAGGGCCGGCCACAAGGCGGAACCCGCAACCAGCTCGAAAACAAGGCTTACAAGACTGAATGCAACGACCATGCCGTACAGGGCGTACCGGATTCTGCTTTTGACGGAAAGAGAATTGTACCATTCCATGAAAATCGCTCCTTATCGATAGGAAAAATGAAGGCTATGTATGTAAGATGGAAAGGGAAAAACAAGGGAAAATAGGTCTTTTGTATTATCCATATTATAACATTGTACAGAGGCAAGGTCTATAATTGTCGAATTTCTATTGAAAAACAGGGAATATAGACCCGGATAATCGTAGAATTTTATCATATTTTGTAAAAATTTAGTTGATGGCTGGTAATGGATGTCCTATAATGTCGCTACAGACCTCCTAGAAGCGTTTTGACCAAGATGCCCCGACAACAGGGGAACGGAATTCAAGGCAGGGAGGTGACATTAATGAATTCATATGGTTCTGCGCCGCTGGCCAGACAAGTCGACTATGTATTCCGCCAGCTGGAGACGGAGCTTACGCATGCTTCCGCAGGCACCGTGCTTATCCATATCCGTAATAATACTGTCGGCAAATACGGCATCCGGCATAACCCCATCGAGCTAAAAAATAATTCGGCCTCGTTCTCGCCGAAAGGGCTGACGGCAGCCCAGGTGCAGGAATTCCGGCATATGGCGGTCGAAGCCCTCAAGCACAAGAAGGAATGGACCCACGGAGAGATTTTGTACGACTTCTCGGTCCGTCAAGGAACGGCTTCCAGCTGGTCCGCGAGCATGCTTTGCGAATCGAACTATAATTTGGCTAGTTCCCCGTTCCGGTTCGAGCCCAAGCATCCGAAGCTGTACGAGCGCAAGGAAGCGGCCGAAGAGTAGCCGAACGGATGATTTCGCCATCCACATGATCTCTTCGTTTCTCTTCATCGCAACGCCCCCAAAAGAACAGCCTTTGTCCTCATCGGACAAAGGCTGTTCTTTTCTGATGGAGTTTGCGCCGGCATGCGGCGCCTTCGAGCCCGTACGGTTATTAGCGCATGCGTCCGGCGCTGCCGGAGAGCTGCTGCTCGGCGATTTCAACGAGGCGCTTCGTTATGTAGCCGCCGAGAGAACCGGCATCGCGGGTAGCCATATTGCCGTAGTAGCCGTCTTGCGGGATTTGGATGCCGAGTGCTTGCGCAGCTTCGAATTTCATTTGCTCAAGCGCTGCTTGGCAGCCTGGAACGACGAGGCGGTTGGTGCGGGATCCTGCCATGGAATTCACCTCCTAAGTGGTCTGGAGGTAGTATGCTCACATTGTTTCCAAATATATGCATCGGAAAATTCGCATGCGCCATTTCTCTCCATAACGAAGGAGATTTCAATTAAGAACGGGAATGCGGCGACGGCGGCAGGGCCGATTTTTCTCCGGAAACAGGAGCGGATGGGGAGGAAAGAGGCTGGCCGCCGCCGTGATCGTGAATTCCCTTCTCCTGCTGCCAGTCTGCCGGACTACCTTGATCGGGCAGCATGCCGAGCAGAAGGGGAAGGAGGAAAAGGGCGTACATGGCCCATTGAAGCGGGCCCGTCTTTCCCGGCGAATGAGCGCCGCAATCGCAGTCGGCCTGGATATCGTTGCCCTGAAGCAAGGCGATGGCGGCGTACAGCTGGCATAAGGCCATGGCATACAGCGCAATTGCCGACAGCTTGATTCCTGCGAATGCGCCGGATGCGACAAACTGATGCAGCGAGTCTGTCTTGGCCAGGCCCGTCATATAGAGTGCGAACAAACCCATGATGAAGGCGCGCGCGAGCTGGTGGAGGACTTTGGTACGGTATTCCGGCTGCAAGCGGATCAGCCTCCTCTCGCAATGGGATTTTATCAGGACTTAGGACAAGAACAGCGCTTCGACGATCCAGGAGCCGGCCAGGACCAGCAGGGCTGCGGAAGCTGCCGCCGTAAGGACGAAGCGGGCGCGGAACGAGGCCAGCAGCATCATCAGGCTTTTGAGATCGATCATCGGTCCGAAAACGAGGAAGGCCAGCAGCGCGCCATGCTCGAAGCTGCCGCCGAAGGAAGCGGCGACGAAGGCGTCGGATGTCGAGCAGAGCGACAGCAGGAAAGCAAGCCCCATCAGGAACAAATGCGAATACAGCTGGCTGCCCCCGAGCTCTTCGAGCATGGAGCGGCTGACCGCGGTCTGGAACAGGGCGGCAAGCGCGGCGCCGAAGATGAGGTATTTGCCCATATCGAAAAATTCGTCCGAGGCATGGGCCATCGTGCTGATCAGCCTGCTGCCCGCGGATGCGGGGAGCTCGTCACGCCGCGTCGGCGCAGAGCCGTACATGGAGGCGAGATCGGCTTTGAGCGGATTGCCGCGCATGGATTTCCAGACGATGACGCCTGTCAGCACGGCCACGGCAAAAGCGAGCCCGGTCCGGGCGAAGGCCATTGCCGGCGCATTCCCGAAGGCGCTGTAGGTGGAGTAGAATACGACCGGGTTCACGACCGGGCCGGCCAGGATGTACGCGATTCCTGCGCTTGCAGGCATGCCTTTGCGGATGAGGCGGCGGACGACGGGAATCATGCCGCATTCGCATAGCGGAAACAGAATGCCGGCCAGCCCGGCGATCAGAATGGCCGGAAGGGGGCGCGAAGGCATCAGGCGGCGAATCAGCTCGTCCGGCACGAACACCTGCAGGATGGCGGAGAAGAGGACTCCCAGCAGGACGAAGGGAAGAGCCTCGAGAATGATGCCGATAAATACCGTTTTGAACGGCTGGATATCGGCTCCCGATATTCCCGCATCTCTATGGATGATGGCAAAGGCGGCAGCGGCGGCTCCGATGGAGGCGGCTGCGGTCAGGAGCGGAACAAGGCGCTGAGGTGACATGCGAGGCCTTCTTTCTACGGTCCGGCATAGGGCCGATGAGGCCTGTACCAATGTATGCGCGGCTGCCGAGGAGCAGAACGGACGCTCTTGACTTTTGGGGGAAGGAGGCTATAATCGGGGTAAGCAAATGGCTGTGAACAGAAACAAGTAGGCGCTGTAAGCGAAGATTTCCCAAGAGAGCCGGCGGAAGCTGAGAAGCCGGCGGAATCGGAAGGCGCCGAATGGACTCTGGAGCCGGGAGCCAGTCTCCCCGGGCTAATCCCCGTTATCGGATCCAAGGCTGGATGTTTCAGCGAATTAGGGTGGCACCACGGTCTCTCGTCCCTTGCGGAGGAGAGGCCTTTTTGTTTTTTCCATTCCACAATAGGAAGGCTTGGTTCTAATGAAGAAAGTCCTCTCGGGCATACAGCCCAGCGGTCAGCTGACGCTCGGCAATTATATCGGAGCTTTGCAGAATTTCGTCAAGCTTCAAGAAACGCATGAATGCTACTTCATGGTCGTGGATCTCCACGCCATTACCGTACCTCAGGATCCCGAAGCGCTGCGCGAGCAGTCCAAGTCGATCGCCGCGATCTACCTCGCCGCAGGCATCGATCCAGAACGCGCGTCCATCTACATGCAGTCGCATGTGCGCGCTCACGCCGAGCTGGGCTGGATTTTGACGACGCTGACCTCGATGGGAGAGCTGGAGCGGATGACGCAGTTCAAGGACAAGGCTGCCGGGAAGGATTCCGTGGGCGCAGGCTTGTTCGTCTATCCGTCCCTGATGGCGGCGGACATCCTGGTCTACAACGCCGACCTCGTCCCGGTCGGAGACGACCAGAAGCAGCATCTGGAGCTGACCCGCGATCTGGCGCAGCGCTTCAACAGCCGCTTCGGCGATTTCTTTACCGTGCCGGAGCCCTATATCCCGAAGGTAGGCGCACGCATCATGTCGCTCGACGACGCCTCCAAAAAAATGAGCAAAAGCAATCCGAATCCGGGCAGCTTCATCGCGCTGCTGGATCCGCCCGACGTCATCCGCAAAAAAATCAGCCGCGCCACGACGGATTCGGGCAGGGAAGTCCAGTACGACCTTTCCTCCAAGCCGGAGGTCAGCAATCTGATGGGCATCTACTCGCAGATGTCGGGGCTGTCTCTGCAAGAAGTAGAGGCGAAGTTCGAAGGACAGGGCTACGGTCCGTTCAAGAAAGACTTGGCCGAGCAGATCATCGCCGTCCTGGAGCCGCTGCAGGAGCGTTACCGCGATATCCGCAGCTCCGGCCAGCTCGAGGAAGTGCTGCGCCGCGGCGCCGAGAGAGCATCGGCCGAAGCCGACGCGATCGTTGCGGGCGTCAAGGAAAGAATGGGCTTCCTGAAGCCGTAAGCTGAAAGTCAAAGGAAATGCCAAAAGGGTGCCGTTCTCGGAGCTTGTCCGGGAGGCACCCCTTTTTTATAGCCGGCCTTTCAAGAACGTTTGAGACGCGACTTGAGCATGAAGCCGAGGCCGATGAACACCGTCGTGGCGACGGCGAGCGTAATGGCCAGCCAGGCGCTGAAGCTGATGGAGATTGCGGTCGCTACCATGAGAACGCAGGACAGCAGAGAGTAAATCAAGGCAAGGGGCTTGGACATGGCGGTATGCCTCCCGATTCAGATTAGGATGAGGAAGAAAATTTGAAGAGCCGTAGAATAGAACTTTCGAAACGGAACATAATAAGCTTGCAAGCTTGCAACACACATCAAAGTGCGAACTTCGAAAGGAGCAATTACAATGGCAAGCAACAACAGCGGAAGCAACAGACTGGTCGTGCCAGGTGCAAAACAAGCCCTTGAGCAAATGAAATTCGAAGCAGCACAAGAACTGGGTGTACAAATTCCAGCAGACGGATACTACGGCAACGTAGCAACCCGCGATGCAGGATCCCTCGGCGGCTACATCACGAAGAAACTCGTGCAAATCGCCGAGCAACAACTGTCGGGCCAACAACACCGCTAATAGCGGGAAGATAAACAAGAGGAAGCCTAAGGGAAACCTTGGGCTTTCTTTTTTTGCTGCTCAGGCCTGCGGAAACAAATTAAAAAAGCCCCTCTTATTGTGAAGCAAGGGGCTTCTGCGGTCAACCGCTTCGGGATGCTCTTTTAATGGAAGCAGGCTCAGTAGGTGTTCATGCGCAGCCTCTTCTGCAGCCTTTCGTCGCTCAGCCATCCGACATAGGAGCCGAGCGTGGCGTAATCCTTGTCCATCAGAACGACCGCTACGAACGGGTACTGCTTGCGGTGGCGGTAGCGCACGTCGAACCATCGCACCTCGTAGCCGTACGAATGCTCCAGCACCTCGGAGCAGGCGAACGAGGTGAAATACAGGAACGCTTTGACGGATGCGTCGAATTTCGACTGGTCGATCGCGGGATGCTCCATGCAGCGCGCGCTCCCGGACCATTTGAGCTCGCCCTTGCGCAAGTCGCCGATCATGAAGCTTCCGTCTTCCAGCCGCTTGACGACATTCCAATTGTTCAGCGTTATCGTCGGGATGAGAATATAGGCATCCCCTTCGGCATGGGAATCGTCCAGCGTCGGCAGCTTCCGGGCCACGCTTCGATGGACCTGCGTTCTCCAGATGTAATAAGCGACGAGCAGTCCATACAGAACCGGAAAGATGAGCTGCGGCTGGAAGATTCCGAAAGCCCAAAGCAGCAAGGCGATTGCATGGCCGGCAAAAATAGTCGGATCGAAAATGTGGATGATGTTCCACGAAATCCATTTGTCCGTAAAGGGCCTTGCCGCCTGGGTGCCGTAGGTATTGAAGCAATCGGAGAAAACATGGGCGGATACCGCGAGCAGCACCCACCCGGCCAGATGCAGCCAAGGCAGCGTGCCTTGATAAGCCCAAGCGATCGCTCCCGTTATCAGCGTCGTCCAGATGAGGACGGCGGGCAGGGAATGAGAGGCGCCGCGATGGTTGCGGATGTAGACGGCATTGCTTTTGAGCCGAAGGAAGCCGTCCAGATCCGGAGCCTGCGAGCCGATGATCGTGCCCGCCATCACGGCCGCGAACAGACTCGCGTTTCCTGCGACGGCCGGATCGACGGTCGACAGCCCGGCGAGTCCCAGTCCGGCGACCAGATGCGTTCCTGTATCCAGTCCAAGCACCTCCTGAAGAGTTCAAATGGCTATGGAAGCGGCCCAGACGGCCTAGAAGGCCTTGACGCCCCCGCTTCCGGTCTTTCCATTATGCCCTCGTCGATGGTTTCTTATGTCGGGCTTGGGCTGAGGGCCCGTGTCATGCTAGGATGGAGAAACTTGATGCTACAAGGAGGAATCGGAATGAATGCCTATGCTTTGATGGTTGAATACCGCATCGAGGAGGAAGCCCGCGCGGACTATCTGGCTTTGATCGGACGGCTGGCAGAAGGCGGCGTGCCTGTATCTCTCTATGAAGGCACGGATCAGCCGAATTTGTTCGTCGAAATTTGGCCGGCAGCCTCGGAGGAGGAAGCGCGGGCATGCCAAGAAGAACGCCTCTCGGAGCGTTCTCCATGGGTTGGCATTGGCGGGATGGTCGCCGGGGGGCGTTCCCGCATCCATGCGTGGACGTTCAAGCCGTCGCTTGGACGCCGGCCATTGGCTTAGCGTTCCGTCTCGGGCGTCAGATTGGAGATCGTCTGGCCTTGGAACTGATACTCGTAGGCGATCGGGCCGTCAAAGGTGACATAGTCGAGATTCAGCGTCAGGAGCAGATAACGCATATTCGTGGCGGGATCGCGGATAATGATATGGTCGCGGCCTGCCGCCTCGATGACGCCGCGGAAAATTTTGGCGTTCCATTCCTTGTTGTTCTCATACGTCATATAGAACGTCGCCATCTTGCTGCGGTTCAAGCGCAGGATGTTCTCGACATACGATTCCTCGCGGGCCGGCACGGTTGTGATCGTTCCGGCGTTAGGCGTAATGACGGAACCGCTCGGCACGCCCGGAGGCATTTGCATGAAGGCGGCTCCCGGAATCATCATGCCGTCGTGGCTGTACATGGCGGCATTGACTCCGCCGACGCCATGCTGGCCGTAGCCCGCAGCCGCTCCGCCCACGGAAGGATGGCCGTAGCCCATGCCGGCGCCGCCGACCGAAGGATGGCCGTAGCCGGTGCCGGCGCCGCCGACGGCTGGATGGCCGTAGGCGCCATAAGAACGATAGTAATCGAAGTCATAAGTATTCGACATGAAAGGTTTCCCCGCTCTCTCTGGATAGATGCTTGATTTCGGTCAGTACACGTCCGGGCAGTCGCTGGAGGTCGGCGCGAAGAAGCAATGCGCTTTGTAGCGCCCGGTGTTGCCTTGGTTGTACCAGGTATCGGGACAATCTCCCGACGGCCTGAAAAACCACAGCGCGTTGCTGGCAGGATTCTGCCGCTCCCCGCCGATGACGCGTTTGGCGAGCCGAATTTCCTTGTCCCTGGCCTTCTGATAGAAGTAGCTCTTCTGGACCGCCTCGTATCCTCCGGGACTCTGGTACACCATGTCCGGAATGGACCTTATATTGCGGAAATCGAGGCAATTGCCGAGTACCCGGTTGACGCCGACGTTGCCCACCATCAGCATGCCGAGTTCGCCTTCGCCTTCCGCTTCCGCCCGCATCAGCCGGGCAAGCAGCTTGGTGTCCGCATCGTTGGTCTTGATGACAGCCATTATTCCTGTTCACGCTCCTTTTGCGGGAGCCTGCGGCCTGCTGTTGCTGCGGTGCCCTCCCGCCTGGGCTCCTGACCACACCTTACTGTATGCCGGGGACCGCGAGATGTGCCTGTTTTCGACTCGAAAATGAAAGCGGGGGCCAGCTCAGGGAGGCAAGACCCGGCAGCATTCGTCAACAAATAGTCTACATTGGCATGTCGAATTCATGAACTTGCCTTTCCTTACATTGTCACAAGCATTCATTTTCGGTATCATTAGTACCGTTGACTACTGAAGCCCTTAGGCGCAATGCGCTTTTGCGCTCCAAAAACAGGAGGCGCACGACTGTGTGGAAAGACTTGATTGCCCTTACCAAGCCAGGAATCGTACGCATGAACGCTTTCGCGGCTTTTGGCGGATTCTGGGTAGCTTCCCAGTGGAGCATCGACTGGCTGAAGCTTCTATGGATGCTGATCGGAACTTCTCTGACGATGGCTTCGGCCTGCGTCATTAACAATTACTGGGACCGCGAGCTCGACCTCAAGATGGAGCGGACCCGCAACCGCGCGCTGCCGACAGGCCGGCTGAAGCCGGGATTCGTCATTACTTACGGCATCATTCTCGGAATTGCCGGCCTTGCCGTGCTGTTTACCCTTGTGAACGTCCTTTCCGGCTGGCTGGGACTGCTGGGCTGGTTCGTCTATATCGTCATCTATACGATCTGGCTCAAGCGGAGCTCGACCTGGAGCACGTCCATCGGGGGCGTGTCCGGAGCGATGCCGCCGGTTATCGGCTATTGCGCCGTCACCGGGCAAGTGGATGCCGGGGCTTGGCTGCTCTTCGCCTTCCTCTTCCTCTGGCAGCCGGCCCACTTCTGGTCGCTGGCGATCCGCCGCGTAGAGGAGTACCGCGCAGCGGGCTATCCGCTGCTGCCGGTCGTGAAAGGCATCAAGCGGACCAAGCTGCAGATGATTCCTTATGTGCTGCTGCTCATTCCGACCGTAATCCTGCTCTACACGTATGGCTACACGGGCCAATGGTTCCTGTGGGTTTCCGGGCTGCTTACCGTCATCTGGTTCGCCCACACCTTGACAGGCATGCGCGCAAAAACCGAACAGGAGACCGAGAAATGGGCCAAGGTCAATTTCCTTATTTCCGTCAATTACCTGCTTGTCGTTTTCCTGCTCATGATCGCCAACACTTACAGAGAGCCTGGCGCGGCGTTCATTTCCAGCATCCTGCCTTGATGGTCTTACATGCCTGTCCGCCCGGACAGGCTTTACTTACATAAGAGGAGAGGTAAACGTTGCCATTCATCCGCAAGCATGCCTTCAAAATCGCCTTGTTCGCGCTTTGCGCCGCCATGGGCATCTATCTGCTCGTATCAAGCCGGGCCGACAGCACGCAGGCCGTCAATTTTCCGCAAAACAGCCCTGCGCCTGAGTTCACGCTTCAGAACGCTTTGGAAGACGGAAAGGAAGTCAAGCTCGCCGATTCGGACGGCAAAGTCCGCGTCGCTTATTTCTACTGGTCTCATTGCCCGGACGTCTGTCCCGCTACGACTTTCATTCTGTCCAAGGTTCAGGACAAGCTGAAGGAGGAAGGGCTGTTCGGCGACAAAGCGGAGCTGATGTCCATCACCTTCGATCCGGAGCGCGATACGCCTGAAGCCATCCGGACCTTCGCCTCCAAATTCCATGCCGACCCGGCGGGCTGGCTGTTCCTGCGCAATCCGGACGAAGCCGCCACCGCCAAGCTGGTCAAGGATTACGGCCTGTCCCTGCTTAAGGACGCCGACGGCAATTACAGCCATAACGACGTGTTCACGCTGATCGACAAAAAGGGCAATATCCGCAAATACATTACCGGCGGCATGGATCAATCGATGACGCCGGACCAAAAGGCGGATTCCATCGTGACAGCCGTCAAAAGCCTGCTGAAAAAATAAGCCTCTTCCGAGAGGCCGCTGGGTCTGTCATTCCTGCAAGAAATTGCAGGAATTTTTTTTGGACCTGAAGGAAGGAGTGGCACGCATGGCATTGCTCGGCTCGATTCTGCTGCATAACATCATTCCGCTGTGCGTCATGATCCTGATCGGGGTCGTGCTGCAGCGGATTTTCGTGCTCGACATCCGCACGCTGTCGAAGCTGAACTTTTATCTCTTTTCTCCGGCCGTCATCTTCAAGCTTTTGTATACGACCGACATTCCGTTTTCGCTGATCGGCCAGGTGCTGCTGTTTTTCGGCGTATTCATGGCGTTCCAGTACGCGCTTGTGGAGATCGTCATCCGACTGAGGGGATTTCAGGGGGGCATGAAGGCGGCAATGCGCAACAGCGTGCTGTTCTACAACAGCGCCAATTACGGCATTCCGCTCAACCAGCTGGCTTTCGCTGCGAATCCGTTCACGATGTCGATTCAGGTGCTCGTCATGATGATGCAGTCGCTGCTGCCGAACACATACGGCATCTACAGCGTCAATGCGCATAAAAGCAGCTTCCGCGACATCCGGCGCACGATTCTGTCGCAGCCGGTCATTTATGTGATTCCGCTCGCTTTTGCGCTGCGCGGCTTCGGCGTCGGCATTCCGGTCTATCTCGCGACGCCGCTCGATTATGTGGCGAATGCCTTTATCGGGACGGCTCTGCTGACGCTCGGCGTGCAGCTCGGGAGCATGAAGCGCGGCAGCGGCAAGGGGAAGACGGCGGATCTGGGGCTTTCCCTGGCGCTTCGCCTGGCGGCAGGCCCGGCGCTGGCCGCCTTGACGGTCTGGCTGCTTGGCATCGACGGCCTCGCGGCCAAGGCGCTTATCGTGAGCTCGGCGGTGCCGACTTCGCTCAGCAGCGTTCTGCTGGCGGTCGAATTCGACAACGAGCCGGAGTTTTCTTCGCAGGCGGTGCTGTTCTCGACGATATTGAGCATCGGCACGGTGACGGCGGTCATTGCTCTGCTTCAGATATAGCGGCCGCCAAAGCTTGAATGCTCCGTCCGCTGTGGCAAGCCCGCTGCGCTCAAGTGCTCAAGCCCGGCAAGCCCGCTGCGCTCAAGTGCTCAAGTCCGGCAAGTTCGCTGCGCTCAAGGCCGCTCGGCAAGCTGCCGCTCCTCCAATCGCTGTTGAACCCGTGTTCCTCTGAACTTGGCGGATACCGCGGTAGGAACCCGGCTTCAAAGGCGACCGCTGCCGCTTTTCCGGATGCGGCGGCCCGCCTTCGCTGGCTGGGCAGCGGGCAGGAGCGAGCCGGCCGTGCGGCTGGACCGCGCTGGCCGCAGGGAAAGGCAAGCCCGCTTCGCTCAAGTGTTTAAGCCCGGCAAGTTCGCTGCGCTCAAGGCCGCTCGGCAAGCCGCCGCTCCTCCAATCGCTGTTGAACCCGTGTTCCTCTGAACTTGGCGGATACCGCGGTAGGAACCCGGCTTCAAAGGCGACCGCTGCCGCTTTTCCGGATGCGGCGGCCCGCCTTCGCTGGCTGGGCAGCGGGGCAGGAGCGAGCCGGCCATGCGGCTGGACCGCGCTGGCCGCAGAGAAAGGCAAGCCCGCTGCGCTCAAGTGTTCAAGCCCGGCAAGCCCGCTGCGCTCAAGGCCGCTCGGCAAGCCGCCGCTCCTCCAATCGCTGTTGAACCCGTGTTCCTCTAAACTTGGCGGATACCGCGGTAGGAACCCGGCTTCAAAGGCGACCGCTGCCGCTTTTCCGGATGCGGCGGCCCGCCTTCGCTGGCTAAGCAGCGGGCAGGAGCGAGCCGGCCGTGCGGCTGGGCCGCGCTGGCCGCAGGGAAAGGCAAGCCCGCTGCGCTCAAGTGTTCAAGCCCGGCAAGTTCGCTGCGCCCAAGGCCGCTCGGCAAGCCGCCGCTCCTCCAATCGCTGTTGAACCCAGGTTCCTCTGAACTTGGCGGAAACCGCGGTAGGAACCCGGCTTCAAAGGCGACCGCTGCCGCTTTTCCGGATGCGGCGGCCCGCCTTCGCTGGCTGGGCAGCGGGGCAGGAGAATGCTTGCCTGCGCTGGCTGGGCAGCGCGGCAAGGGAAAGCCGGCCGCACCGTGAGTCCGGCTTAAAGAGAGCAAAAGCATAGCTGCGCCAATGGCGAGCCCGCTGGCGATGCAGGCAAGGCTGCGCCGGCAGGCCGGCGCTGCTGCAAGGAGAAGCAAGACCTGCAGCCATAGCCAAGCTCCTTAGAGCCCGTCCTCTTTGGACCAGCGGGGCTCCGGTCCCGCATCGGGGAAAATAAGCTCGGACTCGAAGCCTGCCTTGAGAAGCTGCTCCAGCAGGTATTCCTCGGGTGTTCCTTCGACGCCGGGATACCCGCGCCGGGTATAGATATGCTCGGCGTCCGGGAACTCGTCGCGCAGAATGCCGCGGATGCGTCTGCCGGAAGAATCGTTGTCGGTGAAGATGTAGACCTGGCTGCCGCCGGCCTGCTTGCGAAGCGTCTCCAGCTGCTTCGAGCCCGGAGTGCCGAAGGTGCACAGGATCGGAACTTCTTCCGACAGCACGCGCCGGAGGCGGCTCCGGTCGTTTTTGCCCTCGACGATGATGACGGCTTCTTCCACGGGAATCGCCTCCTTATCCACTAAGATTAACCTTGGAGCGCCGGTTATTCAACGCCGCCCGGTTGTCTTTGCCCCAAAAAAAGGAGGCCTGCCGAATTCGGCAGGCCTCAAGTTTTATGAGAGCGGGAAACCAGTTCTCATATCGTCATTAGAAGCAGAAGCTGCTGATGATGATAACGAGCAGAATGAACAGAACGAGGATTGCGCCAGTGGAAGTCCAGACTCCTCCCACTGCTCCGCCTACGGGAGCACAGCCTACACCTGCACCTTCGACATAAGACATTGTATTGGTCACCCCTTTGCTGCTTGGTGGGGTCATCCGGCCGCCGTCCCGCGGGCAACGAGCTGGCGGTCCGTCAGACATGGTTCAGTATATGTCCCTGCATGGTACCCGCCCTGTGCATTCACCCAGTTCTCGGCAATTGGGCGGATGGCGCTGCGGGAATCCGGTTCCGGCCTCCCCCTCCGTGGAAGGGAAGGACGGCGACAGCGAGCATGAGGAAGACGAAGGAAATGTAGTACGGCGAGACGATATGCCGGACCTGGCCGGCGATCATAGGCCCGAGGAAAGCTCCGATGGAGAAGGCGATCGACAGGATCGAGAACGTGCGGCCGTACCGCTCGCTTCCGCTCAGCTCGATAAGCAGCGTCGAGAGGGCGGGGAAGATGACGCCTTTGGCCATGCCGACGACGAGAAGCAGCGACACGAGCGGGGCATTGAATCCGGCTGCGATGCCGAAATAGGCGATGGCCAGCAGCAGGGCGCCCCAAAGCGTGCGGCGGAATGCCGGAATGCGGTTCAGGAACAGCATGCTCAAGGTGATGAGGCCGCCCGCGCTTACGACCGAGAACAGCCATCCGGTACGCATCATGCCCTCGGAAGTGGTGGACATGAGCGGGAGCTCGAAGCTGAGAATTCCTTGCGAGCAGCTGATGGCGACGGGAAGCAGGAAGACGATCCACGGGAACCCGCCGGAGTCGCCGGCAGGGACGGCCGCCGCCGAAGCGAGCGCCGCCTTTGGCGGAGCGTGGCTCAAGGACCGCGGTCCCGCCGGCAGCACGGCCGACTCCTTGCGGTCGCGGATGAACAGAAGCGCGCAGATGCTGGTGCCGATCAAGATCCAGCCCAGCAGGTAAAAGGCGCTGGAGAAGCCGATGCGGGCGACGAGAAAGGCCCCCGCCGCGGGCGAGACGACCGACGCGAGCGTGTGGACAAAGCCGCTGCCGCTCATCAGCTTGCCCTGCTGGAGAGCGTTCGCCGCCATTCTGGCCAGCAAGGCGCTGCAGGCAGGAGACAGGAAGGCCAGGACGAAACCGCTGATCGAGCGGAGAACGAGCAGCTGCCATGGATTTGCGACCTGAGCCTGAAGCAGGAGGATGACGCCGGCTCCGAGCAGGCTGAAGACGATGAACATGCGGCTGCCGAAGCGGTCGATGCCGAAGCCGGCGATGATGTTGCCCGGCAGATGGGTGAGGGAGTACATGCCCATCATCAGTCCGATGAACGAAGGCGCGGCCCCCAGCGAGACGGCGTACGGAGTCAGGATGGGGTACTGGGCATGCAGATCGAAAAAGGCGACGAATAAAAACAGGTACAGCCACATGGCGGTTCTCACGTTGTTGCCCTCCTTCAGGCTTGCGGACTCGGCTTGTTCAGGACTTTACTACTTGTACGCCCTTGCGGGACAGGATATGCTTTATCGCCGCCTCTGCGGCCGCGTTTACGCTCCCGGCAGCGTCGGTTATAATGGGACTATTGACCGCGGGGCCGGATACCGGCCCGGGGAACGCGGATATGCGACAGGGGGCATGGCGCGTCATGGACAGCTTGGGTTACGATTATGAGACATGGAGCACTTTTTTCAAGGAGAACTGGCTTGTGCTCGCGGTAGGACTCGTCATCCTGCTGCTGGTCATCGGCATTGTGCGGACCGTGGCGAAATGGGCGCTTGCGGCGGTCATCGTCATCGGCCTTGTGCTGTACAGCGGCTACAACCTGCAGGATCTAAAGGGTCTCGGAGGCAAGGTCCGCGATCAGGCGGTGACCGCCATGGCCGGGGAAGCGGGCAGCGCCCAGTACATGGACAACGGCGACGGCACCTACACGGTCAAGACCGACAATCTGGAGCTCAAAGGAAAAAAGGGCGAGGATAAGGTGAATGTATCGTTCAAGGGGGCTCCGCTCGGAACATGGAGCATCGACGGCACGATCAGGGCGCTGATCGAAGGCGCCCGGGGTAAGTAGCCTCAGAGACGCCGATGGCGGAGAGAGCGGACGCTCTTTCCGCAGCGAAGCATAGGACTTCGCCGTAAAAGGACAACAGGGGAGGGGGCATGCACATGTCTATGGCCATCATCCAGAACAGTCTCCAGCCGCTCCTTGACCTGGAGCCGGTATCGCTTGCCGTGCTGCTTGTCATCGCCGTTTCCCTGCTTCAAGGCTTCGGAAGAGGGGCGAGGAATTCCTCGCAGCGGCTGTTTCATTTCATCTGGGAAGGGGTGCTGCTGATTGCGGCGCTGGCCGGCGCGGCCAAGCTGGCGCAGCTGCTCTCCTCTCCCGCCAGCCGCTGGCTTCAAGCCCATGTCCATCTCCCGCAGAAGGAGATGGCCGGCCTGGAGCAGGCCTGGTATACTTTCCTTACGAGCGTGAGGGACCTGCCTCTGCTTCGCTTCGGCGTTTTGTTCCTGATCGGCTATGCGCTGCTCCGCCTGCTGCTGTCGACCCTGACGCCTCTTGCGTGGAGAGCGTTCGGAGCGGCGGCTTATCCTGCCCGCGAAGCAGAGGAAGGCGTCGAAGAAGCCCGCAGCGGCCGTTCAAGCAGCCGCGCCGCGGGAGCCGTCATCGGCGGCCTGCACGGGGTCGGCCGCTCGTTCGTGCTTCTCGCCCTGCTGTTTCTCTATGTATCCGTATTTCCAACGGCTCCGTTGGCCGGGAACATCGAGAGCTCCCCGGTCTACCGCCAGGCAGCGGACAAGCTGCTGCAGCCGGTTGCCGGAGGGCTGCTCGCAGGCAGCGGTCCGGTCATTACGGAAGCGGTCGGCAGCGAGTTCCAGCAGGTTCTTCAGCGGAGATACGAGATCATCGACTCCAATATTCCGGCCGATATCGGAGACGCCGCAAGGGAGGTTGCTGCCGGTGCAGGCAGCGACCGGGAAAAGGCGGAGCTTCTCTACGAATGGCTCGGCAAGCGGATCGCCTATGATTGGGACAAAGCGGACAATTACACGTCCAAAGGCATATGGAAAGAGCAGACGCCGGAGGAAACGTTCAAGTCCCGGAAGGGCGTATGCATCGATACGGCCCGCCTGTACGCTGTCATGGCCCGTTCGGCGGGACTGGAGGTCCGGGTCGTGACGGGGCTTGGAGCCGACGGCCGCGGAGGGTTCGGCAGCCATGCCTGGAATGAGGTCAAGCTGGCGGACGAAGGCGGCAAATGGATTCCGCTGGATGCGACCTGGGCTTCGACCGGCGATTGGTTCGATTCGGCTGACTTTGACAAAACCCATGTCAGAAAGATCTGAAATGGTTTGGAAGTAAACATTTTTGCATTCGTAAAATGACTTGATAGATAAAGGTTTTTTCGTATCCAAGCACTCCTCGGGAGTGCTTTTTTTATTTTCCGGAATATCTTTTGCTAGAATAAAAATATGTTGCACGATGGAAACTTTATTGTATACTATAAAAAATAAGTCATAAGACCAACTGAGGAAATGAAGGAATCTGCGGAGGCATGATTGGGCCGCCGAGGGGGAGAGGGATTTGAAGGCAGGAAGATGGAGAAGGAGATGGGAGAGGCTGGCTCTGACAGGCTTGCTGCTGTCCGTGCTCTTGCTTGCCCAGGCCTGTTCGGGCGCCGGCGATGCCGGAACCGGCGAGAGCGGGGGCGAGCTGGCCGTGACGGCGACGACGGGAATGATCGCGGATGCGGCACAGGCGGTAGGCGGCGACCGGGTGCGCGTGGCGGCGCTTATGGGACCGGGCGTAGACCCCCATCTGTACAAGGCATCGCATGGGGATATGGTCAAGCTCGACCAAGCGGACATCGTCCTGTACGGAGGTCTGCATCTCGAAGGAAAGATGACCGAGGTGCTGCATAAGCTCGGCCGCTCCCGGACGGTTGTCGCCGTCACAGACGGAATTCCGCAGGGAAAGGTGATGGAGACCCAGCCCGGCAGCCCGGATCCTCATGTCTGGTTCGATGCGGAGCTGTGGATGCATGCGGTGGAGAAGATCCGGGATACGTTTGCGGCGAAGGATCCGGAGCATGCCCAGGCTTATAAGGAGCGGGCCGACGCTTATTTGGCGGAGCTGCGGAGCCTTCATCAGTATGCGTCCGCCAAGCTCGCTTCGATTCCGGAGCAGCAGCGGGTGCTCGTGACCGCCCATGACGCCTTCGGCTATTTCGGACGGGCTTACGGGCTGGAGGTGAAGGGTCTGCAGGGCATGAGCACGGCATCGGAGTTTGGATCGAGAGATGTCGCCGCGCTGCGGGATTTTCTGGTGGACAACAACATTCCCGCCGTCTTCGTCGAATCGAGCGTTCCCCGGAAATCGATCGAATCGGTCATGGAAGGGGCCGGCCGGATGGGCCATAAGGTCGTCATCGGCGGCGAGCTGTTCTCCGACGCGCTCGGAGAGAAGGGAACTCCGGAAGGAACGTATATCGGCATGTTCCGCCACAATGTCGACACCATCGCAGAGGCTTTGAAGGGAGAGAACGGATTATGAACGCATACGAAGAGATCGCAGCCGATAATGGCATTCAAGATGCCGGCAAGCGGAAACGCAACGTCCTCGAAGTGGCAGGTCTGAGCACGGCTTACCGAAACCGTTCCGTGCTGCGGGACGTTTCGTTCGCGGTTCCGGAAGGGGAGCTTGTCGCCATCGTCGGCCCGAACGGAGCCGGCAAGTCGACGCTGATCAAGAGCGTTCTCGGCCTTACGCCGACGCTCGGAGGAGAAGCGAGAGCATTCGGCGAAACCATCGATGCCGCCCGCAGGCGGATCGGCTACGTGCCTCAGCGCGAGTCGGTCGACTGGGACTTTCCGACGCATGCGCTCGATGTCGTCATGATGGGACGGTACGGGCGGCTGGGCTGGTTCCGCCGGCCCGGCCGCAAGGAGCGGGCCCTTGCTCTGGAGTGCCTGAGGGGGGTCGGCATGGAGGCGTTCGCCGAGCGCCAGATCAGCGAGCTGTCCGGCGGACAGCAGCAGCGGGTGTTCCTGGCGAGGGCGCTGGCGCAGGACGCGGATCTCTATTTCATGGATGAGCCGTTCGCCGGCGTCGACGCTGCGACCGAGAAAGCGATTGTCCAGCTGCTCCGCAAGCTGCGCGCGGACGGGAAGACGGTCATCGTGGTCCATCACGATTTGGCGACCGTGCCGGAATATTTCGATTCCGTCCTGCTCCTGAATGTAACGGTCCAGGCTTTCGGCCCTACCGCCAAGGCATTCACGGAAGAGAACCTCCATCGCACCTACGGAGGACGGATCGGATTTGCCGGGGCAGGCGCTGCCGCAGCCGCCAGCGAAAGGCGGGCTGATCCCGCTCCGCGGCAGGATGCCGTCCATACCTTCCAGGGAGGCGCGCGTCCATGACCGGGTTATGGGCTTCCATCGAGACGCTGGCCTCCGACCCGAACCTGCGCTGGATCGCGCTCGGCTGCATGCTGCTCGGGCTGAGCAGCGGCATGATCGGCTGCTTCGCCTATTTGCGCCGGCAGAGCCTGATGGGCGATACGATCGCCCACACGGCGCTTCCCGGCATCTGCGTCGCTTTCCTGCTCACGGGGGTGAAGTCGCTGCCGGTATTCATGCTGGGCGCCGTGGCGGCCGGCATTGCCGGCACGCTGGCGATCCGGCTCATCACCTCGCGCTCGCGCATCAAGGCGGATGCGGCGATGGGCATCGTGCTTTCCTCGTTTTTCGGCATCGGCATCGTGCTGCTGACGATGATCCAGCACAGCGGAGACGGGAGCCAGAGCGGCCTCGACAAGTTCCTGTTCGGCCAGGCGGCTTCCATGGTGGGCAGCGATGTGCGGCTTATGGCGGGGGTATGCCTGCTGCTGGCGACCGTATGCACGCTGCTCTTCAAGGAGTTCAAGCTTCTTTCGTTCGATCCCGCCTTCGCCAAGGGAGCGGGATTCCCGACGGGGCTGCTCGATTTTCTGATGCAGGGACTCGTCGTCGTGGCCGTCGTCGCCGGCATCCAGGCCGTCGGCGTCGTGCTCGTCGCCGCCCTGCTCATCACCCCGGCCGTATCGGCCCGCTTCTGGACGGAGCGGCTCGGGCGGATGATCTTCCTGTCGGGGCTGTTCGGGGCTGTCAGCGGCCTGCTGGGAGCCTGGATCAGCTCGCAAGTGAGCCAGCTGCCGACCGGCCCGGTCAGCGTGCTTGCGGCAGCGGCGATCTTTCTTTTATCCGTCGCCTTCGGCAGCCGCAAGGGCCTCGTTGTCGCTTCGCTGACCCGGAGGGGCATGCGGCGAAGCCTGGAGCCGGCAACGTCCGCAAGCAAGGCAAAGGAGGCGGGCTGACATGATGGACTTCTGGATTTTGCTGACCGGCTCCCTGGCCGCCGTGAGCTGCGCCGTGCTGGGCTGCTTCCTCATCCTGCGCCGCATGGCTCTCATCGGAGATGCCATCAGCCATTCGGTACTGCCGGGAATCGTCATCGCTTATATGTTCAGCGGATCGAGGGATTCGATCCTGATGCTCATCGCCGCCGCCTTCATGGGGCTGCTGTGCGTCTTTCTCATCCAATGGTTCAACCAGCGGGGAATCCAGAGCGATGCCTCGATCGGCGTCATCTTCACGTCGCTGTTCGCGATCGGAGTCGTGCTTATCAGTCTCAACGCCCGGCAGGTCGACCTCGACCTGGACTGCGTCCTCTACGGGGAGATCGCATATGCGGCCTGGAATACGCTCGAGATCGGCGGGGTCGGCATCGGGCCGCGCTCCGTATGGCTGCTCGGGGGAGCGCTGACGCTGATCCTCGCCGTCATCGGACTGTTCTACAAGCAGTTCAAGCTGTGCGCGTTCGATCCGCTGCTGGCGGCTGCGCTCGGCATTCCGGCCGCCCTGTTCCATTACTTGCTTATGGGCCTCGTATCGATCACGACGGTGAGCTCCTTCGAAAGCGTAGGCGCGATTCTCGTCGTCGGACTGCTCGTCATCCCGCCGTCCACCGCCTATCTCCTCACCGACCGCCTCGGCAGAATGATCGCGATCAGCGCGGCGTGCGGCGTGCTCTCCACGTTGCTGGGCTTCCTGCTCGCGGTATGGCTGGACGCTTCCATCGCCGGCTGCATCGTGGCCGCTGCCGCGGCATTGTTCGCCGCTGCATTCGTCCTGTCGCCGAAGCATGGCCTGATGGCGGCGAAGCTGCGGCGGAGGCGGAGAAGTCTGGAGGGAGCCGCCTGAGCGGCTTCCGTCTTTTCCTTCCGCTCTTTCTTCATCGATGGCTGCCGGCCGGATGCCGGCTTTGCCATCGATCGGGCGCCGGAAGAGCGGCTTCGTAGCCAAAATACCATGCAGATGCGCCAAAATAGGCAGGCGCGCGGCCGCAGCGCCTGGGCGTATAATGAATCCAGCCGGCTGAATCGCATTTGGAATCCTTGTCCGATATGATAAAATATCAAGCAACACCATCTGGCAGGGAGGAACATATGAGAGATTACAAACTGCTTGCCCTCGATATGGACGGGACGCTGCTGACGGACGAGCAGACGATAAGCGAAGAGAACGCGGAGTGGATCCGCCGGGCAATGGAGGCGGGAATAACCGTCTGCTTCTCCACCGGAAGGGGCTTCCAGGGGGCTTTGCCGTTCGCGGAGCAGCTCGGGCTGGACACTCCGATGATTACGGTGAACGGAAGCGAGATCTGGAGCAAGCCCCATGTGCTCTACCGGAGGACGCTCATGAACGCCTCGGAGATCAAGCGTCTGCACAGGCTTGCCGTCCAGCATGCGGAGCCCTGGTTCTGGGGATACTCCGTCGAGGGCGTCTTCAACAAGGAAAAGTGGATCGAGCCGGCGGACGGCTACGATGATTTCCACTGGCTCAAATTCGGCTACCATACCGAGAACGACTCCATCCGCGAGGAGATCCGCCGCGAGGTCGAGAGCTGGGGCTCGATGGAGATCACCAACTCGTCTCCGTGGAACCTCGAGCTCAATCCCGCCGGAGTGAACAAGGCGACCGCCATCCGCGAGCTGTGCGGCGTTCTCGGCATCGAGATGTCCCAGGCCGTCGCTGTCGGAGACAGCCTCAACGATATCGAGGCGATCCGCCAGGCCGGACTCGGCGTCGCCATGGGCAATGCCCAAGCGGCGGTCAAGGAAGCGGCGGACGCCGTTACGCTGAGCAACAACGAGCATGGAGTCGCGCATGTCATCCGGGACATGCTGCTGAAAGGGTGAGCCGGCGATGACGCTAGCGATCATCGGCTGGATACTCGTCGTCATCCTGTTCCTTGTCGGCATGGCCGGAACGGTCTATCCCATCCTTCCGGGAGCGCTCGCCATCTACGCGGCCTTTTTCGTCTACGGCCTGTTCATCAGCTTCTCGCCGTTCGGCTGGATGTTCTGGACGATCCAGACGCTCATCGTCGTCGTCCTGTTCATCGCCGATTACGCCGTCAGCGCATGGGGCGTCAAGAAATTCGGAGGCTCCCGGGCATCCGTCGTCGGCAGCACGATCGGGCTGATTGTCGGCCCGTTCCTTATTCCGGCGTTCGGCCTCATCATCGGCCCGCTGGCTGGAGCGATGATCGGAGAGCTGTACAAGATCGTCATGGACAAGGAGCCCGTATCGGGACCGATCCTGAAGCGCACCTTCATGTCCGGCATCGGCGCCGTCGTCGGCCTGCTGTCGAGCACGGCCGTGAAGATCGTCCTGCAGCTCGCGATGATCATCCTGTTCATCCTCTGGCTTGTGTTCTGATGTCCGTTATCCCAATACCTACTTAAAGGAGCTCATTATCAATGATCAAATTGACGATCTGGAACGAATTCGTCCACGAGAAAGAACATGAGGAAGTCCGCAACGTCTATCCGGACGGAATCCACAATACGCTGGCCAAAGGGCTCGCTGACGCCAGCTTCGAGATCAAGACGGCAACGCTCGAGGAAGCGGAGCACGGCCTGACCGAGGACGTCCTGAACAACACCGACGTTCTGGTCTGGTGGGGCCATATGGCCCACGACCGTGTCGAGGACGCCATCGTGGAGCGCGTGCACAAGCGCGTCATGGAAGGCATGGGCCTCATCGTCCTCCACTCCGGCCACTTCTCCAAAATCTTCAAGAAGCTCATGGGCACGGGCTGCGACCTGAAATGGCGCGAAGCCGGCGAACGCGAGCGCATCTGGGTCGTCGATCCCGCGCATCCGATCGCAGCCGGCCTGCCGGAGCAGTTCGCACTGGAGCAGGAGGAAATGTACGGCGAGCACTTCGATATCCCGGCTCCGGACGAGCTTGTGTTCGTCAGCTGGTTCGAAGGCGGCAACGTCTTCCGCAGCGGCTGCACGTTCCACCGCGGCCAAGGCAAGATCTTCTACTTCCGTCCTGGCCACGAGACGCATCCGACCTACTACGATGCCAACGTGCTGAAGGTCATCTCCAACTCCGTCAAATGGGCGGCTCCGTCGGGCGCGGCTGTTCCGGTCCGCGGCCAAAGCGTGCCTTCGCTGGAGCCGATCTCGCCTAAAAACGTTTAATTCCATCCACTGGGCAAGCCCGCTGCGGCAAACCCCTCCGATCCCGCAGATTGCTCTGCGGGATTTTTTCGCGCCGCGGCAGCGCAGGCGCCGATTCGGGATGGACGGGTGTGGGGAGGGGCCGTTTTGTGGTACACTAGCAGGGTCATTCGTATTATTCGTGAAGGAAGAAGGAACCCGACAACATGGTCAAAAAAGACTCCCTCATCCGGGGCACTCTGATTCTGGCAGCGGCCGCGCTCATCGCTCGGGTGCTGGGACTGTTCCAGCGGGTTCCGCTGGATTATATGTTCTCCGGACCCGGCAACGGGTATTTCGGCATCGCCAATACGGTCTATCTATACCTGCTCATCATCGCCACGGCCGGCATTCCGAGCGCCATCAGCAAGATGGTTTCGGAACGCTACGCGCTCGGAAGGCCGCGCGAAGCCCAGCGGATCTACCGAGCCGCGCTGCTGTTCGGCGCCGTCACCGGCGTCCTGCTGTCGACGCTGCTGTACATATTCGCGCCTTATTACGCCTCCAGCTTCGTCCGCACGCCGGAAGCCTCCTCGTCGATCCGGGCGATCGCGCCGGCGCTGCTGCTGTTCCCGATCATCGCGATGATGCGCGGCTACTTCCAAGGCAGGCAGATGATGTCCGCAGGCGGCATTTCCCAGATCGTCGAGCAGATCGCGCGCGTGCTCGTCGGCATCGGACTTGCCCTCGTCGTGCTCAATCTCGGCTGGACGGACCGCTGGATATCCGCCGCAGCGACCTTCGGCAGCGTGTTCGGCAGCATCGGCGCCTTCCTCGTCATGCTGTATTACGCCCGCAAGCTGAAGCGCTCCGACATGGAGGAGGAGCGCTCGCTCGGACGGGCGGCCCGCGAGAGCGCGGCAGCATCCGAGGCGGCCGCTCCTCCGGTGCGGCTGCGCAGCATTTACAAGGAAATTTTCACCATGTCGGTGCCGATCGTCGTCACGGCGATGACGGTTCAGTTCATCTATCTGATCGACTCGACCTTCTTCATCCGGTGGACGGACAGCTATTACAGCGCCTACGATACGGCGAGCCGCATCCGCGATTATCTCATCTTCAACGCGCAGTCGATCGCAGGCATCCCGCCGATTCTGGCGATCGCGCTCAGCCAGTCGATCATTCCGGTGCTGTCGGCCGCCAATTCCGTCGGACGGCTGGATGAAGTGCGCAAGCAGGCTTCGCTCGTCATGCGCATCGTCGTCTTCACCGGCGTGCCTGCCGCCCTGGTGCTGACGGTAGGAGCCCATTCCGTGAACGGGCTGCTGTTCTCGGATCCCGGCGCCAGCGGCGTCGTGGCCGCTCTGACGATCGGCACGATCTTCCAGGTCACGATGATGACGAGCAACTCGATCCTGTTCGGACTCGGCAATCCCCGTCCGGCGATGATCAGCGCCATCATCGGCTACGCCGTCAAAATTATCGGCAGCCTGGCGCTCGGCCCGCTGCTGGGAGGCTACGGCTTCATCATCGCTTCCATGCTCTGCTTCATGATCATTACCTGGCTGAACATGAGGGTGATCCAGAACAAGGTGAAGCTGAACGTGCTCGGCCGCCGCTGGCCTGCCTACCTGCTGACGATCGTTATCGCCGCTGCGGCAGGCTACGGGACCGACATGACCGTCAGAGGCGTGCTCGGCTCGATTCTGCCTTCCAAGCTCGTCTTTTTTGCCGGCACCATCGCTACCGGCGTCGTGATGGGCCTGTTCTACCTGTTCCTGCTCATTGCGCTCGGCGTCATCAGGGAAGCCGACGCAAGCTCCTTCCCCGGCCCTCTGCGCAAAATTCTGCTTCCTCTTGTCCGCCGCTTCGGACGTCGGGAGACGGAAGTCCAGAGCTCCTGATCATGAGCCTCGCGGAGGCTCGGCTGCCGGACTTTTACAAAACGGTTCAAACTCGGTACGATAGAGTAAATCCATACAAAAAGGGTGATTGACATGCGCAAAGTAACGACCGACGAACAGTTCCGCGAAACCGTCGCCTCTTCCGGCGTCACGGTGGCCGTCTTCAAGACGACCTGGTGTCCCGATTGCCACTTCATCGATCCGTTCATGCCGGAGATCGAGCAGAACTACGCGGGCAGGATCGAGTTCATCGAGATCGACCGCGACGATCTGCCCGAGCTATGCTCCGAGCTGAACATTCTCGGCATTCCGAGCTTCATCGCTTTCCGCGAAGGCAAGGAAGTCATCCGCTTCGTCAGCAAGCTGCGCAAATCGAGGGAAGAGATCGAGCAGTTCCTCGGCCGCGCGATCGAAGTATCCGCCGCGCTGTAAGCCTCGGCGCAGCCGGCTTGGCAGCCAGCCCATCAGGGGCCACTCTCTGATGGGCTTTTATGCTGCATGCGTTAGTAATTCCCCGCTCAGGGTCTGCAAGCTGCCGGCCTCCGCAGGGCAAAATAACGCCGGAATGCTTGTACAAATCGTGTCTGATCCGACGTGGAAAGATGCCATTATCGTCACATTTTCAACATGGCTTTTGCATTTTTTTGCCGCTATAATGAGGGTTGTATCCATCGAAGGGGTGACAAACAAACGATGATCTCCCGCCTATACCGCCTGCTTGCATGGATGTCCAGCATCGGCATGTTCCTCGTCCTGCTTGCAGGCGCTCTCGTGACCAATACGGGCTCCGGAAGGGGCTGCGGCGATGACTGGCCGCTATGCAACGGCAAGTTCATTCCCGCTTTTACCCTCGAGACAGCCATCGAATATTCGCATCGCGTCGTAACCGGACTGGTCGGCATCATCGTCGTGGCTACCTTTGTCATGACCGTGGTGGTCTACCGCCGCTTCCGCGAGCCGCTCTGGTTCGCCGGCCTGACGCTGTTCTTCACGATCGTGCAAGCGCTCATGGGCGCTGCGGCCGTCGTCTGGTACCAAAGCCCTCCCGTCATGGCGCTTCACTTCGGCATTTCGCTGCTTGCGGTCGCCTCGACGGTGCTGCTCGTCCTGTGGGTGAGGCGAATGGACAAAGGGCATGATCCCGCCTCGGCATCGATGCTTCCCCGTTCCGTGTTCACCTGGGTATTGTCTGCGGCGATCTATTGTTACGTCGTCGTTTACCTCGGCGCCTTCATCCGCCATACCGACTCGGGAGGAGGCTGCCTCGGCTGGCCGCTGTGCAACGGCGAGCTCGTGCCGGAGATCAATGGAGCGACCGGCATCGTCTTCGCCCACCGGATCGCCGGCCTGATTCTTTTCTTCGTGCTTCTCGGCCTCTTCCTTCATGTCCGCAAGCAAGCCGGAAGCAGCGACCCGGCCGCTCGCTCTGCCCTTTGGGTTTTGATTCTGGTCATCTGCCAGATTTTCAGCGGAGCATGGCTGACCGCGACCATCGGCAACGACCAATGGTTCATCTTTACCAATATGCTCCACAATCTCATTATTACGATTTTGTTCTCCATTCTTATAGATCTGGGTGTCCAAGCCCGGAAGAGACGTTAGGAGCCGATCATGACTTTTGCAAACCTGAGGCAATTCGTAGAAGCGCTGCGCAAGGACAACGACCTCGCCGTCATCGAGGCTCCGGTGGATCCGAATCTGGAGCTCGCGGAAATTCACCGGCGCGTCATCGAAGAGGAAGGACCCGCCCTGCTGTTCACGAACGTGAAGGGCAGCACCTTCCCCGTCCTGACCAATATGTTCGGCACCGCCCGCCGCGTCGATCTGGCATTCGGCACGAAGCCCGAAGAGCTGATGAAGACGGTCGTCGGCGCGATGGACCGCCTGCTGCCGCCAACGCTCGGAGCCGTATGGGGCGAGCGCGGCATGGTGAAGGACCTGCTCAAGGTTGGACTCAAAAACGTTCCGAACAGCGCCGCGCCGGTCATGGGGGCCGTGCGCAGGGAAAATCCGCTGAAGGGGCTGCCGTTCCTGACGAGCTGGCAGGATGACGGCGGTCCTTTCGTCACGCTTCCGCTCGTGTATACGGAGCATCCGTCCCATCCGAAGAAGCATAATGTCGGCATGTACCGCATGCAGATCTTCGACGACTCCACGACCGGCATGCATTGGCAGATCCACAAGGGCGGCGGCTTCCATTATCATGAAGCCGAGAAGAACAATCAGGAGCTGCCGGTGAGCGTATTTCTCGGGGGACCACCGGCGCTGATCGCATCGGCGATCGCTCCCGTTCCGGAGCATCTGCCGGAGCTGATGATCGCTTCGCTCATTCTCGGCAGCAAGCTTCCGGTCACCCAGGATCCGCTGGGACGCCACCGCATTCCGGCGGAAGCCGAGTTCTCGATCCACGGCAGCGTGCCGCCGCATCTGCGCAGGCCCGAAGGCCCGTTCGGCGACCATTTCGGCTACTATTCCCTGCAGCATGATTTCCCGGTCTTCAATGTCAGCCATGTGCATCACCGCAAGGATGCGATCTACCCGGCGACGATCGTCGGCAAGCCCCGGCAGGAGGACTACTACCTGGGCGAGTATCTGCAGCGGCTGCTCAGCCCGGCTTTCCCGATGGCCATGCCTGGCGTGAAGGATCTGTGGGCTTATGCGGAGACCGGCGTCCACGCCTTGGCCGCCGCTGTCGTGCGGGAGAGCTATTCGAGAGAGGCGCTTGCCACCGGCTTCCGCATTCTGGGCGAAGGCCAGCTGACGCTGACCAAATTCCTGATGCTGACCGACCAGCCGATAGACCTGTCCCGGTTCGACGTGCTGCTGGAGACGATTCTGGAGCGTTTCCGTCCGGAGACCGACCTGTTCGTCTTCGACAATACCTCGCATGATACGCTCGACTATACGAGCGGCAAGCTCAACCACGGCAGCAAGGCGCTTCTGATGGGCGTCGGCGAGCCGGTGCGGCAGCTGCCGCATGAATATACGGAAGGCCCGATCGCGGAAATCAGCGACATCGCGGTTTATTGCCGCGGCTGCCTCACCGTCTCCGGAGCCGACTATGCTTCGGATCCGGAGCTGGCGTCCAAAGTATTGGAGAGGGCTGCCGAGAAAGGAACCGACTGGCCGCTGATCGTCCTGGTCGACGACGCCGGCACGGTCGCATCGGCGCAGACGCCGTTTCTGTGGACGGTATTCACCCGATTCAATCCTGCGGACGACATCTACGCCCTGTCGGAAGCAAGACGCCATCATATGGCCTACCGCCTTCCGATCGTCATCGATGCCCGCATGAAGCCGGGGTATCCGGACGAGCTGTTCCCGCGAGAGGACATCGTGTCTCTGGTCGACGGCAGATGGAAGGAATATTTCCCGAAATCCTAGATGTCTGAAGGTTTTTGGCTTTGCAGTACAGAAGCTTAGAAAATCCGGAGGAGGAAGGTCCATGCTGAGAATGTTGTTCGGGGAAGCGCCGGCCAAGCCTGAGGGCAGGATGGCCGAAGCGGTCCAGGCGATGACCGATTATGCCTCCCTTCTCCACAAGCTCGTGGAGGAAGGCAAGGACCGCAATCATAAGGCGCGGACATATGAGATTTGGACGATCGGCCTGATCGCATCCCTCGATGAGCTGGAGCAGAGCTGCTACGCAGCATCGCGCTTCTGCGCGATGGTCAAGAGCTCCAGCGTTGAGGACATGGGCCCGGATGAACGGCTGAATTACAGGCGCTACGTCTATTTCGACAAAAATGCCTTCATCCGGCTGTTCGCAATGCTGGACAAGCTGGGCACGCTGCTCAATGACATGCTGTCGCTGGAAACGGAACAATTCAAAAGGCAGTTCTCCTACTTCACGGTGCTGCATCGGATGCGGGACAAAAAGCTTCATCCAGGACTTGCAGGGCCGCTCACGGATATCAAGAACCAGTATGACGAGCCGATCGTCCGATTGCGGAAAAGGCGGAATGTGGAGATTCACAGCATGAACTCCGAGCTGCAGGACGATCTGATGCAGCTGCATCTGAACTTCGGAGACGAAGTGAAGCTGGAGGATATCAACAGCCAGATGGAGGACCTGGCCCAATGCCTGGACATGGCGGCGGGAACCGTCCATCTCGTGTTCGATTATGCTTTGTCTCTATTGAAGCCTGCCGTCAGCAAGTGAGTCGAGGCAAGGAGGAAGAGCGTGAAGCTGCAAGGAAAAACGGCGCTCATAACGGGCAGCGCCAAAGGGCTGGGCAAACGGGCGGCCGCCGAGCTGGCCCGGCTGGGATGCGATATCGTCCTGAACTACCGCTCCAGCGGGGCGGAGGCGGATGAGCTTGCTCGGCGCTTGGCGCAGCAGTACGGAGTGCGCGCGACTGCGGTCGAAGCGGACATCGCCGATCCCGGCGACACGGGCAAGCTGGCCGAGGAGGCGCTGAAGCTGAGCGGAAGCGTCGATATTCTGGTGAACAATGCCGGTCCGTTCATCCGGGAGCGGAGAGTATTCGCCGATTACAACGACGAGGAGATCATTTCCCTCCTTCACGGCAATCTGCTCGGCGCGATGCTGCTTGACCGCAAGTTGCTGCCGGGCATGCGCAGGAGCGGCTGGGGACGCATCATCCATTTCGGGTTCGGCCATGCGATGGAAGGCAGGGCTTGGCCGCATCGCGCCGTCTATGCGGCTGCGAAGACCGGCCTCGTCTCCTTCACCAAGACGCTTGCCGTCGAGGAAGGCGAGCATGGCATAACGGTCAACATGGTCTGTCCCGGCGATATCCGGGGCGACTTCAAGGAGAAGTCCATTGCGGACGTTGACGGAATGAGAGATCCGGATTCGCCGCTCGGCCGGCCCGGCACCGGAGAGGACGTGGCGAGGGTCATTTCGTTCCTCTGCCTGCCGCAATCGGACTTCCTGACCGGCAACATCATCGATGTGACGGGCGGCTTCGATCCGATCCGCACGAGCATCAAGCCGGTCCAGCCCTGAGACAAAAGCACGAGCGGCCGGATGCCTCCCAAGGAGGTATCCGGCCGCTCGTCTGTATATCGCGATGATGATGGATGCGCGGGCAATTAGAAGACTTGCATAACCTCTTGCACGCCTTCGACTTCTTCAAGCAGGGCGCGCTCGATGCCGGCCTTCAGCGTGATGGTGGAGCTGGGGCAGCTGCCGCAAGCGCCCATCAGGCGAAGCTTGACGATGCCGTCTTCCACGTCGACGAGTTCAACGTCGCCGCCGTCGCGCTGCAGGAAGGGACGGAGCTTGTCAAGAACGTCCAGTACCTCATCATACATCGTGCTTTGTGCGTTTTCGCTCATTGCAATCAACTCCTTTCTTATCTATTATAATACAAAGCCATTCAATTGAAAATGGACGGCAAAGAGGTGAATGACAACATGTTGAAACCGATCATTGAATTCTGCTCCAGCAACATGCATCACGGAACCGACCGGCTGATGGAGCAGTACGAGCTCGATCCCGATGTTGAAGTGATCGAATACGGCTGTCTCGGCAACTGCGGCGAATGTTACCTGTTCCCGTTCGCCATGGTCGACGGAGAGATCGTCAGCGCCGAAAGCGTCGAGGAGCTTGAAGCCGCCATCCGCGAAAAAATCGCCGTCAGCGCCGCCGAGCGCGCCGCGCTGGACAAGCTGATCGACGATTTATAGAAGCTTAGCCGAAATGGTTTTTGGAGCGCCACAGCACGCCGGTTTTGAGTACTCGCGGCACACGGCCCATAATGGCCGTCTTGCCCATGAGGCCGAAGCCGGCTTTTTTGCCGAGCGAACCGAGCGTGCCCTTGAGCTTGATCTGTCCAAGCTTGGGCGTGCGGCCTTTCCATACGGCCTGCATGACGTCGGCCACTTGCTTGCCCATCGCTCCCGCAAGCTGTCCGCTGGGAGAGAACGGCACCGAGGCGCAGTCGCCGATGACGAACACTTCCGGATGGTCCGGGAGCTGATGCAGCTCGTTCACGACGAGCCGGCCCTGATTGTCTTTGGGCACATTGAGATCCTGGACGACATCGACCGGCTGGATGCCGGCCGTCCAGATCGTCGCATCGGTATAGATCGGCTCCGGAGAGTTGCCGTCATGCAGAATGCCGCCCTCCAGCAGCTTGAGGGAGACGTTGCCCCTCATTTCCACATGATGCTCCAGGAACCAGGACGACACGTACGTCTTCAGCTTCGTCGGGAACGCCGAGAGGATGCTCGGTCCGCGGTCGATGATGCGGATGTTGAGATCGCCTCTGCTCTCGCGCAGCTCAGCGGCGATCTCGACGCCGCTGAGGCCTCCGCCGATGATGGATACTTGGCCGTAAGGCTTGACGTCTCCGATTCGCCGGTACGTCCTGCGAGTCGCGGAGAACGATTGGATGCTGCTGGAGTATTTCTCCGCGCCGGGAATGCCGTGGTAGTTGTCCGTGCAGCCAAGCCCGATCGACAGCCAATCGTACGACACGGGATCCTGGCCTTCCAATAGGATGTGCTTGTTCTCCAGATCGATACCCGTCACTTCGCCGTAGGTGATCAGCAGACGGGGGTCGTTAGGGAACGCGACGCGCAGCTCGATCTCCGGCGAAGTGCCGGCAGCCAGCGCATAATATTCGGTCTTGAGGCCTTGGAAAGGCATGCGGTCGATCAGGACGATGATCGTATCGGACGGAATGTCCCCGTCAAGCAGTTCCTGAGCCAGAGCCATGCCGCCGTAGCCGCCGCCCAAAATGACAAAACGTTTCATGATATCCCAACCCTTGTTTCACAATTCAGCTGATGGTGAACCTAATATGCTCGCCAGCCGTTCTTCTTACTCAAATACCTTGACTTCATTGTAGAAGGTGTCGCGTTCAACCGGAATGCGTCCCGCACCCTTTATTAACCAGATCAGATCTTCTCGTGACAGACCTTCCGGAGTGAGGGCGCCAGCCGCGTGGCTGATGCGCTCGCGGACCAGCGTTCCGTGCACATCGGATGCGCCCATCGCCAGCGATACCTGGGTCAGCTGAGGGCCGATATTGATGAAGTAGGCCTTGATGTGATTGAAGTTGTCCAGCATCAGGCGGCTGATCGCGATCGTCTTGAGGTCCTCGAAGGCCGAATTGCGGCGGCGGATGCCCGCCTTGGGGCTGGCCGGCTGCATGGAGAGAGGGATGAACACGAGGAAGCCGTTCGTCTCGTCCTGCAGCTCGCGGATCGACATCATATGCTGGATGCGCTGCTCGTGGGTTTCCACGGCTCCGTACAGCATCGTCGTATGCGTCTTGATGCCGAGGTTATGCGCGGTCCGGTGGACGTCCAGATACTGGCTCACGTCCGCCTTCTCGACCCTCATCTTCTTGCGGTACTGGTCCGACAGGATTTCAGCGCCGCCCCCTGTCAGGGATTCGAGGCCGGCGTCGCGCAGCTCTCTCAGCACGCCTTCGTAGCTGAGGCCGCTGATGCGGGAGAAGAAATCGATCTCGGCCGCCGTGTACGTCTTGAGCGTCACATGCGGATATTTTTCCTTCAGCGCCTTGAGCGAATCCACATAATATTGAAAGGGAACATGGGCATTATGGCCGCCGACGATATGGAACTCCCGCACGGTTGGCGTAATATGCTGATCGACGTATTGGATCATCTCTTCCGGCGTCAGCGTATAAGCGCCTTCGTCCCCCTCATCCTTGCGGAAGCTGCAGAAGGCGCAGTGGGCTTCGCAGACGTTGGTGAAATAAAGCGTCATCGTATCGATGAAATAAACCTTCTTGCCGTTCTTGCGCAGGTTGACCTCGTTGGCCATCTGTCCGATGCTGAGCAGATCGTCGGAGCGGTACATAAAGACGCCGTCTTCAAGCGTCAGCCGCTCGCCGGCGGCTACTTTCTCGCGGATGCCTTGCATGACGGAGGCTTCCGTCGGAGTAATGATATTCATGAATGGGACCTCCTTGTCCGTTCCGGTTCCTGCGGCCCGTGCGTCACCTCGGCGGGTCCGGCCCGCTGTTGCGGGAAGCTGCAGGTCAAGCGTCCTGCTTTGTGAAAAAAAGTACTTATTCGTGCGTCGTATGCAAACAAATCGTATTCATTATAAACCTTGAGTTGTTAAGCTTCAACAGGAAAACGGCAAAAGATCAGGGATTTCAAGGGAGCTATGGAGACAGGTTGTCCGCCTTGGGCGGACGCGGTAATGAGGTAAAGCGCCCGTGGACAGCTGTTCCGTTCAGGCTCATGCCCGTCTTGATTGCCCGCGCGCCGGACGCTCGCTTGTTTCCGCTCCAGCTTGCTTGAGACCCGGATGCAATAGGAGTATACTTAAAGCAATCGCCAGCTTTGACAGGAGGATGAAACGATATGATCGAGATCAGTGAAACGGCCTCGGATAAAATAAAAGAAATGCTCGCCGCCGAAGAAGCAGCGAACCTGTTCCTGCGCGTCGGCGTCAAGGAAGGCGGCTGCAGCGGCTTCTCCTACGGCATGGGCTTCGACGACGAGCAGAAGAGCGACGACCAGGAGCTCGACGTCAACGGAGTAAAGGTCGTCGTCGACAACGACAGCGCCAAGTACCTGCGCGGCCTCGAGATCGACTGGAAGGAAGGCGCCATGGGCGGCGGCTTCACGATCCACAACCCCAACGCCACCGTTACCTGCGGCTGCGGATCAAGCTTCCGCACGGCGAGCGACGCCGGCAAGCCGAAGCCGGACGAGTGCTGAGGCCAGCGCCTCTGAGAAGGTTTTAAGGCGGCGCAGAGTCGGGAGTTTACCTTAGGGTCCAATTCGGAATTCTTACAACCGAAATACAAGGGCTGTGAATTGGGATTAGAAAATACACAATCGTCGAATTGATTATGATCAACCGGCAATACGGCAGTTATGGGTTGTAAATCCGACCTTCCGAACGTTGTATGTTGACATACAACGTTCGGAAGGTTTTTTTGTGTTGAACAGGAAACAGCGAAAAGTTCCAACCCGAAGATGAGCTTATAGCTGCAAGTTAGATTCCGAAAAAGGAAATCCTCCGGCGTACATATTTTATTGTTCTTTCCAAGAATCCATTAATGGATATATTTATATCATTCATATATATGCTGTATACTCTTTAGGCAAAAGGGAAAGGAAGATGCGCTTGAAGAGAAAAGGAATAAATGCTCTGCTTGCTCTGCTGCTCCTGGTTGCTTTTACCGCCCAACCGCTATTGGCGGCCCCCAAAGCCACAAGCGTCAAAGTCACCTTCGTAAGCGCGAAGCTGGTCGAGAACAATCATGTCGGCAACGAGTGGCGGTATGAAGCACGGGCTGGCAGCAAGGAGATTGAGGAGGGCCATTCGGTCACGCTGACAGTAAAGGGCAGCGAAACCATCAAGCTGGAAGTGGACGTCGAGGAACAGGACAAGATTCCTGACATCGGAAAAGGAAGCTCAACAATCAAGTTGTCCGCTATCAAGGGCACCGTGACGAAAACAATGAAAGTGACCGTCGTCGAGAATCGTGGCCGCTATTCCGGAAATACTGCAACATGGGAGTTCGCTTTTAAAATCTCGAAAGCTTCATAAAATCGCATTCAAGCTTTGAGTCCCGCAACTCCGAAGTCGAATAAAAATAGGATGTTCAACCTTGATGGTAAGTAATCAGACCAGCACGGTCTCGAGAACAATTGGAGCCCCCGGAACGAGTCCTCTCGTTCCCGGTTTTTTCAATCGGTTTCAAGATACGGCCTTCAGTCCGCTCACGCCGATTACGATCAGCAGCAGGCTGAGCATCCGCATCCTGCTTTTCGATTCGCCGAAAAAGATCATGTTCGTCACGACGGCAAGAGAGGTTCCGAGACCGATCCATACCGTGTAGGCAATGCTAAGCTGGAGATATTGGAACGAAGCGTAAAGCAGGATGAACGACGCCGCGAAGCCGCCGGCGAACAGCAGGGCGTTCAGCCAGCTTTTGCGCCTGGAGAAGCGGCTGAGTCCTACGACTCCGGTCACTTCGCAGACCGCTGCGGAGAAAACAAAGATCCAACCCATGATGATAACCTCCATGTTGTCTTTCTAAATTGGTTGAACCGGCCATTGGCTGCTTGCCGGTTTATTTCAGCTGTTAGGCGAGGAATCGGCGCTTTTGCCGTCCGCCAGCTTCAGCATGACGATCCCGATCAGCAGCAGAATCATGAACAGGCTTTTGGCGATGCTGAAGGTGCCCCCGAACAGGGTGGCGTCCATCAGCGCGGTGCCGATGGTTCCCGCTGCCGCGAACAGGGCGTAGACGGTGCCGGTAGGGATGGACTGGCAGGCCCGATAAAGGAAGTAGAAGTCGATGACGATGAGAACGGCGATCAGGACGAAGTGCCAAGGGAGATTCGCGGTATGGAAGCCATACACCCAGATCCATTCCATAAGGCAGGTCAGTCCGACGAACAGCCAGCCTAATTGCGGTTTGGCGGGTTTGTTCTTTTGTTGCGCATGCATGAGAGACACACCTTTCGAGATGAAGGAAATCATATAGGAATGAAACGGTTAAACGAAAAAAGGTTAAAACGAATGAATCGTCCTATGAAATGAAGTCCTGCTAATGAATAAAATCACCTTATGAATGAACGTCAGTCATAATTAGCTGTAAAAAGACGGACAGCCGTCATTTCAATCCAAGCCCGGCGACAAGAAACGCTTTAAGCTCCGCGACATGCTCCTCCACGACTGCGCTGTCCGAAGCGGCGTACAAATAATTCTGCTCGGCGGCGGTTTCGATAAGCCCGAGCACCAGCTTGGCTGCGTAAGCGGTCGCGATGGACGGGCGTATTTCGCCGCGTTCCTGGAACTGGACCAGCCTTCCGTTGATCCACTTGTAAATCGGGTCGTAGATCGCTTCCCATTCCCGGACATGCTCCGTCTGGGTGATGCCGGAGTAGATCAGCGCGGACAAATCCCGATGCTGCTCGGTGACCTCGAAGATCGCTTCGACCATGCCGTCCAGCTGCTCTCTGGCGCTGCCGCCGTCATCGATCGCATGCAGCCGGACGAGAATGTTCTGGACCATGACTTCCGCGATCGCCGGCATGACGGACAGCTTTGAAGGGAAATACAGATAGAAGGTGCCTTGGGCGATTCCCGCCTCTTTCACGATGTCGGAGATTTTGGTTTTTTCCATGCCCTTCTCCTGCAAGACCGCAATGGCGGCATTGATAATCAGCTGTCGTTTATCCATGGGAAGCACGATCCTTTTCGCATATGAATGAATGTCAGTCATTTATCTTCAGTTTAATTGTTCCCTTGCAGGATGTCAAGATGCAGAGCCGGTGCCGCTCTGTCTGGCTCCAAGATGAAATGCCCCCTGCTGTCCGATATAATGAGGGATGCCGTTATACCTATCGGCCCATCCCATCCACCAAAGGAGAACCATGAGATGACTGACATCAATGGATTTATCGCCGAGTGGCGCAGCCACCGCAACGTTTTGCCTCAAATGCTGGAACAGGTAACAGATGAGCAGCTGGGCATGAAGCCTTGGGAGAAGGCCATGTCATTGTCCGAGCTCGTCGTCCACATCGCCGGCTCGATGGTCATGTTTGCCGCGACGGTTGCAAACGGCGCCTACATGCCGGGAGGCAAGCCGGCTTCGGTCCATACGGCCGATGAGCTCCGGGCTTTTGTCGCTTCCACGACCGAGCGGGCGGAGGAGCTGCTTCGCTCGATCGGCGGGGAGCAATTGGAGCGGCAGATCGATTTCTTTGGAAATGCGATGCCGGGTCATGTCCTGCTTCAGAACGCGAAGGACCACGAGATCCACCATAAAGGCCAGCTGTTCGTCTACTTGCGTCTGGCAGGCATCGAGCAGCTGCCTTTCTTCGTCAGCCGCGGCTAAGAGCGGACGTTCAATTGACGTTCAATGAATGAGGCTGAGGCATCCGGCTCGAGGCCGTCTGCGTGCAAGAGCACAGCAGCCTGGGCGGATTTGCAGGTTGTCCGGAAGCATAGGGAAGCCCGGTGTCGGACTCGACAGCCGGGGCTTTCTGCTTTCAGGAGGACGAATGGGAAGCCCCGGCGTCGACTTCGATCGCCGGGGCATTTTTATATTCAAGAGGATAACGGGAAATGCCAAGCCAGAGCACTGTCAGCTGAAATCCGTGCGCCAGCTTGATCTGGAGCTGCGGCTCTGTTAATGGAGCTGCTCGGAGAGCGCCCGCCCCGCCTGACGTCCGGTGAACAGGCAGCCGCCGAGGAAGGTGCCCTCCAGCGCGCGGTAGCCGTGCACGCCGCCGCCTCCGAAGCCGGCCGCTTCGCCCGCTGCGTACAGGCCGGGAACGGGAGCTCCCTCGGTGCCGAGCACCCGCCCGGAAAGATCCGTCTGGAGGCCTCCCAGCGTCTTGCGGCTGACGATCCGCAGCCGGACGGCGATGAGAGGACCATGGGCCGGGTCGAGGAATTTATGGGGAGCCGCGGTGCGGATGAGCTTGTCGCCGAGATAGCTTCTCGCTCCGCGGAGAGCTACGATCTGCAGGTCTTTGGAGAATTTGTTGTCCATTTCGCGGTCTCTGGTCAGCAGCTGCCGCTCCAGCTCGGCCGCTTGGATAAGGGAGCTGCCGGCGATCCGGTTCATGCCTGCAGCCAGCTCGGCTGCGCTGCCGGCCGTGACGAAGTCCTCGCCGCGGTCCAGGAACGCCTGGACCGGACCTGGTACGGAAGAGAAGGCCCGTCCCAGGACGCCACGGATGCTCTTGCCCGTCAGGTCCGGATTCTGCTCCGAGCCGGAGAGGGCGAATTCCTTGCCGATGACCTTACGGGTGAGAATGAACCAGGAGTAATCATAACCTGTATCCTGGATGGCCTTCAGCGTGCCCAGCGTATCGAAGCCGGGAAAGTTCGGAGCGGGAAAACGCCTGCCTTCGGCATCCAGCCATATCGAGGAAGGGCCGGGCAGAATCCGGATGCCATGGCGGTCCCAGACAGGGCTCCAGTTGCGGATGCCCTCGGTATAATGCCACATCCGGTCCCGGTTGACGATGCGGCCGCCGGCTTGCTCCGCGATGCCGAGCATCCGTCCGTCGACATGGGCCGGGACGCCGGACAGCATCGTCGCGGGCGGCCGTCCGAGCCGCTCCGGCCAGTTTTGCCGGACCAGCTCGTGGTTTGCTCCAATGCCTCCGCTGGCCACGAGCACGGCTGAGGCATGGAATTCGAACTCGCCGACCGGCTCCCGCGAGCTTGCTTCGCCGCGTCCTGCACGGCTGGGCTCGAGCACGACGCCATGCACCCCGGCGATGGAGGCGCCTTGCGTGATGAAGCCGTCGACCCGGTGGCGGGGACGATAGTCGACGAGCCCCGAGTCTATTGCAGCCCGGACGCGGGCCTCGAACGGCTTCACGATGCCAGGTCCGGTGCCCCAGACGATATGGAACCTCGGCACGGAGTTGCCGTGGCCTTCAGCCAGATAACCGCCGCGCTCGGCCCAGCCGACAACGGGAAAGAAGGAGATGCCGAGGGAGCGCAGCCATGCCCGCTTCTCTCCGGCGGCGAAGTCGACGTAGGCTTCCGCCCATCGGCGGCCCCACCGGTCTTCATCCTCCGCGCGGTCGAAGCCGGCGGATCCGAGCCAGTCCTGCCAGGCGAGCTCGCGGGAGTCCTTGATGCCCATCCTGCGCTGCTCCGGCGAGTCGACCAGAAACAGCCCTCCGAACGACCACCAGGCTTGACCCCCCAGCGACGCTTCCGGCTCTTGATCGACAAGCAGCACTTTCTTGCCGGCTGCGGCCAGCTCGGATATGGCCGCGAGTCCAGCGAGCCCGGCTCCGACCACGATGACGTCGTAATTCATGGATGGCCTCCTTTTATCGGCAAGAATATGAATATAAAAGCGCTCTCAAAAACTTGAGCGGGAGAAGGCCTGAACACGATTCGGATGCAAAATGATCTTAAATCACAAGCGGGCAAGGGTCAATCGCAAAAGAATAGGAGCGCCAAGGAATAGGAGCGCCTTTTTCTCCCGACCTAAGCCCGGCTCATGGTTTTTCCCCTTTGTGGTAAACTTTCCTTATATGGAGGGGAATTCTATGTACCGAATCACGATCGTCGAGGACGATGACAAGATCGCCGAGCAGCTGGCGGGGGCGCTGGAGCGCTACGGCTTCCAGCCGCAGCGGGCGGCCAGGTTCAAGGAGCTGAACGAGGATTTCCGCGAGCATGCGCCTCATCTGGTGCTGATGGACATCAATCTGCCGTATTTCGACGGCTTCTACTGGTGCCGCCAGTTCCGCCAGCATTCCAAAGCTCCCGTCCTATTCATCTCCGCTCGATCGGGCGAGATGGATCAGGTGATGGCGATTGAAAACGGCGGGGACGACTATATTACGAAGCCGATCCATCTGGATCTGCTCATGGCCAAAATCAAAAGCGCGCTGCGCCGCGCTTACGGTGAGTACGCGTCCACTGCGGGTTCTGCATCCCACGCTGCCGATCAAGCCGTCGCCATGGGAGCTCTCCGCCTGGATGCGAGCCGCAGCCTGCTGGAATGGCGGGGAGGCTCCGTCGAGCTGACCAAAAACGAGCGGCTGCTCGCGCAAAGCCTGCTTGAGTCGGGGGGCCGGATCGTTTCCCGGGACAACCTGCTTGAAAGCCTGTGGGACGATACGAGCTTTGTCGATGACAATACGCTCACGGTCAATGTGACCCGGCTCCGGCGCAAGCTGGAGGAGATCGGGCTAAGAGGCGTGCTGGAAACGGTGCGCGGCCAGGGCTACAGGCTGAATGAAGCTCAACTGGCCGAAGAAGGGGGCGGCCGTTCTTCGGCGCCGGAGAGCCGGGCATGAAGCGGCACTCGGCTCTGCTGCTTTATTTGCGCGGGCAGCTGTTCAGCCTTTCCGTCGTGGCTTCCTCCCTTCTGACCGGAGCGGCGATCTGGTACCTGGAAAGGGTGATGTCTTCCGCCGGCGTCGATTGGGCGGTTCTGGGCTATTTCCTGCTCTTGTCGCTCTGCATGACGGTTGCCGGATTGATGCTCGGCTACTTGCGCCAGAGGGCTTACCTGAAGCAGCTGCTCCGCATGACCGGGCAGCCGGCCGGCTGGAAGCCGCTGCTGTCGCCGGTAACGGCCGAACAGAAAAAAACGGCCGAGCTGATTTCGGTGCTCGGCCATCAGAGCCAGGACCGGCTCGAGCAGCATAACCGCGAGCGGGAGCTGCACCGGCATTTCGTGTTCCAATGGGTGCACCATATGAAGACGCCGGTATCCGTCATCGATCTGATCGCGCAGAACGCGGCCAGCAAGCCGGGCCTTGTCGGCCAGGAGCTTCAGGATGCCTCGGCCAGCCTCCGGGAGGAAACGGACAAGCTGGCCCGCGGCCTCGAGCAGATGATGCACACCGCCCGCCTGGACGAGTTCGCGATGGACTTCCATCCAAGGCGCGTCTCTCTTCACGAGGCCGCCCGCACGGCGGTCAACGCGCACAAGAGGCTCATCATCGCCGCCGGCGTCTATCCCCGCATAACGGGGGAGGGCTGGGTAGAGACCGATGAGAAATGGCTTCATTTCCTGCTTGGGCAGCTGGTGGCCAATGCCGTGAAATATTCTCGTCCCAAGCCCGGCAGCAAACAGCTGGCCATCGCGATCGTCAGCCAGACCGGCGGAGGGACAAGCATCTCCGTCCGGGATGAAGGCATCGGCATTCCGGCGCAGGATATTCCCCGAGTGTTCGATCCGTTCTTCACCGGAGAGAACGGACGCAAGACGGAGGAGTCGACGGGCATGGGCCTCTATCTGGCCCGGGAGGTCGCCTCGCGCATGGGCGTCGGCCTGGAGCTGGAATCCGCGGCGGGAGAGGGGACGACCGCGACACTGTCTTTCCACGGGAAAGCCATCCATAAGGATCTCCAAGTCAGGTGACAATGTTGTAAGGCGGGCTGTAAGCTGAATCAATGGGCCGGCCGCGGCCTCCCGGCTATACTTGGAACCAAGCCAGACAGAGAAACAAGATAGAATCGGGAGGATCCAAACGACATGAACATTCTGGAAGTCAACTCGCTGGGCAAAATCTACAGCACCAAAGGCGAGGTCAGCTATAAAGCGCTGGAAAGCATCGATCTCAACGTCGGCGCCGGAGAATTCGTCGGCATCATGGGCCCGTCGGGCAGCGGCAAGACGACCCTGCTCAATCTGCTGTCGACGATCGACAAGCCGACATCCGGCACGATCCAGGTGCGCGGCATCAATCCGGCCGGCCTGTCCGAACGCAAGCTGGCGCTGTTCCGGCGCCGCGAGCTCGGATTCGTGTTCCAGGATTTCAACCTGCTCGACACGCTCAGCCTGAAGGAGAACATCGCGCTGCCGCTCGTGCTCGACGGCGCATCCCCGTCCAAGATCGAAGCGGCGCTGGAGCCGGTGGCGGCTCTGCTCGGCATCGCTCCGATATTGGCGAAGCGCCCTTACGAAGTATCGGGCGGCCAGAAGCAGCGCGCCGCCATCGCGCGCGCCATCATCCACCAGCCGTCGCTGCTGCTGGCCGACGAGCTGACGGGCAATCTCGATTCCAAGTCGGCCAAGGACGTCATGGAGTCGCTGAAGGACCTCAATGAACGGCTCGGCGCGACCGTGCTCATGGTGACGCATGACCCGTTCAGCGCCAGCTACTGCCAGCGGATCATTTTCATCAAGGACGGCCGCTTCTTCTCGGAGATCCGCCGCGGGGACAACCGGCAGGCGTTCTTCCAGCAGATTCTGGACTCGCTCAGCGTGTTGGGAGGGAATTTCGATGACGTTCCGTTCGCTCGCGCTTAACAACATCCGGGGCAGCTGGCGCTCCTACGCCGCTTTTTTCCTCAGCAGCGTGTTCTCCGTCATGATTTTCTATTTGTACGCCTCCTTCCTCATGCATCCCGATGTGGCCAGCGGCCATATCGTCCATGCCAACGAGGTCAAGCCGATGATGAAATTCTGCGAATATCTGATCGTCATCTTCTCGTTCTTCTTCGTCCTGTACTCCAGCTCGGCCTTCCTCAAGACGAGGAAGAAGGAGTTCGGCCTGCTGTCGCTGTTCGGCACGACACGAGGCCAGCTCCGCAAGATGGTCGTCTACGAAAGCATGGCCATCGCGGTGCTCTCCATCGGGGCGGGACTCGGTCTGGGCATCCTGCTCAGCAAGCTGTTCCTGATGGCGCTGGAGGTGCTGCTGCAGAGCGATGTGCCGATCCGCTTCGCCATTCCCGGCCAGGCGGTGCTGCTCACCGGCGGAGGCTTCCTGCTGCTGTTCCTCGCGATCGCCCTCATTACGGCGATGACCGTAGGCAGGCAGCAGATCGTCGAGCTGCTCGGCGGTGCGAGGCGTCCCAAAAAAGCGCCTGCCGCATCGCCCTGGCTGTCCATTCTCGCTGCGGCATCCCTCGTGGCGGGTTATGGGCTGGCCTGCTGGATGACGCCGATGAACTTTCTGATTTTCGCGCTTCCGGTCATCGGACTGACGACGCTCGGAACGTATTTCCTTTACACGCAGCTGAGCGTGGCCGTGCTGAATCGGCTCAAGCGGAGCAAGGGCATTTTCTACAAGCGCACGAACATGCTCGTCATCTCCCAGATGTCTTACCGGATCAAGGACAACGCTCGGGTGCTGTTCGTCGTCACGATTCTGAGCGCGGTCGTCATGAGCGCGGCCAGCACGGTGTATGTGTTCCAGAAGCTGCAGCGCGATCAGATCCTGGAGCATACTCCGTTCACGGTCGGATATGTGGAGCGCGGCGACGGCCATCCGGTCATGGACCCGGCGCAGGCCCGCAAGCTGCTCGAAGACGGAGGAGGCCGCATCGCCGAGCAGGCGGAGCTCCAGGGCGTCGTGGCGAAGGGGCTAACTTCGGCGGCGGCGGGCTGGAAGCCCGAAGATTCCCGCAAGGCGATGGCGGTGTCGGCTTCCGACTACAACCTGCTGGCCAAGCGGGCCGGGCTCGATGCGGTCAATCCTGCCGAGGGCGAGGCCGTCATCAGCTTTCCTTATAAGGAAATGAAGGGAAGCAAAACGAAGCCGAACGAAACCGTCTCGGGCCAGGCTGGCGGAGCGAGCTTCGAGCTGAAGCTGCAGAAGCTCGTGTACGGCAGCGTCTTCAGCCCCGTAAATGACGCGACCTATCTGCTGGTCGTTCCCGATTCCACGCTGCAAGCATGGAAGGACGGGGCTCCATCGGCGGAGCGCCTGCGTGCGTACGGCTTCGAGCTTAGCGATTGGGAGCGTGCGCTGCCTGCCGTCCAAACTTTCGAAAAGGCGCTCGCCAAAGAGCAGAAGAGCTTTGTCCAGAGCTACAGGGTCGAGAGCTACCGCGACATGAAGCAGTCGATCGGCCTGACCATTTTCGTCGGCCTCTTCATCAGCGTCCTGTTCTTCGTCGCTGCTGGCAGCCTGCTTTACTTCAAGCAGTTCACCGAGCTGCAGGAGGATCAGAGCCAGTTCCAGGCGCTGCGCAAAATCGGCCTCACCGCCGGCGAGCTGCGCCGCACGGTAGCGGCTCAAGTCGGCATCCTGTACCTTGCGCCCTGCCTGCTCGGCATCGTCCACAGCGTATTCGCAATGTTCGCCTTGGGGACGCTGATCGGAACGCCGGTCTGGATGTACGGCCTGATCATCATGGGCATCTACATTCTGCTCCAGGGCGTGTATTTCCTGATCTCCTGCACGGCATACACGAGAAGCATTCTGAAGCTGCCTGCAAGCTGAACCCGATAGTCTATTGATCGGGAAGGGAAGGGCTGATAGGCCTTGCACGCCTTCGCAAGAATCAATAGAAGGGCGAGTGATCCCGTACGGGCAGCAGGAATCGTGCGAGGGGCAATGGAGCCATAAACTCGTCAAAAAGAGCGGACCCCCGGAAAAAGTTCCGGAGGTCCGCTTTTTTTGGATTCGGCTTTTCTCAAGCGCGGCTTCGCGAGAGCAGCAGGAACGAGCCGCCGATAATGAACAGCAAAGCAAGGAACGGGAATACGGAGGCGAAGCCGCTGAGCAGCGCGCTGATCGAGAAGACGGCGCTGAACAGCAGGCCGATCACGAGCAGGATATTGATCGGGATAAGCAGCCAGCGGTTCCGGTTTCCGAACCAATAGAATTCCCACAGGCCGAACGGAACGGCCAGGATGAAGCCGGGCCAGATCGAGCCCCAGTTGTCCAGCAGCATGGCGAACTGGCAGACGAGGCCGGCCGCCAGCAAAATCCCGCCGGGAATGAGAAGTCCAGGAGCGCGGCGTCCGAGCAAGGAGAAGTACATCCAATGGAAGAAGATGCCGAGCGGGATCACGAACAGGCTTGGCCAGAAATGGCCGAAGATGAATCCGGGACCGACGCTGCGGCCTTGCTGCAGCATCATATAGACCCCGAGGAGGATGAGCGCCGCTCCGAGGACGGCTTTTGCTTGGCGAGTCATGATTCCACCCTTTCGGCTGTAGGCCACCTGCAGAACGCGGTTGATGGCCGTTTTTTTCCACTATACCAAGGCTGCGGCCTGCTGTCCTCCTGCCGGAGGGAAATCAGATCCCGGACTTAAGTCCAGGTCGAGGCTGTCTCAGGCTCTCATCCTTCCCCGGCGTCTGCCTGGAAGGCTGCAGCGGGCAATAGAGGCCATAAGCCTCGGACAATCATCCAAGAGAACGAACGCCTGAAAGCATAGAATAGAAGAGAAAGAGGAAAGGAGAACCGATCCAAATGGAAGAATTCGCAGCAGATTCGGCCTTCCCGGCGGATGAAGCGCCTGCGGCTGCCGTTGCGGCTGCCCAGGACGCTCCCGTTCAAGGAGAGGCAGTCCCCGAGACGGCGAATGCCGAGGATGAGCTGGCCTATGTGCAGAAGGCGCTGTCGCTGCCGCTTCATGCGGGGAAGGGCGGCGGACGCATGCTCTCGAGCAAGATGGCCAAAACCGCCGCGCTTCTCTCCCATCCGTCCATCGCTCCCCATATTCCCCCGACCCGGCCTTACACGGAAGCCAATCTGAAGAGCATGCTGGAGCAGCACGGGATGGTCGTCATCAAGCCGGTTCGCGGGACCGGGGGAATCGGAGTCATCAAGATCGAGCGCAGCGGAAGCGGATACAGCTATACGCACAGCTCGAGGACCCGCTCGGCCTCGTCGGTCCCATCCCTCCACAGGGCTCTGAAGCCGCTGCAGAAGGGGCGCGCCTACATGATCCAGAAAGGCATCCAACTGGCGACAGTTGGAGGAAGGCCGATCGACTATCGGGTCAAATACGTGAAAAACGGAAGCCGCTGGGAATTCCGCTCGATGGTCGGGCGCGTCGCCAGGCCGGGATTGTTCGTCACGAATCTGTGCCGGGGCGGCAGCCAGCTGACGGCGGCCCAAGGAATAAGCCGCTCGCTGTCCTCGAAGCTGGTGAGGAGCAAAAAGCAGGAAATGCGCAGCCTGACCCGAATTTCAGCGTCGGCGCTGGAAGCCCGCTTTCCCGGCATCGGCCAGCTCGGCTTTGATTACGGCCTCGACAAAAGCGGGAAGATATGGATTTTCGAGGTCAACACCCGTCCTAAATAGGCATGCAGCCGAGCATTATCATTACCCTCCCCATCTCCCGCTCAACCTTGCTGGAGCCTGCAAAATCTTTATCGGAAATAAAGTATTCATCAAACTTTTTTATTGAATTTCCCTCCCCTCCGGTTGTGTATAACTCTGTCCACAGTAAGCATGAAGAGTTTCCTCAAGATTTTCCAAATACCCACAATTTGTGCACATCTTGTACACCGTTCCATGTGGATAACGGAACGCTTGTTCCTTGAAAACAGCCCATGCTAAGATTGGGAAGAAATAGAAATTCAATTCGAAAGGAGGCTGAAATATGGAGTTGTTGTCTGATGAGCTGCTGATCGAGACTTACTTCAGCGCGGTCCAGTTCAATCTGGATTACGATTTCATCAAGCTTTTGAAGGGTGAGCTGAAGCGCAGACAACTGAGTCCCGAATCCATACTTTTAGGCGCTTGATGACTTCTTGGCCGCGCTTGTTGTTCCACGGCCATCCGGATGGAAATCAGGGATGGACGATCACAGCTCAATGCGGACGCTGACTCCGCAGCTGCTGGAGCAGGCGGGACAATACACCATATGATAACAAGCCTGTTCCAATCCGCCGGACAGATCGTCGGTCTGTACTGGCGAGTACGGCGAATACGGGCCTGCATAATCCGCCGCGGGACCGCAGTCTTCGGCCGGTCCTGCGCAGTGCGGGCATGCCGCATAGAGAAGCCGGATTCCATTGCATACGGGACACATAAAATAGGGTACCCTCCCAAGACATCGTTTGCTGCCGCTCAATCGGAAGCATGGCGCATGTCGAGGTAGGATACCCTTATTTTTTCGGTTCTAACGGGTCTGATTCGAGGATCTTCTTCCGTTATGGCCTACAGCTTGAGATTGCTGCTATGTCCAGGCGAGAGCTTGGCGGAAGGATCGATATAGACTTTGGCGTTGTTGACGGCCGTCGGCGCTTCGCCGAAACCGACCGCGATCAGCTTCAGCTTGCCCGGATAAGTCGTGATGTCGCCGGCAGCGAAGATACCGGGCACGCTCGTCTCCATCCGGGTGTCGACGACGATGCTGCCTCCCTCGATATCGAGGCCCCACTCGGCGATCGGGCCGAGAGACGATACGAAGCCGAAGTTGACGATGACCGTATCCGTATCCAGCACGGTCTCCTCGCCGGTCTTCACATGGCGCAGAGTGACCCGCTCAATGTAGACCTCGCCCTCCAGCTTGGCGATCTCGGTCGGGACAAGCACCCGGACGGTGGATTCCTGCAGCTTGGCTACGCTGTGCTCATGAGCGCGGAATTTATCCCTTCTATGGATCAGGGTGACGCTTTCGGCGATCGGCTCGAGCATGAGCGCCCAGTCGACGGCGGAATCGCCGCCGCCGCTGATCAGCACCTTTTGGCCCTTGAACTGATGCAGATCGCTGACGAAGTAATGCAGGTTCTTCTTCTCGTACAGCGCCGCCTCCGGCAGCTCGAGCCGGCGGGGCTCGAAGGCGCCGACGCCTGCCGTGACGATGACGGCGCGGGCCCAGTGGACAGCTTTGTCGGTACGAATCTCGAACAGCCGCTCCCCGTGCTTGACGAGAGAGGTTACCTTCTCCTCCAGGCACACTTCCGGCGCGAAATGATCCAGCTGCCGCCGCAGCGAATCGACGAGCTCCTGGGCGGTAACCTTGGGAAAGCCGGCGACATCGTAGATGTGCTTCTCGGGATACAGGGCGGCGAGCTGGCCGCCCAACTGCGGCATGCTTTCAATGATCTTGACGGATGCCTGGCGCATGCCGCCGTAAAAGGCGGCGAACATGCCTGCCGGCCCGCCGCCGATAATGGCGATGTCGACCGGTTCCGCATTGGATTCCAATCCTGTCATTTCCGCACCTCCAGAACATGGGCTACAGGATCATTATACGCCTGCCCGGGCGTCCAAGGGAAACGGCGCAATTGTACGTTCTTCTAATTATTTTCGTAGGAAATGACCTTGATGTGCCAATCCTTATTTTGATATCATGGCAGGAGTATATTTGGATCATTAGATAGCAGGATGTCAAGAGATGGATTGGAAGGGAACGCCATATGAGCAATATACCGAAGATCGTCATACTGGGAGCAGGCTACGGAGGCATTCTGACCGCGCTGAAGCTCCAGAAGCAGCTGAACTACAACGAAGCGGACGTCACGCTTGTCAACAAGCACGACTACCATTATATTACGACCCATTTGCATATGCCGGCAGCGGGAACGGACAATCCCGAGAATGCCCGCGTCAATATTTCCAAGCTGATCGATGAATTCAAGATCGACTTCGTGAAGTCCACGGTCGTGCAGATCCGGACGCAGGACAAGAAGGTCATTCTGGAGGACGGAACGCTGTCCTACGACTATCTGGTCATCGGCCTCGGCGGAGAGCCGGAAACGTTCGGCATCCCGGGCCTCGCCGAGCATGCGATGAACATCCGCAGCATCAACTCGGTCCGCCTCATCCGCGAGCATATCGAGTACCAGTTCGCGAGGTACAAGCGGGAGCCGCATCGCACCGATTACCTGACGTTCGTCGTCGGGGGAGCGGGCTTCACCGGCATCGAGTTCGTCGGCGAGCTGGCCGACCGCATCCCGCAGCTATGCCGCGCGTTCGACGTGGACCGCTCGCTCGTGAAGCTCTACAACATCGAGGCGGCGCCGTCCGCGCTGCCGGGCTTCGATCCGGAGCTGGTGAAGTACGGCATGGACGTGCTGGCCAAGAAAGGCGTCATCTTCCGCATCGGGACCGCGATCAAGGAATGCTCGCCCGACGGCGTCATCGTCGGCGACGGCGAGGAGATCCGCTCCAAGACCGTCATCTGGACCGGGGGCATCCGCGGCAACCGGCTGATCGACGAGGCCGGCTTCGAGACGATGCGCGGCCGCGTCAAGGTCGACGACTACCTGCGGGCTCCGAACCAGGAGAACATCTACATCATCGGGGACAATTCCCTGATGTTCAACGAAGAGGGCCGTCCGTATCCGCCGACCGCCCAGATCGCCATGCAGCAGGGCGTCACCTGCGCCCACAACCTGGTCGCGGCGATCCGCAGCCAGCCGCTGAAGACATTCGCCTTCAGCAACAAGGGCACGGTCGCCTCGCTCGGCAAAGGCGAGGGCATCGGCGTCGCCTTCGGCAAGAAATACCAGGGCCGCAAGGCCGCCTGGCTGAAGAAGATGATCGACCTGCGCTACCTGTTCATCATCGGGGGAATCCCGCTCGTCCTGCGCAAAGGGAAGTTCTTCTAATGCGCCACTGCAGCGTGCAGGTGCGCGGCCTGCTGACGAGAGACGAGCTTGACCGGTACAACGCGCTGATGGAAGTGGGCTCCTATCTGGAGTCCCAGAACCGCCACGACTTGGCCTATACCGTCCAGAAGGAAGTGGACAGGCTCATCGAGCCGGGCATCGAGCGGCTCAAGGAGAAGGGCCGGCAGCGCGACCGGGACACCGAGGAATATCTGAATGCCAAGAGGCTGGCCGCCGAGGCCGGTCTCGAGGATGACGAAGACGAGGATTGAAGCGAAAAAGCCGCAGGCTGAAAGGGGAAAACCCTTCCGCCTGCGGCTTTACTTCTGCTGCCATGCGCCGGCTGCGCAGAGCCTGCCTCGACCGGGATATCCCGGTCAGGGCATCAAACGGACAGCAGCTGCTCCAGCTTGGCGCCGTCGAGCAGATTGCCGATGAAAAACTCGCCGAAGTCGCCGTAGCGAGCGCTCACCTCGTCGAACCGCATCTCGTAGACGAGCTTCTTGAACTGGAGGGCATCCTCCGCGAACAGCGTCACGCCCCATTCCCAGTTGTCGAAGCCGACGGAGCCGCTGATGATCTGCTTGACCTTGCCGGCGTACTGGCGGCCGATCATGCCGTGGCTGCGCATCATCGCGCGCCGCTCGTCCATGCCGAGCATATACCAGTTGTCGCCGCCGTCGCGGCGCTTGTTCATCGGATAGAAGCAGATGTGGCGGGCTTTCGGAAGCGTCGGCTTGAGGCGGGCCACGATGTCCGGGTTCTGCATCGGATCCTCGCCCGGCTTGCTCATGTAGTTGCTGAGCTCCACGATGCTGACATAGGAGTAAGCGGGCTTCGTATAGTCGCCGAGCGGACTCTTGTTGAAGCTCGTCTCCAGTTCGCTGAGCTCCTCAAGCGTCTCGCGAAGATGCATGATGACGAAGTCGGCTTTCTGGCCGACGACGGAATAGAACGCCGTGCTGCCCTTGCGGTCCTGCTCGTCGCGCGTCCACCCGGCCAGCATGGATTGGATGGAGTCCAGCGCGGAAGCGCGGTCTCCGGCGCCGGCCGCTTTCCAGGCCTGCCAGTCGATCGTGCGGAAATCATGGAGAACGTACCAGCCCTCCAGCGTTTGTGCTGCGTCACTCATTTCCGTTGTTTCTCCTTCCATAAGAAGGGCATGCCTGCACCCCTCCTGCCATGTCTCCCATTGTATCGAATCGCCTCAAGCAGAGCAACCGGAGCGGGAAGCTGCAAATTGACTTGCGGGCAGGCTTGGCATAAACTTAGAAGGAACCGCGTTTGGTATGCGAGAACGGAAGGATGATAGGCGGCATGCTTCAAATTATAATTGCGACGGTGCTCTTTTTTGTGATGATGTTTGGAATCGGATTCATCCTGAACATGCTCATGAAGACGACCTGGTTTCCGATTTATCTGTTCCTGATCGTACTGGTGCCGATCTACATATGGTCCACCTGGGACCACAGCGTCTCGGTGGCCGATAATATAGGAGAGTTCACGTTCATCGATTGGATGCCGGTCATCGGCGCCCTTGTCGGAGCCTATGTAAGCGGGTATGCCATCCGCAAGCTCCGCATCGGCGGCTTCAAGATGTTCTAGGCTTTTGCCGGAGTTTCAAAAAGGAAAGCGGCCGACATGCGGCGCTTTCGCGGCCTGCTCGTTCCATAGGCTGCGGGCGCTGCCATGTCTTTTTTTTCTCTCCCGCCCAAGGAGATCCCGGCTCGGCTCCGCATGGGGCCGGCCGATGAGGGCGGCGCCATAAAATGGTCGGGCAAGAAGGCTGGACCGGCTTCCCGAATGGTGTCGGATAGGCTCGATTCTATGATACACTAGTAGGACGAAGAAAGAAGGGGGGGAAGAAACGATGCGCATAGACAGCCGGCTGCAATTCACCGAACATCACCGGTTCTGTGTGTACCGGAGCTTCTCGCTAAGTCCGCTCGACCAGCGGATGCTGACGCTTATCTACCAGCCGATGACGGGAGCGGCAGGCGCCTCCCCCCTTCAG
>NZ_JZEJ01000001.1:2192842-2301601 GCF_001188365.1 Paenibacillus sp. D9 | reverse complement strand
GTTCCTTTATTATCAGGTCGCGGAGGGCTACAGCGGGTATTCCTCTCTCGACAGCCAGCGCAAGCTGTTCCTCGGTCTAGGCCTCGACATGAACGATGCCGGCCGCCGGGAGCTGGCCGCATGCGCTTCCGTTCTGGAGGCGCTCGGCTTGCTGACGACCTGCCGGCTGTTCCTGCCGGGCCAGGAGGACGTCATGTACGAATACGAGCTGACAGCGCCGCTGTCGCCGGCCGAGTTTTTCCAGAACCAGCATCTGAGCATGCTGCTGCGGGACAAGGTCGGCAAGTACGGCGTCGTAAGCCTCCAGGAGTCGCTGTTCCAGCGGGAGCCGGACGAGCTCGCCCAGCATGAGCTGGTCAAGGAGAACATTTCGATGCCGTTCTACGAGCTGTTTCGTCTGAACGCCGCCGTCGATCTGGAGCTGGAGCAGGCTCTCGAGGAAACGTCGCCGGTCCGCAAGGCTCCGGTCCAGCCGGAGCAGCCGAGTGCCGGAATCCAGTATGGCGACCTTATCTACCGCTTTCCGCGTGGATCGGCGAACCGCCCTTACGTGGAGAGGCTGCGGGGGGATCAGGACCGGATGGCCCAGCTGAATTACGTCGCATACAAATACGGTCTTGGGGCTGCCGACCTCAGCAGGCTGCTGGACGAAGAGGATGTATTCGACGGACGCGGGGAGCTGCAGCTCGACGACTTGCAGCTCAAGGCCGCCCAGATGTACCGGCAGGACCGCAAGCGCGAGAGCGACCGGGCGCGCCAGACTTCTCGGATGCAGGAGGAGACGGAAGCCGAGCAGCCGGAGCACGGCGTGCTCGCGGAGCATTATTTGCCGGTTCCGTCGCAGCTGTCCGGACGATGCGACATTCAGCAGTACAACATGCTGATGCGCAACGAGCCGCATACCCGCTTCCTGCGCCGGTTTTTCCCCGGCGCCGTGCCGGACTGGATCGAGCGGCAATTCGAGCGGATCGACCTTCACTACAAGCTGCCGGGACCGGTCATCAACGTGCTCGTCCATTATGTCTTCGGGATGAAGGGATCGTCGCGCGTCACGAAAACGTTCATTGAAGCGGTCGCCTCCAATATGCTCGTGCAGCAGGTGGACGAATTCGAGAAGGCGGTCGGTTATGTGAGGGAGCAGATCGAAGTGGAGCGCTCCCGCGAAGCCCAGCAGGCCGGCGCACCGGGCAGGGGGCAGGCTGCTTCCCAGCCGCGGAGCGCCCCGGCTGCCGGCGGCAGAGGCGGCTACCGCCGGACGGGAGCGTCGCGCAAGCCGGTGCTGCCGGTCGTGGGGGATGACGCCGCCGCTCCGGAGGTATCGCCGGAGGAGCTGGAAGAGATTTTGCAGCTTGCGCGCAAGCTGGACGGCAAGTAGAATTTGAGCCCATCGGGCTTTTTGGATAAACGGCCAGCATGAGAAAGAAAGGAGGAGGCAGCTATGGAATCCCTGAAGGATTTGCTCAAGACGATGCCGGGAGGAGCCCAGATTCGGGCCCGGGCCCAAAAGCAGCTGCAGGAGCTGCTGGACGATCCGGGCGTCCGCAAGCTGCGGGAGCAGCATCCCGATATTGACGAAGGCGTGGTGCGGCGCAATTCCAATCTGGTCTATCAATACGTCAAGGAGCATCGCAACTGCTCGGCCTGCCCGGGACTGGACGAATGCCCCAACGACTTCCAGGGCCATTATACGCTGCTGTCCGCGGACGGCTCCAGCGGCGAAACCCGCCTGATCGACCGGAAGACAGCCTGCCGCAAGTTCATCGCCCGCCGCAACGAGGAGCTGATCCGCAGCCGCATCCGCAGCTTCTACGTCAGCGACAAGGTGCTGGCCAAAGCGTATTCCTTCGAAGACATCGCGAGGAAGGACTCGGCCCGCCTGCCGGCGGTCAAGCAGATTCTTCAATATATCGACCGGACCAAAGAGCAGGGCCTGCAGACGGACGGACTGTACTTGACCGGCCAGTTCGGAACGGGCAAGACGTTCCTGATGGGCTATATGATGGGAGAGCTGGCGAAGCTCGGCTACTCGGGCGTCATTGTCTACATGCCGGATTTCGTCGAGGATCTCAAGGCGATGTTCGGCGAGCCGGGCCGTCTCAAGGAGACGATCGATCTGATGAAGGAAGCCGATATTCTGATCTTCGACGACATCGGCGCCGAGAACCTGAGCCCGTGGGTTCGGGATCATGTCATGGGCTCGATTCTGAACTACCGGATGGAGCGCAAGCCGACCTTCTATACCTCGAACCACGCTCTCGACGATTTGGAGCAGCATTTCAGCTTCACGAGCAAGGACGGGGAGGAATACCACAAGGGCCGCCGGATCATGGACAGGATCCGCCCGTTCGTGGAGGTCATCATGGTCAAGGGAAGCAACAAGCGCGGATCCCGGGGAGCTAATCCGGGAGCGGAAACCTGAACATCTCAAGCCATAACGTCCCGATCGAGACTTCCGTCTCGCATCGGGGCTTTTTTTTCGTTTTCTTCCCCTGCTTGACCGATTCTAACCAGCTTGCCCATGACGCTTTGCCGGAACAAGCCCGCGGCGAATTACCGGAAGTTTGCTCGAAACGTGACTTGTTTTGGATGAGACCGCCTTCGACAGAAACATTTCCTCCATAGTGCCGTTAAAGAGGGTACACTCGCTGGCCCCGCATCCGCGATGCGGTTTTTTCTTCTTCCGCGGTTCCGGCAGAAAACCCTTAGGAGGACTGCAAAGATGAGGAAAATCGCTCTGGCATTGCTCGCGCTATCGTTGCTGCTTGGATTAGCCGTCCCAGCCGCGGGAGCGGCGACGCTGACGACGGAGGAGAAGTTCCAAGTGCTGAAGCGGCAAGGTATTATGACCGGTTTCGAGGACGGATCGTCTCGCCTGAACGAACCCATGTCCCGCGAACAGTTTGCTTCCGTGCTCTATAAGCTTCTCGAATTGCCTCATTCCAGTTCCACAGTCGGCTTCGCGGATGTTCTGAAGACACGCTGGTCGTTCACAGCGGTCCAAGCGGTGCGAAGCGCAGGCATCATGGTCGGCAAAGGAAATAATCGATTCGAGCCGACCGCCGCGGTGAAGGTCGAAGAGCTGGCTGTCGTGCTGCTGAAGGTCAACAGCATCCCTGCCGATCCGAAGTCCGGATTCGTTGGCAAAGCATCGGCCTGGGCGAAGGATGCGGTCGGAACCTCTCTTAACAAAGGCTGGATCGCCCCGAGGAACGACTACACGGTCAACGCTACGCGAGGTGTGCTCGTGGAGGCTGTCTACGCGGTCTATGCGGGCTGGGCCAGTGCGCTCGACGTGAAGTCGGTCGAAGGACTGAGCGTCCAGTCGGTGCGGGTGAATCTGAAGGCGAAGGCCGACTCGGCGGATATCGGACAATTCTCCCTGAGGGACGATCTCGGCAACGTCGTGCCGATCCTTCTCGCGACGGTCGGAGGAGACGGGATGTCGGTATTGCTTACAACAGGCTACCAAATCGAAAACCGCAAGCATACCTTAACCATCGAGAGCAAGGCGTGGGCGTACACTTCGGCGAGATCGGACATGGTGAAGCCGACGATAACTGCGTTCGACCGGTCAACAGCCCGCAGCTATGTCCTGACGTTCTCAGAGCAAGTTGACACCAAGACGGCAACGAGTCCCGCGAACTACTTGTTCTCCGGCGGATTGAAGATAACGACGCTGCAGCTCTCTTCGGACAAGAGGCAGGTCACGTTCTCCACGTCGGATCAGTCGGACAACACTCGGTACTGGCTGACCGTCAAGAACGTCAAGGATCTCGCCGGCAACGTCATGGACACGCGATCGGATTTGTCTATCGTAGGCAACGACGACACGACAAAGCCGGCGATCATCGATTCGGAATTTAAGGTGAATGCGGATGCTTCTTTGACTGTCAAATTCAGCGAGAAGGTGAATCGGGACATTGCCGTGCAGACCGGACGGTACAGCATCGACGGCTTGGCGATCGTATCAGCGAGTCTGGACAACGAGGGGCGCACCGTCACGCTTCGGACATCGGCCCAACAAGACAAGACCGTGTACAGCCTTGCCGTATCCGGCATTCCCGACCTGGCTGGCAACATGATGGATAAGAAATCCGGCCTTCTGTTCGGGGGCATCTCCAATCCGATCCTGCCGGTGAAGCTTCAGAGCATAGCCGCGGTTAACGAGAACACCCTGGAGATCGCGTTCGACAGAGATATCAAGGACGCAGACGTCGGTTCCTTAGCAGCAACGATTCTCAAGGATAACGGTGCCAACGTCTCGATGTCCGGCTGGAGCAAATATGTCGTCCGCAAGCCGGGAACGAAAAGGATCGTTGCGGTCCAATTCCGCACGGGAACCGATTCGAATCCGAGCTTGTTCGATCCTGGCCACGTATACACGGCGAGGGTAACAGGCGTGTCGTCGCTCATCTCGCGGGACGGCGCGAACGAATCCGCGTTCGCGGGAACCATAGCCGCCAACGAGGCTCCTTATGCGAAACAGGTGATTGTCTTGAACCGAACGACGATTAAGGTCGTATTCAGCGAACCGGTGAAAAACGTGAACGAGCCGTATTTCGTGATGAAGGAACAGGGAGGAGATGCTGTCGGCATCTCCCATGACGAATTGAACAACACGGGCGCGGTTGTCACCGAGGTGACGCTGAAGCTGTCCAAGGATATGACGCCGGGCCAGGTCTATGTTCTCACGTTCAAACCGGGCATAACCGATGCGGCAGGCTTCAACGGATGGAAGACGAAAAACGGCAATGAGGACATCAGCCTTCTGTTCACAGGTGTTTAATTTTCCAGCACTCATTGACGGCTGCCGAAAGAATGGACCGTTCTCACCGGAGAAGTACAACCTCTTTTATTGACGAGACACCTAATGGTGTCTTATAATTGAAATGTCACCAATTGGTGTCCGGTTATCGGTTCAATTGAATACGTAGGAGAGGGTGTTGTGAGCGAGAACAGCCCGCTGCGGGATGTATATGACGCGATTGCGGACCCGACCAGGCGTAGGCTGATCCGTCTGCTGGCAGAGGCGGATGAGATGCCGCTTCATGAATTGACGGCTCAGTTCGAGATGGGCCGCACAGCCGTATCCAAGCATTTGAGCATTCTCAAGGAAGCTGGACTCGTGCGCGACCGCAAGGTCGGCAGGGAAACGCGGTTCAGGCTGCATGCCGCTCCGCTAAGAGAAATTCAAGATTGGGTCGCTTTCTACAGCAAGTTCTGGAGCGCGAATATGTCGCGCCTGAGTCGACTATTAGAGGAGGAAGAAGAATGAGTTTAACCTTATCCTTGGATTTCCAGTATACGGCGTCGATCGAGAAGCTTTGGTCCGCCATAACCGATTCCGGCAAGCTTGCCAAGTGGGTCGTCGATATTCACAACGGCCAGCCGATGGAAAATGATTTCAAGCCCGTCGTAGGACACCGTTTCCAGTTCCGCACCCAGCCGTCCGAATGGTGGGATGGAATCATCGATGGCGAAGTGCTTGTCGTGGAAGAGCCCGACAAGCTGTCCTATACCTGGGCAAGCGGCGCAGAGAAGCACACGGTTACGTGGACGCTGCAGGATTTGGGGGACGGAAAGGTCAACCTGCATCTCGAACAAGTCGGATTCACAAATGCCCAAGGACTCGAAGGCGCTAAATACGGCTGGAGCAAATGGTGCGGAGAGCTTGAGAAGGTGTTGGCGCTATAGGCAATTTCATTCCGTATGGCGGGAGCTTACCCGTCCTGAATGCTGTACGATGGGGTTCGACAGGGGAACCTGCTCAACCCGAAACAGACCTAAACCGGCTGCATGCAACCTGCAGCCGGTTTAGGTCTGTTCGGATCATCGGACAAGCTCTTGCCGTTTCTTTTTTGTACGCATGAATTCATCCGGAAATGCCGGAAGGAAAGAATAGAAAAATCGGGAGGCGTCAAGCCATGAGCGAATCGAATCAGGAGTACATCGTCATCTCGGGTGCGAGGGAAAACAATCTCAAGGGCGTATCCTTGCGCATTCCCAAGCGGAAGATTACGATCTTCACCGGAGTATCCGGATCCGGCAAGTCCTCGATCGTTTTCGATACCATCGCCGCAGAATCCCAGCGTCTGCTGAATGAAAACTTCAGCATGTTCGTCCGCAGCTTCCTGCCGCGTTTTCCGCAGCCGGACGCAGACGCGATCGAGAACCTCAGCATGGCCGTCATCGTGGATCAGAAGCGGCTGGGCGGCGGCTCCCATTCCACGATGGGCACGATCACCGATATCTCTCCCATTCTCCGCCTTCTATTCTCCCGCGTGGGACAGCCCTATGTTGGAAAAGCGAACATGTTCTCCTTCAATGACCCGCAAGGCATGTGTCCCGAGTGCAACGGGCTCGGCCGCAGCCTGTGCGTCGACCTGAGCAAGGCGGTGGACATGTCGAAGTCGCTGAATGAAGGGGCCGTCATGCTTCCCGGCTATGCGGTGAACAGCTGGGATTGGAATATGATCGTCCAGTCGCGGCCCTTCGATACCGACAAGAAGCTGAGCGAATATAACGATGAGGACCTGGAGCAGTTGTTGTACGGCAAAGCCAGGAAAGTGAAGATGGATTTTGCGGGCAAGGCGACGAACATTACGGTGGAAGGCGTCATCGAGAAGTTCACGAACAAATACATCAAGCAGGATGTGAAGACGAAGTCGGAGCGCACCCAGCAGACTGTCGCGCCTTACATCACCGAGGGCGCCTGTTCCAGCTGCCACGGCGCGAGGCTCAGCCGGGCCGCGCTCAACTGCCGAATCAATGGATACAACATCGCGGAGCTGTCTTCCATCGAGGTCGGCCGTCTCATCGCCGTCATTCGGGAGATCGACGATCCGGCCGCCGCGCCGGTAATCAAGTCGCTGTCGGATCGGCTGCAGCATCTGGTCGATATCGGGCTCGACTATTTGACGCTGGACCGGGAGACGGATACGCTGTCCGGCGGCGAGTCGCAGCGCGTCAAGATGGTGAAGCATCTGAGCGGCAGCCTGGTGGATGTCACCTACATCTTCGATGAGCCCAGCGTCGGCTTGCATCCCCGTGATGTGCACCGGCTGAACGGGCTGCTTCAGAAGCTTCGCGACAAGGGCAATACCGTGCTGGTCGTCGAGCATGATCCCGATGTCATCAAGGTGGCGGATCATATTGTCGACGTCGGGCCTTATGCCGGCAGCCGCGGCGGCTCCATCGTGTATGAAGGAAGCTTCCAACAGCTGCTGGAGTCCGGCACGCTGACAGGCACCCATATGAAGCGCCCGCTCCAGCTGAAGAGCGATTGCAGGCAGCCGACCGGCAAGCTTCACATCAAGGAAGCCACGCTGCACAACCTGCGGAGCTTGAGCGTGGATATTCCAGCCGGGGTGCTGACCGTCGTTGCGGGTGTCGCCGGCTCGGGCAAGAGCACGCTGATCAACGAAGTGTTCCTCGGCCAGCATCCGGATGCGATCGTCATCGACCAATCGGCGATAGGGGTGTCGACGCGCTCGAATCCCGCGACCTACACAGGCATCATGGACGATGTGCGCAAGGCGTTCGCTTCCGCGAACAAGGTGAGCCCGAGCTTGTTCAGCTTCAACTCCAAGGGGGCCTGCGAGAACTGCCAAGGGCTGGGAGTCGTGTACACCGACCTCGGCTACCTCGACAGCGTGAAGCTGCCCTGCGAAGTCTGCGGAGGCAGAAGGTTCAAGGAAGAGGTGCTCACGTACAAGCTGAACGGCAAGTCGATCGCAGAAGTTCTGGAGATGACGGTGGAGCAGGCATTGGATTTCTTTAAGCTAAAAGAAGTTGCGCGCAAGCTCCAGGCGATGAGCGATGTAGGGCTGAACTATGTTACGCTCGGCCAGCCGCTCAGCACGCTCTCGGGCGGAGAATGCCAGCGCATCAAGCTCGCAAGCGAGCTGCACAAGCAGGGCAGCATCTACGTGATGGACGAGCCGACGACCGGCCTTCATATGTCCGATATCGGTCATCTGCTGGAGATCATGAACCGTCTCGTGGATGCCGGCAACACCGTCATCGTCATCGAGCACAACCTCGAGGTGATCAGCCAAGCGGATTGGATCATCGATATGGGACCGGACGGAGGCAGCAAAGGCGGCCGGATCGTGTTCGAGGGCACGCCGGCGCAGATCGTCCGGGCGGAGCAGTCGATCACGGGAAAATACTTGAGGTAAGCAGCAGAACAGAGCATGTGAAAACGGGTTGAGCCCGCAACCGGCGGAGAGCTGGACTGGCGGGAACGACATGAATGGCGGCAAAGGCAAGGGCAGCTGAGGGGCTAATCTCAGCTGCCCTTTTCCATTCAAGCGGCGCCATGGGGATGAATATGAACCTGCCCGCATCCGGTAGAGATGCCTTCGAGGCGTCTAGACTTTCCGGAACGCGGATCAACATGAGCACCGCATGGGAACGGTATCAGCGGCAGTTATGGACGCTATAAGGGTTATTGAAAAATCCGTTGACACCAATGGGAATAGGCTGGTATTATTTGATCCATAAACCAACTAAACAACTAGGAATTATCTCACTTGTTACCGGACCACCGGAACAGGCGGACTTATCTTCCATGAAGGGGTGCTCGTCCATGACAAAGAAAAAGCTTCGCACGCTGCCTCTCCTGTTGCTCTCGGCTTCTCTCGCCTTCACCCTTACCGCCTGCGGCTCCGGCAACAACAGCAAGAATGGAAATGCAGCGTCCGGCAATGCCGGAGGCGCGGCCAACGCCGCAGCCAATGACGGCGGCGCCAAGGCAGAGCCTAAAGGGCCTGTCGAGCTGCTCAACGTATCCTACGATCCTACCCGCGAGCTGTATGTGGCGTATAATGCGGCATTCGCGAAATACTGGAAAGACAAGACAGGCCAGGAAGTAACGGTGAAGCAGTCGCATGGCGGCTCCGGCAAGCAGTCGCTCTCCGTCATCGGCGGCCTCAAGGCCGATGTCGTCACTTTGGCGCTCGGCTACGATATCGACGCCATCGCCGAAAAAGGGCTGATCAACAAGGATTGGAGCTCGAAGTACGAGGACAACAGCGCTCCATACACGTCCACGATCGTCTTCCTCGTCCGCAAGGGCAATCCGAAGGGCATCAAGGACTGGAACGATCTCGTGAAGCCGGGCGTGGAGGTCATTACGCCGAATCCGAAAACATCCGGCGGCGCCCGCTGGAACTATTTGGCGGCATGGGGCTACGCCTCCAAGCAGGACGGCGGCGACGAAGCCAAAACGAAGGATTTCATGAAGCAGCTGTTCAAGAACGTTCCGGTGCTCGACTCCGGCGCGCGCGGCGCGACGACGACGTTCACGGAGCGCGGCATCGGCGATGTCCTGCTTGCGTGGGAGAACGAGGCTTTCCTTTCCCAGAAGGAGCTCGGGGACAAATTCGAGATCGTCTATCCTTCGATCAGCGTGCTGGCGGAGCCTCCGGTAGCCGTCGTCGACAAGGTCGTGGACCAGAAGGGCACCCGCGAGGTCGCCGAGGAATATCTGAAGTATCTGTACAGCGACGAAGGCCAGAAGATCGCCGCCGACAATTTCTACCGTCCGATCAACAAGAGTATCGCGGAGCAGTACAAGGACAAATTCAAGGAGCTTGACCTGCTCCAGATCGACAAGGACTTCGGCGGCTGGGCCGAAGCGCAGAAGAAGCATTTCGCCGACGGCGGAACGTTTGACGAAATTTACACGCCGGGATCCAAGTAAAAGGTTCTGGACGATACAGGAGCTGACTTCACATGAAAGGTTCCCGCACTCGGAGCATTTTACCCGGATTCGGATTGTCGATGGGCATCACCGTGTTCTACCTTTGCATCATCGTGCTGATTCCGCTGTCTTGCGTCCTGCTCAAGACGGCGGAGCTCAGCTGGGGAGAGTTCTGGTCGACGGTGACCGCTCCCCGCGTCATGGCTTCCTACCGCATCAGCCTGCTGACTTCGCTGGCGGCGGCGGTCATCAACGTCGTGTTCGGCTTCATCGTCGCATGGGTGCTGGTACGCTATTCGTTTCCGGGCCGCAAGTTCCTGGACAGCCTCGTCGACCTGCCGTTCGCGCTTCCGACCGCAGTCGCCGGCATCGCCCTGACGGCCATCTACGCGCCTAACGGCTGGGTCGGAAAATGGCTGGAGCCGCTTGGCATCAAGGTGGCCTTCACGCCGCTCGGCATTACGATCGCCTTGATCTTCATTGGTTTGCCCTTCATCGTCCGGACTGTCCAGCCCGTATTGGAGGATCTGGACGCAGAGGTCGAGGAGGCGGCCGTCATGCTTGGAGCCGGAAGATGGCGCACGATTCTGCGCATCGTGCTGCCGGAGCTGACGCCGGCGCTCCTGACCGGCTTCGCGCTTGCGTTCGCCCGGGGCATCGGCGAATACGGCTCCGTCGTCTTCATCTCCGGCAACATGCCGATGCGCACGGAGATTACTCCGCTGCTGATCATGACGAAGCTGGAGTCGTTCGAGCTGGAGCAGGCGACGGCGATCGCTCTTGTGCTGCTCGTCATCTCGTTCGCCATGCTGCTTCTCATCAATTACATCCAGTGGCGGGCCGGCAGGCGCGCGCTGTCGCGATAGGAGGATTGCCCTGTGGCCGGTACCGTAACTTCCCGATTGTCCACCAAGGCCGTTGTCCGGGCGAAGCCCGTAAGCGAGCCGAGTGCCGTCAAATGGCTGCTCATCGGCATCGCCTTCGTCTTTCTTGCGCTGATCGTCCTGCTGCCTTTGCTCACCGTCTTCATTGAAGGAATGAAGCGGGGCTGGGATGTTTATATCAGCGCCTTGACTGATCCCGACGCCGTGTCTGCCCTCAAGCTGACGCTGCTCGTAGCCGTTATCGCGGTACCCTTGAACGCCGTCTTCGGCGTGGCTGCCGCCTGGCTCGTAACCAAGTTCAGCTTCCGCGGCAAAAACCTGCTCGTGACGCTGATCGACCTGCCGTTCTCGGTGTCGCCCGTCATCGCGGGCTTCATTTTCCTGCTGCTCTTCGGCGCCCAGGGTTATCTCGGCCCATGGCTGGATGAGCATAATCTGCAAATCGTATTTGCGACTCCAGGCATCGTGCTCGCGACGATGTTCGTGACCTTTCCTTTTGTAGCCCGAGAGCTGATTCCCCTTATGCAGGCCCAGGGCACGCAGGAGGAGGAAGCAGCCGCCACGCTTGGGGCGAAGGGATTACGAATCTTCTGGAACGTTACGCTTCCCAACATCAAATGGGGCCTTCTGTACGGCATCGTGCTCTGCAACGCGAGGGCCATGGGAGAGTTCGGCGCCGTATCGGTCGTATCGGGACATATCCGCGGAGAAACGAACACCCTGCCTCTGCATGTGGAAATACTGTACAACGAGTATCAGTTCTCGGCATCCTTTGCCGTGGCTTCGCTGCTGATGATGCTGGCGCTTGTTACGCTTGGCGCGAAAAGTCTCGTGGAATGGAAAACCGCGCAGCGGAATAAAGAAACACTGGAGGGATAACGGATGGCGAAACCTGTGGAATTGGATGAAGCCTGGCTGGAGCGCATCGCCGACCAGGTCAACGGGCTGGAGTACGGAGCGGTGGTCATTACAGTTCATGACGGACGCATCGTGCAGATCGACCGTACGGAGCGCAAGCGGTTCGATGCCGCCGCCCTTCGGCAGCAGGGTGCCGCCGCGGCACAGGGATGAATTCAATGCAAGCCGAGCAGGGATAAAAGGACGGGATAGGGGTTGCCCCTATCCCGTCCTTTTTGGTTCTGCCGGCCGGCCTTGCGCCTGGAGTCATGCGCGGCAAATCAAGTGCCCGATCTGGATTCAGTTGGCGTCATCCCATTCCAGACCCTTCATACCGGCGCCTGCGGCCATGGCGAGCTGGGGCACAGAGCTGTTGAGGCTCGGCATCATGATTGCAGCTCCTGGAGCGAGCGCGATGAGATGGTACTGCTGAGTCGGTCTCGACGACCAAAGAGTAAATAGGCCGATAAAAATGAATACCCTCCTGGCCGGAGCCGGAGGGTTGAATTGAAATGTGTGGGTGGAACGGATGCCTAGGAAATGATGTATTTGACAACCACCATGATAATATAGGCAACGGTCATAAAGCCAAGCATGCCGCCGAATCCGACCATAAGATCCATCAGGTCGTCACGCGGTTCCTCGTTCAGATGCTCGCGCGGATCTCTTACATTGACGCTTTCCATTGTTCGCCCTCCTCGCTTCAAGACTCAGGTATCGCCGTCCCGGCCCGGAGGCCGTTATGTATCCGGACAAGACGTTATCGCATCAGCTTGTAATAGTATACCCAACCTGGCGGAGTTATGTAAAGGTGAAATTTGGCTTTTGGAACCGCTGCCGAAAGCGGGATCCGGCCGCGGCTGACGGGTGTCGGCTCCCTGTGCTACAATAGAGAATACGGCAAAAGGCCAGCGGGGCCGAGCCGCGAAAGGTGGATTGTCCATGGATCCCATCAAGGGGAAGCTAGCGCTCCTTCCCGACCAGCCGGGCTGTTATCTGATGAAGAACGGCGAAGGCACCATCATCTATGTCGGCAAGGCCAAAGTGCTGAAAAATCGTGTCCGTTCCTATTTCAACGGAACCCATAACGGCAAGACGCAGCGTCTCGTCTCGGAAATCCGGGATTTTGAATATATCGTCACGGCAAGCAACATGGAAGCGCTCATTCTGGAGTGCAACCTGATCAAGCAGTATCACCCCCGCTACAACGTGCTTTTGAAGGATGACAAGTCCTTTCCTTATATCAAGATTACGAATGAGAAGCATCCGAAGCTGGAGGTTACCCGGCGGATCGTGAAGGACAAGGGCAAATATTTCGGTCCGTATCCGAACGCCTATGCGGCGCAGCAGACCAAGAAACTGCTGGACCGCCTGTATCCGCTTCGCAAATGCAACACGCTGCCCGACAAAGTGTGCCTGTACTACCATCTCGGCCAGTGCCTCGCACCTTGCGAATTCCCGGTGGAGCAGGCGACGTACGACTCCATGGTGCAGGAGATCGCCCGCTTCCTGAACGGCGGCCAGGACGAGGTCAAGGCGGAGCTGCAGCGCAAAATGCTGGAGGCTGCGGAATCGATGGAGTTCGAGCGCGCCAAGGAATACCGCGATCAGATCACGGCGATCGATGCCGTCATGGAAAAGCAGAAGATCACGCTCGCCGACGCGCTCGACCGCGACGTGTTCGGCTATGCCACCGACAAGGGGTGGATGTGCGTGCAGATTCTGTATATGCGCAGCGGCAAGCTGATCGAGCGCCATACGACGACCTTCCCTTATTACGGCGAGGCATATGACGACTTCATGACGTTCGTCACCCAGTACTACAGCGACAACCCGGCTCTGCCGAAGGAAATTCTCCTGCCGGTGCCGCCGGGCGAGCTTCATGCCGGTGCGCCGGAAGAAACGGCAGACTCCGGGCCGTCCGCCGGCCGCGAAAATCAAGCCGCCGCAGCGGCGGCATCTGCGTCTGAAGTGGAGATGGAAGAATCTGAAGCGGCGGCATCATCTGCGAAGATTGCAGAGGTCGCAGCGGACGACGGCGGCGAGGCTGCCGCGGGATCCCATGCGGAGGAGATCCGCACTTCTCTTCAGAGCTGGCTCAAGATCAAGGTCCACATGCCGCAGCGGGGGCGCAAGCGCGAAGTCGTCGGCATGGCGGAGGGCAACGCCAAGGTGACGCTCGACGAGAAATTCAAGCTGATCGAGCGCGATGAGGAACGCAGCGTCAAAGCCGCTTCGGGCTTGGCAGCTTCCATCGGCTTGACGACGATCCGGCGCATCGAGGCGTTCGACAACTCCAATATCCAGGGAACGAATCCGGTATCGGCCATGGTCGTCTTCATCGACGGCAAGCCGGACAAGAAGGAGTATCGCAAGTACAAGGTCAGGACCGTCCAAGGGCCCGATGATTACGAGACGATGCGCGAGGTCATCCGCCGGCGGTACGAGAGGGTGCTCAAGGAAGGGCTGGAGCTTCCCGATCTTATCGTGGTGGACGGCGGCAAGGGGCAGATCAGCGCGGCGGTCGACATCCTCGAGAACGAGCTCGGCCTTCAGGTGCCGGTATGCGGACTCGTGAAGGATGCCAAGCACAAGACGGCGCAGCTTATGGTCGGCGATCCGCCGGAGCCGGTCATGCTGCCGCGCGACAGCCAGGAATTCTATCTGCTGCAGCGCATCCAGGACGAGGTCCACCGCTTCGCGATCACGTTTCACCGAGAGCAGCGGGGCAAGTCGATGGTTCAATCGACGCTGGATTCCATTCCCGGCATCGGGGAGAAGCGGCGCAAGCAGCTGCTGAAGCATTTCGGCTCCCTCAAGAAGATCCGCGAAGCGACCGCCGAGGAGTTCAAGCCGCTCGGCATCGGCTCCGCTCTGGCGGAGCGGATCGTGGCGGCTCTCAAGGAAGAGTAGCGTTCCCATGCCGCGAGACCGGCAAGACACGGAATGAAGCCTGCTTGGCAGCAGCGCCGCGATCGGCGGAGGCTGGCCGAGCAGGCTTTTTTGACGGCTTCTTCTTGACTGCCCCGCCTGACATGCCGGCAGAGTCCCGAACGGAGGTCCCGGAAAAGGCCGGACAAAGGTCCAGTTCATCCGCTGGATGACGTCATGCTATCATGGTGAAGCTGGCAAAAGGCTTCGGCGAGCATGGAGGGAATTCATGAACAAAAACTGCGTTCCGATTCTGTTATGGAGCATGGCGGCGGTGTACGTGCTGCTGATGGCGGAGCTGCTCTTCCTGAGGGAGGGGGACGGCTTGAGAAGCTTCAATCTGATCCCATTCCATACGATCCAGGAATACATGAACGCCGACGGCGGCATGCGCAGGAATGCGGTGGACGTCAACATATGGGGCAATATCCTGCTCTTTGTTCCCGCCGGGATCTATGCCATGCTGATCGGCAAGTCCGGATCGATATGGCCCAGGCTTGCAGCGGTCGCGCTGCTCAGCGCAGGCGTGGAGGCCGGTCAGTATATTCTGGCCGCAGGGGCGGCGGATATCGACGATGTGATCCTCAACTCGACAGGCGGCTTGATCGGAATCACGATCTATTCCGTCCTGAAGCTGGGATTGAGAAAGCAGGAGCGGGTCAAGCTCTTCCTGTCTCTCTTGTCGGCCGGAGTCGGCGTGCCGGTTCTGATCCTGTCCCTCGTTCTGTACGCCGTCAACCGGGTGTGAGCCCAAAGCAAAAAGCAGAGAATCCGGAGATTCTCTGCTTTTGTTCTGAAGCGCTGATGACTGGAGCTTAACCGGGCGCCAGCGGAATGCTGCTGCTCCGCCGCGAGCCGTACCATTTCATCGCCCAGGCCACGCCGGCAGGCGCGGCGATGTAGACGACGCCAGCAACGATATTGCCGGCTCCGCCGATCAGGAAGAGCGAGATCGACATCAGCACGGAGTCCATGATGGCATGGGCGAATACCGCCGTGAAAAATCCGAACCGGAGGAAGATGTATCCGAACAGAAGGCCGAGAATCGTCAGCTCGATCAGCCTCGTCGTAGACGGGTAGATCGGATAGGTCACATGCCCGAGCGCCCAGATGATCGTAGGGATGAGACAGGCGGCGAACGGGTTTTTCAGCCATTTCATCAGGAGGCCGATGCCGAACAGCCGGTATACGGCCTCCTCCTGGATGGCCGCGCACCACGCCAGCAGCGGCATCAGCAGCGGAGCGGCGAGGTTGTAGGGCGACTGGGTCACGTCACTTGTCGACCAGGCTCCGGTAAATGCCGACAGGCCGACCAGGATAACGGTCTGCAGGCCGAGAAGGATGAAGCCGAGCACATAGGCGAGCTTCATGCTGCTCCATGCGGTCTCTCCGAAGCGGGACTCGCGGGAGGTCAGCCACAGCCGCCTGCCCTGCGCGCGCCATAACCCGTCCCCGGCGACGAGGGAGAAGTAGGCGGATAGGGCGAGCAGGAAGGTGAGGCCCATCGTGATGACGAGCTGGACCTGGACGACGGTCTCGGCGTTGGGCCGCGCTCCATACATGGCACGGAGGCCGTCGAGCATGTTCACGTTGTTGACGGCATAGAAGCCGAGGAACACGAGGCTGATCGCCCAGCCGCGGCGGAAGGAGCTGTACTTCCTCATGAGGACGGAATAAATGACGGCGAGAATGAACAGGATTCCGCTCGGCAGCAGATTGCCCAGCAGCGACAGGCTGGAGGCGATCCGGTCCTGATCCGCCGTGTAGGCGAGGTAATCCTTGGGCACTTCATAACGCGGCGTGAATTCCGCCAGGACGGTCTTGCCGCCAGACTCCGCTGCGGCGGCGGATGGCGGAGCGGCCTCGATGGTGAGGCGGGCCTGGCCGATCTGTCCTCCCTGCACGGCATACACCGTCTTGTAGCCCGCCGATTCTCCAACCCTCTCCAGCTTGCCGTAGCCGAGCTCGGCGGCTTGCTTGGCGGCGAGACGGTCGAGCTGTTCCGCGCTCGGGGCAAGGACGTCCGAGGATTCGCCGGCAGAGGGCTTGAACACCTGCTTCCAGCCGATCACCCGGCCGCTGGACATGCCGACCTCGACGAACATCTGCCCTTCGGGCAGGGAGAGGGACACCTGCCACGTATCGGTCGGAACGATCTTGCCGGGACCCTCATCGAATTTTTTGGCGAGCTTTTCTTTGCTGAGGTAACCGGTGATGTCCCGGTCGGATTGGTGGACCGTATGGGCGGTGAGAGGCTCGGAGCCGGTCAGCTGCCGGGCGAAAGCCATCGCTGCCTGCTGAGCGTCGGCCTTGGGAACAGGCTTGCCGGAAGCTTCCTCTCCCGACAGCCCTCCCGCGAAGGAAGGGATGATTTGCAAAATCAGGAAGATGGCGGCTCCAATGATTCCCGTCCAAAAGTACTTTCGATAGCTTTTCTCCAACTCGGAGCTGTTCATGATTGTCCTCCTGACGATGCCTGACTGCAGGGCGAGCTTTTATAACCTTACCACAGCGGCTTTCAAATTATCCATGCCGAGGCAGGGAGAGATCGAGATTTCGCGCAAAAGAAAGAGCAAGGGCAGGATTGCGCCTTGCTGCGCTTGTCCCAGCACTCTTTTCCGCCCCATATCGCCCAGCAAGCTTGGATTGGGACATTGGTAACCCGTCCTCTATCCTATATAATCAAATCCGACCATATAGAACAGCCGAATTTCCAAAAGAATACGGGGGAACCATATAGCTGCCTGGAGCAGCTTGGGGTGAATTCCGTTCCGGCGCAGGCGGCAGCCTGTCGGGAGCGGATAGGGCAGCCGTCATGCCCGAATCCGACAGCTAACCTCGGAGGCTGCTTGACCGGACTCGCAGGGCGCACAGGCACTTGGGTTTCCAGTGCTTTTTTTGTGCTTTCGAAGCGGCATGCGATGATGCCGGGACTTCGCGAACGGCAGGGATATGGAGGCAAAAGGAGAGTCGCCGGCATGCAATCATGGTCTTCCGTATTCAAGCAAGCTTTCAAATTGTCGCCTCCGCGCATTCTCGTCGCCGGATTCGCCGTCATGATCGCCATCGGCTCGCTGCTGCTGATGCAGCCGTTCGCCACGGCCGGCGGAGAGGGCACGAGATGGATCGACGCGCTGTTCACCGCCACCTCGGCGGCCTGCGTCACAGGCCTCGTCGTCGTGGATACCGGCACTCATTACTCGATTGCAGGCCAAATCATCATTCTGCTGCTGATTCAGGTCGGAGGGCTCGGCTTCATGACGATGGCGACGCTGTTCGCCCTCGTGCTGCGCAAGCGCATCTCGCTCAAGGACCGGCTGCTGCTGCAGGAAGCGATGAACCAGAGCTCCATGGAGGGAATCGTCCGGCTGATCCGCAAGGTTCTGCTGTATTCCCTCGTCATCGAAGCGGCGGGAGCGCTGCTGTACGCGGTCCGCTTCGCAGCGGACATGCCGATCGGCCGCGCCGTTTACTTCGGCATCTTCCACGGCGTATCCATGTTCAACAACGCCGGCTTCGACATCTTCGGCGACTACCGGAGCCTCACCGGCTATGTATCGGATCCGCTCGTCAATATCGTGACAATGGCGCTGATCGTTACCGGTGGCCTCGGCTTCATCGTGCTGTCCGATCTGATGGAGTGGAGGAACAACCGCAGGTTCTCCCTCCATTCCAAAGTGGTTCTGCTGGCCACGGGCAGCCTGATCGTCATCGGAGCTGTCGTCATCTTCATCTTCGAATATTCCAACGCCAAAACGATGGAGCCGCTCGGCTTCGGAGGCAAGGTGCTCTCGGCCTTCTTCCAATCCGTCACGACGCGTACGGCGGGAGCCAACACGCTCGACATCGGCGCGATGCGCCAGGCGAGCCTGTTCTTCATGATCATCCTCATGTTCATCGGGGCATCGCCGGGCTCGACGGGCGGCGGCATCAAGACGACGACGTTCATGACGCTCGTCGCCGCGATGGGCGCGATGATCCGCGGCAGGGAGGACATCGTCCTGTTCCGCTACCGTCTGGCCAAGGAGCGCATCATGAAGGCCCTGACGATCACGATGCTGTCGCTTGCGCTCGTGCTCGTCGTGACGATGGTGCTCTGCACCGTCGAGGACCGCGATTTCCTGCGGATTCTGTTCGAGACGGTATCGGCCTTCGGCACCGTCGGGCTCAGCACGGGAATTACAACCAGCCTCAAGGATGTCAGCAAGCTTCTGCTGAGCCTGACGATGTTCGCCGGCAGGCTTGGGCCGCTGACGATGGCCTACGCGCTGAGACCGAAGCAAGGCAAGGAATTATATAAAAATCCAGAAGGCAAGATTATTATCGGATAGGAAAGGAAATAAAGAGACACAATGGGAAAGGGTTCAAAAGGAGAGCAGTACTGCGTCATCGGACTGGGCCGATTCGGCTCCAGCCTGGCCAAGGAGCTCATGCAGCTCGGCTATGAGGTGCTCGGCATCGACCGCAGCGAGGAGCTGGTGGACGATATGAGCGCCCTGCTCACCCATACGCTATGCGCCGACGCGACGGACGAGGACGCGCTGCGCGCGATCGGCATCCGCAACTTCGACTGCTGCATCGTGGCCATCGGGGGAGACATCCAGTCGAGCATCATGGCGGCGATACTGGTCAAGGATTCCGGAGTCGGGAAGGTCGTCGTGAAGGCGGTATCGGAGCTGCACGGCCGGGTGCTGGACAAGCTTGGCGTCGACAGGGTCATCTATCCGGAGCGGGATATGGGAATCAGGGTCGCCCATCAGCTCGTGTCGCCCAATCTGCTCGACTATATCGAGCTGTCGTCCGAATACGCCGTCGCGGAGCTGGCTGTTCCGGGCTGCCTCAACGGCAAGGCGCTTTCCGAGATCGACAGCCGCCAGCGTTACGGCTGCAGCATCGTGGCGATCAACAAGCCCAAGGGCATCATCATCGCTCCCCAGGCGGATTCCATCCTGGAAGAGAAGGATGTCATGGTCGTCATCGGAACGAATGAAGGAATCGAGCAGTTTGAAAATGCGGTGAGCCGCGGCTGACACCAGCCGTGGAAGTACGGGGCGGGCCTGCCGGCGCAGCGGCGGCAGCTCCAGTCCAGGCATAGCGCATAGAAAGAAAGGCAGGAGGCGCGTCAGTCGACGCGGACTCCTGCCTGTTTGGTTTCAACGGCTTTCTGCTGCATGGCCTTCAAGCTTGCTGCCGGCGACGCCGAGCGGCGGAAGTAGTTCGCGGCCGCCTCGCGGATCCAGTCTCTGACGACAGGCTCCAGCCGGGCCGGGTCGCCATGGATGAGCGAGGTGGTCCGCTTGGTCTGCTCCAGCTCCAGCACAGGGACGACCATAAGGTCGTTGTCCGCCAGCATCTGCTGCCGGATATAGGAGTGCGGCAGCAGCGTCGCGGCTCCGCATGTATGGAGCAGCCGCAGGATGGCTTCGAACGAGTCGATTTCCATTTTGACATCGGGATGCAGCCTGTGGGTGTCGAACAGCTCGTCGGTCAGGTTCCGGTACCAGGTTCCTTTGGAGAAGAGGATCATCGGCAGCCCGCTGAGCGTCCGGATCGCCAGCTTTCCGTTCTCGGTGAGCAGATGGCAGCGGGGAAGCACCAGCTCCAGATGGTCGTCGAACAGCGGGACGCAGTGCAGCTGCGGGTCGTCGATGACGGATGCCACGAGGCCGAGATCGATTTTTTTGTCCCGGACGAACGATACGATCTCATGGGTCTTGCCGGTGACGGCCTTGATGTCGATCTCGGGATGGCTGGCGGTCAGCGCCTGGATGAGGTCCGGCAGCGTCGTCTGCAGCGTCGTCAGGCTGGCCCCGATCGTCAGGCTGGAGCGGTGAGTATGCTTGAACTCGCTCAAGGTGCTCATATATTTGCGGTGCAGCTGGCGGGCCTGGAGCGCGTAGTCGTAGGTCAGCTCGCCGATGCGCGTCAGCTCCAGCCTCCGTCCGACGCGGCGGAACAGCTGCGCTCCGAGTTCCTGCTCGAGCTTGGCGATCTTCCGCGACAGCGCCGGCTGGGAAAGGTTGAGCAGCGCCGAGGCTTTGTTCATGCTGGACTGCTCGACCACGGCGGCGAATACGTTGAGATCTTCGTTGAGCATTTCCTGCAGCCTCCGTTCCTTAGGAAGAGAATGGTCGAGCGAGACAGCCAATCTTATCCTGCCCATGCCGGCAGCTTCGCCGGGGGAGCTCGGGCTTATGGCGTCGTCTCTTATGCATATAGGTTATAACATTGTATAAGGAATAAACAATATCTTTATAAGGAAAAAAAGAGTACGATGGAGACTGTGGCTAAACTGTGACCGGAAAAAGCAGGGGAAAGCCGTCGGGATTTGTTGACGCTCCCATGCACGGGCTGTAAAATGGATAAGGTTTGCACAAAATTCGACGTATGATGACTGAAATCAAACGGCTGGAAAGGAGAACGCTTTATTTATGAATGGTAACTCGTACTTAACGCGCAAGATTCACTCGCTGCTCGGGGTGATTCCGCTCGGCCTGTTCCTCGTTGAGCATGCCATCACCAACTACTCGGCGTTCGAAGACGGGCCTGAGGGCTTCAACGACAGCGTCAGCTTCCTGAACGGACTGCCCCTTGTTCTCTTCCTGGAGATCTTCGGCATATTCCTGCCGCTTCTCTTCCATGGAGTATACGGCTTGTATGTCGCCTACCAATCGAACTGGAACAACTCCCGCTTCAAGTACGGACGCAACTGGGCGTTCACGGCGCAGCGCATCACCGGCGTGATCACGTTCATCTTCGTCATCTGGCATGTCTTCGAGACCCGCTTCCAGGTCGCCCTCGGCAACCTGACGCATGAGGAGCTCGGCGCCCGGATGCACGAGATCTTCACGAATCCGGTCTACATCGTGCTGTATGCGATCGGTGTCCTTTCCGCTGTCTTCCACTTCGCGAACGGCATGTGGTCGTTCCTCGTCAGCTGGGGCATTACGGTCGGCCCTCGCGCGCAGCGCGTCTCCGCCTATATCTGGATGGGCGTGTTCGTGATTGTATCGGCCCTGTTCCTGCTTTCCATCGTGGCCTTCACGGGCAGCGACTTCGCCGAATCGGCATCCGCCGTACGTACCTGGATCGGTTAATACGATAGACAAGGAGGACCTCAAAGTCATGGCTAAAAACAACATTATCGTCGTCGGCGGCGGACTCGCCGGCCTGATGGCTACAATCAAGGCGGCCGAGGCGGGCGTGCACGTCAACCTGTTCTCGCTCGTGCCGGTCAAGCGCTCCCACTCCGTGTGCGCGCAGGGCGGCATCAACGGCGCCGTCAATACAAAGGGCGAAGGGGACTCCCCATGGGAGCACTTCGACGATACCGTCTACGGAGGCGACTTCCTCGCCAACCAGCCGCCTGTCAAGGCGATGTGCGAAGCGGCCCCCGGCATCATCCACCTGATGGACCGGATGGGCGTCATGTTCAGCCGCACGCCGGAAGGCCTGCTGGACTTCCGCCGCTTCGGCGGCACGCAGTACCACCGCACGGCGTTCGCCGGCGCGACGACGGGCCAGCAGCTGCTGTACGCGCTGGACGAGCAAGTACGCCGCTGGGAGGCCGCCGGCCTCGTCAGCAAGCATGAGCATTTCGAGTTCATGGGAGCGGTCGTGGACGAGGACGGCGTCTGCCGCGGCATCACCGGCCAGGACCTGCGCACGATGGAGGTCCATTCCTTCCGCGCCGACGCGGTCATTCTGGCGACAGGCGGCCCCGGCATCATTTTCGGCAAGACGACCAACTCGGTCATCAATACGGGCACGGCAGCCAGCGCGGTGTACCAGCAAGGCGTCCACTACGCCAACGGCGAGATGATCCAGATCCACCCGACGGCCATTCCGGGCGACGACAAAAACCGTCTCATGTCCGAATCGGCGCGCGGCGAAGGCGGACGCATCTGGACGTACAAGGACGGCAAGCCTTGGTACTTCCTCGAGGAGAAATACCCGGCTTACGGCAACCTCGTGCCGCGCGACATCGCGACCCGTGAGATCTTCTCCGTATGCGTCGACCAGAAGCTCGGCATCAACGGCGAGAATATGGTCTACCTCGATCTTTCCCATAAGGATCCCAAGGAGCTCGACGTCAAGCTCGGCGGCATCATCGAGATCTACGAGAAGTTCGTCGGCGACGATCCGCGCAAGCTGCCGATGAAGATCTTCCCGGCGGTCCACTATTCGATGGGCGGCATGTGGGTCGACTACAACCAGATGACCAACATCCCGGGCCTGTTCGCCTGCGGCGAATGCGAGTACCAGTACCATGGAGCGAACCGTCTCGGCGCGAACTCCCTGCTGTCCGCCATTTTCGGCGGCATGGTGACGGGACCTAAGGCTGTGGAATATATCAAAGGACTTAAAAAGTCCGCGGAAGACGTGTCTTCCAGCATCTTCGACCGCGAAGTGAAGCTGCGCACGGACAAGTACGAGTCCATCCTCAAGATGGACGGCACGGAGAACGCCTACGTGCTGGCCAAGGAGCTCGGCGAGTGGATGACGAACAACATGACCGTCGTCCGCTACAACGACCGTCTGGAGCAGACGATCCAGAAGATCAAGGAGCTCAAGCAGCGCTACACCAACATCAACATCAACGATACGGCCCGCTGGAACAACGCCGGCGTCGCCTTCACCCGCCAGCTGTGGAACATGCTGGAGCTGTCCGAGGCGATGACCAAGGGCGCGCTGCTCCGCGACGAGAGCCGCGGCGCGCACTACAAGCCGGAGTTCCCGGAACGGGACGACGAGAAGTTCCTGAAGACGACCATCGCGAAATTCACGCCGGAAGGCCCGGAAATTTCGTACGAGGAAGTCGACACTTCGCTCATTACGCCGCGCAAGCGCGACTACTCGAGCAACAAGCACTAAGGAGGAGGGAGAACGACAATGGCAACCGAAACAGCTACCAAGACCGGTAAAATGGTCAAGTTCATTATTACCCGTCAAGATTCGCCGGATGCGGCTCCTTATACCGAAGAGTTTGAGGTTCCGTACCGCCCGAACATGAACGTCATCAGCGCCCTGATGGAAATCCAGCGCAACCCGGTAAAAGCCGACGGCGCGTCCACGACTCCGGTATGCTGGGAGTCGAACTGCCTCGAGGAAGTATGCGGAGCCTGCTCCATGGTCATCAACGGCAAGCCGCGCCAGGCGTGCAGCGCCTTGGTCGACAAGCTGGAGCAGCCGGTACGCGTCGCTCCGATGAGCACGTTCCCGGTCGTGCGCGACCTCGTCATCAACCGCGAGCGCATGTTCAATGCCCTCAAGCGCGTCAAGGCATGGATTCCGATCGACGGCACCTACGATCTCGGTCCGGGACCACGGATGGCCGAGACGAAGCGCCAATGGGCTTACGAGCTGTCCAAGTGCATGACTTGCGGCGTCTGCCTCGAGGCTTGCCCGAACGTCAACGACCGTTCCAGCTTCATCGGACCGGCGGCGATTTCCCAGGTTCGCCTGTTCAACGCCCATCCTACGGGCGAGATGAACAAAGCCGAGCGTCTGGAGACGCTGATGGACGACGGCGGCATCGAAGGCTGCGGCAACTCGCAGAACTGCGTGCGGTCCTGTCCGAAGGGCATTCCGCTTACGACGTCGATCGCCGCGATCAACCGCGACACGACGGTGCAGCTGTTCAAAAACTTCCTGGGCGTGTAATCGCCCCGCAATACGAAAGACCCCGTACCGGTCGCCGGTACGGGGTCTTTTTGTTCTTTCCTGTCTGGTCAAGAGCTTGTCGGTTTGCTTTAAAGCTTTTCGTCGCCGGCCTGGTTCCGGAGCTTGCCGGTACCGGTTCTGTTCCTGCGGGTTTTTCGTTCATGCGCGGAGCCGCGTATTTCCATCCGGCTCATGCTAGGTTCTGGGCATAGGCGCTTATACGGGAGCCGGCGCACCGAGAAGCTTGGCGATATGGCTCTCGATCTTCTCCGGCTTGTCGGTCGGCGCGAAGCGCTTGACGATGCGGCCTTCCTGGTCGACCAGGAACTTGGTGAAATTCCACTTGATCGCCTTGGAGCCAAGGAAGCCTCTGGCGTTATCGGTCAAATAACGGAAGAGAGGATGGGCGCCGCTCCCGTTGACGTCGACTTTGGCGAACAGCGGAAACGTGACGCCGAAGTTGATCTTGCATGCTTCCTGGATCTGGTCGTTGTCGCCGGGTTCCTGGTTGGCGAACTGTCCGCATGGAAAGCCGAGAACGGCCAGCCCCTTGTCCCCGTATGTCTGATGAAGCTTCTCCAGCCCGTCGAACTGAGGCGCCAGGCCGCACTTGGTCGCCGTATTGACGATCAGCATTACTTGGCCTCTGTACCGCTCCAGCGTCTCCTTGGCGCCGCGCGCCGTCTCGACTTCAATATCATAAATAGACATCGGTATCGCCTCCATCTTCTCACTCTAATTAGATTGTATGCAATTTAAATGGAGCTGTCAACCATGCATACCCGATCGGTTCAAAAGATGAAACAAGCGGCCCTTTCCTGTAGAGGAAGGGCCGCTTGGCTGATCCCGCAATCGGATTTGCAGGTGTTGGAGGAAGGGCTAAGGAGCGGAAGTATCCGACAAGGCAGCCCGGATGAACTGCAAGGAATTGTCCAGCCTGGTCGTATCGCTGCGGATGCCGGCTATGAAGCGGCCGCCCTCCAGGCCCATGCTTTTGACGAGAGGGCTGTCCGTGACATCGATGCCGTACACATGCTGCTCGTTCGGAGTATCCTGTGCAGCCGCGCTCAAGGCATGGGCGTCGTTGTATTCGGAGCCGAGCGCATCCTTATGGGTCTCCAGAGGGAGAAGGGCGTTCTGGGAAGCCAGCTTGTCGAAGCTGGCGCGATCCATCAAGTAGACGTCGTCCTTGTTCGTGATGAGATCGAGAACGCTCTTCTGGACCATGGCCATGTCCTGCCCGGACATGGGATCGGCCGGTACGTAGGTGAGATGGACGATCACTCGCTTCCAATCCGGGAACCGGCTCACAAGCTGCTGCTCGGCTGTCGTCACGTCGCTTCCGGCGGGCGAGCCGAATTCGCCGAAATAGGAGAGAGCCAGGGCGGCCGGAGGAAGCTTGGCCAGCTCGGCCTGCTCCTCCTTATGGTTCAGGTAAGCGTTGATGCCGTACACGACGGCGGCGATCAGCACGATCGCGCCCAGCAAGTGAAACTTATAATAGCTGAAGAAGTGGTCCACCTTTTGCGCGGATCCCGCCATTCCCTTGTATTTTCCGTACGCCTTCTTGTTGTACTCTTCCCGCGCCGCCGTTTCCTCGTGCTCCAGGATCGTCCGGTACGCCGCATTGATCGTCTCGAGGCTCGGAGATCCTGCCGCTTCGCCGTCCCCGCCGCGGCCTTGCTGGCTGCGGGCCCTGCGCAGCAGCAAGGAGTATTTCTTCTCGACTTCTTCCTTGGAAGCGTTGTCGGGCAGTCCCAAGTCCCGGTATGCCTGCTTGATCGTATCCATGCCTCACCCTCACTGTCCGCTATTGATGTCCATTCTAGTATAAGCTCCCGCAGGTACGGATTTCCACCATCGAGCGGAACTAGAGGAGATGGGGATGGAGCCCGAAACAGCAAAAAAGCCGCCCGTCGGGCGGCCAGATGGCTCGGAACGCTACATCCAATGCTCTCCCCAGTCCTGAATGGACTCGATGACAGGCTGCAGATGATGTCCCTTGTCGGTCAGCTCATATTCAATCCGTACAGGCATCTCCGGATAAACCTTGCGGTTCACGATTTGCGCCTGTTCGAGTTCCTTCATCCGATCGGTCAGCATCTTGTCGCTCATCTCCGGAATTTGTTCCTTGATTTCCTTAAACCGCTTGGGCCCGCCGAGCAGCACCCGGATGATAAGGCCCGTCCACTTTTTCCCAAGCAGCTCGATAGCGGCTTCGTACTTGGGACACATGGTGGAGTAGTCCATTCTTATCACTCCTTCTTGTGCACCCATTGTACCATATAAACTAAGGAAATGTAAGCGACTGTCCCTGAACTAATTAATTTAATATATTAACTTGACTAAAGTTAGTTAATGTTTTATGATAAGTCCAGTCAAGCAACAGACGAATACATTCTATGAAGAGGCGGGGTTCAATATGTTCGATACGGGCATTCTTATCTTAAGGGTTGTAGCGGGGCTGCTGTTCGCGGCGCATGGCACGCAGAAGCTGTTCGGCTGGTTCGGAGGCTACGGAATCAAGGGGACGGCAGGCTGGCTGGAGTCGCTCGGCGCCAAGCCCGGCGTGCTGATGGCGGTGCTGGCGGGGCTCTCGGAGCTGCTGGGAGGGCTGCTGCTGGCGCTTGGTCTATGGGTGTGGATCGCCGCGGCGCTGATCATTATCCCGATGCTTGTCGCGATCGCGAAGGTTCACGGAGCGAACGGCATCTGGGCGACGTCCAACGGCTACGAGTACAATCTCATTCTCATCGCGATCGCGCTGGCTGTCGCATTCACCGGCGCAGGAGCCTATTCCATCGACGCCATCTTGAGCTGATCATCATCCGAATGGCCTCTTCTTGTCCGGCAGCCGGTTTCGCTGGCGCTGGCAGGAAGAGGCTTTTTTGTCCTGAAATGCCGGATGAACCCCGCAACTTTTCCAGCTCCGCTGCGTCTTTGGACTAGAACGGACAAAAAAACGATTTGCCGGACCGAAGCGGTCCTGTATAATAGACAGACATTTGACGGGGGTGAACCGTCAGAAAGCGAGGTGCGGCGATGGCAGACGACTGGGGCTTTTTCGAACGCCAATCCGAGGACAAGGAATTGATGAGGATCCTTGTCAATTGCGCCTGGAAACAGGATGCGCACCCGCCGGGCTTGAACCAGCTGTTGTCGATCACAATTAACCTCTACTCCATCCGCAGCCGGCATAAGAACAAGGAAAGCATGATATCCGAGCTGGAGAGGATGGAGCATGAGCTGGAAGAGGCCGTGCAAGCGGGAGGGAATTCCGTCTATATCGGACGCATCAATACGCCGAGAAGGCTTGAATATTATTATTACATGGAGAGCGGAGCGTCGCTGGAGCCGCTGCAGAAGCTGTTGTCGTCAAGAAGCGGCAGCAGGCTGATGCATTACGTCAAGCCGGATTCCGACTGGGAGTTTTACCGGTATTTGCTGCCGGACACGCTCGAGGAGCTGTTCATCCACAATGCCCAAATGGTGTACGCGCTGCTGAACCGGGGGGATGATATCCGGAGGCCGCGCAATGTGTATCATTGGCTGCTCTTCCGCGATCATGACGGCCGCAAGCTGATGCGGATGAAGCTGGAAACGATGGGGTACCGGATCGAAGAAGGCAAGAGCGGGGAGCCGGAGCCCGAATACCCGTACCCTCTCGTCATCAGCCGCTTCGAGGACGTCAGGCTGGAGACCGTCAACGGACGGGTCGACGAGCTGTACCGGATGATCGGGGCGGGCGGCGGCAAATACGACGGCTGGGGATCGGTCATGAAGCTTACCGCTTCTTACCGGATCAAGGCTTGGTGGAAAAAGTGGCTCGGCTCGTTCTCGGCCGCTTGCCGTCCCAAAAGCTGAAGATGCGCAGGACGGCATTAGTTGCCGTCTGCCTTATAGCTTGATTACGAAGAGGCCTGCCAGAAGGCAGGCAAAGGCGAGCCATTGCAGCCTTGTCAGGCGTTCCCGGTACAGCAGGATCGAGCCGGCCGCCACGACAAGGCTGTTTGTCGCGAAGATGGGAGCGGCTATGCCGGCTTTGCCGTTCTCGAGCGCCCAAGCATAGAGCTGGAGCCCCCCATAGGAGAACAATCCCGCAAGCAGGCCGAGACGGAGGCCGATGCTCCATCCATCGGCAGAGAATTGCGGAGCTGCGCTGCCGATCTTCCGGCCGGAGCGCTCCTTGAGGGCGGCTGCCGCAAACCAGAGCAGCGAAAGGAAGTAGCCGGTCAAGAGAACGGAGGAGGAGGGCAGGCCGAGCTCGCTCGTCACCTTCAAGCCTCCGTTGCGGAAGGTGAACAGAACGACGGCCGCCCCCGTATACAGGAACCAGCGCCGGTCTCCGATCGAGAGCGGCTCCGAGCGGCGCACGGCAATCAGCACTGCCGCTGCCAGCAGCAGGACGATTCCGGCCGCTTCCCAGCCTCCAAGCGGCTCTCCGTAGATCCATACCGACATCGCCACGACAAGGACGATGTTGAGGTTCGTAATCGGCGAGGTGAGACTGGCCGGGCCGTAGCGCAGCGCCTGCATGAAAACGACGTTGCCCCAGGCTGAGCCGGCTCCGACAACCGCTCCTGCGACCCAGGCTTTCCAGCCGAGCGCGTCCGTCCAGCTTCCGTCCGCCACGCATTGGAAGAGAAAGCCGGCCGTTCCTGTCGCGTACAATCCCAGTAGGAGGGAGGTGCTGCTCCCTCCGCGCATTTGGGATACTTTCATCCACCAGCCGGCGAAGCCGAATACGGCCGCGCTGCCGATCGAGATCAGAAGCCATATTGCAGGGGCTGTCATGAGGGTCGGTGCTCCTTTGCTGCCTGTATGGGAGTGGGAAACGGAATCTGTTACACAAATGAAATATTCCTGTCACGCCGCTATTACAATCAGGGGTTAAGATAGTGACATGACCCCCTTTTAATAAATATACTTGGGACCTTCCTTATGGGAGGTCCACTTTTTTTTGCCCTCTTGAAGGGAGGGGCGGCATGGACTGGCAATTACAGTCTACCATGCGGAGCCGGCTGAATCATACGGGCTTTGATGCCGACCGCATTGAGGCTGCTCCCGTCAGCCCCACCCGAGCGTATCCGACGCAAGCGAGAGCAGGAGCAGAGCGCACATGGCCGCGCCGGTCCACAGTTTGCGGCTGCGGATTATCGATGCGTTGCCGGCAGCGGGCAGAGAGCGCACATACAGGATGGCGCCGACAGTCACCAGTGCAAGCTCGGCGGCCATGCTTATCGACGGCCATTGCCACAATCCGAGACCGAGGAGCGGCAGGTCTCTAGCATTTCCGGGAAAAATCGGCATGTCTGCGCGGTGCATGGCGAGGTCAAGCACCCAGTGGCTCAAGACGACGGCGCCGATCGTCCAGCCGCCCCTGCGGCCCCATTTCAGGGAAGCGAGCCATCCGACAATCAGAGCAAGGAGCAAGGTGCCGACCAGCGAGTGCGTATAATCCGCATGAATAATGAAGCCGCCGTAACCATCGGCGCCTGGGACAGCCTCCAACGTTTCCTTGCCCGTCAGAAGGAAGGGAACGAAAAGCACGTCGAGCAGCTGCGTGCCCAGCATGAGCGTCCAAAGAGGAACCTGAGGAGTTTTGGCTTTAACGGCTGCGGCTAATCCGAAATGTCCGGCGAACATATTTCCTCACCCCTTTTCTTGAATAGAAGCACGTCTTATCCGGGCATCCGCCCAACCCATTCCGACCGTAAACAAGAGCATGAACACAATGAAGCTCATCGTGGAAATCCTCCTCTTTACTAAAACTAATACCTTTAGTTTTACTATAACTAATTGTATTAGTTTTTGCAATCCTTTCCAGAAAAAGATTTTTCAAGGCTTGTCCAATAAAAAAATAGAGCCCCTAAGGGCTCGAAAACAGACAGATTGATAAGACAGATCAAAGCTGAACATAAAAGCTTGAATCCTTCCATGGCTCTTGGCATGTTCGATTCGTTGAAGGCTGCGGAATGCCTGGTCCGTTGAAGGCTGCGGGAATGCCTGATCCGTTGAACATTGTTGGGAACGCTTGCGGAGAAGCATCAGCTGATCAAAGAGGCACCGCCACGGGCTGCTTCTGCCGATAGAAGAACCATTCCCGGAAACCGATCGATTTCAGCAGGGCGCGGACTTCCTCGAAGTCGTCTCCGACCCGCGAGGGCACATGGGAATCCGAGCCGAAGCTGCATGTGACGCCGAAGTAATGAGCTCTTTCCAGAATTTCGTTGGACGGGTACCAGCCGCCGACCGTTTTCGTTTTGCCGGAGGTGTTGATCTCGATCGACGCCCCGCTTCCGGCGATAGCCTGCAGAGCCAAGTCGATGCTCTCGGAAGCCGGGATGCCGGAGAAGGCGGGATAATATCCCTTCATCGCGTCGATATGGCCGAGCACCTGGAACATGCCGCTGACGGCCGATTGGCGGATCAGCTCATAATACTCGCGCTTCTGCTCGGCCTGCGCCGATTGCGACAATCCCTTCCAGCGGGTTTTGTTGAAGATGCTTTTGCCTGACGTGAAATGGACCGAGCCGATGATATAGTCGAACGGATAGGCTTCGTAAGCCTTGCGGTATGTATCGGCATGCTCCGGAAAGAAATCCGACTCCATGCCCAGCAGCACTTCGATCCTGCCTTCGTATTTGGCCTTCAGGGCCAGCACTTCCTCGACGTAGCCCGGCAGAGAGCTGCGGGCCATCGCAATGCCCGGCTCGGGATGGTCTTCTTCGCTGCCGAAGTAGGGGGAATGGTCGGAGATGCCGATCGCGCCGATTCCGGCGTCGATCGCGGCGCGGATATAGTCCTCGATGCTTCCTTCGGCATGGCCGCAGCGGCTGTGATGGGTGTGCAGATCGAATTTCATGTGATCGTTTCCTCCTCAAGCTCATATCGGATTCAAAGCAAATCTATTGGACTACTCGCTGCTGATGAACTGCGCTTCGGGCATGCCCTTGAGATCGCTCAGGAACTGCTGCATGGCGGAGTTCAAATATCTTCCCGACTTGTAGACGACGCCGATCGGATGGGTGACCTCCAGCTCCGTCACCCGGATCATCCGCAGCGTGCCCGCCCGGAGCTCGTTGGCGATGGACAGGTTGGAGACGATCGCGGCTCCCAGGTTGATCTCGACCATCCGCTTGACCTCCTCGCTGCTGGACAGCTCCATCACGATATTGGGAATGATGCCGTTCTTGGAGAAGATGCGGTCGACGAAGCGCCTGCCGAGCGTATCGGGAGACAGCATGATCAGCGGAATGTCCTTCAACTTGTCGATGGAGGCATGCTTGAGCTCGGCCAGCGGATGCGCGGGGGATACGACAAGCTCGAAAGTATCATAGTAAAGAGCCGACGTCTGCAGATTCGGGTTCTTTTCGGATAGATAAGTGATCCCAAGATCCACGCTGCCTTTCTCCACGCTGGCCATGACCTGGGAGGACGGCATCGAATGGATCGTCGTCTTGATCAGAGGGAACTGGTTCTGGAAGTAGGACAGCACCCGCGGCAGAATCTGGATGGCGATGGAGCTCGTCGTCCCGAGCACGATATGGCCTTGCGGGATATGGTTCAGGTCGGACAGCTTCTGCTTCAGCTCTTCGACGATGGACAGGATGCGCACGGCATGGTCAAGGAACACCTGTCCCCGGTCCGTCAAAGTCACAGGCTGGTTGCGGTCTACCAGCACCGTCTTGAATTCCTCCTCCAGGCTCTTGATCTGGGCCGATACGGCCGGCTGGGTCAGGTTGAGCTGCTCCCCGGCCTTGCGGAAGCTCATCGTCTTGGAGATGGTGAGCAGCGTTTCGAGCTGGCTGATATTCAGAGGTTTCCCTCCTTTTGATAAGAGTTTTTTATCATTTCTTCTTAGTATATAGAAGAGAGCAGGGCGGGTAAAGCTTCCGGAAATTTACAATAAGTTGACCTCCAGCGCTTGCTCCTTCAGCAGGAAAAGGTTTCCGGACGGCGAAGCTGTTGCATACGGCCGCCTGCCCGGAGCCGAATCGGAGGAGGATTGCATTCCTTATGGACAAAAAGGCTGTCAGGGGCTGGATCTTGTACGATTGGGCCAACTCCGCGTTTGCTACGACGATGATTGCGGCCGTCATGCCGGTATATTACGACAAGGTCGCGGGAAAAGGCCTTGAAGGCTCGCTGGCTTCCGTCTACTGGGCCAACACCCAGAGCATCGCCATGCTGTTCGTCGCGCTGCTGTCGCCGCTCGCGGGAGCTGCGGCCGACCTGCTCGGCTCAAAGCTGCGGTTCCTGATCGCGTTCACCCTGCTGGGAGCCGTTCCGAGCTCGCTGATGGCTTTTGCCGGAGAAGGAGACTGGTTCCTCGCCTCCTGCCTGCTCGTTCTCGGCATCATCGGCTTCACGACCGGCGGCACCTTCTATGACGCTCTTCTGCGCGACGGCATCCCGGAAAATGACCGGCACAAGGTAAGCGCTCAAGGTTATGCGATGGGATATGCGGGTGGAGGGCTGCTGCTCGCCGTCAATATCCTCATGATCCAGAAGCCCGAGTGGTTCGGCTTCGCCGATTCGACGGCCGCCACCAAAGCTTCGTTCGTGACGGTCGGCATCTGGTGGCTGCTGTTCTCGCTGCCCCTTTTCCTGAACTGGAAGGAGCCTCGTCCGGAGCGGATGTCGGGACCGGCGCTGAGGAGGGTAGGCCGGACGGCCTGGCAATCCATGCGGCGTCTGGGCGAAACGCTGCGCTCGCTGAAGAGGTACCCCGAGCTGCTCAAATACATGATCGCCTTCTGGTTTTTCAACGACGGCATCAGCACGGTCATCGTCATGGCGACGATCTACGGCTCCAGCATCGGCATCGAATCGAGCGATCTCATCCTGGCTCTGCTGATTACCCAGTTCACGGGCCTGCCGGCGACGCTGCTGTTCGGGCGGCTTGTATCCCGATTCGGCGCCAAGCGGATGCTGATGTACTCCCTGGCTGTGTATCTGGTCATCGTCGTGCTTGGCTATTTCATGACGAACCAGCTGCATTTCTACATCCTGGCGTTCATGGTCGGCCTTGTCCAGGGCGGCAGCCAGTCGGCCGCGCGCTCGCTGTATGCGGGACTTCTACCGGCAGGCAGATCCGGCGAATGGTTCGGATTCCTCGCCCTTTCCAGCAAGTTCACCTCCATGCTCGGCCCGCTCGTCTTTTCGATTGTCGGCACGCTGACAGGCTCGAGCCGGACGGCGATATTGTCGGTTGCGGCTTTCTTCCTGATCGGAATGGTCCTGCTGTCGCTGGTCGACTTCGTCAAGGGAGCGCTTCAAGCGGAACAAGCGGAGCTTCCAGGCGCGGCTGCAGGAGGCAGCGGCTTCGGAGCCTAGCTCCGTGCGGAAGCGGCCGTCCGGCGCTCCTTGCTCATCATTCCCGAAAACAGCAAACCCCTTGCACGGCTGCACTTAAGCAGCTCTCATGCAAGGGGTTTGCTTCGTCTTCGGGGACCGGCCGCTCTCATCACAGCCACTCTTTCTTGCGGAACAGGAACAGCATGCCGCCGCCCAGCATAAGCATGAAGCCCATGATGAGGTAGAAGCCGTAATAGAAATGCTCTCCCGGCAGATGGGCGAAGTTCATGCCGTAGATGCCGGTAATGAACGTCAGCGGCATGAAGATCGTCGTCAGCGCCGTGAACACGCGCATGATCTCGTTGGCGCGGCTGGACAGGCTGGACTGGTAAGCCTCGCGCAAGTTCGCCATGAGGTCGCGGTACGTATCGAACGTCTCGGTGATCTTGACCGCATTCTCGTAGATGTCGCTGAAGTACTTCTGCAGCTGGTCGTCGATCAGGCGCAGATCCTTTTTGTTCAGCGTGGCGATGACGTCGCGTTGAGGGCCGAGCACCTTCTTGAGCCAGAGAATTTCGCTGCGCAGGCCGATGATCTCGCCGAGATGCGATTTTTTCGTATGCATGAGAATGTCTTCCTCGAGGCTCTCGATGCGCGCCTCGATCCGGTCGCCGACGAGGAAGTAATTGTCCACGACAAGGTCGACGAGATGGTACAGGAAGCGGTCGGGACGGTTGACGTCCTGCTCCCACAGAATCGGCTTCAGGGAACGCAGCTCGTTGATCTTCTGCTTCGTGACGGTGATGATGTAATGTCTGCCGAGAAAAATGTTGAGCGCCCGGAGGAAGATCTCCTCGTCATCGAACCTGATGCTGTTGATAACGATAAAATAATGGCCTTCGTACAGCTCGATCTTCGGGCGCTGCTCCTCCTCGCTCAGACAGTCCTCGACGGCCAGGTCGTGGAGGCCGAACAGCGGCTGGAGGACGGCAAGATCCTCGACGTCCGCGTCGATCCAGTAGAAGCCCTCAAGGGGCGGCGCAAGCGTTGCTTGCAAATCTTCGACGGGGGCGAACACCCCGTTGTTGACCATGCGGATTTTCATGGCTTATTCTCCTCTCGCGGAAGAACGAGCAGGAGCCGGATGCCGCAGCCGTTGGCGGCGGGCGGAGAAGAGCCTGCAGGGCAGGAAGATCAACGTCCACGCAAGGCGGGGTCCGACTTGTCGTCTTCTTGGTGTTGGGTTTGCTGTTCGTTGCTAGAGGCTGGCGTAGGCCCTTCGCCTTCCATGGCGTTTCACTCCTTGTTCCCCTCGGGGCAGTATGAAAGTCTTGTCTAGTATACTCTTTAGGACAGGATGGACTCAAGGAAATTCAGACGGGAAAAATCGGCTGCAGCCGCTCTCTCCGCCGGCTTGTTCGTGCAGTGTATGCGGAAGGGGGGAAGGGGGTTCCGGAGCGCTCGCCGGCAAGCAGGGAAACCTGGAAAGAAAGCAGCGGGAACCCCTTGAGCAGAAAGCCGATGCCCAAGGCAGATCGGGAAGGACGGAGGGCTGGCCGCCCCATGCCGAATGGAATGCCGATCGCCTGTGCCGCAAAAGGATGTACGGAAACTGCACCGCATGGAAAATAGAAGCGCAGCCAAAAAACCGGAACCCCGCCAAGAGGCGGAAATTCCGGCTGCGTTCATGGAATTGGGACGGCGGAGATCGGCTTAGCTGCCGAGTAGCCGCAGCAGCAGGACGGCCGCTTGCGCGCGCGTGGCAGGCTGCGCCGGGGCGAGCATTCTGTCCGGAAGCCCGGACAGAATGCCCGCTTGCAGCAGGCCGGCGAGGGAGATCCGGGCATAAGGGGCGGTTTTGCCGCCGTCCTTGTATGCGCCCAGAAGGGAAGCGGTCTCTGCTGCGTCCGGTTCCTCGAACTTGCCGAGCAGCAGCAGAGCACGCATCGCCATGACGGCGAGCTCCTGTCGGGTCAGCGCCCTGGACGGCTCGAAGGCTCCGCCGCCGGTGCCCGAGATCAGGCCTGCTTCGGCGGCAGCGGCAACGGCCTGGCTGTACCAGGAGTCTGCGGGAACATCCTTGAACGGCGCCTTGCCCGCGGCGGATGCCGATGCTTCGGGAAGCTTCAGGGCGCGGTGCAGCAGGACTGCAAACTCGGCACGCGTCACGGCGCGGTTCGGCTCGAAGGCGCCGGCAAGGGAGCCGCGGACGATATCCAGCGCGGCGAGCCTGCTGATGTCGGCGGCAGCCCAAGGCGCATCCGCAAGATCGGTGAACGGGCGGCCGCTGCCGGCCGATCCGCCCGGTGGAGAAGCGGAAGGCGCGGGAGCCGATGACGGCGCAGGAACCGCCGATGGGGCAGGCGAAGCGCCCGGAGTCGGATTCGGCGTCCAAGCCGGTCCGGGAGCCGGCGTCGCAGTAGGCTCCGTACTCGGAGTCGGATCGGCGCTTGGCGAAGGTTCCGTACTCGGAGTCGGATCGGCGCTCGGCGAAGGTTCCGTACTCGGAGTCGGATCAACGCTTGGCGAAGGCTGCGTGCCCGGATTCGGCTCCCCGGCCTGCCTTTCCCCGACCACGATGCCGAGGCCGTTGGTTCCGACATATACGCGGCCGTACACCCTCGGATCCCCGGTAATCGTCCGGTTGGCGGCGCCGAACTGATGGGCGTCGTCATTGATCCGCGTCCAGCGGCCGCCTGCGTCATCGGAGCGGTAGATGCCCCATTGGCCGCCGATCTTCGCATAACTGTACACCGTCATGTAAGGCTGTCCGGGAGCGGCTTTGCCGAAGCCGATCGAAGCCGACTCCCCGACGCCTTGAACCTGCCGGAAGCTGGCTCCGGAATCCGTGGAGCGGTACAGGCCGAAGGCGTCCCCGGGATTTTTATTGTCCGCTGCCGCGGCAAGCCAAATATCGCCTTCAACACCCGGAACGGCCTTGAATTTGCTGGTGATCCGCTTCGGAAGCCCGCTCGCCTCCTGCCGGAAGGACGCTCCGCCATCGGTGCTCGTGTAGAAGAAGCCATCGCTGAAGCCGTAGAACTTGTCCGGATCGACGCGGTCGGAGCTGACGGCTGCGCCGGCCGGAATGCCCGTCGACGGCTGCCAGGTCTGTCCGTCATCGGAGGACCGGCTGACAGGCTGCCCTTCCGGACTCCAGAGGATGGAGCGTCCGTCGGCGGAAGCCGCCACATAACCGCCGTTCACGGAAAGGCCGCTGCCCCATGGATTCGTGCCGGGCTTCCAGGTGGCGCCGTTGTCGCGGGATACCCCGATGCCGAGATCCGAACCGGAAACATTGCCGACCCGCACGATGAAATCGGGGTCAAGCTCGGCATAGTCCAGATCCGTGCTTGTTCCGATATAAGGATTTGTAATCATCTCGGGGGCTTTGGACAGATCGGCATGGCGGAAGCCTCCGATATCGCCCATCGCGCTGAGCAGAGGAGCTCCTGCCGGCGGGCTGATGAGCCCCAGCACGGATGTCTCCTCGATGCCGCCCGCCTGGACGGACAGATGCACGGGCCCGTAGACGCTGCCTCCCGCCGTAAGAGGCTGGTCGAGCGCGGTCACGTCGGCAGCGCCGTACAGCGTCGCTCCCGTTCCGTACAGAATCGAGCCGGAGTCGAACGGATCGATCTCCAGGCTGCCGATCATCCAGCCCAGCTTGGGCGAAGTTTCGGGCAAGGGCTTGTCCTTCATCCCCCAATCCAGCCAAGGGGAAAGGGAGTCGTCCAGCTCATAGCTGTTGTTCCGCTCCGGGTAATTCCCGTACGTCCAGAACGGCTTCCATGTCCGGCCTCCGTCGAGGCTGCGGTAGATCTGCTCGTCCGGCCACCATTTGTTCATCGTCGCAACCATGACGGTGCCGGGACGGCTGGCGTCGACGGCGAGGCCGCCGTACGGGCTGGAGGTGCTTCCGGCGCCTTCCGGGCTGATGTCGCTCCATTGTCCGGAACCCGTATCGAGAACCCATACCGAGCCTTCGCCGCCGTTATAAGGACCGATATCCTTGGCGTAGGTCACGTAGAGCCGGCCGTCGGACGAGAGGACGCCGTGATGCGGCAGGAAGCCCTGGCCGGGCTGGCCCGGCACGGCTTCCCATGTCGCTCCGGCATCCCGGCTGCGATAGATGCCGGCGTCCCGGTCGGCCGTCCCTGCATAGATGACCGGGGTCGCGCTCCCCTTCGTTCCGGACGAAGGGTCGAAGGTCACCCAGACGACGCCGATGGGATCCTTCATATAATCGTCGGCAGCCGAGCCGATGGCGGTGAAGGATGATACCCGGCTCCAGGTGGCTCCGGCATCGGTGCTTTTCCACAGCCCGTAGCCGCTGCGCGCGCCGAGGTACAGGATGTTCCCGTCGTTGGGATCGACGGCCAGCCGCTCGCCCATGGAGCGGCCCGGCATATTGCCTCCCAGCTTGAAGGGAAGCTCCGTCCGCTGCCAGCTGTCCCCCCGGTCGGAGGAGCGGTAGATATAGCCGTTCATGTCGGTCCAGTCATTGGTATAAGTGCCTAGTGCGGCATAGACCCGGTCCGGATCGGACGGGTCGGGAGCGATGCTTTCCACGCCGAGCAGATTCCATTCCTCCATGCCGACTCCCTCCAGCAGCTGCTTCCAGACGCCGCCCGTGGAGGCGTCCCGCCGGTAGGCGCCGCCCATGTCCGTCCGGACGTAGGCAAGCCCCTGCTCGGCCTTGCTGTAGACGATGCCGGGAATGAACCCTCCGCCGACGACAGCAGCCCGTCCCCAGCTGTAGGCTTCGCTCGAGGCTTGAGGAGCCTCATCCGCAGCCGCGGCGGCGGCCGGCAATTGGGCAGGCAGCGATAGAGCGGCTGCGAGCAGGGTGATGCAGATGGATTTGAACACGATAGACCTCCCTTGTCCGATTTAAAATGTAAGCACTTACATTTTAAGGCGCCCAGCAAGGGGCGGGATACCGGCTAAATCGGTCGATTAATCAGATGGAAATCGGAGATGGCGGCGGAAAAGCCGCCTCGGCCGGAAAGCAAAAAAAGAGCTTCCAAGGCTGATAAACAGCCGCGGAAACTCTTTCCATCCTTGAAAAAGATACGATTAGTGCCCTTCCGCCCCATCCTTTTCATTGGAGAGGCCGGTCACTTCGAACAGCTTGAACAGCAGGCTGAACACGACCGCTACGACGGTTGCCAAAGCCATGCCGGAGATGGAGAAGTCGCCGAACTTGAGCGTCACGCCGCTGAGGCCGGTCACAAGCACGACTGTCGTCAGGAACAGGTTCGACGGCCGGCTGTAATCGACCTTCTCCTCGATCAGGATGCGCAGTCCGGAAGCCGCGATGACTCCGAACAGCAGCAGGGAGACGCCGCCCATGACCGCCGGCGGAATGTTGGCGATGAGCTCCGAGAACTTGCCGAGGAAGGAGAGCAGGATGGCGATGGCTGCCGCGCCGCCGATGACGAAGGTGCTGTAGACGCGGGTGATGGCGAGCACGCCGATGTTCTCGCCGTAGGTCGTGTTCGGCGTCGCTCCGACGAAGCCCGATACGATCGTGCTGAGGCCGTTGCCGAGCAGCGAGCGGTGCAGGCCGGGATCCTTGGACAGGTCCTTCTTCACGATGTTGCCGGTGACGACGAGATGGCCGACATGCTCGGCGATGACGACGAAGGCAGCCGGCAGGATGATGGCGATCGCGTTCCAGTCCAGCACCGGAGTCGTCACATGCGGAAGCTGGAACCAGTCGGCTGCTGCGATTTTTTTGGCCGCTTCGCCCGTCATTCCCATGCAATAAGCGACGACATAACCGGTGACGATGCCGATCAGAATCGGAATGATCTTCAGGAAGCCGCGGAAGAGGACGGAGCCGAGGACGGTGACGAGAAGCGTGATGACGGATAGGGCGATGACTTTCGTATCGGGAGTCCAAGAGGCCGCCGTCGCCGCGTCCGGGGCGATCCAGCCGGCCATGCGCGCGGCGACGGGTACGAGCTCAAGCCCGATGACGGCGACAATGGCGCCCATCGCCGCCGGCGGAAAGACGACATGGATCCATCCCGTGCCCGCCGCCTGCACGATGAGGGCGACGATCGAAAAGACGATGCCCGCTACGATGAAGCCGCCGAGCGCTGCCGCGTAGCCTCCGCCGGAAGCATGGGCGGTGATGACCCCCATTGCCGGTCCGATGAAGGCGAAGCTGGAGCCGAGGTAAGCCGGGATGCGGCCTTTGGTCAGGAGGATGTAGAACAAGGTGCCGATGCCGTTCATGAGCAGGCAGATTGCCGGGTTTACACCAAGCAGGTTGGGCACAAGCACGGTTGATCCGAACATGGCGAACAGATGCTGCAGGCTGAGGAGAAGGCCCGGGCCGAGCGGCGGCCTTTCCAATACTCCGATTTCACGCTTCAAATTCATGACGCCCCTTTTTCTCGATTTGTTCGTGAAGGAAAACGGCAGACAGGCTCCATTCCGTCCTTCTCGCCGCGACATGCCGCCTGCATGGCGGCTATAGCCGCACTATCGGTGCAAGCGGACAAAACTTCGTTGATTTTATCCGTTTCTGCCGGTTTTAGCAATGGGAAATATTTTGGAGCGGCGCGGCTGGATGCAATTCGCTTCTTGACGGCCCGCCCAGGTATCCAGTATTGTAGGTACAGAAGCCGAATGGCCAAATTGAATATCGATACTTTCTTATCAAGAGTAGGCGGAGGGACCAGCCCGATGAAGCCCGGCAACCGGCGTGCGAACGCACGGTGCTAATTCTTGCGGATGCGCGTGCGGCAGCGGCGTGTCTGGGAGATGAGAGAGGCGCATGTGTTTCCGTCGATACGACCCTGCGACCCTTTCTCAAGCGCGAGAAGGGGTCTTTTTGCATGCAGCGGCGCCTGTGGCCCCGACCCCTGCGATACCGTCCAATTCATGAAAAAGGAGTGACAGGCATGCCGATCAAAGTACCCGACCATTTGCCCGCCAAGGAGGTTCTGGCGGAAGAGAATATATTCGTCATGGACGAAAGCGTCGCCTACCATCAGGATATCCGCCCGCTGCGGATCGCAATCCTCAACCTGATGCCGAACAAGGAAACGACGGAGACGCAGCTGCTCCGCCTCATCGGCAATACGCCGCTGCAGGTGGAGGCCGTCCTGCTGCATCCGCGCACGCACACGTCGAAGAATACGTCGTCGGACCATCTGCAATCGTTCTACAAGACGTTCGACGAGATCGCCCATCTCTATTTCGACGGCATGGTCATCACCGGCGCTCCGGTGGAGCAGATGGCTTTCGAGGATGTGAACTACTGGGAAGAGCTCAAGGACATCATGGACTGGAGCCGCAGCCACGTGACTTCGACATTCCATATCTGTTGGGCCTCCCAGGCCGGCCTGTACCATCATTACGGCGTGCCCAAGTACGATCTGGACCGGAAGATCTTCGGCGTGTTTCCGCACACGGTGGAGAAGCGCGGCGTCAACCTGCTGCGCGGCTTCGACGAGCTGTTCTTCGTGCCGCAGTCGCGCCACACGGAGGTCCGCCGCGAGGATATCGAGGGCATCGCCGATCTCGACATCCTGTCGGAATCGCCGGATGCCGGCGTATACCTCGTCGCTTCCAAGGACGGGCGCCAGATCTTCGTCACCGGCCATTCCGAATACGATCCGGAGACGCTCAAGTACGAATACGACCGCGACGTCGCCAAAGGCATGGAGATCGCCCTGCCGGTCAACTATTATCCCGGCGACGATCCGTCCCGCAAGCCTCTGTCCACCTGGAGGGCGCATGCCAACCTGCTGTACTCCAACTGGCTGAACTACTACGTCTACCAGCAGACGCCGTTTGATCTCGGAGCCCATATATAAGTCCGGAATCCGGCCGTTCGAACCCATTCATCCTACTTTATTGAAGCGAAGGAGCCAGCAGCCCATGAAGATCGAAAGCCGCCTTGCCCAAATCGGATCCATCGAAGAGCCGGTCACCGGATCGATCAGCTATCCCATCTACCAAGCGACCGCCTACCGGCACCCGCGCCTCGGCCAGAGCACCGGATTCGACTACGCCCGCACCAAGAGCCCGACCCGCAGCGTCCTGGAGGAAGCCGCCGCAGAGCTTGAATCGGGCGACGCCGCGTTCGCCTGCAGCTCCGGCATGGCCGCCCTGCAGACGATCTTCGCCATGTTCAGCCAAGGGGATCATCTCATCGTCTCCCTCGACCTGTATGGCGGCACCTACAGGCTGCTGGAGCGGATCATGTCCCGCTTCGGCGTCGCAACCTCCTACATCGATACGAACGATATCGAGGGGATGGAGAAGCTGCGCCGTCCGGAGACGAAGGCGGTGCTGATCGAGACGCCTACCAATCCGCTCATGATGGTGACGGACATCAAGGCGGTATGCGGCTGGGCCAAGGACAAGGGCCTGCTGACGATCGTGGACAATACGCTGCTGACGCCGTTCTTCCAGCGCCCGCTGGAGCTCGGCGCGGATATCGTCATCCACAGCGCGACCAAGTATCTGGGCGGACACAACGACGTCCTCGCCGGACTCATCGTCACCAAGGGCGAGGAGCTGTCGAAGGAAATGGGCATTCTGCACAACTCCATCGGGGCGGTGCTCGGGCCCCAGGATTCCTGGCTGCTGATGAGAGGCATGAAGACGCTCGCCCTGCGCATGGAGCGCCATCAATACAACGCCACGCGGCTGGCGGAATATCTTCAAGGGCATCCCGCTGTCGCGGAAGTGTTCTATCCGGGCCTCAAGGATCACCCCGGCCATGAGATCCAGAACCGGCAGTCCTCCGGCAACACGGGCATTTTCTCCTTCAAAGTCAAGGATGCCCGCTACGTCGAGCCGATTTTGCGCCATATCAGGCTCATCGCCTTCGCCGAAAGCCTCGGCGGCGTCGAGTCGCTGATGACGTACCCGGCCGTCCAGACGCATGCGGACATTCCGGAGGAGATCCGCCGCGCGGTAGGCGTGGACGACCGGCTGCTGCGCTTCTCGGTCGGCATCGAGCATGCGGATGATCTCATCGATGATCTCGGGCAGGCTCTGGAAGCCGCGCGGACCGAGATCGAAGGCGGTGTGCAGGCATGAGCGGACAGGGCAAGCAGTCGGAGAACGGGCGCGCCGCGGACAAGCGGCGCTTTGCCACGAAGCTGATCCACTTCGGCTCCGAGGTGGACGAGTTCACGGGCGCCTCCAGCACGCCCATCGTGCAGGCGTCGACGTTCCATCACCACGACATCTACAACCCGCCCAGGCATGACTACAGCCGCTCGGGCAATCCGACCCGCGCGGCCGTCGAGGAAGCGATCGCGCTGCTGGAGGGAGGCGCCCGCGGCTTCGCCTTCGCCTCCGGCATGGCGGCCATCTCGACCGCCTTCCTGCTGCTGTCGGCGGGAGATCATGCCATCGTGACGGAAGACGTCTATGGAGGCACCTATCGCTTCCTGACGACGGTTCTCAGCCGAATGAACATCGAGACGACGTTCGTGGACATGACGGATCTGGGCGCGGTGAAGGCGGCGCTGAAGCCGAATACCCGCGTCGTCTTCATGGAAACTCCGTCCAATCCGACGCTCAAGATTACGGATATCGCCGCCGTGGCGTCATGGGCGAAGGAACACGGTTTGCTGACGATGGTGGACAACACCTTCATGAGCCCATACCACCAGCGTCCGCTGGAGCTTGGCGTCGATATCGTGCTGCACAGCGCCACGAAGTTCCTGGGCGGCCACAGCGACGTGCTGGCGGGCCTCGCGGTGACGGCCGACGATGAGCTCGGCAAGCGCCTCTATGCCCTCCAGAACGGCCTTGGCGCGGTTCTGGCTCCGCAGGAGGCCTGGCTGCTCATGCGGGGCATGAAGACGCTGCAGGCGCGGATGGACCAGAGCGAGAACAGCGCGCGGAGACTGGCGGACTGGCTGTCCCGGCATCCGGGCGTCGGCCGCGTGTATTATCCGGGGCTGCCGGATCATCCGGGCCGCGAAGTCCATGAGCGCCAGTCGCTCGGCTATGGCGCGGTCGTGTCGTTCGACACCGGCAGCGCGGCGAGGGCCAAGGAAGTGCTCAGCAAGGTGCGTCTGCCGATCGTCGCCGTCAGCCTTGGCGGCGTGGAGAGCATTCTCTCTTATCCGGCGATGATGTCGCATGCGGCCATGCCTCCCGAGGTGCGGGCGCAGCGGGGCATCGGCGACGGCCTGCTGCGCTATTCGGTCGGGCTGGAGCATATCGACGACTTGATCGAGGATCTCGAAGAAGCGCTTCGGGAAGCTTGACCGGAGCTTCGGCACCGCCGCTTTCGGCGGTGCTCTTTTTACGGCTTCTCAATAAATCGGTATGCAGATAAGAAGTGGACTCTGAGCTTTATTGGCACAGCCGGGCCGATTTGGGAACGGTCCAAAACGCCCTTGAGAGGCGATGTGGAGCGTTCTTGAGGCTGCAAGCCGGTTTTTAGCTTCTTCTTCTCACCGTAGCTGGAGATTCGTCGTCTTTTTGGAGAGTGACGATGGGGCCTAGTTCATGTTAGGATTAGGTTGTGAAAATAGGAACGTACTTTGTGAAATCGGGAACAATTACGGCCGGGAACGACCTGGCTTGCATAGAGGAGGCTGCCGGATGCAACAAGTGGACCGCGTGCTGGATAAGGCGCTGCAGGGAGAGAGGATCAGTCTCGAGGACTGCATCGTGCTTCTGGAATCGGACGAGATCGAGAAAATGGGACGAGTCGCAAATGAGCTCATGGTGCGCAGGCATCCCGAGCCGATCGTGACGTTCAACATCGGACGCAACATCAATTACACCAATATTTGCGACGTATACTGCCGCTTCTGCGCCTTCTACCGCCCTCCGGGCTCGAAAGAAGGCTATGTGCTGCCGGACGAGACGATCCTGCAGAAAATCCAGGAGACGGTCGATGTCGGCGGCGACGAGATTCTGATGCAGGGAGGGGTCAACCCCGATCTGCCTTTCCAGTACTATCTCGATATTCTGCGCAAGATCAAGGACCGTTTCCCTGAAGTGACCATGCACAGCTTCTCGCCGGCGGAAATCCAGAAGATGAAGGTGCTCTCCGGCTTGTCGCTGGACGAGACGCTGCTGAAACTGCATGAGGCGGGACTCGATTCCTTGCCGGGCGGCGGCGGCGAGATTCTGGACGACCGCACCCGCCGCAAGATCAGCCGCCTGAAGGGCTCCTGGACCGACTGGATGGATACGATGAAGGCGGCTTGGCGCAACGGCATGAACACGACGGCGACGATGGTGTACGGATTCGGGGAATCGATGGAGGAGCGGGCCCTGCATATGCTTCGCGTCCGCGAAGCGCAGGACGAGTGCAAGGCGCTCGGATATCCTTCTCCCGGCTTCCTGGCCTTCATTACGTGGCCGTTCCAGCCGGACAATACGAACCTCAAGCGGGAGAAATCCAAGCCGGAAGAATACCTCAAAATGGTGGCCATCAACCGGATCATGCTGGACAACATCCCGAACATGCAGGCGAGCTGGGTGACGATGGGGCCGGAGATCGGCAAGCAGTCGCTCTCGTACGGAGTCAACGACTTCGGCAGCACGATGCTGGAGGAGAACGTCGTGTCCGCGGCGGGCACGACCCACAAGGTCAACATCGAGCTCATTCTCCAGTATATCCGGGAGGCGGGCAAGATTCCTGCTCAGCGCAATACGCGCTACGACATTCTTCGTGTCTTCCACGACGGGGAGCACGCTGAACGCGACTTCGTCATGCAGAACTAATTGGTTGATTCAGACGCTAGTCCCGGTGAATCGCTCGGAGCGGTTCTCAGGTGACCGGCGTCTTTTTTGGTATGGGCGCGGATTCGGAGCTGCCAAGAGGAGGAGCCTCGGGAACGGATGAACTTGGGGCTGCCGCCAGGCATCCTTTTTTCCAGCTGAAAAAACAGCCCCATGCCGCCTTTCGGGCGGCAACAGGGCTGTAGGGTCATTCAAGAAAAGCTTGCTTGAGCCACTTCGGCTTCTTCCGCGATGATGATGCGGTTTTTGCCGGAGGATTTGGCGGCATAGAGGGCTTTGTCGGTTCGGGCAAAGAAATTCTCCTTGCCTTCGTCCGCATAAGAGGAGAAACCGATGCTCACCGTAATGCGGCGGGTACCAAGCTTGTCGTATACGGCCGAAGAAATCTTGGTCTGCATCGCCTCCAAAATATGAAGGGACTTCTCTGCGGCCCGGTCCGTAAAGATGACGGCAAGCTCCTCGCCGCCGTAACGGGCGACGAAATCGTTCATGCCGGCCTGGGCGCGGACGATCTCCGATACTTTCTTCAGGACGAGATCGCCGGCCCGATGGCCGAACTGATCGTTGACGCTCTTGAAATTATCGATGTCGATCAAGGCAAGCTGCAGCGGCATTCCGCTGACATCATGGTGGTCGATCAGCTTGTCGAGGTATTCATGAAACGTAATATGGTTGTACAGTTCCGTAAGCGCGTCCGTCTTGGCCAGCTTGTCCATGATCGTATTCTTGACCATCAGCTCCTGGTTGAAGCGCGATGTATGGATGTAATACTGGCGCATTTCCTTGCCTCTCGTAATGACCCCCCAGGCCACAAGGCTGAATGCCCCCATCATGGCCGTAATGGAAAGCATGCCGACCAGGGAGATATCGAGGTTGTCGTTGAAGAAGTAGAGGCAGAACAGGGACAGCAGGCAAAGGACGTCGGCAAAGACGAGTTTTTTGGAGGAGAAATAAAAAATGGATACCAGCACGGGCAGAAATAGCGCAATGACGATATAGTTCACTTCGATATTGATTTCAACGATGATGAAGGTCATGAGAGCGGAAGCGACCAGCAGCGAATAATCGCGCAGTCTCTCAGACAAATAGCGGATAGCAAACTCTGCCCCGACCAGCACGGAAAGATGGAGCACGGTTGGAAGCAGAATGTATTTCTTGAAGAAGATTCCCGAAGCAAGCGGAGTGATGAAGGCCAGATACAAGAATTCGAATAAGATCATTAGACCGAGCAGGCACCAGAATCCGTTCATCAGCATCCGGTTCCAGCGCGCTCGGGTGAAGTCCAGCAATTGATCGTCCAAATAGAGTCACTCCAGCATGCAAGCTTGGTTACACGTTAATCAATATACCATGAAAAGATCGCCAATCCAATCCTCATTATGAATAGAAAATGTCCGCAGAACCACCTTTTTCCTCCTTCGGAAAATGCTTATTCCAGGCCTTTTGCCCTCCTTCCCGCCGAATATCCGACCATGCCCGGCATATACTAAAGGGAAGGAAAGGGGTTGAGCGCGCATGGAGCTGCTTGTAGTGGATCTCATCGCGGAGGAAGAAGACCGCGGCGAGGCCTTGTGCCGCGAGCTGAACGGGGCAAGCTCCGGCTTGGCGGAAGATGCGGAGCGATTGTGGGACTGGACGCCGGGAGCGTCCGGCCGCAGGCTGATCTGCACGGCCCGGCTGCCCGGATTCTCTCTCTCCGAGCACGGAGGGCTTGTCTATGCGCAGGCCGCAGCCAGGCTGTCGGGCTACATCGTCGAGCGTTACGAGCCGGTGCTCATCCGCACGATCATCCGCAAGCAATTTCATTATACCGGCGATGAAGAGATCGCTACTATAGAGCAGTGCTGCAGGCTGGTCCTGTCCGGGGAGCAGTGGCAGATCGAGGAGCCGCAACCGCTCGCTGGAGGAGAGGCGGGCAGCCGCGGGCAGCGGGAGGCCAGAGTGGCCGCCGAGCTGGAAGGCTTCCTTGCGGAGAATACGCGCCTCAACCTCCAGGGGTTCGTGACGTTCAGGCTGCAGGGCTATTGGCAGGAGCTGCGGGAAGCGGCGGAGTATGCGGTCGAGGAATACGTCATGGATAAGCAGTATCAGGAATTCATTTCCCTGCTCAAATATTTCGTGGCGGTGCAGCCGAGCCGCCGCAAGCTGGTCCATGTCGTCCAGGATGACGGACAGGAAATCCAGCTTCTGGACGCGGATTTCCTGCCGCTGGACACCCGCTCCGAGGACCGCGCCATCGCCGAGCTGGTGGATGCCGAGCTCAATGTGGAGGATATGGTCCTGAGCAGCCTGATTACGGCGGCGCCGGCCTCGATCCGCATCCATACCCCGACTCCGGATCATCAGGTCATCCGTACGATCCAGGCCATTTTCGAGCAGCGCGCCGAAGTATGTCCGGGCTGCCGCGATTGCGGAATCGGCGGGAACTCCCAGGCTTTGGGCGCCGGAGAGCCTTGACGGGCAACGTCCCGCTTCTATATAATGTGGTCAAAGCATTGATGAAGACATGCGGCGTTTGACGCGCGTCCCAGAGATAGGAATCCCGGGCTGAAAATTCCTAACGCAGGCGCAAGCGGCCGTACCCCTTCGAAGCTGCATGATGGAACCCGGCACGTCCGGAAAGTAAGTGATGCCGGCCTAATCCCCGTTATAGGATCCCAGAGAACGCCTCGGCGTTGAATTAGGGTGGAACCACGGGTCTGAACGTACAGCACTCGTCCCTTTGCGGGACGCAGTGCTTTTTTGCGTCCTTATGATCCTATTTATAACTCAGGAGGCGGCATGACAATGGCAATTGAAATCAAGCTTCCCGACGGCGCGGTCCGTGCTTACGAGCCGGGAGCGACGATCGAGGACGTAGCGGGATCCATCAGCTCCGGACTGCGGAAAAACGCGGTGGCGGGCAAGCTGGACGGAAAAGTCGTGGATCTGAACACGGAGATCAAGGACGGATCGCTGGTCGAAATCGTCACGCTCGATTCGGCGGACGGACTAGAGGTATACCGTCACAGCACAGCCCATCTGATGGCTCAAGCGATCAAGCGAATCTATGGAGAAAAGACGGTCAAGCTGGGCATCGGTCCCGTCATCGAGGACGGCTTCTATTACGATATCGATCTGGAGCAATCCATTACCCCTGAGGATCTGGAAAAGATCGAGAAGGAGATGGAGCGGATCATCAAGGAAGATATTCCGATCCGCCGCCGCGAAGTCAGCCGCGAAGAGGCTCTGGCGACGTTCGAGAAGATGGAGGACCCGCTCAAGCTGGAGCTGATCCGCGATCTTCCGGAAGGCTCGGTCATCACCATCTACGACCAGGGCGAGTTCTTCGATCTGTGCCGCGGGCCGCATTTGCCGTCCACGGGCAAGATCAAGGCGTTCAAGCTGCTGAGCGTTGCCGGAGCCTACTGGCGCGGCGATTCCAAGAACAAGATGCTGCAGCGGATCTACGGCACCGCATTTCCGAAGAAGGCGCAGCTGGACGAGCATCTCCATCTGCTCGAGGAAGCCAAGAAGCGCGACCACCGCAAGCTCGGCCGCGAGCTGAAGATGTTCACGTTCTCCAAGGAAGTCGGCCAAGGCTTGCCGATCTGGCTGCCTAACGGCGCCCGCGTGCGCCGCACGCTGGAGCGCTACATCGTCGACCTCGAAGAAAAGCTCGGTTACCAGCATGTCTATACGCCGGTGCTGGCCAATGTCGAGCTGTACAAAACGAGCGGGCATTGGGAGCACTACAGCGAGGACATGTTCCCCAAGATGGTCATGGACAACGAGGAGCTCGTGCTGCGTCCGATGAACTGTCCTCATCATATGATGGTGTTCAAGAGCGACATGCGCAGCTACCGCGATCTGCCGATCCGCGTAGCGGAGCTCGGCACGATGCACCGCTACGAAATGTCCGGCGCCTTGACGGGACTGCATCGCGTTCGGGCCATGACTTTGAACGACGCGCATATTTTCTGCCGTCCCGATCAGATCAAGGAAGAATTCGCGCGTGTCGTCAACCTGATCCGCAAGGTATACGAAGACTTCGGCATCAAGGAATACCGCTTCCGTCTCAGCTACCGGGATCCGCAGGATACGGAGAAGTACTTCCAGAACGACGAGATGTGGGAAATGTCCCAGCGCATGCTGCGCGAGGTCGTCGAGGAGCTCGGCTTGCCGTTCTTCGAGGCGGAGGGAGAAGCGGCGTTTTACGGTCCGAAGCTCGACGTGCAGATCAAGACGGCTCTCGGCAAGGAGGAGACGCTCTCTACCGCTCAGCTCGACTTCCTGCTTCCGGAACGCTTTGAGCTTGAGTACGTGGGCGAGGACGGCAAGAAGCACCGTCCGGTCGTCATCCACCGCGGCATCATCAGCACGATGGAGCGCATGACCGCTTTCCTGCTGGAGAATTTCGCCGGCGCCCTGCCGCTATGGCTGAGCCCTCAGCAAGCACGCGTCATTCCGGTATCCCAGGTGTACGAAGGCTACGCCCGCCAAGTCGAGGAGCAGCTGCTTGCGGCAGGCATCCGCGCAGAGAGCGACCTGCGCAACGAGAAGCTCGGCTACAAGATCCGCGAGGCGCAGCTCGAGAAGATTCCTTACATGCTGATCGTCGGCGAGAATGAAGCCGGAGCCGGAACCGTCTCGGTGCGCAAGCGCGGAGAAGGGGACATCGGAGCGAAGCCGGTAACCGAGCTTGCAGCGGAGCTGGCAGAGGAGATCGCCAAAAAAACCGTTTAGTTGAAGCGAAATTCGACAAAAACTGAATAAGGCCTGCGGGCAGTGGGTAACCTCCGTTTAAAGGGGAGATTACTGACTATGCCCACAGGCTTTTTGTTGTACCGAAAATCCATCTATCTTCTCGTTGTTGCCGCGATTGTCGCCCTCGTCCTCGACTCCGGCCGCGTGACGGTCATAGCCGATTCGGAGTCCGATGCCGCTCTCCGCAAGCTGGAGCAGAGAACCGATGCTGAAAAACGTCCCGTTCCCAAGCGGGCCGGCGTACGTCGGCCCGATCCGAAGGCGGCGGACAAGCCGGCTTCTCCGCCGCTGCCGGCTGTCGCACCGCCTGGGATGCCGGACGCCGCCTCGTCCGCGCCGGAGCAGCCGCAGCAGGACGGGCTTGCCCCGGTCAAGAGCATCTCGGTGCTGGCGACAGGTTATACGGCCGGAATCGAATCGACCGGCAAAAGGCCCGGACATCCGCTTTACGGCATTACCCGTTCAGGCGTCAAGGTCAAGCGGGGGCAGGTGTCGACGATCGCCGCGGACACGAAGGTGCTTCCGATAGGGACGCTGCTCTTCATACCCGGATACGGCTATGGGGTCGTAGCGGACACCGGCTCCAAGATCAAAGGCAAGCGGATCGACCTTTACTTCGACACGACCCGCCAGGTCTACAAGGAGTGGGGAAAGAAACAGGTCACGGTGCAGGTGATCCGATATGGCTCCGGCAAGCTCGACCAGCGCATGCTGAACCGGCTGAATGAAACGGTGAAAGCGGGCGGCGTGCAGGAGCCGAAGAAAATCAAGCTATGAAAAAACCGCCGGCCGGCCTTATACGTCAAGGCCGCTGGCGGATTTGAACTTGCGGATCATGAGCTGGGTCTGAACATTGACAACCCCTTCCAGAACGTAAAGCTTGTCGTACAAAAACTTCTCGAGCTCATTCTCGTCCCGCAGCAGGGCGTGGACATGCAGCGTGCTGGAGCCGGTCATCTGATAGATGTTGACGACCTGCATCTCCTCCGACAGCTGCTGTCCGACGGTGTCGACGCAGCGCGGCTCGACCTGGACCTCGAAGAAGGCGGATACCGTACGGCCAAGCTTGGCCACGTTGACGCGGACCGTGAAATGCTCAAGCACGCCGCTCTCCAGCAGGGATTCGACTCTCTTCTGGATGGCGACGCGAGAGAGGCTCAGCGTTTCCCCGATCTTGGCGTAGGGCATCCTTCCGTTCTCTAGGAGCAGCTGTACAATCTGTTGATCGATATCGTCCAAATGGGGGAGTTTCATTGAAGCAGACTCCTTTCGCAAGCTGATCTCGTGTTAATAAACATAACATAATCATTCGACATTGAATAGTCATTTTTTGATTTCGAACAGCAAGCTTGCCCCACTGATTTGACGCTTTACGTAATTAAATCGCTGCAATTCCGCGGATATGAATACGGTGAATCCAGATTCTTTCCATTTAGGAATGAAATAAATGTTATATGCATGTTAGATTAAAAGCCGTTTTTGAATGCCGTCCTTGTTTCCGCTGCCGCTTGCCGCCTCTTCGCTCGCGGCAGCGGCTATTTTTGTTTCCTTTATTTAGTGCTTGCCTCCGTCTGCAGACGGAGAAGGGAATCAACCGTCAGACTCTACCTCCATGCAGTTCGGCACGTTATAATGAGGACACGAAAGCAGATGACAACGGCAAGGAGATGTCGATCGCATGAAACAAACCCATATATGCCGAGTCCTCGGAGGACTGGCCATAACGGCAGTCGGCGGCTTGTTCATCCTGCACCAGATGGGATTGCTCGGCTTCCAGCATCTGGACATCGGAGGGTTCATCAGCCGGTATTGGCCGCTTGTTCCGCTCTTAATGGGGCTGTCCACGCTGTTCTCGGGAGGATCGCTCTGGGCCGGCGCGGCGATGGTGCTGTTCGGACTCGTGATGCTGGGGCGCAACATGGGATTTTCGTATTGGTCGTTCGGCGACGCGGCGCAGTTTCTGCTCCCGGTCGTGGCCATCGTGTTCGGACTGAGGATGGTTTTCTCGCGCGGCGGCCGGCGGCAGCGTCCTGAAGAACCGGAAGACGACGGGGAATGGACCTCGTATACTTCCTATCAAGGCCCCGTTCCCCCGGCTCCTCCGCTGCATCCGGACCCGCTGCATCCGGATTCGCTGCATCCGGATCCGCTGCATCCGGAAGCAGGACCCGGAAGGCCGGGAGATGGCGGAAAGGACGGGAAGAAAGGACAGTCGGCATACGGCGGCGCTCAGCCCTCGGCCGGCAATGCCGGAGGCAGATACGATGAGCGGGAATCCGCGTGGACGCCCGAGCCGGGCCAGCCGATGGACTGGAAGCGGGCCAAGCATGAATTCAAACAGGCGAGGCGCGAATACCGGAATGCGCACCGGCGCCATCACGGGCATGGACGCAGCAGGCACAATCATGGCCGAACGGAATGGTGGAACACCGATCCCAACGCCCAGACACGCTCCAACTTCATCGGGGATATCCATCTGGGCCATGATTACTGGGATCTCGTTCCGCTCAACATCTCCCATTTCATCGGAGACACCGTGCTGGATCTGACTCGCGCGAACATTCCGATGGGAGAGACGAAAATTACGATCAGCTCTTTCATCGGAGATGTGAAAGTATTCCTTCCCGCCGATTCGGATGTCGGCATCCAGGTCGTATCCAGCGCCTTCATCGGCGATTCCAAGGTGCTTGGACGCAAGGAAGGCGGGATGTTCCAGCATTCGGATACGCAGAGCCCGAGCTTCCGCGAATCGGAACGCAAGATCAAGCTGGTGTGCAGCACATTTATCGGAGATGTCCGGGTGACGAAGGTTGGGTGAGGTCGGGACATGGTCGTAAAGCTGCTTAGAAGCGGCAGGCTGGAGCTGATATCGTTCTTCGTGCTCAGCACGGTCGTGCCATGGTGTGTCATGTACTGGATCAAGCATGGATGGATGCACGAAGCGTCTCCCGGACAGCTGTGGCTGACGGGGACGCTTCTGTGCCTGATTGTGAGCATCGGCCTCGGATATTGGATCGGCAAGCGTCAGCAGAACCGCATCGACGCCGTGCATCTGGCGCTCAAGCAGGCTGCGAGCGGCAATCTGGCGGCTCGTCTGCCGGAGGGGGAAGGATATTCGCTGGCGGGAGCTTACCACGAGTTCAACCTCATGGCCGAAACGCTGGAAAGGAAGCTCCAGGTCATGCAGCGGCAGAACGAGATCCGCGTGCTGCAGCAGGCGGCTTCCAATGAAGAAGCCGTTCTGGAGGAGCGCAAGCGGCTGGCGCGGGACCTGCATGATACCGTCAGCCAGCAGCTGTTCGCCATTCATATGTCGGCCTCTTCCCTGCCCAAGCTGCTCGAGATCAGTCCCGAGCGGGCCGGCGAAGTCATGAAACAGCTCATCACGATGTCCTCCCACGCTCAGAAGCAGATGAGAGGTTTTATCGCGCAGCTGCGGCCGCTGGAGCTGGAGGGCCGCTCGCTCGAGGATGCGCTGGCGCGCTGGTTCCCGGATTACTGCAGGCAGAACGGGCTGCAAGGCGTCCTCGACTGGAGGGTGGAGGAAGAGGTTTCCGAGGCCAAGGAGCATCAGCTGTTCCTGATCGTCCAGGAAGCGATGGCCAACGTCGTGAAGCACGCGGGGGCCGGCAGCGTCACGCTGTCGTTGTCGGATACGCCGAGCAGCCTGACCTTGGTGCTGCAGGACGACGGCCAGGGCTTCCGGGCGGACCAGGTCCGCCCGGGCTCCTACGGCCTCTCGACGATGCAGGAGCGAGCGATGCAGCTGGGCGGCGATGCGGCCATTATCAGCAAGCCGGGAGGAGGCACGCGGATCCGCGTGTCGCTGCCGAAATACGGAACAGAGGAGCGGGGAGAACAATGACGGGAACCGAATGCTGCCGGATCATGATCGTGGACGACCATGACATGGTCCGTACGGGCTTGAGGACTTATTTGATGCTGGAGCCCAAATTCGAGGTGGTCGCGGAAGCGGGCAGCGGCGAGGAAGCGCTGCGCCTGCTGGACGGAATGGAGGAGCTTCCTCATCTCGTCCTGATGGACTTGATGATGCCGGGCATAGACGGCGTAGAGGCGACGCGCCGCATCACGGAGAATTTTCCATCCGTAAAAGTCGTGCTTCTGACCAGCTTCCTGGAGGATGAGAAAGTCGTCGCGGCCGTCGAGGCCGGAGCGGTCAGCTACGTGCTCAAGACCGTCAGCTCCGAGGAGCTCATCTATGCGCTCAGCGGCGCGCTGCGGGGCATGCCCGTCATGACGGCGGATGTCTCGCAGGCGCTCACCCGCGGGCTTCGCCAGCGCTCCGCGCAGATCGTCGACGAGGGATTGACGGAGCGGGAGAAGGAAGTGCTGCTTCTCGTCGCGGAAGGCCAGGCCAACAAGGAAATCGCCGAAGAGCTTCATATCAGCATCAAAACGGTTAAGACACATGTAAGCAACCTGCTGATGAAATGCGAGGTCGAGGACCGGACGCAGCTGGCGGTCTATGCCCATCGCAAAGGGTGGGTCAAATCCTGATCGGCCAGCGGTTGGATTCGGACGGAAGCACGGCATGCGGAAGGGTTCGGGACGAAAACGCGGCCGTCCGGCCGTTTTCCGGCACATAACGCCCGATCCGGCAGGGAATGCTGACCATATCGAAGCTGACAAGGAGAGATATCCATGATTGAGATCGCATCCCCATTGGAATCGACCGAGCATGACTTCGTACAGATCAAGCGCGTGCTGGATAAGCAGGGCTTCGTGCTGGGAGGCAATTGGGATTACGGCAACGGATCCTTCGACTTGAATCTGGACGAAAAGAACAAGGTATGGCTGCGCTTGCCGTTCGACGTGCTGCGCGGCAACGTGGACGACCAGACCGAGGACAACGACGCCTCTATCAAGCTGACCACTCCGTACGTGCTTCGCCATCTGTACCGGGAAGGCAACGATCCGGAAGCGAAGATGCGCACGGTAGGCGCGCTGTTCGACCAGTTCCAGGCTCCCGTCGACCCGGATGCCGACGTCGCCCCGGAATGGGTGGAGAAAGCCAGGCAGGTGCTTGGCGACACCGAGGAGCAGCTCAACGTTCCCCGCTGAATCTATCTTTTGGGCAAGGCCTTTGACCCGTTCCGGCGGAATCAAAGGTTTTTTATTTTGTCTTATGCCCTTTTTCAGTTTCTTTTAAGGTAGATTGTGCAAGATAGACACATAACCATTCCACGCTGGTTCCACGGACGTGCATGGCCGCGGGCAAGCCACTTCCGCAGGCAGTCCGGCGCCTCCCGCGGGGAGGATGAGGGAGCTCATTTCATAGAATCGAGGAGGAATTTTCGATGGAAGACAATCGCAATGGCAACGGCCGGTTCGACGGATTCTGGGACGAAGAGAACAAGAAAAACGAGGAGCGCGCAAAACAGGATTCGCCGGACAACTCCGGCGGCGAGCGCCAGGAAGGCTCCTCGTACTACTATTCTTACGGCCCCTTCCGCCAAGGACAGCCGGATCGGCAGGAACCGCGCCGGGAAGGGCAGCCTTCCGGGAGCTACGGCGCTTCCGAGGAGCGCCCGCAGGAGGGTCATTCGCGCGAGGTCGTCGTGACGCCTCCCCGCCAGCTGCGCCCGTTCGTACCGGCCGCCCATGCAGGCAAGGGCGAATGGCAGACCGGCGGCGGAAGCGGCGGCAAGCGGCGCGGAGGAGGCTTCCGCACCGCGGCGGTTTCCTTCCTCGCCGGCGTAATCGCTGTCGGCGGCCTGATGTGGGCGTCGGATGAGAACGACTGGTTCACGAAGGGACAGGCGCTGACCTCTTCGGGCGTCGTATCGGGCCAAGGAGACAACACGGCGGCTGCCAGCAAGGTTTCCACGGCGGCCGACACGACCCGTCCGATGAACATCTCGCAAATATCGGAAAAAGCTTCGCCGGCGGTCGTCCTGATCACGACCTACAGCAACGCCAGCAGCTCTTACGGCGGCGGCCTCGACAGCGATCCGTTCTTCCGCCAGTTCTTCGGCGACCAGTTCGGAGGAGGCGGCAGCAGCCGCGGCCAGCAGGGCGGAGAGCTGCAGGAGACGGGGCTCGGCTCCGGATTCTTCTTCGAGAAGGACGGCTATATTCTGACGAACCAGCACGTCATCGACGGCGCGCAGCAGATCAAGGTCAAGGTGCAGGGCACGACCAAGGAGCTGGAAGCGAAGCTGCTCGGAGCCCGCAAGGATCTCGATCTCGCCGTGCTCAAGGTAGAGCCGCAGGACGGCAAGGACTTCCCGACGCTGCCGCTCGGCGATTCCGAAGCCAGCAGCATCGGCGACTGGCTCGTCGCTATCGGCAACCCGAACGGCTTCGATCATTCCGTTACGGTAGGCGTGCTCAGCGCCCGCGAGCGTACGATCCAGGTCGCTTCGGAATCCGGCGGCACCGCTCGGAACTACCAGCATCTGCTGCAGACGGACGCCTCCATCAACCCCGGCAACTCCGGCGGTCCGCTGATCAACATGAACGGCGAAGTCATCGGCATCAATACCGCCATCAGCGCGGACTCGCAGGGCATCGGCTTCGCGATTCCGACGAGCACGATCAAGGAAGTCGTGGATCAGCTGAAGGCCGGCCAAAGCTCGGCTCCAAGCCCGTTCATCGGCGCGACGCTGGCTGACATCACGGACCAGATGAAGCAGGAGCTCGGCCTCAGCAGCACGGAAGGCTCCATCGTCCGGGAAACGACGTTCAATGCTCCGGCCTACAAGGCGGGCCTGCAGCAGTATGACGTCATCACCGGCATGGACGGAACGAAGTACAAAACGAAGGAAGATCTGATCGCGGTCATCCAGAAGAAAAAAGTCGGCGACAAGGTGACGATGAACGTCATCCGCAACGGCAAGAAGATGGACATCACGATCGAGATCGGCGACAAGAGCAAGTACAACGTCGAATAACCGTACGGCGAATGTCCGGTTGTTCCGGAGCGCAGGCGTAGTCACGCCTGCGCTCCTGTTATGTCCGCCCCGCCGGGGAAGCGGGACGGACCGGCTGCGGTTTTCAATTCGCCGCCGGCTGAGGTAGGATAGAATCAACGAGCAAGCGAGGGGAGCTGGGCCATGAGACCGCATATCGTGGTGGTAGACGATGACGAGAAGATTACATCCATGCTGCGCCGCAGCCTGGCGTTCGAGGGATACGAGGTCACGACGGCCGGCAACGGGCTGGAAGGGCTGAAGGCGCTGCTCGGAGCCGATCCGCAGCTGCTGATCCTTGATGTCATGATGCCGCAGGTGGACGGCTGGGAAGTATGCAGGCGCGTCAGGGAAGGCGGCAGCGCCGTGCCGATCCTGATGCTGACCGCCAAGGACGATATCCATGACCGCGTGAAGGGGCTCGATCTCGGCGCGGACGATTATCTGGTGAAGCCGTTCGCGCTCGAGGAGCTGCTCGCGCGGGTGCGCGCGCTGCTGCGCCGCAAGCCGGACAAGCTGGAGGAGCCGGGCAACCGGCTGTCCTTCGAAAATCTCATTCTCGACCTGGATTCCCGCGAAGCGATGCGCGGCGGACGCCGCATCGAGCTGACCGCCAAGGAATTCGACCTGCTCCACCTGTTCATGCAGAATCCGAAGCGAGTCCTTACCCGCGACTCCATCATGGACAAGATCTGGGGCTACGATTACAGCGGGGAGTCGAACGTGCTGGAAGTCTATATCGCCATGCTGCGGCAGAAAACCGAGGATGCCGGTACGGACAGCCGCCTGATCCAGACGGTACGGGGCACCGGTTACGTCCTCCGCGGAGGAGTGAGCTAGAAGTGTCCATCCGATTCAAGCTTACGCTTACCTACAGCGCGATTCTTGCCGTCATCCTCATCGTCATGGGGGGGACGGTTTATGCTTTCCAGAGCTATAAGGCCTATTCCGACGTGAAGAACAAGCTGGAAGCCCAAGGGAAGGATTTGAGCAACCAGATTCAGCAATACAGCATCTTGGATCCCGGGCAGCTGCGGGTGAAGCCTTCCTCTCTGCAGCAGGAAAAGTCCTACATCCAAATTGTTGATTACCGTGCGGGAACCTACAGGCTTTCTGCGGAAATGGAACAGTACCATCTTCTTTTTCCCTTTGAGAAGGATCCTGCGCTTGTTGCCGAAAAAGCCCGGTTCGCCAAAACCAATGTCAATGGCTATCCCTTTTACGTCTACCAGTGGCCGATTGTGGACATGAGCTCCAAGGTCGTGGGACTGCTGCAAGTGGGGTATCTTATTAATGTCCAGGACAATTCGCTGCAGCAGCTCCGCACGATTCTCGTCTTCACCTCGCTGATCGGCCTCGTCGTCGCTTTCACCGTCGGGATGCTGATGGCCCGCCAGTCGCTGCGCCCGATCGAGATCGTCATCCAGGCTGCGGAGCAGATCGAGAAGGGCTCCGACCTCAGCATGCGCATCGCCTGGAATGGTCCGAACGACGAGCTTGGCAAGCTGACCGATACGCTGAACGGGATGTTAGGACGCATGGAGCTGGCCTACAACGAGCTGGACGAAGCTTACGACGCGCAGCGCCGATTCGTCTCCGACGCCTCCCATGAGCTGCGTACGCCGCTGACGACGATCCGCGGCAATATCGATCTGCTCGAAAAAATCTGGAAGCCGGCTCTCGAAGACGGTACGAACCGCATCCCCGAGGTTTCCGAGCATGAAGCGATGCGCCAGGAAATGTCCCGCGAGGCGATGAGGGATATCGGGGACGAGGCGCGGCGGATGAGCCGGCTCGTCAACGATCTGCTCGCCCTGGCGCGGGCCGACGCGGGCTTCGTCATGGAGAAGAAGCCGGTGGAGCTGACTGCGGTCGTCGAGGATGTCGTGCGGCGCGCTTCCATGCTGCCGCGCACGGCAAGCTGGAAGCCGGGGGATCTTTCTTCCCTGGAGGGAGTCGGCGTCCTCGGCAACGAGGATTATTTGCGCCAGCTGCTCTTCATCTTCATCGAGAACGCGTTCAAGTACACGCCGGAAGGCAGCGTCATGCTGAGGGCCGTCGTCAGCGGCGCCCAGGCAGGCATCATTATCCAGGATACCGGCCTCGGCATGGAGCCCGAGCAGGTTCCCCATATCTTCGAGCGGTTCTACCGCGCAGACGAATCGCGCGGAATTACAAGCGGCACCGGGCTCGGACTGTCCATCGCGAAGTGGATCATCGACGAGCATGAAGGCTCCGTCGAGGTGCGGACGATTCCGGGAGCGGGAACGACGTTTACGGTTTGGCTGCCTATCGCCTTTTCTGTGCATGTCGAATAGAGTATAATGAATACAGTGCGGCCGTACCGGATAGTTCAAGCCGGCCGGGAAAGCAGGTATTTCGATGGAAGTGGTCAAGATTTCGCCGCGCGGCTATTGCTACGGCGTCGTGGATGCCATGGTGCTGGCTCTTCAGACGGCTCGCAACCTGGATCTGCCGCGTCCTATATACATTCTGGGCATGATCGTTCACAACGGCCATGTGACGGAGGCATTCAAGGAAGAAGGCATCATTACGCTCGACGGGGAGAACCGCTTGGAAATTCTCGAGCAGGTGGAGAAGGGGACGGTCATCTTCACCGCGCACGGAGTGTCGCCGGAGGTGCGGCGCCGCGCCAAGGAGAAGGGGCTGACGGTCGTCGATGCGACCTGTCCGGACGTGACGAAGACGCATGATCTCATCTCCGAGAAGACCGCAGAGGGCTACCATATCATCTATATCGGCAAAAAGGGCCATCCGGAGCCGGAAGGCGCGGTCGGGGTCGCTCCCGATTTCGTGCATCTCATCGAGAGAGAAGCGGACATCGAGGTGCTGGATGTACCCGGAGACCGGATTCTCATCACGAATCAGACGACGATGTCCCAGTGGGATATCCGGCATCTCATCGCGAAGCTGCTGGAGAAGTACCCTGCGGCCGAGATCCACAACGAGATTTGCCTGGCTACACAGGTTCGCCAGGAGGCGGTGGCCGATCAGGCCGGGCAGGCCGAGCTGACGATCGTCGTCGGCGATCCGCGGAGCAACAACTCCAACCGTCTTGCCCAGGTATCGGAGGAGATATCCGGGGTGCCGGCTTATCGGATCGCCGACTTGTCGGAGCTCAAGCTGGAATGGCTGCAAGGCAAGCAGCGCGTATCGGTGACATCCGGCGCTTCCACGCCGACGCCGCTTACGCGCGAGGTCGTCGATTTTCTGGAACGTTACGACGAGAAGGATGCTTCCACCTGGGAATTGAAGCGTACGGTCGACATGAAGAAGCTGCTTCCCAAGATCAAGACCAAGTCGGGCGCATAAAGAGGGTAGGAAGATGGCTGGCAATATAGCAAAATCCAAACCGAGGCCGATGTCTGCTCGGATCGGACGCTGGATCCGGTACAAATTCATACAGCTGCTGAGGGCTCCTGGCGGTCCGTCCTTCGTGGCGATGGGCTTCTCGATCGGCTTGTTCTGTGAAATGTTCACGCTGCCCACGTACGGGCTGGCATTTTTCCTGATCTTCCCTCTGATCTATATGCTGCGCGGCAGCCTCGCGGGGGCTCTGATCGGATTCGTCATCGGGAAGGTCATCTATCTGCCGTTCGCTTATCTCCACAACAAGGTCGGCGGATGGGTGCTCCCGACACATCTCGTGTTCGACATTCCGTTTGTCGGGGCGGAGGTCAACCGGTTCCTGCTTCTCAACTTCAAGCTGATTGTAGGCGGCGTCATCGACGGCATTTGGCTGGGCGCCCTGCTGTTCTTCCCCGTCCGTGCCCTGCTGCGGTATTATGCGGCGCGGCGCAAGGAGAAGCGCAGGCTGCGCCGGGTTCTCCCGCCGACCCGTACGGTATCGGAATGATTCATTACCCCATACGGCAGATTTCAAGCGTTTCTTCTATTACATAGAAGAAGCGCTTTTTTCTGTCCGCCCAGTTTCGTTCTATTTCTACGATCGGGAAGGTCGTTCATTTAAGGTTCATTTTGGCGACTTACAATGAGCCCATGACCCGATAGAGGAGTGGAGATAGAGATGAAGATCAGGGAGAGGGCAGGATCCGGCAGGCGGCTGGATCTGGTGCTGGCCGCCGCCATGCTGGCGTCCGCTTTTTTGAACCTGTACGGGATAGGGAAGGAAACCTACGCCAATACGTATTACACGACTGCGGTAGGCAGCATGCTGCAGAGCTGGCATAACTTCTTCTACGGCTCGCTGGACTCCGCCGGCTCGGTGACGGTGGACAAACCCCCGCTTGCCTTCTGGATCCAGACGGCGTTCGCGTATGTATTCGGCTTGCATGGCTGGAGCGTCATTTTGCCGCAAGCGCTGGCTGGAATCGGCTCGGTGCTGCTCGTCTACCTGCTCGTGAAGCCTTCCTTCGGACTCGCCGCCGCGCGCATCGCAGCCTTCGGGATGGCGCTCGCGCCGGTCGGCGTCGCGGTGGCGAGAACGAACAATATCGACGCGATGCTCGTCTTCACGCTCCTGCTGGCGGCTTGGTTTCTGCTGCGAGGAGTACGAGGGCAGCGGACGGGCAGCCTGCTGGCTTCCTTCGCCCTGATCGGAGCGGCATTCAACATGAAGATGCTCCAGGCGTACATGGTCCTGCCGGCTTTTTATCTGCTCTATCTGCTGGCGGTACGCTTCCCTTGGAAAAAGAAGCTGACGGTGCTGGCTGGAGCGACGGTTCTCATGCTGGCCGTATCCGTATCCTGGGCGGCAATCGTAGATTCCGTGCCGGCCGACAAGCGGCCCTATATAGGGAGCAGCACAGACAATTCGGTGCTGCAGCTCGCTTTCGGCTACAACGGCGTTTCGCGGCTGACGGGAGACCGCAGCCCCGGAGGCCAGGGCGGAGCCGGAGGATTCCCGGGAGCAATGGCTCCGGACGGCGCGCTGCCTGAAGGCAGCCAGGGCCAGGGTGGAATGCTGCCGGGAAATGAAGGCGGCGCCGGGCAGGACGGACAAGCGCCAAACGGAACCGGAGTGACCGGACAGGACGGCCCGCCTCAAAGCGATCGCAACGGCGCGGACGGACAAAGCCAGCGGGACGGCTCCGGCCGTTTCGAGCGGGCCGGAGGAGCGGCGGGCATTCCCGGAGGCTTCGGCGGCAATGGAGGCCGGGCTGGCGGCATGTTCGGCACCGGGGAGAAGGGGCCGCTCCGCTTGTTCCAGCAGGCTCTCTCCGGCCAAGCGAGCTGGCTGCTGCCGTTTGCCCTGATTGCGGCAGTCGCGCTGCTCTCTACATGGAGACGGAAATCCATGACGGAAAAGCACAAGGAAACGCTGTTCTGGCTGGCCTGGCTTATTCCCGTCGGCGGATTTTTCAGCATCGCCGGCTTCTTCCACTCCTATTACCTCATCATGCTCGCTCCTCCGGCAGCGGCTTTGTTCGGGGCGGGCTGGAGCGAGATGTGGGCGAAATACCGCCAAGGAAGAGGCTGGCAGATCTATCTGCTGCCGGGTGCCGTCGCGGCGACCTCGATGTTCCAATGGTACATCCTGCGTCCTTACGAGAGCACGATCGGCGTAGGCTGGTCGCTCGCCGTCGCGGGGCTTGGACTGCTCGCCGCGCTCATCCTCGCCGTCCTGAATTCGCGCGACAACAGCGCTGCGGTCCGATGGACCGCCGCCGCGGCTGCCGCGGTGCTGCTGATCGGTCCCGCCTACTGGTCGGCGACTCCGATCGTGTACGGCCAGAACTCGATGATCCCCGCAGCCGGCCCCGACGGCAAGAACAGCATGGGAGGCGGAAGGGGCGGATTTGCCGCAGCCGGGTCCAGGACCGGCGGGCAATGGGAAGCGATGAACGGAGGACAGGGCGGATGGCCGAATGCATCGGAGCGAGGCGGACGGCCGAATGCTTCCGGGCAGCCGGGAATGCAAGGAGGCTTGCAAGGCCAGCCCGGTTCGGCGGGAGACGGCGGGAGCGAGGGCTTCTCCGGCTTCCAAGGAGCCGGAGGAGGATTCCCGGGTCAAACCGGGGGCTTCCAGGGCATGCCGGGAGGAGCCGGCGGCAAGGGAGGAAGCGAGAGCTTGAACGAAGGGCTGCTCGCTTATTTGAAGCAAAACCAGACGACCGATTATTTGCTCGCCGTGTCCGATTACGGGACAGCCGCTCCTTATATCGTGGAGGCCAAGCAGAAGGTCGTCATCCTGCACGGCTTCCAGAACTCGGATCCGGTCTATGACTCCGCCAAGCTGGAGCAGCTGGTGAAGTCGGGCAAACTGAAGTATTTCCTCGTCGGAGGATCGGGCGGAGCAGGCGGCCGTGATGGCGGCAGCGACCTCAATGCCTGGATCGAAGAGCATGGCAAGGCCGTTGACGCAAGCGAGTACGGCGGTTCCCCGGCGGCAAGTCCGGAGGGAGAGACATCCGGCAGCGCCGGACCTGGACGCGGAAGCGCCGTTCTATACGAAGTGACTCTGGATTAGGGAGGCATGGAACATGAGCCAGGTTCAAGTATCGGTTGTCATCCCCGTGTACAACGAAGAAGAGGTGCTGCCGGAAACCTATCTTCGTCTGAAAAGCGTGATGGAGGGCATCGGCTGCCGCTACGAGCTGATCTTCGTCAACGACGGCAGCCGCGACCTTTCCGGGGCGATGATCGAGGATTGGTCCCGCAAGGATTCCGCCGTGCGGCTGCTTGATTTCTCGCGCAACTTCGGCCATCAGATCGCGATCACGGCCGGCATGGACCATGCCGCCGGAGAGGCGGTCGTCATCATCGATGCGGATCTGCAGGATCCGCCCGAGCTGATTGTCCCGATGCTGGAGAAGTGGCGGGAAGGCTACGACGTCGTGTATGCCAAGCGCGTCAGCAGAAGCGGAGAGACCGCGTTCAAAAAGTGGTCCGCCAGTCTGTTCTACCGTGTTCTGCGGGCATCGACGGATATATCGATTCCGGTCGACACCGGAGATTTCCGACTGATGGACCGCCAGGTGCTGGAGCAGATGAAGCGCCTGCACGAGAGCAGCCGCTTCGTCCGAGGGCTTGTCAGCTGGGTCGGCTTCCGCCAGACTGCGCTGGAGTACGAGCGCGACGAGAGATTCGCCGGGGAGACGAAATATCCGCTGAAGCGGATGGTGAAGCTGTGCCTGGACGGGATTACTTCCTTCTCGACCAAGCCGCTGAAGATTGCGGGTTACGCGGGAGCGCTGCTGTCGGCGACGGGATTCTTCTATCTGCTCGTCGTTCTATGGCAGGCGTTGTTCACCTCCGGCACGATGAAGGGCTGGGCGTCGATGATGGCGGTCATGCTCCTGTTCAACGGCTTCGTGCTTGCCATGCTTGGCGTTCTCGGCGAGTATGTGGGGCGGATCTATGAGGAGGCCAAGGGGCGGCCGCTCTATATTCTGCGGGAAGCAAGAGCTCGCCCGGTCTTCGGCGAAGGCGGCGGAGGAGCATCCGGACCCAGGAGGCCCGAAGCCTTCTCCCACCCGGGTGCGCCGGCTGTCGGAATGAGCCGGAGAAGCTCAACGGGCCGCTGACGGCCGCTCAAGAGCAGAGCTGCGCTTCTGCGCAAACATGAAGGATGAAAGCTGCGACACCGGCTCCATATCTTGAGTTCGTCCTATCTTCGATTCATGGGAATGATAGGAAATAGGCTGGCCGGTCGATATCGGCCGGCCTTTTTATGCATCAAAGCATCTCGGGGAGCATATCTTGTGGAAACGGACCTTGACGTAGGCGGAGCAACCTTGTATAGTTACTTTATTGAATAAAAGCATAAAAGCTTAAAAGCGAACAAGCGCGAAAGCGGAACGGAGCGTGTTTATTGTGATCGTCATTACCCAATCATCCATTAACGAAGAGCGCATACAGGAAATCGTATCCCATATCGAGCGTGCGGGCGTGCAGGCCCATGTCTCCCGCGGTATCGACCGGACCGTCATCGGCATTATCGGCAAGGCGGAGCCGGCCCTGGCGGAGCATCTGCGCCAGATGAAGGGCGTGGAGAATGTCATCAAGATCTCCAAGTCCTACAAGCTGGCCAGCCGCGACTTCCACCCCGACGATACGATCATCGACATCAAGGGAGTCAAGATCGGCGGCAGCAATCTTGTCATCATGGGCGGTCCTTGCGCCGTTGAGACTCCGGAGCAGATCGACGAGATCGCCCGTCTCGTCAAGGCGGCCGGCGGCCAAGTGCTGCGCGGCGGCGCCTTCAAGCCGCGAACCGGCCCGTACAGCTTCCAGGGCGTCGGCGTGGAAGGACTGGAGATGATGGCGGATGCGGGACGGCGCCACGGCCTCCTCACGATTACGGAAGTGATGACTCCTGAATACGTCGACATCTGCGCGGAGCATGCCGATATTCTGCAGGTCGGCACCCGCAACATGCAGAACTTCGATCTTCTGCGCAAGCTCGGCACGATCCGGACGCCGGTGCTGCTCAAGCGCGGCTTCAGCTCCACATACGATGAATTCCTCAACGCGGCGGAATACATCCTGGCAGGGGGCAATCCCAATGTGATGCTTTGCGAGCGGGGAATCCGCACGTTCGAGACATACACCCGCAATACGCTCGATCTGTCGGCGATTCCGGTGCTGCAAGGGCTCAGCCATCTGCCGGTCATCTCGGATCCGAGCCATGGAACGGGACGCCGCGAGCTGGTGGAGCCGATGGCCAAAGCTTCCGTCGCAGCCGGCGCCAACGGGCTCATCATTGAAATGCATACGGATCCCGACAATTCCATGACGGGAGACGGCGTCCAGTCGCTGTTCCCGGATCAATTCGCCCGCCTGCTCAAGGATTTGGAGAAGCTCGCGCCGATCGTCGGCAAGAATTTTGACACGAGCAAGGCGGAAGCGGAGCAATTTGCGGTCTGGCAGAAGTAGAAACGGCTTCCGGGAAGAGAGATAAAGAAAGCGCTTCCGCATAAATATTCACGACGCTGAATTTCGACAGCTCCTGCTAATATCGATATTGTTCGTAATACATCCGTAAACCCTTTTACGTCAAGGGATTACGGATGTTTGCGTTGAGAGCGTCCGCAGAATGTGAATATTGTATAAATGTTGTGAGTATTGCTTACACTTGTTCCAAAAATACCTGACATACCTATTGACGCTTTAAAGCAACGGTTTTATAATTACTTCAAGGTTTAGAGCCAAAGTTGAACAATCTCGGTCTTAACTAATGCTAACGTTCGGAAATGGAGGAAATTTTACATGTCAGTTCAAAGCGTATTGGACAAAATCAAAGAAAATAACATCCAGTTTGTCGATTTCCGGTTCGTGGATCTTTCCGGCCGTGCTCACCACATCACTCTTCCTGCGACGGAAGTTGACGGTGACACGTTCGTGAACGGCGTCGCATTTGACGGTTCCTCGATCCCTGGCTTCCGCGGCATCGAAGAATCTGACATGGTCATGATGCCGGATACCGGTTCGGTGTTCCTGGATCCATTCACCGATCACCCGACTTTGAACGTTATGTGCAATATCTTCACACCGGATGGCGAACGCTACGACCGCGACCCGCGGAGCATCGCCCAGAAGGCAGAGGAATTCCTCCAATCCTCCGGCGTCGGCACGACAGCATTTTTTGCCCCTGAGTCCGAGTTCTTCGTCTTTGACGACGTGCGTTACGAAAGCTCGATGAACTCTTCCTCCTACTTCGTCGATTCCGAAGAAGCGGCCTGGAACACGAACCGCAAGGAAGAGGGCGGCAACCTGGCGTTCAAAGTAGGCGTCAAAGGCGGCTACGTGCCGGTTGCCCCTGTCGATTCCCAGCAAGACCTCCGCAGCGAGATGGTCCGCCTGATGCAGGAAGCGGGACTCCGCGTCGAGCGCCATCACCATGAGGTGGCTACGGCCGGCCAAGCGGAGATCAACTTCCGCTTCGATACGCTGACCAAGACGGCCGACAATCTCCTGCTCTACAAATACATCGTGCACAACACAGCCCGCCAGTACGGCAAAGTGGCTACGTTCATGCCGAAACCGCTCTTCGGAGACAACGGCAGCGGCATGCACGTCCACCAATCGATCTTCAACGGCGATTCGCCGCTGTTCTACGAAAAAGGCGGCTACGGCAACCTGAGCGAAATGGCGCTGCATTACATCGGCGGCATTCTGCATCACGCTCCGGCGCTGATCGCGCTGACCAACCCGAGCACGAACTCCTTCAAACGCCTCGTTCCAGGCTATGAAGCGCCGGTCAACCTGGTATTCTCCAAGGGCAACCGTTCCGCTGCCGTCCGTATTCCGGTTGCAGCCGTTACGCCTAAGGGCTGCCGCATCGAGTTCCGTACGCCGGATTCCACGGCGAACCCGTACCTGTCCTTCGCGGCGATGCTGCTTGCAGGACTGGACGGCGTGAAGCGCAAAATCGATCCGACCGCACTCGGATTCGGTCCTTACGACAAGAACATCTACGAGTTGTCCGACGAAGACAAAAAAGAAATCCGCAGCGTTCCAGGATCCCTGGAAGAAGCTCTGGATGCGCTGGAAGCCGATTCCGGGTTCCTTACCGAAAACGGCGTCTTCAGCCAGGACTTCATCGACAACTATGTCGCCTTCAAGCGTCAGGAAGCCAAAGCTGTCGCTATCCGCGTCCATCCGCATGAGTACGGCCTCTATTTCGACTGCTAATCCGGACTTATCCCTTTCAAGATCAGAAGCTCCCTTATCGGGAGCTTCTTTTTTTGCTCAAAGACGAATGATCTTACATGCTTCATCATGCAGCGTTCGTGAAATTATCACTTGAACGAGAGAGGTAATCTTGTTAAGATAGCCATAACTTTATTGGAGTGTATCTTTCCAGCGACAGAGACAGGGGTGCAAGGAACATGACGAAGAGGGCTTACAATTTCAACGCAGGACCTGCGGCATTGCCGCTTGAAGTGCTTCAGCAGGCGCAGGAGGAATTTGTCGATTACAAGGGTGCCGGCATGTCCTTGATGGAAATGTCGCATCGAAGCAAGCTGTTCGAGGGCGTCAACGACGAGGCGGAGCAGCTGCTGCGGGAGCTTCTCCAAATTCCGGATTCCTACAGCGTCATGCTGCTTCAAGGCGGCGCAAGCACGCAGTTCGCGATGGTGCCGCTCAACTTCCTTCATCAGGGATTGGTCGGAGCGTACGTGAACAGCGGCAGCTGGGCCAAAAAAGCGATCAAGGAAGCGAAGCTGATCGGCGAGACGGCGATCGCCGCCACCTCGGAGGGCTCCAGGTTCACCCGCATGCCGAGTCTGGAAGAGATTGTCCTGCCTGACAACGCGGCTTATCTGCATCTGACTTCCAATGAAACGATCGAGGGCACCCAGCTTCCGTTTTTCCCAGATACGGGGGAGGTTCCGCTCATCGCTGACATGTCCAGCGACATCATGTCGAGACCGCTCGACATGAGCCGCTTCGGCATGATCTACGCCGGCGCCCAGAAAAACCTGGGGCCATCCGGCGCGACGATCGTCATCGCCCGCAACGATCTGATCGCCGGCAGTCCTGCGGCGCTGCCGACGATGTTCCGCTACGATACGCATGCCAAGTCCAAATCCCTCTACAACACACCGCCATCCTTCGCGGTCTATATGATCGGGCTTGTGCTCAAATGGCTCAAGGGCAAGGGCGGCCTGGCCGCCGTCGAGCAGACGAACAGGGACAAAGCCGCTCTCATCTACGATGCCATCGATCAGAGCGGCGGGTTCTACAGCGGCGTGGCCGACACCGGCAGCCGATCGCTGATGAACATCACGTTCCGCCTGCAGTCCGATGAGCTGGACAAGGAATTTGTCCGCCAGTCGGAGGCGGAAGGATTCGTCGGGCTTAAGGGCCACAGAGACGTCGGCGGCCTGCGCGCCTCCGCCTACAACGCCGTGCCGCTGGAGAGCTGCAAGGCGCTCGCCGAGTTCATGACGGAGTTCCAGAGGAAGAACGGCTGAGCAGAGCGGACATAGGAAGAGCCCTTGCCTCTTGAGGCAAGGGCTCTTGCGTTAACTAACGGCAGGCGGTGATGAAGGAAATTCATGAAGGAAATTCATGAAGGGCGAATTCAGGCCATTGCCGCTGTCTGGTCCTTGGGGGAAGGGCCGGTAAGCTTGTATCCAACATTGCGGACCGTCATAATATACTCGGGAGACCGGGCGCTTTGTTCGATCTTGTCCCGGAGATGGCTGATATGGACGTCGACGATCCGAGTATCGCCGAGGAAGTGGTAATCCCATACCCCCTGCAGGAGCTGCTGCCGGCTCAGCACCTTGCCGCGATGGCGGCAGAGGAAGACGAGCAGCTCGAACTCCTTGGGCGTAAGCTCAACCTGCTCGCCGTTCAGATGGACCTCGCGCTTGGCGAGATCAACCTGCAGCGGTCCGACTTCGTAGCTGACTTCGGCATGGATGCCGGGATAACCTTGCATTCGTCTGAAAATCGCGCCGATCCGGGAGACGAGCTCCTGGGGGCTGAACGGTTTGGTCATATAATCGTCCGCGCCGTTGTCCAATCCCGCGATGCGGTCGGATACATCCTGCATGGCGGTAAGCATGACGATCGGAACGGCATTGCCGCGCCGGCGCAATTCCCGGCATACCTCGATGCCGTCCATCTTGGGAAGCATCAGGTCGAGCACGATGAGGTCCGGGCGGAAAGGCTTCAGCATGTCGAATACAGCCATTCCGTCGTGGACGGACCGCACTTCATAACCTGCAAGGTTGAGATTGAATTCTAGCAGCATCGAGATGGATGGTTCATCGTCAACGACCAGCACTTTTTTCTTCGTCACCTTGTTCGGCTCCTTTTACCAGATCTTGACCCCAGTATACTGCCCGAGCTTCAGATAGGAATTAAGGCTGCGTAAAAGGAATGTAAAGTCCACCCAGAAGTTTGACCGAAAGGAAGTCGCAAACCATGTCTTATCATATCGTCCTGGTGGAGCCGGAGATTCCGGCCAACACCGGCAATATCGCCAGAACCTGCGCGGCCACCGGAGCGCATCTGCATCTTGTCCGCCCGCTCGGCTTCAATACCGACGACCGGACGCTCAAGAGAGCCGGCCTGGACTATTGGCATGCCGTCCAGGTCCATTATTACGATTCCTTTCAGGAAGTGAAGGATGCTTTTCCGGAAGGCAGGTTTTTCTACGCCAGCACCAAGGCATCCAAACGCTACGATCAGATGGACTATCGGGACGGAGACTTGCTCGTATTTGGAAAGGAAACCAAAGGGCTGCCTCCCGAGCTTGTCGCAGCCAACCTGGATACGGCGATCCGCATGCCGATGACAGGCAGCGTCCGTTCGCTCAATCTGTCCAATTCTGCGGCGATCGTCCTGTACGAGGCGCTCAGGCAATCGGACTTTCCCGGCATGGCTTGAATATTTGGCGTTCTGTCCAAAAGTTGGAGAATATTAAGCAACTATGAACAGAGGAAGGATTTGCTTCCTCCCATGGAGAATGGTAGGAGAAAAGGACATCCATACGCCCTGTTGCATGATTTGCAAGCCGAAGGGTTGGTTGTGACTAGATAATTCAGACATAAGGAGCGGATACAACCGATGAAACCGGCTGGAGTCGTACGAAAGGTCGACCAATTGGGCCGCATAGTGCTGCCCAAATCCCTGCGCAAGCGTTACCAGATGAACGAAGGAGATCCTGTGGAAATCCTCGTTCAAGGGGATCACATCATTTTGGAGCGATATCGTCCGCGCTGCGTCTTCTGCGGATCGATGGAGCAAGTGACTGATTTCAAGGAACGTTATTTGTGCTCGGAATGCATGGGCCAGATGCAGCATCTGCGCCGCTGATCGTGAAATGATGGCAGAGAAGCCCGATATCGGGGCCGATCTGGTGCAGGCAGCTTCGGAAGCAAGGCCATAAGGCCATGCTCCGGGGCTTTTTTTGTTTTTGCGGTCTAGCCGTTCGTTCATTGGGTGCCGGAGGAAGGATGAATAATGGTTGAAATTTCCTGAATATTCAGTATGATAGGGACATTCCGGCAGCCTGCTTACAGGCCGGAGCGACAGGAGGAAGGTCCAAATGCAAATGGAATATACGAGGCTGGGCAAGACCGGACTGGAAGTATCCCGGTTATGTCTGGGATGCATGAGTTATGGAATTCCGGATCGAGGCTCCCACCCATGGACGCTGGACGAGCAGGCAAGCCGGCCGTTCATCCGGAGAGCGCTTGAGCTCGGCATCAATTTTTTTGACACCGCCAACAGCTATTCCGACGGCACGAGCGAAGAGATCGTAGGCAGAGCCCTCAAGGATCTTGCGCGCCGAGACGATGTCGTGATCGCGACCAAAGTGTATTTCCCCACGCGACCAGGCCCGAATGGCGGCGGCTTGTCCCGCAAGGCGATCCTGTCGGAGATCGACAACAGCCTGCGCAGGCTGGGCACCGACTATGTCGACCTGTACCAGATTCACCGCTGGGATCCGGGAACCCCGATCGAAGAAACGATGGAAGCACTCCATGATGTCGTGAAAGCGGGGAAAGCGCGGTACATCGGCGCTTCATCCATGTATGCCTGGCAGTTCCTGCAAGCCCAGCATGCGGCGGAGCGGGGAGGATGGACGAAGTTCGTCAGCATGCAGAACCACCTGAACCTGCTCTACCGGGAAGAAGAACGCGAGATGCTGCCTCTGTGCGAGGAGCTTGGCGTCGGCGTCATCCCCTGGAGCCCGCTGGCCCGGGGACGCCTCACCCGCGGCTGGGACCAATCCAGCGATCGCTTTGAAAGCGACCTGCTCATTCCGCGGCTGTATGCCTCCTCGGAGAATTCGGACCGGGTCATCGTCGAGAGGGTCGGGCAAGTCGCGGCGTCGCGCAGCGTGCCGCGGGCGCAGGCTGCGCTGGCGTGGGTGCTCGGCAAATCCGCCGTGACGGCGCCGATCATCGGAGCGACCAAGCCGCATCATCTGGAGGACGCCGTCGCAGCGCTGCAGCTGAAGCTGACGCCGGAGGAGACGGCCCAGCTCGAGGAGCCTTACATTCCCCATCCCGTACTCGGCCACTGAACGGAAACGACGAATAAGCCCCGGCATGATAACATGCCGGGGCTTGTCTGACGATCAGCGTCATCGGATGGGATTATAGTCCCTTGGTTTTGTCGTCGTTGTAGGCGGCTGTGAACATGGCCGTCAGGAACAGCAGGGACACGACAAGAACCACGATGAATGGAACGGACATATGTAGCACCTCCGAACGAATTGATTTCATTATACCCAACCTGCTGGAAAAAGAAAACGGTTCTATTTGTGAACAACCTGTGTCAATCCTCTTTGCGGTATTGACCTGGAGAGCAGCCCGAATGCTTCTTGAATACCTTGCTGAAATATTTCTCGTCGGAGTATCCGACTTGGCTCGAGATCTCCGCAATCTTGAGGGAAGATCCCAGCAGCAGCCGGCCGGCCTTGTCCATCCGCAGCTTCTCCACATAATCGCTGAGCGTCTGCCCCGTTTCCTGGCGGAAGCGGCGGCTTACATGCTCGCGGCTGAGAAAGAAGCGGGAAGCCAGCGTCTGCAAGGACAAGTCTTCCTCCAAATGGCCGTCGATATACGAGATCATCTCGGCGATGATGCTGCGGTCCTGGCGGACTCTTTTGAGCAGGCTTTCCATCCAGTCCAGCAGCAGCAGCCGAAACTCCTTCTCCGTCTCGTCGAGCAGCAGCCGTCCGTCTTCGGCGAAACGGAACGGCAGGGGAGCTGTACGGGACTTGGCCTGCTCGTCTTCGGCATCTTCCGGCAGGAATTCCTTAAGCAGGCGGGTAGACACCATTTCGCTCTGCCGTTCCCATAGGGCGAGGTCTCCAGGCGCGACGATGCCGGAGCGGCGGACTTTGCCGAACCATTCCGTCAAGGCGGCGGTCGCTTCCGCGGGATTGCGGATCCGCAGAGCGAGGCGGAGCGGCTCCTCCAGATCGGTCAAATGCGGAGCGTTGGAAGGCTGCACGGTTCCCGCATGGGAAATCCTCACGCCGGCGGCAAGGAGATTGCGGCGCTGAAGCGTCTGTCTGGCGGATTGGACGGACAATCCGGTCTGCTCGGCTTCCGGCACGAGCCTGCCGATGCCCGCATACAAATCGGCCTTAAGCGTCATTCGCACGGCTTCGAGAAGCCTGGCCGTCCTGTCCGCGATGAAATCATGACCTTCCCAGAACAGGGCAATCACTTCATCGGCCGCATTGGGGGACCGGAAAGCATATCCGCACTGCCATTCGCTGCGCATCAGATCGTTGAATACGTTGATGATGGCGAATTCGAGCAGCTCCTTGTCGCCGCGAAACCGCTTGAGCAGCTTCTCCTGAACCGGAAACAGGCTGAAGACGGCCGTCTGGAAAGCCCCTTGCTGCGGAAAGCCCTGGAATTCGGAGCGGAGCTGCGCGGCAGCCGGCTCGGATTCGTTCGACACCGAGGCCAGCTTGCCGAACAAGTGGCTCCAGTAGACGGGCTTGTACTGGTTCATGGCGATTCCGCTCTCGACTTGGCGCTGCCTTTCCTTCGTTTCCTGGCACCAGGATCCGATCGCGCGCCTGGAAGCTTCCATCAGCTGATCTGGATCGATCGGCTTGAGAATATAGTCGATTCCGCCGTACTTCATCGTTTTGCGTACATAATCGAAGTCGTTGTAGCCGCTTATGGCGATGATCTTCGTCTGGGGATAATGGTCGCTCAGCCATTCCATGAAGCGCAGCCCGTTCGTGATGGGCATATGCACGTCCGTCAGGACAAGCGCGGGCATATGCTCGGCGACGAGCAGCTTGGCCGCTTCGCCGTTGTCGGCTTCAAGAATGAGGTCAACGCCAAGCTCCTTCCATTCCACAAGCAGCTTGACGGCTTCCCGGGCATGGGTTTCGTCGTCGACGATCAATATATTCATGATGATATTCTCTCCTGTCTCTATATAAAGGGGCAACGCGGAAGCCCGCTGTTCAATCCGCGGCCGGAATGACCAGCGCGACCATCAGCCCGCCAAGCGGCGCCGCTCCGGATTCGAGCTCCATGCGGGCTCTTCCGCCGGAGTGGAGCCTCAGCCTCGCAGCGACGTTGGCCAGTCCGATATGGCTGCCCGACTCGTCTCCGATCTCGCCGTCCCGGCTGATCCGCTGCCTGACGGAGGCCAGCTTGCCTTCATTCATTCCGGGACCGTTGTCGGCGATTTCGATGGTGATCCAGTTGTCCTTCAGCGTCGTGCTGATCGAGACATGGACCATGCCTCCGGCGGGATCGAAAGCATGCTTGAAAATATTCTCCACCACTGGCTGGATAATCATCCGCGGCACGGAAGCCTGCTGCGCGTCGGGATCGCCGGCAATCTCGTAGGTCAGCTTGTCGCCGAACCGGTGCCGCTGCAGCTCCAGGTAAGACCGGGTATGATCGATTTCCTGGGAAATAGAGACAAACTCCTCCGCCGTATTCATCGAGTAGCGCATCATTTTGCCGAGCTGCATGATCAGCTTGTACAGATCAGGGACTCCGCGCTGCAGCGCCGTCGTGCCGATCGATTGCAGGGCATTGTACAGGAAATGAGGATGAACCTGTGCCTGGAGCGCCTTGAGCTGATTCGTCTTGTTCGCCAGCTCGAGCCGATATTCGCGAAGGACGAGATTGTTGATCGTCTCCATCATCATCCGGAAGCGCCTGGCCAGCTGTCCGATCTCATCCGACTGGCGCAAATGGATATCGGTCTCGAGGCGGCCGGACTGGATCTGGTTGACGTAGCCCGTAAGCTGCTTGATCGGCCTGGTGATCCAGAAGGAAACGAACAGCGCCGTCAGCGTCACGAGAAGCAGGGAGCCGAGCAGCACCCATGTATTGGCCTGCGTAATCTGACGGGTCGCTCCATGCAGGACGGAAGGAGGGATGCGTTTGACGAGCACCCAATCATGATCGCCGGCTTCAAGCGATTCATAAATGAACACGCTTTTGGAGTGGGAGTCCTTCAGCTCCACGTTGCCGCTCTCCCCGGCGGAGGCCAGCTTCAGGATCGGTTCGGCCCATGGCTCCTTCAGCTTCAGGCCCTTGCCGTATTGGCCGGGGCCATAGATGATGGTTCCGTCGTGCGCGAGCAGGAACACCTCCTCGCCGCCGCCGGCGCTGTACAGCTGGGCGCAGATGGAATCGATGACTTCGGTTGTGATGTCCAGCGCAAGCGTTCCCATCTGCTTGCTGCTCGGAATTTGATAGACCGGGCGGATCAAGGTGATGACGGGCCGGGACAGGATGAGCGGCGTGGAGTTGATTCCGTAGCTGCTGCTCATATGAAGAGGCTTTATCGTGTAAGAGATGTCGGCAGGCAGCGTCGTTCCCGGCGCAGTTACGATCTGATCCGTCCTCTTGTACTGGCCCCGGGAGAAGAGATACCCGCGTTCCGCTCGGCCCGAGTGGAGGTAGACCTGATAAATCTCCTTGACCGACGAGGACATGAGCTGCAGGCTGACGAAGATCTGATTGTCGACCAGGTAATCGCTGCGTCCTGTTTCAAGCGTCCTGTACAGGGTAGTGTCCGAGTAAGGAGCGAGAGATGTTTGGAAAAAAGACTGAAAATAGTTGGCCAGATTCGTCTTGCCCTGATAAAGGAGGCTCGAGTTCTGCCGAACCGTGTCGTTGGCGACGAAATCCGCTGTCCGTGTATTGGTGATGATGAGCGATGCCAGCATCGGAACCGCGATCGCCAGCAGCAGGAAAACGGCCAGCTTGGTTCGGATGCTTCGCTTGATCCAGTAGAATTTCAAGCTCTCGATGCTCCTTTATGGGCCTATTTAACTACGCCCTTATCGTATTATAGCGGTCCCCAATGGCGGCATCAATATTTTACCCCTATTGCGTCATCATCCTCTGTGGGAGCCGTGAAAGCGAAAGCGTATACTTGAGGAAAATCGACAAGCTGTCCGGATAAGGGCGCTTGGCAGTGGAAAGACTTACTATGATTCCTTCTAGAGAAAGGGGAGAAACGGGATGAAAAGCAAAGGATGGTCGAGCCAGTGGCTGCAGCAGATCGTATTCACGGGCCCTGCGACACTTGCGTTCGCGATAATCGTCGCACTTCCCTTCTTCATGGGCATGTTTTACTCCATTACGGACTGGAATGGGGTAGGAGGCTATAATTTTGTCGGATTCGACAACTTCTCCAGGCTGTTCCATGACCAGACATTCATCAACTCCTTCAAGTTCACCGTGAAATTCACGATCGCAGCCGTCATCTTGTCGAACCTGGTCGGCTTCGTTCTGGCGCTGCTGCTGACGCAGCCGGTCAAGTCCCGCAACGTGCTTCGGACGATTTTCTTCATGCCGAACGTCATCGGCGGCCTGCTGCTCGGCTTCATCTGGCAGTTCATTTTTGTAAAAGGCTTTACGGCCGTAGGCGACAAAACGGGCTGGGCGTTCTTCAACCTGCCTTGGCTCGGCGACGAGCCGACCGCGTTCTGGGGCATCGTCATCGTGACGATCTGGAGCACGGCGGGCTACTTGATGGTCATCTACATTTCCGCGCTCATCAATGTGCCCCGCGATCTGATTGAAGCGGCTTCCATCGACGGAGCGACCGCCTGGCAGCGCCTGCGCCATATCACGGTGCCGCTGATCATGCCTGCCGTTACGATCGCGCTGTTCCTCGCGCTGTCGTGGTCGTTCAAGTCCTTCGACATCATCCTGTCGCTGACCAAGGGCGGACCGTACAACTCGACGCAATCCGTCGCGCTCAACATCTACAACGAGGCGTTCCAGAACAACAACTTCGGTTACGGCACGGCGAAGGCGCTCGTATTCTTCATCGTCGTCGCGCTGCTGACCTCGCTCCAGGTGTACCTGACTAAACGCCGGGAGGTGCAGGCTTAATGGAAACGTCCCGATACCGGACCAGCACGTTCGTGCTGGAAATTATCGCTCTCCTGGTCGCGCTGGTATTCCTGGTGCCGTTCTACTTCCTGGTAAGCAACTCGCTGAAGAAGTACGGCGATATCCTGCTCGACTCCGCTGCCTTGCCGAGTCCTGCGACGTTCGACAACTTCACGAGAGCATGGGAGATCATGAAATTCCCGGCTTCGTTCGCGAACTCGCTCGTCATTACGCTGACAAGCATCGTCGGACTAACGGTCATCTGCTCGATGGCCGCTTACCGGATGGTGCGCCGTCCGACGAAGTACAACAACTTCCTGTTCATGATCTTCGTCGCAGCGATGGTCATTCCGTTCCAATCGATCATGATTCCGCTCGTCAAGACGGCCAGCTGGTTCCACCTGACGAGAAGCCTTCCAGGCTTGTGGGTCTGCTACATGGGCTTCGGCTCATCGCTCACGATCTTCCTTTACCACGGCTTCGTGAAGTCGATTCCGGCGGAGATCGAGGAATCGGCGACCGTGGACGGCTGCTCGCCTTACGGGGTGTTCTGGAGAATCGTCTTCCCGCTCCTCAAGCCGATGACGGCGACGATCATCATCCTGAACAGCCTCTGGATCTGGAACGACTTCCTGCTGCCGAACCTGATTCTCGGCGAAGGCCAGCGGACGATTCCTCTGTCCACGTACAGCTTCTTCGGCCAATACACGAAGCAGTGGGATCTGGCTCTTGCCGGTCTGGTCATGGGCATCCTGCCGATCCTGATCTTCTTCCTGACGCTTCAGCGTCATATCATTTCCGGCATTACGGCCGGATCGGTAAAAGGCTGATCAACGAAAATTCCGGAAAGGAAGCTGGCGATCGCCTCCGTGCGTTCGTCAGCTTCTTTTCTATTTCGATTTATTTCTATGAATATATTGATTTGCCGATGAGGGATCAATATATTCCCCCTATATTCGCAATATGTTCTGTGGGAACGTTTGCGCAGTTTGATTTATACTTAAAAAGCTCCAATATAAGCGTTAAATGCAACCAGTTGGACATACTATCGTGGAGCACGATTTCAAGGGGGTAAAAAAGCAATGTTGAAAAAAGGATTGCTTACGGCCGTCTCTGCAGGCCTGGCTATTTCGATTCTGGCAGGCTGCAGCACGACGAACAACGGCGGCAACACGGAAGGAAACGCCAATGCCAATACCGGCTCCGGCGCTAGCGGAGAGCAAGTAACGCTGAATATTTTCCAATTCAAGGTTGAGATCGCCGATGCGATGAACCGCATGAAAGCCGATTACGAAAAAGAGCATCCGAACGTCAAGCTGAACCTCGAAACGATGGGCGGCGGAGCCGATTACGGCGCGGGCCTGAAAGCGAAATTCGCTTCCGGCCAAGAACCCGACATCTTCAATAACGGCGGCAACTCCGACCTGAACACGTGGGTCGACAAGCTGGAGGATCTCTCGGACCAGCCTTGGCAGGGCGATGTCGTCGAGACGGCGAAGGAAGCCATTACCCGCGACGGCAAAAACTACGGCCTTCCGATGGGCATCGAAGGCTACGGCTTCATCTACAACAAGGATCTGTTCGCCAAAGCCGGCATCACGGAGCCTCCGGCTACGATGACGCAGCTCAAAGCAGCAGTGGAAAAGCTTAAAGCCGCCGGCATCACGCCTTTCTCCAACGGCTATCAGGAATGGTGGGTTCTCGGCAACCATACGTTCAACGTAGGTCTGGCCGATCAGGAGGATCCAGCCGCGTTCGTGAAGACGATGAACGAAGGCAAAGGCGGAATCGAAGGCAACAAGGTGTTCCAGAACTGGTTCAACCTGCTCGACCTGACGATTCAGAACAGCAACAAAAACCCGCTCACAACCGACTACAATACGCAAGTAACGCTGTTCGCCAGCGGCAAAGCAGCGATGATGCAGCAAGGCAACTGGACGCAGGTGCAAATCGACGGCATTACGCCGAACATGAACATCGGCCTGCTGCCGATGCCTATCGACGACAGCGAGAAGAGCGGCAACATTTTCGTCGGCGTGCCTAACTACTGGGTCGTGAACAAGAACTCCAAGAACAAGGAAGCCGCCAAGGAATTCCTGAACTGGCTGGCTACGTCCGAGACCGGCAAGAAATACACGGTCAACGAGTTCAAGTTCATCCCGGCTCTGAAAAACGTTGAAGTGACCGACGAATCGATTCTCGGACCGATTGCGACGGACATCATGAAGTACAGCAAGGAAGGCAAGACGAACGGCTGGTACTTCAACCAAATGCCGGAAGGCGTGCCTCAGGAGGTCGGCGCGGAAATGCAGGCCTATGTGGCAGGCAAATCCGACAAGGCGCAGCTGCTGAAAAACATCCAGAAGAAATGGAACGACATGATCAAGAAGTAAGCGGCTTGATCCAGCAGAGTGAGCTTCCCCGGCAGCCAGCGGCTGCCGGGGTTTTTCATGGCCTGGCGGCAGGGCTGGCGGAGACGGGCTGCCGCCTCGTGCGCAAACGTGTGCGTGCAGAGGGATCAAGACGGCCGCAGGAGGAGGGCGTTTCTTTCGTTCGACAAAGGTAACCGATCTATCTTTACTCTTGTTTCGACAGCCGATTTCGACAAAAAGGTGTAGAATATTGACAGTCCTCCCGGAAGTCAATATTCTACACCTTTTTGTTCAACATTTTCTGTGGTAACGCTTGCATGTCAAAGGGTATACTTCATTTGCAAGAACAAGTAAACACTTCAATTGTAAAAAGAGGGTCAACATACCAAGGAGGAATTTCCTATGAAAAAGGGATTGCTTACCGTCATGTCCGCGGGTCTCGCGCTTAGCGTAATGGCTGGTTGCAGCACATCGGGCGGCAACAGCGGCAGCTCCGCAGACCAGAACACGAGCCCTGCGACAAACGCGGCTTCCAATACGAATGCAAGCGGCGGCGACAGCGGCAAAAAAGTGACGCTGAATATTTTTCAATTCAAGGTCGAAATCGCCGACGCGATGAACCGGCTCAAGGCCGATTACGAGAAAGAGCATCCCAACGTCACGCTCAATGTCGAGACAATGGGCGGAGGCGCAGACTACAGCGCAGGCCTGAAGGCGAAGTTCGCCGCCGGCCAGGAGCCCGACATTTTCAACAACGCGGGCAACTCGGAGCTGACGACATGGATCGACAAGCTGGAGGATCTGTCCGACCAGCCTTGGGCGGGCGATATCATCGATTCGGCCAAGGATCAGATTTCCCGGGACGGCAAGCTGTACGGAATGCCGGTCGGCGTAGAAGGCTACGGCTTCATTTACAACAAGGACCTGTTCGCAAAAGCAGGCATCACGACTCCGCCGAAGACGCTCTCCGAGCTCGAAGAAGCGTGCAAAAAGCTGGAAGCTGCAGGAATCACGCCGTTCTCCGACGGCTACCAGGAGTGGTGGGTGCTGGGCAACCATCTGTTCAACGTAGGCTTGGCCAACCAGGATGACCCTACGGCATTCGTCAATAGCGTGAACGAAGGCAAAGGCGGACTTGTCGGCAACCCTGTGTTCCAAAACTGGTTCAAACTGTTCGACCTCACATTGAAATACAGCAACAAAAACCCGCTGACGACGGACTACAACACGCAAGTGACACTGTTCGCAAGCGGCAAGACGGCCATGATGCAGCAAGGCAACTGGACGCAGGTGCAAATCGACGGCATTACGCCGAACATGAACATCGGCCTGCTGCCGATGCCTATCGACGACAGCGAGAAGAGCGGCAACATTTTCGTCGGCGTGCCTAACAACTGGGCTATCAACAAAAACTCCAAAAATAAAGAGGCCGCGAAGGAATTCCTGAACTGGCTGGCAACGTCCGAGACGGGCAAGAAATATATCGTGAACGAATTCAAATTCATTCCGGCTCTGAAATCCATCGAAGTCACCGACAGCAAAGTGCTCGGCGCCATCGCCAACGACATCGTTGCCTACAACAAAGAAGGCAAGTCCTCCGGCTGGTTCTTCAGCCAAATGCCTGAAGGCTTCCCGCAGGAAGTCGGTTCCGAAATGCAGGCTTATGTCGCCAAGAAAGTCGACCAAAATCAGCTGATGCAAAACATTCAAGACAAGTGGAACAGCATGAACAAGAAGTAAGACCGTTCTGAAAAGCGCCTCTGGAGCATATATGCTTCAGGGGCGCTTTTTTGCATGGAAGCGTAAGCAGACGTTGGACGGACTGTCTGGGCCTCTAGCGGATCGAGATGGCGAAAGCTCGAGTAGGGGCATGAGGCGCAGGAGCGCATCGATTTTCTTGCTCGGCATGAATGCGAACATAGATATAGGCCGGCATCTCTGCCGTCCGCCAGGAGGGATGGCCATGTCTGGACAGGAAATCATGCTGAACTTGAGCGAACCAGGCGCCGAGCGGTTTCATTTGTTCGGCAGGGAGGAGGTCGAGCAGGCGATGAAGCGGGCGCTGGAGCCTCGGCGCGGGAACGAGCGGCTGCCGGAGACGCTGCGGAAGCTGGCCGGCAAGTCGATCCCGGATTCCTGGGAGTGCCTTTCCGTGCCGACGCCGCTTGCGGCGCTGGATCTGCTGCTCAGAGACAAGCAGTGGACGGGAGATGCGGCGGGAGCGGTGCCAGCCGAGCCGAAGGCGCTGGAGCTGATGCGGCTGCATGGTCTGGATGCGGAGAGCTTCGGCGATGTCGGAAGCGTCAGGGACAAGAGCGTCTTACGGCTGGAAGCGGTGCGCATGCTCTATTGGGAGCAAGCCGGGTGGGAGACGTCTGAAGGCGCTGAGGCCCGGGACGCAGCGGCTGCCTTGACCGTGCCGGGCGGCTGCCGGGTCGCTGTCGTCCGGCTGCCCGACTGCCGGTGGGGAGCGGCCCAAGGAGAGGCTTGGACGGATAGCGCGGAAGCTTTGCGGCTGCTCGGAGCCGACGGACCGAAGCTTGCAATTGGAGCCGGACCGGATCGAACCGAGATTGCCGCGATCGGCTCGCTCACGACTGGAATGCCGAATTTGGAGACGGCGTGGATCGCAGCCGAGCCGCAGATCATCCGCCGTCTGGCGGGATTGCAGCGGGCTGCGGGGACGGCCGGCTTGTTGGGCGGCCGCATCATGGAGGAGCTGCTGGAGATCGGCTCGCTGTCCGATCGCATCGATGAGGCTGCTGCCGGTTGGGATGAGGCGCTGCAGCGTCTGGAGGCGATGCTCCGCACGACGATGCCGCCATCGGTCGGCTGGCGAAGGGCTGCGCGAGCCGGCGAGCTGTCGCTGCTGCTGCCGGAAGGGCTAGGGCTTGCGGCGCTGGCGAAAGTGGCCCGCCTGAAAGGAATCGGCTTTTCCGGCGGCAGCATTCAGGGCCGCGGGCGGCCGCGCGCCGTCGTAACGATCAGCTGCGAAGCAGGATCGGGCGGAGCCCGGCTGGAGCATGGAGTCACGCTGCTCGGGGAGACGATCGGCGAGTTCCAGGCCAGGTCGTAGTCGCAGTAGTTTGGATGCCAAGGCTGACTGGGCTGCAACGGCTGCGCAGCAGTGCAAGGGAGGTGCGGATGGTTGGCGGCATGGTGCGGTGCGAGGGAAGGTAACGGATGGTTGGCGGCATGGTGCGGTGCGAGGGAAGGTAACGGATGGTTGGCGGCATGGTGCGGTGCGAGGGAAGGTAACGGATGGTGGTCGGCATGGTACGGTGCGAGAGAAGATAACAGATGGTTGGCGGCGTGGTGCGGTGCGAGGGAAGGTAACGGATGGTGGTCGGGACGCCTCGCGAGGGCGGGATATATGGATAGTTGTAGGGCAGAGATATGCGAATAGTTGGCGGCGTGGGGCGGTCCGAGAGAAGGTAACGATGGTTGGCGGCGTGGGGCGGTGCGAGAGAAGGCAACGGATGGTTGGCGGCGTGGGGCGGTCCGAGAGAAGGCAACGGATGGTTGGCGGCGTGGGGCGGTCCGAGAGAAGGTAACGATATTTGGCGGCGTGGGGCGGTGCGAGAGAAGGTAACAGATGGTTGGCGGCGTGGGGCGGTGCGAGAGAAGGTAACAGATGGTTGGCGGCGTGGGGCGGTGCGAGAGAAGGTAACAGATGGTTGGCGGCGTGGCGTGGTGCGAGGGAAGGTGCGGGTAATTGGCGGGTGGTGCGTTGCGGGGATATTGATAGCTAGCGGGCAGAGATGTGCGGATGGTTGGCGGTCCGATGTAGAGTAGGGAGTCCAATGGTTGGTACGGCCAAGCGCCGGGGTGGCTTTTGCAGCAGGCCGACAAGCTGTCTGTCTCCCTGCCCCATATTGGAGCGGTGTGCACTGTTTACTGCTGCCGCGAGGAGCTGCTCCCGACAATCACACAGTATTGGAGCAGCTATCGGACATAGGATCCGTTAGTTGGAGCCATATGCCTTCACTTGAGGATTATCGGACATAGGATCCGTTATTTGTGCCGGCTCTATCTTGAACTCGATAAAAATTAGAAAATAGCGGATCGTATGTCCGATAGAGCAGTGATTTCGGTCTTTTTGGGAAAATAGCGGAACGTATGTCCAATAGAGCAGAAATCGCGAGCTTTTTGGGGAAATAGCGGAACGTATGTCCGATCGGATGCGAGATGTCGGGCTAAGAAAAACAGCCGAGGCCCAGAACAGCAGCCAGCGGCGGATGTCCGAATGAAGCACCCGCATGGTGCCCATTCGGACACCAGCTGCCGTTTGGACACCAAACGAAAAAAAACACGGGCTCATCGCTTAGGCCCATGTTTTTTTCGTTCGGTTTTCTCCTCCGAGAGCCGGGCTTCCTGCCCGTGCTGAACCAAGCCCGCCGCCTGCTCCCGCCAGGCGGCGATGACAACGGCATGCTGCTCCAGCGCGGCTTCGCCTGCCGGCAGCAGCTGGTAGACGCCGCGCTCGATCTTGGCGAACCAGCCATAGTAGTTGCTGCGCAGCAGCTCGCCGGCGCGGGCGACGCCGGTCAGGTCGCGCAGCCGGGCCGGAGACAGCGGGCCGCCGGCCTTGAGGCCCCATGCCAGGCGCAGCGCCTTCTCCCGGTAGGCGGTCATCATGACGCGCCCGGACGCGCGCCCGCTGCCGCCGACGTTGTAGTCGCCGCTGCGCTCCCGGAATTCCTGCAGCAGCCGCTTCTCCCGCGATGGCCTGCGCCCGCGCATGGGAGCGTCGCCAGGCTCGCAGAGCATTTCCAGCACCGGAGCCTTCGTCTTGTAGAAGGTGACGGTGAGCAGCCCCATGCCGAGCATGCGGCACAGCTCGGCCAGCTCTCCGAAGCGCTGGTTCACCGCGCCGCGCTTCGAGCGGTTGCGCTCGACCGCGAGCACGACGCCGTCGGCGATCCGCATCCGCTGCAGGCCCTGCAGCAGCAGCGCCAGCGTGAACGTCTTCTTGAGCTCCACGATCAGCGTCTCGCCGCCGTCCGGGCGGATTGCGACGAGGTCGCAGTGAAGCACCTCGCCTTTGACCTCGTAGCCGAGTTTTTCATAGTAAGCCTTGACGGGGCCATAGAGCTCCGCTTCTTCCCGAACCGCCATCGTACACGCCTCCTTTCCGAGCTGTTCCGGAACAAGGGCGCCGCCCGCTGCTGCGCCATGCCAAAAGCCGCCGGCGCACGCCTGTTCCCATCGTCCGTTCATTATAGGAGATGCGCGGAGCAATGGCAATTCCTTTAAAGCGGCGAAATTTTCGGTCAAGTTATGAGAGGGGTCCGCATAGGCTTTAATACTTCGAATAGCTGCTATTCGGAAGCGGAAGCAGAGAGAAGCCTGGGCGAAGAGGGACTCAAGGGAAGCTTTAGCGGAAGCGATGGGAGGAGGCGCAGCATGGATATTTTCAAACGGATTGCGGAGTACAAGTCGGAGAGCGACCGCCTGGCCTGGTCAGGCACATTCAAAGAGTACATCGACCTGCTCAGGAGCGATCCGTCACCGGCGATGACGGCGCATTCGCGGGTGTATGAGATGATCAAGTCGCATGGCATCGAGGAGAAAAACGGCCAGAAAACCTATAAGTTCTTCCAGCAGGAAATCTTCGGCCTGGACCGCGCCGTTGAAAAGCTGATGGAGGAGTATTTCCACTCCGCCGCGAGAAGGCTGGATGTGCGCAAGCGGATTCTGCTGCTGATGGGACCGGTCAGCGGCGGCAAGTCGACCATCGTCACGATGCTGAAAAAAGGGCTGGAGAAGTTTTCGCGCACCGAGCAGGGAGCGGTATTCGCGATCAAGGGCTGCCCGATGCACGAGGATCCGCTGCATCTCATTCCCCACGACCTGCGTCCCGAGCTCGAGAAGGAGATCGGCGTCCGGATCGAAGGCAATCTGTGCCCTTCCTGCCAGCTCCGGCTGAAGACGGAGTTCGAGGACGACATCGAAAACGTGCTCGTCGAGAGGGTGTTCCTGTCCGAAGACAACCGGGTCGGCATCGGCACGTTCAGCCCTTCGGACCCCAAGTCGCAGGATATCGCGGATCTGACGGGCAGCATCGACTTTTCGACGATCACCGAATACGGCTCGGAATCGGATCCGCGGGCCTACCGCTTCGACGGCGAGCTGAACAAGGCGAACCGCGGCCTGATGGAGTTTCAGGAGATGCTCAAATGCGATGAAAAGTTTCTCTGGAACCTGCTGTCGCTGACGCAGGAGGGCCAGTTCAAGGCAGGCAGGTTCGCCTTGATCAGCGCGGATGAATTGATCGTCGCCCATACGAACGAATCCGAGTACAAGGCTTTCATATCCAACAAAAAAAACGAGGCGCTGCAGTCGCGCATGATCGTCATGCCGATTCCGTACAACCTCAAGGTGTCGGATGAGGAGAAGATCTACGCCAAGCTGATCGCCCAGAGCGATCTGCGCCATGTCCATATCGCCCCTCACGCGCTCCGTACAGCGGCCATCTTCTCCATCCTGACCCGGCTCAAGGAATCCAAGAAGCAGGGCATGGATCTCGTGAAGAAAATGCGGATGTACGACGGGGAGGAGGTCGAAGGGTACAAGGATGCCGATCTCAAGGAAATGCAGAATGAATTTCTGGAGGAAGGCATGTCGGGCATCGACCCCCGTTATGTCATCAACCGCATCTCCAGCGCCCTCATCAAGGGTGAAATGGACCATATCAACGCGCTCGACGTGCTGCGGGCGCTCAAGGACGGGCTCGACCAGCATCCTTCCATCACCAAGGATGAGCGCGAGCGTTACTTAAACTTCATCTCGGTAGCGCGCAAGGAATACGACGGCCTGGCCAAAAACGAGGTGCAAAAGGCGTTCGTCTATTCCTTCGAGGAGTCGGCCCGCACGCTGTTTGAAAATTATCTCGACAACATCGAGGCCTACTGCAACTGGTCCAAAATCAAGGATCCCCTCACGGGAGAGGCGATGGACCCCGATGAGCGGCTGATGCGCTCCATCGAGGAGCAGATCGGCGTATCCGAAAATGCGAAAAAGGCTTTCCGCGAAGAAATTCTGATCCGCATCTCCTCCTACTCCCGCAAGGCGCGCAAATTCGACTATACGAGCCACGAGCGGCTGCGCGAAGCGGTGGAGAAGAAGCTGTTCGCCGATCTGAAGGATATCGTGAAAATCACGACATCCACGAAGACGCCGGATGAGAATCAGCTCAAGCGGATGAACGAGGTGACCAAGCGGCTCGTCGACGAGCATGGCTACACGCCGGCGAGCGCCAACGAGCTGCTGCGTTATGTCGGCAGCCTGCTCAACCGCTGAAGCAGCCCGGCAGCGCCAACGAGCGCTGCGTTATGTCGGCAGCCTGCTCAACCGCTGAAGCAGCCCGGGCAGCCCAACGAGCGCTGCGTTATGTCGGCAGCCTGCTCAATCGCTGAAGCAGCCCGGGCAGCGCCAACGAGCTGCTGCGTTATGCAGGCAGCCTGCGGGCTTTAAGCTGCGCATGCAAGAGCCGTTTCCAGGTCCAGCGGACCCGGAGACGGCTTTTTTTCGTGCGGAGCCAGCTCCATGCGGGAGCAGGGGCGGTTCCGGAGACGGCTTTTATCCTCATGATGCGCATTGGACCTGAAGAGGAAGCCGCCGCCGGCCGCGGCTAGCCCCTTTGCCCCGCTCATTGGTCTTGAAGACGGTCTCCCCGCATAAACTTCCATGATTCGAGCGCAAACGCGCTTGGTTAAGATATGTTAGCTATATTGACATCTATTGGCAGGATCTTGTATGATCGGGGTAAAAAACTCCAGCCATATCTTCATTCGACCGTTACGGCCGGCATCCCGTCCCCGCTGAAGCCCGTACCGGAGGGAGGTCTACGCCCATGTCCAAGGCAGAGCCGCATCGCGCGGCTGCTTACGAATCCCGTTCTTTCTATGATGAAATGTACGATGAGCGGGGCGTTGTCCGGCCCCACTACGAGCATGTGCACCGCCATTTCTCCGCCATGAACAAGCCGGAGCAGGAGCGCCGCCGCCAAGCGGTCGGAGACCGGATGCTCCATGAAGGCATCACGTTCACCCTCTATGCGCCGGGAACTGCCGATCCGCTGGAACGGACGATTCCGTTCGACTGCATCCCGCGCATCATCCCGCCGGACGAATGGCATCATCTGGAGCTGGGACTGCAGCAGCGGGTCAAGGCTCTCAATCTGTTCCTCCAGGATATCTATCATGGGCAGCGCATCATCCGGGACGGACTCATCCCGAGGCGCATGATCGTCGGCAACCGCTACTTCCGTCCCGAGATGGCCGGCCTGCATGTTCCCGGCGGCGTCTATGTGACCGCCTCGGGCATCGACCTCATCCGCGACGAGCAAGGTTATTACGTGCTGGAGGACAATCTGCGCAGCCCTTCCGGATTTTCCTATATGTTCAAAGGCAGGACCCTGATGAACGAGCTGTTCCACGAGCTGTACCTGTCCAGCTCGGCGGCGGACACCGACCGCAGCCTCAATATGTTCCTGCGCAGCCTGAGATCGCTGGCGCCTTCGGGGCGAAAGGATCCGCTCATCGTCCTCCTCACCCCGGGCTCCTACAACTCCGCCTATTACGAGCATACCTTCCTCGCTCAGCAGCTCGGGATCCATCTCGTGGAAGGGCGCGACCTCGTCTGCAAGGACCAGAAAATCTATCTCAGGGATCTGCGGGGCCTCCGCCAGGTGGATGTCATCTACCGGCGCATCGACGATGAGTTCCTTGATCCGCTCGCCTTTCAGCCGGACTCCATGCTGGGTGTGCCTGGACTGATGAACGCCTATCGGGCCGGCAATGTCGCCATCGCCAACGCTCCCGGAACAGGCGTGGCCGACGACAAGGCCGTGTACGCCTATGTCCCGGAGATGATCCGCTATTATATGGGGCAGGAGCCGATTCTGGGCAATGTGCCGACCTATATCCTTTCGCGAAAGGAGGAGAGGGACTATGTGCTCGAGCATCTCGAAGAGCTGGTCGTGAAGGAGACCTCGCTATCCGGCGGATACGGGATGCTGATCGGGCCGCAGGCTTCCCCGGCGGAGCTGGACGTCTTCCGGGATTCCATCCGCCGCCATCCGGAGCGGTACATCGCCCAGCGGACGATGAAGCTGTCGACCGCTCCCGTCATGAGCGCCCAGGGGATGGCGCCCCGCCACATCGACCTGCGGGGCTTCGTGCTCAGCAGCGGCTCGGGAGAGACCCATGTCGTGCCCGGCGGCTTGACCCGGGTGGCGCTGCAGGAAGGCTCGCTCGTCGTCAACTCCTCCCAAGGCGGAGGGGTTAAGGATACTTGGGTGCTCCGGAAGCCATGAGCGGCAATCCGGAAACAATAGAGTTCGGAAAGGATGATGCGGCATGCTGAACCGCAATGCGGAGGCGCTGTTCTGGATCGGACGTTATATGGAGCGCACGGAAAATCACGCCCGTCTCGTCGATGTGCTGTATCATCTCCAGGGCAGTCCGGAGAACAAGGGCGGGGATGAGCTGAGGGCGGAGGTCGAATCGGCCGGCAAGTGGGCGCTCGTCGTCAGCTCCATCGGCAGCCGGGAAGCTTATGAGGAGCGTTACGCGGCTTACCGGGAGGAAAATGTGCTTCAATACGTCACGATGGACCGGGACAACTCCAATTCCATCCTGAGCTGCGTCAGCAGCGCCAGGGCCAACCTGCGGACGCTGCGGGAGAAGATGCCGGGCGAGCTGTGGGACACCGTGAACGGCATGTACTTGTGGCTGCGGGAGCGGCAGGAGGCGGGCTGGAGAGAGGAGGCGCCGCATCTCTTTTTCCGCCGGATGAAGGATTGGGCGAGCCTGTTCCAAGGGTACAGCCATTCCGTCATGCCGCGCGAGAACGAGTGGCGATTCATGGAATGCGGACGCCATCTGGAGCGGATGGAAAATACGCTGCGCATCCTGCAGGCTGTGCGGGGCTGGGTGCCCGGCGGAGGCTGGAACGGCCCGGAAGCCTATCCATACCTGCAGGCGGTGCTGCGTTCCATCAGCGGCTACGACGCCTTCCGCCGCTACCATGCGGACGGGTTCGGCGTGGAGAGCATCGTGGAGTTCGTCATGCTCAACCCGGCTTTTCCCCGCTCCGTCCATTACGCCCTGCATAAGATGGATGAGCATCTGTGCAGCCTGGAGCTTCAGGACAAGCAGCTTCGGATTTTGCATGGGCGGATCGCTCGAAGCTCGGGCCGGGCGAAAGCCGATCTGGCCTGCCTGGAGCGGGAGGATCTGCTGCTCGACGGCGAAGGGCGGATTCCGGCCCATCTGCTCGAACAATGCAGGCAGCTGGGCTCCGCCATGGAATCGGCGTTTTTTCGGATCGGGGAGGCCAGCGCGTGAAGCTTCATATTTCCCACATTACCCGCTACCGCTATGCCGATCCGGTTACGGACAGTGTCAATGAAATCAGGCTTACGCCGGCTACCGACGAGCGCCAGTCCTGCCATCAGCACAGCATTTCGGTCGAGCCCAACGCGCCGATGTTCGCCTATGAGGACTATTTCGGCAATAAAGTGCACGCCTTCACCGTCAACGCGCCCCATACGATGCTGACGGTGAGGACGGCCACGGTCGTGACGACGAAGGAGCCGCCCGCGGCCGGAGCGGCGGCCGCCATGCCGTCGGAGAAGGAATGGGCTTGGCTGCAAGGAGACGAAGCGCTGGACCGATTCGCGGAGTACCTGCTGCCGACGGGATACACCGAGCTGTCCCCGGCCATCTCGGCCTTCACCGATGCCCGCGGTCCGCAGGATATCGGAGTGCTGGGCTGGCTGGAGAGATTGTCCGCCGACATCCAGGCGGAATTCATCTATGATCCCGAGGCGACCAACGTATATACGAAGGCTGCCGACCTGCTGGAGTTCCGGCGCGGCGTCTGCCAGGATTTCGCCCATCTGATGCTGGCCTGCTGCAGGCTCAAAGGCATACCGGCCCGTTATGTGAGCGGCTATCATTTCGTCGGGGATCTGAGAGGCGGCAACGCCGACTTCGAGCAGGCTTCGCATGCATGGGTCGAAGCTTATGTTCCGTCGGCGGGATGGCGCGGCTTCGACCCGACCAACGCCTCTCCGATCGGGGAGCGTTACGTCAAGCTGGGACATGGCCTCGATTACCGGGACATCGTTCCCTTCAAGGGCGTGTATATCGGCAGCGGCGCGCAGGAGCTGGACGTGCATGTCGATGTCAGCCGCCTGGAGGACTGAAGCCGCACGGACAAGCATGTCTCGCCGAAACGGGTCGGGCAGCAAAGAGGGATCGCCACTCGGTGTTGCTGCCTCCCGGCGGGATTCTGGCCTCGACCGGGAGGCGCTGTGGAGTCGCCAAAGATTTCCCCTTCCGGCGAGCCGATCGCGGCAGCCGGGAGCCCCTATTCATTCAGCCGCTCCCCGCAGCTTCGATTTTGGAGCGGGCCCATAGGACGCCATAGAGCAGCAGAGGCAGATAGATCAGGAAGATCGAGGCGAAGGGACTCCAGTTTTTGGCGAGAAAATCCTGGATGAACACGGTGTTGGGATAGGACATCTGGGCGAGGACGACCATCCCCAGCCCGAGAGGGATGACGAAGGAGGCCTGCTGCTTGATGCCGAACACCTGGGCGAAGCCCATGACGGCCGCATCGAACGTCAGGACAATCTTGATCAGGATGGACAAGACCCAGATCAGAATCATGACCGCCTCGATCCGCTCCAGGAAATGGCCGATGCTGATGTTCTTGGCCAAGGTGTAGGCGGGAAAGAGCTGGTTGGACGTCACCGCATAACCGAGCACGCCGATGCTGCTGACAGTCGTCAGAACCAGGACGGCGCCTCCTACGAGAGCTCCGCCCACATACGCTTTTGTCTTGCTGCCCGATTTCCGGATGTGGGGGTAGAGCATCGTCAGCACGACCATCTCCTGCAGTCCATACAAGGAAACCCCGCCTTTGATGGAGGGCATCAGTCCGTACTCCAGGACGGGCTCGAAATTATGGAAATCCATTTTGGGAATGGTAGATAGAAACAAGAGGGCGAACAAGAGCATCAGCCACGGGAAAAAGATTTCGGCCGCGCGGGAATAGGCGCTTTTTCCGAGGCGGACGGCGTACACGACGATGCCGACGAACAGCAGCTGCAAAATCTCGATCGGCGTTTCCGGCAAGTTCTGCGTCGTCATGAAGTATCCCAGGTCCCCTACCATGAGGGAGGCGAGCAGGTAGAAGAAAGCCGCAAACGCCAAGCCGAGCAGGGCGCCCGTCCATTTGCCGAGCGCGCTCCGGCACATCTGGACCAGCGATTCGTCCTTGCGCAGCCTCCCCAGCGCCGCATAGAGCGCGACCGTCGCCAGATTGATGCCGACGCCGATCATGGATGCCAGCCATGCGTCCTGCTTCGCGTCCAGCGCCAGGCCGGCGGGGGCGATCAGAATGGAAGTTCCGATCATGAAAAAGACGGTCAGAATGGTGAACGCGCGTACGGATATCGTTTGCTCTTGCGGCATCGTCTCATTCCTCTCAGGTGAACAGGGAGTAAAAGGCTTTGGAATAGCCGGATATGACCGCTGCGATTCCGGCCAGCGGATTGGGCGGGACGGGCATGAGAATGCATGCCAGGCTGCCCGCCGTAGCCGCGGCCAATACGGCCGCAACTCCTGCGGCTTCCTTCTTCTTCCCTTTTTTCCACAAGGCGGGAAGATCTAGCAGCCCCGTCAGCAGCCACGCTCCTGCAACTCCAATCCACAGCCACATTTCTCCATCCTCCTACTTCTTGATTTCGTCCTCCATGGACTTGATCGTCGTGCCGATCCGGCGGATCGTGCTGACGGACTTTACTTTCACCTTCGCCGTCTCGAACTCCCGATTCCAGTCCTTGATTTTGTGCCATTCCTTCGGATTTTGCCGGTGTAGAGCGTCCCCGAAGCCGAACACGTCGACCTTCAGCTGCTTCTGCAGCTTGCGGATCGTTTTATTCATCATGGCCTCCAGCTTCTCGTCGGCCGCTTTGGTCAGCGCGGACAAGGTGGAAGGGTCGGTTATGTCCAGCCTACAGCCGATGTCCGCGATGTCCTGCTGCGTGTGCAGCACGACCTCGAACTCGTCCGGGGCAAGGGAGCGGATCTTTGCTTTGGAGCGCAGCACCTGATAGGAGACGAGTCCTTTGCTTCCCGGGCAAGGGGCGGTCAGAGTGGTCATGTACGTGGAATTCTGGATGAAGTTGAGCACGCGGGCATCGTTCTCGTCCATCCATCCGGCCATCCGATCGTATTTGAAGGCGGCCATGCCGTCGTATTTCAGCACGACAGCCGGATTTATATTCTGAGCGCTCGAAATTTTTTCTCCGGCTTGAGGCTTGCCGATGAGCTCGATCGTCGTCAGGGCCGGACCTTTGCCTTCCTTGGACAAATCCTGGATCAACCGGTCCAGCGTGACCTTTCCCGTAGCCGACCAGGTATTGTCGGACGTTTCCAGCTTCGTAAACAAGCTGTTCGATGGAATCGGATCGATCGGGCTGTACATGTCCAGAATTTCCGACGCCGAGGCGTTTTTGGCCACGATGAGAAAGAAGTCGGTCCGCAGCTCCCGGTTGCGGGAAATGAAGTCGAGCGGCTTGCTGATGCCGCCGCGGGCGATTTCCTCCCCGAGGATGAGAATCCGCAGATGGGAAAGGTACAGATCTCTCGCCGCCTTGACCGTCATCCGCGCCAGAGCGTCCGGAATGGTGAGCCCGCTGGCCTGATAGGTGACGACGGGGCTGAAGCTTCCGCCGCCGTTTTTTTTCTGGGTCACCTGCCCCGGATTCACGATTTGGGCCGATACCTGGTAGCGGCCGTTCTTCTTGTCGATGCCCATGCCGACGACGATGCTGATATCGTTGAGCTCATGGCGGCTCCAGCAGCCGGCGAGAGGCAGGAGAAGCAGCAGGCAGAGCAAGGCAGGCGCAAGCCTGGAGATACGCGGCTTCCGCATCATTTCTGCCTCCTCAGCTTTTTCGGGTGGAGGCTGCGGGGCCTGTTTTTCATCCGCGGAATCGCAATCCGGAACAGCGTGTCCTTTTGATCGCCCATGATGAAAGGAGCCATCGGGGACATGTAGGGCACTCCGAAGGAGCGGAGGCTGCATAGATGCAGCACGATGGCGATAATGCCGAGGAAGACGCCGTACAGTCCGAACGATGCGGCCAGCAGCATCAGCCCGAAGCGGATGATGCGGGCGGCGATGCCCATGTTGAAGGCGGGCAGGACAAAGTTGGCGATCGCGGTGATCGACACGACGATGACCATCGCCGCGCTGACAAGTCCGGCATCGACGGCGGCCTGGCCGACGACGAGCGTGCCGACGATGGAGATCGACTGTCCGATCGTCTTGGGCATGCGCACGCTCGCTTCCCGCAGAATCTCGAAGGTCACTTCCATGATGAGCGCTTCGATGAACGCCGGGAAGGGCACCCCTTCCCTTTGGCTGGCCAGGTTGTACAGCAGCGTCGTCGGCAGCATTTCCTGATGGAACGTCGAGATCGCGATGTAGAACGATGGAGTCAGCGTCGCCAGGAAAAAAGCCGCGAACCGGAGCAGGCGGATCAGCGTGCTGAAATCCGCCCGCTGATAGTAATCCTCGCTGGACTGAAAAAACTGGGTGAAGAGAGCCGGGACGAGCAGCACGAAGGGGGTGCCGTCCACCATGATCGCCACCCGGCCTTCCAGCAGCGCGGCGGCGACCACATCGGGCCTCTCCGTATTGAAGACGGTAGGGAACGGAGTGAAGGTTTTATCCTGGATGTATTCCTCGATGTAGTTGCTTTCCAGAACGCCGTCGATGTCGATCTGAGCAAGCCTTTCCCTGACCTGGTCCAGAACGGCGGGAGCGACAAGGTCTTTCACGTAAGCGACAGCCACCGTCGTCTTGGTGACGGTGCCGAGCGTCGTCGATTCGAACCACAGGGTCGGATTGGCGATTTTCCGCCTCAGCATCGCCGTATTCCAGCCGAGCACCTCCGTGAAGCCCTCGCGCGGGCCGCGTACGACGGACTGAACGTTCGGCTCCTCGACGGAGCGGGCCTTCACTTCCTTCGTCGCAACCGACAGGGCGGAGGAGGAGCCCTCCAGCATGAGGATGCTGTGGCCGTCCAGGAGCTTGTCGTACAGCTCGTCGAACGTATGGAGCATTTTGACGGAGCCTTCCGTGATGACCCGGGTTTTGTAATAAAGGATCCATTCCTCTACGGTCGAGCAGTCGGAATGGCTGCCGCCGCGCGAGAACAGCGACTGCATCATGAAGGTGGAATTGGACATCCCCTCGATGTACCAGACGGCGCCTTCAACGGAAGTGCCGTTGCTTAGGCTGGCCTGGAAGTCCCGATGGATCAGGTCGGGGCTGCTGCCGAATGCGGCATGGATGATTCCGGCGTTGATATTCAGGGCGGAGCTGAGCGCACCGGAGGTCCCTGCAAGCGTCTGATTCGTCATCCCGTCACCTGATTTCCTATATGGATTGGTACAGGTAGGATGAGCAATATTCCGGTTCCGTATCCTTAAATTAACATTTGGCAGTGAAAAAAAGGGCAGCATCCCTCCGGCCGGAGCCGAACGGGATGCTGCCCTTTGCTGTTTTTCTCCTGAACGGAGCCGAGCGCGCTTGCTGCCCGGCAACCGCGGTAAGGAAACCGGCGATTCTACCGATGTCAATCAGAACGGCGACCTGTGCGCCGCGCACCGAGCGCCGTCATGCCGAGCGCCGTCATGCCGAGCGCCGAGCGCCGCCATGCCGGTCAGTCGGCCGAACGGCGCTGCACGGAATCGGCCTCGATCAGAGAAACGTAGATCCGCTCATGCTCGACTTCTTCGCCGCCTATGATTCGGAGCAGCTGCTCCGAAGCCATCGCTCCCCAGCGGTACTTGGAGTAGTCGATGGTGGCGAGGCGCGGCTCGAGATACTGGGTCAGGTCGATGTTGTCGAAGCCGACGAGCGAGATTTCCTCGCCGATCCGGACGCCCTTGCTGGCAGCGTAGTTGTACAGGCCGATGGCCATTTCGTCGTTGAGGCAGAACACGCCCGCCGGGCCTTCGTTCCGCTCCAGAATGATGCGTCCGGCTTCCTCGCCGGAGCCTTTGTTGAAGTCGCCTTCGATGATGACGGCTTCCAGCTCCGGATGGCGGTCGAGCGTCTGCCGGACGGCGATCATCCTCTGGCGCGAGTCGAAGGTGTCGGCCGGCCCCGACACGACGTACAGCTTGCGGTGCCCCGTGCCGATGAGATAGTCCATGGCGAGATTCGCGCCGGCCTTGTTGTCGAGCAGCACCTGGTTCACGGCGGGATGATTGAGCTCCCGGTCGAGCACGACCAGCTTGTGCCCGCGGTCGGCATAATCGAGCAGCTCCTCGTCCGAGAAGGTGGAGTCGAGAATGATGGCTCCGTCGATCATCCGCTCCGGCAGCAGGCGATGCGACTGCATGCCGCTGCAGACGATCAGGTCATAGCCCTTGCGGTTGAGCACTTCCTTCATTCCTTGCAGCAGATCGCCGTAGAATGCGCCCGTGAAGTCGGTCAGGAACGCCCCGATGATCCGGGATTCCTGCTTCTTGAGCTGGCGGGCCGCCGCATTGGGAATATAGTTCAGCTCCTTGGCGATGGCCAGAATCTTGGCGCTGGTTTCGGATGTGACCTTCGGACTGCCGTTCAGCGCATAAGAGACCGTCGAAATCGACACTCCGGCCTGCTTGGCGATATCCTTGATGCTGACCACCGAGATTCCTCCTGGAGAAGGTTTTTTTTTCAACTATACCACAACTTTCCTATTCGTAAGCGTTCACTATCGGCACGCCTCAGGCTTCGATGACAATCTCGTTCACGGCCTCGGCGTCGGACAGCCACAGCCGCTCCAGCTCCGTAAGCGGCAGCTCCGCCCCGGTGCTGCGGTAGGACCCTGCAATACGGCCGAATGGCGCTTCCTCGCCATTGACGGCGACGCGCCGGATTTCTCCGCCGCTGCGGGAAAGAGAGTAGAGAATTCGCACGGAGCGGCCTGCGACCGCAAAGCGGAAGCTCATGCCGTCCAGCTCGGCAGGAAGAACGGGATCCAGCTGCAGGACGTCTGCCGCCACGCGGATGCCGAGCACATTCGAGATGAGCTGGTTCATATAGATTCCCGGCCCGCTGGAGTAGATGCGCCAGCCGCCCTTGACGGCGGCGGTTCCCTGCCGCAGCTCCTCGAAGCGTGCGGCGGCCTCGTACCGGGTCGCGAAGCGTCCGTCCGAGCTGCTGAAGTAGGCGTTGCTCTGACGAAGCTCCGCATTTGGAACCGAATGGGCGATTCCGATCGGGTTGACGACCTGCAGCGCCTGCCAGGCTTCGTCAGGCTTGCCCAGCTTGGCCATCGCCTCGATGAAGCGGATATGGGCGTGGACGTACTGAAGGCCGATCTCGCGGCCGAAGTTGGCCGCCTGCTCCGCCCGCTTGAAGCGGGTGCTTACCCCGCCCTCATAAGCGGCGGGCCGGTTCATCAGGCGCACGCCGTCGGGGAAGCTCAGCTCCCGCTTGATCAGCGCGTAATGCGCTTCCGCCTGCTCCGGGGTGATCAGGCCGGCAATCATGCTGCGCGTCATCGGCAGGAGGCGGTACTGGATGCCGGTGCGCTCATCCGTCGGGTGCAGCCACTTGTCGGGATGCCTGGCGTCCTCCATGTAGAGGAATCCGGGGATGACCTCGTCCGGATTCATGTACCGGTGGAAGTCCTCGCGGATGGCCCCCGCCAGCTTCAGCAGTTCCGCCCCGAAGGCGGCATGCTGTGAGGAGCGTGCTCCGCCGTCAGCCGCGGCCAGCAAGCCCCCGAGCTGCCGGACGGCCTGATAGGTCAGCGCGACGGTCCAGCTGCTGACCATATAGGCGCGCAGCTCCGCGCTCGCCGGCTGCAGCGTATCGTCCCAGTCGCCGTCTCCGTAGGAGGAGAGCGACGTGCCGTGCAGGAAGCGGGAGCGGATGTAGTCCATCTGCTTGAGGACGTGATCGTACAGGGAATGCTTTTGCCTCGTAGGCTCGAACGTGTCCTCATCGGTATAGGGAAGCTCGGTATCCAAAATAGAGAGGTCTCCGGTCGCGGCCATATAGTCGCCGATCAGCTTCAGCGGCCAGACGATGATGTCGCCGTGGCTTTCCTCCTGCTGGACGCGGTAATAGCGGTCGAACATGAACCATTGCGGCCAGCCTCCGCTTGCCTCGTACTGATGGGCGTAGACGGTTCGGATAATATCCTTCACGGCCTCGTAATGCTGCACCGCCAGGAAGTATTCCGCCGGTCCCTGGCAGACGTCCCGCGTTCCCCAGGCGGCGCCTCCATATTGCTCCAGCCCGTGCGGAACGGCGAAATGAACCCGCATGTTGTGCGTGTACCACCAGGCCAGCATGTCGAGGCGCCGCACGGAGGCGACGTCCTGCGGATGCTCCAGCCGGAAGTGGTTCATAAGCTTCGCCATGCCGGCGCGGTAGCCGTTTTTTTCGGATTCGAAGACCAGAGGCTCGGCAGGGTCCGGCTCGGAGCCTCTCCAGCCGTCCAGCCGGCCTCCGATGCGGAGGCTCCAGGCTGCCGAAGGGGACGTCTCCAGCACGAGCAGAGGGGCAGCGCTCGGAGCGAGGCCGGGCATGAGCCTCCGCTCATCCTTGAGGACCATTTCGGTGCCCTGTGCGTTGATGCGGTAGGAGAGCTCCGGGTAAGCTTCCCGGATCGGCGATCCCTCGGAAGCGGAGACGATGAGGCTGCCGTCCTGCTGCCGGAGCTCGTACGGAAGCTCGTAGTCGCGGTCGCTCATCGTGATCTGCGCCGTGACCAGATAACGGCGGGGCAGATGGCTGGCGGATTTGATCTCCAGCACGGCATCCGGCGCGGAAGAGCTTGTGAAGCTCGTGATTTCCAGCGTGTCGTCATCGAGAACATAGAGCCAGCGGGCATAGTTGAAGCCGATCTCGAACAGGCTAGGCATGGCAAGCAGGCGGTATTGTCCGTCGACCTCGGCGTACAGGCGCAAGCCGGAAGCATGAGCGGCGTTGAGAGCGCTGCGGGCATGGCCAATCAGCTTGTTGAAGGAAGTGTTCCCGACGACCAGCTGGGAGTGGAACACTCCGTACATGTAAGCGGTCGAGGTGAGCATCTCGGCTGCTGCCCGGTCCGGAGCTCCGCTCATCAGGATATGGCCATGCGGCCGCTCCATGGAGAGCTCCTTGGCCTTCAGCACGACATGCTCGTAATCCGGGGTGAAGAAGGACAGCAGCTCGCCACGTGAGTATTCCTCCTCCAGCCGGACCGGGTACCGCTGCGCCAGCTCGGCTGGCGCCAGCGGCCGGGAGGGAAGCGGATCGCCGAGGTCGGCGGAGCGGAGCGGCACCGGCACGGCAGGGCCGTCTGCCGCGGGCAGGCGGCTGGCCTCCCGCCATGCTTCCTCCAGCCGATCGGAATAGGCCGCTTCCGTGACGGCTTCCGGATGATGCTCCAGGAACAGCCCGTAGAAGACGGCCTCGGCGCCATTCGCCGGATCGAGCGTCTTCGACTGCAATGCGGTGTAGGCGAATTCGTATTGGTAGACCTCGGAGGGCAGCCGCTCCAGGCTCAGCGCCTCGGGCCGGTGGCTGTCCTTGAAGGAGAGGCCGAAAAATTGGAAGCCGTCGGTCGAGTACGATTCGGCTCCCGTGAGGCAGCCCTGCTGCACGTAAGGGAACAATCCGCCTTGCGGCTGATTCTGACGGGAGCAGACCCTCCAGCCGTAACGCTCGTCGCGGTAGGCCGAATGGTCGATGTACTGCGAGCAGTAGGCTTCATTGCTGCGGACTGCCGCCGGAGCGGCGAGGCCGATATCCTGGCCGTAAATGACATCGGTCTGCAGGGAAACGCCGGCGGAGTCGAGCTTGACCTCCCAGAACCAGCTGTCGCTGGAGGACATCAGGAAGGAGACTTCGTACGCGACTTCTTCCGCGGTGCCGCTCCAGGTGATTCGCTGGCCTTGGCGGCTGACGGCGCTCGCCGAGGAGACGCCCAGCAGAGGATGGATGGAGAAGCCGCCCGGACGGCGGATCCGCAGGAACAGATTGTTGAGCGATCCGTCCAGGGGGCTGGACAAGAGCTGGTTGAGCATCATTCCGCCGCCAAGCGCCTCGTACAGGTCGCCGGAAGGATGGAAGGAGAAGGATAAAGACCCGGATTCCAGTCTCCACAAGGCTGGCTGAACGTTTGTTTGCGGGGTAGGCATAGGGTGTTTCCTCCTTTCGATAGACAAGAAACGCCTGCATATCTGGAAAAAAGATAATAAAAACGTTTCGACAACACGTAATCCGAGTATAAACAAAGGTGGGAAATGAAGTCAAACCTTTATTTGAAATCGATGTAAGCGGATTCTAAGAGGAGGAAGTGCCACATTCGGCTATATATGAAGGGAAAAATCTTCAACAAAAAAGCCTTGAATGCGATTTCAAGTTGATCTATAATTCAATTCGAAACGTTTCAATCGAGCAAAGGGCAACTTAACCAGGGGAGGAAATACAAATGAAAACGAAAACTGCAAGCGCCGCCATCGCGGCCGTCATGCTCGCAGGAACCGCTTTGGCGGGATGCTCTTCGGGCGGCAGCGACTCCGCTGACGGAGGCAAGGTCACTCTCTCCGTCTGGGCGATGGGAGACAGCAGCAAGCCGATGGAGCAGATGGCAGCCGCCTACGCCAAAGAGAATCCGAACGTTACGGTCAAGGTTCAGGCAATTCCTTGGGGGAGCGCCCACGACAAGCTGCTGACTGCGGTCGCTTCGAAGAAAGGTCCCGACGTGCTGCAGATGGGCACGACCTGGATGCCGGAGTTCGCCGCGGCTGGAGCGCTGGCCGATCTGACGGCCGACCTCGGCAGCTACCCCGAGCTTGCAGCGGACCATTTCTTCAAGGGCACCGTCACCTCCACCCAGTTCGACGGCAAAACCGTCGGCGTGCCCTGGCTGGCTGAAACGAGAGTTCTGTTCTACCGTACCGACGTGCTGAAATCCGTCGGCTACGATCAGGCTCCGAAAACCTGGGATGAGCTGCTTGACGCCTCCAAGAAGCTGACCGAGCGAGGCAAGGACAAGTACGGCATCGGACTCGATCCGAAGGAGCCGACGCTCAGCTTCATGTTCGCCCGCCAGAACGGCGCCAAGCTGATCGAGGACAACAAAGCGCAATTCGACCAGCCGCAATACCGCGACACGGTCGCTTATCTGGACAGCTTCTTCAAGAACGGATACGCGCCGATCGATCTCGGCCTCGATACGTCCCAGACGTTCGGCGGCGACGGCATGGTGCCGATGTTCATCAGCGGACCTTGGATGATCAAGACGATCAAGGACCAGATTCCGGAGATCGACGGCAAATGGGCGACGGCCGTTCTTCCTTCCAAGGAGAACAACATGAGCTCGCTCGGCGGCTCCAACCTGACCGTCTTCAACTTCACCGACCACAAGGCGGAAGCGATGAAGTTCATCTCCTTCCTGAGCAAGCCGGAAAACCAGCTGGAATGGATGAAGCAGACCGGCGAGCTGCCGGCCAACATGAAGGCATGGGAGGATCCGCAGCTGAGCGGGGATGCCAATATGAGCGTTGTCGGCGAGCAGCTCAAAAACGCCGAGCCGATGCCGCTGGTCAAAGCCTGGGACAACATCTCCCAGAACTTCGTGAAAACCTTCGAGCAGATCTACCGCGCGAACGGAAATATCGATGCCCAGCTCAAAGACTTCAACGCGCAATCCCAGCAGCTGCTGGACAAATAAATCGCTGACGGCCAGGGGCCGGCTGCCGGAATCTCCGGCAGCCGGCTGATCTGCACTCTGCCCTCCGTCAGACCCGTAAAGGAAGTGAGATGGATGAAAGGACCTTCAAGGGCTGCGCCGTACGTCTTCATCGGACCGACCCTCATCCTGCTAGCCGTGTTCTCCCTGCTGCCCATTCTTGTCGCGGTCTACATCAGCTTGACCGACATGGACTTGGCGGGGCTGGCCAACTACTCCAGCATCAAGTTCGTCGGCCTGCAGAATTACGCCGATGTGCTGGGCGATCCCGTCTTCCTGCTGGCGCTGCGCAACACGCTGTTCTACGTCGTCATCGGCGTGCCGCTCGTCATTGCCTGCTCGCTCGGAGCCGCCCTGCTGATCAACTTCGGGCGCTCGCGCGCGTTCAAGGTATTCCGGGTCGTCTATTACCTGCCGTCCGTGACGAACGTCGTGGCCGTGGCCGTCGTCTGGAGCTATCTGTACAATCCGGGCATCGGCCTCTTCAATTACGTCCTGACGTCGCTCGGATTCGACAAGGTGGCTTGGCTGACCGATCCGACGATCGCCAAGCTGTCGCTCATCCTGCTGGCGCTGTGGCGCAGCATCGGCCTCAACATGATCATCTTCATCGCGGCGCTGCAGGGTATCGACCGCTCGTACTACGAGGCGGCGCAGCTGGACGGCGCCAGCAACTGGCAGCAGCTGACCCGGATCACGATTCCGATGATGCGCTTCGCCATCTTCTTCGTCAGCGTGACGACGATGATCGGCTGGCTGCAGTTTTTCGAAGAGCCTTTCGTCATGACCCAGGGCGGGCCGCTCAACGGCACCGTATCCGCGTCTCTGTTCATTTACCAGAACGGCTTCCAGTTCAGCAACTTCGGCTATGCCGCCGCCGGATCGTTCGTGCTCTTCTTCATCATTATTGCCGTCACCCTGCTCCAGCTGAGACTCCAGCGGAAGCAAGCCGAGGAATAGGAGGCTTACCGTCATGTCCTTGACACCAAAACAAGCGCAATCGGCAGCCCCGACCGGCCGCTCGCGGGATAAGCTGCAGCAGTGGGCCGCCGGCATCGTGCTGACCGTATTCGGCGTCGCGATGATTTTGCCGTTCATCTGGATGCTGCTCTCCTCCTTCAAGACGGAAGGGGAAATCAAGCGCATCCCGCCGACTCTGTGGCCGGAATCCTTCACGTTCGAGAACTTCGGCAAGCTGTTCACCGAGATGGACTTCGGCACCTACCTGACCAATACGCTGCTCATCACGCTGTTCTCCTTCGTCGGGCTGCTGCTGAACGCGATGGCCGGCTTCGGCTTCGCCAAGTACAGCTTCAAGGGCCGGGAGAAAATGTTCCTGCTCGTGCTCGCCACGATGATGATTCCGGGCCAGGTGACGATGATTCCGGTCTACCTGATCCTGAACAGCGTGAGCCTCACCAACACGATGCTTGGCATCGTGCTGCCGGGCTTCACGAGCGCCTTCGGCATCTTCCTGTTCCGCCAGTTCATGTCGACGCTGCCGGATGAGATCATGGAGGCGACGCGCCTCGACGGGGCGAGCGAATACCGGCTGTTCGCCCAGATCGTCCTGCCGATGTCCAAGCCGATTCTGGCCGTGCAGGCGATCCTCACGTTCATCGGGGGCTGGAACAGCTTCCTGTGGCCGCTCATCATCGCCAACGACGAGAAGTTATATACTCTTTCGGTCGGCCTGTCGCTGCTGAAGGGCCAGCATGGCACCAACTTCGCTCTGCAGATGGCGGGAGCGGCATTCATGGTCGTTCCGATCATGATCATCTTCGTCTTCTTCCAGAAGCACATCATCGAGAATTACAATATTTCGGGCATGAAATAAAGTCCGGAAGGTTAAAGGCCTCATGGCCTAAAGCTGCATGGCTTAAAGTCTGCATGGCCTAAAGCCGGAAAAGCAAGAGCCTCCTTCCCGAGCGGGAAGGAGGCTCTTGCTCTTTGGCATGGCTAGCTGGAGGCTGGGAAGCCCATGGAGATGACGGCTCCGCCGCTTGCCTGGTTGCCAGCCCGGATGGACCCGCCGCAGCGCTCCACAATGGCGCGGGAGATGGCGAGGCCGAGGCCGGTGTCGCCGTCCTTGCCTTTGACGAAGCGGTGGAACAGCTGGGGAAGCAGCGACTCGGGAAAGCCGGTGCCGTCGTCCGCGACCGTGAGCTGGATGCCTTTGGAGTGGGACTTGACCTGGATCGTAATGACGCTTCGAGCATGCCGAGCCGCATTGGCGACGATATTGAGCAGCGCCTGCAGCAGCTTGTCCTTGTCCGCCTCGACCGTCAGCGCTCCGGCCGCATCCGGCTCGGCTTCCACGACAAGCTGGAGCCCTTTCTTCATCAGCATCGGGTTCATCCGCTCCCTCGCCTCATCGACCAGCTCCCGCAAAGGCACCGGAGAGGAGCGGAATATATCCTCCTCGCTGTCGAGCTTGGCGAGCAGCGTCATCTCGGAGACGAGCTTCTTGAGCCGTCCGCTCTCGCTGAGAATGATGTCGAGGCCGCGCCGGGAGCTCTCGCCTTCGAACACGCCGTCGCGGATGCCCTCGGCATATCCGGCGATCGACATGAGCGGAGTCTTGAGTTCATGGGACGCGTTCTGGAAAAATTGCTTCTGCACGCGGTTGTAGCGGTCCAGTTCCCCGGCGAGCTCATGGACGGTGCGGGCGACGGAGCCGATCTCTCCGCCGGCTCGGATCAGCCGGACTTCGGCGAACTGGCGCTGCTTGACCTTCCTCAGCTCCTCCCGCAGCTCCATGAGGGGACGAATGAGCTTTTTCGTTATGAACAGGCTGAGCAGCAGGACGAGGACGCCTCCGCCGGCGAGCACAAAGAGCAGGCGTCCGAACAGAGCCTGCTCCAGCGCCTTCACCTTGCTCATCGGCGCGAGCAGAGTGAGCGTGCCCTGCGGAACCTCGTTGACCTGCACCATGTAGCGGCTGTCCGCGCCTGTCCACAGCTCCTTCAGCGTCGCAGCGGCTGGCACGGCTTGCGCAGATTGCGAGGAGAGCCGGACTCCCTGCAGCTCGGCCGGCACGGCGGCCACGCCGGAGGGTAGGGCGACGCTGTCGGTCACGATGTTGCCGCTTGGATCGGTCACGATCGCCTGCACGTCGGCCGCTGCCAGAACCGTTGCCCGAGACTGCAGCTTATAGGTTTTTGTGCCCGTCCCGCTGCTCCGGAAACTGTCCTTGGCGGTGTCGATCAGCGGGCTCTTCCCGATGCTCCCGATCGTCAAATCGGGCTTCATCGCATCCGTCGTAGGGACGGCGGCCATCCCGGCGCTGCTGAATGAAGCCTGTGCTTGCTTGACCTCCAGGGAAGAGGCGATGCTCGCCCCCATCGTCCGCAGCTCTTGTTGCTGCGAGCCGATGAAATGGTCGAGTAGTACGAAATGGATCAGGAGCGCGGCCGTCCCGAGCACGACGATCAGCACCGCTCCGAAAGCGAGGTTAATTTGATGGAGCAGCTTCATGGCAGGCTCCCCCTTCCTCGGCGCGCAGCCGGTAGCCATGTCCCCAGACCGCCTCGACGGGCAGTCCGGCAATCTTTTTGCGAAGTCTCTTGAGCAGATGATCCACCGCCCGGTCGCTGCCGAAATAATCGTCGCCCCATACTTGCACGAGCAGCTCTTCTCTCGTGTAAGCGCGGTTCGGGCGCTCGGCGAACAGCTGGAGCAGCGCATATTCCTTGGAGGTCAGGTCGACCTCCTCGCTATGCCAGAACACCCTCCTTTCCTCGGGCAAGAGCAGCAGCGGCCCCGCATCGATGCGGACGGCGGATGCCGGCGCTTCCTCCATGCCTTGCAGCCGGCGGAGCCGCTGCAGCTGGCGCTTGACGCGGGCGACGAGCTCGCGCGGGCTGAACGGCTTGACGAGGTAATCGTCGCTGCCGAGCTCGAGTCCGAGAATTTTGTCGACCTCGCTGTCCTTGGCGGAGATCATGATGATCGGCACTTCGGCCGTGTCACGGATGCGGCGGCACAGCTCGTAGCCGTCCATGCCGGGCAGCATGAGATCGAGCACCCACATATGAGGGGGATCGCCTTCAAGCAGCTCCAAGGCGGCCTCGCCCGAGCCGAGCCCGATCGTACGGTAATTTTCCTTGCGCAGATAAGCTTCGACTAATTCGCGTATATGGGGATCGTCATCCACGACGGCAATGGTATAATCCAGCACGGTAACCCTCCTGAACGGGTGGAATTCTGTCCCTATTATAACAACCCGTTCCGGCGGATTGCCCCGTGCCATCGTTTTTCCACAAATTCACCAATCGGCTGCCACACCCTCGGCGTAAAGTGGGAACCGTACCAGCCATCCCATATCCCAAGGAGTGTTCCATCATGAAACCAAACCAAATCGCCAGCCGTGTCGCCCTGTCCGCCGTCCTGCTAGCCGCCGTGGCCAGCCCGGTCGCGGCCAATGCCGCGATCAGCCCGACGCTGACCAAGCAGTATGCCGCTTCTCTGGAAAAGGAAGGCGCTGGCAGCATGCCTGCAACGGCCGGCAAGGCAGCCGTCCTGTCGGCAACGGAAAGCACCGCAGCATCCACGTCGGACAAAGCCGTCGCCACCATGAAGGCGATCAAGCTGGCCGATCCGCTGGAGCTTGCCCGCCAGTATGCCCCGGAAACGGCGGATGCCTGGAAGGAGACGCTGGACAAGTACGATTCCGCGATGAAGAAGCTGGCCAAGAGCGGAGCCGCAGCCGTCAAGGCCGGCTCCGTGACGCTGAAGTCCGGCGGGGAGCTCAAGTCCGGTGAAGCCGGCGCGGCAGCGGTCATCGTTCCGGCAGGCGGCGGAGAATTCCAAACGACGAAGGACGGCGTCTCCTTCACGATCCAGACCAAGCCGGCGGTCCTGTCGCCGGCCGGCACGGCGACCTTCAAGCATGAAAACCTGGAATCCGGCGAGCCTAGCGGCAAGGAGGGCAGAAGCGCCGTCATCGCCGTGCCGGCCCTCAAAGCCGAAAAAGATGTCGCCGGTTCGACGGGAGAGACCTCCCCGGTACAAGATATGGTGAGCAGCGTGACTTCATCGGCTCCAGCCGAATCCGGGTTCTTCAATGCCCGGATCGAGCTGGACAAGGCCGCCGAATCCAGGGATGCCGCGGCGATCAAGGAAGCGCTCGCCAAGCTGCTCCCTCTCTACGAGAAGCAGATCGAGAAGCTGGAAAGTCTGAGCGTGCAAAAGTAAGGGATCGAATACAGCAAAGAGAGAGCCGCAGGAGTAGACAAGGAAATGCGAGGCCGAAAAATCGCAATGAGGATTGATGGCGACCGGATTCCGCAAGGATGGGACATGTTGGATGTCCGTCCTTGCGGTTTTTTTGGCTTGGACGGCCTGTATTCGCCTGGGTCAGTCAGGAGGGGGCTGCTGTGCCGCGGGATTTGGAGCCGAGCTTCGCCAGCAGAGTTCGGAGCTCCTAGCAGGTCACTTCACTTCTATGTAGAACCGGCGTCGATGTCTCGATCTTGCCGGCAGAATGTTCATGTTCAGTCCTTTCATGTCCTTCCCTTTTTGACGGCTGTTCGATCATTCCATGAAAATAATGCGCCAGCTGCTCTGCGTTCATCGGTCGTCCGATCAAATATCCTTGGACAAAATCGCATGCATGAAGCTTGCAGAATTCAAGCTGCTCCTGCGTTTCGACTCCCTCGGCCACTACGCTCAGGTTCAAGCGATGCAAGAGACCGATCAGAGATTCGAACAATACGGCGTCATTGGCCGAATCGTTCAGGGCTTGCACGAATTCCTTGTCCAGCTTGATCCTATCGAGGGGATAACGGATCAAATAATTCAAGGACGAGTACCCGCTGCCGAAGTCGTCCATCGCGAGCCGGATGCCCATGTCCTTCAGCTCCCGGAGTTTCTGGATGCAGGTGTCGCTGTGGATCATGGCGATCCTCTCGGTAATCTCGAGCTCCAGCGACTGCGGGGACAGGGTCGTAAGGCGCAGCGCATTGCTGACGGCCGATGCAAACAGAGGCTCCTTCAATTGGACCGGGGAAATATTGACGGCAATGCGCAAATCATGCAAGCCCGCTCTCTGCCAAAATCTGCCCATGCGGCATGCCTCGAGGAGCACCCATTCGCCGATCGGCACGATGAGATCCGTACGCTCGAGAATGGGGATGAACGTATCGGGCGGTATGCTTCCGTATTCCGGATGGTCCCAGCGCAGCAGCGCTTCCAGGCCGATTATTTTTCCTGAGGCCACCTCGGCTTGCGGCTGGTAGACAAGCTGGAAGTCCCGCCTGCTCCAGGAGGCGCGGAGCTCCTGCTCCAGCCGCATTTCGCTGAGCAGCTCAAGCTTGTTTTCCTTGATATACGCTCGAACACGGTTTTTGCCCTCGCGTTTGGCTCGGTACATGGCGACATCCGAATGCTGGAAAATCTCGGTGACGGATTGGCAGTCATCGGGATAACTGGCGATCCCGGCGCTGAAGGTCAGGTTCAACGCCTGCAGATAGGGGTAGCCGGACAGTTTGGAAATCAGATTCTGAGCCCATTTCTCCGTTTGATTTTTTTTGGAATCGAGGAGGACGACGATGAATTCGTCTCCGCCAAGTCTGGCGCACAGCTGCGAGTTTTCCGGAAGCTCCTCGCGCAGCCTCTCGGCGATTTCCTTGAGGCATTCATCCCCAGCGTCGTGGCCGAAGGTATCGTTGATATAGCTGAAATCGTCGACATCGATGAATACGCAGGAGATCGACGGCTGAGGAGTGCGGCTCTCGTCGACGAAACGTTCCAGCTCCAATTGGATGGCCGTACGGTTGTAAAGGTTGGTCAAAGGATCGCGGAAAGCCATCTGCTCCAGTCTTTTGCGCTTTTTATGCAGGCGATGGGCAAGGGCGCTGATCGCGACCGCAAAAGCCAGCAGGACAATCATGGCTTCAAAAATTCGAAGCAGCTGGGTCGTACGGAGATCTCCGTCCGTGAAATCATTCCAAGTAATCAACACCTCGCAGAGGAGGCCGATGAAGGTAAAGGATATCCCGCCCTTATAACCGAATTCATAGGAAAAGATAAAGATCGGAATCAAGAAGACCAGCCAGACCATCTGGGAGCCAGGCGCAGGAATCAGCCATTCTCCCAGGGTAATTACGGCTAGGCATAGAAAGAGACTCCCCCATAGGTAAGAATGAAAAGGGCGATGAACAAACGGCATTTACGTACCTCCTCTGGGTGTATGGCTCGGCGCAGTCTGGGTTTTATGCATGTACAGATCCAGCAGCCTGTCCAACTCCGTGCTGTATTGAATGACTAGCGGATGCAGAAAAGTAGGATGGAGCTGATAGGCCTCCAGCAGACGGTCTCTTGTCGTTTCAATCAATTCAATCAAAGCTTCTTCATCTAAATCCATGCAACGCCACCTGCCTTAAAAGACGGAATAATGAGTCTGTCTAAAATGCCGAGCGACGAGTTATGATAAGTTCGTACAATGCATGTTGTGCGAAGCAAAAATGGAAGTTGGTGGAAACCCGAGCATGATTACGATACCGGGCCAAGATCCGCATTTATCGCTTTTAACGAAGAGAAGAAACGCCGAAGAGCTTACCGATGAGCAACTGATTGCCATTTTTTTAGAAACTTGCAGCAGCTCGCGTTTTACTCATAGAAACTATAAAAAAGCGATTGAGATGTTCAGAGCCTATACTTCGTACGCTCCGCTTCGCGACGTGACCTGGAGGGAAATCGAAGCCTTCAAGCTGCGATTAATGAAGGAAATCAATGCGGAAACAGGCCGGCCTTACGAACCCGCTACGGTCGCAGGCATCCTGTCCGCGCTGCGTTCTTTGTTCCGATGGTGCTGTCACCCCCAGATCGGAATGATGAAAGACAACCCTACGGCAAACACTAAAAATCCAAAGGTTCAAATTACAAGCGCCCAGCATTATTTGACTAAACGAGAGCTGTCCATCCTGTTTCGGCAGCTAAAAAAGCAAGGAATTCGGAACTACGCGCTGGGTTTATCGCTTGCCATGCTTGGTCTGAGGGTATCCGAGCTTGTCGCC
>NZ_JZEJ01000001.1:2121421-2192505 GCF_001188365.1 Paenibacillus sp. D9 | reverse complement strand
GTATACCCGAAATCATTTTTAATAGGACTGTAAGCGGATTCCAAGTGCCGATCATGGATCGGAATATGCTCTCGAAATGCCCTCAAATCAAGCATTGTACCCTCGACATACAAAACTTCCTCTATGGGTAGGCCAGTTCATCAACCAAGATTCAGCGGCTTTATCGTGAATTGCCGAAAGCGCAATTGCCATGTTCCGCAACAGAGGAATTTCGGAGGTATCCGAATACATAGAAGTGCCTGAGATAAAAGGGAGAAGATCTACAATCTAGAGGAACTCCAATGAAATTTCGCCTAGCAAAAGACTGACTTTAACTGGCTCATTGAAATGAATGGGATCGGTAAAAAAGAAGGATATCACGGACCAGCTTAAAACCCATTTGTATTTTTTCTTGAGGCATTAAATAAGATCCGTACTGATTTTGAAGCTCCTGCACCGAAACCGCAGAGGAATTTCCAAATAGGTCTCCTAACAGCGCCATAAATATCCTCCCATTAGTTGTGGAATCGTGACGTCTTGAATAGCATACGGATAAATATTCTGTATAGATAAGGCATCTACTTCCTTTTATTGTATAATAGGGGGGATTTGTGCAGGAATCGAACGTCTCGGAATGCTCCATAACAAAGCGCATCTATGAAAGAGGTCACTGGGAAAATAGAAGGATTTGCTTCCACCGAACATTTAAATGCATGACGCTAGAAGGAGGGATGATCATCGTGGACTCTTATATAATTTCGGAAATGGAAGGCTATTCGCCTCAAATCGGCAGACTCATTTCCATGATGAACTACGCTCGATATACGACGTATGAAAGCGTCAAGGATTTATCGAACCATCAACTAGATCATCTCGACGATGACGACAGCAATTCAATTGGGGCGTTATTGTTTCATATCGCCTCCATTGAATTTTTTTACCGAACATGGACCTTTGAAGATAGGGATCTCAATCTGGAAGAGAGGCAATTCTGGGATCCTGGAATAAAGCTCGGCGAGCTGGGCAGAGAGCATGTTAGAGGAAAGGACCTGGCCTATTATTTAGATCTGCTGACCGTAGAACGTTCCAAAACCTTGGAGTGTTTTCGAGGGCGGGAGGATAGCTGGCTGGATATAGAAAAGCCTTTAAATCATAAGCCGTCGAACCATTACTTTCACTGGTTTCATGTTTTTGAAGATGAGCTCAATCATAGAGGGCAAATCCGATTGTTGAGAAAGAAACGGAAACGGGCCGGAATACTTGAAGAGGGTAGTAGAGAAAGTTGATACCGAGGTGACTTATGTCTTTCAGTTTGCCATCCATAGAACAGATCAAGGACATTGAAAATGCCGAGATTGATTACATGACGGATCGGATGTCAGCCATTCAGGCTCGACCCGGAAATCCGGAAGGAATCGAGATTCAGCGATTCGGGAATGCAGTCTGTTCTTACAGCAAGACCATGACTTGGGCAAAGCAAGGGCTCGAACACCTCGATTTGAAGTGATTCCTTCGTTGGTGGATCAGAGCTTCCTTCGACGATTATCTGATCGGGGCTTCTATCAATCCGGCTTTCACACTTCAATGGTTAGTGAACCCCAAATCTATGCGGATGAATATTCCAATGGCATCACCTTGTTAGAATGCAGAGAAGATCAGTTGGAGCTGTATGCAGCGATTCATTGCCGAGGAACAGGGTTATCCGATGAGGGCATCCCCTATGTGTTGGAGAATAATAAGGTTTTGTATCACCGACCGGGATGGAAATTTTTTATCGCGTGCCTGGATGAAGTTCCGGCAGCGGCCGGTGTGATGTACAGCAAGGATAAAAAGGCATCCTTGACCTTCGCAGCTACGTTGCCCCAGTACCGAAATCGGGGCTTGCATCAGTGTTTATTGAGGAGACGGGTAGAAGAAGCCGTGAAGAACGATTGCAAGCTAGTCATCAGCCAGTGCTCATTTCAATCCCAAAGCCATAAAAATATGGAGCGCTTGGGCATGAAAATAGGTTATGTACGGGCATCTTGGACCGAGAGAGCAGCGGAGTAAGCAAACAGGATCCGGCCGACTCAAATTCAGGTCTTAGGTTCGAATGAGGTTTGGCTTCATTCACCTGCGGTCGATTGTGCCTGCCGGGATTCTAATTGGAAAGGTTGTGGAAGGAGTGAAAAGGATTGTTGCAGGCGGATTTTTTCTGTTAAGCGGAGTTCTGCTTTATTTAGGGGTACATCTTGCGGCGGCAATGTATCTTCCCCACATTACGGGATGGTCGACACCACCGGGGAAATATGGAACAGCGTTGAGAGAAACGGGAGGATATGCGGCAAACCTTTTTTCCATCCTGTTGATGATTGGGGGCAGCCTTATTTTGTTGATTGAACTTTATTTCCCACATGCAGCGGCAACATATAAAAAAGCGCTCGCGGAGAGAAATAGGGAATACGAAAAGAAACACAATCTAAGGGAATAAACCGGCCTCAGATACCACGTCGATAAAGACATGCCCAGGGGATAGGGGATAGTCGCAGCTTGAAGCTCGGTCTGGACAGGAGGCTTAGGATTGCAGCCAATTATACTTATTGTTCTAGCGCTTTCGTTGACGCATTGGTTTCTCAGGACGATTCTCTTTCGACTTCCGAAAGAAGAGTTGTCGAGATCAGGCAGAAGAGCGGATGCTTGGGGAAAAACGATTCTCGTGCTGCTGGCATTCGCCTTTGTCTTTCTGCTGCTTTTACAAGATCAGGCCATCAGCAAAAAGTGGCTCTGGATGGCGATTCTTTTCTGCGGCCAGGGCTTTCAGACCTTTATCGACTGGAAGTATCGAAAGCCGTTCAAAGAATATTTGGTTTCCCTTTTCGTTCTGATGCTCGGAGAAGCTTTGATCTTCTTCATTCTTTAAAAAGAAGCTATGTTAGCCTTCATTGTTGATACGGTTTTTTATTATGAATGCAGTTATTCTGGACCACCAGATCTGAACAATCGGTTAAACAGAAAGTGGTCGCTCATCTTGTTTCAAAAGGCTATAAAGAAAATGAGTTTAATATTGAAGTTAAATATAATAAATCAGGAGAAGGCAAGTCCGGAGGTCCCTACGCCATTAATGTAGTTTTTAACGATGAGCCGAACGTAATTTATGGTTATAAATATAACTATAAATCAGAAAACAAAGAAATAACACAAAATGGCGTTGCTCCTATGGAAGGTAAGAGTGATAAAAATTTTAAACATATGGAGTAATTCTTTCTTGCGTCATCCGCCTAACGAAGCACGATAACATTATTAAACCGCCCTTTACGGGCGTTTATTTTTTGGCTGATAATCAACATTGAGATTCAACATAGCCTAAAAAGAGAGGCTCTGTTATACGTCATTATTGTGTTTGTTCATTGAGTGAACGGGCAGTATAGTTAAACTTACCATCTTTCGTAAAATTAACTTTGTTTACGGTCAGGCCAGGTCTATGCACATTAGCAATCCAAGAGAAACAGGGTATGCTGTTGTATGATAAAGTGTTGACATAAAGGAGGTTGAATCTGGAACATGTAATCTTGATGATGAATGTGCGAGAAAACAAGGGAGGAGAGTCAGTCGCATGGCAAAGATCGTTTACGCATTGAACCAGTCTCTGGACGGATTTGTCGACCACGACCACCCGGAATTTCAGACCGGCCCCGAACTATTCCGTCATTTCATCGACGATGTGCGCAGCCTGTCGGGCATCCTGTACGGGCGCCGCATGTACGAGAACATGCGGGTTTGGGACGGAAGCGAATGGGGTGCACCGGAACGGGAATTCGCAGCGGCATGGCAAAGCAAACCGAAGTGGGTGGTGTCGAGGACGTTAAAATCCGTCGGTCCGAACGCTTCTCTGATCGAGGGCGACCTCGCAGCGGCCATACGTGGGCTGAAGGCCCAGCATGAAGGGGTAATAGAAGTTGCCGGGCCGGAGTTGGCCCACAGTCTAACGGAGCTCGGTCTCGTTGATGAGTATCGACTCTATCTCCATCCAGTCGTGCTGGGTCACGGCAAACCGTTCTTCGCCGGTCCGCGGCCGCCTCTGCGCCTCGTGGCAAGCGATCGAATTGGCGAGAATGTAATCAGGTTGACCTACGTTCCAGTTTAGTTGTGCGGTTGACCCAGTGGCCTTAAGGGCAGATTACTTTAATAGGGATTCTCCGGCTGTAGCGGCAGTTAGAGGATCCCGTATTCTTGAAAATTCGTTCAGTTATAGTTTTTTATGGAATTGACAATGGACCTAACGGAACACGATAGTTCAATTACCGGCACTTACCAGATCCGGACGGTGTTCGGACGTCATGAAACAGCCGCAGTGTAATATCCGCGGCTGTTTTTAAAGGCCTTCTACATGATGTTCCAATTTTGATTCGAGATATGTTCCAATCCACCAAACGGACGCAGCAAGCATGACCCAAACGGACAGAGACAGTATCATCCACAATGGTTTGGCCTAGAAAAGAATCAATCCGAAATAAGCTCAAAGAGCACAATGAAAAATGCATTGCCGTGTTCGCGCAAGTGTTTATACGACTCAACGTACTCTCGAACTGCGTCAGGCTCATCCTTCTGCTTTTTCTTGGCCCTGTGAATACCTAGGGTATAGGCAGAGGCTTTGCCTATCTCGAATTCCAAAAAAGACAAGCGTTTTGTTGCAGTTGCAGTTCTCTATTTAGCAGTGAGAGCAGTCATTCGTTTTTCAACTAACGGGAAACGTTAGCTCAATGAACCGCCCCCCACGTAGGGCGGTTTTCTTTAGTTGAAAATCGATATCAGGATTTAACATAGCCTAAAAAGAAAAAAGAAGGACACCATGCCGGAGCTTATCCGGCTGAGGCTGCCGGGGAATCTCGGCAGCCTTCTTTATTTGATCACAGCGTCTGTACCATACTTTTTTAGGTCAGCGGTTGTAAATCCGACCCTTAAAACTCCTTATATTATGAGGGGGTTATACGGAAAGCAGAATAATATGCTCTGGTTCGGTTGGTTTTAGCATGTTAAGACACTTTTGAATTTTGAAAGGAGTGCTGACGTTGTTTGGCGATGAAATTATCGACTGGCTGGCAGACAGGACAGAGGGAATAAGAAACACGACTGTTTATATGAGATTTGGTATCGCGATCTACGATGTGAAAAAAAGGATGCTGAAAAAAACAAATGAAGAGACCCCAAAAGAAATGAAGCGGTCTGAAAAGCAATAAAAAGGCATGTTAGTCCCGTTCGAGCTTCAATCCGGCCAGCGACTGTCGGGAGCGATAGAGGTAGGGCGAGATGCCGAAGCGGGCGCGGAACACCCGGTGAAAATAAGAGTAGCTGGCGAAGCCGCAAGCCTCGGCGATCTGCTCCAGTTTAAGCTCGCCGTACTTGATCTGCTCCACTGCGGCATTGAGGCGGATTTCAATCGCGTATTGGATCATGGTCTTGCCGTAATGCTCTTTGAACAGCCGGACGGCCCGCGACAAGCTGAGGCCTCCGTAAGCGGCGGCTTCCTCAAGCTTGAAGGTGGCCATGGCATGCTCTTCGATGAATCTCTTGATTTTCAGTGTCGCCATGCCCTTGCGGTCCGTCTGGACATTCTCGGCGATGGCCCGATCGATAGACAGGCAGAGGCTGCGCAGAAGAACATCCTTCAGCTCGTCATTTCCTTCCATTGAGCCCCGGCGCTTCTCCAGCATAAGGCTGCGCCACAAGCCGATCAGATTGTCGTCGGATCCGACCCGGCTGACCGTCGGGCGGACCTTGCGATCCCACCAGAGATCAATCCAGGAGCCTTGGCAAAACAAGTAATAATCTGCGCTGGACAAGCGTCCCTTTCTTAAAGGCTCCTCCACGACGAGATGGTAATCGTCGCCGGGCCGGAGCAGCAGCAGGTCGCCTCCGTTCAGGATATACTCTTGGCCGCCGGTGAACACCCGGCAGGAGCCTTCGGTCTGAAGGCGGAATAGGTAATGCTGCAGTCCGCTCTTCAAGTCCTGAGTAAAGGGTTTATAATGATTGGAATAGTCGCAGATAAGCAAAGATGTGTCCAAAAAGAAACCCTCCCCTTGGAATTCCGAGCAAATCGTTCATGTTCTAACGATATTGTATATGTTCATTTTAGGCTGTAATCCCCTAGAATGAAACCAGAGAATAAAACATGTCTGCAAAGGAGCTTGCCCATATGGAAAAACTTAACATCGGACTTCAATTGTTCACGCTGCGGGATGAAACCGCCAGAGATTTTGAGGGCACGCTTCGCAAAGTCGCGGAGCTTGGCTACAAAGGCGTCGAGTTCGCCGGTTACGGCGATTTGAGCGCCGATAAAATGAAAGCGCTGCTTGACGAGCTGGGCCTGCAGGGCTTCAGCAGCCACGTATCCCTGCAAGCTCTGCGCGAGGATCTGCAAAAAGAAATCGATTATTTGAAGGCGATCGGCGCCAAATACATGATTTGCCCTTATCTGATGCCGGAGGACCGTCCCCAAAGCGGCGAGGAATGGAGCCGGCTTTTCGCCGAGCTGCAGCAATTCGGCCTTGAAGCCGGCAAGCAGGGATTGATTTTCGGCTACCACAACCATGATTTCGAGTTCCATGGCCAAGTCGGCGGCGACAATGCTTTTGACGCCATGTTCAAGGAGACGACGCCGGAAGCGGTTCAGGTCGAGATGGACGTATGCTGGGTTCAATTCGCAGGCCGGAATCCCGTTGAGTACATCGGCAACTACGCCGGCCGCCTGCCGCTGCTGCATTTGAAGGATTTCAGCGCGGATGAGCAGGGTCAGATGAAAACGCTGGAGCTGGGACAAGGCACCGTCGATCTGCCTGCCGTCATCGAGGCTGCAGCGGAAGCGGGCGTGCAGTGGCTGATCGTGGAGCAGGACGTCTGCCAGAATCCGCCGCTGGAAAGCATCTCGAACAGCTACGAATGGCTGAAAAGCCACTATTTGAACGTTTAATTAAGGAGGAAGAGAAGCTATGAGCAAAATCAAAGTCGCTGTCATCGGTTGCGGCGCCATCGCCCAGCGCAGACATATTCCGGAGTACGCCGATAACGGGAACGTAGAGCTGGTCGCCTTTGCTGACCCTATTCTGGAGAGGGCCGAGAGTATGGCCGAGACTTATGGCGGCCAAGCCTTTGCTTCCTTTGAGGAGCTGCTCGCCCAAGCGGATGTTGACGCGGTGAGCATTTGCACGCCCAATCATCTCCATGCCTCCATGGCGATTGCAGCAGCCAACGCAGGCAAGCATGTTCTGGTCGAGAAGCCGATGGCTACGACGCTGGAAGAAGGGGAGCGGATGATCGAGGCCGCCCGGAATAACGGCGTTTTCCTGATGGTCGGACATAATCAGCGCCTCATGCCTCCGCATGTGAAAGCCAAGGAGATTCTGGATTCCGGAGAGCTCGGCAAGGTGCTCACCTTCCGTACCTCCTTCGGCCATCCCGGGCCGGAAGCTTGGAGCGTGGACGGCGCGGAGAGCTGGTTCTTCCGCAAGGACGAAGCCATCATGGGCGCCATGGGCGATCTCGGCGTGCATAAATCCGATTTCATCCGGTATTTGCTGAACGACGAGGTAGCGGAGGTCGCCGGCTTTATCGGTACCTTGGACAAGGAAGGCACGGATGTGGACGACAACGCCGCCTGCCTTCTGCGCATGAAGGGCGGAGCGATCGGAACGCTGGTCGCCAGCTGGACGCAGTACAAGGGCGGGGACAACAGCACGGTGCTGTGGTGCGAGCGAGGCGTCATGAAGATCGGCACGGTGGACGGCGACGAGGTCATCGTCGAGCCTGTCGACGGCTTGGTGGAAACGTACAAAGTCGGCGCCATGGCGACGAACGAGAAGCAAGTGCCGAGCGGAGTCATCGATGCCTTCGTGGACTCCATCGCGACGAATACGCCTCCGGCCATTTCGGGGGAAGAGGGCTTGAAGTCGCTGCAGGTCATTCTGGCAGCCTTTGAATCCCAGAGAACCGGACAGTTCGTCAAGCTCTAGAAAAAAAAGAAAGACCCGAAGCACGGACCCAGGGGGGCCGGCCTTCGGGTTTTTTCGTCTTCCGAAAAGTTACTGCCAGTTCACAACAACCGTCGCCGTCCCGGTAGCGGGAGTCGTGAAGGTATGATTGGAGCCGCCTTCCCAAGTGACCGCCGTTCCGTTCTTCTTGAAGAACTTGAACTGGAGAGCGGTGCCTGCCGGCACGCTGACATCGTAATACCAAGTCGGGTAAGCGTACAGGATCTTGTTGAAGATAGGTCCGATGGCGGCAGCTGGAGCCCAGTTGCCGAGCTCGGATACGCCGCCGGAGAGATAGACGTTCTCGCCCAGGGCCGTCGTTGCATTCTGAACCACGAAGCGCACCGAAACCTGGTTGCCGGTCAGAATGTTGAAGCCGTTGTACACATTGCTGTCGACCGCGCCGGAGGTGCGGATCTTGATGCCGTAGCTGCCGGCGGCGACGGAAGGAACCGTGACCTTGATCTGGGTATCTTCCCAGGAGACGATGCCCGTGCCTGTTACGGCTGTGCTGCCGAAGTATACGGTGCCCTTGGAGGAGCCGAAGCCGCGGCCGTCGATCGTGACCGTGTTGCCGGGCTTGCCCATGACCGGACCTGCATGGCCGACGACCGGAGCTGTCGCCGCAGCCGTGTATTGCCATACGGCCGTGCCGCCTGCAGCCAGGGTGAACGTGCCGACAGCTCCGCCGGATGCCGCCGTAATGCTGTTGCCTCCAAGCAGTCCGCCGAGAACGTCATTGTAGGTTCCCGCCGGGAGGGAGGTGACCAAGCCGCTGATGGATGCAGCCGTGGACAGGTTGCGGTTGACGGCTACGACCGCGACATTGTTGCCGAATTTGCGCTCATAGATATAGACGTCGTTGTTGATCCAGCGCTGCTGGGTCGTGCCGTAGGCGATGGCCGGATTGGATTTGCGCAGAGGTCCCAGCAGGCCGCTGACCTTGTAAGCGGTCGTCGTCGTGGAGAACGACGGCATCATCGCGCGGTTGTCGGGATCCGTGCCGCCAGTCATGTATTGCTCGGTGCCGTAGTAGATCGCCGGGACGCCGCGCGAGGTCAGCGTGAACGCAAGCGCCTGCTCGAGACGGCGGTTGCTCAAGGAACCGGTTTTGAAGCGTTCCATGTCATGGTTGTCGATGAACGTAACCTGATCGGATACTTGCGCATAGTCGGAGCCTGTCGCTGCGACCATGGCGTCCAGGCCGTACATCGTGTCCGTGCCGTCGCGGAAGACGCTGCGGACTTCTTGGTTGAAGCGGAAGTCGAGCAGGCTCATTCCGGATTCGTTGGCGAACTTGGTGTTGTCCGCCTCTGCGGCCGCAGATCCCATGAACCATTCTCCGAAGACGAAGACCGGCTTGTAGCCGTAGATGGAGGCGACCCAGTTCTTTTGCCAGCCCATGGACATATGCTTGGCCGCGTCGACGCGGATGCCGTCGATGCCGAGATCGAGCCAGACTTTGATCGCGTCTTTGAAATAGGTATCGATCGTGCTGTTGTTCTGCTCGAGATCCGCCAGGTCGTAGAGATTTTTGTAGATGCCGTTCTCGAGCGTGGAGAAGTCCGAGCCGCCGTTATGGTGGAAGAGGCCGTTCGTATCATTGGTATATCCGCCGAGCAGCGTGCCGTTGTTGTAGAGCTTGCCGTTCTCGGCAAAGGAAGTATCCGTCTCCATGGCTGGAGAGGTGTGGTTCGGCGCGAAGTCGATGATGACTTTGATGCCTTTCGCATGAGCCGCATTGATCAGGTTCTGGAAGTCCGTGAAGCTGCCGAAGGCAGGATTCGTTTTCTTGAAGTCGCGGGCCCAGTAGCCGTGATAGGCCGTATTGGTCACGCCGGAATAGTTGATGACGGAGTAGATGTTCTCTACAGGCTGGGAAATCCAGAGCGCCGTAACGCCCATGCCGGTAAAGTAGTTGTCGTTGATTTTGTTGACGATGCCTTGCCAGTCCCCTCCGCAATAAACGCGCTTGTTGGTGCAGCCGGAGCTGAAGGCCGCTCCCGTCGGATTGTTGGCGGGATTGCCGTCGGAGAATCGGTCGGTGAAGAGCTGGTAGATGACGTCCGTGCTGTAATTCTGCTTGTTGCCGACCGCGGTGTCCGGAGCGGCGGAAGCGAGGCCCATCGGCGCCGCAGGAGTGAGCTGGGCTCCGGCAAGCATCGTGGCAATGGCCGCTCCGGCAAGAATTCGTTTCAACGTCAGGTTCATCAAAATAACCGCCTTTCAAGCGAGTGATATGAAGCGCTTACACATACGGTTTTAAGTGCCTTTGCGATTTCGGAACGGAAGCCTCCTCTCGACAGAAATAAACCCCGGTTTTCTCCGCTGACGGAGTAACCGGGGTTGTCTTAAACCATCTGGTTTAAAAAGCATAGCCCTCAAATTAAGGTTGGCCCAGTCATCATAAGAAATGTTTGGCATCGCTGTCAATAGGAAAATCGGTCGTCTTGCGAACGTAAGGAAAGGGAATATGGACATGCATGCAAAGTCCCGGAATCCATGCAAAAGGGCAGAAAAATGGAGAGATGTGGAGAAGAAGCCTTATGAAGTCATTACCGTTATTTTACGGGAATGGTATAGTTGGGATGGAAACGAAGAGGAGGGATCGGTCCATCCGCTCGATAGGAGCGACAGCCGAAATGGATCTTCTCAGCCTGCCAGCCGGAGACGCGACTGCCTAGTCCGCGAGCCAGAGATGTGATCGGGAAGGAAAGTGAAAAGCTTGGATAGGAAATCACGGATGAACCTTTCCGATTGGCCTTCCGATCAGGAAGTCCGGCTTCAACGAAGACGAACCATCAAGCGAGCTGCAGGGATCGGTTTCTTTCGTTTCGCAGTCCTAGTTGGCATTGCCGTTTACTGGCTTTACTATCTAGGGGGAAGTCTGATGTCCGGTATGTGCTCGAATGAAATCGTCCATCGAGCTTTCCAGCCGAATGGCAGCTTGGAGCTGGTCGTATTCCAACGGGATTGCGGAGCGACAACGGGTTACAGCTATCAGCTGTCGATCCTTAAGCAAGGATTAGAATCAAATCGTTCGGGGAATGTGTTTATTTCAACGAAAGCGTTCCAAGCGGAATGGACAGGCCACAGTTCCGTTGCCGTAACCGGCGATGCGAGCGATGCTTTGAAAAGAAAAGATCGATATAGAGGAATCCGTATCCTGTACAACAAATCCTGAGAGGGAGGAAACATCATGAAGTTCATTCTCATATTCGGCCCGCAGGCCGTCGGGAAAATGACCATCGGGCATGAGCTGGCGAAGATAACCGAATTGAAGCTGTTTCACAATCATATGTCCATCGAGATTCTGCATCCTTTCTTCGGTTTCGGTTTCGAAACCTGGAGGATTTCAGATTTACTACGGCGCGAAATCTTTGAATCGTTCTCCGGCAGCGATCAGTATGGGCTCATTTTCACGTATGTGTGGGGGTTCGATCTGCAGGAGGATTGGAAGTTCGTGAACGAAATCTGCGGGATTTTCGAGTCGAAGGGTGCGGAGGTTTACTTTGTGGAGCTCGAAGCCGATCTGGAGGAGAGGCTGGCACGCAATTCGACCCCGTTTCGTCTTAAACAGAAGCCGACAAAACGGAATCTTGAGCAATCAAAACAAAATCTTCTCCGTTCGGCAGAAGAGCATCGATTCGATACAAGGACGATTAACAGCTGCTTATTGAAAGGAGGAATATAGAGATGAAAATCGGAGAGCTGCTTGGAAGAGGAAACACGGCCGATGTTTATCGCTGGGGGCGCACGGAAGTCGTCAAAATCCTTCATCAACGCGAGCATTCCGAGCATGAGGCTAAAAAAGAAGCGCGGAATGCGGAAGCCGTTCAATCCCTAGGTCTGAAAACGCCGGCTTTCGGTGGATTAGTCGAGATTGAAGGCAAGACCTGTCTGATTTATGAACGGATAGACGGTCCTACGATGCTGAGTCGGATTGAGAGGACGGAATCAAGCGTTGTCCACTATGCCAGAATGATGGCGCAGCTTCAGTTCGACATTCACCAAGCCGAGGTTCCATTTGACCCCAGCCTTAAAAGGGAGCTGTCTCATCAAATTCAAACGGCAGCGGTTCTGAATGAAGCGGAAAAAGAAGCCGTGCTCTCAAAGGTGAAAAGCCTGCCCGAGGGCAAGAAATTATGCCATTACGATTTTCATCCTGGCAACATTATTCTTTCTCCGAATGGGCCGGTTGTTATTGATTGGATAAATGCAATGGTGGGGAATGAAGCGGCGGATGTCGCCAGAACCTCCATGATGCTGCGTTCGCATGCCGTCCCGCGAGATACTCCGGACTGGCTGCTGGAAAGAGTGCTGCGGAAGCTGTTTCATGATGAGTATAGGAAAGAATACATGCTGTTGTCCGGCATGGGATGGAAGGCTGTCGATGAGTGGATGGCTCCCGCGCTGGCGGCTCGAATCGGCGAAGTCCAGAACCTAGAGCGGAACGAGATTGTTCATTGTTTAAGAGAGATTTTAAAAAATGAGTGAGCGGCCTGGAGAGCAATCATCCTCGCAGCTGCTTCTCTCAAATCCATCTTCTTCTGAATTCATGGCTGAACGAGGATTCTGCCGGCGGGCAAGGAATGAGGGTCATCCTTCATGCGCCAAGTCCGACAGCGGCCAATCCGCTTGCAGACGCAAGGCTTTGTACGTTCGATTTTGTTATTCGACAGCTTTTTCTTGCCATCGGCTGGAGAGAAACACGGGTTTGCAAAGTTGGAATAAAGTCCAAACCTTACTCGTATCTTGGGATGTGCAACTGATAGGAGGTGTAAGCGGGGTTGTTGCAAGCTCTTGTTTGTCCCTTTATGTCGATAAAAAAGAGTTGTATGTAATGGCATAGCTTGGCATATCTTCTATAGAGATCAATTCAGGAAGAAGTGATGGCGTTGTCGATGGATCAAAAACAGGTTCTTGCCAACGCGAAGCGCTTAAGGGCAAAATTCCACGGTTCTTTAATGCCGAATTTGCTCAAAGCGGTTGAAGCGGAGGGTCGGGAGATCCAGAGCCAAATAAGCACTTTCAAGCCTTCCTCCTCTTTGAAGATGTCTAAACGAAATCCACTCCAGGAACCGGCTGTTTCCCCGCCTGAAAACGTTGAACAGCATTCTGCTCAGCTGACGCTTCTTGTTCAGCCGGAAATAGGAAGGCTGCTGGATGAGCTTGTTTACATGAATGCAGCTGCAGATCGGCAATCAGCGGCGGAAGTCATCTTTCAAATGGGAATCAAGATGAGCAGAGAAACCATCCGCGCTCATTTCGATTTAAGGACGCAGCTGCAAGAGATAAGCGATCGATTTAAAGTCTCGTTGTGCGATGACAAGCGGATGGATACTAGCCCAAATAGGAGTGATCCTCATGAGCATGCCCAATGTCCCGAATATCAGGCCTGATATTCAGCTCAAGCGACATGATGTACTGAATCTTCTTTTGTCTTCGATCGCATTGGAAGAGATGGGCTTGTCCAACATCATCAACGCCGAAGGTGAAAAACTGCAAAAGGTCATTCATGCGGAAGAGAGCAGCTCGAAGGATTTGATGGAAGTCAATGAAAGCGTGGAGCGCATGATGCGCATCATTATCAAAAACCAGATGCTCCTGCAGTTCAAGCTGGAGGATGTGATCAAGCTCGAGAAATCCTCGTTCCAAGACGAATATCAGGACGAGTATCACGACGAGATTCACGAAGAGTAAGGTGAGGTAGGTGTATGACTCTTCATTCATCCACAAGTTCGGAATGGTCTGCCATAGTCACCTGGATAGCCAGGGAAGAACTGTCGTTGTCCAAGCTGGTGTTGTTTCGAATTCGAGCATCCAGCAAAACGATGGATCAGGATGATCTAATGACGCTGAAATCGATGGCGAAGACGCTGACATACGGAAAAATGTCGCAAAGGCTCGTATGGGATCGTCTAACCATGATTTCGGATACCTTCTCCTTCAAGAGCGGCGAAATTGACGCCATTCTTTTGGAGTCCATGGATATCTTTCACCAAGCCATCACGGAATTCCTGAACCTGTTGAATAAGCACTTAAAATCAAATAAAATCTATACGGTCGAAAATAATCATAAAGAACTGTGCCCGAACGTCTTGTTGACGCAGCTTTTAAGCACAGCATGGGATCTGCTGGAAAGTTATGACAGCATTCGATTCCGCTATGCTTCCTTGTGCGCGGGTCCAGAGACATCCAAGCGGATAAGCAGCGTTCAACCGGGATGGCTTGTGCCGCTATCCTCGGTTATTACTCTCTGTCATCAAATACTGCTCAGACATTCAGCTTCCTCATCGGAAGCTTTTTCCTACATTCATAAGATGAGAAGCTTTGTTCTGAGCACGACGCTTCTGTTCCGCCAGCATTCATCCCTGTCTGACCGGGAAGACAGGACGGGCAGCGGGAACAAGGAAATGAACAACTCGCGCACCAAGCCGTCCATTTTTTATAAATGACGGACGCTTTTTATGCATGAACCCATTTACATGTCCATTATGGCCGTTAAATTCAATGATACAGGCAAGGAGACAATCTCGCATGGACAGGAAAGACCAAGCAAGCGGAGCAGGGCATTCCCTCTCCTGTTGGCTCGATAGTCGAGCTTTGGCCAACAGGATTGAACAAACGTAAAGCCCCTTCCCGGCTATCCGGAAAGGGGCTTTTGTCATGAAGAGCTCTTAGAAAGCAGCGGCTTCGGCTTTGACTTTATCCAGACCTTCGCTGACGATGTCGGCAGCGCGGTCACGGAATTGGTTGTGGCCTTCGATGACGATTTCCTGGGCTTGTACGCCGAACAGGCCGAATGCGCCTTTGAGAGGACGGAGAGCCGATTCGAAGTCTGCCATAGGGGCCGTGGAGTATACGCCGCCGCGAGCGCTCAGCAGAGCGACTTTTTTGCCGGTTGCGAGGCCTACAGGACCTTCAGCCGTGTAGCGGAACGTCTTGCCTGCTTGCGCCAGGTAAGCGACATAGTTGATCAGCGGAGCCGGAGCGGTGAAGTTCCAGAGCGGAACGGTAATCACGACTTTGTCGGCTTCGAGGAATTGGTTGACGTATTTCGTGACGAGCTCGACAGCTGCCTGCTCCTCAGGAGTCGTGTCGATGCCTTGTCCAGCCTTGAACATGCCGGTCATGGCCGTGTTGCCGTAGAAAGGAAGCACTTCCTCGTACAGGTCCAGCTCGGTTACCGTGTCGTTCGGGTGAGCGGCTTTATAGGATTCGAGGAACGTATTGTACATTTGGACGCTGATCGCTTGATCAGCCGGACGGTCGTTCGCTTTAACAAAAAGAATGGATGCCATGATGGAAAGGTCTCTCCTTGTGTCTTTAAAATGTATTTGCAATAGTGACAGTATACATCGATAACGAAAATAATGCAACTAAACAAACGGAAGTGAAATCCTGCCTTTTTAGGTTTCCTCATCCGCTCTAGATACATGCCAGGACTTTGTTGGAAACCTTACTCTATGGGTAAATAAAGGAAACAGATACTACCTTCGCATCCACATTTCATTAAAAAGGTGGTTCTATATGGCGTCTAAAGGGCTTGAAATTCTCATTGCCATGATGTTGGGCTTCTTCACCGGCATCCTGCTCAGCGGAAATGGCATGCATGTTCAGGAGAGCGGAATCCAGATCCTGCTCGGATGCATCTTTTGGCTGCTTGCATTCTCCTACTTGAAGCGCCGCCCGTGACGTACAATTCCATCAGAGACGGCATCCTTGCGATGCCGCAGCAACAGCCGGCCCCAATAGGAGCCGGCTGTTTCCATGGTTTCTATACCGTTTCATCAAAACAAATTAACGTTCAAATAAACTTCCGGCTCGTCTTCTTCCCGTCGCAGCTGAAGACGATTTTCTTGTCCTCGACGACTGTCTCCAGATGCACGGATTTGCCCCAGAGGGCGACGACATGGGGGAGCGTGCGCTCCACATACTTCAGGTCCAGCTCCACGCCTTCATAATGGTGGACCAGGTACAGCTCGCCTGCCCGGTTGAAATCGCCGTTATGCACCTCGATGACGGGAAATCCGCCGTTGACGCGGGAGTAGACGAGCTGCTCGCGGATGTTTTTCCACGCCTTGTCGGTGATTTTCCATTCGGGGCCCTTCTTCTCGAAAATGTACAGGTCGAGATCGTCGACCAGTTTTTTGGTCAAGTAATTGCGGAGGAAGGAGGTGTCGGAGTCCAGCTCCCGGACCTCGAATATTTTTTCCCTGCCCCTTCCGGGCTTGTAGCCGAAGCGGCGCTGGTCTTCCTCCGTCGGGTCCTCCCAGCGCTTCTCGATATCCTCGAATATTTTCAGCCCCAGGTAATATGGGTTCAGGCTGCCGCGGCCCGGCACGACGACGGAGGCGTTCAGCTTGGCGAACTCGATCGTCTCCTCGCTGTCGAGATCCATCTCGCGGATAATCCGCTGATGCCAGTAGGAAGCCCAGCCCTCGTTCATGATCTTGGTTTCCATCTGCGGCCAGAAATAGAGCATTTCCTCGCGCAGCATGCTCATGATGTCCCGCTGCCAGTCGGCGAGATGGGCCGAATGCTCCTCAATGAACCAGACGAGGTCCTTCTCGGGACGAAGGGGGAACTTCGGCGGCTCCGGCGGTCCCGCCTCTTCTTCCAACGAGACCTCCTCCAGCCGCCACAGGTCGTCATACTCTCCAGGCGGCCGCTCCTCCGCGTTCTCGGCTTCCCTGCGCAGGTATTCGTCTCGCTTCGACTTGTCGAGCTGGCGGGGCTTCACAAGAGTCGGATCGATATGCTCTTGAATCGCGAGCACGGAGTCGATAAAACGCTCGACGGTCTCCGTTCCGTAGAGCATCTCGTACTGGCCGACCCGCTCGGCCGTCGCGGACATGCTCTCGACCATGTCCCGGTTGGTGCCGGAGAAGCGGGCGTTGTTCTTGAAAAAGTCGCAGTGGGCGAGCACATGGGCGACGATGAGCTTGTTCTGGATGAGCGAGTTGCCATCGAGCAGGAAGGCGTAGCAGGGGTTCGAATTGATGACGAGCTCGTAGATTTTGCTGAGGCCGAGATCGTACTGCAGCTTCATTTTGTTGAACGTCTTGCCGAAGCTCCAATGGCTGAAGCGCGTCGGCATGCCGTAAGCGCCGAACGTATAGATGATGTCTGCCGGGCAGATTTCATACCGCATCGGATAGAAGTCCAGGCCGAAGCCTGCGGCGATTTCCGTAATCTCGTCGATCGCCCGCTCCAGCTGGCGGATGTCGTCCTGAGTCATAAGCTCAATCCCTCCGTGCCGAGATAAGTAAGGTTCATACCCACTGTATGCTCCGGTGGACGGGACTATGAGCGGCGATATGGAGAGCATGGACGGCTCTCCGGATTTCTTCCATGAAGCCATGCAGGAAATAGGAGCCGGAGAGGCCGGCGTAGGTAACTTCCTTTATCCCGAGAGGGAGCGGGCCATGCCCAAAAAAAATGACCCTCCGGCATAAAGCCAGGGGTCCAAGGTGCTGCTATATTCAAAGGGGGGTCATGTCCTTATTATAAAACCGCTTTCTTAAAAAAAGCTGAAGAGGACATTTCAGTTGCATGACAATTCATTGCAGCACGGTTTAGGCTCGAACAACTTATCTGGTCCTTGCGATGTGCCGGGAAATCGAAGACGTTTATCGGAACGGCCCGGCGGTCCGAGTCCGCGTCCACCTTTGCTAGAAACACAAGCAAAAAAACATATTGAACGCAAAAAAGCGCTATGATAAAATCTATAGCGGAATTAAATTTAATGAAATTGTGGGTGCAAATATTCTTTTCCTAATCTAATTCTACATCTGGAACTCTGATTTTGTCAAGGCTCTTTTTTTGCCCCAGAAAAAGGAAGACGAGGAGTGTGTTGAGGGAGAGATGGAAGCGGAGGATTGGAAGCAGGAACAGGAGCGGTTGGAGCAGGTCCGGAACAAGCTGCAGGCGAGAATAAACGAACTGGAGCCGGAGGTTGCCGGATTGCACGGCCAAGCTGCGGACATCCGCAAGCGGTTTTGGGAAGATGTGACGATCAACACCAGCACGGACGAAGATTTTGAAGAGACGTTCCATACGATCAACCAGCAGTCCGCGGTATTGGCCGAACGGGAGCGCGGCCACAAGCTGCTGGCGCAGCAGTGGAAAAGCATGAAACGTCTGCTTCCTTCGCCCTATTTCGGACGCATCGATTTCAAGGAGGAAGGGCTGGGACTCTCCGAGCAGATCTATATCGGCGTTTCTTCCTTTGTCGACGAGGACGGCTTGAGCTTTCTGATCTATGACTGGCGGACGCCGATCGCGAGCCTATATTACGACCATTCCCCCGGCCCGGCTTCTTATGTTACGCCCGCTGGACCCATCGAAGGGACGATGGAGCTCAAAAGGCAGTTTCAAATTCATGACGGGCACATCCGCAACATGTTCGACGCGAGTGAAACGATTGGAGACGAGCTGCTCCAGCAGGTGCTGGGCAAAGGCGCGGACTCGCAAATGAAGAGCATCGTAGCCACGATCCAGAAGGAGCAAAATGCGATTATCCGCAATGACAAAAGCCGGATGCTGATCGTCCAGGGGGCGGCTGGAAGCGGCAAAACTTCCGCGGCCCTGCAGCGGGTGGCGTACTTGCTCTACAAGCACCGCCAGACGATCAAGGCCGACCAGATCGTTCTCTTCTCCCCCAATCCGATGTTTGCCAGCTATATCTCCACGGTTCTTCCGGAGCTCGGTGAAGAGAACATGCAGCAGACGACTTTTCAGGAGTATCTCGACTATTGGCTAGGTCCATCGCTCCGTCCGGAGGATCCCTTTGACCAAATCGAATATGTGCTGACCGCTCATGGAGCGCCGGGGCATGAGGCTCGTCTTCAGGGGATCGAATACAAAGCTTCCGAGCCTTTCCTGCAGGCGCTGCGGAGCTATGGAGCCTGGTTGGGACAGGAAGGCATGCGATTCAACAGAATTCGGCTTCGGGACCGCGATCTGATTGCCGCGGAGCGGATGGAAGCGGAATTTTACGGCTATGACCGTTCCCTGCCTTTGTTCAATCGGGTCGTATTGCTGCAGGAATGGCTTCTGCACGAGCTGGCTTTGCTGGAACGCAAGGAACGGAAAGCGGCTTGGGTCCAGGAGGAGCTGGATTATCTCGATACCGATCAGTACGCGGAAGTTTTCGGGATGCTTCATAAAGAAAGGGAGCTGTTCGACCTTGCGGAGCATTACGCCGCAGTCCGCGAGAAAATCATCCAGAAGCGCAGGGAAGATGAAAGCGACTTTGACTTCGCCCAGAGGGAGGAGGAGCTGCTCCGCCGCAGCATCGTGAAGGAGCTCTTCAAGCCGCTGAGGAAAAGCGTGAGAAGATTCATGTTTATTGATGCCGAAGGCATTTACGGTCAATTGTTTGCCGACGAAGCCGCTTATCGGGAGCGGACAAACGGGGCGGCAGTCCCCCCGCTGTGGCCCGAGATATGCAGGCAAACGAAGGAAGCGCTGCTCCGGAACGAGCTGCTCCACGAGGATGCGACGCCGTACTTGTATCTGAGAGAACTGATCGAAGGGGTGCGGACGAATACGGAGATCCGGCATGTCTTCGTTGATGAGGGCCAGGACTATTCGATGTTTCAATACGAGTATCTGAAAAAGCTGTTTCCGCGCGCCAGAATGACCGTGCTCGGCGACTTCGGGCAAGCGATCTTCGTTCAGGCGACAAGCTTGGACGCATCCGATTCGCCTCTGCTCCGTCTTTTTGGAGAAGCCGACACGAGCCTTGTCCGTCTTGTGCGCAGCTATCGTTCAACGAGGCAGATTGTGGAATGGACAAAATCGATGCTTCCCGGCGGGGAAGAAATCGAATCGTTTGAAAGGGGAGGCCGCAAGCCCCTTCTGACGAGGCTGGACAGCGTCGAGATGCGTGACGCCCGGCTGCTGGCAGACATCGCGGAGCTCAAGGGCGAGGGCTTCGAATCCATCGCTGTCATAGCGAAGACGGCAGCCGAAAGCCGGGAGGCTATTGCCTCGCTGCGGGCTCATGGCGGCGAAGCTCTCCAGCTCATTACGAAGGAGACGCCGGACTTCGAAAAAGGCGTAATGGTCCTTCCCGTGTATCTCGCCAAGGGTGTCGAATTCGATGCCGTGCTGGTCTATGAGGCCTCGTCCGAGGCTTACGGCCGGGACAGCGAACGCAAGCTTCTGTATACGGCATGCACGCGGGCCATGCACCGGCTTCATCTTTACTCGACGGGCGATTGGTCGCCGTTCGTGCAGGGATTGCCGGCGGATTTGTACGAGACAGCGCCCTATTGATGGATCGGAACCAAAAGCGGCCGGAAGAAGTCGGAAATTTCGAAGCCGTTCATACGGACCCGAAGCTGATGAAGCATGGACCGCGCGGATCGGCACCGATTCGCTCACAGCAGATAGCCTTGGCCTTTAGCGGCCAAGGCTTTTTTTTGTGCTGTTTTTTTGCCCGTTTGCACAGAAGCCAGTCAGAGCCTTCCGATCCTGCTTCACCATTGAACAACTGCTCGACAGAAGCGCAAGGGACTATTGTCCAGCCTGGAAGGATATAATTTCATCATCATCTCCATCCGTTTCTTTGCGCTCCTCCATTAAATGAGCATGCGTCTTTGTCTGCGTTTGCAGCTCCTGGAAAGCGCCGGCCAGAAATACATCAGAGCTTTTTGGAGAGGTTCAATTTCCACGAGTATTTTATTTCGAGATGTTTTTGGTCTAAATGGTTCGGCATTAAAGCAGCCGGGGTAAATTTGCTTTGGAAGCCGAGGGCGGAGGCAAGATTTTTCGTCCTTCAAGCAGCATACGCTCCGGGAAGAATCCCGTTTACAGAAGTTGGCTTCGGGTGTACGATACATCATGTTTCTCCAGCTGGGGCAAAGTAATTATTCACGCTGCGCACGATGCGCAAAGGAGCAAAAAGAATCATGGTCAACCGTATGAAACGCCTTCTGATCGGGCGCCCTATGAAGAGCAGAGAGCTTGAGGGCGAGAAGCTAACCAAATTGAAGGCGCTGGCCGTCCTTTCCTCGGACGCCTTGTCTTCCGTCGCCTACGGGACGGAACAGATTCTCATCGCCCTTATGGCGGCCGGCTTCGCCGCCGTATGGTACTCCATTCCCATTTCCCTTGCTGTGCTCGGACTTCTTCTCATCCTCATCCTGTCTTACCGCCAAACGATCTATTCCTACCCTATGGGGGGCGGGGCTTATGTCGTCGCCAAGGACAATATCGGCACGACGACCGGCCTGCTGGCCGGCGGCTCGCTTCTCATCGACTATATCCTGACAGTAGCGGTCAGCGCTTCCGCGGGAACCGACGCCATCACGTCGGCCTTTCCTTCCCTGCATGACAGCCGGATCCTGATCTCCATCATCGTCATCGTCCTGCTGACGATCATGAACCTGAGGGGCGTGACGGAATCCGCTTCGGTGCTTGCCGTGCCGATCTACCTGTTCGTCGTCTCCATCTTCGTGCTCATCCTTTCAGGCGTTGTCAAATACGCTTTCGGCGGCGCCCACCCGGATATTCCGGAAATCGGCGCGACGGTCAGCAACATCAGCCTGTTCCTGCTGCTGAAGGCGTTCAGCTCGGGCTGCTCCGCGCTGACGGGCGTGGAAGCCGTATCCAACGCGATCCCGAATTTCAAGCAGCCGGCCGAAAAAAATGCCGCGTCCACCCTGGTCATGATGGGCGTCATTCTCGGCTCGATGTTTCTCGGCATCAGCCTGCTGGCCTATTGGTACGGAATCACGCCGAAAGCGAGCGAGACGGTCGTATCGCAGATTGCCGCCGGCACGTTCGGGCGGGGCATCCTGTATTACTTCATCCAGGGCGTTACGGCGCTGATCCTGTTCCTGGCCGCCAACACAGCCTACTCGGCCTTCCCGCTGCTCGCGTTCATGCTGGCCAAGGACAAATACATGCCGCATGCCTTCATGGTGCGCGGCGACCGGCTCGGCTTCTCCAACGGCATCATCTTCCTGGCCGTATTCTCCATCATCCTCGTCGTGGTGTTCGGGGGCGACACCGAGAATCTGATTCCGCTCTATGCGGTCGGCGTGTTCATCCCGTTCACGCTGTCGCAGCTCGGGATGATGATCCGCTGGATCAAGCTGAAGCCGAAAGGCTGGATCGGCAAATTGACCATCAATACGATCGGCATGCTGACGACGCTCGGCATTACGCTGATCTTCATCTTCACGAAGTTCGCGCATGTCTGGATGGTATTCGTGTTCCTCCCGATCGTCATGTTCCTCTTCCATCGCATCCATAGGCACTACACCAAGGTGGCCGCCGAGCTGCGGATCAACCCGGAAGTCGACAAGCCGGTCATCAAGGGCAGCACGGTCGTCGTGCCGGTGGCGGGCATTACGCGAGTCGTCGCCAACTCGCTCGGTTACGCCAAGTCGCTCACCGACAACGTCGTCGCCGTTTATGTCGGCTTCAACGAAGAAGACATCGCGCGCATGGAGAAGAAATGGGAGGACTGGAACCCCGGCGTCCGTCTCATCACGCTGCGCTCGAGCTACCGGAGCATCACGAGGCCGATCCTGAAGTTCATCGACACGGTGGAATGGAAAACGGGCGAGCAGGATCATATTACGATTCTCATTCCGCAGTTCATCACGAAGCACTGGTGGCAGCATATCCTGCACAACCAGACGGGGCTTCTGCTGCGGGCCTACCTGTTCAGCAACAAGGATATCGTCATCGCCACGGTGCCATACCATCTGCGGCATTAGGATGGGTGAACAGGCTGCATGAATAGCAAGACGAAAGCGGGCGGATCCTACTTGGACCGCCCGCTTGAATTTTTTTGTTCCCGGCATTATACTTACTTTTAATAAGTTACTTATTCAAGGGGGAATACAGGATGACTCAACCGCATCTGTCCATCCATCCCGGCGTGTCGATCGGTCTTGTGAAGCTGAAAGTCAAAGAAATCGATCGTTCCGTCCGGTTTTATACCGATATCATCGGCTTTCAAGTTTTGCGCAGGGACGAGGAGGGCGTCTGGCTGACAGCCGGCGGCCCGGAGCCTTTGCTGCTGCTCGAGGAACGCCCGGATGCCGTCCCGGCGGCGGGACGCACCGCCGGCCTGTACCATTTCGCTATTCTCGTTCCGGACCGCTTGTCGCTCGGCCTTGTCCTGCGCCGTCTGGCGGAAGCCAGGCTGCCTGTCGGACAAGGCGACCACTGGGTGAGCGAAGCGTTGTACCTTGACGATCCCGACGGCAACGGCATCGAGATCTACCGCGACCGGCCGCGCAGCGAGTGGAAGCATGACGCCGAAGGCCATGTCCTTATGGGCACCGATCCTGTCGACGTCGAGGGCCTGCTGCAGCTGGCGGAAGGACAGGAGTGGCAAGGACTGCCGGCCGGCACGGTCATCGGCCACGTCCACTTCCATGTATCCGACCTGCAAGCCGCCTACGACTTCTATTGCGGCCTGCTCGGCTTCGACCTGATCGCGGACGGCTGGCAGTCGATGGGGGCGCTTTTCGTCTCGGCGGGCGGTTATCATCATCATATCGGGCTGAACATCTGGGCGGGCAAAGGAGCGCCGCCTGCGCCCGAGCGGGGAGTCGGGCTTGCCTACGCCACGATTCTCTATCCGGATGCCGAATCGCTTGCGGCCGCCATGGACAGGCTCCGCGACGGCGGAGCCGAGGTCAGGGACGTGCCGGAAGGCGGCGAAGTGACCGATCCTTCGGGAATCCGGCTGCGCCTGGCGAGCGCCGCGAAGCAGGCATGAGGCCAGGCTGCACGGCAAGCAAGGCGTGCTTGTCTAGGGGAGGCGCGCGCTTCCAGCTCCCCATCCTTCCTCTATGAGACTTCCAGGCGGAGCCGTCGCCGGCTTTGTGCTATAATTCAGCCATGACGCAAGTGAAAGGGGAGCATCCGGAAATGGCGAAGAAGAAGCATGCGCCTGCCCGCCGTCCAGAGCCGGGAGCGGAAGCGGCCAAGCCGGCGACGCTCAAGGATCTGCTGCCGGCGGATATGGTCCAGCGGCTGAAGTCCCAGGCCGACGGCATGAAGGCCGAGCAGGAGCGCGCCCGCGAGGAGGAGCGCCGCCGGGCGGAGGAAGCCCGCAAGGCCGAGCAGAAGCGCAACGAGAGCAGCATGGAGTATCTGCTCGACAACAGCAGCATGGATTGGAAGAAATTCAAGTAAGAAGGTCTCGTCCGGTTTGAGGATGTGCTTGGGTGGTAATAAAGGAAGCGGACGGCGGTTCTGCAAGGCAGAGCCCGCCGCAGCCCGCGAATACCGCAACCCCAAGCAGGAGGATTTGACCGACATGATGACCGAACCAAACCTATGCCATGAACGCGAAGCCTTCCAGCCCGCCCTCGCCGATCCTGCGGTTCTTCAGGAGGAGCTGATGGAGCTTGACCATACATTATATGAAATGCGATTCTATCTGAAGCGCAACCCCGAGGACGAGATGGCCGTTCTGCATCTGAAGCAGTTCGAGCGCAAGCGCCGTCGTCTGGCTGCGGAGCTTGCCGAGGCTGTCGCAGCCTCCTCGTTCTCCCTCAAGGGAGAAGAGAATCTCCAGCCGGCTTGACACCGGCCTTGAAATGGAGCGGCAATCGGCGGCAAGCGGATTGTTTGAAGCAAGAAAGCATCGGTACCCATAATCGCCAAGCGGCAGTCAGGATTTCCTGGCTGCCGCTTTTTTGCATTCCTCGGGTTTCGTTCGAGAACGATGCCGCCCCTCCTAGCCAAAGGACCACAACTCCAAAAGAAATGTCATGGGAGCGCACCCGCAATCCCCATAAAATGGAGGCGCTGCGGCAGAAGCCGCAGACAGACAAAGGAGGAATACATCATGTTCAAAAGATGGTCCCTGCTTCTGCTCGCCTTCAGCTTGACCCTGGCTTTGGCGCTCCCTATGGGCAGCGGCAAGGCGGAGGCCGCTCCGGTCTCGAACTTCTTCAACGTCATCAAGCAGGACGGAGCCGATCCGTGGATGTACAAGCATACGGACGGCTATTACTACTACACCCAGACGACCGGCAACAACATCACGCTGTGGCGCTCCAAGACGATCACCGGCATCGACGCCGGCGACAGCGCGGTCGTCTGGACGCCGCCGGCGGGCACGATGTACAGCTCCAACATCTGGGCGCCGGAGCTGCACTACCTCGACGGCAAATGGTACGTCTATTTCGCCGCCGACAACGGCAGCAACGAGAACCATCGCATGTACGTGCTGGAGAACGCGAACGCAAATCCGCTTGCGGGGGGCTGGACGTTCAAGGGCAAGATCGCCGATGCGTCCGACCGCTGGGCGATCGACGGAACGGTGCTGACGGTCGGGGCGAGCCGCTATTTCATCTGGTCGGGCTGGGAAGGCACGGTCAACGACAAGCAGCATCTGTACATCGCCCAGATGAGCAATCCGTGGACGATCTCTTCCGCACGGACGCGAATCGCGACTCCAACCTACAGCTGGGAAACGAATACGACGCCGCAGGTCAATGAAGGTCCGCAGGTCATCGTCAGGGGAAGCACGATCAGCCTCGTCTACTCGGCCAGCGGCAGCTGGACGGACGGCTACTGCCTCGGCCTGGTGACGGCGGGCACATCCGCGAACCTGCTCAACGCCGCTTCCTGGACGAAAAAGAGCGCGCCTCTGTTCGCCAGCGCGAACGGCGTCTACGGCCCTGGCCATCACAGCTTCACCAAGTCGCCTGACGGCACGCAGGACTGGCTCGTCTACCATGCCGCCAGATGGCAGGGCTCCGGCTGGACCCGCAATGTCCGCACCCAGCCGTTCGGCTGGAACGCCGACAATACGCCGAATCTCGGCGCGCCGGTCAATCCGAACGCTCCGATCGCCAAGCCTGCCGGCGAACCGGGCCGGGACCGCTACGAAGCCGAGAGCGCTCTGCTGGCAGGCGGAGCGGCCGTGGCGAACGAAGCCAGCGCTTCGGGCGGCAAGAAGGTCGGCTATCTCGATACGACGAGCAGCTACGCCCAGTTCACCGTCTCCGCCCCTTCGGCGGGCTGGTACGTGCTGGCCGTCCGCAACGGCAACGGCACGAGCGGACAGCCTTGGGCGATCCACTCGCTGTCCGTCAACGGCGGCGCGGCGTCCAGCTTCTACGTGGCCTACTCCGGCTGGAACAACTGGGGAGCCTCGACGGCCAAGGTGTACCTGAACGCCGGCACGAACACAATCCGCTTCACCGGCTCCAGCAATTACGCCGAGATCGACTGCATGGACATCTTTCCCGCCGGGTGACCTGTAAATATGTCCATTGTTCCTGTAGAAGCGGCATTTTTTCGCCGATCCCCTTCCCTTACGATAGAGCTATCAAAGCGCTCGCGCCTTGAACTACCAGGCAAAAGGGGATTAGAAACAGATGAAGACTCCGAAGTTCAAGAAAGCTTCGATCCTTGCCATGACGATGATGGTTCCGCTTCTTGCAACCGCTTGCTCCAGCAATGGCGGCGGCAACGCGCCGGCCGGCGAAGGCCAGAAGAGCGGCAGCGGCAAAAAGACGGAAATTTTGTTCTGGTCGCCGTTCTCCGGCTCCGACGGCCCGTTCATGAAAAAGATCGTGGACAAATACAACAGCTCCCAGGACAGCTACAAGGTCAACTTCGTCATCCAGCCGAACGGCGAGTACTACAAGCAGCTGGATGTGGCGCTCAGCACCGGCAAGGAGCGTCCGGACTTGATGATCATGCACGTGGACAGCGTGCCGACCTACCAGAGCAAGGACCAGCTGCAGCCGGTCGATGAGCTCGCCGCTTCCGCCGGCATCAATCCGGCGGACTTCGCGGAAGCCCCGGTCAAGTACGCCACGATCGACAGCAAGCTGTACACGATTCCGCTGGACATCCACCCGCTCGTCATGTACTACAACAAGGATCTGTTCGAGAAGGCCGGCATTACTGCGCCTCCGACGAACCGCGCGGAATTCGACTCGGCGGTGGAGAAGCTGACCGACAAGTCCAAGGGCGTCTACGGCTACGTGGTGCCGAGCCTGTGGCCGCAGCAGTTCATCTTCCCGTCGCTCGTCTGGCAGAACGGCGGCGAGCTGTGGAACGGCAGCGACGTCGCCTACAACTCTCCGGAAGCGGTCGAGATGGTGCAGTGGCTGCGCGGCATGGTCGAGAAGGGCATTTCCCCTGGCAACGTGCAGCAGGACGGCGAGAACACGCTGTTCCTCCAGGGCAAAAACGCCATCCAGTTCAACGGTCCGTGGATGAAGTCCCAATTCGACGAGGCCGGCCTGAACTACGGCGTCGCCGTCATTCCGCAGATCGGCAAAGCGAAGCAGGCGATCTATGCCGGCTCCCACGGCTTCGTCGTGCCGAAGGCCGTAACCGACGCGGACAAAATCGCGGGCATCGGCGATTTCCTGAAGTACGTCGCCGGCAACTCGCTCGACTGGGCCGAATCCGGCCAGGCGGTCGCCTCGCACAAGGTGCTCGAGAGCGCCGAGTTCAAGGCGATGGCGTTCCAGAGCACGGTCGCCGAAAGCTTCCCTTCCGTTCAATTCGCGCCGAACGTGCTGAACTGGGGCACGATCGTCGAGCCGATGTGGGGCGAGCTTAGCAACGCGATTCTGGGGAAGAAATCTCCGCAGCAAGCGATGGACGACGCCGTCGCGAAGTCCCGCCAGGCGATCAAAAAATAACGGCTTTCCAAACGTAATGAGGCGGAAGGGACGGGGAGCGCGGGCAGCCGCCTTCCCGTCCCTCCTTCCGTCCACGACTATCGGAAAGATGAAATGGAGGCATCGTCTATGAAAAGCGCCTGGACTTCCCGGCTGACCTCGTTCCTGTTCATTCTCCCCTATCTGGCCGCCTTCGGGCTGTTTCTGCTCTTCCCGATCCTGTACGGCGTCGTCATCAGCCTCCAGGATTTCGAGCTGCTGTCGGCGGAGCATGCCTTCGTCGGCTTAAGCAACTACATCACCATCTTCACTCCCGGCACCTACGAGAACAGCCTGTTCTTCAAAGGCTTGTGGACGACGGCTCAGTTCGTCCTGTACTCGGTGCCGCTGCTCATCGTCATCGGCCTCGGCCTCGCGATGCTGCTGAACGCGCTTCCCGCCCGGGTGCGCGGCTTGTTCCGCACGTTCTATTTCCTGCCGTACGCGCTGTCCGCTTCCGTCATGGCCGTCATCTGGCTCATGATGTTCGACACGAACGCCGGGTTCCTCAACAGCCTGCTCGCCAAGCTGGGCATGGCCGGAATCCCGTGGCTCACCGATACTCCCTGGGCCTGGATATCGCTGGTCTCCACGACGATCTGGTGGACGATCGGATTCAATATGATCATATTCATCAACGCGCTCAACGAGGTTCCGGAGGAGTATTACGAGGCGGCCTCGATCGATGGCGCCGGGCCCTGGTCCCGCTTCGTCTCCATCACGCTGCCGACGATCCGGCCCGTCCTGCTGTTCGTCATGATCACCTCGACGATCGCCTCCTTCAACATTTACGCGCAGCCGTTCCTGCTCACGCGCGGCGGTCCCGGCGATACGACCCGGGTGCTGCTCATCAATGTGCTCGACCAGGCGTTCGCGCGCAAGGATGTCGGCTCCGCCTCGGCGATGGCGATCCTCATGGCCGTGCTGATCATGGCCGTATCCGTCGTCCAGTTCAAGCTCACCAACCGGAAGGAGAAGGCATAGATGGCGAACCCGAAAACCAAACAAGCGATTCTTCTCCTGCTCGCTGCCGTCATCGCGCTGGTCATGGTCCTGCCGCTCGTATGGATGCTGTCGACCGCGTTCAAGAACGACTTCGAAGCGCTCTCGGGAAGAATGGATTTCCTCCCGCGCAAGCCGACCCTCGACAACTTCAAGCAGGGGCTGGGCGGCGAGCTGATGAATACGCCCGTGCTGCGCTGGATCGCGAACTCGCTGTCCGTCGGCGTCATCGGCACCGGACTCGTGCTGCTGATCGATTCCATGGCGGCCTTCGCGCTGGCCAGGCTGAACGATCTGCCGCTGCGCCGGGTGCTGCTGCCGATGTTCATCGCCTCGCTGATGATCCCGGGCGTGCTGACGTTCCTGCCGATGTATATGGAATTCAACTCCCTCGGCCTGATCAACACGTATCCGGCGCTCATCCTGCCTGCGACGGCCGGAGCCTTCGGCGTGTTCCTGCTGTACCAGTTCTTCGTGTCCTTCCCGAAGGAAATCGAGGAGGCGGGACGAATCGATGGAGTGAACAAATGGCAGCTGTACGCCCGCATTCTGCTGCCGTCGGCCGTGCCGATCATGGTGACGCTCGGCATCTTCACGTTCATGGGCATCTACAACGACTTCGTCTGGCCGCTGTACGCCACGACCTCGCCGGAGATGCGGACGATTACGGCCGGCATCGCAATGATGGCGACCGGCAGCTACACGCAGAGCTACGGCAAGCTGATGGCGATGACGACGATCGCGGCGCTTCCGGTCGTGCTGATTTTCATCCTGGGCCAGAAATCCTTCGTGCGGGCGATTACGAGCGCCGGCGTGAAGTAGCTCGGGGCAGCCGGCTCCGGGCCGGACAACATGAGAGCAAGGAGACGACCGATGTCAATACGAGGCAAAAGAGCTTTCCTGCTCGCGGCGGGAGCGCTTTTAGTCCTGATCGCAGGAGGAATCTATTGGATGCAGCAGCAGGGAGACGAAGAGAAAACGCTTTCGTATAATGGACATGGAGGCATGTTCAAGAACACGCTGGCCGAGATCGACACGCCGGATCCGAGCGTCGTCTACCGGGACGGGTTCTATTACATGACATTCACGCACAATGGAGCCGACATCATGGTCATGAAATCCAGAACGCTGGATTTCCGCGCCGCAGAGCGCAAGGTCGTCTGGTATCCGCCGGCGGAAACGGCTTATTCGGCCAATCTATGGGCGCCTGAGATCCAGTATCTCCAAGGGAAATGGTACATCTATTTCGCCGCCGACGACGGGGACAACGCCAATCACCGGATGTATGTGCTGGAAGGCGAAAGCGGCGATCCCATGGGCAGCTATGCCTTCAAGGGACAGATCAAGGACGACAGCGATAAATGGGCGATCGACGGGCTCGCGATGGAGCATGAAGGCAAGCTGTACTTCGTCTGGTCGGGCTGGGAAGGCGACGTGAACGAAGCCCAGAACACGTATATCGCGCCGATGAGCGATCCTTGGACGATCAGCGGGCCGCGGGTGCTGCTGAGCCGGCCGGAGCTGGACTGGGAAAAGGCCGGAGGCCCGCCTTACATCAACGAAGGCCAGTCGCTGCTGTACAAGGACGGCCGCGCCTTCATCGTGTATTCGGGAGCGGGAAGCTGGACTCCGCTCTACAGTCTCGGGCTGCTGGCGCTGAAGCCGGGCGGCAATCCGCTGGAGCCTTCCGACTGGACCAAGGCGCAGGAGCCGCTGCTCGCCATGGACGAGGAGGCCGGCGTCTACGGACCGGGGCATAATTCCTTTGTCCCTTCGCCGGACGGCAGCGAGGCATGGCTCGTCTATCATGCGACCTCCGGCGCGGCCGACGGCTGGAACAACCGCAAGGCGCGGGCTGCGCGGGTGGAATGGGACGAGAACGGGCTGCCGGTCTTCGGCAAGCCGCAATCGCTGGCGACGCCGCTCCGGATGCCGTCCGGAACGGGCGTCTTCCAGGCGAAGGACGCCGTCCGGGACGGAGATCGGCTCCTCTTCGGCGCGATCCCGTCGACGGTGGAGGCCGGCGCTCCGGTGCGGGTCCATTATCGGAACGCCGGGGGAAGCGAGGCCGCTGCGAGCATCGGCAGCGAAGCGGGAGAAGCGGCGGAGCTGAAGCTGGCCCCGACGGATGCGGACAGCATCGGCTACGCCTATGCGCAGGTTGGGTTGCGCGAAGGGATGAACGAGCTGGCGGTGGAGGCGGCAGGCAGCGGCGTGGAGGTGCTTGCCGTGGAAATTCCGCGTTATGAAGCCGAATGGGCGGCGTTCGGTGGCGATGCGGCGGAGGAGGAGAATCCGTATGCCTCCAGGGGCGCGGCCGCTGGATTGTACGGCGAGGGAGATACGCTGCGGTTCGCGAATGTGAACGTGCCTCGCGGCGGCAAGTATACCGTATCCGTGGCCGTCCTGAACCCTGCCGAAGGAGCGGAGCTGTCGCTCGCCGCGAACGGCGGGCGCAAGAAGGCCGTGAAGCTGAAGGCGCAGGAACGCAATGCGCGAGGCGTGTACGAGGCGGAGCTGGAGCTGGAGGCCGGGGAGAACGAGCTTGTTCTCTTTGACAGCCGAGGAAGCTTCATTATAGATTATGTGGATATATGGAGAAGGCCCGGCTGACGGGTCTTCCCGGGACAGCGGACCGAATAGGACCGGAAGAGCGGGCCGTACCCGGAATGCGGGGAAGGATGCCGTCAATCTCAATCATTCCGCTTGAAGACAGCGCGAGACGGGGGAGCATGCAGCATGACAGGCAGCCGAGGCAGCAGGAACAGGAACAGTCGGATCGGATATGGGAATCGAACGATAAGGCGGATCGCGCTGCTGATGGGCGCTTCGATCGCCGTCGCGGCCGCAGCGGGCTGCTCCGGAGAGAAGCCGGCCGAGAAGCTGCCGGATCCCGTCCAGCCGGTCGTGCTGGAGTATTGGACCCCCTTCAGCGGCGGGGACAATATTTTCATGACGGAGCTCGTCGAGAAGTTCAACGCGGAGCATGAGGACATCCGGGTCGAGCAGATCAATTCCCGGCTGGACGACTATTATTCGCGCCTTCGGACCGCCATCCTGGCCGGCAACGCGCCGGACCTGGCTATCGTCCATGCGACGAACCTGCCGCAATTCGTCCAGAACGGCTACATCGAGAAGCTGGACGGGCCGGCTGCGGAGACGGGGCTCGACTGGAGCATGTTCAATGCAAATATCGCGGAATCGACTCTGTACGGCGGCGGCCATTACGCGGTTCCGCTCGACACGCATGCGCTGGTGCTCTATTACAACAAGAAATTCCTGCGGCAGGCCGGGCTTCTCGATGCGGAGGGCAAGCCGATTCTGGAGCCTGGAGAGCAGGGCTTTGCGGGCTTCCTGGAGCGGATCAAGGAGCGCGTTCCGTCCGGCATCGCTCCGCTTGCCCTGCCGAGCACGAGAATCGATTCCGTCTGGCTGTGGTGGAGCCTGTACAACCAGATCGACGGCGGCGGCCGGTTTTTCAGTCCGGACGGGACGAAGGCTGTCTTCGACAATTCCGATTCGCTGCGGGCGCTGGAGTTCGTGGACAGCCTCTACAAGCGCGAGCTTATTCCTCCCGGCATCAACGATGCGTTCAAGATGTTCCATGACGGAGAAGCGGCGGCGCTCATTACCGGCATGTGGGGAACAGGAGCATTCGAGAAGGCCGAAGGCCTGGAGCTCGGCGTCATTCCTTTTCCCGTTATTTACGATCATCCTGCGGTATGGGGAGACACGCACACGCTGGCTCTGCCTGCCAAGGCGGGCCTGACGCCGGAGAAGCGGAAAGCCGCGCTGACGTTCGCCAAGTGGGCGGTCGACAACGGCGTCATGTGGGCGGAGGCCGGGCATGTCCCGAGCTCCAAGAAGGTCGTGGCGAGCGAAGCGTTCTCGGCGCTCAAGTTCCGCAGCGACTATGCGGCTACAGCCAACTACGTCGTTTATTGGCCTCGCCATGTCAAGCAGTGGACGATGATCGAGAAGCTGATCTCCGAGTGGGAGAAGATGATCTACCGTCAGCAGACTCCGGCGCAGGCGCTGGAGCGGGCGGCGGCGAGCGTGGATAATCAGCTGGGCAAGTAGGCATCGCGGCGGAAGGGGAGAAAGGAATTTGAAGGCATTCGGCAACTGGTTCCGCAATCTGGAGCTGGCGCGCAAGCTGATTCTCATCAATGTCGTTTTCATCGTGCTGCCGCTTGGCCTGATGGGGTATCTCGCCTTCTCCCGCTTCTCCGCAACGACGGAAGCCAAGGTGGGCGATTACCAGCTCCAGACGCTGAAGCAGATGACGCTGAATATCGACACCTATATGAACGAGCTCAACCGCCTGACGGTGATGCCTTACCAGTATCCCAAGGTGACCGCTTATCTGGAGTCGAAGCGGGCGCCGGGCCAGGCGCTGTCGCTGGAGGAGATCAACGAGCTGAACAGCTTCGTCACCCAGGTGTTCCTGAACGGGCGCGTCGACATTCTCGGCGTCTCTCTCTACGGCCAGGGCGGAGCGTCTTACGTCGTCCTTCCGGAGAGCCAGTACGTGACGACCTACAAGCTGGACGAAAGCGCCGAGTGGCTGGACCGGTTCAAGGGCCAATACGGCGAGCCGGTCTTCATCGCGACCCATGACGTCCGGTCGACCGGGGGCAACGTGTACCAGGCGTTCTCGATCGCCCGCGAGCTGCGCAGCTTCGACAGCGGCCAGTCGCTCGGCTATATCGTGATCGACGTGGATCCGAAGTTCATCCGCGAGATTCTGTCCAAGGTGAAGCTGGACCCGGAGGAGTCGCTCTACATCGCCGACCGGTCCGGCAACCTCGTCATCCGCAAGGATGACGGGGGAAGAGAGATGGCTCCCGGGCTGTACCTCGGGCGCACCGGGGAAGGCGTCAGCCATGTCCGCAATGACGGGCGCGGGCTGCTGGTCTCCCATTTCACCTCGGAGGTGACCGGCTGGACGACGGTCGGCATCGTGCCGGTGGCGAGCCTGATGAAGGATACGGATACGCTGCGGACGTTCATCATCGGCATCGGCGCGACGAGCGTCGGGCTTGCGCTGCTGCTGTACGTGTTCATCGCCTACCGGATTACCCGGCCGCTGCGCAAGCTGAGCCGCCTCATGCGGAACGTCGAGCGGGGAGAGCTCGGCCAGAGCTTCCCTGCAGAGGGACGGGACGAGATCGGAGCGCTCGGCCGCTCCTTCAACGAGATGGTCGCCAAGCTGAGCGAGCTCGGCTACCTGCTCTACGAGACCGAGATCCGCGAGAAGGATGCCCAGATCGCGGCTTTGCAGAGCAAGATCAACCCGCATTTTCTCTACAATACGCTCGGGTCGATCAGCATGTACGCGGAGATGGAGGGCAGCCGCGAAATCATCACGATGTCGAACAATTTGAGCCGGCTTCTGCGCTACAGCCTGAGCGGACGCAAGGAGCGGGTGACGCTGAAGGACGAGCTCGACCATGTCTCCGGGTACATGAAGATTCAGCAGATGCGCTACGAGGAGCGGATCAAGTTCACGATGGATGCCGATCCCTCGCTGCTGGAGTGCGAGGTCATCCCGCTCATCATTCAGCCGCTCGTGGAGAACGCGATCAACCACGCTCTGGACAAGGGCGCGGGCCAGGGGCGGATCGCGCTGACGGCGGAGGCGGCGGGGCAGGTGCTGGAGATTGCGGTAGCCGATGACGGGATCGGAATGAACGCGGAGGCGCTGGAAGGGCTTCGCGCCCACCTGCAGAGCACCAAGGAGCTCGGCGGCCAGTCGGGCAACGGCCTGCTCAACGTCCACCGGCGGATCGTGCTTCACTATGGCGAGGAATACGGCCTGACCTTGGAGAGCATGCCCTATCAGGGCTTCCGGGTCGTGCTCCGGTTTCCGCTGCTTCATCATGCAGGCGCCAGATTGGAGGAGATCGGGTAAATGCCGAAAATATTGATTGTCGATGACGAGTCGATCTTCCGCAGAGGGCTCCGCAAGATGATCGCCGGCCTCGACGAGAGCTGGGAGATCGTCGGCGAAGCCTGCGACGGGTACGAAGCGCTGGATAAAATCGAGGAGCTCGCTCCCGACGTCCTGCTGACGGATATCCGCATGCCTCGCATGGACGGCATTCAGCTGCAGCAGATGGCGGGCAGCCGGCGCCAGGAGCTGCTGACCGTCGTTGTCAGCGGCTACGACGATTTTGCCTACGTCCAGCAGTCGATGCGCCAGGGGGCGATGGACTATCTGATGAAGCCGGTCGAGCGCGAGGAGCTGTCCCAGGTGCTGGAGAGGCTCAAGGCAGAGGTGGAGCGGCGCCGGAAGTCCGCCCGTTCGGAGACGGGCTGGGACGCGCAGCCGGCCGTGCGGCGCCATATGACGGAGCATCTGGCCGAATCCCTGCTGTCGGGCAGGGTGGATGAGAGCGAGCTGCGGCTGCTGGAGCAGATGGGCATAGCGCTCCCGCATCCGTACTTCGTCTGCATGGTCATCAAGCTCGACAAGCAGTCGGTCGGGGAGGAGCGCTACCGGAGCGGCGACGCTTCGCTGTTCCAGCTGTACATCCGGCAGTTCGTGCAGGAAATGCTGGACCGGCACGCCAAGGGGCTCAGCTTCGTGCTGTCGGATTCGAAGGTGGTCGCGCTCATCAATCTCGAGCGGCCGGAACCGCTGCCGAGCCGTTCGGATTCGCTGGCGGACATGATCCGCAGGCAGATCTCTTCCCTGTCGCGGCTTACGGTGACGATCGGAGTCGGCCGGCCGGCCGAGGGGCTGGCCGGCATTCCGAAGGCGTACGGCGAAGCCGAAATCGCGCTGCTGCACCGGCTCATCGTCGGCGGCGACAGCGTGCTGGACTATGCCGAGGTCGCCGGGAGCGGCCGTGCGGACGACGAGGCCGCGAAGCGTTCCGCCGACAGCCTGGAGAAGGCGGTCATGGAAGGCCGGAGCGAGATCATCGCGGCCATGGCGCGCCAGTGGATCGACGAGCTGTGCGGCACGGCCCGCACGCCGGAGAGCATCCACCAGCAGCTGTGCAAGCTGCTGATCCGCTACTACGAGCTGGCGGAGGAGCTCGGGGCGGCGGGCGCCTGGCTGGACCGTTCGGATATCGGCAGGGTGCTCGTCGAGATTTGCGCCATCACCTCCCGGCAGGAGCTCGCGGAGCGGCTCGAGGAGCTGCTGTGCCGGCTTGCGGAGGCGATCCAGCAGTCCAGGGAGCAGCAGGACCGGGACCCGATCGCGGCGGCGAGCCGCTACATTGAGGCGAACTTCCGGGAGGCGCTGACGCTGAAGGACGTCGCGGACGAGGTGTTTTTGAACCCGGCTTACTTCAGCAATCTGTTCAAGCAGCGGACGGGCGTCACCTTCATCGAGCAGCTGACCCGCGTCCGCACGAGAGAGGCCCAGCGCAAGCTCGCTTTCACCAACGAGAAGATTAATGCGATCGCCGAGGAAACCGGATTCGCCCATGTGCGGCATTTCAACCGGGTGTTCAAAAGCCGGCTCGGCGTCTCGCCCAAAGAATACAGGGACAGTATGCGCGCGGGCGGCGATCGTCCGCTGGCATGAGTTCAATGCTTACGCAAATGAGGCCAATTCGGCGTGCAAATGTGGACGATGCCGGCGCGCAAATGAGGCCAATGCCGACGTTCAATTGAGGCTATGTTGCGAACGGATGAGGCCTATGCCGAAGGGCATCAGTCCCGAATCGGCAAGTTGGATAAGATCCATGCTTAAAAGTGCTTGAGGACCACAACGGTGAGTGCATGAGGTCTATAACAATGAGTGGAGGAAATTTCGAATGGTAGATCAGCATCGCGCGGAGTATCCGAGGCCGCAATTCGCCAGGGAGAGCTGGATCAATCTGAACGGGGAATGGGAATTCGGCTTCGACGACGCCGGAGAAGGAGAGAGGAAAGGCTGGCATAAGGGTGAGACGCCTTTGGAGCGCGTCATCCAGGTGCCCTTCGCCTTCCAAAGCAAGCTCAGCGGCATCGGAGATCCGGAGTTCCACGACATCGTCTGGTACCGCCGGGAGCTGGAGCTTCCCGAGCCGTTTGCAGGCAAGCGGATTCGGCTTCATTTCGGAGCGGTCGACTACGACGCCTCGGTATGGGTGAACGGGATCCTCGTCGCCCGCCACGAGGGAGGGCATACGCCGTTCAGCGCGGATATCACCGCTGCCCTGCATGATGGCGGGGAGAAGAACCAGCTCGTCGTGAAGGCGGCCGATTACAGCAAGGACGTCACGCTTCCGCGGGGCAAGCAGTACTGGAAAAGCGACTCGGCAAGCATCTTTTACACCCGCACGACCGGCATCTGGCAGACGGTATGGATGGAGGCGGTCTCCGAGACCTCGCTGGGCAAAGTGAGATTCACGCCGGATATCGACAGCCAAACGGTGGAAATCCGTTCCTGGGTGGAGGGGCCGCTGAGAGACGGATTGACGCTGCAGGTGGACATTTCGTTCCAGGGCGAGCCGGTTGCCAGCGATACGTTCTCGGTTCGCGGCGCGCATGAAGCCCGCAGCATCCGGCTGGCGGACTTCAACGACCACGGTCTCGGCCGGTGGTGGTCGCCGGAGCGGCCGAACCTGTACGACGTCCGGTTCAGCCTGCTGGACGGGGAAGAGGTGCTCGACGAGGTGGCGAGCTACTTCGGGATGCGCAAAATCTCGATCGAGAGCGGCAGGCTGTGCCTGAACAACCGGCCTTATTTCATGAAGCTGGTTCTGGACCAGGGGTATTTCCCGGACGGCAACCTTACGCCGCCGAGCGACGAGGCGATCCGGCGCGATGTCGAGCTGACCAAGGAAATGGGCTTCAACGGAGCCCGCAAGCACCAGAAGCTGGAGGATCCGCGCTATCTGTACTGGTGCGACAAGCTGGGCCTGCTTGTATGGGGCGAGGCGGCGAATGCGTACGAATATTCGGAGGAATACGTGCGGCGCTTCACCCAGGAATGGCAGGAGAGCATCGAGCGGGATTACAATCATCCGTCCGTCGTCGTCTGGGTGCCGCTCAACGAGAGCTGGGGCGTGCCGAACATCGCCGTCGACAAGCGGCAGCAGGAGCATGCCCAGGCGATGTACCATCTGACAAGGTCGCTTGACGCGACGCGTCCGGTCATCTCCAACGACGGCTGGGAGATGGTGAGCACCGACCTGTTCAACATCCACGACTACGAATGGCGCCGCGAGGTGCTGGAGAAGCGCTATTCCACGGCGGAAAACGCCGTCTCGGCATCGCCGGCCGGGCGCGTGCTGGCGGTGGACGGCTTCCCTTACCGCGGACAGCCGATCCTCGTGACGGAGTTCGGCGGCATCGCTTACAAGAAAAGCGACTGGGAAGGCTGGGGCTATTCCGGAGCGGAGAACGACGAGGACTTTGCGGCCCGGCTGAACGCGGTCATATCGCCGCTGCTTCTGTCCGGATGCGTGCAGGGATATTGCTATACGCAGCTGACGGACGTGGAGCAGGAGATCAACGGCCTGCTGACGTACGACCGTCAGCCCAAGCTGCCGCTGGAGACGATCCGGACGATCAATGAGGGACGCTGGCAGGAATAGAATCAGGCAGAGGACTGTTCCGCTAGCCGCTTTCTTGACCTTTCATCCGAATGTAAAACCGGAATAAGGCGAAAAAACCGTCTTATTTCCACTACTTGGGCTCTTGGGACCGGAATAAGGCGAAAAAACCGTCTTATTTCCACTACTTGGGCTCTTGGGACCGGAATAAGGCGAGAAAGCCGTCTTATTCACTCTCTTCGGGCTCACGGGGCGGACTAAGGCGAGAAAACCGTCTTATTCGCTTATCTGGCCTCAGCCCTCGGTGCAGGGCTTTCCACTTGCACTGGAGATGAAGGCGAGGTCGGATTTTCTGCGGCAGAAGGAGCCGGAACTGCGGCTTGAATAAACAGCAAAACCCGGCTCCGAGAGAGCCGGGTTTTGCTGTTTAAAGGATTCGCTGAGATGAGATGGCCGCCGCATGTGTTTCATATTCCCCAACCCAGGCTCGGGGAGAACGCGACGACTGAAAATCACCCAGCTAAAGCGGTCCCATGGGAATCAGCTCTTTGGCTCGGCGCCGTTCAGCTTCGAGGCTGCGCTTGCCGCATAAGCGGACAACACCCGCAGCGGCCATATGTACCGGCTGCTGTGATAGTTCAGGTACACATGGCCGGGCAAGCCGCCGCCGGTCGGATAGCGGCTGCGCCAGTCGTCCGCCTCCAACAGCTCGATCAGGCATTCGATGCCCCGATCGATGGCGACGGGGGGCGAGGAGGGATGAGCCATCAATCCTTCGAGCGCCCAGGCGGTTTGCGATGGCGTGCTTGCTCCGAGCGCACGGTATTCTGAAGCGACGTCGCTGAAGCAGGATTCGCCCCAGCCGCCGTCCGCATTCTGCACGGAGAGGAGCCAGTTCATGCCGCGGTAGAGGGCGGAGGCGCTGCGCTTGGCGCGCATGGCCATTAGACCGGTGATCGCTGCGCCGGTGCCGTGCACATAGGCGATTCCCCAGCGTCCCGGCCAGCAGCCGGAGCGCTGCTGCTGCTTCAGGATCCAGGCGGCTGCACGGACAGCGGCATCGCCCTGCGGATCCTGTCCGCCTTCTCCGGGGTCCACCGCCGCGCTTACCCAAGAAGGAGCCGGGTCATTCCGGCGGCTTGACCACGCAAGCGTGCGGGCGGTCAGGTCGACCGTAGAAGGATCGGTGACGATCTGCGAGGCCTGCTCGAACTGGATAAGCCCGATCAGCGGGCTTCCGGATTCACGCTCAAAGGCCGGCCAGCCGCCGTCTTTGTTCTGCATCGACCACACCCAGCGGTCCCCTCGTTCGCGGGCTTCATCCGGGAAAGCATCCGCTGCGGGAATCCTTTGGAGCATCGAGAGAGAGGCTGTCGTATCGTCGATATCCGGATAGCGGGTGTTCACATCCGAGAATCCCCAGCCTCCGGGCGGCGTGCGAGGATTGCGGCGAGCCCAGTCGCCCTTGGCCGTCTGCTGGCGGGAGGCTATATATCCTGCCGCCCGCTGCAGCGCGTCATGATCTGCGGAAAGTCCACTTTCATGCAGCACGCAGCCCAGCATCGCCGTATCCCATACGGTCGAGGAGGCGATCTGCAAATGGGAGATCTCGTGACGCGGATCATCCCATACGAGCGACCGGATTCCGTCGAGGCCGCGCCTTATGACCTCGTGGCTTGGCGGGTAGCCGATGGAGACGAGAGCTGCGATCATGAGGATGGTGGCGGTGGAATAGGTGAGCAGAGTGCCGTTCGGCTCTATCCGGTCGAGCATGAATTTCTCGCCCTTGTCCAGCGATGCCGGGTAGAGAGGGGAATGGCCGGCAGCGAGCGCCTCGGCCATGCCGGCAAGCGGCCCCGGAAGCGAAGGAGGCTTCAGAAAGCTCCTGCTCTCTCCGGCCACGAGCTCCGAGAGATTGGGCAGGCGCCCATCGCCGAGCTTGAAGCTGCCGGAGGCCAGCATGAGCACCGGCACGAGATGAACGCGGGCATGGCCGGACAGATCGAACAGGCTGAGCGGCAGCCAGGACGGGGCGAGCAGCGTCTCGACCGGAATGCGCAGAACCCGCGGCCAATCCAGCTGGCCGGTCATGCAGAGCAGCACCTGGGTCATCATCGTCCGTACTTCTCCAAGCCCGCCTCGTGCGAGAATGAAGCGGCGGGCGTTGACCATCCGAGGATCGCCGTATTCGTAATAGCCGGTGGCGAGCAGCGCGTAATAGGCTTCCACGGTCGACTCCAGATGGCCTTCCTTCTGATCCTCATGCAGCTTCCAGCCTCCGCCGTCTTCCTGAAGCACGGCAATGCGCTGCGCAATCCGCCGAGCCAGCTCGCGATGATCCTCCATCCAATCCATCGCCTTCAGCAGGATCAGCAAAAAAGCATCGCTCATGACGCCGCTCTCGCAGCACAGCCGCCATGCGCCGTCGGGACTTTGCCGCTCCAGAAGCTCTTCCCGGAGCCGTTCTGCCGTTTCCTTCGCCTGTCCGCTCCATTTCATTTCGACTCACCTCGGTTTCAGCAAGGATAATCATCGCGTTCAACAAGGATATTCATCGCGTCGGAGGCACTTGTCCAATCATGAGCGCCATGTTCCGCACGGGTTGAACCATACGTTCGTGTGAGGAGATGAAAGATGAAAGACGTGCCGGTTGCCGGAGGAGGCGGATGGACCCGCACAAGCCTCATTCTTGTCCTGTTCATTGGGCTTGTCATCGTCGACCGGGTCGGGTTCGTACACGCGAGCAGCGATAAGAAGGGCGGGCTGCCGGGAGGCGTCCTGACGCAGGCAAAGGCTGTGCCGGCCGCTGGACCGCACGAGGTCGGGCGGGGCGCAGCCCTTTTGGCGCGTCGTGAGGCGGCGTCATGCCAACCGCCAAGAAACGGCCAATGGCATAACGCCTCGAGTTGGCCAATGGCATGACGCCGCGAAGCAGCCAATGGCATGACGCAGCGAGGCAGCCAATGGCATGAATGCCTCGAGCCGGCGCTCGCCTCGTCAGGACGAGCCAGGAGGCTGCCTGCCGGGCCTCAGCCTGCCGGCTTCGCGAAGAACCGCTTGAGGGCATCATAGACCTCGCTTTTGTCGCGGATGACGGAGAACAGGAATTTCTTGTCCTGGATATGCTTGTAGGCGGACATCAGGGTGCTGCTCCGGTTGTACTGGTTGACCTCGCCATAGCCGAACAGGTTGGAACGCTTCATCAGCTGGTCGATCAGCTTGATGCATTTCTCGTTGTCCGAGGTCAGGTTGTCGCCGTCGGAAAAATGGAAGGGGTAAATATTCCAATTGGCTGAAGGGTAGCGGCTGTCGATGATGTCGAGAGCCTTCTGATAGGCGGACGAGCAGATCGTGCCGCCGCTCTCGCCGCGGGTGAAGAACTCCTCCTCGGTCACTTCCTTCGCTTCCGTATGGTGGGCGACGAATACGATCTCGACATGCTCGTATTTGCGGCGCAGAAACTTCGTCATCCAGAAGAAGAAGCTGCGGGCGCAGTATTTCTCGAACGAGCCCATGCTGCCGGATGTATCCATGAGGGCGAGCACGACGGCGTTGGAGTGGGGCTTCATGACCTCCTGCCACGTTTTGTAGCGCAGATCCTCCGGAGTGATCCCCCCGATGCCTTGACGTCCCGCGTTGGCGTTGCGCCGAAGGTTTTCAAGCAGCGTGCGCTTTTTGTCGATGTTGCTCATGATGCCTTTTTTGCGGATATCCTGAAACACGATGTCGGCGGCTTGAACGTTCTCCTTCTGCTTCTGCTCCAGCCTTGGCAGCTCCAGCTCCTCGAACAGCAGATCCTCCAGCTCATCCATGGTGACCTCGGTCTCGAAATAATCCTCGCCGGCCTGATCCCCCGCCCCTTGCCCTTTGCCTTTGCCCTTGGCTGCGGAAGGGTCCACGCCAAGAACGTCGCCTACCTGGGAGTCCCCGTCTCCTTGTCCGACATGCTGCTGCTTGTTGTGATTGTAGACGAAGCGGTACTCGTCGATGCTTTTTACCGGCACCTTGACGGTTTCGCGCCCATTCGAGAGGATGATGCTTTCGTCGGTGACGATATCTTTCAGATTTTGCTTGATGGCCTCGCGCACCTTCTGCTGATGGCGGGTCTGGTCCTGATAGCCTTTGCGATGCAGGGACCAATCCTCGCGGGAGACGATGGACAGCGGTTCCGTCATAGCCGCTCACCCCACTATGTGTATTTCAGAGCCTGTAGGACCTGTTCTCCAAGTATATTCATGGGGAGGGGATTCATTACCGAATGCAGGCGCAAGGCGAGGCGTCTGCCGGCGCTGGACGAGCATTCAAGGGGATATGGTATAATGGGAACATTCGCGAGCCGGATTACGTGCTTGCAAGAAGAGGTGAAGCCGCATCATGTTTCCCCGTTATATCGCCTACGGCTCGGTCCATGCCCTGATCTCCGTCGCGCTCGGAGCGTTCGGAGCCCATGGGCTCAAGGACCGCCTTACGAGCGACATGCTGGACGTATTCGAGACCGGCGTCCGTTATCAGATGTATCATGCCATCGCCCTTATCCTCATCGCCTTCGCCGCCAGCCGTCTGGGAGAGATCCGGGCCTTGCGCAACGGCGGCCGGCTCATCAATGCGGGCATCTTCCTCTTCTCGGGAAGCCTGTACGTGCTGAGCATGAGCGGAGACACTTGGCTCGGAGCCATCACGCCGCTCGGAGGACTCTGCTTCATCGCCGGCTGGGCGCTGACCGCCTGGGCCGCCTGGAGCGCCCGGGGCCGTTCCTGAAGAGCGGGCAGCCGCCCGCGGATGAGGCCTTGAAAGCAAAAAAAATGCGGCGGCACCTTTGCGGTGCCGCCGCATTTGCAACAACAGGGAATGGAAGAGGACCGCAGCCGCCAACGGGCGCGCTGCATGCTTGCTAGCTGAAGTCGTCGATTTCCTGGAGCAGGAACGTGTAGACCTGCTTCTCGTCGACATGATAGACGGTGATGAGCTCGTTCTCGATGTTGAGGATTCTTCCCGGAATGCTCATGCGGACGCCCTTGCCCTTGTTGATGCTGAGCCGGACGAGAGTTTTTTGTTCCATATGATGCAGCAGGGTGGACGTGACGCCGGAGGATCCGGAGCCGCTGGAAGGCTGTGCGGCCTCGGTCGATCCGGAGCCTGCCTTTCTCATCCCGGACGGAATGTCTTCCTCGGGGAACGAAGCGCCGACGAGGGAGCTCCTGCCGATCTTGTAGGTGCTTATGCCTGCCGATTGCAGCAGCTGCTTGAGCCTGGCCTCGGCAAGGTCCCGGGTAACCGCGTCAATGATGAGATCCGCCTGGAAGGAATAGGTATTTGGTCCTTTATCGTTCATGATGTATGTAGTTCCTCCGAACTTGATAGAGATATTGGTATAACTATATCATCAGATTACCTAATGACATAGACCTATTTTTGGAGGCGGGATTTGCAGTGAAATTGGTTTTGGAATTTGGGCAATAAGGTAGATGACCATGACGATCGAACCGTGGCGCGGAATGGAAATCAGGGATATTCTGGAAGATAAAAGGAAGTCGATTAATAGAGGAGGTTTTCCGAATGTCCGCAGGCATATTGGAAAGATTGCGCGAGGAAACGGCGCCCAGCCATGAGCAGCTGGAAAGCAATGCATATGCCAGAGCCATCATGGATCAGACGATGACTCTCCAGCAATACAAGCAGTATTTGGAGCTGTTCTACGGCTTCATCAAGCCGATGGAGGCGATCGTGCTGGCAGCCCCGGCAGCGGAAGCATGGGGCATCGATTTCTCCAGGCTCGCCAAGCTGCCTTTGCTGGAGCGGGATTTCACGGAGCTCGGCTATTCGAGGACGGACATCGAATCCATTCCCGTCTGCGGTTCCCTTCCGGATGTCTCCGTCCCGGCGCGCATGCTCGGTTACCTGTATGTCATGGAAGGCTCCACGCTCGGCGGACAGGTCATCAGCAGGAAGCTGGCTTCCGGCTTGCAGCTCGCCCCCGAATCGGGATTGTCGTATTTCTACGCCTACGGTCCCGACACGAGGGCGAGATGGGGCGAGATGAGGGAGCTGCTCGTTCGGGAAGGCTCCGAGCCGCGGCAGGGCGGCGAAATGGTCGAGGCGGCAAAAGAAACGTTCGCTCTTCTGGATGCCTGGATTCATGCACGCCTTCAAGAGCAGGCCGTATAGCAAAGAGTGCGGGAGGCCTGAGCGGCTATGAAAGAGGACGGAAACGCGAATGAGCATGAGCTGCTGGACAGAACCCTTCTGACGGAAGGCGATTTCGTCCCGCAGGACGACAACATCGATTTGACGAACTGCGACAAGGAGCCGATCCATATTCCCGGACGCATCCAGCCGCATGGCGTATTGGTGGCCGTGACGAGGGAGGACGGCTGCCGGATCGGCACGTGCAGCGCCAACACCGAAGAGATGCTCGGCATCGCTGCCGGCAAGCTGCTCGGAACGCCTTTGGCCGATCTGATCGGGGAGGAGCGGGTCAGGGAGCTGCTTTCTCTGGACTTGCGGGCATCCTCGACCTCGGAGCTGCAGCATGTAAAAATTGAAATCGAAGTAAGAGGCGTTCTGACGCCATTTTACGGCATCGCCCATGAAAGCGAAGGGCTGCTCATCCTGGAGATGGAGCCCTCCGGGGAGGACAGCGGTCCGGCTGCTCGGGATTACCGCTGGATCAGCCTGTTTTTCGGGCGCATCAAGCAGACGCAGAGCCGGGTGGAGGCGAGCCATGCGGCGGCCGAGCTCGTGCGCGAGATGCTGGGCTACGACAGGGTCATGATCTATGAGTTCGATAAGGAGTGGAACGGCAAGGTCATCGCCGAATCCAGGGAGCCGGACATGGAGCCTTTTCTCGGCCATCATTATCCCGCCTCCGATATTCCCAGGCAGGCAAGAGAGCTGTACCTGCGCAATTGGCTCCGCACCATCGTGGACGCAGGGTACAAGCCGGTCGATATCATCCCGGCGGGGCATCCGCTTACGGGCAAGCCGCTGAATCTCAGCCTCTCCGTGCTCAGAAGCGTTTCGCCTCTGCATATCGAATATTTGCAGAATATGGGCGTAGGGGCTACGACCACGATATCGCTGATTCACGGCAGCGAGCTGTGGGGGCTGATCACCTGCCATCATCGTTCTCCCAAGTACGTCCCGCACCGGATCCGCAGCCTGTGCAACTTTCTCGGGGCTTTCTTCTCCAATGAGCTGTATCAGCGCCAGCAGCTGGACGACTACTCGGAGGCGCTCCGGCTGAAGACCTCCGCGTCGCTGCTGTCCTCGATCCTGATCGGCGTCCAGGATCCGCTGAGGCTTCATCAGCGGCTGGAAAAGGAAAAGGACAGCCTGCTCGGACTGATGTCCGCGACAGGCGCGGCCGTCAGCTTCCGCGGGCAGTTGATGCTGTTCGGCGATGCGCCGCTGCCGTCCCATGTGCGGGAGCTGGCGGAATGGCTGGAGAAGCAGAGCGTGGACTATACCTACCATACCTCTCGGCTGAGCAAGGAATTCGGTCCGGCTGCCGCATACAGGGAAAAGGCTTCCGGAGCGCTGTTCCTATCCCTCTCGCCGGACATGCGGGAGTATATCATCTGGTTCCGGCCGGAGCTCATCCAGGTGGTCGATTGGGCGGGGGATCCCGCCAAGTCGGTCATCCGGACCGATGACGGCATCCGTCTGTCGCCCCGCAAGTCCTTCGAGAAGTGGCGGCAGGTCGTTCAAGGAACTTCCGCGCCCTGGAAGCTGTCCCAGCTGAGCGCCCTGCCCGAGCTCAAGGCCGTCGCCCTTCGGCATGCCGAGGAGCAGCTGGCGCGCGCGGAGGAGCAGGCCGAGCAGAACGCCAGGGTCATGCGGGAAAATGAAGAGCGCTATCTTCAGCTGATGGAATATTCCCCGGTTCCCTTCCTCACCGTGACCGGAGGCAGGATCGTGTACGGCAACCATCAGGCGATGCGGCTGCTCGGCTTCGACAGCGCCTCGGAAATCAGAGGCGCATCGTTGATTGAGGCGCTGGGTCCGGAGAACCCGGCCGAGCTGCTGGCGGCACTGGAGAGGCTGGAGCAAAATCCGCTGCAGCTGGAAACCTGCCGGGGACGATTCCGGGCGGGCGGCGGAGCCTTGCGCCTGCTGGATCTGACCTTTGCGACGGTCGTCCATTCCAGGCAGCCGTCCATGATGGTCATTGCCCGCGAAAGCTCCTCCCTTCCCGAGACGGATCTGTTCACGGACGCGCAGGACCAGCTGCAGATGTACATGACGACCGACCCGCTCACGGACATGCAGAACCTCCCTTCCTTCGAGCAGTCTCTCAAGCTGGATTGGGAGCAATCGTTGCTGTCGGGCAGGCCCGTCGCGCTGCTTCTGATCGACATCGACGATTTCCGCACGTACAACAAGCTGCAGGGTCTGCGAAGCGGAGATGTATGCCTGCAGTGGGTCGGGGATGCCCTTAGCGTGCTGGCGGACCGCAGCGAAGCGAATATCGCCAGGTTGACCGGCGGGACGTTCGTCATGAAGCTGGAGGCGGAAGAAGCCGAGGCTCTGCTTCTCGCCGAGCAAATCCGGACCAATGTCATCTCGCTGCAAATTCCTCGGGATCCATCGCAAGCCGGAGGCTTCATTACGGTCAGCATCGGCATATCGGTGAAATTAGCGGATTCCTCCCTGGAGGGCGGGGTGCTCATGAAAGAGGCCAGAGAGGCTTTGGTCCAGGCCAAAAACGAAGGCAAAAACCGTATCCGGGTGGCGGGACGCTAAGTCTGGACCGACGCCCAAACCGAGATCGCCACTAAACCATAGATTCCCTGCTTTCCCTATGATCGAGGCCGCTGCCGCTCTGTTGACGGCGGCCTCGGCTGTCGACGCCGCCATAGTCGAAGATCCGGCATTCACCTTCCCCGACACGCCGCGCATACAATACGGAAGTGCTGAGAAGGGAGGTGGCCCATTGTCATGATGCAGATGGTACCGGTTGCTCTCGGAGACGGAAAAACCGCGATCGGCATCGAGGTGAAGCTGCCTAAGACGACGCTGCTCGCTGTAACGACGGATAAAGGATACATCATGTGCGGAGCGCTCGACGTCGCTTTGTTCGACAGCAACCCCAAGCTGAAGGAACGGGGAGTCGTCGCTGCGCGCGCCGTCGGCGTCCGGACGCTGGAAGAGCTGCTGGACGCTCCGCTGGAATCGGTGACGGAGGCGGCTCGGGAAGCCGGCCTCTATGTAGGCATGAAGGGAATCGAAGCCGTCCGGCAGCTGGCTTGACGGAAAGGCGGGCGCATTCCCAAAACAGGGGATGAAGCAGGATGGCAAGGAAGGGCGGAGGGGATGCCGCCCTTTTTTGTTGTTTTTTTGGAAAATCGGCCGTCCCGCTAGAGGGATTGATCCGTTCGTTGATGAAATAGACACAATCAATTTCCTGGAGGGAGAATGAATGCGTCCATTTGCCAATGAAGAGTGGTTTTCTGCAATCCTTCCGAATTCCAACGTGCCGTTGAGCGGGATGATGAGCATTTCGGGACACGGCCATATCTTATACATTTATGAAAATTTGGACCGCTACATCCAAAACGCCGTTGCGTTTGTCCGCATGGGAATCCAGCAGGGGCATCAGACCTTAATCATCGAATCCGTGACGCGATATCAAACCATCCGCAAGCTGCTCTCCCGCCAGATGGATGAGAGCCAGCTTGCCCTTGTCCATCATATCGATCGGGAAGAGCTGTACCGGATGGACGGAGGGTTTCGGAGCGGCATCTTCATGGAGAGATTTTCCCGCGCCGTGGAAGCCTATCAGAAACACGGCCTGTTGCTGCGTACATGGGGCAATATTCCGCTCAAGGATGTGCAGGAGATCAGCTGCGAGCTCGACGCCATGGAACATTTGGCGGATGAATGCGTAGACGGAAACGGGCTGATCTCCGTATGCGCCTATGACGGCAGGCAAATATCGGCCGCCTTCCAGCTTGCGCTGCTGCGGAGCCATGAATATCATATGACCGACGAGGAATTCGTCGCGTCCAGCCTGTACTTGCGGCGCTCCGACATATACCCGTCCCTGGCCGTGCAGAACGAGCATCAGCTCGACATGGACCGCAGCAAGCAGGAAGCGAGCCTGATGCGGAGCCAGCTGCTGGCGACGAAGCATCAGCTGGAGTCCTTCATTACCCGGAACCTGGACCCGGTGCTTATTCTGGACGACCATGATCTGGCCGTCAGCGTCAACCAGGCTTTCGAGACGACATTCGGCTGGACCAAGGATGAGCTGGTCGGGATTCCCAGCCATGCGATGCCTCTGCTCCCGGACGAGAGAACCTTCGAGGTGCGGCGCAATAAATCGATCATTGCCGCCGGGGGAAGCATCGAGGGATACGAATCGGAGCGTGTCACCAAAGCCGGCGTCCGCCTCCATGTCATGGTGTCCAGCTTTCCGCTGCACGACTCCGAGGACAGGATCAGGGGCCGGGCTGTCATCATCCGCGACATTACCGAGAGAATGCAAGTCCAGGAGCTGCTGATCCGCTCGGAGAAGCTGTCGATCGCAGGGGAGCTGGCGGCCGGCATCGCCCATGAGATCCGCAATCCGGTCACGGCGCTCAAGGGCTTCCTTCAGCTCCTTCAGTCCGGAAGCACGGAGAAACGGGATTATTTCTATGAAATCATGGCTTCGGAAATCCGCCGAATCGAGCAGATTCTCAGCGAGCTGCTCATGCTGGCCAAGCCTCAGGCGGTCCACTTTGAAGCGAAGGATATAAGGCTTCTGCTGGAGGATGTCGTCACGCTGCTGAACGGGCAGGCAATCCTGAACGACGTGCAGATCGTCACTTCCTTCAGCGACGAGGAAATGATGATCATGTGCGAGGAAAACCAGCTGAAGCAGGTGTGCATCAACATGATCAAAAATGCGATCGAGGCGATGCCGAGAGGCGGCAGCCTGATAATCGACGCCCGGATGAATCCATCCGGACGAGGCGTGATGGTCAGTTTCATCGATGAGGGCTGCGGCATTCCGGCCCATTTGCTGGAGAGGCTCGGCCAGCCGTTCTATACGACCAAGGAAAAAGGGACCGGCCTCGGGTTCATGGTCAGCAAAAAGATTGTCGAAAACCATGGCGGCACGGTCGCCGTGCACAGCGAGGAGAACAAAGGAACGACGATCGTCGTCAGGCTGCCGCTGGACGGGGAGCGGACGGGCAATGACGAGTGAGGGAGTCCGCCGACCGGAAGCGGAGCCTGAGGCTGGGGAAGCGATGCATGGGATTTGAGCGGCTTTCATCCCGCAGCCGTTCCATGCCGCTCAGGGCCGGGCACAAAAAGCCGCCATGGAAATCTCCATGGCGGCTTGCTGCTGGATGGGGCCTTATCCCTGGCGGAGCTCCTCGAACAGCTTTTTGAGGTTTTCGCCGTAGGGCGGCCGGATGACGCCTTTTTCGGTAATGATGGCGGTGACGTATTCGGCAGGCGTCACATCGAAGGCCGGGTTGTACACCTTGACGCCGTGAGGGGCGGTGCGCTTGCCGAAGCCCTCGGTCACTTCCTCCGCGTGGCGCTCTTCGATCGGAATCTCCGCTCCGGTAGGCGTGCCGAGATCGATGGTGGAGAGAGGGCAGGCGACATAGAAAGGAATTCCATGCGCCTTGGCGAGCACAGCGACGCTGTACGTGCCGATCTTGTTGGCGACATCGCCGTTGGCGGCGACGCGGTCGGTGCCGACGATGACAGCGTCGATCCAGCCCTTGCTCATGACCATGCCGGCCATGTTGTCGCAGATCAGCGTCACGTCGACGCCCGCCTGCTGCAGCTCGAACGCGGTCAGCCGCGCTCCCTGGAGGACGGGACGAGTCTCGTCCGCAAATACTTTGAGCGAGATTCCGCGCTCCTGAGCGAGGTAGAACGGAGCCAGCGCCGTGCCGTACTTCGCGGTGGCGAGCCCGCCCGCGTTGCAGTGGGTCAGAACGCCCATGCCGTCGCGCATGAGCTCCAGCGCATGCTCGCCGATCATCCGGTTCGTCGCCTCGTCCTCGCTTTGGATGGCGATCGCCTCATCGAGCAGGCTTTGCTTGGCCTCATCGAGGGTGACGGCGCTTTGGGCCAGCTCCGCCGCGCGTGCTTTCATGCGGTCCAGCGCCCAGAACAGGTTGACGGCCGTGGGGCGGCTCGTCGCCAGATAACCGGCTTTCTCGTTTACGCGGCCAAGCCAGGCGGCGAGGCTGTCCTCCGCCTGGAAGGGCTGGCCGGGCAGTCCGCTGCCGAGCACAAGCCCGTAGGCGGCGGCGATGCCGATGGCGGGGGCTCCCCTTACTTTCATATGTCGGATCGCTTCCCAGACGCCTTCGGCATCCGTCAAGGGAAGATAGACGGTCTCCTCCGGAAGCAGGCGCTGGTCAAGCAGCTGAAGCTGGCTTCCCGCCCAAATGAGGGATTGTAGGCCGGGGTAGGCGGCTGCGCTGTCGGTCATGATGGTTCCTCCGTTCATTATGCCTGTCCGGCGATCGTGCCGGCGGAGCCGGCTTCCGGGCAAGGTGTCGATAGGCCGTCCGCGCCTAGCGCGCGGATGCCGTAAGTGCGATGTCGATGACTTCCTCGATCGAGGCGATGGTGCGGTGGCGCTTGATGAGCTCCTTGCCGATCGCCAGCGCCATCCGCTTCGCGCGCTCGCGGACGGCGTCGTCCGGAATCGCGTCGAGATCGGCGACATGGGCGAACCCGACGACGCGGCGGACCATCTTGGCGCCGGCGAATCCGGCCGTATCCTGCAGCAGGCGGTTCATATAGAGATCCTGGAAGCCCTCCGCTACGGAGAAGACGGGATCCTTGCCATGCTCGTCCCACAGCGTGCGGAACTTGGCGGCGAACTGAGTCCATACGCCGCGAACGGTCTCCGTCAGGAATTCCCGGTACTGCTTGCGGGAATCCGCCTCCGGGCTCCAGTGCTCCTGTCCGGCAAAGTTCAGCAGCAGGTTCGCGATGACTGCGCCGATATCGAAGCCCATCGGGCCGTAGAAGGCGAACTCGGGGTCGATGACCTTGGTGGAGTCGGGCAGGGCGAAGATGCTGCCGGTATGAAGGTCTCCGTGAAGCAGCGCCTCTCCGCGCGTGAGGAACTTCTCCCTCAATACGGCGATTTCCAGATGGAGCGCGGCGTCCGTGCGGAGCGCCAGCGCCTCGTCGGCGATCGAATCCTCATAGTTGTTGCGCTCATGCTCGCGGTAAGGCTCGTCGAAGATGAGGTCTTCCGTGATCTGGCACAGCTCCACGTTGACGAACGACTGCTGGCGCAGCTTCTTCTCCTGCTGGCTCATGCCCAGATCCGAGGTGAAGAACAGCGTCTGGGCGAGGAAGGTGGAGATGTCGCTCGCGAATCGCGGATACAGCGTGCCTTCCATCAGCCCTTTGCGCATGATGACATGGCTGCTGAGGTCTTCCATGACGGTGATGGCCTGCTCCTGGTCGGTGAAGTAGACTTGCGGCACCAGCTCAGGCGCCAGGCTGTGCTGGATCTTGAGGGCTTCGCCTTCGATCCGCGCGCGGTCGACCGACAGCGGCCAGGACTCGCCGAACACTTTGACATAAGGCAGCGCCTGCTTCACGATAAGCCCCTTGCCGGTCGCAGGCTCGGTAATATGGAAGACGAGGTTCAGGTTGCCGTCGCCGATCTCGGTGCATTCCAGCTCCGCTCCGGGAGCGAAGACTCCTTCCACCGTGCGGGCGAGCTCGACCGCTTCCGCCTCGCTGTAGGGATGATATGCTGGCATTAGTGATTTCCACCTTTCATGGGTAGCATAATAAAAGAAGGAACAATTCATGAGAATCGCTTGCGGCCGCGTGCGTACGCCAGGCTCTTGTTCTACATAAGCTCTAATTATAGCCCATCTTTTTTAGACTTGAAATAGGCTCGTTTGATATAATGGGGCGAATATGCTTGACGGGTGAAAGGATGTGTGGCCGAAGTGAACGTACCTGATGGAGCCGGCGCAGGAGCCGCCGCGCTGAAGGAATGGGCCGTCGCGGTCCGGGCGCTCGAGGAAGGGCGCCAGATCGTCGTCCTGCGCAAGGGCGGCATCGCCGAGGAGACCCGCCATTTCCGGCTGGAGCGGCCGGATTTTTATCTGCTCCCGGCTTATGAGCATCAGCGGCCGGAGCTTCTCAAGGAGGAAGCCCGCCCGATTCTGGACGAAGTGCTCGGAGAATGGGACGGTCCGGATGCGGGCGCGGTGTCGATATCGAGCTGGGCTCATGCGGTCGAGGATATTCCGGTTACGGACCCGGGCGTTCTGGAGCGGATCAGGGAGAGGCATATCTGGACGGATTCCTTTGCCGAGGAACGCTTGAAATGGAAGAAGCGGGATCCGCTGCATGTGCTGCTGCTTCGGGTGTACAAGCTGAGGCAGCCGCTGCGGCTGCCGATGGAGCCGGCTTTCACCGGCTGCAAGTCGTGGATTTCCTTGCCTGGGGGGCTTGGAGCCGATCATTCGGAGCCTGTGCTTGGAGACGAGGAGTTCAACCGAATGAGAATGGAAATCCGCAGCTTGCTCGGAGCGGCCGAGATTAATTGATTTATAACGAGTTTTATACTAAAATTATTATTGAGAACGACTGAGAATGACCTTCGGGCGCAATTGCTCCCGGAGACTCGCAAAGCAGACAGCTTCCACGGCGGAATCCGCCAGGCGGTACACCGTCGCCGGAAGTACTCATATTTGAAGGGAGCATTTCAAAGATGGCAACGCAATTCGTCATTGACGGACTCAAGGCAACGATCGAAGGCAAGGAAATTCTCAAAGGCATCAACCTCAGCATGAAGGGTGGAGAAATCCACGCGATCATGGGACCGAACGGAACGGGCAAAAGTACGCTGGCTTCCGCTCTCATGGGGCATCCGAAGTATGAAGTGACCGAAGGCACCGCGACGCTGAACGACGAGGATCTCATGGAAATGGCCGTGGACGAGCGCGCCCGCGCAGGCCTGTTCCTGGCGATGCAGTACCCGAGCGAGATTTCCGGCGTGACGAACTCCGACTTCCTGCGCAGCGCGATCAACGCCCGCCGCGAGGAAGGCAGCGAGATTTCCCTCATCAAGTTCATCCGCCAGATGGAAGGCAAGATGAAAGAGCTGGACATGAACCCCGAGTTCGCCCACCGCTACCTCAACGAAGGCTTCTCCGGCGGCGAGAAGAAGCGCAACGAGATTCTGCAGATGATGCTGCTGGATCCGAAGGTCGTCATCCTGGACGAAATCGACTCCGGCCTCGACATCGATGCCCTGAAGATCGTCGCGCAAGGCGTCAACGCGATGCGTTCCGAGGACCGCGCTTTCCTGGTCATCACTCACTACCAGCGCCTGCTGAACTATGTCAAGCCTGACTTCGTGCATGTCATGATGCAAGGCCGCATCGTCAAATCCGGCGGTCCTGAGCTGGCTGAGCGTCTCGAGGCGGAAGGTTATGACTGGGTTAAGGCTGAGCTTGGCATCGAAGACGAAACAGTCGGCCAAGCCTAAGACGGGAGGGAACCAGATGAGCACAGAAGTATCGAACCCCGTTGAACGGGCATATGCGGAAGAAGTATCCCGCGGCAAGGGCGAGCCGGCATGGCTGACCGCCCTGCGCGGCGAAGCGGCCGAGCTGTCGGCAAGCCTGGAATGGCCGAAGCCGGAGAAGACACGCATCGACCGCTGGAATCTCGGCGCGCTTGGCCAGCATGGCCAAACCACGCCGCTTGCTTCCGAGAACGAGCTGCCTGAGCAAGCGGCATCGCTCGTAGCCGGCGCGCAGGCGCTGCTGGTGCAGCGCGGATCGGGCAATGTCCTGCGCCGCCTGCCGGAGGAGCTGGCTGCCAAAGGCGTCATCTTCACGGATCTCGAGACGGCTGCTTCCGAGCATTCCGAGCTGCTGCAAAAATACCTGTTCAAGGCGATCGCCAAGGACGAGAACAAGCTGACGGCGCTGCACGCGGCGCTGTGGAACGGCGGCGTATTCCTGTACGTGCCGAAAAATGTCGAGGTCGAGGTTCCGCTGCAGGCCCTCTTCTACAACGAGGATGCATCGGTATCGTTCGCTCCGCATATCGTCATCGTGGCCGAGCGCCACAGCCGCGTGACTTATGTCGACAACGCTCTTACCGTAGGCGGAGGAGCCGACGCGGTCCACCATTCCATGGTGGAGATCTTCGTTGAAGCCGGCGCCCACGTCGACTTCGCTTCGATCCACCAGTTGGGCTCCAACGTGATCGACATGTCCGTACGCCGTGCGGTGCTTGAGAACGACGCGCGCATCCAATGGGTGATCGGCGATCTCAACGACGGCAATGTCATGTCCGACACGCTGTCCGTCCTCAAGGGCAACGGCTCCTCCTCGGATGCGGCCGTCGTCAGCATCGGCGCGGGCAAGCAGCGCATGAGCCTGACGACTCAGGCGAAGCATTTCGGCCTGAATTCCGACAGCAACATGGTCACCCGCGCCGTCATGAGAGACGAAGCGACGGCGATCATCAACGGCATCACCAAGATCGAGAAGGGCGCGACCAAAGCCAACGGCGTTCAGACGGAGAAAGTTCTCATGCTGAATCCGAAAGCACGCGGAGACGCGAACCCGATCCTTCTCATCGACGAGGATGACGTAACGGCAGGCCACGCGGCCAGCGTAGGGCAAGTCAACCCCGAGCAGGTCTACTACTTGATGAGCCGGGGCATTTCCAAGCAGGATGCAGAACGGCTCATCATCTACGGATTCCTGGCGCCGGTTGTAACTGAAATTCCGATCGACGCGGTCCGCGAGCAGCTGCAGCAACTGCTCGAAAGGAAGCTGAACGCCTAATGAATATCGAGGAGATCAGGAAGCAGTTCCCGATTCTTCATCAAGAGGTGAACGGGCATCCGCTCGTTTACCTCGACAGCGCGGCGACTTCCCAGAAGCCGCGTTCCGTCATTGAGGCCGTCAAGCGGTATTACGAGTATGACAACTCCAACGTGCATCGCGGCGTCCATACGCTGGGCTCCCGTGCTACGGACGCCTACGAAGGCGCCCGGGCGCGCGTCGCGGAGTTCATCGGCTCTCCTTCGCCGGAGCAGATCATCTTCACACGCGGCACGACTTCCGCGCTGAATCTGGTCGCGTCGGGATATGCCCCGTCCGTATTGGAGGAAGGCGACGAGATCGTCATTACGCCGATGGAGCATCACAGCAATCTGATTCCATGGCAGCAGGCGGCCAAGCGCTCCGGCGCGGTGCTGAAGTATATTCCGCTGCAGCCGGACGGCTCGATCTCGCTCGAGGACGTGGAGAAGACGATCACGGACCGTACCAAGATCGTATCCGTCATGTACGTCTCCAACGTGCTCGGTGTCATCAATCCGATCAAGGAAATCACCGAGATCGCGCATCGCAGCGGCGCCGTGATGGTCGTCGACGGCGCGCAGAGCACGCCGCACATGAAGATCGACGTGCAGGCGCTCGATTGTGACTTCTATGCCCTTTCCGGGCACAAAATGTGCGGGCCTACCGGCATCGGAGCGCTCTACGGGCGCAAGTCGCTGCTGGAGAACATGGAGCCGATTGAATTCGGCGGCGAAATGATCGACTTCGTCGACCTGCAGGATTCCACCTGGAAAGACATTCCTTGGCGCTTCGAGGCCGGCACTCCGATCATCGCAGGCGCGATCGGCCTTGCGGCAGCGATCGACTTCCTGGAGGAGATCGGCCTCGACAACATCGACCGTCACGAGAAGGAGCTTGCGGCCTATGCCTACGGCAAGCTGTCGGAGATCGACGGCATTACGATCTACGGTCCGCGCGAGGGCCGCGTCGGCCTGATTACGTTCAATCTCGACGACGTGCATCCGCATGACGTGGCGACGGCGCTCGACTCCGAAGGCATCGCCGTGCGGGCCGGCCACCATTGCTGCCAGCCGCTGATGCGCTGGCTGGATGTATCGGCCACTGCGAGGGCAAGCTTCTATCTGTACAATACCGAGCAGGATGTCGACGCTCTGGCGGCTTCCCTGCTGCGGACAAAGGAGTTCTTCGGACATGCAATTGGATGATTTGTACCGCAGGGTCATCATGGATCACTATAAAAACCCGCGCAACCGTGGTACGATGGACGAAGACGCCGTTACGATCAACCTCAACAATCCGACCTGCGGCGACCGCATTTCTCTCCAGCTCCAGCTGGAAGGAGACGTGGTCAAGCAGGCGAAGTTCACCGGAGAAGGCTGTTCCATCAGCATGAGCTCGGCTTCCATGATGACGGAGGCGGTCAAGGGCCGCACGCTTGAAGAGGCTTACGCCATGGCCGACAGGTTCTCCTCTCTCATGAAGGGCGAGCCGGTGGAATTCGAGGAGCTTGAAGATATAGAGTCCCTGTCGGGCGTGAACAAATTCCCGGCGCGCATCAAGTGCGCCACCCTGGCCTGGAACGCCCTGCGCAAGGGCGTCGAGGCTCAGGGCAAGTAGGCTTGATTGCAGTCCGTCGCTTCTGCGACGGTTTTGGTTGGTGACTTTCCGTTAAGCAGGATAACGCAGAAAGCGATGAATTCTGGAGAAGCGCAGGTCCGACAACTCCATTGATTCTTTGCAGCAATAGCGCAAAGGGAGTGTCGGCAAGCGGTCGCCTTTGTTCCCGGATTCCAACTGTCAGTTGATGTTGAAAGGAATCTGGGAGCAACAGCGATTGGAAGAATCATTGGTTTCGGAGTGAATACTGTGCAATGGGGAGTTCCAATCCCATAACAAGGAGCGTGAAAACCATGGCAAAATCGATGCCGGAAATGGAAGAATATAAATACGGATTCCGCGACGAGCACAAATCCATTTTCCAGTCGGGCAAAGGCCTGACCCCGGAAATCGTCCGTACGATCTCCGAAATGAAAGGCGAGCCGGAATGGATGCTTAAATTCCGCCTCAAGTCCCTGGAGCAGTTCAACAAAATGCCGATGCCGACATGGGGCGGCAACATGGACGATCTTGATTTCAACGACATCCAGTACTATGTCAAGCCTTCCGAGAAGCAGGGCAAGACATGGGAAGAAGTGCCGCAGGAAATCAAGGAGACGTTCGACAAGCTGGGCATTCCGGAAGCCGAGCAGAAGTTCCTCGCCGGCGTATCCGCCCAGTACGAATCCGAGGTCGTCTACCACAGCATGCAGGAAGACCTCGAGAAGCAGGGCGTCATCTTCATGGATACGGACTCCGCTATCCGCGAGCATCCCGAGATTTTCCGCGAGCACTTCGGCACGGTCATTCCTCCGGCGGACAACAAGTTCGCTGCGCTGAACAGCGCGGTATGGTCCGGCGGCAGCTTCATCTATGTTCCTAAAGGCGTCAAATGCGAGGTGCCTCTGCAGGCTTACTTCCGCATCAACTCCGAGAACATGGGCCAATTCGAGCGCACGCTGATCATCGCCGACGAAGACAGCTTCGTGCACTACGTCGAGGGCTGCACGGCTCCGGTCTACAGCACGAACTCGCTGCACAGCGCGGTCGTCGAGATCATCGTGAAGAAGAACGCCCGCGTCCGCTACACGACGATCCAGAACTGGGCTCCGAACATCTACAACCTCGTCACCAAGCGCGCCGTTGCTGAAGAGAACGCCACGATGGAGTGGGTCGACGGCAACATCGGCTCCAAGCTGACGATGAAATACCCGGCTGTCGTCCTGAAGGGACGCGGAGCGAAAGGCATGGTTCTGTCCATCGCCGTCGCAGGCAAAGGCCAGCATCAGGATGCCGGCGCGAAGATGATCCACCTTGCTCCGGACACGACGTCGACGATCGTCTCCAAGTCGATCTCCAAGCACGGCGGCAAAGTATCCTACCGCGGCCTGACCTCCTTCGGACGCAATGCCGAAGGCGCCAAAGCCAACATCAAATGCGATACGCTCATTCTCGACAATCAGTCCACGTCCGACACGATCCCGTACAACGAGATCATGAACGACAACGTGACGCTCGAGCATGAAGCGACCGTCTCCAAAGTATCCGAGGACCAGCTCTTCTACCTGATGAGCCGCGGTCTGACGGAAGCCGAGGCGACGCAGATGATCGTCATGGGCTTCATCGAGCCGTTCACGAAGGAGCTGCCGATGGAGTATGCGGTCGAGATGAACCGTCTCATCAAGTTCGAGATGGAAGGCTCGATCGGTTAATCCGCTCAAGCCATTCTCCCCGTGCTTAGCACAAATAGAGCAGGCGCCCCATTTGGGGCGCCTGCTCTATTTGCGCATTCAGTTGCTCATATCCGTAAATCCCGGAGCATGCTCGTTCGGCATGTCCGGGTTGAACGGAACCGGATAACCTAGCGGTGGAGGCGTGACCTGCAGCTCGCCGCCGCTGCGGCTCGGGGTCTGACCGCTGAAGATTTCCCCGATGCGGGTATCGTCTAGGCGTACTTGTCGAGATCGTAATTCGGCACCGGGAACAGCTTGCCCCAGCTGACGCCGAGCGTCTCGAGCGCCTTGGCGAATGCGTTCTGATGCGCATTGTCGCGCACGATCAGGAAGCCGAGCGTCTCCCGGAACGTTTTGTTGGAGCTCATCTCATAAATGCGGGACTTCTGAAGGACGCCGGTCGATTCCAGGACGACGTTGTCTGCTTGCTTCTCGGAAGAGAGTTCATTTCCCGAACATTTCCGCTATGCCCAGCGGGTCGAAATAGAGGCAGCAGCTGCCCAGCATGACCATCTGTCCGTATTTTTCCTGGTAATGGATGATCGATCTTCCGAGGAACTCCTCCGTTACCTCCAAATAATCCGCAATCTCGAATGCATTGCGGCAGCCCGCCCGGTAGGCGTCGACGAAGTCGGGTAAAGGAATCAGCTTCTCGTAAGCCCAGTTGCGGGCTCTCTTTTCCTGCTTGCGGTTGACCAGCTTGGACTGATCGGTGATGTCGCCTGCCGTGGTATGATAATGCCCCAGCTCCTCGGCGAGAATGCAGCCCTTCTCGGCTGCGGTGGGGATGTTCCGGTTCAGCAGGATGGCCTGGCTGGATCTGCTCTCGATATAGAGTCCCTTGATTTCTTCCGGCAAATCGGCCTTTTCACTCAGAAAGACGGGCGTTTCCCGCAGCAGGCTTTCATATTTCGTCATGAACCCTCTCTCCTAAACCGAATGCTATTTTTTGGACAAGGCGATGCGCACCGCCAGCTTGATTTGCTCCAGCTCCTGGCTAGACAGCGGACCTTCATGGCCGACCCGGTGGGCGGCGAGCGTCAGAATCTCTTCATCGCTAAATTCGCTGGTCCGCAGACTGCCATCCGAAGCTGCCCTGTCTCCGGAATCTCCTGCAGGACCGGCGTCGAAGCGGCCCATTGACCGTCCGAGCAAATAATCGGAAGAAACGCCGAGAATATCGGAGAGCTGGTTAAGCTTGTCGCTCGGCGGAGCGCTCTTGTCCCGTTCATAACTGGAAATATTGGCTTCCGTCATTTGAAGCCTGACGGCAAGCTGCATTTGCGTCAATCCTCGTTTGATCCGGTATTCCCGGATTCGTTTGCCTAATGACATGTCTGCGACCTCCGTTCGATCCTTTTTCAGCTATTGCCCAAATATAATTTGAGTGCTATAGTAGGGATACATTTCGTGGATAACCAGCATTTGGACGGTCTGGATGTATGCAGGGGCATATGGTTTATAATGATGATGAAAACGGGAAAACAAGGAAAGCTCATCGATTTCGCTCAAATTATATTTTACTTCTAGGCTCGATTATAAAAGCAAAACGTCCAAAGCACAAGCCGGATGTGAGGAGAGAGGCTTCACCCGAAAATAACTCAAATATAATTTTAGCTATATCCAAGGAGGATGACAGATGGAGATTGGAAGACAGCGTGAAATGATGCCGGCATCCGCGGCCCCCCGCAAAACGATCGAGGAGCTGGTCGAGGAGCTGGACAACAAGCAGGTCGAAAGGCTCGTCCGCGATGCGGCCAAGCGATACCGCGCGATCGGCGTTCAAGCGAAGGCTCTCGGCAATTACTCGATTGGAGGCGGCATGACGGTCAGCCGGCTCAATCAGGAGGATCAGCTTCAAGATTTGCACAAGCGTCTCCGTCCTATGCCTTCCTATATGTATTTGAACGCACATGAGCAGAAGCTGGAGACCGTTGCCCACGCTTACCTGGACAAGTACCCGGCGGGTACGAAAGCTCAGCTGGCCGCCATTCCGAAAAAGGGCGCCGATCTGGAGGACGACAGGCTGCTGCGTGAGCTGAGAGGCAAGGTCGAGAAGGTGGTCGAAGCGAGAGCCGGGAGGCAAGGGGATTACGATGCCGTGATCGAAAGAATGACGAAGCTGCAGGCGCTGCTGGAGGAAAAGGAGCAGACGGATGAAGCGGTCCGTCTTGTGGAGGAGGAGCGGGACGGCTTCGGCCAGCTCATCCGGCTGTATTACCTGGAGCAAAGAACGGCGGATTCCGCGGCCATCGCTTTATGTGTATCGAGGCCGACCTTCTTTCGCTGGAAGCCGCAGGCGGCAAGGATGTTCCTTCGGGTGCTGGAGTGGCAGCGGGGGTGAGGGGAATCTGGAGGAGAGGAAAAGGAACAACCAAGGCAAGCTGCCGAATCGCGGAGCTTGCCTTTCTCATTGCGCTCGACAGGCGAAACTTGCGGACTTGAATCGGGATGAGACGGTCTTGAGACGGGAATGAGACGGATATGAGCCTTTGAGGCGGGTTTGTCCGTGCTAATATGCTAGTATCAGGAACGATGAAAAGAGGGAAGCCGTCCGGCATACAGGACGGCTTCCTTTCCTTTTCATGCAAGCCTGATGATGCGCGAGCTGGACGAAAGGAGGAATGGCCGTGTCCGTTATGGGCGCGATAACCGTAGACGATCCGGAGAATCTCCGGAAGCGGTTGAAGGATTTGGAGAAGGAGTGGCCCGCGCTGATGGGACGAGTGCTGGCCGAGGAGGCCGGCAAGCTGGCCGCCATGGCTGCGGAGCATACTCCTCCCTTATGGGCGGGCAGCCGCCGCGGCTGGAAAACCGGCCCCGTCAAGACGGGCGGAGCGCTGATGAGCGTGGATGTCTACCACCCCGATCCTGCGGCGGCGAAGCTCGAATACGGGAGCCGCGACGGAGGAGGCCGGCAGCAAGGGCGGTTCATGCTGGCGCTGGCGATGTCCCGGCTGGAAAGGGAATGGCCGGCAACGCTTGGACAAGCGCTGGATGCCATGCTCAGCGGCAAGGGGGGAGCGGGACGATGACAGCGATGAAACAAGTGGCGATGGCCGTCTCCCGCTCGCTGCAAGCCGAGTTTCCCGGCGTTCCCGTCATCAACGGGGAGGAGCCGGGCGGCGGGCCTCCAGCCGCGGGGGCGTATTTCGAGGTGAGGCTCCTGGCAGGAAGCCGTCAGCATCAGCTCGGAGGCCGGTACCGGCAATCGGACACTCTTCTCGTCGCCCACCGGCCGGCCGAAGGCGCGTTGGCGGCGACGCCGGCGGATTCGCTTTACCGGCTGCTGGACCTGGTGATGCTGCCGGATGGGACGGCTGCCAGAGGGAGCGGCATCAGCCACGAGCTGGTCGACGGGATGCTTTATGCAAAGGCGGCCTACGTTTCCTACGGCGGGGTGCAGCAAGAGCCGGGCATCATGATGCACAAATTAATGGAGGAGGTTGAGCCGATTGGCCCGACAAACGAAGGAAGAAAGCGGCATGCCTGAGGAACAGGCTGTCTATGGCAAGGAACAGCTTTTGGCCAGCGAGCTCTACTTCCCGCTGCGCGATCTGCTGACCGTGCTGCTGGAGGACGGAGCGTCTTATACGAAAGAGCAGGTAGCGGAGAAAGTGGACGAATTCATGAAAAGGGAGGCCGTATAACATGGCAGGAGGCACATTTACAGCAATGAACAAGGTAAGGCCGGGCGTCTATATCAACTTCGCAACGAGCGGGGCTCCGGTTGTTCTCGGAGAACGGGGAACGGTGGCGCTGGCGCTGCCGCTGTCTTGGGGAGCTCCGAGCGCGCTGACGGTTCTCGATGCGGGAGAGGATACGACGGCGAAGCTCGGCTACAGCTTGGCGGCTCCGGAAATGCTGCTGGTCCGCGAGGCGTTCAAGCGCGCCAGCCGGCTGCTGCTGTACCGACTGAATGGAGGAACAGCTGCCAAGGCGACGAGCGGCACGCTGACCGCTACAGCCAAATATGCCGGCGTCCGAGGCAACGCTCTGTCGATTGTCATTGCCGCGAGCGTGGACAAGGCCGGCCAATTCGATGTGACGACGATGCTCGAAGGCGTCGCGGTGAACAAGCAGACGGTGGCGAACATCGCCGGTCTGGCGGCGACCGATTGGATCGTCTGGAGCGGAACGGGCGAGCTGGCGGCGACAGCGGGAGCGCCTCTGACCGGCGGCGCCGATGGAACGGTGACGAACCAGAATTATACGGATTTCCTTGCCGCTATCGAGCTGCAGGATTTCAATACGGTCGTTTACACGGGTACCGATGCCGTCATTAAAGGGCTCTTTGCCGCCTTCGTCAGCCGCATGCGCGAGGATGAGGGACGCAAGATCCAGACCGTGCTGGAAAATTACACGACGGCCAATGACGAAGGCGTCATCAGCGTCAAGAACGGCGTCAAGCTGGACAACGGCACCGTGCTCACCGCCGGACAGACCGCGGTATGGGTAGCAGCCGCTACGGCTGCAGCAGCGGCGAATGAATCGCTGACTTATTCCCGTTATGAGGGTGCGGTCGATGCGGCTCCTCGCATTACGAACTCGGCGACGATCGCCGCCCTGCAGGGAGGCGAGTTCCTGTTCACGGCACGGGGAGGCGGCGTCGTGGTGGAGCAGGATATCAACTCCTACCACTCGCCGACGGCCCTGAAGGGCAAGGTGTTCGGCAAAAATGCGGCGCTGCGCGTGCTGGATGGCTTGGCCAACGATTTCAAGAACACGTTCGAGAATTTCTATATCGGGAAAATGGCCAACAACGACAACGGCCGCTCCCTATTCCGCAAGGACTGCGTGAAGCTGATGGATCAATATCAGGCTATCGGCGCCATCCAGAATTTCGATCCCGGCCAGGACATCAGCGTGTCGCAGGGAGCGGAGCCGGATACGGTCGTTGTGAATGCCGCGATTCAGCCGGTCGACTCGATTGAAAAAATCTATATGAAAGTTCAGGTGAAGTAAAATGACGACTCCTTTTCTGAGAGCCGGGGACACTCTTTCCGGATATTCGGGCACGGCATTTGCCACGATCGACGGGCAGAATGTCGAAATGTTCTTTGTCAAAAACCTGCGTGCCACGGCGAAGAAAAACAAGGCCGACATCAAGACGCTCGGCAACCGCAACACGCAGAAAAAAGCGACCGGCTGGGAAGGCACCGGCACGATGACGATCTATTATGTCACTTCCCGTTTCCGCGAGATGATGCAGAAATATATTCAAACGGGCGTCGATACCTACTTCGACATCACCGTCGCCAATGAGGATCCGGCTTCTGCCATCGGCAAGCAGGTTGTCTCTCTGATCGGCGTCAATCTCGACGAAATCGTCATGGCTGCTCTCGACGTGGAGTCCGACGCGCTGGATGAGGAAGTGCCGTTCACGTTCCACAACGTTCTCATCACCGACAAATTCACCGACCCGATTCCGGGCTAACCCAAGGAGGAATGAACCATGAGCATGAAAATGTTTTTCGCGGACAACGCCGTACAGGCGGAGCCGCAGGATGTTGTCGTCTCGGACCGTTTTCTGGACGCCTCCGGGCGTCCGGCCGCCTGGAAGCTGCGCGCGATCTCCGAAGAGCTCAATGAAGAGATTCGCGGCGCCTCGACCAAGCGGACTAAAGGAAAGGGGAGCTCGGGCGTGCCCGAGCTCGACTACAACGCCTACCTGGGCCGAATGGTCGCCGCATGCGTCGTCTATCCCGACCTGAACGACGCCGAGCTGCAGCAATCCTACGGCGTACGCGGCGCATCCGCCGTCGTGCGTAAAATGCTGCTCGCGGGAGAGTTCGCCAATCTGGCGGCCAAGGTGCAGGAAATCAACGGCTTCGACCGCGATGTCAGCGAGATTTCCGATGAAGTAAAAAACTGATCGACGAGGGCGATGCGGAATGGAACTACGCCTACTTCGCCCTCAATGAATACAATCTGATGCCCTGGGAATTCGCCGCGCTGTCCGCGCGGCAAAAAGGGGCTCTGATCGGGATGGTGCGGGTACGTCTGGAAGCCGAGAAGAGATCGCGGCTCCAGTCGTCCGCCGGTTCCCGCAGGCGTTAGAGGCAAGGAAAGGAGGAATGAAATGGCGACTTTGCAGGCGACATTGGTGCTTTACGACCGGTTCTCCGCCGGCCTAAGGCAGGTGAACAAAGCGCTGGAGCAGACGATCAAGCTGACGGACAAGCTTCAGGCCAAGCTGGGAAAACCGCTGGATGTTCGGATTCGGACCGATTCGGCCTCGCGGCAGCTCAATTCGGTGCAGAAGCGGATCATCGCGATGAATAAAAGCAACCTCGTTCTGAACGGGGTCCGGATCCGTATCGACGGGGCTGCGCTGCGTTCGCAAATTCAAGCTGCGCTGGATTCCGGGCCGTTCAAGATCAAGCTGGCGACTGATGTCTCGAGCTCGGGCAGCGGGGCATCATCTCCGGGGAAAGGTTTGGGCTCTGCGCTTAAGGGAGCGTATGACGCAATCGCTCCGATCTTCAAGGAATCGGTCGGCGGGGCTATGGAACGCAAACGGCAAATCGATGCTTATTCGGCTCGTGCCGGAAGCGATACCGGCGGTCAGGTCATTTTCGATGCCGTCAACAAGCAGGCCTTGAAGGCCAATTACGATCCGGCCGAGGCCCATAAGTCCGCGATGTCCATGATCGGAACGACAACGGATCCGGCGATGCTGACGGCACTGAATGGCATCGCCATGAGAATGCAGAAGCTGAGCCCGTCCAAAAATCTGGAGTCGGCAACGGGCTCGCTCAAAGGCTTGATGACGGGCGATCCCAAGGCTTTTCTGGAAAGCTCCGGCATCAGCCAGAAAAATCTGGACGACAGCGGCGCCATGAAAAAGGCGGCGGAAGGGGACCTGACCGGCTTTCTCGCTTCAATGGACAGCTTGCTGAGCAAGCAAGGGATGAGCCAGGAAAGCTTCGAGAAGGCGACGAACAGTCCCGCAGCCCAGGTGGAGGGCTTCAAGCAGCACATTAATGACGGCAAAGCCCAAGCCGGCATGCCGGCTCTCGAAGCTCTCATGCCGACGCTCGACAAGCTGAGCGAGGCTTTCAATGCCGGCAGGTTCGATCCGTTCTTCGAGGCGCTTTCCGCCGGTCTGTGGGTGGTGGCGGAGCTGCTCAGCCTTGCGGCGGATGCGGCGTTTTTCCTGTTGGACGTGTTCACGAACAACGGCGATGCCGTCATTGCCATTATCGCCGGTCTCGGGGCTGTCGCAATTCCGATGATGATCGGCCAATTATGGGCGATGCTGCCGGCGTTGTGGGCAATGGTCGCTCCGGTGCTGTCGACGGCGGCAGCCTGGCTGGCGATGAACTGGCCGATTCTGCTGATTATCGCCGTGATAGGCGGGCTGGTGTACATCATGCTGAGCATGGGGGCGACGGTGGGAGAAATTATCGGAGGCGTCATTGGGGCTTTCTATATGCTTGGAGGAGCGATTTACAACATCATTGCGGCTTGTTGGAATCTATTTGCCAGCTTCGCCGATTTCATCATCAATCTGTTCGTGGACCCGGTATTTACGGTCCAAAAGCTGTTCTATGATCTGGCTACCTTCTTCGGCAATGCCATGTACCAGATGCTTTACGGCGCAGAAACGTTCGCCGGAGGCTTCATGAAGGTGATCTTGGAAGGAATCAACGTTGTACTAGATGGATTCAATGGGCTTCTCGGCCTGTACAACAAGCTTACCGGCTCCGACATCAAGCCGGTCGATCCGTTTAAAACGGATAATATCCATGCCATCAGCGACAAATACAAGGATTTGATGGGCAAGTACCTGAAGGAGCCGGAAGGGAAAAGCAAAAAATACCTCCCGAGAATGGATATGGCGAATCTGCAGGACCTCAACAAAAAAGGAATGGATACGGGGATAAACCTGACGGGCAAAGTCGCTAAATTTGCCGGCAGCTTCGACTTCTCGGCCGGTCCCAAGGATGCGGACAAATACAAAGGCGTTACCAACTTCCCTCCGCAGGACAAAAACGGCGCCCAAGCCAAAACGGAAGCGCTGACTGGCTTCGGGGCTGCCGGCAAGGGCGGCATCGGCACCATCGACAAGGTCGGCGAAGTCGGCAGCATCAAGGATGAGGTGAACATCGGCAGCGAGGATCTCAAGGTCATGCGCGATATGGCCGAGATCAAGGCGCTGCAGAACTTCGTCACCTTGACGCCGACCGTTCAGGTCACGACAGGCCCTGTCATGAAAGAGATGGATGTCGATCAGATCATCGGCAAAATCGACGCTTATATGGTTCAGGAGCTGAGCGCCTCGGCTCAGGGAAGCTTTGGGGTTTAAGCCGCTTGGTCTTGAAAAATAAACGGCAGGGTGCACGAAGGGCGTAAAGGAGGTTCGAAAGCGTGAGCAGTACAACGGCAAAACAAGGGGACGATTCCGGAACAAGCGAAAAAATCATACCGGTTCTGCTTCCGTTCACGATCTGGCTCAGCTGGGACAACAGCACGGAAGGATTCCCGCTTCCGGTCATGCCGGAAAAGATCAGCATCAGCCGAGGCGGCAGATCGAGCGACTATCAAGTGCTCGGGACGGGAAGCGTATCGGTGCCCGAGAGTCCCGAGCTGGCCGAAATCAGCTTCGAAAGCTTTTTTCCGCAGCAGGAAACTTATCCGTTCATTCATCCTTACTATTCAATCAAGGAAAAGGAAGTGGTGAAGGAAGGGGTCGTCATCAAGCAATTCTTCAAGCTTAAGCCGCCAAGCTTCTACGTCCAATCCATAAATAAATGGATGGCCAGCGGGTATCCGATCCGGGTCATCTACATCGGCGCCGATGCGGCCAAAGGCAATATCATCAATTTGCCGATGACGATCGAATCGTTCGAGCGTTACGAGGAGGCGGGCTCGGCGGGAGATGTGTTCTACTCTCTGAAGCTCAAGGAATACGCCTTCTTCTCTCCGCGCAAAGTCAAGGCCGTGCAGAAAAACGGGCAGACCGCGCTGCGCAAGGAGGCTTCCACACGCCCGGATGAAAGAATCCCGCCGCAGAAGTACGTTCTGCGTTCCGGCGATACGCTGATCGGAGTGTCGAAGTCGCAGCTGGGCGATTCCGGCCGCTGGCGTGAAATCCAAAAGCTGAACGGCATCAAGGATTCCGAGCTGAATCGGCTGCAGGCCGGGCGCACTCTGCAGCTGCCGCCGAAAAAGAGGTGAGCGCGCTGTACGAAGTGTTGATCGACAATCTGGACGGCACGTTATGGAACGTGACGGAGTCCATCTCCCAAATGACCTGGAAGACGAGCCGAATCGGCAAGCCTTCCTCTCTTGAAGCGACTCTCGTGTATGCCAAAGGAATGGATAGAGGCGGCTTCAAGGCCGAAAACGGAAATCCTATTCAAGTCAAGCTGGACGGGAAAGGCTTTTTTCTGGGGCGGATCTTTTCGGTGGATGACAGCGAGGAAGCCTCGATCCAACTGCTCGCCTATGACCAGCTGCGCTATCTGAGCGAGAGCGATACGTATATCCGCAAAAACATTCGGGCGGACGAGGTCATCCTCGACCAATGCAAGGCGATCGGACTGACGGTCGGCAAGCTGGCGAACACGGTCCATCGAATTCCCAAGGTTTCCGAGGACGGGCAGAAGCGCATCGACATCGTCAGCCGGGCTCTGGATTCGACGCTGATGGCCAATGGAGACCTGTATGTGCTCTACGATGATTTCGGCAAGGTGACGCTGACTCATGTGCGCGATATGGCGGCGGATATCGTGCTTGGAGATGAAAGCCTCGTATACGGCTACAAGCGCAAAAAAAGCATCGAAGACGACACGTACAACTTCATCAAGCTGGCCCGGGACAATAAAGACGGCGTCCGGCAGGAGTTCGTGGAGCCGGATAAAGGCTCCATGAACCGATGGGGCAAGCTGCAATATTATCAGAAGGTCGACGAGAAATTGAACGAGCAGCAGATCAGGGAGATGGCGAAGCGGCTCCTGGCCGTGAAAAACCGGGAGCAGCAGAAATTCTCGCTCGAGGCGCTCGGCTATCCGGGGCTTCGGGCAGGCATGAAGGTCCAGGTTACGGTGGACAAGCTGGGGCTGAACCGGTTTTTCCTGATCGAGGAATGCACCCACAAGCTCAATGGGAACAAGCATACGATGTCATTGGAAATGAAGGTGGTTGCCGATGAGCCTGAATGATTCCGTCAAAGCGATTGCCGAAGGCTGCGTCAACGCCATGAAGCTGGCCGACGTCATGCCCGGCGTCGTCGTGTCGGCTGGGCCGCTGGTCGTTCGCGCCGATCAGCGGCTGAATCTGGACGACGATTTCTTGATCGTGCCGGAGCATCTGACCGAGCAGAAGCTCGTGATCGGGGGCTCGGAAATTCTGCTGCGCAAAGGTCTGGAAGCCGGGGATCGGGTCGTGCTGATCCGGCAGCAGGGAGCCTTGAACTTCTATGTGGCGGGGAGGCTGGCGCCATGATGAAGGTGGAAGGCGCTTCTCTGGGAGCCGCCGTCGAAGAAGAGCTTCAGACCAGCCGCACTTATCGGCTGGACCTGGACAACGGACGCATCGCCGGGATGATTGATTCCCTGGATGCGGTGGAGCAAGCCGTGTATAAGATTCTCGACACGGACCGGTTTGCTCATTTCATTTATTCGGATAATTACGGGATGGAGAAACAGCTGGGACAAAGGATCGTGCATGATCTGGAACGGCTCGTGACCGAAGCGCTGCTGGCGGACGACCGCATAACGGGCGTCGAGCAATTCCGCATGGAAGCGTCCGGGGACGAGGCGCGTGTTTCATTTCGGGTACGGTCCGTGTTCGGGAGCCTATCCGTCTCCTATGGGAGGAAGCCGGAATGAAGCTGTACGAAGACCGCACGTTTGAGACGATTCTGGAGGAAATGCTGGATTCCGCAAGCGATGCGGTGGATAAGCGGGAAGGCAGCATCCTCTACGATGCGCTTGCGCCCGCCGCCCGCAAGCTGGCGGAGGCTTATGCCGAGCTGGGCAGGCAGAATCTGCTCGGCTATGCGCATACATCCAGCGGGGATGAACTGAGGGCGAGGGGCGCGGATTTCGGCGTCGATCCGCTGCCTGCGGAGTCCGCCGTACGGGAAGGGTTGTTCGCGGATGCGGCCGGAGCTCCTCTGGATGTGGCGGCAGGCAGCTTGTTCGGAGCCGGAGGCTTGCTGTTCCGAGTGCGGGCGCGGCTAGCGCCCGGCCGGTGGGAGCTTGTGTGCGAGAGCGCTGGAGAGCAGGGCAATCTTCCGACCGGTCCGCTGCTGCCGCTTGAATATGTAGATGGACTTGCTACGGCTGTTCTTGGCGGAGTGCTGAAGCCGGGCAAGGACGAAGAAGACGACGAAGCGTTCCGTGAACGCTTCTTTGCGTATGTCCGCACGCCGCCGACGAGCGGCAACCGCGCAGCCTTCCGCAGCTGGGCGCTTGAGATCGGCGGTGTCGGGGACGCCTACGTGCTGCCGGCGTGGAAGGGGCCGAATACGGTCAAGATTTTGCTGCTGGACAAGAAAAAGGTTCCCGCTTCGGCCGACATCGTGAAGGCGGTAAAAGCCTATATCGATCCTGCGGCGGGCCTCGGAGAGGGGATGGGCGAAGGCGCGGCTCCGGCCGGCGCGGTCGTGACGGTGGAGGCGGCTCCCCTCGTAAATGTGGAAATCACGGCTACAATTTCCCGGACAGGCACCCGGTCCTTGGCCCAGATCCAGGCTGATTTCGCGGAGGCCGTCCGCTCTCATCTGGCGGACATCGCCTATGGCGATGATCGCAGCGTCAAGTATGCGCGGATTGGAACGCTGCTGCTGGATACTCCGGGCGTTCAGGATTATTCCTCCTCCTCGTTGATGCTGAATTCGGGCAGCGCCAATGTTGCGGTCCCGGCCGGATCCGTGGCAGCGCTGAAGGCGGTGACTCTGCGTGAATGACGGCTTCGCATCATTAAGGGGGATAGCTGATTTTCCGGCCGCCGCCTCCGCGCTGATGGCGGAATGGCCGGAGTTCTATCAGGATGTGCGGGAGATGCAGGCGATTGCGGCTGCCGAAGGAAGTCAGCTGGCCCGGCTGCGCGCCGAGCTGGCGGAGCAGTTGCAGCAGCGCTTCGCCTCGACCGCAACCTGGGGGCTGGAGGATTGGGAGCGGGAGCTGGGCATAACCGCGCAATCGGTCATGCCGCTGGAGCAGCGGAGGGCGGTCGTGCTGTCCAAGATCCGCGGCTTCGGCAAGTTCAGCGGGCAGCTGCTCAAGTCGGTCGCCCAAGCGTACGAGAACGGACAGATCGAGGTCGGCTACGATCCGGCGATCGGCACCTTCACGATCCGCTTCGTCAGCACGCTGGGGCTGCCGCCTAACCTGGCCGATCTCAAGGCGGCGGTCGGCGAGGTCCTGCCGGCCCATTTGCTGGTGAAGTATGTTTTTCGGTATTTATTGGTGAGAGAGGTAGAAGGGCTCAAGCTTCAGAATCTGGAGCTTAGGAAGCTTTCTGATTTTGCACCTTTTCTGGAGGAAAAGGGGAAATGAATGCTGCAAGTAAGCATTCTGAGAGATGGTGCAGAGCTGCTGCATCATCTCGGTATCATTTCAAAATATGAGAATACGGGCGGTAGGGAAGGAATGAGAGCATGCCTGGTCAAACACCGAATTTGAATCTGTACAAAAAAAATCCGCAGACTGACGGCGAGGATACTTTCAACATCGAGACAATGCTCAACAATAACTGGGACAAGCTCGATGCGGCAGTAGGGGGAAAGGTTGACAAAGCGGCGGGGGGCGGCCTAACCGGC
>NZ_JZEJ01000001.1:2077736-2121411 GCF_001188365.1 Paenibacillus sp. D9 | reverse complement strand
GTCGAGACCACAGGACGTGAAATAACTGCCGGAGCTTGGATGGATCTATCGGCCAACAGTACAGGCTATGGCCTCCTTGCCCAAAACTGTTACACCGCGAACAATGACGAGTATCGATTCGCCAACACCCACCCATTTATGGGCGCGCGTGGCATCCGCTTTAACCAAGCCAGTCAGGTTGTGGAGTATTTCGATACAGGTGCGATAGCTACGACTGCCGATGCGGCGTTTACGCCAGTTTGGAACAGCTTACGTCCGGATGTGTCTCCTACAGCCCATCGGACAGTGTTGCGCGACAGTGCTGGTCGTGCCAAGGTCGCTGCGCCTGCAGCATCCGATGATATCGCCCGCAAGGATACTGTAGATGCCGTCGCGAGCGCCGCTCAGATGTATAAGCTGACTCAAGATACCGGGACAGTAAAAAGCATGGATAGCCAGGGCTTAGACGGTCTTACGACAGTGGGACTTTTTTACGTTGGTAGCGCCAACACAGACAAGCCACCTGGATTTACTCTCGGCTTGTGTGAGGTATATAAAATCGTGAGTAGCGGTTATTTTCAGCGGCTTACCGATTACAGCACGATGAAAATCTACACCCGCTATTACAACGGGACGATTTGGAGTTCTTGGAGAATCGCAGAGCAGACAGCTGCAAAAGATCAGCCGTTCGGCTATGCGGGTCTGGACGGCAGCGGGAAAGTCGCGCTTGCAGCCATGTATGCGGATATCGCCGCTACACCGAATACAGCAGTCGTCAGGGATAGCCAGGGGCGGGCTAGTGTCAGCGATCCGGTATTAAGTACCGACATAACGACGAAAAACTATGTCGATACCATTAAATCAAGTATGCCTATTAAGGACGCCGTAAAGGTTGCGACGACTGCGAACATTACCCTGTCCGGTACGCAGATCATAGACGGCATCGCTGTCGTGGCTGGCGACAGGGTACTGGTTAAGAACCAATCGACTTCAAGCCAAAATGGCATATATGTGGCAGCTGGAGGTGCTTGGACGCGTTCCTTAGATTTTGATACCGCTACTGATATTGCAAATGGGGCTCTGATTCGAGTTACTCAAGGTACAACAAACGGCCTGAAGTTATGGGAACTGGCTACAACAGGTGCAATTACGATTGGAACAACGTCACTATCGTTCAGCCAAATTCAAGCAGGGAACGCCACTACGGTAAATGGCTACCAGCTTAACCAAGCCTTGCAGACAAGCAATAGCCCGACATTTAACGCCTTGACTCTTCAGCAAGCCATAACGACAAACTACGGCACTGTTGACGGAGGACAATTACACTATCGGCTTAATCATGCCAATAACCTATACTGGGGAATTGGTTTAACAGGAGCGAGTGCATCAAGCAATGCAGGCGGGAGCCTTGCATTTTGGGCGTATGATAATAATGGAGCTATGCTTGGATCAGCTCTTGACATTAATCGAGCGACACAAAATGTGACTATCTCGAGGCATATCAATTTTGGAAATAGCGCCAGTGCGTTAAATCTCAATGATGCTCCCATCTTTTTCCGATCAAAGGATGGAGCTGACGCAAATCATTGGTTAAGATACGAGGACTCAGCCCACTTGTACACTGGAAATACTATCTTAAGCACATCTTCAATTGATGGAGTAAGCATCAAAGGTAATAGATCGATTCGTATGGGCGTGACATCTCCTGGTGCTGTGGTTGAACCGCTTATTACGATGATGAGCCGCACGTCTTCCGGGATCACGACACTCATAGAAAAAGGGATGTTATCGACAAGCGCTAACACAGTAAGCCCGGCAAGTTTGGGATTAGCTGCTGCATTGTCCGTTGCCAACTATATTGATGCTCCCAATGAGATGGGCCTGCTAGTTACAAATCGATATGCGTCTTCGAATACTTCCGTGTTTGAGGTCGGCAATTTGCTTGGGCCAGGCTACACACCACTTTTCACAGTTAGAGGGGCAGATTTCGCTTCATTCCGAAATAGGCTTTTCGTTGACGGTGGAAAAACAAATATGTTCGCAGTCCCGCCGATTAGTCTAGCAATTGGTGACAATGACACAGGATTGAATTGGGTAAGGGACGGGTTCATCAAAGGATTTTCAAATGGCCAGGAGATTTGGGGCTGGGAGGATAACAGTCTTTCGGTTTACAAAAACTTTTCCGTCGGGGGCACCAAGTCCGCCATTGTAACAACGCCGTCATTTGGCGATCAGCTTTTGTTTGCAATCGAGTCACCTGAAAACCGTTTTGAAGATTTTGGGGAAGCAGTTTTGGACGAAACTGGGGAAGTTGTTATCCATATGGACCCGGTATTCCTAGAGACGGTTGAAATTTACGGCGAAGATTACAACGTCAATATCACAGGTATTGACGAAGGTAGCTTCAGGGTACCGGTTCGAGGACTCGAAAGCTTCACGGTCAAGGGTATGCCAGGTGCCCGCTTTATGTATCGTGTTGCCGCTTGGCGTTACGGGTACCATTCCATGCGTTTTAATTATGCTCAAGGCTATTAATATCAAAACATACGGGAGGTCTTTAAATGGCTAAGGCAGCAATCAAACTCATGGGAATTACGCAAAACTTCGACCAGTTGGGAAATCCGACGCAGTTCCGAGCAAGCTATCAGGTATTGGACGAAAGAGGAGCGGTAGTAGCCAGTAATGCGTTGTATGTCATCCCCATAACCGACGCGCTGGACTTGACCGAAGAGTTGGAACTCACTAGCGAGCAGGTTGAAGGATTTAAAGAAAGCGGTGGCTATAATATCGGAGAAACTAGTGTGAAGAAGTATAATAGTGTCCTGCTGACGTATTTAAAAGAAAAAATCAAGGAAAAGGAAGGAGTAATGGAGTTTGTATCCTCTCCGATTACAGCAACGGATTCAGATGCTCGCTTGTAATCAAAATCATTTTCAAACAGTTGAAATCACAGGAGCAGAGAGCGCCGCTTAGGCGCTCTTTTTGCTGAAAGGAGAATTCACATAGACATTCCAGCCGCGCAGCTGCAGTCGATCTCCTCTCAGGTCATAAAACTGGAGACTCTCCAGGAAGTAAATACGAAAGCGCTCACGGATATGGCTGGCAGCGTAAGCCGTCTCGTGGAGAGATTGGAAAAGTCGGATGATATGGCCCGCGAGGCTGGCCAGCGAGCCAGAGCCGCGCATCACCGGATCGACGAGCTGCGCGGGCAGCTCGAGGCGATGAAGCAGGGGCAGCGCTGGATCATCACGACCTCGTTTGGACTGATCGGACTGGCCGCGACGCTGCTTGGGCTGGTCCTTAAATTTATCGAAGGGAGCTGAGAGCAATGGACTGGACGATCGCAAGTCAATGGATCTCGCCTAAACTTGGAGGGGTGCTGCTTCTCTGCTGGATATCCGGCTACATTCTTAAGCGCACGCCTAGAATTCCGGGCTGGAGCATCATCTACGCCGTTACCGCCGTCGGAATCGCTATGGCAGGCGCGTCGCTTGGCTGGAGCCCGAATACGGCCGTGCAAGGCGTATTGTGCGCCGCGGTTGCCGTGTACGGCAACCAGATGTACCGGCAGACGGCGGAGGCCGTTGCCGGCGGAGAGGATTCCCATGGACGAAACTAACTATCCGATTGAGCGCCGCTACGTTGCGGTACGCTCGAACACAAGGCCAGGCACCCGGCTCATCACCGGCTGCCCGGCTTTTTTAGTTGCGCATGATACCGGCAATCCGGGCGCAGGCGCCGATGCGCATTTTCGTTACTTCGACACTCTCAGGAATCGAACGGCATCCGCGCATGTCTTCATCGACGACAAACGGATTCTGGAGATCATCCCAACAGGGACGGGCGACCAGGCGGCCGAAAAAGCATGGCATGTCATACGGAATGTGACAACGGACAATGAGAGATTCGGCTACGACGCCAACGACGCCGCGCTCGGAGTCGAGCTCTGCTACGGAGGAGGAATCGACTTTAAAGCCGCGTACGGCCGCTATGTCTGGTATCTGTCCTTCTGCTGCCGCAAGTGGGAACTGGATCCATCCGCTCACATCGTGACCCACCGGCAGCTGGATCCGATGCGGAAGCAGGATTGCGAGCAATCGCTGGCCTGGGGCGGGAAATCGTTCGCCGAGCTCATAGCCGATGTGCGGAAAGCCATGGCGGCATCCAGCTCCTCCCTCCCGGAGCAGCCGGCATCCACGCCGGCACTCCCGCTGCCATCCAAGCCGCAGCCGCAGCAACCGAAGCTGCTGCAAGAAATAGGCGACTTCCTCATCGTCTCCTATATCCAGCCCGCCCGCCGCTTCATGCTGCTCGCAGGGGACAAGGCCGCGGCCGCCCATTATGAGCGGCTGGCCGCCAATGTTCGCGGGGCTGCAGCCGGGCTGTCTCTCCCGAAAAGCAACTGCCAGGAGATCATCTACAACTGGCTGTCGCCGGCCTGGTACAAGGCCAAGGCGGAAGGGCGCGATCCAGCCAAGTACCATGTCATGGCGGAGGCACTCCGCGCTTGCGCCGGAATCCCCGCTTCCTGATCCGGCACCGTGGCCGGAACACTCTTCATGCGGGCATTCGTTTCCTCCTCCAGCGGAGCGGTCCCTCGCGCTCTTCTATGACCTCTAAAGTTTTCATAGAAGAATGCTCTTTTCATTTACAACTCCTCTCCAACTCTCCCATAATGGAAGCTGCAGCAAATTCCAGGGAGGCGTTCCGTTGAAGTATATTGAATTCGGGTACGGCAACCGATGGCTTCTCCGCACGGAAACCGAATTCCCTGACGGTACGGAACAGGAGCAGCGGGGAATCGCGAGACCGATCAAGCCTCAGTCCATCTACGTCAGGCTGTGGCTGGGAAGAACGGTGCTCATTATGGATTCGAGGCAAGGCTTCAAGCGCTCGCGCAAAAACAGGAGAGCCTTCAAAATCATTCTCGGCATATGCAGCCATTAAATCAGGGACCCGGATACGCCAACGCAGCGCTGGAGCTGCTGGCGGAGTTTGTCCATCGGGAGCTTCCCGGCCGCAGCGATGCCGTGCTGGCCGTGAACGGCAAGAACATGGCGGCCCAGCGGCTGTACATCTCAAAACCGGCTTCAAGGATACCGGCCGCTGACGGACGGGCAGTCTGGGACAGCAATTCATCATGAGCCTGGAAATCTGACCTAACGATCCAAGGAATCCGTTGGACGATGACTCCTCTGGATCCCCTTTTCAATAGAAGACCGCCGCCGGAACATCCGGAGGCGGTCTTTTTTTTACATATAAACCTGGGTAATCTCATACTCGCGTTCAAGCGTCAGGTCGACGAACTCTTCCTCCATCTGAACGAGCGGGCGGAAGAACTCCGTAGGATGGGTCATGACGATGATGCCGGATTGCCCGGAGTCGAGGTCGACCCGCTTGCCGATGAAGTTGGGGATCATATGCCGAATGAAGGTATGGGTCGTCATCGGATCGAGCTCATGGAAGCTCATCCGGTACAGCTCCCGCAGCACATAGAGCAGGTCGCGCTTTTCCTGGTAGACGCGGGATGAGATCATGGCGCTGTACACATCTGCGACGGCTACGATCTTGGCGATCGGAGAGATGTCCTCGCTGCTGATTCCATGAGGATATCCGCTTCCGTTCATGCGTTCGTGATGCTGCAGGGCAGCCGTGGAGAGGTAGGGGTCTTCGTAGGAATTAAGGATGATTTCTTCTCCATACAGGGTATGGCGCTTGATTTCCTTGTATTCTTCCGGAGTGAGCTTGCCCGGCTTGTTCAGGATGCTCTTCGGAATCCTGCATTTGCCGATGTCATGGAGAAATCCGGCTTTGCCGATGCGCAGCGATTCCTGCTCCTCATACCCCATCCAGGAGGAAAGGTAATAGGACAGCATTCCGACCTGAACCGAATGCTGATACGTGTAGTCGTCCGACGTATTCAGCAGGAGCAGCATGGAGACGACGTCGCGCTCCATCTGGAATCCGGACAAGAGCGGATGGAAGCTGCTTTCGACATCCTCCTCCGTTACTTTTCCTTCCTCTGCCGCCTGGCGGAACAAATTCTCGCAGCCGGTGATGGCGCTCTCATAAAGCGGCTTCATGGCAGGCAGCCATTTGGGCGACAACCCCGATTCGATCGTCCTGTGCGCGAATTCGGCGATCTCTGCCTCCGGAGGCTCCGCCAAATCCACGTAATCGATTCCGTGCTGCAACAGCTTGCTGATTTCGTATGACCGCAGCATCGTGCCGCTGGACATGACGTTCAGTCCGAACTGGTTGAAGGCGTCGCTGCTGAGCCGATCGCCTTCCTTGATTTCCGATACATGCACCCTCATGCTGCACCTCGACAGTGTTTATATTCTGCTGCCCACCCTTATCTAAATAATCCTAAATACAGGAAGCATAGGGCGAAAGTTGATTCTAATCACCTAATATATCGGTATAAAGGCCCTTTGCTTTAATAGGGTCCTGAGTACCTTGGACTAATGCCCTTCCATCCGGGAAAATAATGACCGTCAATCCGCTCTCGGATCGGTAGCGGAGACTATAGGGACCGAGCTCCGCGCGCCCGCTGGACTCCAGCCTCGAAGCGAGCCGGGAGAGGTCCAGGCCGAGCGGCCGGGAAGGCGTGACCTGCACGGTAGAGCGGCCGCACATGACGGCGGACGACTCTTGCTGCGGCTCCTCGAGAAAAGCGAACCTCCCTTGCCCGCAGCAGGGGCAGTCTTCCCTGCGAGCGTTCCCCGCGGATACCTGCATCCAGGAGTTGCGCCACACATCCAGCTGCAGCAACGATCCGCTCATAGCCTGCCTGTTCCCCGTCAGCCATTTGATGGCTTCCATCGCCTGCAGGGAACCGACGATGTCGACGAGCGGGGAGAGCACTCCGGCCGTCTCGCATGTGTCGGCAATGCCGCCCGCGGGCGGAGCGGGGTACAGGCAGCGGTAGCAAGGAGTCTCTCCAGGGATGACGGTCATCGTCATGCCGCCCGAAGCGACGGCTCCTCCGTATACCCAGGGAATGCCGTGCTTGACGGCATAGTCGTTGATCAGGTAGCGGGCGGAGAAATTATCCGTGCCGTCCACGATGATGTCCGCACCGGCAAGGAGGCTCTCTGCGCTGCCGGGGGTCAGGTCGGCGATTGCGGGGAAGACGCGGACGGAGCTGTTGGCTTCCCGCAGCCGCGCGGCCGCCGCCGCCGCCTTGGGCGTGCCGAGCGCCGCGTCCCGCTCGGAGTAGAGCATCTGCCGCTGCAGGTTGCTCCATTCCACGATATCCCGGTCGATCAGCACGACTTCCCCGACTCCGCTGCGGACGAGATGGGAGGCGATGACGCAGCCGAGAGCGCCCATTCCCGCAACGGCTGCCCGCGAGGAGGCCAGGGAAGTCTGGCCCGCCTCCCCGACGGGAGCGAAGCGGATTTGGCGTGCGTACCGGATGGAGGAAGAGGGAGACTCGTCCCTGAAAAGACTGCGGTCAGCCGCAGCTTCGTCCATGTTCATCCCTCCGCAGGCGGAGACGGAATGTCAGCGAGCGGATTCCAGGGACCTTGCTGATGGCCCTTCCATTCCGACCCGTCCTCCCAGATTTCTTTCTTCCAGATCGGCACGATCTGCTTGAGCCTCTCGATCGCATAGCGGCTCGCTTCATACCCTCCGTCCCGATGCGGCGAGGAGACGGCGATGACGACGCTGGCCTCGCCGACAGCGACGGGGCCGATGCGATGCGAGATGGCGCTGATGGTGCCTGGCCAGCGTTCGGCAAGCTCCGCCCCGATCTGCCGCAGCGTCCGCAGCGCCATCGGCTCGTAGGCTTCGTATTCCAGCAGGACGGTCCGCTTGCCCTGCGTCCACTCCCGCGTCGTGCCGATGAATACGAGCGCAGCTCCGTGATCGGGGTGGAGGACGAGAGAGGAGACTCGGCCCGCGTCGAGAGGGGCGGACGTAATGACGTACCTCATGTCGCTGCTGCTGTCGTCCCGTCCGGCAGCACTGTCCTCCCCTCCGGAAACGGGAGGCAGAAGAGCCAGCCTGTCCCCGCAGTCCAGCATCTGCCCGTCTGGGGCGTAAGCCTCGTTGCAGGCGACAAAGCTGACTCCGATAAGGCTGGCATGAGCCGGATAAGCGGCGGCGACGGCAGCTTTGAGGCTGCCTGCGGACATGCTGCCCTCGGGCAGCTCAAGCGTGATTTCCGGCATGCCGATCCGCTCCGGCAGACCGGCGAATAAGGCGATTTTCCAAGCATATTTCATGGGAGTTAGTCTCACCTGTCTTTAGAGCTAGTTTGCTTCCAGCATATCATATGTCCTGCAAAAATGTTAAACTGATAGAACAATCAGGAGGGGGAGAGCGAGATGCTGAGCGATGTATTCGGCCGGATCCACGACTATTTGCGCATATCGGTCACAGACCGCTGCAACCTGCGCTGCCTCTACTGCATGCCTGAAGAAGGCATGCCGTTCGCAGACTCCGACACGCTGCTGAGCTACGACAATATCGTCGAGGTCGTCCAGTCGGCGGCGGCCCTCGGCTTCCGCAAGCTGCGCATCACCGGGGGAGAGCCGCTCGTCCGTCCGGGGCTGGACGGCCTCATCCGCAGTCTCAAGGCGATCGAGGGCATCCAGGAGATTTCCATGACGACCAACGGAATGCTGCTCTCCAGACATGCGGAGGCGCTCCGCGATGCGGGGCTGGACCGCGTCAACATCAGCCTGGACACGCTGGATCCGGCGCGCTTCCGGTTCATCGCCAGGCGCGGCGGGCTGGAACAGGTCATGGCGGGCATCGAGGCGGCCGCGCGGGCAGGACTGGGCCCGATCAAGCTCAACTGCGTCCTGCTCAAAGGAATCAACGAGGATGAAATCGGATCGTTCCTGCGGATGTCGATCGAGCATCCCCTGCATGTCCGCTTCATCGAATACATGCCGATCGGCCATGACGACGAGCAGTGGAGAAACGCTTATCTTCCTCTCAGCCGGGTCATGGAGGAAGCGGGCGGGCTCGGCATTCCCTATGCGCCGGTGTCGCGGCTTGCCGGCAACGGCCCTTCGGACAACTGGGCGTTCTCGGGAGCTTCCGGCTCGTTCGGGCTGATTCACCCCGTCAGCGACCGCTTCTGCGCCGCCTGCAACCGGCTCCGCCTGACTGCCGACGGAAGTCTGCAGCCATGCCTGTACTGGATGGATGAGCTGAACGTCAAGCAGGCGCTGGGGAATCCGGCTGCCATGCGCGAGCTGTTCTTCCGCGCGGCCAGGCTCAAGCCCGAGAACCACGAGATGGCGGCCAGGCTGCATGGGGAAATGCAGACTCATACCCCTACTTCCCGGCGGATGTCCCAGATCGGCGGCTGAAGGGCTCTCGGGAGCAGCATCATATCGGCGGCGGTAGAAGACGCCATTCATAGATCATAACCTGGAGCCCAGCGGGAGGATGTCCATGGATGAGAGAAGCATAGATCGGGAGCCGCTCGTCGTGCTGCTCCACAGCAACGATATCCACAGCCGTCTGGAAGAGGCGGCTCGAATATCGGATTATATCGCGGATACCCGGCGGATGTTCGGAGCGGATCGGGTGCTCGCCGTCGATATCGGCGACCATCTCGACCGGATGAGGCCGGAGACGGAAGGCAGCGGCGGGAGCGTCAACATCGAGCTGCTCAACGCCGCCGGATACGAAGCCGGCGTTCCGGGCAACAACGAAGGACTGACCTATACGAAGGAAGAGCTGGAGCGGCTGTACGGCAGCGAGGCGAAGTTCCCGGTCCTCTGCTGCAATCTGGAGGACGCCGATGCCGGCGAGCTTCCGGAATGGCTGCTGCCCTCCCTGGTCGTCCCTAAAAACGGTCTGGCCATCGGCTTGATCGGAGCTACCGCGCCGTATCCGAACTTCTACGGCCTGCTCGGATGGACGGTCAAGGAGCCGGTCGAAGCGATCCGGAAGCAGGCCGAGCAACTGCGTCCAACGGTCGATGTCCTGGTCGTCCTGTCCCATCTTGGCCTTCCGGTAGACCGCAGGCTGGCGGAAGAAATACCCGGCATCGACCTCATTCTCGGCGGCCACACGCATCATCAGCTGGACGAGCCGATCGCAGTCGGGACGACCTTGCTCTGCGGCACCGGAAAGTTCGGCGAGCATGTGGGCAGGATCGAGATCGGAAGGGATGCCGCGAGCGGCCGGCTGACCTACGGGGCTCGACTTCTCGCGACGGCATCCATGAGGGAGGAGCCGCGGGCGGCCATGCTTCTGGAGCGCTTCAAGGAGTCCGCACGGGTCAGCATGTCGCGAACCTGCGCGGTGCTGGACCGGGCGCTCCCTCTCGATACGGACCGCGAATCCCCGCTCGCCAACCTGCTGGCGGCCGGAGTGCGCCGCTGGACGGGAGCCGATATCGGCCTCGTCAATTCCGGGCAGCTGCTCGGCGGCCTGGCGGCGGGCGAGATCAGCGACGGACTGCTGCACTCGCTGTGCCCCTCTCCGGTCAACCCTTGCCGCATTCTGCTCAAGGGAGGCCGGATCCGCCTGGCGCTGGAGCAGTCCTTGCTGGAGGAGTACACCCGAATGGAGATTCGCGGCTTCGGCTTCCGCGGCAGGGTGCTCGGTTGCCTGGCCATGGATGGAATCGAGCTGGAATGGGACGAGCGCCGCCCTGCCGGCAGCCGCATCACCAGCCTGAGGGCGGGCGGGAGCGACCTGGACGACGACACCGAATATTCGGTCGGCACGCTGGACATGTTCACGTTCGGCGTCGGTTATCTGTCCCTGAAAGAAGGCCGGGACATCCGGTATTTCCTGCCGGAATTCCTTCGCCACGTGCTGGCCGGAGAGCTGCGGAGCCCTGACGGCCTGGACGGCTGCTTTCTCCGGCGCACCCGGCTGCGTTCTTGACGCGAGCGGCCGGAGCGGCATAACAATCCGGTTCGGACTTGCCGATAAAACGATTACGTATGCTCAGCATCATCGACTCGTGAAATTTATGGACGGCAGGAGCGACCTGGCAATGATTCTGATGCCTCTCAGCATGTGCAGGCCGGGGATGATCCTGGCCAAGAAGATTCTTTCCGAAGAAGGCATCGTACTCCTCGGAGAACGAATGGAGCTGACCGCCCGGATCATCGAGCGGCTCAAGGAATGTCATATCAATTTCCTTTACATACAGGATGAATTCACCGATGACATCGTCATGCCGGAATTGATCAGCGAAGATACGATGAGGGTAGCGATGACCGAGATCCGGAGCAGCTTCCGGCAGATGATGGACGCGCCTCCGCGCAAGCGGGGCGTGGCCTACCCCTTTGTCGGCAAGCAGCTTGCCGATGTGATGAACCGGGTCATCGACGATCTGACCTCCCATAAGGAATCCGTCGTCATGCTGATGAATATGGCCTCGATCGACCATTATCTCTATCAGCACTCGCTCAATGTATGCGTATATACGACGATGCTGGGAATATCCCACGGCTACTCCAGGGATGAGCTCATGATGCTCGGCATGGGAGCGCTGCTACATGACGTGGGCAAGACTCGGATATCCTCGGGAGTGCTGAAGAAGCCGGGCACGCTTACTCGAGAAGAGTACGAGGAAATGAAGCGCCATACGCTGTATGGGCATGAAATGCTGAAGAACGAGCCGAATATCCCTCCTCTCGCCGCTTTATGCGCTCTCCAGCACCACGAACGGCTCGATGGAAGCGGCTATCCCCACGGGCTGGCGGGCAAGGAGATTCACGATTTCTCCAAATGGATCGGAGTGGTGGATTCGTACGACGCCATGACGACCAACAGGATCTACCGGAATCCGATGCTGCCCCATCAGGCGGTAGAGGCGTTGTATGCGGGCACCGGAACCCAGTACGAGCAGTCGATGGTGCAGCTGTTCCGCGACAAGGTCGCGATCTATCCGATCGGCATGACCGTGCGCCTGCAGACCGGAGAGGTCGGAGTCGTCGTCGATGTCCGGGCTTCCTGTCCGCACCGCCCGATCGTCAGGGTGCTGCAGGATGACGTCGGGATGCGGCTGAACGCTCCTTATGAGATCGACATGAGCCTGCAGCTCACCCGCATGATCGCAGGCGTCAATGACGAGCAGCCGGAGGAGCCCGCCGCCGTTGGCGTATAGCTTGGGAATTGGACGTTCCGGCCGCAGGGACGGCCGACACCTTTCACGCCGCATGAAGCGCATCCTGACAAGGCCTCGCCCGAGAGGCCTTTTTTTGCGTCTCAACGGCCGGGAGCCGTTTGATATGTCCAAGCCGTAGAAGTACAATAGACCCAGATGTCTACTACGAAGAAGTAAGGTGCTGTTAGAAATGAATTCCAACCTGCAACAAGCGTTAGCTCCCCTCTCTCCCGCCAACGATCCTTGGGATCCGCTGGAGAGCCTCGTCCGGCATGGCGGCCATGCGCTGACAAGCGTGGAGTTCACGGTGACCAATCTATGCAATATGCGCTGCGAGCATTGCGCGGTCGGCGACACGCTGACGATGCGCGAGCCGGACAAGCTGCCTCTGCAGCTTCTGCTCCGACGCCTCGACGAAGTCGAGCATCTGCGGACGATCAGCATTACCGGGGGCGAGCCGTCCTACTCGGAGCGCACGGTCAAGGACTATATCGTGCCTATTCTGCAGTATGCGCGCAGCCGGGGCATCCGTTCGCAGCTCAATTCCAACGTGACGCTCGATTACGGCCGCTACGCCCTCATCGCTCCATATCTGGACGTGATGCACATCTCCTTCAATTATACTTCTGCGGAAGATTTCCATGAGGTCGGCTTTGCCCGTTCGGGGCATTCCGTACCCAAGACAGCGGCGGTCCGCATGTACGAGAGGATGATGGACAATGCGCGCAGGCTCAGCGAAGACGGCGTGCTCGTATCCGCCGAATCCATGATCAATTACCGCACCCACCGCAAAATGCCCGAAATCCACCAGCTCATCCGGGAGATGGGATGCGCCCGCCACGAGGTGCACCCGATGTACCCGAGCGCATGGGCGAGCGATCTGCCTGCGCTGTCCAAGGAAGAGATGAGGGCGGCCGTGTCGGAGCTGCTGGATTGCCGCGACGAATCGATGTGGATGCTGTTCGGCACGCTCCCGTTCTACTCCTGCAGCGAGGATGAAGAGGACCGCAGGCTGCTTGCCAGGCTGCGCGGCGAATCCCGCGTCACCGTGCGCAACGATCCGGACGGCCGCAACCGGCTCAACGTCAACCTGTTCACAGGCGATGTGTTCGTCACGGACTTCAGCGATATTCCGGCTTTCGGCAATATCGGCCGCGACCGGCTGGACGACGTGTTCGGACGCTGGCTGGAGCATCCGCTGAGCCGCAGCGTGAATTGTCACTGTCCGGCCGCGGCCTGCTGCGGTCCGAATCTGCTCGTGAAGGATATGTATTACCGGGATACCGACTTCTTGTCGAAAAAAGCGATTTTGTAACCCTTCCGCGGCCGCGCCGACTGCTTCGGTCCGGCTGATTTCGGGGAATAGGGGTGAAAAAGGCTCCGCGCCTGCTTACCATTGATGGAGGGGTATCCGAAATGACCAAAGAATTTGTACCTGGCGAAATTATTCTCAACCTTGCCCTTGTCGCCGTTCTCGTGCTGCTCAACGGCTTTTTCGTTGCGGCCGAGTTCGCGCTCGTCAAGGTACGCTCGACGCGGCTGACACAGCTGCGCTCCGAAGGCAACAAAAAAGCCGATTACGCGCTGCGGGTCACGCACCGCCTCGACGCTTACCTCTCGGCGACCCAGCTCGGCATTACGCTGGCTTCGCTTGGACTGGGCTGGGTCGGCGAGCCGGCCGTATCGCATATGATCGTGGAGCCTCTGCTGTTCAAGTTCGGAGTCACGAGCGAAACGGTCATTTCGACGGTGTCCCTGATCATCGGGTTCCTGGTCATCACCTTCCTGCATATCGTGCTCGGCGAGCTCGCTCCCAAGTCGCTGGCCATCCAGAAGGCGGAGGGCGTATCCCTCTGGCTGTCCGGACCGCTCATGTTCTTCTACAAGGTGTTCAAGCCGGCGATCGTCGTGCTGAACGGAGCGGCCAACGGCCTGCTGAAGCTGTTCGGCATCGCTCCGGCCAGCGAGCATGAGACGGCCCATACCGAGGAGGAGATCCGCCTGCTCGTCAACCAGAGCGCCAAGAGCGGGGTCATCGATTCCAACGAAATGAAGCTCGTCGACAACATTTTCGATTTCTCCGACATGGTGGCCCGCGAGGTCATGCTGCCCCGGACGGATATGGATTGCCTGTTCGCCAACCAGTCCTTCGGGGACAACCTGAACATCGTCTACCGCACCAAACATACGCGCTATCCCGTCGGTCTCGAGGACAAGGATCAAATCATCGGGTTCGTCCATATCACCGACCTGCTGACGGCGGATGCGGGACGCAACCATAATGTCCGCGAGCTGATCCGGCCGGTGCTGAACGTGCCGGAATCGATGGAGATCAGCCAGGTGCTGCAGCTCATGCAGCGCCGCCATTCGCAGCTGGCCATCGTCGTGGACGAATACGGCGGCACGGCCGGCATGCTGACGACGGAGATGATCCTTGAGGAGATCGTCGGCGAGATCCATGACGAATTCGACCTGGACCAGCCGAGCGTCGTCGTCAAGGATCAGGTGACGACCGTCGAGGGGCGCATGCTCATCGACGATATCAACGATATGTTCCGCCTGGACATCGAGGATGAGGATGTCGATTCCATCGGAGGATGGCTCTTCATCCGGCTGGAAGGAAATCCTGCAAGAGGCAAGAAAGTCGTTTATGGCGAATATGTATTTGAGATAGCAGATTGCCAGCGACTTCGCGTGCTGCGCGTACATATCTACCGCGATCCCGCAGCCGAAGCCCTGTCCGAAAATGCGGAGCAGGCCGACAGCTGAACCCTGACAGGCTGGATACAGCTCTTGCCGGGGATGCGGCCGGGATCAGCCAGGGGCGCCGCACCCCTTGGGGAGAGAAGCCGATGTCTGTCAAAACCCTTGTTTTCATCGCTGTAGGCCTGCTGCTTCTGTACTTGAGCTTCACCGTCGGGGCTCCGTTCCTGCTTGCTCTCGTCGTCGCGATCTTCCTGGAGCCGCTGAACGGCCTGCTGATGCGCCGGGCGAGGATGAACCGGCTGTCGGCGGCGATCGTCTCCTGCACGCTCTTCACGCTTGCGCTGCTTGCACTGGCGGGAGGCATCGGCTTCAAGCTGATCGCCGAGCTCATCGCCTTCTGGGATCGCGTGCCGGGCATGGTGGCGGATGCCAACCAATACTTCCTGCATACGATCGACAACGCCAAGGATCTGTACACGAACATGCCTCCCGATGCGGCGGCGCAGCTGGAGAAGGTGCTGGGCGGCCTGACCGGAACGCTGATGTCCGTCGTGACGGGCTTCTCCAAGTCCGTCGTCCAGTTCGCCTCGGGGCTGCCGGGAATGTTCATCTTCTTCATCGTGTTCATCGTAGCCGTATACATGTTCAGCTTCAGCCTGAATACGATGCGCAAGTCATTCCTGTCGCAGTTCCACGAGGATTCCCAGGTGCAGGTCGGATCGGTGCTGGACAATCTCAAGTCTTCCATCTTCGGATTTCTGCGTTCCCAGCTGCTGCTCAGCCTCGTCACGTACATCATCACGCTGCTCGGCCTCGTCATTCTCGGAATCAACTATTCCCTCGCCATCGCGCTGCTGATCGTCGTCGTGGATATCCTGCCTATTCTCGGCACCGGGTCCGTGCTCGTCCCTTGGGCGGCCTACCTCATGATGACGGGCCAGGTCGGGACGGGAATCGGCCTTCTGGTGCTGTTCCTCGTCATTACGGTCGTCAGGCGGATCATCGAGCCGAAGATTCTCGGAGATTCCGTCGGCATCGGCTCGATCTCCGCACTGGTCAGCCTGTATGTAGGCTTCAAGCTGGTCGGCGTCATCGGCGTCTTCATCGGACCGCTGGTCGTCATCATCTACATGGCTGCCCGCAAGGCCGGACTGTTCAAGCTCCGGATTCGGCTGTAAAAAAACCAACACGCAACAAAAACAAGCTGCGCCGGCATTGAACCGGAGGCAGCTTGTTTGATTTTATTCCGCAATCATGAAAATAGCAGAAATGGCTGCAAGCCTCCATTCAGGATCAGGAGGCGGCCGGCTGCTTGTTGTCCTCCGTGCGGTTGAAGCGGGCGAAGGGGAGATACAGCAGGAAGAAGAGCAGCAGCGCGACCAGCTCGAGCGAAAGGATGTACCACGGATAAGGACCGAGGACATCGAGCAGCGAGGAGGACGAGGGCTTGCGCGCCAGGAACATGTAGTTGGCTCCCGTCAGCCTGTCGACGGCATACACGAAGACAGCGATGACATTGACGGCTGCCCAGGCGGTGAAGACGGAGCGCAGCGTCGGCCGGAATCCTTCCACCCAGACCATGTAGAGGGCGGAGATAATCAGCAGCCCGTGCGCGATGAAAAACTCCAGGAAACGGAAATGCGGGTAAGCGTAAGCGAGCACAGGCGTGGCCAGCGCCTGGAGAGCTCCGCCGAGCGCCGTGAAGTAGACGATGCCGAACAGAAAACGGCTGCGCAGCAGCAGCATGGGGACGGAAAGGTACAGGGAGATGCTGCAGAGCTCGAGCGGCAGCGTGGAGGAAGGGCTGTACACCTCTCCCCGCACATACCAGACATTGAGCAGAATCTCGCATGCCGCCAGCAGCGCCGCCAGGAGGAAGCGTCCGGGAGCCGGCTTCAGGGCGAGCTTGCGGCGAAGCAGGTAGACGGCCAGCACGACGGCGGCAATGAGCAGCAGGCTGGCCAGATGGGCCGCCCCGAAAGGCGTGAATCTCGCTTCCGCATCCGTTCCGAACATGAGGAACCCCCTGGTAGTATTTTTTTCCACCTATTGTAGCACAGCCCTTCGCGCTGCGGGACTTCGGCTCCCTTCTTCTGGAAGGGGATGGAATTTCGAAGTCCTCCACCTGGCAGGGAAGGAATTTCGGATTCTTCTCCTCGGAACGATGCGGTGAAGATCTTATCTCTCGCGTAAGTAACGATCTCCGGCCGGAAAGTTAAGAATTTCCTAAGCAGCCTCTCCCGCTGTTATTAAGATCTTCTTGATAAGGTCATACGCATAGGGAGGGATTGCGGCATGTCATTTGAAGCTATCCGAAGAAAATTCTATCTCGTCTGCGTTTCATCGGCCGTTCTCAGCGGAGCGTGCGGATACTTGCTGCTGCGGCTGCTGAGATTCATGACCCGGCCAAGCGGGATCGGAGGAGAGAGCCTGCCGGCACGGTCGGCAGCCTGGATCGTCAATCATGTCGGCGCCAAGCCGGCGCTTCTATCGGCATGCGCAGCCCTGTTTCTGGTTTTCTTCCACTGGCGCTCCGGCAAGCTGCGGGAAGAGTATGAAGTCTCCCGGCCGGATGCGGAAGGGCTGCCGGAAGAGGCGCTGATGAGGAGCTGCCTGCGAGCGGAGAAGCAGCTGGCCGACATTCGGGGGCGTCTGCAGCGCTGGGAGCAGCGGAATGGAGAAAGGGCGGATGCGTCCGATGCGCCGGATGAAAAGAAAGTCTAAGAAGCCGCGGCGCCGCCTTCCCTTGGGACAAAGCCGCTTCTGGTTCGATGCGGCGGCGCTTGCGGCAGCCTTATGCATGCTCGGAATCGCCGCGCTGCATTGGGCGGGAGACGTCGTCACGGACGGCGCGAGCGCCCTTGGCGAGCCGGTGTCGCCCTCGCTTCTGATCGACCGCCAGGGCAAGCAGCTGGGCGTGCTGACGAGCCCGCGGCATGGATATCGTGGAGGAGAGCTGGAGCGGCGGCTCCCTCCTTTGTTGAAGGAAGCCTTCGTGGCGACGGAGGACAAAAGGTTCTATTCGCATGGCGGCATCGACTTCCGCGCCTTGCTTAGAGCCGCGGCAGCCAATGTCTCCAGCGGCCGGATCGTCGAGGGAGGCAGCAGCATCACGCAGCAGCTCGCCAGGACGGCCTACCTGTCCAATGAGAAGAGCTTGCTGCGCAAAGCTCTTGAAATGGCCGCCGCGCTGTCCTTGGAACGGCGTTATTCCAAAGAAGAGCTGCTGCGCCAGTATTTGAGCCGGGTCTACATGGGCAAGCAGCTGTACGGCGTGAAAGCGGCGGCCGAGCGGTATTTCGGCGTGTCCAGGCTGGACAGTCTGGAGCTGTGGCAGATCGCGACGCTTGCCGCGATTCCGAAGGGACCGGCGCTGTTCAATCCGATCGACCACCCGGAGCGCAGCAAGGAGCGGCGCCAAGTCGTCCTGCGGCTCATGCTCGAGCAAGGATATATTACGCAGCGGCAAATGGAGGCGGCCGGCGCTGTCGATTACAAGGCGCCTGCGGCGCCGCAAAAGACGGCGAGCGCTTCTCTCGCGGAAGCCGTCTTCCGGGAGGCGGAGGAGAGAGCTTCGCTGACCGAAGAAGAGCTGCTCGGAGGGGGATATACGATCGCCATCGGACTGGATGCCGGCTTGCAGGGCGGCCTTGAGAACCTGTCCTCGCTGGATGCCCGCCTTCCCAAAAGCTCTTCCGGCCGGCCGGTTCAAGCCGCGGCCGTTGTACTGGACAACGGCACCGCGGAAATCATAGCCTTCGCAGGGGGGAGCGGCGGGGCTTCAGGCGGGTTCAACCGGGCTTTCGCCCGCCGGCAGCCCGGCTCGGCATTCAAGCCGATCTCCGTATACGGGCCGGCGCTGGAGACGGGCTTGTACTCGCCGGAGTCCATGCTGCAGGACCGCCAAGCCAGCTACGGCAGCTACGCTCCGAGAAATCCGGGAGGGGTGTACAGGGGAAGCGTCCCGATGCGGCAGGCGGTCCAGAATTCAATCAATGCCCCCGCCGTATGGCTCCTTCAGCAGATCGGCTTGAAAGCCTCAATGAAATTCGCTTCGGGACTCGGAATCCGGCTTGGGAAGGAAGACCGGAATCTCGCGATTGCGCTCGGAGGGCTGTCCACGGGAGTCACGCCGGTCGAGATGGCCCAGGCTTACCGGGCGTTCGCGGCCGGAGGAAGCTTTGAGGAAGCGCATCTCATCCGCAGCATCACGGATCGGCACGGCAAAATCGTCTACGCCTTCCAGCCGGCGGGCAAGAGGGCGATGTCGGCTGCAACGGCGGCCGCCATGACCTCCATGCTGCAAGAAGCCGCCCGGGACGGAACCGGCAGGAAGGCCGGCCTGGGTCCGGGAGTGGCTGGCAAGACCGGTACGACGCAGCTGGAGGGCGGTCCTCCGGGAGCGAGCCGGGATGCCTGGTTCGTCGGGTATACGGCACGTTATACCGCATCCGTATGGATGGGCCTGGACAAAGCCGGAGAGGAGCATATGGCGGCATCCGGAGTCGATGCGGCTCGTTTGTTCGCGGCTATAGCCCGCGTTGCCGATGGCCGTCCTGCTGCGGGAAGATGACGATCGGCGCCCCGTATCGGACATGCTTGCCCGGTTCAAGCATCGGATCTGGACGCCGGGCGCGTGTGCGGGCAACGAGCGGGTCCGAAGGACGGGAAGCTCATGCGAGGCGGCCCGTATGAGCCGCCCTGCCCTTCAAGCCGGACGGCGAGGCTTTTAAAAAGATGGCAAGTTGGAAAAGCCATCCTACATACCTTTTAAACGAGCATAACAGCAGGGCGCCGAATGTCCCGGCTTGACGAGCCGACGCGCCCAGGTCAGTCAGAAGGGATGATGGCATGAACATGCAGGCAGGCAGGCAAGGAGCGGGAGCTCCGGCTTCGTACGGCGCTGCACCGGGTCCATACGGCGGCGTCATCGGGAATCAAGGCTATTCTCCCGGAACTTATCGCAATGAGCCCGAGTTCCAGGCTCCTGTCCAGGGAGGTTATGGAGCTCAAGGAGGATACGGCGGCAACGGAGCCCAAGGAGGGTACGGCGCCGTCCAGCCGGCAGGCTATCAAGGCGGAAATCAAGCCCAAGGAGGGTATGGCGCCGTCCAGCCCGCCGGTTATCAGGGCGGAAATCAAGCCCAAGGAGGGTACGGAGCCGTTCAGCCGGCAGGCTATCAAGGCGGAGAAATTCCTCCTCCGGGAGTGCCCGGGGCCGGCTACCGGGAGTGGTACCCGTTCCATGGCCCGTTCGACCCTTGTCCGCCCATTCAGGTGAAGACGTACGTCATTCCTCCGAACCAGTATATTCCCTATCAGCCGATGGGGCTGCCCCAGTATCCGCTCGAGGAAGCTCTTAGGCTGGGCACGCTGTGGCCGGCGCTCTACAGTCCTTACGAATCCAGATGCGGAAGGAGCTGACCGCGACCTATGAGCGAGGAGAAGCAGGCGTTTGACACGGAAGCTTACTATGCCCAGTTGAAGGAGCTCCAGACGCTGGATTTCGCGCTTGTGGAGCTGAATCTGTATCTCAACACCCATCCGGGAGACATGCAGGCGATCCAGCAGTTCAACCAGCTGGCCCAAAAGCGGCAGGCTTGCGCCCAGCAGTTCGAAATGCAGTTCGGCCCGCTCGTGAACTTCGGCAACAGCTACTCCCGATATCCATGGCAGTGGAGCGAGACTCCATGGCCGTGGCAGGTATGACCGCATGTGTTCGGCGGGGTCGGAAATGCGGAAAGCAGACAAGAGAGCCGGTGCGGGCTGTCAGCGCAGGTGCAGCGGATGCGCATCGGCGGTGAAGGAAGAGCCGCCAAGGCTCTCCCTGTCGCCGCCGCCGGCTGAAGGGACAGCAGGGCATGAAGCGGAGCGGGAGAAGGCAGCGGCGTCTGCCCATTTGAGGGAAAGCGGGGTGGTAGAATGTGGCTCTATGAAAAGAAGCTTCAGTACCCGGTTCGAGTGAGCAAATGCGATCCCATGATGGCGAAATTCCTGACGGAGCAGTACGGGGGAGCGGACGGAGAGCTGGCGGCGGCGCTGCGCTACCTGAACCAGCGCTACACGATTCCCGATAAGGTTATTGGAGTTCTGAACGATATCGGCACGGAGGAGTTCGCCCATCTGGAAATGATCGCGACGATGATTTACAAGCTGACCAAGGACGCTACACCCGACCAGCTGAGAGCGGCGGGGCTGGGGGCCGATTTTGTCAATCATGGCGGGGACTTGTTCTACGAGAACGCAGCCGGGGTTCCTTGGACGGCTACTTACATCGCGGCCAAGGGCGATCCGCTTACGAATCTGTACGAGGATATCGCGGCAGAGGAAAAAGCCCGCGCCACCTATCAATGGCTCATCGATTATACGGACGACGTCGATTTGCAGGACAGCTTGAAGTTCCTTCGCGAACGGGAAATCGTCCATGCGATGAGGTTCAAGGAATCCGTGGAAATCATCAAAGCGGACATGGGCCAGAAGAAGGTGTACTGAACGAAGCCGACATATCGGAAGCCGAGAATGTACAGGAACATAGGAAAAAACGCCGGGGAAGCCTCCGGCGTTTTTTGTTGGGACGGCAAGAGAAATCAGCGGTCGAAAATGGAAGGGGGACGGTGTCCGCCCCCATGGAAGCCGCCCCCATGGAAGCCGCCGCCATGGAAGCCGGGGCCATGGAATCCGGGACCGAAGCCGGGGCCGTGGAAGCCCGGTCCGAATCCAGGGCCGAACCCAGGCCCGAAGCCGGGACCGAACCCGCCGATCGGGAACGGAATAGGGAGAGGAACAACGTCCGGATAGAGCGGATAAGGGTACGGATAAGGGTAGGGGTACGGATACGGGTAGTCGGGACCTGCAGGTACAAATGACATGAGGCATGCCTCCGATGGATTAAGGATGTTACAGCCTATGCCGGAACGGGCGAAACGGGCACTGGCCTACTCGGCCCAAAAGCGGTTTAATAGCAGTAAGGCATTGAGCTCTGCAGAAAGGGAGGAGGGCCGTCATGCGTCCTATCGCGCTCGGCGCCGCATCGGCATTATTGTTCGCGGTCACGTTCGTGCTCAACCGCGGGATGGAGCTTGCGGGGGGCAGCTGGCTCTGGAGCGCATCGCTCCGATATTTCTTCATGGTTCCGCTGCTTCTGCTTCTCGTTGGCGCGAGAGGCAGGCTGCGTCCCCTGTTCCGGGAGATCAGGCTCAGGCCAGGCAGCTGGCTGCTGTGGAGCTTTGTCGGCTTCGGGCTGTTCTACGCCCCGATCTGCTTTGCGGCCGCCTACAGTCCCGGCTGGCTGACGGCCGGGGTGTGGCAGATCACGATCGTATCGGGATCGCTGCTGGTTCCTTTCTTCTATGAGACGGTCATGACTGCGGAAGGAGCCCGCAGAAGGCGCCAGAAGCTTCCGCTGAGAGGATTGGCATTGTCGCTGATCATCCTTGCGGGCGTAGCGCTGATGCAGATCGGATATGCGAGCGCTCTGCACGGCGGAGAAGCATGGCTGGGGGTCTTGGCCGTCGCCGCGGCCTCCTTTGCCTATCCGCTCGGCAACCGCAAGATGATGGAGCTGTGCGGAGGCCGGCTGGACGCCTACCAGCGCGTGCTGGGAATGACGATTGCCAGCCTGCCTTTTTGGCTGCTGCTGGCCGTTCTCGGCTGGACGATGGAAGGACCGCCGTCCGGCGGCCAGCTGCTGCAGACGCTGCTCATCGCCGTGTTTGCCGGAGTGGCGGCTACGGTGCTCTTTTTCCACGCCACCGATCTGGCCCGAGGCAGCACGGAGAAGATGGCTTCCGTCGAGGCCACCCAATCCCTGGAGGTGCTGTTCGCGGCGGGCGGGGAGACGCTGCTGCTCGGGAGCGCCTATCCTTCTCCGGTCTCCTGGATCGGAACAGGCGTCGTCATGGCCGGAATGGTTCTGCACAGCTACGCCTCCCGCCCGCGAAGCGGCTCCTTCCGCACGGATAGAGCCGAAGCCAAGGAGGGCTAGAGGGGAGCCTGCCCGGCTGCAGCGGCGCGGCTTCCATATATTCCTGAAACTTTCGCCCTGCTCCCTTCGTCTGAGTCGTTGACTATGATGGTGGAGAGAGGGATGACGTTGGCTCAATTAGCTCCCCGCACAAAGGCGCGCAAGAAGCGGAGCCGCAAGAAACGGGGATTTTTCGCAAGTCTGTTCCGCCTGTGCCTGATGTTGGGCGCGGCCGGAATCGTCGCAGCCGGTGGTTTGGCCGCATGGCTGTTCTATACTCCCAGCGGAAACGAATACCGTTATCTGGCGGCGGATACGCTGATTACGACGCAGCATCGCATCTGGGCCAAATATCTCATCGGCCAGGAGGAGCTGGACAAGCGCGTCGCCGCTTACCAGCAGTCCTTCGACAAGATGGGCCAGGAGGCCGATCATCATGAGATCGTGCGGCCGGCCGGTTCGTCGACGGCTTCCGACAAGCCGAAGGAGCTGGTCTCCGTCGAGCCGATATCCGGCAAATCCTACAAGGGCTTCGTAATGACGGTCAGCGATCCGACCAAGATCAGGCTCGGCATTCCTGCCGCCAAGGGCAAGGGGGAAAAGGTCACGAGCATGGTGAAGCGCTACGGTGCGATCGCGGGAGTCAACGCCGGCGGCTTCGCGGACCCGAACTGGAAGGGCAACGGCTTCCAGCCGATCGGCGTCGTCATTTCCCGCGGCAAGGTGCTCTACCAGGATCTCGACAAATCCAAGAGCACCCAGATCGTCGGCCTCGACAAGAGCGGCAAGATGATCGCCGGGCATTACACGCTGAAGCAGCTGGAGGACCTGGGCATTCAGGAAGGCGTCACGTTCCAGCCGCGCATCATCGTGAACGGCAAGGGGCTTGTCAAAAATCATGCCGACGGCTGGGGCATCGCTCCCCGCACCGCGATGGGCCAGAAGGCGGACGGATCGATCTTGTTCGTCGTCATCGACGGCCGCCAGCCGGGCTACAGCATCGGCGCTGATCTGTACGACGTGCAGAAGATTTTGCTGGATCGCGGCGCGGTCATTGCGGCCAATCTCGACGGCGGCTCGTCCACCGTGCTGGTGAACGGCGGAGAGATTGTCAACAATCCGTCTTCCCAGCACGGCGAACGGTATTTGCCGACCGCGTTCCTCGTGTTCGACGATCCCGATGCGGCCAGCATTCCCAACGTATGGCAAGGGCTGAAGCCGGGAGACATCGACGCCTCCAAATGGTAGGTTGCCTATTGCGGGTGCTTCCCGTATGATGATGGCAATCAATCAGGCAAAGGGTGGGAGCATGGCGAAGGATATCGGCATCAACAAGCTGTATAGGCCCGAGGCGGTCATTTTCGATATGGACGGCACGCTGTTCCAGACGGAGACGCTGCTGCGGCTCGTGCACGGAAGGCTGTTCGGCACCCTCCGCGACGAAGGCTTGTATACGCAGCCCGAACCGCCCGTCGAGGCGCTGCTCGGCTGTCTGGGCATGCTGCTGGAGGACATCTGGCGCAAGCTGATGCCGGATGCCTCCGAGGCGGCGAGGCGGCGCGCGGATGTGCTGATGCTTCAATACGAGCTGGAAGGCCTGTCGGCCGGAGACGGGCTGTTGTACGAAGGCGTGCCGGAGACGTTGGCGGAGCTGAAGCGGCAGGGCGTGCGGCTGTTCGTCGCCAGCAACGGCCTCCAGGATTATGTGGAGGGAATCGTGCTGCATAAGCGTCTCGGCGGGCTGTTCGACGGACTGTACAGCGCCGGCGGCCGGGGAACGGCTTCCAAGACGGATCTCGTGCGCCTGCTGCTGGAAGAGAACGGCATCGGCAGCGCCTGGATGGTCGGCGACCGCTCCTCCGACGTGCAGGCGGGAGCCGGCAACGGGCTCGCCGTCGTGGGCTGCGCCTACGCAGGCTTCGGCGACAGCGGCGAGCTGGACGGCAGCGACGTGCGCATCACCGGCTTCGCCGAGCTGCTGGAGCTGCTGCCGGAAGCTTGAGCAGCAGCCTGTCGGCGGCATCCCATCGGGATGCCGCTTTTTTGTCTATCGATTCAAGAACGTTCCGAATTGGGCTGCTGCTGTCGGAGCCTGCAATGTCCATCAAGCATGAAGACAAAACAACGCGGCAGGGACAATAAGCGGCACCAAAAAAAAGGAGTCGAGCACGGTTTATCCGTGTCCGATTCCTTTTTTGCACGAGAGGCCTACGACTCGGCCGGACCTTCGGAAGACATGGAGTCCGGATTTTCCGTCTCGGCCGGCGCTCCGGATAGCGGTTCGATTTCCGGCGCTTCGCTTTCCAGCTTCCACCCCTCTTCAAGCTCCGGAATCCGTTGGACGGACCGGACCACCGGCCGGTCGGCGGCCAGAGGCTTGCCGGGCAGGATGGGTCTGCGCTTCAGGAACCCGCCCGGAACCCGGACGCGCGGCTGCATCGTTTTGCCGAATCCTTCTTTTGCCGAAGGCTTCTTCCGGACAGAGAGGCTGCCCGCCTTGCCGCTTTCGACGGGTTCCGTACGGCCTTTCCGCTGGTCTGCCGGACGGCTTCCCTTCGTCCGGCCGCCGCCGTCGCGCTTGCCGGCCTTGCCGGAGCCGACGGGACGGCTGTCCTTGGTGCGGCTGCCGGTCGTGCGGCCGCCCGACTTGCGCTGCGCCCTGCGGTTGTAAAGGTACAGGGCATATTCAAGGGGCTTGACGATCGCCCGGTCGTAGGTATCGATATCTCCGCTCTGCTTGAACACTTCGCGTGCCGGCTTGGGATTGACCTCCAGCAGCCAGATGCCGCCCTGACGGTCGATCGCCAGGTCGAGGGCGAGCTCGCACAGCCTGCCGTACTGCCGTTCCAGGTATTCGGCCACCTCGATCGAGAACTGCTCGGCCTCCAGCCTGACCTCGGATGCCTGGAGCCCTTCGTCGATCCAGGAATCGAGCAGCTCTTCCATTTTAGCCGCCTTGCCGCCGCCGTGAAGGTTGGAGGTGATGCTGCCGGCCGCTCCGATCCGTCCCGCGCAGCCGGTCGGCTCCCATTCGCCGCGTCCGTTCTTCTGCACGAGCATCCGGTAGTCATGGACGCGCCCGCTCGGAAGCTTCAGCTGGATGCCCTGCTGGACGATATAGCGTCCTCCGCCGAGGCTCCAGGAGCTTAGACGGCTCTGAAGCCCGCCTGCGCCGACTTTCTGGGGCCGGATGATTTTCCGCGACTGGTCGCGTCCCTGGATGGAATACATGCCGCCGGCAAGCCTTTCGATCCGCAGAATGCCGCGTCCGCCTGTGCCGTTGATCGGCTTGAGGAAGACGAGCGGATGCTTTTTCAGCATGTCGGCCAGATCCCGGTGGGAGGCGTACAGCACCGTTTGGGGCTGCTTGTTCTGGAAGCGGGGCTGGGACTGAAGCGTTTTGTAGATCGTCCATTTGTTTCTCAGCGGCCGGTTGAGGAAGCCGAGGTGCCCGTAGCGGGAGCGGAATTTCTTCAGCTGCTCGAACCGGGGCGAATTCTGGATGCGGCAGCGGTCGAAGATGAGATGCGGAAAGGAGGACCAGCGCCGCGACCATGCCTTCGACGAAGGATCGTAGTACATGGCGTTGATCCGGTTCCCTTCGTAATCGACATCCGCCGGGGTGAACACCATCACATCCATGCCGAGGCGCTTGCCTGCGACGATCATCCGCTGGTAGATGGGCCTCTCCTCGAGCAGCTTCTGGTCATTGAGGTATAACGTTAAAATGCCGAGTACGGGTCGGGCCACTGTCATCTCTCCTTGGTGCGTCCGGCGGTCGGCTTGTTCCCCCCGGATGTTGGATAAGCGGCGATGCCGGCCGGGAGCCGGCCGTTCCGCTTCGAAGCCGCGGGGAGGCTGAGCTTCCGCGCCGTGCCGCAGACGGAGGATCGGCTGCAAGAGCGGCGGCGGCTTCCGCTGCGGCAGCCGGCGAAGCGCCGCTTTGGAAGATGAGCGTCGCTTTGCCGGTGGGGCCGTCCTGCAGGGAAGTCGCCGCAAAGCCGGCGCGGAAGCACATTTTCATGCTCGCGGTATTGTCCGCGGCAACTCTGCAGGAGAGATGTCCCCATCGCTCCTGCAGCCTCTTCAGGAGCAGGCTGCCGGCTCCGCGCCCGCGCAGGGGAGGAGCAACGGCGACAAGGCAGGCCTCCAGGCCCGCCTCGCGGGCGAAAGCCGCCCCCGCCGTTTTGCCGTCCTCCGTCGTGACCACAGCGATTGCGGCCGCCGGGCTGCTCCCAGGCTGCCTCGGCTCGAGATCGGCCGGCTGCAACGCTTCCAGCGCGGCGAGTCCCGCTCCGGTCAGCCTTCCGCTGCCCCAGGACTTGATGAGCCGAATCAACCGATCCCGGTGACGGCTCCATTGAGCCGGTGTAAGCAGCTGTACATTCATTTGTTTATGCGCCTCCAGCCTTCCCCTGTTTCGGCGAGCGCATCAGGTACGATCCGTATTGGAAAATGCGCTCGAGCGATTTTTTGCGGATGTGGGGCTCGTCGAACTTCATCGGCTTGGCGTTGGCTTCGAAAAACCAGAGGCCGCCTTCCACGTCGACGCCGAGATCCATCGACATTTCGCCATGGCTTTGTCCGCTGGCCGTCTCGATTTGGCGGGCCAGCTGCACACAGGCGCTCCGGGCCTTGCTCATGAGCTCGCGGGCTTCCTGAGGGCCGAAGGCATGCTGAAGCAGCTTCTCCGGATCCTCGATGCTGCCTCCCCGGGGGACATGGGTCGTGATGCTGCGGGAGCCCGCGAGACGGGCGCCGATGCCGGAAACGGCCCATTGGCCGCTTCCGTTTTTCTGCACGAGCGCGCGGAGGTCGAACCTGCGCTCCTGGTACAGCGCGAGGTCGATGCCCTGCTGGGCGATATACGACACGCCGCCGCTCTCTCTTAGAATACGCGACCACAGCTTGCTTATCGTCGCGCAATTATACGTGCTGCTTTTTTTCTTTTGCTGGATGCGCAGACGGTAAGGCAGCGTCTTGCCCTCCATCACCCGGATGGTCATGATTCCCTTGCCTGCCTTGCCGCTGACCGGCTTCAGGTAGAGATAGGGATGCTTGCTGATCATCCGGCCGAGGCCGGTGACCGAAACCATTTTGCGGGTGGACGGAATATACCGATTCGTCGCCTGGGATTTCTTCAGCCACTCGAACAGCTCCCATTTGTTGAAGAAGGAAGGATTGAAGACGCCTTTGATCCGGGGATGCTGCTGGCACAGCCGGAGCTTTTGCTGCACCTTCGGCCGCATTTCGTCCTCGCGCTGGGGAATCCGGTTGTAGACGAGGTCGGGGAAGGGGAAGCGTCCCTTGACCCATTCCCCCGTCTTGTCGTTCAAGCCGTAGCCGCTCAGCATCGGTTCGGTGAAATTCAGGCTTTTGCAGGGTAGGACATAGACGGTGAAGCCCATGTCGCGTCCGGTTTTGGCTACGTCGGCGAAGTTTTCGCGATTGCCTCTGAATCCGAGCAGCCGATCCGACATCGTCAGGATAGCCAGAACCGGCCGCTTGGAAGCCGGGTCGGCCGGAGGATAGCCGGGAATTTGCTCAAGCTCCATCAGCTGTCCCTCCCCCGGAAGCGGCTCAGGTACAGGCAATGCTCCAGAATATATTCCAGGGAGGCGCGGCCTTCCGTCTTCAAGGAGGGATGCTTGAATATGGACCGTCCGGGCTTGGCGTTGGCCTCGAACATCCAGACGTCGCCGTCCTTGTCGATGCCGATATCCAGGCCGAGCTCGCCCAGACGGTGAGGATAGTTGCGCTCGATCGCCTCCGACATCTTCACGGCTACTTTTTTCGCCTTTTCGAGCACTTCGCTCGTCTCGCCGCCGAATGCGCGCGAGAGGGCGCTTGCGGGCGTCATGAGGGAGCCGCCATTCTTGATATGCGTCGTGACGCTGCCGCGTCCCGCTTTTTTGGCGCCGATGCCGGCGGTCACCCATTCATTGCGCCCGTTCTTGTGCATGTGGAAGCGGAAGTCGATCGGGCAGGCGTCGATTTCCACAAGCCGGATGCCCTGCTGCACGACATAACCGCCGAAGGAGCTTCCGATGCGGGCATGCAGCGTCTTCATGAGTCCCTGAAAGGTGCTGAAGCGCAGCAGCACGTTTTTGCCCCCGCTGCGGTAGCGGGCGAAATAGCCTTTTTTCGGCTGGTAGGTGAGGCGGTAGATGCCGGCTCCGAGGCTGCCGCCGGATGGCTTGAAGTAGACGAAGTTGTGCTTGCTCAGCAGCTCCTTGATCTTCTCCTCCGTCGGCGCGGATACCGACTCCGGCAGATGGCGGAGCGCCTCGACATCCTTGTCGAGCAGCTTGTAGACATCGGATTTATTGAAGAAGCTCCAGTTGAAGAAGGGGATTCCCTTGCGCACGAAGCGTTCGCGGAGCGTGGAAATATAGGTGCCGGTCTCGGCCTTGCGGCTCGGCAGGCGGTTGTAGACGACATCCGGAAGAGGCACGGTCTTGCGGTACCAGCTGCCGTCGGAATTCAGGAAGTAGCCGTTCACCGTCTCCTGCTGCCAGTTGATGTCGCGCGGGGCGAACCCGAAGAAGTAGGCTTTCTTGTCTCCGATGCGGATCAGTTCCTTGATGAAGCCGGTGCGGGAGCCGAACGGCAAGGCGGAGGACACATAGCCGTCGCTCAGGATGCCGACGAGCGGCCCGAATTGCACCTCATCCTCGTTCGCATGCAGCATGAATACGTTGCCGGACTTCGGAACGCGGATATGCTGACGGATGGCGGAGCCGAGGTACACATGGTTGCCCTCCCCCTTGACGGATTTCACCGAGGCCGTTACCGTTTCCCTTCCCAGCTTGATCGACAGCTTCTTTTTCCCGGACAGCTTCAGCGACCGGTACAACGGTCCCGACACATAGACGACCCGGTCGTTTTTGTCGGAGAAATGCACATTGCATAAAGTAAGACTCATGAGGAACCTCCTGGGCGTTCTGTCGCTAGGGTAGCGGATCTATGTCAATGGTTGATGGTTTAATTGCGTATGAGGCTGCGTCCGGCAGGCGTAGGACTCGGTCCCTCGCACAGGAGCCGGGCATAGAGCAGCGGCCGTTCCACCGCCGTGCGGGCGGTTCCGCCGGCGAAGCCGGCAAAGGCTTCGCGCCCCGGCCTGGAGTTCATCTCCAGCAGCCACAGCCTTCCATCCGGCTCGACGCCGAAGTCGAGGCCAAGCTCGGCGAAGCGGCCGAAAGAGCTTTCCGCCGCTTCGGCCGCTGCCAGCGCCAGCCTGTCGATGCGGGCAGACACCCTATCTGCGGCAGCCAGCCCGAGCTGCATGGACAGACCGTCCCGGGCCGGAATCGCTTCGCCGCCACCATGGAGATTGGAGGCGACGCCTCCCGGCCTTCCCCGGCGCATCGCTGTTCCCGTCAGCCGCCATTCGCCGCGGCCGTCCTTCTGGACGAGAGCGCGGATGTCGAAGGGCCGGCCTTGGCGGTCGCAGAGCGGCAGGCAGGGCTGGACGACGTAGCGGGTGCGGCCGGCCAGCCGGCAGATCAGCGCTGCGGCCGCGTCCAGATCCGGCTGGAGGCTGCGGAAGGGCCGGCTGCCGCCGTCCCGGCCTCGAACGAGCCAGCCGCCTTCGGCTGCGGGGGCCGCACTGATGACGCCGCGGCCTTGCATGCCTCCATCCGGCTTGAGGAAGAGGGAGCCGAAGCTCTCGGCTGTCTCGCATAACGCCTGCCTGCCGGCCAGCGGACGGCTTGGAGGCACGAGCTCGGCGAGCTCGGCGCCGCTGCGGCGAAGAGCGTCGTACTGGGCGGATTTGCCGGGCAGCCAGCCGTTCAGGACGACATGGGGCTGCAGGGCGGCCAGCCGGCTCAAAGTATCCCTGTAAGGGCGGATGCGGCCGGAGACGAGAGGGCCGCAGCGATCGTAGATGACAGCAGGCCAGGGGACTTCCTTTTCGGACCAGCCGCTGCTCTCCCTTACATAGCCCGTAAGAATGCCGCTGTCCGGATCCAGGCTTCCCGGAGTGAACACGTACAGATCCACTCCGAGCTCTTCGGCCCGGCTGCTGAGGGCGGCGAGAAAGCTGTCTTCCGGAAACGTCCTGCGCTGCTCCCGGCCGTCCTCTCCTTCATGGATATCCGATACCAGGACGCCGACGCTGCTCCGGTTGCCTCTCATATGGACCGCCCCCTTTATCCCGTCAGAATCCCGCCAGATAGCGGGAATACTGGATCATGTTGCGTACCGAAGGACGAATCTTGCCTTCGTTCAGCGGCGTGTTGTCGTTCTTGGAAGGCTTGGAGTTGACCTCCAGCAGCCATACCCTGCCCCCTGTATCGAGGGCCAGATCGATGCCCAGCTCGCCGAAGTGCGCCGGTATCCGGGCGTCGATGCCTTGCGCGATATCGAGCGCGGCTCTTTGCAGCTTGGCGCCGGCGCCGGCCTTGTAGCCGGGAGCCAGATTGCTGCGCGCCACCGCTTCCTTGACCCGGCTGAGCGTTCCGCCGCGGGCGAGGTTCGAGACGAAGTGATTGCTGCCCGCCGTACGGGCAACGATGGAAGTCAGCGCCCAGCTGCCGCTATGGTTTTTCTGCACGAGCGCCCGGAAGTCGACGGGCCGCTTGCCTATATCGATCAGGGTGAGCCCCTGCTGCAGCTGGTAGCGCACGGTTTTCAGCTTGCCGCCCAGCGAGGAATACAGCTTAGCCAGGCTGGGATACGATTGGCGGCGGATGCCGGCCGGCGCCGTATAGGTGGCCAGCACGCTTTCGCCCTCGAGCTTGCTTACCCGGATGATCCCTTTGCCGAGGCTTCCGCGCTCGGGCTTGAGGAACAGGACGGGATGCCGCGCCGCCATCGACTTGAGATCGGCGTAGCTGCGCAGCAGCCTGGAATCCGGGAGGTACTTGGCAAGGCTGCTTTCGTGGCCGAGAGCGCCGAATACCTCGTTTTTATCCAGAAATTTCTCGTTGAATACTTGAGTTCCATATCGTGATTTCGCTTCTTTGAAAAACTGCTGAACCGAAGGGCGGTTCTCCAGCTTGCGCGCGGTAAGCCGGTTGTTGACCACATCCGGTACGGGCATGCTCGTTTTCCGCCAGCCGCCGTTGTAGATCCACCCCTCGATGCGCGAGCCCGATACCGCCGCATCGGGAGTCAGGAAGTAGACGGAGGCGCCTTGAGCGGCGCAGGCATCCACCAGCTCCCGGCAGAACATCGTGATCGCCCCGAACGGCCGGTCCGTCTGCTGCGGATAATCCCGGCTGATGAGGACGCCGATCAGAGGCCCGAGCGACAAAGTGCTTGAGCTCTGCTTGTAGCTCGATCGCAGGACGGCTCCTCCCGGTATGCCCATTTGGCGTGCCAGCGAGGCGCCGATTTTCATGACGTCGCCTTTGCCTCCGGATGAGATGCGCACCGTAGTCCGGAACGACCCGAACTTCAAGGTGACGGGGTGGCCGAGCGACAGTTTGTATTGCTTGACATAAGCATCGCCCAGCAGGATGGTATCCTCGGCCAAGGTGCCTGCCTGCGGCACCTGGACGGTGATTTTGGATTTAAGCATCGACGAATCTCCTTCCAGAGCGAAGGGTAGTGCGGGTTGGCGGTCGGATGGGTATAGGTGAATGAAACGGATTAATTCATCATATGAGGACATCTATACCTTGGTGATAGGCGCCGCCAATAAGGACGGGGCGTTTTGGCCGGATTGGGCGGATGCCCGGAGCGCGGAGGCGATCATTCCCGCCCGCATGGGACATGCTGTGAGGGATGCGGGGCAGGGGCCGGTGAAAAAGAAGCGAAGGGCGCGGAATCGTTCCGGAGAAACGAACGAGCTCGTGGCGACTCCGGCCGCCGGCACGTATCGATGTGCCATGCACCTGCCTCTGTCCCCCAATTTCATCCGCGCGCGCAGCAGGCGGTCCGCCTGCAGGCGCCATGCTTTTTTGCCAGCGGCTCTTCCATGATGGTATGATGGGCGCAGGAAAAACGAGGGAGATGAAGCCATGAACGTATATGATCGTGCTTACGAGCTGGCCCAGGCTCTGCAGGGCAGTCTGGAGGCCAAGCAGGTCATGGAGGCCCGCGCGGCGGCGGACCGGGATCCGGATGCCCGGCGGATGCTGGCCGACTTCCAGCGGCGCCAGCTCGAGCTGCAGCAGCGCATGATGGGCGGCGAGGAGCCGTCCGCCGAAGAGCTGGACGGCCTCGGCAAGCTGTACGAGCTGCTGAGCCTCAATCCGCTCGTTCAGGACTACTTCGAGGCCGAGAAGCGCCTTGGCGTCGTGTATGAGGACGTGAACCGGATCATCGGCAGCTCCATGCAATCCGTGCTGCTTCCTTAACAAATCCCATTCTTTCCCTGGAGGGCATGTTCGCCCGCTCGTCCGCATAGGCTAAGACAGACAAGCAGCCTACTAGGAGAGTTGGGGGGAAGGATTGCGGATGAATTCCGGCAAATGGAAGCATGGAATCTACCTGCTCGCGGCGCTCGGCATGCTCCTCTATGCGCTGCCGCGCCTGGAGCTCGGCAGCCCGTGGAGCTTCGCCACGGTGTTCGGGGTGTTGTGGTCGGCGCTGGCTCTGCTCGTCATCGCGGCCAACCTGCGCGTCCTGCTCAGCGACCGCGAGCGGGAACGCAGGCGCGTAGCCGCCATACGGCGGCAGCGGGCGATGCACAACTGCAAGCTGCCGGAGAAGAAGCCGGAACGCCGCTACCGCGGCTGAGAGGCGGCAATCTTCGGAGGACGGGAAAAAGACCGGATGCAGGAGCTGGAGCCAGCTCTTTCTGCATCCGGTCTTTTTTTGGCGTCTGAGCCGGGAGGAACTTCCTTCCGTTTCATCGGGTCCCTCGGACCGTTTCGGTCCCTGCTCCTGTTCGGTCCATCTCTGCCCGGCCCGTTCCTGCCGGGGCCTCTCCGCCGCCGGACAGCACGGGAGCGCAGGGCAGAACGACGCTGACGCAGAGGATCGAGCCGTCAAGCCGGGCGGAGGCGGATCCCTTGTAGTGCCTGGCGCGCTCCGCCACGATGGAAAGCCCGAGTCCGGAATGGCCCGAGCCGGACGGCTTGGTGCTGTATCCCGCCCGAAACATTTTTTGAAGGATCGCCAGATCCGTTCCGGCCCGGCAGCGGTTGGAGACGGCGATGGTCATGCTGCGCCCGTCCAGGAAGGCTTCGAGCCGGACTTCGCGCTGTCCCGCCGGCAGCTCCGCGGCCTCGTCGAAGGCGTTGTCGAGCAGGTTCGCCGCAATGCGGACGAGATCGATGCTTTTGAGCGGAGGCAGCGCGGCTGCCTCAAGCAGATCTGCGATCTCGTAGTCCAGCGAGATGCCGAGGCTCTTGGCCGCCTCTTCCTTCACGCTGAGAAGGGCAGCGACGGCTGGAAACGGCAAGGCGGCGAGATCGGCGGCGACCCGGTTGACGGCCTCGATCTCCTCCAGCACCTCTCCCATATAAGCCCTCAGCTCTTCCTGCTTGCCCAGCTTCAGCATCAGATGCATGGTCTGGACATGATTGATGAAATCATGACGCTGCCCCCGAATCGTAGCCAGCATCCGGACGAGATCGCCTTCGATTGCCTGTCCGCCCTTGTCTTCTCCTTCGCGGCGTGCTTGGGCGATCAGCCGCAGCGCCATGAAGATGACCGGGGCGATCGTCGAGACGCTCAGAACGAGAAGGAGCGAAGAGCTCTGCCGGACGCCGCTGACGACATAATGCTCGAGAAACAGCAGCGCCAGCAGCATGAACTGCAGGGAGACGAGCAGGATGAAATAGAACATCGACGACCCTGCCGCTTTTGAAAGGCCCTTCTTCAGCATGGTTCCGGGATGGATATTCCGGCGCTCCATCAGCAGCGCCGCCAGCGCGAACAAGGCGAAGGAAGGCCAGCAGACGGCGATCTTCAGCCAGACGGGTCCGCTCAGGACGCTCTCGTAGGCGGTGAATTGAACCGCGGCGCCCATTGTGACCATATCCGACAGGATAATGAAGATGAGCAGCAGCGCTTGCACCACCAGGCGCTGCCGCAGACTCATTTCCCGGAAAAACAGCCAGAGAAAAAATGCGATGGAAACGATCGTATTGCCGAAATGCGCCCAGGCGGGAAGCTCGAAGAAGAAAAGATCCGTATATAGGGAGGACGCCGCGACGAATCCAAGAGTCCGCTTCCAGAAGCCTTCGGTCCGGATGCCGAGAAACTGGAAGGTGAAGCAGGTGAAGATGAGGCTCTGAGGAAAGGATACGAACACATAGAGAGTAGCTGAGCGCATGAGCAGGCTGGAATCGATATTCACACTTGGCTCTCCTTGTCGGACCGTTTCGGTATCGGTTCAGGCGTTCATTTCTACTTTAGCGGCTTTTTGCTAAAATGAACATATCGATTTTCATCGGCGAAAGGCGGCGAAGCAGGTGGCCTCAGACAACGGCGGCAAACCATCCATGGAAGCACTGACGAAGCACGAACAGCTGATCCGCCATATCGAGGAGCTGGAGCCGGGAGTCCGGATATCGGTCCGGGGCATCGCCAAGGAGCATGGAGTCAGCGAAGGGACGGCCTACAAGGCGATCAAGGAAGCCGAGCAGACGGGCCTTGTCGCGACCAAAAAAAGAATCGGAACCGTGCGCGTGCACCGCTCCCGCAGAGGATCGCTTGAAGGGCTTACCTTCGGCGACGTGGCCGAAATCGTGGAGGGACAGCTGCTCGGAGGCGCCGAAGGCCTGCAGCGGACGCTGCATAAGTTCGTCATCGGCGCGATGGAGCTGGAGGCGATGAGCCGTTATATCAACGAAGACAGCCTGCTCATCGTCGGCAACAGGCAGGAAGCCCACAGGACCGCGCTGCAGCAAGGCGCGGGCGTGCTCATTACGGGCGGCTTCGGCACGGGCGAGGAGGTCATCGCCCTGGCCGACGAGCGGGGGCTTCCGATTATCGTCTCCCGCCACGACACCTTCACCGTGGCCTCGATGATCAATCGGGCCATGTACGACCGGCTGATCAAGCAGAAGATCGTGCTGATCGAGGATATCATGAGCTTCGGCCGGCCGGCAGACGTGCTTGGCGCGAAGGATACGGCGGCGGATTTCCACCGGCTTGCAGGCATTACGGGCAGCTTCCGCTTTCCGGTGCTGGACGAGCGGGGCCGTGTCACGGGGATGATGACGGCCAAGGATGCGGCCGGATCGGATCCGCAGACGCCGCTGGAGCGGCTGATGACCCGTCATCCCATCACGGCTGCCCCCAATATCACCGTCACCTCGGCCGCTCATACGATGGCGGCCGAAGGCATCGACCTGCTGCCCGTCGTCGACCGCCACCGCAAGCTGCTCGGCGTCATCACCCGCCAGGAAGTGCTTGAAGCGATGCGGATCACCGGCCGCCAGGGCGAGTCCGGAGAGACGTTCGACGAGCTCATCGGCGCGGGCTTCGAGCGTCGGGAGGACGAGGGCTCGTTCCGGTATTCCGGCGTAGCCGCGGCGCAGATGTCCGGCACGCCGGGAACCGTATCCGAGGGCGTCCTGGCGACGCTCATGATCCAGGCTTCCCGGCGCATGGTCCGGGAGAGCGGGCGGAGCGACCATATGATCGAGAGCGTGACATCGTACTTCATGCGTCCGGTGGCCATCGATTCGCAACTGCATCTGGAGCCTGCGGTGCTGGAGATGAGCCGCAAGTCGGCCAAGCTGGAAATTCAGCTCAGCGATTCCTCCGGCGTGGCGGCCAAGGCGATTCTGTCCATGCAGCTGATGGACGGTTATTGACAGGCTTCCGAGCCTTCTGCATCCGCATGGCATGGATCTGCCGTCAGGCATCATGGATTCCGCTCCGGGCCCGTCAGCAGGACGATTGGGCTCGTCTTGATGCCGTCCCATTTTCACGACAGGCCGTTTTTTTCATGAGCTGCCGCCTTCCCGGCCCTCTTGGAGAAGCGGCTTTTTTTTGCATCCCCGAGACAGCAGAGCTTTGCTGCCGCACAGCCCAGGAGGATTTTTAGATCGGGTTGGATCGCCCCTGTCCGTTTTTCCATTCATTTACAACTATAAGCACGCATGGTACAATGAATAGAGTCATATTGATAATGGTAACTTTATTCAAAAAGGAGGGCCATGCCATGGATCGTAAATTCACGAAAATAGCTCCACGGGAGCCGGACGGCCAGCTGTCCATGATGTTTGCGCGCGGAGGCCATCGTTCCGGCGCAGGCAGGAAAGCGATCGGAATGACGCGCAAGGTATCGCTCACGCTCAGCGAGCCGTTGTGGGCCGAGATCGACAGGCGATGTCGCCGGACGGGCCGGTCCAGATCGGAGGTTCTGCGGGTTCTCCTGGAAGCGGCTGTCGCTGCAGGGGGCGATGAGGCTGAAGAAGCTGAAGAAGCTGAAGAAGCTAAAGCTGAAGAAGAAAATGGAGAACCAAGAAGCTGAAAAAACAAGAAGTTAAAAAACAAGAAGCTGAAAAAACAAGAAGCTGAGGATACAAGAAGTTTAATAACCTGGAAGCGGAAGATAAGGAAGAGAGCGGAAAATAATGGGATGAAGGCGCAGGTGGCGGGAAGATGCGGCTGATGATCAAGAGGGATCTATTGATGGAAGCATGTGACCAGGTTGTTCCGGCGGGAGGCGGGTTCCGGACCGGGGAGCTGCATTTGACCGCGGGCGGAGGTGAACTCGCCGTGAGCGCGGTTGCCGGAAGGATCGTGCATCAAGCCGTAGTGCCGGTTGATGCCGGCTCGCTGAAAATCGAGCATATCGGACGTCTGGCTCTGCCAGCCCGCTATTTCCTTGGCGTCATTCGCCAGGCGGACGGCGAATGGCTTGAGCTTGAAGGACCTTCGGGCGGCATGGCTCGCATCAAGTCCGGGCAGTCGGAGCATCGGCTGGCCGTTGCCGAATTCGGGGAACCGCCGGTTCTGGCCGATGCCGCCGGCCATCCTGCTTTCGTTTTGGATGCCGGCAGCTTCCATTCCAGGCTGAAGCAGGTTCTTTTCGCCGCCGCGGCATCGGGCTCAAGGCTGCCGTTGACCGGCATTCTGATTGAAGCGGGAGGATCGTCCTGGAAGCTGTCGGCGACGGACGGTGTCCGTTATGCCAGCTGCCGCATGGGCGCTTGGGGCGGCGGCGGAGCCGGATGGAGCTGTCTGCTCCCGGCCAAGCCGCTTCACGACTCGCTCAAGGCGCTCGGAATGGAAAAGGGAGCCTCCCTTTCCCTCGCGATCTTTCCTTTCCAGGTCCAGTTGTCGGCAGGAAGGGCCAAGGTTCAGCTCCCGAGGCTGGAAGGCCGCCTGCCGTTCATCAAGGAGGACATATCCGGAGAGGGAGTCCAAGGCATTTCCCTGGACTCGGCTGCTTTTCGCCAAGCGCTCGATCGGGCCTGCCTGGTCGCCGGCCCTTCTGGCGCGGTGAGACTGAGCGTGGATGCGGAAGCCGCTTTTCTGTCCGCGAGGACGGCAGGAGTAGGGGAGACCCGGCAAAGGCTGCTCGGGGTTGAACGGATTGCCGCCGCCGAATCATCCTGGCAGGTGCTGTTTCATGGAGGGGGCATGAGGGAAATCGCGCATGCCATCGACTATCCCCGGCTGTCGCTGGCAATCGGGGGCCGGCAGAAGCCGATCCGGATCACCGTTCCCGAGGACGAAGGGCGGCTGTACATGATAGCCCCCATCTTGGAGGCCGTCTCTCTTCAAGAGGAGGCTGAGCTTCATTCCAAATGGGGAGGAGCCCGCTGATGCCCCGATGTCCGGGATGCCAGGTTTCCCGGCCCGGCGGCGCAACTTCAAGCATCGTGAGCGGGTTCAATCCTCATCGCCGTGTTTGGGGAATGACAAAAGCCGGCCTGCAATGCCGTATACACGGCATTGCAGGCCGGCTTTGCTGTTCCGGAAGCGGCAAGCTTCAGCTGCCGCTGCGTTCCATGGCGGCGCGGATCATGCTGCGGTTGCGCAGGCCGGCAAAGATGTTGAACAGCCCGAGCACCATGAAGAGGGAGCCGATGATGACACGCAGCGTGGAGCCGCTGTACATGAACATCTGGATCAGCGAGATGAACAGGAGCATGCTGCCCATGCTGATATTCATGCGGGCGGCGTGCAGGGCGCGCTGGCGCGGGTCGGAGGAACGGCGGGACTTGAAGCTGTAGACGACGGACATCGCAGAAGTCAGGACGATGCCTGCGATGAGAATCCACTGAAGCCATACGACGGGATCGTTCATGGTCGAGTGCTGCTCCTTTTTTCAACTTGCGGACGCGAAGTCCGGTTTTTGGCCATTGTACCATGAATGCGGATGCAATCGCGAACAGGCTGCGGCGGGGACCAGGCGAAGCAGCGGGCTTGCACGGACGATGGAGACGTGAATGATTTCATAGCGGCCCCGATGCTCGAAGCTTCCGGTCCGCTTCCGGAATCATGCTCCGCAACGAGCGTTGCCCCGCCTGCCGCTCCGACCACGGAGAGGAGTCCGTCGACGGACTCCTTTATCTCCTGGTGGAGTTTTTCGAAATGGGAGCTTCCAGCGGGATCCTTTCCTGAAGGCCTTTATCGAAGCGGCTTTCAGCGGGATCCTTTCCTGAAGGCCTTTATCGAAGCGGCTTTCAGCGGGATCCGTCCTGTTTGGCGCTGCTGTTCATTTCCGGTCCCTTCTGGCTCACGCTGACCCATACCTGCAGCCTGTTTTCAACGACGAGCACCGTTTTGATTTCGAGCAGCAGGTTCTTGTCCTTGTCTTTATAAATTTTGCCGGCAAGCAGCTCGCGAGCGAGCCTCGACTCGCGGTCGATGTCGAAGACGCTATGGCCCTCCAGCACCTTCAGATCGTCGTGAAGCATTTTCCGCAGCCGCGTTTTGGCGGGCTCGTCGAGCGATGCCGTCACGGGACCGTCCTCGAAGCGGATCTGAAGCGATTTGATGATGGAACTCTGTTGGTTGAACTTGGTCAGCTTCTCGATTTCATTATCCCGTTCATTGAGCTGGCCTTCCAGCTCGCTCTTGAGGTTGGCGATCCGGTCGAACTGGGCCTGGAAGAGAGCCTGATAGAGGGCGGCGCCGATGACGATGCCGCAGATGACGAGGCCGAGCGCTTGGGTCAGCCTGGCGAAGCGGTCGAAAGGAGGCATGCGCATGGAGTCTCCTCACACCCCGTCCCGGCAGATCATGCGGATCAGCTCCGTGCCGGCATGCGCCCCGATGAAAGCGCAGAAGATGAACAGCAGCTGCTGGGCCACCGGGGACAGATGGCCTTGGGATATGTTGCTCTCGATGACCCGCATGGGATCGATCGTGCCGCCGACCGCGGCGACCAGCGCCCATATTTTCAGGCGCGATGCCGTATCGACCATCATAAGGGACGGCGGCGAGGAAGCCAGCACGGAGGCGATGCCCGCGAGCAGCGTGCCTCCGACGACGACTCCGAAGGCAATGAAGCAATCGATCAGGGCTTTGGTCAAGATCATGTTCATTCGGCTCATCCGCCTCACCTGTTTCGTCTAATAGTAGGGAGCGCTTGTCTCCCTTCCTCCATTCTATGGGCTTGGCCGGGTTGTTTATGATAAGATAGACGGAAAGAGCGAACAAGTGTGCCCCGCATGGGGAGAGGGAGAGAGCCGATGAGCGGAAGCGAGAGTTTCGTGCACCTGCATGTGCACAGCGAATACAGCCTGCTGGACGGAGCGGCGCGGATCCGCGACCTGACGGCGCGCGCGGCGGAGCTCGGCATGACCTCGCTGGCTCTGACCGATCACGGCGTCATGTACGGGGCGGTTCCCTTCTACAAGTCCTGCCTGAAGCACGGCATCAAGCCGATCATCGGCTGCGAGATGTACATGACGGCCGGCTCCAGGGCGGACAAGGGAACGCGCAAGGACAATCCGATCTACCATCTGATCCTGCTCGCCAAAAACGAAGCCGGCTACCGGAACCTCATGAAGCTGTGCTCGATCGGCCATCTGGAAGGGTTCCACTACAAGCCGCGGATCGACCACGAGGCGCTCGCCCGGCATGCGGAAGGGCTGATCTGCCTCAGCTCCTGCCTGCAGGGCGAGGTGGCGCAGCATCTGCTCTACGACCGTCCGGAGGAAGCGAGGAGGGCGGCGCTCCGTTACCGCAGCGCGTTCGGCGAGGATTTTTTCCTGGAAATCCAGGACCACGGCATGGCGGAGCAAAAAAAAGTAATGGCCGGCATGATGGCGCTGGCGGAAGAGACCGGCATCCCGCTCGTCGCGACCAATGACGCCCACTACCTGCGGCAGGAGGATGCCGCCGTGCAGGATGTGCTCATCTGCATCGGCACCGGCAAAAGCGTCAGCGATCCGGACCGCATGCATATGCATGGCGATCAGAACTACCTCAAGAGCCCGGAGGAGATGGGGCGGCTGTTCCGCCACGTGCCGCAGGCGCTGGAGAACACGGTCCGCATCGCCGAGCGCTGCAATCTGGTGCTGAGGCTCGGCGAGCACGCGCTACCGGAATACAGCCCGCTGCCGAATGGCATGACAGCCGCGTCTTATCTGGAGGAGCTCTGCCGGCGGGGATTGGCGGAACGTTACGCCGCAGAAGCTTGGGGAGCGGCAGGCTCGGCAAGCGCGGTTGGCGTAGCGCCTGGAGACCGGGGAGCGGGATCCGGACCTTCCATGGCGGAGAGCGGCGGAGCGGGCGGGACGGCTTCTCCGGCAGATGGCGGCAGCTTCCTGAGGAAGGCGGGGGAGAGGCTGTCCTACGAGCTGTCCGTCATCGAGCGGATGGGCTTCAGCGACTATTTCCTCATCGTCTGGGATTTCATCCGCTACGCCCATGAGCAGGGCATCCGCACCGGTCCGGGCCGCGGCTCTTCGGCGGGCAGCCTCGTCGCCTACTGCCTGCGGATTACCGATGTGGATCCGCTGAAGCACAGGCTGCTGTTCGAGCGGTTCCTCAATCCCGAGCGGATCAGCATGCCGGATATCGACATCGACTTCAACGACGAGCGGCGCGACGAGGTCATCGCCTACGTAAGCCGCAAGTACGGGGCCGGGCATGTCGCGCAGATCATTACTTTCGGCACGCTGGCCGCCAAGGCGGCCGTCCGCGACGTCGGCAGGGCGCTGGACGTGCCGCTCGGCGACGTCGATCGCGTCGCCAAGCTCATTCCGGGCCAGCCGGGCACGACGCTGGAATCGGCGATGGCTTCCGTGCCGCAGCTGCGCGAAAGCGCGGATCATCCGGCTACCCGCGATCTCATCGCGATGGCGCTGAAGGTGGAAGGCATGCCCCGGCATGCCTCCACGCACGCCGCCGGCGTCGTCATCGCCGGACGTCCGCTGACGGACTACGTGCCGCTGCAGGCCGGCTCCGAAGCGGCTCCGCTCACGCAGTATTCCATGGAGAACGTCGAGGCGGTCGGCCTGCTCAAGATGGACTTCCTCGGCCTGCGCACGCTGTCCATCCTGGAGCGCACGCTGAACTGGATCCGCGAGAGCGAAGGCACGGAGATCGACTTCCGCGCCGTCGCCGACGACGACCCGGCGACGTACGAGATGCTCGGCAGGGGGGATACGACGGGCATCTTCCAGCTGGAGTCCAGCGGCATGCGCCGCGTGCTGAGGGAGCTGAAGCCTTCCTCGTTCGAGGACATCGTCTCGGTGCTGGCTCTGTACAGGCCGGGTCCGATGGAGTTCATTCCGCAGTTCATCCGGGGCAAGCACGGGCTTGCGGAGGTCCAGTATCCTCATCCCTCGCTGGAGCCGATTCTGAAGGACACGCACGGCATCATCGTCTACCAGGAGCAGATCATGCAGATCGCCTCTTCGATGGCCGGCTTCTCGCTCGGAGAGGCCGACCTGCTGCGGCGGGCCGTCTCCAAGAAGAAGCGCGAGATTCTCGACGAGCAGAGAGCGGCCTTCGTCAGAGGCAGCCTCGGCCAAGGCTATCTCGAAGAGGAGGCGGACCGGGTCTACGACATGATCCTGCGCTTCGCCGACTACGGCTTCCCGCGGGCGCATGCGGCGGCTTACGGCGTGCTGGCGTTCCAGACGGCCTGGCTCAAGCGCCATTATCCGGTCGCCTTCATGGCCTCGATGCTGGCTTCCGTGACGGGCAACCAGCGCAAGACCGGAGAGTACATCGACGAATGCCGGCGGATGGGCATCGCCGTGCTGCCGCCGGACGTCAACCATAGCGGAGTCACCTTCGCGCCGGACGGCGGAGCGGTCCGCTTCGGCCTTGCGTCGATCAAGAACGTCGGCACCCAGGCGATCGAGTCCATTCTTCGGGAAAGGAAGGAGCGCCCCTTCGCGAGCCTGATCGATCTGTGCCGGCGCGTCGACCTGCGCGTCGTGAACAAGCGCGTCCTGGAAGGCCTGATCGGCTCCGGCGCTCTGGAATCGATGCCCGGCCACCGGGCGCAGCAGCTCGCGGCGCTCGACGAGTCGGTGGAAACGGCGCAGAAGTGGCGCAAGGAGCGCGAGGAGCTGCAGATCGAGCTGTTCGGCTTCGAGGAAGTGCAGAACTGGGACGTGGAGCTGCCGGCCGTGCAGCCCTATTCCGCCGCGCAGCAGCTGGAGCTGGAGCGGGAGCTGCTCGGCCTGTACTTGACGGGCCATCCGCTCGACGCTGTCGAGCATGTTCTCGACGGGCTGGAGCTCGACCGACTGGTCGACCTGGCCGAGGCGCCGGACGGATTGTCCTGCGTCGCCGCCGTTCGCGTCGTGTCGCTGAAGCAGCTGCGCACCCGCAAGGGCCAGCAGATGGCCTTCGCGGAGGCGGAGGACCGCATCGTGCGCGCCGAGGCGGTGCTGTTCCCTACGGCTTGGTCCCGCTTCGGGGACAAGCTCGAAGCCGGCAGCCTGGTCGTCATCCAGGCCGCCGTGCAGCAGGGAGACGAGGACTTCAAGCTCATCGTCGATGACCTCGTCCCCCTTGACGCCGGCGATCCCGCCTTCGCCGCCGGGGTCGCCCGGCTTCGCCGCCAGGCGCGCGCCCGCAGCGCGCGCGCAGCGGCCGCG
>NZ_JZEJ01000001.1:1495418-2077667 GCF_001188365.1 Paenibacillus sp. D9 | reverse complement strand
GGCCCCACGCGCAGCGGGCTCCGGCGCAGCGAGCCCCGGCGCAGCCGGCTCTGTCCCGGCTGAGCCGCGCCGCGCAGCCGCCCCTCGCGGGGCGCAGCGGCTGTACGTCAAAATCGCGGCGGACCGTGAGCATCCCGCCGTCCTGGAGCGCCTCAAGGCGCTGCTGGCCGGCCATCCGGGTCCGCTGGGGACCGTGCTCTTCTACGAGAGCGAGGGCAGGACGATCGCGCTCAGCGAGCGTTACAAGGTCAAGCCCTCTCCCGAGCTTATGGGCGGAGTCGAAGGCTTGCTCGGCAAAGGCTCCGCTGTCGTCAAATAACAGCCGGTCCAGCCGGCTGCCCCGGCGCCTTCCCGCGTCTCCCGAACAAGGCCGTTCCCCCTTCCAGAGGGGGGACGGCCTTTTCGCATGGACGGCGGACGGAGGCCCCGGAATGCGGGGCGGCATCTTAGACGGCATTCATAACGACAGCATCCGATCCAGCGCTTGGCATAGATGCGGATGCTTCCCCGAAGCCTCGAGAGCCCGCTTCTCCTCGAGAAACAGCTTCTCCTCCGCGCTCGGAACGAGGAAGCCGCATTCCCTGATCAAATTCCGCACGGGAAGGTCGTAGCGCGTCAGGCGCCCGACGGATTCCAGCATCGCCCTGAAGGAGCTGGTCAGATGGAAGAAGGGACGCTCGGACTCGTTCCGGCGGAGGGCATAGATATCATCCAGCACGCTGCTGACGTCCCGGTAGGACATAAGGATCGGAGGATGGGCAAGCAGCAGGGCAAGCATGCCTACCGTCCGGTATTTTTGCTGGAACAGGAAAAAATTGATCTTGCCCTCCTGCCCGATGGACGTCTGGAGCGGATGCTCCTGGTGATAGGTCGGGACGGAGCTCAGATGGACGAACCGGTATCCGTTCTTGAACAGGCGGTAGCCCATTTCGATATCGTCCGCTCCCCAGCCGTCGTACTCCTCGAACAGGCCATGAACCTCGAAGGCAGCCCTCTCCAGCGAGAGATTTCCCGTCCCGGCCATGATCCAGGGCAGATGGAAGCCGTGGAACCAATCTCCATATAGGCTGATCACATTCTTCACGAAGTAGTTCCCATGCGGATTTTCAGCTGTCATGTCGAGATACCGGCCTTCCAGAATGTCTTCGCGTTCGAAAAGTGCCGGAGGATCGGGAAGCATCCGGGTGCGCAGCCACTTTCCGTGCAGATCCGGATGGCGGACGAGCAGCTCCTCCGCCTGCAGCAGCTGGCCGGGGGACAGCTGCGGATCCAGCCGGGTATAGGATTTGCGGACCGCGAACAGTCCTCCGGCGATGAGGCGGCTATGCTCCCTGTGAAGGCTCATATGGGCTTCAATGAACTCGGGAGGCACGATGATCTCCGCATCGAGGAAGATGAGATGCTGTCCGCGCGACGCATGGATGCCCATATTGCGGGCTCGGGGCCGGCCAATGTTCCTCGTCAAGCGGTAATACCGGAATTCGAACGGGAAAGAGCGGCCGGAGGCGATGCCGGGGGTCTCGTCGTCCGAAGCGTCGTCGATCATGATGACCTCGACCTTGGACAGATCGTACGTCTGCGCTTCGAGAGAATACAGCGTGAGCAGATTAAGCGGATAGCGGTTATGGGTCGGCATGATGATGCTTACCTCGATCGCGATAAGGAGCGCCTCCTTTTCAGACGGCCCGGCATCAAGTCCTCAGCCTGCTCTTGATCCATCGATCCAGCAGCGGCCACCAGCGCTGCCGGGTCGCTTCGGCTTCCAGCTCGATGACAGGCAGATTGCGGATTGTGCCCATCCCTTCGTGGACCCGGTATTGGATCAGCGCCTCATCCACATATTGGAAGTCAGCTCCGCTCAGGACGGCGCGGAACCATAAGTCGTAATCATGGGTGTAAGGCAGCGACTCGTCGAACAGGCCAAGCTCCAGCAGCAGTTTTTTGCGGGCTACCACCGTGCAGCCGTTGATCGGGCAGTAGTGCTCGAATGCCTTCAGAAAGTCGCTGACATGGGCATATTTGGGCGTTACGTTCCGGCTTGTGACATGACCGGTCCCGTCAATGACGTCGTAATCGCTGAAGGATATTTCTCCGTTTCTCGGAATCATGTGCGCCAGCTGCTTCTCCAGCTTGCCCGGATAGAACCGGTCGTCGGAGCTCAGCCAGGCGATGTAGTCGCCCGCGGCGATCGCTATGCCGGCATTCAAGGCGCTGGCCGTGCCTCCGTTGGATTTTGCGCAGAGGTAAATCCCTGGAAACTGCAGATAGGGCAGCAGCAGCTCCCTGTGCAGCGTGGATCCGTCGTCCACGACGACGATTTCCTTGTTGGGATAGGTTTGCTCCATCGCGCTTTGGATCGCGCTGCCTATATAGGGGTCGTTGTAGAACGGAATGATGATCGATACCAACGGACTGGACAAAGGGGACAGCTCCTCCTTATCGCGCGTTTCGCTTGTTTTACGACAGCGTATGTGCGCCGTTCCGAGCTTGCACCGGATATGCGCCTTGCCCCGCCGAGGCCGGGCTTGTCCGGCTTGCGGGACCGTCCGCCGACGGGAGTCCGGGCCAGCTCCCGGTGAGGACAGCGGTCCCGGCCCTAAGCCTCGCCGCCGCCTGATGCGCCGCTTGCTTCACCGGAAATTAACGGAACATTTCCCGGGACACGCGCATAGAGTAGGAAACACAAGTCGTCAGGCTTGGGCTACCATGGCGGTCGAGCCGGGGCGGGGGAACAGGGACAAGAGGGGCGGCCGGCTGGCCGCGCCTCTACTCGTGTCTCCGTTTGCGGCCGCCGTTCTCACGGCAATATTTGCGGGAGGGAATGCGGATGAGTTCCGAAATGGAGCGCTGGCTCGGCCGGCGCGGCGTAACCGTCGATGATGTGGCTTCAATCGTGCTTTCCCTGCAGCTTCCCTACAATCCTCTGCTCACGATGGAGGAATGCACGGAAAGCGTGCGCACGGTGCTGGGCAAGCGGGAGGTCCAGTACGTGCTCTACACGGGCATCGCCTTGGATGAGCTGGCGGAGCGCAAGCTGCTGCCGCATCCTTTGCAGGCCATCATGGAGAAGGACGAATCGCTCTACGGCGTCGACGAGACGCTGGCGATGGGCATAACGAACGTATACGGAATGATCGGCTTGACCAGCTTCGGATATCTCGACAAGGTCAAACCCGGCATCATCAGCCATCTGAACGACAAGACGACAGGCAAGGTCCACGTCTTCCTGGACGACCTCGTGGCGGGGCTGGCCGCCGCCGCTTCCGCCCGAATCGCCCATCAGGATCCCAAGGCGCTGAGCTACAGCGCCTTGGACGCGAGCGAAACCTCGGATTGAAAAAGAGGGATTCCGCATGCCGGGGACGAATGTACCTGCTGAAGCTCCGGCATGCTCCTTCAGCTCCGTGCGCCGCGAGGCGCCGGAATGCCCGAATCCAGCCGGACGAACAGAGATCCATCGGCTTCGCCGCAAGTTTCTTCGCATGTGTTCAAGACGTTTTCTTCCCCTTCCTCTCGGGACGGAGGACAAGCCTGGCAAGGCCCTAGCGGCCGCAGAAATACTCCTTCCGACCCTTTTCCAATCCGCAATCCGGGCCGAACGCGCCGATCCGACAGTCCTGTTTCTTGCGGGAAATTATTTTCCTATGCTATGATTGTGAGATCATGTGGCCTGTTTCCGGAATATCAGGAGGTACCTTTCATGTGGACGGTCATCTACATCGCGCCTACCGCGAGAATCGCGGAGAGGATCCAAAAACGGCTGACGGAAGAAGGCTTTCTCGTACAGACACGTCCGATAAACATGTCCAAGCAGCAATACGAGATTCTCGTTCCGTCCGGAGAGCTGGAGGAAGTCCAGGAGGTCCTGAGCTCCATTCTTCATTCGTGATGGCCGGTTCGACTATACTTTAGCGTCTTGAGAGGTGTCACTCGTGTTCAAGGACTTATTTCATAAACGCAAATACGCGACCGTTCCGTCGGAACGGGAGCGCAGCGACAGCCAGGAGCGTCCCAAACGGGACATTCCCGAAGGGCTGATGAACAAGTGTCCCAAATGTGGGACGATTCAATTCAGCAAGGAACTGGAGAAAAACCTGAAAGTATGTCCGTCATGCGGGCATCATTTCCGGCTGAGCGCCTGGGAGCGTATCGGAATGACGCTCGATGACGGACGTTTGTCTGAATTCGACGCCGATATGATTTCCGAGGATCCGCTGGAGTTCCCGGGCTACGCCCCCAAGCTGGAAACCCAGAAGAAAAGCTCCGGCCTGAAGGATGCTGTCGTCACGGGCACCGGCGAGATCGGCGGCTTCCCCGTCGTCGTCGCGGTCATGAGCTTCGACTTCTTCAGCGGCAGCATGGGCTCGGTCGTCGGGGAGAAGATTACCCGCGCGATCGAGCAGGCGCATGAGCGCCGGCTGCCTATGATCATCTTCTCGACTTCGGGCGGCGCCCGGATGCAGGAGAGCATCCTGAGCCTCATGCAGATGGCCAAGACGAGCGCAGCGCTGGCCAAGTTCCAGTCGGACGGCGGCCTCTACATCTCCGTCATGACGGATCCGACCACCGGCGGCGTCACGGCCAGCTTCGCGAGCCTTGGCGACTACAATCTGGCCGAGCCCGGCGCCCTGATCGGCTTTGCAGGCCGGATCGTCATCGAACAGACGATCCGCCAGAAGCTGCCGGACAATTTCCAGACGGCGGAATTCAACCTGCAGCACGGTCAGCTGGACCGCGTCGTTCACCGCAAGGACATGAAATCGACGCTGACCCGCGTGCTGGACATGCATGCCCCCGTGAAGGAGGAGACAGCCCATGGCGTCTGAATTGCCTTTTGAGAAGCCGCTCGGCGACCTTCGCCGCAAAATCCAGGAGCTGAAAGGGCTCAGCCAGGATACGGGCATCGACTTCACCGACGAGATCGCCCGTCTGGAAGCCCGCTGCAAGCAGCTGGAGGACGAGATGTACAGCGAGCTCAGCCCTGCCCAGAAGATGCATCTGGCCCGCCACCATCAGCGTCCGACCTCGCTCGACTTCATCCATGACATCTTCACGGATTTCCTGGAGCTGCACGGCGACCGGCTGTTCGCGGACGATCTGGCGATCGTCGGCGGCCTGGCCAAGCTGAACGGAGTGCCGGTGACGGTCATCGGCCATCAGCGCGGCAAGGATACAAAGGACAACATCGCCCGCTTCTTCGGCAGTCCCCATCCGGAGGGCTTCCGCAAGGCGCTGAGGCTGATGCAGCAGGCCGACAAGTTCAAGCGGCCGATCATCACCTTCATCGACACGAAAGGCGCTTATCCCGGCAATACGGCCGAGGAACGCGGCCAGTCGGAGGCGATCGCGCGCAACCTGCGCGAGATGGCTATGCTCGGCGTGCCGGTCGTCTGCGTCGTCATCGGAGAAGGCGGCAGCGGCGGAGCGCTGGCTCTTGGCGTCGGCAACCGCGTCCTGATGCTGGAAAATGCCATCTACTCCGTCATTTCTCCCAACGGCGCCGCTTCCATTCTCTGGAAGGATGCGTCCAAGGCGGACCAGGCGGCCGAAGCGATGAAAATCACGGCGAAGGATCTGCTGTCGTTCGGCATCATCGAAGAGATCGTGCCCGAGCCCAAGGGCGGCGCGCATCGGGGCCAGGCGGAGCAGTCGGCGTTCATCAAGGAAGCCGTGTGGCGCCATCTGCAGGAGCTGTCGCTTCTGACCCCGGAGCAGCTGGTGGAAGACCGCTACGAGAAGTTCCGCAAGATCGGCCGCTTCACGTTCGCCCCGTCGGCTCCGGCCGTCGAAGGGCCGCAAGGGCGCGAGCCCCAGGCCGGAGGCGACCCGCAGGAGCGCTTGAGCGGCGAGGCGGCGGTCGAGACCGGAGCCGCTCCGGTTGAAGCGGGCGCGCCGGAGGCCGGAGAGGCATCTCCCTCCGCAGCCGAATCCGCGCGGGTCCACTAAGAGAACCTGCCAGGCAATGACGGGCGCTGCCGCCTTGGCAGCGCCCGGAGCCATGTCCGCATGCATAGGCCATCTTGGCCGGAGCCTGGTTCCCGCAGGCCGGGACAAGCTCCAAAAGCGATGTCTATATTTTTGCCGATTGTGGTAGAATGATTGATAGTGTTCACAAGCAAGCTATATTGATGGAGGAATTCATACCCATGCGCAAAACAAAAATCGTCTGCACCATCGGCCCATCCAGCGAGTCTCTGGAAAATACCAAGAAACTGATTCTTGCCGGCATGAACGTCGCCCGCCTGAACTTCTCCCACGGAGATTTCGAGGAGCATGGAGCGCGCATCACCAACATCCGCCAGGCATCCTCGGAGCTCGGCAAGACGGTCGCGATCCTGCTCGACACCAAGGGTCCCGAGATCCGCTTGGGCAAGCTGAAGGAAGAGCCGATCGAGCTTATCCAGGACGACTACATCGTGCTGACGACAGAGGAAATTCTCGGAGACCGCCACCGGATTCCGGTTACCTATAAGAATCTCCCTGCCGACCTGAAAGTCGGCTCCACGGTGCTCATCGACGACGGCCTCATCGGCCTCACCGTCGCCGACATCCAGGGCACGGAGATCAACTGCCGCATCGTCAACAGCGGCCAGATCAAGAGCAAGAAAGGCGTCAACGTGCCGGGCGTGCATATCTCCCTGCCGGGCATCACCGAGAAGGACGCGAACGACATCGTGTTCGGCATCGAGCAGGGCGTCGATTTCATCGCCGCCTCCTTCGTGCGCAAGGCTTCCGACGTGCTTGAGATCCGCGAGCTGCTGGAGCGCCACAATGCGAGCCATATCCAGATCATCTCCAAGATCGAGAATCAGCAGGGCGTAGACAACCTCGACGAGATTCTCGAAGTGTCCGACGGCCTCATGGTCGCGCGCGGCGACCTCGGCGTGGAGATTCCGGCCGAGGAAGTGCCTCTCGTCCAGAAGAACATGATCCGGAAGGCCAACCTGGCCGGCAAGCCGGTCATCACGGCGACGCAGATGCTGGATTCCATGCAGCGCAATCCGCGCCCGACGCGCGCCGAGGCGAGCGACGTGGCAAACGCCATCTTCGACGGCACGGATGCGATCATGCTCTCCGGCGAGACCGCAGCAGGCAAATATCCGATGGAATCCGTCCTGACGATGTCCCGCATCGCCGAGCGCGCGGAATCCGCGCTGGACTACCGCGAGATCCTGGTCAAGCAGGCGAGCGCGCAGCAGACGTCCGTCACGGAAGCGATCAGCCAGGCTGTCGCCAACTCCGCCCTGGATCTGCAGGCCAAAGCGATCGTTTCCTCCACGGAGAGCGGGTATACGGCACGCATGGTATCCAAGTACCGTCCTAAGGCTCCGATCATCGCGGTTACGACGGATGAGCGCATCATGCGCCGCCTGGCTCTGACCTGGGGCGTCATCCCGGCCAAAGGAGCGAACGCCGACACGACGGACGAAATGTTCAACATCGCCGTTGAAGGCGCGCTCAACACCGGCCTTGTGAGCCTTGGCGATACGATCGTCATTACGGCCGGCGTTCCGGTCGGACGCGCCGGAACGACGAACCTGATCAAGGTTCACCATATCGGCGAGCTTGTGGCCAAAGGCCAAGGCATCGGCAGCCAGACGGCAACCGGCAAAATCGTGCTCGCCCGCACGCCGGAGGAAGCCATCGCCAAAACGAAGCCGGGCTCCATCCTCGTCACCGTATCGACCGACAAGGACTTCATGCCCGCCATCGAGAAAGCGGCGGCGATCCTGACGGTTACAGGCGGCATCACGAGCCATGCGGCTGTCGTCGGCCTCAATCTCGGCATTCCGGCCGTCATCGGCATCGAAGACGCCTTCGAGCTGTTCCAGGACGGCATGGAAGTGACCGTGTACGGAGAAATGGGCGTTATTTACACCGGACAATCCCAAGTCCTCTAAAGCGGTCCGTCATCCGAGAGGTCCGGCCGCTCGGGACGACCAGATAGAGCTGTGCAGGCCGCATCCGCGCCCTTCCGACCCGCGAGGGACCGGCAGGGGCGGCGCGTTTTGCACGGCTTTTTCTTTTTTGCAGACCATGCCGGCAAGCGGGTACAGAAAGGATGGCAAGAGCATGAAAGCTGAAGCTTGGCATCTTCATCCGATTCGGGTGAGATACAAGGAAACGGATGCCATGGGCATCGTCTTCCATACGAACTATATGGTCTGGTTCGAGATCGGCCGTACCGAGCTGATCCGCTCCGCCGGGTATCCGTACCGCCGCATCGAGGATGAAGGGCTGCTGCTGCCGGTCGTGGACATCGACTGCGCCTTTCATTCCCCGGCCCGTTATGACGACTGTCTTCTGATCTGTACCCGGGTGGAGAGCTACACGCCGATGAGAATGGCTTTCCGGACGCAGATCCGCCGTCTGCCGATCGAGCCGGGCGATCAGCTTCCCGTCGCATATCCTCCGGGCGAGGCGGATGCAGCCGGAGCAGGACTGCCCGGCGAGCTGCTGGTGTCCGGAGGGACGCGCCATGTATGGGTCGGCAGGGATTTCAAGCCTGCGAGGCTGGATAGGCGGCTGCCCGAGTTGTACGCTTTTCTGAAGCAGCATGCGGGCGAACCGGCCCGGAAAGGGGCGAATCGATGAACAAGGCCAGGCAATGGGGATTCATGCAGAAGTTCATGCTCGGGATTGCGGCTTATATCGTGGCGGAGGTCATCGTCATCATGCTCGTGTCCCGCTGGATCGGAGGCGCCGGCGTGGTGCTGCTGATGGCCGGAACGGCGGTGCTCGGAGGCGTTCTCGCCCGCACCCGCGGTCGCAAGGCGTGGGAGGAAATGAGGCTGCGGATGGGCAGGGGAGAGCCGCCGGGCCATGCGCTGCTCGACGGGCTGTGCATCCTTGGAGGCGGCTTGCTCCTTGTGCTGCCGGGCTTTATCGGGGACATCGTCGGGTTGACGATGCTGCTGCCGTTCACGAGAGGCTTTTACCGGGCCAGGCTGTATCGGCTACTGGAGCGGCTGTTCCGCGGAGGCGGGGGAGGGAAATTTTTCATCATCGGCCGCTGAGCCGGGGACGCGCATGCAAAAAGATGAGCATTTACCGTCCTTTTACAGCATCTTAATATAGAAGAAACAGTTGCGCCGCATAATAGGGACAACGAGCAAGGAGGCTTCTGACCCATGACAAAAGCATTGTCCCCCTATGTGAACCGGGACCTCAGCTGGATCGAATTCAACCGGAGGGTTTTGGGCGAAGCCCAGGACGCCTCGACGCCTCTCCTCGAAAGAGCGAAGTTTCTCGCGATCGTATCGAGCAATCTGGATGAATTCACGAGCGTGAGGATGGCCGGCATCCAGGACCAGCTCAAGGCCGGGTACGCCAAGGTCGATTTTACCGGCTACACCCCGCAGGGACTGTGGAAAAGACTGATCAAGCGCACCGGACAGATGGTGGCCGAGCAGTACCGGACTTACCGGGAAGTGATGCGGGGACTGTCCCGCGAAGGAATCGGGTTCAAGGAAATGGAGGATCTGAGCGCCGCCCAGGAAGCGGCCATGGACGAATATTTCCGGACGATCGTCTTCCCCGTCCTGACGCCGATGGCGGTCGACCAGAGCCGGCCTTTCCCGCTGCTGCACACCCGCGAGCTGTATTTGGCTGTCCTGCTCAAGGACGACAGCGGGGACAGCGAGGCCGATCCTTATTTCGCGATCGTTCAGGTGCCGTCGATATTGCCGCGCTTCGTGCCGATACCGTCGAGGGGCAACAGCAAGAAGATGGAATACGTGCTGCTGGAAGACCTGATTCAAGCCCATATCCATACGCTGTTCAACGGATACATACCGTTTGCCGTCCACTCGTTCCGCCTGATCCGCAACGCCGACTTGACGCTCAACGAGGAAGGCGCGGAGGATCTGCTGGAAGAGATCGAGAAGGAGCTGCGCCGCCGCCGCTGGGGCATGCCGGTTCGTCTGGAGGTGGAGGAGGGCTTCCATCCGTATGCGCTGGAGCTGCTCAAGGAGGAGCTCGAGATCGAGGATCATATCCTGGAGATCGGAGGTCCGCTTGATCTTGGCTTCCTCATGAAGTTTTCCTCCGCGCTGCAGGGCAGGGACAGCCTGCGCTTCCCGAGGCTGGAGCCGATCTATCCGCCGGAGCTCGAGGAGGACGACAGCCTGTTCGACGCCATCCGGCGCCGCGACGTGCTGCTCCATCATCCGTACGAATCGTTCGAGCCGATTGCCGACTTCGTGCAGCAGGCAGCGGAGGACCCGAACGTGCTTGCCGTCAAAATGACCCTGTACCGCGTCAGCGGCCAGTCCGAAATCGTGCGGGCGCTCGCGGCGGCGGCCGAATCCGGCAAGCAGGTGACCGTCGTCGTCGAGCTGAAGGCCAGGTTCGACGAGGAGCGCAATATCGCTTGGGCCCGTCAGCTGGAGAAAGCGGGCTGCCATGTCGTCTATGGCCTCGTCGGGCTCAAGACGCATGCCAAGATTCTGCTCGTCGTGCGACGGGAAGAGGGAATGCTGCGCCGTTACGTCCATGTCGGGACGGGCAACTACAACGACAGCACGGCCAAGGCGTATACCGACGTCGGCCTGTTCACCTGCCATCCTGTCATCGGCGCCGATGCCTCGGCGCTGTTCAACGAGATGACAGGGTATTCCTCCCCATACGAGTGGCAGGCATTCGCCGTCGCGCCGACCGATCTGATGGATAAGCTGTTCCGCCTGATCGACCGGGAGAAGGAGCATGCCTTGGCAGGGCGCGGCGGTTATATCGCGGCCAAGATGAATTCCTTGTCCAATCAGGAAATGATCGACAAGCTGTACGAGGCTTCCCAGGCCGGCGTCAAGATCGACCTCATCATTCGCGGCGTCTGCTGCTTGCGGCCGAGCGTGGAGGGGCTGAGCGAGAATATCCGCGTCTTCAGCCTGGTCGACAGGCATCTGGAGCATTCGCGGCTGCTCTATGTCCGCAACGGCGGGGCGGAGGAGGTGTACCTGTCCAGCGCCGACTGGATGACGCGCAACCTGACGCGCCGGATCGAGCTGATGTGCCCGGTATTCGACGCCAGTCTGAGGGAGAGCCTGGTTGCGATGCTGGAGCTCATTCTGAGCGACAATGTCAAGCTTCGCGAGCTGAAGCCGTCGGGGAGCTACGAGAAAGTGCCCGATGCGGACCGGCCTCCTCTGCGGAGCCAGTTCGTCGCGGAGAAGATCTCTTCCTGGAAGCAGCCGGGCACGGACGATGCCGGCTTGATCCATTCCTAGTCCCGCTTCCTTCATCCCCAAAAGAAACAGCCGTCCCGGATCGAAGCGGGACGGCTGTATCGGTTATGGAGTGGACCCGGCTTTGCGCAAGAGAAGGGGCGCAGCCTGTTCATCCGCTCGATAGAAGATCCGCAAAAACCGGTCAGCGGATGGACAGAGTGGGCGTCAGGCCCCATATTTTGGCGAACTCCCGTCCGCCGTCCTCGATTTCCTGACTTTCCAGCGCAAGCGAGCCGGAGGGGCGGATCGCCTGCAGCTGCAAGGAAGATCCCTTGATGGAGATGTCGAGGCGGCTGACCGGCTGCGTCTCGCTCCGGTCGAGCGTGGCCGCCAGCTGGAGGAGCGAGCCGAGCAGCGCGGCCGCTTCGGCATCGCTGTCCTCAAGGAGGGACGCGAAGGGCTCCAGCTGGGACTTCAGGCGGCTGCGGCTGTGGAAGGAGGCGACGGCGGCGGTCAGGACATTTTCGCGGTGCGTCATTCCGTTCAGGCTGCAGTTGGTGAGCAGGTAGAACGTATGCTTCGGATAGGCCGCATGGTCGATCGAGGCTCCGATCCGGTACAGGATGGAAGCCGCGTCGAGCACGACCGCAGCCCGCCCCCCGAGCGACTGCAGGCTTGACGCCGCCTGCGTGTCCTTGAGGCTGTCCAGCAGCTCCAGCGACAGCCGGTTGACCTGATTGACATGAGCGAGCGGAGCTTCGGGATAGAGGGCGTAAGTATTGCTTACGCTGTAGCCGAGCACGTCGTCGAGCCGCGGCCGATCGGGGAACTGGGAGGCGAAGAACAGCCCGTCGCGCAGCCCTGCCGCGCACACCCTGTACTCGGTTGCTCCCGTCAGCCTGCGGAACAGCAGCAGGACCGCCAGCCCCGGCAGGATGAGATCGACCCTATCCTTGGACAACCCGGGGAATTTGCGCCGCTTGTCCATCGGCATGTCCCGCAGCGTGGCGAAGAGGCGTTCCGCATCTTCGGACGGCATGGAATAGTTGTGGGTTTGCGGGAAAGGATATTTCCGTACCGCTTGATGGATTTTCGCCAGGGAGCGGATTGTCCCGCCGACGCCGACCATCGGGAGGCCGGGAGACCAAGTCAGCCAAGGCTCCTTGCGGGCGGCTTCGGACACCTCGGCCTCCAGCGCCTTCAGCCCTTCGTCGTCCAGCATGCCTCCCTTGAGGAAGCGGCGGGAGAGGCTGACGCAGCCGAACGGGAAGGAGACGCTCTGGACGAGCGTGCGGTCGCGGAACAGGGATATTTCCGTGCTGCCGCCCCCGATGTCGATGAGGAAGCCGTCCTGGATATCCATCGTGTTGACCATGCCGAGAAAGCCGCAGGAGGCTTCCTGTTCACCGGGAAGCAGCTCGACATGCAGGCCGGTTTCGGCGTTCAGCACGGCGATGACCTCTTCCCCGTTGGCCGCATTGCGGAGGGCGGCTGTCGCTACCGCGCGGATCGTTCCCGTCCGGTGGTGGGCGCAGATCAGGCGGAAATGGCCGAGAATCTCGACCAGCTCCCGCGTCGTGGCTTCATCGATTGTTCCGTCCGCGGTAATTCTCGAGCTGAGCCTCGCCGGCCGCTTGCTGCCGTCGATGACGCGATGCGCTCCCGAAGCCGTCTGCTCGTAGACAACGAGTCGGATGGAATTGGAGCCGATGTCGATGATGCCGGTTCTCTGCTCGTTCATGACTTCTCCTCCTTGAAGCCGCCGGTCGGACCCGGCGGCGGCATAGTCAGTCCAGTGTACCATTTCGGCGGCAGGCCTTTCCAATCGCAGCGGCAAAGAGGCGGCAGGAAAGGAAATTGTTCAGCAACAAGATAATTCTATGATACCGATAAAGCAATTTTATGTCGCAACAAGTTGGATTCGGACGCAAAATTCGTTATGATAATAGGGACGACTGATTCATTCGGTTTTTCGTGGATCTCTTCCAGCCTCTTATCACACTGCCGAGGCGCAGCATGAAGGCGCTGCCAAGATGCGGACTTCCGTCCTGCATCTGTAATCCCATGTCCGCATACTACTATTCGCCCTGCTACCCAGGCCGAAGCCAAAGGAGAGATAACTATGACAGCTACCAAAGGACTTGAAGGCATCGTAGCCACAACCTCGTCCATCAGCTCCATCATCGACGGCGTGCTGACTTACCGCGGCATCGACATCGACGATCTCGCTGAGAACGCAACCTTCGAAGAAGTGGCCTACCTGCTTTGGTACGGCAAGCTTCCGACCGCATCCGAGCTGGAGCAGCTTAAATCCAAGCTGGATCAATATGCCGCGATTCCTTCCGAAGTCGTGGAAGGCATCAAGCTGTATCCGAAGGACACGAACTCCATGGCTGCTCTCCGAACCGCCGTTTCTTCGCTGGCGCTGTACGATCCTGCCGCCCAGGATATGTCCAAGGAAGCCAACGTAGACAAGGCGATCCGCCTTCAGGCCCAGCTTCCGACCGTCATCGCAGCGTTTGCGCGCATCCGGGAAGGCAAGGAGCCCGTCGCTCCGAAGGCCGGCCTGTCCGTTGCCGCCAACTTCCTCTACATGCTCTCCGGCGACGAGCCGGACGAAGTCGCCGTCAAGGCGCTTGACCAGGCTCTCGTTCTCCATGCGGACCATGAGCTCAACGCGTCGACATTCGCAGCCCGCGTCACGGTCGCTACGCTGTCCGACATCTACTCCGGCGTCGTGTCCGCCATCGGCGCGCTGAAGGGACCTCTCCACGGAGGCGCCAACGAAGCCGTCATGGTCATGCTCGAGGAGATCGGATCCCCGGACAACGTGGAATCCGTCATCAACGAGAAGCTCGCCAACAAAGAGAAGATCATGGGCTTCGGCCATCGCGTCTACAAAAACGGCGACCCGCGCGCCAAGCATCTTCAGAAAATGTCGCAGGAGCTCGGCAAGCTGAAGGGCAACATGGACCTGTACAACATGTCCGTGCACATCGAAGACATCGTAACGGGACAAAAGGGTCTGAAGCCGAACGTGGACTTCTATTCCGCTTCCGTCTATACGACCCTCGGCATTCAGCGCGATCTGTTCACTCCGATCTTCGCGATCAGCCGCCTGTCCGGCTGGACGGCGCATATTCTCGAGCAGTATGATAATAACCGGCTGATCCGCCCTCGCGCGGAATACACCGGTCCATCGAACGCGAAGTTCATCCCGATTGAACAACGCTAATCCATAAGCTCATGCCCCGGCACGCTGCCGGGGCAGGCTTCATTCATCCCGGCTTGTTCCTTTTTGGACGAGCCGCATCTGGACGGGCATCATCGCACGGCCGCAATCATATCAGAGGAGGAATACCCACTCATGCCGCAACTCGAAAAATTCGCGCTCCCGACCGAAGGCGAGCAAATTACGATTCAAGACGGAAAACTGCAGGTTCCCAGCAACCCGATCGTGCCTTTCATCGAAGGCGACGGCACCGGCCGCGACATCTGGCGCGCTTCCAAGCGCGTCCTTGACGCAGCTGTAGAGAAGGCCTACAACGGCGAGAAAAAAATCGCCTGGTACGAAGTATTCGCCGGAGAAAAAGCGTTCAACCAATACGGCGAATGGCTGCCGGCCGATACGCTGACCGCGATCCGCGAATACATCGTCGCGATCAAAGGTCCTCTGACGACTCCGATCGGCGGCGGCATCCGCTCCCTGAACGTCGCTCTCCGCCAAGAGCTCGACCTGTACGTCTGCCTGCGCCCTGTGCGCTACTTCGACGGCGTGCCTTCCCCGGTGAAGCGTCCCGAGCTCGTGAACATGGTCATCTTCCGCGAGAACACGGAAGACATCTATGCGGGCATCGAGTACCAAGAAGGAACGGACGCTGTGAAAAAAGTGCTGTCCTTCCTGCAGAACGAGATGGGCGTCAACAAGATCCGCTTCCCGGAAACTTCCGGCATCGGCATCAAGCCGGTATCGGCTGAAGGCTCCAAGCGCCTTGTGCGCGCTGCGATCGAATACGCGATCGAGCATGGCCGCAAATCCGTTACGCTGGTGCACAAAGGCAACATCATGAAGTTCACCGAGGGAGCCTTCAAAAACTGGGGCTACGAAGTGGCTGAAGCCGAGTTCGGCGACAAAGTGTTCACTTGGGATCAATACGACCGCATCAAGGAAGAGCAAGGCACGGATGCGGCCAACAAAGCTCAGGAAGAAGCTCTCGCAGCCGGCAAAATCCTCGTGAAGGATGCCATCGCCGACATCGCCCTCCAACAAGTTCTGACCCGTCCGACCGACTTCGACGTCATCGCGACGCTGAACCTGAACGGCGACTACCTCTCCGACGCCCTCGCTGCCCAAGTCGGCGGCATCGGCATCGCTCCAGGCGCCAACATCAACTACCTGACGGGCCACGCCATCTTCGAAGCTACGCACGGCACGGCTCCGAAGTATGCCGACAAAGACGTCGTGAACCCTGGTTCCGTCATCCTGTCCGGCGTCATGATGCTGGAGCACCTCGGCTGGCAGGAAGCGGCCGACCTCATCTACAAAGGCATGGAAACTTCGATCAACAACAAAACGGTTACGTATGACTTCGCCCGCCTCATGGAAGGCGCCAAAGAAGTCAAATGCTCCGAGTTCGCCGATCAAGTCATCGCCAACATGTAACTTACCAAAGCCCGCTTAGGCGGGCTTTTCCACTCTTCCGGCGCATTCGCGACAACGGCATTCGGCCGGCGGCAAGCGTTGATCTGCAAGCGGCGAGGCCGCCTTTGGCGTCATAGGTTCGACATTCCAATCCGATGGAGGTTATTCACATGGCAATTAAGCGCAATAAGATCACGGTTGTAGGCGCAGGCTTCACCGGAGCGACGACGGCTCTCATGCTGGCTCAAAAAGAGCTGGGCGACGTCGTTCTCGTCGACATTCCGCAGCTCGAGAACCCGACGAAGGGCAAGTCGCTCGACATGCTCCAGGCTTCCCCGGTTCAAGGCTTCGATGCCAACATCATCGGCACGTCCAACTATGACGATACGAAGGATTCCGACATCGTCATCATCACGGCCGGCATCGCCCGCAAGCCGGGCATGAGCCGCGACGATCTCGTGAATACGAACGCCGGCATCGTCCGTTCCGTATGCGAGAACATCAAGGTGTCGAGCCCGAACGCTTATGTCATCATCCTATCCAACCCGGTAGACGCGATGACCTATGCCGCCTTCGAGACGCTCGGCTTCCCGAAAAACCGCGTCATCGGCCAATCCGGCGTGCTCGATACGGCCCGCTACTGCACGTTCATCGCGCAAGAGCTCAACGTATCCGTCGAAGACGTGCGCGGCTTCGTGCTCGGCGGACACGGCGACGACATGGTTCCGCTCGTCCGCTACTCCAACGTCGGCGGCATCCCGATCGAGAAGCTGATCCCGGCCGACCGCATCGAGGCGATCGTGCAGCGCACCCGCGTCGGCGGCGGCGAAATCGTAGGCCTGCTCGGCAACGGCAGCGCCTACTACGCTCCGGCGGCATCGCTCGTGCAAATGACCGAAGCGATCCTGAAGGACAAAAAACGCATTCTGCCGGTCATCGCCCTGCTGGAAGGGGAATACGGCTACGACGGCCTCTTCCTCGGCGTGCCTGCCATTCTCGGCGGCGACGGCATCGAGAAAGTATTCGAGCTTGAGCTGACGGCCGAAGAAAAAGCGGCGCTCGACAAATCCGCCGAGTCCGTGCGCAACGTCGTGAAGGTTGTAGCCGGCACGAACGCGTAAGCGGGACTCGTCGCGGGTCGATCCGGAACAATATCCTGGGGCCTTCGGGTTCCGGGATATTTTCTTTTGTGAGAAGGAGAGAATTTTTAAGAGGATCCGATTTCAGGTAAGGTCTTAAACGGGTATCGATCCTCCGAAGCATATAGAATACGCGAGAACCGGCTGAAGGAGGCTGAAGATGGAAGAGGAGTCCTTGATTACACATGAAGAATATTTGACATCCGCGGAGCTTTTCCGCTCGGCATTTCCGACCTTCGCCGCCGAGGTCGAACGAGTGGAGGCCCGGCGAGGCCGGCTGAACGACTTCCAGCTGATGCAGGCGGTGAGCAAGGCGACCGACAGCATCGTCATCCTCGGCTGGAACTGCCGCAAGACGGTCGCGGCCATGTTCGATGTCTACGCCGAAATCTATCGCCGCGAAGGCAGGGAAGCGGCCGACAAATGGGTCGAAGCGACCTTTGGCGTATCCTACTCGCCGGAAGCGGGCGAAGTCAGGCAAAGCCTGCTGGAAGCGATGGACAGGGTGACGGTGCTCATCAAGGCCAAGGAAGCCGAGCTGCAGCTGCTGTACCGGGAGCTCCACGAGCTGAAGTCAAGGCTGGAGGAGCCGCAGGCGGTCATGAATGCGGCTGTCGACGAAGAGGAATAGATGGCGCTGGCGGAAGCCGCGGCATTCGGGAAGGACGGCTAGGCTCCTGCTCGCCATTCATGAGAAGAGGAGCAATGGAGCGGTTCGGGTCGTTCCCGAGGGACATCAGGCGTTGATCGCGCGGCGAAGAACCGCGTGGTCCGCCTGTTTGTCGATTCCGGGGAATTCCGGGGCCGGCCGGTCCGCCGGAAGAGCGTCATGCGGCCGGTCCATGCTATAATAGACTTCACCGATAGAATCAACTAGGCTGGACGGCCGGGAGGTCTTTATGGATACAGCTGCTGGGCACATAGAGGCAGAAGCCGGCTTGCGCACGCATACGGCCGGCATAGACATCGGCACGACCTCGCTCGCCGTGACGGTCTGGGATGCGTCATCCGGGCTCGCCGTACACACTGCGGCCGCGCCGAACCGGGCATGGCTTCCGGCGGAGCATCCGTGGGAAAAGCTTCAGGATCCGGAGCGGATCGTCAGCGATGCGGCAGCGCTGCTGGAGCAGTACCGGCCTTGGCGCGGCAGGCTCGCCGGAATCGGGATTTCCTCGCAGATGCACGGCATCCTCTATGCAGACGGGAATGGAAGAGCCGTCAGTCCATTGTATACATGGCAGGACGCGCGAGGAGGAAGAGCTCGGGCGGGGGAAGAAGCGGCAGGAGAGTCCCATGCCTCCTTGCTGTCCCGGCTGTCGGGAAGCAGCGTCTACAGCGGTTATGGATCGGCAACCCACAGCTATAATAGGGAAAATGGCCTGGTCCCGGATGGAGCGGCCTCGCTGTGCACGATCGGCGATTATGTGGCGATGAGGCTGTGCGGAGCCTGCGAGCCGGTCATGGACGCCACTCAGGCAGCTGCGATCGGCTTGTTCGAGCCGGAGACCGGGCGCTTCGACGAGGACGTCATCGTCGAAGCGGGCATGGAGCCGGACCTGTTTCCGCGGGTCGCAGCGGCCGCGGAGGAAGCGGCTGTCGGCCGGACGAATGACGGCATTCCGGTCTATGCGGCCATCGGCGACAGCCAGGCTGGCTTCATCGGCGGCGCCGGCATCAGGAAGGGAACGCTGCTCGTTACGATCGGCACGGGCGCCCAGATCGCGCTCTACAGCGGGGAGCGGGTTTTGGCGGAAGGGCTGGAATCGAGGCCGATGCCGGGCGGAGGCTGGCTTTTGACAGGCGCGGCTCTCGCGGGAGGCAAGAGCTATGAGCTGCTGGAGCGCTTCCTGCGGGAAGCGGCGGAGCTGGCTGGAGGCGCGGCGCCGGAGCGGCTGTACAGCCGCATGAATGAAGCTGCCGAAGCCGAGCTGGACCGGCTGGAGCGGGAAGGCATCAAGCCGGAGCTGACCGTCTCGCCGTTATGGCTCGGAAGCCGGAGCGAGCCGGAGGCTTCCGGCAGCATCACCGGCATCCGCGAGGACGGCTTCACGGTGCCGGGCTTGATCGCCGGATTTCTGCAGGGAACGGTCGACGAGCTGCTGGACATGCTCGCTCCGCTGCCTGCCGGGCTGCGCGCGGGTATCGCACGCATCGCGGGCACGGGCAACGGAATCCGGCGCAATCCGGCCATGCGGCGTCTGCTCGCCGCAAGGACCGGCTTGCCGCTCCGGACGGCGGCGATGACAGAGGAAAGCGCCGCCGGAGCCGCGCTGCATGCGGCCGTCATGTCCGGATTGTACCGCAGCCATGAACATGCGATGCTCGCCGCCGGCAATGCCGGAGGGCAGCTTGAAGGATAAAAGGAATGCCGCGCCGTCGGGGACGGCGCAAGAAGGGGGTTCATCGATGATTATGCTGGAGGAAGCGCGCGATTTGCTGAAACGCGTCTACGGCTACGATTCATTCCGGCAGGGGCAGGAGGATATCATCGCGGCTATTACGGGAGGCAGCGATACGCTGGCGATTCTGCCTACCGGCGGCGGCAAGTCGGTCTGTTATCAGATTCCGGCGATGCTGCTTGCCGGCACGACCATCGTCGTCTCGCCGCTCATCTCCCTGATGAAGGATCAGGTCGACGCCTTGCGCAGGGTCGGCGTTCCGGCCGCCTTCCTCAACAGCTCTCTCGGCGCTGCCGAATACCGCGAGGTGCTGAGGGCCGCCTTGAACGGCGAATACAAGCTGCTGTACGTGGCTCCGGAGCGGCTCGACGCTCCCATGTTCGGGGAGCTGTCGGAGCGGATGCGCATTCCGCTCATCGCGATCGACGAGGCTCACTGCGTGTCCCAGTGGGGGCATGATTTCCGCCCGAGCTACCGGCAGCTGGCCGGCTGGATCACGCGGATGGAGGACCGCCCGCTCGTCGCCGCCTTCACGGCGACGGCGACGCCGGAAGTCTCGCGCGATATCGCGGACATGCTCGCCCTGCGCGATCCGAGCATCTTCATCAACGGCTTCGCCAGGGAGAACCTGTCGCTGTCGGTCGTCAGCGGCGCCGACAAGAAACGGTTTCTGACCCGCTTCCTGCAGGAGCGCCCGGATCAGTCGGGCATCATCTATGCCGCGACGCGCAAGGAGACGGAGGCTGTCCACGCGGAGCTGCTGCGCCAAGGCATACCCGCCGGCAAATACCATGGCGGCCTTGGCGACGAGGAGCGCGCCGATGCGCAGGAGAAATTCCGCTTCGACGAGACGCGCGTCATGGTCGCCACCAATGCCTTCGGCATGGGCATCGACAAGCCGAACGTCCGCTTCGTCCTGCACTGGCAGATGCCCGGCGATCTGGAATCCTACTACCAGGAGGCGGGACGTGCCGGACGCGACGGCGAGGAGAGCGAATGCCTCCTCTTGTTCGAGCCGCAGGATGTGCAGATCCAGCGCTTCCTCATCGAGCAGGGAGCGGGCGACGACGGACGCAAGAGCGTGCAGCTGTCCAAGCTGTATTCCATGATGAACTATGCCCGTACGGAACGCTGCCTGCAGCAGTTCATCGTCGACTATTTCGGCGAGAAGGGCGTGCAGCCTTGCGGCAAATGCGCCAACTGCCTCGACAAGAGCGAGCGGCTCGACATGACCTCCGAGGCTCAGAAGGCGCTCAGCTGCGTCGGCCGCATGAAAGGGCGCTTCGGCGTCGCGATGGCGGCGAAGGTGCTGAAGGGCTCCCGCGACAAGAAGATCATCCAGTTCGGGCTGGACCGGCTGTCCACCTACGGCCTCATGAGGGAATGGCCGGAGAAGGAAGTCTCCGACTGGCTCTACTGGCTCGTCGCCGAAGGCTACCTCCGCATGAGCGAGGGCCAGTATCCGACGGTGTCGCTGACGGCGGAGGCGCTGCCGGTGCTCGAGGGCAGCAAGACGGTCGTGCGCCGCAAGATCACGACGGTACGCAAGGCCGCCCAGAGCGGCGGAGGCGAGTCCTCGCCGCTGTTCGAGGCGCTGCGCGACTGGCGCCGGGCAGCCGCTGCCCGCGAGGGCGTGCCGCCGTTCATGCTCTTCTTCGACGCGACGCTGCGCGAGCTGGCGGCGGCGCGGCCGTCGTCGATGGACGAGCTGATGAGCGTGAAAGGAATCGGCGCCGCCAAGGCGGGCAAGTACGGCGAGGAGCTGCTCGCGATCACGTCCGGAGCGGCCGCGGATCTCTCCGGAGAGCCGGATCTGTTCAGCCGGGGTGGAGGCGCGCAGCCGCCGTCCGGCTCCGCCAGGCGGACCGGCGATGCGGCCTCGGGCGGAGCGGGCAGCCATACCGCCACCTACGACCTGTTCGCGGCCGGCAAGGATGTGGAGGAAATCGCGCAGGAGCGCGGTCTCAGCCGCGTAACGGTGGAGAACCATCTCATGCGCTGCGCGGACGAGGGAGCCGAGCTGGACTGGAGCCGGATCATTCCCGAGGAGCAGGAGCCGCTCATTCTCGAGGCGGTGCAGCGGCTTGGCGGCGACAAGCTGCGTCCGCTCAAGGATGCCCTGCCGCCGGAGGTGGACTATTTCGCCATCCATGGCGTGCTCCGCAAGCATGGCATCAGCAAAAGCTAGCCGGCATGCCTGCCGATCGGCAGCGGAAGCTTACGCTCGGCGAGAGCCGGCTGCGTCTACAGCGGCAAGGCCGCAAAAAGTAAGGTTCGCAGAAAAGAGCGGTCCGGAAGGGGGGGAGCCCCGGCGGACTGCTCTTTTTGATGGAAAGGGTCCCTTGAAAAGCCGGCTTTCATAGCTCTGATGTGCTTAAATCCGGAGCGGGAAGGCGGTGAAGGGGAAAGAAAGAGAAGAAAATAAAAGCCAGAGCAAGCGTTAAGGCGTTTTATGCGCTTTTTCGCAGGTTAGTTTTGTAAAGCGAACATTGATTTAGTATACTGAACGTTAGATAGGCCAAGGAGGTAAATAAATGAATTCCATCATGATTTTTCTGCATGTGCTCGGGGCGGGAGGAGTCGGCTTCTACCTGATTCTTCCGTTCCTCGTAGGCCGTGCATCCCGCCTCGCGGGAGCGGGACAGCAAGGGCTGGCCGAAGGGCTGATCGCCGGCAACCGGATCGCCCAGTATTTCCTGATCCTGCAGTTCCTGACGGGCGGCTACTTGATCTCCCAGGCGGATTACACCGTGCTGTGGATGGTCCTGGTCATCGTGCTGTTCCTCGCCATCGCGGCGCTCGGCGGCATCCAGACCAAACCGCTGAAGCGGATCGTCAGCCAGATTCAGGCCGGCCAGAGCGCTACGGCGGAGATCGGCAAAGTACGCATGTTCAGCTTCATTTTGCTCGTTCTTTATATCGTGACGCTTTACCTGATGGTGAATCCTTTCTACAAATGATTCACCCGGCGGCCTGACCATGCCTGATTGGCGGCAACATCCAGTGACAGGGGGAGCGGCAAATGGACAACAGAACTCCGGAGCTGCTTACGTTCGGAGAGAGCATGGCGCTGTTCATGCCTGCCGAGCATCGCACGCTGGAGCATGCTTCTACGCTCGAGATCGCCTTCGGAGGCGCCGAGAGCAATACGGCGATCGGCGCCGCGCGGCTCGGCTGCAGCGTCGGATGGTTCGGCGCCCTCGGCGACGATCCGTTCGGGAGGAGAATCCGTAAGGCGCTGCGGGGCGAAGGCGTCGATGTATCGAGGGCGGCCCTCAGCAAGGAAGCTCCGACGGGAATGATGTTCCGCGAGGAAGAGGCCGGACGGCTCGCCGTCCACTATTCCCGCAAAGGCTCCGCGGCGAGCAGGATGCGGCCGGATCATTTGGATGGCGCTTACATAAGCGGAGCCCGTCTGCTGCATCTGACGGGCATCACGATGGCGCTGTCGGCCGAAGCCCGCGAGACCGCGTTCCGAGCAATGGAAATCGCAGCGGGGGCGGGAGTCAAGATCAGCTTCGACCCGAACCTCCGGCTCAAGCTATGGTCGGTGGACGAAGCGAGGGACAGCATCCTGCGGGCGGCTGCGATGGCGGATTATTTCCTCCCGGGCTGGGACGAGCTCAAGCTTCTCTACGATACGGAGGACGAAGCCCGCATCCTGTCGCGCTTGGCCGAGCTGAAGGCGGTCACGATCATCAAAGGCAAGGACGGCGCTTCGCTCCTCCTGGAGAACGGGGCCGCAGAGGCGATTCCTTTCTATCCGGCGGACAAGGTCGTCGATACGGTCGGAGCCGGAGACGGCTTCGGCGCGGGCTTCCTCGCCGGCCTGCTGAAGGGCATGGGCGCCCGCGAAGCGGCGAGGATCGCCAGCATTTGCGGCTCTCTTGTCGTGCAGGGAAGAGGAGACTGGGAAGCGCTGCCGAGCTGGGCAGCAGTCCAGCAGCGGCTGGATAATTCGGTATGGGTGGAGCGTTGATCCGATGACGGAATTACCGAACAAGGGCGAGCGGCGGCGGGACGGCATCCTGACCGTGCTCAAGCAGCAGGGACGCATAACGATCCCCGAGATCGTAGAGAAATTCGGCTGCTCCGAGGCGACGGCGCGGCGGGATCTGGAGCTGCTGGAACGCACCGGACCGCTCGTGCGCACGATCGGAGGGGCCATGTACGACGGCATGAATCCCGTCCGGGACAGCTCCTTCGCCGAGCGGCAAGGCATCTCCCTGCTCGAGAAGGAGCATATTGCCCAGGAAGCCGCAAGGCATATCGTGGAGGGGGACGTGGTCGGCCTCTCCGGAGGAACGACCAATTACCTCATCGCCAAGCTGCTCAAGACCCGCAAGGGGATCACGGTCGTGACCAATGCGGTCAACATCGCGATGGAGCTTGCGGGAAGCGAGATTCAGGTCGTCGTAACCGGCGGCATGATGCGGCACAACAGCTTCGAGCTGTGCGGCCCGCTTGGGGAAGGCATGGTGTCCCATCTCAATATCGGCAAGATGTTCATCGGCGTCGACGGCATATCGGAGAACGGCGGCATCACGACCTACTCGGAGCAGGAAGCCCAAATCGCCAAGGCGCTGATGAGCCGGTCCCAGATTACGTACGCGGTCTTCGACCAGAGCAAGGTGGGCCGGACATCCCTGTTCTCCATCGCCCAGCTCAAGGATCTGGAGGCGGTCATCACGGACCGCCATCTTCACGGGAGCCTGGCCGATGCGGCCCGGCGCTGCGGCGTCGCGGTCTATGTGGCCGGCGAAGCCGAAGATGAGGACGAAACCGCGGAACAAGGCTGAAGCGGAATCGACGGCAAAGGCTGTAGCGAGATTGGACCGCTCGGCTGTGCACGCATTTTCAATCGATATAACCCCGGAGCGTCCTCGCTCCGGGGTTTTGTTCCTTCTAAACGTGAAAAGGCGGCCTGTTGGCACAGGCCGCCTGCAGTTTAAAAAGGAAATAAGGTCAACGCTCGTAGACCGCCTCGCCGCCGACCCAGGTCGCCGCAACATCGAGGCTCTCGTCAAGCAGCACGAGATCGGCCCACTTGCCTTCGGCGATGCTGCCGGTCTGGGCGGACATGCCGAGCAGCGCGGCGGGGTTGCCGCTGCACAGCCGGCTCACCATCGGCACGCTCCAGCCGCTGGCTGCCTTGAACAGGCGGAGCGCGCCGGCCATCGTGAGCGTGCTGCCGGCCAGATTGCCGGCTCCGGTCAGGCGGCAGATGCCGTTCTTCATCGTCACCGGCTGGCCGCCGAGCTCATACTGGCCGTCGGACAGTCCGGCCGCCGAGATCGCATCCGTAATGAGCGAAAGCTTGTCGGCCTGCTTGGCGCGGGCGAGCAGCCGCATCGCGGCCGGATGCACGTGATGGCCGTCCGCGATGAGCTCCGCATGGATGCGGTCATCCGTGAGGATGGCTCCGACCGTGCCCGGCTCGCGGTGATGGAGGCCGCGGCTCGCGTTGAACGCATGGACCGCGCTGCGGAGGCCGGCGTCCGCAGCCGCCTCCACCTGGTCATAAGTGGCATCCGTATGGGCGGCGGCGGCGATGATGCCATGCTCCGACAGCCAGGCGATCAATTCGATGGAGCCGGCCAGCTCCGGAGCGAGCGACAGCTGCTTGATCAGCCCCGGATAAGACGCATTCCATTGCTGCAGCCATTCGAGCCGGGGATCGACGCGGAATTCGGGGTTCTGGGCGCCCATCCATTTGGGGCTGAGGAACGGCCCCTCCAGATGCACCCCGCCGATCCGAGCATGCGGCATCGGGGCGCTGCGGTATTCGTCGGCCGCTTCGAGGACGCGGGAGATCTGCTGCTCCGAAGCCGTCATCGTCGTGGCGAGCAGCGTCGTCGTTCCATGCGAGGCGTGGAACTTCGTAATCGTATCGTAGGCTTCCTGCGTGGCGTCCATGAAGTCGGCTCCGTAGCCGCCGTGGACATGCAGATCGATGAAGCCGGGGAGCAGCCAGCCCCCGCGGCCGTCGACCGTCGCAATATTGGTATCGGTATCGGTATCGCCCTGCCCGTCCGGCTCGATGGCCGCGATGCGGCCGTTCTTGACGGTGACGGAGCCGTATACCGCTTCATCGCCGACGGCGATATTTACATGGCTGACGCGAAAGTGCTGCATCCTTCATTCCCTCCTGTTGCCAGCAAGCTTGCCGCCTCCCGATCGAGCAGAACCGTTACCCGCGCATGGGTCTGCAGCAGGGAAGCGGGGCAGTCGGTCGTAACCGGGCCGGTCAGCGCGCGCTTCACGATATCGGCCTTGTCCGCGCCGCGCACGACGAGCAGGATGCGATGGGCCTTCAGAATGGAGCCCACTCCCATCGTGACCGCTTGGCGGGGCACCTCGTCGATGGAGGAGAAGAACCGCGCATTGGCTTCGCGGGTCGCTTCGTCCAGCGTCACGACATGGGTGCCGGCGCTGAGCTGGCTGTCCGGCTCGTTGAAGCCGATATGGCCGTTATGGCCGAGCCCGAGCAGCTGCAGATCGACGCCCGCCTGCTCCAGCATGGCGTCATAGGCGGCGCAGTGGGCTTCCAGGTCGCCCGACATGCCGTCCGGCAGGAAGGTCCGATTCAGCGGAATATCGATCTTGGAGAACAGATGCTGGTTCATGTAATAAGCGTAGCTCTGCTCGTTGTCCGGCGTCAATCCCACATACTCGTCGAGATTGTAGGTCGAGACGGATTTGAAGGAAATTCCGGAGCGGGCGGCCGTATCGACGAGGCTCCGGTAAATGCCCACCGGCGTCGATCCGGTAGCCAGGCTGAGAACGGCATTCGGCTTGGCGGCGACGAGCTCCGCAATGAGCGAGGCTGCAGCGGCATCCAGGTCTTTGTTATCTTGAAATACGCGAATTTCCATGATCGTTCATCCTCCCTGTCAGCGGCAGTTCGTTTTCTTTCAGTCTACGCTTTTTTTGATTCGATGACAATGAAAATGATCATAACGCACATAAAAATGAGCAATACAATCAATGGAAAGAATTGCCCCGGCCTGTTTGCCCAGCAGGTCCGCCCGGGGTATGATAAGAAGAATGACTAGCGGAAAAAGACAATCGATCACAATCGACTAGGGCAGCAACCGCGTTCGATATAGCGATAATGAAGGAGTCTTAGGATGAGCAGCTCACGATATCAGGATACTTCCGGCGGCGGGACGGAGCAGCGCAAGGCCGAGCATATCCGCATCTGCCTCGAGGAGCAGGTGCAGGGAACGGGTGCCGGCAACGGACTGGACCGTTACCGCTTCCTTCATAACGCCTTGCCCGAGCTGGACTGGGCGAGCGTTTCTTTGGATACGGACTGGCTGGGCATTCGCATGAAGGCGCCGCTGCTCGTGAGCTCGATGACGGGCGGGACGGACGAGGCGGGCCGAATCAACCGGGGTCTTGCCGAAGCTGCCGAGGCGCGCGGATGGGCGATCGGGCTGGGCTCGATGAGAGCCGTATGGGAGAAGCCCGATCTGGCCGATTCGTTCCGGGTCCGTCGGGAGGCGCCGAGCGTGCCGATCATCGCCAATGTCGGAGCGGTGCAGCTCAATTACGGGCTCGATGCCGATGCCTGCCGCAGGCTTGTCGAAGCCGCGGAGGCGGATGCTCTCGTGCTGCATCTCAATTCCCTGCAGGAAGTGTTCCAGCCGGAAGGCGATACCCGATTCTCCGGCTTGCTGGCAGCGATTGAGACGCTCTGCCGGCATGCGGGCGTGCCGGTCGGCGTGAAGGAGGTCGGCTGGGGCATCGATCCGGACACCGCCGTCCGCCTGGCGGAAGCCGGTGCCTCCTTCATTGACGCCGCCGGCGCAGGAGGCACCTCCTGGAGCCAAGTCGAGAAGCATCGCTCGCGCAGCCCTCTTCGCGCCCAGGCGGCCGAAGCGTTCGCCGATTGGGGAATTCCGACGGCGGAGTCCGTCCTCGGAATCCGCCGCCGGCTGCCCGGCATGAAGCTTATCGCTTCAGGCGGATTGGCCAATGGAGTCGAAGCGGCCAAGGCGATTGCGCTTGGAGCCGATCTTGCGGGCTACGGCCGGGCGCTGCTGCCGGGCGCCGCAAGCGGAGCGGATGCGGCGCAAGCCATCTCCGGCCAAATGGAGAGGATCGAGTTCGAGCTGCGGACGGCGATGTTCGGCATCGGCGCCGGAACGCTTGAGCAGCTTCGCGGCCATGAACGGCTGAAGCCTGTCCACCCTTGACGAGGGAGGACAGGCTTCTTCAATTCCAGATCGGTACCCGGTCTATTTGATCAATCCCGTTCCTTGGATTTTCACCTTCGCCTGAATTTCGAATTTGAGCCTCGGATACATCTCCAGCCACTCCTGATAGGCTCGGGAGCTGAGATGAGTAGCCCGGTAGCGGAGGCCGAAGCCGAACGGGTCGACGCCTGCCTTCTGGATTTTTTGGAAGAGGGCCATCGCATCCTTCTCGAGGTCGCGCTCGAACATTTTCTGCAGCTCGCCCCAATCCTGGTTGAACACATTGTTCGGCGCTTCCTCGATCGCGCCTGCTATGTTCACCTTCATCTTCAGGATTCCGTTGCTGCTGACCGTATAGCGAGAGGAGATATCGGTCGCGGTGAGGATGATGGGATGGCCGTCAAGCTTGGTTTTGATGATGGAGTTCACATACTGCTGGTCCAGCTGGTTGAACAGCTGGGTTTCCTCCGGCGTGAGAATGGTTCGGACCTTGGTTTTGTCCAGAAGAGCGAGGCGGTCGACTTCATATCCGTTGCCGGTCGTGCGGATGACGGGAAGATAGGGATCCATCCCTTTCTCCGTCCTTCTCCGCTGCAGATCGAACAGATGCTCCGTGCGGATATAGGAAGAGCGGGTGCCGTCCCCTCCGAAGGTAAGAAACAGCGAGTTGCCGGAGTACCTTTCGGACAGGGGCATTTTCTGCAAAATGTCGTATCCCTGGCTGCCGGCCATGGCGACATACGCCGAGCCTTGAATATCGCGGCGCCGGACCATCCAGTCCACCGCATCGCTGATATCGTCATGGCTGAGCTTCTTCCCGAGCACGAACATTTTGCAATGCCCCAGATCGAGCTCCTTGTCCAGCAAGGCTTTGATCCGCCGGACGCCTTCCGATATTTCGGCCGCTTCGATCGTTTCCACCTGCGATTTTTCCATGCCGGGCTCGATTTTGGAATTCGGAATCGACAGGCGGAGCGTAATGCGGTAAGGCTTCTGCTCGCTGCCGGACTTGTCGATCGCCACGGCGACGACAAAAAAACGCTTGTCGATATCGACGAATCCGCATCCTCCGAGCGGCAGCAGGAGCAGCGCCATAACGGCCAGCAGCCAGGATCGGAGCGGCATCATCCTCTTGCGTGCCGCACGGCTCTTCATATCGGCTTCTTCCTTCGCCACGACACGACGATCAGGAACAGCACGGTCGCCGCCTCGAGGAACATGCGGACGATGAGCCAAACCTCGGCGATTTCGAAATCGATCCTTTCGTTCAAGAACAAGAGCCCTACGAATGAAAGGACGAAAAAAGAGCCGCACACCCACCAGTTGGCAGCCGGGGCGATGCTGTAGTCAACTTTGAATTTATATTTTTTGCTCACGCTGAGAATGAACTCCATCGACTGGTTCCATCCCGTAATCGCATACATAAGGGACAGTCCGAGATACAGGAACAGGAAAACGAACACGACACGCTCAATGAAGCCGTATCTCATCGTCATGGAATCCGCCGTTTGCGTCCACACGTACAGGTAGCGCTCCACTCCCATCGTTCCGTGAAAGCCGATCGGGAGGAAGAAGGTCGCCAGGAGAATCAGCGTGCCGGTTGCGGGAATGATCCATCGTCCCTTCAAGCGGAAGTTGGGCGGGTTGACCCGATTGAAGATGGCCATATTGATATATCCTGTGAAAATAAAGGTTCCGGCTCCGACGCTCGACAAGGTCGGAAAGCGGTTCACGTATTGCGCGATCGTATAGATGGCGTCCCAGCTCAAGTCCGGGCTTCGTACGCCCTTGAAGAGAATGAGCAGCACGAGCGGGGCGACCAGCAGCATCGTAATCTCCAGCAGGTAGAGGATCGTCAATGCCGATCGCGTCGCTCCGTAAACGCATAACAGGCCGAGAATGAGGTACAGGTTCCACGCGGGCTGGTCGGGAGTGAGCACTCGGTTCATGAGCAGCGTGAAGCCGATCAGCGCGAAGCTGGAAGCGAAGAACCACATGAATGCATATACGGGAAGCAGCGTTTTGACGAGCCATTCCGGCAGGAAGAGCCTCAGGATCTCCGGCAGGCCCAAGCCGGGGAATTTGGACAGCGCGCTGGTCGAAGCATAGGCGAGCAGCGTTCCGATGACGAGAGCGACGATAAGCGAGGATACCGCCCCGTTCAGCCGGTTTTCGAGCAGGACGGCGGGCACGTACAGCATGAGATTGAGCATTGCAACCATGACGAAGCTGTAATAGAAATAGCGGTTCATTCGTGGTTCACCTCTCCGATATCGGTATGCTTCAGATCCCCGGGCAGGATCAGCCGGAAATAAGGCCTGCCGAAGCTTCGCTGGTTGCATAAGTAGATGACGAAGAAGAATAGTCCGCAGGCAACCCCCGGCAGGCCGAAGAAAATGGCGAGCAGAATGAGCGGGTATTTAATGAAACGGACCGACAGCGAGAGAGAGTAGACGGGAATGACGAAATTGGAAATGGCCATCACCGACGTGACGATGATCATGATGCTGCTGACCAGGCCGGCCTGCTGGGCCGCCTGGCCGAGGATGAGGCCGCCGACCGTCGTAGCGGTGGAGCCGATGTATTTGGGCAGCCTGACGCTCGCTTCCACGAGCATCTCGATCATGAAGAGCATGATGAATACTTCCACGAAGGAAGGATACGGAACGGCCGCCCGGCTGCCCGCTATGGAGAAGGCGAGCTGCACCCGGAACAGCTCCGGGTTGTAGGAGACGATGGCGATGTAGAGGGCGGGCAGCGTCGTTGTGAGCAGCAGGGCGCAAAAACGAAGCGACAGAAGCAGAATCGACATCCAGAAATTCTCGTACCGGTCTTCCGTGGCGACCATGAGATCGAAAAACGTGATGGGCAGGATGATGGCGAACATGCTTCCCTGCATCATGACGATGACCTTTCCGTTGGCCAGCCCCCGGGAGACGCGGTCGACCCTCTCGGTGATGAGCTCCATCGGGAAGAGCCGCTTGCGGTTGTCGTTCAGCGCCTTGGCGAGCTCTCCGGTTGCGCTCAGGATATCGGTCTGGATGCCGCGGATTTTAGCCCGGACGAGGCTCAGCACCTTGGGATCCGCCCTTCGCTGATCGAACATCATGAGGATCTGGGTTTTGGACAAATAGCCTACCGTATATTCTTCCACCTGGAGATCCGGGGTGGCATAGCGGGCCCGTATGATGTTGGCCGAGTCCGAGAGATCCTCGCTCAGGGCGATTTGCGGCCCTTCAATGGAGCTCTCCACGCTCGTTTGCGGCGAGGTGTTGCGGATGACCTTGGCCGCGAAATAGCAGAAGAAGCTCTGCTCCACCTTGAGAAGCACATAACCTCTCAGCATCAGATCGGTCCAGATGGCGGGATCCTCCACCGGCTTGAAGGAAGGATCGCTCCTCACCACGTCGGCGAACGGCTTCAGCTCTCTGGAGAAAGGAACGAAAATAGCGTCGTACAGCTTGTTTTCTTCGACCAGGGTCGCGATGTACGCGACCTCCAGTATGAGCGAGCCGTTGCTGATCCGATGCGTTTTCACATCGTTGGATGTAGCGAACAGCTCGTTGATCCGCTGCAGCACGGGCGTCTCCTCCATTTTCCAAGTAAGGGTTAGTATGCCTGCTTGAGGAAGAAATTATGTTGTCTTTTGCCGACCGGCGGCGGTATGCCTTACAATGAGGGGACAACGAGGGCTCAAGGACAGATTCCTCCCGGCTGCAGAGGCTTTGCCAGGCATCATCGCAATCCGCCGGGAACATCGTGCGTCGAGCGAAGAAAGCGTGGTTGATAGCGTGAGTGGAACAGCGAAGGAAAGAACTGATGAAGGCAGAGGGATTTCGGATCGGGAGGATGGCGGCGAGACCGCAGCCGAAAATGCGGCCCAACGCGGAGACACGGCGGCGGAACGGCTGGAGAACGGCTGGTTCCGGGTGAAAATTCCGCTGCCTTATTCGCTGCGCTATGTGAACAGCTATCTGATTCCGGAGGCGGACGGCAGCTGGACGCTGATCGATCCGGGTCTGAATACGGCTGAATCCCGGGATATTTGGCTGCGGGAGCTGAACCGCCTCGGAATCCGCTTCCGCGACATCGGCCGCATCGTGCTGACCCATCAGCATCCCGACCACTACGGCCTTGCCGGCTGGTTCCAGCTGCAAGCGGGCTGCCCGGTGCTGATGACGGCCGAGGCAGGACGATATGCCCGCAGGCTGTGGGGAAGCGGCAGCGTTTTTGCCGCCGAACTGACCGGCTGGTTCCGGAATCACGGCATGCCGGAGGAGCTGCTGGTCCAGCTCGGCCCGCATCTGGCGTCCTTTCGCGAACGGGTGGAGCCGCAGCCCCGGCTCACGGATCTGGAGCCGGGAAGCCGGCTGGATATGGGCGGGGAGAGCTGGCAGATCATCGATGCGCCGGGACATGCCGGCGGCGGAGTATGCCTGTACAGCGATGCCAGCATGACACTGATCGCAGGGGATCAGGTGCTGCCGCGCATTACGCCGAATATCAGCCTGATTCCGGGGATGCAGGAGGACCCCGATCCGCTCGGTTCCTACCTGGACAGTCTCCGGGAGCTGTCGGGCCTTGAGACGAGGCAGGTGCTGCCGGGCCATCGCGACCCGTTCCCGGATGCCGGCCGACGGGCCATGGAAATCATCGCCCACCACGAGCGGCGGCTGGAGCATCTGCTCGGCTTGCTGGCGGAAGGGCCGGCCAGCGCGTTCGACCTATGCGAACGGGAATTCGGTACCCATCTTCGGCATAACATCCATAACCTGCGCTTCGCGATGTCCGAGACGCTCGCGCATCTGGCGCGGCTGGCCAAGCGCGGCAAGGCAGCCGTTTCCGGTCCGGCCGGCGGACCGTGGACATATGCTTCAGCTTGAGCCTTGATCATCCGATAATGGAGAGGGATTAGGCGGCGCTTCTGCTCATCGTTTAGGAATGGGGTCTAGCGCCTGACAAAGCATACCTACGAGGAGGAACGCGGATGAAATTTTATGCCCTGCCGGGAAAAGAACGGTCGGTCGAAGCATACGGCAGCAAGGGAGCGATGTTTTCCGGCATTACGAGGCATGACGGCCGCATCCAGTTCAGCAGCTTCCGCATCGAGCCGGACGGAGTCGTCGGGCGTCATCCGGCGGCGGTGAGCCAGCTGTTCCTCGTCGTCGACGGGGAAGGCTGGGTCAGCGGCCCGGACGGGCAGCATTATGCAATCCGCACCGGCCAGGCGGCTTTCTGGGAACCCGGCGAAAGCCATGAATCCGGTTCCCGCACCGGAATGACCGTCCTGCTCGTCGAAGGAGAGGAACTCGTCATCGAGATGCAGGAGCTGGCCTCGCTGTAAGCGGGGTCGCGGATCGGCAGAAGAGGACAGGGTGCATGAAAAAAAGAAGCTCTTCCCTTAGGGGCAAGAGCTTCTTTTTTTATTCTTAGCGGCGATTACGCCAGAGGAACCTCGTCGCTGTGCTCGTCCCGGTCGATTTCGCGCTGGGCTTGCTTGCGGTGGGCGATCCGGCTCGCGGCGGATGCCGCGATCGCGCCCACGATGTCATCGAGGAACGTGTGGATTTGTCCGTCGTTCTTGTCGTTCAGACGCACGAGAATGCCGGGCTTGAGCTTGTCGATGTACCCGAAGTTCGTGAGGCCGATGCTGCCGTATACGTTCACGATGGAGAGGGCCAGAATCTCGTCGCAGCCGTAGAGCCCCTCGTCGTTGCCGATCATGTCCTGCAGGGGAGGGATCAGCTTGCCTTCCTCGGCGAGCACGTCGAGCTGGATGCCGGTCAGGATGGCGTTCTGCACTTCTCTTTTGGCGAGGACGGCATCCACGTTCTCCTCGCACTCCGCGATGGACAGATCCGGATAGTAGTCCTTTTGCAGGAACAAGGCCAATTCGGCGATCTGGGTTTTATTGACGCCTCGCTTCTCCAGCCATACGGCGGTCGCTTCCGCCACCGCCTTGCTGTTGAGCGCATATGTTCCGGGATCGGACATGTCTCTGCCTCCTAACATCATTTTTGAGCCAAGCCAGGTCTAAAAGGATGGTACAACCCATACACATAGTACTACAAAAAGAGCCAGTACCACCAGGCTGCGGCAAGCGGCCGGTTAACCCAAGGGAGGATATCGACAATGAAAAAACAGCGCTACAAATGGATTCGCCGGGCAGCTCTCACGGGCGCCCTTACCCTGCCGGTCGTCACGGCGGGCTGCGGCTGGTTCTCGCCGTCCGAAAGCAAGGACATCGATCCGCCGCAAGGAGTGACAGGATCGGTCCTTCCCGGCACGGATGCAGCCATCTCGGCTTCCTCGGACGGTGCGGCCACGGTCGCCGACCAGACGGCGGCAAGCGGCCTCACCGTCTATCTCAAAGACAAAAACGGCTATTTGGCGCCTGTCACGATTCAGGCCAAGCTGGACAGCAAGCTGACGCCGGAGGCGCAGGCGCTGGAGCTGCTCGTGAGCGGAGGGCCTTACGCCAAGCTTCTGCCTGAAGGCTTCACAGGCGTGCTGCCCCAAGGAACCGAGATCCGCAACGTGCAGATCGATAAAAAGACAGGCGTTGCATCGGTTGATTTCTCCAAGCAGTTTTACGACTACAACGAGCAGGAAGAGCGCAGCATTGTGGAAGCCGTCACCTGGACGCTTACCGGCATGGAAGGCGTAAGCGGCGTCAGCTTGTGGGAAGAAGGCGAGAAGCTTCAAGAGATGCCTGTAGGCGCCTTCCCGCTCGACCGTCCGCTGACGCGTGCGGTAGGGATCAATCTGGAAGCCCAGGACGGAGTCGACTACAGCCTTTCGACGCCGGTGACGCTGTACTTCTCCGGCATTACGGATCAGGATGCCCAGTATTATGTCCCGGTTACGCGCCTCGTTCCCCGTACGTCCAATAAGCTGGCATCGGCGATGAAGCAGCTGGCCGCAGGGCCGCTCGACGGAAGCAGCCTTACTCCTGTCTGGGTTCCGGACGTATCGGTCAAAACCCTGGAGCAGTCCAAGGGAACGGTCACGGTCGATCTGTCCGACGCCCAGTACAAAAAAGGAGAAGCTGCGCCTTCCGAAATGCTGCAAGCCGTCGTCCTGTCGCTGACGGAAAACAGCGGCGCGGGCAAAGTCCAGATCAAGCTCAACGGACAGTCCGACTTCAAGGACAGCCGCAACGTCTCCTATACCGAGCCGGTCAGCCGTCCGGAGCATCTGAACGCGTTCAAATCGTAAAAGCGGCCCCGGGCGGCCGGTAGCGGGAAGCCATCATGACCATGAACGGCCAGGGAGCGGGGAATACGCCTGCTCCTTTTTCGGCGTTGGCGGCAGAGGCTGCCCCGGGATGATTTTCCTCCTCCCGTCTGCTACAATGAGGGCTATTGCCGGATACGGCTTGAAGGAGGATGTTGGATCAATGAGAACGGACGGAAGACAATTCGGGCAGCTTCGCCCTGTGACGATCACGACGGGCGTCAATAAATATGCGGAGGGCTCCGTGCTGATCGAGGCGGGAGACACCAAGGTGCTTGTCACGGCGACTGTAGACGAGCGTGTCCCTTCTTTCATGAAAGGGCAAGGCAAAGGCTGGGTTACAGCCGAGTATTCCATGCTGCCCCGCTCGACGCATACCCGCAACCAGCGCGAATCCCAGCGCGGAAAAGTAGGAGGCCGCACGATGGAGATCCAGCGGCTGATCGGCCGCGCGCTCCGTTCGGTCGTCAACCTGCAGGCGCTGGGAGAGCGGACGATTACGCTTGACTGCGACGTGCTCCAGGCCGACGGAGGAACCCGCACGGCTTCCATCACCGGCAGCTTCGTAGCGCTTGCGCTTGCGGTGGACAAGCTGGCCCGCACAGCGTCCTTCTCCGTCTATCCGCTTACGGACTACCTGGCGTCCACAAGCGTCGGCGTCATCGCCGACCAGCCGCGGCTCGACCTCAACTACGAGGAGGATTCCAAAGCCAAGGTCGACATGAACGTCGTCATGACCGGGGCCGGCAAGTTCGTGGAGCTGCAAGGCACAGGAGAAGAGGAGCCGTTCTCGCGCGAGGAGCTCGATGCTCTTCTCGCTCTGGGAGAATCCGGAATCCGCGAACTGATTGAAATCCAGAAGCGGGCGCTCGGAGAGGCCGGAACGCGGATAGGGACGGTCCGGGCATGAGCGGGCTTCTGGGGGGCTCCGGACTCGTCGTCGTTGCAACCGGCAATCCCGGCAAGGTCAAGGAATTCGCTCATGCCTTCGCTTCGCTGGGCCTTGAAGTCCGGAGCTTGAAAGACTATGAAGGGATGCCTGAAATCGTCGAGGACGGCGACAGCTTCGCGGCCAACGCCCGCATCAAGGCAGGCCAGATCGGACGTCTGCTCGGCATCCCGGTGCTTGCGGACGATTCCGGCCTATGCGTGGATGCGCTCGGCGGAGCTCCTGGCATCTACTCGGCGCGGTACGCGGGACCGGGAGCGGCGGATGCGGACAACAACGCCAAGCTGCTGGCAGAGCTCGCTTCGGCAGAGGCGGTAGTTCCCGATGGAGCGGCGGAATCGGCTGAGCAATCTGCTGGAGCAGTTCCGCTTGGATCGGCGAAAAACCAAGCATCCGGCTCGGATGATTCGGATGGCGCTGGACATTCGCCGGTATCGAACGGAGCCTCGGATGGCGCTGGACATTCTCCAATAGCGGAAGGAGCCCCAGATGGCATTCATCTGCTAAGCACAGCTCGCTTCAAGTGTGCCCTCGCCCTCTATGTGCCTGCCGAAGAACGCTTTATCGAAAGCGAGGGCTCGATGGAAGGCTATATCATCGACAGCCCCCGCGGCGCAGGCGGCTTCGGCTATGACCCCCTGCTCTGGATCCCTGCCCTTCGCCGCACGGCGGCGGAGCTGAGCATGGAGGAGAAACAAGCCGCCAGCCATCGCGGCGCGGCGTTGCGCTCGCTGCTCGAAAAGCTGCAGGGCTGATTCAGCCGGTCCAGCAGTATCTATTGAGCAATCCGAAACAGGGGACTGTATTCAAGGTGTGATTGAACAACGAGCCTCTATATGGGACATACGGGCGTAAGTCGAGCTGCTGCTGAGTAGACCGCGAAGTTATCGGACCTGTGATCCGTTATTCTAGCTTTAACCGAGTAGCAGCGAAGTTAGGGTATATGCAATCCGATAGTTAAGCTGCAACCGAGTAGCCGTCAAGTATTGGAACATGCGATTCGGTATTCGAACTGTGACCAAGTAACCGCGAAGTTGTCGGACATACGATGCGTTAATTGAGCTGTAATCGAGTAACCGCGATTTTATCGGACATACGATCCGTTAATTGAGCTGTAATCGAGTAACTGCGATTTTATCGGACATACGATCCGTTATTTGTGAACAAATAGCGGGATACAGATAGTAGCGGTTCAAATAACGGAACTGATGTCCGTTAAAAAAATGAGAATGTTAGTTTTAGGCCAAATAGCGGATCTGATGTCCGATAATAAGCAGCAGATTCTCCAACGGGGTCGTTCCCGGATTCGAACGCTCATCGAACACCAGCGCCTGAATACCACCACCTATAAAACAAAGCCGCCGCGGCATCGCGTTTCACGCGATGCCGCGGCGGCTTTTGCTATCGGATCGACACCTTGTATTCCTTCAGCCAGCGGTTGACCTGGTAAAGATAGGCGAACAGCTGGGGGCCGGACATGAGCTGGCCGAACCAGGGAATATTGGAGCTGGCGGCGTCCGAGCCCGCGATCTCGCGGACTTTGGCCGTGTCGATGAGAGGGAGGATCGGAGAGGACGGATCGTCGAGCACACCCAGCAGCTTGGAGCGCACCGCATTCAGGTAGGCTGGATTGTGGGTTTTCGGGTAAGGGCTTTTTTTGCGGAAAAGCACGTCATCGGGCAGGACGCCGCGAAGCGATTGACGCAGAATGCCCTTCTCGCGATCGCCGGAGGTTTTGATCTCCCATGGAATGTTGAACACGTAATCGATGAGGCGATGGTCGCAGAACGGAACCCGGACCTCGAGCCCGGCGCCCATGCTCATCCGGTCCTTCCGGTCGAGAAGCGTCGGCATGAAGCGGGTGATGTTGAGGTAGGACATCGTCCGCATTTTGCGCTGCTTCTCCGTTTCTCCCTTCAAATGGGGAACGGCCGCAACCGCTTCTGAATATCGGTCGCCGATGTATTCCAGCGGGCGGACCCATTCCCGCATTTCCGGCGAGAGAAGTTCGGCCCTCATCCCCGAGGCGAGCGCCCATGGGAACGTGGAGGCGTTCAGCGACTCCTCGCGGTGGAACCATGGATAACCGCCGAAGACTTCATCGGCCGCCTCTCCCGAGATGGCCACGGTAACATCCTTCTTGATTTCCCGGCAGAACAGCAGCAGCGAAGCATCGACATCCGCCATGCCGGGAAGATCGCGCGCGGTCAGCGCGTCATCCAGAGCGGCGACCAGATCCGGCGTGTCGAAATAGACGTCGTGATGCTCGGTGCCGAGATAATCCCTCATTCTCTGAATCCAGGGGGCATCGGAGTTGGGCTGGAAGGCATGGGACTTGAAATGCTTGTCGTTGTCGACATAGTCGACGGAGAACGTATGCAGCTGCGCGCCGCCGGAGCGGTTCAGGAAATTCACGGCGAGAGAAGTCAGGGCGCTTGAATCCAGGCCGCCCGACAGCAGCGTGCCTATCGGCACGTCGGAGGCGAGCTGGCGCTCCAGCGTATCGCGAAGCAGCTCGCCGACATGCGCGGCTGTCTGCTCGACGCTGTGCTCATGCTCGCAGCTTCGAAGCTCCCAATACGTATGGGTACGGACGCCGCTGCGGTCGACGGTCATGCATTTTCCCGGCAGCAGCTCGGTGAGCTGGCTGTAGACGCCGACTCCGGGAGTCCGGGCCGGACCGACGATGAACAGCTCGGCGATTCCTTGAGCGCCGACCTCGGGCTTCACGGCGGGATGGGCGAGCAGAGCTTTCGGCTCCGAGCCGAAGATGAACTGGCCGCCAGCCTGGCTGATGAACAGAGGCTTGACTCCGACCCGGTCGCGCGCGAGGAACAGCTTTTCCTCCTTGGCATCCCAAATGGCGAAGGCGAAGATGCCGTTGAACTTTTCTACGGAAGCGGCTCCCCACTCCATATAAGAGGCCAGCAGCACTTCGGTATCGCAGGTCGTCGAGAAGACGCGCCCTCTGGATTCCAGCTCTCTTTTCAGCTCCGGCGCGTTGTACAGTTCTCCGTTATAAACGATGACGAATTTGCCGTCATCCTGATTGCGAATCATGGGCTGTGCGCCCTTCTCGGGATCCATCACCGACAGCCTGCGATGCCCGAGCGCGCAAGGTCCCGAGATCCAGGTGCCCGAAGCGTCGGGTCCCCGCAGGGCAAGCGTCGACGTCATCCGCTCCAGGTCGTCGCTGTGCAGCGTCAGGTCGCGATTCCAATCGATCCATCCGGTGAATCCGCACATGGGTTATTCATTCCTCTCTTGTTCTAAAAGGTCGGGCAAAAAAAGCGGAAACCATGAGATCATCCGCCTGATATCGTTTGCGGCGTCCGTACTTCGTCCGCCTGCTCTCCCCGAATCGATGCTTGCGGCATGAAACGACGTACTACCATGAATATGCGGAATTCAGGCATAACATGTCTGTCCGCAGGGAGACACTACAAAGGAATTTGACGGTTAAAGGAAGGAGCTGTCGACATCTGTGAATGTCTATGAAGAAGAAGGGCAGCGCAAGACCTACTATGTCTCCGTCGGAGCCGGCCAGGTTTTGGAGGATGGGGAGGCGGCCTCCTATGAGCTGGAGATCGTCGCGAACGAGCATGAGCGCGACGGGCTGAAGGCGCTGTTCGCGGAGCTCTCGAGCATGGATGAGGCGGAAATGGCCCATTTCCACAGCAGCCCCTTCGGCTCCGCCAGCCTGGAGGAAATGAACCGGGGCTACGAGGGGCTGATCAAGCAGATCTATACCTTGATCTACCGGCTCGGCACCGAAGGGACGCGGAAGCATATCGAATCCATGAACATGGAGATCGGGGGACTCAAAGGGTGAATGTGATCGAAGCCAAGGTCGTCCGTTCCGTCGACAAGGAAGGAATCCCTTGCGGAGAGGTGCAGGTGAGCACCGACGATCCGCAGTGCGAGCAGGTTCTGGCGTACTTCAGCCTCTCCAGGGACGAGGACTACGACCTCGTCTCCATCGTGCGCAGCGACGCGGACCTGCTGACAGACTGGTTCGACAACAGCATGCATACCGCCTATGAAGAGATTACGATGCAGTGGTTCGAAAACGAAAACGGCAAGACCGACTGGGGCCGCCGCGAAACGTTCAAGCAGCAGGTTCTAAGCAGCGGACAGGTACGCTCCGAGCTCGGCAGGCTGCTCGGCTGATGGCATGCAAGACATCAACAGGGACGGCCGCCGAGCCTTTTCAATGGCTTGGCGGCCGTCCCTGTTGTTCTGTTCGCGGGGAGCCTTTTACATCGGAATCCGCTTGTCTTTCCCGTTCTTGCGGGTGAAGGGCAGATGCAGGCCGAATGTTTTCTGAGGTTTTTTTTGAATGCCGTCCTGGCCGAACTTCAAGGCCGCATTGATCTCGCCGCCGAGAATGATGATGATGGAGCTGAGGTACAGCCAGGTAAGAAGGACGATGACTCCGCCCAGGCTGCCGTACGTTTTGCTGTAGTTGCCGAATTGATTGACGTAGATCGAGAACAGGAGCGAGGTCGCGATCCAGCCGATCGTCGCGAAGACGGCGCCCGGCAGAACTTCGCGGAAGCAGAGCCGGCGGTTGGGCGTAATCCAGTACAGCAGGGTGAACACCATGATCATCGCGGCGAACGGGACGAGGTAGCTGACGATATTCCAGATCGGCTCGAACCCGCTCGGATAGTCGAGCAGCTGGAACAGGTATTCGCCGATCGTCTTTCCGAAGACGAGCATGAGCATGACGAGTATGATGACGACGGCGAGCACGATGGTCGCGATGATCGAGATGCCCCGGACTTTCCAGAAGGGGCGGTTCTCCTCCTCGTCGTAGGCTTTGTTGAGCCCTTTGATGACGGCATTGATGCCGTTCGAGGCCGCCCAGATGGTCGCGATCATCCCGATCGAGAGCAGAGCTCCGTTGCGGTTGCCGGACACTTCATGGATGATGTCGCGGACGGTATTGCCCCCGTCCTCCGGCATGAGCAGCAGCAATTGTTCGATGACATCGTCTCCGGACATATCCATGAAGCTGACGATGCTGACGATGAAGATCAAGAACGGGAAGAAGGCCAGCAGCAGGTAATAGGTAAGCTGGGCGCCCATGGCAGGCACTTCGTCATCCTGGAAGCGGCTGATCATGTTCTTGACGAAGTCCTTCAGATTGAATTTTTGTTTCATCGGCATAACAGGCCCCTCCGTTTTCAGTCTGTAAAATAGATACGGCACAAGCCTGCATTCTATGTCCTCCATGCAGATGTCCTTTGCCTGACAAGAGGCCGGCGGCGCTTGGCCTGCGCATTTGCATGTCTTTACCCCGGCGAGGGCAGGCAAAAACGATGAAACGCCGGCGTTTTTCAATGCGCGCCCGTTTCGCCAATCTTTCATTGCTTTTAATCGCTAAAGGATTCTATAATGGACAAAATGAAGCAGCGGCGCGAATACGGAGTGGTTCTATGTCGGAGAAAATAGAAAAAATGGTGGAAGCCGCGAGGCTGTATTATCAAATGGACTACAGCCAGCAGGATATCGCGCGTCTGCTCGGCGTATCCCGGCCGACCGTGTCGAGATTCCTGCAGCAGGCCAAGACGGAGGGCATCGTCCAGATCACGATTCACGATCCGCAGGAGAACCATGACCGGATTTGCCGGCGGCTGGAGGAGACATTCGGGCTTAACCGGGTCATTGTCGTCTCGACCCCGTCCCATGACGATGCCGTAGTGAAGAAATATATCGGCGAAGCGGCCGCCGCCCACCTCTACGAGATCGTCAAGGCCGGGGATACGATCGCCGTGACATGGGGAACGACGCTTTACGAGGTCGCCCAGAGGCTGCCGATGAAGAGCGTCAAGGATGTCCGCGTCGTCCAGCTGAACGGCGGGCTCAGTTATTCCGAGACGAATACATACGCCTCCGAGATCGTTCATTTATTCGGCGGGGCGTTCAATACGCCTCCCCATCTGCTGCCGCTTCCGGCCATCGTCGACGAGCCCTTCGTCCGCCGGGCGATTGAAGCGGACCGCCACATATCCAAGATTCTGGAGATCGGCAGGGAGGCCAACATCGCCGTGTTCACCGTCGGCGTGCCGACCGTCGATTCCGTGCTTGTCCAGGCCCAGTATTTGCGGCCGGAGGAGCTGGAGACCGTGCATCGAGCAGGCAAGGGGGATATCTGCTCCCGATTCATCGACATCGACGGGGACATCTGCAACGAGGAGCTGGATGCGCGCACGATCGGCATCCGCCTCGAAGAGCTCCGATCCAAGGAGCATTCCATTCTCGTTGCGGGCGGCATCAAAAAAGTCGAGGCGATGTACGCGGCTATGCGGGGGGGATATCCGAACACGGTGGTGACGGATTCCTTTACCGCCAGGCAGCTGCTCGAAATAGTCGGCTGAAGCGGCCTCGATTCCGTTCCGGAGGCAGGCGGAGTTCCGCGGGGCTGCACCGCGTCTTTCCAAAGCGGAAGATGCCGGTGCAGTTTTTTTGTTTTTTGCTATTTGAGCGAGGTCAAAATCGCCCCGGCCGCAATCAGGACGACTCCGACACCGTTCCAGAGCGTGAGCTTCTCTCCGAGAAACAGAACGGCGATGACGATCGCTAGCACGACGCTCAGCTTGTCGACGGGACCGACCTGCGCGACTTTGCCCACCTTCAGGGCGAGGAAGTAGAACAGCCAGGAGACAGCGCCGGCCGTTCCGCTGAGGGCGATGAAGCCGAGCGAGCGCTTGTGGGCGGCGATGTCGGCCAGCTGGCCGAATTTGCCCTGTACAGCGACGACCGCCAGCAGGAACAAGGCCATGACGACCGCGCGCAAGGCCGTGGCGCTGTTCGCGTCTATGTCTTGGAGCCCGATCTTGCCGAATACGGAGACGAGAGCGGCTGCTGCCGCGGAGAGCAGGGCGAGCGGGAGCCAGAGCATGGGCGTGCACCTCCAGGGTTGCCGATTAGACCGGCCTATATCTCTAGTGTGCGTGGGGAAGGAGAATCCATGCGCGGGCATAGAAAAAAGCCCCTTCTCGAAGAAGGGGCTTGGGTCGGATCAGGAAAATGGCGTCCCGGAAGGGATTCGAACCCCCGACCGTGCGCTTAGAAGGCGCATGCTCTATCCGACTGAGCTACCGGGACAACTGGGAAGCCGGACAGCTGATGCTGCGGACCTCGAAAAATGATACTTCCTGATACTACAGGAATAACTTGCATAAATCAAGCTTTTTGCGAACTGTTTTTTCAACCGGTTTCACAGAGGCGTCCCGCGGCCTTCCGAACGCTTGCAGCGGGCCTAAAGTTCTCCTTTTGAGTATGGCATGTTATAATTGACGCGTAATTTGGTGAATAATTGGCGTCAGAGACAACAAGGCGGTGGTACCATTACGACTTCCAACGATTTTCCCCGCGAGGAGAAAGAACATAATGTCTATCTGCTGCCCGGGACGCTCGATCACTATCAGGAGCAGCTGACGCGGATGCTCGAAGCCGAGCAGTATGGAGAGGCCAAGAGGCTGCTCCAGTTCCTGCTGCAGACGCGCGGCGAGCAGCGCAACTATGAGGAATGGGAAAATCTTCTGGCCTGGCTGGAAGCGGCATTTCCCGATACGGGGGACAGGGAGGAGGAGGATCCCGACGAGGAAGAGCTTCGCCAGGCTGCGCTGTCGGGCGGGGATCAGGACGAATCCTACGTGCAGCAGGTTCTGTATATCATGAAGAACCACCCGATGCTCGACCAGCAGCTGCTCGCGCTGGAGAGGGCGGCTCATTTGCGAAGCCCCGAGGTCGACGACTCGATTCTCGGCTGGCTGGAGGAAGAGAAGCTTCATCCCGTCGTCCAGTACAAGGCTCTGCAGTGCCTGAAGCGCAGAGGCGTGGCCGGGACCGTGCGGCTGGAGCGTCTCGGCGAGCGGGTCGAGCTGGAGATTGAACGCACCCCGCTCGCTCTGGAGGACTACCCCGTTCCGGTGCGGCGCATCGTGGAGAGGGTGGAGGGAGTCGCCGAGACGGCGGATCCGACGCTTCCGCATTTCGCCCGCGAGCTGTGGAAGGAGTGCCTGCAGTACCTTTACGGCAGCTCGGCCTACGAGCGCATGCTGAGCGAGGAAGAGGCCGCAGTCGACAGCCATGCGGCGGCGCTTCACCTTACCCTTCTGCTGGCTGTATACGGGTCCGCGGATGAGGATGAGATCAGGCATACATACGGCATTACCGGAGAGCTCCGATTCCGCTACGAGCAGGCTTGCCGCTCCCTGCGCCAAATAACGGATTTGCAGGAAGGATACGGCGAACGCTGACTTCTCTTGTAATCGATGGGCGGATTCATTATAATGGAGTGGTTTATTACACGTGTATATTCGGCGCAAGGCGCCTATTTTTTGGAGGGGACAGCATAAATGGCAGCTACTTGGGAGAAAATAGAAACGAACGTCGTCTCGATCGACGTTGAAGTCGGAGCGGAGCAGGTCAAGGACGCGCTCGACCAGGCATTCAAGAAAGTCGTAGGCCGCGTGAACGTTCCGGGCTTCCGCAAAGGCAAAGTACCGCGGGGCATGTTCGAATCCCGCTTCGGCGTGGAGAGCCTCTACCAGGACGCGATCGACATCCTGCTTCCGACGGCGTATGCCGATGCCCTCAAGGAAACGGGCGTAGAGCCGGTTGACCGTCCGGAGATCGACATCGAGCAGTTCGCCAAGGGCGAATCCTTCAAATTCAAGGCAAAAGTAACCGTCAAGCCCGAAGTGAAGCTTGGCGATTACAAAGGCGTCGAAGTTGCGGCGGCCGATGCCGAAGTAACCGAAGAAGAGCTGAGCGCGGAGCTGGATCGCCTCCAGCAGCGCCATGCCGAGCTCGTTGTCGTTGAAGAAGGCGCTGCCGAGAACGGCGACGTAACCGTCATCGATTTCGAAGGCTTCGTCGACGGAGAGGCTTTCGAAGGCGGACAAGCCGAGCGTTACACGCTCGAGCTGGGCTCCAACTCCTTCATCCCAGGCTTTGAGGAGCAGGTCGTCGGCATGGCGACGGGAGACTTCAAGGACGTCGAAGTGACTTTCCCCGAGGAGTACCATGCGGAGAACCTGGCCGGCAAGCCTGCCGTATTCAAGGTCAAGCTGCATGAAATCAAGCGCAAGAACCTGCCTGCCCTGGACGACGAGTTCGCCAAGGATGTGAGCGAGTTCGATACGCTGGACGAGTTCAAGCAGGATCTGTCCTCCAAGCTCAAGGAGCGCAAGCAGCAAGAGAGCGAGCAGGCTCGCGAGAACGCGCTCGTCGACAAGGTTGCCGAAGCTGCCGAAGTTGAAATTCCGGAAGCGATGATCAACAGCGAAGTGGACTTCCTGCTCCGCGACTTCGAGAACCGCATCCGCCAGCAAGGTCTCAACATGGACCTGTACTACCAGTTCTCCGGCCAGGACGAAGCCGCTCTGCGCGAGCAGATGCGCGCCGACGCCCAGAAGCGCGTCCTGAACAACCTGGTTCTGGATGCCATCGCCAAGCAGGAGAACATCGAGATCTCCGAGGACGAAGTCGGCGAAGAGCTCGAGAACCTGTCCAAATCCTACAACCGTCCGGCAGCCGAGCTGCGCGAGATCTTCGAGCGCAACGGCAACCTCGACAACATGAAGGAAGACCTGAAGCTTCGCAAGACGATCAAGTTCCTTCTTGACAACAGCAAAGTCGCAACCGAAGTCGCTTAAGAATTCCGCGTCCGAGGAAGCATCCCGTAAGGCACGTCATCCGCACGTGCCTTATTTTTACCACATAAGCTTTATGAGTGCCGCTTCGGCATGGATTGCGCTGCCGAAGGAATGGGGGAGTTCCCCCCTACATAAGATTCAACACAGCCGGAACTTTCGCGTTCATCCCCGTACTGCCTGCAAAAATGACAGGGGATGTCCGAACGTGATAAAATGGTCGTGTATCTGAATTCCACAATGGAAAGTAGGTTGGTCGCATGAATTTGGTCCCTATCGTAGTCGAACAGACAAACCGCGGTGAACGATCTTACGATATCTATTCCCGTCTCCTCAAGGACAGGATTATCTTTCTTGGCAGCGCCATCGACGATGACGTCGCCAATTCCATCATCGCCCAGCTGCTCTTCCTTGCGGCTGACGATCCGGAGAAGGATATCCACCTGTACATCAACTCGCCCGGCGGTTCGGTCACGGCCGGCATGGGTATTTATGATACAATGCAATTCATCAAGCCGGATGTTTCCACGATCTGCGTAGGCATGGCCGCCAGCATGGGGTCCCTGCTGCTGACCGCAGGAGCCAAGGGCAAGCGCTTCTCGCTTCCCAACAGCGAGGTCATGATCCATCAGCCGCTGGGCGGCGTTCGAGGCCAGGCCTCGGACATCAAGATCCACGCGGACTGGATTCTCAAGACCAAGCAGAAGCTGAACCAGATCTATGTCGACCGCACAGGACAGCCTTACGAGAAGATCGACCGGGATACGGACCGCGACAACTTCATGAGCGCGGACGAAGCCCAGGCATACGGTCTGATCGACAAGGTTATTGCCGTTCCGGAAGCCGGAGTTCTGTAACATCTTCCTCCAAGGGGTGATCAAGTGTTTAAATTCAACGAAGAAAAGGGCCAGCTCAAATGCTCGTTCTGCGGCAAGTCCCAGGATCAAGTACGCAAGCTGGTAGCCGGTCCCGGCGTTTATATATGCGATGAATGCATCGAGCTGTGCACCGAGATCGTCGAAGAAGAGCTCGGCCACGAAGAAGAGCTCGATCTGAAGGATATTCCGAAGCCGAAGGATATCCGCGGCATTCTGGACTCCTACGTCATCGGCCAGGAAGCCGCGAAGAAATCGCTGTCCGTAGCGGTATACAACCATTACAAGCGCGTCAATTCCCAGAACAAGCTGGAAGACGTGGAACTGCAGAAGAGCAACATCATGCTCGTCGGCCCTACAGGCTCCGGCAAGACGCTTCTGGCGCAGACGATGGCCAAGATCCTCAACGTTCCGTTCGCCATTGCCGACGCGACTTCCCTCACGGAAGCCGGCTATGTGGGCGAGGACGTCGAGAACATCCTTCTCAAGCTTATTCAGGCCGCCGATTACGATGTCGAGAAGGCCGAGCGCGGCATCATCTACATCGACGAAATCGATAAAGTGGCCCGCAAGTCCGAGAATCCATCCATTACCCGCGACGTGTCCGGCGAGGGCGTGCAGCAGGCGCTGCTCAAAATCCTCGAAGGCACCGTGGCATCCGTTCCTCCGCAGGGCGGACGCAAGCATCCGCATCAGGAATTCATCCAGATCGACACGACGAATATCCTGTTCATCTGCGGCGGCGCGTTCGACGGCCTGGAGCAGATCATCAAGCGCCGCATCGGCAAAAAAGTGATCGGCTTCAGCACCGGCGCGGACGGCACCAAAGACATGAAAGCCGGGGAATACCTTTCCCTCGTGCTGCCGGAAGATCTGCTGAAATTCGGCTTGATTCCGGAATTCGTCGGCCGGCTGCCGGTCATCTCGACGCTGGAGCCGCTTGACGAGCCGGCTCTGGTGCGCATTTTGTCCGAACCGAAGAACGCTCTCGTGAAGCAGTACCAGAAGCTTCTGGAGATGGACAATGTCAAGCTCGAGTTCGATGCAGGCGCCCTGGACGCCATCGCGAAGGAAGCGATCAAGCGCAACACAGGCGCTCGCGGCCTCCGCGCCATCATCGAGGGCATCATGCTGGAGATCATGTACGAAGCTCCTTCACGCGAGGAGATGAGCACCTGCGTCATCACGGAGAAGGTTGTCCAAGACCGGGTCATTCCGGAGCTGACCGCCAAAAAGGGCAAGAAAAAAGAAGAAAGCGCCTGAGTTGAAGGGACGAAACATCCTTCGATGACGGGCTTCAAGCCTTAACTCTCGTCATCGTTCCACCCTGCCGGACCTTTTTTCAGCGGTCCTCGCAGGGTGGACTTTGGCGTTTCATAGGGAGAGATCATAATGTATTCTCGCAAAGACACCGTGCCCGTCCGAGTAGGGGATCTGACGATCGGGGGCAGCAACGAAGTCATCATCCAGAGCATGTGCACGACCAAGACCGCGGATGTGGAAGCGACGGTAGCGGAGATACTCCGTCTGGAGGAAGCCGGCTGCCAGGTCGTCCGGGTTACGGTCAACAACAAGGAAGCGGCGGAAGCGATCAAGGAGATCAAGAGCCGCATCCATATTCCGCTCGTCGCCGACATTCACTTCGATTATCGGCTTGCCTTGCTGGCGATCGAGAACGGGGTGGACAAGGTCCGCATCAATCCCGGCAACATCGGCCGCCGCGAGAAAGTCGAAGCGGTCGTCAAAGCCTGCAAGGACAAGGGCATTCCGATTCGGATCGGTGTCAACGCAGGTTCCCTGGAAAACCATCTGCTGGAGAAGTACGGCTATCCGACTCCCGAAGCGATGGTAGAGAGCGCGCTCTTCCATATCGGCATTCTCGAAGAGCTCGATTTCCATGACATCATCGTGTCGCTCAAGGCATCCGACGTGCCGATGGCGATCGCGGCCTACAGCATGGCGGCCGAGAAGATCAAGTATCCGCTCCATCTGGGCATTACCGAGGCGGGGACGCTCCATTCCGGCACGATCAAGAGCTCGGCCGGCATCGGCGCCCTGCTCGCGATGGGCATCGGCAACACCGTGCGCATCTCGCTGAGCGCGGACCCGGTCGAAGAGGTCAAGGTCGCGCGCGAGCTGCTGAAGACATTCGGACTCATCACCAACGCGGCGACGCTCATCTCCTGTCCGACTTGCGGCCGGCTCGATATCGACTTGTTCTCCATCGCCAATGAAGTCGAGGAGTACATCTCCAAGATCAAGGTTCCGATCAAGGTGTCGGTGCTCGGCTGCGCCGTCAACGGTCCCGGCGAAGCTCGCGAAGCCGATATCGGCATCGCCGGCGCGCGCGGGGAAGGCATGCTGTTCCGGTATGGAGAGATGATCCGCAAAGTTCCCGAGCAGGAGCTGCTCTCGGAGCTCAAGAAGGAAATCGACGAAATCGTCCGCGTGTTCGAGGCGACGGGAGAAATTCCGGGGCGCAAGGAGCATCTGCCTGCGTAAGCCGCACGTAAAGACGTTCATGACCGGCCAGCCCTAGCGCTGCCGGTTTTTTTCATGGCCAGATTCAAGAGAGAAGGGTTGATCTTGAGCAAGCTTTCGAAGAGACAGACTGTCAGTTATCTGGCTTTTCTCATTCTCGTATGGGGCGTCAACTGGCCGCTGTCCAAGGCGGCCCTTCAATTCAGCCCCCCTCTCCTGTTCGCAGGACTGAGGACGCTGCTTGGGGGACTGATCCTGTGCGCCGTCGCAGCTCCCCGATGGAGACAGCTGCGGCTGAGGTCGAACGGGATCTATTATGCGGCAGCCGGCGTGCTCAACATTACGTTGTACTATGGGCTGCAGACGGTCGGCCTCCAATACATGCCGGCGGGCCTGTTTTCCGCGATCGTATTCCTGCAGCCGGTCCTTCTGGGAATCGCAGCCTGGCTATGGCTGGGCGAAGGCATGCACGGGTCCAAGCTGGCCGGCCTGCTGGTCGGCTTCGCCGGCGTGGCCGTCATCAGCGTCGGCAGCATCGGCTCCGGATTATCGCTCGAAGGCGTGCTGCTGGCGCTGGCCTCGGCGCTGAGCTGGTGCATCGGAACGGTCTACATGAAGCGGGTGGGAGGCCGGGTCGATATCGTATGGATGACCGCCATGCAGCTTCTGATCGGCAGCGTCCTTCTGTTCGCTTCCGGCGCAGCCGCATCGGAATCGTACGCCGCTATCCGCTGGACGGGAACTTTCTGGCTTGAGCTCGTCTTTATTTCTGTATTTGTCATCGCGCTCGGATGGCTGGCTTTCTTCACGCTGGTCGGTTCGGGGCAGGCGAGTACAGTCGGGGTATACACATTCCTCATTCCGGTCGTGGCCTTGATCGTCAGCGTGCTGTTCATGGGAGAGCAGGTGACAATGCGGCTTGTCGCGGGGCTTGTTCTCGTGCTGGCCAGCATCGTGCTCGTGAACCGGAGGACGGGGTCTGAAAAAGAAAAGACGGAATCGAAGCCGGCGGCGTCATAGCCGCAAGCGGAGCGCATGCTGGCAGGCATGCGCTTTTTGATGTTTTGCTTAAGCGGACCGCTGTCCGGCATGCTGCACGAAGCTGTGCCGGGCATTTGCATCGGACCGCTGTTCCGGCATGCTTCTCGAGTATCGGACCGCTGTTCCGGCATGCTCGAGAAGCTGCGTTTGTTGGATTCGTCGAAATTCCATCAAGGCATGGCCGTCGAAGCCGCAGAGGGATGCGAGGATGTGCAGGAGCTGCAATTCGGATTGAATCTAATTCGGAAAGTCGGATTTAAACCTGGCGCCGCAGGCAATACTATCCGGTATGGGTCTTTTATTCCGGAAACGCTTGAGAGGAGCGGGTAAGCATGACGTTAAGCTTGTTTTTGATGCTGGTTCAGGTATTTTTCGCTGTCGTAATCGGGGTCTACTTTTGGAATATGCTGCGCAGCCAGCGCACGAACCGGTCCGCCGTGGACAAGGAATCGCGCAAGGAAATGGATAAGCTCCGGAAGCTTCGCTCCATCTCGCTGACGAAACCGCTCGCGGAGAAGACGCGTCCGCAGACGATGCAGGACATCGTCGGGCAGCGCGACGGTCTTCGCGCGATGAAGGCGGCGCTCTGCAGCGCCAATCCTCAGCATGTCATCGTCTACGGTCCCCCGGGAGTCGGCAAGACGGCCGCAGCCCGGGTCGTGCTGGAGGAAGCGAAGAAAAATCCGACGTCCCCGTTTCTGGCGGAAGCGAAGTTCACGGAAATCGACGCCACGACGGCCCGCTTCGACGAGCGCGGAATCGCCGATCCTCTGATCGGCTCCGTGCATGATCCGATCTACCAGGGAGCCGGAGCGATGGGCGTGGCCGGCATTCCGCAGCCCAAGCCGGGCGCTGTGACGAAGGCGCATGGAGGCATGCTGTTCATCGACGAAATCGGGGAATTGCATCCCATCCAGATGAATAAACTGTTAAAGGTTCTGGAAGACCGCAAGGTGTACCTCGAGAGCGCCTACTACCACTCCGAGGATCCGAATATTCCGATGTATATCCATGACATTTTCCAAAACGGCCTGCCGGCCGACTTCCGTCTCGTCGGAGCGACGACCCGGTCTCCGCAGGATTTGCCGCCGGCGCTCCGTTCCCGCTGCATGGAGATTTACTTCCGGCCGCTGCTGCCGGAGGAGATCGCAGAAATCGCCGACAACGCGGTGAAGAAAATTGGCTTCGCCCCTTGCCCTGAGGCGGTGGATGTGGTCAAGCGCTATGCGACCAACGGCCGCGAAGCGGTCAACATCATCCAGCTTGCCGCCGGCCTTGCCTTGTCGGAAAAGCGGGAGGGCATCGGCGCAGCCGATATCGAGTGGGTCGTGAACAGCAGCCAGATCCCGCCGCGTCCGGACCGCAAGATCCCCGCCGCGCCTCAGGTCGGCTTCGTCAATGGCCTTGCCGTATACGGCCCCAATATGGGCACGCTGCTGGAAATCGAAGTGAGCGCGATTCCGGCCGCTTCCGGCAAAGGCTCCTTCACCATTACGGGTGTCGTCGACGAAGAAGAGCTTGGAGGCGGACAGCGGACGCTCCGGCGCAAGAGCATGGCCAAAGGCTCCGTGGAAAATGTCATCACGATGCTTCGCCGCATCGGCATGAGGCCGCATGACTTCGATCTCCACATCAACTTCCCGGGCGGCACGCCGATCGACGGACCGTCGGCGGGAATCGCCATGGCGACCGCGATCACATCCGCCATCCGCGGCATTCCGGTGGACCACCGGATCGCAATGACCGGGGAAGTGGGAATCCACGGCAACGTCAAGCCCGTCGGCGGCGTGCTGGCCAAGGTGGAGGCCGCCTTCCAGGCCGGTGCCGACACGGTCTATATTCCGAAGGACAATTGGCAAGAAATTTTCGCGGGCTTGAACGGTCTGCGTGTCATTCCGGTCGATCGGGTGGAGGAAGTATTCCAGACGGTCTTCCCGCAAGGATTCATGGCGGAGGAAGCCGTGGAGGACATTTCCGAGCCGGCAACGATCAGCGATTTGTTCCTGACGCCGCAGGTGCCCTATTTGCAGGCGGATTCTCGGGAATGATACAATAGGGGGACTATCTAAATGGGAGGTGTTGGCATGGGACCTGCCAAAGGAAGAAGCCGCAGGCTGCCGCTGCTCCCGCTTCGGGGGCTGCTTGTATACCCCAGCATGGTGCTTCATCTGGATGTGGGAAGGGAGAAATCGGTCAAGGCGCTTGACCGGGCCATGCTCGACGATCATATGATCCTCCTCTGCTCGCAATCGGAAGTGAATATCGAAGAGCCGACCGAAGAGGATATTTACCGAATCGGCACCATTGCCCGGGTGCGCCAGATGCTGAAGCTGCCCAACGGCACGATCCGGGTGCTGGTGGAAGGCGTTACGAGGGCGGAGATCCAGGATTACGTCGCCCGCGAGGAGTTTTACGAGGTGTCGATCCGAGAGCTTCCGGAAGAGGAATCGACCGATCCGGAGATCGACGCCCTCATGCGCACGGTGCTGAACCAGTTCGAGCATTACATCACGCTGTCCAAGAAAGTCACGCCGGAGACGCATGCCGCTGTATCGGATATCGACGAGCCCGGCCGTCTGGCCGATGTCATAACGAGCCATCTGTCGCTCAAGATCAAGGACAAACAGGAGATTCTCGAGACGGTCGACGTGCGCGCCCGGCTGGAGAAGCTGCTCGATTTCCTGAACAACGAGCGCGAGGTGCTGGAGCTGGAGCGCAAGATCAGCCAGCGCGTGAAGAAGCAGATGGAGAAGACGCAGAAGGAATACTATCTTCGCGAGCAGATGAAGGCGATCCAGAAGGAGCTCGGAGACCGCGAGGGCCGTGCGGGAGAAGTCGAGGAGCTGCGCTCCCAGCTGGAAACCGCCGAGCTTCCCGAGAAGGTCAAGGAGAAGGTCGAGAAGGAAATCGACCGGCTGGAGAAGATGCCGGCATCCTCGGCCGAGGGCGGCGTCATCCGCAATTATATCGATTGGCTCTTGTCGCTGCCTTGGGGCAAAGCGACCGAGGACGATCTTGATCTCGCCAAAGCGGAGGAAGTGCTGGACGAGGACCATTACGGACTGGAGAAGCCGAAGGAGCGGGTGCTGGAGTATCTGGCGGTCCAGAAGCTCGTCCAAAAGCTGAAGGGACCGATCCTTTGCCTTGTCGGACCTCCCGGGGTCGGCAAAACCTCGCTCGCCCGCTCCATCGCCAAGTCGCTCGGACGGGAGTTCGTCCGCATTTCTCTCGGCGGCGTCCGGGATGAGGCGGAGATCCGCGGCCATAGGCGCACCTATGTGGGCGCCATGCCGGGACGGATCATCCAAGGCATGAAGAATGCCGGCTCGATGAATCCGGTATTCCTGCTCGACGAAATCGACAAGATGGCTTCGGATTTCCGGGGCGACCCGGCTTCCGCTCTGCTGGAGGTGCTGGATCCGGAGCAGAACGGCACGTTCAGCGACCATTTCGTCGAGGTGCCGTTCGACCTCAGCTCGGTCATGTTCGTGACGACGGCCAATGCGCTGCACAACATCCCGCGTCCGCTGCTGGACCGGATGGAAGTGTTGTACATTCCCGGGTACACGGAGCTGGAGAAAAGCCAGATCGCGCGCCGCTACCTCATTCCGAAGCAGAAGAGGGAGCATGGCCTGAAGGAGGAGCAGCTGGAGATCGAGCCGGAGGCGCTCCTGCAGCTGATCCGCGAGTACACCCGCGAATCCGGCGTCCGAAATCTCGAGCAGCAGATCGCGGCCATCTCCCGCAAGGCGGCCAAAAGGCTCGTCTCGCAGCCGGAAGGGGAAACGATACGGGTCGACGAGGCGGTCATCAAGGAATGGCTGGGGCCGGCCAAGTTCCGCTACGGCATGGCCGAAGCGGAGGATCAGGTCGGCGCCGTCACCGGGCTTGCCTGGACCGAGGTCGGCGGCGATACGCTTGTCATCGAGGTGACGGTGCTCCCCGGCACCGGCAAGCTTACGCTTACCGGCAAGCTCGGCGATGTCATGAAGGAATCGGCGCAAGCCGCCTTCAGCTACACCCGCTCGCGGGCGGAGGAGCTCGGCATCGATCCGCAGTTCCATGAAAAGAACGATATCCACATCCATATTCCCGAAGGCGCGATTCCAAAGGACGGACCTTCTGCGGGCATCACGATGGCGACTGCCCTGATATCGGCTCTTACCGGCCGCAAGGTGGATAAAAAAGTCGCCATGACCGGCGAGATCACGCTCCGGGGCCGTGTGCTGCCAATCGGCGGCCTCAAGGAAAAATCGCTTGCCGCCCATCGGGCAGGCATCCGCAAGGTGCTGCTGCCGTTCGACAACGAGCGGGACCTGCGGGATATCCCGGACAGCGTGCGCGAACAGATGGAATTCGTTCCCGTCGCGCATATGGATGAAGTCGTCCGCCATGCTCTGCTGCCGGCAGAGGACGGAACAAGCGGCGGCCAGGCCGCCGCAGAAGAGAAAGCAGGGACCCCGATTTTATGAAGATTACGAATGCAGAATTTATCATCAGTGCGGTCCAGCCGCATCAATATCCTGTCGACGCCTTGCCGGAGATTGCTCTGGCAGGGCGTTCGAATGTCGGAAAATCTTCTCTCATCAACAAGCTCATCATGCGCAAGAATCTCGCTCGGACAAGCTCCCAGCCGGGCAAGACGCAGCAGCTGAACTATTACAAGGTCAACGAGGCCGTCTACTTCGTCGATTTTCCCGGATACGGCTATGCCAAGGTATCCAAGACCGAACGAGAAGCCTGGGGCAAAATGATCGAACGCTATTTGCAGGGCCGCGAGGAGCTGAAGCTCGTGCTGCTCGTCGTCGATATCCGCCATGCGCCGAGCAAAGACGACGTGCTCATGTTCGATTGGCTCAAGCATTACGGCATTCCTTTCTGCATCGTCTGCACGAAGGCGGACAAGATTCCGAAGAGCCAATGGGACAAGCAGATCAAGCTGGTCAAGCAGACGCTCGGCGCAAGCGCGGGCGACCGGGTCGTTTTGTTCTCCTCCGAAAAGGGTAATGGAAGAGACGAATTATGGAGCGTAATCGCGTCCGCGGCAGGATATGAGGGAGAAGTTCTTCAAGGAACGCCGGAATTGTAAGCATTTTGCATCTTTCTTGATGCCAATCACGGTTCCTAGCGGATAATTCTCAAATTCGGCGGATAATCGCGGCCGGCCGGCAGGAATCGTTTGAGCCGATGCCGTATAATGGTTGTAGGTCTTTTATTTGCCCGTGAATGCGGAAAAAGCGTTCGAAGCCGGAAAAGTGGTGACGGTCGCCTTTGAAGACGGATTTCCCTCCATAGAAATCTAATGAAGGAAGTCTGGGTTCAACAGCGATTGAAGGCTCGGACGGTTTTGGAGCGAATGCAAGCGGGCAGTGAACATTGCAACCATAGCTTCGAAGAACAAAGAATTGAGGAGATTTTTATGGCTCAGCGGATAGCCACCGAGTACGTTCAAGCCAAACTGCGACTGACACGCGATGAGATGACCCGATTCCTCCGTTTTTTTGACGAGCAGCAAGTACGCCTTGGCGTCAAGGTGCTCGATAACGGCAGCCAAGAGGCGGTTCTCGAAGACTGTGCAGGGAGGGAAGAAGTCCGCTTTGTATTCCAGCAGGATGAAGATCGCTTTGTATGCGAGTGGTCCTGCCGCATCACCAACGTCGCGCTCACCAATGCGCTTCGCAAGGCCGTCGCGGCTTTCAAGGGCGACGCCGTCGTCAAACGCATCTACAGCCATTATACGATGTCGTATCAGTATGTAGCAGGCGCCGTGCATCAGATCGCCGAGCTGACCGCCAAGGGCAGCCGCATCGTGTACCAGTTCAAGGACACGCTGGGCGAGCTTGAGCGTGCTTTCCGCCTCCAATCGGTGGAGGGGGAAATCCAGTGGATCCAGCAGGCTGTCAACGAGCTGCTCGATCGCCGCATCGATGCTGCAAGCGCAGCCGAGAAGCTGGAGATAGACCGCAGCCTCAAGCTGTATTCCGACCGGCTTTTCGCTCTCGAAGCCTGATTCCGACCGCTTTTTCCGATGCCGCCTCCGGGCGGCTTTTTTCATGCCTCCGCCTTTTGCGGGCCCGCTTCGGACATGCAGCTGGAGAAGGGCTGTCCGCGTGCAGGAAAACGGGTTTTTTTTAACAGAAAAAAAGGTTGCATTTCCTATAGATAGATGGTATTTTTAATTTCGTTGAAAAAAACCCAATATAGGAACCAGGATTCACTCAGGACATGGATATGTTGCGAGAGAGAGTTATCCCTCGGGAAGTGAATGACGTAGGTCCTAGCGGATGAAATTTTTAATCATTTTATTCCTAGGAAGGGGGAGCCGGAAGATGGAATATTCGACTTTCGGAAGACATGTTGCGGTTGATGCTTGGGGAGTAGACTTCGAACTCATTAACAACGCAGAGTTTCTGCAAGCCCACATGGTAGAGGCTGCTGAAGCATGCGGAGCATCTGTGCTCTCGGTACAGGCAAAACAATTTGAGCCCCAAGGCGCAACCGTATTGGTGCTCTTATCGGAAAGCCATCTCTCGATTCACACGTATCCAGAAAGAGGCTTTGCTGCTCTTGACTGCTACACCTGCGGTGAGACCGTGGACCCACAGCTGGCGATCGATTACATGCTGGCCGTGCTGAAACCTAAAGCCACTCACGCGAAGAAGCTGATTCGCGGAATGGGTGAGCTGCAAGTCGTAGAACCGGAAATGAAACAAATCGAGCTGGTTTAACATCCAGCCTGCTGTACAAATAACCATGGGAAGGCTCCATGGTTATTTTTTTTAAGCCTGGAATAGAGATCGGGCTGCGGGCCTAAACTAGACAATGGATGAAATGGTTGTCTTTGTCGGAATGGGCTTCTTGCCCGGCGGAAGCCGGCTGTCCTGCTGTCGTCAAGACATTTCCTTCCTTTTGGCGAGCCGGTCAAAAAAACGTCATAACTTGAGTCTTCCCTCCCAAAAAACTATGTTATAATAATTCTAAATTAGTTGCTCGGACAAGGCAGCTTAGATACGAAAATAAGGCGGTGATGTCACTTGCATATTATTGTGGTCGGGCTCAACTATCGTACGGCTCCTGTCGAAATCAGGGAGAATTTCGCAATCGCGGACAGCGATCTGCCCCGTGCGGTCGAAGCTCTCAAGGCGACCCCAAGCATACTGGAAGGTGTCATCGTCGCGACCTGCAACCGGACGGAGCTGTATGCGGTCGTTGACCGGCATCATCTGTGCGGCCACCATATCCGCACGTTCATGGAGCAGTGGTTCCGCCTCCCGCGGCAGGAATTCACCAGCCATCTTTATATGTATGAGGACGATCGGGCTATCGAGCATCTGTTCCGGGTTGCAAGCGGCTTGGATTCCATGGTCATAGGGGAGACGCAGATCCTGGGCCAAGTGCGGAATGCTTTCCTGCTCGCCCAGCAGCAGCGCGCGACGGGCACGATCTTCAACATGCTTTTCAAGCAAGCCGTAACTCTTGCCAAGAACGCCCATACCGAGACGTCGATCGGGGAGTCGGCCGTATCGGTCAGCTATGCGGCCGTGGAGCTCGGCAAGCGGATCTTCGGCCAGTTCAACCGCAAGACGGTCATGATCATCGGAGCCGGCAAGATGAGCGAGCTTACGGCCAAGCACTTGTATGCGAACGGAGCCGACCGGGTGCTCGTCGTCAACCGGACGTTCGAGCGCGCGGCGGAGCTGGCGGAGAAATTCAGCGGCATACCCTGCTCCATGGAAGAAGCGGAGCGGAGGCTGCATGAGGCCGATATCATCATCAGCTCGACCGGAGCCCAAGGTTATGTGCTCAGCCGCGAGCAAGTGGCGGCCGCCATGCAGCGCAGGAGAGCCCGTCCTCTGTTCATGATCGACATCGCCGTTCCCCGCGACCTGGATCCCGAGATCGCTTCCGTCGAGAACGTATTCCTGTACGACATCGACGATCTGGAAGGCATCGTGGAGTCGAACATGGAGCATCGCCGCCAGGAGGCGGAGAAGATCGGAGTCATGATCGCCGCCGGCTTGCAGGAATTCCATCAGTGGTACCGTACGCTCGGCGTCGTGCCGCTGATTCGCTCCCTGCAGGAGAAGGCCGAGGATATTCATAGCCAGACGATGGACAGCCTCTCCAAGAAGCTGCCCGGACTGGACGAGCAGCAGCTGAAGGTCATCCATAAGCTGACCAAGAGCATGCTGAACCAGATGGTGCAAAATCCGATTCACAGCATTAAGGAGCTTGCGGGCGATAAGAAAGCGGATGAGGCGATGGAGCTGTTCGCCAAGCTGTTTGCCCTGGAGGACGGCGCGCCGTCCAAGACCGTCAAGAGCCAAGCGGCGAGGACAAGTGATCCGTCACGCCAAGGCTACGAAGAAGCCAAGCCGTCCAAGGGCGCCTTTGCAGCGGTCATGCGCTAGGCTGCCAGGATTATCGCCCTCATCTCCAAGGTCAGGAGGGCGCCATGGTCACCATTTACGACACGATTTTGTATTTATACGCCCTGAGCCTTCTGTTCTACTTCTCCGATTTCGTCGACGCGAACCGGAGAGCGAAGCGGATGGGCGCAGGGCTGCTTGTGTTCGTATGGGTTCTTCAGACTGGATACGTGCTGTACCGGATCTGGTCCCATCTGGACATGACGCTGTTTTCCAGATTCGAATACTGGCTTGCGGTTTCGTGGCTCCTGCTGACGACTTCGCTCGTCATCAGCCGCTTTTTCCGAATCGAATTCATCGTGTTTCTCGTCAACATCATCGGTTTCGGGGTGCTGGCGCTCAATCTGTTCAGCGGACCTTCCCGCGGAATCCCGCTTCCGGACTGGAAGCTGGCCAATGAACTGCTCATTCTACATATCAGCCTCGTGCTGTGCTCCTTCGCGGCGCTGGCCATTTCGAGCGTGTTCTCGGGCATGTACCTGTTCCTGCATGGAAGGCTCAAGTCGCGGAAATGGAATCGGACGACGGCTCGGCTGCCGAGCCTGGAGCAAGCCGACCGGTTCGCTTTTCGCCTCGTCATGATCGGCGTTCCGCTGCTCGCCCTTTCCTTGTCGGTCGCGGTTGCTCTCGTCATCGTCGAGAACAGGTTCCAATATTTGCTCGATTGGAAAGTCATCACCTCCTTCGCGGTCCTCATTTTGTACAGCTTTTATTTGATCCAGAAAAAGATTCTGCGCAAAACCGCGCTGGAGACGGCGCGCTGGAACGTATTTTGCTTTGCTTTTCTCGTTCTGAATACGATGATCAGCCCGGCATCGGATTTTCACCGCTGAGTTTGGAGGAGGAGATGGCGATGCCGGGATATCCGGTTGTGCTGTCGCTGGAGGGGAAACGCTGCCTGATCGTCGGAGGCGGCGCGGCTGCCGAACGGAAGGCGGCCGGATTGCTTGACGGCGGCGCGGACAAGCTTGTCGTCATCAGCCCGGCAATCACGGCGGGTATCCAGGAGATGGCCGGACAAGGGCGGCTGAATCATACGGACAGACATTACCGGCGGGGCGACGCAGCAGGCATGTTTCTCGTCGTGGCGGCCACCGGCATCCTTGAAGTCGACCGCGCAGTCATGGAGGATGCCGGCAAGGCAGGCGCGTTGTTCAACCATGCCTCAAGCGGGCAATCAGGCGATTTCATTACAGCGGGCGCGGTAAGGCGGGGCGGGCTGCTGCTGGCCGTCACGACGGGAGGCGGTTCGCCTGCCCTATCTTCCGTCATCCGGGAAGAGCTTGAAGACTTATACAAGGAGCCGTATGCGGAGGCTGTAAGGCAGCATGCGGAGCTGAGGCGAAGGCTGCTGGCCGAGGAGCCGGATCCAGGCAAGCGAAGGCGGCTGCTCCGCAGCGAGGCGAAGCGTCTGGCCAGCTGGGCGGCTGCCGCAAGCAGGGGACTAGAGGATCGTGCCCGATTCGGGGCGGAAGGAGAAGGGGATATTGAAAACAGATGAGAACGGCCGCAGAGTCATTGTCGTCGGCACTCGCCAGAGCGCGCTCGCGCTGACGCAGACCGGGCAGGTCATAGAGGAGCTGCAGCGTCTTGCGGACGAGCATGGCTTGGATTACGGCTTTGAAATCCATAAGATCGTCACCAAAGGCGACCGCATCCTGGATGTAACTCTGTCCAAGGTAGGCGGCAAGGGGTTGTTCGTCAAGGAAATCGAGCAGGCTCTTCTCGACGGCGATATCGATATGGCTGTGCACAGCATGAAGGATATGCCGTCGGAGCTGCCTCCCGGACTGATCAACGGAGCGGTGCCGCGCCGCGTCGATCCTCGGGATTGCATCATTACCCGCGGCGGCATTCCCCTGGAGAAGCTCCCGATCGGCGCCGCTGTCGGAACCAGCAGCCTCAGGCGGGCCAGCCAGCTGAAGGCTTACCGGCCCGACCTGGATATCCGCTCGATACGCGGCAATATCGACTCCCGGATCCGCAAGCTGGAGACGGAAGGGCTGGATGCGATCGTGCTCGCCGCTGCCGGCTTGAAGCGCATGGGCTGGGAGGACCGCATCACCGAAGCGGTCTCCGAGGATGTCTGCCTGCCTGCCGTCGGCCAGGGCGCGCTTGGCATCGAATGCAGGGAAGGCGATGCCGATGTCCGCGCTTTGCTGGATCTGCTCAACGATTCCGATACGGAGCGGACCGTAGCGGCAGAGCGGACTTTCCTCGGCGCGCTCAACGGAGGCTGCCAGATTCCGATCGGAGCCCATGCGGTCATCCGGTCCCGAGAAGGCGGCGGGCTTGTCATGGAGCTGACCGGAATGGTAGGCTCTCCGGACGGCGAGACGATTCTAAAGGAAATGCGGGTCGGAACCGATCCGGAAGCATTGGGGCTTGAAGTCGCCCAGGCGCTGAGAGAGATGGGCGCGGCCGAGATTTTGGCGGAAATTGGGGGATAACATGTCGAAGGGGATCGTGTATCTTGTCGGCGCCGGGCCGGGAGATCCGAAGCTGATTACGGTGCGCGGCATGGAGGTGCTCTCGCGGAGCGATGCCGTCGTCTACGACCGGCTGGCCAGCCCGCGCCTGCTGCGCGGACTGAGGCCGGGGGCGGAGCGCATCTATGTCGGCAAGCGGCCGGACCGCCATACGATGAAGCAGGAGGAGATCAACCGGCTGCTTGTCGATCTGGCCTTGCAGGGCAAGACCGTCACTCGTCTTAAAGGAGGCGACCCGACCATATTCGGACGTGTCGGCGAGGAGGCCGGCTTGCTGGCCGAGCACGGCATTCCGTTCGAGATCGTGCCTGGAATCACGTCGGCGATCGCCGTGCCGGCTTATGCCGGCATTCCCGTGACGCACCGGGACCATGCGTCGTCGCTCTCGATCGTTACGGGCCATGAGAGCCCGGACAAGCTTGACCGCTCGATCTATTGGGACAAGGTGACCAATGCGACGGGCACGCTGATCTTTTTGATGGGCGTTGCCAAGATCGGGTATATCAGCGAGCAGCTGATGAAGCACGGCCGCGATGCCGATACCCCGGTAGCCCTCGTCCGCTGGGGAACGAGGCCCGAGCAGCAGACGCTGACGGGCACTCTCGCGGACATCGAGGCGAAGGTCAAGGCGGCCGGCTTCGAGCCGCCGGCGGTCATCGTCGTCGGCGATGTCGTCAAGCAGCGGGAGACGCTCCGCTGGTACGACTTGAAGCCGCTATTCGGCACGAGAGCGCTGGTGACGCGCTCGCGCAGCCAGGCCAGCGAGCTGGCCGATCTCATCGAGGAGCTTGGCGGCGAGCCGTGCGAGTTCCCCGTCATCGAGATCGTGCCGGCGCGCGGGGAAAGCGACGCGAGAGCTTTTCGCGCCGCTCTGGACGATGCGGAGAGCTACGACTGGCTGTTTTTCACCAGCGTCAATGGGGTCGAGCATTTCTTCCGCGGGCTGGCCGAGCTCGGAGGCGATATCCGCCGCTTCCACCGGGCGCGCATCGCTGCGGTCGGGCCGAAGACCGGCGATGCGCTTCGCTCGCGCGGACTTCAGCATGAAGCGCTGCCGGGCGGCTACCAGGCGGAGGGCATGCTGGGCCATCTCGACGAAGTGCTGAAGCCGGGCCAGCGGGCGTTGTTCCTGCGCGGCGATCTGGCGCGAGGAACGCTGCCGCGGGATCTTGCCGCGCGCTCCATTTCCGTGGACGCCGTCACGCTGTACGAGACGATCGTGCCTCGGGATCAGGATGAGCAGGCTCTCGAACAGCTGCGCGAAGGCGCTGTCCATGTCGTCACCTTCACGAGTTCTTCGACCGTGACGAATCTGCTCGAAGTGCTCAGGCGCTTCGGGGAGTCCGATCCGGTCGGCTTGCTCCGCGGCTGCGAAATTGCCTGCATCGGTCCCGTTACGGCCCGTACGGCGGAGGAAGCGGGGCTTGCGCCTACGATCATTCCCGAGGAGGCGACGATCGCGTCGCTGGCCGAGGCGATCGCAAGGCGGATGGCCGAGCTTCGGGACCCTGTGCAAGGCTGACAGGCAGCGGGCGGCTTTTCGTCATGGCTCGCAGGGCCGGCAACAGCCGGGCTTTCGGGACGCCACGCAGGGCCGGCAACGGCTGGCTCTCAAGCGATCCGGCAGTTTTATCGGCATCGACAAGTCAGATCAGGGAGGGCGCCGAGTGCTCCTTCCCCTGTTTTGCATACGAACACAAGGAGGAATTCACATGAGTTACCCGATCGTCCGGCATCGCCGGCTTCGCCGCACGGCGGCGATGCGCTCCATGGTCCGCGAAACGATTTTGACGGCCAGCGATTTCATTTACCCGATCTACGTCATCCACGGAACCGGCATCAAGCAGGAGATTTCCTCCATGCCGGGCGTTTTCCGCTTCTCGCTCGACCTGCTGCAGCAGGAAATCCGCGAGATCGTATCGCTCGGCATTCCTTCCATCATGCTGTTCGGGCTTCCGGACCACAAGGATCCGGTCGGATCTTCCGCCTACGACGCCAACGGCATTGTGCAGCAGGCGACAAGGCTGATCAAGGAATGGGCTCCGGGCCTGATCGTCATGGCGGATACTTGCCTGTGCCAATTCACGGACCACGGACACTGCGGCATCGTGCACCAGAACGAGCGGACCGGAGAAGCCGAGGTCGACAACGATCCTTCGCTGGAGCTGCTCGTGCGCACGGCGGTATCCCAGGCGGAGGCGGGGGCGGACGTCATCGCTCCTTCCAACATGATGGACGGCTTCGTCGGCGCGATCCGCGCAGGTCTGGATGAGGCCGGCTACAGCGACATCCCGATTCTGTCCTACTCGGTCAAATACGCCTCCGCTTATTACGGACCGTTCCGCGAGGCGGCCAATTCCGCTCCGCAGTACGGAGACCGCAAGTCGTATCAGATGGATCCGGCCAACTTCCGCGAAGCTCTCCGCGAAGCTGACAGCGACGTCGCGGAAGGCGCGGACATGCTCATGGTCAAGCCGGCGCTCGCTTATCTCGACGTCGTGCGCGCGCTCAGGGAGAACTTCGACCTTCCGCTCGTCGCCTACAACGTCAGCGGCGAGTATGCGATGGTGAAGGCGGCCGCGGCGAACGGCTGGGTCGACGAGCGCAAGATCGTGCTGGAGACGCTGCTCGGCATGAAGCGGGCCGGAGCGGACATGATCATTACCTATCACGCCAAGGACGCAGCCCTCTGGCTGCAGGAGGTGCAGAACTGATGGCGGACAACGTTCACGGCAGAAAAGCGGATGACAAGTCGAGCGCGGCCTTCGAGGAAGCGAAGCGCTATATTCCTGGCGGCGTCAACAGTCCGGTGCGCGCCTTCAAATCGGTCGGCCTCACGCCGGCTTACATGGAGCGCGGCGAAGGGGCGGTGGTGTACGATATCGACGGCAACTCCTATATCGACTACGTCGGCTCCTGGGGCCCGCTCATCATGGGCCACGCCCATCCCGCAGTCATCGAGGCGGTCAAATCCGCCGCTGAGCGCGGCACGAGCTTCGGCGCCCCGACGCTGATCGAAACGGAGATGGCGAAGCTTGTCTGCGAGCGAGTGCCGTCCTGCGACATCGTGCGCATGGTCAACTCCGGCACGGAAGCGACGATGAGCGCCCTGCGCCTTGCGCGCGGGTATACCGGAAGGAGCAAAATCCTCAAATTCGAAGGCTCCTATCACGGCCATGCCGACAGCCTGCTCATCAAAGCCGGCTCAGGCGTCGCCACGCTCGGCCTTCCCGACAGCCCGGGCGTACCCGAGACGGTGGCGTCCCAGACGATTACCGTTCCGTACAACGACCTGGAATCGGTCAAGCTGGCGTTCGAGAAGTTCGGCGAGGAGATCGCCTGCATCATCGTGGAGCCGGTAGCCGGCAACATGGGCGTCGTTCCGCCTTTGCCCGGGTTCCTGCAAGGGCTGCGCGACGTCACGACGAAATACGGAAGCCTGCTCATTTTCGACGAGGTCATGACCGGCTTCCGCGTCCACTACAACTGCGCCCAAGGGCTGTTCGGCATCACCCCCGACTTGACCTGCCTCGGCAAAGTGATCGGCGGCGGCCTTCCCGTCGGCGCCTACGGCGGACGCCGCGACATCATGGAGCGCATGGCTCCGGCCGGTCCGATCTACCAGGCGGGCACGCTGTCCGGCAATCCGCTTGCCATGGCGGCCGGTTACACGACCCTTAGCCTGCTGACGCCGGAAGTCTATCAGCAGCTGGAGAAGATGTCGGTGCGGCTGCAGGCTGGCTTCGAGGACAATGCGCGCGAAACCGGCGTGCCGGTGACGATCAACCGCGTCGGGTCCATGGTCTGTCCGTTCTTCAACGAGAGCCACGTCATCAACTTCGAGACGGCGCAGCAGAGCGATCTGGGTCGTTTCCGCACCTACTTCGCGAATCTGCTTGAGCTCGGCGTAAGCGTCGCTCCTTCGCAGTTCGAAGGCATGTTCGTCTCGGCAGCCCATACGGCGGAGCTGATCGACGAGACGATCGCCGCGAACCGGGAAGCTCTCCGGCGCCTGTAGTGAGGATTCCGGCATGGAGCTGATGATGGAATCCGCTTATCGCCGCGGAGAGTGGCTGCATGTGCCGGTCTCCCCGGACGGAGATGCCGGAGAGCTGAGAGCCGGAAGCCATGCGCACGAGACGCGCCTGCAGCTTCTGGCTCTTGGCCTTTGGCCGGCCAAATGGATCAATTCCCTCTTCTCCACCGGAGGCATCGGCTGGACGCCGGACGGCGAGCTGCGCCTGCGGGCGTTTCCCGCCGCAGAGGCGGCCGACCCGCTGCAGCGGCGTGCCGCGGCCGTCCTTGCGGCGTCCGGCGGCGCATATGCGCCGGACTGGCCGGAAGTGCTGCATGAGGACGATTGGTGCCTCGTCCTGAACAAGCCGGCCGGCATGCCGGTCCACGGCAGCGGCGAAGCGCCGCGTCCAGCGGGAAGCAGGGCTTCCTATTCCGACGCAGCGGGCAAGGCGCCTGCCTGCCCGGCGACGCTGGACGAAGCGGCGGCATGCCGCTGCCTGGCGGCTGGAGACCCGCTTCCGGCGAGGCATATCCACCGCATCGACGACGATACGAGCGGTCCGGTGCTGTATGCGAAAAAAGATCTCGCCCAGCAGGTGCTCGATGCGGCGATGCGGGAGAAGGCGATCGGCCGCCAGTATTGGGCTGCCGTACACGGCGCTCCGAATCCGCCTGAGGGCAAGATCGACCAGCCGATCGGCAAGGACCGGCATCATCCGTCGCGGAGAAGAGTATCGCCGGGCGGAGACCGAGCGGTCACGTTTTACACAGTTCTGGAAGCATGGCGCTCGGCAGCTCTCGTTCAGCTTGCGCTCGAAACCGGAAGGACGCATCAGATCCGGGTTCATATGAGCCATATCGGCCATCCGCTGCTTGGAGACGGCCTGTACGGCGGGGCGTCGCCGCTGCTCGGCCGTCAAGCCCTTCACGGAAGGAGGCTTCGGTTCCGGCATCCATGGACGGGCTCCGATATGGAGATCGAGGCCGCTCTTCCCGCCGATATGGAGCGTCTGCTGGCACGGCTCCGCGCCGGGAAGCCGTAAGGGAAAGGGCGGGCTTTCTATGTGAGAATTCCCCCTGCCCTAAGTCCCGTCCCGGGTGGCAACGTCTCGTCGGCAGGCTTGAGGCCGCCCTCGGTTTATGAACCGCTTTGCATCGTTTTGAGCGATGCAGGGCGGTTCTTTTTTCTGGCTCGCCAGCATGACGGAATGAACGAATAAAGCCGGCTTCGCTTCCATCGCGGAATCAAGCGATACAGGATTGGATTTTATTCTTCGCCGGCCATGAAGCAGAGGAAGCGAGTTTTTTCACCTGGGAGAAACAGGTCTCGATGTCGCGCCTTTTCCGGCCCTTTAGGACGGTTTTTCCAGCTCATGTACGCCGAAGCCGGCGTTGCCGGAGGCAGCCGTCAAGCAAGAACAGCCTGCTTCCGTCGGCGAGTCCCTCCCCCAAGTAGTCATGCTATGCGATTCCCTGCCATATAGATGGTATGGAGCAAGGCATATGCCCAAGCAATAGCTAGGGAAGGGAGGCTTAAGCGTGAGCGAACTAACACAAGGACTGCGGTTCGACGTGTATGAACGCGTCCATCTGCCCGAGGAAGTTCCCGCTATCGACGAGCTGGAGGAAATCGAACTCGTTCCCCGCATCCAAGTCGTTCAGCAGGGAGAACAAGCCATACTGCGAGGCCAGCTGCTGCTGAGCGGAGTGTACCGCACGACGGACCGTTCGGCGTCGGCGCAGTCGATGGAGCATCGGATTCCGGTGGAGATTACGCTTCCGATGAACCGCATCGAGAGGCTGGATGACATCTCCGTGGAGATCGACAACTTCGACGTCGACCTCCTGTCGGCGCGTACGCTGAACATTACCGGCGTGCTGTCGTTGTCCGGCATCCGGGTGGAGTCCTCCTCCGAGGAGGAGGGGGAGTGGAAGGAAGAGCCTTATACGGTGGTGCATCGCCAGGAAGCGCACCCGACGGGCGACATTTCTCCGGTCCGATATCTGGAGCTGGATGAAGAAGAAGACGAGCCGCAGGGAGAAGCGGGGGGAGAAAGGGATTTCGATCAGGCGACTCCTTATCGGGACGCAGAAGCAATTGCCGGCCAGAGCTACGATCCGGTCGAGGAGGCGCAGAACGAGCCGTACGCCTATGCGGCCGGCTGGACGCAGCTCGGCTCGGCCAGCGGGGCTCGCGAGGAGGAAGTGGACTCTTCCTTCCAGCAGGAGGAGGGTTCCTCCAGGCAGGATGCCGAGACGGAAAACGAAGCTCTCGCGGCCAGCGGAGGAAGCTCCAGCCCGTTCCGCGCGCCGATTCCGCCTGCTTCGGACATTCCCCTGGTCCAGAGCGAAGAGCGGCAATCGGCCTTCTCGGCGCTCCGGAACATAGCGGAGGAGATCATTCCGGCAGAGCCGGAAGCAGCGGCGGATGTCCCGCAGGAGGAAGATCCGGTCGCCGTCCTGTACGGCCGCCCGGCTGCCGAACTGCCGCCGGTCGAAGAGGCGGCGGCCGATTCAGAGCCTCAGCGCGTCGAGACGGAAGACGCCGGGGAAGGGGAATCAGCATCCGCCTTCGCCGCGGAGCCGTTCGAGAATCATGAGCCGCTGCAGGAGCAGGAGAAGCAGGAGCTGCGCATCGCGTTCGGCAGCAAGCGATCGGCTTCGCCCGAGGAAGCCGGGCAGGAGCTTGCTTCTTCGCTGATCGGCTCCAGCAGGAGGGAGCGGGAGCAGCGGCAGGCCGCCGAGCGCAGCCGGCAATCCCAGGAATCCCAGCCGGCAGCGCCAGCGGAAGAGGTGGAGTGGCAGTCGCTTTTCCTCGGCCGGGTCAGCGAAGAGAAGCCGTTCCGCAAAGTGCGGATCTGCATCGTGCAGCGGGAAGAGACGCTGGATCTGATCGCCGACCGCTATCATCTTCAAGCCCGCGAGCTTGCTCTCTACAACCGCCTTGCCGATCAGGGCGTCGCAGAGGGCCAGGTTCTCTACATCCCTTGAGCGGGAGCGTCCCGAATCTATCCCGGCTCCGTCCATGGCTTACCATACCGCGCCTTTCCCCGCTTTGCGGGGGATGGCGCCTTTTTTGGCTTCGGCTGCCGTTTCCAGCCCGATCCCGGCATGGGTCCGATATGGCTGCCCGGGCAAGGCTGCCGCCTAATCAAGTTGACTCCAGCCTTCAAGAACGCTAAAATGAAGCTACCTATTTTTCGAAGTTTGAATAGCCGACGTTGAAAGGGAAGAGCATTCGCCTCGCCTACAGAGAGCAGACCGCAAGCGCTGGAAGGTCTGCAGGCAAGGAGCGGATGCGGGTCGCCCCGGAGTTGCCCCGGTCATGCTGCGCGAGCAGCGGAAGCCGGAGCCGGCCGCAGCCGATATCCTGCGCCAAAGTGCCGCAAGGAAGCTTTCTTGCGGAACAAAGGTGGTACCGCGGAAGCCTGAAGTCTTTCGTCCTTTGCGAAGAGGATGAAAGGCTTTTTTTGTCGGAAAAAACGGCGTTCGCCTTCCTGCGGAATCCGGGGCCCGGCATCGGGCCGGAGGCGGATGTACGCTGTCCTCCGCGCAGGCCGGCCAGCCGAGGCGTTGTCAAAAAGAAGGCCATAAAAAAACGACTTTCATTGATAAGGGTGAATCCAAAATGTCAGAGACTCAGCAGCACACGACGGAAATGCCGACGACCTACGATCCGAAGGCGGCGGAGCAGAAAGGAACCGAGTTCTGGGAAAAGGGCGGTTTCTTCCAGGCCGGCCGCAAGCCAGAAGCGAAGCCTTACACGATCGTCATCCCGCCCCCCAACGTAACGGGAATGCTCCATATCGGGCATGCGCTCGATTTCACGCTGCAGGATATCATGATCCGAACGAAGCGCATGCAGGGATACGACGCCCTGTGGCTGCCCGGAACGGACCATGCCGGCATCGCCACGCAGACCGTAGTGGAGAAGAAGCTTCGCGAGCAAGGCATGACGCGCCACGATCTGGGCCGCGAGAAATTCCTGGAGCAGGTATGGGAGTGGAAGGACACGTATGCGGGGACGATCCGCAGCCAGTGGAGCAAGATGGGCCTTTCCCTGGACTACTCCCGCGAGCGCTTCACGCTGGACGAGGGGCTTTCCAAAGCCGTTCGCGAGGTGTTCGTCCGCTTGTACGAGAAAGGGCTGATCTATCGCGGCGCCAAGATCATCAACTGGGATCCGGCAGCGCGCACGGCCCTGTCCGACATCGAGGTCGAGTACAAGGAAGTGAACGGACACCTGTACCACCTGAAATATCCGCTTGCGGACGGAACCGGCCACGTCACCGTCGCGACGACCCGTCCCGAGACGATGCTCGGCGACACGGCTGTAGCGGTGCATCCGAAGGATGAGCGCTACGCCGCTCTCGTCGGCAAAATGCTCGTGCTCCCTGTTACCGGACGCGAGATTCCGATCATCGCAGACGATTATGTCGAGAAGGACTTCGGCTCCGGAGCGGTCAAGATCACGCCTGCCCATGATCCGAACGACTTCGAGGTCGGCGAGCGCCACAGCCTGCCCAAGATCATCGTCATGGACGAGAGCGGCGTCATGAACGCCGAGGCCGGACCTTACCAAGGCCTCGACCGCGCCGAAGCGCGCAAGAAGCTTGTCGCCGACCTTCAGGAGAGCGGCGTTCTCGTCCGCATCGAGGACCATGTTCATCAAGTCGGGCACAGCGAGCGCAGCGGCGCCGTCGTCGAGCCGTACTTGTCCACGCAGTGGTTCGTGGCGATGAAGCCGCTCGCCGAACGCGCGATCGAAGCCCAGAAGTCCGGCGAGGGCGTGAACTTCGTGCCGGACCGCTTCGAGAAGATCTACCTGAACTGGATCGAGAACGTCCGCGACTGGTGCATTTCCCGCCAGCTGTGGTGGGGCCATCGCATTCCGGCCTGGTACTGCGACTCCTGCGGCAAGCTTCATGTCGCCCGCGAGGATCTCAAAGCTTGCCCGGACTGCGGGCATGGAGAGCTGCGCCGCGACGAGGACGTTCTCGACACCTGGTTCAGCTCCGCCCTTTGGCCGTTCTCCACGCTCGGCTGGCCGGACGAGGACAGCGCCGATTTCAAGCGCCACTATCCGAACGACCTGCTTGTCACCGGTTACGACATCATCTACTTCTGGGTAGCCCGCATGATCTTCACGGCGCTGGAATTCACGGACCGCATCCCGTTCAAGGACGTGCTCATGCACGGCCTGGTGCGCGACGCGGACGGCAAGAAGATGTCCAAGTCGCTCGGCAACGGAGTCGATCCGCTGGACATCATCGAGCAGTACGGTGCGGATGCGATGCGCTTCATGCTGTCCACCGGCAGCACGCCGGGGCAGGATTTGCGGTTCCGCCTGGAGAAGGTAGAGCAGGCGAGAAACTTCGCCAACAAGATCTGGAACGCTTCCCGCTTCGCCTTGATGAATCTGGAAGGTTTCAATTATGATGATATCGATATAACTGTTCCGCTCGGCACGGCCGACCGCTGGATCCTGCATCGTCTGAACGAGACCTCGCGCGATGTGACGAGACTGATCGACGCCTACGACTTCGGCGAAACAGGACGCCTGCTGTACAATTTCATCTGGGACGATCTGTGCGACTGGTACATCGAGGTTGCCAAGCTGAATCTGTACGGTCAGGATGCCGACGCCAAAAAGGCGACGCAATCCGTGCTCGCCTACGTGCTGGACCGGACGCAGCGCCTGATCCATCCGTTCATGCCGTTCATCAGCGAGGAAATCTGGCAGCATCTGCCGCATGAGGGCGAGTCCATCACGACGGCCGCCTGGCCGGTCTATGAAGCTGCGCTGGAAGCGCCGGAAGCCGTCCGCGAGATGGAGCTGCTCATGAGCACGATCCGCTCCGTGCGCAACATCCGCGCCGAAGTGAACGTGCCGATGAGCAAGAAGATCGAGCTGCAGATCAAGCCTTCCGGCAGCTTCGAAGCCGGCATCCTGAGCGGCAACGAAGAGCTTCTGCGCCGCTTCTGCGGCACTTCCTCCCTGGCGGTCGACACGGGACTGTCCGCTCCGGACAAGGCGATGGCCGCCATTGTGACGGGGGCGGAGCTGTACTTGCCGCTTGCGGGACTCATCGACATCGAACAGGAGATCGCGAGGCTGACGAAGGAAGCCGCCGTTCTCCGCTCCGAAGTGGAGCGCGTGGACAAAAAGCTTTCCAACGAAGGCTTCACGGCCAAAGCTCCGGCCAAAGTCATCGAGGAAGAAAAAGCCAAAAGGGCCGATTACGAGTCCAAGCTGGAGAAGGTGCTGGCGCGGATCGAGGAGCTGCAGAGCTGATCGAAGCTGCGATTGTCCTTGGAGGACGGTGGGCCCGGCGAAGGGCGTTCGCGCCGTTCGCCGGCGCAAGTCAAACATAAAAGGAAGCGAAACGATATGGACAACCAGGAAACGCATCGACAGGCCGGAGGCCTGCTGAAATCGTACGAGGAAGCGCGGGAATGGATCGAAGGCCTCATCGGCTTCGGCATCCGTCCGGGCCTGGATCGGATGAAGCTGATGATGGAGCGTCTCGGACATCCCGAGCGCCGGCTCCGCTTCATCCATGTGGCGGGAACGAACGGCAAAGGCTCCGTCTGCGCCTACCTGACCGAGGCGCTGACGCGCGGAGGCTATGACACGGGAACGTTCACGTCGCCTTATATCACCAAGTTCACCAACCGCTTCCGCTATAACGGCCAGGATATCGAGGAGGAGACGCTGCTGCGGCTGGCCAACGAGCTGAAGCCGCTCGTGGACGAGATCGCGGCTACCGAGCACGGCTCCCCGACGATGTTCGAGGTATCCACGGCGCTGGCGATCCTGTACTTCGCCAAGGTGACCTACCCGGATTACGTCGTCTGGGAAACCGGCCTCGGAGGCCGGCTGGACGTGACGAATATCGTGACGCCGGTCATCTCGGTCATCACGAACGTCGGGCATGACCACATGGACGTGCTCGGCAGCTCCATAACGGAAATCGCGTCGGAGAAAGCCGGCATCATCAAGCCTGGGGTCCCGGTCGTAAGCACCGTCGAGGATCCGGAGGCGCTGGCGGTCATCCGCGCGGCGGCAAGCCGCAGCAAGAGCACGCTGTACCAGCTCGGCGAGCAGTTCTCCATTCAAGCGCTTGAGGTGTCGGAGGCCGAGCAGAGCTTCGCGTTCCAGGGCCTGTTCCGCTCTGTGAGTCCGCTGACGGTGACGCTTGGCGGCGCCCATCAGCGCACCAATGCCGCTGCCGCGGTCATGGCGCTTGAGGTGCTGCGCCAATACTGCGCCTTGCTGGTCGACGACGAGCAGCTTCGCGCCGGCCTCAAGGAGGCCGCATGGCCGGGCCGCCTCGAGATGGTGAGAAGCGAGCCGCGGCTGCTGCTTGACGGCGCGCATAATCCCGAAGGAGCGGAGTCGCTGGCGGCGGCGCTCAAGGACGTCTTCAAGTACCGCAAGCTCCATCTCATGATGGGAATGCTGGAGAACAAGAATCATCGGGATGTGCTGCGGCATATACTCCCTATAGTGGATACCTTTGTCATTACGGAGCCCGCCTTCCGCAAGGCGATGCCGGCCCCTGCTCTTGCCGAGCTGGCACGCTCGGAAGCGGCGGAGCTCGGGGTTTCGCCGGAAATCGTGGTCGAGCCCGATTGGACCGCTGCGCTGCGGCGCCTGGAAGAGGCGGCGGGTCCGGAGGACCTGTCCGTCGTAACCGGCACTCTTTATTTAATCGCCGATGTCCGCACCCGGGTGCTTGGGCTACCGGATTCTGAAAAAGGTTGGTGACCGTCATGACGACTACAGCAGAGCACGTACATTTTATCGGAATCGGCGGCTACGGCATGAGCGCGATCGCCCGCGTCATGCTGGAGATGGGATACAAGGTGACGGGATCCGACGTTGCGCGGGCGGAGCTGGCGGAAAAGCTGGCATCCAAGGGAGCAAGCATCTATATCGGCCATGACGCAGGCAACGTCAAGGGGGCCGATCTGGTCGTCTACAGCACGGCGCTGTCCAAGGACAACGTGGAGCGGCGCGCGGCGGAGGAGCTGAAGATTCCGGTGCTCCATCGCTCCCAGATGCTGGCCAGGCTCATGAATGCGGGCAAGGGGGTCGCCGTCGCCGGAGCGCACGGCAAAACGACGACCTCCTCGATGATCGCTCTCGTCATGGAGAGCTGCGGAGCGGATCCGACCTACATCATCGGCGGCGAAATCGTCAATGTCGGCACGAACGCCAAGGCGGGCAAAGGCGAATATGTCGTAGCGGAAGCCGACGAGAGCGACGGCTCCTTCCTGCATTACCATCCGGCGATCGCGGTCGTCACCAACATCGAGCCGGATCATCTGGAGAACTACGACGGCGATTTCGCCAACCTGAAGAAGGCCTACGTCCAGTTTCTCACCCAGGTCACTCCCGATGGAAGGGCCGTCGTATGCCTGGACGATCCGATCGTCCGCGAGCTGCTGCCGCAGGCGGCAGGCTCCCTTCCGTCCGAACGCATCCTGACCTTCGGCATCGACGAGGAAGCGGAATTCCGCGCATCGGACATCGTGCTCGGCGACCGCAAGGTGGCGTTCAAGCTTTCCCGTTCCGGCAAAGAGCTCGGCGTCGTGCAGCTGTCCGTCCCTGGACGCCATAACGTGTACAACGCGATGGCGACGCTGATCACCTGCATGGAAGCCGGCATTCCGTTCGGCGCGGCAGCTGCCGCGATCAAGGAATTCATCGGGGCCAAGCGCCGCTTCCAGGTGCTGGGCGACGTGAACGGCATTCTCGTCATCGACGACTACGCCCATCATCCGACGGAGATCCAAGCGACGATCAGCGCCGCCAAGGCGACCGGCAAGCGGATCGTGGCCGTGTTCCAGCCGCAGCGCTATACGCGCACCTTCTTCCTGCTGGAGCAGTTCAGCCGGGCTTTCGCCGAAGCCGACGAAGTGATCATCACCGACATCTACTCCCCGGCCGGCGAGCAGCAGATCGAAGGCATCAGCTCGCAGCGGCTCGTGGAGATGATCGTGGAGAACTGCAATGCCAATACACGCTATCTTCCGACCAAGGAAGAGGTGCAGGCCGAGCTGTCGAAGCAGGCTGCGCCCGGCGATCTCATCATTACGATGGGAGCCGGAGATATCTGGAAGGCCGCCGACGGCCTCGCGCGCGAGCTGCGGGAGCGGCACGGGCAATAACATCGGAACAGCAGAAGGAAGAACCTTCGAAACGGCCTGATGCAGGCTTTTTCGGAGGTTTTTTTTCATGCCGGAATCCGGTTCCTCGCAGAGATGCGGGGCCTCCCGCCTTTTCCACCCGCTGCAGCTTCCGCTCTCGATCCTGCCTATCAATCTCTATATCCTTCTTCCAAAACGAGGAATAACTCTATCGTTCGGACATAGATTAGAGTAAGAACCCGGCATGGCAGGAGGAATGGAACATGACGAAATCGCGGATGACCTATCGTCCGGACGGTCAAGGGAAGCTGGTGCAGGATCAACGCAAATCGCCACCGGCTGCAGGGAGCGGGCAGCGTGCCGCCGGAGCGGAGGCTCCGGACAAGGGACAGGCGCCGGCGCAAAGGCAAAGGCAAAAAAAAGATCAAGCGCTTTGGCAAGGCCAAGTGCTTTCACAGGAGCAGCCAAAGGACCAACCGCAGGCAAAGGAACAGATGAAAGCAAGAGAGCCATTGCAAGCAATCGCACAGCTGCAGCCGAAGGGCCGCTTGCAGGCGGAAGAACAAAAGAAAGCAAAAGAGCAGTTGCAAGCCGTAGAGCTGCAGCCAAAAGGCCAAATGAAGGCGAAGGATTTTCCGCTCCGGCATGGGGGCGCGCGCCAAACGGGCATGCGCAAGCAGGCATCGCTGCCGCCGGATTGGAGTCCGACGCCTGCGGAGTCGCTTTCATCCATGGAATTCACAGCGGAATACAAAGCATGGGAAAGCCCCTTTCAGGATGACATCGACAGGTTGGAAAGCCTCATCCGCAAGGAAGACGGGCGTCCGGCCGGAAGGCAGTTGCCGGCTGACGCCGCACCTGCACTGGAAAAACGCCGTGCCGGCAACACCTTCGGAGCGGAGGGGCTCCTCGAAGCCCCATCACTCACACCGGATGAAGTCCAGGCTCTCTCCACGGACGAGCGCCTCGACGGCCGGGCTGCCAGGCCCGGAGAGCGCCGCAGCACGCCGCTCCCCGATCCGGGCATTCTCTCCGAATGGCCGCAATGGCCGGATGCGGAGCCTGTGTCCGCGGCAGGAACGGAGCTTTTCGAAGGGCCCGTCATCGATTTGGATGAAATTCGCGCATCAAGGAAGCTTAAATCCGTCCCCGCTCGTCGTATAGAAAGCGGAAGCGCGGGCGGCAGCCGCAGAGGCCCGTCCTGGCCGGCGGTCCTGCTGTCGGTTGCCGGCGCGATAGCGACCGGAGCACTCTTCGGCTACATCGCCTTGGCACTCTTCGCAGGCGGCAGCGTTCTCCCCGCCAAAGACGGCGGAGCCGCCGGAAACACGGCTTCCGAGCCGGCGTCCGCTCCTGCGGCATCGCCTCCGGCAAGCGGCGCCGGCTCTCCCGCCGTCAAGACGGAATCGTCAGCAGGCGGCGCTCCGACTTCTGCCGGCGCTGCGGCGGACGTTCAGGCGGATTGGCCGCAGACGGCTTTCAGCCTGCTGCAGTACGGCGTCTTCTCGGCCAAGGACAGCGCCGCCGCGGCGGCGTCCGAGCTGAAGGCTGGCGGACTCGGCTCTGCTTCGGCAAAGGCGGACGGCGGCTACCGCGTCTACGCCGGCATCTCGTCGAAGCGCAGCGGCGCGGAGTCTCTCGCTGCTTCCATCTCCGGCACGGAAGTATACATCAAGGAAGTCTCGCTTCCCGCGGCCGGCAAGTTTCGTTTCGCCGGATCCGAAAGGGATGCGAAGGCGTTTGGACCCGCGACATCCGGGCTGATCGCGCAGCTGGCCGACATGACGCTGGCCTCTGCGAGCCAGGCGAAGCCTGGCGCTGCGGACAAGAAAGCCATGGCGGAATGGGACAAGCAGCTGGCCTCGTGGCGGCAAGCCTATGCAGCCTTCCGTCCCGGGGTACAGGGCAAGGAGTCGGCGGCCGCGGCCGATAGCCTGGAGTCGGCGGTCAATCTGGCTGCCAAAGAGCTGGACGCCTATAATGCGGCTCCCTCGAAGGCGCGTTTGTGGACGGTGCAGAGCCGATCGATGGACGTCTTCTTCGGACAGCGTGCGTTGATCGAAACCTTGCAGCCGTAAGGGGAGACAGGTTCTTTACATTGTAAAGAACGGAGGCGATCGCGTATAATGAGGCCAGGTGTCAATCATTGGCGAGAGGCGTTGAACCATGAAGAAAAATGGCTGGACGCTTCTCTTCTTTATCGTGCTTGGACTTGTCGCAGGAGCGCTTGCGAACCGCTGGCTGAAGGATGTGCCGGGGGTGTCGGCGCTGACGCGCTCCACGGATATCCGCTGGTCTCCCGCCGCCGATCTGGGCGTCCTCAGCTACAGCCTGGACGTCACCATCCAATTCAGCCTGATCAGCCTGCTCGTGCTCGTGCTTGCGCTGTGGCTGTACCGCCGCCTCTGACCGGAGGACATGGCGGACCGTTATCGAAGAGGAGCATTATGGAAGAGGAGCATTATCGAACATGAACGATGTCGCTATACCCGATCGGCTCGTACTGGCCTCGGCATCCCCGCGGCGCCGGGAGCTGGTGTCTGTCCTCGGACTTGAGCTTCCTGTCCGCCTGCTTCCTACCGGGGCGGATGAATCCGTCGCCGGGACGCTCTCTCCCGGAGAGATCGTCCTCGAGCTTAGCCGGCGCAAGGCCGAGGCCGCTGCCGACGCGCTTCGCGGCGAGCAATCCGCAGAATCCTCCTCAGGGAACGATCTCGTGCTCGGCGCCGATACGATCGTCGTGCTGGACGGGGCGGTGCTCGGCAAGCCCGCGGACCGCGAGGATGCCGTGTCTGCCCTGATGGCGCTGAGCGGCCGCACGCATGAAGTCTATACCGGCGTCACCCTCCTTTCCTGCCCGGGAGATCGCGCCGTCAGCCGCTGGCAGCGTACGCTGGTCACGATGAAGCCGTTCGGCATCGAGAGCGCCCGCCGCTACGCGGCTACGGGAGAACCGCTGGACAAAGCCGGCTCCTACGGCATTCAAGGCGTGGGCGGCGTGCTGGTGGAGAAGATCGAAGGCTGTTATACCAATGTCGTCGGCTTGCCGCTGCCGCTGCTTGCGGACATGCTGGCCGAATTCGGCATACACGTCATTTAATTCTGCTGCTCCCGTGCCTGCGCGCTGCGCCAGGACGGGGGCTTGAAGGCGGTCGGGTCCAATGTCGGTTCCATCAAAAGGATTAAGCCTGCGCGAGCTTCCAAGCGAAGAACGTCCGAGAGAGCGCATGATCAAGTACGGAGCGGAAGCGCTCAGCCATGCCGAGCTGCTGGCGATCCTTCTGCGGACGGGAACGGCGTCGGAGACGGCGGTGCATCTGGCCTCGCGTATTCTGGCCCAGAGCGGCAGCCTGCGCGGACTGGTGGACATGGGGACGACGGAGCTGACGCGGATCAAGGGCATCGGTCCGGCCAAGGCGCTGCAGATCCGGGCCGGCATCGAGCTCGGCAGGCGGCTTTCCCAGAGCCGCCGCGGAGAGGCCGTCGTCGTGCGGAGGCCGCAGGACGCGGCGGATTACCTGATGGAAGACCTTCGCTATCATAAGGTGGAGCATTTCGTCTGCCTGTTTCTCAACACCAAAAATCATATCGTCGCGCGCGAGACCATATCGGTAGGAACGCTGAATGCATCGCTTGTCCATCCGCGGGAAGTATTCCGCGAGGCGATACGGCATGGCGCGGCTTCGATCGTCTGCGCCCACAACCATCCGAGCGGAGATCCGACCCCGAGCACCGAGGATGCGGCGCTGACGCGCAGGCTGGCAGAGGCGGGAGAACTGGTCGGAATCGACGTGCTGGATCATATTGTCATCGGCGATGGAGTCTTCATTAGTTTGAAGGAACAAGGCCTCTTGTAATATAATGAATAGGATTGCCGCATTTCAGAAGGGAGTTTGACCATGTTCGGAGGCTCTAAGGATTTAGGGATTGACCTGGGTACCGCCAATACGCTCGTGTATGTCAAAGGAAAAGGAATCGCTGTCAGGGAGCCGTCTGTGGTGGCCCTGCGTACGGATACAAAAACGATTGAAGCTGTCGGCGAGCATGCCAAGAAAATGATCGGCCGCACGCCCGGCAACATCCGCGCTGTCCGTCCGATGAAGGATGGCGTCATCGCGGATTTTGAGACGACAGCCACTATGATCAAATATTTCATTCGCCAGGCGCAGAAGCAGCGCGCCCTGTTCCCGCGTCATCCAAACGTCATGATATGCGTGCCTTCGGGAATTACATCCGTCGAGAAGCGCGCCGTCGAAGACGCGGCCAAGCAAGCAGGAGCGCGCGAGGCGTTCACGATCGAGGAGCCGTTCGCGGCGGCGATCGGAGCCGACCTGCCCGTATGGGAGCCGACCGGCAGCATGGTCGTCGATATCGGCGGCGGCACGACGGAAGTCGCGGTCATTTCGCTCGGAGGCATCGTGACGAGCCGTTCGGTCCGCATCGCCGGAGACGAGATGGATGAGGCCGTCATCCAGTACATCAAGCGGCTGTACAATCTGATGATCGGCGAGCGCACGGCCGAGCAGCTGAAGATGGAGATCGGCACGGCGATGGCGCTGGAGCAGTCGGAGACGATGGAAATCCGCGGCCGCGACCTCGTGACGGGGCTGCCCAAGACGCTGTCGATCACTTCGGACGAGATTACGGAAGCTCTCGCGGATACGATCGCGGCTATTATCGACGCCGTGAAGATCACGCTCGAGAAATGCCCGCCGGAGCTGTCTGCGGACATCATGGACCGCGGCATCGTGCTTACCGGCGGCGGAGCGCTGCTGCGCAACCTGGACAAGCTGCTCTCCCGCGAGACCGGCATGCCGGTCATCGTAGCCGAGAATCCCCTTGACTGCGTAGCGATCGGCACGGGCCGCTCGCTCGACAACTTGCATTTATTCAAAAACAGAGGCGGCTCCAGGTCCAAGCGCTAAGTCGCAGGAGGAGCGGATGAATGAGACGGGCGGGTGAACGGTTTGTTTAAGCATTTGCGGAACAGGCGGCTCTTCGTTCTCATGATCAGCTTCATTCTTTTCATCGCGGTCATCGGCGTGTCGATCAGCAACCGCTCGGGGCTGACCGCGCCGGAGAAGTTCCTTCGGGATACGACCGGATTCGTGCAGCAATGGTTCTACAAGCCCGCTGGCTATATGGCGGGCTTCTTCCAGGATATCGGAAACTTGCGCGCCATGCATGAAGAGAATGAGCAGCTGCGCATGACAGTAGCCGCCTATACGAGGGACAAGGTGAAATTCAATGCGATGGAGCAGACGAACCAGAGCTTGCAGGAGCTGCTGCACTTCACCGAAGCCCAGAAGAAGATCAACGATTACAAATTCCTGTTCGCCCAGGTCATCGCGGTCAGTCCGGATCCATACAACCAGACGCTGACGATCAACCTCGGCTCCAAGAACGGGATCAAGGAAAAGATGGCCGTCATAACCGACGAGGGCATGGTCGGCATCATCAGCAAAGTGTCCGAGGTCACCTCCACGATCATGCCGCTGCTTGAACTGAACGACCAGGCGCCGGGAATATCGGCGACGGCGCTCGGCAAGCAGAAGCAGTCGTTCGGCATCGTCAGCAGCTACAACAAGGAGACGCAGATGCTTCAGATGACGAAGATCGCGGCGGACGACCCGATGACGAAGGGCGATACGATCCTGACCTCCGGACTGAACAATGTCTATCCGGAGGGGCTGGTCATCGGGACCGTAGAGTCCATTCAGGACAGCGACTTCGGCCTGACCAAGACGGCCAGCATCAAGCTGGCTGCTGATTTCGATCATCTGAACGAGGTGCTTGTCGTCCAGAAGCCCGAGGCGATCCAATGAGGATGCAAGGCATCGTAGGCTTGACCTTCCTGGCCTTCGTCGTGCAGTCGACGATCGTGCCGTGGATCATTCCGGGCGAGTTCGCCGGGCGAATCGTTCCTCATTTCACGCTTGCCGTCGTGCTCTTCGCGGCCATGTACCACAGCCGGCACTCCGCTCTGCTGCTCGGAGCGGGCTTCGGGCTGCTGCAGGATATCGTCTTCCGCGGGCATCTGCTCGGCCTGCATGCCTATGCGATGGCTCTCATCGGCTACCTGTTCGGGCTGCTGCTCGAGAGGCGCCGCAGCACGATGATGATGGCGCTTGTCGTCGTCGCGTTCGGCACGCTCTTATATGAACTTGCCCTTTATTTTGTCTACAAGGTGTTCCAGTTCACGCAGGAGTCCCTGTCCTGGGCGCTGGTCGACCATATTCTTCCCAGCCTGTTCCTTCAGCTGGCATTCGCACTGGCGGTGTATATCCCGCTGCGGAGATGGTTCCAGAACTTGGCCATGAACCGGTACAGCAAGAAAGAGCCTGAATGAAGCCATGCATGAAGGAAGCAGGAAACCGCCTTCCGCAAGCCGAATTGAGTACGTCAAGGAGGGACGGATGTGACCGACAAACAGCGTATTACGATTAAGGGAGTCAAGGACGGTCTCATCTTCCTCTTTGACGATCAGTGCGAGCTTTCGGAATTGATGGAAGAGCTCCAGTTCAAGCTGGAAAAATCCCACCAGCAGCTGCTTTCCGGGCCGCTGGTGCATGTGCATGTGAGGCTGGGCGCGCGCAGCCTGGAGGAGGAAGACAAGGAGAGAATCCGTTCCTTGATCCGCCAGAAGGGGAACCTGCTTGTCCAGTCGATTGAATCCGAAGCTGCCGCCGAAGAAGGCGATGAGGCCGGAATGCAGGCGTTCAAGCTTATGACGGGAATGATCCGTTCCGGACAGACAGTGGAGCATGATGGAAGCCTGCTGCTGCTCGGCGACGTGAACCCCGGCGGCACGGTCCGCTGCACCGGGGATATATATGTGCTCGGCGCTCTTCGCGGAATGGCCCATGCGGGCTGCGAGGGCCGTGAAGAAGCCATTATCGCCGCGTCGCTGCTGCGGCCGACGCAGCTGCGCATTGCGGATGTCATCAGCCGTCCTCCCGAGGAATGGATGTCGGGAGACGCCTCCATGGAGTATGCCTACCTGGAGGACGGGCGGATGCAGATCGACAAGATGAACCAGCTCGCGCGGATGCGCAAGGAGACGATGCTGTTCAAAGGGGTGTAAAGGCATGGGAGAAGCAATCGTCATCACATCGGGCAAAGGCGGAGTCGGCAAGACGACGACATCGGCCAATCTGGGCACCGCCCTTGCTCTGCTGGGCAAAAAAGTGGCCATGGTCGATACCGATATCGGCCTGCGCAATCTGGACGTCGTCATGGGGCTTGAGAACCGGATCATCTACGATCTCGTGGACGTTGCGGAAGGGCGCTGCCGCCTGCAGCAGGCGCTCGTCAAGGACAAGCGGTTCGAGGAGCTGTACATGCTGCCCGCCGCCCAGACGAAGGACAAGTCCGACGTCACGCCGGAGCAGGTCAAGGACATCGTCCTGGAGCTGAAGCGGGAGTACGATTATGTCATCATCGACTGTCCGGCCGGCATCGAGCAGGGCTTCCGCAACGCGGTAGCCGGCGCCGACCGGGCGATCGTCGTCACGACCCCCGAGAATGCCGCCGTGAGGGACGCCGACCGGGTGATCGGCTTGCTGGAGGGCTCCAAGGTTCCGGCCAAGCTGGTCGTCAACCGCATCCGCCCCGCGATGGTCAAGAGCGGGGAAATGCTGGACATCGACGAGATTTGCCAGGTGCTGGCCGTCGACCTGCTCGGCATCGTTCCGGACGATGAGAGAGTCATCAAGGCTGCCAACTCCGGCGAACCGACCGTCATGGATCCGAGCTCGCGGGCTGCGATCGCTTACCGCAACATCGCCAGGCGCATACTGGGGGACATGGTTCCGCTGATGCAACTGGAAGAGAGGCCGGGTAGGCTGCGCAGGCTCGTGAAGTTTCTGGGAATGGGATGAACGTAAGTGCTCAATAGACTCAAAAAAATGGATGTCGGCATCCTGACGCTGCTAGTGTGCTTCATGGTGGTCAGCGCGGTGCTGCTCTACAGCGTCGGCGACGGGGATCCGAAGTATGCCGGCTACTATAAGAAGATGCTGCAGTTTTATGTCGCGGGGTACATTCTGGTGACTTTCGTCACCTTGGTGGACTACCGCATTATTCTCAAGTTCTGGTATTATTTTTACGCCGTCGGCATCGCGCTGCTCGTCGCCGTCTTTTTCCTCGGCTCCAAGGTGAACGGCGCGACCGGGTGGTTCAAGCTGCCGGGCGGATTCAGCTTCCAGCCGGCCGAGGCATTCAAGATCATCATGATCATCGTCGTGGCCTACATGCTGGGACGAAGGCAGGGTGACAAGCTGCTGTTCACGCAGGATCTCCTGCCGATCGCGGTGTTGGTCGGGCTGCCCTTCATGCTTGTCGTCGTCCAGCCCGATCTCGGCAATGCCGTCATTTATCTGGTCATCCTGCTCGGCATGCTGTGGATCGGCAACGTAAAGTACTCGCATGTCCTGATCGGGCTTGTATCCGTCATCGGCGGCGCTCTTCTCTTCGTGACGCTGTTCACTTCCTTCAATGCCGAAATCAAGGACTACGCGGAGAAGCATGGCGTCAAGCACTGGTACGAGCGGATCAACACCTTCGTCGATCCGACCAATGCCGACAAGGACGAGGCTTACCAGGCGCGCAACGCCAAGATCGCCGTCGGCAGCGGCGGCTTGACGGGAGACGGCTTCCTTCAGGGCGATTCCAAAAATCGCGGCGCAGTTCCATATACGTATTCGGATTCCATCTTTGTCGTCATCGGCGAGGAGTTCGGCTTCCAGGGCTCGGCCGTGCTGCTGCTCCTGTACTTCCTGCTTATCTACCGGATGATCATCATCGCCTTCCAGTGCCTGGACCTGAAGGGCTCGTTCATCATCATCGGGATTGTGTGCATGTATGTGTTCCAGGTGTTCCAGAACGTAGGCATGATGATCGGCATCATGCCGATCACCGGCATCACGCTGCCGTTCGTCAGCTACGGCGGCACGTCTCTGATGCTGAATATGCTCAGCATCGGCATTGTTTTCAGCGTTCGGGCGCATCAGGAGAAATATCAGCTCGAGTAGCCGAAAAAAGAAAAACTCGCAAATCTTGCATAGAGATTCCCTTGAGGATGTCGGAGAAGGAGCTGCTGAGCTTCTGGCCGGCATTCTTTTTCTTTTTCTCGATGACATGCTTGTTTGACCGGGAAAAAACGGCCGAATGCGTACAAAGCCGTGATCGATTGGAAAGCATTCTTGGGCACCTCTCCTTTCCGAAGGAGCCGCCACAAGTTGAGCCGTACGGGACAATCAAACCAGCACTAGAGTCTTCCGCAGACGGGAGGCTCTTTTTATTTTGCCCGCTCGCCTTGTGCCTGATCCTGCTGCAGCCAGGGGGTGGCCAAGTCCGTCCCGCACCGTCCGCATACTTGGATAAGCCCGCTCATAAGGATAAGGAACAAGCCTCCGTCATCTTATCCGGCGGCGGAGATTCCGAAGGGAGCGGGACAAGGATGGATGCGGGAAACAAGGGACGGTTCGATGCCGATTATTCGACCCGGCGCCGCTTGAACGGCGGCCGCAGGCATGAGGAAGCGGAGGCAATCGGGACGGGCAACCGCGAGCGCCGCCAGGAAAGGATCCGGGAGTTGACGGAGAGCGGTCCCGGCGCGGGGATGCGTCCGGCTCCCTCTCGGTATGAAAAGGATACCGAGGCTGGGCGCGCCTCGTCCGGCTCGCCTCGAAAGCAAGGGGCGTTCGGCTCCGGCCCATCCGCCCAAAACAACGGAGGCGCAGGCGGCGCAGGACCGTACGGCACCCGCGTGTATGCTCCGCCGCCGGAAGCGTTTGACGCCGAGCCGGACGAGCTGTGGCAGGAAGCCTGGCCGCTCCCTTCCGAGAAGGATCCCGAGCTGGAATGGAAGCGCAGCGCCAACCCGTGGCAGCGGCTGGAGGAGGCGAGCGGCAGCCTTTCGGCTCCTTTCCGCAAGCAGGAAGGGAGGACGCCTTCATCCGGGCGCCGCTCCGGTTCCGGCGGAAGCCGCCAAGGAGGCGGCGGGACCAGCGGCTTCCGCCAGGAGCTCCAGGTGAAGCTGCTGCTCTCCGTCGCCTTGTTCGGGGCGGTATGGGGGCTGTTCCAGCTCAGCGGCGGAGCCGCGAGGCAAGGGCAGGCGCTGGTGACCGAAGCGCTGACCGAGCAGATGGATTTCACGCGGATAGCGGGCTGGTACAACCAGGTATTCGCAGGAGCGCCGTCCTTCATTCCCGGCTTCGGCATCCGGGACGGGGAGCAGACGGCAAGCGTAGGAGGGACGGTCAAGCCCGAAACGGTATCGCCGCTTGAAGGCGGCGCCGTCGTGAAGACGTTCGCCGAGTCGCTGGGCGGCGTGGAGATGGCGGGGCAGGCCGGAGGAGCGGTAAGGGCGGCCGAGCAGGGACGGGTCCAGGTCGTCTCGGCCGACGACGCCAAGGGACCGACGATCGTCATCCAGCATGCCGACGGCCGTACGACCTATTACGGCCAGCTGGGCGAGGCAGGCGTGCAGGTGAACGATTGGGTGACGGCCGGACAGGTGATCGGCAAGATGGGATCCGCGGCAGCGGACGGAAGCTTGCCCCTGCTCTATTTTGCGGTGAAGGACAACGACCGCTACGTCGACCCGGCGGAAGTGGTTCCGCTTGATTAACATCCGGGGAGTGAGGTGGAGCCTTCATCCCTTGTTCGCGGTGCTGATGCTGCTGTCGGTGATGACAGGCTATCTTGCCGAGCTCCTTACCCTTTTCACGCTCGTTTTCGTCCATGAGCTGGGACACGCGGCGGCAGCCTATGGGTACGGATGGACGATCAGGGAGATCAAGCTGCTGCCGTTCGGAGGCGTAGCCGAGCTCGAGGAGAAGCCGGGAGCGCCGGCGCGCGAGGAGGCGGTCATCGCGCTGGCAGGACCGCTCCAGAATGTATGGATGGCGGCAGCGGCCTGGGGGCTGGGCTCGCTTGGATGGATGGACGCGGGCTGGGCGGACTATCTGCTGCGCGCGAACCTGCTCCTGCTCGCCTTCAATCTGCTGCCGATTTATCCGCTGGACGGCGGCAGGCTGCTCCGGATCGCCTGCGGGCTTCGCTTTACCTTTTATTCGACGCTGAGGCTGACCGCATGGACCGGAATGGCGTTCAGCCTCGTCATGATCGGCTACGCGCTGCTGCCGCAGCTTCACCGGAGCAGCGGCATCCAGGCCAATCTGCTGGCGGTAGGGCTGTTTCTGCTGGCGACCAACTGGACCTACCGGAAGCACATTCCGTTCCTATTCCTGCGTTTTCTCGTGAACAGGGATCGCGGGGCGAGAAGGCGGATTCGGGAAGGCGTCCGGGCGAGGCCGATTGTCGTGACGCAGCGGCATCCGGTCTGGACGACGGCGAGGCTGTTCCTGCGGGACCATTATCATCTCGTCTACGTGATGGAAGAGCGGGGCCGGATCGTCAAGGTGCTGCCGGAGCAGAGGATCATCGAAGGATATTTGACGGGAGACCGTGCAGTTTCCGACCTTTTGAGGTAGAATAAGAGGCAAATCGAACGGTCTTGCAAAGACCGCGGGGGGCAGGTGTCACCGTCATATCATGAGGACAATGCTGATTCAGGCGAACGGTGCGCTGCTGCAGACGGCGGTGCTTCAGGGCGGGCGCGTCATGGAGTTTTTCATGGAGGATGCATCGGAAGGCGGTTTGGTCGGCAATATGTACAAAGGTCGCGTCGTCAACGTGCTGCCTGGCATGCAGGCGGCATTCGTCGATATCGGCCTGGCCAAAAACGCGTTTCTGTATATCGACGAGCTGCTCCATCCTGCAGCCGATCACGGCAAGGACAAGCCGGCCATCGCGGACCTGGTCCGTGTCGGCCAGGAGCTGCTCGTGCAGGTCATCAAGGAGCCGATCGGCGGCAAAGGAGCGCGGGTAACGACCCAGTTTTCCTTGCCGGGAAGATGGCTTGTCTACATGCCGGGCGCGGATTATGTCGGCGTATCCAAGAAGATCGGAGCCGAGAGCGAGCGCAGCAGGCTCCGAGGCGTCGGCGAGGAGCTGCGCAGAGGCAGCGAGGGCATCATCATGCGGACCGTGGCGGCCGGCGAGAGCCTGCATTCGCTGCGCCATGACCTGATGCAGCTCAGGGAAAGCTGGGAAGCGGTGGTGAAGAAGGCCAAAGGGCTCAAGCCGCCCCAGCCGGTCCTTCGCGAGGCGGCCTTGATGAGGCGGACGTTCCGCGACGTCTTCACGCCGGGCACCGAGGTGTACTTCGACGATCGGTCCCGGTACGAGGAGGCGCTGGGACTGGTCCGGGAGCTGGCGCCGGGCAGCGAGGCGCGGCTTCACCTGGCGGACAGGCAGGGCGGCAAGACCCTCTTCGAGCAGCATGGAATCGCCGAGCAGCTGAGCGCGGCCTTCCAGACGCGGATCTGGCTGCCGAGCGGCGGCTACCTCGTCTGGGAGCAGACCGAGGCGCTTACGGTCATCGATGTCAACACGGGCAAGTTCACCGGAACAAGCGGCTTGGAGGATACGGTGTTCCGCACGAACATGGAGGCGGCCCGCGAGATCGCCCGCCTGCTCCGGCTGCGCGACGTGGGCGGCATCATCATCGTGGATTTCATCGATATGGAAGACGGCATCCATCGGGAGAAGGTGCGCCATCAGCTCGAGGACGCCTCGCGGGACGACCGGAGCAAATGCCAGGTTCACGGCTGGACCCGGCTCGGCCTGCTCGAGATTACCCGCAAGAAAACGCGCAAGAGCATCGGGCCCAAGTTCCATGAGATCTGCGGCAGCTGCGGCGGGAGCGGGCAACGGTACGTCGGGCTCTCTCCGCGCGCCAAGGGCGGTCAGGATGGACGAGCTTCGACATAGCTATTGTATGAGCGCCTAGGATATGGTACACTACTTTGGTGTATGTCCCCCGAGGACATATATGGTACCGCACCGGACGGGTTTTCAAGCCGGGATCTCGCTCGTCGATTTCCCCACCTTTTCCAGGCGAGTCTTCGACTATAAGGAGGTGCACCATCCATGTTCGCAATTATCGAAACAGGCGGCAAGCAGTACAAAGTTCAGCAAGGCGACGTTCTCTACATCGAGAAGCTGAACGCCGGCGAAGGCGATACGGTAACGTTTGATCGCGTCCTGGCCGTATCCAAGGACGGAGGTCTCGTGACGGGTTCCCCGATCGTTTCCGGAGCTACGGTTTCCGGCAAGGTCGAGAAAATCGGCAGAGGCAAGAAGATCATCGTGTACAAGTACAAAGCCAAGAAGAACTACCGCCGCAAGCAAGGCCACCGTCAGCCGTACACGAAAGTCACGATCGAAAGCATCCAAGCGTAAGCTGGTGCTCTCATGATCGAGGTTACGTTCATCCGGCGGTCCGGTGACCGGCATATTACCGCCTTCTCCGTCAAGGGGCACGCGAAATATGCCAAAGCGGGCAAAGATATCGTATGCGCAGGTGTATCCGCCGTTACGGTGGGCACCGTGAATTCTATTGAGGCGTTGGCAGGCGTCGCCCTGCCGGCCGTCATGAAGAATGGATGGCTCCAATCGGAAATTCCAGCTCTGCAGGACGAAACGGCCGACGGCCGGGTCCAGCTGCTTCTGGAATCCATGGTGGTGATGCTGAGCGGAATCGCCGATTCCTACAGCAAATTCGTCACCTTGAACGAAGAGCTAGTTTAACGAGAAGGGAGGACACCGACATGTTGAAACTGAATCTTCAGTTGTTCGCTTCCAAAAAGGGCGTAGGCTCCACGAAGAACGGACGCGACAGCCAATCGAAGCGCCTCGGCGCCAAGCGTGCTGACGGTCAAGTCGTAAGCGCGGGCAGCATCCTGTTCCGTCAACGCGGAACGAAGATCCACCCGGGCAACAACGTGGGCATCGGCAAGGATGACACGCTGTACGCTCTGATCGACGGCGTCGTCAAGTTCGAGCGTTGGGGACGCGACCGCAAGAAAGCCAGCGTTTATCCCGTTGATCTGGCTCCGGTAGCTGCAGCAGTAGAAGCTTAAGTTCACGAGAGACGCGACCCGGCCTGATTTGAACAGGCCGGGTTTTTTTGTCAACAAATTGCCGGCTGCATACGGAGTTGGCTGGCCAGGGCATCCTTAAGGCAGAAAGTGGGATAAACGTATGAATCGCATCGGATCGGCTAAGCTGTATGCAGCGGGGTCTGTCCTGCTGCCTGCAGCAGGCGTGATCATTCGGCCTTCCTTGCTATGGACGCATATTTTGTTCATTCTGTGGGCCGTAGCCGCAGCTGCCTTCTGGATTGTCCAGGAGCGCAAGGAGCATGAGGACCGCGCCAGGCGCGCCTCCGCGCTCCAGCAGCAAGCCTCCATCCGTACGCTGAATCATCACCGGCATGACTGGATGAACGATTTGCAGGTGCTGTACGGCTATATCCGCATCGGCAAGCTGGATAGGGCTGCTGCCAGCGTGGAACGGATCCGGGACAAGATGGCGGTGGAGAGCAAGATCGCTCACCTGGGCATTCCTTCTCTCGTCGCCTATCTGCAATCTTTCCGCACGCTCAGCCACAATCTGGTGCTTGAAGTGGACGTCGAGGACAACCTCACGCTGGAGGATTTCCAGCTTGACCGAGACCGGACCGCGGATGCCCTGATCGAAGTCATTAACGCTTATCGCTTCGGCGTCAAGCCGGGAATCGGCGATCCTGCCGTCCTGGTGCTGAAGCTGTCCCGCGCAGCCGATGAGCTGATGGTGGAGCTGGAGTTCGCCGGCGAGCTGCGCGACGGCGATGAGCTGGTAGATAAATTGGAGCAGCGTCTGCGCGGAACCCCGCTGCAGGCCGTCAGCCTGAAGCAGTTCCGCCATGTGCTGCTTAAGGCTCCGCTCTGCGCATAATTGGAGGCTAATCATGTTTGTCGATAAAGCAAAAATATTTGTCAAAGGCGGAGACGGCGGAGACGGCATCGTATCGTTCCGGAGGGAGAAATACGTGCCCGAGGGCGGTCCAGCAGGCGGGGACGGCGGCCGTGGAGGCAATGTCATCTTCCGTGTGGACGAGGGCTTGCGCACGCTGATGGACTTCCGCTATCAGAAGCACTTCAAGGGCGAACGCGGCGAGCGGGGCCGTCCGAAGAGCATGCATGGAGCCGGAGCCGAGGATACGATCGTGCGCATTCCCCCGGGAACGATCATCATTGATGACGATACCGGCGAAATTGTCGGGGATATGACCCGCCACGGACAACAGGTCATCGTCGGCAAAGGCGGACGGGGCGGACGGGGCAACCCGCGCTTCGCGACGATCAGCAACCCCGCTCCCGAAATCGCGGAGAAGGGCGAGGAGGGCCAGGAGCGCTGGCTCGTGCTGGAGCTCAAGGTCATGGCCGATGTCGGGCTCGTCGGTTTCCCGAGCGTGGGCAAATCGACGCTGCTGTCGATCGTATCCGCCGCCAGACCGAAGATCGGCGCCTACCATTTTACGACGATCACGCCCAATCTTGGTGTTGTCGATGTCGAAGAGGGCCGCAGCTTCGTCATGGCCGACTTGCCGGGCTTGATTGAAGGCGCACATGAAGGCATCGGCCTTGGCCATGAATTCCTGCGCCATGTCGAGCGCACCCGAGTCATCATCCATGTCGTCGACATGTCGGGCACCGAAGGACGCGATCCGTTCGAGGACTGGCTGAAGATCAACGAAGAGCTCGTGCTCTACAACGCCAAGCTCGCCGAGCGTCCGCAGATCATCGCAGCCAACAAGATGGACATGCCCGAATCCGCCGCGAATCTGGAGCTGTTCCGCCAGAAGCTGGCGGAACGCGAAGAGGAAGGCCAGACCTACGACATCGTTCCCATCTCCTCGCTGACCAAGGAAGGCATTCAGGAGCTGCTCTACAAGGCAGCCGCAAAGCTGGATGAAATTCCGGAAGCGCCTGAACTCGAGGAGGTAAAGGAAGTCGAGGAGCGGAAAATTTACCGTCATGCCGAGAAGAAGGAAGAGCCGTTCCGCGTGTACCGCGAGAACGACTACTATGTCGTGGAGAGCGAATCGTTCGAGCGTCAGCTCAAGCGGATTCACCTCAACTCGTATGACGCCGTGAACCGCTTCGGCCGCATGCTGCGCAAGATGGGCGTCGATTCCGCTCTGCGGAAAATCGGAGCCAAGGATGGAGATACGGTGCATCTCGGCGAATTCGTGTTCGAATTTTTCGAGGGAAGCGAATACTCCCCGGAATAAGAGGCAAGCAGGGGGAATCGGGCCGGGAGAAATCCGGGCCTTTTCCTTTGTCTCTTTATAGATAACTCCTATAAAGTGATGGTTATTTTATATTTCAAAATAATAATGAATTCCCTTATGATGAGACTAAGAAAAGAAACGGGGTGGCAGCGATGGGAGATCGGGTTCAGCAGCAATTCGATGCGGTTTCGTCTCGATATGACGCACAGCGGAGAATGCTGATTCCTTGCTTCGACGACTTTTACGGAATGGCGGCCTGGGCCGCCGACAGCGCCGCAGCGGAGCCGAGGATATTGGATTTAGGGGCGGGAACGGGGCTGATGTCCTCCTTTATGAGGCAGCGTTATCCGAGAGCGCATATTACGCTGACGGATTTCACGGCAAGCATGCTGGACAAGGCGAGAGAACGATTTGCGGGCGACAGCCGAGTCGATTTCGTGCAAGCGGATATGACGGGCGAGCTTCCCGAAGGGCCTTACGACCTGATCGTTTCCTCGCTGGCCATCCATCATCTGCGGCATGAGGATAAGCGGTTGTTGTTCGGCAACGTGATGGCGCGGCTTGAAGACGGAGGCCGCTTCGTCAATGCCGATCAAGCCGCGGCGGAGTCCCCGTTGTTCGACCGGCTGTACCGGGAGCAGTGGCTGAGGGATATTTATGACGGCCGCTTGGCCGCGGAGGAGGCGGACGCCTCCGTGCTTCGAAGGGAAGTCGACATCAACGCGAAAGTGTCCGAGCAGCTTCGCTGGATGGAGGAAGCGGGCTTCTCCAGCGTCGATTGCGTCTATAAATATCGGGATTTTGCCGTGTTCTGCGCCGTGAAGTAAAGGGCCGCAAAACGATGTTCCGCTTAGAAACAGGTGAATAGATAGAGAGAGCAACACAGCTGCCGGATGATTGTCGATCGGGCAGCTTTTCTGATGGCAGTTTATGCGTTATAATGTACATAAATTCGTTAAAACGAACATTGGGCATGAAATCAACGGTTGCCGAAAGGATCGGTTTTCCGTATAATGTCCTCTATGGGAGTACATCTGTCTACGCTGGGAGGACGAAATGTTGACAGAGCGATATTATGTCGTCCGCGAGGATTTGCTGCCCGAAGCCATCATCAAGACGATCGCGGTCAAGGAGATGCTGGCGCGCGGCGAAGCGGCCACCATCCATGAGGCGGTGGAGAAGGCGGATCTGTCGCGCAGCGCGTTTTATAAGTATCGGGAAGGCGTGTTGACGCTGGGGGAGCTGGAGCGGGGGTCGATCATTACGGTGTCCATCGATTTGGAGCATCGGGCCGGCATTTTGTCCCAAGTGCTCAGCATGTTCGCGGCCCGAGGCGGCAACGTGCTGACGATCCATCAGAGCATCCCGCTGCAAGGCTCCGCCAATGTGGTGCTGTCGGTAGATACGGCTCCGATGAAGGATGAAGTGTTCGCATTCGTGGACGAACTTCGCTTGGTGCCAGGCGTCAAGCGGGCTTCGGTCATCGGCCAGGGATAGAAAAGCGCTGCGTCCGGTGCTGTGAATGCCGGATCGGCCTAAGCATGTCGACTAGGAACAGGAACGGGGGAATGGCGATGAAGCCGGTTAAGGTAGGGTTGCTCGGACTAGGAACGGTGGGCACGGGAGTCGTGCGGATCGTGGAGGGCCATCAGGCGGATTTGCGCAGCCAGGTCGGATCTCCGATCGAGATTGAGAAGGTGCTCGTGCAGAACGTGGAGAAGACGAGGACGATCGGCATCGATGCGGCGAAGCTGACGACCGATCCGTGGGAGATCATCCGCAATCCGGAGATCGATGTCATCGTAGAAGTCATGGGCGGCATCGAGAACACGAAGGAGTATATTCTCGAAGCTCTCTCTCGCGGCAAGCATATCGTCACGGCCAACAAGGATCTGATGGCGCTGCATGGCCGCGAGATTCTGGCCAGGGCCAGCGAGCAGCGCTGCGACGTTCTGTACGAAGCCAGCGTGGCTGGCGGCATTCCGATCATCCGCACGCTCAACGAAGGCTTCTCCTCGGACCGCATTACCAAAATCATGGGCATCGTCAACGGCACGACCAACTACATCCTGACGAAAATGAGCCAGGAGGGGGCGTCCTACGCCGACGTGCTGAAGGAGGCCCAGGATCTCGGCTACGCCGAAGCCGATCCGACCTCCGATGTGGAAGGGCTTGATGCCGCCCGCAAAATGACCATTCTCTCCCGGCTCGGCTTCCGCTCGGAAGTCAATCTCGAAGACGTTTCGGTCAAGGGCATCTCCTCCGTCTCCAAGGAAGACATCGCCTACGCGAAGCGGCTCGGCTACGAGGTCAAGCTGCTCGGCATCGCCGAGCGCCGGGACGAGTCGATCAGCGTCAGCGTGCAGCCGACGATGGTGAAGACGACCCATCCGATCGCCTCGGTCAACGGGGTGTTCAACGCCGTGTACGTCCACGGCGAAGCTGTCGGGGAAACGATGTTCTACGGCGCGGGCGCCGGAGAGCTGCCGACGGCGACCTCGGTCGTCGCGGATCTCGTGTCCGTGGTGAAAAACCTGAAGATCGGCGTCAACGGCCAGCAGGGCGTCATTTCCTACAACGAGAAGCGGCTCAAGACCGACGAGCAGATCTCGTCCAAGAACTTCCTCCGGCTCCATGTCGCGGACAAAGCCGGCGTTCTCGCCCGGATTACGCAGGTGTTCGCCGAATACGAAGTCAGCCTCGAATCCGTCATCCAGCAGCCGAATGCGGATCTGAAGGAAGCGGAGATCATCGTGATTACCCATAATGCCAGCAAGGCCGCGATGAATAAAGTGCTGGACGCCTTCCAGACGCTGGATGTCATCCAGAACGTGCAGAGCGTCTACCGGGTGGAAGGCTGATGGGCATGCGAAGCGTGCTGGTGCGAGTCCCGGCCAGCACGGCGAATCTGGGACCCGGCTTCGACTGTCTGGGCATGGCGCTGTCGCTCTATACATGGATCGAGATGAAGCCGGCGGACAAGGCTACGGTCATCCGGCTGCATGGGGAAGGGCTTGAAGGCATCCCGCTGGACAAAAGCAATTTGATCTACAAGACAGCCCAGCTCGTCTTTCAGGAAACGGGAACCGATCTGCCGGAGCTGGAAATCGACATGTACAGCGATATCCCGCTCACCCGCGGCCTCGGCAGCAGCGCGAGCGCCATCGTCGGCGCCCTGACGGCCGCAAGCGAGCTGACAGGCGGCGGCCTCGACCGCGATGCCCTGCTCCAGATCGCCAGCCGCCTGGAAGGGCATCCGGACAACGTCGGAGCCTCGCTGTTCGGCGGCATCGTCGCGGCGGCCTGGGACGGCACGCGGGCGGACTGCCTGCGCATCGAGCCGCCGGCCGGACTAGCCGCGCTCGTGGCGATTCCGCGCTTCCAGCTCTCGACCGAGAAAGCCCGGCATGCGCTGCCGGAGCAGCTGGCGCTGAGCGACGCCGTGCACAACATCGGCCGCAGCTCGCTGCTTGTGGCCGCTCTCGCCGGCGGCCGGCTCGACATGATCCGCCATGCGATGAAGGACAAGCTGCATCAGCCTTACCGGGCAGCGCTCATTCCGGGCATGGCCGAGGTTCTTGAGGGCGCGTCGGATCACGGAGCGCTCGGAGCTGCGCTGAGCGGCGCCGGCCCGACGCTGCTCGCCCTGATCGAGAACGGAAGCCCGCGAATGAGAGAGCTGGAGGCGTTCCTGCTCTCGACCTTGTCGGCTGCCGGAGTCGATGCGGATCTCCTGCTGCTGCAGCCCGATCCCGCCGGCGCGGTCGTCCTTGAGGGCGCCGATCCCGCACTGCCTTTCGCAGAGCGAATCAAAGGAGAAGTTCATTCATGATCAAAGTCGCCTTGCTTCCCGTCGTCTCCACCTCCGACGAGGCTGCCCGCAGCCTGTGCGGAGACAACGCCGAGAGAGTTTATTACCCGATGATATCCGATGTCTTCCTTGCCACGGCGGAGGGAAGGACCGATTACAGCGTCATTCCGATCGAGAATACGATCGAGGGCTCCGTCAACCTCCATATGGACTGGCTTCTGCACGAAGTGGATTTGCCGATCCAGGCGGAATGGATCTATCCGTCCCGCCAGCAGCTGATCGGCCGCAAGGACGAGCTGCTCGGAGCGGGAGGAGAGCCGGAGTACGGCCGCATCGTCAAGGTGTTCAGCCATCCCGTCGCGCTGGCCCAGTGCCAGAGCTTCCTGCGCGGCCATCTCCAGCATGCCCAATGGGAGCCGGTCAGCAGCACCGCGGAGGCGGTTCGGATCGTATCCGAGAATCCGGGCCAGGGCTGGGCTGCGATCGGGCTGACGCTGGCGGCGGCCCACTACGGCCTTGACGTGCTGCGCGAACGGGTGACGGATCACGACAACAACTACACCCGCTTCCTGCTGGCCGGTCCGAAGCCGTTCGAGCTGCGCCAGTCCCCTGTCCGCAAGACGTCCATTCTCGTCACCTTGCCGGAAGATTACCCGGGAGCGCTCCATCAGGTGCTGTCCGCCTTCGCCTGGCGAAGGATCAACCTCGGGAGGATCGAATCCCGTCCGACCAAAAAACGTCTGGGCACGTACCATTTCGTCATCGACATCGAGATGGCTCTGGACACGGTCCTTCTCCCGGCGGCGCTGCAGGAGATCGAAGCGATCGGCTGCCAGGTAAGGGTGCTCGGCACCTATCCGAGCTTCGGCAGCACGGCGGATTGATCCGTTTTGAAGCGCCGAGCATCATTCTTTTCTGCCGATACCGAATAAGTGAAGGGTCTGTCCTTAGTCGTTTCGTGACTAGCGGGACAGCCCTTCTTCGCGTTCAGGACCAAGCCGCAGGAATACGAGCCAGCTGTCATTCGTACGGATATTCGGTACGCTTCCCGGCAGGGCTTGTATTTTTTTGCTGAAAAGGGAGACAGACGCCCAGTCGCTGCATACGATGTAACGACGGGCAGATAGGCTGCAGTCCTGCCGCTGCGCACAGCACGCGAAGAGGAGGGAGTCGGCTAGTGAAAATCCATATTGTCAAAGAGGGAGAATCATTCTACCTCATCGGCCAGAAATACGGGGTGACGGTGGAGGAGCTGAAGAAGCTCAACCCATCCGTGACCGATGACAAGAATCTGCAGATCGGCGCCAAAATCAAGGTTCCTTCGGAAGAGGAAAAGCCGTGGAGCGGCGGCTTGATCCACAAGTACACGGTGAAAGAGGGGGATACGCTCTGGAAGCTCTCGAAGGCTTGGGGAGTGCCCCTGAACGAGCTCATCAAGGCCAACTCGCAACTGACGAATCCGGATGCGCTGAATGTCGGCGATACGGTCAATATTCCAAAGCTAAAGGAATCGACCGGATTATCCCCCGAGCATAAATCCGATCATCACGGCCACGCGGGAGGAAAAGCGTTCACGGGACCGATCGTCGACGGCAAAAAGAACACGGCGCCCATCGAGGAGAAGCCGCCTACGGCGGTGAAGCCACCTACGGCGGTGAAGCCTCCAACGGCGGAGAAGCCTCCAACGGCTGTGAAGCCGCCCGAGCCGGTTCCTGTGCCGCCGCCCGCCCCTCCTGTGCCGCCGGCGCTTCCGGCCGAGGAGAAGGCATATGGGAAGCCTTATCAATCCCATTATACGGAGAAGGCGATCCATCCTTTCGCACAGGAGAAGCTTCCGGCCGTCGAAGCGATCGCTCCGCTGTTTGAGCTTCCCAAAATGCCGGAATATGCTCCGTCCCCATCCTATGGAAGCGGGTATGCGAATACGGAAGCAGGGTCTTACGGCGTCCAGGGCACCGGGTACGGGAACGCCTACTCGCAGGGCGGGCATGCCGCGGGATACGGGCAGGAGCTCCCTGGACTAGGCGGCCAGATGGATGGCTACGGCGCATTTAACGTCTGGCCGGCGGCCGCCGGAGCTTCCGTCGAACAGCCCTATGCCGCCGCTTCCCCTTGGATGGCCGGCTATCCGGCCGGTTATGGAGTCGCGGGGCATCAGCAAGGGTACGGTTACCCGGGAGGCGCGGTGCAGGGAGCCGCGCAGATGCCGGGAGACGGCTATGGTTCCCAGGCGGGAAGCCCGGGGCATGACGGCTATGGAGCTGCCGCAGCAGGCATGCAGGATTGTTACCCGCCGGGATACGGCGGATACGGCCATGGCGGATACGGCCATCACGGCTATGCAGCGGGAGCGCAAGGATACGGCGGATACGGCCATCCCGGCTATGCAGCGGAAGCGCAAGGATACGGCGGATACGGCCATCACGGCTACGCAGCGGAAGCGCAAGGATACGGCGGATACGGCCATCCCGGCTATGCAGCGGAAGCGCAAGGGTACGGCGGATACGGCCATCACGGCTACGCAGCGGAAGCTCAAGGCTATGGCGGATACGGCCATCCGGGTTACGCCGCCGAAGCGCAAGGGTATGGCGGATACGGCCATCAAGGATACGGCGCCCAGAACAACGGAGCGCATGTATACGGCGGGGGAGGTTATCCTCAGGGCATCATGCCGGCCGCAGGAGCGGCTGCTCCCGGTTCGTACAATTACGACGGCGGCGGCCAGTGGAATGCAGCTGGAGCAGTCGCCGGCGCCGCCAGTCCTGCCCAGTGGCCTGGATACCAAGGCTGGGGCGCGGAAGCTCAAGGGTATCCCGCCTCTCCGGGAGGCTGGCCGCAGACGGCCGCCGTACAGGGCTACGGCGTGAATCCGGGGTATGGAGGAGCGCCGCCGGATGAATCTGCTCCGGTAGCGGTCCAGCCTTCCTGCTGCGGAGACAGGGACGAGGAGGAGGCGCAGGCGGCTGAGAAGGCAGTCAAGCCGGAGACCAAATCGAAGGCTGAAGCCAAGCCGGCGAAAACGGGCACGGCAGCCGCGCGCAAGCAGCCAAAAAAAGCGGTTATACGCAGCGCTTCCCGGCCGGCTCCCCGCGCCTCCAAGGGCAGCAAGCCCTGGATCAACCGCTGACGGAAGCCGAGCATGGGGAATGGCCACAGAGCCGAGCCGGGCTGAACTCGCAGCCCGGTTCTTTTTTATGCTTGCATAATTCATCCAGCCGGAAGGCAGACTAGCCGAAACTGCCAAGAAGGGGCTATGGATGACCATGTTGTCAATCAGCATCTGGAACCATCTGAAACGGAAATATTTGAGGCGCAGGCGCGGCCGCTCGCCGCTCAGCCTGGCCTGCGCGCTTCTGCTTCCTGCAGCGCTTCTGCTGGGCTCTTCCGCAGCCGAGGCGGCCGCTCGGAGCGGGCCGGACCTTACACAGGAGGGGATCTCTTCCTTTCTGGAAGGAAGCGCATCTGCCGCGGTCACGATGAAAAGAGTCTATCTATGCGGAGAGGAAATCCGTCCGCTCGGCGTCATGGATCCTCCTTCCGTGCTGAAGCTGCTCGGCAGCCATCCCGGCTGGGAAGCCGGATTCGATGATAAGGGCGGCGTCGTCGTGACCGAGCGGATCGACGATCTGTCCGAGGCCTGCAAGCAGAGCGCGACTTTCGGGGTGGATGACGGGGGAAGCCTGACGTTGTTCGAAGGTCCTCCGAGCGACGAGAAGGTCATGAAGACGTTTTTTCAGCTCGACCTGCAGTACATGGAAAGCGCGCTGCCCAAGCAGGAACGGGACAGGCTGCTGAGCGGCATCCGCGTCCAGGACAGGGACGAGTTCAACAGCGTCTTGTCGACGTACAACGATTTTGCCCTGGAGAGATCCAGAGGAGCGATGAAGCGCGCCTACTGATTCCGTTCGGATATCAGCAGACTGCGCTTCCGCCGACAGCATGTCTTCCCGTCCGGTTCCAGTCCGGCAAGCCCGTTCTCCGAGCGCCTTTGCGAAAAGGCGTTTTTTGCTTTTCGGCGAGCGGTCTGAAACGCTTGTTCTCATGTCATCCACTTCCTGTTATAATAGATAGAGTCTGTTTTTCGCTACATAGAGATAGATTTCATTGTCCAGCTTTCATACAAGGAGAGTGCGCGATGCGGATTTTAGGGATCGACCCCGGCATCGCCATCGCGGGATTCGGGTTCATCGACAAGGACGGCATGAAGCTTACGCCGGTCCAATACGGCTCCATCGAGACGGAAGCCGGCACCCCTCACGAGGTGCGGCTCAAGCAGGTCTACGAGTCTGCTTCGGCTCTGATGGACAAATACAAGCCGGACTCCGTTGCCGTCGAGAAGCTGTTCTTCAACCGCAACGTGACGACGGCCTTCACGGTCGGCGAAGCCCGGGGCGTCATTATTTTGGCCGCCGCGCAGAGGGGGCTTCCCATTACGGAATATACGCCGATGCAGGTCAAGCAGGCCGTCGTCGGCTACGGCAAGGCCGAGAAGCGCCAGGTACAGGAGATGGTGCGGATGTTCCTCAAGCTGGCCAAGGTGCCCAAGCCCGACGACGTCGCCGATGCGCTTGCGGTTGCCGTCTGCCATGCCCACGCTTCCGGCATGATGTCCAAGATAAACGAGGTGCGCCGCAGATGATCGATTTTGTAAAAGGCCGTGTGGCCTATGTGGATACGGATTATATCGTCGTCGACGTTCGGGATGTCGGGTACCAGGTCTACACGCCGAATCCTTACGCGTTCGCCCGGGGGGAGGAGCCGGTAACCGTCTACTGCCACCACCATGTGCGCGAGGACGCGGCGCAGCTGTTCGGCTTCCAGACGAGGGAGGAGCAGGCGCTCTTCCGCAAGCTGCTGGAGGTATCCGGCATCGGGCCGAGGGTCGCGGTCGGAATTCTGGCCGGCGGCCGCCCGGAGGCGGTCATCTCGGCCATCCACCGCGAGGATTTGAGCTTCCTCACCCGGCTGCCCGGCATCGGCAAGAAGACGGCCCAGCGGATGATTCTGGACCTCAAGGACAAGCTGCAGATCACGTCGGCTTCCATCGAGCTCGTATGGGAAGCCGAAGCCGCCGGCGGAGCGGCAGTCGCCGCCGCCGGCGAGGACAGCTGGGGCGAGGCGAGGGAAGCCCTCGGAGCCCTCGGTTATACGGCGTCGGAGCTGGACCGCGCCTGGGCGGGCATGGGCGGCTCGCAGCAGCCCGGAGAGACCGTGGACGCGCTCATGAAGCGGGCGCTGCAGCAGCTGTTCAAGGGATAGCGGAAAGGGAGGTTTTGCATGGAAGACGATCGCATCATTTCCGCCAATCTGATGATGGAGGACCAGGCTGTCGAATACAGCCTGCGTCCGAGGTATCTCGCCGAGTACATCGGCCAGTCCCAGGTGAAGGACAACCTCAAGGTATTCATCGAGGCGGCCAAGCTCCGCAAGGAGGCTCTCGACCATGTGCTGCTCTACGGCCCGCCGGGACTCGGCAAAACGACTCTCTCGAACATCATCGCCAACGAGCTCGGCGTCAACCTGCGCACGACCTCCGGCCCGGCGATCGAGCGTCCGGGAGATCTGGCCGCCCTGCTCACGAACCTGCAGGAGGGCGATGTGCTGTTCATCGACGAAATCCACCGCTTGAACCGCTCCGTGGAGGAAGTGCTGTACCCGGCGATGGAGGATTTCTGCCTGGACATCATGATCGGCAAAGGTCCCAGCGCGCGCTCCGTGCGGCTTGACCTGCCCCCGTTCACGCTGATCGGAGCCACGACCCGCGCCGGGCTGCTCAGCGCCCCTCTGCGCGACCGCTTCGGAGTCGTCAGCAGGCTGGAGTATTACGGCACGGACGAGCTGGCGTTCATCATCTCCCGCTCCGCCGAGATTCTGGAGGTCGGCATGGTCGGCGATGCGGCCTCCGAGATCGCACTGCGCTCGCGGGGAACGCCGCGGATCGCCAACCGGCTCCTCAAGCGGGTTCGCGATTTCGCGCAGGTCCGCGGCAACGGCATCATTACGAACGAGCTCGCCCAGCAGGCGCTGTCGCTGATCGCGGTGGATCCGCTCGGACTCGACCGGATCGACCACAAGATGCTGCAGGCGATGATCGCCAACTATCGCGGCGGCCCCGTAGGCCTGGACACGATCGCAGCGACGATCGGCGAGGAAAGCCAGACGATCGAGGATGTGTACGAGCCGTATCTCATGCAGATCGGCTTCCTGCAGCGGACTCCGCGAGGGCGTGTCGTCACTCCTCTTGCCTACCGCCATCTGGGCTTGCCCGTACCGGAATAATGGCCGCGGCAGACAAGCCGCATGGCCTAAGGGAGGATCCGCCGATGAAGGAGCAACGGTCCGGAGCCGCTGAAGACAGCGCGCTCACCGTCATCTACGACGGCCAGTGCAACCTCTGCCTCGCCTCGGTCGACAGGCTGGGCCGACTGGGCTCGCGGGCGGAGCTGAAGTTTGTTCCGTTGCAGAATCTGGACCGGCTCCAGGGCCGGGCCGCCGAGCGGTTACTGGACATCGACGCGGAAGCGCTGAGGGACAGGATGCATGTCGTTGACGGCGCAGGGCGCTTGTATGCGGGCAGCGACGCCGTCGTGCGCATCCTGCGCACGGTTCCTGGCTTCGGTCCGGCAGGCTGGCTGTACCGGCTGCCGGGCATGAGCCGTCTTGGAGACCGGATTTATCGCTACATCGCCAAACGCCGCTATGACTGGTTCGGGAAGGCGGACGAAGCCTGTTCCCCGGATGGATGCCGCATTCCCCCCGAGGACCGTACCGACAAGACCCTGTAAGGTGCCCGCCTGCACGCCGGCCGACGGCCGCGAGCCGGCGGAGCACACGGAAGGAGAGAACCATGAACAGACCGATAGCCCGAATTCTCCCCAAAGGCCTGCTGGCAGCCGCCGTTCTGGGCGGCTGCCTCTACTTGCCTCCCAAGGCGGAAGCGGACGGGATCGAGGTCATGGACACGATTCGCGTCGGCTTGTTCATCACCGTACCGAACAAATATACGCTGTCGATTCCGGCCGCAACGTTCAGCTCCGACGGCGGGATAGCCATCGGCGTCAGCCAAGGGGGAACGGCCAAACCTCTGGCTTTCGCTGTCGGCGGCGCGACTGCCCGGGTAGCCGTGGAGAACTATTCCGTCCTGCTGGGAGAGAACAGCTCCTTCGCGGCCGCGCTGGCAGTATTCAAAGCCGTGCAGACTGCCGGAGGAAACGCCGTGCTGGAGGCGGTGGACCGCGGGGGCGGCACTTCCTACCAAGTGTCGGAAGGCTCCTACTCCTCTGCGGCTGCGGCAGGGACCGCTCTTGCCAAATGGAACGCGAACGCGACGGTGAAGGCATTCGGCGGCGGCGCCTCCGTGCGCGGACCGCTTCACCTGGAGACGGCCGCGTACGCGTCCGAGCAGGAGGCGCGGCTCGCGATGGCCTCGTTCAGCGCTTCCGGAACGGATACATTCCTTGCGCTGCGCCCATCGGATTCCGGAACCCGTTATTCCGTCATGGTGGGAGCGGCGGCGGACAGCGCTTCGCTGGAAGCCGTGAAGCTCAAGCTGGCCGGAATCGCGGAGGCGACCGGGCTGAAGCAGGCTGCGGCGGGCGATTATCTGCTGCAGCGGAGGGATTTGTCCGTCACCCAGAAGGAAGCGGCGCCCGGCATGCTGCTGACTTTCCCGGCGGGCACGAAGGCTGTCGTGTTGCCGTCCTCGACCCAAGGCGTGAAACTTGCCGAGCGCTACGCCCGTACATACAGAGGCCAGTTCGAGTTAAGCAGCTACAACAACGCTCTTGCCGTCATCAACGAGCTTCCGTTCGAGCAGTATCTGTATTCCGTCGTCGGCGGGGAAATGCCCGGCTCCTGGCCGATCGAGGCGCTCAAGGCGCAAGCCGTGGCCGCCCGCTCGTACGCCGTCTACCAGGGGACCGGCTTCGGCATCGCCCAGGTCGTCGACACGACGCTCAGCCAGGCGTACAACGGTGTCGCCTCCGAGAAGGCGACGACCATCAAGGCGGTCGACGATACCAAGGGGCAGGTCATGCTCAGCGGGGGCAAGCCTGTCGAGGCGGTATTCTCTTCCAGCGCCGGAGGGTATACAGCGGATCCATCCGAAGTATGGGGAAGCAAGGTGCCGTATCTGGCTCCGGTCCAAAGCCCGGACGATTCTTCCGAGAACGGCCTGTTCAAATGGTACCGGGTCATGGCTCCGAGCGGCGGCACCGGCTTCATCCGGTCCGACACGGCTGACCTGACCGGCGAGAAGAACGCAGCCGGGGCTGTCATCGCGCGCATCAAGTCCGCCGCTACCAATGTGAGGCCGCTGCCTCTCATCCAGGACGGCGTGAATCCGGTGGACAAGCTGGACGCCGGGGCTAAGGTGACGGTGCTGGAGACGGTCGCGCAGTCCAATGAATTCAACTGGATGCGCGGCCCGTTCACCTCGGCCCAGCTGCTGGATGCCATGAAGGGCAAGACGACCTCGGCCGTATCGGGACCGATTCAGTCGCTGGAGGTCGCCTCGCGCGGACCTTCAGGGCGGGTCATGCAGGTGAACGTGAACGGCAAAGCCGTTCCGGTCAAGTATCCGGACTCCCTGCGCACCGCGCTTGGCAGCTTGCCGAGCACGCGGTTCGCCATCGAGCCGGCCGGGCAGGTGTCGCTTCTCGGCGCCGGCGGCGCCTCGGCGGTCAAGGAAACGGGAGCCGCCGTCCAAGTGCTGGGAGCCGGCGGAGCCAAAGCATCGCCATCGGGCGGAGCGGGCCTGACGGTCATGAACGCCTCCGGAGCCATCCGGCCCGTCTCCGCTTCGCAGACGTGGCTCATCCGGGGAACCGGCAACGGGCACGGCCTCGGAATGTCGCAATACGGCGCCAAGGGCCTGGCCGATACCGGGTATGATTACCAACGCATTCTGAAATACTACTACAAAGAGATTGAACTCGCTAAGGACGGAAGCTGAAGCCATGAACGTAGAAGATTATGATTTTCACCTGCCGGAAGAGCTGATCGCCCAGACCCCTTTGACGGACCGGACCTCCTCGCGCCTGCTCGCTTTGGACAAGCGCACGGGAGAGATCGCCCATCATCGGTTCACGGATCTGAAGCAGTATTTGCGCGAGGGAGACACGCTGGTCGTCAACGATAGCCGCGTGCTTCCCGCCCGCCTGCTAGGCGTCAAGGAGGATACCGGAGCGAAGGCGGAGCTGCTGCTGCTCCGCCAGCTCGAAGGCGATTGCTGGGAGACGCTGGCGAAGCCGGCCAAGAAGCTGAAGGCCGGCACGGTCATCGCTTTCGGCGCCGGCGAAGGCGGCGAGCCGCTGCTGCGCGCAGTCGTGGAAAGCGAAGGCGATATGGGCGGACGCATCGTCCGGTTCCAGTACAGCGGAATATTCCAGGAGCTGCTGGACAGACTGGGCGAGATGCCGCTGCCGCCGTATATCAAGGAACGCCTGGACGACCGGGAGCGGTATCAGACTGTTTATTCCCGCCAGGCGGGATCCGCAGCGGCTCCGACCGCGGGGCTGCATTTCACGCAGCAGTTCCTCCAGGAGCTGCGGGATAGGGGAGTCGGAATCGCTCCGCTGACGCTTCATGTCGGTCTCGGCACATTCCGGCCGATGTCCACGGACACGATTGAAGAGCATGTGATGCACTCCGAGTATTACGAGCTCAGCGAGGAATCCGCCGCGATGATCCGCACCGCCAAGGAACGCGGCGGCCGAATCGTTGCCGTCGGCACCACGTCGGCCCGCACGCTGGAGACAGCGGCTCAGCGGTATCCGGACGGGCTTCAGGCTTGCAGCGGCTGGACGGATATTTTCATTTATCCCGGATATGAGTTCCGGGCTGTCGACGCCCTGCTGACGAATTTCCATCTGCCCAAGTCGACGCTGGTCATGCTGGTCAGCGCGCTTGCCGGGCGCGAGCATGTCCTGCACGCCTATGCAGAGGCAGTCAACGAGAAGTACCGGTTTTTCAGCTTCGGCGACGCGATGTTTATCTACTAGGAATGGAAGAGTGAACTGTGGCTGTAACTTACGAACTGATCAAAGTATGCAAGCAATCCGGGGCGCGGCTCGGCCGCGTCCATACCCCTCACGGCGTCATCGAGACGCCGGCGTTCATGCCCGTCGGCACCCAGGCTACCGTCAAGACGATGAGCCCGGAAGAGCTCAAGGAAATGGACGCCCATATCATTCTCAGCAACACCTATCACCTGTGGCTCCGTCCGGGCCACGACCTGATCCGCAATGCCGGCGGCCTGCACAAGTTCATGAATTGGGACCGCCCGATTCTGACGGACAGCGGCGGCTTCCAGGTGTTCTCGCTGAGCAACATGCGCAAGATCACCGAGGAAGGCGTCGAATTCCGCTCCCATCTCAACGGCGACCGCTTGTTCCTGTCGCCGGAGAAGGCGATGGAGATCCAGAACTCGCTCGGCTCCGATATCATGATGGCGTTCGACGAGTGCCCTCCGTATCCGGCCGAATACGAATACATCAAAAACTCGCTCGAGCGGACGACCCGCTGGGCGGAGCGCTGCCTCAAAGCCCATGCCCGTCCGCAGGACCAAGGGCTGTTCGCGATCGTCCAGGGAGGCATGCATGCCGACCTGCGCAAGCAGAGCGCGGCGGATTTGACTTCCATGGATTTCCCGGGGTATGCTATTGGTGGTTTGAGCGTCGGGGAACCGAAGCATCTCATGTATGAGGTGCTGGAGGAGACGATTCCGCTCCTGCCGACAGGCAAGCCGCGTTATTTGATGGGCGTCGGATCTCCCGACGCGCTTCTCGAAGGAGCGATTCGCGGAGTCGACATGTTCGACTGCGTGCTTCCGACCCGCATTGCCCGCAACGGCACGACGATGACGAGCGGAGGACGGGTGAACATCCGCAATGCCAAGTACGCGGAGGACCTCGGACCGCTTGATCCGGAATGCGGCTGCTACACCTGCCGCAATTATTCCCGCGCTTATCTGCGGCATCTCATCAAGGCCGACGAGACGTTCGGCATCAGGCTGACGACCTACCATAACCTGCATTTCCTGCTGGAGATGATGCGCGGCGTGCGCCAGGCGATCATGGAGGACAGGCTGCTTGATTTCCGGGACGAATTCTTCACCCAATACGGCCTGCATGACAACGACAAAGGGTTTTAACCAGAATCTCGTTCCGATATTGAAAGGGGTATACACCTATGTTTCTGGCTTCCGGTAGCGCCGGCGGTGGCGGCATGTCCATGCTGCTCATGTTCGGCCTCATGTTCATCGTCTTCTACTTCCTTCTGATCCGTCCTCAGCAGAAGAAGCAAAAGCAGCGCAACGCCCTGCTCGGCTCGCTCAAGAAAGGCGACAAAATCGCGACCATCGGCGGCATGCACGGCACGATCGTGGAGCTGACCGACGACACGGTCGTTCTGCGCGTCAACGATACGACGAGAGTGACGTTCGAACGCAGCGCCATCGCATCCGTCCTGAACAGCGCTCCGGCTCCTGTCGAAGCCAAGACGGAAGAAAAGCTTGAAGTCAAAAGCGACAAAGTGGATCCTGAAGGCACGCTCTAAGCAGCCCGACGCTCCAAAAACCCTTCGGAGAGCAGCTCTCCAAAGGGTTTTTTTATGCGTTGCGGTGCATCTCCAGAGCTGCTTCGGCGAGCTCGCATACCCGCTGCCGCAGCTCCGGTGGATCGACAGCCTCGACGGCGGGTGCGAGCGAGAGCACGACGCCGGCCGCATAGTCCAGCGTATCGAAGCGGACGTCGACGAGCTTCAAGACGGGGGTTGCTTCCGTCTCCTCCCTTTCTGCCGAAGCCGCCTCGCTTTCAGGGGAATAGGCGCCTACAATCCGCGTATATCTCATTTTTTGCAGCCTGTCCATGGCATCCGGAGAAGCCTTCAATCGAACAAGAGTGGAAGGCAGCCCTTCAAGGAAGCGGCTCACTGAAGTCCGCCACCACGCCGCCAGGCTGAATGAGGCAGGACGCTCAAAGGGCTCTCCCGTCAAGCGGATATCCGACAGCTTGGACGTCCGAAAGCTTTTAACGGCATCTCCCTCGCTGGCCGCCAAATACCAGGCGCTCCCCTTCATGACGAGACCGAGCGGCATCAGGCAGCGCGGGGAGGCAGCCTGAGGGGCGTTCCGCGATTCATAATAAGCTTCGATCCGCTGTTCGGTCAGGACGGCTTCGAACAAGAGGGCGAGCTTCGGCTGCGGCTCCCGGCATTCATGCCAGCCGTCCGCATCGACATGAAGCTTGGAGGACAGGCTCGAGGCGACGGCAGGCTTGCCCGGCATCCCCGCCGCCCGCAGCTTGAGAAGCGCCGAGTCGAGCGCATCCGCCAGACCGAGGTCGCGGGCCGCCCGGCTGCCCGCCGACAGGAGGAGAGCTTTCCATTCCTCTCCGGTCATGCCGGTGGCATCCGTCCGGTACCCCTCCATCAGCCTCCAGCCGCCGGCGCTTCCCCGTTCGGATACGACTGGAATCCCCGCCGAGCCCAAGGCATCCATATCCCTTTGAATCGTTCTTTCGGACACCTCCAGCCTTCGGGCAAGCTCCCGCTGCGACAGCTTTCCTTCGGCCTGGAGCGTCAGCAGGATGGCAAGCAGCCGGTCTCCGCGCATGGAACAGACCTCCTACAATGGATGGTTCATCCTACAAGACAGAGGATGTCGTGTATGGCACTATATGATTATACCTGAACTTAGTGCCGCTGAGCGGCCCCTATTGAAAAGGAGAGATGGTTCATGACGCAGAACAAGCCGTTGAAGGACAAGATTGCCCTCGTAGCCGGAGGAACGAGGGGAGCCGGCCGCGGAATCGCGATGGCGCTCGGAGAAGCCGGTGCGACGGTATACGTGACAGGGCGGACGACGCGAATGTCCTCTTCCCCCATCGGACGCAAGGAGACGATCGAGGAAACCGCTGAAAGGGTTGAAAGCCGCGGCGGTATCGGGATTGCTGTCCGAGTCGACCATTCGGTGCCGGAGGAAGTGGAGGCGCTGATGAAGCGGATCGAAATGGCCCATGGACGTCTGGATATCCTCGTGAACGATATTTGGGGAGGAGAAAGGCTGACTCATTGGGGCAAGCCTTTCTGGGCGTCACCGCTGAAGGATGGGCTGGCGATGCAGCACGGAGTGCTCGACACCCATTACATGACGGCACATTACGCGATGCCTCTGCTCATCCGCAGCGAGTCCGGCCTCCTTGCGGAAATAACCGACGGCGTCGACTACAAGTATCGGGGCAATCTGCCCTATAGCTTGTCCAAGATATGGGGAATCCATATGGCTGCAGGGCTGTCCGAGGAGCTGAAGCCATATGGAATTTGCGCGGTTTCGTTGACCCCGGGATTTTTGCGCTCGGAGGAGATGCTGGCCCATTTCGGCGTGACGGAAGCGAACTGGAGAGACGCCGGCGAGAAGGATCCTAATTTTCTTCAATCGGAGACCCCGCTTTATGTAGGCAGGGCGCTGGCCTGTCTGGCCGCCGACCCCGGGAAGGGAAGCTTGTCCGGAAGGCATCTTAGCTCATGGGAGCTGTCGGAACGTTACGGATTTGTGGATGAGGACGGAACGCAGCCTCATTGGGGCCGGCACGAGCAAAAGCTGCTGAGTCAGCCGTAAAAAAAAAAGGAGCCGCGAAGGCTCTTTTTTTGCGCTATTGCCGGAAGGGGGAGCGATTTAACGCCGGGAAGGAGTTCAGCGTGAAGGATGAACGGACGGAATTGGTTTGGCCAGCGATTTCAAATCCGCCAGCTTGTAGCCCATGTACACGGCGAAGGTCGCCAGGCAGAGGCCTCCGAGCATATCGGTCAGCCAGTGGATGCCCATATAGAAGATGGTGAAAATAATGATTGCCGCCGTCACGCCGGTCAGCCAGGCCCAGCGCTTGATGCCGGAACGGGCTCCCAGCAAGGCAAGCGTCACGGAGATGGAAGTATGAAGGCTCGGGAAACAGTTGTCCAGGCCGGACAAGCCGCGGTATACCGTTTCAAAAGCCGGAAAAGCCTCCAGCATATAAAAATGAACGTTTGGATTATAGGCCCAAACTTCCTTGACGGGCATGAACAAATAAAAAGGAATCGCAATCAGGTAGTTGAGCATGATCGCGTAGCAGGTCGCGGAGAATTGCCGTCCGGTCTTGTCGCGGTACATGTAGACAGCGAGCGATGCGACCAGCAGCGACTGGAAGACGACAACGTAGAAAAAGGCCAGCACCGGCGTCAGCCATGCGGCATGGAACAGCTGCTGGAATCCTTCCACGAAGCCGCCTTCGAGCCGCTGGACAAATGGGGTGAAGTCGGTCTGATGCTTCATCTTGCTTTCGATGATCAGCTCGAGCTTGTTCATGAAGAGGATGGCGAGCAGCGAGCCGAACAGCAGCAAGTATCTGGGATTGACGGCTAGATTGCGGGCAAAGACGCCTGCGGCGCGCAGCGGATTGCGGCCGGTTCCGAAACTGATCAATACGGCGGACGTCAGCACCGTGTACAGCGTAATTTGATTCATGGATGTCAAGATTGCCACTATGGTTCCCCCTAAGCTTGCCCCTGATACACCGGAAGATGACAGTTCCAGATGTTTACCAGTTCGATTACCGAGAACAAGTATAGCATACCCGAGACAAGTTTACACAGGGGGTCATTTCCGCAGATTGACGCCGATCATGCCCCCGAATGCGCCTGCGAGAGCGACGATGAGGAAAAGGATGCCGGTTTTGGACGACAGGCCTGCATCGGCTGCCAGAAAGCCGATCACGAGCACCAGAAGGCCGTAAACGAGACCGAGCAGGCCGCCATGGTACCAGCCTTTGGCTCCGCTGCGCTTGCCGGACGTGAAGCCTCCGCACAGGGAAGCGGTGCCGTGAATGCCAAGCGCCCAGGCCGGAAGCGAATCCTCGCTGAGATTTCCCGCGTACAGCATGAGCGACAGAAGCAGGGCTCCCAGAGCGAGCCATAAGCCGGAGTAAGCCAGCCCTCCTAGCATGGGGGAGCCGATACGCACTTTTTGCACATTTTTAATGGGGTTCATGCGGGAATCACCCTCCAGTGATGGTATGGTATTTAGTTCACCATATGGTCAAGCCGCCGGAATTAGTACAGCCCTGCCGATGGGAAGGACAAATCCTCGTTTCGCCTTTATTGCCAACATTTCATTGCGTCATGCTGTGCATGGCTGCGGACAGGGGGGGCGACAATACCATCTGACGCTTGATGATTGGGCCAAGGGGGGCGAAAGCATGGAATATGGGTCGCTGCTGCTGCGGACCGTCCTGATTTATTTTGTCGTGTTCCTGATCATGAGATTGATGGGAAAGCGGGAAATCGGCAAAATGAGCGTGTTCGACCTCGTCATCTCGTTCATGATTGCCGAAATTGCGGTTCTTGTCATCGAGGATACGAAACGGCCGGTTATCGAGGGCATCGTTCCGATGGCCGTGCTGATGATCATTCAGGTGCTGATCGCTTATATCGGCCTGAAAAACCGCAAGCTCCGGCTGCTGTTCGACGGCAAGCCCAGCGTCATTATCGCCGACGGCAAGCTCAATCAGAAGGAAATGAAGAAACAGCGCTACAACCTGGACGATCTCATGCTTCAGCTGAGGGAAAACCAGGTTGCGAGGGTGGCGGACGTGGAATTCGCGATTCTCGAGACGAGCGGCAAGCTGTCCGTCATCCCGAAGGAAAGCCAGTCCCCGTCTTCCGGCCAGAGCCAGCAAGGACAACAAGGCCAGCAGAACCAGCAAAGCGGGCAGCAGCAAAGCGGGCAGCAGCAAAGTCAACAGGGAAGCTCTTCCGGCGGAGAACAAAAACAGGGAAAGCATGGAAAGCAAGACAAGCAAGACAAGCAAGACAAGAACAATGAGCAGCAGGATTCATCGTCAAGCGACATAACGTTTCCTTCGGCTTATCGATTCGAAACGCTGCCGGTTCCGCTCATCATGGATGGCAGAGTCATGGATCATAATCTGGAGAAGCTGGAAAAAAACCGTCTCTGGCTGAAGCAGCAGCTTCGCAAAAGAGGGCTTACGGAGTGGAACCAGGTGTTCTTCTGCACGATCGACCACAAAGGCGAGCTGTTCGTCGATGAGAACCGCCGAAAAAAATAAAAAGCGGGCAGCTGCGATGCAGCTGCCTTTTCGCTTTGTCTCCATACATGCCGGCTTCACCCGAACCAGCGCCCGATGCCCGGTATTCGGGACAAGTCATGTCTGTCGACAATTCCCATGGCTCCCATCAAAAATAAATAAACCGCGGCGCCGGCTGCGCAAGAAACGATCAGATTGAGCCATTCGGCTGGAAGCGGCCCTCTGCTCATCAGCCACCTGCAGCAGGCTCCCATGATGATCATGGCGCTTCCGACCTTGATGAAGTCGGGCAGCTTCATGCGGTACCCGGCGCAGCGCATGACGCTAATGCCGTGGAGGGCAGTGACGAGGATGATGTTGACGACGATCGCGATGACAGCGCCATAGATTCCGAGCTCGGGACGAGATGCGAGCTCGACGATCAGATACAGCTTCACGCAAGCGCCTACGGTCGTATTGAACAGAGCCGTTCCGGGTTTGTCTAGCGCCTGCAGGGCTGCCTGGAGCGGTCCTTGCAAGTAGATGAAGATGCCGGCGGGAGCGAGCAGGGCAAGCAGCGGGGCGATTTCCCCGTGGTTGTACATCAGCCGGCACAGCGGCTCCGCGAGCAGTCCCATGACGACGACAAAGGGGGCGCCGCTGACGAGAGCGAGGCGGAGGGACTGATGGAGACGCTTGTGGATCGAGGCCATGTCTCCTCTGGCCGCTGCGGCCGACAGGGATGGAATCAGAGACACGGACAGGGAGTAGGTCAGAGCCGTCGGCAGCAGCAGCAGCGGAATGATCATCCCTTGAAGGGCGCCGTATTGCGCGGTGGCGGCACCGGTCGCGATGCCTGCGGCGGCGAGGCTGCGGGCGGTCAGAATCGATTCCAGCAGATAGGACAGGGAGCCGACCAGCCGGCTGCCGGTAACCGGGATGGAAAGGCGCAGCAGCTTTTTCAGCACGGGAACGCGGTCTTCGTTCTTGAAGTCTTGAGAAAAAGGTGGAGCGCCGGCAGGGGGGGCGGGAACTGCCGCAGCGGACTTTCCCTTGTCTCTGGCTGCATGCCAGAACAAGATCAGCAAGCCGGCGATCTCCCCGATGACGGTTCCCATCATCGCGCCTGCGGCTGCCCACTCGAGTCCGTACGGGAGCAGAAGGAAAGCCAGCAGCAATTGCCCGGCGATCCGCAGCACCGTCTCCACGACCTGGGACTGGGCGGTCGGGATCATGTTCTGCTTGCCTTGGAAATAGCCTCTGTATACGGACGATACCCCGATGATGAGAAGCATCGGCGCCATCATGACGAACGGCCGGTACACGCGGCTGTCGGTCAGGACGCGGGTCGTGATCCATTCGGCGCCGAGCAGCATCAGAGCCGTCATCGCGAGGGCAAGGACGATCGTCAGCAGCATGGCGGTGCGGAAAATCTGCTTGACGCGGTGGCCCTCCCCCTTGGAGTCGGCTTCCGCGATCCATTTGGCGACGGCCAGCGGGATGCCGCCTGTAATGAGAGTCAGCAGCACGCCGAGGAACGGGTAGCTGAGCTGGTAGATGCCGACCCCTTCGGCTCCGATGACGCGGGGAAGGGCGATGCGGGGGACGAAACCGAGAATCCGGTTGATGACGCCCGCCGCAAGCAGGATCATAGCTCCCTTGATAAAGGTTTGCTTGGTTGGTTTGTTCGGCTTCGTCATAGATTCCTTCCTCTTCCCTAACGGTGTTCATTGTGCCGGCCCGGCAGCGGGCGGGCACGTCCGTACAGCATGTTTATGCGGCATCCGGCACCCGGCATGTCTATGTTTTTTGGGAAGAAGCCGGATCGAGGCAGGAAAGCGGGCCTCTGCGTCGAATGAAATCAGTTCGACGGCTTGAGGCGGATAGTCAACAGGGGAGGCGAGTGGCCGCATGACGGAAAAGGAAATGAGCGAGGAGATCTTCGCCCTGTGCGAGAGCAAGGCGGAGGAGTTCCGCTGGATCGGTTACGAGCAGGTGACGGGGACCGATGTATGGGAATGCGTTCAAGCCCGGTATATCAAGTCGGGAGAGCCGCTGCTGCACAAGCTCGTAAATGACATCTTGTCCCTTAAGGCGACCCAGCTCATGAACCATCTGACGATGAGCGCGTGGAAAGAACCCTGATTTTGACAAGGGTTTCTTTTTTTTGACTCAAATTTCCGTCATCGTTATAATAGAAACGATTGTGAACTTAAGGAGGAACATCAGGAATTATGAAACGGATGCTAGCATTCCTGATCATTGTCGTCGTCAGTTTCGGCGTCATTGGTTGGACAAGCCCCGCCCTCTTGGATAAGACCCGGTTAGGTCTAGACCTCAAAGGCGGATTCGAAATCCTCTACCAGGCCAAGCCTTTGAACGAAGGCAGCAAAGTGACGCGCGAATCGTTGACGGAGACGGCAAAAAGCCTCGAGAAGCGCGTCAACAAAGACGGCGTGTCCGAGCCTGAAGTCACGACGGAAGGCACGGACCGCATCCGCATCCGCATCGCGGGCATGGACGAAGCCAAGGAAGCCAAGCTGCGCGAGGATCTCGTCAAGCCGGCGAACCTGACCTTCCGCAGCGCCATCGGCTGCGCCAAGGAGGCCGGCTACTGCAAGGTCGAATTGACCGGCAGCGACTTCAAGGAAGGCGGCGCATCGGTCCAGCGCGATGACTTCGGACGCTATCAGATCAACATCAAGCTCAAGGATGCCGCCCAGTTCGCCAAGGTGACGGCCGAGGTGGCCAAGCTGGCCGTGACCGGCAACAACCAGCTCGCCATTTATCTCGACGAGAACCAGCTTTCGGCTCCGGCCGTGTCCTCGACGATCAACAGCAGCGACGCCCAGATCACCGGGGGCTACACGCAAGAAGAAGCGATGAATATCCGCGACACGATCAACCTCGGCGCCCTGCCGCTGAAGCTCGAAGTGAAATACACGCAATCCGTAGGCGCCTCGCTCGGCAAGCAGTCGCTCGACGACACGATTTTCGCCGGTCTCGTCGGCACGATCTTCATCGTGCTCTTCATGCTCGTGTTCTATCGGGTGCCGGGCATCGCGGCCAGCGTATCCCTGATCATCTATACGTGGCTGCTGCTTGCGGCGCATATCGCGCTCAACGCGACGCTTACGCTTCCCGGCATCGCGGCCTTCATTCTCGGCATCGGCATCGCCGTCGACGCCAATATCCTGACGGCGGAGCGGATCAAGGAAGAGATGCGTTCCGGCAAGAGCCTGCTGAGCGCTTTCCGCGCCGGCTCCAAAACTTCCCTGCGCACGATCATCGACTCCCATGTCACGACGATCATCGCCGCCGGCGTTCTGTTCTTCATCGGTGTCGGATCCGTCAAAGGATTCGCCATCACGCTGCTTCTGAGCATCATCATCAGCCTGATCTCCAACGTAGTCGTTTCCCGCTACCTGCTCTGGCTGATGATCAAGAGCGGCAAATTCAACAAGCCGGGCTATTACGGCGTGAAGGAGAGTGAAATCCGTGCGCTCTAAGGAATCCCGGATCGATTTTGTCCATTACAGCAAGTATTTCTACATCTTCTCGATCGTCATCACGATCGCCGGCATCGTGGCGCTCGCGGCTCTGGGACTCAACTACGGCGTCGATTTCAAGTCGGGCTCCAGCGTGGACGTCAAGTCGACCAAGGACTTGTCCGCCCAGCGCCAGGAGATCGAATCCTATCTCCAGGCCGGAGAATTCGGCAAGCACAACGCGCCGACCTTCGGCGACAACCGGATGACGATCCGATTCGACGAAGTGCTCAGCCAGAGCAAGGAGGAGCAGCTCAAAACGGATCTTAAAGCGAAGTTCGATCCCGGCTCTTCGGTCGAGGTCAACACGGTCGATGTCGAGATCGCCCGCGAGCTGCAGTGGAACGCGCTGAAGGCGATGCTGCTGGCTTGCATCGGCATCATCATCTATATCGCCATCCGCTTTGAATGGCGCTTCGGCCTTGCGGCCGTCGTGGCTCTCGTCCACGATGCCTTCATCGTCATCAGCGTCTTCTCGATATTCCGCCTGGAAGTCAATCTGCCGTTCATCGTCGCGATTCTGACGATCATCGGCTACTCCATCAACGATACGATCGTCATCTTCGACCGGATCCGCGAAAACCTGCGATTCGCGAAGATCAAGACATTCAAGGACTATATCAAGGTCGTAAACGACAGCGTATGGCAGACGATGACGCGCTCCATCAACACGGCGCTTACGGTGCTGTTCGCCGCTTTGGCGCTGTTCATTTTCGGCAGCGAATCGATCCGCCTGTTCTCGCTGGCCATGCTGGTCGGTCTGTTCAGCGGAGCGTATTCCTCCATCTTCATCGCAAGCCCGCTGTGGCTGCTCATGAAGAAGAATTCCAAGTCGAAGCCGGCTTCCGCCGGCAATCCGGCAGCTTCATAACGGGAGGCTGAAGCCATGGCCGACAAGCTACCGCAATCCGGCCAAGCTGCGGCCGGCCGGCGGAGGGAGACCGGAGTCCATATCGGGCTCGCCGTCATTAAGGGAACGGCCGGTTCCCTCTTCGGCAGTTCCGTTCTGCTGTCCGATGCTTTCCGTTCCGCTTCGGACGCATGCTCCTCCTATGCGGCGCAAGCATCCGGCAAGGAGCACAGCCGCCGCAGCGGGGACAACGTGCAGCGTATGGGCAGGGAGCATACATTCGCTTATGTGTTCTCCATTTTTCTCATCGTCATCGGCCTGCAGATGGCCGTACTCGCTCTCAACCGCATGATGGAGCCGCTTGACGGCTATCCGCAGCTGCCGGCTGCCTTCGTCATTCCGATCTGCCTTGCCTTGCGGCTTCTGTTCGTAAGAGGCCCCATTCCCGGATGGGAATGGGCGGTCTCGCTGACGGCGGCCGCCGGAGCCGCCGGCGCTTGGGCCGGAGGCGAGAGCGGATGGACCTGGATGACTTATCTGGATCCTGCCGCATCGGTCCTCATCGGGGCTTTCATCGTCTACAAGGGCTATCTTCTTTTTCTTGGAACCGGCAAAAAGAAGGAACCGGCACCCGCAGACCATTCCGGTCTCGCCGAGGACATGACGGAGATCATCCAAAGAGTCGACGGCGTCGTGACGGTTGAAGCGGTCCAGCCGCATATGAGCGGAGGCAGGATATCCGCCGAAATCGTCATCAGCGTCAATCCGCGGATTTCCGTTCTCGAAGGGGCGGACATCGGGCGGCGGGTCAAGCAGCTGGTCCTCAAGCGGTTCATGCATATCCATGACGTCAAAATCTGCGTAGAGCCTTATAATCCCGGCTATCCGTACAAATCCAATCATGATCCCAATCAGGAGCATATGCCGACGCTGCTTCAGTAAGAGCCGGCTGGTCCGTCCTGGGCATAACGCTGCCGCCGCCTGCTGCGGGCTGATCCGGTCTTCCGGAACGGCCCGCAGCCGCAGAGGGCAGCGTTTCTCTGCTTGGATTTCGTTTTGAGAACCAGCCTGTGGCGGCAAGCGGCAGATATAAGCAGCAAGCTACACACCGAATGGCAAGGATGGAGGCGGGTACAACGTGATCGGGTCCAAAACCCGCTGGAACATAAGAAAGCTGAATGAAGAGGAAAACCAGGCCGCGCAATCGATTCAGGCTGCCCTTGGCCTGAATCCGCTGGCGGCGAGGCTGCTCGTCCAAAGAGGGTGCATGACGCCGGAAACGGCCCATGACTTCATGGGAGCGGGAATCGAGTCGATGCATGATCCCTATCTGCTCAAGGGAATGGAGGAAGCGGCCGCCCGCATCCGGAAGGCCGCGGCAGACGGGGAGAAAGTGCTGGTGTACGGAGATTACGATGCGGACGGGGTTTCCTCCACCGCCTTGATGATCCTTCTGATGCGCGAGCTGGGCATTCGCCATGACTATTATATTCCGCATCGTACCCGGGAAGGATATGGCATGAACATCCCGGCCGTGGACAAGGCTGCGAGAGAGGGATTCACGCTTATCGTCACGGTCGACAACGGAATCAGCGCCGTCGAGCCGATCGCGCATGCCCGCAAGCTGGGCTTGTCGGTCGTCGTTACGGATCATCACGAGCCTCCCGACGTTCTTCCCGATGCCGATGCCATCGTGAACCCCAAGCAGCCTGGCTGCGCTTATCCGTTCAAGGGACTGTGCGGCGCGGGAGTCGCATTCAAGCTCGCCCAGTGCCTGCTGGGCCGCATTCCCCTGGAATGGAGCGATATCGCCGCTCTGGGAACGATTGCGGACTTGATGCCATTGGCCGACGAGAACCGCATTATCGTTCGCTCCGGCCTGCATGTCATTCGAACTTCGCCTCGCCCCGGCTTCGCGGCTTTGGCCGAAGCGGGCGGCATCAAGACGGAGGCGGTCACGGCTTCCGATATCGGCTTCCAGATGGGGCCGAGAGTCAACGCCGCCGGCCGGCTCGATCATGCCGCTCCGGCCGTAGTCCTTCTTGTCACCGATAATCGGGAGGAAGCCGAGGAAATCGCCTCGAGCCTGGACGAGCTCAATATCGAGCGCCGCGAGGTTGTCGCCGATATTGCCAAGGAAGCCGAAGCCATGTGGCAGGAACGCTGCCGCCGGGCCGACGAGCAAGGCGCTCCCCGCCCCGGAGTGATCGTGCTCGCCGGTGCGGGCTGGAATCCCGGCGTTGTCGGCATCGTAGCTTCCAAGCTGCTGGAGAAGCATTACCGTCCGACCGTGCTGCTCGGCCTTGACGAGCAATCGGGAATGTGCAAAGGATCGGCAAGGTCGATTCCGGGTTATGATCTGTTCGAAGCTCTGAGTTCCTGCAAGGAACTGATGGAGCATTACGGAGGCCACGCGGCCGCAGCGGGCATGACGCTGCACCGCACCCGTCTGGACGAGCTGGAAGAAGCCCTTTGCGCGCAAGCGGAGCTTCAGCTGCGTCCGGAGGACTACATTCCGGTCTGCGACATCGATTTGGTCTGTCCCATCGAGGAGGCGTCGATCGAGACTGCCGGCGAGCTGGCACTGCTTGAGCCTTACGGCAGCGGCAATCCGGTGCCGAAGCTGCTGATCAGCGTAGCGGGCATCGGCGATGTCCGCCTGCTCGGCAAGGAAAAGACGCATCTCAAGCTCGCTCTGAGCAGCGGCATCACCCCGGCGAAGCTGGACGCGATCGGATTCGGCATGGGCGAATTCGCCGATCCGCTCGCCGCTTCCTTGAGGGCGGACATCGTAGGGGAGCTGACGGTGAACGAATGGAACGGGAAGCGGAAGCCGCAGCTGATGATCCGCGATTTGAGGGTCAGAGAGCCGAGGGTGTACGACTTCCGAGGGACAAGGGATCCGGTCGGCCGCCTCGCCTCGATCATCGAGAGGCTCCGGCAGGAAAAGAGAACGGCCGTCATCGTGACGAGGGAAAGGCTTCATTTGTCCAGCGCTCTCGAGATCGCAGCAGGAAGCGAAGGAAGCGGCAATCCCGGATGGACTCATTGCCTTCCCGAAGAGGTTCCGGCAGGAGGCTTCTCCTGCCAGGAAATCATCCTTTATGGAAGTCCGTCATCCTGCATCAGGCTGGAGAAAGCTCTTCGGCTCAGCCATGGGCTGGAGGCGCTGCATCTGCTCTATCCGGCCGATCAGAAAGGCTCCGCGGATTGGCTGGAGCGGGCGGGCATGGGCAGGCTGTACGCCTGGATCCGCAAGCTGTCTCCGCTGCCTGCCGGGCAGGCGGGACGGAGGCTGGCCGAGGCTGCGGGCTGCCCGCCGGAGCGAGCCTCTCTGGCATTGGAAGTGTTTCATCAGCTGGGCTTCATCGAGCGGCGCGACGAGGGCTGGACAGCCGCCGAAGCCCCGGCCCGCAGGGACCTCTCGGAATCCGCGCTTTACTTGGAGGCGCTGGAAGAAGAGAAGATCATGTCCAGGCTCTTTTCCGCCATCGAAGACATCAAATCTTGGATAGCCGGCTTGCCGGCATCAAGCCATCATACCGAACTACCCGCATAGGGAATAAAAGGAGCTCGACAATCATGAACTTCAAAGAATATATCCGCGTTATCGAAGATTTTCCTCAGCCAGGCATCCGCTTCAAGGACATTACGACGCTGCTGAACAACGGCGAAGTATACCGTGCGGCGATCGATGAGCTCAAAAAAGCGGCCCACGGCAAAGAGATCGACCTGATCGCCGGTCCGGAGGCGCGCGGCTTCGTCGTCGGAGCTCCGCTTGCGATCGCTCTCGGAGTCGGCTTCGTGCCGATCCGCAAAAGCGGCAAGCTTCCGGGAGAGACCGTCGAGGCCGGTTATGATCTCGAATACGGCAAAGACACGCTCGCCGTCCACAAGGATGCCATCAAGCCGGGACAGCGCGTGCTTATCGCCGACGATCTGCTCGCCACCGGCGGTACGATCGCGACGACGATCAACCTCATCGAACAGCTCGGCGGCGAGGTGGTAGGAGCTTCGTTCCTGATCGAGCTCGGCTATTTGGACGGACGCGCCAAGCTTGGCGGATTGGACATCTTCTCCCTGATGAAATACTAAATGCTTCATGGGTAATTATTTCTCAGGAAATAATGACGGCCGGTCATCGGCCGTCTTTTTTTTTGTCGATCTAGAGACATTTCCGCCAAATGAATAACAGAATAAGGAATTTGAACCATTGTTTATGGTGGACCTGTGTGCCGCGTTCGGAGGGAGGACCGTATCGCTTCAAGTTCAGTTGACGCAGCCCGTATTGTAGGGGCATAATAGGAGTTAAACTTATTTCATAGGTACTGGGACACGGTAGAAGTCGAACGATGACATTTGGATGGAAAGGGACGTTTCATGGGCATAGAGCAATTACTCGCTAAGGCGTCGACTTATATGAGGGACCAGGATCTGAACAGGATCCGGGAAGCCTATGAATTTGCCGACCAGGCCCATCACGGGCAGGTGCGCAAATCGGGAGAGCCCTATATTCTCCATCCGGTGGCCGTGGCGGAAATCCTGGTCAATATGGAGATGGACGTGACTTCCATCATAGCGGCGCTGCTGCATGACGTTGTGGAGGATACGACTGTCGAGGTGGAACAGGTCCGAGCGAGGTTCGGAGATACCTGCGCCATGCTGGTCGACGGCCTCACCAAGCTGGAAAAGATCAAATTCCGGTCCAAGGAAGAACAGCAGAACGAGAACTACCGCAAGATGTTCGTGGCGATGGCTCAGGACATCCGCGTCATTCTCATCAAGCTTGCGGACCGGCTTCATAATATGCGCACGCTGAAGTTCCAATCGGAGGAGGCGCAGCGCCGCATCGCCTACGAGACCCTGGAGATTTTCTGTCCGATCGCCCACAGGCTCGGCATCTCCGCGATCAAGTGGGAGATGGAGGATATCGCCCTGCGCTATCTCAATCCGCAGCAGTATTACCGGATCGCCAATTTGATGAAGAAAAAGCGTGCGGAACGGGAGCAGTACATCGCTGTCGTCATCGGCCGGATCACGGAAAAGCTGGAGGAAATGGGCATCGACGGCGATATTTCGGGGCGCCCCAAGCATATTTACAGCATTTACCGCAAGATGACGATGCGCAACAAGCAGTTCAATGAAATCTATGATCTGATGGCGATCCGCATCATCGTGGACAACATCAAGGACTGCTACGCGACGCTCGGCATCATCCATACGCTGTGGAAGCCGATGCCGGGCCGCTTCAAGGACTATGTCGCGATGCCGAAGGCCAACATGTACCAATCGCTGCATACGACCGTCGTGGGACCGAACGGCGAGCCGACCGAGGTCCAGATCCGCACCTGGGAGATGCACCGCACGAGCGAGTACGGCGTCGCGGCCCACTGGGCCTATAAGGAAGGATCGGCGGGACCGAGCGGCAATATCGAGGACAAGATGGGCTGGTTCCGCGAAATTCTGGAGCTGCAGAACGAGGCCGAGGACGCCTCCGAGTTCATGGAGTCGCTCAAGATGGACTTCTTCTCGGATCTGGTGTTCGTGTTCACCCCGAAAGGCGAAGTGATCGAGCTGCCGGCCGGTTCCGTTCCGCTTGATTTTGCGTACCGGATCCATACGGAGGTCGGCAACCGGACGATCGGGGCCAAGGTGAACGGCCGGATCGTGCCGCTCGACCATAAGCTCAAGACCGGCGACATCGTGGAGATTCTGACCTCGAAGCATTCCTACGGCCCGAGCCAGGACTGGATCAAGATCACGAAATCCTCGCATGCCCGGACCAAGATCAAAGCCTGGTTCAAAAAAGAGCGGCGCGAGGAAAACGTCATCAAGGGCCGCGACATGCTGGAGCGCGAGCTGAAGCGGCTCGGCCTCGAGCCGTCCGCCTGGATGGCCGAGGACAAGCTCATGGAGGCCGCGTCCAAGTTCAGCTTCCACGATGTCGAGGACATGATGTCCGCGATCGGCTTCGGCGGCATCACCGCCGCGCAGATCTGCACCAAGCTGACCGAGAAGATGCGGCGGGAAGCCGAAGCCGCGCAGCTGATCGAGCTTACGAACGAGCCGACCGAGGTGAAGTCTCCGGGGACCCGCAAGAAGGCGGCGACCGGCGGCGTGACCGTCAAAGGCATCGACAACCTGCTCGTCCGCTTCGCCCGCTGCTGCAATCCGGTTCCCGGCGATGAAATCGTAGGTTATATTACGCGCGGACGCGGAGTGTCCGTTCACCGGCAGGATTGCCCGAATCTTCCTGTCGAAGGCAAGGAGGACGACGCGGAGCGCGTCATCGAGGTCGAATGGGAAGAGTCGACGGAGTCGAACTACAGCGTCGATATCGAGATTACCGGCTACGACCATCGCGGCCTGCTCAACGAGGTTCTGCAGGCAGTCGCGGAGAGCAAGACGAATATTTCCGCCGTCACGGGACGCACGGGCAAGAACAAGATGGTCATCATCCATATGACCATCCTGATCCGCAACATCGAGCATTTGCAGTCTGTCGTGGACAAGATCAAGCGCGTCAAGGACATCTACTCGGTTCAGCGCATCATGCAATAGATAGAGGACGGTGGCCCATCGTGAAAGTCGTCGTTCAGCGCTGCTCCAGCGCATCGGTCTCTGTCGGGGGCGCAGTCGTCGGCAGCATCGGCCAGGGACTGATGCTGCTTGTCGGACTTACCCATGAGGACACCGAAGTCGATATCACCTGGATGGCGGACAAGGTCGCGAACCTGCGCATCTTCGAGGACGGGGACGGGAAGATGAACCTGAGCGTGCTCGACGCGGGCGGCGCCGTGCTTTCGGTGTCCCAGTTCACCCTGTACGGCGATTGCCGAAAGGGAAGGCGTCCCAACTTCATGTCCGCAGCCCGGCCGGAGCATGCCGAGCCGCTCTACGAAGCGTTCAACGGAGCGCTGCGCGCGCTGGGGCTCCAGGTGGAGACGGGCCGTTTCGGGGCCATGATGGATGTATCCCTCGTCAACGACGGTCCGGTTACGCTGATCGTGGACAGCCGCGATTAATCCCTGCTTCCCGGACTAACGAAGACGTTATGCGGCAACACTACTTACCGGAACCTCGACAGACGCTTCATAAGCGATTTGACGGCGAGAAAGGAAGTGGCCGCCATGCGGCAGGGACGCAAAATGCAGATGCTGAGCCGCGCTTCCAGCCGGATTCTCCAGGCGGACAGACGGGAAGCGCTGCTGCTGGACGATCTGGAGGACGATCTGGAGTTCGCGGAAGACTGGGCTGGGGGCGGACCCGCTCCCAAAAAGGAAGATCGGGAAGATAGCTGACCTTTCATGCCGGCAGAAGCGATTTTGTCATCCAATTGTAATCTGGGCAACATCATCGCTTAACACAGCCGGGCTATACTTGATCTCGACCCCCTTTTTAATATGGCAAGACTTCAGAGCCCGCTTGCCGGGCTCTTTTTTTTGTTCCTGCGAGGAGAGCGGCTTGACTTGATCCCTTTACAGCGGTAGAATGAATTTCAATTGAAACCAACCTTTGATGATGGGAAGAAGTACTCTGCGCGCACGTATCCAGAGAGGGACGCCGTTACGGCTGCAAGCGTCCTTATGGTGGCGGGAGGAATGACATCCCGGAGAACATCCGGCGAAGAAGGCTTTTGCGCGCATGACGGCGCAGCCTTTGCGTAGACGGCATGCGTGTGACGGGCGTTAACCGTTCTTTGAAGCGGATGGACCGGCCTTAGGCCTTTTGTCCGGAATCAGGGTGGCACCACGGGAGATCGAGCTCTCGTCCCTGACGACCTTACGGGGTCGTCAGCGGACGAGAGCTTTTTTTGTCGATGAACATAGGTTGGAATGCGATGATAGCGAGCAAAAGCAAGGAGGGGCGGTTATGGGATTTCAAAAAATGCCGGGAACGCAGGATCTGCTGCCCGGACAAGTCGAGAGATGGCAGTTCGTCGAAAGCAAGGCGAGGGAAATATGCCGCAGATTCAACTTTCGCGAAATTCGTACGCCGATGTTCGAGTCGACGGACTTGTTCCGGCGCGGCGTCGGGGAGACGACGGATATCGTCGAGAAGGAAATGTACACGTTCGAGGACCGCGGCGGGCGCAGCCTGACGCTGCGTCCGGAAGGAACGGCCGGCGTCGTGCGCGCTTATGTCGAAAACAAGATGTACGGCGAACCCGATCTGACGAAGCTGTATTACATCGGGCCGATGTTCCGCTATGAGCGCCAGCAGGCCGGACGTTACCGCCAGTTCCACCAATTCGGCGTGGAAGCGCTCGGGTCGGTCGATCCGGCGCTCGATGCGGAGGTCATCGCGCTTGGATATACCTTCTACACGGAGGTCGGCCTGAGAGACGTGCGCGTGGAGATCAACTCCGTCGGGACGCCCGAGGTGCGCGCGGCGTTCCGCGGCAAGCTGCTTGAGTTCCTGGAGCCCAAGCGCAGCGTTCTATGCAAGGACTGCCAGTCCCGCATGGACCGCAATCCGCTGCGGGTACTGGACTGCAAGCACGACCAGCATCACTTCGAAGGCGCTCCGTCGATTCTCGACAGCCTGGACGAAGCCAGCAGCCGGCATTTCGAAAAGGTGAAGCAGCATCTGAGCGATATGGACATCCCGTATGACATCAACTCCCGGCTCGTGCGCGGACTTGATTATTACACGAATACCGCCTTCGAGTTCAAGGCGGAGGGCATCGGCGCCATCGACACGATCGGCGGCGGAGGCCGCTACAACGGCCTCGTCGGCGAAATCGGCGGGGCGGACCCGCCCGGCGTCGGATTCGGCCTCGGAATCGAGCGCACCGTCATGATTCTGGAGCACCAGCAGGGCGGCGAGGCGGCCAAGCCGCGCATCGACGTGTATCTGGTCGCTCTCGGCGAAGCGGCGGAGCGTGAGACGGCCAAGCAGCTTCAGCTGCTTCGCCAAGCCGGCTTGTCCGCAGAACGCGACTATCAGGGACGCAAGATGAAGGCGCAGATGAAATCGGCCGACCGTTACGCCGCGCGTTATACGGCGATTCTGGGCGACGACGAGCTGGCGGCCGGCCAGATTTCCCTTAAGGAGATGGATACCGGAGAGCAGCGCATGGTTCCTCTCGCAAGCTTGGCTTCCGAAATCAAAGGCTGATCCGCATTCGGAATCCAACTGTCGACCGCATCCTTGAAAGTTCGGCCTTAGCCGCGGAATCGGAATTTCCAGCGATTTCAAGGCTCCTCAAATAGAGCATGGGAACCCGTGCCAATCATCCGAAGGAGTGACAGAAATGAGCGAACAAGCTTATCAATGCGGACGGCTGACCAAAGCCGACGTAGGCAAGACCGTGGAACTGAAAGGATGGGTGCAGCGCCGGCGCGACCTCGGCGGCGTGCTGTTCATCGACCTGCGCGACCGCACGGGCATCGTACAGATCGTCTTCAATCCGGCTTATTCGGGCGACGCGCTCGGCATCGCCGACCGCGCGCGCAGCGAGTATGTGCTCGCTGTGAAGGGAACCGTCGTTGAACGCGACGCGGAAACTCGCAATCCGAACCTGGCCACCGGCGAGATCGAAGTCCGCATCACCGAGATCGAGATTCTCAATGCCGCCAAAACGCCGCCGTTTCCGATCGAGGACGGCATCGAGGTCGACGAGCCTCTCCGCCTGAAGTACCGCTACCTGGACCTGCGCCGTCCGGAGATGCAGCGCACGCTGCTGCTCCGCTCCAAGGCGTCCAAAATCTTCCGCGACTTCCTCGACGGAGAGGAATTCGTCGAAGTGGAAACGCCGATCCTCACCAAGAGCACGCCGGAGGGAGCGCGCGACTATCTCGTGCCGAGCCGCGTGCATCCGGAGGAGTTCTACGCGCTGCCGCAATCGCCGCAGCTCTTCAAGCAGCTGCTCATGGTCGGCGGCGTCGAGCGCTACTACCAGATCGCCCGCTGCTTCCGCGATGAGGATCTTCGCGCCGACCGCCAGCCGGAATTCACCCAGGTCGACATCGAGACTTCCTTCCTGACGCAAGACCAGCTGCTCGCGATGATGGAGAAGCTGGCCCAGCGCCTGTTCAAGGAAACGGTAGGCGCCGACATAACTGCCCCGTTCCAGCGCATCACCTATGCGGATGCCATGGACAAATACGGCTCCGACAAGCCGGATCTGCGCTTCGGTCTGGAAATCGAAGATATTACGGACATCGTAAAGGACAGCGACGTGAAGGTGTTCGCGAGCGTAGCTGCTTCCGGCGGCGTCGTACGCGTCCTGAACGCCAAAGGCTGCGCAGGATGGAGCCGCAAGGAGCTTGACGACCTACAGCCGTTCGCGGCCCGCTACGGCGGCAAGGGACTTGCCTGGATTACGGTGAAGGAAGGCGAATGGCGCGGTCCGATCGTGAAATTCCTCAAGCCGGAGGAGATTCAGGCGCTGACCGGGCGTCTCGGCGTTGAAGAAGGGGATCTGCTGATGTTCTCCGCCGACAAGAAAAAGGTCGCAGCCGACGTTCTCGGCAACCTGCGGCTGAAGGTCGGACGCCAGCTGAACCTGATCGACGACTCCGTCTTCAAGTTCGCCTGGGTCGTGGACTTCCCGCTGCTCGGCTGGGACGAGGAAGCGAAGCGTTATGTCGCCGAGCATCATCCGTTCACGCGTCCGAAGGATGAGGATCTGCATCTGTTCGACACCGATCCCGGAGCGATCCGCGCTCAAGCCTACGATCTGGTGCTCAACGGATACGAGGTAGGCGGCGGTTCGATGCGGATCTACAAGCGGGATATCCAGGAGAAGATGTTCGCGGCGCTCGGCTTCAGCATGGAGGAGGCGCATGAGCAGTTCGGCTTCCTGCTGGACGCTTTCGAATACGGCACGCCTCCGCATGGCGGCATCGCTTTCGGCCTGGACCGCCTCATCATGCTGCTGGCCGGCCGCACCAACCTGCGCGAGACGATCGCCTTCCCGAAAACGGCGAGCGCGACCGACCTGCTGACGGCGGCTCCTTCTCCTGTGGATATCGCCCAGCTTCAGCAGCTGCATATCCGCACGGTTGCGAAAGCGGGCTCGAAGCCGGCTCCGGGAACGGCGCCGGCTCCGGGAACGGCGCCGGCTCCAGCCCCGGCCGTTCAATCGTAGTCGAGGGACCCCTGCAAATTACAGGCATGGAAGCAGGCCGCACCGGAACCGGTGCGGTTTTGCCCTGCCTGAAAGGATAACGAAAAGGATAAAGGAGGAAATGCCCATGCTCAATCAATTTTCCCGAACGGAGCTTGCCTTCGGGCCTGAAGGCATCGAAGCCATGAAGCGGAGCACCGTCGCCGTGCTCGGCATCGGCGGCGTCGGCTCGATCGCGGCCGAAGCTCTGGCCCGTACCGGCGTCGGCCGGATCATCCTGATCGACAAGGATGTCGTGGACATCACCAATATCAACCGGCAGATCCACGCCTTGACGACGACGGTCGGCGAGCCGAAGGCGGATCTCATGCGGGACCGCATCAAGCTGATCAATCCCGAGTGCGACGTCGTCAGCCTGAGAATGTTCTATACCGAGGAGACGTACGAGAAGCTATTCGAATACCCGCTCGATTATGTGCTCGACGCATCCGACACGATTTCCTACAAGGTCCACCTCATCAAGCAGTGCCTGGAGCGGAACATTCCGATCATCTCCAGCATGGGGGCTGCGAACAAGGTCGATCCGACCAAGTTTCAGGTGACGGATATTTCCAAGACCCATACGGATCCCGTCGCGCGCGTCGTCCGCCAGAAGCTGCGCCGCGAAGGCGTGAAGAAAGGGGTCCAGGTCGTCTTTTCGTCGGAAGAGCCTAAAAAGCCGCGCGAGGACGTCACCCAGCGGATCGTGCCGGACAACGCTCCGGAAATCCGCAAAGCCCAGCAGCCGCCTGCCAGCAATGCCTTCGTGCCGCCGGTAGCGGGACTGATCATGGTCAGCGTCGCCGTTCGGGAGCTGCTCGCCAAATCCGGAATTTCTCTGTAAGCTTTCCTGTTCAATAGACAAAGGCGGATCTCGATTAGAGGCCGCCTTTGTTTTATATCTATTCATAATATTACATATTAAGTTATGTATAGGGTAGATATACAATTGAAAAGGCCTATTTTGCGTAATCTATATTGACATAAAGCTTCAAATTGGATACCATCATCTCTAATTAATCTACGGGATGGTGCATATCATGGTCACGACGAATCTGATGAGGCGTTTGCCGAAAATCGAATTGCACTGCCATCTCGACGGAAGCGTCAGGCCGGCGACAGCCGCGGAGATCGCCGAGGAGGAAGGAATCGAGCTGAGCTGCCGCGATTTGCGGGATTTGACGGACCGCATGACCGCGCCTCCTTCCTGCAGCAGTCTGGTGGAATATTTGGAGCGGTTCGAGCTTCCGCTGCTGCTGATGCAGTCGGCATCCTCGCTGTCGCGCATCGCATTCGAGGCCGCAGAGGATGCGGCTCTGGACAACGTCCGCTACCTGGAAGTGCGCTTCGCGCCGCATCTTCATACCCGCCGGGGGCTGACGGTCGAGGAGGTCATCGAGTCCGTCGGCTCCGGCCTTCGCGCCGCGGAGCAGAAATACGGCCACTGCGTGCGCATGATTCTGATCTGCATGCGGCATCATGGACAGATGGACAACGAGGAGATCGTGAGGGCCGCCGCGCGCTATTATGGGCAAGGAGTTGTCGGGGTCGATTTGGCCGGCGACGAGGCCGGCTATCCGAACGAGCTGCATGCGGAAGTATTCGAGCTGGCCGACCGCCTCGGGCTGCCGATCACGATCCATGCCGGCGAGGCGGCGGGGGCATGCAGCATCCGCTGCGCGGTCGAGAAGCTCCGGGCGCGCCGGATCGGACACGGGGTCAGGCTGCAGGAGGATGCCGAGGTGACGGAGCTCATCCGCGTCAAGGGAATTCCCCTCGAGCTGTGCGTCATCAGCAATGTGCAGACGAAGGCGGTATCCTGCATGGAGGCGCATCCGATCCGCAGCTACCTGGACAGCGGCCTGCTGGTGACGGTCAATACGGATAATCCGACCGTCTCGGGAACGAACCAGACGCGGGAGTACGAAAATCTGACTCGCCGGTTCCGCTTCTCCGCCGGAGATATCCGCAAGGTCGCCGGCCATGCGATCAATGCGGCTTTTGTCGACGAGGACCGGAAGCGCCAGCTGCGGGAGTTGTTCGAGCGCGAATGGTCCGAGCTTGGGCTGGCGGCGGAGGCCTGAGATTGCCGGGCCGAGCCATCCGCAACCGGAGGATTTCCAGGCGAAGGAATTGATTGCCAAAGACCTGAATGGGATTGAAACAGCAGGCGTGAAGGAAAGGCAATTCCGGATTGAAAAGGGGACAGACTTTGTGTCTGTCCTTTTTCTCGTGCGTCGGAGGTTCAGCTGTCGGCCGCGCAGGGGAATCCCGGCTTCGCCGTAATGCTCCAGGAGCGGAACGGGCGGAGCCAGGTTCAGCTTCGGCTCAAGCGCGATGGATTTCATGGCGAACGTTTGTGCCCTATCCGCAGCTGTGATACACTTTTTCTAAAGGAATCCGGATGTCCGGGAACCGGCTGCGGCCTTCCCGGACATCCCTCAGTCCAGCATAGTACAGGGGATGTTGCGAGATGGACTTATTTGATTATAAAGAAGAAAAGGAGCAGCCGCGGGCGCGGCTGCTTGCGGACCGCATGCGTCCGCGGACGCTGGACGAATATATCGGCCAAGAGGATGTCGTCGGCCCCGGAACGCTGCTGAGGCGCGCGATCGAAGGCGACCAGGTCAGCTCGCTGCTCCTGTTCGGCCCTCCGGGCAGCGGCAAAACGACGCTGGCGAACATCATTTCCAACCGTACCGAGGGGGAGTTCGTGAAGCTCAATGCCGTCGATGCGTCGGTCAAGGATGTGCGGGACGTCATCGAGCGGGCAAAGAGCGCCAAGTCCCTGTACGGGCGCAAGACGATTCTCTTTCTCGACGAGGTGCACCGCTTCAACTCTTCGCGCCAGGATGCGCTGCTTCCGGCGGTCGAACAGGGAATCATCATCTTCATCGGGGCGACGACCGAGAACCCGTTCCATTCCGTCAACGGCGCCTTGCTGTCCCGCTCGACGCTGTTCCGTCTCCACGCGCTGGAGAGCAGGCATGCGCTGGAGGCGATGTCCCGGGCGATCGCGGACAAGGAGCGCGGGCTCGGATTCATGAAGCTGGATGTGGAGCACGAAGCTCTCGAGCATATCGCAGGCATGGCGGGAGGAGATATCCGCCGCGCGCTCAACGCCCTTGAGCTGGCGGCCGTGACAACCCCGTCGGAGCCGGACGGCACGGTCGTGGTCACGCTGGAGGTCGCCCAGGAATCGATCCGCAGCCGGGCGGTCCAAGCGGATGAATCGACCCAATACGACGTGCTGTCGGCTTTCCACAAAAGCATCCGGGGTTCGAGCGATGCGGCCTTGTTCTGGTTTCTGTACGCGGTGGAGAAGCTCGGGATGGACCCGATGGTGTTCATCCGCAGGCTGATCGTCGCTTGCAGCGAGGATATCGGACTTGCGAATCCGCAGGCGATGGTGCAGGCGGTGACGAGCATGGACGCCTATCACAAGATCGGCTGGCCGGAAGCCAAGTACAATGTGGCGCAGGCGATCCTTTTCGCTGTAGAGAGTCCCAAGTCCAACGCGGCCGCCATGGCGATATCCAGAGCGACGCAGAAGATCGAAGCGGTAGGAACGGCGGAGGTGCCGATGCACTTGAGGGATACCCACTACAAGGGCGCCGGGAAGCTCGGCCACGAAGGGTACAAATACCCGCATGATTTCCCCGGCCACTACGTCGTGCAGCAGTATTATCCGGATCGGCTGGCCGGCTCGTCCGTGTATGAAGCGACCCGCCAGGGCATGGAGGACAAGATCCGCCAGAACCAGGACCGGCGTCCCAAATAGACGGAGCGATATGTCCGGCAAGCGCCGTGCGGTCCGGTAAAATCAGGGCGGTTACAACGGAAAAGGAAAGATCGGAGGGACCGGTCCTTCCTTTTTTTGTTTCTTGTGTTTTGAAACGAGAAAAAAAGGCTATTCAAATAAAAAGGTTAGTGCTAAGATTTAAGCATAGGAACATTTGCGGAGATGGGTTCATATACAAGTAAGACAGGATCAAGATCGAATGGCTCTTTTTTTTGGTTCAAAAGTTTCCCTAGGTCAACATATATGGATGGATACAAGTTTAGGAGGAGAGACATCATGAACGAGGAAAGCGCCCTGATCACTACCCGGGATAAAGGCTGGAACCGCGCATCCGGCAGGCCTTCGCTCGCTGAAGTGAACGGCTCCCTGAGCGTTCCGACGAAAGGCGGATGGTTCCGGAAGCTGCTCGCCTTTATGGGACCGGGATATCTGGTTGCCGTCGGATACATGGATCCCGGCAACTGGGCGACGGATCTGGCCGGAGGCTCGCTGTTCGGCTACACGCTGCTGTCGGTCGTCCTGCTGTCCAATCTTATCGCGATCCTGCTGCAAGCGCTGGCCGGCAAGCTCGGCATCGTCACCGGCAGGGATTTGGCGCAAGCCTGCCGCGACCATTACAGCAAGCCTGTATCCGTCGCGCTGTGGGTGCTGTGCGAGCTGGCGATCGCGGCTTGCGATCTGGCGGAGCTGATCGGCACCGCCATCGCCCTCAATCTTCTATTCGGCATGCCGCTCCTGTGGGGCGTCATCCTGACGGCATTCGACGTCATCATCGTCCTGATGCTGCAGAACAAAGGCTTCCGCTACATGGAGGCGCTCGTCATCACGCTGATCGGCACGATCGGCCTCTGCTTCCTGATCGAGCTGTTGTGGGCGCAGCCGGTCATGGCCGATGTCATGAAGGGCTTCATTCCCCGGGCGGAAATCGTCTCCAACCCGGCCATGCTCTATATCGCGATCGGCATCCTCGGAGCAACCGTCATGCCGCATAATCTGTATCTGCATTCTTCCATCGTCCAGACGAGGAAATTCGAGCAGACTCCGCTCGGCAAGCGCGAAGCGATCCGCTACGCGACCTGGGATTCGACGATCGCCCTTTTTCTGGCCCTGTTCATCAATGCGGCCATCCTCATCGTAGCCGGAGCGGTCTTCCATACTTCCGGCCATACCGATATCGCGGATATCGGCGATGCGTACCATCTGCTGACGCCTCTCATGGGCGGGGCGCTCGCCAGCATCCTGTTCGGCGTCGCTCTGCTGGCGGCCGGACAGAACTCGACCTTGACGGGAACGCTGGCCGGACAGATCGTCATGGAAGGCTTTCTGAACATCCGCATGAAGGCTTGGCTGCGGAGGCTGATCACCCGTCTCATCGCAGTCGTGCCGGCCGTCATCGTGACCTTCATGTACGGGGAGAAAGGGACGACCGACCTGCTCATTTTCAGCCAGGTGGTGCTGAGCTTCCAACTGAGCTTTGCCGTATTCCCGCTCGTGCTGTTCACGGGAGACCGCAAGAAGATGGGCGAGTTCGCCAACAAGCCGGCAACCAAAGTTCTGGCTTGGACGTGCGGCTGCCTGATCGCCGTGCTCAACCTGTACCTGCTCGGCGCTACGATCTACAGCTGGATTTGAACGGAGATTCCAGGATAGGCAGGACTCTTCGCCGGACCACGGCGGAAGGGTCCTTTTTTCTTCTTCTTGCTTGTCCCAAACGAGCTTCAACTGTCATATGGGGCTTCTGAGAGCCATAGTAATGGAAATAATCAGACAAATCGTCCTCATGCCGCCGATAACGGACTTATCGTGAGCCGCAGGCGGTTTGACCGGGAATGCCGTCATGGACTACAGTACTTCTTAATAGATTTGATGCCGGGGAGGTGCGCCTGTCCTTGAGCTTGCCGAACATCGGCGCCGGGAGACAGGCAAATGAGTGAGTGACGACCCGTTACCGCTGAGTCTAAGCATTATCGTGGTTCTTGTATTGGTTTTCCTGAACGGTTTTTTCGTGGCGGCCGAATTCGCCATGGTGAAAGTCCGCGGCAGCCGGATCGGCTCCCTTGTCTCGGAGGGCAACGGCAGAGCCCGTTTCGCGATGCGCCTGACGGACAATCTCGATGCTTTCCTTTCGGCTTGCCAGCTCGGCATCACGCTTGCCTCCCTCGGTCTCGGGTGGGTCGGGGAGCCTGCCGTCGCCCGCCTGCTGGAGCCGCTTTTTTCCCGCTTCGGAATCGACGGCCTCGCCTTGAACACCGTCTCCTTCATCATCGCCTTCACCTTGATCACGCTGCTGCATATCGTCCTCGGCGAGCTGGCTCCCAAGACGATCGCCATCCGCAAGGCGGAGCAGGTGACGCTGTTGACGGCCGCTCCGCTCGTCCTGTTCCATCGGATCATGTACCCCTTTATCTGGGCGCTGAACGGCATGGCGAACCTGCTGCTGAAGTGGATCGGAATCGAGCCTGCTTCGGAGCATGAATCCGCCCATACGGAGGAAGAGATCCGCATCCTCATGAAGGAAAGCCACAAAAGCGGGCTGATCGACAACACCGAGCTGACTCTGGTCGACAACATCTTCGATTTTGCGGACACGCATGCCCATGAGATCATGATCCCCCGCACGGAGATGATCTGCCTTTCCATCCAAGCCCCCTTTGCCGAGAACAGGGACATCGCCCTGGAGCAGATGCATACCAGGTATCCCGTCTGCGACGGGGACAAGGACAACATCATCGGATTCGTCCATATCAAGGATCTGCTCAAGGCGGGTCCCGACCTTCACGATCTGCGGCAGATTCTGCGGCCCATGACGACGGTTCCGGAATCGATGCAGATCAGCTCGCTGCTGAAGCTGATGCAGAAGCGCAGAACTCAGATCGCGATTCTGATCGACGAGTACGGAGGCACTTCCGGCCTTGTGACGCTGGAGGACATCATGGAGGAGATCGTCGGAGAAATCCAGGATGAATTCGACGAGGAGAGGCCCGATGTCGAGCAGACGGGGGAGGCCGCCTATTCGCTCAGCGGGCTGATGCAGCTCGAAGAGGTCGCCGCCCGCTTCGGGCTGGAGCTGGACTCGGAGGATTACGATACGCTCGGCGGCTGGCTTTATTCCCGGATCGAGATTCCGCCGACGCGGGGACAGAGAGTCGCCATGTCGGATGAGGCTGAGTTCGTCATCGAGGAAACCGACCATTTGCGCATTTCCAGAGTGGCTCTCCGGATGCTGAGGCCCGCGGGAGCGGAAGAAGAGGCCGCTGCCGCGAAGCGTCAGACAGCTGCCAGCTCCGAGCCGAATGCCGGAGCGACCTGGCCTTCCTGAATAAGCAACGATGCGAAAAAGCCCTGCAGTGCCGGATAACCGGCGCTGCAGGGCTTTTTTGGAGGCTGCGGATCATCGGGCGGCAACGCCTTCCGGATAATCCGCCTCTCGGACGAGATGCACCTTGTCGATCGTGCCTCCGCCGAGGCAGGTGTCGCCGTCATAGAACACGACGGCTTGGCCTGGAGTGACCGCCTTCTGCGGTTCGTCGAAGACGACCTCCGCCGTCCCGTCGGCCGACAGCCTCAGCGTCACGCCTTGGTCGCGCTGGCGGTAGCGGAATTTGGCTGCGCAGCGGATCTCGCCGGCCGGCAGCTCGGGCGCGATCCAGTTGATGCCGCTTGCGGTTAGCGACGAGGAATAGAGGCGTGGATGCGATTCGCCCTGAACGACGTACAGGATATTGGATTCAAGATCCTTGTCGGCGACGAACCAAGGCTCTCCGTTGCCGGAGCCGCCGATGCCTAGTCCTTGGCGCTGACCAAGCGTGTAGTACATGAGTCCGTCATGGCGTCCTTTGGTCTCGCCGCTGCGCAGGTCGACCATCGGTCCGGGCTGCGCGGGAAGATAGCCGCTCAGGAACTGCTTGAAGTTCCGTTCGCCGATGAAGCAGACGCCGGTGCTGTCCTTTTTGCGGGCGGTCGCGAGGCCGTGCTCCTCGGCGATGCGGCGGACTTCCGGCTTCGGCAGATCGCCGATCGGGAACATCGCCGATGCCAGCTGTTCCTGGCTGAGCTGATGCAGGAAGTAGGTCTGGTCCTTGTTGGAATCGACTCCCCGCAGCAGACGGGTGACGCCGTTCCCGTCGCGCTCGACGCGGGCGTAATGGCCCGTGGCGAGATAATCCGCTCCGAGCGATTTGGCCTTGGCGAGGAATTCCCCGAACTTGATCTCGCGGTTGCACATCACGTCCGGGTTGGGCGTGCGGCCCCGGCGATACTCGTCCAGGAAATAGCTGAACACCTTGTCGAAATATTGGCGTTCAAAGTTCACCGTATAATAAGGGATTCCGATCTGCTCGCAGACCTTCCGCACATCCTCGGCGTCCTCGTCCGCGCTGCAGACGCCGTTTTCGTCGGTCTCGTCCCAATTTTTCATGAAAATGCCGATGACGTCGTATCCCTGCTGCTTGAGCAGCAGAGCCGTAACCGAGGAGTCGACTCCTCCGGACATGCCGACGACGACGCGTGCTCCCGTTTGTGCCATTTATCTCCACCACCTTGACAATCTTGCTCTTTCCCTGCTAATCTGACAACTTGTGTTCCATCCACTCAGGGCAAGGGGAGCGTAAAGCCCATTGTAGCATATTTCCTGCCCGCTTATCATGCATTCTGCGCGTATTTTAGCGGACGAATGGGGTGGAATATGTTAACATAGCAGTTAAATGGGAATACCTTGAATTAATCCACGCAGCCGTGAACCTGCAGAATAGAGATCGAGAGGCCGGAGGCCGCGGAGAAGACGGTGCTTTCCAGGCCCGTACTTTGGCAAATATCGCCTTGGACCGCATTTCAGAGGGCTAGAACGCGATATTAACGGCCATCCTGCCTCGAAGGTTAGTCTTCAACATCTGTCAAACAGGGAAAGAGGTGCAGCCTTGAAAATTTCAACCAAAGGCCGTTACGGCTTGACGATTATGATGGAGCTCGCCGCCAAATTCGGCGAAGGTCCGATTTCATTGAAGAGCATCGCGGAGAAGAACTCCCTCTCCGAGCATTATCTGGAGCAGCTGATCGCGCCCCTGCGCAACGCCGGGCTGGTCAAGAGCATCCGCGGAGCCTACGGCGGCTATATTCTGTCCAAGGATCCCGAGACGATCACCGCAGGCGACGTCATCCGCATCCTGGAGGGACCGATCTCGCCCGTCGACTTCACGGAGGAGGACGATCCGGCCAAGCGCAACCTGTGGCTGCGCATCCGCGACAGCATCGCGGAGGTGCTGGATTCCACGACGCTCCAGGATCTGATCCAGTATACGGAGAAGAGCGAGAACGACAGCTATATGTTCTATATCTGACCGGGAGAGAGGCCAATGGAACGCATCTATTACGACCATGCGGCGACGACCCCGCTGCATCCGCTTGCCGCTGAAGCGATGCTGGCCGTCATGCAGGGCCCGCCGGGCAATGCCTCCAGCATCCACAGCTTCGGCAGGGAGGCGCGGCGCCTCGTCAATGCTTCCCGCGAAGCCATCGCGGCTACGCTGGGCTGCAAGCCCGCCGAGATCGTCTTCACCTCCGGCGGCACGGAAGCCGACAATATGGCTGTCCGCGGCGTCATGGAGGCTCAGGCCGCGGCAGGCAGGCGCCATCTGATCACAAGCCGGGTGGAGCATCATGCCGTGCTCAGGGAATGCGAGCGCCTGGAGCGGACAGGCATCGAGGTGACGTATCTGCCCGTTGACGAATTCGGCCTCGTATCCGTGAACGACCTGAAGGAAGCGCTGCGGCCGGATACCGGACTCGTAAGCATCATCTATGCGAACAACGAGACGGGCACGGTGCAGCCGATCGCCGAGCTAGCCGCATTGGCGGGCGCGGCAGGAGTGCCTTTCCATACCGATGCGGTGCAAGCCTACGGCAAGCTGCCGATTGATCTGGCGGTCCTTCCCGTCCAGCTCCTCTCCGTCACGGCCCACAAGATCAACGGGCCGCATGGAGCGGGCGCCTTGTTCGTTCGCCAAGGAACCCTCATGCATCCGCTTCTCGTAGGCGGCTCGCAAGAGAAGAAGCGCCGCGGCGGCACGGAGAATCTGGCCGGCATCGCCGGGTTCGCCAAGGCCGCGAAGCTGGCTGCGGAGAAGCTGGAATCGGATGCGCTTCGTCTCGACGATCTTCGCCGGCAATGGATTTCTTTCATGGACGAGGCGGCCGAAGGGGGAGTCGTCGTCAACGGGCATGAGGAGAAGCGGGTGCCGGGAATCGTCAATCTGAGCTTTCCCGGCTTGGACAACGAAGCGCTGCTCATGAATCTCGACCTGGCGGGAATCGCCGCTTCGGCGGGCTCCGCCTGCACGGCTGGAGCGCTGGAGCCTTCCCATGTGCTGCAGGCGATGGGGCTTCCCCGGGAGCGTCTGCAGACCGCGATTAGATTCAGCTTCGGATTGGGCAATACTAAGGAGGAAATGGCGCTGGCCGCACGAAAGGTTGAAACTTTTCTGCGCCGTAATCGTAATTCTTCTTAGGAGGCGGATGCCGCATGGCGACTCCGGCCGTTCCCGTGATGAAGCTTCAGCATATCATCGGACTGCCTGTCCTGATCTCCCATACCGGCCGTATGGCCGGACGCATCAAGGATGCCTGGTTTGACGAGCATTGGAAGCTGAAGGGATTCGTCCTGGACGGCTGGTGCTGGAAGCCGCGTACCGTTCGGACCGTTCTCTGGGACGAGGTGCTGACCTGCGGTGAAGACTGCGTCTTCATCCGGGGCAAGGAATCCGTCCGCACGGCGAAAGTGTCCATCGCGCAGCGTTCATTCCTGAACGGATGCGTGAGGCTGAAGGATCTTCCGGTCGTCACGGCAGGCGGCAGCCAGCTTGGACGAGTGTCCGATGTTTATATCGACCCGTTCTTGGGTACACAGTTAGTAGGTTTTGAACTGACGGACGGTTTTGTCTCCGATCTCATGGATGGACGGAGATGGCTGAGAGCGCCCCGGGATTCCGACGTCTTCTTGCTTGGCGAAGATGCGATCATCGTCCCGACGATGGATGAGAGTTCCCTGGAGCGCGTCGCAGCTTCCGATCCGTACATGTAGGGAGAAATGACCAATGACATTGAAATGCCCCAACTGCAATTCCCGAGATATCGGCAAAATCGGCTCGCATCAGTTCTATTGCTGGAGCTGCTACATCGAGCTGACGGTGAACGGCGACAAGATGAGCGTCTACCAGGTGGAGGAAGACGGCACGCTGAGCTCGCTCGACGATCTGTTCTTCGAAGAGGATATCGCCTCCTCGGAGCTTCACGCCAACTGACGGCTGTCCAACCGGAATCCACGCCCCTGAGCGCTTTGCGCATCAGGGGCTTTTGCATTTAGGCGGCTTTCGGGAACTGCCCCAAGCTTGGAGCGGAATGCCTCGTTTCCCGCAGACGCCGGAATACGGACTGCCGACACGGGTGCAAGGTCAGGCGCGCATCCAGCCTGGGGCCGCGGAGCCGCCAAGCGGCTTGCTTGGCTGAGCGGGAAAGGTATGGAAGGCGGCAGAAGGACATATACTGTAACGACCTGCCGGGGAAGACAGGCCCTTTAGGCATCGCTCCCGGCCCGAGCAAGGCGCCAGGGGAGGACGGCAACATGGACAAGCTGAGGCAGAACCGCGTCCTGATGACGCTCATATACATCATTCTGGGGCTGCTGGCCCTGTTTTTGCTGCTTCTCATCAAGCCGATGCTGATGGATGCGTACCGGTTCGTCCGCGCGGTGCTGACCCCTTTCCTCATCGCGATGGTCATCTCGTACGTGCTTCATCCCGTCGTCAGCCTGCTCAGCGCCAGGCGGGTGCCGCGCACGATCGCCGTCCTGCTCATCTACGCCGTGTTCTGCACCGCTCTGACCGTCATCCTGATGAATCTCATCCCGATGGTGGCCGGCCAGGTGCAGGAGCTCGGAGAGCATGCGCCTGAGCTTACGATGAGAGCCAAAGGCATGATGGAGGATTTCAACAACACTTCCTTCCTGCCGGACAGCCTGCGCAGCGGCATCGAGCGCGCGCTGGTCACGATGGAGAAGAAGCTGACCGAGACGACCGCCGATTTCCTGAACAATATCGGCTCGATGCTGAATGTCGTTTTCCTGGCGTTCATCATTCCGTTTCTCGTTTTTTATATTCTGAAGGACTTCGACGTGATGGAGCGGACCGTCGTTACCTACATGCCCAAAGCGCACCGCAAACATCTGGTCCGGATGTTCAAGGACATAGACGAGGCGCTTGGAAGCTACATCCGCGGGCAGTTTCTCGTATGCGTCATCGTCGGGCTGCTGGCCTATGCCGGCTATCTGATCATCGGAATGCCCTATGCGCTGCTGCTGGCCTCGATTGTCGCCGTAACCAACATCATTCCGTATCTGGGCCCGTTCATCGGAGCGGCGCCGGCGCTGCTCATGGCATCCACCGTTTCGGTGAAAATGATGCTGCTCGTCGTCGTCGTCAACACGCTGTGCCAAATTCTGGAGGGCAACGTCATCTCTCCCCAGGTCGTGGGCAGGACGCTCCACATGCACCCGCTGTCGATTATTTTCGCCCTGCTGGTCGGAGGGGAGCTTGCCGGCATCGTCGGCATGATTTTGGCCGTTCCCGTCTTCGCTGCGCTGAAGGTCATCCTCCAGCATTTGTTCGCTTATTACATTCGGCGGCGCACCGTCTGAATCGAGGGGCGTCAATTTGACAAAAGGCTGTTTTTTTCTTATAATGCATGGCATATAGGTCTATTTTCAGCTTCCATACACACAGCGTTGATGAGATAACAAGTAAGCCGCAGCCCGGCATTCAGAGAGAGGATTCCTTCCGGCCTTGCGCCGGTCGGCTGCAAGAATCCCCGTGCCGAAGAGCGTGCCGAAGCTGGTCTCGGAGCGTGGATGAACTCCACCGGCAGCGGATCCGTTATCTTCCGCATCGAGGAGATTGCCCCCTTCGGTAGCCCAAGCGGCGGCTGGAGAGCGGCAGTAACCAGGGTGGTACCGCGATATGAATCGTCCCTGTCGGCTGACAGGGGCGTTTTTTACGTTTTTTCAGGCTTATCGACAAGCAAGACGAGTAGACCAAAATCCCTAGTGGAAGGCTGGAATTTTCGATGAAAGCTGCAGAAATCCGTTCCAAATGGCTGAAATTCTTTGAAAGCAAAGGCCACAAGGTCGAGCCGAGCGCTTCGCTCGTGCCGCATAACGATCCTTCCCTGCTGTGGATCAACGCGGGCATCGCTCCGCTCAAGCCTTACCTTGACGGACGCCAGATTCCGGACAATCCGCGCATCACGAACGCGCAGAAATGCATCCGTACGAACGATATCGAGAATGTCGGCAAAACCCGCCGCCACCATACGTTCTTCGAGATGCTCGGCAACTTCTCGATCGGCGACTACTTCAAGGACGAGGTCATCGTCTGGGCGTGGGAATTCCTGACCTCCAAGGAATGGATCGGCTTCGATCCGGAGCGTCTGTCGGTGACGGTCCATCCGGAGGATGAGGAAGCGTTCAAGCTCTGGAACGAAACCGTCGGACTGCCTGCCGAGCGCATCATCAAGCTGGAAGGAAACTTCTGGGAGATCGGCGAGGGGCCATGCGGACCTTGCACGGAGATCTTCTACGACCGCGGCGAGAAATACGGCAGCGATCCGTCCGATCCCGAGCTTTACCCCGGCGGCGAGAACGAGCGCTACCTGGAGGTTTGGAACCTCGTGTTCACCCAGTACAACCTGAACAAGGACGGCAGCTACACGCCGCTGCCGAACAAGAACATCGATACCGGAGCCGGGCTGGAGCGCTTCGCTTCCATCCTTCAGGATGTCGACTCCAACTTCGACACCGACCTGTTCGTGCCGATCATCGAGAAGGCCTGCTCCATCGCCGGCGTCAAATACAAGGAAAAAGAAGATACGGACGTTGCCCTCAAGGTCATCGCCGACCATGTCCGCACCGTCGTCTTCGCAGCCGGAGACGGCGTGCTGCCGTCCAATGAAGGACGCGGCTACGTCATCCGCCGCCTGCTCCGCCGCGCGGTGCGCTACGGCAAGTCGCTCGGCGTGGACCAGCCGTTCCTGTACCGCCTGACGGAGACGGTCGGTGACGTCATGGGCGTCTATTATCCGGAGATCGAGGCCAAGCGCGAATTCATCGAGAAGGTCATCCGCGGCGAGGAGGAGCAGTTCCACCGCACGCTCGACAGCGGCCTCGGCCTGCTCGGTCAGCTCGTGGAAGCGGCCAAAAAGGACGGACGCGCCGAAATCGGCGGCGAGGATGCCTTCAAGCTGTACGACACGTACGGCTTCCCGTTCGACCTTACGGAAGACTTTGCAGCCGAGAACGGCCTGTCGGTCGATCGAGGCGGCTTCGACCAGGCGATGGACGCCCAGCGCCAGCGCGCTCGCGCCGCGCGTCATGAAACGGGCGGAATGAGCGTTCAGGGCGGCGCTCTGTCCGAGTTCACCGAGCCGAGCAGCTTCATCGGCTATGACAGCCTGTCCGCTGAAGCGGTCGTGACGGGCATCTTCGTGGACGGAGAGACGGCGGACATCGCCGGCGAAGGCAGCCGCGTGCTGGTCGTTCTCGACCGCACGCCGTTTTACGCTGAAAGCGGCGGCCAGATCGGAGACAAGGGAATCATCAGCGCTCCGGGAATGAAGCTTGAGGTGGAGGATGTCACCAAAGCTCCTCACGGCCAATCGGTCCATCATGCCCTCGTCGTAGAGGGAACGCTCCATAAGGGCGCCAAGGTCCAGGCCGAAGTATCCGGAACGTCGCGCGGCGATACGGTGAAAAACCATACCGCGACCCATCTTCTGCACAAAGCGCTCAAAGACGTGCTCGGCGGCCATGTCAACCAGGCGGGCTCGCTGGTCGAGCCGGAGCGTCTGCGCTTCGACTTCTCCCATATCGGCTCCATTTCCGCGGAAGAGCTGGCCGATATCGAGCGCCGCGTCAACGAGCAGATCTGGAAGGGAACGGACGTCGTCATCGAAAGCAAGCCGATCGCCGAAGCGAAGGCGATGGGCGCGATGGCTCTCTTCGGAGAGAAATACGGCGACGTCGTGCGCGTCGTCCAGGTCGGCGACTACAGCCTTGAGCTGTGCGGCGGCTGCCATGTAGAGAACACGTCCCGGATCGGGCTGTTCAAGATCACCGGCGAGACGGGCATCGGCTCCGGCGTGCGCCGGATCGAGGCGGTCACCGGCCGGTTTGCCTACGCGTATACGGAAGGCCGGCTGGAGCTGCTGGAGCAGGCGGCCGGGCTCGTGAAGGCCGGCGTATCCGAGCTGCCGCGGCGCATCGAGGCGCTGCTCGGCCAGGTGCGCGAGCTGCAGCGGGACAACGAGTCGCTTCAAAGCAAGCTGTCCCGCATCGAGGCAGGCTCGCTGGAGAGCAAGGCCGTATCGGTCGGCGGCGTGACTGTGCTGGCCGCTCAGGTCAGCGCTCCGTCCATGGATGCGCTGCGCGGCATCGCCGACGAGCTGAAGCTCAAGCTGCCGGAAGCGGTCATCGCGCTCGGCGCGGCGGCCGAAGGCAAGGTCAATCTGGTCGTATCCGTGTCTCAGGATCTCGTGAAAAAGGGCTTCCATGCGGGCAAGCTCATCAAGGAAGCGGCGGCTGTATGCGGCGGCGGAGGCGGCGGAAGGCCCGATATGGCTCAAGCCGGCGGCAAGGATCCTTCCAAGCTGGAGGAAGCGCTCAAACTTGTCGAAGAACTGGTTCTCGCGCAGTCAAATGTGATATAGTAAGGATGTATCTCAAGCGGAGCCGGCTGTTCTGTCGAAGGACGGCCGGCGCTTGCGCAGGGAAGTAGAGAATTTCATTTAATTCTATACGACTCCGAAGAGCCTCCTGAGCGGGGGCGAGAGGAAAGCGAGGTGCTGGCGGTGAGCTCCATGGACAAGACAATGAAGTTTGACGTGGTTGCGGACGGTCCTGAGGCTTCCTCGAAGGATATCCTGCTGACGGTGTACGACGCGCTGGTGGACAAGGACTACAATCCGATCAACCAGATCGTCGGGTATCTCCTGTCCGGAGATCCCGCTTACATCCCGAGGCACAACAACGCAAGAAGCCTGATCCGCAAGAAGGAACGAGACGAGCTCATTGAGGAATTGGTGCGCTCCTATCTGGCCAATCACCGCTGATTGAACGGCAGGCTGGCGACTGGAGAGGGTAGCGGCAGATGAGATTGATGGGCTTGGATTACGGCGACCGCCGAATCGGCGTTGCCCTCAGCGACCCGATGGGCTGGACTGCCCAGGGGCTCGAAGTGGTGCAGCGCAGGGACGGCAGCGAGATGCAGCGTCTCGCCGCGCTTGCGGCTGAGCACGAAGTGGTTGGAATCGTTGTCGGGCTGCCCAAGAACATGAACGGCAGCATCGGTCCGCGTGGCGAAATTTGCATCGCATTTGCCGAGGAATTGGGGCAAGTACTGAACTTACCTGTACACCTATGGGACGAAAGACTTACGACGGTATCCGCAGAGCGGACGCTCATCGAGGCGGATGTCAGCCGCAAGAAACGAAAGCAGGTCGTGGATAAGATGGCGGCCGCGCTTATTTTGCAAAACTATCTCGACTCTAAGATGAAAAGGTGAGGGTAACGATGGCAAATGACGACATGCAGTACGAAGAGCCGGAAATCATCTATATTCCGGACGAAGACGGCAACGAAGAGGAATTCGAGGTAATCATGAAGTTCGAGGTTGACGGCTCGGACCAGAAATATATGATGGTCGTTCCCCTGAACTCCGAAGGCGGAGAAGAGGATGAAGAGGACGAGGTGTACGCCTTCCGTTACGAGGAGGATGGCGACGATCTCAAGCTGTACACGATCGAAGACGAAGAAGAGTGGAGCATGGTAGAGGAAACGTTCAATACCCTGCTCGGCGAACTGGAGGAAGAACAAGGTTAATGAGCACATCGCAGCCGGAGCGCATCACGCTCCTTAAAGAAACTTTCGGCCGGGAAGTTCTGCTCGTCGACGACAGCGGGCAGGAAATTCCTTATACGGTCCAAGCGGAATTCAGCCTCGGCGACCGCAGCTATGCGGCTCTCCAATCTCCTGCCCTGCGCAAGGAGGGCGAAGTGGAGATGTTCCTGATCGTGCTTGGCGAGGATGGAACTCCAGAGCTGGAGACGATCGAGGATGACGAAGAGTGGGAGCTTGCGGCCGAATCCTATGACGCCCTGCTTTTCGAAGGGTCGGACAACGAGGAATAGCAGTTGACGCAGGGGCGGCTGACACCGCCCCTTTTGGTTGTGTCATGAAAGCGCCGATGAAAGCGGAGTGCCGGCGACACTTGCGAAGCGGGGGACAGGGATAGAGATGCGGAACGAAGAAATGAGCGGCATGCCGGGCGGGCAGCCGTCCGGGCCGGCGAGAAGCCGGATTACGCTTTGGGTAGTACTTACGCTGCTTACCCTGCTGCTCGTGACGGCTGCAGGAATCGCAGGATATATATGGAACGGCCTGCGGCCTGCGGCTGCGGGCGATATGAAGCAAGTGCAGATCGCCCGGGGCATGTCGCCGTTTCAGGTGGCCGACCTTCTGGAGCGCGAAGGCATTATTCGGAATGCCTTCATTTTCAAATATTACCTGAAATTCAAGGAACAGGGCGGCAGCTTCCAGGCTGGAACCTATGAGCTCGCGCCGGGCATGGAGCATGAAGCGATCATCCAGAAGCTGAACAGCGGCTCCACGGTGAAGGAAGCGGTCATCCGGTTCACGATTCCGGAAGGCTATACGCTGCTGCAGATTGCGGACAAGCTGTCGAAGGAAGGCATCATCGACAAGAACCGCTTCCTTGAACGGGCCGATTCCAGTAGTACCTGGGGCGACGCCGAAGCCGTCAAGACGATTCCGGAGGATTCCCGGATCCGCCATCGTCTGGAAGGCTATTTGTTCCCGGATACGTACGAGCTCAAGAAGGGCAGCATCGAGGAGGATATCCTCACCCGCATGGTGGAGGAGACCGATCGCAAGCTTGCCGAGCTGCCTGACCTCGACGAGACGCTGCAGGAGCGGGGAATGTCGCTGCATGAGCTGCTTACCGTCGCCTCTCTGGTCGAGCGCGAGGTCGTCGTCGACGCGGAGCGGGCTGCCGTCGCCGGCGTCATCTACAACCGTCTGGCCAAGCCGATGCGGCTGCAGATCGACGCCACCGTGCAATACTTGCTGGACAAGCCCAAGGAAAGGCTCTACGAGAAGGATCTCGAGGTCGAGAGCCCCTACAACACGTACCGGAGCGACGGCCTGCCGCCGGGACCGATCAGCAGTCCGAGCTTGAAGTCCATCGAAGCTGCGCTGCATCCGGAGAAGAACGAATACTACTATTATGTGACGAAGAAGGACGGCAGCAGCCGTCACCTGTTCGCCGTCACCTACGAGCAGCATCTGAACAACATCAAGCAAAGCGAGAAGTAAAAGGCAAGGAGGAACGACGCAACTTGAATACCAAACCGGAACTATTGACAACAGCTGCTTCCTTGGGCGAGCTCCGCAAGCTCATGGAAGCCGGAGCGGATGCGTTCATTATCGGAGAATCCAAATACGGAGCGAGGCTGCCGGGCGAATTCGGACTTCAGGAGATGGCCGAGGCCGTCGAGGCGGCGCATGGCTTCGTCCGCCCCGTGCGGATCTATGCCGCCGTCAACAACCTGATGGACAATGCGGCCGCAGACTCATTGCCGGAGTATCTCGGCTCTCTGGCGCAAATCGGCGTGGATGCGATCGTCTTCGGCGATCCGTCCGTTCTCGTGACCGCGCGCGAGGCGGCACCGGGCGTGGCGCTGCACTGGAACGCCGAGATGACCTCGACAAGCTACGCCCAAGCCGATTACTGGGGCCGCAGGGGAGCGTCGCGCATCGTGCTCGCGCGCGAGCTGAACATGGAGCAGATCATCGAGATCAAGCAGCGGACCTCTCTGGAGGTTCAGGTGCAGGTGCATGGCATGACGAACATCTACCATTCCAAGCGCTCTCTGGTCGACAGCTATATGGGCCATCTCGGCAAGGAGCCTTCGGAGCTTGACAGCCGTCTCGGCCAAGGGCTCTATCTGATGGAGGAGGAGCGCAGGGACGAGCGCTATCCGATCTACCAGGATGCCCATGGGACTTACATGATGAGCTCCGATGACGTCTGCATGATCGAGAACCTGCATGAGCTGATGGAAGCGGGAATCGACAGCCTGCGGGTCGAAGGCTTGATGAAAACGACGGCGTACAACGAGACCGTCATCCGCGCTTACCGGGCAGCGATCGACGCCTATGCGGCCGACCCGGCCGGCTACGAGTTCAAGGAAGAATGGCTGGACGCCATCCGCGCGCTTCAGGATCCCAGCCGGGAGCTGAGCTACGGCTTCTTCTTCAAAGAGCAAGTCTATTAATCCAAGCAAGCAGGAGGTGAATACATCATGTCTATGACTTCAATTAAACCCCTTCTCAAAGGAAAAAGGCATCGCCTGGACAGGCCCGAGCTGCTGGCTCCGGCCGGCAACCTGGAGAAGCTCAAGTTCGCCGTCCATTACGGCGCCGACGCCGTTTATATCGGTGGACAGAAGTACGGGCTCCGCTCGGGAGCGGACAACTTCAGCTTCGAGGAAATGCGCGAAGGCGTCGAATTTGCCGCCCGTTACGGAGCGAAGGTATTCGTCGCGACCAATATCTATGCCCACAACGAAGATATTGAAGGCCTGGAGGACTATTTGCGCGGACTCGAAGCGGCCGGCATAGCCGCGATCATCGCGGCTGATCCCGCCATCGTCGAGACCGCCCAGCGGGTCGCGCCTGGACTGGAAGTCCATCTCAGCACCCAGCAGTCGGTGCTCAACTGGCGTACGGTCAAGTTCTGGAAGGACGAAGGGCTGCCGCGAGTCGTGCTTGCGCGGGAGACGAGCCTCGAGGAAATCGCGGAGATGAAAGCCCATGTCGACATCGAGATCGAGGCGTTCATCCACGGCGCGATGTGCTCCTCGTTCTCGGGCCGCTGCGTGCTCTCCAACCACTTCACCGACCGGGATTCCAACCGCGGCGGCTGCTGCCAGTCCTGCCGGTGGAAGTACGATCTGTACGTGGACGGCGATTCCGTCAACACCGAGCAGGACAGCCAGTTCACGATGGGCTCCAAGGATCTGTGCATGATCTCGCATCTGCCGGAGCTTATCGAGGTCGGGGTGGACAGCTTCAAGATCGAGGGCCGGATGAAAAGCCTTCATTATGTGGCTACCGTCGTCAACGCTTACCGCCAAGCCATCGACGCTTACTTTGCCGATCCCGAAGGGTATGAGCTGAAGCCGGAATGGGTGGATGAGATCAACAAGTCCGCCAACCGGCCGCTCAATACGGGCTTCTTCTTCGATACGCCGGGTACGGAAGACCATATTTACGAGCCGGAGCAAAAAGCCGCTCCGTACGACTTCGCCGGCGTTGTCCTCTCCTATGACGAGGCGACAGGCGAGGCGGTCATTCAGCAGCGCAACCATTTCAAGCCCGGAACCGAGGTGGAGTTCTTCGGGCCGGGAGGTACCTTCTTCAAACAGACGGTCGAGGAGATCCGCGACTTGGAAGGACAGCTGCTCGATGCCGCGCGGCATCCGCTGCAGCAGGTGCGGATCCGGACGGCTCAGCCTGTCCATCCGATGGATATGATGCGCAAGCGCATCCGCTAAAGCAATCGGCAAAAGCCTTCCATGAGCGTTTGGCGCCTGCGGCTGCCAATCTTTTCCGCAACATGGTTAAACGATATGAATTTAATCCCCCACTGGCCTCGGCTGGCGGGGGATTTTTTTGACATAAAAAACATAGTGCTCGAGTACAACCATAGTCCGAAAGACCCTCTGAAAGGCATGGTAAGGAGATCCTACCACTCGTTCCGCAAAGAGGTAAACATGGATTGTTTTCTTCCATATAGTTGATGCCAGAGGTCATCGAGTGAAGGTGGGCCATGTGATGCGGCGAACTGCTTGTTTGTGCCAAACGTCGCGGTCCTTTTTGCGGGAGCTTCGAATTCAGTCAGATCGTGAGCAAATCCATTGATGCCTGTTACTGGTTCAGGAGGTCCGTGAAGAAATCGAATATCTGCTTCTGCGGCAGAGTCTCAGGGAGAGCTCTGCTTCGCGGCTTATCGAGGAGGCGGACACGGTCTGCTTATGCGTTGAGACGGGTCCAAGACATTCTTGCGGATGGCAACAAAATCGGCTCGAATCATGAGAGATTGCGCCATGAAAAGGATAAAGGAGAAGCTAAAGAAGACTGAAAAGGCAATTTTAGTTTCATGTTGTTTTTTTGACAAAACGTCATTCCTTTCCATTGCGATTCAAATATCTTCCATAAACTGACTATTCTATTCTCAAATTTTGATTATTCAAGAGCTTAAAACGAATCGAATCGATCGATAAGCATTGTAAAGAAAATATTTATCTGACATGAGACTAAAGACCCGTGCCCAGCATTCCGATAAGGATAAGAAAGAGATTGCGACCACAGGATGGTGAACGGTGATGGGGAATCGTTTGGCACAATGGAAAGAAAAGCGGAAAAACAAGGACAACGCCAACAGCGGCGACACAGGCGGTGAACAAGCCGCAGCAAAGGCCGGGAGAACCGGCAGGCTCTCCTTGAACATCGTAAGATCGGTCGGATTAAAGCTCTTTCTTACTTTTTTTGCAGGCATTTTGGCATGCGTGCTGCTCATGGGGTATTTCTCCTACCAAATTTCAAAGAGCGTCATCGAGAGCAAGGTGTCGGAATCCTCACAGGCGACGCTCAAGCAGCTCTCGGACAAGCTTGATCTCGTCTTCGACAAATTCAATGATTTCTCGCTGCAGTTCGTCGCGGACGTTACGCTGCAGAACATGATCGGCTCTACGATGTACGCCTCGGATGACAGCGCCCGGACCAATGCGGAGCGCGAGCTGAACAACAAGCTTCAGAGCATGGTGCTCGGCACATCGGGAGTGGAGAACCTCAATCTGATTCCGGTCAGCTCCAAGCTGAGCGAGCGGGTTCTTGGAACGGGCAAGCTGGAGCTGGAGAAGGTTCAACAGGCTGCCTGGTATCAGGAAGCGCTGAAAGACCTCAATCAAGGCGTCTGGATCCCCACACAGCCGACAGGATTCCAGAATGGGGGAAATCCGACGCTGGGGTTGGCGCGTGCGCTCCGAGAGCCCGGGGGGACGGATCCGATCTATGTCGTGCTCATCGAGATCCAGGACCGGGCCATCCAGGACCAGCTACAGGGCGCCCAGCTTGGCGAAGGCGGCACGGTATCGATCCTCGACAGCCAGGACGGAATTCTGCTGGATGCTTCCGGCAGGGATATGATCGGAGGTAGGTCGGCGGTAGCCTTCAGCACCCAAGCCAAGGACGGCGATTCAGGCATGTTCGTCACAGACGAGAGCGGAACGAAGTCGCTTGCGATCTACAACCGATTCAAGTCCAACCCATGGATGGCGGCGGGAACGATACCGGTGGGCGAGCTGGTGAAGGACGCGCGGAAAATCTACAATCTGACCGTATATGTTTCCATCGGCGCGATTGTGGTGGCGATTCTGCTTGGGTTTATCGTCATGAGGATGGTCGGAATACCGCTGCGCCGTCTCCGCAATCTGATGAACGAAGGAAAAAAAGGCAATCTGACGATACGCTCTCACCATCGTTCGCAGGACGAGATCGGACAGCTGTCTTCAAGCTTCAATGAGATGATGGAGCAGATCACCGGCCTCGTGCAGCAGGCGAGGGAAAGCGCGGAGCATGTGCTGTCGACTGCGGGAGAGGTCGGGCAGTCGTCCCGCCGGACGGCCGGAGCGGCGCGGGAAATCGCGGCGGCGACGGAGGAGATCGCGGGCGGGGCGACCAGCCTGGCGATGGAGGCGGAGAAGGGCAGCGACCTGACGACCGGCATGGACGAGAGCATGCGCCGGGTGAAGCTGTCCAATGACGGCATGATCGCGGCTGCCGGCGAGATGGAGGCAGCCGGTGCGCAGGGAACCGGCCATATGGCGGCGCTGATCGACCAGACCGGCCTGGCGGAGAGCATGGTGCGCGGGATGGCGGAGAAGGTCGACCGGCTGAAGGACAGCACGCGCTCGATCCGCAAAATACTGGACGTGCTTGGAAGCGTGGCGAAGCAGACGAACATCCTGTCGCTGAACGCATCGATCGAGGCGGCGCGCGCGGGAGCGGCAGGCAAAGGGTTCATGGTCGTAGCCGGGGAAATTCGGCAGCTGGCCGAGCAGTCGCGGGAATCGATCAGCGTGGTGGAAGGCATCACCGATACGATCCAGCGCGAGATCGACGAGACGGTGTCGGTGCTGTCGGAGGCGCAGCCGATCTTCCAGGAGCAGATCGGATCGGTGCGGGAAGCGAACGGAATCTTCCTGGACGTGCAGACGAGGATGGCGGATCTGGCGAGAAGCCTGGACGGCGTGACGGAGGCGATCATGACGCTGGACGAGACGCAGGCGCAGCTGAGCGAGGCGATGGGCAGCGTAAGCGCCGTGGCGGAGCAGTCTTCGGCGACGTCGGAGGAGGTCGCGTCTTTGAGCAGCGAGCAGCTCGGCGTAAGCGAAGGGCTTGTGAACCTATCCTCCGAGCTGGAGGAAGTGTCGCGTTCGCTGCAGAAGGCTTTGGAGCGGTTCCGAATCGAATAATCGGCATGAGGCGGGTTTCCATCGGAAGCCCGCCTTTTGTTTACCTGAACGACGAAAAATAAGCTGTCAAGGTGCGCAGGGCACAGGTATTTATTTTAAATGTAAACTTCTCCGCATCAGAATCCGATATTAAGGAAACAAAACAACCGCTAAGCTGGAGGATGGAAAATGCCATGAAGCTGAACCCGCTGCGTTATGTAAGCGCCAAGCTGTTTTTGATCGTTTTTGTCAGTATTCTCGTTTGCGTTCTGTCCGTAGGTCAAATCTCTTACGGCATTTCCAAGAATGTGATCGAAAAAAAGGTTAGCGCTTCCACAGAAGAGACGGTCAGTCAGATCGCCGGCAAGCTGGATTTGATTTTGGACAACTACCTCAATTACTCGGTCCAATTCCTTACGGACAAGGAAATTCAGTCCAATGTAGGGGAATTCTTCAGCTCGACGGTCGATGAGTATGGAGTGTTCTCCGCTCAACGCGTCCTTACGGACAAGCTCTCGGGGATGGCCATGTCCAACAAGGGCGTGCTCAATGTCAACTTCGTCCCGATCGATCCCCATGCCAAGACGCAGGTTCTAGGCACAGGCAATCTCAACTACGAGAAGGTCAAGGAATCGGCCTGGGTCAAAGCGGCGATCGAGCAGAACGGACTTCCGATCTGGATTCCGACGCAGCCAAAGGGCTTCCAGGAAAATGGCGACAAGCCTTCGATCGGGCTCGCGCGCGTCATCAAATCTCCTTCGGGCACGAACGCTTTCGTCATGCTGATCGAGCTGCGGGAGTCGCTGATCTCGGATCAGCTCAATGCGATCAATCTCGGCAGCGACAGCCGGGTAGCCCTGTTGGGAGCGGACAAGGCCGTGCTCTCGGATTCGATGGCGGCAGAGGACGGCACAGAAGGCGGCGAAGCCAAAACCTTCAATTTCAATGCGCCATCGGACGCTGAAAGCGGTAGCTTCCGCGCGGATAGTCCGGCGGGTCAAGTGCTGACGATCTACAACAAGCTTCAAGTGAACGACTGGAAGGTCGTCGCGATGCTGCCTACCGCAGAGCTGGTGAAGGACGCCAAGCAAATATCGCGCACGACCTGGATTATTGCTGCAGCTGCAGCCGTTCTCGCCATGCTTGTCGGATTCTATGTCATCTTCTCCGTCGGACGTCCGCTGCGGCTGATGCGCAACCTGATGAACGAAGGGAAGAAGGGCAATCTGGCGATACGCTCTCACCATCGCTCGCAGGATGAGATCGGACAGCTGTCTTCAAGCTTCAACGAGATGATGGAGCAGATCACCGGCCTTGTGCAGCAGGCGAGGGAAAGCGCGGAGCTGGTGCTGTCAACCGCGGGAGAGGTCGGGCAGTCGTCCCGCCGGACGGCCGGAGCGGCGCGGGAAATCGCGGCGGCGACGGAGGAGATCGCGGGCGGGGCGACCAGCCTGGCGATGGAGGCGGAGAAGGGCAGCGACCTGACGACCGGCATGGACGAGAGCATGCGCCGGGTGAAGCTGTCCAATGACGGCATGATCGCGGCTGCCGGCGAGATGGAGGCAGCCGGTGCGCAGGGAACCGGCCATATGGCGGCGCTGATCGACCAGACCGGCCTGGCGGAGAGCATGGTGCGCGGGATGGCGGAGAAGGTCGACCGGCTGAAGGACAGCACGCGCTCGATCCGCAAAATACTGGACGTGCTTGGAAGCGTGGCGAAGCAGACGAACATCCTGTCGCTGAACGCATCGATCGAGGCGGCGCGCGCGGGAGCGGCAGGCAAAGGGTTCATGGTCGTAGCCGGGGAAATCCGGCAGCTGGCCGAGCAGTCGCGGGAATCGATCAGCGTGGTGGAAGGCATCACCGATACGATCCAGCGCGAGATCGACGAGACGGTGTCGGTGCTGTCGGAGGCGCAGCCGATCTTCCAGGAGCAGATCGGATCGGTGCGGGAAGCGAACGGAATCTTCCTGGACGTGCAGACGAGGATGGCGGATCTGGCGAGAAGCCTGGACGGCGTGACGGAGGCGATCATGACGCTGGACGAGACGCAGGCGCAGCTGAGCGAGGCGATGGGCAGCGTAAGCGCCGTGGCGGAGCAGTCTTCGGCGACGTCGGAGGAGGTCGCGTCTCTGAGCAGCGAGCAGCTCGGCGTAAGCGAAGGGCTTGTGAATCTATCCTCCAAGCTGGAGGAAGTGTCGCGTTCGCTGCAGAAATCTCTGGAGAGGTTCCGGACGGAATAGGAACACGGCCAAGCAAGAAGCAGAAGCAAGAAAGAAAAAGAAGCAAGAAGCAGAAGCAGAAGAAGCAGAAGCAGAAGCAGAAGCAGAAGCAGAAGCAGAAGCAGAAGCAGAAGCAGAAGCAGAAGCAAGAAAGAACATGAAGCCCCTTTGCCGAGAGCAAAGGGGCTTTGGCTTTGTTCGTTTTCCTGCTGTTAGCCGAACGGTCGATGGGGAATGCTGGAATACAGAATCAATCGATTTGATATTCGGAGGTCATCCTATGTCCGTACGCCGCTTGAGAACCGCTGCTTGCTTGATTACGTTCGTCATGCTTGTATGCATGGCCCGCCTTGCCTGGATTGATCTCCTTCCTTCCCGACACGCTTCCGGCAGTCCGGCTGGCGGGCAGCGCCGGCCCGCCGGCCCGCTGCAGCTGCACAGCCAAAGCCTCCGGCTTGATTCCGGGAGGGGAGACTTTCGCGACCGTTCGGGGCTGCCGCTGACGGGCTTCTCCTACCGCTCGCTTGCGCTGTTCCCCTTGCCTTCATCGGCGAGCAGAGGAACGGGCAGAGATCTCTCCGTCCTCGCGCGGATCATGGGCATCGGGAGGGAGGAGCTGACGAAGAAGCTGTCCGCCCTGAAGTCGCCTGAATTCTGGCAGGATGCCGGGTCGGGAATTCCGCGCCGGCTAAGCGCTGCGCAGGAGCGGGAGCTGGCCGGCCTGCGGATCGAAGGGGTGGCGGTGCTGCCGTTTCGGGCGCGGTATCCGGAAGGGGAAAGCGGAATCCAGGCGATCGGTTATGTCAGCGAAAATCCAGATCGGATTCGGGAATTGTACGCCAAGCAGCTGCAAAAGGGCAAGGCGGCCCTTTCCGATGTAACGGGTGGAGCGGGTCTGGAGCTGTCGCTGGATAAAGTGCTGAGAGGAACGGGTCCGTCCTACGCCCGATATTTCACGGACGGAGGAGGGGCTCCGCTCAAGGGGCTGGACATGACGCTCACGCGCCCGTCTACGCCTCTCTATCCGCTTCAAGCCGTTACCACCATCAGCCTTCCCTTGCAGCGGGAGCTGGAAAGGATGGCCCGTCTGGAAGGGCTCGCCAAAGGGGCTGTCGTCGTGCTGGATGTCCGCAATGCCGACATCGTTGCGATGGTATCGATGCCTTCCTTTAACCCGCTCAAGCTGGACGGCTCCCTGTCCGGGACGGAAAATCACGGTGTCAAAGCGTTCACGCCGGGCTCGATCTTCAAATTGGTTACGGAAGCGGCGGCGCTGGAGGCAGGCGTGACGAGCGAGGGAGAGAGGTTTTTCTGTCCCGGCCAATATGGCCGTTACGGACTGTCCTGCTGGAAAGAGGGTGGCCATGGACTCGTTACGCTGCGGCAAGGACTGGCGCAATCCTGCAATATCGTTTTTGCCGGGCTCGCCGAGCGGCTGACCCCCTCCCAGATCCGGATCACCGCAGACCGGCTCGGACTTGGCAAGAGGGTAGGCTGGAGCCTGGAGAACGGAGAAGCCGCAGGGCCCCTCAAGGGTCCGCTGCGGCTTCTGTGGGAAGAAGAATCGGGCCAAGTGTTCCGCCAAGGGGGAACGCCGGGCGAACGGTCGAGAGGCGAGCTTGCCCGGACGGGAATCGGCCAGCAGGATGTGCTGGCGTCCCCGCTTCAGGCGGCCAATCTGATGGTCACTCTTCTGCATGGCGGTCAGGTCCTCGAGCCGAGGCTGCTCCGGGAAATCCGATATGCGGACGGGCAGCTGCTGGCCCGGATGCCGGCCCATGAGCTGGAGTCGCCGTACGGACGCATAACCCCGGCTACGGCGGCAGCTCTGCGCAAAGGCATGGAGGCGGTCGTAAGCGGAGGGACGGGACGTTCCCTGCAGCGCAGGTCCTGGCAGCTGGCCGGCAAGTCCGGGACAGCGGAGACAGGACGGCCCGGACAGGGCAACCATCAATGGTTCGCCGGCTACGGCCCTGTCCGCAGCCCCCGGTATGCCGTCGCGGTGCTGGCCGAGAACCGGCCGGAGGGCAGTCCGAATCAGGCGGCGAGGCTGTTCGGCAGCGTCATGGATGCGCTGGCTGCCTGGGAAGCCTCCGGCGCGGAGCGGCTGCCTTGACGGGAATCGCTTGATATCGAGCCGAATTTCAATGGCCGAGCAAGGCCAAGCTAAGGCCAAGCTAAGAGCTTAACTTTAGGCCGAACTTTTTTTCCGGCGATTGTCGGGACTTCCCCGATAGTTTCACGCCTCTGCAGGCGGATCGGGCCTTCCATAGTCGGGCAGATCATATTCATCCTTGGGCGGAGTGATCCATCGCCTCAGATAGCCCTGATCGTACAACGCTTTGACAAGAATGAGAAGCACGGGCGAGAGGATGACGCCGGCGACGCCGAACAGCGACAGGGAGATGACCATGAACGCCAGCATCGTGAAGGCGGAGACGCCGAGCGTATCTCCGGTAATGAGCGGCTCCAGAATCTGCCGGGCAAGCACGATGACGAGGAACAGGACGGTCAGCCAGATGGCCAGATTGAAATCCCCGACAGCCAGCAGATAGATGATCCAGGGAATGAATACCGTTCCGACTCCGAGGAGCGGCAGAATGTCGAACACAGCGGCAAGCACCGATATCGTGAGCGCGTTGTCGACTCCGAGCAGAAGGAGGGACACGAATACGACGAGGAAGGTGATGGAGATCAGCTTCATCTGCGCTTTCAAGTAAGCCGTAATGCCCGAGAAGACGTTGAGGCGCAGAAATTCGAACGCTTTCTTGAACGTCCGGGGCGTTTTGTCCCGGGCGATTTTTTTCCAGTCGCCGATCTCGATGCTGAGGAAATAAGCGAGTATGATTCCGACGATAAAGTTAAACATAAAGGCGGAGACCGAGGACAGGTATCCCGCCGCGCTGAAGAGGAAGCCTTTGGCTACTTTTTGTCCCCACAGGGTAAGGGAGTCGACGTATTCCTGCAGCTTGTCGACCGATCCCGGAGGCAGGGCTCCTACCTGCTCCTTGAGCCAATCCGATCCGGCATTGACCTTGGCGACGAGCATGCTCTGGTACTCCGGAAGCTTGTCCGCAAGCGCGGTGGCTTCCTTGACGACGATATAGCCGGCTCCAAAGAACAGGCCGAGAACGAGCGCGGAGAAAATCAGGATGGAAACGGCCGAGGCCAGAGACTTTTTGATGCCGATCCGGTTCAAGGCTTTGGCCAATGGCTCGATGATGACGAAGATGAGCAGCGAGAGGAAGATCGGGGCTGCGATGGAATACAAAAAGCTGAATAATAGCATGATCAGGTAAACCGTGAGGACGATCAGGCCGATGTCGAAAGCCGTCCTCCAGTACTTGCGGTAAAAGGTCAGCATGCTGTCTAGTTCTCCTTCTCCAGATATCGGTGTACGAGCATATTTCTGTCTGTATTGTACTATAGTTTTAGAGATGATAGGCTTTTTTTGCCCGTGGACTATGGTACAATGGATGTTGACTTCAATGGACTTCCGGAGGGCTTGTGTCCGGAATCGACAGAATACAGAGAATATGGTGGGGAAAAGAACATGGAGAATTTGCTTGTCTGGGGATTCTACTTTTTGACGCTGTATGCTTTTCTCCCGGGGCTGGTCAGCCGCATGTTCGGATTCCGAGTGTTCAAAAAAGGCCTCACGGAACGGGAGATCGCCTTGACGTTCGATGACGGGCCCGATCCCGTTTATACGCCCAAGCTTCTCGATTTGCTCGCCAGGCACGGAGCCAAGGCGACTTTTTTTGTCGTCGGATCCCATGCGGAGAGACACCCAGAGCTTCTTCAGCGCATGCGGGACGAAGGGCATACGATCGGAATCCACAACTATGTGCACAAGACCAACTGGCTGATGAGGCCTGCTACGGTGAGAAAGCAGATACAACGGACGGCGGAGATCATCGAAGCGGCAGCCGGGCTGAAGCCGGCCTACTACCGCCCGCCGTGGGGAATTGTGAACCTGTTCGATTTCTCCAAAAAAGGCCAGTATAAAATCGTGCTCTGGTCCGGCATCTTCGGCGACTGGAAAGCCCACGATAATGCCGATCGGCTCACGGAACGGCTGCTCAAGAAGCTGAGGCCGGGCGAGGTGGTGCTGCTGCACGACTGCGGGCTCACTCTAGGCGCGGATGCGGAAGCCCCGGCGCAAATGCTGGAGGCGCTGACCGTTTACCTGGAGGAAGGAAGCCGTCGAGGCTTCCGATTTGTCGGAATCGAGGAGATGATGGCGATCACGGACAAGGCCAAGGAAGCGAGGCCGGGCCTGATCGGACGGGCGGCGGCATGGACATGGCTGCAGTACGAGAAGCTGTTCCACCTCGCATTCCGGCTGAAGGCCGTTCGGGGCTCGGGAGACAGGACGGTCTTCTACTACCGCAAGACGACGTACAACGGTCCCGAGGTGGAGTTGAAGGAAGGCGCGGTCATCCGCAAAGGCGACTCCGTCGCCGAGATTCATCTCGACAACGACATGCTGCGCAGGGTATCGGGACGCTCGGCCTCCCCCATGGCCGTCATCATCCACTTGATCCGAGAGATGGAGACGGCGCTTCCCGCCTTGTCGAGGCAGGTTCTGAACGATCCTGAAACGAGCTCCGTCAAGGCTATTTATGGCGTCACCATGATCCATAGGGGAACCGACAGGCTCGGGTTCCAGGTATTCGACCTTCCTGAGAATTTATTTGCCAAAGCATCCCGAATTTATCTTCGTATTCTGTTCCGGGTTCTCACGGCAAGGCCGAAGAAAAAAGCCGCCGGCCGCAAAGGCAAGGCAAGAGACAAAAAGCCGATGACACCGCGCATGCTGCTGATGTCGCGCGAGGATATACTGCGGCATGCCGCCCGGACGCCATCCTCTTCCCGCGATGCGGACAGCCCGCAAACGGCCAGGCAGCCGAAGGGCTCCGCGGCTGTTCCGGCCGCCGAGCCGGGAGCCTCGGTCGAGCCGGTCGCGAGCGGAAGCCCGAGCGCTTCCTGAAGCTCGGCTCATTGGGCCGGCAAGACTGCTTTTCGGAGCGCAGCTCTCTCCGTGAAGCAGTCTTTTTTTGTGTCCTTAATCCATTGGACTTTCGGGCGGGAAAGGCTCTATGATGGGAGAAGCGGGAAGGAGAGGAAACAATGAGCGAAACGGCTTGGGAGGAGCAGCTCCTCCAACGGATAGCGGCGAAGGACAGCGATGCTCTCGAGCAGCTGTATGATCGATACGAGCGGCCCGTATACTCCTTTGTCTACCGCATCGTCGGAGACGTCATGGCGGCGGAGGAGATCGTGCAGGAGCTTTTTTTCAAAGTATGGAATCATGCCGATTCATTTGACATGAACCAGCGCACCGGCAAAGTGAGCACCTGGATATTCACGCTGGCCCGCAACCTCTCCATCGACTGGATCCGCAAGCGCGACCGCCGTCCGGCGGCGTCGGGGTCCGAGGAGGACTGGCAGGGGGTCAAGGACCCGGAGACGACGGAGCAGGCCGCGATGGACAGGCTCATGGCGGAGCATGTGAAGGAAGCGCTGGCGGAGCTGAACGAGGAGCAGAAGCGGGTGCTGGAGTGGGTTTATTACGGGGGATACACGCAGCAGGAAATTTCCGAGCTGCATCATATTCCGCTGGGCACCGTCAAAAGCCGGGTCCGGCTTGCGCTTAGGCAGCTGCGCAAAAGTCTCGGGGAAGTCTGGAGAGAGGGGGTTCGATCATGACAAGCCAGCCATATCAGCCGCATGGCAAAAACACGGAATGCGACAATGTGGAGCTGTACGCGGCAGGAGCGCTTGACGCCGCCGAGCGCGCCGCATTCGAAGAGCATCTGGAACAGTGCGCTGAATGCGGCGCGGAGCTGCAGGAGCTGCGGAAGCTGATGAATCTGCTGCCGCTGGCGGTCGATCCGGTCGAGCCTCCCGAGGGAATGAAGAAACGAGTGCTGGGAGCGGTGCTCGGCCGAAGCGGCGCTCAGGAGCCGGGCTTGGGAAGGCAAGTCGATGCAGCCAGGGCGGAGGTCGATAGTCCTGATGAGGAGGCTTCCGGGCGCCGGCGGACTGAAGCTGGTTCCGCAAGCAAGAGGAGCGCGGACGCAGGCTCAGCGGCCTGGACTTCGAACGCCGGAAGCGGCAGAAGGACCGCTGCAGCCGGCGGACGCAGGCCGCGCCTGGTGGCGCTTCTGGCCGGAGCGGCAGCGGTCATGCTGCTTGTCTGCGGCACCCTCGCCCAGCGCATGGACAGCCTCAGCAAAAGGAATGAGCTGCTTTCGGGCGAACTTGAGGCGGCCAAGCAGAATCTGGTGCAGGCCCAGTCGGAGCTGCAGGAAGTGATGAAGCCGTCGGCCGACGCGGCGGTGAGCCAGATCATCTCGCTCAAGCCGGTCAAGAATATGGTCGCCAAAGGGCAGGCCTACATCGTCGTGGATGCCAAGGGCACGCACTTGATCGTGCAGGCCAGCAAGCTTCCGGCGCTTAAGGACAGCCAGGCTTTCCAGGTATGGCTCATCAAGGGCGACAAGCCTGTGAATGCGGGCACGTTCAAGCCGGTGAACGGCTCCGGCGCCATTACGTTCACCTTCCAGCCGGATTCCTTCGATCAGGTGGCGATCACGCTGGAGCCGGATGCGTTCGGCACCGCGCCGCGCGGCACGATGGTCATGGCCGGAGGCTTGAAAGCTTGATCTGCACCATGGAAACGGAACGAAAAACAATCCCCCTGCGGCAAGCGCAGGGGGATTGTTCGGTTATGGCTTGAATTAGATTCTCATGACGCCGCCGGTGCTGGCGGAAGTAACCAGATGGGAGTAGCGGGCGAGGTAGCCGCGCTTGATCTTCGGCTCGAAGCCGGCCCATTCGGCGCGGCGCTTGGCCATTTCCTCGTCGCTGATCTCCAGCTGGATCGTCCGGTTGTTCATGTCCAGCTCGATGATGTCGCCGTCGTTGACGAAGGCGAGCGGGCCGCCGTCGGCTGCTTCAGGCGAGATATGGCCGATGCTGATGCCGCGCGAAGCGCCGGAGAAGCGGCCGTCGGTGATGAGGCCGACCTTGGCTCCGAGTCCCATGCCCACGATCTGGGATGTAGGGGCGAGCATTTCCGGCATGCCGGGACCGCCCTTCGGTCCTTCGTAGCGGATGACCACGACATGGCCTTCCTTGACGAGACCTTTGCTCAGCCCTTCCAGAACCGCGTCCTGGGAGTCGAAGCAGATGGCCGGTCCGCGGTGGTAGCCGCCGACGGATTTGTCTACGGCGCCGACCTTGATGATCGCGCCGTCCGGCGCCAGGTTGCCGAAGAGGACGGCCAGGCCGCCGCGCTCGGAATGCGGGTCGTCGATCGGACGGACGACGTCGCGGCGCTTCACTTCCGTATTCTCGACGTTCTCGCGGATCGTCTTGCCGGTGACGGTGATGCATTCCGTGTGAAGCGCGCCTTCCTTCTTGAGCAGCTCGTTCAGAACGGCGCTTACGCCGCCGGCGTCATGCACGTCCTCCATGTGGAGGTCGGAGGCAGGGGCCAGCTTGGACAGATGCGGCACGCGGTTGGCGACCTCGTTGATGCGGGCGATCGGGTAGTCGATGCCGGCTTCATGGGCGATGGCGAGCGTGTGCAGAACGGTGTTGGTGGAGCCCCCCATGGCCATATCCAGCGCGAAGGCGTTGTCGATGGCTTCGGCGGTTACGATATCGCGCGGACGCAGATCGAGCTCGATCAGCTTCATGAGCTGGCGGGCGGATTCGCGGACGAAATCCTTGCGCTCCGGCGAGACGGCGAGAATGGAGCCGTTGCCTGGAAGAGCGATTCCGAGCGCCTCGGCGAGGCAGTTCATGGAGTTGGCCGTGAACATGCCGGAACAGGAGCCGCATGTCGGACAGCCGAACTGCTCCAGCTCGGTCAGGCCGACCTCGTCGATCTTGCCGGCCATGAACTGGCCGACTCCCTCGAATACGCTCGTCAGGGAAATCGCGCGTCCATCGCTGGTGCGTCCGGCCTTCATCGGGCCGCCGCTCACCATGATGGACGGGATGTTGACGCGCAGCATGCCCATCATCATGCCGGGGGTGATCTTGTCGCAGTTGGGGATGCATACCATGCCGTCGAACCAGTGCGCGTTGACGACCGTCTCGACGGAGTCGGCGATGATCTCGCGGCTGGCGAGCGAGTAGCGCATGCCGATGTGGCCCATAGCGATGCCGTCGTCGACGCCGATCGTGTTGAACTCGAACGGCACGCCGCCGGCTTCGCGGATCGCTTCCTTGACGACTTTGCCGAATTCTTGGAGATGCACGTGGCCTGGAATAATATCGATGTAGGAATTGCAGACGGCGATGAACGGCTTGTCGAAATCTTCTTCCTTGACGCCGGCGGCGCGCAGCAGGCTGCGGTGCGGAGCGCGGTCGAAGCCCTTCTTGATCATATCGGAACGCATTTTCTTCGGTGCCATGACTGTCCCTCCCAGGAATAACATCGTTCTATGATTCTACCATAGTAGGGAAGGCTTGACTACAGATTGCCGCATTGATGCTTCGCTTCGATGATGCGGCCGCAAAATGAAGAACATGCCTCGGTTTTTACCGGCCGAAAGCGGTTTAATATCAATCAGAGCCTTTCATTCCGTCCATTGCCAAAGGAGGCAAACCCATCCATGAGTCCCATTCACCGTTTCTTCGTCCGTCCAGCATCCCCCGGCGTCCGCAAGCTGAAGCCAGCCGCCGCAATCGCAGCGGCCGCTCTTGTTGCCGGAGCAGGACTGCTGGCTCCCGCTCAAGCCGAGGCGGCAAAGGATCTGCCGAAAATTTTAATTAATGGCATCAGCTACGACATGAACCATGATCCGGTCATCGAGAAAGGCAGAACTCTCGTCCCGCTCCGCGGCGTGTTCGAAGCGATGGGCGCTCAGGTGGAATGGAACCAGTTCGACCAGAGCATCAAGGCGACGAAAGGGACGATGACGATCGAGCTGACCGTCAACAAGACGGCGGCCTCCATCAACGGCAACAAGGTCGAGCTGGACGTGCCGGCGCGCAACCTGAGCGGGGCGACGATGGTGCCGCTGCGGTTCGTATCCGAGTCGCTTGGCGCCTATTGCTGGTACAACCCGGACCAGAATCTGATCAATATTACGGATAAGGCGGCCAGCGACAAGAGCTGATCTCCTTCCCCGCATCCGCGGCCGTATGGAGAACCCCGTCCCTGCATGGCGCAGGAGCGGGGTCTTTCTGCTGCATGTTAAAGGAAACCTAAAGGAAAACTTAAACCTGTCTGACGATTGGCCGCCATGCCTTTCAAGCCGCCCGGCTCTGCGGTATAGTGGCTGTAAGGGGTGGTATCGGTTGTGAAAAAGCTGCTGATCGTCGACGACGACCGTGAAATTGCAGAATTGATCCAAATTTATCTATCCAATGAAGGCTACCAGACGGCAACCGCCCATGACGGCGAGGAAGCGCTCGCGCTGCTTGCGGACGGGTCCTACCATCTGGTCGTTCTCGATATCATGATGCCGAAGCTGAGCGGCCTCGAGGTATGCCGAAGAATCCGCAAGGACCACGAAGTTCCCGTTCCGATCCTCATGCTGAGCGCCAAGGCCGAGGACATGGACAAGATCATGGGACTCATGACGGGAGCGGATGACTACATGGTCAAGCCGTTCAATCCGCTGGAGCTGGTCGCAAGGGTGAAATCGCTGCTCAGGCGGGCTTATCAGTATCCGAAGTCCTCGCAGGCCGGAGGCGCGGATGCGGAGGAGGCGGTCGACCTCGGGCCGCTGCGCATCGACAAGAGCACCCATGCCGTCGTCCTGCGCGCGGACGGCAGGCAGATGCATCTGACGAGCACCGAGTTCGCCATTCTTCATCTGCTCGCCTCGCATCCGGGGCGGGTATTCAGCGCGGAGGACATCTTCCAGCAAGTATGGAAAGAGAAGTTCTACGAGTCCAACAATACGGTTATGGTCCATATCAGCAAGCTGAGGGACAAGCTCGAGCAGGAAACCGGAGACAAGTTCATCGTGACCGTATGGGGGGTAGGCTACAAAATTGAAGGATGACAATATCGTCAAGGACATGACGGTCCGCCTGCTCGTCCATCTGGCGGCAAGCGCAGCTCTGGCGGTCATCACCTCCGCGCTCGTGGTCATCGCCGCCGAGAGGCTGGCGGTGACGTTCCCGTCGCTGCGCTCCTTCGCCCATCTGATGATCGACCAGCTGGGCGATTTTACGCTCGTCATACTGGCTCTGATCCTGTTCCTCGTTTATTTGCTGCTGCTGCAGCAGCGGCAGTTCCGGTATTTCCGCGACGTCAGCCGCAGCGTCCGCTATATCGCCGACGGGCATTTCGGCTACAAGGTTCCCGTCCGGCAGAAGAACGAGCTGGGAGATCTCGCTTCCTACATCAACTATCTCGTCCACAAGCTGCAATTATCGCTGGACGAGGAGCGCAGGGCGGAGCAGACCAAGAGCGAGCTCATCACGAACGTCTCCCATGACCTGCGCACGCCGCTCACCTCCATCATCGGGTACCTCGGGCTGATCCAGCAGGACCGGTGCAGGGATGAAGTGGAGCTGCGCCATTATGTCAGCATCGCTTACGAGAAGTCCAAGCGGCTTCATGTGCTGATCAACGATCTGTTCGACTACACGAAGATGAGGTATGAGACCGCGCCGCAGCGCAAGCTGACCTTCAATCTGACGGAGCTGCTCCGTCAGCTGCTGCTGCAGTACCGGGTGCCGCTGGAGGAGGCGGGCCTGGACACGGAGCTGAGGGCGCCTGCCGACAAGCTGATGGTGACGGGAGATTCCGACAAAATGGTGCGCGTATTCGAGAATCTGCTCGCCAACGCGATCCGATACGGCAAGGATGGCGGCAGAGTCGATCTGATCGCTTCGGCATCCGGAGGCGAAGCCGTGGTCGAAGTGGTCAATTACGGGGAAATGATTCCGTCCATCGATCTGCCGCACTTGTTCGACCGGTTCTACCGGGTCGACAAGGCGAGAGGCGACGGCAGCGGCGGCACCGGACTCGGTCTGGCGATCGCCAAAGGCATAGTAGAGCAGCATGGAGGAACCATATCCGCGGCAAGCGATCCCTTCATGACGAGCTTCCAGGTCAGGCTCCCGCTGGCCGGCGCCGCTGTCCCGCAGGCGGAAAAGGGACGCGAAACGACAGCATTAGACGCTCTTTAGGATTTCTTAAGAAATTTTTAGGATTACGTTACGGTATGCCTCTCCCGGCTCGGCTACAATAGGAGCAGACAACGACGCTGAGGAGGGGACGTCCTTGAGGCATCTGTGGATGATGGTCATGGCATGCGCGGTTATCTTGATGGCCGTTCTGCTGGTAGGCGGAGACGGCGGCAAAAACGTGGGATTGGTCGATATTCTGCTGCGGATCTGGTAGGGATGCAGCCGTTCGCGAGTGTCGATAGATCGAAGGGAACAGCATAGCGGCATGAAATCGGGAAGCTTCGCTTAAGGCGCAAGCTTCTTTTTTTGCATGGAGCGAAAGGTTTAATGATGTTAACTTTCCTTACATAACATGTTTACTTCCGCCGCCGGCGTGACTATAATGGAACTAATTCTGGCATAAGGGGTGAAAGGGATGCAGTTGACCGAGCGGGAAAAAGAGAAGCTGCTCATTACCATGGCCGCCGACGTGGCTCGCAGGCGGCTTGACCGGGGGGTCAAGCTCAATTATCCCGAGAGCATCGCGCTCATTACTTCCGAGATCATGGAGGGTGCCCGAGACGGCCTTACGGTGGCGCGCCTGATGGAATACGGCACGCGGATCCTGCGCCGGGACCAGGTGATGGCAGGCATACCGGAGATGATCCATGAGGTTCAGGTCGAAGCGACCTTCCCTGACGGGACGAAGCTCGTGACGGTGCACCAGCCCATATCGGGCTGATCGTCCGGCAGCAGCCGAAGGGCGGATCGAGGACGGCTGCCGCTGCTGCAGGCGCCATGCTTTTGAAAGAAAGGGGAATGCCCGTGATACCAGGGGAATACCGGACATTGCCGGGAGAGATCAAGCTCAACGAAGGCCGGCGGACCGCAGAGCTGTTTGTCGTCAACCAAGGAGACCGGCCGGTCCAGGTCGGCTCGCATTACCATTTCTTCGAAGTGAATCGCGGGCTGAGCTTCGACCGCGAGCAGGCTTTCGGCATGAGGCTCAATATTCCTGCCGGCACGGCCGTGCGGTTCGAGCCGGGCGAGGAGAAGCCGGTCGAGCTCGTCGAGCTCGGCGGAAGCCGGCTCGGCTTCGGGCTGAGCGGCATAACCGGAGGTCCGGCGGTCGCCGGCGCCATGCCGGATGAGGTGCGGGCCCGCCTCAAGGCTTGGGAGGGGGAGCAGGCATGAAATCGATGGACCGCAAAAGCTACGCGGACATGTTCGGCCCTACCGCCGGAGATGCCGTAAGGCTGGCCGATACGGAGCTGTGGGCTGTCATCGAGAAGGATTACACGGTGTACGGCGACGAATGCAAGTTCGGCGGCGGCAAGGTCATCCGGGACGGCATGGGCCAGTCCAGCGGGGCGCTTCGCAGCGAGGGGGTGCTGGACACGCTGATAACGAATGCCGTCATCATTGACCATTGGGGCATCGTCAAAGCCGACATCGGCATTCGGGACGGACATATCGTCGCAATCGGCAAGGCCGGCAACCCGGATATCATGGACGGCGTCACGCCGGGCATGACGGTCGGAGCGAGCACGGAGGTCATAGCCGCCGAAGGCAAGATCGTCACGGCGGGCGGCATCGACGCCCACATCCATTACATTTGTCCCCAGCAGATCGAGACGGCGCTCTCCTCCGGGGTCACGACGATGATCGGCGGCGGGACGGGACCGGCAACGGGCACCAACGCCACGACCTGCACGCCTGGCGCCTGGCATATGCGGCGCATGCTGGAGGCCGCCGAAGCTTTCCCGATGAATCTCGGCTTCACCGGCAAGGGCAACGCCAGCTTCACGGGTCCGCTGATCGAGCAGATCGAAGCGGGAGCGATCGGCCTCAAGCTGCATGAGGACTGGGGCACGACTCCCGCCGCCATCGACGCCTGCCTCAAGGCGGCCGACCAATACGATGTGCAGGTTGCGATCCATACCGATACGCTGAACGAATCCGGCTTTCTGGAGGATACGCTTGCCGCCATCGGCGGCAGGACGATCCATACCTACCATACCGAAGGCGCGGGAGGAGGGCATGCTCCCGACATCATCCGCGCGGCGGGCGAGCTCAACGTGCTGCCCAGCTCCACGAATCCGACCCGTCCATTCACGGTCAACACGATCGAGGAGCATCTGGATATGCTGATGGTCTGCCACCATCTGGATTCGCGCATCCCCGAGGATGTGGCGTTCGCCGACTCGCGCATCCGTCCCGAGACGATCGCCGCCGAGGATATTCTGCACGATATGGGGGTATTCAGCATGCTGAGCTCCGATTCCCAGGCGATGGGACGCGTCGGGGAAGTGATTATCCGCACCTGGCAGACGGCGGACAAGATGAAGAAGCAGCGCGGGCCGCTGGCTCCGGACGATGAGCATGGCGACAACTTCCGGATCAAGCGGTATGTGGCGAAATACACGATCAATCCGGCCATTACCCATGGCGTTTCCCATCTCGTCGGCTCCATCGAACCGGGAAAGTTCGCCGATCTTGCGCTTTGGAGCCCGATGTTCTTCGGAGTGAAGCCCGATCTCGTGCTGAAGGGCGGAATGATCGCCTTCGCCCAGATGGGCGATCCCAACGCCTCGATTCCGACGCCTCAGCCGGTATTCGGCCGCCCGATGTTCGCCGCTTACGGCCGGGCGGTATACGGCAGCTGCATCACCTTCGTCTCCCAAGCGGCCCATGACAGCGGCATCGCGGAGCGGCTCGGCCTGCAGAAGCGGGTGGAGCCGGTCAAGGGCTGCCGGACAGTATCCAAAAAAGACATGATCCACAACGACGCCACCCCCGTCATCGAGGTCGACCCGGAAACCTACAAGGTGACGGTGGACGGTATCCATGCGGCCTGCGAGCCTGCGGAAAGCGTGCCGATGGCGCAAAGGTACTTCTTATTCTGACCTCTGGCGCCGGAAGCCGCGGGGCTTCTTCCAGTCCTCCGGCCAACTGGCTCGTGCTGCAGCAGCTGCTGGACTCGGCGCTGCCGATCGGAGGCTTCTCGCACAGCTTCGGCTTGGAGACGCTGATCCAGGAAGGCGGCATCCGCAGCGCTGCCGATCTGGAGCAGTATTTGCGCGCCATGCTGGAGCAGAGCTGGGCGACGACGGATGCGCTGGTCGTCTCCGCCGTCTATCGGGATGCGCCGGCAGGGGAGTATCGGCGGTTATGGGCGGCTGAGCGCATCGTGCATGTCCAGCGCATCGGAACCGAGACCCGCTCCGGGATGGAGAAGATGGGACGGCGCCTGCTGGCGCTGGCGGCGTCGATCTATCCGGGATGCCGCATGGAAGAGCTGGAGAAGGCATACCGGGAAGGGGAATGCCTGCTGACCCATCCGCTCGTATTCGGCTGGATCTGCTGGCAGAGCGGCATCGGGCGGGAGCAGGCCGTGCAGGGGTGGCTGTACGGCAGCATCAGCAATGCGGTGAACAGCGCTCTGCGCCTGATGGCCATCGGACAGACGGAAGCCCAGCGCATGCTGGCCTTGCTGTCGGCGGATGCCGGACGGGCCGCCGGAATAACGCTCGGCATGGAGCCGGAAGAGGCTTGGAGCAACATGCCTTTCGCCGAGCTGGCCATGATCCGCCACGAGACGCTGTACTCGCGATTGTTCATGTCCTGAACCTGTTCAACGGCCGGTTTCCTGCCATCCCATACCGAGAGGAAGAACGAGGGATGAGTTCGGCACAGGATGACGAGTGGACGCGGAAGACGGCCGGATTGGCCGGACGATGGGCGGCGGGGCCTCATTTCCCCGACCCGCACCGTCACCCTCAAGATTAGCGGCAAGGAATGAGCTTGATGGAAGACATGGATTGAATCCAAACCAACTTATTGCCTGGGAGGCGTACATTATGTGCCAAGGACAAGGACATACGCATGTGGAATGGGAAACGAATCCGATTCCGGCGGGGAGGCCGATCCGGATCGGCATCGGCGGACCGGTCGGCTCCGGCAAGACCAAGCTGGTGGAGCGCCTGGCGGAAGCGCTGAAGGATAAATACAGCCTGGCGGTCATTACCAACGACATCTATACCAAGGAGGATGCGCGGATATTGGCGGCGACAGGCGTTCTTCCGGAAGAGCGGATCATCGGCGTGGAGACGGGCGGCTGCCCGCATACGGCTGTGCGCGAGGATGCTTCGATGAATTTCGAGGCGATCGAAGAGCTGCAGAGCCGGTTCTCTCCGCTCGAGCTTATCTTCATCGAGAGCGGCGGCGACAATCTGGCTGCCGCGTTCAGCCCCGAGCTGGCGGACCGGTTCATCTACATCATCGACGTTGCCCAAGGGGAAAAAATACCGCGCAAGGGCGGCCCGGGCATCATGCGATCCGACCTGCTCGTCATCAACAAGACCGACCTTGCTCCTCATGTAGGAGCGAGCCTCGAGGTGATGGAGGCGGACTCGCGCCGCATGCGCGGCGACCGGCCGTTCGTCTTCTCCAATCTGTTCGGAGGCGAAGGGACGGCGGAGATCGCCGCTTGGCTGGAGCATGAAATCGCCCATGCCCAGGGCAGAAGCCATACCCATCACGAGCATGGCCATGCTCATGGCGAGAGCGCCGCGGCCTCCGAAGCGGCGGCCGGCGGAGACGGACACTCCCATTGAGCACGGTCCCGGAAGCGGGAGCGCCGAACGGCATCCGGGTATCCGAGCTTCGGGCGACATTCGAGCATCGATCCGGCGCAACGCGGCTGCAGGAGCGCTATCATACTTCGCCCATCAAGATCGCCAAAAGCTTTCCGCTCGGCAGCGGAGCGGGCATTCTCGTCATGGATGTGTCGCCGGGCATGCTGGAAGGCGACGCGTACCGGATGGACTGGACGGCCGGCAGCGATACGATGGTCCAGATATCCAACCAGTCGTTCCTCAAGGTGCATCCGTGTCCGGGAGGCGGCGGCGCATCGCTGCGGCAGCGGTTCAGCATCGGCGAGAATGCGGTCATGGAACATATGCCCGAACCGGTCATGCTGTTCGGAGATGCGTCTTTCGCCTCGGATACGGAAGTGATGCTCGCTCCCGGCGCCTGCTGGATGCAGGCCGAGGCGCTCTGTCCGGGCCGGACGCTGCGCGGAGAAGTATTCCGCTACCGCCGCCTGGACAGCAAGCTTGCCGTATACGAGGATGGAGAATTGATCTATCGCCAGCACCAGCGCATTATTCCCGGCGAGCAGCTGCTCGGCGCGCCGGGAAGCTGGCAGGGGATGACCCATTGGGGAACCTTCTGCGTGTTCTCGTCGCTGGTGGACCGCCGGCTGGAGGAGAAGCTGCGCGAAGCGATGGATTCTCTCCAGCCGGTGCCCGGGCGCGAGGTCGTCAGCGGCGTCTCGCTGACATGGAGAAGCGGCCTCGTGGTGCAGGCCGGAGCCCGCAGCGCGTGGACGCTGCAGCGGGCATTGGAGCATGCCTGGCTGACGGCAAGAAAGCTGTTGAGGCCGGATTTGCCGGACCCGCTCCGTAAAGCTTTGAACTAAACTTTTTGAAACCTGACCGTCCTGCTCTGCGTAGTTCAAGGATTGAGGCAGCCTTTGCCCATCTTGAACGAACGGGGCTGCGTCGTGTCAGGTTTCTTTTTTAGCTTTACATTGAAGATTTTTAGAGGAAAAGGATATAATAACCCCAACTTACTTCCAAAGGGGTCTGGAGGTGAAAGAAGCATGGTCAATGAAGCGGTATCGCAAGAGCTGATCAGACAGCTGGATGACCGGTTCAGACTCGTCCGCAAGCTCATCAACTCCGAATGGAACCGGGATAACGAACATGGACTTGGCCTTACGCATGTCCGCATTCTCAGCCTGTTGTCCTCCGAAGGCCCGCAGAAGGCATCGGTGCTGGCGGATCGGCTCCAGATTACTTCCGGCGCGGTAACCGGACTGGCCGACCGTCTGGTCGAGCTTGGCTATATTTCTAGAGAGCGCGGGGAGCAGGACCGCAGAGTCGTGCTGCTCGATATCGAAGCGAACGGCAAGCAGCTGCTCGAGCAGGTGAGCAAGACCAAGCAGAAGCTGATGTACAAGCTGTACGAGGGGATGGACGGGACGGATATGGAGCAGATGCTTCGGTATTTCGACCGGATGATCGCCAATCTGCAGTCGGAGTGACGGATTCCGCTCAGGCCTGATGGTTTGGACGGCTGCTGGCAGCCCGGCCTCCTGTCCCTTATAATGGACAGGAGGTTTTTTGTCCCCGAAAGGAGGCTGGCATCATGCAAGCCGGCAACAGCAACGAGACCATCAAGCTGCTCATGAACCACCGCTCCATCCGGCGCTACAAAAACGAGCCGGTCACGGGCGAACAGCTGGACGCGATTCTGGCTTGCGCCCGTCAAGCTTCTTCTTCCAGCCATATGCAGGCTTACAGCGTCATCGGGATAACCGATTCCGAGCTGAGGAATCAGATCGCCGATGTCGCCGGCAGCCAGCGCCATGTCCGGGAAGCGCCTGTCTTCCTCGTCTGGTGCGCCGATCTCAGCCGCTTCGGAGAAGCGGTCGCCATGCATGGAGGAAGCTTCGACGCGACGACGGAGTATTTCCTTGTGGCGACGGTCGATGCCTCGCTTGCGGCTCAGAACGCGGCGGCGGCAGCCGAGTCTCTGGGACTCGGCATCGTGTACATTGGCGGAATCCGCAACGACATGAGGAAGATGTCGGAGCTGCTCGGACTGCCGCCTCTCGTCTATCCCGTATTCGGGATGTGCATCGGCGTTCCCGACGAGCAGCCGGATCACCGGCCGCGGCTGCCGCTGGAAAGCATGTATGCCGAGAACCGGTATAGGGAAAATGGTTATGCCGAAGACCTGGAGCGTTACGACAGCCTCTATGCGGATTACATCCGCAACCGGTCCGGCGGAGGCAGGGAATCGTCGTGGACGCGCGAGATGAAAGGGCGCACCGATTATCCGTCGCGCAGCTACGGTGATTTCTTGCGGGAACAGGGATTTTCGTTCGAGGATTGAACCGGACAGGCAAAGAAGGGGGCCGCACGGCATACAGCCATGCAGCCCCTGCTTTATTTATGCGCCGGTTACCGGTATCGTCATTCCCGGTCTTCTTCCTCCGGGTGCGCCCCGACTCCGTTCAGCAGATCGGTGCCGTGGAATTCGTCGGGCGGAGCAGCGGGATCGACGGGCGTATCGTCTGCGAGATCCAGAAGGTCCGGATCGGCGTTCACGGTACGCACGCCGACAGGAACCTCCTCGGCATAGTCGCCGCCGTCGCGCTGCTTGGCGTATTGATCCGGACTCGGCGCTTCCGCCCCGTCGACATCATCCGCCAGCGCGGCGTTCGCCTGGGAGGAGGACACGGTGTAGCTGTCGACCTGAACGGTTCCATAGGTGCCTTCTCCGGAAGGATACGTGCGGAGAAGCTCTTCCTCGGCGCCCTGCACCCGGCTTCCTTCGCGCTGGTCCTCGAACAGGCCGAATCGAGGATCGATGTCTTTTTCCGTCGCGAGACCTTCTTTGTTCTTGTCTTCCATGCTTGTCCCCTCCTGGTTGATGGATCTTCCTTCTGCTGCAGCGTTCGATTGCCTTGATAGGCAGTTTATACCCTGTTGCAAGGGTTTCCAATCGCTCGGCTGTCCATACGCTTCCTGGCGGAGAGGGGGCTGCAAGCGGGAACGGGCGCGCCGAATAGCCTGTCACAGTAAAGCGATGACGAGCCTGGAAGGGCCGTTCCGTAGTATACTGGAGACAGGAATGAACACCCGGAAGGAGCCTGCTGCATGACGTTGATTAGCAGTCTGAACGACAAGGACGAATTTACAGGGTTCTATCTGGTCAAGGAACTCGATGTCAAGCTGACCAATGCGACGCCTCCCAAGGATTATTGGGATCTCGTGCTCTCGGACTCCAGCGGCCAGCTTACGGCCAAGTACTGGGATTTGAAGCCGCATGAGAAAGATACGCTGAAGCCGATGATGCTGGCCAAAGTACAGGGAACCGTACAGCTGTACAGGGAACGCCTGCAGATGAAGGTATCCCGGATCCGGCCTGCGGCGCCGGAGGACAATCTGCAGCTGACGGACTTCATCCGTGCCGCTCCCGCCGCCCCCGACGCTTTGATGGAAAACATACGCAGCAAGGTCGACTCCATTCAAGACGTGCAGATTCGTGAAATAACCGCTTATTGCGTCGTGAAGGCGGGAGATCGGCTGGAGCATTACCCTGCGGCCAAAAGCCATCATCATGCCTACTATGCGGGCCTTGCCTACCACATGGTTCGGATGCTGGAGATCGGGGAGTTCCTCTGCCTGCAGAGGCCGTTCCTGAACCGGGATCTCTTGGTTGCGGGCATCATCCTGCATGATCTGGCCAAGCCGGAGGAAATGAACGCGCAGCTCGGCATCGTCTCCGAATACAGCGACCGCGGCCGGCTGATCGGCCATCTGGCGCTCATATCCGGCTGGATTACGGAAGCGGCGCTGAAGCTGGGCATCGAGCTGGAATCCGCCAAGGTAACAGCGCTTCAGCATCTTGTGCTGTCCCATCACAACCTCGGGGAATGGGGAAGTCCCGTGCAGCCGCAAATGGCCGAGGCGGTCGCGCTCCATTTCATCGATTCGCTCGACGCCAAGCTGCAGATGGTCGAGGACGCGCTCGGCTCTACGCCGGAAGCCGACAGCTGGACGCCGATGATCCGCGGATTGGAAAACAAGGCGATTTTCAAAACCAGCCTGTAGAAGCCGGCCGCAGCTAATTTGGCTGCATCGGCGTCAGTCTCAGCCGAAGCGGGGTAAAGGTGGGAAATGAACCTGAAGAGGGAGTGGCCGCATGGAGCAGGCGGATCTGCAGACGATTCTGTCCGACAGCCGGCGCATCGTATTTTTCGGCGGGGCGGGAACCTCCACGGAAAGCGGGATTCCCGATTTCCGCTCGGCGGACGGGTTGTACGAGCAGCGTACGAGCAAAACGTATTTGCCGGAAGAGATTTTGAGCCGGGACTTTTTCATGGAGCATCCGGCTGATTTCTATGCCTTTTACCGGACCCATATGGTCTATCCCGAAGCGCTTCCCAATGCCGCGCATCGAGCGCTGGCTAGGCTGGAGCAGGAGGGCCGGCTGACGGCGGTCGTCACCCAGAATATCGACGGCCTGCATCAGCTTGCCGGCAGCCGCAGCGTGCTGGAGCTGCACGGATCGGTTCACCGCAACTATTGCATGGACTGCGGGCTCAAGTATCCGTTGTCCGCCGTCCTGCGCGATCCGCGCCCGGTTCCTCTCTGCACGGCCTGCGAAGGCATCGTCAAGCCGGATGTCGTGCTGTATCAGGAGAACCTCGATACGGATCTCCTGGATCGCGCGGCATTCGAGATCGAGCAGGCCGACACGCTCATCGTAGGAGGCACGTCGCTGACGGTGCATCCGGCTGCGGGCCTCGTGAGCCTGTACCGCGGCGATAAGCTTATTATCGTCAACCGGACTCCGACTCCGCTCGATGATTATGCGAACTATATTTCGGACGGAAATGTCGGCGACGTGCTGGGTTCCCTGTACCCTCGATGATGATTTCGGCGTCCGTCCTGTACATGAAGGCGAAAAGCCCAGGCAGATCATATCTGCCTGGGCTTTTTTTGGGTTAAAAGATGGCGGCAGTCGTCGATTATTGACCCGATGCCGCTGCGAGAGACAACAGGAAGAAGAGCAGCGAGATCCCCATTACAATCAGGATAAGGATCAGGTAAGCCCGGCTCAGATTGCGCTTGTTGAGATTGACGCCGGAGCCGAACGCCCATACGAACAGCATGATGATATTGACGATCGGAATAGCGAGCAGCAGCATCGTCACCATCCAGGAGCTGGTGCGGATGACTTGGGAGCTGCCGGTCGGAATCGGTTGATAGGACATAGGGGTTCTCCTTTTAAACGTTCATATCGTTCATGGATTTGAAGGCACTGAACATGACAGCTCCGAAAACAGCCAGCAAGATGATGTAGAGGACGATGCCGATCAGCGCCCATAAAAGATACGCCCGCGCAAAGTACTTCCGGTTCAGGTTCGCGCTGTCGCCGAACGCCCAGACGAACAGGAAGATGATGTTGACGATGGGAATCATGAGAATGACAAGCGAGCCGAGCCAGGATTTGACGCTGACGACTTCGTCGCTTGCATAGGGCGGCGCGTATCCCGGCGGTACCGGGGGCTGCTGCCCTGCCGGCGGTTGGAAGGTGGATTCCATACTTTTTAACTCTCCCCTTAACTATGGTCAGAACGATGATTTTATCGACAGGAAGATTTGGAAAGTTAATACCATTTACTTAAATACTGGGAAATCAACGATTTTATTTATATTAATCGGCTTCTTGCTTCTGCGGCGGTGAAGATGTACCCGATTCAGGCGATTTTGAACCATTTAATTTGAATGCGGCCTATTTTGCGTGTGTCTGCTCCGTACAGGCACGTATGGGCGGCAGCCCACATAAACTGTCAGTACACTTGCACCGGTGCCCTCGGCAGGGCCGGTAATACTGCATGGGGGTGGCTCGAAAAATGCCTGGATTATTTGCCGCAATCGCCCTGTTCATCAAGCAGCTCAGCCTGCTCGTATCCTATGTCAAAAACAACGCCTTTCCGCAGCCGCTGCAGGAGGAAGAGGAGCTGCGCCATCTGAAGCTGATGGCCGAGGGCAATCCCGTATCCAGGAACTTGCTGATCGAGCATAATCTGAGGCTTGTCGCCCATATCGTCAAAAAATTCGACAACACCGGCGAGGATGCCGAGGATCTCATCTCCATCGGCACAATCGGGCTGATCAAGGCGATCGAGAGCTTCCAGACCGGCAAGGGGACAAAGCTGGCGACATTCGCGGCCCGATGCATCGAGAACGAAATTCTGATGCATCTCCGCTCGCTGAAGAAAACGCGCAAGGACGTCTCCCTGCACGATCCCATCGGTACGGATAAGGAAGGCAACGAAATCACGCTTATCGATATCCTGGGCTCGGAGCATGACGATGTCGTGGAGAAGGTGCAGCTCAAAATCGAGAAGTCGAAGATCTACAAAAATCTGGACATTCTCGACGAGCGGGAGCGGGAAGTGGTGATGGCCCGGTTCGGGCTGGAGCATGGCGGCGAGGAGCGGACGCAGCGGGAAATCGCCAAGGAGCTGGGCATCAGCCGAAGCTATGTGTCGCGGATCGAGAAGCGGGCGCTCATGAAGCTTTATCATGAGTTTTATAAGGCGAAGAAATAAATCTCTGGCCGTAAATTTAATGAATCATGATGGCAACATCTGAGTTGAACGAATAAATCTGGACAAGGAAGGTTTTATCATTTCTAAGACGCCTGCAAGGGTGTCTTTCTTTTTATCCTCTTAGGGATTCCATTCCTTGATGAGCTACAGCAATATCCTGCGTAGGCTTCTCGGCCATATCTCTAGCTTTGATGGAATAAGGAGGGGGATTAATCCTGGAAATAATGAAGATACACGTCTTCCAAGTTGGGCTTGACCGCTCTAGTCTCCAAGTTCAGCAGAGGCTGATCGTGAACAATTCTTGCCCATATCCCCTCACGATCACTTAATATATTGCTTACCTTGAAACGTGCTTGGAGCAGGGGGAGTTCCGCTTCCGATGTATGTACTTCGTGTACATGACCCTCCATGCAAGAAAGCAAGTTCACCGGATCATCCTGCAAGATTAGCGCCCCTTCCTTCATGAGCAATATTTCCTTTGATATAAATTCAATATCTGAAACCACGTGGGTTGCAATGACCACGATTTTATTGAGAGCAATGGTAGAAATAAAATTGCGAATGCGTATTCTTTCTTTTGGATCAAGTCCTGCTGTAGGTTCATCCATAATAAGCAGATCGGGATCGTTCAACAATGCCTGGGCAATGAGGATGCGCTGTTTCATCCCCCCGGAATACGCAGCAAGTTTCGTGTCCGCATCTTGCGTTAAATTTACAATCGACAACAACTCATCAATTCTAGTTTTCGCTTGGGCCGTCGGCAGCCCCTTAAGAGCAGCCATATACCATAAGAAGCGCCGGCCTGTAAATTCACGATAAATGCCTTGTTGTTGCGGCATATAACCTAATAATTCTCGATAGTTTTCGCCAAGTCTACTAATATGCTGCCCATTGAATAGAATTTCTCCTTCATCGGGTTGAATTTGATCCGTAATCAGATTCATTAAGGTTGACTTACCCGCTCCATTTGGCCCCAATACACCATATATACCGGGAGTCAGATGTGACGTGAACTGATGCAGGGCTGCTTTACGTCCACGATCATAGCGTTTTGAAATGGAGTTGATGGACAATTGCATGTTCAGTTTTCCCTCCATTTGAATCTGTTTATAATAGACCAAGCCGCTCGGAATGCTGCCATGCCGACCACAACCAATCCGCCAAAGTACAAGCTTATCCCCGTTCCATAAGATACCGAATTAAATTTGCCGTAGAGCTCAAATGCGAAATTAAAACTATACTTGTCGATTACCGACAGGCCCATGTATTGAAGACAAAGCGGAAGCACGGCTAATGAGGTAGCTGTCAGGAGTAGAAAAGACTGCTTCTTCAGACTTACAGCAATGAACAAAATAACATGAGCCAGCATCAGTACACCAAGCAATTGCAGCAAGCTTGTCACTATCACATAGGTTAAAATGCTAATCGGCCAGTTCACATTTCCCAGAACTTCAATGCTTTGGACAGGCGCGCTCCAATCAAGGCGGGGATAATGAACAATGACATTATAGAATTTAGGTATTTGAACAAGCACCAACAACCATATAGCGAATGCATATGCAATAGCATGTTTCATGGCGAACAAACGCCATCTTCCCCTTGGACTGCTCCAAATGACCCTCATCATCTCATTTTTATAATCCAATGCAAACAAAGGGCCAAGGCCGACAATCAACAGAAGGACGTAAATAATTCCATCAAGAAGGCGATCTTGCTGGCTGTTAAATAAGGCATCACTGGATATTGTATTTACAAAGTTGCCCGTAATTCCTTGCTTCTGCTTTAATTGGAGCAAATAATCTCGTTGTTTCTCGACAAATCGGAATGCTTTGTCTTGCTTCGCATATTCATCGATTTTGAATTTTTCCTGATTGTAAGTAATTAAGTCAATCTCCTTATTTTTTAATTTCAGTTTCAAAGCATCGAGCTCCTGAGGCATTGCTGTGAATTTATCTCTTTCCTCACTAAGAAATAAAAGCTTCTCTTGCGTCAATTCTCCATGCAGAGATAATATGTAGCGGTTATATGTGCCTGAATCCAGATCAAACGGACGTTCATTCTGATCTATTCGGTTATACATTAGAATAACGGCGAAAATAAGAACCAGAACAGATTTCCCAACGATCAGAAGTTTATACCATTCATGTAAAAAGAGAGAATTCATTCTCCTGTGCTTCCATAACGAAGCTTTCCATTTCACAATCCAACGCAGCGGTGCTGGACTTGTTATGGAAACAGGCTGCTTCACAAATAGCCAAGCACAAGCCAAGGGCAAGATCGCCGTCATTATTGCCCATACCCATAAGGTTAATGTATCCTTCCGAACAGGATAGCCCAATATATTCAAGTTGCGATAATCGGAGATGAAATGGAAGGCATCATAAAAAGCCAGAATGTTGATATACTTTAGTACATTCAAATAAGAATTCGGATGAATAAGCGAGTAACACAAATAGCTGGCGCCTAGCAAGAGGGATGTCGCGACATAAATTTTGGAGATATGGCCAAGACCGAGAAATAACGCAGCCATCAGCCAGCCCAATAGTATATTGACCATGATCTTCAACAACACATATACCAAAAGGTACTGTTCCACTGTCAACGGTTGAACGGCATGATAAAAAGAACTCATGGACTGAATATATCGGGAGAGACTGCCAAACCCATATAATCGCTCTGCAAGAAGTAGAATCGAACCATAGTAAATCAAAGAGAGAAAAATGGTAATAAGCGTCAAGGCAGTCAACTTCGCTCCGAATGTACGCAGTTTACCGTGACGAGTAGAGCGAATGAGGGATGTTAGTCCCTCCTCTTTCTCCACATAAAATAGGATGGTGATAAGCAGGAAGATCAACATAGCCAAGCAGAAATCAGTCGACCAAGTATTCGTCCCAGATACAATCCCTTCCTCCAGCCCTAATTGGAAAGGCAAGCCGCGTAAAGGCTTAAAATCCTCGACTGTCTTTACAATATTCCGATAAGAGAAGGAATCTTTCTTGTTGAAGATGGAGACGGATTTCATTTCATTTGCTTGTTCTTCCATCGAGCTTATTTTGTCATCAAAATGGTCAGCATTTTCAAATTGAAGTCTCAACATATTTAAAAGATAAGAATCCCGTATTATCGCTTGCTCTTGGTTAAAGTAAGGACTTGTTTCATATTGCTCGTATGCTTGTTGATTATCCCTTTTCAAATCAGCGACAATTTTCTGCCAAGGACTATCCTTTGGACTCAAATAGGCTTGTATGAATTGCCCATAAAGAATGAACTGTTGAACTTGTAGGGTTGTTAATCTCTTCCCATCCACAGGGGGTAATCCTTTATAGGATTGCTCTACCTGTTTGTACTGGTCACGATTTTGAATGAGAAAATGATGATCTTTGCGTTGTTCATTGACGAAGAAAACACTATTTATAAGGAGGAGGATGATGGCTAGCAGCATCACAATTCGCTTGTGTACGATTTTATTCAGCTCGTAACCGATCAGTTTCATCGACACGCCCCTCAGTCAACAAGGGATTCATTCTCAACTTTGCTTTCCAGCAAAGGCTTAAATGAGGCTTGTTTTGTCTCGAATTGACTTTTATCTATGTAGTAATATCCAGCCTTCGTGTCATCACTGTATCTGATAAACATATAACGGTCATCACCGACATAAAGTTGAAAAAATTTCGTTAAAGGCGTTAAGTCAAGCGAATCAATCTTTACATTATCTTTCAAAATGGCTAATTCATACGGGACTCCTTTAGGCAGATGATCCTTGTAAGCATCATTTGGACGAATATACGAATAGTTATTATCTTTAAGAAAATAGGAAATGACGGGTGGATGTTCGATAGGCAATTCTTTTATGTCTCTTCCTTGTAGATCAGATGAATACTTTTTAAGCGTTCTTGGGTCAGCCGGGTCACCATAGAAGTAACTGAAATATAGCCTTTGATCTGAAATACTCAAGATTGAGCTATATCCGCCATCACCACGATCCCACAATGTAGTGACCTTTCCCGTACTGAAATCATATCTTTGCTCTGCATATCCTTTATTTCCAAGACCTACCCAATACAGTTGATTGCCGAACGGGATCATGGCTGATAAGTCTGTAATACCATCTGTGCCCGTATAAATAATCTCTTCTTTATTAGGGTCCTTAAGCTTGGATCGCTTGATCTCAAGCTGCTCAACATTGTCTTTTGTAACGCTAACCGTGGCGTAATATATATAGCCCCGATGGATGGCAATTGTTTTCGGTGATAGTTTAAAAGTCTTGATTTCGTGTCGGTTTTTACCGTCGCTATCCATGCGAGATAATTTCATATACCAACCAAATTTTGATATTTTAGGATCGAATAAGCTTTCTGCTATGTACAAATGAGAATGGTAATATTGCAGCAAGCTTGTCATTTGCTCTTCATTCTTAACAAAAGCATAACAGTTCTTGCTGTCGGGTTTATTCAAGCAGTTGTTGTCTGGCCGATTATCCAGAATTACGGGCTTCATCTTCTCCTTGTCCATATAATAAATTAGATTGTTATGCAGAAGATAATATCCTGTCTCCGAACTAGTCATCCCCAAACCCATAAAACCATCACGGAACTGATAGGGAAAATCCACCTCTGAATGATACTCATTATCGCTGGGCATAACAAAGCGATTACATCCCGCAGATAAGAATGACATCGCTAAAATCATCCCTAAGAAGATTTTTTTCCTCATTTCATGATGCCCCTTTTACTCTGAATTAGGTATGAACTGAACATAGAAGAAGTGCCTTAGAAAAGAGTTTAGGTCTTTTCTAAGGCACTAAATCCTTACATGGCGCATCTTATTTAGTTAAATATTTGTAGATCCAGACCAGGTGAAGTTTTGATTCGAATTATTCGTATAAGAAATACTATGAGACCCTGTGGCGGATTTGAAAACGACAGGGGCATCTTTTGAGTAAGCGGTTGCATAAGCTGAAACCGTATTTGAAGCCGAAGCAGATGAATGCTTGATGTCGTTCACATCACCAAATACATAATTATAAGTAACCGATGCGTAAGAGGTGCAGAGAGTAGATCCACACGTAGTGCTTGCTGTAGCGCCGTAACTTGAACCGTTTGCAAATTTGCTGATGGAACCGGAGACAGAAACTCCTCCAACTGTAGACGATATGGAAGATGCTGCAAAAGAGCTTCCTCCTAGCATAAACGCTGCTACAGGTACGGATAAGGCAAATGTTAATAGTTTGGATTTGTGTAATTTCATATAATTACCTCCATCAATCCTATTTTATTCCTATGTAAGATCTTGTTGTCGTATCTACTTTTCTCCGGCCGGATGATGGGGTAGATATCTCTTGCAAGAATATATTATATTACAATTTATGTCAACATTTTAATATAAACCCTTATAATGGGATTTTTTTGGAAGAGATTCGACACTTATCGATGCATGCATCAATCGGAGCTGCGGGCCGTGCATGCGGAGCGGAGGATATCAATTCTTCCACTCTTTGATTGCTAACCTTTTCAGCCAGTTGAGGGCCGAATGAATGAGAAGGAGCAGCACGCCAGCCTCGATGGCATGATCGGCCACGTTGAGAATGCCTCCGGAGCGCACAAGGAAGTCCGTTACGCGTCCGAACAGCAGGCGATCGATTCCGTTGCCTGCCGCTCCGCCAACGAGCAATCCGAAGCTGGCTTCCAGAAGGATGCGTTTCTTCTCCAGGGTGCCGCGATAATAGAGAATGGCCACGACGAACAGCAGAGCCGCAATGCCGAACAGAGTTCCATATCCCTGAAACAGGCTTCCGGCCATCCCGCTGTTCTCATAACGGCTGATTTGGAACGGCCCCCATGGGAATGAATCCCCGATCTCGAGATTTCTGCGGATCAGCCATTTGGTCGCTTGATCCAGCATGAATGTCAGTACCGCGATGCTATAGAACAGCATGGCCGACCTTCTTTCCTTATAGGCTTCTTCCATTCTAGAACATTTGTGCAAGCTTTGTCTTTATCGCGCTTCCCTCCTCTCCGTTCCGAATGGCAGTCAAACCGGTTCAGCCTGATTCATTAAAGGTTCTAACGCAGCGACAACTCCCAATCAATTTCATTTTGCCGATGTTGATGGAAATCCGCTTGTTGCCAATCTGCTTTTTATCGCAATTGTCAAGCGAATAACCGTCGAAATCCAGTCGGCGCAGCGTCGATAAATCTATTGCTTTTAAGATATTTAGAGCTTGTAAAATGCAGTGTAATTCTAAAATCGATATAATGGACGAATCGGGAAAAGATCGTCCCGTTTCCTTTGCTTGGCCAAAAGCCGGTACTGGAACGGATTGCATGATGCGAGAACTGCGGATTGGAGCTAGAATGAGGGGATGAATGAAAGCGCAGTCATCAGGTCTTTGAAAATAACAGGTTCTATCTTTGGGATGACGTTATAGCAGCCAGAGGGACAAAAGGGATGTGAATGCAGTTGAAAACCTTCGATGCAGCAAGCCGCCAAAGCCGCTTCCCCCGCTGGAACACGATCCGCAACCGCGTATTCTTCTCCATCCTCTGCTTTCTGATCGCCCCCGTGCTGATCAGCATGTATCTGCTCGACAAGCCGCTGGAGCGGACGATCGAGCATAAAATCGGGGAATCCAACCAGGATGCCTTGTCTCTGGTCACCTACAACGTGAAGCTTCTGCTTGACGACATGGTCCAGGCATCGGTGGAGATGACGCTCCAGGCCGATATCCGCTCGGTTTTGAAGGATCCCGGCCAATATTCCAAATACGAAAAGCTCAGGCTGTCCGATGCCGCGTTCAAACGGGTGTTCAGCTCTTATTTCACGAACACGGACATCACCTTGATCGACCGCTACGGCGGCTGGCTGAGCACAAGCTACGTACCGGATGCCAAGCTGAGCGCCTATACCGGCTCCGACTGGTACTCTTCGCTCATGAGCCAGCCCTATCGCCAGCTCTGGATGTCCGGAGACTCCCGGATGCTGTACCTGGAGCAGAGGCCGATGGTGACGCTTGTCAAAGCGGTGTCCGACTTTCCCGAAGGCCAAAATCTCGGTTCGATCTCCTTCAGCGTGCCGGAGACGGATGTCCGCAAAATGCTGCGGGGCCTGGACGGGGCCGTCTATTTGCTGGACAAGGAGGACCGGATCGTCTCTGCCGGCGGAGGCGGCATGCAGGGGCAGCAGGCTCCGGAGGAAATCGTGATGGCCGGAATCCACTCGAGCCGCCAAGGACAAAGCATCGTCGAAAAGGACGGACGGAAGTGGATCGTCAGCCATGATACGATCGGCTTGAACGGCTGGACGACGGTCCAGATGGTGCCTTACGACAAAGTGTTCGAGGAAATCGTGACGATCCGGCGGACCAATATGCTTGTTCTTGCTGCGATATTCATCGTGTTCACGATCGTGACGCTGTCGATTTCCAACGGAATGTCCAAGCCTCTGAGGCTGCTGCGCAAGAAGATGACCGAGCTGGAAAGCAAGCAGTTCCATTCCACGATCCAGGTCGCGGGACCTCAGGAGATCGCGGCGCTCAGCCAGACGTACAACGACATGGTGAGGGAGATCAGGCATCTGCTGCAGCGGGTCAAGCAGGAATACGAGCAGAAGGAAGACATGCGCTTCCGGGCGCTCCAGTCCCAGATCAATCCCCATTTCCTGCTCAATACGCTGAACAACATCAAATGGCTTGCTTACTTGCGCAAGGACGACGAGGTCGGGGACATGCTGTCCAGCCTCGGCGGCATTCTGGAAGGAAGCATCGGGCGCGACGGCAGTCTTGCGACGCTGCGGCAGGAGCTGGATTATATCGGCAGCTACATGAACTTGATGAAAATGAGCCTGGGCGCCGTCTCTCTCGAGATCGATGTTCCGGATGAGCTGCTGGATCAGGAAGCGCTTAAAATGATGCTGCAGCCTGTCGTGGAGAACTGCCTCATGCATGGGCTGAAGGACAAGGCGTCAGGCGGCGCGATCCGGATCGAGGCTCTCCGAAACGAGGAGCAGGTCATCGTCGCGGTAAGCGACAACGGGGCCGGCATGGCGGAGGCGAGGCTGATGGAGCTGAGGAAACGGCTGGAGGCGGACGCGCAGGAGGAGCCGTCCCGGCGGATCGGAATCAAAAATGTGCATGACCGGATCCGGCTTCAGTACGGCAAGCCCTATGGCATCAAGCTGGATAGCATGGAAGGGAACGGGACGACGGTGACGGTACTGTTGCCCGCAAGGAAAGGGAGGGAAGGACATGGCGGGGAAGCTTAAAGTGATGCTGGTCGAGGATGAGCTGCTGGTCCGGCTCGGGATCAAGTCGCTGGTCGACTGGGAGAGCCACTCCTTCGACTATATCGGCGATGCGGCCGACGGGGAGATGGCGCTGGAGCTGATGGAGCAGGGCGTGCCGGATATTCTGCTGACCGATATCGTCATGCCGCGGATGGACGGACTCGAGCTGATCGCCAGGGTGAAGGAGAAGTACCCGGATATGATGATCATCGTGCTCAGCAGCCACGACGAATACGACTATGTGCGCCGGGCGATGAAGCTCGGCATCGAGGATTACGTGCTGAAGACTTCCATCAAGCCGTCCGTGCTGCTGGAGCTGCTGGGCGAAGCTGCGGCCAAATACGAATCCCGCCGCGGGAGCGGAGCTTCCCCGGCGCCTGCGGAACGGCGGGGGAGCCAGGCTGACCGCATGGGGCGGCAATTGCGAGGCGAGCTCCAGGAGCCCCGGCCAGCCGGGCTGGAGCTGCCGCCGCTGCCGAAAGGAATGCGGCTGCTGCATGTGCGCGTGAGGGGATTCCGCGACGAGTCGCAGCGGGATTCGGCCTTCCGCCTGCTTGACCATCTTGTCCAGTCGGAGCTGCGGGATTTCCTGGGTTCCAGCCTCTGCATGCCCAATCCGCTCGAGATGGCCGCGTTGATTCAGCCGTTGGAATCCACAGCCGATGCCATCGCAGCCGATGCCATCGCAGCCGAAGCCGCCGCGGCGCGGATCGACAGCCTGATCCGAGCTTCCGGATCGATGCTCGGCATGGAGCTCGAAGCCGGCCTGTCGCCGCCTTGCGCAGATTGGGAGGAGCTTCGAGGCTATTATGCGGAGGCGCGCAGGCATGTGGAGGAATCGCCCCCTAACGCCGCATCGCGGGAAGATATCCGCGGCCTGCTGGCGTATCTGGGGGAGAACTACGCGAAATCCTTGTCTCTGAAGGATGCCGCAGCCCGGCTGAGCATGAGCGAGGCGTACCTCAGCACCTTGTTCAAGCGCGAAACCGGAATGAATTTTACCGATTGGGTGAACCGGCTGCGGATCGAGAAAGCTTCGGAGTATTTGAAGAAGACCGATATGCCCAGTTATTTGATTTCGGAGCGGGTAGGATACGAGAACATCAACTATTTCGGAAGGATCTTCAAGAAGGTCAAGGGAATAAGCCCGCAGCAGTTCAGGGGGAAATTTAAAAAAGGCTTGAAATGAAGGCTTGAAATGACTTTATAGGGAGGCTGCCTCGAGCAGGGCCTCTCTTTTTATCTAAATAGAGTGAATGTACGGCTAAAGAATGTGAAGATCGGCGGATAAAATCCATACAGGGTGAACAATTCGCGCAAATCCGTTCCTGTGAGCCTCGAATAGGCCTCGATATAATGAGGGCATAAGCCGCAAAGCCGACATTCATAAAAGGGCTTACATGAATCATGAAGGAGGGCAGGCATGATTGCAGATGCCTTGGACGGGTCCGGACACGATAGCCGTTATCTTCATCCTGTGCTGCAGCGAGCGCTTGCATTTCTGCTTGAAACCGATTTCTCGAAGGTGGAGGACGGCCGCATCGACATCGACGGCGACCGCTTCTATGCGCAGGTCATGAGTCTCCATACCGTCCCGCCGGTGGAGAGGCTTGCGGAAAAGCACGAGCGCTGCATCGATATCCATTTCCTGCTCGAAGGGGAGGAAGACATCGGCTGGAAGCCCCATGACGGCAAGGAAATCCTGCATCTTGCTTATGACGCCGAGCAGGATTGCACGCTGTACCGCGAGCTGGAGCGTGAGCGGCGCATCCGGCTTGAGCCCGGAATGTACATGATGCTGTTCCCGTCCGATATCCATCGTCCCGGGCTGGGAGGCGGGGAGCGGGCGCGCAAGGCCGTCGTCAAGATCGCTGCTGATCTGCTGCAAGCCTGATCCGCAACGGCCGGCATCATCCGCAATGACCAATTTGAAGGGGGAAATACCCATGCTCAAAAAAAGAGCGATGACCGTCCTGACCGCTGCTCTGGCTTTATCCGTGGCCGCCGGCTGTTCCGGCGCCAACTCGAATTCGAATTCCGCCGGTTCAGCCGACTCGGCCGGAGGGACATCCGGTGCCGGCAAAAAGGAAAAGGTGGAGCTTTCCCTGTGGCTGACTCCGCAATGGAAGGGAGTCATGGACGCCACGGAGGACGGCGCCGACTACGACAGCTTTTTCCTGTATGCCGCCGACAAATTCAAGAAGCAGTACGACAAGTACGACGTGAAGGTCAATGTCCAGGTCGTCGCGGGAGACCAGCGGGATGAGCTGCTGAACGTCAACCTCAACGGCGGCACTCCGCCGGATATGTTTTTTGAAAGCGTGTTCGCAATGGGCGATTATGTGCACCGTGGGGCGCTCGCTCCTCTGACCGACATCGTGGACGATGCCGCCAGAAAGGACATCGCCCAAGGCTACTGGGACAACGTCACGTTCGGCAAGGACGTCTACTTCTATCCGTTCGCCCATAACCCGGGAACGCTGGCCTACAACGCCGATATGTTCCGCGCGGCCGGCCTGGACAGCTTGGTAGGCGGGGAAAACGAGATCAAGACGTGGACGCTCGACGAATACAACCGGATTCTGGAGACGCTGAAAACGAAGCTGCCGAAGGACAAGTACCCCAATGCGTACCCGATGGCGCTGTATGCTCTGAACAACCAGGGGGATACGTGGAACCTGGCTTACCTGAGAATGTTCGGCAACAAGTTCTTCGATGACAAGAACAATCTCGCCGTGGACGATGCCGACGGAATCAAGGCGGCCGAATGGCTGAAGAAGGTGTACGATTCCGGCTATTCCAACCCCGGCGCCGAATCCGTCTCCTCCAACGATGCCAACGCGATGTTCCAGAACCAGCAGCTCGGCATCAGCTTCACCAACGCCGTCCTGTACAACAACGCCAAGGCGGACATGAAGGCGGGCAAATCTCCTTCCTTCGACATGCGCCTGGCGAATATTCCATCCGCAAGCGGCAAGCCGCTGGCCTTCACGTATGTCGTCGGCACGGCGCTGTTCAACACGGGCGACAAGGCCCGAATGGAAGCGTCCAAGGACTTCATCAAGTTCTTCTCCACCGATCCGGAGCTGGTGAAGGCATCCAAGAACAGCATTCCGGTGCGCAGCTCGGTCGCTTCCGAATTCGCCTCCCAATTTCCGCTGTTTACCGCCTATGACGCCAACGCCGCCAACATGTTCTCCTTCACCGGCAATGTCGCGGGCTACAGCGAGCTGAGGCAGGTGCTGTATCCGGAGCTGCAGGCGATGTACACGGGAGAGAAGACCCCGGCGCAGGCGATCAAGGATTATCAGTCCAAAGGAAACGCCGTTCTGCAGAAAGCCAGAGAAAGCTCGGTCATCAAGCCCTAAGCCGATCGCGAGGAAGCGAGCGCGCCATCCGGCATCCGGGATGTCCCGCCTGCGGGCGGGAGTTCCGGCCAAGGGAGAAAGGTAAGCAGCCATGATACGGTACAATCGCAATGTCAAAGAAGGCCTGACCGGATATTTGTTCATCGCCCCGCAGTTCCTGCTGTTCCTGATCTTCGTCGTCTATCCGATCGTCGAAGGCTTGCGCCTCAGCCTGTACAAGGTCCAATACCGGACGGAAACGTTCGTCGGATTCGACAATTACGCCGCTCTGTTCGGCGACCCCGTCTTTTTCAAGGCGGTCTGGAACACGGTCATTTTCGTCGTCGCCATCGTTTTGCTGACGGTCGCCTTTTCCTTCTTCGTCGGCTCCGCCGTCTTCGACAAAAACGCCAAGTATGTCTCGTTCATCCGGGGGAGTTATTACATTCCCGTCATGGTGTCCATGGTCGTCATGAGCATGGTGTGGAGCTTCCTGCTGAATCCGGCCAACGGCCTCATCTCGTATATGGCCCGGGAGATGGAAATGAGCACGGTGAATCTGCTCGGCAACAAAAGCACGGTGCTGCCGGTCGTCATCTTCGTCACCTTCGCCACGAACGTCGGGCAGGCGATCATCCTGTACATCGCCGCGATGATCGGCGTCCCGAAGGATCTGTTCGAGGCCGCGGAAGTAGACGGGGCGAGCCGCCTGCATGTCATCCGCCATATTCTCCTGCCGCTCGTGAAGCCCACCACCATCTACATCACCATCATCAACATCATCGCCGTGCTGAAAATCTTCGTGGTCATCCAGCTGCTTACGGGCGGCGGACCGAACAACGCTTCCGTGACCTTGATGTACTACCTCTACAACAACGCCTTCAAGTACAACCAGCTCGGCGTTGCCTCCGCGGTAGGCGTCATCATGTTCCTGCTGACGCTGTTGTTGTCCGTGCCCCAGCTCAAAGCCATGTTCAACGATAAGTGAGGGTTGGCTATGCGGCAAGAAAAAGCAAAGAAACGGGAATCATTCGATATCGCCAGCAACACGGTCGTGCTTCTCTTCGCCCTGCTGAATCTGTTCCCGCTGTACTGGCTGTTCAGCAGCTCGGTCAAGAACAGCTCCGATGTCATCAAGATGCCGCCGGACTGGTGGCCGCGCACGTTTACCTGGTCCAACTACGCCGATGTGTTCACCAATCAGCCGGCTCTGCGCTGGACGCTGAACAGCTTGTACGTGGCCGGATTGTCGACGGCGCTGCTCATCGTCACGAGCTCCATGGCGGCCTACGCCTTTTCCAAGCTTCGGTTCAAGGGGCGCAGCGTCTTCTTTATCGTCTTCATCTCCAGCCTGATGATTCCGAAGGAAGTGATGATCGTGCCTCTGTTCCGGATCTCCCAGGATCTGGGTCTCGTCAACAGCGTGTACGGCATGATCTGGCCCAACGTGGCGACGGCTTTCGGCGTCTTCCTTCTCAAAGGATTTTTCGACACGGCGCCGGATGCGCTGAGGGAAGCGGCAAGGATTGACGGGGCCGGAGAAGTCAGAACATTCTTGCAAATCATGCTGCCGATCGTCAAGCCCGGCATCGGAGCGCTGTTCATCCTGAACTTCGTTCAGGTATGGAACGACTATCTGTGGCAGCTGGTCATCGGCCAGAACAAGGAGAGCAAAACGCTTATGGTCGGAATCGCGACGCTGATGCAGGATCTCAATCCGAACTTCGCCTACAAGATGGCGGGCGCCACGGTCGCCGCGATCCCGATGCTGCTTATCTTCATCCTGTTCCAACGATACTTCACCCGCGGAATCTCGATTGGAGCGGTGAAGGAATGAGGCTGTTCGCCGCTCTCGACGTGGGAGGAACCGACATCAAGTTCGCCGTCCTGGACGGCTCGGCGGACATCGTTTTCGACGGCCGCGCCGCCACGCCGCAGGGACGGGCGAACATCGCCATACCGGAAGCGGCTGCTTCCATCATGGAATCGCTGATGGCCAGGCATCCCGGCATAGCGGGAATCGGGGTCAGCACCGCGGGAGTCGTCGATCCCGGCAGCGGGGAGATTCTCTACGCCGGAGGGACGATTCCAGAGTACCGGGGCACGAATTGGAAAAGCGCTCTCGGCCGCCGGTTCGGCCTCCCGGTCTCGGTCATGAACGATGTCAACGCCGCCGCGCTGGGCGAATGGTGGAAGGGCGCGGCGCGCGGCTGCCCGCATTTTGCCTGCATCACGCTCGGCACCGGCATCGGCGGCGCGCTGTTCACAGAAGGAGCCGTCATGGCCGGGCCTCGCTTTCGAGCCGGAGAAATCGGCCATTCGCTCTATGACAAGGATGCCGGCACGACGTACGAGCAGCGGGCGTCGACTTCGGCTCTGCTGAACCGCGCGGCTGCGCAATGGCCCGGCTTCAAAGGCTCCGGCCCGGAGCTGTTCGCAGCCGCCCGATCCGGCGACGCCGCATGCGGAGCGCTGATCGACGAATGGGCCGCAGAGGTGGCGCGCGGAATCGCGGAACTGATGCTGCTGTTCGACCCGCTCAAGGTGCTGATCGGCGGCGGCGTGTCTGCCCAAGGCGAAGAGTTGCTCCGCAGGATCGGCCCTCATGTGCGGAGCTGCCTGCCTGCCGGGTTCGCTCCCGCCGAGCTGGCCGTCGCCGAGCTTGGCAACAGGGCGGCGCTGTATGGAGCCGTTCATGCTTACTATACGAAAGAGACGGAGACGATCTAGATGAGGAAAAGCAATGTGTCAAAGTTCCAAGGGATGTATGTCGCCTTGTACTCCGCTTATGACGAAGCGGGCGCCGTAAGTCCCGGGCGCGCGGCCAAGCTGGCTCGCTATTATGTCGGCAAAGGCCTTGCCGGCCTCTATGTCGGCGGCAGCTCGGGAGAAGGAATTCTCCAGAGCGTCGAGGAACGCAAGGCGATGCTGGAGGCGGTTCTGGAGGAAGTGCGCGGCGAGCTCAAAATCATCGTGCATGTAGGAGCCAATTCCACGGCGGACAGCGTGGAGCTGTCCCGCCATGCCGAAGCCTGCGGCGCCGATGCGATTTCGGCGGTGCCGTCGATCTACTACCGGCTGTCCGAAGCCGCGGTGGAGAACCATTGGCAGCAGATGATCGATGCGGCCTCGCTGCCGTTCATCATCTACAACATTCCGCAGACGACCGGCTTCAGCTTGTCCGCTTCCCTATGCGCCAAGCTGGCCAAGCAGGACAAGGTCATCGGCGTCAAGATGTCCGGAGAGAGCACTTATGGACTGCAGCAGCTGAAGGCGGCGGGCGGGGAAGACTTCCTCGTTTTCAACGGTCCCGACGAGCAGTTCCTGGCCGGCCGGATGATGGGGGCGGACGGCGGCATCGGCGGCACCTACGGCGTCATGCCGGAGCTCTTCGCAGCGCTCTGCAAGCTCGCGGACGAAGGAAGGATGAAGGAGGCGCAGGCGCTTCAAGTCCGAATCAACTCGGTCATCTCGCAGCTGCTGAATTATCCGTCCCTGTACGGTGCCTGCAAGGCGATTCTGTCGCTGCGCGGCATCGAGACGGGCTCGCCGCGGCTGCCACTCCTGCCGGTAAGCGCTGCAGACGGCGATTCCTTGAAGGCTCTCAATCGGGACATCGAGGCGGCCGTCGCCGAGTACGCGGCATTTCCGGGGAAATACTGATATGCTGGAGCGGATCAGAGGCGGTCTGGTCGTCTCCTGCCAAGCGTTGGAGCAGGAGCCGCTGCACAGCCCGTTCATCATGGCCAAGATGGCGCTGGCGGCGGAGCAGGGTGGAGCGGCAGGCATCCGGGCGAATACCAAGCCCGATATTCTCGCCATCAAAAGCGAGGTCGGCCTGCCGGTTATCGGCATCGTGAAGCGCGACTATGCGGGCAGCGAGGTGTTCATTACGGCTACGAGGCGGGAGATCGACGAGCTGCTGGAATCAGGCTGCGAGATGATCGCGCTGGATGCCACGTCGCGCCCGCGTCCGGGCGGCGAGACGCTGAGCGGACTGGTCGGTTACTGCCGCAGCGTCAACTCTTCCGTGCAGCTGATGGCCGACATCTCGACGCTGGAGGAGGCGGCCGAGGCACAGCGGCTCGGCTTCGACTGCGTGTCCACGACTCTGCACGGCTACACGCCTGGCACTTCGGGACGGCATCTGTACGATGACGACTTCCGGTTTCTGCGTGATGTCGTAGAGACAGCCGCGATTCCGGTCGTCGCCGAGGGCAATGTGCTGACGCCGGAAATGTTCAGCCGCTGCCTGGAGCTCGGGGCGGCAGCGGTCGTCGTAGGAGGGGCCATTACGCGGCCGAAGGGAATTACGGAGCGTTTTCTCTCGGCAGCGGGCGGCAAGGCTAGCATGCAGCTAAAATAGGCAAAGCCGGTCCCGATTGGGGACCGGCTTTTTTGCATGTTGAGGATTTTTGTTTCAAAGACTCTAAGGGTTTTGATTTTTGATAGGGACAATAGCGCCCGCCATCAATTAATGATCCGATTTGTAAATCAATTTGATCGAGTTGGGATCCGATCCCTGGAGGTATATTTCATGAACGCCACAGGTGTTTTTAATATGGATTTCAAATTCGCCGCTAGAGTGGGGCCATTTAATGAGGCTCCCCTTTATTGTTAGAACTAATTTATTTTCATGGCAGGTCTTGCTGTATCCGCTATAATTTAAGGCACTATCCATGAATGTTCCCTTCAACAAAATCGTTTCCTCTTCAATTCGGGTACTGGTTATTGCGATGGAATTAGGATTCATTACATTTGTGAGCATGAAATAGGCTGCTGTCAATCCTAGTATGACAACGATCAGGGTCGTTAGCAGCAGAATTTTACCTCTCATTTGATCCTCCTGAGCCTCGCATTAATAAACTTGAATTTGCTTGATGCATGGAGCGAGAACTATCGCGTTGCTAGATTCAGAATACCATTTCTTCTAAATAATGCCATAGCTAATGAACAAAGATTGCGGATGAAGATGGAACTTTGACAGCATTCGCCTGCTGCCGAGAGAGTGATTGAAATCTGTCATCTTGCCAAGCCGGGTGCAGCGAGCTATCAGCCGCATCCTTTTCAACGATGGCTTATGCCGGAAAGAATTTGCCTCCAGTAGACATCGTTGTCATGGAAGAGATCGGCGACCTGAGGAATATGCAGGGCGCATACATGGGGAATCCGCCAGCCAAGCTCCTCGATTCCGGCCGCCGGTCCATGTTGCACGTAGAGAATGTTGAACTTGCCTCGGACCATTTTGCTCAGCACCTGCTGAAGCTCGTACAGCTCCGGGTAACTTCCTTCCGTCCGGATGAACAGCATCCTTTCGGCTGTGCCGATTTTATGCAGCATTCTTTCGGTGCGCCGCTTCATCTTGGCCCTGAACTCCGGATAAGGAAGCAGGGCGTACGGCGTATCCGGATGGATCGCAGGAAAGTCGTGATTGGAGACGATTCCATAAGCTTGATCCTTGACGAGATAACAGCCGGCATTGGGGTCGATCCCGACAATGCTCATGTTTTCGAGCTCCATGAAGTGGGCGAAGCGTTCCTGCAAAGCTCTCGATACGCCGGACAGATGAGGCGAGCCCATCCAATCGATCGGACCGGAGTAAAGCCGAAGGCCCGAACGGGTCATCTGCACGCCTGGCAGGCAGTTGTGGCCAAGGCTGTAGATCGCGTCATACGATCCTCCCAGGTCGGATAATGTAAGCATTTTCCATCCCTCCCGTTTTTCCCTCTCGTATAGTAAATGCAAGACCGATAGAGCCGGGCCGGGCAAGCTGTCGGGAAGGGGGAAATATGCTTTTGTCCCGGAGACTCTTTCCCTAGGCCTGATTCGCCGAATATAGTAGAGTGAAGCGGTTATGAACCGGCAAGATGTCGCCTGAGCGCGTGTGGAGGAGTTGTTCATTCGATAAGGCTGCCTATCATTCATCGGGAGAATGGAGTGCACAAGGATTCGTCTGATCGAATACCAGAAAGCGGGAGCAGACAACGCAGATATGCGAAGCGCAATCGACTGGATTCGGCATGGAGGTTTCGAATGAATGCAATAACCAAGTCTGCTTATCCTGCCCGGACAAAAGGCATCGCCCTGGCTTTGGCTGGGGCTTCCCTCTGGGGAATATCGGGTACGATGGCGCAATATTTGTTCCAGAAGCAAGGCTTCGAGGTGGAATGGCTTACCGTCGTCCGGATGCTGACAGCCGGCTTGATCATGCTGGGAATCGCGTATCGTAAAAATCGGGGGCAGGTGTGGGGGATATGGAAGACCGGGAAGGATGCGGCATCCATCATCCTGTTCGGAATTCTGGGCATGCTTGCCGTCCAATATACATTTTTCGCGTCCATCCATCACGGCAACGCGGCGACGGCAACGGTGATCCAGTATACCGCTCCGGTGCTGATCCTATGCTTCTCGGCCATCAGAGCCAGAAGGTTTCCGGGGCGGGTTCTGCAAGCAGGAGTTCTCCTTGCCATGGGCGGAACCTTCCTCCTCGTAACGGGAGGAAACGTGACGAGCCTGTCCGTATCCGCTCCTGCGATAGGGTGGGGACTGGCTTCCGCTGTCGCGCTGGCCTTTTATACGCTGCAGCCGGGCCGCCTGCTGCTGAGCTGGGGCTCGCTGATCGTCGTCGGGTGGGGCATGGTGATCGGGGGAGGCTGCCTCGCTTTTTATCATCCCCCTTGGGAATTTCAAGGAAGCTGGTCGGCATCATCGTTCGCAGCACTTGTTGTCGTCATCCTGTTCGGAACGATATTCGCCTTCATCTGGTATTTGGAGAGCACCAAATATATTTCCGCTTCGGAGACCAGTTTGTTCGCCTGCATCGAGCCGCTCACCGCAACGGCCATCTCGGTCATCTGGCTTGGCGTTCATTTCGGCCTCTGGGAGTGGGCGGGCACGCTCTGCGTCGTGGGCACTGTGACGCTGATGTCTCTCGTCAAGCAGGCTCCGTCGTGAGGAAAACAAAAAAAGCAGGCACCTGAGAAAAGGTGCCTGCTTTTTTTGTTTGCCTGCGGTTCAGCGGAGAGCGGCGGCAGCATCGTTCCGTTGGAGGCTGCCTGTCGATTCCCGGTAGACGGGATCGGTTTTGACATGCGTGACCATAAAAGGCTTCGCCGGGTTGTGGATCCGGGAGAGCAGCATTTCCGCCGTGACGAACCCCATGTCGGTGTTGTAGATGTGGACTGTCGTCAGCTGGGGCTCGACGATCCTCGATTCCTGGGCGTCGTCGAATCCGACGACGAGCACATCCTCTGGAATGCGGATGTTTTTGTTCTTGAGCGCGCGGAGCAGGCCGACGGCAATGAAATCGTTGGCGCATACGAATGCGGAAGGCAGACGCTCCATCCGGTCCAACTGATCCTCGATCCAGCGGGCTTCGCCGAAATGCCGGTCGTTCTCCACGATGCATGCCGAACGGTCCAGTGGAAGACCGGCATCGGCCAACGCCCGATTGAAGCCGGTCCATCGCTCGTTGAAGCTCTTGCAATGGTTATAATCCCCGACGAAGCCGAGGCGGCTGTGGCCCGAGGCGATCAGCCTGCTCGCGATGGAGTAGACGCTGTGCTCGTTCTCCATCAGGATGACGTCCGCTTGAAGCTCGGAGAACAGGATCTCCGAAGAGGCATCGATGAAAATAACCGGAATGCCGAGGGAGCAGATCATCTCGCTGTAAGCTTTGTCGAACATTTCGATGCAGACGATTCCGTCGGCTTTGCCCGGCTCGAAGTTGTTGGGAAGGGTGAGGGAAGCCGTATCGGAGTCCCTCACAATATGAAACGAGAGATTGAATCCCTCGGCGCTGATCTTCTTCTCCAATCCGCTCAGCAGAAGGGAGCCGAAATGGGAATTGGTCGGCATATTGGCCGTGAAAAGCGCGATGTTGCCTGATTTTCGGGCAAAAGCATCCGTATCCACGAAAGCGAACTGCTTGTACTTGAGTTCAGCCGCTTTTTTGAGGATTTTGTTGCGCGTCGCTTCGGGAATGCTTTCGTTGCCGTTCAGAGCCTTGGAGGCGGTATTGCGGGATACGCCAACAGCGTCCGCTATATCCTGAATGGTCACTTTGTCTTTTGGCATGTCCGCCGATTCACCTCGAATGAGTCAATATCCCCGTCTATCCTGATTTCAATCCTGGAAACTGTCCTGGTTACATTCAATTTATCGTCGATTGACCAAAATGTCAAGTGATACATTACAAATGTACAATAATTACATGAATTTTGAGCCGTTTTATTCCGTTACATATGGTGCTGTTTGCTTTACATTTGATGATTATTTTATATGGAGATGGGAGTGGGAAAAAGGATGAGACGGATAGGAAGAAGCTTGAAAACGGTTGAGACAGCCCTTTTTGGCCAGATTCTAGATCATTTTTGGAATTTTGCACTGTTTTGCTTCCGAAATTTTTTACAAAAACAGTTGACATTATCGACAGTTAATTGCTAAATTGTAAGAGTAAAATCAAATGAAAGCCTTTACATATTTGTGCAAATGTAAAGAAGATGAATGGGGGTCAACAATTGGATTTAGTACCGAATGGATATGAAGAAGCTGTCGTGCCGAGCAGGCAAGGGAGAATGAACCGAGCCATGTCATCCATCAAGCAAAATCATTTCCTTTATTGGCTCATGGCGCCCGCCTTTATCCTAACGGTCATCTTCAAGTACATTCCCATGTACGGGGTGATCATTGCTTTCAAGGATTTCAGCTATAGCAAGGGAATATGGGGGAGCGATTGGGTGGGCTTCAAGTACTTCGAGAAATTTTTGAATGCCCCGAACTTCGAAGCCATTTTCATGAACACGCTCAAGCTCAGCCTGTACGGACTGGCGTTCGGCTTTCCGGTTCCGATCATCCTTGCTCTAATGCTGAACCAGCTGCGGAGGCAAGGCGTGAAGAAGAACGTGCAGCTGATGCTTTACGCCCCCAACTTCATCTCTGTCGTTGTCATCGTCGGGATGGTCTTCATCTTCCTGTCCCCGACAGGACCGATCAACAAGCTGATCCTTCTATTCACCGGCCACCCGGTCAACTTCATGTCCGATCCCGGTTATTTCCGTACGGTCTATATCGTGTCCGGAATCTGGCAGGCGGCGGGATGGTCTTCCATCATTTATGTGGCTGCCTTGGCCGGAGTAGACCCGGAGCTGCACAACGCAGCCACGATCGACGGAGCCAACCTGCTGCAGAGAATACGCAGCATCGATCTGCCCACGATCAAGCCGGTCATGGCGATCGTGTTCATTCTCTCTGCGGGAGGAATCATGGCCATCGGCTTTGAAAAGGCGTTCCTGATGCAGACGGCTCTCAATCTTCCCACATCGGAAATTCTGCCTACCTATGTGTACAAGGTCGGCTTGAAATCAGGCGATTACTCCTACTCCGCCGCCATCGGCTTGTTCAACTCCATCATCAACGTCATCCTGCTGATCTTGGTTAACTTTGTCGTGAAGAAGCTCAACGAAGGAGAAGGCCTCTACTAAATAAGAAAGGAGCTGCCCTATGAATATCAAGCCGACCGCCATGGACCGGTTCATTCTTGCCGTCAATCGCCTGCTCTTGGCTTGCATCGTCCTTGTCGTCCTTGTTCCGCTCATCTATGTGGCCGTCGCCTCCTTCATGGAACCGACCGCCCTCTTGAACAAGGGCATATCGTTTCATTTGAAGGATTACAGCGTCGAGGGCTACAAGCTGATTCTCTCCAATAAAGCCATGGTGCGCGGCTTCCTCAACGCTCTGTTCTATTCAGGCGCGTTCGCGCTGATCACAGTGGCGGTATCGGTATGCGCGGGGTTCCCGCTGTCGATCGACAGCTTTGCCGGCCGCAAGTTTTTCATGACGGCGTTTGTGTTTACGATGTTTTTCGGGGGAGGGCTCATCCCGACCTTCCTCGTCATCAAGCAGCTCGGCATGCTCGACACGGTATGGGCGATCCTCATTCCCGGCGCCGTCAACGTGTGGAACATCATTCTGGCGAGAACTTTCTTCAAGGGGATACCAAGGGAGCTGAGCGAGGCGGCCAAGGTCGACGGAGCCTCGGAACTGACCATCTTCCTGAACATCGTCCTGCCGCTGTCCAAGCCGATCATGTTCGTTCTGGCCTTGTACGCCTTCGTCGGCCAGTGGAACTCCTTTTTCGACGCTATGATCTATCTGGAGAATACCAAGCTGTATCCGCTGCAGCTCGTGCTGCGTTCGATTCTGATCCAGAATCAGGTCAGCCCCGAGATGCTGACGGACCGCGCCCAGGCAGCGGAGCTCAAGCGCCTGTCCGAAATCATCAAGTATGCTTCCATCGTCATTTCCAGCCTTCCGCTGCTGATCATGTATCCCTTTTTCCAGAAATACTTCGAGAAGGGCGTCATGGTAGGATCTTTGAAGTAAGGAGGGCGGCAGTCTGGGCACTGTCTATAAGATCAACCATCATAGGAGGGGTATCAAATGAAAAAAATGAAAAAAACGGCGGTCTGCTTTTCCGGCGCGGCACTGCTGCTCGCCGCAGCCGGATGCAGCGGAAACGACGCAGGACCGGATGGATCGGGAGATTCCGCCACGACCTTGAAGTTCATGACCCAGAGCTCCGTGCTCGCTCCGGAAAATCCCAACGACAAGCTCATCTTCAAGCGGCTGGAGGAAAAGACGGGCATCCATATCAAGTGGACCAACTATACAAGCGACGTCTTCGCCGAGAAGCGGAATCTGGCGCTGGCGACAGGCGACCTTCCCGACGCGATTTTCGATGCGGGTCTGGGCGACTACGAGCTGCTGAAGCTGGCCAAGGACGGCACGATCATCCCGCTCGACGATCTCGTTAAGCAGATGCCGAACCTGAACGCGGTGCTGGAGAAGGCTCCCCAGTACAAGGCGATGATGACGGCTCCGGACGGGCATATCTACTCTCTTCCCTGGATCGAAGAGCTGGGATCGGGCAAGGAAAGCATCCATTCCGTCAACAACATTCCTTGGATCAACATAGCTTGGCTCGACAAGCTGGGACTTCAAATGCCGACAACGACCGAAGAGCTGAAGCAGGTGCTCATCGCCTTCAAGACGAAGGATCCCAACGGCAACGGGAAGGCCGACGAGATTCCGCTTTCCTTCATCAACTCCGATGGGGGCAATGAGGATCTCGGGTTTCTGTTCGGATCGTTCGGGGGAGGAATCAACTGGGACTATACGCTCGTGAGCGACGAAGGCAAGATCAGCTTCGGTCCCGCGGAAGAAGGCTTCAAGAAAGCCGTCGACTATATCCATGAGCTGTATGCTGCCGGAGTCATTGACAACGAGTTCGTCACTCAAGATTGGAACACGTATATCGCCAAGGGCAAGGAAGATGTCTATGGCCTATACTTCACTTGGGACAAGGCCAACGTGACCGGCATGGACAGCAAGTTCGAGCCGATGCCGGCTCTGGCCGGCCCGGACGGCACGAAGAACGTTACCCGCACGAACGGCATGGGATTCGATCGGGGCCGCATGGTCGTCACGAAGGCGAACAAGAATCTGGAGGCGACGGCCAAGTGGATGGACCAGCTGTACGATCCGCTGCAGTCGGTTCAGGACAACTGGGGAACGTACGGCGACGACAAGCAGCAGAACATCTTTGAATTCGACGAAGCCAATAAAATGCTCAAGCATCTGCCGCTGAACGGTGCGGCTCCAGGGGAGCTGAGAGGGAAGACAAGCGTAGGCGGACCGCTGGCGATTCTAGATTCGTATTACGGCACCGTCACGACGAAGCCGGATGACGCGGCATGGAGACTGGACATCCTCAAGAAGATTTACGTGCCGGACATGAAGGCCAAGAACATCTATCCGAAAGTGTTCTACTCGATGGAGGATCTCGACCGTCTGTCCGCCATCGAGGCCGATTTGAAGCCCTATGTGCTGCGGATGCGCACGGAATGGATCCAGAACGGCAAGGCCGATCAGGAATGGGCTTCCTATCTCAAGGAGCTCGACCGGCTTGGTCTGCAGGACTGGCTGAGAATCAAGCAGGAAGGCTATGACCGCAACGCGGCCGCGGGCTGAAGCCGAACGGCTGCAGCTTCAGGACTTCAGCAGCAGGACAGCACTCATGACATTTGAATGGCATAAAAGGAGAGTTACGATGAACCCTATATCCAACACGGCTTTTCGACCCGAATACCATTTCACTCCGCCAGCCGGCTGGATGAACGATCCGAACGGAATGGTCTATTATCGCGGCGCCTATCATCTGTTCTACCAGCATCATCCCCGCGGTACGACCTGGGGTCCGATGCACTGGGGCCATGCGGTCAGCAAGGATCTGATCCGGTGGGAGCATCGTCCTATCGCGCTGGCTCCCGACGAGCACGGCATGATCTTTTCCGGCAGCGCCGTTGTCGACCGATATGATACATCGGGCTTCTTTGGCGGCGGGGAGGGGCTCGTCGCGATCTTCACGCATCATGACGAGCATCCGGTCACGGGTGCAGCCAGGCAGAGACAGAGCCTGGCGTACAGCTTGGACGAGGGAGCGACATGGATCAAGTACGCTGGCAATCCCGTCCTTTCCCATGAAAGCCATGCCGATTTTCGGGATCCGAAAGTATTCCGGCATGAAGGCTGCTGGATCATGATTCTCGCCTCCGGTCAAACGGTGACGATCTACCGCTCGGTTAACCTCATCGATTGGACGTTTGCGAGCGAGTTCGGCCAAGGAATCGGCTCCCACGACGGTGTCTGGGAATGTCCGGACTTGTTCCCGCTTGCTGTGGACGGCGATCCGCAGAAGCGCGTCTGGGCGATGCTCGTCAGCATCGGCAACGATCCCGGCATCGTGGAGGGATCGCGGATCCAGTATTTCATGGGCTCCTTCGACGGGTTCGCGTTCACGCCCGATGAAGCATCGAATACCGTTCGCTGGCTGGATCACGGCCGGGACAATTATGCGGCGGTCACGTGGTCCGGCATTCCGGAGACGGATGGCCGTACGGTCTGCATCGGCTGGATGAGCAATTGGCGTTATGCCAACCAGACGCCGACCGAAGGCTGGAGGAGCGCCATGACGATTCCCCGAGAGCTCGCGCTTGACTACTCGGAAGGCGACGCCGTCCTCGTGCAGCGGCCGGTCCGTGAGCTGGAGTCGGCGCGGCAGCCGCTGCTGTCTCTTCTGGAGCCGGAATGGAAGGAAGCCCAGAGCAAGCTGAGCGGATTCGGGCTGGACAGCTTCGAGATGGTGGCCGAGTTCGAGGCGGAAGCCGGCGCCGGAGAGTACGGCATCAGCATAAGGATGTCGGCGGAGGAAGAGACGCGAGTAGGTTTCAGTCCGCAGAGCGGGGAATTGTTCGTGGATCGGACACGATCCGGAGTGGGCGATTTCCATGTCGATTTTGCTGGCAGGCACGCCATGGCGGCGAAGGCGGACGGTGGACGGATGAAGCTTCGTATTCTCGTGGACCGATCTTCGGTCGAAGTGTTCGCATGCGGCGGACGGGCCGTCATGACCGAGCTGATCTTCCCGGATCCCGAGTCGCTGGGACTCCTCCTGTTCGGCAGCGAAGATCGGGTCAAGCTTCTTTCGCTCGAGCTGTACAGACTGGCGCTGGGCAGTTGAAGGAGGCGGACAGGCATGAGAATCGGAGCGATTGAAGCAGGAGGAACCAAGTTTGTGTGCGGCATCGGCAATGAGGACGGAGATATCCTGGACAGCATCAGCTTCCCGACGGGGGATCCCGAGCGGACCGTGGAACAGGCGATGGCTTATTTCCGCAGCCGGGATGCGGAGGCGATCGGGATCGGCTCGTTCGGGCCGATCGGCGTCCATCCGGACCGGCCAGATTACGGGTTCGTGACCGCGACGCCCAAGACAGGGTGGTCCGGGTTCGATTTCCTGGGGACGATGAAGCGGGAGTTCGGGGTTCCGATCGGCTGGGATACGGATGTCAACGCAGCGGCGCTTGGCGAAGCATCTTGGGGAGCGGCTTCAGGTCTGGGCAGCTGCGTATATATTACGGTCGGAACCGGTATCGGAGTCGGCGTTTATTACGAAGGCAGGCTGGTTCACGGGCTGCTTCATCCTGAAGGAGGACATGTGCTGACGCGCAGGCATCCCAAGGACGGGTTCCGCGGCATCTGTCCCTTCCATGGCGACTGCCTGGAGGGGATGGCTGCCGGCCCGGCACTGGAAGCCCGCTGGCAGGTCAAGGGGAGTGTGCTTCCGTCAGAGCACGAGGCATGGACATTCGAGGCGTTCTATCTCGGCCAGGCAGTCGCGAACGTGATTTTGATGCTGTCGCCAGCGAAGGTCATTCTTGGAGGAGGCGTCATGCAGCAGCCGCAGCTGCTGCCGATGATCAGGGAAGAGGTCCGCCGCAATCTGAACGGATACGTAAAGGCGGACGAGCTTGCGGAAGGTCTGGACGCGTATGTCGTGCTTCCAGGGCTTGACGGCCGTTCGGGATTAAGCGGGGCGCTGGCGCTCGGGTTGAGGGCTTGGAGGGACAGCCAAGGCTGACGTGACGAATAGACAGCGAAGACAACCGAACGACGAGAGTAAACATGGTTGGCTGAAGCCGTCTTTGACGGAAATAGGTGCAAGGAATAGCAGGCTTTCAATTTTAAAAACGAAAGGCCAGCCGGTAATTTCCGGCTGGCCTTTCTGTTGGCTTAGTGAGGCTGCCGCAAAGGAACCTTCTTTCCATTTTGCATGGTCAGAGCCCCAGCTTATGTCCCTTCTCCAGCCGGACGATCTGCTTCCCGCCGTTGTCGGCGAGTCGCGGAACTGCAGGATGGTGTCGCGCATCTTGGGCAGAGCCTCCTGCTTGTAGGCGCTGATGGAATCGAGAGCCGACAGCATCTCGGTGAACGCCTGCTTCAGCGTATCCACGGAGATGCCGGCCTCCATCAATACGCCGGATAGATGAGGCGAGCCCATCCAATCGATCGGACCGGAATAAAGCCGTTTTTGGGGCATGATCCGCCGAATATCGTCCGACTGGCAGGCTAGTCCGCCATTGCGGCGGAGACCGCCGTCGCCTGCGCAATCGAAACACGCGGAAGGCAACGTTCGGTCAGGCTGATGAGGAGCGTTTTCGCATCAGGCATACGTTTCGTTCCGGCTTTCCGTTCGACGCCGCTAAGGCTTACGACTCGACCGGCGTTATTTTCAAGGAAGCTTTGCCGTTGTTCAGCGTCAGCACGCCCTCGTAATATCCTCTGCCGCAGCCGGTCGTATCGCATTTGCACTCGTAGTCGCCGGAACATCCGCAGACGTAGAATTGGGTTTCGTTGAAGCCGGGGGAAATATGCGATAAGTTCTGATAGAACGTATGCGCGTGATGGGTGAAGATCGCCAGCACTTTGTCTCTGACGTTGGCCGGGATAGCGTGGAAAAAATGGGCTGTCTCCTGCGCGTCCAGCACATGCGAAGGATCGACGGTGATGCCGTTTACTTTCAGCGGCCAGTGACAATCGATGATGTAGTAGAAATTCGGATCGAGCTTGGTCAGCAGATCGATGCTCGCGAAGCTGAATTTTCCCGGAGCGTTGTCGAGCCAGACGTACTTGACCTTGCCCTGCGTGCCGGGAAAATCCATCTTGCCCATCACGTCGCCAAGGTACTGTTTGAACTGGGCGCGCGTGTTGTCCTCCCAGTTGCCGATCGACGCTTTGAAAGGAATGTGCTTGGGGCCAAGAATGCCCGTCGCGACGTTCTTGAACGCCTTGTAGTCCGTTGTGGCTTGCGTTCCGGTCGATCCGTGCTTGTTGTCGCCGCCAAAAATGCAGAAGCTCTTGCGGCCGGACTTCACCGCTTGCTGAAGCAGACGCTTATAAATGCTCAGGCTGTTCCCAAAACCGACATGGCTGTCGCCCATGACGAGGAAGTTGACGGTTTGGACGGCATTCAGGCGCCTTTTTTTGAGTGGGCAGGCGGTTATTTTGCGTTTCGCAACGCGCTGGACGGGTTTAACGCTTTGGATTCGCTTGGACGGTTTGGCGTTTTTGACGCGTTTGGCGGTTTTGGCGGCGGGAGAAGCGACACCGGATTTCTTGTAGAAGCGATTAAGCCGCAGCTTCAGCTTGAATCATCCTTTCATAGACCGGAATGGACTATATATATTCTCGCCCCGCCGGCATTGGAAGACGGAGGCGGCCCAATTCGTGCCGGATCTGTCTCGTCAGGCAGACCCCATGACGAAACGAACAAAAGCAGGCACCTATATATGTACAGGTGCCTGCTTTTGGGTGTGCTCGTTGTTCGAAGGGAGACCGCAGCGGCATCGTTCCGCTGGAGGTCAAAGCCCCAGCTTATGCCCCTTCTCCAGCCGGACGATCTGCTTCTCGCCGTTGTCGGCGAGCTCGCGGAACTGCAGGATGGTGTCGCGCATCTTGGGCAGAGCCTCCTGCTTGTAGGCGCTGATGGAATCGAGAGCCGACAGCACCTCGGTGAACGCCTGCTTCAGCGTATCCACGGAGATGCTGGCCTCCAGAGACTGCTTGTGGATCGCGGCTCCCTGCGTATTGAGCATCCGGGAGGTAGAGGAGATGATGTCGTTGGTCGTCTGGTTGAGCAGCTCGATCTTCTTGAGCACGATCTTCTGGTTGTAGAGCGCCGAAGCGACGATGACGGAGATTTTGAGCGCCGAGATCGTGACGTTCTTGGCTCTGTCGACGCCCCGGATCAATTCCTTGTTGTTGCGGATGACGACCTCGATCGCCATGATGCCCTGCTGGTTGACGACGAGCATCTGCTGCAGGTCCATCACGCGCTGGCGCATCGGGAACAGCACCTCTTCGGTAATGAAGCGAACCTTCTCGGGATCCTCGCCGCGGACTTTGGCGGCCTCGATCTGGGCTTCGATCGATTCGTCCATGAGCCCGCCGAGCTGGATTTCCTTCTGGAGCTTCTTGGTCAGCTCCCGAAGGGCCTGCTGCTCGATCTCCAGCGTCGTGTTGTCGTTCTTCAGCGTCGACCGGCCCTTGTCGAGAGAGACGACGATATCGGAGATGACGGCGTCGGCCTTCTGAAATTTCAGGAAGTACGCCCGCAGCGGATTGAACAGCTTGCCGAGGAAGCCGCTCTTGGCAAAGTCGACGGCGCTCGGGTCGAGATCCTTGAGCTGCGTATGCAGCTCGGACAGTCCCTTGGCGACTTGGCCGCCTTCGTCTCCCGTCCTGGAGAGATTGCCGACCGATACCTGGAGCAGCGAGTTTTTGTCCGAGGAAGCCTTCATCGTTTTCATGCCGAAGCCGTCGATCGTCTGGAGTATCTCCCTGCGTTTGTCCAGCGATTCCGTGTCCAGCTCCATGATGGCGGCGACGTTGGCGTCCGCCAGCTCCTTGAGCTTGCGGATCTCCTCCGGCACGGGCTTGACTTCTTCTTCTACCGCCGCCTTGATCTCTTCCGGGCTGGCTACCTCAAGCGAAAATGTCATGGTCATCCTCCTCCGAGTTACATCTGGACATTGAACAGATTGCCGATCTTGTAGACGACATCATCCGTATCCGCGTTGATGCTGGCGGCCTCGTTGATGCTCGATATGCTTTGCAGCGCCTTGATGTTGGCATTGTAGCCGATCGTATAGATCGGGACCTTGTAGATTTCGACGAGCTCCTTGATGTCCTTGAGCGTATGGCCCTCATTCGTCTCGCCGTCGCTGAGCACGAAGATGAGCGGCTTGACGCCGGGGTTGGCCGCCATCTCGTCCTGCAGCATCTTGAGCGCGACGATGATGCCGTCGAAGGTGGCGGTGCCGCCTCCGGCCTGCAAGCCTTCCACCGCGCCGACGAACATGGACTGCTGGTTCGTGTCGTACTTCTTGATCGGAAGGTTGACCGTGACCGAGCTGGAGTAGGAGACGAGGCCGATGCTGTTGTCCTTGCCGAGGTATTTCTGGCCCTTGAGCAGCGATTCCTTGAGCTGGTTCAGCGGCGCGCCGTCCATGCTGCCCGAAACGTCGGCGACGAACACGGCCGCGATCGGCTTGCTGCCGTTCTTCTTCTCTTTCCATACCTTCTGGGCGGAGCCGAGCAGGCTGCCGTCGACCGAAGGGAGCTCCGACTTGTAGTCCTGCAGGCCGTTGAAGCCTTTGTCCGCCGCGGCCTTCTGGTAGTTGTCCTGGGCGGTGAATTCGGCGAATTTCTTGATGATGTCGAGCTTCTCCCGGGGGAGCTCGCCCAGGGCGTACAGCGGGCTGTCATGCCGCGCTCCGAATGGCGTGAACACGTATCCGCTCTTCAAGTCGGCCGCATTGACGTATGTCTGGTATTCCAATACGAATCCGTCCAGCATGCCCGACTTGGCCGCATCGCGCATCTGGATCGTCGTCGACGCGGTGAACGGAATGTTGGCCTGGAACTTCTCGAAGCCTTGGACCGCTTTGTCGCTGAGAATATTGGCGCTGTCGAACGTGCTCAGCGCCGTGACGAGAAAGTTGAGTCCGGTGGAGCTTGCGAACGGATCCGTGTAGCCCATGGAAAATTCGTTGTTTGCGATCGCTTCCGTCACCGTTTTGACGTTGACCGAGCCGTATGTATCCACGAGGGCATCATACTTGGCTTTGGCGATGACGATGCCGGGAACGTTGCCGGTGAGCCGCTTCGAGATCAGCTCCGTCTTGACTCCGGCCGCTTTGACCATCTCGCCCCACAGCTCGTTGGACGGGGTGAACGCATCGGGGATATATTTGCCGGACTTAATGTAATCGGCTGCCGTGCCGGAAGCGATGTTGCGGATCTTGACCGATGCCGGCTTGCCGTCCACGACGATGCCGGCCTTGTTGAACTCGGCTGCGGTTTCTGTCAGCCAGCCGTCCACGCCGGTTCCCGATTTTTCGGTCGACGAGAAGATTTCGACGAATTGATCCGTGGAATTATTGACCGTGACCGGAAACTTGGAGATGTCCGGCAGCGATTCGGCAATGTCCGCAGGGTTCAGGTCGATCTGTCCTTTGACCGGGGTTTCCGTCGCGACCGACAGATCGCCGTACAGCTTGTTCAGACGTTTGCCCGCATCCTCGGCCGATACCTGGGCTTTGCTCTTGCCCAGGTTGGAGGTCAGGGATATGCCCGCGTAGACGCCCGCGAACACAAGCACGACAATGACGGCGGATAGAAGGAAAAACCTGCTTTTCTTCGGCATTCTGCACCTCTTACTGTTTGTAGAATTTGGTCTGCTTGATGAGGGAATCCAGCTCCTGCATGCCCGGCATCGCATCGATGTCATCGGGATCGATGCCGTCGAGGCGGGAGATTTCGAGGAGCAGCCGGTCGAGCTTCATCAGCAGCTCCTCGTTGGCGGACAGGGAGCTTTTGACGAAGGCAAGGTGGTCGTTGTACATGGCCGCCTTCTCCTGGATGAGCTCGCTGGAGAAGGAGCTTCTCTTGCGGCCCGACATGCTGGAGAACTCCGCCTCGTCGAACACATGCAGCCGGTTCAGCAGGCTGCGCACGTTGAGATAGAACAGCTTCTCCGCCTCTTCGGTTACGGAGGCGAACTTCTTGAAGCTCAGCTCGCCGCGGTCGAAGCGCTGCTCCAGCACATTTTCCAGCGCGAGCTTTTTTTTCTTCAGCCGGGCGATCTGCTCCAGCGCCGTCGCGATATCGTTCTCAAGCGCCTTGACGCGCCTGTATGGAGACAGCGCTTCCGCGTAATCGTCATAGGATTTGATCTGCTTGACGGGCAGAGCGGCAGGCTCCCGGAATACGATCGCATAGCTTCCGTAGAACAGCGCCAGCGCGCTTGCCAGCAGCAGGCTGACGCCGGAGGCGGTCTCCAGCGCGCTGCCGCCGATCTCGACGTTCAGCAGTCCGGGCGACAGCACCGCGATATCGGCGGCAGCCACGACGACGATCAATCCAGCGAGTCTGAACAGCTTGGAACCGTTCATTTCTTCTTTCCCCCCTTGCCCTGCGCCGAACGGGGCTCTCAATCTATCTTCCAATGTTTTACTAGGAAAAGTATACCATAGGTTGCGCTGCCTCTCTCTTGCAAGAAGCGAAATAATCCTCAGAGTTTTAAAATATTCCCAATCTGTCCGTTATATGTTCCGGGCCGCGCTGCAGCTCCCCGGGCCGGCTTTCCCTTCAGCGCAAAAAAAGCCGGCCCGGACCGCGTCACGGTCTGGCCGGCTTTTGGAACTTCTTGCGGTAGTCGGCCGGACTGCAGCCGGTCTCCTGCTTGAACAGCTTGGAAAAATGAGAGTCGTTGGCGTATCCGACCTGATTGGCGACGGCGCGGACCGGCAGGGAGGGGTCCTGCAGCAGCCGCTTGGCCTCCGAGAGCCGCGCCTGGATGATATAAGTGCCGAGAGGCATGCCTGTCTCCTTCTTGAACAGCCGGGCCATGTAGTCGGGATTGAGAAAGACCGTCTCCGCCAGGCTTGTGCGGGTAAGATCATGCGCGAGATGGGCATGGATATGACGGGCGACCTCGTCCGCGATGGACTTGGGATGCTCGGCGAAAGGACGGGAATGCGCCGCCGTACGGACCAGATACCGAAGGTAGCCCTGCATGTCTTCGACGGAATGGAGGGACTGGGCATGCAGCCGGTCCCCTTCCGAGCCCGCATACAGCTGATGGGCCTGAATTTCCCTGCTCTTCAGATGGGCGTAGACGATCTGGACCATATCGTGCCGGAACGGCCGTAGCACGGAAGCGCATAGAGCGTTCTCCCGCATCAGGCGCTTCAGATACGCCTCGGTTTCATCGAGAAAAGAGCCGTATGCCCCCTCGCCAAGCAGCCGCTCGAGCAAGTCCAGATTGGGCGGCATATAAGCCGCCTCCTGACTGGAGCCGCTTTCGACGAAGATCGTCTCATTGCGGTGCTTGATCCATTCCTCATTGACATGCAGCAGCTCCTTGACGGCTTTGCGGATCTCCCCGAGCGGCCGGGACGTCGCGATATGGCAGCTGCAGTCGCATTTCAGGAATTTGCGGACCTCGGATATCAGCGCGTCGCAGAGCCGCATCGGGATATCTCTGTCGGGAGCAAGCGTCCATTTCAAGATGAGCATCCAGTTGCCTTCCTTGAACTCGGAGATGGCTTCGACGGATAAGGAGGGGTGCTGAAACAGCTCGTACATGACATTGAGCAGCGCGTAGTCGAACAGCGGCTTGTCTTCGCGGCCGAGGCTGGCCTCATGCGGGAACAAGGTCACAAGCACGGGCAGGAACAGATCGCTCAGCCGGTAGGGTAGATTCTCTTCCGTGATGGCGCCTGCAGCCGCAGAAGGACTGGAGGGGAAGGCCTTGCCGGCGACGAGCCGGGTCCAGAAATCCTCCAGCACGCTCTTGCGGCTCTTTTGCCACAGCTCCCCTTCATGGATCGCCAGCTCGTTATGCTTCTGCTCGCGGGCTTTGGCGATCGCCTTCCGGATAATCAGAGTCAGCTTGTCGACCTCGATCGGCTTGAGGAAATAATCGAAGCTTTGCAGCTCGATCGCTTTCTGCGCATAGTTGAAGTCGGCGTAGTTGGTCAGAAAGATCGCCTGGACCGGGCAATTCTCCTGTCGGATCCAGGCCAGCAGCTCGAGCCCGCTGCCCTGGGGCATCTCGATATCGCAAATGAGGATCTGCACGGTATATTCCAGCAGAATCTCCCTTGCCTGCGCGACATTGTAGGCGGTATGGACATGCTCGACGTTCATCGCGCGCCAATCGATTTTGCTCTCAAGCGCCTTGACGACGAAGTAATCGTCGTCCACAAGAAGGACGTTCATGGCAGGCTTCCTTTCGGGATGGGATTAGTCGCTGCCGGCCGGGAGCGTCATCGTGATGCGGGCTCCGCCGTCGATTCCATTGGCGAAGTCGACCGTCGCCCGCTCGCGGTACATCAGCTTCAGCCGCTGCAGCGTGTTCATGATGCCGATCCGGTTGCCTCCTGTCTGATCGAGGCTCTCTCCGCTGTGCAGCCGCTCCAGGATGGGAGGCGGGAATCCGGGGCCGGTGTCCGCGATAGCGATGACGGCCATCTCCTCATCCTCCGTTCTCTGCATCGACACCGTGATGGAGATGCTGAGCTCCCGCTCTCGCGAGACAGCATATTTGACGGCATTCTCGATGAACGTCTGGATGACGAGAGGGGGAATCTTTACGCCCGAAGCACGGTCCGGCTGGCAGATCGTATAGGACAATGCGCTCCGGTAGCGGGATCGCTGAATATCGAGATAGATTCGGGCATGCTCGATCTCGTCCTCGAGGAGGACCAGGTTGTCTCCGCTCTGGAAGATATAGCGGAAGTAGCGCGTCGTGGCCATCGACATGCTCTCGATCTCCTCGTGCATTTCCATTTGCGCCATGCTGTAAATGCTCGTCAGGCAGTTCAGAAAGAAATGCGGGTTGATCTGAAGCTTCATGTAATCCAGCTGAATCTTCTTTTTTTCCAGCTCCTGCTCGTACATTTCGATCTTGTATTTCTTGAGCTGCCTGACGAGATCCCGGAACTGCGCGTTCGCCTGCTCCAGCTCGATGATGCGGCTTCCGGCGCCTGATCCGGAGTCGCCGTCCTCGTAGATGCGGGCCAGATTGTAGGAGAAGCTCTTGACGGGCCCGAGCACCTGCTTGCGGAAGAGGAACAGGAACGCGCTGAGCGTGCAGGTGACGAGAAAGAAGAGCAGCATGATCAGCAGCTGCACAATCATGATCTTCTCGAACGCCCCGTAGTGGATGACCAGCTCGGCGGTGAAGGTGGCGTTGCTGAAGCTGCTGTCCACGACGGTCGGCGCCCGGAGCAGATTCAGCCAGAACGGCTTGCGGGCGCCGGGCGGGCTGCCGCTCTGGGGAGCGGACAGGCTGCGGCCTTCCTCGTCGACCAGCGATGCGTACCCGCTTGCCCCGAGATCCATCTGCCGGAGCGGCCGGATCATATTGTCCGCCGAGACGAGTCCGATCAGGTAGCGGTCATGGTAGGGGACGATGTTGACGATGTAGGAAATTCCCCGAACCGTAAGCGGCGTCCATTTGGAATAATAGTTTTCATAGACCCCCTTGTCTTCCGTCAGCGATCGGATCTGCTGCTTCAGCTCGAGAAAATGCCCGTAGGATATCCCCATCGGCGCGCAGTTCTGGAACAAGTCCCGGCTCTTCAAGTAATAGAAGAAGTTGTATTCCTGCTCGTAGTTTTTCGTCAGCTCGGTGAACCGCTTAAAGAGCTTCTCCTGAGCCTTCAGGAATTCGGTGCTGTTGTCCGGATAATCGTTCATGTCCGTGATCGTCTCGTCGTTGGCCAGCGTCCAGCCCATGTAATGGTTGATATAGGCGAAGTCATGGTCGATCCGGTTGACATAGAGATCGGCCGTATCCTGGACATTGCTCGTGGATTGCTGCTTGACCAGGGACATGGAGATGACGCTGATGACAAGGTCGAGCGCAAGGGCCAGGAACGAGAGGAAAACCAGCAGCCTGACATAATGGATGATCGGGTAGGGCTTTTTCCGGTTGGATGGATTCATAGGCGGGAGGCTCCAGTCCTTTCCGCGCTTCCAATCTTGAATGCGCTTTATTTCTAGTATAAAGGTTTTCGTCCAGAAAATGGATCGGATGTCGGCGGCTCGGAATGCCAAAGTCCGGATAGCGCAAAAACAAGTCCGGATAACCGCATGGAGGGAGGGATGACCGAGGGCGGATTCCTCCCGGCGCGCCTCGGAAGTCCGGATAACGGTCCTTCAGGTCCGCCGTCCGCGCCCTGGGCGGGGCTATACTGGAGGAGTTCAAGACGGACAGCGACAGTGCCGCTGCATGGGGGGGAATGAAGATGGCATCCGGTCAAGCCGGAACGACGGGACGGACGGTCAGGCAGATCAGAAGGGGAGCGGGACTGTATGTGCTGCTGCTGCCCGCATTTATCCTGACGCTGCTTTTCGCGTACAAGCCGATGTACGGCGTCGTGATCGCGTTCAAGGATTACAGTCCTGCGCTCGGAATCATGGACAGTCCATGGGCGGGATTCAAGTATTTCGAGAAATTTTTCCAATCGTATCAATTCGACAATACGATCCGGAACACGCTGGTCATCAGCCTGTACAGCATGGCCACGTTCCCGATACCGATCGCGCTGGCGCTCATGGTGAACCAGATGCGGGCCAACCGGTTCAGACGCTTCTTTCAGACGGTGACGTACATGCCGCATTTCATCTCGACGGTCGTCATGGTGGGGCTGATGCTCATTCTGTTCTCGCCAAGCACAGGACTGCTGGGCAATCTGTACGCGCTGTTCGGAGCGGAGCCTCCCGATCTGATGGGCTCCTCGGGCCTGTTCACCAGCGTTTATGTCTGGTCGGACGTGTGGCAGCATGCCGGCTGGGACAGCATCATCTATATCGCGGCGCTGTCGGCGGTCGATCCTAGCCTCTATGAGGCTGCGACTGTCGACGGAGCGAGCCGCTGGCAGAAGGTCCGCTTCATCGATATTCCGATGCTGCTTCCGACGGCCGTGACGCTGCTGGTATTGCGGGTCGGCGGGCTGCTCGGGGTAGGCTTTGAAAAGGTATACCTGATGCAGAACGATCTCAACATCACCTCGAGCGAGATCCTCTCCACCTATGTGTACAAGATCGGCCTGCTCAGCAGCCAGTACAGCTTCTCCTCCGCAATCAACCTGTTCAATACGGTCATCAACTTCGCCCTGCTCGTCATCGTCAATCAAATCGCCAAAAAAACAAGCAGCAACAGCTTGTGGTAAGCCGGAGGAATTCATGATGGAGACACGGAAGGCCGCTGTTGCGGGCAAAACGGCCGGAGGCGTCAACACCCGCTCTTCCGATGCCGTCCTGGAGGCGGTTCTGTACGGACTCGCCGTCCTGATGCTGATCGTGCTTTTGTATCCGCTTTATTTTATCGTCATCGCCTCCTTCAGCAATCCGTCCTCGGTTGCCGGCGGCAAAGTATGGCTCTGGCCGAGCGGCTTCACGCTGGACGGATACAAGGAGCTGCTGAAGCATGCCAACATCTGGATCGGCTACCGCAACACGATCCTGTATACGGCAGCGGGCACGGCGATCGGCCTCGCAGTCAACCTGTCTGCGGCGTATGCGCTGTCCCGCAGGGATTTGCCCGGGCGCAAGCTTCTGTCCCTTTACTTCATCTTCACGATGTTTTTCAGCGGCGGCCTCATTCCGATTTTCCTGACGGTCCGCGACTTCCATATGTACGATACCTTTCTCGTCATGGTGCTTCCCTTCTCCGTGTCGGCCTACAACATCATCGTAGCCCGGACGTTTTTCCAGACGAGCATTCCGGGCGATCTGTGGGAAGCGGCGCAGATCGACGGCTGCGGCAATCTGAGGTACTTCGCGCAGGTCGTGCTTCCGCTCTCCAAGGCGATTGTCGCCGTGCTCGGATTGTGGATCGCCGTCGGCTATTGGAACTCCTACTTCAACGCGCTGATCTATCTGAAAAATCCCGACCTGTACCCGCTGCAGCTCATCCTGCGCAACATCCTGATCACCAATCAGATGCAGTCCGGCATGGGGAGCGGGGAGGCGGCGCAGATCGCGCTCAGGCTGGCCAGCCTGATGAGGTATTCGGTCATCATCGTCTCTACCGTTCCGATCATGCTGCTGTACCCGTTCGTGCAGAAGTATTTCAATCAGGGGGTGATGATCGGCGCCGTGAAGGAATGAGCAATCGGCTTGACCGGGATGTGATCTCGCGACAACAATTAATCGGGGGGAATGAAAGATGGGTTACCGTTCCGCATCTAAAACCGTGATGGCCGCGCTGCTCTCCGGAGCTCTGCTGGTCGGGCTGACCGCCTGCAGCGGCGGCGGAGGAGACAAGGCCGCAGCCGTGAAGACCGGCGAGTTCAACAAGGAAGGCCTGCCGATCGTCAAGACGCCGGTAACGCTCAAGGCGCTGACCGTCCGCTGGGGCAACATGGGCGACACGTTCACCAAGAACCAGTGGATGATCGATCTGGAGAAAAATACGAATGTGAAGATCGAATGGCAGGTCATGTCCTCCAACGACTGGAACGAGCAGAAGTCGATCATGCTCGCCAGCGGCACGCTGCCGGACATCATTTTCGGCGATCTCGCGTTCTCGGACTCCGACATCGTCAACAATCTGAGCTACTTCCGCCCATTGGACGAATACATCGATTCCTACATGCCGAACCTGAAGGCCGCGCTGCAGGAAACGCCGGAGCTGAAAAAGCTGAGCACGTTCCCGGACGGCAAAATCTACTCCATGCCGGCAAGGCTGCCGTCCCGTCCGAAAACGAAGTTCCAGCCGGTCATCAACAAGACGTGGCTGGATAAGCTCGGCCTCAAGGTGCCGGATACGATCGACGATCTCTACAACGTGTTCAAGGCGTTCAAGGAGCAGGATCCGAACGGCAACGGCAAGAACGACGAGATTCCGTATACCGAGAAAGGGCTGAGCATGGACTTCCTCAATCCGTTCGGCATCACCGATCCGAACGGCAACAACATGCTCGTCAAGGACGGCAAGCCGGTCTATTATCCGGTGACAGAGGAATACAAGGAAGGGCTGAAGTGGGCCAACAAGCTGTATGAAGCGGGCCTCATCGACAAGGAAATGTTCACGCAGGACGCCACGATGACCTCGGCCAAGCAGCAGAACGCGGACGCGCCGATCGTCGGCTTCTCCTACCAGTGGACTCCGGACGCCGTGTTCGGCAAATGGAAGGACCAGTACGTCACGATTCCGCCGCTCGCAGGACCGGACGGCAAGCGGTATCAGTCCGGCATTCCGGTCGGCATGAGCCTGTACCGCAACGAGCTGCTCATTACGGCCTCCTGCAAGCAGCCGGAGATCGCCGCGCGCTGGGCGGACCAGTTCTACACGAACGAAGCCGGCATCCAGAACTTCTGGGGAGCGATCGGCACCGTCATCCAGAAGAACGACAACGGCACGTACACCCTGATGGACCCTCCCAGCGGCACTAGCGCCGACGCCTGGTACTGGGAGCAGTCGGTCCGCGACTTCGGACCGAAGTACGTGAGCCCTTCCTTCGAGAAGAACATCGTGCTCAATCCGAAGACCGGCGACGGCCTGAAGCTGGAGATCGACAAGCTCGGCAGCGAATACGTGACGACGCCGTTCCCGAACGTCATGTACAGCGCGGAGGAATTCCAGGAGCTGCCGACCTTGACGACCGACATCGACGGTTATGCGGCGACGATGCGCGCCCAGTGGGTGACCAAGGGCAACATCGATGCCGAATGGGATGCTTACATCAAGAAGCTGAACGACATGAAGCTGGATCAGCTGCTCAAGATCCGCACAGCCGCGTATGAACGGTATATGAGCGTGAAATAGATCGGGCGGGCCGCATCGCGGCCCGCTTTCGCTATTATTCCTCGGGCGAGCTCCGCCGCGCTGGATCGGGCTGGGCATATGCTGCTGGCCAAGCAAGTGAAAACGCCCCGGGACCGTTTCCATGTCCCGAGGCGCTGCTTTTGCTATGCCTTCCCTTGATTACCGGCCCTTCGCGCTCGCTCCAGTTCCAGCAGCGTCGTCTTCATTTCCATCCCGCCCCGGTAGCCGGTAAGCGCGCCGCCCTTGCCGATGACCCTGTGGCAGGGCACGGCGATCAGCACGGGGTTGGCGCCGATCGCGGCGCCGACGGCCCGGACTGCGGAAGGCCTGCCGATCCGGTCCGCGATTCCGGAGTACGACTCGGTATCTCCATAAGGAATGCTCTTGAGCGCCTCCCATACCGCGAGCTGGAACGGCGTTCCGCTCATCGCGAACGGCAGCGTGAACGCATCGCGCCTGCCCTCCAAGTATTGAAGCAGCTCGTCCGCGTAGGGATGAAGCTTCTCCTCGCTTCGAACGAGCCTCGATCCCGGCATGCGGGCGCTTGTCCACGCCGTCATTTCGGCTTCCCCTCCATCCCGCGAGCCGACGAATGCCAACCCTTCTTCGGTTGCGGCCAGATGAAGCTCCCAATCTCCGTGACGGAGCATGGACCAATAGACGATAACCTCATTTTGTGCGCTCATGAATCCGTTCCCCTTTCCTGTCGGCGGCATTCCGGCGGTAAGCAGCCGGAGTCATGCCCGTCATTTTTTTGAACAAAGTCGTGAAATAAGGCGTGTTGGGCCAGCCGCAGCGCTTGCCTACGGCAGCGACGGGCAGATCCGTGGACAGCAGCAGCTCCTTGGCGGCTTCGGCCCGAACCTGCTGGATGTATTCAACGGGCGTGACGCCCACGATTTTATGGAACGTCCGGTGGAGGTGGAACGGCGAGCCGTGGCATGCGGCCGCGAGAGCTTCCAAGGTCAGGCGCTCGGCATAATGAGCGCGGATGAATCTTTGGGCCAGGGTGATCCAGTCCTCGTCAGGCACGAGCTCTCCCGTCGGCCTGCATCGCTTGCAAGGGCGGTAGCCGGCGGCGAGCGCTTCGCCGAACGTTCGGAACAAGCCGGCGTTCTCCCGGTTCGGCAGCCTGGACCGGCAGGAAGGCCTGCAGAATATTCCGGTCGTCCTGACCGCGTAGAAAAATTCCCCGTCTCTCGAGCCGTCGCATGCTGCCACGGCTTCCCATTCACTGTCGCCCAGCAGCTGCGGCTCTCCGAGGGAGCTGCCGCCCCCGTCTTCCCGCAGCCCGAAGCCGATTGAATCCGTTATCCGCATCAGGATCACCTCCTTCATCAGTATAACGCCTTCAAGCGCGTTTGTGCGGCATCCCGGATAGGAGCGCAAGATTGCGAAACCGTCCAACTAAAAAAAGTCCCCTAAGGGACTCTCGGCCAGTCTGGCAACGTCAGGCTGGCCGGCTGCCTCGCCGGCTGCCCTTGCCGGCTGCACTCGCCGGCTGCCTCGCCGGCTGCCCTTGCCGGCTGCACTCGCCGGCTGCCTCGCCGGCTGCCCTTGCCGGCTGCACTCGCCGGCTGCCTCGCCGGCTGCCCTTGCCGGCTGCACTCGCCGGCTGCCTCGCCGCCTGCTTCACCGGCTGCACCGACTGCTGGAGGAATGGCTCGCTCCGGCTTCCCTTCAATCCCTGGCAGCTTCGTACAGGCCGGCCGCGATGCGCGCCGGAGCGGTTTTGACGGTGGACATATGGTCGCCTTCCGTTTTGATCAGCCGGAACACCCCGAGACGTCCGGACATGTGTGGATGCCAGCCGTAGCCTTCTCCTTGCGGCAGCACGCCGTCGGTCGTGAGGTACAGGTAGCTTCTCGGAATTTCGAGTCCATAGAATTTCTTCAGGTCGAGCTTCTCGAAGAGAGGTTTCGCCGGCTCCGGAACCATCCTGCTGTACAGATGATCGGCGAGTCTTTTGTCGGCCAGATTCGCGAACGTATCCCTGAACAGCGGGTACGGAAGCATGATCGTATCGTCGGAGGAAGACTGCCTGAGCTGGATGAACGATTGCTGCACGGGAGGAGGGAGCTCGTCTGCGACCGATTGGCCGTCCTTCAGGACGAACGCGTTCATGAAGATGATTCTGCGGATTCGGTCCGGCACGAGCTCGGCGGTTTTCTGAATGACGCTTCCTCCGAAGCTGTGGCCGACGAGCCGCACATCGGAGAGGCCGCAGCCCGTAATGGTTGCCGCCACCGCTCGGGTAATGGCTTCATGCGTAACGCCGGGATTATAATCCGGGCCATGACCGGGATATTCCGGCACATGGACGATGTGGCCTTGCCTTCTCAGCTCGGATGCAACCTCGCTCCAATAGCTGGCGTCCGCCCAGGACCCATGGACGAGGACAAAGGTCAGACTCGGCGCAGGCTCGCCCTGCTGGCTGCCGCTTCGGTACAGGCTGCGGATAGGAGGCAGGGGAGGATAAGCAGCCATCCAGGCGTAGGGAAACCGATCCTGCGCAAAAAAGCGTTCGGGATGCATTCGGCTCTCACTCCTTATCCGGTCCCGGCACGACGGGCCATTTGACTTTCCGGAGGCAATCGATGACCTCGTCTCCGACATGGAGGTTGCTTTTGACGAGCTGGCGAGGCGTCAGCGCCATCCACTGGTTGAGGGAAATATCCTCGAAGCGGCTGCTGCGGAACATTTCCAGAAACCAGAGCGTGGAGGTTCCGGTGTTCTGGATGTAATGGCCGAAGGCGAAAGGGACGTAGCCGACGTCGCCGGCTCTGTAATCGAAGGTCCTCGCTTTGCCGCCGGCGCCGAATACGGTCATGCGGCCCTGTCCGGCCAAGTAATACTGCCATTCATCCTGGTTGGGATGCCAATGAAGCTCGCGCATGCCTCCCGGCTTGATTTCGACCAGCGCGGCCGCGATCGTCTTGGATGCCAGGAAGTTGGTCGAATCTGCGATCCTCACGCTGCCGCCCGGTGTCGTGAGAGGAGTCTGGGCGAGCAGCGAATGCTTGAAAGGAAACGGGACGGAGCCGTATGGCGACTGAATTTCCTGGCTTTGGACGGGACCCGGCACCCGGTCGCGGTAGATGTAGACCTGTCCGGGCGGAATGGAATCGAACGCGCTCGCCGGAACGCCGAAGTTCTCGGCCAGCACGTCCTTGGGAGTATGGGCGAACCAATCGGAGATGGAGAGGGTGTTCAGATCCGAGAAATGGCCGTCGTCGAAGACGAGCAGGAATTCGCAGCCTTCCTCCAGCCCTTGGATGGAATGGGGCAGCCCCGGCGGAAAGTACCACAGATCTCCGGGACCGACGTCGGCGATGAAATTGCGGCCTTGCCAGTCGATGGCGGTAATCCGGGCGCTTCCGAGGAGCATATAAGACCATTCGGCCTGCTGATGCCAGTGCAGCTCCCGGACTCCTCCCGGAATGAGGCTCATATTGACTCCGGCAAGCGTTGTCGCTGCGGGGAGCTCCCGGATGGTCACCTCGCGCGACCAACCGCCCTGGTTCAGCTGCATATGCGCATCCGAGAAGGAGAATCTCAGATTCGGGATGAGGCCGTTGTCCGTTGGCGGGGGGACGAGCAGATCGGGATTTTGCAGATCGCGCATAAGGTTGCGGGGGCCTTTGTCAGGCCCGCCGGCTCCATCCGCTCGCATGGGCTCGGGAACCGGCATGGATTGGCGCTCATTGTTCATGGCATGGACTCCTTTTCCGGTGGCAGGCTCGGGTTCTGCCGCTATGTGCTACCTTACGCCGGCTTTCCGCCGGATATGTATCTGGCGGCAGAAGCCGAATGGAGTTAAAATGGAAGGACGTGGGAAATAGACAACCTATAATGGAACAGGAGTGAGGCTCCCTTTGTGGAAGGAATTCAAGGCGTTCGCGCTCAAAGGCAACATCCTGGATCTCGCTATCGCCGTCATCATCGGGGCGGCCTTCGGCAAAATCGTCAGCTCGCTCGTGGCGGACATTCTGACGCCGCTGATCGGCATGCTGTTCGGAGGCGTCGACGTCTCCGGGCTCAAGGCGACATTCGGAGATACTACGCTCGCCTATGGATTGTTCCTCCAGAGCGTGATCGACTTCTTCATCGTTTCGTTCTCCATTTTCCTGTTCATCCGGCTGCTCACCGGCCTCAAGCGCAAGCGGCATCATGAGGAAGAGCTGCCGAAGAGGCAGGATCCCGTCCTGACGGGCGAGGAGAAGCTGCTGATCGAAATCCGCGATTTGCTGAAGGACCGGCAGGGCAAGCTCTAGCGAGACGGAGACTCCGGCATGGGAGGCTCCGGCAAGACGGACATTCTGGTATGGCGGAGGCTTTTTGGAAGTATCGGCGCTGGGACTCGGCTGCATGGGCATGTCAAGACGGAGACTCTGGCATGATGGAAACTCCAGCATTATGGAAGCTTCAGCAAGACGGACACGCTGGCATTGCGGAGGCTGCAGCATAACGATTGGACGGCGCATGGACGGCCGGAAGGATGGGCCGCTGCCGGTTTGGCAAAATGAATGGGAGGCGAATTCTGCATGCAGAAACGGATGCTGGGAAAAGAAGGTTTGGAAGTATCGGCGCTGGGACTCGGCTGCATGGGCATGTCGGATTTCTACGGGGGCCGGGACGAAGCGGAGTCGATCTCCACGATCCACCGCGCGCTGGAGCTCGGCGTGACGCTCCTGGACACGGCGGACATGTACGGCGTCGGAGCCAATGAAGAGCTGGTCGGACAAGCCGTCAAAGGCAGAAGGTACGACGCGGCCATCGCGACCAAGTTCGGCATCCGCAGAGCGGAGGACGGGTCAAGGCTCGGGGTGAGCGGCCGTCCCGATTATGTACGCGCGGCTTGCGAGGCCAGCCTGCGGCGTCTTGGAACCGATCATATCGATCTGTACTATCAGCATCGGGTTGATCCCGATACGCCGATCGAGGAGACGGTCGGGGCGATGGCGGAGCTGGTCAAGGAAGGCAAGGTCCGCTTTCTCGGCCTGTCGGAAGCCGCTCCGGATACGATCCGACGCGCCAGCGCCGTGCATCCCATCTCTGCGCTTCAGACGGAATATTCCCTGTGGAGCCGGGATGTCGAGGACGAGATCCTCCCGCTCTGCCGCGAGCTCGGCATCGGCTTCGTTCCCTATTCGCCGCTCGGCAGAGGTTTCCTGACCGGCCAGATCCAAGCGTTCGACGATTTGCCGCAGGACGATTACCGCCGCCACTCTCCCCGCTTCCAGGGAGAGAACTTCGGCAGGAATCTGGAGCTGGTGGACCGGGTCCGCGACATTGCGGCGGCGAAAGGCTGCAGGCCTTCCCAGCTGGCGCTTGCCTGGCTGCTGTCGCAGGGCGACGACATCGTTCCGATCCCGGGGACGAAGCGCCGCAGCTATCTGGAGGAGAACATCGGAGCGGTCCATATCGGGCTGACGGACGGAGATCGGAGCCGGATCGAGGAGGTCGCCCCGCGCGGAGCGGCGCATGGCGAGCGGTACGCCGAGGACGGCATGAAAACCGTCAATCTGTAGCCATCTTCTATGCCACAAGGCTGTGAATGCTCTGGAGCAAGCAGAAGATGAGCAGGAAATGGTGTATTTAGCAGGAGATTGTAATTAATGGAGCAGGAGATTGTAATTGAACAGAAGATTGCAATCGAGCAGAAGATTGCAATAGAGCAGAAGATTGTAATTGAACAGAAGATGGTAACTATGGGCAGGTGGTCGCGAATGCGCAGGAGTCCGCGCCTCCGCCATCCATTCCTGCCGGCAAGCGAGGGTCCGATATGTGGGAATTCATCATTCGCAGAACGCTTCAATCCATTGTCGTCCTGTTGATCGTGTCCGCTTCATGCTTTTATTTGATTCATGAAATGCCCGGCGACATGTGGTCGACGATCGGAATGACGCTGGAGCAGAAGCAGCTCGTGGATGCCCGGAAGCATGCGCTCGGACTCGATCTGCCCTTTCTGGAGCAGTATTGGGCCTGGCTCAAAGGTCTCCGTCATGGAGCGCTCGGCCTGGATTACCAGATGTATCCGATCAGCGGCTACATCTGGAAGTATGCGCAGAACAGCCTGATTCTGATCGGCACCGCGTGGCTTCTTGCGCTCATGATCGCGTTTCCGCTGGCGATCTACAACAGCCGCCGGCCGGGCGGCCTGTCGGACCGGGCGGCAGCCATGCTCGCGCTTGCCGGCTTCGCCTTGCCAGCCAGCGCCGCCGGCATCTGGCTGCGTCAGCTGTTTGCCATGAACCTGCTCTGGCTTCCTCCAAGCAGCATGCATACTCCCGGAATGGAAGGGAACCTGCCGGATCTGCTTCAGCATATGGTTCTGCCCGTGGCGACCTTGATGCTGGGCATCGTCGCCGTGTATCTCAAGTTCATCCGCTCCAGCCTGCAGGAGGTGCTTCCTTTGGACTATCTGCAGACTGCCCGGGCAAAAGGCGTTCCCGAAAAACGGGTCATCCTTGTGCATGGACTCAAAAACGCCATGATCCCCGTCGTTACTCTTGCCGCGATGGATCTGCCGATGCTGGTCAGCGGCTCGGCCATCGTCGAGAACGTGTTCAATTGGGGCGGTCTCGGATCGCTGATGGTTTACGCCGCTCTTTCGCGCAACCATCCGCTGCTGATCGCCGTCATCCTCCTCGTTACCGCTCTCGTTGTCCTATTTTCCTGGATCGCGGATATGATCTATCTGCTGCTGGATCCGCGGATCCGGTTCGGCAGGAAGACGGGATAGGTGACGCGGCGCGGCCCATTCGCAAACGATGCCGTTCATTTGATTCATCCCCCCGGCCTTGCCGGGTTTTTTTGTTCGCTATTGCGCCATTCATCGCTTTGTTGTCGCAGGATTGCATTGACATAAGAGCGTTTTCATGAAAAAATGTACACGCGTACATGAGTATATATTTAAGGCAAATGAGGCTGTGGAATGACAAAAAGGACGGAAGTCGCCAAGCTTGCGGGCGTATCCGAGGCGACCGTGTCGCGGGTGCTGAGCGGGACGGGGCCGATCAAGGAGGCAACCCGGCTCAAGGTGCTGGAGGCGGCGGACGCGCTGGGTTATGTGCCTAGCGACATCGCCCGGCAGTTCGCGAAGAAGAGGAGCGGAAACCTGGGCGTCGTGCTGCCGTTCATGCCGAACGTGCCGCTCTTCTCCACCTTCTACTTCTCGCAGCTGCTCGGCGGTATCGGTCTTGCGGCCGGCGAGCGGGGGCTGAATCTGCTGCTGATCTTCCGGCAGCCGGGAGATGCAAGTCCATATGCCGGCTTGTTCCGATCCCGCAAGGCGGATGCCTGCATCGTGCTCGGTTCGAGCGGGATTCCGGGAGAGAGGGAGGCGCTGATGGAGCTGGAGACGGCCGGCTATCCCTACGCCGTCGCAGGCCAGCGGTTCGAAGGACTGGAGCATCGGACGGCAGACGGAGATCATGCCGCAGGGAGCCGGCAGACGGTAGCCCATCTGCACGGACTCGGCTGCCGCAGCATTGCCTTTGTCGGCGGTCCTGCGCAGTATTCCAACAGCGGAGACCGGTATGCCGGCTATGTGGAGGGGTTGGAGCAGGCGGATCTGCCGCTGTCGCCGCATATCGTTCTTGAAGGCAAGTACAGCCGCAAGAGCGGCCTGGCGCTTGCCTCTCGGGTAGAGGAGCTGCTGCGGAGCGGACAGGCCGACAGCGTGTATGCCGGCAACGACCGGATGGCGATCGGCATCATGCAAGGCTTGCTGGAGAAAGGGATCCAGGCCGGAAGGGATTACGCGCTCGCCGGATATGACGGCTCGGATGGAGCTTCCATGACGAGCCCGCAGCTTACTTCCGTGGCGGTCCCTTTCGACGAAGTCGGCCGGCAGGCTGCGCTGCGGGCGATCGGCGAGGCGGAGGGCGGCATCGCGCCTTCCCATGAGCTCATGCTGGCTACGAGGCTGGCGGCGAGGGATTCGACGCTGTTGTACCGCCCCGGCCGTCCATGAGGCGAAGGCAAGCAGACAACAGAATCCATTGAAGGAGATGATGTCGGTGAAGAAGATCAAGGTTGGGATGGTTGGCTACAAGTTCATGGGCAAGGCGCATAGCAATGCCTATCGCGCCCTGCCGATGTTTTTCCCGGATGCCCCTGCGGGTCCGGAGCTGAAGGTTCTCTGCGGCCGCGATGCCGCAGCCGTCGAGCAGGCCCGCGCCCAGTTCGGCTGGGAGGAAGCCGAGACGGATTGGAGACGGCTCGTCCAGCGGGACGATCTCGACCTGATCGACATCAACGCTCCGAGCGATGCGCACAAGGAAATCGCGCTGGCCGCAGCGGCAGCAGGCAAGCATCTGTTCTGCGAGAAGCCGCTCGCTCTGTCGTTGCCGGATGCGAGGGAGATGCTGGAGGCGGCCCGTCAAGCCGGAATCAAGCATATGGTCGGCTTCAACTACCGGTTCTCGCCGGCCGTGCAGCTCGTCAAGAAGCTGATCGATGAAGGACGGCTCGGCCAAATCTATCATTTCCGCGCCTGGTTCCTTCAGGACTGGATTTTGGATCCGGACTTCCCGCTCGTATGGAGGCTGCAGAAGGATATCGCCGGCTCCGGATCGCATGGCGATCTCGGCGCCCACCTGATCGACATGGCCCGTTACCTGGTGGGAGAGTTCAGCGAGGTGATCGGCATGAGCGAAACTTTCGTCAAGGACCGGCCCATCGCCGCCGAGATGACGGGACTGAGCGCCAAGGGCGACAAGGACGCTCCGCGCGGTCCGGTCACGGTCGACGACGCGACGCTGTTCCTCGCCCGCTTCGAGGGCGGCGCGCTCGGCAGCTTCGAGGCGACCCGCTTCGCGGCGGGTCATCGGAGCACCAATTCCTTCGAGATCAACGGCAGCAAAGGCAGCGTCATTTTCGATTTCGAGCGGATGAACGAGCTGCAGGTGTATTTCACCGACGATGCGGACGATGTGCAAGGCTTCCGCCGAGTGCTCGTCACCGATGCGCCGCATGCGTATATCAACGCCTGGTGGCCGGCAGGGCATACGATCGGATTCGAGCATACGTTCACGCATGAGATGCTGGAGCTGTTCACCGCCATTCATGAAGACCGTCAGCCTTCGCCGAATTTCGTCGACGGCGTCAAATGCCAGGAGGTGCTGGAGGCGGTCGACCGTTCCATCGCGGAGCGACGCTGGGTAGCCCTACAGGAAATGCAGGAAGCGTGAAGCTCGAAAACGATATGAGGACAAAGGCGGGTGCACTATGAGAAAAGCATTGATCGTGCAGGGCGGATGGGACGGCCATCAGCCGAAAGAGGTGGCCGCGATTTTCGCGGAGCTGCTGGGCAAGGAACAATTCGACGTTGTCGTCTCGGATACGCTGGACAGCTTCAAGGACGCGGAGCTGATGATCTCGCTCGATCTGATCGTCCCGATCTGGACGATGGGAAGCATCGCTCAGGAGCAGCTGCGCCCGCTGCTGGATGCCGTGCAGGCCGGCTGCGGCATCGCCGGCTGCCACGGAGGGATGAGCGACGCCTTCCGCAATGAAGTCGAATATCAGCATATGGTCGGCGGACAATGGGTCGCGCATCCCGGCAACGACGGGGTGAGATACGAGGTGAGCATGAGCCGCCCGGACGATCCTTTGACAGAGGGAATCGGAGATTTCGAGGTTTCCTCGGAAAAATACTACATGCACGTCGATCCAGCCATCACCGTACATGCGGCGACCGACTTCGACGGCGTCAAGATGCCCGTCGTCTGGACGAAGACATGGGGCCAAGGACGCGTCTACCACAATACGCTCGGACATCAGGCCAATATCGTCGAGATGCCTCCGGTGCTCGAACTGATGAGACGGGGCTTCCTGTGGGCCGCCCGTCCGCAAGCCTAGAACAACGACAGCCCAAGGAGGCCCCAATACTATGAACCCCATTAAAGTCGGCGTCATCGGCTGCGGCAACATCAGCCGCATCTATTTCACGAACCTGAAGCAGTATCCCGAGGTGGAGCTGGCGGCCTGCGCCGACATGGATCCCTCCAGAGCGCGCGCCATGGCGGAGGAATACGGCATTCCCCATGCCTATACAGTGGAAGAGCTGCTCGCAGATCCGGAGATCGGCATCGTCGTCAACCTGACGATTCCGCAGGCCCATGCCCCGGTATGCCTGGCTGCGCTGGAAGCCGGCAAGCATGTGTATGTGGAGAAGCCGCTCGCCGTCACGCGCGAGGAGGGCCGTCAGGTTCTTGAGCTGGCCGCCAGCAAAGGGCTCCGGGTGGCTAGCGCTCCCGAAACGTTCCTCGGCGGCGCCATCCAGACCTGCCGCAAGCTGATCGACGACGGAGCGATCGGCCGTCCGATCGCCGCAGTCGGCTTCATGCTGAGCGGCGGCCACGAGAGCTGGCATCCCGATCCGGCCTTCTACTACAAGAAGGGCGGCGGACCGATGTTCGACATGGGCCCGTACTATTTGACCGCTCTGGTGAATCTGCTCGGTCCGATCCGCAGGGTGACCGGCTCGGCAGTCGTCTCGCATCCGCAGCGGACCGTCCGCAGCGAGCCCAAGCGCGGAGAAGTGATCGACGTCGAGGTTCCGACCCATATCGCCGGGGTGATCGACTTCGAGAACGGCACGGTCGGCACGCTCATTACGAGCTTCGACACCCCGGTCGGGGGAACGCTGCCGAATATCGAGATTTACGGCACGGCAGGCACGCTGCTCGTTCCGGATCCCAATAATTTCGGGGGCGTCGTCCGGCTGCGCAGGCAGGGAGCCGATGCGGCGGAAGAGATTCCGCTCACGCACGGCTTCACGGACAACAACCGCGGCATCGGCGTGGCCGACCTGGCCCGCTCCATCGCGGAGGGAATTCCGCATCGCGCCAGCGGCGAGATGGCCTACCATGTGCTGGAGGCGATGCACGGCTTCCATGACGCCTCCGCCGAGGGCAGGCACTACGAGATGGTCAGCAGCTGCTCCCGTCCGGAAGCGATGCCTGAGGCCGCGGAAGCGAAGTAAGGGATGGAAGCACAGGCTGCCGGTGACTGCGGCCGATTCATCTGCCGAACAGCGCCGGCGGATTCCTCCTCCAATGCCGCTGAAAAACAAAAAGCAATCCGGAAGCCTGGCTTCCGGATTGCTTTTTTTAGTTTCCGGGATGCTGCATCGGCCTCATAGGCCGGGTTTTGAACCTAGAGAGCCCAGTTGCCGGCGCGGAAGATCGGCTCGATCTTGCCGTCCTGCGTGACGCCGTCGATGTCCATCTCCGGCGAGCCGATCATGAAGTCCTCATGGACGAGGCTGCGGTTGGAGCCGCGGGCAGCCAGCTCCTCGGGAGACAGGTCCGAGCCGCCTTCCAGGTTGACCGGATAGGCTTGGCCGAGAGCGAGATGGCAGGATGCGTTCTCGTCGTACAGAGTATTGAAGAAGGTAATGCCGGAATTCGAGATCGGGGAATCGTTCGGCACAAGCGCGACTTCGCCGAGCTGCACGGCGCCTTCGTCGGTCGCGAGCAGCTTGGACAGCGTCTCGTAGCCTTGCTCGGCGGAAAACTCGACGACTTTGCCGTCCTTGAACGTCAAGGAGAAGCCGTCGATGACCTGTCCATTGTAGTTCAGCGGCTTTGTGCTGCGAACGGTTCCGTTCACCCGATCCTTGTGCGGCATTGTGAACACTTCCTCCGTCGGCATGTTCGGATTGAACATGACGCCGCGCGAATTTTCCTTGCTTCCTCCGAGCCAGAGATGGCCATCCGGAAGTCCGATTGTCAGCTCCGTGCCGGGAGCCGTATAGCGGAGCTCCGCATAGCGCTTGGCGTTGAGCCGGTCGACCATGGACAGCAGGGTGGCGTTATGCTCTTCCCATGCCGAGACCGGATTGTCGAGACCGATCCGGGTGGCATCGATGATTCTGTCCCACAGCTTCTCGACCGCTTCTTCTACGGGAATGCCCGGGAATACTTTGGCGGACCATTCCGGAGTGGCGTAGGATACGAGCGTCCAGGCGTTCTCGTGGTTCATCAGCGCATTGCGGTAAGGAGCGAGAGCGGTTGATGCCGTCTTGGAGCTGGTCGCCATCCGGTCCGGATCGATATCGTTCAGCAGGTCCGGGTTCGGGGAGTAGATCTGGATGAAGGCGGCGCCTTCGTCGGCGAACCCTTTCATGGCATTGGCGCGCCATGCCGGATATTCCGAGAAGCTCTCCTCCGGCGCCTGCTTGAAGCGGATGCGGGTCAGCTCCTCGTCATTGTACTCGACGTGGACGTCGCGGGCACCGGCTGCATACGCTCTGGACGACACCAGCCGAACGAGAGGCGCGGCGGTGATCGGAGCCATGACGACGACTTTCTGATTCGGCTGCACGTTGACACCGACGCGGACGATAATGTCGGCGTAGTTTTCCAATTGCTGTTGAGTAGGTCGCATAGGAACCCCCATAGAAATAGAGTAGGTTGAACAGGAAATCTATTCTATTATAGTCGGTCCGGGCCAAGGTTCCAATCGGGGACCGGATGAGCGGATGCCGTTTAAAGCGTTTTCATCTTAGGCGTGGAACAAGGAGCCGCTCGGAATCAGCGACCGATGGATGATGAGGGAACGAAAAAAACCTGAAGGGACTCCGGCAGCGTCCGCCGGAGTCCCTTGCTTGTCATTCCTGCAACCTGCAATCGGCTTACGAAATGGTCCGGAGACGGATCACGTTCCAGGAAGCCTTCGGCAGGGAAGCGGCGACCTTGGAGCCGTCCACGGTCGAGCTTCCGCCCGTGCGGGGAAGGACCGTGTCGGGCCTAGCCGCTGTATTGAACGCCTTGAGATCGGGATTGTCGAGCACGATATGCTCGATCAAGGAGCATGTCCCGAAGCTGCGGAGGTCGATTTCCGTCAGCAGCTCCTCGTCCAGGCTGCGGTTGACGGCGAAGATCGTGATTTCGCCGGTTTCCTCGCGATGGACGGCGACGGACTCCAGATAAGGAACATCGGTGATTTCTTTGGTGTCGTATTTGGGAGAGCGGATCAGGGGCACGAGCGCCTGGCCGCGGCCGAAAAGGGAAGCGTGCAAGTACGGATAATAAATGCTTTGCGCCCAGGCGCTGCCTCCGTTCTCGGTCATGATGGGCGCGATGACGTTGACGAGCTGGGCGAGACAGCCGATATGGACGCGGTCGGCATGCTTGAGCAGCGAGATCAGCATGCAGCCGACGACGAGCGCATCCTCCATGTTGTAGACGTCTTCAAGCTGCGGGGGAGCGATCTGCCAAGGGTCCAGCTTGCGGTCGGATTCATTGGAATGATACCAGACGTTCCACTCGTCGAAGCTCAGGTGGATCCGCTTTTTGCTGCGCTTTTTGGCTTTGACGTAATCGCAGATCGCGACAACGCTTTCAATGAACTCGTCCATCTGAAGCGACCGCGCCAGGAAAGTGGGGGTGTCGCCTTCATGATTGCCGTAGTATTGGTGCAGCGACAGGTAGTCCACCTGGTCATAGGACAGGTCGAGCACCGTCGCTTCCCATTCTGCAAAGGTAGGCATGCCAAGGCCGGAGCTGCCGCAGGCGACCAGCTCGATGGAAGGATCGACCTGACGCATCGCCTTGGCGGCTTCCGATGCGGCTCTGCCGTATTCGGCGGCGGTCTTCTGGCCAATCTGCCATGGACCGTCCATCTCGTTGCCGAGACACCAGGTTTTGATTCCATGGGGCTCCTTATAGCCGTGGGAAATCCGCAGATCGCTCCAATAGCTGCCTCCCGGATGGTTGGCGTATTCGATCGCCTGCCGGGCATCCTCCATGCCCTGGGTGCCGAGATTGATCGCCCACATGACATCGGTTCCGGCCGCCTTCGCCCAGTCGGCGAATTCGTTCATGCCGACGAGATTCGGCTCCACCGTGCGCCATGCCAGCTCCAGCCGGCTCGGACGGCTGTCCCGGGGGCCGATGCCATCCTTCCAGTCATAGGCTGACACGAAGTTGCCCCCCGGATAGCGGACAATCGGTACCTGGAGCTTCTTCACCATGTCCAGGACGTCCCGGCGGAAGCCGCTGCTGTCCGCGAGAGGATGTTCCGGCTCATAGATGCCGCCGTAGACGGCTCGGCCCAGATGCTCGATAAAAGAACCGTAAAGCCGGTCGTCCACGCGGCCGATGACAAAATCCCTGTCGACAGCCATTTTTGCTTGAAGAGCCATTCGCCTGCACCTCGTTCGCATCGATTTGGTCTATATAAATTGAACGGAAACGAACAGGGGCCGCTGCGCAGATGGAATGCTCTTCCGATCGCTGTTAGACCCGGATTTCTCGAAAAAATCCCTATGAATAGGGGATATACGGGTTAAAGGCGAACGCTTCAAGTTTTCGGAGAAAAACGCTTCGTAAGCTCTGCTTCTCCAGAAATCATTCCATCGACTCCGCTCGATCAAATGTTCGCTTTATATAGAAGGGTTTGTTTTCCAGCCTTATCATAGCTCATCCAACATGTATGTACAACTTAAATATGATATAATCATGTAAATATATGCGACGGGGTGCTGGGATGGATGACAAGGTTCCGAAATATTTGGCGTTGAAGCAGCAGATTGGAGATTGGCTGCAGGAGGGACGGTACAAGGCCGACGAGCAGATGCTCTCGGAAAACGAACTCGCGGCCATGTTCGGCCTCAGCAGGCAGACGGTCCGGCAGACGATTGGAGAGCTGGTGAACGACGGGCTGCTCTACCGGGTCCAAGGCAAGGGGACGTTCGTCTCCCGGCTGCGCGTACGCACCGCCGGAGACACGCCGACGATCGGCATGGTGACGACGTATATTTCCGACTATATCTTCCCCCATATCGTCCGGGGCGCGGAGAGCGAGCTGAGCCGCAGAGGCTGCGGGCTCCTCCTCTCCAGCACGGACAACGACAAGCTCAAGGAGCGGGACAGCCTGGAGCGGATGCTTTCCTACCCGGCAAGCGGGCTCATCATCGAACCGACGAAGAGCGCCCAGGGAAACGCGAACATGGACCTGTACATCCGGCTGGAGCTGGAGGGGATTCCGTTCGTCATGATCAACGAGCGTTATTCGGGTCTCGACTGTCCTTGCATTAGGGTCGATGACGAAGCGGGCGGATATGAGGCGGCTTCCCATCTCATCAGCCTCGGCCATCGGGAGCTGGCCGGCTTTTTCAAGACCGACGACATCCAGGGAACGATGCGGATGAAGGGATTCATGAGAGCCTGCAGAGAGAAGGGAATACCGCTGCACCCGGAGCGGCTCGTGCTGTACTCCTCCGAGGACAAGCATGAGAAGCCGCTTGAAGCGGCTTCCCGTCTTCTGACCGGAGACCGCCGTCCGACCGCTCTCGTCTGCTACAACGACGAGCTGGCTGTGCGGCTGGTCGATGCCGCGGCGGGCCTCGGGCTGTCGGTGCCCGGCGATCTGTCGCTGACGGGCTTCGACGACTCCGCTTATGCGGTCGCGGGTCCGGTCAAGCTGACGAGCCTCACGCATCCGAAGGCGGAGCTTGGCATCAAGGCGGCCGAGACGCTGCTTGGCTTGATCGAAGGCCGTCCGGGCGAGGCGAAGGAGTTCGTCTACAAGCCGGAGCTTGTCATCCGCGATTCCACGGCAGCCCTGGAAAAGTGATGGTTTAGTATTGGAATCGAGAATCAAGACCAGCCTGATGTATGTACAGGCTGGTCTTTTTATGGTTCATATATTCCCAAGATGTACATACAAGTATATAATGGGGTGGAATCGGCGAAAGGAGGCCTCGCTCTATGCTTCAGCAGTTGAAGGAAGAAGTGCTCAAAGCCAATCTCGACCTGCCTCGCTACAACCTGGTCACGTTCACCTGGGGCAATGTCAGCGGCATCGACCGCGGCTCCGGCCTTGTCGTCATCAAGCCTAGCGGGATTCCTTATGAGGACATGACGGCGGACGACATGGCGGTCGTGGATCTCAAAGGAAACGTCGTGGAGGGAAGGTGGAAGCCGTCGTCGGACGCGCCGACCCATCTGGTGCTGTACCGGTCCTTTCCATCCATCGGCGGCATCGTCCATACCCATTCCTCCTGGGCGACGGCTTGGGCCCAGTCCGGGCTCGGAATACCGGCTCTCGGCACGACCCATGCGGATTATTTTCACGGCGAGATTCCCTGCACCCGTCCGATGAACGCCGCGGAGATCGAGGGCGCATATGAGAAGGAGACGGGAAGGGTCATCGCAGAGACGTTCCTGAACCGCGATCCCGACGCCATTCCCGGCGTCCTCGTCCATGGCCATGCTCCGTTCACGTGGGGCAAGGATCCGTCCGAAGCGGTCCATAACGCCGTCGTGCTGGAGGAGGTGGCCAAGATGGCTTACCGCAGCTTCCGGCTGAAGCCGGATCTGGCCGGCATGTCGGAGCTGCTGCTGGACCGCCACTATTTGCGCAAGCACGGATCGGGCGCTTATTACGGCCAATCCATTCCCAAGGAGGGCTCGCAGCCATGAAAAGGAAATACGCCATCGGCGTCGATTACGGGACGCAGTCCGGGCGGGCCGTCCTGGTCGATCTGGTCGACGGCTCCGAGATCGCGGATCATGTCACACCGTACCGCCATCATGTCATCGACCGCCGGCTGCCGGGCTCGGGGCTGGAGCTGGAGCCGGACTGGGCGCTTCAGCATCCTTCGGACTACATGGAAGTGCTGGGAAGCTCGATTCCGGCGGTGCTCCGGCTATCCGGCGTCGATCCGGAAGACATTATCGGCATCGGCATCGACTTCACGGCCTGCACGATGCTGCCTGTCGATGCCGCGGGGACGCCGCTCTGCCTGCTGCCGGAGCATGCGGGCCATCCGCACAGCTGGGTGAAGCTGTGGAAGCATCATGCGGCGCAGGACGAGGCGAACAAGCTGAACGAAGCGGCGGAGCATAGAGGCGAAGCCTGGCTGCAGCGCTACGGCGGCAAGCTGTCCTCCGAGTGGATGCTCGCCAAAGTTTGGCAAATACTCGATGAAGCCCGGGATATTTACGAACGGGCCGATCTGTTCATGGAAGCGGCGGATTGGGTCATTTACCGGCTGACCGATGCTTTCGTCCGCAACAGCTGCACGGCCGGCTACAAAGCCGCCTGGCACAAGCGCGACGGCTATCCGGGCGCCGACTTCTTCGGCTCGCTGGATCCGCGCCTGGAGGATTTGACGGCCACCAAGCTCCGCGGAGAGATCGTTCCGCCGGGCACGAGAGTCGGCGGCCTTACGGAAGCGATGGCCCGGCTGACCGGCCTGCGCGCGGGCACGGCGGTCGCCGCCGGCAACGTGGACGCCCATGCCGCGGTTCCCGCCGTCGGCGTCGTGACGCCGGGCAAGCTGGTGATGGTGATGGGCACTTCCATCTGCCATATGCTGCTCGGCGAAGAGGAGCGCATCGTGGAGGGCATGTGCGGAGTCGTCGAGGACGGCATCATTCCGGGGTATTACGGCTATGAAGCGGGCCAGTCCGCTGTCGGAGACATCTTCGAGTGGTACACGCGCGAAGCGGTGCCGGCCTATGCGCTTGAAGCGGCTGCCGACGCCGGTGCCGGCATTCACGAATGGCTCGAGGAAAAGGCGGCGGCGCTGCTGCCGGGAGAGTCGGGCCTGCTGGCGCTGGACTGGTGGAACGGCAACCGCTCGGTGCTGGTCGACGCCGACCTGACCGGCTTGATGCTTGGATATACGCTCCACACCCGTCCGGAAGAAGTGTACCGCGCGCTGCTGGAGGCGACGGCCTACGGAACCCGGATGATCGTAGACGCTTTTCATGGCAGCGGAGTGCCGGTCGACATTCTCTACGCTTGCGGCGGCCTGCCTCAAAAAAACCGCCTCATGATGCAGATCTACGCCGACGTGACGAACCGCGAGATCCGGATTGCCGATTCCAGGCAGACGCCGGCGCTCGGCGCCGCCATGTTCGCCGCTGTCGCTGCCGGCTCGGAGCAGGGAGGCTACGATTCCATCGTGGATGCCGCGCGTTTCATGGCGCGCGTCAAGGAAGAGTCGTTCAAGCCGATCCCCGGCAATGTCCGGGTCTACGAAGCTCTCTTCCAGGAATACAGCAAGCTGCATGATTATTTCGGACGTGGAGCCGGAAGAGTCATGAAAACGCTTAAATCGATGAAGGAGCAGGCGAGGAATTCTTCGGAACGGAACGGCCGGACGCAGCCGCAGGTTCAATAGAGCTGGAGGGGTTCGGAACGGATTTTGATTCGATCACATTCATAGACCGAATTTATAGAACGAATTCATAGTCGAATTCATAGACCGAGTTGATAGTCGAATTCATAGGCCAAATGACCAAATCAATGATCAAATTAATCGAATGGATCTGCTTTAAAAGACCGCAACTTACCGATTGAACCCATCAACCTTGGAAGGATGGCTGCCATATGTTGACCGCTCGCCCTTGGCGTTTCTGGTTTTTGACCGGAAGCCAGCATCTGTATGGACCCGAGACACTTTTGGAAGTAGAAGGGCATAGCCGCGAAATCGCGGAAAAGCTGAGTTCATCCAGCGTTATTCCTTGTGAAATCGAGTTCCGTGGAGTGCTCACGACCCCGGAGGAGATCTCCTCGGCGCTGGCCGCAGCCGGAGCGGACGCCGAATGCGCGGGAGTCATTGCGTGGATGCACACTTTTTCCCCCTCCAAAATGTGGATCGGAGGCTTGTCCAGGCTGAAGAAGCCGCTCCTTCACCTGGCTACGCAGTACAACCGCGACATTCCGTGGGAGACGATCGACATGGACTTCATGAACACGAACCAGTCCGCCCATGGCGACCGGGAGCATGGCTATATCCATGCCAGGATGGGAACCGCCCGCAAGGTCGTGTTCGGGCATTGGGAGGACGAAGCCGTCCGCCGGGAAATCGGTGACTGGCAGCGAGCCGCCGCCGCATTCGCGGAGAGCCGCACGCTGAAGGTTGCCCGTTTCGGCGACAATATGCGGCAGGTAGCCGTGACGGAGGGCGACAAGGTCGGAGCGGAGATCAAGTTCGGCTGGTCGGTCAACACATACGGAGTCGGCGATCTGGCGAAGAGGGTCGATGAGGTCGCGGCCGCGGAGGTGGAGCGGCTCATGGGCGTATACGCCGAGCTGTACGCGATGAATGACGGATCGCCGGAGGCAAGGGAGGCGATCGCCTACCAGGCGCGGCTGGAGATCGCGATCCGGGGCTTTCTGGAGGACGGGGGCTTCACCGCGTTCACGACGACATTCGAGGATCTGCACGGACTGAAGCAGCTTCCCGGTCTCGCCGTGCAGAGGCTCATGGCGCAGGGATACGGCTTTGCAGGGGAAGGCGACTGGAAGACGGCAGCGCTCGTGCGTCTGATGAAAATCATGTCCGGCAATGAAGGCACCTCCTTCATGGAGGACTACACCTATCATCTGGAACCTGGCAACGAGCTTGTGCTTGGCGCCCATATGCTGGAGATCTGCCCGACGATCGCGGCGGCACGCCCCGCTCTGGAGGTGCATCCGCTCGGCATCGGCGGCAAGGAGGATCCGGCGCGCATGGTGTTCAGCGGACGCGGAGGCGACGCCATCAATGCGTCGATCGTCGATTTGGGCGGACGGTTCCGCCTGCTCGTCAGCGAGGTCGAAGCCGTGGAGCCGGCTCGGAATATGCCCCGGCTTCCGGTCGCGCGGGTTTTGTGGAGGCTGTTTCCATCATTGAAGCAGGGAGTGGAGAACTGGATCGAGGCGGGCGGCGCGCATCATACCGGCTTCTCGTACAACGTCAGCACGGAGCAGATGCTCGACTTCGCCGAGATGGCAGGCATCGAAGCGGTTGTGATCGGCCGGGACACGAAGCCGGGGAGCCTGCGCCAGGAGCTGCGGCTGAGCGATCTTTTGTGGCGGCTGAATCGCTGAGACATGGGCGCTGACAAGCCTCAGGCAGCAAGGCAGCCATGGAAGGGAGAGAATGCCGGCATGATTCTGCAAGAAATGGCGCAAGGAGCGCTCGCCTTAGGGCGGGACTTGAGCGGCATGACATTCCCGGAAACGATCGACGTCTCGTCCGGGGCGGCAGCCCGGACTGTGGAATTCCTATCGGAGAAAGGGCATCGGAACGCGGTCATGGCATGCGACGCGGCAACGTCGAAAGTTGCGGGAACGATTCTTCTCGATGCGGCGTCAAGCATGAAGCTGGCCCTGCATCCCGTCTTGATCGATGCCAATGCGGCGGGCGACGTCGTCGCGGACGAGGCTTCGGTCGTGCAGCTGCTGCTGTCGGTCCAGCAGCATCGGGCGACGGCCATCGTCGCAGCCGGCTCCGGCACGATCCACGACCTCAGCCGTTATGCCGCCTACACGGCAAGCATTCCTTTCGTAAGCGTGCCGACCGCGCCTTCGGTCGACGGCTTCACCTCGCTCGGGGCTCCTTTGCTCATCCGCGGGATGAAAACGACGGTCTCCGCCGTCGGCCCCTCGGCTTTGTTCGCGGATACGGATCTGCTCCGGGCGGCTCCCGCGCCGCTAGTTGCCGCCGGCTTCGGGGATATGCTCGGCAAATTCACGTCCCTGCTGGATTGGCGGATTGAAGCCCGCCTGGGCTTAAGCCCGTATGATGAATGGGCGGCTGCGATGACGGAGGATGCGCTGGAGTCATGCATCCGACATGCCGGCAGCATCGCAAGCCGCAGCGCCGAAGGAATCACGGCGCTGACCGAAGCCTTGATCCGCTCGGGGCTTGCCATGCTCATACTGGGCTCGTCAAACTGCGCTTCCGGCGCGGAGCACCATCTTTCGCATTATTGGGAGATGGAGCTGCACCGCACGGGGCAGAGGCAGCTGCTGCATGGAGCGAAGGTCGGAGCGGCAAGCGCGCTGATCTCCTCGCTGTACAAACGTATCGCCGCTTCGGCTGATGGCACAGATCGTTATCGTCACGGCGAGGTGGTGGACGCCGCAGGAAGGAAGGCGCTGGAGCGGCATTGGCCGGAAATACAGGAATGGATCGGCAGCCTGCCGGAACCGGGCCGAATCAGGGACTGGCTGCGCTCCGTCGGCGGTCCGGTCTCGGCGCAGGAGCTCGGCCTGCCGGAGCAGCTGGTGGAGAAATCGCTGCGCGAGGCGGACAAGGTCCGGCCGAACCGTTTCACGCTGCTGCGGGCCTATAACCGGTACTGATTCTTGGAAGGGGAAGCTGGCCGTGGTTGCATCCAGGCGGGACAAGCTTCTGCTTTACTCTATCTAATGGTTTTCGCATCTCGCTCGGAAAGTCCTAAGAGGGACATCAGGGAAATGAATAGAAAAGCCCTTCTATCAAGATCATCCGCTTGGTAATGGAATGGAGAGAGGGCAGGCCCGCCAAAAAGGAAAAGGGACGAAGCGGATCAACCATATCCGCTTCGTCCCTTTTGGCGTTTTAGGAATGGAGAGGCTGTCCTGAGGGGCAGCCTCCTTGATTGCCTGCACAAGCTCTCTTTTTCGGGCTATTCTTATCCCGCAACGCTAGCAGCGGTAAGATCCAGCCAGTCCAGCTCGGCGCGCGTCAGCTTGATGGATGTCCCTTCCTGGCAAGAGCGGAGCTCTTGCGCGTTCTGGGCGCCGATCAGCGCGCAGGTCGGGAACGGCTGATTGAGCACATAAGCCAGAGCGATCTGAATGACCGTGACTTCCTTGTCCTTGGCCAGCTGCTCGGCCCGGCGCAGACGCTCCCAGTTGCCGTCGCTGTAGAAGACGCGGACGATGTCGTCGTTGTCGCGCACCTCGGGCGAGAAGCGGCCGGTGAAGAAGCCGCGCGCCTGGGAGGACCAGGACAGCAGGGGCAGCTGCTGCTGCTCATGCCACCGAAGCGTTTCCGCGTCGGCCGACACGCAGCCGTGCCAGAACGGCTCGTTGACCTTGGCGAGGCTCAAGTTCGGGCTGCTGAAGGTGAAGCCGGCAAGGCCATGGGCCGCCGCATATTCATTGGCTTCCTGCAGCCGCTGCCAGGTCCAGTTGGAGCCGCCGATCGCGCCGATGCGGCCGGCTTCGATATGCTCGTTCAGCGCTTCGATGATTTCGCCGACAGGCACGGAAGGATCGTCCCGGTGAAGCGCATACAGCTCCACGTAATCCGTGCGCAGCCGCTCCAGGCTCGTCGTCAGATCGCTGTTGATCGCCTGGCGGTTCACGCGGGGACCGGTATGGTCATGATGGGCGCCCTTCGTCAGGATGACGAGGTCATCGCGGTTGCCGCGCTCCTCCATGTAACGGCCCAGAACCTCTTCGCTCTGGCCGCCGCAATAGATGTGCGCCGTATCCACGGCATTTCCGCCGATGGCGAGGAAGGCGTCGAGATTGGCCGCCGCTTTCTCGTACTGGTCATGCGTAAAGTAGTCGGAGCCCTTCATCAGAATCGAGACGGGCTTGTCGGTTCCCGGGATGAGGATTGTTTTCATGGCATTTCCTCCTTATTGGTGGGTTGCAACCGGTTGCAGGACGATGCGCTTGTCCTCGCGCGCGGATTGCAGGCAGGCTTCCAGAACGCGCATGTTGCGGACCGCATCCTGCGGCGGGAATTTCTGCGGCTCTCCGTGCAGCACCGTACGGGCGAAATCGTCGCATTCCAGCGAGAAATGGTTGATGTGAGGAACTTCGATTTCCTCCCGCTGTCCGTTGACTGTTAAGTAGAAATGGGCTCCGCTGTCCTCCGGAGCGATGAAAGCGGAAGGAACCTCGATGATGCCCTCGGTACCGAGCACCTCGAGCGTATTGCGGAAGGCGCCCCACATGCCGCAGTCGAAGGTAACGCCCAGGCCGCCCGGGAATTCCAGCAATCCTGAAGCCATCATATCGACATCGCCGTGCTGCGGCGAGAACAAAGCTCTGACGGTGACGGCCTCCGGCTCTTGGCCGAGCAGGAGCCGGGCTGCCGTGATGGGATAACAGCCGACGTCGTAGAGGCCGCCGCCTCCCCAGTCCTTGTTGAATCGGACGTTGCCGGAGCTGTTGGAGCTGTTGAACGTGAACGTGCCGTGTATGCTTCTCAGATCGCCGATTTTGCCGGAATCGATAATGCTGCGGATCGTCTCGTAACGGGGATGATGGCGGTACATGAAGGCTTCCGCGAGAATGACGCCGCTCGCGGCCGCTGCTGCAGCCATTTCTTCCGCTTCGGCCGAGGTCAGCGCGATCGGCTTCTCGCACAGCACATGCTTGCCGGCAGCCATGACGCGGATCGCCCACTCGCGGTGCAGATGGTTGGGCAGCGGAATGTAGACCGCCTGGACTTCATCGTCGGCTAACAGCTCCTCATAGCTGCCATAATATCCGGGTATCCCGAATTCATCCGCCGTCCCGCGGGCTTTCCCTTCATCCCGGCTTGCAATGGCTATGACTTCATTGAGCTCGGATTTCATCAGGCCCGGAATGACCGAACCCCTCGCGATCGATGCGGTGCTCAAAATGCCCCATTTCAGCTTCCCGTTCATGGCTCAAACATCTCCTCCTTCAACAACTGCGATTATATTGTCATTATATGAAATGGAAGATAGAATAAAAATAATAATATTTTGAGAGTCATTAGAACAATATTGTCCTGGAGGAGATTTCAATGGAGCGGCAGGCCCATTTATTGACCTGGCCGGATCTTCCGTACTTCGTCTTTCCGGAATCGGTCGGCAGATACACGGAATATCCCACGCATTCGGTGCATCGGGAGGCAGGCGCCCTGAACAACTTCAACATCCATTACGTCGCCTCCGGGCGGGGGTATGTCGAGGTGGAAGGCAAGATCCACGAGCTGGAGCGGGGCGAGGCGGTTCTGTATTTTCCGCTGCAGCGACAGCGGTATTACAGCAGCGCCGAGGAGCCGTGGGATGTGCGCTGGATCCATTTTTATGGCGGCACGCTTCATGATTATATGATCGAAAGGGGCTTCCACAAGAACAATCTGTGGAAGCTGCGCCAGCCCGCCGCCTGGGAGGAGGCTCATCTCGCGCTGCTTCAGGAAGCCGAAGCGAACAGCATGACCCGGCCGGCGCTGCTGTCCACGCTGACGTATGCGGTGCTCGCGGAGTTCGTGCAGCAGGCGGTCAGCCTGACCTCGGGGCGCACGAGCCCGGCAGAGAGCCGCGTCATCGGCCTGCTGCCGCTCATGCAGCAGGAGGCGGCGAAGCCGTTCATCCTTCAGGAATGGGCGGATCGGGCGGAGGTGAGCCCGCATTATTTCTGCAAGCTGTTCAAGAGCGCCATGCAGATGACGCCATCGGACTTCGTGACGCGCGCCCGGCTGCAGATGGCGAAGCAGCAGCTGCTGGAGCGGAAGGACGACAACATCGGAGATATCGCCGTGCGGGCCGGATATCCGAGCGCCAGCTATTTCAACAAGCGGTTCCAGGAGCATGAAGGGATGACGCCGACGGAGTATCGGAGCTTGTTCAACAACTGACTCAGGCTTGGGAAAGGTTCGGACAGAAACATGGAGCCCGCAACCTTGCGCAGCCGCCTTGCGTTTTTGAGAGCAGGGGAGGGATGATTGCGTTGAAGAAGAAGCTCTCGCTGCTCCTTTTCCTGCTGCTCCTATTCCTGTCCGCATATACCGCAGGCTTCATCTGGATAAGGAACGGCGTCCAAAAAATAATAACGATTGGAATGCAAACGGATATAAACTTCGCTCCCTACATGAATGAGCAGGCCTACGACAAGCTGAATCCGCTGAAGCGCGGTTTGGTGCAGTCGCCTTACCGCTACGAGTCGAACAAACATAAAATCTTTTCCATCGTTCCGATTCATTCCTTTTTTGGAGCCTATGTTTATGCCAGGCAGAGCTTTTCCTTCGTAGCCGATGATCATCGGTTCGGATCGGTGGAGACCATCAGGATGAGAGTAAAATGGAAAAACGGACACTGGCATGCGGAAGAGGTGGAAATAAATCCTTGAGCGCCGATGGACGGACTATAATTGTTCTCGTGCAGGAGGCAACTGGCAAAAGAGCGCTCGTCGACGACGGGCGCTCTTTGCTGTGCGGTTAACAGATTGCTGGAATAGGAAAGAAGGTCCGAACGGACTTTTCTATTCTTCCGTTCCCGTCAAAATCGCCTCGATCTTCGCGACGATCTCTTCCGAAAGCTCTACGCCCGAAGCCTTCACATTCTCTTCCAGCTGGGACACCTTCGTCGCTCCGACGAGCGTGCTGGCTACGCTGTCATGGCGCAGAATCCAGGCGAGCGCCAGGCTGGAGAGGGACAAGCCCAGCTCGTTCGCCACGGCGTCCAGCTGGTCGACCTTCCGCAGATGGCTGTCGGTCAGGTAGTTCTTGATCCACATGTTCGTCTTCGGATCGCTCGCGCGGCTGCCCTCCGGAAGCTCCTGGCCGAGCCGGTATTTGCCGGTGAGCACGCCTTGGGCGAGAGGGGAGAACACGACTTGGGAAATGCCGTTCTTCTCGCTGACCGACAGCACGTCCCGCTCGATGGTGCGGTTGAACATGCTGTACTCCGGCTGGTTGACGACGATGCGGTCCAGCAGGTACTTGTCCGCGACCTGAACCGCCTCCTGGATCTGGGCCGCGCTCCATTCGCTGACGCCGACGTACAGCACCTTGCCCTGGCGGACAAAGTCCTCGATCGTGCGCAGCGTCTCCTCCACCGGAGTCTCGGGATCGTAGCGGTGGCAGTAGAAAATGTCGACGTAGTCCTGCTTCAGCCGCTTCAGGCTGGCGTTCAGCTGCTCGACGACATGCTTGCGGGAGAGGCCCCGGTCATTCGGGCCCGAGCCCATCGGCCAGAACGCCTTCGTCGCCAGCACATACGACTCGCGCGGATACGCAGGCAGAATGTCGCCGAGCATGGATTCCGCCGCGCCCTGCTCATACACATTGGCGGTGTCGATGAAGTTGATGCCGAGCTCGAAGGCGCGGTCGACCAGCTTCGCTCCCGTATTTTCACCGACTGTATGTCCGTACGTCATCCAGCTGCCGAGACTGATCTCGCTGACCTTGAGGCCGGAGCGGCCAAGCTTTCTGTATTTCATTCGCTGTCTCTCCTGACATTGAGATATTGGATTCCGTTGTTTCCCGCGCTCAGCATGCAAGGATATGAACGCGTGTTTACAAAGTTTATCACGACTCGGTCCTCCTCACAATAGAGCGTTTTCATTGTACGAGCCGAAAGAGGGGTCAAACCGTATCGATTTGCCCTGAGAAAGATAAATCCGCCCTATAGATGGAAAGGGATTCCATCGCTAAACTGGAGAAAGCAAGCCCGCCGATTTATGAAAGCGCTTGCTGATGCGAAGTCGAGGAGGTGGGGAAGACTGCCGATTCAACGGCAGCCTGCAACAGCGGTCGCCGCCAGACGTCGCCGCCATCCAGCATTCGATCGAGATCAAAGGAGGAACTTATGAACAAATCCCGTCTCTTCAACCGCCGCCGCCTGCTCTCTCTGCTCGTCGCCGTCGCCATGCTGGCAACCGGGATGTCCCTGTCCGCCAGCCAAGCCTCGGCCGCCTCCGCGTTCGCCCAGACAGCCGCCTCCGGCTACAGCAGCCAGTCCGGCATCCAGCTTGAAGCCTCCAGCGAGGGCGGCCAGAACGTCGCCTTCATCGACAACGGCGACTATATCGCCTTCAACGGAGTCGACTTCGGCAGCGGAGCGTCGTCGCTCGATGTCCGCGTCGCCAGCAACAACAGCGGCGGCAGCATCGAGGCGCGCCTGGACAGCGTGTCCGGCACGCTGATCGGAACCTGCGCCGTCCCGGGAACGGGCGGCTGGCAGAACTGGCAGACCAAGTCCTGCTCCGTCTCCGGAGCAAGCGGCGTCCATACGCTTTACCTGAAGTTTACCGGAGGCGCCGGCAACCTGTTCAACATTCTCTGGTTCAAGTTCAATGCGGCTTCGGCGCCAAGCGGCGGAGACGTCGTCGGCAAGCTGTTCGCGGGCTACCAGGGCTGGTTCAATGCCGCAGGCGACGGCTCTCCGAACGGAGGCTGGGTGCACTGGTCCAAAAACAGCAGCGCGCCTGCCGCGACCGGCAACGTCAACTTCGAGCTGTATCCCGACATGAGGGAATATACGAAGTCCTACCAGACCGGACTCGGCAATTTTGGCAACGGATCCTCGGCCAAGCTGTTCTCCTCGTATGACCAGGAGACGGTGAGCAAGCATTTCGAATGGATGAAGACGTACAACATCGACGGAGCGGCCCTCCAGCGGTTCGGGGCGGACGAGAGCGACACGCCGAACAACTGGAAGACGAACCGCGACAGCGTCGCCGTCAAGGTCAAGAACGCGGCGGAGGCGAACAACCGCAAGTTCTACGTCATGTACGACATTACCGGCATGAACGCCTCCAACTGGGTCAATGCCGTCAAGCATGACTGGACGGCCAACGTCGTCAACGCGATGGGACTTCCCTCGTCCAGCGCCTACGCCAAGCAGAACGGCAAAACGGTCGTCTGCATCTGGGGCATCGGCTTCACCGACCGTCCCGGCACGGCCGCCGAGTCGGCGGGGCTGATCAGCTGGTTCAAGCAGCAGGGCGTCTATGTCATCGGCGGCGTGCCGGCCTACTGGCGCACCGGCGTCAACGACTCCAAGGCCGGGTTCCTCGACGTGTACAAGTCGCTGGACATGATCTCCCCGTGGTTCGTCGGCCGCTTTCACGACATGAACGACGCAGACAGCTGGAAGACCAACGTCTGGCAGCCGGACTACACGTTCACGCAGCAGAACAATATCGCCTACCAGCCCGTCATCTGGCCGGGCTCGGCCTGGTCCAACATGACCGGCGGCCCGCGCAACGAGAATCCGCGCATGCACGGCGATTTCATGTGGAGGCAGGCTTACGACATGAAGACGGTCGGCATCAACACCGGCTACGTCGCGATGTTCGACGAGTACGACGAAGGAACGGCCATCGCCAAGATCGCCGAGAACAGCTCCATGATTCCGACGAATCAATACTTCCTGACGCTGGACGCCGACGGCGTGTCGGTATCGTCGGACTTCTACCTGAGGCTCGCGGGGGACATCAACCGCATGTTCAAGGGAGAGCTGCCGGTTACGGCGACCCATCCGACGAGCCACCGCTAAGCAACACAAGCCTCTATGGGACGCTATCGTCCTGTAGAGGCTTTTTCGCGTGGACTCCTACGGATTCCTATTTTCTCCCACCCGGAAATAATCGCTGGGCAAGCTGAGGCATCGCATGAACCGGCTCAAATCCGCGTCCGCGCAAGGTTGAACCGCAGCTTCCCGAGACAAAGCCAAGATCGGCCTGCAAAAGCCAATTCCGCCTCCTGTATGCTTTCCTGTCTCCTGCGCTACGATGAATAGGCGAGGCGGGCAGCCGCCGCAGGAACGACTCCAAGCTAAATACAGAAAAGGTGGTTGGCCATGAACAGAAAAGCAGGTTGTATCCTATCGACGATGACGGCATCCGCTCTCCTGCTGAGCGCTTGCTCGGGCGGCGGAGGCGACGATAACGCTGCGGGCTCCGGCAAGGAGCTGACGATGTGGACCTGGAAGGTGGCGTACACGCCGGGCTTCGAGGCGGCGGCCAAGCTGTACGAGCAGAAGACGGGCGTCAAGGTCAAGATCGACACCTTCACTCCGGACGACACGTACCGCCAGAAGTTCCAGGCGGCGGCCAACTCCAAAAACCTGCCGGATGTCATCAACTGGTGGGCGACCGCGGGCGATTCCATCGAAGGCTCCGTGCTGGAGCTGTCCGGCGAAATCAAGGACGACGTGCTCGGCAAATACGTCGGCACCGCAATGGACCCGATCCGCATCACGCAGAGCCAGGTGGACTCCTGGAAGACGGATAAAAACGCCACGACCGTCCAGAAAGGACTGAAGGTCGGCGAGTTCTACGGCCTGCCGCTCGACATCGGAGGCTTCTTCACCTTCTACGGCAACAAGAAGCTGCTGGAGGAAGCCGGGCTGAAGGCGGAAGCGCCGAAAACCTGGGAGGAATTCGTCTCCATGATGGAAGCCGTCAAGGCGAAAAGCGGAACGCCGGGCCTCGTGTTCGGCGCGAAAATTCCGGATCTGTGGGAGAACTGGGCCGGCTCCGCGCTTTCCATCATGCATGGCGGACCGCAGGGCTACATCGATCTGCTGGAGCGCAAGGCCAAGATGAGCGATCCCGCCAACCTGCCGGTCGTCAAGGCGATGGAGACGCTGGCGGGCAAGGAACTGCTCATGCCGGGCGTCCTGTCGACCGACATCGACGGCGCCGACCAGGCGTTCGCGGCGGGCAAGGCGGCGTTCGACCTCGGCGGCTCCTTCACGATGTCGACGCTGCTCGCGATGGGCATGAAGCCGGAGGATATCATCACGTTCCCGGTGCCGCCGCTGGAAGGCTCCAAAATCCAGGCCTGGACGACCGATCCGTTCACCCTGACGCAGCTGTCCGTCAATAAGGATTCCAAAAACCGAGAAGCGGCGCTTGATTTCATCACCTTCATGACGACCGATCCCGAAGCGGCCGTCGCCTTCGCGAACGGCGCCTACACCGTGCCGGCCGTAAATCTCGGCGACCATGCCAAGAATCTCGATCCGAACCTGAAGTCCATCTCCGACACTTTCGCCAAGGAGCCTGGACCGTATTCCGAAGCTTCGCCGGCCATCAATTCCCTGCGCGGCAAGCATAAGGAATGGGAAGTGTACGCCCAGGCGCTGCAGTCGGTCATCGAGAAGAAGCTGACGGCGGAGCAGGCGGCGGGGAAATTCGACGACACGATGGCGAAGCTTGAGGCAAGCGGCAACTAAGTCCCGATCCATCCGGCCGGCCGGCGCATCCAGCGCCGGCCGGCCGTTACTCCAAGAGCCTGAAGGTGATTTTTGAGATGGTAACGACAAAAAACAAATGGGTGCCGTATCTGTTCCTGCTGCCCGGCGTGCTGCTGTTTCTCGGCGTCGGGGTGTATTCGGTCGGCTTCTCCATCCTGCTCAGCTTCTACAACTGGTCGGGCATCGACTTCTCGACGGCGCGCTTCGAGGGGCTGGCGAACTTCCGCCAGTTCCTGCTCGGCGACGACCCGATCGTCACGCAGAACTTCTACAAGGCGCTGCTGCACAACGCGCTGATCGCCGTCTTCCAGGTGGTCATCGTCGTGCCGGCGGCGCTCGTGCTGGCGTTCACCTTGCAGAACACGAAGATGGCCGCGATGTACCGCACCGTCTATTTCTTGCCCATGATTGCGTCCGGTGTCGCGATTTTCTACGTCTGGAAAGGGCTGTTCGAGCCCGCCGGCGCGCTCAATGCGCTGTTCCAATGGATCGGCCTGGACTTCCTCGTCATTCCCGGAGGCATGCTCGGCAGCTCGTCGACCTCGCTCATGGGCATCATCCTGACGACGATCTGGGGCGGCCTTCCGGGCACGCTCATCCTGTATTACGCGGGACTTACATCCATCGACCCGACCCTCTACGAGGCGGCCAGCGTGGACGGGGCGAGCAAGACGACCCTCATCCGCAAGATTACATGGCCGCTGCTCAAGCCGATCACGCTGATCGCGGTCATCCAGATGATCAACGGGGCTTTTCAGACGTTCGAGAACGTATTCATCATGACCGGCGGGGGACCGGGCGGCAGCTCGGAGGTCATCGGAACTCTCGTGTACCGCACCGCGTTCCTCGACAACGACTACGGCCTGGCAAGCGCGATCGGATGGGTCTCCTTCCTCGTAACGGGAGTCATCGCCATCTTCAGCATCCGCTCCTTCCAGGCGGACATATAGGAGGGGACCCGCATGGTCAAATACTTGAAGCATATCCTACTCGTCATCTACGGCGTCACCTGCGTGTACCCGTTTCTATGGATGATCGGGACGTCTCTCAAGACGACCCAGGACTCGCTCGCGAATCCGCAGTCTCCCTTCCCCAAGGCCGCGCCTCTTTGGTCCAACTTCGGGGAGGTGTGGAGCAAGCTGAACTTCTACCAGTTCTTCGTCAACAGCGTCGTCGTCAGCCTCTTCGTCATCCTCGGCGTCGTCGTCATCTACACGATGATGGGGTATTCGTTCGCGAAGTTCCGGTACAAGGGCAAAAAAATCTTCTATTACACGTTCATCGCGCTGCTGCTCGTGCCGGGCGTGACGACGCTGATTCCGCTCTATATCAACATGACGAACCTCGGCCTGCAAAACTCGTACATCGGCATGATCCTCCCCATGATCAACGGGGCGGCGCCTTTCGCGATTTTCCTGTTCACGAGCTATTTCCGGACGATCTCGCATGAGCTGTACGAGAGCGCCGTGCTCGACGGCTGCGGCAGCTTCAAGATCTACTGGCGCATCTACCTGCCGCTCGCCCTTCCGGCGATCGGCACGATCGCGATCCTGAACTTCATCGGCAGCTGGAACAACATCCTCTGGCCGATGATCATCGTCGACAAGCAAAGCATGTTTACGCTTCCGATGGGGCTCATGTACCTGGACTCCTCGTCGTTCAAGAAGTGGAACGAGCTCATGGCCGGCGCGCTGATCACCGTCATTCCGATTCTGATGGCGTTCCCGTTCATGCAGAAAATGTACGTGAAGGGCATGACGGTCGGTTCGGTCAAGATGTAAGCGGATCTAAGCCAGCGAATATACAGAGATAGGATGATCGGCGAAATGAAGACGAAAACAGCGCATGTCATCGCGCATTCGCATTGGGACCGGGAGTGGTATCTCCCGTTCGAGACGCACCGGCTGCAGCTCGTGCAGCTGATGGACGATCTGATCGAGACGTTCCGCGACGATCCGGACTTCAGCAGCTTCCATCTCGACGGGCAGTACATCGTATTGGAGGACTACCTGGCTGTGAAGCCAGAGCGCGAGGCGGAGGTGCGGCAGCTCGTCCAGCAGGGCAGGCTTGTCGTCGGCCCGTGGTATATTCTCCAGGATGAGTTCCTCGTGAGCAGCGAGGCCAACGCCCGCAACCTGCTCATCGGGATCAAGGCCTCGGAGAAGTTCGGCGGCGTCGCCGAGATCGGGTATTTCCCCGATTCCTTCGGCAATATGGGGCAGGCTCCACAGCTGATCGCGCAGGCGGGCATCAAGACGGCCGTGTACGGACGCGGAGTCAAGCCGGTCGGCTTCAACAATGAGGTGCAGGAGGGCGGCGAGCATACGTCGCGGTTCTCCGAGATGTACTGGGAATCGCCGGACGGCACGCGGGTGCTGGCGATCCTGTTCGCCGGCTGGTACAACAACGGCGTGGAGATTCCAGCGGAGCCGGAGGCGGCGCGGGAATATTGGGAGCGCAAGCTGGCGGATGCCGAGGCGTTCGCCTCGACGGATCAGCTGCTGTTCATGAACGGCTGCGACCACCAGCCGCTGCAGAAGGATCTGTCCGAGGCGCTGCGCACCGCCGCCGAGGTCAGGCCGGACGTCGAGTTCCGGCAGTCGAGCTTCCCTCAGTACGTCGCGGCGCTGGAGGCGGAGCTGCCCCGGGATCTCGATATCGTCAAGGGCGAGCTGCGCAGCCAGTTCACGGACGGCTGGATCACGCTCGTGAACACCGCCTCGGCGAGGGTGTACATCAAGCAGGCCAACGCGCGTGTGCAGACGCTGCTGGAGAAGGTGGCGGAGCCGCTGTCGGCGATGGCGATGCTCGCAGGCGCCGCCTATCCGCGGGAAGAGCTGCTGTACGCCTGGAAAACGCTGCTGCAGAACCATCCGCATGACAGCATCTGCGGCTGCAGCGTGGACGAGGTCCATCGCGAGATGATGACCCGCTTCGCCAAGGCGGGGCAGGTCGCGGAGGCCGTCGCGCGGCGCAGCGCGGAGTGGCTGGCTGCACAGGTGGACACGTCCGGCTTCCGCGAAGGTTCGCGTCCGTTCGTCGTGTTCAACACGTCGGGCCATGCCCGGGGAGGCGTAGTGAAGGCGGCGGTCGACCTGGAGCGGTTTTATTTCGACCATCGTCAGCCGCATGAGCGGTACGGCGAGCTGGAGCCGGCGTTCGAGTCGTTGAGTCTCGACGATTGGATCGTCGTCGATGAGGCGGGGAGGCAGGTTCCGGCCGAGCTGCGCAAGGTCGGCCTGGAATTCGGCTACGACCTGCCGGGGGACCGCTTCCGCCAGCCGTACTGGGCGTTCCGCGTCGAGGCCGAGCTGCATGCCGAGCCGCTGCCGGGCATCGGGTATCGGACGTATGCGGTTGTGCCTTCCGGGGAAGGGACGGTGGCTTTGCATGACAGCGGCGGCTTGGCTGCATCGGGACGCGTCATTGAAAATGGGCAGGTTCGTATCAAGGTTGCCGAGGACGGCTCCTTTACGCTGACGGATAAAGGGAACGGCCGCGTTTATGCCGGTCTCGGCGTTTACGAGGATACGGGCGACATCGGCAACGAGTACATGTACCGGCAGCCGGACGGCGAGCAGCCGCTGACGACCCGGGAACTTCAGGCGGAGGTTCGTGTTGCGGAGCATACGGCTGTGCGGGCCGTTCTGGAAATCGTCCACCGCTGGCAGCTGCCGGCCGGAGCGGACGAGACGCTGGACCGCGAGGTCGCGTCCATGGTTCCGTTCCGCTGCCGCAAGTCCCGGCGCGTAGAGGAAACGGCTGAGGTGAAGATCGTCACGAGACTGGCGCTGGAGCGGGGTTCGCGCTCGGTCGCGATCTCCAGCACGGTCGACAACACGGTCCGCGACCATCGGATCCGCATGCTGTTCCCGACGGGACTTGCGGCGGACGCCGTGACGGCGGATTCCATCTACGAGCTGGCCCGCCGTCCGATCAAGCCGGAGTCGGCCTGGACCAATCCGAGCAACGCCCAGCATCAGAACGCGTTCGTCAGCATCAGCGACGGCTCGGCCGGACTGACCGTCGCCAACATCGGCCTGAACGAGTATGAGGCGCTGGAGGAAGGCTCGACGCTCGCCGTGACGCTGCTGCGCGGCACGCGGGAGCTCGGCGATTGGGGCGTCTTCCCGACACCGGAAGCTCAATGCCTGGGCGTGCACACGCTGGAAATGAAGCTCATCGTCCATGACGGCGATGTTGCGGAGTCGGGAGCCTTCGTCGAGGCGTACCAGTTCCCGGTGCCGTGGACGGCGGTCCAGACCGGCGAGCATGGCGGAGCCCTCCCGGCTTCGCGGGAGATGGTCGCTTGGCATGGCGAAGGCCTCGCGTTCAGCGCGCTCAAGGCGGGCGAGGACAGCGACGACCTGTTCCTGCGCGTGTTCAACGTAAAGGGGGAAGAGACCGCTCTTAAGGTCAAGTCCATACTCCTTGAGGGAGCGGATTTGTCCGAGGGAATGAGTATGGATGGTACGGGCCCGTCGGGTTGCCGTAATCACGATGCGACCGCATGTGCTGCGGATATTCCTTTCAATGAAAGCTCGATCATGGATGACGTGGACAACCCGATGTATGAGAGCACAATCATGGAAGAAGTCGGCGCGGCTCTGGCAAGCTCCCAAGGGGAGTTCATCCAGGCTGTCGGACCGGCCAAGATCGTCACGGTCGGCATTCGCCGTCCGTAAGGAGGGATCGCAATGGCCAGGATCAGGGATATCCAGTGCATCCGCACGAGAGAGAACGGCTGCTGGACGATCGTGAAGGTCGTCACCGACCAGGACGGGCTGTACGGGCTTGGCTCCGCCTCGGATCTGTACAACCCGGAGGCGGTCGTGCAGGTGATCGAGCAGCTGCTGAAGCCGCTGCTGATCGGCAAGGACGCCGCCAACATCGAGGATCTGTGGAATGTGATGAGCCTCAGCGCCTACTGGCGCAGCGGCGGCATCCTGCAGACGGCCGTCGGCGGCATCGACATGGCGCTGTGGGACATCAAAGGAAAGGAAGCGGGCTTGCCGGTGTACCAGCTGCTCGGAGGAGCGGCCCGTGCGGCCGTGCCTTGCTACGGGCATGCGGGCGGGCGAGATCTAGCCGAGCTCAAGGAAGACGTGCATCGCTTCATCGAGGAGGGCTACACCGTTATCCGCGTGCAGATGGGCGGCTACGGGGGCGGCGGCTTCATCGACGCCTCGCGTGCTCGGCTGCCAGAGAATGCATGGTCGAGGAATCAGGTTTTCGACGAGCAGGCCTATGTGTCCGCCATACCCCGGATGTTCGAGGGGCTGCGGCTGGAGTTCGGGCCGGATGCGCAGTTCACGCATGACGTGCATGAGCATCTGTCTCCGGTCCAGGCGATCCAGCTGGCGCGGAATCTGGATCCTTATCGATTGTTTTTCCTGGAGGACGCGCTTCCGCCTGAACAGCTTGGCTGGTACCGCCATCTGCGGGCTTCCTGCTCCACGCCCCAAGCGGTAGGCGAGCAGTTCACCAACGTGCAGGAGTGGCTGCCCCTGATCTCCGAGCGGCTGATCGACTTCATCCGCGTCCGCCTGTCCAAGGCGGGCGGCATCAGCGCCTGCCGCAAAATCGCCGCCGTCGCAGAGGCGTTTGGCGTCCGCACCGCCTGGCAGGAGGGCGGGGAGAACGATCCCGTCAACCAGGCGGCGGCGGTCCATCTGGACATGGCGCTGTGGAACTTCGGCATTCAGGAGGTGAACCATTTCCGGCCGGAGGAGCGGGAAGCTTTTCCGGGATTGATCGAGCGAAAAGGCGGCTACCTGTATCCGAACGACAAGCCGGGACTCGGACTGGAGCTGGATGAAGTCCAAGCTGCGGGCCTGCTGCGCAAAGGCTGGGACAGCTCGAAGTACCATCATCCGTATGCGCTGGACCGCAAGGCGGATGGGACGCTGGTACGGCCTTGATGGCGGCTGTTTCTTGGAGTAGGAGCATTCAAGTACGGTGAAGAACGTCAGCCAGGCAGACCCGCTCTACACGATGTTTTTTTGAGCAGCTGTACAGATCGGGCTGAAGTGCGGGGACAAGCGAAGAGGAGGCGCCACATGAAAACAGTCGCGGTAACGGGAGGCAGCGGCAAGCTGGGCTCGGAGGTCGTGCGCCAGCTGAAGGAAGCCGAATTCGACGTCGTTTCGCTGGATAGCCGCATTTCAGATAAGCTGCCTTGCAGGCAGCTTCAGGTAGACATGAACGATTTGGGGCAGGTGATGAGCGCCCTGCGCGGAGCGGAGGGCATCGTCCATCTGGCAGCGATACCGGCGCCGGTCGGGTTCCCGCATAACCATATCTTCGCCAACAACGTCATCGGGGGCTTCAACATTTTGGAGGCTGCTTCGCTGCTTGGAATTAATCGAGTTGTCATGGGATCGAGCACGTCCTGCTATGGCTTCGCGTGGGCGGAGAAGCCCTTTGCGCCGGCTTATCTGCCAGTCGATGAGGATCATCCCCATCTGGCCCAGGAAGGCTACGGCCTGTCCAAGACGCTGAACGAGCAGACGGCGGCGATGTTCAGCCGCCGCAGCGGGCTGGAGGTCGTCAGCCTCCGATTCTCCCTGATCGCGGCTCCGCAGGAGCATGATCATTTGCGGGAGGCGATGAAGCGGCCGGAGGCTTTTCGGAAGATCCTTTGGAGTTATGTAGATCTACGGGACGCCGCCGCGGCTTGTGTTCTGGCCTTGACGGCGGAGGGGATCCAGGGAGCGGAAGTGCTGAATATAACCGGGGATGATACGCTGAGCGAGCTGGATACGGCGGAGCTGGTGAAGAATTATTATCCCGAGGTGAAGGAGTTTAAGAAGGAGCTGACAGGGCGGGAGCCGCTGTTCAGCAATGAGCGGGCGAAGCGGGTTTTAGGTTGGGTGCCGGGATATTGTTGCGGAAATAACTATATGGACGATTAAGATAGCTGCACTCAGCAAATGCACACGGTTGGAACACCATAATGATTTCAAGTCCGCATAAAAGCGGGCTTTTTTCTTTACAAACATAAACCTAGGTTGCTCGGAAGTGTTGCTATATGGAATGACAACGAGCATACCGAGAGTGCTCAATACTCAGTAGTTAAGTTACGCGGGGTCCAGTTTAAGATTAAGAGTAGTGAACCCTACCATAAGTGACGGCGAAAAGTTTGAGTGACAAAAAAGGGGGAGAGGATTGATTGTAGGAGTGATGGAAGAAGCTTATCCCCCTAGAGATGGACTGTAGGGGGATTTTTGTACGACCCAATAAGATCATGTTTTCCAATTTAACGGTATGATTGTACTGACCGCGAGCAGCTTGTTCCATTAAGGACACGAGGCGAAATAATAGTTATAATGAACGGCTCTTAAGTGTAGGACATCAGTCGAACTCATATTTATGGGAAGTCATCGATAATTTCATGTCGATCTCAGATAAGACTAGAAAGTATTATGGGGTAGATCAGGAAATAGATGTTCCATATGCAAGCAAGCTAGAACTAATTATTGATGAGACTGAGAAAGATGATTCGTCCATTGTCGGCGAGGAATGCCATATTCTTTCTGGACAGAAGAATGGGCCTAGACATGGTCAAAACCGTCCTAAAGATGAAATGGATACTTATGATAGCTTAATTCGGTTATGTCGCATTCATTACAAGATGATTGATGACCAAATTGAGACATTTACCGTATCTTTTCAATTCTTTTTGGCCACCACTTTTAAGAAGGATGTAGTGTCTAGAGTTTCAAACACTAGAGCGTAAATGTCTTTAGGCGACATTTCTAATAAATAGTTCTTCCAAGAAAAACAGCTCTTTCTGGCGAGTACTGTACATAGGGAGTACAACCTTCTCTGAACCTCAAGCCCAGCAAGGCTATTGATTTATGAAATTCAATTGGACAGAAGATTATTTAGTGCATCATTAATAAAAGAGATATCAGGCTGATGAATACCCCTTCCAGCAAAATGTCCCCAAATGGAGTCTATTGGATGTATGCATGCGTTCGGCATATGATCGGCTTCGTACATGCTATCATCGTGCGTAAAATAGAGATCTGTTTTTCCTGGCATAATGCAGGCTTGGGCCTTGATGCTTTGGAGTGCCTGATTGAAATCACCCTTGTACAAGGGATTATTGCTGATGTCGGCATGTTGCCCTGTCCGAATCATTGCCAATAAGTTGCAAGGGTCAAGCGCAAGAAAGTTTTGCTCCCAGAAACCGGCAATAAACTCATCTAATGAATCGTACCCTAGCTCCTTGTAGCAGCTATTACGATAGAACGCATGCGAGAGTCCCCATCCGGCGTAAATACGTCCTACGGTTCGTAAGCTTGTGCTCGTGTCGTCAGTCTCCAGTGGAGCCTTTACACCTTCAAAGAAGGCATAGGTGTGAGGCCAAGTCTTGGCTGTTCCGTTAAAAGGTGCTATCCGTTGAACCATATTGGGATAAGCGGCTCCCCATTCAAAGGCTTGCATAGCTCCTAATGACCAGCCTGTGACCAGAGCAATCTTCTTAATCCCTAGTTTGTACATCATGAGATGGTGCTGTATTCGCACATTGTCATAGATCGTAATGAGAGGAAATGAGTTCTTATCTGACGGTATTTCCATGTTGCTAGGGGATGAAGACAAGCCGTTTCCTAACAGATTTGGAACCATAATAAAGTATTTATTTGGATCCAGTGCCATACCTTCGCCGATCAACCATTCATTGCTTCGATGGGTATCGCCCAGAGCTGTAGGATACAAAATAACATTGTTCTTCTCAGCATTCAAAGTCCCATAAGTTTTGTATGCGAGAAAAGCGTTATTCAGCACTGCACCTGACTGCAGGGTATAATCGCCTAGCTCCAAAATTTCATATTCCATGATAAAGTCCCTCCTAAAACAGAATTGATTTTCGATCAGGCATTAGCTCGGGAAGGAATCGTTAGATTACATATGAATTTGGAATTTTCAAGTGCTGAAGCAATAAAACAATGCGCAATGTCCGGCATCGGAATTGCATTTCTTCCTCAACTGGCCGTATCGGGTGAGTTTGAAAGAGGAGAACTACCTATCCTTCCTTGCGAAATGACAGAACTTAGAGTAGCGACACAGACGGCCTGGCATAAATAAATTTCAATCAAGGCCAGCGATCTTCACCATTTCTACGAAAGCTGTCAAAGCTTTACTGGAAAATGGAGCATTCCGGCGAACCAGGTTTGTCTGCGTACACCTGAACGCTGCCGGAAGCGTGAATGCACCCAGCGACTTGTAGGCTCCAGTCAGCACGGATTGAGGCAGCAGCGTAGCAGCAAGACCGGACCGCACACAACTCAGCAGCGTTTCCAACGAGCTGATTTCAATCATCTTCACCAGAGGTGTTCCTTTGCTGCCAAGCCACTCCTCCAAAATAGCCCTGAATGGACATCCCTTCGGAAAAACAGCCCATTTCGTCTTCGACAGGTCCGGGTAAACCTCATCTGTTTTTTGGGTCAGCAGCTTGACCTGCTCCTGCATCGTATATTCACAAATCAACTGAGGCGACTTGATATCGCCAGTGATGAAGGCGCCATCCAATTGATAGTTTAGTACCTTTGCAAGAAGCTCCGATGAGGTTCCAGTTATTAGGGAAAGCGATACATCCGGGTATTGCAATTGAAAATCTGATAAGATGTTCATAAAATTTCCGCATGTAACGGTCTCTACAACGCCGATCGCTAAGGGGCCGCTTGGATAAGATGTCTCCCGGACCTCTTTAACCGCTTCTTCGGACAAATTCATAATCGTTAGCGCATATTTGCGTAATACGATCCCCTTTTCAGATAGTGTGACGCCTTTGGAATGTCTGTGGAACAACGCTACCCCCAATTCAGACTCCAGCTTACGGATTCGCGCGGTAACATTCGACTGCACGTACTCCAATCGTTCAGCTGCCCGCGAAATACTGCCTTCTTCTGCAATGCTCAAAAATACTTTGAGATCAATCAGTTCCACGGTTTCTCCTCCAAAGGGATATCAGAAATAATGATACAAATATCAATATCGATCATTATTCAATTTGCAATTTCATTATTACAATGAGGATAAGAAAAGCGTTGAACCTAAAACCGCATTGGAAAGGGGAAATAGAATTGAATAACCATTCACCAAAGCTGCTTATCCTCGTTGGCAGCCCGCGACGCAAAGGGAATTCTGCCGCGCTTGCAGCAGCTGTTCAGCGTGGGGCGGAGCAGGTGAGGACTCAGGTATCGTTGCGGTTCATTGACTCGTACATTTCAAGCTTTCTCCATGATTGCCGGACCTGTCGTCTTCCGGACAGCGAGTGCGCTATTGCCGACCAGTACCGGACGCTGTTTTTCGATGACTTTCTACCGGCCGACGGTGTGGTGTTCTGTTCCCCGGTGTACTGGTACGGCTTATCGGCTCAGACAAAAGCGTTCTTCGATCGCACATTCTGCTATTATGCAGCGTCGTACTCGGAATCGGCCCATGTTATGGAGAGGATGTCCCGCAAGCGCATTGGCCTTGCGCTGGCTTCCGAGGAGACTTATCCGGGCGCCTCGCTCGGCATTATCCATCAAATTCAGGAGTATTCCCGCTACACAGACTCCGAATTTGTTGGTGTCGTGCGAGGCTTCGGCAACAGCCGCGGCGAGGTGGTGAATGACCCAAGTTCTCCGGTTACCGCCGCCGAGCAGCTTGGCCGTGAATTTTTCCGGAGCAAATATTCCGATTACCGCTTAGACACCCAAAGGAGCGGGCGAGTGTGGCCTTCGGATTCGACTCATTAGTTGCTCCTGAAAAAGTCCAAAATGGGTCTTTCAGCTCTTTTCCACATCCGTCAAAAATGAGTTAAAGCTCTTCTGGGCATATTCCATAGCATCAATATACTCTTGCTGTTTTGACCGCTCTATCATTTCTTCAGGACTAACGTCCTCTATTTTGGATGTTATCCACCATATATTCCCGAACGGATCAACTACTCTTCCGCCTCGTTCCCCCCATGCCTGGGTTATCACTCTCGTCATGGATGTAGCGCCGGCCTTGATGGCCTGAGCAAAAATTTCATCGCTGTCACCCACATACAGACGGATCAAGCAAGGAAACGACGGCCATTCGGCAGGAGAATCGAACATTAGAATCTTTGAATCGCCGATGCGCACCTCTGCATGACCTATGCTTCCGTCAGCATTGTATACCCGGCCAAGTTCCTGTGCATTAAATGCGGAAGCCAAAAAAGCAATCAATTTTTCTGTGCTTTTTGTAGTGACCCAGGGGGTAATGGTATGGTTCTCAGGTTGCAGCATTTGGTTCTCGTTCATTCGGCTCAACCTCCAATGACAGAATTGGATTTGATTGTAACATGGAAAACTTGACAACATTATGTCATGTTTTAAAGGGTAGAGGGGGTGAAAGGATGAGGATCGACCGATTAATCTCCATTATTATGCTTCTCATGCAACGCAGAAAAGTGGATGCTAAAGAGCTGGCCGCAATTTTGGAAGTGACTACCCGTACGATTTACCGCGATGTTGAAGCTATCAATCAGGCGGGTATTCCGATCATAACCTACCCTGGACGTCAGGGCGGCATCGGTATTCTGGAAGAATATAAAGTAGATAAAAAGCTTTTCACAAACAAGGACATTCGTACGATGCTTATTGGCTTGTCAGGCGTTCAATCTGTATTAAAAGATGAGCAATCCAAAAATGCCATTATCAAAGTCAAAGGTATGGTGCCTCGTAATCAATTATCGTTGGTTGAAAGACAAACGGAACAAATCGTCATTGACCTGACGCCGTGGTATGCAGACGCTCGTTTGGAGCAATTTCTAGAATGCGTGCATAAAGCTTTGGATCAGCAGAAAATAGTACATTTTGAATATTGCAACGCACAGGGAAGGACGTCCAACCGTGAAGTCGAGCCGTATCGACTTGTTCACAAGGGAAATCATTGGTACTTGCAAGGCTTTTGTCGGACAAAGCAGGTGTTTCGAACATTTAGAGTTTACCGGATATCTAATATATCTCTTTCAGAGACTACATTTGTCCCGAGCAACTTTGAAATCGATGAGATGGATGCATCATTCTCCAAAGAAGCATCATGGATAAACGTTCAAATTAGATTTAATGAGAATATTAAAAAGAAGATGATAGATTATTATGGTGAAGATTGTATTGTTTCTTATACGGATGGCTGGTACACTGCAACAATTTTATTGGAAGATAATGAGCAAGGTTATGACTCCTTATTAAGATTTACCAATCACTGCGAATGTTTGAGCCCTTCGCATATCAGAGAACATTTAATTGAAAAAGCGGCTGGTATTTTGTCTTTATATGGACGATAGACGGACAGCGCGGAGAGTCGTACCACAGTGCCGAAAGACCTGATACATCGTTTTAGGGGAAGTTCCCAATGCATGTGGGACGTGCTTTAAACCACAATATTATATAGCATAACTGAAATAAATCACCTAATAAACGCACTGCGTCCGCTTGAAGACAGGTAGATACCAATCTGTAGGCAAGTTTGGCGATATGAGATTTATGCTTTTGAGGTTCTAACGGGGGTGACGGACTCCCCAGAGTACCATCAACTAAAGAAGACTTTGATTTTTGAAATTTGGTCTCATGAGAAAGGAACAGAGTTGAAAAATGTTATAAGTTCGTTACCGTCCTGTCCTCTGAGTGGTTATTTGGGGAGAGAGTATTTGGATGCTTCGTTGATTCGGGATAAGTAGCCATATAAAAATAGTGATTATTATTTAAATGAGACACTGTTCTCATGAGCGGTGATTACTAGATATAATTATAAAAAAATCGTATCGAAAGGATAACTCATGAAAAATTTCATTATCTTCGGAGCAAGTAAAGGATTAGGTGAGGCATTCGTCAAGGGATTACCCGAACATGGCGATCAGGTTTGGGTGGTTTCTAGAACTTACCCTAGCAGTTTAAACGTTGAAGATGGTATTCTGAAATATTGGATCGAGGCGGATTTAGCGAATCCTGATGCAAGCAAGTTGATTACGAGTGCATTAAATGATATTGCTATAGACGTATTAATATACAATGTAGGGATATGGGAGAGTAAAGGGTTTCGAGACGACTATAATTTTGAGCAAGATGATCCAGCGGAGATTGCCAATATCATCAATATTAATGTTACTTCTGCGATTACCTGTATCCAGAAGCTTTTACCGAATCTCAAAAAGTCAGATAACGCCAAAATTTTCTTGATTGGTTCTACGGCAGGTCTTGAACATAACGATTTTACACAAGTTTCATTTGCAGCTTCTAAGTTTGGTTTGCGTGGTATTGGAAATTCCATGAGAGAGTATGTAAAGAAATATGGAATCGGTGTAACTTGTATAAATCCTGGTGAGATTGCAACCCAAATTCCATTGGAGGATGGAGTCGAAAAAGTCCTCTCAACATATGGCGGCACACAGATTCCTCTTCAAGATATGGTTTCTTTGGTTAAATGCGTAATGAACCTTTCTAAAGCTTCTTGCGTAAAAGAAATCACTATCCCAACAATGTTAGATACAAATGCGTAGTTGACTTGATTGAGAATAAAAGTTCGAACATAGTGAAGTACTTTTTAAAGAAACCACTCCGTAATTGGGAATGGTTTTGTTTTATATGCGGATGTATACGTTATGGTCAACCGTACTTTGTGCTTAGATACATTGCGGTGTATCGTATCATAAGTGACAGCGAAAAATAGTGGGATTTCGGGCTAGATTGAAGTCCGGCACAGCAAAGATTTGAGTATGAATCAATTCAAGACTAAAGGGTCTATTCAAGTTCACTCAATGATTTGGCGACAATTTGCACTTCCTCTTTTCGGTGGAGCTATCGTGATCCTAGCTAGGAATGGGACTGAGCGGCCGAGTCGTGACTGAAGCGGGACTAATCATGATTTTTGTATTTGGCGCCTTTATATTTGCTGACGATCCGATGATTAAAGTAATGGGCTTTGCACTTACTTTCGGTGTTTTGGTGGACGCATTCTTGATTCGGATGACCTTAGCTCCTGCGATCATGGCTTTGCTTGGAAGGTCCGCCTGGTACCTGCCTAAATGGCTCGATAATGTGATGCCAAATGTCGATATTGAAAGCGAGTCGATAATGAAGGAATTGGAGCAAAGTAAGTAAACAAAGGCCAATTCAAGAAAAAATCACAGGAGGCAGTTGAATCATGACTAGTTCATGCATCAACAATTCCCAACGAGTGATGGCAGCTTGCTGCCAGCCGTGATGAGGTTAGTCGGAGCGGATGTATCCCGACAATTAATTCCACGTTCCTTGTTTACGGGACCGAGGGTGGCCGAGACCCGAAACATGGCGCCTTTTTTGGCTTCGCTTTATAGATGAAACGGCCATATGAAAGTGAAGATGGATGGACGCCATTGTCCATCCACGTCTTTAAACGTGCCTTTTCAGACGGCGTCAATCGGCTGGCAGTTGAATTACAAAAACGAACAGCAGGGCCCTCTTCGAAGCGGAGGGCCCTGTTGTTCGTTTTTGACTACATATAATTTGTTAGAACAGGAGTAACAACGATCAACTTCGTTTCTGTACGCCTTTGAACCATACGGCTTGAATGGACAGGGTATCCGAGATAGTGGTTGTCGGATCGCCATTGACCAGGACGAGGTCAGCGCGCGCTCCTTCGATAATACGTCCGCGATCCTCAAGACCGAACCGACGGGCCGGTTTCGAGGTAGCCGACTGAAGCGCTTCTATCGGAGTGAATCCAGCCGTAACGAGCAGCTGCAATTCATGATGCACGCTGGCTCCATGAGCCAGGCCGCCAAGATTCGGAACGGGAACGGGGGCAACATCCGTACCGACAAGAATATCCACTCCTGCATGGTGAAGATCCATCACGTTTTTGAAGCTGTTTTCCATTTTGCCTTGCGGGAAAGTATGGAAGCTAGAGTTCAGAATATCGATCCATTCCGGACTTAAGTTGGAATAAACACGCGGATCATTCGCCAAATCGGTTGCTGAATTCCCGAGAATGGATGAGTTCAACACCAAGCACGGTATAACAAACGCGCCGGAATCGACGATGGATTGCACTAACTCCGACGTGTATTCAGGCCTGTCGACAAACAGGTGGCCCAATCCGTCGACTCCAAGATCGATGGCGGTTTGCGAAGAATGAGCAGTCAAGACGTGGGCGATGACGATTTTGCCGAACTTATGGGCTTCTTCCACGGCTGCACGTAGAATCTCGTCGCTTAAAACCGGCAGGCCAGGAGCACCCATGACGGTGCCTTCTTCAATCATGATTTTGATATAGTCGGCGCCATTCTCCACTTGTGTATGCACATGTTTGATGGCTTCTTCCACCGTCGTTACTTGCGGAACTTCTTCGTGATCGTGGGCGTATGCGGCCAGCATAGCTTCCCGGTCTTCCTTTGCAAGCTTCTCCAATTCCTTTAATACGAATTCCGGGATCTCATCCCCATCCGGAAGCAATTCATCCGGATGGCCGCCCGGGGCGGTTATCGCCGTGCCTGCAGAACGGACATCGGCGACGTCCTCTGCATTTTTCAATTGGATTGCGCGTCCTCTCTCCGTAAAGTCGCCGTTCATCTCGAGTTCTGTCGTCACGCCGAAATTCAAGGCATCCCGCAAACCGCCGATGGAAGTGTGGACATGCGCATCAATTAAGCCGGGCAGTAATGTCGCATTGTTGGCATCGATGATAGTTGCATTCGCCGGAATGTCGCCGCCCACCGCAAGGATGGTTTCTCCTTTGATGACAACGCTCCTTGACTCGATTACTCTTTCCCCATCGAAAATACGCGCATTCGTAATGGCAGTCACTTTTTCTGACGGAACGTGTTGAACTGCATTCTTCATTCTTATTCCTCCTTGGCCTGACAGCTGCATGGCAATGTAACAATTAGGAGTATAAAAGTTAGAAAGCTAACTGTCAATAAACTAACTGTTGTTTGACGCGTCTGCTCGTTTTTTGTATAGTCTATTTATAGACAATTAGCCTTCTAATAATTTGAGGGGGTACCATCATGAAACCCCGCAAGGAAACGCCTTATCTGGATTTGCTTCAGATTATCGGCCTTAAGTTAAAGAAAAGAGCGGACGAGAGCATCAAAGAGCTGGGTTTAAACGCGCACCAGGGGAAAATAATCGACTATATCTACAAAAACCAAGATAGAACTATTATTCAAAAGGACCTTGCAGATCGGTTTCACGTGCGAGGAGCCAGTATTACAAGCATGCTTCAGGGCCTTGAGAAAAGAGGATTTATCGAGCGCAAGATACCTGCCAATAATGAACGGCAAAAAAATATATATGTTTTGCCCAAAGCCGTTGAATTGATCGAAGACTTTAATGCTTCCTTTCAAAGCGTCGAGGATCAAATCGTTCAAACCCTTACCGCAGAGGAAAAGAAAACCTTGAAGGAAATACTAGTTAAAATCAATGAAGGCTTGTGACTGCTGTTGGATTTTGACCGACCGCGGCTTGAAAGTTCCATGTTAGGGTTGAAAACCATGCGCCGCGGCAGCTCCTTTCGTATTTTTCGCCGATAGCCCCGTTCAGCTGAACCGCTCTATCGGCTTAATTCCTCCCTACCCATCCTCCCTGTCCTTGATTTTCTGAACAAAAAAAAGCGCGGCAACCGTCCATAGACGGTACCGCGCCTTTATTATTTTTTATGGGCAATTACGGAATCAAGAAACTTGTCTGCGTCGCTGTTGAACTTCCAGACCATGCCGAATCGATCCACCAGCATTCCGAAGCAAGCGGACCAAGGCTGGCTGGACAAAGGCAATATGATTTGTCCTCCAACAGACAGGTTGTTGAAGTATGCGGCCAAAGCTTCTTGATCCTCGATAACGAGACTGATCAGCACCTGGTTTCCTTGTACAAGCTCGCCCGTTACCGGCTTCATGGAAGGCAGAAGGTCCGACATCATGATTTTTCCGCCATCAAACTCGATCGATGACTCCATCACCATTTCCTGTTCATTTGACGGCAACGGGTAGTTGGGATCTTGGGGAAGATCCTTGAACTGGACTTTCTTGACCTGGGTCGCATGGAACGCTTCGGCATAAAAGTCGATCGCTTGTCCTGCATTTCCATCAAAATTCAAATACGCAACAGCTGACATGGTGATTCCTCCTTCTTTTGATGCACTCAGCATAAGGTATAATAGGTGACAGCTATATTGTCACTTATTTGTGCTGCGCCCAAACAAAAGTTGGGATTAAAATGAAACAGACGTTTTTGAATTCATATGAACAGCTACGATGCTCGAATTCGAGGAGGGGAAAATGGGGAAGATAGAGCGGCTGATTGCCATCGTCATGATCCTGCTGCAAAAGGAAGTCGTTTCAGCGAACGAATTTGCCAAGCTGTTTCAGGTGTCCAAAAGAACGATTCTCCGCGATATGGAAACGCTTGGCCTGTCCAATATTCCGATTTACTCCATTCATGGGGTGAATGGCGGTTATGGGATCATGAATGAATATAAGCTCGACAAGCGCCTTTTGAGCCACAAGGATTTGGAAAATCTGTTGGTCGCTCTGAGCGGACTGGGGCAAATTCGGGTCCATCAGGAAGTGGAGATGACGATAAAGAAGATTGAGTCCATGGTGAATCCGGTGTCTCCCAAAGGGTTTATTCATCTGTCCTTTTACGATTGGGAAGGGCGGTCGGAGATTCAACCGATCTTGAACATTTGCCAGCAGGCCATCCTGCAGAACAGGCTGGTTTCATTTGATTATATGGATCGAAACGGTCTCGCTACAAAGAGAACGGTGGAGCCTTACCAGCTTCATTTCAGCGAGATGAGCTGGTACTTGAAGGGCTTTTGTTTAGAACGGCAGGCGTATCGAACGTTTAAACTGTCGAGAACGGATCGTTTGAATACGGAGAAACAATCCTTTATTCCTCGAAATGATCTGGATCATTCAGTCGCGGGAAATGACTATCAGGCTCGGCTCGTTGCCGTCAAAGCTCGGATTTCCCCCCGCATCCAAGATCAATTGCTGGAAAGGTATGGCCGAAAAAGCATCGATGCCTCGAATCCCGAACAGGTGGTGGCGACGATCAGCGTGCCTCAAGACGAGATCGGGTTTCAATTTTTAGCGGGTTTCGGGCGGGACTTGAGGATTATCGAGCCCGAATCCTATGTGGCTGACTATCGGAATTTTTTGGCCGGAATCATGGACGCCTATACTTGAGAGAATACGATCGAGAATCTGAGTTCCGCAACTCTCTTCCCCAGCCAATATCCCCCTGCAAAAGCCAATTCCACCCTATTATTTCCATTCCCGCCTTGCGCTAACATGGACTCTAGAGCAATCCAGAAGAGTCTAGCGCGAGGTGAGAACAGTGGGAAGCATCACGTTCAATCATGTCTTCAAACGCTATAAAGGCGAAGCCCGCCCCGCCGTGGACGATTTTCATCTGTCCATCGAGGAGGGCGAGTTCCTCGTGCTCGTCGGGCCGTCCGGCTGCGGCAAGTCCACGACGCTGCGCATGCTGGCCGGTCTCGAGGAGATCAGCAGCGGCGAGCTGTACATGGACGGCAAGTTCATCAATTACGTCTCCCCCAAGGACCGGGACATCGCCATGGTGTTCCAGAACTACGCCCTTTACCCCAACCTGTCCGTGTTCGAAAATATCGCGCTCGGCCTCAAGCTGCGCAAGACCGCCAAGCATGAAATCGGGCTGCGCGTGAACCGCGTGGCCAAGATTCTCGAAATCTCGCATCTGCTGGAGCGCAAGCCGAGCCAGCTGTCCGGCGGCCAGAAGCAGCGCGTCGCCCTCGGCCGAGCCATCGCCAGGGAGCCGCAGGTATTCCTCATGGACGAGCCGCTGTCCAACCTCGACGCCAAGCTGCGGGCGCAGACCCGCGCCGAGCTCATCAAGCTCCAGAGCGACCTCAAGCGGACGACGGTCTACGTCACCCACGACCAGGTCGAAGCGATGACGATGGGCACCCGGATCGTCGTCATGAAGGACGGCGTCATCCAGCAGGTCGCCCCGCCGCGCAAGCTGTACGACGAGCCGGCCAATCTGTTCGTGGCGGGCTTCATCGGCTCTCCTCAAATGAACTTTATCCCCGGCAGGATCCAGCGGGAGGACGGGACCCTCTACTTCGCCAACCGCCGGATGAAGCTGCCGCTGCCCGTGGAGATGGAGCGACGCCTCGGCGGCACCGACCGGTCGCTGCGCAGCGTCGTGCTCGGCGTCCGGCCGGAGCATGTACGCCTGAGCGCCGCGCTTCCGGAAGGGGAGGACAGCGGCTACACGGCCGCCGTCGTGCAGATGAAGGAGGAAACCGGAGCCGATTCCTATGTGTATTTGCTGGCCGGCGACACGAGAGTCATAGCCCGGACCGATCCTGAAAGCGCATACCAACCCGAGGAGCAGGCTGCCTTCGGCTTCCAGATGGACAAGATTCACCTGTTCGACGAGAGCAGCGGAGTATCGCTGAGGAGAGAGCAGGCATGACGGGAAGCGGCCAAAGATCCTTCCTCCCGAAACGAAGCCGGCAGCCTCTACTCCGGGCGGGCAAGCTCGGCCTGAGGCTGCTGCTCATCGCCGCTGTTGCAAGCGGTATCATCTGGTGGTCTTCCGGCAAGGAAGCGGCGACGTTCTCCCAGACGGTCAGCGCCTCGCAGCTGCTGGGGAATTCTCCGCAGCCCGATGCCGAAGGGAAGCTTCCCTATGCCAGGCTGATGCTCCAGCATCCCGAGGCGGAGGCGGAAGCGGCCTCCTCGCCGACCATCTCGATCGATCCGCTCCAGTACACGGAATCGGCTCCGGAGGCGAAGCTGGCGGAGACGGATGGTCCCGACGGTCCCGCGCTGAGCTGGAACAGCGACTCCGGCTGGGTGGAATGGTCGTTCGAAGCTCCGCGCGCAGGCTGGTACGAGCTGCATCTGGACTACAAGCCGCTGCCCGGCGGCCGCACATCCGTCATCCGGGGCGTGCAGCTCGACGGCGCCTACCCGTTCGCCGAGTCGGAGACGATCGAGCTGCAGCGGCTGTGGAAGGATGCCAAGTACCCGTATGAACGCAACGAGCTCGGCATGCAGGTGCGCCCCCGGCAGACGGAGATATCGGAATGGTCCGTCAAGGCGGCGAGCGACTTCTCGGCCTCGTCCAGGCCGCTGCTGTACCGGCTGGAGCAGGGCGGCCACACGCTGAGGCTGGTCGGAGAGCGGGAGCCGGTCGCGCTTAAGAAGCTTTCCTTCGAGCCGCAGCGCGTCCTTCCCGCCTACGAGGAGTATGTCTCCTCGCAGCCGGCGGATCAGGCCGGGAATCAGCCGGCGTGGTACGAAATCACGGAAGCCGAGGCGTTCGACCGCAAGTCGAGCATCTCCATCCAGACGGACCACTGGGCCGAGCCGAACATATCGCCCGATCCCAAAGGGCATCTCACCTACAACGTGCTCGGGGGCAACCGCTGGCGGCTGCCGGGAGAATGGGTGGAATGGAGGACGGAGGTTCCGGAGGACGGCTGGTACGTCCTGGATCTGAAGAACTTCCAGAACTACCGCGCCGGCTTCAAGGCCTACCGCACGATCCAGATCGACGGCGAGGTTCCGTTCCGCGAATGGCTGCATTACGGGCTCGGCTACCACAAGGAATTCGAGATCGCCCCGGCGGCGGACGGCGAGGGCAATCCCTACCGGATCTACTTGAAGAAAGGCGGGCACAAAATCACGATGACGGCGGATTCGTCGCCTCTCCAGCCGGTGTCGCTCGCGCTCAAGGAGACGCTCGGCCAGATTTCGGACTTCGACCGGCATATCCGGCTGATTACGGGCAACTACAGCAAAAACGCCTCGGATGCTAACATCGACTCCCAGCGCACCTGGGAGATGAAGAAATACGATCCCGACGCCGGAGCGAAGGTGCAGGCGATCGTCGCCAGGCTGAACGTCATCCGCGACTATGTGAACGGCCTGAACGGCCGCGATTCCGACCTGTCTCAGGCGATCAAGTCCTCCGTCAGCATGCTGCAGGCCATGCTGGACGATGTGGACGAAATTCCGAGCAAGGTCAACGACTTCTCCACGATCCAGGCCAGCATCGGGACCTGGATGTCGACGCTGACCCAGCAGCCGCTCATGCTCGATTACTTCGTCCTGCGCACGCCGGACAGCGATCCCGGCCTGAAGACCGCCTCGGTGCTCTCCCGCGTGCCGTATGCGCTCGGCGACTTCGGACGCTCGTTCACGATGGATTACGAGCTGGGCGGCAAGACCGAGCAAGGAGCGCTGACGATCTGGGTGCAGCGGGGACGCGACTACGTCGATCTGCTCCGCGAGATGGTCGATCAGGACTTCACTCCGAAGACAGGCATCGCGGTGAACATCAACCTGATGCCGAACCCGAACATGCTCATCCTCGGCAACGCGGCCGGCGAGGTGCCGGATGTCGCGCTCGGGCTCGGGGAAGCGACGCCGGCCGACTACGCGATGCGGAATGCGGCCCAGGACCTGTCCGGATATCCCGGCTTCGGCGACGTCATGAAGCGGTTCATCCCGGGAGCGGCCCGGGCGCTCAGCTATGACGGCGGCACTTACGGCCTGCCGGAGGTGCAGAACTTCCAGCTGCTCTTCTACCGCACGGACATTCTGGACCGTCTCGGGCTGAAGGCTCCCGACACCTGGGAGGATGTGTTCGACATGCTGCCGACGCTGCAGGAGAACGGCATGACGATGAACGTGCCCAAGGGCGACTTCGCGACCTTTTTCCTGGAGAACGGGGCGGATCCTTATTCGGCCGACGGCCTCAAGGCCAATCTCGGCAGCCCGCAGGGACAGCAGGCGTTCAAGCAGTGGACGGAAATGTTCACGAAGTACAACCTGCCGATCGATATTCCGGCGTTCTTCCAGCATTTCCGCGACGGGGACATCCCGATCGGCATCGCCGACTTCAACACCTACGTGCAGCTGCTCGTCGCCGCGCCGGAGATTACCGGCCACTGGGCGACCGCTCCGCTGCCGGGCATCCGGCAAGCGGACGGGGAGGTCGCCCGCTGGTCGCCGCAAGGGCTGTCGACGGCGATGATCATGAAGAAGAGCGGCCGGAAGGACGCCGCCTGGGAATTCCTGAAGTGGTGGACCTCGGACGAGGTGCAGGCGCAGTACGCGAGCGACATGGAATCGTTCTACGGCTTGGAATACCGGTGGAACACCGCGAACGTCGAGGCGATGAAATCGCTCAGCTGGCCGGGCGCCGACCTCATGGCGATCCGCGAGCAGTCCCGCTGGGCGAAAAACATGCCGAACGTGCCCGGCTACTACTTCCTGGGACGGGAGATGGAGTTCGCCTGGAACCGGACGGTATTCGACGGCATCCCGGCCAAGGAATCGCTGGAGCAGGCGCAGCTCTCGCTGCAGCGGGAAATGAACCGCAGGCAGAAGGACTTCGGCATCGCGGGCGGCAGCCTCGGCGTGCCGCAGATCGGCAAGCCTTACGACTGGGGAGGGACGGACAAATGAATACCGGCACCGAGCCGACTCCCGCAATCGCCATCGGCAGCGGACGCAAGCCCTCGCCGGCGCTGCCGAAGCTGAGGCGCTTCGCAAGCGACCTGCGCAGGGACGCCTTCTGTTATGTGTTCCTCGCTCCGTTCCTGATCTGCTTCCTCGTCTTCATCGTCGTTCCCGTCGCCATGGCGGCGACGCTCGGCTTCACGTCCTACGACGGCTTCGGCAAGCTGCATTTCATCGGCTTCGACAACTACATCGCGCTGTTCACGCAGGATATCGTCTTCCTGACCAAGGCGCTGCCCAATACGTTTCTGTTCGCGCTCATCGTCGGTCCGGGCGGGTACGTCCTGTCGTTCCTGTTCGCCTGGCTGATCCACCAGCTGCCGCTCAAGGTGCGCGACTACTACACGCTCGTCTTCTATGCTCCGTCGATGGCGGGGGCCGTGGCGCTGTCCGTCGTCTGGATCGCCGCCTTCAGCGGGGACCGCGTCGGCTACGTCAACAACTTCCTGCTGTCGATGGGCTGGATCGACGGGCCGATCGTCTGGCTCCAGGATCCGAAGTCGCTCATGAAGATCATGATCCTCGTCTCGCTCTGGATGAGCTTCAGCGTCGGCTTCCTCGCGATGCTCGCCGGCCTGCAGACGGTCAACCGGGAGCTGTACGAGGCCGGCCGCATCGACGGCATCTCCAGCCGGCTGCAGGAGGTGTTCTACATCACCGTCCCGTCGATGAAGCCGCAGATGCTGTTCAGCGCCGTCATGACGATCGTGTCCACGCTCAAGGCGGGCAGCATCTCGACGCAGCTGACGGGCATGGCGGTGACGCCGCAGTACGCGGGGCATCTCATCATCAACCATATCGACGACTACGCCTTCATCCGCTTCGAGCTCGGCTACGCCTCGGCGCTGTCGGTCATCCTGCTGCTGCTCAGCTACTTCGTCATGAGATTCGCCTATCGCCTGTTCAACTCGAAGGAGGAGCTGTGAGCCATGATCGCCAGACTCCGAAGAATCCGCTCGGCATCGCCTTTCCAGGCCGTCCTGATCGGCGGCTTCACCGCGCTCGCGGCGTTCATGTCGCTGCCGATCATCTTCATCTTCAGCCATGCGTTCAAGCCGCAGAACGAGCTGTTCCTGTTCCCGCCGCGCTTCTTCGTCCTGCATCCGACGCTGCGCAACTTCGAGTCGCTGTTCCTGCACGCCTCGAACGCGACCGTTCCGTTCACGCGCTATCTGTTCAACAGCATCGTCGTGCTCGGCCTGACGCTGGCGAGCGTCATCATCGTCAGCACGATGGCCGCTTATGTGCTGGCCAAGTACCGGTTCCACTTCAAGGCGCTCATTCTCTCGATGATCACCCTGTCGCTCATGTTCGCGCCGGAGACAGTCTCCATCCCGAGGTATCTGATGGTCAGCGGCATCGGCCTGAACAACACGTATTTCGGCCATGTGCTGCCGTCGCTCGCCTCGCCCGTCGCCGTGTTCATGCTCGTCGGCTTCGTCTCGCAGATTCCGAACGATCTCATCGAGGCGGCCAAGATCGACGGAGCGGGCCATGTCGGCATCTTTGCCCGCATCGTGCTGCCGCTGTCGGCTCCCGCCATCGCGACGATCTCGATCCTGACGTTCCAGACGGTATGGGGCGACGTCGAGACGTCGACCCTGTTCATGCAGAAGGAAGCGATGCGCACGTTGGCGTTCTACGTCAACAGCCTGCTCAGCGGCCTGCAGAACAACGTCGCGGGCCAGAACATGGCCGCTGCGGCCGGACTGCTCATCTTCATCCCGAACCTGATCATATTCCTGCTGTTCCAGCGCAAGGTGCTCGAAAGCATGGTCCATTCCGGGATCAAGTGATTCCATCAGCAAAGGAAGTCGGACAATGAAGAAATGGATCGCTCTACTGCTCGTCGCGGCGCTGGCCTGGATCGCCGCGCCGGAGCCCGCTTCCGCCGGGCTTCCGTATCGAACGTTCTATTACGACAGCAACCAGTCGGACTGGTTCCGCATCCAGCCGATCTATACGCCGGCGGGCGCATACAACGCGGACTTCCAGGAGCCCGCGGATCTGCAGGCGGGGCCGGACGGCAGCATTTACGTGGCCGACAAGAAGCTGGACCGGATCGTCGTGCTGCGCAAGGACGGCTCCCTCGACCGCCGGATCGGCGAGGAGGAGGGACCCGGCAGCCTCAGCTCGCCGGAGGGGGTGTTCGCGGCGCCGGACGGCAGCGTCTACGTCGCGGATTCCGGCAACCAGCGGATCGCCGTATTCGGTACGGACGGCAAGTTCCGCAGGGAATACAAGAAGCCGGACTCGCCGCTGCTCGGGACGGAGCATTTCGTTCCGGTGAAGCTCGCCGTCGACCGGCGCGGCGTCATGTACATCGCGCTGAACTCCTCCTATCAGGGCCTCGTCCGGCTGAGTCCGGACGGCGAGTTCATGGGGTATTTCGGAGCGAACAAAGCCGATACGTCGATGCTGAATTGGCTCAAGAAGCTGATCCTGAACAAGGAGCAGCTGTCCAAGGAGAAGGCGGCGCTGCCCAAGCCGATCGCCAACGTCGCGATCGACGGGGACGGCTTCATCTATACCGCGACGGCGGGGGGAGAGGGCAAGGGGGCGGTCCGCAAGCTCAACGCGGGCGGGGTGGACGCCTTCAAGAACAAAACGCTCGTGAACGGAAACGGCATCGTGGATGCGGCTCTCGACGACGAAGGCTTTCTCTACGACGTCGATACGGATTCCGGCTTCATCACCTTGTACGACCGCAGCGCGGAAGCGCTGTTCGCCTTCGGAGCCGTGGACAAGGAAACGCAGCAGTACGGCATTGTCGGCTACCCGACCGCCATCGGCGTCGATTCGGAGCATGCGGTCTGGGTGGCGGACAGCGCGACCAAGACGGTGCATAAGTTCGTCCGCACCGAGTTCGGCCGGGAGGCGCTGAAGGCGATGGCGCTCTACGCCGACGGCAGGTACGAGGAGAGCAAGCCCTACTGGGACGCGGTCTACGCCCGCAACGATATGTTCAACGCGACCTTCCAGGGTCTCGGCAAGGTGTACCTGCATGAAGGGGACAACAGGCGCGCGCTCTCGTTCATGCGGACGGCGTTCGACACGGACGGGTATTCCAAGGCGTTCTGGCAGATCCGGCTCGACTGGCTGCAGAACCGCTTTGTCCTGCTCTTCGCCGGCATCGCCGCCCTCCTTCTCCTGCTCCGCTGCGGGAGAAAGGGGATCAAGCGCCTGCTGCGGCGGCATCCGCTGCCGGAGAAGTGGAGCCGTCCGCTCGGACATCTGCGCCATTTCGGCTCTGTCATGATCCATCCGTACGAAGGCTTCTACCGGCTCAAGGAAACCCGGATTCCGGCGTGGATCACGCTGACGCTGCTGGCCGCCGTCCTCGCGGTGAAGCTGGCCCGGATCTACTGGACCGGCTTCCTGTTCCATCCGGTCGATCTGGCCGACGTCAATCTGCCGAGCGAGCTTGGCTTGTTCATCCTTCCGTGGGCCACCTGGATCATCGCCAATTACCTCGTCTGCAGCGTGAGGGACGGGGAGGGCCGGTTCCGGGAAGTGGTCCAGGGCAGCACGTACGCGCTGGCGCCTTATCTGTTCCTGTCCATCCCGATCCTCATCCTCTCCAATATCGTGACGCTGGACGAGAAGGTGCTGGTCGCTTCCCTGACGACGGTGACGGCGATCTGGCTGGGCGTCCTGTTCATCGTCATGACCCAGGTCATCCACAACTTCGACTTCGTGGAGACGATCAAGAATTCGGCGGTGACGGTGTTCGCGATCGGCACGATCTGGCTGTTCGGCTTCATCATCTTCGGCTTGTCCTACAACCTGCTGGACTTCTTCCAAGAGCTGTATAAAGAGGTGAACTTCCATCCGTAACTTTCTGAATCGAATCTCTCTTCGAACGAAGCTGCTCGCCGCTGCCGTCTTCCTCGCCGCCGTCGCCATCCTGGCGGTGCTGCTGGGACGGGAAGGACCGACGGCGGCCGAGACGCTCGCCCGCCTCGGCATCGACGCGGCGCCGCCGGCATCTGCCGCCGTGGCGCAGGGCGAGCTTTGGCAGCCGGTCCCGGAAGCGGACGGCTACGCGCTTGCTGCCCAGACGGACGCCTACGGGCTGTATGTCCGTCCGGACAACGGCGGCATCGCCGTGCTTGACCGCAGATCGGGCTACCGCTGGACGAGCAGCCCGACCAGGGAGGAGCTCGCCAAGGAGAAGGTCAAGGGCCTGCTGCTCTCCAACCTGCAGTCGGCGTTCGTGCTGACCTACGTCCGAAGCAAGGGGGCGGACCAGACGATCCGGGAATCGGTCAACAGCCTCAGTCCCGGCGTCAGGACCACTATCGTGAAGGACGGGGATGGAATCCAGGCCAGCTATTCCTTTCCGGACAAAAAGCTCGGCGTGACGATCCGCTACTCCCTGACGGAGGCGGGGCTGAAGGTCTCCGTTCCCGCGGCGGGCATCGTCGAAGACGGCGATTATGCCGCCTTCTCGCTTGATCTGCTGCCGTATTTCGGCGCCGCCGCCGCTTCGGACGACGGGTATCTGTTCGTGCCGGACGGTCCCGGCGGGCTGATCCGCTTCAATGCTCCGCGTGCCGGCATCTCCAAGGGTTATCTGCATGAAGTGTACGGAGCCGAATTGACCAACTCCGCCAATTGGACGCGCGACGCCGGGATGAGGGAGGACATCGCCTACCCCGTGTTCGGGCTCAAGAAGGGAGATCAGGCCTTCGTGGCGGTGCTGGCCAAAGGCGAGGGAGCGGCGCAGATCGCGGCGATGCCGCCGGGCATCAAGTCCTCTCTCTACAACGTCTACTCCAGCCAGATGTACCGGGAGGAATATCTGTACCGGATGAGCCGGCTGGCCGCGCCGACGAAGGCCGTCCAGAAGCAGCGGCTCGACTTCGACCGGGAGGTGGAGTACCGCTTCCTGAGCGGGCAGAAGGCGGATTATTCCGGCATGGCGGAATCGTACCGCGACTATCTGATCGCAGCGGGATCGCTGGGCAAGCCGCTGCAGCCCGCCGAGCATGTGCCTCTGTATCTCAAAATCATGGGAGGCAACTACGAGAAAGCGTTCGGAAGGGTGCGCTACGTTGCCGCCACGACGTTCGCCCAGGCGGGAGAGATGATGCGGAGCCTCCGGAGCAAAGGCGTCGCCGCTTCCAAGGTGGCCTTTTACGGCTGGCAGAACATGGGCGACTACGACATGGAGAAACGGTTCCCGATCGAATCCTCGCTGGGAGGAGAATCCGCCGCCAAGGCGTTCATCGGCGAGATGAAGGCAGCCGGAACGGACGTCAGCTTCTACGAGGACTTCCTCTGGGTAGACGGCCATTCCTCGGCATCCGGCAAGAGCGGCGCCGTGCGCGCGATCGACGGGACGGCCTTCATCGACGAGGGCTGGTTCATGGCGAAGCCGTCCTTCACCGCCGCGAGCGCGGCGGCGGCCGTGGACCGGCTCAAGAAGCTGGGCGTATCCGGCATTCTGTACAGCGGACTCGGCGATACGACGTTCAACGACTATGAGCCCTCCGGCATTTTGTCCCGGGGATATACGAGCAGGGTGTACGCCGGCTTGCTGTCGTACACCCGCAAGGAGCTCGGCTCGGCGGGCGTATTCCGCGGCAACGCCTATACGCTGAGCCAGGCGGACTACATCAGCTCGCTGCCTTCGGAATCGAGCTACGATTTCCTGATCGACGAGACCGTACCGTTCTATCCGATGGTGCTGCACGGGTATGTGCCCTATACGTTCGGGGAAGGCAATCTGCGCGACGACGAGCGGAAGGAATTCCTGCGGGCGATCGAATACGGCGCTATGCCGTCCTTCATGGTGACCCATGACGACTCGCGCAAGCTCAAGGAGTCGGCCTCCAATTTCCTGTACAGCAGCCGCTTCGACAAGTGGGAAGGCCGCATCGTCGAGGAATACGGACAGTTCGATTCGCTCGCGGGCTTGTTCGCCCGGAGGATAACGGCCCATGAGAAGCTGTCGGCCGACCGGTACGCGACGACTTACGAGGACGGGACCCGGGTGATCGTCGATTACGCGGCAGGAAGCTTCTCGGTCGAGAAAGGAGGCGGAGCATGAGCCGCCCTGCGCCATACAGACGAAAAGCGATGGAGCATCACGCCAAGCGGTACGGGATCGGCATGCTGTTCATGCTTCCCTGGATGATCGGTTTCTCCGCCTTCGTCGCGGTGCCGGTCGGCTGGTCGATGTTCATGTCGCTGCACAAAGTCGCCGTCGTGCCGGGCGGCTTCAAGTACGACTGGATCGGCCTGCAGAACTATCGGGACGCGTTCCTGAAGGACAATGTATTTCCGATCGAGCTCATCACGTACTTCCAGCAGATGCTGCTGATGGTTCCCGTCATCGTCATCTTCGCACTGCTCATCTCGCTGCTGCTCAACCAGAAGTTCCCCGGCCGGTTCGTCTATCGGGCGCTGTTCTTCCTGCCGGTCATCTTCGCGACGGGCCAGGTGCTCTCGGAGCTGTTCTCCCAAGGGGCGGGGGACATCCCGTTCCTCGACCAGTACAATCTGGAGCCGCTGGTGCGCCAGTATGTCGGCGGGGAGCTGGCCAAGACGGTCATGGAGGTGCTCGGGCGCATCGTGCTCATCCTGTGGTACTCGGGCGTCCAGATCCTCATCTTCATCGCCGGCTTCCAGACGGTCTCCCCGTCCATCTACGAGGCGGTCCGCATCGACGGCGCCTCTCCGTGGGACAGCTTCTGGAAGATCACGCTGCCGGCCAGCATGCCGTTCGTCAGCCTCAACATGCTGTATACGATCATCGACCTGTTCACATTTCCGCTGAACCCGGTGCTGAAGCATATCCGGGACAACATGTTCAAGGTGGACACGGGATACGGCTACGCGAGCGCGCTGGCCTGGATTTATTTCGCCTTTATATTCGCGCTGATCGCCATCGTGACGGGACTGTTCAGCCGCAGCATGAGCAAGAGGAGGGGAAGGGCATGAGCGCCAGCATATGGCTGCAAAAGGCGGGCAAGCAGGCAAAAGGGCTGCTTTGGGGGCGGCGCGTCCAGAAAGCCAAGATGATCGTGCTCGGGCGCACCCTGTCGGACGGCCTGCTGGCCAAGCTGGCCATCTACGCGCTGCTCTCCATCGTGGCGTACCTGTATTTGCAGCCGCTGCTGTACATGGTCAGCACGATGCTCAAGGATATGAGCGACCTGCTCGATCCGACTGTCAAATGGATACCGCGAGCCGTCACCTGGGAGAACCTGTCCAAGGCGTTCAAAGGGCTTCAATACCCCGTAGCGCTGCGGAATACGGCGCTGATCGCCCTGAGCTGCTCGCTCGCCCAGGTGCTCGTCTGCGCCATGACGGGGTACGCGCTGGCGAGGCTCGCCTTGCCGTTCAAGGGGCTGATCACGGCGCTCGTCATCCTGACCTTCCTCATCCCGCCGCAGGTGATCATCATTCCGCTGTATGTCATCTTCAGCAAGCTCGGCCTGCTCAACACGCTGTTCGTGTTCCTCGTGCCGGCGCTGTTCGGCCAGGGGCTCAAGGGGGCGCTGTTCATCCTCATCTTCCGCCAGTTCTTCCGCGCGCAGCCGGCCAGCCTGGAGGAGGCGGCGAAGCTCGACGGGGCGTCCTCGTTCCGGCTGTTCTTCCGCATCATGCTGCCGCTCGCCCAGTCCGCCTGCCTCGTCGTGTTCCTGTTCTCGTTCATCTGGTACTGGAACATGTACTACGAGCCGTCCATGTTTCTCGCGAACGGCTTCACGCCGCTGTCGATCCGCCTCGACAATCTGGAGGACGTGCTCAACCCGTCCTTGCTCGGCAACACGCATTTCATTACGAATCCCGTGACGGAAGGCACCAAGATGGCTGCCGCCTTCCTCATCATCCTGCCGCCGCTGATCCTCTTCATGGTGCTGCAGCGCTGGTTCGTCGCCGGCATCGAGCGGACGGGAATCGTGGAATGAATCGGGGCAGGCGCCTTGAAGGGAGGGATGCGCTTTCGTCCGGCGCGGACGTGCTGTTTCCGTTCTATGCGGCCGAGCATGGCTGATGAAGCCGGAGCTGCGGGCAAGCTCAAGCCCGAGACTGCCCGCCTGCTCGCGAAGCCGGTTTTCCGAAAAACGCCGAGCGCCCGCCGCAGACGCGCGGATTTCTCCCTTCTTCAAGGGGAACTCAAGAAATCCGGGTTCGACAGCGGCCCCAGGGGCCGCCCGAATTCGGCTCGCCTTGCTCGGCGTTCAAGCCATCCGTTCAATTACGGTTCCTATCAGGGGAGGATATCCAAGATGACCAGCAAAAAAACGATTCATTCCGTGCTCGGCACGGTGCTCGCCTTATCATTCGTTCTGGCCGGCTGCAGCGGCAACAGCGCGAACAACGCTCCTGCCTCCGGAAGCCCGGCTCCGAGCACGGCGGCCGATACGGACGCGGCAGGCGGCGGAGGCGGCGCGGAAGAGAAGCATGATCCCGTCACGCTGAGGTTCATTTCGTGGAAGGATTCCTACAACGAGCTCTACGAGCTGTTCCACCGGAAATACCCCTGGATCACGATCCAGCAGATTCCCGTCAACTCCCAGCCGATCATGGAGATCATCGCGGCTCAGGAAGCGGCGGGCACGCCGGCGGATGTCACGGAGATCGACTCCGACCTCATCACGTTCCAGCAGAACGGCCTGATCGAGGATCTGACGCCGTACATCGACAAGAGCGACATTTTCAAAAACGCCAAGTTCCCGGAAGGATTTTTCGACACGATGACGTTCAAGGGCCAGAAGCTCGCCGTCCCGATGGTCGACGTGCCGATGTGGGTGCTCGTGAACAAGGACCTGCTCGCCAAGCACGGCGTCGACATGCCGGGCAACGACTGGACGTACGACGACTTCCGCGACGTCGCCAAGCAGATCACCGATCCGGATGCGGGCGAATACGGCGTAACGACCCAGCCCGAGATCCAGATGCGGCTGCTCAGCACGAAGGCGATCGCGGACGGCCATGCCGACAATCTGCAGTACATGAACAAGGATTTGACGCAAAGCCTGCTCAGCACCCCGGATGTCATCAACGACGCCAAATGGCTGCGCGAGTTCGTGACGAAGGACGGCTCGATGCAGAGCGAGGCGGCGGCCGCGGCCAGCGGCGGCGTGACCAAGGAGTTCATCAACGGCAAGACCGGCTTCGCGATCGGCGGCGACTGGGTGCTGCCGACGCTCAAGGAGAAGGCGGCGTTCAGCTGGGATGTGCTGCCGTTCCCTAAAGGCAAGGTGAGCCAGCCGGGCTACTCCATCTACGGCCCGCTCGCGCTGCTGTCCGGCTCCAAGCATAAGGAGGAGGCGTTCCTCTGGCTCAGCTTCCAGTTCACCAAGGAAGCCCAGAAGTGGAAGATCGACCAGGGCGCGAACGCTTCGGTCGTCGATCCCGAGCTGACGGCTTATTACGACCAGGCTCCGATCTGGCAGGGCAAAAACATCGAGGCGGTCAAGATCGCGCAGAAGAACGCCTACATCCAGCCCGGCCTGACCGTCCCCGGCTGGAACGAGTACAATTACAACAACATCGTCAACGACATCGTGTTCGGCGATCGCGACATCAACGACCTTATTCCGGAGACCGAGGCCTGGAACAAGAAGACAACCGAGCTGGCGGCGGCGCTGAAGTAGCGGCGAGGATGGGAATGGACTCTTCGGGCTGAAGGGAAGAAAAAGAAAAGGACTGTTCCGCAGAGCCTCGGGGCTCCAGGGAACAGTCCTTTCTGCGCGGCGGCAGCTAACAGATTGGAGCGCGAAAGCCCGCTTGCCTGATGAAGAGCGGAAGGGATCGAATTTGTCTATTAAACTTTATCTGGAGAATCCGCCAAGATCAGACGGGATTGTTTGCAATCGCCTCATTGTCGGAAGGACGAAGCGGAGCTATCATTAACGGGAAGCGATCTGAAATGAAAGCGCATACTCGATAAGGCGCCGTTCGGCGCCTGTTTTCATATTCCATTCCGAAGGGAGGGCCCGCGCGCATGTTCGCGACCAAGCTAGGCAAACTCGCAGCGGCTGCCTGCGTTCTCCTCATCGTGGCCGGCCTGTCCGTCTATATGGCCCGCGGCACGGACGGCCACGCTGCCCGGGAACCGCAGCTTCCGGCATCCGAGCCGGAGGTCACGCTCAAGTTCTACTTCGGCGGCGACAAAAAAGCCGCGACCGACGAAGTGTGGACGGCGGTTAGCGACTACGTCAAGTCCAAGGGCTTGAACGTGAAGTTCAACGTCAACTTCATCCCCTGGCCGGAAATGCCGGGCAAGCTGCTCGTGATGGCAGCCGCCGGCGACCGCTGGGATCTGAACTTCGATTCGGACAACTCCTATCAGCAGATGGCGGCGCGCGGTTCCTACCTGCCCCTGAACGAGCTGCTGCCGAAGTACGCTCCCCGCCTGTACGAAAAATACAAGGATCTGGACACGCTGTCCGCCACGACGGTGAAGGGCGAGGTGATCGCCCTGCCCTGGACGATCAAGATGAACCAGCGCTTCTACGCCGGCTGGCGCTCCGATCTCGCCGAGAAGGCCGGCATCCGCCGCAGCCCGGGCTCCGTCCAGACGGTCGAGGACGTCGATGAGCTCCTGCATGAGCTGAAGGCGGCCTATCCCGACGCCAAGTTCACGCGGACGTCTCCGCTGCCTCTCTATATGATGCGGGAGGAGTGGGTCGACCTCGGCTTCCACGGCCTCGGCTTCTATTACGGCGATCCGCAGGTGAAGGTGCGGGCGATCGAGGAGCAGCCGTTTTACCGGGAGTCTGCGGAGATGAGCCGGAAATGGTACAACGACAACATCCTCAACCGCGACGCGACGATCGACAAAGAGAGCGCCGCCGACCAGTGGAGGAACGGGAAGATGCTGTTCACCATCACTTCCCACGAATGGGCCTACGCCGCCGATCCGGGCTTCTCGGACGGCTCGTACCGCCAGCAGATGTCGCTGATGTATCCCGGCAAGCGGTATATCAACCGTTCTCCGATCGCGAACGTGGCCGCCATCAACCGCAACTCCGAGCATCCCGACCGGGTGCTCCGCTTCCTGGACATGATGGAGACGGACCGGACGCTCTATGATCTCGTCATTTACGGCATCGAGGGCAAGACGTACGAGCTGGAGGGAGACACGGCGGTCTATCCCGGCAACATGGGGTTCGCCACGAGCAATTATATGGACTGGGGCGGCCAATGGGCGTTCTGGAAGCCGGCGTTCATGCGCCCGACCGCTACGTATCCGGCAGGCTTCTGGGAAGAGGAGACGCGCTTCGCCGAGCAGCCGATGAACGTGAAGTCGCCCGTGGAAGGGCTGTTCATCAGCGATGCGGGCATCGGCGCCAAGCTGGCCGCGCGCGATCAGAGCTACGAGGATAAGGGGAAGGCGATCGAATACGGCATGGTCCAGGATGTCGGCCCATCCGTGGAAGCCTATATCGCGCTTCAGGAAAGGAACGGCCTGGACAAGGTCATTGCCGACGTGCAGAGGCAGATCGACGACTATCTGGGCGCGAAAACAAATCAGCGTGCGAAGTCTGGAGGATGATAGGATGCTCAGCGCATTGATCGTGGATGACGAATACGAGATTCGCGAAGGCCTCCGCCGAAGGATTCCCTGGTCGGAATTCGGCATCGGCACCGTGCTGGTGGCGGACGACGGGGACGAGGCGCTGACGATGGCCGCCGAAGCGAGGCCGGATCTCATCATTACGGACATCAAGATGAACCGGATGTCGGGACTGGAGCTTCTGGACGCGCTCAGGGAAGTGCCGGACTACGACTGGCAGGCCGTTCTGATCAGCGGTTACGACGATTTCGAGCTCGTCAAGCAGGGCATGCAGCTGTCGGCGATGGACTATATCCTGAAGCCGATCAACAGGGAGGAGCTGGAGCGGATCGTGCGCAGGGCGGTCGACCTCATCGTCGGCAAGCGGATGGACAAGCAGAGCCGCGAGCTGATGAACGACCAGATGCGGCTGGCGATGCCGAAGCTGCGCGAGGAGCTGCTGCGGGAAATCGTGGAGAGCGACTATGATCCTTACCGGGAGACGCGCGTGCTGCACCGGCTTAAGGCGCTTCAGCTGGGATGGCTCGAGAAGACGCCGCTCATGCTCCTGATGGCGGAGCCCGACGATCTCAAGGCCGTCGCTTCCCAGCGAAGCTTTCCGTCCGAGAAGGAGCTGATCCTGTTCGGCATCGGCAACGTGATGAGCCAGACGCTGCAGGAGGAATACCCGGGCGAGTTCACGCTGTTCACCGATTCCGGCGACCGCTGGATCGCCGTCCTCGGCAGCCGGGACGGGCGGCATCCGGAGCAGAGCCTCGCCGTAGCGGGCGTCTGCCTGCAGCGGATCAACCAGTTCGTCAAGGTGAAGGCGAGCATCGCCCTGACGAGCGTGCCGAAGGACTGGAGCCATCTGCATGCCCAGTACGTCGAATGCAGCGAGTGGCTGGAGCAGAAGGCGCTTTACGGCGGCAACCGGCTGTTCACGGAGACGATGGACGAGGAGAGCCGGCACGAAGGCCCGCTGTCCATCCGCGAGCCCGCGGACGCGCTCGATCTCGTCCGGTACGGCTCCGATCAGGACATCACGGCAGCGATGGCCAGCTTCGTCGACATGGTGAAGGGCTGGGAGCTGGCGACCCTCAAGGATATCCAGCAGCAGCTGTTCAAGTGGCTGATGGGCATCTGCCGGGCCGCCTCCGCGGCGGGCTGGGCGGACCGCACCTGGGAGAAGGATCCCATCGCGCTGTGGGAGCAGCTGGAGCTCTACGACAATCTCTTGTCGCTGCAGGAGCATGCGGAGACCGTCCTGCTCTCGATGGCGGCCGACTTTCGGCGGATGACGGAGCCGACGAGCCAGATCGTCCACGAAGCGGAGAAGATCATCGCCTCGAGGTTCGGGGACAATCTGTCGCTGCAGGCGGTGGCGGAGGAAGTCCATGTCACGCCCGTCTGGCTGAGCAAGCTGTTCAAGAAGGAGAAGGGCAAGACATTCCTTGAGGCGCTGACGGAAATCCGGATGGCGAGGGCCAAGGAAATGCTCGGAGACGTGAAATTCAAAATCTACCAGATTTCCTACCAGGTCGGCTACAAGGACCCGGTGCATTTCACCAAGCTGTTCAAGAAGCAGACGGGCATCACGCCGAAGGAATACCGGAGACAGCGGGGAATTCTGGATGATTAAGGCTTCGCTGAAGCTGGGCTCCTCATTCCGCAACAAGATGATCCTGATCTTCTTCGCCATCACGATCGTGCCGTTCATCCTCTTCGCTTCCTACGCGTACACCAAGTCGGTCGAAGGCATCCAGAAGGCGAACGAGACGTTCTCGATGGGGTATCTGGAGCAGGCCCAGAAAAACGTGGAGGCTTACCTGAGCCAGCTGAACGACCAGATCAACGACCTGATCGGCGACAAGACGCTGCAGACGCTGCTGGAGCGTCCGCCGGCCAGCGCGCAGGATGAGGAAGCCTTCGCGGTCAACATGCTGAATCTCGTCTATCAGAAGAAAAAGCAGATCGACGCCCTCCAGCTCCGCGTCTACCCGCTGCCGCTGCAGGCTTATCCGACCTATATGAGAACGCTGGGAGAATCGACGGGCATCGGCGCAGAGGCCTGGTTCGCGGGGGCGAGGGAAAGCTCGGTGCCGACCTGGCATCTGTCGCTGCATGAGGGGCCGGGCGGCAGCCCGCTGCTCGTCTACGTCAAGACGTTCACCGGGCTGCATGACCGCGTCCCCCGCGGGCTGGTCGTCACCGATTTGGCCGACAGCCATCTGAGCCGCTTCTTCTCGCCGACCAAGCAGCTGGAAGGGCAGAAGTTTCTCGTTATCGGCGAGGGCGGAGAGGTGCTCTTCGACTCCTCCCGCAACGAGACGACCGGGCAGATCTTCGAGTCGGCGAAGCTCGCAGAGCAGCGCAGCATCCATACGGAAGGCGAGCTGCGGCTGTCCCTGCACGGCAAGGAGAATCTGGCTGCGTTCGTCAATATGGAGAGCCTGCCGTGGACGATCGTCAGCCTGACGCCGATGAGCGCCCTGACCAAGCCGGTGGAGGACTTGAACCGGCTGCTTGTCTTTTTCCTCATCGCCTACCTCGTCTGCTCCGTCGGCGTCGTCGCCTACATCACCTTGACCTTCACCCAGCCGGTTTTCCAGCTCGTGCGGCTCATGCGCAGGCTGGAGGAGGGCGACTTCAAGCTCGCCATTCCGCATCAGAAGCGCCAGGATGAGATCGGCTGGCTGTACCGGGGCTTCAGCAGCATCCTGCGCAAGATCGAGGGGCTGATCGAGCAGTCGACCCGGGCCGAGCGCAACAAGAAGGAGCTGGAGTTTCAGGTGCTCAGCCATCAGATCAACCCGCATTTCCTCTACAATACGCTGGAGTCCATAAGGTGGAAGGCGGAGAACCACGGCCGCAGCGACATCGGGGAGATGGTGTCGGCGCTCGGCAATCTGCTGAGGCTGAGCCTCAACCAGGGCAAGGACATGACGACGGTCGGCCGCGAAGTCGAGCAGGTGAAGGCGTTCGTGCAGATCGAGCAGGCGCGCATCGGCCAGCCGCTGCGGGTCGTCTATTTCTTCGACGAGGAGATGCTCGCCCTGCCGTTCATGAGGCTGCTGCTGCAGCCGCTGGTCGAGAATGCCATCCAGCACAGCATCCGCGGCAACTTCGACAAGGGCAAGGTGCTTCTCTCCGGGCATATCGAGGAGGGAGATATGGTCATCGCGATCTCCGACAACGGCAGGGGCATCCCCGACTCCGTCCTGCGGCAGCTGGACGACGGGGAAGACGGAGCGGTCGGCGGGGAAGGCAAGCGGCCGGGCGTCGGGCTGCGCAACGTCAACGAACGGCTGAAGCTGTATTTCGGGAACGACTACAAGCTCAGGATCGACACCGGGGAAGGCAGAGGGACGAAGATTACGATCCGCCACCCTATTCTGCCTGCCGGTGAACCGGGGGATGAAGCCGCCGAGGGAACAGAGAGGCGGGAGTGAGTCGGCTTTTCGGCTTGAAGCCCGGCACAGCGGCCAAGGAACCCCTGCAAAGTTTAAGGATGCCTCCTTTCGAGCATGTCCGGCACCGCGGTAAGATGATGGCATGCGCCGCGGCATGAAAGGACAACAGCAAATCGAGGAGGATTCGGCATGAGCCATCCCAAAGACGCAGCAAAAAAAACGGCGGGAAATCCCGTTATCACCTCCATCTATACGGCGGATCCGTCCGCCCACGCATGGGGAGACGGCAGAATCTACGTATATGCCTCCCATGACATGGATCCGGCCCGAGGCTGCGATCTCATGGACCGCTACCATGTCTTCTCATCGGACGATATGGCGAACTGGATCGACGAGGGCGAAATTCTCCGCTCCGAGGACGTCTCCTGGGGACGGCCGGAGGGCGGCTTCATGTGGGCGCCGGACGCCGCATGCAAGGATGGAACCTATTATTTTTATTACCCCCATCCAAGCGGTTCCCGGTGGAACGAGACGTGGAAGATCGGGGTGGCGACGAGCAGCGAGCCGGCGCGGGGATTCGTCGACCGGGGATATATCGAGGGACTCGGCGGCTTTGCCATGATCGATCCTTGCGTGTTCACCGACGACGACGGCCGTTCCTATATGTATTATGGCGGCGGCGGCAAGTGCCAGGGCGGCGAGATGGGAGAGGACATGATGTCCATCCAGGGCGCCATGGCGGATATGGAAGGGCTGGAGGATTTTCATGAAGCCGCTTGGGTGTTCAAGCGGGAAGGAGTCTACTACCTCACCTATGCCGACAATCTGCATGACAACAACCGGATGCACTATGCGACGAGCCGCCATCCGCTCGGGCCCTGGACGTACGGTGGAATCTTCCTGGAGCCGACCGGATGCTCCACCACCCACGGCTCGGTCGCGGAGTTCAAGGGGCAATGGTATTTGTTCTACCATAATCAGGCCATATCCGGAGAAGGGAATCTTCGGAGCATGTGCATCGACGAGCTCCACTTCGAGAAGGACGGCTCCATCCGGACCGTCGTCCAGACGAAGGAAGGCGTGCGTTCCGCAGGCGGCGGGGCAAGCCGGACCGGCACGGCCACCGTCTACCCGGCTGGCGGCTGCGCTCCCGGCGGCGGAGCCTGGCTGGAGCCGGCCGGCCACGGGGAGCAGGCGCTGGCCGGCATGCATCTTCCGGAGGCGTTCGCCGTCTTCGGCGGCGTGGACGGAGGCGTCGGCGGCAGGGCGTACGTCGAGCTCCGCTATGCGACGGACGAACGCCTGGCCAAGGTGAATCTGACCGTCAACGGCAGCGACTATTCGCTGCTGAATGCGCTGTCCACGGGCGGCGGCGGCAGCTTTGACGGCCGCACCGGCATTACGGTGACGCTGATGCCGGGCAGCGGCAATGAAATCAGGCTGGACGGCGGCAAAGGGAGCTTGTCCATCCTCTCCGTCTCCGTCGAGCTGCTCTAGACGCAAACGGTTCTTCTCCGCTATACAGCTCAAGCCGGCCGGCGCCGATGATCGGTGCGCCTGCCGGCTTTTGCCGTTTCACGACAAGGCGATCGGAACGTTTTGCAAGTGAGCGATGGGGAGCGGAATGGCTTCGGTGATTTCATGCGAGGTTTCAGCCATGGAGGATTCGCTTTCCGGAGAGGATGACCGGGTCAAAAGATGGGAGGCGTACAGAAGCGGAAATTCGTACGCGGCGCGCTTGGACTGCTTGAAAGGAGAGTAGAGGCTATTTTGCGGCATTCCGTTCACTTCGATGATCCAGGGATGCCCGGCGCGGTCCAGCGCCAGATCGACGCTCAATTCGCCGAAGCTTCTCTCATGGGCCTCGTCCAGCCGTTCTGCGGCGGCGGCTCCGATGGCCTTGATTTTAGCCAGGAGCGGCTTCGCCCGTTCCGGCAGAAACACGGTTTTCAGCACGTCGGCTGTCAGGACGACGCGTTCGGCGATGCTGGTATTGAAGCAGCCTTTTGCGGCGATGCGGCTGACGGCGCTGGTGACGGTCCATTCGCCGTTGCCGTTTTTCTGAACCAGCACGCGAATGTCGAAATACTGGCCGAACAAGGTGAGGGCGGGAATTCCGGATTGAACCATGCAGGGGGAGGAGCCGAGTAGATCCCGGAGCTGATGATGAAACCGGGTACGGTCTTCGAAGATGTGGCTGGGGAGGAGATAGTGGTTGCCGAGGTGAATCTCGCCCGAAGCCTTCAGCTCGGCTCGGAAGACGCCGATGCCCCTGCTTCCGTGGATGGGCTTGAAGTAGAGGATGCGGTGAAGATCGAGAAGTCTGTCGGCCGAAGCTTCGTCATGAGGCTCGCTGTCCGGGAGGTGGGGAGCAAGCGCGGGGCTCAGGATGCGGTGGACGTCCATCTTGTCGAGGCGGTTGATGCTGTTGAAGAGGAATCCGGCGCCGATCTCGGCCTCAAGCCGTTTGAGCAGCAGAGGGTCCGGCTCGTAGCAGCGGTTGTAGATGACGCGGGGGAGGGGGAACTTCGAATGCGCCCATCTTCGCCTCCGGCGATGGAGGGCGCTCACCCGCCTGCGCTTCCAGTCGATATCGGAGAGGGTGAAGCAGATCAGCTTCAGTCCGGTCGGATTATGGCGCCGGTAGAGGGCGAGAAGCGCTCTTCCCGTTTTTGCATTCGGCACGAGGATGCCGAGCAGTTTTTTCGTGCTCATCGGCGTTCTTCAGCAGCCTCCTTCGGGTTGTCATGGGCTGTCCCTGTTAGAGTATGCCTTGTCTGCCGGTTGTGCTTGGACAGCGATGCGCCGTCGGGAAAAATGTGCGCCTGTCAGCCGTAACTCCCTAGACCAAAGCGGAATAAGATGATTGCGGGATGGTAAATCTTTCCTTTGTCTGAATCAACTGTATGGATATAGCTTAGAGGAGGGGGTAATTTTTCATGGGTAGACTTCCAGGGCCGCCAGGGCCACCAGGACCGCAAGGACCGCAAGGTCCTCAAGGCATTCCGGGACCGATCGGTCCGATCGGTCCCGCGGGAGCAGCCGGCGCAAGGGGCGCAACGGGAGCAACGGGCTCGACCGGCGCAGCAGGCGCAGCAGGAGCGGCCGGCGCAGTCGGAGCGACAGGAGCAGCCGGAACGACTGGAGCAACGGGAGCAACGGGCGCAACGGGCGCAACGGGCGCGGCTGCCGGCGGAGCGATCATTCCGTACGCTTCGGGAATACCGATTGTCATGAGTTCTGTTGTCGGCGGCCTGGTCGGGACTGCTGGACTTGTCGCATTCGGTACCGGAGTTCCGTCTGTTGCCGTTGTCGGCGGAACGATCGATCTGACGGGCGGAGCTCTCGGAACGACGCTCGACGAAGCCTTCGTCGTTCCGCGGGCAGGTACGATCAACGCGATCTATGCCTCCTTCAGCAACGTCTTGGCCTTGACTCTCGTCGGCACGACCGTCACGGTAACCGCGCAGCTGTACAGCTCGCCGGTAGGCAGCACGGTATTTTCTCCTCTGGCTGGAACGGCTGTCAATCTCGCTCCCGCGCTCACGGGAATCGTCGCTGTAGGCTCGGTAAGCACCGGCTCCGCAACGGGTTTGGCGGTACCTGTCCCTGCGGGCACCCGCCTGCTCTTGGCTTACACGATCACCGCCACCGGACTTGACCTCGTTCAAGCCGTCACCGGCTTTGCCAGCGCGGGCGTATCGATCATCTAACCGGCTGCATGAAGGCATTTCGAATCGCGGAGCTTCTCCCGCTGGTCCGGAATGTCTTTTTTTAATTAGATAGACAAAAAAATCCCCGTCCGGTCCAAACCGGTACGGGGATGAAGTTAAATGAACAGGTTGATGCCGGACTGATCGGCCTTGCCGAGGTAATAGCCGACGCCGCCGAGCTTGACGCCGTCGATCAGCTCCTCGCGCTTGATGCCCATGACATCCATCGACATCGTGCAGGCGACGACCTCGACGCCTTGCCCGATCGCGGTCTGGATCAGCTCTTCGAGGGAGGAGATGTTGCTGCCCTTCATGACGCCGCGGATCATCTTGGCGCCCATGCCGCCCATATTCATCCTGGACATGCCCAGTTTGCGGCTGCCGCGCGGCATCATCAGGCCGAACATCTTGCCGATGAAGCTCTTCTCTACCGCCACCTTCTCGGAACGGCGGATGACGTTGAGTCCCCAGAATGTGAAGAACATCGTCACTTTCTTGCCGCTGGCTGCGGCGCCGTTGGCGATGATGAACGAAGCAATCGCTTTGTCCAGATCGCCGCTGAAGACGATGAGGGAGCTGCCTTCGGGCGCCTCGCCCGAACGGGGAGAGGCTGCCGCTGCTTCGGCGGCGGCAGGCTTGCGCACATAAGCCTCGATGACGCCGCGAGGTTTCTTTTCAAGCCGCAGCAGCTCGTTGCGGGACATGGTCGCCCAAGCGCTTATATCCTCGTAGAAGCCCGGGTCGGTCGCGGTGACGCGAAGCACTTGTCCTTCCTGCATCGCATCGATCTTCTGCTTGACCTCGATAAGCGGGCCGGGGCAGCTGAGGCCGCATGCATCGAGCTCGGCGTGGACTTGAGCGACGACTTCCTTCGGCAGCGGAGCCTGTTCGGCAGCCGCTTCGGCAGCGGCAGCGGATTCGGCTCCGGCAGGCGGGATCATGACGAGCGGCTGCCGGGGCGGATTCGGTTTATATTGTGCCATTTGGTAGCTTTTATACCCTCCTGTCAGGTTGCGTACGGAGAAGCCTTTCTGGAGCAGGATGCGCGAAGCGGTATAACCGCGCAGCCCAACCTGGCAGTACACCCAGATTTCCTTTGCCGGGTCCAGTTCACCAAGGCGCTCGCGCAGCTCGTCCACAGGGATATGGAGCGAGCCCGGAATATGGCCGTTTTCATGCTCCAATACCGTGCGGACATCGATCAGCATCGTTCCGCTGGCGCTGCGGGAACCGAGCTCATCGGCCGTGAACACATTCGTTTTGCCGGTCAGGATGTTTTCGGCTGTATATCCGGCCATGTTGACGGGATCCTTGGCGGAGGAGAAGGGGGGCGCGTAGGCGAGCTCCAGCTCGGTCAGATCCGCGACGCTTCCGCGAAGCCGGATGACAGCGGCGATGGAGTCGATCCGCTTGTCGACGCCGTCGGCTCCCACGGCCTGGGCTCCCAGCACGCGGCCTTCATCATTGAAGATAAGCTTGAGCGTCATGGGCGAGGCGCCCGGATAATAGCCGGCATGGGAGCTCGGATGGACGACGGTGACCCGGTAGGGAATGCCGAACCGCTTCAGCATCTTCTCGTTCAGTCCGGTAGCTGCCCCGGTCAGGCCGAACACTTTGATGATCGAGGTGCCTTGCGTGCCCTTGTAGGAGCTGCGGAGTCCGCAGGCATTGTCGGCGGCGATCCTTCCCTGCTTGTTGGCAGGGCCGGCCAGCGGGATGGCGGCTGACCGTCCGCTGACGTAATCCACGACCTCGACCGCATCTCCAACCGCGAACACATCCTGCAGATTTGTTTCGAGGCGTTCGTTCACCCGGATATGGCCCCGTTCTCCAAGCTCAAGACCGCTGTCCTTCAGGAAATTCGTGTCGGGAACGACGCCCGCGGCCCAAATGACGATGTCGGCGGCAACCTTCCATCCGCCTGCAAGGCTGGCTTCGATCCGCTCTCCGGCATCCGCAAAAGCTCGAACCGAATCGTTCATGATCAGCTTGACGCCGTTCTGCTCCATTTCCTTGGCCAGTGCGGAAGCCATCTCCGGATCGAACGGAGCTAGAATCTGGCTTCCCGACTGGATGAGCGTGACATCGAGGCCGAGCTCGCGCAGATTCTCCGCCATCTCCACGCCGATGTATCCTCCTCCGACTACAAGGGCCGCGCGTACGCCGTCCCGGCCGACCTGTTCCTTGATGCGGTCCATGTCGGGAATATTGCGCAGGGTGTGCACCTTCGGATTGCCGATGCCGGGAATATCCGGCTTCAGAGGCTTCGCGCCGGGCGACAGAATCAGAGCGTCGTAGCTTTCCTCATAGAGCCCGTTCGAAGCCGATCTTACGGTGACGGTCTTGGCGTCCGCATTGAGGCCGATCACTTCGCTCTCGGTGCGGATATCGAGCCCGAAGCGCCGGGTCATCGCTTCCGGCGTCTGGACGAGCAGCTTGGAGCGGTCCTTGATGGAATTCCCGATATAATAAGGGAGGCCGCAGTTGGCGAATGAAATGTAGGCATCCCGTTCAAACATGACGATGTGGGCGTCCTCGTCGAGCCTGCGCAGCCGCGCGGCTGCCGAAGCGCCTCCTGCGACTCCGCCGACAATCAGTATTTTTCTAGCCATCAAGCTTCTTCCTCCCCGGTAATCATATGGACAAGCGCCTGGACTTTGGCATTCGGCACCGAATAATGGACCTCGAGGCCGCTGCGGCTCGTCACGACGATGCCGGCGGCGCGAAGCTTCTGCAGATGCTGGGAAACGGTCGATTGCGGCAGCCCGAGGCATTCCTGCATATACGACACATTGCAGGAGCCCTTGCCGATCAGTCCTCTGACGATGCAGAGGCGGATCGGGTGGGCGAGCGCCTTGAGCAGCTCGGCCGCCTGCTCGTAAGCTTTTACGTTCGTGTTCATGTCCATCATGCTGATTCTCCCATCCCGTCTTAATATCGCAATATTAGAATATAGCGATACAAAAGGCAAGAGGAAAGAAGAGGATATTCATGCCGGAAATGTGTCCATTTTTATTCTGCAGGCAGGCATTAACCCCCCCGGAAATGAAAGCAGCCTTGATCCCGTGGAGGATCAAGGTCGTTTCGCTGCTTGAGTCTCGTGCAGGACGGCCCGGTTGAACTTCTCCAGGAGCGCGCCGAATTGTTCCCGCTCCTCATCGGACCATTCCGTCAGCAGCTCGGCGATATAACCGGCTCTTACCTTCCGGTTCGCCTCCAGTGCGAGCGCGCCGGTCTCCGTCAGCTCCAGGGAATAGGAACGGCCGTCCTGGGGATTGGGAATCCGGCACACCAAGCCCTTCTGCTCCAGGGCGGCGGATTGGCGGCTTACGGTGGAAATATCCAGACGAAAATCATCTGCGAGCGCCTTGACGCCGGCCGACCTCCTCGATGAAATTTGCTGAAGGAGCAAATAAGCGGAGCGATCCAGCATTCCTTCCTCCTTGTAGGTCGTGGCGGAGGCGACAAGCCTGGCGAGGATGGAGAGCTCGAGCTCGATATGCTCGAAAGGAAGTTCGTTCATGGCAATTCCTCATTATCATTCGGCATGGGTGGGGCAGCGCATCCAACAGCTGGATGAGCAGTCGGCGGCAGGGATAACCATTGACAGGATGTCCAGTAGTTGTATAATACAAGTATATACTTTCATCATACAACTTGTTTGAGGCATCCGCAAATCGGTATCGAGGGGTTATGAGGATGAAAGCCAAGGATTTTATGATCTCCAAGGTTTATAAAGTCAAGGAAACCGATACGGTGAGGGATGTCATCGAGAGATTTCTTGCATACCGCATCAGCGGCCTGCCTGTCGTCAACGAGCGCAACGAGATCGTCGGATATGTCAGCGACGGCGACATCATGCGATATATCGGCAAGCATGAAGACATCATTGTCGATGCCTTTTATTTCACGGCCGTCGTGAATGGCGACAACGATGAATATGAGGAGAGGCTGAAGCGGCTCCTTCCTTTGAACGTCATGGCGATCGCCAAGAAAAAAGTGGTTACCGCTTCCGTGGAGGACGACATCGAGCAGATCGCCGCCATCCTTGGCAAGAAGCAGATCAAAAAGCTGCCGGTCCACCGGGGCGGCGTCCTTGCGGGCATCATCAGCCGCGGCGACGTCATCCGGCAATCGTTTCAATCTCTTCTTTAACGAGCCGCTTTCAAGCCGAAAAAGAGCCCATGATGCCGGCCAGGCATCATGGGCTCTTTTTCGTTCTGCATTCCGCCGATCATTTCATCGCTTGATAGATGGCCTCCAGCAGCTCTCCGTTCATGTTCTGGCCGTACTCCCAGAACATGATGCCGCCGAGACCGCCGGATTTCACGTAATTTACTTTTCCCGTCAGCGATTCCGCATCGTCGTAGCTGAGGAAGCCGCCGCTGGAATTCGTCAAGTACGGGGCTCTTGCGGTGGAATCCCACTGGCGGGTCCAGCCGTTCTTGTTGATATAGCTCGCCTTGAGCTCATCATAGGTGTAATCGCCGGAGCCATGGGAGTAGAAGGCGCCTCCGGCGACGAGCTTCGCTGCCGGAGCGCCCTTGCCCTTCAGCAGCTTGATGGCGGAATCGACGCTGTAGCTGGCCATCGGGGAGTTGTAGAGAGCGGTATGATGGGTATTCGCGCCGTTCTGCAGGTCGTATGTCATGACGTTGAGGAAATCGAAGGAAGGGATGACCGCGGCGATATCGATGTTGCCGAGACCGTAATCGGAAGCGCCGACGGCGGCTGTAAGCTGGTATTTGTTGGCGGAGCGCCCATCGGCGGAGCTGGCCGAATCCAGAACCGAACGGAGCTTCTGGATGAACAAAGTATAGTTCGCGCGGTCGCCTGAGCCCGGATATTCCCAATCGATATCGATGCCGTCCAGCTTATTGGCCCGGATATAGGATACGGCGCTGTTTGCGAACGCCGTGCGGCTAGCTTCCGTAGCCGCTGCTGCCGGGAAGCTCGCGGAGCGGCCCCAGCCTCCGACGGAGACGAGAACCTTGAGATTCGGATTTTTGGATTTCAGCGAGACGAGCTGCGCCAGCTTGCCGGTATCCCCTCCGCTGACACCGGTAGAGGTCGCGTCGGCGAAGGCGTAGAACACATGCGTCAGCTTTTCGGCCGGCACGGTGCTGATGACGGGGAAATGCCAGTCGGCTACATACGCGCCGATGATTTTTCCGGCAGGGACAGGAGTGGCCGTCGGCGTCGGCGTTTTGGTCGGCGCCGGCGTCGGTGTCGGAGTGGCGCTAGGCTTAGGCGTAGCCGAAGGAGCAGGGGTTACCGTCGGAGTCGGCGTAGGGGATGCCGAGCAGACGGAGAGCGCTTTCCAGGCTCCCCATTCTCCGGCGAGATCCGGACGCTCGCCTTGCGTCCACCATTTGGCTTCATAGAGCGTGCCGGAGTAGACCGCCTTCTGCCCGACGGTATAGACGGATGACGAGCTCCAGGCAGCGACTCCGCTGCATGCATCCGCAGCGCTGGCTTTCTGGACGGCGGCGCCTTGCGGAAGGAGCGAAAAGGCGAGCAGCACGGCAAGCATCAAGACTCTCAGCGCGGAAGCGGCGATGCGGCGGTTCGATTTGAACATGAACGATACCTCCTGAAGGATAGGATGATAGGGGCGAAGCAAGAATGAGAGGGGATATCCGGCCTCCTTTTTTCGAATCTATTGAAAGCACTTTCATTATCAATGAAAGTGTTTATCGATAAAAGGGGAAAATTGGATGAAAACAGGGAGAAATTTCTAGCGAATAGGAATAGAGTACCTTAAGAGGATAAGGAGAGAGGAATTTACATGGCGGGATAGGGTCGGATTACATCTCTATCTCGATAAAAACAAGGTCGAATGGCCCTCCGGATCGGGAAGAGTCGAATTATGAAAGACTTCTAATAATCCAAAGGGAGGAGTTCGACAAAAAACTACGAATATTAACCAATAGCAAACAGGCTTGAAACAAATAAATGCCGAATTTTCGCTAAGAAAAACGGGGGAACCACTCGGGGTGAATGAATTCTGCAAGAGAGAATTCTAGGGAACCTTCTACCGAACCCATCAGCTAACTTCGTAGGCACCGGAGGGAGAACCATCAGTGAAGAAAGTCATCATGTCCATTACCGCTTTCATTCTTATTGCCGTGTTCGCATCATCCAGCGTATTCGCGAGCACCGAATTGAAGTCATCCATCGGCAAGGTTCTCGGCACTCCCTACAAGTATGGGGGCACGACTACGGCAGGATTCGACTGCTCGGGATTCGTCCGCTATATTTTCGGCCAGTTCGACGTGAAGCTGCCACGCTCCTCCCAGTCCCAGGCCAAGGCCGGCACGAAGGTGGACAAGGATGATCTTCGTCCGGGGGATCTCGTCTTCTTCAACACCAGCGGCCGCGGCATCTCGCATGCCGGCATCTATGTCGGAGACGGCAAGTTCGCCCACTCCTCGAGCAAGGGCGTCCGGTATACGGATCTGGACGATGCCTACTATGCCAAGCGCTACGTTACGGCGCGCCGCGTCGCAACGGGCGAGGATTACAGCAAGATGGTGAGCGAAGAGGAAGAAACGGCCGACGACGCCGGGGAATGACGGACGGCTCCAGAAGGATGAAGAGAGACAGGCGGCATGAGCCGCCTGTCTCTCTTTTTTTGTCCAGTCGGCTGCAGTTCAGCAGCACAACCAAAAAGAAGCCTTCCCGCCGGGGAAGGCTTCTTTTTGGGTTTCAGCTTGAAGGCTCTTCCTTCGGCACATGCTTGAAGATCTCGCCGGATTCCATGAGATCGATGACCCGGTCCAGCCACAAATAATAGTCGATCGCCTGGCGGATCTTCTCCAGATCGCCGCCGATCAGGGCGTGCAGGGCTTCCGAGCCGCCGCTCTCGGCCAGCTTGTCCAGCTCCGCCTTGGAGCGGCGAAGCGCCATCAGGTTGAGCTCCACGGCCTTTCTCCACTTCAGGACAAAAAAATCGGCGAACGTCTGGTGCCAGTCCCGCTCGACTTCATACAAGTCCTTCCGCGAACCCTTTTCCCATACCTTGTTCACCATATTCAAATCAACCAGCGTGCGGATGCCGGTGCTCATGCTCGTTTTGCTCATTTCCATCGCTTGGCCCATCTCGTCGAGATTCATCGGCTTGTCCTGGAAAAACATCAGCCCATACAGCAGTCCTGTAGATTGCGTAATGCCGTACAGGTCCATGTTCTTGCCGATGGACTCGATCACGCGCTTGCGCGCCTTCTGGATTGCCTGCTCCTGCGCGGCCTCCAAGCCGGCGAAATCATTGGTCATCATGTCCGCTCCTTCATCGCCTTCTCGGCTGACAAAGTAATTGTAAGAAACAATCCCGGCAATGTAAAGCGCTTAATGAACGAGTATATGAGAGGATACGGGAGCATTTGGCATATAAACTATATACAGAAAAAACCGTACGTACTTATTATACGGATAAAACGGTTGACGGTGTCATAAATTGTTCGATAGACTAGTTCGAGTGAGCGTTGGCCGCAAGCGAGGCCATGAGGAGGTGAAGCGCTTGTCGATCATTGAAGTCACGGATGTGACGAAAATATTCGGCGAGGATCCAAAACGAATTCTGCCGCTTCTGAAGGAAGGGTGGAGCAAGGACAGGATCTTTAAAGAAACGAGGCATACGGTTGGGGTCAACCGGGTTCAGTTTGCCGTCGAGCCGGGAGAAATCTTTGTCATCATGGGATTGTCCGGCAGCGGGAAATCGACTCTCGTGCGTCTGCTGAATAGGCTTATCGAGCCGACAGGAGGCGCCATCCGCATCGCGGGACAGGATATTACCCGCCTGAATGCGGAGCAGCTGAGGAAGGTGCGCCAGAAAAAGATCAGCATGGTCTTCCAGAAATTCGCGCTGTTCCCGCATCGGACGCTGCTTGAGAACGTGGAATACGGGCTTGAGGTCCAGAAGGTGCCCAAAAAGGAAAGAGAACCGAAAGCAAGGGAAGCCTTGCGGCTCGTCGGACTGGAAGAAAGGGCGGACAGTTATCCCGAGCAGCTGAGCGGCGGCATGCAGCAGCGGGTCGGACTGGCAAGGGCGCTGGCGAACGACCCTGAGATCCTGCTCATGGACGAAGCGTTCAGCGCGCTCGATCCGCTCATCCGCAAGGATATGCAGGACGAGCTGCTGGAGCTGCAGGAGAAAATGAAAAAAACGATCGTGTTCATTACGCATGATTTGGATGAGGCGCTGCGGATCGGAGACCGCATCGCGCTCATGAAGGACGGAGCGATCGTGCAGATCGGCACGCCGGAAGAAATCATGGTCAATCCTGCCAATGAATATGTGGAGCGGTTCGTCGAGGACGTGGATTTGTCCAAGGTGCTGACCGCCTCCCATGTGATGCGGCGTCCCGAGACGATCGGTCTCGACCGCGGCGCCAGGGTCGCCCTGCAGCTGATGCGCGAGAGCGGCATCTCCAATCTGTTCGTGACGGACCGCAGCCGCAAGCTGATCGGCGTCCTCACCGCCGACGACGCGTCGGAGGCGGTGAAGCGCGGACAGCCGCTGGAGGAGATCGTCATCCGGGATACTCCGGTCGTCGCTCCGGAGATGCTGCTCCACGAGCTGTTCGATATATGCGGCACCAGCAAGTATCCGGTCGCCGTCGTGAACGAGGCGGGACGCATCGTCGGCGTCATCGTGCGCGGAGCCGTGCTCGGAGCGCTTGCCGGACATGTCGCGAATCGGGAGGTGAGCGTGGATGCTGCCGAAACTACCGCTTGATAAATGGGTGGACCGCATGGTCGATTCCATCGAGGAGAACTTGAATTTCCTGTTCGATCCGATTTCGGCCGCAATCGAAGGCGTCGTGGACTTTTTCTCTTATCTGCTCCATCTTCCGCCTGCGATCGTGCTGATCGTTCTGTTTGCGGCGCTGGCCTGGTGGATCATGCGCTGGCCGATGGCGCTGTTCACGTTCGTCGGCTTGTTCCTGATCGACAATCTCGGTTATTGGGACCATACGATGGATACGCTGGCGCTCGTGCTGACATCGGCGATCGTCAGCATCGTGCTCGGCGTGCCGATCGGAATCGCCTGCGCCCGCAACAACCGCACGCAGAGCATCGTGACGCCCATCCTTGATTTCATGCAGACGATGCCGGCGTTCGTCTACCTGATCCCGGCCGTGACGTTTTTCAATCTGGGCGTTGTGCCCGGCGTCATCGCCTCGGTCATTTTTGCGGTGCCGCCGACGATCCGCCTGACGAATCTCGGCATACGCCAGGTGCCGGCCGACCTGGTGGAGGCGGCCGATTCCTTCGGCTCCACCCCTTCCCAGAAGCTGTTCAAGGTGCAGCTGCCGCTCGCGGTGCCATCGATCATGGCAGGCATCAACCAGACGCTCATGCTCGCCCTGTCCATGGTTGTCATCGCTTCCCTGATCGGGGCGCAGGGCATCGGAGCGGATGTATACCGCGCCGTCAGCCAAATCAAGACGGGCAAAGGCTTCGAAGCCGGCCTGGCCATCGTCATACTGGCGATCTTCCTGGATCGGCTGACGCAGCATCTCGTCAAAGGAAAAAAACATGCGGACAGGAGAGGATAGATTTTGATTCGGAATTCTTGGAAAATGGTTGGGGTACTCGGACTTGCAGGAGCCATCGCGCTTGGAGGCTGTTCTTCGAACAGCAATGACAATGGAACGGCTTCCGGGGGAAGCGGGGCGTCTGTCGGCAAGGCTGTCGGCCATAAAATCATCGGCATCGATCCCGGCGCCGGCCTGATGGCTGCCGCCAACCGTGCTGTCGAGGACTACGGCCTGTCGGACTGGACGCTGGTCGAAGGCTCCGGAGCGGCGATGACCGTAGCGCTCGACAAGGCGATCAAAAAGAAGGAGCCGATCATCGTCACCGGCTGGACGCCTCACTGGATGTTCGCGAAGTATGATCTGAAATATCTGGACGATCCCAAAAAATCGTTCGGGGAAGACGAGGAAATCCATACGATCGTCCGCGGCGGACTGAAGCAGGATGCGCCGTCGGCTTATGATTTCCTCGACCGCTTCGAATGGACGGATGCCGACATGGCCAAAGTGATGGTGGCCATTCAGGAAGGCGCCGATCCCGCTGCCGCCGCCGCCGATTGGGCGAAGGACAATGCCGGCTTGATCGACGGCTGGGTGGACGGCATCGAGAAGGTGTCCGGCAAGCCGTTCAAGCTCGCCTACGTAGCCTGGGATTCCGAGATCGCCAGCACGAACGTGGTGGCATGGGTGCTGGAGAACCGCCTCGGCTACAAGACGGAGCTGCTGCAGGTGGAAGCCGGTCCGATGTGGGCGGGAGTGGCGAACGGCGACGCGGACGCGATCGTCGCGGCTTGGCTGCCGATTACGCACAAGGACTATGCGGAGCAGTACAAGGACAAGTACGAGGATCTCGGGGCGAATTTGAAGGGAACGAAGCTTGGCCTCGTCGTTCCTTCTTATATGGACATTTCCTCGATCGAGGATTTGGCCAAGTAGGACAGCATCGGAGTCCCGGCAGGCACCAGGCACAAGAATGAGCTTGAGCCGCTTGCCGGACGAAAAAGAAAACCAGGAGGCAGACGCATTTTCGGATGCGCCTGCCTCCTGGTTTTTTTATGGCTTGGCGAGGGAGAGCCGCTTTAACCTCTCGAGCCGCTCGGGCTCGGAAAACCAGCGGTCCCGGGAAAGGAGCGAATGCGCCTCGCCGAAGCATTCGGCGGCTTCATGCGAGCGTCCAAGCGCAAGCAGGCATTCGCCAAGCTCCTCGTAGACGTACCCGTCCGGATCGGCGGCATCCCTATGCTTCAGCAGATCCAGCTGAATCGGATAGGCTTCGTCGGCCCGGCCGAGCAGGCGGAGCACCTTGGCCTCGCACCATCTCGCAATCGCAATCGGCTTGGGGCTCCCCTGCTCCAGGCGGAAGGACAAAGCCTTTCTGAACAGCTCCAGAGCCTCTTCCAGCTCGCCGGCCTCGACCTTGGCCCAGCCGACGTTGTTGTACAGCGATCCAAGCCAGCGGCTCGCAGCCGGACTGCTCTCGGCCAGCCGGAGCGCCTTGTCGTTCCATTCGGCCCGCTTGTCCGCGGCCGGCTCCGCGATTCCGAGCATATGAGCGGCGTCGACGGCATAATCGTCCTCTCCCGACTCCAGGCCGAGCTCCCATGCCGCGACAAAACAAGGCAGCGATTCCGGCTGGCGGGAGGAGGAGTTGTAGACCCGTCCCCGCTCCAGCAGGCAGCGGATTGCGGCCGAAGGAGGGGAGTCCGCAAGCAGCGCCTGCGCCTCGTCCAGGACAGCCTCGGCTTCCTCGAATTTCTGCTGCAAGCCCAGCGAGCGGGCAATCTGCGTCAGCAGTTCGGCCCGGTAGCCGCAGCTCTCGGAATCCTTGATTTCCCCGTATCGGGCACGGAACCGCTGCTCCGTCTGATCCGGCTGCTGATAATCCCACATGGCATCGAAATCTCTCATCGCATATACTCCAGTCATGATATGATTTGGATCGATTATCCGAACGACAACGGCTGAAACCGGAATTCGAGCCTGCAGCCGCTGCGCAGTTTTCAGAATCATTCCATCCGCTCCGCCGCGACTTGCGCATGGCTATCGTTCATTTTAATCGAGATCGCCTGCTTCGTACACATTCCGTTTTCCGGAGGAGGAAGGGATGGAGCTGTTCATCGCGCCGTATTATAATGAAAGAAAGAAGGGCAGGAAGAAATGAGGCGAGGCGAATGATTTTGGTCAGCTCCTGTCTTGCCGGGCATGAGGTCAGGTATAACGGAACGCACTGCCTGAGCGAAAAGATCGGGGCGCTGCTCCGTGACGGGCGCGCTGCCGCTGTCTGTCCGGAGCTTATGGGAGGCTTCTCGACTCCCCGCGAGCCGGCGGAGATTCAGGGAGGCAGCGGAGAAGATGTCCTGGACGGCGCTGCGCGCGTCGTAGACCGAGCCGGACTCGATGTCACGGCCCTCTATCTGGCGGGAGCGTACAAGACGCTGGAGCAGGCGAGGGCGGTCGGCGCCGATACCGTCATTTTGAAGGAGAACAGTCCGTCCTGCGGAAGCTCCGCCATTTATGACGGCCATTTCAACGGCATGAAAATTCCCGGCAGCGGCGTCACGGCCGCTTTGCTGCGCCGCCACGGAATTCGGGTGCTGTCGGAGGAAGAGATGCAGGAATGGGACGGGGCGAGTTGTGCCCAAGGATGATCCTGACTGCCGAGTGGGCGGCTGGTTCTGCAGGCGCAGGTCCCTAATAAGGGAGAGGCTTGGCTTGGAAATTGGGCATGAATAAGCAATCCGTCTTGACATACATACCCCCTGGGGGTATATTGGGAGGGAAAGAGCATTCAAATCCCGGCTCCGGCAGAGCCTGAAGGAGATGTGGAATAGATGGCGACAGAAGTTCTTCAAGTGAAGGGAATGTCCTGCGGGCATTGCGTCAGCTCCGTCGAAGGAGCGGTCCGGAATGCGGGCGGCGCCGCGAAGGTCGACCTTGCATCCGGCCAAGTAACGGTGGAATTCGACGATTCCAAGCTGTCCGTGCAGGCGATCAAGGAAGTCATCGAAGAGCAGGGCTACGATGTCGTTTGATTTGAAGAGATAGGCTAGCTTCAACCGGGAAGGATTCGAGCGGCAAGCGCTCGTTTCCTTCCTTTTTTGTTTCTAGCGGCAGGGGACGGAAGCGATGTCGCCATTTTGCATAAAGAATGTCCTCATTCGCTAGTCTTTTCCATCCAGGCTCTGTGTTACATTAAAGATGGGTAAGGGCTTTCAATTACAAGTTGCGGAGGTTGGACAATGAGCAAACTGCGTGTGGGCATCATCGGCTGCGGCGGCATCGCGAACGGCAAGCATCTGCCGGCATTGAGCCAGAACGGAAACGTGGAACTTGCGGCATTTTGCGATATCGTCGAGGAGAAGGCGCGCCAGGCCGCGGATCAGTACGGCATTGAAGGCGCAGCCGTATATACCGACTATCAGGAGCTGCTGAAGGACGGCAGCCTGGATATCGTGCATGTGCTGACGCCGAACGATTCGCATTCGCCGATCTCGGTCGCCGCGCTGGATGCCGGCAAGCATGTCATGTGCGAGAAGCCGATGGCCAAGACCGCGGAGGAAGCCAGAGCGATGCTGGAGGCGGCGCGCCGCTCCGGCAAGAAGCTGACGATCGGGTACAACAACCGCTTCCGTCCGGACAGCCAGCATCTCAAGAAGGTGTGCGAGGCCGGAGAGCTGGGCGAGATCTATTACGCCAAGGCGCATGCGATCCGCCGCCGCGCCGTTCCGACCTGGGGCGTCTTTTTGGATGAGGAAAAGCAAGGCGGGGGACCGCTTATCGATATCGGCACCCATGCGCTGGACTTGACGCTGTGGATGATGGACAACTACAAGCCGGTGTCGGTGACGGGCTCGGTCTTCCACAAGCTCGGCTCCAAGGAGAACGCGGCCAATGCATGGGGACCATGGGACCCGGCCAAGTTCACCGTGGAAGACTCCGCAATGGGCTTCATCAAGATGGAGAACGGCGCGACGATCGTGCTCGAAGCGAGCTGGGCGCTCAACACGCTGGACATCGACGAAGCGAAATGCTCGCTCAGCGGGACGGAAGGCGGAGCCGACATGAAGGGCGGCCTCCGGATCAACGGCGAGGACAGCAGCCGCCTGTACGTCAAGGAAATCGATCTGAACGCAGGCGGTGTCGCCTTCTACAGCGGCACGTCGCAGCGCGATATCGACGTGGAATGCTCCGCCTGGATCGATTCCGTTCTCAACGATACGGAACCGGTCGTGAAGCCGGAGCAGGCGCTTGTCGTGACGGAGATTCTCGAAGCGATCTATGAGTCCGCCCGTACGGGCAAGACGGTGTATTTCGACTAATACGGCCATGCAAAAAAACGGTCCTCTCCCGGCGACGGGAGGACCGTTTTTTGCATTTTACCGTTGTTTTACGCGTGGCGGTTCTCAAGCCCAGCCCTTCAGCCAAAGGGCCAGCATGCCCAGGTATTCCTTGAGAGCAGCGGAGCTGGCCGCCATGGCGCTGCCGGAGGGGAGCAGCTTGCTCCAATAGAAGACGGCATCGGCGGGAGCTCCGTAGTCGACTGGATAGGGAAGGGGAGCGAGCCCGGCTTGCCGGAACGTCTCCATCGAGCGTCTCATATGGAAGGCGGAAGTGACCAGCACGGGACGGCTGAACCCTTCTGCCTCCATCAGCAGCTTGCTGTAAGCGGCATTCTGCCCGGTATTGAGCGAACGGTTCTCGAGAAAGATGCTCTCGGCCGGAATTCCCAGCTGGCGCAGCTGCCTGCCCGCAATGTCCGCTTCATTGCCGCTGTCCGGGAACACCCGGCCTCCGCTGAACAGAATCGGCAGCCCCGTCCCCAGATGCAGCCGGACTGCCGCCAGCAGCCTTGCTTCTCCCGAACCGGACAGGTTGCCGAGTCCTCCGAGATCGGGCGTATCCGGCGTCGCTCCGCCGCCGAGCACGACGATGACGTCGGCTTGCCTGCCCGCTTCAGCCGGAGAAGGCTGGGGATAGCGGCTTTCGATGCTCCGCACGAGAGCGTCGCTGGCCAGCCCCGAGCTCATCCCGTACAGCGCGGCAAGGAGCAGCAGCGGGAGCCATGTCCATTTGCGGTCCCGGATCCACGTTCTCCAGACGGCGGCCCCGAGCAGCAGCAGGAACAAGCCGGGAGGAAGGAGCAGGCTGTAGGCGAATTTGACGAAATAGATCAAGGCTTGTCCTCGCTTGATTCCGGGGAGATGACGGAGCGGACGCCTTGAAGCAGCCCTCGCCGTTTCCCCTTGCTTTTGAAACTCATCTATTATAAATCATAAAACGAAGCCGATTGGCAAGAGGCCGTCAGCTTGAAAAAGCAGACTGCATGCTCCGGCTGCGGGGATAGGCAGGCTGAACGGCAGACGATCCCTTCTTTTCCGGGAACGGACACATCTCGGCTATGCAGCTTTTCCGCTTCCCTCAGGAAACTTCTGTATTTGACATGATTATGTCGGAATAATAGAATAAAGACTTTGGGAACGGGGTATGAAAACCGCGCCGCTTCCGCATGCCAGAACGAGCTTCCATCGACTATAGACAAATCCGACGCCCGCCTATATAATACCACTTAAACTACTTGGTTTTATTGGAATTGATAGGCGGTGTTGTTCCGGGAGGGATAAACCTGATTCACTTGCAGGATGTGACGAAAACATACCGCAGCGCTGGCGGCGGAGAAGTAGACGCGATCCGCGACATCACGCTCGATGTCCGCAAAGGCGAGATATTCGGCATTATCGGCCATTCCGGGGCCGGCAAAAGCACGCTGATCCGCTGCATGAATCTGCTGGAGCGTCCGACGCGCGGCACGGTGAAGGTCGGGGAAGTGCTCCTGACCGATCTGGGAGAACGGGGCTTGCAGCGGGAGCGCCGCAAGATCGGCATGATCTTTCAGCATTTCAATCTGCTCTCCAGCGTGACGGTCCGCGACAATATCGCGTTCCCGCTCAAGCTGGCAGGCCAAAAGAAGCCGGCCATCGCCCGCCGCGTGGACGAGCTGCTGACGCTGGTCGGCCTGCAGGCGCACGGGGACAAGTTCCCGTCCCAGCTGTCGGGCGGCCAGAAGCAGCGTGTCGGCATCGCGAGGGCGCTCGCGGCCAATCCCGAGGTGCTGCTCTGCGACGAGGCCACTTCCGCGCTCGATCCGCAGACGACGAACAGCATTCTCTCGCTGCTGATGGACATCAACGAGAAGCTGGGGCTGACGATCGTGCTCATCACGCATGAGATGGGCGTCATCCGCTCCATCTGCGACCGCGTCGCGGTCATGGACGCCGGTACGATCGTCGAATTCGGCAACGTGCTCGACGTGTTCCTGAAGCCGTCCCATCCGGTCACGAGGCAATTCGTCGACGAGATGTCGGATCTGTCGGACGGCGCGCCGCTGCGGACCCGCGACAATTCGCGGCTCATCCGGCTCCATTTCGTCGGGGAAGAAACCTACCAGCCGGTGCTCTTCGAAGCGCTGAAGGGCAGTCCCGTGCAATGCGCCATTCTCCAGGGAACCGTCTCCCGCATGAAGCATACCCCGTACGGACAGCTTCTTGTCGAACTGAGCGGCGGAGGTCCCGGCGAGGCGGACGCGGTCATTGAATCGCTCCGCGCAAGCGGACTCGATGTGGAGGTGCTGCCGGAATGACTTGGGAGAATATCAATTGGGACGAAATCTGGCAGGCGACGCAGGATACGCTGACGATGATGGTGTTCTCCATGATCTTCACCGTCATTCTCGGCCTCGCGCTCGGCGTTCTGCTGTACTTGACGTCCAGCCGCCAGCTGCTCTACATGCCGGCTCTGTATTCCGTCCTGTCGTTCGTCGTGAACATCCTGAGGTCGGTGCCGTTCATCATCCTGATGATTGCGGTCATGCCGTTCACGGAAGCAATCGTCAATACGACCATCGGCGTGAAGGGAGCGATTCCGCCTCTCGTCATCGGAGCGGCTCCGTTTTTTGCCCGACTGGTCGAAACGGCCTTGCGGGAAGTCGACAAAGGCGTCATCGAAGCCGCGCAAGCGATGGGAGCTTCCAAATGGGACATCGTCCGCCGCGTGCTGCTGCGGGAATCCCGGCCGGGACTGCTCGCCGCGGTAACGGTCACGGCGGTCACGCTCGTATCGTACACCGCGATGATGGGCACCATCGGAGCAGGAGGGCTGGGAGACCTGGCGATCCGTTACGGCTATATGCGCTTCCAGACCGACATCATGATCGTGACGGTCGTCATCCTCATCGTGCTGGTTCAGCTGCTCCAGGTTCTTGGAGACCGGCTTGTCCGCCGAATCAGCCGGAGATAAGACAAAGAGAGATTACACTACATTTATTGGAGGGTCATACTCATGAAAAAATGGCTTACTGTGCTTACCTTGTCGCTGCTTGTGCTTGCCCTTGCGGCTTGCGGAGCCAAAAACGGCAACAACGCCGGCGGCGCGGCTGCAGAAAACGCCGCATCCAACGCCGGCGCAGGCGCTTCCGAACCGATTACGCTGAAGGTCGGCGCTTCGCCGGTTCCCCATGCCGAGATTTTGAACCATATCAAGGATGCCCTGGCCAAAGAAGGCGTCAGCCTTGAAGTCGTCGAGTTCACGGATTACGTTCAGCCGAACGTGCAGCTGTACGAGAAAAAGCTGGACGCCAACTTCTTCCAGCATGTCCCTTACCTGGACGAGTTCAACAAAGAACGCGGTTATGACCTCGTCAGCGTCGGCACGGTGCATGTCGAGCCGATCGGAGCTTACTCCGACAGCCTCAAGTCGAAGGACGAGCTGAAGGACGGAGCGACAATCGCGATTCCGAACGACGCCACCAACGGCGGCCGCGCCCTCAAGCTGCTGGCAGACAACGGCCTGATTACGCTCAAGGACGGCGCCGGAATCAGCGCGACGGTGAAGGATATCGCGACGAACCCGAAAAACCTGAAATTCAAGGAGCTTGAAGCGGCCACGCTGCCGCGCGTCCTGAACCAGGTCGACCTCGCGATCATCAACACGAACTATGCTCTCGACGCCAAGCTCAACCCGACGAAGGACGCTCTGTTCATCGAAGGCAAGGAATCCCCTTACGCCAACATCGTCGCCGCCCGTCCGGACAACAAGGATTCCGAAGGCATCCAGAAGCTGATCAAGGTTCTGAACAGCGACGACGTGAAGAAATTCATTGAAGACAAATACGCGGGAGCCATCGTTCCGGCGTTCTGATCCAAAGCAAAGCTGAAAGGCCCTCGCGCAATTGCGCGAGGGCCTTTTTTATGACGGCTGGCGCTCAGAGCACCCGCGCCGCCGATACGAACCGTTTCTGGTAACCGCTGTCGAAGCTGCTGATGACGATGCCGTTCACCTTGGAGCCGATCGTGTTGTGGATGAACTTTCCGTTGCCCATGTAGATGCCGACATGTCCGATCGATTTGGAGGAGCCGACGGTGAAGAACATGAGATCGCCCTTGCGGAGATTGGCTTTGCTTACCTTGGTGCCTTGCTTGCTCTGCGCGGTCGATCCCCATTTGAGCGAGACGCCTTGGGAAGCGAAGACATATTTGGTGAACGAGGAGCAGTCGAAGATGAGCTTCGACGGGTTGTTCGTTCCGTAGCTGTACTTCACCTTTCCTTTCAGGGATTCCGCAAAGGCGACGATGCGGTCGGCCTTAGCGGAAGCGGTCGATGCGGACGCTGCTGCGGTATATGTACTGCTGGCCTGCGCGGCATGGACGGGCTTGGCCGCTGCCGCAGTACCCGCGGCAAGGATAAGGGACAGCGCGGCGGCGCCGGCGACGGTTTTGCGAAGATGCAGGAAAAGATTCATGATGTTCCTCCTTCTGGCGATGTAAGGCTATTCTAGCATCGCTTGATGGAAGGCGGATATTTTCTTAGAAAAGCCTAATCATGCCAAAAAAAGCCAAATTAAAACCCGCCATTTAGGCGGGCCGGGAATCGAATGAGATCAGTTGTTGCTCAATTGGCCGGAACGGTCCGGGAGAAGAGTCTCCTCCGCGGCGGATACGTAACGATTGCGCGCGGCTCCGAGGCCAAGCACGATGACGATGCAGGAGAGGCCGAGCAGGATGGCGAGCACCGGCTTCCAGGAGCCGGACAGATCATGGATGGAGCCGAACACGATCGGCCCGAGCGCCGCCAGCAGGTAGCCGAGCGACTGCGCCATGCCGGACAATTTCGCCGCTTCCCCGGCGTTCCGAGTGCGGAGGCCGAAGAAGGTGAGGGCCAGCGAAATGGTCGCTCCCTGACTGAGGCCAAGCAGCGTGATCCAGAGCCAGGTCATGCCTGTGCTGCCGAACAGGAGTCCGGAGTAGCCGCTCAGCGAGAGAGCGCCGGACACGAGCACGAGCGGCACCTGGGAGCGCATGCGGCTCGCCCATACCGGCATGAAGAAGGAAGTCGGCAGGCTGACGAACTGCATCAGCGAGAGCATCCAGCCCGCGGCGGAGGCGCTCATCCCGTTCTCATGGAATACCGCCGGCAGCCATGCGATTGTCACATAGAACGTCATGGACTGGATGCCCATGAAGAACGTGATTCTCCAGGCGAGCGAGGATCGGAACATGCTCGGAGACGACCCCGCTTGATAGGAGGCGGCAGCCGGAGCCGACTTTCGAGTAAATGGAATCCATACGGCGAGCGCGACCGCGGCCAGCAGCGCCCATATGAGCAGCGCTCCTTTCCATCCCCAGCCCGGCACGGAAGCGAGCGGGACGGATACGCCGGAGGCGATGGCGGCGAATACGCTCATCGTCACCGAATACGATCCGGTCAACAGTCCGATCCGCGTCGGGAAATCGCGTTTGATGATGCTCGGCAGCAGGACGTTGCTGAGCGCGATCGCAAGGCCCAGCAGGGCGGTGCCGGCGAACAGTCCGGCTGCGGCGGGCAATGTCCGCAGCAGCATGCCCGCAATCAGGAAAAGCAGCCCGTAAAGCAGGGAGCGCTCTGCGCCGAAGCGGTCCGCGATGCGCGGAGCAAGCAGGGACATGACCGCAAAGGCGATCAGGGGGAGCGAGGTGAGCAGGCCGGACATTTCGCTGCTCAGGCCGTAGCTGGCGCGGATCTGGTCGATCACGGGCCCGACGGAAGTTATGGCTGCGCGCATATTGGCGGCGATCAGCAGAATTCCTGCGATCGCCGAGGCAGTCAGAAGCCTGCTTCGGCCGGAAGCAGGCTTGGGAATGTGGCTCATGAATAAGTTCCTTCTTTCCAGGCCCCTCGGTTGACATTGTGTGTGAGCTTTTTAGGGTACCAATAACGTATATTATCCTACTTCACGACTAAAGTAAATATAAATGATGCTTCCTTCAGCCGCTTTCGCCAGTGAAGCGCCCCGGCCAAACCTTCTGCCTTCTAATTAAGATGTCCCGCGGACGGAAGCTGGCGGCTGGCAATCGATGGCGGAGCGAAAAGCTGGATAAGAGACGAGGGAAAGGCGAATAATAACCTCCAATTCATGGCTTGCGATGCTGCGCCGCCGGACGGCGCTGCGATAGCGGCCAGCAAGGGGGAACATCGATGTCAAGCAAAAGCGCTCGGCGCGAAGGCTTCAAGAAAATGACGATGTCGCCGAAGGAGTATCAGGCGTTCGCCAAGACGAGGGAGCCGTCCCGCTCTGTTTTAAGCAACTGCGTACGCGCCTTTCTGGTCGGCGGCTTCATCTGCCTGATCGGCCAAGGCATCCAGGAATTTTTCATGCATGCCTTCAAAATGCCGGTGGACAAGGCCGCGAATCCGACGGTCGCCGTCTTGATTCTGATCTCGGTCATTCTGACCTGCCTGGGCGTCTATGACAAGATCGCCCAGTGGGCGGGAGCGGGCACGGCGGTGCCGGTCACCGGCTTCGCCAACTCCATGTGCTCGGCCGCCCTGGAGCACCGCAGCGAGGGGCTCGTTCTCGGCGTCGGGGCGAATATGTTCAAGCTGGCAGGCTCTGTCATCGTATTCGGCACCGTAGCGGCTTTCTTCGTCGGGCTCGCGCATCTCATCCTGGGTACTGGGGGGCAGCCTTAAGATGCAAAGAGGAAAGCAGACCTGGTGGTTCGAAAACCGTCCGGTCATTGTCGGGACGGCTACTGTCGTCGGCCCTGACGAGGGAGAAGGGCCGCTTGCCGCTGATTTCGACCTGATCCACCCTGAACTGGACATGCAGCAGAAGAGCTGGGAGAAGGCGGAGCGGCTGCTGCTGGAGCAGGCTTCGGATCTCGCGCTGAAAAATGCCTCCATGACGAAGGAGCAGCTGGAGTTTTTCGTCGGAGGGGACTTGATGAACCAGATCATCAGCAACACCTTCGCTGCGCGGACGCTGGGCGTGCCCTACCTGGGCGTCTTCGGAGCCTGCTCCACGTCCATGGAGTCGCTGGCGATCGCGTCGCTGATCGTCAACTCGGGCGCGGGCAAATCCGTGCTGGCCGGAACCTGCAGCCACAACTGCACGGCGGAGAAGCAGTTCCGGTACCCGACCGAATACGGGTCGCAGAAGCCGCCGACGGCGCAGTACACGATTACCGGCGCAGGAGCGGCCGTCGTCGCGCCCGCAGGCATCGGACCGGTCGTGGAATGCGCGACGATCGGCCGCATCGTCGATCTCGGCATCACCGATCCCTTCAATATGGGCGCGGCCATGGCCCCGGCTGCGGTCGACACCATCCAGATGCATCTGACGGACACCGGCCGCTCGCCGGGCGATTACGACCTGATCGTCACCGGGGATCTGGCGACGGTCGGCCACGGCATCGCGGCCGACCTGCTGAAGCGCAACGGAGTCCCGATGGAGCAGACCCAGTTCAAGGACTGCGGCTTGATGATCTACGACGTCGACAAGCAGAAGGTTCAGGCCGGGGGCAGCGGCTGCGCATGCTCGGCCGTCGTCACCTACGGCCATCTGCTGAAGCGAGTCCAGTCGGGGGAGCTGAAGCGGATTCTCGTCGTGGCGACTGGAGCGCTCCTTTCGCCGCTGTCGTTCCAGCAGGGGGAGACGATTCCATGCATCGCGCATGCGGTGTCCATTGATCAAAGCGGGGTGTACGCATGATCTATTTATGGGCGTTTCTGATCGGCGGGGCGATCTGCGTCATCGGGCAGCTGATGTTCGACGTCGGCAAGCTGACGCCGGCGCATACGATGGCGACGCTGGTCGTCATCGGAGCCGTCGTGGACGGCTTAGGCTGGTACGAGCCGATGATCAAGTTCGCCGGCGCGGGCGTCACGGTTCCGATCACGAGCTTCGGCAACTCGCTCGTCCACGGCGCGCTGACCGAGCTGCACGATACGGGATGGATCGGGGTCATATCCGGAATATTCAAGGTCACCAGCGCAGGCATAAGCGCGGCGATCATCTTCTCTTTCCTGGCGGCTCTCGTCGTCCGTCCGAAGGGATGAGCGAAACATTTTGTCCCTAACTATCGTATGCATTGGAGAATCCCTCTGTGGGATTCTCCAATTTTTTTTGGAAACGGATGTTATTGTTAGAATTAGTCGGTTCTTGTAAACTAATAGGATACCGCTATCGCAGGGGAAGCCGTCTTCGGAAGGAGTCATGGACATGGAAGTCTACGCATCCGATCTACAGCTGTGCACGGACATTCGACGCAATTTGGAATCCTGCATCCTCGGCAAGGAGCGCGAAATCGAGCTCGTGCTGATCGCCCTGCTGGCAGGAGGCCATCTTCTGCTCGAAGATGTTCCCGGCACAGGCAAGACCCAGCTCGTCAAGGCTCTGGCCCGCTCCATCGGGGGCGACTTCAGGCGGATCCAGTGCAATCCGGATCTGCTGCCTACCGATATTACCGGCCTGACCATCTATCATCCCCGGGAGGAGCAGTTCATCTTCCGTCCCGGTCCGATCATGTCCCATCTCGTCCTTGCGGACGAAATCAACAGGGCGACGACGAAGACCCAGTCCGCCCTCCTCGAGGCGATGGAGGAGAGAAGCATCACGGTGGACGGGGAGACGTATTCGCTGCCGAGCCCGTTCATTCTCATCGCAACCCAGAATCCGATCGAGTTCGAGGGAACGTATCTGCTACCCGAAGCCCAGATGGACCGCTTCATGATGCGGCTGTCGCTCGGCTATCCCGGGGAAGCCGAGGAGAGGCGCATGGTGCTCAAGCAGGAAAGCGGCCATCCTTCCGACCTGCTCGGCCGGGTCGCCGAGATCGGCGACATCGTCAAGCTCCAGGAGCTGGCGGAGAAGGTCCATGTGGACGAGGCGGTCGGAGAATACCTGGTCCGGCTCGTCCGCAGCACCCGCGAGCATGAAGGCGTGCAGCTGGGAGCCAGCCCGCGCGCGGCGGTAGCATTGATGCGCGCCGCCAAAGCCCGGGCGCTGATCGAGAAGCGGGAATACGTCATTCCGGACGACGTCAAGCAGCTCGCCGTCCACGTGCTTTCGCACCGGCTCCTGCTGAAGCCGGCTGCGAGGCTTGGCGGCACCCGCGCCGAGACGGTCATCGAGGACGTCATCGGCCGGACCAAGGTGCCGGTCCGGCTGGAGCGCTGATCGATGGGCTCGATCCCTGCAAGGAGGCGCCAGTCCGCCTTCAGGTGGCGGCTGCTGGCGTTGATCTACGTCTCCAGCCTGTTGTACATGCTTTTTCAAGGCGGCAAAACCGCCGTCATGATCTTTTGCATCCTGAACGGACTCATCGTCTATATTTCTCTTGGTTATTGGAGCGGTATCCGCGGCATATCGGGCAAACGCCTGATCAGGGCTTCCGGAGACCTGTCGCCGGCGGCCCAGGCGGTTCTGAGCGCGGGGAGCTCTCAGGAAGTAAGCCTGAGCATGAAGATGCCCGGCTATTATCCCGTTCCCTACGTGCTTGTCCGGGAACGGCTGCAGCGCAACGGCAGCGAAGAGATTCCGTTCGAGATCAGCTTCGTGCCGAATGTGAAGCGGAGCGGACAGGCTTCCTACAGGACGCCGCCGCTGGAAAGAGGCGTCTACCGGTTTTTGCCGACCGAATGCTCGACGCGGGATTTGTTCGGCTTTTTCGAGCACACCGGCCATTTCGAATCGGCGGACGCTTTTGCCGTGAGGCCGAGGACGATCGAGCTTCGCGGCTGGGAGCGGGTGCGCAGAGGGGCGAAAGGCCATTATTCGCATGCCTCGGCTCCCCGGGCTTCGCGCGAGACGACCCAGATCAACGGCATCCGGGAGTTTCTGCCGGGCGACCGCCTCTCCCGCGTCCATTGGGGGGCGACCGCCAAGACCGGACAGTGGAAATCCAAGGAATTCGAGCGCGAGGCGCTTCCGCGTACGATCGTGCTCCTGGATGCCTGCCGCCGCCAGGCTCCGGGCGCCGAAGCCCGATTCGAGATCGCCGTGTCGACGGCGGCGTCCCTGTTCCAGCACGGACTTCGGCGCAATACGTCGATGGGGCTCTGGATTTCATCCCGGATTCCGGGCATTCTCCGTTCCGGCAGCGGCGGCGATCAGCTTCATCGGGCGATGGATCTGCTCACCGCGGCGGACAACGATGGAGCGGAAGGAATCGATGCCGCCTTGCCGGAGGCGGAGGCCGTGCTTGAACGCGGCTCGCTGGCCGTGCTCGTGACGGACGCCGGTGCGGATGAAGTGCGCCGGGCGATGTCCAGGCTGTCCCGGCGGGGCATGAATCCTTGCTGCATCAAGATCGAGGACCGTTCCTCGGGAACGGACAGCCCCTCATTCCACGATTACGGCGGCCCTGTCTATGTGATCTCGAGCCTGGAAGAGCTTCCGGACGCGCTTGACGGAAGGGAGGTCGCCAACGATGCCTGAAGGCAGGAAAGCCCGCCGCTACCTGGGGCTTGTCCAGGGAATGAACGCCCCCACCGCCCGCTGGTTCGTCATGCTGAGCGGCCTTCTGACAGCCGTCATGATTGCGAGCAGCCTATCGGTGCTGGAGAAGATCTGGTGGCCCGAAACGTTCCGTGTCGCTTACCTCGTCCTGGGCGTGTCAGCCCTGGCCGAGCTGCTGCCTCTTCGGAGAATATACCGGATCCTGCTTCAGCTTGCGTCCATCGGCGTCATCCTCTATGCCGCCGCTCCCATCGAGTGGACGCCATACGATCCGATTCTCATGGATGACCGCTTGTCCTATCTGGCGGATAATGCTGCCGCCCTTCATCCGTTTCTGGAGATCGCGCTCGCCGTGTGGATGATTTATATCCTCTTCTCGGCCTGGACGCGTATCCGGATCCGCATTGTCGGCTTCACTTCGGTGTGCCTGCTCGTGCTGGCCGTGACGGATTCCTTCACGCCGATCTATCTATGGGACAACACGGCCGTCGTCATTTTCGCCGGACTGGTCTGGCTGATCGCCGAGCACTTCGCCCGCTTCCAGCGGGACCATCCCGCAAGCTGGACGAGGCTGAAGAGCTACCCGGCGCAACTTCTCCTGCCGATCGTGCTGGTGCTTTCCCTCGTCATGGCGACGGGCTTGTTCGTTCCCGAGATTCCGCCGATCATCAAGGATCCGTACACGGTATGGAAGGAAGCCCAGGGCGAGCAGGTCCAGTCTTTCGTAGGGGACAAGGGCATTGCGCCGGCGAACTCCAGCAAGCAGAGCAGCAAGTCGGGCTACAGCCGCGAGGACGGCAAGCTTGGCGGCGGCTTCAACTACGACTATTCCCCGGTCATGACGGTCAAGTCGGACCGCAAGAGCTATTGGAGAGGCGAGACGAAATCGTATTATACGGGCAAGGGCTGGGAAGACAGCGAGCTCGAGAAGAACGAGCAGCTCATGCCGTTGGCTGTGGGCAGCGAGCTTTCGCTGGCGTGGGATCGCTCCGCCGCCGATACGGTGGAGATCAGTCAAGAGTTCAAAATGGCCCGCAAGGACATGTTCCCGGTCCTGTTCGGAGCCTCCGCCATCCAATCGCTGAAGTCAGTCAACGACTCCGGGAGCATTTCCGGGTCTGGGGGCTGGGGGCCCTCCTCCATGGAGCTCCGGTACGAGAACGGGCAGAAGACGTACCCCAAAACCTATTCCATCGTCTCCGAGCAGACGCTCGTGGACGATGGCGTGAAGAATGCAAAGGCCTTCATGGACAACAGCGCCGATCAGCAGATGTATACGCAGCTCCCGACGGATATTCCGTCTCGGGTCGCTCAGCTTGGGCGCGATCTGACGGCTGCCGAGACGACGGACTTCGGCAAGGCTGCGGCGATTGAAACGTACCTGAAGGTCAACTATCCGTACACCAACGAACCGGATACGAGCAAAAAGGTCAGCGCCGATTTCGTCGATTCCTTCCTCTTTGAAATCCAGGAAGGCTACTGCGACTATTACTCGTCTGCGATGGTCGTGCTTGCCCGCTCCGTCGATCTGCCCGCCCGCTGGGTGAAAGGCTATGCCTCCGGCTCGAACCGCGTTCCGACGCCGGGCGGCATGCGAGGCGGCCCCGAGGAATGGATGGAGAGCGACACCTATACAGTGCGGAACTCCGATGCCCACTCCTGGGTCGAAATCTACTTCCAGGGCTACGGCTGGATTCCGTTCGAGCCGACGGCAGGCTTCGCTTATCCGTATCCGGCGGCAGCCGACGATGCGGCAGCGGCAGCCACCCCGACGCCGGCGCCAAGCGCGGCTCCGGCAACGGACACGGAGGCTGCCGAGACATCCGGCTTCAACGTTCCGTCCTACGTCTACGTCATCGGGGGTATCTTCCTGGCGGCAGCCGCGGCTGCAGCGGCATTCGTGAACCGGCATTTCCTGGCCGATTCCTGGCGCCGCCTGCGCATCCGCTCGCTGTCTGCCGAGGAGCGGATATCGTGGGATACCGGCCGGATGATCCGCTCCGCGAGACGGGGCGGCCTGGTCAAGGAGGATCACGAGACGCTGAGGGAGGCGGTGCTGCGGTGGTCCAAGCAGCGCAAGTATCTGCAGCAGGAGCTTCAGGCTATCCTGGCTGATTTCGAGAAAGTGAAATACAGCGGACAGCCCGTTTCATACGGCGACGCCGAGGCCTTCGCCGGCAAAGTCAAAGGCGTGCTCGGCAGGTTCGGCAAGCCGGGCTGATCCGGGCCCAGCCGGCAAATTTCGGGAAAGGAACCGCTCCTGTTGACAGGGCGGTTCCTTTTTGCGCCGTTATCCTGTAATATGGTATAGTTTCGTAAGATAGCAGGCTCTAAGCAAGGGAGACTAAGCGATGTTTGAACGGCTGGTGCCGCACATGCGCGTGAAATCTATATATGAAATCGATCTTGATCTGCTGAAGGAGAAGGGTGTTCGAGGCATTATCACCGATCTCGACAACACGCTCGTCGGCGCCCGGATCGCACTGGCGACCCCGGAACTGATCGCCTGGCTCGACAGGGTCAGGGAACTCGGCTTCCAAGTCGTAGTCGTATCCAACAACCACGAGACCCGGGTATCCCGATTCGCAGAACCGCTGGCGATTCCGTTCATCCATGCGGCCCGCAAGCCGTCCACCCAAGCGTTCCGCAAGGCGCTGGCGGTGCTTGGCCTGGAGGCGGAACAGACGGTGGTCGTCGGCGACCAGATGATGACCGATGTATTGGGAGGCAAGCGGATGGGGCTGTATACGATACTCGTAGCTCCCATCTCGCCGGCGGATGAAGGCTTCGGCACCCGGATCAACCGGCTGCTGGAACGGATTGCCCTCTCCCGGCTGCGCCGCAAGGGCCTGTGGCAGGAGGAGGAAACAAGCAAGTGAGCGAAAAACTACTGGACAAGCAAGGATGCGCAGGCTGCGGAGCCGCGCTTCAGTCCGACAGCAAGGACAAGCCGGGCTACGTCCCGGCATCGGCAAAGGGCGGCGAAGCCGTCATCTGCCAGCGGTGCTTCCGCATCCGCAACTACAACGACGCCGTATCGGTGTCCATGGACCATGACGAATTCCTGAGGCTGCTCGGCGGCATCGCGTCTACCGACAGCCTCGTCGTGCATATCGTCGACCTGTTCGACTTCGAAGGAAGCCTGATCTCCGGCTTGCAGCGCTTCGTGGGCAACAATCCCGTGCTGCTCGTCGTCAACAAGATCGACCTGCTTCCGAAGGGGACGAACTACAACCGCATCCGCAACTGGGTGCAGCGGCAGGCCAAGGCGCAAGGGCTGCGCACGGTCGATATCGTCCTGTGCAGCGCCAAGAAGGGAATGGGCTTCGAGCGGGTCGTAGAAGCGGTCGAGGAGCTGCGCGGCCGCCGCGACGTCTACGTCGTCGGCGCCACCAACGTCGGCAAGTCGACGCTCATCAACAGGCTCATTTCCGACTACAGCGATCTGGACCGGGAATTGACCGTATCGCGGTTCCCCGGAACGACGCTCGACGAGATCCGCATCCCGCTCGACGACGGCAAAGCCATCGTCGATACGCCGGGCATCGTGTACCGCTCGCGCCTGACGGAGCTCGTGCCGCGCGGCGTTCTGGGAGCCTTGCTGCCGGACAAGCCGATCAAGCCGCTCGTCTACCAGCTCGATGCCGGGCAGACGCTGTTCTTCGGAAGCCTGATCCGGTTCGATTATGCGGCCGGAGCCAACCTCAGCTTCACGCTGTACACGGCCAATGCGATGAAGGTGCACCGGACGAAGTTGGAGCGCGCCGACGATCTCTATGCCCAGCACAAGGGCGAGCTGCTTGCCCCGCCTTCGCGGGAAGAGCTCGAGACGATGCCGGCCTGGACGCGCCATTCCCTGCGCATTCCAAAAGGGAGCGAGTCCGACGTGTTCGTCTCGGGCCTGGGCTGGATCCGCGTCAACGGCACCAGCGGCGCGCAGATCGAAGTGTATGCGCCCAAGGGAGTCAAGGTTCTCGTCCGCGAGGCTTTAATCTGACAGAGACGGGAGTGCTGACGGCATGATGGCAAAGTCGAATGGAATGGCCGGAGTGGAAATCGACAGCCATACGACGCTGTACGGCGTCATCGGCGACCCGATCCGGCATTCCAAATCGCCGGTCATGATGAACCGCGCCTTCCGCGAGGCCGGAGTGAACGGCGCTTATGCCGCCTTCCATGTCGCGGCTGACCGGCTAGGCGATTTTTGGGCCGGAGTCAGGGCGATGGGCATCCGCGGCGTCAACGTGACCATTCCGCACAAGCTGGACGTCATGAGCCATCTGGACCATGTCGATGAGGGAGCCCGCCTGATCGGAGCGGTGAACACCGTCGTGAACGAAGGCGGCGTCCTGACCGGCTACAACACGGACGGAATCGGATATGTCCGTTCCCTCAAGGAAGAGGCCATGCCCGATCTGCGAGGCAAGCGCATCGCGGTCATCGGTGCCGGCGGGGCCGCCCGCGGCGTGCTGTACGCGCTGCTGAAGGAAGAGCCGGCGGAGGTCGCGGTGCTGAACCGGACCGAGGAGCGCGCCAGAGAGCTGGCGGGAGCTTTTGCCTCCCTTGGACAGGTGCGGGCGCTCCAGCAGTCCGGCGGCGAGGCGGAGGATGTTCTCCGCTCAGCGGATCTCGTCGTGAATACGACCTCGATCGGGATGCATCCTAATGTAGACGCATGCCCTGTCGACGTATCGCTGCTGCGGCCGGACGCGGTCGCAAGCGACCTGATCTACAATCCGCTTGAAACCGCATGGCTGGCCCAAGCCCGCAGCCTCGGCCTCCGGACGCATGGAGGACTCGGCATGTTTATCTACCAAGGCGCTTACGCCTTTGAATACTGGACCGGCATACCGGCTCCGACCGGAGCGATGAGGGAAGCCGTCCTGCAGGCGATGCAGGAGAAGTCCGCACCATAGAGAGGTATGTGATTTTATGTTGACAGGCAAACAAAAACGCCATCTGCGCGCGATGGCGCATCATCTGACCCCGATTTTCCAAATCGGCAAAGGCGGCTTCAACGAGCAGCTGGTCAAGCATGTCGAGGAAGCGATCGAGAAGCGCGAGCTGCTCAAGGTCAATCTCCTCAACAACTGCGACGAGGATGCGCGCGAAGTCGGCGCCCAGCTGGCGCAAGGCTCCGGCTCGGAGCTCGTGCAGGTGATCGGCAAGACGATCGTGCTGTACAAGGAATCCAAGGACTACAAGACGATCGTGCTTCCCCGCTAGGCTGCACGCTTCCGTAATACCGAAGCATGCCGGCCATGGGGAGGAGGGGATCGAATGCGCAAGGCAGGCATCATGGGAGGCACGTTCGATCCCATTCATATCGGGCATATGATTGCGGCGGAGCGGGCGATGGAGGCTTGCGGGCTGGACGAGATGCTGTTCATCCCCAATGCCGGGCCTCCGCTCAAGGACCGCGCTCCGGGGGCTTCTCCGGAAGACCGCTGGAGCATGGTCCGGCTCGCCGTACAAGCCCATCCACGCTTCCGGGCGCTGGATATCGAGCTGAAGCGCGGCGGAGTCAGCTACACGTTCGATACCGTCCTGCAGCTGCAGGAAGAGATGCCGGAGACGGAATTCCATCTCATCATCGGAACGGACCGGATCGGAGATTTGCCGAAATGGCACCGGATCGGCGAGCTTGCGGAGAGGATCCGCTTCATCGGCGTCGACCGGCCGTCCGACGACGGCGATCCGGCGGCTTCCGCCACCGCCGCGGCCGGCAGACTTCCGGACAAGCTCGGAGAGCGTCTGCTGCTGGCTTCGATGCCGCGGCTGGCGATCTCCTCGACGGCGATCCGGGCTCGGCTCGGTGCGGGCTTGTCGGTCCGGTACCTCGTTCCGGAGCCGGCGCTTGATTACCTTCTGGAGAAGGGACTGTACCGCCATGATGGATAAGCAGCAGATGATCGAATCGATTCGCTCCGGCATGCCGGAGCGCCGCTGGCAGCATGTGCAGGGCGTCATCTCGACGGCCATCGTGCTCGCCAAGCGGTTCGGAGCGGATCCGGACAAGGCGGAGCTGGCCGCCATCCTCCACGATCTGGCCAAATACTGGCCGGTGGACCGGATGGAAGAAGCGATCCGGGAGGAGGGCGCCGACCTCGGCATCCTGTCTTACGACAAGGAGCTGTGGCATGCGCCCGCAGGGGCCTATATATCCCGCCGGGACTACGGCGTCACGGATATCGAGGTGCTCGACGCCGTCCGTTACCATACGTCCGGCAGGGCCGGCATGACGCTGCTGGACAAAGTGGTATGCCTCGCGGATTACATGGAGCCGGGACGGGACTTCCCCGGCGTGGACGGCATTCGGGAGCTTGCCGAGACCGACCTCGACGCCGCGCTCAGAGCCGGTTTCGATTCGACGATACGATTTTTGCTGGAGAAGGGAAAAGTAATCTATCCCCTGACGCTCGCTGCACGGAACGATTTGATTCGCAACCCATAACGATTACACATTAGGAGGCAACTGAATGGCCCTGAATTCCGAACAACTGCTGCAGGCCGCCGTCGAGGCGGCCGAAGATAAAAAAGCGGGCAACGTCGTCGCGCTCAACCTCAAGGATATTTCTCTCGTCGCCGATTATTTCGTCATCTGCCACGGCAATTCCGATACGCAAGTGCAAGCGATCGCCACGGAGATCCGCAAGCGCGCCCAGGAGGGCGGCGTGACGATGCGCGGCCTTGAAGGCATGGATACCGCGCGCTGGGTGCTGATCGACCTCGGAGACGTCGTCGTGCATGTCTTCCACCGGGACGAGCGCGACTATTACAGCCTGGAGCGGCTGTGGTCCGACGCCAAGGTCGTGGAGTTCGCATGACTCCCTACGCCGGACAAATATTGAAGCTGAGGGTGGCGCGCGAAGTGTCGCCCTTCGGCTTTTTTCTAAGCCTTGGAGACGAAGAGGATACGGAAGTGCTGCTGCACTACAGCGAGACGAATGGACATAAGCCGAAGGAAGGGCAGGAGCTGGAAGTGTTCCTGTTCCACGATACCGACGACCGACTGTCCGCCACGATGAAAAAGCCGCTGATCCGGCTCGGAGAGCTGAAGCGGCTGGCTGTCGCGGACATTCATCCGCGTCTCGGCTGCTTCCTCGAGATCGGTCTCGGACGGCAGCTGCTGCTGCCGCTCTCGGAGCTGCCGGAGCTCGTCGACCTCCGTCCGCTGCCGGGCGATGAGGTCTACGTGACGCTGTCGCATGACAAGAGCGGCCGCCTGCTCGGCAAGCTCGCGCGCGAGGATGATCTGGCGAAGCATGTATTCCCGGTACCGGCGGCCTGGCGCAACGAATGGAAGGAAGGCTGGGTCAGCCGCACGCTGCAGATGGGCTCCTTCGTCGTCCTGGACGGCGACGTCATCGGATTCGGAGCGTACGGCATGATTCCGGCATCGGAGCGTCCGGAGCCGCTGCGCCTTGGACAGCGTGTCCGGGCCCGGGTAACCTTCGTCCGCGAGGACGGCCGCGCCAACCTGTCGATGGGCCAGCTCAAGCAGGTAGGACGTCTCGAGGACGCGGACCGCATCCTTGCGTTCATCAAAGAGCGTCCGGGGCAGGCGATGCCGTACTCCGACGAGACTCCTCCGGAGATCATCAAGAACAAGTTCGGCATCAGCAAGGGGGCGTTTAAGCGCGCCGTCGGCAAGCTGATGCGCGAAGGGCTCGTCCGCCAGGAAGGCAACTGGACGAAGCTGATCACGGAAGCCGAGAGCGGCGCCGCGACGGAAGGCAAAGCTTCGGCTGAGGAAAACGGCGGAGCCGAATAGGTTTCGCTCGGAGACGGCCGCTTCGTCTGCAGGTTGAAATTTGCTGGTTGGATCAAGAGGCAGGGCTCGTCGATGCGGCCATGCGGTTCGTTTCGGCTCGAAGGCGTGGCGGTTGAGCCGAGGGCAGGCGATGCCCCGCCATTCACCGTGCTGCGCCTGCAGGGCTTGAAGGCTTGATACGACTGATGCGCACTTAAGGAAGCGTCTGCCGTTGCAAATGTGTTTGCTTAGGAGGTTTTGCCATGAGGGCTTACCGCCAATTCGCCGGCGTCTACGACCGGCTGATGGAAGATATGCCATATCCGGACTGGATCCGGTTCATGAGAGAGTGCTGGGAGCGGTACGGCGTGCCGGAAAGCATCGCCGACCTCGGCTGCGGCACCGGCAGCCTGTCGATTCCGCTCGCCAAGTCAGGCTTCCGCGTCTATGGAATCGACCTCTCCGCGGACATGCTGTCCATCGCCCGCAGCAAATGGGACGAGACGCCCCAGCAGGCGATCCGTTCCAATGCCGGTTCCGTCCGCTGGCTGCAGCAGGATATGCGGGACTGGGAGCTGCCGGATCCGGTGGACGCCGCGATCAGCTTCTGCGACTGCCTGAATTACCTGACGGAGGAAGAAGATATCGAAGCGGCCTTCAAGGCGACCTTCCGGGGGCTGAAGGACGGCGGCGTCTTCCTGTTCGACGTCCATGCGCCGTCTACGCTTCGGAGGTACGCGGAGGAGCAGCCTTTCTTCCTCGATGAGCGGGATGTCGGCTACATCTGGACGTCCGAGCTGGAGGAAGACCGCATCGAGATCCGCCATCATCTGACGATATTCGCCAAGGATGCGGGAGACCGCGACGGGCGCTTCATCCGCTTCGAGGAAACCCATCTGCAGCGAGCCTACGATCCCGACTGGATCGTCCGGGCTTTGAAGGCCGCCGGCTTCAGCCGGGTGGACCGGTATGGAGACTTCAAGCTGAGAGAGCCGGGGCCGGATTCGGAGCGGCTGTTTTTTGCGGCGGTGAAATAGATTTCAAAAAGGCTGCTCACTCGACATGCGTCGAGAGAGCAGCCTTTTTGACAGCCTAACTGGAAGTTTAATAAAACTTCTCCAAACATGTAATAGGGGACGTATAGCAGTATTGAGGAGCTGCAGCAGCAGAAGCTAGAGAAGCGAATGGAAGGGCCAGCAATGCTGTCAAACCAAGCATGAGAAACATTTTCTTCAACTTCGTCACCTCCTTTTACCATTTTTTTCATTATAGTAGATGTAGATGGAATAAGATAGAAGGATGTAATCTACATGTTAGTAGTATTTATTTTCAGATAGAGAAGGCTGTAAAGCCCCTCTTTTTCGGGGAACCTTACCTCTTCTTTGGATCAGCGGTGAAAACCCATTCTCTTGAAAACCTATTTGACTTCAAATACATGGAACATCCCCGTCATGCCGGGAGCATGGTTCTTGAATCCAAACGATTCATAGAATGCTTCCTTGCCTTCCGCAGCGAACAGTCCCGTAAAAGCAATGCCGCTGTCCAGCTTGCTCCGTCGAACGTAGTCGAGCAGCTCTTCCACGATTCTTTTTCCGATTCCGCGGCTTTGATGCTCCGGGTGGACGGCGACATCCTGGATATAGAAATACATGACGCCGTCGCCGACGATCCGGCCCATTCCGACGGCCTCGCCGTCCAGCTCGGCTACGACGGCATAACGAGATTGGGGAATGGAATTCCGGGCCATTTCGGCATCTGCATGTCCCCACCCCACGGCTTGCCAGAGGGAGACGAACTCCTCTACCGAAGGCTGACGCTCTTTTATGACGATGGATTTCGGATTCATTTGCATAACCACCTTTGGTTTATTCTCAGGCGGCCTGGGTATCCGCCCTCTATGAGAGGCTGCGGTTCTGCTCCATGATCTTCAACCCCTTTCGTTGAATTTCTGATCGAGACTGCTCATGAGCAGCCGATTGCCGTTTTTGCAAACCTCATCCCACGGGATGCCGTCCCTGCTAAAGCCGCATTTTCCGTTGTTATGGCGTGCTTCGTCGTCCGTTCCTTGACCTCGGCCGGAGCAAACGGCATTCCCAGCCCCTGATGAAAGGGTGGCGCTTACCCGCGGATCGGCGAGCCGTCGGTACCGAAGCTCCCAAACTGATTTCGACGAAGGGATGCAGCAGGACTGATTTTCCAATGAGCGTGATAGACCCCTCTATTTTCGTTGAAGGCGCGGCATGGTATACTTTCCCGAATTAGAGAGATTCGTTGCCGATTGGGAAATTCCTTTTAAAAGGGAGCTGTCCGCATTGGGGCGATATGCAGACAATAGAGGGGGAAGAACGATGGGGAATGTTAGGCTGACGGTTCCGGATTTGCGGCTGGAAAAAGAATATAAGGACTTCTACGAGGAATGGGTCGAGAGCGGAGAAGACATGGTTCCCTGGGTCATCGCAAAGGAACCGGCGGATTTCGCCGGAATGGTGGAATGGCTGGAAAAAAACAGCGCCGGCATCGGACTTCCGGAGGGCTGGGTGCCGGATTCGACCTTCTGGCTCGTCGATGAGACGGAACGCGTACTCGGAGCCGTCAATATCCGTCATAGCCTGACGCCGTTTCTCCTCTCCAGCGGCGGTCATATCGGCTACGGCATCCGCCCTTCCGCGCGTCGCAAGGGCTATGCGACGAAGCTGCTGGAGCTGGCGCTGGAGAAGACGGCCGAGCTCGGCATCGCCAAGGTGCTGGTCGTCTGCGACCGCTCCAACGAGGCTTCCGCGCGGACGATCTTGAACAACGGCGGAATCGAGGCTGCTCCGCATACCGAGGAGAACGGGAATGTCGTCCGGAGATTCTGGATCGGCGGCTAGCTTCGTTCTGCGTGGACTTGTTTCTCGGCTAATAGATTGATGCAGGACAACGGCGATCGATAATGAAGAAGGCGGCTGATCAAGCAGATGAAGATGCGGATGAGGATGTCGATGAAGAGGAGAAGAAACCTTCTCCTTTTGCTTGGTTTGGCTGTTCTGCTTGTTTGGAGCTGGAGCGTTTTCGGGCGCGAAGCCGACAGCATGCCGGGCAGGACGGAGGTCATCCGCTCCGATCAGGGAAGCGGGATCGAGCTCCCATTGGATGAGCTGGCGCCGCTGCGGGCTTATCTGGAGGGCGAAGGCGCCGCAGAAGAGGAGCTTGAACGAACGGCCTTCTCCGAGATCGAGACGGGAGAGACCGACCGGCTGGGAGTGGTGAAGTACGGCTGCGGCAATAAATCCTGCTCCCTGCTGCTCGTCCGAAGCGGGGACTCCGGCACTTCCAGCATCGAGCTGCCGAGAGGGCTCTACGTGGACAGCCGCGTTGATCGAGGACGCATTCTGCTTCGTCTTGCCTATCCCGAGGGAAATCGTGTCGTACGCCATCTGATCCTTCCCATCGATTATCGAACGATGACGATGCTTTCTTACGGCGACGAAGGCGATCAGAGGCAGCTCCTTTCGTCCCCTGCATGGCCGGTCATGGACTATGGTTGGGACGGGACGGACCGCATTTGGATTGAAACGGCAGCCGCAGATATCGGGGATTATGAAGAACTGGAGCAATGGTTTGCGAACGAGAATCGAGAACTCCGGATTCGGAAGCTCCATTTGCATTTCTGAAGCCTGCAGCTTCTGAAAGGTCCAAAAAGCCGGCATTCCAAGGGAATGCCGGCTAATCTTAAAGCAATCAAGCAATCAAGGATTGGTCGTCCAAATGCCTGCGGTCTTGATGAACACGCGGTCCGGAAGCTTGAGCGTGGCGACGATCAGCTCGGCGACATCCTCCGGCTGCAGGATGTTGTTATCGCTGTCGTTGCCCTTGAGCAGGCCGTTTGCGGAAGCGAGCGGTGTATTGACCGTGCTTGGCGTCAGCGCCGTGACGCGGATGTTCGACTTGCGGACCTCCTGCATGAGCGCCTCGGTGAAGCCCATGACGGCGAACTTGGAGGCGTTGTAGGCGGAGCCGGTCGCGAAGCCGCGCTCGCCCGCCGTGGAGGCGATGTTGAGAATGGCGCCGCTTTTGCGCTCCAGCATGGAAGGAAGCACGGCATGGGTGACGTAATAGGTTCCGAACAGATTGATGCGGACGATCCGCTCCCATTCGGCCGGATCCATTTCGGCTACCGTGCCGAAGGTGGCGACTCCGGCGTTGTTGATCAGGACGTCGACGCTGCCCAGCTCTTTGGCGAGGCCCTTGGCGGCATCGGCCGCCTCGGCCGCGTCGGAGATGTCGGCGACGGCGTAGTGGACGCTGATGCCGTACTGGGAGGTCAGCTCCTTTGCCAGCGATGCCAGCTCGGACTCGGTGCGCGATATCAGGCCCAGATGGACGCCTTCCTTAGCGAGAGCGATCGCGGAAGCTCGACCGATGCCTTTGCCGGCGCCGGTGATGAGAGCCGTTTTATTTTTCAATTCCAATGGAATCTCTCCTGTCGATGTAGAATGGACTTGCACAGCATTTTATATTATATAGGAAGGCTGGAAGAGGAACAAATGAAGAACTCATGAGCGAGCGCCATGATGCGCCGCAGGATTCGACAGCCGTCGACGGCTTCTTGACTCCCTGTCTGCAATCCACTATAATCGGACTTAAATTAGCCATATTGGCGTTGAAGAGGAGCAGTAAGCCGCATCGCGTGGACTTAGAGAGCCGGCATCAGTTGGTGCAAGCCGGACCCGCAGCGTGCCGAATCTCGCCTCGGAGCCGCAAGGTCAATTCCGGATTCGGAGCAGCCTTGCCGCATGGTCCGCGTTAAGGACTTCATGAGTGGGTGTCCGCGGCAAAGCATGCCGGGCGCCAACTAGGGTGGTACCACGGGAATTCAAACCTCTCGTCCCTAGCGATTAATCGCTGGGACGGGAGGTTTTTTGCGTTTGCGCCCCCGCGACAATGAACAGGAGGCATAGGCCATGAGTCAGGAAAGAATGGAAGGGCAAGGCTACAACCCCCAGAAGCTGGAGCCGAAATGGCAGCAGCATTGGGATGAGCATAAGACGTTCCGCACGACGGAGGACTACGGCAAGCCGAAATTCTACGCGCTCGACATGTTCCCTTATCCATCCGGAGCCGGTCTGCATGTAGGCCATCCGGAAGGGTACACGGCGACCGACATCGTCTCCCGCTACAAGCGGATGAAGGGCTTCAACGTGCTGCACCCGATGGGCTGGGACGCCTTCGGCCTGCCGGCGGAGCAGCATGCTCTCGATACCGGCGAGCATCCCCGCGAGATCACGGTGAAGAACATCAACAACTTCCGCCGCCAGATCAAGTCGCTCGGCTTCTCGTACGACTGGGACCGCGAGATCAGCACGACCGATCCCGACTACTACAAATGGACGCAGTGGATTTTCATCCAGCTGTACAAGAAAGGCCTCGCTTATGTGGCCGAGGTGCCGGTCAACTGGTGTCCGGCGCTGGGCACGGTGCTGGCGAACGAGGAAGTCATCAACGGCCTCAGCGAGCGCGGCAACCATCCGGTTATCCGCAAGCCGATGCGCCAGTGGGTGCTGAGAATCACCGAGTATGCCGAGCGCCTGCTCGAGGATCTCGAGGAGCTGGACTGGTCGGAGAGCATCAAGGACATGCAGCGCAATTGGATCGGCAAGTCCGTAGGCGCGGAGGTGGCGTTTGCGGTCGACGGCTCTGCGGCGGAGATCCAGGTGTTCACGACCCGTCCGGATACGTTGTTCGGCGCGACCTACTGCGTGCTGGCTCCGGAGCATGAGCTGGTAGACTCCATCACTTCCGAGGATCGGAAGGCGGCTGTCGCGGACTACCGCGAGGCGGCTTCCCGCAAGAGCGATCTCGAGCGCACCGATCTGGCCAAGGACAAATCCGGCGTCTTCACGGGAGCTTATGCGATCAATCCGGTCAGCGGAGCCAAGGTTCCGGTCTGGATCGCGGATTATGTCCTGGCCGGCTACGGCACGGGAGCGATCATGGCCGTGCCGGGCCATGACCAGCGCGACTGGGAATTCGCCAAGCAGTTCGGCCTGCCGATCATCGAGGTCGTCCAAGGCGGCAGCGTCGAGGAAGAAGCGTATACAGGCGACGGACCGCATGTGAACTCGGACTTCTTGAACGGCCTGTCCAACAGCGAGGGCATCGCGGCCATGATCAGCCGTCTGGAAGAGACGGGCAAAGGACGCGGCAAAACGACCTACCGCCTGCGCGACTGGCTGTTCAGCCGCCAGCGCTATTGGGGCGAGCCGATTCCGATTCTCCATCTGGAGGACGGCTCGATGAAGCCGGTTCCGGAGGACCAGCTTCCGGTGCTGCTGCCGGATGTCGATGCGATCAAGCCTTCCGGCACGGGAGAATCTCCGCTCGCCAACGTTGCGGACTGGGTCAACACGACCGATCCGGAGACGGGACTGCCGGCGCGCCGCGAAACGAACACGATGCCGCAATGGGCGGGAAGCTGCTGGTACTACCTGCGCTTCATCGATCCGAAGAACGATCAGGAGCTGTGCTCCGCCGAGAAGCAGAAGGAATGGCTGCCGGTCGACCTGTATATCGGCGGCGCGGAGCATGCGGTGCTTCATCTGCTGTATGCGCGCTTCTGGCATAAGGTGCTCTACGATCTCGGCGTCGTGGATACGAAGGAGCCTTTCCACAAGCTGGTCAACCAAGGCATGATTCTCGGCACGAACAACGAGAAGATGAGCAAATCCCGCGGCAACGTCATCAATCCCGACGACATCGTGGGCGAATACGGCGCCGACACTCTGCGTTTGTATGAAATGTTCATGGGGCCGCTGGAAGCGACGAAGCCATGGAACACGAGCGGCGTCGAGGGCATGCACCGCTTCCTGAGCCGCGTCTGGCGCTTGTTCGTCGGCGAGAACGGCGAGCTGAATCCGAAGATTTCGGATGCCGAGGGAAGCGACGCGATGAATCGGGTGTGGCACCGCTCCATCAAGAAGGTAACGGACGACTTCGACAACCTGCGCTTCAACACGGCGATCAGCCAGCTGATGATCTGGGTCAACGAAGCCTACAAGGCCGACACGCTGCCGCGCCGTTCCATGGAGAACTTCGTGCAGCTGCTCTCGCCGCTCGCTCCGCACATCGCCGAGGAGCTGTGGGAGAAGCTGGGCCATTCCGAGTCCGTCACGTATGTGGCATGGCCTTCTTATGAAGAAGCCTGGACGGTGGATCAGGAGGTCGAGATCGTCGTGCAGGTCAACGGCAAAATCGCCGAGCGCGTATCCATCGCGGCCGACACCGACACGGACGAAATGGAACGGATCGCCAAAGAGCTCCCTCGCGTGAAGGAGCTGACGGAAGGCAAGACGGTCCGCAAGGTCGTCGCAGTCAAAGGCAAGCTCGTCAATATCGTAGCCAATTAAAGTGATTCCGATGGCGGCCGACCCCCTTGATGAAGAGGAGGAAAGGCCGCCGGAGGCTCTTTCTGAGGAAAGCATCCCGGAAGAGGTGAACGGACCCTGGAGGTTTCGCATGCGCGAATGCCTCAGGGACCGTTCACCTCTTCGCCGTATAGGGAAGCTTCGACCTTTTCGAGATCCTCGCGGAATTTGTCATGGGTGATGGTGATCAGCTTCTGGAACATGCCGTCCGTCTCCTGCCTGAGCAGCTGCAAGCCTTGCTGGGTAATGCCGCCCGGCACCGAGACGCGGCGGATCAACTCATCGGGCGTCATGCCTCCTTCGGTCAGCAGCTTGCCTGTGCCGAGCAGCATGGCGCTGGAGATGGCGACCGCCTCGTCGGGATCGATGCCGGTCATCTCGACGGCGGCGTCGATCAGGCGCTGGAGCAGGAAGGAGATGAAAGCCGGACCGCAGCTGGACAGGTCGGAGACAATCCGGGTGTACTGCTCGTCGATGAGCAAGGGCTCGCTTATGCGCGACAGGATGCCTTCGAGGTAGCAGCAGTCAGCGACGGTCATGCGGCTGCCGAACATGCAGAGTGAGGCGCCGCTCAGCACTCCGTTCGTAATGCTGGGGATGATTTTGGCGATGCGGCAGGGAAGCTGGTCCTCCAGATGGCTGATGAGCACGGCGCTGGTGATGGACACGACGACCTGGTCGCTCCGGACGGACGGCTGGATTTCCTGCAGAACGGATTTGAATTCCGAGGGCTTGACGCACAAAAAAAGGCAGTCGCTCCTCTGTGCGGCTTCGCGGCTTGATGGAACGGCCGTAATGCCGGGATGCTGCGCGGCAAGACGTTCGGCCTTATGGAAAGTCCGGTTGGCGACGACGACATCGGATGCTTCGACAGCGCCCGACCGGATGAATGAATCCACCAGCAGGCTGCCCATGCTGCCCGTGCCGATAAATCCGATTTTCATGGGATCCCTCCTTGCGAGCTGGGACGCCGGTTCCAGGCCGAAGCCCGGAATTGGACGTCCCGCATGGGATACAATGCATGGGCTGCCGTGCAGGCCCGTATATCCCTTCTGACCATCCGATCCCGGAAGGCATTCCTTGCCAGGGCGGAAGGCGGATTGTTAGTACTCTATGCAGGACGGCTCGGCAAACATGTCGAGGAAAGGAAAACCTTCACGAATCAATGCCTGAAGGCAGGGAGGAGCATGCTTGTGGAGAGAAATGGATGGCCATGGCGGAGCCGGAAAACGGCCGTTTTGGTGCTCGGCTTGGCCGGGGCCGGCTTGATCGCATTCGGGCTTCGGCAGCCGCGGGATCCCGAGCCGGCCGGCTGGGTTCAAGTGAACGCGGCGCTAGCGGAGGCGATGGCCGGCAAGGAAGCTGCAGCAGGCGGGGACGGGGGTAACGGTGGAACGGGAATAGAGGATGGAGGCGCTGTTTACGGACAAGCCGTTTCCGGAGGCGAGGCTGCGGCAGGCAACGGAACCGCCGCAGGAGGAGCTTCTGGCGGAGCTGAAGCGACAGAGGCTCATCAGGGCGGCGAAGCGGGGAAAGGCTCAGCCGATGGAGGCTCGGACAGCGGCGCGGAAGCGGAGAGCAAGCGAAAGCCGGAAGGCGATGCTTCATCAGATGCCGGGGAACGGAGCGGCACAGGGGCAAAGGGCGGTGCAATCGGGAGCGGAGAAGGCGCAGAGAGCGGGCGAGCGGCTGGCGGAAACGCCGCGTCGGATGGGAGGCTTGACCTGAATCGGGCAAGCGCCGAGCAGCTCGATGCGCTGCCCGGCGTAGGGCCCGCCAAAGCAGGAGCGATCGTCGAGGAGCGGGAACGTAGCGGTTTTTTCCGATCGGTCGAGGATGTCCAGAGGGTGAAGGGAATCGGTCCGAAAATCGTAGAGAAATGGAAAGATCTAGTTGTCGTCCTTCCATGAATGTGAGAGAATGGGCATAATTCCATTATTTCATCCCGATATAGGAGGTTTTAAGAAGATGACTGAACCTCGCAAGCTTGCTCTCGAAACGCTGGCCGTCCATGCCGGCCAAGAAATCGATCCCGCCACCCTGTCCCGCGCCGTGCCGATCTATCAAACGACATCGTACGGCTTTCATGACACCGACCATGCGGCGGATCTGTTCGGACTGAAGTCGTTCGGAAATATCTATACCCGCATCATGAATCCGACCAGCGACGTATTCGAGAAGCGGGTCGCGGCGCTGGAAGGCGGAGCGGCAGCGCTTGCGGTTTCCTCGGGATCTTCCGCCATCTCCTACTCGATTCTCAATATCGCTTCGGCAGGCGACGAGATCGTCAGCTCTTCCAGCCTGTACGGAGGCACATACAACCTGTTCGCGCATACGCTGCCGAAGCTCGGCATCAAGGTGATCTTCGTGGATGCTTCCGATCCCGAGAACTTCCGCGCAGCGATTTCGGATAAGACCAAAGCCGTATTCGGCGAAACGATCGGCAATCCGAGAGGCGATGTTCTGGACATCGAAGCCGTCGCCAGGATTGCGCATGAGAACGGCGTTCCGCTCATCGTGGACAATACGTTCCCGAGTCCCTATCTACTGAGGCCGATCGAGTTCGGCGCGGATATCGTCGTCCACTCGGCGACCAAATTCATCGGCGGACACGGCACCTCCATCGGAGGAATTATCGTCGACGCCGGAGCGTTCGACTGGCTGGCGAGCGGAAGGTTCCCTGGACTGACGGAGCCGGATCCGAGCTATCACGGCCTCGTATACACGGATGCCGTCGGTCCTTTGGCTTATATCATCAAAGCGCGCGTGCAGCTTCTCCGCGATCTTGGCGCCGCCATCTCGCCGTTCAATTCCTTCCTGCTGCTGCAGGGGCTGGAGACGCTTCACCTGCGGATGGAGCGCCACAGCTCCAACGCGCTGGAAGTCGCACGTTATCTGGAAGCCCATGACGCGGTGGCTTCCGTCAGCTATCCCGGCCTGCCCGGACACCCTTCGTACGAGCTGGCGCAGAAGTACCTCCCGAAAGGACAGGGGGCGATCCTGACCTTCGAGATCAAAGGCGGAATCGAAGCCGGCAAGCGAATCATCAACTCCGTGCAGCTGTTCTCGCATTTGGCGAACGTCGGGGATTCCAAGTCGCTCATCATCCATCCCGCGAGCACGACGCATCAGCAGCTGTCTCCGGACGAGCAGCTGGCATCCGGCGTCACGCCGGGCCTGATCCGCTTGTCCATCGGCACGGAAGGAATCGCCGACATCCTGCATGATCTCGGCCAGGCGATCGCCGCCAGCCAGGCGAGCGAGGTCGCCAGCGGCTCCTGATCGTATAGAGATCGTCCAGGGCCCATGATTGTTGCGGATGCGGATTGTCACATGCCCGCATCATCCGATTGTCGCTTTCCCGCTGCATTCGCTATAATGGAATTCAACAGGAACCGACAGGAAGGAGCTGCTCCGCATGCCGACTACATCCGCCGTCCAGCAGGATGCCGCAAGAAAAGACTGGGACACCTATTTCATGGACATCGCCTATATGGTATCGACCCGATCACGCTGCCTCAGGCGGCACGTGGGAGCGCTGCTCGTCCAGGGCAAGAAGCTTCTGGGGACAGCTTACAACGGAGCTCCGATGGGCGTCGCCGACTGCTCCGAGGCCGGCTGCATGATCGTCGAGGAATGGGAGCAGCGGATTACGGACGGCAAGGCCGATATGGTCAAGAAGCAGCGCTGCATCCGTACCATCCATGCCGAGCAGAACCTGCTTCTGTTCACCGACCGGAGCGACCGGGAAGGCTCGACGGTTTATGTGACCGACCAGCCTTGCTGGACTTGCGCCAACATGCTGGCGAACAGCGGCATTTCCGAGATCGTCTATCACCGGGCTTATCCGAAGGACTCGGAGAAAGTCAGAAAGCTGATGGAGCAGAAGGGAATCGGCTTCCGGCAGCTGGAAGGCTATGAGGCTCCGCCGCAGGCAGGCCTTGCCGTTACGGATTAGCGGACAGCGGTTTTTTTATGTGGCTGAGGCCGAAATTTAAAGGCTATGATCTAAAGGCTGAAAGCTGAAGGCTAAGGCTGAAATCTTGAAGCTGAAATCTTGAAGCTGAAATCTAAAAGCTGAAATCTAGAAGCTGAAATCTAGAAGCTGAAATCTAGAAGCTGAAATCTAAAAGCTAAGGGATGAAGGTTAAAGGCTAAAGGCTAAAGGTTAAAGGTTAAAGGCTAAAAGCTAAAAGCTAAAAGCTAAAAGTTAAAAGCTAAAAGTTAAAAGACAAAGACAAAGACAAAGACAAAGACTAGAGACTAAAGACTAAAGACTAAAGACTAAAGACTAAAGACTAAAGACTAAAGTCTAAAGTCTAAGACGAATGCCATGGCTTTCGGAGGAAGCACCTCCACGAAAACTCCTTTCAGAAGGAGATTCGTGGAGGTGTTTTGTTTTCTGCGGGAAAGGAGAAGAGGGATGAGAGCGAGAGGTTATCTGGACGGAAGGCCGCTTGTCTGGGCGGCCGTCTGTTTTGTCGCCGGAAGCTCGGCGGCGGCGTATTGGAGTCCCGGCGGAGCGCTGAGCGCCGGGCTGGGGCTCGGCCTGCTGCTGGCGGCGCTGGCGCTCGCCGGGCAGGCCAGGCCTGGGCTGGCCGCCGCATGCCTGGCGGCCTATGCCCTAGCCGCAGGCGAGCGGCTGTGGGCGGATGCGCGGTCCGCGACCGCGCTGCCCGCCCTGTACGCCGCAGCCGAGGCGCAGCTGCCGCCGCCGGACATTCCGGCCGCGGCGGAGGGGGTCATCACGTCGCCGGTCGAAATCGACGGCGACGTGGTGCAGCTGCGCATGACGGCGCAGTCCGTCCGCGCGGGGGACGCACAGCAGGCGGAGCCGCTGCGCGAGCGGCTGCTCGTGCGCGTCAAGCTGCTGCGCGAGGCGGAGCTTGAGACCGCGCGCCAGTGGCGGCGCGGCGACCGCATCGCGGTCTCCGGCGCGCTGCAGCTGCCGGCGGGGCCGGCCAACCGCGGCGGCTTCGACTACCGCCGCTACCTGCGCAGCCAGGGCATTCACTGGCTGCTGCAGGTCCAAGGGACGGACGCTGCCGACGTCTCGCCCGGCAGCCCTTGGAGCGCAGCCGCGCTGCTCGGACGCGCGGATGCGGTCCGCTCGCAGCTCGGCTCCGCGCTGGAACGCTCGTACCCGGCCGCGCAGTCCGGGTACATGAAGGCGCTCGTCCTCGGCGACTCGGACGACATCGACCCCGGCCTTTACGCCCGCTTCGCCCGTCTCGGCCTGACGCATATCATGGCCGTCAGCGGCATGCATGTCGCCGTCATGCTCGGCCTGCTCGGATTCCTGCTTCGCCTCTGCCGCCTGACCAAGGAACAAATCCTGCTTGCCCTCATGCTCGCCGTGCCGCCTTACGTCCTGCTGACAGGAGCCGCTCCATCCATCATCCGTGCCGGCGTCATGGCGCTGATCGGCCTGGCTGCAGCGCGGGCAGGCAAGCTGAAGGACGGCCTTCATCTGCTCGCTGCCTCCGCCGTGCTGATGCTGCTCTGGGATCCCCTACTGATCGAGAGCGTGAGCTTCCAGCTTAGCTTCATCGTAACGGCGGGACTGATTCTCGGAGTGCCGGCCGTGAACCGGCTGCTTCCAGACATCCGCAAAGGGAAGTTCCTGCTGGACTCGCTCGTCGTCACGGTCGTCGCCCAAGCCGCATCCTTTCCGGTATCCATTTATTATTTCAACCAGTTTCATCTGCTTTCGCTGCCGGCGAACCTTCTGCTCGTTCCGTTCATCAGCCTCCTCATCATGCCGGCGGGCGCAGCTGTCATGCTGCTTGAGCCGATATGGCCGGGTGCGTCGCATTTCATCGCAGCCTTATCCTCCCGGGGGAACGACTGGTCCTTCCGGGTCGTGGACGGCATGAGCTCCTGGCGAGGAGGGGCGACCATCTGGGCCAAGCCGTCCCTTTGGTTGATTTCTGCCTGGTATGGCGTGCTTGCGTGCCTGCTGGCTGCTTTGGCTGTCTGGAGGCGCGTACGGAAGAAAAAGCGGCAGCGGAGTCCAGAGGAAACTTCCGGCGACGAGACCCGGCCGCTCTCGGATGGGGGTCATCTTGATCCTCATTGGCCTGAAGGTAGAAATGTGGATCGACGGTTGACGAGATTCAATCGTCATCATGGCCGGCACGGCAGCACACCGGGCGGCAGCAGGCAGGAATACGATTTTTCATCCCTATATTCAGCCGGGGAAAAAACTCCGGCGGTTTATGTAAATCGTCGTTTTCGAGCATTCGCCAACGTGGCGCCCCGATTTCTGCGCAGTCCGGGAGTTTGCTCGTTTGCCTGTTTTGCGGCGGTCGGTCTTCTTCTGTTTCATGCCTATCATCCGGACTGGCCGCGCAGCAGCGCGCAAGTGGATTTTCTGAATGTCGGCCAGGGAGACTCGACCTTGATCCGGACCCAATCCGGAAAAGTCATCCTGATCGATGGTGGAGGAACGATGGATTTCGGCAAGGAGCCTTGGCGAATCCGCCGCGATCCGTATGAGATCGGACGCAAAACGCTCGTTCCGCTGCTCATGCAGCGGGGCGTTCATGGGATCGATCTCCTCGTCGCCACGCATCTGGATCAAGATCATGTCGGCGGTCTGTCTGCCGTCCTGGATTCCATCCCCGTTCGCCGGATGTTGTGGAATGGAACGTTGAAGGAAGCGGCCAAGGCAGAGCCGATCCTGCAAACTGCTATCGGCTTGGACATTCCGGTCTACTCCGCCGGATCCGGCCAGAGCTGGCAGGCGGATGCCTCGACCCGTCTGGACGTTTTATGGCCGCTTGCCGCCAGCGGCCAAGCATCCATTACCAAGGGAGAACGAGAAATAGCGATTGCCGAGGAACAAAACGAAGAAAGCGTCGTGCTCATGGTTTCCATTTACGGCAAGCGTTTTTTGCTCCCGGGCGATCTCGGCTCTTCGAGCGAGCAGAAGCTCGTTCGAGAGGGCATGACCGAGTTCGTCCAGCCGTCAACAGAAGCAACCGCGTTAGGCAGGACATCAGCAGCAACCGGACTCGGCCAACCTTCAACGGAAGCCAAGCTCGGCCAGCTTCCAACGGAAGCGAGGGGCGGCCAGTCATTAACGACTACCGAGAAGGACGCGCCAATCGCATCCGTGGATGTGCTGAAGGCCGGACATCACGGAAGCAAGAACTCCACTTCTCCGCTCTGGCTCGCGTATTGGAAGCCGTCGATTGCCGTTTTATCCGCTGGTTTGAACAATCGGTACGGGCATCCAAGCGGCGATACGATGGAGAGGCTTCGCGCGGCGCGCACCTTAGCGGTGAGGACGGATCTTGACGGCGAAATCCAATTTGAGATTCGTAGAGATTCCCTGAGCATGCGGCTTCTCCGTCCGTGAGTTCTTCATCCATGAGCCCTGCTTCATCCAACTGCCTTGGCAAATGACATATACCATGATATATTATTATAAATTGCTGCTGAAGCAGGTTGTCATTTTGACCGCAAGGAAAGGTGTAGAGGCCTGAGATGTCGAGCGAACAGTCCAAACCGATGTACGAGAAAATAGTCGAAGCGCTGCGCGGCCGGATCGTGGAAGGGAAGTACAAGGCGGGCGACCGGGTCCCCTCGGAGAAGGAGCTCGGCGAAGAATACAAGGTCAGCCGCATCACGAGCAAAAAAGCTCTCGAGCTTCTGGCCGGAGAAGGATACATCGTCCGCCAGCCGGGCAGAGGCTCGTTCGTATCCGAGAAGCCGCCGCTCCAGGCGGCGGGAAGACAGCCTCAGCATCCGCTGCTGCCGCATCAAGGCAAGAAGACGGGCAAGCTGCTGATCGGCCTTGTCATAACGGATTTTGCCGACAGCTACGGGACCGGCCTGATCTACGGCATGGAAGAGGCCTCGCGCGAGCAGGACTGCTATCTGGTGCTCCGCCGCACCTTCGGCATCCCCTCCATCGAAGAGGAAGCGATCAAGGGCCTGCTTGAGCTCGGCGTGGACGGATTGATCATCTTCCCGGCGCAGGGCGAATATTTCAACGCGGAGATTTTGAAGCTGGTCATCAACCAGTTTCCGTTCGTGCTTGTAGACCGCCATCTGAAAGGAATATCCGCAGGCTCCATATCCACGGACAATGCGGGAGCGGCCCGCGAGGGAACGAACTATCTGTTCGAGCTCGGCCACAAGTCCATCGCGTTCCTGACTCCGCCGCCGGCCGATACAACCGCGATCGAAGAGCGGATCGAGGGATTCATCCAAGCGCATGCGGAGAAGGGCGTCATGGTCGACCGGGACCTATGGCTGGAGGACATCGCCTCGACGCTTCCGCAGGCCAATACGGAAGAGAACCGGCTGGAGGATATCCGCCGGATCATCGGCCATCTGCGCAAGCATCCGCACATCACCGCCGTTTTCGCGACGGAGTACAACATCGGCCAGCTGGCGATGGAAGCCGCCCGGGAAATGGGCAGGTCCGTTCCCGGCGATCTGTCCGTCCTCTGCTTCGATTGTCCGGAGACGAACGGACGCTTCCCGCTGACCCATCTGAGACAGAATCAGACGGAGATGGGGAGGCTCGCCTTCGAAAACGTGCTCAAGCTGATCGACGGGCAAGCCGTGCCGAACAAGATCATGCTGGAGGCGGCTCTCATTCGGAGCGAATCTACCGGACCTGTGCCGCGGAACGCTGGGACTTACTTGTGAAGGCTCCCCCAGAGGCTTTTTTAGTTGGATCAAAAGGTCATTCGGAATTTTCCGAATGGCCTTTTTTCAAGCCATCTTGATCATGAGGCCGCCGCAGGCAGACGGGATGAATCAGAGGCTTCGCAGGCTCGATCCATCATTTGGATAGTATAACTATTGATATAAATGATCTAAAAATACATATTGACATACTAACTTATGGAAACCTATAATGACAATATCAAATGAAAGCGGTTTACTTAAGACTTGAAGCAGACAGGAGAGGTCGGACAGATGGGAAAAGTCGCAGGAAGCAGCTCTTCAATTGAAAAGCTGCAGCAAAAAATAAAGGAGATTTTACCTGATTTTCCTGGAATGACGGCCATATTCGACCATTGCTTCGGCAACACGCTGAACACGACCATCAAACGAATGCCCGATGGCACCACATTTGTCATAACAGGTGATATACCAGCTATGTGGCTTCGCGATTCCGCCGCCCAGGTACGGCCTTTCCTGGCATTGGCGGCAGAGGACGAGGAGTTGGCGGACATGATCGAAGGACTCGTACGCAGGCAGCTGGAATGCATTTTGCTGGATCCATATGCGAACGCTTTCAATGAATCCCCGAATGCAGCAGGCCATCAGGATGACGAGACGGAGATGAGTCCCTGGCTGTGGGAAAGGAAATACGAGATCGATTCCCTCTGTTATCCGCTGCAGCTCAGCTATCTGCTGTGGAAGAATACGGGCCGCACATCGCATTTCAATGAAACCTTCCGGCAAGCAGCCTCGACTATACTGGGACTGTGGCGGACCGAGCAGCATCATGAAACCGAATCGCTTTACCGGTTTCAGCGGCATAACGGCCCTGCGAGCGACACGTTGGCCAGGGATGGCAAGGGCAGTCCGACCGCCTATACCGGGATGACCTGGAGCGGCTTCCGGCCGAGCGACGATGCCTGCGCATACGGGTATCTGATTCCTTCCAACATGTTCGCCGTCGTGGTTCTCCGATACCTCAGGGAAATCGCAGCCGAGGTTCTGAACGACGAGGATCTGGCGGGCGAAGCGCTGCTCCTGGCAGAGGAGATCGACCGCGGAATTCAAGCCTGCGGCATCTGTGAGCATCCCGACTACGGACCCATCTATGCCTACGAGACCGACGGCCTCGGAGGCCGGAGCCTGATGGACGACGCGAATGTGCCGAGCCTGCTCTCCATTCCTTATCTGGGCTATGCGGACAAGGACGATCCCGTCTACCGGAATACGAGGCGATTCATTCTAAGCGAGGCCAATCCGTATTTCTACAGAGGATCTGCGGCGGAAGGCATCGGAAGTCCGCATACCCCCGAGCGCTACATCTGGCCGATCGCGCTGGCGATGCAAGGGCTTACCGCCGATGCCCCGGAGGAGAAGCTGCGGCTGCTGAAGCTGCTGGAGGCGACGACTGCCGGCACCGGACTCATGCACGAGGGCTTCCACGCCGACGATCCGTCCCGCTTCACGCGGCCATGGTTCTCATGGGCCAACATGATGTTCAGCGAGCTGCTGCTGAATTACGCCGGCATCCGGATCAAGACTTGAGACGCGGTTTCAAGCGGAGGGCATTTTCCTTCGGAAATTATAGAAGAGATTCACACCAAAAGGGAGGCTTCAAGATGAAAAAATGGGTATCCGTTCTTGCCATGTCCGCCGTTCTTCTCGGTACGGCCGCAGGCTGCGGCAACGGCGATTCGGGAGGAGACGCGGCAGCCGGTAATTCGGCGGGCCAGAGCGGCTCGAAGGGGAGCGGCAAGCCGGTCGAGCTGACGTTCTGGGGCGATTGGGGCGGCGAAGGCCAGAAGCAGTTCGAGACGATGGTCGACGCCTTCAATAAATCCCAGGATAAAATCAAGGTCAAATATGTGCTTCAACAGGATATGATCACCAAATTCCTGACGGCCTCCACCTCCGGAGGGGCCCCGGATATCCTGTTCTGGGACCGTTGGCGGACTTCGCTGTACGCTCCCAAAAACGTGCTGGCTCCGGTGGACGACTTCCTGGCCAAGGACGGCCTCAACAAGGACGACTTCTACGGCGAGGCTCTCAAGGAGCTGTCCTACAACGGCAAGCTGTACGGACTTCCGCTGACTGTGGATGCGCGCGCTCTCTTCTATAATAAAAAGATTCTGGATGAAGCCGGGGTCAAGCCGCCGACGACATGGGATGAGCTGGAACAGGCAGCAATCAAAACGACCAAGTGGAACGGCAGCAAGCTGGAGGTTGCGGGCTTCTCCCTCGGCGACAACGGCTTGTTCAATATGTACCTGCAGCAGGCCGGCGGCCAGATGCTGACGGAGGACGGCAAGAAGACGAACTTCAACAACGACAAGGGCAAGTCGGTTCTGGAGTTCTGGGATCGCCTGCTGAACAAGGATAAGGTGTACAAGGTCGGCTTCGAGCAGGGCCTCGGAGAAGGCACGGACGCCTTCGTCACCGGCAAGCTGGCGATGCAGTATACGGGGCCATGGATGCTCAGCACGTACAAAAAATACGGCAAAGACCTCGACTTCGGCATCGTTCCGCCTCCGGTCGGGCCGAACGGCGACAAAGGCAGCGTCATGGGCGGCTTCGGCCTGGTCATTCCGCAGGGATCCAAGCATCAGCAGGAAGCCTGGGAGTTCGTCAAGTGGTGGACGGCGAACAAGGACAATGCGCTGCTGTGGGCCAAAACGAGCCTGAACATGCCGGGCTACAAGCCGGCGCTGGAGGATCCGTTCTTCAAGGACGATCCGTTCTGGAAGCCGTTCCTGGAAACGCTGGACATGGCCAAGATTCGGCCGGCCCATCCGGGATACTCCGTCATGGAGAACGACGGGCTCATTCCGAATCTGCAGCTGTTCCAGCAGAACAAGCTGAGCGCGGACGATGCGCTGAAAAAATCGCAGCAGCGCGGAGACCAGCTGCTGGCGGACAACGAAGCCGCCAAGTAAGAAGACTCCGGGGCGGGCGAGGGGAGCTGCCGCTTCCCGTTCCCGCCGCGTGTCTGCTTGGCCGCAAGCCCTCCTTGAGGGAGAGAAAGGAGGAGTGCCATGTCTTCCATCGGAAATCTGAACAAGCACCAGGCCCGGACGGCCTACTTGTTCATCACGCCGACGATGCTGCTGTTTTTCGCCTTCACCATCATTCCGGTCGCAATGGCGCTTTATTTGAGCTTTACGAACTACGATGTCGTCAGCCGGATGGATTTCGTGAAGCTGGACAACTACAAGCGGCTGCTCAAGGACGACCTGTTCTGGACGACCTTCAAAAACGTCGCGTTCTACTCGGTTATTTTCGTTCCCTTGAACATCATCCTGTCGCTGCTGCTGGCGCTGCTGCTCAATTTCAAGAGGTTCGGCGTCAAGCTGTTCCGGACCATGAACTACTTGCCTACACTGACCTCGGCGGTCGCGGCCGCGACCGTATGGATCTGGCTCCTGCACCCGGAGTTCGGGCTGGTGAACAATCTGCTCGGGTATATTGGCGTCACGGGACCGGCCTGGCTCTCGCAGACGGAAACGGCGATGCTGTCCATCATCATGGTGACGCTCTGGCAGGCGGTCGGCTCCAACATGGTCATCTACATCGCCGGCTTGCAGGGGGTTCCGGACTATTTGTACGAATCCGCCAAGCTCGACGGGGCGAACGCAATCCAGCGGTTCCGCTATATTACTTGGCCGCAGCTGCGGCCTACGACGTTCCTGGTCAGCACGATGTCGATCATCGGGGCGCTTCAGCTGTTCGACCAGGCGTTCGTATTGACTCAGGGCGGTCCCGGCAACGTCACGAAAACGCCGGTATACCTGATCTATCAGCAAGGCTTCAACCAGCTGCAGATGGGCTATGCTTCGGCGCAGGCGTTCGTGCTGGCGCTGGCGATCCTGATCTTCTCGTTCATCAACATGCGCGTGACCAAATCCGAAGAGCCCGTCGTGTAAGGAGGATGCATCATGGCTGAACCATCTCTGCCGGCCGCAAGCGCCGGAATGCCGGCGTCGACAGCCTTCGCGGCCCGGAAGGCTCTGTCGGGAATATCGTTTTACGCGGTCGCTATACTCATTTCCGTGGGCATGTTCCTGCCCTTCTTCTGGAGCTTGATCACATCGTTCAAGCCGAGCGATGAGATTTTCTCCGTCCCGATCCAATGGATTCCGTCCAGCTTGACGCTGGAGCATTACCGAAGCGCGTTCACGACGGTTCCGTTCGGGCTGTATTTCCTCAATTCCTTCATTCTTGCGGCGAGCGGCGTGCTGTGCAACCTGTTTTTCGGCTCGCTCAGCGGCTACGCCTTCGCCAAGCTGAACTTCCGGCTGAACAAGCCGCTGTTCAAGGTGCTGCTGGCCGCCATGGTCATTCCGGGAATCGTGACGATGATTCCGAGCTTTTACGTTTTGATGCACTTTCCGCTGATCGGCGGCAACAACATCTCCGGAGCGGGCGGACACGGCTTCCTGAATTCGTTCTGGGGCATCATCCTGCCCGGCGCTTCCGGCTCGTTCGCGGTGTTTTTCATGCGGCAGTTCTTCCTTACGCTGCCGTCCGACATGATGGAGATGGCCCGGATCGAGGGCTGCGGAGAGTTCCGGATCTTCTGGAACATCTACCTGCCTCTGACCAAGCCGGCCCTGGCGACGCTCGGCATCTTCACATTCCAGGCGGGCTGGAACAGCTTCCTGTGGCCGATGATCATTCTGAACGATCCCGGGAAGGCGACGATTCAAATGGGGCTGCAGGCGTTCTCGTACAACCACCAGACCGACTTCGGCCCGATGATGGCAGGCGCGCTGATCGCGACGCTGCCGATTCTCGTGCTGTTCCTCATGCTTCAGAAGTATTTTGTGCAAGGCATCGCGTTCAGCGGCACCAAGGGGTAACAAAGCGGATTTTGCGAATGCGAGGCCAGCAATAGAACCCTTTCCAAAGGAGAGTGCTTGGACATGATCTTGGGAAAACGCATCGCGATTCTGGTCGTTGCGGCTGCGCTGGCGCTGCCTGCCTTCTGCGGAGCGAAGCCGGCAGCCGCGTTCACATCCGCCAATGCCGACACGGCCATGAACGGACTGATCAACACCTTTTACGATTCCTCCGCCAAATACTTCTACACGAACAGCGATCACGCCGTCCACTCGCATGCCAGCGGGCCGAACGGAGGCCTGTATACCGACTTCTGGTGGGAAGCGCAGCTTTGGGAGACGGTGATGGATGCCTATCAGAGGACGAACAGCTCCGTCTACCGGACGATGATCGACGACGTATATGCCGGCTTCAACGCCAAGTACGCCGACATGATGGCCAATGACTTCAATGACGACCTGGGCTGGTGGGCGCTGGCCTGCATGCGGGCTTATGAGCTGACCGGAACGGCGGAATACCGGAACCGGGCCTCCTTCCTGTTCGATCAGATTTATGCCTTCAACGACAGCACGTACGGAGGCGGCATCTGGTGGAAGCGGGATGGAACCTCGCCCCAGAAAAACGTTGCGACCAACGCGCCGATGATCATGACAGCCATCAAGCTGAAAAATGCGACAGGCGACAACGGATATCTGACGAAAGCCCAGGGGCTGTATGCCTGGCTGAAATCCCGGCTCGTATCCGGCAGCAAAATCAACGACCATATCGAAGGCTCCGGCAGCGGCACGGCCGTGAACTGGGATTTCACGTACAACTACGGAACGTTCCTGGGGGCGGCGCTGGCCCTCTATCAGGCGACGGGAACGAGCAGCTACCTGACCGACGCCAACAATGCCGCGAACTACGTCATCAACAACATGACGCTCTCCTATTCGCTGCCGTATGAGGGGGAGGACGACGGGGCCGGCTTCAAAATGGTATTCGCGCGCAACCTGAACCAGCTTCGCATCGCTACAAACAACGCCTCGTATCTGAACTTCCTGCAGCAAAACGCGACGCAGGCCTACAACCACCGCCGCATCTCGGACAACGTCATCGGCAGCGACTGGACGGCGCCGACCGGAAGCGGCTACGTGCAGAGCCTGGCGGCAGCTGCGGGCGCTTCGATCCTGCAGTTCGTTCCGGCCGACAACTATACCGGCTACATCGCCGGCAACGGCGTCTACGAGGCCGAAAACGCCAGGCTGAACGGAATCGGCACGGAGGCGGTCCAGTCCGGCTACTCGGGCCGCGGGTATCTGGCCGGGTGGAACACGAACGGAACGAGCGTCACGTTCAACGTCAATCAGAACAGCGCCTCCACGAGGACCGTCACGATCCGCTATGCTGCAGGAGCCGGCAATGCCTCCCGCTATGTTTCGGTCAACGGCTCCGTCGCGGCCGCGAACCTCAGCCTGCCGAGCACAGGCGGCTGGGGAACATGGGGCACTGTGACGCTTAACGTGAACCTGAACGCGGGGTTCAATACGATCGTCATCGGCTTTGACAGCAGCAAAGGCAACGGCAACTATGTGAACCTGGACAAGATCTCCGGACTGTGACAGGCGGAGCGGCTGGAAGATAGAAGCGGGCGGGGACGAAGCGCTTTTTGCGCGGGAGTCTCGGAACGGGCAGCCGTGCAGCGCATTTTCGCCCCGCCTGCAAGAAGACAGGGAGTGAGCAGCATGACTTGGGCAGAACGTGCCGAGCAATCGCAGCAGGGGCTGGAAAGCCTGTACTGGAATCCTTCCATTCAACTGTACGATATTGAAATTCCATGTCCCGACGGGAAGTGCAACACCATTTTCCACTACTGGTGGATGGCTCATGCCGTCGACGCTTTGGTAGACGGTTATCTCCGGACAGGAGATTCCGTCTATGCGGATCGCCTGAAGGAGCTTCATGACGGCATAGTCCGCCGCAATGGCGGGAAGTGGCCCAACGAGCTCTACGACGATATGGAGTGGATGGCTATTGCCTGGCTTCGCGCATTTGAGGCGACAGGCAGGAAGGAATACAAGGAGACGGCCGACATTCTCTGGGCCGATATCCAGACCGGCTGGAACAGCCATATGGGCGGCGGCATCGCCTGGCAGAAGTCCCAGCTCGATTACAAAAACACGCCGGCCAACGCGCCGGCGGCCATTTTGGCGGCAAGGCTGTACAGGCAATCGGATCGTCCGGAGGATTTGGCCTGGGCGCTCAAAATTTATGAATGGCTGAAAGCCAATCTGGTCGATGCTGCGACCGGATTTGTCTGGGACGGCATGAACCGCACCGGCGACGGGACGATCGACAAGGACTGGAAGTTCACGTACTGCCAGGGCGTCTATATCGGCGCCGGCGTGGAGCTGTATCGAATCACGGGCGATCGCAGCTATTTGCAGGATGCCGTGCGCACGGCGGAAGCGATGCGGAGGGAGCTGGTCCATCCCGCGAGCGGCCTGCTGCCCGAGGAGGGGGACGGAGACGGCGGCTTGTTCAAGGGCATTCTGGTCCGATATTTGGGAGAGCTCGTTGCCGTAGCTCCACAGGAGACGGCCATAACCCGCCTGCTGGAAGCTCAAGCCTCTTCGCTGTGGAGCCGCGGACGCGATCCCCGGCGCCAGGTGTTCAGCACGTGCTGGTCGGAGCCGCCGGAGGAAAGAGTGACGCTGAGCACCCAACTGAGCGGCATCATGCTGCTGGAGCAGCTGGCGGCGATGGAGAAAAAAGGCCTGGCGGCGATGCCGGATTCGGGCATCGCGTATCCATGACCGTCCGGTATGGCCGTCCATTCTTCCTGCGGACGGTCCGCAAAGCAAAGAGGAGTCCCGGAAGGGGCTCCTCTTTCGTGTTGGTCCTATTGTCTCCTATGGCTCGCCAGAAGCTTGCCGCACGAATGAGGCTTCTCCCGGCACATTCAGCCCGGCATGAACTATGGCCGCCGCTCATTTCACCTTGTCCGGATGACGGAAGCGCAGCGCGGACCACGTCTCGTCGATCGCCACGTTGCTGACGGGGCGCAGGCCGGTGAGCTCCTGCACGAGCGCGGCCAGGCTGTCCCGGTTGATGTCGGGCTTGACCGATTTGCTTTTTTTCGGGTAGGAAATCCAGAACACCGCATCTTCCCCCAGCATTCCGGCCGCCTCTGGCGCCCGCTCCCGCACATCCGCGGCGCTTCCGACGAACAGTTGGACAAAGGCGTACTTTCCTTCCGTCCCTCCTGTGTCCTCGACATACAGGCTGTAGCCTTCCGGCGCGTACAGAACGGCTGCGGGACCTTGCTTGTAATGAAGCTTTTTCAACAGCTGCTCCTGCATCATGACCACCCTTTCCCGTTATGGCTTGGCTTGCGTCTATTGTACGAATTTCGATAGGAAGGAGACAAGCACGGACTTATCCGTTGGAGTACGAGCCGTATTTTTACTTTGTTCCCGGCGCGGCAAGCTTGTCCGAGGAAAGCAACATTTGCCTTGCGAACGAGCCGGGAGGAGCCAACCTGGCGGTCATTCCGGTCGAGGCCGGAGCGATGCGGTTCCGCTTGCAGGAAGGCAAGGTATCGAAGGTCGTCTGGAGCCATCGGCAGGGCGGCGAAGCCAAGGGGAGCGGCGGTGAAAAAACCGGGAATAACCTAGCGGCGAAGCGGAAGGCGGGCGAATCGCAACCGGTCTCGCCGCTTTTTTGGCGTTGAAAAAAATATATTCGCCAAAGCGCAGGGGAAACCATGAAATCCTTCGTCTATTCATGGGAAGGGGGGAAACGACATCCAAAGCGATATCGAATGGCTGCAGTCCGTCCGCGACGGCGGCCCGGAACGGTTCGGCGAAATTATCGACGAGTACGGGGCTTACCTGTACCGGACCGTGTATGCAGTCCTGAGATCCCCCCAGGATACCGAGGACGTCCTGCAGGAAGCGCTGCTGGCGATCAGCCGCGCGCTTCCGGAATGCAGGCTGGAAGGCTTCAAGACGTGGATTACCCGCATCGCCGTCAACCGCGCCATCGATTACAGGCGCAAGCGGCAGCGTCAGGAGGCGAAGGCAGGATCAGGCGAAGGTCTTGATGACTCGCCGGAATTCATGATGACGAGCGAGGAGCGCGATAGCTCCCCGCCGGATCAGCTGATCGCGATGGAGGAGCGCCGGCGAGTGCAGGACAAGCTCGAGGAGCTTCCTCCGGAATATAAAGGGATCGTCCGGGACTATTATTTCCGCCGCCGATCCTATCAGGAAATCTCGGAAGAACGCGGGCTGAAGCCCAAAAGCGTCGAGTCCAAGCTGTATCGGGCCCGAAGCTGGATGAGGCGCCACTGGAGAAGGGAGGATTTCGATTGAGCGAGAGCCGGCATTACAATCAGGAGGCGTGGGCGGGTTACGCCCGTAATATGCTGCCCGACAGAGAGCGGGAGGAGATGGAGCTCCATCTCTCCCAATGCGACGGCTGCCTGGAGCTGTTGGTCCAGGCGGCCGACATCCCCGGAAGTCCGGCGGAGGAGGCTGGCGCCGCTTCCAGGCCTGGCTTCTCTGGCATCGACTGCATGACGGATCCCGCTCCGGCTGCCGCCATGGAGCGGATCCGCTCGAATGTGCTGGAGCTTATGGAAAGGGACCTTCCCGGCGTCCGGCGTGCTCCAAAATCGAGAACCGCCTGGCTGAGGCGTCCCGCTCTCCATTACGGGCTTGCCGCCTCGCTCACGCTGCTCTTGTATATGAGCGGGGCTTTTACGGACATGGACCGGTTTCTTCAAAGCAGGGAACCGCAGCAGGGAGCTTCCGCAGCGATTCTGAATCCGCCATCCGGGCCGTCTTCCGAGAGCTGGTCGAACCGCATGCTGGATCGGACCGCGCATCTGCTTCAAGAGATCCAGGACCGCAGATACCGGTGAGTGGAGAGAACGCAATGCACGCCAGGGAACCTGCGGACTGGAGGGAACAAACCCGAAACCAACGGGATGAACCGAGTAAACCCTGAATAACGAAGCAACCTGAATAACGAAGCAACCCTGAATAACGAAGCAACTTTGAAAGGATGATTGCCCTACATGAGAACTCCTCCAAACCCCTTTATCGCGCTGCTTCTAGGCTTTATCCCAGGCGCCGGACATGCCTATTTAGGCAAATATTTGCGGATGTTCGTCTACGGCGCATTTGTATGGGGGCCGGTCGCCTTCATGCTGCTACTCGCCGTCACGAACAATCTGGACGGGGATGCCGCTCCGCTCCTTCTGATTCCGTTCGGAATCTGGGGAGTCAGCATGATCGATATTCTTGTGACGGTGCTGGCCCGTCCGGCGCAGACGCATGCCTATGCTCCCGGTCCGCTGGACGGCAACGGGATACCGTCGGCCCGGCCTTACCCGGTCCGGTCCGCCGAGGATCAGCGGGAAAAGGCGCTGACGATCGTGCTTTCCTTCATCCCGGGTCTTGGACATATGTCGCTTGGCCTCATGCAGCGCGGAATCGCTTTCATGATATCTTTCGCCGGCCTCGGCGCGTTCATCATTTTCGTCGCCGTTGTCTTGCATACGCCGGTTTTCCTCGTTTTTCTGCTGCTGCTGCCGGTTTTATGGATCTACAGCATGTTCGACGCCATCCTGCATGTGAACCGCAAGCAGGCTGGAGAGCTTCTTCGAGACATCTCGTTGTTCGAGGAAATGGAGAACCGCTTCTCCGGATCCCGCAAAAACAAAACGCTCGCGGCGCTGCTGTCGTTCCTTCCCGGCGCTGGCCATTTGTATCTCGGCTTGCAGAAACGGGGGCTGCAGCTGCTGCTCGGGTTCCTGCTCCTTATCTATCTCATGGACAGCATGCGGATAACGCTTTTCCTGTTCATGCTTCCGCTGCTTTGGTGCTTCTCGCTTTTCGACGCCTTGCAGCAGTACGGCCGTTATCAGCGGGGCGAGTTGCAGGATGTCCCCGTCCTGACCGAGCTTGCCCGCTACCATCGCTGGCTCGGAGCCGCGCTGATGGCGTTCGGCGTCTATTATATGATGGACCGCTTCCTTGGCCAGGCCATCTACCATTATCTTCCTCGATTCGCCTCGGCCTATGACTGGTTCTTCCGCAACCTGCCGCTGGCGGTCACATCCTTCCTGCTGATCGCGGGGGGCTTGCGGCTGTTCTTCGGGAAGCCGGCTCCGCCGGCGCCGATGCCGCTTCATGAGCGTCCGGCGACTCATGCGAGCTACGGCGGACGGGAAAGTCTGTCTCCAGAGGAGAGGTAAGACGGGACTCAGATGCAAAAGCGGCTTGAGGTCGAATAAGACGAATTTTCCGTCTAACTCCATCGCTCAGGGCGGCTTGAGGTTGAATAAGACGAAATTATCGTCTTATTCCATCGCTCAGGGCGATTCGGGATTGAATAAGACGAAATTATCGTCTTATTCCATCGCTTAGGGCCGTTCGGGGTTGAATAAGACGAAATTATCGTCTTATTCCATCGCTCGGGGCCGTTCGGGGTCGAATAAGACGAAATTATCGTCTTATTCCATCGCTCAGGGCGACTCGGGGTTGAATAAGACGAAATTATCGTCTTATTCCATCGCTTAGGGCCGTTCGGGGTTGAATAAGACGAAATTATCGTCTTATTCCATCGCTTAGGGCGATTCGGGGTTGAATAAGACGAAATTATCGTCTTATTCCATCGCTTAGGGCGACTCGGGGTTGAATAAGACGAAATTATCGTCTTATTCCATCGCTTAGGGCGACTCGAGGTTGAATAAGACGAACTTATCGTCTAAATCCAACACTCAGGGTAGCGTCAAGAAGTTTGTGCAAGCAGCAAGATACTCCCAGTTGAGGTGCGTGGAATCGGATTAATGGGGATAGCGATCGTTAAACATCTGCTTCATTTTTTTGCTTCACGGCCGTTTCGCCAACCGCGAATGACTTTTTTCCGTCGTACTCGTCATACTCGTCGTACTCGTCATACTCGTCATACTCGTCGTACTCGTCGTACTCGTCGTACTCGTCTTACGTACTCGTTATACTCGTCATAATCGTCGTACTCGTCGTACTCGCTCGCCGTTAGGTACAGATCTTCTCCACCGCCTCGATGTTCGTAAGGCTGTTCATCGGCTGGAGACGTTTGCGGATCACTTTGTTCATACGTTTGATCGGGTTGGACGTGTAGATGGCCAGCTGCATCTCAGGCGAATACGAATAGAACGTCAGCAGCGTATCCAGCTGGTTTTCCCGCGACACGATTTCCTTTGGGTAGCGCTTTTGCCGCTTGTCCTTCAAACGATCAAAAGCAGCCAGGGCAAGCTCACGGTCCAGCGCGTTGTATACGGTTTTGAGATCAGCAAGGAAATTCATGCTGTGCTCATTGAACCAACGGGGAACGTTAGCTTAGCCGTTGGCTCTGTAAATGACCGCTGGATCGGCTAGTCTAATAGTTAACCATGTACGCATATAAAGAAACCGAGCGCAGATGCTCCGTTCCTTTGTGTTTACCTCTATACCCGGCAGCAGTCCTCGAGCCGTTATCGAAGATCGCAGAAAAAGCCGAAATGGCGGATGATATCGTACAAAACGTCTTCTTAAAGCTTGTGGTGATGCTGAGCACGTTTCTCGGCAAAGCGGGCATGAAGACATGCCTTTTCAGCATTACGCCGAGATTTTACTGTGCATCAACCACGCCAAGCGTACCTGCTATCTCCTGAAGAGTTGCCTGTCCACAGGCAAAACGGCAACACGGATGACGAAGCTGCTTGATTACGACTTTTTATAAACAAGCGGATTAAGCGCGCTTGCTGCAAGTTCGCCCGGCTGGCATCCCGGAAACCAATGATGCATATCGCTCATCCTTGCTTTGCTGTCCGGCTCGGCGATACGAACGCCGTCGGCAATATAGATAACGGTCATAACCTTGCGCATATGATCCGTCGGGTTTCCAGGGGCTGAATGCATCGTCCATCCGGCATGAAAGGTCGCGTCGCCTGCGGACATTCCGCCGTAGTTCACTTGCGGGATTTGCTTGGCTTCAATGAACTGTCCTAACGTCTTATGGGATTCGTCGGAAATCTCCTGCTTGCTCACGTAACCCAGCTTGTGCGTACCGGAAGCAAAGGTCATGGTGCCGACCTCTTGCGGGATGGGCACAAGCGGCATCCACATCGTAATGGTATTGTCGGTATCCAGCGGCCAATAAATTTGATCCTGATGCCATGGAGTGTGCCCGCCGCCAGGCTCCTTGAAGAGCGCCTGATCATGATAGATGCGGACTCCGTCCACGTCCATTAACTCCGCTGCGATTTTGGCAAACCGTCTAGCCATGACAAATCGTTTGACCGCCTCGCTTTTTTCCCAGACATTGCCGATTTGAATAAACGCTTTTCCATATGTATCACGTTCCGATACCGGTTTATCATGATAGTTGAGCTTCATTACCCAATCGGTGATGATTTCCTCGTACACGCTCACTTCATCGGGCTTGGCAACCTGTTTTAAGAAAATATGTCCATTCTCCTGATAACCCTCTATTTGCCCGCTTGATAACGAATAAGCATCACTCATTTCCGGCAATGCTGAAATGTTTTCGTTCATCCTTGTTCCTCCTTTTGTAGGTCCATCCATAATTGCTCTGCCCATTTTTTCAGCAGTTTCGATTGCTGCCAGCGATCCGAGAGTTCCTCAGACGAATGGGATGATGGCAAGAATTGAGGTGTGATCGAGTAGTGGTGCCCAATCTCGCACACAAAGGGCAGCACGTCTCCCGGCTGTGCTTGGGTGAGCCAATTTCTCATGCCTGCTTTCCACCAGCGCCGGAAATGCTCAACGATCGGATGCTCGGCTTGTTCTTCCAAGTGAATTTGAATTTGCTGCCCATTCGTTACACGTCCATGAATCGATCCGGTTCGCATCAGCAGCTCGGCGAAGTAAGGTTCAGCAAGCTCGAAGCTGTTCATTTCACCGGCAAGTATATAGTGGGATAGATCGATCGTTAAGGCCATTTCAGGAACTGCTCTCACATACTCTGTTGTACGCAGCAAATCTTGTGTAATTCGGCCGCGATGCGTTTCTATGAAAAAAGGTACGTTAAAATGTGCGGCTGTCTCGTAAAGCTCCTTGATTAAATCGACGGCTTCTCTGTTGATGGTAAATGAATCTTTTACCTGTGCATTAACATACATGACATTGTAATCCTGGGCTTTCAGCAAGGCTTCTTTAAGCTGTAGCCCGCTCGATGGAAAGGTCTCCAGTCCGAAGCTGAATGGGTGCTTCTGCATCAGCCTGCGCCACAGAGCCTCATCTTCACGCTCGGGCAAGCTTCCAAAAATACCGGTAAAGCCGGCGTTGGCCATTTCGTCAAATTTCTGCTCGAGTGACCATTCCTTGCCGTTGTCGCCATACAGCTTCATGGACCACATGGCCTGATGCAGCTCCATGCAAGGCTTAGTTGAAGCGCCATTGCTCGCTCTTTTCAACGAAATCGTTCATCTCTCCCTCCAGAGCTAATGATTTGATGTAGCCTTATTGTAATTAACGGCCATACGTTTGGCTTTGTCTAAGATTCAACTGTTTTTGTCAAAACCTACTGTGTTGCACATGCTGGTCTGATATAGTATTCGTAAAACACGAGCAGAATCAGGAGGATATTGATGCAAATTTTACAGGAGTATTTGAATAAACATCCGATTGTGCCTTATATCAGAGAATGTGATTACGCTGTGCGAAAACCATGGAGCATGCCGGAGAGGCGGCTGCTCGATTATTTGCTGATTTATGTTCAGGAGGGGACATGCAACTTCAGGGTAGACAGGACTTTGTATGAATTTCATAAGGGGGAGTTTTGTTTTATTCAACCCAACAGCCTGAATGATCTGGAGGGAATTGTGAATACGGTAACGCCCTTTGCGCATTTTGATGTGTTTTACGCTGCTGACCGGGAGCAAAGCTTTCCCACGCGCGCCGGTCAAGTGGAATTGAGCGCCTATCTGCATCTCATGCAGCCAAGGCTTGATGAAATGCTGCAGGTTGAAGTTCCGGTCAAGCTAAAGCCAAAAAACAGCACCAGGTTTCGCGATACGTTTCTGCAAGTAGTGGAGTTCTGGCAGGATCGCGACCCGCTTATGCAGTTGAAGGCACAGGCAGGACTTACCGAGCTGGTCATTATGCTTATGGAGGACGTGCTGGAGAGGAAACAGTCGCAGCGGACCTCGCCGCAGACGCTGAACTGGATTACATCCTATTTCTCCTTTCATCTTAATGAACCCTTAAGCGTAGCGGATATGGCTAGGCGCGCGAATTTATCCCATTCCCGCTTTCATGACTTGTTCAAGCAGCAGTATGGAATGACGCCACATCAATATTTGCTGGAGATGAGAATCAACCATGCTTGCGAGCTGCTGCAAAATACCAAATTGACCCAGCAGCAGGTAGCGGATTATTGCGGATTTTCCGATATCCATCACTTCTCAAAGACGTTTAAGAAGAAGCTTGGCATCGCTCCAGGTCAATTTCGCAACGATTGCAAGAAAGAATGATTTACTGAAACGGTAGGATGGGATTCATAATTGGTTCATAGCTTTTCTGTATTTGTCAGGAGACGCCTTGTGAAGTTTCTTGAACGTACGGATAAAATAGGAAACATTGTCATAGCCGCACTCCATCGCTATCGCTGTCACGGACAGGTCGGTGTGAGTTAGCATACGAGATGCTGCTTCTAACCGAATTCTATTGATATATTGTATACAAGTAAAACCGGTATATGGTTTGAAGAAGCGGATAAAATGATAGTCGCTATACCCGGCTAATTGGCTTAGCGTATGAATCCATATCTTGTTCTACTAATGCTCATGAATATACGAGATGACCCCCTTCAGTTTATATACCTTTTGATTTCGCTCATTAAGCTCACGCTTATGTTTGAACAAGATCCTATGGGTACGCATTGCCCAAAGTTAATTATTCGATATTCCTGATCCCCAAATAGAGTTTGGAAAAGGGCTGTAACCCCGGGTTACAGCCTTTTTTCTTAAGCGGCCATTAAATGAGTTAAGCTGCAACTCGCTTTCGCTATCGCTCCGATGTCTCAATTTAAACCCATCCTTTTACAAGGTCACAATCTTGGCGTTTGATGTCATTACATTGGTAGTTGGGCCTCCCCCTAAAGTCCTACAATGACATCAGCAAGCGAAACCAACCGACTAGAACCGGGGAGGATACAGAGATGAAGAAGCAAAAAACCGCTGCGGCGGCGCTGGTTATGGCCATCGCGCTGACGGGGCTTACGGCATGCGGCAGCAGCAACAATGCGGAAAACAATGCAGGTGCCGCAAATACGGGCGCGGCAACGGAGCCGGCTGCCGACACAGCGGCGAACGCAGGCGCAGCCGACAACGCAGGCGCCGATGCCGGCAACATGCCGGAGAAGCCGGCCGAGCTTACGATCTGGCCGGACGACAACGCCGACAGCGTGGCCACGATTACGGATATTACGAAGAAATACACGGAGAAAACCGGCATCAAGGTCAACGTCAAGCCGGTCAAAATGAACGACCAGCAGCAGATTCTCTCGCTGGACGGTCCTGCCGGGAAAGGTCCGGACCTGTTCTACCAGCCGGGCATCGGCAACCTGGTGCTCAAAGGCCTCGTGCAGCCGGTCAAGGCCGAGCAGGCCGTGCTCGACTCCTACACGCCGGAAGCGCTCAAGGCGCTCAGCCAGGACGGCCAGCTCTACGGCCTGCCGTTCGTAACGGAAACGTACGCGCTGTTCTACAACAAAAAGCTCGTGCCTACGGCGCCGGCGACGATCGCCGATCTGGAGAAGCTGGCTCAGGAACAGACGGATGCCAAAAAGCAGACGTACGGCTTCCTGTTCGAAGGCATCAACTTCTACTACGCTTGGGCGTTCATGGGCGGCAACGACGGCTACATCTTCAAGCAGACCGACGCAGGCGGCTACGATGTCAACGACATCGGCCTCAACAAGGAAGGCGCCGTCAAAGGCGTTCAGCTGATCCAGGATTGGTTCAAAAAAGGCTATCTGCCTAAAGGCGTCAACGGCGACATCGTCGGCGGCCTGTTCGGATCCGGCAAAGTCGGCGCGGTCATCAACGGACCTTGGGCGATTACGGATTACAAGAAGCAGCTCGGCGACGACCTGGCGGTAGCTCCGCTCCCGACGCTGGAAAACGGCAAGCACCCGACCTCCTTCATCGGCGTGAAGGGCTGGATGCTCTCCAAGTTCTCCAAATCTCCGGAATGGGCTTCCGATCTGGCGGCATTCATCACCAATCAGGAAAACGCGCTGGAATACTACAAAAAGACCGGCCAGGTTCCGCCGGTAACCGCGGTTCTGAACGATGCCGCGCTGACCAGCGATCCGCTCGTCAAAGGCTTTACGGAGCAGGTCCAATTCGGCCAGCCGTTCCCGACGGTTCCTGAGCTTGATTATGTATGGGATCCGATGAAAAACGCGCTCCAATTCGCTTCCGAAGGCAAGGATGTGCAGAAATCGCTGGATGACGCTGTGAAGCAAGTCCAGGACAAGATGGCGATGTCCGGCAAATAAAAAGCCTGCGCCATCGGATCCTGTTCCACACGAAATCATCGCCGGCCGTCAAGGCACGGCGGGATTGCAACATCACGATGCCCGCGGGCTGGCGCTCACCGGCGCGGCCCCCGGGCTTTTCCTTTTGAATCGACTCCGCTATTTTGGGCGGACCCCTATATAAAGAGCAAGGATTGGAAGGTGAAGGAACCATGCAAAAAGCATTGCAACCGAAGGCCGGTCCCCTGCCTTCTCCGTCTGCGGCAGCCGCGCTGTCCATCATTCCAGGCCTGGGCCAGCTGTACAACCGCCGCTTCATCAAGGGCGTGCTGTTCCTTATGCTGGCGCTGTCGCTCGCGGCATCGATCGGCGCATGGACGGTGCACGGCATCGAAGGGCTCATCACGCTGGGCGACGATCCGAATCAAGATGATTCCCGAACGCTGCTGACGGAGGGAATTCTCTCCGTGCTGCTTGCGATCGTGCTTCTGTTCAGCTATGCGTTCAATATCAAGGATGCTTACCGGGATGCGGTCCGCCGCCAGGACGGCGAGCGCATTCCATCCGTAAGGCAGGCTTTCCATGACAGCTACGACAAAGGCTTCCCGTACTTCGTCGTTGTCCCCAGCTTCATCCTGCTGGCGATGGTCGTCATTTTCCCGCTGCTGTTCATGGTCGCGCTCGCGTTCACGAACTACAGCCTGTACAATTCCCCGCCGGCGAAGCTGCTGGACTGGGTGGGCTGGATCAACTTCAAGGAGCTGTTCACCAACCCGATCTGGACGCAAAGCCTCGTCTCCGTCGTCACCTGGACGGTCGTCTGGACGCTGGTCGCGACCTCGCTGCAGATCGGACTGGCGATGCTGCTCGCCGTGCTCGTCAATGACAATCGCGTGCGCTTCAAAAAACTGATCCGCACGATCTTCATCCTGCCCTGGGCGGTTCCTTCCTTCATGACCGCGCTCGTGTTCGCCGCCATGTTCAACGATACCTTCGGAGCGATCAACATGCAGATCATGAGCAAGTTCGGCCTGATGGTTCCATGGCTGACGGACCCGGCCTGGGCCCGCGTCGCGATCATCCTGATCCAGATCTGGCTCGGCTTCCCGTACGTGTTCACGCTGTTCACAGGCGTGCTGCAGAGCATTTCCAAGGACTGGTACGAGGCCGCCGAAGTGGATGGAGGCAGCCGCTGGCAGAAGTTCCGCTTCATCACGCTGCCGCATATTCTGTTCGCCACGGCGCCGCTGCTCATCATGCAGTATTCATTCAACTTCAACAACTTCAATATCATCTTCCTGTTCAACAAGGGAGGACCGGCGGTGCCGGGCCAAAGCGCGGGAGCGACCGACATTCTCATCTCCTGGGTGTACAACCTGACCTTCACCGACAACAACTACAAAATGGCCGCCGCCATCAGCATCATCATGGGCCTTATCGTCGCGGCATTCGCGTTCTATCAGTTCCGGAAGACGCGGTCATTCCGTGAGGAGGGATATTGATGGGACGCACGCTAAGATCCAAGCTGGAAGTATCCGGCATCTATCTCGTTGTTCTAATCATGTTCGCCGTTATTCTGTATCCGCTCCTATGGGCGGTCAGCATCTCGCTGAATCCGGGCACAAGCCTCTACAGCGCCAAGCTGATTCCGGACAATCTGTCGCTGGAGCATTACCGGTGGCTGTTCACGGATCCGCAGAGCGATTACGGCCTCTGGTACAAAAATACGATCATCGTGGCCGTATGCAACGCCGTCGCTTCCGTGACGATGGTCTCGCTGCTGGCGTACGTGTTCTCGCGCTTCCGCTTCACGGGCCGAAAGTACGGCATCTACACGTTCCTGCTGCTCCAGATGTTCCCGGTGCTCATGGGCATGGTGGCGATCTACCTGCTGCTGAACCTGGTGAACCTGCTGGACACGTTCACCGGCCTGATCCTGATCTATGCCGTCGGCGGCCTGCCGATGAACGTGTTCCTGGTCAAAGGCTATCTCGATACGATTCCGCGGGATCTCGACGAATCGGCGACGATGGACGGGGCGGGCCATCTGACCGTATTCTTCCGGATTCTGATGCCGCTGACGGCGCCGATCCTGGCTGTCGTCGGACTGTTCACCTTCATGGCGCCGTTCATGGACTTCCTGACGCCGCGCATCATCCTCCGCTCGCCGGAGAAGTACACGTTGGCGCTCGGGCTGTACAACTTCATCAACGACAAGTTCTCCAACAACTTCACGATCTTCGCGGCGGGCACGATTCTGATCGCCGTGCCGATCGCCACCGTGTTCCTGCTGCTGCAGCGCTTCCTCATCTCCGGCCTCGCGGACGGAGCGACGAAGGGCTGAGTTCTCCGAACGGGCAACGAAAGAAAAGCTGCACTCTTGATTGTCTTGGACATGATTGGGCGGCTTTTCTTTTGCAGGGGCAAGAAAGCGCAATCATGACGAAAGGGGATATGACATGGCATTCCGATTCAAGCGGCTTACGGCCGCGCTTCTGAGCTTGCTGCTGTTCCTGCCGGCGATGGCTTCCGGAGCGCGCGCGGCGGAAGCGGACCTGAACCTGGCAGCAAAGGATTCCGGATATGAGGCGGCCGCATCCGCAACGGATTCGGTTTATGGTTCCAATTCCGTCTACGTTCGGCTGAAAAATGAATGGAAAGGCGTTTATCTGTACGAAGCGGAGGGACAAGTCCGCTACGGCTTCACGGCGGTGAACGACCCGGCCTCCCAGTGGGAAATCAAGAGCGGCGCAGGAGGCGCGCAGCTGCTCGTGAACCGGGCGACCGGCCATTTGCTGAACCGGGAGCTGGCATCGGATCCGCATGACAATCTCAAGAGCTCCGCTCTCGGCAGCGACGCGGCTTCGGCCCAATGGGAGGTGACGGAAGCAGCCGGCAAGCCCGGATATGTCAATCTGTCCATACCCGGCAGCCCGAAGCAGCTCGTCAACATCCAGGTGCTGAACGGTTATGCGCAGGTGAGCGATTGGGCGCAGCCGGGGTGGGGCTCGGCGTTGTGGCAGGTAGAGCCGGGGCATGACCTGGAGCCGGTTCGGCTGGTCGACGGCTGGAAGGGGAAAGTCCTCTATGAGGAAGCCGGTCAGGCGAAATACGGCACGCCGGAGCTGAACGACGCTTCTTCGCAGTGGTTCGTCGTGGACGGCGTGACGCCGGGATCGAAAAGATTCGTGAACCGGGCGACCGGCCATGTGCTGAACCGTTCGGGCAACGATGGAGATCGTCTCAACGATCCTGTCAAAAGCTCGGACTTGCCGGATGCCTCGACGGCCGGCGATTTCTCCATTCAGGAGCAGGGAGGCGCCGCCGGGCTTTATACGATTGCGAGCAGCGAGAAATCCTCTTACCTGCTTCATGTCCAGAGCCAGACCGGTTATGCGCAGATCAGCGACTGGGCGCAGCCGGGCTGGGGCAGCTCCTCCTGGAGGCTGGAGCCGGCGGCCGATTCCGCGGCCAAGCGGCTCCAGGACAGCTGGAAGGGAAGCTTTTTGCAGGAACAGGACGGTCTGATCGCTTACGGCGCTCCGGACTATTCGGATGCTTCCTCCCAATGGATCGTGGAAGACTTTGGAACGGCCGTGCGGCTGCGCAACGTGCAGACGGGCCGTTACATGCAGCAGACGGAGCTGAAGGGCGGAGCCGCGCTTGCTGCGGCCGCGCCGCAAGCGGCGGATCCGCTGCTGACGAGCTGGATTCAAGCTCCGGGCAGAGACGGCAGCGGCGATGTCCAGTCCGGACAGTCCACCTTCCAGGCCGCTTCCGATGGAGATGCGTATCTGAACGTGCAGAGCCAGGACGGCTATGCGCATGGCAACAACTGGGCGCAGCCTTCCTGGGGGAGCGCCCGCTGGCTGGTGAAGGCTCCCGCGCCTGAAGGTCCGGCCGAGGAGCTGACTGCCTATGTGAAGATCCGCAACGACTGGCTGCAGCTCTATCTGTTCGAGAAGGACGGCAAGCTGGCTTACGGCAACGTCCAGCCTGGCGACGAGAGCGCGCACTGGCTGATCGAGACGAAGGACGGCGTGCAGCATATCGTGAACCGGGCGACCGGCCATTACGTCACGCTGAGCGGCTTGAAGCCGGATTCTCGCGAATCGGTGCGGGTAGCGGACCCGGAAGGCGACATGGATTCGGCGGCATGGACTGTCCTGGATCATCAGGGGTTCAAGCTGATCCGCAGCGCGGGGGACACCCGCCCAGCCGAAGCATCCGGCTATCTGAACGTCGAGCATAAGCTCAAGGCGGCGGAGTACAGCCCGGTGAACCGGGATTGGGGCAGCCCGAAATGGGAATTCATTCCGGTGAAGGCAAGCGAGACCGGCACGGGAGGCGGCGCTCCGGCACAGCTGCCCGACGGGGCGATCCGCTTGACGAGCAAGTCCGGAGGAGCGGCTCTCTACGAGAATGCCGGCGGCGTCGTGCTTTACGGCAATCTGGATGCCAAGGACCTGCGCTCGCATTGGTCGGTGAAGGAAAGGGCCGAAGGAGGCGTATCGATCGTCAATGAAGCCACCGGCCGCGAGCTCTCCTGGCTGCCGGGCGTGAGCTATCTCGGCACCGTTCCTGCAGTCGGATCGGGATCGAATGCGGCATGGGCGCTCGAAAGCGCGCCGGCCGCCGGAGCGGTTCTGCTGCGCAGCCTCGCCGAGGGCCATGAGGATGAATACGCGCAGATTGCGGACGGACTCGGCTATGCCCAGCTGGATCTGCGCTCCATCGACAACGGAGCCGTCCAATGGGTTGCGGCGGAAGCGCCCGAGGGAGGATACATCCCGGCGGTCCAGGATACGGTCGGCAGCGGCATGACGCCGTCGGCGCCGCATTCGGGATTGTACCGGCTGCAAAACTCGGCCGCCGGCTCGCTCCTGGCGATGAACGGCGATGAGTTGGCGCTGTCCGGCGGAGATGCCCGCAGCAAGAGCGCGCTTTGGAGAATGGAAGACCGGAACGGGCGGCTGCTGCTCCGGAATGAAGCCACCGGCAGCTACCTGCTGCGTGACGGTGACGGAAGCACTGTCTCGGCGGGAGAGGCGGGCCCGGCAGCCGAGTGGACGCAGGATAAGCAGTCCGGCTTGCTCATTCTGGCGGAGCCGGGCGGCAGCCGCGTGCTGTCAGCCGCTTCCGGCCATGCGGCGCTTGCCGAGCGTGACACGGCGGGCGGTTCAGGCCGCTGGAAGCTGCTTGAAGCCGCAGGCGATGTCGTTTATGAAGCGGAAAAAGGCTTTGTCTCCGGTGGAGCGGGCATTCATGCCGATGCGCCCGGTTATGCCGGCCGCGGGTATGTATCCGGCTGGAAGGATGCTGCCGACCGCCTGATCCTGTCCGTTCAAGCGCAGGCCGCAGGCCTGTATGAAGCGGATTGGACCGCCGGGGTGCTGGCGGGCGGGGATGCAGGCAGTCTGTCTCTCTATGTCAACGGCCTGCCGCAAGGCAAGCTGGGTGCGGCCGCCGGCGCTGGCAATGGAATGTGGAGGACAATACCGGCGAAGCTGAAGCTGCGGGCAGGCTACAATTCCGTGGAGCTGCGCAAGTCCGGGGACGACGCGGGCGGCCTGCTGGTGGACCGGCTGCTCGTTCATGGCGCGGTCAGCCGCGATTATCGCGGAGCGACTCTTCCATATACGACCTATGAAGCCGAAGACGGAACGACGACCGGCACGGTGCTCGGTCCAGACCGGACGTACATGACGCTTGCTTCCGAAGCGTCCGGCAGAAAGGCCGTCAAGCTGGATGCTTCCGGCCAGTACGTGGAATTCAAGCTTGCGGAACCGGCGAGCTACATGTCCTTGCGCTACAGCATTCCGGACAGCGCGGACGGCAGCGGCCAGCAGGCGACGCTGAGCTATTCGGTGGACGGAACCCCGGGCGGCAAGCTGGAGCTTTCCAGCCGCCACGCCTGGGTATACGGCAAGTATCCATGGTCCAACAATCCCGAGGACGGAGATCCTCACCGTTTTTACGACGAGACGCAGCTGGACTTCGGGCGCACGCTGCCGGCGGGTAGCGTCCTGAGGCTGGAAAAGCAGGCTTCCGACGCAGCCGCGCATTATGTTCTCGATTCGGCGGATCTGGAGCTGGCCCCGGCTGCATACGCCATGCCGGAAGGATTTCTCTCCGTGACGGACTTCGGCGCAGCGCCGAACGACGGCAAGAGCGACTACACCGCGTTTCTGGATGCCGTCAAGGCCGCCAAGGCGGCGGGAAAGGGAGTCTGGGTGCCGCAGGGCATGTTCCGGCTCGATTCGCCGCTGGAGGTGCAGGGAATCGCAATCCGCGGCGCGGGCATGTGGCATACGACCATCGAAGGCGCAGGCTTCATGGGCACGGGAGACGGAATCGGCGTGTACGATCTCAAGATCGACGTCGGCGTGACCGGACGGCATGACGAGCTGCGCGAGGCGGCTTTTGACGGAACGTTCGGCAAAGGCTCCACAATTCAAGGCGTATGGGTCGAGCATGCCAAAGCCGGCATCTGGTCGGTCCGCAGCGACGACGAAGACGGCGGCATCGCGACCGACGGCCTGTACGCCGCAGGCATGCGCATCCGGGATACGTATGCGGACGGCATCAACTTCTCGACGGGAACCGCCAACTCCATGGCGGAGCAGAATGCGATCCGCAATACGGGCGACGACTCCATCGCGATCTGGTCGTCGCAGCCGGACGGAGTAAGCGCGGACGACGCGCGGGCTTCGGGCAACACGATCCGCTTCAACACCGTCCAGCTTCCATGGCTGGCGGACAATGTCGCCATATTCGGCGGCAGCGACAACAAGGTGCAGGACAACATCCTGTCCGATACGGTCGGATTCGGCGCCGGCATCGCGGTGTCGACGCGCTTCAATCCTGTCGCCTTCGGCGGCAGGACGGTCGTGGAGCGCAATACGCTGATCCGTGCCGGCGGCCATGAGTTCAACTGGAACCAGGACTTCGGCGCGATCTGGCTGTTCACCGGCGACAAGCCGATCGATGCCGATATCGATCTTCTCGATAATACCGTTCTGGACAGCACATTCCAGGGGCTGTACATCAACGGCGCGTATCCGTTCAACGCCAGCGGCCAGCATCGCATTCTCATCCGCAATCTGGTGCTGGACGGAATGGGCACTTGGGGCATTCACGCGGGCAGCGGCATCAGCGGCTCCGTCCAGCTGGATCAGCTGCAGCTCCGAGGCGCCAAGGTCGGACCGTTCTTCAACGCTTCCGGCAGCGCGTTCCAGCTGGCGCTGACGGAGCAGGCGCCGCCGGCGGCCGTGCTGCCGGTGGACGGATACCATACCGGCGAAGGCTTGACCTGGGACAGCCAGCCGGATCCGGGAACGGGTTCGCCAACGCCGACGCCGACAAGCACGGCGTCGCCGACGCCGGCACCGACAGGCGCGGCAACGCCGACGCCGGCACCGACAGGCGCGGCAACACCGACGCCGGCATCGACAAGCACGGCAACGCCGACGCCTTCGCCGACAGGAACGGCAACGCCGACGCCTGGGGCGGGTTCGCCTGCTTCCAATCAGGAAGCGCTGGCCAAGGCGGCTGCGGCCAAAGTGCCTTCCGTGCAGCTGGAATCGTCCGCTGTTGCGGGCGGCGGACGGGCGGCGGAGCTGCCGCTGAACGCCTTCCTGGCTTATGCCGAAGCCATGCCGCTTGGAACGATTACGCTTCAAGCCGGGAGCTCGTCGATCACGATCCCGGCATCGGCAGCCGCCAAGCTGGCCGCCATGCGGGGCCAGGCGGATACGGCTGGAGCCGTCATCCGGATCGAGCTGGGCGCAGCGGATCAGCAGGCCTTCGCCGCGATGAAATTGCGGGCATCGGCCTTGAACGGCAATGCCTTCGCGGGAACGGCAGCCTGGAGCCTGAGCATGGAGCAAGGCGGGCGCTCCGCGGCGCTGACGGGCGGAATCGGCTATGTCGATCTCGAATTCCCGGCGGGCGGCGGCAGCAAGCCTGCCCCGAACGCAGGCTTGCTGCGGACGGCGGACGGCTCCGTCCGAGCCGTTCCGGCATCGTTCGCGAAGGGCGCGGACGGGACGATCGTCCGTATCCGTACGCTGGGAACAGGCAGCTTCGGTACAGCCGCGCTTCCGTCCAAGTCTTTCCGCGACACGGCGGGCAGCTGGGCGTCGGCGGATATCGAACGGCTTTCTGCGGCTGGAATCCTGAACGGCATTTCCGCTGAGCGGTACGCTCCGGGGCAAGCCGTTTCGAGAGCTGACTTCGCAGCGCTGATCAGCCGCGCATTGGGACTGGATCTGCTGGCGGGCGGAGAAGCCGAAGGCCAGAGCTGGACAGACGGCAAGCCGGGCTCCGCCTGGACAGCCGCGGCAGCCGCCGTCCGTTCGGCCGGCATCATGCAGGGCGGCTTGGACGGTAGCTTCCGGCCGGTAGCTTCCGTCACCCGCCAGGAGATGGCTGTCATTCTGAACCGCGCCATTCTCTTCGCCGCAGGCGGCCAGCCGCATAACACCACGGATCCGGCTTCTCAAGCTCAAGCTGCCGTCTTCACCGATGCGGCGAAGATCAGTCCGTGGGCGGCGGATTCCATAACCGCCCTGGCCGCAAGAGGAATGCTGCGCGGAATGCCGGATGGAGCCTTCCATCCGCTGGCGCCGGTCACCCGCGCCGAAGCGGCTGCGCTGCTGGGACGTCTCTTGTCGGATGCAGGGTTTATCGGCAGCTGACCACCGAGCGATATAAGGGCATTCATTTGCGCCGCACAGGTTCCTGTGCGGCGTTTTTTCGCGCATTGCAGCCGATATCCGATCCCCAGCAAACATTTCCCTCTCTTCCCTCCAGCTTCATATGGCAAGCTCCGCCTGATTGGCGTATACTATCGCTACCAAGGGCGCGAGCCTGCGGCGTTGCAGCCCGACCACCCTTTTCCCAGAGCGTTTATGTGAGAGTGGGCGCTGATCAGGAACCGGGCTGCATCCATAACCTTTTGTTTCCTCCTCGCACATACGCGCAGGAGGACTTTTTTTTAGCTGCATCCATATCTATGGAAAGAATTCATTTCCTTTGCAACTGCTATACAGCTGCTGCCCTCTCAGGGAGCAGCCCCATCCCGGCTGAATGTCCGTTCTCTCTGAAGGAACGATCCTGCCGCGTTCGCCGACATGTCATCCGATTGCTATAAATGGTCACTATTTTTGCCTATTTGATGGAAATAGGAGTAGAGAGGGCGGCGGCGCGGGCGTATAATTGAAATCGCTTACTCTATTATTCGCCGCAAGAGGGGTTCTTTCCATGACAGCCAACCGCAAACGACTGACGCTTGCGCTCGCCGCCGCCTTGATCGCGCTGGCCGCGCTCACTTTTTATTCCCGCCCGTGGACGCTGCTTAAGCGCGGCGACACCGCTCCGTCCGGAGTGGCCTCGGCCGCCGCTCCCGACCGCCTCGTCATGATGTTTCCCGCGAGCGTCGTGCCGGACGATCTGCCGCAGGTTCAGAATGAAATCAACAACTACCTGCAGGAGAAAATCAATGCCGCCGTCGAAATCCGTCCGGTCGACATGGGCAGCTGGTGGGACCGCACCGGCCTGGTCTACGCCTCGGGCAGCCAGGTCGATCTCATGTTCACGGCCGGCTGGATGAAGTTCGGCGACGAGGTGGCCAGAGGCCGCTTCATTGCCCTGGACGACCTGCTGCGGCAATACGGCGGGGGAATCAGAGGAATCGTCAACCCCGATATTCTCGACGCCAGCCGCATCGGGGGCAAGCTGTACGCCATCCCGACCAACAAGGAGTTCGCCGCGAGCAAGGGGATCGTCATGCGCCGGGATCTCACGGAGAAATACGGAATCAAGCTGGCTTCCATCAAATCTCTCGCGGATCTCGGTCCCGTGCTGGAGACGATCAAGCGGCGCGAGCCGTCGGTGACGCCGCTGCAGGTGCGCTCCGACCGCAGTCCGTTCACGTTCCTCATGCAGTACGGCCTGTTCGACATGCTCGGGGACGGACCCGGCGCTCTCCAGCGCGAGGGCGGCGGGACGAAGGTCGTGAACATGGTGGCGACCGAAGCGTACCGGGTCAACGCCAAGCTGATGCACCAATGGCATCTCGACGGCTACCTGAACGCCGACGCCGTGACGTCGAGGGACAGCGAATACGAAGCGGTCAAGGCAGGCGCCGCCTTTTCCTTCGCCGAGTCCATCAAGCCGGGCTTCGAGATCCAGGCTTCGAGAAACACCGGCATGCCGATGGCGACGGTGGAGCTGACCAAGCCGTACACGACGACGGCCGACGTGACGAGCGCGATGTTCGCCATCCCCCGCACCTCCCGCCATCCGGGCAAGGCGATGCAGCTGCTGGATCTGCTCTATACGGATCCTTATCTGCTGAATTTGCTCGATTGGGGCATCGAGGGCAAGCATTACGTCGTCCGTGCGGACGGCCGGATCGGCTATCCGGAAGGGGTGGACTCCCGGACGGTGGGCTACAACCTGAACCTGCCCTGGATGTTCGGCAATCAGCTCCATTCCTATCTGTGGGACAACGAGGATCCGGAGCTCTGGACCAAGTACAGGCGGTTCAACGAGGAAGCGGAGCCGTCCCGGGCGCTCGGCTTCGTCTTCAACCCGGACCGGGTCACGAGCGAGATCGCGGCCTGCAGCCGCGTCGACGAGGAGTTCGCTCCGGCCATCATCGCGGGAGAGCTGGATCCCGATCTGGTCATCCCGATGTATGTGGAGAAGCTGAAGGCCGCGGGAGCTGACCGGGTCATCGCGGAGAAGCAGCGCCAGCTGGACGAGTGGCTCGCCTCGAAGACGGCGGCGGGCAAGGAGGGCGGCCGATGAAGGGCTTCCGGCTCCCTCAGGCTACGCTGCGCACGCGGCTCATCATCGGGTTCGCGGTCGTCACGGCGCCGCTCGTCATCCTGCTGCTCTGGAACAATCTGTACTCGACGACGGTCGTGCGCTCCCAGGTGGCCCAGTCCAACCGGAGCCTGCTGACGATGTACATGAACGACATGGACAAGGTGCTCGAGGAAATCCAAAACTATCTGTTCAAGACGGCCGAGCAGAACCGCGATCTGCTGTCGCTGTCGCAGAACGAGCGCGGCGGCTGGGATTACTACCGGGCCAAAACGCAGATGGCCGCCGATCTCGGGGTCAACTCGAACTATTACGAGGCGGCGGATGTGCTGTTCGCCTACAGCTCCAAGTACGACGATCTCTTCGTCTCCCAGCAGCAGTCGGTCAGCTTCCAGCGGAAGCGGGATATCCAGTCCAGGCTGCATGAAATTCTGAAGGCGGGAGCGGGGGCGGACACTCCGTTCAGCGGCTGGACGGTGACGGAGCTGAACGGCTCCCATGCCCTTGTGCGCATCGTCGACACGGGCTACGGCTCGGCAGCGGGAGCGTGGGTCGATCTCGACCGGCTCATGAAGCCGCTCCATGCCCTCGGCGAGAGCGGCAAAGGGGAAGCCGTGCTGCTCGGAGGCCATTCCGGCAGCCTGCCGCTGACGACGCTCAAGGCCGGCCTCCGCGATGAGCTGCAGGCGACCGGGGCGGCTGCGGATACGGAAGCGGCCGCCGGGGCGTATACGATCGCCAAGCTTCCGCAGCCGTATCTGCTCGTCGCCCAGCCTTCGCGGATGGCGGGCATGAGGCTGGTGCTGCTCGTGCCGGAGAAGTCGCTGCTCGAAGGGCTTCCGTATTTCCGCTATCTGACCTACACAGTTCCGGTGCTGGCCGCCATTCTGCTCGCCATGTACCTGTACTATCTGCAGCGTGCGGTCGTCGTGCCGATGCACCGGCTGATCAAGGGCATGCGCAAGATCCGCTCCGGCGATCTCAGCGCCCGCCTGCCGGACAGCCGGCTGCCGGAATTCGTCACGATCAACGAGACGTTCAACGGCATGGCCTCGCAGATCGAGCATCTGAAGATCGACATCTACGAGGAGCAGATCCGTACCCAGAAGGCCGAGCTCAAGCATCTGCAGGCGCAGATCCAGCCTCACTTCTTCATGAACTCGCTCAATATCGTCTATCAGCTCGCCCAGATCCGCAGCTTCGACATCATCCAGAGCATCGCGCTCCATCTGGTCCGGTATTTCCGGTTCACGATCAATACGGCCGCAGCTTCCGTGACGATCCATCAGGAGCTGGAGCATATCCGCGACTACCTGACGATCCAGAAGCATCGATTCCCGGAGACGCTGGAGTTCGACTTCAAGGTGGAGGCAGGGCTGGAAAATTATCTGCTGCCGCCTCTATCGATCCAGCCGATCGTCGAGAACGCGATGGTCCACGGCTTCTCCACCAGCGGCGGAGGTCCCTTCCGGATCCTGATCGCGGTGAGCCGGAACGGCGCCTCTGGAGAGGGAGCGGCTGCCGGCGGCATCCGGATCGACGTGGCCGACAACGGCAAAGGGTTCGCTCCCGGAATGGCGGAGAGGCTCGCAGCGCGCGTGGAGGAGCAGGAGCCGGGGGAGCGCCATGTGGGCTTATGGAATGTCGCTCGCCGCTGCCGGCTGTTTTATGGAGCCGCAGTGTCGCTGAAATTCGAGAACGGAGCGGAGCGGGGAGCGCTCGTCACCCTCGGCCTTCCGGAAGAGCAGGACGCGGACAATCGCCAGGCAGGATGACCCAAGGAGGAGACGCAGCATGAAGGCGCTGATTGTGGACGATGAAATCTATGCCGTCAAAGGATTGATGGCCGGCGTATCCTGGCAGGAGGCCGGGATCGACGAGGTCTATGAGGCCTACCATGCCGACATGGCCAAGGAGATGCTGCGGAAGCATGACATCGACATCATGATCTGCGATATCGAGATGCCGGAGCAGAGCGGCCTGGAGCTGATGGAGTGGGTGAAGGAAGAGGGGATGAGGCTGGAGACGGTCGTGCTCACCTGCCATTCCGAATTCCGCTATGCCCAGAAGGCCCTTCAGCTGGGGGGAAGCGATTATATTCTGAAGCCGGTCATTTACCGGGAGCTGGAGCAGGTGCTGCAGGCGCTCGGCCGCAAAGTGGAGGAGCAGCGGCAGGCTGACCACGAAGGAGAGCGCTACCACCAGCTGGCGGAGCTGTGGCAGGGACAGAAGCCGCTGTTGACCGAGCGGTACTGGAAGGATCTGCTCGATGGCCGGGAACGTCCCGACGCCAGCTGGCTGGAGCGGATCAGGCTGGCCGCGGATGTCGACGCGCAGCTCATCGGCACCATCCGCCCGCTGCTGATCAGCGTGGAGAATTGGGAGAAGGATATCGACGAGCGGGATGAGCGCGTCATGGAGTTCGCCCTGCGCAAGGCGGCGGAGGAAATTTTGCTGGAATCGCTCCCGGGCGCCGTCGTCGAGGATTACCGGGGCAACAGCCTGATTCTAATCTATGAGGGAGGCGCGGCCGCGCAGCGGCTCGAGGAGCTGTGCGACCGGTACCGGGAAGCCTGCAGAACCTATTTCTACTGCAAAATGTCCGTCTATATCGGAGACGCGGTTCCGCTCAAGAATCTCAGAGGGGAGTATCTCGGCCTGCTGCATGAGGAATACCGCAATGTCAGCATTTCCTGGAGCAGCATTCCCGCCGGCGCCGCCAGCCGCGGGGAGCGGCATGCCGACGCGCTGCAGCCCGATTCCGGGGCTCTCCTGGAATGGGCGGACCTGCTGGAGCAAGGCGGTATCGAGTCGATGAGGGCAAGGCTCGAGGAGCTGCTCATGCCCGGCGCGGCCGTGACGGTCGAGACGCTGACCGCCTATGCATACGGCCTGATGCAGGCGGCGTACTTGACGCTTCACCGCAAGGGCTTTCCCGCCTTCATGCTGCATCAGTACCGGGAAGACTTCGACGTCAGCGCCGCGACCCGTTCCGTGCAGCGGTTCCGCGCCTGGTCGGAAGGCATGCTCGGCCAGATCGGCGTCCTGCTTCAATCCCGCCGTTCGGAAAGTCCCGTCCTGAGGCAGATCAAGGCGTACATCGCCGACCATATGGACCGCGACGTGACCCGGGAAGAGCTGGCCGAGCATGTGTTCCTCAATCCGGCCTATCTGTCGCGCTTGTTCCGCAAGGAGACGGGCAAGGTGCTGACCGACTATATCCTGCAGGAAAAAATGCGCGCCGCCGCGCAGAGGCTGACGGGGACCGACGAGAGCGTAAGCGCGATCGCCGCCGGTCTCGGCTACGGCAACTTCTCGTACTTCGCGCGGCTGTTCCGCAAGGTGTACGGCAAAAATCCGCATGAGTTCCGCAAAATCGGAACCGACAGCAGCGCGACACCCGGCGCTTGAAGGGCCTCGCTTGCCGCTGCCCGGACCGCGGCAGGAATTGCTCGAGCAAATTGAACCCGCTGGAGGAAAGCCTCCAGATCGATACGGCATGGATTCCGCTGATTCGGTGGAATCCATGCCATTCTTTTTCATCTAGGCCCAAAGACCCGGATTCAAATCGTCATTCCAGAAGGGTTCGGGCGAACCTCCCTTTATATGTCATAACAAATATGAGGAAAATAAAGGGAATCAAAGCGATAAACGATTTAAACCGCTTTCATAGGACTAATTCATTATATACATCTATCAAATATTCCTATACCCTTTTATTTGTCATAACAAATTAAAGGAAAAGGAGATGGATGCACGCATGGAAATCCAGACGGCGCGAAAGCCCTCGGCCGAAGGTTTTTCCCGCCGGCTCGCAGAGATCGGAAAACAGCTGAAGCGAAATATCGGCTTGTACCTGATCATCGCACCGGCCTTTTTTTATTTCGTCATCTGGCATTTCTGGCCGTTGTATGGAATTCAGATCGCATTCAAGGACTACATGCCCGCTCTCGGAATTACGGGAAGCCCCTGGGTAGGGCTGGAGCATTTCACCCGCTTCTTCCGCACCTTCTTCTTCTGGGACATTCTCCGGAACACGCTCGGCATCAGCGTTTACGGGCTGATTGTCGGCATACCGGCTCCCATCATCCTCGCGCTCATGTTCAACGAGATCAGGACCAAGCGGCTGCGCAGCGTCGTGCAGACGATCTCCTACGCGCCGCATTTCATCTCCGTCGTCGTGGCGGTCGGCATCCTGTTCTTCTTCATCTCCCCGACTACGGGCGTCATCAACGGAATCATCACCCGCTTCGGCGGCTCTCCGATCGATTTCATGGCGAATCCGTCCCATTTCTGGCATCTGTTCGTCTGGTCCGGCCTGTGGCAGTCCATCGGCTGGTCGTCCCTCATCTATACGGCCGCGATGGCGGGCATTCCTCCGGATCAATATGAAGCCGCATACATAGACGGGGCAAGCCGCTTCCGGCGCATCTGGCATGTGACTCTTCCCGGCATCATGCCGACGATCATGATCCTGTCCATCATGAGCATCGGAGGGGTGATGAACGTCGGCTTCGAGAAGGTGCTGCTCATGCAGACCGACATGAACCTCGCCAAATCCGAGGTCATCTCCACGTACATGTACAAGAGCGGAATCGTGGAGGCCCAGTACAGCTTCTCCGCAGCCGTAGGCCTGTTCAACAACGTCGTCAATTTCATCCTGCTGATCCTGTTCAACGCCATCGCCAAGCGGGCCGGACAGACCAGCCTCTGGTAAGGAGGAATCCGCATGGATACCATCAAGCAGACGCCCGGAGAAAAAGCGTTCGAGGCCGTCAACCTGACGCTCGTGCTGCTCATTACGATCATACTCTTGTATCCGCTCTTATTCGTCATTCTCGCCTCCGTCTCGGATCCGCGAAGGATCTACGATACGTTCCTGCTGGTCTGGCCGCAGGGCTTCAATCTGGAAAGCTACAAGGCGATCTTCGAGAACGGCGATATCTGGATCGGCTACCGCAATACGATCCTCTATACGACGGTCGGCACGGCGATCAATGTGTTCATGACGATCCTGGGCGCTTATCCGCTGTCGCGCCGCCGGTTCTACGGCAAGAACGTGTTCACGTTCCTGTTCACGTTCACGATGTTTTTCAGCGGCGGCCTCATCCCGACCTACCTGGTCAACCAGTCGCTCGGCATCCTGAACAGCATCTGGGTGCTTGTCCTTCCCGGCGCCATCAGCGTGTTCAACCTCATCATCATGAGGACCTACTTCCAGACCCAGATTCCGGTCGAGCTGGAGGAGAGCGCGTTCGTCGACGGCTGCAGCGACTGGCGGCTGCTCTTCAAAATCGTGCTGCCGCTGTCCATGCCGATCATCGCCGTCATGATCCTGTTCTACGGAGTCGGGCACTGGAACTCCTACTTCGATTCTCTGATCTACATGACGGACAGGGACAAATTCCCGCTGCAGCTGTTCCTGAGGGAAATCCTCATCAAAAACAGCATGCAGGACATGCTCGGGGTCGCGGTGGACGAGCAGTACAGCCAGCGGATGATGGCGCGCGAAGGGATCAAGTACTCCATCGTCGTCGCATCCTCGCTGCCTCTGCTGATTCTTTATCCGTTATTGTCAAAATTTTTTGAAAAAGGCATTCTCGTCGGCGCGATCAAAGGCTAGACGGCAGACAGGCAAGTCTGCCCTATAATGCGACAGGGGGAATAGACGTGAAAAACGCATGGGTGAAACAGGGATTGGTCGGAGGGCTCGCCGTGGCGATTCTGGCCGGCTGTCAGTCGGGCGGCGGCGATTCCGCGGGGAGCGGGGATAGCGGAAGCGGGGGCAAGGAAGGCAAAATTACGCTCAAGATGGCGCGGGACAGCTTCACGGACGTCCATCCGGCTTCGAAGGACCTGTGGATGTGGAAGAAATACGAGGTAAAGACCGGCATCCATATCGAGTGGGAAGAGATTCCGGGCGAGAGCTCGGCGGAGCGCAAAAACGTCATGCTCGCCTCCGGCAAGCTTCCGGACGCGTTCTACCAGACCGGCTTCAGCAGCTCCGAGCTCGTCAAGTACGGGGAGCAGGGCTTGTTCCTTCCGCTGGAGGACCTCATCGAGCAGCATGCTCCCAATCTGAAGCAATGGTTCGAGAAAAATCCGGAGGTCAAGAAGGCGATCACGATGCCGGACGGCCATATTTATTCCTTGCCGTACATCGATACGGCCCTTCCGTACCGGTCCATACGGCTCTACATCAACAAGACCTGGCTGGACAATCTCGGCTTGCAGGTGCCCAAGACGACGGATGAGCTGCAGGCGGCTCTCAAGGCGTTCAAGGAGAAGGACGCCAACGGCAACGGGGATCCGAACGACGAGATGGGCTGGGTCATGCCGACGGGCTTTATCAACGGCATGTTCGAGCGGCAGCTGTACGGCAGCTTCGGCATGGGGAACGGAGGCTACAAGGGGGCGGCAAGCTGGATCTACAAGGATTCGGACGGCGAGGTCAAGCTCATCTTCAACGATCCGAAGTACAAGGAGGTGCTGCAGTACCTGAATGGACTGTTCAAGGACGGCACGCTGCCGCAGCTCAACTATTCCGGCTATGAATACGCCCAGTGGGCGGCCGACGGCTCGGCCGGCAAGGTCGGGGCCTTCTCCTGGGGAGATCCGCATTATATCGGCACGATCGGAGCCAAGGACTATATCGGCATCAACGTGCTGGCCGGGCCGCATGGGGACAAGGTCGTGAACTGGATGGATCCGATGACCCGGCAGACGTCCTCGTTCACAATCACCAAGTCCAACAAGCATCCGGAGGAAACGATGGAGTGGGTCGATTATTTCTACGGCGAGGAAGGAAGCAAGTTCGGCTACTTCGGCATCGAGGGAGAAACGTACACGATGGTGGACGGCAAGCCCCAGTACAGCGAAGAAATCCGCACTTACAAGGGCGGCGTCCAGCTTGGAGCGTTCCAATACGTAGACAACGTATATGGAGGCGGCTACCCGTACGCGGAGCCTGATATGGAGCTTCGTTCCGCCGTGAAGGGCAAGACGGTGGACGAGGACTTCAAGACGAATGCGGCGGAGCTCGAGCAGTTCCTGCCGGAGGAAGTGTGGCCCGAATTTTCCCCTACTGCGGAGGAAGCCAAAAAGCAGGCGGCCATCTTGACCGACATCAACAAGTACATCCAGCAGATGAGGGTGAAATTCGTCACGGGCCAGGCCGACTTCGGCAGCGGCTGGGATGAGTATGTCGCGACTTTGGACAAAATGGGCGCCCAGGATTATCTGGCGATCAAGAAAGGCCAGTATGAACGCTATCAAAGCGTGAAGTAGCTGAGCAGGCAGACAAGCGGCGGAGCCGGGTCCGGACGCCGCCTCCTTCCGGGGGCGGAGCGGCTCCGGCTCGTAGCCGGTTGAGCTGTTTTCATGTACAATGAAATCACGACAACGGGCTTCGCCGGCAGCGGCACAACCCGGTGCTTCAAGGGCAGGATGTGAATAATGTCAGTGAGCAAATCCCAGAAACCGCTCTATTCCGTCATCAAGGATGAGCTGCAGTCCAAAATCGATCAGGGAGACTATCAGCCGGATCAGCAGCTGCCGACCGAGAACGAGCTTTCGTCCCTGTACAGCGTCAGCCGGATCACGACCCGCAGAGCGCTGGAGGAGCTGGAACGGGAAGGCTACATCTACCGGATTCAAGGCAGCGGCAGCTTCGTGAAGAGGGCGGAGGCGGCGCCGGAGCGCCAGACGCCGGCTCCGCTTTCATTTGCGGAAGTGGAGCCGGGCCCGATCATTTCCATGATTCTGCCTCATCTCGATGAAGGAGCCATGGTCGGTTATATTCGCGGAGCCTCCGATTACCTCAACCGGCTCGGCTATCACCTCAGCGTGCATACGAGCAACAGCGATCCGGCGCTGGAAGAAGAGCTGCTGGAATCGATGCCGGGCCGGGGCAGCTCGGCCGTCATCCTGTATCCGCTCAACGACTCCTGCAGCTTCGAGCGGCTCAATCGGCTGTACCTGATGGATTTTCCGATCGTGACCATCGACAAGGAGATGCCCGGCATGCCGATTCCCTCTGTCGTCTCCGACAATTTCGGAGGCGTGTACGAGGCGGTATCCCGGCTGATCGATCTGGGCCATCGGCGCATCGCCTTCTTCAGCAATGCGGCCATCGAGTCGGTCTCCTCGGTGCGCAGCCGCTACTTCGGGTACTGCAAGGCCATGAAGGACCGCGGGGTTCCCATCCTTCCCGAGCTGGTCCGGCTCGGCGCGAGCAAGGAGCTGAAGGCAGCCGGAAAAACCGCCTTTTTCAGCGGGCTGCTGAACGGCTACCGGGAGAACGGCATTACGGCCGTGCAGGTGGAGAACGACCTCATCGCGGTCCAGCTTCTGCTCTATGCCCAGCAGCTGGACATGCGGATTCCCGACGATCTGTCCATCTTCGGGTTCGACAACAATCCGATCTGCGAGATGCTGCATATTCCGGTGGCGACAGTCGGGCAGAATTACGACGAGATCGGCCGAACGGCGGCGGAACTGCTCATCCGAAGGCTGCGGCAGGGTCAGGCCGGCACCGGGCAGCATGTCGTTCCGGTCAGCCTGATCGAAAGGAAATCGGTCCATCGTCTTGCCTGAAAGCGGCTGCTATTCCGCTCTTCCGGCCGTTCCCAATGACTCCCGCTCCCGGCGTCTATACGCCGGGAGTTTTTTTTGCTATTGTTGGGTGGTAAATGCCTGCTTCATTTTCATTCGCGGCATTATTTACCATAACTAACTTTTTTATATTACTTATGCTTGCCCTGCAACCTTTCGCGCCAGGCGCGCGTCAGTACGGGTGCAAGAGAGGGGGAACCTTCGTGGTAGAGCCTGGTCTCATACGAGCCGCTCAACAGGGCGATCGCGACGCTCTCGTGTCCCTATTGCGCGAAATAGAAAATCACGTATATCGGACGGCCTATTATATACTGGGCAACGAGCAGGACGCGCTGGACGCTTCCCAGGAAGCGCTCATTCGCATTTATACCAAAATTACTTCCTACGAGGAAAAAGCACAGTTCAAGACATGGGTGCAGAGAATCGTCACGAACATCTGCATCGACAAGTTCCGGCGCACCAAGCCCGTCGTGTCCATCGAAGAGCATGATATGGTCTTCCGGGAGAAGCAGGACGTGGAAGAGGAAGTATTGTCCGCCTATGCGGCCAAAGATATTCGAGAAGCAATCGACAAGCTTCCGGATCACCACAGAGCCGTTGTCGTGCTCCGTTATTTGCAGGACTTCTCGTACAACGAAATCGCGGATTCCCTCGATCTTCCGCTGAATACGGTGAAATCCTATTTATTCCGGGCCAGGCAACAGCTTCAGACGCTGCTGCATGACTATCAGAAAGGTGGTGTCCGAGGATGACTTGTCAAGAGGTGGTAGAGGTTATGAATCGATATTTGGACGGCGATCTTGACGAGCATGAACGCGTGCTCTTGATGGAGCATCTCAAGAACTGCCCGGACGACCAGGAGCTGTTCGAGCGCCTTCAGAGGCTCTCCGAAGAGCTCGAGGAACTGCCCAAGGTCACGCCGCCCTTCAGTCTGGTGGATTCCATCCTGCCGCAGCTGGCCGAGATCGACGCGCTGCGGGATGCCAAGGCAGCCCAGGCGGCGGTCATGGACGAGGAGTGGACTCAGGCGGAGGAAGCCGCTGCCGCTGAAGGCGGCTCGCTCGGCTCGCGCCGGGCTTCGCGGAAGCGGACGGGCTGGCTCGGCCGGAGAACGGCTGCATGGGGAGGGGCGACCGCCGTTGCGGCGGCGGCCATCATTCTCGCCGTCAGCCTGAACGGTCCTCATCCGAACAGGCAGACCGCCATGCTGGAATCCAAGGCGCCTGCCGCTGCGGGGAACGCCTCGGAGTATTCTGTTCAGGAAGCTGCGGATACCGGTGGAGCGGCCTTGAAGTCCGTGGAAGAGGGGACGGGATCAAGCGAGCCCGCCACATCTCCGACGGCGGTCTCCGACGGCAGCCGCGGGACGGGAGGCGGCTCGCGCACGAAGGCGTCGACGTCTCCACCCCCGTCGGCCAGGGTCGGAGGCATTGGGGGAGCGAGCGGGTTCGACAAGGCGGATCCGAACATTTCCGGCTCTGCGAACATGGGAGGACCATCCATGGGAATCGCCCAATTCCCGAGCCCTCCGGCATCTCCATCGCCGGGCATGGAACAAGGAATCGCCGGCCAAGGACTTGCGGCTTCTACTGCATCTCCGGACGGCAAGTACAGCTACACGGTCACCGGCACACTGCTGGAAGTATTCGACAGCGGGGACAAGAAGCTGGCGGAGCTCAAGATGGACGGCGAGCTTCAGGGCTCTCCATCCTGGAGCTCGGACAGCACGACCCTTGCGGTCGAGGTCAAGGACAGCTCCGGAGCCGTGAAGAAATTCAAGATCGTAGCCGCCGAGGGCACCGTGGAGGAGCAAAAATCCTGATCGGCGTACAAGCACGAACCGCGGGGCATGCGCGTATGGTATAGAAGGCGGCATGCAGGCGGGACGGAATGCTCGTTCCCTGGCATCGTATGACCATCCCGCAGAGGCACCATGGGCTTCTGGCGGCGATGTTTATATAGATGTACGGCAAACAGAGGCAGGCAGAGGAAGGCTTCGTCGGAGACGGCGAAGCCTTCCTCTGTTTGGTTGCGGTGCCGGAGGAGGAGGCATTATTCCATTTCTTCGGCAGCAACAGCCGTATTTGGACGCATGGCCATTGCTCCAGCCGGAAGGCTCTGCGCCAAATAGGAGGCGCTGCCCTTGCCTAAGCAGGAGGTTGTGTCCTATGATGGGACGACATGAGCATGGAGGAGGGACTGGCATGGAAGCCAAAGACGCCGTGAAGGATATTCGGGCCGGCAGGATTGCTCCCGTATATGCCGTCTTCGGGAAAGACCGTTACCGGATGAGCCAATTCGCGACGATGCTGACGGAAAAGCTGCTGGCGCCGGACGAGAGGGAGCTTGGCATTGTCCGGTACGACATGTCCGAGACCTCGCTGGAGGAAATCATCGGCGAAGCCGAGACGCTTCCTTTTTTTGTGCCGAAGAAGATTATTCTGGCGAGGGATTCGAGCTTTCTGTGCGCGGCGGCAAAGGAAGGGAAGGTGGAGCATAAGGCGGAGCGCTTCCTCTCGTACATGGAGCATCCGAGCGATACGAGCATCATCGTCTTCCTGGTCCAGGCAGACAAGCTGGATGAGCGCCGCAAGGCCGTCAAGCTGCTCAAGGAGCGCAACCTGCTCGTCGCCTTCCCGGAGCTTACCGAGAGCGAGCTGGCGGCCTGGATCATCCGCAGGGCGAAGGATCAGAACCGCAGCATAGGCGAGGAGGCGGCATCGCTGCTCGTCTCGAGAGCCGGCACCGGCATGCAGGCGCTGTCGCAGGAGGTGGACAAGCTCTGCCTGTTCGCAGGGGAGGAAGGAAGCATCTCCGTCGAAGACGTCGCCCGATTGACAGCCTCGACGGTCGAGGAGGATGTGTTCGCCCTGATCGATGCGATGGCGGAGCTGAACATGGACCGGACGCTGACGATCTATCGGGAGCTGCTGCTGCGGCGGGAGGAGCCGATCCGCATCGCCGCTCTCGTCGCCAGGCAGCTGCGCATCATGCTGCAGATCAAGGAGCTGGAGCGGCATCGCTATTCGCCGCAGCAGATGGCCGGCCAGCTGGGCCTTCATCCCTACGCGGTCAAGCTGGCCGCGGAGAAGGCGCGCAAGTTCGAGACGGCCGTGCTCGGCGAGCATCTATCGGCGCTCGCCGAGCTTGATTACGCGATGAAGACGGGGCGCATCAACAAAGAGCTCGGATTGCAGCTGTTCTTTCTCTCCATGGGAACCGGATTGAAAAGCGGGCGGGCATGAAGAGCCGCGTCGATAGAATAAAAGAATTGCTGATCGCAGCAATTCTTTTTTCATTTCGCGCGATCCTGATGGTGGAACCGAGGAGCCCGTCCGGGCAAACGAAAAACAGCCCTTCTCCAAAAGGAGACGGGCTGTCAGCTTGTCCTTAAGCTTGCGCCGAAATGGCGTTGAGCTTTTTGGCCAGGCGGGATTTTTTACGGGCAGCAGCGTTTTTATGGATCAGGCCTTTAGTAACGGCTTTGTCCAGCTTTTTCGTTGCGACGATCAGAGCAGCCTTGGCTGCTTCCGCATCGGTACCGGTAGTCGCTGCGTCAGCTGCTTTGACAGCCGTGCGAAGCGCGGATTTTTGGGAAGCGTTCAGAGCGCGGCGTTTCTCGCTCGTTTTCACGCGTTTGATGGCGGATTTGATGTTTGGCACTTGTGGTTCACCTCCTACAAAAGGGGATAAGACCCCATACTGCAACACAACTTAAAATATCTTATCATGCACATTGCCAAATTGCAATACGAACGACTGGATAAAACATGCTGGCCGCATAAAACGAATCCGGGATCAGCAAGCTAATGGCAAATCGTGCAGAGGAGCGTTGGCGCATGAATCATGATTTGGATTTGGGACGTTATGCGGTTCACACCGACCTGGCGCTGGAAGCGAAGCAAATGGCCGAGGAGTCGAGCGGAGGGCCGATTCCCGGCGTCCACTCCGAGACGACGGAAGACGAGGGCATCACGATCACAAGGCTGACGGTCGAGAACGAGGCGGGCTCGCGGGCCATCGGCAAAGTCATGGGCAAATATGTCACCTTCGAAGTGCCCGAGCTGCGGACGCATGATTCGGAGCTAGGAGATCGCGTCGCGACCTCGTTCGCCCAGGAGTTCGAGCGCTTCCTGCAGGAGCTCGGCGTAGCCAAGGACGCGAACGTGCTCATCGTCGGGCTCGGCAACTGGAACGTCACTCCCGACGCCCTCGGCCCGCTCGTCGTAGAGAATACGATGGTGACGCGTCAATTTTTCGAGCTGATGCCGGATCAGGTCGCTCCGGGCTACCGCTGCGTAAGCGCCGTCGCCCCCGGCGTGCTCGGCATTACCGGCATCGAATCCAGCGAGATCATCCAGAGCATCGCGGAGAAAACGAAGCCGGGCCTCATCATTGCCATCGATGCGCTCGCTTCCCGGTCGCTGGACCGCGTGAATACGACGATCCAAATCGCGGATACGGGCATCCATCCCGGATCCGGCATCGGCAACAAGCGCAAGGGACTCACGAAAGAAATACTCGGTGTTCCCGTCATCGCCATCGGGGTTCCCACGGTCGTTTACGCCTCGACAGTCGTAAACAGCGCGTTCGACATGATGAAGGAACATTTCAAGCAGCAGGCGGGCGATACCGGGCAGTTGATGGGAATGCTGGATCAGCTCGGGGAGACGGAGCGGCTCATGCTCGTCAAGGAAGTGCTTTCGCCGCTCAAGCATGACCTGCTCGTGACGCCGAAGGAAATCGACCAGTTCATCGAGGATATCGCCAATGTCATCGCCAGCGGACTCAATGCGGCGCTGCATGACGCGGTGGACAGCTCCAACGTGGCCGCATATACGCATTGATCGATCCGCGGGATTCCGACCGGGACGCTTTCTTAGGGAAGCTGTCCCGGTTTTTTCATTGCGTCCGCTTGAATTCGATGTAGTCGAGGCGATTGTTGATCTGCAGCAGCAGCTGCCTGGCCATATAGTCGGAGGAGAACTTGAAGCCGGTACCGGCCCAGTACATGACGACGCCGATCGTCGCGGAGGAGAGGTAGCTGTACATGAATTCCCGATCCACCTCGGGATCCTGCTCCTCCACGCTCAGCTCCAGGTCCCGTTTCATGGCGTCCTTAAGGACGCGGTTCATGTCTTCCCCGAGCCCTCTGTCGACCGCCAGCAGCGCCAGGAAGGTTTCCTTGTTCTGCTCGACATGCTGGAACAGAAGCAGGCTGGAAGGATAGATGTCGGCGGCGCCGACTCCGCTCATCCCCGGATAGGGCCCGAGAATAAGATCGGCGAACTGCTGGAGGAAGTCCAGCCGGATTTCCTCCAGCAGCTCTTCCTTGCCGGCGTAGTGGTTGTAGAAGGTGCCGCGGTTGTAATCGGCTTCCTCGGCGATCTCGAGAATGGTCGCCGCCTCGTAGCCTTTTCTCCGGATGATCCGGATCAGGGCGGACTGAAGGGCTTCGCGGGTTCGTTTGGCTCTGCGGTCAAGCTGTTTGTCCATGCGCGGCGAGACTCCTCTCTGTCGAATGTCTGTCCGTCCAGTATAGATGCGGGGCGGCGCTCAAGGGAAATGCGCTCGGATATGCGACATTCCCGGGCCGAATGTGCAAGATTGCCGAATTGGGCGACAGCTGGATTGCGGCTGTCCACTAGGCGACAAAGCGGGCGGAGCCTGCTTATTGCGGCATTTTATCACCAGGCGTATGCTTGATCTGTAAGCGGTTAACCGATATCGGTTCAAGCGGGTCCGCCCAGCCGGACCTGCCCCAAAAATCTATCGATAAGGAAGCGATCCTATATGTCCGAACAAACGAAAACAGCCGTCATCACGGGAGCCGCGGGAGGAATCGGCAAAGAGCTGACGCGGCGTCTGGCTCAGCGGAACCTCAATCTTGTCCTCGTCGATCTCAAGGAGGAGGCCTTGCAGGCCGTCATCGCCGAGCTCGGCCTCGACAGCGCCAAGACGATTGCCGTAGCGGCGGATGTCTCGAAGGAAGAGGATGTCCGGAACTACGTCGAACGGGCGGTGGAGAAGTTCGGCACGATCGATTATTTCGCCAACAACGCCGGCATTGAAGGAGCCGTGGGCAGCATCGAGGACCAGAGCGTCGCCACGCTTGATCTCGTCTACAGCGTCAACGTGCGCGGAGTGTTCCTCGGCCTGCAGCATGTGCTTCCGGTCATGAAAAAGCAGAAGTCCGGCGCGGTGCTGAATACATCGTCGCTGGCAGGCCTCATGGGCGCTCCGGGCATGTCTCCCTATATTATGTCCAAACACGCCGTCATCGGACTCACCCGCGTCGCGGCGAACGAAGCGGCCGGCTACGGCGTCCGCGTCAATGCGGTGCTGCCGGGCACGATCAATACGAACATGATGCGCCAGATCGAGACCAAATCGGGAGCTCCCGAAGGCTTCAAAAAAGCCAACGAGGACAGCACGCCGCTGGGCCGCTACGGCGAGCCGCAAGAGGTCGCGGCCGTGATGAACTTCCTCTTGTCCGATGAAGCGTCGTTCGTCACCGCATCCCTGTACACGGTCGACGGAGGCATGATGGGCCAATAACGGCCCGGATAGAGTTTTCCGAATAAAGAGTGACAGCCTGCTCCTGCCAAGGAGCGGGCTGTTTTTTTGCGCGCTTTTCCCGCTGCCGCCGGCTCCTCTCTCGAATGCGGTTCTATCATTTCCATTTTCCTCATAGAGTAGAAACAGTTGAGAGACCAGGATCCTGTTTTTCGCTTTCAGAACTGCATAACCGCTTTCGGGAGGAGAACCGATATGAAACGAATCATGGCCGTCAATCTGGGAAAAAGCAGTCTCCGCATCCGCGAGTTTCTCGCTGCGGGACGCACCTTCGTGCTGCTGTCGCTCTGCTCCATGATCATCTTCGTGCTGGCAGGTGCCGCTACGATTGTCCGCCATCAGGACCCTTCATCGCCGGCTTCCTCCATGAAAGGATTGGCATCCATGGTTTCAAGCGCCTTTCTGGCGGACATGCTTGGAATGGAGATGCCTGCGTTCCAGAGCAGCGGGCATGGCGAGAGCGTATCGACGCGGCAAGTGAGCAGCTTCGTGCTCCGCATGCTGACCGACGTGAATCCGGGCAGCCCTCGCAGCCTGCTGGCGGCCGGCCTGCCCGTCATGCAAAGCGGCGGCGAGAATCTGGCCGGCAAGGCGAGCGCGGCGGGCGACCAGACGCCGGCGCCGGAGGACGAGCCCGAGGCGGCTGCAGGCGATGATTCCGGCGAAGACGGCCATGATGCTGGCAGCGAGGACGATTCGCCGGTAGGTCCGATCGGAGTGCCGCAGGATGATCCGGCGGGCAGCGGGCAGAGCGGACCGGCGAGCGGCGGGGCCGGCAGCGGAGCGCCCGGGGCCGCCGCTGGCGGCAGCAAGGCCGTGTTCATCTATCATTCGCACATCCGCGAGTCCTACAATCCGGAAGTGGGCAAGCCCGGAACGAATCCGGAATCCTCCAAGGTCAACGTGGCCAATATCGGAGAGAGGCTGGCCGGGCAGCTGGAAAAACGCGGTGTCGGAGCCGTTCACTCCAGCACGGATTATCCTTCTGTGATCCCGGGCTTCAAGTATTCGATGAGCTACAAGTATTCCAAGAAGAGCGTGCAGGAAGCGATGAGCGCCAATAAAGGACTGAAGTTCTTTTTCGATATCCACCGGGATTCCGCCAAGCGCAAGACGACGACGGTGAATATCGGCGGCAAGGATTACGCGAAAGTATTTTTCATCATCGGCCGCAAAAATCCGAATTGGGAAGAAAACGAGAAATTTGCCGAGCAGATCCACAGCATGCTGAACGAACGTTATCCCGGTCTGTCGCGCGGAATCTGGGGCAAGACCGTGACGACCGGCAACGGAGAGTACAATCAATCGCTGGCTTCGGACAGCGTGCTCGTCGAGGTCGGCGGCATCGACAACTCGCTGGAGGAAGGCTATCGGACGGCCGACGCTCTGGCCGAAGTCATCGCGGATCTGTATTTCGCGGGCGAAAAAGCTTGATTCCATTACAATAACCGAGAGGAGAGGTCATCATGCGCAGAAGAAGCCAGCTCAAATGGACCGTGCTGGGCGCCGCCCTGGCGGCCGTGCTGATGTTCGGGATGGAGATGACGACGGGCGGCATCAACCGGGTATACGGACCGATCGAGGGCTCCGATCCCGCGGCGGTCGGGCGTTTCGCGGAAGCCGCGAAAGCGCGCGAGCAGCTGCAGGCGGCGCAGAAATACGAAGCCGAGCTGCGTCAGCTTCAGAAGAAGTACGGCGTCCAGCCGTCCGCCCCGGCGGAGGCGCAGACGGCATTCGCCGGCGATGCGGAGTCGTCCGGCGCGTCGTCCGGAGACGTCTCGGCATGGAACGGATACTCGGCCGGGGATGAACGGTACAGGCTGCCGGGAGTCGCGCCGCTGGATTCCGACACCGGCGTCAATCGCCTTGCCGACGGAACGGCCGGCATGCTGCAGAGCGTATCCAGCTCCGGCATCCGCATGATCGTAACCCTCTTCGACTCCTTTACCAAATAATCGGCTTGCCGTCTGGCCCGCTTCCTTTCCCTGCCGCTCATTGCCGCCCCGGTCCGCCTCGGGTATAATGGTACGAATGGGTTAGATAATTGAGGGGTGTGGATAGTTAAGCATGGCAGACGTACGCGACCGCCAACAGAAGATACGGAATTTTTCCATTATCGCGCATATTGACCACGGGAAGTCGACGCTGGCCGACCGTATTCTGGAATATACCGGAGCATTGACCTCCCGCGAAATGCAGTCGCAGGTGCTCGACCAGATGGATCTCGAGCGCGAGCGCGGCATCACCATCAAGCTGCAGGCCGTGCGCCTCGGCTACAAGGCCGACGACGGGGAAGAGTACATCCTGAACCTGATCGATACGCCCGGACACGTCGACTTCACGTATGAAGTTTCCCGCAGCCTCGCGGCCTGCGAGGGCGCGCTGCTGGTCGTGGACGCGGCCCAGGGCATCGAGGCCCAGACGCTGGCCAACGTCTATCTGGCGCTGGACAACAACCTGGAGATCCTTCCGGTCATCAACAAGATCGACCTGCCGAGCGCGGAGCCGGAGCGGGTCAAGCAGGAGGTCGAGGATGTCATCGGGCTCGACGCGAGCGACGCCGTCCTCGCTTCCGCCAAGGCGGGCATCGGCATCAAGGAGATTCTGGAGCAGGTCGTCCAGAAGGTTCCCGCTCCGACGGGAGATCCCGACCAGCCGCTCAAGGCGCTGATCTTCGACTCCCACTACGATCCGTACAAGGGCGTCATCGTCTACGTGCGCGTCGTCGACGGCAGCATCAAGGCCGGCTCCAAGATCCACTTCATGGCGACCGGCGCTGAATTCGAGGTCATCGAGGTCGGCGCCTTCAAGCCGCGCATGAGCATCGTGGACGAGCTTGCCGTAGGAGATGTCGGCTTCATCGTCGCCGGCATCAAGAATGTCAAGGACACGCGCGTCGGCGACACGGTGACCGAAGCCAAGCGCAAGGCTCCCGAGCCGCTTCCGGGCTACCGCAAGATCAACCCGATGGTATACTGCGGCCTGTATCCGATCGACAACACGGAGTACAACGACCTGCGCGAGGCGCTGGAGAAGCTGCAGCTCAACGACGCGTCCCTCACCTTCGAGCCGGAATCGTCGACAGCGCTCGGCTTCGGCTTCCGCTGCGGATTCCTGGGCCTGCTCCATATGGACGTCATCCAGGAGCGCATCGAGCGCGAGTTCAACATCGACCTCATCACGACGGCGCCGAGCGTCATCTATTCCGTGACGCTTACGAGCGGCGAGGTGCTCAGCATCGACAATCCGTCCAACTACCCGGAGGTCGGCAAGATCGAGCATGTCGAGGAGCCGTATGTCAAGGCCGCCGTCATCGTGCCGAACGACTTTGTCGGCACCGTCATGGAGCTGTGCCAGAACAAGCGCGGCGAATTCGTGAACATGGAGTACCTGGATACGAACCGCGTCACCATTACGTACCAGATTCCGCTTTCGGAGATCGTCTACGACTTCTTCGACCAGCTGAAATCCAGCACGAAGGGGTACGCTTCCTTCGACTACGAGCTGTCCGGCTACCGCCAGTCCAAGCTGGTGAAGATGGATATCATGCTGAACGGCGAGACGGTCGACGCCTTGTCCGTCATCGTGCACCGCGACCGCGCCTATCAGCGCGGAAGGGTCATCTGCGAGAAGCTCAAGGATCTGATTCCGCGCCAGATGTTCGAGGTGCCTATCCAGGCGTCGATCGGGCAGAAGGTCATTGCGCGCGAGACGGTCAAGGCGATGCGCAAAAACGTTCTTGCCAAATGCTACGGCGGCGACATCAGCCGGAAGCGCAAGCTGCTCGAGAAGCAGAAGGAAGGCAAGAAACGGATGAAGCAGGTCGGCAACGTCGAGATTCCGCAGGAGGCGTTCATGGCCGTCCTGAAAATCGACGAGGATTGATGACTGGACATAGGCCGGATGAGCGTTCTGTCCATTCGGCCGCCAGCTTCGCTGGAGGAGAGCCGCGGCTCTCCTCTTGCGGCGTTTAAGGGAACCCGAGGTGCAGCGGTTCCCGGTAGAGGAGGCATCGCCATGCTGAAGCACGCGCCCAAGGCGCTTTACATTCATATCCCTTTTTGCACGAACAAATGCTTTTACTGCGACTTCAACTCTTATGTGCTGCAGGGTCAGCCGGTCGACAGCTATTTGACCGCGCTGGAGAAGGAGATGGAGCTCACTCTGGCCGCGATTCCGGCCGAGCGCATCGATACGGTATTCGTGGGAGGAGGCACTCCGACGGTGCTGACTCCGCCTCAGATGGAGCGATTCCTTGCCGCCGTAAGGAAGCATTTCCCGCTGCACGAAGGAACGGAATTCACGATGGAGGCCAATCCCGGCACGACCGATCCGGACAAGCTTGCGGTCATGTTCGCGGGCGGGGTCAATCGGCTGAGCTTCGGTGTCCAGTCGTTCGACAACGGACTTCTGGAGCGGATCGGCCGCATCCACAACGTGGACGACGTCTACCGCAGCCTGGACAATGCGCGGGCGGCGGGCTTCCGCAACTTGTCCATCGACCTGATGTTCGGCTTGCCGAAGCAGACGGTCGCGATGCTGTCCGACAGCGTCGACAAGGCTCTGGAGCTGGATCTGCCGCATTACTCGCTCTACAGCCTCAAGGTGGAGGAGAACACGCTCTTCCACCATATGTACGAGCGCAACGAGCTGCCGCTGCCGACCGAGGACGAGGATGTGGAAATGTATCTCCATCTCATCGATCGCCTGCAGGGAGCGGGATACGAGCATTACGAGATCAGCAACTTCGCGAAGCCCGGCTTCGAGAGCCGGCACAACTCCACCTACTGGCGCAATGAGCCCTATTACGGGCTTGGAGCCGGCGCGCACGGCTATATCCACGGGCTCAGGCATGTGAACATCAAAGGCGTGCAGCCGTACATCGACGCCGGACTGCAGCGGCTGCCCCGCCTGTCGGAGGAGCGGGTCCCGGATACGGACGCGATGGAGGACTTCATGATGGTCGGCCTGAGGCTGCTGGACGGCGTCCGCGACCGGGATTTCGAGCAGCAGTTCCCGGGGCATACGATCGATGGCGTATTCGGAAGCCAGCTGCAGCCGCTGCTGCAGGAAGGCTTGATGCAGCGTGTCGACGGCGGCGCCGGGACGTTGCCGGGAGGCACGCCGCTTCGCCCGGGCACCGGCTATCGGCTGACTTCCCAGGGCGTGCTGCTCGGCAACGAGGTGTTCGGCGCATTCGTAGGGGTGCTGGGCGAAGAGACCGCCGACGTATAAACAGCCGTCACTGGCAACATGATTGATTATGAAGCGATAAAAGGGGAAATTTCCATTGAAACAGGAAGAATTCAAGCCGGAGCTGGAACAAGAACTGGACCCTATGGCGGAGCTCAAGCGTGCGGCCAGCCGCACTTCCGACTGGAAGGCGCGTCTTGCCGCCGTCAAGGAGCTCGGCAAGCACAAGCAGCCTCAGTCGGTTGAAATCATGACGCGCCTGCTCGCGAGCGACCCGGTCTATGCCGTCCGCGAAGCGGCCTACTCGGGGCTCAAGGGCTTCGGCGAGCCGGTCCAAGCTCCGGCGCGCAGCAAATCCGAGCCGGTCAAGGGCGTATCCAAAATTATCGTCCGCATCCGCAAAAGCCTTCCGGAAGGCCATTCCCTGGAGGATTTCAAGGAGAAGCTCAGGAAGACGAGAAGCGATGTCTATGACGTCTACGAAGGCGAAAAAGGCCCTGAGTTCGATTCTTGGCTGGAAGGCGTCTGGAAGGCTTCATTCGACCGCAAATAAGCTCGGCAAGCCAGGCCGGGCCGGATCTGTCCAAGACAGGTCCGGCCCGGCTTTTGTGTTGGATTCTGGACGGGCAGCGGCTGCCGGCTCTCATTCGGCGTGTTGGCAATCCTAGCGCTTGATGGAGAACGGCCAGGCTCTTATCCGGCTTTTTTATCCGGACGGCATTCATGGCTCGGTTCTCTTTGTTCCGACCGGTGCCGCATTGGGCATGCTCCAGCTCCATTGCAGGTTGTCGGGACAAGTAAAAAAAGGAATAAAAAAAACTGTTGCAAGCGTTTTCGGTTTTCCGTTATACTGAGCGGGTAAAGACTTCCAAAACGTTTTGGAAGAAAGGAGTGAGGAAGACTGACCACCATAAAAGACTTGGCGAAGTATGCGGGAGTCTCCGTCACAACCGTTTCCAGAGCGTTGAACGGCTATGACGATGTGAACGAGGGAACCCGCCAAAAAATCCAGAAAGCAGCCAAAGAGCTCAACTATCGCCCCAATGTGCTCGCCCGCAGCCTGGTCACCAAGAAAACGCGGACGCTCGGCGTGATCCTGTCGGATATCAACCGGGCCGGAGCGAAGGATGCGATGGCATTTGAGATTCTGTGCGGCATCAACGACCGGGCCGGAGAGCTGGATTACGAGATCATGCTGTTCAGCACGAACGCCAAGAAGCAGATGTCCAAATCCTACAGCGACCTGTGCAAGGAAAGGAACGTGGACGGCGCCATCATATCGGGCCTTCGAGTCCAGGACCCGTACCTGCAGGAAGTGACCTACGACTCCAACTTTCCATGTGTGCTGATCGACATTCCTGCCGAGGGCAGCTGCCTCGGACATGTCACGACCGACAACGTGGAGGGAGCTTCCATGGCGGTCAGGCATCTGATCGAGCAGGGGCATCGCCATATCGCGATGATCAACGGCCACAACGATGCGGCGGTCAGCCTGGAGAGGCTGAGCGGCTACCGGAAGACGCTGGAGAAGCACGGGATCGCCTACAGGCCCGAGCTGGTGTTCAACGGCAGCTTCTCGGAAGAGGGCGGCTGCGAGGCGATGTTCGAGATTCTGCTTCATCACCCTGAAGTGACGGCCGTATTTTCGGCGAGCGACTTGATGGTTCTGGGAGCGCTGAGGGCAGTCGAGCGCAGCGGCGGCAAGGTGCCGGAGACAATCTCGATCGTGGGATACGACGACATTGCGATCGCGTCCTACAGCTCTCCCAAGCTTACGACCATCCGCCAGAACAAATACGAAATGGGCTACCAGGCTGCCCAGCTGCTCGTTGACCTCATTGAAGGCAGGCCTGTGAATCACAAGATCATGCTCCATAACGAATTGATGATAAGAGAAAGCACGTCGCCCTGTGAAAAACCGTGACAGCGGAAGGGCGTTTTATTTTCGGAAATTACCAAAACGTTTTGGTTGACACGTAAGCGCTTCCTAATTAAGGAATATCAGTGTTTATAAGGCATGATCATTTATGGACATCATGTAAAGTTGTCCAAAACGTTTTGGAGATCTAAAGGGGATTGCATACACATGGACTACCGCGTGATAAAAGAGAACGATCTGTTCCTGATGACCGACCATTCGGGCGATATCCCGGAGCGGCAGGAAGAAGGACAAGGCTTCGGCTTGTATACAAGGGATACCCGCTTTCTGAGCGTGCTGGAGCTGCGGATCAACGGCAAGAAGCCGATTGTCCTCTCCTCGGAGGCGGATGAGAATTATTTGTCCACCATCCTGCTTACGAATCCGCATATGGAGATGGACGGCAAGCTCGAGCTGTGGCGGGAATCCATCGAAATCAAGCGGACCCGCTTCATTTACGGCGATGTGCTCTATGAAACGGTTGAAGCGACAAACTACAGTCCGACGATGTGGGAATTCGAGCTGTCGCTTCGATTCGCGGCCGACTTCACGGATATGTTCGTCATCCGGGGTTTCCAGAGCGGAGGCGCAGGCGTCGCAGCTCCGCCTCTGCCTGGCGAGAACGGGCTTGCGTTCGCTTATGACGGGCTGGACGGCATCAAGCGCAGCCTCATCGCCCGCTGGTCCAGGCAAGCGGACCGCTTCTCTCCCGAAGGGGAAGCGGCATTCCGGATGAAGCTGGAATCCGGACAGTCAAGCGCGGTTCATTTCAGCTTCGCCCCGACGTTCGGAGAGGAGGAAGCGCGGCTCGTTCCGAGGGACGAGGCATTGGAAGCATTGCGCCGGTCGTACCGGGAGTGGAACGAGCAGGCGACATCCGTCGACAGCGATCTGCCCGCCTTCAATCGGCTGTACGGACGCGGCCTGCAGGATATCCGCGTGCTGCTGACGGACATCGGCTTCGGACCGTTCCCTGTCGCAGGTCTGCCATGGTTCGCGGTGCCGTTCGGCCGCGACAGCCTCATTACGGCGCTGCAGCTGCTGCCGATCCAGCCGGAAGCGGCCAAAGGAACTCTTCTGACGATGGCTCATTTCCAGGGGACGAAGGAAGATCCTTGGCGCGACGAGCAGCCGGGCAAAATCATGCATGAGCTCCGCAAGGGAGAGCTGGCGAACACGAATCAGGTTCCCTTCAATCCGTATTACGGATCGGTGGATTCGACGCCTCTGTTCCTGGTGCTGCTCGGGGAATATGTCAGATGGACCGGGGACATGAATACGCTCAAGCGGCTTCTGCCCCATGCGGACAGGGCGCTGGAGTGGATCGACCGGTACGGGGACCACGGCGGCAGAGGCTTCACCTCCTATTATCAGGAGTCATCCAAAGGCATTGCGAACCAGGGATGGAAGGATTCCGCCGATTCCGTCGTCCATCGGGACGGCCGCTACGCCGAAGCTCCGGTAGCCCTGGTCGAGGTGCAAGGCTACGTCTATCAAGCCAAGCAAGCTCTCGCCGGCCTGTTCCGGACCTTGAACGATCCGGAGAGGAGCGGTCAGGCCGTGCGCCTCGAGGCGGAAGCCGAAGCGCTGAGGCAGCGGTTCGAGGAGCGCTTCTGGATGGAGGATCGCCAGTACTACGCGATCGCCCTGGATGGAGACAGCGCGCAGGTCGGCACCGTGACGTCCAACCCGGGCCATGTTCTCATGTCCGGCCTCGTGTCGCCGGAGAGAGCGGAGGCGGTTGCCCGCCGGCTGATCTCGCCGGAGATGTTCAGCGGTTACGGCATCCGCACGATGGCGGAAGGCGAGAAAGCCTACAACCCGATGAGCTACCACGACGGCAGCATCTGGCCGCATGACAATTCGCTTTGTCTGATGGGCCTTGCCAGGTACGGCCTCGACAAGGAAGCCGCTGTCGTGATGGAAGGACTGCTGGAGGCGTCCGGACATTTCGAGAACGGCCGCCTGCCGGAGCTGTTCTGCGGATATTCGGCTTCAAGAGGCCGCGCGGTCCGCTATCCGGTCGCCTGCTCGCCGCAGGCATGGGCCGCGGCGACTCCGCTCGTGTTCGTCACGGCGATGACGGGGCTGAAGTTCGATCCGTCCTCCAGGACGATCAGCCTGAAGCCGTCTTTGCCGGAAGGAATGAACCGCCTGTCCGTGAAGGGGATGCGGATCGGCGACGGACGGCTGGCGGTGGAAATCGTGCGTACTGGAGGCGAGTATCGGACTACGGTGCTTGAGTTGCCGGATGGCTGGACCGTCGACATGGTTTCCTTGGCAGGACGGCAATAGGCGAATGAAGGTATTTCGGGCCCGCGCCCCGCGCCGGCCCTTAATATAACCACTATTTTAGAGGGGTGTTCCAATCATGAAGATCAAAGGAACCGCATTACTGGCCATCGGGATGTCGGCGGCGATCGCGCTGACGGCCTGCGGTACGAATTCAGGCTCCAATTCCGGCAACGCGGCGAGCGGGAACAGCGGCAAAGCCAGCAACGCAGACGCTTCAGGCGGCACGGAAGCGAAAGAAGTCAAGCTCCGCGTCGGAACGTGGGACGGAGGAGACAGCCTCAAGATCCAGCAGCAAATTGCGGACAATTATATGAAAGCGCATCCCAACGTAAAGGTGTCCATCGAATCCGTGCCGGATCAATACGGCACGAAGCTGCTGACGCAGATCGCAGCCGGCCAGGCGCCGGATGTATTCCAGATCGGCGACGGAGACATCAGCATGTTCATGAACAAGGGGTCGCTTGAAGACTTGACCTCCTATATTCAAGGCGACAACGGAATCAAGCTGGACGATTATTACGCCAACGTCCTCGACGTCGGCAAGCTCGGCGATAAATACTACACGCTGCCGAAGGACTATTCCGACCTGGCCGTATTCTACAATAAAAAATTGTTCGACGAAGCGGGCCTGCCCTATCCGCAAGCAGGCTGGACCTGGGAGCAGCTGTACGACACGGCCAAAAAGCTGACGAAGAAAGACGGCGACCGCATCACCCAGTGGGGAGTCAACCTGCCAGGCGCGTGGACACGTGCCGTCCTGCCTCTGATCAATGCGTACGGCGGCAGCGTCATCAGCCCCGACGGAGAGAAGTTCGACGGCTTCATGAACAGCGACGGAACGGTGAAAGCGCTTGAGCTGTACCAGGACATGTACCAGAAGGACCGCATTTCCCCGTCCAGCACCGAAAGCGCGGCGTTCAAGGGCGTCGATCTGTTCGCGGCAGGCAAAGTGGCGATGAGCGTAGGAGGCCGCTGGCCGGTGACGGATTACAAGAGCAACAAGGACCTGAGCTTCGGCGTCGTCGCCATGCCGGCCGGCCCGAGCGGAGCGGCCAATACGATCTGCTACGCCGGGTATGGATTGTATTCCAAGTCGGCCAACAAGGACGAGGCCTGGAGCTACCTGAAATACCTGACCGGTCCCGAAGGACAGGAGCTTCTCGGAGCCTATGCGTTCACGGCGGTCAAAGCTACCGCTGAGAAGCTCGGCCAGACGAATGACGAGGCTCTCAAGCCCTTCCTCGACGATATCCCGAACATCAAGGATTTCCCGGAAAAAACGAGCCCTTACTTCAGCACGACCGGGGGCAAGGCGCTGCAATCGGTCATGGACAAAATGATGCTTGGCAAGCCGATCGACGTGAAGAAAGAGCTGGACGCAGCCGCCAAACAAGGCGATGCGGACCTGCAAACGGCCAAATCCGAGTAAGCCTTGGGATGGCGCCGCTTGGCGGCGCTGCCGCGCAGCAGGAAGGGGAAGAGGATCGTCTTCCCCTGTCCCGGCTGCACGGATCCTGCCTGCAACCGAACGGACCAGCCGCAGTGCCTTGAGGCGGCGGAGTCGGTCCCACTTAATCCGCTTGAGGTGATAAAAGATGAATATGCCGGAGATGGACGGCGCTTCCGCAACAACCGCAGCTGCTCCCCGCAAGAAGGCAATGCGGGCTACAAGCAAGGAAGCCATATGGTTTTATGTGCTGATCTCTCCTTGGCTGATCGGATTTCTGGCATTCGTGCTCGGTCCGATGATCGCTTCGTTTATCATCAGCCTGACCAAATGGGATTTGCTGACGCCAGCAAAATTTATCGGGTTCAAAAACTATTCCAAGGCGCTGAATCATGATCCGCTTTTTTGGACTTCGCTCAAAGTAACCGTAATCTACTCTGTCTTATCCGTACCGCTGGGACTGGTGTTCTCGCTTGCGCTGGCCCTGCTGCTCAATCAGGCCGCCTGGGGAATGAGGCTGTTCCGCACGATCTTCTATATGCCGGCCGTCGTCAGCGGCGTTTCGGTCATGGTTTTATGGATGTGGATATTCAATCCGGAAATCGGATTATTCAATACGATCCTCGGTTATTTCGGCATCTCGGGACCGGGCTGGATCTACGATCCCAACTGGGCGATGCCTTCCATGGTCATCATGAGCCTCTGGGGAGTAGGCGGGGGCATGATTATCTGGCTGGCCGGCCTGAAGGGCATCTCGCCGTCCCTGTACGAGGCGGCCGACCTCGACGGAGCCAACGCTTGGCAGAAGCTGAAAAACGTCACCGTCCCGATGCTGACTCCGACGATCTTCTTCAACCTGATCATGGGCATCGTCGGCGCGCTGCAGACGTTCGGGCAGGCGTATGTCATGACGAAAGGCGGACCGATGAACTCCACGCTGTTCTACAATTACTACCTGTTCCAGCACGCGTTCGAGAACTTCAACATGGGCTACGCCTCCGCGCTCGCCTGGTTCCTGTTCATCATCATTCTCGTGCTGACGCTGATCGTCGTGAAGTCCTCGGACGCCTGGGTCTACTATGAAGGGGAAAGGAAGTAAAGGCATGCGAACAAACAAATGGCTCCATCAAACCATCGTGTATGCGCTGCTTCTGGCCGGCTCGCTCGTGATGCTGGTTCCTTTCGCCTGGATGCTGTCCACTTCGTTGAAGGAGTCGTATCAAGTGTTCACGGTTCCTGTCAAGTGGATTCCCGATCCGATCCGTTGGGACAACTACATCACGACCTTCACGGGCCTTCCGTTCGGCCGCTGGCTGCTCAACACGCTTGCCGTCACCGTGCCGAACATTATCGGAACGGTGCTGTCCTGCACGGTCGTCGCGTACGGATTCGCCCGCTTCAAGGCGAAGGGCAAAAACATGCTGTTCATCCTCATGCTGTCGACGATGATGCTGCCGACCTCGGTCACGATGATTCCGGTGTTCTACCTGTTCAAGGAACTCGGATGGATGAACACGCTGCTGCCGCTGATCGTACCGGCCTTTTTCGGCACGGCCTTTTATATCTTCCTGCTGAGGCAGTTCTTCATGACGATTCCCGTCGAGATGGAGGAGGCGGCCAAGATCGACGGCGCCAGCACGCTCGGCATTCTCGTCCGCATCATTTTGCCGCTGACCATTCCTGCGATCATCACGGTGGCCATCCTCCAGTTCAACGGCGTCTGGAACGATTTCATGACTCCGCTGCTGTACCTGAACAAGCCGGAGCTGTATACGCTGGCGCTTGGCATCAACTTCTTCAAGAGCGAGAACAACGTCCAGTGGAACTTCCTCATGACGGCTTCCGTCGTCACGATGCTGCCTTCTCTGCTGTTCTATTTCCTCGGCCAGAAATACTTCGTGGAAAGCATCACGCTGACCGGAATGAAAGGATAACAAGCCTATGGCCAAGCTGACCTTGAACCGAAGCGGAGCGGGATGGCTGGCAGGCGTCGGCCTGCTGTCGGCATCCATGCTGGGGCTGGAAATCGCGCTGACGAATGTGCTCGGCGTGCTGCTTCAATATCATTATGTGTCGCTTCTGATCTCGCTGGCCGTCCTCGGCACCGGGGCCGGCGCTTACGCCGCCGTCCGCTTCGGAGGCAAGGCCGGCAGGATGCAGGCTGCGGCTCCTGCGGGCTGGGCAAGCATGGCTGCGGGAGGATACGCCATCCTCCTGAGCTTTGTCCTGGCCCGTTTTCCCTATTCGGGGCAGCTAGCCTTTTACGCGCTGTTGTGCGCGCTGCCGTTCCTGCTGTTCGGCTGGGTCACGGGCCGGGCTCTCGCTTCCGGGACCGCTCCGGCGCCTGCCGTATATGCGGCCGATCTGCTCGGCGCAGCGGCCGGCGCGCTGCTGGGCTACATCCTGACGGAACGGCTCGGCGGCTTCGCGGCCGTGTTCCTCATGTCGGCGCCTGCCTTCGCGGCGGCGCTCGCCTTGTTTGCCGGCGGACGGGGCATGAGAAGGAGATATGCCGTCCTGGCAGCCGTGCTGCTGCTCGCAGCGACGCCGCCCGCCTTCGAGACGGCCAGGCAGCTGGACGGCTGGCAGCTCGATTTCGCCGCTTTTCACGGGGCTGCGCCTGACAAGACGATTGTCGGGACGCTGCGCAGCGATCCTTCCGCCCATGTCGTCTCGACGCATTGGGACGGATTCGCCCGCACGGACACGGTCGCGACCGCGGATGACAGCCGCCGCATGCTGTTCGTCAACGGCGGTGCCGGAAGCTATATGTACCGGTTCGACGGCAGCCTGAGCTCCGTTGCCGGCCTTGCCCGTGATATCGAGTTCCTGCCGTTCGCCGCTGGACGCGCGGATCGGACCGCCGTCATCGGAGCGGGCGGGGGACGCGACATTCTGTACGCGCTGCTTGCCGGAGCCAAGGATGTCACTGCCGTCGAGCTGAGCTCCGGCATCGTCCGGAGCATGAGGGAGCAGGCGGACTACAACGGAGGCCTCCTGGATCGTCCCGGCGTCAAGACCGTCGTCGGCGACGGAAGAAGCGTGCTGACCCGCAGCGCCGGCGGTTATGACCTGATCGTCCTAGATCTCGTCTATTCGCAGGTGGGCGGCATGGGCGGCCAAGCCTTGTCTGAAAATTACGTGTTCACGAGGGAAGCGTTCAAGGAGTATTTGGCCAAGCTGGCGCCGGGAGGAAGGCTCGCCATCCTGTCCCATCAAGGCGTCGAAGGCGTCCGAGCCTATTATACGGGCCTTGAAGCGCTCATGTCGGACGGGGAGCGCACGGCGGCGGAAGCTTCCCGCCACACGGCGCTGCTTCTGGCAACGGACCAGTCGTCCTCGCCGCAGCTTACCCTGTCCGTGATCCAGAACACGCCGCTCGACTCGAGCCAGCTCAACCTGCTTCAGACCGGGGCGCGCTCGCTGGGGCTGCGGCCGCTGTTCCTTCCGGGCTCCGACGAGGAGCTGTTGAAGCCGCTCGTTCAAGGCCAGGTCCCGTTCGACCGGTTCGTGCGCGATTCCGACTACGCGGTCCATCCCGTCAAGGATGACCGGCCGTTCTTCTTCCAGGTGGACCCCGGCCTGCCGCCCGCTCTCGGGCAATGGCTGGCTGCCGCCGCGGCTTTGACCCTGCTGGCTGCATTCGTGATCGGAATCGGAGAGTACGGGCCAGGCCGGGCTTCAAGGCTGCGGGCTGGAAAGCCGCGCTTGAAATCCTACCCGCTCTATCTGCTGCTCGGGATCGGCTATATGTCCGTCCAGACGGCGCTCATCCAAAAGGCTTTGCTTTATCTCGGCAGTCCTGCGCTTGCATCCATTGCCGTCATCATGCCGCTGCTGCTCGGAGGAAGCTTGGGAAGCGCGGCCGCAGGCCGTTTCCGGCTTCCCGCCTACGCCGGCGCCGGGGCCGCTTTTGCGGCAGCGGTCCTACTGCTGCTGGCGGAGCCTGCCCTGTCGGATAGTCTTCTGGTCTCCGGAGACAGCGCGCGGCTGGCGTTCGTCGGCGTTTCCGCCTTGCTGCTCGGCTTGCCGATGGGCATGCCGCTTCCGTCCGGGCTGCGCGAGGATGACCGGCGGCTGCCGGGCTCTTCCGCCTTTTTCTTTGCCGTGAGCGGCTTGGCCGGCATATGGGGCTCCTTGCTCGGCTCAGCCGTCTCGATGACGGCCGGCGTGACCGCTACGCTGGCTGCCGGCTGCCTGTGTTACGCCGCTGCCGCGGCAGCGGACCGCTTTTTTACCGATAGGAGGAAGGACAAGTGAACATGAAGCTGTGGGATACAGGGCCGAAGCTGGCTCCATATAAGGAAGAGGGAAGCACGGAAGGAGCCTCGTGGCAGGATCTGTTCCTATGTCCGGGCAGCAAGGCGTGCCTGATCGGGGGACAGAATGGAGGCTTTCCGGACTTCGGCCATCACGTCAAGCTTGAAATGGGCGGGCTGTGGCTGCATCCCGTCAAGCTTCTCGACGGATTCTGGCTCGGCATCCGGGACCGGGAAGAAGATGGCGGAGCTTCGGGACCTGTCTGGCTGACGGAGGCCGGCATCTTCGTGAACCATCCCTTCCACAATGAACATCGGTATACGATGAGCAGGCTCGGTCTGGAAATCGTCCGCAGGCAGTTTTGTCCTGACGGCGAGCAAGGCATTCTCGTTTCATTCGCCATTCGAAATCTTCTGGATCGTCCGCGCGCTCTGGATGTCCATTTCCTGGTTCGGACCGACCTGAGTCCGGTCTGGTTCTCGGAAGGAATGGAGTGGCGGGAAGGGTTCGATCAAGGCCGATTCCATCCGGAGCGCGGCGTCTTTACCGCAAGGGATGAGCATCAGCCTTGGCATGTCGCTGCCGGCTCCGCGCTTCCTGCCTCGAATTGCGACATCGACCGGGAGCTGTTCGGACCGCATTGGACTGCGGGCAAGGGCGTCGGCGGCGAGCTGACATACGCCGGCGAGCACCTTCCCGCGGGAGGCGAGATCGAGATGCGGTTCGCCGTTGCCGGCTCGCTGCACAGCGAGCTCGACGCGCTGGCAAGCCTCGAGAAGCTGCTCGGCTCGGCCGAAGAGCTGTGGGCGGCCAAGGTGCTGCGGTATGAAAGCCTGTTATCCGCCTCCGAGCTGGATATCCCCGACAAGCATTTGCAGAAAACATTTCATTGGGTGAAATTCCATCAGGACTGGCTGCTTCGGGATGTTCCGGGTGTCGGCAGAGGACTCGGGGCGGGCCAGCCGGAGTATCCCTGGTGGTTCGGCTGCGACAGCAGCTATGCGATTCCCGGGCTGCTGGCAACGGGAGGCATGCAGACGGCTCTGGATACGGTGCGTCTGCTGCACCGGGCTTCGGAGCAGGCGAACGGGAACGGCCGCATCATCCACGAGATGTCGACGAACGGGCTTGCCGCCCATCCCGGCAATACGCAGGAGACGGCCCATTTCATCTCTTGCCTGTGGGAGGTGCTGAAATGGACGGGAGATGCCGCGCTCCTTGACGAGCTCTATCCTTCGGTGCAGAAGGGACTGGACTGGCTGCTCGGGGAAATGGACCCCGACGGCGACCTGCTGCCGGAAGGCTACGGCATCATTGAGATCGAGGGCTTGAACGTCGAGCTGATCGATACAGCCGTCTATACGTGGTCCGCGCTCAACGCCGCATCGGAGATGGCGGCCTTGCTGGGAGACGAGAGCCGCCGCAGCCGCTGGGCGGAGCTTGCCGTCCGGGTCGGAGAGGCCGTCAACCGGGGCATGTGGCTGGAAGAGGAAGGCCTCTATGCGGACGCCATGGCTCCGGTGGGCAAGGTCCGGGACAGGATCGATCTCTACATCGAGAGGGCCAGGCAATTCGGAGCCGATAACGCCGTGCGCGATCTCCTGGCGATGAAGGCCGACATGGAAGGGCTGCATCCCGAGCTCGAGAAGCCGTGGCTGTTCAAAAACTGGGTCATCAACACGCCGATGGAAGCGGGGCTCGCTCCGCGGCAGCAGGCGATCCGCGCCCTGGACCGGATGGCAAGCGAGGAGTTCACGGGCCGCTGGGGAACGTATTTGTCCGGCATGTACCGCGATCAGATGATGACGATATCGACCGGCGTTCAAGCCGTGGCGGAGGCGCGTTACGGCCGGATGGACGAGTCGCTCCGCTATGCGCGGATGATCGCCTCCACCTTCAACCGGAGGCTGCCGGGCTCCATGTCGGAGATGTCTCCGGACTATGGCTGCTTCGTGCAGGCATGGACCAATTACGGCATCGTGTGGCCGCTTGCGGCGTACATGTTCGGCATCGGTCCGGAAGCGTACCGCAAGCATCTGACGCTGCAGCCCCGCTTGCCGGAGGAATGGAAGGAAGCCGCCATTTCCAACGTCGGATTCGGCTTGGGCGAGCACGCGGCGGAGCTGCAGCAGTATGAGATCCGGCTCACGGCAGCTGAGGATGTGTACCGCTGGAAGCTGCAGGGCGAAGGCTGGACCGTTAGGCTGCGCTTGCCGGGAGAAGCGCTGGGGGCGGCAGCCGTGCTGCTGGACGGACTCCGGGTCAGGCTGGAAGCCGACGGCGAGGGATGTTATGCGGACGTCGAGGGCGAAGGGGAGCACGAGGTCCGGGTCGTCAAGCTGGCGGCGGCCGGCTCCTGAATGAATAGAAGCCTGCATCCTTAGATGCAGGCTTTTTTGCGGCAGCATTGCCGAGGCTTGCTTGCCGTAAGCAGGCTGCTTGCATGTCGTATGCAGATCGCTAGTTAGTTGCTGGCCGCTGCGCCGTCAACGTCAACAGACGGTCACCCGGCTTTCGAGTCCGTTCCGTTCTCTTCCGTTCGATGAGGATCTTCTTCCGAATGGGGAGGGAGCTGCCGGTACAGGACGAGAGCCAGGATGAGATTGATTAGACCGAGGCTTCCGGTGGTGCCAAGTCTTATCCATGCGTACGCGGACATTTTCGGCGGCCCGTTCCCGATCGGCCCCGTTTTGGGCACGTTCAGAGCCCACCAGATGTCGATCAGAATGAACAGGAAGAAGACGACAAGAATCAGGCTGAAGACGAGATAGCCGGTCACGAAGAAACGGTTGTTCCTCATCCACCGCTTCTTTTCGCTTCATTAAAAGCGTCCGAGCCGCCCCTGGGGATGCTGAGCGTGTGCCAGTCTCCGGAACGGTACGCCTTGGCGGCATACACGATCTGCCCGACATGATGGCTGAAGTGGGCGACCTGGCGCTGGATCGCTTCGACGACGGTATGCCGCTCGCCGCGGATGAGGACGGTGCCGAGCAGATCTTCCGGCTGCAGGGAATCGAAGGCCGTCCGGAGAGCGGCCCATCCCTCCTCCCAGCCGGAGAGGACAGCCTGCCTGTCCGTCCCGGGCGGAAGCTCGAATTCCCCGTCGCGGTTGCGGTCCGGCTTTTCCCCGTCGGCCGTCAGAAAGTCGGTCCATCTGGACTTCAAGTTCCCGGACAGATGGCGGACGATGACGGCGATGCTGTTGGATTCCGGCGAGGGCGTCCAGAACAGGCCCCCGTCGTCGATTTGGCCGAGCGAGCGGTCCGCCAGCTTCTTCTGGCTTTCGAAGGTCGCGAGGCAGCTTTGCAGCAGATGGCTTCCGAGCTGTTGAGAAGACATGTCGTTTTCCTCCTTAGACTTGTTCTCCCCCTATCATACTCCTTGCTGGAAATATCCGGCAAACCGATTTTGCGATCGGCAGGCCAAGCTATTTTTATCGGGAGACGGCAGATAGGCAGGCGGATTTTTTTCTTGAGCATTAATTCTATTTGATGTATATTTATTCATATTGTAAAAAAGGCCGAGAGGAGGACCATGGATGCTGGTAAAGGAAGCGTTGTGCCGCAAAGCAAGCCCCCAGGACGTGGATACGCTGTATGAGCTGATCAAAAATTATGCAGAGAAGGGGATCATGCTTCCGAGGTCCAGGGAAGTGCTCCTCCGGCAGATCGATACGTTCGTCATTGCCGAGCTCGATGGAGATGTCGTCGGCTGCGGCTCTCTTACGCGGCTGGGGCAGGACCTGGTCGAGATCCGCTCGCTCGGGATTACGGAAGGATACAAGGGATACGGCATCGGCAGCAAAATCGTCGATCTGCTGATCAAGAATGCCCAGGAGCAGGGCATACCGAAGATCATGGCGCTGACCTATGAAGTCCGCTTCTTCGAGCGCAATGGATTTGCCGTCGTGAACAAGGATATTTTTCCGGAGAAAGTATGGACCGATTGCATCCATTGCCCCAAGCAGCATGCCTGCGACGAGATCGCGGTTTTGCGAAATATTTGATCAGCCGGCTTCCGGCAGGAACTGAAGGGGCCGATCGCGAAGCAGAAGAAGAAGCCGCCCGGGGGACGGGCGCTTTTTCTTTCGGGCAGGCTGCCCGCCTGAATCGGCCGGGTTTATAGAAGGAAGATGAGTTTTCGGGTGAAAAGCCGGCCTGACATGAAAGCGATTTCTTCAACATATGCTTATCCTAAAGGAGATGCTGCCAAATGTCGTATTTATCCGTCAGCACATGGAGCCTGCATCGGCTTCTCGGTCCTCTTCGCTGGACGATATGGGACGAGGAGGACGGCGTCCACAGGACGGCGCTGGAGCCGCAGCCGGAAGAGCTGTCCTTGCTGGAGCTGCCCGCTGCAGCGGCAGCGAAAGGCTTTCAGGCGCTCGAGGTATGCCACTTCCACTTTCCTTCCCGGGAGCCGGACGATCTCATGAAGCTCAGAGCCGCATTTCGGAATGCAGGAATCGCATTCGATACGCTGTTGCTGGACTACGGGGATCTGACTTCGCCGGATCCACGCAGAGTCGAGGCGGACGAGCGGTATATCTCGTCCTGGATCGATGCTGCCGCCCTTGCCGGAGCGAAGAAGGTGCGGGTCATTGCAGGAGAAGCGATGCCGACCGATGAGGGGGCTCTAGCCCGCTCCGCTGCGAGCCTGGACAGACTGTCGGCCTATGCGCACGAATGCGGGGTGCGCATCGTGACGGAGAATTTCAAGCCTCTGACCTCCACAGGTCCCAGCTGCCTCAAGCTGCTCGGGCGGACGGAGAAGCCGCTGGCGATGATAACGGATTTCGGCAATTTCAAGGGCGCGGCCAAATACGAAGAGCTGGCGATGATTTTGCCGAGAAGCTTGTCCGTGCACGCCAAGGCCGAGTTCGACGAGCACGGCATCCCGGACGAGCAGGAGCTTCGCCTTTGTTTGGAAGCTGTCCGCCATTCGGGTTACGACGGCTCCTACGTCATCATCTATGACGGTCCCGGGGACATGTGGGCCGGAATCGAGAGGGTGCGCCGAATCGTGGAGCCCTATGCGGCCGGCTGAAGCCTTGCAGATACCAAATCACTTGACAATCGTCGAGTAGGTTTGGTATTTTTGTATTAAATGTTAGCACTCATCAAGGTGGAGTGCTAACGGCGAACCGGCAAGCCGGCCGAAAATGGATACGCACGGGAGGAGAACGCGGATGTTAACCGAACGACAGCAGCTTATTCTTGGCGCCATCATCAATGACTATATCCGGTCTGCCGAGCCTGTAGGTTCCCGCAGCATCTCCAAGCGGGGAGACGTAGGCTTCAGCCCTGCGACCATCCGCAACGAGATGGCGGATCTGGAGGAGCTCGGCTTCCTGGAGCAGCCCCATACATCGGCCGGACGCATCCCTTCCATTCAGGGATACCGGTATTACGTCGACCATTTAATGAAGCATGACAGCGTCACGGACAACGAGCTCAAGACCATGCGGTCGTTTTTTGCGAGCCGGATGATCGAGATGGAGCAAGTCGTCCAGCATGCCGCGATGATTATCTCGAACCTGACCAATTACACCTCGATCGTGCTCGGACCCGATTCGGTCAATCAGGCGCTCAAGCATTTCCAGCTTGTTCCCCTTGGCGGAGACAAGGCGGTCGCGATCGTCGTCACGGATACCGGCCATGTCGAGAACCGCACGGTGACGATTCCGGCCGATCTGGACATGAGCGACATGGAGAAGGCGGTCCGCTTCCTCAACGAGAGGCTGAGCGGAGTTCCGCTGCTGCGGCTCAAGTCGCGGCTGTTCTCGGAAGCCGGGGAAGAAATGGGTCGTTACGCCGAGCAGATCGAAGGGCTTCTGGGCATACTTGAACAGGCGCTGCGGCCGGAGCAGGACGGCAGGCTGTTCGTCTCCGGCACGACCAACATCTTAACGCAGCCGGAGTTCAAGGATGTCGACAAGGTCAAGACTCTGTTCGATCTGCTCGACGAGACGCCGACGATGCTGAAGCTGTTCTCGTCCATGCCGGAAGGCATCCAGGTGCGGATCGGAACCGAGAACGACCATGAGGCGATAGCGAGCTGCAGCCTGATTACGGCGACTTATGCTCTCGACGGACATTCGCTCGGCACGATCGGCATTCTCGGCCCTACCCGGATGGACTACGGCAAGGTCATCAGCCTTTTGGGAGCGCTCAGCAGCAACATGCATTTGATGATCGGGCGCGGAGGGCAGCGCTGAAGCGGAGACATTGGATCCCGCACCGCCATGGTGCAGGATGACCGGGCGAGATCCCGGTACATAAGCCGCTAGCGGCGATTATTGCAGGAGGTGAGTATGCTTGGAATCCAAGAAGAATACGCTAGATGAACAGGAACAGCATCACGAAGGGGATAGGATGGACCCGGATCAGCAGACGGCCGAGCAGGCATCGGCTGCCGCGGCAGGCGAGCCGGCTCCGGCAGAGGGCGGGGCGGAAGCCGAAGCTCCCGCAGCAGATCCGCGCTACGACGAGCTGTCGAAGCAGGCGGAGGAGCACCAGCAGCGCTATCTGCGCGCACAGGCGGACTTCGACAATTTCCGCCGCCGCACGCAGAAGGAGAAGGAAGAGCTTGCCCAGTACGCCTCCTCGAAGCTTCTGACCCAGCTTTTGCCGGTCGTCGACAACTTCGAGCGCGCGCTAGCGGCGGCAGCCGGCAGCGGCGATTCCGATTCGCTTGCCAAGGGCGTGGACATGATTTTCCGCCAGCTGCAAGGCGTTCTTGAACAGGAAGGCCTCAAAGCGATGGAAGCGGTCGGAAGCCCGTTCAACCCCGAGTTCCATCAGGCGATCATGCAGGTGGAGTCGGAAGACCATGAGGAAGGCATCGTCGTGGAGGAAGTCCAGAAGGGCTATATCCTCAAGGACAAGGTGCTTCGCCCTGCGATGGTCAAGGTCAGCGGTTAAGCGGTCGTCCCGGCGCATTAAGCTGCCTTTAAGATACAGAGGTTATACTTCATTTATAAAATGTGGATGAAAACGAAGGAGGATATACTCATGAGCAAAGTAATCGGCATCGACCTTGGAACAACGAACTCCTGCGTAGCGGTAATGGAAGGCGGCGAAGCCGTCGTCATTCCGAATCCGGAAGGCAACCGCACGACCCCATCGGTCGTCGGCTTCAAGAAGGACGGCGAGCGCATCGTCGGCGAAACGGCCAAGCGCCAAGCGATCACGAATCCGGACCGCACGATCATGTCGATCAAGCGCCATATGGGCACAAACCACAAGGAAACGGTAGACGGCAAAGACTTCACGCCGCAAGAAATCTCTGCGATCATTCTGCAGAAGCTGAAATCCGATGCGGAAGCCTACCTGGGCCAAGCCGTGACGCAAGCGGTCATTACCGTACCGGCCTACTTCAACGATTCCCAGCGCCAGGCGACCAAGGACGCAGGCAAAATAGCCGGCCTCGAAGTGCTCCGCATCGTCAACGAGCCGACGGCCGCAGCACTTGCTTACGGCCTCGAGAAAACGGAAGATCAAACGATTCTCGTCTATGACCTTGGCGGCGGCACGTTCGACGTCTCCATCCTCGAGCTCGGCGACGGCTTCTTCGAAGTCAAAGCGACAAGCGGTGACAACCACCTCGGCGGCGACGACTTCGACCAAGTCATCATCGACCATATCGTATCCGAGTTCAAGAAAGAGCATGGAACGGATCTGTCCAAGGACAAGGCTGCCGTCCAGCGCCTGAAGGATGCGGCCGAGAAAGCGAAGAAAGAGCTGTCCGGCGTCCTGACGACGACGATCAGCCTGCCGTTCATCACGATGGTAGACGGCGTTCCCCAGCACTTGGAGATGAACCTTACCCGCGCCAAATTCGAAGAGATCGCAGCTCCGCTCGTCGAGCGCACTCTCGGACCTACGCGTCAAGCTCTGAGCGACTCCGGCCTGTCCGCGAGCGAGATCAGCAAGGTCGTCCTTGTCGGCGGCTCCACTCGCATTCCTGCCGTGCAGGAAGCGATCAAGAAGCTGATCGGCAAAGAGCCGCATAAAGGCGTCAACCCGGATGAAGTCGTCGCTCTCGGCGCTGCCGTTCAAGCGGGCGTCCTGACCGGCGACGTCAAGGATGTCGTGCTGCTCGACGTCACTCCGCTCTCCCTCGGCATCGAGACGGCCGGCGGCGTGTTCACCAAAATGATCGACCGCAACACGACGATCCCAACGAGCAAATCCCAAGTGTACTCCACCTATGCGGACAACCAAACAAGCGTAGAAATCCACGTCCTGCAAGGCGAGCGCTCCATGGCTTCGGGCAACAAGACGCTTGGACGCTTCATGCTGGGAGACATTCCGCCGGCTCCGCGCGGAATTCCGCAGATCGAAGTCACCTTCGACATCGACGCCAACGGCATCGTGAACGTCAGCGCCTTGGATAAAGGCACGGGCAAGAGCCAGAAGATTACGATCACATCCTCGAGCGGCCTCAGCGACGAGGAAGTCGAGCGCATGATGAAGGACGCCGAGCTGAACGCCGAGGAAGACCGCAAGCGCAAAGAGCTCGTCGAAGCGAAAAACAATGCCGACCAGCTGATCTACTCCGTCGACAAGACGGTGAAGGATCTGGGCGACAAAGTCGATGCGGGCGAGATCGAAAAAGCGAACAAAGCGAAGGAAGCTCTGCAGGCGGCAATCGGCGGCGAAGATCTGGAAGTCATCCAGAAGGCGACCGAGGAGCTGACGGAAATCGTGCAGCAGCTGTCCGTTAAGCTTTATGAGCAAGCGGCTCAAGCCGAGCAGGGCGCTCCTGGCGCAGACGCGGGCGGAGCTTCCGCCGGCGGCAAGGACAACGTCGTGGACGCCGACTACGAAGTCGTCGACGACAAGAAGTAAGCGGGTTGCTTCTTCGACGCGAATGGACAGGGATGGACTTGAAGGAGCCGTTCGCGTTACCATAGCAATAGCCATCCATCAAGCGGCTCCGCCTTTTTCCAAGCAGCGCCCTGCGGCCATCCGGCCCGGGGCACCGGGAGGGAGAGGGCGGCAAGCCGTTTGTTGCGTGTTTGAGCAAGGGTGAAAGTAAGAGTTTAGATGCGGATATGCGGGAGTGGTCTGTTCGGGTCTGGAAAAACGTCAGTGGTCGCCTTTGAAGACAAATTTCAACCCTTTTAAGGGGTTGTGAAAAAAGAAAGTTGTCTTCAACAGCGATGGGAAGATCGAACAGTTCCTACAGCATGCTTGAGCATATCGATAAAATCTCATGGGGGTGAGAGAGGTTGGCGGACAAACGCGATTATTACGAGGTGCTTGGAGTCGATAAAGGCGCCTCGGGCGAAGACATCAAGAAGGCTTACCGCAAGATGGCCAGGCAGTACCATCCCGACGTGAACAAGGAAGCGGATGCGGAAAGCAAGTTCAAGGAAGTGAAGGAAGCCTACGACACGCTGAGCGACGATCAGAAGCGTTCGGTGTATGATCAGTACGGCCACGTCGACCCGAATCAGTTCGGAGGAGGCGGCTTCTCCGGACAGGACTTCGGAGGCGGCTTCGGCGACATCTTCGACATGTTCTTCGGCGGCGGAGGCGGCCGGCGCGATCCTAACGCGCCGCAGCGGGGCAACGACCTGCAGTATACGATGACGATCGAGTTCAAGGAAGCGGTGTTCGGCAAGGAAACCGAGATCACCATTCCGCGGACCGAAAATTGCGATACATGCCACGGCTCCGGCGCCAAGCCGGGAACGAAGCCGGAAACCTGCTCGGTCTGCCGCGGCAGCGGTCAGCAGGAGGTCGTGCAGAACACGCCTTTCGGCCGCATGGTCAACCGCCGCGCCTGCACGAACTGCAGCGGCACCGGCAAAATCATCAAAGAAAAATGCGGCACCTGCCATGGCGCCGGCAAAGTCAAAAAACAGCGTAAAATCACGGTCAAGATTCCGGCGGGCGTGGACGAAGGCGCTCAAATCCGCCTGACTGGCGAGGGCGAAGGCGGAACGAAAGGCGGCCCGAACGGCGATCTGTACATCGTGCTGCGCGTCAAGCCGCATGAATTCTTCGACCGCGAGAACGACGACATCTACTGCGAGATCCCGCTCACGTTCGCGCAGGCGGCGCTCGGCGACGAGATCGAGATTCCGACGCTGACCGAGAAGGTCAAGCTGAAGATTCCGGCCGGCACCCAGACGGGCACGTATTTCCGCCTGAAGGGCAAAGGCGTGCCGAAGCTGCGCGGCTACGGCAACGGCGACCAGCATGTCAAGGTGACGGTCGTGACGCCGACCGCCCTCAGCGACGAGCAGAAGGATCTGCTTCGCCAGCTCGGCGGCTTAGGCGGCTCCTCGGCTCCTGGCCAGGAGCAGGAGCATCACGAAAGCATTTTCGACCGGATGAAAAAGGCTTTCCGGGGCGACTAGTTCTGCAAGGCAAGGCAATAAGGTGCGTTCTTCTCCTTGAAGAGCGCACTTTTTGTCTTTTGAATCAGCAATTATGACGGGTATCATGCTGACACATAAATTCTATCGCCGCAATAAAAGGTGAACGCGCTTGAGAAAGCACGACCAGCTTTGCATGTATGAAAGCGCTTGACACGATCCCATCCTGCGCTTATGATTAACCCGTGGTCAATTGGATGATCCAATTACGGCAACGTGCGAGATAGAGAGGAAAGACTTATTTATGACGATTAAGAAAATCAAATATCATCGGGTCTACGAGGATGTCATCGAGCAGCTGAAAACCCTTATTCTCGAAGGCAACCTCGCCCCAGGAGACTTCCTGCCGACGGAGAGGGAGCTGGCCCAGTCGTTCGGCATCAGCCGCGGCACGCTGCGGGAGGCGTTCCGCATCCTGGAGCGCGAAGGGCTGATCGAGGCCAGGCCCGGCGGCGGCCGCTTCCTGAGCAAGTCGCTTGAAGTCGCCGAGGACCGCAGCCGCATCCTCGACAATATCGAGCGGGCGACGATCATTGAACTGCTGGAGGCCCGCGAGCTGTTCGAGACCGGCATCGTGGAGCTCGCCGCCAAGCGGGCGACCGAGGAGGATATCGCGGAGATCGAAGACGCTTTCGAGGCTTGGGGAAGGATCGATCTCGACGGGGACCGCTCCAAGCCGGATCAGGCTTTCCACCTGTCGATCGCCAAGGCGACCCATAATGTCGTGCTCGTCAACATGATCGAGCTGCAGATGGATATGCTGCAGCGCACGCTGAGCAAGACGGCGGTCATTCCCGGCCGCAAGAGCGAGGTCTACGAGGAGCATCTGCTCATTCTGCAGGCGATCAAGGAACGGGATCCCGTCAAGGCGAGGCTTGCCTTGCTCAACCATTTGAGCCATGTGAAGGACAATATTCAACGAAACGCGGTTCAAGCCTAAGGGGAGATCCCCTTTTTCTTCACCCTAAATTGGGTGATCCAATTATCCAGCTGTCCAATCATCCAAATGTTTCCAGAACGATCTACTACGACTTGAAAAGGAGGGAGACCGAGATGAGCACAGATATTCGAATCTTATCGCCCTGCGGCATGCTGGGATACGGATTTCCGGAGAAATCCTTCATGAACGGAATGAGCCAGGAGCCGCACGGCATCGTCGTGGATGCCGGCTCGACCGATGGAGGACCGCACAAGCTGGGCGCCGGCGTCTCCATCGTCAGCAAGAGGGCGGTGAAGAAGGACCTCGGCATCATGATTCCAGCCGGACTATCCAGCGGAATACCGATCATCATCGGCTCGGCCGGGGGCTCCGGAGCGAGAACGCATGTGAACTGGACGCTGGAGATCATCGACGAGCTCCTGGAGGAAATGAACCTGCAGGCCAGCATTACCGTCATCTGGGCAGACTTCTCTCAGCAGGATATCCGGCAGGCCAGAGAGGAAGGGCGGATCGTCTCCCTGAGTCCGAACATTCCGCCGCTCACGGAAGAGGCCATCGCGGCTACGAACAGCATCGTGGCCCAGATGGGACACGAGCCGATCGTCGAAGCGCTGCGAGGCGGGGCGGATATCATCGTCTGCGGCAGAGCCTACGATCCATCGCCGTTCGCGGCTATCGGCATCTATCATGGCAAGGATCCGGGCCTGTCCTACCATCTGGGCAAGATTTTGGAATGCGGCGCGCTGTGCGCCGAGCCGGGCACGACCAAGGACAGCATTCTCGGGACGATCGGCGACGGCTATTTCACCGTCCAATCGCTCAATCCGGACCGGACCTGCAGCGAGACAAGCGTGGCGGCCCATACGTTCTACGAGAAGGAGCATCCCTACATCCTGCATGGACCGGGCTTCACGCTGGACCTGGAGTTATGCCGCTTCGAGGAAAGCAGTCCTGGCGTCGTGCGCGTCAGCGGCAGCCGGTATCTACCGGCAGAGACGTATAGAATCAAGCTCGAAGGCGCGAGGCAGACCGCTTACCGGACCTTCGTCGTGGCGGGCATCCGCGACCCGATCCTACTGGGCAAGCTGGAGGCGGTCCAGGAGCTGGTCCGCAGCCAGGCGAAGGACTACTATCGGGACATCCCGGAGTCGGATTACGAGATCCGCTTCTACAACTACGGGATGAACGGCGTGCTGGGCAGCCAGGAGCCGGAGGCGTTCCGGGGACATGAGGTCGGCGTCATGTTCGAGGTTGTCGCCCGCACGCAGGAGCTGGCCAGCAGCATCTGCGCGACCGTCCGCTCGACCTTCCTGCATTACGGCTATGAGGGACGCAAGTCGACCGCCGGCAATCTGGCCTTTCCGTTCGCTCCCAGCGATATCGAGTTCGGGCCGGTATATGCGTTTTCCATGTACCACCTGATGGAATCGAGACCGGATGTCTTCACGATCGAGCAGCGATAAGGAGGAAGCAAGCCATGACCAAGCTCGGCGATATGGCCAAGGTGCTGCGAAGCAAAAACTCCGGCCCCTTTGAACTTACTCTGGATGTGCTCTTCGACTCCAGGGAAATGTATGAACACGTCAAGAACTCCGGTTCCGTCACAAGAGAAGCCGTCAGCAAGGCTTATGGAATGACGGAGGAACGGATTCATCACTTTGTCTTTTTCGACCAGGCGCTCGGCTTCAAGGTGACGATGTCGCGGGATATCTCCTCCGGCAGCGCCGGAGACCGGGATGTGTACGGAGCCCAGCAGCATGCCCCGCTCATGCAGCTGGAAATCCATTGTCCCCGGGAGGTGTAGGCTATGAACGTCATGAAGCGGCTGCGGCAGGACTGGGTTCTTTACGCCATGCTGTTCCTGCCCCTGCTCTACTTCTTCATCTTCCATCTCATCCCGCTGTACGGCATGAAGCTCGCCTTCCAGGATTACCGCATCATCGGCGACCCTGTCTGGGTCGGATGGAAGCATTTCAAGACGCTGTTCAGCTCGCCGGCATTCGCCAGCGTGCTCCAGAACACCATCATCATCAGCTTGATGAAGATCATCTTCGTCTTTCCGATTCCGATCGCGCTGTCTCTCTTCATCAATGAAGTGCGCAGCTCCAAGTACCGCAAATACGTGCAGTCCGTGCTTTACCTGCCGCATTTCCTGTCCTGGGTCGTCATCGCGGGAATCTGGATCAGCCTTCTGAATCCAGCGACCGGCGGCGTCAACCAGATCGCGAGCTTCTTCCAGCTGCCGTCGGTCGATTATATGACGAGCAAGGAGCATATCCGCTGGGTGCTCGTCTTCTCGGAGATTTGGCGCAGCGCGGGATGGGATTCCATCATCTATCTGGCTGCGATCATGAAAATCAGCCCGGGGCTGTACGAAGCGGCCAAGATCGACGGCGCGACCCGGCTGCAGCAGATGCGCTTCATTACGATGCCCCATCTCTACAGCACTGTTGTAACCGTCTTCATTCTCAATCTGGGCTTCTTCATGAATGCCGGCTTCGATCAGGTGTTCAACTTCATGAATGCATCGGTCATCAGCGTCGTGGACATTCTGGACACGTATGTGTACCGGATCGGCATCGGCAACGGCCAGTTCGCCTATGCGACAGCGGCAAGCCTGTTCAAGGGCGTCATCGGCATCGTCCTCATCCTAGGCACGCATTTCATCTCGAAGCGCATCTCAGGCAAAGGCGTCTGGTAGGGGGGGATAACAAGTGAGAAGACTGGAAGTTTCGAAACTCGTCATTTATTTGCTGTTGTTCGCCTTCACGCTCATGGTGCTCGTGCCTCTGCTCAATCTGCTTGCCCTTTCCTTCACGGAGCCGGGCAAGGCGCATCTGATGGGCGGTCTGGACATCATCCCGAAGGGCTTCTCCACGCTCAACTATGAGCTTCTGTTCGCCAATCCGCTCATTACGGGCAGCATCCTCAATTCGGTCTGGATTACCGTTGCGGGTACGGCGCTGAACCTGGCGCTCACCTCGATGGCCGCCTACGTGCTCGCCCGCAATGAATTCGCAGGCAAGAAATTCGTCCTTTTCTTCCTGATTGTCATCATGGTATTCGAGCCGGGCATGATACCCGAATATTTGCTCATCAAGGATATCGGCCTGATGAATACGCTGACCTCGCTGATTCTGTACAAGGCGGTCAATGTGTATTATCTCTTCATCCTGATGCGGTTTTTCCAGGACATTCCGGAGGAAATTCTGGAGGCCTCCCGCATCGACGGAGCCGGCCACTTCCGCATGTACAGCCGGATCATGATGCCGCTCTCCAAGCCGGGGCTGGCTACGCTCGGACTGTTCTACGGCGTGTACCACTGGAACGAGTATTTCCGGGCCACGCTGTACATCTCGGAGCCGGCGAAGTGGCCGCTGCAGGTCGTGCTGAGGCAGTTCGTCGTCCGCAAGGACAATACGTCGCTCATCGGCAGCCAGAATATGTTCGACAGCTCCATCCATTTCGACTTCGCGGCGCTGCAGGCCGGAACGATCATCATCGCCATCGTGCCGCTGCTCGTGCTCTACCCGTTCATCCTGAAGTATTACGCCAAGGGCGCTCTGGAAGGGGGAGTCAAGGATTAAGCCGGAGTGTTCCGGCCGCAAGGGCAGCTCAAGCGAGGCAGGTTATCATCTATAAGGGGAGATAAAAAACATGAAAAAATGGAATTCAATCGCGATCGTTGCTGCGATGGCCGTCGTCATGACCGCCTGCTCGTCCAACTCGGGCACTCCGGCCGCCAACCAGGGAAATACCGGCTCGGCACAGCCTGAAGGCAGCGGTCAGCCGGTTACGCTCAAAATCGTCTACAAGGACGAGGGCACGGCGAACGCCGCTTCGGTCCGGTTTTTCGGAGAGCTGGAGAAAGCGCTTGCCAAGGATGAGGGCCTGAACGTCAAGTTCGAGCTGGTCGACCTTGCGCAGGGCAGCTACGCCGAGAACCTGAACCTGCTGCTGCTCGGCGGCACGATTCCGGACATCATTTATTTCCAGGGCGGCGACCAGCAGATGGCCGAGCAGGGCCTTCTGGAGGACTTGACTCCTTATATCAATAAATCCAAGTACGTCAAAGACATCATGGAGCCTCATAACATCACCCGCATGACCAGCTATCCGTACCTGCTCTGGATCAAGCCGCTCGCTCCGAAGGCTCCGGTCGTCCGGGAAGATTGGTTCGAGGCGATGGACAGCTCCAAGGCGCTGACGGAAAACCCGACCGTGGACAACTATTATGCCTTCTTCAAGGAGCTGGTCGAGAAGAAGCCGGGCTCCGGCAAGCCGGCTTATGCGCTGACGGCGGCGGGCGACATCGCAGAGATCAATACGATCTTCAACTCGGCGTTCGGCCTCGACAAAACGTGGATCAAAAAGGATGACGGCACGTTCGAATACGCCAAAATCTCGGAAGGCGAAAAGGAAAAGCTGGCCTTCTACAACAAGCTGTACAAGGAAGGCCTGCTGGATCCGCAGTTCATCACGAAGCAGTGGGACACGAAGGAGGACGCCTTCTACAAGGGCGAAGCCGGCGTCATCACCGGCACGGCAGGCAAAATACTCGACCTGTACAACGGCCGCATGCAGGATCTCGGGGGAGCAGGCGCCAAGCTGGTCGTACTGCCTCCAGCCAAGGGCGTCGGCCAAGGCTTCGGAGCGACGGACGTCACGAAGGAATCCCGCGGGCTCGCGATCTCTTCCCAGTCGAAGAACAAGGATGCCGCGTTCCAGGTGTTCGATTACCTCGCCAGCCCCAAAGGGCAGATGCTTGACCGCCTTGGCTATGAAAACGAGGACTACAAGATCGTCGACGGCAAGATCGAGCTGAACGAGAACTATTACAACAATTGGTATGCCCGCTTTTGGGAGCCGGTGAACTTCAAGTCCGACATTCCGCTGAAGACGCCGCTGCTGGGCGAGCCGGGGGAAAAATCGCTGAAGATGGCTTCGGAGTACTACACCGAAGACAACAACTTCATCATTCCGGAGCAGTTCGTCGCCAACTGGGATGCGATGAACAATCTGTACAAGGAATACTCGACGGACTTCATTACCGGCAAGAAGGATCTGAGCCAGTTCGGCCAGTTCGTCGAAGCTTGGAACGCAGCCGGAGGAACCGAGATCACCAAATACGCGAACAAAACCATCAAGTAAGGAGCATGCATCGATGACGACATTCCGCAGTCGGGTAAGGGGCGTGGTGATCTCGACCGCGCTCGGGGATGCCATGGGAGCCCCGGTCGAGAAGCTGACTTATGACGAGATCAAATTGAAATACGGACGCGTAGAGTCCATCATGACGAGATGGCATAAGATGGATCTGCCCGAGGATGTCCGGCTAGGCCGGGTCAGAGGAGACGGCATCGTCACCGACGATACGCTGATGACCATCGCCCTGATCAACGTGTATCATGCCGAGGGCCGGCATCTGGATGCCTACGATATGGGGAACGAGTTCGTGAAGGAGATCGCCTTCCGCAAAACGTTCGTTCCGGAGCTGAACCGCGAGACCTATATCATGGAGCGGCTCTTCTATCCGGAAAAGCATATCTTCCTGCGCCATGTGCTGGCGAACTGCGAGCCGCGCGAAGGCGGCCTCGGCAATATGGTCAACTGCGGGGCGGCGATGTACATCGCCCCGATCGGGGTCGTCAACGCCGGCAACCCAAAGGCGGCCTACGACGAGGCGATCCTGTTCGCGATGGGGCATCAGAGCAGCTACGGCCTCGAGGCGGCAGGAGTGCTTGCCGCCTGCGTCGCCAAGGCGTTCGAGCCCGGAGCGACAGCGGATGCGATCGTGGAGACGGCGCTCTCCCTGGCGAAGGACGGCACGAAGGCGGCGATTGCCGAATTGACGGCCGCCGCCCGCGACCTGCGCTCCCGCAGGGACGACAGGGACGCGGTCATCGCCGTGCTGCACCGGATCATGGCGAAATACTCGCCGATGGGCGACGATGTCAGCCGCCATATCGACAAGGTCGGCATTCCAAGCAATCACTACACCCCCAACCGTCTCTGGTCGATCGAGGAGCTGCCGCTTGCGCTCGCCTTCATCGTCCTGAACGACGGGGACTACTACCGTTCCATTCTGGACGGCATCAACTCCGGACGGGATACGGATTCCATCGGGGTCATGGCCGGCGTCATTGTCGGCGCCATGCACGGCTCCGAGGTCATCTCGCCGGAGGATATCCGGCAGCTGGACGCCGTCAACCGTCTTGATCTGATGGACATCGCCGACCGGTTCAGCGCGACGGCATCGCGGATCATTCAGGACGATCTCTATGCCTGGGAAGCCAGGCGGGAGATGCTGGCGGGCATCCAGGGAGACGGGAAGGAGGAGAGGCCATGATGCCGAAAAACTACGTCGAGACGGTCTATGCGGGCTTCATCGGGATGAATGTCGGCATCAGGCTGGGAGCTCCGATCGAGCCTGTCGCCTGGACATACGAGCGCATTCGGGATGTATACGGGGATATCAGGAATTACGTGAAAAGCTACAACACCTTCGCTGCGGACGACGATGCCAATGGACCGGTCTTCTTCGTCCGGGCTTTGTACGACGATGCGGATGGACGCGAGCTCACGCCCGAGGATGTCGGCAAGGCTTGGCTGAACTATGCCCGGGAAGGCATCGGCATGTTCTGGTGGGGCGGCGAGGACATCAGCACGGAGCACCGCGCTTACCTCAACCTGCGCAAGGGCATTCCCGCCCCCCGCTCAGGCTCGATCGAGGTGAACGGCCTGGAAATGGCCGAGCAGATCGGCGGCCAGATCTTCATCGATTCTTGGGGACTGCTCTTTCCCGGCAATCCGGAGAAGGCGGCGGAATACGCGGAGAAGGCAGCCAGCGTCTCGCATGACGGCAACGGCCTGTATGGAGCCCGCTTCATGGCGGCTTGCATCGCCAAGGCGTTCGAGGCGTCCAGCGTGCAGGCGGTCATTGCCGAAGGGCTTCGCCACATTCCCGGGGACTCCACGTATGCCCGAGTCGTGAATGCCGTCCTGGACTTCCACGAGGGGCGTCCCGGCGATTGGCAGGCATGCCGCCAATACCTGGAGGAACATTGGGGCTACGACAAATACACGGGCGTATGCCATATCATTCCGAATGCCGGCGTCTGCGTGCTTGCCCTGCTATACGGCGAAGGAGATTTTGCGCGCACGGTGGAGATCGCCTCCATGTGCGGCTGGGATACGGACTGCAACGCCGGCAATGTCGGCACCATTCTCGGCGTTTACTCCGGACTGGCCGGCATCCCGGACCATTACCGGAAGCCGATCAACGATTTCATCGTCGCCTCCAGCGTGTCGGGCTATCTCAACCTGGTCGACTTTCCGACCTTCGCCAGAGAGCTGGCGCTGCTCGGCTATCGGGTCAACGGCGAGGAGGCTCCCCGGAGGCTGAAGGAAAGCTTCAAGCCGGGCGAGGTGTTCTTCGATTTCGATCTGCCGGGGTCGACGCATGGCTTCCGCACGAGCAACGGCTTCAAGACGCCGGTCGTCCGCCATTCCGCCTTGCGGAGCCGGGACGGCAGCCGCGGCTCGCTGGAGGTCGTCTTCGACCGCCTCGTAACCGGCGACAGCAGCAAAATCTACTGGAAGCCGTTCTACCGGCGGGCGGAATTCAACGACGAGAAGTACAAGCCGGTGTTCTCGCCGCTGGCCTGCGTCGGGCAGAGAGTCAGCGCGGCCATCTATGCCGACCAATGGGAAGGCGAGCCGATCGTCCTTACTCCCTATGTCCGGAATACGTTCACGCAAAAGGACATTCTCTTGGAGCCGATCAAGCCGGCGAACGGGCAATGGAGCGAGCTTTCATTTGTCATTCCCGATACGGACGGCGCGCTGCTCGACGAGATCGGCTGGATTCTGGAAAGCCCGTCGCCGCTGGCGGAGCGCGCGATCGGAAGCTTGTTTCTAGGACGATTCCGTATTGAGGGACCCGTTTCGTACACGATTGATTTCGCCAAGCAGGCCAAGGAGTTCGGCTCCATCACGCCCTTCTCCCATCACCGGGGCAAGTGGGAGCTGGACGGCGGCGCGATGGTATGCAGGTCGGAGAGCGACGCCGCTTCGTTCTCGGGCAATTATTACGAGCGGGACATGGCCGTCGAGGCGACGGTCCAGCCGCTGGAGGGAACAAGCCATCTTCTGATCGCCCGGGCACAGGGCGTCATGCGGCACTATCTGGCCGGCTTCGACGGACCTGGGACGGTATCGTTCATCAAGCAGGATTTCGGGACGACGCGCCTCATTACGGCCAAGTACGACTGGAAGCCGGGCAAGGAATACCGCTTCAAGCTGACCGCCGAGGGAGATGCCTTCACGCTCGGGATCAATGGGGAGAACGTGCTGGAATGCCGGGATCCGTCCTTCGGTCACGGCATGTTCGGCTTCGGCTGCCTGGAGGGAGGAGTCAGCGGAATCAAGGATGTTGCGGTGCGGTCGCTTCCGGACGGAGAGAGGGCATGATGCCGGATCAGGAAGGCAAGCGCATCTTCGTCGTCGGAAGCATCAACATGGACGTCGTCAGCAAGGTGGACCGCTTCCCGCAGCCGGGCGAAACGGTGTCCGGCCTCGGAACTTCGTTCTTTCCCGGAGGCAAGGGAGCCAACCAGGCGGCGGCCGCCGCCAAGGCCGGAGCGGCATGCTCCATGATCGGCGCCGTCGGCAGCGATCCCTTCGGCGACGCCTTGGTGCATTCGCTGGAGGACTCCGGCGTCGGCGTGCAGTCCGTCCTGACCAAGGAAGGGACGTCGGGTCTCGCCGTCATCACCGTGAGTGCAGACGGGGAAAATCATATCGTCCTGTCGGAAGGCGCCAACGGAATGCTGACAGCGGATGATGCCGCCGCCGAGACGGACTGGGGCGGAGTCTACGCGGTGCTGCTGCAAAATGAAATCCCATGGGAGACGAGCAAGGCGGTTATCCGGTCGGCAAGCGAGGCGGGTGTCCGCGTCTGGCTCAATCCCGCTCCGGCACGGGAAGTGCCGGCCGAGCTGCTGCCGCTGCTGGACACGCTTATCGTCAACGAGACGGAGGCTTCGGCAGTGAGCGGAATTCAGGTCGCACATATCGGGTCGGCTGAAGCTGCAGCCTCCGAACTGCTGTCCCGAGGCGCGGGAAGGGTCGTCGTCACGCTCGGAGAGCAGGGCTGCTTGTGCGCAGAGTCTTCCGGAGACCGTTGTGCCGTGCCTGCTTACAAGGTCGAGGCGGCCGATACGACCGCAGCGGGCGACACCTTCATCGGCGCATTCGCGGCTGCCTGCGCGCAAGGATCGGAATCCCGGGAGGCGCTCCGGTTCGCGGCGGCTGCCGCAGCGATTGCCGTTACGCGCCATGGAGCCCAGTCCTCGATTCCGTCCAAGGATGAGATCGAGGCGTTCATGGCAGGGGAACTGGCCGGAGAATAACAGGACTGCGATTTGCCTGCCGGAGTTTCCGGGCAGTCAGACACAGCCGGAGGATGTTCCTTCGGCTGATTGCTGTTCGGTCATTCCCGGGGAATGAGCCGGAAAAGCCGTCTCGACCTGCTTCCTTCGGAATTCCAGGTTTCAAGTCCGCACCCTCAGGAAGCTCCGTTTGAGCTTCGTCCTCCGCAGCTGCGCCAGGCCGATCCTGCCCTGCAAGGGAGACGAGCCTGCACCCGTCTCTGCGGCTCAGACGGTTTGACGATAATTCCGTGAATATCGCCAAGGCAAAGGCGCAACCTAGAAGAGGCCATTTCATACGAACGCCACGGGAGGAGGGGCAGCATCATGGAAATACAGGCAGCTTTTACGTCGCCGGAGGGAATCCGGGAAGCGCTCCGCAAGCTGGAGATGCTCCGCGCGGCGGAAATCCGCGAAGGCGAGGACGGCATCCTCACCGCCGTCGTGGACGACAGCCGGGCCGGCCAGGCGCTGGCGGTCATCTCCGGAGCCGGGGGCACGGTGGAGCAATAAGCGCCGCCCGGCAGGAGCTTGCAAGCTGTGACGCCGATGTGAAGCCGATGCATCTTCGGCACCGGTGCAAGGCTTGCGGCCGGATCGCGACTGCCGGGCCGCCAGCCTTCGAAAAAACAGCCCGGAAGCGGAAGGCTTCCGGGCTGTTTGGATTGCTTTTCGAGGCAAGGCGTGCCGCATTCTGTCGAATTTGAAGCTGCATGAGACTGCACGATCCCGCTATCCGTTCAAAAAGACCGGCAGCCGCCGCAGTCCGAACATCAGGTTGCTCTCGATCCTCTCCAGCGGCACGGAGCGGTCGCGGCTGAACCGGGGATAGCGCTCAAGCAAGGTTTCCAGGACGATGCGGGATTCCAGCCGGGCAAGCTGGGCTCCAAGGCAGTAGTGGATGCCGCTGCCGAGCCCGACATGGGCATTGGGCGAGCGGCGGATGTCGAAGCGCTCCGGCTCCGGAAATGCCTTCTCGTCATGGTTGGCCGAGGCGATATAGAGGAAGACGGGATCGCCGGCTTTCATGGCCATTCCCCCGAGCTCGGTATCCCGCTTCACCGACCGGAACATCATCTGCACCGGCGAGAAGTAGCGGAACACCTCCTCGATGGCGGAAGGAATGAGCGTGCGGTCGGCAATCAGCTCCTCGCGTACTTCGGGCAGGCTGTCGAGGCACAGGAAGATCGAGGCGATCAGGTTGGTCGTCGTCTCGTTGCCGGCGACGAGCAGCAGGATGCAGAAGCCGATCAGCTCGATCTCGCTCAGCTGCTCTCCGTCTACCTTGGCATGGACGAGATTGCTGATGAGATCGTCCCGCGGCTCGAGCCTCCGCTCGGCGGCGACAGCCGAGAAGTAAGGGCTCATCTCGCGCTGGCATTGGACGTAGCGCTCTTGGTTCGTTCCGACCAGATCCTCCGACCATTGCTTGAAGCGGCTGAGGTCGCCCTCCGGGATGCCCAGCATGCGGGCGATGACGGAGATGGGCAGCGGGCTGGCCAGGTCTTCCAGGACATCGAAGACGGGCTTCGCTGCCGCCTTGTCGAGCAATTGTTCCGCGAGCTTGCGGATGGCGGGCTCCATCGATTCGATGACACGCGGAGTGAAGGCTTTGGACACGAGCATTCGAAGCTGGCGATGCTTCGGCGGATCCTGCCTGAGAATGCTGGAATCGATCGGGTCGTCCGGGTTGTGCTCTCCTTGGGAGGAGAAGCGCTCATAATCCGTAAAGGCGGTCTTGACCTCGTCGTAACCGAAAAGCCTCCAGCCGGTATAACCCTCCCCTTCGAATCGCTCCACGGGAGACCGGTGTCTCAGCTCTCTGAACCGGTCCAAAGGGATCAGCTGCGGTTCGTTCCATTCCACTCGATTCACCTCGCTAAGGATGCATGGTTGTCTGTCCGATGCTGCAAGACTGGATTCCGTCTTCGGGCAGCCGGCTTCGATTTCCATTTTAATCCTTATTCAGGCAGGTGGAAAGTCCAGCCTTTCCCGATCGGAGGTTTTGTGCCGCCTATCGCATCTGTTGTAGAATAGACGGGATAGCAAGCGAGGGGGCTTATGCGAAGATGAAATATCATGAACTTACGATCTCGACCACCGAGGAAGCGGTGGAGATGATTTCCAACTTTTTGCATGAACAGGGCGCAGGCGGAGTTTCCATCGAAGAATCCGGCTCCTTGAACAGGCGGCGCGACGAGTCGTTCGGCCAATGGTACGAGCTGCCGCTCAACGATATCGCCGAGGGAGACGCCGTCATCAAGGGCTACTTCAGCGAAGACGAGGACATGGACGCCCATGTGGCCGCCATCCGTCCCCGGATCGAGGAGCTGAAGGACTACGACATCAATCCCGGTACATACGAAATCGCCGTCGTCACGGTGGACGAGGACGACTGGGCGACGGCCTGGAAGCAGTATTTCAAGCCGATCCGGGTCACCGAAAGGCTGACGATCAAGCCGACCTGGGAGCCGTACGAGGGTTCCGGGGACGAGCGCATCATCGAGCTTGATCCCGGCATGGCATTCGGCACCGGCACCCATCCGACGACCTCCCTATGCCTGCGCGCGCTTGAATCGGCGATCCGCGAGGGGGACGAGGTCATCGACGTCGGCACCGGCTCCGGCATATTGGCCATCGGGGCCGTCCTGCTGGGCGCATCCAGCGTGCTGGCTGTCGATCTCGACCCGGTCGCTGTATCCAGCGCCAAGGAAAATGCCCGTCTGAACGGCATGGACGACGTCATCCAGGTGCTGCAAAGCGACCTGCTCGGCGTCATCAGCCGCAGTGCGGGAGAGGGCGCCGGCTGGAACGGCACCGCCAACGCGGCCGAGGACGAGGCCAGGGAGCAGCTGGCCGAAGCGATGGAGCAGGCCGGCCCGCTGCGGGTCGAGGCGCCTTGCGATCTGGTCGTTGCCAACATTCTCGCGGAGATCATCCTGCTGTTCATCGATGACGTCTACGAGGCGCTGAAGCCGGGCGGCATCTATATCGCGTCGGGCATCTACGAGAACAAGGAGCAGGCCGTCGAAGCCGGGCTTCTGGCATCCGGCTTCGAGATCGTCGACCGCGTCCGCGAGGACAAATGGATCGCCTTCGTGGCCGCCAAGCCAGAAGGGGAGCGGTAAGCCATGGAGGGGTTGGACAATCTTCTCGCTTACCCTGTCGCCGAGCTTCCCTTTGTCCTGCTTGTCCTGATCATCGCCTTTACTCTCCACGAGTTCGCCCATGCCTACTCGGCGTACAAATTCGGAGACGACACCGCCTACAAGCAGGGCCGGGTTACGCTCAATCCGGCTTCCCATATCGATTTTTTCGGCATGTTCCTGATCCTGATCGCGGGCTTCGGCTGGGCCAAGCCGGTGCCGGTCATGAGCTCCCGCTTCAAGCGGCCGCGGCTGATGAGCATCGTCGTCTCCCTTGTCGGACCGCTCAGCAACCTTCTGCTGATGGCGATCGGAGTGTTCATCGTGTCGGCTCTCAATTTCTCGGGCATTCTGAATGACACGCCTCTGCGCTACATCGATGCCCTGAACGTTTTCTTCAAATATTTCATCTATCTGAACGGCATGCTGTTCCTGTTCAACCTGATTCCGCTGCCTCCGCTGGACGGCTACCGGATTCTGTACGAGCTGCTGCCTCGCCGCTCTCGGATTCTGCTGGATCAGTATTCTCAGTGGGGAGTCCTGGTTTTCCTGCTGCTCGTGTTCATACCGGCGCTTAGCAATGCGACCATTCGTCCCTATCTGGCTCTGGTCGGCGATCTGCACTTGTTTTTCCTTCGCCTCTTCACGCCCTTGTTCTTTGGATAAATTCAAGTCCGCGCTTCCATGGCGCGGGCTTTTTTTATGCCGCCGTGCGGCCGGGATCCGTGGGGCCGAATAGATTTCCCGCCTCAAAACGTGTATGATGGAGGATGACTTTTAAAAACAGGAGTTTGGCCCACTATGCAGCGTTACTTTATAACGCCGGAGCAGTTCGGCGACAACGGCGTCACCTTAAGCGGCGAGGACGCCCATCATATCGCGAGAGTCATGCGGATGAAACCGGGAGACGAGATCATCGCCAGCGACGGCGCGCAGCGTGAAGCCCGCATCGTCCTGACGGATGTCGATCCGTCCCTAGTCAGAGGCGACATCGCCGAAAGGCTTCCGATGGACCGGGAGCCGCTCTGGCAGGTCACGGTCGCCCAAGGCCTTCCGAAGGGCGACAAGATGGAGCTTGTCATCCAGAAGGGAACGGAGATCGGAGCGGCCGGATTTCTGCCGTTCCAGTGCGAGCGGATGGTCGTCCAGTACGACGCCCGCAAGGAAGCCAAGCGGCTGGAGCGCTGGGGCAGGATCGCCAAGGAAGCGGCGGAGCAGGCCCATCGCAGCCGGCTGCCGGCCGTCCATGAGGTCCATGCCTGGAAAGAGCTGCTGGCGGCTTTTGCCGATTACGACCTCGTGCTGTTCTGCTATGAAGCGGAAGGACATGAGCCGGGCGGGCTGACCGGTCTTGCGGACCGCATCAGGCAAGCCCGCGAGGCGGGCAGGCTGACGGCGGACAAGGCGCACCGGCTGCTGCTGGTCGTCGGTCCCGAAGGCGGCTTCTCTCCGCGCGAAGCGGAAGCGGCGGCGGCGGCGGGCGCGTTGGCGGCCGGGCTCGGGCGCAGAATTTTAAGAGCGGAGACGGCACCTCTGGCAGGCTTGGCCTGCCTGATGTACGAATCCGGCGAAATGGGAGGAAGATGAAGAAGATGCCATCGGTCGCACTCTACACCTTGGGCTGCAAAGTCAACTTTTACGATACCGAAGCCATCTGGCAGCTGTTCAAGAATGAAGGGTACGAGCAGGTCGACTTCGACACGACGACGGCCGACGTATACCTCATCAATACATGCCACGTGACGAACACGGGGGACAAGAAAAGCCGGCAGATCATCCGCCGCGCCATCCGCCGCAATCCCGAGGCGGTCATCGCCGTGACGGGATGTTACGCGCAGACGTCCCCGGCCGAGATTCTGGACATTCCGGGCGTGGATCTCGTCATCGGAACGCAGGACCGCGACAAGCTGATGGACTATATCCGTCAGGTGCAGGACGAGCGCACGCCGGTCAACGCCGTGCGCAACATTATGAAGACGCGCGAGTTCGAGGAGCTGGACGTGCCCGACTTCGCGGACCGCACCCGCGCGTTTCTGAAAATCCAGGAAGGCTGCAACAACTTCTGCACCTTCTGCATTATTCCGTGGTCGCGGGGGCTGTCCCGCAGCCGTGATCCCAAGAGCGTCGTGGAGCAGGCCCGCAGCCTGGTCGCGTCCGGCTTCAAGGAAATCGTCCTGACCGGCATCCATACCGGAGGCTACGGCGACGATTTGGACAACTACAAGCTGTCCGACCTGCTGTGGGATCTGGACAAGGTGGACGGTCTCGAGCGCATCCGCATCAGCTCGATCGAGGCGAGCCAGATCGACGAGGACATGATCGAAGTGCTCAACAAATCCTCCAAGATGTGCCGCCATCTCCATGTTCCGCTGCAGGCCGGCGACGATACCGTGCTGAAGCGCATGCGCCGCAAGTACACGACCGAAGAGTTCGCGGCGACGATCAAGCGCCTGCATGAAGCGATGCCGGGCGTGGCGATCACGACGGACGTCATCGTCGGGTTCCCGGGCGAGAGTCAGGAGCAGTTCGAGGCGGGCTACCGGTACATGAAGGAGCTTGGCTTCTCCGAAATGCATGTGTTCCCTTATTCCAAACGGACCGGCACTCCTGCCGCGCGCATGGAAGACCAGGTCGACGAGGAAATCAAAAACGAGCGCGTCCATAAGCTGATCGACCTGTCGGAATCTCTCCAGCTGGCTTATGCGGAAAAGCACGTCGGCCATGTCCTGGAGGTCATTCCGGAGCGCGAGCACAAAGGCTCGGCGGGAGCGGGACTGATCATGGGCTACTCGGACAACTACATCCAGGTCGTATTCGAAGGCTCCGAAGCGCTTGTCGGCAAGCTGTGCCGCGTGCGGATCACGGAAGCCGGAGTCAACGAGAGCCGCGGAGTTCTTGTCAGCGTCCAGGAAGAAGCGCCGAGCCTGACGGAAAAAGCCGGAGCCTGATCAGGCTCCGGCGGCGGACTCATCGTGGACAACGGAAATCATTATCGGGAGGATAAGGAGCGCATGAAGGAAATTTCAGCAGGCGGGGTCGTGTACAGACGGACGCCGGAAAATGGGCTGCAAATTCAACTGATCCAGGACCGTTACGGCAAAGTATCCCTTCCCAAAGGGAAAATGGAGCCCGGAGAAACGGTGGAGCAAACCGCCCTGCGCGAAATCGTCGAAGAAACGGGGATGGAAGGCCGCATCATCGAGCCGATCGCCCAGATCAAATACCAGTACCGCCACGAGACGAAAGGCGTCGTGGACAAGGAAGTCCACTATTACCTCGTGGAAGCGACGGGCGGTACTCTTCATGCCCAGGTGGAGGAAATACGCGGCGTCGACTGGTTCGAGCCCGAGGAGGCATGGCGCAAGCAGCGCCAATCCGGCTACGACAACAACGATCGGATCGTCGCGGGCGCGCTCCGGCTGCTCGGCCTAAGCGCCGAAGAGACGGATCGCTAAAGCGTTGCCCGACCTAAGCGGCGAAGAAGCGGATTGCCGAGTCGGACGGCGAAAAAACGGATTTCCGAGCCGGACTGACCGGTCTAAGCGCCGAAGAAGCGGATTGCCGAGTCGGACGGCTGGTCTAAGCGGCAAAGAAGCGAGTCGCTGAGGCGCCGCTCTCGGGAGTTCCCGGCTGACAGCTTTCAAGCGGCCAGACAGGCAGAGGCAAGAAGCCCCGTCCCTACTATTTAGGGGCGGGGCTCTTGTTCGGAATGCGGAGCCGCGGAATGTAGCAGAGCGGCAGCACGATCAGCGAGCAGAGGACGTTGAACAGCGTCTGGGCATGGGCGAGCTGCGAAGCGGGGCCGCCGCCGAACCAGGCGGAGGCGGCGGCTAGCCAGCCCGTGAAGGGCAGGAACAGCAGCGCTCCGCCGACATTGAGCGCGACGTGGAACCAGGCCACCTTGGCTCCTGCCCGGGTGCCGCCGATGGAGGCGAGCACGGCGGTGAGGCAGGTGCCGACGTTGGCTCCGAGCACGATGGCGACGCCCAGCTCCATGGGAAGCACGCCCGATGCGGCGAGGGTCATCGCCATTCCGATGACGGCGGCGCTGCTGTGGACGGCCGCGGTCAAGGCTGCCCCTGCCAGCAGTCCCCAGAGAAGGCTGTCCCCCGACCGGTCCATGAACCAGTGGAAGAATAGGCTGTTCTGAACGGCGTCGCCGATCGATTTCATGACGGCGATGCCGGAGAGAATAAGAGCGAAGCCGCCCAGGACGAGCGAAGCGCTGCGCAGAGGGCGAAGCCAGCGCTGCCTGCGAAGGCCTGCCGAGGAGCTCATTTCGCCGAGCAGGGCGGTCAGCAGCCATCCGGCCAGGGCGAGCAGCAGCAGCGGGCCGGCGAGCCGGTCCAGATCAAGGCCGATCAGCTCGGTCGTCAGGCAGGTGCCGATGTTGGTGCCGAGCACGATTCCGATCGTTCGGGGAAAGGCCATGACGCCGGCGTTGACCATGCCGATGGCGATGACGGTGACGGCGGTGCTGCTTTGCAGCACCGCGCTCGCCGCGGCGCCGGTCAGGAGGCCGTGCAGAGGCGTGCGTGTGAAGCGCTCGATTGCAGCTTGAAGCCAGCGTCCGGCTGCGCGGTGGAGCGCCGCTTCCATCAGCTTCATGCCGAGCATGAAGACGGCGAAGCCGAACGCGGCCGGAAGCACAATGGCAGTGAGCATGATGAAGGTCTCCTTTTTGTGCGGCGATTCCGGGAAGCTCCTGGACCAGCAGCTGCCGTTGGACGGGCAGTAGCGGCAGGGTGGATCTATCCCACATTTATTTAAGATGAATTGTAGAAGCAACAAGCCAGCGAAGCAGATGGAAGGGTCTGGAGGAACAGGACACAGGGTGCGTGCTATGAAGCGCTTTTCTCCGAAGACGTTAGCGCGCCTTTAAACCCCGATTTCCCTATCCTAATCTATGATTCGCAGCGGACAAGAATGACAAGCAGGCCGAACCGTGACGGTCTGCCTGGACAATGGAAGGATGATAGCGTGAGCAGAGCCAAGGCTGTATTGGTCAAGAAAAAAACGAGAAGGCTGGAGCAGGGGCATCCCTGGGTCTACGCCGGAGAAGTCGAGCGGATGGAGGGCGAGGCGGAGCCGGGAGCGATGGTGGACGTGCACGCCTCGAACGGCAGGTATATCGCCTCGGGATACTGGAATCCCCAGTCGCAGATCCGCGTGAGAATCGTTTCCCGTCAGCCAGAGCAGGAGCTGGATCAGGCTTTCTTTGAGGAGAAGTTCAGCCGCGCCAAGGAGTACCGGGAGCGCTTCGTTGCGGATGCGGACTGCCGACTCGTCTATGGAGAGGCCGATTATGTGCCCGGACTTGTCGTCGACCGGTTCGCGGACGTTCTCGTCGTCCAGATTCTGACTCTTGGGCTGGATCTGAAGCGCGAAGCCATCGTCGCCGCGCTCGTCGAAGTATTCCGTCCGCGAGGCATCTATGAGCGCAGCGACGTCGGCGTGCGGCGCCTCGAAGGCTTGGAGGAGCGGACGGGCGTCCTTTACGGCGATTGCCCATCCATCGTGGAAATTACGGAGAACGGCCTTCTCATGGAGGTCGATATCGCCCAGGGGCAAAAGACGGGCTATTTCTACGATCAGCGGGAGAACCGGGCTGCCATCGAGCCTCTCATGAAAGGCTGGGGCAAGCGCAGCGGCATCACGCTTCAGCCGCGTCCAGTGGACGAGCTGCCTGAGGAAGCGCGGCTGGCCGCGCCGGCATCCGGTCCATCGGCCTCCGAGCCCGGCACCGTGCTCGTTCCGGTCAACAAAAGCGGCAAAGCCGTCACCTACCCGCTTTGGGACGGGGCGACCGTGCTGGAATGTTTTGCCCACACCGGCAGCTTCACGCTGCATGCCTGCAAATACGGGGCTAAAAAAGTCACCTGCCTGGACGTCTCCGAGCATGCGATCGATACGGCCAAGCGCAATGTGGAACGGAACGGCTTCACCGACCGGGTTGAATTCGTCGTGGACGACGCGTTCCAATATTTGCGCCAGCAGGTGAAGGGACTGGAGGAGCGGACGGCGCGCGCCTCCGGAGGGAAGGCCGTCGACACGTCCAAGAAGCTGGGAGGGGAAGGGCGGACCTGGGATGTGGTCGTTCTCGATCCTCCGGCTTTCGCCAAGACGAAAGGCGCGGTCGAGGGCGCATGCCGAGGCTACAAGGATATCAACCTGCACGGCATGAAGCTTGTCAACGAGGGCGGTTATCTCGTCACGGCGAGCTGCTCCTACCATATGAAGCCGGAGCTGTTCCTGGAGACGATCCTCGAAGCGGCGGCGGATGCGGGCAAGTCGCTCAAGCTGGTGGAATGGAGGGCGGCGGGCAAGGACCACCCGCAGCTGCTCGGCGTTGCGGAAGGGCATTACTTGAAGTTTGCGATTTTCGAGGTCCATAGCTTGTAGATCTTGGGATCATCGAATTTTGCAGGTTGCAGGTTCTGACAAAGCTTGCTTTCCGGGCATGCGATCAACGAGGGCTGCTTTTTGCAGCAAGGCGGCGCCGCAGGCGCCGCCTTTTTGCGCGGAATGGATCGGATGGTTTTCACCCGCGAAGGGAGAGTCCGTTCCGGCGGCGCGATTTCAGCTTCTCCATAGGGCTGGAATGGGTACATTTGCAGCTTCCGCAGGGGTTGTCTTTGAGGATGGCTAATGCTACTGTATAAGAACATATGTTCATTGATAGAGTCATAGCGTGATAGAATCCGAAGGCGCGGGGACGGCCGGATCGCCCGGCGTTCGCGACATAGAAAGGAAGCGGTAAGCGGTGAAATTCCTACATACGGCAGACTGGCATCTCGGCAAGCTCGTTCAGGGAGTCTATATGACGGAGGACCAGCGGCATGTCCTGGAGCAGCTTGTGCGCGCGGTGGAAGAGGAGCGGCCGGATGCCGTCGTCATCGCCGGCGATCTGTACGACCGCGCCGTGCCGCCTACCGAGGCGGTGGAGCTGCTCGACGAGACGCTTTACCGCCTCGTCATCGAGCTGGACACGCCCGTGCTCGCCATCTCCGGCAATCATGACAGTCCGGACCGGATCAGCTTCGGCACCCGCATGATGTCCCGCCGGGGCTTGCATCTCGCCGGGGCGCTGAAGGCGGACAGCGGGCCCGTCGTCCTGTCCGACGAGCATGGCGAGGTCCATTTCCATCTGGTTCCTTACGCCGATCCCGCGATGGTTCGCCATGCCTTCGGGAACGACGACATCCGCACCCACGACGACGCCATGAAGGCGATCACGGACCGCATCAAGGCTGAAATGGAGCCTCAGGCTCGCCATGTATTGGTGGGGCATGCGTTCGTCACTCCCGGCGGCGTGCCGGAGGCGAACACAAGCGAATCGGAGCGGCCGCTCTCGATCGGAGGGGCGGAGCATGTCAAGGCGGAATATTTCCGCCCGTTCCATTACACGGCGCTCGGCCATTTGCATCAGGCCCATTGGGTGGAAAGGGAGAACGTCCGCTACGCGGGTTCGCCGCTCAAATACTCGGTGTCCGAGGAGCACCACCGCAAAGGCTTTTTCCTCGTTGAGCTCGACGGAGCGGGACAGGCTTCCGCCGGCTTCCGGCCGCTGTACGCCCGCCGGGACATGCGGAGGGTGGCGGCTTCTATCCGCGAGATCGAGCAGAGCCACGAGCCGAGCGGGGATTATGTGTTCGTTACGCTGCTGGACGAGAATCCGGTTCTTTTTCCGATGGAGAAGGTCCGTTCCGTCTACCCTAACGCTCTCCATGTCGAGAGGAGGCCGGCCGCAGGCCTGCTTCCGCCGGAGCCTGGGGATGGACCGGAAGGGGCGAAAGCCCGCCGCGACCGCGATCCGGTCGATCTGTTCGATGCCTTTTACCGTGAAGTGAAGGGCGCCGAGCTCAGCAAGGAAAAGAGAGAGCTGTTCGGGCGGGTCTATGCCGAAGTGCTGCAGGAAGAGGGGGCGGGGCGATGAGGCCGATCAGACTGGTTTTGACTGCTTTCGGGCCCTACCGGAACGGGGAAGCGATCGATTTCGAGCCGCTGCGCGAGCGCGGCCTGTTCGTCATCTCCGGACAGACGGGAGCGGGCAAGACGACGGTGTTCGATGCGGTCTGTTATGCGCTCTACGGCACCGCGAGCGGCGAGGACCGGGCGGAGGCGAGGATGCTCCGGAGCCACTTCGCAGGGGACGATACGCCGACGTCGGTGGAGCTCGTATTTGCCGCACGAGGCCGCAAGTACCGGGTATTCAGGCAGATGCCCCATCGCAAGGCCGGCAACAAGAGCGAGACGGGCGGCAAGGCGGAGCTGTACGAGCTTACCGCCGAAGGCGAGGCGCCTCTGACGGACCGCTTTCATATCAAGGAGGTCGACGCCAAGCTGGAGGAGATCGTCGGCCTCAGCCGCGACCAGTTCATCCAGATCGTCATGCTGCCGCAAGGGGAGTTCCGCAAGCTTTTGACCTCCGACACCGAGAACAAGGAAGAAATTTTGCGCCGCCTGTTCCAGACGGGGCTTTACCGCAGCCTGGAGGAAAGCTTCGCAAGGCGCAGCCGCGAGCTGCGGGAGGCGGCCAAGGACAACCGTCAGCGGCTGCTGTATATGAGCGAGCAGGTGCGCGCGAGTCTTCCTGTCCGGGAAGGAAGCCGCCTGGAAGAGCTGCTGGCGCAAGAGCATGCGGCTCCTTCGCGCCTGATGGAAGGGCTGGAGGAGGAAGCCGTTTATTTCGGCAGCCTGGCAACGGGGCTGGAGCGTGAGCGGCTGGAAGCGGAAGCCGCTTATGAAGCGCAGCGGACGAAGCTCGCGGAGGCTTCCCGCCTCAATGCGAGGCTGGACGAGCTGGAGGCGGCGGAGGCGACGGCGGCGAAGCTGGAAGGCCGCGGCGGCGAGATGGCGGAGCTGGAGGCGAAGCTGGAGCGGGCGGAGAGAGCGGCCAGGCTGGCGCCGTACGAGGAGCAGTCGCGGCGTGCGGCTGCCGAGGCGGAGTCCGTGGAGCGGAGGCGTGTCGAAGCATCCGCCGCAGCCGCAGCCGCGGAAGCGGAGCATAGGGCCGCGTCGGAGGCGGCCGAGGCCGAGGAGGCGCGCGAGCCCGAGCGGCGCGAGGCGGCGATGGAGCTGCAGAAGCTGCGCGAGCTTCTGCCGGCGGTGCGCACGCTCGGCGAGCGCCGGGCGGAGCTGGCGAAGCAGCGCGCGGAGGAGGCGAGGCTTGGCCGCGAAGCGGAGCGGCTTGCCTCCGAGCTGGAGCAGGAGCGCATCCAGCGCCGCGCGCAGGCCGACGTGATGAGCGCGCTGGAGCTTGATGCGGAGCGTCTGCCTCAGATGCAGGAGCGGCGCGCTTTCATGCAGGAGAAATACAAGCTGCTGAAGCTGATGGCCGATACCGAGCGGCTCGCGGCGGAGCTGGAACGCGAGCAGGCGGATCATGAATCAGCCGCGAAGCGGCTGCGGCTCGATGCGGAAGAGCTGGAGCTGCGCTGGATCGAAGGGCAGGCGGGCAGGCTTGCGGCGCATCTGCATGACGGTCGGCCATGCCCGGTATGCGGCAGCGCGGAGCATCCCGCTCCCGCTTCCGCCGCGGACGGCGGCGTAAGCCGCGAGCAGCTGCAGGAAGCCAAGGAGAGGCTGCTCCATGTCGAAAGAGAGCTCAGCGCCGCAGCCGCGCAAGCGGCTGCGGCCCGAGGCCGCGGCCAGGAAGCTTGGCAACAGGCGGATGCGCTCGGAATCGGCCATGACCGGCTCGACCTGCAGCTGCAGGAGGCTTTGACCGAGGGGCTCGGCCTCAAGGCGGAATGCGAGAGGCTGGCAGCGCTGCAGACGCAGCGGCAGGAGCTCCGTGAGGCGCTCGCTGCCCGCGACCGCCGTCTGGAAGAGCTGCAGGCGTCCAAGGAGAGGCTGCTGCAGAAGCTGCAGCCGCTGGCGCTGGACATAGCCGCCCGGAGCTCCCGCCTGGATGCGGAGCTCGAAGCTGTGCCGGAGCCGCTGCGCGACGCGGCGGAGCTCGAGAAGATGGCGGCCGAGCTGGAGGCGCGCTGCGCCAGGATGGACAGCTTGCTGAAGGCGGCGCGGGAGCGGCTGGCTGGAGGCTCGTCCCGGCTTGCCGAGGCGCGCGCCCGCCTGGAGCAGTTGGCCGTGCAGGCCGAAGAAGCGGCCGCAGCCGGCAAAGACGCCGCGGAGCGTCTCCGCCTCGAGCTGGAGGCGGCGGGCTTCGCTTCCGGCGCCGAGTACCTGGAGGCAAGGCTGGACGAGGAGCTGCGCAAGCAGGGGGCGCGCGTCCTCGGAGCGTACCGGACGGAGCTTGCCGCGCAGCGGCGGCTTGTCGCCGAGCTGCGCAAGGAGCTGGAGGGATGCGTGCGCGGCGATGCGGCGGAGCTGGCCGCCGAAGCGGATCGCCTCAAGGCGGTCCGCGAGGAGGCGGACAACCGCTGGCGCCGCTGCAGGCAGCTCGCGGAGACCGCCTCCTCTCTCAAGGCGGCGGTCGGCGAGGCATCGCTCCGGTTCGAGGATTCGGAGCGGGCGCTGGAGGAAGTGGCCGATCTGCACGAGATGCTCAAGGGCGACAATGCGCTGAAGATGTCCTTCGAGCGGTATATCCTCATCGAGTTTCTGGAGCAGATTCTGTACGCCGCCAACGAACGGCTGCGGGTGCTGTCGAGCGGACAGTTCATGCTGGAGCGCAGCGGCCGGCTCGAGGCGAGAGGGCGTCAAAGCGGCCTCGGCCTCGACGTCTACGACAGCTACACAGGCCAGAACCGGGACGTGAAATCCCTCTCGGGCGGCGAGAAGTTCAACGCCTCCCTGGCGCTCGCTCTCGGCATGACGGATGTCATCCAGGCCCATCGGGGAGGGGTCTCCATCGAGATGATGTTCATCGACGAAGGCTTCGGCTCGCTGGACGAGGAATCGCTCGGAAGGGCGATCGCAGCTCTGGCGGACCTGCAGCGGGCGGGCAGGATGATCGGCGTCATCTCCCACGTCCAGGAGCTCAAGGACGCGTTCCCGGCCGTGCTGGAAGTGAGCAAGACGAAGGAAGGGCACAGCCGGACGAGGCTGGTGCTCAAGTAGCTCGGCAGCGGCAGCTATGGCTGCTCACATATCGCTCGGCCGCGGCAGCTATGGCTGCAGGCGCGAATACAGCCGTACAAGGAGGTTCGGCCCATGGGGCTTCGCATCATAACAGGAAGAGCGGGTACCGGCAAGACTTCGGCCTGCCTGGACGAAATCCGGGCGCTGCTGGCCGATGATCCCGGAGGACCGCCGCTGATCCTGCTGACTCCGGAGCAAGCGACGTTCCAGACGGAATACGCTCTGCTCGGCAGCGGCTCGATCCGCTCGAGCCTGCGCGCCCAGGTGCTCAGCTTCCGCAGGCTGGCGCTGCGCGTCATGCAGGAGACGGGCGGGGCGGCGATCATCCCGGTCGGCGAGAACGGCAAGAACATGCTTCTCCACAAAATTGTCCATCGGCTGTCCTCCGACCTGCTGCTGTTCCGGGGAGGCACGGACCAGCAAGGCTTCATCGGCAAGCTCGGCGAGCTGCTGACGGAGTGGAAGCGGTACGGAATCCGTCCCGCCGACATCGAGGCGAGGCTTGGAGACGGGCCGAAGAGCGGCCCTGCCTCGCTGCTCTCGCGCAAGCTGCATGATCTGTCCCTGATTTACGGCGCCTTGGACGGAGAGCTTGCCGGGCTGTATATGGACGACGAGGATCATCTGCTCCATCTCGCGGAAGGCTTCGGAGACTGCGGCTCCCTGCGCGGAGCGCGGATCTGGGTGGACGGCTTCAACGGCTTCACGCCGAACGAGCTGTCTGCCCTCGGATCCATGCTGCGGCATGCGGAGCAGGTGACGGTAACCCTTTGCCTGGACAGGCCTTATGACGACGGCGTCCGTCCGCATGAGCTCGATCTCTTTCATCCGGCGGCGGATACGTATATCCGGCTTCGCGCTTTGAGCGAGGAGCTGTCGGTTCCGATCGATCCGGCAGCCGCATTGCCTGCCGATGCGCCGCCGCGATATGAGCGGGCCGGCATGCTGGCCCATCTGGAGAAGAACTTCGGCTGGTGGAGCCCGATGCCGAATCTCGAATCGGCCGGGGCTGCCGATGCCGTCGTCCTGACGGCAGCCGCGAACCGCAGGGCGGAAGTCGAGGCGGCCGCGAGGCAGATGCTCCGGCTGACGCGGGAGAAGGGCGCGCGCTGGCGGGAAATGGCGGTCGTCGTGCGGCAAAGCGCGGAATACAACGATGCCATCCATAACGTATTTACGGACTACGGCATTCCCTTCTTCATGGATCAGAGCAAGGACGTCCTCCATCATCCATTGTCCGAATTCATTCGCTCCGCTCTGGAGACGGTCCTGTACGGCTGGAAGCATGAAGCGGTTTTCCGCTGCGTCAAGACGGAGATGCTGTTTCCCGAGGACGGCAGGATGGACCGCGAGCGCTACGACCGGCTGGAAAACTACGTTCTTGCCGCCGGCATCGAGGGACGGCAGTGGAAAAGCCCCAAGGGCTGGAAGCCTCTCCTGCGCGGCGGAGTGGAGGACGAGCCGGCGGAGGCTGATGCCCGCAGGGTGGCGGAATTCGAGGATCTGCTGAAGGCGCGCAAGGAGCTTGTTTCGCCTCTGGCGAGGCTCGAGCGGGCGATTGCCAAGGCGGGGACGATACGGGGCATGTGCGAGGCTCTGTTCGATTTCCTGGACCGGTCTGGAGCCGCATCCAGGCTGGAGCGGCGCAGCGAGAGCGATTTGGCCGAAGGAAGGCCGGGCTCCGCCCGCATCCACCGGCAGCTGTGGGACGGCGTCATGAACTTGCTGGATCAGCTGGTGGAGATGGCGGGAGAAGAGGAGGTGCCGGCGGACTTGTTCGCCGGCATGGTCGAGACGGGACTGGAGAGCCTCAAGCTGTCCGCCGTGCCGCCTTCCCTGGATCAGGTCGTCGTGGGAACGATGGATCGGACGCGGACGGGAGATGTCCGGTTCAGCTTTGTGCTCGGCGCGAGCGACGGCGTCCTGCCGATGCGCATGCAGGAAGACGGCGTGCTGACCGAGAGGGAGCGGGAATCGCTCGGCGACCTGGGGCTTGAGATGGCTCCCGGCATGAGAAGGAAGCTGCTCGATGAACGTTATTTGATCTACAGGGCGTTCCTGTCTCCTTCGGAAGGGCTCTGGGTCAGCTGGCCGCTAGCCGACGAGGAAGGCAAGGGCCTCTATCCTTCCGAATATGTCCGGCATTTGAGAAAGCTGTATCCTTGGCTGGAATCCCGTCCTGCGGCGGCCTTTCCGGAGAAGGACGAGGGAGAGCGGGAGCTGCTCGAGTACATGGAGCTGCCGCAGCGCACGCTCTCCTACCTGATGCCGAGAATCCGTTCCTGGATGGAAGGGGGAGAGCTTTCCGGCTTGTGGCGGGATGCGTACAATTGGTTCGCTGTCCGGCCGCAGTGGCAATCCAGGCTGCAGGCGATGCTGGATTCCTTGAGCTACGCCAACCAGGAGGCGGCGCTGACCAGGCGGACTGCGGACCGGCTGTACGGAAGCCGGCTGACGGCGAGCGTCACCCGGATGGAGAGGTTCGTCTCCTGCCCGTTCCAGCATTTTGCGATTCACGGCCTCGGGCTCAAGGAGCGCAAGCTGTACAAGCTTCAGGCGCCCGATATGGGCCAGCTGTTCCATGCGGCGCTCAGCCGAGTCGCCACGGAGCTGGGCGAAGGCTGGGGCAGGGCGGGCAGCGAGGAGATCAAGGCGATATCCGGGCGGGTCGTCGAGGAGCTGTCGCCCCGCCTGCAATCGGAAATTCTGCTCAGCAGCGGGCGCTACCGGTATATCGCCGGCAAGCTGAAGGACATCGTCAGCCGCGCCGCCGTCGTGCTGGGAGAGCATGCGCGCAGGGCGGAGTTCCAGCCGGTCGGGCTGGAAGTGGACTTCGGGCCGGACGGCACGCTGCCGCCGCTGGATATCGAGCTGCCCGACGGAGGCAGCATCCGCATCATCGGAAGGATCGACCGCGTCGACGCGGCCAGATCGGACAAGGGCCTGCTGCTGCGGGTGCTGGACTACAAGTCCAGCGCGACCCAGCTCCGCCTCGAGGAAGTCTCGCACGGCCTTTCGCTGCAGATGCTCACCTACCTGGACGTCCTGCTCACGCATGCCGAGAAATGGCTGGGCTCCGCTGCGCAGCCGGCGGGCGTCCTGTATTTCCACGTTCATAATCCCGTGCTCAGCGTTCCGTCGGGGCTTGAGCCGGACGAAGCGGCGGCGATGCTGCTCAAGCGCTTCAAGATGCGCGGACTGCTGCTCGACGACGCGGACACGGTGCGCATGATGGACGGCGCGATGGAAGGACGTTCCGACCTGCTTCCGGCGGGCTTCAAGAAAGACGGGACCTTCCTCAGCGATTCGGCTCTGGCGTCGGGAAGACAGTGGGAGCTGCTGCGCTCTTCGGTGCGGCGCACGATCGCGACGATCGGACAGTCGGTCAAGGACGGAGAGATCGCCATCCGTCCTTATCGCCTCGGTTCCAAGACGCCCTGCCAGTTCTGCTCGTACCGGCCGGTATGCCAGTTCGACCCGCTCAACGAGGCCAACGAGTACCTGAAGCTCGGGACTCCGGGCAAGGAAGAGGTGTGGCGGTCGCTCGAGGAGCTGGCGGAAGCCCAGGCGGAGCCGGCTTGCGCCGCGGATATGAATTCCGAACCCCTGCATATGGATCCTGCACCCGGGGATATGCAATCCGCACCCCGGGATATGGATCCCGCATCTCGGGACAGGGTATCCGGGGATATGAGCCCGTTGAAAGGAACGGCGGATCGGGATGAAAATGGAGATGGAAGGAGGAGTTGAAGATGGCGATGGAAGGCTGCATTCCCAAACCGGAAGGATCGACCTGGACCGACGATCAGTGGCGGGCTATTACGGCTCGCGGCGAGGATGTGCTCGTCGCGGCCGCGGCCGGCTCCGGCAAGACGGCCGTTCTCGTCGAGCGGATCATCCGCATCATATCGGAGGATACCGACGTGGACCGGCTGCTCGTCGCCACCTTCACCAAGGCGGCCGCGGCGGAGATGAAGGAGCGGATCCGTACGGCTCTGGAGGCCGCTCTGGAACGCGATCCGTCCTCGGAGCATCTGCGGCGTCAGCTGGCGCTGCTCGGCAGGGCATCCATCACGACTCTGCATTCCTTCTGCCTGGATGTGATCCGCCGTTACTATCCGCTGATCGGCCTTGATCCCGGATTCCGGGTCGCCAACGAGACGGAGGCCGAGCTGCTGCGGCTGGAAGTGCTGGACGAGCTGTTCGAGGAGCGTTATGCCGGAGATGCCGGCGGCGACGGGGATTTCCTCCGCCTGGCGGACCGCTACGGCGGCGAGAAGGGCGACGAGCCCTTGTACCGGCTTGTCCAGCAGCTCTACGACTTCTCGCGGTCGCAGCCTTGGCCGGATGATTGGCTCCGTGCGATGGCGGCCGCTTTTTCCGCCGGCGGACCGGAAGAGCTGCAGGGCAGCCCTTGGGTCGCGGCGCTGGAGGCGGATATCGCGCTCGCGCTGGGCGGCGCCAGGCTTGCGCTTCAGGAAGCGCTTCGGATGGCGCTCTTGCCGGAAGGGCCTTCCGTTTATGCCGACACGCTGCGGGAGGATCTGAGTCTGGTCGCCGGACTGACGGAAGCGGTCGCAACCCGTCCTTGGGACGAGTGGCGGGACGCCTGGCAGCTGGCGGGGGGCTTCGGCAGGCTCAAGTCCGTTCGAGGCGGCGACGCCGACAAAAGCCTTCAGGAGCGGGTCAAGGATCTTCGGGACGAAGCGCGCTCGCTCGTGGATGAGCTCGGCAAGGAGCTGTTCAGCCGCTCGGCCAAGCAGTATGCGGCCGAGCTGGAGCAGCTGGCGCCGCTCATGCGCGCCCTGGCGGAGCTCGTCATCGAGTTCGACGGGCGCTATCAGCTGGCCAAGCGGAAGAAGGGGCTTCTCGACTTCGGGGATCTTGAGCATTACTGCCTGCAGATTCTGCGGGCGGACGACTCCAGGCCGGGCAGCAATCTGCCTTCCGCCGCAGCGCTCGATTACCGCAAGCAATTCCGCGAGGTGCTGCTGGACGAATACCAGGATACGAACCGGGTCCAGGAATCCATCGTCGAGCTGCTGACCGGAGTCGCCGGAGAAGGAGAAGGCGGCACCCGCTTCATGGTCGGGGACGTCAAGCAGAGCATTTACCGGTTCCGCCTGGCCGAGCCGGATCTGTTCCTGGAGAAATACCGTCTGTTCCGGCCTGCCCGGCGAACGGAGGCACTCGGCGAGGCAGAGGCGGCAGGCACGGATGCGGGGGCTCCCGGGCGCCGGATCGATCTGGCCCGGAATTTCCGCAGCCGGCTGCAGGTCGTGGACGGAGTGAATGCGGTTTTCAAGGCATTGATGAGGGAATCCGTGGCGGAGATGGAATACGATGAAGCCGCCGAGCTGGTGCTGGGGGCAACGTATCCCGACCCGGATCCTCCGCGCGCCAACCGGATCGAATTCGCGCTGATCGACCGGGAAGGCACCGGCGGGCGCAGCGTCCGCGAAGCTCCGGCCGAGCAGGCGGAAGGATCGCCGGAAGCGGAGCAGCGGGAAGAAGCGGCCGACCTGCAGACCGCCCAGCTGGAAGCCCGCTATATCGCCGGACGCATCCGGCAGCTGCGGGAAGAAGGCTTCGCCGTTCATGACCGCAAGGGCAAGCGGGGACTTGCCTGGAGGGACATCGTCATTTTGCTGAGGGCGACGAAAGCCTGGGCTCCCATCTTGATGGAGGAGCTGCAGGCTGCCGGTATTCCCGCTTACGCCGAGCTTGGCAGCGGATACTTCGACGCCGTCGAGGTGGAGGTCATGCTTTCGGCGCTGCGGGTCGTGGACAATCCTTATCAGGATATTCCGCTCGCCGGGCTTCTCCGCTCGCCGATGTTCGGGCTGAACGCCGAGGAGCTTGCCGGAATCCGGATCGGGGGAGGCAAAGGCTACTTCTACGAAGCGGTTGTCAAGGCAGCCGACGACCTGCTTACGGAAGGAGGACTGCGCCGCAAGCTGTCGCTGTTCCTTGGCAAGCTGGACGAGTGGCGGGACGCTGCCCGCCAGGGCAGCCTGGCCGACCTCATCTGGCGCATCTACGGCGAGACCGGTTATTATGATTGGGCGGGCGGTCTTGCCGGGGGCATGCAGCGTCAAGCGAATTTGAGGTCGCTGCACGTCCGGGCGCGCCAGTTCGAGGCGGGCACCGCGAGGGGACTGTTCCGCTTCCTCCGCTTCATGGACCGGATGCGGGAGAACGGCGGGGATCTCGGCACGGCCGGCGCTCTCGGTGAGGGCGAGGACGTCGTGCGGATCATGTCCATCCATAAAAGCAAGGGACTGGAGTTTCCGGTCGTCTTCGTCGCTGGACTGGGCAAGAAATTCAACCAGCAGGATATGAGCGCGCCGTTCCTCATGCATAAGGAGCTCGGCTTTGGTCCGAAGTTCATCGATCCGGACCTGAGGCTCTCCTACCCGACTCTACCGTGCCTGGCGATCCGCCGCCGGATGAGAATGGAGATGCAGGCGGAGGAGCTGCGGGTCCTGTACGTGGCGCTCACCCGCCCCAAGGAGAAGATGATTCTCGTCGGCACGACGGACGATGCCGCGAAGACAACCGAACGGTGGGCATCGGCGCTGGACGAATCCGGCCGGCTGTCGGATTATCGGATCGCCTCCGCGCGCCGTTTTCTGGACTGGCTCGGACCTCTGGCCGGAGCGGGCATGATGGATATCGCCGCCATGCCGCTTGCCGAGGCGGAGAGGACAGCGCCGGAGGAAACGGAGCGGGAGCTTCGAGACCGCCCGGACGGCGAATCCCCGCCAGCTTCTGAAGGAGCGGCGTGCGGATCGACCGCCCGCGAGCCGCATGCCGGCGGCTTGGAGCCGGCTGCGGAATCTGCGGCTGCAGACCAACCGGCCGCCAGCTCCGATGGAGCCGCCGAGGCCGCCGCTCCTGCCGGCAAGCCGCTTCAAGGCCGGAACGGCTTCGAGGAATGGGAAGCTGGTGTCGTGCCGTATTACACGCTAGGCTCCGAGGCGGCCGCAGCCGCCGACTCCGGCTCGGCCGGACCGGACCCGGACGAGCTGCAGGCGGTGCTCGGCATGATTCCGATCGCGGCCGGCGGCTGGGAGGCCGAAGTGGAGCGGCGGCTTTCATGGGAATACCCGTATGGAGAGGCATCGCGCATAGCGGCCAAAACCTCCGTGACGGAAATGAAGCGCATGAGGGGAGAAGCCTACCGGACGGAAGACTCCGCTGCTTACGAGGAAGGTCCTTTCGTCGACAAGAACGGACTTCCGGCTGTGCCGGAGGCTCTCGGCTCCAATGGCGTCAGCCGCAGCGCGCAGCCGCGGACAGAGGGCTCCTCCTTCCGACTCCGCAGGCCTCAGTTCATGGAACGCAAAAAACTGACGGCAGCCGAAAAGGGGACCGTCCTCCATACGGTCATGCAGCACTTGCCGCTGGCCGGCAGCATCAATCAAGCGGCGGTGGAGGATACCGTAGCCGAGCTTGTCCGGAAGCGGATCCTGACCGAGGAGCAGGCTTCTGCCGCCGATACGGCTTCGGTCGTCGCTTTCTTCGAGGGAAGCCTCGGTCAGAGGCTGCTGCGCTCGTCCAAAGTCCGGCGCGAAGTGCCGTTCAGCAGCACGCTTCCCGCAGCGCGCGTATATCCCGGCACGAGCGCATCGGAGGCCGGCGAGCCCGTGCTGATCCAAGGCGTCGTCGACTGTCTGTTCGAGGAAGGGGAGAGGCTCATCCTCGTCGATTACAAAACCGACCGTCTGGTCGGCGGCGCATCGGAAGCGGCCGAGAAGCACCGTTTCCAGCTGGAGCTGTACGCCTCCGCAATCGAAGCGGCGCTCGGCAGGCCCGTCGATGAGCTTCACATCTATTTCCTGGACAGCCGCGAGGCCGTTCAGCTGACTCCTGACGAAAAGGAATGATTTTGTTGGAAGCATCATCGCCACCGGAAACGACCAAGCGCTCCTATGCGCTCGCCGTGACGCTCGTGCTGCTCACGGCCAGCCTCATCGGCAACGTGTTCTTATTCTCCCTGCATCTTCAAGACAAGCAGCAGGACCGCGTGGACAAAGGAAAGACGATTCTGCAAAGCATGGGCGGGACGAGCCAGGCTTTGTCGAATCTCGCGGCTCTGCTCCCTTCGATGGAAGAGAAAAGCGGAGCGGACAAAGACCGGGCCATCTATGATGCGGGCGCCTTTTTCCTGGGACAGTCCGGTTCGCTCCTGACTTTGATGGACAGAGGCGAGGAATACAGCGCGGACGCCTCCAAGTGGCCGGCGGATTACAAGCAGTCGGCCGCTGCGTATGTGGAAAAGGCCGGCAAGGCTATCGTCTCCGGCACCAAGGAGGACAAAGCCCGTCTTGCGCAGACGGCCAAGGAGCTGGCCCGGCTGCTCGGGGGCGTCGACTTTTCGATCGACAGCAAGGAACGCGCTCTGACGATTCAAGCCGAGAAAGGCTGGCCCGACATCTGCCTGCAAATGCTGAACGTCATGGAAGCATATTTGAAAAGCTGATCGCCATGCTCGGCTTCTTCGCGGAAAGGCGGCCCTCAGGCTGCTTTTCTTTTTTTTGCCTCTCGCGCCAGGCGGACTGCATGTCGGCGGCCGCAGCTGCCGCACTTTTTTTCCGGCGCTTCTCTTCATTTATCTAATTTATCGGGACAAACAACCATCCGCCCATGGGCTGCATAGGATAAGGCAGAACCTATGAGGAGTTGGTCTTCTTTGGAACCTGTCAATCCTGTTGCGACGACGCTGCCCGCCGCGCATCATAAAACTTCCACGGCACCGGTCGCCAAGCCTTCCACGGCGCCGGCCGCAAAGCCGTCTACGATGCCCGTCATGCCGGAGCCGTCGATTCCAGCGCCGATGCCGGCGGCTCCGCCGGTCATGAATACGACGATCAACGTGCTGGTCATGGAAAAGCCGGAGATGAAGCATTTCTGCGACAACCACAAATACCGGTACGTTCTTGCCCACACGAAAGACGGCTGGTGCTGCGACGGCTTCATCGAGCATTATGACGACGAGTATGTCTGCCTTGCCATCCCATGCGACATGGGCGAAGTCCATCCGCGTGCATTCGGACCGGGCTTCGGGCCGGGCTTCGGACCTTATCCGCCGCTGTATCCATATCCATACTACCCGCGCCGCCGCTTCGCGCGCGCCGTATTCCCGCTGGCTGCCCTTGCCGGCATTACGCTGCTGCCCTTCCTGTAGTCTCCGGCATTCCGTTCGCAACGGCCGCGAAGCCGCCCCAAGCCGGCTTCGCGCTTCTTCTCCGGCATGGAAGGACGAGCCTTGGGAGGCCCGATGGGGCCGGCATGGATTGCGGAGGAGAAAGGCCGCATGCCGTTCCCGAAAAAGCTTCTCAACTTCATTAGACGGCAAGCCTCTTTTGCGCTACAATAGGGGGATCAAGGTCTGGAGACGAAGGAGCTGTCGGGAGCTGTGAGCGATTGTATATTTTGCAAGATCGTTGAAGGAACCATTCCCTCCACCAAAGTCTATGAAAGCGCCAATGTTCTTGCTTTCCGCGATATCATGCCTGCGGCGCCCGTACATATTCTGGTCATCCCCAAACGCCATATACCGACGATGAACGACGTGCTCCCCGAGGACGGAGGGCTCATCGCCGAATTGGTCCAGACGGCCGCGTCGCTTGCCAAGGAAGAGGGCATCGACGAGTCGGGCTACCGTCTGATCAACAACTGCAACGCCGACGGAGGGCAGACGGCTTACCATCTGCATTTCCATCTGCTTGGCGGCCGCAAATTAGGCGCTTTGGTGGAAGGACACTCGAGTTGACACCGGCTTTCTCTTTGAATTATAATGAAGATTGATAAGCCGTGTTCATGCTCTGGACCGTCTGTTTCGGAGGGAGGGATAACAAGTGTCTGAAACGAAAGTTCGCAAAAATGAGACCATCGATGCTGCACTCCGCCGCTTCAAGCGTTCCATTGCTAAGGACGGTGTCCTTGCAGAGGTCAAGAAGCGCAAGCATTACGAGAAGCCGAGCGTTAAGCGCAAGAAAAAATCCGAGGCTGCGCGTAAGAGAAAGTTTTAGGAGGATCCTTCCGATATGAACCTGAGCGAACGATTGAACGACGATATGAAGCAAGCCATGAAGAATCAGGACAAGTTCAGACTCACTACGATTCGAATGGTGCGCGCCGCAGTGAAGAACCTGGAGATCGACCTCAAGCGTCCGCTTGAAGACGAAGAGGTTCTTGACATTGTGAGTCGTGAGATCAAACAGCGTAAAGATTCCCTCCAAGAATTTCAAAAAGCGGGCCGCGAAGATCTTGCAAAAGATGTCGCAGCAGAAATTGATATTATTAGTGTTTACCTTCCCACGCAGCTGACCGAAGAAGAAATCAAAGCAATAGTAGAGCAGACCATCCAGGAAACCGGTGCTTCTTCCAAGGCCGAGATGGGTAAAGTCATGAGCGCCCTTATGCCTAAGGTCAAGGGACGCGCTGACGGTAAGCTAGTAAACCAAACGGTACTGCAATTTCTGCCCTAACTCGGACCACTCAGACACTCCCCTCCGGGGAGTGTTTTTTGGTTTCAACGGGGAAATGCTTGTCATGCGGGACTCATGCACGCCATACAGCTACTTATAGCGGTATTTGCGCCGAATTTAAGCGAAACCAACCGCATTCGGCCAACGTATGTAAAAGGTATACGAATAAAAGGTTACCAATTGAAACAAGGGGGTGTTTCAGTGGGAATAGGAAAAAAAGCAGGGCAGGCGATCGAATCAAGATTTCGATACGAAAAGGCAAAGGAGTCCGGCCATTCTCATTTCTCCGGGTTCAAGAAAATGATGGCTCTAACTGCGGCAGGGCTGCTCTTGCTGCCGTCCCAAGGGTTTGCGTCGGAATCCGGCATGCTCCTTGGTGCCCAGGCGGAGCCGGCAGGCAGCTGGCTGTCGAGTCCAGCGGTGGCGGCGATCCTGCTCTTCATCGGATTTGCCGGGACGATGCTGGCGCTGCTGCTGTCGGGCTTCGCTGCTCCGGGCCTGATCGGCATCGCGGCATTCGGACTCTTTTTCCTTGGTGCCCATCAGGCGGGATACAGCGACGGTTATGACGTCTTCTTCTTTATTCTAGGCGTTTTGCTGCTGGCGCTCGAGCTGTTCGTGCCGAGCTTCGGCATTTTGGGCATACTGGGAGCATTGGCTTTGTTCCGAGCGGTTCTGATGAGCTTCGAGGACAGCTTCACCGCGGTCGTCTGCATGCTTACCGCGCTTGCCCTCGCGGTCATTGTTGTAACCGCTGTAGCGCGGCGTTTCAGGGACCGGGGCATATGGAACCGGTTTGTTCTGCGGGACAGACTTACATCCGAGGAAGGGTTTCTGCCCGCCGCCTCCAAGGAGCAGCTGCTGGGACAGCGCGGCATTACCATTACTCCGCTTCGTCCTGCAGGAATCGTAGAGATTGGCGGGGAAAGAATCGACGTCGTGACTTCCGGCGAGTTCATCGCCCAGCACGCTGCGGTTCGGGTATCGCGCGTCGAAGGCACCCGCGTCATCGTCAAGGAATCAACGAATAACGACCAATAAAGGAGTCGATGGAATGGACTATAGTTCCGTAGGGTATGTAATTGCCGCAATTGTGGTTATCGTCGTCATCGCATTGTTTCTGAGTTTCTTTCCCGTCATGCTGTGGATCTCGGCGCTCGCTTCGGGCGTGCGGATCTCGATCCTCACGCTGTTCGCGATGCGCTTGCGCCGCGTAACGCCGAGCCGGATCGTCAATCCGATGATCAAGGCGACGAAGGCCGGTCTCGGCCTGTCGATCAATCAGCTCGAGAGCCATTACTTGGCCGGGGGCAACGTCGACCGTGTCGTCAATGCCCTCATTGCCGCGCAGCGCGCCAATATCGAGCTCGAATTCGCCCGCGCCGCCGCCATCGATCTGGCCGGCCGCGATGTGCTTCTCGCCGTGCAGATGAGCGTCAACCCGAAAGTCATTGAAACGCCTACCGTCGCTGCTGTCGCCAAGGACGGCATCGAAGTGAAAGTCAAAGCCCGCGTAACGGTGCGCGCCAACATCGAGCGCCTCGTCGGCGGCGCTGGCGAAGAGACGATCATCGCCCGTGTCGGCGAGGGCATCGTTACGACCGTAGGCTCCTCGAATTCCCATAAGGACGTTCTGGAGAATCCGGATCTAATTTCCCGCACCGTGCTCGGCAAAGGCCTTGACGCCGGAACGGCTTTCGAAATTCTGTCGATCGATATCGCGGACGTCGACGTAGGCAAGAACATCGGGGCGAACCTGCAGACCGAGCAAGCGGAAGCCGACAAGCGCATCGCCCAGGCGAAGGCGGAGGAACGACGCGCGATGGCGGTTGCCCAGGAGCAGGAAATGAGGGCGAAGGTCGTCGAGATGAGAGCCCGCGTCGTGGAATCCGAATCGCAGGTTCCGCTCGCCATGGCCGATGCCCTCAAGTCAGGCAAAATCGGCGTGATGGATTACATGAACCTCAAAAATATCGAAGCGGATACCCAAATGAGAGGCAGCATCGCAAAACCGGAAGGCGGAGCGGGCGACGGCAAGCAGGACCGCTGATCCCATGCCTGCTTTTCTTCCAGAGGAGGTGGGTACCTGCCCGTGGACAACAATCCAATCGAAGCTTTGATCCGCTTTATCGTAGAGCACATTTATCTCGTCTTTATTGTCGGCGGCGTCATCTGGTCGATTTTCAGCAAAATGGCGAAGCCAGGCGCCGGGCCTGGTCCCGGACCGCAGCGGAGGCCGTCGGGAATGCCTGATTTCGGAGGGGGCGGCATGCCGCAGCGCACATCGGGTCCCCTGCAGCGCACCGAGGTCCCGGCACAGCGTCCGGAACCCCCCGTTCCGGGGCCGGCCCGTCCGCCTTCAGTTTCCGCTCGTCCATCGTCCGCCGGCCCGCTCGGACGTGCCGCAGATCGCCGTACGGGCTCCATGGAGCCTTCCGAGGAAGGCCTGAGCGGCGGTGAAGGCCTGAGCGGCGGCGAAGGGAGATCGTCCGAATGGGCGGAGCCCTGGACAGATGCTCCCGCTTTTCCCGAAGCATTGCCTTCCGTACGCAGAGGCGAGCTCGACGACCGGAGCATGGACAGCTCCAGGCGTCAGCCGCTGCGCCAGCAGCAGGCTTCGCCTCCCGAAGCTGAGGCCGCGCGCGCTTCCGGCCTGACAGGGGAAGAGATAAGACAGGCGGTGCTGTGGGCCGAAATCATCGGACCGCCGCGCTCCCGCAAGCCTTACCGCCGCTAAGCCGTTCAGCTTGATGTCCTGCCTAAGGCCGCAGCATGGAGAACATCCATGCTGCGGCCTTTTTGCCATGGACAAGGGATGAACGTCATCGCACCGTTGCGGAGCAAAGCTCGCGAGATGCGCCGCCCCGGCCTTCGAACTGATCCGGCAACATGTCTCCAAGCCGCTCTCGTCCGTTCATAATCGGGCCGCTCCCTGCATACTTTTTAAGAAGAAAAGACAGCGGATGGATGCAGGCATTCTGTTCTACTCTTCGCAAAGCAGCGGCCTTCCGCCCTTATTGCCGGCGGCGAAGCCGATGTCCTTGCAGAGAAAAGCTGTACGGAGGGAGAATGGACACCTCAATGGGCAAGCTGAGCCGAAGAATGCGCAAATGGACGGCCGATATCCTCGATCTGCCCCAGGATGTGGCCTATGATCTTCCCCGGATGATCATGATCGGGGACCGTCAGCTTTATATTGAAAACCACCGCGGCGTGATTCATTTCTCGTCGGAGCAGCTTAGGCTCAAGCTCAGCAAGGGAGAGCTCGAAGTCAACGGGATGGGCCTCATCATCCGTACGATCTGGACGGAAGAGGTGTTCATCGAGGGCAGAATCACTTCCGTAAACCTGAAGGACGGGGAGGGAAAACGATGAATGAGGGATGGTTGCCGCGGCTGCGGGGAATCGTCACGGTGCGGCTGCGCGGTGGCGCCCAGGAAGAGCTCGTCAACGACTGCTTGAAGGACGGGCTGGCGCTGTGGTCGATCCGGCGGACAAGCCCGGAGGAAATGGAGTTTGCCGTGCAGGTGCCGGACTTCTTCCGGCTGAAGCCGTATTTGAAGCGGACGGGCTGCCGGATTCATGTGACGCGGCGGCGGGGGCTGCCGTTCTGGCTTCGCAAAGCGGCGAAGCGCAAGTTTTTTGCGGCCGGCATCGTCCTCTTTTTCGCGACGATGTTCCTGCTCTCTTCTCTGGTATGGACGATCGAGGTGCGGGGGACGGAGCGGATCAAGCAAGAGGATCTGCTTGCCGCGGCGAAGGCGGAAGGGGTGTATCCGTTCCAATGGTCCTGGAAGCTTCCCGAGCCCAGCCTGCTGGCGGCCAAGCTGTCGGCGCGCTTGCCGGATGCGGCATGGATCGGCGTGGAGAAAAAAGGGACAAGAATCATTTTCCAGGTGGTGGAGTCCAAGCGTCCCGATGCCGCCAAGCTGAACAGCCCGCGCCATATCATCGCATCCTCGGATGCGGTCGTGACCCGCATCATCGCCGATAAGGGAAGGCCGGTCGTCCGAGTCAATACCAAGGTGAAGAAGGGCCAGACCTTGATTTCCGGTACGATCGGAGAACCGCCCAATACGGCTACCGTCGTTGCCGATGGAGAGGTGCGCGGCCTTGTCTGGCATGAATATGCGATCGTTTCTCCGCTAAGCATCCAGACCCATGTTTATACCGGGGAGAGCAAGACAAAATGGTCGGTCGTCCTGTTCGGCAGGGCGCTGCAGGTGAGCGGGTTCGGAGCCAACCCCTTTGCCCAGTCGCAGACGCAGGAGAAGCTGGAGAATCTGGGCTGGCGGGGACTGAGGCTGCCGGCAGGACGGCTCAAGGAGACGGTCATGGAAACCCGGGTGGAAGAGAAGACGCTTACCCGGGAGGAGGCCGTGCAGGCGGGCATAGAGAGAGCAAAAGCGGATCTGATGTCGAAGGCGGGGGCGGATGCTGTCGTGAAGGAGCAAAAAATTTTGCATGAGAAGACGGACAATGGTAAAGTTTATATGAAAGTTCTGTTGGAAGTGGACCAATCGATCGTGAAGGAAATGCCACTAGTTCAGATGCAAGGAGAATGAGGAACGCTTGCCAACTGAGACGAAAACCGCCAAGATCGTGTTAGACAACGCTGCGGAAGGGCTTGCTTTGTTCGGTCCCCGCGATCACTATTTGAGAATGATTGAAGCTCTGACGTCCTCGCAGATCCGGTCCCGCGATGCCGAAGTCGTCATCAGCGGGCCGGCCGAAGAGGTCGATTCCCTGGAGCAGCTCTATTCCGTCCTGCTTCAGCTCTTTCGAGGGGGCTACACCCCGAGCGAGAGAGATATCATGTACGCTTTCGAATTGTCCCGCACGCTTGAAGCCGACCAGCTGCTTGACTTGTTCAAGACGGAGCTGACGACGACTTTCCGCGGCAAGCCGATTCGGGTCAAGACTTTGGGCCAGCGCCATTACGTCAAGATGATCAAGGCCAGGGACGTCGTGTTCGGCATCGGACCGGCCGGCACGGGCAAAACCTACCTGGCTGTCGTCATGGCTGTCGCTGCGCTGAAGGAAGGCGCGGTCAAAAGAATTCTGCTTACCCGTCCTGCCGTCGAGGCGGGCGAGAATCTCGGCTTCCTTCCCGGCGACCTGCAGGAGAAGGTGGACCCGTATTTGCGCCCGCTCTACGACGCTCTGCATGACGTCATGGGGCCGGAGGCGACCGCCAAGGCGTTCGAGCGGGGAATCATCGAGATCGCGCCGCTCGCGTACATGCGCGGACGGACTTTGGACGACTCCTACATCATTCTGGACGAGGCCCAGAATACGACTCCCGAGCAGATGAAAATGTTTCTGACGCGGCTTGGCTTCGGATCCAAGATGATCGTAACGGGCGACGTCACCCAGATCGACCTTCCGAGAGGCAAGAAATCCGGTCTCAAGGAAGCGCAGCGCATCCTTACGGACATTCCGGAGATCGGCTTCATCCAATTCGTGGAGCAGGATGTCGTCCGGCATTCCCTTGTGCAGAAAATCATCATGGCCTACAATGAGGATGCTGAAATCCAAGCATAGAGAGGACTGTTGGCGGCATGGACCGGAAAAGGGAAGACAGCCGGAATCCGGCTGAGCAGCCTTCATGGATCTATAAATGGAAGCAGAGCCCAGTAATTCGAACGGGGCTCTGCATTTTGTTCGTGCTGCTGTTCTACTTCAACTTGTCCCCGCATCTTGTTCCGGAGACGTACAACATCACCCTGGATCAAGCGAGCGACCGCGACATCGTCGCTTCCAAAACCGTGGAGGACAAGATCGCCACGAAGCGGGCGCAGGAGCAGGCCGCCGAGTCGGTGGAGCCGATCTCCAGCTCTCTGCCGCTCAAGCCGGATTCCATTCTCAACCGGGTGTTCAACCGGATCGAGCTGCTGAATCAGGATGAGGGCGTCACCGAAAGCAACAAGATCGACATCTACCGGAGCGAAATCCCGAGCTACTACAGCGAATACTTGGACGAGTTCAGCCGCCTGAACCAAGGCAAGCCGGGAATCAGCGATACGCTGCTGGAGGAGATGGCCAAAGCCGCCAAGGCGCAAGCCTACGCCGTCCCTGCCGAAGTGTTCTACAAGCTTCCGAGCCTGACCTCGGCCCAGATCGCGGAGATGAGGCAGGTCGGAGTGACCGTCGTCCGCAAGCTGTCGGCCGATCCGATCCGGGAAGCCGAGACGGCGCGCGCCAAGGTGGCCGAGCTCGTGAACGCCAGCTCGCTCACGCAGCGCACGACCCGCGAGATCGTGCAGGAGCTCGCCCGCATGTCGCTCATGCCGAACAAGTTCCCGGACAACGCGGCGACCGAGGAAGCCAGGAATCTCGCGAGAGAGAACACGACCCCCGTCATGATCAAGGAAGGCGGCATCATCGTCAAGAAAGGCGAGGTCGTCGGCAAAGAGAAATACGACATGCTGGCGGGAGCGGGCATGCTCGGCGGGCAGCGCACCTACTGGCCGCAGCTTGGGCTTTTGCTGGCGAGCGTCCTTTTCGTGCTCATGATCATGGTCTACTTGCAGCAGTCCGGCAGCATCAGCGGCGTGAAGCCCCGCTACAACAACATGCATCTATTCATGCTGTGGCTGATCAATCTGCTCAATCTGGCCTTGATGCAGGCAGCGGGGCTTACGCAGTCGGCTTCAATGCCTTACGCGGCCTACATCGCTCCGGCAGCCGTCGGCACGATGCTCATCACGCTGCTGCTCGACAAGCAGCTGGCGATCGTCAGCTCATTCCTGTTCGCCATCATGGGCAGCGTCATCTTCAACGCCGACCAGAACACGCTGTTCGACTTCCGGTACGGCTTCGTCATCAGCGTCGTCTCGTTCAGCGCGATCTTCAGCGTTCACCGCGCGAGCCAGCGCTCGACGATTCTGAAGGCGGGCATCATGGCGAGCCTGTTCGGGACGGTGTCGGTACTGGCGATCCTCCTGCTGGGCGATCTGCCGGAGCGCAAGGACATCCTGTACTCGCTCGGCTTTGCCTTCGGCAGCGGACTCGTCACCGCCGTGCTCGTCATCGGGCTGATGCCGTTCTTCGAGCTTACGTTCGGCATCCTGTCCGCGCTGAAGCTCGTGGAGCTCTCGAATCCGAACCATCCTCTGCTCCGCAAGCTGCTGACGGAGACTCCGGGTACGTACCATCACAGCGTAATGGTCGGCAACCTGTCGGAGGCGGCGGCGGAGGCGATCGGGGCAGACGGGCTGTTATGCCGGGTAGGGTCGTTCTATCACGACATCGGCAAGACCAAGCGGCCCAACTACTTCATCGAAAATCAGACGAACATCGACAATCCGCATGATTCCATCGATCCAAAGCTGAGCAAGTCGATCATTACGGCGCATGCCAGAGACGGAGTGGAAATGCTGAAGGCGCATAACATGCCGAAGCCGATCCGCGATATCGCGGAGCAGCATCACGGCACGACGTCGCTGAAGTTCTTTTATTTCAAGGCGGTCAAGGAAGCGGAGGCGGAAGGAAAGGAAATCGCCTTCACGGAGGATGATTTCCGGTATCCGGGGCCGAAGGCGCAGTCCAAGGAGGCCGCGATCGTCGGCATCGCCGACTGCGTGGAAGCCGCCGTACGGAGCCTGCGCAACCCGACGATGGAGAACATCGAGTCGATGATCCACAAAATCATCAAGAGCCGGCTGGACGACAATCAATTCAATGAATGCGACCTGACGCTCAAGGAGCTGGACCGGATCGCCCAGACGCTCAAGGAAGCTGTCATCGGCATCTTCCACTCGCGGATAGAATACCCGGAAGACGTGAAACCAAAGGAGAAGCTGGCATGAGTCTGAAATTGGAATGGAGCAGCGAGCAGGAAGCGTTCGATATCCCCGCGGAGTGGGGACAGAGGCTGGAGCAGCTGCTGCAGCTTGCAGGAGAAGCCGAGGGAATGACGGAGGGCGAGGTTGTCGTCACGTTCGTGGACAACGCCCGCATTCATGAGCTCAACAAGGAATACCGCGGCATCGACCGTCCGACGGACGTTCTCAGCTTCGCCATGCAGGAGGATGGGGAGGACGAGCCGGAAATCGTATTCGAGGTCGAGGACGAGAGCGAGCCGCTGCCTTACCCGGACTCGCTTGGCGATATCGTGATATCCGTCGAGACGGCTCGGAGCCAGGCGGAGGAATACGGACATTCCCTGGAGAGGGAGATCGGCTTTCTGTTCGTGCATGGCTTCCTTCACCTGATCGGATACGACCATCAGGACGAGGAAGCGGAGGCGGTCATGACGGCCAAGCAGGAAGCCGTCCTGCAGAAGGCCGGCCTCCCCCGGACGTAGAAGGACATGAGACGCTTTCTTGCCAGCCTGGGGCTCGCGGGATCGGGCATCGGCCATGCGGTTCGCACCGAACGTCACATGAGAGCGCATCTCTTCATGTTCGTGCTGGCGATGGCCTTGGCTTCCTGCCTTGGACTCAAGCGGACGGAGTGGGCGCTGCTGCTGCTGGTATCCGCCCTCGTGCTGGCAGCGGAGCTGATCAATACCGCCATCGAGAGGGCGGTCGACCTGGCTTGCGGCGGCGAGCTTCATCCGCTGGCCAAGCTGGCGAAGGATACGGCATCCGGCGCGGTGCTGGTCTGCGCGGCAGCGGCAGCGGCGGTCGGCATCATCATCATGGGGCCGCCGCTGTGGCGGCTGCTCGTGACATAAGAAGAACCGGGGTTATATTCCCCCATAAGGAGATTAGGAAGCTAGATGAAGGCAGATCCGGTAATTGAGCAACTGAGTGAGCAGCTGTATGAATCGGCGCGCGAAGCGATGAGCAGGGCATACGTACCTTATTCCCATTTTCAGGTCGGAGCCGCGTTGCTCGATGAGCATGGCCATATTCATCTTGGCTGCAACATTGAAAATGGCGCCTACAGCCCCGGCAACTGCGCGGAGCGCACCGCGTTGTTCCGCGCCGTCGCCGACGGCTGCGCGCCGAAAAGCTTCAAGGCGATTCTTGTCATCGGCGATACGCCGGGGCCGATCTCGCCATGCGGCGTATGCCGCCAAGTGCTGTCGGAGCTGTGCGCTCCGGACATGCCGGTCATCATGACCAATCTGTCCGGCTCCAGAAGCGTCATGACGGTTGCCGAGCTTCTGCCCGGCGCTTTCTCTCTGGAAGAGAGCCGGAACAAGAAGGAGGACAACTAAGATGGCAGGTGGAGCAGCAGGCAAAGGTCCCGATAGCACCGGCAAGGGAAATAAAGGATTCCGCTCGGGATTCGTCGCGATCGTAGGCCGTCCGAATGTCGGCAAATCGACTCTCATGAACCATATGATCGGACAAAAAATCGCGATCATGTCCGACAAGCCTCAGACGACGCGCAACAAGATCCATGGCGTGCTGACTCGCGAAGGCTCGCAGATCGTATTCCTGGACACTCCAGGTATCCATAAGCCTCAATCCAAGCTGGGCGACTATATGATCAAGGCAGCCGAAGGAGCGCTGTCCGAGGTCGAGGCGGTCCTGTTCCTGATCGACGTCTCCGAAGGAATTGGCGGCGGCGACCGTTTCATCATCGAACGGCTGAAATCGGTCAAAACGCCGGTATTTCTGATCTTGAACAAAATCGACAAGGTCGAGCCGGAGAAGCTGCTCGAGACGATCGTCCAGTACAAGGACCTGTACGATTTTGCCGAGATCGTTCCGATCTCCGCGCTTCAAGGCAGCAACGTCGACCGGCTTCTGGAGCAGCTGGAGCGCTACTTGCCGGAGGGACCGCAATATTATCCCGCCGATCAGGTCACCGACCACCCGGAACAGTTCGTCTGCGCCGAAATGGTGCGCGAGAAGATTCTCCAGATGACGCGCGAAGAAGTGCCGCATTCCATCGCCGTCACGATCGAGGACATGAAAGTCCAGGAAAACGGCGTCGTTCAGATCGGAGCCGTCATCTTCGTCGAGCGGGATTCGCAGAAAGGCATCATTATCGGCAAGCAAGGCGCGATGCTCAAGGAAGTCGGCAAGCGCGCGCGCCGGGATATCGAAGCGCTGCTGGGCTCCAAGGTATTCCTGGAGCTGTGGGTCAAGGTCAAGAAGGACTGGCGCAACCAGGACCGCGTGCTCAAGGACCTCGGCTATCGCAGCGAATGAATTCCTGCATGGAATTGTCAGCATAGCCGACGCTCCTTTATCGCATTCTAAAGAGGACGACGCCTGCGGGGGCGTTTTCCACTTCGAGAGGCGAAAGGGTGTTGCTTCATGCGGGATTTTTCGTGGACCTATTTTGCGCGGACCGGTGATGTAGAGTCATTTCTGCTTTACAAGGAAGTGGATCAGCTTCGCGAGGCATCCGGCACAGCCGGAATGGCCGCCGCGGCGGAAGCTGCCGAAGAAACGGGAGAGGCGGAGCAGGCTGCCATCTTCTGACTTCCGGCAGCATGAGCAGGTCCGGAGCGAGCGCTCCGGACCTTTTGCATGCGGAGAGTCCGAGGATTCCCTCCGATGGGCGAAAGGGGATGGTGTCCATGCTGTACCGAGTCGAAGGGATTGTGATCCGCAGCACGGATTACGGGGAAGGCAACAAGATCGTGACGCTGCTGACGGATACGGTCGGCAAGGTCGGGGTCATGGCGCGGGGAGCAAAGAAGGTCAGAAGCCGGCATACATCGCTCGTCCAGCCGTTTACATATGGGGAATTCGTTTTTTTTCGCAATGCCGGATTGGGAACGTTGAATGCCGGGGAGATCATGGAATCAAACCATCGGCTGCGGGAGGATTTGGATTTGTCGGCTTATGCCGCGTATGCGGCCGAGCTGTGCGACAGAGCCTTCCAGGACGAAGAGGCCGGAGCCTATCTGTTCCATCAGCTCAAGGCCTGCTACGACGGGCTTCGGGAAGGGAAGGATCCGGCGGTCGTCATTCATCTGTTTGAAATGAAAATTCTCGAAGCAGCCGGATACGGCCCGCAGCTGTTTCAGTGCATCAATTGCGGATCGGACCAGGGACCGTTCCGGCTCAGTGCGGATGGGGGCGGAATTCTCTGCCGCCGCTGCCATGGCAGGGACCCGCGGGCGATTCCGCTCGAGGAGGGGACGCTGCGGCTGCTTCGGCTCTTGTCGGCTATCGACATGCGCAGGCTCGGCAATATCCAGGTTCGTCCCGAAACGAGCAAGCAGCTGAAGACGGCGCTGCGCGTTCTGATGGACACGCATCTCGATCTTCGGCTGAAATCGCGTTCCTTCCTGGATTCGCTGGAGCGGTTCGCTCCGGATCCGGCGGCGCCGGCCGTTCCGCGCCGGCGGATGCCAGCGCCCGAGTCTGCCGAGGACAGTCCGTCTGAAGCTTCGCCGTCCGGCGGCGAGGAAGCGGTGGATCCGGAGGACGCTTGATGGCATAATGGTGCACGGCTTGCTTGAACCTTTTCTTGATAGGGTAAGCATCTTTACCCGAGGCCGTTGATGGCCGGATACGGGACAATCAACGTTCAAAAGGAGAGTGGCCGGCATGGCGAACCAAATCAATGCAGGAAATCCCGATGAACGGGACAAGCAAAACCCGGAGAACAATTCTCCGGAGCAGACCCGCAAAATCGAGCAGGGGCAGAACATAGATCCTCAAGCGGAAGGCAGCAGCAAGCCTGTTTCGGCTGACAAGCAGTCCTGAGTCCTGAACGTGTCGGGAACATGAATTCCTTCATGAGGCTGAACCCGGGAGTTGACAAACCCGTTCCTGAAGAATACAATGAATCAATATGTATAACGGACTATGATGGAGAAGGTATCTGCGGCAGATCCGATCAGCGAGCCGGGGGCAGTGCAAGCCCGGCCGGACGACGCAGATGACAGGCGCTCCGGAGTGCGTGTTGTTCAGGAAAGAGGGCATTCGGACGGCGGCCTGCCGAAAGAAGCCAAGTAGGGTGGAACCGCGGGAGCAGACTCTCGTCCCTACGTCTGTGCGTCAGACGTAGGCGGCGAGGGTTTTTTGCGTGCATACAGCCCCTCTCCCTTCCATCTGACGGCATCCCCGGATTCATGGATCCGGGATTCCATCCCACTTGAAGGAGAGTGCATATGATGAATTTTCAAGGCATGATTCTGACGCTGCAGCAATTCTGGGCGGAACAGAACTGCATTCTGGTCCAGCCATACGACGTGGAAAAGGGCGCCGGAACGATGAATCCGATGACATTCCTGCGCTCCATCGGCCCAGAGCCGTGGAACGTAGCCTATGTGGAGCCATCCCGGCGTCCTGCTGACGGCCGTTACGGCGAAAATCCGAACCGGCTGTATCAGCATCACCAGTTCCAGGTCATTCTCAAGCCTTCCCCGGACAATATTCAGGAGCTTTACCTGGAAAGCCTCAAGCGTCTGGGCATCGATCCGCTGCATCACGATATCCGCTTTGTCGAGGACAACTGGGAGAACCCGTCACTCGGCTGCGCGGGCCTTGGCTGGGAAGTTTGGCTGAACGGCATGGAGATTACGCAGTTCACCTATTTCCAGCAGGTCGGCGGCATCGAGACAAGCCCGGTATCCGGCGAGATCACGTACGGGCTGGAGCGTCTGGCTTCCTATATTCAGGAGAAGGAAAATGTTTTCGACCTCGAATGGGTAGAAGGAGTCTCTTATGGCGATGTCTTCCTGCAGCCTGAGTACGAGCATTCCAAATATACGTTCGAAGTCAGCGACTCGGCGATGCTGTTCCAGCTGTTCTCCATGTACGAAGGCGAAGCCCGCCGAGCCATGGAGCAGAACCTCGTATTCCCGGCTTACGATTATGTGCTGAAATGCTCCCATGCGTTCAATCTGCTGGATGCGAGAGGCGCGATCAGCGTTACGGAACGGACGGGCTATATTACGCGTGTCCGCAACCTCGCCCGCACCTGCGCGGCCACTTACCTGGAGGAGCGGGAACGCCTCGGCTTCCCTTTGCTGAAGAAAGGAGCTGAGCAGAATGGCTAAGGATCTGCTGTTCGAGATCGGTCTTGAGGAAGTGCCTGCCCGCTTCGTGCGCGCAGCCGTGAACCAGCTGAAGGACCGGACGGCCAAATGGCTGGACGATTCCCGAATCGGCCATGGAGACATCCACGCTTACGCGACTCCGCGGCGTCTCGCCGTGCTTGTGGAAGGCGTGGAGGAAAAGCAGGCCGACGTGCATGAGGACGTGAAAGGGCCATCCCGTAAAATCGCCCAGGATGCCGAGGGGAACTGGAGCAAGGCGGCGGTCGGCTTCGCCCGCAGCCAGGGCGTGGAGCCCGAGGCTCTGTTCTTCAAGGAGCTTGCGGGAGTGGAATACGTCTATGCCAGCAAAAGCAGCATCGGCACCGACACGGCATCGGTGCTGCCGGAAGGCCTCGCCGGCATTCTGGCCGCGATGACCTTCCCCAAAAACATGCGCTGGGGCAGCTACGATCTCAAATTCGTTCGTCCGATCAAGTGGCTGATCGCGCTGCTGGGAAGCGAAGTCGTTCCTCTGGAAATTGCCGGCGTCCGCAGCGGCAACGTGACGCGCGGACATCGCTTCCTTGGAGGCGAGACGGCAGTGGAAGAGCCCGCCCGTTATATCGAAGCTCTCCGCTCCCAGCATGTCATCGCCGATATCGCGGAGCGCGAGAAGCTGATCGTGGAACAGATCGAAGCGCTTGCTGCAGAAAAAGGCTGGACGATCTCCATCAAGGACGATCTGCTGGAGGAAGTGCTGTTCCTCGTCGAAACGCCGACCGTGCTGTTCGGGACGTTCGACTCCGCCTTCCTGGAAATTCCGCAGGAGGTGCTGATCACCTCAATGCGGGAGCATCAGCGCTACTTCCCGGTGCTGGACGGCAGCGGCAAGCTGCTGCCCTACTTCGTGACGGTGCGCAACGGGAATTCCGTCTCGCTCGTGAACGTCGCCAAAGGCAACGAGAAGGTGCTCCGAGCCCGCTTGTCCGACGCGAAGTTCTTCTATGACGAAGACCAGAAGCTGCCGATCGCCGAAGCTCTCGGCAAGCTGGAAAATGTCGTCTATCACGAAGAGCTCGGCACGGTAGCGGACAAGGTCCGCCGGATCGTCAAGCTGTCCCGAAGCATCGCAGAAGCTCTGAAGGCGGATCCGCAGGCCGCTGGCGATGCCGTCCGCGCGGCTGAAATCTGCAAATTCGACCTCGTGACTCAGATGGTGTACGAGTTCCCCGAGCTGCAAGGCATCATGGGCGAAGACTATGCCCGCAAAGCCGGCGAGCGCGAAGAAGTGGCCCGGGCTGTCAATGAGCATTACCAGCCCCGCTTCTCCGGCGACCTGGCTCCGGCTTCCCTGGCGGGAGCCATCGTCAGCCTGGCGGACAAGATCGACACGATCGTCGGCTGCTTCTCGATCGGAATCATTCCGACAGGCTCGCAGGATCCTTACGCCCTGCGCCGTCAGGCAGCCGGCATCGTCCAGATCGTCCTGAGCCATCGGATGGCGATCGGCCTTGGAGAGCTGTTCGGCTTCGCCCTTGATATTCATGCCGAGCGGGGCTTGAAACGAAGCGGGGATGAAATCCGTAAGGAGCTTTACGATTTCTTTGCCTTGCGCCTCAAGAACGTGCTTACGGAACAAGGCAACCGCTACGATGTGATCGATGCGGCGCTGGCGGCCGGATTCGACGATCTCAATATGGCCGTCAGCCGCGCCGGAGCGCTCATCGCGCTGGCGACCGGACCGGACAAGGACGACTTCAAGAGCGTCGTGGACGCCTTGACGCGCACCGCCAATCTTGCCGCCAAAGCGGAGGAGGGCGCAGCCGTCGACGCTTCCTTGCTGGAGGCGGAAGCCGAGCGCAGCCTGTTCGAGCATGCCAATGGCGTTCACGTCCGGTTCGCGGCTTCCATGGAAGCCGGCGACGCCCATGGCGCGCTGGCCCGTCTGTCGGAACTGCGCGGCCCGATTACGGCGTTCTTCGACAGCGTCATGGTCATGGCCGATGATGCAGCGGTACGCCGCAACCGCCTGGCGCTCCTGTCGCAGATCGCCCGCGATGCGGCGGCCTACGCAGATTTCTCCAAGCTGGTCTGGTCCTGATATTCTCTCGGCCCGCCTTAAGGCGCACCCCTTAAGGCGGATTATATTTGGATAGGGGGTATGACCGGCATGAATCAGCCGGCTCAGATTCGCGATGTGATCGTATATGTCGTATCCGATTCCGCCGGGGATACGGGCGAGCTCGTCGTCCGTGCCGCAGCGGCCCAGTTCCATCCCATCGTGCCCCAGATCCGGCGGGCTCCGTTCGTGGCGGACGAGCAGTCGCTGGCCAAGGTGGTCGAGCTTGCCAGGGGCAACGGAGCGATCATTCTGTATACGCTCGTCCTTCCCCATTTGCGGGAAGCGATGACCACTCTGGGAGCTGCAAGCGGAGTCGAGACGATCGATCTGCTCGGCCCGCTGGTCGCCAGCCTCGAGAAGAAGACTGGAATGCCGTCCAGGCAGGAGCCCGGCCTCAACCATGTGCTTGACGAGGATTACTTCCGCAAGGTCGAAGCGGTAGAATTCGCAGTCAAATATGATGACGCTAGGGATACAACCGGCGTCAAAAAAGCCGATATTGTTCTTGTAGGCGTATCACGGACGTCGAAAACCCCGTTGTCCATGTATCTCGCCCACAAGAAATACAAAGTCGCCAACGTCCCGCTCGTGCCGGAACTGAAGCCGCCGGACGAGCTGTTCACGGTTCCAAGGGAGCGGATTGTCGGCCTTACGATCGACGTCCATTATCTCAACGTCATCCGCAAGGAGCGGCTCAAGGCGCTCGGCCTGCCTGACAGCGCCTCCTATGCGACGGCGCAGCGCATCGAGAGGGAGCTCCTCTACGCCAAGGAGATCATGGACCGGATCGGCTGTTTTGTCATCGACGTGTCCCACAGGGCGGTCGAAGAAACGGCAAGCCTTATCATGGAGCATGTCCGGGGCAGCTGAAGCTCCGTCATGGAACACATCCGGAGCATTTGCAGCCTCGTGATGAAGCATGACCGGAGCGGCGGCTGCGCCCGAGGCAGGACGGGTTGACGGGAGGATCCTATTGAGAGAGCCGTTTGTGATCGTTGTTGACGCCGACGCTTGTCCGGTCAAGCGGGAAATCATCGATACGGCAGCCGCCGCATCCGTGCCGGTGGTGCTGGTCTCGTCCTATGACCATCGCTTGGAGAGAGAGCCCGGCACGGAAGTGGTCCATGTGGACCGAAGCAGCCAGTCGGCCGATCTTTATATCCTGAACCGGATCCGCCGCGGAGATATCGTCATTACCGGAGACTTTGGACTTGCCGCCATCGCGCTGGCCAAGGGAGCCGAAGTGATCGGGTTTCGCGGCCAGAGCTACACGGACGGGAACATCGACTTCCTGATGGCCCGCCGGCATGAGCAAAGCGTCATCCGACGCAGCGGCGGAAGGACCAAAGGACCTAAGGCCATGACGTCGGAAGACCGGGCCTGCTTTCAACAAAAGCTGACAAAAGTTTTGAAGCACAGGCAGGAAAACGATAGGGTCTAGCGAATAGTATTACGTGTTATTAAGACGAAGGTGATGAACGAGTGGCATATGGCAAGATACCGGACAGCGTCATCGATGAAGTGCGCCGGCATCATGAAATTGTGGACACGGTAGGGAAGTACGTTCATCTAACCAAGAACGGCAAATACATGAAGGGGCTGTGCCCGTTCCATTCCGAACGGACTCCCTCCTTCACGGTCACGCCGGAGCTGCAGATTTTTCATTGCTACGGCTGCGGCAAAGGCGGCAACGTCATCCGGTTCATTGAAGAGATCGAGGGCTACACTTTCCCTGAAGCCGTCCGCCATTTGGCGAAAGAGGCGGGGATGCCCATTACATGGGACGCGTCCGACGATAGCTCTTCGCCTCGTGACCCCGAGCTCGAGCGCCATTATGAGGCGCATGAGCTTGCCGCCAAGTTCTACCATTATCTGCTCAACAATTCCGCCCAGGGCCAGGAAGCTCGCGCTTATCTGCTCTCCAGGGGGCTGAACAGCAAGCTGATCGACGAGTTCTCCATCGGTTTTGCGCCTGAAAGTTGGGACACGCTCTCCAGATTTCTGACCTCCAGGGGCTACGAGCCCGAGCTGCTGGAACGAGCGGGACTGCTTTCGGCCAAATCCGACGGCAGCGGCCACGTCGACCGTTTCCGAGGACGGGTCATGTTTCCGATCCGCGATCGGGACGGCAAAGTATGCGGCTTCGGCGGACGCATCATGGACAACTCCCAGCCCAAATACTTGAACTCCCCGGAGACGAGGCTGTTCGGCAAAAGCAAGCTGCTGTACAATCTGCACGCTGCGCGGCCGGTCATGCGCAAAAAGCGTTCCGGGGTGCTGTTCGAGGGGTATATGGATGTCATCAAGGCATGGAGCGCCGGAGTCAAAAACGGCGTGGCCACGATGGGAACCGCTTTGACCGAAGAGCAGGCGAAGCGGCTTTCAAGGGATTTGGAGGAAATCATCCTCTGTTACGACGGAGACGACGCCGGCCAAGCCGCCGTCATGAAGAACATCCCGATCCTGGAGAAGGCCGGGCTTCGCGTGCTCGTCGCCATGCTGCCCAAGGGCATGGATCCGGACGAATGCATTACCCGTTTCGGCGCGGAGACCTTCATGCGGGAGACGATGGACAATCCCGTGTCGGTCACGAAATTTAAACTACTATATTCACGCAGGAGTCATACACTCATAGGAGAAGAGGGCCGCAAAAATTATGTCATGGAAGCCGTTGGCATTGTAGCGGAACTGGATTCTCGAACGGAACAGGAAGTGTATCTGAAGGAATTGTCGCGAGAATTCGAAATTTCCCTGGAATCGCTGAAGCAGGATTGCCACAGGCTGTACAGCGAACGCCAGAAATCCAGGCCGGACAGGGATAAGAACGACAATTCGTGGAATAATGGTAGGAATGAAACGAGGCGTGCGCCTGCCGCGCCTGCACTGCTGCCCGCTTACCAGCGCGCGGAACGCAGGCTGCTCGGCGTGATGATACGGGATGCCGAAGTCGCACGGAGCATTTACGACCGGCTCGGAGATGCATTCAACGTGGAGGATCACGCGGCGCTTGCTGCTTATTTATACGCCTATTACGCGCAAGGGCATGAGCCGGATGCTAGCCGGTTCATCGCTTCGCTGCAGGATGACCGCCTGGAGAGGGCGGCGGCTTCCATTCTGATGCATGAGGATTCATCTCCTTTTGACGAGCATCTGCTTTCGGCCTACATTCATGAGATTCTGAAGGTGCCGCAGCTGAGGGAAATCGAGCTCAGGAGAGAAGAAGCCCTGCGGGCGGAGCGGAGCGGCGACGTGCTGAAGGCGGCCAAGATCCAAAGTGAGATTATCGCCCTAGAAAGACAGCTAATGAAACGGCAGGACGAACATTTCTAGGGAGGAGGGAGTCGGGAATATGGCGAATGACCAACATACTGAGCTGGACAACGAACAAAAAATGGAGCTGGTGAAAGACCAGCTCATTGAACAGGGCAAAAAGCGTTCTTCCCTGTCCTATAAAGAAATCATCGACAAGCTTGCTCCGTTCGACCAGGAGCCGGAGCAGATCGACGAATTTTTTGAGCAGCTGGACGATCTCGGCATCGAAGTGACCAACGAGACCGAGGACGGCCCGACCCCTATGGGCAGCGAAGACCAGGAACGCGAAAGCGACGATTTCAACTTCGACGACGATCTTTCGCTGCCGCCGGGCATCAAGATCAACGATCCTGTCCGCATGTATCTCAAGGAGATCGGACGCGTCCCGCTTCTGCTGGCCGATGACGAGATCGAGCTGGCCAAGCGTATCGAGAAAGGCGATGAAGAAGCGAAGCGCCGTCTTGCGGAAGCCAACCTTCGTCTCGTCGTCAGCATCGCGAAGCGTTATGTCGGACGCGGCATGCTGTTCCTGGATCTGATCCAGGAGGGCAACATGGGTCTCATCAAGGCTGTCGAGAAATTCGATCACCAAAAAGGCTTCAAGTTCAGCACGTACGCGACCTGGTGGATTCGTCAGGCGATTACCCGCGCCATCGCCGACCAAGCCCGGACCATCCGTATTCCTGTCCACATGGTGGAGACGATCAACAAGCTGATCCGCGTCTCGCGCCAGCTGCTGCAGGAGCTCGGACGCGAACCTACGCCGGAGGAAATTGCCGCCGAGATGGATCTCAGCACGGACAAGGTCCGCGAGATCATGAAGATTGCCCAGGAGCCTGTATCGCTGGAAACGCCGATCGGGGAAGAGGATGACTCGCATCTGGGGGATTTCATCGAGGATCAGGAAGCTCTCGCGCCGGCCGATGCCGCCGCTTACGAACTGCTGAAGGAGCAGCTTGAGGATGTGCTGGATACGCTGACGGAGCGGGAGGAGAACGTTCTCCGCCTGCGCTTCGGCCTCGATGACGGCCGGACAAGGACGCTCGAGGAAGTAGGCAAGGTATTCGGCGTCACGCGCGAGAGGATCCGCCAGATTGAAGCCAAGGCGCTTCGCAAGCTTCGCCATCCGAGCCGCAGCAAGCGGCTCAAGGATTTTCTGGAATAGACCTTCAAGGAATGACCTTCTGCCGCCGGCAGAGGGTCTTTTTTTAGTCATGGACAGGCGGGCAAATTGCTGTGGGACCATGGTCATCGGGGACCGAAGTCCCTTCAACATCCGAGCCTTGTTGTCGATGACTACGGTATACCGTTCCGGCTGAGGCATATCTGCCTTGCCGGCCTGAACCTTTGCGTGAAAAGGAGCCGAATATGGAAGCTGACCGTCGCCGCATCATCGTGCAGGAAATCCAGCAGTGGAGAAAAGGGAAGCTGCTTCCCGATCATTACTGCGACTTCCTGCTCAACCTGTATGTCACCGAGAAGGAAGCGCAACCCGATGTTTCGAAGGAACCGGCCGCGGGCGGTTCCGGAAGATTTTCGGCCTGGAAATGGATATCTATTTTTGTTATCTTTTCCTTTTTCTGTTTGATTGTTCTTCATTTTAGCTCTTTTCATCCGGCATTGCAAATAGCTCTCTGCCTGTTGGCAACGGGGGGCATGCTTACGGCGGGGACGATCCTGAGGCCTCGCAACGAAACGGTCGGGCTGAGCTGGATCGGACTCGCTATGCTGTCATTGGCCGGCTTGTCGCTCTATCTTCTTCACCTGCACGGATTGGATGCGTGGGGCTGGAAAGCTCTCGTTCTCGGACTTTGCGCTGCATTCTGGATTGCGTACGGCATTGCCGCGCGCATCCCGCTGCTTCATTTCAGCGGCTGGGCTTGCCTTGCCATCGTCTACTCCTTACTGCTCCGAAACCATTCGTACCCTTATTCGCTGTTTCAAGCCCAGCTGTACTGGCTGCCGCTTGCCGGCCTGTTCTCCTGGTCGGGATGGTTCGCACAGCGGTGGAGCAAGCGCGATTGCGCGGTGCTGCTCGGCTTCTCGGCGCTGCTTGTCCTGATGCCGGAAATCGCTCTCTTTGCAAATTCGGGCTCGGGAGTTTGGCTCCAGGCGCTGTTTGTTGGTAAACTGGTCATAGGCGGAGGGGCTCTTTTCCTTCTGCGAAAAAATTGGATAGCGTGGGTTGCCTGATATGTTGATTTCCAAACGACTTTCCGCCATAGCGGGGTTTGTGTCCAAAGGATCGCGAATCGCGGATATCGGATCGGATCATGCGCTGCTGCCCGTCTATCTCGTGCAGAGCGGCATCAGTCCGTCCGGCATTGCCGGAGAGCTTAACGAAGGACCGCTGGAAGCGGCTCGCCGAGGCATCGCAGCCGCCGGCTTGACGTCATTGATTCAGGCCCGCCGGGGCAACGGCCTGGAGGTGCTCCAGACAGGAGAAGCCGATGCCGTCACTATAGCCGGCATGGGCGGAGGCTTGATCCGGACGATTCTGGACGAGGGGGCTGCGGCCGGCAAGCTGGAGGGCGTCACCGAGCTCGTGCTGCAGCCGAATATAGGCGAGGAGCTTGTTCGGCAATGGCTGCGGGAGCAGGGCTGGTACTTGCAGGACGAGACGATTTTGGAGGAAGACGGCAAGTTCTATGAAGTTCTCCATGCGGTTCGGAACCCCGAGCATGCGACGCTGAATGACCGGCTCTATGGCTCGGGCACGACGCTTGAGGGGCTGTCGATTCAAGAGGAGTCGGATTTGCGGCTGAAAATGGGCCCTTGGCTTCTTCGCGGCCGAAACGAAACCGAAGCCTTCGCCCTCAAATGGCGCTCCGAGCTGAAGAAATTGGAGCGGATCGTCGGAGAACTGCAAAAATCCGGAACGGAAGAAGCGGCAGCCCGTGCCGAAGGTTTCAGGCGCGAGTGCCGGCTGATCGAGGAGGTGCTGTCATGTTCGCAAGCGGACAATTCGTCACAGGATTGATGGAGCAGCTGGCTCCCAAAAAATACGCGGTGGAAAACGACCGGATCGGCCTGCAGCTCGGCACGCTGCAGAAGGAGATCAGAAAAGTGCTTGTCGCGCTGGACGTCACGGAAGCCGTGGTGGAGGAAGCGATCGCCATGGGGGCCGATCTGATCATCGCCCATCATGCGATCATTTTCAGGCCGCTGGCCAAGATCGATACGTCGTCGCCGGCAGGCTCGCTCTATGAGCGTCTGATCAAGCATGATATCGCCGTATTCATTTCCCATACGAACCTCGACACGGCTGACGGCGGCATGAACGACTGGATGGCGGATGCGGTCGGCATCAAGCCGGAAGGAAGGGTCAGCCTGGAGAAGGTGCATGAGGACAAGCTGTTCAAGCTGTCGGTGTACGTCCCGGGTTCCCATCACGAGGCTGTCCGCGAAGCGTTGTGGGCAGCGGGCGCAGGCTCGATCGGCGCTTACGACCAGTGCAGCTTCAGCGTGGAGGGAAGGGGGACGTTCCGTCCCGGGCCGGGTACGGATCCCTATATCGGCTCTACAGGACGCCTTGAGACGGTCGACGAGATCAGGCTGGAGACCATCGTGCCGGAAAGCCTGCTGAAGCGTTCTGTCCAAGCGATGCAGAGCGCCCATCCATACGAAGAAGTCGCCTTCGACATCACGCTGCTCCAGCAGGAGGGCGTTGTCCGCGGGCTTGGCCGTTCCGGCAAGCTGGAAGAGCCCATCACGCTCGCAGGCATGGCCGAAAGGGTCAAAGCCGCCTTCGACGTTCCGTTCGTGCGGGTCACCGGCGATTTCTCCGCGACGATCCGCAAGGCAGCCGTGCTGGGCGGCTCCGGGGCCAAATACTGGCGGGCCGCGCAGTTCGCCGGGGCGCAGGTGCTCATTACCGGAGACATCGACTACCACTCGGCCCATGATGCGCTGGCGGCGGGCATGACGCTGATCGATCCCGGCCATAATGCGGAGAAGATCATGAAGGCCAAAACAGCCGACTGGCTGCGCGAGCGTCTGGCCGGATCCAAGTACAGCACGGAAGTGGCCGCCTCAACCATAAATACCGAGCCTTTCCGGCTTGCTTGATGAGGCTGCAGCAGGTATACTAGCTAAGGGTTTGGAAAGTCTGACAGACAATCGCTGGCGGCTAGTGCCGCGAGAGGAAAGTCCGGGCTCCGCAGGGCAGGATGCTGGATAACGTCCAGTCGGCGCGAGCCGAAGGATAGTGCCACAGAAATGGACCGCCGATGGCCCGCCGCTTGCGGCGCGGATCAGGCAAGGGTGGAACCGTGGTGTAAGAGACCACGAGCGGCGTTGGCGACAACGCGGCTGGTAAACCCCATCCGGAGCAAGACCTAAGAGAACGCGGCAGCTTCGCGCTGCAACCCTTGCCCGGGGAGCGTTCGGGTTGGTCGCTTGAGCCTGCCAGCAATGGCAGGCCTAGATAGATGATTGTCGCTTGCAGTGGGAGGGTCGTTCCCGTCTGGACCACGAAGAGCACAGAACCCGGCTTACGGCAGGCTTTCCGCAACGAATTCCCATCCCAATCACGACTAAACCAGCATAAACGGCCTCTTGCCGGCATACGGCCGGCGCATGAAGGCAAGCACAAAGAAGGAGCTCCCTGCCGGGGGCTCCTTCTTGCGTTTCTATCTGGCGCTGTTTTTGAATTTGTCCGTAATTCGCTGCAGCCGCCCTTTCACCTGTTCGGGAAATGCCTGGAGCGGCTGAGCCGTCTTGCCCGCTTCCCGCAGCGCCTTGTCGATGTCGATCTGCCCGTAGCCGAAATAAGAATCCTTACCTTTGGCGCCGAGATCGATCGCCGTACGGCGCATGATATCCATCACCTGGACGTTGGTCAGGTCGGGATTGCGCGAGCGGATCAGGGCCGCCAGAGCGGCCACATGGGGGCTCGCCATCGATGTTCCCGACAATGCCGCGTACTGGCTGCCGGGGTAAGTGCTTGCGATGCTGTCGCCTGGAGCGGCGACGTCGATGTAATCTCCAAAGTTGGAGAACGACGATTTCTGGCCCTTGGAGTCGGTCGAGGCGACCGCGAATACTTCCGGGTAGGCGGCGGGATAGCCCGGCCGGTCCGTATTGTCGTTGCCGCTGGCCGCAATGAGGACGACGTCCCTGTCGTAGGCATATTTGATCGCGTCATGCAGGAACTCGGCGGATGCATAGTTGCCCAGGCTCATATTGATGACCTTGGCGCCATGGTCCGTCGCCCAGATGAGCCCTTGGGCAACGGAATACGTGGAGCCGGCTCCGCTGCTGTCCAGCACCTTGACCGGCATGATCTTGTTGTACCACGTCAGCCCGGCTACGCCTTCCCCGTTGTTGACGGTGGCGGCGATGATGCCGGTGACATGGGTGCCATGACCGACATCGTCGTCGGGCTTCGATCCGCTCGTCACGATGTTGGTTCCCGGCTCCAGCTTGCCGGTCAAGTCGGGATGGTCGGCCTGGACGCCGGTATCCAGCACGGCGACCTTCACGGCATCGCTGCCCTTGGACAGGTTCCAGCCGAGCTCGGCTTCGATGGACGGCAGATTCCATTGATAGTCGGAATACAGCCTGTCGTTCGGAATGATCGGCTGGGCCGCCGTCTCGTCCACCAAGGCCCTCGCGCCGCTGCCGGCTTGATTTTCGAGGGGACGGTCGTTGGTTATATACAGGTAATGGGGCTCGACATAGACGGGATTCCATTTCTTGCGGAAATAGCCCATCATCTTCATGGCGTCCATGCTGCGGGATCGGAAGATGAACGTGCTGTTCATCTTGTTTTCGGACACGGCGCCGATGTCCCGCCGGATGCGCGCCAGCTCTCCCGGTCCGGGATGGCTGCGGAACCGAACGACGACTTCCTGCACATGATAATGGCTGGACGCGCCATTGTCCTCGCCCGTGCGGACGGTCATTTCACGGCCGGTTCCCGCATGGACCGATTCGACTCTGTAATGGCCTTCGGCTGGATAGGGCACGAGCCGCAGATTGCGCATTTGATGCCTCTGCACCTGGCCGACGATATCCTGCCGGATGATTCCGAGCACCCCTTCTCGGCCGCCGTAAGCCGGAATGCCAAGCACCATGTAGCGCTGGCCATCCGCTTCGACGATAGGGGACTGGTACCGGCTGCCGGCTTCGACTCCTTTTTTCGCCGCCTGAATCGAAGCCTTCAGCCTGGCTTCGGCGGACTTGGGCATGCTGCCCGCGGAGATGGACGCCTTGTCTTTCTGCATCCACTCGAGCCGCAGCATCTGCGGATGCATGGCGATCAGCTTTTTCATGCCGCGCTCCTTGTCGGCGGACGGACGATCCGCAAGCGAGAACAGCTTGCCGATGTCCTTGGAGCATTGGGAGGCGCACAACTGCGAGGTGGCGTCCATATCGTGCTTGACGTCTGCTTCCTTGAGAAGATGTTCTTCCCGGGCCGAAAGGACTCGTGTTTTGGCCTGCTGCTGCTCATGATGCTTGCCGCCGGGAGATACGAACAACGGGCTGATCGGAATCAGAATGGCAAGGAAAGCGAGCGCCGCGAAGGCGCCGATCCATTTTTTTCGCATAGCTTCAGAAAACCTCCCGAAAGCATAAGTAACTGGACGAGCGTGCTCCTTTAGAGTTGGGAAGGAAGCCCGGAATTATGCGCTTCGGCTTCGGCTGCGGGTGCAGGACGATGCAGGAACATGTCCCAAATACCTACAAATCGCCGCTGTTCTGTGATAGGATAAACGTGACCATCAAAGTCTTGCTGGATCGATGAAAGGGGAACATCACAATGCCATCTGCCAACGTCAAAGCGTTAAGCGAATCCACGCGCGGCAAGCTCAAAGAAGCCGTATCCTTGCTGGAGCCATTCCTGAACCAGCATGCACTCCCGCAGCTGGAGGCGCCGGATGCAGGCGGCGAGGAGCAGACCTTCTACAAAGGGCTGCTGTCGGATCTGCGCCATCTTCTGGTCTATTCCGAAGTGGCTTACGAGAAGCTTGGCGTCACGCTGCGCCGCCCGACCTTTGACAATGACTATGCGGAGAGATTGCTGTATGAGGTTTACCATCATAGCGTGAACGCGTTCTTCTATCCGAAGAACGAGGGGTATTCCGAGGATGGAAGATATGCCTATACGGGCCAGGATGCGATCCGCTTCCGCCACAAGCCCGTGCGCGCGGCGCGCGACATCGTGCTCGGCGTATCCAAGATTTACGAAGATCTGCGCGACGACCTTGCCTATTATGAAAATGACTACATGACCCAGCGCAGGATGCAAGGTCAGAAATAGGAAAGCATACGTCGGGCCCGCCGCGGGAATTCTTTGTAGCGGAGGTGATCGACTATGCCAAAAGGCGTAGCTTGCAGCGTATCGAACTGTGCGTTTTGGGGACAAGGCAACCAATGTGGCGCCGATGCCATCAACATCGAGATCGACCAGCATGCCCATGCGGATTTGACGGCCGAATTCGCCGATGAGGATCTTGGCGTCAACCACCAGGATTCAGCCAAGGAATCCTCCGCCACCTGCTGCCATACGTTCAAGCCGAAGGAAGGCTGAGGGCTTATGTCCGATCCATCGAGGCGCCGTCACGGAATTCGGAAGAAGCGGCATGAGGATTGGATCGCCCGCTCGCGCGAGCAATTCGGCGATGTGGAAACGGCTGCCGAAATCGCGCCGGCCCCGCATTCCGAATCCAGCGGCAGCCAAAGGCGCATCGAATCGCTGAAGCGCGAAGTCGTCTCGGCCGGCCGCTCGCTCGGCTGGACCGCACTCGTATTCGCCGTGCTATCCTGGCTGATCTGGCCGGCATTTATGGGAATTACGGCGGCCGTATTCGGTTATTTCGCCTTTTTCCAAGGCAGCCGGATGCTCGGCGGCATCGCGATGGCGATGGGCGGGCTGGCCGCCGCCGTTTATTTGATCTTACTGCCCTTATATTTGATGCTCGGCTGATTGCAGCCCGTCCTTTTTCCGAGGACGGGTTTTTTCGATCCGGCAGCGACCGAGACGCGACCGGTTGCGGCTAGCAGCTTAATCTTTGACCAGGCATTCATTTTGACTGGCGATAAACCGATATACATTTCATGACAATGGCTAGAGAGGAATGACATGATGTCCATCGACCCCCGCATCCTCACGACTTTGCTTAAACTGCAGCTGTCGCCGAGCCTGAGCCAGCTCACCGGCTCTTCCGCCTCCGGCACTTCGGCTGTCGGACAAACCTCGTTCGACCAGCTGCTGTCACAGCTTTCGGCATCGGACCAGAGCGCATGGGCTGGCGAGGAAAACGACGATTCCTACGGCTATGGCATTCCGGCCCCGCTGCAGCTGCTGCAGACGGGCTTGCCCGGAGGCTTGGACTCGATGAGCGCGGCTGTCTCGGGATCAGCGGCGGACGGCTCCGCAGCGCCTTACGAAAGCATGATCCAATCTGCCGCAGCCCGCTACGGAGTATCCGAGTCGTTGATCAAGGCGGTGATCGGAGCGGAATCCTCCTTCAACCCGAGCGCCGAATCGTCCGCCGGGGCCAAAGGGCTCATGCAGCTGATGGACGGGACGGCAAGCGGGCTTGGCGTGACCGATCCGTTCGATCCGGCTCAAAATATCGACGGCGGCTCGAAATACTTGTCGTATCTGCTGCGCAAGTACGACGGCAGCGCGGCAACCGCGCTCGCAGCCTACAATGCAGGACCCGGAAAGCTTGACCGCCTCGGCATTTCCGATGAATCGTCCTTGAGCGCCCTTTTCTCCACCTTGCCGGCCGAAACCCAGCGTTATGTGGCCAAAGTGCTGGAGAAGGAAAGCTCGCTCCGCTTGTAACGCTACCTGTTTTGCGATACGATAGTGGGTGCCTGTTCAACATTCGGACATGTACCATGACCGCTGCTCCGAAGCTGTCCCGATCCGATCGGGGACAGCCGGCCAGGCGGTTTTTTATTTTTTTGCCAAAAGGAGTCTTGGACTAAATGAACCCGGAAAAGGCTTGGCTTTACTTTGACCATTGCGCTTCGACGCCTCCTCATCCGGATGTCGTGCGGACGCTGGCAGAGGTCATGCAGCGGCATTACGGCAATCCGTCCTCTCTGCATCGCGCAGGCTTGGATGCGGACCGTCTCATCCGCCAGGCGAGAGAGCTGCTCGGCAAGCTGTTCGAGGTGGAAGCGGACGAGTGGATCTTCACTTCCGGAGGCACGGAGAGCAACCAGCTGGCCATCAAGGGCGCGGCGAGAGCGAATCGTTCCAAAGGCAGCCATTTGATCACCTCCGTCACGGAGCACGCCTCGGTGCTGGAGGCGTTCCGCCAGCTGGAGAGGGAAGGCTTCGAGGTCACCTATCTGCCCGTGGATTCCATAGGCCGGATCAGCGTGGAGCAGCTCCGCGATGCCATGAAGCCGGGCACGATTCTGGTCAGCCTGATGCAGGTCAACAACGAGACGGGAGCCGTGCAGCCGATTGCGGAAGCGGGGAGCCTGCTGCGGGGCTGTCCCGACACCCTCTTCCATGTCGACGGCGTCCAGAGCATCGGCAAGCTGCCCGTACGGCTGAGGGAGTGGGGGATCGATCTGTTCAGCGGTTCGGCCCATAAGCTTCGCGGTCCGAAGGGCAGCGGATTCCTGTACGTCCGTGGAGGCGTAAGGCTGGAGCCGCTGCTTGGAGGGGGCGAGCAGGAGAGCGGCTTCCGGCCCGGTACGCAGAACGTGCCGGGCATCGTTGCTTCCGCCAAGGCGGTCCGCCTGTCCATGGAATCCAGGGAAGAGCGCGCGCGCAAGCTGGGCGGACTGAGAAGCCGCCTATTGGACCGCATTGCCCTGCTGCCGGAGCTTGAAGTGAACGGGGATTCCGCACCGGATTCGCCTTATCAGGCGCCGCATGTGCTCAACTTCTCCTATGCCGGCATGAAGCCTGAAGTGCTCGTCCATGCACTGGAGGAGGCGGGCATGCTCGTCTCGACCAAATCTGCCTGCTCCTCCAAGGACGACAAGCCGAGCGGCGTGCTGCTGGCGATGGGCTATCCAAGGCACAGGGCGGCAGCGGGAATCCGTGTGAGCTTCGGGGACGAGCACGGGCCGGAGGATATCGACCGGCTGGCGGACGCCCTGGCCGAAGCGGTCCGCCGGCTGAAGCCCCTTGAAAGGAATGGGAGATAAATGATTTATGACTTCATAACCGTCCGGTTCGGCGAGATTACGCTGAAGGGCCGCAATCGGGGAAGGTTCGAGCAGCAGCTGCTGCGGCATGTTCAAGATGCGCTCGGGCATATGCCCGAACTTGAGTTCAACAAAACGTACGGACGAATCTATATCAAGCTGAACGGGGCTTCGTACGAAGAAGCTGCCGCCGGACTGGGCAAGGTGTTCGGCATCCATTCCTTCAGCCCGGTGAAGAGGACCGAGTCGGATGCCGACTCGATCCGGGAGACGGCGCTGGAAGTATGGAAATCGCTGCCGAAGGAGCCTGCGACCTTCAAGGTGTCCACTAAAAGAGGATGGAAAGGCTTTCCGCATCCGTCCTATGACATGAACCATATCGTCGGCTCAGCCATACTGCGGGCTTACCCCGGCCTCGCCGTGGACGTGCATCGTCCCGAGACGGAGCTGCGGGTCGACATCCAGCCGGAAGGAACGTACCTTTATTGCGCGAGCGAGCCTGGCGCAGGAGGATTTCCGTACGGAACGAACGGGAAAGCGATGCTGCTGCTGTCGGGCGGAATCGACAGTCCCGTCGCCGCTTGGTCCGCCATGCGCAAAGGGCTGGAGCTGGAGGCGGTGCACTTCCACAGCTATCCGTTCACGAGCGAGCAGTCGACGGACAAGGTCATCGAGCTTGCGCGCCGGCTGTCGGTGTATGCCGGCAAGCCGCTGAAGCTCCATCTCGTTTCGTTCACGGATATCCAGACCCGCTTTACGCAGACGGGCCAGGAGCACTTGACCATTACGCTCATGAGACGCTCGATGCTCGCCATCGCGGAGCTGCTGGCGGAGAAGCATGGAGCGGGAGCCGTCGTGACAGGCGACAGCCTCGGACAAGTGGCGAGCCAGACGCTCGGAAGCATGAACGTCATCGGCCGCACGCTGTCGCTGCCGCTGCTGAGGCCGCTCGTCATGATGGACAAGCAGGAAATCATCGACAAGGCCGTACAGATCGGCACGTACGAGACTTCCATTCTTCCGTTCGAGGACTGCTGCACGCTGTTCGTGCCGAAATCCCCGAGCACGAATCCCAATCTGCGCGTGGTGGAGCGCACCGAGCAGTCGATCGAGGGGCTGGGGGACATGGTGAGGCTCGCTGCGGAGAATACGGAGACGATCGTCCTGAGCCGAGGCGAAATCATCAAGCGCAAATCTGCGGTCTTGCAGGAATCCGAGGACCGGGATTGGTTCTAGGACCGGCCTCAACTAAAAAAAGCCCGCCGGCATATTTCCGGCAGGCTCCGGGAGACTCTAATGGGTCTCCCTTTCTTTTTGCTGCGAATTCATTTTGTTCTTCCGCATCCAGTTGGTCAGCAAGCCTGCTCCAAGGATGAGGGCGATGACGATGAGGATGAACACCCATTCCGGCATCGGACGGCCGTCGAACAGGTGGGCGACCTTCGGCTCTCCGGCAATCATATGTCCGGCCGTATAGCCAAGAACGGCTGCGCCGACGTACAGAATCCAAGGGAGCTTCTCGATCAGCTTGATGAACACCGTGCTGCCCCATACGACGATCGGGATGCTGATAAGAAGGCCGACGATGACGAGCCAGATGTTGCCATGCGAAGCGCCTGCAACGGCGAGCACGTTGTCGATGCCCATGGCTGCGTCCGCGACGACGATTGTTCCGATCGCGGCGCCGAGCGTGCCCCCCGCCTTGATATTGTCATGGCTGCTGTCCTCTTGCACCAGCAGCTTATAAGCAATCCAGATCAGCAGGAGACCGCCGGCAAGATGGAGCCACGGAACATCAAGGAGATAAACGACGAGCACCGTCGCGACCATGCGGATGGCGATCGCGCCGAACGTTCCCCAGATGACCGCTTTTTTCTGCTGTTCCTTGGGCAGGTTGCGGGCCGCGAGGGCGATGACGATCGCGTTGTCTCCGGCAAGCATAAGATCGATGAAAATGATGGTCAGCAGAGGCCCTAACCAGTCCATACAAGCTCCTCCTTCAAGTTCTCTTCGTTAAACCTCATAAGTACCTACCCTTATACGGGGGCGTTCGGACAATGGATTCATTTTTTTTAGCAGTCAGAATTTATTTCGTGCCGATGGAATTCCGCATCTTCGCTTGCACCCCGGAATTCCGGCACCGCCGTTAGGAGCCAAAGAAGCAGGAATCGGAGCGGCGGGCGCGCGCAGCGGGAGGAAGGAAGGCCGCCTGCATATTTCCGCAAGCTTGGACATACCTCTGAAATAGAAAGGGGATGTACGGGTGGACAATCTCTGGATTTTTCTGCAAATCATCATGATCAACATTCTGCTCAGCGGGGACAATGCCGTCGTCATTGCGATGGCCAGCCGCCAGCTGCCCTCGCAGCAGCGCGAGCGCGCCGTATGGTGGGGATCCTTCGCCGCTGTCGGGCTGAGATGCCTGCTGACGCTCGCCGCCATCTCTCTGCTGCAGCTCCCTTACCTGCAGGCCGCAGGCTCCGTGCTGCTGGTATGGATCGCCGTCAAGCTGCTGCATGACGCCGAAGCGGGAAGGCGTCCCGGCACTTCCGGAGCGAGGCCGGCTGTCGCCGCAACCTTGGCCGGCGCCGTATGGACGATCGTCACGGCGGATTTCATCATGAGCCTCGACAATGTGCTTGCCGTTGCCGCCGTGGCGGACGGCGAACCCGTACTTATGATGCTCGGAATCGTCCTCAGCATACCGATGATCATCTGGGGCAGCCATGTGCTGGGCAAGCTTCTGGCCCGCTACCCGTCGCTCGTCTACGCAGGCTCCGGCCTGCTCGGATACGCAGCCGGCGAAATGCTCGTCTCCGATCCCGGCCTGCATGCCGTCTTCGCACGGATTCCGCTCGCCCATGCCGCTATCCCGGTGCTGTTCATTCCGCTCGTCATCGTGCTCGGCATCGCGACGATGAAGAAAAACCGGCCATGACTTTCCGCCGCTTGCGGCGACCCGAAGCCCGCTTCGGGTTTATTTCATTTCCCTGCTTGTTCCTGCTGGTATTTTTATTGCACTTCCTATAGAATAAGAAAGATATGAGCTGTCGTCTTCTGCCGTTGCTTCGGCAGGCGTTATGGGAAACGGGGGGATAGAAATTGATTCGCAATCAATATTCCGCCGGAATTGTTATCCTGCTGGCAGGGATTTTCATTCTTCTGGGCAGATTGGGAGTTTTCAGCTTTATCGGTTCGGTTTTTTGGCCGCTCTTCGTGCTGATTCCGGGCGTTCTGCTGCATGTGCTCTACTTTGGCCGGCTGATTCCTGCGGCAGCGCTGGTTCCGGGCGGTATGTTGTCCGTATATGCACTGGTGTTCCTGTTTAGCAACTGGTTCGGATGGGGGTACATGAAATTTCTGTGGCCTTTCTTCATTCTTGGACTGGCCGTCGGGCTGTATGAATACTACATGTTCGACTCTTCCCACCCAAAAAGCGCCTATTCGATCGCCTTGATCCTGGGCATCGTATGGGCGGCCTGCATGGCTTTCGTACTGCTTTGGAGCTGGGGTATTTACCTCATCGCCATCGTGCTTGTCGCTGTCGGCGGCTGGATGATGATGAGCAAGCGTGTCCGCTGGTAAGCTGGATGTCGGTCTATTTTTGAACACAAAGAGATGGAGTGGATTAGAAGTTATGCAAGCAAGAGAGAACATTCGCAATATCGCCATTATCGCGCACGTCGACCACGGCAAAACGACGCTTGTCGACAAGCTGCTGCAACAGTCCGGAACGTTCCGCGACCACGAAGTCGTCCATGAAAGGGCGATGGACTCCAACGATCTGGAGCGGGAGCGCGGCATTACGATTCTGGCGAAAAACACCGCGATCAACTATAAGAACTACCTCATCAACATCGTCGATACTCCCGGGCACGCCGACTTCGGCGGCGAAGTGGAGCGCATCATGAAGATGGTCGACGGCGTTCTGCTCGTCGTGGACGCTTTCGAAGGCTGCATGCCGCAGACGAAGTTCGTTCTGCGCAAAGCTCTCGAGCACAACCTGACCCCGATCGTCGTCCTGAACAAGATCGACCGTCCGAACGCGACTCCCGAGGCTGTCGTGGACGAGGTTCTCGACCTCTTCATCGAGCTTGGCGCCAATGACCAGCAGCTTGAATTTCCGGTCGTGTACGCTTCCGCTCTCATGGGCACATCCAGCATGACCCTGGATAAGCAGGACGAGAACATGGAAGCCATGTACGAAACGATCGTCCAGCATATCCCGCATCCGACCGAGAGCGTCACGGATCCGCTGCAATTCCTCGTCACGCTGCTTGACTATAACGAATACATGGGCCGCATCGCGATCGGCCGCGTCAACCGCGGCGTCATCCGCCAAGGCCAGACGGTCGCCGTCATGACCCGCGAAGGCGGAATCAAGCAAGCCCGGATCGAGAAGCTGTTCGGCTTCCAGGGACTGAAGCGCGTCGAGGTCGAGGAAGCGGCAGGCGGCGACATCGTCGCCATCGCCGGCATCAAGGACATCAACATCGGCGAGACGATCGCGGATCCCGCGAAGCCTGAAGCCCTGCCGGTGCTGGAGATCGACGAGCCGACGCTGCAGATGACGTTCCTCGTCAACAACAGCCCGTTCGCCGGACGCGAAGGCAAGTGGGTCACTTCCCGCAAGCTTCGCGAGCGCCTCTACAAAGAGCTCGAGACCGACGTCGCGCTGCGCGTCGAAGATACGGACAGCCCGGACGTCTTCATCGTATCGGGCCGGGGCGAGCTTCACCTCGGCATCCTGATCGAGAACATGCGCCGCGAAGGATACGAGCTGCAGGTTTCCAAGCCTGAGGTCATCGTCAAGGAAATCGACGGCGTGAAATCCGAGCCGTACGAGCGCCTGCTCATCGACGTTCCGGAAGAAAGCATGGGAGCCGTCATGGAGAGCCTTGGAACGCGCAAAGCGGAAATGGTCAACATGGTCAACAACGGCAACGGCCAGGTCCGCCTGGAATTCATCATTCCGGCACGCGGCCTGATCGGCTACCGGACCCATTTCCTGACGCTGACGCGCGGCTACGGCATCATGAACCATGCCTTCGACAGCTACGGTCCGATCGCCGGCTCCGGAGTCGGCGGACGCCACCAAGGCGTTCTGGTCGCAACCGAGAACGGCGTATCGACCTTCTACGGCATGATGGGCGTAGAAGACCGCGGCATTCTGTTCCTGGAGCCGGGCACGGAGATTTACGAAGGCATGATCGTCGGCGAGCATAACCGCGACCAGGACATCGTCGTCAACATCTGCAAGGAAAAGCAGCTGACGAACATCCGCTCCGCGACGAAGGACGATACGGTCCGGCTCAAAACGCCGCGCACGTACAGCCTCGAAGCTGCGCTGGAGTACCTCAACGACGACGAATACTGCGAAATCACGCCTAAATCCATCCGGATGCGCAAGAAGCTCCTGAACAAGAGCGAACGCGAGCGTGCCGAGAAGCAGCGCAAAACTTCGGCAAACGTATAATCGGTTCAAGCGGCTTGCCTGAATCATGAACGTAACAGCGGCGATTGGGGCCGGCCAGCCGGCCGGCATCCAAATTCGCCGCTTGTTCGTCTTTATGATATCGGGCCTGCCGGCATTGATATCCACTCAAGGAGGAGAACTGGGATGCAGCATTGGCTCAGCGAGCATGCGCTCGTATCGTATATCCTGATTCTGGCAGGGGTTATCTATATCTTCAACAAGGTATTCCGTCCGCAGCAGCGCTTGCCGATTCTCAAGGAAATTCTGGTCTACGTCATCATGGCTATCGGTTCGGCCATTCTGGTCGTCTTCCAGATCGACAAGCTTCCGATCATTCAATGCATGGCGGTTGCCGTCCTGCTGATGTTCATGCTGAGGATCCGGCAGTTCAACGACCGCCGGCAAGCCAAACGCCAAAATGCGCCTGGAGCCGGAGAAAGCTAGGCAGGCCCGAAATACGATGGAAGCAAGTGGCCTCCGCCCTTGACGGCGGGGGACATAGCGCTGTGAAGAAAGGAAATCCGAGGCAGGATGACGGTTCCTTTCGGACAGATGAAGGAGAATTTATGACTACTGGCAACGGATCTCCCCCGCGCCGGCCGGGCAGCAGCCCGCCGGCAGGACGAGGCGCCCGCAATGGCGCCGTCAAGAAACGCAAGCCCCGGTTTTGGATGCGAAGGTTCATGCTGTTCGCCGCTCTGCTTGTTTTCATTGCGGTCGGTTACGGCGTCTATCTGTTCATGGACGCGAACAAGGCCATCAAGGAGATGAGCTACGGCACGAGCTCCGAAGTCGGCTCGATCGGCAGCAGCCCGTTCGGCATGCTGGTCATGGGAGTCGATACGCGGGGAGAAGGGGGCTTGCTGAATACCGATGTCCTTATGGCGGCTGCGTTCAATCCCAAGACCAAAAGCGCGGTCGTCGTCTCCATTCCGCGCGATTCCCGAATAGAGGTCAAAGGCTACAAAACCCGCAAGGTCAACAGCTATTATTCCGCTTTTCTGCGCAATGCCAAGAGCGAAGGGAAGGGCATCTCCCAAGAGAGCGCGGAGCATGCCGCAGCCAAGGGGATGAAGGAGGCCATTGGCCGTTTTCTCGGCATTCCGATCGCCTATTCGGCGAACGTCAACTTCCAGGGCTTCGCCGACGTGGTGGATGCGCTCGGAGGCGTGAACGTCAACGTGGACATGGATATGGACTACGACGACCATGCCGGCCAGCCCGGCGGCACAAGCATCCATCTGCGCAAGGGCGAGCAGAAGCTCGGCGGCGAGGATGCGCTTGGATTTGTGCGCTACCGCAAATCCAACGACGGCAAGAACATGTCGAGCGACTTCGAGCGCAACGAGCGCCAGGAGCAGGTCGTCGGGGCGATTACGGACCGGATGATGTCGGTGCCGGGCCTGCTGCGCCTGGGCAATGTATTTGGAGCCGTCGGAGGCAATGTGAAGACGGATATGCCCGCATCGGATATTCGGGAAATGATGAGGGTATACTTCGGCATCTCCAAGGAGGATATTACGTTCATTCCTTTGACCGGAGAGTGGAGAAGCCCCTATGTGTATCTGGACGAGGCCGTCGTTGCGAAGGCGAGCAAGGCGCTCCAGTCCAAACTGGATGAATGACCGTCGTGGACGGCGCATACGTATGTTATACTACAACTACGAAGCCGACATCAGGATCCGATTCTAATTCCGGGAGGCAGGGCGAATGGCGGAGCTCCTTGCGCATGGCGGCATCATGATTTCCGTAGGCCGTGCATCGGCATCCGGCACGCGCCTTCATGGCAGAGGCCCGTCCTCTGCGGCTTGGCCATGGGAACTCGCCGTTCCTCCAAAGCCAAAAAAGCCTAGTGACCTGTCACTAGGCTTTTTGCGCTTTGGCGCCGCTCAGCGATGTGCAGCCGGCGCGGCGGCTTTGTGCATGCCGTCCATCGGAGCTGGCGATGCGGCATTCCGGTTTTCCGGAGCCGTATTGCGAGGCAGCTGCGGCACGATGCGGCCGACGATGTCGGCCATTTCCTCCGCGAAGCCTTGAATCGGGCGTCCGCGGCGGATGTCGGCGCCCAGCTCCGACAGCCGCTGGTTGACGTCCATGTCCGCCGTCACGATGGCTCGGACGCCGACCGGGTCATTGCGAAGCGCTTGGGCGACGGCATACTTGATCGTTCCGACACGGGAGCGGTCGACGCTGCCGTCGACATCGATGCCGACGACGGCTGTGTTGCCGGCCACGACCGCATGGGCTTTGCGCACGCCCTCCACCCGGGAGGCGAGTTCCTCCAGGTGCTTGGCCGCCTGGGCCGAGCCGACCGTTTTTTCCGGCTCTGGATCGGTTTGCTTCGTACGAATACGCTGGTCTTCAGCAGGGGAAGGAGAATCGCCCTTATGGGCGACCGTGCCGCAGCCGGTCGCCGTCAGGCATAGAATCAAAGCTGCCGACAGCCATTTTTTCATGTTAGGGACACCTGACCTTTCCGTCGATGCTTGATCGTAGAACCGAACCTAGTTTGTCCCTGTTCCGGTAGGGCTATGTAACCATCGCATGTGGACCGGAATTATAAGGCGCCAGGAGGGGTTGCTTCGTGACCAAAATCTTCGTACTGGATACAAATGTGCTGCTTCATGATCCGCAGGCTCTCTACGCTTTCGACGACAACGAAGTCATCATTCCGGCTGTCGTGCTGGAGGAGATCGATTCCAAAAAACGGCTGGCCGACGAGCTGGGGCGCAATGCGCGCCATGTGTCGCGGCTGCTTGACGGAATGAGGGAAGAGGGCAGGCTGCATGAAGGCATTCCGCTCCCGAGGGGCGGACTGCTCAAGGTGGAGCTGAACCACCGCAGCTATGTACGGGTGCAGGAAATGTTCGGGGAGATGTCCAATGACAACCGCATTCTGGCTGTCGCCCTGAATTACCATATGGAGGAAGAAGAGGATGGAGCGGGCCGCGACGTCGTGCTCGTCAGCAAGGATGTGCTGGTGCGGATCAAGGCCGATGTGCTCGGCCTGCAAGCCGAAGATTATTTGTCCGATCGGGCTGTGGAGCCGTCGGATGTGTACACGGGGACGGCGACCTTGTTCGTCCATCCGTCCATCATCGATGAGTTTTATTCCTACCGGTTCCTGAGCATCAAGAGCCTGCAGCTGTCCTCCAGGCTCCATCCCAACGAATTCATCATTCTGAGGGATGAGCTCGGCACTTCCAAGAGCGCCCTGCTGAAGGTAAGCCAGGATGGGGCGAGGCTGGAGCCGCTGTACCTGAGCAATGATCCCGTCTGGGGCATCACCGCCCGCAACGCCCAGCAGCGGATGGCGCTGGAGCTGCTCCTGAACGACGATATACCGCTCGTGACGCTGACCGGCAAGGCGGGTACAGGCAAGACGCTGCTTGCTCTCGCGGCCGGTCTGCTCAAGATCGAGGATGAGCATAAATACAAGAAGCTGCTGATCGCGCGTCCCGTCGTCCCGATGGGCAAGGATATCGGCTACCTCCCGGGAGAGAAGGACGAGAAGCTGCGCCCATGGATGCAGCCGATCTACGACAACCTGGAATTCCTCTTCGATACCAAGAAGTCCGGCGATATCGACAAGATTCTGATGGGACTCGGCAGCATTCAGGTCGAGGCGCTGACCTATATCCGCGGTCGCTCCATCCCGGGCCAGTTCATCATCATCGACGAGGCGCAGAATCTCAGCCGGCATGAGGTGAAGACCATTGTCTCCCGCGTCGGCGAGGGGAGCAAGATCGTGCTGATGGGCGATCCCGAGCAGATCGACCATCCGTATCTGGATTCCATGAGCAACGGTCTGACCCATATCGTCGAAAGCTTCAAGCAGGAAGGGCTGAGCGGGCATATCAACCTGGAAAAGGGAGAGCGCTCCAAGCTGGCTCAGCTTGCGGCCGACCTGCTTTAGAGATGAGGGAATACGCCTCCTGCATTGCGGGAGGCCTTTTTTGTCGTCTGACCGATGCCGGGCATTCGCCCAAAGCGGGAGATGAGGGAGCGGCCATGCCGCTGTCTGTCGTCGGCCTCCGCTGTCTTGCGCGGTGCTCGGCTGCCTGCATGCTGTTCCCGCCTGCACGCTGTTCCTCCTTTCAAGAGGCTTTTGAAGTCCTAGTCTCTCGGCCCCAACCTATGCGGAAGGGAATTGCTGCAAGGAGCATCCGGCCTATTTTTTTGCCCGGCCGGGCAGACAGATACCGGAAACTTTGATAGGATGAAGGAAGACAGGTCCGAAAGGAGGGCGGCGTCGATGGCGCGAAAAAAATACCTGCTGCTGCCGGGAGCCGCTCTCGCCGCCGCTCTGCTGCTCGTTCAGCAGGAGCATCCCGCCGAGGATCCTCCGGGCGGCGCTCAGCCTTCCGCTGTCTGGGACGAGCCTCCTGCCGGCGGCGGTGAAAAAGCCGAGCAGCGCGAACGGCTGACTGTAAGCGTTTCCCTGGATGAACAGGAATACGCCGCTCTGTCGGAACGAAGCCGCCTGTGGTCGCAGAAGCATCCCGGCTGGGATATCCAGCTGGTGAATTCTCCCCCGGCAGAGACGGGAACAGGCGAGTGGAGGCGCCGGGCGCTGCTTGGAGAGGCGGGAGACATCGTGCTCCTGCCGAGCTCGGAGATCATCCCTCTAGCTGCAGCCGGCGTCCTTCTGCCGCTGGACAAGCTGATGGGGGGCAGCGCCGGCTTCGGAGGAAGCGGGGCATTCTGGGAGCCGCTTTACTGGAACGGCTACTTATGGGGAGTGCCCCGGGATGCGGACCCGGATGTGCTGGTATGGAAGGACAGCAAGCTGATGGAGGCAGCTCTGACGCGGCCTCCGTCGGCATGGGAAGAGTTGCAGCTGGCTGCCGGCGGCCATCCCGGCGTCGCCACCGTCCTGATCGGAAGAGACGATGCGGGAGCAGCCGCAGCATGGGTTGCCGGATGGAAGCCGGAAGCCGGGGCCGAGCAGCTGCCGGAGCGCCTCAAGCAGGCGCTGTCGGGCAGAGGGGATGGCGGCAGGATGCAGGCTTACTCCTCCTATGAGGAAGCGGAGGCGGCTCTGGCAGCGGGAAAAGCATTTTCCGCCATCCTTCCGTGGTCCGAATACAGGCGATGGAATCCTGGAGAAGGTTTTACGCCCGATTACCGCCTGGCACTCGATACCGCCTCGCTGCGAATGCGGAGTTATGGAATCATGGCCACGAGCGCAAATCCCGACGCCGCTGCGGCCTGGATCGCGGGAGTGACGGAGACGGCTGCCGGGAAGGAGTCTGCAGATGAGGCGTACAGGCTGCTGCCGAAGCAGAGCCTGTACGCCGGAGACTCATCCGGAGATGGCGGCTTTCCGGCAGACTGGCAGCCGCAGCTGTTCCAGGGCAAGGAGGGGCGGCTTCGGCTACACGGGGCCGACTTGCTGGCACCGCTCTGGAAATCTTATTGGAACGCCGGGGGCGGAATGTCGCCGGAGCAGCTGGCGTCTTCCTGGCTTCAAGCCATCGAAAAGCGGCCCTCCGTAAAATGAGGGCCGCCATTCGGCGATGCTTTATATTCACAATGAGAAGCCGAACCGGATGACAAGCTCATGCTCCTCGACCTGGACGGAGGTCACTTTGAGGAAGGAAATGAACTTGCCGGGATAAAAGCCGACGTCGAAAGTCCGCAATAACTCATCCATCGTCTCCCGGGGCAGCTTGTAGCCGTTGAAGACGAGCTCATCCATCCGGAACTTGATGCCGTTTTTGGGTGTATCCACGACTTCATAAATGCCGGAAGCCTCCACGCTCATGGACCCGTCGCTTCCTCCCGCCTGGACCTTGCCGTCCCCGAACCGGAACTGGAAGCCCTTGAGGCTGTCATCCTGCTCGGCGAGGAAGGAATTCAGCGCATCATCCGGCAGCCGGAGCGTGTAGCCGCCGCTTTCCAGCTTGACATAATCGGGATGGTTCTCGAGCCAGGCGGGCAGCTTGTTCATCGCCTTGGACATCAAGCGGAAGTAGGCCTGGACTTCGGCCCGTCCGCTGTTCTGCCATATTTCGCCCAGCTGGGCGATCTGCCGTTTCGCGGCTTCCGGATCGCTGCTGCCTCCGATGCCTTCCTGGAGCTGGCGATCCAGCTCCTCGGCGCGGGCTTTTTGCTGCAGCAGATTCTGCTCGGCTGCGTCAAGCTCTGCTTTTTGCCGCTGAAGCTCCGCTTGGCTTGACCTCAGCTCCTCGGATTCGGCCCGGTATTCCGCGATCGCCTTCCTGTCCCCGTCCATCAGCAAATCCATCATGTCCACGATACGGAACAAATCCCCGAGATTGCGGATTTGAAACAAAGCGTTCCATAGCATGTCCTTGCGGCCGGTGTAATAGCGGCTCAGCGCTTCTCCCGCTCTTTGCTTGCGTTCGCGAAGCTGCTCCTCCTGCTGCTTCAGCTGGAGGGTGGAAGCGTCGAGCCGCTTTTGCAGCGCGTCCTTGCGGCTGGCGATCCGCTCCAAATCCCGGTCCAGCTCCAGGACGGCGAGGCTTTTCTCCATCAGCTGGCGGTCATCGTCCGAGGAAGGGACGGGTACGGCTTGCGCATAGGCCTGGTCCGCGCCGATCGGTCCGGAGAAGGGGAACGCCCCAGGCAGCGGGCTGAGAAGGAGGACTGCCAGCAGGGAGAGAAGGATCCGGCCAGGGAGTCTTGTTTTCATGGCGTCTTCGGAAGATCCCCTCCTTCTTGTCCGAGGCCATTGAAAAAGTTGTCGCTGCGTTCACGGATCATTCTTCCGATCGCTGTTGTCCCCGTATTTCTCTGATTCCTGCCGTTTTTGCGGTCGAAATCCGGTGACAAACGTTTCTCCAGAACGATTCCGCGACTTTCGCTTGTTTTTCATCGGCCTTCTTGTCCATCGGGTTCCTTCTTACCTTATGCCGTCTTGAGCCCTCAGATGCAAAGAACCGCCCGGACAGAAGTCCGGGCGGTTCTTGTGCGTGAAGGCCTTGGGGCTGAATCAGAACGGCAATCCCATCTTGAAGACGGTCCAATAGCTGAAGCCCAGGAAGGTGAGAATCATATAGGCCCAGAACATCAGTATGTAGGTGCGCTCCGTAAAGTTCAGGTAGCCCAAGAAGAAGAAGGCGATGGCTTGGAAGAAGAACAGAAGCGAAAACTCCGTCATATCTCCAGCGAAGGCCATGAGGGCGATCACAAGACACCAAAAGCCAAGTACGCGAAACATGCGCGCCATGAGGTAATCCCCCTCTCCATCTCGTGTTGCATGCTAAAGAACATTATAGCGTTTCAGGCAATCACTGTAAACCGCTTTCGCAGGTTCCTCGAAGCCTTTTTTGCTTGTCCGCCGCCTGCCGCTTCTAGGATTGCCCCCATAAAGGACGAATATGTATGAGCCTCTGCAAAATTGGAAATACAATTTAGTAACGATAGATTCTATGAACTCTACCAAGGGCATAGGGATAAAGAAAGTGCGTTTACGTTAGGAGGTTGTAGCGAGCATGACAGCAGTCAGGCAAGATGCATGGAGCCCGGACGACGATCTGATTCTCGCCGAGGTGACACTAAGACATATCCGCGATGGCGGTACCCAGCTCGGAGCATTCGAAGAGGTGGGGGAGAAGATTGCCAGAACGCCCGCGGCCTGCGGGTTCAGATGGAACAGCTGCGTACGCAAGCGGTATGAGGAAGCGATTCAGCTCGCCAAGCAGCAGCGGCAGAAACGGAATTATTTGAAGAAACAGGCGCCGGCTGCCTCCCATGTTTCCGCCTTGGCGGAACCGGCTGCCGAGCCTGCAGCCTTGCTCGATTCGGCATACGGCGACGATGCGATCGCGGTCGAAGCCGTCATCCGGTATTTGAAGCAATGGAAAACAACCTTCTCCGACCTGCAGCGGCATGTCAAGCGCCTGGAGAGAGAGCTGTCCAGCCGCAACGAGGAGCTGAGCAGCCTCAGGGAGATCAACGACCGTCTGTCCCGGGAAGCGAACCATGTCCAGCTGGACTATCAGTCCGTCAACGACGACTACAAGACCTTGCTTCAGATCATGGACCGCGCGAGGCGCCTCACGGTGCTGAACGAGGACGACGAGCTGAAGCCGCGATTCAAGATGGATGCCAACGGCAACCTGGAGCGCATTGAGTGATGCCATGCGAACGGTTCTTCCGATCAACCGGAAGGGCCGTTTTTTTGCTGCCGCGGATGCTTGCGCCATCCGGGTCTGGTACAATCGCCGAAGGAGGAATGAAGCCATGAAAATAACGGTCATAGGAGCAGGCTCGATCGGACTTCTCTACGCGGCGCGCTTGTCGCTGGCGGGAGAGGATGTGCGCGCGCTCGTCCGCACGAGGCGGCATGCCGAGGCGCTGCGGGAGGACGGAATCATGCTCAAGACGCATGAAGGGGAATTCGCCGTCCCCATCGAAGCGGCAGCGCTGGAGGATGCCGGCAACGGCAGCGGCCGCGGAAATGCTATGGAGCCCCGCTGGTTCATCCTCAGCGTCAAGCAGACGGCGCTTGACGCGCCGCTGCTTGGCCGGTTGGCCCTGCTGGCCGGCCCGCAGGACGCCATGCTGTGCCTTCAGAACGGAATCGGACATATGGAGCGCCTGAATCAGTCTCTTCCCGATGTCGCTCTCTATGCGGGCGTGACGAGCGAAGGAGCGATGAGGGAAGACGCCCGGACGGTGATCCATACCGGTCTCGGGGAGCTCCATTACGGCGCGGCGAACGAAGCGGCGTCCGCCAGCCGCGCGGCGAAGCTGCGAGGGATGTGGCAGAAGGCCGCGGACAAGGCAGGAATCGCCGCTTTTTTGTCGAACGATATGGAAAACCGCATTTACCGCAAGCTGCTGCTCAATGCCGTGATCAATCCGCTTACCGCGCTGTACGGAATCCGCAACGGAGAGCTTCCGTCCCATCCGCAGGCCGGCAAGCTGATGGAAGCGCTGCATGAGGAGACGGCGGCCATTCTCGCCCGTGCCGGATTGGCGCTCGACGGCAGCGAGCGGGCACGCCTGCTGGAAGTATGCCGGCTGACCGCCGGCAACGTCTCTTCCATGCTGGCGGATATAAGGGCAGGCCGCAGAAGCGAGATCGACAGCATCAACGGGGCGGTTGCTTCTCTGGCCGGAACGCTCGGTGTGGACGCTCCGCTCAACCAAGCCGCCGCAGCGATGGTAAAGGCGCTGGAACCGTAGGAAAGGGCGATGTCCGTGTTCGTTTGGGAAAGCTTGAAAACAGCTTACGCACTGCTCGCGATGATACCTTTTATACCCTTTGCGCTCATTTTTTTCACTGCCCGGGCTGTTACCGGGGACCGCAAGCGATCGCTGCGGCTGGCGATGGATATTACGACCGCTCTGCTGATCGGATGCGTCGCGGTGCTGTTCAACCGGATTTTCTCCAATTCGTTCGGCCTGTACGGCATTCTGCTCGTCATGCTCATCGGCGGCGGCCTGCTCGGCAACCTTCAATTCCGCAAGCGCGGGCAGGTCGATGTCCGCAAAATATTCCGCGCGATTTGGCGGCTCGGTTTTTTCGCCATGGGAATCATGTACATCGTTCTCATGGCGGCCGGCATCGCCCAGCATATGTTCCGGGTGTAGCAGAATCTGTACTAATTTCGGTTACGGTTTTGACGGGTACCCGCTCAAGGTGTACAATCGTAGCGAAAGCTTCGCATTTACAGCTGGGGGGTTGCAGGTTACCCGATGAATATGGAGACGATTTGCCTGCCTTTTGGCCAGCCGCTTGCCGATGATTACATCGGCCGCAAGCGCGAGGCGCTTGAGCCGCTGCTCGGCTATCATGCCGCAGATGAGGAACATTGGAAGACGCGGCTGCGCCGGCTCAGAAATCATGAAGGCTTGCGTGCCGACAGCCGAAGCGTGGCTGCCGCAGTGAAGAAGTACCAAGAGCCGTTCGGACTATCCGAACAGGTCCGCTCCAATCTGGAATTGCTGGAGCAAGGGTCGCCCGTCGTCGTCGGCGGCCAGCAGGCCGTACTGTGGACCGGTCCCTTGATGATCATACATAAGGCGGTGACGATCCTGCAGACCGCCGAATGGGCATCACGCCTGCTTGGCGAGACCGTCGTGCCGGTGTTTTGGATCGCCGGCGAGGATCACGACTGGGACGAGGCCAGCCAGACTTTCGTGCCCGATGCCGGAGGGACGGGTACCCGCAAGCTGTCCACGCCAAGACCGGGCAGCGGCCGCTCTTCCGTCAGCCGGACGCAGCTCGATCCCGGGATGCTTGGGGAGGCGCTCGCCCAGCTCGAAGCGGCTCTGCCCGACAGCCCGCATAAGCTTGCGCTGTGCGCCGAGCTGCGGCATGGCTCGGAGAGCTGCAGGACGCTGACGGAACTGTTCGCCTTGATGCTGAACGCCTTGTTCGGAGAGAAGGGACTGCTCCTCGTCGATGCCGACGATCCGGGACTGCGCAGCCTGGAGGGGCCGATGTTCTCCGAGCTCGTATCGCGCAACGCCCAGCTCGAGCAGGCATTCCTTGCGGGCACCGCCAGTGTGGAAGAGCTTGGATACAAGCCGCAGGCCGACCTTGCGGAAGGAGGCGCCAACCTGTTCCTCTTCCACCAAGATGGGGAAGCCGGCGCCGAAGAGAGGGTGCTTCTCCACCGCAGAGGCGACCGTTTCGAGGATCGCAAGGGACTCGTCTCGCTCAGTTCCCGAGAACTGGCGTCCATCGCCGAGCGGCAGCCTGAGCGGCTGAGCAACAATGTGTTCACGAGACCTCTCATGCAGGAGTTTCTGTTCCCTGTCCTCTCGACGGTGCTTGGTCCCGGAGAGATCGCCTATTGGGCTCAGACCGGGGCCGCATTCCGCGAACTGGGGATGGAGATGCCGATCCTGACGCCGCGGCTCTCCTTCACGCTGCTGGAACCGGCAGCGGCCAAAACGATGGAGGCGTACGGAATCTCCTTTGAAGACGCTCTCGGCGGAATCGAAGCCAAGAAGAAGCAGTGGCTCGCCGGCAGCGGACATTACGGCATCAGCGAGCGCTTCCAGGAAGCGCTGCTGCGCATGCGGGACGCCTACAGCCCTGCGCTGGCGATGGCCGCATCCGTGGAGAAGGGGTTGGCGGATCTTGGCGAGAACAACTGGAGCCGCATTGCCCGTGAAATCCAGTACATGGAAGACAAGACCAAAAAAGCGCTGGAGAGCAGGGAGCAGACCGCACTGGACCGGATGGATGCGCTCGGAACGGCAGTATGTCCGGAAGGCCGTCCGCAGGAGCGGGTTCTGGCATCCGTGTACTATTTGAACGTATATGGCCGCAGATGGCTGGACGTTTTGCTCGCGGCTCCTTTCGAGCCTTGCGCGGGACATAGGCTGGTACGCTTGTAAGCAGCGGCGGCCCGGCGCCGTCCGACATCAGAATGGAATCATGGAAGGTGTGAAAGCAGCTATGACAATCGACGCAAAGGAAGTCAGCATCGTGGCCGACAGGTCGCTGGCGGCGGAGGGCCGTCTCAAGATCGACTGGGTTCAGGCCCATATGCCCGTATTGAACGAGATCCGCGCCCAGTTCGAGAAGGAGCAGCCGTTCAAAGGGCTGAAGGTATCGATCTGCCTCCATCTGGAAGCCAAGACCGCCTATCTGGCGGAAGTGGTCCAGGCCGGCGGAGCCGAGGTGACCATAACGGGCAGCAATCCGCTGTCCACCCAGGATGATGTCTGCGCGGCGCTCGTAGAAGCGGGCATCACCGTGTTCGCCAAATACAATCCGGATCCTCGTGAGTTCAAGGACCTGATGGTCCGGGCGCTTGAGAGCAAGCCCGACCTCATCATCGACGACGGCGGCGACTTCGCTACGATTCTCCACTCCGAGCGTCCCGATCTGATGGTGAACATCCGCGGCGGGGCGGAAGAGACGACGACGGGCATCATCAAGCTGAAGGCGCTCCAGAAGGAAGGCGCGCTGAAGTTCCCGATGGTCGCGGTCAACGACGCCTACTGCAAGCATCTGTTCGACAACCGCTACGGAACGGGCCAATCCGCCTGGGACGGCCTGATCCGCACGACCAATCTGGTCGTGTCGGGCAAGACGGTCGTCGTCGTCGGCTACGGCTGGTGCGGCAAGGGCGTGGCGATGCGGGCCAAGGGACTAGGCGCCAATGTCATCGTGACGGAAGTCGACGCGATCAAGGCAGTCGAGGCCTACATGGACGGCTTCCAGGTCATGCCGATGATCGAGGCCGCCAAGCTGGGCGACATGTTCATCACCGTTACCGGCAACAAGGCCGTCATCAACGGCGAGCATTATCCCGTCATGAAAAACGGCGCCATTCTTGCGAACGCGGGCCACTTCGACGTCGAGTTCAGCAAGCCGGATCTGGCTGCGCTGGCTTCGGAGATCCGCACCGTACGCAAAAACATCGAGGAGTACAAGCTGGAGGACGGACGCAGCATTTATGTCCTTGCCGAAGGCCGCCTCGTCAATCTTGCCGCGGGCGACGGCCATCCGGCCGAAATCATGGATATGACCTTCGCGCTGCAGGCGGTCTCTCTCAAATACGTCAACGATTCCTACAAGGAGCTTGGGGCCAAGGTCATCAACGTTCCTTACGAGCTGGATGAAAGAGTCGCGAGAACGAAGCTGAGCGCGCTCGGCATCGGAATCGACTCGCTCTCCGAAGAGCAGATCAACTATTTGGACAGCTGGTCTTCCTGACCGCTGCCAAAGCCGTCCCCGCGAGGGGCGGCTTTTTTTAATGGGCGGTTTTCGATCTGTACTTTTACCTGCAAACAGGATGCTGATAGTCGCGTAACGAGAACGAGATACACGAGCATTATAGGCGAAAAGTTTCAAAGATGAGAAAATTTTTAGGTGAAAAAGTTTGGCCAAATCTTCGTTTTGAAGGAGGAAATAGAGTTCAGGCGGCGAATACCAATTTCCTAGTGGGGAGAAGTGGGGCAAAGTGGTGGAATAGGGGGAGGGAGTGGGGCGCCGATGTTTCTGGGAGAACACCAGCACAGCTTGGACGACAAAGGCCGGCTCACGATTCCATCCAAATTCCGCGAAGCTCTCGGCTCTACGTTTATCGCCACCCGTGGCCTGGACAACTGCCTCTTCGTGTATCCCCAGGCCGAATGGAGCGAGCTCGAGCAGAAGATTCGCCGCTTGCCGCTGATGAAGGCGGATGCGCGGGCGTTCAGCCGGTTCTTCTTTTCCGGGGCCGTCGAATTGGAGCTCGACAAACAGGGAAGGGTAAATTTGCCCAGCCATCTGACGGAGTATGCCAAGCTGCAGAAGGATTGCATGGTGCTCGGCGTATCCAGCCGGGTGGAAATATGGAGCAAGCCGGTGTGGGAAGGCTACTATCAGCAATCCGAGGATACGTTCAACGAAATTGCGGAAAAATTGACCGATTTCGACATTAATTTCTGATTCACGACATTAGTTTTGGATTAAGTATCGTTGTGCATCCTAGTCAGTCATCAAGAACCATCAGGAGGACACCCCTTTGTTTCATCACATTACCGTACTCAAGGAAGAGGCCGTAGAGGGCCTGAATATCCGTCCTGACGGCATATATGTCGACTGTACGCTCGGCGGCGCGGGGCATAGCGAGCTGATCGCTTCCCGGCTCTCCGGCAAAGGCCGGCTGATCGCCTTCGACCAGGACGACTGGGCTCACGACAACGCCAAGGTCAGGCTGGCTCCTTACATGGACCGGGTGACGCTTGTCCGGAGCAATTTCCGTTACTTGCAGGAACAGCTGACCATGCTTGCGGATATCCCGAAGAACGAGAATGGCGTGCCGCAAGTCGACGGGATCCTGTTCGATCTTGGCGTATCCAGCCCGCAGCTCGACGAGGCCGAACGAGGCTTCAGCTACAATCATGACGCTCCTCTGGACATGAGAATGGACCGCGAGGCGGAGCTCACGGCGCATGAAATTCTGAACCACTGGGAAGAAAGCGAGCTGGCGCGGATTTTTTACCGCTATGGGGAAGAGAAGTTCTCCAGGCAGATCGCGCGCGCAATCGTCAAGCAGCGGCAGTCCGAGGAGATCAAGACGACGGGGGAGCTGGTGGAGCTCATCAAGGCGGGCATACCGGCAGCGGCCCGGCGCACGGGAGGCCATCCGGCCAAACGTACGTTCCAGGCGCTTCGGATCGCCGTCAACGACGAGCTCGGAGCGGAGGAGGAAGCGCTCGAGCAGGCCGTGGCCTGCCTCGCTCCGAAGGGGCGGGTATCCGTCATTACGTTCCACTCGCTCGAGGACCGGATCTGCAAGCAGCTGTTCGCCGGATATCTGGAGAAATGCACTTGTCCGCCGGATTTTCCGAAATGCGTATGCGGCGGCACCGGCACGCTGAAGCTCGTCACCCGCAAGCCGGTTCTGCCCGGCGAGGAAGAGCTTGAGGCGAACCCGCGATCCCGGTCGGCGAAGCTCAGAGTCGCCGAGAAGCTGTAATCCGGATGGCGGCAAGGCGCTTCCGGATCTGTGTCATTTCGCACATAAACTTCCAGGTGGTCTCTTATTCACCATGACGCAATGAAATTGAATCAACATGCAGGAGGGGAATCAGCTTTGGCTTACACGAGCGGCAACCTGGCGCTGCAGCCCAAACGAAAGCCGGAACAGCAGCCGGTAAAAGAGACAAAAACAGTCGTGAAGGTCAGGAGGATGATTCCTCCGGCTGAAATGCTTCGCTACCTGTTCTCGGTAGCTGTTATCGTCGGCCTTGTCGTCCTTATCATTTTCCGTTATGCGCAGGACTACCGCATGCAGCTTCAAATCAAAACGATGGACGCCACTTATGCCGAGTCGGTCGTAGATATGAAAGTGCTGCAAGCGGAGCTTGCCAAGCTGAACGATCCGGACCGGATCCGCGCCATGGCGATCGCGCAGGGCATGATCGAGCCGGAGCAGACCGGCACTGAGGAAGCAGCCTCCGCCACGACGGGAAGGTAGCAGCCATGGATACCGTCAAGCGAATCAAACTGCGCACGCTGTTCGTCGGAGGGCTCATCACCCTCCTTTTTCTTGTTTTATTTACCCGCATCTTCTGGGTTCAGGTCGTCAAGGCCGACTTCTGGCTCGGCGAAGCGAAGAAGATCTGGGCGGCATCCGATACGATACCGGCGGAACGCGGGTCGATCACGGACCGCAACGGCAACCTGCTGGCGATGAACATTCCCGCTTATACCGTCGTCGTCAATCCCAAGGTCATCCAGGAGCTGGGCATCGAGGATCAGGTGGCGGACGGGCTCTCGAAAATACTGGGCAAGCCCAAAGCCGACATTGTCAAGCAAGTGAGCTTCCGCAATGCCAAGGGGGAATATTCCCAGTACCGCGAGCTGAGGCCGGAAGGGCTCAACATCGAGAAGAAGAAATCCGACGAGGTGGCCAAGCTCAGCGCGCAGATCAAGAAGGATCTGGAGGAAAAGCGCGGCAAGAAGATCAGCGGCAGCGACATGGGCATTACGCTGATCAAAGGCTCCAAGCGGTTCTACCCGAACAATACGCTTGCGGCGCATCTGCTCGGCTTCGTCAACAAGCAGGGCGATCCGGTCATCGGCCTCGAGGCGGACTTCAACGACGTCCTCAAGGGAACCGACGGCAAGATCGTATACGAGAAGGACGGCAACCGGGTTCAGGTGGACAACGGGACGGCCAAGCTCGTACCTGCCGTGAACGGCAAAAACATCAAGCTGACGATCGACAACGAGATCCAGCATTATGTCCAGGACGCGATCCAGGAAGCCTACGACCTGTACAAGCCGCAGAGCATTACGGCGATCGTGGCCGATCCGAATTCGATGGAGGTTCTGGGGATGGCGAATCTGCCGACCTTCAATCCCAATTCGTATTCGTCGTCGAACCCGATCAACTTCAACAATCTCGCCGTCGGCGGAACCTACGAGCCGGGCTCGACGTTCAAGATCGTGACGCTGGCCGGCGCCGTACAGGAGAAGATGTTCAATCCCAACGAGGAGTACATGTCCGGACGGATATCGGTGCCGGGTCAGGATGTCTACGACATCAAGCGCTCGGGATGGGGGCCGATCACCTATCTGGAAGGGCTGAAGCGCTCGAGCAACGTCGCGTTTGTCCATCTCGGAATGGAACGGCTCGGCAAGGAGAAGCTGACGGATTATATCCGCAACTTCGGCTTCGGCACCAAGACCGGCATTGAGATCAAGCAGGAGGTGCGCGGCAGCCTCAACATCCAGGGCAAGTCCGACGTCGCCCGCGCTTCCTTCGGACAAGGTCCGGTGTCGGTGACGCCGATCCAGCAGGTGGCGGCCGTCGCCGCCGTCGCCAACGGCGGCAAGCTGCTGAAGCCGCATATCGTGAAGGAAATCGACGATCCGGCCACGGACAAGAAGACGGAAACGCGGACGGAGCAGGTCCGCCAGGTCGTCACGGCGGAAACCTCGAAGCTTACGAGCGGCTTCCTGGAGCAGGTCGTGTCCGACAGCAAGATCGGCACCGGCCGCAACGCCGCCATTCCCGGCTACAGGGTAGCCGGCAAGACAGGCACCGCCCAGAAAATCGTCAACGGCACCTACTCCAAGGACAAATACGTCGTTTCATTCATCGGATATGCTCCGGTGAGCAATCCGCGCTTCGTCGTATACGTCATCGTGGATTCGCCCAGCGTCCCGGATCCCGGCGGCGGCAAGATCGCGGCTCCGGTATTCAAGAAGATCGTAACCCAGAGCCTGCGTTATATGGGCGTCAAGCCTGATGCGAGCGTCCCGCCGTCCCAGGACAAGAAGCAGCCGCTGACGGTGCCGGATCTGACCGGACTGACGCTTGCAAAAGCGCAGCAGGAGCTGAAGGCGAGAGGGCTGGCTTCAAAGGCCGTCGGCAAAGGCGCCAGCGTGCTGAAGCAGATGCCCGCCGCCGGGACGATCGTCTCGGACAGCCAGAGCGTCTATCTGGTGACGGAGGAGGAGAACAAGCTGCAGCTTCCTTCCCTTGCAGGCTCGTCGCTGCGCGAAGCGCTGCAGCTGTGCAGCTCCGTCGGCCGCAAATGCGTGACGGAAGGCGAAGGCTACGTCATCTCCCAGATGGAGGCCAAGCTGAATGGAGAGCCGGTCGTCAAGCTGATCCTGAAGCCTCCGGCGGGCGAAGAGGCTTCCGACGCCTCCGCTGCGGATGCAGCCGCGGCTGGCGGAAGCGCCTCCGGCTCGAAGCAGGACGGCGGAACGGATGCAGCGGGCGGCCAGCCGGATGACTCCAGCGGCGGCGGGGGAAGCGCTCCGCCGGCCGGCGGCGGTTGAGCCGACTGGCGGTGCGGCATTTCTGACGCTGGATGCGAAGCCGGCCGCTCATGGCTTGGCATACGCCGCTGGTTTCCCGAATACGTTAACTTGTACGGACAGACTGTACCTGTCCCATGTTAACGGACGAGAGGGGAACGTGCGGATGAAAGTTTCCAATGTCACCTTGAGGCGCCGCCTCTTTCTAGCGCTTGTCGTCGTTCTGGTCGGTTTTGTCGCGCTTATCGCACGGCTGGGCTATGTCCAGCTGGTCCGCGGCGGAGAGCTGTCGGCCAAGGCGGAGGACAACTGGAGGCGCGAAGTCGCATTCGCCCCCAACCGCGGGGATATTACGGACCGCAACGGCACGAAGCTGGCCTACAACGTCAGCTCCCCGACGATTGTCGCGATTCCGGTGCAGATCAAGGACAAGGAAGGCACGGCCAAAACGCTCGCCCCTGTCCTCGGCATCTCGGAGACGAAGCTGCTCGGCTTGCTCAAGAAGAAGGCCATGAGCGTCATCATCAAGCCCGAAGGTCTCAAGATTTCCCTGGACAAGGCGCTGGAGATCAAGAAGCTCGGCTTGCCGGGCATCGTTGTCGCCGAGGACAACAAGCGCTATTATCCGTTCGGCGAGCTTGCGGCGAGCGTGCTCGGCATTACGGGCGTGGACGGCGGGCTTACCGGCATCGAGAAGAAATACGACGACAAGCTCAAGGGAGTCAAGGGCAGCATCTCTTATCTGTCCGACGCCAAAGGAGAGATGATGCCGGGCTCGACGGACCGCTATCAGGCGCCGACGGACGGGCTCAATCTGGAGCTGACGATCGACAAGCAGATCCAGACGATCATGGAGCGGGAGCTCGACCAGGCCATGACCAAGTACAAGGCCAACGACGCCATCGCCATCGCGATGGATCCCAATACCGGCGAAGTGCTCGGAATGGCGAGCCGCCCGACCTTCGAGCCGGGCAATTACAACGCGTATCCGGCCGAAGTATACAATCGGATCCTGCCGATATGGATGACCTACGAGCCGGGATCGACATTCAAGATCATCACCCTGTCCGCCGCTCTGGAGGAAGGCAAGGTCAACCTCAAGAACGAGCATTTCTTCGATCCGGGAGCGGTGGAGATCGGCGGCGCAAGGCTGCGCTGCTGGAAAAAAGGGGGACATGGAAGCCAGACTTTCCTTGAAGTGGTGCAGAATTCATGCAACCCGGGCTTCGTGGCGCTCGGCAATCGGCTTGGCAAAGATACGCTGTTCAAGTATATTAAGGACTTCGGCTTCGGCAAGAAGACGGGCATCGATCTTGGAGGCGAGGAGAACGGCATCCTGTTCAAGCTGAGCCAGGTCGGGCCTGTAGAGCTTGCGACGACCGCATTCGGCCAAGGCGTATCGGTGACGCCGATCCAGCAGATCGCTGCGGTGTCCGCCGCCGTGAACGGCGGCACGCTGTATGAGCCCCATCTGGCCAAGGCATGGACCAATCCGGAGACCGGCAAGGTCGTGCAGGAAATCCAGCCGGAGCCGGTGCGCAAAGTGATCTCCGAGAAGACGAGCGCGCAGGTCCGCGAGGCGCTCGAGAGCGTCGTGGCGCTCGGCACGGGCGGCAACGCCTTCATCGACGGTTATCGCGTCGGAGGCAAGACGGGCACGGCCCAGAAGGTCATCAACGGCCGCTATTCGCCCAATGAGCATATCGTCTCGTTCATCGGCGTCGCTCCGGCCGACAATCCGAAGATCGTCGTGTACGTCGCGGTCGACAATCCGCAGGGCATCCAGTTCGGCGGCGTCGTAGCCGCGCCGATCGTGAGGAACATTCTGGAAGATTCCCTTCAATATATGGGTGTTCCCAAAAGCTCTGCCCAGATCGGCAAAAAGTACAAATACGGCGAGACTCCGATCGTGACCGTCCCGAACCTCGTCGGCAAAACCGTCTCCGACATCTACGAGGACATGAACATGAACTTCAACCTGAGCTCGGCCGGCAGCGGCAATACGGTCATCCGGCAAGCTCCGGCGGCCGGCGCCCGCGTCGACAAGGGCTCCACGATCCGGATCTATCTCGGCAGCGACGCCGACCTTCCCGGCGACGCGGATGCTCACGCCGATCATTGAGCCCCGCCGCACGACAGGAAGGGCCGTGCGGAAGCGAGGGCGCTCGGCTTCGAAGCCCGGATTCCACGCATTGCAGGGCGCGAGGGAATCCGGGGTTCGGGAGAGGCGGCCGCTCTGAAGGTTCAAGATGGCAACTGTTATGGAGCAAATAGAGAGGAGAAAGACTATGCGTTTGGAACAACTGGCATCGCAACTCATCACATCGCGACTTATCGGGGACGGCGGCGTCCCGATCTCGGGAATCGAGCATGATTCCAGGGAGGTCAAGCCGGGCTGCCTGTTCCTCTGTCTGCCCGGACATACCCAGGACGGACACGACTTCGCCGCTCAGGCGGTAGAGAAGGGAGCGGCCGCGCTTGTCGTGGAGAGGCGGCTCGATCTCGCCGTGCCTCAGCTGCTCGTGAACGACAGCCGGCTCGCCATGGCCGTTCTTGCGGATTATTTCTACGGACATGCCAGCCGCAAGCTGAAGGTTATCGGCGTCACGGGAACCAACGGCAAAACGACGACCACGTACCTGATCGAAAGCATTCTCGCCGACCGCGGCCTCCGTCCCGGCGTCATCGGCACGATCGAGATGCGTTACGGAGGCAGATCCTACCCGATGAGCCGGACGACGCCGGAGGCGCTCAACCTGCATCGCGACCTGGCCGCCATGCTGGAGGCCGGCTCGACGCATGCGGTGATGGAGGTTTCCTCCCACGCGCTGGAGCAGGGCAGGGTGAAGGGAGTCCGCTACCGCACCGCCATATTCACCAACCTGACGCAGGACCATCTGGACTATCACGGCACGATGGACGTGTACCGTGAAGCCAAGGGCCTGCTGTTCTCGCGTCTGGGCAATGAATACGGCTCCGGCGAGCAGAGCTACGCCGTGCTCAATGCCGACGATCCGGCTGCGGAGCGCTACCGCGCGCTCACTTCGGCAGAAGTCGTCACCTACGGAGTCGAGTCGAAAGCCGATGTGCGGGCTTCGGACATCTCCATTGCGGCGGGAGGCACCTCCTTCCATGTCGATACTTTCGCGGGCAGCGCCGACATCACGCTGCAGATGGTCGGCAAGTTCAACGTCTACAACGCGCTGGCCGCCCTTGCGGCCGGCCTGATCGAGGGCATCCCCCTGGAGGAGATCAAGGCCAGCCTGGAGCGCGTATCCGGCGTTCCGGGCCGGGTGGAATCGGTCAACGAAGGCCAGGACTTTGCCGTCGTCGTCGATTACGCCCATACGCCGGACGGGCTGGAGAACGTGCTGAAGGCCGTCAAGGAATTCGCCGCTCGCAAAGTCATCTGCGTATTCGGCTGCGGGGGAGACCGCGACCGGACGAAACGTCCGATCATGGGAGAGATCGCTTCCCGCTATGCGGACTACACCATCGTCACTTCCGACAATCCCCGGACTGAAAACCCGGATACGATCCTGCTCGACATCGAGGTCGGGCTGCAGAAGGCCAACGTGCCGCCAGACCGCTACGAGCTCCAGCCGGACCGCCGGACCGCTATTGAAAAAGCGGTTGAAATGGCAAGCCCGGGAGATGTAGTATTGATTGCGGGCAAAGGCCATGAAACCTATCAGATCGTCGGCGCCGTCTCGCATGACTTCGACGATCGCCTGGTCGCCCGAGATGCGTTAAGGGGACTACGAAAATGATTACACGGATGCTCAGCGAAATCGCAGCCATGAGCTCGGGCAGGCTCGGGCCCGGATACATAGCTGCCAGCAATACGGCCGCCGCGCCGGGGGAATGGAGCGACCTGTCCGTACAGGGCGTCTACAAGGATTCCCGCGAGGCGGGAGACGGCAGGCTGTTCGTTCCTTTGTCCGGGGATAATTTCGACGGACATCTCTATGCCGAAGCTGCGCTGGCTAACGGAGCCTCGGCTTCGTTCTGGCAAGAAGATCGTGAAATTCCTGCAGGTCTGGCCGGCAAGCCGCTCGTGCTCGTCGACGATACGCTGGCCGCGCTGCAGCGACTTGCCTCGGCCTATCGCAGCCAGCTCAAGACAACCATCGTCGGCATTACCGGAAGCAACGGCAAAACGACGACCAAGGATATGGTGGCCGCCGCCCTCGGCTCAACGCTGCGGGTGCACAAGACGGCCGGCAATCTGAACAATCACATCGGACTGCCTCTTACCGTGCTGTCGCTCGCTGAAGACAATGAGGCGGCCGTGCTGGAAATGGGCATGAGCGGACTGCGCGAGATCGCCCTGCTGACGGAAATTGCGCGGCCGGACATCGCGATCATTACGAATATCGGCGACGCCCACCTGCTGCAGCTCGGCTCCAGAGAGGCGATCGCCCAAGCCAAGCTTGAGATCGCCGAGGGCTTGAAGCCGGGCGGACTGCTGATCGTCAGCGCGGATGAGCCTCTGATCCGGGAGCAGCTGAAGAAGACGGCCTTGCCGGAACATGCGGCCGTGCGGACGTTCGGCGCCTCTTCCAATGCGGATTGGAGAGCGGCCGACATCCAGGTCGGCGCCGTATCGACTTCGTTCTCGGTGCAGAGCGGAGCCGCGGCGGCGTACTCGCCGGCCGGCAAGGATGCCCCGCCGTCGTATCATTCGCTGCGCATCGAGATTCCGGTGCCCGGCGTGCACAACGTGCATAACGCGCTGGCGGCCATCGCCGCGGCGGCGGCATGCGGCATCCCGCCTGAAGCGGCTGCCGCCGGCCTTGCGTCGATGCAGCTGACGGGCATGCGCATCCAGCCGATGAAGGCGTCCAACGGGGCGCTCATTCTCAATGACGCCTACAATGCCAACCCGACCGCCGTCAGGGCGGCCGTCGATCTCGTAGCGGGACTGTCCGGCTACCGCCGCAAATGGATCGTGCTGTCGGACATGCGCGAGCTCGGCGCAGCCGAAGAAGCCCTGCATCGCGAGACGGGCGCATACATCACGCCGGACAAGGCGGACGCGGTTCTTACCTGCGGAGCCCTGTCCATTCACACTTCCGAAGGAGCGGCAGCTTCCTTCGGCACGTCTGCTGCGGCTGCGGTGCGGCATTTCGACAACCAGGATTCCCTCATCGGCGCCCTTGCGGCGGAGCTTGATCCCCGCGATCTCGTGCTGGTGAAGGGATCCCGGACGATGCATATGGAAAGGGTCGTAGAAGCGCTTCAGCGCTGACCTTGAGGGGGTGAAAGCATGGACATGCTGGTCATACTGATGACACTTGGCGTATCGTTTCTTCTAGCAGTTATACTCGGACCTCTGTTCATCCCCCTGCTGAGGCGGCTTAAGTTCGGACAGCAGGTGCGCACGGAAGGGCCACAGAGCCATCTCAAAAAATCGGGAACGCCGACGATGGGCGGCATCATCATCATGCTTGCCATTCTCGTCGCTTTCCTGAAGTTCTCGGAGAAAACGACGGAATTCTGGGTGCTGCTCGTCGGCGCTCTCGGCTTCGGCCTGGTCGGCTTCATGGACGATTACATCAAGATCGTGCTCAAGCGCTCGCTTGGCTTGACGGCCAAGCAGAAGCTCGCCGGGCAGCTGCTCTTCAGCATCATCGTCTGCGTGCTGCTGCACCGGATGGGACAGAGCACGGAGATTGCCGTTCCCGGAACGGATTTCAGCTGGGATCTCGGATGGCTTTATTATCCTTTTGTCGTCATCATCTTTTTCGCTACGACCAATGCGGTCAACTTCACGGACGGAGTGGACGGCCTGCTGGCCGGGACGAGCGCGATCGCGGCAGGGGCGTTCACCATCATCGCGATGCAGGCGACGGAGCATGAGAGCGCCGTATTTTCCGCCGCGCTCGTCGGAGCCGCGCTTGGATTTCTTATTTTCAACGCGCATCCGGCCAAGGTGTTCATGGGCGACACCGGCTCGCTCGGAATCGGCGGCGGCCTCGCGGCCGTCGCGATCCTGACCAAGACGGAGATTCTGCTCATTCTGATCGGCGGCGTATTCGTCCTCGAGATGATCTCGGTCATTCTCCAGGTCGGCTCGTTCAAGCTCCGGGGCGGCAAGCGGATTTTCCGCATGAGCCCGATCCACCATCATTTCGAGCTGTCGGGATGGTCGGAATGGAAGGTCGTTACCGTATTCTGGACGGCCGGACTCGTGCTGGCCGCTGCCGGTCTCGTACTCTACCGGGTCACCGGAGGCTGACGAGCCGCGGCTGCCGCCCTCAAGGGGGAAGCGAATGCCGGACGCAGCATAGCTACAAGTGCCGCCGGGCGTTCGGAACCTTCCCTCTCCATGAGGACGAGGCCGTTCGCTTTGGCGGTTTCTTTTCCTTCAGAGGAGATGCGGAGCTGCCGGCGCATGCATCGGATCGGCATCCGCTCCGCATGAGCCCGCTCCGACACCTTTGAAGCTTAGCGTATTCTAGCCATCCATGCGAAATGACTCCGTCCGGCAACGGACGGCATAGCCGTTTGGCTACATAAAAGGAGAGATTGGCATGAATCATCCGTCCACATACCGGAATCGCCGCGTCGTCGTGCTCGGCTTGGCGCGCAGCGGAGCCGCGGTCGCCAGGCTGTTCCACCGCCTGGGAGCGAATGTAACGGTCAACGACCGCAAGCCTGCGGAAGAGAGTCCGGAAGCCGCCGAGCTGGCCGCGCTCGGAATCGAAGTCATCTGCGGGCATCATCCCGACGATCTGGTCGATGCCCAGACGGCCCTGCTCGTCAAGAATCCCGGCATTCCGTACAACGCTCCGCCTGTTGCCGCGGCGCTGGATCTTGGCGTCGAGGTCGTGACCGAGGTCGAGGTGGCGGGCCTGCTGTCGCCGGCGCCGATCATCGGCATTACCGGCAGCAACGGCAAAACGACGACGACGACCTGGATCGGCCGCATGCTGGAAGCGGCTGGCCGGCGTCCGATCGTCGCGGGCAACATCGGCCGGCCTCTGTGCGAAGCGGCGGAAGAAGCGGATGCAGGCAGCGTGCTCGTCGCCGAGCTCAGCAGCTTCCAGCTGAAAGGCACGAGCAGCTTCCGGCCGCAGGTCGGCCTGCTGCTCAATATCGCGGAGACGCATCTCGATTATCACGGCTCGATGGACGACTACGTCGCCTCAAAAGCGAAGTTGTTCGCGAACCAGACGGAGCAGGATACAGCCGTGCTGAATGCGGACGACCCGGCTTGCGCGGCGATCGAAGCCGGCTTGAAGTCGCGCCTGATTCCGTTCTCGCTCTATCGCAGGCTCGAGAGCGGCGTCTGCATCGAGCCTCCTTACGAAGCCGCCGGGGCGCCGGACAACGCCGGCGAGCCGGAGCGGACGATCGTATACCGCAGCGGGGACGGGACGGAGCAGGCCATCGTCGCCGTCCGGGAGCTCGGCGTTCCGGGAAGGCATAACGCGGGGAACGCGCTGGCCGCCGTCGCCGCGTGCATCGCGATCGGGGTCGAGCCGGCCTTGCTTGCGGCTCCTCTCCGGGATTTCGGAGGCGTGGAGCATCGTCTCGAGTTCGTGCTCGAAGCAGCGGGAGTCCGCTACTACAACGACTCCAAAGCGACGAACCCGGTCGCAACGCTCATGTCGACCGGTTCGTTCGAGCAGCCTTTGATCCTGATCGCGGGCGGACTCGACCGCGGCTCCGATTACATGGAGCTGCTGCCGCTGTTCGGATCCCCCAAGATCAAGGGGCTCGTCCTGCTCGGCGAGACCCGCGGCAAGCTCGCGCGGGTGGCGGAGCTGGCGGGTATGGCGAATGTGGCGGTGGTCGATGCTGAAGGTGACGCCGAATCCGTCATCCGCCAAGCGACGAAAGCCGCAGCCCGGCTCGCTTCGCCGGGGGATGCCGTCCTGCTCTCGCCGGCTTGCGCGAGCTGGGATATGTTCCCTTCGTTCGAAGACCGCGGGCGCATGTTTAAGGAATCGGCGCATACCTTGTAAGTAGGGGGCTTGTCCCTACTTTCCCATGCCTGAGGTGGTGCGTCATGCCCAAAGTCCGGTCGGCTCCGGACGTATGGCTAGTCGGAGCGATAGCATTGATTCTTTCCGTTGGACTCGTCATGGTCTACAGCGCCAGCGCGGTCCGCGCGTTCCAGGAATTCGGCGATCCCTACTATTTCGTCAAGCGCCAGGCGATCTTTGCCGTTCTCGGCATCGGAGCCATGATCTTCACGATGAACGCCGACTACCATGTCTGGAAAAAATACGCAAAGCCCGTCCTGCTCGTCTGCTTCGGGCTGCTGGTCCTCGTGCTTATTCCCGGCGTCGGCGTCGTTCGCGGCGGCGCCCGCAGCTGGCTCGGCATCAGCTCCTTCGGCATCCAGCCGTCGGAGTTCATGAAGCTCGGCATGATTCTGTTCCTCGCCAAGATGCTGTCCGACAACCAGCAGCGGATCACGCTGTTCGCCAAAGGACTGCTGCCGCCGCTCGCTCTCATGGGAACGGCCTTCGGCATGATCATGCTGCAGCCGGATCTCGGGACGGGCAGCGTCATGATGGGCGCCTCGCTGCTCGTGCTGTTCGTGGCGGGAGCTCGGCTGAAGCATCTCGGCGGACTCGCGATGATCGGGGCGGCGGGATTCGTCGGCCTCATCCTGGCGGCGCCTTACCGGCTCAAGCGGATCACGTCGTTCCTGGACCCTTGGCAGGATCCGCTCGGCGCCGGCTACCAGATCATCCAATCGCTGTATGCGATCGCCCCGGGCGGGCTGGTCGGTCTCGGCCTCGGCATGAGCCGGCAGAAGTACAGCTACCTGCCCGAGCCGCAGACCGACTTCATCTTCTCCATCCTGGCGGAGGAGCTCGGCTTCATCGGGGGAGGCGCCCTGATCTTCCTGTTCCTGATCCTGGTCTGGAGAGGGATGCGGGCGGCCATCTATGCCCCGGATACGTTCGGCAGCCTGCTGGCGGCAGGCATTACCGGCATCGTCGCCGTGCAGGTGCTGATCAATATCGGCGTCGTCATCGGCCTCATGCCGGTCACAGGCATCACGCTGCCGCTCGTCAGCTACGGCGGATCTTCTTTGACCCTGCTTTTGACCGCACTAGGAATTTTGCTCAATATATCCCGTTACTCGAGGTGAACATCATGCGAATCGTACTGACCGGAGGAGGAACCGGGGGGCATATCTATCCCGCCCTGGCCATCGGCAAGCAGATGCAGCAGGAAGAGCCTCAGACGGAGCTGCTCTATATCGGCACGAGCCGCGGGCTTGAGAGCCGGATCGTGCCGGAGGCGGGCGTGCGCTTCGAGGCGGTGGAAATCACCGGCTTCAGGCGCAAGCTGTCGGTCGAGAACGTCAGGACCGTCATCCGCTTCATGAAGGGAGTCAGCCGGTCCAAGGAGCTGCTGAAGGCTTTCAAGCCCGACGCGGTCGTAGGGACCGGCGGTTATGTATGCGGGCCCGTCATGTATGCAGCCGCGAGGCTCGGCATCCCGACGCTCGTCCATGAGCAGAATGCCGTTCCCGGGCTGACCAACAAGTTTTTGTCCCGTTACGCCGATTGCGTGGCGGTGAGCTTCGAAGCTTCGGCCGCTTCATTCGGCAAGGCGAAGCGCACCGTCTATGCCGGCAACCCATGCGCTTCCCATGTCGTCAAGGCAAGCCGCAGCAAAGGCTACGCTTCGCTCGGCATCGCCGAGGGGAGCCGCATCGTGCTCGTCGTAGGCGGCAGCAGGGGGGCGCAGGCCATCAATGACGCGATGGTCGCCATGGCGCCGGCCGCGGCCCGCTCCAGAGCCGTCCATTATGTTTTTGTGACCGGAGAAAGCTATTACGAACGCACCTCCGCGGCCATCAAGGAGGCGGCGCCGGGCATCACCAATCATCTTCATGTCCTGCCTTATCTTCATAACATGCCCGAGGTGCTGGCCGCCTCCACGCTGGTCGTCGGGCGGGCCGGCGCTTCGTCGCTGGCCGAGCTGACGGCGCTCGGATTGCCATCCATCTTGATTCCGTCGCCCAATGTGACGAATAACCATCAGGAAGCCAATGCCCGCAATCTCGCAGACGCGGGGGCGGCCGAGCTGATGCTTGAGCGTGAACTCAGCGGTGACGGCCTATGGAGCCGCATCGAAGCGATATTGCAGGACAGCGCCGGACTGCAGCGCATGAAGGAAGCGTCGCGGAAGCTCGGCATGCCGAGATCCGCTTCGATCCTGACTGCGGAGCTGCGCAGGCTGGCGAAGAAATAAAAGGCGAGAAGCGGGTTGTGGGCGGGCTCCTGTCACCATAGAGCCCGGGGAGGCATAGGATATCAGCATAATCGTGTCCGTCACCTAAGGGCGGCCGGTTACCGCATTCCTACAGGGAGTGCGGGCATTCACCGAAGCCCGCGAGGGCTTCGGGCTGCAGCCTGACAGCCTTGCCCCGCCTTGAGCACCGCGAATGAAGGAGGAACACCATGAAAGCTTGGATGCAAGAGCTGGAAGAAGCCCGTGTGGGCGACATCAGCCAGCAGGTCCCGCTCTCGTCGCTTACGACGTGGAGAATCGGCGGACCGGCCGATGCCGTGGTTGTCCCGAGCGGCAAGGAAGAGCTGGCAAGAACGATTCGCATTCTGCGCAGGCACGAAGTGCCCTGGATGACGCTTGGAAAGGGTTCCAACATGCTCGTCTCGGACAAAGGAATCCGCGGCGTCGTCATCAGGCCGGGGTCTGCGCTGGATTTCGCGGAATTCGACGGCCCGCTCGTGCGTGCCGGAGCCGCGTATCCGTTCGTCACGCTTGCAGTTAAAGCCGGCAGGAAAGGGCTGACGGGACTGGAATTCGCCGGGGGAATTCCAGGCACGGTAGGCGGTGCCGTCTATATGAATGCGGGAGCCCATGGATCCGATGTGTCGCGTATATTCAAATCAGCCGACATTGTGCTGGAGACAGGGGAATTGGTGACGTGGGGACCGGAGGAGATGAAGTTCTCTTACCGCCATTCGAGACTGCAGGAGGAGGCTAGCCGCGGCATCGTCGTGGAAGCTCTCTTCGAGCTCGAGAGAGGAGAGGCCGGAGAGATCACGTCTGCGATGGCTGCTCACAAAGATCGGCGCAGAGCCACGCAGCCGCTGCATCAGCCGAGCTGCGGAAGCGTCTTCCGCAATCCTCCCGGCACCTATGCCGCGAAGCTGATCGAAGAAGCCGGGCTCAAAGGCTATTCGGTAGGCGGAGCCCAGGTGTCGACCTTGCACGCCAATTTCATTGTCAACACCGGCCAGGCGGCGGCTGAAGACGTCCTCACCCTGATCGCCCATATTCGCGGCACGGTCAAGGACCGTACCGGCATTGACTTGAAGCCGGAAGTATTGGTGGTGGGTGAGCGGTAACTTGGAGGTGTAGGTTTGGACAAATTGGTGATTGAAGGCGGGCAACCTCTCTCAGGAACCATTGCTATCCAAGGGGCGAAAAACGCAGCTCTGCCGATACTGGCAGGCAGCATGCTCGCCAGCGGCACGGTCGTCATCGATTCGGTGCCGCAGCTGCTCGATATAGAAGTCATGCTGCACATCTTGCAGGAGCTCGGTTGCCGCGCGGAACATGTCGGCGACACCGTCACGATCAATACGGCGACGGCATACCAGGCCCATATCCCCGAAAAGCTGATGGGTCAGATGCGTTCCTCCATTTTTCTGATGGGACCTCTGCTCGCCCGGTTCGGGGAAGTCCATCTCTACCAGCCCGGCGGCTGCGCGATCGGAGAGCGGAAGATCGACCTTCATCTCGAAGGGCTGCGTTCGCTGGGCGCCGAGATCGAGGAATATGGGGATCGGATTTCCTGCCGGGCGGAGAAGCTGCGCGGTGCCGATATTCATCTCGGCTTTCCCAGCGTAGGCGCGACGGAGAACATCATGATGGCCGCTGCGCTCGCAGAGGGCAGAACGACGATAACGGGAGCTGCCAGGGAGCCGGAAATCCAGGATCTTCAGCATTTCCTCAACGCTATGGGCGCGCGCATTATCGGAGCGGGGACGGATACGATTACGATCGAAGGGGTCGAATCGCTCACTCCATGCCGCTATCGGGTCATTCCGGACCGGATCGTGGCCGGCACCGTCATGGTAGCTGCCGCTGCGACCAAAGGAAAGGTTACGCTGACGAACACGAGGCCGGCGCATCTGTCTTCCCTGATCCATGTGCTCCGGCGCGCCGGAGTCGGCATCGGCATCGAGGGAGACGCCATCACCGTCGGAACGTCGGCAAGGCCGAAGGCGGTCGAGCGGATCGTCACTTCTCCCTATCCGGCCTTCCCGACGGATCTTCAATCGCAGGTGATGGTGCTGCTTGCTCTGGCCGACGGCACGAGCATCATGAAGGAAACGATTTTCGAGGGCCGCTTCAAGCATGTCGACGAGCTCAGCCGCATGGGAGCGGATATCCGCGTCGATCTCAACGCGGCCGTCATCCGGGGCGTATCCAGGCTGTACGGGGCAACGGTCGAAGCGACGGACCTGCGGGCCGGCGCCGCTCTCGTCATCGCCGGACTTGCGGCCAATGGGCGCACAGTCGTCGAGCAGGTGCATCATATCGACCGCGGCTACGACAGCATCGAATCCATGCTTGCGCGGCTTGGCGCACGGATTGTCCGCAGCGCGCCGGTTCCGGACAACGGAGCCGTACCGGGCTGATCTTCAAGGGATATCCCGTGCCGGAGCTTCTGCCCGCGGACGCCGATGCAATAGAACCGAAATGTGCTGCCGCAAAACGGCTCTCCGCGCGGGCGGAGACCGTTTCGCGGCTGAAGGAGGGACAAGCTTGGCTGAATTGATCCCGATCTTGAAGGATCCGCCGCCGAAGCGGAGGGGCAACCGGAAACTCGTCTTCATCCTGGTGCTTCTATTCCTTATTTTATTATCGATCCTTTTCTTTAATTCCTCGATCAGCAAGGTCAGCGTCGTCACGGTCGAGGGCGAGCAGTTCACGACGGAAGCGCGGATCCGCGAGGCGGCAAGCGTTCGTGCCGGAGACGCCTTTTTCGGCACTCTTTCCTCCAGCGTGGAGCACCGGATCCGGAAGCTCGGCTCGGTCAAGGAAGTCAAGGTGGCCAAAACCTTTCCCGGACAGATCAAAATCACGGTCGAGGAATATCCGCCGGTAGCGTTTGAGCTCGCTGCGAACGGCCAGCTGAGCGCCATATTGGCGAGCGGCTCCATCATCCAGGCCGACCAGGCCAAAGCGGTCGTGGACAAGCCGGTCCTGTCGGGATGGAAGAAGGACGATTCCGTGAAGGGCGAGCTGTGCAGGCAGCTTGCCCTGATCGATCCTGCCGCTCTCGGCAATTTATCGGAAATCATGCCTTCTCCGACCGAATCCTACCCGGACCGGATCCGCATCTATACCCGCAACGGCTTCGAAGTCATTACGGCCGCCTCCTTGCTCAAGGATAAGATCGACACGCTGAATTCGGTCGTCGAGGAGCGGGATCCCGGCCGGGTCACGCTGCTGCTTGCGGATACCTATTCGCCGTTCGTGCAAGCCGCGGGCAGCTCGGAGGAAGCCGGACCATGAAGCAAAGCCGCTTGGCTCCCGCTCTTTTATTTCGCCCTAAAGAATGGTAGAATTTAAGATATGGCATTTTTCCTAGATGATCATGCCTTTAGTCCCTCGGCGAGACATCTCCGCAGCGGCTTCGGACTCGCTTCCGGCGAGCGGCGAGAGTGCCGAGACGGCCGCCCCTCCTTCATTTTTTTTCTTTGCTGGGTTGAATTGGCAGGCGAAAAAAATGTAGAAAAAAGAGGGAAAATATTAACTGTGTTGAATATGTAGGATCAGATTAAAAAGGAATACCGATAAATGCGACCCGAAACGGAGGTGCCGCGGAATTGGGCAATAACGACATCATTGTCAGTTTGGACATCGGTACATCCAAGGTTCGAGTTATTATTGGCGAAGTGACAGGCGGAGCCATTAATATAATTGGGGTTGGATCGTCCGACTCGGAAGGCATCCGCAAGGGAGCCATCGTAGACATCGACCAGACCGTCAAGTCGATCCGCAACGCGGTCGAGCATGCGGAGAGAATGGTCGACATTCAGATTTCGGAAGTGTACGTAGGCATTCAGGGGAATCATATCGCGCTCCAGAGCAACCACGGCGTCGTGGCTGTTTCCAACGAGGATCGCGAGATCGGCGAGGAAGACATCGAGCGCGTGCTGCAGGCGGCCAAGGTCGTGGCGCTGCCACCGGAACGCGAAATCATCAATCTCGTGCCCAAGCAGTATCTGGTCGACGGGCTTGAAGGCATTTCGGATCCGCGCGGCATGATCGGCGTCCGTCTCGAAGTGGAATCCACCATCGTGACCGGAGCGAAGACGGCCATACATAATCTGATCCGCTGCGTGGAGAAGGCAGGGCTGCACATCTCCGGCATCATCCTGATGTCGCTGGCGTCCGGCATGATGTCCCTCAGCAAGGATGAGAAGTCGATGGGAACGGCCATCGTCGACATCGGCGCGGGATCCACGACTCTGTCGATCTTCGATCAGGGCGGCCTGGCCGCCACGTCGACGCTGCCGGTCGGCGGGGAATTCGTCACCAATGATATCTCCTACGGCCTTCGCACGCAGACGGAGCAAGCGGAGAAGATCAAGCTCAAGTACGGCTGCGCATCCGTGTACGACGCCGCGGAGGACCAGCGCTTCAAGGTGACGCGGCTCGGCTCCAACGTCGAGAAGGAATTCTCCCAGGTCGATCTGGCGAACATCATCGAGCCGCGCATGGCCGAGATCTTCTACATGATCCGGCAGGAAGTCCGCCGTTTGGGCTATGCCCAAAAAATCCAGGGCTACGTGCTCACCGGAGGCACAGTGAACTTGCCGGGCACGCTGACCGTGGCGCAGCAGGAGCTGGAATCTTCCGTCCGCATCGCCGTCCCGGACTTCATCGGCGTACGCGACCCGGCCTTCGGCAGCGGAGTCGGAATGATCCAATATGTGAGCAAGCATATGACGATTCGCAATTCGGGAGCGGTCAAGAAGCAGGCAAGCCGCAAGACGGGAACCGCAGCCCCCGCTAAACCCGGCATGATTGAACGAATCAAGAACATGTTCAGCGAATTCATCTGATCGGGGGAAATAGAATGTTGGAGTTCGATATTGACTTGGAACAGCTGGCACAAATTAAAGTCATCGGTGTCGGGGGCGGCGGCAGCAATGCGGTGAACCGGATGATCGACAACGGAGTGAAGGGCGTGGAGTTCATTACGGTGAACACCGACGCCCAGGCGCTCCACCTTGCCAAGGCGGAGCATAAGCTCCAGATCGGCGACAAGCTTACGCGCGGCCTCGGAGCGGGCGCGAATCCGGAGGTCGGCAAAAAAGCGGCCGAGGAATCCCGCGATCTCGTCGCCGCTACGCTCAAAGGCGCGGACATGGTATTCGTGACGGCCGGCATGGGCGGCGGCACCGGTACCGGCGCTGCTCCCGTCATCGCCGAAATCGCCCGCGAATGCGGAGCGCTGACGGTCGGCGTCGTCACCCGACCGTTCACCTTCGAGGGCCGCAAGCGCTCGAACCAGGCCGAGAACGGCATCGAGGCGCTGAAGGAAAAGGTCGACACGCTGATCATCATCCCGAACGACCGCCTGCTTGAGATCGTCGACAAAAAGACGCCGATGCTCGAGGCGTTCCGCGAAGCCGACAACGTGCTTCGCCAGGCCGTCCAAGGCATCTCCGACCTCATTGCCGTACCGGGCCTGATCAACCTCGACTTCGCCGACGTGAAGACGATCATGACCGAGCGCGGCTCCGCCCTCATGGGCATCGGCATCGCGACCGGCGAGAACCGCGCGGCCGAGGCTGCCCGCAAGGCGATCCAGAGCCCGCTGCTCGAAACGTCGATCGACGGAGCCCGCGGAGTCATCATGAACATCACCGGCGGCATGAACCTGTCGCTGTACGAGGTGAACGAAGCGGCCGAGATCGTCATCGAGGCTTCCGATCCGGAGGTCAACATGATCTTCGGCGCGATCATCGACGAGGACTTCAAGGACGAGATCAAGGTCACCGTCATCGCGACAGGCTTCGAGCACAAGGCGGCGCCTGTTCAGCCGGCCCGCCGCCCGCAGACGCAAACTCATGGAGCCGCTCCTGAGCCTCAGGAGCAGCGCGCCCCTCAGCCGAGCGCCAAGCCGTTCACCAATACGCCGAGCGACCAGCTGGAGATTCCCGCTTTCCTGCGCAACAACCGCCCGCGCGGCGACCGCTGATCCGCAGTCCCTACCCAGACCGCATCTTCCGACGGAAGATGCGGTCTTTTTCTATGCCTAAAAACCGACAAGGCCCCGGTTAAAGCCTTGTTCATCTTCATTTTATCGTGGTCGAAAAGAGGAGAATCAGCTCCGCCGCGCCTCTAAGCTTCCGACAAAATTAGTTGCGGCGCCGCGCCAGGTTTAGACAGACATTGTGCTTGGCGCTGCACTATACTTGTTTCTATCGTTCCCCGGCCTGCTCTGCCGACAGAGCCGGACGGTGCCGAAGGGTGGACAGGAGGGTGGCTTCAGCTGGCCGTATACGTCGATGTGCTGTTTCTCAAGGAGCTGATGGTGGACGGCTCCATGCTGCTGCTCACTGCCTGGGTGCGCGGAATCAAGGCCAAGCCGTGGCGGGTATTGACCGCTGCCGCCATCGGCGGGATCTATGTGACCTTGATGCTTTTTCCGCCGCTCTCCATGCTGTTTACCGTCATCGTCAAGGCGGCTATATCGCTGATTATAATCGCGGTCGCCTTCGGTTATGCCGATACCCGAAGCTTTGCCCGTCTTGTGGGAACGTTTTATGCGGTCAATTTCGTAGCGGCCGGCGCCGTTCTCGGCATCTACTATTTTCTTATGCAGGGCTCCGGAAAAGTATGGAGGACGATGACGCTGCTCCGGCATGGAGTCGCATTCGAAGTGCAGATGGGCGGCGTATACGCGTTCAGCTTCCTATGCATCGGCTTGTATGTCTTCCGCAGCGTCGTCAGCGCACGAAGGCAGAAGGAGCTGGTGCTGACTCATCTGGCTGAAGTTTCCGTCATCATCGGCGGCAAGGAGCATCGCTGCACCGGTCTCGTCGATACGGGCAACCAGCTCTACGATCCGCTCTCCCGGACACCGGTCATGGTGATGGAAGCCTCGCTGTGGGAGGACGAGATCCCTCCCGGCTGGATGCAGGGAATCCGGGATTCCCAGGTGGACCGGCTGATCGCCGGGCTTGGACAAGAGGAATTTCCCTGGCAGGACCGCCTGCGGCTCGTCCCCTACCGCGGAATCAACAAAGGGACGCAGTTCATGCTCGCCGTCAAGCCGGATACGGTCGTCATCGTGAGAGAAGGACAACGGAGCGAATCGAGCAAAGTGCTCATCGGACTGGATGGAGGCAAGCTGGCAGCTGACGGCTCTTACCGCGCTATCATCCACCCTTCGCTGGTGGAGCATCGGGCCGGCTGACCAACAAAAGAGGAGATGGGGACTATAATGGTTAAATTCCGGCTGAATATGCAGTTGTTCTATTACCGCCTGCTGTTTTTGCTCGGGCTGAAAAGCCAGGAAATATATTATATCGGCGGCAGTGAAGCGCTCCCTCCCCCGCTTACGCGCGAAGAAGAGGAATACTTGCTGGAGAGGCTTCCGTCCGGGGACAGCGCGATCCGCGCCATGCTCATCGAGCGCAACCTGCGGCTTGTCGTCTACATCGCCCGCAAGTTCGAGAATACCGGCATCCACATCGAGGATCTGGTATCGATCGGAGCCATCGGCCTGATCAAGGCTGTCAATACGTTCGATCCCGAAAAGAAGATCAAGCTGGCTACGTACGCTTCGCGCTGCATCGAGAACGAGATTCTGATGTTCCTTCGCCGCAACAGCAAGACGAGGACGGAGGTATCGTTCGACGAGCCGCTGAACATCGACTGGGACGGCAACGAGCTGCTGCTCTCGGACGTGCTCGGCACCGAGAACGACACGATCTATCGGAACATCGAGGAGCAGGTCGACCGCAAGCTGCTGCACAAGGCGCTCGACAAGCTGACAGAGCGGGAGCGCATCATCATGGAGCTGCGTTTCGGGCTTGCCGACGGGGAAGAGAAGACGCAGAAGGATGTCGCCGATCAGCTCGGCATCTCGCAATCCTATATTTCCCGCCTCGAGAAGCGGATCATCAAGCGCCTGCGCAAGGAATTCAACAAGATGGTCTGATGTGCAGGCAGCGGCCTGGAGCAGACCAAAAGCAGCGGATTGAAGATCGGGCAGGCAGAGCCCGGACATGCAAAAGCTCCGAGCATGCAAAAAGCTCCGAGCATGCAAAAAGCTTCGAGCATGCAAAAAGCCTGCCTCTCCATAGAGGGCCGGCTTTTTGTTGGGAAGGACAGGCTGAGGGGGAGTCTCAGGAAAGGCCGAGCGCGCAGCGTGCGGCATGGATGCCGCTGGCCGCCGCCTGGGAGAGCGAATGGGTCGAGCCGGAGCAGTCTCCGATCGCATACAGCCCTTCGATTTCCGTCTGGAAGCGGCAGTCGACTGCCAGTCTGGGAGCATAGAATTTGCCGTCTAGCGCATAGAGAAGCGTATCGCCGTCAAGACGTTCGCCGAGCAGCCGTTCCAGCGCGGACAGGAATTCCATGGCGGCTCGAACATACAGCTCCGGCAGCTCCTCGGCCAGATTTCCCGGATCCGCCTCGATCGACGGCCTGATCCGGCTGGAGCGGATGCCTTCCGGGCTGGAGGAGCGCCCGCGGCGGAGATCGTCCAGCCTTTGGACGGCCAGGCGATCCCCGCCACGGTTGACCTTCCCCAGCACTTGCCGGGCGCATGCATCGGCCTCCTGCAGGGTTGGGAAGTGGCGCGGAACGAACAGGGTGAAGTTGAGGTTGGCGCTTTTGCTTCCTTGTTCCTTGAAGTTCTGGCCGTCGGCCATGACGAGGCCCTCCTGATGCTTGCGGATGATGCGGCCGCTTGGATTCATGCAATAGGTTGTCGCCGAGAAGCCGTCCCCGTCATAGCGCAGCTTGGTTTCGAACGTTTCCTCAAGGATGGAATCCAATTGCCCTCCCGCCATTTCCAGCCGGATGCCGAGATCCAGCCGGGTCTGCCTCGCTTCCAGGCCGAGCGTCGGAAGCAGTTGCTCCAGCCAGCCGCTGCCGCTGCGTCCCGTGGCGAGAAACACCTTTTTCGACGGCAACGTCCGTCCATCCGAGAGGCGAAGGATGAAGCCTCCTGAATTCTTGTCCAGCGAGACGACCTCGGTCCGGAAGCTGAAATCCGCCCATGCCGACAGAGCTTCATAGAAGCCGTCCAGCACTTGCCGCGACAAGCGGGTGCCCAAATGGCGGACGGTCGAGCTGAGCAGCTTCAAGCCGCCGGCTTCCGCCCTGGCGGCAAGGCTGCTGCTGTGCGTCCGGTAAGGAACGGCTTCGGCGGCCCCGTACAGGCACAGGATGCGGTCGGCCTCGTCCAGCCTTTCCATCGCGAGCCGTTCTCCGAGCAGCCCTTCCAGCTCGCCGCCGAAGTCGGTCGTGAAATTGTATTTTCCTTCGGACCGGCCAAGTCCGCCGAATCCGATGTAGGCTTCGCAGGCGTCGCACTGGCAGCTGCCTCCCTGCTCCAGCGGGCAGCTTCGTTCCCTCGGCGGCTTTCCTTTGTCCACCACCAGCACCTTGAGTCCAGGAGCGGCCTCCATCAGGGCGTGGGCGGCGAAGATGCCGGCGACTCCGGCGCCAATGATCGTGACATCATACATGAATGAACGCTCTCCTTTATGCTTTCATTTTAGCATGGGAACAGGCCTTCGAACATGTTGCGGCGCCGGCGCGAGGGAGGGAAGGTTTGAATAAAGCCAAAAAAGGGTTTGACCCTGAGAATGACTATCAATTAGTATAGAGTTTATACAGAATTTTGTATCAAAACCAACCGGAAAAGAGTGAAGACATGCTCCGCCGATTTTTCTCTCATTACCGCCCGTTCCTGGGCCTCTTCATCCTTGACTTCACCTGCGCCGTCGTCGCGGGCCTGCTTGAGCTCGCATTTCCGGTCGCGGTCCAGCAGTTCATCAACAAGCTGCTGCCGGGCGGGGACTGGCAGCTGATCGTCTGGGCTTGCGTCGGCCTGCTGGCGATCTATGCGCTGAATACAGTGCTGAACTATGTCGTCAACTACTGGGGACATATGCTTGGCATCAACATCGAGACGGAGATGCGGCGCAAGCTGTTCGCGCATGTGCAGAAGCTGAGCTTCCGCTTCTTCGACAACAACAAGACCGGCCACCTCATCGGGAGAATGACCAACGACCTGACCGAGGTCGGCGAAGTCGCCCATCACGGTCCGGAGGATGTATTCATCGCCGTCATGACGCTGCTGGGCTCGTTTGCCCTGATGGCCTACATCAATCTGGAGCTGGCGCTGCTCACGTTCGTCATCGTTCCGATCATGGCCTGGCTCGTTATCTTCTTCGGCCGCCGGATGGGCTCGACCTATGGCCGGATGTTCGGCAATGTCGGCAGCTTCAACGCCCGCATCGAGGACAATGTCGGCGGCATCCGCGTCGTGCAGTCTTTTGCCAACGAGGAGCATGAGAACAAGCTGTTCGCCGTCGACAACCAGAACTTCCGCACGACCAAGCTGATGGCCTACAAGACGATGTCCAAGAGCATCAGCATCACGTACATGCTCATGCGCCTGATCACCATCTTCGTCATGATCGCGGGAGCCTGGTTCATGATCGAAGGGCGAATCAACCTCGGCGACTTCATGGCGTTCATCCTGCTGTCGAACGTTTTCTTCAAGCCGATCGAGAAGATCAACGCCGTCATCGAGAGCTATCCGAAGGGAATCGCCGGCTTCAAGCGGTATTGCGAAATCATGGACACGGAACCCGATATCCAGGATAAGCCCGGCGCCGCCGAGCTGAAGAACGTCAGCGGCAGCATCGAATTCAGCCATGTCTCCTTCGGCTACGAGCCGGATCGTCCGATTCTGAACGATATCAGCCTCAGCATCAAGCCGGGAGAGACGGTCGCCTTTGTCGGTCCGTCCGGAGCCGGCAAGACGACGATCTGCAGCCTGCTGCCGCGTTTCTACGAGGTGGAAGGAGGCTCGATCAAGGTGGACGGCAAGGACATCCGGGACGTGAAGCTGGATTCGCTGCGCCGCCAGATCGGCATCGTGCAGCAGGACGTCTTCCTGTTCTCCGGCACGATCCGCGAGAATATCGCCTACGGCAACCTGCAGGCGAGCGAAGAGGAGATCTGGGAAGCGGCGCGCCGGGCGTCGCTGGACGAACTGATCCGCAGCATGCCGGAAGGGATGGATACCGTCATCGGCGAGCGCGGCGTGAAGCTGTCCGGCGGACAGAAGCAGCGCATGTCCATCGCGCGCATGTTCCTCAAAAATCCGCCGATCCTCATCCTGGACGAAGCGACGTCTGCTCTCGACACCGAGACGGAGGCGGCCATCCAGGCCGCGCTGGCGGAGCTGTCCGTCGGACGCACGACGCTGGTCATCGCGCACCGGCTGAGCACGGTCCGCAATGCCGACCGCATCGTCGTCGTGAGCAAGGACGGCATCGCGGAGCAGGGCAAGCATCAGGAGCTGATCGCCGCGGGCGGCATCTACAGCCGCCTGCATGTGGCCCAGGCGAGCCAAGCCTAAGGGGAAGCGGGCTGCTGCAGGGGAATCAAATTCCGCAAGCCGGATTCATGCAGATGCGCGAGCTTCCTCCCTGCAAGGCAGGCCTCTCTTATTGGATACTGGATGCAGCTCTGCGTTCCGTCTACAGGTAGAAACCGCCAGGCTGCCTGTTTTTATGTCAGTAGGGGAGCTGGCTGGCGGCGGCGCGCTGGAAAGGCCGCATCGCCGTCTTCAAGGTCCCGCATCCGGCCGGAAGAGGCTTTGGCCCGCATGGAAATGGTTGCTTCCCGTCCGATCGCTTCCTACAATGAAAAGGACGACAAGGGAGGCGACGATCCATGAAAGCGAACTGCACGATTCTCGACGATTATCAGGAAGCGGCTTTGAACTATGGGGATTGGGGCCGCCTGGAAGACAAGCTCGAGCTGTCGGTGCTGACAGAGCATTATGACAGCGAGGACGAGCTGGCGGAGATGCTGAAGGACGAGGAGATTCTTGTCATCATGCGGGAGAGGACGCCGTTCCGGGAATCGCTGCTGGCCCGGCTGCCGAAGCTGAGGCTGCTCGTGACGACCGGCATGCGCAACGCTTCCGTGGACCTGGACGCGGCGCAGCGGCTCGGCATCGCGGTCAGCGGCACGCGCGGCAGCTCGGAGGCGCCGATCGAGCTGACCTGGGCGCTGCTGCTCGGCCTGGCGCGGCATGTCCGCGTCGAGACCGACTCCTTCCGCAGCGGCGGACCTTGGCAGAGCACCGTCGGCAGCGACCTGAACGGCCGCACCCTCGGCCTGCTCGGGCTGGGGAGGATCGGAACCCGCGTAGCCGAGATCGGGCGGGCATTCGGAATGAATATTCTGGCGTGGAGCCAGAACCTGACCGAGGAGCGGGCGGCTCAGGCAGGCGTCCGTCTGGCGGCTTCCAAGGAAGCCCTGCTGGCGGAGAGCGATTATGTGTCCGTGCATCTCGTTCTGAGCGGCAGGACCCGCGGCTTGCTGGGCCCGGAGGAGCTGGCGCTCATGAAGCCGACCGCCTTCCTGATCAATACGTCTCGGGCGGGCATCGTCGACCAGGAGGCGCTGATGTCTGCCTTGAAGGAAGAGAGGATCGCAGGCGCGGGGCTTGACGTCTTCGACGTCGAGCCGCTGCCGGAGGACCATCCTTACCGGACGCTGCCGAACGTGCTGGCGACGCCGCATATCGGCTACGTGACGGAGAGCAACTACCGGCTCTACTTCGAGGATGCGGTGGAGGACATCGAGGCTTATTTGGCGGGCCGTCCGATTCGTCCGGTTCAGCCCTACAAGGGCTGATGAGACCGGGCATGCCGTGCAAGCGTGGCGGCAGGCGGGATTTGCAGCAAGCATTCGGCATCCGGCATGAAGCCGGACGGCATGAATAAACATGCGTCGCCAAGGCTCTGAACGTGTTTCCGCCGGAACGAGAAATTGCATGGCCTATCAAGCTGTCTGTGATCCGCCCCGGGCGGATCAAGACAGCTTGTTTCTTTTTTTAGGAAACGATTGACATTTCTAGTGTATGATGCGCATAATACACTTATCGAGTGTATGAACTACATAGTACACACACGAACCGAGGTGCGAGATGGCAGGCGAAGAGGAGTGGCCGGAAGCGGCATTCAACAGCAGGGATCCGGTTTATTTGCAGGTAGTCAAGCAATTCAAGGAAATGATCGCGACCGGGCGGCTGCGCGGCGGCCAGACCGTTCCTTCGCGCAGGGAGCTCGCCTCCCGCATGAAGATCAACCCCAATACAGCCCAGAAAGCGTACAAGGAAATGGAGGATCAGAACTTGATCGTGACCGAAGGAAATTCGCCGAGCCATATTACGACGGACGCCGACGTGCTGAGGAAGATCCGCTCCGAGCTGCTCGGCGAGGCGGTGGAGGCGTTCGTGGAGTCGGTCCGCAGGCTGGAAGCGCCCGTGGAGGAATTGGTGGAGCTGGTCCGGGAGAAATATGGAAGGCCTTCCGCTGCCGCCGACAACAATCATGATGGAGCAGGAGGGGGCCAGCGATGATCGAGGTCAGCGACATCCGCAAGCGGTACCGCCGCAAAAATGTTTTGAACGGGATTTCGTTCAAGGCGGAGAAAGGTCGGATCACCAGTCTCATCGGTCTGAACGGCGCCGGCAAATCGACGATTCTGAAGGCGATTATGGGACTTACGCCGGTTGATGGCGGAAGCATCCGCATCGGCGGCCAGCCTCTTTCCCCGGAGATCTACCATACGATTGCTTTTGTCCCCGATCGGCTCACGCTGCCGGGTTCCATGAAGCTGCGGGACGGCTTGCAGCTGATGTCGGATTTCTATCCCCGCTGGAATGCCGAAAAAGCCGAGGATTTGATGAGCTTCTTCCGCCTCGAGCGCGGAGAGCGGATCGGCCGGCTGTCGAAGGGGACAGCGGCCAAGTTCAACCTCGTGCTCGGCATGGCGCAGGACGTCGACTACGTGCTGATGGACGAGCCGTTCTCCGGCATCGACCTGTTCAGCCGCGAGATGATTGCCGAGGTATTCACGAGCCAGCTGGTCGAGGATCGCGGAGTGCTCATAACGACGCATGAGATCGGCGACATCGAGCATCTCGTCGATCGGGCGGTGATGCTGGATCAGGGTCATGTGATCCGCGACTTCGACTGCGAGGAGATGCGCAGCGATCACGGCAAGTCGATCATCGACGTCATGAGGGAGGTATATCGGACTTGAAAACGTATTTGAAGCTGGTGCATTTGGAAATCTACCGCTTCCGCCTTGTGCTTCTCGGGCTGATGGCCATGACGTCCGCCATCCAGCTGATCGGCTTGCAGCTGGCGATGAGGGATCGGCTTCAAGCCATTCGCGGGCAATTGACCCGCGAAGGATTGTCTCTGGCCCAATATGCGGAGAGATACAACGGTATTCCGCTGGGCGAGATTTGGTCTCATAGAGAGAGCTGGATGACATTCCCGATCGTGATCTGCATCGGCGGGATCGGATTGTATATTTTCCTCATCTGGTACAGGGACTGGTTTGGCAGGTCGGCTTTTGTCTATCGGCTGCTGATGCTGCCGCATTCGAGATTCCTCCTGTATGTGTCCAAATTCACAGCGCTGATGACGTTCGTGTTCAGCCTGTTCGCCCTGCAGATAGGCATCGTAGCCGTTCAGATGACGATGTACCGGCTGCGTATGCCCGACGAGCTGCGCGTTCCGCGAACTCTGGTCGATACGATTCGAGGCATGGATCTCGTCCTCTTCATTCCGGTGCGCCTGCATGAATTTCTGCTGGTCTACGGATTCGGATCGGTATTCGTGCTCTTGCTGTTCACGACCATTCTTATGGAGAGAAGCTATCGGTTCAAAGGATTGCTTGCCGGATTGGCCTACACGGCAGGGACGTTGATGCTGGTCGCATGGATGTGGGCCCAAGCGGAAAGAGGGACGGCCTTGCTGTATCCTTCCGAGCTGCTGGCGGCTGCAATCGCACTCATGCTGCTCAATGCGGCGCTGTCGCTGTGGCTAGGCAGATGGCTGCTCCGCACCAAAGTCGCGGCCTAAGGAGGAACTATGAGAAGAAGATACGGATACAGCATCGGGCTTGCTGTCCTAAGCGCCGCCGTCCTGGCCGCTTATGCGGGAGCCGCCGGCTCCGACAGCAATCCCCCATACAAGCTCGTTACACTGGAAGGAAGCACGGAGGCGATGAAAGGCTTCGTCTTGGAAGGACTCGGTTCCCGCTTGTCGGCGGACGGACGCAGGGAAAGGACGGGAAGCCTGTTTTTATCCGCTCCCTTCGACGATCTGATCCAGCCTGACCGCTATTCTTCCGAGCGGAACCAGCTCATTATCGCCCATCGTTCCTTCATGCGCGGGCATCGGCAGGATGAGTCGTTCTACCGGGACGGGAATTTCGTCATCGGTGCCGATATGGACGACAGCCTTTCGTCCGTCAAGATTCGTATTCTGGATCTTGCCGGTTCCGGCAGCAAGGAATTCACCGTGCCCGTTCGGGCGAATGCTGCGAAGGCGGACAATCCCCTTTACCAGGACAAGACCGTTCTGGACATCCAGCGGATAGAAAACCGCATCCACCTGCTGGTGCGCGGACAGCATGACAGCCCGGGCAATGGCCCGGCGATCTGGACTTTTACGGATTATATCGTCGACAAGGAGAGCGGGGAGCTGCTGCAGGCGGAGGAAATTTACCAAACGGTTCCGGATCCCGACCCTTATACGGAGACTTCGGTCGAGCTGATCGCCGAGGTGCGGGAGCTTGAGCCCTCTTCTTCCGTGATGCTCAATGTGAAGACGATCAAGCGCAAGGGTCCGGATGCCGCTAGGTCCGAACAGGATCTGGTTTTGAAAGATTGGCGCATCATCGGCTACGATTACGCCAGCGGCGATACCTGGGATCTGCCCAAGGCGGGAATGGATCGGCTCAAGCAAGGGCTTGCGCCGAGGCTGCACGAAGGAAAGCTCTATGCATTCAACGAGCGGAATGCCGAGCCGCTCATTCATGTCCTCGACACCCGGACGGGAGAGCCGTTGGCAGAGCCTTTGAAGCTTGATCGTAGCGGCAGCGCGGGATTGCGCAGCATCCGGCTCGAGAAGGGATTGATATACGACAACCTGATCCTGAATAAAATACCTACCGTCGTGGTCTACGAGGAGAAGACGCGCAAGGTTGTATACCGCGGCGCCGTAGAGCGGACGGACAGCGATTCGCAGAGTGTGGACTACCAGTATTTCCAGTTCAACTACTACGGGGAATGACTCCCGTTTTCCTTATTTGCCGAGGCCAAGCGCCGAGGCTTTTTTTTCGTCGAATTACTGCTCGGCAATTCCACGCCGCCAGTCGTTTGGATGCGTTTCCAGGCTTCTGGCGGCTCTGTCGGACGGTGTCGGAACAGGAATAAAAATGAAGCCCGAGGAGATAATGCTTATTAATGTTTCTCCTTGGGAGGTAGTCACAATTGACCCGAAATAAAGTCGAGATCTGCGGAGTGGATACTTCCAAACTCCCCGTGCTTACGAACGTCGAAATGAGGGAGCTGTTCACCGCTCTCCAGACCCAGAACGAGTGGTCCGCAAGAGAGAAGCTCGTGAACGGGAACCTGAGGCTCGTCCTCAGCGTCATCCAGCGGTTCAACAACCGGGGAGAATTCGTGGACGACCTGTTCCAGGTCGGCTGCATCGGACTCATGAAGGCCATCGATAATTTTGACCTCAGTCAAAACGTCAAGTTTTCCACATATGCCGTCCCTATGATCATCGGCGAGATCCGCCGCTACCTGCGGGACAACAACCCGATCCGGGTATCGCGCTCGCTGCGGGATATCGCCTACAAGGCGCTGCAGGTCCGCGACAGCCTCACGAACCAGAATTCCCGCGAGCCGACGATCTTCGAGATATCCGAGGCGCTCGGCGTGCCGAAGGAGGACGTCGTCTTCGCCCTGGACGCCATCCAGGATCCGGTTTCCCTGTTCGAGCCGATCTATCATGACGGCGGCGACCCGATCTACGTGATGGACCAGATCAGCGACGACCGCAACAAGGACATCAGCTGGATCGAGGAGATCGCCCTGCGCGAGGCGATGCACAAGCTGAACCAGCGCGAGAAGATGATTCTGTCGATGCGCTTCTTCGACGGCAAGACGCAGATGGAGGTGGCCGACGAGATCGGCATCTCGCAGGCGCAGGTGTCCCGCCTCGAGAAGTCGGCCATCCAGCAGCTTCAGAAGCATGTCAAGAGCTGAGGCTGGCCGCTGCGGCCAGGCTCCATGACGAACTCCAGGCGCCTTCGGGCGCCTTTTTCATGCGGGCTTGGGCTGATCGGCCGCCTTCCGTCATATACTGGGAGCACTAGACCTCCAGGACGGGAAGTGCGGCGCGCATGCTCATGAAAATATCCGAATTCCAAACCAAGGACGTCATCAATATCGTCGACGGCAAAAAGCTCGGCCAAATCAGCGACATGGAAATCGATCTGAGGCAGGGGCGCATCGATTCCATCGTCGTGCCTAATTTCACGCGTTTCTTCGGCATGTTCGGGAGCGGGGCGGATCTCATCATTCCGTGGCGCAACATCGTCAAGATCGGCGCCGACGTCGTGCTCGTCCGGATGGAGAACGCCGGCGGGGTCAAGGCGTATCTGGAGGATGACGACATCCAGGAGAAGCTGTAGCGAACAGCCGCGAGGAAAACCTGTTGGCGAACAGCCGCCAGAAAAAGCCGCGGCGGAGCCGCCCCGCCTTCCCCGCTCCGCGCCGGCCATGGTACACTAGGCTGGAGGTGATGGCAAAATGGAGGCATTCGTTCCGCGCGATAACGGGAACCCGGCGAAGGAAGCTTCGCTTTTTTTATTGGAATCATGGACCGGCGGCGGCAGCGTTACGGCCGGCTTCACCGGACGGCAGGGCGGCGTCAGCCGGGAGCCTTGGGCTTCCCTGAATATGGGGCTGCATGTCGGGGACGACGACGCGTCTGTCCGGACGAACCGCATGCGGCTGGCTGATGCGCTTGGCTGGCCCTATGAGTCCTTCACCTGCGGAGAGCAGGTGCATGGCTGCGCCGTCCAGGCCATCAGCCGCGGCGATGCCGGGCGCGGACGCGATTCGCGCGCGACGGCCGTCCCGGATACGGACGCGCTGATGACGGATGAGCCGGGCGTTCTGCTCGTTTCCTTTTACGCCGACTGCGTGCCCTTGTACTTCTGGGACCCGTCCAGAGGAGCGGTGGCGCTTGCCCATGCGGGCTGGAAGGGAACCGTAGGGGGAATCGCCCGCGCGACCGTCGAAGCGATGGGCAGCCGGTACGGGAGCAAGCCTGCCGACATCCGCGGAGCTGTCGGACCGTCGATCGGAGCATGCTGCTACGAGGTCGACGAAGCCGTCCTGGGGCGCGTCCGCCCGCTGCTCGGCGAGCTTGCCGAAGCTGGAATCGCTTCAGCCGACCCGGTCATTCACGGCGAGACGCCGGGCCACGGCCGGCTGAACTTGAAAGAGCTCAACCGACAGATTATGATAAAAGCAGGAATTATGCCGTCGAATATAGAAGTTACGCAGTGGTGCACCGGCTGCCGCATGGATTTGTTCTTCTCCCATCGGATGGAAGGCGGCGGCACGGGGCGGATGGCAAGCTGGATCGGCATGGAAAGCAGGTGACGCTTTTGTCGCTGTCAGAGCGGAAGGCGGAAGTGGATAGAAGGATCGCGGAGGCTTGCGCCCGGAGCGGGCGCAGCCCGGAGGAAGTGAACGTCATCGCGGTGACGAAGTATGTATCGCTCGGGAGGACCAGGGAAGCGCTGGACAGCGGCTGCGTCCATCTCGGCGAGAACCGCTGGCAGGACGCCAAGGACAAGTGGGAGGCGTTTCCGGAAGGCTCCTGCGGAGCGGGAGAAGCTCCCGTCTGGCATTTTATCGGTTCGCTGCAGACGAACAAGGTGAAGGACGTCATAGGCAAGTTTACATACATCCATTCGCTGGACAGGCTTTCCCTGGCGGATGCAATCGACAAGAAGGCCAGGAGCCTCGGCATCGTGGTCCCATGCTTCATTCAAGTCAATGTATCCGCGGAACATTCCAAGCACGGCATCGCCCCGGAGCAGCTCCGGGATCTCGCCTCGGGTCTTGCGGCCTATCCTGGCGTGAAGCCGATCGGCCTCATGACGATGGCGCCTCACGACGAGGATTCCGAGGCAGCGCGTCCGGTCTTCCGCGGACTGCGGGAGCTGATGGAGCTGGCCAACCGCGAGAGCTGGTTCGCGGAGCCGCTGACGGAGCTCTCGATGGGAATGTCGGGCGACTTCGAGGCAGCGGTTGAGGAAGGCGCGACATGGGTGCGGCTTGGAACCATTCTCGTAGGCAAAGAGGAGGAGCTGGTATGAAGGTGCTTAACCGGTTCATGAACTATTTCGGCTTGCAGGACGAAGAAGAGATCATCGAGCGCGAGCCCGTCCATCAGCATGAGGATCACGAAGTTGAAACCTCGGCATCCGAAATGCGTAAACCAACCAAAGGCAGCAATATCGTCAGCATCCATTCGCAGAAGAACATGCGCGTCGTGCTGAACGAACCCCGTTCCTATGACGAGGCGCAGGAGATCGCCGACCATCTGCGCAACCGGCGTTCCGTCATCGTGAACCTGCAGCGCGTCCGGACGGATCTGGCCGTGCGGATCGTCGACTTCCTCAGCGGCACCGTATATGCGCTGAACGGAAGCATTTCCAAGCTCGGCCCGAATATTTTTCTCTGCACGCCGGATTCTGTCGATGTTCAGGGCACCATAACCGAAATGCTTGCTGACGAAGACTACAGAAAAATGAGGTGACCTTGGCTTGGAGCAAGTCAAAGAGATCGTCCACACCCTGGAATCGATTTACTACTTTATGATTTTCGGATACATTCTGCTTTCATGGCTGCCCAACGCCCGCGAGAGCTTCATCGGCCAGTTCCTCGGCAAGATCGTCGAGCCTTATCTCAGCATCTTCCGCCGCTTCATCCCGCCGATCGGCGGCATGCTGGACATCAGCCCGATCGTCGCCCTGATCGCTCTGCGCTTTGTCGCGCAAGGCATCATCGGCGTGCTGGGCTTCTTCTTCTCCTAAGGCAGCCCAGTGGCAGACGGCCTTTATGAGCATTTTCATCCGGAGGAGCGGCCTTTCGTCGACCGCGCCCTGGAGTGGATCGGACGCTCGGCCCAGCTTCACGAGCTGAAGCGGACGGATTTCCTCGATCCCCGGCAGGCATCGATTCTGATGTCGCTCGCGAATCGGGAGCCCGACGTCGGCGTTCGATTGGATGGAGGATACGAGGGAGCGGAGCGCAGGCGGGCGCTGATTGCTCCCTCGTATCGTTATTTGGAGGGCGAGGATACGGGCATATCCGTCCTTGAAGTGCAAGCTGTATCCGGCGGCCATCTGGAGCTGGATCACGGCGACTACTTGGGAGCCGTCCTGGGGCTCGGAATCAAGCGCGACCGCATCGGAGACATCCATGTCGGTCCGGATGGAGCCCAGCTGCTTGTCGCGGACGAGATTGCCGGCTTCCTGAACGTGCATTTCCGCCAGGTCCACAAGCTCAGCGTGCTGACGGCGGTCAAGCCGCTGTCGGAGCTGCGCCCGGTCGTCAGCCGGATGGAAGAGATGAGCTTCACGGTCGCGTCCATGCGGCTGGACGGCATCTGCAGCGACGTCTATCGGATCAGCCGGGCGAAGATCGTCGAGCCGATCCGGGCCGGGCGCTGCCGGGTCAACTGGAAGGGCGAGGAGGATCCTTCGAAGCAGCTGCGCGAAGGAGATGTCGTGTCCATCAAGGGACTCGGCAGGTTCAAGCTGCTGGAGGTCGACGGGATGACCAAGAAAGGCCGGATACGCGTCAAGGCAGGCAAATTCATCTGAAACCGGCTCCCCGGGAGCTAGGACGGCTCGGCTCCATGCGCTGCATGGAGCCATCCTTATATGGACAGCAAAAAATGCCGCCGTCCCGACCGATATAGGGAGGACGGATATTTTTGGCGTGGATCAGAAATTTGCAGGAATTTGCCCGGAACTGTCGAATTGGGATATCACCAACGATCGGCTTACGACGAGAACAAACCCAACAGGAGGTGCCCCAATGCCGCTGACGCCATTGGACATACATAACAAGGAATTCGGAAGAAGACTTCGCGGCTACGACGAGGATGAGGTCAATGAATTCCTGGACCAGGTCATCAAGGACTACGAGGCGCTCATCCGCGAGAACAAGGATCTTCAGAACCAGATCCTGAACCTGCAGGAGAAGCTCAACCACTTCGCCAATATCGAGGAGACGCTGAGCAAGACGATCATCGTCGCCCAGGAGGCGGCGGACGAGGTGAGGGGCAACGCCAAGAAGGAAGCGCAGCTGATCATCAAGGAAGCGGAGAAGAATGCCGACCGCATCGTCAACGACTCCATGATGAAATCCCGCAAGGTGTCGCTGGAAGTGGAGGAGCTCAAGAAACAGGCTTCAATTTACCGGACCCGCTTCCGGACGCTGGTCGAGGCGCAGCTCGAGCTGCTCGCCCAGGACGGCTGGGACAAGCTGGAGAACGCCTCGAGCAGCCTGTCTCTGGAAGGCTCGAACTATTAGAGCGGCGGTTGACACGCAGGGACTGCTGTATGTAGTATAGAAATAGATTTTGGCGACGATAATGGACCTGCAGGTCCTTATCGCGACATGATGGATAACAGTCAATTTCGTCGACGAGAACGAGTACGCTGAACGGTCGTTCCCCAGAGAGCCGGCATCCTGCTGCAAGCCGGCGTTCGAACTTCAGCCGAACATCCTCTCCGAGAAGCGGAGCCGAACAGCCCGGAGCCTTGTGCGCTTCGTGCCGAGTAAGCCCCGCCGGCAGTCCCACGTTATAGGGAACGCGGATGGCAGATATGCATCCGCTGCTGAGATGCCTATGCTGAGGCGAAGCACGGTCCAATCAGGGACCTGTTTCCACGGCGACAGGGCGATTAGGGTGGTATCGCGAGTCATGCTCGCCCCTTTACACAGGGGCGGGCTTTTTTATTTTCTCAAGAGAAGGGCGTGTCAAGTATGCAGAGAGTGGATGTCAAGGAAAAGGCGAGAAGCCGCGAGGAGCGGGTGCTGGCGAGATGGAGAGAGGAAGGGACGTTCAAGGCCTCGATCGAAAACCGGGAGGGCAAGCCGAACTTCGTCTTTTATGAAGGGCCGCCGACAGCAAACGGGGCTCCCCACATCGGCCACGTGCTGGGCCGCGTCATCAAGGACTTCATCGGCCGCTACAAGACGATGTCGGGCTACCGCGTCATCCGCAAAGCGGGCTGGGATACGCATGGCCTGCCGGTCGAGCTGGGCGTGGAGAAACAGCTCGGCATTTCCGGCAAGCAGGAGATCGAGAACTACGGCGTCGAGGCCTTTGTCCAGAAATGCAAGGACAGCGTGTTCGAATACGAGCGCCAATGGCGCGAGCTGACGGAAGCGATCGGCTATTGGACGGATATGGACGATCCGTACATCACGCTGAAGAACAGCTACATCGAGAGCGTATGGCATATCCTGTCCACCATCCATGGCAAAGGTCTGCTGTATCGCGGCCACCGCGTCAGCCCGTACTGCCCATGCTGCCAGACGACTCTCAGCTCGCATGAAGTGGCGCAAGGCTACGAGGATGTCAAGGATCTCAGCGCGACCGTCAAGTTCCCGCTGAAAAATGGGGAAGGCCATCTGCTCGCATGGACGACGACCCCATGGACGCTTCCTGCGAACACGGCCATCGCCGTCAATCCGGAGCTGACCTACTCCAAGGTGAAGCGGGACGGCGAGGTGTACTTCGTCGCCGAGAGCCTTGTGGAGAGCGTGTTCAAGGGGGATGACAAGCCGGAAATCGTCGGCAGCGTGAAGGGCTCCGAGCTGATCGGACTTCCGTATGAAGCGCCGTTCAATTATGTCCCGATCGAGAACGGCCATGTCGTCATCGGCGCGGACTTCGTCAGCGACACAAGCGGCACGGGCATGGTCCACATTTCGCCGGCCCATGGCGACGACGACTACAAGGCCGCCCGCAAAAACGGCATCGGGCTGCTGGCCGTCGTCAACTCGCAGGGCCGCTATATCGACGAGATAACGGATTGGGCCGGCCGCTTCGTCAAGGACGGAGAGGTCGACATCGAGATCGTGCGCAAGCTGAGCGAGAAGGGACTGCTCTTCTCCAAAGAGAAGTACGAGCACAGCTATCCGTTCTGCTGGCGCTGCAAATCGCCGCTGCTGTACTACGCCACGGAAAGCTGGTTCATCGAGACGACGGCCGTCAAGGATCAGCTCATCGCCAACAACAACGGCGTGGACTGGTATCCGGGCCATATCCGCGAGGGCCGCTTCGGCAAATTCCTCGAGGATCTCGTCGACTGGAACATCAGCCGCAACCGCTACTGGGGAACGCCGCTCAACGTCTGGATCTGCGAAGCGACCGGCAAGGAATACGCGCCGTCCAGCCTCGCCGACCTGCGGGCGCGCGCGACGACGGAGCTGCCGGAGGACTTCGAGCCTCACAAGCCGTATGTCGACGAAGTGAAGCTGCACAGTCCGTTCGCGGAGGGGGCGGTCATGACCCGCACGCCTGAAGTCATCGACGTCTGGTTCGACAGCGGCTCCATGCCGTTCGCCCAGCAGCATTATCCGTTCGAGAACGAAGGCCGCTTCGCCGAGCAGTATCCGGCGGACATCATCTGCGAGGGCATCGACCAGACGCGCGGCTGGTTCTTCAGCCTGCTGGCCGTCTCGACGCTGTATAACGGACGCGCCCCTTACAAGGCCGTCATCTCTACGGGCCATGTACTCGACGAGAGCGGCCAGAAAATGTCGAAGTCCAAAGGCAACGTCATCGACCCGTGGGAAATCATCAACGAGTACGGCACCGATGCGTTCCGCTGGGCATTGCTGGCCGACAGCGCTCCATGGAACAGCAAGAAGTTCTCGCGCGGGATTGTCGGAGAAGCCAAGTCGAAGGTCATTGATACGATCGTCAACACGCATGCGTTCTTCGCTCTGTATGCGGACATCGACGGGTACGATCCCGCTTCCGATCCGCTTCAGGCTTCCGAGGCGAAGCTGGACCGCTGGATCGTCTCCCGTCTCAACTCGCTCGTGCGCGACGTCGTCAAAGGGCTGGAAGGCTGGGATTTCCTCAATTCCGCCAAGGCCATCGAGGCCTTCGTCGACGAGATGAGCAACTGGTACATTCGCCGCTCGCGCGACCGCTTCTGGGGCAGCGGCCTGACCGGCGACAAGCTGGACGCCTACCGCACGCTGCGGCATGTGCTGCTGACGCTGTCGAAGCTGATCGCTCCTTACGCGCCGCTGCTTGCCGAGGACGTATATGGAAATCTGGGCGGAAAGGGCAGCGTCCATCTCGCCGACTATCCGGTCGTCGACGATGCCGCCATCGACGAAGCGCTTGAGCGCGACATGGAGACGGCCCGCCAGATCGTCGAGCTGGCCCGCAACGTGCGCAACGAGACGGGCATCAAAACCCGCCAGCCGCTATCCGAGCTGATCGTTTCTCTGAGCGGCGACTTCGAGCTTGCCGAATACGAACACATCATCAAGGATGAGATCAATGTGAAGGGCATTACGGTGGAGCATTCCGACAGCGGCTTCGTCGACTTCGCGCTGAAGCTCAACCTCAAGGTGGCGGGCAAGAAATTCGGCAAGAACGTCGGGCCGATCCAGGCTCATCTGAAAGCTCTCGATGCCGATACGGCCCGCGCGATCGTTCAAGGAGGGAGCTTCGTCTTCACGACGCCTGACGGCGAGGACGTTCCGGTCGCTCTAGACGAGCTGCTCGTGGAGAAGCAGGCGAAGCCGGGCTTCGCGTCCGCATCGGGCGGCGGCCTCACGGTCGCGCTCAATACGGACATCACGCCGGAGCTGGAGCAGGAGGGCTGGGTGCGGGAAGTCATCCGCGCCGTGCAGGACACGCGCAAGAAGCTCGATCTGCCGATCGAGAAGCGCGTCGATCTCGTGCTTGATGCCGATGCGGAGCTGACGGCTGCTCTCCAGGCATTCGACAGCCTGCTGCAGGACAGCGTCCTGCTGAGCAGCGTCTCGTTTGATAGCGCCGAAGGCATGGAAAGAGTCGCTTTCGGAGAACGCGAGTTCGGCCTGCTCATCCGCTGAACGGTTCGGTCCAGGCCGGCAGCGGAATGAGTTCCGGCTGCTCCATGGCGCCAGCCAAAGCCGACCCCCTGAAGGAATCCCTTCAGGGGGTTTCTTGTCTGCCTGCTCGGCTGCATTCGGCTTAGGAAGAGGAAGAATCCTCCAGACTCCAATCGGACATACTAGAGGTCGAACGGACGAAAGTCCAAGCCTCTTTTTCGCGTCGAGAAAGCAAAGCAGCCGGAAGAAGAGAGGACGTCCAGGAAAACGAACGGAGGCGGGGCATGGGCGAAGACAAGCGCAGGGAAGAACGGGCTGAGCTCGAAAAAAGCAGCCGGCTCGAGGATCGGCTGGAGAAGATCGCAATGGATCTGGAACGCTCTCAAATGGCCGGATACGTGGATCTGCTCAATCGGCCGCTGTCGCTCATATGGCGCAACGTCGTCGCCGGCATCTCCAGAGGGGTCGGGTACGCGATCGGGCTGACCGTATTTGCCGCAACGATATTGTACATCCTTCAAGCCCTCGGCCAGCTGAATCTTCCCATTATCGGCGACTACATCGCGGATATTGTCCGAATCGTTCAGATCCAGCTGGAGGGCAAAAACGGCTATCAATAACATTCAAGCGTTCATTCGTCGAAGGAGGAACGGACCGGAATCATTCCGATGAGGCAGAATTCAGGCGGTTTCGGCCTGTCGAATCGGACGGAGCTGCGGCAGGCGGCGGCGAAGGGCTGCAGGCTTCGCAGCCTTCCGACTACTCTTCCTCTCCGAGCTCCTCGCCTTCTCCTTGCTCCATGTACTGCTTGTACTCCCGATTCCGGACAACAGAGACATGCGTGCCGGTAATATCGGTAGCGAGGAAGCTCTCCAAAGGCTCCACGTACCCGTCGTTCTCGCCGGCCTCACTGCCCACGTTGTCGTAGCTGTCTCCTGGAATCTCGGCCATGGCCGGGGAGTCGGCATTGCCCCAGCGCTCGACGATCTGCCAGGCGTCCTCGCCGTCGAAGCCGTTGTACGCGTCGTCGTCCTTGTCGGACTGGCCGAAGGGCATCGGCAGCAGGGACAAGGCGTCGGAACGGCTGTGCGACACATGATCGCGCGGCGCATGATCGATGCAGTAGCGGGTATCGGGCAGCGCTTCAAGACGCTCCGTGGGAATATCGGCGCCGCACTGGATGCAGGTTCCATACGAGCCGTCCTCCATCGCGGCAAGCGCGGATTCGACCCGGACCAGCTGCATGTCCTGCTTGTCCTGGAGCATGAGATCCTTCTCGCGCTCGAACATTTCCGTGCCGATATCTCCCGGATGGTTGTCGATCGTGGACAGCTCGCCCGTCTCGTCCCGGAGGGAATTGAGCAGGCCGTCATGCTGGGTTTCCTTGCGCAGCAGTTCCAGCTCCTGTTTTTCTTGGATCAGCCGCCCGCGCATGCGGGCAAGAAACGAGTCGGAATGAGGCATCGTTTGACACACACCTTTCACAGATATATCGATACTAGTGTGGTCGATTATCGTCTCGATTAGAGATGGGCTTCTATGGAAACGGCACGGCCGCCTCCGCGGTGGCTCCTTGCTGAAGCGATATGCTACAATGGGACGGATGAGGAGGGAATCGCTTGAGGCTCAAAGGGTATTCATATTGGTTGGCGCTCGTCGTCATCGTTTTGGACCAGCTCAGCAAATGGGTCATTTCCAGCCGGCTCGAGCTGTACGAGCAGCTTAAAGTAATCGGGAATTTTTTTGTCATCACATCCATCCGCAATACGGGGGCGGCCTTCAGCATTCTGGAGGGCAAGCGCGCCTTCTTCCTGCTGATCACGCTCGCCGTGGCGGCAGGCATCATGTGGTACATCCACCAAAGCCGGAAATCGGGGCGGACGCTGCTGCTGACGGCGCTCGGACTCGTGCTCGGAGGAGCTCTGGGCAACTTCATCGACCGTCTCCTGTACGGACATGTCGTCGATTTCCTCTCCTTCAACTTCGGCTCCTATTCGTTCCCGGTATTCAACCTGGCGGATACGGCCATCACGATCGGAGTCGGGCTCATCATTCTCGATACCTTCCTCGGCGAGCGGCGCAATGCCGCTTCTCCGGAAGCGGATCAGCCCGGCGCAAGCGACAGCACGAGCGGCGCTTAATCGGCGACTACCAACAATGAAGTAAGGACTGAATCACGCATGAATGAAGAAACCACTATCAACCCAAGCGTCTCCGGCCTCGACGAGGAGCATGGGGCCGAGCCTGTCCTGGAATGGACGGTCGCAGCCGAGGACGCCAAGACGCGTCTCGACAAGTTCATTACGGACAAGGTGAACGACCCTTCCGTTTCTCGCACTCAGGTGCAGGAATGGATCGCCTCGGGGGCTGCTCTCGTAGGCGGGCGCCCTGCGAAAGCCAACTACAAGCTCTCCGAAGGCGATCTGCTGCAGGTTGCCGTACCCGAGCCTCAGGCCGCTGAAATCGTGCCGGAGGATATTCCTTTGGACATTGTCTACGAGGACGGAGACGTCATCGTCATCAACAAGCCTCGCGGCATGGTCGTGCATCCGGCTCCCGGCCATTCGTCCGGCACGGTCGTCAATGCGCTGATGTTCCATTGCAAGGATCTGTCGGGCATCAACGGCATGCTGCGCCCCGGAATCGTCCACCGCATCGACAAGGATACGTCCGGCCTGCTCATGGCGGCCAAAAACGACCTTGCCCATCTGTCGCTGGCGGCGCAGCTCAAGGATCACAGCGTCACCCGCAAGTACATCGCCCTGGTGCATGAGAACATGCATCACGACATCGGCACCATCGACGCTCCGATCGGACGCGACGACAAGGACCGCAAAATGTTCACCGTCACGACAAAAGGCAGCAAGCACGCCGTGACGCACTTCAACGTGATCGAGCGGCTCGGCGACTATACGCTGCTGGAGCTTCAGCTGGAGACCGGCCGCACGCATCAAATCCGCGTCCATCTCAAATATATCGGGCATCCGCTGGCGGGAGACCCGGTATACGGACGCGCCAAGACAGTCGCTCTGGCCGGCCAGGCGCTCCATGCCGCTGTGCTCGGATTCACGCATCCCCGTACGGGAGAGCGGCTGCAGTTCGAAGCGCCGATTCCCGACGATATGCAGCATGTGCTGCACAGCCTGAGAAACCGTTGATTTTTCCCTGCCGGGATGAAGTCAATTGCGCAGCAATCTGTGCCGGGCGAGAGGCAATTAATGCAAACATTTCTCGAAATGCTCTATTAAAACCACTTCCACGCTGAGCTATGCTGGATTGTAGCCGGCAGCCGGACGAGCGGCATCGCGACCTTCGACCGGGGCCTATCATACAGGACGAAAGGTGATTCCATTCCATGACTCAAATCAACTCCAACTTCCTCAATCTGCAGGGCAGCTACCTGTTCTCGGAAATTGCCAAGCGCCGCACAAAGTTCATCCAGGACAATCCGCAGGCGGAGATCATCAGCCTCGGCATCGGCGACGTGACCCGCGGGCTCCCGGAGGCCGTCACCAAGGCGATGCACGCTGCCGTCGACGAGCTGGCTGTTCCGGGCACCTTCCGCGGCTACGGCCCTGAGCAGGGCTATGATTTCCTCGTGAACGCCATCATCGAGAACGACTACAAGGCGCGCGGCGTGGATATCAAGTCCAATGAAGTATTCGTCAGCGACGGCTCCAAATGCGATGTCGGCAACATCCAGGAAATCTTCAGCACGGACAGCATCGTAGCCGTTCAGGATCCTGTGTACCCTGTGTACGTCGACACGAACGTCATGGCGGGCCGCTCCGGCCTGTTCGACAGCGGAATCGGCCGCTACGAGAACATCGTCTACCTGGACTGCACGGCGGAGAACGACTTCAAGCCTTCCCTGCCGGACCGCAAGGTGGACCTGATCTATCTGTGCTACCCGAACAACCCGACCGGCATGACGCTGACGAAGGACGAGCTCAAGGTATGGGTCGACTATGCGCGCGAGAACAACTGCCTCATCCTGTTCGACTCGGCGTACGAGGCTTTCATTACCGAAGCAGACGTTCCGCACAGCATCTATGAAGTCGAGGGCGCGCGCGAAGTCGCCATCGAGTTCCGCAGCTTCTCCAAAACGGCCGGCTTCACGGGAATCCGCTGCGCCTACACCGTCGTGCCGCGCGAGCTCAAGGGCTTTGACAAGGACGGCAGCGAAGTCGTCGTCAACGACCTGTGGAACCGCCGCCACACGACCAAATTCAACGGCGTCTCCTACGTGACCCAGCGCGGCGCGGAAGCGATCTACTCCGCTGAAGGCAAGGATCAGATCTCCGGCCTCGTCGATTATTACATGACGAATGCCCGCATCATCCGCGACGGTCTGGCCTCGCTCGGCCTTGAAGTGTTCGGCGGCGTCAACGCTCCGTACATCTGGCTGAAAACGCCTAAGGGCATGGATTCCTGGGCGTTCTTCGACAAGCTGCTGTCGGAAGCGAACATCGTCGGCACGCCGGGCGTCGGCTTCGGCCAGAGCGGTCAAGGCTACTTCCGCCTGACAGCGTTCGGCAGCCGCGAGAACACGGAAAAAGCGGTTGAGCGCATCCGCAATCTCAGCCTATAATATCCCAAAGACCGGAAACCCCCGTTGTATTTATACACAACGGGGTATTTTTATGCAAAAATATCGTTTTTAGCGGTTGACTTCCTCGCTGGCGCATGGGATAATCAGTACCGATAACGGCAGTACCTTTAACTCAGTCCAGAGAGGCTGGCAAGGTAGCGTGAACAGCAGCCGCTGTCAGGAAGAAGATCACATCGGCATCCGGCGCGAGCGGCCGGGACGAAGCGAGGTGCGTGGCCCTGCATGGCCATGCCCCTGGCTTGTCCTGCCGCGCGGCCGATCATGCCCTCTTCTCCCTGCGCGGCTTCTAAAACTCTCTCCTTGCTGATGTACCCGGCAAGGAGAGTTTTTTTTGTCCCGCTGACAGAGGATAAGCCTAACGAATCGGACCGGTCCCAACCGGCCGGAAGGAGCAGCAGCCCCATGATCCTGAACGAGAAACGAGCCATCATGGACGACACGGCCATCCGCCGTGGACTCACCCGGATTTCCCACGAAATCGTCGAAAAGAACAAGGGCATCGAGAACTGCGTGCTGATCGGCATCCGCACCCGCGGCGTCTACCTGGCGCGCAGGATCGCCGAACAGATCCGCGAAATCGAAGGCACGCCGGTCGCTTGCGGCGAGCTCGACATTACGGGATACCGGGATGACCGGCGCGTCGAAGGAGAGACGATCCGCTTCGCGACGACAGACGGAGCCGGCAACGCGCTTCTGATCCACGACAAGCGTGTCATCCTGTTCGATGACGTCCTGTACACCGGACGCACGATCCGCGCGGCGATGGACGCCTTGATGGATCAGGGCCGGCCGCAGTCGATCCAGCTTGCCGTGCTCGTGGACCGCGGACACCGGGAGCTGCCGATCCGTCCCGATTATGTAGGCAAGAACGTGCCAACCTCCAAGGAAGAGAACATCCGCGTAGCGCTGACTGAAGTGGACGGGGAAGACATCGTGACAATCATTCATCAAGGAGGATGAGCGGATATGACGGCAATACAGCTGATGCAGAGAAGCCTGCTCGGGCTGAAGGGGATGGGCCGGGAAGAGATCGAGTCCATCCTGTCGAGGGCGGCCTACTGGGAGCAGCAGAGCGTGAAGGTCGGCGATGCGCTGGCAGGGCGCTTCGTGGCGAATATGTTCTTCGAGAACAGCACCCGCACGCGATTCAGCTTTGAAGTGGCAGAGAAGCGCCTCGGCGCCGAGGTGCTGAACTTCTCCGCTGCGGTATCGAGCGTGCAGAAGGGCGAATCCATCTACGACACCGTAAGGACGCTGGAGTCGATGGGCATCGATGCGGGCGTCATCCGGCTGAAGCCGGCCGGCGTGCTGCAGGAGCTCGCGGAGCGGATCAAGGTGCCTCTCATCAATGCCGGCGACGGCAACAACGAGCATCCCACGCAAGCGCTGCTGGACATGTACACGATGCGCCAGCAGTTCGGCAGCCTGAGCGGACTGAGCGTTTCGATCATCGGGGACATCAAGCACAGCCGCGTCGCCAGATCGAACCTGATCGGCCTGCGGGAGATGGGCGCCAAGGTCAGCTTCTGCGCCCCCGGCAACATGAGGGCCGGCGAGCTGGACGCACCCTACATCGGCATCGAGGAAGCGATCCGGGCGGATGTCGTCATGATGCTGCGCGTGCAGCTGGAGCGGCATGAGGACGGGATGATCAAGTCGGCAGAGGAGTACCGGCAGCAGTACGGCCTGACGGTCGAGCGGGCGGCGCGGATCGCGCCTCACGCCATCATCATGCATCCGGCTCCGGTCAACCGGGACGTGGAGATCGACGGCGATCTGGTCGAGCATCCGCAGTCGAGGATTTTCCCCCAGATGCAGAACGGGGTTCCGGTGCGGATGGCGGTCATTGAACGGGCACTCAGAGGTTAACGGGACTCACGAGAGGAGATTGAACACATACATGGCATCCATCAAATGGGTAGTGAACGGCCTGATCTGGAACGACGCGGCCGGGGAGCTGGAGAAGAAGCATATCCGCATCGAGAACGGCGTCATCGCGGAGATCGTCGGAGGAGAAGCTCCGGCAGCCGCCTCGGACGAGGTGCTGGACGCTTCGGGCAAGCTGGTGTCGGCAGGCTTCATCGACATGCACGTCCATCTGCGCGACCCGGGCTTCACGCATAAGGAAGATATCGCCACGGGCACGCGCTCCGCGGCGGCGGGCGGCTTCACGACGATCGCCTGCATGCCGAACACGCGGCCTGCCATCGACACGCCGGAGACGGTCCGCTACGTGCTGGACAAGGCGCGCACGGAAGGCAACGGGGTCAAGGTGCTGCCTTACGCGGCGATCTCCAAAAACCAGCTGGGACGAGAGCTGACCGACTTCGCGGCGCTCAAGGAAGCCGGCGCGATCGGCTTCACGGACGACGGCGTCGGCGTGCAGCGCGCCGCGATGATGAAGGACGCGATGGCGCTGGCGGAGTCGATCGGCATGCCGATCATCGCGCATTGCGAGGATGACAGCCTCGTCGAAGGGCTGTACGTATCCGAGGGCAAATTCGCCCGCGACAACGGCATCAAGGGCATTCCGAACGAATCGGAAGCGATCCATGTCGGCCGCGACGTGCTGCTCGCCGAGGCGACCGGCGTCCACTACCATGTGTGTCATGTCAGCACGGAGCAGTCGGTCCGGCTGATCCGTCTGGCGAAGTCGGTCGGTGTCAAGGTGACGGCGGAAGTATGCCCGCATCATCTGGTGCTGAGCGACGAGGACATTCCGGGCATGGATTCCAACTGGAAGATGAACCCGCCGCTGCGGACGCCGCGCGACGTGGAGGCTGTGCTGCAAGGGCTGGAGGACGGCACGATCGACATGATCGTCACCGATCACGCTCCTCATGCCGAGGAGGAGAAAGCCCGCGGCATGCAGCTCGCGCCGTTCGGCATCGTCGGCTTCGAGACGGCCTTCCCGCTGCTGTACACGACCTTCGTCCGCACCGGCAAATGGACGCTCGGCTTCCTGCTCCGCCGCATGACCGAGATTCCGGCCTCCGTGTTCGGCCTCGACAGCGGCCGCCTGGAAGCGGGAGCGCCGGCCGACATCGCCGTTCTCGATCTGGAGAGCGAGCTTGCCGTCGAGCCCGAGAAATTCCATTCCAAATCCCATAACACGCCGTTCGGCGGCTGGAAGCTTCACGGTTGGCCTGTCGCCACCGTCGTGGGCGGCAGCGTCGTCTGGTCCAACCATACAGCTTAAGGAGTGATACGGATGCAAGCTAGACTGATACTTGAGGACGGAACCGTATTTGCGGGCCAGTCGTTCGGCGCCGAGACATCCAAACCCGGCGAGGTTGTTTTCAATACAGGCATCACAGGCTACCAGGAGGTTCTCTCCGATCCGTCCTATTGCGGCCAAATCGTCACGATGACGTACCCGCTCATCGGCAACTACGGCATCACCCGCGACGACTTCGAGACGGTCGCTCCGTTCATCCACGGCTTTGCGGTTCGCCGCCACGAGCCGGTGCCGAGCAACTGGCGCGCCCAGGTATCCCTCGACCGGCTGCTCAAGGAGCACGGCATCCCGGCGATCAGCGAGATCGACACCCGGATGCTCACCCGCAAGCTGCGCCACTTCGGCACGATGAAGGGCATGATCACGACGGGCAATGAGCGCGTCGAGGCGATCGTCGAGCAGCTGACCGGCGCATCCCTGATGACCGATCAGGTCGCCCGCACGTCGACGAAGCAGGTGTTCACGAGCCCCGGCTTCGGCGAGCGCATCGTGCTCATGGACTTTGGCGCCAAGAGCGGCATCCTGCGCGAGCTGACCAAGCGCGGCTGCGACGTCGTCGTCGTGCCGCATGACACGTCCGCGGAGACGATCCGCCGCCTGAATCCGGACGGCATCCAGCTGTCCAACGGCCCTGGGGATCCGCAGGACGTTCCTTACGCGGTGGAGACGGTGAAGCAGCTGCTCGGCGAGTACCCGATCTTCGGCATTTGCCTCGGCCATCAGCTGTTCGCCCTCGCCTGCGGCGCGGATACCGAGAAGCTGAAATTCGGCCATCGCGGCGGCAACCATCCCGTCAAGGAATTGGCCACCGGCCGCTGCTACATTACGAGCCAGAACCACGGCTACACCGTGCCCGAGGCGTCGATCGCCGGCACGCAGCTGACCGTGACCCATATCAACAACAACGACAAGACGATTGAAGGCCTGAAGCATAACGAATATCCGGCTTTCTCGGTCCAATACCATCCCGAGGCGGCTCCAGGGCCGTTCGATTCCAGCTATCTGTTCGACGAGTTCCTGGAGATGATCCGCACCCACCGCCGCAACAACCCGTCCAGACCGCGCCAAGCCCAGCTGTCGGATGCGTCCAAAGGAGAGCTGCTGTATGCCCAGAAATAATCTGCTCAAAAAAATCCTCGTCATCGGCTCCGGCCCGATCGTCATCGGCCAGGCCGCCGAGTTCGACTACGCCGGAACCCAGGCCTGCCAGGCGCTGAAGGAAGAAGGCTACGAGGTCGTGCTGATCAACAGCAACCCGGCCACGATCATGACCGACACGAACATGGCCGACAAGGTGTACATCGAGCCGATCACGCTGGACTTCGTGTCCCAGATCATCCGCCAGGAGCGTCCCGACGGACTGCTGCCGACGCTCGGCGGCCAGACCGGCCTCAACATGGCGGTCGAGCTCGCCCGCGCCGGCGTGCTGGAGCGCGAGAACGTCAAGCTGCTCGGCACGCAGCTGTCGGCCATCGAGAAGGCCGAGGACCGCGACCTGTTCCGCGACCTGATGCGCGAGCTGGAGCAGCCGGTGCCGGAGAGCGTCATCGTCACGACGGTCGAGGAGGCGGTCGACTTCGCGAACTCGATCGGCTATCCGATCATCGTGCGTCCGGCCTACACGCTCGGCGGCACGGGCGGCGGCATCTGCGCCACCGAAGAGGAGCTGCTCGAGACGGTATCGTCCGGCATCCGCTACAGCCCGATCGGCCAGTGCCTGATCGAGAAATCGATCGCCGGCATGAAGGAAGTCGAGTACGAGGTCATGCGCGACGCCAACGACAACTGCATCGTCGTCTGCAACATGGAGAACTTCGATCCGGTCGGCGTGCATACGGGCGATTCCATCGTCGTAGCGCCGAGCCAGACGCTGTCGGACCGCGAGTACCAGATGCTGCGCTCCGCGTCGCTCAAGATCATCCGCGCCCTGAACATCGAGGGCGGCTGCAACGTGCAGTTCGCGCTGGATCCGTTCAGCTTCCAATACTACGTCATCGAGGTCAACCCGCGCGTCAGCCGCTCCTCGGCGCTCGCCTCCAAGGCGACCGGCTATCCGATCGCCAAGATGGCGGCGAAGATCGCCGTCGGCTATACGCTGGACGAGATCGTCAACCCGGTAACGGGACAAACCTACGCCTGCTTCGAGCCGACGCTCGACTACATCGTGTCCAAAATTCCGCGCTGGCCGTTCGACAAGTTCACCGGCGCCAACCGGAAGCTCGGCACGCAGATGAAAGCGACCGGCGAAGTCATGGCGATCGGCCGCACGTTCGAGGAATCGATGCACAAGGCGATCCGCTCGCTTGAGATCGGCGCTCATCGCTTCCACCTGAAGGACGCGGCCGGCTTGTCCGACGAAGTGCTCCGCACCCGCCTGGCCAAACCCGACGACGAGCGCATGTTCCTCATCGCCGAAGCGTTCCGCCGCGGCTGGACGCTCTCCGACATCCAGGACATCACGAAGGTCGACTGGTGGTTCCTCGACAAGATCGAAGGCATCGTCGCCTTCGAGGACGAGCTTCGCCGCGCGCCCGGCCTGACCAAGGAGCTGCTGTACCAGGCGAAGCGCAAGGGCTTCTCCGACCGCTCGATCGCCGAGATCCGCCGCGAGGGCAGCCAGGCGACGATGACGACGGAAGCGGAAATCCGCTCCTTCCGCCACGAGCAGCAGCTGCGCCCGGTATACAAGATGGTCGATACCTGCGCCGCCGAGTTCGAAGCGACGACCCCGTACTACTACTCCACGTACGAGGTGGAGAACGAAGTGCTGGAGACGGACAAGGAGAAGGTGCTCGTGCTCGGCTCCGGCCCGATCCGCATCGGCCAGGGCATCGAGTTCGACTACTCCACCGTGCATGCGGTGTGGGCGATTCAAAAGGCCGGCTATGAAGCCGTCATCATCAACAACAACCCGGAGACGGTATCGACCGACTTCAGCACTTCGGACCGGCTGTATTTCGAGCCGCTGTTCTTCGAGGACGTCATGAACGTCATCGAGCAGGAGAAGCCGATCGGCGTCATCGTCCAGTTCGGCGGCCAGACGGCGATCAACCTGGCGGCTCCGCTGGCTGCGGCCGGCGTCCGGATTCTCGGCTCCAGCCTGGAGAGCATCGATACCGCGGAGGACCGCAAGAAGTTCGAAGCGCTACTCCGCAGCCTGGACATCGCACAGCCGGAAGGCAGCACGGTGACCAACCTCGAGGAGGCTGTCGTAACGGCTGGCCGCCTCGGCTATCCGGTGCTGGTCCGTCCTTCCTACGTGCTCGGCGGACGCGCGATGGAAATCGTCTACTCCGACGAGGAGCTGGTCGGCTATATGGCGGAAGCGGTGAAGATCAATCCGGAGCATCCGGTGCTGATCGACCGCTACATGCTCGGCAAGGAAGCCGAGGTCGACGCGATCTGCGACGGCGAGACGGTCGTCATTCCCGGCATCATGGAGCATGTGGAGCGCGCAGGCGTCCACTCCGGCGACTCCATCGCGGTCTATCCGCCGCAGTCGCTGTCCGCGGAGATCAAGCAGCAGATCGTCGACATTACGATCTCGATCGCCAAGGCGCTCAAAGTCGTCGGGCTGGTCAACATCCAGTTCGTCATCCATAACGACAAAGCCTATGTCATCGAAGTCAATCCGCGTTCCTCGCGCACGGTTCCGTTCCTCAGCAAGGTGACCAACCTGCCGATGGCGAATCTCGCGACGCGCGCCATTCTCGGCACGAAGCTGGCCGAGCTCGGCCATGTCGACGGCCTCTGGCCGGAGGACAGCTTCGTCTCCGTCAAGGTGCCGGTATTCAGCTTCGCCAAGCTGCGCCGCGTCGACCCGACGCTGACGCCGGAGATGAAGTCGACCGGCGAGGTCATGGGCCGCGACGAGCAGTATGCGAAGGCTCTGTACAAAGGCCTCATCGGCGCCGGCATGAAGATTCCGCTGCAAGGATCGATCATCGCCACCGTCGCCGACAAGGACAAGGAAGAAGCGATCGAGCTGCTGAAGGGCTTCTACGCCATCGGCTACAAGATCATCGCGACCGGCGGCACGGCCGAGTCTCTGGAGAAAGCGGGCATCATCGTCGAGCATGTGAACAAGCTGAGCGAGGGATCTCCGAACATCCTCGACCTCATCCGCAGCGGCAAGGCGCAGTTCGTCTTCAATACGCTCACCAAAGGCAAGACGCCGGAGCGCGACGGCTTCCGCATCCGCCGCGAGGCGGTCGAGAACGGCGTCGTCTGCATGACGTCGCTCGATACGGTCCGCGCGCTGCTGAAGATGCTGGAGACGATCAACTTCAGCTCCAATCCGATGCCGGTGCTGCAATAATTCCATGATGCACGGCCAGCCTCGCGGCTTGTCGCCGGAACGCCTCCTGCGGAGGATCCGGCGCCGATTCGCGGAGCATGGCCGTTCTCTATGCCCATAAATTACGTTGAGGAGGAGTACCATGAGCGTACAGACGTTGAGCCGCGAGCAGGCGGCGGGCAAGGTAATGGTCGCGCTGGATTATCCGGACGCGGCTTCGGCCGAGAAGCTGCTGGCGGCGCTTGAAGGCATTCCTTGTTATATGAAAGTAGGCATGCAGCTGTTCTATGCGGCGGGTCCGGGCTTCGTCCGCAGCCTGAAGCAGCGCGGGTATAAAGTGTTCCTGGACGTAAAAATGCATGACATTCCGAACACGGTCAAAGGCGGAGCGAACAGCGTCACCCGCCTCGGGGTCGACATGTTCAACGTCCATGCGGCCGGCGGCCGCGACATGATGGAGGCGGCGATGGACGGAGTGGACGAGGCGCTGGATGCCGACTCCACGCTGGCCCGCCCGACGGTCATCGCCGTGACGCAGCTGACCAGCACGAGCCTGGAGATGCTCAACGACGAGATCGGCATCCTCGGAACGATGGAGGAGGCGGTCAAGCGCTACGCGCTGCTGGCCATCGCTTCCGGCCTCGACGGAGTCGTCGCCTCGCCGCATGAAGTAACGCTGGTCAAGGACTTTTGCGGGCCGACATTCCAGACGGTGACGCCGGGCATCCGTCCGGCCGGCGCCGATATCGGCGACCAGAGCCGCGTCATGACTCCGTCTGAAGCGCTTCAAGCCGGAACCGATTATATGGTCATCGGACGTCCGATCACGAAGGCCGCAGATCCGCGCGCCGCCATCGAATCCATTATCGAGGAGCTGATCAAGCCATGAGCACGATCCAACTGGAAAGCCTTCCGCGGGAAATCGCCGCCAAGCTGCTGGAGATCGGAGCGGTCGCGCTTCGTCCCGAGGAGCCGTTCACCTGGACATCGGGACTGAAATCCCCGATCTACTGCGACAACCGCCTGACGATGTCCTATCCGGAGATTCGCGAGCTGATCGCCGAGGGCTTCGCCGCTGTCATCCGTCAGAACTACCCCGATGCGGACGCGATCGCAGGCACCGCAACGGCCGGCATCCCGCATGCGGCCTGGGTAGCGCAGAAGCTGAACCTGCCGATGTCCTACATCCGCGACAAGGCCAAGGGGCATGGCAAGCAGAATCTGATCGAAGGCCGGATCGCCGAGGGCCAGAAGGTCGTCGTCATCGAGGACCTGATCTCGACCGGCGGCAGCTCGCTCAAGGCCGCGCAAGCGGTTCGCGAAGCCGGAGCGGAAGTGCTGGCTGTCCTGGCCATCTTCACGTACCAGTTCAAGCAGGCATCCGATGCCTTCGCCGAGGCTTCCGTGCCGCTGGCGACGCTGAGCAGCTATTCGGCGCTCATCGACGTTGCCGCCGAACGCGGCGTCGTGGAGAGCGGGCAGATCGATTCGCTCAAGGCTTGGCGCGAGGACCCGCAAGGGTACGGGAAGTAAGAGCACATTTTGACGCCAACCAATCTGGCCGGCTCCGCGAACAAGCGGGGCCGGCTTTTTTATCCGTCGAGTTAAGCCTAAAGGGCTGGCCCCATCCAACTAAAGTCGGCATAAAAAATCCGAATAAGGAAGACATTCCCAGACGTCTCTGCTAAACTGCTGAAGGGGGTGGCAGAGCGAAATGAATACCAGAAACCGGCTTCTAGCCGGAATCATCGCGGTCCTGATCGCCGGAAGCTGGATCGGCAACGTCCTTTATTATCGGAGCGGCCAGCTGCGGGAGCCGCTGTTCATGAATCATGAAATCATGACGGCCACGCAGGGAAGCATAATCGATCTCTACTATTTGGAGAACAAGAGTACAGGCAAAAAAGTGACGGCCATCCAAATCGAAGCGCTGCCGTCGCTCCGGTTTGAATTGACCGAGTGGCAGAGCTTTTCCCATCAGAAATTCATGCATGCCTTCGGCTATGCCGAAAGCGATCTGCAACCCGGCAAGTATACAGAGGCGACCGTCTATTACAATGAAGGGCCTCCGAAGAAAGTGCCGATCGGCATCATCGAAGTAGAGGATGGGGAGGGAGACGGGAACGGGGCGCTGAATTTCTACTCTTCGGGCGGAGGCAGCGACGGCTCCGGATTCATAAGCGGACGCTTGAGAAGGGATAGCGTGGTTGAGGAGGTCTCGACCAGCATCGGCGACAACTACAAGCCGCTGCTGACCTATGAGCTGAAAGCGACGATGCCGGGCGCAGGCGAGCTCGTTCCGATCCAGCTGCCGGAGCGGGTCCCGCAAGGCGCATCGCTGCGAGTGGACTATCAGTGGCATGAGCAGGACCCGGCCGCCGGAATCCCGACCGTGTTCAGGCCGTGGATGACGATCCGGTCGCAAGCTTCGGACGGAACGGAGCGGATCGATAAGAACCTGATCCAGTTCAATCTGTATCTGACCGAAGCCCAGGTACGCGCCCTCGTTAAAAGGGAGGCGAATCCATGATCGACGCCAGATTGATGGCTCCGCTGCGCCGTCTCGGCTGGGGACTTACGCTCATCTTTATCGATATCCGGTTCGGAACCATTGATATTCTGCCTGACTTCATCGGCTGCCTGATGGCGGCTTCCGCGCTCGGGACTCTCGCTTCGAGCCATAAATCGTTCGGCAAAGCAAGGGCGGCAGCCTATATTCAGGCTCTCTTGTCGCTGCCGGATCTGGTCCTGAAATCGGATACGCTGACTGGCTTCGCTTCGGTACCGCTCGGCATGCATCTGTACGGCCAAGGCTTGACGCTGCTGCACACGCTTATGGCGTATTGGCTGTTCCAGGGCTTTCTGGCGCTGGCCAAGGAAGCCGGAGCTGTCGAGCTTGCGGGAACCATTGCCGGACGAGGCAAGCTTTATCTGGCTTGCAGCGCTCTGCAGCTCTTGGCATACCCGTATCTGCTGAACTTCAACGATAAGGGCTGGATTCTTTCATTCGGCGCTTTTGTCGTCTTTTTGCTCCTGCTGGAACTGCTGCTGCTGCGGATTCCGTTCCGGCTGGCCAAGCTGCCGCCTAGGGAAGAGGTAGAGAAAGGGAGGACCATCGATTGGAAAGCATGAGATCAATAAGACGCTTGATGCGGGGAGAGCCGCTTCCTCTGGAGCTGCTGCTGCTAGCCGATCCCGCACGGGATCTCGTCGAGGATTATGCCGAGCGCGGGGAATGCTGGGTGCTGGAAGATGAAGAAGCGCATGCCGCCATCGGGGTGTACGTCCTGATCCGTACCCGTCCGGCAACGGCGGAGCTCGTGAACGTGGCCGTCTCCGAGTCCCATCAGGGACGCGGCATCGGCAAGAAGCTCGTGCTTCATGCCGTCGAACGCGCTCGTGAGATCGGCATGGCGACGATCGAGGTGGGCACGGGCAGCACGGGCATTGGCCAGATCGCGCTGTACCAGAAATGCGGGTTCCGGATAACCGGGGTGGACCGCGATTTTTTCATCCGGCATTATGAGGAGGAAATCATCGAGAACGGAATGATTCTGCGCGACATGCTCCGGTTTTCGATGGATTTGTAGACCTTATTCGTGTCGAATAATGATTGTTTATATTTCAATAGACATTTCTCCTATCAGCGTCGATAATAGACGGGGAGTTTCTAGAGATAGAGGTACAATCGACCTAAGTTGGGGGATATGAACATGACAAACAAATTCAAACGAACGGCCGGGATATTGCTGGCATCCGCGGCGTTTGCGACCGGGGCAGCAGGCTTAGCGCCGGCAGCCTCGGCAGCGAAAGCTCCCATCAGCGTAACCTTGGACGGAGCTTTGCAGAAATACGATCAGTCGCCGATCCTGCTGGAAGGCTCCACGATGGTGCCTTTGAGAGGCATTTTCGAGGGGCTGGGAGCGAAGCTGTCGGTTTCGGGCAAAAAAATTACGGCGGTCAAGGGCCGCAAAACCGTCGTTCTGACAATCGGCGAAAAGACGGCGGTTATCAACGGCCAAAAAGTCACGCTGGCCCAGCGCTCCGTCGTGCTGAAGGGGCGGACGCTCGTTCCTCTGCGCTTCGTCGGCGAAGCGCTTGGAGCGCATGTCAGCTGGAACGCCTCCAAGTCGCTCGTGACGATCACGAGCCAGACGCCGGAGGAGCTTCAGCTCGAGCTGGACGGATACGCCAACGGCTACGTCTTCAAGCAGGATATCGCCGGTCTCAAGGGACTGATGGCGGACGGCTGGAAGATCGCGCAGAGCAAGGCGCCGCTGCTGAACAGCGTCGGATTCCGCAACGAGGAGATGATCCGCTTTTTCCTCGATCAGGGAGCATCGCTCCAGACCGCCGATCTGGACGAGAACGGCCAGAACGTGACGGTGTTCGATGTCGTTTCCTATCCGTACAAATTCACTGCAACGGGTTATGCGGAGACGACGGAAGAGGCCGATCTGGCGACCGTGAAGCTTCTGCTCAGCTATAAGCCGGATATTCCGGCCATTGAAAAAGCTTACGGCTCCGTTCTGTGGCATGCCATCCTTTCCGGCAGAGCCTCTATCGTGACGGAGCTTCTGAAGGCCGGCGCCGGCGTCAAGGCATACGATGCCGGAGACTATTTCCCGCCGCTCATCGCGGCTACGACGGCGGTGGACAAGGACGGCAAGCGCATGCCTTCGATGGTGGAGCTGCTCCTCAAGAGCGGCGCGGATGCCAACGATTGCAACTGCGATGCTTCCCAGGACTACACCCCGCTCGAAAATGCCAGCCGTACGATGTACGACGAGGATGAATACGGGGAGTCCGTAGCTTATGACCCCGATCCGGCCGTCGTGAAGCTGCTGCTGCAGTACGGAGCGGATCCGAAGCGCGACAATTCCCTCTACGAGGCTGTCGGCGCGGGCAGCCTGGAGATCGCCAAGCTGCTGCTTGCAGCCGGCGCCGATCCGAACAAAGTCTATCCAAGCGCGGAGGAAACGCCGCTGGAATATGCCAAGGCCATCGAGGATGCGGACATGATCGCTCTGCTCGAGGGAGCCGCCAAGCAAGCGTAAAGCGGCAGCTTTTCGAATTGCCCTTCAAAATGAAAAATGAACTCATCCTTGGATAGTCAGGAGGCTGCGGGCATGGAACTCAACCCTGCCGACAGACTGCAGGAAGCCGTATCCTTGCGAGCAGAGGGCGACGCCGAGAAGGCGCGCCTCCTGCTTGCGAAGCTGGCGGATGCGCATCCGGAGGACGCGCAGATATGGTATCAGCTCGCCTGGACCCATGATTCGCTCGGGCTGGAGAGGGAGGCGGTGCCGCTGTACGAGAAGGCGCTGTCGCTCGGCTTGCCCGAAAAGGATGACATTGGCGCGAGACTCGGCCTCGGCAGCACGCTGAGGACGCTTGGCTCATACGGGGACTCCGAGAAGCTGCTTCGCGAGGCTTTGGCCAAGTACCCGCAGCGGCGGGAATTCAACGTGTTCTTGGCCATGACCCTGCATAATCTAGGCCGCCATGCCGAGGCGATGGAGCTGCTCCTCGTGCAGCTGGCCGAGACGAGCTCCGACGAGGGGATCTCCTCGTACGGACGGGCTTTGAGCTTTTATTCCGACAAGTTGGATCGGGTTTGGAGTTGAAAAAAAGGCTTTACGTTCCGTTTTTTGCCATGTAATATGTACCATCAAACGGAAGGGTTTCTAGGGATCCGGGAAGCGGGCCGCCATGCGCCGCCCTCTCTTCGTCCGAACCGAGCGAAACCGCCGCGGCGCGATAGGCCGTGTACACCGTAGGGATAAAAGACCTTCGGAAAGTTCCGCCTGCTTGGTCAGGCCGGCTTTTCGAAGGTCTTTTTTTTGCTATCCATACCCGGACTGAAGGCCTGATTCCAGCGGAAATCATAGACAGAAGGGGGCGTCGGACATGAAGGTGCTTGAGACTAAAGGGCTGAAAAAAACGTTCATGGTCAAGCGCAAGCAGCCTGGACTCGGGGGAAGCTTCCGCTCGCTGTGGAAGCCGGAGTGGGGAGAGAAGGAAGCGGTGAAAGGAATCGATCTTGCGGTAGAGGAAGGAGAGACGATCGCGTTCCTCGGTCCGAACGGCGCAGGCAAATCCACGACGATCAAGATGCTCACCGGCATTCTGCATCCGACCTCGGGGGAGGCGAAGGTGCTTGGCTATACGCCCTGGCAGGAGCGCGGACGGCTGGCTTATCTCATCGGCACCGTATTCGGGCAGAAATCACAGCTGTGGTACCACCTGCCGCCGAGCGATACGTTTGAGCTGATGAGCCGCATCTACGAGCTGGACCGGGACGTCTACCTGAGACGGAAGGCTTCGCTCATCGAACGCTTCGATCTCGGTCCGTACCTGAACGTGCCGGTTCGGAAGCTGTCGCTCGGAGAGAGGATGCGCTGCGAGATCGCGGCCTCCTTCCTGCATGGACCGCGGCTGCTGTTCCTCGACGAGCCGACGATCGGGCTCGACGTCATCATCAAGGAGCGGATCCGCGAGCTCATCGCGGAGCTGAATCGGGAGGAAGGGACGACGGTCTTCCTGACCTCGCATGATGCGGGGGACATCGAGAAGCTGTGCCGCCGAGCGGTCGTCATCCATCACGGCGGCATCATGGTCGACGGGCCGGTGGAGGGGCTGAAGCGGGACATTCTGAGGTACAAGACCGTGACGGTCAGGCTGGCGGGGGAGGGGCGAGGCTCCGGAGCCGCGGTCCAAGGCTTGGCCGGGACGGAGCTGCTGGAGGCGGAGGAAGGCGTCCTGAAGCTTTCGGTCGATCTGACGAGCACCGACATCGAAACGGTGCTGTCCCGGCTCATGGGAAGCATCCGCATCGCGGATGTAACGATCGAGGACCCGCCGATGGAAGAGGTCATCAAGACGCTATTCTCCAGAAGCCGCGATCATGATTCGGCGGCCGGTGGTTCATTTGGCGGGGAAGGAGGGGGGCTGCCATGAAAACGGAAGTCCAGAATCTCGAAGGAACAGTACGAGGATACGATCCGCTCGGCGATCGCGGATGGGGACGGAGGAGGTACTCATCGCCAAAGGAAGCGGCGGTGCTGAAAGGGCGCAAATACGCCGCCGTCGGCACCATCACCTTCAAGCAGCAGACGGCGTACATGGCGGATTTTCTCATCCGCTCCGTCTTTCTCCTGCTGATCCTGTTCATCTTCATGCAGCTGTGGAGCGCCGCCTACAGCGGGCAGGGGGGAGCGGAGGCGAGCATCGGAGGCTTCGTCCTGAGGGACATCATCTGGTATCTCGTCCTGACGGAGGCGTTCACGATGGCCTGTCCCCAGCAATGCACGAGAATCGAGGAGGAGGTCAAAAGCGGAGGCGTCGCCGTCCGCCTGCTGACGCCGATATCCTATGTCGGTTATCAATATTTCTCCTATATGGGCGAGGCGCTGCTCCGCTTCGGCGTCAATCTCGCCGCAGGCATGCTGATCGGCTGGCTGATGGTCGGACCGCCGGATTTCGGCTTCGGCTGGGCGGGCATGGCGGCGCTCGGCCTCGGCTCCTTCACGATCGCTTACCTGCTCAACATGTCCATCGCGCTGTGCGCTTTCTGGGTCGAGGAGACCCGCGGCCTGGAGTTCGTCCTGCAGAAGCTGCAGTTCACGGTCGGCGGCATGCTCATTCCGCTCGATCTCATGCCGCACTGGCTGCAGCAGATCTGCGCATGGCTGCCGTTCCAGGCAGTGCTGTACTTCCCGGCGAAGACGGCCGTGGGCGGAACGGGCGCCTTGGGGGCATTTCTCGGCATCCAGATGATCTGGATCGTACTGCTCGGCGCGCTGGTCGCCTGGATCTACTCGAGGGGAGTGAGAAGGCTGAATGTCAACGGAGGCTAGAAAAGGAAGCTTGCGAAAGGGAACGCTGCCGTTCCTGCTTACCTGCTGGAAGCTCAATCTGGCGGGGGCGATGGAATTCCGGCTCAGCTTTTTCATGACGGCCGGCATGATGTTCCTGAACAATGTCATCTGGATCGTGTTCTGGGGCATTTTCTTCAGCCGCTTTCCGTCGGTCAACGGCTGGGAGCTGAGCGATGTCATGATGATGTGGGCCGTCGGCACGGGCGGCTTCGGCTGGGCGAGCATGCTGTTCGGCAATTTCAACCGCATCGCCTTCATCACCTCAAGGGGAGAGCTTGATGTGTATTTGACCCAGCCGAAGCCGGTGCTGCTCAATGTGCTGGCAAGCCGCATGTCCCTTACGGCCATCGGCGATTTTTTGTTCGGCTGGGCGATTTACGCGTACGCAGGCGATCATTCTCTCGGGGGCCTGCTGCGTTACCTGCTTGCTTTGCTGCTGGCCGGCCTGATCTTTCTGTTCTTCAATGTCGCGGCGGGCTCGCTCGCGTTCTTCATCGGCAACGCGGAGGGAATCGCGTTCCAGCTGTTCAACGGCCATCTGGCCTTTACGACGTATCCGACGGATATTTTCAAAGGGGCGGTGCGGCTCATCCTGTTCACGGTCATCCCGGCGGGTTTCATCAGCTACATGCCGATCGGGCTGCTGCGGGGCTGGCAGGGAGATTATCTGCTGCTCGCGACCGGTGCCGCGGCGCTGCTCGCCGCCGGCTCCATCGGCTTCTTCTACTGGGGGCTGAGGAGGTACAGTTCGGGCAATATGATGACGATGCGAAGCTGACGGGCTGGAGGCGCCGACGAGGCGTTGGATGCACGGCAAAAAAGCCTTCAGCCGCGGCTCGACTCCAGGTGAAACCGAATGCGGCAGGAGAGCCGGGCTGAAAGGGTTCCATTGTTTGGCTGACTGCGCATGTCTCGCCTGAAGCCGGATCGAGGCCGCCTTCAACCGGAGGGCGGCGCGCGGATGGCCCTTTATCCGGAACGGCCGCTATTCGTTGGCCGGCTACAGCCAGCCGGCGTAAAACCGCTCGTAGCCGTCTCTCATGACCTTATCCGAGAAGCGCTCGAAGGCATAGCCGCGGTTGTCGGATGAAACCTTGAGCGGGGATGCGGCCGCCATGTTCAGCAGCTCGAACCAGTTGCGCTCGTTGCCGGCGAACGTGTGCGTGGAGGAAATATGGCCGTAGCAAGGATGATCCGGCTTCACGACCAGCTTGCCCATCGCCATCGCTTCCGCCAGCGGCATGGAGAACGTATCGAAGACGCTGGAGCTCCAATATACTTTGGACGAGTTCATGAGCCCGAAGATGTCTTCTCGCGACAGCGCGAAGTGCAGCGTGACATTGGAAGGGATGTCGTAGCGCTTCATGCTTTCCCGGTAGCGCTGCCCGCCCATGACCATGACGACATCCTTGTCCGGATTGCGCCGGGCATATTCGATCGGCAGCTCCGGCCTGCGGTTGGGCTCGTCCCGGCCGATCCAGAGGATGCGGTTGCCGATGACGGCATCCGGATCGTAATGCTTGCGGGCGAGATCGCCCTCGAAGCCGATCGGGATGACGTCCACGTCGGTGACGCCGTAGTCGGTCTTGAACAGTCCCTTGAGATAGTCCGTATGGACGACGGCCTTGTCCACGATGGAATAGAAGGGCTTCATCATCTCGTACCCGGTCAAGTCCGGATGCGGGTAGGAGTGGGGAAACAGCACGCATTTGTCCACGAACATCTTGAGGTAGGTGAAGCCCGATACGGTATAGATGACCCGGTCGATCTTCTCCCGTTCCAGCTGCTCCAGCACGAGATCGTAATTGACGAGATCGCCCTTTTCGTATTCGTAGCCGGGAGCCTGGTCGTAATCGCTGACATGGCGCTCCGGCATGATATAGACGATTTCCACGCCCAGCTCACGGCTGAGCTCCTTCAGCCTTTCGGCGTAAATCCGCGGCCCTTGCGCCTCGGCGAACTGGATTTTTCTCATCACTAGCCCTACTTTGATCAATGGAAACCCTCCTGAATGTGTGCATCCTGCTGTCATTATAGAGCACTTTGGGAGAGAGGTTAAGCCGCCAAGCGCATTCCTGCCGAGGGGAGATCGAGTTTCTATGAATAGAGCCGTCAAATGGATGCAAACATTCTATGACCGCGATAACCGGACTAAGCTGAAAGTCTACCGGGACAAAGCGGAGCTCATCGGAAAACGGAATTTGAAAGCATGGGACGATCGACAGCTTCAGGCGGAATCCGTCCGGCTGCAAAAAGAAGCCAAGTCCGGCACGCCTTTGGACGAGCTGCTAGTCGATGCCTATGCGCTGGTCTGCGAGGCCGCGAAGAGAAAGCTGGGATTGCAGCCTTACGATGTCCAGATCATGGCTGCCATCGCCCTGCACGAGAGGTTTTTGATCGAGCAGCATACCGGCGAAGGGAAAACGCTCTCTGCGGTCATGCCTGCTTACCTGAACGCGCTGACCGGGAAAGGCGTTCATGTGCTGACGTTCAACGATTATTTGGCCCATCGGGATGCGGAGTGGATGGGTCCGGTCTATCGTTTCCTGGGGCTGACGGTCAGCTCGGTTCAAGCGGGCATGAGCCTGTCCGGGAAGCGGGAAGCGTACGCCAACGATATAACCTACGTTACGGCCAAAGAGGCGGGATTCGATTATTTGCGAGACACGATCGCGCTGAACGAAGCCGATATCGTGCATCGTCCGTTCCACTGCGTCATCGTCGACGAAGCGGATTCGCTGCTTCTCGACGAAGCGCGGGTGCCGTTGGTCATCGCCGGCGAGGCCGGCTCTTCCGGCAATGACGGCATCCGTTTCGCAGAGGCGGCCCGGCAGCTGCAGCAAGTCGAGCATTACGACTTCGACGAGTTCAAGCGGAACGTTTATTTGAATGAAGCCGGCTCGGCGAAAGCGGAGTCGCTGCTGGGCTGCGGCAATTTGTACACAAGCCATAACAGTCATTTGCTGACGTCATTAAACTGCGCGCTGCATGTGGAATTGTTATTGAAGAAGGACGTCGATTACATCGTCCGGGACGGGGAAATCGAGCTGATCGACGAATATACCGGCCGCGTGGCGGAGAACAGGCATTTGCCGGATGGGCTGCAAGCCGCGCTTGCGGCCAAAGAAGGGCTGCAGTCGAAAGGCGGCGGGGAAATTCTCGGGACGATTACCCTTCAGCACTTCCTCAGCCTGTATCCGAAAATCTGCGGAATGACGGCTACCGCGCACGCTTCCGCAACGGAATTCGAAGAAATCTATGCGCTGCAGGTTGTGCAAATACCGCCGCACCGGCCAAACATTCGGATTGACCATCCGTTCCGGATCCATACCCATAAAGAAGCCAAACTCAAGGCGCTTGTACACGAAATCTCGTCCATCCATGCGACGGGACGCCCCATTCTCATTGGGACGTCAAGCGTCGAGGAGTCTGACAGGCTGGCGGAGGCGCTGGCGGCTGCCGACGTAACCTGCCACGTTCTGAATGCGAAAAATGACGCAAAAGAATCCGAGATCATCGCCAAAGCGGGAGAAATCGGCGCCGTGACGGTATCGACGAATATGGCGGGACGCGGCGTCGACATCCGGCTCGGCGGCGGCAGCCCCGCGCAAGCCGAGGTTGTCGCCAAGCTGGGCGGACTGTACGTCATCGGCACGCATGTGAACGAAAGCGTGCGGATCGACGACCAGCTGCGCGGTCGCTCTGGCCGCCAGGGCGACCCGGGAGCTTCCGTATTTTTCGTAAGCCTGGAGGACGAGCTGCTGCTGCGGTTCGGCATCGATAAAGCGTATCGCAATCTCAGGCAGGATGAGGCTATCGACAAGCCGGTGCTCCGCAGCAAAATCGCGCATATTCAGCGCGTTGTTATGGGCCAGAACTTCCATATCCGCCAGGAACTGAACTGTTATTCGGATATGGTGGAGGAACAGAGGCGCATTCTATACGAGGAGCGGCTCGGAATTTTGAAAGGCGAGACGCCGATGAGCCCTTCGGAGCAGCGGGTACGGCTGTTTTATATCGACAAGCTCTGGGCTGACCATCTGGCTTACGTTTCTTCCCTTCGCGAAGGCATCCATTTGGAGAGCCTTGCCGAGCGCAATCCAATCGCCGAATTTCATGCGCAAATCATCCAAGCCTACGAGCAAATTCCAGCTGAGATAGATCGAGAGTCGGCGAATATGCTCCTAAGGCTCGGGGGGGCGAACGATCCGGCAAAGTGGGAACAGTTCGGGCTGAAGAGCCCCGCTTCCACTCGGACTTATATTATCAACGACCAATACATTCAGAACAATCGCAGCTCATGGACAGCAGAAACAATAATGGCTTATTATATTCGCAAGATAATGAAGCCGGTATTGGACCGGGCATTCGCCGCGCTGAACAAAGGCTGACGGCGTTGTCCCCGCGACCAAGCCGGCGAATCGCCGGGCTTGCGGTTTCGCGAGCTGGATGGGCTGCTGCTGAGGAGAACAATCCGGTCCGGCTCCCGGTGCTCCAGGATCTGCTTGCGGGGAGCAAGCGGCACCCTGAGAAGCTGGCCTTTCGAATCGACTCCAATGGATGACGATGATAGGGAGACGGCCAGCCGAAGCATGCGGGTTGCAATTTCCGTTGTTTTTTCCGATTGGATTCGCTGTGCTAGAATAAGAGGATCAGAGAATTACAGCGTTGTCAGGAGGAGAACAGTTATGGTCAGAATCGGAATCATCGGATCCAATTTCATTACAGAGACATTCATCGATGCGGCGAGGCGGGTGCCGGAGGCGGTCGTGGCGGCCCATTATTCCCGCTCCGCGGAGCGGGGCAAGGAATTCGCCGACAAGCATGATATTGCGCTGCGCTTCACCGAGCTGCAAGAGATGGCGGACAGCGACGCCATCGACGCGGTCTACATCGCCAGTCCGAATTCCCTCCATGCGCCGCAGGCGATCTACTTCATGCAGCGGGGCAAGCATGTGCTCTGCGAGAAGCCGATCGCGTCCAACGCGCGCGAGCTGCGGGAGATGATCGCCGCGGCCAAAGAGAACGGCGTGCTCCTGATGGAAGCGATGAAGTCGACCTTCGTGCCGAACTTCTCCGCGATCCGGGACAATCTCCCGAAGCTCGGCAGGATCCGGAACTACTTCGCCTCCTTCTGCCAGTACTCGTCCCGGTACGACCGCTACAAGGCGGGCGAGGTGCTGAACGCCTTCAAGCCGGAGCTGTCGAACGGCTCGCTCATGGATATCGGCACCTACTGCATCTATCCTCTCGTCGCTCTGTTCGGCAAGCCTTTGTCGGTGCAGGCAAGCGCCGTCATGCTGGATTCCGGGGTGGACGGCAAAGGCACGCTGACGCTTTCCTACGAAGGAATGGATGCCGTGCTCGTCCATTCGAAAATATCGGATTCCTCGCTCCCGGCGGAAATCCAGGGCGAAGACGGCGTCATGCTCGTCACCCGCATCAGCCAGCCGGACAGCGTCGTCATCCGTTACCGCGACGGCCGTCCCGAAGAGGATGTGACCCGGCCTCAGTCCGACAACACGATGCAGTACGAGATCGAGGAATTCACGCGCCTGATCCTTGGCGGCAAGCTGGAATCGGGCATCAATACGTTCGACAACTCTCTGGCGGTGCTGGAAATCATGGATGAAGCCAGGCGGCAGATCGGCCTGGAGTACCCCGCCGACAGGCGCGACGGAAGCATCGCTTGACGAATGGCGGCATGGATTTTTTTATGAAACCAATTGCGCTTGAATAAGGAAGGGGCTGTTCCGAGTCATATCCATGGCTTGGGACAGCCTCTTTTTCCGTGCATCCGCAATGAGGCCGGATGGCTCCGCCCACTAGCCCTGAATGTCGAAATTTGACCGAAAAACAGGCCGCCAGCAGCAAGCGGCATCACTTGACACCGGTACAATGGAACTCTTTTGCAAAAAAAAACGGTGAAAACCAAATTAAGGTGTAACCTTTAAGCATTTCCAATCGTCAGAACGAAAATGAGAAAGATGAGAAAAGGGAGAGGGTCTATGGTTTGGAAATTGAAACGCCCGGGGGAACAGCTGCCGGCAGAGACGGGCCAAGACGCCGCCGCCGAAGCTGCGGGCGAGGAGCTTCGCCAGCCGCAAGGCCGGGCAGAGCCGATCCTGCAGGTCATCGGCGTGCATCGCTCGTTCCATTCCTCGGGCGCCGACGTGCATGTGCTGAAGGGAATCGACATGAAGGTCGATCCGCTGCAGCTTGTCATGCTCAAAGGCCGGTCCGGCTCCGGCAAGACGACGCTGCTCAATCTGATCGGAGGTCTGGACACTCCTTCCGAAGGGAAGATATGGTTCGACGGTCTGCCCTTCCATGAGCTTGGAGACGATCGCCGGACCGTGGCGCGCAGAGAGCGAATGGGATTCATCTTCCAGGCGTTCGCCCTCATGCCGCTTCTTTCCGCCTGGGAAAATGTGGAGCTGTCGCTCCGGATGGCGGGAACGCCGCGCGGCGAGTGGAAAGAGCGGGTCGCGCACTGCCTGGAGCTGGTCGGGCTCGAGAAGCGGATGAAGCATCGTCCCTTCGAGATGTCCGGAGGCGAGCAGCAGCGGGTCGCCATCGCCAAGGCCATCGCCCATCGGCCGAGGCTGCTGCTGGCCGACGAGCCGACGGCGGAGCTGGATTCCCAGATGTCCGCCCAGATCATGAATGTATTCCGCACGATCATCAAATCCGAGCAGGTCACGATATGCATGACCACTCACGATCCTACGATTTTGGAGGTTGCCGATCATGTTTACGAAATGGTGGACGGTACGTTCATCTAAAAGCGCCGCGGCCGTGCTGCTGGGCTGTTCGCTGATTATGTCCGGGGGCTGCTCGCTGCTGCCCGCCGAGCAGTCGGAGGAGGTGCTCCCGTCGATCGCGCCGCCCCAGATCTCCAAGAAGCCCGAGTACGAGGTGACGACCGAAACGCTGACGACGACGGTGGACACGACGGGCAAATTGATTTCTTTGCGCGAGGAAACGCTCTATTACACGCTGGACGGCAAGCGGTTGAAGGACTTATACATAAAAGCAGGCCAGAAGGTCAAAGCGGGCGATCCCATCGCTTCGCTGGACGTGGAGGATCTGCAGAAGCAGGTGCGCGACCAGAAGCTTCAGTTCCGCAAGGACGAGGTGGGCATGAAGGAGACGCTCCGCAAGAAGGACGAGATGCCTCCCGTCGATTTCGAAGCGGCCGTCATCGCCTTCGAGGAGAAGAAGCAGGCGATAGCCGATCTGGAGCAGCAGATCGCCAAGGCGACGCTGACCGCGCCGTTCTCCGGCACGATCGTGCAGCTGACGCTGCAGAAGGGCGATGCCGTCAAAGCCTACGATCCCGTCTGCGTCATAGCGGACACCTCCCAGCTGGTTCCCGGCATTCAGCTCGATTCCAGCGATCTCGAGAAGGTGTCGGTCGGCATGAAGGCCGTCGTGGATATCAACAACGCCGGCACGATCAACGGCAAGGTCAAGACGCTCCCCGTCAAAGCCGCCGATGACGAATCGGGCGGAAACAACGGCAGCGGAAGCGGCAACGGCGGCGGCACCGGAACGAAGCCGGAGCGCCCCGAGGATTTCCTGACGGTACAGCTGGACAAAATGCCTGCCGGAGTTACCCGGGGCACGAGGCTTTCGGTCAGCATCATCGTGAAGAGCAAGCCGAACGCCGTCGTCATTCCGCCTTCCGCGCTCCGGAGCATCGGCTCGCGGACCTATGTGCAGGTTGCCGAGGGCGAGACGAAGCGGGAGGTGGATGTCGAGGTAGGCGAGCGCACCGCAACGGCGATTGAAATCCTCAAGGGCCTCGAGCCCGGGATGAAAGTGGTGGGCAAGTAAGGTGATGCTCATTCGATTCCTGTTCCGCAAAATGTGGAACACGCGCTGGCTGACGCTCAGTTCCCTGGCGGGCCTCGTGCTCGCCGTCGCGTTCGCGGTCAGCATACCCATGTATGCGGACGGCGCGCTGAAGCGCGTCGTCACCCAGTCGCTTCAGGAGAAGAGCGAGGGCCTTCCGGCCGGTTCCCTGCTGATGCGCTATTCCGCCTCGGGCGGTCCTACCGATCTCGGCTCGCTGAAGAACGTGGACGCCTATATCCGCGGGGAAGTCCCGGACATGATCGGCTTCCCGGTCGAGACCGCGGTGAAGAACTACGCGATCCGCAGCGCCGCGATTACGCCCGAGGATCCGACCAAGGTCGACGCCAGCATCATGAGGCAGTTCTCCCTGCAATCGCTGTCCGGCCTCGAGGCCCAAGCAGACCTGGCGCAGGGCCGCTGGTTCGCGGGAGGCAAAGGAGACGGCAGGACGGTAGAAGCCGTCGTTCTCGACGATGCCTTGTACCGGGCGGATATGCACGTGGGAGACGCATTCGATTATCCCGTCTACGCGAACGGCTCCAACCAATCGATCCGCGTCGTCGTCGTCGGCACCTTCAAGCCGAAGAAAAGCAGCGATCCGTACTGGTATCAAGGGCTCGAAGGGCTCATGAGCACCTTCCTGATCAGCGATGCCGCCATGGAGGATTCCCTCCTGACGGGGAACAAGATTCCGGTGCACAGCAGCAGCTGGTACTACTCGTTCGATCTCCGCAACATCCGCACGAGCGAGCTGTCTCCGCTCAGCCAGACGCTGGAGAGGCTCAACATCGACCTGTACCAGAAGCTTACCGACACGAAGGTCGAAATCAGCTTCGCTACGACCTTGCAGGAATTCCGCAAGATGAGCGTGCAGCTGCAGACGCTGCTGTTCACGCTGGCGGCGCCGATGATCGCGATGGTGTTCTACTTCATCGCCATGAACGCCCGCCAGGCGCTCGACAAGCAGCGCAGCGACATCGCGGTACTCCGCAGCCGCGGAGCCGGAACGAGGCAGATTGTCTGGCTGTACTTGCTGGAGAGCCTGCTGCTCGGAGGCGCGGCGCTCGTGCTCGGACCGATGCTCGGCTGGTTCATGGCCAAGAGCATCGGCTCGGCGAACGGCTTCCTGCAATTCGTCGACCGCAAGTCGATTCCGGTCGGCTTCACCACCGACGCCATCATCGCGGGATGCGCAGCGGTGCTGCTGGCCATGCTGGCGACGGTCATCCCGGCGGTCATCTACGCCCGCGCTTCGATCGTCGGCTACAAGCAGCAGCTGGCCCGCTCGGACCGGGCGCCCGTATGGCAGCGATGGTTTCTCGACATCCTGCTGCTCGGAGCGACCGGCTACGGCTGGTATCTGTTCAACCAGCGGCAGATGCTGACGTTCCAGACCGGCATGACGACGGATCAGCTCAACGTGCAGCCGTTCCTGTTCTTCGTGCCGGCGCTGGCGATTTTTTCGCTCGGACTGTTCTTCCTGCGGCTGTTCCCGTGGCTGCTGCGCCTGTTCAACTGGCTCGGCCGCAAGCTGCTGCCGGTTCCGCTGTACTTGACGCTGACGCAGCTGTCGCGCTCGTCCAAAGGTTATTACCCGCTTATGATTCTGCTTATCCTTACCTTGGGGCTGGGCGTGTACAACGCCTCCGCGGCCCGGACGATCGATCTCAACTCCACGGAACGGACGCTGTACCAATACGGCACCGACGTGGTCATGCAGACGGTATGGCCGGGATCGCCCGAGCTTCCTCCGACGCAGGGAGGCGGCAGCGGCAACGGCTCCGGAGGCAACGGCTCCGGCGGCAATGGCTCCGGGGGCGGAGCAGGCGGCGGAGGAGCGGGCGGAGGCCAAGGCGGCGGAGGCAATCCGGTGCCGGCTACGATCCGATACAGCGAGCCGCCCTTCGAGCTGTTCCGCACTCTGGAAGGGGTCGAGGCGGCGGCGCGGGTGCTCCAGACGAAAGGGAGCATCGTTGTGTCGGGACGCTCCATCGGCCAAGGCACGCTGATGGGGATCGACAATGTGGATTTTGCCAAAGTAGGCTGGTTCCGCAACGACCTGTATCCGGTCCATCCGTTCAACTACCTCAATAATCTGGGAATCTACGCGGAAGGCATGGGAGCGATCATTCCGACTTCGATGGCGGAGAAGTACCAGCTGAAGCTGGGAGATACCGTCTCGGTCGGACTGTCGGACGGCATGATCGATTTCTCCGTCGTCGGCATCCTTCCTTATTGGCCGTCCCAGTATCCGGATCAGTCGCCGTTCATCATCGCCAACCTGGATTACATCTACGATCAGGTGCCGATCATTCCTTATGATGTCTGGCTCAAGATGAAGCCCGGAGCGAAGGTCGCCCCGCTCATGAGCAAGCTGGCGGCGCAAGGCGTCGAGCTCGCATCCGTGAAGGACGTGCGCACCGAGCTCGTGACGCAGAGCAAGCTGCCGACTCGCGGCGGGGTGTTCGGCATCCTCAGCCTCGGCTTCCTCGTCTCCGTCATCGTGACGCTGACCGGCTATATTCTGTACTGGTTCTTCAACCTGTCGGGACGCGTCGTCCAGTTCGGCGTGCTGAGGGCGATGGGACTCTCGCGAGGACAGCTGACGGGCATGCTGCTTCTGGAGCAGCTGTTCACGGCCGGCCTCAGCATCGGCCTGGGCGTGCTCATCGGCAAGATCGCGAGCATCCTGTTCCTGCCCTTCCTGGAGACGACGGACGGCTCCAGCGGCAACGTGCCGCCGTTCCGCGTCGTGTTCAACAGCCAGGATACGGCGCAGCTGTACGGAGTCGTCGGCTTCATGATGCTGACGGGAGCTCTGCTGCTGCTGCTTCATATCCGCAGGCTGCGGGTCCATCAGGCGGTCAAGATGGGAGAGGAGCGGTGATGGCATCATGATCGAATGCGAAGGCTTGGTCAAAATCTACAAAACGGACGATCTGGAGGTCGTCGCCCTGCAGGGCTTGAACTTGAGCGTTCAGGACGGCGAGCTGATGGCGATCATCGGCAACAGCGGCAGCGGCAAGTCGACCCTGCTCAACATTCTGGGCGGACTCGACCGCCCTTCGGCGGGCAGCGTCAAGGTCGGGCCTTGGGATTTGCTCCAGGTGACGGACGACCAGCTCGTCAAATACAAGCGGGATACGGTCGGCTTCATCTGGCAGAACAATGCCCGCAACCTGCTGCCGTATCTGTCCGCTCTGGAAAATGTCGAGATGCCGATGATGCTCTCCGGCAAGGTCGACCGGCCCTATGCCAAGCAGCTGCTGGATTGGGTCGGGCTGAAGGAGCGGATGCACAACAAGCTGCATCAGCTCTCGGGAGGCGAGCAGCAGCGGGTGGCGATCGCCATCTCGCTGTCCAACCGGCCGCAGATGCTGCTCGCCGACGAGCCGACGGGCTCCGTGGACAGCCGCACCTCCGACCTCATCATGGACATTTTCCGGCGGCTCAACCGCGAGCTGGGCCTGACCATCGTCATCGTCACCCATGACCTGTCGCTGGCCGGGAAGGTGGACCGGGTCGTCGCGATCCGGGACGGACTGACGAGTACGGAGTTCCTTCGCCGCAACCCGAATCTCGACGATGAGTCCGCATTCGGCGCGGGAGGCCTGCAGGAGGTTCACGAAGCTTACGCGGTCGTCGACCGCGCGGGCAGGCTGCAGGTGCCCAAGGAATATTTGTCCGCGCTCGGCATCAGCAACAAGGCTTCCATGGAGTTCGACGGGGAGCGCATCATCATTACGAAACCAAAGCCTTTAGAGGGGGAACAAGCATGAGTATGGAATCGGGTCAATCAACAAAGAAAGAGGCCGGACGCAAAGTCCGCCGCACGGCAGCCATCGGCTTGTCGCTCGTCATGGCATCGGCCGTGCTCAGCGCATGCAGCGGGGGAACGGCGGATAAGCCGGAGAACCGCGTGCTGCGGATCGGCATGATGTACGGCTCGCCGGATCAGGAGCAGTGGATCCGCCAGCAGTACACGGACACGTATGAATTCACGCATCAGAACATCGAGCTGCAGTTCGAGTACGCGATCAACTACAACGACATGCGCGGCCAGAACGGCGAGCAGCAGCCGGATCCGTACGAGAAGTTCAAGGAGCTGCTGACGGGCAAGAACCCCGTCGACGTCGTCATCGCCGATTACAGCAATCTGCCGCGCATGACGCAGGACGGCCTGCTCAAGGAACTCGATCCGTTGATTACGAAGGACAAATTCGATATCAGCGACTACGTGCCGACTGTGATCGACGGCATCAAAGCGGTCGGAGACAACAAGATCTACGTCCTGTCTCCCACATTCTCCTGCTCGGCGCTCTTCTACAACAAGAAGATCTTCCAGAAGGCCGGCGTGCAGCCGCCGACGGACAATATGACCTGGCAGCAGGTGTTCGATCTGGCCCGCAAAGTCAGCGGCGGCGAAGGCGCGGACCAAGTGTACGGCATGACGATCAACCGCTGGGGCGGATCGGATCTGTACAGCGACGTCTCGACGTACGTACAGCCGCTTCAGCTGAAAATTTTCGACGACAAAGCCGAAAAGATGCTCGTGGACAGCGGCACGTCATGGTCCAACGCGATCAAGACGATTCTTGATCTGTACAAGGTCAAGGCCATCCCGAATCAGGAAGGCTACCAGAAGCTCAGCGAAGCGCTGAACAAGAAATACGAAAAGGCCAGCAAGGAAGGCGCCAACAACTACAATCCGTTCCAAGGCGATCTGTTCGGCAGCGGCAACATTGCGATGACCGTTGCGGACTACGGCTACATCTCCCAAATGAAGAGCAACAACAATTACGCTTCGCAAAACAAGGACTTTACGCCTGTGGACTGGGATGTCGTGACGGCGCCGGTATTCGAGGAGAAACCCGGCATCGGCGGAAACTCCTACCTCAGCCAGCCGCTCGGCATCAACAACAAGGCGCAGAATGCGGATGACGCCTGGGACTTCATCAAGTTCCTGAACAGCAAGGAATGGGCGAAGCTGAAGTCCCGCAGCACCTATGAAATTCCGGCTCGTGCGGAGTTCATCAAGCCGATCGACGGCATGCAGTACAACATCAAAGCGTTCTACACGCTGAAGCCGATTCCGCCGGATACGAGCAACATGCAGGATATCTACACGAAATATCCGGGACTGAACGAAATGTATTCCATCAGCCAGCAGCTGTTCCAGGAAGCGGCGACCGGCAAGAAGACGCCGGAGGAAGTCGTCAAGGAATGGGCCGTCAAGGGCAATGCCTTGCTCAAGAAAGTCAAAGCCAATCCGAAGGGAACGGATCAGGGCGGGGCGACGACGGAAGGCGGAACAGCGACAGAAAAGGAAAAAGTAGACGCGGCGGCCGGAAACGGCTAAGCATCCAGCGATCAAGAGCGGTCTTTCGGGACCGCTTTTTTCTATTCGGCTTCAAGCTGCAAGGCCTCCCGCATTTTTGCCGCGACGCTGGAATGTTTTCCTAGTCCGCTGGGGTAAACTAGGAGCAGAGAGAAAGGAAGGGGCTTGCTGATGAACTGGATTTATTGGGGAAGGCTGTATGAGAGCAAATTCCAGGCCGGCTGCCTGGTCAAGCGGATGGAGAACGACTGGTGGATCTACGGATATGAATGCCCGCGCGAGATCGAAGTGTTCCAGTCGAGGAAGGGAAAATACGGCGTCAGATATTTGCCATAGGAAGTTGACTTTCGGGAAGCTTTTATTGTATATTTATCCTTGTGTTCCAAACGGAACCTTTCTTTTTTTGGACGACGCGGGGTGGAGCAGTCCGGTAGCTCGTCGGGCTCATAACCCGAAGGCCGCAGGTTCAAATCCTGCCCCCGCAACTTACTTAGTCCTGATCAGCATCTTACCTTTTTGACACAAAAAGGGCCCTTAGCTCAGTTGGTTAGAGCGGTCGGCTCATAACCGATTGGTCGCAGGTTCGAGTCCTGCAGGGCCCACCAATGTAAGTTGAATCCTTGCGGAGCAAGGCTTTTTTTATTTATAGGCCATAAGGAAGCCGGCCGGCGGATGATCAGCCCATGCTCCTTCCATATATCCCGCAGCCGATCTGTCGGATAGAGGCCATTTGCTGTAGTCCAAATATCGTTGATGCGGCGACGGGCGGGAGGGCAGTCCATGAACAAACAAGAGCAGGTCATTATGGGGTTCAGGGACTTGCTGAACAAAATGATTTTGATCAATAAGGATAAAATGGAAGACAGCCTGAAGGGGTTTAAGCCGTCTGAAGTCCATTGCATCGAATACATCGAAAAAAATGAAGACTCCAACGTGACTAAGCTTGCGGAATCCTTTTATATGACTCGCGGCGCCATAAGCAAAATGACGAAAAAGCTCCTGAAAAGAGGCCTTATCGAAAGCTACCGGAAGTCGGACAACAAAAAAGAAATTTATTTCAGGCTTACGGAGCAAGGGAAAGTCATTTACAATATCCATGAGGACCTGCACAAAGAATTTCAAGAGCGGGATAAAGCCGTATTCGAGCAGGTAACCGAGGAGCAGCTGGACAGCATGATCAGCTTTGTGGACAAGTATAGAAAGCATTTGGATGCCGAAATAAAGAAACAGGATCTGGATATCAAGCTGGATAAAAGGGAATCATGAAACGAAAGCAGCCTGGCTCTTTGGAGAACAGGCTGCTTTTTTATGGGCTTTATTTTGTTGACTAGGAAACAAAGATTTGATATGATCATTTCGTTTCCAAGGAATCAAAATTCGAAGGGAGAAATCAAGTGTTCAAATCCAGATCACATCCAAAACCGAACACCGAACATACGATAGATAAGCATGCCTTGTTATTCGGTCTCATCTCTGTGTTTCTTTGCGGACTCGGCTTCAGCATCATCACACCTGTCATGCCGTTTTTAGTGCAGCCGTACACAAGCAGTCCGGGAGAGCAAGCTGTCGTTGTCACGCTTTTGTCCTCTGTTTATGCGTTCTGCGTATTTTTTGCGGCTCCCGCACTTGGAGCGTTGAGCGACAGATACGGCCGTCGTCCACTGCTTCTGGCGTGCCTTCTAGGTTCGGCAATCGGGTACTTTATTTTCGGTCTGGGAGGAGCTTTATGGATCCTGTTTGCGGGGCGCATAATTGAAGGCATAACAGGCGGGAGCATCAGCACGATCTTCGCCTATTTTGCCGACATCATTCCTTCTGAGCAGAGAACCAAGTACTTTGGATGGGTGAGTGCGGTCGTAGGGGCGGGAACCGTCATCGGGCCGACACTGGGCGGATTGCTTGCCAAGTTCGGGTATTCGGTGCCCATGTACTTTGGAGCCCTGATTACGGCAGTGAACGTCGGGTACGGATTCTTTTTCATGCCCGAGAGCCTTGGCAAGAAAAATAGGCTGAAAAAGATTGCCTTGACAAGGCTGAATCCATTCACGCAGCTTGCAAGCCTGCTTTCCATGAAAAACTTGAACAGGCTGCTGATTTCCGCGTTTTTGCTATGGATACCCAACGGATCCTTGCAGGCTGTTTTTTCCCAGTTCACGATGGATACGTTCAGCTGGAAGCCTGTATGGATCGGACTTATGTTTTCCATCCTGGGAGTCCAGGATATTCTTTCGCAAGGGTTCATCATGCCGAAGCTTTTGGTGAAATACAGCGATAAGCAGATAGCGGCTCTGGGGATGGTCTCGGAGATAATCGGTTATGGTCTTATTGCGGCATCGGCTTTGTTCTCGTTCTATCCCCTTTTAATCGCCGGCATGTTTATCTTTGGCTTTGGCGATTCGATCTTCGGGCCTTCCTTCAATGGGATGTTATCCAAGTCTGTCGATTCCAGCGAACAAGGAAGGATCCAAGGAGGCAGCCAATCGATCCAAGCTTTAGCCAGAATGATCGGGCCTATCCTTGGAGGTTGGATCTATGTATCGCTTGGCCATGCCGCACCCGCTATTATGGGCATGATCCTTATCGCTGCGGCAATACCGGTTTTGTATAAGAGAACGCATGCAAGCGTGTAGATGCTTGTCTGACATCGATGGTCCATCTGTAGATTATTTTATTGACGTTCGCTGGCTAAATATGTTATGCTACGCTTCGTCAATGTTTGAAACAGGCATTGCCCCAACAAGCCGAGGTGGCGGAACTGGCAGACGCACAGGACTTAAAATCCTGCGGTAGGTGACTACCATACGGGTTCGATCCCCGTCCTCGGCACTTCTTGATGAAACCTTGATATATAAGGGTTTCTGAGGATACTTACTTGTATTAAAAAATGATAGTCCTGTGTGTTTAAATTAAGTACACAGGATTTATTGAAAGCCAATAATACCTCCTTTGCAGTATCTGACTAAAATCAGATGCAGTCGAAGGAGGTTTTTTTCGTTGGCAATGCGATTGAATAAGGTGAAGAAAACAGCACCAGCAACGATGGAAGAAGCATTCATGCAGTTTATCAATTGGAAGAAAGCGAACAACCTGAGTGAACAAACAATTCTTGATTACACTACTCACTTTAATTTGTTCTTCAAACGGTTTCCCAATGCAACGGAGTCTTATGAACAATTGGAAAAATCGTTATTTGAACACTTGGGGCAAGAGAACATCAAACCAGCAACGTATAACAACCGCTTAGTTTATTTACGTACCTTTTTAAAATGGTGTGTTGAGCAAGGGGTGCTGTCTGATAATCCATTAGATGGTTTTAAAAAGCGTAAGGATGAAGGAAAGATCGTTCATATTGATGAGAACGTACTTATTGATCTGCTTCAGCTACCTGACCAAAGTACATATGCTGGGTTGCGCGATTACGCTCTGCTACTAGTCTTTTTAGATAGCGGCATACGCCCTAAAGAAGCTTTCAGTTTGATGGAGTCTGATTACAATGGCCGTGCATGTGAACTTACAGTGGATGCTGAGAAGGCTAAGACAAGAATGTCACGCACACTTCATATCTCACCACAAACGGCAAAAGCAATTGATGAATTGTTGTCTGTACGACCTGATGAATGGAAAAACAATGCACCGCTCTTTTGTACAAACGAAGGTAAGCCGCTAAGTCGCCACACTTGGGGAGACAGAATCGAAAAGTATTGTAAGAAGCTTGGGACTCGCTTTCATCCTTATGCTTTACGACATGCATTTTCTATTATGTTTCTGCGCGGCAAAGGAAATGCTTTTGCACTTCAAATGATGTTAGGGCATGTAGATATGACAATGACCAAACGATACGTAAGGTTAATGAACAGCGATGTTAAAGAGCAACATTTGATGGCTTCTCCTGTTAATAGGATACTTCCTCAGAAGAAACGATTACGGAAAATTGAGAGGAAGTGAGGTTTAACCAATGATAACGAGGAAAAGTGTTTGGTTGGCTATGGAGGATAACGCTACAGCCCAGAGGTTATTAGAACTCGCGAGGAAGCATTCTAAGCTTGCTCTGGAACATATCGGTAAATGTACTCGTCCAGAGCGTAGAGAAGCTATAAGAGCCGAAATTGAGTGTTTGAGAGTGGAAAGGGAATTGTTGTTGGCTTCATTTGAGTTGGAGGTCGTAAAATGAGTAAAGAGTTTGCTAAGTACGAACAGCTTGTTCGGGAAGAGGAAGTTTTGGAATCGACTTGGGGAAAACCAAGCAAGATTAACAAAACAACTACCAAGTATGGTGTTCATGAACAGTGGGTTTATTACGGCGGTAGATATGTGTATTTAGAGGATGGAGTTGTTACGTTGATACAAGAATAAGTTTCATACAACAATTAGCCATGACAGTTGTCATGGTATTTTTTTAATCGTGTGTTTTTCGATTAGTTCACCATAACTATTAAGGGATGATCGAATTGCAGTATAACGATTCTGATACTTACTCTCTATTATTAGTAATTAGATTTTCGCGATACGAAAGATTAACACATCAATATTTGAAACCGTACAAAAAAAATTCGTGTTGCTTATGCAAAGATTGAAAGTGTTGACAAAATACTTAGTAGCGGAATGAAGTTTTCCACTTTCCCCATAATCACAATTATGGAAAAAGCAGCCGTTGAGGGGGGTGGTTTACAGCTGGAAATCAAAGGGTTATCCATTACAGCGCGGTAACACATACTCTCAGATTTACAACCTCGATATACGAGCGATAGCCCTTAGTTCTTCCTAGATCGTCTTCGTAGCCACGATAAGACACTGTCGTGAATATGTAGCTATTTACGATAGCACTCTCACAATAAGCGGGATTATGTGCTGCTGAATGTAAAATCCAAAACTACACCCAGCGGCTTGAAACTATGAATCGTTGGAAAGTAAAAGGAGAGTGCTCGGTAACAAGTTTCTCGACAAGGTGTATACGATTAAGGGAGTCCATGATTAGAGGTCATGGACTCCTTAATTTGGGTCTGAGACGAGCAGAAAGGGGTCACTACGAGGTTACGCATTGACAGGTGATTAGTTGTCCCATCGAGACACAAATTTGATCTTGAAAGCCATTAGGTATTGTAAGATGAAAAGACGGTACTTTATTTGTCTTTTACGTTCTTTTTCCTAAAAGTATCATTTTTTTCCGCACCTATATAAATAGAATAATAATATATATAGTTTTATATAAAACAGTATATTATATAGTGATTAACTCTATTTATATCTGATCGGAAAAAAATGATACTTTTAGGATTTTCACCAATGAAGGGTCATAATGCTGTAATGTTTCTACCACTAGACGTATATAAGTTAGCAGAAAGTATTTTAACCTCGTTGAAAGGTTTAAAACCTTTGTAAGCTTTCAAAGAATTTTATCGTGGTTAAAACACTTTAAAAGGTAGAGCCGAGACTGCATCGGCAAAGGCCCGGATCGCAGGCGCCCGCGACGAGCGTCACAATAATCGTCGCACTTTGAACCGAGCTGCCGAACTGATCGGCAGTTTGGCTGAGGGTAAAAGAAAAAGCCCCGAAGGGCTCATTCACATGCAACGCCATCTTTGTCTCGGTCAAGCTTGGTGCTGTATCCAGGATCTCCGACGTAAAGAGGCGCTTTGCCGGCTGCTCGAACCGCTGTGCAGTTTTTGTAATAGACGTTTGTTGGCGCGGCGGTCGCTTTCGGTTTAGGGGTTGCTGTCGCTTTAGGCTTTGCTGTTGCCGTGCTCGTCTTGGTGCTGCTCTTAGGGGCAGGGACAACGAACAGGACGCGCTTGCCGTCCTTAACGTCGTGGAGCTTGTTGCCGACCCAGGAGCCGGCCCCGCGATTGTCGGAGGACTTCACGTATGCGACGTGCGCACCCTTGCCGCCTTCTTTACACATCGCCATCGGCCATTCGTCGCGGTCGTATCCCTTCTTTGTTGCGATGTTCGCGAGGGACAGTTCGCGGTTGGCCGCAGCGCCATCTCGATTTATCGTGCAGACAGCTGACTTGCCGGCTGCGATTGCCTTGCGGATATGCGCTGCTGTCTCCGGGTACTTGTCGGACGGAAATGTGATCGTCAGGTCATACTTGGGCTTTGCAGTGGTTCCGGCGGCAGTAACTGGCGACACGACGAAGGAAAGGATGAGGACGATGGACAACAATGTCGTGACAATTTTCTTCATGTAATGCTCCCCTATTAAGTAATATGTACACTGGTAATTATAGGTATCGAGCACTAGATCAAGCAACAAAAATTTCTAATGGATTAAGAACGCATGTTCGTCATATAATACTCTCCATGAGGTGAGTCAAATGGGGACTGCAAAACCATGGCCAGACGAAGGCCGGCTTAAACCAGATGAAGAAGAGGCTGTAAAGCGGGTGGTCGCGTTGCAGCTGATGCGGCCAGTCATCAACGAGAGCAGAGAGAACCTGCTGGATTACAAAGGTGTTTTGCAGCGAGTCAGCCATATGGCATTAGAGGTCGTGTCCAAGCGGATGAATGAGGAGCTCCTGAGTGAGCGTCGGAGGCTCTCAAACGAGCGCATCCATGTCAGGCAGATCGTGCCGCGGCGGGGGATGATCGTGGTAAGCTACACATGCCGCTCGTTTCCTGGGGAACTAGAGCTGACGCATCAAGAGGCAGAGTTCATGCGCCAGCAACTCGTTGACGATTACATTCACAAGCTGTTCGGCGACCGCAAGACTATATGAACGCTTAGTCGTATGAGCAAGAGCCCGGGGAGAGATCCCACGGGCTCTTATCGTATCCGGAATTCGCAGACATCGCGTAAGTAGTACATGTCATCGATTTTCACGCGGACCGGATCGACCATCTGGATGATGCCGCCGTAGTCCAGCAACTCGCCGTGCATCCAGACGGATACAGGCGTCTGCGACAACATCGCAACGAAGAAGTGCTTGTTTTGTCTGAGTATCTTGTTCTTTGGGGCGTTCAAGTTGATCCCTCCTGCAGACATTCATTCTACAGGATACATCGGTTCACTGCACTAATTTGTACAGAAAAAAGAGCGGGGGATGCTTCCCTCGGCTCTTCGACGCATGCTTTGCGATTTCCCTCATCATAGCAGATATTGCAGGAATTTGGAAGATACTGCATACTGCTAGGGAGAGGGGAGGTGGAAATTTGAAATTAACACCTGATGAATATAATGCTAGATTGAACCAGCGAAAGAAAACCCTGCTTGCGGTGTACCGGACGCACGAAAGAGGACAGCGAATCAAGTCAGTTGATTTAAGTGGATTAAGTGGTCCGGGGTACCTGGACTATATTTGGCTGATTGATAACGGATATTTAACACTGCTAAGACAATCAACGGCCGAACTGGAATTAAAGATTACTGGAAAAGGTATAAATGAGATTGAGAATAATTATGTTGAAAAATGATTAAAACGGCACCCACGCAGGGTGCTCTTTTTTATGCCCAAAAACGGAAGGATGAAGCAACTAGCCGAACGTGTAAGGCATTTGGAAAAGGAAAAGTAAAAAGTGCAAACATCATCTTATATTATATCATTACAAAAAAAGAAAATAGAGCAAACTATAACAGGGAAATTGGAGAAAAAAATAGACTTCCAAAGTTCCTGATTTATCCTTATTATTTAGAGATTTAATGTAGTTCAAACGTTGCAAAGCTTATAAACCTTTCAAACCTTTAATGCGCCTTAAAACCTTTGAAATAGCGATATGCCGAAACAGTAGAAACACTCCCTGTATTATCATTATTAGTAATGAAAACCTCCGAGAAGATATCTCGGAGGTTTTATTTTTGCTGATTACATCACAAGTTCACTAATTCACAAAGGAGAGATTTTAAAGATGAATGACAAGGAATTACGCCAAGCATTATTCAAGGTACAGAAGAGGTTCGGAACGCCCACTATTTTCATTGCTACTGAGTGTGGAGTATCGAGAGAACATTTGAGTAGATGGCTTCATAATGAATCATATGTGATCTCAGATGAGCTAAAGACAAAACTTAAACAATTTGTGAAAGGAGAAATGTGAAAATGACAACTGTTAACGTCATAGATGCGCCTTGCGGTTATGGGAAAACTTCTTGGGCTATTCAATATATGAACTCTGTTCCGTTAGATGAATACAAGTTTATTTATGTAACCCCATATCTTGAAGAGGTTTCAAGAGTGAAAGAAGCAGTAACAAGTAGAATTTTTTATGAACCGCATAATGAGCTTGGCGATACTAAGTTGGATGATTTACACAGATTACTTAGAGAAGGCAAGAATATTTGTACTACACACAATCTGTTTATGAGAGCAGATGTGTATACAAGAAAGCTACTCCAAGCTAATAACTACTTTCTCATACTTGACGAGGTTTTGAATGTTATTAAGCAAGTTGAATTAAAGAAAAATGACTTGGAGCTGTTAAAGAATGCAGGAGCAATTAGTATTGAAGAGGGAGATAATGGACTTGAATACATTCAGTGGAATGAGGATATAAGTCATGATAGTAGATTCAATGATATAAAAAGGATGGCTCTTTCCAATTCATTACTCCATTATCAAAATTCAGCTTTAATATGGTCTTTTCCTGTAGAAATTTTTAATTTATTTGAACAAGTTTATATACTAACTTATCTCTTTAAGGGTCAACTTCAAAGATACTATTTTGATTTGTACCAAATTCGATATAAGTACTTATCTGTTGTATTTTCTGGTGGAGATTACGAACTTGTACCTTATGAATACAGAGAGAAATTAAATAAGACCATATTGGCAGATAATATAACAATATATGAAGGAAATTTAAATGATATTGGGAATAAAAGCAGTACTTTATCGTATAGCTGGTTTGGAAATGCTAAAAATAAAAAAGAATTTGAAAAGTTGAAGAACAATGCTTATAACTTTCTAACAAATAAAAATAAGGCAAACAACACCAATGCACTTTGGACAACATTTAAAGGTGGTAGTAAAGAGAAATTTAAGAAGCGTGTTGCGCCAAGATCATATGCAGATTCTTATATATCAGTTACTGCAAGGGCGACTAATGCCTTTAGAGAGAAATACAATCTTGTATATTTAGCAAATAGGTATATGCGACCGATAGAAGCAGGGTTCTTTAGACAAATGGGCATTACAATAGATACAGAAGCTTGGGCTTTATCAGAACTTATACAATGGATTTGGAGAAGTCGCATTCGTGATGGTGAACCAATAAATATCTATATCCCAAGTAGTAGAATGCGTGGGTTACTACAAAGATATTTATCTAGTGAGGATTTTGAAGAAGCTCCAATGGGTGCGATCATTAATCAGCCACCCAATGACTGGCACCTATAAATCCAGGCAACCACACTGCCTAAGTACCACGAAAAGAGCCAGTAAAACAAAGGTTATTCTTTCAAATTCCTTAAAAGAAGAAGTTGAAAAATAATTCTAATAGGGTGAAGAAAAAAATGATACTATTTGCCGCCGCACAACTTCGTTGTGCAGCGTCTTAATAGTATCATTTTATTTCCCCACCTTTTTAAATAGATGGTAAGTATGTAACATGTGATTGAAGTGAAAATATAGCTCTTTCTCATACTGTGACCCAAACGATTCGAAAAGCGAAGCGTTCGAATCGTGACAAGGACAAAAGCGGAGCGTTGTCCGCGTCAGGCACTTCATATCAAAATTAAATAGTACTTTATTTGGCATTTTATCAAGATAAAGTTAACTTATCTTTTGTCTTATGCTATCCTTTTACTTAACATGTTCAAATACATCATAGAAGAAGGCGAAACAACAAGATGAATCATGATAATGAGGATGAAAAACATAAGTATCCACGTAAATTAAGAGAAAAACGCATGAAAGCAATAGCCAATACTTTAAGGTCATGGCAGAGAGAAAAAGTTCTTTGTACATTCAATCGTAGTTGCGCTTTAACGGGAAAAGCTTCTGATGTGCAACTGGATCACTTTATTCCGATATTCTGGGGAACGATTGTAACAAAATATGGCATTGGTGGAACCACAAATGCAAACACAATTCCATTTCACCGTTCAATAAACGCTTCAAAAGGTGCAATGAATCCATTTATTTGGTATGAGCGTTACGGTGCTAGGCACGGGATATCGGAAGATAAGTGGAAAGGCATTGTAGACTATATCGCCGAGAAGCATAGAATGACTACTGCTGAATATATCAATAGAGTTAATGCCTGTTACAGTGAGTATCTGGCTATAAGATGGATAAGCGATATTGACCACTTATTAGAATCAAGAGACGAGGTTCATATGGCATTTATTGATCGTGCTTTAAGGCTGGGGCTTGCTATACATGTTGTTATTGAACTTTTCGGGAGTCTGAAGATTAAGGAATATTTCGTGAATAATCAAACTATTGAATTGGTAGCTGAAAGGAAGGGAGTGTTTGCGGCGAGATTAAGGACTCAATAGAAGATCAGTTTTATTGACTTTTAAGGAGCGGGAAAATGAAAAAAACCCAGACAATGATAATGTCCCTGATTCTCTCCAAGGCAAAAGTTTAGAGGAGTTATGGGAACTTCTTCTTGGAAAAGATGAGCTTATACAAGAAAAGGCAAAATATGAAGCGCGGAAGTTAAAGCCTGATTATCAGGAAGGCGCACCGAACCTATTGGAGTGCGTAATGTGTGGCTGTGATGAAGTAAAGAATGTCGAACTTGATGTTCCATTGAAATCAAATAAGGTATTGTTGAGCGTGAGAGTTAAGTATGGCGCACAATGTTCTAATCCTAATTGCTTGGAGAAATACTATGATTCAAATGCTCTTGATGCTATTAAGAATATCGAGTACTGGTTGAAGATGCGGAAGCATCATCCTCGAATATTGCCTTTTCATCTTCTTGGAAAGGAAGCTCGCGAGGAAACTGTACGTGTCATGCGTGGCGAAGAGAATGACGATGTAGAATAAGTAATAAATAACGAAAGCCTACAAGCAACTTAAATGCTTATAGGCTTATTTTATTTCAAGGAGTGATAATATTGAGCACTGCTTTAGATTACAATATCGTGAATGTTACACTTAAACATAAGAAGCGAACGACTCTTTGATTGTTGAGAGTACTCGCTCCTTTAGCATTTAATAAGCAATTGGAGCATCAAGCATAACAGCATTTCGTTTTCCGCATGGTTTACTGTATTCGGTGAATTATACGAACTTGAAAGAGAGAATATCAAACAATGTCAAGCAGAAGGCATCGAGGTTGCTCAAAACGACCTAAGAGGGAAATCACAAAAGAGTTCATAGCAGTTTATGATAAATGGAAGAATGGAGCAATTACAGCGGTAGAAGCAATGAAGAAGGTTGGTATGAAGCCGAATACTTTTGTAGAAGGTTCAATGAATATTAGATGGCAAACAAAGTATCCAGCTAGGCTAGGATGCTTTGTTTCTTTATGGGGGGAAAAACATGGCTGAATAATGATTCATAATGTTAAACTGTTTCCAAGGTGATGTAAGAATACCTCTAGTTGCGATGGGGGGATTATTTTGGGGTACTTACAGTTTGACCCGCGAGATATGATTTCAGGTCCATACATAACTTGTCCAAAATGCAACGGGGAAACATTCGGGATATTATCTATTTATGAGAACTCTTACACTAGAAGATGTAGGAGCTGTTTGTACCCAAAAGGTAATGAACGATCTGTGTCTTCCGTGCTTCCAAAAATAAACAAGAAAGTCATCTATTTAGATCAGTTTGTAATTAGCAATATGATGAAAGTATTAAATCCTAATACTAAAGCAAATAAAAAGGGAATCGATGATTTTTGGCTACGTTTGTTTGAAAGATTAGATAGTTTGTCTAAGTTACAGCTAGTAGTCTGTCCCGATTCTGAATACCATGATAATGAATCCCAAGTTACAGCATTCTATAAAGAGTTAAAGAGAATGTATGAGTTATTAAGCCATGGAAAAACATTCTATGATAAAGAAACAATCAAGAATTTTCAATTACACGAACACTTCACTAACTGGCTGGTTGGTAAAAACTCTAATGCTCTTAATCTTGATATAGATGATATTGTACACGGAAGCATAAATTCCTGGACGAGTAGGTTTATTATTTCAGTAAATCGTGAGATAAATATGGAAGCCATTGAAGCCCTGCTAAAGCATAGAAATCAGTCCTATTCTGCAATAGAGGGCGTATTTCGGTTGTGGAGTGAATCGAAGAATACGGACTTCAATTATTGGTACAAGAATGAAGTTGAAGCGTTTGGTAAAGGCACCCTTAATATGTATTTTAAGCATCAGCTAAAGTTGTACGAAGTATGGAATAATTCCGAACTTGATGATTTTGAAGACTATGAAGCACTTCTTCCTTCTTCATCCGTTAGGCATGTCAACATGATGTTGAAGGTATTGGGTGAACATGGCGTGGAAGATGAACTATTGAAATTGTCAAAAATCGTAGAGTATTTCAAAACAGCCAATTTCGATAACTTGCCTTTTTTACATTTGTCAGCTTCATTGTTTGCATCGATTGCACGTAAAGCCGCGGCAGGTAGAAAGCAACCGCCTAATAGGGGGACGGTAAACGATATTGAAATGATTTCAACATTTCTTCCTTATTGTGATGCAATGTTCATTGATAACGAGTGTGCAAGTTACTTAAACGAAAAGCCTTTGGTTGATAGAATTGGGTTCCCTACAAAAATATTCTCTCAATCGAAAAGAGAAGAATTTATACAATTCTTAGATGAAATTGAACAAAGTGCTTCCCAAGAACATATCGAGCTTGTAACAAAGGTTTATGGTGATTCGTGGAAAACGCCGTATGTAACCCTATATAAGCCTACCAAGTAAAGAGGGGGTTCAGCATGGATGAACGTAAGTATAAAGAAAGTCTTGCAAACAAGGAGTATGTGAAGGGAAGAGGTGAAGAGACTGAATACTATATTATTACTGCAAAGTACTGGGTTGATAACTACAAACTCACATTGCTCAGAAAAAATAAAGTTATCTTCGAGGACGTTTACGAAGGTTTAACCAAGGCGAAATATGGTGCATTTGAGTGGCTTCTTTCCTACGACCCTTCAATATTTAAGAGAAACGTTGTAACAATGGTCCATTATAAAGATGATAGAAAAAGTGGAGACCCATGGGTAAAGGATACAAATATAGAGTTACATAACAACTTAGAAAAATATTTGGCAACACAAGGTCAATTTGAAAAACTGGAACGAGCCCGCAGAAATACATGGGTTTTTCAAGGCAACCCTAGTCGTTTTAAAGTAGATGATTACTTGCGAGAAAATCAAGATATTGTTTGGTCGATCAGACAGGAACATTATGTGAACGACATACAAATCGGGGATACGGTTTATATATGGCGTTCTGATGCGGGGAAAAGGGGCTATGGCGGTGTAGTAGCTAAAGCGACAGTTACAGGCTTGCCTGTATCCAGAAAAGATGTAACTTCTGAATTTTGGATAACACCAAGTGATGCCAATGAAATCCTGCCAAGAGTTCCACTGCACATAGAGGAATTGGCACTTGAAGGTGACCATCTTAGTAGGGAACTTTTGAAGAGTAATCCTGTATTATCTAATCTGTTAATTCTCAAAATGAGCAATAATACTAACTACTTGCTATCAGCCATACAAGCAGAGGAACTATTAAAGCAATGGAATAATAATCTCCCTAGAGTTTCCGATATTAAAAGAGAAATCCCGCTTCCAGAACCAGTATCACGCGATAGAGAGTTCTTATCCTATAGCGATCAACTGAGAAGCAAAGTGGTGTATGAGTACCTTTTCAATGGTAATACTCACCGATGGATTGATGAGCATACCCTAAAACTTGATCCAGAATGGAGTCGGGGTTATCAGGCCATGGGTATCCTTCATCATTTAGGCTTGAAGAAGGCTTTTAAGGGTTTGTTTAAGGGACTTTCAGTTGCTGAGGCGATTGATCTGATGGAACAGGAATGTGATGACCATCCAGCTGATCGTAATCTAAATGAGCCAGTTATTTTAGCATTGAATGGCATTACAAAAAATGAACAACAGGACGAGAAAACAGGTAGTGATGTTCAAGCTGATGAGGGGAAAGAGTATCCAGAAGGGAAAATCGCATTTGTGCTTCATAAGAAGCGTGAAAGGAATCCCAAGCTAATCAAGGAAGCCAAGCGGTTGTTTATTAAAAAGCATGGTCGCTTATTCTGTGAAGCTTGCAAGTTTGATTTTCAACAGGTATATGGGGTTAGAGGTGTTGATTTCATTGAAGTGCATCATAAGAAGTTGATCTCTGAAATGAGGGAAGGTGAAACGACAAAAGTCGAAGATATTGCGATGCTGTGTAGTAACTGTCATAGAATGATACATAGAAAGCCCATGATTACAGTGGAGAGATTAGCAGAGAGTATAAAAGCTAAATGAGCATATTCGAAATCGCTAGTGAAGGGATAATATGTATATACTTTATCTCGATTGGAAGACAATTGTGAATAGTCCAATAGATTCGAAAGCATATCTATAGTGCAAATTAGTATTTAAATAGAGTTTCAAAAAACCGCCGCTCTAACTGGTGGTTTTTTCTTTTTGATTAAAGTGGATATGTACGTACTTGAGCTAAAAGTCCCATAACATAAATTAAAGTTGGATGATTATGGATATTATAGACGAATTATTTAGGGAACAGTTCGAAAAGAGCTGAGTATAATTGTCTGACCCATTGATTAGACAAAAAGAGTCATTATTAGCTACAGTGGCATGATTATTTGCATATGAAGGCAAAGCAAAAGAGGTTGCTGTATTTGGTAAATTCGACAGCTGAAATTGTTCAATCAGACTATGACAATTGGGATGGTGGCACTTATATTTATACTTTATTTATCAGGCTCAAATTCAATGTATATGTGCAAGTGATAAATTAGAAGAAAGAATTAGAAAGCTATTCTTAAAAAAGTGGCATTCATTGCTAACAGAGAACCTATTTTTTAGAAATGTAGTTATTAATCCTGAACTAACTAGTGGTGATAGTTGGAGAGAAAAAGCGAATGCTTGGTTGAATGGGGCTAATGTAAATAATCAAGGAAAGTACGATCAGCTAATATAGCTTCTAGAAGTTGTGAAGGTCTTTTGTTTAGGTCTAACCCAGAAATCAAATTTTTATAAAGCATTAAAACGTTGGAGTGTCTTTTGCACCTTTACCTGTGTTTATTAAGGGAGGAAAAAAGTACCAGCGAAATGCAACGGATTTTGTTATAATAAAGATGGATTGTTATGGTAGTTGAGGTGGATGGAGAAACTGTTCTTCAGGAAACGCCAGCAGAGCACATCTAAGAACTACTATACTCATCCATGAAGGCGTGAATTTTGAAAGGATTTCATCAAGCGAATGTGCTACAAAATAACTAGCACTTAGAAAGTGCGAAAAGTATCCTTAATATACTTAAAAAGTTGAAAGATAACTCAAGATAAGATTATTGGGGGAATAAGAGATGGAGAATAAAGAAAAACAAGAACTAATAGAGGATACTCAAATTAAAACTAGTGAAGATGAATTGGAAGCGATCGAAGCAACTGAAGAAGAAATTGAGGATACATTAATTAGCTTATTATATGGAAACAGACTGAGAGATTTAGTTAAAAGAGTTGCAAAAAATGATACAGTAACTGTACAAATTGGAAAACGTGGAGTAGATGGATTGCAAAATGCAATGAAGTTTTTGGCAGTAATGATGATTTATGAAACTCTTGATGTTTTAAAAATTAAAAACAAAGTTCAAATAACTCCATTAATTATTAGTCAAGCATTATCCAATCTGGTTGGGAAATCAGACTCATTAAATATTGCTACACTTGAGCTAGAAACATTAATTATGAAGCTCCAAGCAAATAATAGTAATACTTCAGTGATTAGAGCCACAGAATTTGTGAACTTATTTGAAAAAGAAGAGACTATTGATACGACTGATGATAAATCTCAGTAAGAGAGGAATTTCTCTATGAGTATGAAAGAAAGAAAACTATTTTTCACAAGAAATGGTCAGTTTTCATTTTGGGAAAAACTTAATGCTTTGAAATTTGAAATGCTTGAAGAATTATATTATTTTGTGGTTGAAAAAAAATGGACTAGTCTATATCCACGAAATAATGATGAGTTTCCTTCATTCATCTATAAAATTTATGAAGTTGGTGGTAATCAACAAGCTTCATTAGAAACAAAAGTGGACGAGTTATTCTCACTAGTTGAATTACCCAAAAGCGATTTCAATGCATATGTATATCACTACCCAGGACAATCGCTTGATTTAGTATCAGCTGAAATTAATTTAAACAAATTAAAAGACTCTGTATTAGATTTTAAAATTGAGGGACTTGAAATTGATATTTTTCCCTATGAAATCATGAATAACCACAAAAACGTTATTGATATTAGATTTACAAGCGGTAGAAGTTTATACTTTAAACAAAATGAAAATATTCAGTTTCTAAATACAGAGATAAGATTCTATTTGGAAAAGCGAATGGCTGTCGTAACAAATTTCTCTCAATATACTCATAATGACGCTGACAAAGCGTTATTTATTAATAAATCAATTCAACAAGTTTCATCTTATCGTGGTGCAAACTTAAGTCCAATCCTATTAAGTGACCAATCTTTAAGGGAGTTATTACTTTTAGAAGATACTCAACTTCCCACAAAACTGAAATTCGAAGTAGAGGGACGATTAAAAGTCAAGATTGACGTTAGTGATAAATCTAATTTTAATGATTTAGTACTCCAGGATGAAGTGAAGTATTTTTATGATAAATTTCCTTTGACTAATATAAGAGTGAATCTCTCTGAAGTAGGGGAAAAATGGTTGTCCGTAGATGGTGCAGAAGGCAAATTAATGACAAGAGCGCAAAACATTGAAGTTTGTGAGATAGACAGTTTTGTGGAAAAGTTAAGTATTTTGATTGAATATGATTATTTAAATAGAAACTATTTAGAAGATATTCAAAATAGAGCCAATCATAAGTTAATTACAACACAATCAACAAAAAATATGATTATTAAATCTTGTTATCACGATGTAGAAATTAAAATCTCAGATTATCAAAAAGATTTTACTGGTGTTTTTATAAAATTACTTCAAAATGCATTTTTCTATTGTATTAATACTAGATTATATTTAAAGCCTAAGGCGACGGAAAAGACTTATTATGCATTAGATGTAAAAACTATTGGATACCTTGCTAGAATAAATGATGTAAAACCAGAAGCCATCACCAATATTCTATTGTCTTTATTGGAATTGTACAGTGAACATAAAGATAATATTAAAGACTTAATGGTTGCCATTGATGATTTAATCCAAAGTTGTTCGGGGATGATTGATAATGCTTCTGGTTTATGAGCATGAACTACTTAATAAAATTGCTGAAACATATACTAGACAAAAGGCTACAGGTAATTTTCTTTTTTCAGTTAGTGACTATAAGCAGAAGTTTCCTGAAGATTCAACTTTATCAAGTATAAATAAACTTGTTATATCAGGGTTATTAATGGAGAAAAATGGAATGTTTATTTTAGACTCAACAATTTGGGTTGAAGCTTTTATGGACGAAATAACTAGGAAAATCAAAGATTTTGGTGTTATTTTGAGGTGTATTTTCGATATTAATAAAAGCAAAATTGATTTTTTTATTAAAGATGAAAAAATAAAATCATACGATGTGAATTTTGAATGTAACAAAGAAAGTGTTGCTGATGATGTTATCAATTTTGTTAGATTGCCACGATTCGATTTTTATATTTTCTGGTATGACTTGTTAAATGAAAATTCATTATTAGAGCTTTTTATTGGTCAAATAAAAGGGGAAATAACAAAAATACGATATACTAAAAGAGAAAAGTTTAGTTTTCTTGATGGAATAGATAAAACCGATTTAAGTGAAATTTTTGAGATAAGCATAAAAAAATACTTTGAATCTAATAAAAAGACAATTAATGGAGTTAGCCAAGAAGTTGGGTTAATGATTAAGAAGCAACTTTTAACAGATAATTTTGAGGCGTATTCAGTTGATTTTGATGATTTTGATTTATTGGTAATTAAAGAAGAAAAGTATGTTTCTTTTTTCTGCATTATGGACGAAGAATTTATTGAATATCCAGTTTCAAATACTGAACTTAGTATATTAAGGCGAGAGTTAATAAAAAAATTTGAATTGTATAATAAGCTTAATAGATTTAATAAAAATAAAATAACTGATAACATTTCAAAAACAATTCAAATCGCCTCACTAATTTTAACGCCAATAAATCTATTTTTATTATATTGTATTTCGAAAAAAATTGAATGGGTTGTACAAATTGTTGATAATAGATACATATATTATGCCCTCGGTGGAATTTTAGCTTTTATTAGTATTGGGGTTGTTGTATGGGTAATCATACCAGCTATATATCTTGCAAGATTTAATTGGAAAATAAAAAGAAAAAAGCTCTTATAAATTTTTTTTGTTTGGATTAGAATTGTTATCGGTAAATTGAGTGGAAGTAAGTGGAGTTTTTTTATTTAATTGTGAAAGGAAAGGTTAATATTGAAATACGTCGCAACAGATGCAGATTTCAGTGAGTGCATCTTATCTGAGACAACAGTGGAGGTATTTTTTGATGGTGAGAAAGAAGACAAGGGAAAAATTGAATTTTATACAGAAGAAAGTTTTAAAATTAACGGATTCTATTATATTAGAGAGTGCTGTACAGTATTTGTCAAAGAATCAATTACTCATTAGACTTATTTGTACAAAGTGGATTGAATCTATAAAGATTATTGTGGTAAAATAGAGGTGCTTAACTTACAGGTTTTTTATTATTGCATTTTAGAAAAATGCAAAATTCTGTTGAGTTAAAAAGAGTCAGAGACTGTAAAGTACTGATATTATAGGCTTTTTACTTGGTACAAGTACGCACAGGACTTAAAATCCTGCGGTAGGTGACTACCATACGGGTTCGATCCCCGTCCTCGGCACTTCTTATCGGCTGAGATTCGGTCTTGTTGCCGAACTAGCGGATCAGCGATTAAATGTCCTGCTTTGCGTGCAACTCATTAAAAACGCAAACCTCGTTGAAAACCTCCTTTCACTCTGTGAAAGGAGGTTTTTGTTGCACAGGTACCTTTCGGTACGAGCAGGATAGAGAGCTGCTCCCGAGCAGCCCAAAAGGCAATTTTGGCAAAATCCATTAACCTCCGATAGGCTGCTGCATATACTGCCGTATCAACCTAATGGGAGTGAAGAGTTTGTATTATCAAATGCCTCAGCAGGTATCCCCTCAAGCCACAAGCCCTATGCACACGGTTTTTCCCGTCAATCCATATGTCGTGGAAACGCTTATGTCCGTCAAAGGAAAATGCGTCATCATTGAAACGACCAGGGGCCGTATCGAAGGGACAGTCGCAGGCGTCAAGCCCGATCATGTCATCCTGCAGCTCCATGAAAAAACCGCTTTTATCCGGATTGCCGAAATCGTCTGGATCATGCCGGAATAAGGATCAGGCTCGGGAGCTGCGCATCGCAGCTCTTTTTATGTTGGACAAGGCTTGTTTTTTCAAGTCTTGAATGGCTTTCAATCCGAATCGAATCGATAAGAAGAGGACTGGCGTCTCATTTGCCGATAGAACGTCCCGAACGTACGGGCGGCAGCGTAACGGAACCGCCGCGCGTGAGCTGGCAGCCGGCTTGCGATGTGAACACAAATGGAACTTTACCCTTGAAGCAGGCAGGGAGTTTGCCCAGGGTGGTTTACAGGCTAGTAGTTTTTTCGGTCTGCCCTACGGTCGAATTTTTGATATCTGCGGCTTGAGCAGTCCTGCTGCCGATCAGCAGCATGCCTCCGATGACGAGCGCTCCGCCCAGCCACTGGACGACCGGCGGCTTCTCTCCCAATAGGAGCATGGACAGGAGCAGGGACGTCAAAGGCATCCAGCCGGCATAAGCGGCGGTGGTGTATACGTCGCAGCGCTTGATGCCCGCATAGAAGCAGCCGTAGGACAAGGCGGTTATCGCCAGTCCATACCAGGCGAGCGCCAGCCATTCTCGAGGCCCGATATTGCCAAGCGACGGCACCGGATGCTCCAGCATGGCGGGGACCGCACACAAGGCCAGCGCGGCGGCGCCTACCAGCAGCGTCTGAACCATGGGATGGGCGTCTGCCATCGCTCCGGACGAGCCTTCATTCGAACGGGAATTGCGGGACAGCACATTGAAGATGGCTTCGCAGGAGACGGCGCAGAGGATGAGCAGGTTGCCGGCCAAATGGTCCAAGGGAAAGCCGTTGCCTCCTAAGCTCATTCCCTGCAGCAGCGCGATTCCTGCCGCTGTGCAGCCGACTCCAAGTCCGGCCTTGGCCGTCAGCGGCTCCCGGAGGACGAAATAAGCGAGGCAAGCAGTGAGAGCCGGAGCGGCGCCGGTCAATATCCCCGCTTCGCCGGCGCTTGTCATCGTCAGCCCCAGCAGAAGGAAGGTGCGGAACCCGAAAATGCCGAAAACCGCCTGGAGCCAGACAGCCTTCCAATCTTGCCTATGCATGGATCGGATGGTCCGCACGGCCCGCGAGGCATAAATAGGAGCCAATCCTAAGAGCAAAATGGCCAGGCTCACCGAAGAGATGGTGAACATGCCGAGCGAAGCCGACAGCAGCCGGGCGGTGACGACCGAAGTGCCCGCCAAGGCAAAAGCGAAAAACAAATACATTTTACCGATTTGAATGCCCACGCTTCACGATCCTTTCCTGTCAATGTCGATTGCCATGAAATCAAGTATAAGAGTAAACTGGACTTATGGAAGATCCAGTTCAAGGGCAATGATAGAGATCCAGTTGGAGGCGATTATCGATGTGGGGAATCCGGCTGCAGCCGGGTCAAGAGGTGCCGATGTCCAGGCAGCTGTTTCTGGCGCTCAAGGACATAATTCTGAGTGGAGAGATCGCGCAAGGGGAGGAGCTGCCCTCGACGAGGGAAATGGCGAAGCTTCTCGGCGTATCCCGCAACACCGTCACCGAAGGGTATGATATGCTTCTCACCGAAGGATTTGTCGTGAGCCGTCCCGGCGCCGCCACTCGAGTGGCGGACGGGCTGCGGCTGAGCCCGTCCGCTGCCGATTCCGGCGATGGGCAGGCACAGAGGGGCGGGCTCCAGTCCCTGGCCCCGCCGCTCCTGGCCGACTTCAAAACCGGCCAGCCGGATCTGTCTCGGTTTCCTTGGACGGCGTGGAACCAGCTGCTCCGGCAGGCCGCCGAAGGCATGACACCGGAGCTGCTCGGCTACAGCGGGCCCAAGGGGCATGAGCCGCTCTGTACGGAGATTGCCGCCTGGATGCTCCGCAGCAGGGGAGTGAAGGTGGATCCTCGTCATATTTTCATCACCGCGGGAACGACTCAAGCGCTTCACATTCTGGCGGATCTGCTTCATAAGGACGGCTTCAGCTTCGTTGTGGAGAATCCGTCCCATCCATCCACCTCGACGATTATGATGGATAAGGGATATTCTTGCCGCTGGCTGAAGGCGGACGGGGCGGGAGCGGATGTCGACTCTCTGGATGGAGAGCGGGTATCGGCCGTCTGCGTGACTCCTTCGCATCAGTTTCCGCTGGGAGGCATCCTGCCGGCCAGCCGCAGAGCCGCTCTGATCCGCATGGCCGAGGAGCATGGCTTCTACATTGTCGAAGACGACTACGACAGCGAGTTCCGGTATTCGGGAGCTCCTGTGAGCCCGATCTATTCCATGGACAGTTCGAGGACGATTTATGCGGGCACATTCAGCAAAACGCTGTTTCCCGCCCTGCGGATCGGCTTCGTCATCCTGCCGGAGCCTCTTCATGAGGAGTGGAGCAGGAGGCGCACGTTCGCCGGCGTCCAGAATCCGATGCTCGAGCAAGCCGCGCTGGCCGAGTTCCTGCGCAGCAGAAGGATGGACAAGCATATGCGTCTGATGCGGCGGGAGTACGGCGAGAAGCGCCGTCTTCTTTTAAGCGCGATCGACAGGGTTTTCGGCAGCGGCGCAAGCTGTCAGGGCGACGCCTCGGGCCTGCATCTCGTTCTGGAGGTTGCGGGATTGCAATGCGGGAAGACGTTTGCGGCGGAGAGCCTGGAGGCAGGCGTGCGTGCGTATCCTTTGATCGAGTATTGCCATGACGGGGAGGATGGAGAGAACGGCTTCCGGAGCAAGCTGCTGCTCGGGTACGGCCATCTGGATCCCGCGCGGATCGAGGAGCAGGTACGTATTTTGCATGCTTTTCTGGCTCGGTGGATGAGCGGGCAGGCGAGGATTTAAGCAGGGCTTCCCGTTGAAAAAAAGCCCACGGCCGTTTTCCTCCAAAGGAAAACGTTCATGGGCTCCACTATCATTTGCTGCCGTCCTTCACCGGAACGGCGCTGCCGGGCACGGCTTGCTCCGCTTGGGCGCGTATGGCCTTGGCCTGCACTTTCTGTGCCGGATTGCCTCCGGAAGAGGCGGATAAGAGAGTGGCTGCGAGCACAGCCAGAAGCACGGCCGTCCAAAGGCCGCCCCAAGCTTTTGCCGACCCGGGAAGTTTCCTCCACAGCGCCGGCAGCATGAGAAATGGAGCCACGATCCAGCCCGCAACCATCATCGCGCGCATTTTCCGCTCTCCTTTCGTTCCCTTTTTTCCTATATCGGCAAGTTTTTAATGGAATTAAACCATTTCCCGAAATTGGAAACGATGTTTTCGAGGAGCCGCCTTCGGGGTAAGCTTTCCATGCCGCTTGCCGCAATAGGAATGGAGAAAAAAAGAGAAAGAAAAAAGAGCCTCCGAGGGGCTCTTACTTGGATGCCGGCTGAGCGGCCTTCAGTTCTTCCAGGTCGACCTGACCGGAGATCTCTTCAACGAAGTTGTCCATGCAGCTGCAGTAGTAATCCCTGCGGCACACCGGACACGGGGTCGTTTGCAGACGGTTGATTTTGGTTCCCAGCGGACTGTAGAACAGACGGCATTCGCCCCCGTCTTTGAGCTTCACGACAACCTGGTACAGCCCCGTGGAGTCATTGCGCTCCGCAAGCTTGCTGCCGGTAACGATCGGACGGTAACTCAAGGTACAATCACCTGCTTCTTTCTTTCATATATACGCTTGATTTATCTTACTTTCTACAGCTATCATTGTCAAATTACAGCGGGTCGATCCCGTCATGGAGGAGGGGCTTGCATGGCCGCATATTTCAGCAACGATTGGGACGGACTGCTGCAGGAGGAGATGACTCTTCCCTATTATAAAGAGCTTCGCAGCAAGCTTGCAGAGGAATACCGCACCGAGACCGTCTATCCAGGCATGCACGATATTTTCAACGCTCTTCATTATACGTCTCTGGCGGACGTCAAGGTGGTGATTCTCGGTCAGGATCCGTATCACGGTCCCGGACAGGCTCACGGCCTCAGCTTCTCGGTCCAGCCGGGTGTCCGCATTCCGCCTTCCCTGAAAAACATCTACAAGGAGCTGAAGGAGGATGTCGGCTGTGCCGAGCCGGAATCCGGCGATCTCCGGGGCTGGGCGAGCCAGGGAGTGCTGCTGCTGAACAACGTATTGACCGTCCGGCGCGGACAAGCGGCCTCGCATCAGGGACTTGGCTGGGAGAGGTTCACCGACCGCATCGTCCGCCTGATCGGAGAGAGGGAGCGTCCGGCTGTCTTCATTCTCTGGGGCAGGCATGCCCAGGAGAAAGCTTCCTTCCTCGACGGAAGCCGGCATCTGCTGATCGCTTCCCCGCATCCGAGCCCGTTTTCGGCGCACAGAGGGTTCCTGGGCAGCCGGCCTTTCTCGAGGGCGAACGATTTCCTGCTTCAAAACGGCATGACGCCGATCGACTGGTGCCGGACATCTTCCCTGGATGCGGACGGCCTCGGCGACGGGAAGCGCTCGGCAACGCTCGGCGCCTCCGGATCGGAGCGGAAGGCAGAGGCCTCAGCGCGGGGGAGGGCGCAGGATGGCCGTTAGTCAGGGACGCAAGCCCTCGCGCTGGCTGAATCCCGCAGGCGGCTACCTCGCCGGCTACAGCCATACCTTGAATCCGTACAGCGGCTGCAGCTTCGCATGCAGCTACTGTTATGTCCGCCGCATGCCGGTCGGGCTGTTCCGGGGCGAGCCGTGGGGCAGCTGGGTGGACGTCAAGCAGCTGGACGAAGCGGCGTTCCGCCGGGAGTGGGCAAGAGAGTCCGCCAAAGGAGCGGTCAGCGTCTTTTTCGGCTCGGCGACAGATCCCTATCAGCCCGCGGAGGCCGAGCACAAGCTCACCGGGCGGCTTCTTGAGCTGATGCTTGAGCGGCCGCCCGGGTTCGTGCTGCTGCAGACCCGGAGCCCTCTTGTGACGAGAGATGCCGCTCTGTTCGCTGAATTCGGCGATAGGATTCGAGTCAGCCTGACGATTGAAACGGATGACGAGACGATGCGGAGGCGCTTCTCGCCCTCGGCTCCGCCGCTTGCCGCGAGGTGGAAGGCGCTGCATGCCCTGCGTGAAGCCGGCGTGCCTGTACAGGCGGCTGTGTCTCCGCTGCTGCCGCATACGTCCGAATTCGCGCGCAGGCTGGCCGAATCCGGCGCCAGAATCGTCGTCGACGATTTTCACCGCGGGGACGGCAGCGGCGGCCGGCGCTCGGAGCAGCTCGGCATGCGGGAGCTGTACCGCAGCCTGGGGCTGGAATCCGATTATGCGCCGGCCGCCGCGGACCGGTTCTATGAAGGGTTAATCAGCCGATATCCCGGCGTCAACGCGCATTTTTCCCAGGAAGGATTCCTCCCTTGAACGGACGGGCCGTTATACCGCTTTCGTCCTGCGTCTGCCGAAGCTCTGGCGTATAGGAGGAACCGATGTACGTAACGGCCGATACCTCGGTAATGACTTGCGGGTTCATCTGCCCCGGCTTCGGCGGGACGACCTCCACGGAGAGGATGGCTTTGGTGCCGGAAAATTCGATGCCGGTAATGACGAGGCCGTAACCCGGATTGGGCGCCTGCGCCGTGACCTTCACCTCCTGCACCTTGTCGCTGAGCTTGCTGGCCGTCAAGGCCAGCTCCTGCAGCGGCGATACCGAAGGAGCAGGGTTTTGCACGCTTCCATTGTCTTCATTCATTTTGTCCACAAAAGTCACCCCTCCATTGATCCATGCGGCCGCCTCGCTTCGAGTTGCGGCCGTTTTCGGCTTGAATTCCTTCCCATCATCCAGCTTGGCGATGCCGAGCTTGAGAAGCATCTGCACGCTTGCCCGGTAAGGCTCGGCTACGGCGCTCTCGTCCTTGAACACAACCGCTTGCTGGGTGAAGGAGTAGTCGCCAGAATGATGGATGCCCTGGGCGACCAGATCGGCGAACTGCTCGCGCGTTACGGATGCTCCCGGACTCATGTCCTTGGGGAACTGCACGCCGTTCGCGGCTGCGGCCAGAAACGGGGAGGCGTACCAGGCCTTATCGTTCATGCCGGGGAAATACTGGCTGGCCAGCGGCTCGCGGATGAAGCGCAGCCTGTCCAGATTGAATCCGAAAGCCTTGACGACGAGCGACACGGCTTCGGCGTAGCTGAGCTTCTCCTGCGGCTTGAACTGCCCGCTGCCGGATCCTCCGACAATGCCGGATTGCTCCAGCTGCCGGATCGCCGCCGCATGGGGATCATGGTCGATATCTGTGAATGCCGACACCACAGGCACGCATCCAAGCAGCAAGGCGCAGGCAAGGGCGCCGGCCAAAAGCGGCCTTTTTCGCATCCGCAGGCTTTTTTCATGATCATGGCCTCTATCTTTTACGGAATCTGCATTCGCCGGATGAGCCGGCGAAGCCGGTTTGCGGTGTTCTTTCAATTCCATCGCCTCCATAAGGGAAGTATTCCCACGCTCACCCATACAGACGCAGAAATCAGAGTGGATGTTGCGTTCTTCCGCTCAGGAACGGATCGTCACGCGCGTCCCGACAGGCGCCATCGCGGAGAGGGCGAGCACATCCTCGTTGTACATCCGGATGCAGCCGTGCGAGACGGCTTTTCCGATGGAGGAGGGATCGTTCGTGCCGTGGATGCCGTAATGCGGCCGGGACAGCCCCATCCAGAGCACCCCGAACGGGCCGCCCGGATTTTCCTGCTTGTTGATGATCCGGTATTCTCCCTCGGGAGTGGAGGTGAGCACCTTGCCGACGGCGATGGGGTATTGGCGGACAACGGTATCCCCGTCGAGCAGATACAAGGCCCGGTCGGACAGGTCCACGATGATGCGGTAGCTGGCCATGGCATTCACTCCTTTGGAACCAGTATATTCCGCTCCGGCAAGTCTCTGTACGGAGTTTTCTTTACAATAGATCCACATTGCCAAAATATTCCCTAAACAATCCGTTGTTAGGATGAGGTTGTACAGGACATTAGTCATACATACGGCTTCAACAGCCAGAGGTGTGACAGGCCCGAACAACAAGCCGACTGGGCCGTCGGTCATACATTACAGGCGACAATCGTCGCGAAGAAGGGTGAGCATCGAACTATGTCCACGGGATCCAAGTTAGCCGCAGTCGTACTTACCGCTGTGCTCGGCACAGCATCCGCAGGAGCCGTTCAAGCTGCCGCATCGCAACCAAGCACGGGAAAGCTTCAATGGACCGTCAACGGCCAATCCTCCGAAATCCGCACGCTCGTTCTGAACGGGCAGCAGCTCGTCTCGGTATCGGACGCAGCCAAGGCGCTCGGCGCCGAAGTGGAAATCATGCCGGAAGGTGCGGGAATCCGCATTACGCTTGGCGAGCATTCCGTTCTGGTCAAAGCCGGTTCCAAGCCTCTGAATGAAGACGGAACGGCTTTCGGTCAAGTGGTGCAGTCGTGGAAGCAAGCGAACTACGTCGACGGAGCCTCGTATGTGCAAGCTCTCGGCGGAAGCTATTCGCTGCTCGACGGCAGCGGCATCAGCATCCAGACGCTGCAGCTGCTTGAAGGCGCGGAAACGGCTCAATGGGCCGGCGACGGCCGCCTGATCGTCTCCGTATCGGACGAAAGCGGACGCACCGACTACTTGGTCGATGCCACCACGGGCGCATACAGCCAGCTGCTGAGCTCGAGCGGCGCTTCGGATCTCGTCGTGTCCCCGGACGGCGGAAAAGTCGCTTTCTCCGAAACGGACGGCACGCTCCGCACGGTCGACCTGAGCACCCTCCGCATGGCCAAGATCGGCACGGACACTTCGATCAAGAGCAATCTGCAATGGTCTGCTGACGGCAAGTCGATCTACTTCCTGCAAGGCGACAAGACGAATGTCATCGCGGCAGCCGACGTAGCGACGGGAGCCGTCAGCAAAGTGCTGGACGACAAAGTCGAGTACAAAGGCGATCTGTCCGTAACGGCCGGGGGGCCGG
>NZ_JZEJ01000001.1:1155451-1495408 GCF_001188365.1 Paenibacillus sp. D9 | reverse complement strand
GCCTGTCCTACTCCGTCGTCAAGGCCGGCACGGTGACGGCTGACGCTTCCAAGGCGGTTGATCTCGACGATGTCTCCATCGACGATTCCCAGACGAACCCGCAGCTGTTCGATCTCGATCTGAGCAAGAGCGATGCGAAGCCGGTGCAGGTGACCAAATCCGACGACGGCAAGCTGTTCATCCAGCGTTCCGCGGCCGGCAAAGTCTACTATGTGCAAGCTGGAGACGAAGGCTCGAATTCCAAGCTGGCCTCCGCCACGGCAGCCGGACAAGCCGTCGCGTTCGACAAGGAGGACGTGCAGGAAGCTGTGCAGGCCGGTTCCTATGTCGGCATCCTGACAGACCGTTCCGTCTATGTGCTCAACGAGGAGTCGGGCAGCGTGAGCAAGCTCGCCGACGCTCCGGAAGGCGCGAGCAATCTTGCTCTTTCCAAAGACGGCAGCAAGGCGGCTCTTATCGCGGACGGCAAGCTTCAAGTGCTGAGCGGCGGCAAATGGATTTCCCTGACGAAATAATCGTTTCGGTCTGAAGAGGCCTTACTCGGAACATTCCCCCAATACGAGAGGAGATTTTACACAATGAAATGGTATGGAAAACTTACGACTCTTACACTCGCGGCAACACTTCTGCTTGGTGCGGCAGGCGGCGGCGCGGCTACGGCCGCAGCCTCCAAGCTGAGCGGCAAAATCGTCGTCAACGGATCCTCCGCTCTGCTTCCGCTGACGCTTCAAGCCTCCAATGAATTCAAAAAGCTGAATCCGAAAGTCCGCATCTCCGCATCGGCAGCAGGCTCCGTAACGGGTCCGCAAGCCGTGCGCAAAGGCATCGCCGACATCGGCGCCTGCGACTGGGACGCTTCCACGGACGTTCCGGGCTTCAGCAAATTCGACGGCCAGGTAGCGAACAAGGTAGCGGTCATTCCCTTCGCAGCGATCGCCAACAAGAGCGCAGGCGTAAGCGGACTGACGACCAAGCAGCTGCAGGACATCTTCTCCGGAAAAGTAAAAAACTGGAAAGACGTAGGCGGCAAGGATGCCGACATCGTCGTCGTCAACCGTGCATTCGGTTCCGGCACGCGCGTCAACTTCCAGATGAAAGCCCTGCAAGGCACGGACTTCATCACCAAAGGCGACAATTACAAAGAAGTCAAATCGAGCGGCGACATGAAAACCGCCATCGAAACGACTCCCAACTCCATCGGATACATCGACCTTGTATATGTGACGGACAAAATGACGGCTCTGAAAATCGACAACGTCGCTCCTACGACCGACAACGTCATCAACGGAAGCTACAAAGTATGGAGCTACGGCTACTTCATGACCAAAGGCCAGCCTACAGGCGCGACGAAAGCATTCATCGAGTACATCCAAAGCGCGAAGTTCCAGAACGGCTCGCTGAAAAAGCTTAAATTCATTCCGCTTACGGCCATGAAATAAGATTCATCCTCTCTTCGATTCTTGAACAAAGTCCGGAGCCGAGCTGAAGCTCGGCTTTTGGGCATCCATTATACGGCCAGAAAGGACCGGCCCTTCCTATGAGCAAATCCATTTCCGCACCCGCCCGGCAGCAATCCGGCGGAGTGCCTGCAGGCATCGGTCGCAGGATGCGTCTGCGGCTTGCCCATCGCTCCTTCCGCATACTGTGCGCGGCAGCGGCTGTACTCGTGAGCGGCGTCCTGCTGACGATGCTCTTCTTCATGTTCCGCACCGGCGTGCTGACCTTCCAAAGCGTCTCCTTGCGGGAGTTTTTCCTGTCCGCCGAGTGGGAACCGGAGAACGACAAGTACGGAGCGCTCGTCTTCATCGCGGGCACCTTCATGGTTACCGCCCTTACGCTGGCGATCGCGGTGCCTATATCTATTCTGGCGGCATTGTTCCTTGCCGAGCTCGCTCCGTCCAGACTGGCCCGGGTAATCCGTCCGATCCTGGATCTGCTCGTCGGCATCCCATCCGTCGTCTACGGATACATGGGGCTTACGCTGCTCATTCCGGCGCTGCGCACCGTGACGGGGAGCAATCTCGGGGATGGGGTGCTGGCGGCCTCGCTGGTGCTGGCCATCATGATCCTGCCGACCATAACCCGCATCAGCGACGATGCGATCCGCACCGTTCCCCGCAAATATATTCAGGGCTCGTACGCTCTGGGAGCGACCCGCTTTCAGACCGTGACCGGCGTCATCCTGCCCGCTGCGAGCCGCGGCATCGTCCAGGCGTGCATTCTCGGCATGGCCCGCGCCATCGGCGAGACGATGGCCGTCGTCATGGTCATCGGCAACACGCCGCAGCTGGCCGACAGCCTGCTGAAGCCGACATCCGTGCTGACGAGCAACATCGTCATGCAGATGCCGAACGTGCCCTTCGATTCGACCTGGAACAACGCCCTCTACATGATGGGCTTCCTGCTGCTGGCCATCTCGCTGCTGATGATCGCTGTCGTGCGCCTGCTGCAGAAGAAAGGGGAGAATTAGGATGAGCATGTCCGCAACTGGAATGTCGGACCGCAGGCAGGTCAGGCGCAAGCGCAGATCGGACCGGATGTTCACCGCTCTCGTGTGGGCCGTCGGCATCGGCTGCACGCTGTTTACGCTTGCTCTGATCGCCATGATTCTGGAAAAGGGCATGCCCGGCCTCAGCTGGAGCTTCATCTTCGGGCTGCCGAGCGAGATCGATGCCGGAGGCGGCATTGGGCCGGCGCTGTTCAACTCTTTCTATATTCTGATCCTGTCGCTCGCCATCTCCATCCCGCTCGGGCTCGCGGCAGGCATCTATCTGGCCGAATTCGCCCCGGACAACAAGCTGATCGGATTCGTGCGGATTTGCGTGGAGGGGCTAGCCTCCGTGCCCTCGTTGATTTTCGGGCTGTTCGGCATCGCCCTGTTCGTCGAGGGAATGGGAATCGGCCTGACCATCCTTGGCGGAGCGATCAGCCTGGCGCTGCTCAATCTGCCGCTCCTGACAAGGGTGACGGAAGAGGCGATGCGCTCCGTTCCGCCGGAATACAAGCAGGGGTCGCTCGCACTCGGGGCGACGCATACCCAGACCATCTTCAAGGTATGTCTTCCGGTCGCTCTGAACGGCATCATGACCGGCATATGCCTGACGGCGGGCAGGGCATTCGGCGAAAGCGCCGTGATCGTCCTTGTGGCAGGCGTATCGACCTCCGGCATCATGTGGGATTTCGATCCGTTGTCTCCCGGAGCGACTCTTGCCGTGCATCTCTGGTATGTGCAGTCGGAGGCTATCGTTCCGGATGCGGCCGAGATCGCAAGCAAGTCTGCGGCTGTCCTGCTCATCGTGGTGCTTCTCATCAACATGGTGCTGAGAATTCCGCTGTGGCTGGTCGACCGGAAAAAACAGGCTTGAGTTTATACGATAATAACCGCCTCCGGCAGGAGGCGGTTATTTGTGCCGGCCGGAAGCTCAACCGGTTTCGGATGCCTCCGAGGAAGCGGGCCGTACCTGCTGGCAGCTCTCGAACTGGCATTCGTCCCGGAAATAATAGTTCCCCCGGATCTTGACGGTATGCTCATTGAACAGCTGCAAAGGAGCGCCGGGCTCCAAAAGTCTGCCGTTGCGGTATACGGCGACGGAAGCTTTGGCCGCAAGGGCCGCTTCAAAATGGGCGAGAGTGGTGAGCATACGAAACAGCAGCATGGGCAGCTCCTAAGCAAGGATCTTTTAATGATACAAATCGTATCATAAAAAGATCCCGGATAGAAGAGTTCTTTGCCAGCTGCTGATAAAAATACAACTATATGACGATAACGGGACCGTTTACCCGGCTTTATAATAGGAAACAATCAATTCATCCAGGCGTTGGCTAAGCTCCAAATTGTATCCGGATTTTCCCGTAGCCGTTTTGTTCAAAATTTCTCTCAATATTTCGATATTTCTCATGATTTCATGTTTATTCGACATTATTCATTCTCCTATTCATTAAAAGATCAATAAGATGTCGAACTTCCGGACAAATTTATACCTAAAATTTAACATATCGCATATTCAATATTAACCGATCTAATTGCTTTGAAACAGAATGTTGATTGAATATGACTATTGCTTTTTTATTGGTGCAGAGATCGGATGCAGTCGGAATAGAGAGCGGGAGACGAGTCCGGCTGTCAGGGCTCCAAAGGAATCAATGAGCACATCGTAAAGGCGGCCGTCGCGGTTCAGATATAGCTGCAGGATTTCAGTCGCCAAGGCGAACAAAATGGACACAAGAAGCGAGACGGGCCGGTTGCGCAGCCAGTTGTATACGAGCAGATCAAGAATGCCGAAGCCGATGAAATGGCCCAGCTTGACGATGACCCAGACGTGATGAATGCGGGTAACGTCGGCCCAGTTGAAAAATTCGCCGAAATCCGGGTGGGGATTGAAGACAAAGACGAGCTGCTTGTGCAAGAGCAGATTGTTGAGGTTTTCGGTGCCGGTAAAGATCAGCAGCACAAGAGCCCAGAGCAGGGCCGCGGCCGCCCTTGTACGATTCGAAATCATATCGAGCAAGCCCCCCATGAAAAAACTTCCATTTTGTAAATGCTGACGACACGGAAGGGGCAATGGTTTCGGTGGAGAGAAGATGTAAACGCTCCCTAAAAGAAAAATAAAAATATCTAGAAAAAGTGTTGACTGTGATCTGGGGTTTTGATATATTAATAACTGTCCTCGAGACGAGGTCGAAAAACAAAAGAGAAATACTTAACATGATCTGTTAGCTCAGCTGGGAGAGCACCATCTTGACAGGGTGGGGGTCAGTGGTTCGAGCCCACTACAGATCATACTGAAAAACCCTTGCGGAGCAAGGGTTTTTTGCTTTCTACGGAGAATTAGCGTACTGAATTTAGTGCGAGCTATGCTGCGTGCTGCTTGCCGGACCGGCCGCAGAGGGTCAGCGTGATGACAGCCTGCATAAGGCCAGGCGGATCTTATAATAAGTAGGCAAATCCAATAAGCAGAAATATGGATCCGAAGAGGATAATTGCCACGCCACCTGCTTTGGAGAGAGCGAGATACATGTCGCTTGGCTCTGAATCCCCGTCTACTTTCCATCCCTCTCTTATGTACCAAGCAAACGAAGGATAAATGACGTTTACGATTCCCAACCCCAGTAAAAATAAGCCGCCTAAAAGATACCCCACCCGAATCATCTCCTTTGTTAATAACTACGCGGTAAATGGAAATTTGTTGCCATGTTGATGCCGAACGATTCGAAAACGACAGCTAAAAGCTGGGATGATAGGGATGCATACAAGCTATATCCAGAGGGAACCATCTTAACCGTCGATATCAATTTGCTAAAAAGGAGCATGGAAATGTCTATTTTAGGCGGGAACCCGAAAGATGAGCCCTTGCATTACGGAGAGATATTTGCAATTTGGACCTACTCTGTAGGTGCGAAAGGAATGGTCTCGGCCTATCAAGCCTTCCTTTCGCATGCTGGAGACAAAGATCTGAGGAAAATACTTGAAAACCTTATCGAACAGGCAAAGAAGGAAGCCAAAGAAGTGGATGTTTTATTGACAGCAAACGGCATCGCACCTGCACCTGCTCTTCCTGAGCGCCCTCCCGTTAATCTGGAGGATATCCCCGTCGGGGCAAGATTCAGTGATCCAGAGATTGCAGCTGCATTGTCGATGGACATTGCTGCAGGCTTAGTCAGTTGCAGCCAGGCGATGGGAATGTCCATTCGTGAAGACGTCGGCGCTTTGTTTTTGAAATACCACACCGTCAAAGCAGCCGATGGCGTGAAAATCTTGGAAATGAATAAAGAAAAAGGCTGGCTGATTCCACCGCCTCTTCAAGTAAAACGGCCCGAATAGGCAAGCTTCACTAAAATCACTAGAAGAGGTAAAGGCCGCAGCTGTTGTTGCGGCCTTTATTCTTGAAGCATGAGCACATCCTCGATTGTACATTTTTTTCTGAGGTCTCCGAGACCTTCATGCCCTTTAACCGTCCGCGCTTCATACGCACAGGAAAAGCAAGAGCCAATTGCATAAAGAAGTTGGAAAACCGGCATAATACCTCCAAAGAGGTGGTAAATTTTGCAGCATTTTGATCCGGAAATTGTTCAAAGCTTGGAGAGCGGGCTGCAGGAGCGTTTTCATCAAAGATCGGATTTTCTTTGCAAGCACGTTGTCATTGCAGGAGAGAAATTCAAAGCCTATTATTTCCGTACTCTAGTCAACCTTCCCAAGACGCTGTCGATTCTAAATCAGATCGGCATCGATAGAAAGAATGACTTGAAATGGAATTCCATTCATTCAATGGAAGTCGATGCTCCCGTCTCGTTGAATGAGTTGTACAATCATTTGCTGCGAGGAAAGCTTATCCTTCTTGGCCAAGAGGGATTTGTCGCCGTTATTGAACCTGAACATGCGGAACTTTCCAGGCCGGTCATGAGTCCCAACAGCGAAAATCCCCTGCAGTCGGCATTTGATGCCTTTACGGAAGATCTGGATACCAATATCGGGCTGATCCGAAAAAAAATGATTTCGGACCAATTGGTGATCGAAACTCGATCCGTCGGCAGCCAATCGATAAAGAAAATCGCCCTTGTGTATTTAAAAGGAACAACGCTTCCGGAAGTAATTGAATCGGTGGAGAAAAAGCTGGAGGAAAATGCCCATCATGAGCTTACCACCGTACGGGACTTGACCCAAATTTTGGGGCATCCTAAATTCACTCTTATTCCAACCTATATTTCCTCCGAGTTGCCCGAGGAGACGGTGCAAAATCTGCTCAATGGAAAAGTGGTTATTTTAATGGACCAATTTTCCTTTGCTTTCGCATTTCCAGCAATCGTCTCTGATTTGTGGTCCACCACCCTGGATGTCCAATACCCGCTTCTGTTTCAACAGTTTCTCCGAACCATTCGCGGCGCATCCTTATTGTTATCCGTCACGCTTCCAGGCTTATATGTTGTTCTCAACTCCGTGAACCCAGAGCTTCTCCGCATCCAGCTGGCCATCACCGTAGCCAAGAGCAGGGAGGGCGTACCGTATCCATCGCTCATTGAAGCGCTGCTGGTTTTATTGCTGCTGGAGTTGATCGTAGAAGCGACCATACGGCTGCCCAAAAACATTGGTCCGACCATAACGATGATCGGCGGCATCCTGCTGGGACAGGCGATCGTACAGGCCAAGCTGGTCAGCAATCTGCTTATTATTATTTTGGTGGCGTCTGCCATTTCGAATTTTGCCTTGACGAGCTACATGAATGCGGTCGGAGTAAGGCTGTACAAGTATGTGGTGCTGGTGGTCAGTTCCATTTTCGGCATTTGGGGTCTAGAGGCTGCCCTAGTTTGGGTCATTCTTTACTTCGCGTCGTTGACGACCTGTACGGTGCCTTACTTGAGCTGGAGTGTGAAGGGAAAGACGGCTGATGAATAAATTCCCGACGATCATCCTTTTCTTCCTGCTGCATTTGGCTTCCATATTCGCCATTTTTCCCGAGCGAATGATGGTTTCCGCCTCCAAAGGACACTGGATGCCGGTTGCGATCATTTTTTTGGTTGAGCTGCTTGTCGTGAGGCTCTACCTGAAGGCCCTGTCCAAATTTCCTGGGAAAACGATCCTGGATCTTTGCTCGGATGCAGCCGGAAAATGGGGGGCCAGGCTAATCGTGCTCCCGCTGTTGGTTTTTTTATTCCTGGAAGTAGTCCTGCTGACTTATTACCTGTCTGTAGAGATCCGAACCGTTCTGCTCCCGAAAACACCTACATACGCTACATCGGCCATTTTTGTCGCCCTCTGTTTCTACGGAGCCTGGAAGGGACTCAGCATAATGATCCGGGCGAGTATGGGATGGTTTATTTTGTTCATGCCTTTCATTCTTTTCTCCATGCTGATCAGCATAGGCAATTTTAATGTCCGCTATATTTTTCCGGTCTGGGATAGCCAGTTTTCTTTCCTGTGGCGGCCGGATTTTTATGTGGGGACTGTTATTTTCGCGGGTTTTCTGTTTCTTGGCATGACTCCGTCCCATTTGAGGATCCGTTTTGGCACTGCTGCTGCGCTGGTCGGAGTTATCTTCCTGTTTGCGCTGACCGCCGTCTACGTCCCTTTGCTCATTTTCGGACAGGAAACGGCGATTCATTTTCAATATCCGATGCTCATGGCTTCGGATACCGTCGATTTGGAATGGGTCGTTTTTGACTGGCTTCCGAGTTTTTATGTCGTGTCTTCCAGCGGACTGGGATTAATAAAGGTTGCTGTTTTGCTCTCGATGCTGATGACTATGCTGAAACAGCTCTATTTGCCTAAGGCGAAAAACCGATGGATCCTGGCCGTTGTATGCCTGTTTCTGTATGCCGCTTGCCAGTGGATCCCAAATGCAAAAGCTCTCGATAAATTTCTGTACATCAACTCCTGCTTATGCTTGTATTCCACCATAGGTTTTCCAATCATCGTTTACCTGTCGACAAAGTGGCGCAGAAAGGAGGTTCGCGCGTGAAAAGCTTCAGGGTGAAGATCATTGCCGTCATCATGGGGATGATGGTTTTGCTGGAAGGATGTTGGGATATGAAAGATATCAATAAGGCTTATCTTCCTGTCGTTATGGGAATCGGGAAGGGAAGCAAGGAAAAATATAAGATTATTCTGGAAATCCCCGATGCGGCCGGAAAAATTCAGTTTTTGGAAAAGGAGGCGAAATCCATCAGCAAAGCGATCGACCTCATTCGCACCGATTCCGAAAAAAGCATTAATTTGGTGCATTTAAGGCTGATGTTGTTTGATCGGAAGGTTGTCGACGATGGAATTCGGGATATTATCGATTATGCCGTAAGAGCAAACGATATTTCCATAAAAGGAATGATCGCGATTGTGGATGCAGATTTTGACAAGACGCTTTATCACGTCATTTCGCCGACACCTGAAATATCGACCTATGATTTTTTCAGCAAAGAAGCAGGATGGACGCCTAATCAATCGCTGGTAACCATATGGGAAGCCTATCGCAGCCAGAATTCCTATTCCGAAGATATGGCCGTACCGCTTCTTCAGAATGGCGAGCGCACCATCTACACCTTTAAAGGAACGGCTGTCATGCGGGAGGACCGCATGGTCGGAAAGCTGAACCGGGAAGAGACGTTTCTGTACAATTTATTCAAAGGAAACTATTCCGGCGGAACGATCGAGATTGCGGAGAATACGAGCGTTCTGATCAAACAATCCAAAATAAAGCATCATCGCCATTGGTCGGATAAAGGGCCATCGCTGGCAACGGATATTACGCTCGATGTGGTCATTGCTGAAAGCCCGAGCGGTAAAAGCAATGTGCAAATTGAGAAAGAGGTCAGGGATCAACTGAATCGGAACTTTGAAATGACCCTAAAAAAAATAAAAGGCTACCGGTCGGATGTTCTAGGCATCGGGGTTATGTATCGTCCGCAGTTGACTGAAGAGCAGATCAAGAATTGGAAATCAAAATGGTTTCCAAAGCTGGAGCAGAAAATCAATGTTCGTGTGAACGTCATCAACGAAATCTTGATCAAAGATGAAGCTCATCTTGATCAGACCTTCATTCGGTAGAAGTGCAGCATCTTATGAATCAAAGGCTCATCAGGAAAGAGGCTTGCAGCCGCAAGCCTCTTTTTCCATGCCTTCCTTCTCAAGGCTTCAAGTAACGCTTGTCCTTGAGGAACAGCAGCCAGAACCAGATGAACACCGGGACGAGAACCAGTGTGCTCACGCTGTAGCCTGCCAGCAGCGACACGAACATGGCGTGGTTCGTGAAGCCCTGCTCCACCGTCATATGCGGGTAGATCAGATAAGGAAGATGGGCGCTGCCGTAGCCGAAGCTGGCCATGGCGTATTGGATGATGACCAGCACGACGGCCGCGCGGGGAACACCCGTCCAGCCGCCTCTTCCTTTCCACCATAAAGCGCTGTACCCGGCGACGAAGAACAGCGCGGACAACGCGAACCAGATCCACTGCTCCTTCATTCTCTCGACAATCCACTGGGCTTCCGGATTCATGGCGACAGCGGCCAGCATGCCGGTCAGGAGAGTCAACGGGCCGATGGTCATCGCAATATTGCGGTAGATGCCGTACGCTTGGCGGTCTTCCGATTCCCGGGCGTAATCGGCCAGAAATACGGCGGACAGGAACAGCTCGCTCGCGATCCCGAAGCCGAGATGGGCATAGAGGGTACGGCTGGTCAGCAGCTTGTCGGCAAGAACCTGAAGATGGCCTTCCCGGAGCTCCACGAACCCTCCAAGGGTAACCGGAAGCACGGTAATGAGCAGGCCGGGAATGAGCAGGCCCGTCACCCCCGAGACGATCCGAAGCTGGGCCACATATTTGGCCGACATTTGCGAGTAGACCATGAAGGTGCTCCGCAGCGCAAGCAGCAGCAGCACGAGACAGACCGGCACGACGAGCAGGGAGCTGAGCATCGGCATCGCGAACGGGAAAAAACCGACGAAGGCGACGACGAGCAGGACGAGAAAGACGTTGGTGACCTTCCAGGTCGGGGACAGGTAGCGGTTGGCGATATCCGCCGCCGTGCTCCCTTGCCGGCCGGCAAACACCATCGACCAGAAGCCGGCGCCGAAATCGATCGAGCCGAGTATGGAATACGCGAATACGAATATCCAGATCAGCAGGATGCCCAGGCTGGAATCGCTCATCGGCCGCTATGCTCCATATGCTTGACCGTCAGCTCGGCATGGACCGGATTGCGCTTGAAATAAGACCACAGCACCAGGATGGTGATGCACATCAGCATCACATACAGTCCGATGAAGAGGATGAACAGCGTTCCGAGATTCTGCGACGCGGTTGCGGCTTCGGCCGTGCGCTGGATATGGTAGATCGTCCATGGCTGCCGGGCGCTGCAGCTGAAGATCCAGCCGGTCTCGATGCCGATCAGAGACATCGGCCCGGTCAGGACGAGCACCCTCAGCATCCAGCCGGGGAGGGGGCGTTTTTTTCTCCAGCGGTAGAACAGCGCCCCGAAGGAAATAACGATTAGCAACGATCCGAGCATGACCATCAGATTGAATAGGGTATGCACGAATAGCGGCGGCCAATTTTCCACCGGGAACTCATTCAAGCCTTTGACGACCGTATCGAAGCGGTTGCCGGCCAAAAAGCTCAGCGCTCCGGGAATCTCGATGGCGCCTTTGATCTCTCTGCTTTCCTTGTCGACGATTCCTCCGATGGCGAGAGGGGCATAAGCCTGCGTTTCGAACAGCCCCTCCGCTGCGGCCAGCTTCTCTGGCTCGTATTGATGAAGCATTTGAGCCGTACTATGGCCGTTCAAGGCGGTGGCAAGCGACATCACGCCGCCGATGACGAGCGCAAGCATGAGGCCTTTGCGGTGATAAGCCGTCTCGCGCGGCTCCCGGTTCCGGGAGAGCAGCTTCCAGGCTGCGATCGAAGCGATCGCGAATGCGCCTGTCATGTAGCCGGATAAGGAAACATGTAGCGCCGTGTTGAAAAAGCTGGGGTTGAAAACCGCCGCCCACGGATGCACATCCGTAATTTTGCCGTCTGCAATCGTGAATCCTCGCGGCGTATTCATCCAGGCATGCGCATCGGTGATGAGGACGGCGGAGCCCGTAGCTCCGACAGCCACGAAAACAACGCTGACGATTCTCATCCATGGACTCAGCCTGTCTGCGGCATAAACGTATATGGACATGAACAGGGCTTCCAGGAAGAAGGCCCAGATCTCGATCTGGAAAGGCAGCGAAATCACTTGCCCCACGATTTCCATGAAGCCGGGCCAGAGCAGGGCGAGCATGACGCCGACAATCGTTCCCGAAGGGATCGCGACGCCGAGCAGGATGGCAAAACCTTTGGTCCATCTGCGGGCCATGGTGGCGTAGTCCGAATCCTTGCGGAGCTGGAACAGCACCTCCGCCGCGATGATCATCAAGGGAAGGCCGACGCCGAGCGTCGCAAAGATGATGTGGAAGGCCATGGAAGAGCCGAATAGAGAACGGGCGAGCTGAACATGATCCATACCAAAAACTCCCTTTTCAAATTGATGCGGGTATTATTGGCAGAAGCACCCATGATTATGTAAGCCTCCGTCTCTTCCATTAAAAGGCGCATTCCCTCTCACAATCTATCAATCTGCGAATATAGTATAGTATTCTTCGCCGGAGAAAGGAGGTGCACGAACATGTCTACTTTCCTTGATGCACGAACATCCCAGAACGCCAGCACCGCCGGTTCGATCGCCATTCCGATCACGGTTCTGAACACCCCTCAGCTGTGGGCGCAGCTGGGATTGATCACTGCGGGCGCGGGCGCCAACCCGCGGGCCATCTTCACGGGAACGATGACCGTCACGCTGCCGCTCGCGCTTGTCGGAATTACGATTACGGTCGTTCGCGGAACCGCGATCACGGATCCGGTCATCTTTTCCGCCACTTCCACATTCGAGCTTACCGTTCTCGCTCCGCAAATCATCACCTTCACGGCTGCGGATTATCTCCCTCCCATTACACCCCAGCTCACGTACACCGCATTTGTCTCCTCCAACCTGCTCGGCACGGTGCGCGTCGGCCCCGAAAGCTTCCAGGGCATCCTCGTCAGCGACTAATCTCGTCCACGCCGCCAGCCAAACACAGCACGCCGAAGGGGCGCCTGAACCAGACTTCCATCATGAGGAAGCCAGGGGGAGGCGCCTTTTTTTCATGCCCGCCGAAACCGCTTTAATTGAAGCGGCTTGAAAATTTATTGACAACTTAAAGATAAAGGAGATAAACTTCGTTTAAACATTTGTTTTAAACAAGTGTTTAAATACAGATAGCCTGGGAGGGCATATAGGCATGTGGAGAGGGATCACTCTGTTTTTAAGAAAGCCGATGACGATCGTCGGAATCGTGACGGCTGTTTTGTTCCAGGTCATTTTCTCGAGCATCTGGATGACGGCTTACAAGGGCGTCAATGACCGGGCAGGCAATCTCAGCGTCGGCATCGTCAACGAGGACAGCGGCCTCGGCGCCAAAGTGGTCGAGTCGCTGGAAGCCCAGTCGGCCTTCCATCTGATCTCGCTGGGATCGGCCGAAGAGGGCATGGAGCGGCTTAACACCCGCGAACTGCAGATGCTGGTCACCATTCCCCCCGACTTCACCAAAAAAGCGACCTCGCTTCAGGACAAGGCCGAGCTGAAATTTACGGTCAACGAATCGAACCCCGCTCTCATCAAAAGCATTATGACCTCGGCGGCAGGCGGAATTGCCGGAGCAATCAATGGACAGGCCGTTCAAATGGGAACTGCCGGCCTGCTTGAGCAGCTGAATGCGCCTGGGGAGCTGGCGAAAACCGCAGCGGCCGGGCTGGGGCAGCGGGTTGTCGCCGACATCCAATCGGTCAATCCGGTCAAAGGCATGAACAACCAGATGGTTCCGATGATGCTCGTCCTGGCTTCCTACGTCGGGGCGATGATCATGGGCATGAACTTCGAGCAGGCATCGATGATGCTGCGCAGGGAGGGAATGGGCAAATGGCACCGTCTGCAATCCCGATTCGCTCTCAATTTCGCAGCCGCGATTCTCGTATCCCTGATCGGAACGATCATGCTGTTCTCTCTCGGAGGCCAGCATGGTCACGGCTTCCTGGCACAGTGGGGCTTCCAGGCATTGTTCGTCGCCGTCTTCATGTTCGTATCCCAGATGTTCCTGGTCGTGCTGGGAATGCCCGGCATGCTGTTCAATATCCTGCTGTTGTCCGTGCAGCTCGTCACGTCCGGCGCCATGGTTCCGCGCGAGCTGCTGTCTGGCTTCTACAGCCGTCTCGGCGATTTCCTGCCGGCAACCTATGCGGTACAGGGCTGCATGAACCTGCTGTTCGGCGGCGCGGGAACCGGCAAGGCTTCGTGGCTGCTCGTCGCGATCGGCGCCGCCGCAATCGTCATCAGCGCAGCGGGAGTCGCTGTGCGCAAGGAAACAGCGCGTCAAGCCGAAGCATCGCCGGCGACCGCTTCATAAGGCGGCGGAGCCGGCATCGGCAGCAGCTTCGATGAAGAATCAAGCCTAAGAGGAGATGAGAGCCGTGAGCGAGGAGACGTCTATCCGGGAAAGGCTGCTTGCCTCCGCCCGCTGCCTGTTCGCCAGGCAAGGCTATGAAGGGACATCCGTCCGTCAGATCTGCGAAGGCGCAGGGGCGAACCCGGCTCTCGTATCTTATTATTTCGGTGGAAAGGAAGCGATGTTCGAGGAAGTGTTCCGGAGCCTGGAGATGTCTCCGGCGCTCGCTTCCTTGCTCTCGCAGCCTCATCAGGCGCCCGATGAAGGCCTGAGGACCTTCATCCGCGAGATGATCGCGCACAGGCTGGACAATCCGGATATTTCCCGCATCATCCAGATCGAGAAATGGACGGAAAGCGAGCGGAGCCAACTGATCCGGGAATGGAGCATGCCGATCTGGAGAAACCTTCGCACCTTCATCGAAGAAGGCGGCAGGCAAGGCTTGTTCCGTTACCGTTCTCTGGATACGGCGCTCAGCTGCGTGCAGGCGCTGCTTCTGAACAACAGCTCATCCTCTTATTGGAAGGACCTGATTTCGTACGGGACAGAAGAAAGGGAAGCGTTGGTGGAGGATATGACGAGGTTCATATTCAGAGGACTCGACTACGATCCCAATCGTTCCTGCCCGTGACACGGGTTCTGGGCCGGGATTTTGAAGCATGCTTCTAGGTCCTGCCTCCTGTTTATTAATACTTGACAGGAGGTTGAGAGAGATGATGAGTACAGATGATCGCCATGCGCTGCAGCATCTGCAGCTTAAAGTTGTCGAGCTTGAACATAGCAGGGACTCGCTGCGCCGCATCAGCCTGGAGCAGGCCGCTGTCATCCGCTCCCAAAACGAGAAGCTTGATGCCTTGGCCGCCATGCTGGCGGCTCCGGACTGGTTCATGGCCGAATTCGGGCCCACAGCCGCGCAGTCCGGGGACAACCCGGCCAATATTCAGCGCACAACCGAGTTCTGGAGCGGAATCGCCGCAGCGCTGCGGGCGGCGGACCGCCGTTAAGCGAGGCGCCTAGAATATCGATCAAGCCAGCCGCATGCCAGCGGCTGGCTTTTTTTGTGCTTGTTCCGCTTCAATTCGAAGTCATGAAGAGGCTCACCGCTTCATATAGTAGCTTGTCGAAGAAATAGGGGGTGACCGCCATGTCGTTGGATTCGCTGTCGGAGGTTCTAGACCCGGGCTTGGCCATCGTCGTTGCCGCATGCTGGGTCATCGGCATTATTCTCAAGGGGACGCCGCAAATCCCCGACTGGACGATCGTTTACGTCGTGACTGCGCTTGCCGTCGTTCTGGCGATGGCTTTGCAGGGCTGGACGCTGCATAATGCCCTGGAAGGGCTTGTCGCTGGCGCCATGGCGATATACGGCCATCAGCTGTTCAAGCAGACGCGGGAAGCGGTTCAATCCGTTTCGGGAAAGGAGTGAGGGGAGATGGCCATCTGGACGGCTCACCTGGCGGTATGGCTGCTTGGCCTGGGGGCGCTGATCACGGCTGCGGTCGTTCCGCTCGCCAGGCTCATCCGCCATGATTCCACCCGTCATGATGAAGTCTATGTCTGGCAGCGCAAGCTGGACGGACCTCCGAGGGAGGACAAGTAAAGCGGAGGACAGCGGTTGAAGCCTCCATTCCCGGTGCATACTTTCCTTATAGGAAGGAAATACCGAGGAGGCTGGACATGGCAACGAGGACATATCGCAGGGGACAAATAGGGAAGAAGCTGCTCATGCAGCTTGCCGCCGCGCTGCTTTTGGCCGCATCGGCAGGCTGCAGCGGAATCCATCACGCAGGAGAAGATGCCGGAGGCAGCCGATCCGCCGCGGAAGAGCTTGATCCTCTTGCTACTTCCGTAAGGGCCTCGCTGTATCCCGATTCCGTACGGGCCTCGATCTACGGAGACGAGGACAGGCCTCGGCTTGCTGCGCCTCATGCCCATGACCGGGGACGCGATTGGAAGAAGTCATGAGGATAGAAAAAGGGACGAGGATCTTTATTCCTCGTCCCATTTTTTGGAGTACGCCTTTTTGGTGACGGCCAGCAGGAGCCATACCATAAGGACGACCATCAAGGCGGATAGAATATAGACAACGACCATGCGTTCCTTCCTCCGTTCGTAGTTGGACAGCTTCCTGCTGCATGCTTCCATGATACCTTATGCCTTCTTTGGAATGCCACCCTTTTATAAAGAGCTCCCTCTCTGGGCAAGCTAGGATGGCATGCCGAAGATCACCTAACGGAAAGGAACGTGTCCAATTATGGAAATCAACAGCAGCGGACAGCAGGCGAGGGAACGGATTGTGGCCGTCCAAAAAAACGGGGATGGCGATCTGACGTCGTTCAAAACCGAGAATGGGCGCATCCTCGCTTATGACGAGGCGATTGCCGAAGCGGGGCAGGGCAGGCTCGCCGGAGTGAATGTGTTCAAAGGGCGGGACGGAGGCCATTATCTGCGCGGCGACGCCGATGGGGATCCGACCAACAACCTGGACAATTTGCCCCTTTTCTGACGTTTCGATTCGATTGAAGCCGTCCTTATGGGACGGCTTTTTTGCTGCGTCCGAATAGGGATTCAGGAGAGCCAACCATCCGGCTCCTGCATAGGATAGCAGGGAAGCGCCCGCCCAGGGCGCCCGGAAGGAGAATGACATCATGAGCAAAGGCAAGGGCGGCTCATCGAAGGCGGCAAAAAAGAAAGTGCCGGCAAGCGACCGCAGGCAGGTCAATATGAAGCTGGTGCTGTCCGATACATGCGCCGTATGCAAAACCCCCTGCAGCCGGGGGATGCGCTACCTGGACCGGATGCGCCAGCCGGGAGCGCTTGGCAAAGGCGTTCCGTGCGTGCTCACGCGAACGTACGGCTGAGCGGGAAATAGACGGATCATTTCCCGGGGAAGCGCATCGTTCTACATGTTGCGACAGCTTGCGGCAGGCGGGTATTCGCTTGCCGCGACGGCTTCGTTCGCGATTCGGGACCATAGTCCCGAATCGCCATGGGGAGTCTCGAAACCCGCGCAACTTTGGGCTGCGGGCTGAGTATAAAGCTGTAACGAACAATCGGGAAGAGGGATCGAATGAAAGGAAAAAAAGTCCTTGTGCTTACGCTTGCCATGGCTCTCTGGGGAGGAACGATGATATTTGCGGACTCGGCCACCCAGGCCGTGAAAGTCATGTTCAACGGCAGCGAGCTCCAAGAGACGGGAATCATGTCGGACGGCAAGACTTACTTGCCGCTGCGTCAGGTGGCGCAAAAGATGCAGGCTCTCGTTGTATGGGATGACAGCAGCAAGAAGGCCAGCATCATCAAGCCCAACGTACATATGGTGCTGTTCGACAAAGACAACAGTCCGTTCGGCTATGTCAAAAATAAAGGAACGACCTCGTTCAGCCTGCTTGCCCAGGTGGACAGCCTAGCGGCGGAGGTGGACTCGTTCCGGATCACGATTATGGATCCTGCCGGCAAGGAGACGGTCCTCGCGACAAGCGCGACGAAGAAAGACAATTTCTTCTACCTCTCCAAGGAGATCAAATACAGCTTCGACAGCTCTGGAACGTATGCGATCCGCTTCGCGCTGCGCCTGAGTCCGAACGATGATTGGAGCGTCGTGTCGGAGAAGAACATTACAGCCGGATAGCCGTTTGACCCGGAGCGGGACAAGTGATACGATACGGAAGGTACTTTAAGGCAGACAGAATTGTGAGGGATAACGATGAGCGAGCATCAGCATGACGACAACTGCGGCTGCGGCCAAGACCATGACCATGAAGAGCATGTCTTTCTCGTGACGGATGAAGAGGGCAACGACCGCGAGATGGTGATGGTATATACGTTCGAATCCGAGAACCAGGCGTATGCCGTGCTTCTCGACCGCAACGATCCGGAGGAGGACGGCGTCATCTTCCGCATCGAGGAAGAGGAAGAGGAAGCCTTCCTCGTCGGCATCGAGGACGATGCGGAGTGGGAGCGCGTGACGGCTATCTACGAGCAGATCGCCAAGGAACAGAACGAAGGCAAATAAGCAGCAAAAGCAAAAGCCCGGCGGCCAGCCGGGCTTTTGCTTTTGGGAGCGGGATTGATTTCCTTAGAAAATCGCGGATTCCTCTACGATGACCTTCACATATTGGATGCTGCGGTCCTCGGGGCCTTTTACCGGAAGCCCGACTTCCACATGGTCGATGATATAATCGATGTTGGACTGGGAAATGACTTCTCCCGGAAGCAGGATCGGAATGCCGGGAGGATAGACATAAATGAATTCGGCGATGATCCGGCCGGCGGATTCCTTGAACGGAACGACCTCCGTCTCGCCGTAGAAAGCCTCGCGCGGCGTCAGGGACAGCTGCGGGATTTCCGGAATCTTCACGACCAGCTCCTGAACCTCGTCGACGCGCGGATAATGAGCCACCATGGCGCGCAGCGCTTCGACCAGCTGGCGGGTGGTATCTTCGGTGTCGCCCGGGGTAATAAGGCAGAGAATGTTGTACATATCCGACATTTCGACTTCAAGATTGAAGTTGTCCCGCAGCCAGTTCTCCGCGTCGTAGCCCGTAATGCCGAGATGACGGACGTGAATGGTCAATTTCGTCGGATCGTAATCGAATGTCGCTTCGCCGCCAAGGATCTCCTTGCCGAAGCAATAGAGGCCGTCGATTCCGTTGATCTCCGCCCGCGCCTTCTGGGCCAGCTCGATGGCCTTGTCCGCCATCTCGTAGCCGTTGACCGCGAGGTTGCGGCGGGAAGTATCCAGCGAGGCAAGCAGGATATAGGAAGTCGACGTCGTGGTCAGCATGCTGATGATCGTCTGCACCCGATGGGGATTGACGCGGCCGGCTTTCATGTTCAGCACGGAGCTCTGGGTCATGGAGCCGCCGAGCTTATGCACGCTCGTCGCAGCCATGTCCGCTCCGGCCTGCATCGCGCTCATCGGAAGCTTGTCGTTGAAGTGGATCAGGACGCCATGCGCCTCGTCGACGAGAACCGGTACGTCGTAGCTGTGGACGAGATCGACGATTTCCTTCAGATTGGCGCAGATGCCGAAATAGGTCGGGTTGATGACCAGCACGGCCTTCGCGTCCGGGTGGCGCTCAAGGGCGCGCCGAACCGAGCGCGTCGTGATGCCGTGGTCGATGCCGAGCTCGGCATCGCGGGCAGGCGATATGAACACCGGGCGCGCTCCGGCGAAGATGATGGCCGACATGATCGACTTGTGGACATTGCGCGGCACGATGATCTTGTCGCCTGGAGCGCAGACGGACAGAATCATCGTCATGATGGCGCCGCTTGTGCCTTGTACGGAAAAAAAGGTATAATCGGCTCCGAATGCATCGGCGGCCAGTATTTGGGATTCCTCGATGACGCCTGTCGGCTGATGAAGGTCATCCAAGGGAGCTATATTGATCAAATCGATCGACAAGGCGTTGTCGCCGATGAAGGCTCGGAATTCGGAATCGGTGCCTACTCCCTTCTTGTGCCCGGGAATATGGAACTGCAGGGGGTTGTTCTCTGCGTGGCGGCGAAGCGCGCTGAAGAGAGGCGTGCGTGTATGGTCCATCGCTATGATCCACAGCCTTTCAGATTCAGGTATACAAACAAAAATGAGTATAGCATGTACGGGGGGGAATGCAAGCATGCAAGCCCTCGCCGTCTCAGATCGGGAAAGGGGTTCGTCGCTGCTTGGAACTGAAGATGCCCGCGAACGGGAAAAAGATCATTCGCTCGCCGTTCGTCATTAAACTTCTTCTTATTATGTTCGGAGTCGAATTTGTCAAAGGAGCCGTGCTCGTATCGGTGCTCCCGGTGTATATGCGCGATGCCCTCGGGCTGTCCGCCTACGCCGTAGGCTGGGCGCTCGCGGCCCAATATATCGGCGACAACGCCTTCCGCAGCCCGCTCGGCTGGATCATCGACCGGATCGGCTACCGGACGGTCATGCTGCTCGGCGTGCTGTTCACCTGCATGTCCGTCGGGATCATCGCCTTCACCTCGGGCACCGGCTGGATCATTGCCGCCTGCGTGCTGCTCGGCGTCGGCACCTCGCCCCTATGGCCTTGCGTCATTACGGGGGCGACGGCCGTAGCCGGGAACGAGGCCGGCGGCAGCATGATGAGCGTCATCTATATGAGCTGGCTGATCGGCGTCGGCATGGGGCCGATCGTCATCAATTTCTTCATCATCAAAAGCTATGAGCCCGCCTTCTGGCTGATGGGGGCTATCCTGGTCCTCATCCTGCTCGTCACCTTGACTCTGCCCGGCCGCAGGGGATCGAGGGAAATCGAGGGCAAGCTCGAGGAGCAGGCGCCGCACGCATCGCGCGGACCGCTTATCCCGCGGATCCGCCGCTACTTCAAGAAGGTCGGCGAATCCCTGCATGCCAGCAAGCTGCTCTATCCCGCCATGTTCATCCAGAACTTCGCGCTCGGCTTGCTGACGCCTGTCCTGACGCAATATGCGCGGACGGTGCTGCATTTGACCCCGCAGCAGTACAGCGCTTATCTCGTGGCGGGGGGAGCGGTGACGGTGCTGGGCCTGATTCCGGTCGGCAAATGGGTGGACCGCTACGGCACCCGCTGGTTTCTGCATGTAGGCTTTCTCGTCGCGGCCGTAGCGCTGCCTCTGCTCGGCTATACGCGCCAGCTGACGCTTGTCCTGTTCGTCGTTGCGCTGGTCGGGCTCGGGTATGCCTGCATCATCCCGGCATGGAACGCACTGATCGCCAAGGCGATTCCGAAGGAGGAGCGAGGCGCGGTATGGGGCTTCTTCCTGACCATCGAAGGCCTCGGCATGGTGCTCGGCTCCATCATGTCCGGACGGCTCTGGGACAGCTACGGCTCCCATGCGCCGTTCCTCATCAGCGGCGGATCGCTCATTGTCCTGTTCGTCCTTCATCTGCTGATCATCCGCCGCGGCCGGATTTCCCTGGCCTAGCTGCCGGAAACGACAAGCAAGCCCCCCTGCAGGTCCTTGACGGGCCGGCAGGGGGGCTTTGTCGTTTCGATTATTGTACAGCCAGCCGGTAGAGGGGCATGAGCGTCTCGACGACCTGCTCCGCGCGGGCGACGAAAGCTTCGCCGTCCGTCAGGAGAGGGTCATGCCGGTCGATATGGATGCCGCACAGAATTTCCGCTGCCTTGACGTTCTGCAGGCGCTCGAACAAGGAGGCGAGCTCTCCGGGAGCCAGGGCGGAACCTGCGACGGCGCCGGGAACGGTATGATCTCCCGACCAGACGTAGAAGTCCGGGATGGCGGAGTGGATGCTGTCCAGCTGCTTCAGGGCGTCTGCGGCGAAGGCAGCCTTGCCGGCAGCCTCGTAGATGACGGCGAACTGGATGAAGACATGAGTACCCCACAGGCCGATCTGGAAATGGGGATGAGCCTTGTAGCCGCGCTTGTTGGCGGCGAAAGCGACCCAGGTGTCGCTGGGGGGATTCACGGTTCTTCTGGCATGCTTGGCCACATGCGGGTAGAATTCAGTCCCGGCGAGCACGCTCAGCAGCGGGGCGATGCGGCGGCCCAGCTCTTCCAGCTTCGGGCGAATGCGGCCGATGAGCGCTTCCATCCGCGGCTCGAGACCCTGGATCTCGAATACGTCGAAGTCGCTTTGGGAAAATCCGGGAAACGGAGCGATGCGGCCGTCAGCCTGAGCGGCAGGAGCGGTTTGCGGCGCTGTGGCGGAGGTTGTCATAGAGTGTCGTCCCTTCGGGGGAAATAATGAGCCCCGCATTCCGCTCAAGCGGTCATGCCGGGGCTGTCTTGTCCATATAGTATACCACAGGGCAGGGCCGATATGGACAAGGCGGGGACGTTGATCAGGTAACCGCTTCCAATCGAGAGGGGGCGGCAGCCCTTTTCTTGAAAAATAGTCAATAAACCAAGTTGCCAGCACATAAGATGGAGTATAAACTACAGGTAAGAACAAATTGTCAGAACATTTGGTCAACATTATCCAGACAGGGAGGGATTGCCGTGAACAAAAGCTACGAAGTGGAGTATTGCAATTTGGAGCTGCGATTTGACCGCCGGCAAATCCAAAATCTCATTCGCGATTTGATTCATGAGGGGTATTCCCTGTATTGGAGCGAGACCGAGGCACAGTTCCTGATCTCCATCCGCACGGGAAGAAAGCTCGTCAAGCTGCGCTTCCAAAAAATGAAGAGCCGCTACAAAATCGTGGGGGATTATATCATCAAGGATGAGAAGCTGTCGGAATTAATCGAGAAGCTGATTGGCGATACCCGGGGCCATGCTGTCGTGAAGCGGATGAAGGACCGTCAGATCGTCATTGAAAATATCATGTTCGGCGAAATCATCCGATTGGTGGAGGTGTCGGGAATGGAGCACCGCATCATTTATCAAAAGCGTCCAGTCGTCACGCTGGAGGAGATTCTCAAGTCGTTCCAGTCGACTCGGGCCGAAGAGCGGGCTGCCGTTCTCCGCTACGAGCTGGATTACGAGCTGTGCGTGCTGCACGACGCTCTCAAGAGCGGGGACGAGGCGGCGGCCGACGAGAGCCGCGAGCGCCTGGCCGTCATGAGAAGCGAAATGCTTCAGCTGGAGCTGTAAGGCCGAGACGGAGAACGTCGTGGAGGCCTTCGGCTGGAGCTGTAAGGCCGAGACGGAGAACCATTGTCGGGACGAAGCCAATTTAAAACCTGCGGCCGCCGGCGAGCCTTGTGCTCCCGGCTTTTTTTGCGTTGCCGGACTGCCGTCAAAGGGGTCCCGTTTCGCGCCGATCGGTCGGATTGGAACTTGCCGCGGCATTTCCGGCCCAGGGTTCATCCAATATTCATCTGGTCCGGATTCGTTTCGGGAGGCGTTCATGGTACAATGACTTGCATAACGGAACAAAAAGGGTACACTAGTGGAAGTGCGTATCGCCTGTATAACTTAGCAAAGGAATGGTCAATATGTCGAAACAGCAGATCGGCGTCGTCGGCCTTGCCGTCATGGGCAAGAACCTCGCGCTTAACATTGAGAGCAAAGGCTTCACGGTATCGGTATACAACCGTTCCCGCGAAAAGACGGACGAGCTTGTCGCGGAATCCGCCGGCAAAAACCTGTTCCCTGCCTACACGATCGAAGAATTCGTCGCTTCCCTTGAAGTGCCGCGCAAAATCCTCATCATGGTCAAAGCCGGCCGTCCGACGGACGCCGTCATCGACGAGCTGGTTCCCCATCTGAGCGAAGGCGACATCATCATCGACGGCGGCAACGCCTACTTCCCTGACACGGAGCGCCGCAGCAAGGATCTCGAGGCCAAAGGCTTCCGCTTCGTCGGCGCCGGCGTATCCGGCGGCGAAGAGGGCGCTTTGAAAGGGCCGGCGATCATGCCTGGCGGTCCTGAATCGGCCTACAAGCTCGTCGAGCCGATCCTGACCGGCATTTCCGCCAAAGTGAACGGCGACCCATGCTGCACGTACATCGGACCAGGCGGCGCCGGCCATTACGTCAAGATGGTCCACAACGGCATCGAGTACGGCGACATGCAGCTGATCACCGAAGCCTACCACCTTCTGAGCTCCGTGCTCGGCCTGTCCACGGACGAGCTGCACGAGATTTTCACGGAGTGGAACAAGGGCGAGCTGGACAGCTACCTGATCGAGATCACAGCCGACATCTTCTCCAAGAAGGATCCGGAGACGGGCAAAGCGATGGTCGACGTCATTCTCGACTCCGCCGGCCAAAAAGGTACGGGCAAATGGACGAGCCAAAGCGCTCTGGATCTCGGCGTGCCGCTGTCCATCATTACGCAGTCCGTCTTCTCCCGCTTCCTCTCCGCCATGAAGGAAGAGCGCGTCCATGCAAGCAAAGTGCTGAGCGGACCGCAAGCCGCTCCGTACCAAGGCGACAAGGCCGCATTCATCGAAGCGGTCCGCAAAGCCTTGTTCGCGAGCAAGATCTGCTCCTATGCCCAAGGCTTCGCCCAAATGCGCGCGGCTTCCGATGAGTTCGACTGGAACCTGCGCTACGGCGACATCGCCATGATCTTCCGCGGCGGCTGCATCATCCGCGCCCGCTTCCTGCAGAAGATCAAGGATGCGTACGATCGCGACGCGGGACTCAAAAACCTGCTGCTTGACGATTACTTCAAAGGTGTCGTAGAGGAGTATCAGGGCGCATGGCGCGAAGTCGTGACGGCTGCCGTAACGAGCGGCATTCCGGTTCCGGGCTTCTCCAGCGCGCTGGCCTACTTCGACAGCTATCGCACGGAGCGCCTGCCGGCCAACCTGCTTCAGGCGCAGCGCGACTACTTCGGCGCCCACACGTTCGAGCGTGTGGACAAGGAAGGAACGTTCCACTTCGAGTGGATGGAATCCAGCGAGGGCTGATGGCAAGCTGCGGGGATGGAGTCCAAGAGGAGGCCGGCGAGGCGTGGCGTCAGCCTTGCCTCTCCAAGCCGTGCAGAGCTTCGCGAAGCATGCCTCGCAGCCGGTCCGCCTCAAGCGGTCCGGTGCGCGGCGAAGCCAGCAGGCTCATGGCCGCTTCGGCGAATCCCCGATAGTTTTTGAGCAAGCGTGGCTGCGATAATTCCGCTAGGGCGGAATCTTCGTCGGCCACCTTTTTTTTGATATAATCCAGCGCCCACACGACATCTTCCCGGCATAATGACGATCCAGGATCGAGGATATGGCGAAGCTTGCGGGCTGATTGCGCCTGCGGTCCCTGTTCCATCGGCATGGCTGGCCGCCCTCCTTCAAGAGGTAGAATGATCTCCTCTATCCATATGGAAAAATAAGAATTTTATACCCTGTCTCTAGCAATTGATGATATGATATTTGAAAGATTGACATCGCATGGGAAGGTGTGAGCATCAGGTGGTCGGAGAAGATCAGCCCTCGCGCAGCAAAATCGTTCTCGTGGGCTTCATGGGAACCGGGAAATCCACCGTCGCGGGCCAGCTTGCCGCGCGCCTTGGATACGGCTGGACCGACACGGATTCCGAGGTGGTCGCCGAGGAGGGCTGCTCCATTGCGGAGCTGTTCGCCCGGCATGGCGAGCCTTATTTCCGCGAAGCGGAAACCCGGGCATTGACCCGGCTGCTGACAGCGGACACGCCCCTCGTCATCGCCACGGGCGGAGGAACGGTGCTGTCGGAAGCGAACCGCGAGCTGATGCTGCGGCATGGCTTCGTGGCCGCGCTGCACGCGAGCGAAGCCGTCATCGTGCAGAGGGTCGCCGGCGACACGGCCAGACCACTGCTGGCCGGAGATCCGGCGGCCAAAGTACGCGAGCTTATGAAAGCCCGCAGCGGAGCCTATGACTTCGCCCAGCTGAGCGTGGATACGGACGGCCTGAATCCCGGTGCCGTCGCCGAATCCGTGTTGTCGGGCTACCTCGGTACTTCAGGGCTTTACCGCGTTTCAGAATAATTCCATTTCAATCCAGCATAAAGGGGAATACACTCCAATGGACGTGATCGTAACGCCTACGCCGGAGCTCAAGGGCAGCATCCAGGCGCTTTCATCCAAAAACTACACGACGCGGTATTTGCTTGTCGCCGCCCTGGCCGAAGGAACCAGCACGATCTACTATCCGGCGCATAGCGAGGACAGCGACGCCATGCGCCGCTGCATCCGCGATCTCGGAGCCGAGCTTCAGGAAGATGACGAGAAGATCGTCATTAAGGGCTTCGGGAGCTCCCCGCGCGACGTGAAGGAGCTCAATGTAGGCAACGCCGGAGCTGTGCTCCGCTTCCTGATGGGCATCGCCGCTCTCTGCCCGGAGGTGACGTTCGTGAACGCGTATCCCGACTCGCTCGGCAAGCGCCCGCATCATGACCTGATTGATTCCCTGCGCCAGATGGGCGTCGAGGTGGACGATCAGGAAGGCAAGCTGCCGATCACGATCCGCGGCGGCAGCCCCAAGGGCGGCCGCATCACCGTATCGGGCAGCGTCAGCTCGCAGTTTCTGAGCGCGCTGCTGTTCCTCGCGCCTCTCCTGAAGGAGGACAGCGAGATCCAGGTGCTGCATGACCTCAAGTCCAAAGTCGTCATCGGGCAGACGCTCGAAGTGCTGGAGGAGGCGGGAATCGTCATCGAAGCGTCCGAAGATCTCATGAGCTACCGAATTCCCGGAGGGCAGCGCTATGCCGCCCGGACGTACCGGGTGCAGGGCGATTATCCCGGATCGGCCGCCGTGCTGGCTGCTGCGGCGGTGACCCGCTCGGATGTCGTCATCCATGGGCTTCCGGAGAAGAGCCGCCAGGGCGAGCGCGCCGTTGTCGACGTGCTGCGCATGATGGAGGTGCCTCTGGAGCATAAGGACGGCGACATCCGGGTCCGCGGCAACGGACGCCTCAAGGCGGTTGAATTCGACGGAGACGCGGCGACCGACGCGGTGCTGGCCATGGTCGCGGCAGCCGTCCACGCCGAAGGCACCTCCCGGTTCTACAATGTCGAGAATCTCCGCTACAAGGAATGCGACCGCATCACCGACTACTTGGCGGAGCTCCGCAAGGCCGGCGCCGACGTCGAGGAGAAGCGCGACGAGATCATCGTGCACGGCAAGCCGGAAGGGCTCGAGGGCGGCGTGGAAATCAACGCCCATTACGACCACCGGGTCATCATGGCGCTGACCGTCGTCGGCCTGCGCTGCCGCAAGCCGCTGCGGATCAAGGATGCGCATCATGTCGCGAAGTCCTATCCGATCTATTTCGATCATTTGCAGGCGCTCGGCGCGCAGGTGGAATGGACGGAATCCAAGTAAATATTCTCTATCATGGTTAAGTTAACTTGAAAGGGAGGGCTTGCACATGGCATTTGAAAACCCCGCCAGGGACGAAATCAAGAAGCTTCTCGAACAGAATCCTGTCGTTGCCGTCGTCGGACTGTCCGACAACCCGGAGCGGACATCCCATTCCGTATCCGCCGCCATGAAGGAGCGGGGCTACCGGATCATTCCCGTCAATCCCGCAGCTCCCGCCATACTCGGCGAGACGAGCTACGCCTCGCTGCTGGACGTGCCGGAGCCGATCGGCATCGTGAACGTGTTCAGGCGCAGCGAGTTCACGCCTGACATCGCCCGCGAAGCGGTGCAGGCCGGCGCCAAGGTGCTCTGGCTGCAGCTCGGTGTCTACAGCGAGGAAGCGGCCGACATCGCCCAAGCGGGCGGCTTGACGGTCATCATGGACCGCTGCATCAAGGTCGAGGATTCCATTCTCCGGCCGGCAATCGGCGGCTAGACGGACTGGGGGAGCGTTTGCTTGCGACGCTGCCTTTCTCGAATGTGCCGGCATGGGGCAGGACCTTTGAGGGCCTGCCTTTTTGCTTTTGACAAAGGGAAATGAAACGCTTACCATACTCATAGACCTCGGGCGGAGCCGTCATATGCGGACGCGCGAGCGATCGGAATAGGAGGTCCAGCATGAAATTCATGGGCAATCTGCAGCAGCTCGGCCGTGCGGTCATGCTGCCGATGATCATTCTGCCTGCCGCAGCCATCTGCCTGAGCTTAAGCACGCTTCCATGGGAATCGGTCGGACTGCCGTCGCTGGGGGAATATTTATCCGTTGCCGGGTATTCGCTGTTCGCCTTCCTGCCGTATTTGTTCGCTGCCGGCGTTGCCTGGGGAACCTCCAGCAACGGGGGAGCATCGGCCTTGTCGGCGCTGGCGGGCATGTTCATCTATACGGGCATCGTCAAGTACAGCCACTACGATATCGAGCCGACCGTCCTCATCGGCGCGCTCATCGGCATGCTTTCGGGATACAGTTATGAACGATTCAAATCTATCCGGCTGCCCGAGTACATACAATTTTTCGGAGGGCCTCGTTTCGTCCCTCTCTTCGTCAGCTTCGTCTCGGTGCTGTTCTCGGTCGCGATGATCGGAATCGCTCCGCTGCTGGGCAAAGGACTGCTGCTGCTCGGAGACGTGGTATCCTCCGCCGGAGGCTTCGGAGTATTTCTGTATGGCTTCCTGCACCGCATTCTCGTCGTGTTCGGGCTTCATCATCTGCTCAACCACGTTTTCTGGTTCCAGGTCGGCGGCTTTCGGCTGCCGTCGGGCGAGATGGTGAACGGGGACCTGCCGCGCTTTTTTGCGGGAGATCCGACGGCCGGAGCGTTCATGGCGGGCTTGTACCCGACGATGATGTTCGCTCTCCCGGCCATCGCCATCGCCATCATCCAGGAGGCCAGGGAGGACCTCAAGCCGAAGATCCGCAAGACGTTTTTGACGGCTGCGCTTGCGTCGTTCCTGACCGGCGTGTCCGAGCCGGTCGAATTCGCCTTTCTGTTCGTCGCGCCCTACCTGTTCGTCATCCATGCGCTGCTGTCCGGCGTCATCATGTGGCTGGTCTACGAGCTGGGCATTCTGCACGGATTCTCTTTCTCGGCCGGAGCCATCGATTACATTCTGAACATGCATCTGGCCACGAAGGGTTGGCTGCTGCTTCCGATCGGCGTGATCGTGTTCATTCTGTACTATGGACTGTTCCGCTGGGCGATCCGGCGCTTCCGAATCCCGACGCCGGGCCGCGAGGAAGGATCGGCCCTCGACGACTGGGCGGAGGATATCCCGTCCAGGGCGCCGCTCATCCTCCAGGCGATCGGGGGCAAGGCCAACCTCGATACGATGGAAGCCTGCATCACGCGCCTGCGGCTGAAGCTGAAGAACGACCGCCTGCTGGACAACACGGCGCTGCGGGATCTGGGAGCTGCCGGCGTCATCCGGCTCGGCGGAGGCAACGTGCAGATCGTATTCGGCACGTTCTCGGAGCTGATCCGGGAAGAAATCGTCAAGACGATGCAGCGGGACTCCGCCCAGGTTTTATTCAGCTCTCCAGTTCAAGGCCGAATGATTCCGCTGGAGGAAGTGCCGGATCCGATCTTCTCCGGCAAGCTTGTCGGCGATGGAGTCGCCTTCCTGCCGGATCGGGGCGAGCTGGTGGCGCCGGTGCGCGGCAAGGTCATCATTTTATATCCGACGATGCATGCCATCGGCCTCCGCACCGAGGAAGGGCTGGAGGTGCTGCTCCATATCGGAATCGATACTTCCTCGCTCAAGGACGGCAGCTATTTCCAGGCAGCCGTGAAGGAAGGCGACGACGTTGCGCCCGGCCAGCTGCTCATTTCCTTTGATTTGCAGAAGCTGCGGGCGAAAAGCAAGTCGCTGGCCACTCCGATGGTCATCACGAATTCCCAGCTGGTCCGCTCCTGGGGCTTCGGAGCCTTCAAGTCGGTGAAGAAGGGGCAGTCGCCGGTCATGTCCGTAATGCTGAAAGAACGCAAGGATAGTCATGTTGGAGGGATCAGGCCATGATGCAAGGAATCGGAGCTTCTTCCGGGATCGCGATCGGGAAATGTTTTGTGCTGCCGAACTGGGAATGGGATTTGCCGGAGCAAAGAATCGACGTCGCGGATCTTGCCCGCGAATTCGAGCGGCTGTACGAAGGCATCCGCACCTCCAAGGTCGAGATCGAGCAGATGAAGGATGAGCTGCGGGAGGTTGTCGGCCCGGATGAGCGGAGCATTTTCGATGCCCATCTCGCGATACTCGACGATCCCGTCTTCATGAACGAGATTCAGGGGATGATCGAGCGGCAGTACAAAGCGGCCGAGGTGGCGGTCAAGGAAGCGATCGACCATTTCGTCACGATGTTCGACTTGCTTGACGACGAATACATGAAGGAGCGGGCGCTGGATATCAAGGATGTCGGCAACCGCCTCCTCAAGCATCTGCTCGGCGCGCCCGAGATTACGCTGCCCTCGGACACGCAGCCGTACATCCTCGTCGCCAAGGAGCTGTCTCCTTCGCAGCTTGCCCATATCAATCCTCAGAACGTGCTCGGCATCGCCACTTTCGGCGGCAGCACAACCTCGCATTCCGCGATCATGGCCCGGGCGCTCGGCATTCCGCTCATCGTGGGACTCGACAGCAGGCTGGAAGAGAGCATCGCGACCGGGGACGTCCTGATCATCGACGGATCTACGGGGTATGTGGAGCTCAATCCGGGCGAGGAAGCCGTCCAGGCGTTCGCGGCTCTGCGCAGCCGCCAGACCGAAGAGCATGACCGGCTGCTCGGCATCGCCCATCTCGACACGTCCACCCCGGACGGCAAGCATCTGGAGCTGTCGGCCAACATCAGCTCGCTCAAGGAGCTTGAAGTCGCTCTCACGAGCGGAGCGCACGGCGTCGGCCTGTTCCGGACCGAGTTCCTATACATGGACCGCACCCGCTTCCCCAAGGAAGAGGAGCAGTATGAGGTGTACCGGAGCGTAGCCGAGAAGCTCGACGGGAAGCCGCTGATCATCCGCACGCTGGATATCGGGGGCGACAAGCATCTGGACTACTTCGAGCTTCCGGAGGAAGAGAATCCGTTCCTTGGCTACCGGGCGATCCGGATCAGCCTCGATCGCAAGGATCTGTTCAAGACCCAGCTGCGGGCGATTCTGAGGGCGTCCCATTACGGCAATGTGAAGGTGATGTACCCGTTGATCTCTTCCGTGGAGGAGGTCAGAGCTGCCAACGCCCTGCTCCGCGAGTCGATGCAGGAGCTCGAGGCGGAGGGCAAGCCTTACAACAAGGCGATACCCGCAGGAATCATGATCGAGCTTCCGGCTGCGGTCATGATCGCCGATCTGCTGGCCCGCGAAGTCGATTTCTTCAGCATCGGGACGAATGACCTCGTCCAGTTCACGCTGGCTGTCGACCGGATGAACGATAAAATCTCGCATCTGTACGAGCCGCTCCATCCAGCCGTTCTGCGCATGCTGCGGACGACGGTGGAGGCTGCGCGGGCGGCGGGCATCCACGTCGGCGTATGCGGCGAGCTGGCCGGTGACGCCAGGGCGCTTCCCGTCTGGCTCGGCATGGATGTCGACGAGCTGAGCATGTCGTCGCATTCCATTCTCCATGTCAAGGAGCGGCTGTTGCAGACGACCCAGCGGGACAGCCGGAACGTATATGCGGAAGTGATGGCTTGCGGCACGACCTCCGAGGTCAAGCGGCTGCTGGAGCTGAGCAGGGACAACGCAGACGGCTCCAAGGTAAGGACGGCTGCCGGAAGCGAATGACGGCAGCTCAAAAAGAACCCTTGCTTCGGCAAGGGTTCTTTTTCCTTCCATTCGCTGCGAACAGGACAGCTTCAGCTCCGCTGCTTCAGCGCCTCTACGAATGCCTTCGCATAAGGCGGCAGGTCGGGCGGACGGCGCGCGGAGACGAGGTTGCCGTCGACGACGACCGCTTCATCCACCCAGCGCGCTCCGGCATTTTCCATATCGTCCCGGATGCCTGGAGTCGAGGTCACCGTACGGCCTTGCAGAATCTTGGCGGAAACGAGCACCCAGCCCGCATGGCAGATCTGGCCGATCGGCTTGCCGCCGGCGTCCATTTCCTGCACGAGCTTCAGCACTTCGGGGTAGCGGCGGATTTTGTCCGGCGCCCATCCTCCCGGGACGAGAAGGCCGTCGATGCCGCCGGGTTCGAGCTCGCCGTAGGACAGATCGGCCGTTGCCGGCACGCCGTATTTGCCGATATGGACCTTTCCTTTTTCCGGACCGGCGAACAGAACCTCCGCTCCTTCTTCACGCACGCGGTAGACGGGGTACCACAGCTCGAGATCCTCGAATTCATCGTCGATCAGGCAGATGACGCGCTTTCCTTGCAAGGTCAACTTGCATTCCTCCTCTGTAAGGCCTGTCTCGGGATAGGCCGGGCTCTCGGTTCATTGTAAGGCAGCCGGCCCGGAGGCGCAAACGGCTTTCAGATCCTGCCGATCCCCGGGCGATGGAGGGAGCCGAAGCGGCCCATTTATTTTACAGAAATTGCATATGCCCTCCCGGCAGGAAAACAGGCGAAAAAGGTCGAAGTAAGGAGGCAAGCGACACTGCGCCCGTGCTGATTTGCTGCCGCCCCTTCAGGGGCTTGAGGCGGAGATAGGCAGGCGCGTTGACGAAGGAGCGGACTTTTCGATGCATAAACCCTGTTCTTGCGGCCATAAAATGAACATGAAATTAAGAACGGTTATCTACTCGAATAAAGTGGAAATCGACAATGTTCCCATTTATTCGTGCGCCGGCTGCGGCCGCAGCGAGGTGCTTCCCGAGGTGAAGCCGGATCTGACCGGCTTGATCGGCCAGCTTGGCGAAGAACCCGGCAAGCAGACCTTCTTGTTTAACGAGCTTAACGAGTGGGCAGATTTACTTGTAGAAGCTTCTTCGAAGCGAAAGAGTCCGGATCCAGCGGCTGTTCAGCAGATCGTCGGCGAACGGATCGATTCCTTGCTGGAGCTGCTGCTTATCGCGGGTTCGGTCGGAGACGAAGCATGGAGGCAGGAAATCGAGAAGAGGCTCGGCCAGCTGAGCCGCTGCATGATGCATACATAGCCGATGGAAGCCCGAAAGACCCCAGCCAGATAAACGACAATAAGGAGTGTGGCGTATGAGCAGCAAGCAATTGCACACGATGGAAGATTGGAAACAGATTTTGGAGCTGTCCCACGAGAAGCCGGTGCTCGTATTCAAGCACAGCACAAGCTGTTCGGTGAGCGCAGGCGCTATCGAGGAATGGACCCGCTGGCACGAAGGAAGCAAGGGAGAAGGAGTCGAGACGGCTCTCGTCCGCGTCATCGAGGAGCGTCCGGTATCCAATGTCATCGCCGAGGAGCTCGGGGTGAAGCATGCTTCTCCGCAAGCGATCCTGATCCGGAACGGCAAGGCGGAATGGAACACTTCCCATTGGAATATCACGGAAACGGCGCTGTCCGAGAATGCTCGCTGACATTGCATAAGCACGGTATTTGTCGTATGATTACCGTAATGTAAAGGGGTAAAGCCTGCCAATAAATTCGTTTACAATGGAGAGAAGGAACCGTGACTGTAACCATTTACGATGTAGCAAGAGAAGCGGGAGTGTCGATGGCTACGGTCTCCCGGGTCGTCAACAACAACCCCAATGTCAAGCCGCAGACCCGCAAGAAGGTCTATGAGGCGATTGAACGGCTCGGATACCGCCCGAATGCCGTAGCCAGGGGACTTGCGAGCAAGAAGACGACGACGGTCGGTGTCGTCATTCCCGACATCTCCAATTCCAACTTTGCCGAGGTTGCCCGCGGCATCGAAGACATCGCGAACATGTACCATTACAATATCATTCTTTGCAATGCGGACAAGCGCAAGGACAAGGAGATCCGCGTCATCAACACGCTTCTAGAGAAGCAGGTCGACGGCTTGCTGTTCATGGGCGGCGCCGTGACGGAGGAGCATCTCCAGGCGTTCAAGACGGCGAACGTGCCTGTCGTGCTCTGTGCGACGACGGACGAGCAGGGAATCATCGCGTCGGTGGACATCGACCATGAGGATGCCGCGCATGATGCGGTCAAGCATCTTCTGGACCAAGGGCATGCCGACATCGCCATGATCGGCGGCACTTTGCAGGATCCGTCGAACGGTTATGCGAGGTTCCACGGCTACAAACGCGCTTTGCAAGAGAACGGCATCGCCTACAGCGAGGACAGTGTCCGCATCGGGAATTACCGGTACGAGTCCGGAGTGGAGGCGATGAACCATTTCCTCGCCAAGGACAAGCTTCCGACAGCTGTATTCGCGGCAACGGACGAGATGGCTATCGGGGCTATCCATGCGATTCAGGACAAAGGACTCAAAGTGCCGCATGACATCTCCGTCATCAGTGTGGACAACAGCCGCATGGCTTCCATGGTGCGTCCGCAGCTGTCTGCGGTTGCCCAGCCGATGTATGACATCGGCGCCGTGTCGATGCGCCTGCTGACCAAGCTGATGAAAAAGGAGCCGGTCGAGCAGTCCAAGGTGATCCTCCCTCATGAGCTCGTCAAACGGCAGTCGGTAGGAGCTCCGAAGCAATGAGCATCTATCGCACGATCGGCATCATCGGAGCGATGGCAGAGGAGCTGGAGCTGCTTCACCGCCATGCGCAGATGGAATCGGAGATGGTCAAGGCCGGCCTCGTCTTTTATCGCGGGACGCTCCATGGCATGAACATCATCGCGGTCAAGTCCGGTGTCGGCAAGGTCAATGCCGCGGTATGCACGCAGGCGCTCATCGATCTGGGGGCGGAATGCATCCTCTTCACGGGCGTCGCAGGGGCTGTCGATTCCAGCCTGACGATCGGAGACATCGTCGTGTCCACCGCCTGCGTCCAGCATGATATGGACGTCACGGCGCTCGGCTTCGCTCCGGGGGCGATTCCTTACCAGGAAATCTCCGTCTTTCCGGCGGATGAGGAGCTGCGCAGTCTTGCTGTCCGGGCGAGCCGCGATGCGGTGAATGGCCGTGTGCTCGAAGGCGTCGTCCTGTCGGGCGACCAGTTCATCGCGAGCCGCGACAAGGTGCAGAGCCTTCGCGACGTCTTCCAGGGCGCCTGCGCCGAGATGGAAGGCGCTGCCGTCGCTCAAGTCGCGCATATGAACGGCATTCCCTATGTCGTGATCCGCTCCATGTCGGATCAGGCTGACGGCAGCGCGCATATGAATTTCGCCGAGTTCACCGTGCTGGCCGCCGGCCAGTCCTATGCCGTCATCGAAGGCATGGTGCGCAGTCTCCAGCAGGCTTGATCTTCGTTCGGCAGCCTCATTCTTCCCTTGGGAAGGATGGGGCTTTTTTTCAATTGCGCAGAAGGCTTTCCGAATGGCGGCAGCCTCCGTTCGAACGCGAGTGGTCTGTCCTGCCAGGAGGATGCGGCTGCTATAAGTCCTGAACGGCCAGTTCCCAGGCGGCGCGGTTCTGAAGGCGAATTTCTTCGCGCCTCGGCATAGGCTCCCAGATGTCGAGGGGATCGAGCCAATGTTCCGGCAGCGGCTCCGGACTAAGCGGCTGCCAGCGGCTCAGCCATTGCTCCGGGAGCGGAGCGGGGGAGGAAGGAGCGGCAGCGAGCCGGCTCGAGATCTCATGATCGGACATCGCCATCCAGACGAGCGACCAGGCTCTTGGAACGACCTTCCATAGATCGTATCCCCCGCCGCCGAGAGCGACCCAGCGTCCGCCGCAATGCTCGTGGGCGAGCTCATGGATGATGCGGGGCATCTCCAGATAAATCCTCATGCTGCAATGTATATGAGAGAGCGGATCGAAGGCATGCGCGTCGCAGCCGTGCTGGCTGACGATGAGATCCGGCTTGAACGCTCTGGCGACGCGAGTGATCGACTCCGAGAACGCCTCCAGCCACGATTCATCCTCCGTGTAAGGCTGCAGAGGGATGTTGCAGCAGGCTCCATATCCCTTGTCGATGCCCTTCTCGTGCGTGAAGCCGGTACCGGGGAACAAGTACTTGCCGGTCTCGTGGATGGAATACGTGAACACGTCGGGATCTTCATAGAAAGCGTACTGGACTCCGTCCCCATGATGGACGTCCGTATCGATATACAAAATCCGCGCCTTGTATTTGTCCTTCACGGCCGCGATAGCCACGGCAGCGTCGTTATAGACGCAGAAGCCGGAGCCATGGCCCGGAAACGCATGATGCAAGCCGCCTCCCATATGGTAGGCATGCAGCGCCCGCCCCGACATGACGGTCTCCGCCGCGAGGATGGAGCCGCCGCTGATGGCAGCGGCAGCCTCATGCATGCCTTCGAAGTAAGGCGTATCCTCCGTAGTCAGTCCGTAACGGGCAGCCAAGGCGAGGGAATCAGGATGCGGAGCCCGAACACTGAGCTTGAGGACCGCATCCATATAATCGGCGCGGTGAATCCTCTCGAGCTCGATGTCTTGCGCGGAATGCGCTTCCAAAACCATGTCGGGAGAAAGAGCGCCGGCCGTTTCAAGCAAGGAGCCTGCAAGCTCCAGACGAAGCGGGTTGAAGGGATGCTCATCATTGAATTTATACCGGCTCGCGCCGGATGAACGGATGAATAGGGCTGTATCCTTCATGATCTTCCTCCTGAGAGCGTCAGTACATGAACCGCTGCCTGAACCGGACCCGGTCGAACTGCTCCACGGAATCGAGCGGAACCTGCTTGCCGATGCGGACCATCAGGCAGTTGGCCGGATGCGAGCAGATTTCGGGATCGTCCGTCGCGTACCAGACCATGCCGACGGATTTCATCAGTTTCTCCATCATGGAGCGGTATTCCCAGATGCCGAGTCCCGTTCCTTCCAGATCCCAATGCCAATAATATTCGGTCGTATAAATAATGCTGTTCTCCAGCTGATCCTCCATGAACGCGAGCCGGATCATTTTCTTGCCCAGCCCGACCGAGCGGTATTCGGCTGCGACTTCTACCGCCCCGAGCTCGATCAGATCGTCCATGCCGCCTTCCGACCAGCGCTCGAGCTCGTCCGGATAGTGGAAGGTGACATAGCCTACGACGACATCTCCGTCCCGCGCCACGATGATGCGCCCTTCCGGCAAGCCGGCGATCTCCACCAGGGCGGTCTGCTGCTCGGCCGGCCGGCGGAATGCGTTCAGTCCCGGATGCATCGTCCAGTCCGCCAGGCGGCCGGGCTCGACGGGACCCTCTATATCCAAGCTTCTGCCTTGAAAAGGTATCGTTTGGGAATGGTAACGCTTGATATGTTCCAACGTTATCGCTCCTTCAAGCTTCTAGTGGCCAATCGGCAAGCCGTCTTTGCCTCTTATCACTTATAGCAGAAAAAAGTAGGGATGAAAAGGACGGTCCTTCCCCATGAGGGGGATTTTTCAAGCGAAAGGGGTAAATTTCGATAGAAGTAGGCGCATACATTTCCATTATGCTATACTAGTTAGCGACATGAACCGCGTTTCACCCTGTGTTTGAAAGCGCATCCGATTTCCATTTGCCCTAAAAGACGACGACTATGGAAGGTGATTAGCATGTCGATTGACCATCAGGAAAAGCTGGCTGTAACCGCGAAATCTCCCAATATGGCCGATTACGAGCAATGTTACCGGGACTTTGACTGGAGCGGGGTGGAGAAGCATTTCACCTGGCACGAGACCGGCAAGGTCAACATGGCGCATGAGGCTATCGACCGCCATATCGGAGAAGGCAGAGGGCAGAAGACCGCTCTGCATTACAGCGACCCGGAGCGGGATGAGTCGTATACCTTCGAGGAGCTCAGCCTGCTGTCGAACCGCTTCTCCAACGTTCTCCGCAAGCACGGCCTGGCCAAGGGAGACCGGCTTTTCATTTTCATGCCGCGCACTCCGGAGCTGTACGTAGCCCTACTCGGCTCGCTCAAGACCGGTGTCGTCGTAGGGCCTCTTTTCGAGGCCTTCATGGAGACGGCGGTCAAGGACAGGCTCGCGGACAGCGGAGCGGTGGCGATCGTGACGACGCCAGCGCTTCTTCCGCGCATCAAGCGCGACGAGCTGCCCGAGCTCAAGCATATTATCGTCGTCAGCCCGTCGGAGAACCCGGAGGGCACCATTTCCTACCACGAGGAAATGAAGGCGGCTTCCGACGAAGCCGAGATCGAATGGGTGGACCGCGAGGACGGACTTCTTCTCCACTATACTTCCGGTTCTACCGGCAAGCCGAAGGGCGTCTACCACGTCCATAACGCCATGATCCAGCATTACCACACCGGCCGGGTCGTCCTTGACCTCAAGGAAGACGACGTCTACTGGTGCACGGCCGACCCGGGCTGGGTGACGGGAACGTCCTACGGCATTTTCGCGCCATGGCTCAACGGAGCGACGAACGTCATCCGCGGCGGCCGGTTCAGTCCTCAGGACTGGTACACGACGATCCAGCGTTATGGCGTCACGGTATGGTACAGCGCGCCGACCGCCTTCCGGATGCTGATGGGGGCAGGAGACGACGTGTCGACCCAGTTCGACCTGTCCTCCCTGCGCCATGTGCTCAGCGTCGGCGAGCCGCTAAATCCGGAAGTGGTCCGCTGGGGCCTTAAGGTCTATGGCCAGCGCATCCATGATACGTGGTGGATGACCGAAACCGGCGGACAGCTGATCTGCAACTATCCGGCGATGGAGATCAAGCCGGGCTCCATGGGTCGTCCGCTGCCGGGCGTCCAAGCGGCGATCATCGACGATTCCGGCAGCGAGCTGCCGCCGTTCCAGATGGGCAATCTGGCGATCCGCACGCCATGGCCGTCCATGATGCGCGCGGTCTGGAACAATCCTTCCAAATACGAGGAATACTTCCACATTCCGGGCTGGTATATTTCCGGAGATTCGGCTTATCGGGACGATGAAGGCTACTTCTGGTTCCAGGGACGGATCGACGACGTCATCAACACCTCCGGCGAGCGGGTCGGCCCGTTCGAGGTGGAGAGCAAGCTCGTGGAGCATCCGGCTGTCGCCGAAGCCGGCGTCATCGGCAAGCCCGACCCGATGCGCGGCGAGATCATCAAGGCGTTCATCTCGCTGCGCGAAGGCTTCGAGCCTTCCGACGAGCTGAAGGCGGACATCGCCCGCTTCGTCAAAATCGGCCTGTCGGCGCATGCGTCCCCGCGCGAGATCGAATTCAAGGATAAGCTTCCGAAGACGCGCAGCGGCAAAATCATGAGGCGCGTACTGAAGGCTTGGGAACTGAATCTGCCTACAGGCGATCTTTCCACCATTGAAGACTAAACAAGAGCAACAGCCTCCCGGCGGATTTGCCGGGAGGCTGTTTTTTCGCAGAATGAGGAGGATGGCAACAAAAAAAACGCCCCGTCGGGGCGTTTTTTTTGTCGGGCCAGACAGGCTGCGAAACCTGCCTGATCGATCAGGAGCCGTAAACGACGGCTGAAGAGTAAGGAGAAGCTCCCGCGGCGTTGACCGCATTGATCCGGTACGTGCCGGCCGTGCTGGCCATCGTAGCCGAGAAGCTGTTGGTCGTAGCGGAGCCGATGCTTTGATAGTTCCCGTCATTGTTGGGGCTGTAGTACACCTCATAACGGGTAACTCCTTCGGTATCGGCATTCAACGTCCAGCTCAGGTTGACCGTCTTGCCGTCGACGGATACATTCAGACCGGCAGGAGCGGACGGAGGGGCTGCTCCTGGAGCTGGCGTACCGGGGTCCGGAGGCGTGACGCCTCCGGGGTTGTCGGTGCCGGCACCGACATTGTCGCCGCCTTGGCCGGTATCGCCGGGAACTCCGGGAAGGGCCGCGCCAAACGGGCTTACGGTCGCGCTTGGCGCCGACTCATGGCCGCCTACGTCCACTGCGGTCACGTAGTAGGACGACAGCAGGGAGCCGGAATGATCCGAGAAGGACAGCGTGCTGCCCGTCAGGATGGATTCTCCATGCTTGCTGAAGCCGAGTCCTTGCGAGCGGTACAGCCGGTAGCCGACGACATCCTTTTCGGGGCTTGCCGCGAAGGAAATCCGGTAAGCGCCGTTCACCGCTTCCAGCGATACGTTCGATGGGGCGGAAGGAGCGGCGCCGTCGTCTCGACGCGGGTCGACCATCGTCGGCGCGTCGTCGGTCGCATCCTTGGGGATGAAGGCCGACAGCGGCCTGCGGTATTCGGCCGGCATAGCTTGCTGGGCTTTGTTGATTTCGTCCATCAGCTCGCCAAGCGGCTTTTCCCTCTTGATGACGGTTTTCGTGAAGACGAAGTCCGATGGAGTCGTGTCCTGGGCGATGTAATTGACGCCGTTGTACGTAATGAAGGACATGCTGCCGAGAACGTTGTCCACTTTGGTCGGCACGTATTTCTTGTTGAACCAGTCGGTGACGAGCAGGCCGCGGGAGCGGATCAGATCGCTCGGCAGCATCCCGCTGACGGTCGAAACGGTCGCTTTGACGAGCCCGTCCGGTTTGGGGAACGCCTCGGTCTTGAACAGCTCGGGCCTGTCGGCGACCGTCTGGTTCATGATTTCGGTCCAGAGCGAGCGCGCCCTGGAATGGGAGTCCTTGAGGAGCACGTTCTTCTGCTCCTTGTAGCCGGCCCATACGCCCAGCGTGATGTCCGGCGTAAAGCCCATGAACCAGACGTCGCCATAGCTCTGGGTGGAGCCGGTCTTGCCTGCGATCGGAATCTTTCCGTAGGATTTGAAGCCGCTCGTCAGGCTGTGAGCCGTGCCGCTTGCATCCGAGATGACCGTGCGCAGCATGTCTGTCATCAGGAAAGCGGTCTGCTCGGAATAAACGCGCTTCGGCTTGAGCTCGTGCTGATAGACGATATGGCCTTCCGAATCCACGATCTTGCTGATCATGAACGGCTCATTGTAGACGCCGCCGTTCGGAATGGTCGCATAGGCATCCGTCAGCTCTTCGACGGTCACGCCCTTGCTCAGGCCGCCGATGACACCCGTTTGAGCGTTGTCGTCGCTAGGCTGCAGGGTCGAAATGCCGAGAGAGCGGGCAAAATCCCATGCCTTCGGAATGGTCACCTTGTCCAGGAACAGCTTGAGGGCCGGCGTGTTCAACGAGCGGTTGAGAGCTTCGCGTGCCGTCACGAGACCGTTGAACTTCTTGTTCGCGTTCATCGGAATATGGAAGCCCTTCTGGCCGTCCTTGAGAATGATCGGCGAGTCGTCGATGACGCTGGCCGGCTGGACGAGCCCGGCCTCGAGTGCCGGCAGATAGGCGCCGATCGGCTTCATCGCGGAGCCTGGCTGGCGCGTCATCTGCGTCGCGTAGTTCATCTGCTCGATGTTGAAGTCGCGCCCTTCCATCATGCCGAGAATGGCGCCGCTGCGGTGGTCGATCATGATCGCGGCGGCCTGTTCGGGGCCCTTTGTCTTGCTGGCCGGTCCGAAGTTGTCCGGGTTGCTCGCGACTTCGCGCATGTTGTTGTAGATGACCTTGTCGATCGTCGTGAACACCCGGTAGCCGGAGCGGAGCAGCTGCTCGCGCGCGCTGGCCAGAATTTCGGAATTTTCCGTCTTGGCCAGATCGCTCTTCTTGAGATTGGGGTTCTGCTTCATGGCGAGAATCGTTGCCGCTTCCCGCTCCGTCTCGAGCATCAGGTAAGGGAAGGTGTTGTAAGCCTTCTCCTTATGCGGGGCGAGCGTGCTCTTGAGATCGAAGGCGATCGCCTCGTCGTATTGGGCCTGGGTGATGCGGCCGGTGACGAGCATGCGGGACAGGACGATTTTTTGCCTTGCCGTGGCTCTCCGGAATCCGTCCGGGTTGAATACGCCCTTCCCGTTGAAGGCCGAATAGGACGACGGCAGCTGCGGAAGGCCTGCCAGGTAGGCGGATTGAGCCAGATTGAGCTTGCTGAGATCGGAGATGTTGAAGATTCCGATCGCCGCGGACTTGATTCCATACAGATTGTAGCCGGATGAACCGTTGCCGAACGGCATTTTGTTCAGATAAGCCGCGAGGATCTGGTCCTTGGTCAAATATCTCTCCATCCGGATGGAGAGCAGGATTTCCTTGACCTTGCGCGCATCGGTGCGGTCGAGGCTGAGGAATACCCTTCTTGCCACCTGCTGGGTGAGCGTGCTGCCGCCGGTCTGGCTGCTTTCATTGAGCAGCTTCTGCTTGACGGCGCGCCCGAAGCCCATGTAGTCGATTCCGATATGGGAATAAAAATTGCTGTCTTCCGTCGACAACAGGGCGTCGATGACGGATTGCGGGATGTTCTGCAGGTCGACGAGACGCCTGTCCTCGTCGGTCCTGAGCTGTCCTACGGGGGTTGTCCCGTCGTTGAAATAAACGAAGCCGGTCAGGGCATTCTCGTTGACCATGGCTTCCAGCTCGCTGCCGGGCCGGACAGGATCGTCCTTGACCAGGGCGGCCACATATCCGGTCGCGATGCCGCCGGCAAACAATGCGCCGGTAATGCCGAAGATAATCAGCCATTTCGCCGTGATCCACACGACGAGACCGAACGTCCTCCAGCCGCTGCGCCCGGGAGCTTGTTCATGCTCTTGAGCCATATGTACCTTTCCTCCTCCAAGTAAGCACAGCTATTATAGCACATGTCGCCGGAACCCGGCACCAGATGTCATTTCCATCGTTGAAATCTCCCCTTTTCCGGCTGTTGCTGCCGAAGCTTGGAAGTTGACACTCCTCGCGGGGCATGATATAACTTGCAAAACGATTCCGCACGGCTCGGAGGAGCCGGCGGACCATACGGCCAACGGCGTGGATGGGCATCCAGTAGCCGGACGGCAGGCGTTCACAGAGACCCGGTGGCAGGTGCGAACCGGGACGCCCCGTCCGCGCGAATTACAGCCCTGAGCCGGCCGGGGGAACCGCGGGCTGCCAGCCCGGCGCGTAGCCCGGTCCCGGAAGCAGCCTTCCGTTATGTTCAACGAAGTGGGAATCCATTTGGCTTTGCCTGTCATAGCATGCGCAGGCGGAGCGGATTCCAACAAGGGTGGTACCGCGAGCTAATCCTTCTCGTCCCTTCGGACGAGAAGGATTTTTTGCGTTTTCAGCGCCGCAGGCGCCCATCAGAGAAAGGGGAGCACAGAAAATGAACCAGCAGGAGAACATGGAGCGGAGCGGGCAGCGTCCCGGACCGAAGCTGACTTCGGAGCAGCGGCAGGAGGTTGCGCGGCAGCTGGCGATTCTCGCAAGGGGAACGGCCGAAATCATCCCGGAGAGCGGCCTTCGGGAGAAGCTGGAGGAATCGGTGGCGGCCGGCATTCCGCTCAAGGTGAAGCTGGGACTGGATCCTTCGGCTCCGGATATTCATATCGGCCATACTGTCGTGCTCCAGAAGCTGCGGCAGTTCCAGGAATGCGGACATGAGGTCCAGCTGCTCATCGGGGATTTCACCGGCCGGATCGGCGATCCGTCGGGCAAGTCGGAAACCCGCAAGGCTTTGTCCGAGGAGGATGTCCGGCGCAACGCCCAGACATACAAGGATCAGATTTTCAACGTGCTCGATCCGGAGCGGACGACGGTCTGCTTCAACTCCGAATGGCTGTCGCCGCTCACCTTCAATGAAGTCATCGGCCTCGCGGCCAAATCGACGGTTGCCCGCATGCTGGAACGGGACGACTTCACGAAGCGGTACAAATCCAACCTGCCGATCAGCATCCACGAGTTTTTCTACCCTCTTATGCAGGGATACGATTCGGTCGCCCTAGAGACGGACATCGAGCTGGGCGGAACCGACCAGAAGTTCAATCTCCTCATGGGCAGAAGCCTGCAGAAGGAATACGGCAAGCGGCAGCAGACCGCCATCACGATGCCGATCCTCGAAGGGCTCGACGGCGTTCAGAAAATGAGCAAGAGCCTCGGCAATTACATCGGCATCCAGGAGGAGCCGGACCAAATTTTCGGCAAAGCGATGAGCATACCGGACGGCCTCATGCCCAAATATTTCGAGCTGGCCACGGATCTGGACTCGGATCGCTTGGCCGCCGTCTCATCCGGATTGGCAGACGGCACCTTGCATCCGAGGGATGCCAAGCTGATGCTGGCTCACTCCCTCGTCCGCCTGTTCCATGGAACGGAAGCGGCTGACTTCGCCGAATCGCGTTTCCGCGCGATATTCTCCGAAGGCGCCTTGCCGGATGATATCGAGGAGGCCGTCCTGCAGGCGGCAGAGCTTGAAGAGGGCAAGATCCGGCTCGTAAAGCTTCTCACCGTCCTGGATTTGCTGCCGTCGGGCAGCGAAGCCCGCCGAAGCGTCCAGCAAGGAGCCGTCAAGCTCAACGGGGTTAAGCTGGAGGATGTCTCGGCGGTCGTGGAGCCGCAAGAAGGGGATGTCCTGCAAGCCGGCAAACGGCGCATGGCGCGGATTCGGATTCAATTGTAGCGGCTGTCCGAAATTTTCAACAAGAAAATGTCTAAGTTGTGAAACAAATGGCCGATTGCAACGTATAGAGTACCGGGCAGTTAACATTAGATGCCAAATATGGGGAGGTGCGGGATGGAAACGGTTTACCTGTCATGCCTTGCCTTCGGCGTCCTGTTCGCCATCGTAAGCGTAGTGCTGGGGGATATTCTGGGCTCTTTCCTGGACGGGGCGCTCGATTTCCTGTCCGTGGACGGTCATCATATTTTCCAGCCGGCTGCCGCTGCCGGCGCTGTTACGGCATTCGGCGGAGCGGGGCTTATGATGGAGAAGTATTCGAGCCTCCCGGCCTCCGGCATTGCGCTTCTGTCCGTCCTCGCTGCGGCGGGTTGCTCCTTGCTCGTGTTCTTCCTGTATGTCAGGCCGATGCAGAACTCCGAATCCACTTCGGGGTACTCCATGCAGGAGCTGGGCGGATCGATCGGCGAGGTGCTGACGGCCATTCCGGCCCGCGGCTGCGGCGAAGTGCTGGTCCGGATCGGAGCGGGAGTGACGAACCATACGGCCGAAAGCTTCGACGGCACCGATATTCCAACCGGAAGCAAAGTCGTCGTCGTCGAAGTGAAGCCGGATGCCTTGGCGGTATCCATTTTGAAATGAGAGAGGGGAAATGGGTTTGATTCCAGATTATTTGGTTATTCCTGCTATCGTTGTCGGTGTCATTGTCGTACTGGGTCTTGCGTTCTGGGCAAGGTACAAGACGGTCAGCCCGGATGAGGCGATGATCGTCACGGGTACGTTCCTCGGATCGAGCAACGTCGCATCCGACGATTCGGGCCGCAAAATCAAGATCGTCCGCGGCGGAGGCGCCTTCATCCTGCCGGTATTCCAGCGGGCGGAGTTCTTGTCGCTTCTGTCCATGAAGCTGGACGTATCCACCCCCGAGGTGTATACGGAGCAGGGCGTGCCGGTCATGGCGGACGGAGTCGCCATCATCAAGATCGGCGGCTCGGTCGAGGATGTGGCGACGGCAGCCGAGCAGTTCATGGGCAAGCCGGTTGAAGCTCTGAAGTCGGAAGCCCAGGAAGTTCTCGAAGGCCATCTGCGGGCGATTCTCGGCTCCATGACGGTAGAGGAAGTGTACCGCAACCGGGACCGTTTCGCCCAGGAGGTTCAATCCGTAGCGGCCAAGGACCTGAAGAAGATGGGCCTGCAGATCGTCTCCTTCACGATCAAGGATCTGCGCGACAAGCATGGCTACCTCGATGCGCTCGGCAAGCCGCGGATCGCCGCGGTCAAGCGGGATGCCGAAATCGCCGAGGCGCAGGCGGTTCGCGATGCCCGAATTCAGAAAGCCCAAGCCGAAGAGGAAGGGCAGAAGGCGGAGCTGCTGCGCGATACGAATATCGCAGAGGCTTCCAAGGAGAACCAGCTCAAGGTCGCTTCATTTAAAAAGGACCAGGATACGGCCAAGGCCGATGCCGATCAGGCGTATACGATCCAGGAAGCCCGGATCAAGCAGCAGGTCGTGGAGGAGCAGATGAAGGTCGAGCTCGTCCGCAAGGAACGCGAGATCGATCTCGAGACCAAGGAAATCCTTCGCCGCGAGAAGCAGTACGATTCCGAAGTGAAGAAAAAAGCCGACGCCGATCGTTATGCGGTGGAGCAGGCCGCCGAGGCGGAAAAGGCCAAGCAGATCAACGCGGCGGACGCCACGAAGTATCGGATCGAAGCCGAGGCCCGCGCCAACGCGGAGCAGAAACGGCTGGCAGGCCAGGCGGAAGCCGACGCCCAGCGGGCCAAAGGCACAGCCGAAGCCGAAGTCATCCGGCTGCGCGGTCTGGCCGAAGCGGAAGCCAAGGAAAAGCTGGCGCAGGCGTTCGAGAAGTTCGGCGAAGCGGCCGTGCTCGACATTATCGTCAAGATGCTGCCGGAGCTGGCCGGCAAGGTTGCCGAGCCGATCAAGTCGATCGACAAGCTGACGGTTGTCGATACGGGCAATGGAGCCGGAGCGGCCCGTCTCAGCAACTATGTGACGGATCTGATGGCGACAGCGCCGGAAATGCTGAAGAGCGTCGCCGGAATCGACGTCAATGCCCTGATGAAAAGCCTAACTTCCCGCGTTCCGGCGGCAGGCGTGAAGCCGGCGGCTGCTGATATCCCAGCGCTGCCGTCCGATGCGGCAGCTGCGATGGCTGCGGCAGCCTCGGAGGCATCCGTCAAGGAATAAGAAGAACCGGATGCAGCGGTCATATGAAGGAGAAAAACCCCCTTGCGGCAATCGCAAGGGGGTTTTTCGGGTCTCTTCCGAAGAAGAGAAGCCGGTATTAGCGGCTGTAGAACTCGACGATTTGCTTCTCGTCGATGTCGGAGCTCAGCTCGCCGCGCTCTGGCAGGCGAACGTACTTGCCTTCCATAGCCGTTTCGTTGAACTCGATGTAGCTAGGAAGGTGATGACGGCCTTCCATGGCTTCTTTAATCGATTTCATGCTGCGGCTGCGTTCGCGCAGGCCGATCACGTCGCCAGGCAGTACTTGGTAGGAAGCGATGTCGACTTTTTTGCCGTTGACCGTGACGTGGCCGTGGGCAACGAGCTGGCGAGCGCCCGGGCGGGAGTTCGCGAAGGCAAGGCGGTAAACCAGGTTGTCCAGGCGGGACTCAAGCAGGAACATGAAGTTCTCGCCGGAGATGCCTTTCAGCTTGGAAGCCTTGTCGAACAGGTTGCGGAATTGCTTCTCGTTGACTCCGTACATGTGGCGGAGTTTTTGCTTCTCAGCCAGCTGCAGGCCGTAGCCGCTCACTTTTTTGCGCTGGTTCGGACCGTGTTGACCCGGTGCGAAGTTGCGCTTGAGTTCTTTGCCGGTGCCGCTCAGGGAAATGCCGAGACGACGGCTGAGTTTAAACTTGGGACCTGTATAACGTGACATATTGGGTGTAACTCCTTCTTCAAATGGAATGTTTGAAAAGGGTCCAATGATTTCGCCGGATGCTGCACGGACATGGACAAGCCATGACCCCGAAGGACTAGTTCAGCCGCTGGCCCTCCAGCTGCAGCACCCCATGAGGGTGTCACAAAAACGTTGGCCTATATTCAACAACTAATTTTATAGGAATCAGGCATCCAGTGTCAAGCCGAATCCCGTTGCGGAAAGCTTGCTTCGCATATTAGTTGTTGCGGGTTGGAAATGCTAGTGGAAACGAGCGGAGGTTGGAATGACATGGAATGGAAGCGGGCAGGAACGGTTGCCGCCGGAACGGGCGCGATTCTGGCTATAACCTTGGGCGGCTGCGCGGCTATGCAGGCGGACCGTACGCCGGAGGAGCTGTTCAGCCTTGCCGTGTCGGGGCTGGCGGCTCAGGACAGCTACAGCTTCAGCGGCTTCTCCACATCGGCCGGCAGCTCCGCGGCCAAGACGCAGTTCAAGGGAGAGGTGCAGCGGCATGAAGGAGTTCGGCTGCTGGAGAGCAGAGAGGGAGAAGCGGACATGCTGGAAACCGAAGGCGGAATTCCGGCCGGATACAATCCGGCATGGCTGCTGGGCCGGCTGCTGGACAGCAAGGCGGCCGTCGCTCTGGACGCTGCCAATTCGGAGGCAGGCCGCGCTGTTCTCATCATCCGTCCGAACCCGGCAGAAGCCGGGAAGATATGGCGCAGCCGGCTTCAGGACCAATGGAGCCGCATCGAGAGCAGCTCCCCGGAGGACAGCGAGGTGTGGGGGCGGCTGGACGGCTCCCGGCAGGCGGAGCTGAAGCGGGAATGGAACCGGGAGCTTATGCGCAGCGCCGGACAGTGGCAGGAAATGATGGATTCCTTATCCGCGGACTCCTCGTATACTCTCGTCGTCGACCGCGGCAAGCTCGTGCCATTGAAATTGGCCGAAAACGCGGATCTTCATTATAGATTGGACGGGAACAAGGCCGATGAGCAGAGAAAGACGGAGTTTCTGTTCCAATTGAATCATTAGTGCAATAACGCATGACCGTGCAACAGAAGAGGCGTTCATGATAGGATGGTTCGCGTAAAAAGTTTTTTAGATCGAAGGGAGATTCAACCGTTCATGCGTGATCCTAGACTTCAAACACTCGCCGCGAATCTGGTGAGCCATTCCGTCCAAGTGCAGCCTGGCGAAAACATCCTGATCGACTTGATCGGAAGCGAGCTTGAGCTCGGCAAGTGCCTCATCGAGGAAGTGGTCAAGCGCGGCGGCCGTCCATTCGTGGAAACAAGCGACCGTTCCATCCTGCGCTCCCTGCTGCAAAATGCCTCCAAGGAGCAGATCGAGCTGTGGTCCAAGCTCGACCAGGAAAGAATGAGCCAGATGCAAGGCTACATAGGCGTCCGGTCGGGAGAGAACGTCAACGAGCTGGCCGATGTGCCGGAAGAAAGCATGAGGATGTACCAGCAGCTCTACTCTCACCCGGTCCACTCCGAAATCCGGGTGAAGCGTACCAAATGGGTCGTGCTCCGCTATCCGAGCGCATCGATGGCGCAGCTGGCCAAGATGAGCACCGAGGCGTTCGAGGACTTCTACTTCAATGTGTGCAATCTGGATTACAGCAAGATGGAAGCAGCGATGACGCCGCTCAAGCAGCTCATGGACCGCACCGACCGCGTGCGCATCACCGGACCGGGCACGGATCTCAGCTTCTCCATCAAGGGAATCGGATCCGTGAAATGCGCGGGCGAGCGCAACATTCCCGACGGCGAGCTGTACACAGCTCCGATCCGCGATTCCGTGCAAGGTACGATTACGTACAATACGCCCAGCGTGAATTCCGGCGTGACCTTCGACAACATCTCCTTCACGTTCGAGAACGGACGCATCGTCAAGGCGACCTCCAACAACACCGGCCGCATCAACGAAATTCTCGATACGGACGAAGGAGCCCGTTATATCGGCGAGTTCAGCCTCGGCTTCAATCCGTACATTCTGCATCCGATGAACGATACCCTGTTCGACGAGAAGATCGCGGGCTCGCTGCACTTCACGCCGGGTCAAGCGTACGAGGAGGCCGACAACGGCAACCGTTCCGCCGTCCACTGGGATCTCGTTCTCATCCAGCGTCCGGAATACGGCGGCGGCGAAGTGTATTTCGACGACGTGCTGATCCGCAAGGACGGCCTCTTCGTCCTGCCGGAACTGGAAGGCCTGAATCCGGACAGCTTGAAATAATCCGATTCGATTCCGACTGCGTTTGCGGGGCTCTAATTGAGGTTAAATTTTACATGTTCCATCTTGAATGGGCATCCTGATTCAGTTATGATGAAGGAAACGTTTTCTTTATCGACTTCTTACAAGGAGGAATCCCTATGTCCAACAATGCGGCTATCGTAGAAATTTCCCAAATTGCAAGCCGGTTCCGCTCATCGATCGTCCTTCAGGCCGACAACAAGTACATCGATGTGAAGAGCATCCTGGGCTTGTTCACGACGTTGGTCGGAGGCCATTCCTATGAGCTTCACGTTCACGGGCCTGATGCCGACGAAGCGAAAGCAGCCCTTTCCGAGGCTTTCTCGAAGCATAACCTCGACGTGAAAGTCATCGGCGAGTAGCTTCATTCAGCAGCTATCGATAAGCCCGGCCGCGCATTCGGCCGGGCTTATTTTCATGGGCTTGTTCCTGCAATGACCTTGTGTATTGGACAGAGATCGTCTAATATTAAAGATACTATCGTAACATGAAGACGGCGAGACATCCGCACAGGGGGGGAAACTATGTCTTCACCGGAAGTCCTGGTCCATCTGCATCAGAAGGCGGTTCAACTGCTGCAGGATGACGCGAACAAAATCGAGAAGCTGATTGAGGTTCAGATGGAGAATCTTGCTACCCGCAAGTGCCCTCTGTACGAAGAAGTCCTCGATACCCAGATGTACGGCTTCTCGCGGGAAGTTGACTTTGCCGTAAGGGCGGGGCTTATCGATGAGGCCGCTGGCAAAGCGATCATCAGCCGGCTCGAGCGCAACCTTGCCCAACTGTATGAAGCGCTGGACCAAAAGTCTCAGCTCCTATAGCAGCCAGCAACGGTGGCTTCCCGGCCATCCGCAGCAAAAAGGCGCATCCCCCGCTGTCGGCGGGAGATGCGCCTTTTTGCTGCGTGCTTCCTAGACGAGGAAGAAGGCGAAGCCTAGAATGATATAAACCATAATCAGCAGAAAGCCTTCATACCAGTTGGTCCTTCCGTCGCTGGAGACCGCCTTGGCGATAAATACCGCGACCGCAATGGAAGCCAGCTCGATCGGGGTGAAGACGATGTCCATCGTCGGCCCGAACAGACCGCTGATCAGCACGAGCACCGGGGCGACGAACAGCGCGATCTGCAGGCTGCTGCCGACGGCGATTTCCACCGCTGCGCCCATCTTGTTTTTGAGCGCGAGCATGATGGCCGCGCTGTGCTCGGCGGCATTGCCGACAATTGCGACGACGAAGGCGCCGATGAACAGCTCGGAGAGGCCGAAGCGGGCCGACACCTCATGCAGCGTTCCGACAAGCCATTCGCTGACGAAGGCGACCATGACGGTGGCCACGACCAGATACAGGATGGAGCGGCCTTTGCTCCATACGGGTTCTTCGTGGTGGCCCTCCGCCGACGCATCGGCCTTATCCTCCATATCGGAGAGCATGTTTTTGTGCGTGACCATGGAGAAGACCAGCCAGAGCAAATAGCTGACGATCAGAATGATCGCGACCGTAATGCTGAGCACCTTGTCGGCTTGTACGGAGAAATGCTCCGCCGCGACGAAGATGGCCGGCACGATGAGGGCGATGACGGCCATCACCATGAGCGTCGAGTTGTGGGTGGCCAGCTGGACGTTGTAGCGCTGCTCCTTGTACTTCAGTCCGCCCAGAAAAATGCTGAGGCCGAGCACCAGCAGCAGGTTGCCGATGATCGAACCGGTCAAGCTCGCTTTGACGGTCTCGAAGGAGCCTGCCCGAACGAGGAAAATCGCGATGATCAGCTCGGCAGCGTTGCCGAAGGTGGCGTTGAGGAAGCCGCCGAGACGCTGTCCCGCATAATGCGCCACGGACTCGGTGGCCTGCCCGAGAAACCCGGCCACGAAGATGACGGAGATGGCGGAGACGACGAATTGGAACATTTCGTTCCAATGGGCGTAATGGGCGATTCCGCTCAATGCGAAGCTGATGATCAGCCCGGCGAAAAACAGTTGACGACGACTCAAGAAGCGGCACCTCGATCATTTTGGAATATGTAATACGGCAAAATCTGTATCTTAATATACCCATCCCGCATGGAAAAGTAAACGCCCGGAATGGATTGTGCTTGTCTTGCTTTTGGAAGAGATCATCCCTTACAATGGAAGAAAGAGTGGATTCATTGAAGGAGTTGAACGTGATGGCGGAAGACCTTCAAACAGGCTTGATTCGGATTTCGGATGACGTTGTCGCTACGATCGCCGGACTGGCGGCGCTTGAGACTCCCGGGATCGCCGCGATGTCCGGCGGCATATCCGAAGGTCTCGCCAAGAGGCTCAGCGGAAAGAACGCCCAGAAGGGCGTATCCGTCGAAGTCGGCCAGCTGGAAGCGGCCGTCGATCTCAGGGTAATCGTCCAATACGGCATTCCGATCCAGGAAGTCTGCAGGCAGCTGCAGCTGAACGTCAGGGAAGCCGTAGAGAATATGACGGGTCTCAACGTGGTCGAGATCAACGTCAAAGTGGATGGAGTCCTGTTCCGGGACGAACCGGTAGAGGAAGCCGGAACCGGTCCGGCAAGGCTGAAATGAAAAAAGGAGCCGCTCAATGAGAGCGGCTCCTTTTCATTTTGCGGATGCAGGGACGGCAGCTACGAATTGGCCTGCCGGCCGACTGCGCGAAGCGGGTTGTCCGTCGCCCGCTTCGCCGATGCGGGCTGACGATTGGCTTCGCGGCTGATGCTGAGCAGCACGCCGACGGACATCAGGCTGGCCAGCAGGGAAGAGCCTCCATAACTGATGAACGGAAGCGTGACGCCGGTCAACGGAATCGCATTGGTGACGCCGCCGATGTTGATGAATGCCTGTACCGCGAACAGAGAGACGATGCCGGCTCCCACAACCGTGCCGTATATATCGGGACAGCGAAGGGCGACAATCAATCCGCGCCACAGGAAGAGCAGGAATACGATCAGGAACAACGTGCTTCCGATGAAGCCGAGCTCTTCCCCGATGATGGCGAAGATAAAGTCATTGTAGGCGAACGGCAAGTACTGGACCTTCTGGATGCCGTGTCCGAGGCCGGCTCCGCTGAATCCGCCATGGCCGAGCGCCATCAGCGAGCGGGCGACCTGATAACCGTCCCCCAGGGAGTCGGCCAGCGGATCCTGATAGCTCGTAAACCGGCTGATGCGGTATTCCCACTTGGTTGGCGAGATGAGGAAGGCTACGGCTCCGACAGCGGTCAGGACGATGCCTCCGAAAAAGGCGGATGCAGCCAGCTGGCGCAGGTTGGCTCCTCCTGCAACGATCATCAGGAACGCGCAGGCCGCTATGACGAGGCAGGAGCCGAGATCCGGCTGCAGCATGATCATTCCGCATACGATGCCGACGATGACGATGACCGGCACGAGCCCTTTTTTGAAGCTGCGGAACCGTTCCCCTTTTTTGGCGATCAGAGTGCCGAGATAGAGGATAAGCGCCAGCTTCGCGAATTCCGTCGGCTGTACCGCGAATCCCATCACATTGAACCAGCTTCTTGCCCCGTTGATCTCTCTTGCCACGAACGGAACGATCATGAGCATGAAAAAGACGGGAAGAAAGAACAGCATGAACCCCCGCTTGAACACCTGATAGCGGAAATTCATCACAACCAGCATGATGACCGTCCCGAGAGCGGCGAACAGGAATTGCTTCTTCAAGTAATAAAGAGGATCATTTCCTGCAGTGCGGCTGACGGCGGCCGTGCTGGAGCTGGAGCTGAACACCATGACGAGACCGAAGCCGACAAGAGCCAGCGTCAGAATCAGGAGCAGGAAGTCCGGCCTGCCGCGGCGGCCCTCCGGATTGACCTTCATGGTTGGCTGTCACCTACTCGGAAAGCTTATTTTTGAGGTCGGCGAGCTTCTGCTTGGCAGCGCTCAGAATAGGCTGGGGCACGGCGGACTCATATTCGAGGCCGTGCGGGAAAGTGGCTCGTCCGATATAGACGGATTCAACGGTGAGCACGGCTGCCGGATTTTCCAGCTTGCCTTCGACGGCCCGCGTGCTGATCCGCAGGAAATATTCGTAGTTCGTGCCGCGGTCCACGAATTTCAGATCATATGTAGCGCGGTAGTATTCCCATTGCCAGCGGACGAATCCGAGGCTCTCGGCGCTTTCGTCAAGGTGGGCCAGATCGCTTTTCAACCCGTTCAAGCCTGAATTTTCAATTAACATGGGGGAAATCCTCCTCAGCAGCATGGCAAAGACTGTATTCCCTTTCATATTAGTATGTTTCCAAAGCCAGTGCAACCCTGCGCGGCCTGTCGTCCCGAGCGCCGCGGCAGTATCGTCTACCCCGGCGGGGCCTGCATCTGGTACACTACAAGAACAGCAGGAAGATTATAAACGGCCGCTCCGGGAGCCGCCTCTGGCGTCCCGGCACAAGGCAAGGAGGGCAACAGCTTGAATCAAGACCAGACCGCCGCGGCGGACAAGCTTTTGGAATTGTATCCGCGCATGGTAAGCGACCGCCGCCATCTGCATCGGCATCCTGAAATCAGCTTCCGGGAAGAGCATACATCCGCCTGGATTGGAGATCGTCTGGCAGAAATCGGCTGCGCCTCTGTCCGCAAGGGGGTCGGAGGCTACGGACTTGTCGTCGATCTGAAAGGGGATCATCCGGGTCCCGTAATCGCGCTGAGAGCGGACATGGACGCTCTGCCGCTCCAGGACTTGAAGGAAGTGGAATACCGCTCCCAGACACCGGGCGTCATGCATGCATGCGGGCACGACGCCCATACGTCCTCGCTGCTGGCGATCGCAGAGTACTATCATTCGCTCGACGGCGGCTTCGGCGGCACCCGCAGGCTGCTCTTCCAGCCCGCGGAGGAGCTTACTCCCGGCGGCGCGCTGCCGATGATCCGCGACGGAGCGCTTGAAGGCGTCGACGTCATCTACGGCGTGCATCTATGGACGCCGGTCCAGGCCGGTACGGTCAGCATCCGCGGAGGCGCATTCATGGCCGGCGTGGACGAGTTCACCATCGAGATTACCGGCAAAGGGGGGCATGGAGGGATGCCGGAGCATACCCGCGACACGATCGTCGCGGGGTCTGCGCTCGTCCAGGCTCTGCAGTCGGTCGTAAGCCGCAATGTCAGCCCTCTCGACACGGCGGTTCTTTCCATCGGCTCTTTCCAGGCCGGAGAGGCGAGCAATGTCATTGCCGGCAACTGCCGGCTGAAGGGAACGGTGCGCACCTTCGACAAGGGCGTGCGGGACCTGATGCGCCAGCGCATCTCCGAGCTCGTCCGGCTCGTATGCGCCGGATTCGGCACCGAAGGGGAGCTGGATTACCGGGAGGGCTACCCGCCGGTCGTCAATGACGAGCTGGAGGCGGCCCGCTGCATGGCTGCGGCAGCCGAGCTGTTCGGAGACGGGAATGTCCGTCAGTCGGAGCTGATTACGGCAGGCGAGGACTTCGCCTATTATCTCGAGCAGGTGCCGGGCTGCTTCATGTTCGTCGGCGCAGGCAATTCCGAGGCGGGCGCCGTGCATCCGCATCATCATCCGAGATTCGACCTCGACGAAAGCTCGATGCTTCAATCCGCCCGGCTGATGATCGGCTGCGCGGAAAAATATGCCGCCACATTCTCCCGTGAATGACCTCATGGAGGCATGCGCACGATAAGGAAACAACCGGACTTCCTGTGCTGGAAAGCAGGACGAAACGAACCGGCCAATTTCTTGGGAGGTCAAGCGCATGCCAGTTGCGGTATCACAGATCATGAGCAAGCCTTGCATCACTGCTACGCTGAAGGACAATGTGTATGAACTGGCCGTGCTGATGAAGGACCACGGCATCGGCTTCGTTCCGATCGTCGAGGGCGAGAGGCTGATCGGAGTCGTGACGGACCGGGATCTTGTCGTGCGGGGATATGCCGGCAAGCATTCCGGCTCCACCGCCGTAATCGAAGTCATGACGCCGAACCCGGTCACGCTGAGCCCGGCTGACACGGCCGAGGAAGCGGGCCGCCTGTTCGCGGAAAAGGAGATCCGCAGGCTGCCCGTCGTGGAAGACGGCCGCTTGATCGGCGTTGTCGCGATCGGGGATCTCGCCGTACGCGACAGATTTGCGGATGAAGCGGGACATGCGCTGAGCGCCATATCCGAGGCGGCTCCGTCCCCGTTCGTCCATTGACAGGCATAGGAAAGAAAAAGGCCGGCATCCCTTCGGGAACTGCCGGCCTTTTTGCTTCAGCCCTCCTATGCGCGGCCAGGCGGCATAAAAAGGCTGGGTTTTGCCCCATACTGTCAGCATTGGCAAGTGATAAAAGGAGGCTGGGTCTAACATGCTGAAGCGGAAGAGCGGCCCGCTTGTCGTGCTGGAGGACGGCACGGTGCTGCTGGACGATGCCCATCCCGGAGCCGAAAAGGCCAGGGAAGCGCTCGCGGGCTTTGCCGAGCTCGTCAAGCGTCCCGGCACGATGCATACCTACCGAATGACCCCGCTGAGCGTATGGAATGCTGCTTCCCAAGGCAAGCCGGCGGAAGAAATCCTGGACTGCCTAGAAGCCAATGCGCGGTACGGGGTGCCGGGCGCGGCCGCCGGCAGAGTGAAGCAGTGGCTCAGCAGGTACGGGGAGCTGGAGCTGACATCGATTGAAGACGGCATGCTGCTGCTGTCCGGACCCGCCGCAAGGCTGCGGGAAATTACGGACGAGTGCATCGCTTCATGGGGGGCTGCCCGCGCAGCCGATGGAATCGCCGTTCCGGGCGATCGCCGGGGAGATCTGAAGAGAGAGCTGCTGCGGATGGGCATGCCGGTCGTCGACCATGCCGGCTACCGGGAAGGCGAAGCGCTCCGCATCGGTCTGCGCGGCGAGCTGCCCTCGGGCAAGCCATTCCGGCTGAGGGATTACCAGTTGCAAGCGGTGGAACGGTTTTGCCGGGACGGCGTCCAGGGAGAGGGCGGCAGCGGCGTCATCGTGCTGCCGTGCGGAGCGGGCAAGACCGTCGTTGGCGCCGCCGCTCTCGCCAGGCTCGGCTGCGCGACGCTGATCCTGACATCGGGCACGACCTCCGTACGGCAGTGGCGGCGAGAGCTGGTGGAAAAAACGACGATCGCGGAGGATGACATCGGCGAATATACGGGGGAGAACAAGCAAGTACGGCCGGTCACCATCGCCTCGTATCAGATTATGGGACGCCGGGGCAGCGGAGGCCATATGGATTTGTTCAGCCGCAGGGACTGGGGCCTCATCATCTACGACGAGGTGCATCTGCTTCCGGCTCCGGTATTCCGGTTGACCGCCGAGTTGCAGGCGACGCGGAGGCTGGGCCTGACAGCGACGCTCGTGCGCGAGGACGGGCGAGCCGAGGATGTCTTTTCCCTGATCGGCCCCAAGCTGTTCGAGCTGCCGTGGAAGGCGCTTGAGCGCGAGGGCTGGATCGCCGCGGTCAGCTGCCGGGAGGTGAGGGTGCCGCTGCCGGAGGAAGACGGGGAAACATATGATGGGGCGGGAGCCCGCGCCCAGCTGCGGCTCGCCGGAGAAAATCCCCGCAAGGCGGAGGCGGTGCGCCGGCTTCTGGAAAGGCATCCGGGGAAACCTGCGCTCGTCATCGGCCAGTACTTGCGGCAGCTGTCCAGCCTCGGGAGGGAGCTCGAAGCTCCCGTGCTGTCGGGCAGCACGCCGCCCGAGGAGCGGGAGGAGCTGTACAGCCGCTTCAATTCCGGCAGCCTGCCTGTGCTGGTCGTATCCAAGGTCGCGAATTTCGCGATCGATATGCCCGATGCGGCCGTCGCCATTCAAGTATCGGGCAGCTACGGCTCCCGTCAGGAGGAAGCGCAGCGGATTGGCAGGCTGCTGCGGCCGAAGGAAGATAACCGGGCTTATTTCTATACGGTCGTGACGGAAGGGACAAAGGAAACGGAATTCGCGTTGAAGCGGCAGCTGTTCATGATCGAACAGGGCTATACGTACGAGATCGCGGAAAAGGGGTCTTTATGATGGGCTCTGACAAGCCTTGGGAGCGCAGCAAAGCTGTCCGTCCTACCCGGAGACGCAGCGATCCGGTGATTACGCCGGAGCTGCCGGGCTCTGCCGGACCTTTCTCCGGAGAGGATTCGGAAGCGGAGATTTGGAGCCGCTTGAGCCCGGTCTCGAAGGATGTGCTCCGCTGTCTGCTGACGAGATTCGGCGTCCATCCTGCCGAGGAGGGGCGGCTGCTGGAGGAAGCCGCCGCAGGCTGCTGGTCGGGACTGGAGCTGCGTGCCGGCCTGTCCGGCCTGCAGGCAGCCGGAGCCGTGCAAGCGAGGCTGCGCTTCTGGGGGGAGCGCGCCGTCGCCGTGACGGCCGGCTCGTACTTGAAATGGGCGGCCGTTGCCAGCCCATGGATTGCTGCGGACGAGGAGGCGGCGCACCGCAGCGCCGCGTCGGCCGTAAGCGGAGGCGGCGCTCTGTACAGCCGCGCTCTGCTGGGGGCACTAGCGGAGCTTGCCCGAAGCGGACCGGTACTCACCGTGAAGGGAAGGCTTCATGGGAGCACCATTAAAGCTCTGGAGCAGGCAGCGGGCTTGAGCCCCGAATCCTTTATCCAGCTGGACCCTTCCTTGAGGCTGGACTATCCCGGCTCGGTCGCGCTCGTGCTCGACTGGTCTTTCAGCAGCGGCATTTTGCGTCCTGGACGAGCCTGGAGCTGGGATGCGCAGAAGCTGCGGACATGGCTTGACGAGCCTCTGATGCAGCGGGAAAGGGGGCTGTTCAGGTGGATATTGGATCGGGCTGTCCGCCGTTCGGCGGAAGCGGCTGCCGCTGCGTCGGTCATCTCCAGTCTGAGGGAGGATGTCTGGTACAGCGTGCCCAAGCTGGAGCAGCTATGCCGGTCGCGCTCCGTGTGGCCTGCAGGCTGCCCGGGCCGGGACAGCGCGGCATGGACCGGGCTGCTGGAATGGCTGGCGGGCTGCGGCTGGGCCGAATGGGGCGAAACGGAGCAAGGAGAGTCCTGCTTCCGGCTGCTCCTCTCTGCTGAAGGCTGCGGGGAGGATGGGGATTCAGAGGGGGACGAGCCGCTTCTGCTGCAGCCTGACGGAGATATATGGGCGGGAGCCTGGACTTCGTATCGTCAGCTCTGGCCGCTCGAGCTCGTTGCCGAACGTGGAGAAGTGAGGGAGCTCACTGCCTACCGGCTTACAGAAAAATCTCTGAAAAGGTCGGCGGCGCTCGGCATTGGGGCTGGCCAGCTGCGGGAATGGCTGGCCGGCGCCTCGGGAGCGGCGCTGCCTCCGCAGGTGGAAGCGCTTCTGGCGCAATGCTTGCCCGGGACGGAGAGCCGCAGCACCCTCTTCGCCGTCGAGGAGAGCGGGGAGGACGCTGCAGGAAGCAGCGGCAGGCCTTGCTGGCAGCCGTCGGATCCTTCCTTGACCTTTGCCTCGCTCGAACCGGCGCCGGCGGCCGAGGTTCAGCCTTGGCTTGTCCTGCAAGCGGAGAAGCTGCCCGCTGCCTGGACAGCCGCCCCGCGCAACTATCGCCCGTCCGCTTGCCGCCAGCTGCTGGAGAGCGCGGTCCGGCTGCATATTCCCGTGGAGCTTCATGACGGGGAAAGCGCCGGCATATTCGTTCCGCTCCAAGTACAGGGGGACGGCGACGGCTGGGCTGCGGAAGGCTTCTACCGGAAGGACAATGAAGCCAGAGTGCCGGCGATGCTGATTCCCGGCCAAGTCGGCCGAATCCGGCTGCACATTCCCGGAAACGCACCCGCCCGCTGAAGGCGTCTACCGAAGCTCAATCGGGTATGCTATGATAGGAGCAAGCCGGAAGGAGACCTTCCCCGGCAGGAAGGAGTGGACCGATCTTGCAGCAGCTTGAGATTGCGGAGCAGACGCCGCTGGATATGGCGCCAGTCGTGCTCTGCGCCTATGAACTGGGCGATTACATCAACCAATCGGCCGAAGTGGCGGATTATTTATATTGGAAGAACGAAGTCGAACACAACCCGGAGGTCGCCTCGCTGAGGGCGAGGTTCAACCGGGCGAAGGAATTCTTCTCCGAATGCGAGCGCTTCGGAAGGTTCCATCCCGACTATCATGCGGCCAAGGATAAAGTGAAGGCTGTCGAAGCCGAGATGGCGCAGGTGGAATGCATCCGCCGCTACAAGGAAGCCGAGGAGGTCGTGGATACGCTGCTCTATGACGTATCCCTGATGATCGCCGAATCGGTATCCGGCTCGATCAAGGTGCCGGGCAACAATCCGCTGCCGTCGGGCGGCTGCGGCGGAGGCGGCTCCTGCAGCTGCGGAAGCGGGGGGTGCGGCTGATGGAGCATTCCGAGTCGATGCCGGCCGTCGAAGCGGCTTCGTTCCCCGAACAGCGTAAGGGCTACATTGTCTGGGTGAGCGACGCCAAGTCGGCCCGCAGCCTGGAGAAATACGGCAACGTGCATTACATTTCGCGGCGGCTGCATTATGCCGTTATCTACATCGATTCGGGGCGCGAGGAAGAGACGCTGCGCAACATTCACCGCCTGCCGTACGTCAAGAAGACGGAACGCTCCCTCCGGAACGAGATCAAGACGGAATACACCAAGGAAAATCCGGACAAAACGCGTTTCTACAGCATGTAGATGCAGCGTCCGGCTTCGGTGGCCCAAGACCTTCGACCTCTGGCGGGCGAGGGTCTTTTTTCTTGTACAAAAACCCAAAATGTGACAATAATGGAGAGTCCTATTTTTTAATTTGAAATTGGAAATAGACATGGTAGAATAAACCTAATCATAAACTAGATATAAAGGCCTGCTTCCCAGGGAGGAGTGGACAAGATGAAGGATAGAACGACGGAACGCTGGAACACGTACGAGACGTTCCATGTTGAACTGGGCGAGAAGCGAGTGGCGGATGTCATCATCACTCATCATGCGAAGCTCCGCTGGGCAGACCGGGTGGAGAGCGTCAAGACCGGTTTCGACGACATCGCGGAATATATCTGGCAATGTCTCAAGCAAGGACGGATCGAATCCTATTACCGGAACGAAGAGGATGTCTACCTCATTGACGACGATCTGGTTTTCGTGGCGGAATTTAGCGATTCGGAGAAGGAATTCGATCTTGCCGGCACGCCGCTCCAGAAAATGATTGTCGTCACATTTTTGGGAAGAATGTCGGAAACGATCGAGCTGAGGGACTTAAAGTCCTATTACTCCTGGCTGCGGCATTCCCGGCGCATGACCTTAATCAAAAACAGCCGTAAAAGGAAATAACATATTATAACAATTATTATGATGTAGATGGAAATAGTGGAAACGGGTTTCCTGCTCCTAAGCGGCGAAGCCTGTTTTTTTCTATTTATTCCGATAGTTATGTTTTAGGCGCGGGTACGTTATAATGGACAAGAAAATGAGCGGGCATGTCCGGCCGGCAGCCGAAGCCGGATCAGGCCGATGCCGCCCGAAAGGATGACAATAAGGTGGCCATCAACTTCCATCAGCTGCATATTTTTTATACGGTCGCTGAAAAAGGCAGCTTTTCCGCGGCAGCGCAGGCGCTCCATATGACTCAGCCGGCCGTAACGATGCAGGTCCAGTCTCTGGAGGACCAGCTCGGCACGAAGCTGCTGCTCCGGTCCACGAAGAGAATCGAGCTGACGGACGCGGGGAGCGTCCTGCTGCCCTATGCCAAGCGGAGCATGGACCTGATCCGGGATGCCGATGCGGCCATGGCGCGTTACGCGAAGGGCCTCAAGGGACGTCTTCAGCTCGGCTCGAGCCTGACGATCGGCGAGTACATCCTGCCGCGGCTGCTTGGACCGTTCAACAAGGAGCATCCGGATATTTCCATCCGCATGAAGATCATGAACACGACCCAGATTCTCGAGCACATCCTGAACCATCAGCTCGACTTCGGCTTGCTCGAAGCCCCGGTCAGCCATCCGGACGTGCATACCGAGCCGGTGCTGAGCGACGAGCTGCAGCTGATCGTCGGTCCCGGCCATCCGCTGTCGGGACGGGGCGAAGTCACCCTTGCAGAAGCCATCAAGTACCCGCTCGTCCTGCGCGAGCAAGGTTCGGGCACGAGGCAGGTCATGGAGGACCAGCTGGCGATGAAATCCATCGATGCCGAGGACCTGAACATCGTCATGGAGCTGGGCAGCACCGGCGCGGTCAAGTCGGCCGTGGAGGCGGGAGTCGGCATGAGCTTCATCTCCGCTTCCTCCATCAAGCACGAGCTGGCGCTCGGCCTGCTGGAGACAGTGGCCATTACGGACGCCGATTTCAACCGGGAGTTCTATTCGATCTATTTGAAGTCGGCGCTGCTGCCGAAACCGGCCGTGTCGTTCCTCAGCTTCCTGAGAGGCAGGGATCTTGCCCAATGGCTGTAATACGCGGAGATCTGCATACGCATACGACGGCGTCGGACGGGATGGATTCGCCGGCCGAGCTCGTTGCCAGGGCGGCGGCGCGTGGTTTGGACGCGATAGCTGTGACGGATCATGACACGATGGACGGGATACAGGAGGCGAAGCTTCAAGGAGAGCGCTCCGGCGTCATCGTCATTCCGGGCGTGGAGCTGAGCACGGCTCGGAACGGCAAGGACATCCATGTGCTCGGATACGGCCCGGATCCCAGCGATCCGCTCTGGATCGAGCGCCTCTCCTCGCAAGGGAAGGTCCGCGAACGGCGCAACGAGCTGCTGCTGCAGCGTCTTGGACAGCTGGGCATCGAATTGACGCTGCGCCAAGTGCTGGATGCCGCGGCGCAGGGAGACCGCGGCGTTCCGGCGAGCGTGGGACGTCCGCATTTCGCCGCCGCTCTGGTGAAGGCCGGCGTCGTATCCACATTACGCGAAGCATTCGAGCTTTATCTTGCGGAAGGAGCTCCTGCTTATGTGGAGATTCCGCGCCTGACGCCCGAGGAGGGCATTCGCTGGATCGCCGAGGCCGGAGGAGTTGCGGTGCTGGCCCATCCCGGCCTGTACCGCGACGACGCTGAAGTAGAGAGGCTTGCCGCAGCCGGGGGCCTGGCCGGAATCGAAGCCTTTCACTCCGACCATACGCCGGAGGAGGAACGCAAGTACTTGCGTCTTGCCGAGAGGCACGGCCTTCTTGCAACCGGCGGCTCCGACTACCACGGCAGCCGCGGCGGGGAGATGCACCATGGCGACGTGGGAAGCCGTACCGTGGATGCAAGGACGCTCCTGGAGCGCTTGAAGCGCTGAATCGGATGCGGCCGGCGAGTTCCGCGAGAGGCCGGCAGAGAGCAGACGGAATGTGGATGTGGATAAAGGAAGGCACCTTTGCCTAGAAAAAAGCCGGCGCTGCAAGTCAGCGCCGGCCTTTTTCGTTTTTTATTGATTCGGCGAGCTTAGCCTCGTGCCTGCCGCCTTCCGCAACATGCTTTCAGCCTCGGCCGACGGAGCGGAACTTCCTCGATCTCCATCTTTCCTCCAGATAGCGTTCATACCATCCGATGCTTGCCGTCAGCCAGGCTGCACTGATCAGATAGCCTCCCAGTACGTCGCTCGGATAGTGAACGCCCAGATAGATCCGGCTGATTCCGATCATGAGGATCATGACGATTCCCGCCGACACGGCGGCGGCCTTCATCCAAGAGCGAGCAAGATGCTTCCAAAGGAAATAGATCGTCACGCCGTAAAGCGTGAAGGCAGCCATGGAATGGCCGCTCGGAAAGCTGTAGCCCGCCGCGTCGATGATTCGATGCACATCCGGCCTGGCGCGGTGGAAAATAAGCTTGAGCAGCACGTTCAGCAGGCTGGAACCGACGATGACGCCGGCAAAAAAGATCAGCTCCCTGCGATAGCCGACGAGGAGCAAGGCAGCGACGATCACAAGCACAATCCCTGTAACCCAGGGACCGGAGCCTGCTGTCGTAAATCCCTTCATGACGGCGGTCACGGCATCGGAGGCGACTCCCTGCACGGCATCGGACACCCGCTCGTCAAAGACGGCGGTATGCCGCCTTCCGATCAGCATAGCCCATGCTGCGAACAAGCAGAGGAGAAGCAGCGAGCTCACAAGGGGACGGATCAACACTGCTGTCAAAAAGCGCATAGGTTTTCTTTCCCCTTTGAAAGATGGCTGGAGCCAGTTTCTTATCCAGGATCCCGGCATGAGATTCGAAGGCAGGCAGGATCCATTTTTCAGGATAGACGATTTCAGAGCGGCTTTAGCGGCAATTGCCCGGACGCATCAAGCTTTGACTGCGGATGGAAGCTCCTGCAGGCGGGCTTCATCCGGGGTGATGAAGAGCGTTTTCTGCCGGTCGTAGATGACGAATCCCGGCTTGGAGCCGCTCGGCTTGTGCACATGGCGGATCAGCGTGTAGTCGACCGGAACCATGCTGGAGCTGCGGGCCTGGCTGTAATGGGCGGCCAGCATCGCGGCCTCCTCGAGCGTAGCATTCCCAAACTCGGCAGAGCGGATGACGACATGCGAGCCGGGAATATCCTTCGTATGCAGCCAAGTGTCGCCTTGAGAGGCGAGCCGGTTGGTCAAATATTCGTTCTGCGTATTGTTTTTCCCTACATAGATGGCGATGCCTTCGGATGACGTGTAGCAGAGCAGGGCGGGCCTTGCGGCCTTCTTGCGCTTGGCTCCCCGCTTCCCGCGCGCGCGCAGGTAGCCTTCCGCTACGAGCTCCTCGCGAATTTCCTCGATGTCCTCCAGAGAAGCGGTGTCCAGCTGCTGCAGCAGGGAGTCGAGATAGGCGATTTCGGTGCCGGCGAGCGCCATCTGCTCCTTCACCGCTTCGGTGCTGTTGCGGAACTTTGTATAACGCCGGAAGTACCGCTGGGCATTGTCCGAAGGGGATAGCTGCGGATCCAGCTCGATCGTGACGCTAGCCGCATTCTCGTCATAGTAGTTTTCCAGCTCCACGGAACGGTCGCCTTTGGAGAAGGCATGCATATACGTCGTCAGCAGCTCTCCGAGAATGCGGTATTTGTCGGCGCCCTTCGCTTCTTCCAGCGTCTCGTTCAGCTTGTCCACTTTCTTGACGTTTTTGGCTTTCTCGTTCTGGAGGAAGCGGATCATGTCCGACACCCGCTGCTTGACGGTGTCGCGGCTGGCCTTTTCCCCATAGAAGGCTTCCAGGCATTGGCTTATGCTCTCGAAGCCGCGGCGCTCTCCTTTCAGATGCGTCAGCTCGATAATGGAGAAATAGCTTTTGCCGGCCGGCGTCTCCACAATGTTGGGAGCGTAGCGGCCGCTGCGCACCGACTCCATGAAGGAGGAAAAGACGGTCCACAGCCGATGCAGCTCCGAGCCGTCGCCGGCGTCGACGGAGCCGGCGCGGTAGGCCAGCTCTCGCGCCAGCAAGGGACTGAAGCCGCTAAGCGCCGCCACGAGCAGCTTGTCGAGCGGCTTGCCGGGCTGCTCCAGATCGGCTTCGCTGCCAGCCGCCTCGCCCAGAATGCGGGCGAAATCATTTTCCTCCGTCAAATGGAGCGGGTCGGTCTTGTGCTGGTCGGGCGGAGCCGTATACGCCGTGCCCGGCATGACAATGCGGTAGCTGCTGATCGCCGGCGTCACGTGATGGATTCCGTCGTGGATCGTTCTCGTCGCGGTGTCGACCAGAATGATGTTGCTGTGGCGGCCCATGAGCTCGATGATGATCGTCTTCAGCGTCAGGTCGCCAAGCTCGTCGCGCTGGCGGATGTCCAGCTCGATGACGCGCTCCATGCCGATCTGGCGGACCGCTTCGATCTGGCCGCCTTCGCAGTATTTGCGAAGCAGCATGCAGAACATCGGCGGCTCCATCGGATTCTGGTAGCTGCGTTCCGTGAAGTGGATTCTCGGATAAGTCGGGTTGGCCGAAATCAGAAGCTTGCGCCCCCCGCCTGCTCCGCGTGTCTGAACAACGAGATCGTGCGCGGTCGGTTGATGGATTTTATGAATGCGTCCGCCGACGAGCTGCTGGAGCTCGCTTACGGCGGCGCGGGTTACGATACCGTCCAATGCCATGAGGGTCGATCCTTTCGTGCGCGCCTTGTCGTCCATGCGGCGCAGGTTGTATTGCCGTCTTATTCTACCATAACGACAAGGACAAGGGATATTTCGGGGATTGTCCTCATATAGTGTCCTAGAGCCTTGCGGGTGCTGCCCGCAGCATTATCGTGCCATCTGCGGGAGGGAGAAGAGTCGAATGGAGAATAGGAAGTGGCACCAGCTGGCGGAGGAACAGCTGCTCAGCCAGCTCGGCAGCTCTCCGGACAACGGTTTATCGGCGGAGGAGGCTGCCAAGCGGCTGGCCGAGCATGGCCGCAACGAGCTGTCCGAAGGAGAGAAGCTGTCGCCGGTGAAGCTGTTTTTGAACCAGTTCAAGGATTTTATGGTGCTCGTCCTGATCGGGGCGACGCTGATTTCGGGTCTGCTGGGGGAATATCTCGACGCGATTACGATCATCGCCATCATTGTCATCAACTCGATTCTCGGATTCGTGCAGGAGTTCAGAGCGGAGCGGTCGCTGCGCGCCCTCAAGGAGCTGTCCGCTCCGATCGCCCATGTTCTGCGCGGAGGCAAATCGGATGCGGTCCCGGCCAGCGAGCTCGTGCCGGGCGATATCGTGCTGCTGAAAAGCGGCGACCGCGTTCCGGCCGACCTGCGCTTCCTGACCGCCAACAGCTGCCAGGCCGAGGAATCGGCGCTCACCGGGGAATCCGTGCCGGTAAGCAAGCATTGCCACGCGATCGCCGAGGAAGAGCTGCCGCTCGGGGACATGCGGAATATGGGCTTCATGGGCACGATGCTGACCGGAGGCACCGGCACCGGCATCGTCGTGAGAACAGGAATGAATACGGAGATGGGCAAGATCGCGGATCTCATCCAGCAGACGGACGAGATGGAGACGCCTTTGCAGCGAAGGCTGGAGCAGCTGGGCAAAATCCTCATCGTCGTCGCGCTTTTCCTGACGGTCATGGTCGTCGTGGCCGGCATCCTGCACGGCCAGCCTGCCTACGGAATGTTCCTCGCGGGCGTCAGCCTGGCGGTGGCGGCCATTCCGGAAGGGCTGCCGGCAATCGTTACGGTGGCGCTCGCACTGGGCGTCCAGCGGATGATCAAGCGCAAGGCGATTGTGCGCAAGCTGCCGTCGGTCGAAACGCTGGGCTGCGCCTCCGTCATCTGCTCGGATAAGACCGGCACGCTGACGCAGAACAAAATGACGGTCACCCGCATCTGGAGCGGAAGCCGCCAGTTCGAGGTCACCGGCGAAGGATATGAGCCCGCCGGAGGCTGCTACGCGGACGGCCAGCAGATAGAGGCCAAGGACGACGCTTCGCTGCGGCGCATGCTGCAGGTCGCGGCGCTGTGCAACAATGCGGAGCTGATCCGGGCCGAGGAAGGTGCGGAGCGCAAAAGCAAAGGGGGCCAGACGGAGCCGAAGGAAGAATGGTCGCTCAAAGGCGACCCGACGGAAGGCGCGCTCGTCGTGCTGGCGGCCAAGATGGGACTCAGCCAAAGCTCGCTCGGCGGCCTGTACAAGCGGGAGCGGGAATTCCCGTTCGACTCGGAGCGCAAGCGCATGTCCGTGATCGTGTCGCATCAAGGCGGACGGATCGCCTGCGTGAAGGGAGCGCCGGACATGCTCCTGGAGCGCTGCTCGTATATTCTGTGGGAAGGCAAGGTTGTGCCGTTCACCGGCACGCTCCGGCAGAAGGTGCAGCAGGCGCAGGAGGGCATGGCCCAGTCCGCGCTGCGGGTGCTCGGACTCGCTTACCGGGATCTTCGTCCGCATGACAAATGCGAGAGCGCCGAAGACACGGAGAGCCAGCTCGTTTTCGCCGGCCTTACCGGCATGATCGATCCGCCGCGCCGTGAAGTCCAGGGCGCCATCGCGACATGCCGCCGCGCCGGCATCAAGACCGTCATGATTACGGGCGACCACCAGCTGACCGCCGAGGCGATCGCCGCCCAGCTCGGCATCATGCCGCGCGGCGGCCTGTCGATCAGCGGACGGGAGCTTGCCGGCATGTCCGACGACGAGCTGGATAAGGTTGTCGACAACATCTACGTCTATGCCCGTGTTTCGCCCGAGCATAAGCTGCGCATCGTCAAGTCGCTTCAGCGCAAGGGGCATGTCGTCGCCATGACGGGAGACGGCGTCAACGACGCGCCGGCCATCAAGGCGGCGGATATCGGCATCGCCATGGGCATTACCGGCACGGATGTGTCCAAGGAAGCTTCCTCGCTCGTGCTCGGAGACGACAACTTCTCGAGCATCGTGGCCGCGATCGAGGAAGGCAGGGGCATTTACGAGAATATCCGCAAGTTCATCCGTTATTTGCTGGCGTCCAATGTCGGGGAGATCCTGACGATGTTCCTGGCGATGATGGCCGGATTGCCGCTGCCGCTGCTGCCGATCCAGATTCTGTGGGTCAACCTTGTGACCGACGGGCTGCCGGCGATGGCGCTCGGCGTCGATCAGGCCGAGAGCGACCTCATGACGCAGAAGCCCAGGTCAGCCAAGGAAAATATTTTTGCCCGCCGCCTCGGATGGAAGATCGTCAGCCGCGGCGTGCTGATCGGCTTCTGCACGCTGGGGGCGTTCTGGATCACCTTGAAGACGGCTCCGCAAAACGCGGACGGCCTTGTGCTGGCCCAGACCGTCGCCTTTGTCACGCTCGTCATGGCGCAGCTGATCCATGTGTTCGATTGCCGCAGCTCCCGGTCGATCTTCCACCGCAACATGCTGCAGAACAAGTATCTGGTCCTGTCGGTCCTTTCTTCGCTGGGCCTCATGCTGGCCGTCGTGTACGTTCCCGCCCTGCAGCCGATCTTCAAGACGGTTCCGATCGGATTCCGCGAATGGTGCCTCGTCTTCGTGGCCGGCGGCATCCCGACGTTCCTGATGGGAGTGGGCAGCGTGCTTGGATCGTCCAAGCGGCGCAAGCCGAAAGCCCGCATCTCCTATACGGGCGGACAGACAAGCGCCCGCTGAGTGGATTCCGGAGCGCCGCGTCAGACGTTGTTGCCTGCGAAGCAAAGCCCCCCGGCGTCCAGCCGGGGGGCTTTGCCGCGTTTTACCCCTCAAGTCAGAGAATTATAGTAGAGAAAGCAAGGAAGCATTCCAGGAGGCCTTACAGATGGAGAATAAGAACGGAGATGCCGCCGGACATCGGCGCCATTCATGAAATCAATGCCCTTGCGTTCGGCAGAGAGGACGAAGCCGGCCGGCGGGAGCTGCCGGTCTCCGGCTGCTTTCGCCGCGGCCGACGGGGAGGCGCGGGGAAAAAGTACAAATCTTAGACGCAATCGGGAATAGCCTTGCCCGGCTTGATGCGCTATCCTAATAACGACGGCCGCCCGCAGCGGCGGCGACCAACAGGCCATCAATGCTTCGGCATATCAAAAGGAGAGCATCTATCGTGGAATTCACCAAAATGCACGGTCTAGGCAATGATTTTATCGTCGTATTCGGAGAAAAAGACCTTCCGGCCGGGGTGGACGAGCTTGCGGTCTCCCTGTGCAACCGTTTCTTCGGCATCGGAGCCGACGGGCTCGTCTATATCCTGCCTTCCGATAGGGCGGACTTCCGCATGCGCATCATCAATTCCGACGGGTCCGAGGCGGAGCAGTGCGGCAACGCGATCCGCTGCGTAGCCAAGTATGTCTTCGACAACGGCCATACGGACAAGGAACGGCTGACGATCGAAACGCTCGGAGCCGGCGTGCAGCAGGTCGAGATCACCGCGCAAGACGGCAAGGCGGCTTACATCCGCGTCGACATGGGCGAGCCGATCCTGCAGGGGCTGCAGGTTCCGACGACGGTCGATGCCGACCGGGTCATCGGGCATCCGGTCGAAGTGGACGGACGGGAGTTCCGGTTCACGGCCGTCTCGATGGGCAACCCCCACGCGGTCATCTATGTCGACGACGCGGCCGGATTCGATCTTGCCGCCTGGGGCCCCAAGCTGGAGACGCATCCGCTCTTCCCGCGCAAGACGAACGTTGAGTTCGTGACCGTCAACTCCCGCAGCCAGGCGGACATGCGCGTATGGGAGCGCGGCGCGGGTCCGACGCTGGCATGCGGCACGGGAGCATGCGCGACCGTCGTCTCCTCCGTGCTCAACGGGCTGACCGACCGCAAGGCGACGGTATCGCTCAAGGGCGGGGATTTACTGATCGAATGGAACGAGGAAGACAATCATGTGTACATGACCGGACCGGCGGCGGAAGCATTCCGCGGAACCGTGTAGGGAGCTGTCCGGGCTCTTGAGGAGATCCGCCCGCGTGGGCGGATTTTTGCTTTATCCGGATGAAGGCGCCCGTGCAGCGGAGTTGATGCGCCGGCCGTCCTGCGACATCTCTTCGCCGCGAACAGGCGGCTTCGGGCCGCTTAGCCGGCGGACGGGAAAAGGGCAGGCTTCATCGAAGCGCGGGCTCCCGGGGGAAGATCGCCGGCAAGCCAGGAAGGGCGTTTCAAGCGCAAATTACGCCCCGGATTCTATTTTTCTCCCGAAATCGCTTTGAACCTTGTTCGTTTGGCGAATATCGATTAGAATAGGTACACGACTGTCCGCCTGGGCTTATGCCCGGGTGCGAAACGGGATGACGCTTGGGACGGCCGCCGGAACGGCGGACGGAACGTTTGCGCCGTGTTTTTTGTGTCAACACTAGTTGCAATGGTTCTGCCCATTGCCAGATGGCGGACCTTCTTGGAAGACCGCCGATCTGTTCCAATCTGTCCGGAGGGAGAACCTGACATGGCTATCAAGCTCATCAATATCGGCTTCGGCAACATCGTATCGGCTAACCGGATCATTTCGATCGTAAGTCCGGAATCGGCGCCGATCAAGAGAATCATTCAGGAAGCGCGGGATCGCCACATGCTTATCGACGCCACGTACGGCAGGCGCACGCGGGCGGTTATCATTACGGACAGCGACCATGTCATTTTGTCGGCCGTGCAGCCGGAGACGGTCGCGCACCGGTTGTCCGCGAAGGATGACGATCACGACGAATAATAGCGGGGAGTATTATGAATAAGGGATTATTAATCGTATTGTCCGGACCTTCCGGCGTCGGCAAGGGCACGGTATGCTCCGTGCTCCGCCACAAGATGCCGGAGCTGGTCTACTCGGTGTCGGCGACGACCCGCAGCCCGAGACAGGGAGAGACGGACGGCATCAATTACTTCTTCAAGACGAGGGAGCAGTTCCAGGACATGATGGCTCGCGGAGCCATGCTGGAGCATGCGGAATACGTCGGCAATTATTACGGCACTCCCCGCGATTTCGTGGAGAGCACCATCAACAGCGGCAAGGATATCATTCTAGAGATCGAAGTCCAGGGAGCGCTCAAGGTCAAGGAAACGTTTCCCGAGGGCGTCTTTATTTTTCTGATGCCGCCTTCGCTTGAGATTCTGAAGCAGCGCATCACCGGACGCGGCACGGAAACCCAGGAAGTTATCGACTCCCGGATGTCCGTCGCCGCCGAGGAGATCAACCTGCTCCGCTATTACGACTATGCCGTCGTCAACGACGAGATCGACGCGGCCTGCCACCGGATCCAGAGCATCGTCACCGCCGAGCATTGCCGCAAGGAACGTTATTTGGCGGGGCTCGCCCACGATATGCAGACTGCATCCGAAAAAGCCTGAAACGGAGTGATTAGCCATGTTGTATCCATCCATTGACGAAATGATGAAGAAGGTCGACAGCAAGTATTCCCTGGTCGTCGCGGCATCGAGACGCGCGCGTGCCCTGAGGGACGGAGAGAAGACCGAGCTGCGCGGACAGAAATCCCATAAGCAGGTAGGCGTCGCCCTCGAGGAGATCTACCACGATCTCGTGCAAGTGGAGCAGCGGAACGAAGACTAGGACATGCCGGCCGCAGCCCGGCTGCGGAAGGCGCATGAAAGATAGCAGCATAGCGGTACGCTTAACAACCCTCTGCGGTTGTTATTTTTTTAGCGGAAGCAAACCCGGCGGAGCGGCCGGTGCCGGCGGGTATTGCCGATGAGGGAGGAGAACACCCCATGCTTCAGGGAAAAAGAATCGTTCTTGGCATAACGGGAGGCATTGCGGCCTACAAAGGCGCCGCTTTATGCAGCAAGCTGGTCCAGGCGGGTGCCGAGGTGCATGTCATCATGACGGAATCGGCGGCCAAGTTCGTTGCGCCGCTGACGCTGCAGACGCTGTCCCGCCACCCTGTATATCTGGACACCTTCGACGAGCGCGATCCCTCTGTCGTGTCCCATATCGAGCTGGCGGACAAGGCCGACCTTATCCTGCTCGCGCCGGCTACGGCCAACACGCTGGCGAAGCTGGCGGCCGGACTGGCCGACGACATGCTCGGCGCGACGCTGCTCGCCGCGACGTCTCCGGTCATCGCGGCTCCGGCGATGAATGTTCATATGTACGAGCATCCGGCAACGGTGGCGAATATGGAGCTGCTCGGCAGCCGGGGAGTCCGCTTCATCGATCCCGGAACCGGCCAGCTCGCTTGCGGCTACGTGGCCAAGGGCCGCTTGGCCGAGCCGGAGGAGATCGTGCTGGCGGTCGAGCGGTTTTTCGCTGCGGGCAAGCTGCTGGAAGGAAGGAAGGTTGTCGTGACGGCGGGAGGCACGGTCGAGCGCTTTGATCCCGTGCGTTACCTGACGAATGATTCCTCGGGCAAAATGGGCTTTGCCATCGCGGAAGCCGCCCGCGACATGGGCGCTCAGGTGACGCTGATCGCCGGCCGCGTGTCGCAGCCGCTCCCCGGGGGCATGAAGATCATGCGCGTAGAATCCGCGCAGGAGATGCTGGAGGCGGCGAACAGCGTATTCGACGACGCCGACATCGTGGTCAAGGCAGCGGCGGTCGCCGACTACCGGCCCGTCGTGCGGCATGCCTCCAAGCTGAAGAAGACGGGCGGCACGCTCGTCCTTGAGCTGGAGAAGACGGCCGATATTCTGGCCGCTCTGGGAGAGCGCAAAAAAGGCCAGTTCCTCGTCGGCTTCGCCGCCGAGACGGAGCGTCTGGACGAGCATGCGATGGACAAGCTGCGACGCAAGAACTGCGATCTCATCGTAGGCAACGACGTCTCGATGGAAGGGGCGGGCTTCAACGGCGACACCAATGCGGTCCGGATCTTCGACCGGGACGGCCTGGTCGAATCGCTGCCCGTGATGAGCAAGCGCGATGCCGGCGAACGGCTGCTGCGCCTAGTCGCGGAGCGGATCGGCTCGAAGGGGCCGAAGGGACCGATATCATGATCGCCGGCGTCATCGTCGATGTGCCGAGCCGTCAGACGGACCGGCCCTTCAGCTATGAGGTGCCGCCCGCCATGGAGGAGTGGATCGAGCCGGGCAGCCGTGTCGGCGTTCCCTTCGGCGGACGGACCGTGCAAGGCTTCGTCGTCAGCCTTTCGGCCGAAGCTCCGGCCGACAGCGCCGGGAAGCTCAAGCCGATCGCCGAGCTGCTGGATCCGCTGCCGCCGCTCCTTCCCGATCTGGTCGAGCTCGCCCAATGGATGAGCGGGAAGTACTGCTGCACTTGGACGGCCGCGCTGCAGGCGATGATTCCGGCCGCGATCAAAGGCAAGGCCGAACGGTACATCCGCCTTGCGGAAGACGGAGCCGGGATAGCCGATCTCCTGCGCGCGGAGCCGTCCGGGAACGTCGGATCGGCTGCCGGACGGGAGGAGAGTCATTCCTTCGCCGCGGGAATCGTTTCGGCCGGCCGGGGCGAGGACGATGGCAAGGGCATGAGCCCGGCAGCGGTCGCCCAGCAGCAGCTGCCTCTGGAGCAGCTGCCTCCGGCTCTGGTTCAAGAGCTGCAGCGCTCCGGCGGCATGCGTCTGGAGCTCGTCGCGCAGCGTTACCCGGAAGCCGGAGCGGCGATCAAGCGGGCGCTCGCTTCGGGATGGCTGGCCGAAGAGACCTCGATTCGGGACCGGCTCGCCGTCCGCAAGCAGCTGACGGTGTATCCGCCCGAGGATCGGGCCGCCGCGGAGGCGGCGCTGTCCGCGATGTCGAAGCAGGCTGCCCGGCAGCGGGAGCTGCTGGAATATGTTCTTGAACTGAGCGAGCCGGTCACGCTGCAGGCGATGCTGTCGGAGACGGGCGCCAGCGCCTCCTCCGCCAAGGCGCTCGAGGCCAAAGGCCTGATTGCGATCCGCGAAGCGGAGCAGCAGCGGGATCCTTACGCCGGCCGCGAGTTCCGGCGCAGCGAGCCGCTGCCGCTGACGGATGCGCAGCGGGAAGTGTTCGTGCGGCTGAAGGCGGCGGTTGAAGCTCCCGAGCCGGCGACGTTCCTGCTGCATGGAGTGACGGGAAGCGGCAAGACCGAAATCTACATGCAGTCCATCCAGCGGGCTCTCGAGCTCGGCATGGAGGCGATCGTCCTCGTGCCGGAGATTTCCTTGACGCCTCAGATGGTGGAGCGGTTCAAGGGACGCTTCGGAGACGAAGTCGCCGTCCTGCACAGCCGCCTCTCGAACGGAGAGCGCTACGACGAATGGCGGCGGATCCGCCGCGGCGGCGCCAAGGTGGCCATCGGAGCGCGCTCCGCCGTATTCGCGCCGTTCGGCAATCTCGGCCTGATCATTATCGACGAGGAGCATGAGTCCAGCTACAAGCAGGAAGAAACGCCGAAGTATCATGCCCGCGAGGTCGCCGTGCGCCGCGCGCGGCAGCAAGGCGCCGTCGTCGTGCTCGGCTCGGCGACGCCGTCGCTCGAGAGTTACGCGGCAGCCGTCCGCGGAGGCGCGGGCGGCAACGGGGCTTTGCTGGAGCTCAACGAACGGGTAGGGGCGCGGCCGCTTCCGCCCGTCAAGATTGTCGATATGCGGGACGAGCTGAAGAGCGGCAACCGCTCCATGTTTAGCCGCGATCTTCACGAAGGGCTGCAAGCCCGGCTCGAACGGGGAGAGCAATCCGTCCTTCTGCTCAACCGGCGGGGTTATTCCACCTTCGTCATCTGCCGCTCCTGCGGGTACACGGCCGTGTGCCCGCACTGCGACATCTCGCTCACCTACCATCAGAAGACACGAGCGATGCGCTGCCATTACTGCGGCCATGCGGAGCTTGCGCCCCGGACATGCCCGTCCTGCTCCAGCGAGCAGATCCGCTATTTCGGAGCGGGCACGCAGAAGGTGGAGGAGGAGCTGGCGAAGCTGTTTCCCGGCATCCGGGTCATCCGGATGGACGTCGACACGACGACGGAGAAGAACGCCCATGAGAAATGGCTGACGCTCTTCGGCGAACGCAAGGCGGATGTGCTGCTCGGCACCCAGATGGTCGCCAAAGGGCTTGATTTCCCTTACGTGACCCTTGTCGGCGTCATCGCGGCGGATACGTCGCTCAACCTGCCCGATTTTCGGGCGGGGGAGCGGACGTTCCAGCTGCTGACGCAGGTCGCGGGCCGCGCCGGACGCCATCATCTGCCGGGGGAGGTCGTCATCCAGACGTACAACCCCGGCCATTACGCCGTCACGACCGCTCAGCACCATGATTACGGCGGCTTCGTGGAGGAGGAGATGAAGCATCGCCGCATGATGGGCTACCCGCCTTTCTGCAGGCTGATTCTCGTCACGATGTCCCATGAGCAGCTCGCCACCCTCTCCTCGGTAAGCGACCGCTTTGCAAGCAAGCTGCGGGCTCTTGCCGCCGAGAGAGGCGTGCTGGCGCCGCTGCAGAGCGGCGGGGAGCGGGCGTTCGACCTGCTCGGCCCTGTCGCGTCCCCGATATCGCGGATGAAGGACAAATACCGATTCCAGTGCATGATCAAATACAGGGGAGCGGTCGACGCTTCCATGCTCGTCAAGGAAGCGATAACCCGCACCGAAGCGGAGGCGGCGCGCTCCGGCGTGCTGTTCAGCGTCGACGTCGATCCCCAAATGATTTTATAGAAATTGGCCTCAACGCCTGTTGTCCCGACATATCCTTCTATATCCGGCCTCAGGCGTCTACTACTACGAAGCAATCAAGGAAGGTGCATCCATCATGGCCATTCGGCTTATCGTTCAAAATCCCGACTCCGTCCTGCGCGAAGTCGCCAAGGAAGTCACGAAGTTCAACTCCAATCTCCACAAGCTGCTGAAGGATATGGCGGAAACGATGTACGACGCGGAAGGCGTCGGCTTGGCCGCTCCCCAGGTCGGCATTTCCAAGCGCGTCATCGTCGTCGACGTCGGCGACGAGAACGGCCTGATCGAGATGGTCAATCCGGAAATTCTGGAGCGCTCGGGAGAGCAGTTCGGACCGGAAGGCTGCCTCAGCATCGCCAACCTCAACGGGGATGTGCGCCGCGCCGAAAAGGTGAAGGTGCGCGGCCAGAACCGCGACGGCGAATACTTCGAGGTGGAGGCGGAAGGCTTCCTGGCGCGCGCGTTCCAGCATGAGGTCGACCATCTGAACGGCATTCTGTTCATCGACCTGGCGGAAGAGCTGTACGACGGGTCCGCCCGCGACCGCCGCGAAGACGGGGAGTGAGGAAGCCGATGCGCATTGTTTTCATGGGTACGCCCGACTTCGCGGTTCCGTCGCTGCTGTGGCTGCTCGGGCCTGAAGCCCGCAGCCTCGGCTGCGAGGTGGTCGGCGTCGTGACTCAGCCGGACCGCCCGAAGGGCCGCAAGCGGGAGCTCACCCCTCCCCCGGTCAAAGCCGCCGCTTTGGAGCATGGCCTGCCCGTGCTTCAACCGGAGCGGATGCGCCGGCCGGAAGCGGTGGAGGAGCTGAAGCTGCTCGCACCCGAGCTGATCGTGACGGCGGCCTTCGGGCAGATTCTGCCGGTTGCGGTGCTGGAAATGCCCCGTCTGGGCTGCATCAACGTCCACGGCTCGCTGCTGCCGAAGTATCGGGGCGGCGCTCCGATCCAGCGCTCCATCATGAACGGCGAGACGGAGACCGGAGTGACGATCATGCATATGGCGGAAGGCCTCGACACCGGCGACATGATCAGCCGCGTCGTCGTGCCGATCACGGATGCGGACGATTCCGGGACGATGTTCGCCAAGCTCAGCGGCGCCGGAGCGCGGCTGCTGGCGGATACATTGCCGCAGCTTCTGGACGGCACGGCACCCCGCACGCCTCAGGATGACAGCGAGGCGACGTGCGCGCCCAATCTGAGCCGCGACGACGAGCGTCTGGACTGGAGCCGCGGCGCGCGCGAGCTGTTCAACCAGGTGCGCGGCCTCTCGCCGATGGCGGGCGGCTTCACGCTGCTCGGCGGCGAGCCGTTCAAGGTCCGAGCCTGCCGGGTCGAGCGTGAAGACGGCAGCGGAATCCCCGGAGAAGTCGTTGATGCCGGCGAAGAAGGCATCGTCGTGCAATGCGGCCGCGGCCGGCTGCTGCTGACGGAGATTCAGCCCGCAGGCAAGCGCGCGATGGCCGCCGCCGAGTGGCTGAAAGGCTCCCGGCTGCAGCGCGGCGCCGTCTTCGGCGTCGAAGCCGGCGGAGGCGGCCTGTGAGCGCCCTTACGCCGGGGCCGGGCGGACAAGCCGGCAGCTCCGGTTCCCGCGGCCCTCGCGCCGCAGGCGGCGGCAATGCCAAAGGTGTAGGCAATGCCAGAGGCGCCAAAGGCGTCGGCAGCGCCAAAGTCGGCAGCAGCGCCAAAAATGGCAGCGGCGCCAATGGCGGCGGCCGGGCATCGCTGAAGCCGGCAAAGGGGAAGGAGCAGGCCCCGGGTGGCCAGCGCAGGCATCAGGGTCTTGATTCCGCACGGAATGCGGCGGGACAAGCCGGCCCCGGCGCCAAGCCTGCCGCCGGCAAAGGCAAAGAGCGCCAGGCTGCCGGTCAAGGACAGCAAAGCCGCGGCAGCGCAGCCTCCAGGCAGCCGCGCAGCGCGCGCGAGCTCGCGCTCGACGCTCTCATCCGCGTCGAGCGGGATGGAGCCTACAGCAATTTGCAGCTCAACCGCGCGCTGCTGGATTCCGGTTTGTCGCGCGCCGATTCCGGCCTTGCGACCGAGCTTGTATACGGCACGCTGCAGCGCAGGCTTACGCTTGACCACTGGCTGGCGGGCTTCATTCCCAAGGGGCTCAACAAGCTGGAGCCGTGGGTGCTGTCCCTGCTGCGGATGAGCCTGTACCAGCTCGTCTATCTGGACCGGGTACCCGCTCATGCGGCTGTGAACGAGGCCGTCAACATCGGCCGCCGCCGGGGCCACTCCGGCATCTCCGGAATGGTGAACGGCGTGCTTCGCAGCGCCGTGCGGCAGCTGCCACGGCTGAAGGCCGAAACCTTCGCTGCCGTAGCCGACGCGTCGAGCCGCTTGTCGCTGCGGCATTCGTATCCGCAGTGGCTGGCCGAGCGCTGGATATCCGCTCTCGGCGAGGAGGCTGCTGAAGCGGTCATGGCTTCGGGCAACGAGGCGCCGCACGGCAGCCTGCGTCTCAATCCGCTGCGGACGACCCGGGACGAGGCGCTGCGCCTGCTGGAGGAAGCGGGACTCAGCGCCCGTCCGGCATCGGCTCTTCCGGATTCCGGAATTGTCGTGGATCGCGGCGGCAATCTGGCGATGACCGACGGCTATGCCAAAGGATTATGGAGCATACAGGACGAGAGCTCGATGCTTGTCGCCGCTGCGGCGAATCCCCGGCCCGGCAGCCGCGTCCTGGACTGCTGCGCCGCGCCGGGCGGCAAGTCGACGCATCTGGCGGAGCTGATGGGCGATCGCGGCGAGGTCGTCTCGAACGACCTGCATGCCCATAAGCTGGCGCTGATCGAGGACAACGCCAAGCGGCTCGGCCTCCGGGCCGTGCATCCCGTTACCGGGGACGCCGCGGAGCTCGGCCGGCTGTATCCGGCGGAGTCGTTCGATCTTGTCCTGCTGGATGCGCCTTGTTCCGGTCTCGGCGTCATCCGCCGCAAGCCGGAAATCAAATGGACGAAGTCCGAGGGCGACATCAAGGATATCGCCGCGCTTCAGACCCGCCTGCTCGAAGCGGCGGCCGGCCTGGTCAAGCCGGGAGGAGTGCTGCTGTACAGCACCTGCACGATCGAGCATTCGGAGAACGGCGGACAGGTCGCCTCCTTCCTGGGACGCCATCCCGAATATGCGCTGGATCCCGGCGGCTGGCCGGAGAAGGTGCTGGAGCCGCTGCGGGCTGCCGGCGTCGCCGGGGCGGAGGAAGGTCGCTTTGACGGCTCCCTGCAGCTGCTGCCCCAGCATTTCGGCAGCGACGGCTTCTATATCGCCAGGCTGACTAAAAAAAGCGGAATAACCGAGAAAACCTGAAGAACTTCAAGCACTCCAAGAACCAAAAAACCCGTATCCCATCGCTGGGATACGGGTTTTTCGCTTGGAAGATCGGGTAGTCCTTGATTGCCGAACGACTAAAAAGCACACCCGCAAGACAGACAGCTCTATTGCTTTCCATCTAGCAGCCGTCTTCTTTAGAATGGCGGCGTTTTGAAGCCTGGCGGCTGCAACAGAGCCGGACCTCCGGAAGTCCCGAAATTCGGACCTCCGCTAAGCCTTCCGGCCTCCCTTTCCCGAAATCCATGGTGCCGAGGTTGGCATCTCTTTTCTAGTATATTAAAATATAGTAAAGGGAACATGGGAGAATACCGGACAGGGAGTAGATGGACTTGCGAAGTTGGATCAAGCCTACGCGAAAAATCGTTTTGACCATGCTGGCGCTTTATCTCGTCGCCATGCTGCTGAACGCGGGCATGCAGACGGCGTCGATGGGGATGGATTACGGTGCGGTGAGACAGTGGATTGCCGGCCAGTACCCGCTGTTTTTCATGGGGAGCTTCATTTTCTTCTTCCTCCTCCTGGCTGCGGCATCCATCGTCCGCAATGTGTACGGAGGCACGGCGCTTGTGGCCGCGGTTACCGCCCTTACGGGCACAGCCGTCTATCAGAAAATGAAAGCGACGGGAGAGCCGCTGTTCCCCTGGGATCTGCTGCAGCTGAAAAACGCCGGCGAAATGGCGTCCATGACCCGGGGAATGTTCTCGCCGCTTGTCATCGTGCTCACGCTCGTCGTCGTGGGCAGCTTCGGCTTCCTCGTGTTCAAGCTTCCGAAGCTGCGTTTTCCGCTCGTGCTGCGCGTCGTATTCGCCGTGTGCTCCATCACGGGCATTTTCTTCTTCGTCCATATCATGGAGAGCAAGGACAGCACGCTTCTGAACAAGATCAGCTACGAGGATATTTTTTGGGACCAGAAGCAGAACTACCAGTACAACGGCTTTGTCATCGCATTCGCTTCCAACCTGACGGGGAGCATGATGGCCGAGCCCGACGGCTACAGCAAGGAAGCCGTCGAGGCGATCGCCGCCAAATACGCGTCCATTCCCGATGCGGAGCCGGCCGCCTCGCCGGCCGAGGCGCCCAACATCGTGTTCGTGATGAACGAGGCTTTCTTCGATCTGACCCGGGTGACGGACTACAAGCTGAGCGAGGATCCGCTGCCGTTCCTGCATGAAGCGAGCAAGACGAAGCCGTCCGGCTACGTGCTTTCGCCCGAATTCGGAGGCAGCACGGCGAATGTCGAATTCGAGGCGCTGACCGGCCTCACCAACTATTTTCTGAATGACGGCTCCGTGCCGTTCCAGCAAAATCTGACCAAGCAGACGGACCTGCCCTCGATCGTAAGCATTTTGAAGCAGCGCGGATATGCGGCGCTGGCGCTCCATCCTTTTGATAAAACCTTCTACAGCCGAAACACCGTCTATCCGATGCTCGGCTTCGAGAAATTCACCAGCTCCAAGGAAATGCCGAACCGGGAGTACCTGTCCTCCCGCAGCTATGTCTCCGACATGGCCGCGATGAAGGAAGCGGTGAGAGAGCTGAAGGAGCAAGAGAAGACCGGCAAGCCGGCATTCCTTCATCTCGTTACCATGCAGAACCACTTCCCGTATACGAACAAGACCATCCACGGCATGAACACGGTCCGCGCGGCTGGCGTCGCTTCTGAATATACGGATCAGGTGGAGACGTACGCCGAAGGAATCAAGCATACGGACGGAGCCCTTTCGTACTTGTCCTCGGCCATCCAGCAGCTTGGCCGGCCTACGGTCGTCATCCTGTGGGGAGATCATCTGCCCGGCCTTCCCGCCAAAGTGTATGACGACGCAGGCTGGACGGACGAAAGGCTGCGCCACGAAACGCCGCTGCTCGTGCTTTCCAACTACGAGGTGGGCAGCAAGCCGCTCGGCACATTGAGCCCTTCTTTCATCGGACCCGAAATCTTCTCCTTCGCAGGCCAGAAGCTGCCAGCCTACTACAAGCTTCTTCATGAGGTCAAGACGGCCATGCCGGGTTTGAACAAGAAGGTTCTGCTGGGACCGGAAGGCAAGGTCGGGGAGCCGACGGCGGAGCAGCAGGCGCTGCTCGACGACTACAAGATGATCCAGTACGACCTTCTGGAGGGCAAGGGATACGCCAAGGAAAGCATGTTCGACTAATTTAAGGCCGGCTTTTCGAAGCCGGAAGCCTCCGAGCCGGCGCTCTATGCGCCGGCTTTCTATTTAGCTGGGGCGGAATCTGTGATTCCGCACGCATCGCAATTTCCCGAACGGGAGGAGCAAGCGTGGCTTCCGTCCTCGCCAGAGGACCAATAGGAAACCATTGCCGCCTCATGCTCGTCTATCCCTGTGCGAGAAAGAGATGACGATGGGGGCGACTGAAGGGTGAAGATGCGGAAAAAACGGCTGCGGCAGGCGGTGCCGATTGCGGCGGCCGCATTGCTCCTGGCGCTGCTGGCGGACATAAACGGCTACTATGGACATCGGGTACCCGGCGGTGCCGGAGAATTGTTCCGGGCGCGGCTGCTGGAGACGCTCGGACAAGGAGGGCAGGTCAGGCTGTCGGAACTCACGGATTTCGACTGGGATCGGATGGCCGTCGTTCCCCCTTATACGACCTGGGAACAGATGGAGGAGGTCGTCGGGGCTGAATGGACGAACGCCAGTACTTATCCGGGCTACATGCTCCTGCGGATGCTTCCCGATACGTGCACGATGTGCCATGAAGGGATGCACAGGCTCGTATTCGCCAAAGGAAGCCGTGTCCTGGCAGACGTATCCTTATCCCGGACGGATCTTGACTTTACCGGCTTGAGCGGCATCACCCGCATGGAGGAGCCGATCGTCGGGACCGAATCGGCGGGAAGTCCGCTAGTCGTTGTCATCCAGCCTTGACGAGCGCGTGCCGGCAGGCTGTGGTCTTGCGAGGGACGTTTGTGGTAAACTAGAGCGACGAGCGTCCTGCGGCAACGGATTCCGGCAGCCGGATGACGGATTGAATGATAATGAAATGAGTGAAGCAACGAAATGAAAGCATTTGATCAGCCTTACATTGTGGAAACACCTTTTATATATGATTATTCTCTTGATCAGCTCCAGGGATGGATGAAGGAACAGGGCCAGCCCGCCTTCCGCGCGGGCCAGCTGTTCGACTGGCTGTACGTGAAGCGCGTCACCTCGTTCGAGGAGATGACCAACCTGCCCAAGGAGCTCCGGGACAAGCTGGCGGAATCGTTCCAGTTCGTCACGCTCACCGAGATCACCCGCTTCGAATCGAAGGACGGAACGGTCAAATTCCTGTTCGGGCTCCATGACAATCATGCCATCGAGACCGTCATCATGCGCCACAACTACGGCAACAGCGTCTGCGTGACGACCCAGGTCGGCTGCCGCATTGGCTGCACGTTCTGCGCCTCCACACTGGGCGGACTCAAGCGCAATCTGACCGCCGGCGAGATCATCGCGCAGGTCGTCAAGGCCCAGCAGATGCTTGACCCGACCGGAGAGCGCGTCTCCAGCATCGTCATCATGGGCTCCGGCGAGCCGTTCGAGAACTATGAGGCGACGATGGGCTTCCTGCGCACGATGATTCACGAGAAGGGGCTCAACATCGGGCAGCGCCACATTACGGTATCCACGAGCGGCATCGTGCCGAGCATGTACAAGTTCACGGACGAGAACACGCAGATCAATCTGGCGATCTCGATCCATGCGCCGAACGATGAGCTGCGCTCCAAGCTGATGCCGGTCAACCGCCGCTATCCATTCCAGGAGGTCATCGACGCCTGCCGGAACTATATCGCCAAGACGGGCCGCAGGATTACTTTCGAGTATGCCCTGATCGGCGGCACCAACGACCGGCCGGAGCATGCGCAGGAGCTTGCCGAGGTGCTCAAGGGCATGCTCTGCCACGTCAACCTGATTCCGGTCAACCATGTGCCGGAGCGCAAGTATGTGCGCACGCCGCGGGAGGATATTTTCGAATTCCAGAGAATTCTGGAGAAGAACGGCATCAACGCGACGATCCGCCGCGAGCAGGGCCACGACATCGCGGCAGCCTGCGGCCAGCTTCGCGCCAAGCATATGGAACTTACGCAGTGAGGTGACGGGATTGATAACAGTGAACCGCAGTGACATCGGCCGGATCCGGATGGCCAACGAAGACCGCTCCTGGGCGGGCTTGACGGACGGAGGCTTGACCGTCGCCATCGTGGCCGACGGCATGGGCGGCCATCAGGCCGGAGACGTGGCTAGCCAGCTTGCCGTCGACGCCTTCCGCGAAGAAGTGGAATCCGCGGCCGCCGGCATGACCGAGGAGGAAGCCCGCGAGCTTCTGCGCCGGGCGATCCGCAAAGCCAACGAGGTCGTATTCGATATGGCTTCGCGCAACGAGCAGTACCACAACATGGGCACGACAGTCGTCGCGGCCCTGTTTGTCGAGGAGCAGCGGCTGATCGTCGGCCATATCGGCGACAGCAGGGCTTATCGCATCTCGGAAGGCGGCATCACGCTGCTGACCGAGGATCATACGCTCGTCAACGAGCTTGTCCGCTCCGGGCAGATCAGCTACGAGGAGGCGGCTCATCATCCCCGCCGCAACGTGCTGACCCGCGCGCTGGGCACGGATTCCGAGACGGAGCTGGAGCTTCAGGCGCTGCCTTGGGCGGCAGGAGATATTCTGCTGCTGTGCAGCGACGGCCTGAGCGGAATGGTTAGCGACGAGGACATCCGCTCGACCGTATCCGCCGAAGGATCCTCCCTGGAGGAAAAGGCCGAGTCTCTGATCCAGCAGGCGCTGGCAGCGGGCGGGGACGACAATATTACGGTAGTGCTGCTGCAATCCGGCTCCGGCACGGACGGAGAGGAGTGAGCGTAAGCGCATGATCGGCAGAGAATTAGGTGGACGCTATGAAATCCTGTCCCGCATAGGCGGGGGAGGCATGGCGCTTGTATACAAAGCCCACGACGTGCTGCTCAGCCGCAACGTCGCGGTGAAAGTGCTCCGTTCCCAATATGTCCATGACGAGGAATTCATCCGGCGCTTCCGCCGCGAGGCGCAATCCGCCGCCGCCCTGTCCCATCCCAACGTCGTCAGCATCTATGACGTGGGGCAGGAAGAGGACGTCCATTACATCGTCATGGAATATGTCGAAGGCCATAATCTTAATGAAATCATTCAGGAGCGGGCGCCGCTTCAGGCGGACGAGGCTGTACGGATCGCTTCCCAGATCGCGGACGCTCTGGACCACGCGCATCAGAACCATATCATCCATCGGGATATCAAGCCGCACAATATTCTGATCGGCCGCAACGGGCGCGTCAAGGTGACGGATTTCGGCATCGCCCGCGCGGTGACGTCCTCGACGATCACCCAGACGGGCTCGGTGCTCGGGTCCGTGCATTATTTCTCGCCGGAGCATGCCAAGGGCGTCAGCACGGGAGAAAAATCGGATATCTACTCGCTCGGCATCGTGCTCTATCAAATGGTGACGGGCAGGCTTCCGTTCCTCGGCGAAAGCCCGATCAGCGTAGCGCTCAAGCATCTGCAGGAACCGCTTGAGGATCCAAAGTCGGTGAATCCGCTCATTCCGCAAAGCGTGGAGAACATCATCATCAAAGCGACACGCAAAAATCCATCCGAACGATACCGGACGGCAGGCGAGATGCTGGAGGATCTGGAGACGTCCTTGAGGCCGGACAGGATCGGGGAGCCCAAGATTACGTTTGCGGCCGGCGACATGGACGAAACCAGGGTCATGCCGGCGATACGTCCCGGCATGCTCGGGAACGAAGGCAAGCCTTCCTTCCAATATCCGGCTAGCGGGCAGGGTGCGGCGGCGAAGGATACCGCGCGCATGGCTCCCGCCGAGGAGGAGGAAGAAGAGGAGGAGCCTGCCCGCCGCAGAGGCTGGGTCAAGCCTCTCGTCATCATCCTGATCACGCTCGCCGTCATCGGAGCCGTATACGGCGTATTCCGCGTCGTATCGGGATCCCTTGACGTAGCGGAGGTCGAGGTGCCTTATGTAGTCGGACAGACCGAGCAGCAGGCCCGCACGATGCTGGAGGACGCGGGGCTTATGATCGCCGAGCCTTCCATCCGCGCCTACAAGGCGGATATTCCGAAGGACCAGGTCTTTGCCCAGTCCAAGTCCAATATGCGGGTGAAGAAAGGCTCCCGCGTCCAGCTGTCGGTCAGCGACGGGCCGGAGCTGAAGAAGCTGGACAGCTATGTCGGCCAGAAGGTCCAGGACGTCGTCGCGGCCCTCCAGGATCTAGGTCTGGAATCCGGACAGATCAAGCAGACCGAAGTGTTCGACGCATCGGCTGAACCGGGAACGGTCATCAGCCAGAATCCGCCGCCCGATACGGAGCTCGACCCCGCAACGGCGACGGTGACGCTCACCGTCAGCAAGGGCCAGGAAACGGTGCCGATGCCGGATCTGCTCGGCAAGTCGATCGACGACGCCAAGAAAATGCTGCAGAATGCCGGGCTTGAAGTCCGCGACGAAAATATTCTGAAGCAGGACAGCTACGAGAAGGAAGGAACCGTCCTTTCGCAGGATCCTTACAGTCCGGGCTCTCAAGTATCCAAAGGCACCCAGCTTACGCTGACGGTCAGCGGAGGTTTCCCTAAGGATGCTTTGGAGTATACGTTCAACCTGCTCATCTCTCCTTCGCGGGCGGGCAAGTCTAGCGAAATCCGGATCGTCTACAGCGATGCGACGGGCAACGACATCGAAGCGAGAAAAACGAGCATCAAGGAAACCAAAAGCTTCGACGTCAAAGTCGTGCTGGCTCCCAATACGGAAGCGCTCGTGAAGATCTACCGCGACGGCCAGCTGGCCGATACGTTCTCGCGTTCCTACGAGGACGAGAAGGCGGGCAGGGACTCGGGACCGATGGCCGTGCCGGGAACGGAGCCGACCCCGACGCCGACGCCTGAAGCAACCCCGACGCCGGATCTTGGAGCAGTCGCTCCTCCGGATGGAGAGAACACTTCGTTGGACCTGGACGGCAAGCCGGGCAAAGGCAAGGACAGAGACAAGGAAAAAGACAAGGAAAAAGACAAGGACGGCAACCATGACGGAAATGACTGACTACTCCGGCACAACGGGCGAAGGCCTGATCGTCAAGGCGCTTAGCGGTTTCTATTACGTCATTCCGGACGGCGCCAGCGGCAAGCCGCTGCAATGCAGAGCGCGCGGAATCTTCAAGAAGCGGGGAGAGTCCCCGCTTGTCGGCGACCGAGTCGTCTACAGCGCGAGCGTGACGGGGGAAGGCACCGTGGAGGAGATTCTTCCGCGCAGCACGGAGCTCGTCCGGCCGCCTGTAGCCAATGCCGATCTGGCGGTGCTCGTGTTTTCCGTATCCGAGCCGTCGCTCAGCCTGACCCTGCTGGACAAATTCCTGGTCCATATCGAGCATTCGGGCCTCGAAGCGGTGTTATGCCTGAGCAAGCAGGACTTGTCCGAGGATGGCCCGGACGCCAAGGAAGCAAGAGAAGCGATTGATACGGTGGAGCGGGTATACCGGGCGATCGGCTACCGGGTCATCGGCACGAGCTCCAGGCAGGGCAGCGGGCTGGAAGAAATCCGTGCCGTGCTCAAGGGCCGTCTGGCCTTGTTCGCGGGGCAGTCGGGCGTCGGCAAATCATCCCTGCTCAACGCGCTCGTTCCGGAGCTGAAACTGGAGACGAACGAGATCAGCTCCAAGCTGGGCCGCGGCAAGCATACGACGCGCCATGTGGAGCTGGTCGAGGCAGGCTCGGAGCCTGGAGACGGTTATGTCGCCGATACGCCCGGATTCAGCCAGCTCGACTTCCAGGAGCTCGGCATCGAGGATCTGTCCTACGGCTTCAAGGAAATGCGGGAGCTGTCTCCGGATTGCAAATTCCGCGGCTGCACGCATACCCATGAGCCGGGCTGCGCCGTTACGGCAGCGCTCGCGGAAGGAACGGTCGCACAGAGCCGGTACGACAGCTATGTGCAGTTTCTGGGAGAAATGAAAGAGAAGAAGCGGAGGTACTGAACATGACCATCATTGCGCCATCCATCTTATCCGCTGATTTTGCCAAGCTGGGGGAAGAAATCGCCGCCGTCGAGAAGGCGGGAGCGGATTGGATCCATGTGGACATCATGGACGGCCACTTCGTCCCCAATCTGACCTTCGGTCCCCCGATCATGGGGGCGGTCCGCCATGTGACTAAGCTCCCGTTCGACGTTCATCTCATGATCGAGCAGCCGCAGCAGTACATCGAAGACTATGCCGGAGCCGGAGCGGACCGCATTACGGTGCACCTGGAGGCCTGCACCCATCTGCACCGGGTCATCCACCAGATCAAGGATCTGGGGCTGCCCGCGGGCGTGGCGATCAATCCCGGCACTCCGGTGCAGCTGCTGGAGCCGGTTCTTGACGATGTCGACCTCGTGCTCATCATGACGGTGAATCCGGGCTTCGGCGGCCAGTCCTTCATCCCTTACTCGCTCGACAAGCTGCGTAAGCTCCGCGGCATGCTCCACGACCGCGGCCGCAGCGGCGTCCATGTGCAGGTGGACGGAGGCATCAATGCCGCGACAGCGCCGCTCGTGCGCGAAGCGGGCGCGGATGTGTTCGTTGCCGGCAGCTACGTATACGGGGCGGAGGATCTGGCGGCGGCGATAGCGTCGCTGCGGTAGGCGCCATGGAGACGGAGAGCAGATGGAGAGGATTTGCCGCCGCGATGCTCTACGGCATCGCCTGCGGCCTGCTGATGACTTTGTTCGTCATGGTGCCCGGCGTCATCCGGTTCGTTTTTTCCCTTGTGGCTTTATGGCTGGGGCTGCGTTTTTTCCGGGCCCACGAGACGGTATGGAGGCGAGTCGGCTTCGTCTTCGTATCCATTCTCTTCTTTATCCTGTCCGTCATTGCGTACACGATGTACGTCTTCGTCAAGCACGGCACCGCTCCGTAAAGGCAGGCTGCCGCCCAAGCTGATGCCGAGGCGGAATAGGACAATGTCTTCCCGCATAGGATGGTTACATGAACTTCAGGTTCTTGTAGCCTTTTTTTGTTGTGCATGAACAGATAAGGGGCGAATGTTCCGCGGCTGGAGGCGGCCCGGCAGCCTCATTCGGGCGGAAGCGCGGCCCGGCAGTGAATACACGACCAGCGATTCCGAGGAGGGATGAAGCATGAAATTCTACACGATCAAGCTGCCTAAGTTTCTGGGCGGATTCGTCAAGGCCATCTTGAACACCTTCCAAAAAAGCTGACTTCCGTGAGCAGCTGCCGGCCCTTCCGAACTGAAAAGCCCGCAAAAAAGCACCTGGGCTTAAAGCCCAGGTGCTTTTTGTCGTCGGAAAAGAAGGTACAGGCATGTCCCTTCTTGGACGCAAAGGCGTGTTCACTACACGCGGGTTACCTTGCCGGATTTCAGCGCGCGGGTGCTGACCCATACGCGTTTAGGCTTGCCGTCGACGAGAATGCGCACTTTTTGGACGTTGACGCCCCAAGTACGGCGGTTGCGGTTATTCGCGTGGGAAACGTGGTTTCCGGTGCCCGGAGCTTTGCCGGTTACGAAACATTTGCGAGACATGCGATACACCTCCTTTACAGCTTGCAGGTCGCCCTATGCGAACAACAAAGTCCGCATGAAAACATACTTGGATATCTTAACATACAATAGGCTCTTGATCAACCATCGTTTGGCAGGCGGGACGCGGCGCCGCAAGGGGCAAGAGCAGGCGCATTTGCGAGAAAAACGAAGGGAAGAGCGTTTCAGGCTTCATAAACGGGCTGAAATATAGTACAATGGATGTCAGTCCTTGTTCCCAGGGAATAGTAGGGCGTGCAGCTTGCCAAGTTCTGCCCGATACGAAGGAGTGTGTAACCTGCCATGCCCATGCAGCTATCGACCGAATTAGGTAAAATTTTTGTAACTGACGATGTCATCGCCGTCATTGCGGGATCTGCGGCGCTCGAATGCTACGGGCTTGTCGGCATGGCCTCGCGCAAGCAGCTCAAGGACGGCATCGCCGAGCTGCTCAAGAGGGACAACCTTTCCCGCGGAGTGGAAGTGCGGCGCGAAAACGAAGAATTTCATATCGACTTGCATATCATTGTAAGCTACGGCACCCGGATTTCCGAGGTCGCCCATAATATCCAGACCAAAGTCAAATACGTGCTGAACGAAGTGATCGGCCTGAGGGTAGACCATGTCCATATTTTTGTCCAGGGCGTGCGGGTCATCAGTTAGTGGAAGGGGAAATTTTGCTTGGGAAAGCGCTTTATTAACGGTTCGGACTTCGCCGGTATGGTTTTGCTCGGTGCGGAGAATTTGCAGCGGGGCGCGGAACGCGTCAACGCTTTGAATGTATTCCCCGTTCCCGACGGCGATACGGGTACGAATATGAACTTGACGATGGCTTCCGGAGTGCGGGAGCTGCAGAATAAGAAATCGGACTCGGTGGGCCGTACGGCCGAGGCTTTGTCCAAAGGCCTGCTGATGGGCGCCCGAGGCAATTCCGGGGTCATTCTGTCCCAGCTTTTCCGCGGAACCGCAAAAGCGCTGGCCGGCCTGGACGAGGCAGGGCCGGTGCAATTCGCCGCCGCCCTGCAGCAAGGAGTGGACATGGCCTACAAGGCTGTCGTGAAGCCGGTCGAAGGCACGATCCTGACCGTCGCCAGGGAGACGGCCCGCCATGCCCAGACGGCAGCCCGCCGCACGGACGACATGGAATCCCTGATGAGGGAGGTGCTGTCTCAGGCCGAAGAGACGCTGCGGCGCACGCAGGAGATGCTTCCGGTGCTGAAGCAGGTCGGCGTCGTCGATTCCGGCGGCCAAGGGCTGGTGCTCATCTACGAGGGCTTTTTGGCCTACTTTGTCGAGAACCGGCTGCCTGTTCTTTCGGAAGCCGCCCCGGTCGAGGCCTTCCGCGAGCATGGCCGCTCCTCCGATCCCCTGCCGGTCTATTCTGCAAGTCAGCAGCCGGCAAGCCGCCCTGGAGCCAAAGCCCAGGCACGGCTTTCGACAAGCGAGATCGAATTTTTCTACGACATGGAATTCTTCATCAAGCCCAAGCTTGCGCTGCCGGGAGCTCCGGCCTTCGATGAAGAAGGCTATCGGCAGCAGCTGGCGAAGGACGGCGACTCCATTCTGGTCATCGCCGAAGACGACCTTATCAAGGTCCACGTCCACTCCCGCCGCCCAGGAGATGTGCTGAATCTGTCCCTTCCATACGGCGAGCTGACGGATTTCCATATCCTCAACATGAGGGAGCAGCACCGGGAGCTGCTCGGCGAGGATGCTTTCAACGAAGCGGTGCGCGGTCTGGACATGGCTTCGGACGAGGCGCTTGCCGTGGCGGAAGTGCTGGCGGGATCGGCTTCCGCTCTGCAGACGCCTCCGGAATCCGTTCATGAATGGGCTCCTTACGGCATTATCGCCGTCGCGATCGGAGACGGCATCTCCGGCATCTTTCTCGACAACAACGTCGATGTCGTGCTGTCCGGGGGACAGACGATGAATCCGAGCACCGAGGATTTCGTCAACGCGATCGAAGCGCTGCCGGCCGAGCATATTTACCTGCTCCCGAACAACAGCAACATCATTCTCGCCGCGGAGCAGGCAGCCGAGCTGTCCGGCCGCAGCGTCAGCGTCATTCCGACCCGTACGGTGCCGCAAGGCCTCGCGGCGGTGCTCGCTTTCAAGGAGAACGAAACGCCGGAGCGCAACAACGCCCTGATGGCCGGCGCGGCCAAGGCCGTACGGTCGGGGAGCGTCACGCAAGCTGTCCGCAACACCGAGATCGACGGCGTGGAAGTCCGCGAGGGCGATTACATCGGCATCTTCGAGAAGGCGATCGTCGTCTCGGAGCCGTCGCTCCTGGAGTCCTGCAAGGGGCTTGTCGGACGCCTGCTGGCGGATGGCGGCGACCTGCTGACCATCCTGACGGGAGAAGGCTCCACGGAAGAAGGCACGGAGGAGCTGGCGGCCTGGATCGCCGATGCCCATCCGGATGTCGAGCTTGAAGTGCATGAAGGCGGACAACCGCTTTACCCTTATTTGTTTGCCCTGGAATAACGGGGATACCGGCTGGAGGAAGGTTGCAACGGAATCGTCCTCCAGCTCAACAGCAGCAGTCCGTGGAGGTTGACGTAAATGACGACGAAGGTTCGGATAGTAACCGACAGTACAGCGGATATTCCTCGCGAAGTCCGGGAGCGGCTGAACATCGAGATGGTGCCGCTGCAGGTGCTCTTTGGAACGGAATCCTACCTGGATTCCGTAACGCTCCAGGCCGATGAATTCTACGAGAAGCTGGAGAAATTCAGCGGGCTGCCGACGACATCGCAGCCTTCCCCGTCCGAATTCATGGCCGTATACGAGAGGATTCTGGATGAATCTCCGGATGCGCCGATCATCTCCATCCATCTGTCCTCCCAGTTCAGCGGCACCTTCCAATCCGCTCTGCTTGCTCAATCGCTGATCGAGAGAGAGGCCGACATTACGGCCGTCGACTCCAAGTCGGCTTCCTACGGCAACGGCATGCTGGTCGTGAAGGCTGCCGAGATGGCCGAGGCCGGCGCGTCCAAGGAGGAGATTCTGGACGAAGTGTACCGGATGCGCAAGGAGACAGGGCTTTATTTCCTCGTGGATACGCTGGAATACCTTCAAAAAGGCGGACGGATCGGCAAAGCCTCGGCATTTTTCGGATCCATTCTCAATATCAAGCCGATCCTGTCCATCGATGACGAAGGCTCCATCACGCCTGTGGACAAGGTTCGAGGCACCAAAAAAGCCGTTCAGCGCGTCGTTGACCTGCTGAAGGAACAATTCGGCGACGATCCTGTGGCGGTCCACTTCGCCTGGGGATACCAAAGAGGCTCCGCACTCGATCTGTATGAAGCGATCAACGCTTCGTTCCAGATCCGCCATACGACCACCACAACGCTCGGTCCTGTCATCGGCGCCCATGTAGGCCCAGGTACCGCAGCGGTGTTCATGCAGAGAGCATGACCCATAATTCTCTTGCCCGGCTGGAAGAAATTCCGCTGAGGCAGATCAAAGGCGTGAGCGCTCCGAAGGAGCAGGAGCTTCACGCCTTTGGCATCTATACGGCAGCCGATCTGTTGAACTATTTTCCTTTCCGCTACGAGGATTATCGTCTCCGTTCCCTGGGAGAGGCGAAGGACGGCGAGAAGATCACCGTTCAGGGCGTCATCCGGGGGCTGCCGATGGTCGCCCGCTTCGGCAAGGGAAAAGCCCGCATCACCTGCAAGGCCGAGGTGGACGGGCAGCTGGTGACGGCCGTCTGGTTCAACCGGATGTTCCTCAAGGACCAGCTGACGCTGAGCCGTGAAATTACGCTCACGGGCAAATGGGATGCCCGCCGGATGCAGCTGACGGTGACCGATTCGGAATTTCCCGACAAGGGAGTCGCCAAAACAGGCACTCTGCAGCCGGTCTATTCGGTCGGAGGCGGGATAACGCAGGCATGGATGCGCAAGACGATCGGACAAGCGCTGGCTCAATACGGCAGCCTTCTGGAGGAGAACCTCCCGGAGAGGCTCGTGGCGAAGTACAAGCTCATGCCGAGAGCCGAAGCGGTGCTGCATATCCATCATCCCGAGCATCCGAAGGATGGGCAGGGAGCGCGCAGAAGGCTCGTCTACGAGGAGCTGTTCTTCTTCCAGCTCAAGCTGCAGGCATACCGGATGCTGAACCGCCGCCGCGCGGACGGCATCGTCCACCGGGTCGATCCGGAGGTCATCCGTCAGTTCGCGGCATCGCTGCCGTTCGAGCTGACGGATGCCCAGAAGAAGGTCGTCAATGAGATTCTTGCCGACATGCGCCAGCCCCATGCGATGAACCGGCTGCTGCAGGGCGACGTCGGCGCGGGCAAGACGGTCGTCGCCGCCATCGCTTTGCTTGCGGCCGTCAAGGCCGGGCATCAGGGAGCGCTCATGGTGCCGACGGAAATATTGGCGGAGCAGCATATGAGGTCTCTGACGAGGCTTTACGAATCGGCAGGCGTCCAGACCGGGCTGCTTACCGGCAGCGTAGGGGAGCGCAAGCGCCGCGATCTGCTCGCCGGGCTGCAGATGGGGCTCATCGACGTGCTGATCGGGACGCATGCGCTGATTCAGGACGACGTCGTCTTCCGCTCGCTTGGGCTCGTCGTCACGGATGAGCAGCATCGGTTCGGAGTCAATCAGCGCAGCGTGCTCAGGCGCAAGGGGCCGAGTCCGGATGTGCTGACGATGACGGCGACGCCGATTCCGCGCACGCTCGCCATAACGGCGTTCGGCGACATGGACGTGTCCACGATCAAGGAACGCCCGAAGGGCCGCATTCCGATCAAGACCTATTGGGTCAAGCATGCCATGATGGACCGGGTGTTCGGCTTCATCCGCAGGGAGACGGCGGAGGGACGGCAGGCTTATGTCATCTGTCCGCTCATCGAGGAATCGGAGAAGCTGGACGTGCAGAATGCGATCGATCAGTTCGTGCAGCTGCAGCAGGCTTTCCCGGATTTGAAGGTCGGCCTGCTGCATGGCAGGATGACTACGGCCGAGAAGGATGAGGTCATGCGGGCGTTCGGCGAGAACGAGCTGCAGGTGCTCGTCGCGACGACGGTCGTGGAGGTCGGTGTCGACGTTCCCAACGCGACGCTGATGATCATCATGGATGCGGAGCGCTTCGGCCTCTCGCAGCTGCATCAGCTGCGCGGCCGGGTAGGGCGCGGAGCCCATGCCTCTTTCTGCGTGCTCGTCGCGGATCCGAAGACCGAGACCGGCCGCGAGCGGATGGCCGTCATGCAGGAGACCGACGACGGCTTCGAGGTGGCGCGGCGGGATCTGGAGCTGAGAGGTCCCGGCGATTTCTTCGGCACGAAGCAGAGCGGCCTGCCGGACTTCAAGCTGGCCGATATGGCCGCTGACTTCGCCGTGCTGGAGGCCGCGCGGGACGATGCGGCCGACATCGCCGCCGAGCCTGATTTCTGGACTGCGCCGGCCTATGCCGACATGCGTGCGATGCTTGCCAAGGATCCGATTTTCCAGGGAGCCCAGCTCGATTGAGTCTTGGCGTTTTCGTCCTTGAAGCAGCAGCTGCCAAGGATCCGATGTTTCATGATGCAGCTCTAGGGCGGAACATCGACATCGGTGCCATGCCATTCTTGTCCCATCCGGGTCCTGCCCCGCAGCTGCTTGCCGGCTGCGGGGCGTTTTTGCCTCCCGTGCGCATATTTCGGCTATGTCAGGAAACTCTCGGATGGGCCCGGCATAGGATAACATCGGTGGTTTTGGGATGTTGCCCGACCAAATCGATGGAGGTGCCTGGCTGCATGAGCTACGTAAAGTACGGGATACGGCCCGAATTCGTGGAACGAGTCAAGCTGAAGCTGAAAAATCCGGCAGTGAAGGATCGCATCAAGCTGCTTGTGAACGGAATTACGAAGTACGATCTGGCCGACCGCGCCAAAGTGAAAAAGCTGGTCCGCAACGGTGCCAGCATCCTGCAGGAAAAGCTGACGGATACTCAGGAGGAGCAGCTGGTGCAGTTCGTGCTGAGCCTCAAGATCGATCCGAACAATACGTTCCACCTCATCAAGCTATGGGGAATGTTTCGCTGATCGGGACGAAGCGCCCGTACCTTCCGGCAATCCGCTCCGTCATTGCATGGATGCCGCTTGGGCGTTGGGAATATAGACACGAGCGAATTTTGGCCGGCAGCGGCAAGGGAAAAGCGTTGAATTTCGGGCGGAACACCCGGCATTCAGCGTTTTTTTGTGCTTGAAGAGCTCGCATAAGCATTCCTGATGACTGGCATAGAGGATCTGAATTTCACATCTCTCCCCGACTGTCCTATAGTGAAGTCAACAACAGGACGGAAGGTGAACGGTTTGACACAGGTTCAGGTACAGATACAGGCGGCATTCAAGCAGCTGCCCGGAAACAAGGGGTTCGCCTTCGGGCTTTTCCTGACGGCTACGCTGGCGGCTGCGGCGAAAATGATCGTCGAGCTGCCGGGATTCCAGGTATTCGGTCCGCTGGTGCTGGCTATCGTGCTTGGCATGGCCTACCGGCATTTTGCGGGAGGAGTGCCGGCGGCGGCAGGGGCGGGCATCTCGTTCGCCTCGAAGACGCTGCTGCGGGCGGGCATCGTCCTGCTCGGCATGAGGCTGAATCTCGGCGACATCGTGTCGGCCGGCCCCCGGGTGCTCGCGATCGACATCATCCATATCGCGGTGACGATTCCATTCGTAGCCTGGATCGCTTCACGTCTGGGCACGAGCCGGAATCTGGGACTGCTCACCGCCTGCGGAACCGCTATCTGCGGCGCGGCGGCAGTCGCGGCCATATCGCCGCAGCTCAAGGCCAAGGAGGAGGAGACGGCTGCGGCTGCAGCCGTCGTCGCAATTCTCGGCACCATCTTTACGCTGCTCTACACGCTGCTCTATCCGGTGCTTGGAATGAGCGCTTCAGGATACGGAATCTTCTCCGGCTCGACGCTGCACGAGGTCGCCCATGTGCTGGCCGCTGCAGCTCCGGGCGGACGCGAGGCGGTCGACATGGCTGTCGTCGTCAAGCTTGCCCGCGTGGCGATGCTGGTTCCGGTCGCGCTGCTGCTCGGCATGTGGTCGGTCAGGAAAAGCCGCAAGAGCGGCATAGACGGAACGGCGACAAAAACGCCCGTTGCGATACCATGGTTTATTTTCGGATTTCTGGCCGTCAGCGCCATCCATACGACAGGATTGGTTCCGGAGGAAGCCGCTTCCGCTCTTGTCACGGCGGCTTACCTGCTGATCGCCATGGCGATGGCGGGGCTCGGACTGGGCGTAGACGTCAAGATGTTCAGGCGGCTTGGACCAAAGGCCTTCGCGGCGGGGCTTGCCGGCTCGGTGCTGCTGACGGCGATCGGTTTCGGCCTGGTCCATCTGCTCGGGCTCGCGCAGGGCTGAGCCGGCGCTCCTCTAGGGCTGGACGCTGCATTGGCACAAGGATGGATAGAAGGGCGGCTTCGGTTCCGGGGGCCGCCTTTTGATTTGATTTTCATCTTGATGGTCAACCTATGAATGCGTCTCCATATTGCGCGTCAAGGTGTATAATGGGCGGTGGAGGTGTACATACATGACATATATTGAAGATGGAGCCGTCGTTTTGTTTCAGGGCGACAGCATTACCGACGCCGGACGCGACCGCAGCCAGGGAGACAGCCTCGGTTCCGGTTATGCTCTGATGGCAGCAGCGCAGTTCGGAAGAAAGCACCCGACCAAGGACGTGAAGTTCCTCAACAGAGGCGTCGGGGGAGATCGCGTCGTCGACCTCGCCGGCCGGTGGGAGGAGGACTGCCTGGAGCTGCGCCCGTCCTGGCTGTCGGTCTATATCGGCATCAACGATACTTGGAGACGCTTCGACAGCGGCGTGCCGCTGAGCGCGGAAGAATACCGGGACACGTATCGTTCCATCCTGGAACGAGCGCTGGAGAAGAACGCTCCGAAGCTCATTCTGGTGGAGCCGTTCGTGCTGCCGGTAAATGAGGGACAGAAGGCGTGGCGCGAGGATCTGGATCCTAAGATCCAGGCCGTGCGCGAGCTTGCAGGAGAATACAAGGCCCTTTATGTACCGCTCGACGGCCTGTTCGCCCAAGCGGCGGCCGCGACAGGACCGGAATACTGGGCCCCGGACGGCGTCCATCCTTCCCCGGCGGGCAACGCGCTGATCGCCGAGGCCTGGCTGAATGCGGTGAAGGCGTAACTTTCTTTTCATGTGCGGAAAAGAAAAGAAAGATATTGGAGCGCAACTGCCGCAAGCACAGGCAGCGGCAGGCCATTCGGCTTGAGAGCGGAGCCGGACTCTGAATGCGGAACGCTCAACAACGAACAGAAGCCCGCCGGAAGAGGCGGGCTTCTGCCTTTTCTTTTGCCTTGTCTGCCTGCAGGGAAGGCGGTCAAGGCCGCTTCTGCCGCAAGCCTGCATCAGGCAAGCGGACGCAGCTTCTTCTTGAAGCCGGCTTCGCGGCGGAATCCGACCGATTCATAGAAGGCATGCGCTTCGCTGCGGTGGGCGCCGGATACGAGAATCATGTACGTGCATTGATGCGCGTTGGCGAAGCTTTCCAGATCCGCCATCAGCTTTCTTCCGACGCCGCCTCCCCGGCAATGGGCCGATACAACGACGTTCTCGATCAGCAAATAGGGGCGGAGGCCGCCGACGAGATCGGGGCAGAGGATGCCCATCGCCGTGCCGACGAGCCGCTCTCCGTCGGAGGCAACGGCTACCCGGATGCTGTCGTTGCCGGCCATGCGGTCCAGCCGCTCCGCCAGAGCCGCCGGATCGGTATCCGTCCCGGTCAGCTCCAGCAGCAATTCCGCCAGGGACGAGGCATCCGCAGGCACGGCGCTGCGCAGTTCGATCGAATTCAGCATCGTTGTCGAGGCCGCCTTTCTCAGTTGAAGCATCTTTCTACAGCATACCAAAATCGGCTTTATCCGTCTTGTCCCGAAGGAAGAAGCCGCTCTAAGCCGAATAGAAGAGACGGAGAACGAGTAGCGGACATCGACTATGGTCCTATGAGCGCTTGTTTGGAGAGGAGAAGATGCCGTGAGCGGATCTCTGCATGAATGGATGGATCCACTGGGACTGCCGGATGTCGATGAGCCCGCCCGGCTCCTGGCCCAGTGCATGTACGCAGGAGGCGACGCGGAGAGGCCGCATCGTGTCCTGCAGCAGTACCGCGAGGATCGGGAGCTTCACTTGGCCGGCCTCGGCGAGGGCGGCAGGCTGATCGGCATTGCCGGTTATCGGGCGCCTTCCCATCGCGACGCCGTGCTGCTGCATCTTGCGGTGAGTCCGGAGCTGAGGGGAGGCGGGGCGGGCAGGCGGCTGGTATCCCGCTGTCTGCAGGCGGCGAGGAATGGCGTTTTGCGGGCCGAGACCGACGCCGATGCGGTTGAATTTTACCGGAAGCTCGGCTTCGATATCCGCAGCCTGGGAGAGAAATATCCTGGTGTGGAACGCTTCGACTGCACGCTCCGCCGTTATGTCCCGAGGAAGGCGGACAGCGGGGACTTCTCCGTTGTTTCCGCATGGCCGGCGAGCCGCAGCGAGGCGTTTTATATGTTCCCTAAGGGCGGATATCCATTGCGTGCCGACGAGCTGGAGGCGGCTGCGGCTGAAGACATCCATCCGACGCTGCTGACCGAAGCCGCGGACGGGACGCCTGCCGCATATGCGAATCTGTACGAGTCGGAAGGCAAGCTCTGGCTCGGCAATGTCATCGTCAGTCCGGATTACCGCGGCAAGGGAGCCGCCGCAGCTCTCCTGGAAGCGATGGAAGCGGCAGCCGCGGAGCGGGTGCGGGAGCTTCATCTGACCTGCCACGGTCCGAATGGCAAGGCTCTGTTGTTCTTTGCCGGCGCAGGCTGGATGCCTTGGGACATCCGCAGGATGGAGGGACCGGATGGAACGCCGATCGCGGCCGTTCGTATGAGGAAGCTGCTGACACATCATTGACGATCGAAAGGATGATGAAAATGGGACGCTGGGAATATAAAACGCTCAAGCATCAATTCGGAGGCTGGACAGGCACGAAAATCAACATCGAAGATCTCGACGGACGGCTGAACCTGCTTGGAGCCGAAGGGTGGGAGCTGGCCTCATCCTTCGATACGAGCCGTTACGAGGGCGCTTCGACGGGAATTGTGATGATTTTCAAGCGATGGGTGGAGGCATGACCGGCAGCAGGGAGGAAGCCCGATTCGGCGGCAGGCTGAGGATGGACTTCGACGAAAGCCTGCAAGATTCCGGCGAAGCCTTCTCAGGCTGGGACTTCGGATATTTGACCGCAACCGGCCGCATGATCGAATATCCTCTTCCATGGAGTTACCGCAATCTGCTGGAGCCTTATAAAAGAGCCGCTTCCTCCATGCTCGACATGGGCACGGGCGGAGGGGAGTTCCTGCAGCGGCTGAAGCCGCTGCCTCCCGATACCCGGGCGACGGAAGGCCATCTGCCCAATGTGGAGGTCGCGCGCCGGCGGCTGGAAGAGGAAGGCGTGCAAGTGGCCTGCATCGAGAGCGACGAGGACCTCCCCTATGGAGATGAATCGTTCGACTTGATCATCAACCGGCATGAGTCGTACTGCGCTGCCGAGCTCCATCGCTTGTTGAAGCCCGGAGGCATATTCATCACCCAACAGGTAGGCGGCAGCAACGACCGCGAGTTCAACGAGCGCCTCGGGCAGGCGCCGCCGGCCCACGCGGACTGGACGCTGGACCGGACACGCGGCGAGCTGGAAGCGGCGGGCTTGCAGCTGATCTGGCAGGACGAGGTTCTCACGCACACCCGATTTTACGATATCGGGGCTGTCGTCTGCTATTTGACTATAATCGAATGGCAGGTCGTTGGCTTCTCTCCATCCACGCACCGCGATGCGCTGAAAGAGATCCATGATGAAATCGAAAGGCGGGGCTGGCTGGATGTCACCTGCCATCGATTCGTGCTTGCGGCAGCCAAGCCGGCATGACGCTGCGGCGGGCAGCAACGGAAGGTGAAGGGCGGCTGACGGAGCCGGCAGCCGGGGAGTATCCTTGAGAGCTGTCATGGAAGCTCTCGAAAAGCGAAAAGCCTTTCGGATGTCCGAAAGGCTTTTCGAGTTCAATCCACCAGCGGCTCGATGCAGTCGCGCGTGTCGTTTTTGACGCTGCCGACGCCCGCGCCGACCGGATAGGCGGCCATCTCTTCCTCCGGATAGGGGACGAGCAGCGGCGACAGGCGGGACGCATCCTGGACGCCGCGGTCAAGCCACAGAGGCTCGTCCTCCCGCCGGAGGATGACCGGCATCCGGTCGTGAATGGAGGCCATCAGCCCGTTCGGAGACGTCGTAAGCACCGTACAGGTGGACAATCGTTCGCCGGCCGGCGACACCCACGTCTCATAGAGGCCGGCCATGGCAAAGGGCTCCCGGCTGCGGAGCGTAATTCGCATCGGCTGCTTGCCCGATTCCGTGCGCTGCCACTCGTAGAAGCCGTCGGCAGGAATGAGGCAGCGCTTGCGGCGAAGCGCATCCCGGAACGCCGGTTTGGCGGCGGCCGTTTCGGCTCTGGCGTTGAGCATGCGGCTGCCGATCTTCGGATCGTCGGCCCAAGGCGGGACCAGTCCCCACTTCAGCTCGCCCAGCCGGTTGCGCTTGCCGTCGCTGACGACGGCCATGACCATCTGGCCTGGGGCGACGTTGTAGCGGGGCTCCAGCTGCGGGATCGTCGTTTCCCCGATCAAAAATCGGAGCATGAGCTCTTCGAGCGTGACGGTCAGCGTATAACGTCCGCACATGGTTGTCCCTCCTCGAAAATGGAATGGCTTCGAAAGCAGGCTGTTCGCAGCGCTGCAGCTTCCTTTAGCATAGTATGTCTGCCGGCTTTCGGCAAATCGCATCAGCGGGAGCGTTGGGCCCGGCATCAAGCTTCCGCCGCCCGTCTCCGGCCTGTCGCCGATGAACGGTTGTTCGAGGATTAAGCAGATAGCTTTCCGACTATACTGGGAACAGAGAGATTCGGTGCGGGAGGAAGACGGGCATATGAAGGAAAGCAAGGCCGGAAACGAGAACGGACAACGGCATCGGCCCGGAAAGCAGGACGATGTCGCCGATATCCGGGAAACGGGGGACGGAGGGGGGGCGGATGGCGGCATGGAAGCCGCGTCTGAAGTCAAAAGCGCTCCAGCCCCCCGCAGGCATCCGCTGCTCAGGCTGCTCCTGCTGCCGGCGGCGCTGCCTCTGGCGGCGGCAGCCTATGCGGCCGCCAAACGGCGCAGCCGCCGGGCTTCCCGCGAGCTGGCGGAGCGGGCCGCTCCGCTGACGCTGACCGCTCCGTCGGTCGCGGAGCTCCGTGCCGCATGGCAGAAGCTGGAGCGGACTGCCGCCAAGAAAGCCTCCTTTCCCGCCCCGGGCTGGCTGGCGCACCCACATGCCGTCTCCGGCAAGCAAGCCGCCCTGCCGTCGCCCGATCCGGCATGGGCGATCGAAGCTGCGGCCGCGCCGGGAACGCCGCCCCAAGCAGCCGGTCCTGCCGGCGATGCCGCGCTTCTGCAGCGCATCCGTGCCGAGACCGCGCGGATGAACCGCAACAACTTGACGCGGACGGAAGCCTACCGCCAGTTCTATCTGCGGCGCCCGGAGGTTCACTGGGCGCTGCTGGCCCATATGGTGAGCCGCAACGGCGGCTGGAACATGACCGATCTGCAGGCCGAATGGCTGCCCAGGCTGCTCGACACCGCCAAGCGAAGGGCATGCTTCGGAATGCTGGAGAGAGCCAATGCGCTTATTTTCCATGACGCTTATGCCCAGCTGCTTCTCTACGAGGAGAGCAGGCGAAGCGGGCGCAGCCTGCTGCATCTGCTGCCGGCGCTCGGAGTGTCGGCCTTCATGCGGCCTGTCTGGCAGCAGTTCCTCCGCACGGGCGATGCGGTGCCGCTGACGATCGGTCTGATCGTGAACGAGCAGAACTTCATCGAGAGCCGGGTCGTCCAGAACGCCTACTATCGGCGCAAGGTGCTGGGCACATTCTACTTCGGCATGCAGTCGGTGCTGCAGCTGAACCAGGTCGTGTTTCCTTACGGCCGGGACGAGAGCGGAGAACCGCTGCTCGCAGGGCTTATTCTCGAGGACTTCTCCGATCTCAAGGAGCGGATCGAGTTCGGCAAGCGGCTGTACGCGCTGCTGTTCGGAGTTCCCGGGGTGGCGGAGGGCGTCCTTGAGTTCGCCAAGAAAACCCGCCATACCGGGTCGCGGAGCGACTACGCCCCTGCGATGTACGCATCTGTACGACGCTCCCCGCCAACCGCCGCCTACCGGGAACGCCTCTCCGGCGGACGGCTGCGCGACGGCGCGGAGCCCCTCTACAGCCCGCCGCTCCAAGCGGCCTGGTCGGACCGTCCCGTCGATGATCCGGAGCCGGGGGACTGGTTTGCGGGCACCGCTTCCGTCCTGCCGTATTTCCGCGGCTTGCCGCTGCCGCATCCATTCGAGATGACGGCCGACTACCGCATCGCGCTCGGCAAGGTGGAGCTTGCCGTGCTTGCCGCGCAAGCAGCCGGAGCCGCGGCCAAGCCGGTTCCATGGACGACACCGTCCGCAGAGGAAGAGAGCATGGACTAGGTCGTCCAGCCGGCTCCGGATTGCATCCGGACCGGCTTTTTTTGTCTTGCCGGCATGCCGCGGGCATCCGACGAACGGCCGCTCGGGCAGCCGCAGCCGAAGCAATCACCTGTTCGCTTGGCGTCCGGAGGGCGATGTCGTATGATAAAAGCACAACCGAGATCAAGCTCTGCCATCCAATTCCAGCTTCGGGCGGTGAGACGATGGGAAGCAGACGGTTTTTCAGCCTCAGATCCAAAGTTCTGCTGTTCGCCGTGGCGGTGGCCGTCATTCCGCTTGTAATTGTAAGCGGTTTCTCGACCTTCGAATCGACGAAGCTCATTCAGAGCCAGGTCGCCCAGCTGAAGCTGGAAAGCGCGCGTGCCGTCTCCAGCCATCTCGACATGATGATGAACGACGTCAATACCATTTCCCTGAATCTCATCCAGAATCGGGATGTGTCCGCTTATCTGTCCTCGAAGGATCCTGCCGCCAGGCAAAAACAGCTCTCGCGCATCCTGTCCATCTGCAACGAGCAAGCCTTCAACAAACCTTATCTGTTTTCGATTTATTTGCAGGATCTCGCCGAAAAGGGCATTGACACCAGGGGCGCGCTCAACGCCATCCCTCCCGACCGCCTGCTTCGCGCCAAGGAACGGAAAGGAGGCGACAGCTGGTATCCCGACAGCGTCTACGTCCAGAACAAGGAAATCAAGGTCATCACGATGATCCGAGACATCCGGGATATCAACGATGTCGGCCGCTCGCTGGGCGTGCTTAAGATCAATATTCCGCAAAGCAGCATCCTGGAGCTGTACCGCAGCAGCATGCCGGGAGAGAGTCCGTTTTATTTGCTGGACGGAAGCCGGATCGTGCTCACCTCGGAGGAGTTTCATCCGGATGGAGGCAGCAGTCCTCCGCCGCTGCCGCCAGGAGGGCTCGGCTCCGCAAGCGAAGGGCAGTACGTCGCAGAGCTGGACGGAGAGAGCTATTTGGCGGTATACGACCGGATGAGCCGTCCGGACTGGCATATCGTGGAATTGACGCCGCTGCGGCAAATAGCGGAGCCTGCAGCGGTGATCCGGCGCTTCGCTTACGCCTCCATGCTGGCCAGCCTGGCCGTATGCCTGGCCTTCATCCTCATCTTCGGATCCAAGGTGTTGAAGCCGCTGAAGAAAATCCGGGAGCTTATGCGCCATGTGGAGCGTGAGAACTTCGGCGGGCAGATGGAGGTGAAGGGCAGCGACGAGATCGCGCTGCTGTCGCATGGATTCAACCGGATGTCGCGCAAGCTGGATGAGTTGATCAACGAGGTCCATGTGTCGCGGATGAAGCAGAAGGATGCCGAGCTGAAGGCGCTCGAGGAGCAGATCAATCCCCATTTCCTCTACAATACGCTGGACATGATCTATTGGATGTGCCGGATGGAGCGCGCCTTCGAGACGTCGCTCATGATCAATTCCCTGTCCCAGCTGTTCCGGATCGGCCTGAACAGCGGCAGCCGCTTCACGACCGTCGAGAAGGAAGTCGAGCATATCCGCCATTACATGGCGATCCAGCAGAAGCGGCATGACGGCGGAATCCGGTTTCTGGAAGAGATCGATCCGTCCGTCCTTTCCTGCAAGGTGACGAAAATCGTGCTGCAGCCTCTCGTGGAAAATGCGGTCCGCCACGGCATCGAGCCGGGAGGCGGGGAGGGCAGGATCCGGCTGCGGATCTACCGCCAGGGAGCCGATCTTCTCTATGAGGTCGCCGATGACGGGGCCGGAGCGGATGAGCAGGAGATTCTCTCTCGGCTGGAAGCATGCGAGTCCGGCAAGGGAAACGGGAAGGAGGGAGGGCTTGGCTTGACGAATATCCGCGATCGGATCCGGCTGAACTACGGCACCGGCTATGGAATCGATTTCCGGAGCATTCCGGGGAAAGGCACAGTCGTTACCGTGCGCCAGCCATGCACAGAGGGGGAGGCTGTCCATGTTCAAGGTCATGCTGGTTGACGATGAGAAGATGGTGCGCAAAGGAATACGGATGTCCATCGATTGGCAGCGTTACGGCGTCGTAATCGCCTCCGAGGCGCGCGACGGCGCGGAAGCTCTGGAGAAGCTGCGGGAGGAGCCGGTCGACCTCATCCTCTCGGATATCCGGATGCCGGTCATGTCGGGCATCGAGCTGGCGCGCACCGTCAAGCAGCAGTATCCGGACGTGGAAATGGTGCTGCTGAGCGGTTATGAAGACTTTGCCTGCGCCAAGGAGGCGATGGCGCTCGGCATCCGGCATTACCTGCTCAAGCCGGTGCTGGCCGACAATCTGGTGGAGACCGTATCGGGACTGCGCGACGAGGAGAAGGAGCGCAGGCTCCGGCGGCAGGGAGAGCAGCTCAGGGGACAGCTGCTCCGGGCGAGCGCTCCTCTGCTTAAGTCGAGGCTGGTCGCGGGGATGCTGGAAGGCAGGATCGGCAGGCAGGAGCTTCTCGAGCAGGCACGGCTGCTGGGCATGGAGCTGGGAGGGCCTCCCTATACCGTATTCGCGGCCGAAGTGGACGGCTACCGGCAGCTGCAGGAACGTCTCACTCCCTCGGAGCTGGACGCTTACGGATATGCCTTGCTGAACATCGCCGAGGAAACGCTCGCCGCAGCCCCGGGAAGCCCGGTCTGCATAACGGCGATCCGCCCTGGCAGGCTCGCAGGAATCCTCCCTATGCCGAGCGGGAAGCTTTCTTTGGATGCATTGGAACGGGTCGCGGCAAATGTCCATGCTTGTCTGGGCGTTTCCATTGCGGTTGGCGCCTCTCTGCCGGTCTGCGGTCTTGAGGACGCGGGACGAGGTTTCGTTGAAGCGCTGGCTGCCCTTCGCCAGAAGGCTGCTGCCGCCGGGGGAGGAGTCGCGGTGTATAAGAGCTCCCATCCGGAAGCTCGGCAGCCGGAAGATGCGCAGGCTGCACTTGCAAGCGAGGGGGATCAGCAAACTTGCGCGGAGGAGACTGTCCGCAAGCCTTGCGCCGCGAGCCGCCTCGTCAAGGAAGTCATCCGCTTCGCCGCCGAGAACGGCGACAAGCCGATCGGATTGGCGGAAGCGGCCGACCATGCGGGAGTGACGGCAGCTCATCTAAGCAAGGTGTTCAAGGAAGAGACGGGAACGACCTTCATCAAGTGGCTGACGAGGCATCGGATGGAGGAAGCGCAGCGGATGCTGCGGGACAGCCGACTGAGGACGGCGGACATCGCCTGCAAGGTCGGCTACCAGGATTATAAGTACTTCTCGCTGATGTTCAAGAAGCATGCGGGGATGTCCCCTCGGGATTACCGCAATCGATAGCCGCCAGAAGGCAGGGGGAGAGTCGTTCATGCTCAAGCGGATTGCGGCGGCGCTGCTGCTTGCGGTTCTCATACCGGCCGCCGCCGGCTGCAGGAGCGGTCCGTTGCCGCTGCCGTCTGCAGCCCCTGCTGCCGGGACGGGCGAGCCGCTGCGGATCGCGCTCACGGATTCCTGGCTGCCCACCTCTACGGCAGCCGTCGATGTCGTCCATCGCGAGCTGGTGGACCAGTTCCGCCGGGAGCATCCCGGCCTAGAGCTGAAGGAGGATGTGCTGGACAACAACGCCTTGAAGCTGAAAATCAAGACGCTCGCAGCCGGCAACGCGCTGCCCGACGTCTTCATGGTTCTCGGCTCGGATGCCCGGATGCTGCTCGGCAACGGCTTGATCCAGCCGGTGGACGACTTTCTGGCGGCCGATCCTTCCTGGGGCGGAGGATTCAGGCCCGAGGCCTTCGACGACTTCACCTTCGGCGGCAGGCGGGCAGCTGTCCCGATGCAGATTACGGCGACCTCGCTCGTATTCTACAACAGCCGCATGTTTCGGGAAGCGGGCTACGAGCATTTCCCGGGAAGCTGGGAGGAGCTCCTCCAGGCGCTGGAAACGATCAAGAAGCGCGGCTATACACCGATTTCGTTCGGCAACAGGGATGCCTGGGTAGGAGGCTCGTGCCTGTTCAGCACGCTGGCGGAGCGCTATGTCGGGGAAGCCTGGATCAATGATGCCGTAGCCGGAACCGCCGCATACACGGACGCCCCGTTCGTGGAGGCGCTTCGCGCCGTTCGCAGCTTGGCCGATCAAGGGCTGCTTAACGCCGACCGGGGAACGCTCGACAACGTGCAGCAGCGGGAGCTGTACTATCAGGGCAAAGCGGCGGTCGTGCTGGAGGGAGGCTGGGCCGTATCCTCGTTCGCCGCAGATGCGCCTCCGGCCATAGCAGCTGAGACCAAGCTGGCGCTGCTGCCCGCCGTACGGGCCGGGCAGGAAGGAGCCGGCCTTGCGGTATCCGGCGGTTCCGGCTGGGGACTTGCCTTCAAGGCCGGCCTGAGCGGGGACCGTCTTGAAGCCGCATTGGAGCTTGTGAAGCTGCTCACCGGCTCGGAACAGGCCAATCGGGCCGCCGAGAGCGGCGACTTGTCCGGCTCGTATCCGAACGAATACGACGAGAGCGCTTCGACGCCGCTGTTCCGGGAATATCTGTCCTTGATGCGGCAGGTCCGCCTGACGCCGGTATTCGATGTGCGGCTGCCCGCGGGCGTTACCGAGGCGATGTACGCCGGCATTCAGGAGCTGCTGCGGCCGGATTCGGAGCTGACGCCGGAGGCGCTGGCCGCCAGAATTCAATCAGCCGCAGACGCAGGAGGATAGATGCGCGCTTGAAGAAGGGGGGTTGCGGGACGATGAGGGGAAGAAGTGCGGATAGGATCGGCGATTATGAGCGGATGACGATTCAAGCGGAGATCTTGTTCAAGACGGATGAACGGGGAACGATGACCGCGGTCAATGAGCCGTCCGGTTCGGCGGCGCCGCTTATTTTCCTCGGCAGAACGGCGGAGGGAGACGTCGTCCGCTTCGGCGAGGATTTCCCGGACGATCAGCGGGAGGCTTTTGACCGTGATTTCGGGAAAGGCCGGCCAGGGCTGGGGCTTGGAGAACTGATTCGGAGATGGAATGGGATCCGGGAGTTGACGTCGATCTGGATGGGGCCGGCTTATCTGTTCAGGAATCCTGTTCAGGCAGCGGGCGGAGCCATCCGCATTACGAGCGAGAACAGGAGCCTGCTTGATTCCGGATTTCCGGGCTTGGCCGAAGGACTGGAGGAACGCCAACCGGTTTTTGCCGTTGTCGAAGACGGGCTGGCCGTGTCGGTCTGCTTCAGCGCAAGAAAAGGCCTCCTTGGAGCGGAGGCCGGACTGGAGACGCTGCCGGGCCATCGAGGCCGGGGGCTCGCGATCCGGTGCGCGAAAGCCTGGGCCCAGGCGCTGCAGGCAGACGGCATGCTGCCATTTTACAGCACCTCATGGGACAACTTCGCTTCGCAGTCGGTCGCACGCAAGCTGGGCCTGCATGCATACGGCGTGGATATCCACGTTCGTTAGAGCCTTCAAGTCTCGGCGTAGAAAGGAATCAAAAAAGAGGACCCGCGGGGGTCCTCTTTTGCCTTAGAAAATGACATTCCGTACTAGTACTAGCAAAGGAACGCGCGCGTAATGATGACGAGCAGAATGAAGAGGACCAGGATTGCTGCCGTGCTCATTCCAAATCCGCCGTAACCGCAGCCTACGCCTTCTCCGCCGACGACTCCATAAGACATTTGTCATTTCTCCCTTCGGTAGACTGCGATATCCTATGCCTGCCGTTCCGGTTATGGCTGGACTCCGAGAGAAATGGGCGTGAAAATGGGCCCTTCCGCTTGAGGAGATCACGCCGACCCTAGCATAAGCACAAATATACCTCCCGTCCAAACATCGCTGCCGGTAGATACATAAGGTAGGGTAGACTCAAGTGAAGGGGGAAATGGAAGATGTCTGAAGTCGGCCACGTCAAATCGATCAGCACAGCCGCTGTTCTGGTCCTGTTCATTCTGCTGGTCATCGTAAGCGCCTCTTTCCTGTACTAATCAGGTAAAATCAGCTTTCCACATGAAGACGCGGAACGAAAGCTTCCGCGTTTTTTCATTTTCCGTTTCCGTTTCGGCATGGCGGACGGGACGTCCCGATTCCCCGGCAGCGGTCTATAAAACTGCGGAATACCCTAGCATAAGCACAAATATTCCTCCCGTCCAAACGTCGTGCATGGGAGATACATAAGGTAGAGTAGCAAGAACGAAAGGGGAAATGAAAAATGTCCGAATATGGTCATGGCAGACTCAGCACAGGCGCCATTCTGGTCCTGTTCATCCTGCTGGTCATCGTAACCGCATCTTTCCTGTACTAATCAGGTAAAAATCAGCTTTCCACATGAAGACGCGGAACGAAAGCTTCCGCGTTTTTTCATTTTCCGTTTCCATTTCAGCATGGCGGCTGCGCCGTCCCGCCCCCCCTGCAGCTGTCTATAAAACTGCGGAATACCCTAGCATAAGCACAAATATACTTCCCGTCCAAACATCGCTGCCGGTAAATACATAAGGTAGGGTAGACTCAAGTGAAGGGGGAAATGGAAGATGTCTGAAGTCGGCCACGTCAAATCGATCAGCACAGCCGCTGTTCTGGTCCTGTTCATTCTGCTGGTCATCGTAAGCGCCTCTTTCCTGTACTAATCAGGTAAAAATCAGCTTTCCACATGAAGACGCGGAGCGAAAGCTTCCGCGTTTTTTCATTTTCCGTTTCCGTTTCGGCATGGCGGATGGGACGTCCGATTCCCCTGCAGCGGTCTACAAAACTGCGGAATACCCTATCATAAGCACAAATATTCCTCCCGTCCAAACGTCGTGCATGGGAGATACATAAGGTAGAGTAGCAAGAACGAAAGGGGAAATGAAAAATGTCCGAATATGGTCATGGCAGACTCAGCACAGGCGCCATCCTGGTCCTGTTCATCCTGCTGGTCATCGTAACCGCATCTTTCCTGTACTAGTTCAAGGAGCGGATGAGGGCGCATGGGGAGACGCGGAAGGCAAATTCCGCGTCTTTTTCATTTCGGTTCAGGCTTCCGCCTTGCTCCGGATCGCCGTGCAGGAGGGGACGGCTGTCTATGAATCTGCCGGCTCCCCTAGCATAAGCACAATTATACTTCCCGTCCAAACGTCGCGTCCGGGAGATACATAACGTAGAGTAGAACTTGTGAAAGGGGTTTTGAATCATGTCGGAAGCTGGCTATGGCAATGCTTACTCCAGCACAGGCGCCATCCTGGTCCTGTATGTGCTTCTCGTCATCGTCGTTAGTTCTTTCATGTACTGATCCGGTTCAAAAGGGTGCTTCAAAGGAACAGGCGCGGAATGCTAGATTCCGCGTCTTTTTGATTTGGTTCCGATGCATACGGTCCATCCGGGCACCCGGCTGCCGCTGCCTCTGTTGGACGATTCAAGGGAGATGCTCAAGCATGCGGGCAGCGACCGCATCAGCTTCTCGTTGGCGCTCAAGGATGGAACCTCTTCATGATCGGCTTTTATACAGGCAACAACAGCTTTTCGGCTGGCGCCTACGGTACCGAAGAGCTGAAAAGGCTCCCTGTCGGCGAACGGCAGCGGATCAAGAAAGCAGCCGGAATGTACATTTTTTTCGTGGAGCCGTGAGGGACGGAGCTTCAGCTCCGGCGCATTGAGCGGGGGCTATTTGCCGTTTTCGGGAAGGGAGCGACTGTCCTTCATTCGGTTGGCGCAACTAAGCCTCCATAGCATTTCTTTGGCTTGATTGCGATGGCAGCCGGATGCCCATGCACGCCTTCTGCCCGATGCATAGTTGATATAGCATCTCCCTCAAAAGGCTGTGAACAGATGATGCCCGATCGGTTATCCCAACGAATGAAAGCCGCTTGCCGCGGCAAAAAAATTTCGCCTGTCCTCGCTAACGCAGGCTGGACCTCGTCGAACTGGAGCGGGTACGCGGCAACCGGCAGCAAAGGCGCGTTCCGAAGCATCTCCGCTTCCTGGACCGTGCCGCTCGTGCTGCCCTCGGCGCGATCCTCGTATTCCTCCGCCTGGATCGGCATCGACGGCTACAACAACAGCTGCCTGATCCAGACCGGAACCGAGCATGAGTACGTGAACGGCAAAGCGAACTATTACGCCTGGTGGGAAATACTGCCTCAGGCCGAGACGAGGATCAAGCTGCCGGTATGTCCCGGAGACCTCATCGAGGCTTCCATCGTCAAGCTGAGCCTGTCCAAATGGCTCATCCGGCTGCGCAACGCCACCCGCGGCTGGCTGTTCCGGACCGTTCAGGCTTATAAGGGGCCGCAGACGTCGGCGGAGTGGATTGTAGAAGCTCCGGCCATCGGCGGAGTCATCACCCGTATGGCCCGCTTGACCCCGGCAGCTTTCCGCCGCTGCCGTCTCAACGGCCGCAATCCGAAGCTGACTGTGGCGGAGCGGGGCATCATGGTTCAGAAAGGCCTTGTCACGGCGGTTTCTTGCCGTCCGAACCGCGCCGGGGACGCATTCCTTGTCCGCAGCGTTCGCCTGCGCATCCCGGCGGCCGACGTTTCCTGAGATCCGCAGCCGCAGATCGGAGGCTCTACCCCAAAAAAATAGATATAATCCCAAAACTGCCACCATTTACGGTCCTTCGAGGCCGTTTTATACTTGTTTATGTAAACGCTTACTTAAGGGAAAGGCATCCAATTTAGTTGAGGAATGGGGAGAGGAAGCCATGAAGCGTAAAGCGCTAGCCTTAACGTTCGCCTCGGTCATGATGACGGGGTCGCTGCTGGCCGCATGCAGCAATTCCACGCCGCCGCCAACGAGCGCGGCGAACACCGGAGGAACGGAGGCGACCAAGGAGCCGGCCGCGAGCGCCGATCCTTCGGCCAGCCCGCAGCCGACCGCGAGCACGGACAGTTCCGGCGGAGCCAAGGAAACGCCGCGCAACGAGACGCTCTATATCAACGGCCTGCAATGGGGAGCGCCGACCAACTTCAACCTGCTGAGCGGCAACCCGGCTTTTCCGATCAACTACGGCAACTCCCGCGAGCTCGTGTATGAAACGCTGTTCATGATCAACATGATCGACGGAAAGCTCGAGCCTCTCCTCGGCAAGTCGTACAGCTGGACGGACGACAAGACGCTGCGCATCGAGCTGAACCCCGACGCCAAGTGGAGCGACGGCCAGCCTTTTACTTCCGATGATGTCGTGTATACCTATGGCCTCGGCAAAAAATACGAGCTCAACTGGTCCAGCTACTGGGATTACATCCAGGACGTCAAGGCGGACGGAGCGAATGCGGTCGTCATCAGCCTGAACCCCGCCAACGCCAACAAACTGACCGTAACCGAGAGCATCGAGCTGATGCCGATGCTGCCGAAGCATATATGGGAAGGCGTCGAGACGAAGTCGAACAACGACCTGGCGACGATCCGCAAGGAAATGAACGCCGACCCGGTCGGCACCGGGCCTTACAAGCTCATGTTCTACAACGACCAGAAGATCACGCTCATCCGCGACGACAACTATTGGGGCCAGAAGCTGTTCGGCAAGCTGCCCGCTCCGAAATATATCACGCATGTCATCTACAAGGACAACGCGGCCGGAGACCTGGCGTTCAAGAGCGGCCAGGTGGACGTCTCGCAGCAGTTCACGCCGCAAGTGTGGAAGATGCAGGAGAAAGCTCCTATCAAGACGTTCTTGAAGGATGCGCCTTACTATTTGCCGGGATCGATGCCATCCATCTTCTTCAATATGTCGAAAAAGGGCCTCGATTCGCCGGAAGTCCGCAAAGCGATCGCGATGTCCATCGACTACAAGAAAGTGTCGCAGCTGGCCATGAGCGGCTATTCGGGCGACATGAAGCCTTCGCTGACGCTCGATACGCCATCGGAGTCCAAGTTCGTCGACCAGGACGCCATCAAGCCGCTGCAGTGGACGACGGACACCAAAGCCGCGAACGCGCTGCTCGACAGCATCGGAGCGAAGAAGGGCAAGGACGGCATCCGTGTGCTGAACGGCCAGCGTCTCGGTCCGTACGAAGTCGAGTGCCCGTACGGCTGGTCCGACTGGAACGCCGCGCTGGAGATCGTCGCCCAGAGCGCCAAGGCGATCGGCATCGAAATTCGTACGAAGTTCCCTGAAGCTCCGGTCTGGACGAACGACCTGCAGACCGGCAAGTTCGACATCATCATGAACACGCCGGCCGGCAATGTGACGCCAAGCAACCCGTGGAGCCGCGCCCGCACGATCATGTATTCCAAAGGCGTAGCGCCGGCCGGCGAGATGGCGTTCTGGAACTGGGGCCGCTATAAAAACGACAAGGCTGATGAGCTGATCGACAAGATCCCGACCGCATCCGAAGCCGACGCCAAGAAGATGTACACGGAGCTGACGCAAATCTGGCTGAAGGACGTCCCGTCCATTCCGCTGATGTACCGTCCGTGGGTGTTCTACACCGTGAACGAGTCGGTCTGGAAGGGCTTCCCGGTCGACGGGGACGGCAGCAACATTCCGCCGCAGATCGCGATAGACGGGGCGGGCATCAAGGCTCTGTATAAAATCACGAACTGACTTCGCTGGCAAGGCGGCCGCTGCGCGTGCCGATCTCTCTTCCGATCGCGGTTGAACTCGGATGCTCTCGATCGCTTGACCCCTTGCAGGGTAAGCATCCTCGATCAAAGGCGAACGCGCTGCTTCTCCAGAGAGATTCGGCCCGCTGCTCCGGGCAGCCGAACCGAACCGCCGCTGCGCGTGCCGATCTCTCTTCCGATCGCGGTTGAACTCGGATGCTCTCGATCGCTTGACCCCTTGCAGGGTAAGCATCCTCGTTCAAAGGCGAACGCGCTGCTTCTCCAGAGAGATTCGGCCCGCTCCGCTCCGGGCAGTCGAACCAACCGCCGCTGCGCGGATAGTCGAACCGAACCGCCGCGGCCATCTCCGCTTCCGGGCACGCTTGGACTCGGAAGCTTGCACGGCTATGCCTCGACCGCAATCATTGCCTCGCAACCACAGGGCCGCCGCATATGCGGCCGGCCCTTCTCCTTAAAGGAAGGTGAAGCTCTTGAATGCCTATGCCCGCTATTTCCTGAAGAAGTCCGGCTGGTATCTCGTCACGCTGCTGATCGCGCTGATTCTTAATTTCCTGCTGCCGAGACTCATCGAGGGCAACCCGGTCAGCACGATCGCTTCCCAGGTGTCGCAGGGAATGACGGACAGCGATTCCATCAAGAAGGTGTACGACAACTTCATGAAGGAGTTCGGGGTGGACAAACCGCTCCTCGCGCAGTTCGGCATTTACCTCAAGAAGCTTGTCACCGGCGATCTCGGAACATCCTTCGGCCTGTATCCGCGCAAGGTATCCGACATCCTGATGGCCGCCGTCCCCTGGACGGTCGCGCTTCAGCTGCCCGCCATCCTCGTCGGCTGGATCATCGGCAACGTGCTCGGCGCGGTGGCCGCCTACCGCAAGGGCGTCTTCGACAAGGTGCTTTTCCCGGCGGCGCTGTTCGTAAATTCCATCCCTTTTTTCACCCTCGCCATCATCATGCTGTACCTGCTCGCGATCACGCTCAAGTGGTTTCCGATGTCCGGAGGCTACGATTATCAGATGGTGCCGCATTTCAGCCTCGACTTCATCCTCTCGGTGCTCCGCCACCACACGCTGCCGTTCCTCTCGATCGTGCTCGTCACGATCGGCGGCCAGGCGATCGGCATGAGGGAGATGAGCATCTACGAGCTGAACTCCGACTATGTGCTGTACAGCAAGCTGCTCGGCATCCGCGATTCGCGCGTGGCGCGTTATGTGTTCAAAAACGCCATGCTGCCGCAGATTACAGGCCTTGCCCTGTCCATCGGCACGATGGTCGGCGGCTCGCTCATCTGCGAGATCGTCTTCAGCTACCCCGGTATCGGCACCTGGCTGTTCACGGCCATCCGGCAGCTGGATTACCCGCTCATCTCCGGCTGCACGCTGCTGATCGCGCTGACGGTGCTGCTGGCGAACTTCACAATCGAGATCGTCTACGGCATCGTCGATCCCCGCATTAAGGCGTCCCAAATGGAGGAGAACTGAGATGAAGCATTCCGCCGGCATTCTGATCCGTTCGCCCAAGTTCATGTTCGGCGCCATCATGCTGCTGCTGATGGTCGCTCTTGTCGTCATCGTGCCGCTGATCAACCGGGCCGATCCGCTGTCGATGGAGGCGCTGGCGTTCCAGCCTCCGGGCGGGGGGCTGCTGCTCGGCTCCGACAACTTCGGCCGCGACCTGTTCCTGGAGCTCGTCTACGGCATCCGCACCTCCATCATGGTCGGCCTCGTCGCGGGTGTCTTCGCCACGATCATCGGTCTGGCGATCGGGCTGCTGTGCGGATACGCCGGGGGCTTTCTCGACAACATCCTGACCGCGGTGACGAACATGTTCATCGTCATCCCGTCGTTCATCATCCTGATCCTGATCTCCGTCAGCATCAACTCCCGCAGCTCGCTGCTCGTCGCCCTGATCATCGGCCTTACGAGCTGGCCGTGGACCGCGCGGGCGGTGCGCGCCCAGACGAGCTCGCTGAGGAACCGGGATCATGTCAATCTGGCCAAAATATCCGGACACAGCACGCCGAAGATCATCGTCTTCGAAATTCTGCCGTATATCGCTTCCTACGTCGTCATGGCCTTCATCCTCCAGGTCGCTTCCGGCATCCTGTCGGAGGCTTCCATTTCCATGCTCGGCCTGGGGCCGTACAACACGATCTCGCTCGGCATCATCATGAACTGGGCGCTCGTCTTCGAAGCTCCGGTCGCCGGGGCGTGGTGGGCGTTCATCCCGGCCGCCTTCTCGATCGCCGTCATCACCTTCTCGCTGTACATGATCAACACCGGCATGGACGAGATCTTCAATCCGAAAATCAGGAGTGAGCGCGCATGAGCCGGAAGCTGGCGGACCTGCAACCCGAACTTGCCCCCGAGCCCCTGCGGCGCGTACTGGAGGTCGAAGGGCTCAAGACGTACTATCGGACGCGTCTGAACGAAAAGGTGTTCGCCGTCGACGGCGTCGACTTCGCGCTCGAGGAGGGCAAGGCGCTCGGCATCGCCGGCGAGTCCGGCTGCGGCAAGTCGACGCTGTCGATGAGCCTGATGGGCTTTTATTTCCCGCCTCTCTATTACGGAGAAGGCTCGATCTCCATAGGCGGCATCGACATCATGAAGCTCGGCAAGGAGAGGCTGCGCAAGCAGATTCTCGGCCGGGAAATCGCCTATATTCCGCAGGCCGCGATGAACGCGCTCAATCCGACGCTGAAGATCATCCGCTTCATCGAGGATCTCATGAAGGAGCATCAGCCGAAGCTGACGAAGCCGCAGGTGAGGGCGATGGCGGAGGAGAGATTCCGCACGCTGCATCTCGCCCCGGAGGTGCTGGACGCCTATCCGAGCGAGCTGTCTGGCGGCATGAAGCAGCGGACCGTCATCGCCATCTCGACGATCCTCAATCCAAAGGTGCTCGTGGCCGACGAGCCGACCTCAGCGCTCGACGTCACCTCGCAGAAGGCGGTCATCCGCCTGCTCAAGGAGCTGCTGGACAAGAAGTTCATCCGTTCCCTCATCTTCATCACGCATGAGCTGCCGCTGCTCTACCATGTGACGGACGACATCATGGTCATGTACGCGGGCGAGATCGTCGAGCGGGGCACGGCGCAGCAGATGGTGTTCGACCCTGTCCATCCTTATACCAAGCGGCTGATGGGCTCCATCATCGTCCCCGAGGAAGGCATGAAGGACCACAAGCTGTCGGCCATTCCCGGGGCTCCGCCCAACCTCAAGAACGTGCCGGAAGGCTGCCGCTTCGCGGAGCGCTGCGACTTCGCGCGGGAGGAATGCCGCAGCGGCAAGATTCCGATGCGCGTGGAGGCCGGCAGGACATACCGCTGCATATTCGGCGTGGATACCTTGAAGGAGTGGTATGCGGATGAAGAAGTTCAGCGATAAGGACATTCTGCTCGCCGGAGTCGGCGTCACCAAGGTGTTCGGCTACGGCAAGAAGAAAAAGACGGCCGTGCGTGAGGTGGACTTCGCCTTCCACAAGGGCGAAATCATTTCCATCGTCGGGGAGAGCGGCAGCGGCAAGACGACGCTCGCCAAGATGCTGCTCGGCCTGCTCAAGGAAACGAACGGCAGGATCGAATACGAGGGGGCTCCGAGACGGCTCAAGGGGCATAAGGAGCGGCGGAACTACTGGAAGGACATCCAGGCGATTTTCCAGGATCCGTTTTCCTCATTCAATATGTTCCACCGGGTGGAGAAGCTGCTGCGCGACTGCATCGCCCTGCAAAGCCTGGAGCTGAGCAAGGAGGAGGAGCGCCGGAGAATGATCGATGCCTGCTCGTTCGTCAACCTGAAGTTCGACGAGCTGTACAACAAGTACCCGTTCGAGCTGTCCGGAGGCCAGATGCAGAGGCTCATGATTGCCCGCATCTTCATGATGCGGCCGCGCATCCTGATCGCCGACGAGCCGACATCGATGATCGACGCGTGCTCCCGCTCCACCATTCTCGACATGCTCATGAAGCTGCGGGAGGAGAACGGGATGACGATCATTTTCATCACGCATGACGTCGGGCTGGCCTACTATGTCAGCGATACGCTTTATATTATGGAAAAGGGGCGCATCGTGGAAAAGGGGCCGGCGGAGAGGGTCATCCTGCAGCCGCAGCATGTCTACACGCAGCAGCTCATCGCGGATGTGCCGAAAATCCATGAGGAATGGAACCTGGCATAGAAAGCGGCAGAAAAAAAGCCATTTCGACCTGAAAAGGTCCGAATTGGCTTTTTTTGCTGAAAAAGCAAAGCAAAAGCAAGAGCAGAGGGAAGCTTCCGAATCCATTCCATCGGTATCTTTCTCACTGCATAGACACAAAGGCGGACGCGGCTGCAGGAAGCAGGGCAAGAACGCCTGCGGTCAGGAGGGCATAGGTGGGGGAACGGAGCGGATGCCCTGGACCTGCTTAGCCTCGAGTGCCCAAAATTGAACAACATGTCGGAACAGGCCCATAATCCGCACAAAATGGCGAGAAATGTGCACATCGTCAGCACGAAGCTCCTCCGGCAAACAGTCGCCAGTTCGTCCATTAAAGCAAAATAGCGGATGACCCTGTTAGTGCGTAGTGATTGTAGTTTAGTCAATGCCGCTTTTCTGAGGCAGCAAAGCGGGAGGAATCTACCTTGAGCACAAGTTGATCGCTATTGATTAGAGTAACTCTAACATAATTTGCTATAAGAGCTTACATAGAATCAAATACAATCCTTTACCTATAAGGTCTGGATGCATGGAATTGACTTAGAGGTACTTTAACCCGGTAAGCTAATGTAGAAACAATAAGTAATTACTCGAAGGAGATAATTCCATGACAAAAACGGTATGAAGCTAATGTAGAAACAAAAAGAAATTCCTCGAAGGAGCCCGTTTATTGACAAAAACGGATGTTCGACAGGAATAGGAATTCTTACAGCAAGGAAGTCTTCGGTACGATGAACGTCATTCAGGCGTTTACCTCTTATTTCCGCGGGCAGGCGGCTGAACCATCATGCAGATGAGAACCAGGTTGCCGGCCGGATTTAAGCTGCAGCCAACGATGAGTCTGTCCGGTTCCGTTTTCTTTCAAGTCCGGATGTGGAAAAAAACGGCCAGACTGAGTCGGACCACATCGGAAGAAACGTTACAGGACGACCCTGCGGGAACTGTTAGGGCAAAAAACATGGAAATATAGTACATAAAAGGATGAATGGCGGAACTTTGAAACTTGAGAAGCAAAGATATTGAAAGAGGAGAAAAATAAAGCTGAAGTTAAGCAAGATGAGCTTGCTTGTCTTGGTATCGATGCGCTAATGGTGCTGTCCGCATGCAGTCAGTCAGTGGATCTCTATACATTTTCAGGGGAAGGATGAGTGGATGATGGAGAACAAACTAAACCCGGAAATTAAAGAAATGTTTTCTTATTTGCCAGAAGTCATTTATACCCGAGAGAACTTAAATGCCAAAAGGAACGAAATGAATGAGATGTTTGCTGGTATAGCTGCAACGTTGCCCGCTAATGATGCTGTTTTAACATCAGAGAAACATGTTCCTGGAGCAGAGGGAGATCCAGATGTTCGGATCAAAATTTACGAACCAAGAGTGAAGGAAGAAACGCTGCCCGGTGTTCTGTATCTTCATGGCGGCGGCTATATCCTTGGATCTGCTGATATGATGGACCCTACTTTGCAGCAACTGGTATCCGAACTCGATTGTGTCATCGTTTCAGTGGATTATCGGCTGGCTCCAGAACATCCTTATCCAGCTCCACTTGATGATTGCTATGCTGCACTCGAATGGTTCTCTAAAAATGCTGAAGAGCTGGGGGTTGATTCATCCAGAATCGCAGTAATCGGTCCCAGTGCCGGAGGTGGATTAACGGCTGCCGTCTCCCTTTTGGCAAGAGATCGCAAGGGGCCTGCAATAGCATTCCAAATGCCTCTCTACCCCATGATTGATGATCGGATGACTTCGAAGTCCTTCAATCAAATCACAGATCGAAGAGTATGGAATGATGAGAAAACCCAATTTGGGTGGGAAATGTATCTAGGGGATTTAGATGAAGGAACCCAATACGCTGCTCCTGCACGAGCAACGGATTTGTCAGGACTTCCACCCACATACACCTGTGTTGGTGACTTGGATCCATTTCGCGATGAAACAATCGATTATGTAACAAGGCTGACGCAGGCGGGGGTGCCGACAGAGTTTCATCTATACCCTGGAGGTTTTCACGGCTTTGAAGAATACTTTCCTACTGCTGAAATCAGCCGGAGAGTTGTAGACGGATATAAAACGGCTTTAAAGCGTGCCCTACACAAATGATCGTTGATTCACGCTCGCCAGTCTGCATTCATCACGTTGCAGTTTGTGCTTTCTGTCGGCCTCAGAATGTCCGACTTGGCTTTCTCTTGAGCTGCTGAAGCCATATTGCCATACGGCTCCCAAAACAACTTTAGGGAGTAAAAAAGAAGAAGAGGGGTTTTAACCGTGGAAAAACTACAAGGAAAAGTAGCGATCGTGACAGGTGCATCAAAAGGGATTGGCGCAGGCATTGCAAAAGCCTTTGCGGCAGCTGGTGCAGCGGTAATCGTCAATTATGCGGGAAGCAAAGAAGGTGCGGATCTCGTTGTTTCCGAAATCATGAAAAACGGAGGACGGGCAGCCGCCATTCAGGCCAATGTTTCCAAGGAAGCCGATGTCAAACGGTTATTTGAAGAAACAAAGCGGTTATTTGGCCCAATCGATATTCTGGTGAATAATGCCAGCATCTTTCGGTTCGCGACTCTTGAGGCAATAACCGAGGATGAATTTCACAGTCACTTTAATACCAACGTTCTGGGGCCAATCCTGACCAGCAAAGAAGCCGTCCAGCATTTCGGAACAAAAGGCGGCAATATCATTAACATCAGCTCTACTGAGGGCATTAATCCTTCTGTGTCCGCGTTGCTCTATGCGGCGACAAAAAGCGCAACGGGCTCCATGACGCGAGTGATGGCAAAAGAACTCGGAGGACGAAATATCCGCGTGAACGCCATCGCTCCGGGGACAACGGAGACAGAAGGCACACAAGCGATCGGAGCTTGGTCCCAGATCCGAGAACATGCTGTTTCCATGACACCGCTTGGACGTGTAGGACAGCCCGAAGATATTGCAAGAGCAGCTGTATTCTTAGCGTCCGACGAAGCGGCTTGGATTACTGGCGATACCATTCTCGTTTCGGGCGGTCTGCTATAAGCCGACTCGACAGCCTTGAACTTTAAACAAAACGATCGTTGAGAAAATATAGCATCAGGCTGTCCCAGCATCGAAGCAGCAGCCACGGAAGAGAAAATAAAGTCCTTGAAGCCATCACGTTTAACACAAGGAGAAAATGAATGAACATTCGTTCCCTGTCGGAATCTGATGCTCATGCATACCAGCAATTGCGCTTAAACGGGCTGCAAAGCAGCCCGGAAGCTTACGTTTCTTCCTATGAACAGGAAGCCAAGTTTCCCTTGGAATTTTACAAAGAACTCCTCAAACCGACTCCCGATAAATTTGTCCTTGGAGCCTTTGTCAATAACACTCTGTTCGGAATGGCAACTTTCATGCGGGACACCGGCCTTAAGGACGCCCACAAAGGAAATATATACGGAATGTATGTAGCTCCTGAACTGCGCGGACATGGCATGGCAAAAGCCCTTATGCTGGAACTTATTCATAAGGCGAGGAAGATAGATGGTGTGGAGCAGCTGAAATTAGCCGTCGTTTCGGAAAATGAAGCGGCAAGAAACCTATACGAATCCTTAGGTTTCGAAGTCTACGGGGTCGAAAAAAACGCATTAAAGCATAATGGGGTCTACTCTGACGGGGTATGGATGGCATTAAGGCTTGCACATTAAGAATACGTTCGTTTTCAGCAACCGCTTTATAAAGCGGACATCGTTACTACTGTTCTCTGCCACGCAGTTGTCTACATGCGAAAAAACGCGCATTTAGTTCAACTTATTATAGGAGGTCTTCATATGTCTTCAACGATTAAAGCAGCGGTTAACAATCATTTTGTGTCTGCGGATCAAGCAGGGGCGAGCCCGCTTATTGCCAACCGGACAGTTGCGCAGAATTGGGAGAAATTTAATGTCATCCATAATTCAGACAATACCGTATCGTTCTTATCGATTGCCAACAACAAATATGTAACAGCTGATCTGAATCAGGGGACTAAACTGATCGCAAGGGCGTCTACGATTCAAGCTTGGGAAAAATTCAGGAAAATCGATCGAGGCAACGGAAAAATAGCCCTTCAAGCTGTAGCCAACAATCTATACGTATCTGTGGACTTGAATCAGGGATCGGTTCTCTATGCGAACAGGAATTCAGCTTCCGGATGGGAAGAATTCATCGTTTCCGCTTCCAATACTGCCCCTGCATCCGCGCAATCGGGCAGTTTCATCGTTACTGAAGACCAATTCAACCAAATATTCTCTAACCGCAATCGATTCTACACCTACTCTGGATTGTTGGCTGCTATCAGCGCTTACCCGGGTTTTACGACAACTGGCAGCATCACCATCCAGAAGCAGGAAGCTGCCGCATTCCTTGCCAACGTTTATCATGAAACGGGAGGATTATACCATGTCGTTGAGCAGAACACGGCGAATTATTCGCACTATTCTGCTGCCCATAATCAGTATCCCCCCGCGCCTGGAAAGCAATATTATGGTCGCGGTCCCCTGCAATTGAGCTGGAATTACAATTATGGGGCGGCAGGCATAGCATTGGGGCTCCCACTCTTGAACAATCCAGATCTAGTTGCCCAGGACGCTTCGGTAGCTTGGAAAACGGCACTTTGGTTTTGGAACACTCAAACAGGCGCCGGAACGATGACGGGACATAATGCGATGGTTAACTCTAAAGGATTCGGTGAAACCATTAGAACGATTAATGGCGCATTGGAATGCAACGGTAGAAATCCGATGCAGGTTCAAAGCCGTACGGTTCAGTATAAACGGATTGCTTCGATTCTCGGTGTGACCCCCGGCGATAATCTTGGTTGCTGAAAGATGAATACTTAAAGAGCTGATTGATGCGGCCATCTTCCTATTTGGACTGCATGCTCTTGATTAAATTTCAGGAGGTTTTATATGTCTTCCACGATTAAAGCAGCGGTAAATAATCATTTTGTGTCTGCGGATCAAGCAGGGGCGAGTCCGCTTGTCGCCAACCGGGCAGTTGCGCAAAATTGGGAGAAATTTAATGTCATCCATAATTCGGACAATACCGTATCGTTCTTATCGATTGCCAACAACAAATATGTCACAGCTGATCTGAATCAGGGTACTAAACTGATTGCAAGGGCGTCTACGATTCAAGCTTGGGAAAAATTCAGGAAAATCGATCGAGGGAACGGAAAAACAGCCCTTCAAGCTGTAGCCAACAATCTATACGTATCTGTGGACTTGAATCAAGGATCGATTCTCTATGCGAACAGGACTTCTGCGTCCGGATGGGAAGAATTCATCGTTTCCGCTTCAGATTCTGCGCCTGCACCTGCGCCGGACAACTGGTCTCTTGTATGGAGCGATGAATTCGACGGGGCTGACGGCACGGCTCCTGATCCCAGCAAATGGGGCTATGATATCGGCGGGCACGGATGGGGGAACAAGGAAAAACAGTATTATACGAATAGTACGAAAAACGCCTATCAAGACGGTTCTGGTCACTTAGTAATTAAAGCGATTAAAGAAAACATAAACGGAATGTCCTATTCGTCCGCTCGATTGGTTTCGAAGAATAAAGGAGATTGGATGTACGGCAAATTTGTCGTTCGTGCCAAGCTTCCTTACGGGAAGGGGATATGGCCGGCTATTTGGATGCTTCCGACAAATTATGAGTATGGCGGATGGCCAGCGAGCGGCGAAATTGACATTATGGAGCAGCGAGGATCGGATCCGTTAAAGGTGATGGGAACCGTTCACTTTGGTAATCCATGGAAATATATCGGTTCGAACTACACCTTGCCGGATAATGGGTATCACGATTATTCCGTTGAGTGGGAACCCAACCAAATTCGGTGGTATGTAGACGGAAAGCTGTATCAAACACGAAACTCAAATGAATGGTTTAGTTCAGGAGGATCGAGTCCGGCTCCATTCAATAAGAAGTTTCACTTTTTATTGAATCTTGCCGTCGGTGGAGATTTTGATGGCGATCCCGATGGCTCCACGATATTCCCGCAAACAATGATGATTGATTTTGTTCGTGTGTACAGTAGGAACACAGTGACCAAGTGACATTCTCCAAACGTGTTCCAACATGAAACATCCTATAAAAACGGACCGGGTAAGGCGTTCGCCCTACCCGGTCCGTTTTCTCCTGCCAATGTTATTGTGCCAGTAGTTATATACTCAGCTTTCGCAGCATGAATTGGTTACAAGCATGATGGGAGCATGGGAGCACGCTATGATTCTGATGAGAGTAAATCGATCTATTTCAAGATAAAGTTCTGACGCACTAAAACACGTTTAAATCCAGCTCGATGAAAGTTGCGGTAAGACTTGTGAGCGTGCTCTTCCCCTTCAAGCGGTTGTCCAGTATCCCCGGTAAAACCGATAACTCCAGCAGCAATTCCATCCGTTATGCGCCGTTTGAATAGTGCATTCTGCGCCCCTCTGCCGCGATATTCCGGTAACGTCGAAGCTACCCCAAGATAGGCCCAGTTGTTGTCGATGAGCATGGCTGCGGAAGCGACGGGTTTATTACCGTCATAGGCCGCGTAAGTTTTCCATTTTGGCCGTCCAGCCAACGCCGAAAAAAACGGGATGTTTGATTCGGGCACACCGAACCCCGCATGTACGGTAAAGCCGAAGTCTTCAGCGCAGGGTGCTCCAACGAGACGGATATCAAGCGTAGGTGGGATTGGATGGCTTTGCACAGGCGATGAATCTCGATAAAATACGGCCTTGCCGTTTCCAACACGTTCCAAGCCTCTTGTGTTCATCCACTCAAGAATCTTTTTAGAAAGGGCATGCGGCGGAATTTGCAAGGGAGAGGACGGAGCCGCATGTTCTTTCAACCATGCGAGTGCCAGTTCCAGCTCCGCTTCGCTTGCTGGCCCAATTCCTACGCCGAGAACGCGGTTGAAATCAGGATAGGGCAGCCCGCGATTAGCGAGGGCAATACTTGATCCCACACGCGTAAAGGAGACATTTGAACTTTTCACATAGCTTTCCGGTGCAGAAGCACACATATCCAACCAAGCCTCGCGTTCAACTTTCTCAATAAAAGGAATGACATTATTATCAATAATCGGCTTCAACAGAGAAATAGTCTCCTTATGTAAGGATTACTTTATACCTTCAAATTATAATTATATTTGATTACTAGTTTAGCGCGGGGGAAATGAGATATGTACAAATTTAATGCTCAATTAATACTTCTTATCCTGGAATAGTCATACTGGAGGGCATAGATTTTCATAGGATTGTGTTCATATTCCATTGCTTGGAGATAACAATGACCATGTGCACTTAAGTAGTCGAGCACTTCGGAGTGGATTTGCGAACGGGATACTCTCTCAGGGGGGACGGGGGGCCAATTGCCTTGGATTGCCTCGACGAGCTTGGGCGATTTTTTTCTTTGGCAGCGCCGCTCTGGCTTCCATTTCCGAGTTGCGGAGCTAAGCCGTCGCCGTCTTGGATTCACTAACGTTCAAAAAGCGCATTCGGGTGGGGATATAGAATGATTAAGGATTGAGCTTACTGACACTACTATGCTTACCATTCAAGCTGCCCTTTCTATTATGGCAGCTTTTCAAATTTATTATCTTGGACATCAATTAACGCCAATTTATAATTGATCTTTTCCAGTGTTTTCACCAATAGGGCTAATTGATCTTCCACTTTGCTTCTCTGGTGCATCAGCATCTGTTTCCTTTGTGGCAATGTACTATCCCCGCGCTTGTAAAGCTCCACGTAATGTTTTATTTCTGATAGTGGCAGCCCTGTTGAACGCAGTGCTTGCACCATCTCAATACAATCGATGTAGTGTTGGCTAAACATGCGGACCCCCTTCGCATCTCGGTCAGCAATTGGCAACACGCCTTCTTTCTCATAGAAACGAAGTGTATATGCAGTAATGCCCATTTTTTTTGAAATTTGCTTAATAGTCAGACTCATTAGAGTTCATTCACCGCCTGTATTGATTAGAGTAACTCTAATATAATTTACAATCAGAACTTACATAGCGTCAATTACAAACCCTTAACAATAAGGAGTAGACAGATGGAATTGACTTAGAGCCACTATAACCGAGTAAGCTAACATAGAAGCGATAAAAACTGAGTTGAAGGAGATAGCTCAATGATAAAAACCGTATTGATCACGGGGTGTTCGACCGGATTAGGCCATACTACAGCCAAGAAGTTTGCTAATGAGGGCTGGAACGTGGTTGCGACGATGCGCAAGCCGGACCAGAGCTTGGCAGAGGAAATTCCCGAACGGATTTTTGTAACGGCGCTCGATATTACTAATCCTGCCAGCATCGAGGCCGCGATTTCGGCAGGGATCGCCAGGTTTGGCAAGATTGACGCGGTTGTGAACAACGCTGGAGTCAGTGTCATCTCGGTGTTTGAAACAACACCTATGAATGCTATCCGCGGGGTTTTCGAGACCAATGTCTTCGGTACGATGAACGTCATTCAGGCGATTACGCCTTATTTCCGCGGGCAAGGCGGCGGAACCATTGTAAATATCACTTCGAACATAGGCTTTACCTCATTCCCGCTTTTTTCGGTCTATGCAGCGTCAAAGCATGCAGTCGAAGGACTGTCGGAATCGCTGGCCTACGAGCTTGAATCGCAAAATATCTCCCTCAAACTGGTGGAGCCAGGTTCCATGCTAACGACAAGCTTCGGGTCGAACACCATGTCCGCATCCCAAGATGCGTCCGTTCCAGAATCGTACAAGCCTTATTTCGATCACATGATGCAATGCATGATGACCTTTCCATTTGGTAATGCTGATGTGAACCAGGTGGCCGGCCAGATTTACGCTGCTGCCAACGATAAGTCTGACCGACTACGCTTTCTTGCAGGTCCGGATGCGGAAGAAACGGCCAGACTGAGATGGACCACGTCGGAAGAAACGTACATGACTACTTTGCGGGAACTGTTGGGGCAAACCGCATGGAAAAATAGTCAAGGAAAGTAACGTTTCAAATAACCCAAACCAGCTATTGTTCTTATAATGTAGAGCACGAAAAGCCTCAGTGATGTACCATGTACATTTTCTGGGGCTTTGCCGATCATTAAAGAAATACTCGGGTGTGTAAAACGAAACCAGAATGTAAATGGGGATTTAGATAAAGGAACCCAATATGCTGCTCCACACGAGCCCGCTGCTGAAATCAGCCGGAGTTAGAGGGATATAACGGCTTGAAAGCGTGCCCTACACAAATGATGGGTTGTGAAGATGATGAATAAACCACAGAGAACAACCATGAAAAAATATGAAAATCAGATTCCGACCGATATGAGAATGGGTTTAGCGACAATATTTAGCTTACTGAGGGATGCTCTATTAACAAGAGGGAGACTAAAGCCTGCAACTAATCTTGCTGTAGAGACATTTACGATAGCGGACATAATGACCGTTCCGCATGCTGCACGTGTAACATGGTTTGGCCATTCGGCTTTTCTACTTGAACTAGAGAATAAAAGACTTCTCTTTGATCCGATGCTAGGCACTCGAATTCCTTGGGTTGGCGAGAAACGATACAGCAGGAAGCTGCCTCTTCAGCCAGAGGATTTTCCCGCGATGGATGCGATTATCTTATCCCATGATCACTATGATCACTATGATCATTTGGACTATTCTTCAATCCGTAAACTAAAGGATAAAACCCATCGATTTATCGTGCCAAAAGGAGTAGGGCGGCATTTGATCAAATGGGGAGTCGCACCGGAAAAAATTTCTGAGCACCAGTGGTATGAAGAGCTCTTGATTGACGGTCTTACGTTGGCCTGTATGCCGGCGAGGCATTTCTCAGGAAGAGGGATGTTCAACCGTAATTCTACCCTGTGGTGCTCATGGGTCATCGTCGGGAGCGACACGAGGGTTTACTTCAGTGGAGATAGCGGCTATGGTCCTCACTTTAAGGAAATCGGTGAGATTTACGGACCGTTCGACTTGACAATGATGGAATGCGGGCAATATGACGAACGGTTTTTGATTCATATGAAGCCTGAAGAAACGGTGCGAGCTCATCTTGATCTTAGAGGAAAGCTCTTGATTCCCATTCATTGGGGAGCGTTCACGCTAGCCTTTCACTTATGGACTGATCCCATAGAACGGGTCACAAAAGCGGCGTCCGAACAAAAGGTCAACATCGCAACTCCAAAAATCGGCGAAACTGTTATCATAACGTCCAAGGAAATTCCAACGAGTGCTTGGTGGAGAAAAGAGATAATGGAATAAGTTTTCTCTGCCATCTATTTTTTGCTGAAGCACTCCAGGATCAACTTAGCCTCTTCAACGTACTGGTTAGTTTTTCCGCAAGAACCAAAACGGAGCCTCGCTGGATTGCGGGTTCCGTTTTCTATGTGTTTTTAATTAAAATAACGTCCAACTTCAACATGCCGTCCCTTCGGTCAAATGAAGTTGAACACATGACGAATACTCCGGTGTTCCAGCAATAGCGGGAGGTAGAAATGGGCGACATGGATCAAATCCGAATTGAACCGAAAGATGGAAAGTTTGCCGTAGTATTGAAACACGGCGGATTGATACAGGAAATGGAGCTGCGGCATCAATGGGAAGAAGCGAAGCAATTTGCTTTCTACCTGTCGGATCGTATCCGGTTGGACGTGTTTTGTAAGGGAAAGAAACTAAGCCGCAAGTAGTGAGGTGCTGTTCAACCGCAAACAGCATCCCCCCATTTGGCGGCATCGTTGCTTCTCCTTGCCTCTCATCCTATGTGTTCTTCTATATCGTGCAGGATGCAGATGCCTGGCTCCTACATCTGCTTATCGGCCCAAAAACACAAACAGGACGACGCCTAGGACAACGCATCGTCCTGTTGATGAGAGGGGCTTGAATCTCAGCAGGCGGCGTTGGCCGCCGGATCTGTACTTTAAGGCCGCAGACCGTTCGCCTCGCGGACGAGCGAGAAGTACTGATCGGCTCTGACGGCTTCAAATTCCGGCCCGAGAGAGCCGTTCAAGGCGACGACGTCCGTCGGGGTCAAGCTCCAGGCGAGCAGGCCGAGCGAGATGAAGAGAGGCGACTTGCCGTCCCACTTCGCCTTGGCTTCCGCCAAAATACGCTGGCCGTCCTTGACCGTGCCGATGCCCTGGATCGTCGAGATCGGCAGCTTGTTTTTGGCCAGCTCGACGCCGAAGCGGTCTTCCCAGCTGAGGAACAGGCCGGGGGCGTGATACTCGTCGGCATAGGCTTTCGCCTTCGCGTCGCTGAGCGGAACGTTCTCGCTGTCGATGCGGTTGAGCACGTACGGGATCGTCATGCCGGTTTTTTTCAAGTAAGGATAGGTTGACTTCAAATAGGACGGGAAGGTGCTGTCCGGCCAGGCGTTCGCGTAGAAGTACCCCGCTCCCGAAGGTCCGGAGATGAGCTGGTCGCTGGGCGTCGCCGTCTTCAGGTAGTAGTCCAGAATGGCGGGAGCGCCGTCGTACAGCAGCGGGCTGGATGTCCAGTTGAGCGGCACCTTGCCGCGTGCGGGATCGTCCCACAGGACGCGCATCCGATGCTGGTTGTACTGGAAGTTGTCGCCTTCGCTGAACGTATAGGTGACATAGATCTTGTTCTGCAGCTTCGGAGCTTTGGCCGCCTTAAGCGGCGCCGCTACCGATCTGCCGCCCGAGAATACGGTCATGTTGCTGAACCAGTCGGCGGCAAGCACGTACACGCTGTGCCGGGAGGTAATCTCCACGGAGCTGAATTCGCCGACGGTATCGTTGCTGAACCAGCCGAGATAAGGGGTCCCCGGCTGCACATCCGACAGGATGCGCTCGAACAGCTCCCGCTGCGCCGGCACGTTGGAGTCGAGCCAGAACACCATCGCCCTGTTCGCGACGGCGTAGTCGCGCAGGTAGCCGTAAGGCTCCTTCTGCTCGGAGGAGGCCGGCTGCTCGCTGCCGGCGCTGACTTTGAACTGGTTCCACATCTCGACGGATGCGGTCAGCTGACCGGTCCCTGCCGGAGGCGTGAAGCGGTAGACGAAATAACGTCCGTTGTCGGCGAAGCGGTGGCCGCCGCTGCCGGCCGAAACCTGGGAGCTCTGGGCGTCGTACAGGAACGGCTCCTCCTCCGGAGTGCCGGGAACGAAGCTGGCGATCGTCTGCCCGTCGGCCTTGACGGTGACCTCGTGAACGGCCGGTCCCCAGCCGTCCTCGGGGAAGGCGTCGTCGAAGCGGAGATAGACCGATTGCTGGCCGAGGAAAGGCGACAGGTCGAGATCATATACCTTGCGGTTGCCTGCGTCCCGCTCCTGCGACGTCTCCTGCGCGACCGTCTTATACGAGGCTGGGATGCCGGTGGACGACAGGAGGATGGACGTATCGGGACTGAGGCCGACGAGCATCCGATGGGTCGTCTGGCTCCATAGATGCTCGTACTGCCAGGTGTAGGCATCGAGCCGGTCCTTGAAGCGGCCCTGCAGATCGTCGAGCACCTTGAAGGAATAAGGAGAAGCCGTCAGCTTTTTCGCCAGCTCGGGGCTCGCGGCGACAGCATCCTTGATTCCCGCCAGGGTAGTCGCCACGTTGATGGAATCGGGTACTTGAGGGTCATAAACGATGATGCCCTTGACCTCGCTCTTGAACTTGTCCAGCAGCGACCATTCGCTGTCGCGGACTTTGTAGGGGACGTCGAGATCGTTCAGCCAGGCGAACTTGCCTTCTTCCTTGCTCTCGAGCAAATAAATGCGCGGCTCGCTGCGGTTGACGAGGCCTTGGAGCGTGGCCAAAAGCAGCTTCACATCGCCGGGGGCGTCATAGATATCCGCCACTTCAAGCTGCTTGGCCTTGGCGAAGCGGGGGAGCTGCTGCTGCTGGGGCCAGGAAATGGAGCCGGACGGGGAGCGATTCTCCTTCTGGGCATCCGGCTCGGCGGAGACGGCGAAGGAGAAGGACAATGTGCAGGCCAATGCAAGACTGGCTGCCGCAAGCTTGCGAATCATCACGAAACACCTCTTTTGTTCGGAATAGGTTGCTTTCCAAGCCTTGTTCGGGAGAACGGTCCCTGCGCTCCCGAGGCTCACCTCCTTGATCCGGGAGTGGCGAATTAATCAGGTTTGAATGCGCTTGCATTTATATTAAATATATTATACATATATAATTCAAGCACTTCGACAAAGAATGCAGGGAAAACACGCCGAAAGGCGGAGGTTTAGTTCTGGCGAAGCAGGGAGCTTCAAAAGGGATTTGCGGCTCTGTGCCCAGGGAGGAGGAATGGGAAACGGTTGCGCAACGATAAGCAAGAATATATTATATATACAAATCTCGGACCGAAACTGGTGATGGAAAATGAGCTCGACAGATCGAACTCCGCTGTATCAGAAAATTCAGGATTACATCCGTGAACTTATCGATTCGAACGAACTGAAGGAAGGCGACCGGATCCCGACGGAAAAAGAGCTGATGGACCGGTTCAACGTAAGCAAGATCACGGTCGTCAACGCCTTGTCCGGCCTGGCTGCCGAGAAGCTGATCTCCCGTGTGCCCGGACGCGGCACCTTCGTGAGCGGCCGGCAGCCTGAAGAGGCCGCCCCGGATTTCCCGCTGCAGCAGCCGGGCGCGGCATTATCGGCTCCGGAGCGGGGAGCGGGGAGACGGCGGAGCGGCCTGATCGGCCTCGTCATGCCTTCCATCGACGATTATTTCGCCATCCGGCTAATCGACGGCGTGCGCATGGCGCTTGAGGACAAGGGCTATCGAAGCGTGATCCTGCTCTCCGGAGGCCAGGTGGACAAGGAGAAGGAAGCAATCAAGACGCTGAAGGAGATCGGGGCCGAGGGGCTGCTGATCTTTCCCGTGGACGAGGAGCAGTACAATGAAGAAATTCTCGCGATGAAGTTCTCCGGATTTCCGTTCGTTCTGATCGACCGCTATCTGCCGGGGGTGGAGACGAATTACATCGCATCCGACGGAAGGATGGGCACGAGTCTGGCGGTGGACCATCTATGGGAGCTCGGGCATCGCGAGATCGCGATCTGCTCCGACTCGCCGATGCAGACCGTTACGGTTCAGGAGCGTCTCGAAGGGTACATGAACGAGCTGAAAAACAAAGGGGCGCTCATCAATCCCGCCCACATGATTACCGGCTTCCGGGTGGAAAGCCTCAAGAAAGCGGAGACTCATCCGCTGTTCCGGTATATCCGCAACCGGATGGCGACCGCTTATATCACGCTGAACGGGCGGCTCGCGGTGCAGATCTACCAGATGGCCCTGCAGGCCGGACTGCGCGTGCCGGAGGATCTGTCGATCGTCAGCTTCGACGATCCGACCTCGATCGTGGAGGAATTCAGCATGTTCACGCATATCCGGCAGTTCGAATTCGATATGGGCAGCCGGGCGGCCGAAAAGCTGCTGGAGGTCATACGTAAAGGCGGAGCCGGAGGCGGCTACACGAAAACGCTGCTGGAGCCCGAGCTTGTCGTCCGCCAGACGACATCGGGTCCGCCGCTTCAAGGATGACGACGCTTTGCGGTGGACCGTTCCGGCATATGCCGCGCGCTCCCGCAGAAGGCTTCCAGCAGACGGCTTCTCGCCTTCAAGGCGGCGGAGCCGTTTTTGGACGGCGCTGCTTATTCGATTCCGGTTCCTTCAGGGGACCGTTTTTTTATTCCTTTTTTTTCTAAAAAACATATTGAACATATACAATAGATATATTATAGTTGGATTGAGCTTGGGAAAAGAAATAGAGGCTGAGCCTGCATAAAGGAGACGGTTAAAGCATGCCATACGAAGTCATCCGGCCTGAACAATTGAGAGGCGTGCTGGGACGCCTGCAGGCGAATATATACGTGCCGGTCGCCGAGCTTGCCGTATCGGCCTGGGTAACGCCCGAGCCGGTACCCTACGGGGAGCGCCGGTCGGGACGGCCGGTCCAGCTTCAGGCTGGAGACCGCTGGGGAGAGCTGTGGGACTGCGCCTGGTTCCATTTCTCCGGTTCCGTGCCGGAACGGGCGAAGGACGAAAAGGTCGTGCTGCTCATCGACGTGAACGGCGAGCTTTGCCTGGTGGACGAGGACGGGTCGCCGGTCCAGGGGCTGACCAACATCAATTCCGAGTTCGACTTTTCGCTCGGCTTGCCCGGCAAGCGGGTCGTGCATGTAAGCGAGCGCTCGAGCGGAGACGAAGCCATCGACCTGTGGGGCGACGCGGGCTGCAACGACCTGTTCGGCCGCTACCGCAGCGGCACGCTCAAGGAAGCGGTCGTCGCGATCTGCCGGGAGGAGCTGCGGCAGCTGTACTACGATTTCGAGGTGCTGCTGGAGACGGCGGAGCGCCTGCCTGCCGGCTCCGCCCGCAAGGAGCGGATCTTCCGCACCTTGCATGACGCCTCGCATCGGCTCGCGGGCTTGACGGAAGAGGAGATCGCGCAGGCGCGGAGCCTGCTCGGCGAGCAGCTCGCCAAGCGCGGCGGCGATCCCGTCCTGACGATCAGCGCCGTCGGCCATGCGCATATCGATCTGGCATGGCTCTGGCCGATCCGGGAGACGATCCGCAAGGGCGCCAGGACGTTCTCGACGGCGCTGTCCATGATGGAGCGCTATCCGGATTATGTGTTCGGAGCGAGCCAGCCCCAGCTGTACGAATGGATGAAGATCCATTATCCGAAGCTGTACGGACGGATCAAGGAACGCGTCGCGGAAGGCCGCTGGGAGCCGCAGGGCGCGATGTGGGTCGAGTCGGACACGAACGTTCCGGGCGGCGAATCGCTCGTGCGCCAGCTGCTCTACGGCAAGCGGTATTTCCAGCAGGAGTTCGGCCAGGAGATGAAATCGCTCTGGATGCCGGATGTATTCGGCTATACGGCCAGCCTGCCGCAGCTGCTGAAGAAGGCCGGCGTCGATTACATGATGACGCAGAAGCTGAGCTGGAGCGTGTACAACCGCCATCCGCACCACACCTTCATGTGGGAGGGAATCGACGGCTCGCAGGTGCTGACGCATATGCCTCCGGAGGATACGTACAACAGTCCGGCGGCGCCGCGCTCGATCGTGAAGGCGGAGCAGGAGTATTTGGACAAAGGCATATCCGACCGCGCGCTCATGCTGTTCGGCATCGGCGACGGCGGCGGCGGACCTGGGGAAGAGCATCTGGAGCGGCTCGCCCGGGAGCGCGATCTGCTCGGTCTCAGCCCGGTGGAGCAGGAGCCGTCCTCGCGCTTCTTCGAGCGGCTCGCGGAGGGCTCGGAGCGCTACGAGACGTGGCGCGGAGAGCTGTACCTGGAGAAGCATCAGGGAACGCTGACGAGCCAGGGCCGGAGCAAGCGCTACAACCGCAAGCTGGAGAAGGCGCTGCGGGAGCTGGAGTTCGCCGCCGTGCTCGCCGGGATGGCGGACGGCAGTCCGTATCCGGCCCGGGAGCTGGAGGAGATCTGGAAGGAAGTGCTTCTCTATCAATTCCACGATATTCTGCCGGGCTCCTCGATCAAAAGGGTCTACGACGAATCGCTGGAACGGTACGCCGTGCTTCTGGACAAAACGGAACGGATGACAGAGGCGGCTTACGCCAGCGCGGCAGGCGGCGCATCCGGAACGGCCGTCTTCAACTCGCTCCCCTGGGAGCGGGAGGAATGGCTCCGGCTGGACGGCCGCTGGCAGCTCGTGCGCGTGCCTGCGATGGGCTTCGTTACGGTGGGAGGAGCGGCTTCCGGGGCGAAGGATGCCGCCGAATTCCCTGATCTGCGGGCTTCGGCCGAGGGCCGGGTCATCGAGAACGGGCTGCTGGCGCTGGCCTTCGATGCGGAGGGCGGCATAACGTCCATCCTCGACAAGGAAGCCGGCCGCGAGCTTGTGCAGCCGGGACGGGGCGCCAACGCGCTGCGCGTCTACTCCGATGACGGGGACGCCTGGGACTTCCGCCAGGATTACCGGGCAGCCGGAGGAACGTCGCTGCGGCTCGAGGAGGTCGAGGCGTTCGCCGATGGGCCGAAGGCCGGCCTGACCATGCGGTATGCGTTCGGCGGATCGATCCTTGTCCAGCGGGTGGTGCTGACGGAAGGCAGCCGCCGGATCGACTTCGAGACGAAGGTCGACTGGAAGGAATCGGGCAAGATGCTCCGCACGTCGTTCCCGCTCGGCATCCGCTGTGATTCCGTCAGCTGCGACATCCAGTTCGGCTACCTGAAGCGGCCGACGCATCGCAACACGATGTGGGATTACGCCAAGGACGAGATCTGCGCCCATCACTACGCGGATCTGTCCGAGCCCGATTACGGCGTGGCGCTGCTCAACGACTGCAAGTACGGCCACCGCGCCGAGGGCGGCGAGCTGGATCTCAACCTGCTGCGCAGCCCGTCCTATCCCGATCCGGAAGCCGACAGGGCCGAGCATGAGTTCACCTACTCCCTGTATCCGCATGCCGGCGACCATGTCCAGGCCGGCATCTACCGGCGCGGCTACGAGCTGAACGTGCCTCTGCGGACCGTGGCCGCGGCATCGCCGTCCGTCCGGTCCTCCGGGGACGGTGCCGAGCCGACGGCGGTTCAGGCGGCGGTGTCCGCCTGCGCGGCTGCAGCCGAGACAGCCGCAGCGGCCGATATGCCGTCGGCGGGAGCATCATCCGGCTGGGAGGAGGGACGCTCGTTCCTGCTGCCGGACCATCCGCATGTGATGGTGGAGGCGGTGAAGCGCGCCGAAGATGACGGAGACCTCGTCATCCGGCTGTACGAGACGGCCGGCACGAGACTGAAGACGACGGTGCGGGCGGGCTTCGCTCTCTCGGAAGCGTGGCTGGCCGATCTGATGGAGCAGAAGCAGCACCCGCTGGAAATATCCGGCGGAGCGGTCGAGCTGGCCTTCGACCCGTTCGAGGTCAAGACGCTCAAGCTGTCTCTCCAGCCGTAGCCGTCCGGTCGAGCCGATCGGCTGACCGCCAATAGGCTGCCGTTCTGAGAAGCCGAGGGATTGCTTTTGCGAACCGATGGTCTTCTTATTACCGTTCAGCGAAGCCGCGGCATTGCCCTTGCGGACCGATGGTCCGCTCGCCGCTTGGTGAGCCGCGGCTTCGCTCGACCCGATTCACCCGGAGAAGCGGCGCCTGCCGAACGACCGCAGGCGCCGTCATATCCGGCCGCTTCCCCATCCGACAAGGAGGTTGAATCCCATGATGGCTAACCCGCTCCTGAAGCGGATCTGGCGGCACAAGCTGTTCTACCTGTTCATGCTGCCCGGCATCGTCTGGTTTTTCCTGTTCTCCTACGTGCCTCTCTACGGCATTCAAGTCGCCTTCCGCGATTTCCGGTTTTCCGGCGGCTTTACCGGCAGCCCGTGGGCCGGCCTGAAATACTTCCATCAATTTTTCGATTATTACCAGTCCAGCCAGCTCATCCGCAACACGCTGCTCATCAGCGGCCTCAAGCTGCTCATCGGGTTCGCGATGCCGATCCTGCTGGCGATCCTGCTCAACGAGGTTCGGAGCCTTAAATTCAAGAAAACTTTGCAAACGCTTTCTTATTTGCCTTACTTCGTCTCCTGGGTCGTCGTCGTGACGCTCATGCAGCGCCTGCTCACCCCTTACGGCGGTCCGGTCAACGACCTGCTCCTCTCCTCCGGGGCCTTGAAGGACCCCATCCAGTTCCTCAACAACACCACCTGGTTCTACCAGATCATCGTCGGCTCCGACGTATGGAAGAACATCGGCTGGAACTCCATCATCTACATGGCCGCCATCGCCGGCATCGACCAGCAGCTGTACGAGGCGGCGAAAATCGACGGCGCGGGCCGGTTCCGCCAGATTTGGCATGTCACGCTGCCGGGAGTCCGCAACATCGCGGTCATCCTGTTCATCCTCGCCACCGGCAGCCTCATGAGCGCGGGCTACGAGCAGCTGCTGCTGCTGAACGGGCCGGCGACCGCCGCCATCGGCAGCGTGCTCGACGTGCATGTCATCAGCGCCGGCATCGGCGAAGGACGGCTCAGCTATGCGGCCGCGGTCGGCCTGTTCCAGAGCTTCATCGCGCTCGTGCTGATCCTGACCGTCAACCGGCTCGCCCGCAAGGTCAGCGACGTATCCCTTTTCTAATCCGAAAGGAGGTTCCGTTCATGGGAAGGCGCCAATTCTCCCTCTTCAGCGTGTTCAATTACACCGTCCTGACGCTGTTCGGGCTGTCGATGATCTATCCGTTCATCTATATCCTCGTCTACTCGCTGAACGACGGCAAAGATTCCATGCTGGGGGCGCTCTACTTCTACCCCCGCCAGTTCACGCTCGACAACTACGTGCAGATCTTCGACAACGCCAAAATCTGGCAGGCGTACAAGATCACGCTGCTGCGGACGCTGCTCGGCACGTTCCTGCATGTGACGCTGTGCACGCTGATGGCCTACGCGCTGTCCAAGAAGACGCTGCCCGGCCGGACGTTCTTCACCTTCTACATTTTCCTGCCGACGATCTTCAGCGCAGGCTTCATTCCCTACTTCATCACGCTCCAGAAGCTCCATCTCATCAACAGCTTCTGGGTCTATGTCATTCCGATGCTGTTCAGCTTCTTCCACATCGTCATCATCCGCACGTTCCTGCAAGGAATTCCGGAGGAGCTGGAGGAGTCGGCCCGCATCGACGGCTACGGCGATTTCCAGATCTTCCTGAGGATCATTCTCCCTCTGTCGGGGCCGGTGCTGGCGACGATCTCGCTCTTCATCGGAGTCTCCCACTGGAACGACTGGTTCAGCGGGGCTTACTACGTCTCCGACAAGAGCCTCATTCCTGTCCAGACGCTGCTTCAGCAGATGCTCACCGAAGCGGAAGCGCTGTCGTCCTCCATGCAGCGGGCGGCCCAGCAGGGCGGCCAGACGATGAACGTCAACGTGGCGGGAGCGACGCCGGAATCGCTGCGGATGGCGCTGCTGGTCATCACCGTGTTTCCGATTCTGTGCATCTATCCGTTTCTGCAGAAATACTTCGTCAAGGGCGTCATGATGGGCTCGGTCAAAGGCTAGGGTAAACGTCCCGCAGCCGGTGAACCGGGCTCAAGCCGGGCGGCTGGGAAGGGACTTTATCATATACCACTTACGAATATCGGAGGGGTTACCATGAGGAACAAGCGGAGCAAGGCTGCGGCGGCGCTGCTCGCGGCGGCGATGATGGGCGGCACGCTCATCGGCTGCAGCAACGGCGGCGGCAACGATGCGGCAGCGGGAAATGGCGGCGGGGACGGCGGCTCGGGCAAGGAAGTGACGTTGAAGATTTTGCACAACTGGAACGGATCCGGCACCGGGGACGTCGATCCGACGCCCGTCGCCAAGGCGATCGAGGAGAAGACCGGCGTCAAGGTGAAGATGGATTACACCAAGGGCAGCGAGGTCGAAAAGGTGAACCAGATCTTCGCGACGCAGGATCTGCCGGACATCTACACGGGACCGGCCTGGGGCGGGGAGCTGGACGGCATCATCAAGGCGGCCAAGGAGGATCAGCTCGTCGACATCTCCGGCAAGCTGGACAAATACCCGAACCTCGCCAAGGCGATCGCCAAGGAAAACGTGCCGCCGGCCCTGTACGACAAGGCGATCGGAGCGTTCGGAGACAAGAAGTACATGATGTACCAGAACCAGCCTTCGACGGACAAGGACGCCATGGACTGGTTGTACGGCTTCTACGTTCGCAAGGACATCGCGGAGAAGGTCGGCATCGACCCTCAGTCGGTCAAGACGAAGGACGACATGTACAATTTCCTCAAAAAAATCAAGGACGCGGGACTGAAGGAGAGCGGCATGCCGGTGTTCCCGCTTGGCGGCTTCTCCAACGGCTGGGCCGTCGGCATCGGCAATACGATGTTCTACGGCTCCGACTACGTCGACAAGGGCGACGGCACGCTTGAGCATGTCTTCTTCACCAAGCCGTACGAGGAGTACACGCTTTACTACCGCAAGCTGATCTCCGAAGGGCTGCTCGATCCGGAGACGTTCACGCAGACCGACCCGATCGCGCAGGAGAAGATCAAGCAGGGCCGCATCGCCGTCCTGGCCGCGCATCTGCCGGCGATCATCGATGCTTCCAAGGATTATGTGAAAGCGCATCCGGGAAGCGACTACGTGCCGGTAGGCCCGCTGGAGCGCGCCGGCGCCGAGCCGGACCGGCCGGTCGATCTCGGCATCCAGGGCAACAACGTGACCGTCATCACGAAGGCATGCAAAAACGTCGACGCCGCGCTGAAGCTGCTCGATTTCCTCGCGTCGGACGAAGGCTTCAAGCTGGTCCGCTACGGCGTTGAGGGCGTCCATTACGATATGGTGGACGGCAAGCCCGTCGCCAAGCAGGAGTTCTTCGACAAATTCGCGAGCGATACGACGGGCAAGGCCAAGAAGAACGAAGGCTTCAGCATCGGCTATGAGGATATGACCGGCCAGGACCGCTTGAATTCTCTTGGAGGCGACATCTGGGCGGATCAGGACCGGATCGCCAAGATGGACAACGCGCGCAAGATTTTGCGCCCGAACGGCATCTCGGTCATCTCGGCCTACAACCCCGGCGATGTCATGGCCAAGTCGCCGCAGTGGGAGGCGCTCAAGCCGTCCATGGATAAGATCGGGGACGTATGGAAGGAAGCGATCTTCGCCAAGTCCGACGATGCGGCGCTCAAGGTCATCGGCGCGCTGCGCGACCAGATGAACAAGACCGGTTATCCGGATGCAATCAAGTACGTGAACGACAACCTGAAGGGCAAGGAAGTCGTCAAGCTGGCGATGCCGAACTGACCCTGAGTCCGCAAGGCGCGGGGAAGCCGGAGACGTACGGGAAAGGCTGCGGGCGGGCTAGAAACCGCAGCTGGAAAGGGGACGGGCGAATTTGAACCGGAACGGGCAGGAAAGGCAGGAGTGGACGGGATTCCAGGAATCCCGTCCGTACGGGCCGAAGTATGATCTGCGTACCGACTTCGTCATGGTGTACGGCATCTCGGAGGATCTGCCCCGGCGGATCGAAGGGTGGAAGAAAGCCGGCTACAGCATCCATCTCATGACCGGCGTCTCCTGGGGAGAGTACCAGGATTATCTGTACGGCCGCTTCGACGGCCGGGAGCATTGGGATGAAGCGCAGACGGAGTCCTCCGGCAGCCGTCTGCTGCATGGCAAGGATGTGCCGTACATGGTGCCGACGATCTCGTTCGCCGACTACCTGGCCGCGCAGATCAAGAAGGCGATCGACTGCGGCGTCGAGGCGATCCATCTGGAGGAGCCGGAGTTCTGGGCGCAGGCGGGCTACGAGGAGGCGTTCAAGCGGGAATGGCTGAACTATTACGGGGAGGAGTGGCAGGAGCCGCATTCCTCGCCGGATGCCCAGTACCGCGCCTCCAAGCTGAAGGCGGCGATGTATTACCGCGCTCTCGACCGGATCTGCAGCGAAATGAAGGAGTACTCCCTCGTCGCCTACGGACGGAGGGTCCGGTTCTACGTGCCGACGCACAGCCTGATCAACTACACGCAGTGGCGGATCGTCAGTCCCGAGGCGCTGCTCGTCTCGATGCCGGCCTGCGACGGCTTCATCGCCCAGATCTGGACCGGCACGGCGCGCACGGCCAACGTCTACAAGGGAGTCCGCCGCGAGCGGACGTTCGAGACGGCGTACCTGGAATACGGCATCATGCAGGAGCTTACGCGCGGAACGGGGCGGGAGATGTGGTTCCTGCATGATCCGATCGAAGACAATCCGCGCTACAGCTGGAGCGACTACCGCCGCAACTACCGGGCGACGGTAGCCGCTTCGCTGCTGCATCCCGGGGTCAGCCGTTACGAGGTCTGTCCTTGGCCGTGGAGGGTGTTCGAGCTTCCCTACCCGACCGAGGACGGGAAAGGCAAGGAGACGATTCCCGGCGGGTACGCCACCGTTCTGCTGACGGTCATGAACGTGCTGCGCGACATGCATAACCACGACGAGGTGTCGGGGGCTGACGGCGGAGAGGCTGCGGAAACGGGCGGCATCGGGCTCTGCCTCGCCAACTCGGCCATGTACCAGCGCGGCGACGTTCTGGCGGAGGGCGATGAGGGAGAGGGCTTCAACTACGACGGCACCGCAGCCGCAGGCGCCCTGACGGAGCGGCAGCAGGAGCTGCTCGACTGGTCGGCGTTCTACGGGCTGGCGCTGCCGCCGGTGAAGAAGGGCATTCCTCTTCGCCCTGTCCAGCTGGACAACATTCTGACCTTCCCGGGTTATCTGGAGGGCTACCGTGTGCTGCTGCTCAGCTACGAATTCATGAAGCCGGAGCATCCCGGCATCCATCAGGCGCTCGGCCAGTGGGTGCGCGAGGGCGGCGTGCTGGTCTACGCCGGCGACGGCTCGGATCCGTTCCATCGCGTCAGCGAGTGGTGGAACCGGGGAGCCGGCAGCCGCATCTATGAGCGTCCCGAGGAGCATTTATTCGAGTCGATGGGGCTCGGGAGAAATCCGGAGGAAGGAGAGCATGCCGTCGGAGATGGAGCGGTTCTGTATCTGAGGTCCCATCCGGCGGGGCTGTCCCGTTCCCCGGAAGGCGCGGAGAAGGTGCTCGCCTCGATCCGGCGCGCGCTGGAGCTGCGCGGAGAAGCGGATGAGTACAGGGAAAGCGGCATGCTGCGCATCCAGCGCGGCCCGTATGTGATCGCGCATGCGCTGGACGAGGAGGAAGCGGCGGGATCGGATGGAGCGGCAGGGGCGAATGCGGCAGAGGCTGAGATTGCAGCAGAGGCTGAGATTGCAGCTGGAGCAAGTACGGCAGGATTCAATGAGGAGGCGGCTGCCGCGCCCGCGACAGGCAGGGAGGCCGCCACGGCGGCGGTGCTTCAAGGATCGTTCATCGATCTGTTCGAAGCCGATCTGCCCGTTCTGCAGCGGGTCGAGCTGGCGCCGGGCGAGAATTGCCTGCTCTATGACCTGAGCTATGCCGGCGCAAGCGCCGAAGCTTCTGCGGGCTCTGCGCCGGAGGGAGGAGGCCGTAATGCCGGAGTGGCCGGCGGCTGCGCGGCCGCGCTGCTTGCCAGCTCGTCGCGCATCCGGGACGAGCGCCGGGAAGGCTCCGACTTCTCCTATGTGTCGGAGGCGCCGGCCGGCATCCTGGTGAGCACAAGGCTGCGGGTCCCTTGCAGTCCCGCCCGGGCATTGGCTGAGCCGGCCGATGATGGAGCATCCGGGGAAACGTCCGGCTCTGCCGGATTATCCGGCCTGGATGGAGCCGGAGCCGCCGATGAGCTCTCCGTGAAGACCGTATTCGATTCCGCATCGTCCACGCTGCTTCTTCGGCATCCCGGCCGGCCGACCGGCGTCCGGATCACGTTGGCATGGAGTTGAATGGATGAGGAGAAGCCGCCTTTCCCCTGGATAGGCGGCTTTTACTTTTCTTTAAATTCATGGGTAAAAAGACCTAATTATTTGAACCGGATCTTCCGTTAATAAAGATGTCGGTAGAAGAGGACAAATTCAGCCAAGAGGTGGATCATGAGTTCCGTCAAAATCATTCACAAAGCCAAGCGCATCCTGGAAATCGTATGGGCTGGCAACGTCGCTCCGGAGGAAGTCGATGCCATCAATGCGGAACTGCTGCAAATGGTGAAGGACGAGGGCATGAACGATTTCAGCCTTGTCGTCGACATGCGGGAGATGAAGGCGTTCACTCCGGCGGCGAGGGAGCGGCTGGTGGAGCATCAACGCGATATCAAGGCTGCGGGCTTGAGCGCGGCGGCTGTCGTCGTCGCCAGCAAGATCACCGAGCTTCAGCTGCGCCGCGCGGCTGCGGAATCGCAGCATTCGACCGAAACGCATTGGTCCTCCTATGAAGAAGCGCTGCAGTATTTGATTGAAAAAGCCTGATTGCCGGGAAGGGCCTAGCAGCCCTGCGGGGCATCCAGGCTTGAATCGGCGGATGGCGAAAAAAATATCCGGAACAGGCCCGTTCGCTCCATGGAGCGTCCCGGACCTGTTTTTTTATTCCTGGTCGAGACGGAAGGCGATGATGGCATTGCCGGACGTCCGTGTACAGTACAGTCCAGTCCATGGGCAGCGGCGCGGGAGCGGAAGTCAGGAGCGGTCTATCCTCCTGGAAATTTTTGTGGCATGATAGGGCGGGAGGGGATTCTGTGAAGGCAAGAGCGGCTTGGACCGGAATCGGATTCGTGCTTGCGCTGGCAGCGGTCGTGTTCGTTCATCTCTTTACGCTGAGGCTGGAGCCGGGCAGAGGCCTTTCGGGCAACGGCAATCCCGGCTTGATTCCGCTCTTCTTCGTCTTCTTGTTCTATCCTTTGCTGCTGCTGCTGACCGCCAGGCTCCTGCGCGGAAGCGCCGCGGCGACCCGGGGCCGGTCCGCTCAGAATGCGCTGTCAGGATTGGCGCTGATCGTCCTGCTCCTGCTAGACGCGGCTTATATCCGCCGCAAGACCGCTCATCTGGATCTCATTCCAGAGTTCGGAGCTTTGAATATTTACACCAATACGATCTATGCCAACGTTTATCATTTCTTCATCGGGCTCGTCATGCTGCATCTCGTCATTCTGAACACCCGCAGGGGCGGCCGCAAGGTCCCCCTCCGGAGCGCGGAGCAGCCGGATCCGTACGGCACCGTGATCGACTGCGGCGGGGAAGAGAGGCGGCGGTAGCTGCTGAACGGGCTGGGAGAGGGGAGGGAGCTGTCCCCCCGTTCCATAGAGACGGCCGCGAAGGGACGGCTGCACGTCAATTGGAATTCATGGAGATTACCTTGGAAAAGGAGGGGCAGGCATGCCGGAACAAAAAGGACCGGGGAAGCCGATCCTGACGTTCGCCGATGCGGCTCAATTTGACGCCTGGCTGGAAGAGTTCCACGGGGAATCGTCCGGCATCAGGCTGCGGATCGCCAAAAAAGGAGCCGCGGAGCATTCGATTGCGTACGAGGAAGCTCTGGAATGCGCCTTGCGCTGGGGGTGGATCGACAGCCGCAAGGAGAAGGCGGACGAGGACGGCTGGCTGCAGCATTTCACGCCGCGCCGCTCCGGGAGCGTCTGGTCGCGGATCAACCGCGACAAGGCGGAGCGGCTCATCGCCGAAGGGCGGATGCAGCCGCCCGGCCTGGAGGCGGTCGACGAAGCGCGCCGCAGCGGCCGGTGGGACAAGGCTTACGAGAGCCAAAGCCGCATGGAGATGCCGGGGGATTTCGCGGCGGAGCTGGAACGGCGGCCGGCGGCCCGGGATTTTTTCGCCGGGCTGGACAGCCGGAACCGGTACGCGATGCTGTACCGCGTCCATCAGGCCCAAAAGCCGGAGACGAGAGCGGCCCGCATCCTCGCGTTCGCGGACATGCTTGAGCGGGGGGAACGGATTTATCCCAAGAAGTGAAAGGCGGGAATCAGACATGCGGCTCCAGCTTGGCCTGCAGCTCCGGAGAGACCGGGGTCATCGGCAGACGGAGCGTCTCGGAGGGCAGATGGCCCTGCCGGAATCGATATTATTGATGATGACAGGGTGGATGAACGTGGATCTGACTTATCTGCGGACACGTTGGCGGCCTATTATCTCCCTCCGCATCTCCATGGAATCCGGGAACGGTATCCCGGCTTGTCGATCACGCTGCAGACGGCGCGGGAGGAAGAAATTCTGAGCCGGAACCTGCCGCATCGGCCTGGAGCTGTCCAACCCTGAGGCGATCAAGCGGATCGTAAAAGCCGGCTCGGGCCTTTGCCTGCTGCCTGCAATGGCAGCCGTTCAGGAGATCGGGAGCGGCGAGCTCGCCGTTCTGCCGTTTCACCATCCCGATATCCGGCTGGACTTGCGGCTGGTCATCCATCCGAGAAAATGGATTTCCCGGGCGCTGGCGGCTTTCCTCGGCGGCTTGGCCGAAAAGTGAAAAAGAGCGCCATCCCTTCCGAAGGAGGGACGGCGCTCTTTTTTGCTTGCGGACGTCAAGAGTTATTTTCCGTCCGTGCGCTTTTCCCCGTCAATCGGGACGATGAGCTTGTTCTTGTACTCCGGATGGCTGGCGCGATCGATGGCTTCGAGCTCCTTGGCTTCGCCATTGGAATCGATGGAGCCGTAATACATATAACCGGCCATGACATTGTCCGTGAAGTAGTAGCCGGGAGCGATGCTTTTCGGCTTGGTTCCCTTTTCCTTGGGCGGCTGGCCGTAGATTTCGCTCCTCTGATAGACGGTCTGTGCGATACCATCCGCGTCGATGACAATGGAGGAAAGCAGCTGCTTGTACACCATCTCGTAGCGCAGCGCTTCGCCTGCCGGGAAGCTGTAGGTGACGGAGAAGCCTTCGCCCTCCACAGCCAGCGGGTCCTTCAGCGGGAGGACTGCAAGGGCGATCGCAGCCTGGCGGGCCGCAGCGAGATCGCCGCCCATGAGCGCGTCATAACTTTTCTGCCCCTTCGGCGTCCGGACGACCGTGCGGCTCTTGGCGCTGTCATAGGAGACGTAAGCCCCCATGCTCTCGCTTACGAACCGGACTGGCACATAGGTTTTGCCGTCCCGGATGACGACGGAGACGTCGAGCGGAACCGGCTTGCCGTTGACGCTCGCCGTCCTGGAGCCCTCCTTCAGCTCGATGACCTTGCTGCTGTCCTTGCTGGCAGCCCGCACGGTGCGAGTCTTGGCATCGTACGAGTACGTCAGCCAGTCCGGGTCCTGAAGGGAGCGGAGCTGGATCAGGATGCGTCCGCCTACGCGGAGAGCGGACGATTGGACCTGCCCGTCGATGAAGAGGAGAGGGGCGGGAGCCGCCGCTTTCGCTTCGGCCGGGCCGCTGCCCGGCAGGACCGCTCCCGCGATCAGCGCCGCTGCAGCTGCGGCTTTCATGGCTTTGACTAGTTTCATTTGCTGTTCCTCGCTTTCGAATGAGTGTCCGTATAACGGACGGGAACGGAGGGGAAATGTTCCAAAAAAAAGAATAATCCCCTGCATCCGGCCGCGCGGAGCCGGGGGAAAGGCCGGCTTCTCAACCCCCCTCCGCCGCCTCCAGGACGACGAAGCCGTAGGGCGGAAGCTCGACAGCAAGCCCGCCGCCATTTTCCGTCCGGATGGAACCGCGTTCCTCGAAGTTGGAGAGGAGCGTCCTCCAAGCGGGACTTCGTCCGGCGGAATCGATCCCCGACGGAGCTGCCGGGAGCGCCGGCGAGGCGGCTTCAGGCCGGACGGCTTGTCCGGGCGAGGGGCTCGAAGCCGCGGCTTCGCCCTCCTCGCCGAACCCGCGGAAGGAAAGAGGCTGAGCGGCATCGCTGCCGTGCTGAGGCGCCGAGCCGAACCGCAGGCTCGCCGTCCCGCCGCGGGCGTTCATCGCGATGAGCAGGCGCTGTTCGCCGCCCTTGCGCTCGTAGGCGAGCGCGCCTTCCCCCGGCTCTGCCAGCAGGAAGCGGAGTCCGGCGCTCCGCAGCGCGGGAGAGGAGCGGCGCAGGGCGATGGCCGCCTTGTAAAAGGCGAGCAGGTCCGCGTTTTGCCGATCGGCATCCCATTCCATGCATTTGCGGCAGCCGGGATCCCCGCCGCCGTCGAGGCCGACCTCGTCCCCGTAATAAATGCAGGGCGCGCCGGGATAAGCGAGCAGGAACAGGGCGGCCAGCTTCATCTTGGGGACGCTGCCGCCGCATATCGTCAGCAGGCGCGGCGTGTCGTGGCTGCCGAGCAGATTGAACGCCGCCTCGGTCGCCTGGCGCGGGTAGGCGGCCAGCTGGCGGCCGATCGCATCGGCGAATTCGCCGGCCCCGATGTCCTCCTGGGCGAAGAATTCCAGCACGGCGCTGGAAAACGGGTAGTTCATGACGGCGTCGAACTGGTCGCCCTGCAGCCACATCATGGAATCGTGCCAGATTTCGCCGAGAATGTACGCATCGGGTTTGGCCTCCTTGACGGTCAGGCGGAATTCGCGCCAGAACCGGTGATCGACCTCGTTGGCCACGTCCAGGCGCCAGCCGTCGATGCCGATCTCCTCGATCCAGTACCGCGCGACCTCCAGCAGGTACTTTTTGACCTCGGGATGGGCCGTGTTCAGCTTGGGCATGAGCGGCTCGAAAGCGTAGGTCTCGTAAGGGGAGAGCCCGCCGCTGCCGCTCGGCCACGGACGCCTGTGGAACCACCCGGCATAGCGGGAGCGCTCCCCGTTCTCCAGGGCGTCCGCGAACGGCGCGAACGATTGCCCGCAATGGTTGAAGACGGCGTCCAGCAGCACGCGTATCCCGCGCGCATGGCAGAGGTCCACGAGCTCCTTCAGCTTGGCGTTGGTGCCGAAGCGGCGATCGACCCGCATGTAATCCTGCGTGTCGTATTTATGGTTGGTCTCGGCTTCGAACACGGGCGTGAAATAAATCGCGTTCACGCCGAGCTCCGTCAGATGGTCCAGACGGTCCATCACTCCCTGGAGGTCTCCTCCGAAAAAACTCTCCTCCGTAGGCTCCCCTCCCCAAGGCAGCGTGCCTTCGGGGTTGAGGGACGGGTCGCCGTTCGCGAACCGTTCGGGGAAGATCTGATAGAACACCGCATCCTTCACCCAGGCGGGGGGCTCGAACACATCCGCGGGGTTCAAATAGGGGAACTCGAACAGCGCCGGCGGATTGTCGGGAAGCTCCTCGAAGAAGCCTGCTTCGGTCCTATAGAGCGTCCGGCCGCCGGAATAGAGCTTGAAGGCGTAGCGGAGGCGGCGGAAGGCGGGGGTGACCGCCGCTTCCCAATAATCGAACATGGCGTCGCTCGCGAATAGGCGCAGCTCGATGTCCGTAACCGTCTGCTCCCATCCATACTTGTCGCCGGCTGCTGCCTGTACCCGGTCGACGTCGCCGCGCTTCGTGCGCAGGCGCAGATGCACCGTTTCCCTGTCATACGCGTAGGCCCAGTTCAGCTTGGGCCGGTGATAGACCGCTTCCAGCAGCATCGTCATCTCTCCCTGATCGTTCTGGTTGCGCCGGATACCGCCCTCATAGGGCAGGCGGACATCCAGCTCCAGACATAAAATACCATTCCGATCCGCTTTCCAAACAAGGGAGAGGGCCGCGCCTCCGGCAAGCGGAAGCGCGAGGCTGAGTTTGCCGGGAGCCTCCGGGAGCCTCCGTCTCCAAGGACGCCGGACGTCGTCCTCCCAGCCTCGGCGCGGCTTCGGCAGCTGGATGATTTTTCTCCTTGCATAGGGAACATACATTCGGTATATAATACGTCTAGAGTCAGATGCGAACATACATTCGATCGACAGGGAGAGGGGAAGTCTCCGCGAGCCCGCTCCCGCAGAACAGGAGGTGCGCGGTGGAGAGAGTGATCATGCTGGCCGACTGCCAGTCGTTCTACGCTTCGGTAGAGAAGGCGGCGCATCCCGAATATCACGACAAGCCGGTTGCCGTGGGCGACCCGTCCCGGATGAACGGCATCGTGCTGGCCGCCTGCCCGATGGCCAAGGCCCGCGGCGTGACGACGGCCTCGCGGGTCGGAGAGGCGCTGGCCCATTGTCCGGAGCTGGTCGTCATCCGGCCGCGGATGGCCATGTACATTGAAGTGTCCCTGTTCATCACGAAGATATTCGAGACGTACACCGATCTCGTGGAGCCTTACAGCATCGACGAGCAGTTCCTCGACGTCACCGGCTCGGCAGGCTACTACGGCTCGCCGGACGAGATGGCGCGCAATATCCAGAACCATATCCAGCTGTCCACGGGCATCTGGTCGAGGGTCGGCATCGGTCCCACCAAGATCCTCGCCAAGATGGCGACGGACAATTACGCCAAGAAAAGCCCGGAAGGCGTCTTCGAGCTGAATCCCGGCAAGCTGGAGTCGACGCTGTGGACGCTGCCCGTGCACCAGATGTTCATGGTGGCCTCGCGGATGACGAGGCATTTCACGCGGATGGGGCTGAACACGATCGGGGACATCGCGCGGCTGGACTTCTCCGAGTTCAAGCGGCGGATGCGGCTGGAGATGGGCAAGCAGAGCGACATCCAGGCGGGCTATTATTGGCAGACGGCGAGAGGGATCGATCCCAGCCCGGTCGTCACCGGCATCCGCCACCAGCTGAAGTCGGTCAGCCACGGCAAGGCGCTGCGCTGGCGGCTGTACCGCCATCTGCCCGACATCGAGGTCGTGCTGCTGGAGCTCGTCGTGGAGGTATGCCAGCGCACGAGGCGGCATGGCTGCATGGGCTCGGTCGTCTCGGTCGCCGCCATGGAGACCGACGGCGAGCGCTCGTCCTGGTTCAGCCGCCAGCTGACGCTGCCCCAGCCGACCTCGCTGACGCATGAGGTCGCTGCGGCGGTTCGGGAGCTGTTCGTCCGGCATTGGAGCGGCCTGCCGGTCGGCCGGCTGAACATCTCCCTCTCGGGGCTGACGGACGACAGCGTCATGCAGCTGACGCTGTTCGAGGATCGAACCCGGGCGTACAGCAAGGAGAAAACGATCGACCGGATCAAGGAGCGGTTCGGATCCGACGCCATCATGCGGGCTTCCTCGCTGCTGGAGTCGGGCGTGGCCCGCGAGCGGGCCGAACAAATTGGGGGGCATTACAAATGAGCAAGCTGGACGGCAACGAGCGCTGGAAGTCCAAGATGCTGCTGACGGAGCATGTGGAGCAGTACGACGGGCAGCATTCCGCCCGGGAGGCCAAGGTGACGACGGCGGAGGAGCGCGTCATGATCCGGGATTACATCCTGCTGCCTCATATGGAGAAGATGGTCCAGAAGAGCCTGTCCGAGCTCGAGAACTCGTCCAATCTGATGAGGCGCCTGTACGGGATGGCGGGCCACCGGGTGCTGGACCGGATCATGCACGACCTGTACGCCCTGCGGCGGGAGCTCAAGGCGCGCAACATCCGCATCCTCGCGGAGGAGCAGTCGAACTCGGTCGTGTACCACCGCTACTATTGCCGGGGCTACGAGGAGCACTTCGGCATGACGCGGGAGGTCATGCGCTCGGAGATCAGCTGGCAGCTGTCCCGTTATACGGCGGAGATCGGCGAGCTGCTGAAGGGCGGAGCGGGGAAGTGAAGCCGAATGAGGCGCGACATAGGAGCAAGGAGCCGTCTGCCCGGGGCAGACGGCTCCTTTGCTGTTGGGCTGATTCGTGGAATGGATTCATCATGTGAGCAGCAATTTCCCTTGCCGTCCCGGTCGTTCGGCTGCCTGCACCGCTTTTGCGATTTTGGCCAAAGGATATCTCGCTTCGATATTTCCCAGGCAGAGCTGCTTTTGACGAAGCAATGCAAAGATGTTCAGGAAGGAATTTTGCCAGTCCTCCACGGAGATTCCTTGTATCCAATGCCGCAGATGAAACAGTTTCGATCGGAGATCAAGCTCCGTTGCGAGTCGCTTCCAAGAGTCCGAACTCCGCACGACGGCGATGAGCCTGTATCCGAAAACAGCCGACAATTGAGCGAACATGGGTCCGATTGCAGAACTGAACGCATTGACGAGCAGGAAGGAATCCGGGGAACGCCCAAGAAGCTCCTTGCAAAGAATCCATGCCGTGAGAGGGTTGATATAGGATCGGGAAGCCTCGTCGTCCGGAATGAAAGGGGGGATCTCGATAGACAAGGAGGAAGAAGCCTTTACATATTGCTGCCAGGTTCCTTCTCCCCGAAGGGGCAATACATGCTTGCCAAGCATGGATTTCTGCACGCTGCTGCCAATCGCGATGACGGATCCCACGCCCTCATAGCCTGGTATGCACGGCAGCGGGATACGGTGCCGATAAGCGCCGCGAATCGGGATCAAGTCCGACGGATTTATCGGGCGGGCGATCATCTCCACCCGTATCTCATCAGGCTCCAGGCGGGAGGCATCCCGCTGTTCCACGATCACATTGTCCGCATGGCGAGCACAGTTCGTCGCCCGACAGGTTATTGGGATCCTTCTGTCCATCGGCTTCTAAGACAGCTGGAACAACGAGGGTTCGAGGGAGCGCCGAGATTTCTGGGAACCGATTCCTCCGATCGTGAAATATGGACCTTACCCGATGATTTGCCGAAGGGGATCGTTCAGCGCCTGACGGCACTATGCGATACATGGAAGACCGGTGCCGCCAAAGGGAATCCAGCCTTTCACAAAATGGCTGACGAGGGACAACTGGCGCACTATGAGAGCGAAATCCGCTTTGTGGAAGATCATATTGAACGTTGGATCAAGAATCAGCGTCCGCAGAGCGCCGCATATCGGCATGCGCAAGGCGGACTATAAATAAAGGTCGAGCGGGTTCCCTGCGGAGCCCGCATGTTTTACTATGGAAAAGACAAGGAGAGTGAGTACATATGATCAAGGTGCTTGTATCCGGCTTCGAGCCGTTCGGAGGCGATGACGTCAATCCGACGGGCTGGCTGATGGAGAAGCTGGCCGAGGAGCAATTCGAGGGCGTGGAGCTGCACACGGTGCTGCTTCCGGTTCATTTCGACGAATGCGCCGACCGGCTCATCGAGGAGATGGACAAGTTCAAGCCCGATGCCGTCATCGCATGCGGACTGGCCAAGGGCCGGACGGCGATTACGCCGGAGCGGATCGCGGTGAACGTCAAGGATGTCCCGGTCCGTTCGCATGGCGACAACCGGGGCGCCCGGCCTACCGACGAGCCGATTGCCGAGGAGGGGCCGGACGGACTGTTCTCCACGCTGCCGATCCGCGCCATGGCGCAGCGTCTGGCGGAACTCGGCATCCCGTGCGAAATTTCCAATACAGCCGGAACCTACATCTGCAACAACACGATGTACCGGGTGCTGGACCATATCCGTCGCCGGGAGCTGCCGATCCGGGCCGGCTTCGTGCATTTTCCCGCCTCGGCGGAGATGGCGGCCGCGCAGCCTTCGGTCCCGTTCATGCCGCAGCCGATGATGCTGGAAGGACTGCGCGCGATTATCGGCGTAACCGTATCGGCCCTGCAGGCGAGGTAGTTCTTTGCGGACTTCCGCCTGTAATCTCCCCTTTTCATGCCTTGTTTGAGCTATATTGGATAGGTTGAACCGAGATCCCAGCAGCAGGAGGTTTTCAAATGCCGGTCATTCGCAAGGAGCAGGCGCAGGAGTTGTCCTTGTTTCCGGATTGGAGCGAGATCAACCACTACGGAATCAATCATCTGAAGGCGGGACAAGAAGTTCCCTTGCATTATCATGATTGCAATGAATATTGGATCATCGTCAGCGGCAGGGGGATTTGCACGACCGAAGGGGATGAATACGAGATCGGTCCCGGGGATCTCGTGCTGACCAGGAAGGGCGAGGAGCATTCGCTCGTTGTCACGGAGGAAATGACGGCCGTTTATATCTACGGCATTCTTGCTCCAGGCTGCCGGCTGGGCTACTTGTACCGGCAAGGGCCGGATGCGGAGTAAAGAAGCACTAGCGGAGGGGGAAACAATGTGCGTCTAAAACTGATCCAGGTAGGGCTGGGCAATCATGGCCAAGGGGTGGGCGAGCATTTTGTCCTGGCATCCCGAGATTTTGCTTACGCAGGGCTGGTGGATATCAACCGCAGCGCCGTGACTGAATATGCCCGGAAAAACAAGTTGCCTGAAAGCTTATGCTACACCGACCATGAGCAGGCGTTTCGAGAAGCGGATGCGGATGCCGTGTTCATCTCGGCCTTCTCTCCGGTGCATTATGAGATAGCGAAGTCCGCATTGGAGCATAAGCTCCATGTGCTGATCGAAAAGCCGTTCGTGCTGTCCCTGGAGGAAGCGGAGGAGCTGAATTCGCTTGCAGCCCGGAACAGGCTCAATGTGATGGTCAATCAGAACTACCGTTATTTTGCGACGGTGATCGCCTTGAAGCAGACCCTGCAGAGCGCAAATCTGGGGAGATTGTCGTTTGTTCAATCGGAGTTCTTTTACGGGCATGAGGGCAAGCCTTATCAGAAGACGATGGACAATTACGTTCTGCTCGAGATGAGCGTCCATCATGTCGATATGATTCGGTTTCTATTGGATTCCGATATCGCGCAGGTGACGGGAAAGACGTGGAATACTCCCGGCAGCGGCTATGCAGGCGATCCGCATGTGCATGCCGTTTACCAAACGGAATCAGGCGTCAACGTCTTCTACCTGGGCAGCCTGCTGGCGAAAGGCGCTGCGACGCCATGGGAAGGCGCCTGGATATTTCAGTTCGAGGGCGGAGCGGTCCATCTGGACGATCTGGGCGACGGCTACGGCGTCTATATTGCAGACGGCCGCACGAAGAGCAGGATCGGCTTTCAGGCGCAAGAGCTGGGAGGCATTCATGGCGTCCTGGCTGAATTCGCAGCTTCCATCCGGGAGCAGCGGGAGCCGAAAATCTCGGGCGCGGACAATATGCGCACGCTTGCCGCCCTCCTGGCGACGGCGGAATCATCCAAGCAAGGGAAAGCGATTCGGCTCATCCCTGAAGGATGATGCTCCCGGACAACGAACCAATGCTGGATAAAAATCCCCTCCCATGCCCAGAATAAGGTCATTCTGGATAAGGGAGGGGTTTGTTTTGTCTGGAGCCCAAAACGGAAACGGCTCGGCGGAAAACAGCGCAAGCGGCAGCCAAAGCCACAGGGGCGCCAGCGGCGGCAAGGACGGCAAAGGAAGAGCCGGCAGCAGCAACGGCGGCAATGGCGGCAATGGCGGCGCAGCGAAGCCCCCTCCTCTCGGAAGGAGGAAGACGGCTACTGCGCTGAGCCCTTCGCTGGCCGCCAACGCCCATGCAATCCGCATGCAGTTCCATCACAGCGGAGACCTCCGCCTGCGGCTGCTGTCCAGCGGGGCTCTTCCCGGCATCCAGCTGGCGGCGCTGTATTTGCAGGGGATCGTGGACGAGGAGGCGATCCGCAAGAACGTCCTTGAGCCGCTGCAGGCGGCGGAGGCAGCGGCGCCCGGCAGCCTCAAGGGAAAAGGCCGGCTCAAGGACCGCATCGAGCAGCTGCGTCTGAACGTGATCTCCACCGGCTTGACGGAGCCGGTGCGGACGCTGGAAGGAGCGCTCGACGCGCTGCTGCTCGGCTGCTGCCTGCTCCTCGTCGAAGGCAGCGACGAAGCGGTGGCGGCGGAAGCGGCCGGCGGGGAAACCCGCCAGGTCGGCGAACCGACGGCCCAGACGGTCATCCGCGGGCCCCAGCATGCGTTCACGGAGTCGGCCCGGACGAATATCGGCCTCATCCGCCGAATCATCCGCTCGGAGCGATTGACGGTGGAATCGCGGCGCATCGGGCGGGAGACATGCACGGAGGTGTCGCTGCTGTACATGAACGGCATCGTGGATGCCGAGATCGTGAAGGAAGCGCGCAGGCGGCTGGACGACATCGACATCGACAGCGTCCTGGACAGCGGCTACATCGAGGAGTTCATCCAGGACTCCTCGTTCACCCCGTTCCCGACCGTGCTCAACACGGAACGGCCCGACCAGGCTGCCGCCGGGCTGCTGGAGGGACATTTCGCCGTCGTGGTGGACGGCAGTCCTTATGTGCTGCTCGGCCCCGTGACGTTTTTCCGGTTTTTTCAATCGCCGGAGGACCATTATCAGCGCTTCGACATCGCCAGCTTCCTGCGGCTGATCCGGATCGCCGCTTTTTTCATTTCCATGCATCTGCCGGCTCTCTATATCGCCATCACGACCTTCCACCAGGAGATGCTTCCGAGTAACCTGCTCATCGGCTTGTCCGCGCAGCGCGAGGGCGTCCCCTTCCCGGCCTTGGTGGAAGCATTCCTGATGGAGCTGACCTTCGAGGTGCTGCGCGAGGCGGGGGTCCGAATGCCGCGCGCCATCGGACCGGCGATCTCCATCGTAGGAGCGCTCGTGCTCGGCACGGCCGCCGTCCAGGCGGGGCTCGTGTCTGCGGCGATGGTCATCATCGTCGCCTTCACGGCGATTTCCAACTTCGTCGTGCCGCAGATCAACATCGCCATCGCCGCGCGGCTGATCCGCTTCCTGCTCATGGTCAGCGCGGGAATTCTCGGCTTTGTCGGCATCATCTCGGTCGATCTGTTCGTCATCATCCACCTCGCCGGCCTGTATTCCTTCGGCGTGCCTTATCTCAAGCCGGTCGCTCCGTATGTCAAAGGCGAATGGAAGGATACGTTCGTCCGGGCGCCGCGCTGGAGCCTCGTCAGACGGCCGGTCATCGCGCAGAAGGGAGGCAGGCGCAGGCAGCCCGGAGGCAAGCCCAAGCGCCAGAATTCATGAGCCGGGGCATCATCAGACGTTGGGCGCTGCTGCTGGCGGCGGCGCTGTTGTTCCTTCCGCTTGCGGGCTGCTGGGACCGGAAGGAGCTCAATGAGCTCGGCATCATCGCGGCTACCGGCATCGACGTCACCGAGGAGGGGAAGTGGAAGATCAGCTATCAGCTGGTCATTCCAAGCGCCATCTCCTCCCAGAACGGCTTCACGAGCACGACGGAATCTCCGGTCAACGTCTTCTCCACGGAAGGAGAGAGCGTGCGGGGCGCCGTATCCCGGGCGACGCAGGAGATGTCCCGGAGCCTCTACTTCGGGCACAACCAGGTCGTCGTCATCGGCGAGCGTGCCGCCCGCAAGGGAATCGGCGGCTTGCTGGACGTCTATCTCCGCAACGGCAATTCCCGGGAGACGGTCATGGTGTTCGTGACCGAGGGCGAAGCCCGGCCCATCCTGGAGCAGCTGCTTCCGATGGAGAGAATATCGGGCAACGCCTTGACGAGGCTGATCGCGCTGGAAAAAGAGAGCGGGGGCAACTTCCGTCCCCAGACCGTCTATTCGATGCTGCTGCAGCTGCTGGGCCCGCTGCACGCATCCGCCGCCCCCGGCATCGCGATCAGCGGATCGGGCGAGGGCGTGCGCAGCGTGGACGCGAACAAGAGCACGTCGACGCCTTCGAAGGTGAGGCTGCAGAAGCTGGCCTTGTTCCGGGACGACCATATGATCGGCTGGATCCGCACGCATGAGAGCCGGGGCCTGCTCTGGCTGCGCAGCGAAGTGTCCGGGACGACGATTTCCTTTCCGTGCCGCGAAGGAGGACCCAAGGTCAACAGCGCCCGGATCACCGGGCTCAAGACGAAGATGAAGCCTGCGCGGAGCGGAGACGGCTGGCTGCTTCAGGCGGATGTGGAGGCGGACGCAACCTTGTTCGAGTATACATGCGGCGGAAATCTTCATGACCCGGCTGCGGTGGCCGGCATCGAGCGGATGCTCGGCCAGCAGGTCCGATCCGACATCGAGGACGGACTCCAGGCTTCCCAGAGACTGAAGGCGGATGTGGCCGGCATCGGCGAAGCGGTGCGGCGGAAGTATCCGCGTACATGGAAAGGAATCGCTGCGGAGTGGAACAGCAGGTTCTACCCCGAAATGAAAGCCGAGATCGGGGTCCATGTCGGACTGATCAAGACAGGCCGGAGCAACCGCTCCTACGAGCAGGCGAGCGAGGACAGCCGGGAGAGGAAGTGAGGGCATGAAAGCGAAGGAAGCAAGCGTAAGCGCGGGGCAGATCGCCGTCTTCCTCGTGCTGTTCACCATCGGCAGCACCCCGATGTTCGAGCTCGGCTCCGAGGCGGGACAGGATTCCTGGATTGCGATCAGCATCGCTGCCGCCGCGGGCTTCTGCCTGCTGCTCGTCTACCGCGCGCTCTACAACCGGGCCCCCGACACGAACTTGGTCGGGCTGTACAAGCTGCATTTCGGCAAGCTGCTCGGCGGCCTGCTCGGCGCTGCGCTGGCTGTCGTCTTCGCCCTGGAGTCGATGCGCAACGTGCGCGACTTCGGGGAGCTGATCTCCGCCACGTTGCTGCCCCAGACGCCGATGTGGTGCACGATGCTGGTTTTGACGGGAATTGTCTACTACACCGCCAGGCAGGGAGTAGAGGCGTTTTTCCGGGTCAACCAAGTGCTGATTCCGGTGCTGGCCGTCAGCTACATTTCCCTTCTGGGGTTGTTTCTGGCGTCGGGCCTGCTCGACTTCAACCGTCTGCGGCCTGTGCTGGAGAACGGCTTCAGGCCGGTCCTGCACGCGGCGTTTCCCGATATCCTGCCGTTTCCGTTCGGACAGGTCATGGTGCTGATGATGTTCTGGACCTATGCCAGACGCTCCCCGTCCACAGGCGCGATGTCCTATGGCGCCTACATCGGCGTCTCGCTGTTCCTGATCGCGGTCAACATGGTGCTGATGATGGTGCTCGGTCCGGAGCTGTACCGGCTCCCCGCGCTTCCGACGCTGGAGGCGGTGGAGCAGATCCGGCTGTTCAACTTTCTGGAGCGGCTCGATATTCTTGTGACGCTGCTGCTGTACATCGGGCTGTACGTCAAGGCTACGGGACTGTTTTTCGGTTCGGTCATCGCTTTGCGGACAGCCTGGGGAGTTCCCTATCGGGCCGGCGCCCTCGTCATGGCCCCGCTCATCTTCACGGCAAGCTTCCTGGAGCCGATCATGTCGCAGCATTTGTGGACGGGCATGACCGTCTACCTGAAATTCAGTCCCTATTACCAGATCGCGCTGCCGCTGCTCATGCTCGTCATGGGAATCGGATGGGTCAAAAAGAAAGCGCAGCGGCAAGCGGGGCAAGGCGGCGCAAAGGCGAGAGCCGGCGGTCAGGCCAAGGGCCGGGAGGCCGGCGGTCAGAGCGGCAGCGGCCAAAGCGGAGCCGAGAATGCGGCGGCCGGCGGAGCCGAGGCAAGCGGAAGCGGACAGCCGGGAAACGGGAAGGCAGGAGCCGATGGGAGCGCCGAAAAGGCCGGAAGCCAGGACGGGCAGCAGGACGAGAGTCCTGGCTCTGACGGCAAAAACGGCGAGCGGAACAAGGCTCGCGGAGCGCCTGCCGACTCTGACGCCAAGCAGCCGTCTTCAGGCTCGGAAAGTCCGGAAGCCGGCTCTACGTGATGCCGCGCGCCCGCAAATTTCGACACGGAAGGTTGCAATAAAAGGCTTCTCTGCTATAATGGCTCTATTGACAACCGAATGAGCCTGGGGAGCTGGCGTACGCCGGCTGAGAGGGGAGAAGCATCCCGACCCGTTAAACCTGATCTGGATAATGCCAGCGTAGGAACCGCATGTCATCCGAGCCTTTTGCCGCCCTCGGGCGCAACAGGATTCACGTGACGAAGACGTCTTCCTTGGGAGACGTCTTTTTTTATTGTTCCTCTCATGCTGGCGCTCCGGACAAGGCCCGGGCGGGCTCACGGCTGCGAGAGAAAGAAGGGGAAGCAACATGGGCATTTCAAGCAGGATGGGCAAAAAAGCGGGGCTGGCCGCACTTGTTCTGGCGACGCTGCTGGCAGGCTGCGGCGGGAACGGGAACGGCGCAAGCGGCGGGAACAACGGCAGCGGGAACAGCGGCACAGCGACGCCTGCGCCTTCCGGCAGCGCCGGAACGAGCACGTCCGCGCCGGTCAAGAAGGTGAAGGTCGTCCTCGACTGGACGCCGAACACGAATCATACCGGCCTGTACGTCGCCCGGGACAAGGGCTTTTTCCTGAACCACGGCCTCGACGTCGAGATCGTGCAGCCGCCGGAGGGGACGGCCGCCGACACGCTGGTCGCCAAGGGAGAGGCTGAATTCGGCGTCGGCTACCAGGAGAACATTACGCTCGCCCGCAGCGAGGGATTGCCGCTCGTGTCGCTGGCGGCCGTCATCCAGCACAACACTTCCGGCTTTGCTTCGCCGGAGGCCAAGGGCATCAAGGAGCCGAAGGCATTCGAGGGCAAAACCTACGGCGGCTGGGGAGCCCCGGTCGAGCAGGAGGTCATCTCCTCGCTCATGCAGGAGCAGGGCGCCGATGTCGGCAAGGTCAAGATCGTCAACATGGGCAACGCGGACTTCTTCACCGCCGTGAAGCGGAATATCGACTTCGCCTGGATCTATTACGCCTGGACAGGGGTGGAGGCGGAGCTGCGCGGGGAGAAGCTGAACATGGTGTACTTGACCGACTACAGCAAGAAGCTGGATTACTACACGCCGGTGCTGGAAACGAGCGAAAAGCTGATCCAGGAAAGCCCTGATGTGGTGAAGGCGTTCATGGCCGGAGCTTCCGAGGGTTACGCCTACGCGATCTCCGAACCCGACGCCGCCGCGGACATCCTGATCAAGGCCGTTCCGGACCTCAATCCGGAGCTGGTGCGCGCCAGCCAGAAGTGGCTGAGCCCCAAATATCAGGATGACGCTCCGCGCTGGGGCGAGCAGAAGGCGGAAGTCTGGACGAATTATGCCGAGTGGATGCATGAGCACAAGCTGCTGGACACCTTGCCGGATCTGTCCAAGGCGTTCACGAACGATTACTTGCCGGCATCCTGATGCCGGCTGACGGGGAGAGGGAACCGGATATGGCCAATGCGCTTGTAAGCATTCAGATTTTGCCGACGACGCCCGGCGGGGAAAGCGTGCTTCCGTACGTGGACCGGGCGATCGAGATCATCAAGGAGGCCGGCGTGCCGTACCGCGTCGCGCCGCTCGAGACGACGATGGAGGGCGACCTCGTGCGCCTGCTCGCCGTCGTCGCGGAGATGAGCAAGGAGATGGCGGCGATGGGCTGCCCCTCCGTCATCTCTCAGGTGAAGATATACTACAACCCGGAGAACGGCGCCTCGATGGACCGGCTGCTGGAAAAATACCCGGATGGACAGTAGAACGATACGCTGGAGGGCTCTGCTGCCTCCGGTCGTCGTCATGGCCGCCTTCCTGCTCTTGTGGGAGGCGGCCGTGCGTCTGTCCGGGACGGAGGCGTGGCTGCTGCCCGCCCCGAGCGATATCGCCCGGGATGCCTGGTCGGCGCGCCCGAGGCTGGCGCAGCACACGGGTGCGACCTTGAGCCTGACGCTGCTCGGCTTCGCCGGGGGCGCGGCCGCAGGCCTGCTGCTGGGAGCTGTCCTGCATTTGCTGCCGCTCGTGCGATCGGGCTTCTATCCGCTGCTCGTCCTGTCGCAGAACATTCCTGTCATCGCAATCGGGCCGCTGCTCGTCATCTGGTTCGGCTTCGGACTGCTGCCGAAGCTGCTGCTCGTCATGCTCGTCTGCTTTTTTCCCGTCTGCGTCGCCATGCTCGGCGGCCTGCAGGGAGCCGACCCGGGCCTGGAGCGGTACATGCGGATGATCGGAGCGGGCCGCTGGCGCCGCTTCCTCGGCCTGGAGCTGCCGGGCGCGCTGCCGCAGCTGTTCTCGGGCCTCAAGATTGCGGCTTCGTACAGCGTGACGAGCGCGGTCGTGGCGGAGTGGATCGGCTCCGACCGGGGGCTCGGCTACTTCATGCTGCTGTCCTCCAAGGGCTTCAAGACTTCGCTTGTATTCGCCGGAGTCGCGCTTGTCGTGATGCTCAGCCTGATGCTGTTCGCGGCCGTCGCAGGCGCGGAGAAGCTGACGCTGCGCTGGCGGCCGCGCAAGGAGGATGGAAGATGAACGTGCTGGAAATACGGAATCTGCGCAAGTCGTTCGGCAGCGGGGGCCGTCGCGTCGAGGTGCTTGGCGGAGTGTGCCTGACGGTGGGCGAAGGCGAATTCGTCTCGCTCGTCGGCCCTTCCGGCAGCGGCAAAACGACGCTGCTCAGCCTCATCGGGGGGCTGGAGCGGCCGGACTCCGGCGAAATTATGCTCGCCGGGAAGCCGGCTTCGGAGGGAGCCGGCCGCGCCGCGTATATGCCGCAGCAGGCAGCCCTGCTGCCGTGGCGCACGGTCCGGGGCAACATCGAGCTGGCGCTGCGCATCGCGGGCCGAGACCGCGCCGAAGCGAAGCGCCTCGCCGACGAGGGGCTGCGCAGGCTCGGACTGGAAGCCTATGCCCGCTCTTACCCGCATGTGCTGTCCGGCGGCATGCAGCAGCGAGTCTCGTTCCTGCGCGCGCTGCTGTCGCCGCAGCCGCTCATGCTGCTCGACGAGCCGTTCGGCGCGCTTGATGCGCTGACGCGGCAGCGGATGCAGCGCTGGCTGCTGTCGCTGTGGGAGGAGGAGCGCCGCTCGGTGCTGTTCGTCACGCATTCCATCGAGGAGGCGCTGCTGCTGTCCGACCGCGTTCTCGTCCTGTCGGCATCGCCGGCCGTCGTCGTTCGGGAGCTCCAGGTTCCGTTTGCGCGGCCGCGCAGCGCAAAGCTGGGAAGCGATCCGCGGTTCGGCGAGCTGAAGGAGTCTCTCTATGAATCGCTCGGAAGCCTGGAAGAGGGGGATATGCCGTTATGAAACCGATCCATCTGCCTCTCGTCGATGCCCATATCCATCTGGAGCAGTATGCTGCGGATGAGCTGGAAGCGATGCTCGAGCAGTCGTTCAACGGCGGCGTGGCCGCTGTCGTGGCCGTATCCATGGATCTGGATTCCGCCGAGCGGACGCGCAAGCTGGCCGGGCGGCATCCGGGCCGGATCATGCCCGCTTATGGCTGGCATCCCGAGCAGGAGCTGCCGGACGAGGCCGAAATGCAGGCGCTTCTGGCCTGGATCCGGAATCGCCATGAAGCCGGGGAAGCGTTCGCGATCGGAGAGGTCGGACTTCCCTATTACATGCGGACGGAAGCGCAAGCGGAGGGAAAAGGGTTCGACGAATCCGGGTACTTGCGCATCTTGAGGGAATTCGTCTCCCTTGCCGCCGACACCGGCCGTCCGATCATTCTGCACGCCGTCTACGAGGATGCCGCCAAGGCGGTGGAGCTGTTGCGGGAATTCGGCGTCGCACGCGCGCATTTTCACTGGTACAAGGGAGATGAGGCCACGACGAGAATGCTTGCGGATGCCGGATGGTACGTCTCGCTCACTCCGGATGTGCTGTACGAGGAGGAAATCCGCCTGCTTGCCGCCACATACCCGCTTGAGCGCCTCATGACGGAGACGGACGGTCCCTGGCCGTTCGAAGGGCCGTTCGCCGGGCAGGCGACCCATCCCCTTATGATTCGGGAGTCGGTCAGGGAGATTGCCCGTCTGAGAGGAATGGACGAGCGGGAGGCTGCCTCTATGCTGGCCGCGAACGCGCGCAGATTGTATTTTTCCTGAACACAAAGGCGGCGCCCGGATTCTATCCGGGCGCCGCTTCGGTTATTTTGCCAGCTGGCGAAGTCCCTCCATGTACGTATCCACCAGCATGCGAAACGTAACGTTGAGGTCAAGCGGCATGCCGAAGCCTCCGATTCTTTCCAGCGAGGCGAAGCCATGCAGCAGGCTGCGGATGCCGCGCACCGCGTGGATGGCGGCATCGCCCTGCAGCCCGAAGCCCGACATGGCTTCGAGCGCAAGCCGCACGATGGTGCCGCCTGCTTGCTGAAGCTGCTCGTCGTCCGGCTCGGGAGCCCTTTGGATCCCCTCATAAAGCCCAGGATGCGATCGCGCGAACTGAAGATAAGCGGCGCAGAACGATTTCAAGGCTTCGTCGCCTTGCTTGCCGTCGAGCGCCAGCGCGAGGCGTTCGTTAAGCCGCTCCAGCGCGTTCAGGGCGAGCAGTCTCCGAAGCTCGGGCAGTCCCGCGACATGATTGTAGAGAGAGGGAGAGCGGACATTCAGCTTCTGGGCCAGCGACGCCAGCGTTACGGCCTCGAAGCCTTGGGCGTCGGCCAGCTCGGCCGCCGCTCCCAGCAGCGTCCCTTGATCAAGACCGATTCGCGGCGACATGGCTTTTGCCTCCTTGGCGGAATTCGGCTTGCCGGATGGCCCGCTCCAGAACGGCTGCGGGCTGCTGTATCATCCGTCCATGCCCGGCAGCGATAAGCGAGGGCTTGAGCGCGGCGAGCTTGCGGGCAGACTCCAGCGCAGCGTCCGCGTTCCAGGTAGCCATGGCCGGAAATGGGAACAAAATCCGCATCTGGCCGCTGACGGCGAAGCCGCCGCGGACTTGGAACGCATCCCCGACAACGAGCGCGCGGCTCCGCGCATCGAGAAACGCCATCGAGCCGGGAGTGTGTCCGGGTGCGGCGATGGCGGTCAGCGAACCGATCCGGTCTCCGTCCCGCAGCAGCACGTCGGGGCGGGTCTTCACCTTCTTCGGAATATCGCCGCGGATCGGAGTGGACGGTTCTCCCTCGTCCAGAGACAAATCCCCGTCGAGCAGTCTGGCATCCCGGGCCGACAGGTAGACGGGAACGTAAGGAAGGGCTTCTCTGAGAGCGTCAAGCGCTCCGACATGGTCGCCGTGGGCATGCGTCAGCACGATGCGGGTGATCGGTTTGCCGATGATTTTGGCCGCTTCCATAATGCCCTTCGAGCTGTAGGGAAGCGCGGCGTCGATCAGCGTCAATCCGTCTTCCTCTTCGACGAAATAAGCGTTGACCGGGAACAGGCGGGGAAGGAAAGCCAGCTGGTGCACCGTTTGATGACGAACCGTTTTCATGGGGGCCGCTCCTTTTATTGAAAACTAATCTAATTAGCTTTAATATAACTAATGCAATTAGCTTTTGCAAGCCCCCATTTCCGAGCGGTTCCCTTGGATGGATAAGGAGCTGCAGGATGCGGCCATTCGTTCCTCCCTATGAAGAAGACCGCCAGCATAAAAACAGCGGCAGAACCGTTTGGGCTCCCAAGCCCGGTTCTGCCGCTGTCATGTGGCTGCCGTGAGATCAAGTCGCCTACCATAGCATTCGTTCGCCGAGCTCCAGCTGCACGCCGCCTGATCGGAACGCATCGCGACGGCTGCGGGCTCTCGGGGACGCGAGATGAAGCATGGTCGCGAGGCCGAGGGAATCGCTGCGGAAAGGCCGCTCGCGCGTGCCGCCGATCAAGGCCAGCCCGTCGGCCCGTTCCCATCCGCCCCGGGAATAAAAGGAGACCAGATCCGGATGGCAGGTGAACAGGCTGACATCGGCGTTTTGCGCCATCGTGTAGGAAAAGGCTTCCCGGATCAGCTTCAGGCCGAAGCCTTTCCGGCGATAGAGCGGATTCGTCAGCACTTCGCTGATTCCAAAGGCTTCGTACGTCTCTCCCTCATGAAAAATCGTCGTACGAGGGACGGCGAGATGGCAGATGACGACGCCATCGTCGACATAAATCAGCGAATAAGGCCGGGTGGACGGATTGCCTGGCCAAGCGACGGGCTCCCCGTCCTGGAACGCTTGGGGCCATTCCGTCCGCATGAAGGCTATGATCTGGTCTTTCAGGTGTGCAGGACAGTCCTCCTGGGGAATCTGCAGCAGTTCCATCATGGCATTCGTTCTCCTTGTCTCGTCAGGCTGCGCCGATAACAGCAGTCGGCTGCCTGTCCTGTCAGGATACCCGAACTCGGCTTGGAAATGAAGCCCGACCCATTACCGAACGCCAAGCTGTCCCTGCCGGCTGCGCCCGGTTCTCTCTGCAGCCGCCGTTCAAGCCGGACGGCCGCAGTCAAGATGCCGGCCGCAGTCGGAAGACGGGCTGGATTTCCAGGCCTCATGCCGGCCCGGTCTCGCTCGGCGATCGGAGCAGACCGTCACGCCGACGCCGGGACCGTTTCGGTCTTGCCGGCGGCCCGGGATTTTTTCCATCCCGATCCCAGCAGCGCGAGAAGGAACGCGCCTGCGATGCCCGCCAGCACGGCGGCGCTGCCTCCTGCCGAATCCAGACCGCCGAAGTACATCACTTCCCTCATGCCGTAGGCCGCGAAACGAAGCGGAGTCCACGAATAAATCCAGAAATGAGTCGTATCGGTCAGAAATTCCGGAGCCATGTTGAGCAGCGGCATGGAGAAGAACATGAGCAGGACGAGGATCGCCATCGCCGGGAGCCCGATCCAGTTGAGCAGCGCGGACTGCAGCATATAGAAGGTGACGGCGGCCAGCCACAGGAACAGCCAGGTGTCCAGCGAATGCGCAAGCTCCATGCCGTACCAGGAGGAAGCGGTCCACACCAGGAAGCCCGAAGCAATGCCGGTGATGGCGACGCCGATGACCGGCTGCCAGGCGACCGCCGCCGGCCTTCCCGCTCCCGACTGGATCGCTTTTCCTCCGGCCAGGAACAGCATCATGGCGGTGACGAGGCTGCCCATCCACATGATCTGGGTGAGCAGGCCGGGTGCGCTGCCGGAAGCGTTGTTCGCTCCTACGGGATGAACGGTTTCTTCCTGCACCTGAATCGGGGAGAGGAGAGCCTGGGCGACGGTGACCGGAAGCTGCTGCGATTTCTGGGCGATTCCGGCGAGCATCGACTTGGACAGCTCCGCTCCCGCCATGCTCATGACCTGGCCCAATCCTTGCCTGAGAACGGTCGAAGCCTGGGCATTCAGGCCTTCGCTGACAAGAACCCGCACAGCGGGCTGCTGCGGAGAGGCGCCGGCTATCGAGGCGACGCCGGAGCTGAGATCGGCGGGCAGGATAAGCGCTCCATAATACTCTCTGGCGTCCAAGGCCTCCCGTGCAGCTTGCTCCGAATCGAGGACGGTCCATTTGATCGGAAGCTTGTCATTGGAAAGCAGCTGCTCCTTCAGCTTTTCGCCGACCGCCAGCGAGCCGCCGCCGGGAAGATCCGCAGGATGGTCGAGGACGACCAGAGCCGCGGGAACCTCCTTCGGCTTCGTGCCCAGTACGGACCCCATCATTGCCGCGCCGAACACGACAAGAACGGCCAGAACGATGATCGTTCCAGCCCACACCATTTTTTGCTTGAATATAGCCATGGCTTCTATCGACTCCTTCTCTATCTATTAATGAACACTCTGTTGAATACAAAGCACGTTGTTAATTATAATGGGAACAGCAGAAAGCACAATGATCACATTTCTCCGAAGTGTCGAGTACTCGCCACGATGAGATGGAGTGTTCATTAGCAGGTTGATTTTCGGGAGGAAAAGACATGCAGGACAACGCAAACAAGCCGGACCGGAGGCAGGCTCGGACGAAACAGCTGCTTTATGAAGCGCTCATGGACCTCGTCAGGGAAAAAGGAGCGGAGAATGTGACCGTGACCGACATCGCCAGCCGCGCGAACATCAACCGGGGGACGTTCTACCTGCATTACCGGGACGTGCCGGATATGCTCCAGCAGCTGAAGGACGATGTGTTCAGCCGGATCCGGGCTAAGGTCGAGAAGCTGGATATAAAGGAGGCGTGGGCTTATGCGGATCGGGACGAAGCCTATCCCCAAGGCGTCATCGTTTTTGACGAGCTGGCTAAGCATGCCGATTTTCTGCGCACGATGGTCGGAGCTCAAGGAGATATGTCCTATGCCCTGCGCTTCCGCGAGCTTTTCACGGCCCATATCTATGAGAAGGTCAAGTACGCGCCGGAAGGCAAGTCGATCATGCCTCCGGATTACTTCGTCGCTTATGTGACATCGGCCAACTTCGGCTTCCTCATGCACTGGATCGAGTCGGGCATGAACCTGACCTCCGAGGAGATGGCGAGGATCATGATCCGCCTCATGCACTATGGGCCGCTGGTGTCGCTCGGCTTGAAGGAAGTTCCGCCTGGAGGGGCGAAGATAGCGGAGGAGCGCTGAAGCCTGCCGGTTCCGTCGAGCGCTCTATGAAGGGAGGCAAGCAGATGAATCGCTTACAGCGCATTCGTGCCTATGAAAAGGAATACCATGATGATTGCTACGAAAATCGAATCTTGTTCGAGAGCGGCTCCTGGCTGGAAAAGCCGGTGCGGACCGTGCTCGACCTGTTCGAACAGCTGGAACGCCCGAACGGCCTCCGCCTTCTGGATCTCGGCTGCGGGGTCGGCCGCAACAGCATTCCGCTGGCTTCGCGGCTTTCCGGCACCGGGGGCAAGGTCGTCTGCGTCGATCTGCTGGAGTCCGCCATCCGCCATTTGGAGAAGTACGGCCGCGAGCATGGAGTGGAGGAGGAGCTGGAGCTGCATCGATGCGACATCGCAGCCTTCCGAATCGAGCCGGATCGGTACGACTATATCTTCTCGGTGTCCAGCCTGGAGCATCTGGACTCGATGGACTCCTTCGTGAAGGTGCTGGGCGCGATGGCGGCGGGGACGCGAACGGGAGGCATTCACTGCCTCATCGTCAATGCGGGAGTCAAGGAAGTGTGTCTGGCGACGGGCGAAGAGCTGGATCCGAAGTTCGAGCTGATGCTGGATACGGAGGAGCTGGGCTCACTGCTGGCGGAGAAGTACCGGGGCTGGGAGCTGCTGCGCCATGCCGTGAAGCCGTACGAGCTTGAGATCCAGCGCGACGGCGAGCCGGTATCTCTCCGGAGCGATGTCGTGACCTGGGCAGCGAGGAAGAAATAGAACTAGGATATCCATATGGGAACGAACGTTCTACTATAGGATGGGAAGGACAAGAGTCCGCTGGCCCTAGTTTCCAGACCTCAAAGGAGGTGAAGCGAGTTGGGAACGAGCCAGGTCATCGTCATGGAATACGATCCGTCATGGCAAACGGAATATGAAAGCGAAAAGGCCCGCATTCTTGCCGCGCTGGCCGGGGAGAGCATATGGGTGGAGCATATCGGCAGCACCTCGGTGCCGGGTCTTGCCGCCAAGCCGATTGTGGACATAGCTGTCGGCGTGGCGCATTTGTCCATCGCCGACGCATTCATCCAGCCGCTCGCGGCAATCGGGTATGAATATGTGCCCAAGCCGGAATTCCCCCCGCGGCGCTTTTTCCGGCAGGGCGAATGGGGAAAGGGAACCCATCATCTGCATGTCTACGAGATCGGGAGCGAGGAGTGGAAGGGCAATCTGCTGTTCCGCGACAGCCTCCGCAGCGATCCGGGACTGCGGAGGCAATATGCCGAGCTGAAGGCTGATTTGGCCAGCCGGCATCCGGATGACCGGGCAGCTTATACCGCTCATAAGGGGCCGTTCATTCGGACCGTGATGGAGCGGGCCGGGAAGCAGGCACAGGGCAGGGTGACGAATCCATAAAGCCATAGAAGGGAGAGCCGAATAATGGCCGTAAAAGAAATCTTGCCGTTCGGAGACCCGATTCTCCGCCGCAGGGCGCGCGAGGTCGACAGCGTCGATGAGCGGACGATCCGCTATCTCGACAGCCTCGCCGAGACGCTGTACGCCCGGGAAGGCAGAGCGGGACTTGCCGCTCCGCAGGTCGGCATCCTGCGGCGCCTCATCGTGATGGACTGCGGAGAGGGCTTGATCGAGCTCATCAATCCGGAGATCATCCACCGGGAAGGTCAGCAGACAGGTGCGGAAGGCTGCCTCTCCCTGCCGGGGTATTACGGCAACGTGACGCGCTCGCAGAAGGTGCAGGTACGGACGCTGAACCGGTCGGGCGAGACGGTCGTGCTGCACGGAGAAGGCTACTTGGCCCGGTGCATGCAGCATGAGATCGATCATTTGGACGGAATCCTGTATGTGGACCACGTCCGTGACAGCTGGCTGACCGAGGAGCACACGGGACGAAAGGCCAATCTCCTTCCGATCCTGCAGCTGAGCCGGAGGACTTGAGATTTGGACACGTCGGAGCGGAGTCTGGATCCCTTCAGAAACGGCACTCCATCGGAACCTTGCCGGTTTTTATTCCACCGCGTCGTTCGTTTTGGTCATGATCGCGAAATGCTTGGCCAGGAAGGCCGGCGAATAAGGCATGTCGTTCCTCACCCAAGCTACGATGGTTCCGATCAGGGCGGCGGAACCGTACCAGATCGCAATGTCCTTTGGAGTGCCTGATTTCGTGAACGCCAAGTCGCTGCCCGATCGTTCGATCCTCAAGGCAATCGATTCCGACAGCATCTTGAGCAGCCGCTCCGTAAAGATCGGCGTCCGTTTCGAACCGAGAACAATCTTGTAGAACTTGGAATGCGCGGCGATATGCTCAAGCAGATGGACCAGCATCTGCGATTCGGTTTGTTCCGGCGTTCGATCGTTCGCCTCGGATTGGTTCCATACCCGCCGGATATCCTCCACCATATCGTCCGCCATCTTCTCCAGCATGTCGGGAATATCGCGATAGTGCAAATAAAAGGTGACGCGGTTGATCGTTGCGCGCTCCGCGATCCGGTTGACGGATATTTTTTCGAGATCCATTTCCTGCAGAAGATCGATCAGAGCATCCTTCAACAGCTGACGGGTCCGGAGCACTCGGGGATCGACACGAGGTTTGGCGGGGTCTGTCATGGTTTTTGGCTCCTTCATCAGATACTTTACAAAAATCCAGTTTATGTCTGTTATGTGCGAATTGAACGACATATCCCCACAAACTGATGACTAGTTTACATTTTGCCCCGATGCGTTACTTGTAAGATACTTCTTTCCGAATATAATCTAATTTATACAGTGTTGATTATCTTACACATTGTAAATTAAGTCTAGATTATAGGTTTGGAGAGGATGGAGCAAGTGAACGCAAGCAAGGAATTGAACGCAAGTACGATAAAAAAGGGACCGATCTTGTTCATCATGATTTTGGGAGCCTTTTTAGCGACGCTGAATCAAACGATCATGAGCGTCGCCACTCCGGAATTGATGAATGATTTCAACATTACGGCTGCGACCGCGCAGTGGCTGACGACGGGTTATATGCTCGTCAACGGGGTGCTGATCCCGATTACCGCCTTCTTCATGCAGCGGTTCACGACGAGGCAGCTGTTCCAGGCCTCCATGATGATCTACCTTGTCGGAACGATCGTATCGGCTCTCTCGCATAGCTTCCCGGTCCTGTTGACCGGTCGGATGATCCAGGCGGCAGGCGCAGGCATCATCATGCCGCTGCTCATGAATGTCATTCTGACGCTGTTCCCTCCGGAGAAGCGGGGAGCCGCCATGGGGATGATGGGTCTGGCCATCATTTTCGCCCCGGCTATCGGCCCGACGCTCGCCGGCTACATTCTGGAACATTACGCCTGGGAAACTCTGTTCTACGGAATGATTCCCTTTACTCTTATCGTCATCGTCTGCGGATTCATCTTCTTGCGCAATGTATCCGAGCGGGGCCATGCCAAGATCGACGTGCTCAGCGTTCTTCTGTCCACTGTCGGCTTCGGCGCCTTGCTCTACGGCTTCAGCCGGGCCGCCGGCAAAGGCTGGTCCAGCGCGGAAGTCATCGCGACCATCGCTGCCGGCGTGCTGGCTCTCGTCCTGTTCTCGGTGCGGCAGCTGATCTCCAAAAGTCCGCTGCTTGACCTGCGGGCGTTCAAGTACAATATGTTCTCCTTGACGACGATCATCAATGTCGCGATTACGATGGTGATGTACGCGGATATGATGCTGCTTCCGCTCTATCTCCAAAATGCCCGGGGCTACACGGCTCTCGAATCCGGCCTGCTGCTGCTTCCCGGCGCGCTTGTCATGGGCTTCATGATGCCGGTCGCCGGCAAGCTGTTCGACCGCTTCGGCGCCAAGTGGCTGGCTGTTGCAGGCTTGATCATCACCATCGTGACGACAATCGGCTTTACGGATCTGACGGACTCCACCAGCTATACGTATCTGGTCCTCATGTCCACAGGCCGCCGGATCGGGATGGCGCTGCTGCTGATGCCGGTGCAAACCGCAGGCTTGAACCAATTGCCGAACCGGCTTAATGCGCATGGCACCGCCATCTCCAACACGGTGCGGCAGGTAGCCGGAGCCGTGGGCACATCCCTGCTCATTACCGTCATGTCCAGCCGGGCCAAAACGCATGCGGCGGAAATGATGTCTTCGGGAGCGGCCCAGACGAAAGAGCAGCTTGCGATGCAGGCTTCCATCCAAGGCATCAACGATGCCTACCTCGTCATCGTCGGCATCGGCGTTGTCGCGCTGCTCCTGTCCTTCTTCATCAAGAAAGTGAAGCAAGCGACGGAAGTGGAATCCACAAGCACGGCGACAAATTCAGCCGTGCAAGAAGCTTAAGCGGGCCCGCGGCGGCAGCAGCCGGCTTCCGCAAGCCAGCCTGTCCAGACGGCTTTCCTTTTCGCGAAGGAAGGCCGTCTTTTTTCGATTTGGACCGCAAGGCTCCGCATGCCGGTGCGGCAGGACGGACACTGAAAGCGCCTGTTGGACGCCCCCCTTACTGCGGCATGCAGGCCATGGTAAGATGAAGCCATTCGGGTTCGAATTCGAGCAGGGAAAGCATCATTAAAGCCGATGCCGCTGCAGAAGAGGAGGAAACCATTTTGTCCAAGGATTACTCCAAGTACTTTGATTTTTCGAATGCCAAGCTTATGCGCCAGGAGGACGGAAAGACGGCCTACCGCATCAACGGCCGTACGATCCAGATCAGCTCGGCTCCGTCCTTCAAGGAGGAGAAGAAGCGCGGCAAGGAAGAGGTGGAGATCCACCGGGGGTTCCGCATTCCCGAGCGGATGAAGGATTTCGGCCGGGGCAAGCGCTATCTGATCCGCACCTACGGCTGCCAGATGAACGAGCATGACACCGAGGCCATGCGAGGCATGTTCGAGCAGATGGGATATGAGGCGACGGACGAGTACGCCCTGTCCGACGTCATCCTGCTCAACACCTGCGCGATCCGCGAGAATGCGGAGGACAAGGTGTTCGGCGAGCTGGGACATCTAAAAAAGCTCAAGACCGAACGGCCCGGCCTGCTGCTCGGCATTTGCGGCTGCATGCCGCAGGAGGAGACGGTCGTCGGCCGCATTCTCCAGAAGCATGGCTTCGTCGACATGGTCTTCGGAACCCACAACATCCATCGGCTGCCCCAGCTGCTCGAGGAAGCGGCGCTGAGCAAGGAAATGGTCGTCGAGGTATGGTCCAAGGAAGGCGACATCATCGAGAACATGCCCAAGAAGCGCGAGGGGCTTCGGGCATGGGTGAACATCATGTACGGCTGCGACAAGTTCTGCACGTACTGCATCGTCCCGTATACGCGCGGCAAGGAGCGCAGCCGCCGTCCGGAGGATGTGCTGGCCGAGGTCCGGGAGCTGGCCGCGCGAGGCTTCAAGGAAGTGACGCTGCTCGGCCAGAACGTCAATGCCTACGGCAAGGATTTCGAGGATATGCATTACCGGTTCGGAGATCTGATGCGGGATATATCCGGCATCGCCGTCCCGAGGGTCCGGTTCACGACCTCCCATCCGCGCGACTTCGACGATCAGCTCATATCCGTGCTCGCGCAGCGGGGCAATCTCGTGGAGCATATCCACCTGCCTGTCCAGTCCGGCAGCACGGAGGTGCTGAAGAGGATGAGCCGCAAGTATACGAGAGAGGCTTATCTGGAGCTGGCGAGCAAAATCCGGGCGGCGATTCCGGACGCGGTGCTGACCAGCGACATCATCGTCGGATTTCCCGGCGAGACGGAGGAGCAGTTCGAGGAGACGCTGTCGCTCGTTCGCGAGGTCAGGTTCGACTTCGCCTATACGTTCATCTATTCGCCGCGGGAGGGGACTCCGGCTGCAGGCATGGAGAACGACGTGCCGGAAGAGGTCAAGAAAGCCCGGCTGCTGCGGCTGAACGCCCTGCTCGCGGAGATCGGCCGGGAAGCCCACGAGGCGCTGCTGGGGCGGACGGTTGAAGTGCTGGTCGAGAGCGAGAGCAAGAACCGGCCGGATGTCCTGTCCGGGCGCACGCGCAGCAACAAGCTCGTTCATCTGGAAGGGCCGAAGTCGCTCATCGGACAGTTCGTCCAGGTGAAGATCGTCGATGCCCACACCTGGTACATCAAGGGAGAGATCGCGGCGGAGACGAGCGAGGCGGGTTAGGATCCATTAGGAGCAGGCTGCGGCGGCAGCCTGCTATTTTTGATGGCTGGAGCGGCGCCAGCCCGAGAGAATCCGGAAGTCCGATCATAGACTGATAGGGAGAGTTCGGATGCAAGGAGGAGAGGGAAAATGAAAGGAATCGATTGCGCGGTTCCGTTGACGGTTTCAACGGCCAAGGCGGCGGCCGCAGCCGGCTATGTTTTCGCTTGCCGCTACCTGGTGCCGGCGGCGTATGCCTGGAAGAGGCTGACGCGCGCCGAGGCCGAGGCCATCACGGGAGCGGGCATGATGATCGTCTCCGTATACGAGACGGTGAACAACCGTGCGGCCTCGGGAGCCGCGGCAGGCAAGGCCGACGGAGCGGCGGCGCTTCTGGAGGCGCAAGCCGTCGGGCAGCCGGCCGGCAGCGTCGTCTATTTCGCCGTCGACTATGATGCCCAGGCATCGGATTTTGACGCTATCGAGGCCTACCTGAAGGCGGCGCGGGCGCAGATTCCGGCCTATCGGATCGGCGTGTACGGCTCCTATGCCGTCGTGGAGGAGATGGCCAGGCGAGGAGCGGCCCAGGCTTTTTGGCAGACGTATTCCTGGAGCCGGGGCAGGCTCAGCAGCCGCGCCAATATCCGCCAGTACAGCAACGATCAGAAGCTTGCGGGCATGACGGTGGATTTCAACGAATCTTTCGGAGGAGAAGGATGGTGGAACACGATGGCATCGGCGTTCAAGGATGTGCCCGACAGCTATTGGGCGAGCTCGGCCATTGAGAGAGCGGTGAAGGAAAATCTGATGGGAGGGTATCCTGACGGGACCTTCAAGCCGGATCAGCCGCTTACGCGGGCGGAGATGGCAGTCATCCTGTCCCGTCTGCTCGACCGGGGCTGAGCCCGCCGGGAGGCAGGGAGAAGAGCAAGCGGCAGCCGGGAATGTCCGGCTGCCGCTTTTTAGTTACGGCCTGCCTTCAATCGATCGGAAGGCGGGAATGTTTTTGACCAGAAGCAGAAGGAGGGAGACGAAAACCATCAAGCCTTCCATGGCCGCCAGCAGGATGCCTTTCCAGCGGATCTGCTAGAGCAGCCGGAAAGAGAAGGATGCCGTTGTACCGTTTCATGCGCAGCCCCCTTTTCATCGCTATCAAAGGTATTGCTTTCCACTCGCATGCTTCCAAATCCTCCCTTTCTTCCGGAAAAGGCTAACAGCGGCAAGCGTTGAGGTCGACATAAATAAAGGCGGCCGGACCGCGGCTGCAGTGCGGTTGGTCTGCGACTACAGCAAGGCTGGAACGAAAGGGAGTCAGGCAATGAAGACATCATCTGCAAGCCGAAAATCGAGGGGAATGCTGCTGCTGGCGGCAGCATCGCTGCTTCCAGGCCTGGCGCTGGGAGCCGTTCCGGCTCAAGCGGCGGAGAAAACATACGGATACACGGACGCCGACGCGTCGTTCGTGCCGCTCCGCGCGCTCAAGCAGCTGCCCGGAGTAAGCGTGTCCTGGGACGCAGGCAAAGGGACGGCCGAAATCGTGCGGGACGGCAGCAAGGCTGTCCTGACGATTGGCAACAAAGAAGCCGTCGCAAACGGGGAGAAGGCCTCCCTGAATAGAGCTCCCTTTCTGGAAAACGGGGCTGCTTACGTGCCCCTTTCCTTTTTGAGCAAGCAATTCGGCATCGGGACGGAACGGCTTGTGTCGGCTAATGCCGTGTCCCTGTCTCTGGACGGCGAGAAGCTCAGGCTGCCGCTCGTGCCGAGAGGCGCCTTCAGCGTGGCGAGAAAGCCGATCGTCATCGAAAGCAAGTCGGTCAAGGCGGCAGGCAGAAGCTTCTCCGTCCAGGCGGCGACAGTGTCGCTGATGGACCCCCGCGTCGACCTGGAGGTGGCTGTCGCCGGAGGCAAGGCGGGCCGCACCGAAGAGCTGGCGGCGATGGCGAAGCGCGGAGGGGCGGTTCTCGCCGTCAACGGAGCTTTCTTTGATGCCTATACCGATTCCAGCGTCAAAAATCCCTACGGCTACCTGTTCAATGGAGGGCAGATGCTCTACAAGAGCTCCGGCGACAAAAAGACGGTCGTCGCCTTCGATTCCAATATGCTGACGGAGCTGCTGTCCGGCGCCGAGTTCGAAGCCCGCTATCGGGACGGCGGCGTGGACGGAGCCGTACAGGCAGGACCAAGGCTGCTGAAGGATGGCGTTGCGGCGATTGATCCGAAGGCGGAAGGCTTCCGCGATCCGAAGATACTGACGGGCGGCGGTTCCCGCAGCGCGCTGGGCTTGACCTCCGACCATAAGCTGATCATTGTGACGACCGGAGGCGCGACCATTCCGCAGCTGGCGGCCGTGATGAAGAGCCTCGGCGCCTGGCAGGCGATGAATCTCGACGGCGGCGCTTCGAGCGGCCTTTATTACGACGGCAAGTATTTGACGAGGCCGGGCCGCCTTCTGAGCAACGCCTTGATGGTCCGTCTGGTGAAATGATTGCAGGCGGATGACATCCCCCCGCAGCTCCGCTAGGCGATAAAGAGCCTTTGAATCGCTGGAACGGAATGAAGCTGGCCCCGGTATTCCGCCGGGGCTTTTTGGCATGCTAATCCAGAGGCCTTTCGCAAACGGCATCGAAATTTGGTACAATGAAAAATCCCCGCCGAATGCGTAAATCGTGGGGGATTCGTTTATAAGCATTTGTACGGTTTGAAAAAGAATGCGGAGGTCTGTATGAAATCATTGCGCGCTTTATGGTTTACAATGGCAGTTGTGCTGTTTGCGGCGGCGGGAATGGCCGGGTACGCCCAGCCGGCTTCGGCGGCCGAGCAGGCCGTCAAAACGTATGACATCGCCACGGATGTCACGTTCGCTCCGTTCGAGTTCCAGGATGCCAACGGCCAGTATGTCGGCATCGACATGGATCTGATCCGGGCGATCGCGGAGGACCAGAACTTCAAGGTCAACATCAAGCCGCTCGGCTTCAACGCAGCCGTACAGGCGCTGGAGGCGAAGCAGGTGGACGGCGTCATCGCCGGCATGAGCATCACCGACGAGCGCAAGGCGAAGTTCGACTTTTCCACTCCGTACTTCACATCCGGGGTGATCATGGCGGTCAAGGCCGACAACGACTCCATCAAAGGCTATGAGGATCTCAAGGGCAAGCGGGTAGCGGTCAAAACCGGTACGGAAGGATATTCGTATGCGGAATCCATCAGCGCCCGATACGGCTTCACGCTCGTGCCGTTCGATGACTCCGCCCAGATGTACGACGAGGTCAAGGGGGGCAACTCGGCCGCTTGCTTCGACGATTACCCCGTGCTCGAGTATGGCGTCAAGCAGAACAACGGCCTGAAAACGGTCGGTGAGCGGACCGAAGGGGCTTCCTATGGTTTTGCGGTAGGGAAGGGCCAAAACGCCGAGCTGCTGGAAAAGTTCAACCAAGGCTTTGCGAACCTGGAGCAAAACGGCAAGCTGAAAGAAATCCAAGAAAAATACCTCGTAGCTTCTGCGAACAAGACCGGCTGGGCGCTCGTCGCCGAATCGCTGCCGGCGCTGCTCAAGGGACTCGGCAAAACGCTGCTGTACACAATCGTATCGCTCTTCTTCGCCTTCATTCTGGGTCTGATCTTCGGCTTCATGAAGGTCGGCCGCAATCGCTGGCTGCGCGGCATCGCCACGGTATTCGTGGACGTCTTCCGCGGCATACCGCTGATCGTGCTGGCATTCTTCATTTATTTCGGCATTCCGCAGGCGCTCGACTTCAAGATGCCGCTCTTCCTGGCGGCCGTCCTGACGCTCTCGCTCAACGCCGGCGCGTATATGACGGAGATCATCCGCGGCGGCATCCAGTCCATCGACCGCGGCCAGATGGAAGCGGCGCGCTCGCTGGGCTTGTCCTACCGCAAGTCGATGATCAAAATCGTCATTCCGCAGGCGGTGAAGGTCATGATTCCATCCTTCATCAACCAGATGGTCATCACGCTCAAGGATACGTCGATCCTGTCCGTCATCGGACTCGTGGAGCTGACCCAGTCGGGCAAGATCATCATCGCCCGCACGTTCGAGTCGTTCAACATCTGGGCGACGGTAGCGGTCATGTACCTCATCGTCATCACGGTGCTGACGAAGATTGCCGACGGGATGGAAAGGAAGATCAAGAATGGGTAAAATCAGCGTCACCGGACTTAAAAAGAGCTTCGGCACGAACCATGTCCTCAAAGGCATCGACCTGAAGGTCCAGGAAGGCGAGGTCGTCTGCGTCATCGGACCTTCCGGCTCCGGCAAGAGCACCTTGCTGCGCTGCCTGAACCGGCTGGAGGACATTACGGAAGGCACGGTCATCGTGGACGAGATGGACATCAACGACCGCCGCACGGACATCAACAAGGTTCGCGAGAACATCGGCATGGTGTTCCAGCATTTCAACCTGTTCCCCAATATGACAGTGCTCAAAAACATCATGTTCGCTCCCGTGGAGCTGAACAAGCTGAAGACGGAGGAAGCCAGGGCCGCTGCCCTGAAGCTGCTCGACCGGGTCGGACTGGCGGACAAGGCGGATGCCTATCCGGCCTCGCTGTCCGGCGGGCAGAAGCAGCGCGTCGCGATCGCCCGCGCGCTGGCGATGAACCCCGACATCATGCTGTTCGACGAGCCGACCTCGGCTCTCGATCCGGAAATGGTCGGCGAGGTGCTCGGCGTCATGAAGGATCTGGCCCGCGAAGGCATGACGATGGTCATCGTCACCCACGAGATGGGCTTCGCCCGCGAGGTGGCCGACCGCGTCATCTTCATGGACGGCGGTTATATCGTGGAGGAGGGCTCGCCGGAGCAGGTGTTCGGCAGTCCGAAGCATGAGCGTACGATCAGCTTCCTGGACAAGGTATTGTAGGGTGAAAAAAAGCGTTCCGCACCTGTGCGACAGGGCGGAACGCTTTTTTTTTTGTGCGACAGGGCCGGCCCTCAGCGGACGACTATGCGGACTCTCGTCCCGTCCGGATAGTCGCTCAGCTGGTTGCCGATCCACGAGCCGGCGCCCCTGTTGTCGGAGGATTTGACGTAAGCGACATCGGCGCCGCTGCCTCCTTCGCGGCACATCGCCATCGGCCATTCGTCCCGGTCGTATTTCTTTTTGGTCGGAACGCCTTTGAGCGACAGCTTGCGGTTCTCCTCCGCTCCTTCCCTTTCAATCGTGCAGATGGAGGAGGCGCCTTTGGAGACGGCGCTGCGGATATGCTCCGCCGTCTCCGGGTAGCGGTCGGACGGAAAATAGATCGTGACGTCGTGGCCCGCAGGAGCGGAGGGCGTCTGCTCCCATTGTATGCTGCAGCCGCCTGCGAAGGCAGCCAGCAGGAGCAGCAGGGCCAGGCTCCATAACGGCAAAAGTTTCTTCATGTTGTCGATCCTGTTCCTTTCCGTGGCTTCGCCGCAAGTATGTACTAGAAAAGTATACCAGCGCGGAGGAGGAAAAAAAGACTTGAATTGTCACAAGCAGGCCCGAAAGGGCTAGTCTAAGCGGCTCCAAGCTTCTATAAACTGTAGAAACGGCCTTTAGGGCAGATGCGGTTCCGCTTGGAGGAGGAGGCATGGGCAAGCTGAGAATCGGGATGGCGCTGATGGTGCTGATGATTGTTTTGGCTTTGCGCGCAGGTGCGGCCGAGCCGGCTGCTGCCGCCGCAGGCAGGCCGCTCATGGGGGCGCATGAGCGGGGGATGACGGCAGGGATATCTTTCCTCTCAAATCCTTTGCCGAATGTTTCGGAGAGAGCGGGCAGAGAGGTTCAAAAGCAATCAGGGGAAGCGGCAGATGCTGGACATACAGGAGCGGCCGAGCTGCCAGCAGATTACGGCGATGCAGGAAATTTGGAGCTGGCGGGAGCTGATGGGGAGGCGGCCGCTGCCGTGACCGGCATGCAAGGGATGGACCACGGTAAACCGGCTGGCGGGGCGGAGACGTTTGGATATGCGGCTGCCAAAGTAGTGTCCTTGCTGGCGGCTGGTATAGCCGTCTTCTACTATACGCTTCGAATTCGATGGATGAGGAGCGCGCCGCGCATGCATCTCATGATGGCCTGCATGACGCTCGCGATGGCGGCGGGGCTGACGGGCGGGACTCTGCTGACTCTCGTCACGGCCAGCTTTTCGCTCTCTGCGATGGCCGCAGCGGCGGCCTGCGCTGCAGCCGGCTATATGGCGGGCAGCCCCCACGGAGTCTTGCCTTCTCTTGAAGGAGCTCTTGCCGGGCTTATGGGCGGACTGATGGGGGGCATGATGGGCTACATGTCGCTCGCGGATCATCCATTTGCCGTGCTGGCATTCGTGGATGGGGCGCTTGCTGCGGCGGCCGTTCTGCTGTCGAGGCTGCTCCGGGAGTGCTCGGTCCTGCTCGCCGCCGCCGAACAGAAGGAGCCATGGCAGGGCGAGGAAGGCGGCTCTTTCGAAGAGCGGCTGGTCCAGAATTTCGTGGGCGATTAGGTATAAATGTCCGGGAACCGGGCATCATGAGGATATCGGCGTCGAGAGATGCCGTAGACACCGCGGAGAAGGCTTACGTTTCCCCATAAGCTCTTCGTCCGGTTTCTCCTCTCCCATGATAAGGGCGCCCCGCAAGGGGCGCCCGATTTTTTTGTTCATGATTGCCGCCCTTCGAGAAGAAATTCTTCTTGCAGACGGTCATGGGAAGACATATGGTTTTGCCGCAAGACGAGCCGCAAAAATAAAAGAGTCCGCTGGTTTCGAGCGGACTCTTTTATTTTTTTGTAGCATTCAAGCTGCAGCAGGCGCCGCTGCGGAAGGGGCCGGAGCGATTTCTCGGTCAATGGTGGGGACGGAGGACATGCCTGCCGCCAAGGCGCTAATAAACATAAAGACCGACTGCGGCAGCCAGGCTGGAAGCCGCCGCGGCCTTTCTCATGTGTTTGCCGCGGTGGTACAATGAATGACGTTGAACTCATTTGTGAAGGGGCTGCGGAAAACATGGACAAGCAATATGAGCAGGTGAGGCGATTCCACGCCGCCTTCGGGGCTCCGGTTGCGGAAGCTCCGACGATGGCTTCCAGAGGAGAAGGGGAAGCCGCGGCCGAAGCCGGACGGGCGACCGAGGAGCTGGCGGGCCGGATGAAGGCAGCCTCTCTGCAGGGGCAAGGCGGAAGGGCGCTGGCGAGAGCATCGTGGATGACCGAGGAAATCGGCGAATTTTTGGCTGCGGAGACGGTTGAGGATCAGGCCGATGCGCTGATCGACTTGATGTATTTCGCGCTGGGGACTTTTGTCGAGATGGGCGTGGAGCCGGAGAGGCTGTTCGAGATCGTGCATGCCGCCAATATGGCCAAGCTCGGACCGGACGGAAAGCCGATCTACAACGAGCAGGGCAAGGTCGCCAAGCCGGCTGGCTGGCAGGCGCCCGAGCCGCTGCTGATCGCAGAGATCGAACGGCAGAAGGAAACGGCGAAAGCCTAACCGAAGCCTAGGCCGGCCCATGGAGCCGTTGAAGCGAGAAACGCCGAATCCTCTTCCTTTTTAGGGAGAGGGTCCGGTGTTTTTTTTAGCAGGCTTAGGTAGACTTAAGGGTTGATTTATGCTCAAAAAAAGGGAGCTAAGCACCCGAGGTTACTTTCTTTTTTAATTTTGACTCCACGATAAGAACGACAGGGTATGCAGCAATTAAACTGAGGGTGAAAGAAATGGATTTCTCAAATATGTCTCGAAACTTCTCCTGAGACCAGCCGTCCTCACCAATAATCGAGTACGCCACTAGATTTGAACTTCCAATTCCATCGTTTGCTTCTGGAATTAGGCTTTGAGTATAGTTTTGAGCAAGACAACCAGCAGCTACAATGGATAAAACAACAGCGAGGGCGAAACCTTTCGAATATGGGTTAGAAAGCCCGGCTCTTCCAATCGCAAATATTGAGATGGCAATAAATATGAGACAGATAAGCATAAATAACATCTTCACACCTCTGATTTCGCTATTCGTAATGACTTATTTGTTGCTTGGACTAAATAGAGGCAAGAATCAACTAACAAAGTTTTCATATTCGATGAGGTATTTTCATATTACTTGCTGCCTATATACTTGCTGTCTATATTCTGCTGTCTATATAACAGAACCAAGCCAAATAATGTTGCAGCTAGTTGGTTGAAACCCCATTGAAGCGGTAAATGAGCTAAGCCCTTTGCGTTCGCATAGGAGCTGAATGCCCCCAGGCATCCTTGTCCGATACAACACATTCGACACCCAAGAGGGCTGCTTGTTTCAAAGGGTCCTTCTTAAGGGGCGCAATTCTCGCCGTGCATGGGACCCCATTAGACAGCTTTTTCATTTTTCCGTCCAAGCGCATTTCGTCCGGCACAATCGGGAATCCCAATATCATCATCGGCAGGAAGCGAATCGGAGGAATCGGAATGGATGGAGTCAAGGAAGAACGGCGCGGTCATTTGCCGGAAATTGAAGAGGCAGGAGGGCAGGGACGGCCTTCCGGCCTGCTTGCGGCAGCTCTCGGAGGCGTCAACGAAATCGGCAAGAACATGTACATGCTTCAGTGCGGAGACGATATCGTCCTGATCGACTGCGGCTCCAAGTTTCCGGACGAAAGCCAGCCCGGCGTCGATCTGATCGTGCCGGATCTGTCCTATTTGCTCGAGCGCAAGGACCAGGTGAGGGCGCTTCTTGTGACGCACGGACATGAAGACCATATCGGAGGCATCCCCTATTTATTGAAGCAGCTGCCTGTGCCGGTGTACGCGACGAGGCTGACGATGGGGCTGATCGAGATCAAGCTCAAGGAGCATGGCCTGATGGGCGGAGCGCAGCTTCATATCATTGACGCAGACTCGGCCGTCGAGCTGGGCAGCTGTTTCAGGACGGCTTTTTTCACGATCAGCCACAGCATCCCGGACTGTCTGGGCATCGTTTTTGACACCCCTCAGGGAACGATCGTGCATACGGGGGATTTCAAGTTCGACATGTCTCCGGTCAGCGGTCCCTATCCCGATCTGCACCGGATGGCCGACATCGGCAGCAAGGGAGTCCAGCTGCTCCTCTCCGAGAGCACCAACGCCGAACGGCCGGGCTTTACGCCTTCGGAGAGGGTAGTCGGAGGCCATATTCTGGATGCCTTCTCCAAGGCGAAGCAGAGAGTGTTCCTGTCCACCTTCGCCTCCAACGTCAACCGGGTGCAGCAGGTCGTCGACGCCTCGGCAGCGACAGGCCGCAAGCTGGTGCTGCTCGGGAGAAGCATGGTGAATGTAGTGGATGTCGCGTCTTCTCTCGGGTACTTGAACGTGCCGGAGGAGCTGATCATCGACGCTGGCGAAGCCGGGGATCATCCGCCGGAGCGGATTGCCGTGCTGTGCACCGGCAGCCAGGGAGAGCCGATGGCGGCGCTTGCCAGGCTGGCCGCAGGGAGCCACCGCCAGATGGCCATAGCTCCGGGGGACACCGTGATCATTGCGGCCGGCGCAATTCCGGGCAACGAGCGGAGCGTCTCCCGAATCATCGACCATCTGTACCAGATCGGGGCGAGCGTCATTTACGGAGCGGGAAGCGCGACCGGCATGCATGTGTCTGGACATGGCAGCCAGGAGGAGCTGAAGCTCATGCTGACCTTGATGAAGCCGCGATATCTCATTCCGGTCCACGGAGAGTTCCGGATGCTGCATCAGCATCGCTTGCTAGCGGAAGCGGTCGGCATTCCGCAGGAGCGCGTCTTCATCCTGAACAACGGCGATACGGTAGAGCTGGCAGACGGCGAGGCGCGCAAGGGGAAATCGATTCCGGCCGGAAGCAGCCTGGTCGACGGCCTCGGACGGGATGTGGGCAAGATCGTGCTGCGGGACCGCAGGCAGCTGTCCGGCGACGGCATGCTTGTCGTCGTGGTGACGCTGAGCGAGTACGACGGGCGCATGCTGGCGAAGCCGGAAATCATCTCCCGCGGCTTCGTGTACGTCCGGGACAACGAGGAGCTGATGGCCGGCATCCAGGAGCTCGTGCTGAAGACGGTGCAAGGCTTGGAAGAAGAACAGCCGGGCCGGTGGAATCTCGTCAAGCGTTCGCTCAAGGACGATCTGGCCCGCTATATTTACGCCCGGACGAGAAGAAGGCCGATGATTCTGCCGATCGTCATCGAGGTATAGAGCCGGCCTGCTAGAGGATCTTCTCTCCGAAAAGGGAAGCCAGCAGCTCGACCGCCAGGCGGGCCGTCCGGTTCCCGCTGTCGAGCCGCGGGTTGACCTCGACCAGCTCCGCCGAGGTGAGAATGCCGGCTTCATGCAGCAGCTCCATGGCCAAATGGGCTTCGCGGTAAGACAGCCCGCCGCGCACCGGCGTGCCGGTGCCTGGCGCCTCTCCGGGATCGACGCTGTCGATGTCGAAGCTGAGATGGACGCCGTCCGATCCGTTCGAGACGATCGCGATCGCCTCCTTCATGACGTCGGCCATGCCCCTGCGGTCGATGTCGTGCATGGTGAAGCAGGCGATGCCGAGCCGGCCGATGATTTCCCGCTCCCCCTCGTCGAGGGAACGGGCTCCGACCAGCACGATGCGCTCCGGCTGAAGCTTCGGGGAATAGCCCCCGACGGCAGCCAGGTGCGGATCTCCGAAGCCGAGGCAGGCCGCGAGCGACATGCCGTGAAGATTGCCGGACGGAGTGGTGTAAGGGGTATTGAGATCGGAATGGGCGTCGATCCACAGGACGCCCAGCCTCTGTCGGCGGAAGGCTAGGCCGGCTATGGTCCCGATGGCGATGCTGTGGTCGCCGCCGAGTATGAGGGGGAAGCCCCCGTCGGCTGCCGCAGCGGCAGCCGCAGCGGTTTCTTCGGCCATTCCCAGCACCCGGCCCCAATGCTTCATGCCTGGAGCGCTTCGGAAATCGGCCTGCAAGCTCGCCGCCGGGACGCGGGGCAGCCGAACGGCTTGCCGGCCCAGGGCGGCAAGCCGTTCGGCCAGGCCGGCCTGGAGCAGCGCTTCGGGACCGGCTGCAGCGCCTCCGCGCCCGGCGCCGTAATCGAACGCCACGGGCAGGATGCGGACGGGCACAGTTGGATTCATCATCGGCATTCTCCTCTCGTCGGGTCAGGCAGCCTGCCTTCAGTTCCGCTTGAACAGGTTCCTCAGGACAAAGCCGGCATTTTCGGGGCGCTCCGCGAGCCTCCTGACGAAATACGGATACCACCGCTCTCCGTAGGGCACATAACAGCGGACGGTATAGCCCTCCGCGGCAAGCTGCTCCTGCATGGACATCCTCATGCCGTACAGCATCTGGAACTCGAACGCTCCCCTCGAGACTCCGCGCCGGGCCGCATAAGCCTTGGTCCAGCGGATGATCTCGTCGTCATGCGTGGCCACGGCGGTGTATACGCCGCTGTCCAGCCGCATCCGAATCAGCCGCTTGAAGCTGGCCGCGACCGTATCCGGCTTGGCGAACGCGATCGCCCGGCTTTCCTTGTACGCCCCCTTCACGAGCCTCAGATTGATGCGGGCGTTGCTGAGCTTGCGCACATCCTCGGCGCTCCGGTACAAATAGGCCTGAATGACCGTTCCGGTATTGGTCAGTCCTTCTTTATGCAGCTGGCGCACGATCTCGATCGTGCGTCCCGTATAGGGACTGTTCTCCATGTCCAGCCTCACGAACGCCCCTCTGGCCTTGGCTTCCCTGGCGATCGCCGTGATCCGCTCCCGGCAGGAGGCTTCGTCCAGCGCAAGCCCCATCTGCGTCGGCTTCAGCGAGACGTTGCCGGACAGGCCCTCCTGATGCAGCCGCTGCAGCAGCACAATATAGGCGTCCCGGTAGGCATCCGCTTCTTCCAGTGTCTTGATTCCTTCCCCGAGATGATCCATCGACACCTGAATGCCTTTATCCCGCAATCGGCACGCGGCTGCAACCGCTTCGTCCAGCGTCGTTCCGGCGACGAAGCGGGAAGCTCCAAGCTTCATGCCGACTTTATGGGCGGCAGCCTCCACGGCGCCGTTGCCGGCGAGTCCAAGCAGCACCGAACGATAGATTTTGTTGCCCAATCCCATCTAGCCCTCACCCTCCCTCCGCCGTCGCTTGTGGCGCGAGCGGCTCCAAGTCATGTTCAAGGCCGGTCATGATTATATATAGGCAGAGTGCCCGACACCCATGACTGCAAGCCAAAAGGACATACGGAGGCGAAAGAGATGCTGGAACCGTTCCGCAACGAGCCGCTCACCGATTTCCGCGACGACCGCAGCCGCTCGCTGTTTCATGCGGCGCTCGGTGAAGAGCGCGGACGCCAGGGCCAAACCTATCCGCTTCTGATCGGAGGCAAGGAGAGGCTGGAAGGAGATGCCGCAGACTCTCTCAACCCGGCGCGTTATGGAGAGGTGATCGGACGGATCGTCCAGGCGGACCTGCGGCAGGCGGCGGAAGCGGTGGAATCGGCCCACGCCGCCGCAGCCGGCTGGGCGCGGGAGCCGTTCGCCGCAAGGGCGCGGATTCTGTACCGCGCGGCGGCGCTGCTCAGAAGGCGCAAGCACGAATTTTCCGCGCTCATGGTGCTGGAGGCGGGCAAGCCTTGGGGGGAAGCCGACGCCGATACGGCGGAGGCGATCGACTTTCTGGACTATTACGGCCGCGAGGCGGAGCGCATCGGCGCGCCGCAGCCGCTGATCCGCCTGCAGGGAGAAGACAACGAGCTTCTCTACATTCCGCTCGGCACAGGGGTCGTTATTCCGCCGTGGAACTTCCCGCTCGCGATCATGGCCGGCATGACGGCGGCCGCGCTCGTCTGCGGCAATCCGGTCGTGCTCAAGCCGGCGAGTCCCACAGCCGTCATCGCAGCGAGGTTCGTCGCGCTGCTGCTGGAAGCGGGACTGCCGGAGGAGGTCATTCAGTTCGTGCCGGGACCGGGATCGGCCATCGGCGACGCGCTGGTGGATCATCCCCTCACCCGGTTCATCAGCTTTACGGGATCGCTGGAGACGGGACTGCGCATCCACGAGAGAGCATCGCGGCTGGCCAAAGGACAGCGCTGGATGAAGCGGGTCGTCGCGGAGCTAGGCGGCAAGGATGCGATCATCGTGGACAAAAGCGCCGATCTCGAGGCGGCCGCGGAGGCGATCGCAGCTTCGGCGTTCGGCTTTTCGGGGCAGAAATGCAGCGCCTGCTCCCGCGCGATCATCCATGCCGACGTCTATGACCGGGTGCTGGAGGACGTGGTGCGCCGCGCTTCGGGGCTGCGGGTCGGAGATCCGGCCGAGTACGGCACCGACATGGGGCCGGTCATCGACAAGGCGGCTCTGGGCAAGATCGCGGACTATGTGGAGATCGGCAGCGGCGAAGGCAAGATCGTCTGGGGAGGAGGCACCGACGACAGCTTCGGCTACTTTGCCCAGCCGACGATCATCGAGGGGGTGGACCGCAAGGCGAGAGTCGCCCAGGAGGAAATTTTCGGCCCCGTGCTGGCGTTCATCCAGGCGGATGATTATGCCGATGCGCTCGACATCGCCAACGATACGGCCTACGGTCTTACCGGCTCGGTATTTTCCGGCAAGCGCGCGCATCTGGAAGAGGCCCGGCGCTCCTTCCATGTCGGCAATCTGTACTTGAACCGCAAATGCACCGGCGCTCTCGTCGGCGTGCATCCGTTCGGAGGCTTCAATCTGTCCGGCACGGATTCCAAGGCAGGCGGCAGCGATTATCTGCTGCAGTTCACGCAGGCGAAGGCGATATCGGAGAAGCTGTAGGAACCGAGAATGATAGAGGCGGCTGCCGCAGCCCAAAAAGTCCGGACCGTCAGCGGGAAAACCGCTTGTGTCCGGACTTTTTCACATTTTTCAAGCCATGATGGATGGCTCGGATTTTAGGCTTGGAGCAGCCAAAGAGCGGGGACATTCGGAGGCTCCCAGCCCTGGAGCGACGTATGCGGCTGGCGGCATGAATACGTCTTGCCGCCGTAGGTGGCGAGGTCGCCGGTTTTGTAGGCGACGCCCGCAGCCCAAGCCTGCGCGCCGGCGGCATCGGTGGACGCCGTCACGGTGGCGGCGGGGGAGACGTTGCCGGCGGCATCCTTGGCCTTGACCGTGAACGTGTAGGAGGTGCCGGCGGTCAAGCCCGATACGGTAATGCTCGTGCCGGTTACCGCCAGCTGCTGGGTGCCGTAGGCGACGGTGTATCCCGTCACGCCGACGTTGTCCGTCGACGCGGTCCAGGACAGAGAAATGGAGGCGGACGTTTTGCCGGTGACGGATAGTCCGCTAGGCGCGGTCGGAGGCGACGTGTCGCCCGAAGCCGCGCTTGTGCGCACATTCAGCGCCGCGCTGGCGGCGGACAGGTTGCCGGCGGCATCCTTCGCCCTGACGGTGAACGAATAGTTTGTATCCGGAGCCAGACCGGTGACGACGGCGGAAGTTCCGGACACATTGAGCTGTACCGTACCGTAGCTCACGACGTATCCGGTGACGCCTGCATTGTCGGTCGAAGCGCTCCAGGACAGCGACACGCTGGTGGAGGAGACGCCAGTCGACGCCAGATTGGCCGGAACGGACGGCGCCTGCGTATCCGGAGCCTGCGGCGCGATCGCGTTCAGATAGGCCCGGTGCTTGGAGGAGAATTCGAAGCCGTTGAATTTGTCCCAATTGATCGACCAGGTCATCAGGCCGCCGAAGTTCGGATAGCCGGTCGAGCTGCCCCTCGTTTTGTACGACGACAGCTGCTTGCCCTTGATGAGGGCGTCGAGAGCCGTCTGCACATCCGCTGCCGAGGTGAATCCGCCGCCGGCATTGCCGTTGGCCGGCAAGCCGAGAACGACCTGTTCCTGCTTGAGGGCAGGGAATACCTGGCTGGCGTTTTTGGCGACGGGGAAGCCGGTCAGCAGCATATCGGCCATCGCGACATGGAAATCGGCGTTGCCCATCGTATGGTATTGGTCGTCGAGGCCGGTGATCGGGCCGGAATTGTAATTTTGCACCTGCAGCCAGTCGAGGATGTCCCGGGTGGCGTGGATGACGGGCAAATAGGCTCCGGCACGGGAGTCGCAGCTGATGCAGCTGCCTCCGTAGAACGAATAGCCGAGCTGGACGAAGAACGTTTCCGGGGCCATCGTCAGAATGAACTTATCGGTTCCGTACTTGCCGTTGATCGACTTCAGGGCGCTGATCAGGTTGACGACGACAGGCGTTGTCGGATTGCGGAAGTCCGAGTCGCCGGCGTTCAAATAGAGGGAATGTCCCTCGAAGTCGACGTCGAGGCCGTCGAAGCCGTATTTGTCGATGATTCCGGTTACCGAGGATACAAAGGCGTCTCTTGCCGCCGCGGTCGCAAGCTGGACTTGTCCGTTGGCGCCACCGATGGAGATGAGCACTTTTTTTCCTTTGCTTTTCAAGTAAGCGACATCCGCCTTGAAGTCCGCTTCGGTATAGTTGTAGGGGGCGAAGCCGATGGTGCCCGTCGCGCTGCCTCCCACCGGCTCCGCGAAGGAAACGTTGACGACGTCGAAGTCCGGCGAGACGTCGCGCAGGCGGATGAAGCCGGAGCCGTTGTCGAAGTTGTGCCAGTAGCCGACGATTTTGTAGCCGCCTGCAGGAGCGGCCGAGGCGCGGGACGGAAATGCGGCCGAGCTCAGAATCGACGCCGCCAGGACGGCCAGGCAGAGCCAGGCGGCCAGCAGCGGTCTTCGCGTCGTGGAAGATGGATAAGCGTACATGATGAAACCTCCTCTAAAGGATTCGGGATTCGGGAAACGGGCTTAGCGCCGCTGCGGTCAAGCGGCTGAACCTGCTCGCGGGCTGCCTGTTTCGGCAGCCGGACCAAGCCTCCTTTCGCAGGAATGGGAACGAGAGGGAAACGAGGCGTCTTCGGCGCCGGGTCCTTGACGCTGATTCTATTATCAGGGGCTCAGACAGCCGGCAGAAGGGAGAAGTTACGATCGTACAGGGGATAATTTCCTCTTGAAAGGCATGGAGAGGCGTCGGCGCATTCCCGGGACAGGCCCGGCGCGGGCAGCCGGGCACGCTTCCAAACGCATCGGCGGTTGTGGTACGATAGCAGGGCAAATGGGCGGCGGAAGCCGTTAGAAGCAGGAGGGGCAGGCACGAATGAGAGTAATCGCGGGCGAGGCCAAGGGCAGGCCGCTGAAGGCGGTGCCGGGCATGAATACGCGTCCGACGACCGACAAGGTGAAGGAAGCCGTGTTCAGCATGATCGGCCCTTATTTTGAAGGGGGATGGGCGCTGGACCTGTTCGCCGGCACGGGAGGCCTGGGCATCGAGGCGCTGAGCCGCGGCATGGACAAGGCGGTCTTCGTCGACCAGGACCGGACGAGCATTGCGGTCGTCAAGGCCAATGTGGAGGCGGCAGGCATGTCCGGGCGCGCCGAAATATATACGAACGACGCCGGAAGGGCGGTCAAGGCGCTCGCGAAGCGGGGAATAGCTTTTGCGGCCGTATTCCTGGATCCGCCTTACCGGCTGACCCATATGGATGCGCAGATGATGGAGCTGCAGGAGCGTCGGCTGCTCGCTGACGATGCGGTGATTGTGGTGGAGCACGACGCAGGGCATGCATACCCCGAAGTCATCGGCGGCTGCCAACAGACGAGAAGAGTGCAATATGGCGAGACGGCCGTGACCGTATACCGGTATCGGCCCGAACAGACGGAGGTTGCGGATGCAGATGGGAACTAATTCGGGCGGTACGCAGGACGGCTTGAAGGAAGAGGACGGATTGATCCTTAGCGGCAGGGTGGCTGTCTACCCGGGAAGCTTCGACCCCGTCACATGCGGGCATCTCGACATCATCCAGCGGGCGGCCAGGCAATTCGATACGGTTATCGTGGCCGTTCTGAACAACACGAGCAAAAACCCGCTGTTCTCCGTCGAGGAGCGTCTCGAGCTGCTGGCGGAGATCACCCGTGACATCCCCAACGTGGAGATCGACAGCTTCCGCGACCTGACCGTCCGCTTCATGCGCTCGCGCGGAGCGCGCACGATCGTGAGGGGCATCCGGTCGGTGACGGACTTCGAATACGAGCTGCAGCTGGCGTCGATGAACCATCAGCTCGACGGCGACATCGAGACGATCTTCATGATGACGAATCCCAAATACTCGTATCTCAGCTCCAGCATCGTCAAGGAGATCGCCCGCTTCCATGGAAGCGTCAAGGATCTCGTTCCGCCGGAAGTCGAGAGGGAGCTTGAACGCAAATACGCAGACCGGCAGCCTTGAGCGGCCGGTCTGTTGCCGCTAGGCTCGGCGGCGCAGTCCGCGGACGGCGGCCGAGAGAAGGAGCAGGGCTGCCAGAACGACGGCCCAGGCTGCGGCGGAATAAGGCAGGGACGGCCAGAGAGAAGCCGGAAGAGCTTGCTCCCAGCCGGATATGCCGGGAATGAGGAAAGCTGGGCGCGCGGATGAAACGGCCGTCTCGGCATAGGAGGCCAGCGCGCTCAGCGGTATCCATAGCACGAGCGTCAAGCCGGCGGCGATGGCGGAGGCGAGCAGCCGGGCTCCAGCCAGCGGGAGCAGCCGCAGTCCGGTGCCCGACGACGTTCCGGCCGCTTGGAGCAAGGAGCAGAGCCCGCCCCACGAGAGCGCTGCGGCGATGGCTGCCGTCTGCAGCAGGGAGGACGGCTCGGGAGCGTGCCAGCTGGCGAGGGCGTTCGTGCCGAGATGGACTTCCGCGAGCGAGATCAGGAGCGGCCCTTGAACGGCTTCGGGAAGAAAAGGCTGCAGCAGCCGGATGACGACGGCGGCCAGAATGATGAGTCCGCCGGCGTTCATGAGCTGCTGCACGGCGCCGGCGACGCCGTCGCCCAAAGCTTTGCCGAAGGAGCGGCCGTCCCGCTTCCTGCCTTCTTCCATGGCGAGCACAATGCGCCAGGCCGCTCCTTTGTCGCCCTCCGCCTGGGCTTGCTGCTCCAACAGGGGGACTGCCGCAGGCTTCCGGATTCCGATGCTGACGATCATGCCGGCGATGAGGCTGGACAGCCACAGCACGGGTATGAGCATGAGCCCGAACCGAGGCTGATGGAGGAAGCCGGCGCCGACGACAACGATGACGAAGAGCGGATTGGGGAGATGGGCGGCGGCGAGCAGCCGCTGTCCTTCCGAGCGCGTCAGGCGTCCGCTGGACACAAGCGAGGCCGCTGCCTGGGCTCCGGCAGGGAAGCCTCCGGTCCAGCCTTGGACGAGGCCCCAGCCTGCCGCTCCGGGAAGCCGAAGCAGCCTTGTCGTCAGCGGAGCCAGCATGGCTCCGATGGCGTCGACGAGGCCAAAGGCGAGCATCAGCTCGGCCAGCACGAGGAAAGGCAGCAGCGAGGGGAAGACGAAGTTCCACCAGAGGGACAGGCCGGAGAGCGAGGCTTGAAACGCTTCGGACGTTCCTCCGACGATGGCTGCGACGAGCAGGATGGCGGCGCAGGCGGTTAGCAGGGTACGCAGCATGAGGGAGCCTCCTAGCGGAATGGAATGGTCTGCCGATGGTTGTCCGCGTACAAACGGTACCTAACTATACGCCTCGCGCGGACAGGTTAGAACGTCCGCGCCCATGCCTGGAAGGGCCGGTCTCCTCGGGGGCGCCCGCCTCGCTGCCCGCAGCTGCGATCAACAAGAAGGAGGCTTTGCTCCATGCGCTCCAAATCAGCCCCAATGCCGGACGGCCCATTGCCGGACGCCGGATCCCGGGGGCAATCAGCGGGAGCCGCCCGCAGGCTGCTGACGCTTGCCGCTTTAGGCGCGGTCCTGCTGCTTTGCGCCGTGCCGCGTCCCTATTACATCGTGAAGCCGGGCTTTGCGCTGGATGCGGCCGAGCTGCTCCCGCCGGGCCAGTCAGGGAGCGGCAAGGGGAGCTGGCTGTATACCGCCATCCGGGTCGATGATGCCAGCGCCGCCGAAGCGGCGGCCGCTTGGCTTTTCAAGGGCAGTCGGGTGATGGAGAAGAGGGCTTTGCTGAGGGGCGAGTCCGAGGCCGATTACATGGCCGGCATGAAGCTGGTCATGGAAGCGTCCCAAGCCGACGCCGCCGAGGCTGCATACCGGCTGTCCGGCGTTTCTTATCTCCGCATCCCGGAGAAGGCCGTCGTTCTGGAGGGGGGCCGCTTGGGTAGAGGGGCGGAGCTCGCGGCGGGCGATCTCGTCGCGGGCCGCGCCGGAAGTCCCGTGAAATCCTTGTCCGGTCTGGCTGCCTGCCTGGATGCCGCCGCCGCTGGCGGAGGCGTCATCATGGAGCTTGCGCGCGGTTCGCGGACAATTGCCGTTCATGTAGATATGAACCGCGACGAACTGGGCGCGTATGCCGAAGGACTGAAGCGATTGGCTGCCGGCAAGGAGCCGCAAGCCGGAACGGAAGCTGGAACGGAAGCTGGAACGGAAGCTGGAACGGAAGCCGAAAAAGCGCCCGCTGCAAATGCAGCGGGCGCTCCGACATGGGGAGAACTGCGAGTCATCGAAGACGGGGAAACCGGACTCCCGCTGGAATGGAAGGAAGCCTCCGCCGGCGGGCCGTCCGCAGGATTGATGATGGCGCTGGCCGTGTACGATCGCCTGACGGCGGGAGACGGCACCGGCGGCCTGAAGGTTGCCGGAACCGGAACGATGTCGCCGGACGGCTCGGTCGGAGCTGTCGGCGGCGTCGCCCAGAAGGTCGCAGCCGCAGCGGCTGCCGGAGCCGATCTGTTCCTCGTCCCTCCGCAGGAGAGGCGAGAGGCCGAAGCGTCGGCGCTGCGGCTGCAAACGCGGATGAAGATCGCCGCGGCCGCGACGCTGGAGGCTGCGGCGGAAGCTGTCGCCGCGCAGGCGGCGCTGCGGGAGCAGTCCTTTTTCCCGTGACCGGCAGTTTTCCAAGAAGGATGGTTCGGCGACCCTTTCGTTCCGCTCCGTGCTGAATGAGCGGAACGAAGGCAGCTCACTCCAGACGGACGGGAGGCTCGTAATAGTCGCGGAACAGCTCTTTCGGCCCGGGCGGGGCCATTCCGCCGCGGCCGGCGGAAGCGTACACCGCTGTCGCCCGCACGTCCAGCTCCAGCATGGAGAGCCCTTGCGGAGCTCTCGCCGCGCTGAGCAGAACGGGAGCCGAAGCGGAGCGCCTCATCCGGGCCAGCAGCTCCCGGCCCTTGGGGGTGAAGCCGAGCACGCGGATGTAGCCCGGCCCTCCGTTCAGCCGCTCGGGAGACAGCTCATCCTTGCGCAGGTCCAGCAGCACGCCGAGGAGGGCGCGCTGGAGCCGGGTTCTCGTGTAGCGCTTCGTTTTCATCGCCTGCAGCAGCGCCTCCATGCCGGCGGCAGGCAGCTCCCGGAGGCTTGACAGCAGGCGATGCTCCAGTCCTTCGCCCATGCCGAGGATGCCGGCGAGCGAAGCGGGCGCATCCGTCAGGATCCGGTGCAGCAGCTGGGGAAAATAATCGTCCCAGGAGCGCGGAGCGTTTCCTTCCTGCCATTGTTGCTCCAGCACCTCGATCGTACCGGGAGGCACGAACGGCGCAAGCGAGGAAAGGCTGCTCCCTTCCGACAGCTTCTTGCGCAGGGCGGTCGCGCTTGCGATGGAGCCGGATTCCGCTACCGGATCGTGGTAGCCGGCTCCTTCGCGGCGGATCGTAAGCGGCTCCATCCGTCCCTTCAGCCGCCGCAGGGCGATCAGGTAATGAAGGCCGAGCGTCTGGTTCGGAAGCGCAAGCTCCTCCGGAGACAGTCCCAGATCGGCGGCGTCACCGGACCGGGCCATATACTCCATCAGGGCAAAGGAATACGCGGAAGGATAAGGCGCGCCTTCTCCGAGACGATGCCGCAGCAGGGCGCGGAATTCGTCCGGCTCGTCCGCCAGCAGGCCGGCTGCGCGGCTCAGCGGCTCAAGCCTGCCGCTCTCGCTGCCGAAGCAGAACGCGTCGACGACGCCGGTCGACTCCAGCACCGCGACGGCCCCGTGCGCGAACCATTCGGCAGGCTGCACGGAATAGGCGAGCGGCAGCTCCAGCACGAGGTCGCAGCCTCCCAGCAGAGCGGTGCGCGCCCGCGCCCACTTGTCCATGAGCGCGGGTTCGCCGCGCTGCAGGAAATGGCCGCTCATGACGGCGACGACGGCATCGGCGCCCGCCGCTTCTACGGATTTTTGCAAATGATAGGCATGGCCGTTGTGAAAAGGGTTATACTCGACGATAAGACCAGCTGTGCGCATATTACACCTCGACAAATCGGCAGATTTCCGCTTTACTATAGCATGAAATGTCCCGAGCGGTAATCGGAGGGCTTTTGGTTGACAAATGGTTCCCGCGCTCGATATAATAAATTTTGTTTGTTTGGAGTGATCTTATGGAATTTCGTGTTATGGAAGTTGTTTCCAAAGGGGTCGAGCACAGCTTCAACGAAGAGCTGGACATGCAGGAGCTTTTGGGCGACCGCAAGGACGTCCTGTCCGCTAGTCCGCTTCGCGCCAGCCTTGCCGTCCGTCCTTTCGACGGGACCGCGCAGGTAAGCGGAGAGCTTAGCGCCGATCTCAAAATGGCTTGTTCCCGATGCCTGGAGCCGGCCGAGGAGCATATCGTCATTCCGATCGAAGAACGGTTTGCCCATGTATCCGCGGCGAAGGACATTAACGAGGACGAAGATCTCATCATCGTGGAAGAGGACAAGGTCGACCTGAGGCCTTATGTCGAGGGAACCATGCTTCTCTATCTTCCGATGTCTCCACTATGCAGCGACGACTGCAAGGGGCTTTGTCCGGATTGCGGGATCAATCTCAACGAGCAATCATGCGGCTGTTCCCAGGATGTGATCGATCCGAGGTTCGAGGCGCTTAAGAAGCTTCTGGAGTAGGACTTGGCATGATTGTCGGCGGAAGCCGCCCATTCTTTTAAGGAGGTGTTAGACAATGGCAGTACCACAACGTAGAACGTCCAAAACCCGCCGCGACAAACGCCGCACGCACTTCAAGCTTGCAGTGCCGGGCATGGTGAAATGCGAGCAGTGCGGAGAGCTCAAGCTGGCTCACCATGTTTGCAAAGTATGCGGATACTACAAAACCAAAGAGGTTATTTCCCAGTAGTCTCTTGCCGTTCCCGTCACGGGAACATTTTCGAAGCGCTCCGCCTCCGTGGCGGAGCGTTTTTTATTGCCCGGAATAGGCGACGCCCGGCTTGAAGACCGTCAGGCGGCAGGGTGCGGGGAGTCCATTGCGACCATCGGCGATTTTCTATATACTGAATTGGTACCAGGTGTTAAAAATGAGACGGTCGAAGGTGGTGGCGGTATCGAGCGCCTGCCGAAGAAGCAGCGGCACCAGCAGCTGCTGGGCCTGTTGGACGACAATCCGTTCGTCACGGATCGGGAGCTGACTAGGCTGCTTAGAGTAAGCATACAGACGATCCGGCTGGACCGGATGGAGCTCGGCATTCCGGAGCTGCGCGAGCGGATGAAGCTGATGGCCGAGCGCTCCTACGATGCCGTTCGTTCGCTTCCGCTGGACGAGGTCATCGGCGAGATCGTCGATCTGCAGCTCGACAAAAGCGGAATTTCCCTGTTCGAAATCGGCGAGGAGCATTCGTTCTCGCGGACCGGCATTGCGAGGGGCCATCATATTTTCGCCCAGGCCAACTCTCTTGCCGTCGCCGTGATCAACGACGAGATCGCTTTGACGGCTACCGCCGACATCCGTTTTCTCCGGTCCGTCCGGCTGGGGGAGAAATGCATCGCCAAAGCTTACGTCCGCTCCAATACAGGGCAGCGGAGCAAGGCGAAGGTGGAGGTATTCTCCTATGTCGGAGACGAGATGGTGTTCGAAGGCCATTTCGTCATCCATCGTTCGGGGGGAGAGGCGGCCGCGCCAGAAGGAGGAGAATAGCGTGAGAATTGCCATCGATGCGATGGGAGGCGACCATGCGCCTGCCCAGATCGTGCTGGGCGCGCTGGAAGCGGCCCGTCAGTGGCCGGATACGGAAATCCTGCTTGTGGGGGATGAGGCTGCGATCGAGGCTGCCCTTGACGGGCAGTCGGCGGCCAACCTGACGGTCCAGCATGCATCCGAGAAAATAGACAGCGACGAAGAGCCGGTAAAAGCGGTCCGCCGCAAAAAGGACGCCTCGATGGTGGTGGCCGGACGGATGCTGAAGGAAAAATCCGTCGATGCCATGCTGTCGGCCGGCAATACGGGCGCTCTGATGACAACAGGCCTGCTTGTCGTCGGCCGCATGCCCGGAATCGAGCGGCCTGCGCTGACGACCGTGCTGCCGACGATGGACAATGTAGGCGTGCTCGCTCTGGATCTCGGCGCCAATATGGATGCCAAGCCCGAGCATCTGATGCAGTATGCCGTGATGGGGAGCATTTACCGCTCCAAGGTCGAAGGCATCGAGCGGCCGCGTGTCGGGCTGCTCAACGTCGGCACCGAAGCTTCCAAGGGCAACGAGCTGACGAAGGCGGCCTACGGCTTGATCGAGGCGGCGCCCGTTCATTTCATCGGCAACGTGGAATCCAGGGACGTCATGCAGCGCAACTGCGACGTCATGGTCTGCGACGGATTCGCCGGCAATATATTGCTCAAGACGATGGAGGGCACGGCAGGCGCCGTCATGAAGGAGATCAAGGGAGCTTTCACGAAGTCCCTGATGACGAAGCTTGCCGCAGCCATCATGATGCCGGGGCTCAAGGGCCTTCGCGACAAGATGGACTACTCCCATCACGGAGGAGCACCGCTTCTCGGCTTGAACGGCCTAGTCGTCAAATGCCACGGCTCCTCCAATGCGGCCGCCGTCAAGAACGCGGTCCGGCAAGCCCGGACTGCGCTGCAAGCCGGCCTTATCGAGACGGTAGCCGCGGAAATCAGCGGAAAAGAGGACTTATCATGAATCTAATCCCAGTCGGTATTATCGGTACGGGCAAATACGTTCCGGAACGAGTGTTGACCAATAAAGAGCTCGAGCAGATGGTGGAGACGAACGACGAGTGGATCGTCACCCGCACCGGCATGCGGGAACGCCGCATCGCGGCGCCGGAGCAGGCGACCTCCGATCTCGCCTACGAGGCTTCCGTCAAGGCGCTTGACAGCGCGGGCATTACGGCGGAGGACCTGGACTTGATCGTGGTTGCGACCATTACCCCGGACATGTTCTTCCCGTCCACGGCCAGCCTGCTCCAGGATCGGCTCGGCGCCAAGCGCGCAGCCGCGTTCGACCTGTCCGCCGCATGCTCGGGCTTCATCTACGGCCTGGCGACGGCAGCCAACATGGTTGCGACCGGCATGTACAAGAACGTGCTCGTCGTCGGGGCCGAATGCCTCTCGCGGATTACGGATTACACGGACCGCAATACATGCATCCTGTTCGGCGACGGAGCGGGCGCTGTCGTGCTCGGCGAAGTGCCGGCCGGCCGCGGCTTCAAGTCCTTCGATCTCGGCTCGGACGGCTCCGGCGGCCATCTGCTCAAGATTCCCGGAGGCGGCTCGCGCATTCCGTCTACGGCGGAGTCGGTGGAGCAGAAGCATCATTTCCTCAAGATGGCCGGAAACGACGTCTTCAAGTTCGCTGTCCGGGTCATGGGCGCCGCGGCCGACGACGCTCTGCGCAAAGCCGGCCTGACCAAGCAGGACATCGACCTGCTCATTCCGCACCAGGCCAACATCCGCATCATCCAGGCGGCGCTGAACCGGCTCGACCTGCCGGAGGAGAAGGCCGTCATCAACCTCGACCGCTACGGCAATGTGTCCGCCGCATCGATTCCGCTTGCCCTTTGCGACGCCGTCGAGCAAGGCCGGGTATCCGAGGGAGACACGCTGCTTATGGTGGGCTTCGGCGGCGGCCTTACCTGGGGAGCGGCGGTCCTGGTCTGGTAAGCAGGCCCTTCAGGCGAATTTCCGTGAAGGAAACCATTTGATCGGAGGAGCATCTTTGAGCAAAATCGCATTCGTATTTCCGGGGCAGGGAGCACAGGCGGTCGGCATGGGACGGGATCTGTACGAATCCAACGCCCGCGCCAAAGCCGTCTTCGACGAAGCCGACGCGGCACTGGGCTTCCCGCTGTCCGATATTGTCTTCAACGGTCCTGACGAGGCTCTCAAGCAGACGGCCAACACGCAGCCCGCGCTGCTGACGACGAGCGTTGCCTTCCTGGAAGCATTCAAGGAAGCCGGCATTTTGCCGGCTTACGCCGCGGGCCACAGCCTGGGCGAATACAGCGCGCTGGTGGCCGCAGGCTCGCTCGGCTTCGCCGATGCGGTCCGCACCGTCCGCGCGAGAGGCGAGTTCATGGAGCAGGCCGTTCCTGGCGGACAGGGCGCCATGGCGGCCGTTCTCGGCGCCGAGCGCGGACCGCTCGCGGATCTGTGCGCTTCAATCTCGGCCGAAGGCAGGCCGGTGGAGCTGGCCAACGTCAACTGCCCGGGACAAATCGTCGTGTCGGGCAGCGCAGAGGGCGTTGCGGCAGCTGTTGAGAGGGTCAAGGAGGCCGGAGCCAAGCGGGCGGTTCCGCTCGAAGTGAGCGGCCCCTTCCATTCTTCCCTGATGAAGCCTGCAGCTGCGAGGCTGGCCGAGGTTTTGGAGCAGGTCGAGATCAAGGACGCTCAGTACCCTGTCGTCGCCAATGTGAACGCGGCAGCCGTACAGGCGGCCGGCGACATCCGCAGGCTGCTCGTGGAGCAGGTCTATTCTCCCGTACTGTGGGAAGATACGGTCCGGATGCTGATCGCCGAGGGAGTGGACACATTCGTCGAGATCGGATCGGGAACCGTTCTGGCGGGGCTCATCAAGAAGACGGACCGCGGAGCTCGCGTCATCGGCGTGAACAGCGCCGATTCGCTTGCGGCCGCGATCCAGGAGCTTGCCTAGAATACAGCTTGCGCCAGGCTCATGCCTGCGCCGGCAGCATCAGCAGTCATTCAGATAGGAGGAACACGCCATGTTTGCAGACTTGTCGGGCCGCACGGCCCTCGTGACAGGCGCTTCCCGCGGCATCGGCCGCGCGATCGCGATCGCCCTGGCAGAAGCCGGCGCCGACGTCGCGGTCAATTATTCCGGCAGCGAGGCGGCGGCGGCGGATACGGCAGCCGCTATCGAAGCCCTCGGCCGCAAAGCGGTGATCCTCAAAGCCAACGTAGGCAAGGCCGCCGAGTTCGACGAAATGGTCAAGTCCGTCCTGGACGCCTTCGGAAAGCTCGACATCCTCGTCAACAACGCCGGCATCACGCGCGACAACCTGATCATGCGGATGAAGGAAGAAGAGTTCGACCAGGTCATTGAAACGAATCTGAAGGGCGTCTTCAACGGCATCAAGGCCGTTACCCGTCCGATGATGAAGCAGCGTTCCGGTCGGATCATCAACATCTCTTCCGTTGTCGGTGCGATGGGAAATCCGGGCCAGGCCAACTACGTCGCCGCCAAGGCCGGTGTCATCGGCCTCACCAAGTCCGCCGCCCGCGAGCTGAGCTCGCGCGGAATTACGGTGAACTGCATCGCTCCGGGCTTTATCGAGACGGAAATGACGGACAAGCTTCCCGAGGATGTCAAAGGATCCATGATGGGCGGCATTCCGCTCGCCCGTCTCGGCAAGCCGGAGGACATCGCGGCCGCCGTCCGTTTCCTGGCGTCGTCCGAGGCTTCCTATATGACCGGCCAGACGGTGCATGTCGACGGCGGCATGTACATGTAATGACGGCACTCGGGAAATGATAAGTCGCTGCCGGCGATCGGCGGGCATTCCACGCGCCTGGCGGGACGGGACAAGCCGATGGACCGGGGCTGTCCTGGCCTTCCGGGCGGAAAGCGGCCGCCGGCGGCAAGGAAACGTTTGCGGTCTGGCATTTTAAATTGGATTCTCGTATAATACCATGGAGGAGGTGAACCGGATGTCCGAAGTAGTGGATCGCGTCAAACGCATCGTAGTGGATCGTCTTGGCGTAGACGAGGCGGAAGTTACCCTCGAAGCTTCTTTCAAGGATGACCTCGGCGCTGACTCGTTAGACGTCGTTGAACTCGTCATGGAGCTTGAAGATGAATTCGACCTGGAAATCTCTGATGAAGATGCGGAGAAAATCACGACGGTGGGAGAAGTAGTCAATTACATACAATCTCATACGTAATTGTCCACGAGAGTCCCGTTTCACGACGGGACTTCTCTCTTCATCACCGCAAGATTATCCCGCGGCCCCTTCAACCCGTTTGATCGGCGGCCATTCTCTCCCTGATTCTCCAAACGTCATCCGCACATGCGCTCGTCCCGGATCGGGACCGAGGCGCCATATCCGAACTCACTAACCTGCATGCTGCAGCTGCGATGGACAGGCCCGCTACCAAGCGGCGCACGGCCCGTATGCTGATGGATAGATATGTTTGCAAGACGGCGCAAGACGTGCCGTCCACATTGCCGTTCTCCGAGGTGAATTGAATGAATAAACGAGTGGTAGTAACAGGCTTGGGCGTATTGACCGCCCTTGGCGACAACAAAGAGCAGTTCTGGGGCAGCCTGATGGAAGGCAAATCCGGCGTATCGGAGATCGAATCATTCGATATCTCCGAATATCCGACCAAGATCGCGGCCGAAATCAAAGGCTTCGACCCGGAGAGCTACGGTCTCGACCGGAAAGAAGCGCGCCGCATGGACCGCTTCGTCCAGCTGGCTGTCGTGGCGAGCCTCAAGGCTGTCGAGGATGCCGGCCTGCGCATCGGCGAGAACAGCGATGCCGAGCGCACGGGCGTCATGGTCGGCTCCGGCATCGGGGGCCTCGGCACCTGGGAGGACCAGCACAGCGTGCTGCTGGAGAAAGGGCCTAAGCGGGTCAGCCCGTTCTTCATTCCGATGATGATCGCGAACATGGCTTCCGGCCAAGTATCGATGGCGACCGGCGCCAAAGGTCCCAATACGACCGTCGTAACGGCATGCGCGACAGGAACCCATACGATCGGGGATTCGTTCAAGATGATTCAGCGCGGCGACGCCGACGTCATGATCTGCGGCGGCGCGGAATCCACGATCCGCCCGATGGCGATGGCCGGCTTCTGCTCCATGCGCGCCATGTCGGTGCGCAATGACGAGCCGCAGAAGGCGAGCCGTCCGTTCGATGTCGACCGCGACGGATTCGTCATGGGCGAAGGCGCAGGCGTCCTTATCCTGGAATCGCTGGAGCATGCCGAGGCGCGGGGCGCCCATATATACGCCGAAGTGATCGGATACGGCATGAGCGGAGACGCCCATCATATGACGGAGCCGGATCCGGACGGAGCGGCACGCTGCATGAAGATGGCGCTGCGCGACGCGAAGCTGGAGCCGGAGAGCATCGATTACATCAATGCGCACGGCACGTCGACGCCGGTCGGCGACAAGTCCGAGACGACGGCGATCAAGAATACGTTCGGAGAGCATGCCTACAAAGTCGCCGTCAGCTCCACCAAGTCGATGACGGGACATCTGCTCGGCGCCGCAGGCGGCGTTGAGGCGGTCATCCTGGCGCTGACGCTGCAGAACGGCGTCATCGCTCCGACGATCAACCTCGACAATCAGGATCCGGAATGCGATCTGGACTACGTGCCCAACGTTCCGCGCCAGGCGGATGTCCGCACGGCGTTGTCCAACTCCTTCGGATTCGGAGGCCACAACGCGACGATCATCATGAAGAAATATGAAGCGTGAGCGATTTCAGGACCTGCAGCGCCAGCTAGGCTTCACCTTCGCCAAGCCCCAGCTGCTGAGACAGGCTTTCACGCATACTTCCTACGTGAACGAACACCGCGATGCCGTAACCGAAGACAATGAACGGCTCGAATTCCTGGGCGACGCCGTGCTTCAGCTGCTCGTGTCCGAGCATCTGTTCCAGACTTATCCCGAGCGCCCGGAAGGAGATCTCACCCGGATGCGGGCGGCGATCGTCTGCGAGCCTTCGCTGGCCAGATTCGCCGAGCGGCTTGATTTCGGCTCGTTCGTCCGTCTGGGCAAAGGCGAAGAGCAGCTTGGCGGCAGGCAGCGCCCTGCGCTGCTGGCCGATCTGTTCGAAGCGTTTGTCGGATCGCTTTATTTGGACGCCGGGGTCGACACGGTCAGGGACTTTCTCCGCCGGGTGATGTTCGCCCGGCTGGAAGGCAACGAGGGCCTCTCCGGCAAGGATTACAAGTCCAAGCTGCAGGAGCGCGTGCAGAATCTTTCCCTTGGCGGCGTTGAATACCGCGTTGCCGAGGAGCGCGGTCCGGCCCATGACCGGGAGTTCGTCGTTCATGTCCACGTCGGCGAGGAGATTCGCGGGCGCGGCATTGGACGCACCAAGAAGGAAGCGGAGCAGAAGGCCGCCGAGGAAGCTTGGCAGGCAGTTTCGGAGCCGCAGGCCGATTAGCACCGCGAGCCATCCAGAGCCCGGCACCGTCATTTCAGGTGCCCGGGCTTTTTTTATTTCCCATGGAAGGATTCGACGCGCCAAGCACGCTGACCAGCCGCCCTGCCGTATGGTACAATAGCCACAAGAGGTGAACCGCTACCCATGTTGTTGAAACGGATTGAATTATCGGGCTTCAAATCCTTTGCGGACAAAACCGAAATGGAGTTTGTTCGCGGCATTACCGCCGTCGTCGGGCCTAACGGCAGCGGCAAGAGCAATATTTCCGACGGCATCCGGTGGGTGCTCGGCGAGCAGAGCGCCAAGAGCCTCCGCGGCGGCAAGATGGAAGACATCATCTTCGCCGGAAGCGACGCCCGCAAGGCGGTCAATTACGGCGAGGTCTCGCTGACGCTGGACAACTCCGACGGCACGCTGTCGCTCGAGCATCAGGAGGTGACGGTGACCAGGCGCGTGCACCGGAGCGGCGACAGCGAATATATGATTAACCGCCAGTCCTGCCGGCTCAAGGATATTACGGAGCTGTTCATGGATACGGGCATCGGCAAGGAAGCCTATTCCATCATCGGGCAGGGCCGCATCGAGGAAATCCTCAGCACGCGTTCGGAGGACCGGCGCGGCATTTTCGAGGAAGCCTCCGGCATCGTGAAGTACAAATCCCGCAAGCGGGAAGCCCAGCGCAAGCTGGACGACACCGAGAGCAACCTGCTGCGCATCTACGACCTCGTCTCGGAGCTGGAGGATCAGGTCGAGCCGCTGCGGGAGCAGTCGGAGCGGGCGATCCAGTTCAAGGCGCTCAAGGAAGAGCTCAAGAGCAGCGAGATCGGCCTGTACGTCCATCAGATCGATCAGGTGCATCAAGGCTGGAACGAGAACAACGCCAAGCTCGAAGTTCTCCGCAAGGAGGAGCTGGAGCTGTCCTCGGTCGTCAGCAAGCATGATGCGCTGCTGGAGAAGGACCGCATGCAGCTGCGCGAGCTGGAGTCGCAGCTGGAGGAGCTGCATGCGGCTATGCTGCAGTACAGCGAGGACTACGAGAAATGCGAAGGATACGGCGAGGTGCTCAAGGAGCGCCGCCGCAACCTCGACGGCAACCGCGTCCAGCTGGAGCAGTCGCTGGAATCGCTGCGCGGCCGCCAGGAGCAGATGGCCGCGGAGGAAGAGGAGATCCGGGCCAAGGCAAGCGCCTTGGAGGCTGTCCTCATCGATCTCCGCAGCCGAATGCAGGGAGAAGAAGGCCGCCTGGCGGGAGTCGCCGGAGGCATTTCGACCGAAGCGGGCGAATCGCTCAAGGGCGAATTGCTGGAAGTGCTGAGCACGATGGCCCAGCTGCGCAACGAAATCCGCTATTCCACGCAGCAGAAGGAATCGCTCCAGCGCCGAATGGACCGCCTTGGCGGCGAAGAGGGCAAATGGCAGGAGAATTCGGAACGGCTGGAGAGCCGCAGGGCCGAGCTTGAGCTGTCGCTCAAGCGGACGGTGCAGGAGCTGGAGTCCGTTCGGAACCAATACATACAGCAATCCCAGCGGGTGCAGGAGATTCAGCGTCTGCAGGAGGAAGCCGGCGCCGCCTTGCGCAAATGGGAGCAGCGGCTGGAGGCGCTCACCTCGCGCCGGGATACGATGAAGGAAATGCAGGATGCGCTCGACGGCTTCATGCACGGCGTCCGCGAGGTGCTCAAGGCTGCGCGGCGCTCTTCCGGAGGACTCGAGGGCGTGCACGGCGCCGTCGCCGAGCTCGTCCGGGTGCCGCAGCGGATCGAGACCGCCGTCGAGACGGCACTGGGCGGAGCGCTGCAGCATGTCGTCATGCAGGACGAACGGACGGCGCGCGCGGCGATCGCTTTCCTGAAGCAGCGTCAGCTGGGACGGGCGACGTTCCTTCCCCTGGATGTCATCAAGGGGAGATCGGTTCCGGAGCAGGACAAGCGCCAGGCCGCATCGATGGAAGGCTACATCGGCGTTGCCGCCGAGCTGGTCGGCTGCGAGCCGCGGTACGAGAATATCGTGAACAATCTGCTCGGCAACGTGCTTCTGGCCGAGAATCTGGAATGCGCCAACCGGATCGCAGCCCGCTGCGGCTACCGATTCCGCGTCGTGACGCTGGAAGGCGACGTCGTCAATGCCGGCGGCTCCATGACCGGGGGCAGTCTCCAGAAGAAAGGCGCAAGCCTGCTCGGCCGCCAGCGGCAGATCGAACAGCTCGACATGGAAGCCTCCGACATGCAGAAGCAGATCGATCGGCTTCGGGGGGAACAGTCGGACTTGCGCAAGGAATTGTCTATCGCCGCCCAAAATCGGGACGAGCATCGGGAGACGGCGGAGCGGCTGAACGTGCAGGAGCAGCAGAGGCGCACGGAGCTGCAGCATGTCACGAGCGAGGCCGCCGCGCTTGCCGAACAGGGCGCGGTCTTCAGTTCCGACCGCAGCGGCAACGAAGAGGAGCTGCGCCAGCTGGACCAGGCGGCAGCGGAAGCCGCCAGCCGGCTCGATGAGCTGGGCATACGCGAAGCGGGCCTGCAGGAAGCGATCGCGATGGCGGAGCAGCGGCGCAAGGCGAGCGAATCGGCGAAGGAGGAGCTGCAGGGGCAGCTGACCGATCTCAAGATCCAGGTCGCGAAGGCGGACCAGGAGCGGCTTGCCGTGCAGGACGTGCTGAACCGGATCAAGGGCGACAGCGGCAGGGCGCGGTCGGAGGCGGCTTCCCTGGAGGCCGCGCTGCGCGAGCGCCTTCAAGAGCAGGAATCGCTCGAAGCCGAGTCGGTGAAGCAGATCGAGGAGCTCAACCGGCTGCGGCTGCGCAAGGAGGAATGCTCCGCGCAGACGGATCTCAAGCGGTCGGCGCGCGCGGACAAGAGCAAGGAGCTTGAGCTGGGCGAAAGCGAAACCCGCGAGCAGCGCAGCGGACTGAAGCGCGTCGAGGAGCAGCTCCGGCAGACGGAAATCGCCGTCAACCGGCTGGATGTGGAGCTGGACAACCTTCTCCGCAAGCTGAGCGAGGAATACGGCCTCAGCTATGAGCTGGCCAAAACCCGCTATTCCATGGCGGGAGAAGCCGCCGAGGTGCAGACGGCGGTGCGCGACTTGAAGCGGCGCATCGCCTCGCTCGGCGAAGTCAATCTTGGCGCCATCGAAGAATACCAGCGGGTTCGGGAACGCTATGAATTCCTGGATGCGCAGAGGCTGGATCTCGTCGAGGCCAAGGCGACGCTCTATGAAGTCATCCGGGAGATGGACGAGGAGATGTCGAAGCGCTTCCGGATCACCTTCGAGGAGATCCGCCGCCACTTCGTCGTCGTATTCTCCAAGCTGTTCGGAGGAGGGCGCGCCGATCTGGTGCTCGTCGATCCCGAACGGGTGCTCGAGACCGGCATCGACATCGTCGCCCAGCCTCCGGGCAAGAAGCTGCAGAACCTGCAGCTGCTCTCCGGCGGCGAGAGGGCGCTGACCGCGATCGCCTTGCTGTTCGCCATCCTCCAGGTCAAGCCCGTTCCCTTCTGCGTGCTCGACGAGGTGGAGGCGGCGCTCGACGAGGCCAATGTCGCGCGCTTCGCCCAGTATTTGCGGGAGTTCTCGGAGCTGACCCAGTTCATCGTCGTCACCCACCGCAAAGGCACGATGGAGGAAGCGGACGTGCTGTACGGCGTCACGATGGAGGAGGGCGGCGTCTCCAAGCTCGTATCGGTGCGGCTTGAGGACGAGGAGGCGGCCGTATCGGCCTGATTGGCGCAACAGAGGGCGGCGGCGCCATCGCTGCCTGCCTCGACTATAGAATAATGAAGGACCGGAGGAAACGGCATGGGATTTTTCAAGAAGCTTAGAGAAAGCATCGCCTCCAAGACGGAGTCGGTCACGACGATATTCAAGGACGGGCTGGCCAAAACCCGCACGGCTCTCGTGGAACGGGTGGAGGAGCTCATCACCCGCAGGAAGAAGATCGACGAGGATTTCTACGAGGAGCTGGAGGAAATCCTCATCAGCGCGGATGTCGGCGTCAACACCGTCATGGAATTGATCGACGACCTGCGATCCGAGGTGAAGAAGCGCAAGATCGAGGATGCCGCGCAGCTGCAGCCGGTGCTGTCGGAGAAGCTGATCGGCCTGCTCGGCAGCGACAACGGCAGCGAGCTGCGCATGGCGGACGAAGGCATCACGGTCATTCTGTTCGTCGGGGTCAACGGCGTCGGCAAAACGACGACGATCGGCAAGCTCGCCCATAAGTTCAAGAGCGAGGGGAAATCGGTGCTGATGGCGGCCGGCGACACCTTCCGGGCCGGCGCGATCGAGCAGCTTGAAGTGTGGGGCCAGCGCGTCGGCGTCGACGTCATCCGCCAGCAGGCGGGCTCCGACCCGGCGGCGGTCATGTATGACGCCGTCCAGGCGGCCAAGCAGCGCAAGGCGGACGTCCTTCTGTGCGACACGGCGGGCAGGCTGCAGAACAAGAGCAACCTGATGGAAGAGCTGAACAAGATCTTCCGCGTCATCCAGCGCGAGATTCCGGGCGCTCCGCATGAGGTGCTGCTCGTTCTCGACGCCAATACGGGGCAGAACGCGCTCAGCCAGGCCAAGATGTTCGGCGAGAAGAGCGGCGTGACCGGCCTCGTGCTGACGAAGCTCGACAGCACGGCCAAGGGCGGGATCGTCATCGCGATCCGCCATGAGCTGGACCTTCCCGTCAAGTTCGTCGGCCTCGGCGAGAAGATGGAGGACCTCCAGCAATTCGACTCCGAGCAGTTCGTGCATGCGTTGTTCGCGGGCCTTATCCGGGATCAGGATTCCGGGCCGGAACAATAGCCTGATTGCTGACAAGGTCAAAAGCTTGACACCTGCCCCGGCGTAGGGTATGATAAGTTTCGCTAACGCAGGATGACCGGCTGCGGCCGGCCTGCAGGATCTGGAAGGAGCTGCTGCCGATGGCTGCCGATCAGCGCGACGCGCTGGAGAAGACGACACGGATCAACATGCTGTTCGATCTGTACGGTCAGCTGCTTACGGAGAAGCAGGTCTCCATCCTGACGTATTATTTCCTGGACGATTTCTCGCTCGGAGAGATCGCCGCCGAGCTCGGCATCAGCCGCCAAGCGGTATATGAGCATGTCAAGCGCGGCGCGGCGCTGCTGGAGGATTACGAGTCGAAGCTCGGAATGCTGTCCCGCTCGGTGGCGGCCTCCAGACTGCTGGACGAGCTGCAGGCGGAGCTGGGAGAGATCGCTCTCACCCCTGCCGGAGCCAGGCTCGCGGAGCTGGCGGAGGCTCTCCGGGAGTCGCTCATGCCTGGAGAGCAGGAGAATTGAGAGAATGACCGCCTTATGGCGGCTGATATAACGACAACATACGCATGGAAGCGGACAGGAGGTGGCGGGAATGGCTTTTGAAGGGTTGTCTAGCCGGCTGCAGAACGTATTCGGCAAGCTGCGGGGCAAAGGCAAGGTAACGGAAGACGATGTGAACGAAGCCATGCGCGAGGTCAGGCTCGCACTGCTGGAAGCCGACGTCAACTTCAAGGTCGTCAAGGAATTCATCGCCAAGGTGAAGGAGCGCGCCCTCGGCCAGGAGCTGCAGAAAAGCTTCACGCCGGGCATGGTCATCATCGACATCGTCAACAAGGAATTGACGGAGCTGATGGGCGGCACGCAGAGCAAGCTGGCCAAGGCGAACCGTCCTCCGACGGTCATCATGATGGCGGGCCTGCAGGGCGCCGGCAAAACGACCACTTCCGGCAAGCTTGCCCTCATGCTGAAGAAATCCAACCACAAGCCGCTGCTCGTGGCGGGCGACATCTACCGCCCGGCGGCGATCAAGCAGCTGCAGGTCGTGGGCGGAGGCATCGGCGTGCCGGTGTTCACCATGGGCGACCAGACCTCTCCGGTCGAGATCGCCCGCCAGGGCGTCGAGCACGCCAAGGAGAACGGCCTGGACTATGTCATCATCGATACGGCCGGCCGCCTTCACATCGACGAGGCGCTCATGGAAGAGCTGAAGCAGATCCATGAAGTGACCAAGCCCGATGAAGTGCTGCTCGTCGTGGATGCGATGACCGGCCAGGAAGCGGTCAACGTCGCCCAGAGCTTCCATGACCAGCTGGCGCTCACCGGCGTCGTGCTGACGAAGCTCGACGGCGATACCCGCGGCGGAGCGGCCCTCTCGGTCAAGGCCGTCACGGGCTGCCCGATCAAGTTCGCCGCGACCGGCGAGAAGATCGAGCCGCTGGAGCCGTTCCATCCGGAACGGATGGCTTCCCGGATTCTCGGCATGGGCGACATGCTCTCCCTCATTGAGAAGGCGCAGTCCAGCATCGACGCCGACAAGGCTGCCGAGATGGAGCGCAAGATGCGCAACGCCGAGTTCACCTTCGAGGATTTCCTGGAGCAGATGGAGCAGGTCCGCAGCATGGGCCCGCTGGATCAGATCATGGATATGCTGCCCGGCATGAACAAGATGAAGGGCATGAAGGATCTCAAAGTGGACGACAAGCAGGTCGGCCGTGTCGAAGCGATCGTGAAGTCGATGACGACAGAAGAGAAGCGCAAGCCCGAGCTTCTCAACCACAGCCGCCGCAAGCGGATCGCCGCAGGCAGCGGCACCTCGGTGGCGGAAGTCAACCGGCTGATCAAGCAGTTCGACGACATGCGCAAGATGATGAAGCAATTCTCCTCCATGATGGGTCCGAAAGGCCCCAAAGGCGGCATGAAAGGCCTCAAAGGCTTGCTCGGCAAAAACATGAAGTTCCCGTTCGGCTGATCTTCAGCCTGCGATAACGTCCGTGAAGCGATTCCTTTTCAGGGAAAGCCGAAGACGTCTTATTCTTTCAAGGAGGTGAAGTAAAATGGCAGTACGTATCCGTCTCAAACGCATTGGTGCCCACAAAGCCCCGTTCTACCGTCTGGTAGTTTCTGATTCCCGTTCGCCGCGTGACGGCCGTTTCATCGAAGAAATCGGCACTTATAACCCGGTTGCACAACCGGCTCAAGTGAACATCGACGAAGAAAAAGCCCTCAAATGGCTGCAAACCGGAGCTCAAGCATCCGACACCGTCCGCAACCTGCTTTCCAAAGCAGGCGTGCTCAAGAAATTCCACGAGCAGAAACTTCAAAAGTAAGGATTTTCCCCGAAAAGGGATTTCCCGAATATAAGCTCGGAAAAGGGTTAGGATGAATATCCTAGCCCTTTTGCTTCCGAAATTAATTCTTGACGGCGCCAGGAGCGAACGCCGTGATCATTCGCACAGGCGTCATTGACCAAGGAGGAACTGAGCATGGCGGAGCAGTGGTTTACAGTCGGCGAGATCGTGAATACGCAAGGCATCCGCGGCGAGCTTAAGGTCGTGCCGCATACGGACTTTGCCGATCAGCGCTTTGCCCCGGGAAGCAGGCTTTCCCTGCAGAAGGAAGGCACTCCCGGCGGCGTTCAGGTTGAGGTTCAAAGCTCCAGATCGCATAAGAACGTGTACATCGTCAAGCTGAAAGGCTACGAAAACATCAACGAGGTCGAAAAGTTCAAGGGATATCTGATGAAGGTGTCCGATTCCCAGCGCGAGCCGCTTGCAAAGGGCGAATTCTACTACACGGACATCATCGGCTCCGAAGTCGTCACGGAAGAGGGAGAAAGCCTCGGACTTGTGACCGAGATTCTCCGTCCCGGCGCCAATGATGTCTGGGCGGTGGAGCTGAAGGACGGCAAGGAGCTGCTGCTTCCTTACATCGACGACGTCGTGCTTGACGTGAATGTGCGTGCGAAGCGAGTAACGGTACGGCTCATGGAAGGATTGATGTAAGGAGATGCGCATCGACGTTTTGACGCTGTTTCCGGAAATGTTCGACGGCGTGTTCGGAGCGAGCATACTCGGCAAGGCCAGGGACAAAGGCATCGTTTCGCTGCAGGCAGTCAACTTTCGGAATTATGCCAACAACAAGCACAATACCGTCGATGACTATCCTTACGGCGGAGGCGGCGGCATGGTGCTGAAGGCCGAGCCGGTGTTCTCGGCGGTCGAGGATCTGCTCGGGGGCTCCAGCGGCGGCGCTGTCGAGTCTCAGGCGGCGGAGAGCAAGCCTCCGCGCATCATTCTGATGTGTCCGCAAGGGGAGCCGTTCAGCCAGCGCAAGGCGGAAGAGCTCGCGCGCGAGGAACGCTTGATTTTCATTTGCGGCCATTACGAGGGCTACGACGAGCGCATCCGCGAGCATCTCGTGACCGACGAGCTGTCGATCGGCGACTACGTGCTGACCGGAGGCGAGCTGCCGGCGATGGTCATGATCGACAGCGTCGTCCGGCTGCTGCCAGGCGTGCTCGGCAACGAATCGTCCGCCGTTACGGACTCCTACAGCACCGGACTGCTTGAATACCCCCACTATACACGTCCGGCGAGCTTCCGCGGCTGGGATGTTCCCGAGGTGCTGATCTCGGGACATCACCGCAACATCGACGCCTGGAGGCGCGAGCAATCGCTGCAGAGGACGCTCCAACGCAGGCCTGATCTGCTGGAGACGGCGGAGCTGACCGACAAAGAGCGGAAATGGCTGCGCGAGCGAAAGTCCCAGGCAGCGGATCCGGAATCTTTTTCCTGAAAGACAGCTCGATTCATGAAGATGAGGTTGTTTTCCGGGCTTGGATATGGTATGATTTGAAATGTTGTTTTAATGACTCGGACGGTCCTCTATCGGCCATGATCCGGCTCACAAGGCGAGCCGGTTAGCTTATATGAACGTCTATGGTGGAAGGAGTGACTAAACTCATGAATCTTTTACAAACGATTGCTCAAGAGCAGCTTCGCACGGACATCCCTAGCTTCCGTCCAGGCGACACGCTTAAGGTGTACGTAAAGGTTATCGAGGGTTCCCGTGAGCGGGTTCAGCTGTTCGAGGGCGTTGTCATCAAACGTCGCGGCGGCGGAATCAGCGAGACGTTCACCGTCCGCAAAATTTCTTACGGCGTTGGCGTGGAGCGTACGTTCCCGATCAACTCGCCTAAGATTGACCGCATCGAAGTTACCCGTCGCGGCAAAGTTCGTCGCGCGAAACTGTACTACCTGCGCGAACTGCGCGGCAAAGCGGCCCGTATCAAGGAAATCCGCCGCTAAGAATGGAACGTCAAGAGGGGCTTGCCGCAAACAAGCCCCTTTTCGTTATTTTAAGGCATTATTTCTGAAGGCCTCTGCGCCTCGGTAATTCCTCTCATAAAACCAATACCCTATCCGTGTGACGAAAGAAGGCTGAACTGCAGATGGCTGAAGAGCAGTTTCCAGAAGAGCAGAATGCGGCAACTCGCGGCGGCAAAGCCCGCAAGGAAGTGTTTGAATGGGTCAAGGCGCTGGCGATCGCGGCCATTCTCGTATGGCTGATCCGCTGGTTCCTCTTCGCTCCGTTCGCTGTCGACGGACCTTCCATGCAGCCTAACTTCCATACGGGTGAACGGCTGATCGTCAACAAGATCATCTTCGACATCAGGCAGCCGCATCGCGGTGAAGTGGTCGTATTCCATGTTCCCCAGGAGGGAAGGGATTTCATCAAGCGCGTCATCGCGCTCCCGGGCGACAAGGTCAAGGTCGAGGGCGACGACGTCTTCGTCAACGATGTCAAGCAGGACGAGCCTTACCTGAAGCAAGCCATTGAAGAAGCGAACAAAAAAGGCGAGCTGTGGAACCAGACCGGACCGAACTTCCCCAACGAGAACGTAACCGAAGGAACGGTTCCTGCGGACTCCTTCCTGGCGATGGGCGACAACCGCAGCAACAGCGAGGACAGCCGCAGAATCGGCTACATTCCTTACAAGCAGCTGATCGGACGCGCGGACGTCATTTTCTGGCCGCCTTCCGACATGAAGATCATCAAACACGGTTAACCTAAAGGAAGCTCAGCTTCCAAGGTTCCGACGATAGAGCAAATGAGGTGCTGGCATGACGATTCAGTGGTTCCCCGGACATATGACGCGGGCAAGAAGACAGATCGAAGACAAGCTCAAGCTGATTGACATTGCGATCGAACTGCTCGACGCCCGCGTTCCCATGTCCAGCCGCAACCCTATGGTCGACGACATCCTGAGGGGCAAACCACGTCTCATCCTGCTGAACAAGGCAGACCTGGCCGACTCCCGCGAAACGGAGCGGTGGATGCAATACTTTGCTTCCAAAGGGTATGTGAGCCTGGCCGTCGATTCCTCGACGGGTTCCAGGGTGAATGAGATTCCCGTCAAGGTGAGGGAAATCCTTCACGAAAAAATCCAGCGCATGCTGGACCGGGGCATGAACCCGCGCGCCATGCGGGCGCTGATTGTCGGCATTCCCAACGTCGGCAAGTCCACCTTGACCAACCGTCTGGCCGGCAGGCACATCGCCGCCACCGGAGATCGTCCCGGCGTGACCAAGGGACAGCAATGGATCAAGGTCGGCTCGGAGATGGAGCTGCTTGATACACCGGGCATCCTGTGGCCGAAGTTCGAGGATCAGCTGGTCGGCTACAAGCTTGCCATGACCGGCGCGATCAAGGAGCAGGTGCTCAATATCGAAGACGTGGCGTACTTTGCCGTCCGCGTGCTCGCAGAGAGATACTGGCCCGAGATGCAGGATCGATTCGGTCTGGAAGAACAGCCTGAGAATTTCGATGACAACATGCAGATCGTCGCGGTCATGGAGCAGATCGGCCGCAACCGCGGCTGCCTGCTCAGCGGCGGCCGCATCGATCTGGAAAAGGTATCCGGAATTATCCTGCGGGAGCTCCGTGCCGGCAAGCTCGGCCGCCTCACGCTGGAAGCAGCGCCTCCGGCAAGGCCATGAAGCCGCGCCGTCAAGCGCATCAGCCGAATCCGGAAGCTTCCCCTTCCTTATGGGAAGAAGGATCGGAGCCCGGTGAATCCGCTGCTGCCGGCATGAGCGAGCCGAAGGATCTGCTCTCTTATGAGCGGCCGCTCTGGGAATCGGGAGCCGAGCATGTTTGCGGTGTGGACGAGGTCGGGCGGGGCTGCCTGTTCGGCGATGTCGTCGCTGCGGCGGTCATCCTGCCGCGAGGGCTTGTGCTCGACGGAGTCGACGATTCCAAGAAGCTCTCGGAGAAGAAGCGCGAGATGCTCTACGATGTCATCCTCGATTCGGCAGTTGCCTGGGCTGTCGCGAGAATCGACTCCGAGACGATCGACCGCATCAACATCCGCCAGGCTTCGCGTCTGGCTATGAAGCAGGCAGTGGAGTCGCTCGGCGTACGGCCTTCCCATCTGCTGGTCGATGCGGAGACCGTCGATATGGACTTTCCGCAGACAGCCATTATTCACGGCGATGCGGTGAGCCAGAGCATCGGGGCGGCATCCATACTGGCCAAGGTGACACGCGACCGTCTTTGCAAGGAGATATGGGATCTGCATTATCCGGCTTACGGGATTGCCGTACATAAAGGTTATGCGACCAAGCATCACCGCTCCATGCTGCTTCAGCACGGGCCAAGCCCTCTCCACCGGCGTTCCTTCCTCGGCAAGATTTTGCCGGAGGATCAGCTTGCGCTTTTTTAGACCGATTCGACCCTTGCGGGAACGCAAGGGTTTTTTGATTTTTCGAGCTGTCGGATCGACTTCCTATTTGCCGGTAACGCCAGATAAGGATTTATCTCGCGAAGGAGCAGGAATTCGCCTCTTTCAGACCGGATTCGTTCGTCCGGGCAAACACGGACAAGGGGAAATGTTCTGGGATATCAACTTTTTTGCGCTGCTTTGAATGACGTCGGGTTCCCGAAGCTCGGACGGTCCTGCATCAGCAGCTCGCATGCCTGATTCAAGGAGGTGGACTCCTTTTATTAAATGGCAGCCTAACAGTCGAAAATGGCAGCTTAAGCCTTCTCTGCGTCCTGATGCCGACGCAGATTGGAAATGAACGGGCCGATGGCATGCTTGGCTTGAAACAGGAACAGAACAAATGTTCCCGATCGAAAACCATTATGTTTTACCGCGTAAATGTCGATAAAGGACTACAGAGAAAATAGGACATAAGCGAGCGGAGGCCGTAACGACGATGAATATCGGAAGTCTCATCAAACTGATCGGGGACGTGCAGCCTGCGGCCAGCCGCACGCTGGAGCTGCGCCCCGGCCAGACGGTCCGGGCTCAGGTCGTGGAGCTGATGGGGGACAATGAAGCGCTTTTGCAGATCGGCGGCACGCAGCTCGTCGCCAAGTTGGAGACGCCATTGAAGCAAGGACAGACGGCTGTCCTGCAGGTGCAGTCGGAAACGCCTGAAGGCAAGCTGGTTTTGAAACGGCAGGAGCCGGGCAAAACGGCCTCTGAACCGACCGATGAAGTGTGGAAGTCGCTCGGACTTAAGTTCGGTGCAGGCGGCAAAGAACAGGCCGGTCAAGCTCTTGTGCGCGAATTGAAGGCGATGGGCGTCGCGATAGACGGCGCGACTGCCGGCGCGCTGGCTGAAGCGGCCGAATTCATGCCGGAAGGCGAGAATCCGCAGCAATGGCTGAAAGCAGCCGCGGTCGCCATTCAGCGGGGATTGCCGATGACGGAGGCGACGGTGTCGTCGCTGCGGCAAATTCAATCCGGCCCGCCTGTGCACGAGCTTTTGGAACAATTGTCATCGGCATTAAAGGCAATGACCGAACATGCATCCGGAGACGATAGGGCGGCCAAGCTCAACGCCGCCCGCTTGCTGGAGCTGCTTGACGGCGGCGGGAGCTGGCCGGGTGCCAATGAACTAGCCAAGCAGCCGGCGGATAGAGGCAGCATGAAATCCAACCTTCCTGCTGATTTGAAAGTCGCTTTGTCCCCGGACGTGAAAACGGCTCAGGAACAAACGGCGGACAACGCAGATACAAGGCCGGTAAAGCTTGCCGCGGGAGATCAACAAGGTGTGCATGCACAGGGCAAAGAGCTCATTCAAGCCGCAAAGACGGCGAATGTTGAAGGGAAGCTGCTCCAAGCAGACGGAGCAGGTCCACATGCGGTACAGCTTAAGGGAACCGCTGCTGCCGATTCGGCTTTGATGGAGAATGAAACCGAGCCGGCCGAACCAGCCGGGAACTGGGCGCGCAAAATGCTGGATTGGCTTGGAGCCGGCCATGAGAATCAGGTGCGGAACCAGCTGTCGGCGGAGCGTGCTGCCGGAAGCGCGGTCCGTATGCCGCAGGACGGAAGCATGGATGTACAGGCAGAACTCATGGAGCGCGGCGGTGCCCTTGCTTCCCATAGCTCAGCTGCCATGACATCGACCGCTTCAGGAGCAGAGCCGTCGATCCCAGCGGATATCGTGAACAAGGGGGCAGCAGGCGGAGGAAAGGAAATCCCGACTTCGTCTCCAGAGGCCAAGCAGGCGCCGTCTGCGCCTGGTGCGCTGGATGACATGGATAGCCCGGAGAAACCAGGCGGTCCGAAGGCAGCTCCATCGATGAACGCCAGCACAGCCGCGGAGCCAGCCGGAGCCAAAGCGAACGAGCCGAAACCGAGCGCGCAAGGCGCGAAGGAAAGCGAACGGACTGCTGCCTTAAGAGATGTTTCCCTGGCGAATGGCAAGCCTGCAGCCGAAGGCGCGGCGAGACCGCTTGCCGGACCCGCTCATGGAGAAACCGGCCTGCCGGCCTTGGCGCCCGGCGTCAAGGAGGCGGCGGTGCCGGAAACGGCGACAATCAAGTCCGCGCTGCTCACGCTGCTGCAGTCGGGGGACTTGCCACCGGCGGCAAAGGACTCGGCCCAGCAGCTGCTGCAGCATATTACAGGACAGCAGCTCATGCTGTCGCCGGAGCGCAGCGGAACGTTTTTCTCGCAGCTCACGGTGCAGATTCCTATTCAAACGGCTAACGGCGGACAGACTGCTTCCGTGCATGTACAGTCGAGACGGAATGCAAAGGGCGGATTGGACGCATCCAACTGCCGTCTCCTTTTCCACCTGAGAATGGATGTCATCGGAGACACGGTCGTTGACGTGGCTGTCGCGGACAAAGTCGTCAGCCTGACGGTGTTCAACGGCCATCCTGCCGTTCCGCTGCTGGCCGATGCCGGCAAGACGGCATTGGCCGAGCTGCTTCAAGCTTCGGGCTATCGTCTTCTCGGCATGAAAGTCGTTCATCCGGAAGAGCGCAAGGCTGCGGAGAAGAAGATGAATGTTCCCGATGCGGCGCTTGCAGCGGCAGAGCCGTACAAGGGGGTTGATCTGAGGGTATGAGCGAGGATGAGCGCAAATATGGAAGCGCGGATGCGGACGAGCCCGTTCAAGCGAAGAAAAAGGCTGTCGCGCTCAAGTACGATCCGCTGAAAGACGGAGCCCCGGTCGTCGTAGCGAAGGGAACCGGACATTTGGCCGACGAGATTCTGCAGCGGGCTCGAGAGAGCGGAGTGCCGGTGCAGGAAGACCGCTCGCTCGTAGAGGTTCTGTCCAAGCTGGATCTGGACCAGCAGATTCCTCCGGAGCTGTACGGCCTGGTCGCCGAGATTCTCAGCTTTTTATATCGGGCTGACCGCGAGGCGGGGGACAGCGCATGAAGAACAAGCCCGGAAACGCCGATCCGGACAAGTCTCGAAAGGCGGGCACGCGCATCGGAGCTGCCAGGAGCCTCTCTGGAAGGATCGGCGAGGATGCAGCCGCCCAATGGATGGAAGCCGGCGGCTTCAGGCTGTTGGAGCGCAATTGGCGCTGCCGCGAGGGAGAGCTGGATATTATCGCCGTTGAAGGCGGCTCCCTCGTCGTGACGGAAGTCCGTTCGCTGCGGCAGGGCAGCCGGTTCGGAACCGCGCTGGAGTCGATCGACGCCCGCAAGCAGCATAAGGTGCGCAAGATCGCCCGCCAGTATTTGAGTCAAAAGGGGTGGCAGGAGAAGACGGTCCGCTTCGATGCGGCTGCCGTTACGCTTGATTCTGCCGGCATAAGGCCGATTGAGGTCGCTTATGTACGAAATGCCTTCTGAGTTGATCTTGCTTTCATTGTGAACGAAAAAAAGGCCGATCCTGGCATCAGGATCGGCCTTGCGGTTTCAAGGCTCCTCGAATTTGCCTTGCGGTTTCAAATTTAATCAAACTTGGCTTGCTCTTTCAAGACCATTGCCCTGCTATTCCGGGACCTTAAAATGCGTTTAGATCATTCCCGCCATCACGATATCATAGTCATCGGCCAGGTCGCTGAGGTCATTCTCGCTTATGCGGCTTCGGCCCGCTTCGATGAAAAGGCTATGTACAGAATGGTCCTCTCCGACAACGACTTTGCCTTGCATGCCCGGCAGCTGGTCGGCCGTAATGTCGATGAAGAGGCCCTCATGCTCCAGCCAGGCATGGCTGGAGCCGCTGCCGTCGGATGCGGCCACATAGTCGCAATCAATCCCGTGTTCGTTCAACAAGTAGATGCCGAGCAGCAGCGACGCGTCGCTCGATGCGCCTTTGGGATAGTCGTTGCTTCCCAGCCGCGGGCTTTTGAACTCATGCCTCCGGACAGAATCCAGGGCGGAGCGGAAGCGGCGGCTGCTGGTATGAATCGTTTCCATATTGATGATGATACCCATCCCCTCCAATATGAATTGATTATACCTGTTCCTATGGAAGCGTGCCAATGGATGGAGAGTCCTCATAGCTCCAGCCTGCGGTATTGAATCGCTTCGGCGACATGAGCGGTTTGGATTTGCAAGGAGCCTTCCACGTCGGCGATCGTGCGGGCGAGCTTCAGGATCCGCTCATGGGCGCGCAAGCTGATTCCAAGCCGGTCGTAGGCTTGCTGAAGCAGCCGGGCTCCTTCGGCTTGCAGCGGAGCCGCATGCTTCAGCGCTTTGCCTGCTAGATCGCCGTTCCACGCTACGCCCGTCTCCTGCTCTCTATCTTTCTGGCGCTTGACGGCGCCAGTTATCAAACTCTTCATGTCGGCGGTGCTCATGCCGGGCTGCATGGCATCGGCATGCTGCGGCCGAGGCACCTCCACGAGCAGGTCGATCCGGTCGAGCAGCGGTCCCGAAATCCGCGAGCGGTAGCGGGCAATCTGCACCGGAGAACAGATGCAGCCGCGCTGCCCCGGAACGTCGGAGCCATGCTGTCCGCACGGACAGGGATTCATCGAGGCAGCCAGCTGAAAATGAGCCGGGAAGCGGAACACCGCTCTCGCTCTGGCTATGGTCACTTCCCGATCCTCGAGGGGCTGGCGCAGCACCTCGAGCACGGAGCGGGGGAACTCCGGCAGCTCGTCGAGAAAGAGAACGCCTCGATGGGCGAGCGTCGCCTCTCCGGGACGGGGGATGGAGCCGCCGCCGATAAGGCCGCCGGTGGAAATCGTATGATGCGGAGTGCGGAATGGACGCTCCGAGACGAGGGAGCCTGAGGCCGCAAGCTTGCCGGAGACGCTGAAGATTTTGGTCACTTCAAGCGCTTCCTCCTCGCTCATGGGAGGGAGAATGCCGGGCAGCCGGCGGATGAGCATCGTCTTGCCCGTTCCGGGCGGTCCGCTCAGCAGTCAGTTATGATACAATATCCGGCCACAGAAAAACTTCATACGTACGGTTTCCATCACGTTTAAACTTCAAGCTGAAAACATTAGTTTTGCAACTTTAAATTTTATAGTTCCATTTAAAAACTCTGAGCTATCCAATACCTTTGATGTTATATTTGTCATTTCGCCGAGCGAGATAGTCATGGGCTCATTAATTGTTAAGCTATAAGGGACAATTCTATATTCATTTTGATATGAAATTTCGTCGCTCTTTAATAAAAACAAATGCGGGTCAAGCTTTTGAAATAATCTCATACGTGTTGTCGTATTAATTGAGAAGTCTTCATAGTTAACTAAACCTGCGATTAAAGGGGTTTCTAGTTTTTTGAACCAATCTCTAAATCTGTTCAGAAAAGGAGTGAATTCAATACTAATAACATGGTCACCAAATACTTTTGGAAGGTCTTTCTTTTGTTCATCGCTAAAGATTACTTCCACCTCATAATGATCGTCATAATCATTAAGTATTTCCAACATGCTTGCATCAACTGCCATTGTACAGAATACTGATCGATCTAAAAATCCGGCAGGCGTTAAAACTAATTTGCTCTTACCTAGTGTAGCTACAAGTTCATTAGTATCTTCATGAAATATTTGACCGCTTAATACATTTAAATAGAGAGATGCCTCTAGAGAATCACCTTGTCCCTTTTTCCTTTCTCTTTTTTCTTGTTCTACATATGTACGGAATCGATCCATGTATATGCTCCCAGATCGTATACTCTCAAGATGTTGCGGGTTTCTTCCAAACTTGAGCAAAAAATATATTCGCTTATCATAACCTTGAATGCTGTTAAGTCTCATTTCGTTTTGCTCCTTCGCGTTCTAATCGTTCTCAGGGTATTCGCGAGGAAATTAAACTATCCTGCAAGCAAAACAACTTGGAAACTCCTTTCCAGTTTTAATCATCCATGTTTCCTGCACTTTATGATCATGCAGTTACAACGTAAATAGTGCCAGCCATTAATCTTAACTGATTCGTCAGTATAATCCTGCACAATTCCTTCATCTGCTATTTCCCCTCCAAAACTTACCTCAACAACTGTTTGAAAGAAGATGCAGTTTTGCAAGTCAGCATCCGTAAAAACTTGATTCGTCATATTTTGTTCCTCCCAGGACAGATATAAAATAAAAAGCACCAACCAGACGTGTATCCAACACGACATGGCGGTGCTTCCGCTCACTAGATAATAGCCTAAATCCCGGTCATTGTAAATATATTCCATGTAAGAACCATTCCCATAGGTTTTTAGGGAAAACTTTTTGAGCTTACTTGAGGGTGCGGTCGCGGAGTCTTTCCAAGGTTCACATGTTCAGACCGGGGGGGATTCAATACTTCACTGAAATAAAGTGTAGAAGTTGTTTTTTTTTGCTCTACATTTTTCCCCATTTCCTTAAGCCTTCGCTGCCCGGTGTCCTAGGCCAGTAGCTGGTCAACCCTTGCTCATCTCTATCCCGAGGTCACTACGGTTTTACTAACCTCAACCTCTGCCCGCATCGTGTCCTATACCTTGCACCATGTCTTGCCACAGAATTATAACGCACAGACTCACATCGGTTCGTTCTACGGCTCCCATGTCCCTTCTAGTATCAATAAAGCAATTTAAGAAAGGCTTAGAGAGACTGCTAGGTGCCTCAGCATCTGTCTTTCTTGTACACACTGTGTTCTTCATAGGTTTAGACGAGTATATAGAAGTTCTGGACTGTAGCTGTCTAGAAGAACAGAACCGATACGGTCATTACACTACCCCTTCCGTATTCCGTCTATGGATCTCTGTCAAAACCTTTCTGTTGCACTCCTTTTGAAGAAGAGGTTTTAGTTGCTTGGCGTAATACTTGTTATGATCGGCAGTGACCCACCGAAGGTTCCAGACGTTGTTGTTTGTCTTGTCCATATCCCAGTGGTCGACTTGCTCCAGATTGTTGGAATTCGAGATGAAGGCACCAGCCACGACCCTATGAACCAGCCCGTTCACTATGATTCCGTTTCTCGACAGACTGACTTTGAGGTAACCGTTGTTCAGCACAGTCTGTGCCAGCAGCTTCTCACCATCACATTCAAGTTTGTTTACGGACTTAATCCGACCAAAATTTGAAACAACATAAAGCCCCTCGTAGCCTGCAACATCGCGCCATTGTTCCCGAGGCAAGTCCTCGATAGATCTGGCAGCTGGAGAGTAGTATACCTTCTTTGCAATGCCATCTACCTTACATACCTTGATGGTTAGACCGAAAGTTTCAAAAATGGCTTTCTTTAAAGCCTTCTTGTTCACTTCTGCTCCCAATGCTTCGACACACTCTTGATGGATTTCAGGCGGTGTTTTCCCTTTGAAGTCTGCCTTACTTTTGCCGTGCAGAAATGTTTCTATCATGTTTAATTCCCCCTTTTTAATGCGGTCTTGCTCTTGGTGTCTTGTTTTCGGATCCTGGCACATCTCCTACAGCACCCTTGAATTTGATCGTCCATGAAATTGATTGAATGCGTATGATTACAGATGTAGCACTGTTCAACTCTCAAGGGCAGGTCACCTCTCCAACCGTTCTTGCGTTCATTGACGTGACTATCCTGATACTGTCTATTCATAAATAGATGCTCCTTATTTCTGATCTAGTTTCAGTGTTTTTCGAATATAAGTCGAAACGGTCATGCCCTTAGATTGAGCGATTGCTTTGATCGTCTCAATTTCTTTGCAGTTCACTCGAAAACTTAGGAATCTCTGTCTTACCATTGCTGCCACCTCCGTATCACGCTTCTCTTAAAATAAAGAGCCGACCCTGTGAAGGATCGACCCTGTGCTAATTACTTACCGATGAGAACCGCGAACTTCGACGGATCGCCCACAACACTGTCCAGTTCTTGAAAGCAGACGATACCGGTCTGGTACGAAGCCGCATAAGCTTCTTTCATGACCTGAACTTGAACGTCAGTCGTGAACTTGACATCCAGACCGCTGAAGTCTCCATAGTAAATTGCGCGAGCGTTCAGAGCCAAAGTAGCAGGCATCTGATCGGAGAGCATGACTGGTTTGCCAAAGAGTACCAGACCACCATCTTCACGAATTCCGCTGTCATCTCCCTGAATGAGGAGTTGACCACTCGCGCCAGTCAATGCACGAAGGCTTGCCCACACCTGAGGGTGCATCAGCCACGAGGAATTGACTTGATGGACTTGAGGTACTTTCAGCTGGAGATTGATCAAATCTGTGACGTTCTTGGCGTCAATGACCGCCGTTGTCGAGTTAGTTGAAGTAGCCGTTACGTTTACTCCGGTCTTAAGACCCTTCAGTTTTGCACCGACCTCTTGAATTAGTTCCTTTTCAAGGAACAAGGCAAGGGATAGACCGATTTGATGGATGATGACTGCGACCACATCAATATCAGCACGGTTGATAAGAGAGTTGGAGATCTTCGTCAAGCTGCCGATGATGAAGTTTTGAAGTTTCGGGCCAGTAAACGTACCGCCCGTGTCAGGTACTGCATTTCCTTCCGTTACATAGTCGAAGACATGCGCCGTGTAATCGTATGCAGGAAGTTGAAGGTCACCTTTAACGTTCCAGATCGTAGCTTTAGCCAAGATGGGGGACACGTTTTTAGCTACTTCGACGACTCGCTGTGCAATACTGACAGGAATGACCACGCCATTGACTCCTGCATTCAGGGCACGACCCTCTATAGCATCTGTTTTGTTTTTCTTGACCAGTTCAAGGAAAGCTTGCTCATCCAGATGGCGCTGCTCAAATTCTTGCTTCTCTGTCAAAGGGATCATTTTTGTCATCTCTCCTCGGTATTGTCTTTTCTCTGTTTCAAGCTTTTCATCAATGGATTCGATCTCCTTGCGGCATTCTGCAACGCGCTTTTGATCAGTTGCAGAAAGGTTTCGTTTCTCGTGCTTTGCTGTGTTTACGATTCGTTCCATCTGATCGATCAGGTCGTTCCGCATTTCATTCAAAGCCTTTTCGTTCATTTGCGTGTCCTCCTTGGGGTTAGATTTATATATGTTGTGCTATGCGGTTGTCGGATTCAGTTGTAAGTGGCTCTTGGAAAGCGACCCGCCCAAGTCGCGAGCCAAGAGCCGTGCAGTGCCGTACAGAGCAGTTGTGAATAGTCCGTTCACCGGTGTAATCACAGGCAAAGTGTAAATTTCACAATCACTAAAGTAATGTTTGCAACTACACTGATTAATTGGAACGGAAAAAAGCCCCGAGAACACCTGTGAAGATGTCGCAAGGCAGCTTGTCCAATCCGTTGACACACCCAGCAGATAATATAGGCAGAAGCCTGGCTGTGAAGGTCAACGCATGGGACAAAAAATGCGGCCAGTTTTGCTCGATTGTGGGAACTGACCAAACCACTTACGCTGCTTTGCAAGGAGATGGGAGCAGCGCTAAACCATCTACGGATTTTGCATGAAACATGGGACACCCGTCGAACCACGTCCAGTTATCGCACTGGCGGCGTCAAAGAAATTACAACAACCTTCACCGCCTGAGAGGGGGCGTTAAGGTCTAGTCTCCGTTGCCAGAACAACTGAGAGATCGAGATACATTGAATGCAACTACGAAAACCGAAGTCTGAGATTTGCTAAGCCTCAGAATTCCTTTCTGCTATGACCTGGGTCTTAGCGTAATCGTACCTACAAAGGTATTTAAACAGTGGGCATTGTACCCACCATTGGAAGCACCAACGTTGGCTGATGCATCCTAGCTAGGTACAAAACTAGACCTGCTGACCACCGTACTGTCGCTGATGTTTGTTGACTCGTTCGATAGCTTTTTCCAGTTCTCGGTCATGCACCGTGCGGATGCCGTCTAGAATACACGCTCTGAGGAACAGGCTGGTGTCTAGGTGCGGACGCTCTGCGAAAAAGGAACCGACGAATTCGCGTTCTTCTTGATCAAGGATGTGAATGGAATATTTACTCATGTTGGAAACCTCCGGAATAATGGTGTTGGGGCGAAGTGCTCGAACTCGATTGTAAGGAAGCTAAGTCGACTTCCTATCCTCTACTATTGCCTATTTTTCGAATGCGATTTTGTCAGGATTCAGGAATATTGTCGAAGAAAATTTTGAAAATCGAGGGGCTGAGACTGCCGAGTTCAAGGGGCGTTGGGCAGAGGGCAGCAGGCGGGGCAGGAACCGTTACCCTGAGTTTTAAACCAGGTAATATCGGAAAACCATTGATAGCAAAGGGTTTGACCCAATAAGGTTACTGGTTCCTAAAAGGAACTATATCTTTTAAAAAAATTAATATTATTATAGGCTCTACAGTAAGCGGTAGACAGCAGGGGAGATCTCATGCCCAATTATCATTTCCTCTTTGAAATAAGTTGAATTAGTCCTTTCAATCCTAGTATTGACGCCGTATACAAGCACTTTTAAATGAAGTAACTTCGCAAAACTTTCATTTAAATAGAGCATCATCCAAGTCCCTGGCCATGTGCAGGGACTTTTTTTATTTCTACTTCCTTCATGATTGTGAAAATGCCTTGTTTCCTGTGATTACCCCTATGTACGGAAAACACAACTGAGGAGAGATGATCGACAGTGAAAGAGGTTTGGGAAGATGTTGGAGCCTTTGACGAGGGGGCATCAGGCGGTAATCAAGGACGGGTCACCTTTGGACGAATCGAGGTGACGATCTGATGCAAGTCAACAAGTCGATCAACCAGCTGCACAAGGAGATTGAGCAAGCCCGCAAAGAAGCGCTGAAGGACTACGAGAAGAAGAACAAGATCGGTATTAAGAAGCACGAACGTTCAGACATGGTCAAGTTGGCAACGGATGGTGTGGCTAACTCCCTAATTGACCAAATCTTATCGAAACGTTACTCGCAGCGCAATGGTGTTCAAACGATACCAGTAGAAGTTCAAGTCAAGATCGAGAAGATCTTTGCCAAGCATGAACACCAGTATCGTTTGCTGGGTCTTTACTACGGTGCGGGTTTCACCAGGATGGAAATAGCAGAATTGTTGGGACTCCAGCGACAGAACGTTGGGAAGTCACTGCAACAGGCTATGAAGCGCTTAAAGATTTATCTCAGCCCAGAGGAATACGACTCGATACGTTGGGCACTTGGCGATTACAAACCGTTGCAAGCTACTCCACGAGTCAGCAACAGGGGATATGAGGGATACCAACAACACCTGATTTACTACACGCCATATAGATCATTCCGTACAGGGAAGGATGTCAGATGAAGAACTATAGAGGAATCAAAGTCATTAACTCTGTGCAAATGATTTGCAAAGACGGGAGTCCGAATACGAAAATGATTCGCGCACTTGATAAGCTGGTTGACCGTCTTGATGCTACGGGAGACGTTCTGATTGAGGCATACAAGGGTACTAGCCACAAGCACAAGGCACGTTGCAGTAAAGGGCATGACATTCTGATCAAGCCTAACGACTACGTTTCCAAGAGTGCAGGATGTCAACAGTGCCATTTGATAAAACTCCACAAACACGAGAAGTTGCTCACAGACTTTGACCTTATCGTAAAACGTCACAGATTAACCCAGCACGAGCCGTTCAACTTTGGGAGTGGCATTTTGAAGGGATTGAAGGAGCGGTATCTCTTTAGCTGCCCTCATGGTGAGGAACACTGGATCAGCCCGCATCAAGCGGTAATGCATACTATCTTCAAATGCCATTGCGACATGTGTTGGAAAGGGGAGTGAACTTAATGGCTGCAACGAATGCACAGAAAGACAGAACGATGCCGCTTGAATATCGCATTAAGACCCGAGACCACATTTTCATCATCATTGTCCACTCTGACGGCTCACGAGAAATGATGGAGCATCCTATTGACGCCATAAGATGACAATGTTACCTTTTTGATATGGAAACGAAATCATGTAAAGGGAAGTGCGAACGTGGCCTTTAAAACTACATTGGAAAGCAATCAGAATAGCCGATCATCTAATATAAAGGTCGCTGCTTATTGTCGTGTCTCAACTGGTAGTGAAGAACAAGAGACATCTTTTAAGAACCAGCGTACATATTTTGAGCGTGAGATTGCCAAGAGCAAAGACTTGACTCTATTCCGTATATACGCTGACCATGGAATCACTGGCACATCATTAAACCGTCGAGAAGAGTTTTCCCGAATGCTCTTCGACGCAGGACTTGATGAAACCAAAATCAACGAAAAGAAATCCGTGTTCACTGCTTCAAACAGGGAGCCACTCTTTCAGCAAATACATGTAAAAGGCACAAGTCGGTTTGCCCGTAACGTGTTGGTCATCGACGTGCTGCGCGAACTTCTGAAAAAAGGTGTACATGTATTCTTCTTGGATATCAATTTGATCTTTGATAGCATTGACAAGGAGTTCATGCTCAATTTATTTCTCAACTTCAGCCAACAGGAAAGTATTGATAAGAGTGCGAAGGCGCGCTTTGGTCTAGTAGAATCAGCAAGGAAGGGAGTTATCTTTACGAATAACAATATATGGGGATACCAGTATAGTAAGGAAACTCGAGAATTGACCATCGTAGAGGAAGAAGCAGCGGTAGTACGTAAAGTTTTTCAAATGTATGCAGAAGGCTTAGGAATTCGTCGTATTATCAACTACTTCGAGGATAGCGGAATAAGGTCTCGCAAGAATAAACCGTTTGTGCCTTCATTCATCAAACGTATTCTATCAAACGAAAAATACTATGGTACTCTGGTGCGTAACAAATACGATACAGGCACGATTTTTAACAAGATAACGCCGAAGGTTAGGGAATCCGATGAGTGGCATGTTTTTGAGAACCGTGTCCCCGCCATTATTAGTAAGGAACTCTTTGAAAAATGCAGAGACATTCGCTCAGGAAAAGTGAGCCACGTCAATCAGAAAGGAATATATAGAGGTACTAGTGAACTTGCCAGCAAAATCATTTGTGGTAAATGCGGTAGTTCGTATACTCGGAATATTGATCAAGGTCGAGCGTTTTATAATTGCTCTATGAAAAAGACTAAAGGTACTAAGCATTGCGACAACATCAATGTTCAAGAGTCAGAACTCAATGCACAGATTGAAGATATAGCAACTAATGGACTTATCGCAGTATTCGTATCGCAGAAGGATAAGCAGCTTGACGCTTTCCGTTTTCAAATTGAAGCATTACGGAGCCGAATAGACGCGCCTACCGTGGAGGAATTAAACGCTAAGACTTTAGAGTTAGCAGACCTCGATAATGAGGAAGCTACATTAGTGCGCTTAGTAGTTAAGGGTCAGGTAAAGGAGTCGCTGTTTGACGAGTTGAAGCGCGACATTGATGTTAAAAAGGAAGATATTCAGAAACATATTGATGTCTTGGCTAGGACCAACGAAGATATTTTAAATGAGATTGAAGTATTAGAAGCGAAGATAACTAAATTGGGCGCTCTTAATGTTAAGAATGAATACACCCGTGAGGAAATTCTAGATCTTATATCTCGATTCGTGATTACTTCTAAGGAAGTTCCATTTTTTACAAAGAAGGACAACCGCGAATCTTCGAAGGTTAAGCCGGTTATCACTTACGAGTTGAGCGTGTTTGATGAAATTGTGCCGGTATAGTTATCCATTAACAAAAGCTGAAGCGTAGAAGGTATTACGCAACAGCTTTTTTAGTCTAATAAAACATATCGCCAGCAACATCAAGTCATGGGAAATTAATCCATCCTATGGTAAAATCTAATCAACTTGTTTTATTGGAGGGGATGGATTTGCTGAAGACTGGAGCAATTGTTGAATTTAATAGAAAGAAGCATTTTAAGTATATAAGTCCCCTTGGATCTGGTGGTACAGGAGATGCACACCTTTTTGAGGATGATGTCACCGATATGCTTTTTGCATTTAAAAAATACTCACCAAAAGGCTCTAACTATATTGAAGAAAACTATGACCGATTTGTAGATGAGATTAAAATCTTATTCAAAATTTCTCATCCCAATGTAGTTAGGGTTTACAACTACTATTTGTATCCAGATAAGAAGCTGGGCTATCTTCAAATGGAGTACATAAATGGAATACCAATAGACCAGTTTGTACCTTTATGGGGGAAATATTGGGATGATATCTTTACCGAGGTAATATCAGCATTTATGTACCTGGAAGCTAATAAAATATTGCATAGAGACATACGGGCTGCAAATATCTTGATAGATAATGAAGAGAATGTTAAGGTTATTGACTTTGGATTTGGAAAGAAACTTGAGCCAACAGAACAAGATGGAAGAAGTGTTTTTTTAAATTGGCCTGTATCACAATTGCCTAACGAAACAGCGATAGAAGGAATATACAATCACAAGACTGAAATATATTTCATAGGTAAACTTTTTCAAAACATACTAGGGGATGAATTAGGACAATTTAAATTCAGGCATATTATTGAGAAGATGATCAAAGTAAATCCAGAAGAAAGATTTCAATCATTTAATATAGTTTCACAAGAAATCTCTAAAGGTGTTCTTGGTGAAATAGATTTTTCAGAAAAAGATAAAGGTATATATCAAAGGTTTGCTGAAGCTTTGTGCTGGAGAATTACCAGCTATATAGACAAGTATGAACCAATTAATGACACAGGTACAACGCTAAGTCGATTATCTGCAGTTATTAGGAGTAGTTCTCTTGAGGAACACGTTCAAGATAATAGTCAACTTATAAGATGCTTCATTAAAGGCGCATATACATATAAGAACAAAGTTGATATTGAAGTTGTTTATGTAATTGAATTTTATCAATTGCTACAAAGCCTCTCGCAGAATAAGCAAAAAATCGTTTTCGACAATATATATACAAGGTTAGCTAAAATAAAAGTTGTAACAGAGGAAGATGATTTACCTTTTTAACTTCTTCTTTAGAATTAGCAGATATAAAGCATTTCCTTGTGTTAGACAGTCGAAGCCTTGTAAGAAACATGGCTGGATAATGTAACATAACCGCAGCAGGTTGTGCCTGCCGGCGGCGGCGATCATCAGCGCTCGCTTGGCATGATGCTGACCGAATACGTCGGCATAGTCCGGAGCTGCTGCTCCTTCGCCGCTGGAGCCAGGTTCGCAAGCCGTCGGGTTTCCGGCTGAAGGATGCCAAGCAAGCCGCTCCCAGCCATCGCCACTCCCTCCGCAGAGCGCCAAAGAAGACAGGTCGGCCGCCGAAAAGATGTCCATGCCGCCTACAAGCGCGGCTTCGAGGGCGTTGTCCGGAGGCAGCAGCACGCGCCGCAAGCCGCGTGTCCGCGCTTCCTCGACCATGGGAAGCACGCCGGGCACGGGGCGCAGCCCGCCGTTGAGGGCGAGCTCGCCGATGACGAGCATGCCGTCGAAGGCATCGGCATCCATCTGCCCGCTGGCCGTCAGGATGGCAGCCGCGATAGCTAGATCGAAGGCGGTTCCTTCCTTGCGCAGATCGGCGGGCGCGAGGTTCACCGTCACTCGTTCCAGCGGGAATTTGAAGCCGGAATTCCGCATGGCGGCGCGGACGCGTTCCACCGATTCGCGGACGGATGGATCGGGAAGGCCGACCAGATTCACTTGAGGCAGTCCGCTGGACAGATCGACCTCCACGGTAATGCTTTTGCCGTCGACGCCGAGCACGCTCGCGCTTATGCATTTGCTGTAGGGCATGACAAAGAAACACCTCCCGAAATAAGACGGCGAAGGTGCTTCCTCACATTCCATCTGTAAACAAACTTGTTAGCTACAGGATAGGCATGCCGGCGGAATTTGTCAACATTTGGATTCATTGCCGCAAAGAGCGGCAAAATCAAAAAATATTTTACATGATAAAGATTATTTTGCAGGAAGGCTTGCTTCGATTGTGTTATAATGACAGATGTTTGTTTGATAGTTTCCCAGCTGTTCCACCTGAGTCAGAGGATTGGAGGATGTCGTGAATGAATATTCATGAGTATCAAGGCAAAGAAGTCTTGAAACAATACGGGGTAGCCGTACCTGAAGGCAAAGTGGCCTTCACGGTAGACGAGGCTGTCGAAGCCGCCAAGGAACTTGGCACTTCCGTCGTAGTTGTCAAGGCACAGATCCATGCGGGCGGCCGCGGCAAGGCAGGCGGCGTCAAGGTTGCGAAAAACCTGGACGAGGTCCGCGCATACGCGTCCGAGATTCTCGGCAAGACGCTCGTTACCCACCAGACCGGTCCGGAAGGCAAGGAAGTCAAGCGCCTCTTGATCGAGCAAGGCTGCGACATCAAGAAAGAATATTATGTCGGCGTCGTTGTCGACCGCGCTACGGGCCGCGTCGTCATGATGGCATCCGAAGAGGGCGGCACGGAGATTGAAGAAGTCGCCGAGCACTCCCCGGAGAAAATCATCAAGGAAGTCATCGATCCGGCTGTAGGCCTGCTGCCTTTCCAGGCGCAACGCCTCGCTTATGCAATCAATATCCCGAAGGAACTGGTCCGGAAGGCGGTTAAGTTCATGACAGCGCTTTATACCGCTTTCGTGGACAAGGACTGCTCCATCGCCGAGATCAATCCGCTCGTCGTTACGGGTGACGGCAACGTCATGGCCCTCGACGCCAAGCTGAACTTCGATTCCAACGCCCTGTTCCGCCACAAGGACATCCTGGCGCTGCGCGACCTCGAAGAGGAAGACGCGAAAGAAATCGAAGCTTCCAAATACGACCTGAGCTACATCGCTCTGGACGGCAACATCGGCTGCATGGTCAACGGCGCAGGCCTTGCCATGGCGACGATGGACATCATCAAGCACTACGGCGGCGACCCTGCGAACTTCCTGGACGTAGGCGGCGGCGCGACGAAGGAGAAAGTAACGGAAGCCTTCAAAATCCTGCTTTCCGACGCCAACGTCAAAGGCATCTTCGTCAATATCTTTGGCGGCATCATGCGCTGCGACGTCATCGCCGAAGGCGTTGTCGCGGCTGCGCGCGAGCTCGGTCTGGAGCGTCCGCTTGTCGTACGCCTGGAAGGCACGAACGTAGAGCTCGGCAAGAAGATTCTGAACGAATCGGGCCTGAATCTGGTCGCGGCGGACAGCATGTCCGACGGCGCTCAAAAAATCGTTGCGCTCGTAAAATAATGCCCTTGGGGCTGCAGATACGAATTCTGTTAGGGGATGTGAATTTGCGATGAGCATTTTGATCAACAAAGACACCAAAGTGATCACCCAGGGCATTACCGGCCAAACCGGTCTGTTCCATACGAAGGGCGCTCTTGAATACGGCACCCAGATGGTTGGCGGGGTAACTCCTGGCAAAGGCGGCACGACCGTCGACATCACGCTTGAAAACGGCGAGACGAAATCGCTGCCGGTCTACAATTCGGTTCGCGAAGCGGTTGCCGACACGGGCGCGACGGTATCCGTCATCTACGTGCCGCCGGCATTCGCGGCCGACTCCATCCTGGAGGCGGTAGAAGCGGAGCTGGATCTCGTCATCTGCATCACGGAAGGCATTCCGGTTCTGGACATGGTGCGCGTGAAGCGTTACATGGAAGGCAAGAAAACCCGCCTGATCGGACCTAACTGCCCAGGCGTCATTACGCCGGACGAGATCAAAATCGGCATCATGCCTGGATATATCCACAGAAAAGGCCATGTAGGCGTCGTTTCCCGTTCGGGGACGCTGACTTACGAAGCGGTTCATCAGCTGACGACCCGCGGCATCGGCCAATCGACGGCTGTAGGCATCGGCGGCGACCCGGTCAAAGGATCCGAGTTCATCGACATCCTGAACCTGTTCAATGAAGATCCGGACACCTATGCAGTCATCATGATCGGCGAGATCGGCGGCACGGCTGAGGAAGAAGCGGCCGAGTGGGTCAAAGCCAACATGAAGAAGCCGGTAGTCGGCTTCATCGGCGGCGCTACGGCTCCTCCGGGAAAACGCATGGGCCATGCAGGCGCCATCATTTCCGGCGGCAAAGGAACGGCTGCGGAAAAAATCGCGACGCTGGAAGCTTGCGGCATCAAGGTTGCTCCGACTCCGTCCGACATGGGTTCGACTCTCGTCGGCGTTCTGGAAGAGCAAGGCCTTCTGGAGAAATGCAAAACCCACTGAATCCAATCAAACTAGTTAGCTGAAGGCAGGCAGCCTTCTTCGACCCGTCAGGGGTTGGGGAAGGCTGCCTTTTGTTTTGCCGGCCCGGCTGCGCTTGCAATCTCCATTCTTGTGCCCCACAATAGGAAGGAGCGCGGAGCCGGCCGATCCTTATCGCGAGAGGACGAATCCGCCAGATGGTGACTTGGCTCCCTAATCATGACAACGAACAGGTTATCCGAACATTCATCGTAACGCTGAGCGAGACTCCAGGCATCGGCTGGGCGTCGGTCAACAAGGTTCTGATGTCCGGCATGAGCTTGAAGGAGACGATAACGGCCGACAAGCTGATCCGGCTTGGCATCAGGGCGCAGCCGGCCGAGGAATTTTGCCGGCGCTGGACCGGAAATATCAAGCCGGCATGGGAAGACGCCCTGGCCGGCCAAGGAGGCTGGAGGCTGACGCCACTCGATTCGGAATATCCGGAGCTGCTGAGACAGATCCCGCAGCCGCCATGGGTGTTGTACGGAATCGGAGATCGACGTCTGCTGAGCACTCCTTGCCTATCGGTTGTAGGCACCCGCAACCCGAGCGTCTACGGCAGGCAGGCCGCTTCAGCGCTTGCCGGAGGAATCGCGCGGCAGGGCTTTACCGTCGTCAGCGGCATGGCCAAGGGCATTGACGGCATCGTCCATCAGGCCGCCCTTGATGCCGGCTGCGGTACGATCGCCGTCCTGGGGACGCCGGTCGATACGGCATATCCGCCGGAGAACCGGCCGCTGTACAGACGGATCGCCCGCGACGGCCTGCTGCTCTCGGAATATCCGATCGGAACTCCGGTTCATCCCGGCATGTTCCCGCAGCGCAACCGCATCATTGCCGGATTGAGTCTCGGAACCGTCGTTGTGGAGGCCGCTTCGCGGAGCGGTTCCCTGATTACGGCGGAGCAGGCGCTCGAGATGAACCGGGATGTATTCGCGGTTCCGGGCCCGCTCGGCTCGACACGCAGCGTGGGCTGCAACGAGCTCATCCGCTGCGGTTATGCCCGTCTTCTCAGCGATGCGCGCCAGATCGGCGAGGAATATCCGGACAGCTGCAGACGCATGCCCGAACCGGAGCGGGACGGCGCCGCGTTGACGGCTGAAGAGGAGGCGGTTCTCCGCCTCCTGCAGGATGGACCGCGATCTGCAGACGGGTTGCTGGAAGCCTTGAACATGCCTTTTGGACTTTTGCAGGCAGTTCTGATAAATTTATCTTTAAAACATAAGATTGAACAGCAAAGCGGTTCCATATATATGGCATTGTAATTACAGCTGTGAAAGGAGGACGCCAGAATGGCCGATTCACTTGTCATTGTCGAATCACCGGCAAAAGCAAAGACGATTGGCAAATATTTGGGAAGCAAATTCATTGTGAAAGCCTCCATGGGCCACATCCGCGATTTGCCGAAAAGCCAGATCGGCGTCGAAGTCGAGAACGATTTCAACCCCAAATATATTACGATTCGCGGCAAAGGCTCCGTCCTCAAGGAACTCAAGGACGCGAGCAAAAAAGTCAAAAAAGTTTATCTGGCGGCTGACCCCGATCGCGAAGGGGAAGCGATCGCCTGGCATTTGGCGCATTATCTGGACATCAGCGAGACGGACACCTGCCGCGTCGTTTTCAACGAGATTACGAAGCAGGCCGTCAAGGACGCCTTCAAGACTCCGCGCAAAATCGATATGGATCTGGTCAACGCGCAGCAGGCGCGCCGTATTCTCGACCGTCTCGTCGGCTACAAGATCAGCCCCCTATTATGGAAGAAAGTCAAAAAAGGACTTTCCGCAGGCCGCGTCCAATCGGTAGCGGTGAAGCTGATCATCGACCGGGAGCATGAGATCGATGCCTTCATTCCCGAAGAGTACTGGTCGATTACAGCGGGCCTCGCCAAGGGCAAATCCGAATTCGAAGCGAAGTTCCACAGCCTTGCCGGCGAAAAAGGAGAGCTGCGGAGCGAAGCAGAAATGCAGCGCGTTCTGGATGCCATCGGCAGCAAGTCCTTCACGGTAGCCGAAGTGAAAGAGAAGGAGCGCCAGCGCAATCCGGCTCCGCCGTTCATTACAAGCTCGCTCCAGCAGGAAGCCGCGCGCAAGCTGAACTTCCGCGCCTCCAAGACGATGAGCGTCGCCCAGCAGCTGTACGAGGGCGTCGATCTCGGCAAGGAAGGCACAGCGGGTCTTATCACGTATATGAGAACCGATTCGACCCGGATTTCCCCGATAGCCCAAGAGGAAGCCAAGGAATATATCACATCGAAATACGGCGCGGAGTATTATCCCGAGCAGCCCAGGGTTTATCTCAAAAAGAACAGCAATGCGCAGGATGCGCATGAAGCGATTCGCCCGACTTCGATGGCCTGGGAGCCGGATGCGGTCAAAGAGTTTTTGAGCCGGGATCAGTATCGCCTGTACAAGCTTGTCTGGGAGCGCTTCGTTGCCAGCCAGATGAGCTCGGCCGTGCTGGATACGATGACGGTGGATCTCGCTGCAGGAGAAGTCGTCTTCCGGGCGGCGGGCTCCAAGGTGAAATTCCCGGGATTCATGAAGGTGTACGTCGAAGGCAACGACGATGGCACGACGGAAGAGGACAAATTCCTCCCCGCACTGTCGGTCGGAGACGCGGTGAAGACGGATTCCATGGTTCCCAAGCAGCATTTCACGCAGCCGCCTCCCCGCTACACAGAAGCGCGTCTCGTAAAAACGCTGGAAGAGCTCGGCATCGGCCGTCCGTCCACCTACGCTCCGACGCTGGAGACGATCCAGAAGCGCGGTTACGTCGCGATCGAAGAGAAGAAATTCATGCCGACCGAGCTTGGCGACCTCGTCATCCAGCTCATGGAAGAGTTTTTCCCCGAAATTCTGGATGCGGAGTTCACCGCCCATATGGAAGGCGACCTTGACCATGTCGAGGAAGGCAAGGAGGACTGGGTCAAGGTGCTCGCCCAGTTCTACGATTCCTTCGAGAAGCGTCTGGAAGTAGCCGAGGAAGAGATGAAGGAAGTCGAGCTCCAAGACGAGGTTTCGGATGAAACCTGCGAGAAATGCGGCATGCCGATGGTCTACAAAATGGGCCGCTTCGGCAAATTCCTGGCCTGCTCGGGATTCCCGGACTGCCGGAATACGAAGCCGATCGTCAAAAGCATCGGAGTCGTGTGCCCGAAATGCGAGAAAGGCCACATCATTGAACGCCGCAGCAAAAAAGGAAGAATCTTTTTCGGCTGCGATCAATATCCTGAATGTGACTATGTCTCCTGGGACCGGCCGTCCGGCAAGCCATGTCCCCAGTGCGACAGCATGCTCGTCGTGAAGCGGAACAAGACCGGAGCCCGTCTCCAATGCCCTTCCTGCGATTATACGGAAGAGCTTCCCGAAGACCAGGATCTCGATCAGCTGTAACCTATACCCACGTGGAAGCGGAAAGCCGTCTCGACATGCTTTCCGCTTCCCTGCGGTTATGAAGTCCTTTGAATGAAAGAAAGCGAGGAATAGCAAGTGTCCACACCACAGCACGTTACCGTCATTGGAGCCGGTCTGGCCGGCAGCGAAGCCGCCTGGCAGATCGCTTCCCAGGGAGTTCCGGTCCATCTGTACGAAATGCGTCCGGTTACCCGCACGCCTGCGCATCATACCGACAAATTCGCCGAGCTTGTATGCAGCAACAGCTTGCGCGCCAACGGCCTCACCAATGCCGTCGGCGTCTTGAAGGAAGAAATGAGAAGGCTCGGCTCTCTCGTTCTCGAATCGGCCGATCGCAATGCGGTGCCAGCCGGCGGCGCGCTAGCCGTTGACCGCGACGGATTCTCGGGAGATATTACGCAAACGCTGCGCAATCATCCTTTGATTACGGTAAGCAACGAAGAGATCACCTCGATTCCGGAGGACGGAATTACGGTCATCGCTACCGGCCCTCTGACGGCGCCAGCGCTCTCCGGAGCGATCAAGGACCTGATGGGAGAGGAGTATTTCTACTTCTACGACGCCGCCGCTCCGATTGTGGAGAAGGACTCCATCGACATGGAGAAGGTTTATCTGGCTTCGCGTTATGACAAAGGCGAAGCGGCCTACCTGAACTGCCCGATGACGGAAGAGGAATTCAACATCTTCCATGAAGCCTTGATTACCGCAGAGACGGCCGCCTTAAAGGAATTCGAGAAGGAAGTCTATTTCGAAGGCTGCATGCCGATCGAGGTCATGGCCCAGCGCGGCAAGCAGACGGTGCTGTTCGGTCCGATGAAGCCGGTCGGGCTCATCGATCCCCGTACGGGCAAGCTGCCGCATGCGGTCATCCAGCTGCGCCAGGACAACGCCGCCGGCACGCTCTACAATCTGGTCGGCTTCCAGACGCATCTGAAGTGGGGAGAGCAGAAGCGGGTATTCTCTCTCATCCCGGGGCTTGAAAATGCGGAATTCGTCCGTTACGGAGTCATGCACCGCAATACGTTCATCAACTCGCCGAAGCTGCTGGAGTCGACGTACCAGTTCAAGGGCCGCGAGAACCTCTTCTTTGCCGGCCAGATGACCGGGGTCGAGGGCTATGTGGAATCGGCCGCCTCCGGCCTGCTGGCGGGCCTCAACGCCGGACGGCTGGCCAAAGGGCTGGAGCCGCTCGTCCTGCCTGCAGAGACGGCTCTCGGCAGCATGGCGGGATATATAACGACGGCCGACTTCCGCCACTTCCAGCCGATGAACGCCAATTTCGGCCTATTCCCTCCGCTGGAGAAGCGGATCCGCAACAAGAAGGAAAAGAACGAGATGATCGCGGCAAGAGCGATCGAAGCGGTTGAATCCTTCAAGCGCGATGTTCTAGGAGCGGTTCCGTCCGTTTAGGAGCCAGACACGAAGGGAGACATGTTCATGGAAATGCAGTTCCACGCGACGACGATATGCGCCGTCCGCCATAATGGAAAAGGCGCCATAGCGGGCGACGGTCAAGTGACCTTCGGCAACAGCATGATCATGAAAGGCTCCGCCAAAAAAGTCCGGCGTCTGTACCGCGGCCAAGTAGCCGCGGGCTTTGCCGGCTCGGTTGCGGATGCGATTACCTTGTTCGAGAAGTTCGAAAGCAAGCTCGAGGAGCATCACGGGAACTTGCAGCGAGCTGCCGTCGAACTCGCCAAGGAGTGGAGGTCGGACCGGGTGCTTCGCCGGCTCGAGGCGATGCTTCTCGTCATGGACACCACCGGACTGCTGCTGATTTCGGGCAACGGGGAAGTCATTGAGCCGGATGACGGCATTTTGGCCATCGGCTCCGGTGGCAGCTTCGCCCTTGCTGCCGCGAGGGCATTGAAGCGGCACGCGCCTAATCTCAGCGCCAGGGAAATGGCTCAGGCAGCGCTTGAGACGGCAGCGGAGATTTGCGTATTCACCAATCACAGCATCATCGTGGAAGAAGTCTGAAGATTCCTGCCCTTAACGCGATAGCGATTATTAGTATGCAGAGGGAGTGAGCCTGTGAAGGAAGATTTGACGCCAAGGCAAATCGTTGCTGAACTGGACAAATATATCGTAGGCCAGAAGCAGGCCAAGCGCTCGGTCGCGGTCGCCTTGCGCAACCGTTACCGCCGCAGCAAGCTCGACGAAGCCTTGAGGGACGAAATCGTTCCGAAAAACATGCTGATGATCGGTCCGACCGGCGTCGGCAAAACGGAAATTGCCAGGCGTCTGGCCAAGCTTGTGGGAGCGCCGTTCGTCAAGATCGAAGCGACGAAATTCACCGAGGTCGGTTATGTCGGCCGGGACGTGGAATCGATGATCCGCGATCTCGTGGAAGTGTCGATTCGCATGGTCAAGGCCGAACGGACCGAACGGGTGAAGGACAGGGCGGAAGAGCAGGCCAACGAACGGCTCGTCGAGCTTCTTGTTCCGTCTCCGGTCAAGTCCAAGGGCGGCAAAAATCCTCTTGAAATGCTCTTCGGCAATCAAGGGTCCAAGGACGATGAGGAAGAGAAGGTGAACGATCCCGATATTCTGGGCAAAAGGCAGGCTGTCCGCGCAAAGCTTAAAGCCGGAGAGCTGGAAAACGATCTGCTGGAGCTTGATGTCGAGGATACTTCGCCGACGATGATGGATATGATGTCGGGGCAGGGCAATGAAATGATGGGCATGAACATGCAGGAGATGCTGGGACAGTTCATGCCGAAGCGGACCAAGCGCCGCAAGCTTACGGTCAAGGAAGCCCGCAAGGTATTGACGCAGGAAGAGGCGGCCAAGCTGATTGATATGGACGAGGTCATCGGCGAATCGGTGAGAAGGGCGGAGCAGTCCGGAATCGTCTTCCTGGACGAGATCGACAAGATCGCGAGTCCTTCCAAGGGGTCGGGTCCTGACGTGTCTCGTGAAGGCGTACAGCGCGACATTCTGCCGATCGTCGAAGGCTCTACCATCATGACGAAATATGGAGCGGTCAAAACCGACTACATCCTGTTCATCGCCGCAGGAGCGTTCCACGTTTCCAAACCGTCCGATCTCATCCCTGAGCTTCAGGGAAGATTCCCGATTCGGGTGGAATTGACATCGCTGACGCTGGAGGACTTCGTGCAGATTCTCAAGGAGCCCAAAAACGCTCTGACCAAACAATACACCGCGCTGTTGGCGACGGAAGGAATCGCAATCGAATTTTCGGATGAGGCGATTGCGGAGCTTGCGTCCATCGCGGCTGACGTCAACCGCAATACAGAAAACATAGGCGCGCGCAGGCTCCATACGATTCTGGAGAAGCTGCTCGAGGACTTGTCTTTCGAGGCGCCGGACCTAACGCTGGAAAGTCTGCTCATCACGCCGGAGTATGTGAAGGAAAAGCTATCCTCCATTGCGCAAGACCGGGATTTGAGCCAATATATATTGTAGGGTAGTTCGGGGGGCAAGCAGAAAGATGACATTATTGACCAAAACAAGATCGCTGAACCGGCTGCTGCAAAAAGCGGCGGGCAAGGCACTCAGCTTCAGGGAGATGGCGGAAGTTCTCAGCTCCGTCATTCAAGCCAACATTTTCGTTGTCAGCCGCAGAGGCAAGATTTTGGGCTGCGCCGCAGTCGACCGTTTCGACCATGATCAGTTCCGGAGCCTGGCAGCGGAAGCCGAGCTGCGCTTTCCTCAGGAGACAAACGGCCGATTCCTGCAAATGAGGGAGCCGGAGACCAATGTCGTTCCCGATCCCGGCATCGCGGATGTATTCCGCTTCATGAACGCCCAGGAGATGATGTGCGTCGTTCCGATCACCGGCGGCGGAGACCGGCTCGGTACCGTCGTCCTCACGCGTCTGAGCGGAGTATTCGACGATGAGGATCTCATCCTCGCCGAATACGGGTCCACGATCGTAGGCATGGAAATCCTGCGGGAGAGAGCCGAAGAAATCGCGCTTGAGGCGCGCAGCAGAGCTGTCGTCGCAGTCGCGATCGGCTCGCTGTCCTTCAGCGAGCTGGAAGCTGTCGAGCATATTTTCGAGGAGCTGGAAGGCAAGGAAGGGTTGCTCGTTGCGTCGAAGATCGCCGACCGGGTCGGTATAACCAGATCCGTGATTGTGAACGCGCTCCGCAAACTCGAGAGCGCTGGAGTTATCGAAACGCGATCTTTAGGAATGAAAGGCACTTACATCCGCATCCTGAACCATCAACTTTTGGAAGAATTAGGCAAGATGAAGAAGTAAAAGAGGTTCTTTATACCCAGGAAAGCCCTATCTTTATATAAAGATAGGGCTTTTTTCTCATTGTAATAAATATGAAATTTTAGGAAGATTATCGTACTCGGCAAATCTCGACATCGATCTCTCATTTTTTTAATTATTTTATGTCGAAGATGCAGGAATGCCTGAAGATTTGTTGAATAAGTGATAAACCATTAAGGAAGAAAGTGGTGAAACAGCATTGAATGTCTTGAACGGCGCGGATTTCAGCAGACTTGTAGGGGCAATGAGAGCCGCTGAAGCAAGGCAGCAGGTAATCTCGGATAATATTTCCAATGCTGACACGCCGCACTTCAAACGTTCGGAACTGGTATTCGAGGAGCTGCTGAATGACCAGCTGAACGGCCAGAAAAACCACGATTTAGCAGGTATAAAGACCCAAAAAATGCATATGGACATAGGTCGAAATGACCAGATTCCAACCATGCAGCTTGTCACGGATGAAAAATCTGTCATGAATAATAATGGAAACAACGTGGATCCTGATCGCGAAATGGCATTGCTTGCCAAAAATCAGCTCCGCTACAATTCCTACATTCAACAGATCAATCACGAGATCAAGATGATGCGGACTGCCATCGACGGGAGAGGGTAAGAAATGAAGCTGACCAACGGATTTGACATCAGTGCTTCCGCATTGACCGCCCAGCGGCTCCGAATGGATGTGATCTCATCCAATATCGCGAATGCCGAGACGACTCGAGCCTCCTATGTAAATGGCGAGTTCCAGCCCTATAAGCGCAAAATGGTCGTGTTGGAGCCCATGAAGGAAGGCAGCTTCGCATCGATGCTTCAAAATGAGATGGGAGAGGCGTCCAAAGGGGTTAAAGTAAGCCGGATCCAGGAGGATCGCACTCCGGACAAGCTGGTCTACAATCCGTCTCATCCCGATGCGGACAAGAACGGGTATGTGAAGATGCCGAACGTGGACGTTACGAAGGAAATGGTGGATATGATCTCGGCGTCCCGTTCCTACGAGGCGAACGTGACCGCATTGAATGCAACGAAGACGATGTTCGTCAAAGCTCTTGAAATCGGAAAATAAAAGCCGAAAGGATAGTCCACAATGATCCAGCCTATAACGCTTGCACAGGTCTCTCCTCTGAACACACCGGCTATTACGGCCAAGACGCAAGCCGCATCGCCGAGCGAAGTGACCGAAAGCTTCGGGACGATGCTCAAAAACGCCCTGGACAGTGTCAGCGCGCAAGAAAAAACCGTGCATCAGGTCAACAACCAGTACTTGGTTGGCCAAGCGGATATTTCACAAGTCATGATTGTCTCGCAGCAGGCTGAGCTCAGCCTTCAGCTGGTGACGCAGGTCCGGAACAAGGCGGTAGAGGCCTATCAGGACATCATGCGCATGCAAATTTAAAGCTGACTGCATTGCAATAGCATTCTGCGGGGTGAAGATGTGAACGAAAAGATGGCCCGCCTGCGCGATTCCGCCAAAAATTACTGGGGAGCGATGGGCAAGAAGCAAAAGATTTGGCTGGGAGCGACGATCGGGGTATTGCTGCTGACGATCATTCTGCTTACTTCGATCCTGACCAAAACGCAATACGAAACGGTGTTCAAGGATCTCGACAGCACCGATGCCCAGGCAATCATGAATTATCTGGACAGCAGCAGCATTTCTTACCGGCTTGGAGACGGCGGCAATTCAATTTCCGTTCCGAGCAGCGAAGCAGATCGCGTGCGGGTCGCAGCGGGATCGCAAGGTCTGGTCCAGAATGGATCGATCGGCTTCGCCGCGTTCAATACGGGTTCTTCACAGTTCGGCATGACCGACAACGAATTCAACGTCAAATACCGCAGCGCCCTGAACGGAGAGATCCAGCAGCTGCTCAACGGGATGCAGGGAGTCGCTTCCAGCAAAGTCGTCGTCAATCTTCCGAAGGAAAGCGTATTTGCCCAAACGGAAGAAGCCAGCGGCGCGTCGGCTTCCATCGTCATGAAATTCAAGCCGGGATTCCGGCCCAGCCAGGATGAGATCGACGGTTACTTCAATCTCGTCAAAACTTCGGTGCCGAATCTTAAAATCGCGGATATCACGATTACGAGCCCTCAAGGCGAGCTGACAGCCTCCTCCAAAATCGGCGGGACGCTGAACAACTCGGGCAGCGCGAACTCTCAATTCCAGATCCAAAAGAAATACGAGAGCGATTTGAAGAGGAATATCGAGCAGTTCCTTGGAACGATGGTAGGCGGCGATAATCTTGCCGTCAGCGTGCTGAGCAGCCTGAACTTCGATCAGGTCAGCCGCGAGGAAAGCCTGGTCAAGCCTCTCGATAACAACAACAACAACGGTCTCGTGATCAGCCAGCAGCAATCGAGCGAAAGCTCGGAAGGAACGGAAGGGAACGCCGGCGGCGTTGCCGGCACTGGAGAAACCGATGTACCCGGGTATTCCTCGACATCGAGCGGGGGCAGCAGCACGGCGGAAAAAACCTCCAGCACAACCAACTATGAGCCGAACCGCTACAAAAATACGATCATTGGCGGCCCTTACTCCGTCAAAGACCTCAGCATCAGCGTCGGCATTCCTACTTCATTATTAAACCAGGAAACAAAGGATCAAATCACCCAATATCTAACTTCTTTCGTCCGTTCCCAGCTGGTGGAATCCGGACAGGATGTTAGTAATGACGCGCTCATAGCCAAAAAGGTTTCTGTCATCGGTCAAAATTTTGCCGCAGCAGGAGCATCCGCTTCCGGCAAAGGCCTTACCGCCGGATGGATCGCCGCCATCGCTGTCGCAGCTGCCGCGCTTATCGGCGGAATCGTGCTCGCCGTTCGCCGCCGCCGCGCCAAGGAAGAGGAAATCATTGAGGAAATGGCGCCGAGAGTCGAATATCCTTCGATCAACCTGGAGAGCGTCACGAATGAGAATCAAGTGCGCAAGAATTTGGAAACACTCGCCAAGCGGAAGCCGGATGATTTCGTCAACCTTCTTCGCACCTGGCTAGTAGAGGAATAGAGGTGGCAACTCATGGTTAAAGCGCTGCAAAGCTTGAGCGGGCGCCAAAAGGCTGCCATTCTGCTGATTACGCTTGGCCCGGATGTATCGGCCCAGATCTTCAAGCATCTGAGGGAAGAGGAAATCGAGCAGCTGACTCTGGAAATCGCCAACGTGAGGAAGGTCGACAGCTCGGAGCGGGACACGATCATGAGCGAATTCTATCAGATCTGCCTTGCTCAAGAGTATATCTCCCAAGGCGGCATCGCGTACGCGAAGGATATCCTCGAGAAGGCGCTCGGCTCGCAAAAGGCTTTGGAAGTCATCAGCAGGCTTACGGCGACGCTGCAGGTGAGGCCTTTCGATTTTGCCCGCAAGGCGGAACCGACCCAGATCCTGAACTTCATCCAGAACGAAAATACCCAGACGATTGCTCTCGTGCTTTCTTACCTCCAGCCGGAGCAGGCTTCTCATATTCTGTCCTCGCTTCCCCAAGAGAAGCAGGCGGAAGTCGCCCGCAGGGTCGCGCTAATGGACAGCACCTCTCCTGAGGTCATCTCCCAGGTGGAGAGGGTGCTGGAACAGAAGCTGAGCGCTACGGTGACCCAGGACTACACGAACGCGGGAGGCATCGACTCCATCGTTCAGATTCTGAACGGCGTCGATCGCGGCACCGAGCGGACGATTCTGGATTCCCTGGAAATTCAGGACCCGGAGCTGGCGGAAGAGATCAAGAAGCGGATGTTCGTCTTCGAAGACATCGTCAGCATCGACAACCGTTCCATCCAGCGCATCATCCGCGATATCGAGAGCGCCGACCTTCAGCTTGCGCTCAAGGTGGCAAGCGAGGAAGTGCGCGAGGCGATCTTCCGGAACATGTCCAAGCGGATGGCCGAGACGTTCAAGGAAGAAATGGAATTCATGGGTCCCGTGCGGCTGCGTGACGTCGAGGAAGCCCAGACTCGCATCGTAGGAACGATCCGCAGGCTGGAGGAATCCGGCGACATCATCATCGCCCGCGGCGGAGGAGATGACATCATTGTCTAATCTGTTCAAATCCTCGCAGGTAGTCCCTCAGGAACAGCTTCAGCGGCTGGAAAGATTTTACCGGAAACCTGCCGCAGCCAGCGGTGCCGACACCGCTTCGGACGGCTTCGGCGAGCTGGCCTACCGCGGCGAGATCCGCCCGGATGCCGCTACGGAAGCTCTGCGCAGCCAGATTCTCGGCGACGCCCAGAGCGTCGCCGAGGATACGTTGGCGGATGCGGCCAGGCAGGCCCAGGAGCTGCTGGAACAGGCCCGTCAGGAAGCCGAGGATTGGTGGCATGCCAGACGGGCGGACGATGAACGAATCGCAGAAGAAGCCCGCCAGGCCGGATATGGCGAGGGCTTCAGCCAAGGCAGCCGGGATGCCGAAGCCGCGCTGCGGAAGGAATGGGAGCAAAGAATCGAGGAATCCTCCTCCATTCTTGAATCCTCCTTCCGAATGAAGGAGCAGATCATCCAGGAGGCGGAGCCGTTCCTCGTGGAGCTGAGCTGCGCCATTGCAGAGAAGCTGGTCGGCAAGCAGCTGGATCTTGAGCCCGAAATCGCCATCGAGCTTATCCGGAGCATGCTTTCCCGGCGAAGAGAGAATGGAAGCATCGTTCTGTGCGTCAGTCCCGCGCAGCTTTCATCGGTTCTCGCCGCCAGGGACGAGCTGGAGCTGTCGATCGATTCTCAGGCCGAGCTGCAGATCCTGCCCGACGCATCGGTCAAGGATCACGGCTGCGTGATCCGGACGGCATTCGGCAGCATCGACGCCCGCATCGACACGCAGCTGTCCGAAATCAAGCGGGAGCTGATGGGAATCGCTTCCCAGCGCGAAGGTCAGGAGGCGCCTGCTTCATGAGCTCCAGGGTTCCCAAGGCTTCGAGATATACGGAGCAGCTCGCCGGCATCGATCCCGTGCGCATCAACGGCAAAGTAACCCAGGTCATCGGACTTACCGTCGAAAGCGAAGGACCCGATGCCGGCATCGGGGATGTCTGCCAGATCTATCCCGGAAAAGGGGCGCCCCCGCTCCTTGCCGAAGTCGTCGGTTTCCGGGACAACAGACTGATTCTCATGCCGCTCGGAGATCTCAATGCGATCGCGCCCGGATGCGACGTTGTTGGCACAGGCAAGCCGCTTACGGTCCAGGTCGGGGCGGAGCTGCTCGGTAAAGTGCTGGACGGCCTGGGGCGGCCTCTTGACGGCAGCTTCATTCCCAGCCGCATGATCCGCTATCCGACGACCGCTCCTCCGAGCAATCCGCTCTTCAGACCGCGCGTCCAGCAGCCGCTGGGCATCGGGGTTCGCGCGATCGACGGTCTGCTTACCGTAGGACAGGGCCAGCGCGTCGGCATTTTTGCCGGATCGGGGGTCGGAAAGAGCACGCTGCTGGGCATGATCGCCCGCAATACGGCAGCCGACGTCAACGTCATTGCTCTCATCGGCGAACGGGGACGCGAGGTGCTCGAGTTCATCGAGAAGGATCTGGGACCGGAAGGACTGGCCCGTTCCGTCGTAATCGTGGCGACATCCGATCAGCCGGCTTTGATCCGCATCAAGGGCGCGGTGATCGCAACGACGATAGCGGAGTACTTCCGGGACCGGGGGATGAACGTCATGCTGATGATGGATTCCGTCACCCGGTATGCGATGGCGCAGCGGGAAGTCGGGCTGGCGGTCGGAGAGCCTCCGGCGACGAGAGGGTATACGCCGTCTGTGTTCGCCGGCCTTCCCAAGCTGCTTGAAAGAGCGGGAACGGGGCCGACGGGGTCCATAACGGCTTTTTATACCGTTCTCGTGGATGGGGACGACATGAATGAGCCGGTGGCGGATGCCGTGAGAGGCATCCTCGACGGACATATCGTCTTAAGCCGGGACTTGGCTCAGAAAGGCCATTTTCCGGCGATCGACGTGCTCGCCTCGGTGAGCCGGGTCATGAAGGAGATCATAGAGCCCGAGCATCAGGAGGCGGCTTCCGCTCTCAAAAAGATGCTCGCTGTCTATAAAGATTCGGAGGACTTGATCAATATCGGGGCGTATCAGCCCGGATCGAACAAGGAAATCGACCAGGCGATGAGCCAAATGGACGGAATTCTGGATTTCACGCAGCAACGAACGAATGAAAAAGCCCATTTTGACGAGACGCTGGACCATCTGATCCGGCAATTCAACGGGAGCTGAACAGAGACGTGACTTCATTCCGCTATGCCTATCAAAGCATTGTCAACTTGAAGCAAAGCGAGACGACGCAAGCCAAATGGGGACTCACGGCCGCGCTTGATCTGCTGCATGCGGAGGAGATGTCCCTGTCCGAGCTGAACGCGGAGCGTCTGCGCTGGGAAGGGAAGCTTGAAGAGCTCGGCATGCTAGGCAGTCCGCTCATGGAGCTGCAAGCGATCCAGCGGTTCCTCTCCCATCTGGATGCCTGCATCGGAAGCAAGCAGCAAGTCGTACAGGCGGCAGAGAACGAAGTCGAATCCTCCAGGCATCGTCTGGCCGAACGCAAGATCCAGGAGAAGATCTGGCTGAAATCCAAAGAAAAAGCCTTGAACCGATTTAAGGCTGCACAGCTTGCCGGAGAGCAGGCGGAACTCGATGAAATCGCGGTCCAACGCCATTCGCGCGCAGCGCTTTAGCAGAAGGCAAGATGAAGCAGTCGGGGACGACTCATGCCCCCGGGAGGGATGAAATGTTGGCAGAAGAACGTGAGAAACAAAGCTACAGCGGAATGGAACGCTTCCTGTTTTTTGTTACGCCGCTGCTGTTCACGCTGGTGCTTGTGCTTGTGCTTCTAGTGGTGTTCAATCCGTCGCTGCGCTCGCGGCTGATGGATACCGGCCGCAGCATACCGGTAGTCGGGTCGCTCATTCCGGAGAGCCGGAGCGCATCCGGCGCCCCTGCTCCGGACAACGGGGCTGCTCAGCGCAAGCAGATCGCCGGCCTGCAGGGAGACCTGCAGGCAGCCAAAGGGAAGCTTCAGGCCGCCGAGGCGGAGAAGGCATCCCTTGAGAAGGAAATCAACGACCTGCAGGACAAGCTCGACCAGCTGATCAAAAGCGACGAGCAGAAAAAGCTGAGCAGCAGCGAATATCAAGCCAAAATTGCGGAGCTTGGGGGAATGTTCGCCTCGATGACGCCAAGCAAAGCGGCTCCGATCATTCAGAATATGACCTTGGATGAAGCCGTTCTCGTGCTGAACTCGATGGACAGCCGAGCCCAAGGAGCGATCTTGGCCAAGATGGATCCAAAGCGGGCAGCCGAAACGGCAGCGAGACTGAAGGATTCCGTTCCGGTCCAGGATCAGCAGATTGCTGCCCTGCAATCGAGAATCCAGCAGGCTTCAAGCGCAGCTCCTGCATCCGGCTCCGCACTGCTCAGCGAAGATCAGCTCAGCAAAACGTTTGAATCGATGGATCCGGCGAAGGCGGCGCAGCTGCTGCTGTCGATGTCGGATGTGAGCCCGAGCAAAGTGCTTCGGATTCTTGGCTCGGTCAGCGATTCCAAACGCTCGTCCATCGTTCAGGAGATGTCGGGACTGGACAAAAAGCTGACGTCTCAGCTCGTGAGCAAGCTCATGGCGGGAAAATAGAATAGGAGGTGAACCATGGAGATCACGACGACTCAACCGGCTGCTGCGACCGGCTCGGGGACATCTGTCCAAGCGGCCGGAGGCAAGGCGGCCGGCGTGGCTCCGTTCAGCCAAGCCATGGCTGGAGCCTTGCAGACGGGCGTTCAGGGTCAAGCGTCCCCGAACGCGGGAACGGCGGCTCCGCAGGACGCCGTAGCGGCTGCTGCGGCATTGGCAGCCGCTATGGCGCTGAGCGCAACCGCCGCCCAGCCTGACGGCGCGGAGCCGAGCGTCCCTGCTCTGGCAGACGGAGCGCTCCCGGAAGCTCTGCAGCCAGCAGAAGCCGATCCTGCCGCTGCTTCCTCCGAGGAGCAGGCAGCCGAGCCGCTGCTTGCCAAATTGGAGGAGCTGCTGGATCAGCTATACGAAGGCAAGGAAGAGGATGGCTCCATTCCGCTCGAGGATTGGCAGCAAGCGGCCTCCGAGCTGGGAGCGCTGCTTGCGCTGCTCGGCATTCAGCCGCCTCCTGCAGGGAAGCTTGCAGGCGGCGGCCAGCAGGAGCGGGATGAGCCCGCAGCCGCTTCCGCAGCGACAGCTGCCAAAGGGGAAGTAGGAGAGCTGCTGCTGGCGCTGAGGCAGCAATTGCCCGACATTCTCGCCAAGCCATCCGGAAAGGTCGATTCCCAGTCGCTGACCCAGGCGCAGCTGACCAAGCTGCAAAGCCTGCTCGAAGCGCCCCAACCAGCCAAATCCGCTCCAGGCGGAACGATCCCGGCCGGCCGGCCTGAAGGGACTCCTTTGACAGGAATTCCGGCTTCCGGCACAACGCTGCTGGCGAAGCTTGAAGCTTCTTCAGCCCACATCCGAGCGGCGGTAAGCGCCTCTGCCGGAAGCGCTCAGGCGGACGATGCCGTGCAGCCGGCCATGCTCATGGCGGAAAGCAATGAACAGCCGTCGTCAGCCGCTGCGGTCTCAACAGGAAATGTCCAGCCGGGAGCTGCGGTTCCGGACAGTGCGGAAACGGTCGTGAAGGTGCCCGTTCATCGGTTTGCCCAGGAGGTGGCCGGGCTTGTCTTGAAAAAGCTTGATGTCTCGTCTTCATCCGGCATGACCGAAGCAAGACTGACGCTGACTCCGGAAAACTTGGGACAGGTGGACGTCAAGCTCCAAATCCACAATGGCCAATTGACGGCGCTGTTCGCAGCGGATTCGCCGGCGGCGAGGGAAGCGATCGAGAACCAGCTGGGCCAGCTCCGAATGTCCTTGCAGAACCAAGGCTTCCAGGTTGACCGGCTTGATGTATCGGCCTCGAGCCAGCTTCAGACCTCGCTTTCATTCGGCCAGCAGAGCCGGGGCGGAGGCGGGCAGGGCGGCCAGTTTGCGCGAAACGGCTCCGACCGCCTTGAAGATCAGGGCGTGCAGGAGGCTGAAGTCATCCAAACCGCCATTCGTGAGCTTGGATACGGCAGGGCAATTAACGAGACGGCATAAGCCGGCTTCAAGGGGGATCAACGATGGCAGCATCCGTGAACGCCAATTCCATTTATCCGTTCGTGAGCCAAAAGAATTCCAAGGCAGCGTCGACAAGCATGGACAACTCCACGCTCGGCAAGGATGCTTTCCTGCAGCTTCTGGTCGCACAGCTGAAATATCAGGACCCGATGAATCCGTCCGACAACACGACTTACATCGCCCAGCTCGCTCAATTCTCCTCTGTCGAGCAGCTGTCGAACATTTCCGGACAGCTCAACGTCCAGGGACAGAATCTTGGACTTACATCCGATCTCATCGGGAAGCAGGCGGAATGGGACATCTTTGATGCTGCCGGCAAGCTGACGACCGAAAGCGGCCTCGTCGATTCGGTCGTGCTCAAGGACGGCATCCAGTATATCGTCTCCAGCGGCAACTATGTTCCGATCGACGCGCTGAAGTCCATTCGATCCGATGCGGCGGAAGAGACTCCGGAACAGTTGCCGGAAGAGTCTTCCGGAGAACAGCCGGCAGGAGCCTGAACGAGCAGTATCCATCCATTTAGGAGGTTGATAGATTATGTTGAGATCTATGTATTCGGGCGTTTCCGGCATGCGGGGCTTCCAAACCAAGCTTGATGTCATCGGCAACAATATTGCGAACGTGAACACCGTCGGCTTCAAAGCGGGACGGGTCATGTTCCAGGATATTCTGAGCCAGACTGTCGCAGGAGCGACGCAGCCGGAAGACGGAGCGCGAGGCGGCAAAAACGCGCAGCAGATCGGTCTTGGCGTGACGGTGGCATCCATCGACACGGTGCACACGGCGGGCAGCGCCATGACGACCAACGTGCCGACGGATCTGCGCATCGACGGAGACGGATTTTTCGCCGTCCGTCCTGCGGGAATGGAGGACGGCTTCTACCTGACGCGTGCCGGCAATTTCTCGGTCGATGCCGCGGGACAGCTGGTCAACGCTGACGGCGCTCTCGTGCTGAGCTCCGACGGCGAACCGATTTCGCTGGCTGGAGTCAGCGCCTTCACGATCGGCAAAGACGGTTCGGTGACAGGTGTCAATGCAGACGGAACGACAGGAGATGTCATTGCCACCATAGGCGTCGTGAAAGTGACCAATCCGAACGGACTGGAAAAAATCGGCGGCAACCTTTACCGCTCTACGGTGAATTCCAATGCCGAGGAGCTGGCTATCGGAGCTCCCGGAGATCCGGAGACCGGAACAGGGAACATCGTGGCCGGCCAACTGGAGATGTCCAACGTCGACCTTACGAGCGAGTTCACGGAAATGATCGTTGCGCAGCGCGGTTTCCAGGCCAACTCCCGAATCATTACGACATCGGATGAAATTCTTCAAGAGCTCGTCAATCTGAAGAGATAATTGATCTAGCCCTGTAGAGTCTGGATCCGCCGGCCGAGCTCCGCTCGGCCGCATCGGTTCCGCCAACGGGCAGCCGCGGGAGGGTTCACATGATTGAAGTAACAAGGCTCAACGGCAGCAAGCTGATGATCAATGCCCTGCTGATCGAGCTCCTGGAAGAAACGCCGGATACGCTCGTGACGATGACCACCGGCAAAAAAATGGTCGTTGTGGAGTCGGCTGCCGTTCTGGCCGGGCGGATGACCGATTTCTACCGCTCCATCGGCCTCGCGGCTTCATCTCATAAGAGTGGATATACGGAGGAATAGGCGCTATGAAAAAAATGCTTCCCTGGCTGATCACGACGCTGCTGGCCATCTCGCTGATCGCTGTTGTGGCGGTCATCCTGTACAACTCGCTCCTGAAGGAGCCCGCAACGGCTTCGGGAGGGGATGCGGCCAAGACGACGGCGGCAGCCGCCAAGGTCAAGCCGCTTACGGCTGACGAACGGGTCGAGGTCACGTCAGAGCTCAAAGATATCAAGCGCAACCTGAAGGACGGCAACAAATTCCTGCTCGTGAGCTTCGCTTTCCAGCTGGACAAAAAGGCGACGAAGGAAGACTTCGACAAGATCAAGGATATCGTCGTGAAGCCGATCATCAACCGTACGCTTGCAGATACGGAAGCCCAGGCGCTGCAAGGCTCGGCCGGGCAGGATGCGCTCGAGGCCAAGCTGCTGAACCAAATCAATGAAGTTCTTCCCAAAGGCAAGCTGATCAAGGTTTCCATCACGGACTATACGTTGACGGAAATCTAGGACGGCCAAGTGAGATAAGCGAAGGAGGTGAGAGTGATGGTGGATGTGCTTTCCCAGAATGAGATCGACGCCCTGCTTGCCGCCTTGTCGTCAGGAGAGATGGATGCGGAGGAGCTGAAGAAGGAAGAAAGCCAGAAGAAGATCCGCGCGTACGATTTCAAGCGGGCAGTCCGTTTTTCCAAGGACCATATTCGAAGCTTGACCCGGATACATGAAAACTTCGCCCGATACTTGACGACTTATTTCTCGGCGCAGCTGAGAACGTTTGTGCAGATCAGCGTCGTGCAGGTGGAACAGCTGCCGTACGACGAATTCATCCGCTCGATTCCCAAAATGACCATTCTGAACATCTTTGAGGCGGAGCCGCTGGAAGGAAGGATGGTGCTTGAAGTCCATCCCAACGTGGCCTATTCCATGGTCGACAGGCTGCTTGGAGGCACAGGAACCGCTCCCGCCAAGATCGGGGCGCTCACGGAGATTGAAACCATGATCATGGAGAAAATCTTCAGCCGTGCCTTCGAAAGCCTGCAGGAAGCCTGGAAAACGGTGTACGACATTTCGCCGAGGCTGGATTCGCTGGAAACGAACCCGCAGTTCATGCAGATCGTTTCTCCCAACGAAACGATCGCTTTGATTTCATTGAGCACGAAAATCGGGGATACGACCGGCATGATCAACTTGTGCATTCCGCATGTGGTCATCGAGCCGATCATGCCGAGATTGTCCGTGCATCACTGGTTCGTATCCCAGAAGAAGTCGCGTGCCCCTGAAGAAGTGGAGATCCTGGAGCAGCGCGTACATAAAGCGAAGCTGCCGATCATAGCCGAGCTCGGAGAATCCTCCATTACGGTTAGAGAGTTCATGAGCCTTGCCGCAGGAGATGTCATTTCCTTGAAGAAGCCGGTCGGCGAAGGCTTGCATATCAAGGTTGGAGAAAAGCTGAAGTTCATCGGCAGCCCGGGGTCGGTCCGCGACCGCCTTGCCGTCCAGGTGGACGAGATCGTAAGCGAAGGAGCAGACGAAGATTATGACGAGTAAGGATTATTTGTCCCAGGAGGAGATCGATGCCCTGCTCCGGCAGAGCTCGGACGGTTATTCCGCCGCTCCTTCCGATACGGCAGGCGAGGCGCAGATCTCCCAATACCTGAGCTCCATCGAGCAGGATGCTCTGGGCGAGATCGGCAACATCACATTCGGAAGCGCGGCTACCGCGCTGTCCACCCTGCTGGGAAGAAAAGTGGATATCACGACTCCGCAGGTCGCCCTCATCAAGCGGGAAGACCTCGCCGACGAATTCCCCCGGCCTCATGTCGCGGTGTCGGTCAGCTATGTTGAAGGCTTTCAAGGCATCAATTCGCTCGTCATCAGGACAAAGGATGCCGGCGTCATCGCCGATCTGATGCTTGGCGGCGAAGGCGACGTCGGCCAGACGGAGCTCAATGACATCCATATCAGCGCCGTGCAGGAAGCGATGAACCAAATGATGGGTTCATCGGCGACATCGATGTCGACCATCTTCAACCGGATGGTCAACATCTCGCCTCCCGGGATCGATATCCTCGATGTGGAGCAAGGCGGAGGACTCGCCCAGCTGCCGCCGGATGACGTCTTCATCAAAGTCAGCTTCCGGCTGATGATCGGAGACTTGATCGATTCGACGATCATGCAGCTGCTGCCGGTCAACTTCGCCAAGCAGATGGTCGACACGCTGATGGGCGGAAGCGGGGATGAGGCCGCCGCAGCATCTGCCGCTCCATCGATTGAAGCGGCTTCAGCAGCCCCGCATTCGGAACCGCCGGCTCAGCAGCCCGTCCAGCAGCAGCCTGTCCACGAACAGCCCGTTCATCAACAGCCTGTGCAGCAGCAGCCTGTTTACGAACAGCCGGCGTATCAGCAGCCGATGGCCGACATGCACGCCGCGCCTGCTGTCCACAATCAAGGTCCGCAGACTTTCGGCGCTCCGGCAGGCCGCAACGTCAATGTCCAGCCGGTTCAATTTTCCGGTTTCCAGCCGGGATATCCTCAAGGAGACGAGAGCAATCTCGGCCTGCTCCTCGATATCCCGCTGAAAGTAACCGTAGAGCTTGGACGCACGCAAAAACAGATCAAGGATATTCTTGAGCTGTCGCAAGGCTCCATCATCGAGCTCGACAAGCTGGCAGGCGAGCCCGTAGACATTCTGGTGAACAACAAGCTGATTGCAAAAGGCGAAGTTGTCGTCATCGATGAGAATTTCGGGGTCCGGGTCACGGATATCGTGAGCCAGTGGGACCGCATGACCAAAATTCAATAAGTGCATCCAGGGAGGAAATGACAAATGGCAAACCGTATTCTGATCGTTGATGACGCTGCATTCATGCGAATGATGATTCGCGATATTCTGACTAAAAACGGGTACGAGGTCGTGGGCGAGGCTCAGGACGGATCGCAGGCGATTGAAAGATACAAGGAAGTCAAGCCGGATCTGATCACGATGGACATTACGATGCCGGAGATGGACGGCATTGCCGCCTTGAAGGAAATCAGGAAAATCGACCCGAACGTTAAAGTCATCATGTGCTCGGCCATGGGCCAGCAAGCGATGGTCATCGACGCCATTCAGGCCGGCGCGAAGGATTTCATCGTGAAGCCGTTCCAGGCTGACCGGGTCATCGAGGCCATCAAGAAGACGCTTGGGTAACGGAAATGCCATTGTTAGCCGGATTGGCGGCTCAGGCGGCCGCTCCTTCCGCTTCGCCGAAGCCTGATGGAACGATTGATTATGCCCTTCCTTCCGGCGGGAGCGAGGTGCCGCACTTCGCGAGCGGGGGCATGACGGGCAGCGTAGTCTGGGTGCTGGTTTCGCTTGCTCTTGTCATCGGATTGATCACCCTCCTTATTCGCTGGCTGTCCAAGCGAAGCCAGCTGATGGGGGGCGCAAGAGCTCTTGAACAGCTTGGAGGATTGACGCTCGGACCGAACAAGTCGATCCAGGTCATTGAAACAGCCGGCACCATCTATGTTGTCGGCGTCGGCGAGAATGTGACGCTTCTGGACCGGTTCCCGGCAGGGGAAGAAGCGGACAGCCTCCGCAGCCAGCTACTGGAGAAGCGCAATGCCTCAACCGGCGTTCCGCTGGGGGAGTGGATGCGGAGAATCCAAGGCAAGACAGGAGAAGGGAACCGGTCTGTTCAAGCTTCGGCCGACGGAGACAAGGAAGAGGCCAAGCGGTTCCAGAAGCTGCTGCATCAAAAGCTCGAGCAGCAATCCAGGCAGCAGGAAGAGCTTGAACAGCTGTTCCAGGAATCTAGAGACAGGGATCGGTTGAGGGACGAATGACTAGAAAACGTATGCTTTCGCTGATGACTGTCCTGGCCATGTCGCTCGCCTGGCAGAGCGCCGCTTACGCCGAGCCTCTGCCGGGCATCGATATCAACATTGGCGGGGATAGCGCCGGAGGAACGAGCGCTTTATCCATCGTATTGATGGTGACCGTTCTGACGGTTGCTCCTTCCTTCCTTATTCTTATGACCAGCTTTACCCGGATCGTCATCGTGCTTGGTTTCGTGCGTACTTCGCTCGGAACCCAGCAGATGCCTCCGAATCAGGTTCTGATCGGTCTGGCGTTGTTCCTGACGCTGTTCGTCATGTCTCCAACGCTGTCGCAAGTGAATGATACGGCTCTGCAGCCTTATATGAAGGGCGAGCTGACTCAGACGGAGGCGCTTGAAAAAGCGGCTGTGCCGATGAAGAAGTTCATGTTCCAGCATACGAGGGAAAAGGACCTGCTGCTGTTTCTGAACTACACCAAAGCGGAAAAGCCCAAAACCTATCAGGATATTCCGATTACGGTGCTGGTGCCGGCATACGCGATCAGCGAACTAAAGACAGCGTTCCAGATGGGATTCATGATCTTCATTCCCTTTTTGATTATCGACATGGTTGTTTCCAGTACGCTGATGGCGATGGGGATGATGATGCTGCCGCCGGTCATGATCTCGCTTCCTTTCAAAATTCTGCTGTTTGTCCTCGTAGACGGGTGGTATTTGGTCATCAAGTCGCTGCTGCTCAGCTTTAATCCGTCATGACCGCAGAAGAAGGAGGGGAATGCGATGAGTTCCAATTTCATCATCGGCCTGGCGGGCCAAGCGATGTTCGTCATGCTGAAAGCGAGCGCGCCCATGCTTATTCTCGGGCTTGTCGTCGGCCTGGCCGTCAGCATTTTTCAAGCGACGACCCAGATCCAGGAACAGACGCTGGCGTTCGTCCCCAAGATCGTCGCCGTATTGGCCGCGGTTCTGCTGTTCGGTCCGTGGATATTGAACACGCTGGTGGATTTCACCTACAACCTGCTGAACAACCTGCACAACTATATCGGGTAGGCAGAGGCTGATGGAACAATTTCTTAACGGTTTCCCTATTTTTTTGCTGATTTTTTGTCGAATGACCTCTTTTTTTGTAGTCGCGCCTGTCTTTTCCACTCGAACCGTGCCGGCGAGGCTCAAGATTGGCCTCGGTTTCGCCGTTTCGCTTCTTGTGTACTTCTCGTACGGAATCAAACAGACGGCCGCTGCCGATGCGGGCTTTATCCTGCTCATCATCCAGGAAATCCTGATCGGGCTCCTGCTTGGATTCATCGTCTACCTGTTTTTCACGGTCGTCCAGACGGCCGGCGCGTTCATCGATCTGCAGATGGGTCTCGCCATGTCGAACATCATCGATCCGCTGAGCGGAACCTCGGCGCCGATTACCGGCAATCTCAAGTATATGGTGCTGACGCTGCTGTTTCTGACGATGAACGGCCATCTGTATATGCTGCAGGCGCTGATGAACAGCTACAACTGGATGCCTCTCAAGCTGGGGCTGATGGAGCATGTCTCCAGCGGCTTGATCTCGGACTTTCTCGTCAGGGCGTTCTCCCAGTCTTTCCTGCTCGCCCTGCAGATCGCGGCGCCGATTGTCGTAGCCATGTTCCTGACGGATGTCGGTCTTGGCTTCCTGGCGCGGACGGCGCCTCAATACAACGTATTCGTCATCGGCGCCCCGCTCAAAATCATGCTCGGCATCCTGCTGCTGATGCTGCTGATGCCGTCTCTCGGCGTTCTGTTCGGGCATTTGTTCAGCCTGATGTTCGAGAAGCTCGGCGAGCTGTTCAACGCTGTCGGCAGCAAAGGCGGGACAGGCTCTTGAGGAGGGACACGGCCATGAGGCTCCGGTTCAAAGTCGACCTGCAGCTGTTCAACGGCGAGAAGACCGAAAAAGCGACGCCGAAGAAGCGCAGCGAAGCCCGCGACAAGGGCCAGATCGCCAAAACCCACGAGCTTCCCGGCGCTTTCATCATCCTGTTCGTCATTGGAAGCTTCCTCGTTCTCGGCGGGTATTACAAGGAACGGATCTACCGTATTTTCGGCAGCCTGTTCAACGACTGGCTCACTCTGGATCTGACCTCGGGCAACGTCATGTCGCTGTTCTATCACGTCATGATGGAGCTGCTCATGCTGCTGGCTCCGATTCTGCTGCTCGCTTTCGTGGCGGCTGCGGCATTCAACTACGTGCAGGTAGGCTTTCTGCTTACGGGGACGCCGCTCAAGCCCGACTTCAAGAAACTGAGCCCGATCAGCGGATTCAAGAACATCTTCTCGATGCGGTCGGTCGCGGAATTCTTCAAGAGCATCATCAAGCTGCTCGTAGTCGGAGTGGTCGTGTTCTACACGATCTGGGGAGAATGGGGACGCATTCTCATGCTGGGACATTCTCCCATCGAAGACATCTTCACGTTCACAGCCGGCCTGACCTTGAAGCTCGGTCTCGAATTCGCCTCGCTGATGATCGTCATCGCGGCGGCGGACTATTTCTATCAGAAATACGAGTATGAGAAAAATCTGCGAATGTCCAAGCAGGACATCAAGGATGAATACATCAAGAGCGAGGGCAATCCGCTCATCAAAGGGAAGATCAAGGAGCGGCAGCGGAAGATGGCGCTTCAGCGCATGATGCAGGAAGTGCCCAAGGCCGATGTCGTCATTACGAACCCGACCCACTTCGCCATCGCCATCCGTTACGACGGCACGCGCATGCAGGCTCCCGTCATTTTGGCGAAGGGAATGGATTACGTCGCCTTGAGGATCAAGGAAGTCGCGAAGGAGAACGGAGTCGTCACGATGGAGAACCGTCCGCTGGCGAGAGCCTTGTACGACAGGACGGAAATCGGGGACAGCATACCGCCGGATCTGTTCCAAGCGGTCGCGGAAGTGCTGGCCTATGTATACAAGCTGAAAGGCCGCAGCAAATCATCTTAATTCAGTAAGCGGAGGCATTCGTCATGAAACCGAGGGACCTGGCAATCTTGGTAGGGATTATCGGCATTGTCCTAATGATGGTCATCCCCATCCCTACTTTTCTGATGGACTTCCTGCTCGTAATCAACATATCGGTCGCTCTTATCATTCTCTTAATAGCGATGAATACAAAAGAAGCGCTGGATTTCTCCATCTTCCCGGCGCTCCTGTTGATTACGACCTTGTTCAGGCTCGCCCTCAACGTATCGACAACCCGCAACATCCTTGTCCATGCCCACGCGGGCGAGGTGGTCCAGACATTCGGAAACTGGGTTGCCGGAGGCCAGGTCGCCATCGGCTTTGTCGTGTTCCTGATCTTGGTTGTCGTGCAGTTCATCGTCATCACCAAAGGCTCCGAGAGGGTCGCGGAGGTTGCGGCAAGGTTCACGCTCGATGCCATGCCGGGCAAGCAGATGAGCATCGATGCGGATCTCAACGCAGGCATGATCAACGAGCAGCAGGCTCGGGCCCGCCGCTCCAAGATCGAGCGGGAAGCCGACTTCTACGGGTCGATGGACGGCGCGAGCAAATTCGTCAAGGGAGATGCGATCGCATCGATCATCATCCTCATCATCAACCTTCTCGGCGGCTTCATCATCGGGATGGCGGTGCATGGGATGGGCTTCACCGAAGCTCTCAACACGTATTCCATCCTGACGATCGGCGACGGTCTCGTCAGTCAGGTTCCGGCGCTGCTCATCTCTACCGCTGCCGGCCTGATTGTGACGAGAGCGGCTTCGGAAGGCAATCTGGCCCATGACCTGACCAGCCAGATTCTGCGGTATCCGCAGCTGCTGTTCGTCGTGGCCGGCACCATCGCCCTGCTGGGTCTGTTCACCCCTATCGGAATCATCCGCACGTTCCCGATCGCGGGACTGCTTGTCTACTTGGGGTGGAAGATGCAAGGCGAGCAAAGCCGAGCGATCGCAGAGCAGGAGCAGATGGTGGAGGAGAAGGAGATCGAGGAAGTGCGGAGTCCGGAAAGCGTCGTGAACCTGCTGCATGTGGATCCGATCGAATTCGAATTCGGCTACGGCCTCATCCCGCTCGCGGATACGCAGCAGGGCGGCGATCTTCTGGACCGGATCATCATGATCCGCCGCCAGTGCGCGCTCGAGCTCGGGCTTGTCGTTCCCGTGATTCGCATCCGAGACAACATCCAGCTTCGGCCGAACGAATACATCATCAAGATCAAAGGCAATACGGTCGCTCGCGGCGACCTGCTCCTGAATCATTATCTGGCGATGAGCCCGGGCTTCGAGGACGAATCCATCATCGGCATCGAGACGATGGAGCCGGCCTTCGGACTGCCGGCGTTATGGATCGACGAGGCGACCAAGGAAAGGGCCGAGATGTCGGGCTACACCGTCGTCGATCCGCCATCGGTCGTCGCCACCCATCTGACCGAGATCATCAAGCGCCATGCGCATGAGCTGCTCGGCAGGCAGGAGACCAAGGCGCTTATCGACAACATGCGGGAAGCCTACCCGGCGCTCGTGGAGGAACTCATTCCTTCCGTCATGACGATCGGGGATGTGCAGAAGGTGCTTGCCAAGCTGCTCAAAGAGAAAATCTCGATCCGGGACCTTGTCAGCATCTTCGAGACTTTGGCCGACCACGGGCTGTACTCGAAGGATACCGACATATTGACGGAGTACGCCCGCCAGGCGCTCTCCCGCCAGATTACGCAGCAGTACAGCGCAGGCGGCAACTCGATGCGGGTCATTACGGTCAGCCCGGCGCTGGAGAAGAAAATCGCCGAAGCCGTCCAGCAGTCCGAGCATGGCAGCTATCTGGCCATGGATCCGATCGCCACCCAGCAGATCTGCAATAAGGTGAGCGAGCAAGTCAATCGGCAGATCCAGTCCGGGCACCAGCCGGTCGTGCTTGCTTCGCCGACGATCCGCATGTATTTGCGGCAGATGATCGAACGGGTGATGGGTGACATTCCGGTGCTGTCCTACAGCGAGCTGGAGCCTTCCATTGAAGTTCAGAGCATAGGGACGGTGAGCTTGTGAGAGTGAAGCGCTACGTCGTGTCGTCCATGCCGGAGGCTATGGCGCTTATCCGAGGAGATTTGGGCAAGGATGCCGTCATCTTGAGCACGAAGGAAATCAAGACCGGAGGGTTCCTCGGCATGTTCGGCAAAAAAGGCATCGAGGTCGTTGCGGCGGCGGAAACCGTCAGCCCGCCGGCGCCATCCCCTGCATTTGCCGACACCCTCCAATCGTTGGCAGCAGCGGCCTCGAGGCAGTCGGCTTCGCCGGAGCCAGAGGCAGCGCCCAGGCAGCCGGCTGCGCTGTCTTCTACGGCAGCCCCGTCTGCTCCGGCTTCGCTTGCGGCGGCCAAGTACAAGTCGGTCGCTAAGCCTGCTGCCAGCCCGCCTGCATTTGCAGGCGAAGCTGCACCTGAGCCTGCTGTATCCGCCGGGAAGGCGGCCGCTTCCAACGGCTCCGCTGCCGCCGCCCCGGCAAGCGGCTTCCGCGAGCCTGCCTCTCAAGGAATGGAGCCGGATCTGCTCCGGGAAGTTCGCGACCTCAAAACCTGGATCCGCCAGCTGTCCGGCGCCCAGGCCGCCGAAACGGCGCCGGTCCATGTGTCCAGCCTGATGGAAAGGCTGGAAGCGCAGGAGGTCAAGGCCGCTTGGCGGGAAAGGCTTCTGGCCGACTTGCAGGCCAAGCCGGATTACAGTCTTCTAAGCGAAGATCCTCAAGCTCTTTGGGCGGCAGCCGCAGAGCATTTGCAAATGTGGCTGGAGCCATATATGGGAGAGAAACCGGCTGAGCATAGCCGGGTGCTGCATTTCGTCGGACCGACAGGCGTCGGCAAGACGACGACCATCGCGAAGCTGGCGGCGGATCTTACTTTGCGCCATCGCAAAGCTGTCGGCCTGATCACCGCGGATACGTACCGCATCGCCGCTGTCGACCAGCTTCGGACCTATGCGGATATATTGGGAATTCCGCTGGAAGTCGTCTTCTCCCCCGCGGAGGCGGCAAGGGCATTCCAGCAGCTGGAGCAGAAGGATGCCGTGCTCATGGATACGGCCGGCAGGAATTACCGCAGCGAGCTGCAGATCCACGAGGTCAACAGCCTGCTGAGAAGCAGCGAGGATGCGGATACGCTGCTGGTGCTCAGCCTGACCGCCCGCACGCCGGATATGGAAGCGGTAGCGCAGCCTTTCATCCGGCACGGGGTGGACAAGGTCATTTTCACCAAGCTGGATGAAACGACGGTGTACGGCGCGGCCTTCAATCTGATCATGGACCACGGGCTGAAGCCGGCTTATCTGGCCTTCGGCCAGACGGTTCCGGACGATCTCGAGCCGTTCCGGTCAGACCGTTATGTGAAGCTGCTTCTGGGGAACCAGCCGAATGAGTGACCAGGCCCAGGCGCTTCGCAACCTGATCAAGGAGCGGACGGGCGGGCAGATGGAAAAGAACGCGCGGCTGCTGACGGTGACGAGCGGGAAGGGCGGAGTCGGCAAGTCCAACTTCAGTCTGAATTTCGGACTCGCGCTGCAGTCTCTGGGCCGAAAAGTGCTCGTCATCGACGCGGATATCGGCATGGCCAATCTGGACGTGCTGATGGGCATTCCGGCGCCATACTCTCTCTATCATCTGTTCACCGGCGCCAAAAGCATCCGCGACATCATCCAGCTGGGACCGTCCGGGCTGCATTTCGTAGCCGGCGGGTCCGGATTCCGGGAGCTGCTTCATCTTACGGATCGGCAGCTTCAGGAAGCGGACGAGCAGCTCGGCATGCTCCAGGGAGAATATGACTTCATCCTGTTCGATACCGGAGCGGGATTGACACGGGAGTCGGAACGTTTCATCCAGGCGGCCCACGAAACCTTCGTCGTGACGACTCCCGAGCCGACATCCATCACGGATGCTTACGCGCTCGTCAAGATGGTTTCGGGAAGCATGCCGGATACGCGGTTCCGGGTAGTCGTCAATCGTGCCTTCGATGAGCAGGAAGGGCGCCATACGGCGGCCAAGATGGACATGGCGGCAGACCGCTTTCTCGGCATCCGCCTTCCTTACGGCGGCTACGTCGCGGACGACGGCAAGGTGGGCAAAGCGGTCCGTACGCAGAAGCCGTTTCTCATTGCTTATCCGGATTCGGACGCGGCAAGAAGCATCATGCAGATCGCCAGGCAATACCTCGATTTGCCGGCAGACAGTCTTCCTCATCGCAGCGTCAAAGGTATTCTACAGCAGTGGTTCAGTCGGAAACGTTAACCTTTGGCTTAGATGGGAGAGATGAGGAGATGGAGAAGTTCCGTATTTTGATCGTGGACGATTCCGCCTTCATGCGCGCCATAATTCGGGATTTGATCCTGAAGGACCCGGCTTTTGAGGTGGCCGGGACGGCGGCGACAGGCAAGGAAGCGCTGGAGGCCGCAAGGCTTCTCGCGCCCGATGCCATGACAATGGATCTGGAGATGCCCGAGATGAACGGACTCGAAGCTCTCGTGGCGGTCATGGAGAGCCGTCCGCTTCCGGTGATCATGTTCTCCGGCATCAGCGAGGAGCATACTTCGCTCACGATCGCCGCGCTGCAGCAGGGAGCATTCGATTTCATCCGCAAGCCTTCTCCGGCTTCGCCGCCAGGGGAGATTGAGACGATCGGACGCCTGCTGAGGGAGAAGCTGCATACCGCCCTTCAATTCCGAGGCCGGCTCATCCATCCTCGCCTTCCGGCGCGGGAGGCGGCAGGGAAGAAGGAGCTGCCTGCACGCAAGCAGGCAGGCGAAGCCGCCGGCCAGGCGAAGCCTGCATCCGCTCCAGGCCCGCGCAGCGCAGCCCGCGAGATGCCGGGCGAGACGCGCAAGACGCGGATTCCTCCCGTTGCGGATGCCAAGCGCAGATCAGCAAGTCCCAGCGAAGCTCCTCTCTCCAAGGAGCGGGCCGCACGGCCGGCTTCAGGCGCCTCGCGGCCTGCGAAGACGGGGCCGGCTTCCATTCCGCCTGTATCAGCCGAGGAATCGGCCCCCAAATCTCTGGCTTCCAGAGAAAAGTGGACGCAGATTGTCGCCATCGGCACATCGACCGGCGGCCCGCGAGCGCTCAGCGAAGTGATCGGCTCGCTGCCGGCAAGCTTGCCGGCTCCGGTGCTGGTCGTCCAGCATATGCCTCCCCGCTTCACGGCATCGCTGGCCAAACGGCTTGAAGCAGGCAGCATGATCGAGGTGACGGAAGCGGAGCAGGGCGAGCGCGTCCTTGCCGGCCGTGTCTACATCGCCCCCGGCGGAAGCCATATGGAGCTCGAGAAGGACGGATCCGGCTACCGGATCCGGCTGACCCAATCGCCGGCAGTCAGCGGGCACCGTCCTTCGGTGGACGTGCTGTTCCGCTCCATCGTTCCCTATGCGGAGCTGGAGCGCCATTGCGTTCTTCTTACCGGAATGGGCAGCGACGGAGCCAAAGGCATGCTGGAGCTCCGGGAGAGCGGTGCGGCCAGCACGATCACAGAGTCGGAGGAAACCTGCGTGGTGTACGGAATGCCTCGCAGCGCGGTTGAGCTCGGAGGCTCGCAGACGGTGCTGCCGCTTTTCCAAATTGCAGGAGAGCTTGCCCGGCGCTGCCGGTAGGGCAGGACAGCAAACTTAGTTCAGGAGGTGGACCTGTAATGGATATGAACGCTTATCTGTCTATGTTTATCGATGAATCCAATGATCATCTTCAAGCACTCAATGAAAATCTCCTGAAGCTCGAAAGCGATCCGGCCGACATCGGCATTGTCCAGATCATCTTCCGCTCGGCCCATACGCTGAAAGGAATGTCGGCGACGATGGGATTCGAGGATCTCGCTTCCCTCACCCACGAGATGGAGAATGTCCTCGATCTTGTCCGCAACGGCAAGCTGACGATGGACGCTTTCATCTTCGATGTGCTCTTCAAAGGGTTGGACGCTCTGGAGACGATGGTTGCCGACATTACGGCCGGAGGGGCCGGCAAAGCCGATGTCGCGGAGCTGCTGTCCTCCCTGAAATCCATCGTCGACGGCAGTTATCTGGCCAAGGACGCGGCGGCGGGAACTCAAGCCGCTGCCAAGAATGAGAACGGAGCCTCCGCCGATCTGGACGAATTCCAGCTGTCGGTGCTCAAGCAGTCGGTCGAAAGCGGGCTTAAAGCCGTGCGGCTCGATATCGAGCTGGAGGATTCCTGCGTGCTCAAGGCAGCGCGATCCTATATGGTCTTCAATTTCCTGGAACAGCACGGCGAAGTCATCAAATCGATTCCTTCGGTGACGGATCTCGAGCAGGAAAAGTTCGACAAGTCCTTCACCGTCATTCTCGTAACAGCCTCCGACGAGCAGGCCATTGCGGAAGGAGCCGGCAACATTTCCGAAATTGCCGCAGCCGCTGCCAGCCTTCTGGACGAAGCCGCTCTGGAAGCGCTGGCCCATCCTGAAATTCCTGAAGCCGTAAAAGCGGCGGAAGCAAGGACGGCGGACGTTCAAGCCGCGTCTTCCGCAGCCGCGGAAGCCAAGCGGCAGACGGCGGCTGCATCGGCTCCGGCTGCTCCGGCCGCATCGCGGACGATTCGGGTGGACATCGACCGGCTGGATTCGCTGATGAACCTGTTCAGCGAGCTGCTGATCGACCGGGTCCGGCTGGAGCAGCTCGCTTCCGAGATCGGGCGCACGGAGCTGAGCGAAACGGTCGAGCATCTATCCCGCATCAGCGGCGATCTGCAGAACATCGTGCTCAAGCTCCGCATGGTTCCGATCGATTCCGTCTTCAACCGGTTCCCCCGCATGGTGCGGGATCTGGCCAAAAACCTGAATAAAAAGGTTGATCTCGTCATCGTCGGCGCCGACACCGAGCTGGACCGGACGGTCATCGACGAGATCGGCGATCCTCTCGTCCATCTGCTCCGCAACTCCCTCGACCATGGCCTGGAAACGACGGATGGCCGCCTGGAAGCAGGCAAGCCGGAGACCGGCACGATATTCCTGCGGGCTTATCATAGCGGCAACCACGTCTTTATCGAGGTGGAGGAAGACGGAAGGGGCATCAATTCCGAGAAGGTCAAGGCCAAGGCTGTCGAGAACGGGGTGCTCAGCGCGCAGGAAGCGGCGCGGATGACACAGGACGAAATCAACAACCTGATCTTCGCGCCCGGCTTCAGCACGGCGGATACGATCTCGGACATTTCGGGACGCGGGGTCGGACTCGACGTCGTCCGCTCGAAAATCCTTTCCTTGGGCGGCAACGTATCGGTCGAATCCAAGGCCGGCATCGGCTCCAAATTCAGCATCCAGCTCCCGCTCACGTTGTCGATCATCACCGCGATGCTGATCAAGCTCGGCTCGGAGAAATACGCCATTCCGCTTTCTTCCATCGTGGAGACCGGCATTCTCAGCCGGGACAGCATCCTGAACGTGCATGGCAGCCGGATGATTACATACCGCAATGCGGTCATTCCGCTCGTATCTCTCGGCAGTGTGCTTGAAACAGCCGACTTCAACGAAGAAGAAGAGCTGGAGAGCGAGTATCTTGTCATCCGCAAAGGCGACAAATGGGCGGCAGTCATCGTGGACGACTTCATCGGCCAGAGCGAGATCGTGCTGAAGTCGATGGGCGGTTATCTCGGCCAGATTCCGGCCGTATCCGGAGCGACCATTCTCGGCGATGGCCAGGTCGCCCTCATCATCGATCCGAACGCCCTGTTCAAATAATCTATCGGAGGAGGCAAACGGATATGGGAGAAGAACTGAAAGTAATCGTGTTTGCGCTGGGAGAAGAAGAATACGGCATCGAGGTCGATAAAGTGAAGACGGTGGAAAGGCTCATGCCGGTCACTCGCGTGCCCAAGACGCCTGCCTTCGTGAAGGGAGTCGTCAACCTGCGCGGCGTCGTCGTTCCGGTCATCGATCTTCGGGGCCGCTTCGGGCTGGAGGAGACGGAATCGACGGACCAGACCCGCATCATCATCGTGCGCTCCGGAGAGCTGGAGGTCGGATTCGTCGTCGATCGCGCCAACGACGTGACGGACATCAACACCGACAACATCGACCTTCCGCCTGAAGTCGTCGGCGGCATCCAGGCCAAGTATTTGCGCGGAATCGCCAAGACGCCTCAGGGCAGGCTTCTCGTCATGCTCAACCTGTCGGAAGTGCTGAACAAGAACGAAATCGTGCAGCTGGAGCAAATGGAGGCTTGACCGATTTGAGCACACTCGACAAGCTGGCCGACTTCGAACTGGATGTCCTGAAGGAAGTCGGCAACATCGGCTCCGGCAACGCGGCAACGGCTCTGTCCACTTTGCTGAACAAGCCGGTCGACATGGCCGTGCCGAAGGTGAGCCTGGTGCCGTTCGAGGAGGTGGCGGAACGGGCCGGAGGCGCCGAGGAGCTGGTCATGGCGGTGTTTCTCCGCGTGGAAGGCGAGGCTCCCGGCAATCTGTTCTTTCTGATGAATCCGGTCGCGGCCAAGAAGATGCTCCGCAGGCTTGCGGCGATGGAGGTCGAAGAGGATCTCGAATACTCGGATATGGAATTGTCCGCCATCGGAGAGATCGGCAATATTCTCGCAGGCTCCTATTTATCTTCGCTGGCCGATCTCACCAAGCTGAGCCTGGCGCCCAGCGTACCTGCCGTCGCGATGGACATGGCGGGAGCCGTTCTCGTGTACGGGCTTATGCAATACGGAGAAATGGGCGACACAGCGCTGCTGATCGAGACCAAATTTCTTGACGGAGGGGAAGTTCTGGATGGCCAGTTCTTCCTGATTCCGGACCCGGAATCGTTCTCCACTATCTTCCGCTCGCTAGGAGTGCCGCTCGAATGATCCAGCAGCAAGTCGTGAAAGTCGGAATGGCCGATCTCAATATCGCTCTCGACGGCAGCGCCATCCGTACGACGGGACTCGGCTCCTGCGTCGGGCTGACGTTGTACGATGCAGAGAAGAGGATCGGCGGAATGGCCCATGTCATGCTCCCGAATTCCTCGATCGCCAGGGAAGCGGATTTCAACCGGGCCAAATACGCCGACACCGCTCTTCCCTTGTTGATTGAAGAAATGCAGAAGGCGGGTGCCCGCCTTGGCCGTCTGTCGGCCAAGATGGCCGGCGGCGCCCAAATGTTCGCGGCCTTGTCGGCCAATGATTCGCTGCGGATCGGCCCCCGCAATGTGGAAAGCTGCACGGCCGTCCTTGCCAGCTACGGCATTCCCATCCTCGCCGAGGATACGGGCGGCAGCTACGGCAGAACGATCGAGCTGGATTCGGGCACGGGCATCCTGCATGTCCGCTCCGTCCAGCAGGGCACAAAGGAGTTGTAGGCGTGATAGGTACATGGCGCATCAATGCATGGTCGGCGGCGCTCGGAGCGGTCCTGACGGCGGCGATCAACCTGGGACGCAATCCGATCGACGCCGCGGCGACCCGGGCTCTGGCGGCTGCCGCGGCCTTCTGGGCGATCGGTTACGCATTGCGGGTTCTGCTGAAGCAGACCGTCCCTCAGCCCGACCGGGAAGTCGGGGAGGAAGCGGCAGCCGGGCAGCATCTGGACCTTTCCGCGAATGGGGAGGATTTGAACGAGCTGCTCCTTCAAGGCCTGCGGCCGCCTGCCGGAGGATCGAGGCAGCCGGACGGCTCCGAAGGCGTGGACGCCTCCTCGGCTCCGGAGCAGCAGAACAGCGGCTTCCAGCCGCTGCAGCCGGCCCGGCTGAAATCGGTTCCTTCCGGCATGGAGCCGGACGAGCTTGCACAGGCTGTCCGTCATATTAGCAGAGAAGAAGAGCAGTAGCATTAGGCTGCAGGCATGCATCCTAACGGCTGGAATAACCGCGAGGTGAATCCTGAAGGAGGCTTGGAAGCCATGACAGAGCCGAAAGCGCCTCATTTGTCCAACATGGCGATGTGGGAGAAATGGAAGGAAGAGCAGGATATAGACGCGAAGAAGGCTCTGATTGAGCAGTATTTGCCGCTGGTCGATTACGTGACGAACCGAATGGCGATCGGCCTGCCCAAAAATGTATCCAAAGACGATCTTGCGAGCAACGGCGCGATGGGGCTGATTGACGCGATCGATAAATTCGATTACAAACGAGGCCTTCAATTCGAAACCTACGCTTCCTGGCGCATCAGGGGGGCCATCATCGACGGCCTCCGGCAAGGCGACTGGGTCCCCCGTTCGGTCCGCGAAAAGGCCAAGCGAATAGAGGAAGCCTATCAGCATCTGGAGCAGCAGTATTTGCGGTCCGTGTCCGATGCTGAAATCAGCACTTATCTTCAAGTATCGGAAAGGGAGTTCACGACGATGCTGCAGGAAATCGCCGTCACGACGGTCTGTTCCCTTGAGGATCCGATCCGCGAGGAGGAGAGCGAGACAAGAATGTCCTTGCTGGTGGACGAGAAAGCGAAAAATCCGGACCATAAAGTGCATGAATTTTTCCTCAAGGAATCCCTCGTGAAAGGAATCGAGCGATTGACGGAAAAAGAACGGATCGTCGTCTCTCTCTTCTATTATGAAGAGCTTTCCTTGAGCGAGATCGCCGAAGTCATGTCCCTGTCCCCCTCTCGCATCTCTCAGCTTCATTCCAAGGCGATCCTTCGCCTGAGAGGAGCGCTTTCCAAGCAGAAAGATCAACTGATGCAGAACTCCTGAAGGAGGAAAAGCGATGAACCAGCAGCTTGATTTGGAATCTTATCTCAAAGTAAGCCTGTCGCCTGACCGAATGACCGGTTACATTCATTTTCAACGCTGCGACGACGACTTTTCCGTTACGGCTCAAGAACTGGAGCGGCTTGTCCGGCAGGCCGGAATCTCCTATGGCATCCTGCCGGAAGCCCTGCAAGCGATCGCCGGCGATCCCGCGGCATGCAGCGTCAAGGAAACGGTCGTGGCCAAGGGGCTGCCTGCCAGGCAGGGCACAGATGCCCGCGTCATGTTTGCAATCGACTTGAGCGACGGCTTCAAGCCGGAGGAGAACGATAGCGGCAAGGTGGATTTCAAGGAAGTCAACCGCATCCGCAACGTGCAGCGCGGGCAGCTGGTCGCGCGCAAAATAGAGCCGGGCGACGGAGAAGCCGGCATAAATGTTGCCGGCGAGCCGGTTGCGGGCAAGCGGGGCCGCGATATGCGCCTTAAGGTCGGCAAAAATGTGGTGTGCAATCCGGAGCGCACGATGGTGTATGCCGCGCTCGACGGGGTGTTCACGCTGACCGGCAGCGAAACCATCAACGTGTTCCCGGTCTACGAGGTCAATGGAGACGTGGATTATCGAACGGGCAATATCGACTTCGTCGGCACCGTCGTCATTCGCGGCAACGTGCTGAACGGCTTCAAAGTAAGGGCTGCCGGCGATATCCGGGTCGTCGGGGGCGTGGAAGGCGCTGAGCTTGAGTCGGACGGATCGATCGAGATTACGGGCGGCATCATGGCCGGAAACAAAGGAAGCATCAAGTGCGGCAAGTCGCTCCGCTGCTCATTTGTTCAGGATGGAACCGTATCGGCGGGCGAGGATGTCCAGGTCAGCCAGAGCATCATGCACTCCCAGGTGAAAGCGGGCGAGAATGTCATTTGCCTTGGAGCGAAGGGGCTGATCGTCGGCGGATCCGTTCAAGCCGGCGAAGCGGTCAAGGCCCGGACGATCGGCAACGGGATGTCGACGGCGACTTCCATAGAAGTCGGCGTCAGGCCGGAACTGCGGCAGGAACTGCTCCATCTCCGCAAACTAATGAAAACGCACGGAGAAGCGCTCGATAAAACGGAGAAGGCACTCGCTCTTCTCGACCAGCTGGCTGCTACCGGCCAGATTTCTCCGGATAAGCTCGCGCTGCGAATCAAGCTCGGAGCGACCAAAAAGCAGACATCGGCCGAGCTGGACGAAGTCCGCGACCGGGTGCTGGAGATCGAGCGTTCGCTGGAGGATTCCAGCACGGCACGGGTCGAGGTGTCCGGAACCGTATATGGAGGGACGCGGATCGTAATCGGAAGGTATACCCGTTTCATCAAGGATCCCGCCTCTCGTGTCAGCTTCCGCTACATCGACGGGGAAATCACGATGGGCTCCATCGTGTAGGCGGCGCTGATGACGTATCGACCGGTCGACCTGCAGGTTTCCGTTCCGAAAGTTCATGAGGCAGGAACCCAGCAAGGCTATTACCAGAGCCGTCTTACCGCAGAGGCCCGCTCTCAGGAGCAGGACACGGCCAAGCGGAGCGAAAAGAACCGCAGCAGTCCGACAGAAGTGGAAACGAAGGGAAATCTGCGCACGGGCAAGGACAGCTCCGGGAACAGAGCCGGCCGTGACAAGGCGGCAAGGAATCCGGCTGGCGGCAAAGAGGATGGAGCGCAGGCAGAAGGGGTCCATCCGTTCAAGGGAAAGCATGTGGACTTCAGCTTGTAGCTGAAGCCCGGCAGCAAGGAGGACAGATCGTAGATGCAGCCATGGCAGTATATCGTTTTGCTGGGGGCGGTCGTCCTCGTATGGGCGTTTGCGGCGCCCCGCCGAGGAAAGAAGCCTTCAGCGGAGAGCGTATCCCGCGACAGCGGGCTTGAGCAGATGGAGAACGCGCTGGAGCAGTTCATGGAAAATATGGAAGAAAGCAATCGGAGCCTCGGCGAGCTGGTCAAGTCCTCCAGAGAGCAGGAACAGGCCGAGGCGAGGCTGAGGGAGCAGCGCATCGAGGAGCTGGAGAAGCAGTGCAGGCTGCTTCAGGAAGCGATCTCAGCCGGCGCCGGCTCCGCTCAGGCGGCACGACAGGAGGAGGCTGCCGGAGCTGCGCCTATGCAAGGGGAGGAAGCAGGCCGGCCTCTGCAAGCGCCGGAATCCATCCGGGCTCGCTTCAAGCAGCTGTTCGACTTGGAGCAGCAGGGGAGATCCGTGGACCAGATCGCCAAGGAGCTCGGCATCCATAAAGGAGAGGTGCTGCTTATCCAGCAGCTTGCAAGGCAGGAGGAATCGGTAAATGCGAGGTAAGAGGTCGTTTTGGATCGGACTGGGCGTCGGCATGATGGCCGGGGCTCTTTTGCTTCAATTGATGAATGCCGGCCAAGCGCAGTCGGCGACTTGGGCGGGCGTCGAATCCGGCGCATCGGATTCGGGCAGCGGCGAGGAGCGCGCGGTTTATACGCAAGAGGATGCCGATCTGCTCGTAAAAGCCGCCGTCGAGAAAGCTCTGCGGGAACGGGAAACAGAGAGCGGCCCCGAAGGCGCTTCTCCGGAAAGCGGCAATCAGCCGGCCGCGTCCCCGTCCAAGCCTGCATCGGGTACTGCCGGCGCTTCTTCGAGCCCAGGCCCGTCTCCGAGTCCGGCGGCTAAACCTTCTCCCGCCAAGCAGGACTCCTCGTCAACGAAGGCAGCGAAAAGCGGCGCGAACGGGAAAGCGGTCATCGTGAGAATTCCGCCGAATTCGGATTTGACCTCGGTCGGAAAGCTGCTGGAAAGCAGCGGAGTCGTCGAACAAGGCGAAGATTTCGTAGCCTACATGCAGAAGGGCGGCTCACCGGGCACGGTCCGGGCCGGCTATTTTTCGTTCAAGGGATCGCAGGATCTCGCCGCCGTGAAAAAAATCGTGACGGGCCAGCCTATGGACCCTGACGAGGCGAAAAAGAGAATCGGCTCCGGCGGCTAGCAGGCCATGACGGCCCGCCTGCAAAAGCAAGCATGGAAGGTTGCAAGAGGGCAGGCAGTATGCTATAGTAATTGACGGTGTTAAAAACACACGCCGGTTAATTTTGACAAGGGTGCTTCCCTATGGGGAGTCTTGCCGGAAGATGACATCGGCGGAGGACACAAATAAAAACCAATCAGGAGGTGTTGAGGATGGCAGTGATCTCCATGAAACAGCTGCTCGAGGCTGGTGTGCACTTCGGTCACCAAACTCGCCGCTGGAACCCTAAAATGGATCGCTATATCTTCACGGAACGTAACGGAATCTACATTATCGACCTGCAAAAAACAGTCAAGAAAGTGGAAGAGGCTTATAACTTCGTCCGCTCCGTGGCTGAAGACGGCGGTACGATTCTGTTCGTAGGTACCAAGAAACAAGCCCAGGACTCTGTGAAGGAAGAAGCAGAGCGTTGCGGCAACTACTACATCAACCAACGCTGGCTCGGCGGCACGCTGACCAACTTCTCCACGATCCAAAAACGGATCGACCGTCTCCGTCAACTGGAGAAATGGGAAGAGGACGGCACGTTCGAAGTCCTGCCTAAAAAAGAAGTCATCATTCTTCGCAAAGAAAAAGACCGTCTTCAAAAGTTCCTCGGCGGCATCAAAGGCATGCGCAAGCTGCCTAGCGCGCTGTTCATCATCGATCCGCGCAAAGAACGCATCGCCGTGGCTGAAGCCCGCAAGCTGGGCATTCCAATCGTCGGCATCGTAGACACCAACTGCGATCCGGACGAGATCGACTATGTCATTCCGGGCAACGACGACGCTATCCGCGCTGTCAAGCTGCTTACGGGCAAAATGGCTGATGCGATCGTAGAAGCCAACCAAGGCGAGCAAACAACCGCGTAAGGAACGGCTTAAGCTGTTCTGAGCAGGTTATCAGGATGAAGACAACAAAGGGTGGTTAGAAGGTGAAAGCCTCCTCGCCGCCCTTTTTTTGAGAGTATACACGAACATAACGCCTGACAAAGGCAATCAGGAGGAATAAATCATGGCGGTCAACGCAAGCGCAGTCAAAGAACTCCGTGAAAAAACGGGTGCAGGAATGCTCGATTGCAAAAAAGCATTGGAAGAAGCAAACGGCGATCTGACGAAAGCAGCCGAGCTGCTTCGTGAAAAAGGCCTCGCAGCCGCTGCCAACAAAGCCGGCCGCGTAGCTACGGAAGGCGTCGTTGAATCCTACATCCACGCCGGCGGCCGTATCGGCGTTCTCGTTGAAATCAACTGCGAGACGGACTTTGTTGCCAAAACGGATCAATTCCGCGAATTCTGCAGGGACATCGCGATGCAAATCGCAGCTGTAGGCGCCAAATATGTTCGCCGTGAAGAAGTCGATCCGGCTGAACTGGAAAAAGAGCGCGAAATCCTTAAAGCCCAAGCCCTCAACGAAGGCAAGCCTGCCCATATCGTCGAGAAAATGGTTGAAGGCCGCCTGAGCAAATACTATGAGGAGTTCTGCCTCATGGAGCAAGCTTTCATTAAAGATCCGGACAAGACGATCACAACGCTGCTGAACGAAAAAATCAGCACGATCGGCGAGAACATCTCCATCCGCCGCTTCGCTCGTTTCGAGCTCGGCGAAGGTCTGGAGAAAAAAGTCGACAACTTCGTTGAAGAAGTCATGGCGCAAGCCAAACTGTAAGTCGTCTCCAGGCGTTCCGTGTCCGCACGGAACGCTTTGATCAACCGAACGCAGCAGGCGGGGCGGGGCGTCCGCCCCGCCTCTTGCTTTGTCCGCGGACAAGGCTGAAGGAAAGCAAATCTGGGTATTACATGGGGGTATTGACGTTGGAGAATCCCGTCTACAAACGGATCGTCCTGAAGGTCAGCGGTGAATCGCTATCGGGGCAGGCTGGCTATGGCATCGAGGCAGAGATCATTTCGTCCATCGCGCAGCAAATCAAGGAAGTCGTGGAGCTTGGCGTCGAAGTGGCTATCGTAGTCGGAGGAGGGAATATCTGGCGCGGTATCGCAGGCACCGCCAAAGGAATCGACCGCGCGACAGCGGATTACATGGGCATGCTGGCTACAGTGATGAATTCGCTGGCTCTGCAGGATGCGCTTGAATCCATCGATGTACCGACCCGTGTCCAGACCTCGATCGCCATGCAGCAAATCGCAGAGCCGTATATCCGCCGCCGCGCGATCCGCCATCTCGAGAAGGGGCGCGTCGTCATCTTCGCGGCCGGAACCGGCAATCCGTTCTTCTCTACGGATACGACGGCTGCGCTCCGCGCGGCTGAAATCGAAGCCGAGGTCATTCTGATGGCCAAGAACAAAGTGGACGGGGTTTATTCCGCCGATCCGTTCAAGGACGAAACCGCAGAGAAGTTCGATCAGCTGTCTTACCTCGATGTGCTCAACCGCAATCTTGGCGTCATGGATTCTACATCCACTTCGCTCTGCATGGACAACAATATTCCGCTCGTCGTATTCGCCATAACGATTCCAGGCAATATTAAGCGGGTCATCCTGGGAGAGAAAATCGGAACGATCGTGAAAGGAAGTGCACAATAAGATGCCGCAAGGAATCAAAGCAGACGCATCCGAAAGAATGGAAAAGGCCATCGGAGCCTTGAAACGAGATCTCGGCACGCTTCGTGCCGGCCGTGCGAACCCGGCTCTGCTGGACCGCATTCAAGTCGAGTATTACGGGGCATTAACTCCCCTCAACCAATTGGCGAACATCAATACGCCGGATTCCCGCACGCTGTTCATTCAGCCTTGGGACAAATCGTCGCTCAGCGATATCGAGAGAGCGATCATGAAATCGGATATCGGCATGACTCCGTCCAACGACGGGTCTTCGATTCGGATCGTCGTGCCGATGCTGACCGAAGAGCGTCGCTCAGAGCTCGTCAAAATGACGAAAAAATTCGGCGAGGAAGCGAAAATCGCCATCCGCAACATCCGCCGCGATGCCAACGATGCGATCAAGAAGCTGGAAAAAACGGAAATTTCCGAAGACGAGTCCAAGCGCCATCAGGAAGATATTCAGAAAACGACGGACAAGTTCGTCGCTGAAGTCGACAAGGTGCTTGCGGTTAAAGAAAAAGACATCATGGAAGTTTAGGCCGGGAATGCCGGCACAGATCAGATCCAAGCCCCTCCGACAGGTGGGGTTTGCCTGCATCATGGCTCCTACGAGGAGCCTGCCAGCCTAAAGTCATTGCCGGCGGGGAGGAATCAGGATGATTGAGCGGTTATGGTCGAAGCGCGGCAAGGCATCTCCGCAGGTGGCGGACCCCACGAGCCTGGACAATATTCCGGAACATGTGGCCATCATAATGGACGGCAACGGAAGATGGGCCCAAAACCGGGGATTGCCGCGGATTGCCGGCCATCACTCGGGCATGAAAGCGGTCAAGAAGGTGACGATGGCCGCCGACCGGGCCGGAGTCAAATATTTGACCTTGTATGCTTTTTCGACCGAGAACTGGAAGAGGCCCAAGACAGAGGTCGATTTTTTGATGCGGCTTCCGCAGGAGTTTCTTGCGCTTGAGCTTGAAGAGCTCATCGAGAACAATGTTCAGGTCCGAATGATGGGCTACCGGGGCAATTTGCCGGACTTCACTTTGGCGGCGCTCGACGAAGCGATTGAAAAAACAAAAGCCAATACCGGATTGGTTCTCAACTTTGCCTTGAATTACGGAAGCCGCTCCGAAATGCTGGATGCGGTCAAATCGTTGGCGGAGGATGTGAGAAACGGCGGTCTGGAGCCGGGAGACATCACGGAAGAGATGATGGCGAAGCGCCTTCTCAGCAGCGGCTTGCCGGATCCTGACCTGCTCATCCGAACGAGCGGAGAGCTTCGTCTAAGCAACTTCATGCTCTGGCAGATGGCTTACAGCGAACTGTGGTTCACCGATGTTTATTGGCCGGCGTTCACGGAAGAATTGTTCCAGGAAGCCATTGCGGAATATCAGCGGCGAGCAAGGCGATTCGGCGGCATTTAACGATCCGCTTTTGAAAGAGGACCTTACCCATGAAACAACGCATCGTTACCGGAGCTTTGGCGGGAGCCTTGTTCCTGCTTCTGCTGGTCGTTGGGGGCCAAAGTTATAACGTGCTGCTGCTGCTTCTTGCCCTCATCGGCTTTTACGAATATGTTCGCTTGAACGGATTTCGTCCCCTGCACCCGGCCGGGCTGGTCGGCTATGCCGGGATGCTTTTTTTTCTGCTTCCTTGGGAGAAGATGGGACTCGACATGCCGATGGACGGGTATGCCGTATGGATTCTGATGTTCCTGCTGCTCGCGGTGACCGTCGTGAGCAAGAACGAGACGACGCTTGACGGAGCCGCCTTGCTGCTGCTCGGAGCTCTCTATGTCGGTTATGGTTTCGGTTCCATGCTTCAAGTCCGGGCGTTCCATGAACACGGCCTTTTCTTGTCCTTCCTCTGTTTCGGCTGCATATGGGCTTCCGATATCGGAGCCTACTTCATCGGCAAAGCGATCGGAAGGACGAAGCTGTGGCCGGCAATCAGCCCCAACAAAACGATCGAAGGGTCGCTTGGCGGCGTACTGGCCTCCATCGCCGTCGCAGCGGTGTTCCACTTCGCCGCTCCGGAATGGATCGGTCTCGGCCATGCGGTCTCGATCGGCCTGGTGGCGGCAGTAGCCGGGCAGTTCGGAGACCTGATCCAGTCGGCATACAAGCGTCTTCGCGGCGTGAAGGACAGCGGGCGCCTGCTGCCGGGCCACGGCGGGGTGCTCGACCGCTGCGACAGCTGGATTATCGTGTTCCCGCTTCTTGTGCTTACGGGCCTCGTTCCCGTCTGACAGCGGCGCCATTACATAAGTAGAAAGAGATGGTTCGGTGAAAAAAGTGACGCTTCTCGGATCGACCGGCTCGATCGGCACCCAGACGCTCGATGTGATTGAAACCCATCCGGATGAATACGAGCTGGAGGGCCTTGCGGCCGGTTCCAATGCCCGGCTGCTTGTCGAGCAGGCATTTAAATTCAAGCCCAAGCGGGTCTGTCTCGCCACGGAGGAAGGAGTGCGCTATGCCAGGGAAGCTCTGCCTCCAAGCGTAGAGGTGCTGTTTGGCGAAGAGGGCTTGGTTGAAATGGCGGGCGGAGGCAGCTCCGATATCGTCGTGACGGCCATTATGGGAAGCCGCGGCCTCCCGGCGACGCTTGCGGCCATTGAAGCGGGACGTACGATCGCGCTGGCCAACAAGGAAACGCTCGTTACGGCCGGGCATTTGGTCATGGATGCCGCAAAGCGGCGCGGAGTGAGCATCCTTCCCGTCGACAGCGAGCATTCGGCCTTGTTCCAATGCTTGAACGGAGAGCGGCGGGAGGATGTTCTCGGCATCACGCTGACCGCATCCGGCGGCTCGTTCCGGGACCGTACGCGGGAGCAGCTCGGCGGAGTGACGGTGGCGGAAGCCCTGAACCATCCCAACTGGTCGATGGGCGCCAAGATTACGATCGATTCCGCTACGATGGTCAACAAAGGCCTTGAAGTCATCGAAGCCCGCTGGCTGTTCGACCTGTCCTACGACGACATTTCCGTGCTGATCCATCCGGAGAGCATCATCCACTCGTATGTCGAGTTCAAGGATCATAGCATGATCGCGCAGCTTGGCATACCGGACATGAGGGTGCCGATCCAGTATGCCCTCTCCTATCCGGCGCGTCTGCCGAGCCCGTCGAAGAGGCTGGATCTGGTGCAGGCCGGCAGCCTCACCTTTCGGGAGATGGACTACGACCGCTTCCGCTGCCTGCGCATGGCGTTTGACTGCGGACGAGCGGGCGGCACGGCAACGACGGTGTTCAATGCGGCCAACGAGGTGGCGGTCGACCGTTTCCTGAAAGGCGAGATCGAATTCCTCCATATCGAGAGCATTCTCGAGAACGTCCTTGCAAGGCATGGCGTCATTGCTTTCCCTGGGTTGGAAGAGATCGCCGAGGCCGATGCCTGGGCTCGGCGCGAAGCGTCTTCAGCGGTTTAGAATCCCTCCATTGCTCCTATATTCGTTTATTCTCCCGCGGCCGCATCAGAACTGTACCGCTGGGGAGACAGGCCTCATCTGTCCGGTTCGGGGTCTTCTTGCAGAAGCTTCAGCCCGGCATTTTCCGCCGGAGCTGTTTTTTCGTCGCTGACGAGGTCTCCGGGAGCTGTTTTTTCGGTCGGCTGAGTAGGTCCGAATCGGGAGGGCGGTGGTTTGGCGGCGAGGGCGGTTCTCTTGTGTCTGCCGGGAGAATAATGATAATCTAGGTACAGGCCGTTAACCGACTGGAGGCACTGACAACTATGGGTACAATTCAGGTCATTTTCATGACCGTTCTCGTGTTTTTCGTCATTGTCACCATCCACGAATGGGGACATTATTTTTTTGCCAAGCGCGCAGGCATTCTGGTCCGTGAGTTCGCGATCGGATTCGGACCCAAGCTGTTTTCCATCAAGCGCGGGGAAACCCGTTATACGCTCCGTCTAGTCCCCGCCGGCGGATTCGTCCGCATGGCAGGCGAAGATCCCGAAATCTCGGAAGTCCAGCCCGGGCAGACCGTCGCGGTCCGTGTGAAGGATGGACGCGTGACGCGGATATATCTCGATCGGCTGGATGAGCGCAGCGGAGTCATCCGAGGCGAAGTGGAACAGATCGACCTTGAGCGCAACTTGTTCATTCAGCTGCATGTGGAAGGCGAAGCGGAACGTTACGACGTCCATCCGCAGGCGCTTATGATCGCGAAGAGCAGGGAAACCCAGATTGCCCCCATCGACCGGCAGTTCGGCAGCAAGACGGTCGGACAGAGGGCTCTGGCCATCGCAGCCGGTCCTTTCATGAACTTCATCCTGGCGTTTGTCCTGTTCGCTGTCTACATCCAGATGGCAGGCGTCGTGCAAGACAATCCCAAGCATCTGCTGATCAACAGCGTCGTGACAGGCATGCCGGCCGAGAAGGCGGGCTTGCAGAAGGGCGATGTCATCGATACGGTGGGAGGCATCGACGTCGGAACCGATTATGCCAAGATGATCGAGATCATCGGCAAGTCGGCCAACAAGCCTCTTGAGTTGAACATCATCCGCAGCGGAGAGCCTCTCTCGCTCACGCTGACCCCGGTGCCCGACAAGGAGAGCAAGGCCGGCAAGGTCGGAATCACGGCCGGATATCCGATGCGTTCCGCGACGCTCGGAGAGACGGTCACGCAATCGGCCGTCACGATGAAGGAAGTGACGGTGCAGATTTTCAAAAGCTTCGGCCAGCTCATCACGGGCAACTTCAAGCTCGACGATCTTGGAGGTCCTGTACGGACGGCTGAGGTTACCGGACAGATCGCCCGGCAAGGCCTTCCGTCGCTGACGAATTGGGCGGCCGTGCTCAGTCTCTATCTCGGCATCTTCAACCTGCTTCCGATTCCGGCGCTGGACGGCAGCCGGCTCGTCTTCATCGGGCTGGAGGGACTGCGGGGACGTCCGGTCGATCCCGCGAGGGAGAGCATGGTCCATGTCATCGGCTTCATGATGCTCATGCTGCTCATGCTTGCCGTGACTTACAACGATATTTTACGTTTAGTACGAGGGTAGAGGGGAGCCTTTATGTCGAAGGATAAGCAATTCGTATCGGAAATCACACCTCAGGGGGAAGACTTTTCCCGCTGGTATATAGACGTCATCAAAAAAGCGGAGCTGATGGACTACTCGCCTGTGCGCGGATGCATCGTATTCCGCCCCGACGGTTATGAGATCTGGGAACATATCAAGGATGAGCTGGATCGCCGCTTCAAGGAGACCGGACACCGCAACGCCTACTTCCCGCTGTTCATTCCCGAGAGCTTCTTCCAGAAGGAAAAGGAGCATGTCGAGGGCTTCAATCCGGAGCTTCCTTGGGTTACCGAAGCCGGAGGCGAGATTCTCGAGGAGAGGCTGGCGATCCGCCCGACCTCGGAGACGATGATCGGACATATGTACAGCAAGTGGATCCATTCCTACCGCGATCTGCCGGTGCTCATCAACCAGTGGGCGAACGTTGTCCGCTGGGAGAAGCGCACGCTGCCGTTCCTCCGCACGAGTGAATTCCTCTGGCAGGAAGGGCATACGGCGCATGAGAACGAGGGTGAAGCGCGCGAGGAGACGATGCGCATGCTGGAAACGTACCGTTCGTTCGTCGAGGACTACCTCGCGATTCCGGTCATCAGCGGCGAGAAGACGCCAAGCGAGCGATTCGCCGGCGCGGTCGACACGTATTCCATCGAAGCGATGATGAAGGACGGCCGTGCCGTGCAGGCAGGCACTTCCCACTACCTCGGCAACAAGTTTGCCGTCGCCTTTGACATCAAGTTTCTGGACCGCGACAACCAGCTGCAGTTCGCGCATACGACTTCGTGGGGCGTCAGCACCCGCTTGATCGGATCGCTGATCATGGTGCATGGCGACGACCGCGGGCTCGTGCTGCCGCCGAAGGTAGCCCCGACCCAGGTCATCATGATCCCCATCGGTCCTCCCAAAACGCGCGATGCCGTCATTGCGAGAGTGGACGAGCTGTACGGCGAGCTCAAGAAAGCCGGTGTCCGCGTAAGAGTGGACGACCGCTCCGACATGAGCCCGGGCTGGAAATTCAACGAGTACGAAATGCGCGGCGTGCCGATTCGTCTCGAGCTTGGACCTCGCGACATGGAGAACGGCGTCTGCGTGCTCGTCTCCCGCGTGAGCGGCGAGAAGCGCGTCGTGAACCAGAGCGATCTGACGGACGAAATCCAGTCCATGCTGGAGGAAATCCACCGCGACATGTTCGAGAAGGCGAAAAGCTTCCGCGAAGAGAACACGCATGCGGTCGACACGCTGGATGAAATGAAGGCGCTGCTCGACCAGAAGCGCGGCTTCGTCACGGCAGGCTGGTGCGGTTCGGCCGCCTGCGAGAAGCAGGTCAAGGAAGAGACCAGCGCGACGAGCCGGAACATTCCGTTCGAGCCGGCCGAGCGCAAGGCGACTTGCCTCGTCTGCGGCGAGAAGGCCGAGCATACGGTCGTCTTCGCCAGAGCCTACTAATCTTTTTGCGGCCTCGTTTTCCGCAGCATTCAACAAAGCCCCGGCATGGGGCTTTGTTTTTTTCTCTCTTTCTTGTCCCTCTATTTTTTCTCATCTCTGAGAAACTAGGCTGCTTAAAGAACGTTGGAGCCTAGCGAGCGGAATAGCCCTGCAGAAACGAAGTGTTCGCCTTTGATGCCGGATTTATACTAGAGTACATATTCATTCAAGAAATCCGGCATCAACAGCGATCGGAAGGGCTATCCGCCGGAAGGCGGTTCTCACGTTCTTCTGGGCAATCGCCATGTTTCTATGTTCTTCCCCTTTATTCGACGGTATAATAGATTCCATTGACGGTTCAAAGCTGCATTTCCAGGAGGGACTACATGAGCGCCGACAAAAGACAACGCTTCGAGCTGCTGACGAAGCAGGCCGAGCTTCCGCCGGAGCTGATCGGAACCCATTTCCAGGACGCGATCATCGAGAAGGTGCTGGTAAGCGAAAGCAACCGCGAGTGGACGTTCTGCATCCGCGTGAGCTCGCTCGTCCAGCGCGATTACTATAGTATTTTTTGCAAGACGGTCCGGGAGAAGTTCCGGCATATCGCCGAAGTATCGTTCTGCTTCACGTATGAGGACCATATTCCAAGCGACAGCCTAGGCTTGGAGTATTGGCCTCTGTTCGTGGAATGGGCGCAGCAGGAAATGGCTTCGGTCAACGGCTGGCTCGCCAAAGGACTTGCTTCGGCCGAGAACGGCGTGCTGCTGCTGCAGCTCATGGACAAGGCAGGGCTGGAGCTGGCAAAGCGCAAGAAGCTGGACGAGGCGATCGTCCGCTTCTATGAAGAGCGCTTCTCTCGCACGCTGCGCGTGAAGCTGACGGCAGGAGAAGCGGCCCGCGAGCTGTATGAAGAATTCGCCCAGCGCGTCGTGCAGGAGAACAACGACGCGGTCATGCAGATCATGACAAGCGTGGCGAGCGAGGTGCCGGAGCCGGAGGAAGGCGAAGTCCGTCTGGCTGTCGGCTACGATATCCGCGAGGAAGCCGTGCCGATGATGAACATTGTGGAGGAAGAGAAGAAAATTGCCGTACAGGGCACGGTATTTGGCCTTGAGGTCAAGGAGCTTCGCAACGGCAGCACCCTGTTCACGTTCAACGTGACGGACTTTACCGATTCCATCGCGATGAAGATGTTCGCGAAGACCAAGGAAGACGTGAAGGTGCTCTCCAAGCTGTCGAACGGCAAATGGATCAAGGCCAGGGGCCGCGTGGAGTATGACCGCTTCATGCAGGAGCCCGAGCTCGTCATGATGCCTAACGATCTGCATGAGGTCGTTGCGCCCAAGGACCGCACCGATACCGCCGAAGTGAAGCGGGTCGAGTTCCATCTCCACACGACGATGAGTACGATGGACGCCGTCACCTCGGTGGATACGTACATCAAGACGGCGGCGAAATGGGGACATGAAGCGATTGCGGTCACCGATCACGGCAACGTGCAATGTTATCCCGAAGCGTTCAAGCACGGAAAGAAAAACGGCATCAAGGTGCTGTTCGGCGTAGAGGCCAACGTCGTGAACGACGCCGTTCCGATGGTATTGAATCCGCGTCAGGAATCGCTGAAGGATGCTGAATATGTCGTTTTCGACATCGAGACCACCGGCCTCTCCATCACCAACTGCAAGATCATCGAGCTTGCCGGGGTCAAATACAAAAATGGGCAGGAGATCGGCCGCTTCGCCACCTTCATCAATCCACATGAGCGCATTCCATACCATATCGAGCAGCTGACCAACATTACGGACGATATGGTGCGGGGAGCGCCCGAGCTGGAGCCCAAGCTTCGCGAATTCGTTGATTTCGTCGGGGACTGCGTGCTTGTCGCCCATAACGCGCGTTTCGATATGGGCTTCATTCAAGCGTCATGCAAGATGATCGGCATTCCGGAGCTGAAAAACCCGGTTCTCGACACGCTGGAGCTGGCCCGCTTCCTGCATCCGGCCATGAAGAACCATCGGCTCAACACGCTGTCCGACAAATACAAGGTCGGACTCGAGAGCCATCACCGCGCGGTGGACGACTCCGTTGCGCTGGCCGGCGTGCTGTACGGCCTGATCGGGGACGCCGCCCAGCGCAGCGTGACCGGACTCCATCAGCTCAACGATTATGTAGGCATGGACCTGTCCAACAGCCGTCCGTTCCACTGCATGATCTACGCTCTCAATGCGGCGGGCAAAAAAAATCTGTTCAAGCTCATTTCGCTTTCGCATACCGAGCATTTCAAGCGCGTCGCCTGCATTCCGAAGAGCAAGCTCAAGGACATGAGGGACGGGCTGCTCATCATTTCCGGCTGCGAGAAGGGCGAGTTTTTCGAAGCCGTCCTGAACAAGACGGTGGAGGAGGCGGAGGACGTCGCCGACTTCTACGATGTGCTGGAAATTCAGCCCGTCGACTTCTACATGCATCTGGTGGACAAAGGGCTTGTCGGCAGCCGTGCCGAGATCGAGGACGCGATGCGCAAGGTTTGCCGGATCGGCGAGAAGCTCGGCAAACCCGTCATTGCCACGGGCAACGTTCATTATTTGAACCCCCGCGACAAAATGTACCGCGACATCACGATCATGGGCATTACGGGCTTCAGCCCGCTGAAGAGCCAGCGTCTGCCCGATGCCCATCTGCGGACGACCGACGAGATGCTGCAGGAATTCCGCTTCCTCGGCGAAGAACTCGCCTATCAGGTCGTCGTTACGAACACGGTGGAGCTGGCAGGAAGGTTCGAGCCGTTCGAGATGTTTCCGGACAAGCTGTTCACGCCGATCATGGAAGGGGCGGACGAGGAGATCAGGGATACCTGTTACTCCACTGCCCGCAGCATGTACGGAGAAGAGCTGCCGCAGGTCGTCATCGACCGTCTGGAGAAGGAGCTCGTGCCGATCATCAAGTTCGGCTTCTCGGCCAACTATCTCATCTCCGAGCGTCTCGTGAAGAAGTCCAATGCAGACGGCTATCTGGTCGGATCGCGGGGCTCGGTAGGCTCTTCCGTCGTCGCGACGTTCCTCGGCATATCCGAGGTCAACCCGCTTCCTCCGCATTATCTGTGCCTGAATGCAGACTGCCGGCACAGCGAATGGATTCTGGACGGCAGCGTATCCTCCGGCTTCAACCTGGCGGACAAGGACTGCCCGCATTGCGGCAACAAAATGAAAGGCGAAGGCCAGGACATTCCGTTCGAGACGTTCCTCGGCTTCAAGGGCGACAAGGTTCCCGATATCGATCTCAACTTCTCCGGCGAGTACCAGCCGATCGCGCATAATTTTACGAAGGAGATCTTCGGCGAGAAATGCGTGTTCCGCGCCGGGACGATCGGAACGGTGGCCGAAAAGACGGCATACGGCTTCGCGAAGAAATACGAAGAGGAAAAAGGCCGGAAATGGCGCGGAGCGGAGCTCAGCCGGCTGGCGTCGGGCTGCACCGGCGTCAAGCGGAGCACCGGACAGCATCCGGGCGGCATTGTCGTCGTGCCGGACTACATCGACGTCGAGGACATCACGCCGGTCCAGTATCCTGCCGACGATACGGGAGCCGAATGGAAAACGACCCATTTCGATTATCACGCCTTCGAAATGAACCTGCTCAAGCTTGATATTCTCGGCCATGACGATCCGACGATGATGCGGATGCTTCAGGATTTGACGGGCGTCGATCCCACGACGATTCCGATGAACGATCCCAAGGTGATGAGCATGTTCAACTCCACGACGGCGCTTGGAGTAGCTCCGGAGAAGATCCGCTCCAGCGTCGCCACCTATGGCGTTCCGGAGATGGGAACCAAGTTCGTCCGGCAGATGCTCGAAGAGACGCAGCCGACTTCATTTGCCGATCTGCTTCAGATTTCCGGCTTGTCGCACGGCACGGGGGTATGGCTGGGCAATGCCCAGGAGCTGATCAAGAACGGAACCTGCTCGATCAAGACCGTCATCGGCTGCCGCGACGAGATCATGCTCTATCTGATCTACAAGGCGGGCATGGATGCGGGCCTTGCCTTCAAGATCACCGAGAGCGTCCGGAAAGGCAGAGGGCTGACGCCGGAATGGATCGAGGAAATGAAGCGCTGCAAGGTGCCGCAGTGGTATATCGATTCCTGCCTCCGCATCGAGTACATGTTCCCGAAAGCGCATGCCGCGGCCTATGTCATTTCCGCTGTGCGCACGGCCTTTTTCAAGCTCTATCATCCGATCGAATTCTATGCCACCTACTTTACGGTCCGGGCGGAAGACTTCGATCTGGAGCTGCTGTGCCAAGGCTACGAGCCGATTCTGAAAAGGCTGGTGGAAATCGAGCAGAAGGGCTTCGCGGCGACTCCGAAGGAGAAGGCTTCCGTCTCCATGCTGGAAATGGCTCTGGAGATGACTGCACGAGGCTTCTCGTTCAAGCCGATCGATCTGTACCGCTCGGATGCGACGAAGTGGACGATCGAAGGGGACAGCCTGATTCCCCCGTTCGCGGCGATCGCCGGCATCGGCGAAAACGCGGCGCGCAACATCGGAGCATCGAGGGACGGCAGCGAGTTTCTCTCGATCGAGGATTTCCAGCAGCGGTCGAAGGCGACCAAGACGATTATCGAAGTGTTGACCGGAATGGGCTGCTTCCGCGGTCTGCCGGAGTCCAACCAGCTCTCGCTTTTCTAAGCCCCGCAAGGGTTTGCAGCCGTCTATGGAAAGTCTGCTAGGGAAAACAAATCTTGTCAGTGTACACGGGTTATGATATAATTTTTTTGGTAATCATGAGGATAGAGGTACTTCTGAAGAGTGGGGAAACCCACTCTTCACGTTTTGTCCACTACTTTTTCGGACTGATCGGGAGGTCAATTGGATTTGAGCACATCCAGAATCAAAGCCGTCGTGGAAGAGATGGTCGGCCCATTTCTCAGCGACAACGGATTCGAGCTTGTGGACATCGAATACGTGAAGGAAGGCAGCAATTGGTTCCTTCGCGTATTTGTTGATAAAGAAGGCGGTATTGACATCGACGAATGCGGACGCATCAGCGAGTTTCTGAGCGAGCAGCTGGATCAGAACGATCCGGTGTCGGACGCTTACTTCCTGGAAGTTTCGTCGCCGGGCGCCGAGCGCCCGCTGAAGAAGCCGGAAGATGTAAGCAAGGCGGTCGGCAAGCAGGTATTCGTCACGACGTACGAGCCGATCGACGGACTCAAGGAGTTCGAAGGACCGCTGGTCTCGTTCGACGGGGAGACCGTCGTCGTCAGCACCGGGCGCAAGAGTCATGCCATTCCATATGCGAAGGTGGCCAGCGCCAGGCTGGCTATCGTTTTCTAATCATTGAAAGGGGGATCCGTGGTTCCAATGAGCATGGATTTTATTGAAGCCTTAAACGAGATAGAGAGAGAGAAGGGGATCGCCAAGGATATTCTCCTTGAAGCGATCGAGGCCGCTCTCATCTCCAGCTACAAGCGCAACTTCAACACCGCTCAGAACGTGCGTGTGGACATCAACCGCCATACCGGCGTCATCAAGGTGTACGCGCGCAAGAACGTGGTGGAGGAAGTGCTTGATCCGCGCCTCGAGATATCGGTAGAGGCATCACGGGAGATCAATCCTCATTACCAGCTCGACGATGTCGCCGAAATCGAAGTCACGCCTCGCGACTTTGGACGGATCGCCGCCCAGACGGCCAAGCAGGTCGTTACGCAGCGGATCCGCGAAGCGGAGCGCGGCCTCATTTATAATGCGTACATCGACAAGGAAGAGGATATCGTCAACGGCATCGTCCAGCGCCAGGATACCCGCCATTTGTTCATCGATCTCGGCAAAGTCGAAGCGGTGCTGCCGCTGACCGAGCTGATGCCGACGGACAAATTCAGGCATGGCGACCGCGTGAAGTCGTTTATCACCAAGGTGGAGAATACGACCAAAGGGCCGCAGATCATCCTCTCCCGCACCCATCCCGGGCTGCTGAAGCGGCTGTTCGAGCTTGAGGTTCCGGAAATCTACGACGGCGTCGTCGAGATCCGTTCGGTAGCGAGGGAAGCGGGCTTCCGCTCCAAGATCGCCGTCCATTCCCGCAACGCGGAAGTGGATCCCGTCGGCTCCTGCGTAGGCCAGAAGGGCATGCGCGTGCAGACGATCGTGACGGAGCTGAAGGGCGAGAAGATCGATATCGTCCGCTGGTCCGACAGCGTCGAGGAATACGTAGCGAATGCTCTCAGCCCTTCCAAGGTGCTGGAAGTCATCGTCTTCGAGCAGGAGAAAATGGCTCGGGTCATCGTGCCGGATTACCAGCTGTCGCTGGCGATCGGCATCAAGGGCCAGAACGCCCGCCTTGCCGCCAAGCTGACCGGCTGGAAGATCGATATCAAGAGCGAGACGCAGGCGGAGCAGGAATACGGCCGTGAACGGACACAGGGCGCCGCGATGCACCAGGACTCCATAACGATCGACTGAGTTCCAGCCGATCGACGTCTGGATTCGCTTGAAGCACGGCTGTCTGCCGCAAGGGGGGACTACGCTTGAAACCTAGAAAGATACCGATGCGCAAATGCGTGGCAAGCCAGGAAATGCTGCCCAAGAAGGAGCTCATCCGGGTCGTCCGGACTCCGGAAGGGAATATCGTCATCGACCTGACGGGCAAAAAATCCGGAAGAGGCGCCTACTTGCGGGGGACAGCGGAATGCTTCCGCCTCGCCAAGAAGAGCCGCGCGCTCGACCGCGCGCTCAAGCAGGCGGTTCCTCCGGAGATCTACGATCAGCTCGAGCGGGAATTCATCTCCGTCGAAGAACAGTTTCTTGCCGCCAAAGAGCAGGAGGCGGATGAGGATGACGAATAAAGCTCTTTCCAATCTGGGCATGGCGATGCGTGCCGGCAAAGTCATAACCGGCGACGAGACGGTTCTCAAAGCCGTACGCCAAGGCAAAGCCCGGCTTGTGCTAGTCGCTGCCGACGCTTCCGATAATACGAAGAAGAAATATCGCGATAAATGCTCGTCCTACGGCGTGCCGTTGGCCGAAGCATTCACCCGGGACAGCCTCGGGCAGGCTCTCGGCAAGGAAGAGCGGGTCATCGTGGCCATAACCGATTCCGGGTTCGCGAACATGATTCGGGGGCAACTGAGCCAGAATACGGAGGTGGAGTATATTGACTAAACCACAGGATGGCAAAGACACCAAAGAGAAGCTGCGCGTATATGAATACGCGAAGTCCCTCAACATGAGCAGCAAGGAAATCATAACGATTCTTAAGCGTCTGGACACGCCGGTCAACAACCACATGAGCGTGATGGAAAACGACATGGTCAACAAAGTGGAAGGTTTCTTCCGCGACATCAAAGCGAACGCCGCAGCGAAGCGCGCGCAGGGCAACCCGCAGGTATCCGCCTCGGCCCCTTCCAAGCGCCCCGCCGACAAGCGGCCGGAGCAACAAGGAGTGCATACTATTCAACGTCAAGAGCAGTCTACAAACCAAAATCAGCAGGAACGACAGGTGACTATGAATACGACTTCGAATACACAAGGCAGCGGTTCGTCCGCTGGAACTCAGCAGCGTCCGGCATCTCAAGGACAAGGCGGCGGCCAAGGACGCGGACCGGGCCAAGGACGTCCGCAAGGACAGGGCGGCGGCCAAGGGCGGCCTCCAGGTCAAGGCGGCCAAGGACGTCCGCAAGGACAGGGCGGCGGCCAAGGGCGGCCTTCGGGCCAAGGCGGCCAAGGACGTCCGCAAGGACAGGGCGGCGGCCAGGGACGGCCTCCGGGCCAAGGCGGCCAAGGACGTCCGCAAGGACAAGGCGGCGGCCAAGGACGGCCTCCGGGTCAAGGCGGCGGTTACGGCGGCAGCAGGCCGCAGGGCGCCGGGCAAGCAGCGTCGTCGACCGGCCCGCGCGGCGAAAGCCGCAGCACGGCTGCCGCTCCGCGCACGTTCACGGACAACAAGCCTGCCGGCGGCACACGCGACTTCTCCCGCGGCGGCAGCGCAGGCGGAGCCGGACGCACAGGCGGTCCCGGCGGCAACAACAACCGCAGAGGCGGCGGCAAGCCCGGCCAAGGCGCGGGCGGTCGCTTCGACGATCGCGGCGGCAGCTACAAGAGCCGCGGCAGAGGCGGCAAAGGCGGCCGCGGCGGCCAGCAGCCTCAACGCGAGAAAATCGACAATACGCCGAAGAAAATCATCGTCCGCGGCAGCATGACCGTCGGCGACCTCGCCAAGCTGCTCCACAAGGACGCTTCCGAAGTCATCAAGAAGCTCATTTTCCTTGGCGTCATGGCGACGATCAATCAGGAACTGGATATCGAGACGATCCAGCTCGTCGCATCCGAGTTCAAAGTCGAGGAAGTCGAAATCAAGATTCCGGTCGAGGAAGACGATTTCGAGACGGTCGAAGAGAAGGACGAGGAAGAGAATCTCATCGCCCGCGCTCCGGTCGTGACCATCATGGGCCACGTCGACCACGGCAAAACGACGCTTCTGGACGCAATCCGCTCCACGAACGTGACCGGCGGCGAAGCCGGCGGCATCACGCAGCATATCGGCGCGTACCAGGTCGAAATCAACAATAAGAAAATTACGTTCCTCGATACTCCGGGCCACGCCGCGTTCACGATGATGCGCGCCCGCGGAGCCGAAGTGACGGACATCACGATCATCGTCGTGGCGGCCGATGACGGCGTCATGCCGCAGACGGTCGAAGCGATCAACCACGCCAAAGCGGCGAATGTCCCGATCATCGTGGCGGTCAACAAGATCGACAAGCCGGATGCGAATCCGGATACGATCAAGCAGGAGCTGACCAAATACGAGCTCGTACCGGAAGAGTGGGGGGGAGACACGATCTTCGTCAACATTTCCGCCAAGCAGCGCATCAATCTCGAAGAGCTGCTGGAAATGATCCTGCTCGTGGCCGAGGTCAACGACTACAAGGCCAACCCGAACAAACGCGCCCGCGGCACCGTGCTTGAGGCCGAGCTCGACAAGGGCAAAGGCCCGGTAGCCCGCGTGCTCGTGCAGCACGGGACGCTGAAGATCGGCGATGCATTCGTAGCCGGCAATACGTTCGGCCGCGTGCGCGCCATGATCAACGACAAGGGACGCCGCCTCAAGGAAGCCGATCCTTCGACTCCGGTCGAGATTACGGGCCTGACGGAAGTTCCGCAAGCCGGCGATCCGTTCATGGTGTTCGAGGACGAGCGCAAAGCCCGCGACATCGCGGAACGCCGTTCGATCAAGCAGCGCCAGTCGGAAATGGGAGCGAATTCCCGCGTTACGCTGGACGATCTCTACAAGCACATTACGGAAGGCGAGATCAAGGACCTCAACGTCATCATCAAAGCCGACGTTCAAGGCTCCCTGGAAGCTCTCCGCGGCTCGCTCGAGAAGATCGAAGTGGAAGGCGTCCGCGTGAAGAGCATCCACAACGGCGTCGGCGCGATTACGGAATCCGACATCACGCTGGCATCGGCCTCCAACGCCATCGTCATCGGCTTCAACGTCCGTCCTGAGACTCAGGCCGCCGTGGCTGCCGAGCAGGAGAAGGTCGACGTCCGCCTGCACAACATCATCTACAACGTCATCGAAGAAATCGAGCAGGCCATGAAGGGCATGCTGGATCCGGTCTTCAAGGAAGTCGTCATCGGCCACGCCGAAGTGCGCAACCTGTTCAAGGTGAGCAAGGTCGGCACGATCGCAGGCTGCATGGTCATCGACGGCAAGATTTCCCGTTCGGCTGAAGCCCGCATCGTCCGCAGCGGCATCGTCGTATACCAAGGCAAAATCGACACGCTCAAGCGCTTCAAGGATGATGTGAAGGATGTCGCTCAAGGCTACGAGTGCGGCATTACAGTCGAGCGCTTCAATGATCTTCAAGAGGGCGACGTTATCGAAGCCTTCGTGCAGGAAAAGGTAGAACGTTAAAGAGGTGATTCACCATGGCTAAGATCCGCGTAGGCCGGGTGGGGGAACAGATCAAGAAGGAGCTCAGCCAGATCATCCAGGCTGAGCTCAAGGATCCCCGCATCGGTTTCATCACGGTGACCGGCGTCGAAGTCACGAACGACATGTCCCAGGCGAGAGTGTACCTGAGCGTGCTCGGAAGCGACGATCAAAAGGAAGAAACATTGAAGGCGCTCGCGCGCGGCACCGGATTCATCCGTTCGGAGCTCGGCAAGCGAATCCGTCTGCGCCATACGCCGGAGCTGCTCTTCAAATTCGACAGCAGCATCGAGTACGGCAGCCGCATTGAGTCTCTGCTCACGGACATCAACCGTGACAACGGAGGCCAATGACCGGGGCGGGGCAGGATCTATACGAAGCTGCTCTGCAGTTCATGAACGAGGGAGACGACTACTTGGTTGTCTCCCATGTTCAGCCTGACGGGGATGCGGTGAGCTCCACGCTTGCTGCGGCCTGGCTGCTCGGCAAGCTGGGCAAGAAGGCTGTCTTGGCCAATGAAGACCTCGTGCCGGACAGGCTGCGCTTCATGGCCGGCTCGGAAGGCATTCTCCGCTATGGAGAAAACCAAGGGCGGAAGTTCAAGCGGATCATTGCCGTCGACTGCGCCGATTTCAAACGGATCGGACGAATTGCGGAATGGTTCGAAGACGGGTACGAGCTGCTCAATATCGATCATCATCCTACTAATAACGGATACGGAGCCGTCAATCTCGTCGTTCCCGATGCCGCGGCCACGGCACAGATTCTGTACGGGCTCGTCCGGACCGCTTGCATGCCTCTGGAGCAGCCGGCGGCGGAAATGCTCTACACCGGATTGCTTACGGATACGGGAGGCTTCCGGTATTCCAATACAGATACCAGGGTCATGCAGGCAGCATCGGAGCTTCTTGAAGCCGGGGCGGGCGGCCATGCCATCGCCGATCGGCTGCTGGAACGCATGTCGCTGCCTCAGCTGAAGCTGCTTCGGCTAGGGCTGAACCGGATGGAATTTCATTATGGCGACCGCGTCTGCACGATGCATATCTCGCCCGAAGACATGCAGGAGACAGGCGCTGCGCCGGAGGATCTGGAGGGCCTTGTCAATTATGCCCGCAATGTCGAAGGCGTAGAGGCTGGCATCCTGTTCAAAGGCTTGCGCGACGGAAGCGTCAAGGCAAGCCTGCGCTCCGGAGGCACGCTTGATGTGGCGGCAATCGCTTCCCGCTTCGGCGGAGGCGGCCATATCCGGGCGGCCGGCTGCCGCATTGACGGCCCGATAGAGGAAGCGATGAGCTCCCTGTTGGCCGTCATAAGGGAGGAACTGAAAGACTGATGGATGGAATTTTGGCAATCTGGAAGCCTGCCGGCTGGACGTCCCACGACGTGGTGGCCAAATGCCGCAGGCTGCTCCGGACCAAACGCATCGGCCACGCGGGCACGCTGGATCCTATGGTGACCGGCGTGCTTCCTTTATGCGTCGGCCAAGCGACACGCGTGGTTGAATACATGCAGGAGCTGCCCAAAGCCTACGAGGCCGTCCTGCAGCTCGGCATTTCTACGGATACGCTCGACTTGACCGGCGAGATTCTGGAGCAAGTGGACTCAGTCGCATTGAGCGAGCAGGATATAAGGCAAGCCCTGATGTCCTTCCTGGGCGAAATCATGCAGCTGCCGCCGATGTATTCGGCCGTGAAGGTTGACGGCAAGCGGCTCTATGAATTGGCGCGGGAAGGCAAGACGGCGGAGCGCAAGCCCCGTCAAGCCACGATTCATTCGCTTGATGTGCTGTCCATGGATTTGGACAGGCCGCATCCGCTCGTCCGGTTCCGGGTCGTCTGTTCCAAAGGGACGTACATTCGCACGCTGTGCGAAGATATCGGCAGCAAGCTCGGGGTGCCTGCCGCCATGGCGGAGCTGAAGCGCACGCTGTCGGCGGGCTTTTCGGAAGAGGATTGCCTGACGCTTGAACAAGCCCAGCTGTTGATGGAGCAGGGGACGCTGGAGCAGCGCCTGCTTCCTGCGGAAGCGGCGCTTGCCCACATGCCGCGCTCCAGCGCCGCCCCGCCGGCTATGCGCCAAGCTCTGCAAGGCCGCCGGATTCCGGTCGAGTGGCTGGACGAGCGTCCTGCGGAAGGAAGCCAATTCCGGCTTTATGGCCAGGACGGCTCCTTTGCCGGCGTGTTTGAAATTACGGAAGACGGAAGCATGGTGAAGCCGGTGAAGGTGTTCGCCCGGCCCGATTCGGAATAGCGGATCGCCATGCGGGCCGCAGAGCCGGGATCCGGGATTTCTCTGGAACCGGGGCTGCAGGCTTCCTGAAGATTAAAAGGAATGCGGGTGAATGGAAGTGGAGATTTACGAACTGAGCTACCCGATCAACGGCAGCAATGAACCGGCGTTTTCCCCGGCGCCGTGCTGCCTGGCTATCGGGCATTTTGACGGCGTCCATCTCGGGCACCGCCATGTGATCGACCGTGCTGTCGAAGAGGCCCGCCAATCGGGAACCCGCGCCGCGGTGATGACGTTCCACCCGCATCCCCGCGAAGTGCTCGGCATCGGCAGCGGCTTCGCCGAATGCCTGACGCCGCTCGACGCGAAGCTGGAGCTGTTCCGGGAAGCAGGGGCGGATGCCGTCTTCATCATGCAATTCGACCCTGCCTTTGCCGCCATCAGTCCCGAGATGTTCGCTAGGGAGGTGCTGGTGCCGCTCGGCGTCAGCCATGCCGTCGTCGGCTTCGACTTCACGTTCGGAAGCCGCGGCGCAGGAACCCCGCACATGCTGGCTGAGCTGGGAAGCGGAAGCTTCACGGTCGATATTGTTCCGGCCGCTCAGAGGGACGGGCTCAAAGTCAGCAGCACCTATGTGCGGGAAGCGCTGGAGGAAGGCCGCGTCGAGCTCGCGGCCGAGCTGCTGGGAAGGCCTTACCGGGTCAGCGGCATCGTCGTGCACGGCGATGCCAGGGGAAGGCTGCTCGGCTTCCCCACGGCCAACCTGAGTCCGGACCAGCCTTACGTCCTGCCTCGGCTTGGCGTCTATGCGGTCAAGGTCAGGATTCCTTCTCCCCTAGGGGGGGAGCCTGCTGTTCATGATGCGGTGCTGAACCACGGAATGAAGCCTACGTTCAACAAGGACAAGATCGTCCCCGTTCTTGAAGCCCATCTGCTTGATTTCGAGGGAGATCTGTACGGGAACAGGCTGGAGATCGACTTTGTTCATTTCCTGCGCACGGAACAGAAGTTCTCGGGAATCGACGAGCTCGTCTCCCAGCTTGGCCGAGACAAGGCTCGCGCCAGGGAATTGCTGGAGGACTGAGCGGCGCTGCGGAAGAGCTTCCGAGCGGCAGGCGTTTACTTTGTTACCCGTAGATGCTATACTGTTTAATGTTGTCCGGAATTGCTCCGGCCATCACGGCCTTGGCTTGGCCTGTCCGCTCTCACCGGCGGCGGCGAGGCTGACGGCGGCTACTCAAGCAACCTATTACGTAATTGGAGGTGAACTAGGATGGCACTTACGCAAGAACGCAAGCAAGAGCTCATCGAAGAGCACAAGACGCATGCAAGCGACACCGGCTCTCCTGAAGTTCAGGTCGCAATCCTTACTCAGAACATCGTGAACCTTACGGATCACCTGCGGACGCACAAGAAAGATCATCACTCGCGCCGCGGTCTTCTGAAAATGGTCGGTCAGCGCCGCAAGCTGCTGGCATACCTGAAAAACAAGGATGTTAGACGTTACAGCGCTCTGATCGAGAAGCTCGGTCTTCGCCGCTAAGAAGCTGTTGAAGAAGCAACCTGGTTGTCCAGCTGTCCGGGATTCCCGGAAGGGCTGCAGCCCGGTTGCTTTTTATAATCAATTCGACAAGTGTATTTTTACATATCCGGACAAGGCTTCAGGAGAAGGTCGGGCGTCCGCGCCGGGCAGGATAACCCGAGGCTGCGCCGAATATTTTTCTAGATTAGGAGGGATATCATGCACCAGGTTCAAATGACACTGGGGGGTCGCCAGCTGACCCTCGAAAGCGGCCGCCTGGCCAAGCAGGCCAATGCTGCCGTTACGGTACGATATGGCGATACCGTCGTCCTCTGCACCGTTACCGCTTCTTCGGGTCCGAAGGATCTGGACTTCTTCCCGCTTACGGTCAACTATGAGGAGCGCCTCTACGCCGTGGGCAAGATTCCTGGAGGCTTCATCAAGCGCGAAGGACGCCCGAGCGAGAAGGCTATCCTTTCGAGCCGCTTGACCGACCGTCCGATCCGTCCGCTGTTCCCGGAAGGGTTCCGCAACGATGTTCAAGTGCTGAACCTCGTCATGAGCGTGGATCAGGATTGCCCGCCTGAAATTGCCGCGATGATCGGCACAGGCGCTGCGCTGAGCATTTCCGACGTTCCGTTCAACGGACCGATCGGAGGCGTCATCGTAGGCCGGGTGGACGGCAAGTTCATCATCAACCCGACGGTCGAGCAGGAAGAAGCCAGCGATCTCAAACTCGTTGTTTCCGGCACGAAAGACGCCATCATGATGGTGGAAGCCGAAGCCAACGAGCTGACGGAGGAAGTCATGCTGGAAGCGATCATGTTCGGCCATGAAGAAATCAAGAACATCGTGGCTACGATCGACGAGCTGACGGCTCAATGCGGCAAGGAAAAGATGGAGGTTGTTCTCCATACCGTCGATTCCGAAGTCAATGACGCTGTCCGGGCGTTCGCTTCCGCACGTCTGATCGAAGCGATCCGCATCGAGGAAAAGCATGCCCGCCAGGAAGCGATCGATCTCGCGAACAGCGAAGCGGTCGCCCACTTCCAGGAAGTCTATGCGGAAACTCCGGAGCTCATGGGCGACGTGAAGGAAACGCTGTACGACATCGTCAAGGAAGAAGTGCGCCGCCTCATTACGCATGACAAGATTCGTCCGGACGGACGCGGACTCGACGAGATCCGTCCCATCGACTGCGACGTATCGGTGCTGCCCCGCACGCACGGCACAGGCCTGTTCACGCGCGGCCAGACGCAGGCGCTCAGCGTCTGCACCCTGGGAGCGCTTGGCGATGTCCAGATTCTCGACGGCATCAGCCCGGAGACGACCAAGCGCTTCATGCATCATTACAACTTCCCGCCGTTCAGCGTCGGCGAAGCACGCCCTCTGCGCGCGCCTGGACGCCGCGAGATCGGACACGGAGCCCTCGGCGAACGCGCCCTTTCCAAGGTTCTTCCTTCAGAAGCCGATTTCCCGTACACGATCCGCCTCGTATCCGAGGTGCTGGAATCCAACGGCTCCACTTCGCAAGCGAGCATCTGCGCCAGCTCCCTGGCCATGATGGACGCAGGCGTACCGATCAAGGCGCCGGTAGCCGGCGTGGCGATGGGGCTGATCAAGGACGGAGAGCATTTCTCCATCCTGACGGACATTCAAGGCATGGAAGATCATCTCGGGGACATGGACTTCAAGGTCGCCGGCACCGCTGAAGGCGTAACGGCCATCCAGATGGACATCAAGATCGACGGCATCGACCGCGCGATTCTGACCCAGGCTCTGGAGCAGGCCCGCGTAGGCCGCATGCATATCCTGGACAAGATGAACGCCACGATGAGCAAGCCGCGCGAGAGCCTGTCGGCATACGCGCCTAAGATCATGACGCTGCGCATCAATCCGGACAAGATCCGCGATGTCATCGGCGCAGGCGGCAAGATCATCAACAAGATCATCGAGGAGACGGGAGTCAAAATCGATATCGAGCAGGACGGCATGGTCTACATCGCTTCTTCCAACGAAGAGATGAACAAGCGCGCCCGCGCCATCATCGAAGGCATCGTCAAGGAAGTCGTCGTCGGCGAAATCTACACCGGCACGGTCAAGCGCGTCGAGAAGTTCGGGGCGTTCGTGGAGATTCTCCCGAACAAGGACGGATTGGTCCACATTTCCCAGCTGTCGACGGAGAGGGTAGCCAAGACGGAAGACGCCGTCAACATCGGCGACGTCATCACCGTCAAAGTCACGGAGATCGACCAGCAGGGACGCATCAATCTGTCCCGCAAAGCGGTGCTTACGGCCGAGGCTCCTTCCCAAGCCTGATTCCGGCTGGAATTGCAGCCCATCGAAAACTCAGAGCCAGAGACACTCTCTGGTTCTTTTTTATTTGCCTGCGCGGCCATGTCCGTACGCCTTTTGTTCTTGGGAACATTCCCCGACCCGCGGAGTCCAAGCCGCATAAATTGTCCCTCTTATTCATAGGAATCATGGAGAAGAGTGGAGGGATGTAGCGATGAAACTGCGGCAATGGGGCTTGTCCGCCGCCTTCGGCGCAGCCGTCGTCCTGCTTGCGGTCAGTTATGGCGGCGCCGGAGGGTACGTTCAGGCGATCAAAAGCGGTGAAATCCGGTCGGCCATGCTGCTGACAGACAACGAAGAGGCGCTGCGGACGGAAATCAAGCAGGAGGCGGAAAAGCGCTATATCCCGCCGGTGGATGCCAAGGTCGACCGTTGGTTCCGGGCGATACCGGGCTATGACGGGCGCGAAGTCGATATCGAGGCCACCTACCGGCAAGCGAAGCTTCGTCCCGATGCCCCTGTTCAATATGTGTACAAGGCGGTCAAGCCGAAGGTAAGCGTGGAGGACTATCCGCTGGAGCCGGTCTATCGGGGCAATCCCGCGAAGCCGACGGCCTCGTTCATGATCAATGTCGCGTGGGGCAATGAATATTTGGAGCCGATGCTGGCGACTCTCGACCGGTACGGAGTCAAGGCGACCTTTTTCCTGGATGGATCCTGGCTGAAAAAATATCCGGAGGAAGCGCGTAAAATCCAGGCGGCAGGCCACGAGATTTCCAATCATGCCTACTCTCATCCCGATATGAGCAAGCTCGGAATGGAGCAGCAGACGTCGCAGATCACGCGCACCGAGCAGCTGCTCAAGGATACGCTCGGCGCAAGCAACCGGCTGTTCGCCCCGCCATCGGGTAGCTACAACGCCTCGACGATCAAAGCCGCGCGCGCGCAAGGACTGAGGACGGTCATGTGGACGCTGGATACGGTGGATTGGCGCAAGCCTTCGCCGGGCTCGGTCGTCGACAAGATCGCACGAGGCATCGGGCCGGGATCGCTTATTCTGATGCATCCGACCGCAAGCTCGAGAGATGCGCTCGAAGGCATGATCAAGGCGGCAAAACGCAAAGGACTGCTGCTTGTGCCCGTCAGCGAAACGATTTCGGAGGAGCGGATCGAGGCTCCGGTTGAGGCCAAACCTTAATTTTGTTATGATGATAATCAAACTCAAGGAGGAGATCCGGTGAATATATATAGACTCAGCAACGGTCTGCGCGTTGTCGCGGAACCGATTCCCACCTGCCGTTCCGTATCGTTCGGCATTTGGGTCAAGACGGGATCCCGCAGCGAAACGCCGTCCAACAACGGTATCTCCCATTTTATCGAGCATATGCTCTTCAAAGGCACGGATACACGCAGCGCCAAGGATATCGCCGACCTGTTCGACGGCATCGGGGGCAATGTGAATGCGTTCACGGCAAAGGAATATACATGCTATTTCGCCAAGGTGCTCGACCAGCATCTGCCGCTTGCGGTCGATGCTCTCGCGGACATGTTCTTCAACTCCAGGTTCGACGAGGAAGAACTGGCGAAGGAAAAGAACGTCATCTTCGAAGAGATCGCCATGTACGAGGACACGCCGGACGACAAGGTCCATGACGAGGCTTCCCGGGCTTCCTACGGGGACCATCCGCTCGCTTATTCCATCTTGGGTTCCGAAGAGCGGCTGACTTCCATGGGGCCGGCCGACCTGCGCGGGTATATGAAGGAACAATATACGCTGGAGAACACGGTCATCAGCGTCGCGGGCAACATCGAGGAAAAGGGGCTGCTGGAGCTTCTGGAGGCCAAGTTCGGCAGCTTCTCCGACAGCGGGCTTGGACGGAGCCTGGAGGCTCCCGAGTTCAAGGGAGAGTACTTGTTCCGCCCGAAAAAAACGGAGCAGAACCATATCTGTCTCACGTTCCCGGGCTGTTCCATTTCCGACGACAACCTGTACGCGATGATCCTGCTCAACAACGCCCTCGGCGGCGGCATGAGCTCCCGGCTGTTCCAGGAAATCCGCGAGAAGCGGGGACTCGCCTATTCGGTCTATTCCTACCATACCTCCTATGCCGATTCGGGACTGTTCACCGTCTACGCCGGAACGGCTCCGCGCCAGACCGCGGATGTGCTTGACCTGACGATGGAGCTGCTCGGCGACGTCTCGGCCAAGGGCCTCACCGATGCGGAGCTGACGAGGGGCAAGGAGCAGCTCAAGGGAAGTCTGATCCTCAGCCTGGAAAGCACGAGCAGCCGGATGAACCGCAATGGCAAAAACGAGCTCATGCTCGGCCGCCACTATACGCTCGACGAGATGATCGAGCGGATCGAAGCGGTCAAAATGGAAGATATCCGCGCCGTGACGGCTTCGATGCTGAAGGTTCCGTTCGCCGTGGCTATGGTCGGCTCCGAAGAAGGGCCGGCCGCCAAGCTGAGGAGGGACCAATTTGTTTCCGGTGCAGTTTAAGCGTCTTCCCGGCAACGAGGATGTGCCTCTGCCGCTGCGGATGTCGGAAGCGGCGGCAGGCTTCGACCTGCATGCCTCTGTAGCGGATCCGTTGCTGCTTCAGCCAGGAGAGCGCGCGCTTGTTCCGACCGGCTTCGCCATGGCGATGCCGGAAACGCTGGAGGCCCAGATCCGGCCTCGGAGCGGGCTTGCGTACAAGCATGGCATTACGGTGCTTAATTCTCCGGGAACGATCGATGCCGACTACCGCGGAGAAGTGAAGGTGCTTTTGGTCAACCTGGGCCAGCAGCCGTTCACGATCAACAGGGGCGAGCGGATCGCCCAGATGGTATTCCAGGCCGTTGCGGCCGTATCCGTCTCCGAGGTCGAAGAGCTGAGCGAGACGGTTCGCGGGGCCGGGGGATTCGGACATACGGGCGTATGAAGCCGTTGTCCTAGATTTCTCATCCCGACTAAAAGGCTGTCCGGCGCCACCCATGGGGGTGGCGCCGGACAGCCTTTTGCATGTACCGGACCTCAATTTTCTCGGGCAGTCCGACCTGCCGTCCTTGCCTATGTGTCCGCTCGGGAGGAGGCGGCCGGGCACCGGGAAGGAAAGCCCGATTCCGCAGTAACCCTCGTATGCGCCGCGGCATACCATGGTCTAGACGCACGAAAGCGGCTGGAGCGGAGGCGGGGGAGCCTTTCCCAAGCTTGAGTGAGTGCAGCGGCATGGGCCGGTGCAGCCGGCCATGTGCCGCTTAAGGGCGATCAAGGTGAGAGGAAGTGACGCCAGCATGCTGACCGGCGTTCAGGTGCTGCTGATCGGCGGCGACGCAAGGCAGCTAGAGGTCATCCGCAGGCTGTCGGAACTGGATGCAGCCGTTACGGTGTCCGGATTTGACGGACTCCGAACCCTTCCGGACGGAACCGTGGACAATGAGCTTCGCGACGAGCTGTTCGACAAGGCAGACGCCATTCTTCTGCCTGCTGTAGGGACGGACGACAACGGCATTATACCCGCTGCTTTCAGCAATTCCGAACTGCGCCTGACGGATGCGCAGCTTGCGCGTGTCCCAGACCATTGCAAGGTCTATGCCGGCATGGCGAGGCCTTATTTGAAGTCGTTGTGCGCCAGCCGCGGAATCGAGCTTGTGGAGCTGTTCGAGCGGGACGACGTGGCGATATCGAATTCGATTCCGACGGCGGAAGGCGCCGTCAAAATGGCTATTGAGAATACGGACATCACCATTCACGGCTCCTCGTGCATGGTGCTCGGCCTCGGGCGGACGGGACTTACGCTTATCCGTACCCTTCAGGGCCTGGGCGCCCGGGTGCTTGCAGGAGTGCACCGTCCCGAGCATTTCGCAAGAGCGCAGGAAATGGGCGCAAAGCCTTTCTACACAAGGGATTTGCTCGATCACGCAGCCAATATCGACTTGCTTTTTAACACAATTCCAACTATGATAGTCACAGCGCAAATGATTGCTAGAATGCCCTCCCGCGCCGTTATTATCGACCTGGCCTCCAAGCCCGGCGGTACGGATTTCCGCTTTGCGGAGAAGCGCGGACTGAAGGCGATTCTTGCTCCCGGATTGCCGGGAATCGTTGCCCCTGTGACTGCCGGCCGAATCATAGCTGATTGTGTCACTCAGCTGATTATGGAAGACATCAGCGCGCGGGGGAATGAATGATGAACTGGAACGGACTAACGGTCGGTTATGCCCTGTCGGGCTCTCACTGCACGTTCGCGGAAGTCATGCCTCAGATTCAACGCTTCGTCGATGCCGGCGCCAACGTCGTGCCGATCGTCACGCAGAGCCTGATGACGACGGACACCCGCTTCGGTACAGCCCAGGAGTGGAAGAGCAAGCTGCTCGAGATTACCGGCAATGAGATCATCTCGACGATCGTCCAGGCCGAGCCGCTCGGGCCTTCCAAGCGGATCGACGTGCTGCTGATCGCTCCATGCACGGGCAATACGACGAGCAAGCTTGCGAACGCTCTGACCGACAGCGCCGTCCTGATGGCGGCCAAGGCGCAGATGCGCAACGGCAGGCCGGTCGTCATCGGAATCTCGACCAACGACGGCCTTGGGCTGAACATGGCGAACATCGCGAAGCTGATGGCGGCGAAGAGCATCTACTTCGTGCCGTTCGGCCAGGATGATCCGGTGAACAAGCCGAATTCGCTCGTCGCCAAGATGGACCTTGCCATGGAAGCATGCGAGCATGCCTTGCAAGGCAAGCAGATGCAGCCCGTCCTCATCGAGAGAAGTTAGGCATGGCGCCTTTGGAGACCGATGGAGACATCGCGGCTGCGGCGAGTGCATAAGGTTGCTAATAAGCCAGACCGTGCCGGCTCCTCCATGGAGGAGCCGGTTTCAACAAAGACAGGTGCGGAGAACCGGCTTTCAAGACAGCCGGCCGGGAATTCTCCAGCCGTTATGCGGCGCGGAACAAGAGAACGCCAGCCGGCAGCATGCTGCCGCTGGCGGCTTTTCTATGATTCAGCCATAAAGGGTTTCAACTGCATGCTATCAGGGAGAGGAGCGGCTTCAAGGAAGAAGCCGCTTCAGCGAAGGGATGTCATCCATGGGGGTACGGGTTTTAAAATTCGGCGGTACTTCGGTGGCGACCAAGCAGACCAGGGAGCTGGTCGTCCGTCATATCCAGCGCGAGCTGGGCGAAGGCCATCGTCTAGTCGTAGTCGTATCGGCGATGGGGCGCAGCGGGGATCCGTATGCGACGGATACGCTGCTGTCTCTCGCCAGTGAAGAGGGCGGAGAGATTCCGGCTCGCGAACGGGATCTGCTCATGGGCTGCGGAGAAATCATTTCGGCCGTCGTCTTGAGCACGGCTCTGGCATCCAGGGGAATTCCCTGCGTCGCCTTGACGGGCGGCCAAGCCGGAGTCGTGACCGGCAGCCAGTTCGGCGAAGCCCGCATCGAGGAAATCCGCACCGACCGCATGATCGGGCATCTGGACCGGGGAGAAGTGGTCATTGTGACCGGCTTCCAGGGACAGAACGGACAGGGAGACCTGACGACGCTCGGCCGCGGAGGAAGCGATACGTCCGCCACGGCGCTCGGGGCGGCGCTGCATGCCGAGATCGTCGATATTTATACCGACGTGAACGGGATTCTGACCGCAGATCCAAGAATTGTAAAAGACGCGAAGCCGCTTACCGTAGTCGGTTACGCCGAGATATGCAACATGGCGCGCCAAGGGGCCAAGGTGATCCATCCCCGGGCGGTCGAGATCGCCCAGCAGGCCAGAATTCCGCTCCGTGTCCGCTCAACATTCTCGGATGACGAGGGGACGCTCGTGACGGATATGCCGACGGCTCTGAGCATCGCGTCGCCGCTGCGCGACCGCCACGTGACGGGAATCGCTCATGTCCAGGGCGTCACGCAGATATCCGTCCGGACGGTTGAAGGCATAGCGGATATGCAGCTCCAGGTGTTCCAATCGATGGCCCGCAGCGGGATCAGCGTCGACTTCATCAACGTGACGCCCGCCGGAGCTCTCTATACGGTATTCGACCGTGACGCCGACAAGGCGGTCCAAGTTCTGCAAGGGCTCGGCTTCGAGCCGCAGACGGTGAACGGCTGCGCCAAGGTGTCCGTCATCGGCGGCGGAATGAACGGCGTTCCCGGCGTCATGGCGCGCATCGTCGAGGCGCTGACGGAGCAAGGCATTCCGATTCTCCAGTCGGCGGATTCCAATACGACGATCTGGGTGCTCGTCCGGGAGGAGCATATGGGCAACGCCTTGCGCGCCCTGCATGCGAAGTTCGAGCTTCATTTATAGGATAGAGTTAGGCGGGCAGGCGGCATCCGCCTGCCGCTCTTGAGAGCGAGACAGAAGCAGCGGGTCTGGCCGTCATGGTTGTCCGCTGGAACAGGGGAGGAACAGAGATGGATTATGGCAGATTGATTACGGCAATGGTAACTCCGTTCCACAATGACGGCAGCATCGACTGGAAGACGACGGGGCTGCTCATCGACCATCTTATCGAAGCGCAGGGAAGCGATTCCATCGTCGTCAGCGGTACGACCGGCGAGTCTCCGACGCTTGCCGAAGCCGAAAAGCTGGAGCTGTTCCGCTTCGCCGTCAAGCATGCGGCCGGGCGTGCCCGCATCATCGCCGGCACCGGCAGCAACGATACGGCCCATTCCGTCCACCTGACCAAGCTGGCCGAGCAGGCGGGAGTGGACGGCATTCTGCTGGTCGTGCCTTATTACAACCGGCCAAGCCAGGAGGGCATGTACCGCCACTTCAGGACGATCGCCGAAGCGACCGCGCTTCCCGTCATGCTGTACAATGTGCCTGGCCGGACCGTGGCGAGCATGGATGCGCGGACGACGATCCGGCTCGCTCGCGATGCGGCCAATATCGTTGCGACCAAGGAATGCCATTCGCTGGATCATGTTTCGGAGATCATATCCGGAGCTCCTGCCGAATTCCGTGTCTATACGGGCGACGACAGCGCGACGCTGCCGGCGATGGCGGTCGGCGCCTACGGGGTCGTCAGCGTAGCGAGCCATATCGTCGGCTCCGAGATGAAGGCGATGATCGAAGCCTATCTGGCCGGCCGTCCGGCCGAAGCCGCCGCGTCGCACCGGAAGCTGCTTCCGGTGTTCAACGGATTGTTCAAGGCTCCGAATCCCGTTCTCGTGAAGAAGGCGCTTGAGCTGAAAGGACTGCCTGTCGGCGGTGTCCGGCTGCCGCTCGTCGAAGCGGACGAAGCCGAAACTTCCGCCTTGGTCCAGCTGCTTGGCTTATAGAAGATCGTTTTCTGCAACCGATGCGCCTAGCTGCGCATCGGTTTTTTTGTCGTATTGACCGGACGCATCCTGTCTCCCTTTTCATCCGCGCTTGCAATCCCGGCTCCGGATGATGATTTGCGGCGGAGACAAATATTGCGGCTGGAATTTCCAATCGGCTTGTGTTCCATCTTTTGCATCATGTATAATATTCCTAAGTGAATGGTGCGGCAAAGTGAATATCGAGTCAAGCCCGGCCGCGTGGCGGCATTGCGGGTGGAGTCCGTGCATCTCATGGAAGAGTTTTTCTTAACCATAGATCTCATTCTATCTTCACATCACATAGGAGGTAAGAAATCCCTTGTCAAAAAAGAATACCCAGGACAAGCTGCTCATCTTCGCCCTCGGCGGCGTCGGCGAGATCGGCAAGAATATGTATGTCATCCAATACGGCAATGACATCGTAGTCGTTGACTCAGGCCTCAAGTTCCCGGAAGAGGACATGCTCGGAATCGACATCGTCATCCCGGACATCACGTATCTGACCGATAACCGCGACAAAGTCCGCGGCATCGTCATCACCCACGGACACGAAGACCACATCGGCGGCCTTCCGTACGTGCTCCGCCATCTGAACGTTCCGGTATATGGAACGAAGCTGACGCTCGGCCTGATCGAGAGCAAGCTGAAGGAAGCGGGACTGCTCGGAGAGACGAAGCGGATTCTCATCAATGCCGACTCCGAGCTTGAGCTCGGCGAGATCCGCACGACGTTCTTCAAGACGAACCACAGCATTCCGGATTCGGTCGGCGTATGCCTCGAGACGCCGGAAGGCACTGTCGTCCATACGGGCGACTTCAAGTTCGACTTTACGCCGGTCAACGACCAGTTCGCCGACCTGCAGCGCATCGCCGAGATCGGCAAGCGCGGCGTGCTCGCTCTGCTGTCGGACAGCACGAACGCGGAGCGTCCGGGCATGACCCCTTCGGAGAGCAACGTCGGCGTGGAGCTGACGGAAATTTTCCGCAAGTCCCAGCAGCGCGTCGTCGTCGCTACCTTCGCATCCAACGTGCACCGGATCCAGCAGGTGTTCAACGCCGCGATGGCGACGAAGCGCAAGGTCGCCATCGTCGGCCGCAGCATGGTCAACGTCGTGACGATTGCCGTTGAGCTCGGATACCTGATCGTGCCTGAAGGCATGATCATCGAGCCCGAAGAAGTGAACAAGATGGCTGCAGACCGCGTTGTCGTCCTCTGCACAGGCAGCCAAGGCGAGCCGATGTCGGCTCTGACCCGCATGGCGCGCTCGACGCATCGCAAGATCGACATTTTGCCGGGCGACACCGTCATCATCGCGGCGACACCGATTCCGGGCAACGAGAAGGATGTAGGCCGTACGGTGGACGAGCTGTTCCGTCTGGGCGCCAACGTCATCTACGGACCGGGCTCCGTATCGGGCGTCCACGTATCCGGCCACGGCAGCCAGGAAGAGCTGAAGCTGATGCTCAACCTGATCAAGCCGAAGTACTTCATTCCGATCCACGGCGAGTACCGGATGCTGCGCCAGCACGCCAAGCTTGGCGAGGCAGTCGGCGTCGAGCCGAACAACATCTTCCTGATCGATATCGGCGACACGGTGGAGTTCCAGAACGGCGAAGGCCGCAAGGGCTCCAAAGTTCCATCCGGCAACGTGCTCATCGACGGCCTGGGAGTCGGCGACGTAGGCAACATCGTTCTGCGAGACCGCAAGCTGCTGTCGCAAGACGGCATTCTCGTTGTCGTCGTCACGCTGAGCAAGCAGGACGGCACGATCAAGGCTGGCCCGGACATCATTTCCCGCGGTTTCGTCTACGTCCGTGAATCCGAAGGCTTGCTGGACGAGGCGAACCGGATCGTAACGACGACCCTCAACAAGCTGATGAACGACAAGGTCAACGAATGGGCCTCGCTCAAGACGAACGTCAAGGATGCTCTTGGCCGTTTCCTCTACGAGCAGACGCGCCGCCGTCCGATGATTCTTCCGATCATCATGGAAGTTTAATTCGACCCATGAGCCTGCCTCCGATTTCGGAGGCAGGCTTTTTTGCCTACAGGGCGGATTGTTCCCAATTCGGCAACTCTATCTGCAATTTTCGCCGCCAAAGTCTGTAACGCTCTCCGAAACGCTCACCGTAACGCTCTCCATGACGCCCTCTATAACGCTCACCATGACGCTCTCCATAATCCTCTCCATAATCCTCTCCATAATCCTCACCCGAACCCTCACCCGAACCCTCACCCGAACCCTCTCCGTACCTCCTCTTGAAACCGGTTGAATATCCGTATTTTCCTCTGGCTGAATGGGACAAAGGGCTGCACCCCATACTACGATGGCAGCTATTCCGGCAATCAGGAGGGGTTAAGTTGAACAAGTACGAGGAAGCGGTCGCCTCGGAGCAGGCGGAGCCGAGCGCGGCGGACAAAGCCAAGCTGGAGGCGATCCAGCAGCTGGGGCAGATGTCCGTTCCTGCCGCCGATCCATCCAACATATTCTGCATGACGATCATCGGCCAGGTCGAGGGGCATATGGTTCTGCCCCCGCAGAACAAAACGACGAAATATGAGCATCTGATTCCTCAGCTCGTGGCCGCTGAGCAAAGCAATAAGATCGAGGGGATCCTCATCGTCCTCAATACCGTCGGGGGCGACGTCGAAGCGGGGCTGGCCATCGCGGAAATGATCAGCTCCCTCAGCAAGCCGTCGGTCACGCTCGTGCTAGGCGGCGGGCATTCCATCGGCGTGCCGATCGCGGTCGCCGGCAACCGCAGCTTCATCGCGGAGACGGCTACGATGACGATTCATCCCATCCGGATGAACGGGCTTGTCATCGGCGTCCCGCAGACGTTCGAGTATTTGGAAAAAATGCAGGAGAGGGTCGTCCGCTTCGTCACTTCCCACTCCAAGGTGAAGGAGGAGACATTCAAGCAGCTGATGTTCAAGACTGGCGAATTGACTCGCGACATCGGCACGACCGTGATCGGTGAAGATGCCGTCAAGCACGGCTTGATTGATGAAGTCGGTGGTCTTGGGCAAGCTCTGCGGGAGCTGAACCGGCTGATTCAAGCAGCAAAGCCGGCTGCGGCAAACACGCTGCCGATCGCGGCTGCAGAGAGCGCGATCATGGAAGCTTCCCGAGCGGCGGATATCGGAGCGGGGGGAGGGCTGCCCCAATGACGTTGTATACGATCATGCCTCTGGAGCAGGTGCTGGAAGGAATCCGGCAGGAGCGGGCTTCAACGCTCGAAATCCAGCATGAAGGCATGCTGCTGCAGGTCGAACCGATCGCTCCCGGCGCGGGAAAGCTGATTCGAATCGTTCAGGCGGATCTGGAATGTTATTTGAATCCGGCCTATAGTCCAGGCACGCTGATTCATTACGGCTCCGGGAGCAAATAAGTAGGTTTTCCTTTTCATCGAGAAGACCGGCCTGTCGAAATCATCCCAGGCGTCTCGGGCGATAGGAACATTCCACCTCCTATGGTATAATAGTGAACCAGAGGTGAGGGATGTTGGCCAAGAAACGTCGGCGCAAAAGACGCACTTTCGGCGAAAATTTAAAATATGAAGTTTATGGAATATTGCTCATCACGGTTTCGGTAATCGCCTTATCCGGCGAAGCTACGGTCGGCAGATCGCTGTCCAAGCTGTTCGAGCTGTTGTTGGGCAAGTTTTATTTTGTGCTTGCGCTTGTCGGGATATCAGTCGGACTGTACGTGATGGTCACCCGTTCCTGGCCGACCGGCTGGACTTACCGCCGGACGGGAATTCTTCTGCTCGTGTTCGCATTCACGCTCATGAGCTCGATGTCGGAGATCGACCGCAAGCTCGGTCCGGGCGACCTCATCAGCGGATCGGCCATCATGCAGCAGCTCGGCCAGGATATTAGGGAAGGCGTGCTCATTGCGGGCGGATCAGCGGCGGCGCCCGCTGCCGGATCGATCAGCGGCGGCTATCTCGGAGCGATTCAATATTCCCTGCTCTATACGCTATTTGGCTACTTTGGAGCCAAGCTGCTTCTCATCGTCATGTTCGCCATCTCCTTAATGCTCATAACGGGACGCTCCTATGTCGATATCGGCCGCATGATCCGCATCCGGGCTGTCCATATGATCAAGCTGCTGCAGGCCAAAGCAGCGGCAAGGCCGCGCAAGCCGAGGCCTCCTGCCGCGGCTTCGCAGCCATCGGCCTCTACGGTCGGCAGGACTGCGGCTGCCGATCATCTCGCCCTCGGGCTGAACGGCGACGATGACGATGACTATGGAAGCACGACCGTGTCTCCGTCGCCCCGCAAAGGACGCTCTCTCTTTTTCAGCTGGGGGAGTCAAAACCAGGAAGGGCAAGAAGCTGATGAGGAAGGGGACTGGTTGATCGACGAAGAGCCGGCCGGCAAGCCCGCCGGCGCTCCGGCCGTCTCTATCAAAGGCAGGGAATCGAAAGAACGGGTGCTGCCCGCAGCCGATCCGCCTCCTTGGGACGATCAGGACGAAGAAGGAGAGGATTGGGAGGATGCATCCTTCCAGGGAAATGCCTTTCCCGCCGTTCCGGTTCCAGGCGCTCAGACGGGCGGCCTGGATGCAGAAGCCGATGGAACGGACTCCGGCGAATGGCTGGCGGAAGACGATTTCCCCGCTCCAGCGCCTTCCCGCCATCCTGCCGAGATATCGGAGGCATTGGCAGGTCCCGAAGGAGATGGGGAGCCATCGCCAGCAGCGGCTTCAGCAGCGCGGGAAACGAAGCCATACCGGCTGCCGCCGCTTTCCTTGCTGGCTAAACCCGCCAGCTCGGGCAGAGGCGCCGATACCGGCGATCTGAACGACTCGCGCCGCAAGCTCGAGGCGACGCTTGAGAGCTTCGGGGTCCGGGCCAAGGTGCTGGATGTCGTGCCTGGACCTGCGGTCACGAGATACGAGGTCCAGCCCGCGACAGGGGTCAAAGTAAGCCGGATCGTCAGCCTTACCGATGACATCGCGCTCGCGCTGGCTGCCAAGGATATCCGGATGGAAGCGCCGATTCCGGGCAAATCCGCCATTGGAATCGAGGTTCCGAATGCCGAAGTCGCAGTCGTGACCATGCGCGAAGTCATGGAGACGCCGACGTTTTCCAGCGCGGCGTCCAAGCTGTCGATCGCTTTCGGCCGGGACATCGCCGGTCAGTCCATCGTCGGCAATCTGGCCAAGATGCCCCATTTGCTTGTCGCGGGAGCTACCGGATCGGGCAAGTCGGTCTGCATCAACGGCATCATCACGAGCATCTTGTACAAAGCCGCTCCGGACGAAGTGAAGTTCATGATGATCGATCCCAAAATGGTCGAGCTGAACATGTACAACGGCATTCCGCATCTGCTTGCTCCCGTCGTCACCGATCCGAGGCGAGCTTCGCTGGCGCTCAAGAAGATCGTCGTGGAGATGGAGAAGCGGTACGAGCTGTTCTCGAAGTCGGGCACCCGCAACATAGAAGGCTACAACGGACTGATGAAGGACAACCCTGCCGCCGTGCTGCCTTACATCGTCGTCATCGTCGACGAGCTGGCGGATCTGATGATGGTCGCGGCCAAGGATGTCGAGGATTCGATCACTCGACTCGCCCAGATGGCAAGGGCGGCCGGCATCCATCTCATCATCGCGACCCAGCGTCCGTCCGTGGACGTCATCACAGGCGTGATCAAGGCCAATATTCCTTCCCGGATCGCTTTCGGCGTCTCGTCGCAGGTCGATTCCCGGACGATTCTCGACATGGTCGGAGCGGAGAAGCTGCTGGGACGGGGGGACATGCTGTTCCTGCCTGTCGGCATGTCCAAGCCGATCCGGGTTCAAGGGGCGTTCCTGTCCGATTCCGAGGTGGAAGCCGTCGTCGATTACGCAAGATCCCAGGCCGCGGCGGAATACAAGGAGGACCTCGTGCCTGAGCTGGACGACAGCGACGCTGCGGGAGACGGAGAAGTGCTGGACGAGCTGTTCGATCAGGCGATGCAGATCGTCGTCGATGCCCAGCAAGCTTCCGTATCGCTCCTGCAGAGGCGCATGCGGGTAGGCTATACACGGGCCGCCAGGCTTGTGGATCAGCTTGAAGCCAAAGGCGTCGTCGGCCCTTACGAGGGCAGCAAGCCGCGCGAGGTGCTGATGACGGCGGACCAGTTCCAGGCGAGCCAGAAACATGCATAGAAGGAGACCTGCTTTCTCATACTAGGGACTGTCAAACGCTTTGGCGAAGCGGACGCAAGGCCGTGCATCGCTTAAGGCGCATCCCGCTAGAGAAAGGCAGATCCCGACTATGAAGATACGTTTGATCGTCATGACGATCGCGGCCATGCTGCTGGTGCTCAGCCTTTATACGCTCAAGGACGAGCTGCCCGGCAGGTCAAGCGAAACGTTCAGCAGCGCCACCATCCGTCAGGGCTCATCGGGCAAGGATGTCGTGGAGCTTCAAGGACGTCTCCGATATCTAGGCTATTACGAGGGCAAGATCGACGGAAGCTTCGGACCGAAGACGAAAAACTCCGTCACCTGGTTCCAATGGAAGTTCGGCATGAAATCCGACGGAGTCGTCGGAGCGAAGACCAAGCTCAAGCTGTGGGAAGCGACGAAAAACTGGAAGCCGACGGCAGCCGATTTTCCGGGCGGAGAATCCGGCACTGCCGCCGGCGGCAACGCTGGGAACACTGGAAACGCAGGCAATTCCGGCGGAGACATCGGCAAGTCGAACAAGCTCAACCTGTCGGCCAACGACATCAAGATCATGGCCAATGCCGTATACGGGGAATCCCGCGGCGAACCTTATGAAGGCCAGGTTGCAGTAGCGGCTGTCATCCTCAACCGTCTCAAGTCGCCTGAATTCCCGAACTCGATATCCGGCGTCATCTTCCAGAACCTCGCTTTCACCGCAGTCGCGGACGGCCAGATCTGGCTGACGCCGAACGAGCGGGCCAAGAAGGCCGTTGAGGACGCCATCAACGGCTGGGATCCTTCGGACGGCTGCCTGTACTATTTCAATCCGGAAACCGCCACCTCCAAATGGATCTGGTCGCGTCAGCAAGTGAAGACGATCGGCAAGCATATTTTCTGCATGTAAAGCTCGGAAGCAGCCGGCCAGGGCAAGCCTGACCCCGGTTGCTTCTTCTGTTTAGGCTGAGATAGAATGGAATGGCATACAATATGGAACAGATTACCTATCGCCAACATGGCGCGGAAAGGGGTTCGGATATGGCGTTTCAGCAAGGGAGCCACGGCCGCATCCGGCTGCATGTGCTGCCGACCAAAAGGTTCAAAACCTTCGCCGTCTCTTTATTCGCGGGCATTCCGCTGCAAGAATCCACCGTCACGGAAACCGCGCTCGCTCCGTTCGTGCTGCGGCGCGGCACGGCCTCGCATCCGGAGACGATCCAGTTCCGGGAGCAGCTGGACAACTTGTACGGCGCCGGCTTTGGTTTCGATATTTACAAGCGGGGCAATTCCCAGATCGTCCAATTCCGGATGGATGTCATCAACGACCGCTTCGTCGCCGCGGAGCAGTCGCTGCTCGCCGCTTCCATGAAGCTGCTTGGAGAAGCGGTCACTCAGCCGGCTCTGGACAACGGAGCCTTCCGGAGCAAGTATGTCGACAGCGAAAAGGTTACGCTCACCAAAAAGCTGGAGAGCATCATCAACGATAAAATCCGCTATGCGGCGGAGCGCTGCATGGAAATCATGTGCGCCAACGAGCCCTACCGGCTGCATGCCCTCGGGCGCATCGCCGACGTGGGAGCCATCACTCCGCAATCGCTGTACGATTCCTACCGCCGCTGGCTGGAGACGGCCGTTTTCGACCTATATGTCGTCGGCGATACGACGCTTGAGGAAGTGAAGGAGCTCGCAGCGGCTTCGTTCAAGCTTCCCGATACCGCTCCCTCGAAGTACGGAAGCCCGGATATCCGTTTCCCTCAAGACGGGGTGAAGAATGTCGTCGAACGGCTTGAAGTGGCTCAGGGAAAGCTGAATCTCGGCCTGCGCACGGGAGTCGCCTACGGCGATGACGACTATGCCGCCGCATTGATGTACAACGGCATTCTGGGAGGCTATCCGCATTCCAAGCTGTTCATGAACGTAAGGGAAAAAGAAAGCCTGGCTTACTACGCCTCCTCGAGGCTGGACGGCCATAAAGGGCTGTGCACGATTCAGTCCGGCATTGAAATCGCCAACTACGACAAAGCGGTCGCCATCATCCAGGAGCAGCTGGAGAGCATGAAGCGCGGCGAGCTGTCGGAGCTGGAGATCAGCCAGACCAAAGCCATGCTGACGAATTCCTTGCGGGAGCTCCAGGATTCCGCCTACGAGATGATTTCGTATGATTTCAACAGCGTTCTTTCCGGCAAGGAGAGGACAGCCGGCCAGCTGCTCGAAGAAGTGCGGGCCGTAACGCCTGAAGACATCGTGAGGGTTGCGGAAGGCGTCAAGCTGGATACGATCTACTTCCTGCGCGACAAGAAGGAGGCCTGACAACATGCAGAAGCTCAGTTATCCCGGCGTCGAAGAAACGCTTTACCACGAACAGCTGCCCAACGGGCTGCAGGTTTACGTGCTGCCCAAGGAAGGGTTCCAGAAAACGTACGCGACCTTTTCCACCCGCTACGGCTCGGTAGACAATCATTTCGGCATCGGCGACGGACCGCTTGCCCGCGTGCCGGATGGCATCGCCCATTTTCTCGAGCACAAAATGTTCGAGGAGCCGACCGGAGACATTTTCGCGACGTTCGCCTCGCAAGGCGCTTCCGCCAATGCGTTCACGAGCTTCGACCGGACGGTCTACCTGTTCTCGGCGACGGAGCAGATCGAGGCCAATCTGACGACGCTGATCAATTTTGTCCAGAATCCATACTTTACGGACCAGAACGTCGACAAGGAAAAAGGAATCATCGCGCAGGAAATCAACATGTACAGCGACAATCCGGACTGGCGCGTCTACTACGGCTTGATCGAGGCGCTGTATCAGGTGCATCCGGTCCATATCGACATTGCCGGAACGGTGGAATCGATCTACAAGATCGACAAGGAAATGCTGTACCGCTGCTACGAGACCTTCTACCACCCGTCCAACATGCTGCTGTTCATCGTCGGCGGCGTCGATGCGGAGCAGGTATTCGAGCTGGTGCGGTCCAACCAGGCTGCGAAGACATATGAGCCTCTAGGCGAAATCAAGCGTTTCTTCGAGCCCGAGCCGCAAGGCGTGAATACGCCGCGAAAAGCGATCCAGCTTCAGGTTTCTCTGCCGAAGTGCCTGTTCGGCTTCAAGGAGAAAACCAACGGCCTGGACAGCGCTGCGCTGCTGCGCCGGGACGTCACGACCAAGCTGATGCTGGAAACCATTCTTGGATCCAGCTCCCCGACCTATCAGCAGCTGTACGACGACAATCTCATCTCCGATTCATTCGGATATGAATACAACTGCAGCACCGATTACGGCTTCTCTATCATCGGAGGCGATACCAAGGACCCGGACGCTCTCGTCGCGCGGGTCAAGGAAGCGGTAGCGTCGTTGCAGCAGAGCGGGCTTGATGCCGAAGCTTTCGAGAGAACGAAGCGCAAGCGCATCGGAAGCTACCTGAGGATGCTCAATTCTCCCGAGTCGATCGCAGGCGAATTCACCCGCTACAAATTCCGCGGACAGGATCTGTTCGAGCTGCTGCCGGCTTATGAGAGCATCACGCTTGACGATGCCAATGCCCGGCTGAGAGAGCATTTCGACTTCGGCCAGCTGGCCGTGTCCGTCGTGCTGCCTCCGGCGGAAGCTTGAAAAGCTTGCAGGAGATGACCGTCCTCATTACCGGGGGAAGCCGGGGCATAGGCGCCGCCATCGCGCGGCGCTTTTCCGCGGAAGGAATGAATGTGGTCATCCATTATTTGAATTCGCATGAACGCGCCAATGAAACGGCCCGGGAATGCATCGCTCTCGGCGGCGGCAGGGTCATGACGGTTTCCGCCGACGTGCGATCCAGGGAGAGTCTGGGCAGAATGAAGGAGAAGCTGGAAGCGGCAGGGCTGCTTCCGGATATTCTCGTCAACAACGCGGGCATCTCGCATTACGGCATGCTGGCGGACCTCACCGAGCAGGAATGGGACGACGTGACCGCGGTCAATCTCAAGGGATTGTTTCTCTGCACGCAGCTGTTCATGACTCGGATGGTGAGCGCGCGCTGGGGGAGAATCATCAATGTATCCTCCGTGTGGGGCATCTCCGGGGCATCCTGCGAGGTGCTGTATTCCGCGACCAAAGGCGGGGTCAATGCGTTCACGAAATCGCTGGCCAAGGAGCTGGCGCCGTCCGGAGTAACGGTCAACGCGGTCGCTCCGGGAGCGGTCGACACGGAAATGAACAGCCATCTCGATCAAGGCGAGCTTCAGGCGCTGGAAGAGGAAATTCCGGCCGGAAGGCTGGCCCATCCGGATGAGATCGCTTCGCTGGTCTATTTCCTTTCCTTGCCGGAATCATCCTACATAACCGGTCAAGTCATCAGTCCGAACGGCGGCTGGATCACATGAGTGGTCCGGCCGCAACTTTTTTCCAGCCCTGGTCGTCGTATAGGGAAGATGGCCTCCGCACACAATAGGGTCGTTGATGATTTCTTTCTCTATTCGACCAAGGAGGCGACGAAGCATGTCTACTGTACTTTCGAGCTTTGAAGGATGGAAGGAATTCCTGTCCGACCGCGTTGAGCAGGGCAAAAAGATGGGTCTTACCGAGGAAACCCTCGGCAACCTCGCTTATGAGATCGGATCTTTTCTCGATGAGAAGGTCGATCCGAAAAACGAAGAGCAGCGCGTGCTGAAGGAGATCTGGGACGTCGGAGACGAGGAAGAGCGCAAGACGATTGCCCGCCTCATGGTGAAGCTGGTCAATCACGGTTAATCATCGACTTTTGGCGGAGAGCTCCCATTCGGGGGCTTTTCTACTTGGCTGCGGACATCAAGATTCCGCCGCCCAAAAAACGTCGGCATGATCATTGCGGTTTCTTGCCGAATCATGTAGAATGTAGGCTTATAATGAAGGGCATAAAGACAGCTCATTACCTCAGGACGGTGTGATTAATGGAATCCAAACAGTGGTATATGGAGTACAAAATACATAAGAACCGGCCTGGCCTGCTTGGGGATATCGCCTCCCTGCTCGGCATGCTCAACGTCAACATCATTACGATCAACGGGGTGGAGGACCGCACCCGCGGCATGCTGCTTCAGACCAACGACGACGAAAAAATCGAGATTCTCGGCAAGATGCTTGCCAAGGTAGAGAACATCACCGTCAACAAGCTGCGTCCTCCGAGCCTGGTGGATCGGCTTGCTGTGCGTCACGGACGTTATATCGAACGGGATTCGGATGATCGCAAGACGTTCCGCTTCACGCGGGACGAGCTGGGACTGCTCGTCGATTTCCTCGGCGAAATCTTCAAGCGGGACGGCAACCAGGTCATCGGACTGCGCGGCATGCCGAGGGTCGGCAAGACGGAATCCATCATCGCCGGAAGCGTCTGCTCCAACAAGCGCTGGACGTTCGTTTCTTCCACGCTGCTCCGCCAGACGGTGCGCAGCCAGCTGTCGAGCGAGGAAATGAATCCCGACAATATCTTCATCATCGACGGCATCGTCAGCACGATCCGCTCCAACGAGCGCCATCACGCCCTTCTCCAGGAAATCATGGAGATGCCCTCGACCAAGGTCATCGAGCATCCGGACATCTTTATCCGTGAATCCAATTATGATTACAGCACTTTTACGACTATTATCGAGCTTCGCAATACGCCGGACGAAGAAATCTCCTATGATTCCTTCACCGTCAATTATAACGATTTTTAATTTGAGAGGAGGCATGGCCAACCATGTCTGAATTGGGCCAAACCCTGCGCACGGCAAGGGAAGAAATGGGACTCTCCCTGGACCAGGTGCAGGAGATGACCAAGATCCGCAAGCATTACCTGACCGCGATCGAAGAAGGCAATTACGCCGCGCTTCCAGGCAGCTTTTATGCGCGTGCATTCGTCAAGAACTACGCGGAGGCGGTCGGTCTCAACGCCGACGAGCTTCTGAACTATTACAAGAACGAGCTTCCTGCGGCGCCGGCGGCTTCGGCGGTAGAGCCGGCCGCTGCCCCGCAGCCGCCGCGCAAGGCATCGACCTCGAGGGCGACCTCCGAACGGGTCGGCAAGCTGGGGTTTTCCGTGCTGATGTGGGCTTTTCTGGCGCTGATCGTCGTCTTGATCTGGATTTTCGTCATCAAGCCGGACCGGCAGACGCCCACCGCGGACGAAACGCCGATCACGACGAATACGCCCGGACCTGGACAATCGCCGTCTCCGGGAGATGCTGCCGGAGGGGCGAGCCCGTCGCCCAGCCTGACTCCGTCGCCGACTCCTACGCCGACCCCGACTCCGGAAGGGGCCGTGACGTTCGACCGCAAGTCGGGCAAGATTGATTACTACAAGACCAACGGCGCCGTCACCATTGAACTGAGCTTTACCGGCACCGCATGGATCGAAGTTCGCAAAGGCGGTCCAAAAGGCGAATTCCTGTACAACAAAGCGGCCGAAGCCGGCGACACTCTGTCCGTACCGGTGGATGACGTCATTTATCTCAATACCGGACGCGCGGACAATACCGAGATTACGGTCGGCGGCCAGCTGATCGACGACGGAGACCGTCCAAGCTCGAAGAAGATCCAGTTCGAGCCGGCATCCGGAGGAGATGCAGCATCCGGCGGCGATGCCGATTCGGCCGGAACAACCGACGGCACGAGCGGCTCGGATTCCGAAAACAGCCAATAGCAGCACGAAAAGGCATCCCTGTGCGGGATGCCTTTTTCGATTGCACGATCCTAAGAGGCTGGAACGTAAAGATCGGCGGTTGAAAGGGAGGCCGATGGTGACGGCCTTGCTGCCTGTATTCGATTCGATGGGATAGATGCGCAGAGCCGCAGGCTTGTCCCGCGGAAATGCATCGGCGTCCCCGCCGGTTATACTTTCGCAGCCGGATGTTTTATAATAAGAGGAATGCCATGTAAGGAGGATTTGCCATGAGTTCCGAAAATTCGTTTGATATCGTATCGAAGGTCGATCTGCAGGAGCTGAACAACGCGATTGTCCAAGCGGAGAAGGAAATCGAGAACCGCTTTGATTTTAAAGGAAGCAAGAGCAGCATCAAGCTGGAGAAGGAAGAGCTGGTCGTCCAGTCGGACGACGAGTACAAGCTCAAGAGCGTCATCGACATTCTCCAGACCAAGATGATCAAGAGGAACGTCCCGATCAAGAATATGGACTTCGGCAAGATTGAAGCCGCCTCGCTCGGCACCGTGCGCCAGCGCATCAAGCTGAAGCAGGGGATCGGCCAGGACGACGCCAAGAAGATCAATATCCTTATCCGCGACTCCAAGCTGAAAGTGAAGAGCCAGATCCAGGGAGACCAGCTGCGCGTGACCGGCAAGAGCCGCGACGACCTGCAGGCCGTCATGGCTTTGCTCCGCGGCGCGAACCTGGAGCTGGAGCTGCAGTACACGAATTTCCGGTAACAATTTTGACAGCGGGTTTTCGGTTCGTTTATACTTTTATCGTATAGGGACCGGCTATGTCCGTTCTTTTGAGAATGGCCTCCCGGGTAGCGTACATACTTTAGGTTAGAGTTTTGTCAGGGAGGGGAACCCGCGTGAATTTGGCCAACAAGATCACGCTTGCGCGTATTTTTCTCGTGCCTGTAATCATGTTCTTTTTGCTGATCCGTCTTGATCTGGGATCCATTAAGCTCGGGGACTATCAAATTACGTACACGCAGATGATCGCCACGCTGATATTCATTATTGCAGCCAGCACGGATGGCTTGGACGGATATTTGGCCCGCAAGAACAAGATGGTGACCAATCTGGGCAAGCTGCTCGATCCGCTCGCCGACAAGCTGCTCGTCGCTGCCGTGCTTATTTCGCTGGTCGAGATGGATAAGCTGAGCGCTTTGTTCGCTATCGTCATCATCAGCCGCGAATTCGCCGTGACCGGCCTCCGGCAGATCGCTCTGCTGGAAGGCTCCGTACTGGCTGCAAGCACTTGGGGCAAATGGAAGACCGGCGTTCAGATCGCCATGATCATCGTGCTGCTGCTCAACAATTTCCCGGGAGCATTCCTGGACCTGCCTCTGGATCTGATCCTGAGCTGGGCTGCCGCATTGATTACGGTATGGTCGGGCATCGACTACTTCATCAAAAACCGCAATCTCATCCCGGTTGAATAACCGGCTGGACAAGGCCATCGATCCCCGCCGGGATCGGGGGCCTTTCTTGTACGCTGGAAGGATGGCGCCGCCGGCACCATCCTTCCATTTGCCTTGGAACGCCTGACCGTCATCGAGGAATCTGTGCACGGGCGCGTTCCCGCCGATTGTCCCATTATCAATCATCGCGACAAACCCAATCCCGGAGGAGAAATGCCAACATGAAAGCCGAAATCATTGCGGTCGGAACCGAGCTGCTGCTTGGCCAAATCGTCAACACCAACGCGCGCTACTTGTCCCAAGGGCTGGCAGCCCTGGGCATCGACGTGTTTTTCCAGACGGTCGTCGGCGACAACGCCTCCCGGCTGAAAGAAGCCATTGCAATCGCTTCTTCCCGGGCCGATCTGCTCGTCTTCACGGGAGGCCTGGGGCCGACAATGGACGATCTCACCAAGGATGTGCTTGCCGACATGCTCGGACGCAAGCTGGTCATCCACGAGCCTTCCTTGGCGAGAATGAAATCCTTCTTCGCGAGCCGCGGCGCCCATATGGTGGAGAGCAACCTGAGGCAGGCGAATTCGATCGAGGGAAGCGCCGCACTGGACAACGAAGCGGGACTCGCCGTCGGCAACGCCCTTGAACAGGACGGCATCCGCTATATTCTGCTGCCCGGACCACCGATGGAGATGAAGCCGATGTTCGAAGGCCCCGCGACAAGCTGGATCCTTCAGGAATACGGCCGTGGAGCGGCGCTTCACTCCCGCATTCTCCGATTTGCCGGCATCGGCGAATCCAAGCTGGAGCATGAGCTGATCGATCTTATCGAAGCCCAGACCGATCCGACGATCGCTCCTTATGCCAAGGAGGGAGAGGTGACGATCCGCCTGTCGTCCAAATCGCCGGATGAAGCGGAGGCTCTGAAGCGGATCGACGATATGGCCGCGACGATCCAGTCCAGGGTCGGCAGCTACCTGTATGCGCAGGAGGATATCCCGCTGGAGGAAGCCGTTCTGCGGCTTCTGCGCGACCGCAGGCACAGGCTCAGCAGCGCCGAGAGCTGCACGGGCGGGCTGTTCGCCGAGCTGATCACCTCGAGGCCCGGCAGCAGCGGAGAGTTCCTGGGAGGCATCGTCACGTACACCAATGCGCTCAAGCATCGGCTGCTCGGCATTCCGTTGGAGATGCTGGAAGGCGCGGGAGCGCCAGGGGCGGTAAGCGAGGCGACGGCAGCCTTGATGGCCCAGCGGGTGTCCGAGACGACCGGCAGCGACTGGGGCGTATCCATAACGGGCGTGGCGGGTCCGGGAGAGTCCGAGGGCAAGCCGGTCGGACTTGTCTACATCGGCATCTCGCGCAAGGGCATGGAAGCTTCCGTATACACGCTGCAAGCCGGCGGCAGCCGGGAAATGGTGCGGCTGCGCGCAGCCAAGCACGCCTTGTACCGGCTGTGGACGCTGCTCAAGGAATCCTGATCCGCCGGGCGTCCGGATGAACATGCCGGCCGCAGCGCCCGCTCGGCTCCGGCTGCATTCCGGGTGCTCTTGTCTGGGCATCGGGAATGGTCTACAATGGAGACAGTTAACGGAAGAACCGTAGCTTGCATTTCGCAGCTACGGTTCTTTTTTGTCCGGACGCCGCTGCGGATACGGAGGTGGCGCCGCGGACAAAAAAAGCGAATGTATGTTCGAAAAAAAGCTTGGCAAACGAATGCAAACAGGCTATGATAGAACTATAAAATGATGAATGAAGGATGTGGATCTCTTGTCAGATCGCCGCGCAGCTTTAGATATGGCTCTCCGCCAAATCGAGAAACAATTCGGAAAAGGCTCCATTATGAAACTAGGCGAGTCCACGCATATGACCGTTGAGACGGTTTCCAGCGGTTCCCTCGCATTAGATATCGCACTCGGCATCGGCGGATTTCCGCGGGGCCGCGTCATTGAAGTATACGGTCCGGAATCCTCCGGCAAGACGACGGTCGCTCTCCATGCGATCGCGGAAGTGCAGCGCACGGGCGGACAAGCCGCCTTCATCGATGCGGAGCATGCGCTCGATCCGCTTTATGCGAGCAAGCTCGGCGTCAACATCGACGAGCTGCTGCTGTCCCAGCCGGACACCGGCGAGCAGGCTCTCGAGATTGCCGAGGCACTCGTGCGCAGCGGCGCGGTAGACGTCATCGTCATCGACTCCGTCGCCGCTCTCGTGCCGAAGGCCGAGATCGAAGGCGAGATGGGCGATTCCCACGTCGGCCTTCAGGCGCGCCTCATGTCGCAGGCGCTGCGCAAGCTGTCCGGCGCCATCAGCAAGTCGAAGACGATCGCGATCTTCATCAACCAGCTTCGCGAGAAGGTCGGCGTCATGTTCGGCAACCCGGAGACGACTCCCGGCGGCCGCGCCCTGAAGTTCTACTCCAGCGTTCGTCTCGACGTGCGCCGCATCGAGAGCATCAAGCAAGGCAATGATGTCGTGGGCAACCGCACGCGGATCAAAGTCGTGAAGAACAAGGTGGCGCCTCCGTTCAAGCAGGCGGAGATCGACATCATGTACGGAGAAGGGATTTCCCGTCAAGGCAGCATCATCGACATCGGCGTCGAGATGGACATCGTCAACAAGAGCGGCGCTTGGTTCAGCTACAACGGCGACCGCCTTGGTCAAGGCCGCGAGAATGCCAAGCAGTTCCTCAAGGACAACCCTGCCGTAGCGGATACGATCGATGCCAAAATCCGCGAGGCGCATAACCTCAATGCGGCCGCCGAACGGGCAGCCGCCGGAATCAATCCTCCTGCAGAGGAAGATGAAGAGCTGGACGAGCTGGAGCTGGACGTTTAAGCCGTCCGGCGAGCATTCCGGGCCAATTTTACATTGAATAGACCGGCCTGACAGGGAAGCACCTCTGAATCGTTCAGAGGTGCTTTTTTGCTCAAGCCATCCGATCGTGGATCAGGGAGGAGGCATCATATGCAGGACAGCAGCGAGAAAGTCGTGACCAAGGTAGAACCCGATTCCCGCAAACGTTCCTATTACTGGATCTGCCTGGATGGGAATGAAGAGCCGGAGTTTTCCGTCCACGAGGATATACTCGTCAAGTATAGATTGCTGAAAGGAAGCGTGCTCAGCAGCGGGGAGCTGGAGGCGATCCAGTCGGAGGGAGACCGGTATAAGGCTTATGCCTCCGGGCTGTATTATGCCGGATTCAAAATGAGGACGGCCAAGGAAATGGCGGATTATCTGAAACGCAAGGAATATATGGAACCGGATATCCGCTATGCGATCGACCGGCTGCAGCAGGAAAAAGTCATCGATGACCGCGATTATGCGAGAATGTACGCCGCCCAGAAGGTGAAGAGCAGCCAGAAAGGGCGCCGGCTGATCCGTCAGGAGCTGGAGCAGCGCGGGGTGTCCAAGCTGACCGCTGGAGAGACGATCGAGGCGCTCGATGCCGGGGCTGAGCGGGAAGCGGCTTTCAAGGCCGCAGCCAAGAAATGGCGGAGCCTCAAAGGAGAGGATCGCGATAAGCGGCTGAAGCTGACGGGATTTTTGCTGCGCCGCGGTTTCCAGGGCGATCTGGTCCGGGAGGCCGTGCGGCATGTGTCGTCAGGAGAGGAACTGGAGACGGAAGCGCTCTGGCTTGACAATTGAAATTGCGTAAAGCTACAATAATAGTGCATCCGCGAGTGAAAGGGATGTATTTCCTTTCGTAAATGGATTCAAGTTTATAAGTCTCCATTCTACAGTCTTAGACACGGTTTGGAACCGAATCGCAACAACTGAATATCATTCCCGGCTTATTTTCTGCCTTGGTGAATGCAACGAGGAGGTGAACAAGATGAGCCCCGTTATTTGGTGGATCTTGATCGTTCTCGTTGTTGGCGCGATTACCTTTGGGATTGGTTACTTCGTCCGAAAGTCGATTGCCGAGGCTAAGATTTCCAGTGCAGAGCAGGCTGCCGTCCAGATCGTCGAACAGGCGAAGAAGGAAGCGGATGCCCTGAAGAAGGAAACGGTGCTGGAAGCGAAAGACGAAATCCATAAACTCCGTTCTGAAGCGGATAAAGACATTCGGGAGAGACGCAATGAGAATCAGCGTCTCGAAAGACGGCTGCTGCAAAAAGAGGAGTCACTGGATAAAAAACTAGAAGCACTCGAACGCAAAGAAGAATTGGTAGCCAACAAGGAGAAACGAATCGAAGAAACACAGGATCAGATCGACTCCATCTACAGACAGCAACAGAGCGAGCTCGAACGGATCTCCGGCCTGACCACGGAGGATGCCAAGACCATCATCTTCACCAACGTGGAACAGGAAGTCCGCCACGAAACTGCCCAGATGATCAAGGAAATCGAGCAGCAGGCAAAAGAAGAGGCGGACAAGAAGGCGCGAGACATCATCTCGCTGGCTATCCAGCGTTGCGCCGCCGACCATGTGGCGGAGACGACTGTATCGGTCGTCACGCTGCCGAACGAAGAAATGAAGGGCCGGATCATCGGCCGCGAAGGCCGCAACATCCGCGCGCTGGAAACTTTGACGGGTATCGACCTTATCATCGACGATACGCCGGAAGCGGTCATCTTGTCCGGCTTCGATCCCATTCGGCGTGAAATCGCCCGCACCGCACTCGAGAAGCTCGTTGCGGACGGACGGATTCACCCGGCCCGCATTGAAGAGATGGTGGAGAAATCCCGCCGCGAGGTGGACGAGCGGATTCGCGAGTATGGAGAGCAGGCCACTTTCGAAGTGGGCGTGCACGCCATCCACCCGGATCTCATCAAGATTCTCGGCCGCCTGAAGTACCGGACGAGCTACGGCCAGAACGTGCTCAAGCACTCCATGGAAGTCGCTTACCTGACCGGGTTGATGGCCGCCGAGCTTGGCGAGGACATCACGCTGGCCAAGCGCGCCGGACTGCTGCATGACATCGGCAAGGCTCTTGACCACGAAGTGGAAGGCTCCCACGTCGAGATCGGCGTCGAGCTGGCCCGCAAGTACAAGGAGCATCCGGTCGTCATCAACAGCATCGCGTCCCATCATGGCGACTGCGAAGCGACCTCCGTCATCGCAATGCTGGTCGGAGCGGCAGACGCCTTGTCTGCAGCGCGCCCAGGCGCACGCCGCGAGACGCTGGAGACGTACATCAAGCGTCTGGAGAAGCTGGAGGCCATCTCCGAATCGTTCGACGGCGTCGAGAAATCGTACGCGATCCAGGCCGGACGCGAAGTCCGCGTCATGGTGCAGCCGGAGAAAGTCGACGATACCGAGGCGTTCCGCCTTGCCAGAGACATCACGAAAAAGATCGAAGGCGAGCTCGATTATCCGGGACATATCAAGGTCACGGTCATTCGGGAAACCCGCGCGGTCGAATACGCCAAGTAATACCGTGGATCATCCCGCTCTCCGGAGCGGGATTTTCTTTGTAATCCGAAGGAGGCAAGTCATGCTGAAAGTCATGTTCATCGGAGATATCGTCGGCAACGTCGGCCGTACGGCGCTGCGCAAGGCGCTGCCCGCTCTCCGGTCCAAATATAATCCCGACATCATTATCGTGAACGGCGAGAATGCAGCGGCCGGCAGGGGAATTACGGCCGCGATCGCCAAGGAGTTTTTTGACTGGGGCGTCAACGGCATTACGATGGGCAACCACACCTGGGACAACCGGGACATCTTCGAGTGGATCGACGATGAGGAGCGGATCGTCCGTCCGGCCAACTTCTCGCCTCAATCGCCCGGCCGCGGAGCGGCGGTCATCAAGGCGAACGGCAAGAAGCTCGGCATCCTGAACCTGCAGGGCAGGACATTCCTGCCGCCCAATGACGATCCGTTCCGCGTGGCGGACGAGCAGCTGGAGCTGCTGCAAGAAGAAACCCGCTGCATCATGGTCGACTTCCACGCGGAGGCGACTTCCGAGAAGATCGCGATGGGCTGGTATCTTGACGGCAGAGCGAGTCTCGTCGTCGGTACGCATACCCATGTGCAGACGAACGATGACCGGATCCTTCCGGGCGGCACCGCCTATCTGACCGATGTCGGCATGACCGGGCCGATGGACGGCATCCTCGGCATGGAGCGGGGCGCTGTGCTGCATAAGTTCCTGACCGGCCTTCCGTCGAGATTTGTCGTCGATGAAGGCGACTGGCATCTGCACGGACTGCTCGTCCAGATGGACGAAACGACCGGGCAGGCTGCAAAGCTGGAGAAAATTCGATTGACCGAGACCTCTCTAGCGATGTACTGATAAGAACGGTGGCGAATCCTGGAGACGGCTATCGGAATGGAAGCAGGAATTTTTTGTCCCCTCTCGAATAGGTATGGAAGTAGTGTAGAGCCGCAGCTACCCATCATTCCCGAGGAGGTACTTTCCATGGAAGTATTAAAAGTTTCCGCTAAGTCCAATCCAAATTCCGTCGCAGGGGCACTGGCTGGAGTTCTAAGGGAACGTGGAGCTGCTGAGCTGCAGGCGATCGGGGCTGGAGCCATCAATCAGGCGATCAAGGCGGTCGCGATCGCCCGAGGCTTCGTCGCTCCCGGCGGGGTGGACCTCATCTGCATTCCCGCTTTCACCGATATCGTCATCGATGGCGAAGACCGCACAGCGATCAAGCTGATCGTAGAGCCGCGCTGAAGACCGGACAACTTATTCGATTCGACCTGTTTACGGTGTAAGCAGGTTTTTTTGCGTCCATTTACAGCCATGGATTCATATCATGCAAGAGCAAGAAACGGAACAGGAGGCTGCAGCGCCATGAAACACCCTGTACTCGGAGTCGCGGATCTGCATTGCGACGTGCTCAGCAAGCTGCTGAGTCATCCGGAGCTCGACGTCTGCCAAGCGGCTGGCGGCTCCGGCAGCCGGCAGCTCGACGTGACGCTTGACCGACAGCTGGCAGCGGGTTATATGCTTCAGGCCTACGCGATCTATTTGACGGAAAGCAGGCCGAAGACATTCGACGCCGTTCTCAGAAGCATCGACCTCTTTTACGAAAAGATCGTCTCCAATGATGCCTACCGGTTCGTCGCGAGCAGGCAGGATCTTGAGCGCAGCCTTGCCGAACGCCGGATCGCCGCCCTCCTGACGCTGGAAGGAGCGGACGGGCTGGAAGGAGACTTCGCGATGCTTCGCATTGCGCGCAGGCTGGGAGTCCGCTTGCTTGGCCTGACCTGGAACTATGGGAACTGGGCGGCCGACGGAGTCATGGAAGAACGACAAGGCGGACTCACGGAGAAGGGACGGCAGCTGATCCGGCATTGCAACGAGCTCGGCATCATTTTGGATGTGTCGCATTTGACGGAGACAGGGTTTTGGGAACTGGCGGACCGGACCGAGAGGCCGTTCATCGCCTCGCATTCCAACGCGAAGTCTGTCTGCGCCCACCCGAGAAATCTGACCGACGATCAGATTCGGGCGCTCATTGCGATGGGAGGAAGGATCGGCATGACCTACGTGCCTTATTTCGTCAGCAGCGCGGAGCAGGTGCATATTGACGACATCCTTCGCCATATCGAGCATATATGCGCTTTGGGAGGAGAGAAGCACATCATGCTCGGTTCCGACTTCGACGGCATCGAGCTTTACGTGGAGGGTCTTCGGCATCCCGGCGACGTCCGCTCGCTGCGATCCGCTCTCGTAAGCGAGTTCGGAGCGCGGCAAGCCGCGGCTTTTATGAATGGAAACGCGATTTCCTTCCTTCTGAGCGAGCTGCCGGGGGACTGAGGCATCGGGCAACTATCAGTATCTGTTATAGGTTCCATCGGATTCCTGTATGAGAACTTTTCTCGATAATGCCTTGCATTTTTAAAGGTGGAGGCATAAAATTTATGGAGATTGTGAAAAAGGTCTCATAGCAGATGAGGAGTTGGACGCAAGTGATCAGTCAGCTGTCTTGGAAAATAGGAGGCCAGCAGGGCGAAGGCGTGGAGAGCACCGACCGGATTTTCTCCACCGCTCTGAACCGCCTCGGCTATTATTTATACGGGTACCGTCATTTCTCCTCGCGGATCAAGGGCGGACATACCAATAACAAAATCCGCATCAGCACATCTCCCATCCGGGCCATCTCGGATGATCTCGATATTCTTGTCGCGTTCGACCAGGAAAGCATCGATCTCAACGCGCCCGAGCTCCGTCCCGGCGGCGTTGTCGTGGCGGACGCGAAATTCAATCCCGCCTTGCCGGAAGGAAGCGACGCGCGCCTGTTCGCCGTGCCGATCACATCGATTGCCGAAGATCTGGGCACCTCGCTCATGAAAAACATGGTGGCCTCCGGCGCATCCTGGGCGCTGCTCGGCCTTCCGCTCGAGGTGTTCAACAAAGCGGTCGAAGAAGAATTCGGCCGCAAAGGCCCGGCGATCGTCGAGAAGAACGTCGAAGCCGTGAAGCGCGGCGCCGAATTCGTGCTGGAGCAGGCGGGAGGTCCGCTCGAGGAGTTCGCTCTCGAGCCGGCCGACGGCAAGCAGAAGCTGTTCATGATCGGCAATGAAGCGATCGGCCTCGGCTCGGTTGCCGCGGGCTGCAGGCTCATGAGCGCTTATCCCATCACTCCGGCATCCGAAATCATGGAATACCTGATCAAGAAGCTGCCAAAGTTCGGCGGCACGGTAGTCCAGACGGAAGACGAGATCGCGGCCGTGACGATGGCGATCGGCGCCAATTATGCCGGCGTGCGCACGATGACGGCATCCGCCGGACCGGGCTTGTCCCTCATGATGGAGGCGATCGGCCTCGCCGGAATGACCGAGCAGCCGCTCGTCATCGTCGATACGCAGCGCGGAGGACCTTCGACGGGACTGCCGACGAAGCAGGAGCAGTCCGACCTCAACGCCATGGTCTACGGCACGCATGGCGAGATTCCGAAGGTCGTCATCGCGCCTGCCTCGATCGAAGACTGCTTCTACGACATGGTGGAGGCCTTCAACATCTCGGAAGAATACCAGGTGCCGGTCATCGTCATGACGGATCTGCAGCTGTCCCTCGGCAAGCAAAGCTGCGAGCCGATCGACTACGACCGCATCGAGATCCGCCGCGGCAAGCTGCAGCGCGAGCTGCCGGAGCTGGAGCAGCATCAGCTGTTCAAGCGTTACGAGCTTACCGAGGACGGCGTATCTCCGCGCTCGCTGCCTGGCGACAAAGGCGGCCTGCATCATGTGACCGGCGTCGAGCATGACGAGACGGGAAGGCCGTCGGAGAGCGCCGTGAACCGCAAGAACATGATGGACAAACGTCTGGGCAAGCTGGCCTCCCTGCAGATTCCGGAAGCCATCCGCGTCGACGCTCCCCATGAGAAGCCGCGCCTGCTGATCGTCGGCATGGGGTCTACGGGCGGAACGATCGATGAAGCCCGCTCGCGCCTGGAGAAGGACGGCATCACGTCCAACCATGTGCAGGTGCGCCAGATCCATCCGTTCCCGACGGAGCAGCTCGCTCCCTATCTGGACCAGGCATCCCAGGTCATCGTCCTGGAGAACAACGCCACGGCCCAGCTGGCTTCGCAAATCAAGCTGCACTGCGGATACGCGGACAAAATTCGCAGCGTGCTCAAATACGACGGCAATCCATTCCTGCCGTCCGAAGTGTACGAAGCATCTAAAAAGGAGTTGACCCCCGTTGGCAACATTTAAAGAGTTCCGCAACAACGTCAAGCCGAACTGGTGCCCGGGCTGCGGCGACTTCTCCATCCAGGCTGCGATTCAGCGCGCTGCCGCCAACGTCGGCTTGGAGCCGGAGCAGCTGGCCGTCATTTCCGGCATCGGCTGCTCGGGCCGGATCTCGGGCTACATCAACGCTTACGGCCTGCACGGCATCCATGGCCGGGCGCTCCCGATCGCGCAAGGCGTCAAGCTGGCCAACCGCGAGCTGACCGTCATCGCTTCGGGCGGCGACGGCGACGGATTTGCGATCGGCATGGGGCATACGGTCCATGCGATCCGCCGCAACGTCAACATGACGTACATCGTCATGGACAACCAGATCTACGGCTTGACGAAGGGGCAGACGTCGCCCCGCAGCGCCGAAGGCTTCAAGACGAAATCGACGCCGGAAGGCTCCATCGAATCCGTTCTGTCGCCGCTCGAAATCGCCCTGTCGGCAGGCGCGACATTCGTCGCCCAGTCGTTCTCCAGCGATCTCAAGCAGCTGACCGCGCTCATCGAAGCCGGCATCAAGCATGAAGGCTTCTCGCTCATCAACGTGTTCAGCCCATGCGTAACCTTCAACAAAGTCAACACCTACGACTGGTTCAAGGAGAACATCGTCAACCTGGACGGAACCGCCGGAGAAGGATACGATCCTTCCAACCGCCTCGCCGCCATGACCAAAATCATGGAGACGAACGGTTTGGTTACCGGCCTCATCTACCAGGATACGAAGCGCCGCTCGTACGAGAACCTCGTCAGCGGATTCCAGGAGCAGGGTCTTGCGAATCAGGACCTCAAGCTCTCCCGCGAGCAGTTCGACAAGCTTTTGAAGGACTTTGTCTAGGCTTGTCCGTCATCGTTCAGCCCGGCCGTTTCCCCATTGGGGAAGCGGCCGGGCTTTTTCAGCATTTTTACTCTTATCGGTATGGCTGCCTCAGTCAGCGGGTTGATCCCGGCATACCCTAATGTAAAAAGGACGGTTGCCTGAAGCATGAAGCGATCCGGAAAAAAACGTTCCCTCAAAGCGGATGAACGGAGGCAAAGACAGCTTCAAAATCAGCTGATCCGAAAAACCGTCCGTCAAGTCATGAAGTCGATGAGGTCGAAGGCGCACGCATTTGCAGCCCCTGTCCGCCCAAGCCGGCTCCAGGGTTCAAGCCAGCTCCAGAGCCCAAGCCTGCTCCAAGGCCCAGCCCCGGTACAAGGCCCAAGCCTGACCCGATACCCGCGTTTTTCGATGTCCCCGCCGGATTATAAATCCATGAGAGTTCTCCTCGTGTCCATGCTGCCTGCCGACCTATGGAGGGTGGAGCCTCTGCTCGCCGAGCATGTGCGCCTGTTCGCCAAAGAAGTCATACCAATGAAATATTCTGAAAAGGATTTTTGCGCCCAAATCGTGGACTACCAGCCCGATGTGCTGATCATGGCCGGCAGCGAACAGACGCTCACTCCGCTAGCAGCGACTTTTTTGAGGGGAAGCGACATCAAGAAGGTATGGTGGATGACGTCAATCGAAGCCGCGAGTCACGCCGATCAAAGGCTGCTCCAGGCTTTCTCCGCAATCTTTGTCCCGCAGGTTGAAGATGCGGAGGCACTGTCCAGGCTTGGAACAAAAGCCGGGGTGCTTCCCTTTGGCGCGGATCCAGCGCGGTTTTACCAACGCCATGTGGACGAACGGCATGCATCCGGGCTGCTCCTGGTAGGTCAGTCAACGCCGGCAAGACGGCAATGCCTCTCCGCTATCCGCCAGGGTCCATTGGAAGGCGGCAGAATTCTCGCTATGGGCAAAGGCTGGGAAGGCTGTCCGGGCGGTCGAAACCGCGGATTCCGGAGTTCCATCGGAGCTTTATTATAACGGAGCCGCCGCGGCAATCAACTGGGAGGAAGACACCGCAACGATGCTGGAGATGGCGGCTTGCGGCACGCCGCAATTCATCTGGCTTCCGGATGCCGCTTCTTCCGTGATGGCGCCCGGAGTAGACATGATTCCATTCGCCAAGGAGGAAGAGCTGCCGCGGCTGATCCATCATTACTGGCACAATCCCGACAAGAGACGAGCGGTAGCTACCGCTGCTCTGGAACGGAGCCGGTATGAATATTCGTATGTGCAAATATCCCTGAAGCTGCTCAAAGCCGCGTATCAGGCTTAGGAGGATCGTACAGGTGAAGCTGATTGCCTATCTGCTTCCTCAATTCCATCCTATTCCGGAGAACGACCGGAGCTGGGGAAAAGGGTTCACCGAATGGACCAATACGCGTAAAGCCAAACCGCTTTACGCCGGACATGAGCAACCCAGGGAGCCGCTGCATGATTATTATTATGACCTGACCTCCCCTGAAGCGAGGGAGTGGCAAGCTAGCCTGGCGGCGAGGTTCGGCATTTACGGCTTTTGCTATTATCATTACTGGTTCAAGGGGAAAAAGCTGCTGCAGCAGCCGATGGAAGAAATTTTATCGATGGGCACGCCGAATTTCCCTTTTTGCTTTTCCTGGGCGAACGAATCCTGGACGAAGAAATGGGACGGCGGCGACAAGGATATCATCGTGGAGCAGCAATACGGGACCGAATCGGATTGGAAGGAACATTTCAACTATTTGTTGAACTTCTTTCTCGATCCGAGATATATCCGAATAGACGGCAAGCCGGTCTTTCTCATTTACCGTCCTGGAAATATGCCTTGCTGGGAGGAGATGCGCCGTTGCTGGAACCGGTGGGCAGAGGAAAGCGGGCTCCCAGGCTTGTACTGGATTCGTACGCTGGGCGGATTCCCGGTGCCGAAGCAGCACGGATTCGACGCCAGCGTCGAGTTCGAGCCCCATTATACCTTTGCCACCAGCCCGAACAACATCCAGTGGAGAAAATTCGACATCAATAACGGCTATCATCATGTCTTCGACTACGACCAGGTCTGGAATCTGATCTTGAACAGGTCGCGCCTCAGGGAAGGGGAGCCGATCATGCCGGGAGCCTTCGTCGGATGGGACAACACGCCCCGTTTGAAGTCCGGAGGCCAAAGCTGCGTGGGCGGAAGTCCGGAGAAGTTCGGCTGGTACTTGAGTCGTCAGATCAGACGGGCTGCCGAAGTGTACAAGAGCGATTTCCTGTTCATCAATGCATGGAACGAATGGGCGGAGGGAACCTATCTGGAGCCGGATAAGCGCCATGGCGATCTCTATCTCCAGGAACTCCGCAAGGCGGCGGAGGAGGCGGGATCGCAGGGCAGCGGCCCGCGGATCTATAACCGCTGAATTCCGAGCGCCGGCACGGCGCCCGATACGTCGACGAACAGGACATAGACGGATCCGTCCGATCCGGGAAGCACAAGGCCGGGCTGAGCTGCGGAGCCGGAGCTGTAATAGTTGACGGCCGTCGGGGAGGAAGCGATGCCTGGAGCGGAAGGAAGAGCATCGATGATGAGACGGCTGAATACCGACACCGTACCGCCGATCGCAGCGGATCCCTCTACATCCAAGTGGTTCAGGATGGTCTGGCTACCGTTGACTTGAAGGCCCTGGGCTATCGTCTGGTTGCCGTCTACCTGCAGGTCGTTCTGGACGGTCTGATTGCCGCCTACCAGCAGGGCGCCCTGCACGGTGCAGCTGCCGGTCACCTGGACGCTGTCAAACGTTGGCATCTGTCTTCACTCCTAATCTATCGGATGCTCTATTCTATGAATGGCCGTATAGATAGGATCGTGCCGTTCGCCCAATGTTGCGCAAATTGTAAAAAAGGTCATTCGACACGGCTTCCGCCGATCCGTATAATGAAATCAGCGACGTCAGGCATACGCTCCTTCGTGAGCCGTATGCCTTTTCGCTTGAGCTTGCCCCATGAGTGGTAACGCCCTATATAGAGAACCTCCGGAAAGGATGAGACGATCATGAGCAAAACCGTACCTGTAGGCGTCTCCGCGCGCCATATCCACTTATCCCAGGAGCATGTCGAGGCTTTGTTCGGCCAAGGCTACCAGCTCACCGAATTCAAGCCGCTGTCTCAGCCCGGCCAGTTCGCGGCCAACGAAACGGTCGCGGTCAGCGGCCCGAAGGGCTCGTTCCCGAAGGTCCGCATTTTGGGACCCGCCCGCAAGGCGACCCAGCTGGAAATTTCCCGTACGGATGCTTTTGCGACAGGAATCAAGGCTCCCGTGCGCGAGTCCGGCAACATCAGCGGCTCCGCCGGCGTGACGATTACCGGGCCTGCCGGTGAAGTGACAATCGAGGAAGGCGTCATCGTTGCGGCGCGCCACATCCACTTCCATACCGACGACGCCGAGAAATGGGGCATCCAGGACCAGCAGCAGCTGAAGGTGCGGGTAGGAGGAGAGCGGGGACTCGTGTTTGAAAACGTGATCGCCCGTGTATCTCCGAGCTTCGCCCTGGACATGCATATCGATACCGATGAAGCGAACGCAAGCGGCGCCCAGACAGGCGATGCCGCCGAAATCATCGGCTAGAAGGAAGAAGCTGCGGCTGCCCGTGAGGGCAGTCGTTTTTTAGTGCCGACTTTGGTATAATAAAACCTTGGAATAACCTGCACGGGGGACCATAATTCTCTGGCCGCAAGGCGGATGAGACAGGAGCGATTGGCAATGGCAGAGCAGAACAGCACCGCGCCTTCAATGGCGGGAGTCAAGCATTCCAGCATTCACGATCACGGGCCGAACTGCCCGGTTGAAGTGTACGATACCCGGGATTTGCTCGTACGGGACGATATCATGAACAAGGCCCGCGAATTGGCGGGATTGATTTATTCTTCGGAGGAAGTCCAGGTGTTCCGCCGCGCGGAGAAGCAGATCCAGGGCAACGACCGGGTCCAGTCTCTGATGGCCGGCCTCAAGAAGAAGCAAAAGGAGCTTGTCGCTTTCGAGCAGACGTTCAAGAATTCGACCATGGTCCAGAAGATCGAAACCGAAATGGATCAGCTGCAGGACGAGCTGGACGGGATTCCGATTGTCGGCGAATTCCAGCAAAGCCAGGCCGATATCAACTACCTGCTTCAGATGGTCGTATCGATCATCCAGGATACGGTTGCCGAGAAGATCGCCCTCGACGGCGCGAAGCCCGAGGATCCCGAAAGCTGCGACGAATAGAAAGGAGACGATATCAATGAGGAATTTTGTCTACCATAATCCCACCCGGCTGTACTTCGGAGAAGGCCAGCTCCAGCAGATGGCCAAGGAAGCGGCTCAATTGGGCCCTAACGTGCTTCTCGTCTATGGCGGAGGCAGCATCAAGAAAAACGGCCTGTACGACGAGATCATGACCGTGCTCGGCGAAGCCGGCTGCAAGGTCACCGAGCTTGCCGGAGTCGAGCCCAACCCGAGGCTGTCGACCGTCCACCGCGGTGCCGAGCTGTGCCGGACGAACGGCATCGACTGGGTGCTGGCAGCAGGCGGAGGCAGTACGCTGGATTGCGGCAAGGCGATCGCGGCCGCGGCCAAATACGACGGCAGCTTCTGGGATATCGTCAGCCGCAAGGCTCAAGTTCAGGACGCCCTGCCGCTAGGCACGGTTCTGACGCTTGCCGCTACCGGCTCGGAAATGAACAGCGGCTCCGTCATCACCAACGAGGAAACCGAGGAGAAGCACGGCTGGGGCAGCCCGCATGTGTTCCCCCGCTTCTCCGTGCTGGATCCGGCCTACACGGCTACGGCTCCCAAGGATCACACCGTATACGGCATCGTCGACATGATGTCCCATGTGTTCGAGCAGTATTTCCATCACGATCCGCTCACGCCGGTCCAGGACGGCTTCTGCGAATCCGTTCTGCGGGCTGTCGTGGGCACTGCTCCCAAGCTGGTCGGAGACCTCGGCAATCTGGAGCATCGGGCGACGATTCTCTACAGCGGCACGATGGCTTTGAACGGCGTGCTCGGCATGGGTACGCTCGGAGACTGGGCGAACCATGACATGGAGCATGCGCTGTCTGCGGTTTACGACATTCCGCATGGCGGCGGGCTCGCCATTCTGTTCCCGAACTGGATGACCTATGTGCTGGACGACAACGTCGGCCGGTTCCGTCAGTTCGCCGTCAATGTGTTCGGCGTGGAGCCGGATGGCAGAAGCGACAAGGAGATCGCCGAAGAAGGCATCTCCAGGCTGCGGGAGTTCTGGACTTCCCTCGGAGCTCCGTCCAAGCTGGCCGATTACGGCATCGGAGAAGAGCGTCTGGAGGAAATGGCGGCCAAGGCGGCGCCAGGCCGTCAGATCGGCAACTTCCGCAAGCTGGACAAGCAGGACGTCCTGAATATTTACCGGTTGTCCCTTTAAGCCTATAAATGCAAAGAGCCGCGCTGGATGCGCGGCTCTTTGCATTTGTCCGGGTCCGGACGGGGGCTGCGGGATATGCCGGTCGTCAGGCCGCCTTGCCGGCTGAAAAGGCGCGGGAGCGGGACTTCAGCCGCATGACGGGCAAATAGGAGCGCAGAGCGACGGTAATAGCGGCAGCGGCGACATTTTTAAGCAGATCGGGCAGCAGGAACGGATAACAGCCGACCGCCATCGCTTTATCAAAAGAGAAGCCCGTGACATGCATCATCCATGGGATGCCGCCTACATAGACGAACAGCGAGCCGAACGTTTCCATGACGACGAGAATGAGCGCGAACGCTGCGACAGGATGGCGCCCCGCCTTGCTGCGAAGAATGGCCGTCACGAGCAGGCCGATGATCAGCGCCGAGATCGGAAAGAACCAGATGAAGCCGCCGGTAGGTCCGGTCATATGCGCCAGTCCCCCTTGCGCCCGGTACAGGGGCAAGCCCGCCAGGGCGAGCAGGTTGACGAGCAGGATGCTCAGAAAGCCGTCCTTGCCTCCGAGGAACGCGCCGATGAGGGCGACGGCCATCGTCTGCAGGGTGAACGGAACGAGCGAGGACACTCCGGTGCTGATGGTGATGGAATTGAACACGACGAACAGGGCTCCGAACAGGGCGATGAATACGGCCCGACGCAGCGATTGGGATGACGACATCATAAACATTTCACTCCTCAAATCGGTGGAATCAAGTTATAATGTTAACCATGAACGAAGCGCAGAAGGTTAACAAAACGGATTTTAGCACAGCTTGCCTTCGTTGGGAAGGGAAATTTGGGAAGGCGGGAAATGATGAGCAGGGCATCCGAAGAAATGGCCGTGCCGGCAGAGGCCGGCAAACGGGAACCGGAGAGGGTTCATCGAGAGCAGACAGCCGGGCTCTTGAGAGAAGGCGATGGAAGGAGCGAAACGCTCCAGGGCGCAGAAGGGAGAACGCTCCTGTCTGTCGCCGATCTCGTCGTCTACCCCGAGGCTCCCGAGCAGCGGGAGCCGCTCCTGCAAGGCATTACGATGAAGATCAGGCAAGGGGAATGGGTACATATCGTAGGGGCCAACGGAAGCGGAAAATCGACTTTGCTGCGCACCCTCGCCGGCCTCGGCAGAAACCCGCAGGCGGAGCAGAGCATCACCCGCATGCTGCCTTCGCCGTTTGATGCCAGGCCGCTGCCCGTCGTCCTCCAGCAGCCAGATGCCGCCATAACGGGCTCCACGCCATGGGAAGACCTCGTCATGGCTCTGGAATATGCAGGAATGAACGGTGCCGATATCATTCCGAGGGCGGAGGAGGCGCTGGCCGAGCTTGGCCTGTCCGCCTTGATGCACGCTCCCGTGTCCACCCTCTCGGGAGGGCAGAAGCAGCTGCTCGCGGCAGCCGGAGCGCTTGCAGCCGGATCCCCGGCCATGCTGTTCGACGAAGCGGCATCGATGCTGGACAACGACTCGGCCCGCCTGCTGATGAAGCATGCCCGCGCCATGCAGCGGCGAGGCATCGCGATCGTATGGGTGACGCAGAACATGGACGAGCTCGAAGCCGGAGACCGGGTTTTTGCGCTCAAGGACGGACGAATGGTATGGGAAGGAAGCTCGGAACGCTTTTTCAGTCCGCTCGCTTCCGGGGAACCGCCTTGTCGTCTTGCGGGTCTGGAAGCTCCTTTCGCCGCGCGGACGGCCATGGAATTGAACGCGCTCGGCTTCGGCATGGGCGTCATGCCGTTGAACGCGGAAGAGCTCGCGGAACGGTGGAGCACGCATGGAACGGCTTCTCATGCCTTCCGAGCTGCTCCCCCTGCCGTCTCCCCGGAGATTTTTTCCTCGCTGGAACAGCTGAAGCCGCGGTCCGTTCCCCGGGACTTGATTCTCAGCGAAGCCGTTCCGAGAATTGCCGGAGCGGACGGAAGCCGCAGCTTCTCGGCCTGTTTTCGCGGAGGCAGGCTGACGCTGCTGGTCGGAGGCAACGGTTCGGGTAAATCGACGCTGCTGGAAACCTCCGGAGGTGTCAGGCCGCTGGCGTCAGGGGTCGTTCAGCTCGGAGAAGAGCCGCTCTGGAGCGGCCGGCGTCCGAACCGCGACGTCCTGCTGTCGCTCGGGATTGCCCTCCAGCAGGCCGAGACGCAGTGGTTCGCCAAAAGCGTGGTGGAGGAGCTTCATTATTCCGCGAAGCCCTACAGGCTTGCCGGAGAGGAAAGGAGCTCGAGGATCAGGGAAGCGATGGAGGCGGCCGGTCTGGACATGGAGCTGCTGGAGAGGGATCCTTGGACTCTCAGCGGCGGGCAGCAGCGTAGGCTGGCGCTCGCCTGCATTGTTGCAGGAAGGCCGGAGTGGCTGCTGCTGGACGAGCCATCGGCCGGGCTGGATGCCGAGGGCACGGAGCGGCTGTGCTCCATCCTGCAGGCGCACCGCGCCGCAGGAGGCGGCGCCGTCGTTGCCGCCCACAGCCTCGACGCGCTGCTGCCGATCGCGGACGAGGTCGCCATCATGGACGGCGGCGTTGTCTGCGAGGTCATGGAGGCATCCCGCTATGCCCGGTCGATCGCCCGGGAAGCCGGAGCTCCGCAGGCTTTGCAGGCGGCCGCCTGCTTCGGGCTGCTGGAAGCCGACGCCGTTCCCTGGCTCAGCCCGTCGGAGCTGGCCGGCCGGCTTGCTTCCGACAATCCTGCAGTTGCTCCGGGGAGAGCTTCCGAGCGGAAGAGAGAGAGCAGGCAAGGTACAGATCTGTCGGGCACTCGGGAAGATCAAGCGGGAGATCAAGCCGCGGGATGTATCGCCGATCGGGAAGAGGCCGGGAAAAAAGCTCGAACCGAGATTTGGAAAGCGGATCAAGAGAGGAAAGGCAAGGACATAGGGAAATGGATTGATCCGCGCGCTCTCATCGCCTCCTATCTGATGGTCGCCGCAGGCGTCCTTTCCCAGAAAAGCTGGCTTGGAATCGGGGTGTCCCTGGCAATTGCGCTGGCCATCCTAGTTCCGCTGCGTTCCTCGCTCCGAATCTACGCGGGAGCCGTGAAAGGGTACGGAGTGTTCGTGCTGACGCTGGCAGCCGTCGCGGGCATCGGCCTCGCGCCGCTTCATTTCCAATGGGAGCCTGCAGCGGACATGCTGCTGAGAATGCTGCGGCTCATGCTGGTCATGCTGCTCGGCTTGCCGCTGCTGGCCCTGCTGCCGCCGTTCCGGCTGCAGAAGGCCGCGGACCAGCTGCTGGCTCCGCTGGCCAAGGCCGGCTTGCCTGCAGCCCGGATCACCCTTCCGATCAGCCTGCTGTTCCGTTTCATTCCGATGCTGGCCGAGGAATGGCAGCGCTATGCGATGATCGGGGCCGCCAGAGGGAAGTTCGCAAGCCGTCCCGGCCGCGTGCCTCCTTCCATGCTGTACCGGGCAGCCGTGCCGTACATGCTGTCGGTCCTCAGGCTTGGGGACAGAGCTGCGGATGCGCTGGAGGCCAAAGGGTTCGGGGCGGGAGACGGCATCAAAAGATCCGCCTTCAAGCTGCGGCTGTCGATGCGGGACGCACTGGCATTGGCGGCTGGCGCCGTCCTGTGGGGGGGACTCCGTTTCATCGCCCGGATATAGGAAAAACGCCTCTGAAAGGGGTGTACACCCGACCACAGATCGCGGATAATGGAGCATAATGGCAGAGGCGCTTCATCGCCTCCGTCCGGCATCCGAGAGAGAAGCGAAGGTGTGCATCGTGGAAGAAAAAGGGCGAAGTTCAAGAGCCCGCCTATTGAAGTTCGGCATGGTCATGAGTCCGCGCGTCTGGCTGAATGCCCGGATCGACCTTACCGCAGCCTGCCTGTTCAGCCTGTTCAATGTCGTCATGAACCAGTTTTACCTGCTGTTCGCCCTCAAGCAGGGAGCATCCGATCTTCAAGCCGGCTTGCTGGCCGCCGCTCCGGCGATCGGTCTAGTGTTCTCCCCGTTATGGGCTTCCCTCGTCGAGAGAAGCGGCCGGCCGATGCCTTTCGTCGTGCTGCCCAACCTGATCGGCAGGCTGCTGCTGTTTCTTCCTGCCTTGTTCCCGGAGCCTGGCGTATACGTCGCGGCGGCTGTGATCTTCCAGCTGCTCATGGGCATCCAGGCGCCGGCCTACGCCTCCCTCATCTCGCAGGTCTATCCTTCCGAGCTGAGAGGCCGGCTGATGGGGTACGTCCGAATGGCTGCAGGCGCGGTCACCATTCCGCTGGCCTATCTCGTCGGCATCTGGGCGGATGCGTCGGGGCCAGCCGGCCCGCTTATGGCCGCTTCCGTCATGGGCGTATCGTCCATCCTGCTCTTCAAGACGATGAAGCTGCGCAAGCAGCCTCCAAGAGTGGTGCCTACGGCGCGCTTCAGCTTCCGCTCCCAGTGGGATCTTGTGCGCTCGAACCGTCCGCTGGCCGTCTTCCTGCTCGCGACAACGTTTGCCGGCTTCGGCAACATGCTGGCCAATCCGCTGTACCAGATCGTGCAGGTTCAGGTGCTGAATCTGACGAGCACCGAAGCGGGCTATGCGCGGGTCGCGTATTTTGCAGCGCTGCTGCTCACCTATTTGATCGCCGGCCGGGTGCTGGACCGGTTCGATATCCGCCACACGCTGTTATGCGGCATATGCGCATACGCGGTCGTTCCGATGCTTTACGGCTTATGGGGCACGTACGAGGCGGTCATCGTCGGCAACGCCGTGCAGGGAATCGGGGAAGCGATCTGGGATATCGGCATTCTCGCTTTCGTATTCCGGCTGGCTCCCGGACGCGAAGGAACCGTATTCGGCCTCCATCTCATGCTGTTCGGCATCCGGGGGTCGATCGGACCGCTGCTCGGCACCGCCTTCTCGGGCCAGCTCACGCTCATGCTGCTGATCGCTTCCGCATGCGGATGGATCGGCACGCTGCTCTTCTTTGCCGGCAGCCGCGACAAGGCCGGTCCGGGTTTGCCGCTCTCCGCCAGCCTCCGCGGCTGAATGGCGGATGGCCTCAAGGCCGATCGGCCGCTTCATTCCGTTGTTCCGCCGCGCGCTGACGCGGCTTTTTTTATCGGACAAAAAGCCAGATTCCGTCAGACGGCCATCTTGTTCCCGATCCATGCCTTCGATTCAGAGGCCGGGGAACGGGCCGTCGGTCCTGATCGAAGAAACTTTCGGGGCCGCCCTGTCGTCAATGAATCAGATTCTATCGCTTGCCGCCGGCCTGCGGGCATAACGGCAAGCCCGGAAGGAGAACCGATATGCCTGACGTTCCGTCCGTTCCCCAGGGCGATCTGCGGCCGCCCGGCAAGCGCCGGCGCGTGGCCGAGATGCTCCTGACGCTCCTGACGGCAGCTCTTGCCTCGCTGCTGCTCCAGCAGTTCGCTTTTGCGCAGACCGAAGTGCGCAACATCAGCATGCAGACGACTCTTACGGAAGGCGAAAGGCTGGTCGAGAACAAGCTGGCCTATGTGTTCGGGAACCCCCAGCGAGGGGATATCGTCATCATCTATGGACCGGAAAGCCCGCTCAGGCTCGTGAAAAGGGTAATCGGACTGCCCGGCGACCGTCTTGATTTCCGGGATGGAACCGTCTATCTCAACGAGGCCGCGCTGACGGAGCCTTACGCCAAGGGGGCGACCTTCCCGGAAGGCCTGAGGCTTCCGTTCACGGTGCCGGAAGGGACGGTATTCGTCATGGGAGACAATCGCGAGCATAGCGAGGACAGCAGGGATCTGGGGCCGATCCGCATGAGCAGCCTGGAGGGCAAGATCGTATTCCGGCTGTGGCCGCTCGGCAAGGCAGGACCTTTGGACTGAAGCCTGAGCCGATGCTTGTCAAAAAGGAAAGAGGAGCAATGATTCATCCGCTATCACCGAAGGGAGGCGCTCATGCCGTTCACTTTTTCCCATCCGCTCTACGCCGCGCCGCTGCGCCGGCTTGCGCCCGCCTTGAGCTTGAGCGGGCTCGTTCTCGGCAGCATGATTCCGGACATGGAATATTTTATCGCCATGAACTCCTACCGGAGCATCGGACATTCGCTGACCGGATTCATTGGGATGGGCATACCGTTGAGCCTGGCTTTCTTATCGGCTTGGGAGAACATCCTGAAGCCTGTCCTGCCGAAGCTTCTGCCGTCGCTGGGCGGCGTCGACCGATATGCCGAAACGCTGCTTGGACGCCGTGACAACACGCCGGCAAGCGCCGCGGGCTGGGCGCTCCTTCTTGTCTCCCTGTTCATCGGCTTCTGGTCGCATCTCTTCGTCGACGGGATGACGCATACGAACGGATGGCTGGTAGCGAGGCATCACTCGCTGTACCGGATCGAAGCGGGGCTTCCCTTGTATAAATGGCTGCAGTACGGGCTGTCCTTGCTCGGCTTGCTGCTGCCCGGCGTTTGGCTGCTCGGGGATTACATCCGCTGGTACATGAAGGAAGGGCGCCGCCGCAAGAGAAGCAAGCCGGCTCCGAAATGGGGGGCGGCAGCGGCCGCCGCCTTCGCCGGATTTCTGCTCCTGGCAGGCAAGATTCTCTTCGAGCCGAACGCCGACAATATCGTCCTGTGGCTCGTAGCCGGCTGTTCTGCGGCGCTCTTCGGCTGGTTCGTCGCAGGAGTGCTGTCTGCCGGAGCGCAAAGGAAGCGCCTGCCAGCCGCCATGATGGGGCTGCTGCTGCTGGCTGTCTTGATTGCCGCCTTCAAGGGCTATCGGATGGCCGCGGAGTTGAGTTACGGCATCCAGGGGCAAGGCACGGCCGCTTGGCTGCTGTACATTTGGCTATTCTCCCTGGGGGTATGGCTGCTGTCCAGAATCGGAGGGAGCGGCATGGCCCGCGCCGATCACAGCGGCGGCATCCGCATGTTTCGATAGGCCATGAAATGAATTCGCCGGGAGCTGCTCCCGGCTTTTTGCGGTTCTATTCTTCGTTCATAATGGGATGTATCCAAGCCATAGTTTATAATTTTGTAAGAAATGGTACCCTAATGGTTTAGATCTATCCTTTAGAATGGACATTGAAGCTGCCGCAGACGGCGCTCGGAGGGAGGAGCACCATGTCGATCCGTTTCAAGCTGCTGCTGTCCTACATCGCCATGGCTGCCGTTCCTCTCGTGCTGGTGACTGCGGCCATGTCATTCATGGTGTATATGATGGGCTACCAGGATATGCGGGATTTCTTTGAAAAGAACCGGGACAAGGAGTACGGGCAGGCCGTCCAGTTCGGCGAGCTGTGGTATGTGCTCCAGCATGATTCCGGCAAGCTGCTGGACGATGCCTATCTCAAGCAGATCGACAGTCGGATGAACGAGGTCCGCAGCGGCTTCGTCCTGGAGAAGGACGGAGCCATCGCTTATTCCTCGTCGCTTGCCTTGGACAGCGGGCAGCCGGAGAAGCTGCTCAGCCAGAAAGGCAATATTCGCGATCCTTTAACGATCGGTTCTTTCAGCTATGAAGTGTTCCATGCCGGGTTCACTTATCCGGACGGAACTCCCGGCAAGGCGGCGATGTTCAGGCTCAGCGAAGCCATACCGGTCTATCTGAGGCCGCTGATCACGATGCTGCTGCTGCTGGCCGTCGGCCTGATGAGCGCCTTTATGGCGCTGATCGTATCCCGCTCCATCACCAGGCCGCTGTCGCGGCTCAAAAATGCGGCTTTGTCGCTCAAGGAAGGTAATCTGGAGCCTGTTCCGCTGCCGTCCGGCAATAACGAAATCGGCCAGGTCGGGACTGCTTTCGAGGAGATGCGAAGCCGCCTGAAGCTGACGATCGAGCAGATGCAGCAGTATGAGGAGAACCGCAAGATGCTGCTGTCCCACATCTCCCATGATCTAAAGACCCCGATTACGGCCGTCAGAGGGTATGTGGAGGGAATGCTCGACGGAGTCGCCGACACGCCGGAGAAGCAGGAGAGATATCTCCGGACCGTATTCCGCAAAGCGAAGGATATGGACAGGCTGATCGACGAGCTCTTCCTCTATTCCAAGCTGGACCTGCACAAGGAGGAATTTCTGTTCCGGCGAATCGACCTCAAGGCTTTTCTGCGGCATTACCTGGAGGAAAAAAGCTTCGAGCTCGAGAAATCGGGCATCCTGCTCTCGGCCCATATCGCCGGCGGGCCCAGTCCGATGCATGCGATGGCCGATCCGGAAAAGCTCGGCAGAGCGCTGGACAATATGCTGGACAACAGCGCCAAGTACATGTCGCTGGCAAGCTCGGATGAGCGAAAGGTCGTCTTGAGGCTCGAAGCGGCTGCTGAGGCTGCCGAAATCATTATCGAGGATACCGGACCCGGAATCGACGAGGAGGCGCTGCCCTTCGTGTTCGACCGCTTCTACCGCGCGGAGATGTCCCGCAATCCGGAAACGGGCGGCAGCGGCCTCGGGCTTGCTATCGTCAGGCAGATCGCAGAAGGACACGGAGGCTCCGTCGCGGCGCGCAACAGGGCGGAGGGAGGAGCGGCGTTCATGATGCGGCTGCCTCTGGAAACCGCCGGTCCCAAGGAGGCGAAACCATGAAACGCGTGTTGATCATCGAAGACGAAAGCTCCATTGCGGAATTGCAGCGCGATTATCTGGAGAGCCACGGATTCGAGGCGGATATCGAGCAGCGGGGAGACACCGGTCTCGCACGCGCGCTCCAGCATCCCTACGATCTCGTCATTTTGGACCTGATGCTTCCGTTTGCGGACGGGTTCGAAATATGCCGCAGGCTGCGCAAGGAAAAGGATGTCCCTATCCTCATGATTTCCGCCAAGAAAGAGGATATTGATAAAATCCGCGGCCTCGGGCTCGGAGCGGACGATTATATGACCAAGCCGTTCAGCCCCGGCGAAATGGTGGCAAGGGTGCAGGCCCATCTGTCCCGCTACGACCGGCTGACCGGCAAGGCGACGGCCGCCGAGGGAGAGAGGCTGCGCATCCGCGGGCTGCTCATCGACAAGTCCGCCCGCCAGGTGTTCGTCAATGGAGAAGAGGCGGCTCTGACGAACAAGGAATATGAGCTGCTCCTGCTGCTCGCTTCCCATCCGGGCCGGGTATTCGGCAAGGAGGAGCTGTTCGAGAGAGTGTGGGGCCTTGACTCCATCGGGGACATCGCCACCTTGACGGTGCATGTCCGCAGGCTGCGGGAGAAGATCGAGGAGGTCCCCTCCGAGCCCAAATTCATCGAGACGGTGTGGGGCATCGGCTACAGGCTGAGGGCGTAACGCGGCTGGCTGCCGCTGTACCGCATAGAGAGAAATCATACGATAGAGGAGTGAAGTCAGGTTGAAGAGCATAATCCGATTTTCGATCAACAACAAATTCGCGCTGTGGCTGATGACGCTGATCGTGGTGTTCGGCGGGGTCTACGCCGGGACCAACATGAAGATGGAGACGCTGCCCGACATTACGGTGCCGATCGTCAGCGTTACGACGGTCTATCCGGGCGCCTCGCCGGAGGAAGTGCTTGAATCCGTTACGAAACCGGTCGAGCAGGCGACCCGCAATCTCGATGGAGTGAAGGAGGTCAGCTCCACTTCCTACGAGAACGCTTCTTCCATCGTCATCGAGTACGGTTTCGGCAAAGACATGGAGAAGGCGCAGCAGGAAGTGCGCGAGGCTCTGGGCAGCCTGAAGCTCAAGGACGGCGTCCAGGATCCTTCCGTATCGAGGCTGAGCCTCAATGCATTCCCTGTCACATCCCTCAGCATCTCGAGCAGCAAAGAAAATCTGGCCGCGCTGACCAAAACGGTCGAGGACGATATCGTTCCGGAGCTCAAAGGCTTGGAAGGCGTCGCCTCCGTCCAAATCTCCGGCCAGCATGTCGAAGACGCGGAGCTCAGCTATAAAACGGAGGAGCTGGCCAAGTACGGCCTGACGCCGGAATCGGTCCAGAATGCAATCAAAGCGGCTGCCGTGAACGTTCCGCTCGGCATCTTCACCTTCGGCAGCTCGGAGAAGTCGATCGTCGTCGACGGCCAGATCATGACGGCGGACGATCTCTTGAACATCGAAATTCCGTTGATTCCTTCGGCAGCAGGCGCCGGAGCAGGAGCCGGTGCAGGAGCAGGAGCAGGTGCAGGAGCTGGCGCCGCAGCCGGCGGCGCGGGCCAAGCCGTACCGGACCTAGGCGCCGGAGCTTCCCAAGGCGGAGCGGCTGCGGCGGGGGGGGGGCC
>NZ_JZEJ01000001.1:1137929-1155441 GCF_001188365.1 Paenibacillus sp. D9 | reverse complement strand
CACGCTGCCGACCGTCAAGCTGAGCCAGGTGGCCGACGTCGCCGTTACGGGCAAGGCCGACTCCATTTCCCGGACGAACGGCAAGGACAGCATCGGGGTGTCCATCGTCAAAGCGGCCGATGCCAATACGGTCGACGTCACGGATGCCGTCAAATCCAAGATGGATGAGCTGACGGCCAAATACGACGGAATCACGTCCACGGTAACGCTCGACCAGGGCAAGCCGATCAAGGACTCGGTGGAGACGATGCTCACGAAAGCCATTCTCGGCGCGGCATTCGCGATCCTCATCATTCTGCTCTTCCTGCGCGACATCCGTTCGACGATCATCTCGGTCGTCTCGATCCCGCTGTCGCTGCTGATCGCCGTGCTCGTGCTGCAGGAGTTCGACATCACGCTGAACATCATGACTCTCGGCGCCATGACCGTGGCGATCGGGCGGGTCGTGGACGATTCCATCGTCGTCATCGAAAACATATACCGGCGGATGGCGATGTCCAGCGAGAAGCTGACCGGCCGGGAGCTGATCATCTCAGCGACCCGGGAAATGTTCGTCCCGATCGCAGCGTCCACGATCGTGACGATCGCCGTTTTCCTTCCGCTAGGATTCGTATCGGGCATGATCGGCGAAATTTTCCTGCCGTTCGCTCTTACGATGGTATTCTCTCTGCTCGCGTCTCTGGTCGTCGCGGTGACCGTCGTTCCGATGCTGGCCCATATGATGTTCCGCAATGGACTCAAGGGCACGAAGCATGAGGACAAGCCGAGCCGTCTGGCCAACGGATACAAGCGTGTCCTGCGCTGGTGCCTGGACCATAAAGGACTGTCGTTCGGCGCTGCCGTATTGCTTCTCGTAGGCAGCTTGTTCCTGACGCCCCTTATCGGAGTCAGCTTCATCTCGAGCGGCGGCGACAACTCCATGATCGTTACCTACAATCCGGCTCCGGGAGAAACGGCCGAGGATGTGGAAGGGTACGCGACGGCAGCGGAGAAGGAGATCATGGGCCGCGAAGGCGTCGAGATCGTCCAATATTCCATCGGCGGCAGCAACCCGTTCAGCCCGGGCGCTTCCAAGCAAGCGCTGTTCAATATCCGCTACAACAGCGACTTCAAGCATTTTGAGGACGAAAAGAAAGCCGTCGTCGAGCTGCTGCAGAAAAACACTAGCAAAGGCGAGTGGAAGCAGCAGGACTTCGGAGGCGGCGGCCTCGGGGGCAGCAGCCTGACGGTCACGGCCTACGGACCGGACATGAAGGAGCTGGAGCCGGTCGTCACCGAGATCAGCGACAAGCTGAAGTCGGTCGCCAACCTGTCGAACGTGGACACGAGCCTATCGAAAACGTATGAGCAGTACCGCATCGCCGCCGATACCAAGAAGCTGAGCCAGCACGGCCTGTCCGCCGGCCAGCTTGCGATGGCGCTCAGTCCGGTGCGCGAGCAGCCGGTCTTGACGACCATCGAGAAGGATGGCGAGAAGCTCGACGTGCATGTCAAAACCGAGGTCAAATCCTATGCGGACAAAGCAGCGCTTGAAAACGCCTTGATTCCGACTCCGCTGGGAGGCGCCGTCAGGCTCGGCGACGTCGCGACGATCGAGGAAGGCACCACGCCGAATACGGTCACCCGCAAAGGCGACCGCATCTACGCCAGCGTCACCGCCGATGTCACCTCATCCGACATCAGCAAAGCTTCCAAGGATGTGCAGAAGGTCATCGACGAGCTCAAGCTTCCTTCCAATGTCGACGTCGAGATGGGCGGAGTCACCGAGGACATCGGAGAATCCTTCAAGCAGCTCGGACTTGCGATCGCCGTTGCGGTCGCCGTCGTCTACCTCGTCCTCGTCATTACATTCGGCGGCGCGCTGACGCCGCTGACGATTCTGTTCTCGCTTCCGTTCACCGTCATCGGCGCCTTGGTGGGACTGCTCGTCGCCAAGGAAACGATCAGCGTCACGGCGCTGATCGGCATGCTCATGCTGATCGGCATCGTCGTCACCAATGCGATCGTGCTGATCGACCGCGTCATCCATATGGAACGCGAAGGAATGAGCGTGCGCGACGCGCTGCTTGAAGCAGGCGGAACAAGGCTGCGTCCGATTCTGATGACCGCTATCGCTACGGTCGGAGCATTGCTGCCGCTGGCGTTCGGCTTCGAATCCGGCGCGCTGATCTCCAAAGGGCTCGGCGTCACCGTCATCGGCGGCCTGACAAGCTCCACGCTGCTGACGCTGATCATCGTTCCAGTCGTCTACGAGTTCCTGAACCGCAGGCGCGCCAAGCGCCAGCGCAGCGGCTCGCTGGAGACGGCGGCCGAATAAAGCTTCTCCCGAATCCTGCCTTCCATGGGCAGGATTCTTTTTTTTGGATATCGCATGCAGGCGGCGGCGACACTAACGGAGGAGCTTTTCATCGGACGCATAAGGAGGATATACAAGCATGGGAATTCCAAGGGATCGACATAAGCAGAAGCGGACAGGCGGGCGGCTGCTCCTTGCATTCCCGATCCTGGCGCTGGCCTGGATGCCGGCGGCGGGAGAGGGGACGGCATGCGCCCGATCCCAGGGGACGTCCAGGGAGGCGCATCCCTTCGTCCAGCCGTCGTCTGCGGCCGTAATTGCCGGCGTGCTGACGCCTTCCCATTCGCCGCCTGCCTATGCCCGCTGGGGCAGGCTCGCCGTCGAGCGCACCAGGGAGAAGTACGCCGCCGGCATTGCCGACTACCGGTATGAAGGCCATTTCGAGCGGGGAGGGGAGCTGGAGGAGTACCGCTTCAAGCTCGTCCTGCAGCCTCGTCCCGGCCTGCCCGCAGCCGTCAGGGTGTCGGTAACGGTTGCCGGCGGCGTCCTCGCAGGGGTAAAATGGGAAGAGACCGGCTTATGAGCCCGCTTGCAGCACCTAATTCCGAATAAGGGGATGACGATATGCTGATCACGACGACACCGACGATTGAAGGAAGACCGATTCAAGAATATACCGGAATCGTAAATGGAGAAGCCATCATGGGAGCGAACGTAGTCCGGGATTTTCTCGCATCCATCACCGATGTCGTGGGAGGGCGCTCCGGCGCCTACGAGGGCAAGCTGAAGCAGGCGCGAGACATCGCCATCGAGGAGATGCGCCAGCAGGCGGCGAGGCTCGGAGCCAACGCCATCGTAGGCGTCGATCTCGACTACGAAGTCGTCCGCGACGGCATGCTGATGGTCACCTGCAGCGGAACGGCCGTCAGGATCTGATGAGCTTCCTGCACTGGCTGGCCGACGAGAAGATCAAGCTCGCCATCAAGGACGGCGAATTCGACGACCTCAAGGGGCTAGGCAAGCCTCTCGACCTGGATGACCTCTCCCACGTTCCGGAAGAGCTCCGAGCTGCCTATCGGATGTTGAAAAATGCCGGCATCGTGCCCGAAGAGGTGCAGCTGAACAAGGATATCGCGACACTCGGCAGTCTGCTTGCGATGTGCGGCAGCGACGAGGAGCGGACGAGCCTGCAGAAGGAGCTCTCCGCCAAGCGGCTGCGGCTGCAGTCGCTCACGGGGTCGAGAGGATGGGACCACCTGCAGGCCTATGCCGACTACAAGGACAAAATTCAAGCGAGACTGGAAGGGGAACAGCGGAATGAGCGCTGAGATCACGACGGAGGAACTGCAGCATCTGCTGGAGACGGGGGAAACCCCGCGCCTGTTCGATGTGCGCGAGGATGACGAATGGGAAGCGGGACATATTCCGCAGGCGCGGCATGTCGCGCTCTCCCGCCTGCCGGACAGCCTCGGCGAGCTTGACGGGGAAGGACCGCTTCTGCTGATCTGCCGCAGCGGCGGACGCAGCGGCCGGGCATGTCAATACTTGCAGGCGCTCGGCTACGATGTCGTCAACGTGCAGGGCGGGATGCTGGCCTGGAACGGAAGCATCGTCCAAGGCGGATAGAAACCGATGAAAAAGGCCTTTCCCGGTCGCCGGGAAAGGCCTTTTTTTCTTTGGTATCATTCCTCTTCCGCAGCGGCTGCGCGATTGCGGCCTGCGGCCTTGGATTTGTACAGGGCCCTGTCCGCACGGGAAATCATCTCCTCGCGGCTCCAAGCTTCTCCGCGTTGGTTCGTGGAGCTACCGATGCTTGCGGTGACGCGGGGAGCGGCGAGAGACGTTTCATGAGGGATATCCGCGGCCTGGATGGCCTCCAGAATCGCATGCGCCATGCCGAGAGCTTCCGCTCGGTCGGCGAATGGAAGCAGGACGGCGAATTCCTCGCCTCCGTACCTTGCGGCGACACCTTTGCCGTCCTGGAGGCAGCCGTCGATCAGCTGGGCGACCTTCTTCAGGACAAGATCTCCCTTCTGATGGCCGTATCGGTCGTTGTACAGCTTGAAGAAATCGATATCCAGCAGCAGCAGCGAGAATGGATGCCCCTTGAGGCTGGATTCCTCGAGCATGCCTTCGAGCAGCTCGTCGAATCTGCGGCGGTTCGAGATACCCGTCAGTCCGTCCAGGTTGGTGAGCTGCGTCAGCTGCTCGTTCATGGCGCGAAGCTCTTCCCGGGATTCGACCAGGTCCTTCTGCTGCTTGACGAGCCGGACATAGAGGCGGTTGACCTCGTAGATGATGGCGCAAATGAGGACGAAGGCGGACACGAGCGAGTTGAATCTGGACATGTACCAGCCGAACGTATACCTGGAGCCGGCGGGCAAGGAGACGACGATGTCCATCAGAAACGCCAGGAGGGCGACGCTCAGCCAGAGGCTGAGGACGGTTTTTCCTTTTTTCATCCCTACGAGCATGACCAGAGCGACGAAGTTCAGCCCGAGCATGAGCGGCTTGATGACAGCGTTCGTGAGATGATTGAACTTGTCCTGCTCCACGAGCACCGGCAGGCTGTCATGGGCTGATGTCGTTACGACAGCGGCGGCCGCGACGAGGATGAGAATGCCGCAGGTCAGCATGAAAGCCCACAGCGCATTGCGGCTGAATTCGACGGGCCGCTTCTCCGAGCGGTCGGCGAGCAGATAGGAGATGATGCCGGCAGGAAAGCCTGCATGCCAGCATACCCACAGCCAGGAAGAAGTCTGGGAACCGGCGGACAGCATTCCCTTTTCCGTGAAGACGCCGGGATAGGTCAGGATATAGGGAATCATGATGAGGGCCGTGAACAGGTACGTGCAGGCCAGAATAAGAATCGAGAGGTTGCCGATGGCCCTGTACTGGCTGTAGAGCAGATGGGCGGTGAGCAGGTCTCCGAACAGGAACCAGGCGATGAAGGCGGGCAGGAAGGGCTTGACGACCGACAAGGAGAGGTCGCCGAAGGGAAGTGCTGCCGTCGAGATGAGAAGCAGCAGCAAAGTCGCCGAAATCGCAGCCGCGTATTGTCTGCGGGTGGTGGCGATCGTCAGCACTTGATTGGAATAGGGAAGCTGTTCGTTCATTGTCTTACTCCTCGAGGCTCGCTCATCCGGGTTGAATGGGGGCGCGTATATGGACTTCTGCATGGAATTCGCAAGCAGAGCTAGAACCTATATCGGCAGCAGCCTCGCAAATACTGAATCGGAATGGAATGAAGGACCGGCGGCAGCCATATAGTTGATAGGGACGGTTCTATGAATCTAGCTATCGGCAAGGGAGGAGCGCCGGGATGAACGAATTAACGACGGCTGCGCTGGACCTCGGCATCCAGGGCATGAGCTGCACCGCCTGCGCGGCAAGGATCGAGCGGGCGCTGGCCAAGATGGAAGGAGTGACGGAAGCTTCCGTCAGCTATGCATCCCGGATGGCCTGGATCCGGTATGAGGCCGGCAGGCAGCAGCCGGATGCCATCAAAGAAAGAGTCCGCCAGCTTGGCTTCGCAACATCCGAGCCGGGCGACCGGACAAGCCATATGAAGGAAATGACCGAATTGCGGAACCGCTCGGTGCTGTCGCTGCTGCTGTCCATTCCGCTCTTATGGGCGATGGTATCGCATTACAGCTGGCTGAAAGGCGTTCCGGTTCCGGCGCTGGTGAGCCATGCATGGGTCCAGCTTGCTTTGGCGACCATAATCCAGCTATGGATCGGGCTTCCTTTTTACCTCAACGCCTGGAGCGCGCTCCGCGAACGGACGGCCAATATGGACGTTCTGGTCGTGATCGGGACGTCGTCGGCGTATCTGTACAGCCACTATATCGTCTTTAGCCAGGGAATCCATGGCGCTGCCAGCTCAGGCGGAGGGCATGGAGCCCTGCTGCCCGTTTACTTCGACACCGGGGCCATCGTCATTACGGCGGTGCTGTTGGGCAAATACATGGAATCCCGCTCCAGCGCCAGGGCGCTTCGCGAAAGCGACGGATATGCCAAGCTGGCCTCGCGGGACGTTACGGTCCAAAGAGCGGATGAAATCAGCCGCATTCCGGCCGAAAGCGTCCGCGACGGGGATATCGTGCTTGTCGGTCCCGGCGAATTGATTCCGGTGGACGGCATCGTAACCGGCGGCCAATCGGAAGCGGACGAGTCGCTGCTCACGGGGGAGAGCCGCCCGGTGCCCAAGCTTCCGGGAAGCCTCGTATGGGCAGGCACGTTCAATCGCGGCGATACGCTGCGGATCCGGACGGAGAAGACCGGAGAAGGCACGATGCTCAGCCGGATCGGCGCGCTGCTCCGCCAAGCCCAGGCAGCGAAGACGGGAATTCAGAAGAAGGTGGACGCCTGGTCGGCCCGGTTCGTTCCCGTCATGCTTCTGCTTGCCGCGCTCACGTTCGCAGGCTGGCTTCTCTCCGGAAGCAGCGACAGCCTGCGCAGCGCGATGCTGAGCTCGCTGTCGGTGCTGCTCGTAGCCTGTCCTTGCGCGCTTGGACTCGCGACGCCGATCTCTCTGGTCATCGCATCCGGCAAGCTGGCCCGCCAAGGGATCGTGCTGAAGGAGGCGGGAGCGCTGGAACGGCTGGCCCAGCTGGATACCGTCCTGCTGGACAAGACCGGCACGCTTACGGAAGGGCGTCCCGGCGTGACGGCCGTCCACGCTCCCGCTTCCGGATTCGGCCCGGCTGCCGTGCTGCGCCTGGCCGCCGCGGCAGAAGGAGACTCGCGGCATCCTTATGCCCTATCCATCCGCGGGGAAGCGCGCAAGCGGGGGATCGTCATTCCGGCCGTGGAGCAGGCTCTCGAATGGCCCGGGTTCGGGGCGGCGGCGACATGTTCGGAAGGACGGGCCGCCATCGGGGGCAGGCAGCTCGCAGCGCAGGAGCGATGGAAGGGCATGGGGGAAGCCGCCTCGTTCGCCCAGGCGCGCGAGGAGTCCGGAGAGACGGTGCTGTTCGTCTCGCTGGACGGCGCATGCATCGGGGCCATCGCGCTCGGCGACCGGCTCCGTCCATCCTCGGCGCGTGCCGTCGAAGCGCTGCGGCAGGAAGGTCTGGAGCTGGTGCTCGCTACCGGAGACAGCCCGGGTCCCGCCGCCGCCGCCGCGCGCGAAGCCGGCATCCGCAAGGTGAAGTCCGGCATGCTTCCGGAAGGCAAGCTGGAGCTGATCCGCTCGCTCCAGAAGCAGGGACGCGTCGTGGCCATGGCGGGCGACGGCTGGAACGATGCTCCGGCCCTGGCAGCCTCCGACGCCGGATTCGCCATGGGCGACGGCACGGACGCCGCTCTTGACGCCGGGCATATTACGCTGCTGAGGCCGAGTTTGACCGGCATTCGGGACGCCATCGGAGTCAGCCGGCTGACGGTGCGCAATATCCGGCAGAATCTGGCGTTCGCGTTTCTCTACAATGCCGTCATGGTCCCCGTGGCTGCGCTCGGCCTGCTGGAGCCGTGGATGGCCGGCGCCGCGATGGCGCTCAGCTCGGTGACCGTCGTCGCCAATTCGCTGCGGCTGTCTGGAGGCATCCGCCGGCTGCTGTCGAACCGCTGAGGCGGAGGAGGCCGATTGGACCCTGACTTTCAGGGGTAATATCATTCGGTTTGGAGCAGGCACGTCCGTCCAGCGATATACAACTCCCTTTTGGGAAGGAGGAAGCGGCATGGAAAAAGAGCACGAGGCGGGATATCTCATCTCCATCCAGACAGGCCGGCCGCAGCGTCTCGATTTCAAAGGGCGCTCGGTCTTATCCGCCATCAACAAGACGCCGCGCTCCGGCCCGGTGACGGTTCGCTTCCGCCAAGTCGACGGCGACTCCCAGGCGGAGCCTTCCGTCCACGGAGGTCCGGACAAGGCGGTGCTCATGTTCTCGGCCGACCGTTATCCGTATTGGGAAGAGAAGCTCGGAATCGAACGCAGGCCGGGACTGTTCGGAGAGAATTTGACCGTGGCCGGCCTGCATGAAGAAATCGTGTGCATCGGGGACAAGCTGCGCATCGGAGCCGCCCTGCTGGAGGTGACGGAGCCCCGCCAGCCCTGCTACAAGCTGGGAGCGTGGCTGAAGCAGCCCAAGCTTCCTCTATGGGTGAAGGAAACCGGGTATGGGGGGTATTACCTGCGGGTGCTGGAAGAAGGCGCGGTCGAGGCCGGCAACGCGGTCGAGCTGCAGCGGCATCCGCTGCAGGTGACGGTGAAGGAAGCGTTCGATGTTTTCTACGACCGTTCTCCGGACTGGAGCGCCAAGGCGGAGCGGGTGCTTGCCGTGGAAGCTCTCGGATCGGATTGGCGGCAGGCTCTGCGGAAGCGGTTTGAAAAAGGGGCTGTCGTCCTGCCTGTGGAGCTTCCGGAGCAGGCTTAGCGAACGATTCGCCGCATGGTTGGTTCCTTCATCCTTATGCAGAGTCATGAGACCGCAAGTACAGTTACGGAATTGCAATCAGCCGCAAGTCCTCCTTGCGCACGACAACAGGCGCCGCGGGGACATGCTCCAGGCGGAAGGCCGGCGCCAGCTCGCGGGCAGCGACGGCTTCCGGGCGGTCAAGCAGGCCGCTCCAGTAGGCGAGCAGGCCGACGGCCGCTTCCGGCCGGGCGCCCGTTTCCCGGATGGCGGACAGGGAGATGCCGCCATGGCGCTTGGCCAGCCGCTTGCCGTCCGGTCCCATCAGCAGCGGAACATGGGCGAACCGGGGAGGGGCGAAGCCGAGCGCTTCATAGAGCAGCAGCTGGCGGGGAGTGGAGTCCAGCAGATCGCTGCCGCGCAGCACATCCGTCACGCCCATCAGGGCATCGTCCACCGTTACGGCCAGCTGGTAGCTGAAGATGCCGTCCGCCCGCCGGACGACAAAGTCGCCTCCTGCGCCCGGCGCCGTATGCTGATGTCCGGCGGCCAAGTCGTCGAAGGATACGACACGCGCAGAATCGACGGCCAGCCGCAGCGAGGGCTCTTTGGCCTTGCCGCGCTCCTGCCTCTCCGTCTCGCCAAGATGCCTGCATGTTCCCGGATAGGCGGGGCCTTCCGACGAGAGGCCATGAGGGGCGCTGGCGACGGCGGCGAGCTCCGCGCGGCTGCAAAAGCAAGGGTAGAGCCTTCCCTGAGCCGCCAGCCTGTCCAGAGCTTCCCGATAGAGAGGAAGCCGCTCGCTCTGCGTGTACGGGCCGCGGGCGCCGCCGATGTCCGGGCCTTCGTCCCAGTCGATGCCGAGCCAGCGCAGATCCGCGAGCGCTGCTTCCGCGTATTCGGATCTGGAGCGGGGGCCGTCGATATCCTCCATCCGCAGGATGAACGTTCCTCCTGCGGCTCTTATTTGCAGCCATGCCAGGAGCGCGGTCCTTGCATTGCCAAGATGCATGAGTCCCGACGGGGTCGGAGCGAATCTTCCGATTGTGACAGCCATATCTTTCACTTCTCCTTGCCTTGATGGCTTGTGCCGTCAATTAAGGCGGCCAATTCCGATTATGCTTGGTATAATAGCATTAGCTGCGGAGGCCGCACAAATGGTAAGGAATGAAATCCGCCGTGCAAGAAAAGGGAGATAGGGAGCATAGTCTCGCGTACATAGGGAATCAGGACAATGCCATTCATAGAAACATTCATTCTTAGCCGTAACGGCCTGGGGGCGATCAGGCGGACAAGGCGGGAATGCCGGAGGGGGAAGCGGGAACAATGACCGATAAGAGCGCAGATCCTAACAGCCTGCCTGAGGCGGGAACGGACAGCGAGCTCCGCAGCTTGACGATGCAGCTGGAGGAAGCGGAGCACGCCGAAGCCATGCTGGCCTTCAACGAGAGGCGCAGGGACAAGCTGCGCCAGGATATTTTCGCTATGGAGCGCAAGATTTTCGAGCTGGAGGATGTCAGCCGCAAAGAGCATGAGGATGTGGAGCAGCTGTCCCGCCTTGGCTGGAGCGCGTTATGGCTGAAGCTGACGGGAGGGCTTGAAGAGCAGCTGGAGCTGGAGCGGCAGGAGGCGGCCGAGGCCCTGTTCCGCTTGAAGGAAGCGAAGGAGCAGCTGGACAGGTTGCAAACAGAGCTTTCGGAAGTCGGCGTAAGGCTGGCGGAGCACATCGGCCCAACCCGCATGCTTCCCGTCCTGAAGCAAAAGAAGGAGGAGCTGGTCCGGCTGCGCCTGCCGCAGGTCAAGGAGGAGCTGGACAGGCTGGATGCGGAGCTGGCCGGGAAAACGAGCCTGCTGGCGGAGCTTCGGGAAGCCTGTTCGGCCTGCTCCGATCTGAACGGCAAGCTGGGGCAGGCGCTCTCGAGCTTCGAGTCGGCTTCCAACTGGGGCACCTATGATATGCTTGGAGGAGGCATGATATCCACGCATATCAAGCATCGGAGGATGGACGAAGCCCAGGAAGCGCTCGGGGCGGCCCGCAGCGCGGCCAGAAGGCTGGAATCCGAGCTGAAGGATCTCGGGCGCGAAGAAGCGTACCGAATTCCGGTCGGCAGCGGCGCCAGGCTGGGCGATTATTTGCTGGACGGATTTCTGATGGACTGGTTCGTGCAGAGCAAGATTGCGGCTTCCAGGGAAAGTACCCGCGAGCTGCTCGGCGAAACCCGCGCCCTGTACCGTTCGCTTGACGGGGACCGGACTCGTCAGGAGTCGGAACTGTCCGCTCTGCAGCGGAAACGGGAACGGCTGATCCTGGAGGCCGGCCGGGGATAGACGGCAGCCGTGACCGGAGACGGAGGCATCGATCCCGAAGCGGGATTCGCATAGAAAGGAATACAGAGATGATTCGAGTCATGGCGATGGATGTCGCAAAAAAATTGCATAAGAATATCGGCCTGAACGACCTTGACGCGATGGAGGCCGTCTGGTACTGGGTGGACATGGACCGGCCGAACGCGGAGGAGATTTCCTTGCTGGACGAACGCTTCCACTTCCACCCTCTGGCGATCGAGGATTGCCTCCACCTGCTGCAAAGGCCCAAAGTGGACCACTACGAGGATGTCCACTTTTTTGTCATGCATGCGCTGATTCCGGAGACGCTGCATGTCGATGAGGTGAATCTGTTTCTCGGATCGAACTTTGCGGTGACCTTCCATTTCGCCCAATCGCAAGAAGTCGACGAGGCATGGGAGACGCTCGCCGTACATCCGAAGCATCCCGGAAAAGGCCATCTGATGGCAGCCTACAGCGTGACGGACAAGCTGGTCGACCGTTATTTTCCCGCCGTATACGGCATTGAAGACCAGCTGCTTGACGCCGATCTCAACAGCTCCGGCTACTTGAAGCAATCCGGCATGGACGAGATTTTCACGATACGGGCCAAGCTGCTGAAGCTGCGCAAGACGATCGTGCCGATGAGGGACCTGCTCTACCGCCTCACCTCCACGGAAGCTCTCCCGAGCTTCAAGGACTTCAAAGCGTTCTATCTGGATATCTACGACCATCTGCTGAAGCAGGCCGAGACGCTGGAAGCCTGCCGCGAGATGACGGCCGATCTGCGCGACAGCTTCATGAGCTACAACTCCAACCGCATGAACGGGATCATGAAGACGCTCACGGTCATCACGACGATCTTCATGCCGCTGACCTTCATCGCGGGAGTGTACGGGATGAATTTCATCAACATGCCGGAGCTCGAAACCAGGGTGGGCTATTTCGTCGTGCTTGGAGCGATGGGGCTGATCGCCCTCTGCATGTTCGCCTGGTTCAAGCGCAAGGGCTGGTTCGACTGAATCCGGCTGCAGAACCGACTCGGCTCAATCTGAAGGAAAGAAGCATCCTCATAGGGAGACGTGTTGCTGAAAAGGCCAGATTTGCAAGCTGTTGTTCAGACAAAAGGCTTCTTTCCCCTACGGAAAGGAGCCTGTTTCATTTTCCTCCCCTTTTCTCCCGCATCCGGTATGATAGTGGAAGTAGAAAATAAAGGGAACTTATCCTTTCCTTTCTCGTCCACTTACCGAGGTGAACCCATTGGATTTCGATTATTTGCAATACACGGCGGCGGATTACGACCGCGGCTCCGTCCTCGATCAGCTCATGAAGGCCTACGGCAGGGACGTATGGAATTTCGCTCTCATGCTGACGCGGAACCGGGATTCGGCAGACGATATCGCTCAAGACGTCTTTCTCAAAGTGTACGAGAAGCTTCCCGAGTTCAGGGGACAGAGCTCGGTCAAGACGTGGATTCTGACGATTACCCGGCATGCGGCGCTCGACCAGCTGCGCTCCTCCTGGGTCCGCAGGGTCATGCTGCTGGAGTTTCTGCCAGGCGGCCATCATCCATCGGCGGAAAAGGAGCTTTTCAAGCGGCTGCAAAACGAGGAAGTATGGCTGGCGGTGCTCGCTCTTCCGCTGAAGCTGCGGGAGGTGCTGCTTCTGACCTGCCATTACGGCATGTCCATGGAAGAAACGGCGGGGCTGCTCGGAGTCGCCAAAGGAACCGTCAAATCACGGCTTCACCGGGCGCGGGCGGCCATGAACCGCAAAGTAACGGCAAGCGAAGCTCTGAATGTGGGGGGCGAGTGGATATGAACGAATGGGAGAAGCGGCTGTCCGGCTCCTTGCCGGTCGCGAACGGGTTCACCTCGGAACTTGAGCGCAAAGTGAGGGAGCGGGTCGCGATGGAGAAAAAGAAGAGCAGGAAGGTCTGGCTGAGGGTGCTGCCGCTGGCGGCTGCGGCTGTGCTCATGGTCGGCTTGTGGAGATTCGGAGAGTCCCGGCAGCCGCTGCAAGCGGAGGGGATCGGCGCGCTGTCGGGCGACGCCTTCGGGGACAAGGAGTTTACCTTGAAGGTGTTTGGCGGCGGCAGCATGAATTCGGAAACGCTGAAGCGCCAATTCATCATCCGGCATCCATCGGTTGACATAAGCATGAGCGGTCAGTGGGACGGCAAGGGCAGGAGCTTGGCAGACTACCGGAACGCCCTTGATAGAGGAGAGGATGTGCTGGTCGTTCCGACCGCCATTTACAGGGAACTGGCTGCGGAAGGGAGAGTGGTCCCTTTGGAGCCCTATATCCTCAAAGACAAGCTTGATCTGAGCGATATGCACGCGCCTGTGCTGGACGCTCTGAAGGCCATCGGAGGCGGAGAGCTTCAAGGGCTGGCGGGGGAATTCAGCTCCAGCGCGCTGTTCGTCAATCCGGAGCTGTTCGCCAAGAACGGAGTGGAGCTTCCAAGGGAAGGAGCGACGGTGCAGGAAATTCTCGACATCGCCAAGCGTTTCGAGGGGACCGGGACGACGGGACTCGTCACGGAATCGAGGGATAGCGGCAATCCGGCCGAGACGGCGCTGAGGCTTGGTCAGGCAAGCGGCCTTCAGCTCTATGGAGGCGATCCCATGCTCCAGACCTCATACTCGGCTTTGTCCGGCAAAGGGTGGATCACGCTGTTCGACCAGGTTGCAGAGGGCTTCCGCGAAGGATGGATCGCTCCTTCTCCGGATTTGGATTTTAGCGGCAGGAAAGGCATTCCGATGAGCGAGGTCGTGCAGAACGACTTGTTCGGCGGCGGGAAAGCGGCGATGCGGTTCGGCGATACATCCTTCTATAGGGAGCTCGCTTCAACGGAGGCCGAGCGCCCTGCCGTTGCCGGGAACAAGAGCGAACCTGTCAAACGGAACTGGAAAACCGTTTCCTATGAACTCCATATCAACGCCGTCAACGCGTCCGACCTGCTGGACATGAGCCAGATCTACGTCATTAATGCCAAAAGCGTGAACAAGGACGCCGCTTGGGAGCTGGTGAAGGCGGCGGTGTTCTTGTCCAAAACGGATAAGGATGCCGACAATCGGATGGACTTGCCGGTATTCGAGGAAGCGATGAAGACTCAGCCGGAGGAACGCTGGAGGGCGTTTTATATGGAGAGCGGTTCAAAAAAGCTGAACGAGAACAGTCTGCCTATTTACGAAGGCGCCGACTACCTGGGCATTCTATCGGCCGAGGACGGGCAGCAGATGAAGCGCTGGGCAAAGGGCGAGCTTTCCTCCGAGGACGCGCTGGGACTGATTGATAACGTACTCGCGAGGAATCTGCTGGCTCTGGAAAAGAATTTGTTCAGGGAGGGGATCGCGCGTGGCAAGGACTAAACGCTTTTTAGCGGTCCCTTCCTTGATTGCCGCTTTGATCGGCTCCAGCGTCATAGCTGGATGCAGCTCCACTGCAGGCTTGTCGACATCCCAGAGCATCAAAATCGTCGCCGACAGCAAAAGTCAATTCGACACGATGTACCGCGATTACATCGAAGCGGCGTATCCGGGCCTGTCTATCGAGCTGGTGGAGATGAACCCCGATTACACGCGGTCCGTAACGCCCGAGATGTACGAACAGGTCGTGAAGGAGCAGAAGCCGGATCTTCTCCTCATATGGGATCACTTTTATTCCCAGCTGGGCGACAAGCAGCTGCTGGAGGATCTGGCTCCCTACATGAAAGCGTCCGGCCTCCGCAAGGAAGACCTGTACGACGGAATGCCCGAGATGCTGAGCGCGAAGGGAGGCGGCAAGCTGCTTGGACTCTCGCCGGATGTTACATTCAGCGTTCTTCGCTACAACAAGGAGCTGTTCGCAAAGGCAGGAGTCGAATCCCCTCGGGACGGAATGAGCATCGAAGAGGTGTACGAGCTGGCTGGCCGCTTCAATGGCATGAAATCCGGGGGCAAGACAGTGAGCGGCTTGCACATGGGAATCTTTAATACGCCTTCCAGTCTGGTCGGCTCTTACCTTCAAAGCGAAGGCATGTCCGATATAAGCGCGGATGGTACCAGGCTGTTATGGAATGCTCCCGAGCTGGCCTTGGTCCTCGACAAGATCGTCCAGCTGTACCGAAGCGGATCCTTCGCTCTCGAGGAAGACCGGTCCAAGGTCGTGAACGGGGTCAAGGTGTACGATAAGGAAGCGGTCGAGGCGGGAGAGCATTTCGCCAAAGGGCTGGCGGCGATGACCTTCGAAAATTACGGCGGCCAGAAATACGGCTTTGAGACCGGAGAGGTGACGCCGCCGGTGTTGTCCAGGGACCGGAGCCGCAGCACTTTCATCAGCACCGGCCAAATCATGTCGATACCGCGAACGTCCGACCACAAGAAGGCGGCATGGGCTATCATCCGGCTCATGCTCAGCGAGCATATTGCCAAGGCCAAAATCAAGCTGGGGTACCCGCCGGTCCCGATCTCCTCCTATCCCGGCTTAAAGGGCGATTCGATGTTGGACAAGCTGTTCGAGCTGAAGCCTTACATTTACCCGCAGGCCGCATCTCTTCCGAAAGGCTGGGATTCTACCAGCATGCTGGATTTTGACGATGCCTATGCAGAGCTGAAAAACAAAGAAATCACCGCCGCTGTACAGGGCAGCCAGACCGCTTCGCAGGCAGCGGCGAACATCCAGAAACGAGGACAAGAGCTGTTGGACAATGCGTTGGCAAAAGTTGAAAATTGAGCGGCACACGCTGTGGCGAGCGAACGGGTACGGCGATCTCAAAGTTTAAAAATGGTTAAGCCAGGGTGTTTTGAATGTTTGAATTCTTGAATTCTTAAAGAAGCCTTGATATCTTGATATCTTGATGCGTTTATGTCTTGATGTTCTGAAAGTCTGAAAGTCTGAAAGTCTGAAAGTCTGAAAGTCTGAAAGTCTGAAAGTCTGAAAGTCTGAAAGTCTGAAAGTTGAAAGTCTTGAACTTGGAGCCGTCCCGCTGGGGGCGGCTTTTCCGGTCGTCATAACGAAGCTCTTAATCACCGACTGGAATCGCTGCGGCATGTGCGGCGAACGGTGGGATTTCTTGACATCCGCAAAATGCTCGGTTTACAGGAGCAGCCGCGTATCGCGGAGAGAAGTTCGAGCCGGCTGCTTGGCGCCGAAGGCGCCGGTTGTGGTAGAGTAGAGTCCGTACATCGATAGAAACCGGAGGGAATGCCATGGCAGAGGTGGATAGACTGCCCATAGACGAAGTCATGCCGGAGCTGCTGAAGGCGCTGGATTCCGGCACGCGCGCCGTGCTGGTCGCCCAGCCGGGAGCGGGCAAGACGACCCGCGTTCCGCTCGCCTTGCTGAAGAGCGGCTGGCTGGAAGGGCGCAAGCTTCTCATGCTGGAGCCGCGCAGGCTGGCTGCCCGCTCGGCTGCGGCGTACATGGCGCGCTCGCTCGGAGAGAGCGCGGGGGAGACGGTCGGCTACCGGGTCAGGCTGGAGACGAAGGTCGGTCCAGGCACGCGAATCGAGGTCGTGACCGAAGGCGTGCTGACGCGCATGCTGCAGGAGGATCCGGCTCTCGAGGCTTACGGGGCCGTCATCTTCGACGAGTTCCATGAGCGGCATCTCAGCAGCGATCTCGGTCTTGCTCTATGCCTGCAATCGGCTTCCCTGCTGAGGGAAGATCTGAGGCTGCTCGTCATGTCGGCGACGCTTGCGGCAGGGAAGGTGTCGGAGCTTCTGGGAGGGGCGCCGGTCATTCTCAGCGAAGGGCGGCAATATCCGGTCGAGACGTTCTACCGGCCGCGAGGAAGCGGCTCCAGGCTGGAGCAGGATGCTGCCGCAGCCGTCCTGGAGGCATTGCGTCAGCAGGAAGGCGACGTGCTCGTCTTCCTGCCGGGCATGGCCGAGATCCGGCGGACGGGAGATGCGCTGCGGCGGCTCGGTCTGCCTGACGGCACGGCGCTTCGCCAGCTGCATGGGAGCATGCCGCTGCGCGAGCAGGACGAGGCTGTCGCGCCATGCCCGCCGGGCAGCCGCAAGGTCGTGCTGGCGACCGGCATCGCCGAGTCCAGCTTGACCGTCGCCGGCGTGCGCGCGGTGGTGGACGCGGGCCTTGCGCGAGTGCCGAAGTTTTCGCCGCGCACCGGGATGACGCGGCTGGAGACGGAGCCGGTATCGCGCGCCTCCGCCGATCAGCGGCGCGGCCGCGCAGGCCGCACCGCGCCGGGAGCCTGCTGGCGGCTGTGGGGAGAGGAGGCGCATCGCCATCTGCCGCCTTTCGCCACGCCGGAGCTGATGGAGGCGGATCTGGCCCCGCTTGCGCTGGAGCTGGCAGCCTGGGGCGTCCAGGATCCCGCCGAGCTGGACTGGCTCGACGTGCCGCCTGCGGCAGCCTATGCGCAGGCCTGCGAGCTGCTGCAGCGGCTCGGCGCGCTCGCGGACGACGGGCGGATCACGCCGCATGGCCGGCGGATGGCCGCGCTCGGCGGCCATCCGCGCCTCGCGCATATGGCGCTTGCCGCCGCCGGGCTCGGCTGGGGCGACGCCGCGTGCGAGCTCGCCGCGCT
>NZ_JZEJ01000001.1:722545-1137758 GCF_001188365.1 Paenibacillus sp. D9 | reverse complement strand
GCTCGGCCGCCGGCGAAGCCCACCGCGGCGGCGAGCCGGGCTTCGCTGCGGCGGAAGCGCCGGGCGGCCTGCTGCTCGCGCTGGCGTATCCCGACCGCATCGCGCAGCGGAGGCCGGACGGCCGCTTTCTGATGTCCGGCGGCCGGGGGGCGGCGCTGCCGAATCCGCAGCCGCTCTCGCAATGCGGCTATCTCGTCGTCTGCGAGCTGGACGACTCCGGCACGGAGGGCCGGATCGACCTGGCTGCTTCCGTCGAGCTCGAGGAGCTGGAAACGCATTTGCCGGAGCTTTTCCAAACCGAGGAGCTGGTCGTCTGGGACGATGGAGCGCAAGCCGTCCGCAGCCGCAAGAAGCTGAAGCTCGGCGCGATCACGGTCCGCGAGGCGCAGCTTCAGCAGCCCGATCCCGCCATGGTGTCAGCCGCGCTGATGGACGGAATCCGCAAGCTGGGCCTGCGCATCCTTCCGTGGAACCGCGCCTCCAGGCAGCTGCAAGCCCGCATGAGGCTGATGCATGCGATGCGTCCGGACTGGCCGGATGCCTCCGACGAGGCGCTGCTCGCAAGCCTGGAGCATTGGCTCGCGCCTTATGCGGTCGGCATCCGCAGCGCGGCCGGGCTGCAGAAGCTGGAGCTGACGGCAGCTCTAGACGTGCTGCTCGGCTGGGAGCGGCGCCGCCAGCTCGACGATTATGCCCCGACGCATCTCGCCGTGCCGAGCGGTTCCCGAATACCGGTCGACTACAGCGATCCTGAGGCTCCCTTCCTCGCGGTCCGGCTCCAGGAGCTGTTCGGCATGAAGCAGTCTCCGAAGGTCGGCGGCGGACGGCTGCCGATCGTCCTGCATCTTCTGTCTCCGGCACAGCGGCCCGTGCAGGTCACCCGCGATCTGGAGAGCTTCTGGACATCGGCCTACTTCGAAGTGCGCAAGGAGCTCAAGGTGCGCTATCCGAAGCATTACTGGCCCGAAGATCCGCTGCAGGCGCAGGCGACCAGCCGCGCCAAGCCTAGAGGCACCTGAACGCTGCGTTCCTTGTCGGTTGGCCTGATCTGCTCTTCATAGCGGCATGATCGCGGTCTGTATTCAATTCGGCACAGGCGGCTTCGCTGCCGAAGCTTTCAAAAGGAATACTGGAAGGAGTGAATCCATTTGACGAAGGCATTCCTGGCCATCTATCTGCTGGCGGCCAACGTCCTGGCTTTCGCCATGTTCGGCATCGACAAGGCGGCCGCTAGAGCGGGGCGGCGGCGCATCCCCGAGAAGAGGCTGTTCGCCGTCAGCCTGCTGGGAGGCGCGCCCGGCGCATGGGCGGGCATGAAGAAGTGGAGGCATAAGACGCTCCATAATTCCTTCCGGTTCGGAATTCCCCTGCTCATCGTCATTGATGCCATATGGGTGTATGCGGTATTGAAAATGATCTAGCCGCACTTGTTCCGGGCTTGCGGCCCGGATTTTTTTATTTCGTCTCGCAGAAAATGAAAGCGGCGCCACATTTCCGATTGCTGCCAGATTGTCTTCTGTGCTATAGTTACCTTTCGCTTTTTCCAAAAACCCACCCTTAGGAGGTAACTGGCATGAGTGCTCAAAGTGCCTATCAAGAGGAAGAAACACGGCTCGCAAGTGCCGTTAAGGACATCGAAGTCCAGCTGCGGGGCATCGGCCCCCGCTATACCGGCGACGATTTCACCGAGCAGATGCTCGACCTGCAGAGAGAGGAACGGGAGAGAAGGCTGGAGCTGGCGCGCAAGGAAGCCTACTTCGGAAGGATCGACTTCCAGGAGGAAGGCAAGGCGGATCCCAGCCCTCTCTACATCGGCAAGGCCGGAGTGGCCCGTTCGGGCTCGGACGAGCTGCTCGTCATCGATTGGCGCGCTCCGGTAGCGAGCCTGTTCTATTCGTTCAGCGGGGGGGAAGCCCCGGTCAATTATGTCTCCCCGGACGGGGAAATCGAAGGCACCGTCCATCTCAAGCGCAACCTGATGGTGCGCCGGGAGGAGCTGCTGAGGCTGGTCGACAGCTTCGTGCGCGGCCAGGAGGACGATGCCGTCACGGATGAGTTTCTGCTCTACCGGCTCGGCAAGAGCAAGGACAACAAGCTCCGCGACATCGTCTCGACGATCCAGCAGGAGCAGGACAAGATCATCCGCGCGGACAAAAATCTCGCCTTGTTCATCCAGGGCGTGGCCGGTTCGGGAAAAACGACGGTGGCTTTGCATCGCCTCGCCTTCCTGCTCTATCAATACGCCGGGCGCATCCGCTCGGAACGGATGATCATCTTCGCCCCCAACCGGATGTTCCTGGATTACATTTCGGGCGTGCTGCCCGAGCTCGGCGTCGGCGATATCGTCCAGACGACGTTCTCCGAATGGGCGATCGAGCTGCTGCAGAACGAGGTGTCGCTGCGCTCGCCTGCGGATACGATGGAATACTGGTTCGAACGCACTCACACAGCCGAGGAATGGCAGGAGGCTTCCGGCTTGCTGAAGGGGAGCCTTGCCTTCAAGGACGCGCTTGAGGCGAAGCTCGGCGAGCTGGAAGAGGGCATGGTGCCGACGGAACCCTTCGAGCCGCTGCCCGGCTTCCGCCTGAAGCCTGAGCAGATGAGCGAATGGTTCCATACCGATTACGGCGAGGAATCGATCATGCGCCGGCGCGACCGGCTTGCAAGCCGGATCAGCCGCTGGCTGGAAGGCGAGCTCAAGAGCCGCGGCGTGACGGACAAGAAGATCCGCTCCAAAGCGCTCGCGAAGCTGGCTTCCTTCAACAAGAAAATACCGTCCTATACCGCGCCTGCCCTATACCGGGCGCTGCTGGACGGCAAGTCTGCCTCCGGCGCGCTGCCGAAGGCGCTGGCCAAGGCGACCGCGCAGCGGATCAAAGCCGGAGAGGCGGAGCAGGAGGATCTCGCTCCGCTCGTCTATCTTCACATCCGCCTGCACGGACTCGGCCTGCCGCATTACGACCATATCGTTATCGACGAAGCGCAGGACTACTCTCCGTTCCAGATCGAAGCGCTCAAGCTGTGCCAGCGCCAGCCGTCGATGACGGTGCTCGGCGACTTGCAGCAAGGCATTCACGCTTACGCGGGAATCAATAGCTGGAGCCAGCTTCGGGATTTGTTCGCTCCCGAGCAGACCGGTTATTACGAGCTGGACCGAAGCTACCGCTCCACGATGGAAATCATCGACTTCGCCAACCGCGTGCTCGCCGGCATGTCGGGTGAAGTAAAACCTGCCGTTCCGGTGTTCCGCAGCGGCGATCCGGTCGAGGAGCTGGCCTGCGGCGGCGGGGACTGGGCCGGGCGGCTCGCAGACACGGTGCGGGAGTGGCAAGAGGAGAAATGGTTCCAGACGATCGCCGTCATCGGAAGGACAGAGGCCGAATGCGTGGATATCCACCGGATCCTCACGGAGGCAGGCCTCGATGCGGCGCTCGTCCATTCCCGCCAGCCGGCGTACGGCGGCGGCCTCACGGTCGTGCCGGTCTATCTGTCCAAAGGGCTTGAGTTCGATGCGGTGCTCATCGCCGATGCGGGCGAAGCGGCGTACGGCCCGACCGACGCGAAGCTTCTGTATGTAGGCTGCACGAGGGCTCTGCACCGACTGCGGGTTCTGTATCAGGGCAGGCTGACCGGACTGCTGGCCTAAGGCTCCTCCGTCGCCCCGCCGGGTCCTTGCCAAGCCACAGCTCTGTATCAGGGCAGGCGGACCGGGCTGCCGGCCCAAGGCTCCTCCGTTGCCCCGCCGGGCCCTTGCCAGGCCCGGCTTCAGCCCGCTTGCCCGAACAGCCGCGCCTTCTGCTTGCCATCCGCAGGCCGACAGGCCCGGCTTTTTGGCTCTCCGTCTTGCCTCAGGGATTGCTCTCCCCGTTTCCGGGTAAACAATGCATAACCGCAACCTGGATGGCGCCTTCCCCGTAGGTGGGAGAGCGGGACGCTCCGGCATGTCCGCCGGTGATCCGTCCGCAACAGGCAAGCGTTGCACATAAGGAGGATTGGCTCTGATGTCCATTCATGCGGGAGGCGGCCTGGAGACGGCTGCGCAATTGAAATCGGCCTTGGCTGAAGTCGAGAAATGGGAAAAGGATCAAAAAAATCTGATGATTTGGGATCGGCTGTCGCGGCTGCCGTTCAAGATGCTCGACAAGATCACTCCCAGGATCGTTCATGAGAAGCTGGGCGTTGCGCTGGACGAGCTTGGCGGATATATACAGAACGGCGGAAAGTATCTGGTCGCGGGCCGCAAGGTCGGGCAGCTGCTGGCCGCATCCAATGCGAAGCGCGGGGGACCGGAGTCGGGCCCCTATTCGCTGGCGGTCATGGACGAGGCTGCCCGAAAGCTTGCCGGCGAGCGTACTTTGTTCGCGACGGCGCAGGGCGCGACGACGGGCATCGGAGGCATCTTCACGCTCGCCGTGGATATTCCGGCCGTGTTCGGCCTTTCGCTCAAGGCGATTCAGGAAATCGGCCTGTCGTACGGTTTTGATCCGACGCTCAAGGAAGAGCGGATCTTCACGGTCAAGGTCATGCAATTCGCATCCTCGGATATTGTCGGAAAACGTGCTATTCTGGAAGAGATCAATCAGCAGGCATCGGCCGGAGAGGAAGCGGCCCAAGCCGCGATTTCCCGCATCCAGGGATGGAGGGAGGTCATCAGCGTCTACCGGGACAACTGGGGCTGGAAGAAGCTGCTCCAGGCGATACCGGTAGCCGGCATCTTTTTCGGCGCCTATACGAACCGGGGGATGCTCAAGGACGTGACCGAAGCGGCGGAGATGCTGTACCGGAAGCGGAGAATTCTGGCCAGACTGGCCGAAAGCGGGGAATAGACAGCATGAGCAGCATGGAGGGCATCGATGCCTTGTGCCGGCAGGCGGAATCGTTTCTGCGCCGGTATTACGGGGAAATGGACAAGCCGCCGGAAGAGGCGGAAGAGCGGATCCGGGAGGTCGACGCCGAGATTCGCCGGACGGGCGCTTATGTCCACACGCCCGGTGAGCTGGCCTACGGGGGAAAGGCGGCCTGGCGCAACAACAGCCGCTGCATCGGCCGTTTGTTCTGGAATTCCCTTGAAGTCATCGACGCCCGCCATGCATCCACTGAGGACGAGGTGGCCGAATGCCTGTTCCGGCATCTGGAGAAGGCGGGAGCGGGGGGCAGGATCCGGCCGCTCATGACGATCTTCCGCAGCCGCTCGGAAGGCTCGGAAGAAATATCCATCTGGAACCACCAGCTCATCCGATATGCGGGTTATCCTTCGCCGGACGGCTCTTCGCCGCGCCGCGGCGATCCGGCATCCGATGAGTTTACGTCCATATGCCTGCGGCTCGGGTGGAAAGGAACCGGAGGCGACTACGACGTGCTGCCGCTCGTCATCGGCATCGGAGCCAGGGAGCCGAAGCTGGTTGAGATTCCGCCTCATCTGATTCAGGAAGTCGAGATCCGGCATCCCGACACGCCCGCCCTGGATCGTCTCGGCCTCAGATGGTACGCCGTGCCGGTCATATCCGACATGAGCCTGGAGATCGGCGGCATCCATTATCCGGCCGCTCCGTTCAACGGCTGGTATATGGAAACGGAGATCGGCGCCCGCAATTTCGCGGACGCCGGCCGGTACGACAGGCTTCCCGACGTTGCCGACGCCCTCGGCCTCGACCGCAGCAGCAACACGACGCTGTGGAAGGACCGGGCGCTGGTGGAGCTGAACCTGGCTGTCCTTCATTCCTTCAAGCGGGCCGGAGTCAGCATCGTGGACCATCATACGGCGGCGGATCAATTCATGCGCTTCCAGCAGCAGGAGCGGGAACAGGGCAGAGACGTGTCCGCGCGCTGGAGCTGGCTCATCCCGCCGGTATCCCCGGCGGCTACTGCGGTATGGCATGACAGCGCCATGCAGGAATACGATTTCAGCCCAAGCCTGAATTATCAGCCTCCGGCATGGGCACGCGCAGCCTGTGCTGCTCCCCGCCCGGCTCCGCCTGAATCTTCCGGAGCCGCGCAGCGGCCTGTCTTCGCCGAGACGGCAGGAATCAGGAGCGGCTGTCCCTTTCACGCGAGCCGCGGCAGCTAAGATGCCGGCAGGCTACCAAGCCGACCCAAGCAACCGGGTCGGCTTTTTGTCGTGCTCGTACATAGAAAAGCCGCCGCTCGCGCCGATGGGCCGGCCGGCAATCCGGCGGCTGTCGGGGGATTCAGGGAAGGCGGCGATGCATGCCGGATCCGTCCTCAGGCCGGAATTCCTCCATGGCAACGCTCCGGCCGATCCCGGCATAGTTGACGAGGACATCATTGAAGCTCACCTCTCCTTTGCGGCTTCTCAGCTCGGCATCCAGTCCGGCGGACAGCTTTTGTCCCGCCTTTTTTTGCCATGGGCTTGTATTGAGTAGGCTGCTCTGCAATTGCCATGCTTGCATTGAATAGGCTGCTCTGCAATTGCCATGCTTGCATTGAATAGGCTGCTCTGCAATTGCCATAGGAGTGCCGCTTCAGGTCTTGCCGTTTCCAGCCGCCCCTGGGTTATCCGGAAGATGGGAATAAAATGAACCTCTCAAGCAGATGTTATCTTTATCCAGTCGGCCAAAAAATGCAGGCAAGTTCATGAAGGCTTGCTAACCAGGGGTTGAAGCGAAATGAAGGGATGGGCCAAGCTTAAAAAATATGTCGTCGCAGATCTGTCGACGGAGCCTCCGGAATCCTTCTCTCTAGGAAACTGGGAGGCGGACGGCGCTGCTCGAGCCGAGAATACGCCTGTTATCGACGCGCTTCCCCATGTCCCGCCGCTGCTGGACGGGGAAGGCAATCCTTTGCGGCTTCAAGATAAGCTGGAGGAGAACATTTCGTGGCTGAAGAAGCATTTTTCCTATCCGCAGAACAGCGGACTCATCTTCCATTCCATCTCTTTGGGCAAGCATTCGAGACCGGTCATCGTCGTCTACCTCGACAGCCTGATCGAATGGCAGCATCTGAGCCGGACGGTCATAACGCCGCTGCTGGAAGCCGACCTTCCGGATGAGAGCCGGCTGGAAATTTCGGACATGGCCTCTTCCGTTTTTACGAACGGACAAATGGAATCCTCCTGCTTCATGGGAGACATCGCGAACGCCATCGTCATCGGCTCGGCGGTCGTCATCATCGACGGCGTCGACTCGGCGGGCATCCTGGATGTCGAGGGCATGGAGAAGCGGGCGCTGGAGGCTCCAAAAACGGAAAATGTCGTGCTGGGCTCCCAGGTAGGCTTCACGGAGGACATCCGTACGAATATATCGTTGATCCGCCGCCGTCTGAGCACCCCGGATCTCATCGTCGAATCGGGAGTGATCGGAAGCCTTTCGCGAACGCGGATTTCCTTCGCCTACTTGAAGTCGATCGCCAACGAGGAGCTCGTCAATGAAGTGCGGCGGCGCATTGCGTCTATCCGCATCGACTATATCGGCGACAGCGGGATGGTGGAGCAGCTGATCGAGGACCATCCCAATTCCATTTACCCCGGCATTCTCAGCACGGAGAGACCTGACCGGGTGGCGGCGCAACTGGCCGATGGCTTTGTTGGCATACTGGTGGACAATTCTCCGTTCGCCCTGATCGTGCCGGCCCAATTTCCGTTGTTCCTGCAGACAGCCGAGGACAGCTATTTGCGCTGGCATTACAGCACCTTTCTGAGAATCGTGCGCAGTGTCGGCTTCTTCATGTCCCTTTACCTGCCTTCCCTCTATGTAGCCATTGCCAATTACCACCATGAAATGATTCCGACGACGCTCGTTCTCGCCATTGCCGGCACGCGCGAATCCGTGCCGCTTCCCGTCTCGGCGGAGGCGTTCCTGCTGGAATCGATGTTCGAGCTGATCCGGGAAGCCGGGGTCCGCATCCCGAGCGTGATCGGCCCGACGATCGGAATCGTCGGGGCGCTGATTCTTGGGCAAGCCGCGGTTCAGGCGAATATCGTCAGCCCCATCATCGTCATTGTCACCTCGGCCACGGCGCTTGCCTCTTATACGATTCCGAATTACAACATGCAGTTCACGACGCGCATCCTGAGATTCGTTTATTTGGCCTGCGCCTCTTTCCTCGGTCTGGTCGGCGTCATTCTGCTGTCTATCATGCTGTGGACGTATTGGATGGCGGGCAACCGCTTCGGAGTGCCGAGCCTGTCTCCTCTGGCGCCGCGGCGGCCGACCCGGGATACGCTGATCCGGGCTCCTTTGCAGAAGCAGGTGAAGCGGCCAATCTCGGTTCATCCGAAGGACATGAATAAAATTCCGGATGAGCAGAACGGCAACGACAGCATGGAATCCGGCCCTGCCAAAGGAGGAGAATCCTCTTGAATACGCATCGTATCGGCGTGCGCGAAACGGCATCGATCGGGATCATCTTCATTATCGCCAAGATTTTTCTTCCTTTTCAGAGGTCGCTGGCGGAAATAGGAGGGACGGCGGCATGGATCATCGCCCTCATCGCCGCCATGCTGTGCCCGCTCACCTGGTGGTCGATCCGGGGGGTTCTCCGCCATGCTTCGGGAGGCTCGACCTTGATCGAGGCGACGGAGGAGATATGGGGACCTTGGCTGGGGACGATATGGAATCTCGTCTATTTCACCTTTTTCTTTACGATTACGTTTCTCGTGCTTCGCGAGTTCTCGGAGCTGCTGGCCTCCGACATTTTGCCGCGAACGCCGATGAACATCATCATGATCGCCATGCTGATTCCGATTGCGGTCGTGGCCTATGCCGGACTGGAAGCCATCGGCCGCTTCTGCTGGTCGGCTGCTGGCCTGATCGTGGCGAGCGTCGTCATCGTGCTCATGGGAGGCCTGATGACCCATTTCGAGCCGGACGCCTTGCTGCCGTTCTGGGGCACGGGACGCTCGCGGGTGCTGTCGCTTGGCCTCGTGAAGAGCTCCTTGTTCTCGGAAATGCTCGTTTTCGGCTTTCTCCTTCCCCGCTTGAGAAAGACAAGCCAGTGGCCGAAGGCTGCCTGGTGGTGCATGTCGGTATCGGCCTTCACGATCTTCATTACGACGTTCGTTTACTTATTCGTTTTCCCTTATCCGACGGCCATCCGTCTGAATGTGCCGATGTTCGAGCTCAGCCGGCTCGTCATTTTCGGCCGATGGATCCAGAGGCTGGAAAGCGTCTTTCTCATTTCCTGGCTCATCTGCGCCGTCGTGAAGCTGGCCATCGGCTTATACTGCTCGGCGGCCACGCTCTCTCAGATGATGAAGCTGCCGAAGGTCCAGCCGGTTATCTTTCCGCTCGCTCTTCTCGTGTACGCTTGTTCCATTCTTCCCGGCAGCGAGATGGAGGCCGTATCATGGGATGGCCAATATCTGCGGACGTACGGCTCGCTCGTGAGCATCGGGATCCCCATGCTGACCTGGCTCCTCGGCATGATCAAGAGCAAGCTGAAGGGGCAGCAGACATGAGGCGCTTTCTGAGAGCGATGCTGGCGCTGCCGATGGTCGGACTGCCTCTAGTGTCCGGCTGCTGGGACCGGCTTGATCCCGAGAACATGGCGTTCATCATGGCCGTCGGCGTCGACCCCGGCCCGAGCAGCAATTTCATCTATACGTTTGCAGTTGCCATGCCGAAGTCCAGCAACGCCGCCGCAGGCGGAGACAGCTCCGGCGGGAGCCAGGAGCAGATCGTCGACGTCTTCTCCCAGGAGGCGTCGAATCTGACCGCGGCGCTGATGGCCAGCCAAAGCTATGTCGCGAGGCGGCTGACCCTGATCCATTCCAAAGTGTTCGTTCTTGGAGAAAGCCTTGCCCGCAAAGGCGTCATGCCGGTATTGGGCGAGGTTGTGCGCAACGACGAATTCCGGAGAACGGTCAACGTCATCACGACGAAGGGGAGGGCGGATACGTTCATCCATTCCATCAAGCCTACGATGGAAAAAGACATCAATCTCTGGTTCGAGCTGGAGCTGGACCCCCACAATATCGGGGCTGTCACTCCGCATCACTCCCGATTCCACGATTTCATCGTCGATATGGAGCAGCCAGGCACCGGAGCGACGACAATCCTGTCCGCGGCTCGGCCCGATATCGAGAAGGGCAAGGCTCGCATTGCGGATGAAGATTCGGACAAGAAGGCTTCGCAGCCCATAGAGGGCGACCAGTATGCCGGAACCTTACATAGGTCGGGCGAAACCCCGATCGACTTTTTCGGAAGCGCGGTATACCGGGGGGAAAGAATGGTCGGCTTTCTTACGGCTTATGAAACGATCATGATGAACATGCTGCGCGGGGAGTTCGAGAAGACGACGCTGGAATTCCGCGATCCGTCCGACGAGAAGCTCACGCTCAGCATCATCATGAGCGCCCAGAAAAAGCCCGACATGGACATCAAGAGGAACAAGGATGAAATCGAGGTGTCGTTCAAGGTGCGGATGGAGGGAGATCTGATCGGTTCGTTCTCGAAGCTCGATTATACGCTTCCGCAAAACCAGAAGAAGCTGGAGACTTCCGTCGAAGAGCAATTGAGGGACCGGACGTCCAAAATACTGGACAAAACGATGCATCAATGGAGCACGGATTGCTTCCATATCGGCAATCACGTCAGGGCGACATTTCCCACGCTGCAGGATTGGTACGCATTCAAGTGGAGAGACCATATCAAGGAGACCAAATATCGGCTGGATATCCGCTTCCAGATGCGCAGGCATGGAGACCAGGTTGGACCTGCTGTGGAAGGAGACAAGATGAATCTGAAATGACACAAAACCTGAAAATCGCGTTCATTGCGCTGTTGTCGATATGGGCAAGCCTTTATGTCGGAGTGCTGATCCCTTCGCTATGGAGGCAAAAAAACTTCCGGGGAGCGATCATCATCGCCATTCTTTCCGCATCGGCTCTGACGATGCCGGTAGCCATTACGCTGATCAAGGAAGGTTGACACGGGCATAGGCTGCGGCTGCTATTCTTCGGCTTGGATACGGCTCGGAATTCCGTTTTTACACCCGCGTGATTTGACAATCTGCTCGTTCCAGGGTAGACTGACAGAAATCGAGTGCCCAATCGCATACAAGTTTTTTTCGGAGGAGCCTGCCACCAGCGGGCTCTTTTTGCGTTTTTTCGGGTATGTAACAAGAAATGCAATTACTTTGGCCTGCGATTGGGAACCATTGGTAGAGAACGAAGTCCGCAAGAGGAGGTAAGCAGTTGATCTTCATCGTCGTCTTTTTCCCTTTTCTGCTGGCCGCCTTGCTGCCGCTGCTGTCCCGCCTGTTCGGACGCGTCCATGCCGGCTGGCTTGCGCTGCCTGCGCCAGCTCTGCTGCTGGTCTATTTTGCTTCGCTGCTCCCGGAAGTGAGCGGGGGGACGCCCATCGAGGCCTCCATGCCATGGATGCCTTCGCTGGATATCCGCTTCGATCTGTCGGTCGACGGCCTCGGCCTGCTGTTCGCGCTCCTCATCGGGGGCATCGGGGTGCTCGTCACCTTGTATTCGGTGTTTTATCTCGACAGGAACAAGGAAGCGGTAACCCGCTTTTATGTCTGCCTGCTGCTGTTCATGGGAGCCATGCTCGGCGTCGTGCTGTCCGATCATCTCATCGCGCTGTATGCGTTCTGGGAATTGACCAGCGTATCGTCGTTCCTGCTCATCGCCTTCTGGCATCATCGGCCGCAGTCCCGCGACGGGGCGATGAAATCCATGCTGATCACCGTGCTGGGCGGATTGTCCATGCTGGCCGGCTTCCTTCTGCTGTACCTGCAGACGGACACGTTCAGCATCCGGAAAATCATCGCTCTCGCTCCCGAGCTTCCGGGACATTCCTTGTTCGTCCCGGCCATGCTGCTCATTCTGCTCGGGGCGTTCACCAAGTCGGCCCAGTTCCCTTTCCATATCTGGCTGCCGGATGCCATGGAAGCTCCGACTCCGGTAAGCGCCTATCTGCACTCCGCGACGATGGTCAAGGCAGGCTTGTACCTGGCTGCCCGCATGACGCCGGTCTTCGCCGGGCAGGCGGTCTGGTACTCCATGCTGATCGGAGCCGGCCTGATCACGCTCTTTTACGGTTCGTTCCGCGCGTTCAAGCAGACCGATCTCAAGGCGCTGCTCGCCTATTCGACGATCAGCCAGCTCGGCCTCATCATGGCGTTGATCGGGCTCGGATCGGTCCATTCCGGATCGGAAGGAGGGCTGGAATCGATGCTCTCCGCAGCGGCTCTTGCCGCCGCTATCCTGCATCTGGTCAACCATGCCGCCTTCAAGGGAACGCTGTTCATGGCTGTCGGCATCGTCGACCACGAGACGGGAACGAGGGATATCCGCAAGCTGGGGGGACTGATGGCTCTGATGCCGGTCACCTTCACGATTTCGCTTCTGGGGGCGCTGTCCATGGCGGGGGTACCGCCATTCGGCGGTTATATCAGCAAGGAGCTGTTCTTCGCCTCCGCGCTGGACGCCTGGAGGCACGGCTTGCCGCTGAGGACTCCAGTCGTTCTCGTGCCGCTCATCGCCTGGCTCGGCAGCGTGTTCACATTTGCCTACAGCGTGCGGTTCATTGTCCGCACGTTCGGCGGCCGGGAGAGCGGGGATCCGGACCGGCGCCCGCATGAAGCTCCTGCCGGCTTGCTGCTTCCGCCTGCCGTGCTCGGGGCGGCGGCGCTGCTGCTCGGCCTCGCCCCAGGCTTGACGGCGTCTCCGCTCGTCGCTCCGGCTCTCGCGTCGATTCATCCCGCAGCGGCGGAAGCGGAGCTGCATTTCACGCTCTGGCATGGCCTTACCGCGGAAGTATGGATGACTGCCGGCGTCTTCGCGCTCGGCGCGGGAATCTTCTTCCTCCAGCGCAAAGCGGCGCTGCTCCGCGATCCGCTGCCTGCGCCAATAAGCCTGAACGGACTGTATGGAGGGATTCTCGGAGGTGTGGACCGGGCAGGACGCCGACTGACATCGCTCTATATGACCGGTTCGCTTCGGCATTACACGATGTACTTGTTCGGGTTCCTCATCCTGGCCCTGACCGCCACAGCAGCCGCGACGGGAGGAGTTGCGATTTCCTTGCAGGGACTGGCGCCAATGACGGTCTATGAAGCGGTCATCCTGACCGCTCTCATCGCCGCCGCCGCCGCCGTGCCGTTCGCCAGATCGAGGCTGATGGCGATCATCCTGACCGGTGCGGTCGGCTACATGGTCGTCCTCTTCTTTGTCGTCTTCCGCGCGCCGGATCTCGCCCTCACGCAGATCATCGTCGAGACGGTATCGGTCACGCTGTTCCTGCTCTGCTTCTATCATCTGCCGGCCTTGAAGAGAGACCGGGAATCGCTGCGGTTCCGGCTGCCCAACTTCATCATCGCGCTGGGAGTCGGGGCCGTCATGACGCTGATCGCCCTCGCGGCATTCAGCGGACGCTCCTTCGAATCGATCTCGGACTATTACCTCAAGGAAAGCTATCGGCTGGCCGGGGGCAAAAACGTCGTCAACGTCATTCTGGTCGACTTCCGGGGCTTCGATACGATGCTGGAGATCGTCGTGCTCGGCGTGGCCGCTTTTGCAATCTACGCCTTGATCACCCTCCGCCTGCCCCAGGAAGAGCGGCGGAAGGGAACGGTCAGGGAGAAGGAATTCCGCCTCGTCTACGAGGACGTCCGCAGCAATGACGTCATCCTGCGCACGCTGGCCAAGGTCATCATCTTCATCATCCTGACCTTCTCGCTCTATTTGCTGTTCGCAGGCCATCACGAGCCTGGAGGAGGCTTCATCGGAGCTCTGATGACGTCTTCCGCGCTTGTGCTGCTCTCCATGGCGTTCGGAATCAAGACGGTGCGCGATGCGATACCGGTCGATTTCCGCCTGCTGGCAGCGGCCGGCATCGGAGTGGCCGTCCTCACAGGTGTCGGCTCGATCGTGCTTGGCGTCCCTTTCCTGAGCCATACGTTCGGCTATGCAGACCTGCCCGTCTTCGGCAAAAACGAGCTGGCGACAGCAGTAATCTTCGATCTCGGCGTCTACATGACCGTCGTCGGCATCACCATGACCATCATCCTAGCCATCGGGAGGGACAAGTAAATGGAGCTGTTCATGTCTTTAGCCGTCGGCATCCTGTTCGCCGTCGGCGTCTATCTCATCTTGTCCAAAAGCCTTTTGCGCATCGTGCTCGGAACCTCGCTGCTTACGCATGGAGTGCATCTGCTGCTGCTGACGATGTCCAGGCTCAAGGCGGGCTCCGCCCCTCTGCTCGGAGAAGGAGCGGAGCGGTATACCGATCCGCTGCCACAGGCGCTCATCCTCACCTCCATCGTCATCAGCTTCGGGGTGACATCCTTGTTTTTCGTCCTTGCCTATCAGGCCTACAAGAAGCTCGGCACCGACGACATGGAACAGCTGAGGGGGCGGGAGCATGAATAACCTCGTCGTCCTGCCGCTGCTTTTTCCTTTGTGCACAGCCATCATTCTCTTCTTCTTCAAGGAGAAGGTCCGAATCCAGCGGGCTGCCGGCGCCGCCGGCATGGGAGCGACGCTGCTGGCTTGCGGCCTGCTCCTGGCTCAGGTGCTGCGCTCCGGCACGCAGACGCTGAACATGGGAGGCTGGATGCCGCCCTACGGCATCGTCTTCGTCGCCGACCCCTTCGCCGCGCTGCTTGCGGCTGCGGCGACGCTGGTGTCCTCGTTCTGCCTCCTGTACGCCTTCGGCACGGTAGGGAAGGAGCGGGAGAGATTTTACTTCTATCCGTTCTTCCATCTGCTTCTTGCCGGAGTCAACGGCTCGTTCCTGACCGGGGATCTGTTCAATCTGTTCGTCTGCTTCGAGGTGATGCTCATTTCCTCTTATGCGCTCCTCGTGCTCGGCGGAACGAAGATCCAGATTCGGGAGACGATCAAATACGTTCTCGTCAACATCATCTCCTCGACGCTGTTCGTGGCGGCGGTCGCTTACTTGTACGGCGTTGCGGGAACGCTCAATATGGCGGATCTGTCGGTGAAGGTCGCAGCGGCCGGGCAGGGGGGGATTCTGAATGTCATCGCCGTCTTTTTCCTCGTCGTCTTCTCGCTCAAGGCGGGCCTGTTCCTGTTCTTCTGGCTGCCCGGCTCCTACAGCGCGCCGCCGATGGCCGTCGCGGCGCTGTTCGGCGCCCTGCTCACCAAGGTCGGGCTGTACGCGCTCGTCCGCACGTTCACGCTTGTATTCCCGAACGATCCGGCCATTACCCATGTCTGGATCGGCTGGATGGCAGGAGCGACGATGGCGCTTGGCGCCGCCGGCGCCCTGGCCTACCGGAACCTGCTGTCGGTGCTGAACTACAACATCGTCATCAGCATCGGCTTCATCGCCTTCGGACTGTCGGTCTCGAACCGCCCGGCTCTGGAAGGCGTCGTATTCTACCTGCTCCACGACATGGCTGCCAAGGCTCTGCTCTTCCTGCTGGCCGGCCTCATCCTCCAGGCACGCGGAACCGACAAGGCGGCAAGGCTGGGCGGACTCATCCGCAGCCAGCCCTGGATCGGCTGGATGTTCTTCACGGCCGCGCTCGCGATTGCCGGGATACCGCCGCTCAGCGGCTTCGGAGGCAAGCTGCTGCTTGTGAAAGGAGGCCTGCAGGGGGACAGCTTCGTGCTGACAGCCATCTCGCTGGCCTCGAGCTTGATCGTTCTGTACACGCTGATCCGCTTGTTCATGGATGTTTTTTTCGGAGAAGCCAAGGAACAGCCGGCTGCCGCCGCCGTCCCGCTGCGCGGCCATGTCGTCCTGGCAGGAGCGCTCTGCGCCATCGTCGTGCTGATGGGGCTCGGCTCGGAGTGGATCTATCAGGCCGCCAGCGCCGCCGCCGGCACGCTGTCCGATCCATCGAAATATATTGAAGCCGTATTGAAGGAGCCGGTCTGATGGCATCCCAATTTCTGATCAACCTCATCATTGCGTTTCTCTGGATGTTTCTGTACAACGACTTGACCTTTCCGAGGTTTCTGGCGGGTTACGGCCTCGGCCTGCTGTTCATCGCCGTCCTGAACCGCTTCCTCAAGAAGGAATTCTATCTGCGCAAGGTGCTGGCCGTAATCAGGCTGCTGGGCATCTTCATCCGCGAGCTGTTTTCCTCCAGCTTCAAGGTGCTCTATCAGATCGTGAAGCCGCGACTGGACATGCGTCCCGGCATTGTCGCGATCGACACGGAGCTGAAGACGAGCTGGGAGCTGACTCTGCTCGCCTGCCTCATCTGCCTGACGCCGGGCACGCTGACGCTGGACGTATCGGATGACAGCCGGGTGCTGTATATCCATGCCATCGATATCGGGGACGCCGAGCAGCTGAAGGAGCAGATCCGCAGCACCTTTGAAAAAGCGATCATGGAGGTGACGAGAACATGATGAACCCTATGCTTGAAATCTCGCTGGCGCTGCTGTCCCTGGCTGCGGCCGGCTGCATGTACCGGCTGCTCAAGGGTCCGTCGATATCGGACCGGATCGCCGCGCTGGATACGATCGGCATTCTGCTGCTGTCGATGATCGCCGTGCTGGGGATGCTGGAGGGAACGTCGGCCTACTTCGACATCATTCTGGTCATCGGAATCGTCACCTTCATCGGCACGACGGCTTTTGCGAGATACATCGAGAGAGGAGCGGTGATGGAGGATGAATGACTTCTGGTCCGCCGCATCGGGCCTCATGGTGCTGTTCGGCTCCATCATCAGCCTGTTCAGCGCCTTCGGCCTCATCCGCCTGCCGGATGTGTACCTCCGATCACATGCCGCTACCAAGAGCGCCACGCTCGGCGTCCTGTTCATCCTGACCGGGGCTTTCCTTTATTTCGCCGCCGTGCAAGGGCAGTTCAGCATCAAGCTGCTGCTCGGCATCGTGTTTGTCTTCCTCACGGGGCCGGTGGCGGGCCATTTGAATGCGCGCGCCGCATACCGGACCGGTGTAGGCATGTGGGACAGAAGCGTGCGCGACGATCTCAAGGCCGCCTTGAAAAAGGAGCGCGAGGAAGCCGAATCGAAAAGAACGGAGCTCATCCGCCGCTCGGAGGCGGATTGAAGGGGTTTCTTGTCCGTTCAGCAGCGTAGCTGCCTGCCTATACAAGCCGACTGCCGCAGTCGGCTTTTTTCATTTGTCTGCTTGACAGGGGGAAGACCAGGAGGTTCGGTACTTTTCATTCTAACGTTCAAGGAAGAAATCAACCCTGTTCCGCGCCGGGGGGTGGAAGACTTTCCCTCCTCGTCCAGTTATGGTAGAGTGGGAAAAAAACTTGCGGGGGATGCGGGAATGGAATCCGAAGCGCTGATGAGCATCCGCGACGCGAAGCCGGGCGATGAGGCAGGAATAGCCGGCGTTCAAGTCAGCAGCTGGCAGACGACGTACAAGGACATTGTCGATCCGGCCTATTTGCAGGCGATGGAGACCGGCCCGAGACAAGACATGTGGGAAAGGGCTCTGGCCGCTCCCGATGCAGGCTCCTGTACGCTTGTGCTGGAGAACGGCGAGGGAAAGATCGTCGGATTTCTCAAAGCAGGCAAAAGCCGGGACATGGCGGAGGAAGGCAGCGCGGAGCTGTACGTGCTTTATTTGCTGAAGGCGTACCAAGGAGCGGGATGGGGAACGGAGCTGTTCCGCACGATGCGGGGAAGGCTGCAGGATCTCGGCTACCTCACTTTGCATGTATGGGTGTTGGAAGGCAATCCGGCGCGCTTTTTTTATGAAAAAATGGGGGCGAGAGATTACGGCATGCAGGAACAGGTCGAGATCGGATCTAGAATCCATATCGAGCGCTCGCTGGAATGGAAGACCATTTTCTGATTAAAAAAAAGCATGCATAGAGAAACAATAGCAGGTATGGTAAAATATTCCTCATTGCTGCCTGTTGTAGTGATGGGAGAGTTGAATCGATGATAGCGCTCTTCGGGCGTGTAGCGGTATTGCTATGCACATATGTTCTGATTTTGCTCGGCCCGTTCGGCTTGTATTTGGGAGGGCTGTTCCTGCTTCTGCTGGGCGTCCACCTCGGCTGGATGTATATCGAGGAAGCGGATAACCGGCCCCAGATCAAATACGGCCGCAAATGGAAGCTTTGAACGGCCGGAGCCTGCCTGGCCGGAGCGTGAATGGGGCTCTCCCGCGCAACAAGCCCGCTTGCGGACCGGATGGTCCGACAAGCGGGCTTTTGTCTGCAAGGCGATTCCATGCCTGCTGCTCATTGAATTTCAAGGGCTGCCGTCATCCGAATGCAGCCTCAATCCATTTCGTATCGAGACGCTCTACATCGCCTCATAGCGGGCGAGATCCTCGCGGATGAGATCGGCCGTCAGCTGTCCGCTCAGCGTGACCATCGGCACGCCGCCGCCGGGGTGGGTCGAGCCGCCGACGAAATACAGCCCTTCGAGCACCGCGCTGCGGCTCGGAATCTTGAATCCGCCGTTCAGCTTCCGGTCGGTGACCGTGCCGTAGATGGAGCCGCCGTTCGCCCCGTACAGGCTGCGCAGGTCGTCGGGGATGAACTGCTCTTCGTAGACGATATGACCGCGCAGGCCTTCCGCGCCCATCCGCTCCAGCTTGTCGAGCACGAGGCCGCGATAGCGCTCGCGATGCTGCTCCCAGCTCTCTCCCTCGGCGAGCGGCGGCACATGCGTCAGCACGAACCAGTTCTCGCAGCCTTCCGGAGCCTGGCTGGAATCCGACTTGGACGATATTCCGACGTAGACGGTCGGATCGTCCGTCGGCATCCTGTCGACGAACATGTCGCGGAATTCCCGCTCGGGATCGCGGGAGAAGAAGAAGTTGTGATGCTTGAACGCCTCGTAGCTGCGGTCTACGCCGAGCAGCAGCACATGGCCGGATACGGACGGCTCGTATTTGACGAGCTTCTCGGCGGCGCGCCGGCTGCCGGGAGCTTGCGCCAGAAGGGAGCTGTGCGCCGGGATCGCTTCCAGATTGCAGACGACGAGATCGGCCTCAAGCTTTTCTCCGCCGGCCAGCTCCACTCCGACCGCCGCTCCGTTGGAATCGAGGATGCGGACGACTTCCGCTCCGGTGCGCACTTCGGCTCCAAGCTCGTTCAGCAGCTTGAGCTCGGCCTGCGCGATTCCGTACATGCCGCCAGTGACGAAGTAGATGCCGAGGCCCATCTGCACGTAGACGAGCTGGGAGAGCACGGCAGGCGCCGCGTAAGGGGAAGAGCCGACATACATCGCGAAAAATTGGAAGATTTGCCGCAGATGCGGATGCTTCAAGTAGCTCTCCGTAACCTGCGCCATCGACTTCATCGGATCCATCGAGAGCAGCTCCTTGAGGGAATGCTGCTGCCTGAGATCGGACAGACCGCTCAGGGAGCGGCTGTAAAAGCTTTTCATGCTGAGATCGTACTGCTTTCTCGAGTAGTCGAGGAACGACAGGAAGCTTTCACGGTCCTGCGGGGACAGCTCCGCGATGCTGTCCAGCATCGAAGGCAGATCGCCGACGAGATCCAGCACCTTGCCGTCCTCGTATATTCCGCGCCACTGGGGCTCTATTCTCTGGATGTCGATATAATCATGCAGATTGCGTCCGGCGGAGGCGAACAGTCTCTCAAGCGTCCAGGGCATCGTCAGGATGGACGGTCCTGTATCGAAGGAATACCCCAGTCCGGAACGGATATTCAGCTTGCCGCCCGCCCGCTCGTTTTTCTCCAGCACCGTAACCTGATGGCCGTCAGCGCTCAGCCGGATCGCTGCCGACAGTCCGGCCAGGCCGCCTCCGACGATGATGATGTTTTTGCTCATTTGCTCTTTCCTCCTTGGATTAGGGATGCCGAAACCGTCGATACTGGCTAACATCCGGTTTATATACCATTTATAACCATTGTGGACCGTATTCTCTCTCTCGATACGGGGGAGCTTTCAAAGATTTCGAGAATACCGGCAAGGAGGAGATCTGCATGTGGATGGGATGGATCTGGCAGGGGCTGCTCATCGGAAGCGGCCTGCTGCTGATCGGCTGGGGGAGAGGCGGCAGGAACAGCCTGGATCGTTTCGGGAGCAAAACCTTTGCAAGCGCTGGCTCGTCAACCGAAATGGAGATCAGCGTCATCGTGCCTGCGCGTGATGAGGAAGCCAACCTCAAGCAGCTGCTTCCGCTGCTGCAGTCCATGGTACCGGCTCCAATGGAAATCATCGTTGTCGATGACGGATCGTCCGATGGGACACGGCAGAGCGCCGTCTCTCGGGGCGTCACTCTGGTCGAAGCCGGCCGTCTGCCGGCCGGCTGGCAGGGCAAAGCCTGGGCATGCGCCCGCGGAGCGGACGCGGCTGTCGGAAGCCGTCTGCTGTTCCTGGATGCGGATGTGCGGCCAGCGCCGCATCTGCTGCGGATGCTGTCGGAAGCCGCCGCTGACGGCGGCTGCGTCACCGTGCAGCCGTATCACCGGATCGGGAGCGCTGCGGAGCATTTCTCCGCCTTTTTCAATGCGGCCGTGCTGGCCGGCTCCGGACGCTTCTCCCCGGTAGCGCGGCGCGGCCGGGAGGGCTCGTTCGGACCATGCCTGTTCTGCAGCCGGGAAGAGTATATGATGGCAGGAGGCCACGCGTCGATACGGGGCGAGGTGCTGGAGAACGATCGCCTTGCGGCGCGTTTCCGGTCGGCAGGATTGCCTTGCCGGGCATACGTAGGCGGGAGCGGGCTTTCGTTCCGCATGTATGAGGGCGGCTTGAAGGCGATTGCGGCGGGCTGGGCCAAGAGCATCGCGCTCGGCGCGGCATCCGCGCAGATGCGCATGCTGGCGCTGACGATCCTATGGATATCGGGGCTGTCGGGCGCCGCGATCGGAGCTATGTCGGCCGCCGCGAAGGCTGTTTCCGGACAACCGCAAGCCGCTGAGCTGACGGCCTGCCTTTTGCTGTACGCCTTGGCCGCATGGACCTGCCGCAGGGCGTTCCGGCTGGCGGGATCGTTCGTCGCCTGGACGTATGCTCTCTATCCGCTCGCCTTGGCTTACTTCTGCGGCGTATTCGCATACGGCCTCTATCGTTCCTTCGTCAGGCGGCGCGTATCGTGGAAAGGCAGGGATATCGATGTGGCTTGAGCCCGGAACGACGGCTACGATATTGCTGGACGCAGGCGTCCTGGTCCTGCTGCATGCCTGCTCCGTGGCTTCCGCGCTGAGGCGTCCCTGGCAGCGGTACGACAAGGATGCCGGCTTGACGCGGCTGCTGCCGTTCGAGAAGGACGGGCGCTGGTATGAGAGGAAGCTCGGCATCCACAAATGGAAGGACAGGCTTCCGGACGGAGGAAGCTGGATCCGGAGCGGCTTCGCCAAGAAGCGGCTGCTGTCCGCCGATCGCGATTACCTCCGGCGCTTCGCTGCCGAGACGCGGCGCGGCGAGCTGACGCATTGGCTGATGTTCCTGCCGCTTCCGCTGTTCGCCGTCTGGAACAATGGACTCGGCATGGCGATCATGGCGGCCTATACGATCGCGGCCAATCTGCCTTGCATTCTCGTGCAGCGCTACAACCGGGCCCGGCTGCTGAAAGTCATGTCGCGCCGGGAAAGGTTGTGCTATCCTAATAGGACAGACCAATACAGCGCGAAGGAGCTGCCCGGAGACCATGGAATTTGATGTGCAGTTTTTGAGCTTCTTCGTCATCCAGACGGACGGGGAGAGCACGGACAGCGGCAAGCGGTTCAAGCATTTCCAGACGATGGACGGAGAAGATTACGAGGACAGTCCGCTCAAGGACTTCCTCACCGGCGAATTCGCCCGGATCGTCAAGCGCAAGGCGGAGCGCAACCCAGCTTCGGAATCCGTGCCGACCAAGATCGGACGCTTCCGCGTCGAGCCGGGGTACGAGCTGGACAGCAATCCCGACTACAATCTGCTGCAGCGGCTGCGCAGCGCCGAGGATGCCGAGCGGTTCCACAGCATAGCCGACGAGCTTGTCCGCATCTATATGGATACTTCGGCAGTCCGGGGCGGCGCGCTCATCGCGGTTCAGGCGACGCTGTCCAAGCTGTTCGACCAGCCGTTCCTGTTCATCCTGAAATGCGACTTCGAACCGAAAATAGCCCGCATTGCGGACGAGAGAAGCTTGATCTCCACCGTGGAGATGGCCATCAGCGCGCGCAGCATGAAATCGATCCTCTACCCGCATATGCCGGAGGAGGGGATGATGGATTCCTGGGAGGTCAAGCTTCACCAGGCCTCGCATGCGAGATATTTCGAGGATTTCCTGAAGTTCGTCAGCTATGAGCGTCCGCTTCCCGAGGTGATGGGCGAGCAGGTGCTCGAAATGGTGCAGCAATACATGGAGGAAAAGTGGCAGGATGATCAAGGCCATCTGCGCAAGGAAGAGGAAGAGGCGGTCGAGATCTGGGCCGCGTCGGACAAGCGCGAGCTGCTGGAGAGATGGACGCCGGAGCAGGTATTCGCCGCTTCGGCCGTTCTCGTGGAGCAGAAGGAGGATCTCGCGCTCAGCTTCAAGCTTGGCGGAGTCCAGGTCAAGGGACTGCTGTCCGACTTCGGCAAATCGCTGCACTTCGCCCGTCACAACGGCCGTTACGTAGCCGTCCTGGAAGGAGACTTCTTCCAGTTCGAGCGCGGAATTTCGCCCGTCGAGCTCATCCATCCGCCGGAGCTTGAGGAAGTGATGAAAGTAATCGGCGCGGAGGAGAGCGGGACTGCCGTTCCTCAAGGCGGCGACGCGACCGGACAGAGCGAGGCGGCCGCCTCTGCGGAGGAAGACGACGTCCCCTGGTAAGCTTGCGGCAGCTCCATAAGCTTCCGGTATATCCATCCGCTCCAGGCAAGCAGGAGGAGTCATCCGGACATCGGACAGCGATCTGAATCGATTGGGAGGAGAGAATTCATGCGGCAAGTAATGTTCATCGAGCTCGGCATGGGAACGGATCTGCATGGACAGAACGTGACCAAGGCTGCGGTAAGGGCTGTGCAGGATGCGATCCACCGCAATTCCATGCCCGGCATCCGCACCGTGCTGCCGGAAGGCAAGCTGGAGAATATGAAGGTGAGGGTGCGGCTTGCCGTGCCTTGCGACGAAGAGAAGCTGGATCTGGAAGCCGTTCGCGCGGAGCTTCCCTACGGGGAAGTTTCCTTCGAGGTCGTGGCCGGAGGCATGGTCACGTCCAGCGGCATCGTGCTGGAAGACAAGCAGGACGTGAACGATCTGATCTATGTCGTGCTTGCGTCCGTCGAAGCGGGTTACTGAAGGCGGAGGCGGCAGCCCGAGCCTGGCGCTGCCGGCCGTAGCCATACATAAGAAGTTAGGGGAGCGGATATTTTGGATTATATCAAAGCAATCATATTGGGCATTATTGAAGGCTTGACGGAGTTCATACCCGTATCGTCGACCGGCCACATGATTCTGGCCGCCAAGCTGCTCGATTTCGTCGGCGAACGGGCCACGGTGTTCGAGGTCGTCGTCCAGCTCGGAGCCGTGCTGGCCGTGTTTGTCCTTTATTTCAAGCGTTTCGTCGGCTTCCTCAAATTCGACTTTTCCAAAAACTCCGGCCTCAACCTGATCCATATCATTCTCGGCATGATTCCGGCAGGCATTCTAGGCGTCCTGCTGCATGGATTCATAAAGGATTACCTGTTCAATTACAAATCGGTTCTTGTCGCTTTGATTGTCGGCGGCATTCTCATGATTTTCGCCGAACGGTACCAGAAAGGCCGCCTTCCTTCCGCCGAAACGGTGGACGACATTACGTACAAGCAAGCCTTCGGAATCGGGATCTTCCAGATTCTCGCCCTCTGGTCCGGCTTTTCCCGTTCGGGCTCGACGATTTCCGGCGGCATCTTCATGGGCACGAGCCAAAAGGCCGCTGCCGACTTCACCTTCATTCTGTCGGTGCCGATGATGATCGGCGCTACCGGCGTCGATCTCATCAAGAGCCGCGACCTGCTCGTGCCGGAGGATTACGGCCTGTTCGCAGTCGGCCTGGTCGTCTCCTTCATTGTCGGCCTCATAGCGGTGACCACGTTCATCAACCTGATCAAGAAACTCAAGCTGAGCTGGTTCGCTTATTACCGCTTTGCTCTTGCGGCGGTGTTCTTCCTGTTCGTCGTCCTGTAACACGGCGAAATGACAGGCCAGCATCATCGATCTCATCCATTGCCCGGCCGGTTCCTCACAGGAACCGGTCTTTTTGTCTTGGAATAAATGGAAACCGGGAGGGGAGACTAGAGCCGATCTCATCTCATCCGCTAAGGAGGCTGCCGTATGACCATTCAGTGGAATTCGATTCTGGACTGGGCTCTGCTGGGCGAAGCGGCAGCGGCCATTGCCGTTCCATGGGGAATATCCATTCTGGCAGGTTATGCGCAAGCGGCTCGCAGGGGAGGGACGAAGCGATGAGCCGGGAATCCGGCGGATCGGCGCCTGCCGGCGTGGAATCTTCCTGGTCGGGAAGCTATGTCCACAATATGGCTCTGATCAGGAAGAGCATGGAGACCAACGCGGATATCAAGCTCCGGGCGTTCACGATCAGCCACGGCCGGGAAGCATGCCTGGCGTACGTAGACGGCTTGGCCGATCTGAAGGCGATCGATATGCTGCTCCTCAGCAAGCTGGGCGATCCGACTTCCGATGAAGGGAGCATCGAGAACGTCGAGCTCGCGGTAAGGCGGACACTGCCGTCCATCATCGGAGCGGCTTGGTCCGATGATTACGCCTTGATCCTGAACCGGATCCGTTCCGGAAGCACGGCCTTGCTGATGGACGGCCTGTCCCAGGCTTTGCTGCTGGAGACGGTCAAGGACCAGACGCGGAGCCTGGAGGAGCCGATCTCCGAGGCCGTGCTGCGCGGCCCGCGGATCGGCTTCTGCGAATCGCTCCAGCTCAACACGGCGCTGCTGCGTTCAGCCGGCGAGGCGCCGAATATGGCGATGGAGAAAATGACGGTCGGACGTGAAATCCGCAAAGAGGTCATGATCGTGTACATGACCGATATCGTGCGCGCTGGCCTCGTCGAGGAAGTGAAGAAAAGGATTGCGGCGATCGATATCGACCATCTGCCGGAATCGGGTTACGTGGAGCAGCTCGTGGAGGATAATTTCCTGAGCCCGTTCCAGCAGATCCAGAATACCGAAAGGCCGGACCGCGTCATTGCGGGCATTCTGGAAGGAAGAGTAGGCATCCTGCTCGACGGAACGCCGTTTGCCTTGCTGGCGCCGGCGACGTTCAGCATGCTGATTCAATCTCCGGAAGATTATTACGACCGCTGGCTTCCGGGCTCCCTGATCCGGCTGCTCCGGTTCGCCTCTGTCGTCATCTGCTTGCTGACGCCGGCTCTCTATATCGCCTTCACTTCCTTCCATCCCGGCCTGATTCCGACCAAGCTGGCGCTGTCGATCATCGGAGCCAGGCAGGGAGTGCCGTTTCCATCGTTGATTGAAACGCTGATCATGGAAGTTTCCATCGAGATTCTGCGGGAAGCGGGACTAAGGCTGCCCAAGCCGATCGGTCCGGCGATGGGCATCGTCGGCGGCCTGATCATCGGGGATGCCGCAGTCCAGGCTGGAATCGTCAGTCCGATCCTCGTCATCGTCGTTGCCATTACAGCCATATCCTCGTTTGTCATTCCGCAATACAGCGCCGGCATCACGCTCCGGATTCTCAGGTTCGCGGCCATGATCTGCGCAGCTACCTTCGGGCTGTACGGCGTCGTTCTGTTCATTTTGCTGCTGCTTGCGCATTTGGCGAGGCTGGAAAGCTTCGGCGTGCCTTATTTGAGCCCGCTAGTCCCTTACAGGCCTAGAGATTGGAAGGATCTGCTGCTGCGGCTCCCATTGCCTCTGCTTCGCAAGCGGCCTTCCTTTCTATCTCCCCAAAATGAATTCCGCGAAGATAACGGCTGAAGAAAGGAGCTGAGGACGTTGAAGCTGACTATGCCCCAGACAGCGGTGCTGATCATCAACTATATGCTTGCTACCGCCATTCTGGTCCTGCCGAGAACGGCTGTCCAAGAAGCCGGCACGCCGGATATTTGGATCTGCGTCCTGCTTAGCGGCCTTCTTTCTCTGGTTTTCGGCTTGATTCTCTCGCGGCTCAGCGGGCTGTTTCCGGGAGAGACGGTCTACCAATACGCCGGGAAGCTCATCGGCAGATGGCCGGCTTGTTTTTTCGGAACGGTTATGGTGGTCTATTTCATGGTCATCTCGGCTCTTGAGGCGAGGTCGCTTCAGGAAATCACATCCAAATTCCTGCTGGAGGGTACTCCCGGCTGGGCGATCGTCATGCCGTTTCTGTGGGTGGGAGCTTACCTTGTCCTTGGCGGCATCCAGCCGATCTCGCGGGCCTTCGATGTTATTTTCCCCATTACGGGACTCATTTTCCTGGCGGTCATGATGCTCAGCGTGCATGTCGTGGATCTGCATCGGCTGCTGCCTGTGATGGGGCAGGGTCCGCTTCCCGTTCTGAAAGGGATGAGAGCGACGGCTTTCGCTTTTTCCGGACCTGAAATCATGCTCATCCTCGTCGCCTTCATGCAGAAGCCGAAGTCTGCCGGCAAAGCTTTCGCGGTGGCGGTCGGAGTGGTGACCTTGTTCTATCTGATCGACTGCGTCATGACGGTCGGCACCTTCTCGATCGACGGCGTGACGGCCAGAACCTGGCCGACGATCGATCTGATGCGGAGCTTCGAGCTTCCCGGACTGCTCTTCGAACGTTATGAATCGCTCATCCTGGCAATATGGATCATGAAGTTCTTTTCCACGTATGCTCTTTCCTACTATGCCTCCAGCCTGGGCTTGTCGCAGCTGTTCCGGATTCCGTACCGCACCGCCGTGTTTGTTCAGCTGCCGTTCCTGTTTCTGATCAACGTGCTGCCGGCAGCGATCGAGGATGTGTTCAAAATCTGGGACTTGCTTTCCATGGCGGGAACCGGCTTCATTCTAGTTATTGCGGTCATCCTGCTTGGCATAGCGGCCCTCAAGGGGATCAAGCATGCGCAGTCATGAGCGGAGCCGGCGATACATGCAAGCCGCAGTACTGGCGGCATGGATGCTTCTTCCTTCCGGATGCTGGAGCAACAAGGAAATCGAAACCCAGAGCCTGCAGATCGCCGTCGCTCTGGATCTCCCTCATCCGACGAAGGTCGAGCGCGGACTGGATGCCGTCAATCCGGATCGGCATGCCCGGGATTATATCACGAATACGTTTCAATTGATCATTCCGGGACAGGTGGGCAAGATCGGGGGATCCACGAGCGAGGAGCTGAGCACGAGGCCGTACAGGAATATTTCGCAGACCGGGGAGTCTGTATTCGGCAACGTAAGGGAGCTGGCGAAGAGAATCAGCACGCCTCCTCTGGGACATCATCTCAAGGTCATCATCATCAGCGATGCGTTGGCCAAGCGGTATGATATCGCTTCGTTTCTCGACTTTTATTTCCGCGACAACGATATCCGTCTCAGCCCGCTTATCCTGATCAGCAGAGGAGAGGCGGGCAAAACGCTCGAATCGGACAGCCAGACGGACATTCCCGGCTTCCAGATTCCGGAGACGGTCCGCAACCGGTTCCGCAGCAATAAAATCCTTCCGCCGGTCCAGTCCTACGAGCTTCTCAGCATGCTGAGATCCAAAAAAAGCTTTCTGCTCCAGACAGTCGTCAAGTCGGACAGCGAACTTGAATATAGAGGAGCGGCGATCGTCAAGGGTGAATCGGGGAAGATCGCCGGGTATTTGAGCGACCAGGAGCTTGAGGCCGCATCCTGGATCCGGGGAGGAAACCGCAGAGGCGGCGTGCTCAAGCTCGGAAGGAACTTGTCCAATGTGCCGATCGATATGGAAATCGGGTCGATTCAAAGCTCGATTGCGGCCAAAGAAAGCAACGGACGGTTTCATTTCCTGGTGGACGTCGAGGGAGACGGAGAAATCATGGAGGATTGGAGGCAGACGGCGGTGGGCAAGTATTCGGATGCCTATTATCGAGGCATGGAGAGGAAGCTGGAGGAGGAAGTGAAACAGAACATCGAATCGTTGCTGGATCAGCTGCAGAGCCGCTACCATGCCGATCCGCTCGAATTTCATGAAACGGTGCGCAGGAGAATGCCTCGGACATGGAAGAAGGTCCAGGAGCATTGGGACGAGCATTTTTCGGCGGCGGATGTGGAAGTGCGTGTGCGGATCCATCTCGCGGGGCACGGAGCTTCAGAGCTGTCTTAGCTTGTTTCCGAACGGCAAAACAGCCGGCCATCGCAATGGATGGCCGGCTGCCTGCGTGCTTGGATTACTTGGTCGTTTCGTTCAGCGGCTTGGCCGTACCCGTTGCTGCGGGACGGCTGCCCGCTGCTCCGGAAGCCAATGATTTGACGGTGCTGAACAATTTGTCGCGGGCGGGCTTATTGCGCATCAAGTAGGTGACTCCGGCGCCGACGGCAGTAGCGAGCAGTTTTTTATTCATCGTTGTTCCTCCTTGATCTTCGGTGGGATATGTGCTCATTAACCGATTGGACGAGGTGGAAAACGAAAGAACTGAACCTCTTGCAGCCGAAGGATTGCCGTTTCGCCAAGAAAGCCTGGCAACACTTCGAGCAAAACGTTGTTCATCAGGCAGCATGGGGGTAAAAAGAAGCATCGCCGCCGGGCCGTAGACCCCGACTTGCGTGCGGAAATTGAAGAGATTGTTCGGTTGGAAATGCAACATGTCGGCTTCAAATCGCGTTATTTACGATATCAGGCGAAGCCCGTTCGGGAACGAAATGCTGCCGCCATCAACCACACCCTGAGAACAGGGTCGCGACAAGGAGAGGTCACTCAGTCATGAAATCAATCCAACGCTCTTTCATTGCTTCTGCCGCCATTATCGGCGTTCTTCTGGCTTCAGCCGGTCCTATCGGCAGCCTGGGCAAACCCGGCTTGGCCGAAGCGGCGGCTCCCGGCTGCACGGACGGAGACCACGGCATTTTCTCCGGCGAGCCTGCAGGAGGCGGGAGCTTCCGCTTCTCGACTCTCGACTTCCTGAATCCGACGACCGGAAGGGCTGCGGGCAACGGGTTTCTGATCGGCACCTCCGACGGCGGCTGCAACTGGCAGTCGATCTATCAAGGAACATGGCAGTTCTCGCAGATGGATTTCGTGTCCAATACGACCGGATGGGCGCTGGCCCGATCCGCGGCGTCCGGACCGAACGCGCTGATCAGGACGGCCGACGGCGGATCCACATGGGAGAAGCTCAAGCCGGAAACGGCTGATCTCGAGCGCATACGGTTCCTGGACGCTTCGCGCGGATTCGGGTACAGCCGCGCCTTTTCCTACTATACGTCGGATGGAGGGGTCAGCTGGAGCCGAATTCCGACGCCTCCGAACACGCGGGGAGCTGAATTCTCCAGCCGCAACACCGGCTGGGCGATCGTCGTCGATCCATCCAAGGGATACCGGCTGGAGCAGACGCTGGACGGGGGCAAGAGCTGGACCACGAAGCTGTCGGCCCCGTCGGAAGAGGCGAGCGGAGGCGTCGTGCGCGTGTCGGGGCAAGCCGTTTGGGCGATGCTCATGGGTGGGGCGGGCATGTCGCAGCAATCGTACTCGCTGTATGCTTCCTCGGATTCGGGATCGACATGGATCCGGACGATCGGGCAAAATACGGCCGGAGGCGGACACGCCCCCGGCGAAGGAGAAGCCGTCACCGGCATGGGGCCCGCTTCTCCGGGAGGGCATCCCGGCGAGCTGAAGCTGATCGGCGCCACGGCCATACTGTCGGGCTATTCGCCTGCGGCAGGCAAGGTCGGCATCGGCCGCTCCCCGGATGGAGGCAGGACCTGGAGCAGCGGCGGCATGCTGCCGGGATTCGGAGGAGCTGCGATCAGCTTTGCAAGCCCCGCCATCGGCTGGATCACCGTCGACGGCGACAGCGGGACGGCGGTCTACTCCACCAAGGACAGCGGCAAAAGCTGGACCAAAACGATCGGAGTGGCGGCAAAGCCATCCTTGCAGTGAAGCATTGAAAGAAAGAAAAGCCTGAAGCCCTTAGAGGGCCTCAGGCTTTTGTCGTTCAGCGGGCTGCAAACCTACAGCAGAAAGATCGCTGCGACCGTCGTAACGGCGAGTCCAATCAGCACCGGCTTCAGATTGCGGCGGGCGAGCTCGAACGGGCTCACGCCGCAAATCGCCGCCGCCGGAATGAGCGCCCACGGCACGAGCGTGCCGCCGCCGACCCAGATGGCCGCGATCTGCCCCAGCGCGGTCAGCGTGTCGGTTCCCGAGCCGATCGCCGTGCCGAACAGATGGGCGATCGAGCCGGCCAGCGAGATGCCTGAGAATCCTGAGCCGTCGAGGCCGGTTATGGCGCCGGCCGCCGTCAGCGTTACGGCTGCGACCGTTCCGTTGACCGGTACCGCGTGGGCCAGCGCGACGCCCAGATCGTTGACGATGCCGTGGGAGCCGACGGGGAGGGCGGCTTCGCCGAACAAGGACGGCAAGGCGGAATCGCCGAGGTAGAAGAAGGCCGCAATCGGGATGACCGGACCGAACACCTTGAAGCCGAACAGAAAGCCGTCCACGATGTAGGCGGTCGATTTCTCCAGTCCCGCGCCGCGGTGGGCAAGCATGGACAGAACGACCGTAATCAAGGCGGCGGTTCCTCCGATGAGAGCGGTCGCATCCCCTCCTTGCAGCTTGAGGGCGAACATGACTGCGACGTCGGCGGCGAACAGGAGCGGAATGAGGACGGCGAGCGCTCTCTTGATGCCGATGCCGAGGCCGGCGGACTGTGCGGACGGCCGGGCATGCGGATCGCCTCCGAAAATCGAATCGGCGGGGCCGGAGCCGACGAGGCCGTCGCGCCAAGCGCCGGACTTCTGATCGCGTCTCATGAGCCAATAAGCCGTCAGAGTCGTGACGACGCCCATGACGATGACGAGCGGCACGCTCGCCTCCATGACCTGGGACACCGGCAGGCCGGCCGCGTCCGCCGTCAGCTTGGGAGCGCCCTGGATGATGTAATCTCCCGACAGCGCGATGCCGTGGCCGAACAGGTTCATCGCCATGGCCGCACCGAGAGCCGGAAGTCCAACCCGCAGGGCGACCGGCAGCAGGACGGCTCCGATCAGCGCGACGGCCGGAGAAGGCCAGAAGAAGAACGAGACGACCATCATGATGAGGCCGATTCCCCAGAAGGCCATCCCCTGGGAGCGGATCAGTCCCGTGAACGGCCGGATCATTACCTCGTTCACGCCGGTTTCCATGAGCAGACGGCTCATCGCGACGATAATGGAGATGATGAGGATGGTTCCGGACAATTCCTTGATCGCATAGATAAGGCTGTTGAACGTTCCGCTGACCGCGCCGCTCAGCGTGCCGCTCGCCAGCAAGCCGATGATGCCGATGCCGAGCACGCAGACGACCGTCGTATCGCGGCGCATGGCCATGAAAGCGACGATGATGCCGATCAGCAGCAGGTAAACCCAATGGATGGCTGTGAGCGTGAGCTCCATGAATCCGTCTTCCTCTCCCGACAGGATGTCTGTCTATGACATCCTATGCGGAAGCGGAACTAGGCGTTCATCCGTGCTGCGCGTTCATTTTTTCGTAGACAAGGAAGGTTCCAGCCTATAGGTTCCTTCCGCCGCCTCGAGGATGAAGCGGCTCGGTTCGCCCGGGCTGAACAGCTGCAGGCGGTGCATCGCTCTCGTGCAAGCCGTGTAGAACAGCTTGCGCAGCCGTTCTTCGCCGTACGCTTCGGCCGAAGCGTCGTGGATGAGAACGGAGTCGAATTCGACGCCCTTGGCCAGGTAAGCGGGAATGACCATAAGACCGCTCTGGAATGTGGCGGTATCCTTCGTGACGAGGCGCAGCTCCTCCAAACCCGGATAGGAGCGCAGCGCTTCCCATGCCGCCTTGCTTTCGGCCGCCGTTTTGCAGATGACCGCTGCGGAGCCGGAGCCGGCTTGCTGCAGCTCCAGCAGGCTGGCGGCAAGAAGGCGGTCCCGTTCGGCCGTGCCGGAGGAGGCGATCACCTCGGGCAGCTCCCCGGGACGGTCGAATGGAATGATGGCATCGCCTCCCGGAAGCATTGAGCGGGTGAACTCGACGATCGGACGGGTGGAGCGGTAGCTGCGGCTGAGCACGATCGTTTCCGTTTCCTCGGCTCCGTACAGGCCGGCCAGCAAGGCGTTTCCTTCGAGTTCCGTGGAGTGGGCGAAGATGGCTTGGTTGAAGTCGCCGAGCGCCGTCATCTTGGCGAAGGGAAACAGCCTTTTGAGAAACTGGAACTGGAACGGGGAATAGTCCTGGGCTTCGTCGACGAGCACGTACCGGATGCCGGTATTGGTGCGGAAGCCCTGCACAAGCTCCGTCAAATACAGCATGGGCGAGGCGTCCTCGTAAGGAAGACAGCGTTCGGCAAGCCGTTCGCGGGTGAAGCGGCATACATCTCCCCATGACGCGGGGAGGCCGGAGCCGCCGGCATCTTCCCGGAACAGCTGCAGATAGAGGTTGTGCATGTCGATCCACGCCAGCCTTGCGGCCATCCGGCGCAGCGGCTTGAATGCCTCGCGAACGAGCTGCTCCCTCAGAAGCCTTTCCTCCAGCGCGCTCTCGTCATGCTCCTCGCCGCCTTTGCCGCGCCGCTTGCGCATTTGATTATAGATGCTCTGGTAACGGTCATTGTCGAGATATTCGATTTCATTGCGCACCCATTCCTCGGCGCATTCCTCTTGCTCCAGCCGCGACAGCTCCTCCAGGAGCCATTCGCGCAGCAGCTCGATGCGGTTCGGCAGCCGGATATGGGCTTCGAAGCCGTAGAAGCGGGCGCCGATGTCTTCGCGGCTGATGAGCAGCCTGCCGCGGAATTTGAAGCCGCGGAATTTCATGCCGGACTGAAGCAGGCTGTCCGCGAACGTTTGAATCCGCTCCAGGAAGCCCGCAGAGTTTTTGTAGCGGATGGTCTCGAGACGGAGGCGTCGCCCGGCGGCGTCGCCGGATTCGTCCACTATCGCCTCGAGCTGGTCATTGATGTCCTCGATGTCGTACCGGCGGCCCAGACGCGACTCCACGTACTGCTGGAACGTCGTTTGCCGGATATTCTCCTCGCCGAGCTCAGGCAGCACCGAGGAAATATAGCTGTTGAACATCGGGTTGGGGGAGAACAGCACCATCTGGTCCGCGCCGATCCGCGTACGGTGCTTATACAGCAGGTAGGCGACCCGCTGCAGAGCGGCGGATGTCTTGCCGCTGCCGGCGGCGCCCTGTACGATCAGCAGCCGGGAGAGGTCGTTGCGGATGATGGCGTTCTGCTCCCGCTGGATCGTCCCGACGATGGCTTGCATCTGGGAGGTCGAGCTGCGGCTGAGAGCTTCCTGCAGCAGCTCGTCGCCGATGGTCATTCCCGTGTCGAACATGGCCTTGATGACGCCGTCGCGGATGGTGAACTGCCGCTTCAGCGTCATTTCGCCTTCGATGGGCCCTCCAGGGGTGTCATAGGAAGCGGGTCCGGGACCGTAATCGTAATAAAGGCTGGCGACTGGCGTTCTCCAATCGTAGACGAGGAAGCTCTCTCCGTCTTCCGTCAGGAAGGAGGCGGTGCCGATATAGATCGGATCGGTGCTGCCGCCGGCTTCATTTTCCTGAAAATCGATGCGGCCGAAGTAGGGAGACGGCAGCAGGCGGCGCATTTTCGTCAATCCTTCCCGCAGATGGCGGTGGCTGCGCTCGCGCTCGGAGAGGATTTCGGCCTGCTGCTTCATGCTTATCGCCGTCTCCAGCCGATCGTCGCCGGCCGTCAGGTTGACGGTCACGTCATCCCAGAAGTCGGCGCGGATATCGACGACCTGCGTTTTGAGATCCGATACGAGCGGCTCGTCGCGAGCGATCCTCGTTTGCAGCTCCCCGCGCACGGCATCGACGCGGTCCTGCTCCTGCTTCCATAACTCGCGGTTTGCCATGGGGCACTTCCTTTCCTTGGTTCGTACTCACCGGCTGTCAGCCTGCCGAAAAAATATTGACGGCAGGGGAGAAGGGGTGTATAATACGATTGAGATAAATGTGATTTATCTCATATCTTTTAACCATCTAATGAATCTTATCATTTATTGAATTCTATTTCAATATGTGCAGGCCGGATCACTTGATCCGGCCTTTATTTATGTTCGCCCTCGATTATGATTCTCCTCCGTCATGCTCGGGAATATAACGGCCTTCATTCGGATAAGTATGAGCAAGAATGGAGGGGGATGAACGATGATCCGGTTCAATTCGGTCTGGATAACGACTCCCGCCCAGGCTGAGCGCTACAGCCGGCAGCTGGCGCTTCCGGCAGGCAGGCAGGAGGAAGATTTCCCGCGGATGCGTCTGCTGCTCTCCCGCAAGCTCATTCCTTTTTTCGCCTACGGACAGCTCACGCTTGGAGACAAGGAAGCCGCTTTCGAGCCCCTCAATCCGACCTTCTCCTCCGTGGCCGTGTATCAGTTCTACAACCTGAACAGGAGTCTTGCTTTCAGCTATGAATACAGCGACTTGATCGTGAAGAAATTTCCGCAGCCGGTGCCGAATCCGCTTCCCGTCTATGGAGACTGGGTGTCGATCGCCAGCCGCTCCAACAGCGTGGAATATTGGCTGGCATCCTCCAGTCCCGGCGCTCAGCTGTATACTTGGCTGGTCAAGATCGGAAAAAAACGGTAATGGCGATTCAACGGGGTCCTTCTGGAGTAAGTACTGGATAGAATGTACGCGGGAGGTAGGCGAAGACGATGACGATCCAGATCAATTCCACGCTGCTCGAGACGGTTCAGGGGGACATAACCCGCATCGAAGCCGATATCATTGTCAATGCCGCCAATGCCAGCCTTTCCGGCGGCGCGGGCGTAGACGGGGCGATCATGCAGGCTGGCGGCATCGCCATACACGACGAGCTGATGCTGATCCGCAATGACAAGGGAGGCTGCTCCACCGGAGACGCGGTCATTACGACGGCGGGCAAGCTTCCGGCAGCCTATGTCATCCATGCGGTGGGACCGGTCTGGCAGGGCGGCGGCCACGGAGAGAAGCGGCTGCTCGCCAGCTGTTATCGCAGAGCGCTGGAGATCGCCGACGCCAGCAAGGCTTCCAGCATCGCTTTTCCGGCGATCAGCACCGGCATATACGGGTATCCCAAGGAAGAAGCGGCGGCGGTCGCTTTTGCCGAGGTGAAGGCATACATCAAAAACCGCGAGGACACTTCCATCAAAAGAATCACTTTCGTCTGCAAGGACGAGGAAAATTGCCGCTATTACGGCATGCAGATGAAGCAAGCCTACCTGGCCTCCAGCTAGGCATGCGGCCGGACCGGCATCCGTAGGGATGCCGGTTTTTTCCTTTCCTGCCCTCTGCCCGATCGGGCAGAGGGCGCCCCATGGCCGGATTCCCCCATGCTGTTCCGGCATGTTATCCGATATAATGGCAGTATGAGCTGACAAAGGGGTGGATCCGTGCTTTATTATTTCGCGGCTCTGACAGCCGCAGGTGCGGCGGCTTGGCTGGCGCGGCCGCGGGAAGCGGTCAACCGCTGGGCCGCCGTTTTTATGCTGACCGCGGCTTCGGGAGGGCTGACGGAGCAGCTTCGGCAGCGGGGACTATCAGGCTTGGCGGAGGCGGCCGGATTGTTCAATGCATGCCTGACTCCTTATGCGGTCCTGATTTTCTGCCTGTTGTACGGCGGCTTCCTGCCGTCAAGCAGGCAGCGGCTGGCCGCCAAGCTGCTGCTGCTGGCGCCCCCGGCTGCATCCGCCGCGAGCGCCTGGCTGCTGTCGCCCGCACATGCTCCGAACTACGGCATGCTGCTCGTATGGGCGGGACCCTATTACGCGGCAGCCTGCGCATGCCTCCTCGTGTCGCTGCATAGGGAGCGGCATGCCGCCAGCCGCAGGAGTAGACTGGCGTTGACGGCCGTGATGGTGCCGACGCTGCTCGGCGTTCTGGGCTTTATCAACGTCGGCCGCGCGCTGCGGCCTCAGTACGATTTCTTTCCCTATGTGGCCATGTTCATCGCCTATTCGTTGGGGGCCGCCTTGATCGCCATCTTTCTTTACGGCGTTCTCGGCATCAGGCTCCGCGTGGAGCGGGATCCCGTCGAGAGCGCGATGCGGACGGCAGGCATGGGCGCTTCGATGCTGAGCCACTCCTTGAAAAACGAAATCGGCAAAATCAAGATCGGAGCCGAGCTGCTCGATCGGGAGCTCAAAGCCGAGCCTCAGCGGGCGGCAGAAGGCGGCGCGGCAGAAAGCCTGGAGCTGATCCGGGAATCCGCTGACCGCATGCTGGATACGGTGACGAGGATTCACGGCCAGACGAGGGAAATGGATTGGCGGGAGCAGCATTGCCGCCTGGACGAGCTGCTGCTGCGCTCCGTTGCCCGATGCAGCGCCGCCGCCGCTCTCCGCGGCGTCTCGCTTGCTGCGGGCAGCATCCAGGTTCCTGCGAAAGTGAGCTGCGATCCGTTCCACCTGGAGGAAGCGCTCGTGAACGTTATCTCCAACGGAATCGAAGCGGCTGCTCCGGGAGGGACGGTCTCCGCAAGCCTGCTGCGGGAGCGGAGAAAGCTTGTCGTCCGGATCGCCGACGACGGACCCGGCATCGCCGCCGTCCATCTGCCTTATCTGTTCCTGCCCTTTTACAGCACGAAGCAGGGGCGGAGCAATTATGGAATCGGCTTGTCGTATGTGTACCAGGTCATGAAGCGGGCCGGAGGCAGAGTCGACGTCAGGACCGTGGAAGGAAACGGCACGACGCTGGAGCTGACGATGGCGCCAAGCCGTTTGCCGGATGGAAAAAGGGAGGCTGGATCAAGGAATGGGAACTGATGAGCGTGATGATCGGCTGATCCGGATTTTGATGGTGGAGGACGACCCGGACTGGATCCGCGCGATGAGCCGCTTTCTGGGCGGCGAGCCGGACATGCTCCTGGTAGCTTCCGCGCGGGGGCCGGAAGAGGCCCTCAAGGCTGCCGCCGCCTTGGACTATGATGTCGTCCTGATGGACATCCAGCTCGGCGAAGGGGTCCGGGACGGAATAAGCGCAGCCGCCGATCTGCTGGAGCTGCGGAATTCGCCGGTAATCATGCTGACCTCCGTGGGCGAGGAGCGGGCGATGACCCGCTCCTTCGCTTCCGGTGCGGTGCAGTACATCGGGAAGACGGACTACCGGGAGTTGCCGGCCGCGATACGCAAGGCCGTATCCCAACCGGCGCCCATGGCGGCTCTGCTGAAGGAGTTCCGCAGGCTCAAGCGGGAGGAGCAGCTTCAGCCGCTTACTCCATCAGAGCGGGAGGTGTATGAGCTGATCGAGCGCGGCACGACCCAGGCCGAGATCGGCAGAAGGCTCTTCAAGAGCGAGAGCACGCTGAAAAACCAGGTGAACCGGATCCTCAAGAAGCTCGGCGCGCGCAGCAGCCGCGAAGCGGTGCGCAAAATCAAGAGAGGCGACGGGGACGGCGCCGGAATAGAGCGGGATTAGCGGAACGCGGCGGCATATGCACGGCAAAGAGGGCCTACGGAATGTAGGCCCTCTTTGCCGTTCCCTCCTCTTCTTTTGAGGCCTGACGCTGTCTCCGCAGCAGCGATACGATAGAAGCAGCAGGAAGGGCTATGAAAGGGAGGGCTGTACAATGAAACGATCGATCGCTCTCGTAGACGGGAACTGCGCGCTTTGCAATGCGCTGACACGATTCGCCGCCGATCGGGATCATGATGACCGGCTGCGCTTCGCGGCGCTGCAATCCGAAGCAGGCAGCGTCATTTTGGAGCGGCACGGGTTGAAGGCGGTAGAAACAAACAGCTTCGTCTTGGTGAAGGAAGGCGAAGTCTATACGAAGGGAACAGCTGCCATGATCTTGCTGCGAATGCTTCGAGGCGGGAGGCTGCCCGCTATGATGCTGCAGACGCTGCCTTCCGGCATCAGGGATATCGGCTATGACGCTCTGGCCAAGCTCCGGCACCGGCTGGCGCCGCATGGAGGCTGCAGCCTGCTGGATGCGGAACGCATTCGAGGCAAGCGGGTGGTAAACGCCGAAGAAGCTCTCCAATTGCTCGGCGAGGATAAGGAGGCGGAAAAATGAGCCGAACCGGGAACAAAAGCCTAGTTGGGAAAATCTCCGTCCAGCCGATCTACGTCGAGATGAGGATGCGCTGCGGTGTCGAGGAGCTTTGGCATCTGACCCAGCAGCCCAAGCTGCATGAACGCTGGGATCTTCGGTTTACGTCCATCGACTTTCTGCCGCAATCGGAAGGACGGGAGGGCAGGCGGTTCCGCTACCGGACGCGGATCGGCTTCGGCGCGGCTGTGGAAGGCTTCGGGACAACGAAGACGAGGCCGCACTCCGCCGCCGGCCGGAGGCTGTCCACTTTAAGGTTCTCTTCCTCGCAAAAATGGTCGTTGCTCCGGTCTGGAGCGGGATACTGGCAGTATGAGGAAACGGGGGAAGGGCTGCGGTTCATGACCCGCTACACGTACTCGACCCGGTTTGGTACCGCCGGGAAGCTGGCGGACCGGTATATGTTCCGGCCTCTCATGGGATGGGCGACGGCGTGGAGCTTCGATCGTCTCCGGATGTGGGCCGAGAAGGGGTGGCAGCCGGAGCTGGTCGCCGCTATGGCTGCGATTCATCTGGCGTCCATTACTGCTCTTGCGGGCATGTGGCTCTACGAAGGAATCGTGCCGAAGCTGCTCCACGACTCCGGCACGGAGCTCGGCATGCTGGCGGGGCTTGGCCTGACATCGACGGCGCAATCATTGGCCCTGCAGCTGCTCGGCTGGGGAGAAGCTGCCGCGGCCGTCATTTTAGTGGCCTGCAGGCATTCCCGAGCGGTCATCACCATCCAGGCCGCCTGCCTGCTGCTGCTGTCCGTATGCGGAGCCGCGCTCCGGCCGGAGCTGCTGGCCGAGCCGTTCAATCCTCTGACGACCACGATTCCGCTGCTCGTGCTGTCGGCGGCAGCAGCGATTGCGGTCCCTTATTGCCCCCGGGCTTCGAGATGCCTGCGCAAGCAGCCGAGGGCAAAAGGGGGGAGGAGCCTATGAAAAGGAAGGAGTCTGAAGTGATGGACAGGTTCAAGGGAGCCGGACAGAGCGCCGGCAAGTCGATCTACGAGCTTGCGCTCGGGAATGAATTCAGCAAGCTGCATCCTCGTATCCGGGAGCGCTTCTCCTTGCACAGCGGCTCGGCATCCGCGGCCGTAGGCAGAGGGACAATGGATGCTGTCTGGCATCACCCTCTGGTCAAGCTTCCGCTCCATATCGGCAAGATGCGGAATATCATGTTTCCGGAGAGCGGAGCATCCGTTCCGTTCACGGTGGAGAATTACAGCTACAAGGACCGGTTCGGCAGGGAAACCGTCACCTGGATCCGCACCTTCCGGTTCCCGAAGCGGATCCGCCGCTTCGATGCGACGATGATATTCAGCCGCAGCCGCGGCTGCATCGTCGACTATCTCGGCAACAAGCAGCATTTGGCAGTCGATCTCGATATGGAAGCGACGGCGGCGGGCGGCATCCGGCTGCGTTCGGGAGAGCAGCGGTTCTACGAGGGCTGGGCGGGATTCCGCTTCCCGGATGCTTTTACCGGCCAAGCGGACGTGGAGGAGTGGTTCGACGACGAGGCGGGTCTGTTCCGCGTCCGTGTCGAGGTGAAAAGCCCGCTTCTGGGCGATGTGTTCCGTTATGAGGGCCGTTTCGAGAACAGTATGGAACGGGCTGGAATCGCCGTGCCCCCGCATGTGCTTCCCATTCGCACGGAGCGTCGGGAATGAAAGGACCCCCGCTTGCCGGCTGGCATATCGGGGGCCGATTGCTGTCGTCAGGATGCTTGGAAAGCGATGGCGGCAGAAGCGGCAGTCCTTCTGCGAGCCAGGGAAGCACCGGGAGCGCCGGAGCCGAGGAATCACCGGGAGCAGTGGATGCCGAGGAAGCTGCCGGAGTCAAGGAAGCACCGGGAGCTGCCGATGCAGAGAAAGCTGCCGGAGCCTAGGAAGCCGTTGCAAGCGTCGAAGGCAACGTCCGGCGCAAGGGCGGCATCGCCGAAGCGAGCCTGTTCAGCTCGGCTGCGATCGCCGCAGTCGAGATTGCCGGGGATCCGGCATTGACCCGAGGCAGAAGCAGCGGATCGGAGGTTCGGCTTGCGAGTCCGGGAGCTGTCGTGAAGGCGTATTTGATTCCCTGCGCCCGCAGCAGGGAGACCGCTTCCGGCGTATGCAGGCCGTAGGGATAAGCGAAAGAATCGACCGGACGAGAATTGAGCCGCCGCAAGGCGGTCAGGCATCTGGTCGTATCGGCGGTTATTCGGGCCCGGTAATCGGCGTCGCTTTCGAGCCTGCCGGCACGGAGAAGGCGGCCTGTGAGCAAGTCATGGCGCCGGTCGATTTTGACATGCAGCGCGTCGGTATGAGCCTGGACCTCCATGGCGGGATCGTCGGTTTCCATCTTCTTGATCTCCGCGGGCGTCATATGCGGCGTGTAGACGAGAGCCGAAGGGCTGAAGTCGCCGGTAATGACGAAGCAGGCTCCGGCAAGGCCGCGCTGCCTCAGAATCGGATAGGCATAACGGTAAAAGCTCTCATAGCCGTCGTCGAATGTAACGAGCAGCGAGCCTTTCGGCACGCTTTGCTTGCCCTGCATGAACATTCGGAACTGCTGCAGCGAGATGATCCGGTAGCCGATCTTGCGGAGACCGTCGAGCTCGGAGGCGAACTGCCCCGGCGTGATCGCGTCGGCTCCGGCTGCGGTCGGCTCGATGTCGTGGTACATGAGCACGCCGACTTTGCCGGTGAAGGAAGCCGGAACGGCCGCAGGAACCGGCAGTCCCTGGGCAGAGGCGGCGCCTCCGCTTGCCGGAGCTCCTTCCTTGTGCTTGCCGCGAGCCGGGAACTGGCTCCAGCCTTGCTCCCGGGAACCGGGGAGCTGCGCGGCGGAATGCCCGGCGACAGGCTTGCCGGCGATGCCGCGAAGCAGGATAAGGCCGAGCAAGGCCGCCGCGATCAACACGGCTGCAAAGCCTGCCGCCAAAGGAATTTTCCATTTCATATCGTCTGCCTTCTTTCGCATCCGTGTCGTATCGGAGCGTATCATCCGAAGCTTAAAGCCAGCTGAAAAGAAGATGACGAATCGGCTTCGCCGCTAGTCCGCTTTCCGGGAGACAAGCCGGACGAGATCGAGCAGCAGCAGCGGCAGGCTCGCTCCTTCGGGATAAGCCAAGTAGCGCGGCTCCCAGGCGGGGTCGAACTTTTCCTTGTAGCGGCGCAGTCCCTGGAATCCGTACCAATGCCCTCCATATTGGAACACGAGACGGGCAAGCTTCTCCTCGCGGAAGGACTTGCTGCTGCCGCCCACGCTGGCCAGCGGAGCCATGCCGAGATTGAAGCGTTCGAAGCCTTCGGCCTTGCACCATTCCAGCAGGCGGATGAACAGCAGGTCCATCACGCCATTGGGGGCGCCGGGCAGATGCCGCATCAGATCGACCGACATCGTCCTGCCGCCGTCCTCCGATGGGGCGAGCGAGGCAAAGGCCGCCGTCCTGCCGTCCGGGCCGCTGATCAGCGCAATCGGAAAACGCTGCAAATAGTCTTCCTTGAACCAGCCGAGCGAGAAGCCCTTCTCGCGGCGGCCGCCAAGCCAGGCGTCGGACACCGTCCGCAGCTCGTCCATAAGCTCGCGGCTGTGCGGAGGCGCCGCCATGCGGAAGCTGAAGCCTTCCCGGTCGAAGCGGTTGCGCACGCTGCGCAGGGCGGCCTGGCTTTTGCCTGCAAGCGTGAAGGCGGCAGGATCGGCGAAGGCTTCTTCCCCGAGCTTGAAAAAGCGCAAGCCGTTCTCATGATAGACGGGGAGATAGTCCGGACTTGCCTGGTAAAAGACGGGCGTCATCGCATAACGGTCCGCGTACGCCTGGAATTCCTGCACGGCCCTGCTCGCATGCTCCATCGGACCGAGCGGATCGCCGAGAGCGACCAGCCTGCCGCGGATGACGGCATAGGGAATAAGCGCTTCGCCGTCTGCGGCCCAGAAAAGGCTCTTGTCGCCTGTATACAGAATCGGAGTGAGAGGATTGCCCTGCTTGCCTCCGACAAAGGCGCGAAGCTTCTCCAGGTCCTGCTCATCCGGAGCCGAGCCCGGCGGCCGCCCGGGACGCAGCAGCATGAGGGCGGCGAGGAAGATCCAGGCTCCGGCAAGTCCCAGAGCGGCGCCTGCCGCATGCTCGCCGGACGACAGCAGCAGGCTGCGGTCGAACGAGCGCGGAAGATGATGCAGGAATCCTTTGCCGGAATGGTCGGCGACAAAGCTGTACAGAAACGCCACCACGGCGGATATGCCCAGCATGGCCCCGATCCGGCCCGCCCCGAGCGGCGCGCTCCGGCGATAGAAGCGGGAACGGGAAATCCACAGCAGCAGGGCGACGAGGAGCAGGAACAGGGCTTCCTCATAGTCGAACGCCTTGGCGAAGGTGAAGCCTGCGCCTGCGACGAGCAGGACGAGAACGGCGATGTAGGCCCGCTTCACCTTGAGAGAAATTCCTCTCGACAGCATGACGAGCACGATTCCGATCATGACGGAAAGATGATGGGAAATATGCATGACCGGCAGCGTGAGCAGCCCTTCGGTCAGCTCCAGCCTGCCGAGCAGGCCCGGCGTCGCCGCGGACAGCAGCAGCACCGCTCCGGCCGCGAGCACGAGCTTGGAAAGCGCCCATACGCCGACATCTCCGATATAAGCGTTCTGTCCGGGCCAGGACCAGAACCGCTGCCAGGCGTTGAACGCATTCTGCATTTTGCCGTTCTCGGTCAACGGATTCCGCTTGCGGCGGGGAATGAGCTCGATCGCGGCCATCATGAGGCCGATGATCCATGGGATCAGATAATAAAAGATGCGGAACAGCAGAAGGATGGCGAGCGCCCGGTTGGCATGGCCGCCGTACAGCTGCAGTCCCAGCACGGCGATGAGGTCGAAGGCGCCTGCGCCTCCCGGCGCCATGCTCACCAGGCCGGCCACTGCGGCCGCGACATAGATGCCGAGCACCGTATCGACAGGCAGCTCCGGCAGCATGATGTGCGCCGCAAGCGTGAATACCGCCGCCGCCGACAGCCATTCCAGCAGGGAAGCGCCGAGGCTTGCCGTTATGACGCGCCAGGGCAGCTGGCTTTCGCCCCGGTTGAACCAGCGGGCGTACAATTTGGAGCGCTGCATGGCCAGAAACAGCGGAACGTACAGCGCCATGCCCCAGACGGCCGGGTACAGCCAGGGGTGCGCATCGAACAGCTTGGAGGCACGGAGGAGGCCGAGAGCGTCTCCCCAGGCCATGATGGACAAGCCGGCGATCATGACCGGCGACAGGAAGACGACGGCTTTGGCCGCTGTCTGCACCGGCACGCCCTCGCCCCTGTAGAGCAGCGCCCTGAGGCCGGCTCCGGTGAAGCCGGCGAAGCCGAGCACGTTGTTGGACGTATTGGCGATCCATCCGAAGCGGAAGGTCGTCCAGCGGCTCATCTCGAGCCTGAAGTGGCGGCGGACGACAAAGTCGTAGCCGCTCATGGCGGCCGCGGCGGCAAGGCCTGCCGCCAGCAGCAGGAGCATGTCCCTGTCCGGCAGCCGCCGCAGCTCGCGGAGCATCGTGCCGGCCGACATGTCATGGAACAGATGCCTGCCTTCAAAAAAGACAAGTCCGATGACGAATAGCGGCAGCAGCAGGCGCAGCGCCTTGATCCGATAGATCGGCTCAAGCGCCTTGACAGCTTTTATCCACGGACGGGATTCGGCGTTGCGGCCTTCCTGTTCTTCCTCGCAAGCCTTGTTTTCGTCGGTCGGGTGGGTCGGATGGGATGGATTCATTGCGCTGTCCGCCTTTCCTGAAAATGCCGGATGACTTCCTGTCCTTCGTATGTTATCACACCCTCCCCGCTTTTTCTTCCGTCCGCCGCCGCGGCCGGGACCATGGCGCTGGAAATCCGGGACAAGGTTAAGTATGATAAGGTCATGAACGACGAGGGGGAAGCAGCAGGTGAAGTGGGAAATCATCCATGCCGAGATGACGGTTGCCGAAGACGGCGGTTATGTCGGACAAGTGCAATTCAAGATCGAAGGACATAAGCAGGCATACGAAATTGCGCTGCAGAGCAACAAGAGAGGCAAGGACTGGGCATACGGCTTGTTTTTCAAGGACGAAGCCGGGCCGGAAGCGGAGATCGAAGCGGTGGAGGAGGAGCTCGAGGACAACGACGAGTTCTACGAAGCCTTGATCGCGGCCGCCAAGGACGCTCTCAAGCAAGACTAGCCGGACGTAAAATTGAAAACCCGCATGCGAGGGCGACTCCGCATGCGGGTTTTTGACGTTCTCTGCCTGATGGATCCCATCTTTAGTTGCGTTGCCTGGAAGAAAGGGCGGCAGGAAATTCGATGAAACGGTAGAATGGCGCTGTTCCAAAATGGAATATAATGCGAAAATCAGTGAACAGCGAATTCCTGGAGGCCATTCATCCTTCCGTCCGGAACTAGCTCAGCTCCTTGCTCATCCTGACATGCGGAATTCCTGCATCGAGGAAAATGTCGGGCGACACGGGCTTGTACCCGAGCTTGGCGTAGAACGGCTCCGCCTGGCATTGGGCGTCAAGCACGGCGCGGCCGTACCCTGCTTCCCGAGCGGCTTGCTCCATCGCCTGCACGATGGCGGAGCCGGCGCCGCGGCCGCGCATGGAGGCCAGGACAGCGATCCGCTGCAGCTTGGCGCTGCTTCCTTCGAAAGCCTTGACCCGGCCCGTTCCGACCGGCGCGGCGTCATCGGTCAGGAGAACGTGGATGCACGACTCCGGAGACTCGTCGTAATGGTCGAGCTCTTCTTCGATGGAAACTCCCTGCTCACGGACGAACACTTCCTTGCGGATATGGAGGCATTGCTCCAGCTGTTCTTTCGTTTGGACTCTAGTTGCAGACAACATTCGTCATCATCCCTTCCGCTGATTGCTTCCGGTGTATTGTAGCAAATCGGCGCCGGCAACCGCAATTAAGAGGGCGACAACAAGGAGGACTCCTACATGGATAGATTTCGAACAATCGCCATCAGCGACATTCACGGCTGCAGCCGTGAGCTTGGAAAGCTTTTGCAGAAAGTCGGTTATCGCCCCGGTGAGGACAGGCTGATCCTGCTCGGCGATTACGTGGACCGAGGACCGGACAGCTGCGGCGTCATCAACGCCGTGTTGGCTCTGCTGCGCGAAGGCGGGGGCCGGGCGACCGCGCTGAGAGGCAATCATGACCAGCGCTTCCTCCAATGCCTGCGCCATCCTGAGCCTGAGCTGATTGACAAGTTTCTCGGGCAAGGAGGGCATGAAACGCTGCGGAGCTACGCTCGGGCCGCCGGAACGGAATACCGCGGGGCGGCAGACGCCTCCGGCATGCTCCGGCTTATCCGCACCGAATTCAAGGAGCATGTCGAGCTGCTGGACAGCCTCGATCTGCATGCGGAGGACGAAGCCTTCATTTATGTCCATGCAGGCATTGATCCGGCTGCCGGGTCCAGCTGGAAGGATCAGCCCAGAGAGCTGTTCATGTGGATAAGGGAGCCGTTCTACCACGCTCCGGTGACGGCGGGCAAAACCGTCGTCTTCGGCCATACTCGTACGATCAAATTCCAGAAGGAGCCGTCGGTCTGGTTCGGCGGAGACAAGATCGGAATCGACGGCGGCTGCTCGGCGGGCGGCCGTCTCAACGCCCTCCTGATCGACGCAGCCGGCGGCGTGAGCGAGGACGCTGTCAACGCGGGAGAATCCCCGGCGGGCCGCTGAGGCATTGCGGCCATTCCGCTGGTGACGCTTGCTTCATTTGCCGCCTCCTGAGGGTATAGGTAGCTATAGAACGAATTGCTTAGGAGGAGACAGCATGAAACATCTCAAGCCATCCCAGCTGGACTTTCTGAAGAACAGCCTGCTGCAGGAGAAGAAGGAGCTGGAGGCTCACTTCGACCTCAATCGGGAAACCGATCTGGAGGGAGCGCCCCTGACCGCCACCGATTCCGACGGGGAGCTGTCCAGCTACGACAATCATCCGGCCGATTCCGGGACCGTCACGTTCGAGAAAGAGCGCGACATGGCGCTAGACGAAAAGCTCGGCAAGAAGCTCGCTCAGGTGAACCGCGCGCTGAGCTTGATGGAGGAAGGCAAGTACGGCCTGGATGCTTCCACCGGAGAACCGATTCCGTACGAGCGTCTTGAAGCGATTCCCTCGACCCGGCATACGGTCGACAACGTTCCTGAACGGGAAAGTGGGGAGTACCGCCCCGTCGAAGAAGAGGTCATGACGCTGCCGCCGACGGGAGCGGGAGAGAGCAGGCAAGCTCATTCCGGCCGCTTCGACGACGCGGATGCCTGGAAGACGCTGGAGGAATACGGCAACGCCTCCGATACGGTTGCTGCCCAGCCGGAAGGCGCCGAGGCCGCAAATGAAATGGAAAAGCTTCGCTAATCGAAGCGCTCCTATCGAAGCCATAGGAAACAGGAAATCGGACCGTTCCGCGGTCCGGTTTTTTTTCGGATCGACACCGGGGGAGGGACGGAATGGACCCATTGTTCGGGCAAATTGCGCTCAAGCTGCTGATCGCGCTTGTCAGCCTGATGATCATGACGAGAGTGCTGGGCAAAAAGGAGATTTCGCAGCTGACCGCATTCGACTTTGTATCTTCGCTCATGCTAAGCGAGCTGGTCGGCAATACCATTTACGACAAGGAGGTCGGATACGGCCATCTCGTGTTCGCCTTGGCTGTCTGGACGCTGCTGTCCTACGGCATGGAGAAGCTGCTGAACCGGATTCCCTGGCTGTCCAGGCGGGTGACGGGCTCGCCGGATCTGGTCATCCGGGAAGGAATCATCGACCGTGCGGCGATGAAGAGGAACAATCTGGACTTCGGCCAATTGAGCATGCTGCTGCGCGAGAACGGCGTCTTCTCCGTGCGCGATGTCGCTTATGCGCTGTTCGAGACCAACGGCAGCATCAGCGTCCTGAGCAAGCCGGCCGCAGGCGGCAGTCAAAAGGAGGAGCCGGACAGCCCTTCCTTGCCGGTGAGCGTGATCGAGGACGGAGACATCGTCGACAGGGCGCTGGAGTCGCTGGGCAGGGACCGCCAGTGGCTGCTCGGATTGCTCGCGCATATCGGCATCGATGATGAGAGGCAAATCCTCTATGGGGAATGGTCGGACGCCAGCGGCTTGTTCTATCAGCTTCGTTCCCAGCGGCCTCCCGGGCCGGGAGCGAAGAAGCTGCGGAACAGGGATCGGACCGGAAAAAGCGGGTGAAGACCTTGTTTGACAGAAGATTTCGGCGAAGATTAAGATGAGTAGGAATGAATTGGTTTAGAAGTAAAATAAGGAGGGAAAGCCTTGTTCAAGCTGTTTCGGCTGCTAAAGCCATTCCGGCTTCAGATTGCGGCCGTATTGGCGCTTGTCTTTTGCCAATCGTTGTCCGACCTGTATCTTCCGACGCTGCTGTCGGACATCGTGGACAAGGGCATTTTGAAGGGCGACGTGCCTTATATCTGGAGAATCGGCGGCTTCATGCTGCTCGTGTCCGCCGCGGGTGCGGCCTGCATCATCGCATCCAGCTTCCTGTCGTCCCGTGTCGCCTCCGGCTTCGGCCGCAGCGCCCGCTCGAAGCTGTTCGCGCATGCGGAGAAGTTCTCGCTGCCGGAGTTCGACCGGATCGGGACGGCCTCGATGATCAACAGGACGACGAACGACGTCAACCAGGTGCAGCAGGTTCTGATCATGATGATGAGAATGATGGTCAGCGCGCCGATGATGTGCATCGGCGGGCTGATCATGGCCTTCTCCAAGGATGCGAAGCTATCCCTGCTCCTTGTCGTAGTCATTCCGGTCATCGGCCTTACGATCTTCGCCGTCATGCGCAAGGCGATTCCGCTGTTCAGGGCGATGCAGGTCAAGCTCGACAAGCTGAACCTCGTTCTGCGCGAAGGCTTGACCGGCATCCGGGTCATCCGCTCCTTCAATCGCGGGGAGTACGAGCAGGGCAGGTTCGACTCGGCCAGCCGCGATCTGGCCGATACGGCGCTGCGCGTCAACCGGATGATGGCGATCCTGATGCCGACGATGATGCTCATCATGAACCTGACAACCGTGCTCATCGTCTGGTTCGGAGCGAAGCGGATCGATGCGGGAGACATGAATATCGGTAGCCTGATCGCGTTCATCCAGTATGCCAGCCAGATCATGTTCTCGCTCGTCATGATGTCCATGATGTTCGCCATGGTGCCGCGCGCAGCGACTTCCGCAGCCCGGATCAACGAGATGCTGGATATCGCTCCGACGATAACCGACGGGCAGGCGAAGCCGTCGCCCGCAGCTTCGCCGAGGACAGGCGCAGCTCGCGGGGAGGTTGAATTCCGCGAAGTGAGCTTCCATTATCCCGGTGCCGAGAGGCCGGCGCTGGACCGGGTCAGCTTCACGGCCAGGGCGGGAGAGACGACCGCTGTCATCGGGGGCACCGGCTCCGGCAAGACGACCCTGCTGAACCTCATCATGAGGTTTTACGATGCGGGAGAGGGCGAGGTGCGGGTCGGGGGCAGGGATGTCAGAAGCTTGTCCCAGGAAGAGCTTCGCGCAGGAATCGGCCTCGTGCCGCAGAAGGCGCTGCTGTTCTCCGGCTCGGTGAGCGGCAACATCCGCTACGGCAAGGAGGATGCGACGGATGCCGAAGTGCGCCATGCCGCTGAGGTGGCGCAGGCTGCCGGCTTCGTCGAAGCGATGCCGGAAGGCTTCTCGACGGACATCGCCCAAGGCGGAGCCAACCTGTCCGGAGGGCAGAAGCAGCGGCTGTCGATCGCGAGGGCGCTTGTGAGGCGCCCCGATCTGTATCTGTTCGACGACAGCTTCTCGGCGCTGGACGCGTCGACGGAATCGAGGCTTCGCGCCGCGCTGGCGGAGGAGACAGGTGGAGCCGCCGTGCTGGTGGTTGCCCAGCGGGTGAGCTCCGTCATGGGAGCGGATCGGATCCTGGTGCTGGATGAAGGGCGATTGGCTGGCGACGGCACCCATGCAGAGCTGATGGAGAGCTGCGGCGTCTACCGCGAAATCGTGGAATCCCAGCTCCGGACAGAGGAGGAATCGGCATGAGCGAGGAACGGCGGACGCCGCCGGGACGCCATCCCGGCGCGATTCCGCGGATGGGCGGAGGGCCGGGTCCCGGAGCGATGATGCCCGGAGAGAAGCCCAAGGAATTCAAAAAAACGATGCTGCGGCTGCTCCGGTTCCTGAAGCCTTACCGGCTCAGGCTGCTGCTGGTGCTGGCAAGCGCCATTGCCGCTTCGGTGTTCTCCATCGTCGGTCCCAAGCTGCTCGGGCACGGGACCGACATCATTGTGAAGGGCGTCGTGGCGAGAATGAATGGAGCTGCCGGCGTTCCGTTCGATTATGCCGGCTTGCTGCATGTTCTGGGATGGCTGGCAGGCTTGTACGTTCTCAGCTTTCTGTTCGGGTACGTCCAGCAATATCTGATGGCTGGCGTTACCCAAGGAGCGGTATACCGGCTGAGAAAGGAAGTGGACGACAAGCTGCAGAGGCTCCCTCTGCAGTTCTACGACGCCAAGTCGCACGGCGATATTCTGAGCCGGGTCGTCAACGACGTGGACAACATCAGCGGCACGCTGCAGCAGAGCTTGACTCAGCTTATCACCTCGGCCGTCACGCTCGTCGGCGTCATCGTCATGATGCTGACGATCAGCCCCTTGCTGACGCTGATCGTCTTTGTCACGCTGCCGCTCAGCTTCCTGGTCACCAAGGCGGTTGCCAAGCGGTCGCAAAAGCATTTTGCCGGCCAGCAGCGGTCGATCGGCGAATTGAACGGCCATGTCGAGGAAATGTTCACCGGACACCGGATCGTTAAGGCGTTCGGCCGGGAGAAGGAGTCGGTGGAGCGCTTCGAGGCCATCAACGGCAAGCTGTACCAATCCGCCTGGCGCGCCCAGTTCATCAGCGGCACGCTGATGCCGCTCATGTCCTTCGTCGGCAATCTGGGCTATGTGCTGATCAGCGTCGTCGGCGGACTGATGGTGACCCGGGGCGGCGTCTCGATCGGGGATATCCAGGCGTTCATCCAATATGCGAGACAGTTCACGATGCCGATCACGCAGCTGGCGAACATCGCCAACATCATCCAATCGACCGCGGCTTCGGCGGAGAGGGTATTCGAGCTGCTGGACGAACAGGAAGAAGAGCCGGACGGCACGTCGGAAGCCGGACGCGGCATCCGTGGAAATGTCGCTTTCGAATCGGTGGATTTCGGCTACAAGCCGGAGGTTCCGTTGATGAAGGGGCTGTCGATCGAAGTGAAGAGCGGGCAGACGGCGGCGATCGTAGGTCCGACCGGTGCGGGCAAGACGACTCTCGTGAACCTGCTCCTCCGTTTCTACGAGGTGGACGGCGGCAAGATCACGATCGACGGCCGGGATATCCGCCAGCTCACCCGAGGGAGCCTGCGCAGCCTGTTCGGCATGGTGCTGCAGGATACCTGGCTGTACAAAGGCACGATCCGGGACAATATCGCCTACGGCCGCACGGAGGCGACCGACGCCGAAATCGAGGATGCGGCCCGTGCGGCGCATGCCGATTTCTTCATCCGCACGCTCCCGGAAGGGTATGAGACCGTACTCAACGAGGACGCCAGCAACTTGTCCCAAGGGCAAAAGCAGCTCCTTACGATCGCGAGGGCGCTGCTGGCCGATCCCGCCATCCTCATTCTCGACGAGGCGACGAGCAGCGTGGATACGCGCACGGAAGTGCAGATCCGGCATGCGATGAAGGAGCTGATGAGAGGCAGGACGAGTTTCGTCATTGCCCACAGGCTCTCCACGATCCGGGACGCGGATGTCATTCTCGTCATGGACAAAGGCTCCGTAGCGGAACAGGGCACGCATGAGGAGCTCATCGCCCGTGGAGGCATTTATGCGGAGCTTTACCGGAGCCAATTTTCTGGAAATGAAGCCTCCTAATATGAGAATCGTTAGAGGTTCATGAGAGAACCTTAACCGACTGTGCCCCCTGAAGTCCTGTACACTGGGACGAAGGGTTTGGTATTGGAGGGAATCATCATGTATACAAAAAGATGTTTGTTTTGCGACGCGATCGTGCCGGTGAAGGCCGGCCCGGCGCAGGAAGAGCGCTTTATCGGCTGCGACTGCGCGCCGGGGGCGGAATATTCGCTGGCCGAAGGAACATACGACCGGCTCGGCATGCTCTCTTATCCGCGGCAGCGCGAGCTGTTCCCGCTGGCGTCGGCATATATACGGGAAATGGCGGACTGCGGCAAGGAAATCCGGCTAGACCTCGAGCAGGTCGAGACGCTGCCGGCATCACCGCAGGTGCCTGCGACGGTCGAAGCGAAAGCAGACAGGCTGCTGGCCTTCTTGCGCAGGAACAGCGAGTCGCCGGGAGATCCGGTCGTCATCCACCGCTTGTCGCGCAGCTATAATCTGACCTACTCCCAGAACCTGCAGGAGATGGTCTATGTCATCGAGATGCTGCGAGAGCAGGAGCTCATCGAACGGACGGGATCGACGTTCAGCCTGACGGAAGGCGGATGGAGCCGCGCGGAGCTGGCCGTATCCGGCCGCACGGCGAAAACCTGCGCGCTGGTGTTCGCCGACAAGGGCGGAGAGCTGCCGGAGTGGGCGGGCCATGTGCTGCCGCTGCTGCAGCAATGCGGCTACATCCCGCGCATCCTGACCCGGGATGAAGAGGACGGGCGAAGCCTGCTCGAGCAGGCTGCTGCTGCCGACCTGCTGCTGGCCGACTTGACCGGCAATCCGCCGGAGGCTTATCTGGCGACAGGCAGCGCCGCGGCTTCGGGCGTGCCCGTCATCTGGACGGTGCAGGACGGCGGCGCGGATAGCCTGCCTCATCTGGAAGGACTGACTCCGATCGTCTGGAGCCGGCCGGAGGAGCTGTCGGCTATTCTGCTGCAGCGTCTGGGCAGCGGCCTGCAGCTGCGCAAGACGGGCTGATCGGCATCGGCCGACTTCTCCAGGGAATCGACGAAAGGCTTCGCGCTTCGATATTGAGGCGCGAAGCCTTTTTTGTTTTTCCGCCGGTAGAGCCGATAGCCGTCGACGGATGGCCTGCGCGGCGGGATGCATATCCGGGCATCCGGACAACTCTTTTTGACTTGGAGCGGTCCGACTGTTTCAATAAAGCAGAAGGCGTGTATTGGAATCCATTCGAATAAGCCGGAGCATCCGGCATCATTCTATTAGCAGGGATCGGCAAGGGGGTATCCACCATGACGGCAACGGCAGCGTCCCGATGCGGTTCGGCCATTATGCTGACGGACAAGCAGGCCATGCAATTGGACAGCTGGAAAATCAAAGGCATTTATGCGGAGCAAGGCGGCAAGGTTCTGCTGGAGTGGACGGCCGGCGGCCCGGATCGTCCCGCTTCCATCTATTCCTGCACGAAGAGCGTGCTGTCGGCCTTGATCGGAATCGCGGTCGGACAGGGACTGATCGGCAGCGTCTCAGACCCGGTCTTCTCTTATTTGGACATGGAGGAGGAAGGGATCGCCAAGGCGATCGAAGACGATCCCCGCAAGCGGGACATTACGATACAGCATCTGCTCACGATGACGAGCGGCCTCGATTGGCCGGATTTCGACAAGCCGTATTGGGAGATGAAGAAGGCCGCATCACCGGCCGCATTCGTCCTGGGGAGAGAGCTCGCGCATGAGCCGGGAACGGCGTTTACGTACAATACGGGAGGCTCCCAGCTGCTCTCCGTTATTCTCACCCGCGCCGCGCAGGAAAGCCTGCCCTCGTTCGCCCGCAAAAATCTGTTCCGTCCGGCCGGCATCGGCAGCGCCAGATGGAACCGGCTCGGAGAAGGGCATGAGGCTGGCGCCGGACTGTCGATGAGCATGAAGGATTTGTCCCGGTTCGGAAGGCTTTATCTTCAGCAAGGAAGATGGAACGGCGAGGCGATCATTCCTCCGAATTGGATCGCGGACTCGCAGAAGCCTCATCATAAAGGTCTTCTTCATTACGAGCCGTCCATCTACGGCTGCTATGGCTATCATTGGTGGGTGTCCCCCGAAAGCAAGCAGGACGGCCCCGGCTACTATTTCGCCTTCGGATACGGGGGACAATACCTGTTCGTCATTCCGTCGCTGGACATGACGGTCGTAGTGCGCAAAAGCCTGGACGGACGGAACAAGTCGATCTATTCCCGCCGCGTCCTGACGGAGCTGGTCATCCCGGCCGCGACTGGACATACTTGGTGAGAAAGCGGGCATCCTAAGGATATCCAGGCAGCAGCCCCAATAGGAGGAATCAGAGATGAACATGAATGGACAGCAGGGAGCTTCCGGCTCGGAGGAGATCAACAGCCTTACGATGAGCTATGAGCAATTCCAGGAGCAGGTGCGCATGAAGCGCATCCAGGATCAGGAGGCCGGCAAGGCCGCCCTGCACCGTGCGGGAGCGGACAGCAGCGGCGAGAAAGTCCGCGGACTGGTGAACACGATGCAGGAGCTCGTCCACGAGCTGAGCATGATGGAAAATCAGATCCAGGTGCAGGCGGACGCGCAGCTGAGGCAAATCCGCAAGCTCAAGGAACGAGTGAGCGCGGCCGAACAGGAAGTCCGGAGCAGCATTTCCGGCGGACAGCAAACGCATTAGACGTCTCGCACGGCAACGGAACCGCCTTTCGTTCGGAACCGCAGCGCCTGCTGGAATCCGGCCTCTGCCGGTCCCTCGCAGGCGCTGTTTGGCATGGAGCCGGACTTTGGCCGGAAGCGCCGGTTTATGATATGCTGGTACCTAACCGAAAGGAGGCAGCGCCCTTGAATTCCGATTTCATTCCCGTTCGCGAGCTGGAGGGAACTCTGCTCTTATCGATCAAAAAGCCGGATTTCGGCATGACCGTCACCACTTCCGAACTTATCTATCATAAACCCCATGCCAACTATCATCTGAAGCTGGAGGACATGGTTAGCATCGTGCCGTTCGCCAATCCCAAGAAGCCTGCGGCTCCATTACGCGCCTATCAGGATGGGACCGCCGAATACGCGGTCAGCTTCACGGAAGGACCGTCTTACCGCATCCAGGTCGCCTCGGCGATGATGCATAACCGGAGCGGACGCTTTGCGCTGGGCGCGATGCAGTTCGTGCTGCCGCTCCCGAACCGGATGCTGCAGCTCATCGGAACCTATAGCGGCATGAAGCTGATTTGAACGCTATCCTCCGGGGATGTCCTCCCGGAGGATTTTTTGCGATTAAAATCGGGTCCGGAAGGTTATATTCAAGCATGTACGAATGAATGAACCGAAAGCGAGGAGAGGCAACATGGATGCACTCTATACAGCGGAGGTAACGGCCCGCGGCGGCCGTCAGGGCAGCGTCAAATCATCGGATGGCGTTCTGGATTTGCCGCTGGCGATGCCGAAAGGACTGGGCGGCAGCGGCGCCGAAGCGACCAATCCGGAGCAGCTGTTCGCGGCCGGATACTCGGCTTGCTTCGAAAGCGCTCTTCAGCTCGCTGCCCGCAAGCAGGGAATCGATGCAGGCGGAGCCGAGGTGACCGGCCATGTGTCGATCTTCAAGGAAGGGGAAAGCTTCGCTCTGGCGGTAAGGCTGGATATATCCATTCCGGGAGCGGAGCTGGAGCAGACCCGCAAGCTGGCTGAAAAAGCCCATGAGCTGTGCCCCTATTCCAAGGCGACAAGAGGCAACATCGAGGTCGAGCTCAATGTGCTGAAGAGTCAAGCCGCGCAGGCCTGAAAAACATGGCTCCTGTCCGCGCAGGTCTGAAGAGACATCGGCCATAGGCATCCTTCCCTCAGGGGGAGGATGTTTTTTTTCGTTAACCAGGAATGCAGGCATAGGAAAAAGAAAATTGAATAAAAATAAATAATAAAGTATATTTATACCTATGAGATTCAGTCAGATTCGGAGGGACTCCATTGAAAGCATACTATGAAGTTGAAGAGGCGGCGCTCAACAGCTGGCCGGCTCTGCAGACAAGAAGCCTGGGCGGATGGCTCGTCAAAGCCAATCAAGGGTATACAAAGAGATCCAATTCGGTTCAGCCGCTGCATCATTTCGGTCCGATGGAACAGCATCTGGAACATAAAATCAGCCGCTGCGAGCAGTTTTACCGGGAGACCGGCCAGCCTGCCATCTTCAAGATCACGCCGTTCACGGAGCCGGAGCATCTCGATTCCGTGCTTGCGCGACGCGGGTACCGGATCGCAGATCCATCCACGGTGATGGTAACGCCGATACCGGCCGCTGTGCCGGCAGGGGCGGGCGAGCTCGTGCTGGAGGACCAGCCGAGATCCTACTGGCTGTCCTTGCTTGTGGAGTGGAACGGGCTCAAAGCGAGCGAGGAGAAAACCTTCGTCTCCATGTTCGATTCCTCGCCGCTGCCTCGCGTTTTCGCTGTCTTGTATGCTCAAGGCCGGCCGGTCGCGCTCGGAGTCGGAGTGCTTGACGGGGATTACCTGGGGCTCTATGACATCGTGACGGCTCCTGACTGCAGGGGACGCGGTCACGCTGCCGAGCTCATCCGCGGCTTGTACCGCTGGGCGGCGCAGCGCGGAGTGCGCCAGAGCTATCTTCAGGTCGTCACCGGCAACAAGCCGGCAGAAGCGTTGTACGCCAAGCTCGGCTATCGCGAGGCTTATCCGTATTGGTACCGGGTGCAGCCGGAATAGCTGTCAAGTCTTTACTTTGCGAGGATCAGAGGTGTATAGTAGTCAGGCTGTCTCTGCGACGGGACGGCGTCAACAGACTGACCCGACATAAGAAAGGAATGCACCCTCTTGACGACTTCCGAAGATACGAAACCCGAACTGATTCCTACAAAAATATGGAAATGCCGCAACGCCGACTGCAAGGCATGGGTCCGCGACGAATTCGCGGCCGAGTCGCAGCTGTGCCCGATGTGCAAAGGCCCGATGCTGCGGAGCATGAGGCATCTGCCTGCCGTACAGAATAAAATCAAGCGCAAGCCGAAGCCGAAGGACGAGTACGGCTTGTAATCCGGCAGCTTACCTGATTTCGCCCCCGGCTGATGGCAGGCCGGGGGCGAGTTTTATTAGATGAAGAGGTCCGGACAGACATGTTCGATGCGGTGCGATATGGTACAATAAGACGAGTAGAACAGCTGGAGCCGGGCGGCGCCGGTCATTAGGCTCCAGCTCCTGAACGCCTCTCCGCGCTTGATAGGGCGGCCGGCAGGAGATGTGCACCAGACGCGGAAGATGGAAACTTTTCGCTGTCCATATTCGTCTCAATTTCGGGACGCCTTGGCCTTCGCGTCGGCTATTCTCCAGGCCAGCCAGGATATTCCCCAGGATAGGGCGAACAAGGCTGCAAGCATATAACCGAGCTCGGAAAATTCCAGTGCGGCGACGGCTTTCATGATCGGAGACTGCCAATGCAAGTAGCCGTCCAGCATCTGAACGATTTCGACGCCTCCGATGAACAGGGCGCTCGTCACGGAGAGGAACGTTACGGTCAGGTTGTAGCGAAGATGCCGTACAGGGGACTGCACCGCCCATTTGTAGGCACGCGTCATGAAGATTCCGTCCGCTGTGTCCAGCATGCTCATGCCCGCTGCGAACAGGATCGGGAGCGAAAGGATGGCGAAGGCGGGCAGCTCGCTCGCAGCCGCCGTAGCCGATAGCGCGAGAAGTCCGATTTCGGTCGCCGTATCGAAGCCGAGTCCGAACAGGAACCCGAGCGGATAGACATGCCAGCTCTTGCCGACAAAGGCGGTCAGCGGCTTGACGAGCCTGGCGATCCAGCCGCGCGACTCCAGCAGCCGGGCGAGCTCTTCCCGATGCTCGGCTTCCCGGTATATCCGGCTCAGCTTGAAGAGCTGGATGAGGACGGCCAGATTGGCCAGGCCGATGAGCAGCAGGAAAGTGCCGGAGACGGTGATGCCGATCCGGCCGCCGATTTCCTGCATGGCCGGCAGGCGCTCCTGCGCCCATTGGAAGGAAAGGGCGACGGCGAGCACCATGAGGAATACGACGCTGGAATGGCCGAGGGAGAAATAGAAGCCGACGCCCAGAGGACTGCGGCGGAGCTCGACGAGCTTGCGCACCGTATTGTCGATCGCAGCGATATGATCCGCATCGAATGCATGCCGGAGTCCGAGCGTATACGCCAGAATTCCGAGTCCCCAGAAGGCGGGATGATGGCTTGCAGCCAGGAACAGGCCGGCGAGCCCGGCTGCATGCAGAAGCAGGACGACAGCCGCGTATGCGGCCCAGGAACGGTCTTTGCGGACGGATGCGGGCGCGGAGGAGGATAAAGGCATGGACATGTCAGGTTACATCCCTTCGAGGCGGGTTTCACAGCGGATGGACGCTGCGCATCGCTAAAAGTTTTAGAAAATGTACCATCCTATTTCGAAGCGGTCAATAATGATGTCAGCTTTTATTTCATGAATGGATACGGTCGTTCAATTATTTCATGCTTGGTCATAGAAGGAGCGCGAGATGGAACATCTTTTCACACTTCAAGCCGAATGGCAGGGGGGAAGAGGAGGAGAGGGGACGATTGCAGCCGGAGGGCTGAATGCGGCTGTCTCCATTCCCTCCGTCATGGACGGTCCGGGCATCGGAACGAATCCGGACGAGATGCTGCTCGGAGCGGCATCGACCTGTTATCTCATCACGCTCGCCGCCATGCTGGAGCGTTCCGGCATCGAGCCGGAGAGGCTGTCCCTGCGGTCCGAAGCGGTCGTCGATACGACAAGCGGCGTGTATACGTATGTGTCGATCACGCATAAGCCTGATATCCTGCTGCCTGCTTCCGCTTCTGTCCGCCAGGCGGATACGGCGGGGAAGCTGGCGGAGAAGGCCGAGCGGACGTGCATGATATCCAAGGCCTTGCGGGGAAATGTCGCCGTGTCGGCTGTTCCTGAAATCGCGATCGGGCAAGAGAAAGGAGGCAAGCCATGAAGGGCGCCAACGGCAAGCCTCCGCAAATCGTCGGCAGGGATGAAGAGAAGGACTATGTCATCCGCAGGCAGTTCATGTTTCGGCTCAATGCGTTCTTTTTTGCCGCTTTCGTGCTGTTCGGCATCCTGATCGTGCGGCTGGCGGTGCTGCAGTTCGTAGAGGGACCGACGCTGAAGGCGCAGCGGGAATGGCAGGGCACGAGCAAGGTGGCCATTCCTCCGTTCCGGGGGGACATCCTCGATTCCGACAAGAAGCCGATCGCCTTCTCGACGTCGACCCAGACGCTTACGTATACCGTCCAGGACGAGCGCAAGCCGGAGATCGCCATCGAGATGAGCAAGAAGCTGGCCGAGGTGTTCGCGAGGCTCACCGACAAGGATGATCCCGAAGGCAAGCTCACCGCGGAGGAAATCCAGAAGAAGATGGACCTCAACTTCCGGACGAACACGATTTCCGTGCCGCGCAAGATCAAGTCGGACCTCAACAATAAGGAAATCGCTTATTTCCTGGAGAACAAGGAGCAGTTCAAGGGCGTCGACATCGTCGAGGAGAACGTGCGGAACTATGACTCCGACAAAGTCGCGGTGCAGCTCGTCGGCTACTTGCGCAGCTACCGCACCGCCCCCGAGACGCTGACCAAGTATAACGCGATCAAGGAAATAACGGATCCGACGGAGAAATACTCGCCGGAGGAAACGGTCGGTTACGACGGGCTTGAGTACTTGTACCAGGAGCAGCTGCGCGGCAAAAACGGAGTCAAGACGTTCCCGGTCGACCGCCTGCAGCGGATCATCGGTCCGCCGGAAGTCGAGGCGCCGACCCGCGGCAACGATCTCGTGCTCACGATCAACCGCTCCGTGCAGCTGACGGCGCAGAAAGCGATGACGGAGCAGATCGACAAGCTGCGCCATTCGACGACGAAGCCGGAGAACGCCGGCAACAAGGCGAAGATCGGCTTTGCCGTGGCGATGGAGGTCGATACCGGCAAAGTTGTCGCCATGGCCAGCATGCCGGACTACGATCCGAACCAGTGGAAGGACGGCACGCCTTCCAAGGAAGAGCTGTTCTACTTTACGAGGAACGGCACGATCCGCTCTGTATCGCCTCCGTATGCGACGGACAAGGAGCAGACGAAGCATACTCCTTCTCTCGTCTACCTCGGTTCGACGCAGAAGCCGCTCTCCATTCTGATCGGTTTGAATGAGGGCTTGTTCTCGGCCACGGAGGAATACCATGATGTCGGCTACTACAAATTCGGTTCCACAGGCTCCGAGAGGACGATCCGGAATGCGAGCAACAAAGCGAACGGATACATCAACGCTTCCGAAGCGATCGCCCATTCCTCCAATGCGTTCATGTCCGCCATGGTCGGCGAGCGGCTGCTGAAAAAATACGGCAAGGATGCTGTCGGCGTATGGGATAAATACATGAAGGAATTCGGCCTCGGCGTTTCGACGGAAAGCGGGCTGCTCGGCGAGCAGAAGGGCGTGGAGGACTATACGCATGATGCGAAGGAGTCCAGCAATATTTCCGCGCTTGTCGGATCCTCCTTCGGGCAGCTCGGCAAATATACGACGCTGCAGCTGGCCCAGTACGCTTCCATGCTCGCCAACAAAGGCAAGCGCATGAAGCCTCAATTCGTGAACGAAATTCTCGATCCGTCAGGCAACGTCGTCCAATCGTATAAGCCCGAGGTGCTTAACCAGGTCACCTTCCCGGATTCCTATTGGAACACGATCTACAAAGGAATGGCCAAAGTAAGCGTGCAAGGCTTCGAAGGGGTCAGCTATTCTTTCCTGCGCAAGACAGGAACATCGCAGCAGACCGTTGCGGGCGGCGTGAAGGTGGAAAATTCCGTATTCATCGCCTTCGCTCCGGCAGACAAGCCGAAGCTGGCCGTCGCGATTGTCATTCCCGAGGGCGGTTACGGCGGCTGGGGAGCCGCGCCGGTCGCCCGTCAAATCTTCGACGCCTACGACCAGGCGGTCGGGCTTAACGGCGTACCGAAAAAAGCATCAACCCATCCTTGACCGGGCAAGCTGATGGAAAAGTCCATGAAGGAGCTTGACCCATGTCAATGGAGACCGGAACGGCGAAGGGCCGCTGCGAGCTGTGCGGGAGATCCGGAGTCAGCTTGACCGAGCATCATCTTACGCCGCGGGAGCAGGGCGGAACATTTAAAGGCACAGCCCTTCTCTGCCCTCCCTGCCATCGCCAGATCCACGCGCTTTACACCAATGCAGACCTCGTGCTGCGCGAGCTGACGACACTCGACGCTTTGCGGGCGGACGAAGCGATCGCCGCTTTTATCCGTTACATCCGCAAGCAGCCGCCATCTTCCATGCCCAAGCTCCGCAAATCAGTCCGCGTCCGCAATAAGCATTGAGACGGAACAAAAACCGCCATTTCGGCGGTTTTTGTTTTTGGCTATGTTAAACTCAGATGTTGATTTTTGAGCATAAGAAAACCCCATTGAATGAAGGCGGTTCATTGAGCTATCGTTGTCCGTTAGCTCAATTTCAACCAGGATATGGGTTCATCATGGAAACCTTTTTCAATTTCACCTGCTCATTTTGTTCGCTCAACAGAATACAGAAAAAATTCCATATCTATATTCCTAAAATTCTTAGTATCTTTATCAATAATATTCATACCGTTTCGAACCGCAACTTTTTGAGCGGCTATATTTGTGTCCCTAATAATAGAATAAACCCTAATTGCATTAAGAACTGAAAAAGCGTATTCCTTGCAAGCAATTGCCGCTTCTGCTGCGTAACCTTTGTGCCAATATGCTTTTTGAAACAAAAATCCTATTTCCAAAATTTCTTTTTCTCTCCAGCCTTGCATTGTCAAGCCACATTGACCAATCATTTCGTTTGTTTCTTTCAATACAACAGCCCAAAGTCCAAAACCATATTCTTCATATCTTTTAAGATGTCTGTTAAGCCAATTTTGTGCTTCTTCTAAGTTGAATTCTCTTCCATAAGCAGCACGCATTACTTCCTCATCACACAATATTCCGCACAATGCATCATAATCGGACTGCACCATTTCTCTAATTATAAGACGTTTTGTTTCGATCAAAACTCTCCCACCTTTCTATTGCATCAATAACCTTCCAAAATTTCTTATCCTGCCAGTTAGCTTAACAGGAGTAAGCAGACAGCCGAAGCTTTTTATTCGTGTCGTCAACAGTGAACAAGCACGATTTGAACAACATATTCTTCTTTTTCGATGAGGTATTCTCATATTCCTTGCTGTCTATATAACGGAACCATGTCAAATAGTGCTGCAAATATTTGGTTGCAACGCCATTGAAGCGGTCCATCCATTTTTTTAAGCGGCTGTGGTAGCTGTTCACGTTTTAGATATGGTAAACGCCCTTAACGCGCTGTTTTCCATCGGATTTGAATCGGTAATGAGCCGAACCTTTTGAATTCGCATAAGAGCTAAACGCCCTCCACGAATCCGTGCAAAGCACGTTTGAGTCGGATAAATGCCCGCCGATCGCTTCGTCCAACTTCGTTGTCTTGATACAACCACGCCCAAGAAAACCAGAGTAGGCCATCTTCTGACGGTCACGCTCTCAAATGAGCCCGTTGGCAGCCAGGGCTTGGAGCCCGTTCATGCGAAGCATTCCTGCGTTATGATATACTGATACGGTGAAAATGGCAGGATGCCACCAGGAAGAAGGATTCGATATGTTGAAATCTGTTGGAGCCGGCTCCCGTTCTCAAGGCCGCAATCTTTTCTATTATTTGTTCGTTCTGATGCTGGCCAAGCTGGAGTGGATGCGGTACAACCTGTTCGGCGGATTGGAGCCGCTTGCCGTAGTCGCCGACTTTGCATCCCTGCTCGTGCTGGCGGGGCTGCTGGAGCTTCTAACCCCGCGCCGCGGCAAAGGACCCGCCTACTGGGGGTTCAATCTCGTTTATTCTCTCGTCTTGTTTGCGATCACGTTGTATTTCAGCCATTTCGGCTCTGTGGCGACCTATACCGCTCTCGGAAACCTCAACCAGGTCTATGGGATCCGGGAGAGCGTGGACGCGACCATCCAGCCGATGGACTACATCTACTTCGCGGACGTCATCCTGATTGCCGTGATATGGATGCTGCGCCGGACGCGCGGACGGAAAATCGAGGGACGCAAAGGACTATGGAAGCCGGCTGCGGCCCTGCTTACGGTTGCCGGACTCGCCGGCAGCTTCTGGTTCATCCGCGATGCGGAGGCGACCCAGAGCGAGCTGGCGCAGGCCGAGAGCGTCGGCGTCTTCAATTATCAGGTCGTCAGCGCGATCAAGATCCGCGAGGAGAACAAGGAGATTGCGTCCGGCGATATCGGCAAGACGATTCAGGAGATCGAGGAGCTGCAGGCTTCGTATCCGTACCGCAAGGACGAATCGGCGCCGCTTCAGGAGTTCGGAGCCGCCAAGGGGACGAATCTGGTCATCATCCAGATGGAGGCGTTCCAGAATTTCCCGATCCATCTGAAGCTGCAAGGCCAGGAACTGACCCCGAACCTGAACAAGCTCGCGGACGAGGGATACTATTTTCCTCATTTCTTCCAGCAGATCGGCCAGGGGAATACGTCGGATGCGGAATTCATGACGAACACGTCCATCTACCCGACCGGGACGATCGCCATGTCCACCGGCTACGGCAACCGCAAGCTTCCGAGCCTGCCGAGACTTCTTCAAGGCGAAGGATACGAGGCGAATACGTTCCATATCAACAATGTGGGCTTCTGGGATCGGAACAAGCTGTACCCGGCGCTCAACTTCGACAAGTATTATGACAAGCCGTTCTACAACAACGACCATTTCAACAGCTTCGGCGCATCGGATGAGGAGCTGTACCGGGTCGCCGCAGGGAAAATGGCGGAGCTCAGCGGAAAAGGGAAGCCGTTTTACGCCCATCTGATCACGACATCGAGCCATTTTCCGTTCCAAATCCCGAAGGACAAGCAGACTCTGATCGAAGATGAATCCCTGGCCGGCTCGCAGCTCGGCGATTACCTGCAGGCGATCCATTACACGGACGATGCCGTCGGGATGCTGGTGGACAGGCTGAAGGCCGAGGGGTTATGGGAGAACACGACTCTCGTCATTTACGGCGATCATTTCGGCTTGCAGCCTCAGAGCAACGATCCGGCCTTCATCCAGCAGGAGCTCGGAATTCCTTATCACAATCTGATTTCCCGGTTCAACATTCCGCTCATCATCCGAGTTCCCGGCCAGCAGGGCAAGGTCGTCGAAGGAATCGGAGGGCAGCTCGACATTCTTCCGACCGTCGCCAACCTGATGGGAATCTCGCTGAAAAAAGAAGGCTTCACTGCATTCGGACGCGACTTGCTGAATACCGACCGCAATATTCTCGGAGAACGTTATTACTTGCCGTCGGGCTCGTTCATCAACGAAGAGATCCTGTTCGTGCCGGGCAAAGGATTCGAGGACGGGAAGGCGGTCTCCTTGAAGACGCTGCAGCCGGTCGCCGACTTCTCCAAGTACCGGAGCGATTACGATTACACGATCAAGCTGCTCGGGCTGTCGGATGCGTATGTGAAGCTTCTGCCCAAGCGGTAGCTGCTGTGACCGGAGAGGCGGCCGATAGCAGGCATGACGAAGAGCATGAAGGACAGGAAGAACTTGAAGGACATGATGAGATGAAACTGACGAAAACTTGAGGAACAAACCAAACATGAAGGCAGAAGGGAATGGTTGAAACATGGACCCATTGTATGTATTCGTCGGCTCCTATGCGGAACCGGATGGAAGCGGCTTGTATGCCTACCGCTGGAATGAAGACGAGCTCAGCCTGGATCTGCTGGCGGAGGCGGACGGGCTCAAAAATCCGACCTTCCTGAACATCGATCCGGCCGGACGTTTTGTGTACGCCATTTCCGAGGGAAAATCGCCGGAAGGAGGCAAAACGGGCGCCGCCGTCTCGTTCCGTTTCGATCCGCTGGTCAATTCTCTGGAAAGGCTGAGCGAAGCGGCTACTACGGATGGCCCGACCTGCCATATCCAGCGGGATCCGGACAGCCGCCATCTCGTCGTCGTCAGCTATCATGGCGGCATGGTGGGCTTGATGGAGCTGGACGCAGACGGGAAGATCGGTCCGAGGCTGGACCAGCAGCAGCATGAGGGCCATAGCGTGAACGAGGAACGGCAGGACCGCCCGCATCCGCATTCCTCGCAGTTCAGCCCCGATGGCCGGTATGTGTTCGTCCAGGATCTTGGCCTTGATCTGATCCGTACCTATGCCGTTGAAGAAGGCGCCCTGAAGCCTGTGCGGGACAATGACATCCATGCGGGAGCCGGACCCCGGCATTTGGCGTTCCATCCGGACGGCCATATCGCATATGTCATCAACGAAGTGGATTCAACGGTCAGCGTGCTGGAGTATGATGCGGAAACAGGAGGCTTGACGGAGCTTCATTATCTTCCGACGCTACCGGAGGGCTACGAAGGGGAGAACACCTGCGCCGAGATTGCCGTCTCCAGCGATGGACGCTTTGTCTACGGCTCGAACCGGGGGCATGACAGCATCGTCGTTTATGAGGGATCGGATGAGGGCCGTCGGCTGGAGCCGGTTCAGCATATCCATACCGAGGGAGAGCATCCAAGGCATTTCGCCTTGACGCCGGATGGGAACTGGCTGTTCGCTGCGAATAAAGATACGAACAACATCGCTCTCTTCCGTGTCGACCGCCAATCCGGCAAGCTTCAGTATACAGACCGTAGCTTTGAAGTCTCGCAGCCGGTCTGCGTCATGCCTTTCAACCTATAGGCCTTCGTGAGCGACAGGCAAGCAGTGGACTGCTTGCCTGTTTTTTTGTTGCGAAGATAAGGGAAAGGCGGCATGCGGTGCATCCGGCAAAAGCGTTGGGATCGCGGCGAGGATGGGACTGAATAATGGAGAGGGAGAGATGGACATCGGGAATCTCGTGTTCCTGTCGAAAATTAAATTTATTAAAATGATTGAAATCAGCAGGAAATTGATTGATATAATCGAAATAATAAAATTAGTGAATATAATGTATCGAAAAGAGGCCATTTAATGCGGGACATGCCATTTGCGAAATTGCTTGCTGTCATCTTTTTTCTTCTTGCTGGAATCGCGGGCACTGTCCTGCTCGCCCCTCCGGCTTCCGACTTTCCGGCGGAGCCGGCAGCGCCGGAGCTGCAAGGAAGCGCCGCTCACAGCCAGCCGGTCTACCGCTGACGATTCATCCGTTATCGGGATGATTAAGTATTCTATAGATGAATGGAAGCCATTCTAAAACTAGGATACATAATCGAAAGGATGATGAAAGATGACCGTCAGCCGGCTGCTGGAAGGAAAAGTGGCGATCGTTACAGGAGGTGGCTCCGGCATCGGGAGAGCCGCCGCGCTTGATTTTGCCCGTCATGGAGCGAAGATCGGTTTTCTGGACCGCACACCGGATGATGCCGAGAAAGTCAGGGACGAAATCCAAAGCGAAGGCGGAGAGGCTATCGTGACGGCGACCGACGTCAGCGACGCCGCTGCGGTCGAGGCTGGCATCCGTTCCGTATACGAGCGTTTCGGGCGAATCGACGTCGTGTTCGCGAACGCCGGCATCAACGGGGTGTGGACGACGATCGAGGACCTGGATGTGGACGATTGGGACGAGACGCTTGGCATCAATCTGCGCGGCACGTTCCTCACGGTGAAGTACAGCATTCCGCATCTCAAGAAAAACGGCGGCAGCATCATCATTACGAGCTCCATCAACGGCAACCGGATCTTCAACAATACCGGCGCCAGCGCTTACAGCTCCTCCAAAGCCGGGCAGGTCGCCTTCATGAAGATGGCTGCGCTGGAGCTCGCCCCGCATAAGATCAGGGTGAACGCCGTTTGTCCGGGGGCGATCAACACCCATATCGACGACAGCACGATCAAAACCAAGGAAGCCGAGGAAGCTGCGATACCGGTGGAATATCCCGAGGGCTCCCATCCTCTCGCCGGCAAGCCGGGCAAGGCTGCCCAAGTCGCGGATCTCGTCACTTATCTGGCATCCGATCTGTCCTCCCACGTTACGGGCACCGATATATACGTGGATGGAGCGGAGTCGCTGCTGTAAGCCAAAAAAAAACGCATGGCGTCATGAGCGCCATGCGTTTTTTTTTTTTTTATAACCGGCAGGACGAGCTGGAATACGATTACGGCCGTGGGCTCCTGCGGAGACCGGTCAGCCAAACGCCGGGAACGATCTCGACCCGGCCGCTCTCCTCGAAGCCGAAACGGAGATAGAGCTGCACTGCGGGATCGTTGGCCGTGCCTGTCGACACCCGGTATTCGGAGTTCGGGTACAGGCCGAGAGCAAAGCGAATCAGGGAACTCCCTATTCCGCGCCTGAAAAAATCGGGGTGGACGACAAGGCGGGCGATCGTGACGATGCCCGAAGGCTCGCGCTCGATCGCGACGGCGCCGGCCAGCCTGCCGTCGAGACGGCAGCCGTAGAAGACGGCAGGGGAGGCGAGCAGAGCTTCATGGGTTTCCCCGATCTGGGGAATGCCGTCGAAGCCGATCAGGCGGGCCTCTTCCCGATAGGCGGCCGTCTGCAAGGCGCGCAATTGCTCCGATACGGCTGCGTCGGTTACGTCAAGACATTCGGCCTGGAATTTGGATTCGTTCATTTTTCATCCTTCTTTCGTCTGCTCGTGGTTGAAGCGGTTTTGGCCCGTTCGCGGAAGCGCCGGACCTTCATCAGATTGCCGCAGCATTTATCGTCGCAGTAGCGCTTCGAGCGATTGCGCGTCGTATCGTAATAAATCCAGCGGCAGTCGGGATTGTCGCATATTCGGAACCGTTCCAGCTCTCCATGGGCAAGGGAGTCCGCGTAGGAAGCGGCTATTTTCGCCATGATGCCTTGCCAGCCGGATTCCGAGGGAATCTCGACGAGAGAGAGGGCTCCATTTCCGAAGGACAGCCTTTTGGTATAGGGGCTGGAGACGAGTGAGGAGTTGAGGCAGGCAAAATCGGTATCGGATAAAGGAGGAGCCTCCTCGACACGGACAGAGTCGCTGATACGGGAAGTCAGCTCCCTGAGGCTGCCGCGGAGCGTCCGCATCGCTTGAAGCTCCTCAGGCGAAGGCGGACCGGGATCGACGAGGGCGTGCTCGGTCAAAAATTGAGATCTCCAGGCGGGACGTTCGAGCCGGTCCTCGCTCGCGCCGCTGCCTCTCCAATCGTACCACTGGCTGTTCAAGTAATCTTCCCAGATCATGATGCCCATCCTCCATGCCGGTTCAGTATGAAACGTTCTAAACTAAAATAGATCGTTACATCTAAAGCGGTTTCGGGTATACTATCGTCAGCATCACGTAACCGGCTATACGACATTATATCGTTACATCCCATTCTCTACAAGGAGGACGACAACCAATGGCCCGAATCAAAACGGAGTTGCTGCAGAAAGGCTGGGAGCATGCTTACGACAAGGAGGACTGGCAGCCGCCGCTCGGCATGGCGCTGGAAGGCGTAACGGAGGAGCAGGCCGACTGGCGGCCGCCAGGCGAGGCAGGGAATACGATCCGCGAGAACGTGCACCATCTGATCTTCTACAAAGAGCGTTTTCTGAACAAGTGGTACGGAGTCGAGGCTCCTGCTCAGCCGCGGATCAGCAACACCGACACGTTCCAGCCGGCTGTCAACGGAGCGGAAGGCGAAGCTTGGGAGGCGACGAAGAAACGTCTGGCCGAAGCCCATGCGAAAATCGGATTCATCATTCAAGCCATGGATGATGCGGTGTACGACAAGGATGTTGTCAAGGACAGCCCGGCTGGACCTTGGCTTACAAGCCTGTACGTGCATGATGCTTATCACTGCGGCCAGATCATCCTTCTTCGCAAGCTGCAGGGCTCCTGGTCGCCAACTCGATCGTTCGACTGAAAGCATGCCTTGAAAAAGCCGCCAGGCTGCGCAAGTCGCAGCCTGGCGGCTTTTTTGTCATGGAAAAGGAGCGTTCACGAGCGCATCGAGCTCGGGGTCGGCAGCCAGCGCGGCAGGGGACAGCTCGAACGACTCGCAGCCGAGATAACGGCGGAAGGAGGTGAAGCCTTGCCTTACGCTGCCGCGGATTTCTTCGTTCCATTCGACTCCCGGCTCCGGCCACCATCCGAGAATGATGCGGCGATCCTTGCTTCCCTTGATCCGGCCGGGCTCGAAACGGGCGACCATGCGGTCGCCGCAAAGGACGGGCAGCACATAATAGCCGTACAGCCTCGACGCGGCGGGCTTGTACACTTCCCATACATAATGAAAGCCGTACAGCTCCTTGACCAGCCTGCGGTCCCACAGCAGATTGTCGAGGGCGGCGAGCACGCTTGTCCGCGGCGGGCGGCTGGACCAGCGCGATGCCGGAGAAGAGGAGCTCCAGCGCTCCCAGTCCTCGCTGCGGACAAAATGAGGGGCGGTCAGCCCTTCGGCTTCGACCTGCACGAGCAGCCCGTCTTCCAGCAGCTCCAGAAATCCCCGCTTGCGGTCGGCCGTGTTCATGAAATGCGTGCCGACCCATGCATCGGAAGCGCGGTAAGGCAGCAGGCCGACGCCTCCGATCCGGCGCATCAGCCTCCATTTTCGGTAGTCCTGCTCGGACGGATTCGGATCGGGCGCTTGCAGGAGCGCTTCCGGAAAATGCTTTTCGGCCAAGTCGTAGGCTTTCTGGTTGCGCTGCTTGTGATGGACGATCAGCTCGCCCCATAGATTCATGCTTTCCATAACGGCTCTCGATACCCTAGCCGGAGCCCACGCCCAGTCCATTTTCTCCTTGTGCTCCAAATCCCGTGACAGCAGCGGCCCCCGATCCCGGAAGGCCTGGCGGACGGAAGGAAGAAGCTCGCGGATCTCCTTGATATCGGCGTAACGGTCATGCGCCTGCCGGCGCTCCCGGGCGAAATAGGGCCAATCGCTGCTGCTGTAGATGCTCATGACCTTGTCCCAGCCGTCCAGCAGCCGCCTGTCGTCATATAACAGCTCCTCCAGCATCGCGGGGCTGAAGCCGGGAATTCTGGACTGAAGGACAAGCTCGGCATTGCGTCCGGCCTGGTCCAGGGGATCGAACTGGATGCAGCCTACGCGCGAGATGAACGAGAGAATGCCTTCCTTGCCCTCGAATTCCGGCGTCGGTCCAAGGCCTTGATGGTCCAACATGAAGCGGCGCGCTTCGGCTGAGGATAGTTGAACGATATTTTTCCCCATGGTTCAAGCCTCGCTTTCCTGTATCCGTTCGAGCCGGCCTCCTATCCATTCGGAAACGGGGAACGGATGTTCCTGATTGGGATTATACCGGAATGTCTTCGATACCGAAAGGCCGTTTCAGCATTATTTTTCCAGACGAAATGCGTCAGCTTCATGTCTGATTTCATCCCATCTCGGCATCTGCCGGGCCGGTTGTTTTGACAGAGTGACCAAGCGGGATTGACCGTCCTGTCTAATGCTTTTGGATCCCCTCCGGAGTACGATTAAGCAGATGGCAGCAATCAGAACATGAAGCTCACGCAGGATAAAAACGTCCACGAGGGGGTTTGAATCGGATGGAAGCGGGTTCGGCGGTTGCAGCGGAGATCGAAATGAAGGGGATCGGAATGGATTACGGCGGAGGAGGACAGTCTCCGGCCGTGCGGGACGTATGCATGACCGTCCGCAAGGGAGAATTCGCCGCGCTGCTCGGACCGTCAGGCTGCGGCAAGACGACGCTGCTGAGGATGATCGCGGATCTGCTGGAGCCTACGTCGGGAGAGGTGAGAGTATCCGGGTCGGCTCCGCGTGCAGCTCGGCTGGCCGGCAAGCTCGGCATGGTGTTCCAGACGCCGGCTTTGTTCGAATGGAGGAGCGTGCGGGCGAACGTTGAGCTGCCGCTTGAGCTGGCGGGCGTTCCGCGGACAGACCGCAGGGAACGGTCCGAGTCGCTGCTGAGGCTCGTCGGTCTGGAAGGATTCGGCCTCCGCTACCCTTGGCAGCTCAGCGGGGGGATGCAGCAGCGCGCTTCCATTGCCCGCGCTTTGGCGATGAAGCCGGATATCCTGCTCATGGATGAGCCTTTCTCGGCACTAGACGAATTCACGAGAGAGAAGCTGAACGAGGAGCTCCTATCCGTGTGGGGCCACACAGGATGCACCGTTGTTTTCGTCACGCACAGCATCGCCGAGGCCGTCTTCCTGTCGGATCGGGTGTTCGTCCTTTCCCCCCGTCCCGGGAGATTGGCGGCAGCGGTGGATATTCCGCTGCCGCGGCCTCGGGATGCGTCGACGAGGGCGCTCCCGAGCTTTCACGAGCTCGTGGACGGCATCAGGGGGCGGTTCCGCGAGGCGTCGGCGTGAAGGCGGCGGCGGCAGCCAGAATCATGCCGGCTCTTGCTTGGGCAGCCGCAGCGCTGGCTCTGTGGCAATCCGGCGCTTGGCTGCTTCAGCAGCGGGGAGTGGCGCTGGCTTCGTCCAAGCTTCCTTATCCCTATCTTGTCGCCGAAGCGCTGTTCCGCAACGCCGGGAGCTTGCTTGCGGAGGCGGCTGTGACGCTGCTCAACGCATGCGAAGGCTTTCTGCTGGGGGCGGCTGCGGGAGTGGCGCTGGCGCTGCTCATGAGCTTGTCGGCGACGATGGAGCGGATCGCCGCTCCGTATGCGGTCGCCTCCCAGATGGTGCCGATACTGGGGCTGGCGCCGATAGTGTACGCCATTTTCCGGGACGAGAATACGGCGAGAGTGCTCATTGCCGGTTATATTTCCTTTTTTCCGGTCGCGCTCCATACGCTTCGCGGGCTGCAGTCGGTACGTCAAGAAGATCGGGATCTGCTTCATGTCCTTGCATGCGGACGAGCGGCCTCTTACCGGGTGCTGCGGCTGCCTGCGGCTCTGCCGGGAATGTTCACGGGCTTGAAGGCGGCCGCCCCGCTCGCTGTGACCGGTGCGATTCTCGTGGAGCTGATGGGCGCTCAGCGCGGCATCGGAGTGCTCATGCTGCGTCATCTATACTACGGCCCGACCCATGCGGCGCTGTTCTGGTGCACCGTGCTGCTGGCGGCAACTCTTGGCATCGCGGCATACGGCATAACGGCGGCGCTCGAGAATACGCTGCTGCCCTGGAGCCGAACGTCGGGACGACGTCAAGGGAGGGGGCTGCGATGAGCATGCCTTATTCGACATCGAGCGCAAGGAGCGGGAAGGAAGCATCCGGGAAAGTCGAAGCCGAGCGGGCCTCCGGCGTTTCGGAGCATGTTGCCGTCCTCGTCACGGTAGAGGCGACGGCTGAGGGAGCTCTGAAGGGAGACGGTGAAGCCGGAGCTGCTGATGCTGCCCGCCTGCACGGAGCAGCGGATCCGACCGCCGACACAGAAGCAGGTGTCGAGCTCGGAGCGGCAGCAGGTGCCGAGGTCGGTGCCGAAGCATCGGATGCATCCGCCGCAGCCGATGATCGGAACAGAACCCGAACTTCGCCTAAGGCAGCTCCAGCGGAAAAGGGCCGATTCATGCGGCAGGGTACGGCCGCATGGGCTCTGCCGCTAGGCGCGGGCCTTGCCCTCGCTGCGATCTGGCAGGCCGGGCTCATCCATGCCGTTCTCGGCCTGGCAGCCTATCAGCTGCCGCTGCCCTCGGCGATCTTCCGGGCGGCAGCGGACAACGCCGGCCTGCTGTTCCGCTCCGCAGGCTACACGCTGCTGGAGGCGGCGGCGGGCATCGCCGCCGGCACCCTGCTCGGCTGGCTGGCGGCGGCAATGGCCGCCGCCATGCCGAGATGGGGGAGCGGCGCGCTGCTGCTGGCCGCTTCGCTTGGCGCGGTTCCGATCGTAGCGCTCGCCCCGATCATGAACCTGTGGCTCGGCGACGGCCTCGCCTCCAGAGCCGCCGTCGCCGCCGCCGCGACGCTGGCGCCGATGGCGATCGGCAGCTACCGCGGCCTGACATCGGCCGATTCCGCTTCAATGGATCTGATGCACGTTCTCGGTGCGGGGGCGGCGCCGGCTTTTTTCAAGCTCAGGCTGCCGTCATCGCTGCCGGCGATGCTGACAGCGTTCAAGATCAGCACGGCCGGCGGCCTGATTGCGGCGATGGTGAGCGAATTTTTCTACTCCTCGCGCGGACTTGGCTATCTGCTGTCCAATTCGGTGAAGATCGCCCGCATGCCTCTTGGATGGGCATGCATCGGAGCGGCGGCAGCCGCGGGGATCGGCATGTATATGCTTGTGCAAGCGGCCGAAAGGCGATTGCTCCTCTGGCATCCCGAATTTCGGAGGCGCCGGAGCTAGAAGGCGGAACATCGCGTTCCGCATCATGCGGACGGGAATGAGGAGGATGCTTATGAAGAGGCCAGCAAGCTGGAACAGCCGACTGGCGGCGGCGGGGCTCGCCGTGCTGATGGCCGGAGCGCTGACGGCCTGCGGTGGCAGCGGCAAGGAAGCTTCCGGCGAAGGCGCAGGTGCGGTCAAGCTGCAGTTGAAATGGGTGCCCCAGGCCCAGTTCGCCGGTTACTATGTAGCGCTCGAAAAAGGCTACTACAAAGACGAAGGACTAAGCGTGACGATCGTCCCGGGCGGACCGGACATTGTCCCGGAGCAGCAGGTCGCCAACGGCTCGGCCGATATCGGCGTGGATTGGGTCGCGAGCCTGCTGGCGCATCAGGAGCAGGGACTTCCGCTCGTCGAGATCGCGCAGGTGTACCAGAAAAGCGGTCTCGTGCTTGTATCCAGGAAATCGGCAGGCATTGCCGGACCGTCGGACCTGAAAGGCAAAAAAGTCGGCAACTGGATGGGCGGCAACGAATTCGAGCTTTTGGCGCTGTTCGACAAATACAAGCTGAACCCTTCCAAGGATCTGCAGTTCGCCAAGCAAGGCTTCACGATGGACCAGTTTCTGGGCGGCGAACTGGACGCGGCTTCGGCCATGACATACAACGAGTACCAGGTCGTGCTGGAGCAGGGCATTCCCGAGGCGGAGCTGTCGGTCATCGACATGAACAAGGAAGGCGTCGGGATGCTGGAGGACAATCTGTTCGCCAACAAGGACTGGCTGGCGAAGAACAAGGAGACGGCCGCCAAATTCCTGAGGGCGTCGCTAAAGGGCTGGAAGGACGCCGTCGAGGATCAAGAGGGAGCGGTCGATATTGTGATGAAATCAGCGGATGCGGCGAGCACATCGCGCGATCATCAGCTGAAGATGATGAAGGAGGTTGCGAAGCTGGTTGCTCCGGACGGCTTCGATATCGGCAAGCTCGGCATGATCGACGAGGAGGCTTTCCGGCAGACCGCGGAGATCGCGTTGAAGTTCGGCGTCATCCAGAAGGCGGCGGATGCGGGAACCGCCTATACGACGGAAATCTACGGCATGGCGGCCAAATAGACGGGAGGCTGGGGCATGGGGATAATGGATACGGTCAAAATCGGCTTGATCCAGGCAAGGCATGAAGTGGACGGCGATGAGGACGTCGCGGTCCACAAGGCCGCCGCGATCGACAAGCATATCCGGCTCATCCGCGAAGCGGCCGGGCGCGGAGCCCGGATCATCGGTCTGCAGGAAATTTTTTTCGGTCCGTATTTCTGCGCGGAGCAGGTTCCCAAATGGTACGGGGCGGCAGAGGAGGTCCCTGCCGGGCCGACCGTGCAAGTGTTCGCGAAGCTTGCACGGGAGCTTGGCATCGTGCTTGTCCTGCCCGTCTATGAGCGGGAAGGCATCGCCAGCTATTACAATACGGCGGCGGTCATCGATGCCGACGGAACGGTGCTGGGCAAATACCGCAAGCATCATATTCCCCAGGTCGGAGCGGGCGGGGGAAGCTGCGGCTTCTGGGAGAAGTATTATTTCAAGCCCGGGAATCTCGGCTATCCCGTCTTCGACACGGCCTATGGAAAAGTAGGCGTCTATATTTGCTACGACCGGCATTTTCCGGAGGGAGCGAGGATGCTCGGCCTTGGCGGGGCGGAGATTGTCTTCAATCCGTCGGCGACGGTGGCCGGCACGTCGGAGTACTTGTGGAAGCTGGAGCAGCCGGCCCATGCAGTCGCCAACGGCTACTACGTGGCCGCGATCAACCGGGTAGGGACGGAAGCTCCCTGGAACATGGGAGAGTTCTACGGCCAGTCCTATCTGGTCGACCCCCGCGGCAGGATTGTGGCGGAAGGCAGCAGGGACCGGGACGAGGCCGTCATCGGGGAGCTGGACCGCGCGGTGATCCGCGAGGCTCGGGAGGCGTGGCAGTTTTATCGCGACCGGCGGCCGGAAACATACGGCGAGCTGGCGCATCTGTGAGGAGGAAGCGGAGATGACGGAGACGTCTGCGGGGCCGCGCAAGCTGGGCAACTGGATCGGAGGCTCGTGGAAGGAGGCCGCGGTCGGGACCGGGCAGGCGGAGGTGCGGAATCCGGCAACGGGAGAGGTGCTGGCCGTCGTGCCGATGTCCGGCCGCGCCGAGGTGGAGGATGCTGCCGCCGCCGCGCTGCTGGCGTTCCGGGACTGGCGCAAGGTGCCGGTGCCGGCCAGGGCAAGGCTGCTGTTCCGCTACCGGGAGCTGCTTCATGGCTGCCGGATGGAGCTTGCTGCGATCCTTACAGCCGAGAACGGCAAATGCCTGGAGGAGGCTCTGGGCGAAGTGCAGCGCGGAATCGAATGCGTGGAATTCGCAGCTGGAGCGCCGACGCTGATGATGGGCAGCCAGCTGCCGGATATCGCGGGCGGCATCGAATCCGGCATGTACCGTTATCCGCTCGGCGTCGTCGCGGGCATAACCCCGTTCAATTTTCCGATGATGGTGCCATGCTGGATGTTTCCGCTGGCTGTCGCCTGCGGCAATGCGTTCCTATTGAAGCCGTCGGAGAAGACGCCTCTGCTCAGCTGCCGGCTTGCGGAGCTGTTCGCGGAAGCGGGCTTTCCGCCCGGCGTGCTCAATGTCGTGAACGGCTCGAAGGAGGCGGTCGACGCGCTCTTGGAGCATCCGGCTATCGCCGCGGTCAGCTTCGTCGGCTCGCAGCCTGCGGCTGCGGCCGTCCATGCCCGAGCGGCAGCGGCGGGCAAGCGCATCCAGGCGCTGGCAGGAGCGAAAAACCACTCCATCGTGCTTGCGGATGCCGATCTCAAGGCCGCCGCGAGCCAGATCGCTGCGGCTGCATTCGGCTCCGCCGGCCAGCGCTGCATGGCCTGCTCCGTCGTCGCCGTGCAGGAGTCGGCGGCAGAGGCGTTCATGCCGCTGCTCCAAGACGCCGCCGAAGCTTTGATCGTCGGCGACGGAGCGAGGCCGGGGACTCCTATCGGTCCCCTCATCGACTGCGGCAGCCGCGACCGGGCGCTGAAGCTGCTGGAGCTCGCAATCCGGGACGGAGCGGCGCTGCTCATGGACGGCCGGAGGGGGGAGTGGAACTCGGATGAAGCTGCATTTCTCGGACCGACGATCGTAGTCGAGGTCACCCCGGATATGGCGATCTGGCAGGAGGAGCTGTTCGCGCCGATCCTATGCGTGCTGACCGTGCCCGATCTGAAGGCTGGAATCGCGCTCGCGAACCGGTCGAGGTACGCGAACGGGGCTTGCCTGTTCACCGACAGCGCGGCTGCCGTACGGGAGTTCCGCGAGGAAATGGACGCCGGCATGCTGGGCGTGAATCTCGGCGTTCCGGCTCCGATGGCATTCTTTCCTTTTTCCGGAGCGAAAAGCTCCTTCTACGGCGATCTTCATGCCAACGGGCGGGACGGAGTCGAGTTCTACACCCGCAAAAAAATGGTGACGGCCCGGTATTGACCGGCGCCTGCGCCTAAAAGGAGCGAGTCTTATGATTGAAGCCGGCCGTACAGCCGCGGATCATATTGCGGCAGACCGCCGCGTCGTCTGGCACGGCATGCGTCCTTTCAAGGAAAACGATGTGCCGCTGCTGATTACGGAAGCGAATGGATCTTGGATTACCGACTGCGAGGGCAACCGGTATCTGGACGGCATGTCCGGCCTCTGGTGCGTCAATGCGGGCTATGGACGGCAGGAGCTGGCCGATGCGGCATACCGGCAGCTATCCTCCATGCCGTACTACCCGCTCACCCAAACGCATCTGCCGGCGATCCGGCTGGCGGAGAAGCTTGGCGAATGGCTTGAAGGCGATTACGTCGTGTTTTTCTCCAACAGCGGCTCGGAAGCGAACGAAGCGGCGTTCAAGATGGCGCGGCAATATCAGCAGCAGACCGGACATCCGTACCGGCACAAGTTCATTGCGCGCTATCGCGGCTATCACGGCAGCTCGCCGGGAGCTCTCTCCGCGACGGGGCAGGCCGTCCGAAAGCTCAAGTACGAGCCGCTTGCGCCGGGATTCCTGCATGTCCGCCCGCCGGACAGCTACCGAAGACCGGAGGGAATGAGCCGGGAAGCCCATCAGCTCCAATGCGCGAGGGAAATCGAGGAGACGATCGTATGGGAGGGCGCGGATACGGTCGCCGGCGTCATCCTGGAGCCGGCTATTACCGGAGGCGGCATCATCGTGCCCGACAAGGCGTACATGGAAGAGGTCAGGCGGATCTGCACGCAGCACGGCGCGCTGATGATCGTCGACGAGGTCATCTGCGGCTTCGGCCGGTCGGGCCGCAGCTTCGGCCACCACAACTTCGGCGTCTCCCCGGACATCGTCACGATGGCCAAAGGGATCACAAGCGGTTATCTGCCGCTCGCCGCGACCGCCGTAAAGCGCGAAATCTATCAGGCTTTCTGCCAAAAGGGGGAATACGATCATCTGCGCCATGTCAATACGTTCGGGGGCCATCCGGCCTCCTGCGCGGTCGCGCTTGCCAATCTGGAGCTGATGGAAAGGGAGAAGCTGAGGGAACGCTCTTCCCTGCTGGGAGCAAGGCTCCTGGAGGAGCTCGGAGCGGCGCTGGCCGGACATCCTCTGGCGGGGGATGTCCGGGGCTTCGGGTTCATGGCGGGAATCGAGCTGGTGGAAGACAGGCAGAGCCGCAAGCCGGCCGCTCCCGATGTCGTGCAGGGAATCATAGACAGCTGCCGGCGCCGGGGGCTGATCATCGGGAAGAACGGAGATACCGTCGCCGGCTACAACAACGTGCTTACGCTCGCGCCGCCGCTGTCGAGCACAGACGAGGACTTGGATTTCCTGCTGGCGGCGCTTCTCGAAGCGCTGGAGGAAGCCTCTCCGGCGTGACGGGCGTCCGGCGTCTGGGGCTCAGGCTCCCGCAGCGAGCCGGGATGCAGCAGCATGTAGGCGCGCAGCGCGACCTGCACGGCCAGTCTCCGTTCCGGCATGTGCCAGAAGGATCCAAGCAGCTCGCCGATGCGCTCCAGCCGGTAATAGAGCGACTGGCGCACGATGTACAATCTGCGGGCGGCCTCCTGCTTGTTGCCCTCCGCGTCGAGATACACCTTCAGCGTCAGCAGCAGCTCGCTTCCCTTGAGACGGTCGGCCAAAAGGAGCGGCCCGAGATGCCTGTCGACGAAGTCTTCCAGCCTGCTGCCGTCATTGAGGGCAGGCAGCAGCTGCAGCACTCCGAGCTCCTCGTAGAACAGGCAAGGAGACTTGCTGCGGCCGGCAGCGCCGGCGAGATCGAGAGCGAGCTGCGCCTGCCGGCGGCTTTCGGCAGCTCCTTGGCGGCCGGCCAGGGCTTCGCCTGCCCCCGCAGCCCGCGGCTGCCATTCGGCCAGCCGCAGCAGCGCGTTTTCGAGAAGGCGGCGGCATGTCTCGGCAGCCGAGGCATCGGCGATGACGAGGGTGATGCGCGCGCCGTCGCCGTCCGCAAGACAAGGCGAGCCGGTCCGTTCCAGCTCGCGCTTCAGCAGATAAGCGGCCTCGGTGATGCAGCCGGCAGCTCCGGGGAGGAGAGCGGCCGTATCGTGGCGGCGGCCGGTACCCGCTCCGAGCTCGAGCAGCACCGTGCGGCACGGCAGCCTCTCGAAAGGCTGCAGCAGCGGATCGCTCCGCCAAGCCTCGTTACCGGGTCCGTACTCTTTGGCTTGCAGCAGCCAGCCGATTCTCTCCTTGTCCGGACGCTCCCGGGCATGCGGCAGCTGCCTGCGGCTGCCGCTCTGAAGCCCTAGGATGAGGCGGTGAAGATCATGAGTGATATCGACGTAGCGCACTTTGCCGGAAAAAACGATGAGCGGGAAGCCGGCTTCTTCAGCTTGCACAATCCATTCCTCGGGAAGGCATGCCATATAGGGGCCAAGCTCGATGCACAGGCACGCGGCTCCGCGGCGGATAAGCGTAGCCAGGAAGCGGCGGCGTTCGGCCGCTTCTCCCCGAAATCCGACCCCGGTCGTCAGAATCATTTCTCCGCCGTGCAGAAGCTCATCGGCTTCGGATATTTCCAGAATGTGGACCCAGCGGATCTCCCGATCCAGGCCGCTGGAGCCGGCTGCCACCAAGGCTTGGGCAAAGTGGGGACTGAGAAGCGTATCGCGGACGGTAAGAGGGCGTTGGACCGGCATAAGCATCCTCCTTATTGCTGGTTCGATTATAAGCTTCCGATTTCTGTAGCTGTCTCTGTAGGGGAAACGGACATGCAGGAACGGATGATCGAAAGAGGAAAGGAGAAGAAGTAAGATTATCTTACATCAAAAGAGGGGAATGGAAAATAAATATTCAAAAAATTCGGAAAATTGAGTATGATACGTTATGTAACCTTACATTACGCTTCGAGGGAGGAAGCCCAATGAAGGAAGCCGGAGCAGCCGTATCGATTGAACGACTGCGTTCGAGAATTGCCAGTCTGGGGCGGATCGGAGCGATAGGCGCCACCTCGGCCAGCCGGCCGGCCATGAGCGCTCTTGATGCGCAGGCGCGGGAAACCGTACGGAGCTGGATGGAGGAGGCGGGGATGAAAGCTCGGGTCGACGCCTTCGGAAACTTGATCGGGAGGATGGAAGGCAAGGAAGACGGCCCTGTCCTCATGCTGGGATCGCATATCGATACGCAGCCGAATGCGGGTCTTTATGACGGCGTCGCAGGGGTGGTCGGCGCGATCGAAGCGGTGCAGCTCCTGCGCGATTCGGGAGAGCCGCCTCAAGGCCCCGTCGAGGTGGCCGTCTTTTCCGACGAGGAAGGCTGCAGGTTCGACAAGGGCTTGTTCGGATCGAGAGGACTTGCCGGCAGGCTGGAGGAGGGGGAACTTGACCGAACGGACGCTCAAGGCGTCACGAGGCGCGAGGCGCTGCTGACATTCGGCGGGGACCCAGGCCGCTTCGCGGAAGATGCCTGCTCTCCGGGCGCCGTCAAGGCCTATCTGGAGCTGCACATCGAGCAGGGACCCGTGCTGGAGTCCCTGAACGCATCATGCGGACTCGTCACCGGCATCTCAGGTCCGCTCTGGTGGACCGTCGAGCTGCGGGGATTCGCCGGCCACGCAGGCTCCGTGCCGATGGCGATGCGCCGGGACGCGCTGGCGGGAGCGGCGGCGGTCATTGCCGGGCTGCAGGAGCTTCTTCGCGGCGAGGAGGGCTCGCCGGCCGTGGGCACGGTCGGGTCGCTACATGTCTATCCGAATTCCCGCAACGTCATTCCGGAGAGGGTCCGGTTCACGGTCGACCTGAGGGATATGGACATGTCGAGGCGCGGCAGGCTGGAGCGTCGGCTCCGCCTTCTCATCGCGGACAAGGCGGCCGACAACGGCTTGGAATGGGACCTTGTCGTCGATACGGACAGCGAGCCCCGCTATTGCGATCCGGACTTGATGGCTGCCGTCAGGGAAGCGGCGGCCGAAGCGGGCCTGCCGCTGCCGGAGCTGATGAGCGGTCCGTTCCACGATGCGCTTGCGATGTCGCATGTGTGCCCGTACGCCATGATCTTCATCCGCTCGCGCGATGGAATCAGCCATAATCCGCTTGAATATTCGAGCCCGGAGGATATCGCGGCAGGCACGGAGCTGCTGGCCCGGACGCTCATGCGCCTGGCGGCCCGGCCGCCGTACGGGGAAGGAGGACGGCGCGATGGGAATCGACAAGCTGAGAAGCTTTGAGGAGGCGGGCGGCCCATTCGCCGAGCTGACGCTGCCGCTAAGCCGCGCCGCCGCTATGGAAGAATCCAACCGCTGCCTGTACTGCTATGATGCGCCCTGCATCCGGGCCTGTCCGACCGGCATCGACGTGCCTGCCTTCATCAAGCGCATCGCAACGGGCAATACGGCCGGTGCCGCTTATACAATCCTGGACGCCAATCCCTTGGGAGCGAGCTGCGCGCGCGTCTGTCCGACGGAGCTGCTCTGCGAAGGGGCCTGCGTGCTCGGCGGCCCGTCTACGCCGATCATGATCGGCAGGCTGCAGCGCTATGCTACGGACGATGCCGCCGCGAGCGGACGCCAGCTGTTCCAGGCCGGCGAGCCGAATGGACGCAGCGTCGCTGTCGTCGGCAGCGGCCCGGCGGGACTGTCGGCCGCCCGCGAGCTCGCGAGAGGCGGCTTCAAGGTTGTCGTCTATGAAGCCAAGGCCGAGGCGGGAGGGCTCGGGCATTCCGGAATCGTCTCCTTCCGCCTCCCGCCTCATGTGCCCCGCTGGGAAATTTCCCAGATCGAGGGGCTTGGCGTCGAGATCCGCACCGGCGTCCGCATCGGCGGCTCGGTGAGCGCGCAAGAGCTGCTGGGCGGGTACGACGCGGTTCTGCTTGCGGCAGGCATGGGATATGTGCCTCCGCTCGGACTGCCGGGAGAGGAGCTGGATGGCGTCTACGACGCGATCCGCCTCATCGAGACGACGAAATCGGGCCGCATCCCCTCGAGGCTGGAAGGAGCGCGGGTCGCCGTCATCGGAGCCGGCAATACGGCCGTCGATGCGGCGACGAGCGCGCTGAGGCTCGGCGCGGCTTCCGTCCGCATCGTCTATCGGCGGACGCAAGCGGAGATGACGGCTTATCCGTTCGAATACGAGTTCGCCAAGCGGGAGGGAGTGGAATTCCGCTGGCTCACCCTACCGGTCGGCATTGCCGGCGACGGTTCGGGAGGAGTCGCCGGACTGGATTGCGTGCGGCTGGAGCTGACCGGGGAGCGGGGACGGGACGGCCGGAAAATTCCGGTTCCGCTTCCTTCCTCGGAGTTCCGCATGGCAGCGGATGCGGTCATTTTGGCTACGGGACAGCAAAGGCTGATCTCTCTTTCGGAGCAGTTCGGCCTTCGCCATGAACGCGGAATTCCGGAGGTCGACCCCCTCACCGGGAGAACTTCTCATCCGCGGGTCTATGCGGCAGGGGATATGATCCACGGCTCCGGAGCCGGGGAAGCGACCGTCGTCTCGGCGGCGGAGCAGGGCAAGCGGGCCGCCGCGGCGATCGCCTCCGCTCTGGCGGGGGGGACGGAAGCTGCGGCCGGATGACAGCAGCGCCGTCAGAAGACTGCGAGGCTGCCAGAAGACAGCGAGGCTGCCAGAAGACAGCAAGGCCGGCAGATGACTAGGGACCGTCCCAGGTCCACCGACAGGAGGCGAAGGCATGGCCGATTTATCGATTTCCATGGCGGGAATCACATCGCCGAACCCGTTTTGGCTGGCGTCCGCTCCGCCTACCAATACAGGGTATCAGGTGCAGAGAGCGTTTGAAGCCGGCTGGGGAGGAGCGGTCTGGAAAACGCTCGGCGAGCCGATCATCAATACGTCCTCCCGCTTCGCGGCCGTCCACTACGGCGGGGGGGGCGTGGCCGGCTTCAACAATATCGAGTTGATTTCCGACAGGCCGCTGGAAGTGAATCTGCGGGAAATCAGGGAAACGAAAAGGCTTTATCCGAAGCACGCTGTGGTCGCCTCGCTGATGGTCGAGCCGAAGCGGGAGAAGTGGCATGAGATCGTGAAGCGCGTCGAGGATGCGGGAGTGGATGGACTGGAGCTCAACTTCGGCTGTCCGCACGGAATGGCGGAGCGCGGCATGGGCGCGGCATCGGGGCAGCAGCCGGATCTCGTCGAGATGCAGACGCTGTGGGCCAAGGAAGCCGCCTCGACGCCGGTGATCGTGAAGCTGACCCCTAACATTACGGACGTCAGGATAACGGCCCGCCATGCGGTACTTGGCGGCGCGGACGCGGTCAGCCTGATCAACACGATCAACAGCTTGGCCGGAGTCGACCTCGATACGTGGAACACCGTTCCCCATGTCGGCGGCCTGGGAGCGCATGGAGGCTACTGCGGTCCGGCCGTGAAGCCGATCGCCTTGAACATGGTGGCGGAATGCGCCCGGGATTCCGAGATAGGCGTGCCGATCTCCGGCATCGGGGGGATCTCCTCCTGGCAGGATGCGGTCGAGTTCATGCTGATGGGCGCTTCGGGCGTGCAGGTATGCACGGCGGCGATGCACCACGGCTTTCGGATCGTCGGGGACATGATCGACGGCCTGAACCGGTATCTGGACGACAAGGGGCTGGCAGCGGCGAGCGAGCTGACCGGCCGCAGCGTCGGCCGCTACGGAGACTGGGGCGATCTGGATCTCAACTACAGAGTCGTCGCGCGGATCGATACGGCGGCCTGCATCAACTGCAACAAATGCCATATCGCCTGCGAGGACGCTTCGCATCAATGCATCGACATGCTGACAGGAAGCGGCGGCAAGCCGTTCCTGCAGGTGAGGGAAGAGGATTGCGTCGGCTGCAACCTCTGCTCGATCGTCTGCCCGGCCGACGGCGCGATCGAGATGGTGGAGCTGCCGGGAGCCGCGCCCCTTACGTGGAATGAACGCCAGCGGGCGCTGGAGAAGCTGAATGCCGATTCGGCCGAGATGGAGGCGGTATGACGATGAGCTCAACGAAAGTGATTGTCGGCGGGACGATTGTGACGGCAAGCGATATGTACCAAGCCGATATTCGGATCGAGAACGGCATCGTGGCGGCGATCGGCAGCCGCCTCGATGCTGCCGGAGCCGAAATCATCGATGCGGCAGGCTTGTATGTATTTCCGGGTGGAATCGATCCCCACACCCATCTGGACATGCCGTTCGGCGGCACCGTCACCGCGGACGACTTCGAGAGCGGCACGATTGCGGCCGCATTCGGAGGCACGACGACGGTGCTCGATTTTTGCCTGACCAAACGGGGCGAACCGCTGTCCGAGGCGGTGCGGACCTGGCATGCCAAAGCGGCCGGCAAAGCGGCCGTCGATTACGGATTCCATCTCATGGTGGCGGATGCCGGAGAGCAGGCGCTGAGGGAGCTGCCGGAAATTATCGGGAGGGAAGGCATTACCTCTCTCAAGGTGTTCATGGCCTACAAGGACGTCTTTCAGGTGGATGACGGAACGATGTTCCGGACGCTGCAGCTTGCCAGGGAGGAAGGAGCGCTCGTCATGGTCCATGCCGAGAACGGGGACGTCATCGACTTTCTCGTCGAGCAGGCGTTGGCGCGGGGCGACACCGATCCGATCCATCATGCCCTTACCCGTCCTCCCGAGCTGGAAGGAGAGGCGACCGGGCGGGCCGCGGAGCTGGCGGGGCTGGCGGGAGCTCCCCTCTATGTCGTCCACGTCACCTGCGCGCAGGCGGTTCAGCGCATCGGGGAGGCCAGGGCGAGGGGACTGGCGGTATACGGCGAGACCTGCCCCCAGTATTTGACTCTGGACATCTCCAGCCTGGAAAAGCCGGATTTCGAAGGAGCCAAATACGTCTGGTCTCCGCCGCTGCGGGAACGGGAGCATCAGCAGGTTTTGTGGGACGCCTTGTCCAGCGGAACGCTGCAGACGGTCGGGTCGGATCAATGCTCCTTTCATTTCAAAGGACAAAAGGAGCTTGGACGCGGCGATTTCTCCAAAATACCGAACGGCGGCCCTACGATCGAGGACCGGTTCACTCTTCTCTATTCCGAGGGCGTGGAGAAGGGGAGAATCACGATCCATCAGTTCGTCGACCTCGTATCGACGGCAAGCGCCAAGCTGTTCGGGCTGTTTCCGCGCAAAGGCACGATAGCGGTAGGGAGCGATGCCGATCTCGTCCTGTTCGACCCGTCCGCCAAACGGATTTTATCGGCGGATTCCCATCATCTTAAAGTCGATTACAGCGCCTTTGAAGGGATGGAGGCGACCGGGAAGCCGGTATCGGTGCTTCTGCGCGGACAGTTCGTCGTTCGCGACGGCGAGTTCGTCGGTCAAGCCGGCTGCGGAAGGTACGTGCCGAGAGCCAGATTCGGTGCAAGGACGCCGATATCCGTACCGGAAGCTTCTGCGGGGGGGAGGGGGGGATGAGCGCCTGCGAATCCGCATGGGAAGAGAAGCGGCTGCTGGACCGGCTGCTGGAGGAAGAGCGGAGCATCCTGGACGTACGAGAGGATTTGGACGGAACTGTCGTCCGCTTCTCCGCTCCGGTCGCCGGTTCCGGCCGGCATGCTTCTGCCCCTTGCCTCATCCGGCTGCAATCGGCCGATGCCCGCAAATACGTCGCCAATCTGGTCATCCTTCAGATTCATGCGGCGGAGTTATAGGCGGCTGGGGCGATCGAATCGATAGGAGAAATGTGCAGGCTGCCGCAGCTTGCAAGCTGCATCGGCCAGACCGGGGCCTGCAATCCGAAATTCGAAATGAGAGAAGATGGAAAAACCGAGAAGCCTGCCGAATAATCGGCAGGCTTTTTATGGCATTCTAGGGATAGGAAACCGGTTGAACAAATGCTTATCTACCGTTTTACAATTGTTCAGAGCGGTGATATGATGAAGGCAGCATGCATAATTAGGGGATGATGAGCACATGGAGCATAAGCAATTGGCAGGCATGATCGACCACACGCTGCTTCGCGCGGATGCGGTCAAGGAAGAGATCCTCAAGCTGACGGAGGAGGCGAAGCAATACGGCTTCGCTTCGGTCTGCGTGAACCCGGCATGGGTAGAGCTTGCGGCGGCGCAGCTTGGCGGAACGGACGTGAAGGTATGCACGGTGATCGGCTTCCCGCTCGGGGCGTCGACAAAAGAGGCGAAGGCTTTTGAAACGACGGACGCAATCGCCAACGGCGCCGGAGAAATCGACATGGTCGTCAATGTCGGCGCTCTCAAAGGCGGAGACGACGCGCTTGTCGAGGCCGACATCCGCGCTGTCGTCGAGGCGGCTGCGGGCAAAGCTGTTGTCAAGGTCATTATCGAGACCTGCCTGCTGACGGATGAGGAGAAAGTCCGCGCCTGCGAGGCTGCCGTGCGCGCCGGAGCCGACTTCGTGAAGACGTCTACAGGCTTCTCTACGGGCGGCGCCACTCCGGAGGACGTGGCGCTGATGCGCCGCACGGTCGGTCCGGACCTGGGCGTCAAGGCATCGGGCGGCGTCCGCAGCCTCGAGGACATGCAGCGGATGGTGTCCGCAGGCGCGACCCGAATCGGAGCAAGCTCCGGCGTCAAGATCATGCAGGGCGGCCAATCCACCGCTGCTTACTGAGGAGCTCGATCCGAAGCAAGGCTTCCATGAAGCCGGAAGAACCGGAAGGTTTTTCCGGCTTTTGATTTTGCGCGCGCAGCGGCTTCGCGCCGGCATTTGCCGCGAAGCCTGCCTCGGGCTATGATGGAAGAAGCGGCTCCCGAGACGCGGCGTCTGCCGGCCATTCTACCGGCCCAACAGCATCCGGTTCGATCGTCCGCTTACTTATGGAATTCAGAAAGGAAGGGCCCAAATGCAGCCATTCAAACGCATTCATGTCATCGTCATGGACTCCGTCGGCATCGGAGAAGCTCCGGATTCAGCCGATTTCGGAGATCATGGCGTCAACACTTTGGGACATATAGCCGATCATATGGGCGGGCTCTCGATGCCCAACATGGAGAAGCTGGGGTTGTCCAACATCGCTCCGATTCTCGGAGTCGAGCCGGCGACGGCTCCGCAGGCCTATTACGGCCTCATGCAGGAAGCCTCCAGCGGCAAGGACACGATGACGGGCCACTGGGAGATGATGGGGCTGCGCATCGATACGCCTTTCCGCGTATTCGAGCATGGATTCCCGCAGGAGCTGATCCAGCGGATCGAGGAGCATACCGGCCGCAAGGTCATCGGCAACAAGCCGGCCAGCGGAACGGAAATCATCGACGAGCTGGGCGAGGAGCATATGCGCACCGGAGCGTTGATCGTGTATACATCGGCTGACTCGGTGCTGCAGATCGCTGCGCACGAGGAGATCGTGCCGCTGAAGGAGCTGTACGACATCTGCGAATTCTGCCGCGAAATCACGCTCGAGGACCCATATATGCTCGGACGGATCATCGCCCGCCCGTTCATCGGCGAGCCGGGGACGTTCAAGAGAACGGCCGGACGGCATGATTATGCCCTCAAGCCGTTCCAGCCGACCGTCATGAATACTCTCCAGGAGGCCGGGCTTGACGTTGTCGCAATCGGCAAGATTTCCGATATATTCGACGGCGAAGGCGTAACCCGCTCTATCCGCACCGCGAGCAATATGGAAGGCATGGACAGGCTGGCCGAAGTATGCGGCGAGGATTTCACCGGCATGAGCTTCCTCAACCTGGTCGATTTCGATGCCCTGTACGGGCACAGGCGCGACCCGCAGGGGTATGGAGAGGCTCTGCAGGAGTACGATGCGCGCCTGCCTGAAGTGATCGGGAAGCTTGGCGAGGACGATCTGCTTGTCATTACGGCGGATCACGGGAATGATCCGACCTATATCGGCACCGACCATACGCGCGAATACGTGCCGCTGCTGGTCTATTCCCCGCGTTTCCAAGGCCGCGTCAGCGCTCTGCCGCTCAGGACGACTTTTGCTGACGTAGGGGCTACGATCGCCGACAACTTCAAGGTGAAGGCTCCCGAGCACGGCCATAGCTTCCTGGGGGAGCTGCAGTAGCTCTCCCGCTTCCGTTTTTCAGACCGACAATGCAAAGGAGAAATGAGCATGAGCGTACATATCGGAGCCAAGGAAGGCCAGATCGCGGAGACGGTGCTTCTGCCCGGAGACCCGCTGAGAGCCAAATATATCGCTGAAACGTATTTGTCCGAGGTGGAGCTTTACAATGAAGTCCGCGGAATGCTGGGCTATACGGGCATGTACAAAGGACAGCGCGTCTCCGTGCAGGGCTCGGGCATGGGGCTGCCGTCCATCAGCATCTACGCCCAGGAGCTGATCCGCAGCTACGGCGTCAAGAACCTGATCCGGGTCGGCACCTGCGGAGCGATGCAGCAGCATGTCCGGGTGAGGGACGTCATTCTCGCTCAAGCGTCATGCACCGACTCCAGCATGAACCGCCATCAATTCCTCGGCTACGACTATGCCCCGATAGCTGACTTCCAGTTGCTCAGAAAAGCGTACGAGCTGGCATCGGCAGCCGGCATGAATGTCCATGTCGGCAACATCTTCAGCACCGATGTGTTCTACAAGGAAGACACCTCCGCGGTCCAGCGCCTGATGGATCATGGCGTGCTCGGAGTGGAGATGGAGACGACGGCGCTGTACACGATCGCCGCCCGCCACGGCGTCAAGGCGCTGACCGTGCTTACCGTCAGCGACCATCTGCTTACCGGAGAGGAAACGACGGCAGAAGAGCGCCAATCGACTTTCAACGACATGATGGCGGCCGCTCTCGATACCGCCGTGTCGATCAATCCGAAGTAGCTGCCGGGCCGCATCATTGATGCCGTTAAATTTCGACAGAAGCTTCCGGATTCCGGCAAATCGATTAACGTCATTAAAAACGGGCGGACAGGCTTTGTAGGGGCATGGAACGTGAATTGATCGTATTTAATATTTACGATATTAACTATTGAAGGGATGGTCTTCGTTCATGAGAATGGTGGACTTGATCGAGAAAAAGCGCGACGGGCATGAATTGAGCGAAGAGGAAATCGCCTTCATCATCCAAGGCTATACGAACGGGGATATACCCGATTATCAGATCAGCGCCTGGGCGATGGCGATCTTCTTCCGCGACATGTCCAGACGCGAGAGGGCGGATCTGACGATGGCGATGGTCCGTTCCGGCGATTCCATCGACCTGTCGGATATCGAGGGCATCAAGGTCGACAAGCATTCGACGGGAGGCGTCGGCGATACGACGACGCTCGTACTTGCTCCTCTCGTTGCCGCTGCCGGCGTGCCGGTGGCGAAGATGTCCGGACGCGGCCTCGGCCATACGGGCGGCACGATCGACAAGCTCGAGGCGGTGGAAGGCTTCCATGTGGAGCTGACCAAGGAGGACTTCACCCGTCTCGTCAACGAGCATGGCATCGCCATCATCGGCCAGAGCGGCAATCTGACGCCGGCCGACAAGAAGCTGTACGCTCTCAGGGACGTCACGGCTACGGTCGATTCCATCCCGCTGATCGCGAGCTCCATCATGAGCAAGAAGATCGCGGCCGGAGCCGATGCGATCGTCCTCGACGTGAAGACCGGCGCCGGCGCATTCATGAAGGATGAGCAGGATGCGAGGGAGCTGGCGGAGGCGATGGTCGCCATCGGCAACGAAGTCGGCCGCAAGACGATGGCCGTCATCTCCGACATGAGCCAGCCGCTCGGCCTTGCGATCGGCAACGCGCTTGAAGTGAAGGAAGCGATCGATACGCTGCGAGGCGAAGGACCGGCCGATCTGCTGGACCTGTGCCTCGCTCTCGGACGCCAGATGGTCTATCTCGGCGGCAAGGCGGCATCGCTCGAGGAAGCGGAGGACAAGCTGCGCGCTCTTATCGCGAGCGGCGCGGCGCTTGACAAGTTCAAGGAGTTCATCGCCAACCAAGGCGGAAATCCTGCCGTCGCCGACAATCCGGAGCTTCTGCCGCAGGCGCCGTACCGCATCGAGCTGCCGTCCAAGGAGGACGGATTTGTCGCCGAAATTACGGCTGACGCCGTCGGCACGGCCGCGATGATTCTCGGAGCCGGCCGCGCGACGAAGGAATCCGAAATCGATCTGTCGGTGGGCCTCGTGCTGAACAAAAAAGTCGGCGACGCCGTCAAAGCGGGAGACTCCCTCGTTACGATCCATGCTTCCAGCGAGGACGTCGCAGAGGTCAAGGAGCGCCTGTACAAAGCGATTCGCGTTGCGGGCAGCGCCAAGGCGCCTGTGCTGGTCCGGGGAATCGTAACCGAATAAGCGATTCAGGATTCATGCCGCCGGCTGCGCCGACAAGCCGCGGCCGTCATGTCCCTTTCGATCAGCCTGCATGGACGGCTGGCCGGAAGGGACTTTTCCGTGCTGCGCTGCAGCCGCCTTGGACGGCGGTCCGGCCAAGCAAAATATGGTACAATGTCGAAGGATTCAGGATGATGAAGCTTAGTTGGAGAGGGGAATGTCGGAATGGCTGTTCTGAAGGATAAGCTCGATCGAGCGTACATTCTTGATTTTTTGCAAAAGCTTCTGGAGACGCCCAGCCCGAGCGGCTTCTGCATGAATATTATGTCGCTGGTCCAGCGGGAGGCGGAGCGTCTCGGCTACAAGATGGAATTGACGCCTAAAGGGAACGGCATCTTGACCGTTCAGGGAACGGGAAGCAAGGCTCCGCTGCTGCTGTCCGCCCATGTCGATACGCTTGGCGCGATGGTCCGCTCCGTCAAGGGCAACGGCATGCTCCGCATGACGCCGATCGGCGGTTATGCGATGCATACGGTCGAAGGGGAGTATTGCCAGGTGCATACCCGCAGCGGCCGGGTGTACGAGGGCACCGTGCTGTCGACGGCGACGTCCGTGCATGTGTATCCGGATGCCCGCAGCCAGAAGCGCGAAGAGGCGACGATGGAGGTCAGGCTCGACGAGTCGGTGTTCAGCAAGGAGGACACGCTTGCGCTCGGAATCGCGCCGGGCGACTTCGTCTCGTGGGATCCGCGCGTGCGCATCTTCGACAACGGCTGGGTCAAGTCCCGCCATCTGGACGACAAGGCCAGCGTCGCAGCGCTGTTCGGCATTCTCGAAGCGCTTAAGCGGGAAGGGCTCCAGCCGTCAGGCAGCGTTACCTTCCTCATTTCGACCTACGAGGAAGTCGGCCACGGAAGCGCCCATATCCCGGCGGACATCGTCGAGATGATTGCGGTCGACATGGGCGCGCTCGGCGACGATTTGTCGGCAACGGAGCTCGACGTATCCATTTGCGCCAAGGATTCCTCCGGTCCTTACGACTACGGCATGACTTCCAGGCTGATCGAGCTCGCCCGGCGCGAGCAGCTTCCGCATGCGGTCGACATTTATCCGTTCTACGGCTCGGATGCCTCGGCCGCTCTGCGCGGCGGAGCGAACATCCGGGCGGCGCTGATCGGCCCCGGCGTCCATGCCTCCCACGGGATGGAGCGTACGCATGCGGATGCGATCCTCCATACAGGCGCGCTGCTGCTCGCCTACATGATGGAATAGGAAGCTGCCGTCCGGCAGCGCAGAAGGATCGATTGAAGAGGGGGAAGCCGTTTTGGCCCAGCTGTATTACAAATACGGGACGATGAACAGCGGCAAGTCCTTTGAGATCATCAAGGTTGCCCATAATTACGAGGAGCAGGGAAAAGCGGTCCTGATCTTCTCTCCGGCCATGGATACGCGCAGCGGAGAAGAGCAGGTCGGGTCCCGCGTCGGCTTCACGCGCAAGGCGCTCCCGGTCCGCGAAGAAACCGACATCTTCGAGGAGGTGCTGCGGCATCAGCCTGCGGGAGCGCCGAAGGCGATCTACTGCGTGCTCATCGACGAGGCGCAGTTTCTGAAGAAGGAGCATATCCTGCAGCTGACCCGGGTCGTGGACGAGCTGAATGTGCCGGTGATGGCATTCGGGCTCAAAAACGATTTCCGCAACCAGCTGTTCGAGGGAAGCTATTATCTGCTTGCGCAAGCAGACAAGATCGAGGAGATCAAGACGATCTGCTGGTATTGCGACCGCAAGGCGACGATGGTGATCCGCTTCCTGGACGGAGTTCCCGTGAACGAAGGGAATCAGATTCAAATCGGAGGCAACGACGACTACAAGCCCGTCTGCCGCAAATGTTATAACGCGGCTTTCTCGGCGAGCATGAAAAACGAACCGGATAAATGAATGAAGCCGGCCTCTTCAACGCCTGTCAAATGGCGTTGAAGAGGCCGGCTTTTGTTTCGAGCCCGCTTTGAGCTGCCGCTTGTCTTGTCAGCGGCTTTTCCTTTTCGCTTTCCTGCTCAGCCAATATATCCACCCGCCGACGCCGATTACGACCGCAGCGGCGAGGATGTAGAACAACACGGCATACATCCTGTCCTCGAATGGGGACATCATCATCACAATCGCCTCCCGTATATAGGTATTCTTTACCCAACTGCGGGCGATTTAAGACATGCCGCAGCAATTAGGGACGCAAGTCCGCTTACGACCTCGCCAAGGCCATTCATTATTTTGGTGAATGCGCTTCAAGCAGGAACCCGGCTCCTCATTTCGAATATAACGTACACATGCGGTGATTCGATTTTATCCCGAGGAAAAGAAGGTCAATGCAGGATGCGAGTTCATGAATTTGTGATTGCTGCCGATTTTACCCGCGAGGATCTTGCCCGGCTATCCTCGGAATCCGCCCGCTTCCGTTCGGACATCAAGCTAGAGTTCGCTCATGGGGACGGCATCAACATCGTGGACGTGAAAAGCCTGCTCGGCATGCTTTTGCTGCCGATCCGCTCCGGTACGCGCGTCATGCTGCGTGTCAAAGGGAAGGATGAGGAGGAGGCTTTCCTCCATATGCTGGAGCTGCTGGAGAAGGAATAAGCAGGAAGACGGGCGGAACCGTATAAAAGAAAGGCCAGCCCGGAATGGGGCTGGCCTGTTCGGCTTGGCAGCATGGCAGGCTCAGGAAACGGCGCCGCTCGTCGTGTCCAGAGCAGCATCTCCTTGCTTGGCGGCGGAAGGGCGTTCCTCCGACTTGAGATAGAGGATGAAGCCGGCAATCATGAATACGCCGCCGATCAGCTGGAACCCTGTGATCAGCTCGCCGAACAACAGGAGGCCGAGAAGGCTGGCGCCGATCGGCTCGGCCAGTACGGCCATGGAGATCGTCGTCGCCTTGATCGATTGCAGCAGCCAGTTGAAAATCATATGGCCGAAGACGGTCGGGATGATGGCGAGCAGCAGGAACAGTCCCCATTCCCGTGATTCATACCCCATCATCGGGATGCCTGCGAACACATTGTAGACAGCGAAGCAAAGCGCGGTGATGCCGAATACGATCAGGCTGTAGACGTAAGATGGGATTCGCGCCATGAGCTGCTTGGCCAGAATCATGTTCACGGCAACGGCGACCGTCCCGAGAAGGGACAGCGTATCTCCGAAAAAGGCGCTTTGCGACAGGCCGAAGTCGCCTGAGCTCACCAGGATGGCTCCGGCAATCGATACCGACATGCCAATGACCGCTGAGCGGCGCAGCCTGTCCTTGAAGACGAGGTAAGCGCCTATGGCTACAAATACGGGCTCAAGAGTGAGCAGAATCGTAGAGCTTGCGATCGAGGTGTAGGACAAGGAAGCCATCCAGAGCAGGAAATGCAGCGCCAGGAAGAAGCCTGCGACGGTCAGCTTCACCCAGTCCCGAAGAGTGATCGACGCGAAGGCATGGCGATGTTTCCAGCCGAAAGGCAGCATCAATAAAAAGGTGAAAAGCATCCGGTACAGCCCTTGAACGGATACGGGAGCACTGGAATAACGGACAAGTATGGGAGAGCAGGAAATGGCGGCCATACCGACGACAAGGGGCAATAGAATCGACAAAGTTGATTTCGGCTGCAAAGTATTCATCCGAATATTTTAATCGTTCCGAAGCTTTGCTGCAATTCCTTTTTCATTGACAATGAGAATTATTATCAATTATCATAAGGAGGATGGATAGCAGAATGGAGACGATCGAAAGGGGACAAGCCGCATGCTCGTCATTCAACGCCGGATCAAAGTGAAGGAAGGTTTCTCCGGACAAATCGTGGAGCGGTTCAGCAAGCCGGGACCGGTACAGGAAATGGACGGATTCATTGATATGAGCGTCCTTGTGAAGGCTGTTCGCCGGGGCGAGGAAGAAGTCATCGTCCAAATCCGATGGGAGTCGGAAGAGGCTTGGAAGGGCTGGGAAAAAAGCGATGTCCATATCCAAGGCCACCGCGAGAGCCGCGGCAAGACGCCGCCGGATTATGTGCTGGAAACGGAAGTCTCCCGATATGAGGTTGCGGCTGTGAAGGGTTCTATTGCCCGCTGATTGTCACATTTATAGCCCGAAAGAGTCATACGCATGTCCCGGCTCCAAGCTAAGCTAAAGGTGGAAGGAGCTGCTGCCCATGCATGTCGGCGAGGATACATCCTTGACGGACTCGCTTTATTTGATTTTCTTTGGACTTCTCATGATCGGGACGATTATACTGTTCGTGTACGGCTTCAAAAAGATGGACGATTCCGGCGATGACGAGGAGGAGGCAACGCCTGCTTCTGCGCCGCCTCATCGTCCCCAGGACAGCCAGGCTCAGGATTAGGCCGGCATCCGCAGCATCCATAGACTCCAATGAAAGTCCAAAAAAACCGCCGATCGGCGGTTTTTTTTTATGCTGTCCATGCGCGTCAGGAGGCGCGGGTCGGATCCGTAGGCTGCCATAGCTCGAGCCAGCGAGCCATTTCGCCGATGGACGGTATCGTGCCGCTCGGCTGGAGAGACGGAGAGGGGCTGGATTGGCGCAGAGCCAAGCCTTGGCGGACCCATAGGGCATGCATGCCGACCTGGCGCGCGGGAACGATGTCGTTGTCGATCCGGTCTCCTACCATTAAAGCTTTGCAGGCGGGACAGCCCGTAGTTTGGAGGGCATGCTCATACAGGCGCGGATCCGGCTTCACCAGGCCCGTCTCCGCGGAGGAGAATACCGCTTCAATATGCTCCATGAGCCCGTAAGACTCCAACCGATGGACGGTTCCGGCGCTCTGATTGGCGATGACTCCGATCCGATAGCTCCCGCTGAGCGACTGCAGGAGGCTCTTCGCCTCCGGGAACGGCTTGTCCAGCTCCTTGCGGTATTTCATTTCCTTCCAGATCGCTTGGCGAAGCGCGTCGTCGGGGAACAGCCGCAGCAGGATATCGGCCATCGGAAACGGAGAGAACCGTTCATGGGCTTGCATCCAGGCTTCCCGGATGTCCCGCTCGCATACCGCGATGCCCCGGCGCCCGGCTGCGCGGATGAGCTGCGAGATAATATCGGCTATCGGCGCGGATTCATCCACGAGTGTCTCGCCGACGTCGAAAAAGATCCATTCCACCGGATTGCTTTTCACTTGTTTTCTTCCTTCCCGTTGCATGCAGTCGATTACTATATCGTACCATGACGGAAAGCGGGCCTCAAGAAAGGAGGCAGCGTTTTCAATTTGCTGCGGCACTAAACTATTTCAACTCACCAGCCGATAAAGTCAGGATTAGGTTAACAAGGCAAGGAGATGGGGACATGATTGCCGTTGCGCCGGAAAGAGAAGCCCAGCTACAATTCATCGGGCTGAAGCAAGAAGACCTGGATCTGCTTCAAGGCAGCAGGGCCGTATTCGAGAACATCGTGGACAGGCTCGTAGACTCGCTGTATGGGCAGATTGCGGCGAAGCCCGAGCTGAGAGCGATCATTGAAGCCCACAGCACGCTGGAGAGGCTGAAGGCGACGCAAAGGACATACTTCCTGTCGATGACGGATGGGAAGATCGACGAAGCCTATTTCAACAACCGCCTCCTGGTAGGCAAGATCCATTCCCGCATCGGGCTGACGACCCGGTGGTATCTGGGCGCTTACATGATTTATTTGGATCTCGCCGCGGCCCACCTGGCAGCCGAGCTTCCGGGACAGTGGACGCCGGTGCTCCATTCCTTGACGAAGATGTTCAACCTCGATTCGCAGCTTGTGCTCGAAGCCTATGAAAAGGACGAGAAGGCCAAGCTGGAGAGAGTGCTGGACAGCCAGTCCCATATTCTGACGGGCGTCAGCGAAGCGATCCGCCAGCTGGCGGCGGGAATGGAGCAGGTAAGCCGCAGCACGGCAGCAGTCAACAGGCTGGCCCGAGCGACGGTGCTGTCGCAGGAGCAGACCGACGCCGAACTCGGCTTGCTCGGCGAACAGATCGGCTCCATCGAATCCATGGGCGCGCTCATGGGCGACATTTCCGACCGGACGCATCTCCTCGGTCTCAACGCCGCTATCGAAGCGGCGCGGGCCGGCGAGCAGGGTAGAGGCTTCGAAGTCGTCGCGGGGGAAGTGCGCAAGCTTGCCCGGCATTCCAAGGAATCGCTTGAGCTGATTCAGGAGAAGGTGGAATCGATCGGCGAGGTGCTTCACAAAGTGCAGGCGATGTCGAGGGACACGACTCAGGCTGCCGGAGAACAAGCCGCAAGCTCCGAGGAGCTGGCTCTGTTCATCCGGATCATCGAGAACGTTTCGGTGGAGCTGGAGCAATTGAAAAGCGAGGCGGAGCGATCCATAACGGACGGAGTCCAGACGGACGGTTAAAGACGACAGCAATTGGATAGGCAAAAGGAAGGCAGACCGGATAATCCGGTCTGCCTTTTTGATTGAATTCAGGACAGCGCAGCAGCCGGAGCGGATGCCGTACCGATCCGCTCCAGCATGGAGCGGGCGATCCAGACGCCTGCGGCGCCAGCCTGAGCCAGTCCGCGCGTAATGCCGGCGCCGTCGCCGCCGCAGTACAGGCCGCGGATTTCCGTCTCAAGCTTCGCGTCGAGCTTCGGCCTGGCGGAGTAGAATTTCGCCTCGACGCCGTAGAACAGCGTGTGTTCTGAAGCAATGCCGGGTGTTACTTTCTCCAGCGCTTCCACCATCTCGATCAGGCTGCGCATCGTGTTGTAAGGCAGCACGAGTCCGAGATCGCCGGGGACGGCCTCCTTCAAGGTCGGCTCCAGAAACCCTTCGGAGATGCGGCTTGCCGTCGAGCGGCGCCCGCGGATGATATCCCCGTATTTCTGGACGATGACGCCGCCGCTCGAGAGATCGTTGGCCCGCCTGCATATTTCCCTCGCATATTCGTTCGGCTTGTCGAACGGCTCCGTGAACGTATGGGAGACGAGCAGCGCAAAGTTGGTATTCCGGGATCCGAGGCTCGGATCCTTGTAGGAATGGCCGTTGGCGGCCATGACGCCGCTGTGGTTCTCGACGACGACATGTCCGGAAGGGTTGCTGCAGAACGTGCGCACCCGGGTGCCGACCGATGTGTTGAAGACGAATTTTCCTTCGTACAGATGCTCGTTGATTTCCCGCATGACGACATCGGACGTTTCGACCCTGACCCCGACATCGACCTGGTTGTTGTACATCTTGAGCCTGCGCCGCTTGAGCACCGACGTGAGCCAGGCGGAACCATCCCGGCCGGGAGCGATCATGACGAGATCCGCCTCATGCGTGGTCCCGTTTTTGAGCGCGATTCCCGTAATGCGATGTCCGCCATCCTGTTTCTCGGTGACGATGTCCTCGACTTCGGTCTTGAACGACATCTCGATGCGCGTTTTCAAATATTCATAAATGGACTTGAGGATGTCCAGATTCTGCTCGGTGCCCAGATGCCTCACTTCCGCCCGCAGCAGCTTGAGTCCGGCGGCATAGCCGCGCTGCTCGATGCTTCGGATCGTATCCGTCGTAGGATCGGTGATGGCCGCTGTCGCTCCGTGCTCGAGGTTGATGCTGTCCACATAGCGGATCAGCTCCAGAACTTTGGAAGGGGCGAGATAATCCGTCAGCCAGCCTCCGAATTCGGTCGTAATGTTGAATTTGCCGTCGCTGTAAGCGCCCGCCCCGCCGAAGCCGGCTGTAATGGAGCAGGCCGGCAGACAGCCGGCGAAGTCTTTTTTGCCTGCCGCCGGCGGGCAAAGCTGAATCTTTTCTTCCAGTATGGGACAGCTGCGGCGATAAATATCATGGCCTTTGTCCACAAGCAGAACGTTCAGTCCCGGATGCTGCAGCGTCAGCTCGTAGCTGGCAAAGATGCCTGCGGGTCCGGCTCCGACGATGATCACATCATATTTTCCCATCCTAATCATCCTCCCGGCTTCATCAAAAAATCCCGGCTGCAAACGGGTATGCGAAAGCATCCCGTTCGTAGCCAGGAATTTGAGGTTCCTTGTAGAGACCCCCGAACCTTATTATCGGGGATATACGAACGCGCCGGGTAAGGCGACAAGTGAAATGGTAACCGAGAAGCGCGTATGTGTCAACGATTTTGAATGAAATTATTCGTAATTGATTGAATTACTCACTATCAATATCATTATATATAGGTTTATTTGGTCTAAACACGAACAATGATGAAATCAACAAGGTCTTCAAGCGGGTTTCAAAATAAGCAGGGCCCGTTTGCCGGCGGCCATTCTGTCGATAAGCATCTCTATCTATCGATGGCATTATATGCTATAATGGCGACGTCCAAGTTCAAAATCGTTTTTGATACTAGCTAAAAGGATGACTAAAGGTTGGAGAACCGTGCCGCTCTGTCCCAATTGACCAGCCAAATGGGCAAATTGCTCCGAGACCGCTTCGGCAAAGGTCCGGAATCGATTTTCGTTTCAAGCAATGAAGTATGCGTGACCATGCATTTTCGCCAGTTCGTCAGCGTGGTCGAGAAGATCATGCTGCAGCAGAACAAGGACGAGGCTGTCAGGGAAATGCGCCAGCTCGTAATGGATCTCCTTCTGCCGGATTTCAAGGCTCTCGTTCTGGAGTCGCTGGATCTGGAGATTACGGATGTGTATTACGACTGGAACCTGGACAACCACTCCGGAATCATGGTCGGTTTGGTGGACAGCTCCAAATTCGAAGCGCATCAGGAGAAGTACAGGGGCAAGCCGTACATACACGAATCGGTGAGAAGGATATCGGAAGAAGCAGAGAAGCTTCCTGACAAGCTTTACTCGTTCTGGACGAATCCCCGGACGTTGATCGTGTACCGGTCCGGCATTCTGATCAAGCTGGAGAAGGAATTGCTCCGGGCCGGCTACGAGCCGGCGCTTCGCGTAGCGAAGCGCTCGCTGGAAAAATCCATGCTGCTTACGGAAGTCGACATGAACCGTGCGGTGGGCCGCAGCCCCGACGGTCTGTACCTCGACTGGAAGTTCGACAAGGATCAAAGCATTATCGTTTATACGTTTCCAAACGAATAACGGACTTTATGACCAGATATTACGATACGCTGTTCATGAGCCAAGAACCGGTGCCGGCAAGGCGCCTATTCTTGGCTTTTATTATTTTTCGGGGTGGGCGTTGATGCGATGACGGAATTAACACATGATCATTTGGCGGAAGAAGAAAATGTCCGCTTGCCGATGGACGCGCTGTTGACGGGAATCTCGAAGCTGATCGATGCCGACGCCTACTTCGTTTCCGAACGGCAAGGGAACGAGGAGCATGTCGCGCATCTGCATCATAAGGGGGAACCGATTCTGCACTGCGGTCTGGAGGTCGATGAACCGGAAGCTGGAGCCGAAGGAGATACCTGGCTCGGGTTTCATTACTGCGGGCTGCAGGTGAGAACCGGCGGCAAGGCATCGACGGGGACGCTGGGACTGCTGCGGAGGGAAGCGGCGTTCACCGAGATGGAGAAAGCCGTCCTGCAGATGGCGGCGGCCAGATGGCTCCTTCAGAAGGAATCCGGACTCGAGGAAGAGAGCCTGGAAGACAAGCGCCGCCTCGAAGCGATGAGTTCCGCCAATGCCAGGTTGGAAAAGGATAAGGATCAGCTCTACGAACTTGGACTTGAGATGATCACTCCTATGACCGGCATTTCCGGCATGGCGGAGCTTCTGGCGGAGACGGAATTGACCGACGAGCAGAGAAGCTACGTCGATACGATTATTGGAAGCAGCGGCTATCTCATTCAACTGATCCAGCATATGATGGCCAACTCGCGCATGGCCGCCGGTTCCGTCGATCGCCGGATAACGCCGTTCTCGCTTCATTTGCTGCTGGCAGAGCTTGCCGCCGGTCTTCACGACGGGCTCAGCCAGCAGCTGCAGCTCAGCTGCTGGCTGGATCCCGAGCTTCCGATCCGGGTGGTCGGGGACGAGGAGCTGCTTCGGGAGACGCTCATCATCCTTCTCTCGGCAGCCGCCTTCGGCGCAGAGCCGGGAACGGTCGGCGCCCGTGTTCATGTGAATTCCCGAAGCATCGGCAACGATATGCTCGATCTGCTCTTCACGATCTGGCATCCCCATGAAGTCGAGAGCCGCATTCAGCCCATATCCGGCGTCAGGGACCGGATCGAGGGAATGGGCGGCGAGCTGTGGTTCGAGCATGACGGGGAAGGCTACCGCATCCGCTTCACCATCCAGGTAAGGGAAGGTGAAGCGGAAGGCGAGGAAATTCTCTAGAACATGCTCCAGTCGAATTCACGGGACAACGAACGCAGCAGATGAACCCCGGCCAAGCTGTTGCCATGCGGGTTGAGCGCCGGACCGATGACCCCGATTCCCGCCAAGCCCGGCACGAGCGCCAGAATGCCGCCGGATACGCCGGACTTGGCAGGCAAGCCGACATCGATGGCGAATTGTCCGGAGCCGTTGTACATGCCGCAGGTGACCATGAACGTTTTGGCAATCTGCACGTAGCGTCTTGGAATCAAGGCTTGTCCCGTGACGGGATCGATGCCGTCGTTCGCCAGAATGACGGCCATCCTCGCGAGATCGCTGCATGTGACCGAGATGGAGCAATGGCGGAAATAGACTTCCAGAACTTCCTCGACTCCGCCTCGGAGAACGCCGTTGTCGGTCAGGAAATACGCCATGGACCGGTTCAGGTTGCCGGTTGCGGATTCGGAATAATAGGTGGCGTCGTCAACCGCCAGATCAGGATTGCCTGCAAGTCCGGAGATGAAATCCAGGATGCGCCCCGCCTTCTCGGCGGGGCTGTTTCCGTTGATCAAGGAAGAAATGACGATGGCCCCGGCGTTGATAAGCGGATTGAAGGGAATTCCCGGCTGTACGAGCTCGAGCTTGAGCATCGAGTTGAAATTGTCTCCGGTCGGCTCCATGCCGACTTTGCTGAATACAGCCTCCTCGCCATTGTCCATGAGAGCGAGGATCAGCGTGAATACCTTGGATATGCTTTGCATGGTGAATCTGGTCCCGCAGTCGCCTGCCGAGACGGAACCGCCGTTCATGTCGGCGATATGGATGCCGAGAGTATCGGGATCCGCCTTGCTGAGCTCGGGAATATAGGAAGCGGTCTTGCCGTCTGCCGTTCGGGCGCGGCTGTTGTCCAGCCATTGCGGCAGGCCGGCTTGCAGGGCGTTCCAGGTTGCGATGTCCATAGGCTGAATCGATCTCCTTGGTGTGCCGGCACCAAGCCGGGCCGGCATTATGGTAGCGAACTTCTTCATTGTATCGGCATTCGCCGGGTCTGTAAAACGGCCGACCGGAAGCCTGCATTGAATGTAAGCCTCCCTCTTGTGTATCCTAGTAGAGAAGGAAGACAAGGGAAAGTCAGAAGCAGTCATTCGGGGAGGACGAGGAAATGGGCAAAAGCTCCCGCTGGTACGCGGCATCCCTGATCGCCGCTGCGGTTGGGTCCGTTTGTGGAGAACTGATCTGGATCGGGGATCCATTGCGGCTGGGCAGCTATTATTGGATGGATCTGATTCAAATCCTGTCCCGGACCGCTGCGGCCATCCCTCTCATGTGGGCTGCCGGCGCTTATTCCTCCTGGCTGCAGAGGGGAAGAAGCTGGCTTGGCGTCATTAATCTTCTCGCCGTAGCCGGAGGCATCCTGACGGCGCTGCTGCTTCTTACGCGGCCGGACCGCTTCGGAGCCGCCGCTGCGGCAGCGGCGGCTACCGGAGCTCTCATCCTCATCGACGCTCTTGTGAGCGAGACTGCAAGACGGGGAGGCTTCCCCTGGAGATCGTTGACGACCGCCTTGGCAGCGGCGGCGGTCGGAGCGTTTCTTTTTTACCCGACCTCATATGGCGTCACCACTCCGGGATTCACGATGAACATGAACCGGTATGCCCATATCCAAGGAGGTACGGACAGGGGGAGCCTGGAAGGCGTTCTCGTCATCGAGCGTCCGGCTTTTCCGGTGGACTGGATCTACGCCGGGCTGTTCCCCCATTTGCATATTGAAAAGAGGGATACGAGCATTTCGCTGGGAGAAATCCAACGGCAGGTGTTCATCCAGCGGGCAGGCGCCAACGACGTCGGAACCGCTGTCGCGCTCAAAAAGCTCGGTCTCGGCCAGGGCGTGATCCCGACCGGGGTTCAAGTGCTCGCTCTGCTCAAGGACAGTCCGGCGGAAGGACGGCTTGAGCCCGGCGATGTGCTGATCCGCTTGAACGGCAAGGAGGTCGGCACGACGGCCATGCTGGCGAAGGTCATGGGCTCCGTCAAGCCGGGCGATACGGTCCGTGTAGGGCTCAAGCGGGGCAGTCAGGAGATGTCGGCGGATATCGAAACGAAGGAGAATCCCGAGCAGCCGGGCCGCGCGGCATTCGGCATCCAGGTGCAGGACCGCACCCGGGCGGATCTGACGAGAAAGGCCGACTACCGCTCCTATATCGTGTACCAAGGAGGCCCGTCGCATGGGGCGATGCTGGCTTTGACGGTTATCGATCAGCTGACTCCGGGAGGCGTTACGTACGGCAATCGGGTGGCCGGCACCGGCACGCTGGACGGGAATGGGAACGTCGGGGAAATCGGCGGCATCGAGCAGAAGGCCTATACGGTCGCCCGAGCAGGCGCGGATGTGTTCTTCGTGCCGCAAGGCCAGGAGCAGGATGCCCGCAAAGGCAGCGCCTCGCTGGAGATCGTTCCCGTCCGCACTCTCGACGACATGCTGTTGTGGCTGAAGGCTCATCCGAAAGATTGAAGCGATGAAAAAAAGGCCGTCTCCGATTATTTTCGGAGACGGCCTTTTTTTCATGCGGCTATAGGAAGAAGGAGCCGATGATGCCGCTGAGCACGCCGGCGGCGACGACGGACCCGAACACAAGCCCCAATACTTTGGCCGGGAACGCGCGGCGGATCATCAGGAGCGACGGCAGGCTGACGGCAGGCAGCGTGATGAGCAGAGCGCCTGCGGCGCTGCCGCCGAAACCGAGCGAGGTGAATGCCTGCACGATCGGAATCTCGGCTGCAGTCGGAATGACGAACAGCGTGCCTGCAACAGCGAACAAAAGCAGCGTCAGAATGGTCATGCCTGTCCCTTCGCCGAGGCTCGGGAAGAGCCAGGCGCGCGCGGCGCCGAGCAGCAGAACGGCGATGATGTAAGCCGGGACGACGTTCAGCAGCATTTGGCCGAGGCTTCGCAGCCAGCGCAGCCAGAACGGACGATCGTCGTCAGCCGGCACGGCGGTGAGCACCTGATCTTCCGGGATGGCGGCGTCCTTGACGAAGCGGTTCGCAAAGTAGCTCACCCCGAAGGTGATGGCGATGCCGAACAACAGCCGCAGCAGCGTGAACTTCCACGTGAGCACGAACGTCATGAAGATGAGCGTCGCCGGATTCAGCAGCGGATTGCCGAGCCAGAAGGCGAGGGCGGCGCCGGCGGAAACGTTTTTTTTGCGCAGGCCGACAGCGATCGGAGCGGCGCAGCAGGAGCACATCATGCCGGGCAGCGAGGCCAGGCCGCCGATGGCGGTGCTCTTGAAGCTGCGTCCGCCGAGAACGCGGAGCAGCCAGCCTGACGGAATCAGCACCTGAACGAGGGAGCCGAGCAGGATGCCGAGCACGGCGGCTTTCCAGACGGCTTTATAATAAGCCTGGGCATAGTCCCACGCGGACTGCCACGACGGGGACGGAATGCTTTCAGAGCCGCCGGTCAGAATCGAGCTGCCAATCGTATGCTCCGTGATGGCTTTCAACGCTTTTCCGTAGTAGGGCCACCATTTTACATATGTCAGGCCGGCGACGGTAATCAGGATGAATGCGACAGCAAGCCAGACGGCCTTTTTGCCGCTCATCGCCGGGCGCGGAAGAGTTCCTTGGGAAGGACTCATGAATACAACCTCCTAAGATGGAATGGAAAACTTGATTATTATAGCATATCCCGCGATCCGTTCCTTCACTTTTTTGAAGCGTTAGGGCGATAGGGGCGAAGCTCGGCGCGCCATTTTGGTTTTTGCGCGGCCTTGGCGTATACTTAAGGGAGTAAAGTACTAGCCATCTGGGAGGATGAACCATGCCGGAATCCAATGTGATCAAATTGACCTCGCTCTCCACCAAAGGCGGCTGCGGCTGCAAAATCGGACCGTCCGACTTGTCGGAAGTGCTGAGGCAGCTGCCTCCGGCGCTGCCCAACGCCGATCTGCTCGTCGGGCTTGATACAAGCGACGACGCAGGGGTCTACCGGCTGAGCGACGAGCTCGCGCTCGTGCAGACGGTCGATTTCTTTACTCCGATCGTCGATGACCCGTATTCCTTCGGCCAGATCGCGGCTGCCAACGCCATCAGCGACATTTACGCGATGGGCGGCAAGCCGCTGACGGCCCTCAATATCGTCGCATTTCCGATCGCGACGCTCGACAAAAGCATCCTCGCCGATATTCTCCGCGGAGCTGCCGACAAGCTTGCGGAAGCAGGCGCGACGCTCGTCGGAGGCCATTCCATCGACGACAAGGAGCCCAAGTTCGGCATGGCTGTCACCGGTCTCGTCCATCCTGGCCGCGTCCGCACGAATGCCGGCTCCCGTCCGGGCGACAAGCTCATCCTGACCAAGCCGATCGGGGTGGGCATCTATACGACGTCGATCAAGAAGGACCGGCTGACGGAAAAAGATGTCGCCAAGGTGACTTCCGTCATGGCGGAGCTCAACCGCAAGGCGGCCGAAATCATGGACGGCTACGACGTCCATGCCTGCACCGATGTGACCGGCTTTGGGCTGCTCGGCCATGCTTCGGAGATGGCAAAAGGGAGCCGGGTCGGCCTGAATATCCGACGCGGCGACGTTCCGGTCCTGCCGCGCACCCGCGAGCTCGCCGAAGAAGGCTTCGTGCCGGGCGGCACGAGAAACAACTATGCGCATGTGCAGCCTGCTGTCACGTTCGGCCCGGAGCTCGACGAGCTCGACCGCCTCATCCTGTGCGACGCGGTGACTTCGGGAGGACTCCTCATTTCCGTAGCCGGAGAAGAAGCGGATTCCCTGCTCGGCGAGCTGCTTGCCGCAGGTCTTGAGGCGGCTCTCATCGGAGAAGCGGTCGACGACCATCACGGCATCATCGAAGTATCGTAAGGAGAGATTCCATGTTTCAGGATTTGACCGTGCAAGAGCTGAGAGCGAAGAGGGACTCGGGAGAGCTCGTCATCATCGACGTCCGCTCCCCGTCCGAATACGAGGAATCCACGATTCCCGGAAGCATCAACATCCCCTTCTTCGACGACCGCGAGCGGGCGGAGATCGGCACGCTCTACAAGCAGGTGAGCGTCCAGGAAGCGAAGAAGCGGGGGCTCGAGATTATCTCGGCCAAGCTGCCGGCATTCATCGCGCAGTTCGCGGCCATTCCCCAGAAGAAGGCCCTGTTCTGCTGGAGAGGGGGCATGCGGAGCCGGACGACGGCGACTCTGCTTTCCTTGATGGACATCCACGCTTACCGGCTGTCGGGCGGATTCCGCGAATACCGGCGCTGGGTCGTCGAGACGCTGGCGGAATTCTCCTTCAATCAGCGCGCCTATGTCCTTCACGGCAATACGGGGACGGGCAAGACGGCAATTCTGTCCGAGCTTGAACGCCGCGGGTATCCGGTGCTGGATCTGGAGGGGATGGCGGGGCATCGCGGCTCCATATTCGGCCAGATCGGGATGCGCGCCCACAACCAGAAGACGTTCGAGTCGCTGCTGCTTGAGCGGCTGATCGCTCTGCAGCATTCGCCCTACGTCATTATGGAGGCGGAAAGCCGCCGCATCGGCAAATGCGTGCTTCCCGAGTTTCTGATGGAAGCCAAGGAGACGGGAATTCCGATCCGGGTCGAGCTGCCGATCGGGGAGCGGATCCGGCATATTCTGGAGGATTACCGTCCGGAGGAGCACAAGCAGCAATGCATGGCCGCCTTCCGCGTGATCAAGTCGAGAATCCATACCCCTGTCGCGGCGGAAATCGAGCAGAGCATTCGGAACGATGACTTCGGCCGCGCCGCGGAGCTGCTGCTGACCGCTTATTACGACCCGCGCTACGAGCACGGCTCCGACCGGTACGACAGCGGACAGGAACGGTTCGTGCAGGCCGATTCGGCTGCCGCCGCCCTGGAGCCGATCATCGCGGCGCTCCCGGGAAGCGGAGTTCCGGTCTGATTGTGCAGGAAAAGCCCTCGCCGGGCAGAAGCTTCTGCCCGGCGAGGGCTTTTTGGCGTATGCAGCTGCTTCCCCCATGAACGGAAGCTGCCGGTCGCACAGGCGGCAAACGCTTTATTGCCCTTTGCCGCCTGTGCGGGTAAGCTCGGCCAGCCGGTCCCACTGTTCCGGCGTCACTTCAAGCAGGCTGTTGAACTGTCCGGCGCCCTGGAGCCATTCGCCGCCGTCGATCGTCACCACCTCGCCGTTGAGATAAGAAGCGTAATCGGAGACGAGAAATGCGGCCAGATCGGCAAGCTCCTGCTTGTCGCCCACTCGCTTGAGCGGAATGCGGTCCGCCATGCGCTCGGCCAGCTCCGGTGTCGGAGCCAGCCTTGCCCATGCGCCTTCCGTCGGAAACGGACCTGGCGCGATGGCGACCTGGCGGATGCCGTAGCGCGCCCATTCCACCGCCAGCGAGCGGGTGAGAGCAAGCACCCCGGCTTTGGCGGCGGCCGACGGCGCCACGAACCCGGAGCCGGTCTCGGCATAGGTCGTGACGATGTTCAGCATCGTTCCGCCCCGGCCGGCCGCGATCCAGCGCTTGCCGAACTCCAACGTCGCATAGAAGGTTCCGTGCAGCACGATGTTCAGCACGGCGTCGACGGCGCGGGGCGAGAGCCTCTCGGTCGGGCTGATGAAGTTGCCTGCGGCATTGTTGACGAGCACGTCGACGCCTCCGAAGCGCTCGTCCAAAGCATCCGCCAATGCGGATAGGGAAGCCGGGTCCCGGACGTCGCAGCTTTGGACGAACACGTCATGGCCGGCCTCGCGGAACGCCTCAGCCGCTTCCTGCAGCTTCTCCTCGCGGCGTCCCGCGAGCGCGATGGAGGCTCCATGCCGGGCGAAGCCTTCCGCCATTGCGCGTCCAAGTCCGGTCGCGCCGCCCGTCACGAGCACGGTTTTGCCTTTGAGCAGATCGGGTCGAAACGGTCCCATAACAAGCTCCTCCTCAGGAATGATTCATATCCATCGAAAAACCCGCCCGTAATGGCATCATCCGGGCGGGTTCATGCTGTTTACGCGAGCACTTTGCGGAACTCTTCCGTCAGCAGCGGCACGACTTCGAACAGGTCGCCGACGATGCCGTAGTCGGCGACTTTGAAGATCGGAGCTTCCGGATCCTTGTTGATCGCGATGATGACGCGCGACTGGCTCATGCCCGCCAAATGCTGGATGGCTCCGCTGATGCCGCAGGCGATGTACACTTCCGGCGTGACGACCTTGCCGGTCTGGCCGATCTGCAGCGCGTAGTCGCAGTAGCCGGCGTCGCAGGCTCCGCGGGAGGCGCCGACGGCGGCACCGAGCACATCGGCCAGCTCTTCGAGCGGCTTGAAGCCGTCGGAGCTCTTCACGCCGCGTCCGCCGGAGATGACGATCTTCGCCTCGGACAGGTCCACTTTGCCGCCGGCTTTGCGCACGACGTCCTTGACGATCGAGCGGAGATCGGAGGCTGGAGCATAATCGCGGTCGACCACTTCGGCCGGCGACGCGGCCTGTTCGGCTGGCGGAAGGTTGTTCGGCCGGACGGTGACGACGCCGGAGCCGCCGGAAAAGGCTTTTTCCTCGAAAGCTTTGCCCGCGTAGATCGGACGGGTATAAACAGAGCCGTCCGCGGAATCGCTTACAGCAATGACGTCGGAAATTTGTCCGGCTCCAAGATGGGCGGCGACAAGCGGCGCCAGATCCTTGCCTTCCGCAGTATGGCCGAGGAAGACGCGGCCTGGCTTCCGTTCGTCGAGAAGGCCTTTGACGGCGGCCAGATAAGCCGGAGCGTTGTATGACGCGAGCTCAGGATGATCGACGGCGTAGACTTTGCCCGACACGTAGGCGGCCAGCTCGGAGGCGACCGGAATGATGCCGCTACCGATGATGACGGCGTCGACCGAAGCGCCGCCCGCGGACTGGTTGGCGGCATGGACGGCTTCAAGCGATACCTGGCGCAATTTTCCGCCGCGGATTTCGGCGATGACAAGAACGGATTGGCTCATGGTTTAACCTCCTTGGATAGGAAAAAAGGATGGGATCAGATCGCTTTGGCTTCTGTGCGCAGCAGCTCGACGAGGCGAGCGGCCTGCTCGGCCGGCGTTCCCTTGATGAGCTGGCCGGCTCCGCGCTCAGGCGGCAGGGAAAGGCCAAGCCGCTTAGTCAGCGGGGCGACGGCGGCGGCGTCGACGCCGAGATCGTCCAGAGACAGCGTCTGGAACGGCTTTTTCTTCGCCTTCATGATATTCGGCAGCGACGGGTAGCGCGGCTCGTTCAAGCCTTGCTGGGCGGTGAACAGCGCCGGCAGCGTCAGCTCGAGGGATTCCGTGTCGCCTTCGGCATCCCGCTTGACGCTGGCAGCCGTACCGTCGATGTCAAGACTCGTGATGGAAGCGGCGTGGGGAATGCCGAGACCCGCCGCAAGCCGGACCGCGACTTGGCCGCCGCCGGTATCGACGGAGAAGTTGCCTCCGAGGATGACGTCGAAGGGCTGCTTGGAGATATAAGCCTGGAGCAAGGAGGCGATGCCCGCTTCGTCGGATTGGATGCGCTCGTCGGAGATCAGCACCGCCTCATCGGCTCCCATCGCCAGCGCCGAGCGGAGCGCTTCCGCTGCCCGGGCGGGGCCGACAGAGACGACGGTAACCGTTCCGCCGTGCTTTTCCCGGAGCTGGAGCGCTTCCTCGACCGCATATTCATCGTAAGGGTTGATGACATATTTGACGCCGTCGTCCGAAACCTGGCCGTCCTGGATCACGATCCGTTCTTCCGTATCAAAGGTTTGCTTCAGCAGGCAGAAAATGTTCATCTCGATTCTCCTCCTCGAATGGTTGAATAGGTTTTATCTTTTTAGGCCATGCAGGAAAAATTCCACGGTTTTGTCGACTTGGGCGGTCAGGGAGAACTTCTGCCCGGATATGAGCCAGGAGGAAACCGCCTCATCCATCGCTCCGAATATAAGATGCCGGGTCAGCTTGACGTCGAGATTGTCCCGGAACGCTCCTTCTCTCACCCCTTTTTCCAGAATCTGCTCAATGAGCTGGATGTAAGGCCGTACGGTCAGGCCGATCGCCTTGCGCAGCTCCAGCGAGCTCTGCCTCAGCTCGATCTGGGTCACGTATGCGAGATTGATGTTCTGCTCCAGGACGGAGTAGTGGATCTCGCAGATGGCGCGCAGAGCTTCGCCGGCAGTCGCCGTATCCTCCAGCCGGGCTTTGAACCGTCCGACCAGATCCCCGAGCCTTTCCTCGAACAAGGAGATCAGGATATCTTCCTTCTTCTTGAAATATAAATAGATCGTACCGTCGGCGACTCCGGCCTCCTTGGCGATTTTCGACACCTGCGAGCCGTGGAACCCGTTTTCGGCAATGACTTTTTGGGCGGCTTCCAGGATCTGATAATATTTTTCCGGCTTCCTACTTGTCATGATGGCACCTCGGTGGTAGTATTTACGTATGGTGAATGAATGCTCATTCATTTTCTTCATCTTAGGGGATATCACACGGATTGTCAACGATTTATCCGGAACTTGGACGCTAACCGCCTTCCAGAAGGCGGAACATGCTTGGGATCGGAGAGGAAGAGGCGGGATATCTTCCTTCTTATTTCTTAGTAGTGTAGCGGAGGATTTGGAGACGTATGCAGCCGCGCCGGACAGCATGACAGGCGGGATACCACTAAGATTTTTTTGAACCGGCCTTGTAAGCGCTTCATCTAAGAATGCCCGGCGAACGGCCGGCGAAAGGAATTTGCAGAGAGGGTGAGCCGCAATGGCAGGACAGCTGATCAATCTCATCTTGTTTTTGGCTCTGACGGGCTGCGGAGTCTATCTGTTCTACAGGGCGGTGTACCACCGCTGGCTCTATATGATGCTGGGGAAAAAGACAGCCGTGCCTCTCAAGGGAGAGGGCAGATGGGGCGAGTTCCTCGCTCAAGTATTCGGCCAGACGAAGCTGCTCAAGGATATCCGCAGCGGCATCATGCATATTGTCATCTTCTATGGATTCGTCATTCTGCAGTTCGGAGCGCTCGACCTGATCATCAAAGGCCTGACGGCAGGCAAGCACCATCTGCCGGTTCCCGGATACGGCTGGTTCAGCCTGCTGCAGGAAATCACCGTATTCGCCATTCTGGTCGCGATGGGGTATGCGGCCTACCGCCGCTACGGCGAGAAGCTCGCCCGTCTGAAGAGAGGGTGGAAGCCGAGCATCGTCGTCTTCTTCATCTTCGGACTGATGGCATCCGTCCTGTTCTCCCTTGCTTTCGAGCGGATTTGGCTCGGCATGGCATTTTCCGGCTACGCGCCGATCACCTCCGTGATGGCCGAAGGCATGCAAGGAATCGGAGCCGGAGCCGCGCATGTGCTGTTCATGGTTTCCTGGTGGGCGCATCTGGCCATCCTGCTCGCGTTTCTCGTGTACGTGCCTCAGTCGAAGCACTTCCATATCCTCACCGCGCCGGTCAACATCTATCTGCGCAAGCAGGAGCCGGCCGGAAGGCTGAGCAAGATCGATCTGGAGGACGAGGAAGCGGAATCGTTCGGCGTCGGCAAGATCGAGGAGTTCAACCAGAAGCAGATGCTCGATTTCTATGCCTGCGTGGAATGCGGCCGCTGCACGAATGTGTGCCCGGCATCCAATACCGGCAAGGCGCTCTCTCCGATGCACATGATCGTGAAGCTTCGCGACCACTTGATCGACAAGGGAGCGGCCGTCACCGGCAAATCTCCCTGGGTTCCCGAATTCGCTTTCGGCACAGGAAGCGCCGGGGGAGGCAAGGCGCATGCCTTTGTCCCTCGTTCTGCGGAAATGCCCGGCTCGCTGCTCGAGATGGCCGGAGGAAGCGCGGAGGAGGTGGCGGCCGGCGCGGAAGAGTCGGACTCCGTCGCATGGAGGGATCCCGGCGGCGCCATCACGGATATCCGGCCGACGATCGGCTGGCAGAAGGCTTCCTGGCATCAAGAGGAGCGCAGCCCGCAGGAAGTCGAGCTCATCGGCGAAGTCATGACGGAGGACGAGATCTGGGCGTGCACGACATGCCGCAACTGCGAGGACCAATGTCCGGTCGGCAACGAGCATGTCGACAAGATCATCGACTTGCGCCGCCACCTCGTCCTCATGCAGGGCAGCGTGCCGCATGAAGGCCAGCGCGCAATGCAGAACATCGAGCGCCAAGGCAACCCTTGGGGAATCAACCGCAACGACCGCGTGAAATGGACCGGAGACGTGGAAGGGGTCAGCGTTCCGCTCGTCAAGGAAAACCCGGAGTTCGACTATCTGTTCTTCGTCGGCTCCATGGGCTCCTACGATCTCCGCAGCCGCAAAATCTCGAGGGCCGTCGCCCGCCTGCTGAACGAATCCGGCATCCGCTTCGCGATTCTCGGCAACGAGGAGAGAAACTCCGGCGACACGCCGCGGCGCATGGGCAACGAGATGCTGTTCCAACAGCTGTGCATGGAGAACATCGAGACGTTCCGGAAGTACGGAGTGACGAAGATTGTGACGGCATGCCCGCATACGTTCAACACGCTGAAGAACGAGTATCCGGACTTCGGTCTCGAAGGCGTGGAGGTGCTCCATCATACGCAGCTGTTCGACCGGCTGCTGAAGGAAGGCAGGCTGCAGCCGAAGCATGAGGTCAACGAGCGGATCACCTACCATGATTCCTGTTATCTGGGCCGCTACAACAACGTGTATGACGAGCCGCGCGATGTGCTCCGTGCCATTCCCGGCGTGGAGCTGGTGGAGATGGCGCGCAGCCGGGAGAACGGCATGTGCTGCGGAGCGGGCGGCGGCATGATGTGGATGGAGGAGACGGCAGGCAAGCGCGTCAACCTGGCGCGCACCGAGCAGGCGCTCGAAGTGAATCCGACGCTGATCAGCAGCGCGTGTCCGTACTGTCTGACGATGCTGGAGGACGGCACGAAACTGAAGGAAGTCGATGACAAGGTGAAGGCTCGCGACATCGCCGAGATTCTCGAGGAAGCCGTATTCGGACGCGCAGGCAGCGCTCCGGCCGGCAGCGAAGGGATGGCCGTATAACGCATGGAGGCAGCCAGAGCCGGCAGCATAAGGGTACGCGCACCTTAGTTAGCGGACCGTCCTTCTTCGATCGGCCATGAAGAGGAAGAGAGCATCCGACACGGGAAAAGCATTGTTCTTGAAAGCCGTAAAAACCTTAATCAAGGAGGCAAGCAACGATGAGCATTTCGATCCGCAAAGCCGCCGTCATCGGCTCCGGCATTATGGGTTCCGGCATTGCCGCCCATCTGGCCAACGTAGGCATTCCGACGCTGCTCCTGGACATCGTGCCCAAGCAGCTCACCCCCGAGGAAGAGAAGAAAGGCCTGACGGCCGAGCATCCGGCTGTCCGCAGCAGGCTGGCCGCAAGCGCCATCGCCAAGCTGAAGAAGACGAATCCGGCGCCTCTCTACGATCCGGCCTTCGCGGGCCGCATCACGCCGGGCAACCTGGAGGACGATCTCCACAAGATCGCGGATGCCGACTGGATCATCGAGGTCATCGTCGAGAATCTGGACGCGAAGCGCAGCCTGCTCGACCGCATCGAGCAGCACTGGAAGCCGGGAACGATTGTCAGCTCCAACACTTCCGGCATCTCCATCAACGCGATGGCGGAAGGGCGCAGCGAGCCGTTCCGCAGGTCGTTCATGGGCACCCATTTCTTCAATCCGCCCCGTTACATGAAACTGCTGGAAATCGTTCCGGCGGACGGAACGGATGCGGAGCTTGTGAACGAGATGAAGGCATTTACAGAAACCGTCCTCGGCAAAGGCGTCGTCATCGCCAAGGACACCCCGAACTTCATTGCAAATAGAATCGGGACGTACGGTCTGCTCGTGTCGCTGCAGGAAATGGAGAAGGGCGGCTTCACCGTCGAGGAAGTGGATGCGGTCACCGGTCCGGCTATGGGACGCCCGAAGAGCGCCACCTTCCGCACGCTGGATCTCGTCGGCCTCGATACGTTCATCCATGTCGCGGACAACGTCCGCCTGAATGTGGACAACGAGGCCGAGCGCAAAGACTTCACGCCTCCGGCCGCCCTGACGCAGCTCGTCGAGCGCGGCTGGCTGGGCGAGAAATCCGGCCAAGGCTTTTATTTGAAGCGCAAAGGAGAAGGCGGCAAGAGCGAGATTCTGTCGATCGATCTCGGCACGCTGGAGTATACGCCGCAGAGGAAGGCGGCTTCCGGCTCCCTGGAAGCGGCCAAGAGCGTCAAAGGCGCCCGTGAAAAGACGAAGGCTCTCCTCGGCGCCGGAGACAAGTATTCGGAGCTGGCCTGGAATATTTTGAAGCAGGTTCTGGTCTATTCCGCCGACAAGGTCGGGGAGATCGCCGACTCCATCCAGGAGATCGACGAAGCGATGAAATGGGGCTTCAACTGGGAGCTGGGGCCGTTCGAGACGTGGGATGCCATCGGGCTGGCGAAATCGGTGCAGCGGATGGAGAAGGAAGGCCTCGCCGTTCCGGCATGGGTCAAGGAATGGATCGATGCCGGCCATACGAGCTTCTACAAGAAAGACAACGGCAAGCGCTTCTATGTGAGCGGCAGCCAGTATAAGGAAGTGGAAGCCCCTGTTCAAGAGATCGACCTGCGCTCGCTCAAGGAGCAGAACAAGGTCGTCAAATCCAATGCAGGCGCCAGCCTGATCGATATCGGCGACGGCGTCGTCTGCCTGGAATTCCATTCCCCGAACAACGCCATCGGCGACGATATCCTGACGATGATCCAGCAGAGCGCGGAGGAAGTCCGGCGCAACTGGAGCGGTCTCGTTCTGGCGAATCAGGGACGCAACTTCTGCGTCGGCGCGAATCTGATGCTGCTGCTCATGGAAGCGCAGGACGAGGAATGGGATGAAGTCGACGAGATCATCAACCTGTTCCAGCAGAGCATGTATAAGCTGAAGCGGCTGGAGAAGCCGGTCGTCGCGGCTCCCCACCGGATGACGCTGGGCGGCGGCGTCGAAGCCTGCATGCCGGCGGACCAAGTCATCGCCGCGGCTGAGACTTATTACGGCCTCGTGGAAGTCGGCGTCGGCCTCATCCCCGCCGGCGGCGGCTGCAAGGAATTCGCCTTGCGCGTCAGCAAGCAGGCCGGGCATCCGGAAGCGGACCTGCTGCCTCTGCTCGGCCAGGTGTTCGAGACGGTCGGCTCGGCGAAGGTCTCCTCGAGCGGGCATGATGCCAAGCGGCTCGGCTACCTCCGCACGAACGACCGCATCCTGCCGAACGCCGACCATCTGATCTACGAAGCGAAGCAGGCTGTCCTGCAAATGGCTGCGGACGGCTACACGCTGCCTCCGGAAGAGAAGATCCGCATCGCCGGCGCCGAAGGCAAAGCCGCTCTGCAGCTCGCGGCGATCGGCATGAAGGAAGGCGGCTACATCAGCGACCACGACCTTCTCATCGCCAAGAAGCTGGCGCATGTGCTGAGCGGCGGCGACTTGCCGGCCGGCACGCTCGTATCGGAGCAGTATCTGCTCGATCTGGAGCGCGAAGCCTTCCTCAGCCTGACAGGCGAGCCGAAGACCCAGGCCCGCATGCAGCATATGCTCGCCAAAGGCAAGGCTTTGCGGAACTAGGATATCGCTCGGCACAGGAACGACACATTCGTGTGGAATCAAAGCAGTCCGGGTTCAAGAGCAATGTGATGACTCAGGATTCCGGAGGAATTTGGGACGGCTGTGCAGAGAGCGCAGGAAATGAAAGTGCCCTGGAGAAGCGGAGCGGTAGCACTTGCAGCCGGATTTCCGCATTTATGCGGAATCAAAGAATCCGGGGGCAAGAGCAATCGGAAGGGCCTTTTATTTCCGGAGCGGCTGCTCACAAAACGCGAACCATTAAAGGAGCGTGAAGTCATGAGAGAAGCGGTAATCGTATCCATGGCCCGGACGGCGATCGGCAAAGGCAAGAAAGGAAGCCTTCGCCAAACCCGCGCGGACGACCTCGGCAAAATCGTGCTGCAGGAAGTGGTCTCGCGGGCGCCGGGGCTCAAGAAAGAAGATGTGGAGGATATCATCATCGGCTGCGCGATGCCCGAAGGGGAGCAGGGGCTCAACTTCGCCCGCATCATGTCGCTGTATGCAGGCTTCCCGGTGACGGTTCCGGCGCTGACCGTCAACCGGTTCTGCTCCTCCGGCCTGCAATCGATCGCCTTCGCGGCGGAGCGCATCATGACCGGCAACGCGGATGTGATGATCGCCGGGGGGGTGGAGAGCATGAGCCACGTTCCGATGACCGGCTTCAAAATTTCCCCGAATCCGAAAATCGTCGATGAATACCCGGAAGTCTATATCGGGATGGGGCATACGGCCGAGCGCGTCGCGGAGAAGTTCGGCGTCAGCCGCGAGGACCAGGACATCTTCGCTGCCCGCTCCCATGAGAAGGCGGCTGCAGCCATCGCCGCAGGCAAGTTCGCCGATGAGATCGTCCCGTTCGAAGCGGAGCTCAAGTCCATGGAAGACAGCGGCAAGGTGAAAACCGAGAAGTTCGTCTTCAACACCGATGAAGGCGTCCGCGTCGATACGACGCCGGATACGCTCGGCAAGCTGCGCCCTGCGTTCAAGCTGAACGGCTCGGTGACGGCGGGCAACTCCTCGCAGATCAGCGACGGAGCGGCTGCGGTCGTCATCATGAGCCGCGAGAAAGCCGACGAGCTCGGCCTGAAGCCGCTGGCTACGTTCCGTTCGTTCGCCCTTGCGGGCGTCGAGCCGGAGATCATGGGCGTAGGCCCGGTCGAGGCGATTCCAAAGGCGCTGAAGCGAGCCGGCATTTCCCAGGAGCAGGTCGATCTCTATGAAATCAATGAAGCGTTCGCCTCCCAGTGCCTCCATATCATCCGGGAGCTCGGCATCGACGAGGAGAAGGTCAATGTCAACGGCGGCGCGATCGCGCTGGGCCATCCGCTCGGCTGCACCGGCACCAAGATCAGCGTCTCGCTGATCAACGAGCTGCGCCGCAGAGGGGGCGGCTACGGCGTCGTGTCGATGTGCATCGGCGGCGGCATGGGAGCGGCAGGCGTCTTCGAAGTCCATCCCGCTTGAGCAGGTAGAGTGCAGGCAAGGGATGCTGCACCGGGGCGTCCAGCCGGCCGAGGCGGAGCAGAATTCCGCTGGCGGCCGTATCTGCGGCGGGGAAATCCGAGGGCAGCATGGCTCATCAATCCAACCCATTCCAAGGAGCGATTATCATGACGACCAAAAGCAAAGTGCTGGGCGGAAGCTTCATTATCGAGGATATCGACGCGAGCAGCATTGTCATCCCGGAAGAATTGACCGAAGAGCAGCGCATGATCGCCGAGACGACGGAGGATTTCGTCGCGGGCGAGATCGCGCCTGTCGACGAGGCGATCGAGAAGCTCAATTATGAGCTGACGGTCGAAAAGCTGCGCAAGGCCGGAGAGCTTGGCCTGCTGGGAGCCGATGTGCCGGAAGCCTACGGCGGTCTCGGCCTCGACAAGGTAAGCTCCACGCTGATCAGCGAGAAAATGACGAAGGCGTCGGCATTCGCCCTTTCCGCCGGCGCGCATGTCGGCATCGGCACGCTGCCGATCGTCTATTTCGGCAATGAAGAGCAGAAGCAGAAGTACCTGCCCAAGCTCTCGACCGGCGAGCTGATCGCGGCTTACTGCCTGACGGAGCCGTCCTCCGGCTCCGACGCTCTCGGCGCCAAAGCGACGGCCGTCCTGGACGAGGACGGCAAGCATTACGTGCTGAACGGCACGAAGCAGTTCATTACGAACGCCGGCTTCGCCGACGTGTTCATCGTGTACGCCAAGGTGGACGGCAAGGACTTCAGCACGTTCATCGTCGAGCGTTCGATGGAAGGGGTGAGCATCGGTCCGGAAGAGAAGAAAATGGGAATCAAAGGCTCCTCGACCTGTCCGCTCATTCTGGAAGACGTCAAGGTGCCGGCCGAAAACCTGCTGTGGGAAGTCGGCAAGGGCCATCTGATCGCCTTCAACATCCTCAACATCGGCCGCTACAAGCTCGCCGTCGGCTGCGTAGGCTCCTCCAAGGACGCCATCGAATACTCGGCCAAATACGCGAATGAACGCGCCCAGTTCGGCCGCCCGATCAGCAGCTTCCCGCTCGTGGCGAAGAAGCTGGCCGACATGAACATCCGCACGTACGTCATGGAGTCGATGGTCTACCGCACGGCCGGGCTGTTCGACGTCGGGCTCGCCGACGTGGACTATTCCGCTGCCGACGTCGGCTATCAGTCGGCCAAGGCGATCGCGGAATACCAGCTGGAATGCTCCATCAACAAGGTGTTCGCATCCGAAGGCCTCGACTTCGTCGCCGACGAAGGCGTGCAGATCCACGGCGGCTACGGCTTCACCCAGGAATACCGCGTCGAGCGCATCTACCGCGATTCCCGCATCAACCGCATCTTCGAGGGGACGAATGAAATCAACCGGCTGCTCATACCCGGCACGCTCATCAAGCGCGCGATGAAGGGCGAGCTGCCTCTCATGCAGAAAGCGATGAAGCTGCAGGGCGAGCTGCTGGAAATGCGCTCCTCGCTCGGCGAGAAGTTCGAGGGCACGCTGGAGCTGGAAGCTCATCTGCTCTCCAACGCCAAGAAAATCTTCCTGATGGCCGGCGCCGGAGCCGTCCAGAAGTACCAGATGAAGCTGGATCAGGAGCAGGAAATACTGAGCAACCTGGCCGACATCATGATCTCGATCTTCGCGATGGAAAGCGCCGTCCTCCGCACCCAAAAGCGCATTTCGCTCCAGGGCGGAGCAAAGGCTCAGCTCGGCGTCGACATGACGACCGTCTTCGTGCAGGAGGAGTTCGCCCGCATCGCGGAGCTTGCAAAGGAAACGCTCGCCGCCATGGAATCCGGGGATACGCTTCGCACGCAGCTGTCCGTGCTGAAAAAGCTGACGAAGTCGAATCCGGCCAATACGGTGCAGCTGAAGCGCCGCATTGCTTCGCGCGTCATCGAAGCGGAGCGCTACGTTCCTTAATCGGGCAGGAAATGGGGTGAACGGCATGTCAAACCGGCCATGGCTCAGCCATTATCCCGCCGAAGTACCGCCGACCTACGACTATCCGGACCAGAACCTGGCGGAATTCCTGGTCCAGACCGCCCGCAAGCATCCAAAGCGCACCGCGCTGGAATTCATGGGCGCCCGCATCTCCTACGAGAATCTGTTGGATCAAACGTACCGCTTCGCGAACGCCATGAACGGGCTCGGTCTCCGCAAGGGAGACCGGGTCGCGGTCATGCTTCCCAACTGCCCTCAGGCCGTCATCGCCTATTATGGCGCGCTGCTCGCGGGAGGCATCGTCGTCATGACGAATCCGCTCTATATGCCTCGGGAGCTGGAGCATCAGCTGACGGACAGCGGGGCGAAAATCATCGTCACCTTGGATCAGCTCGTCGGCCGCGTGAAGCAATCGATGGCCAAACAGCCGATGGAGCGGATTATCGTCACTTCCGTAGCGGATTATCTGTCCTTTCCGAAAAATCTCCTCTATCCGATCAAGGCCAGGAAGGACGGCACGCCGATTCCTTCGATCGACTATGACGGCGAGGAGCTGATTTCGTTCCGCAAGCTGCTGAAGCAAGCGGAGCCCAAGCCGGCCGGAGTGCCGATCGACGCGCGCAACGATTTGGCTCTGATTCAGTATACGGGCGGTACGACGGGATTCGCCAAGGGCGTCATGCTGACCCATCGCAATCTGATCGCCAATACGATCCAGTCCAAGCTGTGGAACTACAGGGCCGGCGGCCCGGAAGAGCGCTATCTCGCCGCGCTGCCCTTTTTCCACGTCTTCGGCATGACCGTCCTGCTCAACCTGGGCATCCTGAACGGATCGACGCTTGACCTGCTCCCGAGGTTCGAGATCAAGCAGGTGCTCCGAGCGATTGCCAAAAAAAAAGCTACTGTCTTTCCAGGCGCGCCGACGATGTACATTGCCGTCATCAATTATCCCGATATCAGGAATTATGATCTTTCCTCGATCAAAGCCTGCATCAGCGGGGCAGCCTCGCTGCCGCTCGAGGTGCAGGAGAGATTCGAGCAGCTCACGGGAGGCAAGCTGATCGAAGGGTACGGCCTTACGGAGGCGTCGCCGGTCACGCATGCTAACAATATTTGGGAGAAACGCAAGCCGGGCTCCATCGGCATTCCATTCCCCGATACGGAAGCCAAGATCGTCCATCCCGACACCGGGGAGGATGTCGAGCCCGGCGAGATCGGAGAGCTGATCGTCCGCGGGCCGCAGGTGATGTCCGGCTATTGGAACCGTCCCGAGGATACGGCGGTCACGATCAGGAACGGCTGGCTCTATACGGGCGATCTCGGCCGGATGGACGCGGACGGCTATTTCTTCATCTTGGACCGGCGCAAGGATCTCATCATCGCGGGAGGGTATAATATCTATCCCCGAGAGGTGGAGGAGGTGCTCTTCGAGCATCCCGACGTCGAGGAGGCGATCGTCGCCGGCATCAACGACCCTTACCGGGGAGAGACGGTGAAGGCCTATATCGTGCTCAGAAGCGGAGCGAAGGAGGATCCTCAGGCGTTGAAGGCGTTTTGCAAGGAAAGGCTTGCCGCCTACAAAGTGCCCAAGGCGTACGAATTCCGCGCGGCGCTGCCCAAGACGCTCGTAGGCAAGGTGCTTCGGCGCAAGCTGATCGAGGAAGAGCAGGAGAAGGAGAAGGAGAAGGAGAAAACGGCAAAGGACTGAAGCGCCGTCTGAAAGGAGAACGCCGGATGGACAAAAACTTGGAAGCGGATTCATCGATCCTGGCCAAACAAATGGCGATCTGGGAGGAAGCGGCGAAAGAATCGTTCTGGGGCTTTCTGGGCGCCGAGAAGCAGCAGCTGGAAAACGGCAGATGCGTCGTCTATCTCGATGTCCAGCCGCATCATATGAATCTGATCGGCATTCTGCATGGCGGGGTCTATGCGACGCTGATCGATTCCGCGATGGGGATGGCCGCGATGGCGGCCCATCCGGAGACGGCTGTCGTGACGACGAACCTGAACCTCAATTATGTCTCGCCGATCAGGGAGGGACGGCTGATCGTCTCGGCCGAGATCGTCCATCAATCCCGCAAGATGATCAGTACGCAAGCGTACGCCCGCACGGAACAAGGGGACTTATGCGCCTTCGGCACCGGTACCTTCCGCGTGCTCGGCAAGTAGGCTGCCCGCATCGATTTTACCGCTTCTGCCGCCGCAGAAGCGGTTTTTGCGTTAGCTTGAGCTTATTGCAGGTAGCAATGAGCAGAAAAAATCGTCTTACTCGGAGCTTCTGTGGCAGAAGCAGCGAAATAAGCAGAAAAAATCGTCTTACTCGGAGTTTCTGGGGCAGAAGCGGCCAAATAAGCAGAAAAAATCGTCTTATTCGGAGCTTTTGGGGCAGAAGCAGCCAAATAAGCAGAAAAAATCGTCTTATTCGGTGTTTCTTGGGCAGAAGAGGCCAAATAAGCAGAAAAAATCGTCTTACTCGGAGCTTCTGGGGCAGAAGCGGCCAAATAAGCAGAAAAAATCGTCTTACTCGAAACTTTTGGAGCAGAAGCGGCCAAATAAGCAGAAAAAATCGTCTTACTCGGAGCTTTTGAGGTAGAAGCAGTCAAATAAGCAGAAAAAATCGTCTTACTCGGAGCTTATGGGGCAGAAGCAGCGAAATAAGCAGAAAAAATCGTCTTATTCGGAGCTTTTGGGGCAGAAGCGGCCAAATAAGCAGAAAAAATCGTCTTACTCGGAGCTATTGGGGCAGAAGCAGTCAAATAAGCAGAAAAAATCGTCTTACTCGGAACTTTTGGGGCAGAAGCAGTCAAATAAGCAGAAAAAATCGTCTTCCTCGGAGCTTTTGGGGCAGAGGCGTGCTTTTTGCTGCTCGGTGAGTCTGTTTCCGAACCCTTTTGGTCCTTCTACACGTCTGTTTCCAAATAGAGGAGCAAAATGCATAATAGAGGCGCAAATTGCTTTCCAAGCGGCGAAATGAAAAAATGGATGGATATCATGGGGCAGAAAAGGAGATTGCAAATGGGAGAAACGGCGGTTGTTGCAGGAGGAACCGGTCTCGTCGGCCGCGAGCTGCTCAACCTGCTTCTTGCAGGAGAGCGCTATGCCAACGTCATTGCGATCGGACGCCGTCCAACGGGCTTGTCGGATCCGAGGCTGGAGGAGAGGGCGATGGAAGGCGGCCAGCCGGAGCAATGTCTCGAAGGCATTCCGGGTGGATACGACCTGTTCATCGCCACAGGCACGACAATCAAGAAAGCGGGTACGCGTGAAGCGTTTCGGCGGGTGGATTACGAGCTTCCGCTGCGGCTTGCCGAAATGGCGGCTTCGCAGGGAGCCGGCGCGCTTGTGATCGTATCGTCCATCGGCGCTTCGCCGGACTCCCGGTATTTCTATCTCCGGGTCAAGGGAGAGCTGGAGCGGCAGCTGGAGAAGCTGAGCCTGCGGCGTCTGATTGTGCTCAGACCTTCCCAGCTGCTCGGGAAGCGCCAGGAGCGGCGGCCGGGCGAGAAATGGGCCGCTGCGCTGGCGAAGCCGCTGTCGGGGCTGATGGTCGGCAAGCTGGCCCGCTACCGGCCCATTCATGCGGCGACGGTTGCGTCCGCCATGCTGGAGGCGGCGAAGAGGGCTCCCGAGGGAGTGACGGTGGTGGAGTCAGAGCAGATTGCCGCCATCGGCTCGCACGGATGGGGGGCGGACGAATGAAAGCAATCCGCAAGGCCGCATTCTGCGCGGCTGCGATCATGCTCGCGGCGTCTCTCTCCGCCTGCAGCGGGGGAGACGACAAAGCCGGCTCGTCAGGAAAGAGCACGGGCAGGGATGCAGCTGCGATCACCCCTTCCTCCTCGCCTGATCACAGCATTGAAGGACAGGAGCCGACTGAAACGCCATCACCGTCAGCGAGCACGCTAAAGGAGTCTGGATCGCCATCACCGTCAGCGAGCGCGCCAAAGCCGGCTGCGTGCGGAAAACCGTCCGCTTCGCCGTCGACTAATACCGCGACAGCGGCTCCTGCTCTTGGAGAGAAATCCCTGTCCGCCTACTTCGGCTTTGCCGACGAGACGGGAACGAAGCTGATGATCGTGCCGGATATCCAGGGAGAGATCGATCCGGATGCCCTCTCTTCGATCAAGACCGCAGCGGGAGCAGGCGGCAAGACGCTGCCGGTGGCTTATGCGGGAGTGCAGCAAGGAGACGCAAAGGATAACGGCAGGCAGACGGCTTCCAACTTTGTCCATATGAAGGGGTACGTGTTTCAGGTTGAACAGGGTACTGCCCAGCCGAACGCTACCTATTATATGCTGCGCGGCGAGCAAGCTCCGGAAGCCTTCTTCCCGGTCGAGGACAGGAAGGCTGCCAAGCCGGGCGCCTCTCTGTTGAAGGCTGTTGCCCAAGAGAAGAAACGGAAGGTCGACCAGGCTTGGACGATCGGCCGGATAGACGTGAATGGAAAACCAATGGATCTGCTGCTGATCCAGTTCGCGCGGGAGCAAAAAAGCATGCTGGCGAGCCTCGTTCTCGTACCGGAGGAATCGAAACCCCTTTACAAGGACTTCCCGGCGGATTATGATGAAAATTCTACGTGGACCGTTGACGACGGCGGCACCATGAACCCGGACTCCTTTTCCTTGCGCTTTGCCGCGCGTACCGGAGAAGGCATGATTCTGGGCATGGAATGGAATGCTGCCGAGGGCAGCAATTCCTTTCTGCTGCAAGCCGATTCCGGCAAGCTGGCCGATCTCGGCATCGGCGGCGGAAGATACATGAGTCCATGACGGGGCATGAAGCTGCCCCGCAGAAATCTAGAACCAAGCGGAGGCTGCAGCGCATTTGACCCCATATCCTTTCGAATTTGATCCGACCCGTCCCTTCATCGAGCAAGCCAGCGACTGGATCTCGGATGTTTTCTACGATATTCTGCCTGAAGCCGGCTTTGAAGTCCGCGATGAGCAGATTTACATGGCTTTCCAGCTGGAACGGGCCTATAAGGAAAAGAAAACGCTGTTCGCCGAGGCCGGCGTCGGCACCGGTAAAACACTCGTCTACCTGCTCTATGCCGTCGCATATGCCCGGTATACCCGCCGGCCGGCCGTCATCGCCTGCGCCGACGAATCGCTGATCGAGCAGCTGACGAAGGCGGAAGGCGACATCGCCAAGCTGGCGGCTTACCTGGACCTGAAGGTGGATGCCCGGATGGCGAAGTCGCAAAGCCAGTATCTGTGCCTGAACAAGCTCGACGACGTGCGGGGCGACGAGAGCTATGATGCGATCTACGAGACGCTTCCCGAGTTCGTGCGCAAGCCCGATACGCTGCAGTCCTTTCATCCGTACGGCAGCCGCAAGGATTATGCCGGGCTTGACGACGCCCGCTGGTCGAAGATCGGCTGGGACGTGTTCCAGGACTGCTTCGTCTGCCCGCAGCGACATCGCTGCGGCATGACGCTGTCGCGCGACCATTACCGGAAGTCGCCGGATCTCATTATCTGCTCCCATGATTTCTACATGGAGCATGTGTGGACGGCCGAGGCGCGCAAGCGGGAAGGCCAGCTGCCGCTGCTGCCCGAGCACAGCTCGGTCGTTTTCGACGAAGGCCATCTGCTGGAGACGGCCGCTCAGAACGCATTGACCTACAAGCTCCAGCACTCGGTATTTGAATCCATCATCAGCCGCCTGCTGCAGAACGACATCCGCGAAACGCTCGCCTATGCGATCGAGGACGCCATAAGCCGCAGCGAGGAGCTGTTCCGGCGCCTGCAGGAGGCCAGCCGTCCTGTGGAAGGCTCCGAAAGACTGGAGTTCGAGCCGACGCCTGGACTTCTGCGGGAAATCCGCGCTTTCCGCTCCTTGCTGGAGGAGATCGAGGAGCAGCTCGTATTCGAGAGCGGCTTGTTCACCCTGGACGGCTATCACCTTACTATCGTGGAAGAGCATCTCGATATGATCGGCACTGCCCTGGCGTTGTTCGAGAAGCCCGATGGGCTCATCACCTGGCTGCTGCCGGATCCGGATGGCTTGACGCTGGTCATGATGCCGAGGCTGGTCAAGGAAGTGCTTCGGGAGCGGGTATTCGCCAAATCGATGCCGATCATCTTCTCTTCGGCTACGCTGTCGGCCGGAGGCTCCTTCCACTATGCGGCCGATACGCTTGGAATCGAGGAGTTCTTGAGCTTCAGCACTCCGTCTCCGTACGATTACGCTTCCCAGATGCGGATTCATCTCGATCCTGCCGCGGCAGCGGAGGACAAGAGGCGGCGCACGGTCGAAGCGCTCCGCCACAGCGGAGGAAGGGCGCTCCTTCTCTTCCCGTCCCGCAAGCAGCTGGAGTCGTTCCGCGACTGGGCTGCCGTAGCGCCCGAGATGAAGGAATACCGGCTTCACTTTGAAGGCACGGCAGAAATAAGCAGCCTGATCGCGGCTTTCCAGCAAGACGAGGAAAGCGTCCTGTGCGCTCATACTCTATGGGAAGGACTCGATGTGCCGGGTCCGTCGCTGTCGCTCGTCGTCGTCTGGGATCTGCCTTGGCCGCCGCGGGATCCGGTCTTCAACGCCAGGCGCCAAGCGGCGGCGAGCGCCTTCGGGGAAATCGAGGTTCCGTTCATGCAGCTGAGGCTGAGGCAAGGGGTCGGGAGGCTGATCCGATCGCGCGGAGACAGCGGGGACGTCGTCATCCTGTCCTCGCAGCTGCTTGACAGCCAAGTACGGGAAGCCGTCGTATCGGTACTGCCCGAAGGAACGTTACAGGAGGAGAATTGAGATGGAAATTACGGAATACAGCGTGGAGAAAATCAAGGATCCATTCGGCATTCTAGACGGACAGCGGTATGAATACCTGCTTCAGATCGAGGTGGATGAAGAGGACGAGCTGTACTCGCCGAGCGGCCTGTACGTGCGCGCTGTATACAAGCAAGAAGGAGCGGGAGGCTCCATCATCCGCCACGAGATCCGCGAGCGGGGCAGCGACCGGCTGCTCGACTTCGGGCTTGAGGATGAAGAGCTCGCCGAATTGGAGACGTTCTGCAAGGAACATATCGCCGACTCGGAAGCAAACGGATAATCAGACAAGAGCCCGCGGCTGCTGGACAGCGCGGGCTCTAGTTCTACTTATGGGGGAGAGACATATGCAGCCTTTTACGGAAAAAGTGATCCGGGTCGTCGGCGCCATCCCGGAAGGCAAGGTCATGACCTACGGCTCGGTCGCTGCAGCGGCCGGAAGCCCTCGCGCCGCGCGCCAGATCGTCCGCATCCTCCATTCCATGGGGGAGAAGTACGGGCTGCCCTGGCATCGGGTCGTCAACGCGGCAGGCTCCGTGTCGCTGCCGGGCGATGCCGGCGAGCTTCAAAGGGCATTGCTGGCCGCGGAAGGCATCGAAGAAGGCTCCCGCGGAGCGATCGATCTCGACCGGCATCGGCATGAACCGGATGCAGAGCAGGCCGGCGGCGAAGCCGGGCATTAAGCGGCGGACTGCTCCGCTGCGGCTCTCGACGTGCTGCGGCTGAGCATGACGAGCACGCCCCAGATAAGCAGGAAGCCGATCAGCTCATGAATCTTGAGCACGGATCCAAAAGCGATCCAGTTGATCAGGACGCCGACGGCAGGGAAGGCGAGCTCGGCCAGCGTGGCGATGGAAGCCTTCGTCGAGGAAAGCCCTTTATAATAGAGCAGCATGCTCAGAAGGCCGGGAATGAAAGCCTGGAAAAGCAGGTTCACGATCAGCACGGCCGCTGCGCCTGTGCTTCCCAGATGCTTCCAGGAGTCTCCGGCGGCCAGCAGCAGAACGCCCAGCAGCGGGATGGCGAGCAGGAAGCGGAGCGAAGTGACGATATGGAAGCCCAGCTTCTTCTGCAGCAGGTATTTGCCCATGACGGTCGATCCGCCCCACAGGAAAGCGGCGCCGATCGAGTACAGCGCGGCCTGGGAGCCGAGATCGTGCAAGCCGAGCTGCGGACCATGGAAGCCGAATGTAAGCAGGTATGTTCCGGCGAGCGCGACGAGCAGATACCAGGAGAAGCGGGCTGGGAAAGATTCCTTGAGCATGAAGCGGGCGAGAATGATGGCCAGCAGCGGCTGCAGCTTCTGCAGCAGCAGGACGGCGTTGAAGTTGCCCATCGTGAACGCGGACGTGAACAGCACCGTGGCGATGGCGGAGCCGCCCCAGGAAACGAAGAACAGGGCTCCGACGACGCCGAGGGTGAGCTTGCCGGTGAGCTGATGACGGTAATGGATAAGGACCGGTACGGCATACAGAGCGAGGAGAAGATGCTCCAGGAAAACGATCTGCGGAGACGTGAAGGTTTTCAGAAGCAGGATGCGGAAAAGGGGATCGACTCCCCAGAGCGTCGCGCCGAGAACGACGTACCAAATGCCGCGGCTGCGGGTAAACAGGCCTTTGTCCGCGCTGAGCGGACGGTCAAGCGTAGCTGTGTCTTTCAATTCAACAACCTCCAGTGGCGGGTTTTTGAATTGAACCTCGTAGAAGCTCATAACCCCCGCCGAAAGACAAATGGCGGGGGCACGAAATAATACGCCTCGCCAAAATCGTGGCACGAAGCGCATTAAACCTTCTCTCATCCGGACTGTCACCGTCGGCCTTGGATTCTCACCAAGTCAGTCCCGGATCCGCATTCGCAGTTCCGGGAGTCGCGGGCTTCGGCGCGCATTCGCGCCGTCACCGCCGGTAGGGAATTGCACCCTGCCCCGAAGGTTCATATTCAGTTGCGTGAATTATATCACAAGGCGACAGCACTCGACAAGAAAAGTTCATGGTTGCAGGGAGCAGCAGCGCATCTCCCCAGGTATAATAAGGAGGACAAGCGCAACAGGGAAAGGAGAATACTGGTCATGAAGAAATGGACATTCGCGGCGATCGCGGTTCTCATGCTTCTGGTCGCGGCGGGCTGCGGATCTTCCGGCAACGCGCCTTATCAGGATGAGTCGGCGGTCAAGGTCGCGATTACGAGCGACCCGGCAGCCGTGGCCGGAACGCCGCTGCAGCTGACGGCGGCTATTGAGGGACTGGTTACGGAAGAGAACCTCAAAATCGACTTCGACATCCGGGAAGAAACGGAGCAGGAGCTCCCTATTTTGATCACTTCCAAGAAGAAAGCCCAGGGACAGTATGAGGTCACGCATACGTTCGATAAGCCGGGCAAATACGTCATCTACATCCATATCTATTCCGGAGACGATCTCCATATCATCAAGCGCAGCACGTTCGACGTCGCTTGATCCGGAAGCCGGTCAAGGGCTGTCCCCATCGGGGGACAGCCCTTTTTTTCTTGTTCGCTTTAAGGCGCGGGGCAGACCTGTCGATCTCGAGGCTTGGGTGACTGCTGTCCATCGAACCGCATAGGGACGGAAGGCGGCCTCGGCCGGCATCGGTATTCAGCCGGAAGCCTCCAGCTCGGCTGAGCTGCCGCGCGATGGGCGGCGTCTTGCCGCAAGATGCCGGGAGAGCAGGAGGAAGAAGACGAAAGCGAGCGCGCTCAAAATCAAATTGACGGCAATGACGGTCTGGTACGAATGCTGCAGCCGGTAGAGAATGCCTCCTCCGAGCGTGGCAGCCGCACCTCCGAGCTGATGGAGCAGCAGCAGAAAGCCGGTGCGCAGCCCGCCCGGTCCGCCGGCGTTCTCATCCGCGAGCAGAATGCCGCCGGATACGGCGCCAACATAGCTCGCGCCGAAAAGCAGCGAGAAAAATACCGGCGACAGCTGCAGATGGGGAAGCAGCAAGGAAAAGGCGAGAACTCGGACTCCAAACAGCAAAGCCAGCGCTGACGAGCGGGAGGAGCGGTCCAGGAAATAGGAGAACAGAAGTCCGCCGCAAACTTCGAGAACGCCGAGCAGGCTGAGCGAAGCGGCGATCGTTGCGGTCGGCACATGCGAATGCTGGTGGATGGCTGCCAGGTTCATTTCCACGGTGCCCATGCTGAAGCCACAGGCAAGGAGAGAGAAGGAGACGACGAGGAAGACGCGGTTTCGGGCCATGTCCAGCAGCGCGGCGGACTTCTCCCGCCAGCTCTGGGGAGGGTTCGCGGGAGAGGCCCCGGAATTTCCGGACGGAGCTGCGGAAAGCGGCTTTTGGCCGTCCTTCGGTGGGAGGATCGTTTCAGGAGCTGCGGAGAGCTCTTGGTTCTCGGAGAGAGGAACGTTCCCCGTATCTTCATGCCGGCCTCCCGCCCGGCTCCGGAATACGAGCGCCGCCAAAGGAAGGAACAGCAGGTGGACGACGAGCAGCACCGCATAGAGCTGTCTCCACTCGTACTTGTGGCCTTGCGTCAACAGCGGCGTCAGCACGGCCAGGCCAAGCGACCCGGCGCTGCCGAGCAGAGCGAGAGCTTTGGCCCGGTGATGGCGGAACCAGTCCTGCACGAGCATATAGGCCGAGGCGGCTCCCAGCCCGCTCAATCCGGCAAGCAATCCGTTCCCGAGCCAATATCCGAGCGTACCGGGAATGAACAGCACCGAGGCGGCGCCGAGGGCGTTCATCGCGGCGGAGATTCCCATCGCCGCCGCATAGCCTTTGCGGTCGGCGAGAAGGCCGCCGAGCGGCGCGCATACAGCGGTAAGCACGATGGCGGTCGACCACGTAAAGCCGAGAAAGTCCCGCTCGACGCCGAGATCGGCGGTAATTTCCGGCTGGAAAAAAGCGATGACGATGCGGCCCAGCGAGCCTGCGAACGTAAAGCACCACAAGACGGCCAGAAGCAGCCAGGCGAATTTCGGTTCCTTGAACAACATGGCGGTTCCCCCTCTGTTTTGTTGTTATCATAGCGGTTCGGGAGATTGGGCGCACCAGCCAATTGGAGGAAATTTTGCCCATCCAATTCATGAAGGCGATATAATCAAACAAAAGGGGGGATGATCATGTTCTGGAAACCGAGTCCATCCGGCTCAGATGCCGTCTATATCCAAATATGCCGGCACTATGAGGAGCAGATCCGCAGCGGTCTGCTGCCTCCGGGCTCGAAGCTGCCGGCGGAACGGGATCTTGCCCTCCGGCTGGCGGTCAACCGCAGCACGGTCCAGGCGGCATACGGCGAGCTGAGGGCGCTCGGTCTCGTCCAGTCGCGCCCGGGAAGCGGGACGAGCGTCAGCGACTCGATGTGGGAGCAGGGGGAGCGGCAGCCGGATTGGATCCGCTATTTGAGCCGAAGATACAATCCTTCTAGCCGGCTGCAGGAGGCCGTCAACGAGGCGCCTCGAGAAGGCGTGATCGACCTCACCCAAGGAGAGCTGCATCGCAGCCTGATGCCTCTGGAGCTGATGGAGCGGCTGTCGGGAGAGCTTGATTGGAGCCGGCCGTTCAGCTACAGGGACGATCCGCAGGGCGATTGCGGCTTGAGGGAGGCTCTCGCCTCCCATCCGCGGATCGGTCCTTCGCTGGCAGCGAAGCCGGATGAGCTGCTCCTGACAGGCGGCGTCAAGCATTCGCTCGGCCTAATCGCGAGAGCGATGCTGGAGCCGGGGGACGCCGTAGCGGTCGAAGGTCCGTCCTATCTGTACACGATGGGCGTATTCGCGGCAGCCGGCATCTACATGGTCCGGCTGCCGGTCGACAAGGAAGGCCTCACGCCGGAAGCGATACCGGAGCTGTACCGCCGCCACCGGATCCGGCTTGTCGTTACGAATCCGACGTTCCAGAATCCGACCGGATCGACGCTGTCGCTGGCGAGACGGCTGCAGCTCCTCGCCATCTGCACCGAGCTCAGGCTGCCGATCATCGAGGACGATCCCTACTCCCTGCTCGGCAGGCCGGGCTGGACGGCGCTTCCTTCGCTGCGCTCGCTGCCCGGCGGCAGGGAGCGGGTCCTATCCTGCGGCACATTCTCGAAGATCGCCACTCCCGGCATGCGGACAGGCTGGATCGCGGCGCCAAGGGCGCTGATGGCGCCGCTGATGGCCGCGCGCCACGCCTCGGGGTTGACGACCAGCCATCCGGGTGAACGTCTGGGAGCGGCGCTGCTGGGCAGCGGCCAGTTCGATACCAGGCTGGAGACCGTCCGGGCGGCTCTCGAACGCAGAAGACAGGCGGCCGCGGAAGCCTCGGCGGCCAGCCTTGCTCCGCATGCGGCCATCCAGGCGGCGCTTCCGGAGGGCGGCTTTTATATCTGGCTGAAGCATGGCCTGGCGCGCTCCGGACTGGAAGTGCTGCAGGAATGCATGGAGCAAGGCGTCGCCGTCAGTCCCGGGGAGCTGTACGGGGAACGTCCCGGCTGGATGCGCATCAGCGTCGCGGCGGCCGAAGAGGACATGATCGCCGAGGGAATACGGCGGGCAGCCGCTGCGTTGGAGCGGCTGGCAGGCAAGGAATGCCATAAGAACAAGAACAATCAGGGCCGGAGGGAGGATCGGGGATGACACGAATTGTATGGGTCGAGGACGAGCGGGAGCTGGCGGAGCAAGGGGCTGCGTATTTGCGCAGAGAAGGCTGCGAGGTCCATACGGCTGATTCGGCAGAAGCGGCGATCGTCCTGATCGAGCAGGAGAAGCCGCAGCTGCTGCTTGTGGATTGGCTGCTGAAGGGCGGCGGAACGGGTCTCGACTTATGCCGCCGCAATGAAAGGCTGTGGCAGCTGCCGATCCTGATGGTGACGGCGCGAAGCGACGAGTTCGACCGCATCCTGGCGCTTGAGATCGGCGCGGACGATTATATCCAGAAGCCGTTCAGCCTGAGGGAGCTGCATGCCCGGATCAAGGCGGTGCTTCGCCGAGCCGGAAGGATGAAGGAAGGAGAGGGCTCGCTCCCGGCTAAGACGGAAGGGCTCGTCCGCGGCGACCTCTCCATCTCTCCGGAGCGGTTCGAAGCCAGCGTCGGAGGGGCTCCGGTGGAGCTGACCCGAACCGAGTTCGCGCTGCTGCTGAAGCTGGCCTCTCATCCCGGAAGGGTATTCACCCGGACGCATCTGCTGGAGGAGGCTCTCGGCGAAGCGTACGCAGGGTATGAGCGGACGATAGACAGCCATATCCGGAATTTGCGGCGCAAGCTCGGCGACGATTCGGCCGAGCCTCGTTATATCGGGACGGTATACGGCGTCGGATATCGCTTCCTTCAGGAAGAGAGGCGCGAATGAAGGCACGCTCCCTGTCCCGAGCTGCCTGGCTGCGGACAGCCTGCGGCTCGGCCGCTGCGGCGATAGCGGCTGCTGCCGTGCTGGTAGGGACGCCGCAATCGTCGAAGGAGCCTGACGAAGCGAAGCGGCTCGCTCTGTACTGGAGCGGCTATGCGTCTGCGTATGCCGGCTTGCACGGTTCGGCGGACGGCATGGAGGAGGCTCTCCGGCGGGATGCGGCTGCGCATCCCGCCGGGGGCGCTGTTTACTTGGAGGTTAGGACGGCCGCAGGCGAGACGATCGCTGTCGCCGGAGAGGATGGTCCTCGCGGCAGCCGTCTGTCGTCGGTCAAGCCTTTCATGCTTGACGGACGCGTGGCGGGAACGGTCGAGGCCTCCGTCGCCTCCTCTGCCGGCGGGCATGCGGCGGTATGGCCTGCCGCCGCCGGCATGGCCGCGTTCGCCTGCGCCTGGGGCCTGATGAGGCTGGAGGCCGCTCGCGGCCAGCGCCGGCTGAGACTGTGGGCCGACGAGGCGAAGCTCCTTCGGCCGAGCGGCAGCGGGCATACTGCCGCTGCGGCAGTGCATGGAGCGCGCATGCTTCAGGCGCCTTCCGCCGAGGATCCGGGCGAAGAGGAGCTGTCCCGACGTCTGTCCGAAGCGGGCGATTATATCCAGCACCTGCAGACAGTGCGCAAATCGATGGTGGGCGAAGTCGCCCATGAGCTGCGGACGCCGCTTGCCGTCCTGCTGGCGTCTCTGGACAACGCCTTGTACGAGGAGCGGGCGCTGGATGCCTCCCAGCTCGCCAAGTTGTCGGAGCAGGCGAGAGGGATGGCCCGTCTTGTCCAGGATCTGCAGGATCTGTCGCTCGCCGAGAGCGGCCGGCTGGCGCTGGACAAGCGCTGGTTCGCTCCGGCCGAAGCGGCCGCCGCGATCGCGGAGCTGCTGGAAGCGGAGGCCGGGGATAAAGGAATCCGGGTCCGGACGGAGCTCGACGAGGCGGCGAAGGTATTCGGCGACGAGAAGCGGATCCGCCAGCTTTTGCTCAACTTGTCGGACAACGCTCTTCGGCATGCGCGCACGACGATGACCGTCCGAATCGCGGCGGCAGGCAGCGGAGTGCGGATCGAAGTCGAGGACGACGGCTGGGGAATGGAGGAGGAAGAGCTCGATCAGCTGTTCCAGCGCTATGTCCGCAGGCGGACTTACGCGGACGGAAGTCCCGCGCCGCGCGGGCTCGGATTGGGGCTGGCCGTCGTCAAGGGCATTGCCGAAGCCCATGGAGGCTCCGTCGGCGTCAGCAGCCGCTTCGGAGCGGGAGCTCTTTTTTATGCCGAGCTTCCTGCCTATCGCGAATAGCCGCCTTCTGCACAATGTCTGCACATTGTGTCGATGGCTGCTGCACATAAGCCTGTTAGTCTACTGGCGTACCCGCCGAGCGGGAGAAAGGGGCTGGCGCCGGAATGCTGAAGGCGAAGCAAGTGAGCAAAACGTTCGGGACGGGCAGCGAGGCCGCCCGGGCGCTCAAGGAGATCAATCTGCAGGTAGAGGAAGGGGAGACGGTGGCGGTCACCGGGCCGTCGGGCTGCGGCAAGACGACGCTGCTTCATGTGCTCGCCGGCCTGGAGCCGCCCGGGAGCGGCGAAGTCTGGCTCGGAGAGAGCGCTCTCCACAAGCTCGGCGAGAAGGAGCTGGCGGAGGTCAGGCTTCGGCGGATGGGGTTCGTTTTCCAATCCTATCATCTGGTTCCCGTCCTGAGCGCGGCCGAGAACGTCATGCTGCCGCTCATGGCCAGAGGCATGTCCAGGAAAGAGGCGCAGTCCGCAGCGCGGGAAACGCTGAAGCTCGTCGGGCTGGAGAACAAGGCGGCGGCGTTGCCGGCGCAGCTGTCCGGAGGCCAGAACCAGCGCGTGGCGATCGCCAGGGCGGTAGCCGGCCGCCCGGACATCCTGTTCGCGGACGAGCCTACGGGCGCGCTCGACTCCGATACGGCGGAGCAGATATTGGGCTTGCTGGAGATGCTGAATGTCCGCAGCGGCACGACGATCGTGCTCGTGACGCATGATGCGGGCTTCGCAGCCCGGATGAAGAGGCAGATCCGCATGTTCAACGGGCGGATCGTGCATGACGGAGGTACGCTCTGATGCTGGCGAAGGGATTGAGCTGGCGGATAGGCCTCCTGTATCTGAAAAGGCAGAAGCGGCAGACGCTGCTCAGCCTGCTGGCCGGGGCGATCGGGGCGATGCTCATCTCGATGTCCTGCTTTCATTACATCGCCGTCAAGGGCAGCGGAGATGCTTGGGTACGCGCTCATTTCGGCCCGATCGACTGGGTGTTGATGCCGAGGCAGGGCAAGCCGTTCAGCGGCGAGCAGGCCGTGACGCTCCGATCTGAGCTGGAATCGATGCCCGGCGTCCGCTATCGCAGCCTGCCGGTCGTTGCCGGCGCGACGACGCTGTTCGCTTCCGACCGGCAGGATGCAGATGCGAAGTCTCTGCAGCAGGTCCAGCTGCTCGGGCTGGATCCGCGGCAAGCGAAGCTCTTTGATGAAGGACAAGCCGAATTATGGAGGACGGGGCTGCCTTCGGGTCAAGCGATTCTGGACCGGGAAACCGCAGGCAGGCTCGGGCTTGAAGCCGGCGACGCGGTGTGGGCGGCGGATGCCGCCGGGATGCGCAAGCCTCTGATCGTCCGGGACGTCGTCGAGGCGACCGGAGTGACCGGATATAGAGGCGATCGGGGCAGCAGGAACGGAACGATCCTGGTGAACGAGCGCGATGCGGCAGCGCTTGCCGGCAGCCCTGAAGGCAGCTACAGCTTCGTGCTGGTCGGGAGGACGGATCCGGCCGGCAGCGTCATTGGCATGAACTACAGCAACAAGATGAATGAGCTGACGGAGACTCGATTCGTGAAGCGTGAAGCCTTATCCAGAGCAGGCGGAAATATGGTCATGGTCATTTTGGCGATCAGTATGACGGCGATCTTCTCCAGCGCTTTTTTGCTACGCCAGATCGTCCACATGATGGCCGAATCGCGAAGCGAGCTGTACGGGGTGCTGAGGGCGATCGGGATGAACCGGCGGCAGGCGAGGGGGCTGTTCGCGGCCGAGGCGCTGCTGCTCGGGCTGCTGTCCGGCCTGATCGGGCTGCTGTCAGGGGCGGGGGCAGGATGGGCAATGGTGAAGCTGCTCTACGGCGGCGGATACGGGCACGCGGTCAGCTCCGCAGGCATTCCCATCACAGCCCGCATTTCGCCTGCCCTGGCGGCCGTCGCAGCGGCAGCCGTCCTCTTGTATCAAAGCCTGCTGGTCCTGCTCGCCAGCCGCAAAGCCGGTGCGGGGACCATCGTTTCCGCATTGAGGGGAGAGGCGGCGTCCGGCGGCAAGCAGGGCAGAGGGTGGAAAAGGCAAGCCGGAGCCTGGACGCTCCCGATTCTAGCGGCTGCTTTTTTGGGGGCTCATCTCTATCAGGCGTTCCGCTGGGAGCCGGCAGCGCCTTCCGGAGGAACGATGCTTGCGCTGCTGCTGACCTGGCTTGGCGCTTCGGCCGCAGCGGTTTACGCCGTGTTTGGCTTGCTGCTGAGCGCTGGTCGCCGGCTGGCGGGACGCCTCAGCCTGTCCTCTCTGCTCGCCGTTCGTTATGCCGGCCAGCGTCCGGGAAGGACGTTCACCGTCATGCTCCTGTTCGGCATCGCGATGATGACGGTGACCTTCACCTCGGGGCTCAGCAGCCTCATTCTCAAAAACATGGACACGGAACGCACGGTTCAGACAATGCTCGGGTATGGCGGCTACGTTCCCTACCAATCGGCGGAAGAAAAAGAACGCGTGCTCGAGCTCTTGAGGACGGATGCCGAGCTGCGCCGGACGGTCTCGCATCACGCCGTTGTCGAGCCTGTCATGGGCGGCGTCCAGCTGGAAGGGAAAGGCTCCCGCTTCAGCCAGGCGTTCGTGCCGGTCTCGCAGGAGCTGCTGGCCGGCGGCGGCTGGACGCTTGCCGAACGGTCGCCGGAGTTCGGCAGCGATGAAGAGGCATGGAACAAAGTGGAATCGGATGACGGTTATGTCGTCCTGCCTCTTCAATACAGGAAGACGGCAGGCGATAAGCCCTCTATATTTCACGGACCCGAAGCAACCTATACAGCGGGAGATCATATCCGAATGAGCTTTTACAAGAATAATCTCGTCGGTCCCTCGGACAAGCCCGACCTCACCGTCGAGCTGAAGATTGCCGGCTTTGCGGCCGATAATACAGAATCCACCGCCCGCACCGAATACGTATATGCAACGACCTATGTTAATCCTGAGCTGCTGGCCAAGCTCAAGCCCTACCATCACCCATGGGACAATCAGGTCCATCAAGGCCTGCTGCTGCTTCAGTTTCATTACCGAGACCTGCAGCTGGACCGGGAGATCAGCAGCCGTCTCGTGTCGGGCGGAGCGTTGTCCGTCGGCATTCCATATTTGTCGAACAGCGAGAAGTATGCCGAAAACAAGCAGCTCGTGAACGGCTTCATCGGCTTCACCGTTCTGTCCGCCGTCATCGGGCTGCTGGGGCTTGCGGTGCTTCAGAAACGCTCTATAGGAGAGAGGTCGCGGGAGATCGCGATGCTGCGCTGCGCCGGCATTCCATCCCGCAAGCTGTTCCGCTCGTTCCTGCTGGAGGGGACGCTGCTCGGCGGCTGCGGCCTGCTCGCCGGCACGGCTGCCGGAGCGACGGGCGCCCATGCCTTCATCCGGATTTTGCAGACCGACCTGAGGCCGGGAGAAGCGCCCGTCGAAGCCGAATTTCCTTGGCTGCTTCTGTCCGGCGTGCTTGGCTTGCTGCTGGCGGCGGCGTTCCTGTTCAACATCGGACCCGCGCGCGGAGCGTTGATCTCCTCGCCGACGGAACCTTTGCGCTCTGCCGACGTCTAATGAAGGAAGGAGCGCTTCGCCGATATTGCGGCGAAGCGCTCCTTTTTCCAGCAATCTTAAGAAAAAACTCAGATTTCGTAAATACTTTGTTACTTTTTGTCTGGTAAAATTCCCTTATACTGGTTTTGTGCGTACCATGGTGCTACATATTGCTGTTAGGATTCGTCTTATAGATAGAGCTATGCCACGGGGGAGAGAATGAATCATGAGCAAGAGGGATCAAGCCGACAGGATTCGCCGATTGCGGTCGGTCGAAAGTCACTGCTACAGCGTATGCATGTACCTGCTGCAGAACGAGGCGCTCGCGGTTCAGGCGGCGCAGGATGCGCTGTGCGACATGTTCAGCCGCGACAGCCTGCATCCGGATGAGGTCAAAAAAACAGCCATGGAGCATGCGCTCGCGGCGGCGGGCAAAGCCCGCGCGGCAAGCCAGGCATGCGCCATGGCGTGAATCAGGTTTCGGCCGGAACGGCCGGCTGGCCTGATTTTTTTTTGCGCAGCGCCGATATCCAGCGCCCTCCGTACTCCGACACGAGTACGCCCGACATGACGAGCAGGGCTCCGATATAACCTTGCATTCCCAATACCTCGTCTGCGAACAGATAGCCGAACAGGGCGGCGAAGACGGGCTCAAGCGCAAAGATTAGGCCTGCCCGGGCCGGGGATGTATACCGCTGGGCGAGCGGCTGCGCGATATAGCAGAATGCGCTGCACACGACAGCCAGAGCGCCGACGGAGAGCCATCCGTTCAGCGAATGCGGCAGGGATGGCTTCTCCAGGAGAAAGGCGAGGACGAAGCCGTAGCCGCCTGTAAACGCCAGCTGCAGGATGCCGAGCTGGAACATGTCGACCTTTTTCCTGACGGCGCGCGAGGTGACGAGCACATACACGGCATATAAGAATGCCGCTGCGATGCACAGAATGTCTCCCGGCTGCATGCTGAGAGGCATCTTCAGCGTGAGCAGGCCGATGCCGGCGATCGCGAGGCTGATGCCGGCCGTCAGCTGCGGCTTCATCCTCTGGCGCATGAATACGGCGGACAGAATCGGCACGAATATGACCGTCAGGCTGACCAGAAAGCCGGCATTCGACGTGCTCGTCGTCTTGAGGCCGTACGTGATGGAGACGAAGACGCCGAGCAGCAGCGCTCCCTGCAAAGCTGCATAACCGGTCGTATGCAAGGACAAGCCTTTCAGCTTCCGATGGAAGAGCACGGCCGTAAGCGCGAAGGCTATGCCGAATCTCAGTCCGATCAACGTCATTTCCCCGACCGAATCCAACGCCAGCTTCATCAGCAGGTAGGAGGATCCCCAGCATATCGTTACCATTACGAGCAGCCATTCCGACTTCTTCATGTTCGTGTTCCCGTCCTCTTCTTGTCGTATCTTCCGATGGTAAAGTATACTAGGAACCATAACATAAGGGAATTGAATGTTATTCATGTTTTACATGAAGGAAATTCATGATAAAAAAGGAATGGAGCAGCCGCTCATGAGTCTGGTCAAATACGAAATATTCAGCGCAGTCGTCGAGCACGGAAGCTTGACAAAAGCAGCGGAAACGCTGGGTTTGACCCAATCCGGAGTGAGCCATGCGCTCGGCAGCCTGGAGAAGGAATTCGGCATCCAGCTGCTCGCCCGCAGCCGCTCGGGCATCCGGCTCACCGTCGACGGCGAGAGGGTGCTGAAGCCGATGCGCGAGATGCTGTCCTGGCAGGAGCAGCTTCAGCAGGAAATCGCGGCGATCAAAGGGCTGCAGGCGGGCACGGTGCGGCTCGGCACGTTCACGAGCGTGTCGGTCCACTGGCTGCCGCAAATGATCAAGGAGTTCGACCGAGACTATCCGGGAATCGAAATCAAGCTGATCGAGGGGGATTACCGGGATATCGAGGAAGGCATCACCGACGGCAGCATGGATATGGGCTTCTTGAGCCTTCCGGCCCGGGATGGCCTCGACACGTTGGCGTTGAAGAAGGACCGCATGCTCTGCGTGCTGCCGGCCGGACATCCGCTCGCCGGCCAGCCGTTCTTGTCTCTCCAGCAGCTTCAAGGCGAGGACTTCATCATTCCGAAGGAAGGCTCCGACTATGACGTCCGGCGCATTCTCGAGGAGGTCATCCAGAGGCCGCGCATCAAGTACGAGACGGCGGACGATTATGCCATCATCGCCATGGTGGAGCACGGCCTCGGCATCAGCATCCTTCCGGAGCTCGTGCTGCAGGGAAGGGATCATCACGCCGCGATGGTCGAGCTGGAGGACGGCCGCTACCGGACGCTGGCGATCGCCGCCTCCTCGTTCAAGCTGCTTTCGCCGGCAGCCCGCCGCTTCCTCGACTATATCAAGCGGTTCATGGAATCCAGGCAGCCGTGAAGGCGGAGTCAGCCGGTGTGCGGGGGCGGCATCGTTATGTAGGCGCCGCTGCCGCGGCGCATGGCTTGCAGCATCAGGACTGCAGCCGGCTGTACAGCCGTTGAAGAACGAGGGCTTCCGCCCACAGCGGCAGCGGAGCTTCCGGCTGCTGCTTCCAGGCCGGGTCCGTTAGCAGGCCTTGGGCATAGAGCCAGTCGACGGCTTCCTGCTTGTACGATTGCGCAGCCGCCGCAGATACGGGCTTCAGCGCCATGGCCGCCGCGATACCTTCGCCGATCGCTGCCGCCAGGTTTTGGCGGACGGCGGCATCCTTCAGCAAGCCGGCATCGAAGGCTTGGTCGAGAAACAGGTTTTCGAGCAGCAGGGCAGGCATCGATGTCTCGCGCAGGACAGCGAAGTTCGCTTCCTTCTTGCCCCTGTCCGCGACGCCCAGCGGCTTCAGATACGCCATGATCCGGCTGTGGACGGCATCCTGGCTGCGGCCGGAGGCGCCGGTGCGGGTTCCGGGATATACATAGGATTCGTAGCCTTCGCCTCCCCCTGCGTTATGATGGATGGAAACAAAGTATGCCGCTCCCCAGCCATTCGCAAGGCTTGCCCTGTCGCTCAAGGCGACGAACACATCGCTGCTGCGGGTGAGGCGGATATCGACGGCGTACTTGCTCCTCAAGTAGGAGGCTGTCTTCAGCGTCAAGTCCAGGGCGCTGTCCTTCTCGACGATGCCGTTGCCGGATGCGCCGGGATCGGTACCCCCATGGCCCGCGTCCAGCGCGAGGATGGGAAGCGCCGCCGCAGGCGCTGTGCTCATCGCTTGATACAGCGTCAGAATCCGCTGTCCGTAAGTCTCGCCGGCGGCCATGGCGTCTGCAAGGCTGGCGTACTTGGTCCGGTCATAACCCGGCACGGCCCAGCGGCCCGCAAGATCTTCCCACGCCGGCGCGGAGCCGCGCGTCACGAGCGAGAAGCGGGGGTCGACGATGGTTTCCCCGGCAGGCACGGCCGCTGTGGAAGCGTAGGCGAACAGATGCTGGATCTGCGCCGTGACGCCTTCAGCGATCGTAGCGAACGAAGCGCCCGGATTGCCGCCTCCGGTCGCGCCGATGCCGGCGAAGTTGTTCTGCGACGGCTGGACGTCTCCGCCGAAGCGGAACCAGTTCGTCTCATGGATCGATTGGCACAGGGCGATGTCCCCGCGCACGCCGTAACGGGCGCCGACGGCCAGGAACTGCCTGGCGATTTCTCCGTTGAAGGAAGGGTTCACGCCCGCCACATAACGGATCATCGCGTCGGCCGATACGGACTGGGAGCCCAGGATGGATGTTTTGGCCATAAATCTATCACTCCTTTTCGGTCATGCGTTACTCTATTCCCGGAGTGGACAAGGAGTGAGGGCGGACGGCCTCGCCAAGCAAAAATGAAAAAAAGCCCGCCCTGTAGGGGCAGGCAGGCTCAGGCCGTCAGTCGACCCGGTCGTAAAACTTCTTCCAGTCCTTCTGGCCTTTGTGGACCAGGTCGGATACGGTCCGTTCGATGACCGTATGCACGGCGTTGCGGAAAAACTCCGTTTCTTGCCGGATCGCAGCTTCCACCTCGCCGTTGGATTTCTCGCTGTTGGTGCTGCGGGCGCCGATCTCGACGCGGTGATACTGCTCGTGTTCTTCAAGGAGGTCGAGAAGATGGTCGAAAGCGATCAGCACGCCTTCATGCCCGTTGAGCTTATTCTCGTTTTGCAGCGCCTGCTTTAATCTTTCCAGGTTTTTGCGCATCGGTTCATCACTCCTTGTAGAAATTGGATACCGCTATATTCTCACAAGGTGCCTGCTGTGCGCAATAGGATGCATTCCAGTCCTTCTGCTTTTGACATTCGCGTTGCAAGGGTATGATTTCGTATAGAAATGAAAGGGGGCCTGGCTTTGGACGAGGCCATCGGGCCGGATAGGCTCAACGCCGCTGGCCGAGCAGGCGGGCGTAGCCGCCGCCCGGTCATCGCGATCGCCGGCGCTGGCGGATCGGTAGGAAGCAGGCTTGCCGCCATGCTGCCGCCCGAGGCCGCTCTCATCGGGATCGGCAGGCATCCTGCTGCCAGCGGCCATCACGGTCGCCTTGCGTGGCGGACATGCGACTTCTATTCGCAGGAAGAAGCCGTATTTGCTCTGGCTGAAGTCGATATGGCCATTTTCCTCCTCCATGCAGGCAAGCCTTCTGCGAGGCTGACCCAAGGGACATCGCGGGACCTCGACGCCCTGCTGGCGGAGCATTTCGCTTTTGCCGCGGCGGCCAACGGCGTGAAGCGGATCATCTGTCTCGACGGAAATATCCTGCCATACCCGTCGATGCCGAGGCGGGCCGGCAACGGTCAAAAGCGGCGGGAGGTGGAAGGCATTCTCGCTTCTCACGGAGTGCCGCTGACCGTCATCCCGGCTGGCGGTGCAGGCCCGCTTCATGCAGCGGCAGCCATATGCGCCGCTCTGGGCTATCGCGCGATGGCGGGGGAGAAAGGAACTGGCGATACCGTCCGCGAGGCGTCCGGGCAAGCAGGATTCGCGAACGGAATGGACCGAAGGCGGGATGTCCGATCCGTCCAAAGGCTCACCCTGCCGGACGGCATGAACGCGGAGCAAGCGGCCTTCTATTACCTGGACTGGCTGTCCCGCTTCTGCCGCCCGCTGCTGCGGGTCGAGAGGAATCCGGCAGGGGAATGCCGAATCTATGCGGCAGGGATTCCGCGTCCTCTCCTGCAGCTGACTGAGCGCAGGCAAGCCGGGGCTTTCCGCAGCTTCACCTTCGAGATCAGCGGAGGGCTGCTGGCCGGCAAGGGGAAAGGGAGACGGGGGAGGCTTGAATTTCTGCTGCTGCCGGGATCGAGGGAATGCCTCGCGGCCATCCACGATTTCATCCCTTCGCTGCCTTGGCTGCTGTACAAGTACTCGCAAGCGCAAGTTCATCTGCTCGTCATGTATGCTTTTGGGAGACATTTGAAAAAATGGAGATAGAACCTTGATCGTTCTGACAGGTTAGAATTATCCATTTGCATGGAGGAGAAGGCTATGATCGGATATTGGATAGCCGGTGCGGCGATTGCGGCAGCCGCAGCATGGGCTTGGAGCCGTTCCCGGGCTGCCGGCCGGCAAGGCAAGAGCAAAATCGTCAACATGAACGCATACCGTTCCAGGAAAGGCAGAAGCGACAGCGCAGCCGCGAAGCCGGGGTCTCAATTATGCTCCTCATGTCGCAAGCCCGCTGCGCGGCTGAGTTTTTTTTCCGACGAGAACGGCCGCGTGGTCGGCTTGTGCCGGGAATGCAAGCCAAGCGCGGAGCGCAGGCAGCTGGACCGTCTGTAAGATGCGAGCCGGGCAGGCATTTGCCCATCATTGCCGCATGCCGTGACCTCATCAACGCCCTAAGAATAGAATAGGACAAGTCTGGGTGAAGGAGGGTGGTCGGCATGTCGACTTATACGACCGGCTTGATGGCGAATGTGGCTCAGGGAGGGACTGCTGCGGCTCAAGCTTGGCTTTATGCCCGCAACCTGGGTCCGGACGAAGCGCTTGTCGTCGTGCAGGTGTTTGGAATCCCGATCGGAGGCTCGACCTTGTCGCCGATCTATGTGGCAGGGTTCATGGTGCCCTCGAACTCGGCGGTTACCCGCTCGTTCGGCGTTGCGGGATTGTCGATCTACGAGATGCAGCTGAACAATGTGGACGATCTCTCGGAAATGGCGATGTCGGTATATGGAGTGGATTCGGCAGGCAATCTGGTGCCTTCCCAACGGATTTTGCCGCTGGAGCTGTCGCCGATGCTCGGTCTTGTCCAATCTTGAGGGTGCGTGTTGCGCCGATGGCCTGATTTCCGCCCGGGCGGAAATCAGCATCCCTGCATAAGCAGCGCGCTAAAGCCAAAAAGCGGCGGCCATCAGCGCCCAGCCAGCCAGAAAAGCAAGGCCGCCGATCGGCGTGACGATTCCAAGCTTGCGGATTCCGGACAGGCTCAGGGCATAGAGGCTGCCCGAGAACAGCAGGATGCCTGCCGCAAGCAGCCAGCCGGCGGGGGCCAGCAGATCGGAGTCGGAAAAGTATCCGGCAACCCCGATTAAGAGAAGGCCGATGCCATGGACGAGCTGATACAGAACTCCTGTCTGGTATACGGCCAGCTTGTCCTCGCTCAGCTTGCGCTTGAGCGCATGGGCGCCGAAAGCGCCGAGCGCGACCCCGAGAAACATGGCGGCGGCTCCCAAACCTATGAATGCATTCATTTCGTCAACGCCTCCTTCATCACGAATCGTAGCGGATCAGGGCCGATCCGTCAACGAACGGGAGAGCGGCCGGCGATAGCAGGCAAAGAGATCCGAAAGAGAGGATGAATGGCATGAGAGCACTGATCAATATTGATTATACGTATGATTTCATAGCGGATGACGGCGCGTTGACATGCGGCAAGCCCGGACAAGCGATCGAGGAGGAGGTCGTCCGGCTTACGCGGGAATTCGCGGAAGCCGGAGACTTGGTCGTTTTCGCGGTCGACGTCCATGAGGCTGGAAATCCGTGGCATCCTGAAACGAAGCTGTTCCCGCCTCATAATCAGAGAGGGACGAAGGGAAGGGAGCTGTACGGCTCGCTGGCCGAAACGTACGAGAGCATCAAGGAGATGCCCAACGTCATTTACATGGACAAGACCCGCTATTCGGCTTTTGCCGGCACTGATCTGGATCTGCGGCTGCGGGAGAGAGGAATCCGAGACCTGCATCTTGTCGGCGACTGCACGGATATTTGCATCCTGCACACGGCTGTAGACGCCTATAATCTCCATTACTCCCTTTTCATCCATGAGCAAGCGGTCGCGAGCTTCGACCAGGCCGGTCATGAATGGGCTTTGCGGCATTTCCGCACCTGCCTGGGAGCGCAGATCGTCTGATCCTAGCTTTGCAGAGCTTGTTCGTTTGTCGAACAAGCTCTTTTTTTGCGCATCGGGATACACTCGCCGGGAGTATTGTCGGAATCTGCCGCATGAGGTAGTATGGGTAACATGTCCAACTTCATGAGAGAATGGCAGATGCAAATCCAGAGCTACAGCCGGAATATCCGGTTGTTTTTTGTGTTCAACCTGCTCTGGAACGTGGGGCTCGGCATGTACAGCCTCGTCTACAATTTATATGTGAAAGCGCTTGGCTACGAGCCGACGATGGTCGGCCAAATCGTCGGCATGACCGCGCTGGCCTCCGCGCTCATCCTGATTCCCGCCGGCCTGGCCAATGACCGCTTCGGGCCGAAGCGGATGATCAGCATCGGGGCTGCCGCTGTCGTTGCGGCGCTCGTCCTCCGCGCCTGGCTGCCGGGAGCGGGCGGCTTGACCGGATCCGCATTCGCGGGAGGCATCGCCCAGGCGATCGTATCGGCGACGATCCTGCCGTTCATGGCGAACAACTCGACTGCCAGGCAAAGGATCCATCTGTTCAGCTTCAACATGGCGCTCGTCATGGCAGCCAACGTGGTAGGGAATCTGGCGGGCGGCTTCATCACCGACCTGCTGCAGCTTGCGGGTATGGGCGAAGTGCTCAGCCTGCGGCTTACGCTGCTGATCGGCGCCGGTATAGCCGGAGCCGGACTAATACCCGTGCTCATGTTCGGGAAGGAAGAGGAAGCGGCGTCAGCCTCGATGGGAGGAGTCGGGCAGCCGCCAAGCCCCGTGAAGGGTGTTCGGCTCAAAGCCGCCATGAAGGAGCATCGCTCCTCCTTCTATGCGATAGGAGCCTTTACTTTGCTCAGCCTGCTTTCTTCCATGGCGGGCGGCATGGTCGTGCCTTATCTCAACGTTTATTTCGAAGACCGGTTCGAGGCGTCCAAGTCGGTCATCGGCCTCGTCGTTGCGCTCGGCCAAGGCGCGACGGCAGTCGCCTACCTGCTCGGGCCGGCGATCGCCCGGCGGATGGGGGAGGTCAGAGCGGTCGTATGGCTTCAGCTCAGCTCCATCCCGTTTCTTGTCCTGACCGCTTATACGCATCAATTCTGGCTTGCCGGCGCAGGGTACTTGTTCCGCCAGGCGCTGATGAATGCCGCGAATCCGTTCTACAATACGATCAAGATGAAGTATGTGCATCGCTCGCTCCGGGGGCTGGCGGCCAGCTCGGGCGAAGCGATGTTCAATCTGGGCTGGTTCATCGCAGCACCGATCAGCACGGGCCTTGTCGCCAAGTACGGGCCTTACCAAGGGTATGCGTGGGCATTTTCGGTTACGGCAGTCATTTATACGCTCATCGCCGTCATGTTCTGGTATCTTTTCTCCAAGGACCGCTTCAAGCCGGCAGAGGAGGCCGAAGCTTGAGCAGGCGCCTTTTTCAACGGTCCTGAAGCAGGGTATGAAGAAATCATACCCATTACATGCAAGGGAGGATCCCCATGTCCAAGACGGATTTTGAGGAAGCCAGGGAATCGGAGAAAACTTATCATGCCCATCTGTATGAGACCGAGGAGATTCTGAAGCCGGGAAGCTGGCTGTCGCAACCGATTCCGGCTGTCATGGAATCGCTCGAGCTCGTCATCGCCGGCAATCCGAATCCGGCTGTACTTGACCTTGGCTGCGGATCGGGCCGCAATGCCATCCCTATCGCCATGAGGCTGCAGGAGGCCGGAGCGGGCCGGCTGATCGGAACGGATCTGCTCGAGGAAGCGGTAAGCAAGCTGACGGAAAATGCTCGGAAGTATGGAGTCGAGAAAGAAGTAGAGGCGGTTCAGTGCGACGCAGAGGAAGCGGATTACGAGCCGGATTCCTATGACTATGTCGTCGCTTGCGGCTGTCTCGAGCATGTTTCCTCGGAGGATGCCCTTCGAGCCGTTATCGGGAGGCTGCAGCAAGCAACCGTGAGCGGCGGCATCCACTGCTTGTCCATGAATACCGGAATCTCCGAGACAGCGGCGGCGACGGGGGAGGAGCTTGATGCGAAGATCGAGCTTAATCTTTCGGAAGACGAAGCGTACCGCTTGCTGAGCGATGTATACGCCGATTGGACTCTGCTCCGGGAAGAACGGAACGATGTTGCCATTGAAGAAGAGAAGTACGAGGAAAAAACCGAGTTCAGGGCTCGTTCCGTGATGATGGTTTTTCAAAAACGATAAGAGGTAGAAGCAAAAGGGCCTGCAATCGATGCAGGCTCTCTATCTTTGCTTGACAATAAGGTAAGCATAATTATGTAAACCATAGAAATCGATTTTTAAAAACGGTAAAACCGTCAAGAAAAATACATTGACACTCAAACAGAAATTCCTTTATTATTTACTGGTTACTGATAATGATTATCAATATGAATTGCAATTCGGAGGCCGATAGACGTGAACCTGGAAGCTGCGGCAAGTATGCGCATTGTCAGGCTGATGCTGCTTGGAATGCTGGCGGCCATGCTGATGTCAGGCCGGACCGCATGGGCAAGCGGAGCCGGCGACAGCCATGCAAAAGAGAATGTGCCCGCCATATCGGGACAGGCGGATATCATTTATGCAAGTCTTGAAGCGAAGGACAGCCAGGCAGCCGCAGAAACATTCAAAGCTGTCAAGAAGTGGTGGGCTCTTCATAAAGCGGACGTCAAGGGCGAATCGCTCGACCTCGCCCTTGAGATCGATAAGCAGATCGCAGATCTATCCCTGTCCTTGTTGACCGAGGATCTGTCCGCAGCTCTCGATACTTCCGGCGCGCTGAGATTTTCCCTTCACAACTATGAAGACGGTGCATACGCCGGCAATGACGGCAAGACGAAGATGACGCTGGCCTTCTATGTCTCCAAGCTGGCCGATGCCAGGAACAAGGCCGACCGTCAGGATTGGGCGGGAGCCGCGAGCCTGGTCAAGCAGCTCCAGAGCCAGTGGCTGGCTGTAGAGGGCGATGTCGTCAGCCGCTCGCAGAAAGTATACAACGACACGGAACGGGATCTCGTCCTTGCGGATGCCTATTTGGCCAACGAAGGCCAAAGGCCGCAAGCATCCGCGGTCTTGAAGAGAATGGCCGACAGTCTTGCGCCTCTTGCGGAGGCTGGTTACAGCTGGTGGGATGCCGCCTTGATCCCTCTGCGGGAAGGTCTAGAGGCGGTACTTGTCGTCGGCGCGCTGCTCGTGGCCGCTGGCCGATCCAAATCGGCAGCGGCGAAGCGGTGGGTGGCGGGAGGATCGGCGCTGGGGATGCTTGTCTGCCTGGCGGCCGGTTTTGCCATCGCGATCCTTTTCTCGTCGGAGGCATTCGGCGGGAGCAGCTCGCTGATCAACGGATGGACCGGCATCCTATCCAGCCTGCTCCTGCTCTATGTGAGCTACTGGCTCCACCGCAACGCGGATATCGGCCGTTGGAACAAATTTCTGAACCGCCAGAGCGACAAAGCCGCCTCGAGCGGCCGCATGGTCAGCTTTGGCCTACTCGCCTTCTTCGCCATCCTGCGTGAAGGATTGGAGACGGTCATCTTCCTGATCGGACTGGCAGGCAAGATGAGTCTGGGAACGCTCGCAGCCGGCATCGGGGCAGGGTTTGGATTGCTGTTCGTCCTTGCCTTCATCATCCTGAAGGCAGGACAGAAGCTTCCGGTGCGGCCGCTCTTTCTGGCATCCAGCCTCGTCGTCTTTTACCTCTGCTTCAAATTTCTTGGATCCGGCATCCACAGCCTGCAAATGGCAGGGGCGATTCCTTCCGACGTGAAGGATTACTTGCCTCAGTGGGCTTCGATCAGCCTTTATCCTTCCTGGTACAGCACGCTTCCCCAGCTTGTCTTCGTGCTGCTCGCGCTGGCAGGCTCCGCGTCTGGATGGCTTAAGCGGCTCGGAGGCCATACAGGCCGGACGGAAACGGCGTCCTAAATAAAATGATTGATTATCGATAGGAGATCTGAACTCGATGAAGAAACGCGCTCAAGCTCTTACGGCATTGTCTCTTGGCGGCATTCTGCTGCTCTCCGCCTGCTCTTCGGCATCTACAGGTGCTGGCGAATCAGCGGCCGATTCCGGAGCCGCCCCTTCATCGGCAGCTGCAGGCGGCAATCAGGCCGTACTGGACGGCACAACCAAAATGAAGGAGCAGACAAGCAAGCTTCAGGATGCTCTGGCCAAGAAGGACTTGGCCGAAGTCAAGCAGCAGGGCAAAGCCATCAACGATATCTGGCTGTCCTATGAAAATACGGTCAGAACGGCTTTCCCGCTTGAGTACACGGAAGTAGAAAAGCATGAAATTCCGATCTTCTCGGCGTCGGCTTACGACAAAGTGGATTTCGATGCTCTTGCGGCGACCGCTCAAAAGCTGATGCAGGCTCTTGAGGCGCTCCAGCAGGCCAAGCCGTCAAGCAGCAGCTCCTCCGAGCTGCTGGACAAGGCTGTCGCCAATTACGAGGCCTTTGTCAAGGAGCAGGCAAAAGCGCTTGCGGATTCCACCAAGGTGTTCGCGGGCCTCGTCAAATCCGGCGATATGGAAGCGGCCAAGGCGGAATACACCAAAGCGCGCGTTTATTTTGAAACGATCGAGCCCGTAGCGGAAAGCTTCGGCGATCTGGATCCCCGAATCGACGCCCGCCTGGCAGACGTGGAGAATGAAAGCGAATGGACGGGCTATCACCGGATCGAGAAAGCTCTGTGGGCGGACAAATCGCTGGCCGGCATGGATGTCTATGCCGATCAGCTGGTGAAGGACACCGAGGAGCTGGCTGCGAAGGTGCAGGATATCAAGCTTGATGCCAAGACGATGGTTGCCGGAGCGATCGAGCTGATCAACGAGGCGGCGACCTCCAAGATTACCGGCGAAGAAGAGATTTATTCCAAAAGCGATCTTGTCGACCTCGCAGCGAATGTCGAAGGCTCCAAGACGGTCTATCTGGCGATCATCCCTGCCCTCAACGAGCACAATACGGAGCTTGCGGACAAACTCGACAAGCAGTTCCAGGACATGGAAGCGATGCTGCTCACGTACCGCAAGAGCGGCGATTATGTCGCCTACGACAAGCTGACGACCGACCAGATCCGTGAAATCAGCGACAAGCTGAGCCAGCTGTCGGAGCTGATGACCCAGACCGCGGCTATTCTGTAATCCCAACCGCAGCGAAAAGGAAGTGAGCACAATGGACAAGAACCCGTCGAAAGTATCGCGGAGAGACTTTCTGAAGCTGTCTGCGGTCGCCGGCGCGGCGCTTGCTCTCGGTGGAGGAGGGGCGGGAGCCGTGCTGTCCGCTCTCGGCCAGAAGAAGGCTTCGGCGGAAGCGTCTCAGGAGACGGCTTTTTACGGGCCGAACCAGGCCGGCATCGCAACGCCCCAGCAGACCTATATGTATCTGGCCAGCTTCCGCATCCTGGATATCGGCCGAGCCGGGCTGATCGCCATGCTCAAGGAATGGACGCGCTTCAGCGACCTCAGCGCTTCGGGCGGATACAGGCAGAGCAGCGGCAACGGGCTGCTGCCGCCGGCCGATACCGGTGAAACGATGGATCTCGGAGCTGCCGGCTTGACGATCACCTATGGGTTCGGCACGTCCTTCTTCCTCGACAGAGGCTCGGACCGTTTCGGCATCGCTTCGCGAAAGCCGCTGTATCTGGAGGAGATTCCCCGGATGCCCAAGGACCATATCGAGGAAGGCTTCAAGGGCGGGGACATCGTCGTCCAGATCTGCGCGAACGACCAGCAGGTCGCATTCCACGCGCTTCGCAACCTGATTCGGCTCGCGACAGGCTCCGCCGTGGTCAACTGGACCGAAGAGGGCTTCATCAGCGCGCCGGAGGGAAAGACGCCGCGGAACCTGTTCGGCTTCAAGGACGGCACCGCCAACAGCCTGCATCAGACTCCGCAAGGTTATGACGAGGTTCTGTGGGCGGGAACGGAGGAGCCGGATTGGATGAAGGGCGGATCGTACCTTGCCTACAGAAAAATCCGCATGCTGCTGGAAGTATGGGACCGTTCATCCCTTCAAGCCCAGGAGGATACGTTCGGCCGTTCCAAGGACAGCGGCGCCGCGTACGGGTCGAAAGGCGAATTCGACCCGGTCGTAAAAGCCGAGCTGCCTGCCGATTCCCATGTCCGGCTCGCGAAGGACTCCGGACAGAGCATTCATCGGCGCGCCTATTCTTATACGGGAGCAATCGATTCCAGAACCGGCCAGCTTGATGCGGGACTGCTGTTTCTCAGCTATCAGCGCAATCCGTCGAAGCAGTTCATCCCCATGCTGCGGATGATGCAGAGCAGGGACAAGCTCAACGAGTATACCCAGCATATCGCAAGCGCGATGTATGCCTGTCCCGGAGGAATCCGGGAAGGGCAGTACATCGGACAGGCTCTGCTGGAAGGGTAGGGGAAGGAGATTCCGCCATGATGGCGGAATCTCCTTTTTTTGCATGCCGCCATTCGTTCCGGGAAGACTAAGCTTCCCATTCCTTCTCTCCGGGTAAGGAAAGGAAGACAAGGATAGAGGAGGAATCGGAAGATGCATATCGGCTTGATCGGGCTTGGCAAGATGGGCATGAATTTGGGTAGGAATCTGATGGAGCACGGGTATCGGATAACGGCATTCGACGTGAATCCGAAGGCCGTGGAGGAGCTGCGGAAAGAAGGAGCGCAGGGAGCCTCCACCTTGAAGGAGCTGGCAGACTCGCTGCCGCAGCCGAGAATCGCGCTCATCCTCGTTCCGCACCAAGTCGTCGACGGCGTGCTGGAAGAGCTCGGGAGCCTGTTCGCACGTGGAGACATCGTCATCGAAGCGGGGAATTCGCATTACAAGGAGACCATCCGCAGATACGAGCGGATGATGGAAGCCGGAATCTCCTTTGTGGATGCGGGGACGTCCGGCGGCATGGAGGGCGCCAGGAACGGCGCCTGCTACATGGTAGGCGGCGATGCGGATGCATGGGAGATCGTGGAGCCGATCTTCAGGGACACGTCGGTTCCGAATGGCTGCTTATATGCCGGCAAGCCGGGCAGCGGGCATTTTCTCAAGATGGTCCACAACGGGATCGAATACGGCATGATGGCCGCAATCGGCGAGGGCTTCGAGGTGCTCGAGAAAAGCGGCTTCGACTTCGATTACGAGAAAGTGGCGCGGGTGTGGAACAACGGCTCGGTCATCCGTTCGTGGCTGATGGAGCTGTCCGAACGGGCTTTCGCCAAGGATGCGGACCTCGATGAGCTGCGAGGCGTCATGAATTCCTCCGGAGAAGGGAAGTGGACGGTCGAGACGGCTCTCGATCTCCAGGCGGCGATTCCGGTCATCGCCATGTCGCTCATGATGCGGTATCGCTCGCTTGAATCCGATACGTTCACCGGGAAGGTGGTAGCGGCGCTGCGCAACGAATTCGGCGGCCATGCCGTCGTCAGATCGGAATGAATGCGGCAGGCGGCTGAGGGCATACTGGGGTAAAAGGAGCTGGACATAGATGACCGCGCTGCCGGAAGACCTGGATCTGAAAAGAACGATGATTGCGAATGTCGTCATGATCGGCAAGCCGGGTTCTGGGCATTGGGTGCTCGTCGATTGCGGAATCGCGGGATTTTCCCGGTCCATTCAGGATGCGGCGGAGGAGAGGTTCGGCTCGGCTCCACCGAAGGCAATTGTGCTGACGCATGGTCATTTCGACCATGTAGGCTCGCTGGAAAAGCTTTTGGAGGAATGGGATGTTCCCGTCTACGCCCATGAGCTGGAGCTCCCTTATGTAGGAGGCACGAAGGATTATCCCGAGCCGGATCCAGCGGCGGGAGGCGGGCTGATGACGGCGGTATCGCCGCTATATCCTCGTCATGGACTCGGACTTGGCGGACGCGTCCAGCCGCTTCCTTCCGACGGACATGTCCCGCATCTGCCGGATTGGCGGTGGATTCATACTCCGGGCCATACACCCGGCCACATTTCCTTGTTCCGGGACCGGGACCGGACCGTCATCGCCGGAGATGCCTTCATCACCGTCAAGCAGGAGTCGGCCTGGGCGGTTCTGACACAGGAACAGGAGGTGCATGGACCTCCTGTTTATTTCACGCCGGACTGGCATGCCTCCAAAATCTCGGTGCGCCGCCTGCGCGAGCTGGACCCGGCCCTCGCGCTCACCGGTCATGGAGCCCCAATGCAAGGGGAAGCGCTCAGGAAAGGCTTGTCGAGGCTTGCGGACAAATTCGATGAGATCGCGGTGCCAAGCCATGGACGATATGCAGGGGACAGCCATGCACCCGAAGACGAGCCTCCGTTCGTATGAATCCGGGACGATGATCAGAAGAGCAAAAAAACACCCCTTGGAGGGTGTTTTTTTGCTACAGCGAGCGGCCTTTGGATTTCTGCGTGCTGTCCAGGTGGACATGGACGCGAATCGAGCGGATCGACTTCTCGTTCAGGAAGTAATCCGACTTGCCGAGAAGCTTCATATATTGGCCGGGATGTCTCCGGTACAGCTCAAGCTGGAAATGGTACGGATCGGTCTTCATGGCGACCGATTTCATATGCGTCGCCATGATTTCCTCCTTGATGACTTCCTCAGCCTGTTCTTCCATCGCTCGAATAGACAGGTTCGCATTCATATCGACGACATAACCGCTGCATTCTACCGCGACATCGTAAAGAGGCTCTCCGCCGACCTCGGATATTTTCATAACGAATTTAGGGTGGGAGAGCATGAGGACGCCGGTCGCCTTGCCTCGGTAGGGAATTTTCACCGGCGTCAGGTCCAGCTTGGGATTCCGCCAGCGGATGCCCTTGAGGTCATCCATGCGCATTCGGGCCGTCATGGCATAGTCTTTGAAGAAATAAGCCCCATTGATCATGAACATCGATTTGGGGCGCCGATCCTCCAACCACAGCTTGTGGTCGATGGAAATTTCCGGAATCATTCCGATGTTGCCCGGCTCGTTCATGTAGCTCCAGACTTCCCTGCTTGTCATCGGCAGGATGAACGATTTCTGCGTGTTCATCTGGACGGCGGTGAACATCATCGTATCGAGCGGCGACAGATTGAACATCGACTTCTGCACGAGAATGTCCTCGATCTTCTCGCGGGTTCCGTAGACCAGGAAATTGTACCTCGCTTCCCGGTGCCGGTTCAGCACCTCGAAGAAATCCTTCACTCCCCGTTTCATGATGTTCTCGGACAGGATGACGGTGCGCACATGCCCCCAGAATACGGGCGCTTGGGCAGTGGCGTTCGTTTCAAACAGAGCCCCCGGAATCGTCTCGCCGTCTCCTTTGCCGATCCAGATCGGGACCGGCTTGCCCAGCTCGACGTTTTCGGTGCGGGCGACGTTGGAGAAGTTCAGCACTTGGATGTAGCCCACGTACTTGCCGTTTTTGTAATCCATCGCGATGGCGGTCGCATAAGCCAGGCTCTGGATATCTCTGGAATTGCCGCAGCCTGTCAGGCAGAGTGCGGCGGAGATCAGCATGGCGGCAAGCCTCATGATCGTTAGCCTCATGATTGCTCCTCTTCTTTCTGATGGTCGCCGTCCATGCCCTTTTCGGACATGCTCGCCGGCCTGCGGCGGATGAAGTACCATGGAGCGCGCAGGAACGAGTTCAGCACATCGCGGGGAATGAGCGGAGACAGAGGAGCCAGGTAATTCGCTCCGAAGGACTGCAGCTTCGACATATAGGCGACGAATAGCACGATTCCGAGAATCAGGCCGTAGAGACCGAAGACGGATGCCAGCAGGAAGAAAAACAGGCGAATGATGCTGATGACTGTGCTTAGCGACTGGTTGACCAGCGTCACTCCCGATACGGCTGTAATGGCTCCGATGACGACGACGGAGGGCGAGACGAGCCCGGCCCTGATGGCGGCGTCCCCGATGATCAGGCCTCCGATCGACGTCAGCGTCTGCCCGATCGGGTTCGGCAGCCGCACTCCCGCTTCCTTGAATATCTCCAGCAGCATGAGCAGCAGGAACATCTCCATCTGCGAAGACAGAGGCAGTCCAAGCCTCGACACGGATATCGTCGCCATCAGCCGGAACGGGATCTGATCCTGGTGGAAGGCCATCAAAGCGACCCAGATGCCGGGCAGGAAGATGGATATGAATAGGCTCAGCAGCCTGACCAGCCTGGCGAACGAGACGTAGGAGTAGTTGAAGTGGACATCCTCCGGCGATTTCATGATGAGGCTGATTCCGGAAGGAGCGATCAGCACCATGGGGTTGCCGTCCACAAAAATGATGAATCTTCCTGCAAGCAAGCAGGAGACGACGTAATCGGGCCTGCCGGTGAAGTCCATGAGCGGGAGGATTTTAAGACGGTTCTGCGTCAGCAGGTCCTCCAGCTGATTGATGCTGTACAAGCCGTCGATATCAATATTGCCGAGCCTGCTGCGCACGACCTCGAGAGTCTTGGGCTTCAGGATATCCCGAAAATACATCAGGACGACCTTGGTCCGCGTTCTCCTGCCGATCGTATACCGCTCGGTGACGAGCGAGCTGCTGCGGACTCTCTTCCGGATAAGGGCGACGTTGACGTCGATATCCTCGATGAAGCAGTCCTTCGGCCCTTTGATGGATATCTCGGTGCTGGATTCATAGGGAGTGCGGTTCGGCTTGTCGGACAAGTCCATATAGGCGAGGCTTCCTTCCTGGACGAACAGGAGCAGAAGCATGCCGTCATAGACGATGTCTTCCACCTCCTGCGGTTCAGGATTGCGGTCGAAGCCCTGCAGCGTCAAAGCTTCGGACAGCTGCAGCAACGGCCGCGAGAAGGAGCCGAGCTTGCGGTAGCAGGCCCCCAGTTCGGGAAGAACGAATTTATTGATCGAGATCGTATCGCATAGCCCGGTATTGTAGAGGAGCACAACTTCCTTTTCACTGTTCTCGCCAAAGTAGGCGCTGCGGACCATGACGTCCTCGGAGCCGTTGAACTGCTTTTCCAAGGCGGCTTTCGTCCATGCACGAGGGGCTTCAGCCTGTCGGCTGGGGGGCTGCCGGGGGTCCGTTGTCTGGCTTGGACGATTCATTGGCATTCCTCCTGTCCGGTTTGGCAAATGCGGCGCAAAGCGACCATATCAAGGATAAAGGAAGCAAAACGGCGAGCGAGATCGGCATGAAGTAATCGAACATCAACAAGTACAGCGTCCAATTGTTGGCGGGCAGTATCGTGTAGACGAGGTAGCTGGCCATCACCGCCAGGATGAAGACCGCTTTCTTTCTCGAGCTGCGCAGAGGGAGGACATCCGCGAGAATGAAGACAGGCAGACTGACTCGTATCGACGCTCCTGAGAGCCACTGGAAGATCGAGAAGAAATCCAGATGCTCGACATACTGTCCGATGCGAAGCAGCCGCCACTGCTCGTAGGGCGAGGTCATCTGCATCGCCGCTTCGAGCGGTCCGAACTCGGTGATCGCCCCGATGACGGGACCGTTCATCATGATGACGATGAAGCTGCTGTACAGAAGCAGATGCCAGGGCTTTGCTTTGCCCCGGATGTGATGCTGCAGCAGCATGAGCGCCAGCAGCTCCATATAAGCCGATCCGGCGTATACCAAGCCGTTGATGACCGGCCTCCAGCCATGCTCCAGGACCGGCATGAGCAGCGTATAGTCCTTGACCGATGAATTCGAGATGCCGACGAAAAAGCCGAGGATGATGACGACCGGAAGCAGGACGCCGGAGGCGATCGCGATAATGCGATTCCCCAGGAAGCGAGCAGCAGGCAGATCAGCACGAGCAGGATCGCAAGCTGGAAGGCGCTGCTTGCCGGGAGATAGTTGCTGACGCTCCAGTTCGCGGTCTGAATGACGGTGCCGAGTCCAATGAAATAGAGATGGATGCAGACGGGAAGAAGCAGAATCCACGACAACGCCGGGTGCGTATGCCGCGCAAGCCACGACTGCCAGTTCTGCATGGATGATTTCTTCATCATGTAATAAAGCAGGAGGCTCCATGGAATGAAGAAAACGCCTGCGGAGATGACGGTAATCCAGGCATCCCGTCCCGAAGCGTCGAGCAGCATCGGATTGACGATGACATGGCAGGCGAGGCCGTTGGAGAGCATGAGAATCATCAGGGCTTGAAACATGTTCATTTTGTAGGACGAGGTTGACATAGGCTCACATCCGGTCAAGAATTGATAAACGATAGTTTGCGCCATCCATTTTTTTCTATACCTGACTGTTCCGACAATCAGGCGGGAAGGGGAAACCATGATGCCGGCATCCAACGATTGGATCATTCTGCTGAGAGGAATCAACGTAGGCGGAAAGGCGCGAGTCCGAATGGCTGATCTCAAGGAAGCTCTGGAGGCAGCGGGACTGATAGAGGTGAAGTCGTATATCCAGAGCGGCAATCTGATTGCAGGCCGCGGCGGGACGGAGGATGAAGTGAAGGCCTTGATCGAGGGGGCTTTCAAGGAGAGATTCGGATTTCATTCGGAGGCCATGCTGCGTACAGTCGAGCAGTGGAGCTCCGTCCTTGAGTCGCTTCCATTCCGCTTGTCGGAGATCGAGGAGGCCGAGTCGAAGGAACAAGGAGAAAGCCTCTATGTCTGCTTCCTGCACGATGCTCCCGCAGAGGAGGCGGTCGGCATGCTGCGCGGGCTCGAATCGGCCGAAGAGAGGTTCGCCGTCCGGGGAAGGGAAATCTATCTGCTGTTCCACGGAAGCATCCGGGATTCCAAGCTGGCGGTCAAGCTTGGACGTCTCGCGCCGAATTCGACGGTGCGCAACTGGAAGACCGTAGTGAAGCTGAAGGAGCTTGCCGACGGGCGCAACACTCCTTAACTGGCTGGACGCAGGAAGGCTTGCAGACTCGCAAACGCTGTTTTTAACCGGACTGCCTGTATGGTATAGTTGTAGGGCTGATTGTGAACATAAACGACTTTATACCTGTATAGGCCCATACCGGAGGTTTCCTTGATGAGCAGAAAGAAATTCAACGCCCCAAAAGCAAAGCCACCGGCAACCAGGCAGTATGCCGTTCAAGAGCCGGCGGAATTGCTTGCTTTTTTATTGATCAAGCTGTCCGGCGCCGGACGCAACTCGGTGAAATCCATGCTCGCGCGCGGTCAAGTTTCCGTTGATGGCCGCCCTTCGACCGCATACAACCTGCCTCTTGCTCCCGGTCAGACCGTGACGGTCCAAACCGAAAAGACGGTAGAGGCTCCGCCCCTAGCAGGGTTGTCGATTCTCCATGAAGACGATCATGTCATCGTCATCCACAAGGATGCGGGACTGCTGTCCATCGCATCGCCGAAGGAAGCGGAAATGACCGCCTACCGCCAGCTTATGGCCCATGTCCGCGCCAAGGATCCGGCCGGCCGGATTTTTGTCGTGCACCGTCTTGACCGGGATACCTCCGGCGTGATGATGTTCGCCAAAAGCGAGGATGTCCAGCAGAAGCTTCAGAACAACTGGCAGGAAGCGGTGAAGGAGAGAACGTACATCGCTTTGGTAGAAGGCAGAGTATCGAAGGCGGAAGGGACGATCTCTTCCTGGCTGAAGGAAAGCAGCACGTTGAAAATGTATTCCAGTCCGCATCCCAACGGCGGGCAGCATGCCGTGACCCACTACAAAACGATTCAGTCCAGCCCCGGCTTTTCGCTGCTGGAGGTCAACCTGGAGACGGGACGCAAAAACCAGATCCGCGCCCATATGGAAGAGCTGGGACATCCCGTCGTGGGCGACAAGAAATACGGCTCCAAATCAAAGGCGATCGGCAGGCTCGGGTTGCATGCAAGCGTGCTCGCTTTCATCCATCCGGTGACGGAAAGCCTGATGCGCTTTGAGGCTGACATGCCGAAGTCGTTCTTGAGTCCGTTTCGGACCGGTTCGGACAAGAAGAGCTGATTCCTTGGCGGAATGCTGATATCCACTTGTTCAGCAGGAAAGCAGAGCCGTTTAGCAGAATGGATGCTGAGCGGCTTTTTTCAACTTGTTGTCAACGGCTTCATCCAAAAAGGAGGGATTCGCTCATGCCTGAACCGAAAACGAAAGAAACCGACGATAGCGTCCTGGAGTTCATTGAAAACGTCGATTCCGTCAAGAAGCGCGAGGATGCCTTCAAGCTGCTGCAGCTCTTTGCCGAGACGACAGGTTATCCGCCGAAAATGTGGGGACCGAGCATCATCGGATTCGGCAGCTATCATTATAAATATAAGTCGGGTCATGAAGGCGATGCTCCGCTGGTCGGATTCTCGCCTCGCAAGGCCAAGATCAGCCTGTATTTCGCGACGGGCGATACCGAGCGGGAAGCCATGCTGAAGGACTTCGGGAAATATACGGCAGGAAAAGCCTGCGTCTACATCAATAAGGTGGAAGACATCGACACGGACGTTCTAAGGGCCTTGATTGCCCGGTCGGTTGCGTTTTTGAAGGAGACTTATCCGGGAAACTGACCGGCGCGCTGTTGTTGAAAGGCTTGGGGTGGCGGGAAGGAAAATGGAAGGGAGCGGAAAAAGATCAGCGCCAATCAATGGGATGCGGAATGGGAAGTATCGGAGAGGCTGGCTCGCCGCTTGATCGAAAGTCAATTTCCGGCGTTATCCGGCAAGACCGTCGAAAGAATCGGTTATGGCTGGGACAATACCGTCTTTCGGGTCGGATCGGAGACGGTGTTCCGCTTTCCGAGAAGAAAAGTCGCCATAGACCTTCTGAAGCGAGAGTGGAGGATTTTGCCGCAGCTTGCAGAGCGTGTATCGATTCCATTTTCGAGGCCGTTGCATTTGGGAAAAGCGAGTCCGGATTTTCCGGCTTCATTTCTCGGATACAGCTATCTGCCGGGCCGATATCCGATCGGGCTGAGCGATGAGCAGCGCGTCCGGTCCTCATCCGCTTTGGCTGTTTTTTTGAGGCAGGTGCACGCTTTTCCGACCGAGACCGCCTTGGAATGCGGAGCGCCGAGCGATCATCGCAATCTGCTCGACATGGAATCGCGAAAACTCAAGATGCTGGAATGGCTTCCCAGGCTTGCAGCCCATATGCGTGATGATGAATACCGTTCTCTCCGCCGTTATTTGACGGAAGGAGGCGCCAAGCTCGCAGCCGGCAAAAAGGTGTTCCTGCATGGAGATCTTCACTTCAAGAACATGCTGGTTGACGATAGCGGACTCATATCGGGAATCATGGATTGGGGCGATATGAATGTCGGCCATCCGGCTTGCGATCTCAACATCGCCTATAGTTTTCTGCCATCCCATGCCAGAGAGCGCTTTTTCGAAGAATACGGCGAAGTCGATCAGGAGACGAGGGAACTGGCGCGGCTGATCGCGGTCTACATCCCGATGCTCATCATGCTGCAGGCTGTCGAAGAGAAGGATGCCGGGATCGTCGCAGCCGCGAAGGATACGATACAGCGGGCGCTCTCGGATTGAGCCGATGCATGCAGGGAGAGTATAATCAACCTTACTTTATCGCAGAGGGAGAGAAGGCCATGGATACTCGCAGGCTGAATCAACTTCATCATCACAAGCAGCGTTAGCACACCTGTATACAAACAGGGTGGGCTAGCGCTGCTCGCGTTGGCCTCCTTGCGGCATATGGAGCGCGCAGGACCATGAGGTCCTGCGCGCTTTTTTTATCTCAAAAAACAAAACGGAAGGAGCGGCAGAATGCAAAATGTAAAAGGAACTTACGATTATTGGGGCAAAAAACAGGCGACCGGAGATACGGCTGCGTCCATCTTGAAAGCTGCTGCAGCTTTGCGGAGAGCCGGCATAAGGACCAGCACGGATCTGAGCAGGCGCAAGCTGAAACAGCGAGACTGTGAACGACAGGCTAGAACTCGATTCCTCTAACCTTGGAATAAACCATCGTATCCCTCGGGCTTCCGCTTGGATCGATGGAGTGACGGCGAAGAACTCCCTCCTGCATATAGCCGCAGCGCAACGCGACTGCAGCGCTTCGGCCGTTCCGGGAATCGCAGCGGATTTCAATCAAGCTGGCCAGCACTGCGGATCGAGGCTTCGGACTCGTCCGGCGCAGTTTCGCCCAGGGCATCCACGGACGAAGCTCCTCGCTGCTTTCCTTGACGGCTTCGTTCACAGCGGCCCCATCATCCCGCAGGGGGGCGCGAATAAGCAGCCGCTCGCTTTCAAAGCTTTCTGGGATGGATAGCAGAATGGCATCACAATCATTGATCTTCATCGAAACCCGCCTTCCGGAAAATATCCTCCAGCAAGCATTGAAAGGGAATAATTGGAGGTCCAGGATCATTCTGCATGTCGGCTGTCATCTGCGCGATGCGGAGAAGAACAAGAAGAGCGGGATTCTCCGGCGCCTCTCGTAGGTATCCGCGGAATGGAACCGTTCCCGGACGGGATTCGACTCGCGCAGGCTTCCGACCGCCAAGCCGGCCGCTTGAAGGGCGGAAAAATAATGCTCGACGGTTCGGTGAAACTTCCTGACCGTTGTGCCCAGCCATTGCTGCTCCCGGAAGCCTTCATCGAAATACCGGTCGACGGTCCAGTCGGTCCGGGTCCCCGAAGGCTGAAGAGTGGAGGTGATGACGGGGTGCTCGACGGAGAACACCAGCCGGCCGCCGGGCTTCAGCGATTGGACAATCCGTTCCAGCACGGCTTCCAAATCGTCCACATAGTGGAGCGCCAGCCTCGACAGCACAAGATCGTAGCTTGCCTGCGGATCGCTCCAATCCTCCATCGAGCTGTGGATGAAAGCGCCGGCTGTGCCGGCAAGCGTCCGCCGGGCGAGCTCCGACATCGCCGCCGAGCCTTCGACGCCGGCATAGGAGGCGCAATTCCGCTCCAGCAGCTCCGTGCCGAAGCGGGCGTCGCCGCAGCCCAGATCCAGAATGCGCAGCCCTTCCGGGTCGCCGATCAGCTCCAGCATCACGGGCTTTTCCAGGGTGTCGTTGGCATTGTCCACGCTGTTTCTGCGGCTCATATAGGCCTGCAGAAAATGCTCGTCATCATAATAATCATGTCCTCGCTCCGATATGGGAATCCCTCCTGTTCGGTCCACATTATACCAATCCCATCGTATTTTATATATGGCAAAAAATAAGGAAGCCCCGGATTCTGTCCGGGGCTTCCTCTCAGTTCAGATGGTTCAGCAAGCCGCTTGTTTCAAACAGGCTGCCTGTGTTGAACAGGAACAGAATCTGCTCGATGCCGTTCGCCGCCGCGTAATCACCGATGCTGCCGTTGTAGTACCGGGGATCGATCACATGGATTTCCCTGGCATGAAGAGCCAGGAAAGGAATTGCGCTGTGGGCGTAGGAATCCTTGACGACGAGCAGCTTGTCCAGATCGGCCCTGGCCGGAGGCAGCTCCGTCCGAATGACGGAGAGAGCATGAACGCCTCCGAGGAAGTAGGAATACTGATCCTTTTGGGCTAGATAGCTGCCGTCGTAGAGGCTGTTCTTCGTCTGGCCCGTGTCCAGAATCGACATCGTCAGCGGATAGGAGACTTTCGGGACATAGAGATCGATCTCATCCGGCTTGAGGCCTGCGAACTGGCCGCGGGTCTGATAGCTGCCGAGAAACGAGCTGCTGACGGGGCGAACGGTGAAATCCTGCACTGTCAGCGGCGTCCAGTTCATCGAACGGGCATAAGCCCGGTAAGCGAGAAACGCTCCGTACGTCGTCCAGTGATGGTCGGTCCGGTAAAACAGCTGCTTGGATCCGGCAGCGGCATCTAGGAATGAGAACCCATTCAGAAAGTGGATTCCGCGGCCTTGAAGCAAGCGGCCGAATTCCTTGTTGACTTCGCGCTGGGAATCATGGGGAGCTCCGGCTGGCAGCCGATCCGGATCCATTCCGACCGAGTTCGGGGAGAGCATGAAGGAAATGTCCAGATCGGGATGGTGACCGGCAAATGTCTTCAGCTTGTCCGCGTAGGCTTGCATAACGTCAGACTGGGGCTTGCGGTAGGCCTCGAACAGCCAACCGCCGCTGCCGAGGTAAACGCCGTTGTTTTCCCTTTGCCCCCGCAGCGTCTCCAGCCGGGACTTCAGCTCGATCCAGCCGTTGCGCCATGGAAAATGATCGGATAGGTAGGCTTCCGTTTCGTCGGCGAATTTCTTGCTGCTGACCGATTCCCAATCCAGACGCGGAAAGGCTTGCAAATAGCGGTTTTCCAATTCCGAAAAGGAGCTTTTGGGGGTAACGGCCAGCAGGACGGAGACGCCGAGCAGCATGCCGGCAAATCCGCAGGCCAGCAGCCGGTTGTAGGTTCTGCCGCGCATGACCGCACCTGCTCTCCAAGGAAGTTAGAATCGGAAATAAAGAAAGGGATTGAAGGTCGCATCCACGAGATAGGCGGTGGACAGCAGAAACAGCAGCGCCAGCATGATGAGCTTGATTACCGGAAGCAGCTTGGCTGATCTTGCGCCGGCGGCAAGGCTGGCGAATCGGATCTTGAACCGGGTCCAGTTCAAGGAAGCCAGCACAAGAAGGAGCAGCAATACGGCGTTGCCGGAAGCGAGGTACCCGGTCTGCCCGTCAGCGAGCGGCTGGCCGTGGATTCCCGCCATTGCGCCGAGATAGCCGATGACTTGGGACAGCGATTCGAAGGCGAACAGAACCCATCCGACCAGAATCAGCGCCACAGCATACAGATGGCCGACGATTCGCGGCCATTGCTCCAGCTTGCGGAGCAGCCAGACTTTCTCAAGCATCAGAATCACTCCAAAGTAAAGCCCCCACAGAAGGAAGTTCCAGCTCGCACCATGCCACAATCCGGTGAGCATCCAGACGATGAGAATGTTGCGCAGCTGCAGCGGCAGGCCGCGGCGGTTGCCTCCAAGCGGAATGTAGACATAGTCGCGGAACCAGCCGCTCAGCGACATATGCCAGCGGCGCCAGAAGTCCGTGATGCTGCGAGCGGTATAAGGCTTGTTGAAATTCTCGTTGAAGCGGAAGCCGAACATGAGCCCGAGTCCGATCGCCATGTCGGAATAACCGCTGAAGTCGAAGTAGATCTGAAAGGCGAAGGCGGCAATTCCCAGCCAGGCGGTAAGAACGGGCAGCGATTCCGCGGGGGCTGCCGATACGCTGTGCCAGAGAAGCCCGATATTGTTGGCCAGCAGCACTTTTTTGGCGAGACCGATCAGGAATCGCTCTACGCCTTCGGCGAACAAGGCCCAATCTGCCTTGCGCTCCGTAAGCTCCTTCTCCACGGTGACATAGGCGACGATAGGCCCGGCGACAAGCTGGGGAAACAAAGCCACGAATGCGGCGAAATCAAGCCAGTTCCGCTGCGCCTTCACCCTGCGCCGATAGACGTCGACGATGTAGGACATCGACTGGAAGGTATAAAAGGAGATCCCGATCGGCAAGGGAAGATCCGGCAGCGGGAAATCCGTACCGATGAAATCGTTCACGCTTCCGATCAGAAAATCGGAATATTTGAAGACGGACAGCAGAGCCAGGTTGACGGCGATCGAACCGGCCACGAGGGCTTTGCGCGCTTGGGCGCTCCAGTCCTCCTTGCCGAGCAGGCGGCCGAAACCGTAATCCATCGTCGCGGAAAACAGCATCAGCAAGATGTAGACCGGCTCTCCCCAGGCGTAGAAGAGCAGGCTGAACATCAGCAGCACGACGTTTTTGAGCCGCTTGGGAGAAGCATAATAAACGATCAGCACCGCAGGCAGGAAGAGAAACAGGAACAGCAGGCTGCTGAACACCATAACGGCCTACCCGTTACTTGGAAGCGTCGAAAAATCCGTCGAACGCGGCCTTCAGTTGTTCGCTCTTGTCCGAGATCAGGAAGAGCACATAGCTGCCCTTGACGTCGATGACGTAGCTCTTGGCGTTCTCATACTGGTCGGGCAAATAGTTCTCGAACTGCTTCTGGACGTCGGCGGCGCGCTGTTTGAGCGCATCCTGGACAGCTTTCATGTCTTTGGCGTCCTTGACTTTCAGGACGGCGATTTCATTCGTCTTGACATTCATGAGAGGAACCTTGATGGCGAAATCCTCCAGAAGCGACGGATCGATATGGTACTGCTGCTCGACTCCGTCCTTGTCGACATCCGCGAAGGCCGGCTGTTCGATCTTTTCCAGCATGCCGGCAACGATATCCTTGGCCGACTGGGCCGGCTCCTTGGGAGTCGACGGAGCGGGAGATGCGGACGGTGCCGGAGATGCCGATGCGGAAGGGCTCGGACTATTTGTGGCCGCATTCGAAGAACAGGCGGCAAGCGCGATGGCGGCGGAGAGAAGCAGCAGGGCGGATAAGCTTTTTTTCATGATCAGGAACTCCCTTGGGTATAAGATTCTATGTTGTTCAAGGAAGATAGACGGTCGAAAAATGTCGAATGTTGCGAAAGGAATTAAATCCCAATGGGCGCGCCTGAGGTTCGGATTCGGAGATAGGGATCAGCTCTTTGCGAGGCATCTGTCCATTGCCAGCCTGAATCGGTTATAATGGATGGGAGAATCCACAGGAAAGCGGGAGTACAATGGGTCGCAAATGGAACAATATCAAGGAAAAAAAAGCTTCGAAAGACGCCAATACCAGTCGGATCTATGCCAAATTCGGCCTTGAAATCTATGTAGCCGCCCGCAAGGGAGAGCCGGATCCGGAGTCGAACCGCGCCCTGCGCGTCGTGCTGGAGCGCGCCAAAACGTACAATGTGCCGAAGGCGATTATCGACCGCGCCATCGACAAGGCGAAGGGAAGCTCGGACGAGGTGTACGAGGAGCTCCGCTATGAGGGCTTCGGCCCGAACGGCTCCATGGTCATCGTCGATGCGCTGACGAACAACGTGAACCGGACGGCTTCGGCCGTGCGCGCGGCGTTCAGCAAAAACGGCGGCAACATGGGCGTCAACGGCTCCGTCGCCTACATGTTCGACGCGACTGCCGTCATCGGTGTGGCGGACAAGTCCCTGGACGACATCATGGAGATCATGCTCGAAGCCGACGTGGACGTGCGCGATATCGTCGAGGAAGACGAGAACATTCTCGTCTATGCCGAGCCGGATCAATTCCACGCCGTGCAGGAAGCGCTCAAGGCCGCCGGCATCTCGGAATTCACCGTAGCCGAGCTGACGATGCTCGCTCAGAACTACGTGACGCTGCCGGAAGAAGCGGAGGCTCCGTTCGAGAAGATCATCGACACGCTGGAGGATCTCGAGGACGTGCAGCAGGTGTATCACAACGTGGAGTATGAGGAATAGAATCGCAAAGAGAAGGCCGTCGGCTCCCTCCTAGGAGCTTGACGGTCTTTTTTGCGAGAAAAATGGAGGTGCCGCTTATGCGCGCTGCACGTATCGAAAAGAATGATTTGACGCTCAATGCGATATATCGTAATCTCGAAGCAATACAGTAACGATATATCGCATTGGAGGTTGAACATCGATGAGAGATAGGAGCCGAAGCCGGGAAGGACATAGCTTCCGGAGCGCCCGGCGGCATGGGTTGGATCCGGGCCGCGGACACGGACCCGGCCGCCAGGATGGCGGACGAGGCGGACGAGGCGGACGGGGAGGCGGAGGCGACGGCGGAGGCCGGATGTTCCACCGGGGGCAGTTGAAGTATGCCGTGCTCCAGCTGTTGAGCCGGGAGCCGATGCATGGCTATCAGCTCATGAAGACGATGGAGGAGGAGAGCGGCGGCAGTTATATTCCCAGCGCCGGCTCCGTATATCCCGTGCTTCAGAAGCTTGAGCATAAAGGGCTGATTTCTTCCGAAGCCTCGACGGATAGCCGCCGTTCCTACCGGATCACCGAGGAAGGACGGGAGGATCTGGCAGAGCACCGTCGCAGGATGGGAGCCGATGTCGATGCAGGCAAGCCTTCCTGGCAGGACTGGAGAAAGTCTCACGCGCAGCGTATGAAGGAGATTTACCATCGGTCTCTTGCAGCTGCGGAGGAATACGGCGGCGAAAAGGGGCCCGACCTCAGCCTGCTGGATTGGAACAGCATGATCCAATACGGAGTCGAGCTGATGGCGCAGCAGCCTTCCTCGCCTGAGGAGACAGGAAACACTACGCCTTTGGCGGACGCTTACGCAGCTCTGAAAGCATGGCTGGATGGACTGGAGCAGGGCGGAGAAGATGACGTTCAGCCGGGCGAGGCCGAGGCTGCCGGAAAATGATCAAGCTTCTGTCGTCGAAGCTCTCGCCTTATCGGTGGGCGGTCATCGCAGCGCCGCTGTTCATGCTGCTGGAGGTCGCGATGGATCTGCTGCAGCCGAGATTCATGGCCGCCATCGTCGACCAGGGCATCGTGAAATCGGATCCGTCCCAGGTGCTGCGGACGGCTCCTTACATGCTCGGCGCAGCCCTTGTCGGCCTGGCAGGCGGAGTGCTGTGCACGGTCTATTCTACGCTCGCTTCGCAGAATGCCGGGCATGATCTGCGCGCCAGCTTGTACGGCAAGGTGCAGCGGCTTGGATTGGACACCGTCGACCGTTTCGGAACGGGCAGCCTGCTCACCCGGCTCACCGGAGATATCGCCCAGCTGCAGCAGGTCATCCTCGTCGCGCTCCGCATGCTTGCCCGCAGCGTGTTCATCGTTGCCGGCAGCATCGTCATGTGCATCGTCATGAGTCCGAGGCTGTCCCTCGTGCTGATCGTCATGATTCCGCTGCTCGCGCTGCTTCTGGCGTTCACGACCCGCCGATCGGTTCCGCTGTTCGGATCGGTGCAGAGAGCAATGGATCGGGTCAACACAATTCTGCAAGAGAATCTATCCGGCATCCGGGTCGTCAAGGCGTTCGTGCGCGCCGCTCACGAGCGGGAGCGGTTCGGCTCCGCCAACAACCGCTTCCTGGATGCCAGCCTCCGCGCGGCCCGGCTTGCCGCGCTCAACGGTCCGCTGCTCGCCATCGTGCTGAATTTCAGCACGGTTGCGGCGCTCTGGTACGGCGGAGCGCTCACCCGCAGCGGGAGCCTGCAGCCCGGGGAGCTGGCCGCATTTCTGACCTATATCAGCCAGCTACTGTTCGCCACGATGAACCTCGGCAACCATCTCATGACGATCGGCCGCGCTCAGGCATCCGCGAGGCGGATCCAGGAAGTGCTGCAGGCGGAGACAAAGGAATCGGCCTATAAACCTGAGATCGCAATGCCAGCGCGGCCCGAAAAGGGAGCTCCATGTCTGGAGCTTCGAGGCGCCGGGTATCGATATCCAAATACGGATGGACGATCGCAGCCGGCTGCGCTGGCAGGAATCGATCTGTCCATCCGCGAAGGAGAACGAATCGGTATCGCCGGCATCAACGGAGCGGGCAAATCCACGCTTGCAGGGCTGATGGCCGGTCTGCTGAATCCTGCCGAAGGAGAAGTGCTGCTGGATGGAATTCCATTGAAGCAATGGGATGCCGGAAAGCTTCGCGAGCGGGTTGGAATCGTGCTGCAGCAAGCGCATCTGTTCAGCGGCTCCATCCGTGAAAATATCGCCTACGGCCGTCCAGGCGCAGCGGCGGATGACATCGAAGCGGCTGCCGATGATGCGCAGGCCAAGGCTTTCATCGATGCGATTCCTGAACGCTACGAGGCGATGCTCGGCCAGCGCGGCGTGAACCTGAGCGGAGGCCAGAAGCAGCGGGTCGCTATCGCCCGGACTCTGCTCCTGAAGCCGGATATTCTCATCCTGGATGACAGCTCGAGCGCGCTGGACGCCTCGACGGACGCCAGGCTGAGAGAGAAGCTTGAACGAAGGGAGCATACGACCCTGATCGTCATCTCGCAGCGCATCTCTGCACTGGCGGGAATGGACCGCATCGCGGTCCTCGAAAATGGAAAATTGACCGCAGTCGGCAGCCACGAGGAGCTTCTCGCCAGCAGCGTTCTGTACCGGCAGCTGTCCGACTCCCAGCAAGGAGCGTGATCGCATGTCCAAGCCCCAATCCCCTCTCAAGAGGGTCGGTTCCTATCTGAAGGGACAACATCGTTCCGTTCTCTTCATAGCGATTCTCACAATCGCCGCTTCCGCCTTGACGCTTGCCGGACCTTATCTGCTCGGGCGAGCCATCGACGGCTTCATTATTCCGAAGGAGAGGGCGGGCCTCACACGTGCCTGCCTGCTGCTGGCAGCCGTCTATGCGGCATCCGCTTTTGTCGCCTGGATTCAGGCGCGCCTGCTCGCCTCGGTGTCCCAGAGAACGGTTTGGAGGATGAGAGGCGATCTGTTCAGCCACATCCAGAATCTTCCTCTTCGCTATTTTACCGGAAAAAAGCAAGGCGATCTCATGAGCCGGGCGACCAACGATATCGAGAACGTATCCAATACGCTCAACCAAAGCCTGGTGCAGCTGCTGTCGAGCGCGCTCTCGATTGTCGGCAGCTTCGCGGTCATGGTCTGGCTGCAGCCGCTGCTGACTGCGGTCGCCATCTCGACGGTTCCTCTCCTGTTTCTCGCCTCCAGGCGCATTGGCGCGGCGACGAAAAAGCAATTCAGGCTGCAGCAGCTGGAGCTGGGCGCCATCAACGGCTATATTGAGGAGACCGTCTCCGGACGGCGGATCGTCACGCTGTTCAATCAGGAAGACCGTGCAGAGCGGCAGTTCGGCGAGATGAACGGCAGGCTGAGAACGGCGGGCGTCAAAGCTCAACTCATTTCCGGCCTCATGGGACCGTCCATGAATGTGCTCGGCCATCTGAACTACCTGCTCATCGCCGCTGCCGGCGGCTGGCTGGCGGCCGGCGGCCATGCTTCGGCCGGCGTCATCGTCAGCTTCCTGGCCTATTCCAGGCAGTTCAGCTCCCCGATCAACGAGCTGGCCAACCAGTACAACCTCATCCAGGCCGGAATCGCCGGAGCGGAGAGGGTGTTCGAGACGATGGATGTCCCGTCGGAGCATGACGGGGCGGAACCGTCCGAGCCGTTGCCGGGCTCCGGCCGTTCTCTCCGGAATTCCGCGGTGACGTTCGATCGGGTCGGATTCGCCTATTCGCCGGAGGCTCCCATCCTCGAGGAGATCAGCTTCCGCTCGGAGCCGGGCAGCATGACCGCTCTCGTCGGACCTACAGGAGCCGGCAAGACGACGATCATGTCGCTGCTGGCCCGCTTCTACGAGCCGACCTCGGGCAGCATCTTCATCGGCGGCGAAGAAATCGGGAGCATGGACAAGAGAATGCTTCGCTCCCGCATCGGCATCGTCCTGCAGGACAGCGTCCTGTTCAAGGGGACGATCCGCGACAATATCCGCTACGGCCGTCTCGATGCTTCGGAGGCGGAGATTGAACGCGCGGCCAAGGCAGCCTCCGCCCACGGCTTCATAACCCGAATGCCGGACGGCTACGACACGGAGCTGTCGGCTGACGGCGGCAGCCTCAGCCAAGGGCAGCGACAGCTGCTTTGCATCGCCCGTACGCTGCTGGCCGATCCCGATATCCTTATCCTCGACGAAGCGACGAGCAGCGTCGATACGCTGGCCGAGCAGCGCATCCAGCAGGCGATGGCGGTTCTGGTGGAAGGAAGGACGAGCTTTGTGATCGCCCATCGGCTCAGCACGATCCGGGCTGCGGACACCATTCTGGTCGTTGACGGAGGCCGGATCGTACAGCAGGGCAATCATGAACAGCTCTCTTCCGTCCAAGGGCTGTATCGGGATTTGCACACACGGCATTTCCAGAGCGTATCTTGAAGGCTGCAACAAGGAAGCCGGGAAGGAGAGGACGATTATGGAGCTTACGTATCTTCGTACGTTGGTCGAGGTTGCGGACAGAGGCAGCTACACGGAAGCCGCCGAACGGCTCGGCTATGCCCAGTCGAGCGTAACGGCCCAGATCCAGAAGCTGGAGGAGGCTTACGGAGCCGTCCTGCTGGAGCGCCGGGGGAGGAGGATGGCGTTGACCGAATCCGGGGAGACGCTGCTGGGTTATGCCAGGCAGATTCTCAGCCTGCATGCGGAATCGAGGGATGCTGTCGCTTCCGGCGGCAAAGGCACGCTTACGATCGGGACGATCGAGACGGTCGCCTCGTATTACTTGCCCAAGCGGCTGCAAATCTTCGGCCAAAGCCACCCGGATATGAACGTGGCTCTCGTGACCGGCAATGAATCGCAGATCATCAAGATGGTCAAGGAGGGCAGTCTGGACGCCGGCTTCATTCTCGATCCGCCTTATGCCGATCCCGAGCTTCATGTGCGCTTGATCCAGGAGCAGGATCTGCTCATCGTGACCTCTCCGGAGCATCGCTTCGGCGCTAGGAACACGCTGTCCCTGCGTGATCTGGAAGGCGAATCCGTCATCCTCACCGAGGAAGGCTGCACATACCGAGCCTTGCTGCTGCAATCGCTCCGCAAGGAAGCGGTGCCATGCAGGCTCTCGTATGAATTCGGCAGCCTGCAGGCGATCAAGCAGGGCGTCGGCTACGGGCTGGGCATCGCTCTTCTGCCGAGAATCGCCGTCGAGAAGGAGATCGCGAGCGGCCAGCTTCATGCCGCGAGGCTGGACCGTTCGGAGTTCCGCTTCTGCATCCAGCTGCTTTACGCCAAGCGGAGAAGGGTTTCGCAGGCGTTCGAGGCCTTTGTACATGTCATGAGCGGCTCAGGCTCTATCGGTGAAGAGACCGCTATCCATCGAAACGAATGATGCCAGGAATCGAAAACGGCCGATAACGGCAGCGGTCAGGTTCATGATAAGCTGGCTTCACGAAAGGTTCCACGAGAACCGACAGGAGGCTGAAAGGATCATGACAAGTTCTATCGCATCATCTCTCGTTGAAGAAACTCCCTTCGCGGCACCGCTTGAAGCCAGCCGCCATTTTGCCGCCAGGCTGGCGGTAGAGACGGATCCGTCCGATGTGCACCACGATCTGAAGCATGGAGCCGGCTCGTTCGTGCTGGTAGACGCCCGTTCGCCGGAAGCTTATGGAAACGGCCACATTCCCGGCGCCGTCAGCCTTCCCCACAGGCTGATCAACGCCCAATCGGTCCAGTCCCTGGACCCGCAGATTCCGATCGTCGCCTACTGCTGGAGCCCGGCCTGCAACGCCGGAACGAAGGCGGCCGCCAAGCTCGCCGCGCTCGGATTCCAGGTCAAGGAAATGATCGGCGGCATCGAATACTGGCGCCGCGAAGGATTCGAGATCGCGGGCAGGCTCGGAGAGGACGCGCCGCTCATTGGATAGCGGAGCGAATGGGAAGAAAAGAAGCCGCCTGCGCAGGCGGCTTCTTTTTCTTCCCAAGGAATCCGATAGGATGAGCCGGCATGCCGCCTATTGTTCGGCACCCGGCTAAGTCTTCAGAAAATAGGGGTTCCGATGAGAGGCTGCCGCCCGTCTACGAGCGTCCCTTGCGGCAGCGGTATACCCGTTCCGGCCGCCCGACTCCGTAAGTCAGGTCCGCGTCGATCGTACCGAGACCGACCAGATACTCCAAATACCTGCGGCTGGTAGAGCGGCTGAATCCGATCAGCTTGGCGACCTTTTCGGCCGACATGCCGTTCTTGTCGCCGGCAATCGCCTGGGACACCTTATCGAGTGTCAGCTTGTCGATTCCTTTGGGCAGCGGCGAAAGGTCTGCCGGTCCAGGGAGCTCTCCCGCCCGGGTGAGCAGGCGGTCCACGTCATGCTGCCCGATGCTGTCGGCTTCGTGCAGGCGCGAGAGCTCGCGATGGTAATGGGCGTATCTTTCCATCGTTTCCTTGAGCCTGTCGAATACGACCGGTTTCATCAAATAGTCGAAGGCTCCGCAGCGGATCGCCTCCTGCACCGGTCCGATCTCGCGGGCGGCCGTGATCATGACGACATCGGTGCAGCGGTGCAGCTGCCGGATATGGCGAAGAAGGTCCAGGCCGCTTGCGGGCGGCAGGTTAATATCGAGAAGCACGAGCTGCGGCTCCAGAATTTCAAGCTGAACCTTGGCCTGTGCTTCGTCGGCAGCGATTCCGCATACCCGGAAGCCGGGAATCTGCTCCAGAAACCGCCTGTTGATCTCGGCGATGCGCAGATCGTCTTCGATAATCAGCACTTCAATCGGCATGTCGGGCTTTTTTTGCTGTTCCATGACTTCAACCTCCCGTTATTCCGGATGCTTTGGCACCGCCGCTATAAAGATCGTTCCTCCGGTTGGCTTGCGGCTGTAAGTCACCATGCCCCCAAGCCTCGTCACGGCCTCATGCACAAGATAGAGGCCGATCCCCCGATCGTCGCCTTCTTTGGTGGAGATGCCTTTATGAAACACCGTCTCGCCAAGCCCTTCCGCCACGCCCGCGCCATTATCCTCGCATTCGATGATGAGATCCTTGCCGAGATCGGTCAGCAGCAGACTGACCCGCCGCTCTTGCGGCGAAAGGCCGCTGCGTGCCAGCACAGCTTCCATCGCGTTGTCTGCAAGATTGCCGATGATCGTCACGAGCAGGCTGCGGTCGAGCGACTCCGGCACATCCCTGAAGCTGCTCTCGGCATCGAGAGTGAAATTGACCTTGAGCTCCCTCGCATGATTGAACTTGCCGATCAGAAACCCGCCGATAACGGGATCTGGAATCTCGCGCATGATGAACTGCACCAGATTTTGCTGCATGCCGGCTTCGGTGTGAATCAGCTCCACGGCTTCCTGATACGATCCCAGCTGGATAAGCCCGGAGATCACATACAGCCGGTTGGAGAATTCATGCGTCTGGGCGCGCAGGGAGTCCGCGAACAGCCTGACCCTCGACAGCTCCTGCGCAAGGCGGTACAGCTCCGACTTGTCCCTGAAGCTGGAGACCGCTCCGGCTACCTCTCCCTTGCCGTCCAGCAGCGGCACCCGGTTGGCGACGACATCCTTGCCGCGCATCTGCATTTCCCGGTCCAGCTGGACCTCTCCGCTCCGCACGACTTCAAGCAGGCCTGTATTGGGAAGCACCTCTTCTATCGCTCTGCCGGTCAGATCCTCGTTCTCGGGCACCTGAAGAATATCCATGGCGATGCGGTTGGCCATCGTAATCCGGCCTTCCCGGTTGACGGCGATGACGCCTTCCCGGATCGATTCCAGAATCGCTTTCTTCTCCATGTACAGCGCGGCGATTTCCTTGGGCTCCAGTCCATGGATGGAGCGGCGCACGCTGCGGGCGATAAAGACGGCGCCGGCTGCTCCGAGCAAAAGCACGAAGGCGCATACGGCATAGACCTTGTGCTGGTAGGGATCGTCGATCCGGTCGATCTCCGAGGCGAGGAACCCGACGCTGACGATTCCGATGACTTGTCCGTTCTCAGCGAGGATAGGCGCCTTGCCGCGGAGCGACAGCCCCATGGAGCCTGTCGCTTCGGAAATAATCGCTTTTCCCTCCAGAACCGGACCGTTGTCGCCTCCGACCATCGGCTTGCCGATCCGGTCCGCGATCGGATGGGAGAGGCGGATTCCGTTGCGGTCGCCGATGACGACGTATTCGGCTTTGGTTTTCAGGCGGACGCTTTCGGCGATCGGCTGGATGACACGGCTCGGCTCGGGCGCCAGGAGCGCCTCCCGTATTTCCGGCATGACTGCCAGCGACTCCGCGACGGTCAGGGCCCGCACGCCGATCTGCTGCTCCACGACGCGGGTTACGACATAATAGAACGTTCCCCCAAGCGCGAGAATGAGCAGGGTCAGGAGAGAGCAGATGATGAGAATCAGTTTGGTTTGCAAACGCATGATGAAGACAGCCTCCGTTGGCTCAGGCCGGCATTCCCGGGAGCGAGAGAGCGGCGTGAACAAAATGAACAAAACGCCCGAAACGAATTCAATTCGTTTTATGTCCTTAACGTGGTTGGGCATGCAGGCGGATGGTATTATGAAAGCGCTTTATATGATAGGAGATCGGAATCGATCAGCTAAACTATACTACATGCAAAGGGGTTTTTGAAATGAATAAAAGACTGCTGAAGACAGCGGCTGTCCTGACTCCGCTGCTCATCCTGAGCCTGGGGCTTGCAGCTTGCGGCGATGGAGGGAGCGGAAGCTCGGCCAGCTATCCGTCCAGGTCGCTTACGCTGGTCGCTCCGTCGGGAGCCGGCGGAGGATGGGACATGACCGCACGGACCATTTCCAAGGTGCTGACCGAGAGCAAGGCGGTCACGAAAGCGATTACGGTCGAGAACAAGCCCGGCGGCGGCGGAGCCGTGTTCATGGCCGAATATGCAACGAAAGACAAGAAGGACGATTACAAGCTGTTCGTCAACTCGCCTCCGATTCTGATCAACAACTTGAAGAAGGAAGGCAATTCTCCTTACGGATACGCGGATACGACGCCGCTGGCGCAGCTGACCAAAGACTATGGGGCCATCGCCGTCGCGGCCGACTCCAAATACGAGGATCTGAAAACCCTGCTGGACGACATCAAGAAGGATCCTTCCGCATTCACGGTAGCGGGCGGCTCGGCGCCCGGCTCCATGGATCATCTGGTCTCGATCCTTCCGGCCTACAAATATGGGATCGATCCCAAAACGATCAAGTATGTCTCCTACGACGGAGGAGGGGAGGCGCTTACCGCCTTGCTGGGCGGCAATGCGGACGTGCTCGGTACCGATGCCTCTTCCCTGGACCAGTACGTGAAGTCCGGCAAGATCAAAGTGCTGGCGGTCGCGGCGCCGGAGCGGCTGGACAATCTGAAGGATGTGCCGACGATGAAGGAGCAGGGCATCGATGCCGAATTCCTGATCTGGCGCGGCATTTTCGGGCCGAAGGAAATGAGCGAGGGGGCAAAGGCCTTCTGGGAGGAGACGCTTGCCAAAATGAAGGATTCGCCGGAATGGGCGGCCGAAATGAAGGCAAACAACTGGCAGACGGACTACAAGAACTCGGATGAGTTCAAAACGTTCCTGGAAGACCAGAACAAGCAGCTGCACGATATGCTGGCGGCGCTCGGCATGCAGAAGTAATCCATTTTGAACCGAGGCTATCCGCCCGGAGAGAGGAGGAATCACGGTGAACCACAGCTTTGACCGATATGCAGGCATCGTGTTCGGCGCCATCGGCATTTTTTTCATGGCAGGCAGCAGCACCATCTCTTCCAGCGCTTACGGCAGCAGCATCGGAGCCAACATCTTTCCGCTTTTCCTGGGAGGATGCCTCCTGCTGCTCAGCGTCAAGCTGATCTATGATACTTTCCGCAAGGAACGCGCGGCATCCGCGAAAGCTTCGCTGGATTACAAGCGGTTCGGCATCATATTCATCGCGGCGGTTCTGTACGCCCTGCTGCTCGAAAGCGCCGGATTCGTCATTACGACCTTCCTGTTCCTGCTGATCGGGTTCCAGACGATGCAAAAGGGGCGCCTGGCAGCTTCCATCCTGATTGCAGCCTGCTTTTCATTCGGCATCTATTATCTCTATGTCCATGTGCTCGACGGATCCCTTCCGGGCTTTCCGGCATGGCTGGGCTTATCCTAAGGGGGCGGCAACATGAGCACGATCGATTATTTGCTTCACGGACTCGCCACGGCCATGCAGTGGCATAATCTGCTCTTCGTCTTCTTCGGGGTCCTGATCGGCACCGTCGTCGGCGTTCTGCCCGGCATCGGTCCGATGAGCGGCGTGGCGCTGCTGATTCCAATCACCGCTACGATGACGTCGGGATTGTCGCCCGAAGAGGCGGCGACCAGCTCCATCATTCTGCTGGCAGGCGTCTACTACGGCGCGATGTACGGAGGCTCGACGACTTCCATCCTGCTGAACACGCCGGGAGAGTCATCGTCGGTCGTCACCACGCTCGACGGCTATCAGATGGCGAAGCAGGGCAGGGCGGGAGCGGCGCTAGCGATTGCGGCCATCGGATCCTTCGCGGCGGGAATCATCTCTCTGATCGGCCTCATCTTCCTGGCGCGGCCGCTGTCTGCCGTCGCGATCAAGTTCGGTCCGGCGGAATACTTCTCGCTCATGATTCTCGGCTTGCTGGCGATCAGCGGCCTGGCCGGCAAGTCGATGCTCAAATCCTTGATCATGACCGCATTCGGCCTGCTTCTGGCGACGATCGGCATCGACAGCGTGTCGGGAGTCGAGCGGTTCACCTTCGGCGTGCCGGAGCTGTACCAAGGCCTTGAATTCCTGACCGTTGCCGTCGGCTTGTTCGCTGTCGGCGAGGTGTTCAAGACGATACTGGAGAAGGACAGCAATGAAGGGGAAATGGCGAAGATCAACCGCATCCTGCCGACGAAGCAGGACATGAAGGACAGCGCCGCTCCGATCGCCCGCGGCTCCGTGCTCGGCTTCTTCATCGGGCTGCTTCCCGGAGCAGGCGCGATTCTCGCTTCCTTCTTCGCTTATATCATGGAAAAGAAAATCAGCAAAAATCCCGAGCAGTTCGGCAAAGGCGCGATCGCCGGCGTCGCGGCGCCGGAATCGGCCAACAACGCCGCATCGGGCGGGGCGATGATTCCGCTGCTCAGCCTCGGCATCCCGTCTTCCGGCACGACGGCGATTCTCATGGGCGCCTTCATCATGTACAATGTCCAGCCGGGTCCCTTGCTGTTCCAGGATCACCCGCAGCTCGCCTGGGGCGTCATCGCCAGCATGTTCGTCGGCAATCTGATGCTGCTCATCCTCAATCTGCCGCTCGTCCGCATCTTCGCCAAGGTCATCCAGACGCCGGCGAAATATCTGATACCTCTGATCATCGTCTTTTCCGTATTCGGCGTCTACGCGGTGCAATATTCCACCTTCGACCTGCTGCTCGTCATGGGCTGCGGCCTGGCCGGTTATTTCCTCGCCAAAAACGATTTTCCGCTGGCACCGCTCGTGCTCGGCCTGATTCTCGGACCTATGATGGAGAACAACATGCGCCGGGCGCTGACGATCTCCAACGGGGATTTCATGATCTTCCTGGAAAAGCCGGTATCGCTCCTGTTCCTGTTCATCGGACTGCTGTGGGTGACCATTCCGCTCGTGCTGAAGCTGAAGGGTCGGAAGGTGCTGATCAACGAAGAAGCTTGACTTGGACGGGATGGAAGGCAAAGAGAGCTGATCGCCGATCAGCTCTCTTTTAATGGTCTCGGCAAATCCTTTTCCGGATCCTTCCAAGCCAAGCCAGGTTTCCGAGGAAACGGCGACGGCGCGGCTAATCCACGGCAACGGGGCCGGGAACAAGATGTTGCGGCCCGGCTTTCCATAACGAAGTCGTGGACCAGCTCAGAAAAAGAATCAAATTCCAGGCCAGGCAGCCCCAAAAGATGATTCTCGAGCCGGCATGCTCCATGACGAAGCCGCTCAGGAGCATGGCAGCCGGCATGCCGAGCCGGAAAAACGTTCCGGTAATGCCAAGCACTCTTCCCATGAGAGCCGCGGGAGTCTGCTCCAGGCGATAGGTGTAGACCGTCACATTGCTCAGTGCTGCAGCCATGCCGTAAAGGAATGCGGCGATTCCGAACCAGATCGGGCCTTGGGCGCTGCCGAAGAGCAGATAGGAAGCCATGAACAGCAGCATGACGATGCCGTAGCATTTGCCCGTCCCCAGAAGCCGGCGCAGCCGGGGAGCGGCATAACTTCCCGCCAATCCTCCGGCGCCTGTCAAGGAAAGGATCAGGGCCAGCAAGAAGGAGGAAAGCCGAAGCTCATCCTTGGCGAAGTAGATCATGGCGGTTCCCGCTACCGTCATGCTGCAGTTGGCGAAAAGAATGAACAGCGTAAACGTCCGGAGGGGCTTGTGCTCCCGGAAAAAACGCCAGCTTTCGAGAAGCTCCGCTTTGAAGCCCGCGCCGGAGCTTCTGCCTGCCGCCTCGCTCAGCCGCAGCCAGGATATGGGGAGGAGGCAGAGAAGATACAGGACAGCGGTGGCCAGAAGTCCGCCGGACAGATCCGGCAGCAGCAGGACGGCCGACAAGGCGGGTCCGGCCAGGCCGACGGTCGTCTCCACGGCCGAAAGCCTGGCGTTGGCTTGGCCGAGCTGGGAGTCTGGAACGGCAAGCTTCGTCAAGCTGCCTTGGACATTGAAATATCCGTATCCGAACGTCATGAGCAAAAAGCCGATGCCGTAATAGGCGGGCAAAAAAACGGTGCCGGTACGGTATAGCCAGACCAGAACCAGCAGCAGCAGTCCTTGGATAGCGATCATGCCGATCGTCCAGGCTTTTTTGTTGCTGCGGTCCACGAGAACTCCGATCAGGACGGCGAAAAACAAATTCGGAAGCAGCTCGGCGGTTCTCATCGTAGCCATGGCGACTGATGAATGGGTAAGCTCATACATCATCAGCGGCAAAATCAGCTCATAGAGCTTGTTCCCGGCGGTCATGAGAATGGCCGCTGCGAGAACGATCCGAAAACCTCCGTTCCGGCTTAGCGGAGCATCTTTCGATCCATCTCCTGCAATTCCTTTCACTTGCCATCTCTCCCTCAATGCTTTATGAATGAAGTATAGGGGCATCGTAATGAGCCAAAAAGGTCATTTATCAGGCCTACTTTTTCATCTTTTGGAGAGAAGCATGAAAATAACGGAGGATTATTTGCTTTTGACGCGCGCATTCCCGGAGGGAAGAAAGCTTTCTCCGGTTCTCGTGTCGAAGACGGAGCTGGCCGAAGCGTTGTTCTGCAGCGAAAGGAACGCCAAGCTCATTATCGGCAAGCTGGCCGCCACGGGCTGGCTCCGGTTCGAACCGGGAAGAGGGCGGGGAAACAAATCCAGGCTGTATCTGGATGCGGATCCCGCTCCGCTGCTCCTGCAGGTGGCCGAAGACAAAGTCCGCGGCGGCGATGCCGAGGCTGCTTTCAGGCTGATCGGGGAATATGCCGGGACGGACGCCGTCAAGCGGGAGTTCATGGATTGGTTTTACCGGTATTTGGGCTATCAAAGCGATGGCGGATCGAGCCGGGTCGTTGAAAAGCTGCGGCTGCCCATCTACAGGCCGATCGTGTCAATGGATCCGGGAGAAGCATTTTATGCTTTGGACGGTTATCTGGTGGAGCTGATTTTCGGGACGCTCGTATGCTGCGGCGACGACGAGAGCGCAATGATCAGCCAGGGAATCGCCCATCATTGGGAGTACGATGAGGCAGGCATGTCCTGGACCTTCCATTTGCGCAAAGGCATTCGCTTCCACCACGGCCGGGAGCTCGATGCCGAGGACGTGAAGTTCAGCTACGAGCGTCTCAAGCATACCGCTCACGCCTGGGCCGTTCGCAGCATCGGCAGCATGGAAGCCCTGTCGTCTCATGCCATCCGGATAACGCTGAAGGAGCGGGACAGTTATTTCCTGCGCGTGCTGAGCTATTCGACATGCTCGATCGTTCCGAGGGATCTTTATGGCGCCGACGGCAGCGGCAGCCCGGAGCTGCCGGTCGGAACAGGGCCGTTCAAGGCGGTTCGCCGAACGAGAGGGAGCCTGCTGCTCCAAGCGTTCGATTCCTATTTCGGGTATAGGCCGCATCTGGACGAGCTTGAACTGATCGTGCTGCCGAATGCGGATAGTCTGGAAAAGAACGACGATGCCGGATTCGTTCATGTCTTGACCGGCGAGCAGACCCTTGCGGAGAAAATCGGCTGGAAGCATATCGGGATGATGAGCGGGACGAGCCTGCTTACCGTCAACCGCAGCATGCCCGGGCTTCTCGAGGATCCTTTTCTGAGGAGAGCGCTGAACGTCCTGATCGACAGGCAAGCGATGGTCACAGAGCTCGGATTTCCCCGCATATCGCCTTCCTCGGGCTTCGTATGGGGCAACGACGATAAGGGAGTCGATGAATTCGATCCCGATGCCGGCATGAAACTGCTGTCAAAATCAAGTTATGCCGGTGAAACCATAACCTTGGCGACATTCCCGAGACATCAGAACGATGCGGAATGGATCTCCAGCAGCCTGTCCCAATACGGAGTAAGGGTGGAGGTCGTTCTTCACACCTGGGCCGGCATGCTGCTGCAGCAATCCGTCGAGGCGGCACATCTGATTCTGTTCGAAGCGGTTCTCAGCGAAGGCCCAATCCGCCTGCTGGAATACCTGCAATCCTCGACAGGGTTCATATCGAGCCATATGTCGCCGGAGACGAGGAGGCGGACGGAACAAATTCTCGGCCGATTCAAGCTCGCGGACTCGGAAGAAACGCGTAGGGACTGTTTGGATGAAATTGAAGGCTTGCTGAAAAGCGAAGGGGATATCCTTTTTCTGAACTCCAAAGCTGTCAGCGCCATGACGCATCCTTCGCTTCGGGATGTTCGGCTCAGCCATAGAGGATGGGTCGATTTTCGAAACGCTTGGGTCATGCCGGATTCTAAGCAGATCAAACCTTAATTCATACATGTCATTAAATATTCATGATGCGAATATATAGGGTCGTTAAATAAGCGCGAATTCCCTGCCCATCAAGGATTTCCACCTCGCGTCCTTGATCGGAAAAGAAAGCCAAAAGAAGGCCGTTCCGGCATCCATCGCCTGGAACGGCCTTTTTATTGGGCAGAAGCGCATATTCAGGTTGAATTCAAGAGAAGGAATACCCGGCATAACGGATCGCATTGCGCTGGGCAGCCCATACATCCGGGCTTTCACCGCCCATATACCAGTAGGCGAATCCGGCAGCGCCGCTCTGAAGGGCCAGACTCATTTTGGCCGACAGAGACCGGCTGTCTTCAAGCCAGATCTGATGGCGCACGGTGCCGATGTAGTAGCTCGCGGTGTAGGTCGATAAGCTGGAGCTCCAAGCCGGACGCAAGCCGAGCGATGCCGCGATGCCGTTCTGCTCGGGAAGGCTGAGATCGGCCGATGTCACGATGCCGCTGGCGGCTGTGCTCCAATCCCTCGTATAAAAGGGCAGGCCGAGAATCGTCTTGGCGGCCGGCACGACCGCCTGCAGCTTGCCGAGGCCTCCGGCTACCCAGGGCAGGGAGGCGACGGCTCCGGCATTCTGGCCTCCGCTCCAGTGCTCGTCATACCCCATCAGCACGATGTAATCCGCGGCCGAGCCCAAGGCGGCATAATCAAACGCTTCGGTCCAGTCGCTGCCGGTATCCGGCGATACGCTTACGGACAGTACGGCGCCGAATGCATGGAGAGACTTGGCCAGCTCGGAGACGAACTGCGTCATGTTCTGCCGATCCTCGGGAGCGACATTCTCAAAGTCCAGGTTGATGCCGTCCGCTCCGCTCGCTGAGATGCTGGCGGCGAGCTGCTTGACGGCGGCCGAGCGGCTCGCAGACTGGCTCAGCAGGGCGTGCGTATCCGCTTGCCTGGACCGGTTGCCGACCATGACCCATACTTTCTTCCCTTTGGAATGGGCCCACTGCACCAGCTTGGCGTCGGATGAATCGGACGATAAGCCCTTCGGACCGACGAACAGCCATCGGGGCGACAGCGTGTTGATCCCGCTGGACGACGCCTGCTGCTTGAATTGTTCCGTCGTGGAGCTGTACTGCCAGCCCATCTGGACGGGTGCTTCGGGCTCGGCCTCGAACTGCTGCGACCATTCAGCACGGTTCCGGATGCGGTCCAGCAGCACAGCGGCTTCCGCCCTGCTGATCGCCGCCTTGGGGCGGAAGTAGCCCTGATCTCCGGCCATCAGCGACAGCCGGTTCATCTCGAGAACCGATGCTTCGGCCCATGCGGAGATTTGTTGTTGATCCCGATAGATGCTGTCGCCGATGACAGGCGCCCCGCGCTTCAAGGCACGCAGCAGCATGACGGCGGCTTCCTCGCGGGTGACGCTTGCCGCAGGCTCGAACCGGTCCGCGGAACGGCCGCCGATCCAGCCGATATTGACGGCTGCCTGGATCATGGGATAGAAGGCAGAGGAACGGGCGACGTCGCGAAATGCCGGTATGGCGGCCGGTACCGGCTCGAGACCAAGCGTTCTCGCGATCAGGGTCGCAAGCTCGGCTCTCGTAACGCTTCGAGCTGGAGAATAGCGGTCGGCTGAAGTGCCGGACACGATTCCGAGCTTGGCGAGGCGCAGGATGGCGCTCTCCGCATAGCTGCCGGAGATGTCCTTGAACGCTGGAGCGGCGGCGGCTTGGGCGGAAGGGAAGAGCGGCGCCGTTAAGGCCGCTCCCAGCAGGAGGAACGCGCCTTTTCGGGCTAGTCTTCGAATATGTAGGCTCATCATCGGTCTTCAACTCTCTTTCGGACGGTCTATCATCCATCGTAAACAAAAAGAGAGAGCAGCCCCATGCTTAAATATTGGTAAGGCTGCATGGACGGATTTGCCGTAAACAGGTTGACAGAGTATGATAGAAGCACGATTGGAGTGAAGGAAGCATGAGCAAATCCAAAGGCGGAGGCACCGGCCGGGGTACGGGCAAGAAGGGCTGGAACCGCTGGCAAGCCGGCGCCAAGCGCGCCGCAAGCAAACCGAAGCCATATGTGAGCAAAGGGCTGCAGAAAAAAGCGGAAGAGGCCAAGACGGCGCGGCTTGCCGCCAAAGCCGAAGCAAACAACCCGGGCAGCAGCTAAGCACAGCCTCAGCACATTTCGGAAGCATTTCGAAAAAAGCTGGGGTTTTTCTTTTGCCCTCCTCCAGCCGATCCGGAAAGGAATGATCCCAATGGAATCCAGCGTAAGCTGTCCTTGGTGCGGAAACGACATGCGGCTTGAACAGCGCGTATGCCCCTCTTGCCTGCATGAGGTGCTGCCTTGGCATTTGGAAGGCATCGATGAAGACGGAGCACCGGAGCGGAATACCCTTTTGGCGGATGCAGACCTGTTGTCTGCAGAAGAGTCGGGAGACACGGCGAATGACAGCGGGGCGGCCCATGCAGGCACGCTGTCCGTGGATGAGATCGCAAGCATGACGCTGGAAGAGCTGCTGGCTGCGAGCTTCATATGCGGCCGCTGCGGCAGCCGCGAATGCTCGGTCAATGAAGCGGCGATGAACGGGACAGGTCTGAGCCGGCTGTTCGATTTCGATTACATCCACCTGATGTACACAAGCTGTGAGGAGTGCGGGAAAGTCGAGTGGTACGACTCCGAGGTGCTGCGAAGAAAAACGCCGGAGGAGATGTCGAGATTGCTCGCCAAGCTTTTTTCCGACAAGAACAAAGGAGTGACGGGAATGAACCGGCGGAGGTTTCATGAATATGGATTGAAGGTCGGCAGGATGAAAACGGGACCTCTCAACAGCATCGCGGATGTCCCGGGAGTGAGCGCGGGCCATGTCACGCTGCTGTCCGAAGGAGATGATCAGCCGGTCGTACGGACGGGAGTCACCGCTATTCTGCCGCATCAAGGAAATCTGTTCCGGGAGAAGGCCGCTGCGGCATCCTATGTCATCAACGGCTTCGGCAAAACGGCCGGGCTTATCCAGGTCGACGAGCTCGGCACGCTGGAGGGACCGGTCATGCTGACCAATACGTTCGGCGTGTCCGCTGCGGCTGAAGGCGCGCTGCGCTACATGATGGAGCAGGATGACGGAATCGGCGGAGAGGCCGGCTCCATCAACATCGTAACGGGCGAATGCAACGACAGTTATTTGAACGACATGCGCGGCCTGCATGTCCGGCCGGAACATGCGGTTGAAGCGATTCGTCTGGCCAAGGAAGCCTGGGAGCAGAGGAGACCGGTCGGAGAAGGCGCCGTCGGAGCCGGCACCGGCATGGTGTGCTTTGGCTGGAAGGGAGGAATCGGGACCTCTTCGCGAGCCGTCGCTGCGGCGGGCCGCGAATACCATATCGGCGTTCTCGTCTTGACCAACTTCGGCAGCGGCGTCGACCTCTCCATTCTGGGCGAGCCAATCGGACAGCTTCTGGCCAGGAACGAGGCTGACGACCGCAAGGAGGACGGCTCGGTCATCATCGTGGTTGCGACCGATCTGCCGCTCGATTCGCGGCAGCTGAAGCGGGTGGCGAAGCGCGCTGCCTTCGGGCTGGGACGGACCGGCTCGATCGCCCACCACGGCAGCGGCGATATCGTCATCGCCTTCAGCAACGGCATGCTGACGCCCCATGATCCGGAGCAGGATTTGCTTGCCGTGCAAGTCGTCCGCGAAGACGGACCGCTCATCTCCGAATGCTTCCGTGCCGCAGCGGATGCGACGGAGGAAGCGGTCTACAGCTCCTTGTTCGCAGGGACAGATATGAGCGGAAGATCGGGAAGAGAGGTCCATGCGTTTCCCGTCGATAGGGTTATCGGCCGGTTTGAAGCCCGCAGCGCCTTCTGACCGTTCTTGTCCCCGCATAGGCATGAGGCCATACGGGAAAGGACAGCCTAACGGTGCTGTCCTTTTTGGTGTGGAGATCGAGATGGCGATAGGAGATCGGGTTGATTCACCGCTCTCTTCTGCGATCGCCGGTTCTGCATTCCTGCCGGCTTTCAAGCCCATTCCCTAAAAAGGACATATGTCCTTTTCAAATGTATCCCGGATATTGTGTAATGAGGGAGAAAGCGACGAGTACACGAGGGGAAGATACCGATGAAGGGAATTCTGTTCGCCGCAGCAGCGGGCATGTTCATTACGCTGCAGGGAGTAGCCAATTCGAGGATCGGCGCCGCGATCGGCACCTGGCAGGCGGCTGCGCTGACACAGCTGACGGGCTTCGTCGCGGCGCTGCTGCTGCTCGGCCTCTTCCGCCGATCGGCAGGCACTGGACTTCGCGGGGTCAAACCGCTTTACTTGACCGGAGGAGCGATGGGAGCCGTCATCGTCTTCAGCAACGTACAGGCGATCCATGCCATCGGCATTACGATTGCGGCAGCCGTGCTGCTCATCGCGCAGCTCAGCTTGACCTTCCTTATCGACGGCAGAGGCTGGTTCGGCGTCGTGAAGCAAACGATGAGCCTACCCCAGTTTCTCGGCATCGCCATGATGATCAGCGGCGTCCTGATCCTGAGGGTATAATGAAAGGACTAAGCATGACGATGGAAGGCGGGAAGGACAACGGAATGAAGCATGAACATCCCGACCGGCAGCTGCTGGATAAATACTTGAAGCTTCATGGCCTCGAAGACGTCTTCGGCAAGCCGCTGCTGCCGCATCTCACCTTGCGCCGGTTCGACCAAGGCGAATTGATCTGCAGCCAGGGAGATGCCGCCGACAGCGTGTATGTGCTGGTTAAGGGCAAGGTGAAGATCTTCACGACCTCCGAAGAGGGGAAGTCGCTTATTCTTTCCTTCAAAACGCCGCTGGAAGTAATCGGAGATCTCGAATATGTGCAGAAAGCGGATTTTCTGAATACGGTCGAAGCGGTATCGCCCGTCGCCATGATTGGCGTCCATCACCGCTGGCTTGCCCTGCATGGAGACGATCACCCGCCGTTTCTGCGGTTCCTTCTTGATATCCTCACCAAAAAGTTTTATGCGAAGTCGAATTCCTTGAGCTTCAATCTGATGTACCCGGTGGAGATCAGGCTTGCCAGCTATCTGCTCTCGGTATCGTACGACGAGACCGATCCGTTGTTCCAGGGGGAGCTTCGGGCTTCCATGCTGAGAGATGCCGCCAATCTGATTGGAACGAGCTACCGGCATGTGAACCGGGTGTTGAAGCAGTTTGCCGCGGATGGATGCATCCGGCGCTCCAAAGGCGTGATCTCCATCCTGGATCGAGGGAAGCTCGAGGCGCTCGCCAGCCGCAACTTGTATGAAAGGAGCTGACTCAAGATGATGACGGGAATATCATTGTCGATTCTGGCCGGCTGCCTGCTCAGCCTGCAAAATATATTCAACAGCAAAGTCAGCGAAAAAACCGGCACCTGGGTGACGACGGCGCTTGTTCTCGGCCTCGGCTTCGCGGCCTCCTTGACGCTGGGCCTGCTGTTTCAGGGAACCAGGATGTTCCGTCTCGGGAATATGGAAGCCTGGTTCGCCTTCAGCGGACTGCTCGGAGTCGGCGTTGTCGTCTGCATGGTTCAGGGGATCAAGCATCTGGGTCCAACCTATGGCGTTCTCGTCGCTCTCAGCTCCCAGCTGATTCTGGCGCTCATGCTGGATTCGCTCGGATGGCTCGGACTGGAAAAGGTGGATTTCACGATGAAGCAGCTCATCGGAGTGCTTGTCGTCATCGGAGGAGCCGCCGTATTCAAGCTGTCGGGCAACAAGCGGAACGCTCGCGGCGCCGTTCGCGAACATGCTGATATGGAGGGCTTAAAGTGAAAGCATACAAAACGCTGCTTTTCGATGTGGATGACACCTTGCTCGATTTTGGAGCCGCCGAAAGGATGGCTCTGAGCCTCTTGTGCTCCGAGCACGGCCTTGCGCTGGATGAAGAGCTCCATTTCCGCTACAAGGAGATCAACGGCAGCCTGTGGAGGGCATTCGAAGAAGGAAAGCTCTCCCGGGATGAAGTCGTGAACACGAGGTACTCGCTGCTGTTCAAGGAATATGGCCGGGAAGTGGACGGCGTCGCCGTGGAAGCGCAGTACCGCAAGCTTCTGGAGCAAGGCCATGACGAGGTCAAGGGCGCCTTGGCCTTGATCACCGCTCTCGAGCCCCGATACGACCTGTTCATCGTCACGAACGGAGTTTCCGCTACTCAGCACAAGCGGCTGCAGGCATCCGGGCTGTTCCCGATGTTCCGCAACGTATTCGTCTCCGAGGACACCGGGTTCCAGAAGCCGATGAAGGCCTTTTTCGATTATGTGTTCGAGCGCATTCCCGGCTTCGTTCCCGACGAGGCCTTAATCATTGGAGATTCGCTCAGCGCGGACATCAAGGGGGGACAGAATGCCGGCCTGGATACTTGCTGGTTCAATCCGGACGGCAAGCCGGCCGGCTCCGGCATCGTACCGACGTACGACATCCGCGAGCTGGATGAGCTGTACGGCCTGCTCGGCGTGGACAAGCCGTTCTGAAGCTCCGGAGCCGTTTTTTACCGATAGCGGCATTGCCCCGGCCGCCTGCTATCGCCTATACTGGTGGTAAAGGGAGGCTGGTAGCGATGGCAAATCACATTGCCGGGAATAGCTTCACCCATGCAGAGCCTGTTTAAGGGGCGATTCTTTGCATGGGGCTATTGAGGAAGGAACGAATACCAATCGCCCGATCGATCGTTTCCATAAATGGGCTTTGCACCTTATTTGCTTGAATCCAAAAAATAAGGGGCTGAAAAGCGATGGGCCAACCATTTATTCGAAACCATGAATTCAATCTTATTCAAAAACAAGTCAAGCTTCTGCAAAATACTTGTACGACCGTCTCCGATCCGAAGGTGGTGGAGTCGGTGCGGATGAGCGTGCATGCCGTTCTGGATGAAGCTTTCCAGGCTGCCGATTCCGATCAGCGCTTGCTGGTGCTGGGACTGGCGGAACTCAGCTCTCCGCAGCAATTCGCGCAAGGTGTGGAGGCGCTTGAGCACTACCGCTTGAGTTTCCCAGCCGTTACTGAAGGACAGCTGAAAAAGCTGTTCCCAAAAGCGAAAAAGCTCAAAGTGCCCGATTTGGACAAGATCGATTTCCGGAAAGTCACGTATCTCGGATGGACCGATATCGGCAGCGGCAAGATGTTCCTCGTGCATGAGCTGGACGGCAAGCCGGCCGGAATCGAAGGCAGGTTCTCGCCGGCAGGCACGAAAAAGAATACGTGCTTCCTATGCCGTGGCCACGGCGAGGTCGCGCTGTTCACGGCGGTGACCAAGCATCGGCCGCTGCATGCCTCGCCCGATTATTACAAGGCCATCGGCAACTATATGTGCCTGAGCAGCGACAGCTGCAATGCCCGGCTGACGGATTCGGCAGTGCTGGACCAATTTTTCCGGGAGGTGCTGACCAAATAATTCGCTGCACCCGTAGGGCATGTCCTTGCGGGTCTTCTACATGGTGCCGATCATTTTGGGATAGACGAAAGCGCGCGAGACAGTTAAGTGGGATATTAAGAAAAACAACCTTAGTCCGGTGCATCACCGTACTAGGGCTGTTTAAAGTTGATATAACTTATTTATTTTAACTTGTTTTATTAAATTCCCGTTCTAAATCTTCATCAGTAATCTCTATGTTCCCATAAAGTGAGGCATATGGATAGTAACTGTAATTTTGATCATTCAATTTATACTCAATTTTCGGCCGTATAATAAAAAACATATCTGAGGCGGGTTTTCCTTTAATTTTATTAATCGTTTTCAAAGTTGTTTTTGGGTTGATAGTATAGTTTGATTTTTCAAACTCAACAGATTTTAATTGAATCTTAACGTCTGAAATACTAATTTTTTCATTCGATTTATTGTAGAAGTTTAAACGGTACCCATCGAATTTTGGAAAGACAACTCCATAATCTTTTCCCATTTCTAAAAATTCCTTATTTGATGATTCGGGTTCTATATTAAATATCCAGTTTCCAATTGGAAATGTTATAGGATTACCCTTGGTGAAATTAATAGTTAGCTCATGAACTTCTTCTTTACCTATTTCCGGAAAGCTTAAGTTTAGTTCTATATTAGATATTGAATATTTTTTTGAAGGATTTGATTCATAGAATTTATAATTTTTAATTTTAACAAGTTTGTCTTTACCAAATTGAATCGAAGTTACATTCTCGGGTTTTATGACACTTTTTGAATTTCTTGTGTTTAAATATGAAATTGATAATGGATACTCAGAATCTTTTTCTGCATAGAAAGACGCGTTGTATTGTATAAAATGGGGCTTTTCCGTTACTTTATCTGAACACCCATTTATGATGACTGAAATTGTTCCTAATAACATAATAAAGAAAAATTTTTTAATGAGGGCCATTTTCTTCTCCAATCTTACGTATATAGACTCATCATCCGAATTTGGTTGACGAGTCTATATTACGATATTGCGATCTAATGATTACTTATAACTAACTAATAGATATGTTTGTGGAGTGGGTTCAATATATGTTGTGTATTCCCAAGGACCATAAATAATTTCTGAACAAATAGTAGTACATACTTGGTATTGTTTTTGATAATTAATTGATTGAGTATACACATCAGCTGCAAATGTAAGTTTACTTAACTTGTTTGAGTCGGCGGGTATTGTGGTCCCAAGTGCGTAAGTTTGGGAAACCTGTGCTGTTAGACCAAATTGTGCTTTAATTGCATCCGTTGCATCTGCTGTTACGGATGTTGAAAAGCTTAAGCTTGCGGTATTTGTCTTGGTCCATGTATAGCTACTTGCATTGCTCCAGGAATCAGACAAGTACCTAATTAAATATTTCGAGTTATAATATTTGGGTCCAAGAGCATTCATATCCCAGTATGTGAAGGTGTAGTTTGGTGTTATTTCTGGTTTACCCTTCGGTTCTTCTTTGTCAATTTTTCCAGTAAAGGAATATGCCGGGCCGGTAGTCGTTCCATCAGGAGAATTCCCGATTGTCACCTGATCTGCGGCTGAAACATGAGGCATATTTAAAAAAGATAAAGTCAATACACCCGTCGCCAAAACTTTTCCAATAAATAAATTTTTCATTAGAACCTTAAAGTGTGTAGCATGGAAACTAATAGATCCATGCTCGCTTCTTATTATATAATACAATTTATGGAATAACACTGATTTTATGTAATTAATATTCAAAAAGGTTATATATACCTATATAATGTGAAATAAAGGCCTTTAATTTCAGTTTTACGGTACTATAGACCTATCAATAATTTATGTCTGATCCATTAATGAGGTGAGGAAGAGGACAAGGTGCATAATAAGGCCATTTTACATTGATAAGCATAGAATGAGAAAGGAATATAATCAGATTTGAAGAATACCTAGGTAATCAATTAAAGAGTCTAAAACCATCATTTATTATAAATAATGATTGAGCCTACGAAGAAAAGGTCATTACATTAATTATGTTCACAGAAAACCCCGTTGAAAATAAATTCATTAATTTGTTTTATACGACACTAAGGTTTATCTTTATTATGGCAACCACGGGCAATCTGTTGAACGTTTCAATACAACATTTCCTACTATAACTCAATTAGGCAAAGCGTATAATAAATCAATTATAATTATCAGCAATCGGCTGTTAATACGGTAAAGGTAGTCTCATAAATAATGGCCTGTTCTATGCAACCGACAGATGCGTTTAAATCGCAATGCGATCTAAATGTGAGTCAAATGATAAATGAAGAAGGACAAAGTACGGAATAAGAATATTGCTCTTGCATTTTTGGAGTGTTGAACGAATCAAAATTTTTTCGATAGAAATAGATAAAGGAAGTGGACTCATGTTCATCCGCGAGCTTGAAGAACGCGACAATGCCGCCATAGCGTCGATCATCCGCCAATGCCTGATCGAGTTCGGAGGGAACCGGGAAGGACTAGCCTGGGCGGACAAGAGCTTGGACAATCTGAGCGGTTATTACGATGCCCCGGGGCGCAAGTATTGGGTCATTGAAAACGAAGGGACTATCGAAGGCGGATGCGGCATCGCTCCATTCGCGGATTCCAACGAGGTGTGCGAGCTGCAAAAGATGTATCTACTGCCCGGCGCAAGAGGCTCCGGCATGGCGGCGAAGCTCATGGAGGCCGCGCTGGACTTCGCAAGCGTCCATTATGAACGCTGTTATCTCGAGACGCTGACCTCGATGAAGGCGGCCGCACGCTTTTACGAAAAGCATGGCTTCACCGGGCTGGAAGCGCCTCTAGAAGGCTCGGAGCACTATGCCTGCGATGCCTGGTACATCAAGGAATTGCAGCCGTTGAAGTCGTAATGCCCGTCCTTCCAAAAACAACAACTAGCAAAGCAAGCTGAAGCCGAAAAAGGGGCTTTCCCATCCGTCATGAACATGACTGGGAAAGCCCCTTTGCTTATTTATAGACTCGGGTTACCCGTGCATCTCTGCAGAACCTGCTCGATTCCTCAGCCCGATGCCGGCAAAAACTGCGAGGCTGACGAACGTAACGATCGCGCAATAGAGGAACACCGTCTGCATTCCGGCGGCTTCGCTGGCGAATCCGCCCGCGTAGCTGCCGATAATCCGGGCCGCGCCGAGATTGAGCAGGGCGTTCAGCGTCTGCCCGCTCGCGCGCAGCTCCTGCGGCACTTCCTTGTTGATGAAGACGGACATCGTCACCGAGACGACGATGAAGATCATGCCGTGCAGAGCTTGCACGGGCAGGATGGCAAGCGGATTGTCGATCAACCCGAACAGCAGCCAGCGAACGGCTGCGGCTCCTGATGCAACAAGCAGAATGGATGAAATGCTGAACCGGCTGAACAGCCGGGACGACAGAAGCAGGAACGGCACCTCGCTCAGCGCCGAGATGACCATCGACCAGCCCAGCAAGCCGTTGTCTGCGCCCAGCTCCTTGTAGTATAGGGGGAAGAACGCATAATAGTATCCCAGCGTGACGTTGACGGCGAAGCAGATGCCGAGATAAAGGACGAGCTTGCGGTTTTTGAACAGCTCCCAGATCCGCATCCGCCGGCCTGCGAACTGATGGCCTCCGATCGTCGGATAGCGGAGCAGCAAAAGCAGGGAGACCAGCATGACGGCCGCATAGACCGGGAACATGCTGTCGACATGCGACTTGGCATAAGAGCCGAATACAATCGACATCAGCGCGAAGCCAAGCGTTCCTCCGAGCCGGATGATGCCGTAGCTGGATGCCTGGCTGCCGAGCGCTTCGAGCGTAATGGCGTCGCCGATGGCCCCGGTCGACGTCTGGAACAAGGTGAAGACGCCGATCAAAATCATCAGGTAGACGAAGGCATCCGAAAGCGGGTACAGCAGCATTGAGACGCCGCTGCCGATCAGCAGAATCTGCAGCACCCGGTTTTTGGTGCGGGACTTGTCGCTGACCGACCCCCACATCGGCTGCGCCAGGACGGCGATGAACGGCCCGATGCTGAGCAGGGTGCCGATCTGGGAGGCCGAGAAGCCCTTGTCCTGGAAATAGACCGGAATGAAGGTGCTGTAAAGGGCGTTCCCCATGAAAAGAATGAAGTAAAACGAGAAGAACAATGCGACGGAACGGTTCATATCAGGATTCCTTGACGTAAGTTCTCCATGCATGCTTCGGCTGCCAGCCGAGCAGCTTCTTCGCCTTGGCATTGCTGAACAAAGTCTCATGGCCGTCCAGCGGGTGGCGGACATCCTTCACATTCGGGTAGCGGGCGGCGAGAAGCTCCCGGCTCGGAATGGCGCTGCTCGTATCGTCGGCCGCCAGATTGAGCGCGACCGATCCCAATCCGTCTGTCTCGACAGCCAGGCGGCAGGCTTCGGCGATGTCCCGGGCATCGATATAGCTCCACATGATCGTCTCCCGCTGTTCCGGATCATGGATGAAGGAAGGGAAATCGGCGTAGCGCTCCGGAATGATGACGTTGCCGATGCGCATGGATACGACCTGCATCCCGGTGCGCCGGTGGAACATGTCCGCCGTCTGCTCGTTGACGACCTTGGAGAGGCCGTAGCTGTCCTGCGGCAGCTGCGGATGCTCCTCGTCGATCGGCACATAGGCCGGTTCGAGCCTGTTGACGGCAAATACGATGCCGTAGGAGGACTCGCTGGAGGCGATGACCGCCTTGGCGATGCCCAGGCCGGCAGCCGCTTCCAGAACGTTGTATGTCGATACGACGTTGTTCTCGAAGGTGACTTCAGGCGTCCGGATATGGGCGGCCGGGATCGCGGCCAGATGCACGACGGCATCGGCCCCGGCGAGAACGCTGTAAACCTCGCCAAGGTTGGTGAGATCCGCGATCAGGGTAGGGCAGATATGTTCCTTGGGACGGACAGCATCGACGTTGAGCACGTCGTAGCCTTGATCGACAAAATGCCGCAGCACATGCTGACCCAGCATTCCGCTGCCACCGGTAATGACCACTTTCGGCATGATGATACCTCCTGAACGGTAACGATAGAATGAGTTAAAAACGCTTGCAAAGCTTGTCTTCATTATAGGCATTGGTAGCCGATTCCGATAGTAGTGAAGAAGTTTTACGTTAAGTATCACTGGTATACCTACTATACTTTTATGTATCGGATCCATCCTGGCATCGGATTTAAGAAAAACCTTATCTTTTGCCGAGCGTGGCTTAAGCTTTCTCTCTTATGCTTATCGGACAACCGAAGACGAAGGAGAAGCTCATGCCCATGACGATACGAAAAAAAGCGCCGATGCTTATGCTGCTGGCCGCATATCTGTACCTTTTGGTTAAAATCATTCTGTTCAAGTTTGGTCCTGTAGATCTCCGGTTATTGGGGGAGCAGCTGATGCATATCCCAGAGAGGGCGGAATCGATCCGGGGCCGCTTCGCGGCGACGGCGAACCTGACGCCTTTCCAATCCATCCGTCAAAATCTGCATCATCTTCAAAGCAGCCATCAATTCATCAACTTCACCGGCAATATCGCCCTATTCATCCCGCTGGGCTGGTTTGCCCGGCAGGAGACGAGACTGAACGCTCTCGGAGCGGCCGTCATGTCGGCAGCGGCAAGCTTGCTGCTGGAAAGCTCCCAGGCTCTGTTCATGATGGGAACCTTCGATGTGGACGACATCATCCTGAACGGATTTGGAGGGCTGCTCGGCTACGCGGTCTTGGCGGCGGCTGCTTCGCTCGGACGGAAGCGGCCTGCCGGGAAATCGACGCTGGCCGGTCCGGAAGGCAGCGCCGGCTGAATTCCGAGGAGAAGAGGAAGCGCTTGATTGCTGCAGACAGCGTCTAACGGTTGAAGATATGTGCCTGAAGGCGGAGCGAGCATGGAAAGCAGGGACTTGAACAAGACAGGGACAGGTACCTGGAGGTGCTCCAGTGACCTGGAAGTGCGGACTTACGGCATCATTCGATAAGCTCCATAATCGGCTTATGACAAGTCAAGGAGCTGAACGAAATTGAAGGAAAGCCAGGACAGCAAACGCAAAGTCGCTCTGGTAACAGGAGCTTCTGGAGTAATTGGCCGCAACCTGATCGAACATCTGGCATCCCTGCCGGACTGGGAAATCATCGGAGTGTCGCGCAGAGGCGGCGAACCGTCGGCCCGTCTCCGCTATATAGCCGCAGACCTGCTCGACCCCGCCGATTCAAGAGAGAAGCTCGGGGGATTGAGCGGCGTCACGCATATCTTCTATGCCGCCTATCAGGACCGGCCGACATGGGCGGAGCTGGTGGAGCCCAATGTGGCGATGCGGATCTCGTCGTAGGAAATCCGTCTCACGATGCCGGAATGCTGAAGCTCCCGCAGCTGCTGGGTCAGCACCTTCTGGGTGATGTCCGGGATGAGCCGGAGCAGCTGGCCGTTTCGTTTCATACCGAAGGTGAGATGAAACAGGATGACGGGCTTCCACTTTCCGCCGATCGCTTCCAGCGCGCCCTCGACAGCCGTACGGAAGACTTTGGGCTCTTGCTTATTCATAACGGTCACCTGCGTTTCGAGAAATGGATATGCCTTCATGCTAACAAAGGTCGCAGGGAAGGACAACAGCCGAAAGACGTCAGGGGGCGGATCCGATGCCGGATCGATGCCGCACCCGAAATCCAGTGACCCTAAATAATGGGAATTTACTTTTATGGAGATAGGTTCATAATAAAATAGCATCCGTTATTAGTTTCCATTTTTCGATAGGGAGGTGCGAAGAGCCTGAAGGGCGAACAACTGAATCCTTTTGAAAGCGCTTCATAATTAAACGGAAGAGGAGGAAATGACATGAAAGCAAAAACGAGAATGAGAACGATTGCGATGCTTGCGATGGCCGTCGTTCTTCTGATCAGCCTGGGAGGTGTCCGCATGCCTTCAGCCCAAGCGGCGCCGACCTGGAACCTGTCCTGGAGCGATGAATTCAACGGAGCGTCCGGCTCCGCGCCGGATGGCAGCAAATGGGGCTATGACATCGGCGGCGGCGGATGGGGCAACAACGAGCTGGAATATTACACGAACAGCCGCAACAACTCCTACCTGGACGGCGGCGGAAATCTGGTCATCAAAGCGATCAAGGAAAACGTCGGCGGCATGTCCTACACTTCCGCCCGCCTGCTGACCAAAGGCAAGTTCAACCAAGCCTACGGCAAATTTGAAGCCCGCATCAAGCTTCCTTACGGCCAAGGCATCTGGCCGGCCTTCTGGATGCTCGGCAACAACATCGACTCTGCCGGCTGGCCGGGCAGCGGCGAGCTCGACATCATGGAGTACCTGGGCCATGACACCAGCACCGTTTACGGAACCGTGCATGGTCCCGGTTACTCCGGCGCCGGAGGCATAAGCAAGGCCTACAAGCTTCCGAGCGGCTCGTTCAAGGACGCCTTCCATGTGTTTGGAGTCGAGTGGGAGCCGACGCAAATCCGCTGGTATGTAGACGGCAATCTGTATCATACGTTCAACAAGAGCCAGCTCGGAGCGGGCCAGACATGGGTGTTCGACCATCCGTTCTTCATGATCATGAACCTCGCTGTCGGCGGCAACTGGCCGGGCAACCCGAACGCTTCGACGGTATTCCCTCAGACGATGACCGTCGATTATGTCCGTGTCTATACGCAAGGAACGTCGACCTCTTCGCCGATCGAAGCCGGAGCCGTCTACAAGCTGATCAACGTCAACAGCAACAAGGCGCTTGATATTTATGCAGCAGGAACCGCAGACGGCACCAATGTCCAGATCTACACGGACAACGGAACCGGAGCCCAGCGCTGGCAAGCAGTCGCGAATGCGGATGGAACGTTCAAGCTGATCAATCCTGCGAGCGGCAAGGCGCTTGACGTCGCTGGGGCGGGGACAGCCGACGGCACGAATGTGCAGATCGCGAATCAGAACGGCAACAACGCTCAGAACTGGAGAATCATCGACAATGGGGACGGCAGCTTCAAGGTCATCGGCGTCGGCAGCAACAAGGCGCTTGATGTCGCCTCGTCGGGAACCGCTGACGGCACCAACGTGCAGATCTGGACCGACAACGGCACGGGTGCGCAGAAGTGGCGCTTCGTGAAGGTATAAGCAGGACAACGAATGCCAGAAAGAACGCTGCGGACTGCGGCGTTCTTTTTTTGTCTGCATAAGCTGAAATTCCGCGCTTGAAGTACGGCAAGAGTCATCCTCGGGCGACTCCATCAGATTGGCGATGAAGAAGCCGGACGCTCTCCTTGTATGCCCGGTATTGTTGAGAGCCATGGAGAGATACACCTTCAAGGCCCGATTGCCGGGAAATTCCGCTACTCCCTGACGCAGAACACGCACAGCCTCGGAATAACGCCTCCAATATCGGTATGTGCTTCCCGGTCCGGTCCTGAGAGTCCTTGCTCCAGAGCCTTTTCATCCTATGGAATGGCCTTGATCACTACCAGATGTCAATCACGCCGGATAGGGAACATTCGCCTATAACAGAGTCGGCATTGCCAACCGCTGCGTATTGATGGAAGATAAAAGGAGGAGCATCATTCGCCGCAGCTTGCGGCGGCCGAGATGGCCAAAGGAGGAGGCAGGTTCATGGGAGAGATGGACGAATCCCGCATTGACGCATTCATGGAGCAGGAGGTCAGGGACGGACATTTGCCGGGAGCCGTGCTTGCTGTAGCCGCCCAGGGACAGCCTGTCCTGAGGAGAGCCTACGGCTGCAGAGCCGTCTATCCGCAAAAGGAAGCCATGGAATGGGACACCGTATTCGATATGGCTTCCTTGACGAAGGTGCTGGCCACGCTGCCGGCCATTCTCAAGCTGGCTGGAGATGGCAGGCTTTCTATCGACGACACGATAGGCGGCCATATCCGCGGGTATGCGGATTACGCCGAGCATCCCATCACGATCCGTCATCTGCTGACCCATACATCCGGCCTTCGAGCCGGACTGCCTATGAAGGAAGTGATGGCGATGAACAGGGAAGAGCTGCTGGAGCGCGTGCGGAGCGAACGTCCGTTGAGCACGCCGGGCAAGGAGGTCGTCTACAGCGATCTCGGCTTCATTCTGCTGCAGCTTATCGCGGAGCAGGCGGCCGGGGAACCGTTTACTTCGTTTTTGGAGAGGGAGATCTACGCTCCTCTGGGGATGAAGGATACGGGGTTTCTTCCGTCATTCGAACCTTCCCGATACGCCTCCACGGAATACTCCGAGGTAGCAGGAGCTTACAAGCGCGGCGTCGTCCATGACGAAAAGGCGGAGCGGATGGGAGGAATAAGCGGGCACGCGGGATTGTTCTCCACCGCGGAGGATGTGCTGAAGTTCGCATCCATGATTCATGCCGGAGGAAGGCATGAAGGAAGGGAGATCTTGGCGGAATCATGGCTGGCAGAAGCTCGGCGGAACCAGACTCCCTTCGCCGGCGAATTCCGCGGCTTGGGCTGGCAGCTGGCCAATCCGGACAGCCCGAATTCCGCAGGAAGCCTGCTGTCGGCGGCATCCTATGGCCATACCGGCTTTACGGGGACGAGCATTTGGTTCGATCCGGAGCGGGAGCTGCAGATCGTCCTGCTGACCAACCGGGTCCATTTCGGCCGCACGGACGCTATTCTGCGGATCCGGCCCCAGCTTCATGATCTGATCTCGTCTTGTTTCTAGAGACGCGGATCCAAAAAAGCGATTTGGAGAGGCCCGATGCCATAGGCATCGAGGCCTTTTGTTTTCCTCCGGCGCCATCGTCGGGAAAAACATAGAATCGCACCTCTTTTCCGTAAGATCGCGACTCCATCATGGGGCAAATCAACCTTTATAATGAGGATGCATGTCCGTGAAAGGAGGATCGCCAACCAATCATCCCAGCAAAGAAGGTGATGGCAGCCCAAGAATTGAAAGCGCTTTGAATTTGGAATATACGGATTTGGCCGACCTGCTGATTCAGTCGTATTCAAGCGATTATGCCGCGAACCAATCGAACCCGAGGAGGACTATAATGCGTATCCGCACTAAATATATGAACTGGATGTTGGTGCTCGTCCTGATCGCCGCCGGCTTCTTCCAGGCTGCCGGCCCCATCGCTCCCGCCACCGCTGCAGGAGGCGCGAATCTGACGCTCGGCAAAACCGTCACCGCCAGCGGCCAGTCGCAGACGTACAGCCCCGACAATGTCAAGGACAGCAATCAGGGAACTTACTGGGAAAGCACGAACAACGCCTTCCCGCAGTGGATCCAAGTCGACCTTGGCGCCAGCACGAGCATCGACCAGATCGTGCTCAAGCTTCCGTCCGGATGGGAGACTCGTACGCAAACGCTCTCGATACAGGGCAGCGCGAACGGCTCGACGTTCACGAACATCGTCGGATCGGCCGGGTATACATTCAATCCATCCGTCGCCGGCAACAGCGTCACGATCAACTTCAGCGCTGCCAGCGCCCGCTACGTCCGCCTGAATTTCACGGCCAATACGGGCTGGCCAGCAGGCCAGCTGTCGGAGCTTGAGATCTACGGAGCGACGGCGCCAACGCCTACTCCCACGCCTACTCCAACACCAACGCCAACACCAACGCCAACCCCTACAGTAACCCCTACGCCTTCGGCCACGCCGACTCCGACTCCTCCGGCAGGCAGCAACATTGCCGTAGGGAAATCGATTACAGCCTCCTCCAGCACGCAGACCTACGTAGCTGCAAATGCAAATGACAACAATACATCCACCTATTGGGAGGGAGGAAGCAACCCGAGCACGCTGACTCTCGATTTCGGTTCCAACCAGAGCATCACTTCCGTCGTCCTCAAGCTGAATCCGGCTTCGGAATGGGGGACTCGCACGCAAACGATCCAAGTTCTTGGAGCGGATCAGAACGGTGGCTCCTTCAGCAATCTCGTCTCTGCCCAGTCCTATACGTTCAATCCCGCAACCGGCAATACGGTGACGATTCCGGTCTCCGCGACGGTCAAGCGCCTCCAGCTGAACATTACGGCGAACTCCGGCGCCCCTGCCGGCCAGATTGCCGAGTTCCAAGTGTTCGGCACGCCAGCGCCTAATCCGGACTTGACCATTACCGGCATGTCCTGGACTCCGTCTTCTCCGGTCGAGAGCGGCGAAATTACGCTGAACGCCGTCGTCAAGAACATCGGAACTGCAGCTGCAGGCGCCACGACGCTCAATTTCTACCTGAACAACGAACTCGCCGGCACCGCTCCGGTAGGCGCTCTTGCGGCAGGAGCTTCTGCAAATGTATCGATCAATGCAGGCGCCAAAGCAGCCGCAACGTATGCGGTAAGCGCCAAAGTCGACGAGAGCAACGCCGTCATCGAGCAGAATGAAGGCAACAACAGCTACTCGAACCCGACTAACCTCGTCGTAGCGCCGGTGTCCAGCTCCGACCTCGTCGCCGTGACGTCATGGTCGCCGGGCACGCCGTCGCAGGGAGCGGCGGTCGCATTTACCGTCGCGCTTAAAAATCAGGGTACGCTGGCTTCCGCCGGCGGAGCCCATCCCGTAACCGTCGTTCTGAAAAACGCTGCCGGAGCGACGCTGCAAACCTTCACGGGCACCTACACAGGTTCCCTGGCAGCAGGCGCATCCGCGAATATCAGCGTGGGCAGCTGGACGGCAGCGAGCGGCACCTATACCGTCTCGACGACGGTAGCCGCTGACGGCAATGAAATTCCGGCCAAGCAAAGCAACAATACGAGCAGCGCGAGCCTCACGGTCTACTCGGCGCGCGGCGCCAGCATGCCGTACAGCCGTTACGACACGGAGGATGCGGTGCTCGGCGGCGGAGCTGTCCTGAGAACGGCGCCGACGTTCGATCAGTCGCTCATCGCTTCCGAAGCATCGGGACAGAAATACGCCGCACTTCCGTCCAACGGCTCCAGCCTGCAGTGGACCGTCCGTCAAGGCCAGGGCGGTGCAGGCGTCACGATGCGCTTCACGATGCCCGACACGAGCGACGGCATGGGCCAGAACGGCTCGCTCGACGTCTATGTCAACGGAACCAAAGCCAAAACGGTGTCGCTGACCTCTTATTACAGCTGGCAGTATTTCTCCGGCGACATGCCGGCTGACGCTCCGGGCGGCGGCAGGCCGCTCTTCCGCTTCGACGAAGTCCACTTCAAGCTGGATACGGCGTTGAAGCCGGGAGACACGATCCGCGTCCAGAAGGGCGGTGACAGCCTGGAGTACGGCGTCGACTTCATCGAGATCGAGCCGATTCCTGCAGCGGTTGCCCGTCCGGCCAACTCGGTGTCCGTCACCGAATACGGCGCTGTCGCCAATGACGGCAAGGATGATCTCGCCGCCTTCAAGGCTGCCGTGACCGCAGCGGTAGCGGCCGGAAAATCCCTCTACATCCCGGAAGGCACCTTCCACCTGAGCAGCATGTGGGAGATCGGCTCGGCCACCAGCATGATCGACAACTTCACGGTCACGGGTGCCGGCATCTGGTATACGAACATCCAGTTCACGAATCCCAATGCATCGGGCGGCGGCATCTCCCTGAGAATCAAAGGAAAGCTTGATTTCAGCAACATCTACATGAACTCCAACCTGCGTTCCCGTTACGGGCAGAACGCCGTCTACAAAGGCTTTATGGACAATTTCGGCACTAATTCGATCATCCATGACGTCTGGGTCGAGCATTTCGAATGCGGCATGTGGGTCGGCGACTACGCCCATACTCCTGCGATCTATGCGAGCGGGCTCGTCGTGGAAAACAGCCGCATCCGCAACAATCTTGCCGACGGCATCAACTTCTCGCAGGGAACGAGCAACTCGATCGTCCGCAACAGCAGCATCCGCAACAACGGCGATGACGGCCTCGCCGTCTGGACGAGCAACACGAACGGCGCTCCGGCCGGCGTGAACAACACCTTCTCCTACAACACGATCGAGAACAACTGGCGCGCGGCGGCCATCGCCTTCTTCGGCGGCAGCGGCCACAAGGCTGACCACAACTACATCATCGACTGTGTCGGCGGCTCCGGCATCCGGATGAATACGGTGTTCCCAGGCTACCACTTCCAGAACAACACCGGCATCACCTTCTCGGATACGACGATCATCAACAGCGGCACCAGCCAGGATCTGTACAACGGCGAGCGCGGGGCGATTGATCTGGAAGCTTCCAACGACGCGATCAAAAACGTCACCTTCACCAACATCGACATCATCAACGCCCAGCGCGACGGCGTTCAGATCGGCTATGGCGGCGGCTTCGAGAACATCGTGTTCAACAACATCACGATCGACGGCACCGGCCGCGACGGGATATCGACATCCCGCTTCTCGGGACCTCATCTTGGCGCAGCCATCTATACGTACACGGGCAACGGCTCGGCGACGTTCAACAACCTGGTGACCCGGAACATCGCCTATGCAGGCGGCAACTACATCCAGAGCGGGTTCAACCTGACGATCAAATAGGCTGCAAAAAAAGGAAGCTCCTCGGAGCTTCCTTTTTTTGCTTGTACGCGGCGGGATGAGGGATAATGGCTTCGAGGAGCGTCGTCATCCGCAATCGATGTGAAAAGGAGAAATATGATGAAGGAGAAATTCAGTCCATCTCTGATTGAAAGAATGGAGAGCGAGGAACGGAAGGAGCAGCTGCCTCCCGGCAGGCTGCTTCAGGCTCTGAGGATCGGGAACGGCATGACGGTGCTGGATATCGGGGCAGGAACGGGCTACTTCTCCTTTCCGGCGGCATCTCTCACAAGCGGGCAAGTTGTCGCGGCCGACCCGCAACCGGAGATGATCGCGTATATGCAGGCCAAAGCGAAGGAAGGGAACCTGCCTCAATTGCGGCCGGTGCTGGCATCCGCAGAACGGCTGCCGCTGCAGGACCGATCCGTCGACCGGGCTATCGCCTCGCTGGTGCTTCACGTGACCGACACGGTCGAACAGCCGATCCGGGAGCTGGCCCGCGTTGTGAAGCCAGGCGGCCTGCTGTTCATCCTCGAATGGTTGAAGAAGCAGGATGAAGCCCGGATTCCGCCTCCGAGCCGTGTCGAGCCGCAGGAGATGGAGGAGATGCTGCTCCGATACGGCTTCAAGGTCATTAGGCTCGATTATCCGACGGATAGGCATTACCGGATGATCGCCGAAAGGGAGATGGAGAAGGGACGGTGAGAGAAGGTCCGTTGTTTCTCTATGCGCATTCGCATACAGGCTCAAATCGTGCATGGCAAGAGCGCAGCACCACCCCGCAGCGGGCTGCCGGGAGGGCGGCACAGCCGTGTGCGAGCAAGCAAAGGTTCCCGATCAAAGAGCCGTGTCGAAGACGCGGCTTCTTCAGGATGTACCGGTGAAACCCGATCGATGTCGGCTGCCTGGCCGTATCATGTTCGGTGCCGGGGGCTTTTTTTGGGCAGTGTCCGGAACCGGCCGCGGACAGCTTCGGCCCAATCATAGCCACGCTATCAAAAAGTTGTCCGCCTCAGGGAATGGTCTAAAGGATGGCCTCACGAATGTCGATATAATACTATCCCAACATGAGAGGTTGCCTATTAGAATGAAAAAATACCGGTTCTTGCCCAAACGAAGTCTGATTCGAACGAGCGTGCTGCTGCTGGCTGTCCTTTTGATCGGGGTGATGAGCCTGACCGCGGCTTTTGCCTATCAGAGCCAGAAAAATGAGTTCCACAACCAGCTGCGCGAATTGGGCAAGGCCATGCACGGTCAAGTACAGCTCAATGCTGGAAAAATCGCGGAAGCATCGGCCGTGCTGAACCGCAAGGAAGCCGCCACGACAGAAGCCTTCAAAGTGCTCAAGGCGCAGCTCGTCGCCATGTCCGCCGAAGATCTCGTCATCAGCAACGCCTATCTGATGCTGCCCGAAGCTTTGGAAGCCGGCGGCAAGCGAACCCTTGTCAATCTGCAGGGAAATACGGATGGCGACGCAATGCAGCCGGGCTCTGTCTACGAGATGTCCGATGTTTTTGAAAATGCCTTCAAGCAGGCGATGAAGGACGGCTACGCGTTGACGGTTCCTTATACCGATTCCGAAGGCGAGTGGGTATCGTATTTGTCTCCGATCAAGGACGGTCAAGGCAAGACGCTCGCCTTGTTCGGCGTCGATTTCCATTACGATGACGTCAAGACAAGCCTGTCCCGGATGTTGTGGAAGGATATTTTGGCCGGAGGCGGATTCACTATTGCTGCGCTCCTGCTCATCATCTATTTCGTGAACCGCACGCTCAAGCCGCTGAGGCAGCTGGCGGAAGTGTCGATGCTGGCGGCGCAAGGCGACCTGACCCAAGAAATTCCGGTCAAAAGCGAAAATGAAATCGGACAGGCAGCCGCAGCCTTCAACCGAATGATCGCCAGCCTGCGGGAGCTGACCGGCAACATCCAGCTGGCAGCGAGGAGCGTGTCCAGCTCCGCCAACCGGCTGCAGGACAGCTCAAGGCAAGCCGTGGAGGCGACGAATGAGATCGCCGCATCGACAGGCCAGGCGGCTGCCGGCTCCGAGCAGCAATTCCAGAGCACGAGAGAATGCCAGACGGCGATGACGGAAATGGCGATCGGTATTCAGCGCATCGCCGAATCCACCTCCATCGTATCGGAGCTCGCCGCCGAAACGTCGGAAAAAGCGGCAGATGGCGAAGGCGATATGGAGCGCGTCGTCGGGCAGATGAGAAAAATCGAAATCGATTTGAACGACACGGCAGCGATCATACGGGAGCTGGAGGAGCACGGGGGCAGAATCGGAGAGATCATGGCGATGATCTCGGAGATCGCGAGCCAGACCAATCTGCTCGCGCTGAACGCTTCGATCGAATCGGCTCGTGCGGGCGAGCATGGCAAGGGCTTCGCGGTCGTCGCCCAGGAAATCCGCAAGCTGGCCGAGCGTTCGGTGTCCTCTTCCAAGCAGATCACGGAGATTTTGTCGGCAATCGGCAGCGGCACGGGCGCGGCGGCGGATTCGCTGGAACGCTCGGCCCATGAAGCGAGGTATGGGACGGAAATCGCCCAGCAGACCGGTCTGACGTTCAGCTCCATCGTAAAGTCGATTCAGGATGTGAACAGCCAGGTGCAGGAGGTATCGGCTTCTTCGGAGCAGATGTCGGCTGGAACCGAGGAGATCGCCGCCTCGCTCGACGAGCTGGAAAGGATCGCGGTTACCGCGGCTAAGCTGTCTGGCAGCATCGCTGCGGCGGCGGAGCAGCAAACCGCGGCCATGGGCGAAGTAGCCGGCTCATCGGAGCAGCTGAAGCAAATGGCGGAAAATATGACCCGAATCGTGAGCAAGTTCAGGATCTGATTTCTTCATCCAGGGAACAGCCTTTTCAGCCGCGCGCCTTGCGCGGCTGTTTTTCTGCTGTCCGCATGGCTAGATTTCGAAGATGCGAGGACTTGGAATCCGCATAAATCTCGATGAAGCGAGGAAAGCGGGCCGTCTCAGGGTATAATAAGGAAATGATGCCAAAATTCGAATTCCAATGGAGATGTTATGAAAGAAACGGATAGCAAGACCAGCTATGGCTGGAACTTCGACAACAGCTACGCCCGCCTGCCGGAGCTCTTTTTTACTCGGCTCGATCCCAAGCCTGTATCTTCCCCGAGCTTGATCGTGCTCAACGAGCGGCTGGCGGCTGCCCTGGGACTGGATCCCGAGGCGCTTCGCGGCGGGCGGGGAGCTGAATTCCTCGCCGGCAATGCCGTTCCGGAAGGAGCGGAGCCGCTGGCCCAAGCCTATGCCGGCCATCAGTTCGGGCATTTCAACAGGCTCGGCGACGGCAGAGCGATCCTGCTCGGAGAACAGATCACTCCTGAGGGTCATCGGATCGATATCCAGCTGAAGGGGTCCGGACCGACGCCTTATTCCCGACGCGGCGACGGCAGGGCGGCTCTGGGGCCGATGCTGAGGGAGCATATCATCAGCGAAGCGATGCACGGACTCGGCATTCCGACGACGCGCAGCCTCGCCGTGACCGCAACGGGAGATGACGTTTATCGCGAATCCGTGCTGCCTGGAGCCGTCCTGACGAGGACGGCTGCCAGCCATCTGCGCGTCGGAACGTTCCAGTATGCCGCTCAGTGGGGGACGATGGACGAGCTCGAGCGTCTGTCCGACTATGCCTTGCAGAGGCATTACGCCGGACTCTGCAGATCGGACGACGCCGGCCGCCATCTCGTCCTGCTCCGGGGGGTCGTCGACCGCCAAGCTGCGCTGATCGCGAAGTGGATGCTCGCCGGCTTCATCCATGGAGTGATGAATACCGACAATATGGCGATCAGCGGGGAAACGATCGATTACGGGCCATGCGCCTTCATGGATGCCTTCGATCCGGCCACCGTGTTCAGCTCCATCGATTCGCAAGGGCGGTACGCCTACGGCAGCCAGCCGCACATCGGGGCATGGAACCTTGCCCGCTTGGCCGAGTCGCTGCTGCCGCTGCTGCATGACGACGAGGAAGAAGCGGTCCGGCTGGCCGAGCATGAGCTCAGAAGATTTTCCGATTCCTATGGCTCGCACTGGCTGAACGGAATGCGCGCCAAGCTGGGTCTGTGCAATGAAGAGCCTGAGGATCAAGAGCTCGTGGACGAGCTGCTGCGGCTGATGAAGGAGGAAAAGGCCGACTATACGAACACTTTCCGCTTCCTGACGACCGGCAAGCGGCTGCAGGGCGATACCCTGTTCGATTCGCAGGCATTCTCGGCCTGGATGGCCAAGCGGCAGGCGAGACTGGACAGGCAGCCGCAGTCGTCCGAGCAGTCCGCCGCTCTGATGCGCGCCAGCAATCCGGCGGTGATTCCGCGCAACCATCGGGTGGAAGAAGCGTTGGCGGCGGCGGAACAAGGAGATCTGAGCGTCATGGAAAAGCTGCTGTCGGCGCTGGAAAGCCCTTACGCCCATCGTCCCGGCCAAGACGAGTTCGCTGTTCCATCCGGACAGACCGCAGCCTCCTACCGGACATTTTGCGGAACCTGATTCCGGCTGCAGGACAGAGTCGAATTTTCGAAACATTACGGGCAGCATCAGCGTATAATCGCTTCAGTTTGGAAATTACAGGAGGAAACGCATACGATGAGCACCGATTCGACGAAAACCGGCTTTTGGCAGCTAGTGAAGAAAGGAAACACTTCGTCAGCGACAGCGGCGATCGGGAATACAGGCCTTGCCGTCGTCAAGGGCATCGCCGCAGCAACGACGGGAAGCGGCGCCATGTTCGCATCCACAATGCATTCCATCGCCGATGCGATCAATCAGGGGTTTGTGTTCGCAGGCAGCGTCCTGGCCGAGAAGAAACCGACCAAGCGCTTTCCGACCGGATTCGGACGAGTCATCAATCTGTTCTGCATGATCGCGGTTCTCGTCGTCACCGTCATGGCGTACGAAACGATCCGCGAAGGCTTTCATCTCCTGGCGCATCCTGTGCATTCGAGCGGCTTCTGGCTCAATCTGATCGTGCTGCTCCTGTCTTTGGCGGTGGACGGATTCGTACTCGTCAAGGCGATGAAGGAGATCATGCATGAAGCCCGGGTTGAAGCCAAGGGAACGGGAATCGTCGCCGCAGCCTTCCGCAACGTAGGCAGGGCCGCGCCTCCGACCCGGCTGGTCTTCTACGAGGATCTCGTCGCCACGACGGGCGCGCTGCTCGCGCTGATCGCGGTCATCGTGACGTCGCTGACGAGCTTCGAGCTGCTGGACGGCATCTCGACCATCCTGATCGGCTTCCTCATGATCGGCGTCGCCTTTCGGGTCGGCTACGACAATATGGTCGGCTTGATCGGCGTGGCCGCGCCTCGGGATGTCGAGGACAAGGTTGCCCGAATCATCCTGGCGCATCCTCAAGTTCTGGACATCTTCCAGATGAGGATTCTTCAGGAAGGCCGTTATTATCATGTCGACGGCACGATCGAGCTGGAGCCCGGCCTTACGCTTGCGAACGCGGACGACATCATCTTCAAGGTCAGGGACAGCCTGCTCAGCGATCCCGATATCGCGGATGTCGCCATCAGCATCATCGAGGATCAAGGCGTCCCCAACTGGAAGTTCGAGACGCAGGAGTAAGCATCGGCAGACTTGGCAGACATGCGGAATTCCCTTCCGCATGTCTTTTTATTTGGCCTGTTGATGCGGTCAAGAACGGTTCCGGCTCCGCCGCCGAATTCATTCCTCCAGCCGAAAATACCGATGGCGGATGAAGCGATAGTTCGATAGTATAGGGATTAAACGTCTTCAGCTCGTTATTTCACGGTTGGAAGGCTAAGTGTCAAACAAATTAAAAGAAGCGGCGGCAGAGCAGCCGTGTCAATGATCTCGGAGGAGTGGGCCTATGGAAGTCAATTTTTGCTCTGCGTGCGGGGATGCCATGGAGACGAGGGATATCAACGGAACGCCTAGAAGGGCCTGCGTTTCGTGCAGCTTCGTTCATTGGGGCCATTACAGCATCGGAGTCGGCGCCTTGGTGGAGCGCGGCGGCAAGCTGCTGCTCGTGCGGCGTGCCCAGGAGCCGGGAAGGGGATACTGGACCAATCCCGGCGGATACGCCGAACAGCTGGAGCAGCTGCATGAGACCGTGCAGCGGGAGGTGCTCGAGGAGGCGGGCATTCATGCCGTCGTCACCGGAATTGCCGCCCTGCGCGATCAGCCGCGGCAAATTCATAATGTGTACGTGGCGTTCTCGATGGACTATGTCGGCGGCGAACCGGTTCCCGATGGCGTGGAGGTCGATGCGGCCGGCTTTTTCAGCCTGGAGGAAATGGCGGAGATGCATGTAGCTCCATTCACGCGCTGGCTCGTCGACGTCGCCCTGAACGGCCGGTCGGACGGCTTGATATCGGATCCCGATCCCATCGTGCCTCTTGCCGGCTACGGATTGTTCCGCATCTGACTCCAAGCGGGAACCGCGCCTCGCCAACTTTTTATCCGAATGGAAAGCGGGCGACGGTTTCGTACATAGGAAGCCGATGCATATGCGTCCGGTACAAGACGACTTCGTCGACGGTCCAGGACATTGAGGCTGAGGAGCAGTCCGCAGGCCGGCCTTCGGTTCCTTTGGAATTCCCGGCATCCGACGCTCCCGGACGCAGCTGGAGCCTGGGCATCCGAAACGGCTCCGTTCCCCGGTAGTTTCGGGCAATTGTAAGATGGGGGCTGTAAGCCCGCTCTTCGGCCTTGAATCCAAGGGCGGAAACAGCTTCCGCGACGATGTTCCTTGCTTGATGCAGCCCTTCTCTATCGCCGCCGATTCCTGCCCAGAACACTTTCGGCCGCTCGGGAATGCCGAATGTGCCCGTGCCGCTCAAAGTCAGGACGAACGGCCGAATTGCGCCGGACTGCGCGGCCGAAGCCAGTACGGACCGCAGCTCCGACACTCGCTCCGGCAGCGTATCGCCGATGAATTGAAGCGTGATATGCAGATCCGCCGCATCCGTCCATTTTCGGAACGGATAGAGGATGCGCAGCTCGTCGGACCAAGCTCCGATCTCTTCCTTCAAAGGGCCCGGCAGAGGAACGGCGACAAAAACGCGCTGTCCGTCTCGGGCAGGTTTTGTTAGATCTCTCTGATGCAAAGATGCAGACCTCCTTTGGATGAATTCTCTTTCTATTGTAACCCAAACCCGGATTTCTCAGGCGAAGCGGGGAAACGAGCGGCCAACGAGGATTGTCCGGGAACACAATCCGAATGCAGCGATCATGTTCGAGCATCGCTCCGATTACGTCAGCGACAGCGATCTGCTCCGGTGCTACGAATGGGTGCGGCAAGCAATGGCCGGAGATGTCGAGAAGCCTGCCTAGCAATATCCGCAATCCATGCGGTCCTTCACGCTGTCAACCTATGGAGCTGGCTGCCGGAGCTGGAAGCGAAGCCCCCCATCATGATACAATATGTATCATGATGGGGGGCTTCGTCTATGCAGGCAAGAACATCGGTATCCGGTTCGGGCTTCAAATTAGGAAACGCTGTTATGAAGTGGCTTCTTCTCGTTCTATCCGTTTTCGACGCCGTCGCGACCGATGCGGGCATCCGGCTTAACGCCATACAGGAAGCCAATCCGTTCGCGGCTTTATTGTACGGGACGCATCCCGCGTTGTTTTACGGGTACAAGATTGTGCTGCCGTCGCTCCTTCTGCTCATGGGAGGAAGGACGAGCTCGATCCTGATCTCCCGATTGATTCTCTTCGCTGCGGCCGTTTACGCCCTGCTTGCCGCTTATCATCTGGCGTGGATCGTTCTGGCTGCCGGCACCGGCTGAGCTGAGCTCCCGCCGTCCGCCCATCGGCGGTCGGCGTGCCGAGGACAGCAGGTAATCGCCGCCATACTGGCAGTTTCCGCTGAATTTTGATAACCTAATTCCAAATAGCCCGGCATTTCCTTATGGCGAGAGGATCGACACTTCATGGAGAAAAAGCTTCTATATATTCGTGTCAAAGAAGAGATTGAACGGAGAATCAAGAGCGGAGAACTGATGCCTGGGGACAAGCTTCCTTCCGAGCCCGCATTGGCGAAGGAATTCGAAGTAAGCCGCCCGACACTCAGGGAGTCGCTGAAGATGCTCCAGAGAGAAGGCGTGCTGCTAAGCAAAAATGGCGTCGGCACCTACGTGAACGAGCAGGGCTCCCTCATCATGAACCCGCTCAACAAGCTGAGCAGCCTCGGAGAGATGATCAAGCGTGTCGGCTACAAGGACAGCGAAGCTTATGTGAAGATCTATTCGCAGGAGCCGGAGCCCGACTGGTCCGAAAAGCTGCAAAGCGGGGATCCGGTCGTCGTGCTGGAGAGGCTGAGAACGGCCGACGATCAGAAGGTGGCTTTTTACTACAACATCTTCCCGAAGGATATTGCGGCGAGTCATTTCGAAGAAGGCTTTTCCGGCGCGATTTTCGACTTCCTGCAGGAAAAGCTGGGCATCCGCATCTCGTACGCCCTGACCGAGATCTGTCCCGTCGGCGCCGCTCAGGAAAGGGACCGCAAAGCTGCCGAGATGCTCGGAGGGGACCTCATCCTGCTGAAGCAGCTTCATTTCGGAGAGGACGACCGTCCCGTCTTTTACTCGCTCGATTATTTGAAAAGCAGTGCTTTCAAGCTGTATGTCAAACGGGATTGAACGACTTTCCCATGAACCGCTTGCCCTCGACTGGGGCGATGCGGTTTTTTTATGTTCGTTCATAAAACCTTAACGACTCGATTATGTTCCGCAAACATTTGTTTTTTAAAGTTATAGATGTCAGACAGCTTGTCAGATGAATGAGGAGGATGGAGCATGCTAAAAAGTTGGGGGAAAAGAAAGAAGCATTCCTTGGGGCTGGTCGTGCTTGCTGCGGCAACCGTTCTGAGCGCTTGCGGACAGAACAACACGGGCGGAGCGGAGGCGAATGCGCTGAAAGGCGCTGCGGAGAGCAATCAAGCCGCGGCAGAGTCGGGCACGCCGAAATCGGACAAGCTTGTCGTTTATTCCGCCTTGAACGAGGACGACATGATTCAGCTGAAGCAGAAGTTCAAGGAGGATACGGGCATCGAGATGGAGTACTTGAATCTCGGCAGCGCAGGCGAAGCAAGCACTCGGGTCCAAGCCGAGAAAAGCTCGCCGAAGGCGGACGTGCTCGTAGGCGGTTCCGTGGAGTTTTACCAGCCGCTGGCCGAGCAGGGCATTCTGGAGAAATACACGTCCCCGAACGCAGCCGATATCGATGCCAAATTCAACGACCCGAACGGATATTGGCAGGGCTGGTACATGGGCGTTCTCGGCATCGTGCTGAACACCGAGAGATACCAGAAGGAGCTGGCGCCAAAAGGCGTTCAAGAGCCCAAAACCTGGGATGATCTGCTCGATCCGGCCTATAAAGGCCAATTCATCACCTCCAACCCGGCAACTGCGGGCGGCGGCTATATCTTTGTAGCGGACCAGCTGTTCCGTCTCGGCGAGCAGCAAGGTTGGGACTACTTGAAGAAATTGAACGCCAACGTCCACCATTACACGCCCAAAGCAGGCGACGGCATCCAGCTGACCGCTACCGGAGAGTTCATTGCCGGCATGTCCTGGGCACACGATATCGTGAAATCGGCCAAGCAGGGCTATCCGATTCAAGTCATCGTGCCGGAGCAGACCGCCTATGAGATCGGCGGAGCCGGCATCATCCATGGCGGAGCCAACACGGACAACGCCCGGAAATTCATGGATTGGCTGCTGACAAAGGAAACCGGAGAGCTCAATACCAAGATGTCGAACCGTTATTCCGTACGCAGCGACGTAGCGCCGCCGGAAGGAATGATCCCGGTATCCGAAGTGGATCTCGTCGATTACGACCGGGCCAAAGCGGCCGCCATGAAGGCCGATGTCGTGAAGCAGTTCACCGAAATGGCCGGAACGAAATAAAGGGCTGACCGTCGGCCTGGCTCGCGGGAACCTTCCAGCCTTGCGGCGAGCGGAGCGTTCCCGTCTCTTTTTCCGCAATGTCCTGGAACGGAGTGAACCTAAATGTCAGCATCAGCGTTATCGGACGCATGGAAGCAAGTCAAAAAAGTAAAACAGGAGCCCATTCTGGCGGCGGTCCTCGCAGCCGCCCTGCTCATTACCGGTTTTTTTGTGCTTTGGCCGATTGCCAAGGTGGTCAGCTATCCGCATCCAGCGGACTATGCCCAGCTGTTCACCAACTCCAGATGGCTGCAGGCGGCCCTCAACAGTCTGATGATGACCGTGTTGTCCACGTTCTCCTGCACGGCGATCGCTTTTTTGTTTGCCTTTACGGTTGCCCGGCTGGATGTGCCGCTCAAAGGGCTTTTTCGATTCGTGACGCTGCTTCCTATCGTTTCTCCGCCCTTTATCGTGGCTTTGTCCTATATTCTGCTCTTCGGCAGGCAAGGACTGGTCACCAAGCAGCTGCTTCACTTCAATGTGGATATATACGGGTGGCACGGGCTTTGGCTCGTCCAGACGATTACTTTTTTCCCTTACGCCTATGCCGTCATCTATGGCGTGCTGCAATCGTCCGCCGTCCATCTGGAGTATGCCGCGCATAATCTCGGCGCGACGAGATGGCAGGCGTTCAGGCATGTCTTTCTGCCGCTGTGCAGGCCCGGCATCGCCGGAGGAGCATTGATCACAGCGATGAACGTATTGGCCGACTTCGGAAATCCGATGATCATCGGGGGCAACTTCACGCTGCTTCCTACCGAGGCCTACATGCAGATGTCCGGCTGGTTCGACCTCTCCTCGGCCGCCGTGCTGTCGACGGCTCTGCTGCTGCCTGCTCTCGGCCTGTTCCTGGTCAACCGGCTATGGGTCGGAAGAAGCTCCTACATCACCGTAACCGGCAGAGAATCCAGCCTTCAAGCCTACCCGGCCGCTCCAGGGGTCAAGTGGACCCTGTTCGCATGCTGTCTGTCGATCTCCTTATTCATCCTTGCCGTATATGGGGTGCTGGTTTATGGCGCTTTCACGAAAACCTGGGGCTACGACTGGAGCTTCACCTTGGACAATCTGAACTACGTCACGGCAAAACAGCAGGAGCTGTACAACAGCATCCGCTATGCGCTGCTGTCTTCGATAGGGGCCGCGGTGCTGGGCTTGATTCTTGCTTACATCGTCCACCGCAAGCGGATCGGCATCAACCGGCTGCTCGACTTCCTGGCCATCCTTCCCGGCGCCGTCCCCGGTGTCTTCCTCGGCCTTGGCTTCGCGCTGACCTTCAATCAGCCGCCGATCCAGCTCAGCGGAACATCCGCCATCATGATTCTGGCCTTGATGTTCTGGAATTTGCCGACCTGCTACAGCGCTTGCTCTGCCGGGTTCCAGCAGATCGGCCGTTCGCTGGAGGACGCTTCGCACAACCTCGGAGCGGGGAGCTTCCGCACGCTGCTCGGCATTCTGCTTCCGCTGCTCAAGGGACCGTTCCTGTCCGGAATCTCGGTATCGTTTCTCCGGTCCGTCACTTGCCTGAGCGTCATTATCTTCCTCTATTCCGCCCATACTTCGGTCGGCACGGTATCCATACTCGGTCTCGTTCAAAGCGGAGCATGGGGTGGAGCCTCGGCATTCACTGTCGTCCTCATTTCGATAGCCTTCGCCGTGCTTGCCCTGTCGCGGCTTATCCCGTTCACCCAGGATCGGAGGAAACGATGAATCCATCTCAAGCCCATATTCAAATTGAACATGTATCCAAATCATTCGGCTCGTTCGCCGCTATCCGCAACGTAAGCCTTGATATTCCGGCAGGCAGCTTCACGACGCTGCTCGGGCCGAGCGGCTGCGGCAAAACGACCCTTATGAGGCTCATAGCCGGATTCAACGAGCCGGACAGCGGCATTATCCGGATCGATGGCCGGCCGGTAAACGGACTTCCTGCTTTCAAGCGCCAAACTCCGCTCGTCTTTCAGGATTACGCGCTCTTTCCCCATATGACCGTGGAAGAGAATATCGCTTACGGCTTGAAGCTTCAAAAGGCATCCCGCAACGAAAGCCGGCGCAAAGTGGACGATATGCTCGGCATGTTCGGGCTGGATGGCCTGGGAAGCCGCTTGCCCAAAGAGCTGAGCGGCGGCCAGCAGCAGCGGGTCGCCTTTGCGCGCGCGCTCGTAACCGGACAGAAGATTCTAATGATGGACGAGCCGCTCAGCAATCTGGACGCCAAGATGAGGGTCGAAGTCCGGCAAGAGCTGCGCGAGCTTCAGCGCCGGACCGGCATTACGGCCGTATTCGTCACTCATGACCAGGACGAGGCTCTGTCGATGTCGGACCGGATCGCCGTATTCGAGCAAGGAAGCATCCGCCAGGCCGGAACTCCATGGGAAATCTATTTCAAGCCCAACGATGCGTTCGTCGCTTCGTTTGTCGGTACGGCCAATTTCATTCGAGGGCAAATAGCGGAGATAAAAGGCGGCGATCTGATCGTCCGCTGCGAGCCCTCGGTGATCCGAATCCCTTCCCATGGCCGGCACTATGTCGTCGGCGAAGAGATCGCGATGGTGGTGCGTCCGGAATGCATCTCGATCGGCGCCGACGGGGAAGGCGGTATTGAAGCCGTTCCTTGCTGGAGCGGCGAGATCCAGAGCAGCAGCTTCCTCGGCCGGATGATCCGGTATGAGGTCCGCTGCGGCTCGGCCACCTTCCTGGTCGATGATGCCGATCCGAGTGCGCGCGGCTTTCTGCAGGGCAGTGTCACCTTGCGGCTGGATCCGGAGCGGATCCATGTTCTCCCTGGCAGCGGAAGGAAAGAGTAAAGAGGAGGAATTAGTTTGCCATTGCATGCTGCCGTTCATTTCCTGAACGTCGGGTGGGGAGACGCCCACCTGATCCACGCCCCGTCGGGGAATGTGACCTTGATAGACGGTGGAGACGGCCTTCTCGCCTCCCACCGTGATCATCCGCTCTCCTGGCTGAAAAGGGAGGGCTTCGAACGACTGGATTGGATGATCCTGACGCATCTTCACGAAGACCATCTGAACGGCCTGCTGGATGTGGCCCGGAGCCTTCCAGTCGTCCAAGCCGTCCTTCCTTACGAAATTCCCGTGATGGACATGGAAGCCCCGGAGTCGGAGGCAGCGGGCTTGGAACTGAGCTCGCCACAATCCCGGGTCCTCGTCATCCTGGCCGCTTACAGGGAGCTGATCCGGCTGCTGAGAGAGCAGGGGACGGCGATCCGGTGGAGATCCGAATACGGGTCCGCAGGCGGCTCGACGATATGGGAGGAAGGTCCTTATCGGCTGGATCATTTGTATCCCTGGGCGGCAGATCCGCTTCCAGGCTTGGAAGTTCTCAGAGAAGCCGCTCGCGGTGGGAAGCTTGCATCGGAAGAATGGCTCGCGCAGCTGGAAGGCTTTTTTGACCGCTCCAACGACGACAGCTCCGTCTACCGGCTGGAAGAAGCCGGCGCAGAGGGGAAAGGAATCCTGTTCGGAGGGGATCTGCTGGCAGCCGGCTGGGAACGCCTCTCCGAGCGGACCGATTTGAGCTGCTGCGTGCTTAAAGCTCCTCATCATGGCCTGGACGATGCTTTCGATGGCCAGCTGTTGTCGGCTGCGGCTCCTGCGCATGCCGTCATTCCTATCTCCATCGACCGCTCGCAGCCGATGGAGGAACGCTGGAGCGAGCTGTGCTCCCCGCGCGGAACCGCCTATCACCTTACAGGCGCGTCAGCGCCTATGGAGAAGAAGAGATTGATCTCCGGATCCATCGAAGCGTGGATTGGAGGATGACGATGAACGCAAGGTACGATCGGGAGCATGAGGAGCAGCTGCTGGCATCAGCGATTGCGTATGCGAGAGAAGCCGGAGAGCAGATTGTGCGGCGGATGAAAGAACCTTATACGCTCGGAGACAAGGTCAACCGGAGCGATCTGGTGACGGAAGTCGACCTGCTGAGCGAGGCCCTTATTCGGAAAAGGATCGGCCTCGATTATCCGGACCATTGGATTCTATCCGAGGAGCAGGACGGTTCCGGGGATTGTTTCGGCTTTATCGGCGCTCCCCCTCCGGGTTGCGGGTGGATCGTCGATCCGATCGACGGAACCGTCAATTTTGTGCACGGCATTCCGCATTTCGCTGTCTCCATCGGTATCGTGAAGGACGGAATTCCCCTTCACGGAGTCGTGTACAACCCGGCAACAGGCGAGCTGTTCCAGGCTACAAAGGGAAGAGGGGCTTTTCTCAACGGAATCCGGCTTCAAGCCGATTCGGAAGGGGATATAGCCTGCTCGCTGCTTGCCACTGGATTCCAGGCTTCGGATTGGAGGCAGGATTCCTTCGCGGCTTCCCAGGTCGCGCGGGTCGCGGGCGTTTCGCGAAGCGTGAGGATATTGGGGGCTGCCAGCCTGGATTTATGCCATATTGCAAGCGGCCGGCTGTCGGGATTTTGGCATGACGGGCTTTACCCTTGGGATGTGGCGGCAGGCCTGCTGATCGTGCAGGAATCAGGGGGTGTCGTAACCAATGACCGGGGCGAGCCCTTTGCTCTGCAGCACAAGAGGCTGGTCGCCTCCAATCCGAATCTGCAGCCTTCGCTGCTTTCTCTGCTGTTTACATAAGCTTGAGAAGCCGATGACGCAAACGTTACAAACGGCCTTTATGATGAATAATCTGTCTGACATCAAGATGTCAGACAGCAATACAAATCAGGAGGTAATAGGGATGAAGCAGCTTCGCAAATGGTTGGGATTGGTGTTGGCAAGCGTCATTTCCTTGTCGATGGCGGGACTTGGAAATCCGGGCCACGCTCATGCGGCTTCGGAACGGGAGCTCGCCGCTTACTGGGCGCCGGAGTTCTACCAGGACGTCAACGACACCTACGGGTACCGGGCCGATTATGTGACGAATTTCAATTATGACGGCGATTGGGTCGGCAACAACAACTGGGAAAATATCGATCGCTTTCCTTTGAAATCGTACATCTATTACTCGGTCGTCGAGACGGAGAGCCATTACTTCATCGGGTATTACGACTACCATGCCCGCGACGACGGCCCCTTGAGCCTGGACAAGCACGAAAACGACCTCGAGGGCCTGATGGTTGTCGTGCGCAAGGACGGAAGCGCGTATGGATCTTTCCAGCTCATGGAGACGGTGGCGCACAACCAGATGTATCAATACAGCAATCTGCCTCTGACAAACGGATCCGACAATCTGGACGGTGGCGTCCTGTTCAACGGCTCCCATGCGAAGGTATTCATTCAATCCAACGGCCAAAGTCCGATCGGGGGACACGGCAACCACGCTTACGACGGCACCGGAGCACCTGGCGGAGACGGCATCGTCTATTATTACGGAGCCCGTGCCGATGTCGTCACGGACGCTTCGGGAAGCTATACGAAACGATACAGCTACGACTTGCTTTCCTTCGACGACTTCTGGAACCGCCGCTATGACATTGGAGACGGCCGCACCTTCGGCAGCTGGGGCAAGCTCGACGGCGACAATTATCAGCCTGACTCCGCCGCCATGCCTTGGGTTTGGGACGATCTTGACGACGGCCCGACATTTGCCGGCGATTTTCTCAGCGATCCCGCTCATATGGTGGATACGCATTTGAACGGGCTTGGCAACTTCTCGCATGTATATGTACGCCATCCGTATTATTCCCATCGCATTCAAGTCCAAAAAATGACCAGCTTGGCGAACCGGGATCCATTCGGAGGAAGCAGCGACATCTATGTCAAAATCCGCGCCAACGGAAGCGGGGTTTCCGACGACAGGCTATGGAAGAAGAACGATGCGCCGATTGGCCAATCCTTCTCCGTTGCATGGGGAACGCTGGACGCTACCTTCGCGAATCAATACAGCTCGGCCTATAACGACCGCTACGTCAATGTTCCTGCCGGCAGCGCCATTTCCATCGAGATCAATGATTCCGACGGAACGAGCGGCGACGATGCGATGGGCTCGCTGACGGCCTCTCCTCAGCCGGGCCAGGTCGTCACCTGGTCCGATGCTCTAACCAGCAGCGGCGAAGCCAGAGTGACGGCAACCATCTGGGCGGTCAACTAACCGGCCTGAAGGCAGGCTGCACGCTTGACCCCGCATGAACGCAATTCTCTTCATGGGCAACTCCCTAGCGAAGAAACGAAAAAACCGCGGATATCCGCGGTTTTTTCGTTTGGTCACTTCGGCAAGGATTTGCTCTTGGGTGCCGCACTGAGGGAATAGATCTGCTCCTCGATCACGTCGCTCGCCTTGCCCAAAAACTCTGTAATGAGCTTGAGCTCTTCCGCCGTATAGGAAGCAGCCAGCTCGACCATCTTCGCATGCAGCGGATCGTACGTCTCGCTGACTTCTTCCTTATCCTCATATTGGGGAACGATGATCACCTTGCGGCGGTCCTTCGGATCGGTCTGCCTGCGCACGAATCCGTTTTTCTCGAGCCGATCGATCAGCGCGGTGACGCTGCCCGTCGCAAGACCGGTGAGCTTGGACAGCTCGCCTGCGGTGATCGGGCCTTTTTCGTGGAGAATGTCGATGGAAAGATAATCGTTATTGTACAGCCCTAGAGAAGAGGCGACATATTGCTGGTAAAGGACGGTACGGGTGCCAAGGCTCCGCATCCGCAGGGTGAATTGCTCCTGCTCCGCGGTCGGCTGGTCATTTCGTTCGCTTGACAAAAGGGAACCCTCCTTTTACTATACATATATCTCGATTACCAAGATATTAGTCAGACGAGATACTTGATGAATTTAGATTAATTGTACCAAAACGAGATTCAATTGCAAAGAAATCCGGAATGGCCGAGATGGGAAGCGGGGAGCCTGCCGCTAACGATGGAATTGGGGAAGATGGAACTGCAAGAGATCGACGAGAGGAAGAGAAGCCATGGAAAAACCTAACAAAGTCGGCGTAATCATCGCAGCCCTGCTGCTGGCCACGCTTATGGCATCAATGGACAACACCATCGTCGCGACGGCGATCGGAACGATCGTAGGCGATCTGGGCGGCTTCGACAAGCTGATGTGGGTCACATCCGCCTATATGGTCGCAGAGATGGCCGGCATGCCGATCTTCGGCAAGCTGTCGGATATGTACGGCCGCAAACGATTTTTCATTTTCGGCCTCATCGTTTTCATGATCGGCTCGGCCCTATGCGGCACGGCGGAGACGATCGTGCAGCTGAGCATCTACAGGGCGATCCAGGGAATCGGCGGCGGCGCGCTCGTGCCGATCGCCTTCACGATCATGTTCGACGTAGTCGCGCCGGAGAAAAGAGGGAAGATCGGCGGCCTGTTCGGCGCTGCATACGGCATCTCCAGCATATTCGGTCCGCTGATCGGCGCCTACATCACGGACTGCATCAACTGGACCTGGATTTTCTACATCAATTTGCCCGTCGGAATCATCGCTTTCTTCATGATCGTGTTTTTCTACAAGGAGTCCGTCGAGCACGCCAGGCAAAGGATCGACTACTTCGGCGCCTTCACGCTGGTCGCCTCCATTCTCTGCCTGATGTTCGCGCTTGAGCTCGGCGGCAAGGAGTACGCCTGGAATTCCGGCATGATTCTCGGCCTGTTCCTCGCCTTTGCCGTTCTCATCATCGGTTTCGTCTTTATCGAGAAGCGGGCCGAGGAACCGATCATTACGTTCGGCATGTTCAGGAACCGCCTCTATTCCACGAGCACTATCATGGCCGTCTTCAGCGGCGCCGCATTTATCACGGCATCGGTGTACATCCCCGTGTTCATTCAAGGCGTATTCGGCGGCTCGGCCACGAACTCCGGACTGGTGCTGCTGCCGATGATGGTCGGTTCCGTCGTAACCGCGGCTGGAGGAGGCTTCCTGCTGGCCAAGTTCACCTACCGCTCGATTATGATTTCGACACTGACGCTGCTGGCCGCCGGCATTGCGCTGCTCGCTGGGCTCGCATCCAATACTTCCCGAATCGTCGTCACCCTGCTCATGATTCTGGTCGGTCTTGGCATCGGCTCTTCGTTCTCCGTCCTCAGCAATGCGGCGATCCATGGGTTCGCAGCCAAGCAAAGGGGATCGGCCAGCTCGACGCTCAGCTTCAGTAGGGAGCTTGGGATGACGCTTGGAATTACCGTGTTCGGCATCGTCCAGAGCCATTTGTTCCTGAACAAGCTGTCCGCTTCCTTCGGCGGCCCGGGCGGAACGTCGGACAGCGTGGATCTGAGCGATCCCAGCAGCATCCTGACTCCGGATACGAGGGACAAAATCCCATCCGATATTTTGGACAAAATTACGGATGCGCTCTCCTCCTCGCTCTCGCACACATTCGCCTGGGCGATCATTCCGGCCGTCATCGCTCTTGCCGCCGCATTCGCCATGGGCAGGGAACGGTTCGATCCGGCAGCCGAAGAAGAATATACGGCAGCCCACTGAGCAGGCCATGGCGGCCATAACGCCGATGGGGCTGGGCGAACGGGGTTCTTCCGGGTAAACTGGGAAGAGATAGGCGGGAGGTGGGAGTCTTCATGCTGGAATGGATCAAGTACACGCTCGAGGATATGGACAAACAGCTGCAGCGCATCCTGAAAAGCATGAACCATCTCGACGAGGAGCAGATATGGCAGCGGCTGAAGTCTTCGACGAACAGCATCGGCAACCTCTGCCTGCATCTGGCCGGAAACGAATATCAGAGCATCGCCAGCTCCATCGGCGGCAAGCCTTTCATCCGGGAGCGCTCCAAGGAATTCACTGCCGAGGGCGGCAGGACGAAAAAAGAGCTGGGCAGCCTGCTGGTGGAAACGAGAGCCGAGTCGACGAAAATTCTGTCCTCTTTGACCGGGAGCGATCTCGGCAGGGAAGTCCGGATTGTCTACCGGCTGGAAGACTGGAACCGGATGCTGAAGGTTCAAGCGGACGCGGAGACGGCCTTCGAGACGAGAGAGATCGGCCGGTTGCTGATCCAGGTGGCCGCCCATTACGGGTATCATGCAGGCCAGATCGTGCTCCTCTCCAAGCTGCACAAGGATATCCCGGAGCCTATTGCCGGGCAATACCATTAATTCCTTACTATGAACTCCTCCTGCTGCAGAAGATCAAAAAAGTCATCCATTATTATGCCGCTTTCCGAAGCGGCTTTTTTAGTTTCCATTCTTTTGCTGCGAACAATTGAACCTGTCCTAAAGAGTGGCGTGAAAGAAACATTATTTACATGCCTAAATTAATTGAGCGCCAAGAAAAAACGTTTCTCTAGACCCACTCGCTCCTTTCTTGTTACCATAACCAGGTTGATTGGAAGAGGGAGTCGAGGGGAGTCAGACCTACAGATGGAAGAGCAGCAAAAGAGATACGATAATCTAAAATTGGGAGAGCGCGGGGCGGTCATAAGCATTCTCGCCTATATCTGCCTGTCGGCGCTCAAGCTGATCATAGGGTATGCATCGAATTCGGAAGCGCTGCGCGCGGACGGATTGAACAATGCGACCGACATCGTCGCCTCGATCGCCGTATGGATCGGACTGAGACTCGCTCAAAGGCCTGCCGACGAGGATCATCCGTACGGACACTGGAAGTCGGAGACGATCGCTTCCCTGGTCGCGTCGTTCATCATGATGGCGGTAGGCTTGCAGGTGCTCTACGAAGCCGTCATGTCCATGTTCGAAGGCAAGGAGCAATCTCCGGATCTGATTGCCGCATGGACGGGTCTGGCCAGTGCCGCCGTCATGTACTTCGTGTACCGGCACAACAAAAAATTGGCGGCGAAGATCAACAGCCAAGCCGTCATGGCGGCCGCGAAGGACAATATCTCCGATGCCTTTGTCAGCATCGGCACCGTCATCGGCATTATCGGCTCCCAGTTTCATCTGCCATGGCTCGACCCGCTGACCGCCGTTCTGGTCGGATTCATCATCTGCAAGACGGCCTGGGACATATTCCGCGAAGCGTCGCATCATCTATCCGACGGCTTCGATGAAACCCGTATTCGATCGTTCAAGGAAATCGTGCTGAACGTTGCCGGCGTCCGCGGAGTCAAGAGCATCCGCGCGAGAAATTACGGAAACAACGCGGTTGTCGACATTGTCATTCTTGTAGCCGCCGATTCCGATTTTCAGACGGCGCATGATATCGCGACGGAAGTGGAGGAGGAGCTGATCCGTACCGAGGATGTGTACGAGGTTCATGTTCATTACGAGCCGACCCGGCCCTCCAAGCCGAAACAAATTCGAGAGACCTAAAAAAGCTCGCTCCTGCGTGGACCGCCTGAGGCGGACATTCGGGAGTGAGCTTTTTTCCGGCAGCGCTTTGAGCCGGCTGCCGTACCAGGAAGACGTTATCGCAGTCAGGTGCCGAACCGCTTGCGGTAGCCGCATTTTCGGCATAATTCCTCGACGGCTTCGCGGCGGGAAAACCCGTCGTACAGCTTGTTCGCGCGGTCGCCCTCGATAATCTCGGCGAACGGCTTCTGGTTGATGTTGCCCAGGTTGATGATTCCTTCGCCGTCCAGGCAGCATGGAACGACCGTTCCATTGGCGAGAATGGCGGCTTGGTTGCGGAGGCCATGGCAAAATCCTTTGCCGTCGTCCTCTTCGGCGTCCAGATCCGGCCATTCGAATTCGTGGTCCTGGTTCAGATAGAGCCGTTCGGCGATTTTGAGTCCCGAGCCGCGCTGGAACTTCTCTTCGATCTGATAATCCAGATTGAACTCCCGCTCAATGATCTCGAGCACCTGGCGGTTGCGCTTGATTTCCTGGTTGGTCGCGTTGTCCGTACGCAGATTCCAGAGCCGGAGCGAGAATAGAATGTCCGTCGACTCCAGAGCCTCCTTGATGAACGACAGGATCGTCGATACATACGCTTCTTTGTTGGTAGAGCCGATATGGCCGTCGAAGCTGTGCAGGGAAAAATTCATCTGGCGAAGCGCAGGCTTGTTCAGCAGCTTGGCTTTATTTTTCATGATCAACGTTCCGTTGGTCGTAATATTCACCTTGAAGCCGCGCTCATGGCTGAGATCGAGCAGCTGATCGATTTTGGGATGAAGCAGCGGCTCTCCCTTCACATGAAGATAGATATAGTCGGTATGAGGCTTGATTTCGTCCAGTCTCTTGACAAAGTCATCGACCTTGATGAAGCTGGCCTCCCTCTTGGTCGGAGGGCAGAACGTGCACGCGAGGTTGCATACGCTCGTAATTTCAATATAGAATTTTTTGAATTTCTTCAAGACGGATCCTCAATTCTCTCTATGCGGATGCAAGTTGATGATTTCAGGACAGATATGAATCTATCATAGCATCTTCATTCTCTATAATCATCTTAATCTATAATTCTGGCTGCCGCTGAGCCGGACGGAGAAAAGAAGGCCGTCAGGAAGGGGGTGTGGAGACCGAAGGAGAATATATTGCTGTTGGACCAACTCCCAAACAGGCCACGCCTAGCCTTGAAAAGGAGAACATGGACTTGCTATGAATAGCCGGACTATACGGCTGTACGAGCCTTCCGATGACCGATGCCGTTGCAGGTCACATCGCGCCGACTACGACAAGGCTCTAGGGCTGTATCGGCAGTCGGGCCGAGCAGCGTCAAAAAAAGAGAGGTGCTTACCGATGAATGAACAACATCCTGCCCGTTTCGTGAATCCGGACAAGCTGGCTCCTACTTTCGGTTATACGCATGTCGTAGAGACGACTTCCCGCAGAACCGTGTACGTCTCGGGGCAAGTGGCATTCGGAGAACAAGGGCAGCTGATTGGAGATGGGGACCTTGCCGCCCAGACGAGACAGGTGTTTGAAAATATCGCCGCTGCGCTTGAGGCCGTCGGCATGACCTTCCGGGATGTCGTGAAATTGACCTTCTTCATGACCGATATTTCCGGCATGCCGGTCGTCCGAGAGATTCGGGATCAATTCATCGACACGACTCAGCCCCCGGCAAGCTCTGCCGTGGAAGTCCGCCGGCTGATCCGGGAAGAGCTGATGATCGAGATCGAAGCCATTGCCGCCGGCAGCTGACCGTTAAGGAATTCCTTCTTCATCCATGGTATAATTCTTCTGATCGATAGGAAAAAGGACGTGAACAGCCTTGATAAGCATCACCATTCCGACACCGGAAGTCACCATTACCAAACAGAGCAATCCCGACCAGAGCCATATTTTCGGGTTTACGGATTTCCACCTGATTACGAGAGAAAAAGGCGGCATCTTCATGTTCTACAACGCCAAGGACGAGCTGCTGTTCGTCGGCAAGGCGCGGAAGCTGCGGCCTAGAATCAAGAAGCATTTCGAGGACTCTGTATCGCCTATGAAGAAGCATCGCGACGAAGTGGCCAAAATCGCGGTCTGCGTCGTAGAGGACGCGGTCGACCGGGACATTTACGAAACCTATATCGTCAATAAGTTCAAGTCGAAATACAATGTGGACAAGCAGTTCTACAACTGATCCACCCAACGAATCAACACGAAGCCCCCGTGCAAGATACAATCGTATCTTATGCGGGGGCTTTACGTTGTTCCTTATGCCGGCGGCGGAAGCCGAAAAGGCATGCCTGATAGGCTCTTGGTTAGTGCTCTTGGTTAGTGCTCTTGGTTAGTGCTCTTGGTTAGTGCTCTTGGTTAGTGCTCTTGGTCATTTCTTCGTCGTGGAACCTTGTTTTCGTGCCGTTCCTGGCAGGCGGCCGTAACGCAGTATTTTTCGGTACATTTGTTTGTCCGGCAGCGCGTTGAAGATGGATTTGTCCGGCTTGGAATTCACTTCAATGATCCAGGGACGCAGCTTCTCGTCGATGCCGACATCGACTCCATAGGCGCGGAAACGCGGGAAGTAGGCGCCCACATGGCTGCTTGCCTGCAGTGCAAGCCGGTTCAGACGCTTCTCGTAACCGGGACGGTCCGCCTTCGGCACATGGGAACCGAGCAGATCCCACAGCGGCATCGGCTTGCCTCCGCTATGATAGTTGGTCACGATTTTGCGGGGGAGGGCAAGCCTTGCGACCGTTCCCGTTACTTCCCATTCATGCCGGGAATTGCGCTGCACCATGATTCGAAGGTCGAAAGGCCTTCCTTTGATGCGCATAAGCGGGATGCTTTTCTGAACCAGATACCGTTTTTTTTGCGACGAGGAAACGAATGCGGCATAAGCTTTTTCGTACTGCCCGAATAGACGGCTTCGAGTGCCGTTCTGAAGCCGGAATTTTCCGTTCTCCAGGGACAGCTTGAAGATGCCGAAGCCTCCTGTGCCGAGAATGGGCTTCAAATAAACCGATCCATGCCGCTCCGCCATTCGCCGGACAGATTCTTTCGTGGCCGTTGCCGTAGGCGGCAAATGTTTGGCTAGCTCTTCCTTCTTCATCATAATCCGATGTTTGCCATACTTGTTGTTCCAAAAAGGCACAGGATCCCTCCGTCGTTGGTTGTCTCCTACCAACTATATTCGCGATAGAGAAGGGTGACCTGGACCATTCAACTAGCTGGGGAAAAAATATAGAATCAGTCCGTAGAGGAGAGGCACTTATCACGATGAAATCGATTGCAATCAAACCTGCGGGCGGATTCCCTTCCGGTACAGATCGGGCGACATGCCTGTGTATTTCTTGAACGTCTTGCTGAAATGGGATCCATGCTTGAAGCCGACCCGGTAGGCGATATCAGTGACCGGCCTTTGCCGGTCCATAGCGAACAGCACCTTGGCTTCATTTACACGTCGTTGGTACAAATAGTGGAACGGGGTGATGCCCGTCACTTCCTTGAACAGCTTCGCCAGGTAGTGCTTGTTCACATGCAGCTCCGCGGCCATGCCGTCCAGCGTAATGTCTTCCGCGAAGTTCGCCTCGATATACGAGATGACCCGCTGCGCGCCGGCTTGCTTGGCCGAGGCGGGAAAGGAGCCTTCTGCTTGAGGCTTCGAGGAAAGCTCGCGAATGAGCAGCAGCAGCTCGGTGAAGGCGAGGAGAAACCGGTCATGCGAGAGCGTGTCGCTGGCGGCATAGAGCAGGCAGAGACGCTGCAGCAGCGGCTCCAGCCTTTCCCGGTCGGATCGCTCCACGGAGAGGCGCATGTTCTTGCTTTCCTCGAACGGCTTCAAAATGTCGGTCTGGATGAATGGTGGCCGCAGCAGCTGGCCGGCAAACGAAGGATTGAAGTGGATGATCGTCCGAATGTAGCCGACCTGCTCATCCACTTTCGGATAATGCAGCGTCGTGCCGTTGAGAAGAATGAGATCGCCGGGCTCCAGATCATAGATTTTGTCTCCGATCAGATAGGTGCATCTGCCGCTGTGGAAATAGTAGATTTCGTAATCCAGATGGGAATGGAAGGTTGCAGGTATCCGCGAAGTATTATGAAGCGCTTCAATGGGAAGCTGGAACTGCTCGCGCAGCGTCATTTTTAGACGGCTCCTTATCGGGAGAGTTTCCTATTACCTTACCATAGCTTCCTTCTCATGACACCAATAAGATATAAATGAAAGGCCGAGCAAGCCAATGAAGAACATGCCGGGCAAGACCTTGCAATGTTACACTGGCCTTAATGCGAGAGATTTCGAAGATGAAGGAGAGCGACCACGATGATGACTTCAATCGGGCAACAAGCTTCCTCCGTGCGCGCCACCGTCATGCGGCTGGCCCGAACGATGCCGGTAACGGATATGCATACGCATCTATACGCACCTCAATTCGGAGACTTGCTTTTATGGGGAATCGACGAGCTCTTGATCTATCATTACCTGATCTCGGAATCATTCCGCTGGTCGGATGAAGACTACGACGCATTCTGGTCCAAGTCCAAGAAGGAGCAGGCCGACTTTATCTGGCAGCATCTGTTCCTCGATCATTCGCCCGTAAGCGAAGCCGCCAGCGGAGTCGTTTCCGTTCTGCATCAGCTTGGCCTGCCGGTCGCTTCCCGCAATCTGGACGACTATCGGCAAGCTTTCGCGGATCGGACGGCGAGAGAGCAGACGGACATCGTCATGAGGATTGCCGGCGTCAGCAGGATCGTCATGACCAACGATCCGTTCGATCCGGTGGAACGGGAGGTGTGGCTTGCCGGAAAGGGCTCTGAGGATGACCGCTTCCTGGCCGCCCTGCGGGTAGACGCTCTGCTCAATGATTGGCCGAATGCGGTGATCCAACTGCGCGGTCTCGATTATGACGTGCAGGAGGAATGGACGGAGCGGACCATAGAGGAGACCAGACGTTTCCTATCGGAATGGGTGGACCGGATGAGCGCGCTGTATTTGGCCGTATCCATGCCGGGCGATTTCGCCTATCCTGCCGACGATCATCGCAGCCGGATGATCGATGAAGCGATGATCCCGGTCTGCACGGACAAGGGCATTCCGTTTGCGCTCATGATCGGCGTCCGCAGACGGGTGAATCCGCAGCTTCAGTCGGCCGGCGATATGAGCATGCGTTCCGACAGCGGAGCTGTGGAGGCGCTATGCCGTAAATATCCCCGACAGAAGTTTCTCGTCACGATGCTCGCACGGGAAAACCAGCATGAGCTTGCCGTGCTGGCCCGCAAATTCAGAAACCTGATGATATTCGGTTGCTGGTGGTTCCTGCATATCGACTCCATGGTGGAGGAGATGACCCGGATGCGGATCGAGCTGCTGGGCACTTCCGTCATCCCCCAGCATTCGGATTGCCGGGTGCTTGAGCAGCTGATCTACAAATGGGGATATTCCAGGACGATCATCGGAAATGTTATGGCCGACAAATACGAACGGCTGCAAAACAGCGGCTGGACTCTCACCGAGCAGGAAATCGAAAGGGATCTGAACGACTTGTTCCATAAGAACTTCTGGCGCTTTCTCGGCAAAGCCTGACCTATAAGCGATCTTATTGCCAGGTTCAGATGATTCCGGTCAGCAGGCCTCCTGCCGCTCCGGCGATGACCACGATCCAAGGCGGCAGCTTCCATGACGTCAGCATGAGATAAAGAATGGAAACGAGAGCAAAGTCGGCGGGGCCGGCAATGGCGGCAGTCCACAGCGGATCGTACAATGCGGCCAGCAAAATGCCGACTACGGCAGCGTTGATGCCGGTCATCGCCCCTTGAACCCGTGGGCTTCGGCGAAGGGAATCCCAGAACGGCAAAGCGCCGGCGACGATCAGGAACGCAGGCAGGAAGATCGCGGCGGTAGCGACTGCCGCTCCGGATAGGCCTTTGGCCATCGCTCCCAAGTAAGCGGCGAAAGTAAACAGCGGTCCCGGGACGGCCTGCGCCGCACCGTATCCGGCGAGAAAGTCTGCTTGGCTTACCAAGCCTGCCGGAACCACTTCCCGCTCCAACAGAGGCAGCACGACATGGCCGCCTCCAAATACGAGGGAGCCTGCGCGGTAAAAACGATCGAACAGCGAAATCCATCCGCTCGGATACAGCCGGCTCAGCAAGGGGAGGAAGAGAAGCAATCCGACGAAGAGCGCCAGACATGCGGCAGAGAATCTGCGGCTGATCGGGACCGCCAGGCTCGGAACATCCGTACCATCGGATTTCCCGTACAGCCCTATTCCGGCCAAACCGGCCGCCGCGATCAGCAGAACCTGACTGAATGCCGCTTGCCACATCAGCGTAATGACCGATACGAGCACGACAATGGTTGCCCTGATCCTGTCAGGCGCCAGCTTCTGTCCCATGCTTGCAATCGCCTGGGCCACAATGGCCACGGCTACGATCTTCAAGCCGTGGATCCAGCCCATGCCTCCAATATCGAATCCCTTCAGCAGAAGGGCGAAGCCTGAGAGCGCGATGACGGATGGAAGCGTAAAACCGAGCCAGGCAACGAGGCCGCCTAACAAGCCGGCTCGGACAAGGCCGATTCCGATGCCGACCTGGCTGCTCGCGGGACCGGGGAGCAGCTGGCATAGCGCGACAAGATCGGCATAGCTTCGTTCGTCCATCCACCTGCGCTTGATGATGTATTCGTGATGAAAATAGCCCAAATGGGCGACCGGACCGCCGAAAGCGGTCAAACCCAGCTTCATCGACACTTGAAGGACTTCCATGAGAGCCCGCTGTTTGTTCAGCGGAACCATTTCTGCGTTCGTACCTGGATCCATCCGTTTCACTCCGATAGATTCATAGCATTCTCGATCGCGATTGACATGTCGACGAATCGGTTCTTCCATTATGGCATGAACGAGCCGAGGATAGATTCTCGACTTTTCTATAGAAGATTAAGATTTTGTATAGATGTCGATTCGAGAACATGCATGGCCAAACGGAGAGCGGGAGATGGGGGCTGGAAGGAAGCCGTGTCGGCTTCACGGAACGATCAGAGAGCTAGTTCAGCCTCCCGCTGCGGATCAGCTGCCGCATGCGCGCATGTCTGTAGACGAAAAACAAATATACGCCGATATAGGTGGGCCAAGTCAGAAGGCCATTGCTGAAATGAAGCTCATCTTGGAAGACGGCTGTTGTTCCCGACGATCCGGCATGTACCGCCATCGTATGCCTCCATGTTTTGATGATCGTGCCGGATTCATCCGTCGACAGGACCCGGCTGCGATCATCGATGGAGAGAAACGAAATCGTATGGCTGCCGAGCGGAATGAGCTTGAACAGATCCATTCGGAGTGGATATGCCCGCGTCGACCATTGTTCAGGCAGCCGGTCCCCGCCGAGCGGCTTGAAGCCCATGAGCGGAGAGGCGACTTTTTGAAAGGTGAGAGGGGATTTCAAATGGTTCCACAGGACGTCAGGAGAAATGGGCAGATTCGATTTCATGGAGATGATCATGGTTAAGGTTCCTCCTGGCTGGTCCGGATCAAGGATGAATGCTGCCGAGCCAAAATAAAGCGGGCCGCTGGAGCGGCTCGCTTTTTTGTCGATTCATCTTCAAGAGCCGCTGCTCCGAGTTTACATGGCGAACCGGATCGTCGCAACCGACGCGGGCGGTAGCTTCACCGCAAACCCGGACTCAATCGGTTCGATGCTGTCGAGCGGCTTCAGGACAACCCGCCCGGGATTTGAAAACGTATTGGCGGCATGGATGGAGTCGCCGGCCAGAAGCTGTCCGCTGCATTCGTATCGAACGCTCGATCCGCGCAGCTCCAGCGCAATGTCCGCCGGCTTCTCCGGATGGAGGTTGTACAGGCTCACATGGATAACGCCGTCTTTGCGGGAAGCCGTTGCCCCGACCTGCGGCATCGCTGCCGAGTCCGGGCCTGCCGCATACGATCCGAACTCTCCATGCAAGGCGAGCGCTTCGGCATCCTGATGCACGGCGTATATCTGGAACGCATGGTAAGTCGGCGTCAGCAGCAGGCGGTCGCCCTCGGTCAGGACGACAGCCTGCAGCACATTGACCATCTGGGCGATATTGGCCATCCGGACCCGGTCGCAATGCTTATGGAAGAGGTGAAAATGAATGGCGGCGACGAGAGCGTCCCTCATCGTATTCTGCTGGAAGAGAAAGCCGGGATTGCTTCCCGGCTCCGCATCGAACCAGTCGCCCCATTCATCGACGATGAGCCCGACCCGCTTTTGCGGATCGTACCGGTCCATGACGGTGCTGTGGCGCGTCAGAAGCTCATCCATATGGAAAGCCCTGACGAGAGTACGGGCGTATTCCTCGGCGCCGAACTCCGTTGCCGAGCCTTTCTCCTGCCACGTTCCCGGAACGGTGTAGTAATGCAGGCTGAGGCCGTCCATTTGTCCGGCGGCCTTCTGCATCAGCACCTCGGTCCAGCGGTAATCGTCGGAATTGGCTCCGCCGGCTATTTTGTACAGCTTGTTGTCCCCGTATTGGCGGCAGTACGTCTGATATTGGCGGTACAGGTCGGCATAATGCTCCGGCAGCATATTGCCGCCGCAGCCCCAGTTCTCGTTGCCGACGCCGAAGTAGGCGAGCTTCCATGGCTTATCCCGGCCGTTCTGCCTGCGCAGATTGGCGAGAGGGGACTCGCCGTCGAACGTCATGTACTCCAGCCACTCCGACATTTCCTGTACCGTGCCGCTGCCGACATTGCCGCATATATAAGGCTCGGCTCCGATCAGCTCGCATAGGCGGAAAAACTCGTGCGTTCCGAAATGATTGTTCTCGACGACGCCGCCCCAGTGGGTGTTGATCATCTCCTTGCGCGACTCGCGGGGGCCGATGCCGTCCCGCCAATGGTATTCGTCGGCGAAGCAGCCTCCGGGCCACCTCAGCACCGGAATATGGAGCTTACGCAGCGCTTCCAGAACATCGTTGCGGATTCCGTCCGTATTCGGGATGGGAGAGTCTTCTCCGACCCAGAGACCTTCATAGATGCAGCGCCCGAGATGCTCGGCAAAATGCCCGTATAGATTGCGGTTGATCGTACCCGTTGTCCAATCGGTATGTACGACGGCTTTCAACATGGTGATTCTCCTCTCAAATTTGAGCGTGCGCTTCTGCTTGAACGGCCAGTACCCAGCTTGCGCGCTTGCCGGCCGAAGGGTGCGGACAATGACTCGTCTTGAGCCTGGCGCGGATGGCAACGAGGCAGCCGCAGTGCATGCAAGTCGTCCCATAAGACAAGCTCTCGCATGAGCCGCACGCGGACAGCCGCTGTTCGTACAGAAATTCGGACACGCTGTCTTCGGGACGAATCTTGGCCAAGATTCTCGCTAGATGCGATTCCGGAACGGCGACGCTCTCGCGGCAGCCTTTGCACAAGCTTTCGCTGCCGGCTGCCCTATCGGCCTCTCGGGCGATGTTTCGGTCTCGGGTCTGCATGCTCTCCGACATGCTTCCAGCCTCCTTTTTGTATACGCTTTCTCTATCGTTCTGGTATGATTATATCGGTCTACAGCGGCTTTAAACCATCCATTATGATCTTCTAAAAACTGACCTATCGTGCTGAGAGAGGAGAATGTCAGCCTTGTTCCATCTGGTCAGCTGCGGATACCATTATGTACATCCAGGCGGGCTTGCCATCGATCGTCCCCGCGGCGCGGGCAACTTCGCGTTCGTCTTCTTCCGCAGCAAGTCGGAAGTCATCGTGGAAGGAGTCCGCACGGTCGTCCCGTCCGGCACCCATATTTTGTTCCATCCCGAATCTTCCCATCGTTATGCCGGAATCGAGCCGCCTTTCGTCAACGATTGGCTTCACTGCGAGGGCGCGGGAATGGAGGAATGGCTTCGGGATATCCACTACCCGATCAACCAGCCCGTAAAGGCGATCGATTCCCACCTCATCTCCAGATGCATCATCGAGCTGCAGAGGATCAGCAGCCATGGAGGACAGCTTGCAGCCTCCATACTGGATCTTGAACTCCGAAGCCTGTTCATGAAGATCTGCAATTCGAAGGGAGGCTGGACGCTTCCGGAAGGGCAGAACCATTACTACGGAGCATTTGTCGACTTGCGGAGCGAGCTCCATAATTCGCCTCAGATCCGAGTCTCCGTGGAAGAGCTCGCAGCGCGCGTCAATATGAGCAAATCGTACTTCCAGCATGTGTACAAGCAGTTTTTCGGGGTGTCGGTCATGGCCGACATCATCAGAGGGAGACTGGAGTATGCCCAGTATCTGCTCGTGAACAGCCGTCTGTCTGTAGCGGAGATATCGGGAATATGCGGATACGACAATGACACCCACTTCATGCGCCAGTTCAAGAAATTCATCGGCGTCACACCGAGGGGATACAGGGTGTCCAGTCTCGAAAAGAAGCCGTAACCGCTGCGGCGCTCCGCAACTGAATTCCGGCATAGCAGCTTACGCCTGCGCTCCGCTCAGCGATCGCCGATCGTCCGATGCTTCCTGCGGAATTCCCGCGGCCGGCAGCCGGTATGCTTGGCGAAGGTGCGCACGAAGAAGGGGAAGGAGCCGAAGCCCACTTCCTCGGCAATGGAGCCGACGGGCTCGTCGGTATGGATGAGGCGCAGCTTGGCCTGCTCGATCCGATACCGGGTCAGGTAGGACAGCGGGGTGCAGCCGAATACGCTGCGCATGCAGCGGGAGATGTAGTTCGGATGAAAGTGGACCGCCTGCGCCAGATCTCCATAGGAGATCGGCTCGCGGTAATGCTGGCGAAGATAGGAAGCCGCCTGCTCCGCTATCGCAAGACGAGGGTTCGCGGGCGGCTGCATAACGGCGCCTTGAAGCAGCGTCAGCAGCATGTCCTGGAATAAGTTCTGCTGCTTCAGACGGTCGAGCGCGGAAGGCTCGTCCAGCAGCTGGTTCAGCTGGCGCAGCAGGCTGTAGACGGAATCGGGCTGGAAGATGCTGCCGAACCGGGGAAGCTGAAAGGCGAATTGATGGATGCGGATGAAAGGATCGTCGGTCGTCACGGCGTGCGGCTCCACACTTTCGGCCGTCTCGCTCCAGGCTCCGAGAGTATGCAGATGAACCCAGAAAAAATGCGTTTCAGTGCTGCAAGGCCTGTAGGAGCGGTGAGCGCGATCCGGCCTCAGCAGCAAGTATTGGCCGGCAGCCACATCGAACGAAGACTGCTCTTCGGCGACATAGAGGCAGCCCTTCGCGACGACGAGAAGGTCGAACACGCCGATGTCCCTCCGCGCGGGATGGCTGCGTCCAGGCATATACGAATCTTCGCCGCTGAAGATGTAATGAGGCAGCGGCGGCGCGACAAAACGTATTTCCGACATAACCGTCTCCTTCATGCAAAATCAATTTGTCCAAGTAAATGCTTATTATATCAGAGCTTGTTGCTTCCGCTAAAGTCCAGATCGGACAAATAGATGTTGTCTTTCGATCTTATCGGCATGCATCGGCCTATGCTATATTCCCCTGGTAATCCTACCGAAAGGGGAATCGGGAATGAGCTTGAACAGTTCGGCATACGAGGCGCTGCCGCTTGGCCGCGTTCTGCCGCTTGGCTGGATGAAGGATCAGCTGCGGCTGCAGGCGGACGGCCTGACGGGTCATTTGGAGGAGCATTGGGACGATGTCGGTCCCGGCAACGGCTGGATCGGAGGCTCGGGGGAAAGCTGGGAGCGCGGGCCCTATTACTTGGACGGGCTCGTACCGCTCGCCTATCTGCTTCAGGATGAGCGCCTGATCGCCAAGGCCCGGCGCTGGATCGAATGGTCGCTGGCCAGCCAGCGGGAGGACGGCTCCTTCGGCCCGGACCGGATACAGTCTGTCAACGAGGATATCGATAAAAGCCAGGATTGGTGGCATTACATGATCATGATGAAGGTCATGATCCAGTACGAGGAAGCGACCGGCGACAACCGCATCGTTCCTTTCCTCATCCGATTTTTCCGGTATATGCATATGAACATGCACCACCATCCGCTCAAGAACTGGGCCGTTCCGCGCGGAGCGGAGCTGATGCTTGCCCTTCACTGGACATACGGCAGGACCAAGGAGCCTTTTCTTCTGGAGCTGTCGCAAACAGTTTCGGAACAAACGACGGACTGGACCGCCATTCTGGATCGTTTTCCGTTCTGGCGGAAGGTCGAGCACTGGGATCACCGCACGCATGTCGTCAACGTGGCGATGGGAATCAAGACGCCGGGCCTGCTCTACGAGCTGACAGGCGACGAGAAGCTCCGATCGGCCGTCCACCGCGGCATCGACAGCCTGATGGCTTATCACGGCCAGGCCCATGGCATGTTCTCCGGCGATGAATGGCTGTCCGGAACGCATCCTTCCCAAGGCGTGGAGTTATGCGCCGTCGTCGAGTACATGTTCACCTTGGAGCAATTGGTTCGCATTTTTGGGGATGGACGGTTCGGAGACATCCTGGAGAAGGTCGCCTTCAACGCGCTTCCTGCAGCGATATCGGCCGATTGGACTTCCCATCAATACGACCAGCAGGTCAACCAGATCATCTGCAACGTAGCCAAACGGGACTGGAGCAACGGCGACGAGGCCAATCTGTTCGGCCTGGAGCCGAACTTCGGCTGCTGTACGGCCAATATGCATCAAGGCTGGCCCAAGCTGGCCGCGCATGCCTGGATGTCGGACCGCCGAGGCGGACTTGCCGCCGTCTCTTACATTCCATGCATCGTGAAGGCCGTTGTCGGGAGCGGCAGCGAAGCCGAGCTGACCGTCGGCGGCGGGTATCCGTTCCGCGAGAACGTCTCCATCGGATTGTCGCTCGCCGGACCGGAGAAGTTCGCCCTGCATCTGCGCATCCCGGCTTGGTGCGCGGAGCCGGCGCTGTCCATCAACGGCAAGCATGTGCAGCTGCAGGTTGACCATGGCTTTGCGCTCGTGGAGCGGGAGTGGAACGACGGCGATGCCGTCGAGCTGAGTCTGCCGATGAAGGTCGAGCTGATCTCGCGCAATCTGTATGCGCTCAGCGTGGAACGCGGCCCGCTTGTATACGCGCTTCCCATTGGCGAGAACTGGCTGCCGCATATCTCTCGGGAGAAATTCAGCGATTGGGAGATCTATCCGACGACAGCATGGCGGTACGGGCTTGTCGAAGGCGCGGGCTTCGAATTCGCGAGCGGAGAGATTCCTTCCCAGCCTTTCCTCGCGGAGCAGTCTCCCGTCAAGCTGAAGACCAAGGGCAGGCTCGTCCGCAATTGGCCGATGGCAGGGAACAATGCGGATTCCCCGCCTCTGAATCCCGATGCGGAAGGGCAGAAGGAACAAGAGATCATCCTCGTTCCTTACGGCGGCGCGAAGCTTCGGGTCGGGGAGTTTCCAACCATTCGATCGCAACCGGATCGAGCTCAGCGACCGGCAAGCAGGGCAGAAGCTCATCTATGACGCCGGGACTTCCTATCGGCTATGGATGATTTGGAACAACGAAGCGGCCGAAGGCTTCTTCTGTCCGGAGCCCCAGATCAATCTGGTCAACGCTCCGAACGTCGGCATGGATCCCGAAGCCATCGGCCTCGTCTCTTTGAAGCCGGGAGAGATATGGGAAGAGACTTCACGCCTCTACGTCCTTGAAATGTAAGCCGCAAGGAAAGGACGATTGGCTGTGACAAGAGCTTGTTTTCGGAAGGACTAAAGCGATTCACGCAGCCAGACGGCCATCTCGCCAGAACGCCGGTTGCCCCAGAGAGCATAAGGGACAAAGGTGAGCCTGCAGGATTCGACAACGGGTGGAGAGTGACGATACAGGGAAGTTTCCTCCTCCAGCGGAGCACGCAGCCTCTCGCCGCGAGCCTGCAGCAGTACTGCTCCGGTGCTCCACTCAGAAGGAACCTCCGTAATCTCGGAAACTGAAGGCAGCGAGAGCGCGGCCAGAGGGGCCTCGTTGTCGGCTTCCTCCAGGCAGTAGATCATCGGACCGCGCTGCAGCGCTACCTTGCCGACATCAGCCCGAAGCTGCGGATGGCTGTAAATCCGCCGGGGCTCCATGGCAAAGCCGATGTCGATGACGTCGCCCTGCTCCCAGCGCCTGTACAGATAAGCATACCCGCTCCTGATGTCCGGATCGGCCTCCTGCCCGTTGATTTCGAGGCGGAGGGTGCTGGACCAGGCAGGCATCCGAAGCGCAATGGAGAACGGGTTGCCGGCTGGGAGATCCGTGATGGTCAGGCTCGCTTCCGGCTTCCACGGAATTCCGCTCTCCAGCTTGATGGCCGCCTTGCCGCCGACGAGCTGGACTTCAGCCTCGCTGCCGATATACAGATGAACATAAAGGTTCTCGTTATCCGATGTGAAAATATAATGTCCCAGGGAAGAGAGGAGCCGCGCGGCATTGGGCGGACAGCAGGCGCAGCCATACCAGGCTTGCCTTTCCGTTTTGATATGGTGCTTGCCGGGATTCCCTCTGCTGGCCTCCGGCCAGACTTCCATCGGGTTGACGTAGAAATAATGCTTGCCGTCTGCCGACATGCCGGAAGAGACCGTGTTGTACAGCGCAAGCTCCATAATATCTCCATACTCGCTGCTGACTTCGAGCAGAAGCATGCGCCGGGCAAAGAAGATCAGCCCGATCGAGGCGCATGTCTCCGAATAGTTCGTGTCGTTGGGCAGATCGTAGTCGATTGTAAACGCTTCCCCGATGGGAGTGGACCCGATGCCGCCCGTCACGTACATCTGCTTATGGACGATGCTGCTCCACAGCTTCCTGCAGGCAGCCAGCAGTCCTTCGTCCTGGCGCAGCCTGGCCAGGTCGGCCATCGCAGCGTACATATAGACAGCCCGGACGGCATGGCCGACCGCCGTTTCCTGCTCCCTGACGGGCAGATGGGCTTGATGGTAGTGCAGAGAGGGCGGGGTTTTCTGTACGCCTGGATGCCAGTGGCTGGTACGGCCGCGCTTTTCCCATTCCAGATGGAAGAAGTCCGGCTTCTGTCCTCGCTCGTCGATGAAGAAGCCGGCCAGATCCAAGTACTTCCGCTCGCCTGTGGCTTCGTACAGCCTGACGAGCGCAAGCTCGATTTCCTGGTGGCCGTCATAGCCGCGGAGCTTGCCCGGCTCGGGTCCGAATACGAAGTCGATATGGTCCGCGAGCTTGACGGCGATGTTGAGCAGGTCCGTCTTTCCTGTGCAGGAATAGCGGGCCGCAGCGGCTTCGATGAAGTGTCCCGCAGAGTACAGCTCGTGGCAGTCGGCCAGATTGGTCCACCTCTTGCCGGGTTCGGCCACCGTGAAGTAGGTATTGAGATAGCCGTCGGCCTGCTGGGCGGCTCCGATGAGCCTGGCCGCTTCTTCCACTTGACGCTCCAGCTCCGGGTCGAAGGCCGATCCGAGTTGATAGGATGCGGCTTCAAGCCATTTGTAGAGATCCGTGTCCTGAAAGACGAAGCCTTCGAAGCGTCCTTCCTGGAGCCCTGCTGCAATACGGAAGTTCGCTATCGCCCGGCTGGGCTCGGCGCCTGCGATCCGGTCATGGAGAGCCTCCCACTGATAGGGAAGAACGGTATTCCGCACCAGTCTCTGATAGGGGGTCCAGTAGCCATCCTCGACGCGGACGCTCGTTCCAGGCTTCGTCGCGTTATTATCGCTCATCGTGGAATTCTCCTTCATGCAAGGATTCGCGGCCGCTGCTGCGGCTCGCTGATTCCATCATAAAAAAACGGAGACGCCTTTGTCGGCAGGCAATCCCGTAGATTAAGTGTCAAAAACGGACTTCATGGCGGAAAGCCTCGGAGGTGGAGGATGGATTATTTGCCCTTGCATTTGCGTCAGCCTTACCGGTTTCATGAAGGGGGAAGGTTTATTTCCGACGAGGATTGGTCCCATATGGATCGAATCATTGAGGACCATGAACTGATGATCGGGGTTTCCGGAGTCGTATTCCTGGAAGTGGACGGCCGCTTGCTGGAGCTGAGGGAAAGCGACATCCTGATTTTGTTTCCAGGGCAGCGTCACCGCGGGTACAAGCTTTCCGCTCCTGGCGTTTCCTTCTACTGGTTCCACTTCGATCCTGCCGAGCCGCCATCGGGGGAGCCTCAAAGCCTGATCCCTCGCCATGCGCGCTGCTCCTTTCCGAGCCGGGTTCATATTCTGGCCAGGCAGCTGCTTCACGCGGCCAGTGGAGGATATGCCATCGCGGCTGCGGGCGACTATTTTCTGACCTCTCTGCTGATCGAGCTGGGAGAGCAGCTCCATGATTCGGCCGGGCTGCAGGAGACGGATCCGCGGCTGGCCGAGCTGCTGGCCTGGATAAGGCTGCATGCTCATGAAAGGCCGATCTCCCTCGAATTCGCAGCCAGTCGGATCGGCTACAACAAAGACTATCTGGCCCGCCTGTTCAAGCACAAGTTCGGGGTCAGCCTGCTGGCCTATGTCCACGCCTTGAAGCTGGACGCCTCCAAGAATCTGCTGGCAGGCAGCCGGCTCGGAGTCAAGGAAGTAGCGGAAAAAGTCGGGGCAGGGGACGACAAGCAATTTTCGAAGTGGTTCAAGAAAAAGACCGGTTTGACCCCGACAGCCTACCGGCTTTCCTTTTCTGGCACGACGCTGAACAATCGTTGAGGCTGAATCCATATGGGATAATCGATGTCTTTCCATGCATCCGACCAAGCAAGAAACCGTCGTCTTCGGTCATGCCTGCAAATGCTTTTCCAGCCACCCTGCAGGTGTTCAATCATTAAAAGCTAGGCTTGTTCTCCTTCGGCCGCCGCAGCCCGCTCGGCTCCTTGGCCCCGAAGCTTGCGGACAAGCGGGGGAAGAGAAGTCAAATAAAACGCGCTGACAGCCACCGTGCATAGGGCAACCGAATAATGCAGCCAAGCAATGGAGATCCAAGCCGGAAAAGCAAAGGCGATAAACCCGAGGGAAAGCGAATGGCCGAGCATCATGACCGGTTCGATCAAAGCGTTGACACGGCCCATTCGATCCGGAGGCACCAGCTCCGGCATCCAGCTCCCGAGCGCGATGTTGATCGGGGCGATGGCGATTCCGGCGAAAAGGATGAGGATGAAATAGATTTCGATTCGCTCGGCCATTCCGAGTCCGGCAATAAGCAGGCTGGAGAGGAATAGGCCGCCGATCAGAATCGGAGCTCTCGTCAGGCGGCGTATCATCCATGGGCCGAGCAGGCTGCCGATGAGGAAGCCAATTCCGAGGAAGACCGTAATCAGCGAGGAGTGGACGACGTATTGATCGGGACTCAGCTTGTATTTCATGGCAAAGAGGGGGAGCACGGCGAACACGCCGTTGACCAGGCCGAAAAACAGAAATCCGCTGATCAGGACCACTAACAGCCGATTGCCCATCAGATACCGGAGGCCTTGCCAAAATTCCTTGAGAAGCAGGGAGAAGCGGAGATCTCGGAGACGGCTCATTCCGTTCGGAGTGCGGGCATGGGCAGGGAAATCCCCCCTCGAAATCAACAGGCCGGAGACGAGGAAGCTGACGGCATCCACGATGATAGCGCCTTCAATTCCGATGAAATGATAGGCGGCCGCGCCGAGGCTCATGCCGAAAAGCATGAACATGCCCAGCACCATTTGATTGAGGCCCGATGCCTGTACATAAGCGTCCTGAGGGATGCTGCCTTGCAGCAGCCCCATTTCGGCGGGACCGAAAAACTTGGAGATCGCGCTGCGGAGAAACAAAACCAGAAAGCAGGCGAACAGCAGGTCGGAATGGACGAACAGAAGCAGCAGCGCGGTAAGGCCCGCCCGTATCCAGTCGCTGTACGCCGCGATGATCTTGCGGTCGAATCGATCCGCAATGACGCCGACGATCCAGAATACCGCCAGTGTCGGCAGAGAGTACATAAGCTCGGCCGTCGTCGCCAGCGAAGGCTTTTCGCTGTACCGGTCGACCAGATAGAAGGCGAATGCCATATTGCCGACTACGCTGCCCAGCTGCGATGAGAAGGCCGCGAAGAACAGCTTGTTGAACGTCGAATTGCGAAACAGCGTCTTCATAGCGTTTCCTCTCTGGATGGCCGGCGGCTGTCCGTCGCAGGCCGAAGCAGAGACTTCAAATAGTCCAGAAGCGCTTCGATCTGCATCGGGGAATTCGCCTTGGCGGCTCCAACCGCGTAGGTATGCGTTACAATGCCCTCTTGAAAAGAAGCGGCAAGCCGGGATATGTCCAGCACGCCCAGCACGGGATTGAATTCCCCGCGGTCGATGCCGGTTTGGAGAAGCTCAGCGAATTGAACGATGCCCTTCTCGTAGCGGCGGCGAAGAAGCTCGCGGCGCGCCTCATCTCTCCAGCCGACCAGGAAATACTCGTAGAATGCCGGCATGAGGCCGCGATCCGATGAACTCGCCCATTCATTCAACCGCATGGAATACGAAGCGGAGATCAGCTCCCATACCGATGTCGACGATGCCTCAAGCCCTGCAAGGTACCGTTCGTGATCGGCATCCTGATGGTCCAGGAGCGCCTCAAAAATTTCCTCCTTGGTCGGATAGTACAAATAAATCCATCCTCGGCTCATTCCGGCTTCCTCGATGATATCCTTGAGTGTCGCAGCTCCGAACCCTTTCTCGGCAAATACGCGCTTCGCCGCTTCAAGGATTTGTTGCCTTCGACGTTCTTTGCGTTCGTCAGATAGTTTGGGCGACATTCCTGTATCCTCCCACAAAATGAACTTCGTGTCATTTTGAGTATAGGGAAAACGGCTTCCAGTTTCAACTCTGTTTTCCATCCAAAACCAGTTGGCGGCATAGACAGCCATGATACAATGGTGATATTTGGAGATGCCAAGCCTGGATATATCCGGAAGGAGAGTGTTGATCATGTCGAAAATCTTGACCCGGTCCGAGGTCGACGCAGAGACGACTTGGGATTTGCGCGACATTTTTGAATCGAAGGAAGCCTGGGAGCAGGAATGGAATGCCATTGTGCAGGATCTGCCTTCCGTCACGAAATACGAAGGCACGCTGGGCGAAGGCGCGGACAAGCTGCTCGCCTGCCTGGTCGCGCAGGAAGAGCTGCAGAGCCGGATCAGCCGGGTATACGCGTATGCCCATCTGCATCAATCCGGAGACAGCATCGATCCGGACAATCAGATGAACGCCGCCAAAGCGCGCGATCTTTCCTCGCAGGCCGGCTCCGCCTTTTCCTTCATCAAATCCGAAATCATCTCGCTCCCGGACGGAACGGTCGCCGCATACATGAGCGAGCAGCCCGCTTTGCGGGATTTCGAGCGGAGCCTCGGCCTGCTGCTGCAGACGAAGCCCCATCGGCTGACGGCGGAGACGGAAAAGGTTCTGGCTTCCTTCGGCGAAGTGCTGGGCGCGCCATACCGCATCTATGAACGCGGCAAGCTGACGGATATGACCTTCCCGGCCGCGAAGGACGGCAGCGGGAATGAGCTGCCGGTTTCGTTTGCGCTCTATGAGAACAAATACGCGGAATCGCCGGATACCGAGCTGCGGCGCAATGCGTTCAAAGCGTTCAGCGGAACGCTGCGCAGCTACCGCAACACCTTCGCCGAAGCCTACGGCACCGAAGTGAAGCGGCAGGTGATCGAGTCGCGCCTGCGGGGATATGATTCCGTCACGGACATGCTCTTGACGCCGCAGCAGGTCACGACCGAAATGTACGCCAACATCCTGGACATTCTGCAGGAAGAGCTGGCGCCTCATATGCGCAAGTACGCGGCGCTCAAGAAGCGGGTGCTTCAGCTGGACGAGATGACGTTCGCGGATCTGAAAGCTCCGCTCGACCCCGATTTCAGTCCCGGCATTACGTTCCAGGAAGCGGGAGAGCTGATCAAGGAAGCTCTTGCCGTCCTTGGTCCCGAGTACGGCGAGATCGTGTCGGATGCGTTCCGGGACCGCTGGGTCGATTATGCGGACAACGCCGGCAAGAGAACCGGCGCGTTCTGCATGTCGATTCCCGGCGTCCACTCCTATATTCTGATCAGCTGGGCGGACAGCATGAGAGGCGCATTCACGCTCGCCCACGAGGTCGGGCATGCAGGCCATCTGATGCTTGGAAGCCGTTATCAGCGCCCGACGAACGCCAGGCCGTCGCTTTACTTCATCGAAGCGCCATCGACGATGAACGAGCTGCTGCTGGCGGACCATCTGCTGTCGCGCTCGGAGGATCCCCGCATGCGCCGCTGGGTCATATCCCAGCTGCTCGGCACTTATTTCCACAACTTCGTCACCCACCTGCTCGAAGGCGAGCTTCAGCGCCGAGTCTACGGCCTCGCCATGCAGGACGTGCCGATCACGGCCGTGAAGCTGTGCGAGCTGAAGGGAGACATCCTCTCTTCGTTCTGGGGCGGGGATGTCGTCATCGATGACGATGCCAAGCTGACCTGGATGCGCCAGCCGCATTATTATATGAGCCTGTATCCTTACACTTATGCGGCTGGACTGACCGTATCGACGGCGGCAGCGCAGCTCATCCGGGAGGAGGGACAGCCCGCGGTGGATCGCTGGCTGGAGGTTCTCAAATCAGGCGGCTCGATGAGTCCGCTTGAGCTGATCCGGCTCGCAGGCGTCGATATGTCGAAGCCCGATCCGATCCGTACCGCCGCAGCCTATGTCGGCTCCCTGATCGACGAGCTGGAAAGCTTGTACTGACCGGCCTCGCGCTGCGGGCCAACGATAAAAAAACCAGCTTTTGCCGACGGGATCGGCTGAAGCTGGTTTTTTTTGTCATGCATAGGATGAGCGGAACTCCGTCGGGCTGAGTCCCGTTTCCTTGCGGAAGCATTTGGCGAAATAGTGGGTGTCCGGGTATCCGGTCCGTTCCGCGACATCCTTGATGCTGAGGGAGGTGGAGGCAAGCAGCTTGCGCGCCATGTCCATCCGTTTGCGGCTGATGTATTTGGCCGGCGGCATCCCGAAGTGCTTCTTGAAGTACGAAATGAAATAGTTCGGGTGGAGATGAAGGGAAGCCGCCAGATCGTTGATGCTCAAGCTTTCCTGCAGATGGGATTCCACATAGTCCTGGATGATGCGGATTCTCTGCATGTCCTCGCTCCGATGGGTGAGCACCTGCACCGGGATGCTTTCCAGAAAGGAGGACAGGATTTCCAGCATGACCGCCTTCTCCCGGAGAAGCGAAACGAGGGAGGGGCTGGAATGCAGCTCCGCCAGCTCGGCGAACAGGCTCTGCATCCGCTGCGGGTCCGGCGCATCAATGCAGAGCGGGGCGTCGATCCACTGGAACAAGTCGAACGGGCCGACGCCGGCATTGAAGTGGCACCAGTATTTGGAGAAAGGCGGCTTGTCCGCGACAGCCGAATACGACTGCTTGACGAAGGCCGGCATCAGGCACAGCTGGCCCGGCTTCGGAAAGCACTCCCGGCCGTCCACCTGGAGCCAGCCTGTCCCGTCCAGGATGAAGTAAAGCCGGTTGAATTCCGGCACGAAGTCCAGATCCCGCCAGTCCGCCGTGCACTGGGTGCGGTGGGCGACCTGAACCCGAACCTGCAGATTGTCGAGCAATTCCAGCAGAGTGGATTCTTCTTGTCGAAGCATGATTCGTCCAGCCCCATTGCTTAGTTTTGTCCCCTAATCCCTTAGGAACTTCCATTCTCCCCCTCGGAACCGCGAACTATAATCAGTGTATCAGATTCCGGGAGGGACATCGATCATGACCAATAACCACAAGCCGGCTTTGCTCACAGACGAACAAATGAAAGCCTTTATCCGCGACGGAGTGCTGCTGCTCCAAACCGACTTTCCGCAGGAGTTCCATGACGGCCTGGTGTCTCAATTGAACGAGGTTTACAACGAGGAAGGCAATCCCGGCAACAACATTCTGCCCCGGATACGGGACCTGCAGAAAGTATTCGACCATCCGGTCGTGACCGGCGCGCTTACCAGCGTGCTCGGTCCCGATTACCTGCTGCACACCCACCGCCACGGCCACTTCAACGCCTCTCCGCAGCCGGGAGGCTGGCATAAGGACAGCTACTGGGGCTATGACCGGATGAGAAACCATCATCCCTGGTGGGCGATGATCATGTATTTCCCGCAGGACACCCCTGTTGAGCTCGGACCGACAGGGATCTTCCCGGGCACCCAGCTGCTGGAGTCCCGCATGTTCGAGGACGAGAATCCGAAGGAGGAAGTGACTGCGCAGGGCGGCGCCGGCACCTTCGCTCTCATCCATTACGACATCTGGCATCGTTCCACAGCCAACGTGCTTGGCCAGCCCCGTTATATGCTGAAGTTTGAATTCATGCGCACGACGGCGCCGTCGGCTCCTTCCTGGGACTGCCGGAATCCGATCTGGGCGCCTTCGAAAGAAGCGGCAGCCGCGGAATCTCATCAGGCTGTCATCTGGGAAGAGACGTGGAACTGGCTCTTCGGACGAATCGGCAGCCTGGCCGATACGCAGCCGGACGATGCGGAAGCCGTTGAAAGGCTTGCGGCCGCTCTGGCAGGATCGGATGAGCGCTCAGCCCTCAACGCGGCTTACAGCCTGGCAGCCAGAGGCCAAGGAGGAATCGCCGCTCTGGAGGAGGCTCTCCGGCAGGAGAACAGCCGAATTTCCCGATTGGCTGCCTACGGCCTGTCGGCTGCCGGAACAGGATCGGTCGCCGGCCTGCAGGCAGCGCTTGACAGCTCCGACGCCGCGACGGTCTGTCATGCCGCATTCGCCCTTGGCGAGCTGAGAGAGCTAGCCGGAGCTGCGGTACCGAGGCTTGCCGCGCTGTTATCCGGACAGTCGGCCGAGGTTCGCCGCCAGGTCGTCGATTCACTCGGAATGATCGGAAGTCCGGCGGAGCGCATCGTGCCGGCGCTCATCCGGGGCTTGCGCGACGAGGACAGTCAAGTCCGGTTCATGGCGGCTCTCTCGCTGCTGCGCTTGAAGGGAGCGGCGGCGGATGCCGTGCCTGAGCTGGCTGAAGCTCTGCAGGATCCGAACCGCTATGTACGAGGACATGCGGCGGAGGCTCTTCGCTACATCGACAGCCCGGAAGCGCGGGAGGTTCTGTTCCGCGAGCTGTTCAACCTGCGCTGGTGCTCCGATACGACCAAGGCCAGCACGTTCTGATCGCAGGCTCTGCCTGACTGCACAACTCAGCCCGATGCGGATGAAAGGAAGCAAGGTCACGAAGGGATGTTCAGGAGCGGCATAAGGCCGCTCCTGTTTTTTTATGCGCCTGTAGGAAAATCAACGGGCTTTATCCAATTGTAATATAGAGACTAAGAAAGGGTGGGGAACAAATGAAGGCTAGACATGAGGTGTTGTTCCAACAGCTGCACGCTTATCGAAGGGAGCTCCTGGAGCTTGCCGCGGAGGTGACGGAAGCGCAGGCCGAGGTGATTCCGGCTGGCTTCAACAATAACATCCGTTGGAACCTGGGCCACATTTTCACGGATCAATACGCCTGGATTCATGCGCTCACTCAAGAGGAGCAGCCGGTTGCCGCAGGCTTCAATCTGTGGTTCGGATACGGCTCAAGCCCGTCCTCGTTCACGACGGAGACGCCTTCCTTCTCCGAGCTTCTGCAGATGCTTGAGCAGCAGCCTGCCGAGATTCAAGAACGATATCGGGATCGACTGGATGAGGAGTTCCCGCCGACCGAAATGGGGATGCACACCGTCGAGCAGGTGCTTATCCGTACGATTTTTCATGAAGGGCTGCATATCGGAGCTATTCAGGCTCTAAAGAGACAAGCAGTCGAGAGAGCGCAATAGGACAGACGACAAGACTGCGCAAAAGAGCAGACGACAAGACGGAATGGACATGAAATCTCAACGAAACGATGCCTTTTAAGGGATCCCAGCCTGCAAAAAAAAGACATTATTCGCGGTTAAATGTTCGTTTCCGAATCAGGAAACGAACCGCCGAAAATCATCGCCAGTATCCACGAGCCGGACAAAAGCTTGATCGGAATGGAGGCAAGGGAGGCCGCTTCAACCCCTGGGAGATTTCGGAGCTTTGGGTAGGGGAGCTGCGCCGCTCTTTCCGCGCACGCCGGTAATTTGATTATGATTCGCTGCGGGCTGGGAAGAGAAAATAATGCAGATGGAGCGGCATCCGCTTAAGACAAGTATATCCGCTGCAGCCGAGGTCCCAGCCTGCTGAGCACCTCGTTCACAATCGTTCCGGCGGATGCCGCCACCTCTTCGGCCGCAATGGCTTCGGCTCCGTCCCGGCCGATCAGCGTAGCGGCATCTCCTTGCCTGACTCCTTCGATCTCCGTCACGTCGACTGTCATCTGATCCATCGAGATGCGTCCGACGATTGGCGCGCGCTTGCCATGCAGCAGAACCGAGCCGCCTGTCTCCGCCAGCCTTCTCGGGATGCCGTCGGCGTAACCGATCGACAGGGTAGCCAGCACAGTGGCGCGGGAAGCCGTGAAGCCCCGATTGTATCCGACCGCTTCCCCGCATTCGACCCGGCTCACCCGCGTCACGCTGGCCTTGAGGGAGAGAACCGGGCGCAGCTCGATATCGGCCGGAATCCGGCCTTCCGGAGCGGAATTCAAGCCGTACAAGGCAAGGCCTGGACGCGCTGTGTCGAAGCTCCATCCGAAGCCGTTGAGAATGCCGCTGCTGTTCTGGATATGGAGCCTGCCCGGGTCATGTCCTGCGGACCGGATTTTCGCCGCGACTTCCAGCAGCCGTTCATATTGGAGCCGGGTAAAAGCCCGGTCTTCCTCGTCGGGACTGTCCGCGCATGCCAAATGGCTGAAAGTGCCGATGACATGCAGATGGCTGTGTCTGTACATCGATAAAATTTTTTCCGTATGGCCGAACGGCTCTCCGAGGCGGTTCATGCCGGTATCGATCTTGATATGGACGTTGATTCTCTTGCCGGATGCCTGCAGGCGCTCGGCATCTTCCGCGCTTACGACGGTCTGCGCGAGATCGGCATGAAGAAGCTCGTCCAGCCGGTCCGACGGGGTGTAGCCCAGAACGAGAATCTCGCCTTGGATGCCTTGCCTGCGCATGGCGATCCCTTCGTCGATCTCGGCCACGGCAAAGGAAGAGATGCCGGCACTGTACAGCCGCTCGGCTACCGGTGCAGCTCCATGGCCGTAAGCATTCGCCTTGACGACAGCCATCAAGGTGGTGCCCGAAGGAAGGATGCGCTGCAATTCCTTCACGTTATGGTCCAGATTGGCCAGGTCGATCTCGGCCCAAGCGCGGCTGCGCGCGGCGGTTGTGCTTTTGAGCTTGGTGAGCATGATGACACCTCCTAACGATAGAGCCGCAGACGTTGCAGCGACCGCGATGAAATGGATCAGGCTGTTGCCGATGAGCAGAGCCTGCAAGCCAAGGAGCTTGGCTGTTCCGCGAACGGCAACGATCATCCATGGATGAACGACGTAGATCCAGGTGCTCAGCTGCCTGAGAAGAAGGCTTTTCTTGCCTCCCAGCCTCAATAGCAGATGGAAGAGGCTGTACATGGCAGGAACCAGAAAGACATACATGGCGCCCAGACGGGCGAAGTCCGCTTGCTTCAGCCAGATCCCTTCAATCAGAGTGAGCGCGAGGAAGAAGAGGAATGCAACGGCCAGCTTGGGAGCGGAAGCGGGCGGAAGAGGCCGTTGCGCAGCGCCGGCTCCCATCGCAATGAACAGCGGAGCGAACCAGATGCCGTTGCGCGTGTAGTCCGACCAATGGAACGAGGAGTTGAAAACCGCGGCAAGAGCGGGGCTTACGGACGCCGTAAGACCAAAGTAGCTGTCTCCAAGCAAGCCTATGGCATACAGTCCGGCCGCAATGCCTATGACAGCCTTGCCGGGAAGCGCGGCCTTCAGCCCAAAGACGATGCCGACTCCGATCATGAGAGCGGGCAGGTACCAGAGATGATAGAAGGTGCCGTTGAAGAAGAGGCCGCTGACATAAGAACCGAAATTCCGGGATGAGTTGAAATCCCCTGAATACACATTAAGGGGCAGATAAAGGAGAATTCCCAGCGCGTAAAGGAATCCGATCCGGGACATAAACTGTTTCAACGCGGCCCATCGGGACGGCTTGCGGGGCAGCGAACGGAAGAAAAAGAAGCCGGAGGCCATGAAGAAAAAGGGAACGGCAACCCTTGACAGAAGTCCGCTGAGCAGGAAATCGGCAAACGGACTGTACGTCGTCAAAGGGCTGGTATGGTTGGCAACGACGAGCATGCCGGCCAGGAGCTTGAACCGGTCGAGGCTGCCGAACCTGGCTTCAGCCGCCATGCCGTTTTCCGCCCGGATACGTCACCGTCACGACGAATCCGCTGCAGTTGTCGCCGGATATGCGCCAGCTGCCTTGATGCGCCGCCGGAATCGGAACCGAGGTCAGCTCGCCGGCGGCGGCCGCATAATAGATTTCAAACCTGTTGCCGACCGCGAGATGGTTGTCTCCGCCCGCAAACTGGCGGATGAACCCCGCATATTCCTCCAGGCACATATTCTCCCTCTCCATGATGGCCGCATGAGGAAAGCCGACATAGCGGTAGTGCCATGGCTCCCCGGCAATTCCCGTAAGCGATGACTTGCTCTCCTTGTATCTCTCGATGAATCCGTAATCGGCCGCCAGTCTCTTGAACCGTCCGCACGCTCCATCGGTGGGGAACGATGGACGGATATAATCCATGCCGTCGGACGCCAGGCCGACATCGACGGCAAGGCCGGTCTGGTGCTCGCTTGCGCCTGGCCTTGCCACGTAGCTTTCCGTAAAGGCGATCCCGTTTTTCCGTATGGAATTGTCGTACAGGTTCTGCTGCGCCTGCTTGGAACGGTAGCCGCTCACGACCGCGATGCTGTCCAAGCCCCGGCATGCTGCCAGCAGGGCGGCCAGCTGCCGTCCGCATTCGCTCTCCAGGGAACGGGTCGGCTCTTCCGCGTTGAAGGCCTGGATCATGCCGGATGGAAGCGGCGCCAGCTTCATCTCTTCCGTCCTGACCGGATAATCCCGATTGACGAGAATCAGATAGCCTTCATGCATCTGCTTCAAAGGGACCCGCACGCTCTCTGCCAGGGCTGATGCCGGTTCGGATCGCCATGGCGGACTTGTATCGGCCTTCATATACGCGGTTCCTTCAACGCATCATGGATCAAGCGGTCGAGCAGCTCGGGAAAGCCGATTCCCGCTTCGCGCATCATGCCGGGATACCTGCTCTTCTCCGTAAACCCCGGAATCGTATTGACTTCATTGAAATACAGCCGTCCGTCCTTCCCGAGGAAGAGATCCACCCGGGCGAGTCCGCTGCATCCCAGAATCCGGTAGATGCGCAGCGCCATTTCTTTTGCTTCCCGGGCTGTGCCTGCGTCGATGCGGGCAGGGAGATGGATGGAGGCCGTGCTCAGCGAATATTTTTCCGCATGGTCGAAAAACTCCCCGTGCAGCGCGATTTCATCGAGCTCTCCGGCAATCGGATCCTCATGGCCGAGTACCGAGCATCCCAGCTCGAAGCCCTCGATATGCCGCTCGATGACGAGGCGGCTGTCGTGAGCCCAAGCTTTCCCGATTCCGGCCAGCAGCTCGTCCCGCCCGTGTGCCTTGGTGATGCCGATGGACGAGCCTGACCGCGAAGGCTTGACATAGAGCGGATATCCGAGCTGTTCCGCAGCCGCGACGATATCTTCCATCGAATCGCCGGCTATGGCGCTGACAGATGGAGGGACGTTGATTCCGTCGGACTGAACGATGATTTTCGCCATCGTTTTGTCCATGCATACCGCCGAGGACAGCATGCCGCAGCCTACGAACGGAATGCCGGACAGCTCGAGAAGGCCTTGCATCGTGCCGTCTTCTCCGTTTTTGCCATGCATGACAGGGAAGAGGGCGTCGAGCGGGGTGAATCGGAATTCCGTGCCTGCAAGCTCGATCAAGCCTGGAAAAGCGCGGTTGGCGGACAATACAACGGGTACGCAGCTTGGATGCGACCTCCAGCGGTCCTCGCGGATCGCGCTGGAATCGCCGCCGTACCGGTACCATTCTCCTTGTCTGGTAATGCCGATCTTAACGATTTCATAGCTGTTCCGGTCCAAGCTGTCTATGACCGCAGCTGCGGAGGAAAGGGAAACTTCGTATTCAGTCGAGCGGCCGCCGAAAATGATTCCGATCATGGATCTTTTCATATGATTGTTTCACTCCTATGCATGTTTGCAAGCAGGACGATGGGCTTATTGTTCTCTTGCATGGATGTAGGAAAGACGGAGATAAATAAAAAAATGTATCAGGCGGAGTCCAAACAGACTTATAATCCAATCCATTTCATCAAAGGTCGAGCCCTTTTGCCGCGCCATTCGGGCTTTACGCCAAAAAAGGCCCTCTGCCTCGAACAACAAGCAGAGAGCCTTTTATGGAATTCAATGTGGCGTGCAGTCAGGTCAGCTATGTCTGGACGGTTTCCAGTCATATCTTTTTTTGCCTTCCGAAGCGGCCGGTTTCGCCGCTTCAATCGATTTGCCGGTCGCTGCAGCTACGGAGGCCTGCTCGTCCGATTGAGGGAGATCCACCGTACCGCTGCCGCCAGGAAGGACATGACGAGCGGTCACAAACGTGTTGTCCCAAGTACTGCCGGCAAAAGTCGAGACGGTGACGCCGATGCCGACACGGTAAGTATGAAGCAGCTTGCCGTCTCCGATGTAGAGGCTCACGTGGTTGATGACTCCGTCCCGATTCGTATCCGAGAACACGAGATCGCCCGGCTGCAGCCGGTCCTTCGCGACCGGCGTGCCGACAGCGGCTTGCTGCCTGGACGAGCGGGGCAGATCGATGCCGTTTTTCTTGAAAATATATTGCATGAACGAAGAGCAGTCGAAAGCATCCGTTGATCCGGAACTTGCCCCGAATTTGTACGGCACGCCCAAGTATTGCATTCCCGTTGCAACAACAGCATCGGCTGTGGAAGCATTCGCATTCCCATTTGCAGCCGCAGCATGAGTCGTGTTCGGATCCAAAAGCATAGCTCCGGAAAAGGCCATGGACAGGCTCAGCGCAACGCCTAGCAGCTTGGTTCTCACTCGATGGTTGCGAGGTTGCATGGTTGAGTTCCTCCCGCTCGGTATAGTAGGTTGATGATGGCTGTCGTGATCGCCTGGGAACACCATAACACAGCCGTAATCCCCACTACTTCCCAATGTGGACGAAAGTCCTGACCGCCCTTGCGGTTGAGCCCGTTTGTTAGAAAACCATGAGAAAAAAATCATCCAGGCCGTATTGACGATGAGAAAAAAGCCGGATCGCCAAGGCGGAGCCTGAAAGGGAAGCCGCCCGGAAATCCGCGCATCCTTGCGCTTCCCGCCAAAGAACGGCTGGAAAAGCTGTAGGCAGACAAGCCCATCTCTTTTATACTTAGTGGAAATATGGAAATCCTAACCGAAGGAGAACAAACATGTCCGAGAAAATAGCCTGGTCAAGCGGAGAATGGCTGACAAAGCCGTTGTCCTGGGAAGAAATCGATGGCAAGCTTCATGTGGAGGCAGTGGAAGGAAGCGACTTCTGGCAAAAAACGATGTACGGATTCCAGCGCGACAGCGGCCACTCCCTGCTTGCTCCATGGAATGGCGACAAGGCCATCGAGGTCGGATTCCGCCTTGACGGCATGGATCATCTGTACGATCAGGCAGGACTCATGCTGTGGAGCCATTCGGAGCAATGGATAAAAGCCGGCATCGAAATGAACGACGGCATCCCGCATGTGGGAGCCGTAGTCACTTCGGGACTGTCGGACTGGTCGCTTTCCCCGGTTCCGGAATGGGCGGGGGAAGTCGTGACGATCCGGGCATCCCGGCTGGAGGATGCGGTCATTGTGAGAGCGAGAACGGAGCGTCATCCCTGGAGAACGATCCGCGTCAGTCCTTTGCCGAGCCGCGAAGATTGGCAAGCCGGTCCCTTCCTCTGCGCGCCTACGAGCGGAGGACTCAAGGTCGCCTTCACCCGATGGGTGCTGGCCGAGCCTGATACGGATGTCCATGTCGAGCCTGTCGAGGACTGATCCCATCCGCCAGAAGCCCAGGGATCCCGCCTCGTTCCGGAGGCAGGATCCTTGGGCTTTTGTCTCATCTACGTAATCTGCTGCTCCATTGCCATCAGGCCTTCTTCTCCAGAACAAGCGGAGAGATCGGCAGCGTATGCCGGATATCCAGCAGCTCTCCATAAGCCGTTATGAGGACATCGGCCATGGCAAGGTCCTGGTTGCCGGATCCCGGATTGCGGAAGCCGATGCATCTCATCCCTGCGCTCTTCGCCGCCTGGACTCCATTGCGCGAATCTTCAATGACGAGACAGGAGGCAGGCTCCGCATTCAGCAAGCTCGCCGCGCGAAGGAAAATATCCGGCGCCGGCTTGCCTCGATCGACTTCCTCGCCGCTGACCACGACGTCGAAGTACTTGCCGAGCCCGGTGCGCTCCATGATGATCTCGATCAATGCCCGAGGGGAGGAGGAGGCGACAGCGAGCGGAACTTGCCTTTCCTGGAAATACCTCAGCAAGCATTCGACATCGGGCATGGCCTCGAGACGTTCGTGCCGGGCCAGAGCCGTCAACACCATTTCCTTGTGATGGGACAAAACCTGCTCGAGTCCGGCGTGGATCCGATGCTTGTCCAACACCCGCCGCCACATCGTTTCCAGCGTAATGCCGACATAGCCATGATGCTCCTCTTCATCGACGGAAGCGCCGAAGTGGAGAAACGAGCTTCGCTCGATTTCGAAATAAATCGGCTCGCTGTCGACGAGCACGCCGTCCATATCGAACAGCACCGCCTGTATCGGGCTTTCTTTCCAATCGGATAGACTCCATGCGTTCATGGCTTTCTCTCCCTTGATTCCCAGATTGATTGGTACGGATCAGCTGGATTGAAGAATGACCTTGATCGCATGGGAGGACGCACTGAGCGTTCTTTCGTTCAAGTCGCATCCGAGAGCGTGAAAGGCTTCCTTGTACCGGTCCAGCGGAAACGTATGGGTAATGATTTCTTTGGCGGGAACGATGCGCTGCTCGATCAAGTAATGGGCGGTCGAAAAGGTTCCCAATGAATCGATGGAGCCGATGATTTTCAAGCTCCGGTCCACGATTTCCTTCGGATTGAACGTGCTTGTGCCGTCTCTTAAGCCGACCAGCATCAGGTAGCCGCCGTTCGCCAGGTTGGAGATGACCTGAGTGCCGACCACGCCTGTCGTATCTACGATCAGGTCGACCTGCCGCCCCGACGGATCGGCCGCCTCGACGGCTGCCTGGAACGAATCATAGGCTTCCCAGCGAGCCGGAGCGATCGAGCCCGCCTTGAGCAGCCTTTCCTTGGAAATGTCCACCAGAGAACCCGTTACGCCTTTCGATGCGAGCGCATGGCTGTACAGAATGCCGATCGGCCCGGCACCCAGAACGATCGTCCGGAAGCTGGGAAGAAGGTTGATTTGGTTGATGCCGGTCAGAATGCAGCTGAGCGGCTCGGTCAAGGTCGCCTCCTCATAGCTGACATGGTCCTGCAGCTTATACAGAAAGCGGTCTTCGGCCACATAATAGTCGGTGAAGGTGCCGTCGGCGCTGACGCCCGTTTCCGTGACGGATTTATGGGCGCAGTGATTTTGCCGTCCCGTCCTGCACATCCCGCACTGGCCGCAGTAGTAGGTCGGATCGATCACGACCCGGTCTCCTGGCATAAGCGTCGTGACGGACTTGCCGACAAGGACCACTTCTCCCGCCGATTCATGGCCGAGGATGATGGAGGACGACGCCTGATATTTCCCGCTCACGATTCCGAGATCCGTGCCGCATACGCCAGTGGCCTTGATGCGGACCAGCACCTGGTTATCCTTCTCGATGGCCGGTACGGGCCTTTCTTCGAGAGCGACATCCCAAGCCGAATTGTACACCAATGCTTGCATCCGTTTCTCCTCCTCAACTGTATTCAAGACTGTCCAGAACCGAGTCCAATCTGCCGACGATTTCCACGAGCTCATCCGCGGTGACCGTCAGGGAAGGCCTCACCTTCACGACGTTGCCGAAGCCGTACCGCGATCCTCTCAAGATGAGGCGCTGATCGCTGAATGCCCGCTCGATGGCCGCATTTGCCTTCGCCACATCGGGAGCGTCCTCGCTGTCGACGATTTCAAGGCCCCACATAAGCCCTACGCCGCGCGCTTCGCCGATGCACGAGTGCTTTTCCGCCAGCTCGCCCAGCAGCTCGCCCAATATTTCGCCTTTCAGCTTCACCTCGTCAAGGAAGCCCGGCTCGGACACGACATCCAAGGTTGATTTGGCGGCTGTAACCGAGATCAGATTGCTGCCGGACGTGAAGGAATGCTCATGCTTCTCCAGCACATCCAAGCGGGATTGCATCAGCACCGCCGCCACCGGCACGCCGATTCCGCCGAGCCCTTTGGCAAGGGTGATCATATCGGGACGGATGTCGAAGAGCTCGCTTGCAAACATGTAGCCGGTGCGGCCGATGCCGGTCTGGACCTCGTCGGCGATAAGGATGAGGTTGTATTCATCGCATAATTTGCGGAGGCGCTCGAAGTAGCCGTCAGGGGGGATGATATTCCCGCCATTGCCCAGAATGGGCTCGATAATCATGCAGGCGACCGATCCCGAGCTCGCATATTCGATATGGTCGGAAATGGCTTCGATGCATTGAAACCCGCAATTCGGGCGCGAAGCGTTGAAGGGGCACCGGTAGCAATAGGGAGCGGGCACATGCAGGGAATTCGCGGCGGCGGAGTTGGGGAATTTCCTGCGCCGGAAAGCGTTGCCTGAAATGCCTGTCGCAAATTGGGTTTGGCCGTGATGGGACAAGAACAGGCTGATGATATCCGTGGACTCGGTATACTTCTGAGCGATTTTCGTCGCGCATTCGTTGGCGGTGGAGCCGGTGATATCCCGCATCCAGCCGGCATTGATTCCGTTGGGAGCATATTCGACCAGATGATCCAGCACTTCATTCACATAAGGCTCGGTAAAAGAAGAGGACATATGGGTAAGGTTGCCAACCTGCTCCTGTACTTTTTCCACGACATAGGGATGGTTGTAGCCGAGAGAAAGGTTGAAGGTGCCGGATACTCCATCGAGGTATTCGGCTCCTGAATCATCGATCAGCTTGATTCCTTTTCCGTACCTGAACCGGTCTTTTGTCAAGGTTTGCATGATTTTACCTCCACTATGAATAAGGATGATTTCGTCGGAGCCCCACGTAGTTGCGCATCACCTCCTCAACAATGACCTTCCGATTGAAATCCGAAGTCCCTACAGCTCCTTGCCCGGCTGGATCAGGGGAACGCTTCTATGCTCGGCGCTCCACTTGTCGGCTAGACCAATGGACAAAAGCAGCACAGCACTAAAGCCCGCAAACAGCCAGATCGTATGGATGGCGGCGCCTTGGGCCATGCTCCAGCCGATCAAATATTGCAGAACCGCGCCGCCTATCCCGCCCGAAGCGATCAGGATGCTGGTTGTTTTTTCGGTCTGTCCGGGAAGCAGCGTATTGGCATACACGAGAGCGATGGAGAACAGCCCCGACATGCATAGACCGACTCCGAACACGAGCAGATAGGGAGCCCATTCGCTGGAGATGACGGCCATGGCGGAGAGAAGCAGAAGCGTTCCAGCTGCGCTCCAGAACAAGAAAGGGATATATCGGATCGACTCCGCGATTCTCCCTACGAACAGCCGGCCGATCACCATGGCAGCCCACAGAATCGTAACGCTCAATGAAGCTGCGGAATCCTTGGCATGAATCGTCTCGATGAAAAGAGAAGGAAGGAAATTCATGAGTCCCAGCTCCAAGCCCATATAGACGAAAAAGAAAGCCGCGAATAGAATCAAGATCCGAAGGCTCCTTCCTGAATACCGGAGCTTCCGATGGCCGGGTTCCGCCGGAACGGCTTCATGAATACCTGCCGAGCTTGAGCCGGGAACCTTGCTCCAGAGCAGCAGCAGCAGGATGGTCATGGCCGAAAGGGTGAAAAAGGTGAAGCGCCACAGTTCGAGGAAGATGTACAGGCTGGCCAAGGCCGGAATCAGCAGCGCGCCGACACCGAAATAAACGTCCAGCTTGGTCATCGCAACCGCTTTTTGTTCTTCCGCGAATTCAATCGTGAAGGCTCCGATGGTGGATTCGATCATGCCGGAGCCGAAGCCTGCGGCTATGGTCATGATGAGGATCCAGGTCCAATCGGGCAAAAAGCCCATCACGAAATACCCAACGGCAATGGATGCCAAGGCCAGGATCAGCAGCCTCTTCCGTCCTAGCCGGGCCGACATGACAGGAGACGCCATCACACCAGCCAAAAAGCCGAGAAACTGCAAAAACAACAACGTTCCGCCATCGCTGTAAGAGCGATTGTAGGCGGTCAATAGCTGGGGCAAAAGAGAGCCCAAAACAACGCTGGTAACACCGATCAGGAAGTAAAATCCGCAGCTTAAACGAAAAATTCTTCTCAACAATCAATCCTCCCGCTCTTTTTTTAGTTTACAAATGAATAACAATACCAGTTGTTATTTCATTTCAAAACTAGTATGTATTGTACATTTAGAACTTGTCCAAATCATATAGACCGATTGAATCAAAATAAAAATCGATTTTCATGTCGAAATGAATCGTAAATAGATGGATTAATATCACATTAATATTATTTCTTCACATGTTGTCGACAGAGCGCGAAAACCATTGGCCGAGCCTTCCTTCCTGAGGTTGACCAGACTGAATGGCATTTATAAAACGGGGAAACCAGTGCGGTTTCCTCTCATGCCGGTGTCATAAGCGGAAGAAAAATATCCAACTGGGACTGAAGGCTCTTGTGCAGCAAGGCCGGGGCACAGGAACGCAGCAAAGGAATAGAACCGGCTTGATTCAGCGTGGAGCGCCGACGATGGCGACCCTATTCGACAAGGGCGATGACGGGCCGAGCGCTTCGAGGGCGCATGCCGACAACGCAGCGGACGGACCGCAGACATAGTCTTGTCCATAGGCAACAGACAAAAACGTTCATCGCATGCCGTCGAATGCATGAACGGGATGTCGATGCAGCTCGCCTGAAAGGCTCAAGAACGAAAAAGCGGATGCCCATAGGGGCATCCGCTTTTTCGTTACTTCCATGGATGATGACCAGGAAGAAGGATCGGTTCCGGTTCAGTTCATGCGTGCAGCAGGCTAAAGACGGGAGGGCTTCGTGTATTTTTGATTGAACAGGGTTTGAAGGCCTCTGGCAAGCAGCTGGAATCCCAGAATAAGGACGAGGTAAGCGGCGAGAGGAACAAACAGGATCCATGGGTAGACGTCCAGGCTGCTCCGTCCGGCCGCGATCAATCCGGCCCATTCATTGGTGCGGCTGTTGTATTCGATCGGATCGAAGGTCATGACTGTTCCTCCAACGAACAGATGGAAGATGGCCAATTGCCCGAACAGAGTCAAGACGAGCACGATTTCCTGGACGATCAAGATCAGGAAGCTGTCCTTCAAGTGGGGAAAGAGATGGGCGCCGATCATTTTCCGGTGGCCCGTGCCGATTGATCGAGCAGCGAGGATGAACGGCTTTTCTCGAATAAGCTCCGTTTTTTCCTTGATCGAGATGACAACCGACGGAATCCCGACGGCGGCAAGCACTGCTCCCATCACGACGCATAACCGAATCGGCGAAAGGCTGGAATTGATCGATAATCCGGCTAGCAGCAGCCAAATGACCAAAAAAATCGGAATTCCATTCAGCAGCTTCCAGGTTGTCGCCGGCTCTCGGCGTTTTGCGGGCTTCCTGGCGAAGTAACCCAGCAGCATGCCCGCGATTCCGCCGAAAAACACTCGGGCAAAAGCAATCGCGACGGCTAAGAAAATCGTGTACTTGGCGCCAACCAAAATCCGGGTCATCAGGTCATAGCCGTAATAGTCGGTTCCAAGCGGATAATCCTTGCCTGGAGGAAGCGGCGGCGCAACAATCGTTCCTTTTCCGCTGCTGTCGACTGCATAATGAATTTTCAACGGCTCGTCCAAATCATGCCGGATAAAAAACTTGCCGAAAATGGCTGCGCCTATAATTGCCGTTGTGAGAATCAAACCTGCCAGCAGCGTTTTGTTCATCGAGACAACACCTTTTCCCATCCCCATAGATAAGTTTTCAGCAACGTATAAATAACGGCGTATAGAAGAAGCAGCGTGAGGAGTCCATTCACGACAAGCGGGAATTGGTATCCGCTATAGGAGTAGACATTGCTGAACAAGAGCATCGTCAAGCCATGCAGATTATACAAATACTCCACGATAAAGATATTCCCGATCAAAATTCCCAGAAACTTATGCAGATCCGCTCGTATGAAAGGAAGCACATTGGGAAGAGCATGATAGAAAACGATGTAGAGTTTCCTTAATCCGCGGGCTTTGGCAAAGCCGATATAATCTTCGGCCAGCGTATATGTCATCTGCATCGTTACGTTTCGAATCATATAGCTGGCCGGAATGAGAATCGACGATACGAGGGGAAGCACGATCGCAGGCTCCTTGACCGATAAGGTCGCGATTTGAAAAAGGACGACTCCGGTTTTCGATGCCACGAATACGACCAGAAATTGAAGGAGAAGGATGGATACAAAATCGGGCATCGCGCCCAAAAATTCCACGGTCCGCTTCAGCCATTCCGCACGGGATAACGAGAAATAGATTCCGATCAGGACGCCAATCGTCGTCCCGATCAGAGCTCCGCAGGCGAGATAACCGAATGAAATGATGAAATAGCTTCCGATCTGCTCCCAGAAGGAAAGCGTGTTCTGTCCGGATAGAAACCGGAAGGAATCGCCGGTCGGGATGCCGGAAAAATACGCCTTGATGCTTGCTGCGCCCTGAGGCCAATCGAGCCGGATAGAGTGGCTCCCGTCCGGCTGCAGCAAGAGAGGCAGCTCGGCCATGATCAAGACGAGGATGAAGACCATTGGAATGCTTAAAACAATTCGGTTCATTTTTGACATCGCTATCGCTGGATTCCCTTCCTTTGGAAATTCTATTAAGTATATCTTTTAAATCCTTGAAAAGTCTAGATCCGTTTCGTTTCTATCGGCGGGAAGCCGTTTCCCGCTTGACTCTCTTCCATCTCTATCCTCTTGTGATAAAATAATCTAGCATTCAAAAGAAATAAAAGGGGAAATGTCGTCGATGAGAGAGTCGGGATGGAACAAAATTCGGAAAACGGCCTTGTTCGGCCTTTGCTTGCTGATGCTCGCAGCCGCAGGCTGTCAGGCGGTCGGAGGCCTGGACTTGAACGGCGCTATCGCCAAATCGCTTGCGACGCAATCCGGCGAAAGCCGGGGCAGCTTGATGCTGAGCGTGGATTTCAGCCGATTCGCCTTTGAAGATGTCAGCGCTCGCAGCGAGCAGGCAATGAAGCTGCTGGAAAATGTGCAGGTGCGCATCGATTCATGGAAAGTCGAGAACGAAAAGCGTCAATCGCTTCACGGCGCGCTGCTGTTCGGAAGCCGCAGCATCGGCTTTTCCGCACAAGCGGATGAACAGCAGGCCGTTATCCGGATCGAAGGACTTAAAAAGCCCTTGGTCATCCCTATGAATGACGAGGATTACAGCTACGGGGACAGCCTCGGCGCTTCCGCTGTCGGAATCGGCGGCTCGGTAGACCCGCTGCAATCCGCGCTGATCAGCCGCGAGCTGGTGGATAAGGCAGGCGGATTCTGGATCTCCAAGCTGCCGAACCCCGAACGCCTCTCCGTGCTTCCTGTATCCGCTGACGTATACGGCGGAGGCCAAGCAGCCTGGAAAGTGACGACAGAGTGGCAGGGCATGGAGCTTTGGAGCTGGCTCAAAAAATATGTAGCGGAGTTGGCGTCCGATCCCGACGGGCTGAATGAGTCCATCAGCGCCCTGTACGATGTCATGCTGGCGCATCCCGAGCTTGAAGCGGCCGATGACAACGGCGAGCCTTTGACCGCAGCGGGCAAGGACGAGCTCGTCGCCAGCGCGGTCGAGTCCATCCGCGACGGCCTTGCATCCGGTCTGGACAGCATGGACCAGGCGGAGGAGGAAGGGGGGCTCGAGGATCTGTTGACGAAGGGCTCCTCGCTCAAGGCGGAGCTGCTGCTGGATTCCTCTCTGCATATCCGCAGCTTGAGCGCTGCAGCCGTATGGCAGCCGGAGCAAGCCACGGTGGAGCGGGAGAAGCTTCCGATCCAAGGAATCAGCCTGGTTATCCAGCGGGAACAGTGGCATGTCAATGAAGAGGTGGCCGCGGACAAGCCGGCAGCCGGCAAGGACAGCTGGACTTCGGAGCGCTGGGCGGACGCCCCGAGCTTCCGGATCATGCAGGATTTCGATAAAGGAAGCGCCGCATACGAGATCCTCAAAAACGAGCTGCAAGCCGGCCGGCAAACGGCTCTGTTCTTCCCGTTCGGACCGGATTCGTTCATCCTGACGGCATCCGGCCAATCGCTGGTGCCGCTGAGAAGCGTTGCGGAGCGCATGGGAGGAACCCTTATGTACGATTCCTCAAAGAAGAAATGGAGTCTGCAGGATGCTGCGACCGGCAAGACGGCTTGGTTCCAAAAAGACAGCCGGTCGATTCAGATCGACGGGAAAAACGCAGAGCTTTCCTATCCGGCAACCGTCGTGAGGGGCAGCCTGTACGTCCCGGCGAGGGATATTGCCGTCATCCTCGGAGCTTCGATCAGCGTTCAGAAAGAAAGCTACACCCAATATGTCACACTTGAGCGCGAGGTCGGCTAAACGAGCTGCCGCAGCGCATGCCAGACGATTCGCCCAAGGCTTAACTCGCCCGTTTTGCAACCGATCGGTGATAGGGTTTCCTGCAATGACAAAGAAAGCGTTTCGGGATCAGGACAAGTCTTCCACGGCTTCCTGAACCGAACGCGTTCTTTTTTGCTTGCCCTCGCAGAGCGGAGCATCACATTAGGGGCCAATGGCATTTCGCCGCATCGCCGGCAGGTGACCGATCATGAGCTGCTTATCCATTCCATCGCCGGCAGGTGGCCGATCATGAGCTTATCTGTTGGCGATGCGGCGAGATGAAGCCGGCGCGGCCCAACGAACGTTCACATCCGCGCCGTCGTCAATTGCTCCACCGTGCCTGCATGGCCTTCCGGCCATGTCACTTGAATGGCGATGTCGGATGGCGCTTCGATCCGAAGCGAAATATACTTCCCTGCAACCCGCCAGCTGACGTTGATCTCGCCTCCGTCCGGCAGCGGCACGACGCCTTCGGCCCAGCTCAAGCCTGCAGGCTGGGGAGCGATCTCTACGGAACGCCAGCCTGCCGACAGCTTGCGGACGCCAAGAATGGACGCGCCGAGGAAATACCCGGGAGCGGCCGACCAGGCATGGCAGTGGCTGCGGGTAAGCAGATCGGGATTGGCCCGGTTCTCCGCGAAATCAGGATACATCTCCCAGCAGGTCGTCGCGCCATGCTCCAGCATCCGGCCATAGTGAAGGCGGATGTCGTCCAGCATGAGCTCATGGCGGCCCAGCTTGGAGAGCGCCTCATAATAGAAGAAGCTCATAAACGGGCTTCCGATCTGGACCCACTCAGCCGGCGGCTCCGCCAGGTATTGCTCCAGAGCGGCCAGGCGCTCTCCGTCCGCCGCCTCGCACAGGTAGGCAGCGACTTGAGTCTGCATGCTGAATACGGATGACCGCCTCCCGTCGGCATGGATGCAGTCCAGATAGGCCTGCTGCCGCTCATCCCAGAGGCTCTCGTTGACAGCGGCCTGCAGGGACGACGCCTGCTCCAGCCAATGATGGGCCGTGCCGGATTCGCCCGCGGTTTCGGCCAGCCGGGCCGCCTGGCGAAGCGCCTTGATCATGAACAGGTTCTGATGGGTGACGATGCCTTCGCCGGGCTGGTCGATCGGAGCCCAGTCGAGCAGGTTCCAGCCCCGCATGTTCAGCAGTCCTGAGCTGTCAATGTGGGAGGAATAGGCTTCGATCGTCCGGAGGATATGCGGCAGGATTCCGCGGGCGAACTCCAAGTCTCCCGTATGCTCCACGAACTCCTCGCAGGCGATGATCCAGAAGAACGTCCAGTTGGGAATGACGCTGCTCCAGCCGCTCGGCACCTGGTCCAAATACAGCGGCGTATCGGAGGCGGAGCCCGGAACCAGCTTCAGGCAGCGCTTCACGATCTCGGTCGCTCCGAAGACATAGTAGTTGACCAGCGCCTCGTTGCGCGCGTCGCCTACCCAGAACACCTGCTCGTACGAAGGGCAATCGACGAACGTATCTTCCATGCACAGCCTCGTCGTCCTGCGGCTGATGCGCCAGATCTCGTTCAGAAGGGCATCCGAGCAGCGGAAGCTGCCGTTGTCGGCTGCGGGATAAGAGCTTTGGAGGATATGAATCTCCTGCAGCAGAACGGGACGGTCTGCCGATCTTACGGTCAGGATCAAGTAGCGGCAGCCCCGCCGGACGGGGGACAAATAGCTCTGCCTGCCCTCGCGGCATATGTAGCGCAGCGTGTTGTCCAGTCCGTACGTATGCTGCCTGAAGTCATGCTGGATATGCTCGATGCCGTAAATATCCACGACCGTTCCTGCCGCAGCATCCAGCTCGAATCCGATGAAGCCGGAGCGCTGCTCGCCGAGATCGACGACAAGCTCGCAGTCCCAGCCGGGAAACAGCGGCAGCTCGGCCGGCTCCGGCACGGCCAGCACGGCGTTCTGAAGTGAGGCCGGCACGGCCAGCCGCTCATGCTCGCGCTGCCAGACGCTGAGCCCGAAGGCATCCTGCCCGGTAATCAGGCTGGGATCGATGCGGCGAAGCCAGCCTCTCAGATCGGGATCGTCCATAGAGACCTTGCCTCCCTTCAGGCGCGCATAGAGCGGATGATCGGTATCGAGCTCTCTGCCGGCTCGGTGATCGACATGCTTGACGGCGTCGAACGGTCCGATTGCGGCAAAAGGAGCCGTCGGGAAGGTCATTTCCGGTAATCGCGCAGCAGAAGCGGGATGGCGCCGCTCTCCTCCAGGCGCTTGCGCCGGAGCCGCAAGAGCGAACGGCACATCCGCATCCACGCCAAGATGGAAGCTGCTTCCGTGGTCGCCGGAGGTAACGTCGATAAGCAGCGTATGGGGGCCGGCGGCAAGCTCCAGATCGTAATAGCGTTCCGGCTGGACGCCCCGGTACGCATCGATGGAGACGCCGTCCACGACAATGCCCCCGGGCCGAGCTCCTCCGGGAAAACCGATCGTGACACGGCCCTTGTCCTCCAGCTGGAGCACAGAGGCCAGATATCCGCAATAGCTGACAGGGTTGGCGTGGCCGGCACTGTCCGGAACCATGATTGTCCGCAGATCGATGGCAGCCATGAAGGCAGGAGGCTTGACGCGGCTCAGCCCGGCAATACGGGATGGATATCGCTTCTCTTCCGTCAAGAACGGGATGTCGCGGGATACGAGCTTTTTCCAGGGTCCTTCTCCGGCAGCGCAGACAGCCGCCGCAGGCGACCAGTCCATGAGCCGGGATGCTCCCGTCGTCCAGCCTTCGTCCTGCCCGCCGGCATCGATGACTTCGGCGAATGCCTGCTGGCAGGACATCCGTGGCGAGCTGGGCAGCTGGCCTCCGAGCAGGGCGGTTTCCCAGTCCCCGCCGGTAGGCAGGCTGATCCCTGAGGGGGTTTCGAGCTCCGCAATGAGACCGCCTTGCCCGCGCACATAGCAGAAGTTCGAGATGCCGAAGTGGAGCACAAGCACGGCAATCGCGTTGCGTTGGCCGGGCTTCAGTAGGCGGCCGATATCGTAGCTGTCGTAGGACTGCTCCTCCGGCCAACACCTCACCGGCCCGCGGCCGGTCAAGGCGCCGTTCACATAGAGGACGTAGCGGGAGTCGGCGCTGATGTGAAGGGCGGCTTCCTTCTCTGCAGAGAGAGGATGGTCGAAGCTGCGGCGGAAGCAGCGCCATTCGTTCCGCGGACTCGCTTCCAAGCCTCCCCAAATCCATTGGGCTTGCCAGGTGCGCTCGGTCATGATTGCTCCGCTTCCTTTCGGGCTGGGATGGCCAAGCATGGCCTTGATGGCGTTGTCTTTTTCTTATTGTAAGCGCAGGCATTTGTAGAAAAGGGGTTGATCAGGCCAAATCGGTTGGTTATCCTGACAAAAAGGAGGGATTCGGATGGCGCAGCAGTCGGTTGCGGTCACGCCGGCGCATCTGTTCTTCGACGACAACCGCCCTTACTATGTCAACCGGGTATCGGAATCGTTCGAGCTGCAGCTGCACCGGCATGAATTCACGGAGATTTGTCTGGTAATGGAGGGAACGGGAGTGCATTACGTCGGGGAGCATTCCATGGATGTGCAAGCCGGGGATGTCTTTGTCCTTCCGCTCGGAACCCCTCATGTGTTCCGGCCCCGATCGACATCCTCCCGGTTTCCGCTCCTGATCGGCAACTTTATCCTTGTTCCCGGACAGGCGGAAGCAGCCCTGAGCAGCTTCCCCGGCCTGGACGAGCTGCAGTCGGCCCGGAGGGCGCTCAATCTGCTGCCCGGCTCACCGGAATGGTTCCGGTTGAAGGATGACAGGGGGGTTGTCCGCCGCATCATGGAGGAAGGACTGGAAGTGCTCCGGGATCAACGGCCGGGAGGAACGGCAAGACTGCATGCTCTGTTCATCCTTCTGCTGGCGGAGCTGGAGGAGCATTGCCGTGGAACAACAAAAAGCTATTGCCGGGAGAGCGGGAGCCGCCCCGGAATCGAAGCCGTTATCCGGAAGCTGCGCAGCGATCCTTGCATCCCGTTCCGGGCGGAGGAGCTTGCCGGCGAGGCGGGACTCAGTGTCCGGCATTTCCACCGTCTGTTCGCCGAAGCGGCCGGCAAGCCTCTCAGCCGCTTCGTGCAGGAGCTGCGCATTCGTGAAGCATGCCGTTTGCTCCGCAGCACCTCAATGGGCGTCGAGCGGGTCGCGGAGGCATGCGGCTACCAGGACCGCAGCTTCTTCTCGGTCCTGTTCCGCCGGCATACGGGGCTGACTCCGCGGGAGTACCGGGTGCAGCGATAGCCCCGTTCAACTCCGCAGGTAAATAGGACCGCTACGAGCCGAAAGACAAGCCGCTTCCGATGAAGGAAACGGCTTATTCGGCATGCGCAGAATGGGGCGGACGCGCCTGTCGGCGGAATACGCCCGGCGGGACATGCATCATGGACGTGAACGTGCGGGAGAAATAGTGGACGGAAGAAAAGCCGGCCATCTCGGAAATCTCTTTGATCGGCAGCTCGGATTCGTTCAGCAGGCGTGCCGCCTCGCGCACGCGCTCCCGGCGGATATAACCGGTGAAGCTCTCATGAATGCCGCCTGAGAACAGCCTCGACAGATGGCGTTCGGACACATTGAGCATCGCCGCCATCTCGGGCAGCGAGAGAGGCTTCGACAGATTGTCCCGGATGTACAGCTTGGCCCGGCGCAAAATCATGTTGTCGCGCGGGATGCCGGGTTTTGGCGCGGCTGCCGGCTCTCCGAACAGCGCAAGGAAAGACAGCAGAAGTGCGGAAGCGGCTGGCGCAACCGCTGCTCCGGGGAGATTGTACGCGTTCTCTTCGCGGAGCAGGAGAGATTCCCAGAGCAGCGCGGTCGGCGTCCGGGAGCCGTCTTCCACCCAGACTCTCTCTGCTTCGGCCAGAGCACGGAATGCGGCGAGAATTTCCGGATCCGTCTTCGCTTCATCGGGCTCAAAAGCGACAAACAGAAGGCTGAGGCCGTCTTCCGTAACAATCTGATGGGCGACGCCGGGACGGGAAAGGAACAGAGTCCCGCTCTGAAGAAGGTATGGCCTTCCATTGTCCGTATACGTCCCCTTCCCTCCGAGCACATAGCAGGCCTCGAAAAAGGAATGCTTGTGAACCGGATTGCTGTGCAGCCGCTCGTCGACTCCCCAATAGTAGATGACAAAGCGGGCATTCGGATGGATCGCTTCCATGATCCGGCTGTTCAGCATGACATCGCTTGCCTGATATCGGTACATCGGCTTGTCCTCCAGTAAATGTTGGCGTCAACGTGCAAAAACCAGACGTCTATTCGCAAAGACGTCCATCGGGACTTTGACTATGATTATAAGCAAGAACCGCTTGAAATCAATCTTTACTTATAAGGAGGAGCATGCATGATCGGTCAGCACGATGTGGATTTTTACAAAGAAAACGGGTATCTGCTCGTCAAAGGAGTATTCGGCCAGGCGGAAGTGGAGGAGATGCGCGGGGCGGTGGAGCGGATCATCCAGCGCGCCGCCCAGGCCGAGCGGGACGAAAACTCCGCCTGGCAAGGCGACTTCCTGCCGCCGGCGGAGCTGAAGAAGCTGGTGCTCAAAGGTTTCCACGATGTCCATTACCATGAGGCCTGCTTCACGCGGGCAGTCGTGCACCCCAATATGACAGCGATCCTGTCGCAGCTCATCGGACCCGACGTCCAGCTTCACCATTCGAAAATGCTCGTCAAGCCGCCGGAAAACGGGGCTGCCTTCCCTATGCATCAGGATTATCCCTACTTCCCTCATGAAAAGCATTCCATGCTGGCGGCAAGCGTGCACCTGGACATGGCGGACGAGAAGAACGGCTGCCTGAGGGTCGTACCGGGCTCGCACACGCAAGGCGGCCTGCCTCATGTCGGCTCTTACTATTTGAACCACAAGGAATATCCGATATCGGACGGACTGCCATGTCCTGCGGAGGCGGGAGATGTGCTGTTCTTCAACTACCTGACGATCCACGGCTCGGATGCCAACCGCAGCGAGCGCACGAGGCGGAACGTGCTGTTCCAATACAAGGATGCTTCCGATTATCCGACGGAAAATGTCCATATCGACTGGGGCTCGGGTCTTATGGTATGCGGAGGCAATCCGCGGTTCGACAAGGCGAAGCCGGACTTCAGCATCAAGGGTTAGGCTCCCGCAACCTGTACACGACGGCTTCGGCTGGGCGGATGCCCATATTTGCGCTTGTACATTTTCTCGAAATGAGTCAGCGTATTGAAGCCCGAAGCATAACAGATCTCGGATACGGGCAGGGAGGATGCCTGCAGCAGCGACCGGGAAAATTCGAGGCGCAGGTCGAGCAGATGCTGCTGGAAGCTGACGCCGAGCTGCTGGCGGAAGCATTCGCTGAAATAATTGGGCGAGAGGCTTGCAGCCTTGGCAGCCTGGCTGAGCGTCAACGGCTCGCGGAAACGATGCTGGAGATAGAACAGAGCCTGCTGAATGCTGGGGTGCAAGGGAGCTGCGGAAGCTTCGCCTCTGATCGCGTCCTTCTCGTCCCGGCACAGCATCAGCAGCAGACATCCCAGAAGGTTCCGCACGATCAGCTCTCCGGTCCTGCTGCTGCGGCTGTCCTCCTCATCCAGGATGGCGAACAGCTCTCCAGCCCGCCGATCTTCAAGCTTCATCAGCATGGGCGACAGCATGCGCCCGTTGAATAGAAGCGTCCGGATTTCCTCCGAAATCATCGATTCCTTGAAGATCAAATTGTAGATCTTGAGCGTAGACGCTTCCAAGGGACGAATTTCGTGAAAATCGGCCGGAGTCAGCAGGAACAGCGTTCCCTCGCCGATCGGGATGTCCGTTCCGTTGACACGGTTGACGCCGTTGCCGGAGCGGACATAGGTCAGCTCGTAAAACTCGTGCCAGTGCAGATGGCATGGCGTATCGAGCTCCTGCCGGAACAGGCAATGGGACGATTCCGCCATGTACTCGTCGATCGTCAAGCGATCCGGATGCTCCTTCAGTTCCATGAAGGGATCAGCTCCTTCGTTTCATTTATCCGGATTATACCGGAAGAGCGGGAAGACCGGAAGATATGCGTATCATTCCGTAAGCGAGGAGGAGAGGCCCAGAGGGAGGCAGAGCTACAATAAGCTCGAAGCCAGCTCAAGGGAGGAAGTCATCGACATGGAATCTACGATATTGAACCAAGAAGAAGTCGAGTCATACGGGGAGCGCGGGTATTTGCTTCATAAAAAGCCGCTGTTCAGCGCCGAAAAAATGCGTACGTTGACGGATATTTTCGAGGAGCAGCTCGCCATGAAAGGAAGCAAGCTGTCCGACGAGCTGGACACGCCTCATTTCCGCGACGAGCGGCTGCTCGACTTCCTGCTCAGCGATGAAGTCCTCGATCTTGTCGAGCCGATCATCGGCCCCAACATCGGACTGTGGTCCAGCCACTTCATCTGCAAAGACCCCTATGTCGGCCGGGCGACTCCATGGCATGAAGACTCCGCTTACTGGAAAGGCAGATTGAGCTCTTTCGACAAAATCGTAACCGTATGGCTGGCCATAGACCGAAGCTCGAAGGAGAACGGCTGCATGCGGGTGCTGCCAGGCACCCATGGCAACGGATTTTCGGACTATGAAGCTATTGACGGGACCAAGAATACGTTCTCCACCCAAATCAAAAACGTGGACGAGTCGAAGGCCGTTTATTTCGAGCTGGAACCGGGAGAATGCTCCTTGCACGATTCCCGGATCATCCACGGGGCGGCAGCGAACAGGAGCGAGTTCCGCAGATGCGGATATACGATGCGGTATTTTTCGACGGAAGCGGTAGTATACCCCGATAAAAATCCGGGCTTCAAAATATGGCTGGCAAGGGGCAGGAATATTGGCGGCAGCCATTTCGTAAACGAATAAGGAGTGAAGCTGGAATGCAAATCAAGCTCTTCCAGGCGTTGTGGGGGATGGAAGGAACCTATTCGGAGCTGATGAAGCGGGCAGCGAGGGAGGGTTATGCGGGAATCGAGGCGCCATTGCCGCCTCTTAATCTGGAGAGGGAATTCAAGGAGCAGCTCGCTGCACACAGGTTGTCCTATATTGCCCAGATCGTCACATCCGGGGATCACGCGACCTCGTTCGCCGCCCAGGCGGAACGCGCCGCTGCCTTTGATCCGGTGCTTATTGTTTCCCATAGCGCCAGAGACTTCATGCCCTTTTGGGAGCAGCTTCTATTCTTCGAAGGCGCGCTCAAGGTGGAGCGCTCGATCGGCATCACAGTCGGTCATGAGACGCATCGCTCCAGAGCCATGTTCACGCCCTGGAATACGTCGGCTCTCCTAAGGGAACTGCCGGATCTATCCATCACGGCGGATTTCAGCCATTGGTGCTGCGTAACCGAAACGATGCTCGAGGAGTTCGAGGAGGACTTGCGGCTTGCCATCGAACGGACGGTGCATATCCATGCCAGGCTCGGCCACCCGGAAGGCCCTCAGGTCGCCCATCCCGCCGCACCCGAAAACAAGGATGTTCTTCAAGCCTTCAAGTGTTGGTGGGATGCTGTTCTAGCCGGAAGAGAGCGCAGCGGCGCAGCCGTGGCGACGGTAACGCCTGAATTCGGACCGGTCGGTTATATGCCGTCGCTTCCGTTCACGCGTCAGCCGGTAGCGGATCTCCGTGAAGTCAACGATTGGATGGCAGGCTGGATCAGAGAAACGTATCCGTCTTCCTGAAGAGGACGCGTTGCATTTTGGAACCACGCTGCTGAAAGCGCGTAGTACCGATAAATCCAAAGGAGGAATGAAGACATGATCAAACGTTTTATTACTAAACTGTTAGGATCGGCCCAGCATTCCAAGCATGGACGCCATCGGTACAGCTCCAGCAGCGGTAAAAAGCATTACGGCCACAGCCGGCTCAGCTCATCCGATCGCGCGTATGGACATAAAAACAACGGACACAGCTATTACAAAAGCCGTAAAAGAAGCTCCAGCTGACTGTAATGTGCATCTACACTGCATCTGCATCAGGATGAAGCCCCTGCAAGCTTCATTCTGATGCCCGAGCCAACCGTATATCGGTTGGCTTTTATTGTTCCGAATGCGCCGTCCGACATTGCTCCAGATCGCGCATGAAGGCATCTATATCCTCATAAGGAGCTTCAATTTGCAGAAGTCTGCGAAGAAGCTGCCGAGTTGCAGAAGTCATATCCAGCTCATGCTCCCATCCCGTGTCGGCCATCTTCGTCGGATGATAGCTTGAGTACAGCATGAACAGCAGCAAATGGCCTATATCCGACAGATCGGATGCGGGTTCGGCATCTTGAGCCAGCCTGGTGCCCGACCGGAAAGGCGGCTCCGGCGACGCAGCTTCGCCGATCCGCCTGGCCAAGCCGAAATCAATCAGATGAATCCGATTTTTGCCGGCAATGACATTAGGGATGCGGATATCGAGATGCACATATCCTTGCCGGTGGACATAAGCGACAATATCCGTCAGCCTGCTGATGAAATCCAAAGCTTCTCTTTCCGAGAACAGGCTGCCCCGCTCGAAGATCAGCTCCTCCACCGTCTGTCCTCCGGCAAACTCGCTTGCCATATAGAGCTGGTTCCTATCGACGAGCAAATCCCAGGCGCGCGGAATGGACGGATGGCGCAGCTTGTCCAGCACCTTCATCTCCCGCCGCAGCAGCTCCCGGCCGACCTCTCCCTTGCTCGGCTTGGCTTGCTTCATCGCCGCTTCTTGTCCCCGCTGCAGATCCAGGCAGCGGTAGGTCAAGCCGTAGCTCCCGATGCCGAGCAGCTCGACAATGCGGTATCGGTCTGCAATGACATCGCCTTCCTGTAGGGGATAATCTATCCAGGCTTGATAAAAACCTTTCACATATTCGATTAGGTTCATTTCTATCTCCTCATCCAATTGCCAACTAGCTCAATGAATTCGGCTGGTGCCGCATTCATTTCTTTGATTGTATTTGTCGGCTTCGATTGCTTTAACAGCAATACGATTAATCTGGAGGATGTATTCATTTCTTTCAGGCGCGTGATGCAGGCGGCAGGAATGGGGGCATACCAATCATTGGAGAGGTCGTCGGCGGTACGAATGAATCTCTGTCCAAGGCGACAATCATATGCCACATCTGAACGAACACCGCTGAACCGTCTGTCGTCCTAACAGGAGGCGAATCAAGCTTTTCCGGACTTTGTAGTTCCTCGATCTGAATCTCATCGACGGCCCCATCCCCGTACCGAGCGGCTTTATTTATTCCGCCCGCATTCATCACACTGAATGCGGGGCAAGGTCTCACTATTTTTTCTCTTCAGCGAGGCTTTTAAGTTCCTCTTCTCCCTTGAGGATCGAGAAATAGCCGAATATGTCTCCGATCACGTTTAATGTGAGTCCAATTTTAGCTAAATCCAAGGAGGAAAATTCGTCGATCCAAGAGGTATTCGGATTGGATTTGGCCACACCATCACCCCATGAGTCCATTTTTTTCAACATATGTCGATGCTGCCCCGCGTTCCTATGTACCCGCCTATTCAAAGGATTTAATGGGCAGCACGGCCTGCTGAATGATCCTTATTCAAGAAATGGCAGCCTGTTTAGTGTCAATAGACTCCATATCCAGGTAAAGAAAGCATTTAAGAGACAATCAACATAAAACAAACCCATCTCAAAAGGCTAAGCTTTTTGGGGTATCGTCTAAGGTTTTCTAAGTGATAAATGTAGAATAACTTTGATAAGATTGTTATTGTAACCGCTTACAATAAAACATGAAAGGGAGTGAGAGCGGAGGCCCGTGCGGTCTGCATGGCATCCAGGTCATACTAACTTGCTCGTTATCTAATGGAGGAGGAATGAATGATGAAACCAAGATCGGTGAAATTCCTATTCGCGATGTTCATCTGCTTCGTGCTTGCCTTGCCTGCAGGGATCGCAGAAGCGGCCACAACGATCACTTCGAACCAGACGGGCACCCAGGACGGGTATGACTATGAACTGTGGAAGGATTCCGGCAATACGAGCATGACGCTCAATAGCGGAGGCACGTTCAGCGCCCAGTGGAGCAACATCAACAACGCCCTGTTCCGCAAAGGAAAGAAATTCGACTCGACCAAAACATACTCCCAGCTGGGCAACATTTCCATCACCTACAACGCTACGTTCAATCCCGGCGGCAATTCTTATCTGTGCGTATATGGATGGACGAAGGATCCGCTCGTGGAATATTACATCGTCGACAACTGGGGGACTTATCGTCCGACCGGCACCTTCAAGGGCACCTTCTCCGTTGACGGGGGAACCTATGACATCTACGAGACGACCCGGGTCAACCAGCCGTCCATAATCGGTACGGCAACGTTCAAGCAGTATTGGAGCGTCCGCCAGACGAAACGCACAGGCGGCACGATTTCCGTCAGCGAGCATTTCAAAAAATGGGAAAGCTTAGGCATGCCGATGGGCAAGATGTACGAAGTCGCGCTTACCATCGAAGGCTACCAAAGCAGCGGAAGCGCGGATATTACGAGCCACACGCTGACGATCGGCGGAGGCGGTGGAGGCGGAACTCCTGGCACAGCGGCCAAAACAGAAGCCGAGTCGATGACGAAAGGCGGACAATACACCTCGGCAATCAGTTCCCCGTTCAACGGAGTCGCCTTGTACGCCAATAATGATCTGGTGAAGTACACGCAGAATTTCACGACCGGCACCCACAGCTTCTCTCTCCGCGGCGCTTCGAGCAACTCCAATATGGCCAAGGTCGACTTGAAGATCGGCGGCGTGACGAAGGGAACCTTCTACTTCGGAGGCAGCAGTCCTGCGGTCTATACAATCAGCAATGTCAGCCATGGAACCGGGAATCAAGAAATCCAGCTCGTCTGCACCTCCGATGATGGGACATGGGATGCATACCTGGATTACTTGGAAATCAATTGAGATCCGAACAACCGGACGGCTCATTTAAACTCGGGAGGTGGAGAGTTCATGATCAAAGCCAAAGCAGGAAAGTGGGCCGCGATCGGGACGCTTGTCGTATTTTTGTTCACGGGTTCGTTGGCGATATCAGGCACTGAAGCTTTTGCCGCCAGCTGCACGAACGGCTATGTCGGCTTGACGTTCGATGATGGCCCGAATCCAAGCAACACCGCGACGCTTCTGAACACGCTGAAGCAAAATGGCCTGCGGGCGACGATGTTCAACCTTGGCCAGAATGCTCAAAACAACCCGTCCCTCGTCCGCGACCAGCAGGCGGCAGGCATGTGGATCGGCAACCATTCCTGGTCCCATCCGCATATGACGCAGCTGAGCAGCGCGCAGATGTCGACGGAAATTGCGAGTACGCAGCAGACAATCCAGTCGATTACGGGAACGGCTCCGAAGCTGTTCCGCCCGCCGTACGGAGAAACCAATGCGACGTTGAAATCCATTGAAGCCCAGAATGGACTAACCGAAGTCATCTGGAACGTCGATTCCCAGGATTGGAACGGCGCGACGACGGCCCAAATCGTGGCGGCTGCGGGCAGGCTGCAGAACGGCGATGTGATCCTGATGCATGACCAGTACCAGACGACCATTCAAGCCATTCCGCAAATCGCACAGAATCTGCAGAGCCGCGGCCTATGCTCCGGCATGATCTCGACGAGCACCGGCAGGGCGGTCGCGCCGGATGGCGGCAGCGGAGGCGGAGGCGGAACACCCGGCACAGCGACCAAGATGGAAGCAGAGAATATGACCAAAGGGGGGCAGTACACCTCGACGATCAGCTCGCCTTTCACCGGCGTCGCCTTATATGCCAACAATGATTTGGTGAAATACACGCAGAATTTCACGACCGGTACCCACACTTTCTCTCTCCGCGGAGCTTCGAGCAATTCTGCGATGGCTCGAGTCGACTTGAAGATCGGCGGCGTGACGAAGGGGAGCTTCTACTTCGGAGGCAGCAGCCCCGCCGTCTATACGCTGAACAACGTCAGCCATGGAACCGGAAACCAAGAAATTCAGCTCGTGTGCACAACCGACAACGGAACATGGGATGTTTACTTGGACTACTTGGAGATCAATTAATGAGGCATGAAATATCATGTAAGGAATGAATAAGTTCAGATCATGAGCTGAAGTTTTGCGCCTCTTGCGGCGGGTTGCCGCAAAGAAATGATTGTCATCCTGGATAACCGTCCCGGCGAGCTCTTTCGCCGGGATTTTTTCATGATCATGGCGCATAAGAGCGCCGGTGAGCCTGACGGGCAGAAGGGGATGCGTTCAAGCCATTCGACATGCTCCAAAGCTCATGAAGGAACAGTCGAAGGAAATCGTTGTCGCCGTGGAGAAATGATTGTTATACTAGTCGGCCATGTCACGCCAATTGGGCGAGAAGAGGCCATAAGGAGGCATGTCCATGTTTGAGTATGAGTATTTGCATCATGTCAGCCTTTCTGTCCGGAATTTGGAGCAGGCGCACAAGTTTTATTCCGGACTCCTGGGTTTCACGCAGCTCGAGCGGCCTCCGTTCGATTCCAAGGGCGTTTGGTACGCGGTCGGCACACAGCAGCTTCATCTGCTGGAGAACCCTCTAGGAGAGACGCTGCGGCAGGGGCCGATCGATACGATCGACGGGCATTTTGCCGTTTGGGTGAAAAGCTTCGCGAATACGATCGCGGAATTGGAGGCAAAGGGAATTCCTTATGAAGCGAGGCCAGGCAGCCTGGCGGGATTCTCGCAAATATTCGTACTCGATCCGGACCACAACATCATTGAGTTCGACGCCGCTTACGGTTCTTGATTCGACTCACGGTATAATCGAAAATTCATCCCGTGATATAATGAACTATATATTATCATAAATAGGGATGGTGCAGATGTCGGAGCAGCAAGTATACGTCCGGTTTCCCGAAGAAGCCGACGCCCGCGATTTGTCTGAGCTTTACAAGCGCAATCGGGAGTTCTTTGAAAGATTCTCTCCAAGCAACAAGGATGAGTACTATACGGAAGAGCATCAGCTCCAAGCGATCAAAAAGAGCAAGATTGATATGACGGAGGATCGTAAATACGAATTTGTCATCTGCAGCAAAGAGGATGACCGAATTATCGGCAGTGCGGGGCTTACTTTTGTGGCGCGGGGACCGCTGCAGAGCTGCATGATCGGATATAGCCTGGATCAGGCTTATAATGGCAAAGGCTATATGACGGAGGCCGTCATGCAGGTGGTTCGTTATGCCTTTGAAGAGCTGAAGTTCCACCGCATCGTCGGGGAAGTCTCCCCCCGGAATCCCGGATCGATTCGTGTGCTTGAAAAAGCCGGCTTCCACAAAGAAGGCATTTCCCGCAGCAATCTGAAGATCAACGGGGTATGGGAGGACCATCAGGTACTGGCTATTATCAATCCGTCCGGGGATGTTTAGGACTAATCATTTTTAATGCCTATCGGATGGCTCTTTAATTGGGAACGTTTTCAAAAATTTCCGAAAAATTCGAACTCCAGAACGGATTGCAATGGTATAACACAAAACCGCGCCAAGCGCGGTTATTTTTTTAATGATAAAAATTCCATCAGTATATATTCACATGAAATATCGATAATGCAATGCCAGACATTTTTTTGCGAGCCGCGATCTGGATGCCCGCGAGGTCTTGTGCGATTTGCTGAATCGCTTAGGATCGTAGTCTGATATTGGTCATGTCATGCGCATCACAGGCATTTTGAAGAGTTATAGGAAGTCAAAGACACGATTAAAACTGATGTGCATGAAACCAATTGGAGTATTGGGAACACAGTGCATGGAATCAATTGAAGCACTAAACAAGATGAAGTCTAGCCTCATTTTAATGAAGTTATTCACAAAACTCGTATTTTGTACATATGTCTCAAAATCAGCTCAACTCCTTGTGTATCAGCCATTTAGATATATTGTTACACAAAATATGAATTGTTTTGGGATTCATCAATAAATAAGTTACCAATCCTCACTCTATCCCACTCATACTTCACTTCGATGAATTTTCCGTTTCATTCTATAAAACGACATATCAAAAACAGACTCAACACAATCTCACCTTTATGGGATCCGATCTCCTAGTTAACTCCAAGTCAAGCAGCGGCGTTAACCGTTTCCGTCCGCAATTTAACAGAACGGCTCTTGCTTTTGTGGGATCATTTCCTTGAACAAGGCGTTTGACGCCCAACTCCGCCGCTCGCCTTTCCCGCAGCGCAAGACCCTGCTGCACCTGATCGTGAAGCAAAACACCCTAGATGACCGGAAACGCGTCGAAAACGTTGAGCTCGTAGCCTGGGGCTTTTCTGGACAATGGAAAAGCCCCTTCCGCCATGTTGCCAGTAGAAGGGGCTACGCTTAACATACTAATCTGACTCACAAATCCAGAACATCGGCTTCTTCAACATTGCCTGGATTGTCCTTCATTCATTTAAGAACTTCATTTTGATTGGGTGATGCCTCGGTCACAAACTGCTGAAGAGATCTGCTACACATGCCGCTCATTCCCAGGAGTGCTGGAGCTGACGCATCAAGAGGCGGAGTACCTCCGTGAGCAGTTGATTGATGATTACATCCAGTTCTTCTTCGGTGATCGCAAGCTGAGTCTGTACCTGTATGCAGCATCTTCCAAAATCACGGGTACCTGGTCGAGAATGGCCGTATGGAAATGCGCTATCCGAGCCGCGCTCCTGAAGCTGAACATCCCGCCGGCGTCACCAACGTCGTTTTAACCAGCCGAGCGCTGTTTTTTTTCGTTGCCGTCGGAAAAGATGGCCATCGCGTAAGCGATGCCTTTTAAAAAAACAGCCACAGTTAAAGTACACTGTGGCTGAATAACTATTTTCTTTTTGAACTTAAGACGACACTAGTAAGTAAGGAAATTTGAATCGATATAATTATGACTACAACATATACACTTTGAATATCGGTAGATATATTTGCAATTGATGATATTATAAAGTATAAAATGAAACTGAGTAATAAGGAGGATAAGAAATATAGAATGTTTTTACCCATTTCACCCCTCCTATACATCGGTTGATTTACCAACTGAAATGTATCAAATAATCTTTTTCCTCGGTTTGAGCCATTGGAACAACGGACAGTCCGAGATTCAGCTTATAGTTGCGCCAACCTGCCCTTTTGCTTAACGACAGAAGGAGCAGCAGCAGCGGCGGCAAACTATTCCTGGATCACTGAACTAAAGTTCTCCGTTAGTTCAATAGGACATGGCTACGTTAAATATCGAATAACCCTCTGCCAATCAAGTTTGCAGTAACCGGCTTCTTTCCGATTTCTCGTGACCATATAGACAATTGACCGATGTGGTGGATTTCGTGGGCGATCACGTGCCGCATTACTTCGCCGTATTTATGGGATTCCCGCTCCCCTTCATCCGTGATATCGATCATCATGCGGTCTTCCAAACTATCATTCCAATCATACACAAATGGAGCGAGTTCCAAGTGGCAACGGCCGGAAAAATCTTTTATTTGCTGCAAACTTGCCACTTCCTCGAACTGAGGGATTGTAATCGCTTTTTCTTGTATTCCACCGCATATCCAGCCATACTCAACTGCCACAATGTGATACAGAGTGGAAAGGATGTATCCTATGCCGCCGGTGCGTCTTTTCATCAACTCTTCCTCGCTCACTGTATCGCACCAGTCAAACCAATCTTTGCGAACTTGCCAGTTATACTGAAATAGTTTCAACATCTCGTGGCCTCCTGCGCACCTTAAACTTTGTTTACTCCTCGAAATAATAGCGTTATCCTGCCCTTTAGCTTAACGACAGCTAACTCTGTATAAATTTCTTGTCCCTTTTTATTAAGTGACCTTTATATTGAAAAGTGCCCCGCAAAACTGCCCCACCATACTTTAAAGAATTGATATACTTCATTATACGCATCTAAAGCATCTCGCTTTTAACGAGTATTCCACGCGTTTCCCGTTAGTTAACGAAACATAGAGCAGTTGCAGCTTGAAAAATGGCGTAAAGTTATTAATATTGAAAACTAATTGCCGGGTAGTTGAATGCCGCGCCAGCTGCTTACATCGCATTGGCCATATTCATTATCACCCACAGCAATCATCGTGCCGTCCAATTTTAGACCGACTGTATGGGCACAACCAGCCGCAATCGCCACAATATCGCGCCAATCACTTACATTACATTGGCCATACTCATTCCAACCCACAGCCGCCACAGTACCGTCCGATTTGAGGCCGATGGTGTGATTACTGCCCACCGCTATCGCCACAATACCGCGCCAGACGCTTACATCGCATTGGCCATGTTTATTCAAACCCACAGCCGTCACCGAACCGTCCGATTTAAGACCGATGGTATGAAGATAACCCGCCGCGACCGACACAATATCGCACCAGCCGCTTACATTGCATTGGCGATACCGATTATTACCCACAGCCGTCACCGTGCCGTCCATTTTAAGACCGATGGTATGCCAGTCACCCGCCGCGACTGCCACAATATCATGCCAGCCGCTTACATTGCATTCACCTTCATTATTTCGACCCACTGCTACTACCGTCCCAGCCGATTTAAGCCCAATGGTACGACGCCAACCCGCCGCAACCGCTACAATATCACACCAGTCGTTTACATCGCATTGGCCATGCTTATTCCAACCCACAGCCGCCACAGTACTGTCAGATTTAAGACCGATTGTATGAGCATTACCCGTGTTCGTCGCCATATGAACATTACCAGCCGCGACCGCCACAATATCGCGCCAGTCGCTCACATCACATTGGCCATATTTATTATCACCCACAGCCGTCACCGTTCCGTCAGATTTAAGCCCAACGGTATGACGACGACCCGCCGCTATGGTATCTTTAGGCCAGCGTTTCACCTTTAACGCCGCCTGTCCGAGCCAGTCACCTTCAATGTTCACTTGTTTATCACCTTCTATTTTTTGATTACATATTCCATTAATCTGCTCTTAACGAGGCTTCCATATATTTCTTGGCAAGCTCGTCAGTTTCCTTTATTTAACTAACGTGTCCTGTTACTTCAATCATCGGCTGCAGGTACCGACAGAGCCGGCAACGCTTCAAGTCATTGGTAATTCTGATCGCATTTGGACCATCAAGAATCAACAAAGTCCCATCCATTGCAGCCGATCTCACTTCAACCATATTAGTTCTGAATCTCAAGGTTCATTTTCGACTTCCCTTCTTGCTTGGGCCTCTAAAAGGAGTTCTTACAGTTTGTCCATTCAGTCTTTATCCCTGCACAATAAGAATAAGCAATCTTACGTCAGGTAGAACATCCATTGCATTTATAGGTCCAGCTCGTTAAGCTTTTAGTGAATACATAGACGATAGGCGCAGCTCAATCAGATTTTAGTGAATGCATAGACTTGGAGGCTCTTTCAATGATCATCAGTGCTGTGCCTTGGCGAGAAGTTTTTACGGACGAGGCCGCTCACACCATCACGGGCGATGTAAACATATACGAGTCATTCCCGATTCCTCAGTTGGAGTCGGAGCGTAGGATTTGGGTTTATTTGCCGAGGAGTTATAATGAAAGCAATCGAAGCTACCCGGTCTACTACATGCAAGATGGCCAAAACATGTTTGATCAAGCGACGTCCTGGGGAAGCGAATGGGGTGTCGACGAGACACTGGAACAGATGGCACTGGAGGATCCAGCGCTGGAGGTGATCGTGGTCGCTATCGATCATGGGGGTGATCAACGCAACCATGAATATAATTTTACAACCAATGCGGAGTATAAGTTCGGAGGCAAAGGCGAGGCGTATGCGGATTTCCTGGCGAAAACACTTAAACCCTATATCGACAGCCACTACCGGACTCTCCCTGAAGCGGAGCATACCATCATTGCCGGAAGTTCGTTTGGCGCTTACATCTCGTTGTATGCGGCTATTCGCTATCCGGATCAGTTTGGCCGTGTAGGCGGGGTTTCCTTTGTCATGTGGCACGACAGTGGCGGAATCATCCAACTGATTGAAGAGTCGGATCTCTCCCCTGCGCTTCGCGTCTATCTAAGCATTGGAGAGCTGGAAACCGACAATCCCGATTTCAATCGGGCTGCTCGCGAGCATGTCGCGTTGACCTGCCAGACCTTGATCTCATCTGGGGTTCCGGAAGAGCAAATCCGATTCGACTTTATTCCTGGCGGAACCCATCACGAGTCCACATGGAGCGTGCTGTTTCCTGACATGCATCGATGGCTGCTGCAGCCATAGGACGGTTATAAGGAAGGAAAAGCACCCCCTCTTGTAGATGAACGATAGCTTTTCATTTACAAGAGGACATTTTGATGTCAACCCTTTTTTTGGATAATCGCGACTTACGCTGACATTAAGCGGCATTCCGTTTGTAAGCCCGCACCGCAAACAGATAAGCGACGATCATGATTCCTAAGCACCACGCTAAAGCGACCCAGATTTCGTTGCCCGCCGGTTGATTGGACAATAGTGCACGTATGGTTTCAACGATAGACGTCACTGGCTGATTTTCGGCAAAGGCGCGTACAGCCGCCGGCATCGTATCGGTAGGGACAAAGGCCGAGCTGATAAAGGGCAGAAAAATCAACGGATAGGAAAAGGCGCTTGCACCTTCCATCGTCTTGGCGGACAGTCCGGCAATGGCCGCGATCCAGGTCAGAGCCAGCGTAAACAGCACGAGGATGCCGGCAACCGCAAGCCACGACAGTATCCCTGCCGACGAGCGGAAGCCCATCATGAGCGCGACGAGAATGATGATGATAATAGTCATGACGTTGGATACCACCGAGGTCAGCACATGCCCCCACAGCAAGGCGGAACGTTCGATCGGCATCGAGCGGAACCGCTCGATGATGCCCCGCTGCTTATCCATGAACAGGCGGTAAGCCACATAGGCCACTCCGGTGGCGATAGCCATAAGCAATATGCCAGGCAACAGATAATTTACATAGTTGTCCGTACCGGTCTCGATCGCGCCGCCGAACACATAGACGAAGAGCAGCATCATGGCGATCGGAGTGATGCAGACGGTGAAGATCGTGTCCATGCTGCGGAAAATATGACGCATGGAGCGTCCGATCATCACGCTCACGTCGCTGAAAAAATAAGTTTTTTCCGTTTCCATCAGATGGCCTCCTTCTTGCCGATGATGGCGAGGAATATTTCCTCCAAGGTCGGCTGTTTTTCAACGTACTCCACCTCCGTCTTCGGGAACAGCTGTTTCAGTTCCGCGAGCGTGCCGCTGGCGATGATCCTGCCCTCGTGCAGAATGGCCATTCGGTCCGCAAGCTGCTCGGCTTCCTCTAAATACTGAGTGGTCAGGAATACCGTCGTTCCGCCGTCGGCAAGCTCTTTTACAATCTTCCAAACCTCGATGCGCGCCTCGGGGTCAAGGCCGGTTGTCGGCTCGTCGAGGAAAATGATCCGCGGTTTGCCCACAAGGCTCAAGGCGATGTCCAGCCTGCGGCGCATGCCGCCCGAATAAGTGGACGGCTTGCGGTCCGCCGCGTCCATTAAGCCGAAACGGTTCAGCAAATCGTCCGCAATTTGACTTGGATGATCCAGATGGCGCAGCTTGGCAATCAGGATCACATTTTCCCGTCCGGTCAATATCTCGTCAACGGCGGCAAATTGCCCGGTAAGACTGATCGCATGCCGCACATGCTGAGGTTTTGACGCGACGTCGAATCCGTTTACGGTGGCGATGCCTCCGTCCTGCCGTTGAAGCGTAGTAAGGATATTGACAATGGTCGTTTTGCCCGCGCCGTTGGAGCCAAGCAAGGCGAATATCTCCCCGCGCTTCACTTCCAGATCGACGCCCTTCAGGACTTCCCTGTCCTTGAAGGACATGCGCAGACCCTTCACTTCAATTGCTTTTCCCATCCCGATCCCCCCGTTTATTTTTGTTTTCGGCCATTTTTTTCATCGCCTTGTTGACCTCTAGAGCAACAGATTCTTGATAGATGTCCGCGTACGTTTTAGAACCCTTGATCAATTCGTCGCAGAATGCCGCTACATCCCGGCCTGTCACCTCAAGCACGCCTTTCCCCAAGGCGGCCCCCTCTTCAAACAGGTCGACAATCCCCGAGAGCAAACCCGTCCCCTCGGTCAGCTCGATCGGGCCGACCTTGAAGTAATAGTTTTCAATCTCTTTGTATACAATCTGATAATCCGGCGGGAGCGCTTTGACACGCGCCTTATGCGCACGCCACTCTTTTTTGCCTTTGATGATGTCTTGTATGCTCATAATCATCCCCCTAATTTGCCTATTTTTTTTGCGACAGCAGCATTGAGCTGCTCGCGCCACTTGTCTTGATGGGACTTCGCTCCTTCTTCGCCGGCCAGCGCCGAACAGAAGCCTTTGATATCGTCGCCCAAAACCTCCTGGACACTTTGACCGTTTCCCGCCGTTTCTTCGAGCAAGCCGAGCACACCGTCAAAAATGGGCATGAGGTTGCGGCCGGTGAAATCTGAATTTGGCCAAAGATAAGCATTGATTTGCTCCCATGCCTCTTGATAATCAGCCGGCAGCTTTTTAACACGCGATTCAAAAGCCTTCATTTCTTTCGTCATGTCGCTGCCCGTGATTTTTTCCCAAAAGTTCATTGTTTGTTCTCCTTCAACTCATTGATTTTTGAAGATACGAACTCCCATTTCTCCCAGAACTTCCGCAGCTCCTCGCGCCCGGCGTCGTTGATTGCGAAAAACTTCCGTGGCGGCCCCATGTCCGATGGCTTCTTGGTGATTTCCACCAGCTTGTTCTTCTCAAGCCGGATCAGGATGGTATACACCGTCCCCTCCACAACATCTGCAAATCCGAGGGCATTCAGCCGCCGCGTAATTTCGTACCCGTAGGTTTCCTGGCGGCTTATAATTTCAAGAACACAGCCCTCAAGCGCTCCTTTAAGCATTTCCGTCAAATTTTCCAGCATAATCACCCTTTGCTATTCAGTACGACTGGTATCAAGTGTCACTTACTACCACTACAAAGTATCACGAAGTAGCAAGAATGTCAACGGCCTTTGAGCAAAAATCTCAACTGTCTCGGCTATGCCGTACAGCCTCTCCAATATTTAATATGGCTATCGATCCCTCCCCCTGCCAGCAGCCCACTCCCTAGAGGAGATGTCCTTCATAGGATAGTAAGGGTTCAAGCAATGCCATCATAGGAGCAGATGGAGCTGGGCATAAGTGAGATCCAAAACGAAACTTACCGGACAAGTGATCTTTAAGGGCGATCCCGGGTACGAGGTAGCGCGTAAAAATTGAGATCCCCATACAGACCGATTTCCTAAAGTGTTTGTTTTTACGAAAAGAACGCAGGATGTGGCTAATGCCATCAAATGGGCCAACGAAAACAAGGTTCCCATCCGTCCGAGAGCCGGAAGGCACTCCTTGGAGGTCAATCTCTCGCAAGTCAACGGCGGTATTGTCATCGATGTAAGCAAAATGAGGAAGATTCGCTCGATAAAAAATAGAGCAGCGTGATTGTAGGATCAGGCAATACAGTGGGGAGAATCGCTAAAACGCTTGCGCCGCTAGGCTATATCGCTCCATTTGGAGACAGTCCGACGGTGGGGATTGGCGGAATCACACTCGGCGGAGGAATAGGACCTTTGCAGCGGACTGTCGGCCTCGTCAGAGACAATCTGATCGGGCTTGAAATGGTGGACGCAAAGGGCAGGGTCATCCGCGCCAACAAAAAGCGCAATTCCGATCTCCTGTGGGCTTCCAAAGGCGGCGGCGGCGGAAACTTCGGCGTATACACCAGGTACAAATTCAAAGTCCATTCCGCACCGGAGAAGGCTACGGTATATCGCATCACCAGTTCTCCAGCGGCTTCGGCCGGCATCCTTTCCCGGATAAAGCGATCATGTCCATGCGGAAGTTTTTGGAGCAGGTTGAGGGGCAATTCGCAGGATTTTTCTTTCTCAATTGGGGTGGAGCCGCAATTCGCGTAGCTCCTAGATCTACGGCGTTCTACTGGCGGAAAGCGAAGTTTTAGGTCGAGTGGAACAGCTCCTGGGTCAAAAAGTCCGATGCGGCCAAAAATATTGCTCTGGCAAAGCATTCCGCCGGCAGGCAGAACATAAGCCATAAGGCAAGTCTGGCAACCGACAGAAAGCAATGAGCATCCTTTTCCCTGCGCCCCATCTTAAATTCAAGACAGGGCTTTTTTTACTGAGCCGTTAATATCAGCGGTCCGTCCGAAGTGATGGCGATCGTATGCTCATATTGCGCCGACAGCTTGCCGTCGGCCGTCCTCGCCGTCCACTGGTCGTCATCGATGGCGATGCGGAACGTGCCTTCGTTGACCATCGGCTCAATCGTAAACACCATGCCTTCCTTCAACCGAATGCCTTTGCCGGCTACGCCGATATGCTCGTAATTCGGCTCCTCGTGCAGGCTGCGCCCGATTCCGTGCGCCAGAAGATCGCGTACGAGCGAATACCCGTTCGACTCCGCATGCTGCTGGATCGCCGACGTGATGTCGCCGAGCCGGCCTCCGGGGAGAGCCCGGGCGATTCCCAACTCCAAGCATTCCTTCGCCACCTTCATCAACCTGCTCGCCTCCGGCCGCACAGTGCCCACCGCATAACACCAGCAAGAATCGCCGAACCATCCGCCGTATTCCACGACGATGTCGAGCTTCAGCAAGTCCCCGTCCTTAAGCGCCCGCTTCGAAGGGATGCCGTGGGCTACGACATCGTTGAGCGAAGTGCAGGTTTCGGCGGGAAAACCGTTGTAGCCTTTCGTGAACTGCTTGCCGCCAAGCTTGGTCATATGCCGGGCAACAAAGTCATTGATTTCGCGTGTGGTGATTCCAGGCTCAATTATTTTAGCCGCCTCGCGGTGGCAGTCCGCAACGATTTGGCCCGCTGTCTTCATTTCTTCGATTTCCCTAGGCGACTTTATCACGATCATCCGGGCTCATTCCCTCCCTATCCAGCCTATAAGTTTAAAAACCTGACGATATCTCTCGCTTCTTCGCCAAGTTTGCCGCGGCGAAGCGAAAGAGAGGCGCAGCCGACCAAGGCGGACAGCAGCATCTCCGCGCGATGCAGGCGGTATGGCGGCTCCGCTGCAGCACCGCCGGAAGCGGCTGCCCCGTCCGTTTCAAGCCCGCTGTCCATAAGCGCGGCGAGCGGTACGAGCACATCGCGTCGGAAGGCGGCCGCGAGCGCGGCCGAGCGCGCATCGGGCAGCGCGGTAAATTCCTCGCCGGCCTGCTTATACAGCAGGTACAAGGCCCGGTCCTCAGCCCAAAGCTGCAGCAGCCGCATTCCGGCAGCGGCGACGGGGCCAAGCTCCTCGGCAGCGGCCGCTTCGCGGCTTCTGCTTTTGGAGCCCGCGGCAGCATGGCTGCCGGTGTCCACCTCAGCTATGCTCAGATGTCTTGCCCCCGGCGCCTCCCCAGAAGCTGAAGCGCGCGCTTCCAGCGGGATCTTCAGCATGGCTTCCGGCCGGTTCTCCAATGGAGCCTCCACTGAGCCGTCGAGCCATCCCGCCGCGCGTTCCATCGCGTCCCAGAGCAGGTCATGGAGCAGATCCCCCTTATTGGTGTAATAATGGTATACCGTGCCGTAGCCGAGTCCCGCTTGCTGAGCCACATCCCGGATTTCCAACAGGGGTCCTTTCGTCAAAAAAACGTCGGCAGCGGCTTTCCTTATTTGCGTCAGACGACGCAGCCGAATTTCTTCGTTCTGTTCCTTCGTGCGTGGAGTCATCTCGTCCGTTCCCCTCTTTTATTTTTGACCTGCTGTAATGTCAATATAAAACAACGGCTTGCATATATCAAGAGATCCGCCTTATTGCTGTTGCCCTAGGAGCGGATTCCGCTATAATCCCACCGGACAAGCCTAAGCCCGGTACTACGAAAAAGGCCTAAGCTGTCGTGCAGCCTAACTCCATCGTTTCGAACGGCCTGGCCTGTCAGCTGCATAAGGCCATCTCAACCGTGAATAGCGGCCAGCCTAGCAGTCGTAGGCATGATCGTCAATCACCTGGAAAGCCTTCAAATCTCGGTTTGGATTAAAATCAAAAAGAGCTCTCCGCTTAGGTTTTCTAAGCAAGAGAGCGTGATGGCTGTCCTTCATCCTTAAACAGCTTGGTCAGGCCGGGAGCGAACTTGACCTGCGGCTTCTCGCCTCGTGCGCCGAGACGAGCAGCAGCGAGGCGCCGAGGGCGGCGCAGAACAGATACATCGCCGAATAAGAGGTCAGATCCGCGACCGGACCCATGGCGATTGCACCTAGAGAGACGCCAAGATCGGCCATGGCGATGAACAGCCCCATGAGAATGTTGCGGCTGTCCTTCGGCAGGATGAAGCTCAAATACGTTGTGAGCGTCGGATATACCATCGCCTGCGCGATGCCCATCAGGAACGCGCCTGCGTAAAATAGCGCGCCGCCCCCGTAAGCCGCCAGGCCGACGCAAAGCGCCGCAGCCGCCAGACTGAGCAGGATCAGGCGCATGAACGCGGGATGCCACTCTCCATCGGACGGTATCCGCTTGCGCAGCCAGAAGCGGGCGGCGACCACCGTGCCGGCCTGCAGCATGAGGTACACGGCGGCGCTGGCGCCGCTCACCTTCGCCGCATACAGCGGGATGAAGGTCGTCGCCGCGCCGAATATGACCGACGCCCCGAGCATGAGCAGGCTGCAGCGAAGCAGATGGGGATGTCGAACCAGCTCTCCGAACCATCGCAGCATGCCAGCTCCCTCGCCGGGCTTTCCGTCCTTCGTCTCTGGCTTCGCCTCCTGTGCGGCCGATTCTCCAACGCGGGCGGTGAAGCCGACCGCACCCGTGAGCACGCCCAGACCGATCAGCACGATGGCGAGCAGAGCCGGATTGTCCGCCTCCCACAAGCCGATCGCCAGCAGCGGACCGACGATGCCGGGCATCGTGGCGCAGAGCGAGTACATGGAAATGCCTTGGGACCGCTCCCCTTCCGGAAGAGCGTCGATCAGTCCTAGCTGGAGCGCCATGGAAAAGAAGGCCGTGCAGACGCCTTGAAGGACGCGGGCGGCGAAATATCCCTCCAGGCCCGTGAATGCGTACAGGGCGAGCGCGAGCGCATTGAGCGCCAGGATGGCCCGGAGCACGGTGATCGGACCTTGCTTGCGGATGATGTGCCCGGCCCATGGACGAAGCAGCATCGTCGTGGACAGATAGGCGCCCATGACGATGCCGATCACCGCATTGCTGGCGCCAAGCGAGCCTCCCTTGAGCGGAATGATGACATTCAGGATGGCATTGGCGCAAAAATAAAGCGCCGTCAGCAGATAAAGCCGCATGAACGGCCAGGACAACGCCCCGTTCATTCCCTCTCCTCCTTTGTTATGGCCGCATGCTGTCGCGGAACTAGCGCATGGCCGAGCCGGAACTTATCGAGCAGCTCGCGCGCGTATGGGGTTCTCAGCTCGCCGAGCCGTTCCGTCTCGATTGTCTCGATGATGCGTCCTTCATGCAGCACGGCGATCCGATCGCACAGGTAAGCCGCAGCCTCCAGATCATGCGTGATGAACAGATAGCCGGTTCCGTAGATGCCGCGAGCCTCCCGCAGCAGCTCCAGCACCTGCACCTGCACGGGCGCATCCAGCGAGCTGACCGCTTCGTCGAGCACAATCCAGCGGGCTCCGGTCAGCAGCGCCCGCGCCAGGCAGATCCGCTGCGCCTGGCCGCCCGACAGCTCATGGGGATAACGCTCCAGATAAGTGACATCCAATCCGACCTGCTCCAGCGCGGTCTCCAGCTTGCGGCTGCTTTCCCGCTTGGAATCGCCTGAGCGCCGGCTTCCTCCCAGCGCCTCCTGCAGCGCCTGGCGGACCGTGAAGAACGGGTGGATCGACGAGCGGTAGTCTTGAAACACAGCGCTAACCGCGCCTCGGCGCGACCGGCGTCCCAGCTCCTCTCCGTCGATCCGGACCGAGCCTGCGTCCGGTTGCTCCAATCCGAGAATGAGGCGTCCGAGCGTCGACTTGCCGCTGCCGCTCGCTCCGATGATGCCGACACATTCACCCGGCCGGCACTCAAGCGACACCTCCTTCAGCACCAAATGCCTGCCTGGACCTCGCCAACCGTTACTGGAGTACGACTTGGCGATCTTTTCAACGCTCAGCATGTGTTCGTCCTCCCAGCGCTTGAGCGAAGCGGCCGCTCAAGGCATGCTTCGACTCCACGAGATAGCGGGTATAGGCATGCCTCGGCGAAGTCAGCAGCTCTGCGGCCGTCCCCCGCTCCACCGTCATGCCGCCGCGCAGGACAAGCACCTCGTCGGCAATCCGCTCGACGGCGGACAAATCATGCGAGATCAGGATCATGGAGCAACCGGCCTGCCTGCGCAGCGAAATCAGCTGGCCGATGGCTTCCTGGCGGGAGGCCGCATCCAGCGCGGTCGTCGGCTCATCGGCGATAACGAGCTCCGGCTGGAGCACGAGCGTCAGCGCGATCATGAGCCGCTGCAGCATGCCGCCGGACAGCTCATGCGGATATCGATTCAGCACCGCCGTTGGACTTTGCAGCAGCAGCAGCTCCATCGCCTCCGACAACCGCTCTCTGCTCTGCTCGCGGCTCCACCCGAAATGAGCCTTCAGCACCGAATGCAGCTGCTTGCCAAGCCTCAGTCCTGGATCGAAAGCACGCATGCCGTTCTGCAGAATCATGCCGATCTGCGCACCCCGCAGCCCGCGGATCCGGTCGTCGGACAGCTCCGTCAGCTCCGTGCCCTTGAACCGGATGCTGCCGCTCTGCCGCAGCGCCGGACCGTTCAGCCTCATGATCGCCTTGCAGACGATCGACTTGCCGCTGCCGCTTTCCCCGACGATCGCCAGGCAGCTTTTTTCCTTCACACAGAAGGACAGCTCCGGCACAATCGCCGCGCCGGATCCGGCATGCGCGATACTGAGCCGGCTCACCTCCAGCACATCCATGTTCATGCGACCTCCCTTCCGATTAGAGCCGCCTCGGCCCTTTCCGGCTGATGGCGCTTGGACGAGCCCGCTTGCGGATCGACAGCCTGCTGCATCGCATCGGACAGGAAATTAACCGCCGAAACGGTAAGGACAATCATCAGCCCCGGCGCCAGCATGAGCTCCGGCCGCGAAAACATCGACTGCCTCGCTTCGCTCAGCATCATTCCCCACTCCGCTTGAGGGGCCTGGATGCCGAGGCCGAGGAAGGAAAGCCCCGACACCTGAAGCAGCGTCGAGCCGAAGGAGCTGCTCGCGACGACAGCCAGCTCGGGCACGCAGACCGGCAGGATATGGCGGAACAGAATCGCCAGCGATCCGGTGCCTAGCGTCCGGGCGAAGCGCACATAGTCGGCATCTGCGATCTGGCGAACGGATGAGCGTACGATCCGCGCGAACCAGGCCCATTTCATCAGAATGAACGCCAGCAGGATGTTCTGCAGCCCGACGCCGAGCACGCCGATTACCGCGAGCGTCATGACATAGCCGGGAAACGAGAGCATCACATCGCATAACCGCATGAGCAGCGCGTCCGTCCGGCCGCCGGCGTAGCCTGCCGCCATGCCGACTGCCGCGCCGATCAGAACGGAGGCGAGCACGGCAGCAAGCACGAGCAGCACGCTCGGACGGATGCCGTATAGAATCCGGGACAGCACGCAGCGGCCGAGCTGATCGTTGCCGAGCAGGTAATGGAGCGACCACGGGCCATAACGCAGCGCCATGTTCACCTCATCCGGCGGATGGGGCGCCAGCCACGGAGCCAGCATGCCGGCAGCGGCGATCGCCGCCAGCACTGCAAGCGACAGCAGCGCCAGCCGGTCCGACAAGAGCCGTGAAATTCGTTTCATTTAGAGGTCCTTTCTCAATCGGGGATTCAGAAGCCCGCTTAGGACTTCCGATACGGTGTTGAACACGACAAACGATGAAGCCAGCAGCAGCACGAACGCCTGGATGACGGGATAATCGCGGCCGAGTATCGCCTTGACGCTCAGATTGCCGAGACCCGGCCAAGCGAATACGTTTTCCACGACGACCGTGCTGCCGAGCAGGATCGGGACCGCCATGCCGAACATCGGCACAGCCACCTGCAGCGAATTGGCCAACACACGCCTTGTAATGGCCCTCTCCGTCAAGCCGTTGGCGCGTCCGTACAGGACGTAATCCTCGTTGCGCCCGGCAATCATCGAGCTGCGGATGACGCGGAAGTAGACACCTGCATAACCTACTGCGAGCACAGCGGTCGGCAGCACGAAGCTGGCGGCCGAGTCCATGCCGCTAGTCGGCAGCAGATCCAGCTTGACCGAGAACAGCCAGACGAGCCAGGCAGCCAGCCAGTACGGAGGCATCGCGGTCAGCAGGAAGGCTGCGCCTCGGGTAGCCCTGTCCGGCCAGGCGTCCTCGCGCAGGGCGCAGTAGACGCCGAGCGCGACAGACAGCAGGATGATCGCAGCCGCCGAAACCGCCGTCAGCTGCAGCGTATGCATGAAGGCAGGGCCAAGCAGGCTCCAGACCGGCTTGCCGGTCACATAAGAGAGGCCGAAATCCAGCTGCACGCTGGAGGCCAGCCAGGAAGCGTATTGCCGCAATAGCGGCCGGTCCAGGCCGAGCTCCGCTTTTTTCTGGGCTATCAGCTCCGACGTCACTTGCGGCACGCCCTGCGCGTGAAGGACCGCCTCTGCGGGATCGACCGGAGCGAGCTGTTGCAGCAGGAACGCCAGGAACGATATGACAAGAAGCAGCGGGACTGCTGTCAGCAGCCTGCGTGCCGCATATCGGATCATGCGTGCTTCCTCCTTCTACTTGAAGTGCATAAGCTCGAACGGAAGCTCGAATTGCGTCTGCTTGAACGCAACGCCCTCCAGGTCGTTCGGGGCGAGCACCGCCATGCTGCCATGCGTAATCGGAATGAATACGGCCTCGTCATGCACCGTTGTCAGAATCTCCTTGTACAGGGCCTTGCGCTTCTCCTCATCCCTGGTGCCGGTTACCTTTCCGATCTTGGCGTACAACTCCTCCACCCCTTCGATGCCGCCGGTCGTACGGGCGTAAGAGGACTCCGCCGTAAAGGCGGAAACCGTGCTCTGTGGATCGTAGGCAAGCCCCCAGGTCTGGTTGAACAGCAGGTCGTAATCGCCTGAGGCCCGGCGTGCCGCGACAGAGGAGGACTGCTCGCCGATCAGCTCCAGCTTCATGCCGATCGTTTTGGCGGCGCTCTGAATCAGCTCGGCTTCCGTTTTTTGCGAGGAGGAGGCGGCATCGTAATAGAGCTTGAGCGCGAGCTGCCTGCCATTCTTCACACGCGTCTCGCCTCCGTTCTCCAGCTTCCAGCCGGCGTCCTCCAGCAGCTCGGCCGCATGCTTCAGATCGTAGCCGCGCTTGGCCAGCGGGATGTCGGCATATTCCACATTGCCCGAGAACAGGCTGTCTGCCGGCGATTCGGCCCCATGAAGAATCTGTCCGGCGATCGTCTCGCGATCGACGGCATGCCATAAGGCTAGGCGCACCGCTCTTTCATGCACCGGACCTGTGCTGCTGCTGTTGGCGGCAATCATCTTCGTGTTCATCGGCTTGCTGCGAAGCAGCTGGTACCGTCCGCTGTCCACAAGGCTCTGCATCGCCTCGACGTCCACGCCGTCCGCGCCGCGGTCGTCGGTGAAGATGAAGTTCACTTCTCCTTTTTGCAGCGCCAGCAGCGTCGTTTCTCCCGATGGCAGCACTTTCGCGGTAATCCGCTTGACCTGCGGCGCGCCGCCCCAATAGGACTCGTTGGCCTCGAACACGGCATACTGCTCCGGCTTCTGGTCGGCAAGACGATACGGGCCGGTGCCGTCGTAGCCGGCGACGCCGTCCTTGGTCTGCCCGTTGATGAAGTCTTTCGGCGAGAGGAACACATACGGACGGGTCATCGACAGCTCCAGCAGCGTTGGATAATAGGGCTCGTCGAGCAGGAGCTGAACCGTATACTCATCCGTTGCGCGGACTTCCTTGATCTTGGTCGACAGCTTGATCCAGGCATGGCGTTCGGCATTGGCCTGCACGGCGTCGATGTTCACTTTCACCGCTTCCGCGTTGAACGGAGATCCGTCATGGAACGTCACGCCATGCCGCAGATGGAACGTATAGCTCATGCCGTCCTCGGAGATGTCCCAGGATTCCGCGAGCAGCGGCTTGATGCCGTCTTCGGTCTTTTCGACGAGAGATTCGTAGATCATGCCCTGCGCAGGCATCGAGCCGGAATACAGATGAGGATTCATGTCGTTGATGTCCTTGGAAGAAGCATAGATGATTTCCCGTGCTTGGCCTTGCTTCGCCGCTTCAGCAGCAGGCTCGTTCCCGCTGCCGGAGCAGCCGGAGGCGAAAATCAGGAATAGGATGAAGATGGCGGATAGGGCGTTTCTCGAATGTTTCAATGGATTTCTTCCTCCTGGATGGGCGCCGAAGCGCCTGAAATTGGATCAAAGAATAAGCGCGACCTGTCCGGCAGGCCGCGGACGATCAGCTCCAGCTCGGCTTCATGGCCGCCCGGATAAAACGCCTCCGAGAGAGCTTGGGCAGCAAGCTGCGCTCTCGCCTGGGCGAGCCGGCTCTCGTACAGGCCGAGCAGCCGATCGATCGTCGGAGTCGGAACGCCGAGCCGCCGGGCGATGCCCTGCAGGATGGCCGTCCGGTAGTAATCCTCCTTGGGCATGCGCGGCACCTCCCATCGGCCCTCGTCGTTCACGGCCAGGCTGCGGATGGGAACCGCCGAAAAATCGAAATAGCGTCCTTGCCCATCCGGCTCGGAGAAGGGATCGATCAGCAGCGAGGCATAACGAATGTACAGCAAATACTGCTGATGCACGGCATCCAGCTCCGGAAAGCGCTCCAGCTCTTCGCTCGAGAGGCTTTGCGGACGTACCGGGTAACACTCCTCCGTCATGAACCGGAGCAGGTTGATCGGCCGCAGTCCTATCGCTTGAACGATGGCGCTGATCTCCAGCCAGCAGGAGCGCATGTCGCGGATCAGGGACGGCGTTATCGGCCCTTCCGGATACAGCTTGTATACATAGGTCTGAACTCGGTCAGATTCCAGGGAGAACACCGCCTCAAGCGCAAATTCGTTCATGAACAGCGGCGGATGCACATACAGCGAGATGTTCCGCGTTTCGGCGGCAAGAGGCGATTCCAGCGCCTCCATCGCGATGCCGGAACGGGCGCAGGCTCCCTGCAGCTCCTCCATGACTGCCGACGAGCGGCCGCATGAGGAGCCGATGAATACCTTGCGCTTCACGCCTGTCGTCACGGCGCGGGAGCCGGGCCGGCCATCCGGCCAGCGGGTATCGCCCAGGTAAGTCGAAAAGCTGACGACCTCGGGCCGTGCAGCGGGCTGCAGCCTCTGCAGCAGCTGGCCGACGAGACTGCCCGAGCCGAAGGTCGGCGAGACGAGCACGAGGCAGCGGGCAGCCTTCAGCACGGACGGCGGCAGCTGCTCCAGCACCGGGACATAGGCGTCCGCCGTCACGGCCAGCACGAGCGTCGGCCACTCGCCCTCGATGCGGTCGTAGCCCTCGTGCCAGGCATCGAGCATGCATGTTCCACCCAGCTCCCGGTGGGCCGCATTCTGAACGTCCGCGACCAGCGCTCCATCCCCCTGGGCGAGAGCGGCAAAGAAGGATCTCGAACGGGGCGAGCTTCTCCCCGCAATGCCGACCCGGATGGACAGCTGCCTGCGCAGCAGCACGGCCAGCTGAACGGCCGCAGGTCCCGTACCGAGAATCAGCGAGTCCCCGAGCGCGCTCATCGCGCACCCCCGTCCAGCTGATGACTCACGGCAGCCTTGCGGTACAAGGCGATGTCGAAAATCCGCCCCGGCTTCAGCAGGCTTTCTGCCAGCCGCCAGCGGCTGTCCGCAGCCTGGCGGATCGGATAATTGAACAGCGATTTCAAGCCGCCGCCATAACGCATGGCCACAACGGTCTGTTCTCCGGTGAGCGGATGCAGCCGTTCGAGCAGCTCGTACTTGACGGGGACCGTGGAGCTGAAGATGATATGGGTCACCGTGCTGAGCCCGTCCAATTGTTCGACCGAGCTTGCCTCCAGCCGGATCGGGAGCTCCGGTCCGAGTCTGCTCACGACCTTGCGGCCGAGCTCGACCGCCTCCGGGTCGATGTCGATGCCGACGACCTGGGCGCCTGTGCGGCGGGCAATCAGCAGCGGCGTCATCGGGAACGAGCCGGAGCCGACCATCAGCACCCTGGACTCCGGCGTTACCGTGAAGCTGCCGAACTCCTCCTCGATGCAGGCCTCGATGTTGCGGAAATAACCGCTGTCATTCTCTGCGCCTTCCAGCAGCTTGAGTGCGCGGTATTTTTCCATCAGCGCTACGCAGAGCGCCGAACGCTCCCGCAGCCGATAGGCCAGCCGCTCCGTTTCCTCCGGCTCCCGGCGTATGAGCTCCTCCCACATAAGCGTGTTGCGCGGCTCCAGAATGAGAGCGGAGTAGCGGTCGATGACCGCCTCAAGCTCGGCCGAGGAGCCGGCCGTCCCGTCATAAGCAGCTGCCAGTGAAGCGAAGCCGTCGGCGTATTCGGACAGCGTCCGGTGAAAATCAGTCCATACGATCAATCGTTTTCTCTCCTTTCCTTACGTCAAGCCGTTATGTAAGCCGTGCCGCGGGCGACGATATTGACGAGCCCGGCTATGTTCAGCCTCCTGATGCTCCCCCCTTCGCTCTCCGCCTCGACCGCGATCGTGCCGCCGGGCTGTCGAAGCGAAAGCGAAACGGAGCGTCCTTTCTTCCAGCACAAGTAAGCTCCGACAGAGGCGGACCCCGAGCCGCAGCCGCGTTCCCAGACGAGGCTGTCGAGGGAAGGAATATAGATCAAGGGCTGCATCTCCGACACTCCCGGACGGTACAGCATGATGCCGATCAGTCGATCGTCGAGCATCGCTCCGAGCAGCCGCGCCAGCTCGCAAGCCTCGGTACGAATCGATTCGGAGAAGGACTCGACCTCGAGCACCAGATGCGTAGACTCGGCATAGCATACCAGCCCGACGCTGCGGGCCTCTCCGCCGAGCGTGATCGATTTGGTCTCGATGCGCCGGGGAAGCGGCATCTCCACCTGGCAGCGGAAGCGATCCTCCGCGCGGCTCGCCTCGCAGCGGACCAGCCGTTCGGCGCCTGAAGCCTCCAGCTCCACCGTCATGACCTTTCCCGGGGGCAGCCCGCTGTCCTCGGCGATCAACGCCGCCAGCGCCATGCAGGCGTTGCCGCAGAACTCTCCCCCAGCCATGCTCAGGCGGGCGGATGCAGAGCACTGTCGCGGCTTCTCGATGAAGCCCACCTGCTCGGCGAACACATTGTCATAGGCCATCATGCGGGATGCGACCGCTGCATGAGCTTCCTGCGGAAGCGGCGTGTTGACGAGAACGGTCATGTTCTGAGTCGGATTGAGCTTGACGAATTCAACTTCGAGGTTCATCGCCTCTCCTCCGGTTTGATAGTAATTATTACTAATTAATACGTAATTATTACTAATAATAGCTAGAGTACCCGGTTGCGTCAACACATTTCTGTCAGTCCATTCCAGCTCCCGAACGGGATGAGGCGAAAAAAAGAGGCCGTTGCCCCGCGCCTCGCCTAATGCCCCCCCGATTCTGCCGAAACAACCTTCCTCCAACAATTTTTGTTTTCAACCTATTCCTCCAATCGCGTATCTAGTCCTGTCGGGCCTCCATTTTTCAGCTTTCAATTCCATGAAGCACGAGGCACATAGGTGAACATTCAAAGGGTTTCTTCAAAAGGTTCTCCTCATAGAAATGTTTTCGGCACCGGGCCATACGGGCAGCAAAAAAAAGCAACCGATCGTAAGGACCGGCTGCCTTTGCTTCATAATTGAGCTATCAGGGTCTAATCAATACTTTGAGCGCTTCACGCTTGTCCATGGCTCGATAACCGTCCGGAACCCCATCCAGGTCAACGGTTGCATCAAATACACGGCCAGGTTCAATAGTTCCGTTCAGGATGTCGGGCAATAACTCCTCCATATAAGCACGCGTTGGCGCCGGTCCCCCCGTAAGCGTTATATTGCGTCCAAAAAGACTGGCAAAGCCAACGGGAGCATCGTCATACTGAGGCACGCCGACCCGGCTTATGACTCCGCCAGCCCGCACGACTCCTATGCTCATCTCATAAGCAGGCATGAGTCCGACACATTCAAGCACGACGTGAGTGCCTTCCCCGTTCGTCATCTCCCGAACCTTCGCCACACCTTCTTCTCCGCGTTCGGGAACAACATCCGTGGCGCCAAATTCAAGGCCCAGATCCGTCCGTACCTTGTGGCGGCCCATGAGAATGATCTTCTTGGCGCCGAGCTTCTTCGCCGACAGGACGGCAAGAAGACCGACGGCTCCATCGCCGATAACCGTCACCGTCGTATGTTCATTCACTCCTCCCTTCAGCGCCGCATGATAACCCGTTCCGTATACATCCGACAATGTCAGCAGGGAGGGCAGCAAGGGAGAGCTCTCATCGATTTCGTCAGGCAGCTTGAACATGCTTCCCTGTGCTTGAGGCACTCGAACAAACTCCGCCTGGCAGCCGGTCATAAACCCGCCGTGTACGCATGAAGTCATCAAGCCTTCCTGGCAAAATGGACAGGTAAGGTCGCCATAAGCGAAAGGAACGACAACCAAATCCCCTTTTTTGAATCCGGCAACCTGCGATCCCATTTCTTCAATGGTCCCAATCACTTCATGCCCCATCGCTTCGCCTTCTCCATGCTCATGGGCATGCATGCTGTGATAAGGATGCAGATCGCTTCCGCAAATGCAGGCGGCAACCACTTTCAAAATGGCATCCGTCGGCTTTTGCAAGGTCGGAACGGGCGCTTCTACGACGCGGACATCGCCAGCAGCATACATCACATTTGCTTTCATATCCTGATTCAACCCCTTTTTCACTAAATCTTTTTGTTTGGATTGGAGCGGTCGGCAATCACCCGCAGTTCAATGCTTATTTGCCGGTCCTTCTCTTCTCTGCTTCCGGATAACGGTCGCCGACAATTTGAATGCTGGCGATTTCTTCATTGATCTGCAGCATCTCCCGCTCCGTAAAGACGATTTCAGCAGATGCGGCATTTTCTGAAATTCGGCTGACAGTTGTCGTCCCCGGAATGGGCACAATAAAGGGCTTCTGGGACAGAATCCATGCAAGTGCTATTTGGGCAGGGGTTGCATGCTTCTGTTCGGCCACTTTATTCAAAAAATCGACGATCGTTTGATTCGCCTCCATGGCATCCTTGGCAAACCGGGGAAGCTCCCCTCGGTTGTCATTCTCGGAAAAAGAGGCATTCTTGTCTATTTTTCCGGTGAGAAATCCCCGTCCAAGAGGACTGTAGGCAACCAAGCCAATGCCCAATTGTTCGAGCGCGGGGAAAATGCTGTTCTCTACTTCCCGCCACCAGATTGAATACTCGCTCTCTACTGCCGCCAGCGGCTCAACGCCGTGGGCGCGGCGGATGGTTTCCGCACTCGCCTCCGACAACCCCCAATGGAGGATCTTCCCGTCTTTTTTCAGCTGCTGCATCGTCAGCGCCACTTCTTCAATGGGTACATTCGGATCTACACGATGGATATAATAGAGATCGATGTAATCCGTACGCAATCGTTTCAAAGACCCTTCGACCGAGGAGATGATGGATTCCGGCCGGCTGTCAGGCTCATTGGACGTACCCGTAATCTTAAAGCCGCCTTTTGTCGCTATCTGCACCTTGCTTCGATGGCCTGCAAGCGCTTCGCCGACAAGCTCTTCATTGGTGTAAGGCCCATAAACCTCAGCGGTATCATACATGGTAATGCCGGCATCGATAGCGGAATGCACGACACGAATCATTTCGCTGCGATCTTTTGCCGGACCCCGATGATAGTTCAATCCCATGCATCCAAATCCAAGCACGGAGGTTTCCAAACCGCTGGTTCCCAATTTTCTTTTCTTCATCCGATCTCTTTCCTTCCTTATTTGAATTTGTATATCAAGTCTTCGAACTTGCTTGAAAACAGGAAGCTTAAAGCATAAATCCCCTTCGAAAAGAATCCTAAACGTCTTTCATTAAACCATATAAGTTGTTTATTCAACTTATGTCTATTATTATAGGAGCATGGAAGCGGAATACAAGGGTTAAATCAAACGGATTTGTCGAGTTCACAACAGATATTCCCGTTTTGTTTATTAAATTGACTGCACAGGGAGAATAGACAGATGGCAAAAGTAGATCGAAGAATTTTGAAAACGCAGGACTCGTTGAAAAAAGCGGTTATAGAACTGATGGCGGTTAAAAACTTCGATGCCATCACCATTCAGGATATTGCCGATCGGGCCAACGTGAACCGAGGCACCATCTATCTTCATTATCAGGATAAATATGATCTCTTGGATAAAGTCATTGAAGCACACATCGATGAATTAAAGGAAATCGATACATGGGCCTGCAAGCTGGATTGGGCCGATGCTCTGGTGCCTTATTTTGAGTACTTCGAGAAGAATTATTTGCTCTTTTCAACGATGCTAGCCGGCAAAGAAGCCCCCTCTTCGTTTAGAACCCGTCTTCTTGATTCTTTTATGGAAGGATTCAAGGGTGAAATCGAACACGAAAGCGGAAAAAACAAGGATTTAAACGAAGATGTGATGCTGCAGTATGCCGGTACTGCTTATGTCGGGGTTATTGAATGGTGGATCCGCAATAAAATGCCCTATCCGCCGCAAGTCATGGCCAAGCAAGTCGGAGCCTTGCTGGAAAGAAGCCTATAGCCGATCGGATTGGAATCCTGCTGGTTGACCGATGCGGTTTCTTAGGAGGATAAATATCAGGCTCAAGCTCAAAAACAGGAATCCACCCGCGATTACAGCCTGCGTACCCATGCCTGTGATCAGCCATCCTCCTGCAGTTGTCCCGATGGTAACTCCGATGTTCCCGGATGCCAAAAACAGTCCATTTGAGAATTCGGGGGCTTCAGGAGCTGCAGATGCAATGCAGTATTGCGAAATATTGTTTCCTACAGCCACTGCGATTCCAAAGACAAACATAATGAGGGCCATAGGTACGGCAAGCCTTCCCATCATAATGAACAGAAGGTAGACAGCTCCCAATACGAAAGGAAAAGATACGACCGATTTGGCGGTGCTTTTTGTAAGCAGCCTGCCAGCCAAGATGTTGCCTATTATACTTGCCCCTCCGAATACGAATAACATGAAGCTGATCGCTTTCCCCGGTATATGGGTAATGGCTGCAAGATAGACGGCAAGGTAGCTGCTGACTCCATACATGGCGGCATTTATAAAAATGACGGCCGCAATGGACAGCCAAGTAAAGGACCGTTTCAATGCATTCAGCTGAGACCCATAGGAGAGCTTTTCCTCAACAGGCATGGAGGGCACAAATAGGATCGCAATAAATGCAATAACATTCACGATCGTAAAATACAGCATGGCCATTTCAATTGAAGCTGAACTGGCTATATAGCTGGAGATTGGCGATCCAAGCACCATTCCCCCCGTTACGCCCATGAATACGATTGAAATTGCCTTTTGCGCTTCTTCCTTGGGAACGGATGCTGCTGCTGCCGTTAATGCTATCGAGACATAGACAGGATGCAAAAAGGCTGGAATAATACGGGCAAGCAATAAAACGGAAAAGCTTGAAGCTAATAGGGAGACAATGTTGCCAAGAACGAAAGTGCCCAGTACAAGCAGCAGTACTTTTTTGCGATTGAAGCCCGAAAACAGCAGCGGAACAATCGGTCCGGATATGGCAACGGCAAGTGCAAAAAGACTTACTAGCAGCCCTGCCTTTGATATACTTACATGAAAGTGGTCCGCAATCGAAGGCAAAATGCCGACGATGCCCATTTCCGTATTTAAGATGCCGAAAACGCCTATCGTCAATAAAATCAATACCAACTGATTTTTTCTAGCCATGAGTTTGTCTCCTTCTTTCAGCAACCAAACAGTTATCCAACACATGAACAATTATCGATTTTAATTGCTTTATAAACATATGTTCATTATAGTAGCCGGGCATTCAAATACAATGAATAAAACACCGGATTATGTTGAGAATTCAACATCAAGCTGGAAGGAGTCGTTTATCCGAGAAAGCATGGTGGATCGTACCCCTGGCAAAAGTGGATGGCGAAATCGGCCGGATTTGTTGGCCAAGCATGGGTGAGGACTATGAATGCAATAAAAAAACAGCCGGTCAAAATGACCGACTGCTCTTATGGATTGCATTCATGGCGATACCGCTTTGAGAATTGCCGCTGCTGCACGCTGCCGATGACGGCCACCCCGAGCGCAGATCCTAACCGGTTCTGCCCTTGGAACAGCATCCTATCAAAAACAGCTGCACCGAAAGTGTTTTACTCTCCAGCTTCTCCGATCAGCTGCAGCTCGATTTGCTTCATCTCGTACAAATAGCCCTTCTGCTCCATCAATTCCGCAAAAGTACCCGTTTCCACGATTCTGCCTTGGTCCAGAACGACAATACGGTCCATCGCCTCTAAACCGGCAAGCCGATGACAGATCAGGAGAAGCGTATCGTCCGCAGCCTGTTCGAAGAGATGCCTCATGACGCGCTGTTCGGTTACATCGTCCAGCGATGACGTCGGTTCGTCCAGAAGCCACAACCGGCCTTTGCGGAGCATCGCCCGCGCCAGAGCAAGCCGCTGCTTCTCTCCATCCGACAGATTCTCCCCTTTTTCAACTACCCTATCGGTCAGCGATACATGCTGCAAGTGCATCTTGGCGAGCATATCCGTCAATTGCCCGTCTTCATAGCCGTCTCCATCCAGCAGCAGGTTGTCCCGGATCGTGCCCCGAAAGAAATGGCCTTGCTGCAGCACGACATTCGCCCCTTGCCAAATGCCCGTCTCCTCCAGTTCCGTCAGCGGAACGCCGCCCATCTTTATCTCGCCGGCCGTCGGCGGACGCAGCTTCAGCAGCATGTCGACGATCGTAGACTTTCCCGATCCGCTCGGCCCGACAATGGCCGTTTTGGACCCGGGCGGAAAATGCAGGGAAATATCCCTCAGCGCAGGCCGCCGCTCCCCTTCATAGTAAAACGAAACGGCCGACAGCTCCATTGAAACGGCATGAGCGGCAGACAACGACCGGCATGGCTGCGCTGCGGGCTCAGCTGGCGGCTTCAGCGTCTCCGTGAGCCGTCCGGCCGCATGCTCGCTATCCTGCTTATAGGCGGGCAATACCGACATGGCCGCCGCTTCTTCAAACACGGTGAGCGAGGCCATCACCAGCATCGCCAGGAAAACGCCGGCAAGCGATCCATTCTGGATCAAATAGGCCCCGAGCGCCAGCACGCCCCAAGTAATCAGATACGTAACAAAAGCATGCATGAGCTGGCCGCGCAGCAAATGTCCCGCCGCTCGCCGCTGCTCGGCTGCCAGGGCAGCGGAAGCTTCCTGAAGCTGCTGCTCCCTCTGCGCCAATTGTCCGTACAGCTTCAAATCCCGGAAGCCGTACAAGACTTCCGTTACTTCCGCCGATAACAACGCCCGCTGCCGGCGGACGCGTCCATGGATCCTCCGCTGGCCCAGCAAGACGATTCCCGGTACCGCCAATGCCGTCGCCAGCATTCCGATCACGAACAGACACGCCATCCAGAAGGAAAAGGCCGAGGTGAACAGCATCGTGGCCAAAAAAACCATGACGACAATGATCGGCGGGTAAGCGACCCGCAAAAAATAATGCTGCAGGCTTTCCACGTCCCCGACGATCCGGGAAAGCAGGTCGCCGCTGCGGGTTTTGTTCAGCAAACCGGGCGTCAAAGGAATAAGCTTGGCAAAGTAGGAGGTTCGCAGCCGGCTCAGCATGGAGAACGTCGCCCGGTGGGAATACAGCCGTTCAGCGTACCGGCTTGCCGCCCTGATGAGGCCGAGCAGCTTGACCAGCGAGGTGAGGACGATCAGCGTATACAGCGGCGGTGCAAATACCGTCTGCGAGATCAGATATCCGCTTGCAGAAAAGAGGCCTACGCCTGCAATGCCGGCGATAAAACCGCCTAGAATCGAAAGGAAGATATCCTTGCGCTCCTGAATCATCGCCTTGGACAGAATAGCCAGCCCGCTCATACCGCCATGCCCCCTTTTCGTTGGACGCGAACCATCTCGGCATACGGTGGGAGCCGCTTCAGAAGCTCTTCATGGCTTCCGGAATCCACCACCGCTCCATTTTCAATGAACAGCAGCTTGTCGGCATCCCGAATCGTATGCAATCGGTGAGCAACCGTAATCATCGTCGCTGTTTCGGCCAGCGCCGCTATCGAGCGCTGCAGGATACGCTCGGTATGCAGATCCAGCCCTACGGTAGGTTCGTCGAACAAAATAAGCGCGGGCCGCTTTAAAAAGGCCCTTGCCAAGGCAAGCCGCTGCTTTTCCCCGCCGGACAGCCCTCTGCCTCCTTCTCCCACCAGCGTATCGAAGCCCTGCTCGAACTGGGCGGCAACCGCAGCAAGTCCGGCTTCCTTCGCCGCCTGCTCTATTTCGGTCCTGGATACGCTGCGCCCGGCTCCAATCGCAATGTTTTCAGCAAATGTGCCGGCGAAAATATACGGATGCTGCGTAATATAGCTGACATGCTTGAACCAAGAGGCCTCATCATATTCGACAAGAGGACATCCGTTTACCAGAATCTCCCCGGATGCCGGGTGCAACAAGCCGGACAGGAGATTCAGCAGCGTCGTTTTGCCGGAGCCGCTTTTGCCGACAATGGCGGTGTGCTCTCCCGGGCCGATCGCGATTCGGCCTGTCTTGATCTCAAAAGATTCCGGCGCATAGCTGAATCGGACATGGCTCAGCTCAAGAGCCGGCGGCAGAGCCGATCCAACCGCAGGAGCTGCGCGGCATCCGTCCTTACTCGCCATCGCCTGGGTTCCGGCTGTCGCGGCGGCCCCCTCCCCGCTATCGGCCAGACCGCTTCTGCTGCTTGCCCCCGCAAGCATCTCGTCGACCTTGCGCACCGCTCCCATGCTCGTTCGGCCGCTGTGAAAAGCCGTTCCCGTATTTTTCAGCAGGCTGTAATACTCCGGAACGAGCAGCAGCAAAAAGAAAGCGGTGTGGAAAGCAAGAGAGTCGAAAACGAGCAGCTGAAGGGCCAGCTCCAATGCGACAATGCCGATGCTCAGCATGACGATCGACTCCAGCATGAAGGTGTTCGTAAACGCGATCTGCAGAATGCCCATCGTGGCATCCCGGTAGCCGATGCTGCTGCGTTCGATTTCCTGCTGCTGGCGGCGAGTCCGTCCAAACAGCTTCAATGTGACGAGTCCTTGCAGGGAATCCAGGAATGTACCGGAAAATTCGGCCAGCTGCTCATATTTCTGCTCCGATTTGGCCTTCGTCTTCAGTCCAACCAGAATCATGAATAGCGGAATGAACGGAGCGGTAAGCAGCATGATGAAGCCGGTATTTGCATGCTGGAAAAACGCAACGGCTAAAATCATGAGCGGGATCATGGCCGCTTCCATCATCCGCGGCATGTACTGGCTGAAATAGCTGTCCGCCTCGTCCACGGCATCCAGTGCGATGCTGACCTTGCCTCCTGTCTGGCCGGAAAGGGCCGACGGCATGTCAGCATGGGTCAAATGACGCAGCACCGCTGCCCGCATGTTCCGCTTGGCGTCGGCGGCCATAAGCAGGCCGATCTTGCCGTTCCCATACGACAACAGGGTACGCGCGGCCATCGCGGCCAGCAGCGTGACGAGCAGCAGGACAACCGATGAAAAGGAGGCTCTCTCCACAAAAATCCGTTGGACGGCTTCCGCGAGCAATGCGGCCTGGCTGATTATAGCTGCGCCAAGCGCCAGCGAGAGGACGGCAAGGAGAACCATGTTTTTTCTTTGCGCAGACATTTGCTGTGACATCAGGCTCGTTTTCCGCTTCACACCATTCTCCTCCTTGATCTAAGGCCTGTAAGGATGTGAACCATTGGGTTTATTTCTTCCCTTTGACATAATCCGCATCGAACAGGAACAGCTTGAAGACAAGAGCCAGCGAAGGAATCAGCAGGCACAGGCCTCCAATGAAAGCGACGACAAGCGCAAATCCCATCGACGGCGAGGTAGCGCCGCCTTGAATCGTGATGTACGGGTCGAGGATATACGGGTAATGCCCGATTCCATAAGCGAAAAAGGCGGAGAAAAATTGCAGCATGATGCATATGAAAGCCAGACCGTACCGGCGTCCTTGATATAAAAGCCACATAGCGACCATGAAAAAGGCAACGGAAAGCCCGAGCAGCCACCATAAATCCATCATGTTTTGAAAATGCCGCTCATTATGCTGGCCCAAAAAAATAAACGCCGTCAATGCGGTAATGATCGTCGGGGTGCTCCAAAACAGGGCATAGGTCCGCAGCAGCTTCAGAGCGGAATGATCCTCTGCGCGCGAGGCGTAAAAGGCCAGAAAAGAGCTGCTGATGAACAAGACGGACACGATCGCCAGGCCGACGATGCTCCAGGACAACGGATTTGTGAACAGCGCCCAGTAATCCAGAGAAACGGCGTCCGCCTCCTTCAAGATAAAGCCGCCTTCTGACACGGTCAGAGCCACCGACAATGAAGCCGGAATCAGCAGCCCCGTCGCTCCGTACAGAAACAGATAAATGATGTTCGTTTTGGAGCCATAGTTTTCAAAGGCGTAAAACGAGCCTCGAATGGCGAGCAGGATGACGGCGATGCTTCCCGGTACAAGCAGCGCGGAGCCGTAATAATAGGCCGTATCGGGGAAAAAGCCGACGATGCCGATATAGAAAAAGACAAAAAATACGTTTGTAATTTCCCAAACCGGAGATAAATATCGGGAAATGAGACGATTCATGACGTGATCCTGCTTGGTCGATCGAGCATAAAAGGCAAAAAAGCCCGCTCCGAAATCAATGGAGGCAACGATCAGATAGCCGTACAGAAACAGCCACAGCACCGAGATGCCCATCAGCTCGTAACTGATCATGCCCTCTCGCCCCCTTCCTTGGATGAATCCCGCTTTTCTTTCATCCATGTCTCCATCTCCGCTTCCGCCGGCTTATGATGGAACAATCGGCGCAGCACGAGCACGCATACGACGGCTAAGGCGATGTACAACAAGAGGAAAAGGAAAAACAGCAATCGTACGCTTGGCGATGTCGTGGCTGCTTCTTCGACACGCATATACCCTCGAATAATCCATGGCTGCCTCCCGAGCTCCGCATACAGCCAGCCGAACTCCACGGCCAGAAATGACAGCGGCGCGGTCAGCGCCAGGATGCGGAGCAGCCACTTGTTGAGCTCGTTGCGTTTTTTCCAGAATACGAACAAGAAATACAAGCAGGCTATTGCCAGCAGCGCGAATCCGATTCCGGCCATGAAATCGAACAAGTAATGAACGAGAAGCGGCGGACGCTCATCCAAAGGGAATTCCTCGAGGCCTTTCACCTCGGCATTAAAGTCTCCGAAAGCGAGGAAGCTGAGAAGCTTCGGCAGATGAATGGCTCCGATGATTTCATGCTCCGCGTTGAGCCATCCCATCAGGATCAGATCCGCGCCTTTTTCCGTCTCGAAATGCCACTCTGCCGCTGCCAGCTTCTCCGGCTGATGCTCGGCCAAAAACTTGGCCGATACATCTCCGGCCAGCGTGTTGAGAAGGCCGAACAGCAGGACAGCCGCCATGCTGAGGTTCAAGGCTTTTTTGTGATAGGCGCTCCTGCCTTTTCTAAGCATCGTAAAAGCTGCGATGCCGGCCAATAGGGCGGCTCCAGTCAGGTAGGCCGAGCTTAAGACGTGGAAAACCTTGGAGAACGTCGCCGTATTCAGCATCGCCTGCACCGGATCGACCGCCGTGAAGTGCCCCGCTTCCATGACGAAGCCTCCGGGCTGGTTCATGAATCCGTTCACCGTTGTAATGAATACAGCGGACATGCCTGCCCCGGCGACGATCGGAATCGTAAGCAGCCAGTGGATATACGGATTTTTGAACCGATCCCATGTGTACAAATAGATGCCGAGGAAGATCGCTTCAAAAAAGAATGCGAACACTTCCATGAAGAGCGGAAGAGCGATGACATTGCCGGCCAGCTTCATGAAATGGGGCCAAACCAGCGCCAGCTGCAGGGAAATCGCCGTGCCGGTTACGACACCGACAGCGACCGAAATGATGAATCCTCGCGACCATCTTTTGGCCATCAGGATGTAGTGAGGATCCTTCTTGCGGATTCCGATGAACTCTGCGATTGCGATCATCAACGGGATGCCGACGCCAATCGTCGCAAAAATGGCGTGGAACCCCAACGTCATGCCCGTCACCATCTTGCTCCAAAATACCGTGTCTACTGCCAACCTTTATCGCCTCCGAGTATGAGAATATTTTCACAAAGTATGAAGCGAACAAACGCTTCCATCCTTTCCTTGCTTTTATCTCTGTTTGCTGCAGGGAATTGACAGCCTTGGCGACCGACCGGCGGGAACCGTGGATGAAAAGCTGTCCAAAGACGACTGGCCATGCAGGATTAAATTCATTGTACCGTTGTCTGGCTGCAATTCAATGCCTGTCATTTCTTCGACCTTAAACGTTCAACAAAGGATCAACTCTTTCCGACAACTGCGTGAAAAATGAAAAAACCGCTCGATCGGGCTATTGATTCGACCGCTGACATATGCTGATGCCAGCCTGTTCGGAGCGTTGAAACCGGACGAAAAAAACGCCGTGGAGGATATCCTCCACGGTTTCTCGAACCGACAGGCCAGGCACCGTCCTTCCTCGTTCACGCCGGATTCATCTCGGTTCCGAGGGCATTCTCTTCGATCTCAAAGCCCAGGTCTTCAATCATTTGATAGTCGGCCATCGCCTCCTGACCTGCCGTCGTCAAATAGTCGCCTACGAAAATCGAATTGGCCGCATATAGGGAAAACGGCTGAAGGGAACGCAGATTCAACTCGCGGCCGCCCGCGATGCGGATTTCCTTGGAGGGGCACAGGAAGCGGAACAATGCCAGCACCTTGAGAGCCTTCATGGCCGGCGTCAGCTGCGAGCCTTCGAGAGGCGTCCCCGGAATGGGGTTCAGGAAATTGATCGGAATCGAATCCGCATCCAGCTCTCTAAGGGCATAAGCCATTTCCACTATCTCTTTGTTTGTCTCGCCCATGCCGACAATGACTCCCGAGCAAGGAGACATTCCGCTCCGCTTCGCCGCAAGGATTGTCTCGATCCGCTGATCGTAGGTATGTGTCGACGTAATGGACGGAAAGTTTCCTTTGCTTGTGTTCAGATTGTGGTTGTACCGGTGAACCCCTGCATCCGCCAGCTTTTCCGCCTGTCCTTCCTTCAGGATGCCGAGGCAGACGCAGATTTTGAGCGGCAGCGTTTCCCGTATTTCTTTGACCGCTTCGACAACCTGCCCGATCTCCTTATCGGTCGGACCTTTTCCCGATGCCACGATACAATAAGTGCCGGCCTTGCGCTGCATCGCCTCGCGCGCGCCGGCAAGCAGCGTGTCCTTGTCCAGCAGCTTGTATTTTTCGATCGGGGCCGCCGATACGATCGATTGCGAGCAGTAACCGCAGTCCTCCGGACAGAGGCCGCTCTTGGCATTGATGATCATGTTGAGCTTGACCTTCGTTCCGTAAAAATGCTTGCGCACCGTGAAAGCCGCCTGCAGAATCGATAGGATCTCATCATTCCCCGCCTCCAGAAGGGCAAGTCCTTCCTCCAGCGTCAGGCATTCTCCGTTCAACGCTTTTTCCGCAAATCGGTTCCAATCCTTTTTCTCGGTCCTAGCCATCCGCTTTGATCACCCTGTTCGTATCCTTCTATTGTTAACCTTAATTAAAAGGTATGTGGTTAACAATGATCCAGGCCATTGTATCAGTGGACCGGCAGCCTGTAAAGGAAATGTTAACCTGTCATAACATTTTTAAGTTAACACAAATGGCCGATGCGTTCCCTCCCAAAAGAAGCTGCAGCCGAAATGACCCCTTCGAGTCATGTTGAATAGGTTCCGGTTCCCTATACTTATGAAGGTCGATAAGGACCTAATTGAATGGGGGTTGTTCATACAGATGAAGATGGAGCCTGAGCTGCAGACATCGACGGGCAGCATCCGGACGGGCGGCAATCGCGGCTTGCTTCCCGCCCTGTATCAAACCGTCTGGAGATGGCATTTCTATGCCGGAATCATCTTTGCGCCGTTTCTCATCCTTCTTGCTTTCAGCGGATCCATGTACCTGTTCAAGCCGCAAATCGAAGGTTATCTCTACAAGGATCTGCTCACCGTTCGGGAAGTCGGCGCTTCCAGGCTTTCGCCCGATCAGCTTTCGGCAGCCGTCAAGCAGCAGCATCCGGGCCTGAGCATCCAGTCCATTACCCTGCCTGATGATGCGAAGTCGACGGTAACGTTTTCGGTCATGAATGAAGGGGCGCAGGCCGTTCTTTATGCCGATCCCTATGACGGAAAAGTGTACGGGATGATGAACGCCGAGAAAACCTTCTCCTCCTTCTTCAAAAAGATGCACAGCCAGCTGCTTCTGAGCGGAACGCTGCCGAACCGTCTTGTGGAAATGGCCGCTTGCTGGGGAATCGTTCTCACGGTTACAGGGCTCTATTTATGGTGGCCGCGGGGCCGATTCAGCATCTGGGGAACGGTGCTGCCCAGGCTCGGCAAGCGGGGGAGCCGTCCATTCTGGCGTGATCTGCATGCCGTACCCGCATTCTGGCTGTCCCTGTTCATTCTCATCCTGATTGCGACCGGACTCCCTTGGTCAGGCGTCCTTGGCGGACAGATCGATCGGGCGGCCAACGCCACCAATACCAATACACCTCCCTACGCATACCTTTTTTCGGGGCAGCCGGAATCCATTACCGTCGCCAAGGATATTGCGGACAATATTCCATGGGCGGCCGAAAATACGCCCGTGCCGAATTCCATCTCGGGCGGTTATGTAAGGCTGTCTATGAACGAAATCGCCGCCATTGCGGAGCGTCAACATGTCCTTAAGCCTTATACGATAACCATGCCGAGGGGTGACTCCGGCGTATACAGCGTATCTACCGATCATGTAAAGCCGGGAAAAGAAGTCACTCTGCATGTGGACCCATACAGCGGCGCCGTCCTTACCGATGTCCGCTACCAGGACTTCGGTGTTATGGCAAAGCTGATCACCCTGGGCATCGCTTTTCATGAAGGCAGGCTGTTCGGCCTGGCCAATCAGATCATCGGACTAGTGACATGCCTCGGCCTTGTGCTTATTTCGGCCGGATCCTATGTCATGTGGCGCAAGCGAAAGCCTTCAGGCACATTAGGCGCCCCCCGCAAGCCCAAGGATAAACGCGTCATGATCGGCGTTCTGGCCATCATGGCTGTACTAGGCATCCTTATGCCGCTCGTCGGCCTCTCCATATTGGCCATCTTGATTGTCGACCTTGTACTCATTTCTCGGATCCCGGCTCTGCGCCGCTGGCTCTCTTCCTAGGAGGAATCGCAGTTGAAAAGAAAAAAACGCATAGCTGGAATGATGATCGCGGCGAGTTCCCTCCTGTTCAGCGGCTGCACGGCCGATATGTCCGGACGAGATGCCAACGGCTTTATTCCTCATCTTAGCGTGGATATGAAAGTGCCTACTGACCTAAAGCTGGGCATGGACAAGACGTTTTCCATCCAGGTCGAAGAAAACGGCAAGCCGTACGAAGGCTTTTACAAAGCCCAGTTCCAATTCTGGCCGGAGGACGGCTCCTCCCCTCCTCTCACCGTTCCGGGCGTGATGTCCTCTCCGGGTTGTTATACGGCTTCACCTGCTTTCGATAAGGAAGGGGTTTACAGGGTGAAATTCAGCGGTATATCAGCGGAATATGAGATTATGCCGGCAAAGCGCTTTGCGATCGGCGCACAGGCCTCCAAGCATTTGACCGAGCTTGAAAAGCAAGAAAACGATGCCCCCTCCACCCCTGCTGCCGGCGGGCATCATCACGGACAGAAAGAATTCAGAACGAGGTCATGGAAGGAGCGAACTCAATCATGAAATGGTTCATGGGGATTGTCCTTCTTCTAGCGGCTGTGCTGGCTGTCTATTTGCTCTCGTTCCGCCTGCCTGAACCGCAGCGGACGGCAGTCCAGGAAAACGCGGCATTTCCGAGCACGCCCGCAGATGCGGCAGCTGCGGCAACCATCTACAAGTCCAGCTGCCTTCCATGCCATGGAGGCAATCTCCAAGGAGGCATGGGGCCTTCCCTGAAGACGATCGGAAGCAGCTGGAGCAAAGAGCAGCTATTCCGGCAGATCAGTCAAGGAGGCGGCGGCATGCCCGGCTTCAAATCCAAGCTGGAGGAGAACGATATCGTCAACCTCACTCTATGGCTGTCTGAACAGAAGTAGGGGGATGCCATGAAGCGGCCAACCATTCTGGTCATCAGCGAGAAGCCTTCCGTCCGCAATCAAGTCATGCGCAGCGGCTTGAAGGCGAACTGGACGGTTCGCGTCGAAGGGGACGGAGCAGGCGGACTTCTCCAAGCTCTTCAGGAGCCTTACGATGTCGTCCTCGCCGAATCCAATCTTAAGGATATTGACGGCTGCACGATCTGCAGCGAAGTTAAAAAGCAAACGGAAGCTTCTTTTATTCTGCTCCGAGCCGAGGAGCAGAAATCGTCTTCTATCCAGGCGTTCGAGAATGGCGCGGATGATTGCCTCAGCTGGCCGATCAGCGAAAAGGAGCTTGTCCTGCGGGTGAATGCCCTTGTGTACCGATCCTTTGCCGTGCTTTCTCCCCTCCATAAGTCGAGACGACCCTATTTGCTGAAGCTTGATCCGGCTCACCTGATCTGTTGGATCCACAATAAGCCGGTCGTACTGGCGCCCATGGAGTACGAGCTCCTCTCCTGCCTGAGAAACAGTCCGAATCAAGTGCTTTCCAGAAACGAGCTCTTGATCCGCACACGCTCTTCCGCTTTTCGAAAAAACATGCGGAGTCCATCTATTCATGCCAGGACGATCGATACCCACATCATGAATCTGCGGGCCAAGCTGGAAGAAGCTCTTCCGGGATCTTCGAAATGGATCCAGACGGTTCGCGGAGAAGGGTACCGGTTGATCGAGAGACTTCAGCGGTGACCGGCATGCCCAGGCTAGAACCGATGACGATCCGGCGGCAGGACGTCGCGGTCTATGAGACCTTGCTCGTAAGCGTACCGCGTCAGCTGGACCCGATTGGCGAGCTGAAGCTTGGCCAGGATGTTCTTCAGGTGATTTTTGACGGTATGCTCGGAGATCGTCAGCTCCTCCGCAATCTTTTTATTGATCAGCCCTTTGGCCACGCAGGAAAGAATTTCACGTTCCCTGTTCGTTAAAGGCGACACGGCGGAATAATCGGCAGGATAGGCTTGAAATTCCTTTAAGACCATGGAAGCGAGCTCTTTGGACATGGGGGTTTCATCGGATACGATCGCTCTTAGATAGCTCAGCCAGGTTCCGGGTTGCAGGTTTTTGAGCAGGTATCCCTGCGCCCCTTTTTTTACTGCCTCGAACAGATCGGATATATCATCCGAAACGGTCATCATCACGATCTTGATCCAGGGGTAGACCATCTTGATCCGTTTTGTCGTCTCCAGGCCGTCCATTCCAGCCATGCGGATATCCATCAGAATCAAGTCCGGCTGCAGCAGCCTGACCAGCTCCAAGCCTTCCTTCCCGCTTGAAGCTTCTCCCACGATGACAAAAGCGGAATCTTCCTTTAAAAGCTCTCGAACGCCTTCGCGCGCCATGGAGTGGTCATCCACGACAAGCACCTTTACTCTTGTTTGCATCGTCTTCTTCACCTGCTTCTTTGTCCTTGTTCCCCCATTGTGCAGCAGCGGGATGAAAAGAACATGACTCTTTGGAGTCACCGGGCAGCAATCTCAAGCATTCATTGCGGCTAGAAAATGGATACGATAAAAAAACCCGCTTCGATCGAAGCGGGTTTTTCGGTATTCATAATGCCTCAGCAAGGGATTTCTCGATGTCCGCGACACTTTGAAATTGTCCTTGGACGATGCGGGCGATCTTTCCTTCCGGAGAGATCAGAATGGAAGTCGGAAGCGCATTCGCCCGATAAGCGCTGACCGCTTCCCCCGTTATATCCACGAATACGGGCATGTCGATATGGTTGGCATCCATAAATTCACGAATCGTTCCGCGGCTTTCCCCTACATTGACGGCCAGGACGGCCGTCGTGTTTCCAGTCAGAGCCGAGCGGGCTGCTTCGCTGATCAAGGGCAGCTCCGTGACGCAAGGAACGCACCAGCTGGCCCAAAAGTGGACGAGCACCGCTCGGCCGCGATAGTCGGATAAATGAATGCTTTCCCCGGTCAGTGACTTGACCCCGATATCCGGAGCCGCCGAGCCTTCTTTGACCGAAGCGCCCGTCCCTTGCGGCCGGTTGTCGGCGATCGTGGCGACGGTCGCAAGAAGAGCCGCAGCCAGAAGAAGCAAAGTCAGCAGGATCTTTGGCCTTCGTTCGAAACGGAAGCGGCCTCTGTTCATAAATCCTCCTTATCCGCGACGCGTATCGCTGAACGCTGCATGCAGCCCGCCTGGTCCGTACTCCTCCAAAAAGGATGAAACAGCGCCCTGCTTGACGGCCGATCCTTCCTGCAGGAACAGGACGTAATTCGCGGAGGCTTCGGCTACAGGCAGCTGATGAGTCGAGTAAATCACGGCATGCCCATCCTCGGCGGCCCTCTTCACCAGCTCCACAAAAGCATCCATCCAGTAAGGATCGAGGCCGTTGGTCGGTTCATCCAGCACGAGCAAGGACGGGCGCGACAGCAGCGCCTGGGCAAACAGCAGCCGTTGGCGCATGCCTTTGGAAAAAGAGGCGACCTGCTTGTTCCTTACTCCCGTCAAGCCGACTTCTTCCAGGACCTCCGCGGTCCTCCCGCGGGACAGCCCCCGCAGCGAAGCCCAGAAGCTCAGCGTTTCCCAAGCCGTCAGCCCTCTGGCAAAAAAATAGTCGTCCGGCATATAGCCCATCTGTTCGGCGTAAGACCGGCGATTGTCCTTCCAGCTCAGGCCGTTCACTTCGATCCGCCCGGCCGTCGGCTGGAGGATGCCCATCACCATGCGCAGCAGCGTGCTTTTGCCCGCTCCGTTGCCGCCGCAAAGGGCATAGACGTCACCTCTTTGCAAAGACAAGGACACAGGACGAAGGATCGTCTGGCCTTTGATCGTTTTGCCGGCTCCCTCGATTCTAAGAACAGGTTCATCCACGGGAACGCCCCCTTTCCCAAGCCCAGGCTGAGACTCCGGACGCCGCCACGATCCAGAGCAGGCATACGGCGGCAAAAAGGATGGCTCCCAGCGGCTCGCTCATGACGTCTACCCATTTGTAATAATCGGGACCAAGGATAGAACCGCCGCCAAGCTTCACCACGACGAATAATCGCACCAGCTCGGCCGGATTGAGAAACGTCAGGAAGATCAACGCCGGCTTGATCCACAGATAGGGAACGAACCCAAGTCCCGCGATCAGCAGCGCCGGCCAGCCGATGACGGTGAAGAACCAGAAGGCGACACCGTAAGTGAGCGCCTGCCAGCGGTTGCGGGCCGCAGTCCCGATCAGGAGAGCGACGGCCAGGAAGAGCAGAATCAGAAGGACGGAAAATACAAGGAACAGCAGCAAGGTCCGGAGCTGGAAGCCTCCTCCTGCAAGCGCTCCGGCTACTCCGCTCACGCCGTACGCAAAGGCGGCGACCGTCATCAGGACAATGGCGAGCCCGGCATATTTGCCCAGGATGAACGACCATGTTCGCAGAGGGTAGGTGGACAGCAGCTGCCAGCTCCCTTCCTCTTTTTCCGCCGTCAGGGAAAAGGAGCCGATCAGCAGCGTCATGAGAGGCAGCAGATACAAGATCAGGCTTAACATGGAACCGGTCGTGCTTGTGTAGCCGGATATCGAGCTGCTCGAATGAATCAGCAGCAGGACGAGGGTGAACAGGGTGAACAGCGCTAGAAAAGAGTAGGCCCACGGGTTGCGGAAGCCGAGCTTGATTTCCCTTCGCGCAATATGCAGCATATTCATCGCTTAATGGGAATCGGAGCCCATATTTGCAGTCGCTCCCGCATTTGCGCCCATATCCATTTCACCGCCTTCATCATGCGAGTGTCCTTCTCCCATATCCATGCCCATTTGGGCTTTATTCTGCGTCCATTCATGCGAAGCCAGGTCCGCGGCTGTCATGAGCCGGCCTTTTCCTTGTTCTTTCGTGAACGCTTCCGCTGAAGCCTTGTCCTTGAAGCTGTAGATCCCGTACGCCATAGGCGACTTGAAATCGGCATCGTAGACATAAGCGGCTTGGTCATAAGGAATCCATTCCTTGTCATTGTAATCACGAACGTATTCGCCGCCGATCTTTGCCTCCGCGTTTTTCTCCTTCCACTCGTTCATGCATCCGATATCGTCGAATTTGAATGTCTTGCCCTCGGTTGTCGTCAGTTGAGTGGCGAAAGCATCGTCCTTGATCTGCATATTGCAAATGGCGCATTTGTCCACCGTCTCGTCGATCGGCACCGGCTCATAGGTTTGCTTGCCGCAACCGGCAGCCAGCAGGATGGTGAATAAGGAAACGAACAGCACGAGCGTAATTTTTTTCATGATTTTTTGACCCCCATTAGTGTAATGATCGTTAGTGCCGCCACGAGCAGAGCCGCTCCGGCTATTCCCGTCTCCGCTGCGCTCCATGGATTCGGCCGGCTATCGGTTGAAGCGGATGATGACAAAGCAGGCTCCATCCTGGGCTCGCGATCCTGCGTCCATTGCTTTGCATCCGCAGTGAAGAGACTTTCCAGAAACCTCATGCCCGGAGACTGGAAAAAAATCTGATAAGCCGGTATTCCTTTCGTCAGCCTTTGAAAAAAAGGATTCATGACGTACGGGATATCGCTGATCCCGTCGCCGCTGGGATCCAGTCCTTGAAAGGCATCCCAATAATTATGGAGCAGCTCGTTGTCCTTGCTGCCATCCGCTTGCGTTTCGATGACATTCGAGACGAAGCGGTTGTTCTCGAGCCGATTGCTCTGAGAGTCCAGCAGTTGAATGCCGACGAAGTTGTACGAAACGTCATTGTGCTCCCATACGTTGTTCCGGGACATCTCGATGTAAAGCCCGACGCGGTTTCCCGTCAGCTCGTTGCCTGCGACCCGGGTATTCTGCACATCGAAGAACAGCATGCCTTGCGAGTTGACGCTGCCTTTCTGCCGAGTAAAGACGTTGTCGGTCACCTCGGCTCCCTTCACGATCATGGCCATAATGCCGGTAACGTTGAACTCGCAGCTGTTGCGCCTCATGATCGTGCCGTTGGTATACATGCAATGAATGCCGTACCGGGAGTGGTCGATCTCGTTGCTTAGGACGGCATTGTCATGGCTGCTCTCCATGTAGATCCCGTCGAACATGCCGGTCACCCGATTTTCCTGAATGAGATTGCCGTTGGACTGAAAAAGGTCGATTCCATTTCGCTTGTCGGTCTGGCGAGCCGATTTTCCCTTGAGATCATCCGTGGGAGCGACGACCGAGCCCCTGATGGTGGATCCGTTGGATTTGCGAAGCTGGATGCCGTAAGAGCGGGACTTGATTCGAAGCCCATCCACGACGACCCTGTCGGCGGATATGAGTACGGCCGGAGCTTCGCCCGCAGCATCTTTTTCAACGGCCATTCCGTGCAGCTCCGCTCCTTCCGCGGCCAGCTTCACGACAGGAGCATCCCCGCCCGATCCGGTCAAGGTCACGCCTTCGGCTTGTACGATCAGTCTTTTCGAGATGACGATCGCTTCCGCGTACTGTCCGGGCGGCAGTGTTACGGCTTCTCCCGGCTTGGCTGCATCCAGCCTGTTTTGAAGCGAAGCCGCTCCAATCTCTGTCGGGGAAGCCGCTGCCGAATCGGCATGCCCCGATGCTCCCGGCAAGCATGCCGTGCATACGGCCAGGACGGCTGCTCGTCTGACGAGCCTTCCTAATCGGCAATCATGGTTGAACTGGATAGCCAGGAAACTCCCCCCTCTGTGCAAAGCCCGTTTCTCCCCTTCCATGATCATAAAAGAAACGGAGATTTTGCACATAACCCTTTCGGGCTATGAGCAATGACGATCCCGTGACAGGCTGTCTCGATATCCATGCTTGCTTGATGGAAGAACCGAATGCAGGGGAATGGGCATGCCGCAGCCGGTATGGACTCAATCCGCTAAGCAAGCCGTTCATTCCGTGCTTGAAACGGCGAGAACATCCAGCAAGCTCGGACAGAACTCCGGCTCAATCGACTGTGCGCAAGCAACAAAAAAGAGAGCGCCGGATCGGTGCTCTCTTTCCTTTTTTCTTTTTTGTTAATGTCATCAACAATCCGGATCAACCATCGGGAACATACAATTAATTGGATTAATGATCTACACCCTTAAGTATCAAACAAACCTTTAGGTTCGCGGCTCGACCACTCAATCGGCTTTCCCTTTGGCGTCAGTCGACCGCAGCAGAGCTTTGATCTCTTCCATATCCCTCTTCGTTTCGCTGCGAAAGCTTGCAAAATCCGCCTCGAGGCGATGCAGATGCCCTTGCATATCGTCGATTTCCAGCTCGGCCTTGTAATTGATCGCATAATCGATTATGCTCTCGCGCTTGTCGCGGGCCGCTTGGCGGTTCTGGCTCATCATGATGATCGGAGCCTGGAAGCCCGCCAGGAACGACAGCACAAGGTTGAGCAGGATGAAGGGCGGCCCGTCAAAGCGGATCGCCTTTGTCAGCGCCAGGCTGTTGATGACGATCCATAAAGCCAGCACGGCAAAAAAGATAACGATGAACCGCCAGCTTCCGCCGAACTGGGCGATTCGGTCCGCAAGCTTGTCCGGCCAACGGGTATTTTTGTCGTACTCCTCGTTCACCTTGGAATGGATCACATGCTCGAACTCGGCTACGAATCCGTTCAGCCTGGACGAATACGTACTCAGATCGTCCCTTGACAGCTCGGCCTCCATTTCAGCCTCTATTCCTGCAGCATCCATAGCCTTTGTTTTCGCCATCGATCATCTCTCATCTCCGCTCTTTGTCATCTCATCATGGATCTATAGAGACAGGGAAGAAATCCAGAAGCTTCCGTCGCGCGAATAATCCCGGAAAGGACCCGGCACGATCATATCGATGGCATCCAGCTCTTCGCTCGTCCATTGAACGGCCAGCGCGCCCAGGTTCTCCTCGAGCTGACCGCGGCTTTTGACGCCGATGACGGGAATGACGTTTTTCCGCTGCAGCAGCCAGGACAGGGAGAGCTGGCTCAGCTTGACGCCTTTTTGATCCGCAAGTGCCGCCAGCTGCTCGACGATTTCCAGTTTCTTTTGATTGCGCGGTTCAGCCAGATTCATGCGCTCGCCGCGGGAATCGGCCGGAAGAGGCTGATTCTGCCTGTATTTGCCCGACAGCCAGCCGCCGGACAGGGGCGAATACACAATCGTGGCCAATCCATGCCGCTCCGAGGCGGGCAGTATTTCCTGCTCGATCGTCCTGTCCAGCAGGCTGTAGGAAGGCTGATTCGAGACGAACCGCTCCAGGTTCATCCTGTCGCTGGTCCAGAGCGACTCCACGATCCGCCACCCCTCGAAGTTGGAGCAGCCGATATAACGAACCTTGCCCTGCTTGACCAGATCATCGAGCGCTCTCAGCGTTTCGTCCAGCGGAGTATGGGGATCCGGACGATGGATCTGATACAGGTCGATGTAGTCGGTGCCGAGCCTTTTCAGGCTGTGCTCGACCTGCTTCATGATCCGGTAGCGGCTGGCCCCTTCTCCATTGGGGCCGTCCTCGGTCCTCACCTTGAACTTGGTCGCAACGACGACCTTCTCCCGGCGTCCCTTCAAGGCTTTGCCGATGATCTCCTCCGAGGTGCCCTTGCCGTAGGTGTCGGCTGTATCCAGGAAATTGATTCCGGAATCCAGCACCTGGTCAATGACCGCGAGAGAGCTTTTTTCATCCATATCCCAGCTGCCGTAAGTCATCGTTCCGAGGCAGAAGCGCGAAACCTCCAGTCCCGATCTTCCCAAGTACGTATAGTCCATGATTGCATTCCTCCCCCAATGATTAGTTGAACACGAACCAGACCAGAGCGACGACGCTGAGCACGGCCGTCACGGCATACAGCATGCTGAGCCTTGCCCATTTTTTTCCATGCGCGCGGTCGTAAGCAGGGTTTCCATTTCGATTTTCCTTGGAAAAGCCAACCGCCAATGTAGCGCCGATCGCCGCCAGAATGACGGCCCCCACGAGAATATAACTGAACATGACAATCCCCTTATCGATTTAAAGTTAGGCTTGATAAGCGACGATGCCGTTGACGACCGTCATCAGCGCCTTGGCATGAAGCAGCTCGTCGGGATCCATGCCGTCATGGATCCGGCGGTCGACGACGGTGAAGTCGGCATGCTTGCCGATCCCGATCGAGCCCCTCCGGTCCGACTCCCCCGCCGCGGCCGCGCTGCCGTGCGTGAACAGCCCGATGGACTGGGAGATGCTCAGCTTCTCCTCCGGCAAATAGCCTTCATGCCGCTCGCCGGGCTTGCGCCTCGTAACGGCGGCGTGGATGCCGAGGAACGGATTCAGCGGCTCGATCGGCGCATCGCTGCCTCCGGAGCAGGGCAATCCCGTCTGCAGCCATTTCTTCCAGGCGTACAGATAGCTTGTCCGCTCCGGGCCGACCCGGTCCATGACCCAAGGGAAATCGCTCGGCACGAACCGCGGCTGCAGATCGACGGCCAGATTCATCCTCTTCATGCGCTCCACCGTAGCCGGCTGCACGATCTGGGCATGGATGAAGCGGTCCGGGAGCTTGGCGTCCGCGGCCAGCGGATGCGCCTCCAGCACATCCGCCATCATCTCGGCGGCTCCGTCCCCGATCGCGTGGAAGGCGATCGGATATCCCTGCCGCCGCGCCCTGCCGACAATCCCTGCCAGCTCCTCCGCTGTATGCATCGCCAATCCCAGCGCGGCGGGCGCGTCGTGATAAGGCTCCCGGAGCAGCGCCGTGCGGCCGCCGACCGCCCCGTCGGCGAACAGCTTCACCGCTCCGATCCGCAGCCAGTCGCTGCCGCTGCCCGCCCGCATCCCAAGCTCCTGGATCTCGTCCAGGAAGCCGTGGAACATCAGCTGATGGGTCCGGAAAGCCAGGCCTTCCTCCCTCAGCTCGCTCTGGATGCGCAGCATCGCTTCCACGCTGCCGAGCAGCCGGAGATCCTCGGTGTGGGCGGCCGTAAGTCCGAGCCGGAGCGCGTCCTCGCTGGCCCGCCTCATCGAGCTCTTCAGGAAATCGTAATCCGGTGCGGGCTGGACGGCGGCGAATGGAGCGGATGCATTCTCGTAGATCCAGCCGTTCAATTGACCGCCGGCATCTCTGCCGAAGGCGCCCGATTCCGGATCGGGAGTGTGCGCCGTAACGCCGGCTCTGCGGAACGCTTCCGAATTGCCGAGAAACGCATGGAAGCAGGTTCGAGTGAGATAGACGGGATGCCGCTCCGTGATTTCATCCAGCTCTCTCCGATGCGGCGCCGTTCCGTCCGGGAAGTTGTTCTCGTTCCAGTTCAGTCCGAGAATCCATTCGCCCTCCGGCGTGGAGGCGGCCCGCTCGGCAATCATGTGCAGCATCTCTTCCCTCGATGCCGCTTCGGTAAAGTCGAGCATGCCGAGCTTCATGCCATGCATCCCGAGATGCATATGGGCATCGACCAAACCGGGCAGCACCTGCGCCCCGTTCCAATCGACTTTCGCGTAAGGACGCCCGCTGAGCTGAAGCTCCAGCTCGGAAGCGGTTCCAATCGCCCGGATGATGCCATTCTCGACGTAGACCGAATCGGCCGCGGCCGATTCCGTCATGAACAGATTGCCGCGTACGAATAAGACGGCAGACATGGCGACCCCTCCCCGTTTTTTTCTTTCATTATACCAAATCGCCGCTGCCGCAAAAGACAAAAAACCGCCACGCGCGTGACGGTCTTGTGCCTGATGGAGGGATGCTTATGGCGACTATTTCCGATGCAGCTGCCTGTATTCATCCTCGAGAATGGCCATGAGAATGGAGTCATGATAGGCATGCCCATAATAGAGCGCCTCGCGCTGTACGCCTTCGCGCTTGAAGCCGAGCTTCTCGTAGACATGCGCCGCCCTTTCGTTGAACGCGAATACGTTCAGCTCGATGCGATGCAGATTGAGAATGCCGAATCCGTAATCAAGCATGAGCCGCAAAGCCTCGCTTCCGTAGCCTTTTCCCTGATGGGACTTGTCGTTCAGCGCGATCCGTATGCCCGCATTGCGGTTGTTGCGGTCGATGTCCTGAATCGCGATGTCTCCGATCAGTTCATCGGTATCCCGGAGAGCGATCAGAAGAAGGACGGAGGATGCATCCTTCTCCTTGCCATGGAGGTAATCGACGATTTGTTCCCTCGTATAGTGCTTCTGCGTGCCGGTGAGCATCCGTGTCTCGGAGTCGTACAGGCCGGCGTAATACCAGTCGGCATCCCCTGCTTCCACAGGTCTCAGATAAACGGATTTTCCTTCCAGAAATCGGACGGGTTTCATGATGGCTGTTCTCCTTTTCGACGAACTCATTATTTCAAAAGATTACCAGCCCGTGTGCGGCCCGTCCAGAACCGAAATCGGTTAAACCCGTTCTCTACCATCCTTCTGGAACGGAACATAGACGAAGGACGCCTTGGCAGGCGTCCTGGCCGAAAGGTCGATCCGGGAAATCAATGAAGCGGCAGCCTGCAGCTTGGCTAGCTCTTCGTCCAGCAGCTTGCGGTACAGATCGGCGCTCATTTTCCTGCCGTCCTCCAGATTTCCTTCTGGATGGCGGATCCATTGCCACAGCTGCGCCCTGGAGATTTTGGCCGAAGCGTCATCCTCCATGAGGCTGTTGATCGGCACGGCGCCCGTTCCACGCAGCCAGGCTTCGATATAGTTCAAGCCGACCGACAGGTTCAGGCGGACGCCGGCTTCGGTAATGGGCTCTCGTGGCGCTTCAAGCAGCTGCTAGGCACCGACGATGCCGTCCGGGTGGATGAAGAGCTGGCTCGCCCCCGGCATATGTTCGTTGAATCCCCCCTCTGCCACTGCGACAAGCCCGGGATGGGCGACCCAAGTGCCGTCATGGCCGATCCGGACTTCCCTCAGCTTGTCGAGGCGAACCTTTTCAAGCGCCCGTTCGTTGGCGGCGGGATTTGTTTTTGAAAGGAATTTGCGCCGCCATGCCGCCGATGCAGACGCTCCCCGCCGGTGGCAGGTCTGGACCGCAAGCCGCGCATAAGCGGCCATGAACGGCGAGTCCATCTTGAAGAGGCTGCGGTCGGGAAAAACAAGCACAAAAAACCCCGCCTACATCGCGGGTTTTCCATCGGACTGATACCGATCATCGGCATGCATCGGCCAGAGGCGGCTATTCCATCAAACGCGCTGTCAGCATGGACTGCGCCACTTGTCGCCGTCATGCAAGTAAGCATCCTTGATCGCCCGGTATGCCGTTCCTTCGCTCACCGATGCCCAAGGCATCGCCGCAACAGACTCTACGGACTGTTCTACCAATCCGTGCCGCCAGCCTGCGTCCTGTCAGGCAAGGCTCTATTTCTCGCCTGCGACGGCGTCATGCCGACATATTGCTTGAACAGCCTCGTAAAATAATTGGGATTGCTGCAGCCGACGCGTTCCGCGACTTCGGTGACGGACAAGCCGGTTTCCAAGAGCAGCTTGGCCGCCTGCCGCATCCGGCAGCGGTTCACAAAATCGGTGAACGTCCTTCCGGTCAGCCTCTTGAACATCTTGCAGAAATGGTGCGGGCTCACGCTCACCATCCTGGCCGCTTCCCTGACTCCCATGGGCGCGCCGCTGTCTTCCACGTGCCGAATCAATTCCTTGAACCTTTCCTGCCGGAATCCGGCTTCCCTTGCCCGTCCCGCCTGTCCCGGAGGCAAATGAGTCCGAGCCAGCCATGCAAAGGCAAGAAACAGATAGGTTTTGGCGATCATCCGCCCGGAAGCGGAGAACCCTGTCCCGGACTCCGCGACAGCCATGTCGATCAAGCGCCGCGCTTCTTCTCCGCATCGGCCCGGATAGGCAGGCAGGGAAGCTCTTCCATCCAGATAAGGGCTGAGCAGCGTGTCATAGTCCTCTTCCTTGGCCCAATCGCTGAACAGCGCCCCGTTGAACACGATAGAGACATACTCCACTTGCTCCGAGCCGCGGCTGAACCCCGTATGCAGATCGCCCGCCTGCACGACGAGCAGCGTTCCCGGCTCGGCCTCGCATACCTGACTGCCGATATGGAATACGGCCCGTCCCCGCCGCATCACGATGAACTCGAAATGTTCGTGCCAGTGCAGGAACAGGACGCATTGGCCAGGCTTCGTTTCTCCCGAAGCGTTGAAAAACAGTTTGAATGGATAGCTGCGGTCCAAAGGGTTGTTCTCCCAATGCTCCCGGTTCATCTCCATCGGCTTCACCTGCACAAGATAAGAGTGGTTTTGCGCAATTTAGGATCGAGAATACAGGGCTGGAATGCGTTATAATTCACTTGACAGCGTTTACTATAGCTCACAATCAGAGTGAATGACAAGCCCGATAGGAAGGGCCAGGCTGGAGGAGGCAAATACAAATGAAAGAGAAGATGTTTCGAATTGTCGTCGCCGGATGCGGCGGCATGGCGAATACTTGGGTGGAATACGCCATGGGCAGGCAGGACGCGGAGATTGTCGGACTTGTCGACATCCGTCTGGAATCCGCTGAGCGCATGGCCGAGAGGCATGGGCTGAGCTGCGGGAAGTATGTGTCGCTTGAGGAAGCAATCAAGGAAAACGAAGCCAATCTCGTGTTCGATGTCACCATCCCGGCCAGCCATCATGAGATCGGCACAGCTGCGATGAAGCTTGGCTGCGACGTATTCTCCGAGAAGCCGCTCGCTGAATCGCTCGATGGCTGCCTCGATCTCGTCCGGGTATCGGATGAGACGGGACGATCGCATGCCGTCATGCAGAACAGACGCTTCGACCCCAATATACGGGCGTTGCGGAGCCTTATCAAGGAAGGAACGATCGGCAAGCCCGGTTTCGCCGGAGCGGACTTTTTTATCGGCGCTCACTTCGGCGGCTTCCGGGATGCCATGGAAAGCCCTCTCATTCTGGATATGGCCATCCACACGTTCGACCAGGCGAGGCTTATTCTCGGCGCCGATCCTATCTCCGTCTATTGCCATGAATTCAACCCCGCCGGCTCCTGGTATGCGGGAAGCGCGGCTGCCGTCTGCATATTCGAAATGTCCGACGGCTCCGTGTTTAACTATCGGGGCTCCTGGTGCGCAGAAGGCGCCCCCACCTCGTGGGAAGCTCAGTGGAGGATTACAGGCTCTGCGGGAACGGCGATATGGAACGGCTCGGACAGCCCATATGCGGACATCCTCGCCCCTCAGCAGGAGGAGCAAGCCTTCTTGAAGGCGACGAAGCGGATCGAAACCTCCCCTGCAGCCGGCGGCGCGTCCTGGCATCACCGCTGCCTGGACGAATTGTTCGACTCCCTGCTGCAGGAACGCCCCGCCGAAACGGACTGCCGGGACAATCTTCTCAGCATGGCTATGGTGCTCGGCGCGATGGAAAGCTCAAGAAGCGGGCGGAAGGTGCTCCTGTCGGAGCTTCTCGGACGCTAGCGCCGGCTTCACCTCGATCCGATCGGGTCCTCACAGGATCGCCTCTCCAATCTATCCGTTTTAGACTATCACCGGCTGACTTCTCCGATCATGGGATTTTTGAGAGCGCCGGAATGGCTGATTCGAGCATTGACCTTGATTTCCACAACCGGCTTCATGTCGAACAGCGAGGTATCGTTCCCAAGCGCTTTCCACGCCCGATTGGCTTTTTTATACATGGCATGCTCCAAATTCAGAAGGTCCGTCTTGGTGCGAACGGATTGCTCGACCATCTGGCGGACCTCTTCTTCAATTTTCCTGTTGGATGCTGCCTCCAATTGGGACAAAGACATATACTTCTCGTCTTGCCGCGACGATAGATACCCTTTGGTCTGGATTTCGACCTCGAATGTTGGAATCGGGCCCGGGCGGACGGAAATGCTGGATTTCGGATCCAGAAAGATAATCTGCACATCCGTTTTGTCCTCCGAAGGCACAAGCAGCGAAATCCGGTTCGACTCTTGGGCAAGCCAGCGCATTCCCTGCAGCTGCTTGATCGGAACGAGCGATTGCAGCCGCTTTTCCTTGATAAAGTAAGCCCCGCTTACATACGGCTTTTCCTCTTTTCCTTTCTGATCCTTCCACTGCGTCTTATTAATGGACACCGCCGGTATATAAGCGGTCTCTCCCGGCTCGAAAGCGCTGCGCATCAACTCGAACAATTGCACGGGCTCAAGCTGAGAATTCTGAATGAAGATGGACTTGGGCTCATGCAAAATCGTATTCAGCGCCGATTGCCGGAAAAATCCGTTCATCATGAGAATATCCTCCATCTTGTCCTTCGTCCCGTATACCCATGGCGTCAGCCTGATTTCATGGTAGCGGGGCAAGCTGTCGAATACATGCTCGAGTCCGTGCCGGATAGCTCCTTCGCCGAAGATGACAGCCGTCATATGCGACCAGACAATCATGGATTGGCTCGTTTTATAGATTTGAAACATCGCGTCGTTCAGCGTGGAGCCCTCGCCATGGCCGACCCAGATCATCGGGCTTTGATCGTTCGCATTGGGTTCCGTTTTGGCGACGGATGCAAAATCGAGCATTTGATAATACCCGACGTACTTGCCGTCTACATAGTCGATTCCGATCGCGGTGACGTAATTGAGATCCTGAGGATCGACGATATCCGTGTTTCCCGAGCAGGATGTCAGCGTCAGCAGGACCGCGATTCCGCCCAGCGCGCGCCGCAGCATAGATTATCCCTTCTTCCGTTTTTTCAGCATCGTTGCCATATAATTGCGCCTTTGGCGCGGGTTCAAGGCCAAGGCGGACATCCATTCCCGGAACTGCAGGGAAGCGATCGGCTCCAAATAGTTGAGCCCGAACGAATCCAGCCGGCAAAGATAGATCAGGATGCCGATGCCGGACAGCATGAATCCGTACACGCCCAAGTAAGAGGAGAAGAACAGGACGAACAGCCGGATGACGCTCACTGTGCCGGATAGGGATTGGTTGACGAGCACGAACGTCGCGACTGCCGATGTCGAGATGACTACGAGCATCGTAGGCGAAGCCAGTCCTGCACGGACGGCGGCATCGCCGATGATGATGCCGCCGACGATGCCCACCGTTTGGCCGACCGCTTTGGGCAGCCTGACCCCCGCTTCCCTAAGAAGCTCGAACAAGATCAGGAGAGTAAGCGCCTCCAGCGCCAGCGGAAGCGGAATGCCGCTTCTGGAGACGACCACCGTCGCCAGCAGCTGGAAAGGAATTTGGGATACGTTCACCGAACCTATCGCGACCCAGAAGCCGGGCAGGAAGATGGCGATCAGAAACCCGACCATCCGGATCAGCCTCTGAAGCATGACGAAATGATACGGGTAATGCACATCCTCCGGCGACTTGAGCACCTCGAAGAAATTGATTGGACCGATCAGCACCATCGGAGACCCGTTGACGATGACGATGAACCTTCCTCTAAGCAGGCATTCCGTAGCAAAATCGGGCCGGGCAATGTAATCGAGGAGAGGAAACAGGGAAAAAGAACGGTCCGACAGCCACTGCTCCAGCTGGCCGCTCCCAATGATGCTCTCCGTCTCGAAGCTGGAGAGCCGCTTCCTGATTTCGTCGATTAGGACCGGATCGGCTTTATGCTCGAGATAGACCAGGTATACCTTCGTGCGGCTCAAAGACCCGATATCGAACTGCTCGCTGAATAGATGGGACGTCTGCAGCCTTTTGCGGATCAGGGCCAGGTTCGTATTCACCTCTTCGGTGAAGGCGTCCTTGGGTCCTTTGATGGAAATTTCCGTATTGGACTCCGCAGGCTGCCGCTTCGGAATATCCGCGATGTTGAGGGCGTGGAACCTGCGCTCTCCCGCCTGATGAAAGAGGACATAACCGGTGAAAAGCAGATCGATCATCCAGCTGGCGGTATCCGCCTCGATGATGGGCGGGGACACCGGCGGGCCGCCCTGCTCGCTCCCCCCTTGGTCGAGCCAAGCGATAAGCGGGTTCATATATTCGTTCAGTTCGGCATGATCGATCATTCCATCGCAGTAGAAAACAGCGAACCTGGATGCATATCCTTCCGGAACGGGAGCGAAGCATAGATCCGAGTAGACCGAAAGCTCTTGCTTCAGATGCTCCCCCTTCAGCTTGCCCGCCGCCAGCAGCTCCTCCAGATGCGCTATCGCCGGCGGCTGTTTTGGCTCCTGCTTATCCTTCATTTCGGCTCAACCCTCTTCCAGGCGGAATGAAGCTGGCGATGAACAAGATCAGCAGCATAGCCAGACCGAACAGGACGAGACCCGGATAATAAAGGAACTCCATGAATTGCTGCATTGTGATGTCGCTGATCGGCAGCAGGATCATGACGACCAGGGCGAGCGCTATTCCCGTTGTCCACCACTGACGGAATCGGATCGATTTCGTCTCGAGAATATCCGTCAGCAGGAACAGCATCAGAGCGACCCGCACGAGAGAGCCGGCCATCAACTGCAGGATGGCCAGGAAATCGACATGGGAAATCCGCTTGCCGACAATGAGCAGCCTCCATTGCTCGAAGGCGGGAAAGCGCAAGCTGCCGGCCACCGACGGTCCGAACGAAGCGAGGCTGCCCGTTACGGGTCCAATGACCAGTCCGCATAACAGCGTGATCAGGATGACGAGGCTGGTATAGTTGAGAGGCTTTTTGAGCTTGTGCTGAAGCAGAAGCAGCAGCAGCAGATCCGTCGTACCGCCGACGACGATCATGCTTCCCTTGAGCACAGGACCGGCTCCGTTGGCCAGGACGGGCATCAAATAACCGTAGTCCTTGGCGTAGAATGTAAACGCCGATACGAAATGCCCCAGAAGCCAGATGATCGGCAGAAGCAGGGCCGACATTTGAAACAGCGTGCTTCCTCCTTTGTAAGAGGCGCCCAGGGCGAACAGCATGAACAAGACGGTAACAATCCAGATGGGCGTAAAAGGCAGGAAAAAAATCGTCACGACCTCGATCATATCGAAGAGGGCAATATACCCCGCGAGAAAATAGTTCAATGCCATAACCGCGATAAGCGGAACGGCGATCCAGACGCCCATCCGCGATTTCAGCCAGCCGTACAGCTTCTCCTTGCCGATGGATTTCGATATCCGCACAAAGAACAGGCCCCATGCAAGCAGAAATACATATGCGACCAGGACGCTGATCCAGGAATCCCTTCCGGAAGTCTTCAGCAGCTGCGGCAGGATAAGAACATGATTCGATATGCCGAGCGATAACAGGAGAAGGAAAATGACCTGCGTCCGCGAGTACATGTAGTTTTCGCCTCCTATGCAGCAAGTAACGCTTAGAGTATCCAGTTTCATCCATGGATATTCGGCAGCAGATCCTCTCCTTGCTGGCGGCTAATGCCTTCCCGTTGCCGAGCCAAAAAAAAGAACCGCAGCTTCGGCCAAAGGCGGAAGCTGCGGTCGGCAGGCAATCTCTGCTGAAACATACAAGCGGCTATCCACGCTTCACCCATGTCGGTATTTTGCCGGCAACGGAATCCATCGCCTCTCGCAGCTGCTTGTTGTCGATATGCGTATAGATTTGAGTCGTCTCGATGCTGGCGTGCCCGAGCAGCTCCTGCAGCGTCCGGATATCCGTGCCGCTGCGGATCTGCATCGTGGCGAAGCTATGCCTCAGCTTATGGCTCGACAGCTTTTTCATCGACAGCTCCGGCAAGCTGGCCTGCAGCCGGGAGAGCGTGGAATCCGCCATGTTCTGAATCATCCGGATCGACAGGCGCCTGCCCAGCTGAGACACGAACATCGGCTGCTCCTTTCCTTGCTTCATCTTGAGCTCGGAGGTTTCCATCATTTGGAGCAGGAGCCGCGCGAGCGATGACGGCAGCGGCAGATAACGCCATTTGCGCCCTTTGCCCAGCACGGACAGCATGCCTTCGGACGTCAGGTCGTGTCGGTTGAGCCTGTGGATCTCTCCGACCCGAAGTCCGGCATAGGACATCAGCAGCAAGATCGAAAGATTGCGCTCGCGATGCCTGCCTTCGACATGCTCGAACAGCAGCTGCAGCTGCTCCTCCTCCAGATAGACCGGGATGCGGTTTTTCTGCTGCCTGGATTTGGCTGTAAGCGCGGCCGGATTCACATTCAGCTGCTCCATCTCGTTGAGCGCCTTGTTATAGGCTCTCAGCGAGGACAGCTTCCGGTTGCGCGCTTCATCTCCTGCCCCCGCTTCTCTCGTGCGGGACAAATAACGCATGATGTCGAGCTTGGTGGACTGCTCCAGCGGAGCGGGATGCATCATCGAGAGAAATTGGCCGACATCGGCTTTGTAGGCTCTTTCGGTCGAAGACGTCATGCCCTGGTTTTTCATCCAGATGCCGAACAGCTCGAGCTCCGTTCCATAGGTGTCCTGAAGCTCATGATTCGTTGCGTACAAGTCCTCCAACCTCCCGCTTTGAATTCATTTATCGCTTTAAAATCGAAGTTGCGTAAAATATGTATTTCACGCCATTTTGAGGCAAGAAAAATCGGCAATCCTAAGGCTAGGAATGCCGGATATGCTGCAGCGTCTGCGTGAAGATTTGCTCCACATGGTCGTCGTCCAAGGAGTAAAACACGGTTTTGCCTGCCTTGCGGCGTTTGACGATGCGCATATTGCGCAAATATCGAAGCTGATGGGATACAGCCGACTGGTTCATGTCCAGCAGCACGGTCAAGTCATGCACGCATAATTCGGCATGAAGCAGAGCTCCTACCAGCCGCACTCGAGTAGGATCCGAAAAGGCCTTCATCCAATCGGCCAGCTGGCCGGCGGAATTCTCGTCAAGCATCGATGCCCGCACCGCATCCAGATTGGCTGTCGATCCTTCCCCGGAGTCCTCGTCCATCAATTCGGCCGTCTCCAACCGCCCGTCACCGGAAGCAGGCCGCTCAGCCGAAGAATAGAATGTTTCATCGGTCATTCTTCATCACTCCGGTTTCTCTAAGGTGGTTTCATTATATCAAACGGGGAGTTAAAGCGGAACTTTTACGGATAATAAAAAAAGAGACGCTCTATGGGCTGTTTGCATTGACACTCCAATGGTTTAATCATATTATATGAGCAAGTGATCATATGTTATATTAATTCTCTTTTTGGAAAGTAGGTACCGACGATGACGGAATACCGGGTAAAAGGTCTCAGCTGCGGCAATTGCACGCTCGAGCTCGAACGTGAAATTCGCAAGCTTCCTTACGGCGATACGGCTACTCTTCATTATTCCTCGGCTCGGCTTGTCATCGACGAGCGGGTGCCGCTCGATAAGCTGCGAAAAATATTGAAATCGGACGGAGCGGCTTTGATCGGTTCAGCCGCGGCGGCTTCAAGCCCTCATGCTGGAGTTTCCTCTTCTTGCGTATTGCCGGAATCAGGCCAAGGCCATTCTTCGGAGCATGAACACGGCAGCAGCGAAGATAGCCATAACCATAACCATAGCCAATCGAAATGGAACAGCACTGCTGGCGTAGCGGCGGCTGCTTCAGGCGAAGCCCCAGACACCGGCAATGCTCAAGCAGGTTCTCACACCGGCAGCGATGGCCACGGACACGATCACAATGACGGCCATCATGATCACGATCATGGAGATGGAAGCCGCTTGACCCTGTATCTCATAGGCGTCTCCTTCCTGCTGTTCGCTCTGGCGGCATGGTCGGGCTCCCTCCTCTCCGACACGATGCAAATCGTCTTTTATGTCGCGGCGATAATTTTGAGCGGCTGGTCGACGTTCTGGAGAGGACTACGCAATTTGCTGCGCTTTCGCTTCAACATCGATACGCTCATGACCGTCGCGCTGGTCGGGGCGGCAGCGATTCAGGAATGGAAGGAAGCTACGCTCGTCGCCATCCTGTTCGGCATCAACGAGCTGCTTGAAGGCCTCGGCATGAGCCGTGCCCGCCGTTCCATGGACCGGCTGCTGCAGGCTGCGCCGAAGGAAGCCGTGCTGCTGGCCGACGGCGGCCAGCAATCCGTCCCGGTAAGCCGGCTTCGCGAAGGCGATCTCGTGCTAGTGAAAGCAGGCTCGCAGATCCCATCGGACGGCACGATCGTAAGCGGTCAGAGCTCTGTCAACGAAGCGGCGATTACAGGCGAGTCGCTCCCTGTCGACAAGAAGATCGACGATCAGGTTTTCGGCGGCAGCCTCAACAACGAAGGCATGCTGACAGTCCGGATCGACCGGGCTTACCAGCAGTCCTCGCTGGCCAAAATCCTGCAGCTCGTGCAGGAAGCCCAGGAATCGAAAACGCCGACAGAGCTGTTCATCAACCGCTTCTCCCGATACTACACGCCCTTTATTATGCTTGTTTCCCTGCTCGTCATCCTCATCCCTCCGCTGCTGCTCGGCGGTTCATGGAACCACTGGCTTTATGAAGGGCTGGCCGTCCTTATCGTAGGATGTCCATGCGCTTTGATCCTCTCCTCGCCCGTTGCTATCCTGGCCGGAATCACCCGATTGGCGCGCGAAGGAATTCTGGTCAAAGGCGGAGCTTTTTTGGAGCAGCTCGGCAAGATCGACTTGATCGCCTTCGATAAAACCGGAACGTTGACCAAAGGCCGGCCGCATGTCGCGGCCGCGGAAAGTTGGGATGACCGGTTCCTGCCGATCGCGGCCGCGATCGAGAGCGGTTCGTCCCATCCGCTTGCGGGAGCGGTTCTGAATTATGCCGAGCAGCACTCCGTGCATGTCGAGCCGCTGGAATCCGAGACGGCCGCAGGACGCGGGCTGAAGGCGTCGAAGGACGGAGCCACCTATACCCTCGGCAGCCAGCAGCTCATCGAGAGCCTCGGCCTTACCGACTATGACAACATCAGAGCATCGGTCGATTCGTTCTTAAAGCAAGGTTATACGCTTGTGCTCGTTGCCGACGATACCCGCGTGCTGGGCATGTTCGGCATATCTGACGAGCTGCGGCCGGAAAGCCCGGCGGTGCTGCAGGGGCTGCGCCGAGCCGGCATTCGGCGCACGGTCATGCTGACCGGCGACAACGCTCAATCCGCAGACCGCATGGCAAAAGCAGCCGGCTTGACCGATGTGTATGCCGGCCTGCTGCCGGAAGATAAAGTCAAGCGCATCCAAGAGCTCAAGTCGTCCGGCAAGGTGGCCATGATCGGCGACGGCATCAACGACGCTCCTGCGTTGGCGGCGGCCGATCTCGGCATTGCCATGGGAAAAGGCACGGACAGCGCCATTGAAACGGCCGATCTGGTACTCATGCAGGACAATCTGACGAAGCTTCCTTCTGCTGTCCGGACCGCAAAAACAACGAACCGGATTATCCGCTTCAATCTTGGCGTAGCTCTCGGCCTCAAGCTCATCGCCCTCTTGCTCACCATTCCGGGCTGGCTGACGCTTTGGATCGCGATCCTGTCGGATATGGGCGCCACGATCTTCGTGTCCCTGGTCAGTCTGACTTTGCTCCTTCCTGTACGAAAAAAAGATAAAGCCTAATCATAGACATCATTTAAGGCGCCTTTCCTCCAGGAAAGGCGCCTTTATCATTCCGATATGATGCAAGGCACGAGAAGAGCGGCTTCGATGCGATCCGTATTTTAATTCCAGAGCCCCCAGATACTTCCCGCAACGGTTTGTCCATGAGCCTTTATCGATCTTCATTTCAGCATCTTTCGACTTCTCTACCAAACGGAATCTTCCAAACATTGCCTTTCAACAGTCAAATAAGGTACGCTGGATACGGTCTGAAGCGAAAACGCAGGGGAGGCAAGGCTTGTGGAGCAGGAACCGATCATCACTCTTTCCAATATCTCCAAATCTTATCATAAGCGAAAAATATTATCTTCCGTCCATTTATCCATTCATCCCGGACATGTCTATATGCTGCAGGGAAGCAATGGCTCCGGCAAAAGCACGCTCATCAAAATTGCCGCGAACCTGGTCGCCCCTACTTCCGGAATCCGCAAGGTAGCCGCGCATAAAACCATTCGGATCGGCTACGCGCCCGATCATCTTCCCAAGCTTAAATTGTCATCGTCCGAATACCTCCGATATATGGGACGGATTGCCGGCATCGACAAGCATGTCTTAGCGGACAAAATCCTCGAGCTCCATCGGCTTTTTCAGCTGGATCCCGGTTCCTCCGCCTATTTGCTCCACTATTCCAAAGGGATGCTCCAAAAAGTAAACCTCATGCAGGCTTCGCTGCAAAAGCCGGATCTGCTTTTGCTGGATGAACCGCTGTCCGGCCTGGATGCGGAATCGCAGGCTCATCTGCTGGAAGCGCTGCAGAAGATTCATATGCAAGGCACAGCGGTTGTGGCAGCCGTGCATGATTCCTTGCTGATCGAGGCTCTTGGCGGCACCATGCTGCAACTGAAGGAAGGCGTCCTTTCGGTGGAATCGAACGTTCCATCCCAGGCGGCGGCAGCGCCCTCCCACAGCCAGGTCGAAATCAAAGGCAGAGCCGAGCCGGACATGCTGGCACAAATTCTGATGAGATATCCGCAAGCCAGACGTCAGCTGGCCGAGTCCAACGATTTGCTCGGGTCCGATGATTTCATTGTTCATCTCCCCTATGGACAGTCGCAGCAGCTCCTCCTTGCGCTGCTGCAAGCCGGGGCGGTCGTCGACGTCGTGATACCGATAAAGGAGGGCTGAAAATGCGCCACCTGCTGGCCTACCATTGCCGCTGCCATCTTCGTTCTTACCGCTATGCGGCGCCGCTCTCGCTGTTCTTGCTGGCCCTTTTGTTCATCTACGCCCAGGTTCCGAATCCGGTCATGGGCAGCTATGCGTTTTCCTCTTCCTTCTTGTTCTTGATTATGATATGGGTCTGCATCGGAGTCATGGAAGGGGAAGAAGCCAATCAGGACATGCTCCTCTCGCTGCAGGCGGGTTCGTTCCTGCGGCTGTTCGCTTCCAAGCTGCTCTACGCGTGGTGCTTTTCGCTTCCCTTGGCAGCATTCGCCGTTCTGTACCCTGCCCTGTTCCACAAGTTCGCCAGAGCTCCCGAGGTGTCCGAATTAGCCTTTTCATTCGGCAGCCACATCGTGATGTCGGTGCTTGGCATCGGAATTGCATCGTTGTTCAACAGCCGGTTGATATCTTCCCGCTCGATCTCCTATCTGCTGCTGCTGGCCGTCATTGCCCTTTCCTTCTCGGGACAAGGCATTCTGGACCAGCTTCCGGCGCCGGCAAACGGATTGGCCTGGCTTGCTCCTCCGGCCTGGCATATGGTACGCACATTGACGCAGTATGACGGCGCAGCCACCTCCGTTCGATTGGCCGCGATTGTCTATCCCTTGCTATACGGCGTTGCCGCGGCTGCATGGGCGTGCAAGCTCATGAACAACCGGAAGCTCGACCTTCCATTGAAGTAATGTTGGAAACAAAAAAGCCCCGCTGATCAGCGGGGCTTTGCATTCATTAAGGAACGAATTGTTGAACGATCTTCGTTACGATTCCGTCCTTGACGGTGATGTGATACGGGAAATAGCTCAAATCAAGCACATCGGTCTGTGGATAAAGCTGGGCGAATTTCTCGAGCGAGATCGGCTCGTTCCACTCGGTATCAGCAGCGTCGTTTCCTTTGTCATAGATCTGCATAAGCACTTCGGCATAGGGAGCAACCTCGTAGGTTTGGACGGAAGGATCGTCGTTGACGATGTAATAGCCGTCCGGAGCTCCGTCCAAGCCGGAATCCGGCTCATGCTTGAGGAACTGCTCATCCGCCTGAGCGCCTTCGTACCAGTCGATCTTGTCGGCGGTTATGTACCATTTGCCGTCTTTATGAGTCAATCCATTAATATAGTCCGTTTGGGTGTCTGCGGTCTTCTTCACGGGCTGATAATCGCCGCCGACCGCGTTGGCCGTGGAGATGAAGTAGAATACGATTGCCGCTGCAGCCATCATGCTGAACATCGTTTTTTTCATTGGGGTTCGACTCCCTTTCTCTTCGCAGGCCGATTCATTGGCATATTACCCGTTCTCGATCGCCCTGAATCATTTGCCCTCGTTCCCTATTATAAACGGCTCATCTCCCCAAGAAGTTGCAACAAAGTTACAAAAGGCTGTAACCTGTATTTAAAGACTATGTTCTTGTCCAAACGGATTCCAGCGCGGACAATAAAAAGGAGCTGCCAGACGACAACATGAAGGTTAAAAGAAGCGCAGGCGCCGCGGTATTTATCCTCATCTACGCGGCCATTACCTATTATATTGGATGGTCCGCATCCGCATTCATGAAATCCTACCATCTCCAGACGGGCTGGATATGGCTGCCCGTCATTTTCTTCGCCCTTTCCTACTTTGCGGCCATGGGGTTGATCCGCGTCTGGGATTCGGCGCTCATTCGCGGAGTCAAAGTCGTTTCTTCCTTCTATGTCGCGATTCTCGAATACTTGATTCTTCTTCTTCCCGCTGCCGGACTGATCGGCCTCGCATGGAACGCCGCAGGCGGCGATACGGATGCTTACGTCCAAGCAGCCGGATGGACGGTGCTGGCGCTGCTCGCGATCCTGCTTTTCTGGGGCTCCCGGAACGCATGGAGCCCTGTCGTCAGAGAACATACGCTTGAAATCGCCAAATCCGTGCCGGGACGAACCGGCATCCGCATCATGGTCGCATCGGATATCCACCTGGGCAACATCGTCGGCAACAGGCATCTGCGCAAGCTCGTGCGCAAGGCCGAACAGCTGAAGCCGGATCTGATCCTGCTCCCCGGCGATGTCATCGACGACAGCGTCAAGCCGTTTTTACGCAACAAGATGGCCGATACGATCTCCGGGCTCAAAGCTCCGCTCGGCACTTACGCCGTGCTCGGCAACCACGAGTATTACGGAGGCCATATCGATGAGTATGCGGCAGCCATGGCTCAAGCCGGCATTCCGGTCCTGCAGGACGAGCTGGTCGAGACCGGCGGCGTCTTCATCGCCGGACGCAAGGACAAAACAGCCGAAAGTCCGGCCTTCGGCGGCCGTCTTTCCGTCCAGGAGCTTGTGCGCGGCGCCGATCCATCGGCTCCCCTGATCGTCTTGGACCACCAGCCCTACGCCTTCGACAAGGCAGCGGCGGCCGGAGCCGATCTCCTGCTGTGCGGGCATACCCATAGGGGCCAGTTCGCTCCCAATCATCTCGTCACTCGCCGCCTTTTCGAGCTGGATTGGGGATATATGATCAAGTCCCGCATGCATGTGCTCGTTTCTTCCGGATTTGGCACCTGGGGACCGCCCATCCGGCTGTTCAGCCGCAGCGAGATTCTGCATATTACCATTCATTTTGTTTAAGCATGGACTTGAACACGATTTTCAGGTACAGGCCTTTTTCCGGCCTGTTTTTTTATTTTCTGCAATATGGTTTACATAACTATTCTTACTTATAGATGATTGTTGGAAACGTCCGGGCTTGATAAAATAAAGGTCTAGACTGGAGGCCGTTCATGCCATGAATATTTTAAAAATAAAAGACCGTCAGGAGCTCGACCGGCGCGTCCCCTCCATGCCCTGGTATGTGGAGAAGTTCATCAACTACAAGCTGCCGGACCTCTCCCCCTCTTCCTTGCTTGAATATGTACGGGATTACGAAACCTTCTTCGGCTGGATGATCGCCGAAGGCTTGGCCGAAGGCCCAGCCCTGCGGGACGTCGCTTTGCTGGAGCTGGAGAAGCTGCACATGGACAGCATCGACCATTACCGGATGCACCTGGCTTCCCGCCCCGAGCACGCCAATACGCGGACGACGATATCCCGGAAGCTGAGCTCGCTCCGCTCGCTTTTCCATTACTTGAGCCAAATTGCCGAGGATGACGACTTCTACCCGCTGCTGAAGCGGAACATCATGGCCAAGGTCGCGATCAAGCGCACCCACAAGCCCAAGGATACAGCGGCGAAGCTGGAGGGAAAGCTGCTCCAGGAGGAGGAAATCTCCGAATTCCTGCATTATGTCCGTGTCGGCTATGGCGCCGATGTGGCGAACAACAAGCAGGCTTTGGCCGCCTACGAGCGTAATTCCGTCCGGGATGCGTGCATTGTCAGCCTCATCCTCCACTCCGGACTGCGCGTCTCCGAGGTCGTCAATCTCAACGTCGACGATATCGACCTCAAGAAAAAGCTTACCTACGTCTACCGCAAAGGGAGCAACGACGACACGTTCAAGACGCCTGTCTATTTCCGCCAGGAAGCGCTCGACGACTTGGGCGGCTATATCCAGCTTCGAGACAGCCGCTACAAGGCGCCCCGCCGCGAGAAGGCGATGTTCCTCGCCATCGCGAACGGCAATCAGGAGGGCTCGCGCATGACGAAGAGAGCCATCCAGCAGATGGTCCTCAAATATGCCAAGCGGTTCGGCAAGCCTTATTTGTCCGTCCACAAGCTCCGGCACTCGTTCGCGACCGACTATTATTTGCGCAACGACCTGTACAAGACGCAGGAGCAGCTCGGCCATGCTTCCCCGGATACGACGCAGATCTACGCGCATCTGACCGACAAAACGATGTCCGAGGCGATCGACCGGAACAAAAAAGAGGAATAGTCCGCGTCTCCGCGGGCTGCTCCTCTTTTTTTGCCGCCTTAAAGCTGCGGCGCCTCCTCCAGCGCATAATCGAAATCCTCGATGTCGAACACAAGCACCGGCACCTCGGCCTCGATCAGCTTATCCTGGAACTCGTACTGATCCGACAAGAGCGGAATCTGAAGCTTGGATGCCGTAAGCAGCAGCTCCGTCTCCACAGGGTCGAAATAATCCCCGTAATGCGCATTGTCTACGGCATTCACGACCGTGAATTGAATCCGTTCATCCAATATAAGCGGAGAGCTTTCCCTCCACGGCACTTGGAGAGCCCTCTCGATTTTTTTGCGGTTCAGCGAATCCTCGAAAAACTGGATCAGCTCGGCCACTTTGCCGCGCACGAACACATCCTCGGCCGGATCGTCCATGATCGGCTCCTCGCTGTCCTTCATTTCGTAGAGCTCCAGAATGGTGGAATAAGGCAGCACGAAGTCGACCGGCAGGCTCGGAACGAGCAGCTGTCCGTAAGTCGCAACCATGACCGCTTCAATGACGAATCTCCGCCGCATCCCAGATCCCCCCTCACCCAATAAACTTTTGAAATCAATGAATTCATTATACATGAAATAGAGGCTCCGTACACAGAGGCGCTTGCTCAGCTTGCCCCTCCCCGGCTTGAATTGTACAATATAGGTTACAGTTGCATGATCGGAGGTCGTCAGCAAGTGCAAGAAGAAGAAATCATCATCGTCGGAGCAGGCCCATGCGGCTTGGCCGCAGCGGTCGAATTCCAGAGCCGCGGCATCGGCTCCTTGATCATCGAGAAAGAGAATCTGGTCCATTCCATCTCCCAATACCCTACTTACCTGCAATTTTTCAGCTCACCCGAAATGCTCGAGATCGGAGGCTTGCCGTTCACGACGGCGATGGACAAGCCCTCGCGTCTTGAGGCGCTGAATTATTACCGGACCGTGGCGCTTCGCAGCGGCGTCCGCGTGAACGCCTATGAAGCGGTCACTTCGATTACAGCCCGGCCGAATGGAGGCTTTGTGCTGGAAACCGACAACCGCTACGGGGAAAAGCAAGTTTATTCCGCCAAAGCCGTCGTCGTGGCGACCGGATATTTCGACCATCCGAACCGGCTCGGAATTCCGGGAGAGGACATGGGCAAAGTGTCCCATTTCTTCCGGGAAGCTCATCCTTATACCGGCATGGAGGTCGCCATCATCGGAGGCAGCAATTCCGCCATCGATGCCGCGCTCGAGCTGAACCGCGCCGGCGCCAAGGTGACGGTCGTCTACCGCAAGCCGGACTATTCGCGTTCGATCAAGCCGTGGGTCCGACCAATCTTTGAAGGCCTGGTCGCCAAGGGCAAGATCTCCATGCTGTTCGGCTCCCAAGTCATCGAGATCAAGCCGCGCGCCATCGTCGTTCAGGATGAGGCCGGCATCCGCGAGCTTCACAACGACTTCGTGCTTGCTCTTACCGGCTTCCATCCCGACCGCGAATTCCTGATGTCGGTTGGCGTCGCCATCGAGGCAGAGGGCTACCCCCGCTTCGACGAGGAGACGATGGAAACCAATGTTCCCGGCATTTATCTCGCCGGAGTCGTTGCTTCCAGGCATCAAGCCAATGAAATCTTCATCGAGTCAGGGCGTTTCCACGGACAGCGCATAGCGGATCATTGGCTCCGCACACGGTGAACCAGGGTTTACGTTTTTTCGAGTTCAATTCAGGGCTGATTGGGGATTTCTCCCCTTTTGGCCGTGGTTTGAAACTTTGCCTCACTTTGGTTTACATAATTATCTTTACTTGTTCAAATTATTGATTCGCGTCATTAAGGTTTCTTTCCAGCTGCTGGAAAGTTCAGGGATGGCCGCCAGCATGTCCATTTCCGCTTTATCGGTTTTGTGCAAATAATAGATGACATTGGCTGCCGCCACAGTCATCCCGTGCTCCGGCCTGCTGACAAGCGTCAAGCTGTCTCCGGCCTGAATGTCCCCTTCCCGTAGAACGCGCAGATAGAATCCTGTCTTGCCTGTCTGCTGCACCTTCAGCGGCAGGTCGGCTTGTCCATGCCGCAGGCCGAGCTTGAAGCATGGCTGCCGCGGCTGGCTTACTTGCAGCAGCGCCGTTCCGGCCGCCAGAATATCTCCGATGACGACATCCTGCTCCGTAGTCCCTTCCAGCGTGACGTTTTCCCCGAAAGCACCGGCCTCGAGCCGCTTGCCCATTTCCCTTTCCCAATAAGGATAATGGTCATGAACATAAACGCATAGGGCCTTGTCAGGTCCCCCGTGATGCTCAAGATCCCCTTGGCCGTCGCCTTCCGGGCCTGTCCATCCGACTCGGACCGCTCCCTCGCGCGGAGTTTTCCTTATTCCCGTCGTAATCGTCTGTCTGCCGTGGGCCATCTCGGCCGGCAGCCCGGTATTGACCGATGTGATCGTTCCCAATTCCATGGGCTCCCCTCCTTTTTCAGGCTCCATTATAAAGGATGGACGGAGGGAAAGAAATGGCTGCAGGTGCGAAACCCTCCCATTTCGACATTCGGTTCGCATTGACGACAACGGCTGTCGAACTTTTCTCCATCTTGTTGCTTTATGCGCTTCCCCGGGAAATAGAGAGCGGGAAATTTCCCGCTCTCTCGATGCTCTGCCCCGCAAGCCGTATTCCGTTTTTATTGGGGATGATACCTCTCCGTCCGCAGCAGCTCTTCCTGGCTAAGTCTCATTCCCTTCTCCATGCCCTCGTAACGATGTCTGCCCTTGAGCAGGAACATGCCTCCGGAGACAAGCAGCCATGCTGCCGCAGCAGCGGCTGCGGCAGGAGCTGCGAATGCCGCGGCGGCCATCAGCGCCGCCAGCGCCGCGACGGCGAGCGGCTTCGCATAAGTGCCCGCTCTTCCGAGCGACCAGAGAGGCTGCATGGCCGCCAGCTTATCCTTCCCTTCCCGTGTCATGGACAGGACGAGCGGTATCAGCTGGGCACTGTGCTGCAGCACAATCGCCAGCGCCAGCAAAAAGAGGACGGCTCCCGTCATCGCATTCATCAGCATGCCGGCCGCCAGCGCCAGCAGAGCCGCGCAAGCTGCGGCAGCGCATGCACCCCAGGCGAATGTCCTGCCCTTGCGAACAATGGAGGACAGCTGCCTGCTGAACGGCAGCGCCTCATCCCTCGAGAGGCTTCCGGCCAGCCTGCTTGCAGCGAACAGCACCGATCCGCCGGATACGCACAGGCTGACTCCCACCGCTGCGGCCGCTGTTACCCTCCAGCCGCCGCCCCAAGGCGCTGCCGCCTGCAGAAAGAAATCATGCTCCGCTCCAAGCGGAAGCTGGAGAAGCGCCATAGCAGCCAGACCAAGCAGGATGAACCCGCCGACGTATACATAAGCCCCCGACAGCACATGCCCCCAGGGAAGCCTGATTCTCGGCTCGACCGTCTCTTCCGACAAGTGCTCCGCCGTCGCCGACCCCATGAACATCCGGTAAAGCAGAAGCAGTCCCATGATCCATCCCGCTCCGACGGCTCGCGGCTCCCCGGCAGCCGCGAGCGACCGGGCGGAATAAAGCTTCTCCAATCCGAAGGAAGGCCATAAGTAGGCCGTCATGACGGCAATCGCCGCTGCGACCGATGCGATTTGCAGCAGCGCCGCGCTATTTTGCAGCATAGAAAAGCCGTAATTGCCGAACAGGCACAGAGACAGCTGGACCAGCATCAGCACGGCAAACAGCATGGCAACGCCTGCTGCATGGCTCCATCCGTTCCATGAAGCCAATAAGCCCTGCATCCAATCCGCTGCCGCCAAATTCACGAAGGCCAGCATGCTGATTTGGCCGCCAAGCTGCAGCCAGCCAGTCAGGAAGCCCCTTCCCTTGCCGCCCAGAAGCAGCGCCGCATGGTAGCTGCCCCCGGCTGAAGGAACCGCAGACATGAGCTCTGCTTGCCCGGCATGGATCGAGAGCGCCAGCAGGCCGAGGACGGGCCAGGCCCATACAAGCAGCCATTCGCTGCCTGTATTCCATGCGTAAGCGTAGAACAGCGCCGCTCCTCCAAGCAGCGACAGGGCATTGAACGAGACGCCGAAGGCGGCGAACGGTCCGAAAGCTCGTTTGAGCTGCTGCGGTATGCCGAGTCTGTTCAGCTCCCTTTTGTCCTGCATGAACTGGATGTAAGCGGCGTAGCGAGTCATGGAGCGATACCCGCTTCTTCTGAGTCCGTTCTCCGCCGCAGCTGCGGCAGCAAGCCAAGCGACCGCCACCAGGCAAAACAAAGCAAACCCCGTCCACATCAACATGCTTCATGCCCCCTGTCCGTATCGAATATCTATCCGTCGTCTCCAAGCAGGCGCCCGCGGCAAACAACCCGTCGCAATTCAACAGGCGCGGGCAGACCGGTAGTCGAACCGTTAATTTTCATTCATTACGGATAAAGGGCCTTCGTCGGCGACAATGTCGGACAGGTCATAAACGGAAATCGGAAAATAAGGGAAGCCGTACACATAAGGGGTAATTTCGTAAATGCTGAACCAAATCACGAGGGCACGGTCCGCGATGTAGTAATCCTGATCGGCCCGGATGCCCTCGAACGGCTGCAGCAGCTCGATCTGCCGGCTCTTGATCTGCGCCGCCACCAGCTCGCTCAGCCTGGCTCTGTAATCGGATCCCGGCTTGAAGAGGCTGGCGAGCTTGCGGTTATGGCCGTCTGCAGTCATGAAGGTAAGCGACTGCTGCAGCGTCAAGCCATGGGCTCCGCCCGTGAAGGCATAGTTGAAGAGAGAAAGGCTGAATACGCCTCTCTCATTGGTTTTGACTTCATAATAAGCGGTCATTTGGGAGGAAGGGTCGGCCAGGGAGCCTTGATCTTCGATCATCTGGCGGACGGACCTGCGGATGGCGGAATTCATATGCGCCGCAGCCAGCTCCCCGCCTTCCAGATGGACGACGGGAATGAACAGCTCCGTGCGGAGCCTGGTAACCTTGGTCGTATGGACCGATAAGGGAGGCTCGAATGCCATGGGCGCCACCTGCTTCCTGCATGGGATCTTTGCTCCTATCCTATGCGCGGCCGATCCCCATTCATGCTCTAGAGCAGCATTTTCTCCTTGCTCGTCAGCCGTCTGCCGCTCACTTGCAGCACCAGCTTGCCGCCGCTCAGTCCCAGAATCCGGTCGGCGAACCTCTCCGCCCAGTCGCCTTGGTGAAGAACGGCGATGACGATGAGCCCTTGATTTTTGCACAGCTGCTTGAGGTCCGCCAGCACTTGTTCCCCGGCATGGGGATCGAGGCCGGAAATCGGCTCGTCCAGCAGCAGCACCTTGGCGCCGTGCACAAGAGCGCGGACGATCGCGACCCGCTGGCGCTCGCCTCCGCTCAGCTTGTCCGCCTTGCTGTGCGCCTTGTCGAGCAGTCCGACCTTCTCGAGCATATCCATGGCTCCCATATAATCGTCGTTGCGTACCATGCCGGTGGCGCGGCGCAGGAGCGAAGCCTGTGCGGCCGATCCGATCAAGACGTTTTTGAGAGCGGTCCGGTTCGCGCTGAGGAAAGGCTTCTCTTCGACGAGCGTCACCTCCCTGCGAATGCGCATCCTTCCGATGGCTGTAGTCGGTATTTGCCTGCCGTCTATCTTATACGAGCCCGATGTCCAGCCTTCCTGGAGAGCCAGGCATTTAAGGAGCATCGACTTGCCGCTCCCGCTGCCGCCTTTGACCGCGATGAATTCGCCTTCATCCGCGCGGAAGCTGATGTCGTCCAGCACGAGAGGTCCCGCCGGAATCTGTTTCTTGAGATGGGCTATATGGATCATGGAAGTTGAAGCACTCCTTTGGCCGCTTCCGGAACTTGGCCGGCAAGCTCTGGGTTGTCCAGCTTATTTCTTCAGTGTACGGGATAAAAATTCCTCTTTCCACCCGAACAAATGTTTGCTATAATAAAAACAGAACAAACGTTCCTAAACCTCTCTTTCCCGAAGGAGTGAGTTCCGATGAGCTGTCAGCATTTTCGCTTTGTTGAACGTCATCGCCCTTTCCGCGATTTGACTTTCAAGTTCTATGACGACGGGCGTCTCACCATTATTGACAACGAATCCGAATCCATCGTCACTCCCAACGATCTTCGCGGCGACAGCCGGGACTTCTATGTCCGCAAGCGGATCGCTTTTATCAAGAAGGATCTGCAGATCAAGGTGCAGAAGTACGCCTGATTGTGCCGAACCGGTATTCGTTCTTCTTCAATCTTCTCATCCGATTGAGTTTCCTTTCTTCAATCGTCCTCATAGATCCGCACCATGGCCTAGCCCCCTTCGGGGCTTTTTTTCGTTCTCATTCCTTCATGCCTGCCGCTTAATGCAGCTGGCAGCGGCTTCAACCCCCAAGGCTGGAATTGACGGCGCGCATTCCCTTGCTGTAGATTGGATAAAAATAGATTCACGCAAGCCTACAAAAGGGGTTAGACCATCATGAACGCGCCAATCCGACAAACGATTCTGTTCGATCTCGACGATACGCTCATCCACTGCAACAAATATTTCAACCTGGTCATCGATCAATTCGTGGATGCCATGAGGACCTGGTTCCACGCTTATCCGGACATGACAGAAGCGGCAATCCGCCGCAAGCAGGTCGAAATCGACATCGCCGGCGTGCAGGCAACCGGGTTCAAGAGCGACCACTTTCCGCAATCCTTCCTCGACACCTACGTCGACTTTACCCGGTTGACCGGCAGGCCGGAGGATTCCAACGAGATCGACCTGCTCTGGAGCATGGGACAGAGCGTCTACGAGCAGGAGGCAGAGCCCTATCCCGATATGGAAGAGACGCTTCTGCGCCTGAAGGACGAAGGTCATGACCTGCATCTATATACCGGTGGCGAGCCGGAGATCCAGCGGCGCAAGGTGGACAGGCTTCGCCTGGACCGCTACTTCGGAGACAAGATCTACATCCGCCAGCACAAGAATATCGCAGCGCTGGAGCAAATTTTGGCGGAAGGGCATTTCGACCGTCACAACACTTGGATGATCGGCAATTCCATCCGTACGGATGTCGTGCCTGCATTGACCGCAGGCATCCATGCGATCCATATGGAAGCGCAGACCGAATGGGAATACAACAACATCTCCATCGAAGTCGCGCCTCAAGGCGCTTTCCTGCAGCTCCATCATCTAAGAGATGTTCCGGACGGCATCCAGCGTTACATCCTGGGCCACTAAAAAAACGAAGGGCAGGGTTCAACCGGTTTTATCGGTTAAGCCATGCCCTTCGTTTTTTGTTTGCCTTCGCTTCGGCTTGCCGCTTGCGGCCGCTCATTTCTTCATGCCCATGAACAAGATCATGGCGTGGACCGGTTTCCATACTTGGCGGCTCGCTCTGCCCTTGTAATCGGTCCGGTTGGGCTCGACAGACTGTTTCCAGATCGAATCCGCGTGTTTGCTCTCGTGGCTGGACTGGTGGAATCGCTTGATTTCCATTTCGTTTCGGTAAACATGTTCGTAGCTCATTTTTATTGACACTCCCTGTTGTTTTCGTCGGCCTGGTTTTGATTCTTCCCTGCCGTTGAATCAAGTATCTCATGACATAACAGGAACAAAAAGTGTACAATAATTTCAAATGACTTCCTCTTTTTCAGCATGGAAAGGGCTTCCATTCCTTCATGCCGATTGCATGAAGGGTCATATCGAGCAAAAAAGGAGAAATCTGCGCGCATGCTCAACGCCGAACGATACTTGCTGCTGCTCAACCGATTCCAAATCGAAGAGCCCGACACTGAAGCCGAGACCGCTCTGGACGAGCTCGCCGAGCTGTTTCACTGCACCGAGCGCAATGTGAAGCTCATCGTGCGCAAGCTCGAGGAGGAAGGGTGGATTCGCTGGGTTCCGGGCAAAGGAAGGGGCAACCTCTCCAAGATCCATTTCCTGAAAAGCCGGGAACGCTTCCTGCTTGATATCGCCAAAGAGCTTGCTTCGGAGGGGGATTACCAGAAGGCCTTCCAGCTGTTTCAACTCCATGGCCAGCATACTTCCGTTCGCGACCGCTTTGTCGAATGGCTGAGCGGACATTTCGGATCGGATCGGATCGAGGAAGGCTCTCCCGCGCAGCGGGATGTGTTCCGGCTTCCCGTCTACCGTCCCCCTTATTCCCTCGATCCCGGGAAGCTGTTTTTTGCCTTCGACTCCCATCTGATCCATCAAATATTCGACCGGCTGCTCGGATTCGAGGCTGAAACCAAATCGCTCGTTCCCGGTCTGGCCCATTATTGGGAAAGCAACGATTCAGCAACGGCCTGGACCTTCCATCTTCGCAAAGGCGTCCGCTTCCATCATGGCCGGGAGCTGAATGCAACCGACGTCTGCTTCACGCTGAGCAGGCTGGCCGACGGGCAGCCCAACCGCTTCCTGCTGGAGTCGGTCGAAGCCATCACCGCTTTGGATGCACGGACCGTCCGGATAACGCTGAACAAGCCTAACCGCCTTCTCCCCCGCCTGCTGTGCTCCGGAGCGGCCTCCATTCTCCCGGCCGATCTCGTCCAGGAAGACGAGAGCCGCTACTGGATGCTTCCCTCCGGCACAGGTCCCTTCCGGGTCGACTGCTGGACATCCGACCGGATCGACTTGTCTGTCCACGAGCAGTACTACCAGGGAAGAGCCTATCTGGACGAGGTTCAGATCGCTTTCATGCCCGAGGACATCCCGCCCGAATTGAGGCTTAAATGGGGGCAGATCATGGCCAGCGATTCCCGCATGGCTTCCAAGGATGAGCAAGGCTGGGGCATGATCAGAACCGTCCATCAAGGATGCACGCTGCTCAGCTGGAACCGGCTCAACGGAGGGCCGCAGCAGTCGCTCGCCTTCCGGCTGGCCGTCGGACTTTCCATGGACCGGGTCGGCATGATCGGCGCCGGCGGCGAATTGAGCTATCCGGCGTATGGCTTCTTCCCCGTTCCCGGCGCGGAACTGTCGGCAGAGCGCTACGAACCGGATACAGCCATCCGGATGCTGAAGGAAGACGGTTATGACGGCGCTCCTCTCAAGCTGCTGACAACGAACCAGCATGCCAAGGAAGCGCTTTGGATCAAGGAACGCTGCGGGGAGATCGGCATCCCCGTGGACATCCGCTGCGAGCAGCACAAAATCGTGCATACGAGCGATCTCGTCAAGGAGGCCGATTGCATCCTGATGAGCCTGGTCATGGCCGAGGAGGAAGTCGGAGAGCTGGAGACCTACCTCCAGGAGCACAGCTATATCCGCCAGCATCTGGATCCCGCTCTGGAACGCTGGATCCGCCGGGTGACCGATGCCATTCTCGCTTCGGATCGGCGCGATACGCGGCGCACCCTGTTCAGCCAAATCGAGCAGCGGCTCGTTCAAGAAGGCCAAGTGCTGTTCCTGCAGCATCGCTCCCTCAACACCTATGTGCACCCTTCGGTCCGAGGGATCGGCATCAATACGTTCGGCTGGATGGACTTCAAGGATATTTGGCTAGTCTCGGATAGTCCGGCATGAAAAGATGAAAAAGAACCTCATCCCATCTTCTTGGACCAAGAAGGCGGATGAGGTTTTTTGTTTGATGGCATTAATTGTCCGTCATGTCCATTCCACGACGGTATCGCCTGTCCGGGCATCCTTGAGCCGCAGACGGCCTTTGGCGCTGCCCTCCGCACGCGGGAAGGCGGCTGCTGCCGTGCTCCCCTTGGCGAGGAGCGATTGCAGCATGGCCGGCGTCAGCGTCCGGCCATGCTGCTCCTTCCAGAGGACGAACTTGCAGCCGTCACGGAACCGGGAGCAGCCGTAGCCCCGCTTGCCTTCGACGATGCTGCCGCCGCAGCTCGGGCAAGTTCCCAGCGGCTTCAGACCGGCGGAAGTTGTCCGCCCTGGCGAGGAGGCTTGTCCGGATTGGTTTGCTTGGCTGGATGAGGAGGCTCTTCCTGCTCCTGATGATGGAGAGGCTGCCGCTATTGAAGCTGCACGCGCACGTTCACTCTGCGGCAGATTCGAAGCCGATGCCGCAGCGGACGATCGGGCGGAGCTGGCATTCTCCGGCTTCCCGCTGCGTCCAGCACTTGAAGCTGCCGAAGGGCTTGAGCCTGTCCCGGAGCGGGAAGCCCCGGCGGCTGTGCGGCCCGCTCCTGCTCCGAAGCGGGAAGCGCGGGAAGCTCCGCTCCGAGCAGCCGCTTTGCCACGCCGCGAGCCGCCGCCCTTGGCGGCCGGCTTGCCACGCTCCGGCTCAGCGAACGTCCCGGCAGGCGCAGGCGTCTGCTCCGCTACCTTCTGGACGATCATCCGGGCGAACTGTTTGACCTGCTCCATGAACTTTTCGTCGGATGCCTCATCCCGGGCGATCTGGCTCAGCCGGCGCTCCCACTGACCGGTCATGACCGGCGAAGCCAGAAGCTCTACCCCGGCTCCCCGGATCAGCTCGATGGCTGCGCAGCCTTTCGCTTCAATCTCCAGCTTTTTGCCGCTGGCACGGATATAACCTACCGTCTTCAGCCGCTCGATCGTTGCCGCGCGCGTGGCAGGCGTTCCCAAGCCGCTGTCCTTCATCGTCTCGCGCAGCTCTTCGTCTTCCATGGCTCTGCCGGCGCTTTCCATCGCTTTCAGCAGCGTTCCTTCCGTATAGGACTTGGGCGGCTGTGTCGACTTCTCTTCGGCTTTGGCCTGCTTGCACAACACCGGCTGCGATTCGTCGACATGGAAGGAAGCATCGGTAAGCTCCTGCTCTTCATCGTCTCCGTCCTCGTCCGGCTTGGCCTTTCCCTTGCCGCGCTTGGGCTTGTCCTCCGTCTCCGCAGCTCCCTGGGTAACCTTCCATCCGGGATCAAGCAGCTGCTTGATGCGGGTGCGGAACGTTTCTCCTTCCACCTCGGTCAGCACCGTATGGTTGAGATACAAGGCCGGTCCATAATAATGGGAGAGAAACCGGCGAACGATAAGATCATAGATCTTTTTTTCGTCCGGACTCAGCGCGCCTGGTTTTTTGGGTGTCGGCAAAATGGCATGGTGATCCTCCACCTTGGCCGGATTGCAGACGGCTTTGTTGCCTTTATGTACCCGGGACCTGTCCGCCCCGGCGGCAAGCTCCGCATACTCGGTTCCCCGCAGCATGTCGAGCGCCTTGCCCATGACGGGAACCGTTTCCTCCGTCACATAATTCGAATTCGTTCTCGGATACGTGATGACCTTATGCTTCTCGTAGAGGGCTTGCGCCACGTCAAGCGTCTTTTTGGCGGGAAAGCCGTATCGCCCGTTGGCTTCGCGCTGCAGCAGCGTAAGATCATGCAGACGGTAAGGAAACTCCTTGCTCTCGGCCTTGTCGTAACGGACGATGGCTCCTTTTTTCCCTTTGACCTTGGCTGCGATCGCTTCCGCCTTGGCTCCGTCCGTCAGCTTGTCGCCTTGCCAGATGCCGTTGTACTTGGAGCTTTTTTGATCAAAAGAAGCCTTGATCCTGTAATACGTTTCCGGCTTGAACGCCTCGATCTCCCGATGGCGGTCGTACAGGAGCGCCAGCACCGGAGTCTGAACCCGTCCTACCGACAGCAGCGACTTATGGCGGATTGTGAAGGCGCGCGAGGCGTTCATCCCGATCAGCCAGTCGGCCTCGCTGCGGGCCTGAGCCGCCTTCGTAAGCGGCGCGTACTTCTCGTCGCTGCCAAGCTGCTCGAATCCCCTGCGGATCGTCTCCGGCGTCAAATCGGATATCCACAGACGGTCTACGGGCTGATGAAGCTTCAAATACCGTCGGATCAAATGGAAAATAAGCTGGCCCTCCCGCCCCGCATCGCATGCATTGACGAGCCGTCCGCATTGGCGGGCGAGCTCGCCGATGACCTTGAGCTGATCGCGGGTGCGGGGATTGGGAGACAGCTTGAATGTATCCGGGATGATGGGAAGATCCTGCGCCTGCCATTTTTTGTACCGGGGATCGTAATCATCCGGTTCCGCGAGGCTGACCAGATGCCCGATCGCCCAGGTGATGATATAACGCTCGCCTTCGAGATGCGTGCGGTGGTTCGTCGCCCTGGGCTCGATCGCGGACGCGATATTGCGGCCCATATCCGGCTTTTCTGCGATAATCAATGTCTTCAAGGAACCGCCTCCTTCTATTCCGGGTGGTCCTTGGCCAACAATGCCGTCAAGCGGCAACCTTTTCCTGAAGCATCGCGAAAATCTGGCGGACGCCGCGGGACCATTTGGGATCTTCCGCGTATTTGCGGTTGATCCATGTCAACGGGTCGGCATTCGGCGGCCTGTTCTTGCTCAGATTGACGACGGTCTTGGCTGCGATCCGCGAAGACTCCTCGATGCTGGTGTTGAAATCCTGCCAGCTGTAATGAACATTGAACGGATTGTTGGCCATCTTGGCCGCGCGCTTGTGATCGTCGGGCACGAAGCTCTGTTCTTGGCCGGTAATGGCGAACAGAAGCAGCGGATGCACGTTGTACTGCTTGGCTGCCGCGATAATGGCGTTCATGTAACGGGGCTTGGCTAGCATCGACGAGCGGCTCTCCAAATAAGCCCTCAGGCGCTCCACTTCAATATCGGCATATTGAAGCGACTGTGGAAGCTCGTTTTTGGTTAGCGGCGCCGCAGGCGCGGATTGCGGCTTCTTGGCGACGGGCTGCGCCTTGGGAGCCGGGACGGCCGCCTCCGCAGCAGCCGCGACGGGAATCTCGGCGGCATGATGATGGAACAGCGACCAGCCATATACAAGTGTACCTCCAAGAAGCATGACGGACAATACCGCCATCATCAGAACCCGGGTGCTGCTGCTTCCCAGCATGGAGGATTCTCTTTTAGCGGAGAGATCGGAGACGGTCTCCGGCAAGTTGAGATGATCCGCCACGGCCGCCAGCAGCGCTTCGTCGCGTGAGGCCGCGAACGGCTTGACGCGCCTGAGAATGCGCTCGAATTCGGAATGCTCGAGCGACACGTCCAGCTTTTTTTCCACCCAGTTCATCAGAGGACGGGCGATGCGCTGATCGCGGAAGTTGAGGCTCAGGCAGGCGGCAAAAATATCGTCGCTGTTGACGATGCCTTTTTTGGAGATGATATGGGTACGAATCAATCTTGCCGTCAGCTCTTTTTTGATGGTTTCGGCGAAATCAGGGAGCTGTTGAAAGATGATTCGGCAAATGGCGTCGGATAGAATTTCAGAACGTTCACTTTGAGGTTTGTCAAAGTATTTCACATCAATAAAGGTTCTGATATGGTGAATATCCGCCGGCGTCAAGACAGATGCGCCTTCGGTTGCGTTCACGGGCAGCCTCTCCTTTAGGTATATAGACTTATGGACAATACGAATATTGTATCATAGGTCCCAATGGAAAGGCGGCTCCACATTATGGCTCTGCTCAGGACTTTCCTCCTGCTCTCCTCCTGGGCCCCATTCCAACTGCCGCTGGCTTTCCTGTCTTCGTTCCTTCCGAAATGGAAAAAGAAAAAGCGCCGGAGAGGCGCTTTTTCAAGCCATGCAGAAGCATTTAAGGCAGCATCGTCGTTCCCATCAAATAACGGTCCACTTCACGGGCGGCTTCGCGGCCTTCGTTGATGGCCCAGACGACGAGGCTTTGTCCGCGGCGCATGTCGCCTGCGGCGAATACCTTGTCCACGCTTGTGCGGTAGTCGCCTTTGCGGGCTTTGACGTTCGTGCGGCGGTCCTGCTCGACGGAGAACGCATCTACAAGCGTGGATTCCGGACCTTCGAAGCCTACGGCGACGAAGACGAGATCGGCCGGCCATACTTTTTCGGTGCCGGGAATTTCCTTATAGATCTTGCGGCCGGTCTCGTCGACCGTCCGCTCGATCTGAACCGTATGAAGTTCCTTGAGCTGGCCGTTCTCGTCGCCGACGAACTTCTTCGTCAGGACGGAGAAGGCGCGGGGATCTTCGCCGTATACAGCCTTGGCTTCCTCATGGGCGTAATCGAGCGTATAAACGTTCGGGAACTGCGGCCACGGGTTGTTGATGCTGTCGCGCTGAAGCGGAGCCTTGGCATGCGTGCCGAACTGGGTGACGGACTTGCAGCCATGACGCAGGGCGGTGGCCACGCAGTCGGTGCCGGTGTCGCCGCCTCCGATGACGATGACATCCTTGTCCTTGGCCGAGATGTAGTTGCCGTCTTCCAGCCCGGAATCCAGGTAGCTCTTGATCGTTCCGTTGAGGTAGTCCATTGCGGGGTAGATGCCCCCGAGGGTGGAGCCTTCGATGTCTACTCCGCGCGCCTTGGTGGCGCCGCCGCAAAGGACGATGGCGTCAAAGCCTTCCAGAAGCTCCTCCGCTCCGATATCCTTGCCGATCTCCGTGTTCGTCACGAAGCTGACGCCTTCGGCTTCCATCAGATCGACGCGGCGCTGCACGATGCCCTTGTCGAGCTTCATCGTCGGAATGCCGTACGTGAGCAGGCCGCCGATTCGGTCCGCGCGCTCGTAGACCGTCACCGTGTGGCCGGCTTTGTTGAGCTGGGCGGCGCAGGCCATGCCTGCAGGTCCGGAGCCGATGACCGCAACGCGCTTGCTCGTGCGCATCTTCGGAGGCTGCGGGACGACCCAGCCTTCATCGAAGCCGCGGTCGATAATCGCCTGCTCGATCGTCTTGATCGTAACGGAATCGCCGATCAGGCCGACCGTACAGGAGCCCTCGCAAGGCGCCGGACATACGCGTCCGGTGAATTCCGGGAAGTTGTTCGTTTTGTGGAGGCGCTCCAGCGCTTCGCGCCATAGGCCGCGATAGATCAGATTGTTCCATTCCGGAATCAGGTTGTTGACAGGGCAGCCGGAAGCTCCGCCGGCAATCTCCATGCCGGTGTGGCAGTACGGAGTGCCGCAATCCATGCAGCGGGCTCCCTGCGTGCGCAGCTGTTCATCCGGCAGATGCTTGTGGAATTCTTCCCAATCCTTGACCCTCTCGAGCGGGCTGCGGTCCGCAGGCAGCTCGCGCTTGTATTCCATAAAACCAGTAGGTGTCGACATCTTGCCCATTCCTCCATCCGTAAGGTCCCTATCGTTACGTCATCTGTCTGTCGGCTCTAAAGGACGCAGCCCCGAATGCCGCTGCCGGAAAAAGTATAAAGTTGCATTCCGGCGCATACTTTGTACCTCATCGTAGCATTGTTGACCGGTTGATCATAATGGAGTAAGCGTACAATCATTTGCACTTTGTCGCATGACAGCAATAAAGACTAATCCTTCACCCGTTCATAACGGTTGAAGCGGTAGGCGACTCCCAGCTTCTCGTCGCCCTTGCCGGGATAGGAATCCGCAAGTCTCCATTCTTCCTCGCGGAAGGATGGAAAGAAGGCGTCCCCGCCTCCGAATGAAGCGTCGATCTCCGTTAGCAGCAGGCAATCGGCATGAGGCAGCAGCAGCTCGTAGATCTGCTCGCCGCCGATCACCATCAGCTCCTCCCCCGCCGGCTCCAGCTGCAGAGCCTCATCGAGGGAATGCACCGTCTCGGCTCCTTCCGGCGTGAAGCCGGCGTCCCGGGTCAGGATCACGTTGCGCCTGTTCTTGAGCGGCCGGCTGCCGAACGACTCGAACGTTTTGCGTCCCATCAGCACCGTCTTGCCCATCGTCCGCTCCTTGAAGTAGCTCATGTCTTCGGGAAGCTTCCATGGAAGGTCGTTGCCGCGCCCGATAAGGCGGTCGCGGTCCATGCAGGCGATCATCGTAATCATATGGCGACCTCCGCCTTGATTGTAGGATGATGCTGATAGCCTACGATCTCGAAATCCTCGTAGCGGTATTCGAAGATGGATTCCGGACGCCTCTTCAGCACCAGCTGCGGCAGCGGATACGGCTCCCTCGTCAGCTGCAGCTTCACCTGCTCCAGGTGATTGCTGTAGATGTGGACGTCTCCGCCGGAATAGATCAGCTCTCCAGGCTCCAGATCGCATTGCTGCGCAATCATATGGGTCAGCATCGCATACTGGGCGATGTTGAACGGAAGACCGAGGAACGTATCCGAGGAACGCATCGTGAACATGCAGTTCAGCTTGCCGGCAGCCACCTGGAACTGAAAGACGAAATGGCATGGCGGCAGCTTCATATTGTCGACCTCTGCCACATTCCAGGCGCTCACCATATGGCGCCGCGAATCGGGATTGGTGCGGATGGAATCCACGACTCTCCGGATCTGATCGTGGACGTTGCCGTCCTTCCCTTCCCACGCCCGCCACTGGGAGCCGTACACAGGCCCGAGATCGCCGTTCTCGTCCGCCCATTCGTTCCAGATCCGCACCCCGTTCTCCTGCAGATAACGAATATTGGTGTCTCCGCTCAAAAACCACAGAAGCTCATGGATAATGGACTTCACATGCACCCGCTTGGTCGTGACCAAAGGAAATCCCTTCGACAAATCAAAGCGGAGCTGCCTGCCGAAGACGGCAATCGTTCCCGTGCCCGTCCGGTCGGAACGCTCCGTGCCGTTGTCAAGAATATCCTGCAAAAGCTCCAAGTAATTTTTCATGCAACCTTCCCCTTTGTCCCAATCTGTCTATAACCCGCTTTGAAAACCTTTTTCCTATTCTACCATCAGCAGGCGAGTTTTGTCTCCATTATGCAAGGAAATGTCGCAAGAAAACGATCGAATCGGCCTATAATCCTTTGGCGCGGTAACGATTAGGGGCAATAAAGGATTTTGGGCAGGAAGGAATAACCAAATAAGAAAAACCTCGTAAGCAGCTATAACGCTCCAAGCGCATCGATGCGTTGCAGCCGCTTTTACGACCCCCCGGCGCGTCGCCCCTCCTGCCTGCTCCCCAGACCAAACAAAAAACAGCCGGCACGCGGGGCCGGCTGTTGCTGCATGCCGCCAGAAATCGGCAGCGGATGTATTACTTGACGAAAACGTGGATCGGGTGGCCGAGAGCCACTTCCGCCGCATCCAGCACGATTTCGCCGAGCGTCGGGTGGGCATGGATCGTGAGGGCGATATCTTCAAGCGTAGCGCCCATCTCGATGGCCAGGCCGAGCTCGGAAATCATGTTGGAAGCTTCGATGCCCGCGATGTGGGCGCCGAGCACGAGGCCGCTGTCTTTGTCGGCGACGATTTTGACGAAGCCTTCTCCAGCGTTCAGGGAAAGCGCGCGTCCATTCGCCGCGAACGGGAATTTGCCGACTTGGACGTTGTAGCCTTTGTCCTTGGCTTCCTTCTCGGTCAGGCCGACGCTTGCGCATTCCGGATCGGAGAAGCATACCGCAGGCATGCACTTGTAGTCGACTTTGCTCGGCTGTCCGCCGATGACTTCAGCCGCGACGCGGCCTTCATACATCGCTTTGTGGGCAAGCGCAGGACCGGCAACGATATCGCCGATAGCGAAGATATGCGGAATGTTCGTGCGTCCTTCGTCGTTGACTTCGATAAGGCCGCGGTCCGTCATCTTGATGTTGATGAGATCAAGGCCAAGCTCTCCGTCCGTGTTCGGACGGCGTCCGACCGTTACGAGCAGGTAGTCGGCCGTGATTTTCTCTTCCTTGTCGCCGACCGTGTACGTAACGGTGACGTCCTTGTCGGTCTGCTCGGAGCTTTTCGCCATCGCGCCGGTGATGATGTCGGCTTTTTTGGCTTTGAGCTTTTTCGCCACGAGCTGGGACATGTCTTTGTCGAAGCCGGGCAGGATGGAATCGGATCCTTCGAGAATCGTCACCTTCGTGCCGAACTTGCTGTACATTTGGCTCAGCTCGATGCCGATGTAGCCGCCGCCGATGACGACGAGGCTCTTCGGAATCTCAGGCAGCGTCAGAGCGCCCGTGGAGGACACGATGCGTCCGCCGAACGGGAATGCCTTCAGCTCGATCGGACGGGAGCCCGTCGCGATGATGCAGTTCTTGAACCGGTAGCGCGGCGCTTCCTGATCGTTGAAGACGCGGGCTTCGTTTTCGTTGATGAACATGACTTCGCCGGCAAAGTACTGGACTTTGTTCGCTTTCAGCAGGCTGGCTACGCCGCCGGTCAGCTTCTTGACGACGCTGCCGCGGAACTCCTGAATCTTGGACCAGTCGACCTTCACGTCGGCGGCCGTAATGCCGATCGCTTCGGAATGGCTTACCGTGTCGAATTGATGGGAAGCCGAGATCAGAGCCTTGGAAGGAATGCAGCCGACGTTCAAGCAGACGCCGCCTACATATTCCTTATCTACGCAGAGCACGCTCTGGCCGAGCTGAGCGGCGCGGATCGCCGCTACATATCCGCCTGGGCCGGCACCAATTACCAGTGTATCGATATCGAGAGATGGATCTCCTACTACCATGAGTTATACCTCCATAACGAGCAGCTGAGGGTCGCCCAGAAGCTGTTTAATGTAGTTAAGGAAATTCTGAGCCGTCGCACCGTCGATGATGCGGTGGTCGAAGCTGAGGGACAGAGCCATGACGGAAGCAGGAACGATTTGGCCGTTCTTGATGACAGGCTTGTCGGAAATGCGGCCTACGCCAAGGATCGCGACTTCAGGGAAGTTGATGATCGGCGTGAAGAACATGCCGCCGGCGGAGCCGATGTTCGTGATCGTGATCGTGCTGCCTTTGAGCTCGGCGCCGGTAAGCTTGCCGTCGCGGCCGCGGATAGCCAGGTCGCGGATGGAATCGGCGATCGTCCAGACGTTTTTGCGGTCGGCATGCTCGATGACCGGTACGATGAGGCCGTTGTCGGTATCCGTCGCAATGCCGATGTTGTAATATTTGCGGAGCACGATTTCCTGGGACTCCTCATCCAGCATCGCGTTCATGATCGGGAACTCGCGGCAAGCCGCTACGAGTGCTTTCACGATGAACGGCAGGTAAGTGAGCTTGACGCCTTTTTTCTCGGCGACGGGCTTCGCTTTTTGGCGAAGCTCGACCAGAGCGGTCACGTCGACTTCATCCATCAGCGTGACATGCGGAGCCGTATAAGCGGACTTCGCCATCGCGCCGGCGATGATTTTGCGGATGCCCTTGAACGGCAAGCGCTCTTCCGGACGGTCTCCGCCTTGGGATGCCACCGGAGCGGCTTTCGCTTCTCCAGCGCCTTTGGCAGCAACAGCCGCGTTGTCGGGAGCTGCCGCCGGAGTCGATTTGCCGCCGCCTGCAGCGAACTGCTCGACATCCTCGCGGGTCACCTTGCCGTTTTTGCCCGTGCCTTGGACGGCCGTGATGTCCACGCCTTTTTCGCGGGCAAGCTTGCGTACGCTAGGAGTGGCAAGCACGCTGCCCTTGGCTGCGCCTTGGGCCTTGGCCGGCTGCGCGGCGGGAGCCGCGTCCTTCGCCGTCACTTCGGCATCGGCTTTGGCTGCGCCTGGAGCGACATTGGCCGCTTCGTCCTTCGCTACTTCCTTCGCGCTGTCCTCGGCAGGAGCCGCGCCTTCCGGAAGATCGCCTTCGGCATCGATGATCGCGACCACTTCGCCTACATGGCATACCTGACCGTCCTTCGCGAATACTTCAAGCACGGTGCCGTTGACCGGACAAGGCACTTCCACGACGGCTTTGTCGTTCTGCACTTCCATAATGATGTCATCGTCGGTTACTTTGTCGCCCGGCTTGATATGCATGGTCATGATTTCGCCTTCATGCAGACCTTCGCCGAGCTCCGGGAACCGGTATTCGAATTTTGCCACGGATGTACCTCCTTTTGCGTCTAGAGCTTGGTGATGGGCCGCGGAGCTGGGACAAGCCCCTGCAGAGACGGGCCTGCCCGCTCCTCGCCATCGGAACCAGCCGGCAGTCCGGCCGGATGGATTAGAAGTCGAGGACTTTCTTCACGCCGGCGATGATGCGCGCAGGCGTCGGAAGCCATTGATCCTCGATCTGCGCATACGGGTACACCGTATCCGGTCCGGCTACGCGCAGGACAGGAGCTTCCAGATGGAGAATGGCCTTCTCGTTGATCTGAGCGATGACCTCGGCAGCAGCGCCGGAAGTTTTTTGCGCTTCCTGCACGATGATGACGCGGTTCGTCTTCTTGATGGATTCCACGATTGTATCGATGTCAAGCGGCATCAGCGTGCGCAGGTCGATGACTTCGACCTTGACGCCTTCCTTCTCCAGCTCCTCGGCTGCTTTCACAGAGGTGTGGACCATCATGCCGTACGTAACGATCGTCACGTCGCTGCCCTCGCGGACGACGTTGGCCTTGCCGAGCGGAATCGTGTACTCTTCTTCCGGCACTTCGGCGCGGAAGGCGCGGTACAGGTTCAAGTGCTCCATGAAGAAGACCGGATCGTTGTCGCGGATGGCGGAGATCATGAGGCCCTTGGCGTCGTATGGATTGGAAGGAATGACGACCTTGATGCCGGGAGTCTGCATCGCAAGGCCTTCCAGGGAATCCGTATGCAGCTCGGCTGCCTTCACGCCGCCGCCGAACGGGGTGCGGAATACGATCGGCGAGTTGTAGCGGCCGCCGGAACGGTAGCGCATGCGGGCCGCTTGAACGAACATTTGATCCAATGCTTCATAGATGAAGCCGACGAACTGAATTTCAGCGACGGGGCGGAAGCCTTGGACGCCGAGGCCTACCGCCATGCCGGCCAGAGCGGATTCCGCGAGCGGCGTATCGAATACGCGCTCCTCGCCGAATTCCTTCTGCAGTCCTTCCGTCACGCGGAAGACGCCGCCGGTATGGCCGACGTCCTCCCCGAACAGCATTACATTATCGTCACGCTTAAGCTCGGTCCGCAGAGCGTCGCGGATTGCTTCAAGCATATTCATTTGAGCCATGTTAACAGGTTCCTCCTTCGGTGGATCGGCCGCTTGGCCGCTTAGAAATCGGCTTTTTGCTCTTCAAGATGCGCAGGCGTGTTCTCGAACATCGAGTCGATCAGGCCGCCGACCGTCATTTTCTCGGTCGCCTCGGCTTTTTTGATCGCATCGTTCACGGCTGCTTTGGCTTCTTCTTTCACGCGAGCCGTATCTTCCTCTGTCCAGAGGCCTTTTTTGTCCAGATATTTGCCGAAGCGGATGATCGGATCCTTTTGGGTCCATTCGCTTTCCTCGTCCTTCGTACGGTACTTGGTCGTATCGTCGGAGAGGGAATGGGGACGGAAACGGTACGTCAGCAGCTCGATCAGCGTCGCGCCTTCGCCGTTGCGTCCGCGCTCGGCAGCTTCGGATACCGCTTTGACGACAGCCAATACGTCCATGCCGTCAACCTGCACGCCTTTGATGCCGGCAGCGAGAGCCTTGTGGGCGATCGACTGGGCAGCCGTCTGCTTGGAATAAGGAGTCGTAATCGCGTAGCCGTTGTTTTGCACGACATAGATCGCAGGCAGCTTATAGGCGCCCGCGAAGTTCAGGCCTTCGTAGAAATCGCCCTCGGACGAGCCGCCGTCGCCGGTGTACGTAATCGCAACGCGCTTCTCGCCGCGCTTCTTGAATGCCATCGCAACGCCGGTCGCATGGAGGATCTGAGCGCCGATGATGATTTGCGGCATCAGGACGTTGACGCCTTCGGGAATCTGGCCGCCATGCTGATGGCCGCGGGAGTACAGGAACGCTTGGTACAGCGGAAGGCCGTGCCAGACGATCTGAGGCATGTCGCGGTAAGCCGGGCAGATGAAGTCTTCCTTGTTCAGTGCGTATTCGCTTCCGATCATGGAAGCTTCCTGGCCGGATACCGGCGCGTAGAAGCCGAGACGGCCTTGACGGCCGAGATTAACGGCGCGCTCATCCCAAGTGCGCGTGAAGACCATGCGGTACATCAGTTCCTTCAATTGTTCGTCGCTGAGCTCCGGCATGAGATCCGGATTCACGACTTCGCCCTCCGGCGAAAGAATCGTAAGCGGCTCTACGTTATCACTGTGGACTTCGTAAGAATGCTTGTTCATGAGCTTGCTCATCAGGGAGGTTCACCTCGATTTGTTATTTGAATCTTGATCTGCTCTGTTATAGAATTATTATAAACCTGTTACCTTGAAACGGTCAAAAAAAATTGCGTGAAAGCGGCGATTTTTCATGATTTTCAAGAAATATGTGCATGAATTGTATGTGTAACAGCCTTGCAATTTCAGTAGTACAGGATAGTACAACAAGCGTTTTCATAAGCGGCGGACGTTCTGGATGCCAAGGAACGGCGAGAGCCGGCTGCGACGGGATGGGATTTCCAGCCGCGAGATCTCCATTTCAGAAAAATGAAAAACAGCTGCAGGCCGGAACGGCGGGGCGCGGGACATCTCCTTATTGTTTACCCTAAGCTCCGCTTCCCCATGCAGCCCAAGGAGGACATAAGCATGACCGACGACAAATACTTGAAACGGACCATCGTGAAGGAAACGGTGCCGAGCGCCTTCCTGGATACGGGCTCCCGCGATCTGAGGATCTACCTTCCCCCCGGCTACAACGAAGTGCTGAGCTACCCGGTCGTGTACGGCCAGGACGGCGAAGACCTGTTCAACTTCGGACGGATCGCGACGCTCGCCAACAAGCTGATCATCGACGGCGAGATCGAGCCCTTCATCATTGTCGGAGTCGACGTGGACAAAAAGAAGCGCACGGCCGAATATTCCCCGGACGGCAGCCTGCACGAAGCCTACGTCCGCTTTTTCGCGGAAGAGATGCTTCCCTTCGTCGAGGAGCGCTATCCGGTCCGGCGCGAGCGCTCGGAGCGGCTGCTCGTCGGCGATTCGCTCGGCGGCACGGTGTCCCTTCATCTCGCGCTCCGGTATCCGGATATTTGGAGCCGCGTCCTCTCGCTGTCCGGCGCATTTTATGAGGCCTCGCAGCAGCTGGCGGCGCTGGAGCAGGAGCTTGGCTGGCTGCAGCTGTACCAGTATGTCGGCTTGCAGGAAACCGACTACCAGACCGATACGGGCATCTACGACTTCGTCACGCTGAACCGCGAGATGCGGGAGCTGCTCGAGGCCAAGGGCGCCGGGATCCTGTATACGGAAAAAGACGGCAAGCATCAATGGGGCTTCTGGCAGCGGGAAATTCCCGACGGCCTCAAGCATTTCATGGACTGATCAGCTGTCATGGCGCAAAAAAAAGGGAAACGGCCGGAAAGCCGCTTCCCTTTTTTTTATTCGCCTTTGGCGTGCTGCCGCCCACTTCTATACGCGCGCATGGCCGGCAAGTCTGGCCTGATCGTTCTTGATTAAGCTCAGCAGCCGGTCGCAGCCGACGTTCACGAGGCGGAACGTCTCCTCGAAATCGCCGGTATAATATGGATCCGGCACCCCGGCACGCTCCTGCCCCGGAAGCAGCTCCATGAAACGAAGCAGCTCGCCGTCCGGTTCGATGGACCACTCCCGCAGCAGCTCCCTCACATCCTGCTCGTTCTTCTCGTCCATGCAGACGATATAGTCGGCCTGCTCCAGAGCCTGCCGGCTGACGAGCGTCGAAATCATTCCCTGGCAGGAGATTCCGGCCGCGTCCAGCATCCGGCGCGTGCCCTCATGAGGCGAATGGCCGAGATGCCAGTCTCCGGTTCCGCAGCTGCCGGCTTCGACGATTCCGCCAAGCCCCTGTTCCTCCGCCTTGTGCCGGAGAACCGCCTCGGCCATCGGGGAACGGCAGATGTTGCCGAGGCATACGAACAGAACCTTCGTCTTCTTGTTGTCCGCCATCAGAACAGCCCTCCCTTTCTCATGTCTCCCGAGGCGGGACGCAGCGACCTTCTCGGCAGCCTCCACTTGAATATGACCGAGAACATGCGCATGACGATGATCAGCACGAACAGGACGATCAGCCCGACCGTGCTTCCCGGCCATCCGAGGCCGATCGCGGCGCCGGCGAGAATGGCCCATACCGCGTAGATCTCGTCGCGCAGCACGAGCGGCTTGCGCCCGGCGAGCAGATCGCGGATGATTCCGCCTCCAATGCCGGTAAGCGTGGCGGCGACCATGACCGCGCTGAGCGGATGCTTCATGCCCGTGGCGTACAAGGCGCCCTGTATCGCGAACGCCGACAGGCCGATGGCATCGAACAGCGCCTCCATCCTGCGCCAATGCTGGATCCAGCCGACCGGCAGCAGGAAGGCGATCGTCATCGCCGCCAGCGCAACCTTGATGAGAAGGCCCTGGGTCCATAACGTCGTGACCGGAACCCCGATGAGCAGGTTGCGGATGACGCCGCCTCCGAATGCGGTCACAAGTCCGAGCACGAAGACGCCCAGAATGTCATACTCTTCCTCCATGGCGACGATCGCTCCGCTGACCGCGAACGCAATCGTGCCGATAATGCTGAATACGGCAAAAATATCGGTGTACAAGTTCTAACGCCCCTTAAGTCTCCATCATCCTACCTATAATAGCCGCGAGGGATGCAGGACGCAACCGTCATTGCGGCATCGTCTCCGGACAAGCTATAATGTCGGCAGATTCAATCCCGAAAGGATGGAAAACCTTGGAACCGTCAACCTTCAATGGCCGGGTCGTCATCGTATCCGGAGGCAGTCTCGGCAGCTGGATTCTGGATTTGATCCAAGAAGGCGACCGCATCATCGGAGCCGACGCCGGAGCGCTGTTTCTCGTGCGCCATGGCATCAAGCCTCATCTGTCGCTCGGCGACTTCGACTCCGTAAGCCCGGAGGAGCAGAAGGATATCCGCGCCGAAAGCCTCGAGTCGGCTTCCTTCGATCCCGTCGACAAAAACTACACGGATACCGAGCTTGCCTTCCGACGTGGCCTTGACCTGAAGCCGTCGTCGATTCTCCTGCTGGGCGCGACGGGAAGCCGCCTTGACCACACGCTCGCCAATGTGCACTTGCTGCGGTTGTCCGCGGAACAGGGCATTCCCGCAGCCATCGAGGACGCTGCGAACCGGATCCGCGTGCTGCCGCCGGGCTCATCGATGGCATTGGGCCGCAGCCGCTTCGAGCATATCTCGCTGCTGCCGCTCAGCATGCGCGTAGCCGGCATCAACCTTGCCGGATTTCAATATCCGCTGACCGACGCAAGCCTGGAGATCGGCCAGTCGCTCGGCATCAGCAATGCTTTGGCCGCCGAATCCGGCACCGTATCGTCGGCGGAAGGCTGGCTTCTCGTCATCGAGAGCATCGGCTGAGATCCCGTTTGCCGACTTTGGCCGTTCGCGGTCTGCTGTTCGCCGTTCGCCTTCGGCCGCTTGCCGCTTGCCTCCGGCTTGACACCGGTCATTCCTTGCCGCCGTCGCCCGGCGTCTCGATGCTCAGCCCATCGACATGCTTGCGGGACATCAGCTTCCTGGCCTTGCGGTTTTCCTTCGAATCGAACACGATGTCGAGATCGTACTCCGTTCCCGGATAGAGCTGCTCTTTCTCGATATACAAGGACAGCCGCTTGCGGTTGAAGCTTCTCTTTTCCTTTTGGACCTGAACCCCGACCTCTCCCCGCTCATCCGCTTCACGGAAGACGATGCCCGTTCTCCGGAGCGGGTAGATCCAAACGCAGTCTCCGACGCGGAAATGCACCTTCTCCTTCCCCTCCGCTTTTTTGGCATTTCCCGCCGAAGCGGGCTCCGCCTTGCTTCGCTCCCTTGCTCCAGTCCGTTCCGGATCGCTTTGCCTCCTATCGAGAGGCTTCATCGAAGGAGCTTCCGAAGCTCCTTCCTGCCGCTGAAACTCCGGAGACCGATGCGGCCTCAGCTGCTCCGCACGGTCGAGGATGGACTTGGGCAGTCCGTATCGCCTCGCGATCGCCAGCGCGTAGCTGTCCCCCGCTTCTCCCGGCTCCAGCCGGTACAGCGGCTGCAGAGATTCCGGATCGAAGGCCATGCGGGCGTTCATGCAGCGTCCGGTGCGCGCGGCATACGCTTTGATTTCATTGAAATGAGTCGTCACGGCAAGCTTCGAGCCTCGCCGTCCCAGCTCCTCCAGCACGGCGATGGAAAGCGCGATCCCTTCACCCGGATCCGTCCCTGCGGCGAGCTCATCGAGCAGGACGAGCGTCCTCCTTCCAGCCGTGGCCAGCACTTCCCGCAGAACGGCCAGATGGGCGGAAAAGGTGCTGAGCGACTGCTCGATGCTCTGCCCGTCTCCTACATCGGCCAGCACATCGTCGAACATGCCGATCGACGTCCCTTCGGCCGCCGGCAGAAACAAGCCTGCCTGGGCCATGAGCACGAACAGGCCGATCGTCTTGAGCGCCAGCGTCTTGCCTCCCGTGTTGGGACCGGTAATGTACAGCTGATCCCATTCCAGGCCGAGCTCGGCATCGATAGGAACAGCTTTGTTCCCGAGCAGCGGATGGCGCCCGGACACGATCCTGAGAGCGGGTTCGGCTTCAAGCGCGGGCTCCGTCCCGCTGTACGAGATCGCCAGCTTGCCTCTCGCGAGAATGAAATCGAACATCGCCATCGTCTCCAGGTTGATGCCGAGCTGCGGCCCATGCTCCTCCGCCAGCTCCGACAGCCCGGCCAGGATGCGCAGCCGCTCCTGCTCCTCCGCCGATTTCCATGAAGACAGCTCCGCCTGCAGATCGGCAATGTCGGCCGGCTCTACGAACAGCGTCTGGCCGCTGGCGGATTCATCCCATACGGTTCCAGGCACCAGCTTGCGGTGCTCGCGCCGGACCGCGAGGACGAACCTGCCGCTGCGCTGGCTGATGACGGCTTCCTGAAGGGCATTTCGATATTTGGCCAGCGAAGCGTCGAGCTTCCTCCGTATTCGGTCCTCCGCCACTCCGTAAGCGCGCCTGATCCGGGACAGCTCGGGCGAAGCATGGTCATGCAGCCATCCTCCCCGGATGCAGCGATCCAGCTCGGCCCGCAGCTCCGGACAATCGCGCATGGAAGAGGCGTAGCCGGACAGAAGCGGCGCGGCATCTCTCTTGGCCTCCATGTAGCGCTTCATCTGCGCCACGGAGCCGAGCCATGCCGACAAGCCCGACAGCTCGCGCTCGTCGTAGATTCTGCCCTTGCCGAGCAGCGCAAGGAACGGACCGATGCCTTCCATCGCGGACAGCGGTACGCTCGCTCCCGACGCCAGCAGCGACTCCGCTTCGGCCGTCTCGCGGAGCCACTGCGCCGCCTGTCTCCCTACCGGGCTTGGACGATGCTTCTGAGCCAGCCTGAGGCCGGGCTCCGATACGGTGAAGCCGCACAGCTGCTCATGGATGGCGTCGTATTCCAGTCTTGCCATGGATGCTTGATTCAACTTGATTTCCTCCCCGAAAATGCTCATGTCCATATCGACCCAGCCGCTAGAAGGCGTTCAAGGACACAAAAAAACAGGAGGGAACGCGGAAGCGCTCCACTCCTGTCGGGCTAGGTACCTGCTGCCGTCTTTCCCCAGTACGCCTCCAATGACCGGCTGCCGCAAGCCTCGGTGAACAGCTTGCGGCGGCAGGTGCATGGGAAACGAAAAAAACCGTGCTCGAAGGAGCACGGAATACCGGTAAGACGATTGTCCGCAGACCATCGCTCAGGGTGAGTATCCACATGTTCTCAACTCTTCATAAGCGCACCCGAAAAACCTAGTGAATGAATCCATTCATAAGGGTAATGACTTCGAGAAGCGCCATATAAAATTTAAGAGTTAAGAACACCTGTAATCATCAATAGCTCCCCTTTGGATGAAAGTCGGCTGGAATCGTATAGCTCCCACGAGCATACAAACAAAATCGATTTTCGTCAAGAGCTTCCGCCGCCCGAATGCCGTCTCCCGAAAACCCCTTTTTGTTTAGTAGTGAATTATATTCGGAGCCGCCTTATAATGGAACCAACGCTGCATCGCAGGAGGTACGAGATGAAATTAAGGCTGCTGACCCCTTACCTGGCTTCAAGAGGCTGGCTCTACACCGCCTCGCTGCTGCTTATCGCCGCCGGAAACATCATCCAGTCCTACTACCCGCACATTCTCGGAGAGTTCATCGACCGTCTCAAAAACGATGATATCGCGATGCCCGACATCCGAATGTACGCGCTCATGCTCGTCGCCATCGCCGTCTGCTACGGCTCCATGGCCGGCCTCGGACAATACCTCATCATGAGGCTCGGCAGAGGCTTCGAGCGGCTGATGCGCAAGCGTCTGTTCCGCCACTTCACCCGGCTGAGCGAGTCCTACTACGCCAAGCACGGCGTCGGCCAAATGCTGAGCTACGTCATGAACGACGTCACCTCCGTCCGGGAAGCCATCTCGGTATGCCTCAATCAGACGGCCAACGCCGTCATCCTGCTCCTGTCGGCCTTCGTCATGATGGCCGCTTCGGGACTTCCTTGGGGACTCATCGTTCCTTGCGTGTCCCCCCTGCTGCTGATTCCGTTCCTGGTCGTCTACTTCGGACCGCGGATCCGCAAGCGCTCCCGCATCGTGCAGAACGCCCTCGCGCGCATGACCGAATCGGCCGAGGAGCAGTTCGGCGGCATGCGCGTCACCCAGAAATTCGCCGCCGAGGACGTCATGGCGGAGAGATTCGGCGGCACCGTCGACCGGATCAGGGAAAGCCAGCTCGGACTGGTGCGGATGTCTTCCTTTTTCCAGGCGTTGCTTCCGTTTCTCGGCGCCCTGTCGCTGGTCGTCACGATCGCTTACGGCGGCTATCAGGCTCTGAGCGGAGCCATTACGATCGGAATGTTCGTCTCCTTGACGCTTTATGTTCGGCTGATGATCAATCCTCTGCAGCAGATCGGCAACGTCATCAACACGATGCAGCGGTCCCGCGCCAGCCTTGAGCGGCTGCAGGAGCTTCTGTCCATCATCCCGGATATCAGCGATGCGGAGCAGTCCGTCCCGCTCTCCGGATCCGGAATCGAGCTGCGCGGCCTCAGCTTCAACTACCCCGGCTCGCCCATGGAGGCGCTCCATGATATCCAGCTCTCTGTTAAGCCGGGCATGACTGCGGGAATCATCGGCCGGACCGGCAGCGGCAAAACGACGATCGCCAAGCTGCTGCTGCGGATCTACGAAGCACCCCCGCGAACGATCCGGATCGGCGAAACCGATATCCGGGAGCTCGGCCTCGGCAGCCTGCGCGAGAATATCGCCTATGTCCCGCAGGACGGCTTCCTGTTCAGCACGACGATGCGCGACAACATCGCCTTCTCCAGGCGCAATGCCGAGCAGAGGGAGGTCGAGGACGCCTCCCGCCAAGCCGGCATCTACGAGAGCATCCAGCAGTTCAGCGAGGGCTTCCAGACCCGCCTCGGCGAGCGAGGCGTCACGCTTTCCGGCGGACAGAGGCAGCGCACGAGCCTGGCCAGAGGGCTCATCAAGGACGCTCCCATTCTCATTCTCGACGACAGCGTCAGCGCTGTCGATGCCGTCACTGAAACGGCCATCATCCGCAATATCCAGCAGCTCCGCCAAAACAAGACCACGCTGATCATCGCGCATCGCATCAGCGCGCTCAAGCATGCCGATGTCATCTTCGTCATGGACGAAGGCCGGATCGTCCAGCAAGGAACGCATGAAAGCCTGCTGGCGGAGAAAGGCATCTATGCGGAGCTGTTCGCCCTGCAGCAAGGAGGGACTTCACATGGCCAAATCGGCTGAGCATGCCGAAGCAGCGAAGCAGCAGCAAAACCCGGCCCGCTCCAAGGAAGCCCGAAAAGGCATCATGATCTATGCCAAGCCGTATCGCAAAGCGTTCGCAGGCGTATTCTTCTGCACGCTGATCGCGGTATTCGCCGACCTGCTCCAGCCTTATCTCGTCAAGATCGTCATCGACGACCACCTCATGAAAGGCAGGACGGAATTTCGGCCGCTGCTGCTCATCGGCGTCCTGTATCTTCTTCTGTCCATTCTCGCGCTGCTGTTCTCCTATCTACAGAACAACCTGATTCAGCGCACCGGCCAAGGCATCGTGGCAAGCCTCCGCAAGGACTTGTTCCGCCATATATCCCGGCTGTCCCCGTCTTTCTTCGACCGGACGTCGAGCGGCAGCCTCGTGACGCATGTATCCAGCGACACGGAGACGGTCAGCCAATTTTTCACCCAGGTGCTGATGAGCCTCATGCGCGACGGGATGACGCTGCTGCTCATCATCGTGCTCATGTTCCAGCTCGATCCCGTGCTCGCTTCCTACAGCATGGTGCTGCTTCCCGTCATCGGCATCATCGCGTTCTCCTTCCGCAGCTACATGCGCAAGACGTACCAGCTGTCGCGCAGCCGGCTGTCGCGCCTGATCGCCTTCACGGCCGAGAACCTCTCCGGCATGAATCTGGTGCAGGCTTTCCATCAGGAGAAGGAGCAGGAGCGCCAGTTCGCCGAAAAGAACGAAACGTACTTCGAGGCCAATCTGAGGGAAATCCGCACGAACGTGCTGTTCAACCGCTCCTTCGACCTGCTGGGCAACCTGTCGGTCGCCTTCATCGCCTGGCTCGGAGGCCGCGCCGTCCTGGGCGAAAGCCTGGAATTCGGCATCCTGTATGCGTTCATCACGTATATCCGGCAGTTTTTCCAGCCCATCAATGCGATTACCCAGCAATGGAATACGCTGCAATCCGCCTCCGTATCGATGGACCGGATCTGGGGTCTGCTTAGCACCAAGCCCGATCTTCCGGATGAAGGAAAAGCCTCCTTCCCGGTCTTGAACGGGGGCGGCAGTCCGAAGGTCAGCGGCGCCATCGATTTCCGCAACGTGACGTTCGGCTATGGGGACGGGGAGCCGGTCATCAAGGCGCTGAGCCTGAGCATCCGTCCCGGAGAGAGAATCGGCATCGTCGGCACGACAGGAGCCGGCAAAAGCTCGCTGATCAGCCTTCTGTGCCGGTTCTACGACGTGCGGAAGGGTTCGGTGCGGATCGACGGCATCGACGTGCGCGAGCTCCCTCTCGCCACGCTCAGCCGGACGGTCGGGCTGGTCCAGCAGGAGCCGTACCTGTTCTCGGGCTCGATCATCGACAACATCCGCCTGTTCGACACCCGCTTCAGCCGGGAGCAAGCGATGGAGGCTTGCCGGTTCGTCGGGGCCGACGCTTTGATCCGCCGTCTGCCGGACGGTTATGACACGATGCTGAGCGAAAAAGGCAGCGGACTGTCCACCGGAGAGCGGCAGCTGCTCAGCTTTGCCCGCATCGTGCTCTATCAGCCTGCCATTCTCGTGCTGGACGAGGCGACGGCGAATCTCGACTCCAGCACCGAGCAGCTCGTCCAGCGGGCGCTGGACGCCGTTGCGGCGGGAAGGACGACACTCGTCATCGCCCATCGCATTTCGACTGTCATGGATGCGGACCGCATCATCGTCATGCGCAGCGGCATCATCGCCGAGCAGGGCAGCCACGAGGAGCTGGTCCGGCAGCGCGGCTATTACGAGCAGCTGTTCCGCCATTCCCAGGGCCGCCCGGAAGAACGCGGAGCCGGCTAGACAGCCCGTAGACCAAACAAGCAGCCCCCGACGGATGCGATGCCGCATCTTCGGGGGCTGCTTGTTTGTCGAGTTCAATTAATCGAGAATACGGCGCATTCCCGCCTCGGCGAACTTCACGTTGTCCGGCAGGCCGTACTCACGGCGCAGATCGATATCATGCGACATATGCGTCAGCAGCATTTCGCCCGGCTGCAGCTCCTCCCGCAGCTCCAGAGCTTCCGTGACGTCGTATACGGAGCGCCCGGCGTAAGGATAGGGCTCGCGGTAAAAGCTCGTCCCGAGCACGATGAGATCGGCGCCGCGCAGCGGCGCCTTCTGCATTTCGTCAAGGCCGATGGAATCCGAGCAGTAGACCCAGGCGTATCCGGTCTCGCCATGGTCGAACCGATAGGCGTACGAATAACCGTTGAATCCATGATGGACGCGCCAGCTTCGAATGCTCCAGCAGCCGATCACGAGCGGCTCTTCGATCGGCGTGAAATCGATCCATCGGTCCAGCCAGGGAAAGCGGGCCCGAATATCGGGGATGACCTCGGCGGGAGCGTGTGCCTGGCCCCTCTGCTTCGTCCATCTGCATGCATCCGCCCACTCCACGAGGCCGCCGATATGGTCGAAGTGCGCATGCGTGATCAGCATTCTCCTGATCGAGCGCAAACCTGCCGCTTCCATCTGCCTGCCCCAGTCGGGTCCGCAGTCGATCAGCGTCACATCGTCCGGAGAGCCGCCGCCTTCCAGTCCGTCGATCCGCACGAGGGAGCGCAGCCTCCGGTTCCTGCCGGTCTTCCTTGCTTCCTCGCACACGGAGCAACTGCAATAAACCCGCGGCACTCCAAGCGAATCGCCGGTGCCGAGGAAGGTCAGCACGGCCGGTGCCGAAGCCATCAGAGCGGAAGCAGGGCGATAAATTCCCGTTCTCGGATGCCCTGAACCATGTCGTACCATTCCCGAGGCTTGCGCTCGATTGCCGAATAGTAGGTTTCCAAAAACTGAGCGGCCAGAGCTCCCGGAATCTCGTCACGGAGCTCGTCCGTCGGCAGGAAGCCGAGGTCCAGGCCGCTTACCGCTCCGCCTTCCAAATCCCAGGAAGGATGGACATAGGCGAGATCCAGTCGCTTGTAGCCGATATGGGACAGCACCTCGCGCCTGACGATCGGATTCATCGGGCTGACGCCTCCGAATTCATGCCCGGTGCGGTAAGGATCGTAAATCTCCGCGAACATGCCGAGCGGCTCCGTTGCGGATTCCTTGGCCAGCCGATCCAGCTCCCGCTCGCGGCTGCGCATCAGGAAACGCCCGATGCCGAGGCCCGGCCGGCCGATGATCGTAAAGTCCGTCATGGCGACCCGCATGTCCGGATAATAGCGGTATTCCGTGGCGCCGACCGCCTCGCCCTCATGCAGGGCGACGCAGACATGGATGGACGGGTCGAGCAGCGGCTCCCGCCACAGGTCGTAGGCGAGCACCTCTTCCGGCGGAAACACCTCCTGCAGCAGGCGGTGGAGCTTGGGGAACTGCGGATCATCAATGGACACGATGCGGTGGAATTCCATGTATACGGCCAACTCCTTCTTTTTTTTGATCAGGTTTCTTTCTTAAGACTCCTGGATGAGGAACGGATTGCGCCATTCCATCAGTGCGGCATAGTGGCAGGATTCCTCATCCTCCAAATAGTTCTCCGCAATCCCGGCCGGCATCCTGCCGCAGCGGAGCAGAAAAGACAAAACCGGGTCATGGAGGTCGCCCTTCAGCACGGCGGCCACATACTGCTGCGGCTTCAGCTCGGCGGCATGACGATGGTAGCCCGGCAGCCGGCCGCCGCCAAGCAGCCTTGCCTTGCCCAGATGCACGACTGTTTCGTACATCGTCTGCATCAGCCACTTGCCGATGCCGCTCTTGCGATGCTCGGGCCGGACGCATATATCCACGACATAGAGAGTGTCCCCCTCCGGATCGTGATTCCGGATATAGCCGCTGTCGGTGACGGTTGCCCAGTCATGGTTTCCGGCGAGGCTTCCGTCCGTCAGCATGCCGGTCATGGACCCGACGATCTCCCCTTCCACGACAGCGCATAGGGCTCCTTCCGGGAAGCGGGCTGCATGCTCGCGGATCTGCTCCCGGTTCCAGAGCAGCTCCTGAGGATAAGGAGGCGGGAAGCTCGCTTCCTGCACCCGGATCAATCCCTCCGCATCTTCAAGGCCGTAGCGGCGAATCGCCGCTTCTACCGGCTTGCCTGCGTGGATCACGTACAGTTTTTTCAGCATCTGATGATTCCTTCCTTCTCCCCGGCTTCTGTCAGCTCCAATCCCCATACAGATCCGTACGCCGGTCTCTCCACGTCGTCACGGAGCCGCTCCGGCGGACGTCCTCGAGCAAGGACAGGTCAAGGTCGGCCACGATCAGCATATCGCGGTTTTCCGTCCCTTCGCACATGATGCCCTTCGGAGGGAACGGAATATCGTTCGGAGTGATGACGGCCGCCTGGCCGTAATTGGCTCTCATGAAGTCTACCCGGCGCAAGGAACCGACCGTTCCGGTCGTCACGATATAGACCTGGTTCTCGACGGCCCGGGCATGGCAGCAGTAGCGCACGCGGTAAAAGCCGTGGCGGTCATCCGTGCAGGAAGGACAGAAGATGACGTCCGCCCCTTTGGCACGGGCCATGCGCACGATTTCGGGAAACTCGATGTCGTAGCAGGTCAGCATCGCGATCTTGCCGTACGGAGTGTCGAACACTTCCAGGCCGTCTCCGGCGGACATGTTCCATTCCTCCACCTCTGTCGGCGTCAGATGGATTTTGGCTTGCGTGCGCATGCTCCCGTCGGGTCCGAACAAATACGCCGTGTTTCTCAGCTTGCCCTCCGCCGTGCGGACGACGTGGGTGCCTGCGATGATGTGCATGCCGTATTCCCGGGCAAGGCCGGCGAACAGCCCTTCGTACGCCTCCGTGAAGTCCGGCAGCGACTGTATGCCGGGCGCTTTGCCGTCCTCTCCTCTGATGCTGAGCAGCTGCGTCGTCATAAATTCGGGGAACAGCAGGAACTGGGTTCCATATTCCGAGGCGTTGCGGACATAATGGGCGGCTTGAGCGGCGAATTCGTCAAAGGAATCGATATCGGCCAGTTCATACTGGACCGCGCTTACGCGGAATTTCATCATTAACCTCCTTTAATAAACAGCCAACCAATTATGAGAGGATTCTCACCGTATTCTCATAAAGCCTTTTACATCGCGGTTTGGTTGGGTTTTCTTTCTTTCTGGAAATGATTAGGATACAAAAGGTGTGTTATGATCCTTTTTGTAAGCAACACTACATAATCAACGTACACCATGATGGAGGGACACCACAAGACATGCGCACAAGCAAATGGAAAAAGACGATCATGAACATCGGCCTCTGCGCTGTCATTGGAGTGTCGGGACTCGCTCTTGGCTCTGCATCGACAGCACATGCCGCGACGCCGCAGGCGGAAAAGCTTCTCTCCTACGGCAAGCAGTATTTGGGCGTTCCTTACCGCCTCGGAGCTCCTAGCGGCGTTACATACGCATTCGACTGCTCTTCGTTCACCCAATACGTCTACAAGAAAACCGGCGTCTCCCTGCCAAGGACTTCTAGCGAGCAGGCCGCCAAGGGAGTCAAGGTGACCCGCGGCTATCTCAGCAAGGGCGATCTCGTCTTCTTCACCGGCAGCTCCGGCAAGAGCATCGGCCACGTCGCCATCTACGCCGGCTCCAACAAGATTCTGCACACCTACGGCAAGACGGGCGTGACGATCTCCAGCCTCGGCACCTCCTACTGGAACAATCACTACGTCACCGCCAAGCGCGTCCTGTAGAGAATTCCTTACGAACGATGATAAAAGCCGCATCGCCTTCGATACCGAGGGCGTGCGGCTTTTTTGCTTCCATTGCGGCCAAAGGGCCGGCAGCGCTACCGGCCGCCGTTGCCTTTCAGCGTCTGCGGGAATTGGAGCGTAATCGTCGTTCCTTTGCCCGGCTTGCTGAATACGTCGATCTGTCCTTCATGGAGCTCGACGATCCTCTTGGCGATCGAGAGGCCGAGCCCGACGCCGCCGGTCGTGCGGCGCCGCGCCCCGTCCACGCGGTAAAACCGCTCGAACAGATAAGGAATCTCGTTCTCGGGAATGCCGATGCCCTTGTCCGTCACATGGACGCGAACGGACTGCTTGACCGCGCTCACCGTGACGTCGATCGGCTCCTTGCTGTACTTGATGGCGTTGTCCAGGAGGATGACGAGCAGCTGGCGGATCTTGTCCTTGTCGCCCGACATCTTCAGTCCGCCTGCGGAAGTATGGACCCGGATCGGACGCTGGAACGTCGCCTGCAGCATGCCGGCCAGCTCGTCGACCATCTGCACGACGTCGAACGTCTCCAGATTCAGCCAATCCTCCTGCTCCGCTTCGGCCAGCATGAGCATCGATTTGGTGAGGTTCTGCAGGCGCTCCGCTTCCTTGGCGATCGCATCGATCGCCTCTTCGCGGATCGCGGCGTTGTCGCGGCCCCAGCGCTTCAGCATGCCCGCGTAGCTGACGATGACGGTCAGCGGCGTCTTCAGCTCATGCGACGCGTCTGCGACGAACTGCTTTTGACGGGCGAACGTGCGGTCCAGCCTCTCGATCATCTGGTTGAAGGCGCGGAGGAGCTGGAGCAGCTCGGCCGACTCCTCCTTGTCCCCCATCTCGATCTTGCGCAGCTTGCCGCTGCGGTCGATCTCCCTCATCGTCTGCACCATCTGCTGGATCGGGGCTGTCAGCCTCGAGGTGAACCAGTACGTGCCGAAGATCGCGAACAGGATCGCGCCGATGCTGGTCACGGACAAGGCCGCTACGAGCACCTTCATGTAGCTGTCCTGAAGATTGAGCTTGCGCTCGATCTCCAGCATGCCGATGATCTCGGAATCCTGGTAAAGCGGCACCTTCATGAACAGAACCCTCGTGCTGCCGACAAACCTTTCCCCCGACTCCCGGTAGGCGACGAACTTGACCGGCAGCGCCAGCAGGTCCGTATCGGAGCCCTGCAGATTGACCGTCTTGCCTTCCGGACTGATGATCCGGATCAGCTCGTTGACGTTGTAGAACTCCCTGAGCAGCCCTTCGTCCGCGAGATGCGTCTTGTCGTTCAGCTTGTTGTTCTCCAAAATCAGGTTCACCTTGTTCATCATGACCTGCTGCTCGCTGCGCGTCGTGATCTTCGTCATGAACAAGTAGACGAAGATGTTGAACAGGATGAGGATGAAGATGAGCCAGAAGATCGTGAAGAGGGTGAACCGCTTGCGGAGAGTCATGCCTCCGGCTCCTTCATCATGTAGCCGACTCCGCGCACCGTATGGATCAGCTTGTGTCGGAAGCCCTTGTCCAGCTTCTGGCGGAGGTACCTAATATAGACGTCGACGAGATTCGTCTCACCCATGAAGTCGTATCCCCATACTTCCGACAGGATTTCTTCCCGGGACTTCTCTTCGTTCTTATGCTGCGCCAAATAGACGAGCAGCTCGAACTCGCGCGGCGTCAGGTCGATGGCGAGCTCCTTGCGGAACACCTTGCGGGTGCGCAGCTCGACCGTCAGATCGCCGATCTTGAGCAGATCGGAACCTTCGGATTCCTTCGGATTCTGCTGGAAGATGCGCAGCAGATTGCGCACGCGCGCCAGCAGCTCCTCCATCGCGAAGGGCTTGGTGATGTAGTCGTTGGCGCCGTGCTCGAATCCGCTGACCTTGTCGGGCACCGTATCCCGGGCTGTGATGAGAATGACGGGGATGGGATTGCCTGCCTGGCGGAGCCGGCGCAGCACCTCGATGCCGTTCAGCTCCGGCAGCATGACGTCGAGCAGGACCAGGTCCCACTCTCCCGAGGATGCCTGCAGAAAGCCGCTGCGCCCGTCCGGGGCGTGGCCGACATGATAGCCTTCATGCTCCAGCTCCAGCTGGAGGATGCGCGCGATGCTTTCTTCATCCTCGATAACCAGCACACGTTCATTCATTCTTGGATGTCACCTGCTTTCCGGTAGATTGGCGGCGCCGCCGCCTGGCTGTCAAGCCGGCTGTCGAGATCCGGAACCGCGGTCGACGGATCCTGACAGCCGGATACTCATGATGCCCGCTTGAACAGCATGCCCTATATCAGTTCTGCGCCTGACGCTCCATCGACCAGGCCTCTACATCCCATGTCTTCGTTACCCAGTCCTCATAGAAATCAGGTTCGTGGGAGACAAGGACGATCGTGCCCCGGTAGGACTGGAGCGCGCGCTTCAGCTCGGCTTTGGCTACGACGTCCAGATGGTTCGTCGGCTCGTCGAAGAGGATCCAGTTGCTTTCGCGCAGCATCAGCTTGCACAGCCGCACCTTGGCCTGCTCGCCGCCGCTCAGCTGGCTCAGGCTGCGGGTGATATGCTCGTTCTTGAGGCCGCAGCGGGCAAGAGCCGCGCGGACCTCATGCTGGTTCATGAAAGAGAACTCGTTCCATACATCCTCGAGCGGCGTCAGCCCCGGAGCCTTCGCCTCCTGCTCGAAATAGGCCGGCAGCAGGTAATCGCCGCGGTACACCGTTCCATCGAGCGGCTCGATGCGGCCCAAAATGGTTTTGAGCAGCGTCGACTTGCCGACGCCGTTGCAGCCGACGATGGCGATCTTGTCGCCGCGCTCGATGAGCATGTCCATCTTCGGCAGGAGCGGGCTCGAATAGCCGATGGAAAGGCCTTTCGCCTCGAAAATCGTCTTGCCGCTCGTCCGCCCTTCGTTGAAGCTGAACGTCGGCTTCGCCGCTTCTTCCGGCTTGTCGATGCGGTCGATCCGGTCCAATTGCTTCTCGCGGCTCTTCGCCCGGCCGGAGGTGGAGGCCCTGGCTTTGTTGCGCTGGATGAAGTCTTCCTGCTTCTTGATGAACTCCTGCTGCTTCTCGTATGCTCCCAGATGCTGGGCTTTATTCATCTCGGCCATTTCCAGGAATTTCTCGTAGTTGCCCGTGTAGCGGGTCAGGCGGGAAAACTCCAGATGGTAGATGACGCTGACGACGGCGTTCATGAAGCCGGTGTCATGGGAGATCAGGATGAACGCATGGGGATAATTGCGCAGATAGTTCGCCAGCCAGGAGATATGCTCATCATCCAAATAGTTCGTAGGCTCGTCGAGCAGAAGGACCGTAGGCTTCTCCAGCAGGAGCTTGGCCAGCAAGACTTTGGTCCGTTGTCCGCCGCTGAGCGCCGTGACGTCGCGGTCGAGGCCGATGGCGCTGAGCCCGAGGCCGTTCGCCATTTCGTCCACCTTCACGTCGAGCAGGTAGTAATCCCCGATCTCGAGCTCCTCCTGAATCTCGCCCATGCGTTCCAGCAGGACGTCCAGGTCGGCGTCCGGCTCGCCCATGGCGGCCGTCACCTCGTTCAGCTCCTTCTCCAGCTCCAGCAGCGGCCCGAAGGCGTCGCGCAGCACGTCGCGGATCGTCTTGCCCGCTTCCAGCTTCGTATGCTGGTCGAGGTAGCCGTATCGGATTTTGGGTGTCCATTCCACTCGGCCCTCGTCCTTCAGCTGCTTGCCGGTCAGGATGTTCATCATCGTCGACTTGCCGGTGCCGTTCGCGCCGACCAAGCCTACGCGCTCGCCTGCGAGCAGTCGGAACGACACGTCCCTGAACAGGACGCGGTCTCCGAATGTATGCGATAAATTTTCAACGGTCAGTAAGCTCATGTAAGTTCCATTCTCCATTCCTGTCTTTATGCAGAGAAAATATCCCGATTAGGGTTCCTAATGGGATATTGTATCACATTATGGGGCTGCTTGGCTTCCCCTTCCGAGAAGAGGCTTGGGATCGCCATGCTGGAAGCGGATTCGAACCCGCCGCTTGCGGCAGCTGCGGCCGGGTGACTAGGCCGCCGCCGTCTTATTGTTGAGAAAGAACAGCATTGAAGCCGCCAGCAGAAGGAGCAGAATGCCGATGACGACGCTCGCTGTTCCGTTTTCATAGGAAATGATCAGCATCAGCTCCCAGCGGGTTCTTGGCCCGGAATCGGGGCCGCTGCTGGAAGGATACGCATACGCAACGGGCAGAAGCCCGAATAGAATCAAGGCGGCGCCTAGAGCCGCCATCAAGATGTAGCCTGCTTTCATATCCGCACCTCCCGGTTCTCTACTTGTCATATTACCATAAATTGGAGAAAGTGCGAACGGCTGCGCAGACCCTTAGAAAGGAGGCCAGCCTTCCATAAACGGACTCGCGGCACGAATCTCCTTGCAGGAAATCGGTTTGGTCCTCTCTATCCCGGAAGCAACGCCGACAAAGCTCCCAACGCCTGACGGAGCGCAGCGGCCGCATTCCCTTTGCGCGGCAGCGGCATTCCTTCCCAGAGCAGCGCGTACCATTCGGACGGCTCCAGATAAGGAATTACGATGGCCGGCTTTTCCGGGAGCAGCGCCAGCCATTCCGCCCTTTCCGGGAACGGAGCGTCCTTGCAGGCCGCCCACACCGTACGGAGCCCCGCAGCTTCCCGCATCCGCAGCAGCCGGTTCAGGGCGGCGATTCTCGCTTTGCTCCAACGTGCGGGATTGGGATCCGCGCAGACGACGAGCAGCCCGGAACCGGAAGCCCACTCTTCCGCTAAGGCGGCCTCATGCCAGCGGGACGACCAGTCGACGATGACGGCGCCTTCGCCGCCTCCGGAAGCCATCAGCCGGAAGCGCGCATCCTGATCGGCAGCCGCGGCGGGAGCAGGCTCGGGATGGAGCACCTGCCAGGATGCGCGGACGCCTCCGAGACGCCGGTAGCGGGGGTCGGGCCCATCCGGGGCAGGAGGCAGCGCCGGGCTTCCGATCAAGGCGCAGTATTCGGGCTCTCCCCCTGGAGCCTCGATCAGCTGGAAAGGCCGCCCCTTCTCCTCCAAATACCGGGCCAGCATCAGGCACAAAAACGTCGCCCCGCTCCCCGGTGAGAGAGACAGCACCGACACGGTTCCGGGCAAAGCGCCTCCGGCAAAGCCGAGCGCCGCCGCCTTGCCGTTGTCGGCCAAGCCCGCACCAGCGCTGTCGGCCCATAATCGGATTTCCCTGGCCGCCTCCTCCATGGATGGCAGCCGGTCTTCCGGCCGCCGCTCCAGCATGTTCAAAAGCCATGGAGGCAGCACTTCCCCTTCCCTCCTTCCGTGGAAGCCTTCGCGGCATTCGCCGCCGAGCATCAGCCAGCGCACGAGACGGCCAAGCCCGTAAACGTCGGTGCGGGAATCGCTCTGCCCTCCCGATTCCTGCTCCGGAGCCGCAAAACCCGGCGTTCCCAGCCGGCGCGTATCGAATCGGCTGCCCGGCTTGTAGCTGCGCGCGATGCCGAAGTCGATGAGCCTGACCCTTCCCTCCTTGTCGATCATGACGTTGGACGGCTTCAAGTCCCGGTGGATGACAGGCGGCTGCTGGCGGTGCAAGTACGACAGCGCCGAGCAGAGCTGCAGCGATATCGCCGCCGTTTCGTGGAGTTCGAGCCCTCTGCCCCGCGCCTTGACCGCCTGCTGGAGAGTTTGGCCGTCGATGTAGTCCATGACGAGCATCTCGCCGGAGCCCGGGCTCGGAGGATAATAATCCAGCAGCTGAGGCAGGTGGGGGTGCTCGAGCCTCATGAGCATGAAGGCTTCCTCCGCCGTCAGCGCAGCCCGGTCGGCCGCATTTATTTTTAACGCCCTTAATTTATTGTTCAGCCGGGTATCTTCCACGGCGTACACTCGGCTCATCCCCCCGCGCCCGATTTCCGCCGCCACTCTATACCGGCCGCCTACCAAGCTGCCTGCGGCCAGGCCATCCCAATTCGAATGAATGTCAGCCGTATGTTCTTCCATGCCCTTCAGCCTCCTTCGCCATGCGGCCTGGAATGCAAAAACCCGGCTATGGCGCAGCATCTCCAAAGAGAGCCTGCGCATAGCCGGGATGCTTTCCCGCTTGCCGCTTCGTATAAAATGGATCCGTTATTTCTTCTTCAAATACAGGGTCATTTCCTCCCTGTTGTGGAACAGCTGCCTGGCGCCGAGAATGTCGAAAGCCGCGGACAGGCGGCTCTTTACTTCCCGGATCGTCTGCAGCGGCTTGCGATGCATCAGCTTGACCGTCACAATCGCCGTTCCGCCCTGCTGCAGTGCCGGTACGAGATCGAGGACGAGCTTCGTCATCTGCATCGGGCTCCAGCTCATATCGCAGACGAGCAGATCGAAAGCGCCGGGCTGGAAGCTTACTTCAGCCGCATTTTTGCGGAGCACGGTCAACGTCCGGTAAGCGAGCAGCGACGGATGGAGCTCGGCGGGATCGATAGCGGTCACCCGCAGCCCGCGCTCCAGCAGGAGCGACGTCCACCCTCCCGGAGCCGCGCCGATGTCGACCGCGTTCCGGAAGGAGGCGTAATCGAGCCCGAACTCTCTTTCCGCCTCCAGAAGCTTGAACTTGGCCCTGGAGATCTGCCCTTCCTCCTTCTGGAAGCGTACCGCTCCGCCCGGCCAGTCGGACAGCATCTCGGCAGGCGTTCCGATGCCGGCATACAGCGTATCCCGGGATGCATATACCGCGACAAGAATCTCGGGATGCTTCTGTTCCGGCTCCGCCCCGCACTGCTCCAGCATCGCGGCCGCGACGGCTTTTGTATCCGCCGCTGAATAAGGATAAGGGCTTCCTTCCGCTTTGCGTACGTGGACGCCCGCGCGCTTGCCCTCGAGCTTGCCGCGGGAGAGCCGGATCCAGTCGCTGAGCCAGTCCAGGTCGTCCGCATCGGCCGAAATCGACCGAACAACGTCCACGGGCTGCAAATGCCTCAGGAAAATCGGCTGTTCCGCCTTGATGGACGCCAGCACCGCCTCTTGTTCAAGCGGCACTTCAAACAGAAAAGCTTCCCCCGGGGAAAGCTGCGTGATGGAGATGCTTTCGAATTGCCTGCGAAGCTCTTCCATCGCATAGGATGCATAACTTTTATTCGCCGTTCCGATCCACTGGCTCAACCTGCTGCACCATCCGTTCCTACTTTGATCCAAGGCCTGCCATGCGCCCATTCCACCGTCAGCGGAAGCTCATAGGCATCGCCGAGCACGCGTTCCGTCAGCACTTCCTCCTTGGGTCCGGAAGCAATCAGCCTTCCGTCCTGAAGCAAGGCGACATGAGTAAACATAGGCATGATTTCTTCCATATGATGAGTGACATAAATGACGGTCATGCTGCGGCTTCCAAGCTTGCCCGTCTCCGCGAGCAGCTTCTCGCGCTCATACAGGTCCAGTCCGGAGCAAGGCTCGTCCAGAATCAGGATGGCCGGGTCGCTCATTAGCGCTCGCGCCAGCAGCACTTTCTTGCGCTCCCCTTGCGACAGCGTTCCGAACGGCTGCAGGGCGGCATGGCCGAGCCCGCATTCCTCAAGGAGTCTCAGCGCCTTGTCCTTCACGTATTCCGGGATCTCTTGGTAAAAGCGCAAAAAAGCATACTCTCCCGTAGCCGCCACTTCCCATACAGGGTCGGCAAGAGCCAGCTTCTCCACGAGCGACTGGCTGATGTAGCCGATCCTCTTTCGCACCTCGCGGACATCGCATTCCCCGTACCGGTTGCCCAGCACCTCGACCGTTCCGGATGTCGGGAACATATAGCCCGTCAGCATTTCGAGAAGCGTCGTTTTGCCGGAGCCGTTGCGGCCCAGCACGACCCACTGCTCGCCCGGCTGAACGGTCAGGCTGACATCCTGAAGAATCTCGCGTTCCTCTCGCTGCAGCCTCAAATGCTGCAAGGATATGATTGCCATGCTGCTCACCCGTTCTTCTCTTGAATTGATGCGGCACCGGCCGTTCCGCCGCCTGCCGCCCTGGCAAGCGTCTCTTCCGGCATGGAGGCATAGGAAAGACGGCTTCCTGCCGGAAGCGAGTCCGACAGGAGCTTGTACATCATTTGCCTGCCTTCCGTACTGGATGTATGCAGATAAATTTCTTGCGGATAACGGCCGCTCTCCGCGATATAGCGGGCAACCTCGATTCCCGTGGGCTCGCCCCATCCGAGGTCGAAATCCAGGGAGAGGATGCCGATGTCCCCGGAAGCGATGAGGGCGATGCATTCCTCGGCATTCCGGGCATGGACGAAGCCTTCCGGACAACGGCGGAAATCATCTAAATAGACATGGATCAAGTCCGTTCCTCCCATGACTTCATGATCGACAGCTGCTCCCGGTGCGTGCCGTCTGCGCCGGAAGCCGTCTCCAGGACGGCGGGAATGCCGGGGAGGGCTTCAAGCAGCCACCGGAGTCCGGCGTCGCCTACAACGCCTTCTCCCAGCCGGGCATGGCGGTCGCGCCGCGAACCGCTGCCGTAGGCGGAGTCGTTGAAATGAAGGGCGGCGATATGGTCCAGGCTGCCGGCCTTCTCCGCGTCGGCATGCCACTGCGCTCCGGGGTCGCCTTTCCATATTCCGCTGGCGAACAGATGGCAGCTGTCGAGGCAGAAGGCGATCTTGGAAGGCTCGCGGCAGAGCGAGCGCACTTGCGCCAGCTCCTCCAGCGTCATGCCCATGAAGCCGTGATTGCCGGCTTGATTCTCGATAAGAAGCTTGCATTTGCCGTCCCAGCGGCTTGTGATGTCATCCAGCGTCCCGATCATCAGCCGGTAGCCTTCCAGCGGATCCGCGCCTTTGTAAATGCCGAAATGGACGACGACGCCAAGCGATCCGCATGCCTCCGCGATGTCGAGATCGTTGAGCAAAGATTCGGCTGTCCGCTCGCGGACGGAAGCATCCTCCGAGGCCAGGTTGTTCGGATAAGGAGAATGGGCGATGGACGACAGTCCATGCTCCTGACACCATTCCTTGCAGCGCTGGGCGTCGCGGCGATCGAACGTTTTGACGCCGAGACTGCGAGGATTTTTGGGGAAGTATTGGAAAGAGCCGCAGCCGAGGGCCGAAGCCCTTTCCGCCGCGGCCCGATATCCGCCTCTGGTGCTGAGATGGCAGCCGATCCGGTTGTCTGGCATGGCTCAGGATTCCTTCTGGCAATCCGGACAAAAGAATACTTTGCGCGAAGACATTTCATGCTGCTCGATCGTCCCGCCGCAGCGGTAGCATTCGCCGCCCGGACGGTCATAGACTTTGCAATCGTCGTTATAGCCGCCTGTCGACTCGTCTCCGGCCTGGAACGGATGCTCCATATAACCGCCTCGGGTGCGCGCCTCCAGCAGCATGGAATGCATCGCGTCGTACAGCCGCGAGAAGGACTCCTCGCTCAGCGCGCCGAGCTTGGCGTCCGGGCGCAGCTTCGCTTCCCAGGCGATCTCGTCGGAATAGCAGTTGCCGATGCCGGCGATGACGCTCTGGTCCACCAGCACCGTCTTCAGGGCGCTCCGCTTCTTGGCCTGGAGCCTGGCGGTGAACGCGGCCAGCGTCAATCTCGGATCGAAAGGCTCGGGACCGAGCGCGGCCAGCTTCCCTTCGGTTTCCTTGGCGGAGAGCAGATGCAGGTAGCCGAGCCGCAGCCCGATGAAATACAGGTTGCCGCTGTCGAGGTCCAGCTGAACCTGAACGGTTCTGTCGGGCCGCTCTTCATCGGAACCGTAGAACATCCAGCCCCCCAGCATGAGATGCAGAAGCAGCCTTTCTCCGTTGTCCAAATGAAAAATCAAATGCTTTCCGCGCCGCTCGACGAACCAGATCGTACGGCCCTCCAGCCTGGAGACGAACTCTCCGGCCGGAAGATTGACCGACTTCTCCCGCTCGACGGCGACCTTTCGAATCCGCTGCCCGGCGACGGAAGCGCCCAGCAGCATCCGATAGTGGTCCATTTCAGGATATTCCGGCATGAAGTCTCGCTTCCTTTCCCTCGTGTTGTTCTTTTTATCGCCCTATGTACTTCAATATATACGATTGCAGATCGGCGAGCGAGCCGCAGGCGGCATCGGGCTCGGCATCCGCCGCTTCCGCGTAGCGGGCATAATTGTCCGGGGTCGTCAGTCCCGTCAGCACAAGAATGGTGCCGCAGCCGCTGTTCTTGCCCGCGGCGATGTCGGTCGCCAGATTGTCGCCGACGACAAATGCCTCTCCTGCCGTCAAACCTAGCCTTTCCAGCGAATAATCCATCAGGATCTTCTCCGGCTTGCCGATGACGACAGGCTTTACTCCCGATGCGGCGGCAAGCATCGCTCCGATGGAGCCCGCTCCCGGAAAGAGCCCTCCATGGGAAGGCAGCAGCAGATCGGGGTTCGTCAGGATGAATTCCGCTCCCGCCAGCAGCTCTCTCACCGCTTCGGAAGCCTTGGCGTAGGAGAAGGCGCGGTCGATGCCCTGGACGACGAGATCGGCATCCCGATCGACCAGCATCAGGCCCGCCTGCTCCAGCTCTGCCGCCAAGCCTTCTTCTCCGATCAGGAACACCCTGCCGCCCGGAAAGCGTTCGGCCGCATATCGCGCTGCCGCCTGGGAAGAGGTACATACTTCGTCCGCTTCCGCATCCACGCCCATCTCCCGCAGCCTCTTAGCGACGGCCTCGGGACTGGAGGAGGAGTTGTTCGTCACATATTTGTAGGGAACTCCACCATCGCGAAGCGCCCTCACAAGAGAACCGGCCCCATCGACAGCCTGCTCGCCCCGATAGATCGTTCCGTCGAGGTCGAGCAGGAGGCCGCCGATCGGCCGGTCCGGCGCCGGCATTCCCGGCAAGCTGTACGTTTTCGTCATCTGTCAACCTCCAGCATGGCGCCGCCCCCTCCGCATTTGCGGCGGAGCCTGTCGCGCCGCTTGAGCAAGGCTTCCTGCCCGGCCCGCTCCTTGGCGCTGCGGTAAGCATGCGGCCTGCACGCGAACAGCCCGATCGCTTCTTCCGCATAGGCGAGAGCCGAGTGGACATCCTTGCGCTTGTGTTCGTAGAACATGGCCAGCTCCACATGGGCGTCCACATTCGGAATAAGCGCCGTCCTCATGCAGGCGGCGGCTTTCTGCCACAATACCACAGCCCGGTCCCAATTGCCAGTTTTCTTCGCCCTCATCGCCAGCGAGTGCCAAGCCGAAGGAGCCGGCTCCTCCGAGGCTTCCACCATGGCGAAAAGACGCTCGGCGTCAGCCGTCCGGCCCATCTTCTCCAGCCATAATCCGGTGCGCAGCCGCTCTTCGTTCTCCTCGGGCATCGGCATCCGCTCTCCGATGGCCCCGGCGAGCAAATGGCCGAAGCGGATGCCCAGGCAGGCAAGGGTGACCATATCCTGTTCGTTATGGCGGAATACGCCCTCCAGCACATCGGGATCGCCTTCCGCCAAATAGTGGAAGTAAAGCGCCGGCGCCAGCGATCCCGGCACATCGTCCGTTCGGAAGATGCCGAGACGCTCTTCTTCGACATGGCTGAGCTTGCAGGAGACAAGCGTGTTTTTCCATATGCTTCTCGACGGGTGAAGAAAATCAAGATGCAGCAGCTCAGGCGTCCCGCGGAAGCCGTTCATGATGAACCGGGATTGAACGAGCGGCCAGTCGAAGGAGCGCCCGTTGTACGTTCCGAGCCAGCGGAAGCGCGGCAGCAGGAGCAGCAGCTCCTGAAGCATCGCCCTCTCCTCGGCGGGATGGCGGATCAGGAACTGACGCAGGATGAAGGCTCCATCCTCGAAATACGCCAGCCCCATCATGAACGGAACGTTGCCCGTTCCGGCTCCGAGGCCGGTCGTCTCCAAGTCGAGGAAGAGGACGTTCTCGGCATGAGGCGCTTCGCCTGCCTCCGGATGGAAGGCGCCGAGCTGTCCCGCCGTTCCGGCCCATTCCGAGAGAAAATGATGCCCGCTGCGGTGGCTGAGCGGCAGCGTGATCCGCCTCTCCAGGCAATCGCCGGCTTCGTTCGCGACGAGCTTCACGCCGTGGCGGTCCCATTCCGGGCCGGCCGAAGCCAGCCCGCCCGCTGCCGCTTCGGATGCAGATGGTTCCTGCACCGGCTGTTTCTCCGGAAGATCAGCGGATGCAGGAGACGCGGCGGCTTGATCCTCTGCGTCTGCAGGCTTGATTCCCTTCAACCGGTTCATTTTCTCGCGCAGGCTGCTCATGAGCCGCCTCCTCTCTTTTCGCTTCCGCTGTCGGCCATGGATCCATGCCGCTCTTGCCGGGCTTCCGGCACAAGTTTTCCGGCCTTCACGAGCCTATTCTTCATTGCCCGCCTTGCGAGCCTGTCCGCCTTGACGATCCTGTAAGCTTTCATAACCGCTCCAGAAGCCGGAGGCTTCTGCGCTTGAGGTCGCTTCCTTCCATTTCCGTGCCGATGCAGGAAGGGCATCCATCCTTGCACGGGCATCCGGAAATCATGTTCAGCGCCGCGTCCCGGACCTCGTCGAACCGCTTGTACACCTCGTCCGCCAAGCCGATGCCTCCCGGATAGTGGTCATAGACGAATATCGTCGGCAGCTGCGTATGCGCCGCCTTGATCTGCGGCACGACATGGATGTCGTTCCGGTCGCACATCGCCAGCACGGGGACGATATGCTTGAGCACATGGGCGATGCCGAGCAGGAGCTGCTCCAGCGTCTTGGCGCCGATATCGTCGTCGACCTGCCTGATCTCGATCCAGGCCGAAGACGTATGCAGCTCCTCCTCGGGAAGATGGATCGGCCCAGAGCCGATATTCTCGAACGTCGACATCTTGATCTTCTTGAAGATCGTCGGGATGGCATTGACGGTGACATCTCCGAAGTGCAGGGAACCGGCCCGCCGCTCCTTCGTCTTGTCGATTTCCAGCACCTTAAGGTTGATGGCTAGATTCGCGTCGGTGTAATACTCCACGTCCACTTCGCGCACATAGGCCTTTTTGTGGTCCCAATCGAGCTTCTCCACCTGGAACTGGACGCCCTCATGAAGGTAGATCGCCTCGTCATGCAGCAGCGTCATGGCGCTGAACCGGTCCATCTCCCCGATGATCCGCACGTTGGCGACGTCGGACTGGTCGACGATGACGACGTTCTCCTGGGATGCGGAGCGCAGGCTGATGCCGCTCGCCGGGAACGACTGGTTGGCCCAGTAGAACGTATCGGCGTTTTTGTGCAGCACTCTCTCCTCGACCAGATACTCCATGATGTCGGCGACATCCAGAGGACCGTATTCCTCATGCTCCTTGAAAGGCAGCTCGTAAGCCGCGCACTTCAAATGGTCGACGAGGATGATCAGATTTTCCGGGTTGATCCGCGCCGCTTCCGGACTCCGCTCGAAAAAGTAGTCGGGGTTGTGGACCATGTACTGGTCGACCGGCGTCGATCCGGCCACCATGACGATCAGCGACTCTCCATGGCGCCGTCCCGCCCGGCCTGCCTGCTGCCAGCTGCTGGCGATGCTGCCGGGGTAGCCCGTCATGACGCATACCTGGAGCTGTCCGATGTCGACGCCGAGCTCCAGCGCGTTCGTGCTGACGACGCCGAGAATATCGCCGCTCCGAAGCCCCTTCTCGATCTCGCGCCGCTGGTTCGGCAGGTAGCCGCCCCGATAGCCGCGGATCGACTTCGGGCCGATCTCTTTTTTCACAAGCTCCTGGATGTGGCTAAGAATGATTTCGACCCGGACCCGGCTTCTGGCGAAGATGATCGTCTGGATCTTGTTCTTCAGGAATTCCTTGGCTAGATTGTTGACCTCGACGGTCGCGCTCCGCCTGATGTTGAGCGCCTGGTTGACGACGGGCGGATTGTAGAAGACGAAATGCTTCCGCCCCCTCGGAGCGCCGTTGTCGTCGATCAGCCTCATCGGGCTGCCGGTCAGATGCTCCGCAAGCTCCCGAGGATTCGCGATCGTCGCCGACGTGCAGATGAATACCGGACTGCTGCCGTAGAACGAGCAAATCCGCTTCAGCCGCCGGATGACGTTGGCGACATGGCTGCCGAACACGCCGCGATAGGTATGCAGCTCGTCGATGACGATGAACTTCAGGTTCTCGAACAGGCTGACCCACTTCGTATGATGGGGAAGAATGGCGGAATGGAGCATGTCCGGGTTGGTGATGACGATATGCCCGGCCTTGCGCACGAGCTGCCGGATCGCCGGAGAAGTGTCCCCGTCGTACGTGTAGCTTTTGATGTCGATGCCCATTTCCTGGATGATTTCATTCAGCTCGCTCTTCTGGTCCTGGGCGAGAGCCTTGGTCGGAAACAGATACAGCGCCCGGCTCGAATCGTCGTCCGCGATCTGCTGCAGCACGGGCAGATTGTAGCAAAGCGTCTTGCCCGAGGCGGTCGGCGTCACCGCAACCATGTTTTCCCCTTTTCGGACCGCCTCGTACGCGCTGCTCTGATGCGTGTACAGCTCCGCGATGCCCCGCTTGCCGAGGGCGTCCTTGATCCGCGGGTCGACGCTCTCGGGCATCGGCCGGGTCCGCGCCTCCTGCGGTTCGATCTCATGCCAATTGGCTATATGTTCATTTTCGCGCAGCTCCTGAATCAGCTCGGAAAGAGTTTTCTTTTTCATCCTGATGCCGTCACCTCTTCTAGTGACATTTTAGCGAATATCTGTTCGTTTTGCCAGAAGAATAGAAAGAGAGTCCGAGAGAGACGGGAGCCTGGAGCGTCCTTCCGCGCTCCTCATCATTCGTATCGTTTATATTTTATTGTATTAACTATTAATATCGGCAAATATGGATTCCATTTTCGTTGCCCGCACAGCCATCAATTTCGTTGCGGCATTCTCCTTCTTCACGGCGCATACGAGCCGCCGAAAGGCAAACGGCCATTTTCCGCCGATGCGGAAAATGGCCGTTCCTGGAACCTTATCGACGGCAGTCCTGCCGCCTTCCGGCTCAAATCAAGCAGTAGCCCCCCGGCTCCTCTTCACCCTGTCTGGGAATAGGCAAGGTCAGCAGGTCGGCTCCCGCATAGGATTCTGCAAATATGCCGCGCGCCTCGGCGACCAGCGCCGGCATGTCCTCATCTCGGTAGCGGCTGCTGAAATGCGTCATGACGAGTCTGCGCGCACCCGCTTCGGCGGCTGCCGCAGCCGCCTGCAGCGTCGTGGAATGGCCGTAGGCTTTCGCTTTGGCCGCCATCGCCCCTTCAAACGTCGCCTCGTGGACAAGAAGATCCGCATCCTTGGCCAGGCGTACGATCGCCGGGCAAGGAGTCGTGTCGCCGAGTATGGTGACGATCCGCCCCGGCAATGCAGGTCCGAGCACGTCGCTGCTGCGGATGACGCGTCCGTCGTCAAGCGTGATGTCCTGTCCTTGCTTGAGCAGCCCGAGCTGAGGGCCGAACGGGACGCCTAATGAACGTGCCTTGGCGGAGTCGAGGGCGCCGGGCTTGTCCTTCTCGACGATTCGGTATCCCCAGCTTGCGACGCGGTGGTCCAGCCTGTCCGCTTCGACGGCATACAGCTCATCCTCGTAGACGATGCCGGGAGCCAGCTCGGTGATTTCGAGCTCATAGTCCAGATGCGAGGCTGTCAGCCTGAATACGGCCTGCACGTACTCCCGGATTCCTTCCGGCCCGAACAGACGGAGCTTGCCTGCCCCGGGGTGGTAGGAGCGGCTGCTGAGCAGTCCGGGCAAGCCGTTGACATGATCTCCGTGCATATGCGTGATGAACACGGCTTCGACCTTGCTCATCTTGAGCGGAGTGCGCATCAGCTGATGCTGGGTCGCCTCTCCGCAGTCGAACAGCCACACCGAGCAGCGCGGCTGCGGAAGCGTCAGGGCAACGGAGGTCACGTTGCGCAGGCGCGAGGGCCTGCCGGCGCCGGTTCCCAATAACGTCAGTTCCATTTATGGCGGCTCCCCCTTCCATTCCAATTCCTTTAGGCTTTATCGACGTTGAAATATTTGGCTTCGGGATGGGCGAACACCATCGCGGACACGGATGCTTCCGGCTCCATCATGAAGCCCTCGGTCAGCTCAACGCCGATATCCTCGGGATGAAGAAGCTCGAACAGCGGGCCCTGGTCCTCCAGATTCGGACAAGCCGGATAGCCGAACGAAACCCGGACGCCCTGATAGCGGGCGCCGTGGCGCTGCTTCATGGTCATGTCCGGAGAATCCGGGATGCCCCACATATCCCTCATCATATGGTGAACGCGCTCCGCCATCCCCTCCGCGACTTCGAGAGCGACCGACTGCAGGGCGTGGGAGCGCAGGTAGTCGCCTTTGTCCTTCCATTCTCCGGCCAGATCGCGTACGCCTTCTCCCGCCGTCACGACGAGGAATCCGACATAGTCCATGATGCCGCTGTCCACGCTCTTCAGATAATCGGCCAGGCACAGGTAAGGCTCGACCTGCTGGCGCGGGAAGCTGAAGCGCTTGAGAATCCGGGAAGGATCCTGCGGATCGTACACGACGATATCGTTGCCTTCCGATTGGGCCGGGAAAAACCGGTACATGCCGTGAGCCCGGATAATTCCTTCTTTAACCGCTTCATGCAGAATGGAATCGACCGTATCCTTGAGCTGCATGACCTTGGGCTCGCGAGCGGCCAGCAGCTCCTCCACCTTGCCGCGCACGCCGAGATGATGGCCGAGCAGCATCTGCATGTTCACATAAGGAACGATATGCGGGATAGGGACGTTGCGCAGAATATGGCGGTCCAGATCCGGCGGCAAATACACGGGAGCATCGCGGTTGACGGTAGAGCGGGCCGCGCGGCTCTGCTGCGGCAGCTGCGGCTTCTCCTCCACGGCGACGGCGCCGCTGGCCTTCGCTTCGGCATGCTCTTCATTCAAGCGGGCGCGATGGTCTTTGTCCATCAGCTTGTTGGCGAGGTCGAGGCCTTCCATGGCGTCCTTGGCGTAAAGCACCAAGCCGTCATATTCCGGACCGATCCGCGTTTTCGTGAACTTGCGGGTCAAGGCGGCACCGCCGACCATGATCGGGACGTCGATATCGGCATTGCGGAGATCCTGGGCCGTGATGACCATCTGCTGCGCGGACTTCACCAGCAGCCCCGAAAGGCCGATGGCGTCCGCCTTTTCCCTGCGCTGGGCTTCGATCAGCTGCTCAGGCGGCACTTTGATGCCCAGGTTGACGATATGGTACCCATTATTGGAAAGAATAATTTCGACCAGGTTTTTGCCGATGTCGTGGACGTCGCCCTTGACGGTGGCAAGAATGATCTTGCCCTTGACCGACGACTCTGTCTTCTCCATGTGAGGCTCGAGATGGGCGACGGATGCCTTCATGACCTCGGCGCTCTGAAGCACCTCGGCGACGATGAGCTCGTTGTTGTTGAACAGCCGTCCGACCTCGTCCATGCCTTTCATGAGCGGTCCGTTGATGATCTGCAGAGCGGAATATTTGCCGAGAGCTTCGTCCAGATCCGCGAACAAGCCTTCCTTGGTTCCTTCCACCACGTAGGAAGCAAGCCGCTCTTCCAGCGGCAGATTGGACACCTTCTCCTTCTTCTCGACCTTCTTCTCCCGGAATGCGGCGACGAATGCGGCGAGCGTCTCGTCGTTCGTGCGGTAGATCAGATCCTCGGCCAGCTTGCGCTCATGCTCCGGAATGGAAGCGTACCGCTCCAGCTTCTCCGTATTGACGATCGCGTAATCGAGGCCTGCCTTGGTGCATTCGTAGAGGTAGACAGAGTTCAGCACCTCGCGTCCGGCTTCCGGCAGCCCGAAGCTGATGTTGCTGATCCCTAGGATCGTATGGCATTTCGGCATCGCCTGCTTGATGAGCCGGATGCCTTCGACGGTTTCCTCGGCCGATCCGATGTACTGCTCGTCGCCCGTCCCGACAGGGAACATGAGCGGGTCGAAAATGATATCCTCCGGACGGAGTCCGTATTTGTTCACGAGCAGGTCATAGGACCGCTTGGCGACCTCGAGCTTGTCCTGCCTTGTGATGGCCTGTCCGCGCTCGTCGATCGTTCCGACGACGACGGCTGCCCCATATCGGTGGATGATCGGCACGACCTGCTCGAATTTCTCCTCGCCGTCCTCCAGGTTGATGGAGTTGATGATCGCTTTGCCCTGGCTGTATTTGAGCGACAGCTCGATGACCGCGGGATCGGTCGTGTCGATGACGAGCGGCGCCTTCACGAGCTTGACGACGATCTCGAGGAATTTCTTCATGTCCTCGCTCTCGTCGCGGTCCGGATCCTGGAGGCAGACGTCGATGACATGGGCGCCCTTCTTGACCTGAGCGCGGGCGATTTCAGCCGCCTCCTCGTATTTGCCTTCCACGATGAGGCGCTTGAACTTGCGCGAGCCGAGCACGTTCGTCCGTTCGCCTACCATATAGGGACGGTTGTCGGATTCGATGTAGACCGTCTCGATGCCGGATACAGCTGGAGGATGGCTGCCTCCGCGGCCGCGCGGGGCGTACCGGCTCATCGTTTCCGCCATCGCCCGGATATGCTCCGGAGTCGTACCGCAGCAGCCGCCGGCGATGTTCAGCCAGCCGTTCTCGGCGAATGCGCCCATCTTGAGGGCAAGCGACTGGGGAGATTCATGGTAATGGCCGTTTTCGTCCGGGAGGCCCGCATTGGGGTAACAGCTGACGGCCGCCAGCGAGATCTCGCTCAGCGTGCGGATATGGTCGCGCATGAATTCCGGACCTGTCGCGCAGTTGAGCCCGATCGAGATCGGATTGAGATGCTCCAGGGAGATGTAGAAGGATTCGATATTCTGGCCGGCCAGCGTCGTGCCCATCGGCTCGATCGTGCCGGATATCATCAGCGGCAGCGTCTTTCCCGTCGCCTCGTAAGCGTTGCGGATCGCAATGCTGCCCGCCTTGACGTTGAGCGTATCCTGGGATGTCTCCAGCAGCATGCAGTCGACGCCGCCCTCGATCAGGGCGACCGCCTGCTCGAAATAGCTGTCCACGAGACCTTCAAAGGTGACGCCGCCTGTCACCGACAACGTTTTCGTCGTCGGACCGATCGCGCCCACGACGAAGCGCGGATGCTCGTCGGTGGAATATTTGTCCGCCGCTTCCCTCGCGATGCGCGCTGCGGCGAGATTAATCTCCCGGGCCCGCTCCGGAATGTCGTACTCGGCGAGGACGATGCTGGCTCCACCGAACGTATTCGTCTCGATGAGATCCGCTCCCGCCTCCAGGTACTGCTCATGGATGCTGCGGATGACCTCGGGCCGGGTCAGCACAAGCATTTCGTTGCACCCTTCCAGCTCCTCGCCGCCGAAGTCATCGGCCGTCAGATCGACCTGCTGGATCATCGTGCCCATGGCCCCGTCCAGAATCAAGATTCGCTTCTCAAGCATTTCCTGCAAACTCGGCTTCGACAATCTTCTGCACCTCTCCGTCAAAAATCGTTATCCTTTAGTCTATCAGATGATCGCGGGAGTGAAAAGAACTGTAATCGACAACCCCCGAAAGTTGATTTATAATAGAAATTAGCGCTATATTCAATTCATTTCAATGGGAAAAGAGGGAATTGCCGATGGCTGAAATCCGCATCCGCAATACGAACGATCGCATTTCCGGCGATGAGCAAGTAAAAGCATTTTTGGATTCCCAGGAAGTGCTTTACGAGCACTGGGACATGAGCAAGCTCGACGCGTCCCTGCAGGAGAAGTTCACCCTGAGCGACGACGAAAAGGCCTCCATCCTGGAAACGTTCGACTCCGAAATCCGCGATCTGGCGGGCCGCCGAGGCTATCAGATCTGGGATATCATCACTCTGTCCGAGTCGACTCCGAATCTGGACGAGCTGCTCCAGAAATTCGAGAACGTCCACACGCATACCGAGGATGAAATCCGCGCTATCACAGCAGGCAAAGGCATCTTCATCATCAAGGGCTCCGACGACGTCGGCTACTTCGACGTAGAGCTAGAAGCCGGAGACGTCATCTCCGTTCCGGAGAACAAGCCGCATTTCTTCACCCTGATGGAGAACCGCAAAATTGTCGCTGTCCGTCTGTTTATTGAGAAAGACGGCTGGATCGCCCATAACTACTCCGATCCTGAATTCCAGAAAGCTTGATTTGCCGGCGCCAAAAAGGCTGCCGCCCGTCGTCTTCGGTTGAAGACGGGGCGGCAGCCTTTTTATTCGGGGATGACCGTTCCAGTCGCCGATTCGCGGTTCGCGCTGCCGGCGCATTCCCGCAGCCTCCGCTTGGGACGCGGAAGCTTGCACATCGGGAACTGTCCTGCGACGCCTTATGCAAGCAGCGGAATGAGCTGATCCAATCTCGTAATTTCATGGCTGGGCACGATCTCCGGATTTTTCGCCTTTCCGCCCCGGTTGATCCATACCGATGTCATCCCGATCGTGTTCGCTCCGAGAATGTCGGTCGTAAGCTTGTCTCCGACCATGATGCCATCCTCCGGATCGACTCCGAGCAGTTCAAGAGCATGGCGGAATATGCCGGCATCCGGCTTGCCTTTGCCGTAATTGCCGCTGATGACGATCTCGTCGAAGTAGGAGGTCAGCTCAGGCACGCCGAGCAGCTTCTCCTGCTGCAAATCCGGGGATCCGTTGGTCAGCAGAAGCAGCTTGTACTTGCCTTTGAGGGAGTCCAGCACCTCGAAGGTTTCCTCGTATACGATCGGCCGCTCGCGGCGTTCCTTCGGGAAGCGCTCGGCCAGCTCCGCTCCAAGCGCCGGATCGTCGACCCCGATGGCCGCGAGGCCGCGGGTCCAAGCATCCTTTCGGTAGCCTGGAGCGAGCTGCTCCAGCTTGCGGAACGATTCCAGCTCCCCCTCCGAAAAGCGGGCCCAAAGCCCTTCCAGCGGATTGATGCCGATTTGCTGCGTGAACGGGAACGTTTCATACGAGCTGTACAGCTCTCTCGCCTCCCGCTTCACTTCCTCCTCCAGCCGCTTCGGATCGACGCCCGCCTGCTCCTTGGCCCATTCGCAAGTGGCCTGGAAGGCTTCGTCCACGCTCCGCTCATCCCACAGGAGCGTATCGTCCAGATCAAAAAGTACCGCTTTCTTCGCCATCTCTTTCTTCCTCCCGAACCGTTATGTCCAAGCTGACGGCTGCAAGCCGGATGTCATTTCTGCGTAAAAGGAATGCCGTTGCGGGCGGCGAACTGCTCCAGGCTGACCGCCATACGGTCCGTAGGATATCGGTTCAGCACCCGGGAGAACACCCAGTTCGCACCTTTGACCTGCTCGATGACGACATAGCTTTTCATGACCGAGATGCCTTTGATGGCTTCTTTATTGAGACGCTTGTCGCCGGTCATGCGGCGCGTCTGCACAAAATCGGCTCCGACCGCCAGATAAGGGCGCCGCAGGAAGAACATCAAAGCCAAGAAGACGTACATCGCCACGACGATCCAGTTCCAGTTCGTCGCTCCTTCATCTTTTGGAAGGATCAGCACATACAAGGCGACGAAGAGCACCAGCATGATCGGGGAAATGAAGTTGCGGCCTTTGAACCGTTCCGTACGATCCCCGGACGCCGCAGGCTTGATCGCGGTCTGTCCCCTCTTTTTTCTAGTTGCATTGATTTGCGCCGAATTGCGGCGTACTTTGCGTTCCCAGGAACGAGACAATAGGGTCACCTCTGCCATAGATTTTGTTGGCCTTATTAGGACGGCTTGTCGGTATTACGTAAGCGGGCGGCTTCCCGTTTCGCGCGGAGACGCCGATGGCCGCCTGTCAGAGAGGCCTGCGGAATTTCTCCAGGAATCGCGTCGGATATTCCGAAGGCAGGCGGCTCGCCTCGTCCAAAGCTTCGAATTGCTCCTTCGTCAGCTCCCAGCCCGCAGCTCCCATGTTTTCTTCGTACTGCGCGTAAGTGCTCACTCCGAAGATCGGCGATGTGATGCCCTTCTGCTGGATGAGCCAGCGGAGAGCCGTTTGCGCAGGCGTCTTGCCGGCTTGCGCGGCGACCTCCTTAAGGACGTCCAGGATGCGGAAATTAGGATCTGTATTCCGGTATTGCCAGGAACTCTCGCCGGCATTCGCAGTCAGCCTGCCTTCTGTCGGCTCCTCGCGTCCGTAACGGCCGGTCAGGAAGCCCCCGCCAAGCGGCGCCCATGGAATGATGCCGACGTTCTCTTCCAGGCAGAGCGGCACCATCTCGCGGTCCATTTCGCGATTCAGGAGGCTGTATTGCGGCTGCACGCTGATGAAGCGCGACCATCCCCGGCTGTCGCTTATCGCGAGCGCCTTCATCATCTGCCAGGACAAGTAGTTCGAGCATCCTATGTACCTGATTTTGCCGGCGGAGACGAGATCGTCCAGGGCGCGCAGCGTCTCCTCCAGCGGAGTGGCATGATCCCATACATGGACCTGGTAGAGGTCGATATAATCGGTGCCGAGCCGTTTCAAGCTCGCTTCCACGTTCTGAACGATATGCTTGCGAGACAGTCCGGCTCCGTTGATATGCTCTTCCGTCTGCATGCGGACCTTGGTGGCCAGCACATATTCGTCCCGATTGCCTGCGATCGCCCGTCCGACGATCTCCTCCGATCTGCCGCCGGCGTAGACGTTGGCCGTATCCAGAAAATTGCCGCCCTCGCCGCGAAAATGGTGGATCATGCGAGCCGCTTCTTCTTCAGGCGTCGTATTGCCGAACATCATCGTTCCGAGACACAGCTCCGAGACGGCTAGCCCGCTTTTGCCGAGCAATCGGTATTCCATTTTATTGGCCCCCCTTGTTCTCGTCATCCACCCATTCAATGTTGTCCAGCTGCTGCTTGAAATTGCGCTTGAAATTGGCCAGATACTGCTGTCTGAGCTGCGTCCGTTCTATGACTTCCTCAGGCGTCAGCCCGACAGATTTGTGCTTGCGGGAAAGCTCGTTGATCCTTGCGATCAAGGCATCGATATCCACTCGTCGTTCACCTCTGTTCATTGACGTTTCCTTCTAACTTTGAACTACGGAGAAGAGCTTGTCAAGAAAGCCAAAAAACCCCGGCGATGTCTCCCGGGGCTGATATCTATCGAAATGAAATTAGACTCTCAAAACGGGCGAGGCCTAAAAGAAGCCGTTCAAGATTGCTTGGGAATGATCAAGGTCTGACCCGCCTGCAGATCGGAATCCTTCAGGCCGTTGCGCTGCTTGATCATGAAGACGCTGCGCCTGATGTCATGGGAAAGGCCGGAATTCCCGGCGATGGACCAGAGAGTGTCTCCGCTCGTCACCGTGACGGTCAGCTCGCCCTCAGCTGCGGGGGCGATTCCAGAAGAGCTCGCTCCGGAAAATCCCCAAAAGCTGGAGAAGACCAGAAGGAACAGGAGGATTGACGCTGCATATGGAAGCAGGCGGCGCGGACGTCTGCTCCCGGCTGTCCTTGCCGAGACAGCGGAGGAACGGGGGATGAATCTGGAATCGCCGGGAACTGCTCCGGGACGGAAGCATTCCTTGAGATAATGATGTTCCTGCTTCTTCACTTGCCTGCGGACCGTTGCCTCAGAGCCTCGCTCCGGCGTGCTGTATCCAGATAAAGTCATCATGACCGTTCACTCCCCAAACGTTTGTTCTTATTCCCAGAATAACACGAACATTTGTTTTGGTCAACGCTTATTTGGAACGTATGTTCGCCGATCGGAATCGCCCTATGCGAACGGCTGTTTCTCGAACTTATGTTTGTACGAACTCGGGTTCTGTGCTATACTTTGCCTACATATTTCTTTCTACTAATTTCTAGTTTTGGAGTGATTGCGATGTCTAAAGTGTCCAACCGCCAGCAGGCCATTCTTGACTTCATCAAGAACGAAGTCCGGGACAAAGGCTATCCACCTTCAGTACGTGAGATCGGCGAGGCGGTAGGCCTGGCATCCAGCTCCACGGTGCATGGCCATCTGGACCGCCTGGAGAAGAAGGGCCTGATCCGCCGAGACCCTACCAAGCCGCGCGCCATCGAGATTCTCGACGGCGACGATGCCGCCATGCTGCCCTTTCCCGTCTCGATCAGCCGCGTTCCCGTCGTCGGCAAGGTAACGGCCGGAGTGCCGATCATGGCGACCGAGAACATCGAGGAGTACTTCCCTTTGCCGGCTGACTATGTCGGCGATCACGAGGTGTTCATGCTGAGCGTCGTCGGGGAGAGCATGATCGAAGCGGGCATACATAATGGCGATTACGTCATCGTCCGCCAGCAGCCTTCCGCCAGCAACGGCGATATCGTCGTAGCCATGACGGAAGATGACGAAGCGACGGTCAAGACGTTCTACAAGGAACGCGACCATATTCGGCTTCAGCCCGAGAACGCCTCCATGGAGCCGATCCGGCTCAAGAATGTGACGATTCTCGGCAAGGTAATCGGATTGTTCCGCAATCTTCACTGAGGCATGTCCCTTTTGGGCCAATAGGAAGTCCCTTCCATTACCCCTCCATATCCGGCTTTATTCACCCCTTCGCGCACTCTGACAGAGTGCGCGTTTGTTTTTCAAAGGTTCTTATTTTTCACTGTTGTTCGCTGCTTTTCGCATTGTCATCGAAACTTTTCGTGGAAAAACTCGTTCAGGTAAATATGCTTGGAGCCCGGGTATTGAAAGCTCATGTAGAATCCCGAGGATTCAAGATGAACTCCGGTCAAGTACCGGCTTCGCACATAGGGCCTGATCAATCGGCGGAATCTTTCCTCCTGCCCGCTTCGTATCAGAACCGCCGCCTCCTTGGCGAAGGTGCCGCTGCCGGCCAGCTTCCGGTAGAGCGGCAGCACGGCCGCCGATAGCCTGCGGAGCACAGCTGCCGAAAAAGCGAATTGCGCCGTTCCGGGCGGAATGGTCGTCGCATTCGTGTACGCTCGAACAGGCGGTGGATAGTTGAAGTCCACGAAAAATCCGATGCCGTTCGTACTGAACGAATTGACCGGCGCAAGCGGAGCCTCCTCCTTGAACAGCTTCAACAGCGTATCGAGATCCGCCGCTCGTACTGCAGCGCTCCATTCCTCGGCGAATGGACGGCTTCGAACGAACCGGGCATAAAGCGGCAGCATGCTGGAGGCTGTCCGCGCGAGCACAAGCCCTGACACCCCAGCTCTCGGCTTTGATTGTCTGGCCACGCTCTTCCCCCCTGTTAACGAATCCTAACCGGAATGTTCCGGCAAGATGCCTATGAGTATGAGCCTATGCCGCCCTAAGATTGTCCGAGAACAAGAAAAAACGGCTTGTCCGATCGGACAGCCGCCGTCAAAGCTTATTGGGTTGATCTGCACTCTCTCATAATTGCTTTGTCATAAATACGCTATTTGGGTCTTCCTCATAGCCAGAGAACGGCCCGCATTCGATAAAGCCGAAGGACGCATACAAATCGCGGGCCGGAACAAAGGCATCCATGGAGCCTGTCTCCAAGCTGATTCGAGCATAACCCCTTCGTTTGGCTTCCTGGATAATATGATCAAGAAGCTTTCGGGCAACGCCCTTGCGCAAATGTCTCGAAGCCGTCCTCATGGACTTGAGCTCGCCATGGCTGGCGTCGAGCTCCTTGAGAGCGCCGCATCCGAGCAATTCCCCCTCTTCCCAGACGCTCCAGAAAGTGATTTCCGGCTTTTTCAATTCATTCAAGTCCAACGCGTGAATGCTTTCAGGAGGAGAATTTTCGGCCATCCCCCGGAGATGCTCCCCGATCAAAGCCCGGACATCAGGCCCGTTTAAGTCATCCAACATAATTCTCATCATTTCATTCTCTCCCCTGTCCAATCCATTACCTGTATTATATCGGTGTCCGGGTAGGGGAAAAAGGGAGAAATTAAAAAGCAATTTTCATCTTTTCAATCCTTTTCATCACCTAAATAGATTACGCTGATTCGCTGCTGGAACCACAGTGGCAGGCAGGCTCTTCACTCCAGTATTTCCTGCTGCACAAACGTAGCTGTAAACAAAAAAAAAGCCCTCCGACTAGTAAGTTCAGCGGGCTTTCTATATATGTTACAACGAAAATTAACTTAAGCAATCTGAATGATGACAAGATGTGCAGAGACGGATCTGGTTCCACCAGCAAGAGGAGTTATCGTTAATGCAGTTGAGTTCCCGGCTGGATTACGAACCGTGAGGATAGAATTTATCACTGTCGTTTGGACAAGGGCCGTGCCTACGATCTGCGATGTGCCCGTTGCCCTCCCAACTACCGTGTACGCGAGATCGGCGCCGTTAAGTGTCAATATGAGTTGCCCCGCCTCGGTCACACTCACCTGGAACAGAATCTGATAGGTTCCAATCGCAGCCAGGTTAAATGTAGTTGGACCTGTTCGTGTAATGGCAGTACCGCTTGTTGGCCCATTTTGAGGAAAGCTGACATCAGTACCCGGTGCGACTGTTGCAGCATTATCGGGTGGCATCAAGGCGAAAAAGTCTGAAAAAGCGAGTACTCCGCCTGTTGCTCCTGTGGTTCCAGTAGCTCCTGCTGCTCCTGTGGCCCCTGCTGCTCCTGCTGCTCCTGCTGCTCCTGTTGCTCCTGCGGTTCCGGCCGGGCCTGTTGCTCCCGTTGCTCCTGTTGCCCCAACTCCTGGTCCAGTCGCTCCCGTCGCGCCCGCAGGGCCTGTTGGCCCGATAGCTCCAGTTGTCCCTATTCCCGTTGGCCCTGCTAGACCTGTTGGCCCCGTTGCTCCTACTGGACCTGCAGGTCCAGTAGGACACGGCAGACAAATGCCTTGCGGTCCTGTTGGTCCTGGAGGCCCTTGCGGTCCTTGCGGTCCTGGAGGACCTGGAGGACCCGGTAATCTTCCCATTAATGTACACTCCCCTCTTGTTGTGGAATCGCTCATAGGATGTATCTTTATTTGCAAGCTATTCCATTTATTAAAGCTTTATTCCTACAAGAAAAGTCAAATCGAGCTTGGATATGGGTATTGAAGAGCGTCCGTTTGACTTTCGGTTGAAGGTTGAGTTGTACTCCTTTCCACACCCTTAGGCCCGGTCAGGTCAAGCTTGGTTTCTTATGTCCGGAGATCCCCTTCAGGATCAACTTTTTTATTCCTTCAAATAAAATAAAATCAAATCATTTGTTCTGTAAGAAACAAATCGGTCCAGTCCAACCATTTCGTATTTGTTAGAAGGTTTATACTCAACACATCCATCGGAAACGTGACCTTTGCACAGGAGCCTGCAATCACTGGCACTCTCATCATATGGGACAGAAACAATTTATCATTCGAAGAGCCAATGTGGCTAAGAACCGCATGAACCGTATTTAGGGTGACTAACGGAGAACTTTAGTTCAGCGATTCAGGAGCAGTTTGCCGACACCGCAGCTGCTCCTTCTGTCGTTAAGCTAATAGACAGGATAACGCTATTATTTATCGAATGGTAGGAGTAACAAAGTTTAAGGTGCGCAGGAGGCCACGACATGCTGAAACTATTCGAGTATAACTGGCAAGTTCGCAAAGATTGGTTTGACTGGTGCGATACAGTGAGCGAGGAAGAGTTGATGAAAAGACGCACCGGCGGCATAGGGTACATCCTTTCCACTCTGTATCACATTGTGGCAGTCGAGTATGGCTGGATATGCGGTGGTATACAAGAAAAAGCGATTACAATCCCTCAGTTTGAGGAAGTGGCAAGCTTGCAGCAAATAAAAGATTTTTCAGGCCGTTGCCACTTGGAACTCGCTCCATTTGTGTATGATTGGAAGGATAGTTTGGAAGACCGCATGATGATTGATATCACGGATGAAGGGGAACGGGAATCCCATAAATACGGCGAAGTAATGCGGCACGTGATCGCCCACGAAATCCACCACATCGGTCAATTGTCTATATGGTCACGAGAAATCGGAAAGAAGCCGGTTACTGCAAACTTGATTGGCAGAGGATTATTCGATATTTAACGCAGCCATGTCCTATTGAACAACGGGATACGTTAGCTCAATGAACCGCCCCCCATGTAGGGCGGTTTTCTTTAGGTTGAAAATCAACATTAAGATTTAACATTGCCTAGAACAAAAAAGCCCGCCGACCACAAGGCCAGAGGCTATTTCATCGGCTCACTTCAAACTGAGCAATGCTTCTACATTTCGGATATTTGCTGCAGCCGTAGAAATCGCTCTTCGGTCCTTTCCGCCGGACCATAGGCGCTCCGCACTTCTTACACGTTTCTTCTTCAGGGAAAAGACTTTTGCTGTTGACCAAGTACACAGCTTTGCACTAAAAATTTCAGAATGGTTCATCCAGTAACGTCCCATTAAATGCATTAAAAGTAACTGATGGATAAGCAGGCATTTTACTTGTCGCATCAAAAGTAGTATTACCACCGTATGTCTCAACATATCTGTATAAATCGCTGTAGAAAAATCATAAGAAAAAGGATAGTTTTTCTTTTCAGCAGCTGAAGCACTAAAGGGTGATACCACAATTGAAGGTCATCCAAGAAATGCTCGGACATCTATGCCCACATCTCCAAAAAAATAGAGGATGCCAGCATGGAGAAGTTCGAAGCCTTCACCAAGGGCATCCTCAACAATTTTGAAGTTCGGGGGCAAACGGGGGGCAGCCAGAAATAATACACTGATTCCTTGAAAATGCCCCCCGATAAAAATCTCTACAATCCCTTGATACTACTGGGATTCCTCTCTTAGTACAGAGTCAGGTACTGATCGCGTTCCCACTCATGCACCTGCGTTTTGTACATGTCCCACTCGATTTCCTTGAGCTCGTAGAAATGCGCCAGGGCGTGGTCGCCGAGAGCTTCCGTAATAATCTCGCTGCGCAGCAGCTCGTTCAGAGCTTCGCGAAGATCCTCCGGCAGGCTCGGGATGCCGTCCTCCAGACGCTCTTCGTCGGTCATGACGTAGATGTTGCGGTCGATCGGAGCCGGCAGCGGCAGCTTGTTCTTGATGCCGTCCAGGCCGGCCTTCAGCATGACGGCCAGAGCCAGGTATGGATTCGCGGCCGGATCCGGGTTGCGCACTTCGACGCGGGTGCTGAGGCCGCGGGAAGCCGGAATGCGGATCATCGGGCTGCGGTTGCTTGCCGACCAGGCGACGTAGCTCGGCGCCTCGTAACCCGGCACCAGACGCTTGTAGCTGTTGACGGTCGGATTGGTGATGGCGGTCATCGCGCGGGCATGGCGCAGAAGGCCGGCCATGTAGTAACGCGCCGTCGGGCTGAGTCCCAGCTGATCGTCCTCGTCGTAGAAGGCGTTCTCTCCGCCGCGGAACAGCGACTGATGGCAGTGCATGCCGGAGCCGTTGACTCCGAACAGCGGCTTCGGCATGAAGGTCGCGTGCAGGCCGTGCTGGCGGGCGACCGTCTTGACGACGAGCTTGAACGTCTGGATCTGATCGGCCGCTTTGATGGCGTCCGCGTATTTGAAGTCGATCTCATGCTGGCCTGGAGCGACCTCGTGATGGGAGGCCTCGATCTCGAAGTCCATCTCCTCGAGCGTCAGCACGATTTCGCGGCGGCAGTTCTCGCCGAGGTCCATCGGCGCCAGATCGAAATAACCGCCCTGGTCGTTGAGCTCGGTCGTCGGCTCGCCCTTCTCGTTCGTCTTGAACAGGAAGAATTCGGGCTCAGGACCTACGTTCATCGCAGTGAAGCCCATTTCCTCGGCTTCCTTGAGCACGCGCTTCAGAATGCCGCGGGGATCGCCGGCGAACGGCGTGCCGTCCGGCATGTAGATGTCGCAGATCAAGCGGGCGACGCGATCCTGCGTAACCCACGGGAATACGACCCAAGTGCTGAGGTCGGGATAAAGATACATATCGGATTCCTCGATACGGACATAACCTTCGATCGAGGAGCCGTCGAACATCATTTTATTGTCGAGAGCTTTCTCAAGCTGGCTGACCGGAATCTCGACGTTTTTGATCGTGCCCAGCAGATCCGTGAATTGGAGACGGATGAATCTGACGTTCTGTTCCTTGGCGATGCGCATGATATCTTCTTTGTTGTAACTCACCGTATCTACTCCTCACATCATAAAATAGGTTATGGCTAGCGTTTGTTCGGGAAAAAGCGGCTCAGCTGGCCTTGGATAAGCGATGCTTTGCCAGGACGCTTCTCTTGCAGCTGCTGCTTCAGGAGCAGGCGAAGCTGGGAATCGCTGAGCTCGCGGCGCTTCACTTCGGATATCTCCGTCATGATGGTCGCATCCTCGGATTCCTTGGAGACCGGGTTCATCACCTGCTTGATTCCGGCGATGTTGACTCCCTTCTCGATGAGGGATTTGATCTCCAGCAGCCTTTCCACGTCGTTAAAGGAAAACAGCCTTTGGTTGCCCGAGGTGCGCGCCGGGACAATCAATTCATGCTGCTCGTAATAGCGGATTTGGCGTGCGGTCAGGTCCGTGAGCTTCATCACGATTCCGATCGGAAACAAAGCCATATTGCGGCGTATATCGTCAGCCATGTTCACATCAACCTTCCAATCGCGATAAGTTATGAACCTATTGTAATCGCGCGACATAAAGGTGTCAAGTCATGTTAGGTTCTTGTGTAAGTTTAACTAACAATAATACCCTGCTGCTCCAGTCTTTGAAGCGACTGCAGCAAGGCGTACTTGACATGGGAGTAGGTCAATCCGCCTTGCATGTAGGCGATATAAGGCTCGCGGATGGGCGCGTCGGCAGACAGCTCCAGGCTTCCTCCCTGGATGAACGCGCCGGCCGCCATGATGACCGGATGCTCGTACCCCGGCATGTCCCATGCCTCCGGCACGACATGCGAGTCGACAGCAGCCGCAGCCTGAATGCCTTGCACAAATGCCGTGAGAGCGTCGGGCGAGCCGAATCGGATCGCCTGAATGAGATCCGTGCGCGGATCGTTCCAGGCCGGGGAAGTTTCGAACCCGAGCTCTTCGAACATCGCCGCCGACAGCACGCTGCCCTTCAAGGCCTGTCCGACGAGATGCGGCGCCAAAAACAGGCCTTGATAAATGCCGCGCAGCGTATCCAGCATCGCTCCGACCTCGGAGCCGATGCCGGGCGCCGTAAGCCGGTAGGCGGCAGCCTGGACGGCATCGGCCTTGCCTGCTATGTATCCGCCTGTCGCGGCAAGTCCGCCCCCGGGATTTTTGATAAGCGATCCTGCGATGAGATCGGCTCCGACCTCGGTCGGTTCCGACAACTCCGTGAACTCGCCGTAGCAATTGTCGACGAAGACGAGCACATCCGGCTTCATGGATTTTACTCGGCGGACCATCTCTCCGATCTGATCGACGGTGAACGAAGCTCTCCAGTCGTAGCCCCTCGAGCGCTGAATGCCGATGACGCGGGTCCGTTCCGTGATGAGCGTCTCCACCGCTTCCCAATCGACGCCGCCATCCGGCGCCAGCGCCGCCTCCTTGTAGAGGATTCCCCAATCCTGAAGGGATCCGGTGCCGTCGCCGGGCTTGCCTATAACCTTGTGCAAGGTGTCGTAAGGACGTCCGGTCACGTATAACAGTTCGTCCCCGGGACGGAGCAGTCCGAACAGCGCCGTGCTGATCGTATGCGTGCCGGACGCAAAATGAGGCCGCACGAGAGCGGCCTCGGACCGGAAGACGTCGGCATACACGAGATCGAGCACTTCGCGCCCCCGATCGTTGTAGCCGTAGCCGGTGGATCCGTTGAAATGAAAATCGCTGACCTTATGCTTCTGAAACGCTTCGATGACCTTCCATTGATTGCGCTCGGCGACGAGATCCAGTTCCGCGAATCGGGATTGAACCTTTTTTTCTGCCGCCTGCGCAAGCTTCATGAGCTTGTCCAACTTGTATTCAGTCTCCTTGCTGTGTCGTAATTCCGGCGCTGGTCCGCGACTGGCGGTAAGGCTCCAGCTGATGTCCGTTCACTTCGTAATCCGCGCGGTTGAGCTCCACCGTCAGCCATAGGACGTCTCCGTCCGCTTCCCGCTCCAGCACCTCGCCGCAACGGTAGGCAAGCGCGATCAGGTCCCCGCGGTCGGCCGGCAAGGCAAACGACCGGGTTTCCCCCGAAAGCTCGTCCTGAATCGCCTGCAGCAGACGGCTCCGGTCCGCAGCGTCGTAGGCGCTGATGAGCAGCTGCCGAGGACCGCTGGACGGAAGCAGGCTTCTGAGCGCTCCTCCGACCAGATCCTTCTTATTATACACGAGCAGGAGCGGCTTGTCCGATGCCCCGAGCTGCTGCAGCAGCTCCTCGACGACCCGCATCTGCTCGCGCCGCATCGGGGACGAGCTGTCCACGATATGCAGGATCAGGTCCGCCTCCGCGACTTCCTCCAGGGTGGCGCGGAACGCGGCTACAAGATCATGGGGCAGGTTCTGGATGAAGCCTACCGTATCCGTGAGCACGACCTCGTTGCCGCTTGGCAGGACCAGAACCCGGGAGGTCGGGTCCAGAGTTGCGAACAGCCGGTTCTCGACCAGCACGTCGGCGAGCGTAAGCTCATTCATCAGCGTCGACTTGCCTGCGTTCGTATATCCGACAAGCGCGACTTGGGTTACGCCCGTCTTGCGGCGCCGCTCCCGGTGAAGCTCGCGGGTGCGCGTCAGCTCCCGCAGATGGGCCTTGAGATCGGAGATGCGTCCCCGGATATGCCTCCGGTCGGTCTCAAGCTTGCTCTCCCCCGGCCCGCGCGTGCCGATACCGCCGCCGAGGCGGGACAGATTTTTGCCGTGTCCCGACAGGCGCGGCAGCAGGTAGCTCAACTGAGCGAGCTCGACCTGGATGATGCCTTCCCGGGTTTTCGCCCTTCCGGCGAATATATCGAGAATAAGCTGGGTCCGATCGATGATTTTGGCATCAAGCGATTGTTCGAGATTGCGCACTTGCGCACCGGACAGCTCCTGGTCGAAAATGATCGTTGTCGCTCCGAGCTCTTCCTTGACGGCGCGGATCTCCTCCACCTTGCCTTTGCCGACGAGCCATTTGGGATCGGGCGCTTCCTTGTTCTGAATGACAGTCGCAAGCACTTCGACGCCGGCCGTATCGGCCAGGTTGGCGAGCTCTTCGAGCGAATGCTCCGGATCCGAAGGGCCGCGCTTCGCCTCCTGGGTGACCAGACTGACGAGAATGGCCCTGTCGGGCACGCCATGATCCGTTTCATAGGTTGTCGTATCCAAGCTTTGCGAAGCTCCTTTCGCCTTATCCGAGTTCACCAGGCTGCTTGACCTTTCCCTCCCAGCGCATGTCTTCCGGACGGATGCTCATGAGCTCCTGCCTGCCGGGACTGGCCGACGCATACTGGTTGAGGAGCCTGACGGCCTGGTGGCGGATGGATTTTTCAATCAGATTGCGGACATAGCGGGCATTGCTGAACGAATAGAGCGTAGCCGTCTTTTCCTGCATCAGATGGCTCCTCAGCTTGAAGACGGTCTGAGGGAGCAAGGAATAGTCCCGGTCTTTGGCCATCAGCTCAGCGATCTGTATGAGCTGGTCCACCGAGTAGTCGGGAAAGTCGATCTGGATCGGAAATCTCGAAGGCAGTCCGGGATTCGTTAGAAGAAAATGCTCGATCTCGAGCGGGTAGCCGGCCAGAATGAGGACGAACTGGCTGCGATAGTCCTCCATCGCCTTGACGAGCGTATCGATCGCTTCCTTCCCGAAATCCTTCTCCCCGCCTCGCGCCAGGCTGTAGGCTTCATCGACGAACAGGACGCCTCCCAGCGCCTTTTTCACGAGATCGCGGGTTTTTTGCGCGGTATGCCCGATGTATTCGCCGACAAGATCCGCCCGCTCGACCTCGATGAGATGTCCCTTGGACAGCAGGCCCATCTTCTGGAACAGCTTGGCGACGATGCGGGCGATCGTCGTCTTGCCGGTGCCGGGATTGCCCTTGAATATCATATGATAGACTTGCGCTCCGCCAGAGAGCCCGGCTTCCGAGCGCATCTGGCTGATCAGGAGCAAGGCATAGATTTCATAGATCAGCGATTTGACCCCTTCCATGCCGACCATATGCTCCATTTCCTTTTGGATTTCGGCATAGGGATCGGCTGCGGGAGCCTGCCTGGCCGCTCCCGCAGGCTCGGGATAATCGACCTGCTGGGCGGCTGCGGAGGATGCTCCGAGACCGTACGTCTCATGGCTTCGCAGCACGACATTTATTTGGCGGGAGGGCCTTGCGCCCTGATGTCCCGAAGCGGCGTGTCCGTTCATCCGCGGCATCACCTGTCCTTCCTGCAATTGAATGGCTCTACAAATTGTATTCGGGACAGCAGAGCCATATTAACAGAATCAGACAGACTTCAGATCGGACTATGAACGGTTGCTAACGGCCTTCATGCGGACTTGAGCCCGACCAGCATGAGCAGCTTGTCCAGCTGCCACTTGCCGTACGCAAGCGTCTCCCGGGTTTCGTTGGCTGCTGCGTTGAGCACTTTGGATTTGACGGAGCTTACGACCGGGTCGGGAAACCCGAGGAACCGCGCCATGTCGAGCGCCCTGGAGGCATGATACTCATGCGTAATGATCAGATAGGACTTGATGCCGGCAGCCTCGCCGGCCTTCCGGCTGAACACCAGGTTCTCGTATGTGCTTGTCGCCCGGTTCTCGAGAATGACGGCATCCTTGGGCACGCCGCGCGAAACGAGATAGACTCTCATCCCCTGTGCTTCGGTGAGCTTGGAGCCGTTGCGGTCGAGACCTCCGGAGACGATCAGCTTCTGCACTCTCCCGGCTTGGTACAGCTTCAGCGCCTGATCCAGCCGCTCCTTGAGTCCAGGGCTCGGCGCATCGTTCCAGAGAGCGGCTCCGAGCACGATTCCAGCCTCCCGCTGCGGCACAGGATTGGGTGGAGAATAATGCGTGATCTGCCAGAACAGGTACCCCGCTGCAAATACGCCGAGAGCCCCGACAATCAGGCAAGCGCGCACAAGGCGGCCCAGCAGGCCGCCATGTCGGTTTTTTTTGCGCCGGGCGGCAGGCTTCTTCGCCGTCCCGGTCTTTTTTGTCGGCTTCGGCTTGTTCGTCCCCGCCTCTGCCGCCTTCATGATTCGCTGACCTCGCCCATTCGTTCGGCCAGCGTCTTGCGGTGGCGCAGGCTGAGCGTAAAGTAGCGGAAGCGGCCGTTCTTGATGGCGGCAAGCAGCCTTCCAGCCGTCTTCCGGGCCATCGCCGCTTCCTTGCGCGTCACATCGCCGTCGCGGATCGCATCCTCCAGCTCATCCTCGTCCATCAGGAACACTTCTCCCGTAGGAAGCACGACGATATCCAGATAAAGATCGTCGAACCAGGGAACCTGCTGGTCCGTCAGGCCTTGCGTCTTGCAGATATCGATGTACCACTGCACGACCTTGCCCTTGTCGTCGAACATGGTCGTGACGACGAAGTGCTCGCCGCGGGGAAAATGCTGCATCCAGAGATAGCCCCGGTCGGCCAGGCAGAGCCTCCGTCCGTTGTACTCCTTCCAGAGCGGCTCCCGGAGGTCGTGAATCCGGTAAAACGTGACCAGCCCTCTGAAATCCTCTCCGTCAAGCGTCAGGCAAGTGTAGCTTTTGCGCAGGATACGCCGCCAGTTGGCCCGATCCGAAAATTTTCGTTTCATATGGAACGTACCCTTTCCCTTAAGATGCGGCAATGGCGCTGCGACTATGCTCGGTTCGCCCCTGCCTTTTTTCCGTGTTTCCTTTAGTTGACAGCTTACCACATCTTACTGTCCATCTCCAGCGGTAACGCCAAATAAGACCAACCTGCCTTGGCCATGTCAAGGCGAAAACAGCCGCTTCAAAAGAAAATATCCCCGCTCCGGATTGGGAGCGGGGACAGGAACGATCTTATTGGACGACCGAGTTGAACGACATGATCCATACGGAGCCGGCAACGATCGTGATGACGATGACAAAGCCGAGCACCAGCGCCATGACGTTGTACCGAGGCTTCTCGCCTTCGTTGATATGCATGAAGAAGAAAAGCTGGACGAGAAGCTGCAGAATCGCTGTGACGAGAATGACGAGCAGCGTCCCCGTCCGGGACATCAGGCCGTTGAATACGACGAGCATCGGGATGACAGTCAGTATGATCGAGATGATGAATCCGATCGTATAAGACTTGAGCGACCCGTGGTTATGCTCCTCGTGATGGCCATGTCCGTGGCCGTGGGAATCGGAATGCGGGCTCATCTACATCACCCCCATGAGGTAAACGACGGAGAACAGGAAGATCCAGATCACGTCGAGAAAATGCCAGTACAGGCTGAAGTTCGAAATCTTGCGCTTCGTTACCGTTGTAATTCCGTGCTTGCGCAGCTGGAAGATCAGCCCGATGCACCAGAAGATGCCGACGGTAACGTGGATTCCGTGGGTGCCGACCAGGGTGAAGAACGCCGACAGGAATGCGCTCGTGCCGATGTTCGCTCCTTCATGGACGAGGTTCACGAACTCCGTGACCTCGAGGTAAAGGAACGCCGCTCCGAGCAGGAGCGTCATGATCAGCCAGAAAATCATGCCGCTCAGCTTTTTGGCCTGCATCTGGAGAACGGCCAGGCCGCTCGTGAAGCTGGACGTAAGCAGGAGGAACGTCGAGGCGACGAATCCCGGAATCTCGAACAGCTCCTTGCCCGAAGGTCCGCCGTTCGTATGGCCGACCAGGACGACATAGGTCGCGAACAAGGTGCCGAACAGCAGAGTATCGGATACAAGGAACAGCCAGAAGCCCGCTGTCTTGAGCGACTCCTGTTCCTGGGTATGATGCTCGTGGACCTCAGGAGAGACGATATGCTGCTGCATTAGTACGACCTCCCTAATTTCCGTTCCGTCTCGATGACCTCATCGACCGGAATGTAATAATCCACATCGTAGCTGAATGACCGGGCGAACAGGCTGCCGAAGACGCCCAGTGCGCCGACGATGATCATCCAGGTCCAGTGGAACGTGAAACCGAAGCCCACGAGGAAGAAGAAGCTTGCCATGACGAATGGAATGGCGGAGTTCTTCGGCATATGGATCGGCTCCAGCTGCTGCTTCGGACGCTCGATTCCTTTCGCCTTGTCTTCCTTCACATGGAACCAGTCGTCGGCATGCTTCACCTGAGGCACAACCGCGAAGTTGTATACCGGAGGCGGAGATGGGATCGACCATTCCAGCGTTCTGCCGTTGCCGCCCCATGCATCGCCGGTTGCCCGTTCGCCCTTGCGGACGCTGTAGGCGATCTGCCATACCTGGAACAGGAAGCCGATGCCCATCATGAAGGCGCCGATCGTGCTCGTGAAGTTGAGCGCAGCCCAGCCGCGGTCCCAGCCGTACGTGTAGACGCGGCGCGTCATGCCGTCAAGGCCGAGGAAGTACTGCGGGAAGAAGCAGACGTAGAAGCCGATGTTCCATGTCCAGAACGCCCAGCGTCCGCGCTTCTCGTCGAGCTTGAAGCCGAACAGCTTCGGCCACCAGTAGTAGATGCCGGCGAGGTAGCCGAACACGACGCCGCCGATGAGCACCTGGTGGAAGTGGGCGATCAGGAAGTAGCTGTTGTGGTACTGGAAGTCTGCCGGTGCGACGGCGAGCATGACGCCCGTCGCTCCCCCGACCAGGAAGCAAGGAATGAAGCCCATCGTCCAGAGCATCGGACTCTGGAAGCTGATTCTCCCTCGGAACATGGTGAAGAGCCAGTTGAACACCTTGACCCCGGTCGGGATGGCTATCGCCATCGTTGTGATCGCGAAGAACGAGTTGACGTCCGCGCTCGAGCCCATCGTGAAGAAGTGATGAACCCAGGTGAAGAACGACAGGACGCTGATGACCATCATTGCGAAGACCATCGACTTGTAGCCGAATATCGTCTTCTTCGAGAAGGTGGCCACGATCTCCGAGAAGATGCCGAAGGCGGGAAGCACGACGATATATACTTCGGGGTGGCCCCACATCCAGATCAGGTTGACATACATCATCGACATGCCGCCGCCGTCAAGCGTGAAGAAGTGGGCCCCGAAATAGCGGTCCAGGAACAGCAGCGCCAGCGTGATCGTCAGAATCGGGAAGGCGAACAGAATGGTGATGCACGCCGAAAGCACGGACCAGGAGAACAGCGGCATTTTCATCAGCTTCATGCCTGGCGCGCGCATTTTCAGAATCGTGACGATGAAGTTGATGCCGGTAGCGAGGGAGCCGATACCGGAAATCTGGATGCCCCAGATGTAGAAGTCCTGGCCGACGCCGGGACTGCCCGAGAGCTCCGACAGAGGCGGATAGCTGAGCCATCCCGCATCGGGAGAGCCGCCGATGACGAACGATACGTTCAGCAGCATCGCACCCATCAGGAACAGCCAGAAGCTGAGCGCGTTCAGGAACGGGAACGCGACGTCGCGGGCTCCGATCTGCAGAGGCACGACCATGTTGAAGAGAGCGAACATCATCGGCATCGCCATGAACAGGATCATGATCGTGCCGTGCGTGGTGAAGATGGCGTTATAGTGGTCCGCCTGCAGGAACTCCACGTTCGGGAGCGCCAGCTGCGTCCGCATGAGCAAGGCGTCGACGCCGCCGCGGAACAGCATGAGCAGCGAGGCGATCAGGTACATGATGCCGATTTTCTTATGGTCGACCGTCGTCAGCCATTCGCGCCAGAGCCATTTCCACTTCTTGAAGTAGGTCAGGACGAAGACGATGGCAATGCTGACGAGAGCGATGGATACATCCGCGCCATAGATGAGCGGATCGCCGGTGACGAAGAAATCGGCGGCAAAGTCTTTTATCGAATCCAACATGGATGAATTTCCTCCCCTTGGCCGCCTAGTGGTTCATTTCGGGCTGCGATAGGCCCGATGTCTGATTTGCTGCATCCGGCTCGGAGCCGGAGCTTTCGTTGCTGCCGTCCTTCACGGGATAGGCGCCGCGGATATCCAGGCCGTTGGCCGGATGATGATGCCCGCCGTTTTTGATGACGATCGAGTTGAACAGGTTCGGGTCCATGGAGCCGAAGGTTTGAATATCCGCCGTTCCCTTGACCGAGAGCTTGTTGTAGGCGGCGTTGTCCAGCTTCGCCGTCTCCTGCTGCGACTTGCTTACCCAGTCGTTGAAGTCGTCCTGAGACATCGACTTCACGGTGAAGTTCATCTTGGCGAAGTCGGTGCCGGTGAAGTTGGCTCCGGAGCCGAAGTATTCGCCTGTTTCATCCGCCTGCAGCCACATCCTCATCGCCATGCCCGGCATCGCATACGTCTGGCCGCCGAGCTGCGGAATCCAGAAGGAGTTCATCGCCGCGCTGGACGTCAGAACGAACTGGATCGGAGTGTTCTCCGGAATGTTGATGTAGTTGATCGTCGCGATGTCCTGATCCGGATACTGGAACAGCCATTTCCAGTCCATCGACGTCACCTGAATCGTCACCGGCGCTACATGGGCGGTTTCGGCCGGCGGCTTGACGAGCTTGTACGTATCCCGGACCGTGAAGTATCCCAGCAGCACGACGATGACGATCGGGATCCCCCACCAGATCGCCTCCAGCTTCGTGCTGTGAGACCAGTTCGGCTCGTACGGCGCCTTGTTGTCCGGCTTATCGCGGTACCGCACGATTATGAACGCAAAAATGCCGAGTACAGGCACAATAATGACCGCGCACAAAATGACGGAAATCCAGATCAGGTTTTTCTGAATCTCCGCGACCGGACCTTTCGGATCCAGCACCATGAGGCTGCCGGACCATACCACCACGATGGCCACAGCAGCTATGGCGAGGGCAATCCCGAGCCCCCATAGCCACTTGTGTGAATTTTTCATCGTTTCATCTCCTTTTGGCCATCTCCATCCTGCTATTACCCATTAACCGAGTATGCTCTTGACAGAACATTTCCTCTCTCGTGTTACAGCATAGCAAAAAGGACGCCTTTCGGCGCCCCCGTTAACGAATCCGTCTTATTTTTGTGCGATTTCCGTAAAATGTTGTTCATTGAATGTCCTTATATTTGCGAAATATTACCGTCCCCTGCCGGGACGCTCCCCGCCTTCGCCGGTATGGCTTCCGATATACTCGTCCGCCAGCGGGAACATGAAGGAAGCGATATAAACGACGGGCGCGGCTATGAGGCAGCCTACGCCTGCCATGAGCGCCATATTGCCGTCATTGAACGGGTACAGGAAGCCTGCGCACAAAACCGCCCCTGCCGCCAGCACCGCCCAGGCGTAGATCCTCAGCCATCTTCCCATTCCAGCCGCGCCATGCTTGCCCATAATGGAGATCCCTCCTCTGCTAGTACAGCATATGAGGGAAATTCACATCATGTTCACACATTCGGCGGAACATCAGGCAAAGGGAATCAGCTTTCCTTGATTTCGACGTTTTGGATGCTCACCGATTGAGTCGGCTTGCTGGGCTCGCCTTGGGCATTTTTCTCGACCGGAGTGGCGGCAATCTTGTCCACGACATCCATTCCGCCCGAAATCTCGCCGAAGATCGTATAGTTCGGAAGCTGGCTCAAGCTCTCGACGCTTGGACCCGTGCCGATAAAGAACTGGCTGCCTCCCGTGTCGGCTTGTCCCGTATTGGCCATCGCCACGACGCCTTTCTTGTAGACATGGCCGTTGTTCAGCTCATCCGGTATCGTATAGCCCGGGCCGCCTGCCCCCGTGCCCGTCGGATCTCCCGTCTGGATCATGAAGTCCTGAATGATCCGGTGAAAAACGATGCCGTCAAAATAGTTGTGCCGCGCCAGAAAGACAAAGCTGTTGACCGTTTCGGGCGCATCCTTCGCGAAAAGGTCGATCGTGAACTCGCCATCCGTCGTAGTGACGACCGCCTGATAGGTTTTGGAGGTGTCGATCGCCATGTCGGGCTTTTTGCTCCAGCTTTTGGCGGCCGATCCGCCGGCATCGCCAGATGCATTGCTGGCCGGCGTACTGGCGCCTGCGCCAGAGGATTCGTTGCCCGCATTCTTCGCTCCGCAGCCCGCCGCAACAATAGCGGTGCCGAGCAGGAGGATGGACAGAGCTTTAAGGTTCTTTTTCATGTTGTCATGACTTCCTTTTCCGTAAAGGTTATGGTTTCGGAATGCGGCATCAGGTGGAAAGGACATCGGAGCTTGAGTGGAATTGGCTCTGGTGTCATATGGAACGGGCATCGGAGCTTGCATTGTCGCAGCTCCGATGCCCGATTGCACTAAGGTCCGGTCGATTCAGCCGGAACCGAAGGTAGTGCGGCTGCATCGCCGGAGGAGGTGCCGGACGTTCCGTCGCCGCTGCCCGTCCCCCCGGCATCGGCCGGAGTCGAGGTCGGCGTCGGGGTCGGCGTCGGCTGGGAAGTCGATTCCCCGCCCTGCTGTCCGCCTCCTTGGCCGTTACCATTCCCGCTGCCGTTGTTTCCATTGCCGTTGCCGTTATTGCCGCTGCCGTTTCCATTATTGCCATTACCGTTGCCGTTATTTCCATGGCCGTTCCCGTTGCCATTGTTTCCGTTCCCGTTGCCATTGCCGTTGTTTCCGTTTCCCTCGTTCCCTTCCCCGCTGCCGTCATTCCAGCCAGGAGTCGGCGAAGGGCTGATCTCGACTGTTGGAATTTCAATCGCGATCCGGGCCGAAGGAGGTCCTTCCAAGCCGGATTTGCTGTCATAGGCCGTCACGTAATATTCGTACGACATGCCGGGCGCCACGTTCATGTCATCGGCGCTTCCCGCAGCGGCGGAATCAAGCGCGCGGCTGAATTCAGCCTGGGAGGAATCCTTGCGGTAGATCCGGTAGCTGATTCCATCACCCTCGACAGGAGTCCAGCGCAGCGACACGAGCATTTGGTTCGGATCGTAGGAGCCCGTCAGATTCTTGACCTGATCAGGCGCATCCGAAGCCGGCGGCGTCGGCGTCGGTTCCGAAGGAGCTTTCCCGAACGAGCCCTTCGGCACGTCCTTCATCGCCTTGGACATGACCTTCGAGAACAATGCGGCCGCTGCGGAACTGCTCTTCTTGAGCAAATGCTCCTTGTCGGTCTTGTCGTAGCCCATCCATACCGCGGCGGTCCACTCCGGCGTATAGCCGACGAACCAGGCGTCGCGGTTGTAGCTGGATTTGAGTCCGCTGATGCCATGCTGCGTCGTGCCGGTCTTGCCTGCCAACGGCCGGTCGATGGCCGCTCCGCGGCCTGTTCCGCCCGGGCCGACGACGCCTTGCAGAAGCTCCGTCATGTAAGCCGCCGTCTGCTCCTTCATGAGCTGCTTGGGCTTCGCTGCGGCATACTGGTATCTCGTCTCCTGAGAATGGTCGACGATCTTGACGATCGTATGAGCGTCCACCGACTTGCCGTCATTGGCGAATGCGCTGTACGCTGTCGCCATCTGCAGCGGGGTTACGCCATGAGACAGCCCTCCCAGCGCGATCGCCAGATTGCGGTCGTCCTTGTCCAGCGGCATGCCGAGCTTGCCGGAGAAGCTTACTCCCTTGCTGACACCGATTTCGTTGAGCAGCCATACCGCGGAGGCGTTGCGGGACTCCATGATCGACTGGCTCATGCTGACAGGACCGATGTACTTGTTTTTGTTGGAATCGGTAGGACAATAGCTGCCGTAGCATTTCTTGTCGTCCCGCAAAGTCGATCCGGGCGTGTAGTCGCCCGTCTCCAGCGCCGGCCCGTATACGGTGATCGGCTTGAAGGAAGAGCCAGGCTGCCGCGGAACCGTGACGCGGTTGAGTCCCTTGCGCACGTAATCCCGGCCGCCGATCATCGCCTTTATCGAGCCGTCGCTATGGTCCATGATGACCATGGCCGCCTGCTGCTTCTGCTCGTCCGGACTTTTCTCGAAGTTGCTGTCGTCGTCGAACTCGTCCTCGATCGTCTGCTGGGCCGTGGCGTTCAGCGACGTGTAGATCTTGTATCCGCCCAAGCGGATCTCATCCTCGGACATATCCATGACCTGCATCGCTTCCTTGACGGCAAAATCGACATAGGTGAGGAATTTGTTGCGGTCGCTGCCGGAATTGAACTCGCCCGGCGGCTTGTAGACGACCGCCTTGGCTTGGTCCTCCTCCTCTTGCGTAATATAGCCCTGGTCGTTCATCAGGGTAAGGACGACGGCCCGGCGCTGCGTCGAGCGCTCGATGTCATCCTTCGGATTATAATAGCTTGGCGCCTTCGGAATGGCGGCAAGAGTAGCCATCTGCCACAGCTTGAGGTCTTCAAGGCTGCTGTTGAAGTAATATTTGGCGGCGAGCTTCACGCCATAGATGCCGTTGCCGAAGTAGATCCGGTTCAGGTACATCGTAAGAATTTCGTCCTTGGTCATCTGGTTTTCCAGGGCAACGGCGATCGAAGCCTCCGTCGCTTTGCGGAAAAACGTCTTGTCCTGGTTCAGGAACAGGTTGCGCGCCAGCTGCTGCGTGATCGTGCTCGCGCCTTCCTTGGCGCTCCGCGCGATGACGTCCTTGACGAGCGCGCGCCCGATGCCGAGCATGTCGATGCCGGAATGCTCCTCGAAGCGCTTGTCTTCCGTCGCGATGAACGCGTCGCGAAGCAGCTCCGGAAGCTCCGAGAACTCGGCGTTCTGGCGGTTGACGCTGGCCAGGCTGGCGATTTTGTTGTTGCTGGAATCATAGACGACGGAAGCCTCCGTCAAGCTGAGCACATCCTTGTTGGCGGCGAGGATGCGCTCGCCGTTGAGGATGACCAGCAGGTAGCCGACGATGCCGGCGACGACGGCGAGAGCTCCCGCGAAAAACAGGCCGTAGAACCATTTCCGCTTGCGGCTGATCCGGCCTTTTTTCCTCTTGCCCTTCTTGCTTGCCGGCTGCGCCGGATAATCCCCTTTTTTTCTCTGGTCTGGCATGTCTATCGTTCTCCTTCCGGTCGGTCTCTTCTGTCCCGATATAGGTATACCCTTGGAAACAGAAGAACAACCCTGCCGGAGAGCGGGTTGTTCTTCGGACCGATATTTCCTTAACGAAGCTGCTGCAGGAAAGGTTTCACCGCACTCGCGGCGGCATAGCCTGTCCTAGGATTCCGAGGAGCTGTCCTGCGGCTGCATGAGCGATACGTTGCGCTGAGGCGTGAACGTCGAGATCGCATGCTTGTACACCATTTGCTGGCGTCCGTCGGAATCGATGATGATCGTGAAATTATCGAAGGCGCGGATAACCCCGCGGATCTGGAAACCGTTGGTGAGGTAAACCGTGACCGGGATGCTGTCCTTGCGGAGCTGGTTCAGGAACGTATCTTGAATATTAATGGATTTGTTCATTGGAAGTTACCCCCGTCAAAAAGGATTGTTAGTGGTATATTCAAGATCGACTGCAAACTTTCCTGCTAGTATAGCATGGATAAGCTCCAAATTGTTGTGAAAATTTTCCCCGGCGTCGATCCAATGAATGTCCTTCATATGCCGGAACCAGCTCAGCTGGCGCTTGGCGAATCTTCTCGTATCCCGCTTGAGCAGCTGGACGGCTTCCTCCTTCGTCGTCCCGCCTCTCAGCCAGGGAACGAGCTCCTTGTATCCCAGCCCCTGCATGGCCACGGCGTTCTCCGGCACGCCTTGCTCCAGCAAGCGGGCGACCTCCTCCGGCAGCCCGGCCTCCATCATGAGATCGATTCTCTCCTCGATTCTGCCGTACAGCTCCGCACGGTCCATCTGCAGTCCCAGAATAACCAATTCGTAGGGCGACTCTTTTTTCTGTCCGGCGAGCTGGCTGCTCATCGTTTGCCCCGTCACATGGACAATTTCCAGCGCCCGGATGACTCTTCTCACATCGTTGGGATGCAGCTTGGCCGCGGACTCGGGATCGGCGGCAGCCAGCCTGGCATGCAGGGCATCGACGCCATCGGCATCCGCGAGCTTCTGGAGCTCCGCACGGAAGGCTTCGTCCGAGCCCGCCTCGGAGAACTGGTATCCGTAGCAGACCGACTCGATGTAGAGTCCGGTGCCGCCGACAATGAATGGAAGCTTGCCGCGGGCTGCGATCTCCGGAATGAGGCGGCTGCACGCTTCCTGGAAGTCGGCGGCCGAGTAGGGCTCGTCCGGATTCCGGATATCGATGAGATGGTGGGGAATCCCCTCCATCTCATCACAGGGAATTTTGGCCGTGCCGATGTCCATTCCCCGGTAGACCTGCATGGAGTCTCCCGAGATGATTTCCGCGTTCCATGCCTTGGCAAGCTCCAGGCTCAGCTTCGTCTTGCCGACGGCCGTCGGCCCGACCAGAACGAGAAGCGGCTGTTTAGTCAATTCGAATCACTCCGTATCCGACAGCGGATGTCTTTTTCCCCGGACAGCGCTCGAAGCCGAGCCGCTGAAACTCCGGGCTGTTGTTTTTTTCCTTGAGCAGCACCGTTCTTCTCGCTACCCGAACCGCTTCCCGGACGGTCTCCGCCGCAAGCGCGCCGTGGTTCGCCAAGCCGCGCAGAGGCTCGATCGAGCTTGATTCCTGCACAGGATCGCGGAACATGGGATCGAAGTAGACGATATCGAAGCTGTCGTCCGGCAGCGACTTCAAATAGTCGGCATGTCCGGCGAGCACCGGCCGGATGCGCCGGAAAGCCTCATTGACGTCCTTGAGAGGCGTCTCATAGCTCAGAAGCCCTTCCCGGACAACGGCATGCAGCACCGGCTCGCTCTCCAGCGCCGTCACGCTCCCCTCCGGTCCGGCCGCATACGAGAAAACGATGGAATCGCCGGCAAGTCCGGCCGTGCAGTCCAGGACGCTGTCTCCAGGACGGCAGCCGGCCAGCTCCACCAGCGGATCGGACTCTCCCTTGCGCAGCCGCTTCACGCGGACGTAGGCCATGCTGGGATGGAAATAAAAGGGCGGCTCGTCGGGGCCGCCGTAATAACGAAGCTGCGTGCTCGTGGCGACCAGCAGCTCCTTGTCGCCGTAAGCTGCGGCCAATTGGCCGAGCGTGCGTCCTCTGCGGCTGACGAGCCGCGCGCCCAGCTCCTCCGCCAGGCGGGCGGCAGCGTCGAGCATGTCTCTGCTTGGCTGATCCGTCGTCGTGACGATCATGACATCACCCGTTTGAACATTTTCTCCAGCTGATAGTTGGAAATATGGACCAGAATCGGCCTGCCGTGCGGACAAGTATAAGGCTGCGCGCAGGCGGCCAGCCGGGCGAGAAGGGCTTCGCCTTCCTCCCGGCTCAGCCGGTCGTTCGCCTTGATGGAAGCTTTGCAGGAGCACATGATGGCCGCCTCCTCCCGCAGCTTGGCGATGTCCACCGCCCGCTTCTCGCGCAGCACCCACTCCGCCATCTCCTCGACGAGCTGCTGCTCCTCGCCCTTGGGGAACCAATGGGGATGGGAGCGGACGAGGAACGATTGGGGACCGAACGGCTCCAGCTCCACGCCTGCTTCCGCCAGCAGCTCCAGCCTCCCGGCCAGCTGCTGGGCGTCCGCGCTCGTATATTCCAGCGTGAAGGGAACGAGCAGAACCTGGCTCTCGCTGCCCGGCTCCCCGAACTTGCGGTAATAGTATTCGTAATTGATCCGCTCGTGGGCGGCATGCTGGTCGATCATGTACATGCCTTCCTCGTTTTGCGCGATCAGATAGGTGCCGTGCATCTGGCCGACCCAGCTGAGCTCCGGGAAGCCCGTCCCGCCTTCGGGGGCATCGGAGAGGCTGCCCGCCGCTCCGGGGAAAGATTCCGACGGACTGTATGAACCCCAGGATTCGGCAAAGCCGGCTTGAGGGGACAAAGCCAGCCCGCCGACCTCCGGCTTGGGGCCGGAAGCGCCGCTGACAAGGCCCGCGGGCTCGTCGCCTGCCGGACCGGAAGCGGAGGCATTGGCTCCGCCTGCCAGGGCGGAAGCGGAAGCGGCGGAATAAGCTCCGCCGTCCTGCTCCCGCACGGCTCCGGCGCGGTCTGCCGCCATGCCGGAGGCAGGCGCGTACAGCCGCCGAGCGGCGTCAGGCGGAACGGCGGGACTCCCCGAGGCGGCTGCCGCCGGGCGCCAAGGACCGGCCGCAGCGCTGCCCGGAGGCGGGCCCTGGCGTCCGCCGCCGGCTGGGCGGGACT
>NZ_JZEJ01000001.1:706750-722535 GCF_001188365.1 Paenibacillus sp. D9 | reverse complement strand
CATGCCGCAGCCGCCGAGCCGGCGGCTGCCTCGCGCGCCGCTGAAACCAGGCCAGGCGGAGGCTCCGCCGCAGCGCCGCCGGAGGAGCGGCCCGCATCCGGCTCCGGCTGATGGAAGCGCAGCTGCTCCTGGCGGTACAACGGCCCGGAACGCTCGGAGCGGCCGGACTCCGGGCCCGGAATATGCCGCCTGCCCCCAAGCGCTTCCTTCACCGTCTCTTCCAGGAACGCCTTCAGCTCCGGCTCCTTGCTGAAGCGCACCTCCATCTTGGAAGGATGCACGTTGACGTCGACGAGACCGGGATGCATCCCGATCTCCAGGACGGCGATCGGGAACCGGTTGATCGGCAGCAGCGTATGGTAGGCGGCCAGGAGAGCCTGCTGCACGGTGAAGCTGCGGATGTAGCGTCCATTGACGACGGTCGTGATCGCGCTGCGGCTCGCCCTCGTCATTTCCGGCTTGGAGATGTAGCCGTTCAGCTCGTAGTCGGGATGCGTTCCCCTCAGCGGCAGCATCGCCTTGGCCGTGGCGGTGCCGTATACCGCCGCGATTACCTGGAGCCGATCCCCGTTGCCCAGCGTCCGCAGCAGATTGCCGCCGTTGTGGGTCAGCGAGAAGGCGATCCCGGGATGCGCGAGCGCGATGCGGTAAATATAGTCCGATATATGTCCAAGCTCCGTCTGGATGCTTTTCATGTACTTGAGCCTGGCGGGCGTATTGAAGAACAGATCGCGCACGACCATATCGGTGCCTTGAGCGGCACCGGCATGCTCGTCGGCGGTCATCCGCCCGCCTTCCATCACGATGCGCCGGCCGAGTCCGCTGTCGCTTCCGGCCGACGTGCAGTCGACCCTCGCGACAGCCGCGATGCTCGGCAGCGCCTCGCCGCGGAAGCCGAGGCTCGCGATGCGGAACAGATCCCGGCTGTCCAGCAGCTTGCTCGTGGCATGCCGCTGGAACGCCGTCTCCATGTCCTCCGCTTCAATGCCGCCGCCGTCGTCCTGGACGCGGATCAGGCTGAGTCCTCCCTCTTCGATCGTGATGTCGATGGAGGTTGCTCCGGCATCGACCGCGTTCTCCACCAGCTCCTTCACGACCGACGCGGGCCGTTCGACGACTTCGCCCGCGGCGATCTGGTTCGCCAAATGCTCGTCCATCACTTGAATTCTGCCCATGGCCGGTCTCCTCTCTGTGCTGCTGTTCTAGCCCAGCTTGGCCTTCATGTCGCTCAGCCACTGGATCGCCTGCAGCGGAGTCATGTTCAGCAGGTCCAGCTTGCGAAGGCTGTCTGCAAAGGCATCGGCCGCATCCTCGTGCCTGCCCGCCTTGCGCTTGGGCGGCGCATCGCGATGCGCCGCATCCTCGCCGAAGATCGACAGCTGGACCGGATCCGCGACGGCGGCGCCGGCTGCCGCTTCGGCCCGGTAGGCTTCGGCGCCCTCCAGGGCCCGCTCCGCCTTCTCCGCCCCTTCCGGATCCCGTATCGCCGTTCCAGCCGTTCGAGCCAAACCCGACGGAGCCGGCATGGCACCGGCTTGACGGTCTGAATCCGCCCGATTCACCTCGCCCGGATCGCCCTTCTTCGACGCAGCCGGCGAATGGTGGCTCTCTGCAGACTCGAGAAGCTCATAGGCGCGTCCGATGATGCTGTCGGGCAGCCCGGCGAGACGGGCGCAGTAGATGCCGTAGCTGGTGCTGGCCGCTCCCGGCACGAGGCGGCGCAGGAAGGTGACGTCGCCGCCGCTTTCCTTGACCGCCATGGAGGCGTTGCTCAGATGCTCCAGAGACTCTTCCAGATGAGACAGCTCGTGGAAATGAGTCGATACGAGCGCCTTGCAGCCCGTCCGGTCGTGCAGGTACTCGATGACCGCCTGCGCGATCGACATGCCTTCCGCGGTCGAGGTGCCCCGTCCCAGCTCGTCGATGATGACGAGGCTGCGCTCCGTCGCCTTGTCGGTCATCTGCTGGATGTCGCGCATCTCCACCATGAACGTGCTCTGGCCGCCGACGAGGTCGTCGGCCGCTCCGATGCGGGTGAAGATCCGGTCGACCAGAGGCAGCCTCGCCGAACGGGCCGGCACGAAGCAGCCGATCTGGGCCATGACGCAGATCAGAGCCGTCTGGCGCATGTACGTGCTTTTGCCGGCCATGTTCGGTCCCGTTATGAGCAGGACGCGGGCGCCATCGCGCGACAGATCCGCTCCGTTGGCCATGAAGGTGACGTCCTCCATGACCGCTTCCACGACGGGATGGCGGCCGCCTTCTATGAGCAGGTCGTACCCGTCCGATACCGCGGGCCGGACATAGCGGCGCTCGGCGCTGACCGCGGCGAGCGACTGCAGCACATCGGCGCAGGCGATCGTTTCCGCAAGCCGCTGCAGCCGGTGCAGCTGACCCGACACGGCGTCGCGGAGCTGGAGGAAGAGGCTGTATTCGAGATCCGTCATTTTCTCCTCGGCCTCGAGAATGAGCCTCTCCTTCTCCTTGAGCTCCGGCGTGACGTAGCGCTCGGCATTCGCCAGCGTCTGCTTTCTTTCGTACCGGCCTTCCGGCAGGGCGGATATATTCGCTTTGGACACTTCAAGGAAATAGCCGAACACTTTGTTGTAGCCGATTTTCAGCGTCTTGATGCCCGTCGCCTCGCGCTCCCTGCGCTCCAACTCGGCCAGCCACCTCTTGCCTCCCGTGCTCGCTTCGCGCAGCTGGTCGAGGTAGGCGTCGTATCCGGCGCGGATCAGTCCGCCTTCGCGCACGGACACCGGAGGCTCGTCCACGAGCACGGTGTCGATCATTTCTCTCAGATCGGCGCATTCGTCCACGCCTCCCGCGAGCTGCCGCAGCGTATGCGACGGAGAGGCGGCAAGCAGCTCCAGCACGGCCGGCACGCGCTCCAGGGAAGCTCTCAGAGCCGCCAGATCGCGGCCGCCCGCCGTACCGTAGGCGACCCGTCCGACAAGCCTTTCCAGATCATAGATCCCATCCAGCTCGCCGCGCAGATCCTCGCGCAGGATGAGATTTCCGTGCAGCGCCTCCACCGCCTCCAGCCGCTCCTCGACCGCAGCCGCAGACAGCAGCGGCTTGTCGATCCAGCGGCGCAGCAGCCTGCCGCCCATCGACGTTTTCGTCCGGTCGAGCAGCCAGAGCAGCGAGCCTTTGCGGCTGCGTCCCTGCACCGTCTCGGTCAGCTCCAGGTTGCGCCGGGTGAACGGATCCAGAATCAGGTACTGGTTCGGCTCGTAGGTGCGGATGCTGCGGACGTGGCCGAGCGACCTCTTCTGGGTTTCCGCCAGATAGCCGGCGAGAGCGGCGACGGCGCGCAGCCTCGGAGCAGCAAGCCCGTTAAGCGCTCCGTCCGGAAACAGCGCCTCCAGCTCCCGCGCCGCCAGAGGCTCGCGGGCGGTGTACAGCACCGGCCTCGCCCCTGCTGGCGGCTTCTGCTTCAGGCTGTCCAGCACGGAAGCGTCCCCGACGATTTCTGCCGGCACGTAGACGTTGATCTCGTCCTGGAGCAGCTCAAGCCCGCCCGGGAACGAGGTGGCGTACAGCTCTCCCGTCGTCAAGTCGCAGGCTGCCAGCGCGAACTGGCCGCCTTCCCGAGCGACGGACACAATATAGTTGTTGGCTTTGTCGGCCAGCGATTTGGTCTCCATGACCGTTCCCGGCGTCACGACGCGGACGATTTCCCTCCGCACGACGCCCTTGGCCGCGGCCGGATCCTCCACCTGCTCGCAGATGGCGACCTTGTAGCCCTTTTCAATCAGGCGAGCTATGTATCCCTCAGCCGAATGATACGGCACCCCGCACATCGGTATCCGCTCTTCGCCGCCGCCAGCGCGGCCGGTCAGCGTTATTTCCAGTTCCCTCGAAGCCAGAACGGCATCGTCGAAGAACAGCTCGTAGAAATCTCCAAGACGGAAAAATAGGAAAGCGTCTTTCGCTTCCTGCTTGATGGACATGTACTGCTCCATCATCGGCGTAAGTGCAGCCATTGGGCCCTCCCGGTCAAACTCCAGTATTTTCTCTTCCCGCCGCAGCGGCCTTGTGAACACAATCATCTCTCATTATAGCAGTTCAAGAATGGCCGTACAAAAGGAGAACGCCGGAAAAGGCCGGGCGCTGGCGCGCTTCGGCCGTCATGTCGGAGCAACGAGGCTGCCTGTTCGTCCTCCTTGCCCCGCATGCATCAAAAAAAACCTCCCTGAAAAGGGCGATAGGCTCCTCCCATGAGTTCAAGCGACGCAGACATAAGTTCGCCCCGACTAGGTAAACGCCCGCTTTCGAGAAGCCCGATAGACCGATAGGCCGATAGGCCCGCTGGCTTCGGCAGCGATCCTTTCATGTCGGCGAAATTGGTTCGGGAACAGGAATTCCCCAGCGGATTCGGAGGTCCCTGCTCTCGTCCCAGCTCGCTCCGCTGCCGACCGCATCCAGGAACGGCTCCAGCCAGGCCTGATGCCTGGAGTACGCAGGAACCTTCTCCAGCGCCGTCCGAAGCGCCGGCAGGCATTCCCGGAGCGTCTCCTTGTCTCCCTCGTAATACGCCTTCACGTAACGACCATCCATGGAAGGCAAATAGTTCAGGCGGGAACTCTCCTCGGCCGCCAGCATGCTGACGGCCAGAGCGTAGCGCGCGGCGGCCGGCGAGACGAGCCAGCTCGGCAGCGTGCGGTATTCAAACCCTCCATGCGGCTGGGGCCTGCTGTCTCCAAGCGTGCCGTACCGCGGACGGCGGGCCCGGCCGCGCGGATCTTCCGCCAGAGCCATCGGAAAAGCGGCATAGCTGTCCAGCACGCGGAGCAGGCGCGATGTCAGCGGGAGCCCGCTGAGATGGACATGGCCTCCCAGCGGCAGGCCGGGCAGCGGCATCGCTCCGGCAAGCAGGCGCATGCCGGGCTTCGATGCTCCCCTCCTCGAAGCCCGCAGCAGCAGGAGACGGATATTCTCGGCCAGACCTTGCGCCGTCGCCGACGGCTCCGGCCGAAGCTCTCCGACCGGCTGCCTGATCTGCCGCCCGGTGAGCAGCACGTCGCTTCCGACGGGGCTGCTCAGGCCTCCGAGATGAGAGGCGGAGTGGATTTTTCCGTCGGGCCTCAGGATGACGAACTCCGGATCGGCTCCGATCCGGATGCCCGGTCCGTCCTGCTGCGCCGAAGCGTCCAGCAGGCCTTGGATTCGGCTGCATAAGAAACTCCACAAACCCGCTGCCGCTTCCGGCACGGCAGCCGCCTCCGCAAGCTTTCCTTCGCCGGCAAGCAAAAAGCGCCGGCATCCGGGCAGACGAATGCCGGCGATGGACGCCCGGCCGCCGTCTGCAGCGCGGACCAGCACCTCGGCGGCATCAAGCCCGAGCTCGTATGCCGCTCTCAGAGCCGCGCGCACGGAACGCCGCATGGCCGGGTCCTCGGCATACCGCCACAGGCCTGCGGGACCGGCGTTGGCGCCCGCATGGAAGCCGGGCATCGAGCCCGGCAAACCGCCGCTGTCCGTCGACGCTGACGGCGGCAAGCCGGCGCCGCCTTCCTCTATGGCGCTTGCCAGGCTCCCGGCGAGCATTCCCTTGCGCCACGATTCGGAGCGGATCCGATGCGCAAGCAAAGGCTCTCCCTCTCCGACCGCAACCCGGTACAGCCTGCCGGTCTCCGCAGCTCCTCCCGCATGCAGGCCCGCCGCCTCCAATTCCCTTTGCAGCCGTTCCGGCCCCATGGCCGCTACGCGGGCGGCATTGGCATTGAGCAGCCACGGCAGGCCGGCCGCTTCGCCGGCTTCCGGCCCCCTGCCGCTCAAGAGCGCGCTCCAACGCTCCGGAAGCCGCGAGCTTCCCCAGACAAACACGGCATCCTGCCCGCTCGGTCCGACTTCGCCGGTTTGGCATAAAGGAATGCCCAGACGCGTGGACAACGCGGCGGCATCGTCTTCCTGGCCGTCGCACCATAGCCACATCCTGCCAGCCATGGCATCGCCTCCCCCAGTGATTTGCCGCAGCCTCAGCTGGCCTTGACGCTGCAATTCGCCCTGCACAAATAAAGCAGGAAGAAATTATGCGCTAGCCCTACAAAAAAAGAGGGCTTTCGCCCTCGAATTCCTTCGTATGCCTGCATACCCTGCAGTAAGAACCTTGAGGCCCGGCTTTACAGCTCGTCGTCGAGAAGATCGGGATCCAGGTCGTCGAAGCCGCTGTCCCCGTCGTCAAAACCATACTTGCCGTCTTTGCCGTCAAAGTCGTCGCAGCCGCCCGGAACGACCGCTACGCATACTTTGGTTTCGGCAATCATCTCGACCGCGAATTCGCGTTCGACCCGCACGACTACGGAAGAGCCGTTCGAAGAGATATTCGCTTCGATGCAGTTGGGCTCTTGCGTCGATTCAGCCGAAACTTCCTCCGTGGCTGCCCGGTGCTTCGGGTCCACGTAGGAGAGAGGGATGTTTTCGACATAAGAGACCGTTTCCTTCGCTACGTCGGTTTGAGAGTTTTTGTTGTACGAATACCAGATGTTGATGTCGTAAGATCCGACGACCTCAATGCCGTCCCCCGACCGAACCGCTTCATACTGGTGGTTGATGACCCAAGCGCCCAGTATGCTGGTGGGGCGGTGAGGGGGCGTGACGGTATGCGATACCGTCGAGAACTTGCGACCTTTACCGCAGACAGCTTTCGTGATGATTTCTCTAGTCTGAAGCTGTTTATCTGCAATCGTCATTTCTTAACCTCCTCCATACAATCATTCCTTACAAGTGTATGCAGGACATTCGTCTAGGGTGACTCCTTCTTTTCCGGGCGCCGCAACGAATTTTCCCTGATTCATTGTATGGGGCAGGCATGGAGAAGATGACACCGCGCGGCAAATTATTCCCGGGACGCCCCGCTGACGGGGCTGCCGCCGGCATTGCGGCGCTTTTTGTGCCGGCTTGCCGTATCCAGGAAGCGTTCAAGCTCCAGGCACAGCTGAAGCAATGCCGAGCGGGCCTCGAATTCGTCCCGCGTCCGGGGCAGCTCCATCGTCCGGTAGTGTCGCCGCAGCTCGGCCAGCGCGAGCCGGGTCCGGTCTTCATAGTAATCCGACGAGATGTCGCCTTCGATCTTCTCGAGCAGCTCGGCCAGCAGCTCGCCTTGGGGCAGACGCCCGTATACATACGATAGAAGCTGAAGCATCGCAGCGAGGCTCTCCAGCTGACGCCTGCGCATGGCAAAATAAACGGTCCAATAAAAGTCCGGCTCCCAGGGCCGGTTATGCTGTTCCCGCTGCGCCCTTCCCTCTCCCTCGGCGACGTCGTCCTCCAGCTCCAGCAGCTGCGACCCGCTCCAGACACGGCCTGGATCGCGAAGGACCGCGGCCATTTCGGCGAATATCTCGCCGAACTTCCTCTCGACGGAGGTCCGAAGCTGCTGCAGCCGCTTCGTCTCCCCGGGCATGTAGACATGGTTGAACAGCGCCGACCATCCGAGACCGACGAGCAACAGCAGCAATTCGTTCAGCAGCAGGCCGCCCGTAACCTCCCCCGCGCCATATACGTGGAAGACAAGCACGCTGCCCGGCACGATGCCGTCCCGAAGGCGGAGCCTCGACAGCAAGGGAAATACGAGCAGGACATAGATGGCCGCCGTCCAGATCCGGTATCCGATCAGCTCGAACAGAGCCGAAGAAACCAGCAGCGCGATGACGCCCGCGGCCAGCCTTTCGAACAGGCTGCGGAAGCCTTTGCGCCGGGTCGTCTCGACTCCGAGTATGGCGAGCACCCCGGCGAACAGCGGCTGCGTCAGGTCCAGCAGCTGGGCCGTCCAGATGGCAGCCGCGACGGCAGCAGCCGTTTTCACCACTCTAAGCCCGATTCCTTTCACAGCCATTTCTCCCTGCCTTTCCGATTCCGTTTGACTCGCAAGCCGGCTTCTGCGGCTTGGGCGCGGCGATTATGGGCATCCGCATCCGCGCTTGCTCCCGCGGGATGCGGGGCGGGAGGATGGCCGCTGCCGCTTGCCTTGCAGCGGCATGCGGCAAGTCCGCCCTTGCTCCCGCTTCCCCATGAAAAAAAGCGCTTCGGCCAGCCGGGCTTCCGCCCGGATGCCGCCGAGGCGCCATGCCTGTCGTATCATCCTAGACCTTCCTGCCCGGCACGTCAATTGCAGCCGCGCAGCCCGGATCCGCCGCTTCTTCTCCGCTCCGGATGCCGGCCCCCGATGCAGCAGTCGGCCGGGAATCTCCCCCTGCACGTTCCGCCCTCGCGAGGGCGGCTCCATTCTCGCCGCTCCCTATTCCGAGGCTGCTTCGGTTCCAGCCTTACGACGGCTCTCTCCCGCCGGATACGAGCTTCTTCTCCAGCAGCGCGACGCCCTGGTACATCAAGGTCGCCGCAGCCGCGATCACGACGAGCGTCGACAGGACGAGCGTGAAGTTGAACACCTGGAAGCCGTAAATGATCAGGTAGCCCAGCCCTTCCTTGGCGACCAGGAACTCGCCGACGATGACGCCGACCCATGCCAGGCCGACGTTGACCTTCAGCGTCGAGATGATGACCGGAAACGAAGCCGGCAGGATGACGAGCCGGAACAGCTGCAGCCGCGTCCCGCCGAGCAGCCTCACGACCTTGACGAGGCCGGGCTCGCTGTCCCGGAACCGGTTGTAGATACCGATCGTCGTCACGATGACCGTCATCGACAGCGTCACGGAGAGAATCGACAGGAAGCCTTGGCCCATGGCCACGATGAAGATCGGCCCGAGGGCGACTTTCGGAAGGCTGTTGAATACGACCAGATAGGGATCGAATACTTTCGATACGAACGGGAACCACCACAACAGCGCGGCAAGCGCTGTCCCGATCAGCGTCCCGAGGACGAATCCCGCCGCCGTCTCCGCCACAGTGACGCCGACATGCGGCCATAACGTGCCGTCCGCGCTCGAGGAAGCCAGCTGGGCGGCGATTTTGGTCGGGTAGCTGAAGAGGAGCGGATCGATCCATTTCAAGCGTCCCGCCGCCTCCCATAGGAGGACGAATGCAGCCAGCAGAAGCAGCTGCACCGACAGAACGGCCGCTCCGATGCTCCGCTCGCGGCGGCGGTAGGCGGCATGAAGCGCCTTCAGCCATCCTGCCCGATCATCACCGCCATGCGGTCCGCCATTGTCTTCCGAAGAAGCCGCTTCCTTGTCTCCGCCTGCCGGATGACAGGCTTTGTCGTCACTCATGAGACCCACCTTCTCTTTCTCCGGCGTTCAGTTCTACCCACAGCGCATCGAACAGCGCCTGAAAGGAAGGATGCTTGCGCGCCTCCGTCGGCGCCAGCCTCCTGATAGCCTCCGGCACGGCGATTTCCTTGCGGATGCGTCCCGGATTGCGGCCGAGCACGATGACCCGGTCGCTCATCGCCGCCGCCTCGGCCAAGTCATGGGTGACGAGCACCGCTGTCTTGCCCAGCTTGCGCAGCGTCGCCTGCACGAGATCCTCAAGCTGCATCTTGATATGCATATCCAGAGCCGAGAACGGCTCGTCGAGCAGCAGCACATCGGGCTCCGGCGCCAGCGTCCTCGCCAGCGCCACCCGCTGCCTCATGCCGCCGGACAGCTCTCCCGGATATTTGCCCTCCGTTCCGGCAAGCCCGACTTCCTCGAGCAGCATTTCGACCCGATTCCGTTCCGCCGCCGCGCGCCTGCCTGCGATGTCCAGGCCGAGCCCGGCATTGTCCCGGATCGTGCGCCATGGCAGGAGGCAGTCCTGCTGAAGCATGTAGCCGACCTTGGCGGACGGCCCCGTTACCGGCTTGCCTCCGAGCAGCACCTGGCCCGCTGCCGGCGGAAACAAGCCCGCAAGCAGGCTGAGCACGGTCGTTTTGCCGCAGCCGCTCGGGCCGACCAGGCTGATGAATTCTCCATGTCCGACAGCCAGCTCCATCCGGTCGACAGCCAGGGAAGCCCCTTTCCTGCCGACATAGACATGCGAGACTCCCCGCAGCTCCAGCATCGGTGATTTGTCGTCCATGTCCTTGTCCTCCTTTCCAAGCGTCGCCCCGAAACGTAGCATGCAGGCCGGACGTGTCCTCCGGCCTGCCGTTCAATCGCCGGACGCTATTTGCCGGCCTTTTCCGCAAACGAATTGTCCACCAGCTTGTCGTGATCGGGACGGTCCTTGAGCTCTCCGGCGGATGTCATGACGTCGAGCAGGTTGTTCCATTCCTCTTTGTCGATGACCGGGTTATCCGCATAGGATCCTTGCTGCTTGTAGCGGTCGATGGAGCTTACGATGATCGTTTTGTCCGTGCTTGGGAAGTAGGATCCGACGGCATCGGCGATTTCCTGGGCGCTGTGCTCCTTGACCCAGGTTTGCGCCTTTTGGACCGCGTTCGTGAACTTCTGCACCGTGTCCTCATTCTTCTTGATGTAGCTTTGCTTGCTCATGAAGACGGTATAAGGCAGATGGCCGCTCTCCACGCCGAACGAAGCGACGACCTTGCCCTTGCCTTCCTTCTCCATCATCGAAGCCTGCGGCTCGAACAGCTGCACGTAATCGCCCGTTCCGGACGCATATGCCGCCGTAATGTTCGCAAAGTCGATATTCTGGATCAGCTTGAGATCCTTGTGGGGGTCGATGCCTTTTTTCTTGAGGGTGAATTCGCCCGCCATCTGCGGCATTCCGCCCTTGCGCTGGCCGAGGAAGGCGGCTCCCTTGAGATTGCTCCAGTCGAAGGCGGCTCCCGTGCGGGACATGAGGAACGTTCCGTCGGTCTGCGTCACCTGGGCAAAGTTGATGACGGGATCGTCGGAGCCTTGCTGATAGACATAAATGGACGTTTCGGAGCCGACGAGAGCGACGTCGATGGCGCCGGACAGCAGCGCGGTCATCGTCTTGTCGCCGCCCGCGGTCGTCTGCAGCTCGACATCAAGCCCTTCGTCCTTGAAGAAGCCTTTGGACAAGGCGACATATTCCGGAGCGTAGAAGAGCGAGCGCGTCACTTCGCCGACACGGATCTTCACCGGACCGCCGCTTTTGCTTCCGCAGCCGGACAGCGAGGCCGTCAGCAGCAGCGAAGCCGCCAGCAGCAGGCCTCCGATAGCTTGTTTTTTCATATGGATGTTTCCTCCCATGTGGACCTTTGTGTGCTACAGCCTATGCTGGCGGCAGCCGGATGGTGAATGGCGGGAGCGACGGCGGGCGTTCGCCGGCAAGCGGCGCGGCATCCGTCAAGACCGCTGTTCCGATTTCAAAGGACATGGCAAAAAAGCCCCTCCTCCGCCATATGAACGGCAGATGGAGAGGCTTGGTCCAAGCTCGGGCAGCCCGGCCGCCGGAGCTTGGGGCCGGGCAAGGCGTCGCTGCCTTGGGGCTGCTGCAGCTCGGCGCCGCTTGCTCCTTACAGCTTGTAGATATCCGTGTATTTGGCCCGCAGATACTTCACGAGGTAGCTCGGGTCCAGCGGTTTGCCCGTAGCTCCGACAATGATTTCCTTCGGCGTCTTGAGCTTGCCGTATTTGTGGACACGGTCTGTCAGCCAGGTTTTGATCGGCGCCAGCTCGCCGCGCGCAACCAGCTCCCACATCTCCGGAAGCTGGGCTTCCATCGTGTCGGCCATCTGCGCCGCGTACATGTTGCCGAGGGAATAGGACGGGAAGTAGCCGAACAGCCCTGCGCTCCAGTGCACGTCCTGCATGACGCCCTGCGCGTTGTCCGGCGGCGTGATGCCGAGGTATTCCCGGTATTTGTCGTTCCAGATCGCCGGGAGATCGGATGCCTTCGCCCCTTCGTTGAAGATCATCTTCTCGATCTCGTAGCGGATGATGATATGCAGGTTGTAGGTCAGCTCGTCGGCCTCGATGCGGATGAGGGAAGGCTGGACGGTGTTCTGCGAACGGTAGAATTCCTCCGGACTGATGTTCAGCTGGCCGGGGAAGCGGCTCTGGAGGTCGCCGAAATACCGGTGCCAGAACGGGCGGCTGCGGCCGATCGTGTTCTCCCAGAAGCGCGACTGCGACTCGTGGATGCCCATCGACGTTCCGCCGCACAGGGAAGTTCCGGCGAGCTCCGGCGAGACGTTCTGCTCATACAGCGCATGTCCGCCCTCATGGATCGTGCCGAACAAAGCGCTCGTCACGTCATCGGCCAGATAACGCGTCGTGATCCGCACGTCGCCGAGATTGATTCCCGTAGCGAACGGATGCGCGGTCTCGTCCAGACGTCCGGCTTCGAAGTCGTAGCCCATCTGGCCGAGCATGAACAGGCTGAAGTCCTTCTGCGCGCCTTTGTCGAACAGCTGGTTCAGAAATTCGCGGGAGGGCTTGTTCGGCGAGTCCGCGATGGCCGAAGACAGCGGGACGAGCTCGTCGCGCAGCAAGCTGAAGATGCTGTCCAGCTCGGCGACGGTCATGTCCGGCTCATAATCGTCGATCAGCGTATCATACCGGGTAGCCTTCGGCCCCCATAGATCGATGAACTGGTTCGTATACCCGATGACCTTGTCCAGGAACGGCTCGAACGAAGCGAAGTCGTTGTTGCCGCGGGCGACCTCCCAGGCGGATTCCGACTGCGAGATCAGGACGACGGCTTCCTCGTACAGCTTGGCCGGAATCTTGACGCTGCGGTCGTACTGGCGCCGGACTTCATGAACCAGCTTGAGGTCGATCTCGCCCAGGCCGGCCTGCGCTTCCTTCTGCTCGAGAGCCTGCAGCAGCTCTCCCATCTCGGCGGAGGTGGAGAGCTTGAACGCTTCGCCGGCCAGCTGGCCGAGCACCTCGGAGCGGGCGTCCATTCCTTTGCGGGGGGCGCCGGTGCGCAGATCCCAGGCGAGAATGGCCTGGGCTTCATGGTAATTCCGGATTTTCCGGTCCAGAGCGCGGAAATCGGCCAAAGTCCTTTCGTATGTAGATATCGTCACAGGTCGTCACCCTTTCTTCTATGCGTTCTATACTTGATCATAGCGGGGACAGACCTTATAATCAACGGTAATCAAACCGGGCCTCCGGCTGCTCGGAAGCCGCGGACAAAGGAGTGGCGGAAGATGCGCATCACATTCAAGACAGCCGCCGTCGAAGCGCTGAAGCCTTATCTCGAGGACGGGAAGGGCATCCTTAAGCTTGTGTACGATACGGAGGGCTGCGGCTGCGTCGTCAACGGCGTGTCCGCCCTTCACATCGTCGGCCAGGCGAGTCCCGGCGACGTCATCGGCGAAGGCGACCCGTTTCCTTTCCTCTACGAGGAAAGATACGAGGTGTTTTTCGAGCCCGAGCTGAAGCTGGACTACAACCCAGCTCGACAAGCCTTCATCCTGGCGAGCGACAGCCAGATCTACAGCCATGACCTGCGGTTCTTCCCGCAAGGAACGGCCACCTTCTAATCCAACTGTGCGAAAGAGAGGTCGGGAGCATCATGAACAATCTCCAGGAAATGCTTGCCTATAACGAAAAATTCGTCGAGGACAAGAAGTATGAGGAATATTTGACCGACAAATTCCCCGACAAGCGAATGGTCATCCTGACCTGCATGGATGCGCGGCTGTCGGAGCTGCTGCCGAGAGCGCTCAATCTCCGCAACGGCGACGCCAAGATCCTCAAGAACGCCGGCGCCATCATCACGCAGCCGTTCGGCAACATCATGCGAAGCATCCTGGTCGCGCTCTATGAGCTGAACGCGGATGAAGTGTTCATCATCGGCCATTACAACTGCGGCATGACGGGCATCAATCCGGACAGCATGATCGGCAAAATGGTGGATCGGGGAGTGCCTTCCCAGACGATCCGCACGCTGAAGCATTCCGGCGTCGATTTCACCCGCTGGCTGACCGGCTTCGACAATGTGCGGTCGAGCGTCGAGAAGAGCGTAAGCATCGTCCGCAACCACCCTCTGCTCCCTCCGGCCACGCCCGTGCACGGCATGATCATCCATCCTCAGACAGGCAAGCTCGATCTCGTGACGGAAGGATACGAATTTTTGAGAAATGCGGAGCCCGCGCCTGCCGCAGAATAACCCGCAAACCAGCAAAGGCTTATCCGGATCGGGCCGCAGCCCGATCCGGATAAGCCTTTTTGTTCGGTCTCGCAGCGGTCAGCCTCCGCCTCGCGCCGCTGCTCTCTTAAGCCGGAGCGACTGCTCCCGCGCTTGTACGACTTCGCTGCGGTCGCGCGTCAGATGGCGGTGAATCAGCTCATCGCCTGCCACGATATCGCCGCACCAATCCAGCCCTTCCGCAGCGCAGCGTTCCTTGCAGGCAGCCGCCAGCTCGAGATCGCGGATCGGCAGCATCCAGCCGGAGTAAGGGATTCCCTCGCCCCGCTCCAGCAGCGAGGCGGCCTCGTCCAGCTGTCTGCGAAGCAAGCCGCCGTCAAGTCCCGCCTGCTCCAGCAGCGGCAGCGACAGCCTTTCCCAGGCGGAGCGCAGCATTTTGCGGGCTCCTTCCCGGTTGCCGCGCCGCAGATGGTATTGACCGACGGCAATCTGAATCAGTCCGTGCCAGAGCTGGGCCTGCTCGTCGCCGGGATGCTCCTTCCAGTATTCCTCCAGAATCTCGTGGCATTCGAAGTAATCCCTTGTCCCGTGGAACTCTGCGAGATATCGGATATAGGCATCGGGGTATTTGTGGGAGATCAGCATCATGCTTGCCAGCCTTCCTAATCTATAATGTCCAGCCTGCACCAACGGCAGATTGTGAATTAAATCTCATGTGCATCTACATAAAAATGAAACCCGACTATCATCATAGACGTATACACACCCAAACGCAATGGAGGTTCTTGCCGAGAACCCGGCGTTCATACCATCACTTACCACTCGGAGGGGGACTCTTCACGACATGAAAAAAGGATTTATTCTGATGCTGGCCTTTACGGTTCTGTTCGCCTTCACGGCGGCGGGAACGGTTGACGCCAAGCGCGGCGGCATGAAATCTCCGCGCCAGAGCTTTACGCAGACTCCAAAAAAATCGACCGAGAACGTACAGCGGGCGGACACCAATAAAACCCCGGCCGCAGGAGCGGCAGCCGGCACGACGGCGAACCGCGGCTTCTTCAGCGGCGGCGGCATGATGAAGGGCCTCATGATCGGCGGCCTGGCGGGACTGATGTTCGGCAGCATGTTCTCCGGCATGGGCTTCATGGGCGACTTCTTCGGCCTGATCATCAACCTGCTCGCGATCTACATCCTGTTCATGGTCATCCGGTCCATCGTCGTCCACTTCCGCAACAAGCGCAAGGCCGCGACCGACGATCGCCGCGGGCCTTACTGATCGCCGATGCGGATTCTGACGGACGAAATCATCAACGCCGTATGCCTCAGCGAATCCAGCCGGCGCGGGCTCCAGCCTTCGCAGGTCGAGGTGCAGCTCGGCTGGGACGAGGAATACGGCTTCTCCGCCGAAGTCTTTATCGGCGACCGATCGCATTATCTCGTCGAGGCCAACCTCAAGGAAGCGATCGAGCAGTACATGTTCAAGGAGTACGGCATGCGGGTCTATCGTTCCCAGATTACGCTGGACGCCGACGAAGAGTTCTGGGCGGATATCGCCGAATAGCGCTTGAAGCCAGAAATAGACGAAAAGCTTCCCCTTCATCTTCGATAAGATGGTCAGGGGAAGCTTTTTTCGGTTCCAATGAACCTATCGGCTGCGGAATGCGAGCGTCGCGTTGATGCCGCCGAAGCCGTAAGAATTGGACAGAGCCGCATCCAGCCTTTTGTCCCGTCCATGGCCGTAAACGAGATCGAGATCGGCCTCCTCGTCAGGTTCCGTCAAGTTGGCCGTCGGCGGCAGCCATCCATGATGCAGAGACAGGCAGGGGATGGCGGCTTCAATCGCTCCCGACGCTCCCAGCGGATGG
>NZ_JZEJ01000001.1:697692-706740 GCF_001188365.1 Paenibacillus sp. D9 | reverse complement strand
ATGGCGGCTTCAATCGCTCCCGACGCTCCAAGCGGATGGCCGTACAGCCCTTTCGTGCCGCTGACCGCCACCGGACGGGTGCCGAAGACGCTGCGGATGACTTTCGATTCGGTCACATCGTTGAGCAGCGTCGAAGAACCGTGGGCGTTGATGTAGCCCACCTCCTCCTGCAGCATGTCCGCATCGTTCAGCGCCAGCCTCATCGCGCGCTGGGCCTGCGTGCCGCAAGGGAGCGGAGCGCTCATGTGATGGGCGTCGTTCGTCACGCCGAAGCCGCTGATCTCCGCCAGAATGCGGGCTCCCCTGGCGCGGGCATGGCCTTCCTCCTCGATGACGAGCACAGCCGCCCCTTCCCCCATGACGAATCCGTCCCGCGTGCGGTCGAACGGGCGGCTGGCCCTTCCCGGCTCGTCGTTGCGGGTCGACATCGCGCGCAGCAGATCGAAGGCTCCGAACGACAGCGGAGAGAGCGGAGACTCCGCGCCTCCCGCGAGCATGACGTCGGCTTCGCCGCGGCGGATGGCCTGGAGCGCCCTGCCGATCGCCACAGCGCCCGAAGCGCAGCTCATCGAGTTGGTCTCGTTCGGACCGTTGAAGCCGAATTCCATCGCCATGTTGCAGGAGGAAGCTCCTCCGAAGACGGAGAAGCCGAGCGTCGGAGACACGCTCCGGTAACCGCCGGCCATGTACTGGCTGCACTGCTCCTCGGCATAGGAGATGCCTCCCAGCGCGCTTCCCATGAAGATGCCCGTCCGCTCCGGATCCAGCGCTCCGGCCTCGATGCCCGCATGCCGCAGCGCCATCCGGCCGGATGCGATCGACAGCTGCGAGTACCGGTCGGTGCGATGCGCCCGTTTGCGGTCCATATAGTCTTCGGCCCGAAAGTCCTTGATCTGCGCTGCAATCCGGCTTTTCAAGCCTTCCGGAACGAAGCGGTCGATCGGACCGACGGCGCTCTCGCCCCGGCGCACCCCTTCCCAAAGAGATTCGGCTCCAGTGCCGATCGGCGTCACGCATCCGATACCCGTAATGACTGCCCTGCGGTCGCTCATGAACGATGCCCCATTCCGGCGGCTTCCGCCGCGAATTTGATTCCTGCCAAGGTCCGGTCCGCGATGACCTGCACGAAGGCCGGCCCTATGATTCCTCTTGCGGCCAGACCGCCTACCGGCGGACGATCCCATTCATGCACGATGGACGCTTTTGTTCCTTCCCCGCTCGGCTCCAGCCTCCATTCCACGTCCATGCCCTTTGTCACCCCTTCGATATGACGGTACAATATGCGGCTCTCGGCTTCCCTCGATTCCATCCTGCTCACCCACCACACCGGCCAGCGCAGCCTGCCGAAATGCCTCCATGCGGCCATTTCCACGATGCCGTAATCAGGGGCTCCGGTTCGAAACGACACGGAGCGGTAGTGGTGCAAATGAACCGGCCACTGATCGACATCCCTTGCGTAAGGGAACACCTCGTCAGGCGCTCTTTGGATGTAAATCTCATTATACGTATGCATCGCTGCACTCCTCCTTCGGAATTAGCTGTCGAATCCAGTCAAGTAACGCTGCCGCAATCGCCGATCCATGCAGCGAGCCGGCTCCCGGCTCCGGGCGTCCGGCCCAATATCCGGATGGAAGCCTCGAACAATCGGGGCCGCGCCGCTCCGAATTCGATCACCCGCTGGAGAGCCGCTGCAGCGGCGAACTCCTTCCGATAGAGCCGTCCATACACGCTGAGCTGGCGCTCGTCTCCGGTTTCGAGCGCCCGCAGCAGCAGCGGCGCGGCCAGCTCGGCGCTCCTAAGCGCCCGATAGATGCCCTGGCCGGTAAGCGGATCGTAATAACCGGCCGCATCTCCGACAAGTACGATGCGTCCGGAGGCCGGCTGCGGAATGGGCTGATGGAACGGGCCGCATGCGAGAGGCTCATCCTCCAGGACGGCGTGACGGCAGCGTCCCTCCAGCCGGGGGCGCCTCGACAGCTCCCTAAGCATGGCGGCGCTCTTGTTCCTGCCTTCCTCCGCCCATGCCGAGCCTGCCGGCAGGACAAGCGTGACATTGGCGGCATCTCCTTTGAGCGGGGCGATTCCAAGGGTCGAGCCTTCATTCAGATGCAGCTCCACCCTGTCGCGAAGCTGTTCGATGCCGCTCATTCGCGCCGTAATGGCGATTTTGCGCAGCGCCCCCCACGGAGCTCCAAGTCCGGATGAACGGGCGACGGCGGAGCGGATGCCGTCCGCGCCCGCTACATAACGGGCTCGAATGCAGAAGGTGCCGCCGCCTGCCTCCCCCTCCACGAGGCAGCCGCCGTCATCGCCGCGCATCGCCCTCCGTACGCGATGCTCCTGCAGCACTTCGGCGCCGGCAAGCTCCGCCTGCTCCAGCAGCCAGCCGTCCAGCTGATCGCGGCGGCAGCTAAACCCCGCTGCGCCGCCAGGAAACTCCGCTTCCATGCTCGCGGTCCCGCAGTGCAGCAGCCAGCCGCGCAGCGGATGACCGAATGTCTGGGCCGGACCTGCCGCTCCGCCTTCGGCGAAGCGCCGCTTCCCGGCCAGCCTTTCCAAGGCGGCTGCGGCGCCTGGATTCAGCGACTCTCCGCAGGGCTTGCCTCTGGGATGCCGCCGCGCCTCCAGCAGAGCCGTTTTCAGCCCGGCTCTCGCAAGCGTCCAAGCAAGCGCGCTTCCGGCAGGGCCGGCTCCCGCCACGAGCACGTCATACACGGCTGAGCAGCGCCAGCCGGTAGGGGAAGTGGCGCTTGACCGTCGCATCAAGCCCTGCGGCGGCTAGCAGCCTGCGAGCCTCCGCCGCCGTGAACGACCGCTGGACGGACAACGGACCGTCATGCCGCGTCACCGGACTTCGCCACACCAGCTTGGCGAGCAGCCTCGCGATGCCGTATGCCGTACGGCTCCGTTCCAAATCCGTGACGATCCAGCCCTTCCTCGTCACGCGATCCATCTCCCGCAGCATCGAGACGGCATCCTCGTCGCTCATATGATGCAGGGCGAGGTTGCTGAACGCAATATCGAAAGCTCCGTCGCCATAGGGAAGATGGCGTCCATCTCCTTCATGAATGGTGATGGACGCATGCCCTCCTGTCCGCTTGCGGGCCAGCTTTGCGATGGATGGACTGATCTCGACTCCGGTCACCTCGAGCGGAATGCCCCGTTTCTCCGCCCACCGGCACAGAGCGAGCGGCTGATCGGCCATGCCTGTCGCCACATCGAGCACTCGGACGGGAGACGCGCTTCCTCTCAAGCCCGTCAGCAGCCTGCCCAGATGCCGGAAGAGGGGCGGATTGCCCCCGAGCCATCGATTGACCGCCCAAACTTCCAGCAAGCTTGCCTCCAGTTCCTCCTGCGACAGAGCCTCCTCTTCATCCAGCCATTCCTTTCTCAGCTGACGCTTCACAGTCTGCTCCTCCTTGATCATGTCGTCAGGCGTAGTATGCGCTTTATTGCCAAAACCATCCATCGGCAGCGCAAAAGAAGATGCCGAAGCCGGCATCCGCAACTATCCTCCCTACCATGCATGCCAGCCGAGCCGCGGGCGGGAAATCCATGATATACTCATGGAATATAATGGAATGAAAGAGGGGATAAGCTTGCATGGGATCTATTCCGTGATGGACAAGTATTTCCAGGCTTGGAATGACGGTTTCGTCAGCAAAAACGCCGATGCGATCCGTGCCATGATGTCGCCGGGCTTTGCCGGTTATTGGGCGCATTCGGGACTGGAGCGGCCGGATCAGTACGGGTTCGGCTACGATTTGGAAGGCGTGCTCAGCCAATACGGGGAAGCTTCGAAGAGCTACGAAATCTCGGATGTCCAGGAGCGCAGGGAAGGCGAGGAAGTTCTCGTCCTCGGCAGGGAGATCAATCTGGTGGAGGGCACTCCGCATCCGGCGCTGTTCATGTTCGTATGGAGGCTGGAAGACGGACAGTGGAAGCTGGCGAGAGAATATATCGAACTGGAGAAATAAAAGAAGATCCCGCTCCTCCCTTTGCCCGGGACAAGCGGGATCTTGCTGACTGCAGACTGAAAGAAAATCATTCGCGGGCCAGGCCAGTCTGCTTTCCGTCCGCTTGACGCTTTGGCCTGCTGCCTGCTGCCGGTCTCCGCCGCGAAGCGCCCGATGCTCCAAATAGTCTCTGCAGGCCGTGAAAGGGCCTGCTGCTCGTCGGAAAGGAAGGCTAGCGTGAACAAGCCGCTCGGCTGCTTGGATACCTTGATCATGACGGCAGGGCAAGGTCCACATGCTTCCGGCAGGTCCTCCGGCCGGCAGAGACGGCGGAAAGCTCCGCATGAAGGCATCCGGCGGATATGCCGCGGTCGGCGGACTCGGCCTTGAAGCCGTTTCGCAGCCGACTAGGCGGCCTGCCTTAACGCCGCGAAGCCGTTCTCTTGAAAGCAAGGATGAAGGCGGCCGGATCCTCTTCCACGTTGAACGGATAGACTCCGGAGCTCGTATGCAGATACAGGATGCCGAGCTGTCCGCCGACGATCCGATACGAGATGTCGTATACGTCCTTCAAGGGGAAGCTTCTGCCTTCGGCGATTATCGTTTCCCCGTCCAGCAGCAAGTCCAGCTCGAGAACGACGGTGTCCATCCCGGAGCCGTTCAAAACCCGCTCCATTTTGATGTAGCGCTGTTTGGCCAGCATGTCCTGCACGCCTCCTTTCTTCTGTCCGCTGCGGCCGATCAAGCCCTTCCAAGCCAAAAAAGGGAGCGGCGGCCGCCCCCCTTCATTTCCCTCTGCAGGCTGACCTCAGAACGCGACGCCGATGCCCCCTTCGCCGGCATAAGTACCCATGACAGGTCCCATGCTGGAGAACAGCACCTTCTTGAACGGATGCTTCTCCAGCACCCGATCCTTGAATTCGAGAGCGAGCACTTCGCAGTTGCTGTGGACGATCGCGACAAAACCGTTCTCGTAGTCGTGCTGCTTGTCTTCGAGCCTTGCGAGCAAAGAGTTCAGCGCTTTGCGGAAGCCGCGCGTCTTCTCTTCGACCTCGACGACGCCTTCTTCATTGATTTTGAGCAGCAGCTTGATGTTGAGCACCGACGCCACGCCGCCGGCAAGCCTGCTCAGCCTTCCGCCCTTGATGACGTTCTCGAGGCTGTCGAGCGTGAAGAAAGCGCTTGTCTCAAGCGCAAGCCTGCTGACCTTGTCCTTGAGCTCGTCGAGGCTGGAGCAGGTGCGGGCCCATTCGGCCGCCTGGGACACCACCAGGGACAGGCCGCCGGAAAAGGTTTTGGAGTCGATGATTTCAATCCGGTTCGGCAGGCCCTCGTCCTCGTACAGCCCCTTGGCGATCAAGGCGGACTGATAGGTGCTGCTGATGTTCGAGGACATGCTGACGACCAGAATGTCGCGGCCGGGTTCTACGGCCTTATATGCTTCCAGAAACGTGTTCGGGCTTGGGCTTGCGGTCCGCGGAAGCTCCGGGCATGCCCGCATGCGGGCATAAAAGCTTGCGGCATCCGTGTCATCCGGCATAAGCTCGTCCTGGAACGAGACGGGAAGATGAACGATGGTAATGGAATGGGCTGCAATGAAGTCGGTCGGGAGATCAGAACCGCTGTCTGTGATGATTTGAATAGGCATGGTGTAAGCGCTCCTTTCAATGCTTCCATTATACCGAAGCCGTTCCCCTCAAAAATAGTAACAAATATAACTTGTCAAAAGGCTTAAGGTATGCATCGGCCAAGCCAGGACGTTGGCGAGCCTTACCAGGCTCGGATCACTTTCGCGCTATCGTCCGAAGGATAATAATGCTTGTCCTTGCTTTTCTCGCCGATTGCGAATACCGAGAAGCCCATGAACCCAGGCTTGCCGGAGAAGGCTTCCCGGTAAGCCTGGAACAGCCTTGCCTGCTCGCCTCCGTCCTCCACGTCCGAAGGGGATGGATTCCAGGGCTCTTTCGCCGCATATTCGCGGGCTGGAAACCCGAGCTCGCCGAAGTAGACCGGCTTGCCCCATTTGCCCGACAATGCCATGACTTCGCTCACGACATCCTGGCCGCGGCCGTTCACTTCGGTGGAGCTCAATGCCGACAGCAGCTGTCCGGCCGTATTGACCCGACGCTCGGACAGCTCGAAATAGGCCGCGACCGTAATGAAGTCGGTATCCGCCCAGAGAGGGTTGTCCCGCTTGGCTTCGTAAGCGGCCGTGCTGGCCTTGTCCCAGGCAGCCGTATACCACCAATTGGTTTTATACGTCAGAAGTCCGCTGTACTCGCCTCTCAGCTGCTGGAGCATGGAGCTCCATTCGCCGCCGAACCGCTCCAGATGCACGAGATTGGAGCCGGCGATCATCGCATCGGCGTGATAAGGCTCGGCAACCCGGCGTGCGAGCGGAACAAGCACTCTGCTCCGCCACTGCTCGAAAAAGGCATCGAGATGATCCGGATTCCAGTCGGTCTCCACCTCGCTGCCTCGATTGATCCATGGATAAGGCTCCACGATGATCCGCATGCCTCGGCTCTGAAGCCGGGGAATGAGCTCGATGGCCTTGTTCAGGCTGGCTTCGTCCAGCGTCATGTCGCTCGAGCGCACATCGCTCACTTCGACGACGACCGGAACATTGACCGTGTTCAGACCAAGCCTGCCGGCATCCTCCAGCACTTGTTCCGGATCGTAATCGACCGACAGGTTGGCCGATTTGACTTTCAGGCTCAGGAAGTCCGTCTTCTCCTTCGGCTGGGATGACGTCCACATCCATACCGCGGCTGCAAAAGCCGCCGCAGCCAGACCCGCTGCAAGCAGCATCTTCACGAGGCGTCCTATCGGGAACACAGGCGCTACCTCCTTCTGTATTTGCGCAGATAGAAGACGATTCCCGCGATCAGGAGAAGCAGCACCGTGCCGAACAGAATCGTGAACAGCCGGGCTTGTCCGGTGCTCAGATTCACTTTCTCGCTCAGGCTGTAGCTGTCGTCGCCGCTGAAGGCATGATTGGTCGCTTCTCCCCACCGGTTGATCAGGACGGCGTTGCCGATCAGGCCGGAGGCATTTTTATCCTGTGCGAGAAACTTGCCTGCGAGCGCCAAATTCCGCTCGTCCGGAGCCGTGACGGCCAGCACGGCCGTTTCCGGGTCCGCCGGAGACGGAATTAGCTGCAAAGAAACGAGCTGCTTGGCGAATTCGGGCAGCAGCCTCCGTTTTTCATTGGATATGAAATAGCTGAAGGAAGAATCATAGCGGAACCATAAGCTTCCGTTCAACGCTTTGAGCGCCGGGAGGCTGGCAGGCGTGCCGGCCGCGATGACATTGACGCCCTTGTCGCGGGTTGGATTCCACTTTCCTTCGGACAGCACCTTCAGGGAAGCGCTGTTGTCGGTGAGGGAACGGCCCAGATAAGAAGCGGCTCCAGCCAGAAGCGAGTAGTCGTCTCCGTCCGGATCGGAAGGAAGCGCGAAAGCCGCGTCGTTCCACTTGCCGTTCTTGATGAAGGGCCAAGGATAATAATCCAGAAGCATCGAGCGCTCATCCTTGGCCGGGAGGCTGACGGAGGAGGACGGATCGACATAGGCCCACGGAGTCTGCTCTCCCGTCGGCGCGCAGCTCAAATCGTTCATCTGCAGGTCGAACGCAACCGAGAACTCCAGATACGACAGCTTGGCCGCGCGGCTCGGAATGTTGACTTCCCACACATCGCTGTCCGCCTTGGAGGCATCCAGCTTTTTGCTGCCGGCCGGAATTCCGTTCACATACAGCGTCGCGAGGGACTGGCCGAAATTCAGGTTCCGGGCATACCGGAGCTGGAACTTCGCTTTGGCTCCCGGAACGACGAGCTTGTTGGATGGAAGCTTGATGTCGAATGTCGTCTGCTGGCGCAGCGGCCCTCTTACTTCCAGCCCGTTGTCGTAGCCGAGCTGCTCCAGCGTCCATGTATCGCCGGTCAAACGGCCGGAGGCCAGATTGATGTCCGTGCCGGCCGGTATGAGCGCGGACGAGTCGCTCAGCTGCGAGGTCATGTCCTTGTTCTGCAGCAGCCGGGCCGCCGTGTCGAGAACGGAGGAATCGTCTCCGCTGGCGATGACCATCAGGATGCGGTTCGGATTGTAGGGCGATACCGTCCGGAACAGCACCGGCCCTTCCCCGATGCGGGATACCGCCTCCTGCGGCGCCGCGGAACGGATTTCCTCGGGCATTCCGGACAACCGGCCTACGTAGATGAGATGATCGTTCCGATGGTCTCCGGCAACGATTGCCGCATGCTTGTCCATATGAAGTCCGACGAGGCCGTCCGGCGCATAGGAGCCCAAGGAAGCGGCGGCTTGAAGGGCGGCCGCCGTCTCCGCTTCGTCCGGCTGGTCGGGAAGGACGATGGAGGTGCCGGTGCCCGATGTGTCGCCTGCATCTTTCAGAAACGGATAAGGGAATTGCGACAGCTCGAGGGAGGGCAGCTCGGTGCGGTAGCCGATCTCCAGCCAGGAGCTTTTCTGGACGGTCAGCCAGTTGTCCTTGTCCCGCTCGTCGACACAAAATCCGATTTCTCCGAATTCCTTATTGCCGAGCCATAAGCGGATCTCATTGCTGCCGGAACGCCAGGCATCGGCCGGAACGGCTACATCGAGCCTTTTGCCGGTCTCGCCGTAACCGCTCAGAGCGGCCGAATGAACCGGCTTGCCGTTGATTTCGACGGTCAGGGAGCTGAGCGAGGCTTTGCGGCTTGCCCGGATATCGAGGTGGAGCACGGACTGCTGCACCGACCAGCGGGTGCCGAGATTGAAATAGGATGCCTGGGAAGCGTAAATGCCCTGAAGCCGCAGCTCCTGCGGGTACGGAAGCTTGGCGAAGAGCGTCCCGTCCGCATAATAACGCGGCTGGCCGGCAGCCGGCGTTTCTGCCGCATTGGCGGACGGCTCAGCGGCGGTGGACGGCTTCGCTGCCGCGTCGGCCGTCGGCTGGGCCGCGGACGGCGTCGCTGCCGCATTTGCCGTCGGCTCCGCGGCGGACGGCGTCCCTGCCCCGTTGGCCGCCGGCTGGGCGGCGGACGAAGTCCCTGCCGCGTTGGCCGCCGGCTGGGCGGCGGGCGAAGTCCCTG
>NZ_JZEJ01000001.1:657308-697682 GCF_001188365.1 Paenibacillus sp. D9 | reverse complement strand
CGTCGGCCGTCGGCTGGGCCGCGGACGGCGTCGCTGCCGCATTTGCCGTCGGCTCCGCGGCGGACGGCGTCCCTGCCCCGTTGGCCGCCGGCTGGGCGGCGGACGAAGTCCCTGCCGCGTTGGCCGCCGGCTGGGCGGCGGACGAAGTCCCTGCCGCGTTGGCCGCCGGCACCGCTCCGGCGCTGCCCGCGCCGGGAAATGACGCAAGCAGGATGGATGCAAGCAACAAGGCGGCGATCGCTTTTATCTGCATTTCATTATCCTCCTAGAATCGTTCCGTTTTGTACCATCTGGCTTCCTTGCGCAGCACAGCGTCGCGGACGTACTGGTAAAATCCGATCACCGCCACGACGAGCCACAGCTGGCAGTAGGTGAAGTACATGACGGCGATGAGTCCGATGTTGCGCGGCCGGCTCTGTCCTTTCTCCATGCTGAGCGCGATCGCCATCTCCAGGATGAAGACCAGATAAGCCATGAACCAGAGAAGCACCGTATTTCCGGCTACATTGTATTCGATCAGCCCCATCATCCCGAGGATGAAAATGACGTCGGACAGCAGAGCCGAGCTCAGGAACAGGAAATAAACCGTGCAGAAATAAAGGAGATCGAACCGGATCCGGCGCGAATCGCGGGAAAAGAGAAGGCCCAGGTTTTTGAGCAGCACGTAGATGTTGCCTTTCACCCAGCGGCTGCGCTGCTTGATCCATACCGGGACCGTCTCCGGCTCCTGCTCCCAGGTCACCGACAGCGGCATGTACTGAATCCGGTAGCCGAGCCGGTAGATCCGGAAGCTGATCTCGGTGTCCTCCGCGATCGCTCTCGTATCCCATCCTCCCATCTCTTCGATGATGGAGCGCCGCACGACGAAGTTCGTTCCCGGTATCGTGCTCAGTCCGAACAGCTGCCATCTACCCGCCTGCACCATCCATTGGAATCCGAGCGTCTCGATGTTGATGAAGCGGGTAAGCCAATTTTTGGACACATTGCGGGTGCGGAATTTGCCGATGACGGCACCGAGCCGCTTATCCCGCTCCAGAGCGTGGACCAGAATTTTGAGCGCGGAGCGCTCCGGCGTATTGTCCGCGTCATATACGGCCAGAACCTCGCCGGCGCTGGCGAGATATCCGTTGTTGAGCGCTCCCGATTTTCCTTTCCCTCCGGTGACGGCATCGGTCGTCAGCACGCGCAGATTCACCTCGGGATGGTCGGCCTGCAATTGCGCCAGAATCTCTCCGGTACGGTCCGAGGAGTTGTCGTTCACAACGATGATTTCCAGCCTGTCCCGGGGATAATCCAGCTGGATGAGAGCCGATACGGTCTGGCCGATTACCCGTTCTTCGTTATGGGCGGGAATCAGCACCGATACCGAAGGATAGCTCTGCAGCGGCTCATCCACCCGCATCCTCAGCGTCTTGAGGTAATAAATATAACCGCCGATCGTGAGTACGATATTGATGAGCAGCATGACCCAGATGCAGATCATGCAATACAGGAAAAGATAGTCGACAACGCCAAGCTGCCCGTTCATGGTCTCACCTCAAAAACTTTCTGCGGTTGATCTGCCTGCCGACGACGAAAAAGGTGGCGAACGCCGCGGCGACGAGGATGGAAACGACAAGCAGCACGACCATGGCCGATTGGATGCTTTTGTTCACCAGCGTGAGCGACGTTTCGGCTTCCGGCTGGGCAGGGTCAGCCGGTTCGCCGCCGGGAGGAACATGCTCGGCGGGGAGATTGCCGTCGATCAGCAGCCTCCCTCCGGTCCGCTGGACGTCGCGGTCCCATTGAATCCGGCCGTCTACGAGGGATGCCTCGGCAAATACGGTGCCGCCGCTGGCCGCTTCCTCCAGCATCGAGGACATCGCTGCAGGATCGGCGCCGGCTTCAAGCCCGATGACGCGGGAAGCCGCCGCGGGCAGCTCCCCTTCGGAAGCGGCCGGCTTCAGCCCTTCCCGATAGGGAAGATAGATTCCGTCCCAGGCCTCCTCCGGGCCGATATCGCGGGAATACCCTTGCCAGGCTCCATCCTCCACGAATAGGCCGGTACGCCGAAGGATCGGCTTCCAGGACGGATCGAACAGCAGATCCAGCGGCCCGCTCATCCCGGCGATGTAAATTCCTTGCTGCGCGTAGGCATCCCACGCCTGCTTCATAAGCCGTTCGGGCTCCAATGAATCCGTCACTCCCGCGACCATGGAGCCTTCCACGTAGGACTGCCACTCATCCGGAGGCGACCAGCCCTTGAGCGGGGCGAGCAGCGGAATGCCGCCTCGTTCCAGCAGGCTTCTGACCTCGGCGAAATAAGCTTTTATTCCTTCCGATTCCGCGTTCACGAATACGGGACGAAGCTCCACGAAAAAGGAGATGTTCCTCTCCTGCAGCCACTCCCCTTTGCGCTCCAGCTCATTGAGATCCAGAAAGGGATTGACATCTTTCAGCATGAAATAGGAAAGGCCTGTCGTCGTGTCCCGGATACCCGGCTTCGGCACCCCAGGCTCTCTCGGTTCGTCCAGCGTTTCCAGGCCGATGCCTTCTTCAGCGAAACGTTTGCGCCAGGCGGAGGCGGCCGCCTCTGCCTGCTCGCCGATCACGTAAGCTTTCGCCAAGCCGGCCCACTCACCCGGCATCTCGGTACCGGCCAGCTGAAGCGCGACGGAGTCGTGAATCGACTTCAGCATCCGGTACTGGGCCATGAGCCTGTCTCTAGGAACATCGTTCCCGTAGAGCAGCATGACCTTATCCGGACGCTCCGAGGCCGAGGGAACGGAATGGCTGCTGCCGTTGCTGCCCGCAATGGTCAGCGCGGAGGCCGGAGCGGCGATCCATGCGCCGGCTATAAGCCCTGCTGCCAGCAGGGCGAGCAGCCGAGTCCTACACATCATATTCCATGTCCTTCTCCGCGATGCGCCGCAGCATGATGGCGTCCTGGTTCTGCTCGGAATCGTATTCCGCTACCCCTATTCTCAGCTCAAGCCGGACAGAGACGGTTTTGGCCGACCGCTCCAGCTCGTAGGAGTAGATCGTATCCTTGATTCTCCGCTTCACGATCTGGGCGCCGTCGGCATTGCCCAGCAGCAGCAGCGCGAACGTTCTTCCGTCCTCCAGCATATAGGCGGAGTCCTCCGTTCGGGTGCTGTTGACCAGCTGCTTGCCGATCCAGCGGACAACGTCGCCCATCGCTTCGTTGCCGACGATGCTCCGGATATCGTCGTAATAATCAAGCCGGACGAGCATCACCGACAAGGGAAGCTTGTAGCGTCTGGACAGGCCCATATACTGCTGCAGGACGGTGTGGAACACCTTGGCGTTGTCCAAGCCCGTCTTCTCGTCGATCGTCACGTATTCCGAATAGCGTTCCCGCAGGCGACCGTTCTCCCTCTGGATGGAACGGATGGACTGCCCCGCGGACGCCGTCATGATCGCGGCAGCCGGCAGCAGCACCAGCCAGTAGTAGACATGGGATTCGATTCCGCTTCCAAGGACGACGGCCCCGTACATGACATAGCTGCCGTAGAAGAAAATAGCGATGGCCGATACGCACAGAGCGACGACCAGGCTGCTCACATAGGAGACAAGCACGATCGCGAACAGCACGCTCATCAGAATGGCGTTTTCCAGATAGGTTTCCTTTGGCAGCAGAGCGAACCAGTTGACGATTCCGTACGCCAGGATGATGAGCGCCATCATCCAGATATCGAGTTTCTTGATTTCCACCGATGCATTCCTGCCTTCCATCGAATAGTCAGCCAACCGGCCAAGCGGCTGACCGCATGCACGAGCATGACGCCGAACATGAGATCGAAACAGACGTTGAACAAAAAGAGATGCTTGGCGAGGTCCGCATCTCCCGCCCCGAGAAAGGCGATCGCAAGCTGCGACAAGCCGATGACGCCGGGTAGCGCCATGACTTCCAGGCGGAACAGGTCCGCATGGCGACGCCGCCGCCATGCGCGGGCGTAATAGAAGGCCAGCCCGCCGTAATAGACGCCGTAATAAAGCAGAATGAAGCGGAATCCGTCCGGGAACAGCGACTTTTTCAGCGAGCTCCAGCCGGAGAAGAAGGCGGTCTTGGCCCCATAAGGCTTGCCGGCGCTTTTCTCGTAGTTGCCCATCGCATCCGGACGGATGGAGTAGGCCTGGGAGGCGGCCATGTCCAGCTTTTCGAAAGCGCGGTCCGCATGGCGGAGATAATAGCCGATAATCGTTCCGTATCCGAACTTCGAGTAGAACTCTTTTTCCATCAGCGGAGATTCGACCGGTTCAAGCTGATATTTGTCATAGTAGGTCGTCCCTGCAAGAACCGCGAACTTGGGGTCCAGGCCGAGCTCCTTCAGGTCGCGTTCCGGATTCAGGGAGCCTTCCAGTATTCCGCGGGTGACGGCATGGTACTGGTTGATATGCTTGATATCGTCCGTCATAAACAGATAGACGCCCACGGACGCGGCTGCGATTGCGGCCGTTCCGGCGAGCGCGGCACGCCGCCATTTGCCCTTGTCCATCCGAAAGGAAAGTCTTAGCCCCATCAAGGCAAACAGAATTCCGGCCGGGGCGTTCTGCTGCTTCGCTGCGGCGAACAGTACCGCGCATGCTGCCCAGGCGATGAACCACGCCGTCCATCCCGCCTTGCGCTCCGGCAGCCTCATCATCAGCACCAGCGACAGAAGGAGAAAAATATAGGAGGCCGGCTCGCCGTAGAAGGAATTGAAATAGACCGTATAGCCGGTATCGGCCAGAATGAAAGCCGCGGCAGCCGCGGCAAATGCCGCCATGCCCGGCTTCAGCCTGCTCGCCGCTTCCTTTACGATCAAATACACCGCGGCCAGGAACAGGACGGAATACAAAGCTGCAAGAAACCGAAGGTCGAATCGGTTGTCCCCCGTTATCGCGAGATCGATGCCGAGCGCGGCCCGAATCATCAGCGACAGCGAGGAGACGAAGCGGGAATTCGGGTCGTAAGGGTATTCCCGAATGCCGAATTCACGGTTGAAATAGCCGAAATGCCGGTCCTCGAAGCTGTCCGTCAAATAATAAAGCCCCGGATTATGGATTTCCCGGAAGTAATCTCCGTTGTCCGCCATGCCCGCGTAAGGCTTGGTGAAGAGAAGGACGATCAGCAGCATCCCGACCGCAGCGGCCGCGGCCGCTGCGGCTCCCGGTTTTGGAATTTTTCTCATGCCTGTCCACCCTTCATGGAGCCATTTCATCCCGGTCATGAAGAACTTGCTGAAATGCGTCTCTCTGTAACACGTTATGTATACATACCCGGTTCACTAGTAGCCTTATCTTATTTCTTTTAATAGAATTCGACAATAATCTACATTTTTCTAGTTTTGTCCTTACGGAAACGATTCTCCGCACCCTTTAACGCCGCGGGACGAAAAAAAAAGCCCCTATTAAAGGGGCCTCGTTTACTTCCTCACATTGTCATCGAGCTCGGTCCGGATTGGCCATATGCCAGTCCTAATCCAGCTCTTTGAACGCCTCCGTCGTCATCAGCCGCTCGAAGAATGCATTCTTCTCCGCCCGGTACTCGTCCATGCCGCAGCCCTCGTATCTCCGTTTCAGGGAATCATATTCCTGTAGATACGACTCGTTCCTGGCCAGAACCTCCCTGAACTTCCAGAAAAAATCGGTCTCCGAGCCTGCCACGGTGAGCTGGATGCCGAGCGGCGGCAGGGCGCCGTCGTCCTTGAATGCCCTGAAGTGCTCCGTGCTGGAGCTGCCTTCGTTACGCTCATAAAGGGAAGAGAGCATCACGACGGCTTCCGCGAAGCGGTCGGCCCGCACGCGTACTTGAATGTCCAGGTCGCCTTTGGTCAGTCCCCGGGGAAGGGAGGTGCTGCCTACATGCTGGATATCCGCCTCCGGAAGAACGGCGAGCAGCTTGGCTTTCTCCGCCAGGAACAACGACTCCGCAGCCTCCCTGAAGGCGCTGCTGTCCTGAAACCGGACCTCCTCCATCCTATCGTCCTATCACGAAACGGCTTTGCGCCGGCAGCTCTTCCTGCCGCAGTGCATGTAGGTGCCGGTGAAATCCAGCCTGTGATCGGTCACGGCAAAGCCGTATTCCTTGGCCACTCTGGCTTCCAGCTCAGCGAGCCAGTCGTCCTGGATCTCCTTGACGAGGCCGCATCGGCTGCAGATGAGATGATGATGCATATGCGCCTGGCCCGACGCCCGAAGATCATAGCGGACAACACCGTCGCCGAAATGCATCTTCTCCACGACGGCGAGCTCGCTCAGCAGCTCCAGCGTCCGATAGACCGTCGCAAGGCCGATTTCCGGATGCAGCTTTTTGACTTTCAAATAGATGTCTTCTGCGCTGAGATGGTCGCTTTCGTTCCCGATCAGCACTTCCAGCGTCGCCCGCCTTTGCGGGGTCAGCCTGTACCCTTTTCCGATCACCATGCTGTTGACAGCATCCATGAGCGCAATCGCATGCTGGGACATGAATCTGATCCCCCTTTGCCTGTGCTATTGTTTAGAATCATTCTTATTTGATTGTACCTCAATCGCCGAAAAAGATCAAAACGCCTCGTTCTAAGACAAGCCGGACAAGAGTACTTCTTGTAATACCCTTCGATGCGAGGTGAGCTTTCATGTCCATTCCCGTATTTATATTGACTGGATTTCTGGGCAGCGGCAAGACGACCCTGCTGCTGAACCTGCTCGTGGAGACGGAGCGGCGCGGCTTGAAGCCGGGAATACTGATGAACGAGCTCGGACGCGAGGATGTGGACGGCGCGATCGTGCAGGAGAAGATCAGCCTGCCGGTCCAAAAGCTGCTGGACGGCTGCATCTGCTGCACGAAAAGAAGCGAGGTCGAGGCAAGCCTGAAGCAGCTGGCTTCGGGAGAACCGGATCTGATCTTCATGGAATTGACGGGAGTGGCGGACCCTGCCGAGCTTGTCGCCATGTTCTCCCCGTCGAATGACGAGCTTCCTCCGGGACTTCAGCTCGAACGGGTCCTGACCGTAGTAGACGCATCCCGATTTCTGGAGCACAACAGCCGTTTCTCCGCGGAGAGGCAGCTGGTGCGCCTGCTCCGCAGCCAGGTAAGCGAGGCCGATATCGTGCTCATGAACAAATCGGATCTGGCTCCGGCCGGCGAGCTCGACAAAGTCCAGAAATCCCTGCGCAAGCTGAACGGGAAAGCGGCTCTCCTGCCGTCCGTCCGCAGTTCCATGGACGTTGCTTCGCTGCTCCACTCCGTTCATCCCCGTCCTCAGGCGCCGGATCGCCGGCAGCCGGCTGCCGGGAAGGCGATGCAGCCGGCGGGGATGCTGCAGGCTTCCCGCGCAGCGACGCTCGCTCCATTTCGAATGGCGTCCCCCGCTGGCCGTCAAGGGCATTCCGAAGGGAATCCAGCGGCAGCGATCCGCTCGTTGACCCTTCCGATGCCGCCGGACACGATGCAGCTGGACACCGAAGCCGTCGAAGCCTTCCTGTCCCGCCACGAAGCGTGTCTGCTTCGCGCCAAAGGACACCTCGTCTCCGGCGGCCGGATGCTGCTGCTGCAATTCAGCAGCGGGAGGGCGGAGTGGAGTCCGTCCAATTATCCCGGCAAGCCTTATCTGGTGCTGATCGGCACCGATCTGCCCGAACAGAGGCTGGCCGAGGAATGGAGGTCGCTGAAGCGGTCATGAAATGAAGGAAAGGCCGGGCTGAGCAGCCCGGCCTTTCCTTCGTTCATGCGATGCGCATTGCTCGTGCAGGCTTTGCTCGCGAGGTCTTTTCCCGTGCACGCATTGCTCGTGCAGGCTCTACCCGTGCAGACTTTGACCGTGTGGGCTTTGCTCGTCCGGGCTTTGCCCGTGCAGGCTTTGCCCGTGCGTGCTTTGCCCGTGTGGGCTTTGCCGGGACTAGGACGCTCCCGGCAATTCATCTTCAAGTCGGCTCCAATCATCCTCCATTTCCTCATCCGTAAGCAGGCAGCCGTCCAGGGACGCGGCAATCTGATCCGCTTCGAGCCCGATTCCGATGAAGACGACCCGGTTGATCCTGTCTCCGTAGAGCGGATGCCAGTCCTGCTTCAGATCCGGCTGCTCGCTCATGAGCAAGTCCAGCTCCTCGTCCGGGAGCGCCGCTGCCCAGTATCCCATCGGCCCGAAGCTGATGGATGGTCCCGCCTGGCTGATGGACTGAGCCGTTTCCATCCGGCTCGCCAGCCACATGAAGCCTTTTGCGCGGACGATCTGCTCCGGCCAGTCCCCCATCCATTCCTCCAGCCTTCGCGGATGGAAGGGGCGCGCGCGTTCGTACACGAAGCTGGAAATGCCGTACTCGTCTGTTTCCGGAACATGGACCGGCTGCTCCAGCTCTTTCAGCCACCCCGCCGACATGCTCGCCTCTTCGAAATCGAAGCGTCCGGTATTCAACAGCTCCGATGGAGCCACCCTGCCATGCTCGGCGCGGATCAGCTTCGCCCGGGGCTGGAGACGGCGCAGCGCCGCTTCCAGCTTCGCCAGCTCCTGCTCCGGCACCAGATCGCATTTGTTCAGCACCAGCACATCGCAAAACTCGATCTGGTCGATCAGCAAGTCGGCCACATCCCGGCTGTCGCCTTCGCCGACAGCCTGCTTCCTCGCCAGCAGCGAATCTCCGGAGCCGAGATCATGCCAGAACCGGCTGGCATCCACGACGGTCGCCATCGTATCCAGCCGGCAGAAGCGGGACAGGTCGATGCCCGATTCCTCGTCGGCATACGAGAACGTCTGGGCAACCGGCACCGGCTCGCCCACTCCGGTCGATTCGATCAGGATGTAATCAAAGCGGTTCTCTTGAGCGAGCCGCTCGACTTCCCGCAGCAAATCTTCGCGAAGCGTGCAGCAGATGCAGCCGTTGGACATCTCCACGAGCTTTTCGTCCACACGGGAAAGCCCTCCTCCATCCCTGATCAGGGAAGCATCGATATTGACTTCGCTGAGATCGTTGACGATGACCGCCACCCGCATTCCATCCCGGTTGGCCAGAATATGGTTCAGCAGCGTCGTCTTGCCCGACCCCAGGTATCCGCTCAGCACGGTAACCGGCAAAATCCGTCCTGGACCACTCTCCGCATTTCCTTCTACCCGCGCATAGCTGCTGCTGCCTTCAATCGTATGGGAATCCATAGTCAAAACGATCCACTCACCTTTTTGTAAATTTTACGATTTAATGGAGAGAATAAAGCCGGACGAATCCGGCAAAATAGTTATATTTACGATCATTCGACGTAAAGAAAGCGGCGGTTACTCGTTCAAGGCTTTCTTCAATGCAGCCAAATTCTTCTCCATGATGGAAATATAGTCTTCCTGCGCGGCCGTTTCTTCCTGCGTCAAGCCTTCCAGCGGATTGAGAACATCCGTGCCCGCGCCCGTCTCGGCCGCGATCGTATCGGCGATTTTGGAGTCGGCCAGCGTTTCGAAGAAAATGGTGCGGACGTTGTTGTCCTTGACGAACTTGACGACCTGAGCCATCTGCTCCGGCGAAGGCTCCTGCTCCGGCGACAATCCCGATATCGGAACCTGCTTCAAGCCGTATTCCTTGGCCAGATAAGCGAAGGCGGCATGGGACGTGATGAAGTCCTTGCGCTTGACGTCGGCTAGTTGGAATTTGAATTGTTCATCCAGGTCCTGGAGCTTGGAAGCATAAGCATCCGCGTTCTGCTTGTACTGCTCCGCATGCTCGGGATCGGCCTGGCTGAAAGCCGCTTCAATATTGCGCACTTCCTTCATCGCCAGAGCCGGGCTCAGCCACACATGGGGATCGACGGGGTGTCCATGGCTCTCTTCGGCGCTGTCGCCTTCATGATCGTGGCCTTCATGCCCTTCTTCCTCGACGCCTTCCAGCAGCTCGATGCCGCTGCTCGCTTCGACGGCAACCCGCTTGGTGCTTCCGGCGCTATCCAGCGCGCGCTCGGCCCATTCCTCTACGATGCCGTTGTAGACGAATACATCCGCATCGCTGATCTTGGACATGTCCTTTGCGCTCGGTTCCCAGTCATGCGGCTCCGTGCCGACCGGGACGAGAGCGGCGACATCGACGAGATTCCCTCCGACCTGACGGCTGAATTCCGCCATCGGATAAAAGGTGGCGACAACCTTGAGCTTGCCTTCTGCGCTGTCAGGGGAAGCGGCGTTCCCGTTCGTCTTGGCGCCGCAGCCCGCTAGGACCAGCGCCAGCGCCGCGGCTGCAGCCGTGCTTCGAATCCACTTGCTGTTCATGATGGTACATCCCTTCTTTCCGCTTGATTAATGGTTATGTGAATCCCCGCTCAGCCTTGGAATCGGGCCGTAGGTATGCATCTCCGTATCGGCAGCCGCCACATGGCTGCTTTTGGAGCGTACGAACCGGACCGCTTTCTTGAGTCCGACGCCGATCAGCAGCAGAGCGAGGAGAACCAGCGCGATCGTGCCGCCCGGAGGCAGGCTCAGCTGGTAAGAGGCCGTGAGGCCGGTAAATACGCCCGTCAGGCCGATGCCGACAGCGAGCAGAAGCGCGGCGCTGAAGCGGCTGGCGATCCGGATCGCCAGCGATGCCGGCAGGACGATCAGCGAGGAGACGAGCAGCACGCCGACGACCGGCATTGCGGCTGCGACGATCATGCCTGTGAGCACACTGAACATCATCGAGATGAGCCCGACGGGAAGGCCGCTGACTCGCGCCGTCTCCTCGTCGAAAGTCATCTGGTACAGCGGACGCCGCAGCAGGAAGAAGAACAAGCCGCCGATGACCGTTACGGCCGCCATCAGGACGAGCTGGGTCTGATCGACCGCGACAACGGATCCGAACAGATACGACGTGAAGCTTTTGCTGATGCTCTTGTTCATGCTCATGAGGACAACCGCCGTCGAAAGCCCTCCGACCATGATGATCGCAACCGATATCTCGCTGTACGTCTTGTAGGAACGGCGAACATATTCGACCGCTACCGCCCCGACGACGGCGGTTAGGAAGCCCGACAAGGTCGGGTTCCAATTGAGGTATGCTCCTGCGGCGACACCGGCCAGAGATACATGGGAGAGCATGTCCGCCATGAGCGCCTGCCGTCTGAGCATGAGGTACACGCCCAGCACGGAGGCGATGATCGCGATCAGCCCGCCGGCACAAAATGCCCGTTGCATAAAGTCGTACTGCAGCATTTCCATCCGCCCTCCCCCTTTCTCTCCAGCTCGATGATCCGGTCCAGGTAAGGTCGGCATTCATCCAGTCCATGCGTCACCATGACGATGGTCATGCCGTGGACTTCGACCATATGGCGCATCAGCTCGTAAAATCCGGCCCGGCTTTCCTGATCCATGCCCGTCGTCGGCTCGTCCATGATGAGCAGATCCGGCCGCTGGGTCAGCGCCCTGGCGATGATGATGCGCTGCTTCTGCCCGCCCGACAGCTCGCCGATGCGGCGGCTGCGAAGCTGCCACATCCCCACCTGGCGAAGCGACTTTTCCGCCGCAGCCCGGTCCTTCTCCGTCACCTTGCGGAGCCAGGAGCCGCGGCTGTGGACGCCGGAGAGGACGAACTCCTGCACGTTGCTCGGAAAGCCTCCGTTGAAGGCGGCGATCTGCTGCGGCACGTAGCTGACGGTCAGCCTGCTGCCGTCGTCCCGTTTCCGCGCCAGCTGCACCTTGCCTTTCCACGGCTTCAGCAAGCCGAGCATGAGCTTGAGCAGCGTCGTCTTGGACGCTCCGTTCGGTCCCGTCACGGCGACAAACTCGGCGCTGTGCACCTCGAGGGAGGCGTTGTGGAGCGTCGGCACATCGCTGTATCCGAAGTCGACGTCTTTCAAGGATGCCAGAAGCATGGCCATCCCTCCTTCTATGTTCTATCGTAATTATTACATATTTGGTAGATTGCTTGCCGCCATTCCTGCCTGTCGGAAGGAATTTCAGCTTAATAGTAATCATTACACCTCGACCATTCTATCAGGGTCGGTTCTCAAAGTCAATGACCGGGGCTCCCCGTCAGAAGGCATGTCACGGAAACAAGCTGGAGCCCTGTCCGGAAAAATCCCGGCCGCCTCTCTGCAGGCCGTCATCCAGCAGCGCAGCTCCGCAAAAAAAGAACAAGCCGGCCATCAGCTCCCCGCTTGCTCCTTTTGGCATTGCTCGCAAATGCCGTAGACTTCGAACCGGTGGTTCATGATCTTGAAGTTGCCCGGCAGCCGCATTTCCTGCTCCATCGGGCAGTAGTCGAAGGTAAGCGTCTTTTCGCAGTTCGTGCAGATCAGATGATGATGATGGTGATGGAAGCAGGCGGCCTTGAACTTAAGCCCAGCATCCATGGAATAGAACTGTTCGAGCACGCCCATCTCGCTCATGAGCCGCAAATTGCGGTACACCGTATCGAAGCTTACGCCGGGGTAAGAGACCGCCATCGCCTCGTACACATCCTTGGGAGACAAGTAGCCTTCGGTCGCAGAGAAAATATCCGCCAGCTTGCGGCGCTGATCGGTGATTCTCCATCCGCTCCTGGACATCGCGTCCAGCATCACTTTGGCTGTTCCGTTCGTCTTCGTTCCCGCCATCGCAAGTCTTCCTTTCCGCGTAACAATCATAGGATATCCCAAGTATACCATAGGAATGCCTTTCCTCGAAATCCGTCCATTCCGGGCTTTGCCTGAATGCGGCGCCCCCGTCCCCGCAAAAAAGCGGACAGGGAACCTGAAAAGTTCCCTGCCCGCCTGCGGTGCAGCCGTTACAGCTTGCCGTTGCGCCCGGCCAGCTGGATGATCGATACAACCAGCGCCAGCAGCGCAATCAACGTGTCCGTGCCCATAAGTGCCGCCTCCCGAAAGACATGCTTCCGTCGGCCGGCGTCCTCTCCCATGAACAAGCGGATCAAGCTTGGCTCCCCGTACAATCCTATGCGGCAGCGGCCGGAGACATTCCGATTATTCCGCAATAAAAACCATTCCCACATCCTGGAATGCCGACGTATAATATAGGATACAGCGCGCTCACCGGCCGCCTGACCCAGCTCATCAACAAGGGGATACAGCCACCATGAATGTGTATCTGCTGCTGCTCGCTCTGATCATTTATGCCGTCGCCTATTTCACCGGCGTCAGACGCACTCCATGGCTGCTCGCCGCCTTCGCGCCCGGCCGCATCCGGGACCGCGACAAGCTGTACCGGACCGTCGCCATGTACAATCTCATCGCCAGCGTCGTCGTCCTTTTTGTCGGCGTCATCAACCTTCCCGAAATGTCCTACCTCCTCGTCTGCATCGGGGCCGGGTATGTCATTCTGCTCCTGTACTGCAACCGCAAGATGTAAGGGATAACCAAGGAAGAATATAAAAAGCCCGGAGATGCCATGGCATCTCCGGGCTTGTCTGTTTATGGGCTGTATCAGCCTTCGAGAAGGAGCGATTCCGGATCTTCCAGCAGTTCCTTGACGGTCACGAGGAAGCGGACCGCTTCGGCGCCGTCCACGATACGGTGGTCGTAGGACAGGGCGATGTACATCATCGGACGGTTCTCCATGCGCTCTTCGTCGATGGCTACAGGACGGATCTGGATCTTGTGCATGCCCAGGATGCCGACCTGCGGAGCGTTCAGGATCGGAGTCGACAGCAGGGAGCCGAAGACGCCGCCGTTCGTGATCGTGAACGTGCCTCCTTGAAGATCGGAGAGCGCCAGCGTATTTTTGCGGGCTTTGCCTGCAAGCTCGGCGATCGATTTCTCGATGCCGGCGAAGCCGAGGCGATCGGCGTCGCGCACGACCGGAACGACGAGGCCGTCCGGAGCGGCGACGGCGATGCCGATATCATAGTATTTCTTGAGAATCAGATCGTCGCCGTCGATTTCCGCATTGAGCAGCGGGTATTTCTTCAGCGCGCCGACGACAGCCTTCGTGAAGAAGGACATGAAGCCGAGGCCGACTTCGTTCTTCTCCTTGAAGGCGTCCTTGCGGCGCTTGCGCACGTCCAGAATCGCCGTCATGTCGACTTCGTTGAACGTCGTCAGCATGGCAGCCGTATGCTGGGCTTCCACCAGGCGCTTGGCGATCGTCTGGCGGCGGCGGGACATTTTCGTACGCTCGACCGGCTTGCCTGGCTGCTCCGTGAAGCTGGGCTTCGCTGGAGCGGCCGGGGCTTTGGCTGGCGCTGCCGCAGGAGCGGCAGGAGCGGAGCCGTGGTTCGCCACGTCCTGGTTGTAGATGCGGCCGTTAGGGTCCGTGCCTTTGACCTGGTTCAGGTCGATGCCGCGCTCGCGGGCAAGCTTGCGCGCGGATGGCGAGGCGATGGCGGAGCCTTCGCTGCTGGCGTTCGCAGGCGCCGGAGCCGGTGCTGCGGCCGGTGCCGGTGCGGATGCAGGCGCTACCGGCGCTTCCGTCTGGACCGGCTGCGCAGGAGCGGCGGCCGGTGCGGATGCGGCCGCGCCGCCCTCTCCGATGACGCCGATCGTCTCGCCGACGAGGACGGTGTCGCCCTCGCCTTTGACGATGCTGCTCAGCACGCCGCTGGAATCGGCGCTGATTTCCAGGTTGACTTTATCGGTTTCAAGCTCCAGAAGAAGGTCGCCTTGGGCTACGGCTTCCCCTTCTTTCTTGAGCCATTTGGTGATCGTTGCTTCCGAGATGGATTCGCCTAATTCAGGCACTTTGATATCAGACACTTGCTTCTACCTCCCAAGTAAAATCGTGTTCAACGCTTTTTGCTGCAGCGAGAGCGAGATGATGGATTGTTGTTCGGCGGCGTGAACGTCTTGGTGGCCGCTTGCCGGGCTCGAACGGTCCGGGCGTCCGATATAATGGACCGCTTTGCCGCCCGCAACTTCGCGGATGCGGGGTTCCATGAACGTCCAGGCGCCCATGTTTTTCGGCTCTTCCTGTACCCATACGATTTCTTCCAGCTTGCCGTAACGGGCGATGATTTCGGCGATTTCCTTTTGCGGGAACGGATACAGCTGCTCCACGCGCACGATATGCAGCCAGCTCAAGTCCTGATCGCCGGCCGATTCCAGAGCTTCCTCGAGATCGACGGCGACTTTGCCCGAGCACAGAATCAGGCGCCGGACCGCAGCCGGCTTCGCGCCAAGGCCATTCTGCTCCAGAACGAGCTTGAAGCTGCCGTTCGCAAGATCCTCGCCGGGCGATAGGACGCGCGGATTGCGGATCAGGCTTTTCGGCGACATCATGACGAGCGGACGAGCTCCCTCATGCTCGGTCCAGGCAGCCTGGCGGCGGAGCAGATGGAAGTACTGGGCCGCCGTGGACAGGTTCGCCACCGTCCAGTTGTTCTCTGCGCACAGCTGCAGATAACGTTCGAGGCGGGCGCTGGAATGCTCCGGACCTTGGCCTTCGTAGCCGTGGGGCAGCAGCATGACGAGGCTGGAGCGCTGCTTCCATTTCGTGCGCCCCGCCGAGATGAATTGGTCGAAGATGACTTGCGCGGAGTTCGCGAAGTCGCCGTATTGGGCTTCCCAAATCGTGAACGTCTCCGGCGAGAAGACGTTGTAGCCGTACTCGAACCCGAGCACCGCGCCCTCGGTCAGCGGGCTGTTGTGGATCGCGAACGATGCCTTCGCCTGCGGGAAGCGGTGCATCGGAGAGAACTTCTCGCCCGTCTTATGATCGTTGAGGACGATATGGCGATGCGAGAACGTCGCGCGCTCGACATCCTGGCCGCTCATGCGGATCGGCTTGCCGTCGGCAAGAATCGTCGCGAACGCCAGCGTCTCGGCGAGCGCCCAGTCGACTTTTTCGCCTTGGTCGAGCATGGAGCCGCGGCGCTGCAGGATGCGCTGCAGCTTCGGATAGACGGTGAAGCCCTCCGGATATTTAAGCAGCTCGGCGTTGATCTCGCGCAGCTTGTCGAGCGGAACGGCCGTCTCGGTATTTTCCGGAGCAACCGGAATCGGACCCGTGTCGGCATGCTTGCCGTTGGCAGCATTTTCCTTCATGACGTCGTAGGCGTCCTGAAGCTCCTGAAGCGTATTCTGGATCAGCTTGTTGATCTCGTCCTCGGAGAGGGCTCCCTCCGCCTTGAGACGCTCGGCGTACAGGCTCGCAACCGTCATGTGCTTGCGCACCTTCTCGTAGACGAGCGGCTGGGTGCCTTCCGGATCGTCCATTTCGTTGTGGCCGTAGCGGCGGTAGCCGACAAGATCGATCAGGAAGTCCTTCTTGAACTTGTTGCGGTACTCGCAAGCCAGGCGCACGGCCGCGATGCAGGCTTCCGGATCGTCCGCGTTGACATGCACGATCGGAATTTCGTAGCCTTTGGCGAGGTCGCTCGCATAGTGCGTGGAGCGGGAATCCTTGCTGTCGGTCGTGAAGCCGATGCGGTTGTTCGCGATGATATGGATGGAACCGCCGTTGCGGTAGCCGTCGAGACCGGTGAAGTTAAGCGTTTCCGCAACAATGCCTTCTCCCGGGAACGCGGCGTCGCCATGGACCTGGATCGCAATGGACTTGTCGAGCTCCTGCACCGGATAGCCGGCCTTGCTGCGGTCCTCCTGAGCGGCGCGGGAGAAGCCCTCGACCACCGAGTTGACATACTCCAGATGGCTCGGATTGTTGGCGAGCAGGATGCGGGCGCCGGTTTCGATGGAGCGGTCCGCGCCAAGATGGTATTTCACGTCGCCGGCCCAGCCGGAGTTGATGCCCATCGAGCCTTCGGAAGGAACGAGCTCCTTGTTCGGCGCATGATGGAATTCCGAGAAGATCTTCGCGTACGGCTTGCGCAGGACATGGGCAAGCACGTTCAGGCGGCCGCGGTGCGCCATGCCCATCAGGACATGCTCGGCTCCGTTCCGAACGGATTGGCGGACGATTTCGTCGATGACCGGAATAAGCATGTCGACGCCTTCGACGGAGAACCTTTTCTGGCCGACGAACGTGCGGTGCAGATACGCTTCGAATTGTTCCACATGAATAAGCAGGTCAAGGAGAGCTTTCCGCTCTTCCGGGTTCAGGGAGGAGTTGGCAATGCCGGATTCAGCCTTGGCGCTGAGCCAGTCCCGTTCCGTCTGGGTATGGACGTGGCTGAATTCGAATCCGATGGATTGGGTGTAAGACTTGCGAAGCTGCTGGATCGCCTGCCAGCCGTTCGTGACGCTGGCTGGAGCATGATCCCAGAGGATGGAAGCCGGGAACCGGCTGAGGTCCGACTCGGTGAGATCGAAAGTCGCGGGCTCGACAAGGCGAGTATCCGAGGAAGCGCGAAGTCCGAGCGGATCGGTGTTTGCGGCCAGATGGCCGTAGGTGCGGATGTTGCCTACCAGCTTCTCCGCGGCGGCAAGCTTTTTCAGAAGCGAGACGTCGACGGAAACCTGGCCGGACGGAGCAGCACTGTGAACCGCTGCAGGAGCAAAGTCCGCCGGCGGTTCGCCCAGCTCCGCGAACAGGTCGCGGAAAGAGGGATCGACCGATTCGGGATCGCTGCTGTAGCGCTCGTACTGTTCCTGGACGTAGCCCAGGTTGGGTCCGAAGTAATCATTCCATTGCCGTTTAGTGTTTGATTCGTCGGTCATTTGCCAACTACCTCCGTTAAGTGAAAAAGGTTGGTACGGATGATAACAATGAAGCCGCCTCGCAAGCATCAGCCCGGCAAAAAGCCGCCGGCTTGGTAACCGGCGGCCTGACAATGGCAGGTTGAAAGTCAAGGAGGCCCGGGAAAGATCCCGGCTCCTTGGAGTCATTGAACAGGATCGGCTTCGTTTGTGCTTCTATTATAAAGAAAACGCGGCGCTTATTCAATGTTTGTCGACAACCTTTCGTAAAATGCGACGAACGGTGCAGCCGCCGCCCGCTCTTCCCTACCGCTGCCGCCCCGAAAATGCTGTAAAGGCTTCCATGAACTGCATGTCAGCCCTTGAAGAAACCGCTGCGGAAGCTGACGAGCTTCGGCTCGGTCATCTCCTCCATGGCGTACCGGACTCCTTCCCGGCCGCTGCCGCTGTCCTTGACCCCTCCGTAAGGCATATGGTCGAGCCGGAAGGTAGGGACGTCGTTGATCATGACGCCGCCGCAGTGGAGACGGTCTGCCGCCTGCAGGGCATGCTCCATATGCTTCGTGAATACGCCTGCCTGCAGGCCGAACCTCGATCGGTTGGCCGCCGCGATCGCCTCCTCCCAGCTGCCGAAAGGCGATACGACCGCAACGGGACCGAAAGCCTCCTCGCAGCTGAGCTCCGCGTTCTCCGGCACGTCGGTTAGCACGGCCGGCATCATCAGAGAGCCGTCGAACTGCCCGCCGCAGCGCACGCGCGCACCGCCTTCCTTGGCCCGCTCAAGCCAAGACTTCAGGCGTTCCGCGGCCCGCGCGTTGATGAGCGGAGTGATGTCCGTCCGCTCGTCCAGCGGATCTCCGGCGGTCAGCTTCCGCGCGCGCTCCGCGAGCAGCTCCGTGAAGGCTTCGGAATGCTCTTCATGCACGAGTACCCGCTGCACCGATATGCACACCTGTCCGTTGTAGGCGAAAGCTCCCGCCGCCGCCTCGTCGGCGATGGCCGCAAGCTCCTCCGGTGAAAATCCGCGGTCGATCAGCAGCGGGGAATTGCTGCCGAGCTCCAGCGTCACCTTGCGCAGACCCGCCTGCGCCCGGATCTGCCGGCCCACCTCCGGACTTCCGGTGAAGGTGACAAAGGCGATATCGGGATGCGAGGAAAGCGTCTCCCCGAGCTCCTTGCCGCTGCCGGGGATGATGTTCAGTACGCCGTCCGGCAGGCCGGCTTCCTCGAACAGCTCGGCGAGGAACAGCGCCGATAGAGGCGTCTGCTCGGCGGGCTTGAGCACGATCGAGTTGCCCGCCGCGATGGCCGGACCGACCTTGTGGGCGACGAGATTGAACGGGAAGTTGAACGGCGTAATCGCGCTTACGACGCCGACAGGCTCTCGCCCGAGCATCGCCCTTCGTCCTTCGCCGCGGGGAGCCGCGTCCATCGGAATCGTCTCTCCCCTCAGGTTTCTCGCCGCCTCCGCGGCAAACAGATAGGTCTGCACCGTACGCGCGATCTCGGCCCGGGCAGCCTTGATCGGCTTGCCCGCTTCCAAGGCGGCGATCTCGGCCGCTTCGGCGCTGCGGCGCTCCAGCAGATCGGCAGCCTGATACAGGATCGAGCTTCTGCGATGGGCGGGCACGGCACGGAATTCGCGGAAAGCGTCTCTTGCGGCGATGACGGCTTGCACGGCCTGCTCCTTCGAAGCATAACCGATTTCCGCCAGGCACTCTCCTCCATAAGGCGCTTGAAGCGGCTCGGTTCGGCTTCCTTCTACCCATTTTCCGCCAATCCACAGCTTCGTTGTTTGAATCATTCCTTCCCTCTCCCTCCGATGTGGCCCGCAAAGGTTCCAGCCGTTGAATTAGTGTTTGCGATTCGCGTTATCCGACAGGATCTCCTTGCGTTCGCTTGACAATGATACATATTGTATCATAAAGTTTGATTGAGGCCGTGCCGCCGCATGCCCGCAATCTTCAACAGGCACTGCCGCTTAGAACGAAGTAAGGAGCAGCCCGACATGACCCTGACGATGGGAGATCGATTGCGTGAACTCCGGCTTAACAAGAACATGTCCCAGGAGGAGGTATCGAAAAAGATCGGCATTACCCGCTCCGCCTACAGTCATTATGAAATCAATAACCGCCAGCCTGTCTATGAAACCTTGATCAAGCTTGCCGCGTTTTTTGAAGTCTCCCTGGATTATATGATCGGCGGAGAGCAAAATCAAAGCGAAGCCCAGGTCGCTCCGGAAACGTTCGAAATTCTGAAAATTCTGAACGGAATGGATGCCGAGAAGCGTCAGCGTTCCATTGACCGGATGATGGATGTGCTCAAGCAAGCCGAATAGGCGCCTGCCTTCATGCCGCGGGAGGGGCAGGCGCTTCGGCTTCCCTGCCGGGGTCCGCCTCAGACGCCTTTTATGCTTTTCAAAGCGAATCCACCCGCTTTTTTTCTCCTCCACCCGCTTTTCCGCCGCAAGCGTTCCTGCCCGCTTTTCCGTCTCCAGCCTTCCTGCCCGCCCTCCTTCCTGCCTCCTTTCATGATCTCCTTGCCATTTCCTGCTCTTCGCTTTTCTAAAAGGTTCGAGCATTCTCTATTCCTCTTAAGCTTCCCTGATCGGCCACGCTGCCGGAATCCTTTTTTTACCTTCGTTTTCCGGGAATCTCCCTGTTCGTTTCAAGTTCCTGCGAATGTCCCCTCTCCTTGCCGCTTTCATTGCTTCCCCAACGGCCACCCGATATAATAAGTGGACGATTGTTGAAGCAAAGGGGCCAAGCAGACCACTATGTACATTGCAGACCAATGGAAAGACTACGAACTTATCGATACTGGCGACGGAGACAAGCTGGAGCGCTGGGGGGATGTCACCCTGCGCCGGCCGGATCCGCAAATCATATGGCCTTACCGGGGCGACCGCCGCAGCTGGTCGAGCGCAGACGGCCATTACCACCGCAGCTCGGCCGGCGGCGGGCAATGGGATTTCCGCAAGCAGCTTCCGGACAAATGGACCGTATCCTACGGTGAACTGAAGTTCAACATCAAGCCGACCAACTTCAAGCATACGGGACTGTTTCCGGAGCAGGCGGTCAACTGGAGCTGGATGATGGACAAGATCCGCGGCGCAGGGCGCCCTGTCCGCGTGCTCAATCTGTTCGCGTATACCGGCGGAGCCACCGTTGCAGCCGGAGCGGCCGGAGCCGACGTCTGCCATGTCGACGCGGCCAAGGGCATGGTCCAATGGGCCAAGGAAAATGCTCAGCTGTCCGGCCTGGCCGACCGGCCCATCCGCTACATTACGGATGATGTGTTCAAATTCGTGCAGCGCGAGCAGCGCCGCGGCAGCAAATACGATGCCATCATCATGGATCCTCCGTCCTACGGACGAGGTCCGGGCGGAGAAATGTGGAAGCTGGAGTCCAGCTTGTTCCCCTTCCTGGAATCCTGCATGGAAATACTGACCGACAACCCGCTCTTCCTGCTGATCAACTCCTATACGACGGGCTTGTCGCCGCAGGTGCTCCACAACCTGCTCCATATGACCGCAGGCAAGCGCTTCGGCGGCAGCATCAACTGCGGCGAGATCGGCCTTCCGATCAGCGCGTCCGGTCTCGTGCTGCCATGCGGCATCCTGGGCCGCTGGGAGGCCTGAGAGCATGGCGGCCTCTACGGGCATTCCCGTGCTTTACGAGGACAACCATCTGCTCGCGGTCGTGAAGCCGCCTGGCATTCCGTCACAGGCGGATGAGAGCGGCGACGAGGATATGCTCACGCTTCTCAAGCAGGACTTGAAAATACGGCATGACAAGCCCGGCAACGTGTTTCTCGGGCTCGTCCACCGCTTGGACCGGCCGGTAGGAGGCGTCATGCTGTTCGCCAAGACGTCCAAGGCTGCCGGGCGGCTGTCCGATTCCGTGCGGACGAGAACCTTCAGCAAGACGTATTTGGCCGTTCTGAACGGAAGGCCTCCACAGTCCAAGGGACAGCTGAAGCATTATCTGGCCAAGGACTCGAAGCGCAACGTCGTCACGGCTTATGACAAGCCCCGGGGAGACGCCAAGGAAGCCAAGCTTTCCTATGCCGTGCTCGGCGAGGCGGATGGCTTGGCGTTGGCGGCCGTCCGCCTTCATACCGGCCGGCCTCATCAGATCCGAGTGCAGATGGCTGCCATCGGCTGTCCGCTCCATGCCGACCTGAAATACGGAGCCCCCGTCCCTCGCGGAGACAAGTCCAGAAGCGGCCATGCGGACATCGCGCTCTGGTCGGCGGAAGCAGGCATTCCGCATCCCGTCAGCAAGGAGTGGATGTCCTTCGCCTCCCGTCCGCCAAGCTCCTTTCCCTGGAACCTTTGGGAGGACAGCCTGCTCGACGGAGCCGCCCGGCATCTGGAAACGGAATTCGGAGCGGAAGCAGGAAACGCAGAACCCCGCTAAATACGGAGACGATAGTACAACAACAGCGGCAGCCTGAGGAGAGCAAGCTCTCCAAGGCTGCCGCTGTTGTTCGTTTCCGGAACGCTTCTATCCTTTTCCGCAGCCGGACTTGTACGCAGCCGGCATGAGCAGCCATGCAACTTTTTAGAGCTGACAGCGTCGAAGAGGATAAGATTGTTTCCATTCTGTTCCAACGAGAGCGAGTTGATCCGATAACATGCCGTTCCGCTTCCGAAGCCGCCTGCTGCTGACCGCTTCATTGCTGGGCTTTGCTTTGCTTCCGTCCCCTGCTGACGCTGCCGGCTCTGCCCCGGACCCGGCGCCGATCAAGCTGATTGTAAATGAACAGATAGTCAAAACGAATACCGCTCCCTTTCTGGACAATGGGACGGCTTATCTCCCTCTCCGGTTATCCGGGGAGCTGCTGGGCTGCCTCGTATCCTGGGACTCTCCGTCCAAAACCTTCACGCTGCAGTACCCGAAGAGAACGGTCAAAATGACCTACGGCGCGGCCGCTGCAACGGTGAACGGACAATCCGTTCCTTTGAGCGGGCCGCTGCGGATGGTCGACAGCCAGATCTATGTGCCGCTTCGCTTCCTGTCGGAAGCCGTCGGCAGCAAAATCTGGTGGGATGCTCCCAGCCGGTCCTTGCACTTGAAGGGAAACGATGAGTATATCAAGCGCTCTATCCCCAATGACCGGATGTGGCTGAGCCGCGACAGCGGGGATCTGTACCTGTCCAAGGATGAAAGCTCCCCAGCCGCGCTCGCCGGCCGCGTCGAGGCTGATTTCCAAGGCACCGTTTCCCTCGAGGGGAATGGATTTTTTCTGAACGGCAGCGTCATTACCGTTGTGGACCGTTATGGAGCCGACCGCAGCCGCTATGACGTCTACAGCCTCCTTCTCCATGACGGCAAGATCGCCGTCCAGACCAAAGCAGGCTATGTAGGATTCATGGATCACAATGCAAGCTTCACACAGATTGAAGGTCCGGACGGCTTGACCTCCTATACCATCTTGACGGACGGACGAACCGCTGCCTTGTACGATGAAAAGGCTCTCCCCGCCAAGACATACGACATGGCCGAGCTTGCCGGCAAAGAAGACCGCTATTTCCTCCATGGCATCGGGCAGGATTATATGATTGTTCGGCCAATGTCGACCGGACTGCTGACCTTGATCGATTTCAAGGATCATACCGTTACGGTGCTGGCCGACAAGCTTCTTTCGGGCAAGGACCTGGAAGATGCCTACCGTATTCCTTCCAACGGAGACGGGCTGGTGGTGGCCGCCGATATGGGCGCCGGCCAGCTGGACTTCTTTTACGACAGCTCTCTCGACGGGAAGGACGGCAACTATGAACGGCTTACCTACCTCCGTCCTTCCTACGAAAAGGAACGGCAGAGCCTGCCGAAGCCGCGTACTGTGGATGAGCTCGCGGCCGATTGCTCCAGCAAGACGGTCAAATCCGTCTCCATGCAGGATGCCGATACCGTCTACATCTCTCTCAACGGAGCCAACCCGAACGATAAGGCGTCTATCGCCACTGTCTGCGGCATTCTGAAGAAATTCGCCGCAAAAGGAGTCCGGGAGACCGTTGCCAAAGTGCCCGACGATCAGTTTTTCCACGGCATGACCATCTCGTTCAACCAAGGGGACGGCACGTCGCTGTATGCCGCTTCCGGCAGCAAGCTCGTATACGGAGCGACCGGAGGAAAGGACAGCCTCGTCCTGAACGATTCTGCGGCCGTCAAGGACTTCAATGCTTTGAAGGTGCTTCCTTTCATGGACATTTCCCCCCATCCCATTGTCATCGGTCAGACGGTCCATTTGAAAGGAAACAACGGCGGCGACGAACCTTCCGGCGATTTGATCGTCTGCTGGACGTCTCTCGCCGTGAAATCTACAAACGTCAATCTGACGATCTTCAAGGGAAAGCTTGCTTTCGGATCCTTTGATGTCCGCTTCGCCATGCCTGCTTATGGAACCAAGCCGGATGGAACGAAAGTGAAGCTGGAGCCGGGCAAAGGTTATTTCACCATGAAAGCAGAGAACGGCTCGCGTCCGTATCTGGTCGAGCTGCTGCCGCCGAAATCATCTTCCTGAAGCAGGCAGCGAGGCTTCCGAATTGAAAAGCGAACGCCGGCTTTAACCGGCGTTCGCTACTTTGCCAAGCAGATAGACCAGCAGCTGCTGGTTGTGGGAAGAGATCCGGTCCAGAGCACCGCGGATGAAGGCTTCCCTGACTTCCATGCCGCGCGCGGCTTCCTTCTCCCCATGCTCGGTAACCGTCACCCAGACGATCCGGCGGTCGGCCAGATCCCGGCCACGCTCGATCAGGCCGCCGCGCTCCATCCGGTCGAGCAGCGTCGTGATGGCAGCCGGCGTCGTATGGAGATGCTGCAGCAGCTCGGACGGCTTCATCGGCTGATGCTTGATCAGCAGCTCGAGCGCGTTGAGCTGGCCTTCCGTCAAGTTCGGCAGCAGGCTGTCTTCCAGATGGGTTTTCCACTCCCTTGAAAGCTTCATCCACAATTTGGCGAAATCCTCCGTAATCATAACCGACAACGACTTCAACCCCAATCTGTTCAGTTGGCCAGGCTCGTCCGCAGGAAGCCCGGGCAAGTCCTATTGCTGATTCCTATCCTAAATTATACCATCTGAAAATGTCGAAAGAAAGGTTAATCGGATTAATAATTGCAGACCTTAATCGATACCATTCCGAACCATTAGACACACTCTGACATAGACTGCAGAGAAGAACTTCGAGCGAAGGCGAAAGGGTGGTAACCGTGGAAGAGCATAAGGAATCCGTGATCCGCAAAATACGCGCATACGGAATCATCAAAGACTCGGTCTGGCTGGAGAAGCCGGATGAGCCGGTTCCGATGTGGGTTTTGCTGGATGCGCTTTTACAGGTTATCGACCGACTTGAGCCTTCCGAGGACCGGCCGTTCGACTGAGCGCAGACAGAGCTGGCAGAGCTGACAGAACTGGCAGAGCTGGGACGGCGCTTTCATCCAAAAAGAGCGATGCCTGCTTTCGAATACGAAAAGCCCGACCGGCTTGCTTAAGCCGGTCGGGCTTCGTTTGCTGCTTGATTTTCTGCGGCTGAATCAGCCTTGTCCAAGCTCTGGACGGGCATACAGCTGCTGCACGGAGTCGTTCTTCTCGACCTGAGCAAGCTGCCGCCCGATCGATCTGCGGTCCTCGATCGGCGTCTTCTCCGTCAGGAAGCGCTGCACGCTTCCGCTGGAGAGCTGCACGTTCAGCTCGCGAGGCTGACGGCAGTACCAGGCGCCTGCAAGCCGGCTGCCGTTGGGCTTGACCCGCTTGCCTTCCTTGAATTCAAACGACTGCACGCCCTTGCCTCCGCGCCCTTGCACCGGGTAGTCGGCCAGCAGGCTGCGCTTGCCGTAGCCGAGGTCGCTGATGACGAGAATCTCGCCTTCGTCTTCCCGGCTCACCTCAAGCGCCGCGGCCAGCTCGTCGCCTTCCTTGAACTGCATGCCGCGCACGCCTCCGGAGACGCGTCCCATCGGACTGACCTCTTCCGCCGGGAAGCGGATGGCCGAGCCCAGCTTGCTCACGAGCAGCAGATGGCTGGCGCCGCGCGATTGCATGACGGCCACGATTTCATCTCCGTCCGCGACCTTGCACGCTGCGACTGCCGTGGAACGGTTGGTCGCGTACTCCTTGAGCTCCGTACGCTTCACCTGTCCTTTGCGGGTGAAGAAGAACAGCGATTCGCCCGGCTTCTGGATGTCCTTCACCGGAATGACGGCGACGATGCCGTCATCCTTCGGAATCGGGATGACGTTGACGATCGCGGTGCCCGCATCCTTCCATTTGAATTCCGGAATCGCATGGACAGGAAGCATGTAGTAGCTTCCCTTGCGGGTGAAGACGAGCAGGCTGTCGATCGTGCTCGCCTCCAGCAGATAACGGATGGAATCCCCGTCCTTGACGCCGGAGGCATCGATCTCGCCGCCGGAGCGGGTGAAGCTGAGCATGCCGGTGCGCTTCACATAACCCTCGCGGCTGATCGCCACGAGCACGTCCTCCGCGCTCACGAGCACTTCAAGTCCGACCTTGAGCTCCTCCACCTCGCCGCGCAGCTCCGAGCGGCGGTCAATGCCGTATTTCTCCCGGATCTCCGTCAGCTCGTCCTGAATGACCTTGATCAGCTTGCGCTCGCTGTCCAGAATGGAGCGAAGATACTGGATCTTTTTGGCCAGCTCGCGCAGCTCCTTCTCCAGCGAAGTAATCTCCAGATTCGTCAGCCGGTACAGCTGGAGCGTCAGGATCGCGTCCGCCTGGCGCTCGCTGAAGCCGAACTGCAGCATCAGGTTGTTCTGGGCATCCGAACGGTTTTTGGAAGCTTTGATGCTGGCGATGACTTCGTCGAGGATGTTGAGCGCCTTGACGAGCCCTTCCAGCACATGGGCGCGGTCTTCCGCCTTCTCCAGCTCGAAGCGCGTCCGGAAAGTGACGACTTCCTTCTGGTGGCTGATATAGGCCGACAGAATCTCCTTGATCCCCATTTGGCGCGGAGCCTTGTTGACGATCGCGACCATGTTGAAGTTGTAGGTCACCTGCAGGTCGGTCTTTTTGAGCAGATAAGCCAGGATGCCTTCGGCGTCGGCGTCTTTCTTCAGCTCGATGACGATGCGCATGCCTTCGCGGCCGCTCTCGTCCCGCACCTCGGCGATGCCGTCGACCTTCTTCTCCAGGCGGATGTTCTCCATCGCTGTCACAAGACGCGACTTGACGACCTGGTAAGGAATTTCCGTGACGACGATCTGCTTCTTGCCGCCCCGCAGCTCCTCCACTTCGGTGCGGGAGCGCAGATGGATGCGGCCCTTGCCGTTCGTATACGCCTCGCGGATGCCGTCCTCGCCCATGATGATGCCGCCTGTCGGGAAATCCGGCCCTTTCATGATGCCCATCAGGTCGGAGACCTCAAGGCTGCCGTCCAGCATGAGCGCGATGCAGGCATCGATCACCTCGCGGAGGTTGTGCGGCGGAATTTCCGTCGCAAAGCCCGAGCTGATCCCGCTGACTCCATTGACCAGCAGATTCGGGTAGCGGGCGGGAAGCACGACCGGCTCCTTGGCGGTATTGTCGAAGTTGTCCTTGAAGAGGACGGTGCGCTTCTCGATATCGCGCAGCAGCTCCATCGCGATGTTCGACAGGCGCGCTTCCGTATAACGCATCGCCGCCGCGGGATCGTCGTCGATCGAGCCCCAGTTGCCGTGGCCGTCGACGAGCGTATGCCCCATCTTCCAAGGCTGTGCCATCCGCACCATGCCCTCGTAAATCGAGGAGTCGCCATGCGGATGATAGTTGCCCATCACGTCGCCGACGGTTTTGGCGGATTTGCGGTAAGGCTTGTCCGGCGTATTGCCGGAATCGTACATCGCATACAGGATGCGCCTCTGGACCGGCTTCAGGCCGTCCCTGACATCCGGAATGGCGCGGTCCTGGATAATATATTTGGAATAGCGACCGAATCGGTCGCCGACGACTTCCTCGAGGAAAGCCGGCAAAAACTGCTCGCTCGTGCTCATGGGTGTATCCCCCTATTCCTCGTATTCCCTGAAGTCCACATTGTCGATGATCCAGCGCTTGCGCGGGTCGACCTTGTCGCCCATAAGCGTCGATACGCGCCTTTCGGCCTTGGCCGCGTCCTCGATCCGTACCTGCAGCAGCGTGCGCGAATCCGGGTTCATCGTCGTTTCCCACAGCTGGTCGGGGTTCATCTCGCCGAGTCCCTTGTACCGCTGCAGCTCGTAGTTCTTGCCCATTTCCTTGCTGTAATTCTGCAGCTGCTCGTCGGTCCAGGCGTACCGGACCGTCTCCAGCTTGCCGGATTTGCGGCTCATCTTGTAGAGCGGCGGCTGCGCGATGTAGATCTTGCCGGCGTCGATGAGCGGCTTCATGTAGCGGTAGAAGAACGTCAGCAGCAGCACCTGGATGTGGGCGCCGTCGGTATCGGCATCCGTCATGATGATGATTTTGCTGTAATTGCATTCGGATGCTTCGAACTCAGGTCCGACCCCTGCGCCGATCGCCGCGATGATCGCCTTGTACTCGTCGTTCTTGAGGATGTCGGCCAGGCGGGCCTTCTCCGGATTCATCGGCTTGCCCTTGAGCGGCAGAATCGCCTGGATCTTGGAATCGCGTCCTTGCTTGGCGGAGCCGCCGGCGGAATCGCCCTCGACGATGAACAGCTCGTTGCGCGTGGAATCCTTGGACTGGGCCGGCGTCAGCTTGCCGCCGAGGTTGGAGCTTTCGCTGCGCTTCTTGCCGCTGCGGATCTCGTCCCTCGCCTTGCGCGCCGCCTCGCGGGCCTTCGAAGCCTGGATCGCCTTTTTCAGGAGCATCTGGCCGACCTGCGGGTTCTCCTCCAGGAAGACAGCCATCTTGTCCGCGACGACCGCGTCGACGGCGCTTCTCGCGGAGGAGCTGCCGAGCTGGTCCTTCGTCTGGCCGACGAACTCGACCTCGGACATCTTGATGTTGATGACGGCCATCATGCCTTCGCGCAGGTCGCCGCCCTCGAGATTCTTGTCCTTCTCCTTGATCATCGCCGTGCGCCGGGCATAATCGTTCAAGACGCGGGTATACGCGGTCTTGAAGCCGGTCTCGTGCGTGCCGCCGCCGCGGGTAGGGATCGAGTTCACGAAGCTGACGATCGTCTCCGTGTAGCCGTCGTTGTACTGCAGCGCGACTTCGACCTCGATGTCGTCCTTCTCCGCGCTGAAATGCACCGTTTCGTGAAGCACCGACTTCTCCTCGTTCAGGAACTCGACGAACTGCTTGGCGCCGCCTTCGTAGTGGAAGACGTTCTCGCTGCCCGTGCGCTCGTCCTTAAGCACGACCTTGAGGCCGGAGTTGAGGAATGCGATCTCCTGCAGCCGGTCCGAAAGGGTGTCGAAGCTCAGCGACGTATGGCCGTGAAACACTCGGGAATCCGGCTTGAACGTGACCTTCGTGCCCGTCTGGCGCGTCGTCCCCGTCACCTCGAGACCCGTGACCGGCTCGCCGACATGCTCCTTGCCGTCCTTGTCCACCCAGTACTCGAAGCGCTGTTTATGTATCTTGCCGTCGCGGAAGATCTCCACCTCGAGCCATTCCGAAAGCGCGTTCGTAACCGAGGCTCCGACGCCGTGAAGGCCGCCTGACTTCTTGTAGCCGCCGCCGCCGAACTTGCCTCCGGCGTGGAGGATCGTAAAGACGACCTGAGGCGTAGGAATGCCCGTCTTGTGCATGCCGGTCGGAATTCCCCGGCCGTTATCGTGAACCGTCACCGAGCCGTTCTTGTGCAGCGTGACGTTGATATCCGTGCAGTATTTGGCCAAATGCTCGTCGACGGCGTTGTCCACGATCTCCCAGACGAGATGATGCAGACCTGAATTGGTCGTGCTGCCGATGTACATGCCGGGGCGCTTGCGCACCGCGGTCAGCCCCTCCAGGATCTGAATGTCGTCCGCGCCATAGGAAGGGCTGCCTGTCGCCGTATTCGCCGCTTCGGTTGCGTAGAGGTCCAGTTGTTCGGCCATACGCGTCCCCCTTTTCGTTGTGAAGCCTGTGCCCGGAGCGTCCCGCCGGGCGGGAATCGATGCGCTTCCGAGAATCTTAGCTATTTTAATTCAAGATGTCCTGTTTCGTAAAGATGCCGAAAGATACGGCCAAAGCCGCCGCGGACCATGCCGCGAGCACGCCTAGCGAAAAAACGAGATTCATGCCGTCGATCGGCGCCGGCACCCCTTCGAGGTAATCGGTCAGGTCGATGTTCACCGAAAACAAATATTTCGCGCTCTCCCAGGAGGATGTCATGCCGGAAAGGATCGTGCCGGAAATGACGGCTGCCATCATCGTCACGATGCTGGCAGCGGTGCTTCTCAGCAGCACGGAAACCATGAGCGACAAGACGGCGACGGTCATGCAGGACACCCAGATCAGCCCGCTCTGCATGAACAGGTACAGCCACTGCGGCACCGCATGCACGCCGCTGGCGTCGATCGTGCCGCCCTGGACGCCGAAGCCCGTGAACACCGGCATCGTCCAGCCTCCGTAGCCGAATACGGCGCCCGATATGAGGTAGGAGACCGCTCCTGTCGCTACGATCGCGAGCGATACGTACAGCGTCAGGGCGACAAGCTTGCTCATGAGGATCTTCCAGCGCTTCACCGGCCGCGTCAGCAGCATCTTGATCGTGCCGCTCGAGCGCTCTCCCGATACTAGATCGGAGGCGATCGCCAAAATCATTAGAGGGAAGAAGAGCGAGACGGAGCTCGCCATGAACTGCCTGGTGAACGAAACGGCGTCCGGACTGCTTGGATTCACGTCGTGATCGAGATAATACTGCAGGCGGAGAATCTCGATGCGGTCGTATTTCTTCCACTCCTCGGGCACCCTGTCGCTGGCCAGCGTATTCTGCAGATCCGTAATCTGCTGCTGGATCTGGTTGCGCCAATCCTTGAAGTGGACGGCGTTGGTCTGCGACACCCTCATCTGCGCATAAGTAAAGATCGGAATCAGCACCAGTAGAATAAGAAGGATAACATAGAACCGTTTCTTTTTCCAAATTTTCAAGGTTTCATTCTGGATCAGCGGCAGCAGGTCTCTCACGATTCATTCTCCTCCGTCAGCGTCAGGAACATCTCTTCGAGCGTTGGCGCGACGCGCTGCACCGCATGGATGGCGATGCCCGCTCCCGCGAGGCGGGCGACAAGTCCGGGCAGCACAGCCTCGGGGACGGTCGTGACGACAGCTCCCTCCAGATGAGCGAGCGCGCTCTCGTCCATCCGGTATTCGCCTTCCCTCAGAATACGCAGCTGCGGCTCCTGGAGCAGGAGGCTCTCCGCCTCCGCAGGCCGGTCGGTCTTCCACAGCACATAGGAGCCGGCTTGCGCCACCAGCTCGTCCACTCGTCCAACCGACAGCACGCGCCCGCCGGCGATGATCGCGACCCGGTCGCACATCAGCTGGATCTCGCTCAGCAGATGGCTGGAGATGAACAGGCTGATGCCGCTGTCCGCCAGCATCCGGATGAATTCGCGCAGCTCCTTGATTCCCTTCGGATCCAAGCCGTTCGTAGGCTCGTCGAGAATGAGAAGCTTGGGACGCCCCAGCAGCGCCTGCGCGATGCCGAGCCTTTGGCGCATGCCGAGCGAGTAGGTTTTGACCTTGTCATGGATGCGGTCGTCGAGCCGGACGATCTCCGCCACCTCGCGGATGCGGTTTTTGTCGATCCCTCTCTGCATGCGGGCAAAATGCTCCAAATTCTCCCATCCGCTCATGAACGGATACATCTCCGGATTTTCGACGATGGAGCCGACCTCGGCGAGCGCCCGCTCGGGATTCCGCTGCACGCTGTGCCCTCCGATCAGCACTTCCCCTTCCGTCGGCTTGATGAGATCGACGAGCATGCGGATCGTCGTCGTCTTGCCGGAGCCGTTCGGCCCGAGAAATCCGAAAATCTCGCCGGCCTTCACGTCGAAATCCACTTGATGGATAATCCATGTTCCCCGGATTTTCTTCTTCAGTCCGCGCACGGACAGCACGGTCGCCGCTTCGGACAGGCGCTTGTCCCTTCCGTCCGGTTCCGGCTCCAGCTCCAGCTTCTGCGGCAAGACCTCCTTTTCCTGATCAAGCTTCCTGATTTTGTACTCTATCGTCACGATGGCCGCCTCCTGTCCTGATCCTCTATATCTGGGTCCGTTCCCTGTTTCCGAATCATCCGGCGATTCTCTTCATTCAGCTCAGCGACTGGATGATGCGGTCCGAGATTCTCTCATAGCCTTCGTGATTGGGATGAAAATGGTCGGAGGACAAATAGCCGGAGCCATGCAGCTGGAACAGATCCAGCACCGGAACGAGAACCGCATGCGGGTCCTTGCTCAGGACGGCGAAAGCCTCGTCGTTCCATTTCTGTACGGGAACGATTCCTTCTTTCAATTCGGGAATGTCGTAGAATGGATTATATAGGCCGGCATAAGCGATGGTCGCGTCCGGATTGATGGCGCGGATCCGGCCGATCACGCTCTTGAACGATGCAATGGCTTCCGGAATGCGCGACGCGACGCTTTCCACCGAAATATCGGATGCATTGCCTTCCTCCGCTTGCGACAATGCAGACCGGAACAAGTCGTTGCCTCCGATCGTGAGCAAAATCAGGTTCGCCTGCCGGATCGGGTAGGCCATCCCCTGGTCCTTTTCCAGCATTTCGTCCAGCTCGCTGGCCGTCAGGCCGGCGACAGCCAAGTTGTTGATTTGCTGAACCGGTTTTCCTGTCGCCTGGCCGAGGCCTTTGATCACCTGCTTCACATACCCTTCGCCGGTGTTGTCCCCGACGCCTTTCGTCAAGGAATCCCCCAGCGCGGTCACATAAATGGTTGAAGCCGCTGCGAAGGAACCGCCCGTCTCCGCGAGGACGGGCTTTTTTGCCGGAGCTGTCAGCCCGCTTCCGCTGCCGAGCATGTCCTGAACGGCATAAACAAAGCCTCCGCCGAGCAGCAGCGTGGCTGCAAGCGAGCCGGTGCCAAGAATCCGCCATAACCGGCTGGAATCCATTCTCTTTTCCCCCTTGACTCATTTACCGTTTTTTAATTTACGACGCTTTGTACTTAAAAATAAGGCTTTCGACAAGAATTTGCAAATAAAGCCAGCACAATGATTTCCGGCTTTTGACACCCTAAGGTCCCGCATCGGGAGCGACATGAAAAAACCGCTCCGGGATTCTCCTTGAAGCAGGAGAACCGGAACGGCTGTGCATGCGCCGAGCTGCCGGCGACGCCGGCAAATCAATCGTTGTAGCGGACGGATAAAGCTTCGGCGGCGGATCTGGCGAGAGCTCTCGCTTCCTCGGCATTCGAGGCGGTGCTGAGCGCTACCGCCATGCGGCGGCCCTTTCTCGTGTCGGGCTTGCCGAACACCCGAACTTGAGTCGATGGAACCGCAAGCGCGTCCTCCAGGCCTTCGATCGTGAAATCGCGGTGGTCCCGGGTCGCCTTGAGCGTATGGCTCGCTCCAGGGGACAGCAGACGGACAGAAGGAACCGGGAAGCCGAGAATCGCCCTCACATGCAGCGCGAATTCGGACAGGTCCTGGGTGGCCATCGTGACCATGCCCGTATCATGCGGCCGCGGCGACACTTCGCTGAACAGGACGCCCTCTTCCGTCAGGAACAGCTCGACTCCGTACAAGCCCCAGCCGCCGAGAGCGTCCGTGATCTGCCTGGCGATATGCTCCGACTGCTCCAGCTGGGCGGCGCTCATGCCGTGAGGCTGCCACGATTCGATATAATCGCCGTCCTTCTGCACATGGCCGATCGGCTCGCAGAAGACCGTGCCCGATACGGAACGGACCGTGAGCAGCGTGATTTCGGATTGGAAATGGACGAAGCCTTCGACGATAACGCGTTTCTTCTTGGCGCGTCCGCCTTCCATGGCGTAATTCCAGCAGCTGGCGATCTCCGCTTCGGAGCGGCAGACGCTCTGGCCTTTGCCCGACGAGCTCATGATCGGCTTGATGACGCATGGCAGTCCGAGCTCCAGCACGGCGTCGCGCATCTCCTCGTAGGAGTCGGCGAACCGGTACGGCGCTGTCGGCAGGCGCAGCGTCTCGGCTGCGAGCCTGCGGATGCCCTCCCGGTCCATCGTCAGCCTGGCGGCTCTTGCCGTCGGAACGACCTTGAAGCCCTCCTGCTCCAGCTCTACGAGAGTGGAGGTGGCGATCGCTTCGATTTCCGGAACGATGAGGTCGGGCTTCTCCAGCTTGATCAGATTCCGGAGCTGCTCCGGATCCAGCATATCGATGACATGGGAGCGATGGGCGACGCCCATGGCGGGAGCGTCTGCATACCGGTCGACGGCGACCGTCTCGACTCCCAGACGCTGCGCTTCGATAATCACTTCCTTGCCGAGCTCGCCTGAACCGAGCAGAAGCATTTTGCGGGCCCGCGAAGAGAGCGGAGAACCGTAGGACATGATGATACCCCCTATATAATGGCGTTGATGGCATCTGCCTCCATGGCAATGTATACCGAGACGAATGTCATCTTATTGTGGATGCTGTCTATCGAAAAATCAAGCTTGCCTTATGGAGAAACCTATGCTGATGAGCTCTTGGATCGCCTAGGGAACGATGAATCGGTGCCTGAAGCTGCGATGCACGCGAAACGATTCAGCCAAGAGTATAAGGCAGCTGTTCCGCATCAGGAAGCCGTCATTGTTTGAACGAGAAAAAAAGGGAAGACCCGGGATCGGCAGAGCGCGCTCTGCCGATCCCGGGTCTTTTCTAATCGTTCGCTGCCGCATTCGGCAGGTGAATCGCAAATGATCATTCCGTCCCCAAAGCTCAGCCTGGAAAAATAAGGAGCAGGCTCGGAACGGACCTTATCGGTGCATGTCCCGCTTTGCATGAGCGAATCAAGGCTTGAAACGAGCTTTATTCCTGCCAATGCGGCTTAGCGGAGGGAAGGGATCTATCCTGAAGCCTACGGCTTGGAAGCAGCCTTGGCGCCTCTCCTCCAGCCGCTCGCCTAGGCGGAGAGGAACCGGTACTGGGCATCGATGAGCCCGCGGTACACGCCTCCGTACAGCATCAGCTGGGCATGGTCGCCCTGCTCGACGATGCGCCCGTGATCCAGCACGATGATATTGTCGCAGTGGCGGATCGTAGAGAGACGGTGAGCGATGATGAAGCTCGTGCGGCCGGCCAGCAGCGTCTTGAGCGCTTCTTGAATTTTGAGCTCCGTCTCGGTGTCGATGCTCGCCGTCGCCTCGTCGAGGATGAGAATCGCCGGATCGGCGAGCAGCGCCCGGGCGAAGCTGAGCAGCTGCCGCTGGCCCATCGACAGCACGCTGCCGCGCTCCTGGACCTCGGTGTCGTAGCCGTCGGGAAGGCTGGCGATGAAATCATGGGCATGCACGGCGCGCGCCGCCATCTCCACCTCCTCGTCGGTCGCGTTCAGCCGCCCGAAGCGGATGTTGTCGCGGATCGTGCCGGAGAAGATGAACGTGTCCTGAAGCACGATGCCGACCTGCGTGCGCAAGCTTTCGAGGGTGACGTCGCGGATGTCGGTGCCGTCGATCGTCACCCTGCCTTCCACCGGATCGTAGAATCGGCAGAGCAGATTGATGATCGTGCTTTTGCCTGAGCCCGTATGCCCGACGAGGGCGATCGACTGGCCCGCGCGAGCCTCCAGCGAGATGCCTTTCAAGGCCGGGCGGCCCTTTTCATATTCAAAGACAATATTCTCGAAGCTGACATCGCCCTTGATGCCGGTCAGCAGGCGGGCGCGGCCGCTTTCCTTGACGGTCGGATCCTCGTCGATGAACTCGAAGATTCGCTCCGAGCTCGCCATCGCGACGAGCAGCTGGGAGTACATCTGGCCAAGCCGGTTGATGGGATCCCAGAAGTTGCCCACGTAGTTGGCGAAGCCGACGAGCACGCCGATCGTGATCGCTCCGACCTGGATGAGATGGGAGCCGTACCAGAACAGAATCAGCGTGCCGATCGCCGAGGTGATTTCGATGACCGGACCGAACGTCTGGTTGAGCGCCGATGCGCGGTTCCAGCTGTTCAGGTTGACCGTGTTCATATTGTCGAAGAACTTGTAGTTTTCTTTCTCCTGGACGTAAGCCTGCGTCACCTTCATTCCCTGGATCGCTTCGTTGAGATGGGAATTGAGGCGGGACTGCTTGATCCGGACGTCCTGCCAGGCGAAGCGGATCCGCTTGCGCAGAGCCGTCGAGACGACGAACATGAGCGGAACCGTGATCATGACGGCGAGGCCGAGCTTGAAGTTCCAGAGGAGCAGAATCGCCACGATGCCGACGAGCTGGATGCAGTCCATGAGCAGGTTGACGACTCCGCTCGTGAACAGGTCCTGCAGCGAGTTGACGTCGTTGGTGACGCGCACGAGCACGGAGCCGGCCGGGCGCTTGTCGAAGAAGCGGAAGCTGAGCTTCTGGATATGCTCGAACAGCTGCTGCCGCAGGTCGAAGATGACCTTCTGTCCGATAATGTTCGTATACTTGATCCGGATCGCGTTCGCAATCCATTGGATGATGTAGAGAGCCAGCATGACGCCGCCGTACATGAGCAGCATGCTCTTGTCGTTTTTGCCGATGGCGTCGTCGATGGCCAGGATGATGACGGCCGGAGCGGCCAGGCGCGTGAACGTGCCGAGCAGCATCATGAACACCATCGGGATGAGCTGGCGGTAATACGGCTTCATGTAGCCGAACAGGCGTCCGATCTGCTTCCAGTTGAACGGCTTCTCGATGATGTCGTCATCCTGGTACTTGAACCGCTGGCGCTGGGATTCCGCCGCGGCCTGCATTTGTCCGTCCAGGCTTCCCGCCTGGCCGGTTTCCGCAAGGATGTCCTTCTTCTTGCTTGCCATTATGCCGTTCCTCCCTTCACGGCCGGCTCGTCTTCGCCGCTTTGCGGACGGTCGGCGTACTGGATGTTGTAGACGTCGCGGTAAGGACCTTGCTGGCGGATCAGCTGCTGATGGGTGCCGCGCTGGGTGATCCGGCCTCCGTCCAGGACGAGAATTTCGTCGGCGTCCTTGAGCGAGCTGATGCGGTGGGCGATGATGAACGTCGTCCGGCCCCGCATCAGTTCCTTGAAGCCGGCCTGGATCTCATGCTCGGTTTCCATGTCGACCGCGCTCGTAGCGTCGTCGAGCACGAGGATATGCGGATTGCGGATCAAGGCCCGGGCAATCGCGATCCGCTGCTTCTGGCCGCCCGAGAGGCCCATGCCGCGCTCGCCGACGAGCGTGTCGTAGCCGAGCGGCAGCTCCATGATGAATTCATGGGCTTTGGACAGCTTGGCCGCGCGTTCGATCTCCTCCATCGTAGCGTCCTTGTTGGCATAAGCGATGTTGTCGCGGATCGAGGCCGAGAACAGGAAGGTTTCCTGGAAGACGGTCGCGATCTGGCTGCGCAGGCTCTGGACGTCGACGTTGCGGATATCGAAGCCGTCGACCGTGATGCGGCCCTGCTTGACGTTGTAGGCATGCATCAGCAGCTGGATGATCGTGCTCTTGCCGGAGCCTGTGCCGCCCAGCAGGCCGATCACCTTGCCCGGAGGGGCGTCGAAGCTGATGTCCCGCAGGGCAGGCTCCTTGTCCGCATAAGAGAAGGTGACGTTTTCAAACCGGACATGGCCTTTGATCGTATCCTTGTCGAGGACGACCGCGTCCTCGACGCTTTTCACATGGACGTAGGAATGGAGAAGTTCAAGCACGCGCTCCCCGGAAGCCTTGGACTGCGTGTAGTTGTTGATGAGGAAGCCGATGTTCCACATCGGACCGATGATGTACCAGATCATGCTGAAGAAGGCGACAAGCTCCCCAAGCGTCAGAGGCCCGTCGATGACCCGCAGCCCCCCGGCTACGAGCAGGATGACGACGCCGATATTGGCCAGCAGCTCCATGAGCGGGAAAAAGCGCGCCCAGATGGTCGCGGCTCCGACCTGGTTGTTCTGATAGGCGGTGCTGCGCACCGAGAATTTCTCCACCTCATGCGATTCCCTGGCGAAGGATTTGACCGTGCGGACGCCGGTGATGTTCTCCTGGACCGCCGTCGTCAGATGGCTGAGCGCCTGCCTCATCTCGCGGAAGGCGGGGTGGATGTTCTTCTCGAAGCGGATCGCCGCGAAGGCGAGCAGCGGAATCGTGACGAGCGTCATCAGCGTCAGCTGCCAGTCGATGCTGAGCATCATGATGCCGCCGAACAGGATCATGAGCACCGTATTCAGAATCTGGGCGAAGCCGAAGCCGACGAACTGGCGGATCGCCTCGAGGTCCGCGGTCAGGCGGGACATCAGATCCCCGGTTTTGGCCGTGTCGTAATAAGGAAAGCTGAGCTCCTGAAGCTTGGCGTAGGAAGCGTTCCGCATCCGGTAAGCGACGCGGTTGCCGAGCCTGCCGCCGAAAAAGCCGCTCAGAAAGTTGAGGCATCCCTTCAGCGACACGACGCCGACGACGGTCAGGGACAGCGCAGGCACGACTCCCCAATTCTTCGTCTGGATGACGTCGTCGATCAGGTACCGAAGCAGGTTCGGATATACCAGGCCGAGCGCCGTCGCGCAGGCCAGGCACAGGATCGAGGCGAAGATGAACTTTCGCTCGACCCAGTAAAACGGCTTGAGATTCTTGAAAACCTCCAAGTTGATGTCTCCCCCATTTGTTAGGTTTGGTGATGGAAATCCTTGCAATATGGATGAATGTTATCAGCATCCATCTCCTCCGGCAAACGCCTTCAGAAGCCGAATATCCACCTCTGCCCCGTTCAGCGATAGTGAGGGAAGCGGGAGAGGGGGTATTCTCCGAATAATCACGTTATTGTCACTCGTAGGACACATTTGCTCCAAAATAAGCTTATAGAGAGTCTTTTTGTTGAAAACGGATTAATTTGTTCTTTACCGGAATGCATGCAGCGGAATAATTAGGAGGGTGATAGAAGGCCGGATTCAGCCGGGTTTCACGGCTTTGGCGATATAGTATCGTCCGCCTGGCATGGACGGGCTGCTCTGCGGAACAAAAAGAAGAACGGCCCTGGATGCGCTGCTCTAAGGAAGAAAAGAAAAGCACGGCCTCCACATGGAGGCCGTGCTGGAAAAAAGATGGCGGTCATATCGCAGCTTGCAGACGATCCAATCCGCCGCGCATCTCGCGCAGCGATTCGAGGCCGCTGTTGTCCTGGAGCGACAGCCTTGTTCCGTCGGAATATCGGATAAAGGCTTCCGACAAAGCCGACATGACCTCTTCAAGGCCGGTTGCAAGCCGGGAGGCATAGGCCGCCTTCCAGTCTTGGCCGGCGGCATCCATCCATTCGCGGATGGATGCTCCAAGCTTCGCCTCCAGCTCGTCGCGCAGCTTCTTCTTGCCTTCTCCCTCAAAGAAGCTCCGCGGGTTGCGGAACATTCCATACAGCCATTTGGCCTCCACGGAATCGCATTTCCACGGGGAAGGCTCCGGCGGAGACGGGAAGGCGATGCTTTCGAACGGTTCCGGCATGAAGCCGGGAAGACGGTCCTTGAGCTTCGCGGCGCTCTCCTCGTAGCGCTTGCGGATGAGCGCGTTGCCGGCGCTCTCCAGCCGAAGCGTCGTCGCCAGCAGCTCTTGGGAGAGCTCCATCTGCAGCATGCGCTGCAGCTCCAGCCACGAGGTCCATACCGCGCGCCGCAAATCCCGTCCGTCGTCCTGCAGGCTCGCAGGATTGAAGGCGTATTGGTAAAACTCGCCGAAACCGTACTGAATCCGCTGCTGGATGTAATAGAACAGCTCCTGCAGCTCCTTGTCCAGCTCTGCGGCCGGCACGTTCTCGCGGGCTTCGTTCGGCAGCTGCCGAGCTTCGGCTGCAAGCTCCTGAAGCCGCCGGAGCTCCGCAGCCCGGCTGCCTGCATCGCCTTCGGCAGCGGCGAGCCAGCTGTCGATGACGGAGACGGAGCGGCTGATCTCCATGTCCGCCGCCTGCACGGCCAGCGAGCCGAGCTCGTCGCGCGTGAAGGAGAGGAAGCTGCGCTCGAAGGCCGGAAGGCCGGATTGCTCCAGCTTCTCGTTGTCCCCGGACTGCTTGCCCTGCAAGCCGAGCAGGCTCGAGACCGGATACAGCCGCGGGAACCGGATGCCATGCTGCAGCAGATTGCTCTCCACATGGCCGAGCACGTCCTTCAGCTCCCCTTCCGAGGAAGCCAGATCGGCCGCGTTGACGAGGAAGAACATTTTGTCGAGCTCGAACTGGTCCTTCACCCTGCCCAGCTGCATCAGGAACTGCCGGTCGGCTTGCGAGAAGGCATGATTGTAATAGGTGACGAACAGGATCGCGTCGGCATTTTTGATGTAGTTGAACGCTACTCCCGTATGGCGGGCGTTGACGGAATCGGCCCCCGGGGTGTCCACGAGCACGATGCCCTGGTCGGTCAGCGGCGAGCTGTAATACAGCTCGATTTCGCGGACGAAGCAGGAGCGGCTTTCTTCCGCTACGTAGCGCCTGTATTCTTCCTCGCCGACGCGCAGCTCCTGTCCGAGCAGCGGCGAGAGCTCCGGCCAGCCGGCAAGCGCCGCTTTGAGAAAGCTGTAATGCGGCCGTCCGGCGGCGTGGACGCCGTCGGGCTGCAAGGCTCCCATCCGGCGCAGCAGCTCCTCTTCGCCGGCGGCGGAAGCGTCTTCGCCGAGCAGCGACAGCGAGTAGCGCAGATCGTCGAGCAGATCATCCCGCGACTTCATCGAAACGCGGGCCGTGCCATGCGGCTGCTCCGGCGTCGGAGCGAGGATGCGGTTGATCGCCGCCGTCGTCGGATTCGGCGATACCGGCAGCGCGCGCTCGCCGATCAAGGCGTTGGCGAGCGAGGACTTGCCGGCGCTGAAGGCGCCGAACAGCGCGATCGTGAAGCGGCTCGCGCCGAGGCGCGCCGCGCGGGCGAGCATCGCGTCGGCCGCGCCGGCAAGCGCCGGATGCGGCGCCAGCAGCGCAGCCGCGGCGCGG
>NZ_JZEJ01000001.1:620547-657074 GCF_001188365.1 Paenibacillus sp. D9 | reverse complement strand
GCCGCAGCGGCAGCGGCCGGCGCAGCGCAGGCGGCGAGCGCTTCGGCCGCCTCGACGGCGGCGCGGCGCAGCCTGCCCTTGATTTCCGCGGCCGCTTCGCGCGTATAAACCAGCGTATACTCGCCGCCGAATACGGCTCCCGTATTCACGCGCCCGGCCAGCCAATCGATGTCCGGCCGCCAGCTGAGCCCTTCCTCGAGCGCATGCTCCCATGCTTCGCGCTCCGTCCCTGCAAGGCCGGCTTCGTCGGCTGCCTTGCGGAGCAAATCCCCCAGATGCCATACGGCAGCCGCCTGGATCTGGCGGTTCAGGTCATCGCGGAACGCTTCTGCGCGCCGCTGCTGCTCCGCAGCCGTCTTGGCGCCCGCGAACAGCAAGCCGGTCTTGAAGCCCGGCTTGCGGCTGTCCAGAAACTCGGCCGCGAGATCGCGCGTGGCGGCCGGCGTCAGGCTGGCGTTGTCCAGCAGCTTGACGATATCGGCCTTCAAGGAGGCTTCCAGGGCAGCCGGCCTGTTGTCCGCTTCCTCCGCCTCGGCCTCGAGGCTCGCGATCCTCTCCGCAAGCACGGCCCTTTCCTCCTCGCTGCCGGCTTCATCCTGAAGCTTCTGCCGCAGCGCCTCCTCCTCTTCGGCGGCCGAGCGCAGCGAAGCCCGGACCAAATGGCGCAGCGAGGCGTCCACGCTCCATTGCGACAGCTCCTCGCGCTCCTCCGCCAATTCCTTCAGCAGCCCTTCGAGGGAAGCGAACTCGCTGCCGGGATGCTCAGGCTCCCTCAGAGACAAGTAAAGTATGCCGGCCGGCTCCAGATGCCAGCTGCGGAAAGCCTCCTCGACGCTGTTCCGGTACTCCTCGAACGGCAGCTCCTCTTCGCGGTGCTTGTCGATCTGGTTGACGATCAGATAGAGCGGCTTGCCCCAATCCTTCAATCCCTTGGCGAACTCGAAGTTGATTTCCGACTGGACGTGGTTGTAGTCCATGACGTAGAACACCGCATCGGCCAAATGCAAGGCCGACTCCGTCGCCATCCGGTGCGCATCGTCCGTCGAGTCGATGCCCGGCGTATCCAGAAGAACGGTCGAAGAGCCCAGACGGGGAATCGGATAAACGATATCGACGGAGATGAACTCCTCGCCGTTTTTGCAGTAGTCGTCCAGACGCAGCGGATCCGCCTCGAAGGTCGTCTCCTTGCCGTCTGCAAGCGCCCGGATGATCGCGCGTGCCGGCTCGCCGCTGCGGATGGACACGACATTGGCGCTCGTCGGGATCGGACTGGACGGCAGCAGCTGCTTCCCGCACAGCGCATTCACAAGCGTCGATTTTCCCGCGGAGAAGTGGCCGCAAAAAGCGACCGTAAGCAGCCCGCTCTCCAGCTTGGCGGACAGCTGCTCCGCCCGCTGCGCGTTGCCATCGTCTCCTGCGGAGTCGAATCCGGCCTGCAGGCTGGCCGCAGCCCGGGCCAATGCCGCCTCGCGGTCCGCCGCCGCGGTCCTGTTGCTCTCTTGTAGTCCGTTCATGCTTCTCTCTCCCTGTCTTCCTCTGATCGGAGCGGCCCAAGCTTCGGGCGATCTCCCTATTCGCTATCCGTTGCACAGCCGCGAAGGCAGCTCTTCTGCCCTCATAATGGAGACGAGCACCTCTGCGAGCCTAGGCCGGATACGTCAAACAGCCGCCCTTGAACGCAAGGACGGCTGCTTGTTCACTTGATTCGGAGCATCTCCCTGCTTATACCGCCGGAGCCTCGTCGTCCTCATCCGTCGGAATGCAGATTTCGAACACGTTGCCGTGCTGAAGGATCGTAATGTTGCGCTGCTTCTCGCGCATCACGACAACTTCAGGCTTCTGGCGCATGCGCTCCAGGTATTGGGCCGGCAGATCGCCGGAGCCGCTCACCGTTACGCCTTCGATGACGAGATCCTCGTTCTCTCCCGGAGGAGATTCCATGACCTGCTCGTAAATATCGGAGAACAGGCCAAAATCATTCGTGAATACGCTGATGCATTTCATCGTTTCATCATCCTTTGCTCAGGGGGTTGGAAGCGGCGGCTCGCTTGTTCGAAGCCGCTGCGGATTTCGTTGTCGTGCACGCAGCTTTCATTCGGCGCTGGCCTTCCTTGCACATGTCGAGCAGCGGGCAGATGTCGCATTTCGGCTGCTGCGCCTTGCAGTGGTACCGGCCGAAGAAGATGAACCGATGATGCGTTAGCGTCCATTCCTCCCGGGGAACTTTGCGCATCAGCTTCTTCTCGACTTCAAGGACGCTATCCTCTTGCTTGGCCAAGCCGAGACGCTTTGATACCCGTTCGACATGAGTATCGACCGCGATGGCGGGAACGCCGAATGCATTGGAGACGACGACATTGGCCGTCTTCCTCCCGACGCCGGGAAGCTCGGTCAGCTGGTCATGCTGCTCGGGGATTTCCCCTCCGTAGCGCTCCAGCACGATCCGGCACAGCTTCTGGATGTTGGCCGCCTTGTTGCGGAACAGTCCGATGCGCCGGATATCCTGCTGCAGCTCCTCCAGATCGACGGCCAGGTAATCCTCGGGCGTACGGTATTTCTGGAACAAGTCTGCCGTCACCCGGTTCACGGTCTCGTCCGTGCACTGGGCCGACAGCAGGACGGCAATCGTCAACTCGAACGGATTGGCATGGTTCAACTCGCAATGGGCATCCGGGAACATCTCGGCCATCGTGTCCAGAATGCGCCGCATCTTATCCGAAGCCTTCATGGTCATTAACTCTCCCTAGTTGCACTATCGTTCAAAGTTTAGCGAATATCCACGCTCCATGCAACCGGAAATCACCCCTATGGACGAAAAAAAGACCCCGCGAGGGGTCTTTTTTTCAATAATTCATCAAACCGCCATGAGCGTCATGCCTTGGCAGCCTCGAGCAGCTTGCCTTCGAACAGATACAGAACGATGCTGTCCCCGTCCTTGAGCGACTCGGCTGCAAGCGGCTGGCCGCCTGCCGTAATCAGCGTGGATGACGTATATGCGAAGCGGTAATCGTTGTCGTTGACGCCCGATTTCCTCATCAGAAGCTGGCCGGCTGCGGCATCCACCTTCCAGAATGTTTTGGCCACTCCGGCATTGACCGTGACGACGACCGCACCGTCGGCATTTTTCTTCACTTCAACGCGGTCTCCTGCAGCCAGAGCCGCAGCGCTCGATCCCGCGCTTCCTCCTTTGACGATGGAGAAGCCGCTTCCGAGCGGAAGCGTCTGGCTTGAGCCGCCGTATTCCTGCAGCGTGATGGAGTCGGCAGAGGCCGCAGCGATTTTGCCGTACGTCACTCTGACGAGCGAGATGGCTGTCGGCGTGCTGCCTGCATAAGTCACGTTGACCGTCTGTCCCGCCGCGAAGCCTGTGAATGCCAGAGCGCTTCCGTCCGTTCCTTTGAGGACAAGGCTGCCGGCAGCGACCGTCGTCCGGCTTCCGTCGGCTGCTTGCAGCGAGAGCGCTTTGGCTGCCGGGTCGACCGTCGTGATCTTATACTGGACATTCTGGTTGACGCGCAGCGCAGCCGCCTTGGTCTGGCTGGCGTCGAGGAGCGCCGTCACCCGCATGCCGTTCTTGATGTCGGCTATGCCGGTTCCGCTGCGGCCGTACCACTCCACTCCGAGAGAATCGAATGGAAGCGTCACCGACGAGCCGTCATCCAGCGACAAGGCAAGCGTCTTGGTGGCCGTATTCAACAGAACGACGGAGCCGGTATATTGGTAGACGACCCGCACGAGCATCGCATCGCTGCCGGAATAACCGACCGTAACCCGTTGTCCTTGACGGAGCAGAGGAGCGGCCGAGGCCAGATTGAGCGTCGTTCCGTTCATTTCGAACTTGGTCTTGTCCGACAACTGCAAGGCGGCCAGCTTGCCGTTCGTTCCCTTGACCGTCAATCTTCTGATCGCTGCTGTAGCTGAGGATCTCCGCTCCCGTCAGCGTGCTGAGCGAGCGGTTCGTCACCTTGATGCTCGTCACCTTGCCTCCGGCATCGAGGGCAAGCTCAAGCTGGTCGTCCTTGTACAGATCGCCCAGCACCGGCTGCTCCACGCCCGGAATGACCAGAGTGACCGATTCGGACAAATAGTTGGACTGCAGCGAATTGCCTGCCAGCACCGTCAGGATGCCGTCGCTGATGTTGCTGAACTTTCCTTGGACGGATGCGCTTCCTGCCGTCGTCACCTTGACGGATACGAGCACGCTGTCCTTCACTGTATAGGTGACGGCATCGCCCGCCTTCAATCCGGAGAGGCCCCCTTCGAGCACTCTGCCGTCCCAGCCGATGACGGCAAGGCTGGAAGAAGCCGTCCATGTCTCGTCGGCTCCGGCGGCCGTCTTGAGGCTCAGCGCGCCGTTGCCGGCCGCAGCCACGGTTCCGGAGCCGTCCTTCGATACCGGCGCCGACTTCACGATGACTTCAAGCGCCAGCGGCTTGTCCCGGAAGGCATCCTCCTTCACCTGAACCTGGCTGTCCACCGTCAGATCGGCCAGTCCCAGCTTCGTTCCGTCCATTTTTTTGACGACCAGAGAAGAATCGTACTGGACTTCGACCGGATTGTCGCCGACCCACAGCCAGATCTTGTTCTGCGCCGCCACGACTCTCGACACGGCGCCTTCGATCGTCTTGACCTGCTGGTCCGGATCGGTCTGTTCAACGTAGAGCGCATCCATCCCTCCGCCCAAAATGCGGACATGCGTATACAGCGTCAGCTCCGAGGACGATTTGAGCGAAGCATCCGAATCGAAGCGGTAGAAGCGGGAATCCGCCGCCAGATTGAACGTTTGTAATCCTTGATCGGTATACACCGATACGCTGGCCCCGTTGATCGCCGTGAGGATGCCGCCGGTTTCGCCCGGGTAAGCGACAGGAGCGACCTGCTGCGCCCTGCTGAACAGCGTGGCCGCCTGCGCCCGGTTGACGGCTGCCGCCGGCTGGAACTGCGTCGGCGTGACGCCCGTGACCATGCCGAGCGAGCCTGCTGCATTGATGTAGCCGACATAACCGGCGCCGATCGAAGCTCCGTCCTGGAAAGCGGATGCTCGGGAAGCAAGCTCCTGCGCCAGGCTTGTCTTGCCTGCGGCCCTCACGATCAGCTTCGTCAGCCACTCGCGCGATGCGGGAGAGCTTCCCCATTCGCCTTTGGCGGATTCCGCCGTTTTGAACTCCGCCGTTTCCTCAAGCAGGCCGAGCTTGATGGCCAGCGCTATGTAAGGCTTATAGTAATTGTTCACCTTGAACGATTCCGGGAAGATGACCGCCTGCTGCAGGTCGGCTTCCTTTTCCTTGCCCATAAACCGCAGAGCCATCACGACCGCTTCTTGGCGGCTTACGTTGGCTGCAGGTCTGAAATTGCCGTTTTCTCCCACGATGATTCCCTGCAGGGCAAGCTTGACGATGCTCTTTTCCGCCCAATGGCCTGGTTTGACATCGGCAAAAAACGATGATTGCGCGGTTGCAGATACTGCCGTCCCCCCTGAAGCAGAAGAAGCCGCTGCAGCTGCAGCGGCCGGTCCTCCTGCCAGGAGGGAGAGGGCGATCATGCCCGTAGCGATATGATAGGATGGCGAACGATGCATTTCCCGTCTCTCCCTTAGCATCAAGTATGGATGATCGATTATGGATTGCTTTTCTTCATCGGATGTTCAAGCTCCATATGCCCCATGAGCGTTTCGGCAGCCTTGCCGTCCACCAGAAGATCGAAGGTTTGAACCTCATCGAACTGGAATACGGTTTTGCGGATCGCCTCAAGCGCGAATTCCTCGCCGGCTCCTCCGAGACGCGACTCGTCCGGAATGTGGATATCGGCGGTTGCCGCACCTTCTTTGAGCGTCACCTTTTTGAACTGAACTCCCTTCCACAGGGAGATCGTTCCTTCGCGGTCGTCTCCGGCCAGCGCTTCCAGAGCGGCTTCAAGCTTCTCCTCGGCGCTGCCGTAGCTGATCTCGGCCTTGACGGCCTTCAGCTCCAGCAGCTGATCGTCGGTCTGATAGACCGAGATTTCCTTCTTCACCTTGTCGGACTCCTTGACGGAACCCTTGCCGCCTGCTGCGCTCGAGCCCACGCCGCTGCCCTCGGCAGCTGCCGGCGATGGAGCAGGGGCTGCGGATGGCGATGGAGAGACCACAGCCGGCTCGGATGCTCCCGCATTGCCGGAAGCTCCAGCGGCCGGGCCGGCCGTTTCCCTTGCTCCGCAAGCCGACAGGCTCAGAGCGATCGCGGCGGCGGTCAAGAGCACCGCTGTCTTGTTCATGCGTCGATTCATAGGCGCTCAAGCCTCCTCAGCTCAATTTCAAATATTCCTTGATGCCGTCTACCAAAGCTTGTGCAATCTCATTCTGCTTCTGCTCGTTGAACAGGATCGCTTCATCCTTCGAATTCGTCAGGAATCCGGATTCCGTCAGGATGGCGGGCATGGTCGTCTTCTTGATGACGACGAATCCGGCTGTCTGGACCTTGCGGTCCGGCAGTCCCGTAGCCGCCAGAAGATGTTTATGGACGATGTCGGCGAACGTCTTGCTGTCCGCCCGGTTGTAGTAGGTTTCGGTGCCGGAGGCTGAAGACCCCGGCAGGGCATTCGCGTGAATGGAGATGAACAGGTCGGCGTTCAGCCTGTTGGCGATTGCGGCCCTCTCGTCCAGCGCGATGAACGTATCGTCCGAGCGGGTCAGGATCGGCTGGATGCGAGGCTCGGCCTTCAGCAGGGCATTCACTTTGAGAGCGATGGCCAGGTTGAAGGATTTCTCGGTCTTCTTGCTGATTCCGATCGCTCCCGGATCATGGGCTCCGTGGCCCGCGTCGACGACAACTTTGAAAATCTTGTCCCCCGAAGGAGTCGTCGGCGTCGTCGGCACAGGTTCAAGCGCGCCGAGCAGGCTCAGCTGAATCGTGCCCTCGCCTTTGGTTACCGTATACTCGGCAGCAGCCTGAAGATCCCAGACCACCCGCACAGTGGAAGGCTTGTCCGAGTAATAGGAATAGCGGACCTTCGTCAGCAGCTGGCTGTCGACGACCACTTCCCCCATTTTGGCGCTCGTCGCCGTGAAGCCGTTGGCGAAGTCGGCCGCGAACGACGCTGCCGGAATATCCATGACGATCCGGTCCGGTCCCGTCATGAGGAACGGCTGCGCATCGCCGACCGTGCCTGTGTAGGCGATCGTCGTCGTTCCGATTCCGTCGTACTTGATCGACGTGACCAGTCCCGTTGCGTCGGCCGGCGCGGTAGAGCCGCCGCTGCCCGGCGTCGGAGTCGGTGTCGGAGTCTCGCTTCCCGTCCCTCCGCTGCCTGGCGTCGACGTTGGGGTCGGCGTCGGGGTAGGCGTTGGAGCCGGGGATGGCGTTGCGCCGCCCGATCCATTGCCCGAGGAAGCATCGTTCTGATACAGATACACGGACTTGGACGGAGAGTCGTAGTAGACCTCGAGCCCCATGTTCTCGCTGATGAAACGAAGCGGAACCATCGTCGTGCTTGTCGAGCCAGCACCCATAATCTTGGCAGGAGTCGGCAATGCGACCGAAAGGCCGTTTACCGTAGCAATCTTTTTGTTGATGGTCAACTCAATCATGCTTTTGCCGTTATGTATGCTTACCTGCTTTGCCGCCTTGTCCCAATTGACGTCAAAACCCATCCCCTCGGCTACCGTCCGAATCGGAATATACGTCGTATCCTTCTCGATGCGGGGCGCCGATGCCGACTGAAGCTCCTGGCCGTTCAAATACAGCTTGGGAGTCTTCGAGGCGGCGGATGCGGATCCTGCGAACGCGGTTACGAACAGAGCCAAAAACACCAGCATCATTGCAGCTTTCTTCATCATTCACCTCTAGAACCTGGATTGACCCTTCCTTCACGCAGCCGGCGGCTCCGCTGTCATGAAGTCAGGCAGAAAATTAGACGCCGTTCGCCAAGCAAAGTTGCGAAAAAAAGGGAACCTTGCCACCTTTTTTTTCGTCAAAAAGGGTTGACTTTTGAAGGTCCCCTATGATTCATTCCGCGAACCAAACAGGACGTCCCCTGCCTGGGGACGTCCTGTCGTCGCCTTGAAGCCATGCATGCAGACACCGATGGCGAACCGGCTCCGCTCCAACTATCAATACAATCCCAGGTACTCCTTGATTCCGTCCGCCAGCGCCTGGGCGATCCGGTTCTGGCTCTGCTCGTCGAACAGAACGGCCTCGTCCCTCAGGTTGGTCAGGAATCCCGATTCCGTAAGCACGGCCGGCATCGCCGTTTCCTTGATGACGACATAGGCGGCCGTCTTCACCTTCCGGTCGGGCAAGCCGGTTGCGGCGATGAGATGCTTGTGCACGATATCCGCCAGCGCTTTGCTGTCAGGCCGGTAATAATAGGTTTCCGTTCCCGTAGCGGTGTTCGGTACTTCCAGGGAATTCGCGTGGATCGACAGGAAGAGGTCGGCGCCGAGCCGGTTGGCGAATTCCGCTCGCGGCTTCAAATCGATGGTTGCGTCGTCCGTACGCGTCATGATCGGCTGAATGCGCGGCTCGGCGGCGAGCAGAGCGTTCAGCTTGAGAGCAACCGTCAGATTGAACGTCTTCTCCAGCTTGCCGGATAGGCTTATCGCCCCGGGCGCGCTTCCTCCATGGCCCGCATCGATGACGACCTTATAGATGCGGTCGCCGGAAGGAGTCGCGGGAGCGGAGGGAACCGTCTCCCCCGCCCCCAGCAGGCTCAGCTCGATCAAGCCTTCGGATTTGAGGAGGGTATAAGTGACCGCTGGCGCGACATCCCATACCACCCTGACCGTCGTCGGCTGATCCGTCAAATAGGCATATCTGATTTTGTTCAAGAGAGGTCCGTCCACCGTCAGTTCGCCGGATTGGCTGGAGCCGGCCTGGATGCCGAACGAGTCCGCGAACGAGGAAGCCGGCATATCCAGGACGATCCGGTCCGGACCCGTCATGAGGAACGGTTCCGCTGCCGCAACGGTGCCCTGGTAAGCTATCGTTGTCGTGCCGATTCCGTCATAGAGGATCGAGGTGACGGAGCCTGCGGCAGTCGCGGTCGATCCGGAGCCGCCTCCCGCCTGGCCTGAAGACCCGCTTCCTCCCGGCTGCGAGGAACCCGGACCGGAAGCGGCCCCGCCTTGAGGAGTGCCGTTCTGGCTGTCCGCCGGAGCCTGCTCTCCCTTTTCAGCCGCATAGGACTGGTATAAGTACACGGATTTGGCTGGAGCGTCGTAATAAACCGTGAGGCCCATATTCTCGCTGACGAAACGGAGCGGCACCATCGTCGACGCGCTTGCCGGCGTCCCCATGATCCGCGCCGGAACCGGAAGCGCAGCCTCCTGGCCGTTCACCAGCGCCGTCTTTTTGTCGATCGTGAGCTCTATGGCGCTCATGCCGTTATGGATGCCGACTTTTTTGGAAGACTTGTCCCAATCGACGTCAAAGCCCATTCCTTCGGCGACCGTCCGGATGGGAATATAGGTCGTATCCTTTTCTATCCTGGGACCGGCCGATTTCAGCTCCGTTCCGTCCAAATAGAGCTTGGGAGCTTTCGCCGCAGCGGAGGAATGTCCCGGAACCGATGCCAGGAGCATGGCTGCCAGCGCCAGCAGCGTTGCTGTTTTCTTCATCTTCCACCTCATGTATCTGGATTGTCCTTCAAGCCTGCTGCTTCTTTGTCTCGGGCTTGAATGCCGAACAGAGAAGTAGACGCATTCCATCGGATAATGTTGCAAATTCTGGGTCCATTCGCCAATTTTTTATTTCTCCTCTTTCCGGGCGGAGGCTTTCTCTTTTAAGACGGGGGTCAGAAATGGAGAACAGTGTCCATAATGAGGGGCAAATGGTCGGAAGCCTCCCTTTCCGTCCAGGCCTGCACCGATGTCTCTCCCCATCGGGCCGAATGGTTGAGGAGCAAGTAATCAATTTGGCAGAGCGGCTTGGTTGAAGGATAAGTCGGAATTCCCAGTCCTCCCGGAGCGGCCCTCCATTCGCCGTTCTGCAGCTCCTGCAGCACGCTGCTGCCTGGCATGGCGTTGAAGTCTCCCCCCAGCACAGCGGGAGCTCCGCGCCACAGCTTGGAGGCTTGCCGTATTGACAGCGCGGAATCCAGCTGGCAGCGCTCGCTGCCGTAATCCAAATGGGTTGCGATCAAATGAAGCTCTTGCCGGGCCTCCGGGTCGGATGAAAGCTCCGCCCTGCACACCAGCGCGGAGCGGGGCTCCTCCCCGGGCAGCTCCAGCAGCGCCAGCCGCCGAAGCGGATAGCGCGACAGGATTCCGTTCCCGTATTCGCCGCCATCCAGATCGATGGACCGGCCGAATTCTGCATGAGGGAGACCCGTCAGCTCTGCCAGTCGCTTGATCTGGTCGGCTCCGCCGCTCCTGGACACGAATCGGTCCACTTCTTGAAGAAAAACGACATCCGGGCCGGCATCGGCAATGACGGCTGCCGTCCGCTCGATGTCTATCGATGCGTCCATTCCCATTCCATGCTGGATATTGTAGGTCATGAAGCGGATGGCGAGGCTCTCGGCTGCTGTCTCCGGCAAGATGACGATCCCTCCTTAGTTGAGTTTTATGTTTGTTCTACTGGCCACGCTTCCCGGTATTTATAGTAGAATAAGTTGAATCAGACAAGGAGAAAGGAAATGGAAATGAAATCATTCTACGAAAAGCTGTTTCAGAACTACTGGAATCCCTATCTCGTCATGGCGCTGGCCGGCGTTCTCAGCGCGCTGTATTTTGGAATCACGCATACGGTGTGGGCGGTCACGGGCGAGTTCACGCGGCTCGCAGGGCATGTGATGGCGCTGTTCGGGGCCGATGTCTCGAACTGGGCCTACTTCAACCTTATCGGCATGAAAGGGACGACCTTTACCCGCACCGACGGCTGGATCGTATGGGGGATGTTCGCCGGCGCCCTCATTATGGTGCTTCTGAACAGCAACTTCAAAATTACCGTGCCTCGGCAAAAACGCCGCTGGCTGCAGGCGTTCACCGGCGGCATCGTAGCCGGATTCGGAGCCCGGCTGGCGCTCGGCTGCAACCTGGCCGCCTTCTTCACCGGCGTGCCCCAATTCTCGCTCCATGCCTGGATGTTCATGATCGCCACGGCTGGCGGCACCTTCCTGGGAGCCAAGCTGGTGGGCATGTCCTGGTGGAAGGGCAAGCCGGCCGTAACGAAAGGCGCGATCGCCCGGAAGGCCGCGAAGCCTTCGGCCGTTCAGCCGATTCTAGGAGGCGCCGCAGCAGCAGGCTATGCGGGCTTGGTCGTTTATTTCTTTGCCAGCGGACATAAGATGCTTGGCGTCGCCGCGCTGTTCGGCGCCCTGTTCGGCATCCTGATCGAACGCGCCCAGATCTGCTTCACCTCGGCGTTCCGCGACTTGTGGATCAGCGGGCGCGCCACGATGACCAAAGCCATCATCGTGGGCATGGCCGTCAGCTCCGTTGCAACGCTCGCCATCATTCTGCTGAACGGCATGGAGCCCATTACGAAGGTAGCCGGGCTGAGCACCCTTGTCGGCGGGATGCTGTTCGGCCTCGGCATCGTCATGGCCGGCGGCTGCGAGACGGGCATGATGTATCGGCTCATGGAAGGCCAGATCGTCTTCCTGCCCGTATTCATAGGCAACGTCATCGGCGCCGGCGCACTCGCATACGCGTGGGACCATCTCGGCGTCTACAACGCGCTTGTGAAGAGCGGCTCCAAGATCAGCCTCATCGATGCCATGGGGCCGGGAGCGGCGCTTGCAGCAACCTTGATCGTCCTCGCGGCCGCGTTCATCGTCGCCGTGTATTGGCAGAAGCATTACCGGTTCAAAAACGGCTTCAAGAAAGGAGCGGCCGCCCATGTCGCAAAAACAACCGCCAACCGTTGACTATACGCTTGATGTCCGAGGGGAATCCTGTCCTTATCCGGTCATCTATACGCTGGAAACGCTGACCCGGCTCCAGAAGGGCCAGCTGCTGCAGGTGGTAGCCGATTGTCCAGCCTCGTTCCGGAACGTTCCTGAAGAAGTCGTCAAGCATGGCTACAAGATGGAAATGGAGCCGAAAAAAAACGGCCGCGAGCTTGTGTTCTATATCAGGGCTTGACGAGATCTGCTGCCAGGCTTGTCCGACAGCTTCATCGGTGATTCACAGTAGCTGGAATGGATAGGAAACCGTCTCTCTGGAATGGCAGGCCGCGCGGCCATTTCCATTAGAGCCGGTTTCTTTGCGTCTGCCGAAACAAAAAAAGGACTGTCCCTAGTCATGATATGACGGATGGGACAGCCTCTATGGTCCATAGTCCACGCTTATGCAGGACATTGGTTCCGGTGTCTGCTGGGAATCGCCGAAAGGGTTGTAGTCAATAAGAACGGGCCGTTCATTGACAGACACGGCCGCCTGGCCATTCGGACGCCTCCGGACCGGCTTTAAGCGAATGCGCCTTGGCGGCGCTCCTCGTAAGCGGTGATTTCATCCGCATGCTTGAGTGTCAGGCCGATGTCGTCCAGTCCTTGCAGCAGGAACTGGCGTCTGTGCTCGTCGAGCTCGAACGGAATGCGGAGACCTTGATTGTCCGCGATCGTCTTGTTCTCCAGATCCACAGTCAGCTCGTAGCCTTCGGTCGCAGCGGTGCGCTTGAACAGCTCCTCGACCTGCTCCTCGCTCAGCTTGATCGGAAGAATGCCGTTCTTGAAGCAGTTGTTGTAGAAGATATCGGCGTAGGAAGGCGCAATGACTACCTTGTAGCCGTAATCCTGGATCGCCCAGGGAGCATGCTCGCGGGAGGAGCCGCAGCCGAAGTTGGCGCGGGAAATCAGCACGGAAGCGCCCTTGTAGCGCGGCTTGTTCGGCTCGAAGTTCGGGTTCACGTTGCCCTCTTCGTCGAATCTCCACTCATAGAACAAATACTGGCCGAAGCCGCTGCGCTCGATGCGCTTCAGGAACTGCTTCGGGATGATGGCGTCGGTATCCACGTTGACGCGGTCGACGGGGGCTACGATGCCCGTAAAGGTCTCAAATGCTTGCATGTTCGGTACTCCCCTTTTCTAGGCAGGCGCCTGACTTCTAGTTCGCCACTTCCTGATTGATCTTCCAGTCGCGCACGTCCGTGAAGCGGCCCTTGATCGCAGCCGCGGCCGCCATGGCAGGGGATACGAGATGCGTGCGTCCGCCGCGTCCCTGACGGCCTTCGAAATTGCGGTTCGACGTCGAGGCGCAGCGCTGTCCCGGCTGCAGCACGTCCGGGTTCATCGCGAGGCACATCGAGCATCCCGCCTCGCGCCACTCGAAGCCGGCTTCCGTAAAGATGGCATCCAGCCCTTCCTTCTCCGCCTGCATCTTGACGCGGCCGGAGCCCGGCACGACAATCGCGGTCACGCGGTCGCTGACCTTGTAGCCCTTGGCGATCTCGGCCGCGGCGCGCAGATCCTCGATGCGGCCGTTCGTGCAGGAGCCGATGAACACATAGTCGATCGGAATCTCCGCCATCGGCGTGCCCGGCTTCAGATCCATGTATTCCAGCGCCTTCTCGGCCGCTTTGCGCTCGTTCTCCGTCGGGAGCTCCGCCGGATTCGGAACGGCAGCCGTAATGTCGGTGCCCATGCCCGGGCTCGTGCCCCAGGTTACTTGCGGTATGAGGGCGTCGACGTCGAACTCGAGCACCGTGTCGTACTCGGCGCCTTCATCGGAAGCCAGGTCGCTCCAGGCGATGACCGCTTTGTCGAAATCCGCCCCTTGAGGCGCGTATTCCCGGCCCCGCAAGTAGTCGAACGTCGTCTGGTCGGGAGCGATCAGTCCGGCGCGGGCGCCTGCCTCGATGCTCATGTTGCAGACGGTCATGCGCTCTTCCATGCTCAGGCTGCGGATGGATTCGCCGGTATACTCCAAAACGTAACCGGTCGCGAAGTCCGTGCCGTACTTGGCGATGAGGCCGAGAATCATATCCTTCGCGGTGACGCCGGGACGGCGGCTTCCGACGAAGCGGATTTCCATCGTCTTGGCCTTGGATTGCTGCAGGCACTGGGTCGCCAGCACATGCTCGACCTCGCTCGTGCCGATGCCGAACGCGAGAGCTCCGAATGCGCCGTGCGTCGACGTATGGCTGTCGCCGCATACGATCGTTTTGCCCGGCCAGGTCAGGCCGATCTCCGGTCCCATGACGTGCACGACGCCTTGGTCGATGTTGTTCAGGTCGAACAGCTTGACGCCGAAATCCTCGCAGTTTTTCGTGAGCGTGTCCACCTGCTGCTTGGAGATCGGATCCTTGATGTTGAAGCGGTCCTTCGTCGGCACGTTGTGGTCCATCGTCGCGAACGTCCGGTCCGGACGGCGCACCTGGCGTCCCGAGAGGCGCAGGCCTTCGAACGCTTGCGGGGAAGTGACCTCATGCACGAGATGCAGATCGATATAGATGATGCTCGGGCTTCCTTCTTCCGAATGGATGACGTGATTGTCCCAGATCTTTTCAAACATTGTACGCTTCGCCATGCGAATCACCCCGTATAAGTTCAGTAGACTGCCATTTCACTGCCGTTAATGATTGAATCCAGCATACCTGCTTTTCCTTGATTGTTCCAAGATATAATATCTATAATAGTTATAGGTATAGATAATAATCAAAGGGGGATGGCAGCAAATGGAGCTCCGCCAGCTGCAATACGTCATTCAAATCGCAAAAGAACTCAATTTTTCCCGGGCCGCCGAAAAGCTCCATATCGCCCAGCCTTCGCTGAGCCAGCAGCTGTCCAAGCTGGAGAAGGAGATCGGCGTCCTGCTCGTCCGCCGCACGACGAACTCCGTCGAGCTTACCCATGCCGGCGAAGTGTTCGTCGACAAAGCCCAATCCATCCTGGGCAGCATCGAGCAGCTGCGGACGGAGATGGAGGATATGGCTCATATGAAACGAGGCCGGCTCGTCATCGGCAGCCTTCCGATCACCGGCTCCCATATCCTCCCTATCGTGCTGCCGGAATTCGGAGCCGCCTATCCGGAGATCGAAATCGTCCTCGTCGAGGACACGACGGCCAAGCTGGAGCAGCTGGCCGCCAGCGGACAGACGGATATCAGCCTCCTGTCGCTGCCTCTGATCGATTCCACGCTCGTCTATCAGCCGCTCATCCGGGAAGAAATCTCCCTTGCCGTTCCGCCCAGCCACCGCCTTGCCGGCGAGAAGGCTCCCGTAAGCCTCGAGACGCTGTCGGAGGAGCCCTTCATCGTGTTGAAGAAAGGCCAGGGCTTCCGCCAGATCGCGCTCGATCTGTGCGCCGGCGCCGGCTTCCAGCCGCGCATCGTCTTTGAAAGCAGCAATATCGAGACCGTGCAATCCCTCGTGGCGGCCGGTATGGGGCTTGCGTTCATCCCGGACATGATCGCCCGCGGAGCGCGCAGCGAATTCATGCCGAGCTATTGCTCCATTCAAGGAAGCCCTTCGAGAACGCTCGTCATCGCCAGCCGGAAGGGACGTTACTTGTCGAAAGCGGCGGAAGCCTTCATCGATACGATGAAGGCTGCGGTAAGCAAGCATTACAAGGAAGGATTCCGTCAGTAGAGGGAAGGCCTGCGGTCTTCGAATACGGGTATCCGAGTGCGCACCTCGTCCACGAGGCCGAGGTCGATGTCGGCCACGAGGAGGGCCTCCTCCTCCCCGCCTTCCACAAGGATCTCACCCCATGGATCGATCACCATCGAATGGCCGAAGAAGACGTCTTTGCCGCTCGCTCCTGTCCGGTTGCAGGCGACCACATACATCTGGTTCTCGATCGCGCGTGCCGTCAGAAGCGTTCTCCAGTGATGCAGGCGCGGATGCGGCCATTCGGCCGGCACGAACAACACCTTGGCGCCCGACAAGGCAAGCTTGCGCGCCAGCTCGGGGAAGCGGATATCGTAGCAGATCATCATGCCGGCCTGCTCATCCTGGAGAGGGAACAGTCCCGGCTCGCTTCCTGCGGACAAATGCTTTTCTTCCTCCATCAGGCGGAAAAGATGGATTTTCGAATAGGAGCCGGTCTCTTGGCCGTCGCGGCCGAACGCGTAGACCGTGTTGTAGACTTCTTCGCCTCGCTTCTCGGCGACCGAGCCGGCGACGACATGGATGCCCGTGCTTCGGCTGAAATCCGAGATCAGCTTGCGTGTCCGGGCTCCGCCTGGATCGGCCAGTTCCTGAATTTGCTGAAGGGCGTAGCCTGTATTCCACATTTCCGGCAGCACGAGCACATCAGGCTTCGGACTCAGCTCCGAAGCCTCGCGCAGTCGCTGTTCGACGAGACGGTAATTGGCTTCGGGATCACCGGCATGCACGGGAATTTGCAGAAGGGCGATGCGAAGTTTGGCAGAAGATTTCTCCATGGGCTGGTACCTCCGGACGCGGCAGGGCCGCCTCAAATTGTCTTTTCTATGATACTTCCTCATGGAAGTCTGTCAAGTTGGACAGCTTAAAGGCATCCCCTTTAACTGGAAGAGACCAATGGAGGTATCCCATGTTCCGACCGTCAAGCCTCGCCGCAATCGCTCTGCTCGCCGTGATGGCCTTTTTTGGCGGGACCGCCTTGGCGGCGGCGCCAGCATCGTCTCCGGAAGCTTCAAAACCGCTTCCTCCCCTATCTTCGGGAGGAGCGCGCCCGGTTCAGATTTTTGATGTAGCGGCCGGCCAGGTCGTCCGAACGCTGGCCAATTCGGCCGAATTCCAGGCCGTTGCCCGGCAATGGCTTCACGATGTCCAAGGAATGTCGCCGAACTTCACGCCGGACGACCGCTGCGGCTACGTGTTCCGGATCCCGCTCAAGGAAGTGCGTAAGGTGCAGCTCGAGAAGGCCGGCTTCGAGGTCCAGGAAGTGTTTCTGTTCTACTGCCGCGGCAAAGAGCCGGAAATGCTGGCCTTCGATTTGAAGAACAAGCCCTATTTGCTTCGCGTCAATACCGATGTGCGGCCTTTCCTAGCCTTGGCGGGCTTCGAGCCCAAGTCCTGATCGAGATATCCGGTTATTCCGGGAAGGATTTCTCGACATGCCGCAGCCTCTCTGATACCATGGCTTCATACAAGCGGCGGCTGCGGCTATGCCGGACCGTCCCGAAGCATATTGAATTGGAGTGACCGCACATGACCAACCCCATCGGCAGCCGCGCGCTGATCGATATTCAGCCTGCCGAGCGGCTGCAAGGGCTGCCTGAACAATTTTTCGCCAAGCTGGTCGGCAAGGCGAACGCCCAGGCGGCCAAAGGCCGCGACGTCATCAACCTGGGCCAAGGCAATCCCGATACGCCGACCCCCTCCCATATCGTGGAAGCGATGCAGAAGGCGTCCGCCGATCCCAAGTATCACAAGTATCCTCCCTTCCGCGGCTTTCCTTTCCTGAAGGAAGCGGTCGCGAAGCGCTATAAGGAGGATTATGGAGTCGAGCTTGATCCCGAAACGGAAGTCGCCATCCTGTTCGGCGGCAAGACCGGGCTCATCGAGATCAGCCAGTGCCTGCTCAATCCCGGCGATCTGTGCCTTGTGCCGGATCCGGGCTACCCCGACTATTGGTCCGGCGTTTCGCTCGCCGGCGCGAGGATGTCGTTCATGCCGCTGCTGGAGAGTCACGCATTCCTGCCGGATTACAGCCAGGTATCCGAAGAAGACCGCCGCGACGCCAAGCTCATGTTCATCAACTACCCGAACAATCCGACCGGAGCGGTGGCGACGCCGGAATTCTACAAGCAGACGGTTGAATTCGCCGCCGCGAACGGCATCGTCGTTTCCAGCGACTTCGCTTACGGCGCTCTCGGCTTCGACGGCAAGCGGCCGGTAAGCTTCCTGCAGACTCCCGGCGCCAAAGAGGTCGGAGTCGAATTCTACACCCTCTCCAAAACGTATAACATGGCCGGCTGGCGGGTCGGCTTCGCGCTTGGCAACGCTGCCGTCATTGAGCTGATCAATACGATTCAGGACCACTACTACTGCAGCCTGTTCGGCGGCATCCAGGAAGCCGCTTCCGCCGCCCTGACAGGATCGCAGCAGTCGGTGGCGGAGCTCAACGCCCTCTATCAATCCCGCCGCGAGGCCGTCTTCTCCGCACTGGACGAAATCGGCTGGAAGGCTGCGCGTCCGGGCGGCTCCTTCTTCTGCTGGCTGCCCGTCCCGGACGGCCATACTTCGGAATCGTTCGCGGACTTGCTTCTGGAGCAGGCCGACGTCGTCGTCGCTCCCGGCATCGGCTTCGGCACGCATGGCGAAGGCTACGTGCGGCTCGGGCTGCTGAGCAGCGAAGAACGGCTGAAGGAAGCGATCCTCCGGATCGGCAAGCTGGGCTTGTTCTCTTAGGGAGGACGGTCCGCCGCTTTACAGCAGCAAAGAGGCATGGTATTCTAAGTGCAACTGAAAACCGACATTCGCAATGAAGGGAACCGCCAGGCGTCACAGCGGCGCGCCAGAGAGTAGCCTCCATCGGCTGGGAGAGGCTATCGTGCCGTATCGCCTGCACCCATCCCGGAGCGGCCGGCGACGAGCCGGACAGCGCCCTCTGTTACAAGGGTCCGGAGTGGGACGGCATTCATGCCGCCCAAGCGAAGGTGGTACCGCGGAAGCATAGGCTTTCGTCCTTTTTGAGGACGGAAGCCTATTTGTTTTTCGCCCAGCTTCAGGTTGATTCACAAGAACTGCACGGATAGACAGGAGGTTCGGGGGATGCCGAAGGAAAGAATCATCGTCAAGATCGGTAGCAGCTCGCTGACGAGCCCCGAGGGCGGACTCAATAAAGAAAACATGGTTTTTTACGCCGGAGAGCTGGGCAAGCTTCATGCTCAGGGCCATGAGGTGCTGCTGGTCACTTCCGGCGCTGTCGCAGCCGGCTTCAGCGTCATCGGGTACAAGTCGCGTCCCAGGCTGCTCCATGAAAAACAGGCGGCCGCAGCCGTCGGCCAGGCGCTGCTCATGCAGGCCTATCAGGAAGCCTTTGCGACCGGAGGCGTCACCTGCGCGCAAGTGCTGCTTACCCGCCACGATTTCAGCAGCCGCGACCGGGGACGCAACGCCATGATGACGATCGAGGAGCTGCTGCGCCAGCGGGCCGTTCCCGTCATCAACGAGAACGACACCGTATCGACCGACGAGCTGAAGTTCGGGGACAACGACATGCTGTCGGCGCTCGTCGCGAATCTCGTAAAGGCTCGCAAGCTGATTATTGTCACGGACACGGACGGCCTCTATACCGCCGATCCCCGCCATAATCCGGACGCCCGCAAGATCGAGCGCGTCGAGGAAATCACCGGCGAGCTCATGAGCCTGGCCGGAGGCGCCGGCTCCGCCGTCGGCACGGGAGGCATGCGCTCCAAGATCGAGGCGGCCCGCATCGCGATGCGCGGCGGAGTGCCGGCATTCGTCGGACGGGTATCGGAGCCGGGAGATCTGGTGCTCGCGGCCGAGGGACGCGGCAAAGGCACCTATTTCACCTCCCGCGAGCATAGTCTTCCCGTAAAGAAGCAATGGCTCGGGTTCCACTCCATGCCCTCCGGCAGCATCAAGGTCGACGAAGGCGCTTGTAGCGCTCTTGTAGCGGGCGGCAAAAGCCTCCTTCCTGCCGGCGTGACGAATGTCACCGGCGACTTCCACCCCGGCGATGTCATCGAGGTGCAGGACCGGGACGGCTCGCTGGTCGGCCGCGGCATCGTCAATTATGCCGCCTGGCAGCTTCGCGCCGTCGCCGGCCTCGGCTCGGAGGAAGCTAAGCGGCGCATCGACGTGCAGCGGATCGAGGTTATTCATCGCGATGAGTGGATTACGCTGAAATGAACGATGCCAAATTCGGAACGCTGCGCGGAGCCATCCTCTGGACAGCTGCGCGGAGCCATCCTCTGGAACGCTGCGCGGGCCGGCCATCCTCCGATCGCTGTTGCTGATGTATTCTCTGAATTTTTTGGGTCAGCGGCCAGAATACATCAGCAAAGGCGAACGCTGGCGCTTCTATGGATTGGCCGGCTCGCTACGCTGGGATTATCAGATGGAGGAACCGCTTCGCGGAGACTCAGACGGCCTCTGTCCGCTAGGCTGTCGCGAATTCGACGCCGCTTGACGCGTGCATAACGCTGTTTGACAAAAGTAACGCAGCATAGCGAAAAAATAACGAAGCTTAACGTGAGTCAACGCGAATTGACTCGCAAGTAACGCCGCTTTACCCGCTGCACGGCCAGCGGAACACTTCAAGCCGACTGTATGCGCAGCTTCGCACTTCAAGCTGACTGCAAACGAAGCGGCAGCATATCTTGGCTGCGCAGCGAGCAGAGCGCCACGGCCCGCGCAGTGTGCCAGCCGGATCTGGAGAAGCGACAGCGGTCGCCTTTTCCGGAGGATTCCTTCCCTTGAGCATGAGAATCAGGGAGTTCGACGGGAACAGCGATCGGAAGATCGGCTGCACGCGCAGCGGAGCACTTCAAGCCAACTCTACGCGCAGCGGCGCACTTCAAGCCGACTCTGCGCGCAGCGGCGCACTTCAAGCCGACTCTGCGCGCAGCGGCGCACTTCAAGCCGACTGCAAGCGAAGCGGCAGCATATCTTGCCTGCCCAGCGAGCATAGCGCCGTGGCCCGCGCAGCGTGCCAGCCGGATCTGGAGAAGCGACAGCGGTCGCCTTTTCCGGAGGATTCCTTCCCTTGACCATGAGAATCAGGGAATCCGACGGGAACAGCGATCGGAAGATCGGCTGCACGCGCAGCGGCGCACTTCAAGCCGACTGCAAGCGAAGCGGCAGCATATCTTGCCTGCGCAGCGAGCATAACACCATGGCCCGCGAAGCGTGCCAGCCGGGTCTGGAGAAGCGTCAGCGGTCGCCTTTTCCGGAGGATTCCTTCCCCTGACCATGAGAATCAGGGAATCCGGCGGGAACAGCGATCGGAAGATCGGCTGCACGCGCAGCGGCGCACTTCAAGCCAACTCTGCGCGCAGCGGCGCTCTTCAAGCCGACTGCAAGCGAAGCGGCAGGCGCATCTTGCCCTGCGAAGCGGCAAGCAAATGCATCCCGAGCTGCAGCCCTAAACTTGAAAGGAGAATGAAACATGACGATAGAGCAAAAAAACGCCGCATCCGAAGCGGCCGTCAAAGCCTCGCTCGCAAAGCAAGCCGCCCGAAAACTGGGCAGCCTGGCCACGGCCGAGAAAAACCGGGCATTGGAGGCGATGGCTGCCTCGCTGATCGCGGAAACGGACAGCATTCTGGAGGCCAATGCCCTGGATCTGGAGCGCGGACGCGAAGCCGGCACCGCCCCTTCCCTGCTCGACCGGCTCGCTCTGAATGCCGAGCGGATCGCAGCGATCGCCCAAGGAGTCCGGGAGGTCATCGCCCTTGGAGACCCCGTCGGACGGACCGTGCAGACGATACAACGCCCGAACGGGCTCCACATCGAGCAGGTGTCCGTGCCGCTCGGCGTCATCGGCATGATCTATGAAGCCCGTCCCAACGTCACGGTGGACGCCGCGGCCCTTTGCCTGAAAACCGGCAACAGCGTCGTTCTTCGCGGAGGAAGCGCCGCCCTCCATACGAACCGGCGCGTCGTGGAAGTGCTCCGCGGAGCGCTGCAAGCGACAGCCGTGCCGCCGGAAGCGCTCCAGCTGATCGAGGACCCGAGCCGCGCATCCGCGGACGCCATGCTCAAGCTGAACGGCCTGCTCGACGTCATCATTCCTCGCGGCGGCGCGGCTCTGATCCGCAATGTCATCGAGAACGCCACCGTGCCCGTCATTGAGACGGGGGCAGGAATCTGCCATACTTATGTCGATGCGGAAGCCGATCTAGCCATGGCGGCCTCCATTGCCGTCAATGCCAAAGCCCAGCGTCCATCCGTCTGCAACTCCATGGAGACGCTGCTCGTCCACGCCCGCTATGCCGAGCGCGGCCTGGCTCCTCTTGCTGCAGCGCTTGTCGAAGCCGGAGTCGAGCTGAGAGGCTGCGACGAGGCTCGCCGCTTAGCGGGGAGCGCGGTCGAGATGGCGTCGGCCGGCGAAGCCGACTATGCGACGGAGTACAACGACTATATTCTCAACATTCGCGTCGTGGACAGCTTGGACGAGGCGCTGGACCATATTTCGCGGTACGGCACCCGCCATTCCGAGTGCATCGTGACGCCCGATGCCGATGCCGCAGGACGATTTCTGAATGAAGTGGACGCCGCGGCCGTCTATCACAACGCCTCCACCCGTTTCACGGACGGCTTCGAATTCGGCTATGGAGCCGAGATCGGAATCAGTACGCAAAAGCTTCATGTACGGGGACCGATGGGTCTGCCGGCGCTTACATCGACGAAATACCGCATCCAGGGCACCGGCCAGATCAGAGGCTGAAAGCCGTCAAGGACCGTTAAGGAGGACGACTAGTTTGAATTCACCATTCCCAACCTCGGCGGGAGCTCCCGCCGCATTCGCCCAGCCGGAAACGCTTAGCTACTGCTTCTTCGGAGCCGGCTCCATGGCCGAAGCCGTCGCCCGCGGCATGATATCCCGCGGACTGTGCGGAGCCTCGCGCATCGGCATGTTCAACCGCAGCGGCGGCTCCAGGCTGACCGAGCTCCGCTCGGCTTACGGCGTTCTGACCGCCGACACTCCGGAGGAGAAAGAGGCGATGCTGGCCGGCGCAGACGTCATCGTGCTCAGCATGAAACCCAAGGATGCCGAGGAAGCTCTGCGCTCCATCTCCCATCTCATCGACGGCAGCAAGCTGATCGTCTCCCTCATCGCAGGCTTGTCGATCCGCACGATCCAGGCTCTGCTCGGGACGAAAGCCGCCGTCGCCCGGACGATGCCCAACACGTCCAGCACGATCGGCCTCGGCGCGACGGCGCTGAGCTATTCGCCCGAGACGGACAGGGAGCAGCGGGCGGCCGTGGAGCAGCTGTTCCGCTCGATCGGCCTCATCACGGTCGTGGAGGAGCGGCTGCTGGAAGCCGTCACCGGCTTGTCGGGTAGCGGACCGGCCTATTTGTATTATATTATGGAAGCCATGATCGAAGCCGGGATGGAAATGGGACTCGACAGCGATTCCTCGCGCGAGCTTACCGTTCAGACCGTGCTCGGCGCCGCCGAAATGATGCGGGCGACCGGCGAGCGGCCGGCCGAGCTGAGGCGCAAGGTGACCAGCCCGAACGGCACGACTCAAGCGGCGATCCAGCTGATGCAGGAGCATCGCGTCGCCGAATTTTTCAAGGCCGGAATGAAAAAGTCCGCACAGCGTGCGGATGAGATTGGCCGCGAGATCGAAAGGAGCGTTCTTGGTGAACGAGAGCAAACGTAACATCGCCATTCCAGGCATGTGCACCGCCCTTTACCGTGTCCATGACGACAAGGCGGATTTCAGCAAAAAAGCGGACTCCATCGCCGTAGGCTTGACGGTCGGCAGTTGGACCGAGCTTCCCGACGCACGGAAGGCCGAAATGGAAAAGCATCTGGGACGCACGGTCTCCATCGACGTCCATGAGGGCGACGGCACGCCGGGATCGCGCTATGCCGATATCCGGATCGCCTATCCCGACATCAACTTCAGCCGGGATATTCCCGCCCTGCTCGTCACCGTGTTCGGCAAGCTGTCGATGGACGGCCGCGTGCGGCTGCTCGATCTCGATGTGTCCGAGAGCTTCCGAAGCGCCTTCCCCGGACCGAAGTTCGGCATCGAAGGCGTGCGGGAGCTGCTCGGCGTCCATGACCGGCCGCTGCTGATGAGCATTTTCAAGTCGGTCATCGGCCATGACCTGAAAGGACTGGAGGAGCAGTTCTACCAGCAGGCGCTCGGCGGAGTGGATCTCATCAAGGATGATGAAATCCTGTTCGAGAACGAGGAAATCGGCATCCGCCGCCGTGTTGCCGTCTGCATGGAAGCCGCTCGCAGAGCGTCGGAGCATACCGGACAGAAGCTGCTGTATGCCGTCAATCTGACCGGACCGACCTCCAAGCTCGCCGAGCAGGCGCGCACCGCAATCTCGGAAGGCGCCAACGCCCTGCTGTTCAACGTTCTTTCCTACGGCTACGACGTTCTTCACGAGCTGAGCAGCGATCCGGACATCAACGTGCCGATCGCGGCGCATCCCGCGCTGGCGGGCGCTTTCTATCCGTCCCCGCACTATGGAATCTCCGCTTCGCTGCTTCTCGGCAAGCTCATGCGGCTGGCAGGCGCGGACCTGGTTCTCTTCCCGTCACCGTACGGCTCCGTCGTCATGCCGAAGCAGGAGAACATGGCGATCAAGGAAGCGCTGCTTGATCCTGCTCCTCCGGCAAGGACAAGCTTCCCCGTGCCGTCTGCCGGCATCCATCCGGGACTCGTGCCGCTGATTCTGAGAGACTTCGGAAGCGAAGTCGTCGTGAACGCAGGCGGCGGCGTCCATGGCCATCCGATGGGAGCGGCGGCCGGCGGCCGCGCATTCCGCCAGGCGATCGACGCGTCGCTGGAGGGAGTGTCTCTCCAGGAAGCGGCCTCCGCTTCCGGACGAGAAGAGCTTGCCGCTGCCATCAAGGCCTGGGGCGTTCGCGAAGGCTGACTTTCCGTTCCGTCGAAATGGCCGCCCCTTCAAGAGGCGGCCATTTCGGCGTAGAGAAGAAGACAAGCATGTGGTATGCTTTCTTCTTGTACAGGCTTGAAAGGCTTTGCCGTATTTGCCGTGCGAAGCCCATTGCCTGGAGTCGAAAGCAGAGGGCTGCCCGAGGCATCCTTCTCTTCGAGAACAATCCCGCATGAAAGAAGGCTTGTCTTCATGACCTCATCCTTAACCGAATCCGGCTTCCCTGTCTCCTCGAGCGCCGAGGCAGCCCGCAGGCCGGTTATTTTCTGCGACTTCGACGGCACGATAACGGAGAACGACAACATTATCGCCATCATCCGCCGCTTCAATCCCGAAGGCTGGGAACAGATCGCCCAGGATACCATCGACCAGCGCAAGTCGATCAAGCAGGGCGTCGGCGAGATGTTTCGCCTCCTGCCTGCCGCGCTCAAGGACGAGGTGATCGACTACTCGATCTCCAATGCCGTCATTCGCGCCGGCTTCCAGGAACTGCTCGACTACTGCAAGGGGGAGAATATCGAGTTTTTCGTCACGAGCGGAGGCATCGACTTTTTCGTCTATCCGCTGCTGTCCCGCTTCGGCATTCCGGAAGACCACATCTACTGCAACAGCAGCGACTTCAGCGGAGAGAACATCGAGATTCTCTGGCCGCACAGCTGCGATGAGGAATGTCCGAACGGACAGTGCGGCATGTGCAAAACAGCCGTCATCCGCCGCTTCGCGGCCGACAAGCACGACCGGATTCTGATCGGGGACAGCGTGACCGATTTTGAAGGCGCCAAGCTGGCCGATCTCGTCTTCTCCCGCTCCCATCTCACGACCAAATGCCGAGAGCTTGGTCTTCCGCATGTGGAATTCACGACTTTCCACGACGTGGTCGCCAGTCTCAAAGAGCGGCAGCAACTTCAGAAAGCAGGTGAACGGCCATGACCGATTACATGGATTCCCCGATTAAACTCGAAGAGAAGCAGAGAGCTTTCGCCGAGCTCTCCGAAGTGAAGGAGCTGTTCGCCGGACGGGGCTGGTTCCCCGGTACGAGCGGCAATCTGTCCGTCCGCGTAGGCGAATTCAATCCGGGGCGCTTCCAGTTCGCCGTCACGGCGAGCGGCAAGGACAAGTCCAAGTCCACGCCGGAAGACTTCCTGCTCGTGGACCAAAACGGAAAGGCCAGCGAAGCGACCTCGCTCAAGCCTTCGGCGGAGACGCTGATCCACTGCGAGATTTACCGTCTCACCGGCTGCGGAGCGATTTTCCATATCCATTCCGTCTACAGCAATCTCGTCTCGGAATATTTCTGGGAGCGCCGGAGCGTTCCGGTTACCGGCGTCGAGCTTATCAAAGGGCTCGGCATTTGGGAGGAAGAGGCGCATATCGACATTCCCATCGTGCCTAACTACGCCGATATTCCCCGCATCGTGCCCGAAGTAACGGATCACTTGAATCCGCGCCTGCCGGGAATCCTGCTGCGCAAGCACGGCATCTACGCCTGGGGAGCAAACGCATTCGAGGCCAAGCGCCATCTGGAGTCGTTCGAGTTTCTGTTCGAATACGTCTACCGCTGGGAACTGCTGAACAAAGGGCGTTCCTAAACCCAAGCCGCATCCGATGAAAATGAAAAAACGGCCGTCCAGCGAGCGAAGCTCGGTTTGGACGGCCGTTTTTTCGATGGATGGCGCCGGTCATAGCGGCTGGATATGTCCGGGGGCAAGCACCATCCGGAGCAAATGATCGGGATTCAGCAGCGGGATATTCTGCTCGTCGCTCGCGTGCAGGATCATGGATCCGCTCATCGCCGTCAGCAGCCCCGAGATAAGCAGGTCCGCATCATCGCCGGCGATTTCGCCGGTTCGCTGGCCTTCGAGAAACAGCGGCCTGAGCCTTTCGACAAACCAGAGGATGGAGTAATCCCCGATGATCATCCGCGCCTCCTCGGGGACCCCTTCCGAAGCCCGCGTCTGATGAATCAACAGGAAGGACAGCCGCGCCTCCTCCGTCATCGCATCCTGAAGAAAATGCCTCAGCTTGCCGGTCACGGTCCCGGGATGGTCCAGCATGTCCCCGACTCCTTGGCTCGCTCCTTCCATCGCCCTGCGCACCAGCTCGGTGAACAGCTCATCCTTGGACTTGAAATAGTGGTACAGCAGGCCGTGGCTGATGCCTGCTGCTGCCGCAATCATGCTCATCTTGGTCAGCGCAGGACCGCGACGGGCGAATACTCCCAGGGCGGCCGCGAGAATCTGCTCCCTGCGCTCGTCGCGAATCTGGTTAAGCTGGTCTTCGTTGTAAGGAGCCATGCGTCTTCGACCTCAATCCGACTAATGCCTGTTTTTCCTAACCTTACCCTAATCCTTCATGAGGAGCAATCATCTGTTTGCTTCCGCATGGCTTGCCGGGTGGAACACGGGGAAGCTCCGCTGCAGGAAAAATCCCAATGTCTCTCCATCATCCAGCTGCTTCTCCAGCCAGGCCTCCTGCTTGCTGCGGCTTACCACCATTCGGACCGCCTCCTCTCCGAACAAAGCGGAAGGCGGCAGATCCAAGCCCTGAACGCCCATCAGCAGGCCGAACAGCTCCATGTCCCCGCCCTGCAGCGCCTGCCGGCGCACAATGTCGAGGTATTCCTGGCAAAAACGTATGCCCCGTCCGGAGAAGGAGCCTTCATAAGTCACCCCCGGCCATCTCAAGTCCGCGACGACAATCGTCCACCAAGCCGGAAGAATGATTTTGCCGAAACGCTGCTGCACATGAAGCTCCCATCTCGGATCGCTCTCCCTGCCTGCTTCCTGCAAGGCTTTCCCCATCTCCATCGCCTCCGCTGCCGCAACGGAAATTCCTTGGCCGTAAATAGGATCAAAGCTGCAGATCGAATCCCCGATCGCGAGCAGGCCGGACGGCCACTCCGGCATCTCTCCATACTGATTCAGCCGGCATTCCGGCATGCGGAACCCTCTCGGATTGCCGACCGGCTCGAGCTGGGCGAGAATTTCCGCGAGCATGGGATGAATCAGCTTGGCCGCAGCCGGTTCGTACCTTGCCGGATCCACCGGCGGGTAATGCCCTCCGGCGCCGTAAATCGTCGTCTCCGCCAACCCGCCCTCGATCGGGCTGAAGACGCCCGAGCCTTCGGCAAGCGACGGATCGCCTTCGATAAGAACGGTGCTGTAGCGGTCTTTCAAAGACTCCGGGATGCGGTAGTGCCTGGTGCTGTAGGCAAGCCGCGTGTGCAGGATTTCCGTATCCGGTTTTCCGCAGCCGAGCTCTTCCAGCCATGCAGGCAGACGTGAATAACGTCCGGAGGCATCGACAACGAGAGCCGCTTCGAGGTCCCGGCTGTCGCTGCACCGCTTTTCCTTTACCTTGGCTCCCGTAACCGCAAGCTTATTCCCCTTCTTCCGTGTCAGCAGGGAAACCGCTTCATGGCCTTGAAGCACCTGAATTCGCGGCTCGGCCGCCACTCTGCGCCGGATGACCCATTCCAGCAGAGGACGGGAACAGCCTTCATCCTTCTCGTATGGAAACTGCAGCGACGCAAGCGGGGAGATCAGATGCATCTCTTTCCCTTCGCGTTCATAGGCTCCTTGGGCAAGCAGATCCTCCCTCCAGCCGGGAAATAGAGTTTCCAAAACGCCTTTGCCGAGATGCTGCAGCCGATGCGGATGATGATCCTGAGGCACTCCGGGCCGATTCGCCGGGCGGTCCTGGAGCTCATCCCGCTCAATGACGATGATTTCCCCGTAATGGCCGGAAAGCACCTTCGCCGCCAGCAAGCCGGCCATGCTTCCTCCGATGACTATCGCTCTTGAACCGGCTTTGACATTCGATTCCGTCAGCCGATCTTCCGATTCCCCGGGCAAGCTCACTTCCTTCATTTTCTCCACTCCTTGGTTTTGATTGATTAATTCAGTCAATTTTAATTCAAAAAAATAGGAGCGCTTTGCTTGCCCATCCCGGTTTGAAAATGGGGAACTTTATAGTTGATTGACTCATTCCGTCAACAAAAATATAACGATTCTTTCTTTGTCCTGTCAACCCGTTTTTTCCTCTTGCTTGAAGCCGCGGCGCTGCTCCATTCCTGTCCGCGGATTCAAGCCGTTCCATTCAGGTTTTACGCTTCCACACTCGCAGAGGGCCAAGCTCCTGCCAACCGGATTGCCGAGCGGCTCTCAAATTGCCGTCTCGTTCATATCCGACCAGGTCGACGCCAGGATAAGCTCGGGAAACGATTGGCGCAAAGTCCGGCCATGCGGAACGCCCTGTCTCCCACACATTGGATATTCCTACCACATCTGCTGCGCATGTTGCAATGAACCCAGCGCTTGTCCCATCTTCATCATGCATGAACAGCTTCACTTCCTGACGCTCCATCGCTTCTGGATGAAGCACCGATGCTAAGCCTGCCGCCTCGACCCAGAGCTCAAAATCCGCAGCAGAGGACACTACCCGCCAGCCGGCGGCAATCGGTGCAGACTTCGAAGCCGCCGGATGAAAGATCCAGCTTGCGTCAAACAGGATTTCATACCCGCAAGAAAAAAGGTCAAGAGAAGCGAAGCTGTCCTTGATGAAAGTTCTTTTCCGGTCTTCGGCATGCAGTTGTGCTGCCGAAGGGTCTATATGGCTGGCCAACGTTATCATGTCCGGGTAAAAAGCCGGTGCTGGAGTACTTGTCCGCCACACATCCCCTGTGCAGCCATGCTCGATGCCGTGGGCATCGCATACGATTCCGCACCAGACCGCATTGTTCCGAACGGCTTGCCTCCATCTCTCCATTCGAGCAGCCTCCCGCATGTTCTTCCCTTCCATGTGCGCCTCAGGCAAACCGGGTCCATGAACGCAGCGTCTTCGCTACATCCGCTCCGTCGACAATCATTGACTCCATGTCCTCGTTGATCAGCTGACGGGAAGAGTTCCACTTTTCATTCAAATAAAAGCCGCTCGGCTGCGCATGCTGAAGCTCCTCCAGATAGCGGGACCAGATTCTGTGCTCGTGCAAGCCTCTCTCTTCCGCCTGGCTTCGGGAAATCGGCAGCGGCCACGAATGGCTGTCGACGAGATAATGCCGGAGGAAATCCCATGCCAAGCCAGGATGCTGGGATTTGCCCGTTATGCCGGCTCCGCCCATATAGATCATATTGCCGTTTCTTCCTTCCGCCAATCGCGGCAGCCTTGCCACCCCGAATCGATCGTCGATGCCGTGGTGGATCAGATCCCCGGCAAACCACATGAAGCCGAAAATCATGGCAAAGCCTTCATGAAGCTGCCCGGCAGCGGATGGCTCCTTCGGCTTGCGGATAATGCCATGCACCCGGTAGGCGTCGATTATATTTTGCATGGCCCCGATGGTTGCGGGGCTGTCCACATACCCGCGTGCTGTCCGGCCATCCGGAGACAAATATGTTCCGCCATTTCGGAAAACAAACGGCTCATACCATTCGATGTCCACGCCGATGCCGAAGCCGAACTGGACCGCCACACCGTCATCGCCTCGGATCGTCAGCTTTTTGGCCGCTTCAACGAATTGTTCCCAGGTCCAGTCATCCTCCGGGTAAGGCAGGCCCGCCTTGTCGAACATCTCCTTGTTGAACACGAGCAGCGGAACGCTCATGTCGACGGGAAGTCCGGGCAGCGTGCCGTTATGACGGGCAATCGCCAGCGGCCCCGAATAAAGATCCGCCTCCATCCCCGACTGCTCGATATATGGATTCAAGTCGACGAACATCCCCTCGCGGTTGAACAGCGCCCAGCCTCCCGATTCGATGATGTCGGGCGCTTCGTCCGACCGGTAAGCGCGGAGCGACTCGAAATGATCGGCCGACTGCTCGATGACGACCTCAACCTCCGGATAAAGCTGTTCGAACGATTCCTTGGCTGCCGCAAGCCGCTTCAAATTCGTAAATTCGGTCATGAATCTAAGCTTCCTCATCTTCTCCATCCCTCTCCTCGATCCGTCGCTTCCATGCTTGTTCCATATAGCCCACGGCGGCGCTTTCGAACCGCTTCGCTTTCCTCAACAGGGAGATGCAGCCCTCCCGCAAGCCGGGCGGCATCACTTCCGCCGTTTTGACGAAAGGAACCTGGAGGCTCAGTTCTTCCAGCGCCAACGCCGTCTGCTCATAAGCCTCCGATGCCAGCAGGGCCATCCTCATGGCCTCCCCGCGCAGAGGAGCCGCTCGCAAGTACTCCCCCGCATACCGCTTCGCCTCGGCATAGGCCGCTGCAAGCTGGCCCATGCCGTACCGGTTCGGCGCCGTGTCGGGATCGGCCAGATGGCGGATCCAGGCATCGTAGGCGGCCAGCCCCGTTGCATAGCTCAAATACGACGTTCGAGGACGATAGCGCGATCCTTCGTTGGCAAAAGAAATCCCATAGCGGACAGCATGCGCAAACCGGCGTTCCGCCTCGCTATCCGCCGCCGGCCTGCTGACCGGGCTGCGGTTTCCTTTCCGTGAAAAAGCAGCCAGAAACCGGATCGGGTTGTCAGCCACATCTTCGTACGCAAGCATTTTTCCCGTCGACTGTACGGGGTCGGTCACATGCACGATTCGGCGCTTATCGTCGTAACCGTAGATGACCGACCATTCATGGATGAATGGCCGGGAAGCCAGCGTGTCGAAATAGAGCACAGGCAATCCCGCGTCGATTCGGCTGCGGATGAACGGCAGAACCGCCTCCTCGATCGGCAGGACGACCGGGAAGCTCTCCACGGCCCCCAGCAGCGGTACCGGGGAATCGGCCAGCTGCCCGCAGCAAAATGCCGTCTCGTACTCGTATTCTGCCATCAGCTCTTGTATCGACGACCGCCAATCGAAGATGTAAAGCCCGTCCGAGAATGTCGTCTTCTCCGAAATGCTCATGCGGAAAGCCAGCCCGGAAGTTCCCATCAGTTCCGCGCCGCTCCTCGGCTCTCCATTAGTCCTGAGGATTCGCCCTAGACTGCTTGCAAGCGTGAACAGCTTGGGCTGGTCTCCTTCCCCTGCCGCAAGCTCAAGCAGCTTGCCGTTCTCCATTCCAGCACCTCTCTTCGCATCCGGCATCAGGCCGAGAGAAGCCCGGATATGCTCCTGGCGCAGCTTTTGCCTGGAACGGTGAATGTACGTATAGATGGATCCGGTCGTCATCCCGTACATCCCGGCTATTTCTTCCGGACGGTGCTGCCGGAAAAAATAAGCGGTGAAGATTCCTCTTTCCTTGCCGCTCAGGCAGTGGAGCAGCGCATGGATCGTTTCGTATGTTTCCTTGCGGAGCAGCAGCGCGGCCGGATCCTGGCTGGAAGACGCTTCCTGGCTAGCCCGACCGGCCAAGCGGGACAGAATGCTGTCGAGATCATCCCAGTCAGCGGCAGCAGCGTCCCTGCCGCCGGGAGCTGCAAGAGAGTTGAACGGCCTTTCCTTGCGATACGGCCCTCCCCGGCGCAGCTTCATGTTGGCCTGGTTGCGGACGATCCGGTAAAACCACGGCAGCAGCCGGCTCGTATCGGCAAGCGTCCCAAGATGAAGGAAGGCGCGGATGAGCGCATCCTGCACGACATCATCGGCCATATGCGCGTCACCCGTGAGCCGCTCCGCCAACCCCCGCGCCTTGTGCCGGTGCCGCTCGAACAGCTCGCCGAAAGCTTCGGCATCTCCCGCGCCAGCCCGCTCCGCGAGCTCCAGTTCCTCTCTCGCGGCACGTCTCGGCTCTGCAGCCCGTACTGTCATTGCAACTCCCATCCGCTCTTCTTCGGCAATGTGCCCCATGCTGATCTCCTCGCTTCTCTTCGGCCTAATCAGAGAGATGCCATTCCTGCCGCGAATTTGAACAACATCCGCAAAAAAAATCAGCTCCGCAGCTCTTCAGCCGCCTCGATCAGCTGCTCGACGGCCTCTGCGATCCGCTTTTCGCTCAAAAAAGAATAGCTGAGCCGGATTCTGGCGTTCATCTTCCCCAGCGGATCGCAGATGCTGCCGGGCACAAAGGAGACCGATCGCGCCACGCATCGCTCGAGCAGCAGATCGGCCGGGATTTCGTCCGGCAGCGAAATCCACAGGTTAAGCCCTCCGTCAGGGCTGTCCCAGCTCCACCCTGTCCGGGCAAGCGCTTTTTCCATGACATCCTTTCGCATGCGGACTGCGGTTCTCAGCTTCTGGACATGCTCCTGCATGCGGCTCGAGAAAAAGTAATGCTGGAATATTTTTTGGTTCAGCAGCGGAGATCCGCTGTCGGACAACGCCTTCAGCGGCCGGATTCCCTCCATGACCGAAGGACGCGCGGCAAGCACGGAAATTCTCAGGCCGGGAGCGATATATTTGCTGAAGCTGCGGATATAGACGACATATCCCTCCGTATCGTAATAGAACAAAGGCGGAGGCGGGGGCTGGTCGAAGTAGATATCATGATAGACATCATCCTCCACCAGGATGCAGTCATGGCGCTCCGCCAGCTCCACCAGCAGCTTGCGCTGCTTCGCCGGCACCGTATAGCCCGTCGGATTGTGGAAGGTCGGGTTCATATAGAACAGGCGCGGCTTCTCCTTCTCCATCAGCGCTTCGACAGCGTCCAGGTCATATCCTTCCGCCGTCAGCTCGACAGGCAGCAGAATGATGTTCTGCTGCTGGAAGACGTCGATTGCCGGACTATATGTAGGCCGTTCGATCAAGACTCTGTCGCCGGGCTTGACCAGCGAGCGCGACACGAGATCGATCGCTTGCTGCGACCCCGACGTGATGAGCAGCTCTCCGGCATCGACATCGATTCCATGGTCTTCGGCAAAAAAAGCGGATAAAGCCTCCCTCAGCTCCGGGTCCCCTAGAACGGTGGAATACGTGCTCAGAACCATCGGATGAAGATCCAGCACCTGCTTCACATGATTCGATAAAAAGCGGTTCGGAAGCAGAGCAGGGTCGATCAATGCCTCCGACATCGGATGGCTGACCTTCATGCTGTGGATATCCGAAAGGCGGCTGCGGTTGACATAACCCGGCGCGGCGGCGTAAGCCCATCCCGAGGCCGCATCTCCATCCGGAGTGTCAGGCTTGGCTTCCACCTGCGCACGCACGTAATAGCCGTTTTTGTACCGGGAGTAAAGCAGGCCTTCCTCTTCAAGCAGCCGATAGGCTTTCAGCACGGTCAGCCGGTGCACCCCGAGCCGCTCCGCCATCGACCTCACTGATGGAAGCTTCTCCCCGGCCTTCCACTCTCCCCGATCCATGCCGCTTCTCACCTCGTCTTGAATCAGCGCCAGCTTGGTGACGGCGTTGTTGCCCCGATCCGGGGCAGCGATGTTGTTCTCCACTTCCCATTCCTCCCGATTCGAGCCTATCTGTTCTAATCCTATCCAATCTGTTCTATTCGTCAACCACTATAGTAAATAAAAAGAGGAGGCCCGCTGATGGTTGCATTCAATTACTTGCTCATGTGCGCGATTTTCGGCACGACGTTTCTCGTCATCAAAGTCGGCGTGGCTGCCGGCCTGCCCCCGTTCCTGTCGGCAGGAATCCGCTTCACCGCCGCCGGGCTGCTGCTGTTCGGCTGGATGTTCGCCCGCCGCAAGGTCCGTTTCTCGATGCTGTTCCGCAAGGAATTCGCCTTCATCGGTGCCGGCAGCACATTCGCTACATTTGCCGTCTTATACTGGGCCGAGCAGCATATCGATTCCGGCATGGCCGCCATCCTGTCGGCTACAGGCCCGATGGCCATCCTGCTGATGCAATCGGTGGCTCTCCGGCAGCGCTCCAGCATCCTGGAGAGGGCAGGCTGCATCATCGGCCTGCTGGGCGTCATCACGCTCATGCTGCCGGAGCTTCATGCTCAGGCGAATGTGATTTGGCTTGTCAGCTGCCTGCTCGTCCTGCTCGGAGAGTTCGGTTATGCGGCAGGCAGCCTCTTGACCCGGCGGACGCTGCTTCGCAATCCGGAGCTGCCGCCGGTTGCCTTGAACGCCGCTCAGATGATTTATGGGGGCATCGGGCTGCTGATTCTCTCCGCTTTCGCCGAGAGATCTTGGTCACAGCCAATCGACTTCTTGCCGGCTGCCGGGTCGCTGATCTACCTGACCGTGGCCGGCTCCATGCTCGGGCACAGCCTCTATGCCTGGCTGATCAAGGCGACCAACGCCTTCTTCCCCTCCACCTGGCTGTACATTTCGCCTGTCATCGCGCTCGGTCTCGGCGCGCTTCTGCAGGGTGAGCGGCTTTCTCTGCTTACGCTGGCCGGAAGCCTGCTGGTGCTGGCCGGCATCGTCATTCCGCGTTGGCCCGACCTGAAGGTATATGCAGCCTCCCGCAGCAGACGCCGGGCAGTTGCACCGGCTGACCGCAACATTCGGGAGTCTGAGTCTGTCTGATGGACGAAAAAAAGAAGCGAAGGATCCTCTCCGTTGACGGAATGGATTCTTCGCTTTCTTTTGTGGCTTTGCTTTCTGTTCATGCTGCACTTTCTCTTTGCATGCTGTGCTTTCTCTTTGCATGCTGCACCTGCTGAGGTTACTCTGATTGCTCTGATTGCTTCTTGCTCTGCTCCCTCAGCTGTTTCGGCTTGTTCCCATCGAACCTTCGAGCAGACAGCAAACGGCATCGGCTATTCGGCCGCATGACGCCTCCCGAATCAGGCTTACTTGAAGCTTTTCAGGAACCGGACCGCTTCGGCGATATCCTGTTCCGGCTGTGTGCCGACTTCCCTCTCGATCGTCAGGTAACCGGAATATCCGATGTCCTGAAGCGCCTGGAGGTAATTCGGCCAGTCGACGCCGCCTTGGCCAAGCGGAACTTCACGGAAGTCCTCTCCGGACTCGGCCGATGCCGCCAGCGCCTCATGGCTCATCGCCTCGTAGCCGAGCATGCCGTATACTTTGCGCGGGTCGACTTCCCGCAGCCGGATGCCGTCCTTGGCATGCGTATGGACGATGTAATCCTTCAGCGTATAGACGCCTTGGACCGGATCGTCTCCGGTCACCATCACCATATTGGCCGGATCGAAGTTGACGGACAAGCCGTTCGTGCTGAGCGTATCGAGGAACTTCCTCAGATGGGCGGAGCGCTCCGGACCGGTCTCGATCGCGAAGTAAGCTTTGATGCTGCTGGCATAGCTGCTCAGCTCCTCGCAGGCGCTTTGCATCGTGTGATAGATCTCGCCGTTCTCGTCATCCGGCACGATGCCGATGTGGGTCGTGACGATCGGGCAGCCGAGATCCATCGCCAGGTCGAGAATCCGCTTGGACTTCTCGATCTTCCAGCGGTTCTCCCTGGCGTCCTGGAAGCCGTGTCCGGCCAAGTCGCCCACAAGGGCGGAAATCTGCAAGCCGAGGGAAGCGACGTATTCCTTGAGCTCCCTGCGGCGGGCGGCATCCATGACGTCGGGATCCATTTCGCCCTTGACCGCATAGATCTGCACGCCGTCCGCTCCGACTTCCTTGGCCTTCAGCAGTCCTTGACGAACGCCGAGCTGGAAGCTGTCCACGATGACGCCGATAGGATTATTGATTTTAGTCATGCCACATACCGCCTTTTAGGAAGGTTATCGTTCTGCTTTCATTGTACCTGCCCGGAGATATCCCCTCTAGAACTCCGGTGCCGACCATTTGGATTTTTGTGCTTAAGGAACGCTTGACCTTCTCGCCGCGTCAAGGTGTAAGATGGAGCCAACCGCATGGACGGATGGATTGAAAATCCGGGTATTTCGGCTCTAGGTGTTTGCGATAAATATCTTCGATGAATTGTTGTATCTGATGTCTCTGGTAATCTTAGCGATAGATGCGATATCTTTGCCTGGATGTCTGTTATTGATCTTTAAGGTAGTAGATGTCAACGATTGATCTTTGAGATAATGTTTGCGATTGAAATTCATCGAGCGATGTCAATCTGTGACTTAATGACAGCGATAGAATTGAACTCCGACATTCAAATCGAAATTCCGGTCATGCCGGAAAGGAGAACGTACTCATGCATATCCGTCAGGCAGCCGCCATGACCGGCCTTACTCCCCGGGCCATCCGTTATTACGAACAGACCGGCTTTCTGCCGGCCAGCGCCCGCACCGAAGGCGGATACCGCTTCTATAGCGGCGATGACATCGATCGCTTGAGATGGATAG
>NZ_JZEJ01000001.1:382014-620537 GCF_001188365.1 Paenibacillus sp. D9 | reverse complement strand
CTCCCCGGGCCATCCGTTATTACGAACAGACCGGCTTGCTGCCGGCCAGCGCCCGCACCGAAGGCGGATACCGCTTCTATAGCGGCGATGACATCGATCGCTTGAGATGGATAGCGGCTCTGCGTGAATGGGGAATCCCGCTCTCCTCTATTGCCGGCATGCTGGACGGTCTTGGAGACCGGGAAGCTTTCCTGCTGGCGGCTGGAGCAGCGAGGCAATCGCTGTACGAGCAATGGCTGGACGCCTCGGCCGCCTTGAAGTCGCTGGACCAGGGAATGGCCGCCTGGCAGAGCCGATCCGGACTCCCTTCGCTGGATGAATTGAAAGAGTCCTCCCGGGAGCTCCAGCAACAACGAAAAACCCGCGGCAGCTGGACCGACGGGATCGGTTGGGATGGAATGGCGGCTGCAGCCGGAGAGGAAGCGCCGGTCCGATCGCTTCCTGCCGGGTACTCGTTAGAGCGGTATGTAGCAACGCTTGCAGAGCTGGCTGATTGGCTCGACCCGTTGCCAGGAGAAACCGGCGCCGATCTCGGCTGCGGAACCGGCAATCTGACGAGGCTTTTGGCCGCAGGCGGAGCCCGCTTAATCGCTGTCGACGTCTCCTCGTCCATGCTTGCCCTGCTGGCCCGCTCACTTCCTCAGACCGAGACGCGCCAAGGCAACCTGCTTGCTCTGCCTCTTCCTGACCGAAGCTGCCACTTCGCGGCGAGCAGCTTCGTGCTGCAGCATCTGGATCATGATGAACGCCTCCTCGCACTGCAAGAAATGCGACGTGTGCTCCTGCCCGGCGGCAGGCTGGCGATCGCGGCGCCGTTGAGCGACAGGGAGCTCGGCGAGCTCCGGCGCCCTTTGGCAGCTGAAAGTTGCGAACTTTTTCGCTGTGAGGACGGGATGCTGCTGGCAGTTGTTTCCTGATGCAAGCGATGGCCCCGTCCTCCCTATGACGAACTCTCCAACCTCTATAACAATCCGAAGCAAAGCTCAAAACCCGTTTTAAAATCAAAAGGCCGCCCTAGAAGGGCAGCCTCTTGATTCCCTAGCGGAGCTTCCGCCCTGCTCTTATTTAACCGCCGCTCCAGCCAGGCTCACCCACTCGCCCCGCTTGTCGGCGGAAGCCAGCTCCGCCTCCACGATGGCGATCGTCGACATCGTGCTGACCGGATGGGCTTCCTCGATCGGCTCTCCGGCCAGCAGCTTCTCCACGAAGTATTTCAGCTCGTAGTAATAGCCCTGATCGTCCGGCAGATCCGCTTCGAAGCCCGGCGCGTCATTCGGGTTCACCTTCACGGCGCCGCCGCTGAACTGGACATTGCCCCGCTCGAAGTTGACCCGGAAGCCCATCTCGAAGCCGAAATCGCCGTTCAGAGTCCAGTCGACCTGGGAATGGACGACCTCGCCGCCGCCATAGCGGTAATGGGTGGACACGATGTCGTAGCCGCTTCCCGGAATCACGTTGACGGCTTGCGTCGAGACGGCTTCCGGCATGCCGAACAGCCAGTTGACGACATCCGTGTCATGCACGTGCATATCGAGCAGGGCGCCGCCTCCCTTTTCCTTTTGCAGCACCCAGGGGCCCCAGTCCGGCGTGCCGCCGCCGCGGTAGAAGTACGCATAAGTCGGCTTGCCATATGTTCCTTCGGCGATCAGATCCCGCAGATACACATATGCGGGCCAGAAGCGCAGGCATTGCCCGATCATGAGCGATTTCCCGGTTCTCTCGGAAGCCTGGAGCATCTCCAGGCATTCCGCCACGTTCGATGCCATCGGCTTCTCGCACAGCACATGCAGGCCCTCTTCCAGGCACATGACCGTCACGCTGCGATGCAGATGCGTCGGCAGCGCAATATCGACGGCGTCCAGCTGCTCCTTGTCCAGCATCTCCTGCAGCGACGTATACAGGGAGAAAGAGGACAGGTCGAGCTGTGAAGTGCCCGCATCCAGATTTCCTCCGCCGCCTTCGCCGCGAAGCTTGGCGGGATCCGCGTCGCAAATGGCCGCCACCTGCACGGCCACGCCTTCCTTGGCCAGCCTGATGTAGTTTTCCAGATGGGCCCTTCCCATGAATCCAAGTCCGATGATTCCGATTCTGATCATGCGCGGCCGCTCCTTCCGAGAATGGCGTCCATAGCCGCCGAAGTATTGAAGATGATTTGGCTCCCGTGATGGGTGTAAGGAGGAATCATTTCCGCCGTTACAAAGCTGTCGTAGCCGATGGCGCGCAGCGCGCCGACGACGGCCGGATAGTCGACGTCGCCGGCCAGCAGGTCGACGAAGCCGTGCAGGCCGCCGGCCTGCCTGCGATAATCCTTGAAGTGGACCTTCTTGATCCGGCTGCCGAGAATCGGGATCCAATGCTCCGGATAGCCGGAGTGCACGACGTTGCCGACGTCGAAATAGGAGCCGACATAATCGGAGCCGATCTCGTCGATGAACCCTCTCAGCTCCAGCGGAGACAGCAGGAACTTGTTCCAGACGTTCTCGATGCCGATCGCCACCTTGGCTGCCTCGGCGTCCTTGGCGAGCCGCGAAAGTCCCTCCAGCGCGCGCTCGTAGGCCTTGTCGTAGGGAACGGCCTCTGCGTCGGGAATGAAGTCGACTCCGACCGCGCCGGGCACGACGAGAATCGTGTCCACGCCGAGCAGCGCAGCGCATTCCAGCTGCCGCTTGACGATGTCCGCCGACTTCGTGCGGACGGCTGCGTCCGAGCTTGTGATCGGATAACTCCAGTACAAGCCGCTCGCGAGGCTCGCCAGCTCGATGCCTTTATCCTCCGCCAGCTTGCGGATCCCGATGATATCCCGGTCCGTGCTTTCCAGGCTCAGCGGCCCGTTCTCCTCCAGCGCAAGCTCGATGCCGTCGAAGCCGGCGGCAAGCGCCAGGTCCATGCTTTCCTCAATGCCCGTACCCGCCGGGAACGACCAGGCGTTGATTCCTTTTTTCATGTCATGCAGCTCCTTTCGGATTTCTGTATCCGCTTCCTTGCTGCGATTATATCAATCTCCCTTCCGATTGGATTTGTCGCATCAGCCGTTAAATTTGCACTCCAACATGGTAAAATGGAAACCGATCCTATCCCTAGACCGCGAGGAGATGCCCGCATGCCGTTCAGCCGCTTGATTCTGGAGACGCCCGTACAGGTGGAGAGCCTGATCTCCTTTCATTATTTCGAATATCCGACGGGCTTCCTGTTCGAAGGGGAATCGCATGACTTCTGGGAGCTTCTCTATGTAGACAAGGGAGAGGTGGAGGTTCGCGCAGACGACCGGCTGCTGACGCTGAAGCAGGGTCAGCTGATTTTCCATAAGCCGGGAGAGTTCCACACCGTGCGCGTGGATGCCGGTCATCGGCCCCCCAATCTCATCGTCATCGCTTTCGGCTGTACGAGCCCGCTCATGCAAGAGCTCGAGAACCGGGTGTCGTATCCCGGCGAACGCGAAAGAAGCTGGCTCGCCCTGCTGCTGCAGGAAGGATTCGCCAGCTTCCTTCCGCCCTACCATACTCCCGGCAGCCATGAGCTGAGCCGCAACCCCCAGGCGCCGGCGGCCAGTCAGCAGGCGTTCCGCCTGCTGCTGGAGCTGCTGCTGATCGGACAGATCCGCAGCGCCCGCTCGGAAGCTCTGGGCGAGCAGGCCGAACAGCGCCGCAGCGTCCCGGCGAAGGCCGCCCGGCTGGAGCAGGATACGGTGCGCCGGGTGCGCGAGATCATGAGGCAGCGGCTGTCCGAGCCGCTGGCGCTCGACGATCTATGCCGGGCAGTCCACCTGGGACGGAGCCGGCTCAAGGAAATCTTTTTGTCCCAGACCGGCATGGGCGTCATGGATGCGTTCAAGGAGATGAAGATCGAGGAAGCCAAGACGCTCATCCGGGAGCGGCGCCATACGTATACGGAAATCGCCGACCGTCTAGGCTATTCCAGCCTTCATTACTTTTCCAGGGATTTCAAGAAAGCGACCGGAATGCCGCCGTCGGAGTATTCGCGAACCGTAACGGCGGCCGCTTCCCTGCCTTCCGATTCCCGCCGCTAACCCAATAAGGAGGTGCCGAACATTGAAGAAGTGGAGCTTGATCGGAATTTGGATGGTGCCGTTGTTCATCGTTTCCATGCTTGCCAGCAGCTTCCCGACAGCCTCCTTCTCGGAGGATGCGAAGGTTCGGATCGTTTTCGAGTGGGCGACAACCTATATGTCTCCTTGGATCATCGTCATTCTGCTTGCCGCCATTCTTCTGAAGCTCCCGCCCCGCAGGTGAACAATCAGTTCGACGTACGGGCCGCCTTCTGGATCGCATTCATGCCGAGGATGACGCACACCCATTCCATTTCGCCGACAGAGCTTGTATAGGTTTCCAGCCGGTAGGCGGACGGAAGCACCCAGCCGCTTACTTTCCGGAATCCGGCCGCCATGTTTCCCGCTTCGTCCGTGATTTCGTACAAGTCGGAAAAGGCGGGAGAGGCAATTTCAAAAACGCCCCTTCCAAAGCTGTCGTATTCGAATCTTTTGGACAGGAATGCCAGCCGCTGCCTGAGCTCCCCCGCTTCCCTCTCGCCCTGTCCAAGCACAGACCATCTTCGGGAGAAGAGGGGGAACTTCCCCTGGAACAAGGTCGCTCCATCTCGGTCGAATACTTCCAGCGAGGCTCCGAACATGCTGCGGAGATCGACATGACCGATGACAGTTCCATCCTCGTCCATGATTTCCGTCGGTCCCGAATTGAAAAAGCTGTCTTTGAAATAAATCGGCATCCCTTTCTCTCCTTTCCTAAATGAGACTTATACGTCCACAATTCTGCATCAGTTTCCTCCTTCCTTCCACTGGAAAATCAAGCCGGGACCAAGAAGGTCCCGGCTTGATTTGCTTGTTTATCCATTCACCGGTCCAGCCGTCGAGAACGAAATCCCGCTCCTTCGAAGGAGAGCGCGGGGCTTGGCTGCATAAAAAAGGGAAACGGGGATGAGAAACAAAAAAACACCCCCTTCGCAATCAGTGGAACGACACGGTTCCACTGACGCGAAAAGAGGTGTCCGCTAAAGCGATTCTACTCGGCTGGAGGCGTGAAGGATCTGCCGGCAAACTCCGCATCGAGCATATAGAAGGCGTTGCTGTCGCTCTCGATGCGCTTCAGCTTCTGGATGATGCTGTCGAAAAGGGCTTCTTCCTCCACCTGCTCGTCGATGAACCATTTGAGGAAGTAGATCGTCGCATGCTCTCTGGAATCAAGCGCGAGATCGGCGAGCTGGTAGAAGTTTTTCGTATTCTGCTGCTCGTGGCGGTAGCCATGCTCGAATACGTCCAGCATGGAATCGTATTCGTTCTTCGGCTCCGGCAGCGCCTTCAGCGTCGCGCGGCGTCCGCGGTCGTTGAGGAACCGGTAAATCTTCATCGCGTGGAACCTCTCCTCTTCCGCCTGGACGAGGAAGAAGTTGGAGAAGCCTTCGAGGCTGTCCCCGGAGCAATAGGCCGCCATGGCCAGATAGACATGCGCGGAATAGAATTCGAAATTCATCTGCTCGTTAAGAGCGGTTGCCAATTGATCGTTCACCCTGAATCCCCCTGTCGTCATGGAGACCGCTGAAAAGCTGCCGCTGCGTTCGGGAATCCTTGTTCCGACGTTTCTCCAGAACGATCCGCGCCTACCGCTTGTTTTTCAGCGGCCTCATCGTCATTCGGTCATCGCTTATTCAACCGCTTCTTGATTTTGCGCCGCAGCTTGGCGGGGCCGGACGCCGATAAGGTCTTCCCCTTGACGACGGCGAAGCAGGCTTCCCTGCACAGCCTGCAGCTGCCGAGGCAGTCTTCCTTGACCAGCTTGACTCCCGCCTCCGACTTGAGCTTGCGGTAGGCAGGCTTCGCCCCGTTCTTCAGGTTGCGCCGGCAAAAACGGATTTTCATCCGGCCCTCCTCCCCGCCTCGTCCCGTCAGTTTTTCGACGTCCCGCGGAACTTGCGGGAATGCACCTTCGCTTCCTCCGGCGTCGATACCCGGTTGCGGGACCATTCCAAAAGGATGCGGTCGATATACGTAAAGTGAAGCTTGCCTGCAAATACCGCTTCCCTGAGCGCGAAGCGGATAAGCTCGTCGCTGTACTGGTCAAGGTCGAGCCAGCTGCTGATCCGCTCGCATTCCATCGGAGACAGCGGCCTTCCGAACTCCTGCTCGAACACCGAGAACAAGTTGAGCTCCATCGCAGCCGTCTGGCGGGCGGCCGGTTCCGGCGAAGCGGGCTCCGGACGTTCGGAAGCCGCCCAAGCCGCCGCTCGCTCCAGCCAGCCCTGCCAGTCGTACCGCTCGTAGCGGATGCCGCTGGCGGCGTCGACGGCGTCGTTGATCGTCAGGAAGCCTTCCTTGATCAGCCGGCCGAGCTGCTGCTGGACCGACTTGGCGGTCGCGCCGGTCAGCCGGCCGAGCTCGTCCGGCGTCGGGAAATCCTGACGCAGCGAATCGCGGAACATCATCAGCTGCAGAAGCAGCATCATGTCGCTGTCGCTGAGGCCCAGCTCCCGATAGCTGCGAAGAAGGAGCGCGGGAAGGAAAATTCCCCGTTCTCCCATCAGGGAAGCCAATGCTCTCGTATATTCATGCTGGCTGTTCTCGTTCAAGCGGCTCACCTTCCTCCTGATCGCTGCAACTTGGGTCATGCCGCCGGACCCTCCGGCGGCGATGGCGGTCATGCTGTCTTACGGGTACAGACGGTAAAGCGTGCGCGGGAATGCGATCGTCTCGCGCACATGCTCGAGGCCGCAGATCCAGGCGACGGTGCGCTCCAGACCGAGGCCGAAGCCGGAGTGCGGCACGGTGCCGTACTTGCGCAGGTCCATGTACCACTGATAGGCGTCCAGAGGAAGGTTATGCTCCTCGAAGCGCTGCGCCATCAGCTCCGGATCGTCGATCCGCTGCGAGCCGCCGATGATCTCGCCGTATCCTTCAGGCGCGATCATGTCCGCGCACAGAACGACTTCCGGACGGTTCGGATCCGGCTTCATGTAGAACGACTTGATGGAAGCCGGGTAATGGGTAATGAATACCGGACGGTCGTACTCTTGAGCAATGGCGGTCTCGTGCGGAGCTCCGAAATCTTCGCCCCAAGGCACTTCGAAGCCGTTTTTGTTCAGGAAGTCGATCGCCTCGTCATACGTAATGCGCGGGAACGGAGCCTGAATCGCCTCCAGCTTGGAAATGTCGCGTCCAAGCGTCTCGAGCTCCGGACGGCAGTTGCTGACGACGCTCTGCACGACGTGGCTGACGAAAGCTTCCTGGATGCGGAGGCTCTGCTCCAGATCGACGAACGCCATTTCCGGCTCGATCATCCAGAACTCGATCAGATGGCGGCGGGTTTTCGATTTCTCCGCACGGAACGTAGGGCCGAAGCTGTATACTTTGCCGAGAGCCATCGCAGCCGCTTCCATGTACAGCTGTCCGCTCTGGGTCAGATAGGCGTCCTCGTCGAAGTATTTCGTATGGAACAGGTTGGTCGTTCCTTCGGCGGAAGTCGGCGTCAGGATCGGAGGATCAACCTGGGTGAAGCCGTTCGTATCGAAGTACTCGTTGACGGCGCGCTTGATCTCGGCGCGGATCGTCAGAATGGCGCGCTGCTTCGGCGCGCGCAGCCACAGATGGCGGTGGTCCATCAGGAAGTCGACGCCATGCTCCTTGGGCGTGATCGGATATTCCTGGGTAGCCTGGATGATCTCGATGCCGTCCACGAGCAGCTCGTAGCCGGAAGCGCTGCGCGGCTCTTCCTTGACCGTGCCGGATACATACAGCGAGCTCTCCTGCGTCAGCTTGCCCGCCGCCTCCCATGTTTCCTCGGAGACGTCGTTCTTGGCGACTACGCCCTGGATATAACCGCTTCCGTCGCGAAGCTGGAGGAAGGCGATCTTGCCGCTGGAGCGCTTGCCGTGCACCCAGGCTCCGATGGTGACGCGTGCGCCCGTATGGGCGGATACTTGCTTGATGGTAACGAGATTTTCAATCATGCTTCGGTTTCTCCCTTCGATTGCTCTGCGGCCAGCTTGAACGTATCGCGCGCGATCAGCAGCTCTTCGTTCGTCGGCACGACCATCACCTTCACGCGGGATTCCGGCGTAGAGATGACTCGGGCTTCCTTGCTTCGCTGGGCGTTGAGCTCGCGGTCGAGCTCGATGCCGAGGAACGTCAGCCTCTCGCATACCCGCTCCCGCAGCACGACGGAGTTTTCCCCGACTCCGGCGGTGAACAGAAGCACGTCGATGCCGTTCATGGCGGCCGCGTAAGCGCCGATGTATTTGCGTACGCGGTAAGTATACATTTCAAAAGCGAGACGGGCGTTCTTGTCGCCTTCCGACATCGCTTCCGTAATCTCCCTCATGTCGCTGCTGATTCCGGAAATGGCCAGCAGCCCGCTGTGCTTGTTCAGCATGGAGTTGACCTCCGTCAGCGTGAGGTCTTCCTTGTTCATCGTGTAAGGCACGATCGCAGGATCGAGATCGCCGCTGCGGGTGCCCATCATGAGCCCTTCGAGCGGAGTCATGCCCATGCTCGTGTCGAACGACTTGCCGTTCAGGATGGCGGTCGCGCTCGCGCCGTTGCCGATATGGCAGCTGACGAGCTTGAGCTCCTCCAGCGGACGGCCAAGCACCTCGGCCGCGCGCTCGCTGACATAGGCATGGCTCGTCCCATGGAAGCCGTAGCGGCGGATGCCGTGGCGGCGGTAGAGCACCATCGGAACCGGGTACAGGTACGATTCCTGCGGCATCGTCTGATGGAAGGCCGTGTCGAACACGACGACCTGCGGAACGCCGGGCAGCACCGCTTCGACGGCGAGGATGCCCATCATATGCGCCGGATTGTGCAGCGGGGCAAGATCGAACAGCTTGCGGATCTCCAGCTTCGTCTCGTTCGTCACGATAGCGGACTCCTTGAACGACTCCCCTCCGTGCACGACGCGGTGCCCGACCGCATGGATCTCCGATACGGAGCCGAGCACACCATGCTCCGGATGGACGAGCATGTCCAAGACGCTCTTGATCGCGCTCGTATGCTCCAGAATCTCGTCGACGATGCGCACTTCCGGCTTGTCCGCCGGCTCATGCGTCAAAATCGCGGAATCCATCCCGATCCGCTCCACGCGGCCGCTGGCAAGGACGGATTCGTCCTTCATGTCGTAGAGCTGGTATTTCAGCGAGGAGCTGCCGGCATTGATGACGAGAATGTTCATACACGGTCACCGTCCTTGTCGTAGCTGAAAAATCCCGTACCGCTCTTGACGCCGAGCTGGCCGGCGCGCACCATTTTCTTGAGGATGAAGGACGGCCGGTATTTCAGCTCTCCGTATTCCCGGAACATCGACGAAAGCGCGGCATGGACGGAATCCAGCCCGAACCGGTCGGCCATCTCGAACGGACCGTGCTGGAACGAGTAGCCGATGCGCATCGCGCTGTCGATGTCCTCCGCGGAAGCGGTGCCTTCCTCCAGAATGTGCAGAGCCTCGTTGATGAAGAGGCAGATGAGGCGCGTCGTGACGAATCCCGGGGATTCGAACACCATAACGCCTTTCTTCTCGATCACCTGCTCCACGAAATCCTTCGTGCCCTTGAACGTCTCGTCCGAAGTGCGGAGTCCGCGAACGATCTCGACGAGATCCACCTTGAACACCGGGTAGACGAAGTGCATGCCGATGACCCGCTCCGGATGCGCGGTGACGCTGGCCAGCTCCGTCAGCGACAGTGTCGACGTGTTGCTTGCCAGAATGACCGATGGCGGACAAGCCTTGTCTACGGCTCGGAATACTTCCTTCTTCGCGTCGAGATCCTCGGTGATCGTCTCGATGATGAGCTCGCATTGGGACAGGTCTTCAATCGCCGATACGCCATGGATCCGTCCCAGGATCAGCTTTTTCTCCGCCTGGGTCAGCGCCCACTTCTCGATCTGCTTGTCGAGGCTGACCCCGATATTGTCCAGGCCGGACTTCAGCCTTTCCTCCGACAGCTCCAGCAGATAGACGTCCAACCCTTTGTAGGACAGCATCTCGGCGATGCTCTGTCCCATCGTGCCGGCGCCGATCACGCCGATCTTTCTGTAATTCACAGTATGGTCTCTCCTATTCCCTGTATCTCTAAAGTACCCTTTATTATAACGTTCCGACGGCTGCCGACACAACTTGACACCGTTCTTTTCCGCTATAAAAATCCGGGCCGTTCCAGCTTCATTCAACCGTTCGTTCCCATCTTGTCGCCGAATCGATGCAAATGAAAAAAGAGACGGCATATTCCGTCTCTTTTTGAATGCATGCCAGCCGCTCCAGCCTAAGCGCTGAGGCTCTCCTCCGATGCGATGAGCTTGCGGAACTGCTCGCCGCCAAGCGTCTCGCGGTCGATCAGGATGTTCAGGCAATGCGTGAACAGCTGCCGTCTTGCGGCCAGCATTTCCTTGACCCGGCTCATGAGGCCGTCCAGCACGCTGCCGGATATTTGGGCCCAGCGGTCCGGCGTCATCATCCTGTCCTCAATGATGCCCACTTCGGTCAGGCCGCATTCCACCATCGTCCGGACGATATTGAGCGACTGCTCGAAGTCGTTGCGGGAGCCGGTGCTGCGGCCGCCGTAGAACATCTCCTCCGCGGCTGCGCCGGCAAGAGCAATCATGATCTGGGCTTCCAGATAGTCCTTCGTGTACAGATAATGGTCGTCGCTCGGGTTGTGGCGCACGTACCCGAGCGCTCCGCCGCGCGGCGCGAGCGCGACCTGGGATACGCTGCCCGGACGAAGCAGCTCCGCCGCGATCGCATGGCCAAGCTCGTGGATCGCCACCCGCTCCCGTTCTTCCTTGGTGGACTCGCGGTCGGTCTTCTCGCCCATCATGACCTTGTCGATCGCCATCGTCAAATGATGCTGCTCGACAAGCGGCAATCCTTCGCGCATCGCATAGATGGCGCCCTCGTTCAGGACGCTTTCGAGCTGGGCGCCGGAAAATCCGAACGACTCTTCGGCGATTTTTTCCATGTTCACTTCGTCATGAAGCGGTTTGTTTTTGGAATGGATGTTTAAGATATGAAGACGGCCCTTCTTGTCGGGAAGATCAACGCCGATATGGCGGTCGAACCGGCCAGGGCGCAGCAGCGCCGAATCCAGCATCTCCTTGCGGTTCGTCGCCGCGATGAGGAGAATGCGAGGCGCCTCGTTCGTATGGATGCCGTCCATCTCCGTCAGCAGCTGGTTGAGCGTCTGGTCATACTCCCGATGCTGGCCGCCGTCGCGCTTGCCGCCGATGACGTCGATCTCATCAATGAAGATGACCGCGTTCTTCTTCCCTTCCTTGCCGGCCTTCTTGCGGGCTTCCTTGAACAGATCGCGTATCCGGCCTGCTCCGACACCGACATACATCTCTACGAATTCGCTGCCCGATGCGGCCAGATAGACGGAATCCGTATAATGGGCGGCTGCCTTGGCCATGAGCGTCTTGCCTGTTCCGGGAGGACCGGTAAGCAGGATGCCCTTCATGGGGCGGATGCCGAGCTTGCTGATCTCTTCATGCTTGACCAGGAAATCAAGCGCCTCGACCAGCTCCCCTTTGGCACGATCCTGTCCTCCGATATCGTCGAAGGAAAACGGCGTCGAGCCTTTTACCCGGGCCTCTCTGCGGCCTCCTGCCGCTGCCAGCTGCCCCTTGGACTTGAGCGCGAACAGCAGCACGCCCATAAGCGCAAGCGCCAGCAGAAGAGGAATGATATTCACGCCGCGGAACAACAGAAACGCAAACAGCGAGACCAGAACTCCCCCGCCTATCTCGATGCTGTACTTAGGCATTACTCCAAACCCCCATTCGCTCGCCGGTTCTAGGCAGAATGATATATTTCGTATCGCTGCCGAGCTCCAGCGTCACATATACGTTGCTGTCGTCGATCGAGGTGGCCGTCTTGAGGCCCGGCGTCGCGCGTTCGATTTCCTTCAAGGCATCCGGTATTTCGGAATAGCGGCGGTTCTCCATCGCTTCTGCGACGGTGAACAGCTGGCTTGTCCAGATGGAGTCCAGCTTGGGCTGCGAGCTCTGATCGACCGTAATGACGAGCTTGCGTCCTTCAAGCCATTTGGCGCTGCGATCGGCAATCTGGTCGTGGATGCCCCGCAGATCGGCTCCGGCGCCCAGCTTCAGGCGAACGGTCAGAGAGTCTTTGGAAAGGGTCGGGACGGCAGAGACGACACCCGGCAGCGAATCCACCGCAGATTGCAGCGGACGCTCCACGACGGCCTGGTCATAGGCGTACCAGCCGCCGAAAAGCAAGGCTGCGGTAACGGCGATCGTCGTCAAAAAAGGCACAAGCCTTACTTTGATCAAAGCAAAAGCCCCCTTTATGAAAATCGAAGCGACGGCTCAAAGGCCTGCCTCTTCGTCTACTTGAATTCATGCGTATACGGATTAGTATATCACATTTGCTATACGAAGAGTATATCACAACGATATTCATAGAGGAGGCGGCAATCGTTACAACTTTAGGAAGCTTTTTTAGTCGTCAGCGAATATGTGGTGATATACTCGCCGCTCTGATACTGATAAAAGTCATAGTAATAGCGGGTCTGCCCCTGCTTGCGGGTGTAGAACACTTCCCAAACCGGCTGTCCGCCAATCATGCCTGCCCGGACATGACGAATGCCGGCGTCGGGAACTCGCTGCTTGAAAATGCTGCGGATATCGCCTTCCTTGCGGCTTGACGCCATATCCAGCAGCAGCGGCTCCCCCTTTTCGGGAAGCCAGGCAATCACTTCCTGTCCTTCGGCATTTTTGCCGCGGACGACCCATACCGGCGCATCCCATACATATTTTTCTGCCGAGGAGGTTTCCTTGAGGCCCGCCTTCTGCTGGGCGAGCTTCTCGGCCTGAAGCTCGGCAGCCCATATCGGGCGCTGGAAGCTCCGGTACTCGGCATGCACATACACGAGCAGCAGCACAACGAGCGCGGAGATCCACAGCGTCCAGCCGCGCCTGCTCATGAGGCCGCGCCGCCGGCGCGCCATCAGTTCCCCGTCAGCCTGCCGTAGCAGGCTTGGGCTTCATGCTTGATCCGCTCTTCGTCCAGCAGCGTGCTGGCGCCGTCCTTGACGACCTGGATGCCGTCCACCCATACGTGGACGACATCGCGGCCGGAGCCGCTGTAAGCCAGATGGGAGACCAGATCGGACTGAGGATAGAAATGCGGCTGATCCGTATCGATCGCGATGAAATCGGCTTTCATCCCTGCTTGCAGCGAGCCGAGCAGCGGCTGGCGGATCGTAGCCGCTCCGCCGAGGGTAGCCAGCTTCAGCGCTTCGGCCGCCGGCACGACAGTGGGATCGCCGGATACTCCCTTGTGGATCAGAGCCGCAAGCCGGATCTCGTCGAACAGGTCGAGGTTGTTGTTGCTGGCGGCGCTGTCGGTGCCGAGCGAGACGGTGACGCCGGCCCGGAGCAGATCCGGCACGCGCGCGACGCCGCTGGCAAGCTTGAGATTGCTGGCGGGGTTGTGCGACACGGCCGCGCCTCTGGCGGCAAGCAGCTCGATCTCCGCATCGGTGAGATGGACGGCATGGGCGACAAAGGCGGGACGCGAGAAGAAGCCGAGCTTGTCCAGATGCTCGACCGGCCGCAGGCCGTACTCGCGGACGTTCTGCTCCACCTCGGCTGCGGTCTCCGACATATGCGTGTGCATCGGCAGGTCGAGATCATGGGCGGCCTGAACGAACTTCTCGATGAATGCCGGGGGACAAGTGTACGGAGCATGCGGGCTCATCATCGTCATGATGCGGCCGTTCGCTTGGCCGTTCCAGTCCTTGGCGAACCGGACCGCTTCATCCAGCTTCTGGAGCTGCACGTCTTCCGGGCACAGCCCGATGGCTCCGCGCATTAGAACGCCTCTCATCCCAGACTGGTCGACGACTTTGGCGACCTCATCCATCCGGTCGTACATATCGACGAACGTCGTCGTTCCCGACTTGAGCATTTCGAGCACGGCCAGCGAAGATCCCCACCGGACGTCCTCATCCCGGAACTTCGCTTCCATCGGCCACATATAATCCTGCAGCCAGGTCTGCAGCACCTCGTCGTCGGAATAACCGCGAAGCAGCGACATCGCCGCATGGCCGTGCGTATTGATCAGCCCCGGCATGAACGCGAGGCGGCTGCCGTCGATCCTGACTGGCATTGCGTCGGCATCGGCCGGGCGCTCTTCCCCTATGTAGGCGATCAGGCCGTCCTCGATTACCATATGCCCCTTTAGTACGGGACGCCTTTCGTCCATCGTGACGAAGGTTCCGTTTTCAATCCACCATTTGCTCATGTTCGGTTCCTTCCTTATCCATGTAATAGGCGAGGCTCAGCAGCTGGGTCGTAAAATCGGCATAATGAATTCTAACCTTCTCCGGAGCCTTCAGCACGACCGGGGCAAAATTGAGAATCCCTTTGACGCCGGCCGCGATGAACCGGTCCGCGACGTTCTGAGCCTCCGCGGCCGGCACCGTAATAATGCCGATCTGAATGTCCTGCTCCTGCACGGCCTGCTGCAGCCGATCGATCGGCTGCACCTCGAGCGAGTTGATTCGGGTGCCGATCTTGGCCGGATTGGCGTCGAACACCGCAGTGATTTTCATATTGTCCTTCAAATAAGTGCTGTAGTTGCATAAGGCATGCCCCAGATTGCCGGCCCCTACGAGCGCAACGAGCATCACCTGGTCCAGCTTGAGGATGCCTCTGATCTTCTCGATCAGGTAGTTGACGTCATACCCGACGCCCTTGCGCCCGAATTCCCCGAAATAGGCCAGGTCCTTGCGGATCTGAGCCGGATTGAGCTCGAGCTTGAGGCCAAGCTCCTGCGAGCTGACGGTCTGCACATCGCGCACATGAAGCTCGCCCAGCACTTGCAAATAAACGGGCAGCCGGCGGACGACCGCCTCCGATATCGCTTTTCCCTGCTTGCTCATTGCCGGACCGCCTCCTTGGAGTCTTCGGACAGCCATTCCCTCATTCTCGGAACGAACTGATCCGCATGCATATGTTCAATTTTAGGTCCAGGCAGCGAATAAAGGAAGTGTTTCCCATAAAACGTCTCGATCACTCTCGTATCGTAAATGAGGACGATTCCCTTGTCCCGGGAAGTTCGGATCAGCCGTCCGAACCCTTGCTTGAAGCGGATGACCGCCTGCGGCACAGACAGCTTCATGAACGGATTTTGCCCGGATTCCTGAAGCATCTCCGCCTTCGCTTCCTGAAGCGGATGGTTCGGCGGCTGGAACGGCAGGCGGACGATCGCCAGGCAGATGAGCGCATCGCCGGGAATGTCGACCCCTTCCCAGAAGCTGCTCGTCCCGAGCAGCACGGATTCGGGCTGCTGCCGGAAGCGGCGGGTAAGCTTGCTGCGGTTGCTGCTGTCGAGCCCTTGCCCCAGCACTTGAATGCCGGAGCCCTGAAGGGCTTCCTTCAGCGGATCGTATACCTGCTTCAGCATCCGGTAGCTGGTGAAAAGGACGAGCATCCGCCCTCCGGTCTCACGGGCCGCTTCCGACAAGGAGGCGACCAGCGCGCTTAGATAGGCCGGATCGGCCGCGGCTCCCTTGACCGCCGGGAAGTTACGCGGAATCATGACAAGCGCCTGAGAGCGGTAATGGAATGGCGAAGGCAGAAGCACGGTGCGCGAGCGGCGCTCGTCCGCCATGTTCAGTCCCAGCTGTTCGGCGGCGTATTGGAACGACTTTTGCACGCTCAGCGTAGCGGAAGTAATGACGACGCTCTTCTTGCTGTCGAAGAAATATTCCCGGATCTGCCCGCTGACATCCGCCGGAACCGTATTGAGCTGGATGCTCTTCGTCCGCGCGGAAGGATTGGACTCGATCCAGTACACCATCTCCGGCTTGTCCGCCCGCACGAACACGCGCAGCTCGTCCCGGATGCGTCCGGCATCCTTCACCGCGCCGGCCAGATCCGTCAGCATGCCTTGAAGCACCGTATCGTCCAGCTTGTCCTTCATGTCCGAGAGCATCTTGTCGAGCACCTTGATCGTCCGGTTCATTTCCTTGAAATAGATGCCTTCCTCGTTCTGGATCGGCTCCCATTGGCTCGGCAGGCTGCCCGGCTTGAGGCGCAGGACGCTCTGCCCCGTCTCGGTCTGGCCTCCTCCGGAAGAGGCGGCCGCCAGCGACTGGAGCTGCTCGAATACCGTCTCCCAGCTGTCCTTGAGAGAGCCGAAGCGCGGAATGATCTCGTCCAGCTGCTCCGTCCACTTGGGCACTTCGTCCTCGCTCTCTCCCTGGATGTGGGAGCGGAGCTGCGGCAGCAGGCCGCTGCGCGAATCCTTGGCGAGCCGGTTCGCCAGGTTCAGGAACGAGTAGAAGCTGAGCTGCTGTCCAAGATGCTTGCCCGCCACTTCCTCCACCTGATGCCCCTCGTCGATGACGAGATACTCATAAGACGGAAGAAGGCGGTGATCGGCTCTAATATCGGTAAATAAAAGCGAATGGTTGGTAATGACGACGTCGGCGAGATTCGCCTCCTGCTTGGCCCGGTGATAGAAGCAGCGCTTGAACCACGGACAGGCCCGGTTCAAGCAGGAATCGGCGTCGCTCGATACGGTATTCCAGAATTCCCCTCCGCGATTGCCGAAGTTGATCTCTTCCTGGTCTCCGGTCTCCGTCTCGCCCAGCCAGACGACCATCTGGGACGCCGTCTGCCGCTCTTCGGCCGTTGCGGCGAAGTCCAGCGACTGAATCTTCGTTTCGAATTTGCGAAGGCAGATATAGTTGCCTCTTCCCTTGAACACGCTGGCGCGGAAGTCGAAAGGAAGCACCTGCTTGAGCAGCGGCAAATCCCTCTGCCTGAGCTGCTCCTGCAAATTGATCGTATGAGTGCTGACGACAATCTTCCGTTCGTTCTTGACGCCGAAATACAGGGAAGGAATAAGGTAGCCGAGCGATTTCCCCGTGCCGGTCCCGGCTTCGATCAGCAGATGCCGGTTGTTCTCGAAGGCGTCGTTCACCTCGCGGAACATCGTCTGCTGGGCTTCGCGCTCCTCATAGTCCGGGAACAAGGCGGTAAAGCCTTCCCGCACCTGCTCCAGATAGTCCTCGAAGCTGACGCCTTCGAGCGGGTTGTCGTTTCCTTCGTCGCGGGGAGGCTCCTCTTCCGTCCACTCTCCGGCTTTCATGGCGAACTGGCGGAAATAGCGGTGGCTGTCCGTATCCAGAGCGGTGGACGCTTCCCGGAGCGCCAGCTCCTCGCGCAGCATCCATCCGAGATCGTTGTCGGCGCTCAGCATGACGAACCGCTGCAGCGTCAGCAGCGGCAGGCTGCGCAGCTTCTTCACGCATTCGGCGAACAGGATCGCCGTCGCCATCGCGTCGCTGTCCGCGCGATGATGCTGATCGTGGCGGATGCCGAACTGCTCGGACACAGCCCCGAGCTGATAGGAGCTCAGGGAAGGATAAAGCATGCGGAGCAGCTCGACCGTATCGAGCTTTCTGCCGTCGAACGGCGAATAGCCTGCCCTGTCGAGAGCCATATTAAGGAAACCGGCATCGAAGGATACATTATGGCCGATCAGCACGGCATCCTGCAGCAGCGGAATCATTTCCAGCAGGAAATCGTCGGGCTCGGGCGCATCCGCCACCATGGCGTCGTCAATGCCGGTAAGCTGGGTGATGAAGGCTGGGATCGGTCCGCTAGGGCGCACAAAGGAGTTCAGTGTCTGGAAGACATTGAACTCCTCGTCCATCAGCACAAGGCCGACTTGTATGATTTCATCCTCGCTGCTTGTTCCGGTCGTTTCTAAATCCAGTACGGCATAGATCATTCGAAGCAAAACTTCCTCTCACAGGCAAGTCAGCTCCGCACTCCCGAAATAAAGGGATAAGGGCCCGGGAGTCTGCCGGCATGACTTGAGATTGGTTATTGGATCCTCAAAAGCCGGATCGATTTTGTGCGCCTGCCGGAACAGCCTCTCCGCATGGTCCATGTTGAGGCGCACCGCCTGTATGCAGCCGAGCGCATTGAAGCCGATCGCCTGCCAGCGGGGGTGGTCCGTGAGGCTGACGAGCAGCTTGAAATGAAGCTCGGCATCGCTCCATTGCTGCAGATGCATCAGCGTCATGGCCAAATACATGCGGGCCAGATCGCATTCCGGCGAGCATTCCACCGCTTCCTGGAAATGCCGGGCAGCCTGCGGAAACATGAAAAGCTTGAAATATCCTTGGCCCTTGGCAATCCTCTCCACATTGTCGCCCGACACATCCATGGCGAACGATCCCTGCTGGGGCTTGGAAACCATGTCCATCCCATTGGCGATCGCCGGACCGCAGAGTGCTTCCTTCATAGCCGCGGTGACTATGCCGGTGCCTGCGATCCGGCTGTCGGAAGCTCCTGTGGCGGCAGCGGCAGCGGACTGCGCACCTCCAGCTCCCGCGATTTCAGGCAAGGGGAAGGATGTGCCGGCCGTGATGCCTGCGGATGCCGCCGCTGCCGGGAATTCCTCGCGGAAATCCGCCATTTTCTCTTCCAGGCGAAGCCATTCCTCAATGAACTGGTCGCTGATTCCTCGCAGCTGGGCGAGCTGCTCCAGCATCTCTTTGCGTTCTTCGGAGCTGCAATGCGGGTAACGCAGCATGATGTCGTCCAGCAGATCGTTCATAACGGCAAACAGCTGTTGAAACATCCCGGACACCCGCCTTCCACAGGGAATAAAGGCTATGCAAATGACAGCAATGACCGGTCAAGCTCTCTCCGGTACCCTCATTCTGTGTTTTGGCGCCCTTTTGTATACCCTGCGGAGCAGTTCCCTCAGACGTAAGGATAAGGATTAAAGGATGACGGCATGAACTTCTTCATCCATAACCTGGACCGGCTGGTTGCCGTCGTCCAGAATGACAACCTTCGGCTTGTAGGCGCGGGCTTCCTCTTCGGACATGGCCGCATAGGAAATAATGATGACCTTGTCGCCCGGCTGCACGAGACGGGCTGCCGCTCCGTTGAGACAGATGACGCCCGAATGCCGCGGACCTGGAATGATATACGTCTCCAGCCGGGCCCCGTTGTTGTTGTTGACGATCTGGACTTTCTCGTTCGCCCAGAGATCCGCCTTTTCCATCAGAGCTTCATCTATAGTAATGCTTCCTACATAGTTCAGGTTCGCTTCCGTCACCGTCGCGCGGTGCAGCTTGGATTTCATCATGGTACGGAACATTAGTCCTGACCTCCTGTCAGTGGAGTATCGCGTTGTCGATCAGTCTCGTCGAGCCGAACTTCACCGCAAGGGCGAGCAGCATCGGTTGTCCGAAGCCGCTCAGCTTGACGCCGGGAAGCAAGGCCTCCAATGAAGGATAGCTTCTCAGCTCCGCATAGTCAATGGCGGCAAGCGGCGCTTCGGTTATGGCCGACCTCACCCGGGCTTCCAGAGCGCCCGCTGTCATGCCGGGCTCCTTGGCCCAGTCCGCAGCGGTCCGCAGCGTCCGGGAAAGGACGAGCGCCTGCTGCCGCTGCTCCGGCGTCAGGTAGACATTGCGCGAGCTCAGCGCCAATCCATCCTGTTCCCTCACCGTCGGGCAGGGAACGATCTCGACGTCGAAATTGAGATCGTCGACCATTTGCTGCACGACCGCCACCTGCTGGGCGTCCTTCAACCCGAAGTAAGCTTTCTGAGGCTTCACCAGATTGAGCAGCTTGCTTACGACCGTGCCGACTCCGTCGAAATGGCCGGGGCGGGAAGCGCCGCAAAGAGCTTCGGTCACTTCGGAGACCAGCACTCTCGTCAGCGGCTTGCGCGGATACATCTCCTCGACGCTCGGCGTGAAGACGATATCGGCGCCTTGCTGGCGCGCGAGGCGCAGGTCTCGTTCCTCGTCGCGCGGATAGCGGTCGAGATCCTCGTTCGGCCCGAACTGCAGCGGATTGACGAAGATGCTCAGAACGGTCAAGCCGTTTTCCGCCGCGGAACGGCGGATCAGGCTGCCGTGCCCGTCATGGAGATAGCCCATCGTCGGCACGAGGCCGATCTGGAGCTGCGGCATGGCCGCCCGCCGAGCGGACAGCTCCTCCCGAAGGGAGGATAGGGTCCTCAGCACGAGCGGTTCCGTTTTCACAGCTGCTGCGTTCATTTCCGTTCGCCTCCGTACAGAGCGCCGACCGGCGCGGCAGCGGCAGCTCCGAAAGTGTGCTCGGCCGCCGGGAAGCTGCGGCCCTTGACTTCGCTGACATACTGGCCGAGCGCCTCGCGGATCGTCGATCCGACATCGGCGTAGGTTTTCACGAATTTCTTCGCGCGGTATGGAGATGCGTACTGGATCAGATCGTGGTAGACGAGCACTTGCCCGTCGCAGCCGGGACCGGCTCCGATGCCGATCGTCGGAATCGTGAGCTTGCCGGAGATGGCCGTCGCAATCGGTTCCGTGACAAGCTCAAGGACGACCGCGTAAGCGCCTGCCTGCTGCAGGGCGAGCGCGTCGGCTTCGAGGCGAGCCGCCTCTGCTTCCAGCTTGCCTTGGATCTTGTATCCGCCCAGCTGGTGTACGGACTGAGGCGTCAGGCCGATATGGCCGATGACGGGAATGCCGGCCTGCACGCAAGCGGCGACATGCTCCGCGATCTCCTCGCCGCCCTCGATCTTGACGGAATGGGCGTGGCCTTCCTGCATGAGGCGTCCCGCCCCCCGAAGAGTCTCCTCCCGGCTGATGCGCGCCGTCATGAACGGCATGTCGACGATGCGGAACGTGTTCTGTGCTCCGCGCGCGACCGACCGCGCGTGATATATCATATCGTCCAGCGTTACCGGTACGGTCGTGTCATACCCGAGCACGACATTTCCGAGCGAATCGCCGACGAGAATAGTGTCGATTCCCGCTTCTTCTGCCAGTCTGGCCGACGGGTAATCGTATGCCGTCACCATCGTGATCGGCTCTCCCTCTGCCTTCATTTTTTGCAGTTTCGTAATCGTGAGCGCTTGTTTCATTTCGCGTTGTTCCCCTTTCGGTACCCATCCAGGTTAGTTTGAACACAAAAAAACCTTTTAGCCGCCGCTAAAAGATCCAGCCCGAAAAAGGATGTCAAAAACGCCTGCGGGCTTTCCTCTTGTCTCGGTCCTGAAGCGGCTCAGAGCAAAAGTCAACGCACTGCTGGTCATGCAACATTCCTTCTGTGAAACGGCAGATGAACTGAGCTTCTGCCCGGCTGTGCCAGTGCGGTTCGGATTTTGTCGATACCGCCCGGTCACCTCCAGTATAACAGATCCATTCATCTCCGTAAACGAAGCCAAAAGCCGGCCCTTTTACAGGACCGGCTTGAAAAATCAGGATCGGACGGGCTCGCCCATTTCGGCCGAGAACAACGCCGTGATCGTGCCGTCCTCGAGCTCGACCTGAAGCGCTCCGCTCTCATGAAGCCCGATAGGCGTTCCCTGGATAACTCCCTGAGGAGTCGAGATGGCGATCTTGCGGTGCAGAGACACCGACAAGGCTTCCCACAGAAGCTTGACCGGAGCGAATCCTTCCGCCAGATAAACCTTGTACAGCGACTCCCATTCGTTCAGGAAGGCGGCCGCGATTAGCGCCCGGTCGAAGGTGCGGCCTGCCGCGATGCGCAGCGATGCCGCACGCTCCAGCAGCTCATCCGGATAGTCGCCCTCAGCCAGATTTACACTGATGCCGACGCCGGCCACGATATGGCGGATCCGCTCGTCTTCGGCTGCCGATTCCAGCAGGATGCCGCTCAGCTTCTTGCCTTCATGAAGCAGATCGTTGGGCCATTTGATACCGATATCCAGCCCGGTCTGCAGCCTCAGCGCCCGGCATAGGGCGACCGCCGTAAGCAGGGTCAGCTGCGGTGCGCTGCTGACCGGCAGCGGCGGACGGAGCACCAGGCTCATCCAGAGCCCCTTGCCGTACGGCGACACCCAGCCGCGGCCCATCCGGCCGCGGCCGCTCAGCTGCTGCTCCGCCAGCACGAGCGTCCCTTCCTCTGTTCCTTGTTCGGCGAGCTGGGCTGCAATGTTCTGGGTTGAATCCACCTTGTCCATCAGCAGCAGCCTGCGGCCGAATTCCCGGGTCTGCAGATGGGCCGCTATCGACTCCTCCGTCAACAGGTCCGGCTTGGATATCAGCCTGTATCCCCGCTTGCGGGAGGCCTCGAAGACGAATCCCGCCTCCTCCAGCTTGCGGATCTGCTTCCAGACTGCCGTCCGGCTCACTTCAAGCTCCCTGCTGACCGCTTCCCCCGAGAGGAATTCGTCGCCGCTTTCTTCGAAAAGTCGAAGCAATTCTTCCGTATTCATGACGGCGCCATGCCTCCTTGCTCCTGATCATACAGCTCTGCCGCTCGTTCCAGCAGAGGCTGGCGTTCATTGGGTATCGATTGTCCGGCAGCCTCCAGGGCCAGCCGTTCCAGCAGCCTCCCCATCCAAGGTCCCGGCCGGGCACCGATTCGCTGCTGGATATCCTTGCCGTCCACCGCCAGGCCGCCGATGCCGCGTACCGGCATCCGCTCCATCCAGGTCCGGATCTCCGCGGCGGAAGATTCGCAGCCGGGAGGCAGCGCTTCGAAGTCTAGTCCAAGTCCCGCCGAAGCCGCCTCCTCCATCAAGCGCAGCCAGCTCTTGGCGGCCTCCGCCCCGATGCCGAGCACAGCGGCATGCCATTCCGAAGAGACGGGCTTGTCACCACAGCCGGTCATCCGGCGATGGATCGAGAGCACGGATTCCAGCTTCTCCTTGCGGGCCCGCGAATACCGCAGCCGCCGGAACCATTCCCCGGCCATGTCCTTGTCCATCCCGAGCACGATGAACAGCCCTTGCCAGCGCTGCTCCCCATCGGCGAGCTTGTCCAGGGCGGCGAGCCTGCCGGACAGGCTGTCGGCTTCCTCATTTTTTCTGTGCAGCATCTTATGCTTATGGGCGGGACCGGGGTGCGGCAGCAGCCCGCCCGGCAGCAGCAGAGGCTCCTTGAAGCATTCCGCAAGCCCGCTTGCATACAGCCAGGAAACACCGGATGAGATGCTCCCTTTTGCAGCGATGCGGTCAAGCTCCAAGCCTATTCTTTCCATTGCGACATGCTTCAGGCTGCCGCGATGGCCGAGCAATGCCCGCCAGGTCGAATGGGACAGCCGGAAGCCGTAGACAGACGCGAACCGAACGGCCCGCAGCATCCGCAGCGCGTCCTCGCCGAAGCGGGCTTCGGGATTCCCTACGGCGCGGATAAGCCCGCGCCGCAGGTCCGACATGCCGCCGAACGGATCCACCAGAGCTCCGTCCGGATGCAGAGCCATCGCATTGATCGTGAAGTCGCGCCTCTGCAGGTCGCCTGCAAGCTCCCGGATGAACGAGACCTCGGACGGACGCCGGTGATCGGCGTACTCCCCTTCCGTGCGGAAGGTCGTCACCTCGTACAGCTCTCCCCCATGCCGTACGGTTACGGTTCCGTGCTGAAGGCCGGTCGGAATGCTGTTCGGGTACAGCTCCATCACTTCTTCCGGAGAAGCGGAGCTCGCGATGTCGACATCCTTGAGCGGCAGCCCAAGCAGCATGTCGCGAACGCAGCCGCCTACGAATACGGCGGTATGGCCCGCCTCCCGCAGCCTCGTCAGCACAGGAGCCGCATCCCGCATCTCTTGAGGAAGCGGCTTGATGGGCTCCCCGTTCATCCCTCGCAAGCCGGCACGGGCAGCTCCGCCTCCATGCCGAGCACCCGGTAATAGATCTTCTCGTATTCGCGCGTGATCCGTTCATTGCAGAATTCTCCGTAAGCGCGCTTGATGCACGCGCTGCGGAACTGATCGTACATGGACGGATTCGTCAGCAGCCTCGCCGCATTGCGCGCCATATCGGCCGTGTCGCCGATCGGCGACAGGAAGCCGGTCTCTCCATGCGAGACGAGCTCGGGAATGCCGCCTGCCGTGGACCCGATCGTCGGAACTCCGCAGCCCATCGCTTCAAGCGCGACTAGCCCGAAGCTTTCCTTCTCGGATGGAAGCAGCATGAGGTCCGCCAGGGAAATGACTTCGGCCACGTCCTCCTGCTTGCCGAGGAAATGCACCCGGTTTTCCAAGCCCATTTCGCGGATTTGGCACTGGATGCGCGACAGCTCGGGTCCTTCTCCAACGAGCAGCAGCTTGGAAGGGACATGCTCCGATACCCGGCGGAAGATGTCGATGACATCGCCGACCCGCTTGACCGGACGGAAGTTGGAAATATGCATCAGGATTTTCTCGTCCGGCGCGGCGTAATCCCCTCTCCGGCTGGATGTATCCCGAGGATAATAGACTCTTTTGTCCACGAAATTGTAGGTCAAGTCGATCGGAGTCGTAATGTCCAGAAGCTCCCTCGTCTCGCGGATCAGATCCTGGGAGACGGCCGTCACCGCGTCGCTCTCGTGAATGGCGAGACGGATCAGGTCCTTCAGCGACTCGTCCTGCGCCAGCACTGTAATGTCGGTGCCATGGAGCGTCGTCACCGTTTTCAGGCCTTTGCCGTGAATCTGCTTGGCCAGAAACGCGCATACGGCATGTGGAATCGCATAGTGGACATGCAGGATGTCGAGCTTCTGCATCTCTGCGACCTGAGCCATCTTGCTGGCGAGGCTGAGATCGTAGGGAGGATAGCGGAAGACGTAATAGTTGTTGACCTCGACCTCGTGAAAGAAAATATTTTTGTGGAATTGGCCCAGCCGGAAAGGAATGCTGTGCGTGATGAAATGGATTTCATGTCCGTTCTCGGCCAGCAGCTTGCCGAGCTCGGTCGCGACTACGCCCGATCCGCCTAGGGTCGGGTAGCAGGTAATCCCGATTTTCAGTTTTCTGGTCATGTGGGTTCCTCCCGCTCGTGGCGCTCTGCTTCCATATGTATTCCCCTTGACGGGGCTTTAGGCATCAGCCGATAAAATACGACACCGGATGAGGCTTCTTGAGCGCAAAGCCTTCCGCATGGGAAAAGCCCGCAGCTTGTCCGGTCAAGTAGTCGCGATATTCGACCCGCTTGACATAGCCTTGAGTCAATGGCGTGTCCACCCTGCCGTCGCCTGCTGCTGCCGGGGCGAACTGCGATTCGTACGCCGACAGCGCTTCGAGCTTGCGGCCGATGAAGCTGCTGATGTCCACGGTCAAGGCGATGTCGCGCTGGTCGTTGATGTAATAAAAAACAAGCTGCTCCACGTTGACCGGCTCCAGGTCCGAATCCGGCAAATAACGTCTCAGCTTGGCGTTGAATACCGCTTCTTCGACCATGGCGCTGGCCGCGTTGTGATCCGGATGGCGGTCCTGCCAATAGGGAGCGAACACGATTCTGGGCTTGCGCAGCCTGATTTCCTTGGTGATGGCAGCCAGCTGGGATGCATCCCCCGTCAGGCCGCGGTCGGGAAGGCCCAGGCAGCTGCGGACGGTCAGGCCGAGTATTCCGGCGGCAGTCTCGGCTTCCTGCTTGCGCAGCTCGACGTTTCCGTTGGAGCTCATCTCCGATTCCGTCAAATCGCAGATTCCGACCGTCATTCCGGCATCGGTATGCTTCAGGATCGTGCCGCCCATGCCGATCTCCGCATCGTCCGCATGGGCGCCGAAGACGAGGATGTCTGTCTGCTGTCTCATCCTCTTACTCCGGCTTGTATTTGTGGACCAGCTCGCGCCAAGCGAAGTCCCCCCGCTGCATCGCCTTGACGAGCAGCTCCGCGGTCGCGATATTGGTCGCTACCGGTATGCCCTGGACATCGCAGAGGCGCAGCAGGGCGATGATATCCGGTTCATGCGGCTGGGCCATGAGCGGATCCCGCAGGAAAATGATGAGATCGAGCTCGTCCTGGGCGACGAGCGCTCCGATCTGCTGGTCGCCGCCGAGCGGACCGGACATATAGCGGTGGATGTTGAGGGATGTCTTCTCCATAATGCGCGAGCCTGTCGTGCCGGTCGAATACAGCTTGCTGCCGGCGAAAGCTTCCTCGTAAGCGGTGACGAAGTTGACCATCTCGTCTTTTTTGCGGTCATGCGCGATAAATGCAATGCTAAGCATCGCTCTCACTCCTTCATGTATCGATGCGTTTGTTGTGCGGCTGTCAAGGCTCCATGATATGTTCGAAACCATAGATGAGACCTTCATATGTCATCACTTTCTTGATCGCATGGGCGACGCCAGGCATATAGCCGGCTCTGTCATAGGAATCATGGCGGATCTTGAGCGTCTGTCCGAACGCTCCGAAGACGACCTCCTGCTGGGCGAACACGCCGGGCAGCCTCACGCTGTGGATTCTGAAGCCGTCGTAGTAGCCGCCGCGGGCGCCCTCGATCGTCTCTTCCTCGCGAGGATTGCCTTGCTTCAGCTCGCGCCGCGCCTCGGAGATAAGCTCGGCCGTCTTGATGGAAGTGCCGGAGGGGGCGTCCAGCTTCTGGTCCCCATGGTATTCGATGATTTCAAGATGGGGAAAATGTTTGGAAGCTTCCGCGGCGAATTTCATCATCAGAATCGCCCCGATGGAGAAATTCGGCGCGATCAGCCCGCCGATTCCCTGCTGCTTGCACAGCTCGTCCAGCTCGGCGATCTGCTGCGGGGTAAAGCCTGTCACGCCGGCGACGGGCCGGATTCCGCGCGTTACGGCTTCCAGAGTGTTGGAGTAAGCGGACTGCGGCACGGTGAAATCGACGAGAACGTCGATTTCACCGCTGTCCAGCATCGCCTCCAGCGATGGAGACACCGTCACGCCGCATGGCTCGAGACCGACAAGGCGGCCCGCGTCGACAGCCCCGGCCGACGGGGACATGGCGCCTGTCAGCCGGAAGCTTTCATCCTGCAGCGCCAGCTTGACGACCTCTCTGCCCATTCTTCCGGAAGCGCCGGCTACCGCGACTTTGATAGGAGTATTCATGATATCGATCCCCTCGAGTTAAATAGTCGGATTGCTCCATACCGTTCAGCGCGGCTTGTTCGTCGGCTTGATCGCCCGGTTCAGCTTGCGCAGAAGAATGCGGGCTTCCTCAGAGGAAGGATCCAGCCTGCATGCTTCCATTACGCAATCTTTTGCATCCTGGAGCCGATTGAGCACGTAATAGCATTGTCCCGCCGCGAGGCTGGCCTCGGCGTTGAGCGGATCCAGCAGCCGGGCCTCCTGGGCGAATAGAAGAGCCTCGGAGGCATTGGCAGGGCCGGCCGCCAGCAGCAGCTTGGCATCCGAGACGAGCCTGCGGGAGTCCACGACATCCAGATGGAATCGGTACTCCGCATGGCCCGGATCCAGCTCGCTGGCAAGCTTGGCATGATGAAGGGCGAGCTCCCATCTGCCGCTGCGCGTGCAGGAGACGGAGCATTTATAATGAAAAGACGCATTGTCAGGCTCCAGGTCGATAGCTTGCCGGAACCATCCGATCGCGCCGTCGAAGTCGCCGCCGAGTATGGATTCGTATGCTTTCTTGATGCAGCTTTCCCCGTCCATCCGCCCACCTTCCTTCTCAGAGGATGATGGTACAGCATATGCCCGGAGCTTTATTGCGGTTCGCCGTTTTTGCGGGTCCAGCGGTCCGCGTCCCTCGTATTGAACTTGTGCATGACGGCATCATGCGCCTTCGTCAGATCGATGTTCAGCGAATTGGCGAAGCAATTGAGGATGAAAAGGATGTCCCCCAGCTCCATCTCGACGGAATTGTCCGCCTCGTCCGGCTTCTTGGGCTTCTCTCCGTACGTATGGTTGATTTCTCTCGCCAGCTCGCCGCATTCTTCCGTGAGTCTGGCCATGAGGGACAAGGGGCTGAAGTAGCCTTCCTTGAACTGGCTTATGTAATCGTCGACTTCCCGCTGGATGGCGGCAAGAGATTTTTCGCTCATGGACAAGTTCCCTTCTTTGCAAGGTATCTTTACCTATGTTATCCTAAAGCAGTTTTGAACACAATATTTAAGCCCCTGCCCATTAACGGCTCGCGCCCATGGCAGGCATGCCAAGCGATTTTCAAGGAGAAACCGTCTATGTCCAAATTGTCCAAGATTCAATGGAACTACATTTATCGCACGATCTTCCCGATCATGCTGGGAACTGCCATTTACGCCTTCGGCCTGCAATACTTCGTCCTCCCGAACCAGCTCATGGAAGGCGGCGTCACCGGCATCGGCATCCTCCTCAACTATGCGCTCGGATGGAAGCTGTCCATCACGACGCTTGTCCTGAACATTCCGTTGTTCCTGGTCGGCCTCCGCATTCTCGGCAAGCTGTCCATGGTCATGACGATCATCGGGACCGTCAGCCTGTCCGTATTTCTGGCTATCTTTGAAAAGGCGATTTCGGCCGGATGGTTGGTGCCTTTCTACGCCGAGCATGATTTCATTCTGGCCGCCCTTTACGCCGGCGTTACGCTCGGCATGGGCCTCGGCATCGTCTTCCGCTTCGGCGGCACGACAGGCGGCGTCGATATCGCCGCGCGCATCCTCACCCGCTCCAAAGGATGGAGCATGGGCCAGATCATTCTGGCGTCGGATGCCATCATCATCGGCCTGTCGCTCATCTACATTCCGAAGGAGAAGGTGCTCTACACGCTCGTCGCCGTGTTCATCGCCTCCAAGCTGATCGACTTCATTCAGGAAGGCGCGTATGCGGCCAAGGCGTTCTCCATCATCAGCGAGCACGGCGAGGCCATCGCCGACAAGATCACCGTGGAAATGGAGCGAGGCGTCACGCTTATTCCCGCCGTCGGAGCCTACTCCAAAACGGACAAGCAAGTCGTTTACTGCGTCGTGTCGCGTCAGGAAATCCGCACTCTTCGCATGATCGTCCGCAGCATCGACCCCCGCGCATTCATCGTGATCAACGACGTCCATGACGTGCTTGGAGAAGGATTCAAAGAAGAAGCCTGACCGGTTGCCGGCCAGGCTTCTTCTTTTTATTTGCGGGCGACTCCGTTATGGCTTGGCGGCTCGCCTTTGGCCGGATGCACCCGGACGCCGTGCTGGCCGCCTCGGTAATTGCTCCAGCCGGCATAGCCCAGCACAGCGGCAATGAGCGGCACGAGCGCATAAAGCATCCAGCCTCCCGGCATGTTCGGGCTCGCCGGCGGCGCGACGGCAGGCTCCGTCGCATCGTTGCCTTCGGACCCTGCGGCGCGGAAAAGCGTGTCCGCCGTCTCCGAAACGGAACGGAACGATTGAATGATCCAAGCCGATTGAGGGTCGCCGCTCGCCTTCAGCAGCTTTCCGCTGTAGGCCACAGCCTCCCTCATCGCCTCGGCCTGGAGCGGATCGCGGCTCAGCAGCACGGCCGGCTCGATGACCTCCCAGTGCCGCTCGAGGGTGGCAAGCCTCGCCGCAGCCGCAGACTTGGCCAAGCTGCCGCTGGTCGTCCAGGCGATCGCGACCTGCCGGGCATCCTCCTTGAGCAGAGGCTCGTACTGCAGCCATAACGCCTCTCCGCCTCCCGCCAGGCTGTCCGCTGCCAGCCTCAGCCTCGACGCAGCCTCCAGAAGCTTGTCCGCTTCTGTCCCTGCGGACAGCGCTGCCTTGGCATCGGACAGGCTCTTGTCAACCGCCGCCCAGCCGGCACTATATCCATGAGAGCGCAGGCCGCGGTCTCCGGCCAGCTTCGCAAGCTTGACAAGCTCGTAATAGGAGCCGCTGCGGTCCCCGTTCACGACGGCCGAATACAGGTTGTTCGCGGTGCTCCGGAATCTTTGCGCGGGCTCGGCAGCCGAGCCGGTCTCCGAATTGCCGATGTATGCGCCGCCCGATGCGAACACCGCTCCATGCAGCAGCAGCAGGGCAGCCGCCCCTGCCAATAAGCCGATCCACACTCCAGTCCATTTGCCGGACATGCCTATCCCTCCTGTCTATCCTACTACTATGCTTGCGGATAGGGAGATATGTACGGCTTGTACGCTTGGGATAGAAGCTTGCGATAGAAGCTTGACATGGGAGCGGGCATGCACGGCCCTCGGCATTGCTGCAAGCGGTCAACTCGCAATCCCGTTTCAGGCAAGCGGTTAGCCGGCGTTCACAGCGCATGCATGGAGACATCGGGCTCATTCAGGGCTCGGATTCGTTGTGGCAAGCAGTCAGCGCTGCTGCCTTCTGCGTCCAAGCGTCTGCGCCAGCCAGACGGCCAGCAGGCTGAATATCGACAAGCCGATCGTGAAAGTACGCACGGCGGGCACATCGTTCTCCAGCGCGTTGGGAAGATAAGGGTAAATGCCGTAGTGGTAATCGCAATAATCGTTGAGCAGCAGCCAGCCGAACGCGGCGAGCGCGGCGAGCTTGCCGAAGGCCATGAATCGGACATAGAGCAGAGCTTCCAGCGCCATGCCCAGATGAGAAGCCATCAGCATGAAATGGGCGGGCTCCAGCATCTCGCCGCGGGCTGCGCCGGCGAGGATGATCGTCGTTGCCCAGATGCCGTATTTCACGGACGTAACGGTCCCCAGCCCTTCAATGGCGACACGGACCGTCCTGCCGAGCCGTCCCTGATTTCCAGGCGGAAAGAGCAGATAAAGCAGGCTCAAGGTGAAGAAAAGGCTGGCTGTCGGGCTGTCCGGAACAAAAACAAGCTGCCAGAGCGGATTGCCGGCGTCGACGGTCGCTTCCAGCTGTCCTTTGTACCAATAGTATCCGTACACGGTGCCGAGCGCGTTGACGACGAGCAGCAGCCACAGGAATCGGCGATTCAACAAAGCGTAGCGGCTGAACAAATTCGAAAACAAGACGATGAGCCTCCTTGGTTAGCGTGCGTGTCGCCCTTTAAATAATAATAAGCGTCGGTTGACGAAAAAGCCTGATCGTCCGGGAACGATCAGGCTGGTTGTCTTATTGAGCCGCTTTTTGCTTGGCGAGCCAAGTGGTGAGCGTATCGATCTCTTCCGCGGAAAGAGTGTCCTTGAAGGCCGGCATGCCGCCCTTGCCGTTGGTGACGATTTCCGTCAGCTGCGCTTTGTCCAGCAGATCGCCGACGCCGTGCAGGGATGGAATCTTCGCTCCGGCTTGGCCCTTGAGGTCCGTGCCGTGGCAAGTCATGCATTTGGCCTTTTCCATGATCGTCTTCACGCCGGCGTTGTCGGCATCGACGAGAGCGACGTCCTCCTTCGGCTTCGTTGCCGAAGGCGGTTCTTCGCCGGAAGCGGCCGCTTCGCGGGCTTTTTCCTCGCGCTCGATATGCTCCGGCACCGTATTGGTGATCTCGAGCTCATGCTGGTAGTGATCCCAGCTGACCTTGGTCAGATAGTAGCACGACACCAGCGACAAGAGCATGAGAGTCGTTGCGATCGGACGGCGGTAGAAGCGGCGCTCCTTGCCCGTATCCAGGAACGGGGCGAGCAGCAGCGAGCCGAAAGCGACGCCCGGTACGCCCATAACGCCTAGCGGTACGTACGATCCCGATACCCAAGGATACTTGAGCAGCTGGTACAGGAACAGGAAGTACCAGTCCGGCATCGGAATGAACGCCGAGTTGGTCGGGTCCGCCGGATAACCGAGCGGTGGCGGCTCTGCGATCGTAAGCACGAGGAATCCGACGAGCACGACGCAGCCGACCATCCATTCCTTCAGCAGGAAGTTCGGTATAAAGGCTTCCGAACGTCCCGGGAAGGAAGTGTAGTCCGGCGGGATGCTGTTGACGGTTTCGCGCTTGCGAACACGGGAGTCGCCGACATAAACGACTTTTTCGTTTGAATTGTTGCCGTGCGCCATGTGAGTCCCTCCTCTACCGTTATAGAGGACCCGCGATGCCTTGCTTGCGGATCATCAAGAAGTGCGCAGCCAGCAGAGCCAGCAGGGCGCCTGGAAGGAAGAACACGTGAATCGCGAAGAACCTGGTCAGCGTAGTCGCTCCGACGATGTCTCCTCCCTGCAGGAAGACTTTGATGTACTCCCCGATATAAGGCACCGAATCGGCGATCTGAATGCCGACCTTGGTTGCGAAGTACGCTTTGTTATCCCAAGGAAGCAGGTAACCGGTGAAGCCGAGTCCAAGCATGATGAAGAAGATCAGCATGCCGACAACCCAGTTCATCTCGCGCGGAGCCTTGTAGGATCCGGTGAAGAAGACGCGAAGCGTATGTAGGAACATCATGACAATAACGAGACTGGCTCCCCAGTGGTGCATGCCGCGCACGATCGAGCCGAACGGCACCTTGTGCTGAAGATAGTCCACGCTCGCGTAAGCGTTGATAATATCCGGTACGTAGTACATGGTGAGGAACATGCCGGACAGTATCTGGATAACGGTAATGAAGAACGTCAATCCTCCGAAACAATAAACGAAGGCTGAAAAGTGATGCGCGGGATTGACATGCTCCGGCACCTCATGGTCCGCAACATCCCTCCACAGGGGCGTCACGTCAAGACGTTCGTCGATCCAGTTGTATACGCTTTTAAACATCTGAATTAACGCCTCCTAAACCCTTGTGTTCGGAACGATATCGCCCAGGTAAACAAAGCCGTTCTCGATCTTGATCTGATACTCGTCAAGAGGAGCCGGCGCTACAGACAGGTTTTTGCCGTCTACGGTGTAGTGGGCGCCGTGGCAAGGGCACACATATTCGTTGTTTTTCTCGGTGTTCCAGCCGATCGTGCAGCCCAAGTGCTTGCAGATCGGAGAAAGCGCGAAAATCTTGCCGTTGTCGTCCTTCATAATCCATGCGGCCTGCTCGGGATCGCTTACATACCACCCGTCGACTTGATGGATTTTGAACTTGAACTCCGTCGGCTCGCCGACCTTCACTTTGCTCTCTTCCACAACCTTGACGAAGCTGCCTGCGGAGCGTTTCTCCAGCAGCGGATCAACGGCGAACCGGATCATGGGCAGGACGGCTCCGCCGGCCATGAATGCGCTGGCTCCTCCGAGGGTGTAAGCCAAAAACTGCCTTCTCGACATTTCCTTGCGCTTCACGGGAGCGTGTGCGGATTCTTGATTTTCGTGAGTACTCATCTGTTCAACCCCCTTTGCAACCATATCGGATGCCTTGTCCGCCAGACATTCCGTGTCGAACCAAGCAATTCCTATCATACTTTAGACGTTTGGGAGCGTCAAGAATTTGGAAGTTCATTGTTCAAAAATCGCTCCCATCTTTGTTGCTAATTTGTCACATTTGAGGGCGATCGCACGGGGCGAGTTTACAATCATTCCCTGACAAATGGTTTCCCCTTCGCGGAAAGAAATTATGCATCCCATTCGTCGCGGAAGCTTCATTCCGCATCCTCAGGCTTTCCATAATTCCCGGATCCGCAAGGAGATGTCGGAAGGCCCCGGCAGCGCTCCGCTGTCGTCCGGTCCAAGCGCCAGATCCGCCTCCTCCAACCCCGACAGGTCGACCGCGGCCGATGCGGCGATGACATAGCGGAAGCCTCCGCTTTTGACTTTCCTGATCAGCTCGTCCAATTCGGACAATTCATGGCCGAAGCGGTACTGCACCGCCGGATAAGAAATGATTCTGCCCTTGAACGGAATTTCCGCCGCGTCAAGCAGATCGCGCAGCTTCTCGAGCGCCTCGGCCGCCTGCCAAGGAGATTCCGTGCCGGATAGGCCGGTTACCGGAAGCAGGCAAGTATCCATGTACGGCTGCAGCTCGGGCCAGCGCTGACGTTCAATTTCGCTGAATTTCATGCTGTTCCACTTCCTTTGTTATTTTCGCCTTCCTTATGTTACCTTGAAGGGACTCTTTTGCCAACATCCTCAGCCTGCCGGATTCTTACGCTGCGCTTCATGGTTCCATTCCCCGGCAGCAGCCGGCATGCGGGTCGAGGCCCGTCCGTCGCGGCAAAAAAAGACAGCCTCCGGCCAGCCGCGGAAGCGGCCGGACCGAAGGCCGACATGAAGCGGGACAACTCAGCGGCGGAGAGCGTTCCACTCTTCGGACAGCTTCTGGAAGCGATCCCTGTCTCCGGTTTCGAGCGCATCGTTTATGGCTGCATAGATTTTGGCTCTGCGAAATTTAAGCAAGGCTTCATCCAGGATCATTTCAGCTGTCAGACCCAGCATGACTTCATAGTTCGCTTTCAATTTGTCCATCATAGGATACACCTCCGTATCGAATCATCCGTGCACCTATACAAGCTCTCTCCCAGATCTTCATGATGCCCGCTGCTAGTTTCCTTTCAGGTAGAGCGTACAGATGTAGAGACTGCCCGCAGCCATTCTTCTGCTATCATTCTATTCCGCCTTACTTCGGCAGGAAGATTACAGAAGCCCGGCCCCAATCAAATGTGCGGCAGCCCGAGTGCGACTTGCTAGAGTATGGTGCCGCCGCCCGCTTCGACATGCAGCACGTCCTGATGCTCCACATGGACGCCGGCCACGACCGCGCTTCCCAGCTTGGTCATCCTCACGACGGTGCCCAGCTTCTCGTCCTCCCCGATCCGCAGCATGCCCAGATGCAGAAGCATCATGAGAATCCGCTTGTCCATCACGGAATCGGCCGTATCGTAGTAATAAGGCTTGATGAAGGGAAGCAGGACGGCGCGGAGCGAATCCGCCGTCACCCAGCGGTCCGCCAAATCGTCGATCCAATGGGCGAGGGACAGAAGATTCGGGACTGCGCCCTTATACAGCCGGAGCCAGAAGCGATAGAGCTGTTCGGCAGTCGCCGCGCGCCTGTCCAGCAGCGCCTCGGTTCCCCTCTCCGACAAGACGAGCACATCCTCATCTTCCACGAGCCACTTATTATAGAAGCAATAGTCATAGACCAGCGAGAATCGTTCGGGATATTCCCGGAACCGGCGCCCGTATCCGAAGCGGAAAGCCGCTTTGGCCGGGGGCTCCTCCTGCACGCCGAAGCTCTCCATGATCTGCATGACTGTGCGCCTGTGCATATATCCGTCTCTCGTCAGCGGCACTTCGTGATGGCGGACATAAGAGAGCAAGGCATGCACATCCTCGCCGAGCAGCTCTTGTTCATCCCGGTACACGGAAGGCTCGCCCGCATAGACGAGGCTCTCGCGGAAGCGGCGTCTCAGCGTATCGCGGAACTTCACCTTCAGATCTTTCGGAATTTGAAACAGATAACGCTCCGGGCCGCTGATTCCGTTGAACAGCCAGCCTTGCTGCTTGAAGCGGGAGATGATTTCCCTTGGACCCGATTCAGGCACGGGCTGAGCCTTGCCCTTTCGGCGGTTTTTCGGGACGCTGTCCGCATGCGGACGCTTCGTTTCCGCTATCCGCGACACGGCAGCCGCCTCATCGTCTTGAAGCTTGCTCGATTGCACCCGCGCGATCAACTCTTCCAGGCTGAACAATTCCCTTTTGTCGAATAGCAGAGAGTTGATGAAGCGCAAATCTTCCAAACGCATGCTGCCCACCTGAGCCTCGAAAACTTCCCTTGATCCCACCTTGGAAAGGATCGACTGAATCAGCTCGTTTTTGGAATGTCCGTTGCACTCGCATTGGTATACGTCCGCTATCCGGCTGAGCTGGGCGATATCGGCGTAACCCAGCATATCCGCGAAGTTCATTCTCTCTTCCCTCCTGCCATTTGCTAGTACCATTATGGGAAGATCCTCGACGTTTAAGACATGGCGGGAACGAAAAAAAACCTTCGCCGAAAGGCGAAGGTGACGTATAACCGGACTCGACTCGGCTCAGCTCTCGAGGTGGAGGGTGCAATTATGAAGCAGCGGCGTCCACTTGCTGCCGTCGAACTCAAGAATGGAATAGGACATGTTGTTGAGATAGGTTTGGCTGAGTCCGTCGCAGAGAACTTCCAGCAGTTGGGCCAGGTAGCTTCCGTGCGTAACGACGAGCAGCCTGGAATCAGGGTACTGCTCCTCCATGCGGGCGACGAAGGCTTGGCCACGCTCCTGCACGCGTTCATCCGACTCGATGCCCGCATCTGGATGGGTCCGCCACATCGCTCCCCAACGCTCGATTCTTTCCGCTTCCTTTGTCCCCTCTACAAGACCGAAGCTGCGCTCCGTCAGAAGCGGTTCCGGCTCGAGCAGCGGAATGTCCAGCTTCTCGGCGATGACTACCCCGGTTTCCCGCGCACGGACCAAAGGACTGGTCACGACTCCATCCCATATGTCGCCGTCCCTGAGCAGCCTGTCCGCAAGCCTTCCGGCCTGATCCCGCCCTTCCCCGTTCAGCGGTATGTCCGTAATGCCTTGAATTCGTCCCTCTGCATTCCAATCCGTCTTCCCATGACGGATCAGCCCCAGCTTCATCATCTTGTCCATTCTCTCCTTCGTTCTGAACCTAAAAATCCGGCCGCAAATGCAGCCGGAAACGGTCTTACCCTTATTTGCGAATTCGCGAAAGCCAATTCAGCATGAACAAAATCAGTACCAGCCCCAGCATGGACAAGATGATCCAATATTGCGGCGTTGTCGGCACGATATTGAGTATGAACGGATCGCTGACCTGGGCTACGGGAGTGTCGGCAGAAAAGCTCGCCTTGAACATCGTGCCCGATGAGGCGCTTGCGGTCTCCATCAATCCGGTCTGGGTAGCCGTTTCCGAATCCGCGTCGCCGCGGCTTAACAGCACGTATAACAAGCTGGTCGTAAACATCGCCAGGCAAGCTGCCACAGCAGCCGAAACCCGGTTGTTCAAATGCCTGCCCAGCGGATGAAACAGTCGCGGCTTGGGATTGTACCCGTCTTCCGCATAAATTCGATCCATAACCTGTCGGTTGACTGACTCAGCGGATTCCCAGGAAGCAGCTTCGTCTTCCTCCGCGAGCTGCCTGATCAGCAGCTCGCTTTCCTCCCACAAGCGGAAATCTTCCTTGCAAGCTATGCAATGCTTCAAATGCAGGTCGACGGACAGCTTTAAAGGGTCGCCTTCGGGGAGATCCCAGTAAAGGCCGAGCGCCTCCTGCACTTCATCGCATTTCATCGCAGCTTCATCCCTTCGAAATCTTCGCTCGCAACCTCTTCGAAGTAAGGCTCCAGCTGCATCTTCACGCTGCTTCTGGCGCGGAAGAGCAAGGATTTGACCGAGCTGACCGTGCCTCCAAGAATATCAGCGATTTCCTGATAATCCAATCCATCATATTCTCTCAGCACAAGCGCGGAACGCTGCTTCTCGGGCAAGGTGCGGATCGCATCTCTCACGAGCGACATGCGCTCCCCCTGAAGGATCTGCTGCTCTGGAGCGGCTTCCTCCGGCGCTGCCGGCATCAGCCCGCTCTCTTCGAGAGGGATATGTATGCTGCGCTGCTTGCGCAGCTCGCTGAGCACCGTATTGCGCGCGATGGTGTACAGCCAGGTGGAAAATTGGGCATCCACCTCACGGAAGGAGCTCAGGCTTCGATAGGCCTTGTAGAAGGTTTCGGAGCACAGGTCCTCCGCGGCAAGCTCCATCTTGGAGCTCCGCAGCATATGAAGGATGAAAGACATGATCTTGCGCTGGTAACGCCTCATTAATTCGGAGTAGAGCTCAATATTTCCGTCTTTGATTTGCCGGATAAGTTCGGAATCAAGCATGACAGGCGGTAGTACCTCCTCACCTGCAAATATTCCGTTCCGGTTAAACAATTGTACCGGAGCGGCTGCAGAAAGTTGCGCTGTCTGAAGAAAAAAAGTTCGAAGCCTCTTATGAGTATTTCGGAACGGCGGATCTCATTCTGTATAGATTCCAATTCGATAAGGAATTTCATAATCCTGCCGCCTTCGACAAGAATCATTACCCAATAATTGGATGGCCCAAAACTCACTGTATTGTAGCATGGGCTCGGAGGTAATATCGGAAAATGAGGAAAGTTTAAGAAAAACAAAAAGCCGCCTTATAAAAGGCGGCCCGCACAAGACGTGCGATGGAGTTGGATAGGAGTGGAGAGAAACCATACTGTAGTGCTAGTATAATGTATCCGTTTTCAATTTGTCAATAAGCGTTTTCATTTTTTTATTATGGAGGCTATGTTCATTATCATAGTTGATTTTCAGCCAAAATATTGCCTTAATAAACCGCCCTTTACAGGGTCTATCGCACCAATAGTTCAGCGCCGTCCATGCTTGTTATAACGTTACGTCTACCCACCTTCTGACCACTTCTTTTAGGAGCTCTCTTTTAACTTCGACATCTTTTATATTGGTAAACTTTATTGTGGCTCTGTCATTTGTTACCCATTCCATTAGTCCTTGCACATCTTCGAAGTAACGCTTCACGTTTATGCTTTCTTTTGCTTTGGCTCCTCGGTGAAGCACAAGTCTAAAAAAGCCATTTCCATGAAGGTTGAAGGTTATTCTATCATCATCATGAAAACAGAAACTCGGTGCATTCCATTTCACATGTTCGGAAAGCTCCCTATCCGTACCTAAGACGATCCTACGGACCTCTTCAATTTCCCTTTTCAATGGATGTACAAGATTCTGTAAATATTCTTCGACTTGTCGTTCGCCTGGAAGGTTCGCCATTTTGATCACTCCTATGCACATTTAATTGCTCAGTACTAATTTTGGACTTTGAACCATTTTCAACCTACGATATGGTCAATTTAATTTCGATTCCAAATGCTCCAGGTACTTTGTTGCCACTCCGTTGTATCTTTTACAGAAAACAGGCATGAGGACACCAACAGGTTTTTCTTAGTTCGACGCTGTGTTCTCATACTCCTTGCTGTCGAGATGGCGAACGGCCACGGGCAACGAGAACCCATGCTTGGTCATTATTAATCCCACGATATTTGGCTTTCCCACCACGTTTACGTGGCTGGCGTTCTGCAATATTCCGCTTGCCCTTTTCCGAATACAGAAATTTCAACGATACCTTGAAATACTTCGGTCGGAATCTGCTTCAGAGCCGCGAGAATCTTATGCCGCCAGTAAACCAAGGTGACATGCGCGACTTCACCGTTCAATTGTTCTGCACATTTTCTCAGAGAAAATCCCTCAATCATACATTCAATCAAACGAACCCAAATATGAGGTCTCCTTGTTCGTTGAAGTGGGGTACGTGATATTACCCTCATTTCAGAACATTGGTTCGCATCTATCCAATATCAACAACAAAGATTAACATAGCCATTTTGGAAGAGAAAAATAGACTTTTTGCAGATTGATCCTTTGGATAGGAGGGCTGACGGCTAGCCCTGCAACATACAAAAAAAAAGATCCCGGGAGCCGGGATCTTCCATCCAATCAGAACTTGACGGTATATTCGAATTGCTCCAGCACGTCGACGGCTTGATCCAGATCGCCCTGCGTGCGGAAGCTGAGCCTGAGCACGCCCGGCACATCCTCGCGGCTTTCGATGATCTGCAGGTTGCTGAGGTTGATCCTGCGGTTGCCAAGCTCCGTGGCGATCTTGCCGATGATGCCGGGATGATCCGGCACGTCCATGTAGCATTCATAGACGGATTGCAGCACGCCTCGGCGCCTCTCCGGCAGCGAATCGCGGAACTCGCCCGCGCTTCGGAACGCTTCGCTGACAGCCTCCCCGTCCCCTTCCCTCAGAATATCGGCGAAACGGCTCATCTCGCCTTTCCATTCGTCGAGCAGGTCGAGCACGACATCGCGATTGTCCAGCAGAATATCTCTCCATACGGTCGGATCGCTCGATGCAATCCGCGTAATGTCCCGGAATCCTCCTGCCGCCAGCATGGCGTACATGCCGGAATCCTCGTTCCGCTTCTGCACCTGGTTGACCAGGGCGACTGCGATCAGATGCGGCAGATGGCTGATCGCTCCGACGATGCGGTCATGCTGGACGGGGTCCATCGACACGACTCGCGCGTTCGTCAAGGCAAGCAGGCTGCCGAGCCTCGCGACAGCTTCCTCCGGCACGGCAGGATGAGGAGTGAGGATATAAAAGGCATTTTCGAACAAATGCCTTGAAGCGGCCTCGACTCCCGCTCTCTCGGAGCCCGCCATCGGATGGCCGCCGATGAACAAGGCGCGTCCCAGATCGCATTGCGACGCCGCATCCATGATGCCGGCCTTCGTGCTCCCCACATCGGTGATGATGCAGCCCGGCTTGAGCGGCAGCCTGCCGAGCTGGGCGAGATAGCCGCCGATCAAGCCCACCGGCACGCACAGAAAGATGAAGTCGGCTCCCTGGACGGCCGTCTCCAGCGAAGTCGTCGCTTCATCCACGACATGAAGCTTCAAGTATTTGTCTGCGGATTCCTGCCTGTAGGAATATCCTGTGACATGGAATCCTTCCATTCCTTTGAAGCAAAGGGCAAGAGAGCCGCCGATGAGGCCGGCTCCGATAACTGCGATTCTAGTATCCAACTTACCCGAGCACCGCCGCTTCTCTCAGAACCTGTTCCAGAGCCGCGATCAGCTTGCGGTTGTCCTCCGCCTTGCCGATGGAAATCCGCAGCCAGTTCGGCGACTTCGGCCAGTTGGCCCTAGTAATGAAGCCTTTGCGGAGCAGGGCGTCGAAAGCATCCTTGGAAGGAATCCGCACATCGACGAAGATAAAGTTCGCCTGAGTCGGGAAATACTTCAGTCCAAGACGGTCGAATTCCCCTTGCAGGTAATCGCGCTCGCGGATGTTTTTCTCGCGGCAGCCGTCGACGAAGGCCTGGTCGGCAAGCGCCGCCCTCGCTGCAGCCTGGGCGACACGGGCCGTATTGAACGGCTCCCGCACCAGGTTGATGCTGTTGATGACCGAAGGATGGGCGATTCCGTACCCGATCCTCAGCGCCGCGAGTCCATAGATTTTGGAGAAGGTGCGGAGCGAGATCAGGTTGTCGAAGCGCTTCAGCAGCTCGAGGCTGTCGTGGTAGTCCACATCGTCGACGAAATGGCAGTATGCTTCGTCCAGCACGACAAGCACGTCGCTGCGGATGCTGTTCATGAAGGAGGACAGCTCCTCCTGCGTCACGATCGCGCCCGTCGGATTGTTCGGCGAGCAGATCCAGACCACCTTCGTCTTGTCCGTTACGGCTGCCAGCATCGCGGGAAGATCATGCCTGCCTTCGACGAGCGGAATCTCGATGATGACGGCATTCTCCACGACGGCGTTATGGCGGTATTGGGAGAACGTCTCGCTGGCCATGATCGTCTCGTCTCCCGGCTCCAGGAAGGAGCGCGCGATCATAAGAATGATTTCGTCCGCTCCATTGCCCCAGATCAGCTGCTCCGGCTGCACGCCAAGATTGGCGGCCATGGCCGCCGTCAGCTCGATGCTGGCTCCGTCGGGATAGATGCTGTTGTTCTCGATCTCGGCGATGATGGCCTGACGGGCCAGCGGCGAGCTGCCGTACGGGTTCTCGTTGGAGGCGAGCTTGATGACTTCATCCAGTCCAAGCTCCCTCTTGACGTCCTCCACCGGCTTGCCGGGCTGGTAGACGGGCAGATGTAAGATGTTGCGCTTTGCTTGCATAGGATCGTCACCTCAATGATTGATTTCCGCCTGGGTGTTGCGTTATGGCATCTATTGTCTCACAGATGGCGGAAAGATGGAAGCACTTTAAAGCGTTGCACTATCAGAAAGAGCATCGGCCTCCCGAAGGAAGCCGATGCTCACGGCGAAGCAAGTCAGGCATGGCTGCCGAGCAGGCTACACCCGCAATCCGGCGACAAAGCGGCCGATCTGCTCGATGCCTTGCCGGTACGTCGTTTCATCGGAGAGCAGCGGCAGCGCCTCCTCCACCTGGCTGACGATCGCGCTGCCGACAATGACTCCGTCCGCGCTGGCGCTCATCCGCTCCACCTGCTCCCGGCTGCTGATGCCGAATCCGACGGCGATCGGCAGCCGCGTCGCCTCGCGCACCGATTCCAGGAAGCCTTCGAGGCCGGCATGGAACTCGCTGCGCATGCCCGTCACGCCGAGCGAGCTCACGCAGTAGACGAAGCCCTGGGCCTCGGCGGCAATCCGCTGGACGCGCGCCTTGGAGGTCGGCGCCACGAGCGGCACGAGATGGACGCCCGCTTCCGCCGCCATCTCGCGCACCTCGCCATCCTCCTCGATCGGGAGGTCCGGGATGATCAGGCCGCTGATGCCCTGCTCGTGGAGCAGGGTGAAAAATCGCTCGAGGCCGTACTGAAGCACCGGATTGTAGTAAGTAAAAAGGATGAAGGGCATCTTGACGCCTGCCTCCCGGGCTTTGGCCGCGACATCGACGCATGCTTCCAGCGTAATCGGATTGCGCAGAGCTCTCTCGGAAGCCTTTTGAATGACAGGGCCGTCGGCAAGCGGATCGGAATACGGCACGCCGAGCTCGATCATGTCGGCTCCGGCCTTCTCCAGCTCGACGACGATATCGACCGTCGTGCGCAGATCGGGGTCCCCGGTCGTGATGAATGGAATGAGCGCCGTCCGCTTCTCTGCTTGGAGCCGTTCGAAGACGAGGTCAATTGGATTCATGCTTCAGCCCTCCGAGATATCCCATAATCGTTTCCACATCCTTGTCTCCCCGGCCCGAGAGGCTGACGACGATCGTCTGGCCGGCGGGCAGGGACGGCGCCAGCTTCATCACATGCGCGATCGCATGGGCCGACTCCAAGGCGGGAATGATGCCTTCCGTCCGCGACAGCAGCTGGAGAGCCTCAAGCGCCTCGGCGTCGGTGACAGGGAAGTATTCCGCCCGGCCGACATCCTTGAGATAGGCATGCTCGGGGCCGATTCCCGGATAGTCGAGTCCGGCGGAAATGGAATGCGCCGGCTGCACCTGGCCGGTCTCATCCTGCAGGACGTAGCTGAGAGAGCCTTGGAAGACGCCGTGCCGGCCCTTGGTCATCGTGGCGGCATGCTCCTCCGTATCCACGCCGCGTCCGGCCGCTTCGACGCCGATTAGACGGACGGATTCGTCTCCTACGAACGGGTAGAAAATGCCCATGGCGTTGCTGCCGCCGCCGACGGCGGCCACGATGTAATCCGGAAGCCGTCCCTCATCCTTCAGAATCTGCTCGCGAGCCTCGTCTCCGATGATGCGCTGGAAATCCCTTACAATCATCGGATATGGATGAGGGCCCGTAACCGAACCGAGAATGTAATACGTATCGTCCACATTGCTGACCCAGTAGCGCAGCGTTTCGTTGCAGGCATCCTTGAGCGTGCGCGTGCCGGAGAGCACCGGCACCACTTCCGCCCCAAGCAGCTGCATCCGGAACACGTTGAGCTGCTGGCGCTTCATGTCTTCCTCGCCCATGAAGACCTTGCATTCAAGTCCGAGCAGGGCCGCGATCGTGGCGGAAGCGACGCCATGCTGGCCGGCGCCGGTTTCGGCGATGATTTTCTTCTTGCCCATCCGCTTGGCGAGTACGCCCTGTCCGATCGTATTGTTGATTTTATGGGCGCCAGTATGGTTGAGATCTTCGCGCTTGAGATAGATCTTCGCTCCGCCCAGATGCCGAGTCAGCCGCTCGGCGAAATACAAGGATGTCGGCCTGCCGGAATAGGTATGGAGAAGCTCGTTCACTTCAGCCTGGAAGTCAGGGTCCTGGGAATAATGCTTGTACGCCTCCTCAAGCTCGAGGAGCGCGTTCATCAGCGTCTCCGGTACGTAACGGCCGCCGAACTTGCCGAATCGTCCGCTTGCGTCTGGTACTTGAATCATGCTGGCTTCACCCTTTCCGTAAATGCCCGGATCAGCTCCGGGTCCTTGACGCCGGCGGCTTCAACGCCGCTCGAGACGTCGATGCCGTCTGGCGAAAATTGCTCGATCAAACTCGATACGTTGCCGGCATGAAGCCCTCCGGCGATGAAAAGCTTCTTCCCGACGCTGCGCGCTGCTGCCTGATAGGCCGGTATGAGGCTCCAATCAAATGTCTTGCCGGTGCCGCCGCCTGCCGTATCGAGCAGGAAAGCTTCCGCTCCCGCCTCCGCAAATTCCCCTAGCTTGCGGCTGATGCCGGCCGGAGTTCCGTCCGGATCCGCATGCAGAGCCTTCCAGACCGGAACGCCGAAGCCGGCGGCGATTCGGCACAGCTCCGGCTCTTCGTTCCCGTGCAGCTGCAGCGCCTGGAGCGGAGCATGCCTGAGCGCCGCTTCCAGCTCTTGCGGAGATGCATCCACGAATACGCCCACCGCTAGCGGCGAAGGGGAATCCCCGCGGGCCGGGCCGGCGCCCGCACGCAGCGCTGCAATCAATGCTCCCGCCTGCTCCGGCGATACCTGCCTGCGGCTGCGGGCGAAAATAAACCCCGCGTAATCCACCGGAAGCCCGCCGATGAGACTTGCCGCCGCTTCGTCCCTGATGCCGCATAGTTTGAGCAGAGGAATCGCGTGCCGATGCCCTGTCGGTCGTTCAGCGCCCGTCATCTGGCTGCTGCCGCTCCCATCAGCTCCAGGACAGCCTGCCCGGGATCCGGCTGGCGCATGAAATGCTCTCCGACCAGAACGCCGCAAGCTCCGGCAGAGGCGACGTACTCGACGTCCTCCGGCTTGGAGATCGCGCTTTCGCTGATCAGGGACACTCCCGGCGGCGCCATCGCCGCCAGTCTTGCCGTCGTGCCGAGATCCGTCTCGAATGTATGCAGGTTGCGGTTGTTGATTCCGACCAGCCTGGCCAGGCCGAGATCAAGCACCATGTCCATTTCCCGCTCGTCATGAACTTCCGTGAGAACGTCGAGCCCGATCGACTCGGCGATCTCATGCAGCTCCTTCAGCTCGTTCCGCTTCAGGATGGCGGCGATCAGCAGAACGGCGTCGGATCCGATCAGCCTGGCCTCGTAGACTTGGCGGAAGTCGATGAGGAAGTCCTTGCGCAGCAGCGGCAGCTTCACCGCGCTGGAGACGGCCGTCAAATACTCGTTCGCCCCCTGGAAATAGTCCTTGTCGGTCAGCACCGAAAGACAGTCCGCTCCGGCGCTCTCATACGACCGGGCCAGCTTCTCCGGCTGGAAATCCGGCCGGATCAGCCCTTTGGACGGAGACGCCTTCTTCACTTCCGCGATCAGCCCGACGGAACGCTTCCGTCCTGCGGTGACGGCATGGATGAATCCCCTCGCAGGCTCCATCCGCGAAATCTCCTTCTCGGCTTCTCCCAGCTTGAATCGGGAAGCAAGCTCAGCGACTTCTTCTTTTTTGGTATGGACGATCTTATCCAGAAACATGGCTGTATTCTCCCGTCTTGCGGATCAGCTGCTGCAGCTTCGCTGCGGCGGCTCCTCCGTCGATGATGCGGCGCGCAAGCTCCACGCCTTCCTCCAGCGATTGTGCCTTGTCTCCGACATAGATGCAAGCCCCCGCGTTCAAAAGAACGATATCCCGGTATGCGCCTGTCTCCTCGCCATCGAAGATCGCGCGGATGATCTCCGCGTTGTCCGCCGGGCTGCCCCCGGATATCGCCTCCAGCGGCCAGCGGCGCAGCCCCAGCGATTCCGGCGTCAAATCGTAGGTCCGGATTGTTCCGTCCTCAGCCAATTCCGACACCTGAGTCGCGGCGGAGATGCTGATCTCATCCAGTCCGTCGTAGCTGGAGACGACCATCGCCCGCTTCAGGCCGAGTCCGCCGAGGACGCGGGCGACGGATTCCGTGCGGGAGCGGTCGTACAGCCCGAGCAGCTGGCGGTCGGCTCCTGCCGGGTTGGTGAGCGGTCCAAGCATGTTGAAGATCGTGCGCACGCCGAGCTCGCGGCGCGGAACCGCCGCATGCCGCAGAGAGGGATGATAGAGCTGCGCGAACATGAAGCAGATGCCGATCTCCTCGAGGCATTCGGCCGCCTGCACCGCCGTCAGGCTGATGTTGACTCCGAGCGCCTCCAGCACATCCGCGCTGCCGGCCTTGCCCGACATCGCGCGGTTGCCATGCTTGGCGACCCGTACTCCGGCAGCCGCCGCGATGATGGAAGAGGATGTGGAGATATTGAATTTATGGATGCCCGAGCCGCCTGTGCCGCAAGTATCGAGCAGGCCGTCGCGGGTCGTGCTGACACGGTCGGAGTAGCTGCGCATGACCTCGGCGAATCCGCTGATTTCGTCCACAGTCTCTCCTTTCATGCGGAGGGCGGTGACGATGGCGCCGATCTGGGCGGAGGTCGCCTCTCCCTCCATGATGAGACGCATGACGCTTCCGGCTTCCTCGCGGCTCAAGCTGCCGCCGCCGATCAGGCGGCCAAGAGCTTCGGCGGCCGTCACTCCTTGCATGGCTTCCATCATGTCCGCGCCTCCTTCATCGTATCGGCGTAATAGTCGCTGTTGACGAGCTGCAGCTCGGGAACGGTCTTCGCAGCCGGCGGAAAAGCCGCTTCGGCGATGCGGATCGCCTTGAGCATGCCCTTGGCCTTGTTCACCGTCTCCTCGTATTCCTTGACCGGCACCGAATCCCAGACGATTCCCGCTCCGGCCTGGACATAGGCTTTGCCGTTCTTGAAGATGATCGTCCGGATCGTAATGCATGTATCCATGCTTTTGCCGCTGAAGCCGAAGTAGCCGATCGCCCCGGCATAAGCTCCGCGCGCCTCGTTCTCGAGCTCGGCGATGATTTCCATCGCTCTCAGCTTGGGCGCTCCCGAGACCGTTCCGGCCGGCAGGCAGCTGATGAAGGCGTCGAAGAAATCACGGTCGCCGCGCATTTTGCCCGTCACGTTGGACACGATATGCATGACATGGGAATACCGCTCGATCTGCATGAAGGAATCGCATTTTACCGTGCCGAACTCCGCCACGCGGCCGATGTCGTTGCGGCCGAGATCGACGAGCATCAAATGCTCCGCCCGCTCCTTGTCGTCGGCGAGCAGCTCCTCCTCGAGAGCGAGGTCCTCCTCGGCGGTTTTGCCCCGCGGCCTCGTGCCCGCGATCGGCCTCGTCTCCACCTTACCCTCGGACACCTTCACCAGCGCTTCGGGGGATGTTCCGACGATGACCTCCTCATCCATTTTGAGATAATACATGTACGGAGAAGGATTCAGCGTGCGAAGCACCCGGAATACATGGAGCGGATCCACTTCCGTCTCGACATGGAACCGCTGGGACAGAACAACCTGGAAGATGTCTCCCGCGCGGATGTACTCTTTGGCCGTGTCCACGTTCGCGAGAAACTGCTCCTTCGTCACATTGGATCGGATATCGCCGAGATCGGGATCCTCCGGAAGAGCTCCGCCTGATGTAAGCGGAAGCGGCACCGGCTGCCGGATCCGGTCAAGCACGGTGTCGATCCTGCCCACCGCAGCGTTGTACATGCGCTCGATGTCGCTGTCCGTGGCGGCTTCCGGAATATGCACATTGCCGATGACTTGAATCTGCTGCTTGAAGTGGTCGAACACGATCATCGTATCGCAAAACATGAACTGAAGATCGTTCATTTGCAGGTCGTCCTGCCTGTGCCGCGGCAGATTCTCGTAGTAGTGGAGCAGATCGTACCCGAAAAACCCGACCGCCCCGCCTGTAAAGGAAGGAAGTCCCGCAAGCTCGGGGCTTCGGTATGCCCTCAATCTTGCTTTAAGAGCTTCCAGCGGCTTGCCCTCAAGCTCGATGCGCTCACCGTTCGTTTCCATCATCATGGAGCCGTTCTTGCCGCTGATCATCATGAACGGGTCCATGCCGATAAAGGAATGCCGCGCCCACTTCGCTCCGCCTTCTACGCTTTCAAGCAGGAACGCGCGCTTCTCGCCGGCAAAATGCTGGAACAGCCGGATCGGCGTCTCCGTATCGGCCAGCAGCTGCCTTACGACCGGAATAAGGTTGTAGCGTCCTGCCATCGACTTGATCGTCTCAAGCTCTTGATTCATCGCTTATCGTCTCCTTATGGAAATCCAGGATGCAGAAAAGCAAAAAACGCTCCCGCAAGGCGCGGGAGCGTTCCAATAGATAAGACAAAAAAGACGACGGCAGGCAAGGAATCATGCACGAACCCCATCTCCATGCGGAAAAGATGGCGATCGCGAATGAAGCAGCCGCATCGGGCTGTCCTCCATGCTTCAGCTCAAACTCAACTCGTCTAGTCTCATCTAAGGCTCCCCGCCACTCTCGGCCCTCTTGCCGCCGGACATGTGCGAAGACTACCTTGGAAAGTCCCACTCGGACTTTGCTTAACTGCCTCAACTATACAGGACGGTCCTTGCAGGCGTCAAGAAGAAAGGAATGGCCTGCAAGCGCCGAATGACCGAAAAGCGGGCTGGAGAGCTTGTTCAAGCTCCCTCGGGCCGCAGTTGACTAGGGAGCCGAAGTGCCGCTCAGATCCGGTCTCAGCGCCCTTGCGCCTTTCATGTACACATGGCGGATCTCCCGCTGCGTCCGGTCGGTGTTGACCATAAGCATCAAGCGGATGCAGCGCTCCAGGCTGCCCTTTACCGGAACCTCGACCGAACACATGAGAGGCACCAGCTCCCAGCCGTCCATTTCCCGGATCGCCTTCGCCGGGAATGCGGCGTCGAGATCGGCCGTTACCGTAATCATGACGCTGCATATGTCTTCCGGATCGATACCGTTGTCGGCTACGATCCCCTGGAGAACCTCCAGCGTCGCATCCAGAATGGGACGCTCCTCGTTGGAGTCCGCCGTGATCGCTCCCCGAATTCCCCTTACGCTCATGTCCATCTCTCCTCCCGCTTCAGCCTCTCGACGATGGCTCTCACCATGCCAGCCTCGATGCCGTTTCGAATCTCGACCGTGCCGACGGCCGTCGGCACGATGAAGGTCATCCGGCCTTCGCCGAACTTCTTGTCATGCATCATCGCTGCCATGACGGCATCCGTATCGTAATGCTCCGGCAGGGCGACCGGAAGCCCTACCGATTCCAGCGCTCGCTTCGTCGTCTCGTAGACTTCCAGCGGCGCTCCAAGCTCGACGCCGAGCATGGCGGAGCCGATCATGCCGATCGAAATCGCTTCTCCGTGGCGCAGCTCGTCATAACCGGCGACCGCCTCCAGCGCATGTCCGATCGTATGCCCCAGATTGAGAATGGCCCTCAGGCCGTTCTCCCGCTCGTCCCGGGAGACGACTTCCGCCTTGACCGAGCAGCCCTTGTATAGGGCATGTCCGAGGACGTCAGGCTCCAGCGCCAGCAGCTGTCCTGCATGGCCGACGATCCATTCGACGAATCCGGCATCCCGAATCAGGCCGTGCTTGACGACTTCGGCCAGGCCGCTGCTCACCTCGCGCGGAGGCAGTGTAAGCAGCGTATCCAGATCGTACAGCACGAGCTCCGGCTGATGGAAAGCGCCGATGATGTTTTTGGCGAGCGGGTGATTGACCGCCACCTTGCCGCCGACGCTGCTGTCATGCGCCAGAATCGTCGTCGGCACTTGGACGAATCGGATGCCGCGCATATAGGATGCGGCGGCATAACCCGCCAGATCCCCGACAACGCCGCCGCCGAGCGCCACGATGGCGGACTTGCGGTCCAGGCCGGCTTCGAGGCAAGCCGTGATGACGTTCTGGAACATGTCCAGAGACTTCGACTTTTCCCCGGCCGGAACGATGAACCGCGCCGCGGCATAGCCCGAAGCTTCGAGCGCCGCAGCGAGCGGCTCCAGCCATCTGTCCGCGACATTCTCGTCGGTGACGATCAGCAGCGGAGACTTGCGGCTGATCGCCTTCTCCGCGAACAGCTCGCCGGCTCGCTGAATCAGCCCTTGGCCGATGCAGATGGGATACGATCTGTCCCCGAGATTGACCGTGAGCTCGCGCATGCTAGTATTCCCCTACTTGCCTGAGGTAGGCGTCGTAGTTGGCGCGGATTTCCTCCATGGAATCGCCGCCGAACTTCTCGAGGAACGCCCGCGCCACTTCCCAGGCGACGACATGCTCCATGACGACGCTCGCCGCCGGAACCGCGCAGCTGTCGGAGCGCTCCACCTGGGCGGTGAACGGCTCTCTCGTGTCGATATCTACGCTTGCGAGCGGCTTGTAGAGAGTCGGGATCGGCTTCATGACGCCGCGCACGACGATCGGCTCTCCGGTCGTCATGCCGCCTTCAAAGCCGCCTGCGCGGTTGGAGGCGCGATGGTAGCCGCGTTCCTCGCTGTAGAGGATTGGATCATGCACCTGCGAGCCGCGCAGCACACCGGCCTCGAATCCGATGCCGATCTCGCAGCCCTTGAACGCGTTGATGCTGACGACGGCGCCTGCAATGCGCGAATCCAGCTTGCGGTCCCACTGCACATGCGAGCCGAGTCCGACAGGAGCTCCTTCGATGATGCACTCCACGACGCCTCCGATAGAGTCTCCTTCGGCCTTGATCTGATCGATGTAAGCCGTCATCCTGGCCTCCGTCGCCTTGTCGACGACCCGGACGGAAGATTGCTCCGTCAGCACGCGAAGCTCGTCGGCGGACAGATCGTTCGGCGGCGCCTCGATCTCGCCGATCCGGATGACCTGGCCGGCCACCTTGATGCCGAATGCCGCCAGCAGCTGGCGGGCGACGGCGCCGACCGCCACGCGGGCAGCCGTCTCGCGCGCGCTGGAGCGCTCCAGCACGTTGCGCAGGTCCTTCAGGTTGTATTTCAAGCCTCCGTTGAGATCCGCATGGCCCGGACGCGGACGGTGGACCCGGCGCTTGGCCTCGTCGCCGCCTTCGATCGGCTCGATGTTCATGACGGATGTCCAATGCTTCCAGTCGTTGTTCGCGACGACCAGCGCTACGGGGGCGCCGGTCGTGCGGCCATGACGTACGCCTCCGACGATATCGGCCGTATCCTTCTCGATCTGCATCCGCCTGCCGCGGCCGTAACCGAGCTGCCTGCGGTGGAGCTGGAAGTTCAGCTCCTCGAAATCAAGCTGGAGATTGCTCGGCAACCCTTCGATAATGGCCGTCAGCTGGGGGCCGTGTGTTTCTCCCGCTGTCAGGTAACGTAGACTCAAGACTAACTCCCCCTCATCATGGTAAGCGCCGGCTTCGCCGGAATCGCTTTAATACGACAACGCTTTTAAGAATGCAAGTGCCATACTGCGACAAGACGGACTGGGCGCAGCCGGAAGGAATGACCTGTCCGGGCAGCGCTCAGCCCTTTGCAATTCTTCGCCGTTCGTCCAAGTTTCTTTGCCCATTATAGTATAGCCCATCCACTTTGACAAGAAAGAGCAGAGCGGTGCCCGCCTCTATGAAACGGACGCCTGCGCTTGGATTGAGGCCGGGGCACGCCGCCTGGACGCAAAAAAAACCGGCTCCCGGGGAGCCGGCGGAATCAAGCGTAGCTGCGGCGGTAGAAAAACGTATCCGCCGATTCGAGGCCGTAGTCGCCGGGAGAAAAGATCTGCTCCGTGCTGCCCACGAACAGAATGCCTCCCGGCCTCAAGGCTTCGGCAAACCGGCGGTACAGCCCCGACTTGGCCTCCTCGGTAAAATAGATCATCACATTGCGGCAGATGATCAGATCGTACGGACCTCCAAAAGCATCATCGAGCAGATTATGCTGCCGGAAGGAAATCTTTTCGCGGATATCCTTGCGGATCGCATAGCTGTCTCCCGAGCCTTCGAAATAGCTGTCCAGCATCTTCTTCGGCACATCCTTGACGGAACGGGCCGGATAAGTGCCTTGGGCGGCCTTGGCAAGCACGGTCCGGTCCAAATCCGTCGCATCGATCTGGCTGCGGGACAGCGCGCCGGCTTCGTTGAGAAGTACGGCCAGCGTGTACGGCTCTTCTCCGGTGGAGCATGCGGCGCTCCAGCAGCGAAGCCTCGGCGATTCGGCGAGCAGCTCGGGAAGGAACCGGCTCGCCAGCACATCCCAGCGGCTCGGGTTGCGCCAGAACTCGCTTACGTTGATGGTCATCCGGTCCAGGAATTCGTCCATCAAGGCGCCGCTGCCGGACAGTGCTTTCCAATAAGCCTCGAAAGTGGCGTAGCCATGCTTGTGGCGCAAAGTGGTCAGCCGTCTCCGCATTTGGGCTTCCTTGTACTGGGACAGGTCGATACGGGTCGATGAGCGGATCAGTCCGACAAAACGAAGGAAATCCTCATCCTCCGCCGTCGTCTGGTCAGATCCAGCGGGCAATGGTCCGGTCATAGTCGATAAGCTCCTCCGGGCTGAAGAACAGGCCGATTTCCCGCTTGGCGTTATCCGGGGAATCGGAACCGTGGATCAGGTTCAGGTTCGTATGTACGGCATAATCGGAGCGGATGGTGCCCGGCGCCGCCTCGGCAGCGTCCGTCTTGCCGATGAGGGCGCGGGTAAGGGCGATGACGTTGTCCCCTTCCCATACCATGGCGAAGACCGGTCCCGCGGTTATGAAAGCAAGCAGCGGCTCGTAAAAGGGCTTGCCCTTATGCTCGTAGTAATGCTGCTCGGCGAGCTCCTTGCTCACGCGCATGAATTTCGCTCCGGCCAGCTGCAGTCCCTTTTTCTCGAATCGGGCGACGATTTCGCCGATCAGGCCCCGCTGCACTCCGTCGGGCTTGACCATCAAGAACGTTCTTTCCATACGAATTCCCTCCTGATTGCAGTCGTATGCCGGCCAATTGCCGTTAATAGCTGCGTTTGTTGATGAAGCGGGCAATGTCGGTCAAGTTCTTTTTCGCCGGCAAGTCCGGAAGTCCTTCCAGAGCCTGCAAAGCTTTTGCCATAAATCGCTCCGCCATCTGCTCCGCGATGCCTACGCCGACGCTCGAGCGCACGAGCTGGATGGCGCTTCGCGTATCCGAATGGCCTTCGTTCTCGCGGATGACGGCGATCTCGCGCAGCAGCGGCTCGCGCAGCCCAACCTCCTGCAGAGCCAGCAGCACCGGAAGCGTCATGTTGCCTTGACGGATATCCGAGCCGGGCGGCTTGCCGATCTGCTTCTCCGTGCCGAGCAGATCGAGAAGATCGTCCCGAATCTGGAACGTCATGCCGATGTTGTACCCGAACCGGTACAGCTGTCCGCTTGTCCGGCGGTCCGCGCCAGCGGCGACGGCGCCGAGCTGGCAGCTGATCGCGATGAGCAGAGCGGTCTTGCGGCGGATCCGCTTCAGATAGTTGCGGACCGTCTGCTCCGTGTTGAAGAAGTCGCGCACCTGCTCCATTTCACCAATGCACATCTCGACCATCGCCTTGGCCAGAATCTGATGCAGCTCCGGATTGGAGAACGAAGTGATCAGCTCCAGCGCCTTGGCGTAAATATAGTCCCCGGTGTACATGGCGATGCGGTTGTCCCACTTGGAGCCGACGGTCGGCTGGCCGCGGCGCGTCCTCGCATTGTCGATGACGTCGTCATGGACGAGGCTGGCGCTGTGAATCAGCTCGAGCGTGACGGCGACCCGCTGCAGCTCCTCCAGCCGGTAATCTCCGAACCGCCCGGCGAGCAGCACGAATACAGGACGGATCCGCTTGCCTCCAGCCTGGAGCAAGTGCAGAGAGGTTTCGCCGAGAAGGCTCGTGTCCTCCGCGACGGCCTGTTCCAACTGCCGCTCGATTCCATTTAGGTCGCCCTTCATTTTGGCGTACAAATCAAGAAGTTTCATGGATTCACCTGCCCGAGAATGATTGCGAGTTCCAAAATTCCAGCGCCACTTCCCGATCAATAAGCCCCATCGTGTGCGCGTGCTTGTAGTACAGCTCTAGTCCCGCCTGCAGCTCCGGACCGAAATCATAGCGCAGCCCCTCGAAATAAGCGGTCCAGTAGGCCGACGTGCCGCCGACGGATGCCATCGCCCGCTCCACGAGAGGCGTCAGATCCCGCAGGCTGCGCCGCCTGCTCTCCAGCATGTCGCGGTGCAGCTTGGCCAGACTGTCCGGGTGTTTGTCCACTGCGCCTCGGTCCGCCGCAACGACGGCGTAGGTCATGCCGAGTCCGGTCCAGCGATGCCATTCCTCGCCGAGATCCATCACTTCGAGCCCGTGGCCGAGCCACGACGCCTTGATCGCGCTGTCCCCGATCAGCAGGGCGGCGTCATGCTCAGCCAGCATGGCATGCAGGTCCGGTTCCATGATCGAATACTCCGGATTGCCGTCGTAACGCAAGGTCAAAATCATTTTGAGCAGATTGATGGAAGTCGCGGATGTGCGGGTCAAGGCGATCCGGCCGCGGAGCACTTCCTTCAGAGGTTTTTTCATGAACAGCAGGATCGATTGGACCGGTCCCACCGTGCCGACGGACAAGTCCGGCAGCAGCAGGTAGCGCTGCGGATCCATTCCGTAGATGAAGGACGATACGGCAGACGCCTCGAGCTCTCCGGCCTGCAGCATCCGGTTCAGATCGGACGGCACCTTCTTGACGATCGTGTACGCTTCGTCGGCATCCGGTACGTAATGAAACATCGGCCATGCATTGGTGTAATCGATTCTCCCGACGTTAATCGGTCCGCTGTGAGCCATTGTCATCATCTCCCCATCTCCGGAACAAGTCGTGTTCCAGTCCCATCACGTCCATCAGCTTGCCGACCAGAAAGTCGACCAGGTCCTCCATCGTCCGGGGACCGTAATAGAAAGCCGGCATGGCCGGCACGATGGACACTCCCATGCGGGAAAGCTTCAGCATATTCTCCAAATGAACGGCATGCATAGGGGTTTCCCTCGGCATGAGGATGAGCTTGCGACCTTCCTTCATCATCACATCCGCTGCGCGGGTCATGAGATTGTCGGAAGAGCCGTGCGCGACAGCGGACAGCGTTCCCATCGAGCAGGGCACGATCGCCATGCCTTGCACCCGGTATGAGCCGCTGGCGATATTGGCCCCGATGTCGCCATTGGGATAGAGCCGGAGCCGGCCTTCGGACAGCGCATCGCCGAACGCCAGCTCAAGGGCTTCCGTCCGCTTGGAGGCGTTCCAGCCCAGCTCTTCCTTCAGAACCCGCCAGCCCGAATCCGTGACGACCAGCTGCACCTGCACGCGCGCGCGGAGCAGCTCCTCCACAAGACGGACTCCATAGACAGCCCCGCTCGCTCCCGTTATGCCGACGACCCAGCGCATAGGAGCTGCAGCATGCTTTCCTCCGGTATCTAGCTCCATGCCCGAATCACCGCCAGATCAAGGATGGTGAAGGCCAGCATCGTTATGGCCAGCGCACCGTTCATCGTGAAGAACGCCGTCTGCAGGCGGCTCATGTCCGTCGGCTTCAGAATGAGATGCTCATAGAAAAGGATGCCTAGGGAAATGACGGCGCCGGCCAGGTACAGCCAGCTGAGATCCGTAATGACGAACAGCAGCAGGAAGCAGGCTGCCGTAATGACGTGGAACAGCTTCGCGATTGTCAGCGAGCGGTTGATCCCGAACCGCGCGGGAATGGAGTAGACCTTTTCCTTCCGGTCGAAATCAATGTCCTGAAGCGCATAGATCGTATCGAAGCCGGCCAGCCAGAACACGATCGCGACGTAGAGCACCCAGGCTCCGGGATGGAAGGAGCCGGTGACGGCTACCCAGCCGCCGAGCGGCGCCAGTCCGATCGTAAGCCCCAGAATGACGTGGCAGAGCCAGGTGAACCGCTTGGCGTACGAATAAATGACAAGGAAAAAGATGGCGATCGGCATCAGCTTCAGGCAGATCGGATTCAGCTGCGAGGCCGCGATGAAAAAGAGGACGAAGGAAAGGATGACGAAGAGCACAACCTCTCCTGTCTTCAGCAGACCGGCAGGAAGTGCCCTCTTTTCCGTTCTCGGATTTCGCAGGTCGATCGCCTTGTCGATGAGGCGGTTCAGCCCCATCGCGGTGCTGCGCGCTCCGATCATCGCCAGCGTGACCCAGCCCGCCTCCGCCCAGGAGGGCAGATGCCCTTCCATGGTGACGGAGCCGAGCAGCATGCCCATATAAGCGAATGGAAGCGCGAAAATCGTATGTTCAACCTTGATCATTTCTAGAAAAATGCGGAGTTTGCGAATCATTTTCCTTCCGTCCCCTTCGTTCCGATATGCAGCGCTGCAATGCCCCCGGTGAGCGCATCCGCGCTCACCGACTCCAGCCCTGTCTTGCGGAACAACTCCGTCAATCCATGCCTGTCTGGAAACTGCTTGAGAGAATCCGGGAGCCACTTGTACTGCTCGTACGACTTGGCGAACAGCTTGCCAAGCTGCGGCAGCAATTGCTGAAAATAGAAATAATAAATGCCCTTGAACGGCTGCCAGGTAGGTTTCGACAGCTCCAGGCAGACCACTTTGCCGCCCGGCTTCACCACCCGCTTCATCTCCCGCAGCACCTGCTCGAAGTCCGGAACGTTGCGCAGGCCGAAGCCGATCGTCGCGAAATCGAAGGAATCGTCGGGAAACGGCAGCTCCATCGCATTGCCGCGGATCAGCTCGATCTGGTGTCCCCGCCCCGCCTCGACAACCTTGCGCTTGCCGACATCGAGCATCGCCTGGCTGAAATCCAGCCCGACGACACGGCCGGTCGCGCTCGCCTCGGCAATTGAAAGCGTCCAGTCGCAAGTGCCGCAGCAGAGGTCGATCGCGGTCTGGCCGGATTTCATATTCATTTTGCGCATGGTGAATTTCCGCCAGGCCTTATGCCGGCGGAAGCTCAGCACATCGTTCATCAGATCGTACTTGGGAGCGATCTTCTCGAAGACGCCGTGAACGTGTTTGGCTTTTTCATTCTGTTCCATTCTCGTTGTCACCTCATCTCGCCGGTCATTGGGGAAGTCGGTACGGCAGCCGCCATCAGCCGGTCGCCGATCAGCAGCACTTCTTGCGCCAGGCGATCCGACTCGATGCGCCCAGCCAGCGTCCTGAACTTGTCGGCGCAAGCGGCAAGCTTGTCCGCCAGCAGCGTCTGGATCCGATAGCGCTCGATGAGGTCCCTGGCTGCGGCGGAATCCGGAGCGGACGGCTGCAGAAGCAGCTCCCGGTCCTCCGCGGCACCAGCCTCGAGCACATGCCAGTAGCCCCAGCTTCCCGCGAGAGCATGCTCTCGAAGCGAACGAGACCATTCCTCCTGCAGGACTTCCATTCGCGTCAGCGTAAGCAGCAGCTCGTTCCAAAGGGGACGAATCTTTTCCTCCAGCAAAATCGTAAAGCTGTCAAAGAGGATGCTGCGGATGCCGGCGTGCCGATCCAAATATTCCTCCGCTGTCAGGGAATGGTCCTTGGCCTGCACGTACAGGCCGGTCTTGAGCCTGTTCGCCTCGCAGATCGAGCCGCTGAGGCGGCGGATCATATCGATCTGGCCCGCACCGGCCAGCAGCTGGTAGAAGCGGCTGCTGAAATAATCGCCGGCCAGCACGCGAAGCTGGCGCTCGCGCATATCCTTGATGCCGCGATCCCCGGCTTCGGTATCGACGCGGTCATGGGTGTCAAGCCCGAGCTGCACGAGAGAAACCGCAAGCGAATACAGCTCGCTTGCGGCAGCCGCAAACCTGTGCTGGCTGAGGAATCCGAACAGCAGGCGGATCCGGCTGTCGGGAAAATCCGGCAAGGCCGCGTGGCGCCTGATCATCTCATGGTCGATGTATTTGCTGGCAAGTTCAGGAATTCGGTATCGTGTCATCGGGTAAGCCTCCGAACATAACGGCCGATAGTTGACCGTTCAATAATCTAAACTATTATACCACAATCGAATTGTTTAAGCACAGGCATCGCCGTCAAGACGGATTCACTGCCTGCCGCCGGATTCGGCGGCCCATTCCGAATGGTAGGTAAGGCGAAGCCTCGACGCCCAAAGCTTGTTTTGGGACGGATTGATATCGCTCCAGTCCTTGAGCTGGTCCGCATTCATCCATGGATCCGCACGCCTCATATCCGCCGCTGCGAGCAGCGTGCCTCCGCTGTCCTCGACGCGCACCAGCAGGCGGCTTACATTGGCAGCCTGCACGAAGCTCAAGCCGGCCAGCTGGCGGATATCGTCGAGCCAGTCGCTTCCTCCCGGAGCCGCTCCTCGCCCGTCAAGATCGATCTTGAGCACCGACCCGGTCCATTCCACCCTTGTGATCCGCCTCTTCAGGCTCATCGCGCTGAGCCGGTCCACCAGGCTGCCTTGATCCAGCAGAGCGGGCTGCTGGACGCGGAACACGGCTTTTTCCTTATCCGCGGCAACCCCGCCGGGCGAAGGGAAGATGGACAGCAACAGAACGGCCCCCAAAGCTGCGCAGCCGGCCGCAGCCAGCCGAATCCCGATTCCCGCACGCATAAGCGCGCACCTCCTGCCCTATCGGCCTGAAGCGACTGACGCTCCAAGCGCTTATGAGATCAGTATACGGGCAGCGGGCGCAAATCATGTCCAAGCTTCGGCTGCAATCGGCCTCTCCGGGCCATCAATGCCTATTCCTGCCGGGTTTCATCGACGCTTAAGAGAATCCTCGTCTCCACATGGCAAAAAAAAACAGGCTCCCGCCTGTCCTTCATTCTCCGGCTTCGACCGTGCCGTACCGCGTCATGATCGTCGCGCGTCCGCGGATCTTGATCGCGGATGTATGATCCGTGAACTGGGCGATGAGGACTTCTCCCTTGTCCAGCTTCTCGGAGTGATGAAACTTCGTATCCGTTCCGCGAGTGAGACCGATGACGGTTACGCCTTGATCCTTCGCCTTGATGACAATGTAATCTCCTTCGAGAGCTTCCATGTCCATGCCTCCTTCACTGTTCATTTCAGAAGCTTCTATCAAAAACTGCTCTCCCGGATACTCCAGGAAAGCAGCTCGCGATACATATGTATGGTCGGAGTAACAGGATTTGAACCTGCGACCTCACCCACCCCAAGGGTGCGCGCTACCAGGCTGCGCCATACCCCGACAACATCGGTCTGCCTTGCGTCGGCTGCATTCGCGCTGCGGACATGCAATCCGCAAGAAGAAAAAGAATGAGTCCGGCTATCCTTCGCTTCGGCACAGGAACGATTATAGCATCCTCATGCAGGGGCTTGCAACCGTTCTTGGGATCGTTCAGGGACTCTCTCTTGAACTCCTGTCCGGCCTTGAATCCGTCTCTGATCCGGAAAAAAATAAAACGTCCGAACGGAAGCATTCGGACGGCTCCCTGCAAGGAGGGATTAGCTGGATACGAGGTCTTTCAAGGACTTGCCCGGCTTGAAGGCAGGCGTCTTGCTCGCAGGGATTTCGATTTCTTCCCCCGTCTGCGGATTGCGTCCTTTGCGTGCCTGGCGTTCGCGAACTTCAAAGTTGCCGAAGCCGACAAGCTGGACTTTGTCTCCTGCCTGAAGGGCGTCGGAGATGGCGTCGAACACCGCGTCAACCGCTTTCGTCGCGTCCTTTTTGGACAGCTCGGTCAGCTCGGATACTTTGGCAATCAGATCGGTCTTGTTCAATGATCTCACCTCCCAATGGTACTAACCCTATCACTTGTTTTACCGTTTCCTGCAAAAATATACCTTTTGTAGCGGAACAAACTTATACTATACCAGCAACAAGAGGAATACAAGATTATTTTTGGCCGGACAAAGCCCTTGGATAGCGGCTTAAAAACCGGTTTCAAAGAAGCGGAATCAAGCCCTTTTGCGGTTCAGGTGAATGAATGTGATCGCCAGCGCGAGCACCAGCACGGCGCCCTTGATGAAGTCGTTGGAATAGTACGGAACGTTCATCATCGTCAGTCCGTTCAGCAGCACGCCGATCAGAACGGCCCCGAAAAAGGTGCCGACAATGTTAGGCCGTCCTTTGCCCAGCACCGAATAACCGACGAAGACGGCCGCTACCGCTTCCATGAGGATCGGAGCGCCGGCGCCGGACTGGCCGCTGCCGGTACGGGCTGCGAAGAGCAGGCCGCCGATGGCCGCGAACAACCCCGACAGCACATAAGCCGCGGTGCGGATGCGCTTCACCCTTACGCCGGATAGACGGGCCGCTTCCTCGTTGCCTCCGGTCATTTCCATCTGGCGTCCGATCCGCGTGTATTTGAAAAAGATGAAAACGGCGACGAAGGCGACGGCCATCAGCACGACCGGAACCGGGATGCCGAGCAGCTCGCCCTGCCCCAGCCACAGGAAGGACGAAGGAATCGTACCCGGAGCGGTCGAGCCGTCCGGCATGATCATGTTGCTGTAGATGGAATTGCCTTTGGTGAATATTTGCTGGATGCCCGAGACGATATACATCATTGCGAGCGTGGCGAGCAGATCCGGAATCCGCACCCTTACGATCAGGAGCGAATTGACCAGCCCTACCGCCGCTCCGAGCAGGAGCGAGCCGATAATGACGACTGCGAGCGGCATCTGATACCAGACCATGAGCGCTGTCGAAAAAGCGATGACGATCGATACGGTCGAGCCGACCGACAGGTCGAAGCCGTCCACGGACAGTGAGAACGTGACGCCGATCGCCACGAACGCCGTAATCGAAATCGCCCTCAAAATCGAGGCCAGGTTGTCGTACGTAAAGAAATGCTTGTCCCAAATGGAAAAGAAAATAATGACAATGCCGATGACCAAAAGCGATCCATATTTGAAAATGAAATCGGCCGATCTGGAATTCATGCTGTTCCTCCTCTTCCTCCGCTGGCTTCAATGAGCAGCTCCTCCAGAGAGGCTTGCCCTCTCGGGAACTCCTTCACGATCGCCCCGTCATACATGACCAGAATCCGGTCGGCGATGCCGACGGCTTCCTGGAATTCGCAAGTCAGGTACAGGATCGCCTTGCCCTGCGCGGCCAGATTGCCGATGACGCGGAAGATATCGCTTTTGGCGCCGATGTCCACTCCCTTGGTCGGCTCGTCGAACAGATATACCGACGCTTCCGTCGGAATCCATTTGCCGATGCTGACCTTCTGCTGGTTGCCTCCGCTCAGCGTGGCGATGATCTGCTGGAAGCCCGCCGTCTTGATTCCCAGGGAAGAGATCAGGCCCGAGGCCGACTCCTCCTCCTTGCGCCCAGCCAAAAAACCGAGCCGCGTCCAGCGCTTCAAGGAAGGGAGGCTGAGATTGCGCAGGACGGAATCCGACGCGACAATGCCCTGCCGCCTTCTCTCCTCGGGCACGAGGGCGATTCCCGCCGCTACGGCGTCGGCCGGCTGATTCAGCCTGAGAGGTCTTCCGCCGGCGCGGATCGTTCCGCCGTCGACGGAATCCGCGCCGAAGAGAGCTCGGGACAGCTCGGTCTTGCCTGCTCCGACAAGCCCTACGACCGCGACGATTTCGCCGCTCCGCACCTTCAGGCTGACATCCTTCACCCGGCTCCCGCTCCGCAGTCCGTTGACATCGAGAACGACTTCGCCGATTTCCGCCTCCAGCTTCGGATACTCTTCCTCGAATTTGCGTCCGAGCATCGCTTCCACTACGCCTTCGGGAGTAAGATCCCTCTTGTCTGCGGTAAGGACCCGCATGCCGTCGCGCATGACGGTGATGCGGTCGCTCACCCGGAACACCTCCGGCAGCCGGTGGGTGATGAAGATGATGCCGATTCCGCTTGCCTTGAGCCCTTCGATGACACGGAAGAGCCGCTCAGCCTCCTCCAGGCTGAGCGGCGCCGTAGGCTCGTCCAGAATGACGAATCGTGCGCGTTCCGTTAACAGGCGGGCAATGAGCACCAGCTGCTTCTCCGCAAGGGACAGCTCCCCGGCCGGCTTATGGAGCGGAAGCTCCACGCCGAGCCGCTGCAGCGCGGCACCGGCTTCTTCGGCCATCGCTTTCCAGTTCACCCATCGTCCCGCGCCGTTTGCCGCATGGCGGTCGAGGAGGATGTTCTCCGCCGTGCTGAGTGCCGGCACGATCGCCGTGTCCACTTCCTGGTAGACGCAGTGGATGCCCAGCGCCTTCGCCTCGGCCGGACCGCCGAGAACGACCGGTCCCCCGTCGATCTCCACGCTGCCCGAGTCGGCTCCGTACGCGCCGGAAAGTATTTTGATCAGGGTGCTTTTGCCTGCCCCGTTGGCGCCGAGAAGAGCATGGACCTCTCCTCCAGCCACCTCAAGGCCGGCGTCCTTCAATGCCGGAACTCCGGAAAAGGACTTGCATATCCCAGACATGCACAGCATGCTTGGCTGGCTCAAGCTTCATCCCTCCCGTTCATCGATCTGGTTGCAATCTTCCTTGCTTGTACCCTTTCTTGCTTGTCTGTTCTATGTTTGTTTGTTGCTTGCTTGTTCGTTGCTTGCTTATCCCTTAATTGCCCGTCTTGCCCATCCAATCGGCGATTCCCTGCTCGCTCTTGCCCCATCCCTCGACATACTCGCTCAGCTCGGTCGTGTTGATCTTCTTGTCCTTCGGCAATGCGTCGCGGGTGACGGCAACCGCATCAAGGACGACCTTGTCTTCGGTTTTGTCGCCATGCAGCTTCTGGTACAGGTACCGCGCCTGCACGCGGCCGATATCCTTCGGATCCACGGCAACCGAGGCGATCCACGGCGAGTTCGGATCCTGGATCATCTGGAGGTCCTCGTCGCTCATGTCGATGCCGTAGACTTTGATTTCATTGCGGCCCGCTTGCTGGATGGCGCGGACGGCTCCTTTGGCGAATTCATCCCACGATGCCCATACAGCGGCGATGTCCCCTTTGTTCGGATATTGCTTGAGGATGGCTTCCATCTGGTTCTGCGTATCCAGCGCCGGCTTGTCCGCCGTGCCGAAATGCGCGATCTCCTTGATATCCGGGTTCGCATCCATGAACTTCTTGTACGAAATCTGGCGTCTTTCCATCGGCGCAAAGCCTGCAACCCACACCTTGACGATGTTCCCTTTGCCGCCGATATCCGTTTTCAGCTTCTCCAGCGACTTTTCCGCCATATCCTGGTCGTTCTGCTGCAGCACGGTGACTCCCGGCACCGTAATGTCGGCATCGAACGCTACGACCGGAATTCCCTTGCCGACCGCTTTCTCTACGCCGGACTTCAGCGCTTCCGCCGTTCCGTGGTCGGTAAGGATGCCGTCTACGCCGCCGTTGACCGCAGCCTCAAGCTTGGAAGACATCTCGGCCAGATTGTTGCCCGAGGCCTGCACCTGCACCGTGCCTCCGAAGCTCTCGACCTGCTCCTTCACGCCGGCAACGTATTGGGCGGAAAACGCCCCTTCGTTGAACTGCATGATGAGCGCGATCTTTTTGCCCTTCAGCGAATCGTTGCCTTCGCCGAGCGTAGCGAGAATTCCGTTCGATTTGCCGGCTGCCGCGCTTCCGCCCGCTCCGTCCGCCTCGGAATTATTGCCTTTCTGCCCGCATGCGGCCGTACCCAATAAAGCTGCCGCTGCGAGAACGACCAGTGATTTTTTGCCCCAGTTCATCTCTGTATTTCCTCCCCCGTCATGTCAAGCTTCCTGAATGTGCTTGTTAAGCAACATCATAGCATTTTATCCAAGCATGTCAATCGGATTTAAGTGATTTGACGTCGAAATTGCTCGAATATTTTGGATAGGGATAATTATAGAACTTCACGAATAATATTCAAGCTTTTTTTGTTTAAAGCGCTGTCGCCCCAAAATATTCCAGAAAAATAGTCCAACCGCTCTCTTCCCGCGCACGCAAAAAACCGGAGGGCGATAAGCCCCCCGGCGTTCAACAACAATTCATTAGAGAATGATCGCGATAAGGCCTCCGGAGCCTTCGTTGATGATCCTTCCCAGCGTTTCCTGCAGCTTGTAGCGGGCATTGTCGGGCATCATCGCAATCTTGCCCTGGATGCCTTCCCTCACGATGGAATGCAGCGAACGGCCGAACATGTCTGAATCCCATACCTTGATCGGATCGTTCTCGAAGTCCTGCATGAGGTATCTCACGAGCTCCTCGCTTTGCTTCTCCGTCCCGATGATCGGAGCGAACTCCGATTCCACGTCCACTCGAATCATATGGATGGAAGGCGCCGTCGCCTTCAGCCTGACCCCGAAGCGGGAGCCTTGACGGATCAGCTCCGGCTCGTCAAGCTGCATCTCGGCAAGGGTCGGAGCCGCGATGCCGTAGCCGGTCGTCTTGACCATCTCCAGCGCTTCCGCGAAGCGGTCGTATTCCCGCTTGGCATGAGTGAAATCCTGCATGAGCTGCAGCAGATGGTCCTTGCCTCGGATTTCGACGCCGACCACTTCCATCAGAATCTGGTCGTACAGCTCATCCGGGGCGTACAGGTCGATCTCCGCTACGCCCTGCCCCATATTCATGTCGCTGAGGCCGGCTCTGGAGATGAAGTCGTATTCCATGAATTGGGCGACGACACGATCCACATCGCGCAGCCTGCGGATGTCCTGGACCGTATCGCGGACCGAATTTTCGAAGTTGCTTCTCAGCCAATGGCTTTCGTTCAGCACCATGACCCAGCTGGGCAGGTTGACGTTGACCTCATGCACAGGGAACTCGTAGAGCACCTCGCGGAGGACGGAGGTCACTTCCTCCTCGCCCATGGTTGCCGCGCTCAGCGTCATGACCGGAATGTCGTATTTGGCTTGAAGCTCGCCGCGAAGCTGCAGGGCTTCATCGCTTTTCGGACGGGTGGAGTTGATGATGAGCACGAACGGCTTGCCGACTTCCTTCAGCTCGGCGATGACCCGTTCTTCGGATTCGACATACGAGCTGCGGGGAATTTCGGCAATCGTGCCGTCCGTCGTAACGACCACGCCGAGAGTGGAATGCTCCTGGATGACCTTGCGGGTTCCGATTTCCGCCGCTTCCTGGAACGGAATCGGCTCCTCGAACCAAGGCGTCGTGATCATCCGGGGGCCGTTCTCGTCCTCGTAGCCTTTGGCGCCATCCACAGCGTATCCGACGCAATCGACGAGGCGGACGTTGACTTCCAGGCCTTCGGCGACATGAATGCGGACAGCCTGGTTCGGAACGAACTTAGGCTCCGTCGTCATGATCGTCTTGCCTGCCGCGCTTTGCGGAAGCTCATCCACCGCACGGACGCGGTCCACCTCGCTCGTAATGTTGGGAAGTACGGTCGTTTCCATGAATCGCTTGATGAACGTCGACTTGCCTGTTCGGACCGCACCGACGACGCCGAGGTAGATGTCTCCGCCGGTACGCTCCGCGATGTCCTTGAAAATATCCACTTTTTCCACTTTCAGATCCCCTCCCAATCGAATATCCGGTTCGTCGCCTTCCACCGGTCAAGAGGGTAGGCAAGCGACGCAACTCGTACATGCTGTGGACTAGTAATAGCTTATTGTCCATCCTTCCGGATTATGACGGTTGCGTCCAACATTCTTGCATCCCGGTCCGGATATCCATAGCCCTTTCAAGATAGATTGATATGCCCCCGGTTAACAGAAAAGAACCTTCCGTCCCTCTCGCGCTTGGCGAAAAAGGGACAAGAAGGCTCTCGTCCTATATCTGTTATTCGGGCTGGGCCGCAGGTTCCCCATTGACAAGCTTGTACGGCGGCGATTTGACCGGCACGAAGTCGGTGTCCTCCGCCAGCAGCTGCCGCAGGTCAAGATCCGCTCCCACCTTGTCGAGGCCGCGCTTCTGAACGAAGCGCATCATGTCGCTTCCGTAATCGGCGTAGACCCGTCCCTTGTCGCTCAACATGAACGTCAAGGCGCCGCCGGAATACAGGCTGCGGACGGAAGGCTCCTTCTGGCCCAGCTTTTTGAAGTCGATCCTGCTGTAGCCTGGATAAGCTTCGCCGGCCGCCGGGATCGAGCCTCCATGGCTGCGGCCGTACTGGTCGACCCAGCCCTGCACGTCGTTCACCGCCTGGAAGATCGTCAGCGGCATCAGCTTCACGGTCGGGTCCTTTTCCTCGTTCTGGATCAGGAAGTAATAGCTGCCGCCCTTCTCGAACGACGCCGCCGGCAGATCCGACATGAAGTTCTCCCGCTGCAGCTTGGGAAAGTCGATGACGAACTTCTCGTAGACCGGCGTTTCCTGCGTGGCGTTCTTGATCGGCAGAAGACCTTTCTTCTGCTGATAAAGATCGACCACCGCCTGCACCCCGGCAACGACGTCCATCGATGGAGCCTGGCTCTCGGCCATGCGCTCTCGCGGATACATGCAGCCGGACAAGCTTGCCGCCAGCATCACGGCGGCAGCGGCTCCCGCGATGCCTCGCCATTTGCGCCCCTCCGCCCGGCGGCCGAGGGTTCCTTCATTCACCATCATGCGATCCTCCTGCTTCGGATTAGCTTCGAAATCCCCGCAGCCAATCATCATCGTCTTCAGCGGCCTGACGCTCCAATTGACGTCTTACAGCTGCTTTCAGCGGACTTTCGGGTATGCTGACATGGCAATTGCCCGTTACCCTGCTCTGGCAGCCGAGCCGCTGATGTCCGTCGGTTCCAAGCTTGCGGCGCTCCACCTCGCTCAGGCGGGAAAGTCCCTGATCCCCGTGGTCGGGAAGCAGCGACATCTTGCACATGAGGCAGGCGGCTTTGCCGTCGCATCGGACGGGAACGCTGAGGCCCGCCTGCCTGGCAGCGCTCAGAAGCGTCGTGCCCGGCCTGACCTTGACGGTCTTCCCGGATGGCCAAAAGGTCGCCTCTGCCATGATCGCGCCGCCTCCTGTATGTAGGCTTTCTCGTTAGAAATAAGGCTTGTGCCGGACGACGATGACCGCATCGTCGCTGTTCACGACCGCCTGGCAGGACAATCGGAAGCCCTGATCCAGCTCTTCCGGCTCCAGACGATCCCATTCGGCGTCGGTGACGCCTTCCAGATGCTCCATGCCTTGATCGACATGGCAGCGGCAGCGGGCGCATGTACCACGGCTGCAGTTGTAGCCCCATTCCGCCTTGGTCTCCACCGCATGCTGAAGCAGCGTGCGGCCTTTCACGGCATCCGCGTCCGTAGAGCGCGTGCGGCCGATGAGAGTAATCATCGTTGCATTCCCTCCGGTCAGACGATAATCGAAAACACGCCAAGAATAAAGCCGAACACCAGCATGGCGAATGCGGCCAGCGACAGAACGCCCCGCAGAATCCCCTTCGTTTTCATGCGGGCGAACGTAATCACCAATGCGGATATGACCATCAGGCCGATTCCGGCCAGCGAGATCCACATTACGGTCATCGGACTCGGTTGCATTTGTTCTGCCTCTCCATTCCTCCGGACCTTTTCCGAGCGATGCCGCCGTCCTGCAAAAGGCTTGTCCCCGGCCGCTCCGGAACGACGGACCGGGCAAGCCGAAGCTCAGCCGGTCCGAGGCCGTTCCAGGAACGCTGCGTCCTTATTTCTTGATCATCATTTTCATCAGGGCTTCCAGGTTGCCCATATTCATGCCGCTCGCCTTGACGGCTTTGACGATGTCGTTCATCGTCTGCTCCGATACCGGAACCTTCGCCATGGAGGCAACCTGCTTAACCAGCTTGCGAAGCTCTTCCTCACTCTGGATCGTCTCCGGAGTGACTCCGCTGGCGATTTTTTTAACCTGATTCTCTGTAATGTTTTTGCCGGTTTTCTTGTTGACTGCTCCAAGAATATCCTTCGGCGAATGTTTGCTCACCATTGTCGCCTCCCCAGTAATGATGGGGCTAGCGCCGGCCGAAGCCGGCGGCATAACCGCTCTAGCATCATCCTATGAGGAGAAGCCGCTGGGGGTGAGGGCGGATGCCGGGTAAGGACTACAGTTCGCCGGTGCGGTCCCGCAGCATGAGCATCTCCACCGCTTCGCGGGGATCCTTGCCCTCGAAGAGCACCTCGTAGAGCTGGTCCGTTATCGGCATCTCGACGCCGTAGCGCGCCGCGAGCGTCCGGGCGAAGCGGGTCGTTCGCACGCCTTCCACGACCATGCCGACCTTCTCCAGCACTTCGTCCAGAGACAGGCCGCTGGCGAGCAGCGAGCCCGCTCTCCAGTTGCGGCTATGCGGGCTCGTGCAGGTCGCGATGAGGTCGCCGACTCCGGCAAGCCCGGCGAACGTCATCATCGTCGCCCCCATCGCGGAGCCGAGCCGGCCGATTTCAGCCAAGCCGCGGGTCAGCAGCGCCGCCTTGGCGTTGTCGCCAAAGCCGAGTCCGTCGGAGAGGCCGGCTCCCAGCGCGATGATGTTCTTGATGGCGCCGGCGACCTCGACTCCGATGACATCGGGGTTGGTGTAGACCCGGAAGCAGGAATTGATGAAGGCGTCCTGCGCCCGTTTGGCCGGTCCAGGGAAGATCGAGGCGACGACAACCGTCGTCGGCAGCTTGCGCACGACCTCCTCCGCGTGACTCGGTCCGGAGAGCACGACGATTTCGCGCTCATCCCTTCCAAGCTCGCCCGCAAGCACCTGGGACATGCGCTCCAGCGTCTCCGCTTCAAATCCTTTGGTGGCATGGACGATGACGGCGTCCGGGCCGATCGACCCCGCCGCGGCGGCTGCTACTTCCCGCATTGCCGAGGAAGGGGCTGCGAACAGCACCAGCTCGGCTTCGCGAAGAGCTTCCTTCATGTCCGTCGTCGCGCGGAGCGCAGCCGCCAGCGGAATATCGGGCAAATAACGGGAGTTGGTGCGGCGCTGGCTGATCTCCTCCGCCTGTCCGGCGCTGCGGGTCCATATGGTCACCTCATGACCGTTGTCCGCAAGCACCGAAGACAGCGCCGTTCCCCAGCTGCCTGCGACAAGTACCGCTACGCGGAGGCGCCGCCGACCGTTGGTTTCCGCATTTGTCGGCATTGTGCTGCTCACCCTTTCTTCGTTCCGAGCTTGTTTTCCTGGCCGCGCGCCAGCTTGACGATATTGGTCCGATGGCGGACAAAAGCGAATAAGCATAACAGCATCGCTGCCCATAACGCCGGCTCGGCGCCTTCGAGGAAGAAAATGAATAATGGCGTCAACAAAGCGAAGACGAGCGAGCCGAGCGAAACGTAGCGGGTCAGAGCGATGACCGCGATCGCAATGATGCCGGCGATCAGGCAGGGAAGGAACGACAGAACGACGAGTGCTCCTACTGTCGTGGCGATTCCTTTGCCTCCCTTGAAGCGGAAATAAAGCGGCCAGTTATGGCCCATGATCGCGGCCAGTCCGCAAATGGCGGGCACCCAGTCCGAGTCCGGGACGAGCAGCTGCCCCAGCAGGACGGCGCAGACGCCTTTGGCGATGTCCAGCAGGAAGACGGCGATGCCGGGGCCTTTGCCGAGCACGCGGAGCGTATTGGTCGCTCCCGCGTTGCCGCTTCCATGCTGGCGGATATCAATGCCCTTCACATACCGTCCAATCAGTATGCTGAAGGAAACCGAGCCGAGCAGATAGCTCGCTGCAATCGCAAGGATGGATATGAGCAACGTTCTTCTCCCCTAGTCCTCATCCGACTTCCGACGCGTGAACAGACGGATCGGCGTGCCCTCGAAGTCGAACGCGGCGCGTATTTTGTTCTCCAGGTAGCGTTCGTAGGAGAAGTGCATGATCTCCGGCGCATTGACGAAGATGACGATCGTCGGCGGCCTTACGGCTACTTGCGTGACGTAGTTGATGCGCAGACGGCGGCCCTTGTCCGTAGGAGGAGGGTTGATCGCGACCGCATCGGAAATGACGTCATTGAGAAGATGGGTCTGTATGCGCAGGGAATGCTGCTCGGATACATGGTTGATGATCGGAAGCAGCTTGTGCAGGCGCGACTTCGTAAGAGCGGACAGGAAAGCGATCGGCGCATACGACATGAACAGGAAGTGATCCCGGATGTTCTGCGTGAAATGCTGCATCGACTTGTCGTCCTTGTCCACCGCGTCCCACTTGTTGACGACGAAAATGGAAGCCTTGCCGGCTTCATGGGAATAACCGGCTATATGCTTGTCCTGCTCGATGATGCCTTCCTCGGCATTGATCAGGATCAGAACGACATCCGCCCGCTCGATCGCCTTGAGCGATCTCATGACGCTGTATTTCTCCGTCGTTTCGTACACTTTGCCGCGCTTGCGCATGCCGGCCGTATCGATAAGAACATAACGCTGGCCGTCCTTCTCAAACGGGGTGTCGATCGCGTCGCGGGTCGTTCCCGCCACATCGCTGACGATAACGCGCTCTTCGCCGAGCAGCGCGTTGACGAGCGAGGACTTGCCGACATTCGGCCTGCCGATCAAGGCGACCTTGATGACATCCTCGTCGTAATGATCTTCTTCCAGTTCGGGAAGCTTCGATACGGCTTCGTCCAGAAGGTCGCCGATGCCGGTGCCATGGGAACCGGAAATGGCGATCGGGCTTCCGAAGCCGAGTCCGAAGAACTCATAAATGTCTTCCATCCGGCCCTGATTGTCCACCTTGTTGACGGCTACGACAACCGGCTTGCGCGAACGGAACAGCATTTGAGCCACTTCTTCATCCGCAAGGGTAAGTCCGGTTTTGGCGTCGACCATGAAGATGATGACATCCGCTTCCTCGACAGCCAGTTCAGCCTGCATCCGGACTGATTTCATGATTTCGTCTTCGCCGTCGATCTCGATGCCGCCTGTATCGACGATGCTGAACGATCTTCCATTCCATTCACCGGTTCCATAGATCCGGTCACGCGTGACGCCAGGTTTATCCTCAACGATAGCCAGGCGGTCGCCTATGACCCGGTTGAAGATCGTGGATTTCCCCACATTAGGCCTGCCCACGATGGCTATAACGGGTCTTGCCATAGTATACACCCTCTCAAAAATACTCACGCCATCCATCATAGCAAAAAACAGCCTGGTTGGCTAACTTTTCAATGGTTTCCTATGGAAACGCAGGGTTCGCCTACCGGCTTCTGTCCACCAGGATGAACGATCCGTTTTTCAGATCATGCGCGGTCGCGTCCATGATCTTCTCCAGGAAAAATGCCGTTTCCTGGGCTTTTTCAGCATCTTTCTCAATAAAGATCGGAGCTCCGCCAGCCACGGATTCATGGCTGGTGCTGATAATGGCGACAATGCTAGCCATTCGATCCGCCCTCCCCCTGGTTGACTCCCGCTTTGGACGGCATTCGGACCGCCATCTCCAGCAGCGGGACACGCCCGGCGATTTCGCACGCCTTGGACAGGTCTCGCTCATGCGGAATGATGAAGACGCCGAGGCAGCCGCTGTCCAAATCCAGCTTGGCCAGAGGCACCAGGGCCGGCTCCCCTGTGTCGCTATGGAGGCCGAGAATCGTGGACAGATCGTAGAGAATCGCCTGCCTCTGTCCAAGATTCGACAAGGTGACCCGGCCGTTGGCGCTGCGGGGCTTGACGATGAGACCAAGGCCATGCTTCGCGATGATGTCCCGATTGCTCTGCAGCCCGACATTCATGATATAGATGTTGTCGACATAGAGATCCGGACCTTCGATCCTGACCTTGCCGGGAATAATATCCGCAATGGCAGAGATCGATTTTCCGGACTTCAATTTCCAAACGATAATTAAGGACAGCAATCCTCCTGCGATCCCGATCCAGAGATTGAAAGCGACGGCGAACAGGCTGGCGGCCATGGCGGCCATGATGACCAGATAATTGCGGCCTTCGAAAACCATAGCGATCCCCTCGATGTACGAAGTCCCTCTGGAGACGATTTCCATGGAATCCATCTTGCTCAGCGTCTCCCTTTCCATATTGCGCACCTCGCGGAACTGCTGGGCGGCAACCGTCAGAAAGGTGAGGGCCGTCAGGTTTTTCTGGTAAAGAGCCGGAACCGCCACCGCTCCAAGCGCCGAGGCGATCACTCCGAGCGAGATATGGATGATCTGGCCGTGCGGGTAAGTGGGATACTGCCTGTAATCCGTGCGCAGCAGCAGGATCCGGGCAAGCAAGCCGAAGGCGATGCCGGCCATCACGCCGACGACCATTCGATGCTCATGCAAGTAATTCGACAAGTCGTCCATCCTCATATATCCCCTTCCCTGTTATCCATCCGCTGAACGAACAAGCGCGAGAATCCGGACGCTGCCGCGGAAATGACAACGGTCAGAAGACGGCATGACGCTGCGGCTGCGGCAAAGCCGTCCCACCAGCCGGCCTTGCCGATGACGGACGCGGCACCAATCGTTGAGGGAAGCCATGCGGGAAAAACCGAGGCGATCCAGTAGCCCACGGCGATAATGACCAATTGATTGGCCGCCCGCAGAGAGAGCAGGGCAGCGAGCATGCCGCATAAGATCGGAATGTCCCAGCCCGCCCTCACGACGGTCAGCAGCGGGCTTGAAGCATACATTGTGTTCATCCATGCCATAAGCAGCCCCAGAAGCAGGGCGCAGCCCGCCGTATAGAAGCGGTCTCCGCGCGGAACTCCGAGCCGCCAGACCGCCAGGCAGGCCAGCAGCAGGGCAGCGGCCGACGCGCTTGCCCTCAAGCCCCATGGCAGATCAACCTCGATCCGGGACAGCATGATCATGCCGGCGATGCCTGCCGCCGCCATCCTCCAGCCCAGTCCTCCAGCCGCTTCCTTGTTCCAGCCGGTCGCAAGCAGGATGAGCCAGACGGCTGCGAGCTCCAATGCCAGAAATCCTTCTTCCATTCCACTCATTGCCTGCACCTCCTACGCGTATTATGCGCGAAGTGCCGAGGTTTGAATCGCGGAGCGGAAGCAAATAAAAAAGCCTTTCCGACCTGAATCGGAAAGGCTTTCGAGCCGATGCGGCCCTAGCGCACGAGAAGCGCGGGGCTGCATCGCCTGGATCACTTGAATTTGCTCAGCTTGTCGCCGAAGCGCTCGCCAAGGTTGAAGCTCATGCTTTGGTTGCTCAGGGAGACGTTCGGGTTGTCGATCTTCTCCTTGAATCCGCCGCGGTCGGAACGCTCGCGCTGAGGACGCTCGGCGCGCGGAGCTTGCTCCGGAGCTTCTTCCGTTTCTTTGATGCTCAGGCTTACGCGCTTCTCGGACGGGTTGAAGTCAAGGATTTTGGCTTGAACTTCTTGGCCTTCCTTGAGCACTTCCTGAGGAGTCGCCACGTGGCGGTGAGCGATTTGGGAAATATGAACGAGGCCTTCCACTCCAGGAGCGATCTCAACGAAAGCCCCGAAGGTTACGAGGCGGCGAACGGTACCCGTTACGATGTCGCCCGTTTTGAATTGGCCGCTTACGGATTCCCAAGGTCCCGGTTGGGCAGCTTTGATGCTGAGGCTGATTTTGCCGGCGTTAGGGTCCAGCTTGAGGACTTTGACGCGGACGGATTGGCCTTCCGTTACGACATCCTTCGGATGCGCAACATGCTGCCAGGACATTTCGGAAACGTGAACAAGACCGTCAACGCCGCCGATATCGACGAACGCGCCGAACGGAGTCAGGCGTTGAACCGTTCCGTCAAGCTCTTGGCCGACTTCAAGGCCGGAAATGACGTTTTGCTTGTTTTTCTCGAATTCCTGCTCCAAGACATCTTTGGCGGAGAGGATGATTTTGTTGTTTTCGCGGTCGATTTCCTTGATCTTGACGTTCAGGGTACGGCCCTTGTAGTCTTTGAAGTCCTCGACGAAATGACGCTCCACCATGGAAGCCGGAATGAAGCCGCGCACGCCTACGTCGACGACGAGACCGCCCTTGACGACGTCAGCCACGGTAACTTCAAGAACTTCGCCAGCTTCGAATTGGGCTTGCAGGGAATCCCAAGCCTTTTCGCCGTCGACGGCTTTCTTGGAGAGAACGAGCTTCTCCTTCTCGTCGTCGATCGTGATGACCTTCAGCGTGATTTCCTCGCCGAGCTTCACCGCGTCATTGGCGCTGTCCAGTTGTACGGAGCTGAGCTCGCGCAGCGGAACGACACCGTCATATTTATAACCTAGGCTTACGGTTGCCTGGTTGTCTTCAACTTTCACAATCGTGCCGGTCACGATGTCGCCCTTTTTGAGGGAAACGATGTTCTCAAGCTCATCTTGGCTAAGACCTTGCTGAGATTCTTGGACAGAGTCCTGGATCTTTGTTTCTTCTGACATTGAAATAACCTCCTCAGTTCATACCCCAACTTTATTTAAACCCATATTGCACCATTGAAACGGAAGGGCGGGAACTTGGGCTCCCGATGGATCCCTACCCTGACAGGAACAAGGGAATAAAACATGCTTACGCTTGCTTGCGCAGTTCTTCGATTCGCATCATGATGGCTCTGGTCACCTGTTCCAGCGCATCTCCGGATGAATTCATGAATTCGGATAAGTCCACTGGCTTGCCGTAGGAGACGACCGTCTTGCGGAACAACTTGTAAGACCCCGAGATGGCGACCGGTATGACGACCGCTCCGCTGCGCATGGCGATCATGGCCGCGCCTTTTTTGGCCGCGTCGCCTCCGCTGTTGCGGCTTCCTTCGGGGAAGATGCCCATGACGCTGCCTTCCTTGAGAAGCGCGATCGCCGTCTTGATGGAGTCCTTGCTCACTCCGCCGCGCTTGACGGGGAATGCGCCCAGAGCCCTGATCAAGGGGCCGAACAGCGGCACGTCGAACAGCTCGGCCTTAGCCATATAGTGGACCTTGCGGCTGAGCTTGATGCCGACAGTCGGCGGATCGAAATTGCTGATGTGGTTGGAGCAGAGAATGACAGGCCCATCGGCTGGTATGTTCTCCAGTCCCCTGGCTTCGAGACGGAACAGCAGGGCGTAGGCGCCTCTCAGGACAGCGCGGCAAAAGGTATAGATCATGGCAAGTTCGCCTCCGCCAGTTTTTTGCGGCTGAGCGATGCGATCGTGTCGATGACCCCGCTGGCAGAAATGCCGGTCGTATCCACCAGAATATGATCCGGCGTGCGGATCAGAGGCGAAACGGCGCGCTGCATGTCCTTGCGGTCCCTCTCCTCGATCTCCTTCTCCAGCTGCTGAAGCGTCAGCCCCGAAGCGGGATCCGTCTCTCGGAACCTTCTGAGCGCCCTTTCCTCGACGCTGGCCGTCAGATAGATCTTGAGCTCGGCATCCGGCAGCACATGCGAGCCGATGTCCCGGCCGTCCATGACGACGCCCTTGCCGTCCGCGAGCTTGCGCTGCTTGTCCGCCAGCAGCATCCGGACCCGATCGTTGGCCGCGACTTGGGAAACATTCAGATTGATGTCCCTCGAGCGGATCAAGGCCGTGATATCCTCTCCGTTCAGCAAGACGATCTGGCCGTCGGGTCCCGGAGCCAAGGAAATGTCCAGCCCCTCCGCATGTTCCGCCAGCGCGCCGTCGTCGCCGATGTCGATGCCGGCGTTACGCGCGCTCCATGTAACTGCGCGGTACATGGCGCCAGTATCGATATAAATATAGCCTAATGCCTCGGCAACGCTCCGGGCAACGGTGCTCTTGCCGGCACCGGCGGGTCCGTCGATCGCGATGTTGATGCGCTCGCCTCCCCCGTCGTGATGGGTACTCAAAGGGCGTTCCTCCAAGCGATGTCCATGAGAATTTCTCGTTCAAAATCAGTAAAAAAGCAGGCTGTGCCTGCCAAATAATTATATCACAGTCGACTGTTGGATGCAAAACAGTAACCGTCTATCGGAATTCCTCCCCCTCCTGGCTGCGGCGGCTGACGATATCCCCCCGGTCGGGAAGCAGGCATGCGGCAGCCTGGACGGCCAGCAAAGCGGCGAACAGAAGAAGAGCGCATGCGGCAAGTCCCCAAGTGACCTTGTCCTCCATCCTCCTCATCGGCCCATCCCTTCCAATCGTAGGAATATAGGCCTATGTTGCCCATTAAAAACTCCGTTATGTATGCCCGGGAACGAGATTACTTCCGGAATTCCAATTGCCGTTCGAAGCAGAAACGGATGATCCTTTGCCGGTCCGGCTCCGAGATCGTCGTGAATTTGATCATCGCCTGCTTCTTGCCCGTCTCCGTCATGTCGACACGGACAATTTCGCCCTTGAAGAAGGCATGCTCAAGCGTCCCGTTCTTGTAGGGCACGAGCAGCCAGCACTCCAGCTCCATTCCCTGCTCGACCGGCTTGGCCTTGTCGCAGAGGAACGAGATGCCACCGCCGCCGATATCGTCCGTCATCGCCACGAACCGGATGCGGCCGCGGATGGACACCGCAAGCTCCAGATCGGCCGGCACCCGCAGGAAGCTGCGCCTCTGGATTTTCGTCATGCTGTCGGGATCGGCCTTGCGGATTCGAACGAGGCGGATGACGTCTTCCCGGAAGCCGAGAACATGGGAGTTGAAATAATGCTTGATGCCTTCCGAGCTGATGACATGGGCCGAAAGCTCGTCCCCGATATAAAGCTTTTTCAGCTTGCGGCTGGGCTCATGAAGCGGAACCTCGATGTATATGGCCTCGGCATCCTCGTCCGCGATCCGGGACTTGAAGACCATCTGAGCTTCTTCTTCGTCGGAAGAAGCCACTTGAATATATAGATTTTCGTTAACCCTAGGCAGCAAAATAGGCTCCCCCTCCCGTAATGCCATGATTATAGCATGTCGGATGATGGGGAGCCATATCGAAAAATGGGCTTTTTTGCCTGGAAGGCGGTCTAGGAGCGGCTCTCTCCAGGCAGTTCCTCCACCGCTTCCTCGAGCCCGCTGTCCGCATTCAGGTAGATGCGGTATTTGGTGCCGTTGCTCTCGCCTTTGAATTCGTAGCAGAGCACTTCCTGATTGTCGTCGTTCTTGATCAGGGCCAGCTTGGCCGGCGACTTTTTCATCGCCTCGCTCAGGCCGCCGCGCACCTTGGCCTCCGTCATCGCCGGCTTGCCGAGCTTGCGCTCCTTGTGCGAGAAGACATAGTCGCTAGCCTGCAGGCCGATCACATCGCCTTTGTCCAACGCGACCTTCACGCTGAGCTTGTCCGGATAGATCAGCACGCCGTTGTCGTTACCTACATAAGTGAATACCGCTTCCTTGCCGTATTCGTCGTAGGTGACGGGCGTCATTTTCTTGTAGCCGTGCTTGTCCAGGAATTCATCGGCTTTGTCGCGGGCTTCCTTCATGCCGATCTTCTTGTCGGCCACATCGCGGGGATGGACGAACCAGATCAGATCGCCTCCGCGGGAAGTAAAGTCCATCGCGATGTTTTTGCCTGTCCCCTTTTCCTTGACGACGGCGGAGAAGGATTTATAGTTGGTGTCCTTGCCGTTCTCGACGACCCGGATGCCTTCCGTCGAAGGCATGTCGAGGAACCTGGCCGCCTTGGTTTTGATCTCCTCGGCGGTAACGGGCCTGCCGCTCAGCATGCTCACGGATCTCTTCTCATACAAGCCGCTTACCGTCGGTCCCCAATCGACCGAAGCCATTTTGTCCATCCGGGAATCGACGTCCTTGAATCCGTCGACGATGACGTTGCCGGATTTCTGCTTGTCGGCGGCCATCGCCAATTCGACATCCATCCAACGGAGCTTGTCCTGGAGCACTTTATCCTGCACTTTTCCGAGCTCGTGGGCGATCTCGGCCGATTTTGCATACAAGGTTTTCATCGTGCTCATCTCGCCGTCGCTCAGCGGCTGCTTCGTCAAATCCCGCATGGATGCCTTGTAGGCGAAATTCGAAATATGCGACAGGAAGTCCTCGGTTTTATTGAAAGGAATCATCCTGACCGGCAGCTGGTTGATCTCGCTCTGCGCCTGGCTGGTCAGTCTCCACACATTGACGAGGCTTTTGCGCTGGTAGCCCTGGGAGGCGGCATTGACGGCCAGCGTGCTGCCGAGCTGGTGATGGAGCTGGTCCACATGATAGCTCAATTCATGGAATGCTTTCTGATACTGGTTCTCCGCCTTGACCAAGACTGAATTCTTCTCTTGATGCTCCTGGTAGCCCCAATAGATCGCGCCGACAAAAAGCAGCGTCATAACGGGAAAAAGCACACGGCTTAAACGTTGGTACATACGGCAAAAGCTCCTTTCTTATGCCAAACCTGGTGTTAGTTTGGTTGAAGGAAAGGAGCTTTATGCATGGGGCTATGACTTTATACCGGCAGCTCTTCGATTTCGAAATCATCGGTATTGCTGCACAGGCATTGCTTGAAGCCGGTATCGACTCTTCCCTGGTCCCTGCGGCCGCGAAGAACGAATTTCTCTCCGCAGAGCCGGCAGCGAATGCTGATCTTCACTCTTGCCTCATCCATATGCTTGCGTCCTCCCGCATTGAGCGTTTGTCTCTACAAGCAAGTATGGACGGAACGGTCAAAGCTTAACCTCTTCCTCCCTGCCCACGATCCGAAACGGAGAGCGGGAATTGGCCCTGCCGATCTTCCGGAGGCCCCAGATCCACAGCACCGCCATGAACGGCACGATGATCCATGCCCATTCCCTCGCTGTCGAGGTCAGGATCCAGTCGTACAAGCCGTGCCACAAGACAGGCAGAATCAAAGACAGCAGCAGGAACCTGCGGATATGGCGCTTGGGAGCGAACTTCGCCTTGCCGAAATAGTAGCCCATCATGATGCCGAACAAGGCATGTCCCGACACGGGCAGCAATGCCCTCAGCATCATCGTTCCGAAAGTGGACGGATAGAATACGGCGTACATGATGTTCTCCAGGGTGGCGAAGCCGAGGGAGACACTGGCCGCATAAACGATGCCGTCATACGGCTCGTCGAATTCCATGTGATTGTAGATGATATGATAAAGGACGAACCATTTGAACAATTCCTCGACGCCTCCGGAGAGGGCGAAGGAGAACAGAAGCGGATGGCTGCCGAGCCAGAGCTCCAGTCCTCTTTGGATGACCATGATCGGCACGACGACCAGCATGCCGGTGACGAACAGCCTGAAGACAAGATGGATGGGCTCGCTGTCGTAACGGTCCTTCAAGTACAAATAGGTGAGCAGCGAGATGCCCGGAGCCACTGCGGCCGTCAAAATTGAGAAAAGCAGCAAGGGATCCCCTGCCTCCTTCTTGTTGATGAAAGTATAGGTTCAGTCCCGTTCAGCACAAAAGAAGAGCATTCCCGATGGATCGCGAATGCTCTTGGCAACTGGGGCTAGGATTTAAAATGATGGCAAAGCCCGCGAACAGCATCGGCCGGCATGACTATCTTGCCGTACTCCTCCAAAACCGCGTAGGTAACCGAGGTCGCGTCTCCAAACTCCGCCAGGATGGCAATCATCGCATTCTGTCCCGCCGGTTCCGCCGAAGCGGTATCGAAAGCGAGAATCCAGCGTCCGTTGTATGCGTACAGTCTTCCTTCTTCCGTCAGTTCCGAGGCCGAAAGCTGCTTGGCTGCGGAGATGACATCCTCGAAATCCTTGAACATGTACATGATCGTGTCGCTGGATTCGAGCGTCACTTCCATCTCGTACATATCCTCGTCCGCATCGTCCTCGTCGGCACGTCCCGCGTCCGAGCTCACATTCATCTTGCCGCGGGTGACGATCACCACCATGCCTTGAGCCGGCATCGCGATGACTTCGACCGCAAGCGGTCCGTTCGCATCGAAGCCGAGTTCCGAATAGGCCTGGTCCATCATTTCGCTGAACAGCTCATGCACTTTCGGTATCTCGCGCCACATGTCGTCCTTCTGGATCCCGCGCTCCAGCAGGTCGTCGAACGTCAGAAAAATGCGAATTTTGTCTTGCCCCAACCGTTCGATCTTCATGACAGGATCCTCCTCTGCAGCATCGGATATAACAGCGTATGAAGCGCAAGCCATAATGTGCGGCATACGTGCCATATAACTATATTACCATCTATGAAGGAGGAATGCACGAGCAGGTCAAAAAAACAGCCGCCTCCCAATATAGGGAAGCGGCCGGGAAGATTCAATGGGCAGCCGGGGACGACGAAGCTTCTGCGATGATCTTTTCCGATTCCTTTTTGACCTCCGGATCGCTGTTCACGAGCGCAGCGATCCGCTCCCAGGAACCGCTGTCCGCGACCCGGCCGGAGCTTTTCGCCGACGAGGATCTTGCGGGGCCGCGGCGCGTCGCCGCGCCGCTTTTGTCTCGGATCATTCCAGACATCGCTCTTCCGGCAGCCTTGGACCACAGCTCTCCGGCAATGCCCGACGCTACCGCTGCCGCCCCCGGCCTTTTGCGGGCAACATACAGGGCTGCCGCCGCTCCAATCAAACTTCCGGCAATAAATCCTCCCAGTTTCATTTCATTCTGCCTCCTAAGCGCCGTATCCGGCTGTTCATGATGGGAGTAGTATGCCCGGCCGACTCCTTCTCATCCATTCCGATTGGGTAAGCGAAGCAAGGTTTAATATGATAAAATGGGTGTCTTGGATCCGTTTTCCCGGTGTAGGGAAGGCTGGATCCCCATGAATACAGCTTTGCTTGTGGAGGTTGAAACGCACATGAAATCCTATGCACTCCAGTCCATCGGACTTGCTGCCGCGGCAGCCGTCCTGCTGTCCGGCTGCGGAGGGAAGACGGACGGCGCAAGCGCATCCGGAACTCCTGCTCCCTCCTCGCCGCCTGCCGTATCGGCCTCTCCTGCGCCGTCGGCGGCAGCGCCTTCGCCGACCTTGTCGCCGTCACCTTCGCCGCAGCCTTCGGCAACCCCGCAGCAGGCCGAAGCCAGATTCAAAATGAGCTCGAAAACATTCCGCTTCTCCCCCGTCGATCCGGAAACGTCGAACAAGGCCGTCCTGCTCACGTTCGATGACGGGCCGAAGGAAAAGGAAGAGCTTACGTCCATGCTCGACACGCTGGACAAGCACGGCGCCAAGGCGATCTTTTTCGTCAACGGGTACAGGGTGAAGCAAAATCCCGAGCTGCTGAAGCTCATCGACGAACGCGGACAGACGATCGGCAACCATTCCTGGGACCATATCGATCTCCATAAAAAAAGCAAAGCCGAGGTGCAAAAGCAGCTCGGCGATGTATCGGATCTGGTTGAGGAGCTGACGGGCAAACGGCCGCAGTTTTTCCGGCCACCATTCGGAACCGGCGGAGATGTCGGCAAGGAAGTCGCCAAGGAAGACGGCATGCTGTACATGACCTGGTCGAACGGTTCCCTTGATTGGGATCTCAAGGCGACGAAGAAAGATCCCCAGCTCGTCATCAAAAACGTGCTGGAGCAGCTGCATCCCGGAGCCAACATCCTGATGCACGAGCTTCCGTGGACGAAGGAAGCCCTCGACAGCCTCCTGACGAAGCTCGAGGAAAAAGGCTACGGCTTTATCGACCCTGCCTCGATCGACTTGGAGCAAGGCTGATTGCCGCGGGTCAGCGACAGCAGATGGATGACAGGCGGACAATTCCAGCGGATCGGCGCTTTTGAAGTGCCGTATCCAGGACTCACCAGCATGCGGACCCTTTCGGGTCCGTTTTTGTCTTGGCCTTTTCCGCGCCAGCCCGCAAGATCGAACCATCCGGACGGAAACCTGCGGACGCTGGCCGTTCTCATCGCGGGTCCGATCCACGGCACGATGATCTGCCCGCCGTGCGTATGCCCGGAAAGAACGAGATCGGCTTCGATCGTAGGATTGCGATGCGCGATGATGGGATCATGGGCAAGCATAATCGTAAATGGAGGATCGGACCGATTGTCGCCTTCGGCTCCCGCTGCATCAAGCGGCGTCTCCAAAGCAGCCTGCAGACGGTCCTTGCCCAAGCGCGGATCATCGACTCCGGCCAGCTTGAACGGCATCGCCCCGACTTGAAGCCATACATAACGATTCACAAGCACGGTGACTCCGCACCGTTCCAACAGCTTCGCCAAGGAGCCGATATCCTCGTCGTAATCGTGATTTCCGAACACCGCGTATACGGGAGCTATCCGAGCGAGCAGACGCATATTGTCCTCCACTCTATCGAGCGGAACGCCTTTCTCCCTCATATCTCCGCCGATCAGCACGATGTCGGCTCCTCCCTCGCCGCGTGCCTGAAGGAGGACTTCTTCATTGAGAATACGCCTGTGGATGTCGCTGATATACAGGATGCGATAGCCATCCAGCGCCTCGGGAAGGCGCTCGAGAGCAACCGTCTCAACTTCGATCCGGCTGCTTGCCGCTTCGGCCATCATCCGTCTGATCAACAGGACTGCCAGCCATGCAGCAGCGGCGGCGAGAATGGACAGCATCAGGTAGAAGCGCAAAGGCAAGCTCCTTTCCATGCTTCTGCCGCATCGTGGGTGCCTTCATGCGGGGCGAACAGGCTGCGTCCCCAGAAAAAGAGCGTGCAGGCCAGGACGATGAACAGCAGCATCAAGGTATTGACAAGCCATTTCGTCAGCTTGGGCTGCAAGGACGGATGTTTTTCCCGCCGCGGAGGGTAACCGTCGCCTTCAAGCTCAACCCCGGCTTCAACGGATGCCGTTTTCTGCTCCTGAGGCCTTCGTCTTCCGAATTTCTCGATCCTGCTCATGGCTGTCTCCTGTAGCGGATGATCATGCCCATGATGAAGTCGACGGCGAAATGGGCGGCGATCGGAGCCAGAAGCGTTCCGGTGCGGATATAGATCCAGCCAAGGCCGTAACTGATGCCGAAGACGAGCGCGGTCGGAATCCAATGCTTCAAATACCGGACGTGGATAGCCGCGAACAGGATGCTGGTCCAATAAGCTCCAAGCGAATGCTGGATCGCGCCCCGGAACAGAAGCTCCTCGCATACGGCGACGACCAGGGACAAAAGGGCGATATGCCAGACCGGCCTGTTGCGGAAGATGCGTTCGTTCACGCCGCCGTCATCGGCCGCCTCCTCTGGCACCCAACGGGAAATGAACAGGTCTACCGCTAGAATAAGGAGGGCGAAACCGAAGCCCCAGTATAGAAAGGCGAGGCTGTCGGGCCAGCGGAACAGCGCAATCGAATTGCGGCCCTGAAAAAAACACCAGACCAAGCCGATAATGAGGGTAATAGCTTGCGTCATGTACAAGTTGAGCAGCAGCATCCGGTCGTCGAGCTCGTCTACCGAAACGCTCCGGACGCGAATGTTGCGGATGTCGAATTTTTTCATGTAGTCCCGCCTGTCTTGAAGGAATCGAAATCCGTTAATCTTTATCATCGAGGAGAAAACAATGGACAAACATCTCAGCCGCTATCAAATGCTATTCAGCCTCGGTTTCATCTTCATGCTCGTTGCTGCGGTAGGCGCATTTTTCGCCGGCGTCGAAGTGGGATCAAGCCGCACGGAATCCAGATACGAGGCCAAGAAGCTGATGGCCTCAGCCGCTTCCGCCAAAACCTCGTACTCCCAGCAAGATCTGGTATCGTTCTATCATACCGTATTTTCGCCTTACCGTGAATTTCAGAACGAATGGCTCGCCATGGAGAAGAAAGTGGAATCCCGGAACATACCGGCTTCCTCCTCTCTACTCAAGGACCTCGGAGATCTCGCGGACGAGAAGCGCAAGGAGATCGGATCGGTGCGCTCCGTCCCGGACACAGGCCTTCTGGCCAGCGCAAGAAACGGTTATCTGGCCAGCCTCGACTCCATCTCGCAGGCTTCGGCTGCGGCGGCCAAGGCGGCATCCGGCCAGCCGGCGGACAGCTTCCTCGCCTCCCTCCGCAAGCAGCCGTCCTATAAGGATGCCGCCCGAAAAGGCTTGGCCGCGCAGAAGGATTATTATTCCTCCATGCTGAAGTGGGCAACCGGCGTCGACGGCAGCATTTCGTCCGAAGCCGTCCTGACCGGCACGGTCCAAACGAGCGCATGGAAATCCTACCCGCTCCTCGTCAAGATCAAGCTGATGGCCGACCTGCTCGAGAAGCGCGGGAAGTGGACGGATTATTATCCCCAGGATCTTGCGGGATCCGTCGACGCCCTCCTTCAATCCGGCGAATCGCAGCGCCTGCATGCGTCGTCCATCAATGAGCTCGCCGATGTCGTTACCGGCACGGGAGCAGTCAGAGGCGGCGACTTCTGGACCATGAAGTCTCGTTTGTACGGCAAGGAGACGCTGCCTCAGCTGCCTTTCTTCCTGCCGCCGGACAACTAGGCCTTAATCATAGCTGAAGCCGAGCTCGGACGCGGCGGCGCTGATGCCCCCCGTCACGTTCACCAGATTGGAAAATCCCTGCTTGCGCATGTAATCCAGGACATATAGGCTCCTTACTCCGTGAGCGCACATGAGGTACCATTCCTGTCCGGCGTCGAGCTCCGGCAGATGCTCCGGTATGGAATTCATCGGAATATGGCGGGAGCCTTCCAGACGGTAGTATTCCCACTCGCCCTCTTCTCTCACATCGATGATCTGATCCATCCGGACGGCTCCGGAACGGACCCTTTCCAGCAGGTCCGAGGGTTGGATTTCCCTAATGGAAGGCTGTTGAAATGCTGACATGGGATGTTCTTCCTCCCCCTAGTGTTGGTAGGAAGAATGATAGCGAAAAAAAGCGCCTCCATCAAGTTTTGTCATTGCAATTAGGACTTCACCGCTTTAGAATAGTAGAGGTCAGCCAGCACCAGCATATGGTTACCAATGACAGGACCAAGGCGATTCCATCCCCGGCCCGCTTCGCAAGGCCCGGGCAGTTCTCCAGAAATTCCCGTCCCGGCTGGGCATTCCCATCGTCGGAACGGGCTTTTTTCTATATTGAACCACGATAGTCTGCATGATGTTCCTGCGCATACGGCTGCCGTCTCCTCGAAGGCGGCGCTGCACAGCGCCGTATGCCTACACCCCATTGCTAGGAGGCAATCCCATGTTCAAAGTGTTAGTATCCGATCCTATCAGCGATTTGGGCATCCAGCAGCTGATGGACGCTCCCGACGTATCGGTGGACAAGAAGCCCGGCCTCAGCGAGGACGAGCTTGTAGCCATCATCGGCGAATATGACGCCTTGCTGGTCCGCAGCCAAACGCGCGTGACGGCCAGAGTGCTTGAAGCCGGCACTTCCCTCAAGGTCGTCGGACGGGCGGGAGTCGGCGTGGACAACATCGATCTTCCTGCCGCTACAGGCAAAGGCATCATCGTCATCAACGCGCCGGACGGCAATACGATTACGACCTGCGAGCATACCTTCGCCATGATGATGGCTGTAGCCCGCCACATCCCGCAGGCTTACGCCAAAACCGTCAACGGCGAATGGGACCGCAAATCCTTCCTGGGGGTAGAGCTGCGGGGCAAGAAGCTCGGCGTCGTCGGCATGGGCCGGATCGGCAGCGAGGTGGCCAAGCGCGCCAAGGCGTTCGGCATGGACATTCTCGGCTACGATCCGTTCCTCACCGAAGAGAAAGCCGACAAGCTCGGCGTCACGCTGGCCAGCGTCGACGATATCGTGCGCGGCGCGGATTTCATGACCGTCCACACCCCGCTTACGCCGGAAACCCGCCACATGATCGGAGCGGAGCAGTTCAAGGTCATGAAGCCGGGCATGCGGATCGTCAACTGCGCCCGCGGCGGCATCGTGGACGAATATGCTCTCGTCGATGCCGTGAACGAAGGCATCGTGGCCGGAGCGGCCTTCGACGTCTTTGAATTGGAGCCTCCTGCAGCGGATCATCCTTTCCTGAACAATCCTAAAATCATCGTCACTCCGCATCTTGGCGCTTCGACCGTCGAAGCTCAAGAGAACGTCGCCATCGACGTGTCGGAGCAGGTGCTTCATATTCTTCGCAGCGAGCCTTTCGTGAATGCGGTCAATATGCCTCCGGTCGCCGCAGCGGTCATGACCAAGCTGCAGCCGTATTTCGAGCTCGGAGAAATGCTCGGCTCGCTGGCCGCCCAGATCACCGAAGGACCGGTCGCCGAAATAACGGTGGGCTATTCCGGCGATCTTGCCGAAGTAGACACCCAGCCTCTAACCCGATATATTATCAAAGGCGTGCTTGGACACCATCTGGGAAGCGACCAGGTCAACATCATCAACTCCCTGCATCTGGCCAAGGAGCGCGGCGTCAACGTCGTCATCAACCAGTCCCATGCCGCCAAGGACTTCACCAATCTGGTCACCGTATCGTTGCGCACCTCCGGCGAAAGCCGCCATGTCGCCGGCACGCTGCTGACCGGATACGGCCCCCGCATCGTGCAGATCGACAACTTCCCGGTTGACGTCGCTCCATCCGGCCATCTCGTCCTGATCTCCCATCATGACCGTCCGGGAATCATCGGCCGCATCGGAACGCTGCTCGGCTCGAACGAAGTCAACATCGCGACCATGCAGGTCGGACGCCAGGCCGAAGGCGGCGCCGCCATCATGGTCCTGACGGTAGACAAAGGCGTTCCGAGGAACGTGCTCGAACAGATGACGCAGCTCGACGAGCTCAAATCAGCCAAGGAAATCACGCTGTACTGATTTCTCCAGGTATAACAGCAACCCCCGGGCAGGCTGCCCGGGGGTTTTTTCCGCTGCTCAATATCCTCTTGGGCCGTTTCACGGGAGAGAAACAAACGTTTGTCCTTCCGCGGCCTATCGTCTCCAGATGCGCTTGGCTCCCTTATATCTTCCTTCCTTTCCGAAGGAAAGCTTATAGATATCCGGCATCTCCAGCCCTCTCCAGAACTCGTAGCCGAAGCTTCCGTACAGGGCGTTCATCATCATCGCCATGATATTGCCATGCGTTCCGACGGCTATGCGGCTTGAACGGGAGCTTGCCAGCACTCCCCTCAGCGCCTCCATCCCGCGGATCGTCGCCATGCGGTTGGATTCCCCTCCGGGCAAGGCATGCTCGGGCTCATCCCATAACCGCCTCACGGAATCCTCGAAATCGCCGACAGGCCCGTCAGAGAGCAGCCGCTCCCTGAAGCCCTCCTGCAGCCGGATGGGCTGCCCGATCCGCTCTGCCAGCTTTTCCACGGTCTGGACAGACCTCAAATAAGGACTGGACCAGATTTCCCCGATTTCTTCTTGCTCCAAAAGATCCGCCACACGCCAGGCATCCGCCTTCCCCGCATCCGACAAAGGCCGGCTGCGCTCGTCGGGAGTATATACAGAATGGGCATGGCGGATCAAATAAACGGTTTTCATTCCAGCTTCCCTCTCCCTCCGTCTGCCATCGGATCCTATTCCGAACTTTCGGCATCCGGCAGGCGTCTCCTCCTATTCGCCTTAAATGTTTCACAAGCAACAAGATTAGAGCCCCGAATTCAACAAAAAACACCCTCGTTGGGAGGGTGTTAAGACATAACGCGATGGCCTTCGACAGGCAGCAGCAGCGTAAAGGATGTTCCGACGCCTTCGGTGCTCTCTGCGCGGATCGTGCCGCCATGGGCGTCCACGATGTTGCGCACGATCGCAAGCCCCAGCCCTGTGCCGCCTCCCGCGCCGCGCTTGCGGGCTTTGTCGGCCTTATAAAAGCGCTCGAAAATATATGGGAGGTCATCCGCCGGAATTCCCTGGCCTTCGTCGGCAACCTTGAGCACGGCAGCTGTGCCGCCGGCATCATGACTTCTTCCGAGCGTAAGACGGATGGCGGATCCGTCGGAGCTGTGCCGCACGGCGTTGTCGAGCAGATTGGTAAGCACCTGCTCCAGCCTGTCCTCGTCGGCCTCCGCCAAGATGACAGCCTCTTCCGGAGAACGGTATTCAATCCTGATGTCCCGGTCCATGCTGTATACCTGGAACTTGTGCACGACACGGCTCACCAGCCCGTCCAGATCCACGCGATTGAAGTTGAGCTCCACATGGCCGGCTTCCATTCGCGCCAGATCAAGCAGATCCTTGACGAGCCTGCCCATTCGCAGAGACTCGTCGTGGATGACTTGAACGAGCTCGCGCCGCTCCTCCGGCGAGCCGGCGATATCGTCGAGCAGCGCTTCGCTGTATCCTTGCAGCATCGACAGCGGCGTCCGGATTTCGTGGGACACATTGGCGACGAAATCCCGCCTCAGCTTCTCCAGGCGATGCTCTTCCGTCACATCTCGCATGACGGCGACGACTCCGCGCACGGTGTCCTCCGACTTGAGAGGGGCCATGACGACCGACCAGACCCCGCTCTGGACCTGCAGCTTCTGGCTGAGATCCCTGCCTTCGATCGAAACCGTGCGGAACAGGTCCCGCAGCGGACGAGGCGCCGACTCCAGGGGAAGCCCTTCCGGATCCTCGTCCTGGTTCCAGTCCACCCTTCTCCAGCGTTCCAGCAGCAGCTCTCCAGGCGGATTCGCCAGCACGACGTTGCCCCCTGCATCCAGCGTGATGACCGCATCCGCCATGCTGCGCAGCACGCTCGAAAGATGCTCCTTCTCATGGTTGAGATCCGTAATGAGCTCATGCAGCTCGGATGCCATCCGGTTGAAGGTTCCTGCCAGCTCGCCGATTTCATCGGAGGAGCGGATCGGCACTCTTGTCCGATACTCGCCCTGTGAAATCAGGTCAGCCGCATCCTTGAGCTGAAGGAGCGGCTGAGTGATTTTGCTGGATAGGAAGAAAGCGAAAAAAGTAGACAGCAGGAACCCGATGATCCCGATATAAACGAACAGCACCTTGACCCGGAATGAATCCTCGAAGGCGATGTCGATGTATTGGAGCAGGAACATGCCCAGGATGATCAGAACGACCGCTACGAGCAGCATGATCGTAATCCAAAGCTTGCCGACGACGCTTCTCCACAGCCATCTCATCTTTATTTCGGAACCTCGAGCTTGTAGCCGACTCCCCAGACGGTCGTTATCATCGAGGCCGCTTCCGGAGACACCTTGTTGAGCTTCTCGCGGAGACGCTTGACATGGGTGTCGACCGTCCGCAGGTCGCCGAAGAACTCATAGTTCCATACATCCTTCAGCAGCTCTTCCCTGGAAAATACTTTATCCGGGCTGACGGCCAGATAATGGAGCAGCTCGTACTCTTTCGGCGTCAGGCTGATCTCCTGCCCGCCGGCGGTTACCCGGTGAGCGTCATGCTCGATGACGAGATGCGGAAATACGATGTTGCTGCTGGCGGACGTTTCCCGCGACAGGAACGCCGTCGCCGAGGAACGGCGCAGGATCGCCTTGACGCGGTAGATGATTTCGCGCGGGCTGAACGGCTTGACGACATAATCGTCCGCCCCGACCTCGAAGCCTTGTACGCGGTTCATTTCCTCGCCTTTGGCCGTCAGCATGATGACCGGCGTCGCCTTGATCTGGCGCAGCCGGCTGCATACCTCGATGCCGTCGATGCCGGGAAGCATGACATCCAGCAGGATGAGATCGAAATCCTGGCTGGAAGCCATGCGCAGAGCCGTCTCCCCGTCATCGGCCTCCTCGATTTGATACCCTTCCTTCTCAAGGTACATCTTGAGCAGGCGGCGAATCCGTTCCTCGTCGTCGACGACGAGGATGCGATGCAAATATTCGTTCACTCCGTATCAGCTCCTTTTGATCCCATAACGAATTGATTAGGCGCCTGCGTAGGAGTGAAGCCCGGCGATGACCAGGTTGACGCCTACGAGCGTAAACATGATGATGAGAAAGCCGATGACGGTCAGCCACGACGAGCGCTTGCCGTGCCAGCCGCGCGACAGCCGCAGATGGAGGTAGGCGCTGTAGTAGAGCCAGGTGATGAGCGCCCATACTTCCTTCGGATCCCAGCCCCAGAAGCGCGACCAGGCGATGCTCGCCCAGATCATGGCGAAAATAAGCGCTCCGAGCGTGAAGATCGGGAAGCCGATCGCGATCGCCCGGTAGCTGATCTCGTCCAGATCGTCGGGATCGATATCCGTCGTGTACGGATGGATGGCTGCCGACAGCGTTCGTCTCAGAACAAGACGCAGGATGCCGTACAGGATCAAGCCTGAAAGGAAGGACCAGATGACGGTGTTCAGCTTGCGGCCGGCATTGATGCCGTTCATCCAGGATGGAGCTTCCAGCACAGGCTGCTTGATGCCGAGGAAGCTGTCCATATGGACGAGCGTGCTGTTGAACGGCTTGACGATCGGAGGCATGGAGTATTTTACGGTCTCCACTTTGGAGCTCTCCTCGCCAGCCTGGCTGACCTGCACGTTCTCTTGGGTGAACTGGGCTTCATATCCCGCCGCCCGGAAAGCGAATACGGTGACGATGAATCCGACGGCGACGACGATCATGAACATCGTCACTTCGATCCAGAGGCGCTCCTTGCGCGAATCTTCGGATTTGCCGGCAAAGTCGATCGTGCGGAGCAGATGAAGCAGCCCTGCGGCGAAGCCGACGGCCAGGAAGGCCTCGCCGAGCGCCGCCGTCGTCACGTGGATCTTGAGCCAGTAGGAGTTGAGCGCCGGGATCAGCGGCTGCACCTCCTGCGGGAACACGGATGCGTAAGCGACGATGATCACGACAAGCGGCAGGGCGAACATGCCGAGAATCGGCTTGCGGTAGATGAGATAAATAATGGTAAAGGCCACCATGATAGCCATGCCCAGGAAGGTCATGAACTCATACATGTTGCTGATCGGAATATGGCCCCCGCCGACCCAGCGGGTGATGAAGAACAGGAGATGGGCGGCAAGTCCGAGCACGGATACGACAAAAGCGATATTCCCCCATCGCTTTTCATGCCGGTCCGGGTTGCCGTGGCTCCATCTGCGGCCGACGATGGCCGTTACGAAAAATAAAAATCCGAAGCAGTAAAGAAAGAAAGCAGCGACGAAAGCAGAGCTGCTGAAATCAAGCCAATTCACGTCCGGTTCCCTCCGTTGTCGAGGCTCTTGGGATCAACCTGGATTCCTGCTGCTTTGAGCGCAGCGGCCAGGTCGGCCCTCATGCCGTACCAGTTTTTGTTCGTATGCGCGCCGATCGTGACGGCATTGCCGTCCAGACGAAGCCAGATGCGGCGATGCTGCCAGTAGGCGCCCATGATCAAGCCGATCATCGAGATGGCCAGGCCGGTCCAGATGTAAGGCATCGCCTTGTCGACCCTGACGTTGAGGAACGTCGTGAACTCGACGAATTTGACGTCCGTCATGCTGCCGACCTTGATTTCGAACCGGTCGGCGATGCCTTTGTTGAGCTTGTCCTGGCTGAACGCGGCTTTGTCCTTCTGCATCGGGAAGTAGATATAAGGCTCCCCTTCCTCCGACAGCCCGGGTCCTTTGATGAGGAAGATGAACGCCGGCGCCTTCGGATCCCTCGACTTGGTGATCGGCTTGCCGTCCTTGCCGATGGCGAACTCCATGAAGTTCTGCCTCAGCTCCAGCTTGTAGGGCCCGAGCTCGTAGCTGGTCTGCGGATTTTTCATCGCCAGCTTGAACGGACCGTACTGCTTGCCGGTCTGCTTGTCGATCAGCATGGGGCTGACCTCGCGCAGGACAGGAGTGCTGTCATAGTCGAACTGGTACAGCTTGAGCCCCTTGTATTCCAAAGGGCTGTTCACCTCGATGTCATGGGAAGCCACCTGCTCCAGCTTCGGTTCCGGCGACGACGGACCGCAGTCCGCCAGGCAGCGGTATAGGACCGCATCGGTCCGGTACAGCTTGGCGCGGTTCGTTCCCCGCAGCTCGGCAGGCAGCTCCTCGTCCTTGTAGTACTGGACCGTGAATTTTTCGTTCTTGACGAAAAAGTCCGTATTCTCGATCCTCACCGTATCCCCTTCCGGCACCGTCACATACTCGTCCAGCTGCCAGCTCGGAATCGCTCTTGCAAGCACCGCCAGCAGAAAAACGATGAGGCCGATATGATTGATGTACGGTCCCCAGCGGCTGAAGCGGCTCTTCTCCGCCAGCAGGGCGTCTTCGGTCCTCGTCACCTTGTAGTGACGCTTCTTGGCCTGCTTCGCGAATAAGGCGATGAATTCCTCTCCGTTGTCGGTTTCCCCCGTATAGACGGCCTTCTGCCGCTGCAGGAACGATTCGTGCTTGCGGATCTGCTGCTTGTTGAGCGCCCGGTATAAAGGCAGTACCCGGTCGAGGCTGCAGATGACGAGCGAGGTGCCGATCATGACGAGCAGCAGGATGAACCACCAGGATTCGTATGTATGCGACAGTCCCAGCTTGTAATAGATGCTGCCGAGCGTTCCGTATGTATCCTTGTAATAGGAAGCCATGTCCATGTTCGAGAGGAATATATCCTCCTGCGGATAGATCGTGCCCAGCGATGCCCCGATCAGCGTGATGATGATCAGATAAACGGCGATCTTGACGGAAGAGAAGAAATTCCAGACCTGGTCGATGATCGATGGATCGGCTTTCTGGGAACGGCGTGCCGCTCCGTCGTAGCGCATCTCCAGCAGGTCGGTGCCGCCGGCTTCCTTCTCGTCGAGCGGCTTGCCGCAAGCCTCGCACAACACAGTGCCGGTCGGGTTTTGATGGCCGCATTCGCATTTGGTGTTTTGGAACACCGATGTATCCCCCTGTCATGAAGCTGTGTGCTGCGAAGCTGCGGCGAATGGACCTCAGTCCTTGAGCAGCCGCTGCACGCGCTCGTCGATGTCCGCTTCCTTCATTCCTCCGGCGTACACTTCCCCGATCTTGCCGTCCGGACGGATGAAGAACGTGGTCGGATACTGCCTGAGCTTGTACCGCCGCTCCGTGTCCTTGTCCACATCTCGCAGGATCGGATAGGTTAGCCCCATGCCGGCGACGAAATTCTGCACGGTCAGATTGTCCTCGCTCAGGTTGACGGCCAGAATTTCCAGGCCTTCTCCCTTCCACTTCTCGTACTGACGCTCGAACTCCGGCATTTCCTTGACGCATGGAGGACAGAAGCTCCCCCAGAAATTGAGCACGACGGGCTTGCCCTTGTACTCCTCCAGGGAGACCGTCCTGCCGTCAAGAGTGGACAGCGTGAAGGCCGGCGGCGTGTCGCCAGGCGACGGCAAGCCTTCCTTCGACGCAAACAGCGTCTTGCCGATGGCGTAACCGCCCAGGAGCAAGACGCCGAGAAGGATTATGATTTGAACGGGTCTGCGGGCAGAGCCCCTCATGATGTTCACCATCCTAATGAAAGCGTTTCTTATCATTCATTATAGCGCGGAAAAGTTTCCAGCAGCAGGCTGCCTCTTACTTTTTATGAACTTTATGTGACTTGCTGTTCGCCGCGTCGATAAGCTCCTTGATTTCGGAGACCGTCAGATGACGGAATTTGCCCCTTTGCATGTTCTCCAGCCCAAGATGGCCGAACTTGACCCGCTTCAGGCGCGTTACGGGATGTCCCACCGCCTCGAACATGCGGCGCACCTGCCGGTTGCGTCCCTCGTAGATCGTAATCTGGACGGTGGACTGCTTGCTGTCCATGTCGACGTCATGATACTCGACCTCCGCGGGAGCGGTCATCCCATCCTCCAGCTTGATGCCGTTCTGCAGCTTCTCCAACGCGGTTCCGTGCGGCACGCCCTTCACGGTCGCCAAATACGTTTTCGGCACGTGGTGGCTCGGATGCGTCAGCAGGTTGGCGAACTCGCCGTCGTTCGTAAGCAGCAGCAGTCCTTCCGTATCATAGTCCAGCCGGCCTACGGGGTATACCCTCTCCTTGATGCCGGGCAGGAAGTCGCTGACGATCTTGCGTCCTTTCGGGTCCGAAGCGCTCGTAATGACGCCTTTCGGTTTGTTGAGCATCAAATAAACTTTTTTTTCGGATGCGATCGGCTTGCCCTTGACGGCAATGATGTCGTTGGCCGGATCGGCTTTCGTGCCGAGCTCCTTGACGACGATCCCGTTGACCTCGACCGCCCCGCTCGTAATGAGCTCCTCGCATTTGCGGCGCGATGCCACGCCGGCAGCGGCCAGGATTTTCTGTAAACGTTCCACTTCCTTCACCTCACCCCTCATCATACCGATTGCAGGACAAAAGCACAAGCCGGGCGGAGCCATGCTGCCCCATGCGCAAAATAGCCTGCCCTCAGGAGGGGCAGGCTTGATCTAGGGTACGCTGGGCGAACGTCGCGGCTCAGTTGAATATGTACAGGCAGATGAACACCGCCGCGAGAAAACCGACCAGATCGGAAACCAAGCCGACTTTCAGGGCATAACGGGTTTTGCGGATTCCGACCGCTCCGAAATAAACCGTCAAGACGTACAGCGTCGTATCCGTGCTTCCTTGAATCGTGGAGGCGATTCTTCCGATCATGCTGTCCGGTCCATAGGTCTGGATCAGGTCGGCCGTGAAGGCGAGCGAGCCGGCGCCGGTAAGCGGACGCAGGAAGGCCAGCGGAAGAACCTCTCCCGGGATGCCGGCCTTTCCGAGCAGAGGCTGGATGAAGCCTACGATGACATCCATCGCTCCCGAAGCACGGAACATGCTGATCGCGACCAGCATGCCGACAAGATGGGGGATGATGCCGATCGCCGTGCCGAAGCCCTCCTTGGCCCCCTCCGTGAACGTCTCGTAGACGGGAACTTTGCGGTAGGCGCCGTAGAGCGGGATGAAGGCGATGATCGCGGGGATCATCCAGGCGGATAGAATATTGATCATCTGCAGCATGGCATGTCTCCCCTTCCCGTTGTTTACGCCGGAGGCCGGGCAGCGCCGGGCGGCGCCGTGCCGGAGGAGCGGCTCCTGCCGCTGGAACGAAGCCCGTTGTCATGCGGATAGGCAGGGGGCATGAGCTCCGCCGGCGGCTGCTTGCGCCTATACCAGCGGTCCAGGGCGATGGCGGCCGCAGTCGCGACAGCGGTAGCGGCCAGCGTCGTCCCGACGATCTCCGCCGGATTCGCCGAGCCGTAGTTCATCCGGATTGCGATCAGAGTCGTAGGCACGAGCGTGATGCTGGATGTATTGAGCGCAAGCAAGGTGCACATCGCCGGGCTGGCCGTGTCCGGCCTCGGATTGAGCTTCTGCAGCTCCTGCATCGCCTTGATTCCCATCGGCGTGGCGGCATTGCCGAGTCCGAGGATGTTGGCGCTCATGTTGCTCATGATATAGCCGAGGGCCGGATGCCCGCTCGGCACATCCGGGAACAGCAGGCGGACGAGAGGGCTGAGCAGCTTGGCCAGCCGTTTCAGCAGCCCAGCGTCCTCGGCAATTCTCATGAGCCCCATCCAGAAGACGAGAATGCTGATCAGCCCGAAACAGATCGTCACTCCGTTTTTGGCTCCGTCGAATGCCGCCTGCGTGACTTGGTCCATCCTGCCTGTGAATGCCGCCGCCGCGATGCTGACCACGATGAAAAACAGCCAGATCCAGTTGACCAACCGGCATCAGCTCCTTCCGCTCTACTTGCCGAACAATACCTCTTCCGTCTTCTTGAGCGCTGCCGCGAATCTCTCGGAGCGGGTCGGGAACATGCCGCCCGGCCGGAACGAACCGGCAGGCCTGTCTGGCATTCCGAGCCTCGGGCTGCCCGCATCATAGACGGGAGACCCGCCGATCGGCTTGCCTTCCAGCGACCATTCCAGCCTGCCTCGTTCTCCGAGAGCATAACGCGTCGGCTGCTTCGCGGAGTCCAGCAGAACAAGCTTCGCGCTCAGTCCGGCTTCCTCGCCCTCGGCAAGCGGGTAGCTGAAGCTTCTCCCGGAAGCCAGGGGATAGCCCTGGACAGCCTCGCCTTTCTTGGCGATCTGGCGCAAAGGGTAATGCTGGAATCCCCAATCGAGCATGTTCTGATGATCCTTCCAATCGTCCCGGTCGTTGAGAGTGACAGCCGCAAGCTGCTGGCCGCCCCGGGTCGCCGAGCTGACCAGGCAGCGCAGAGCTGCTTTCGTATAGCCGGTTTTGACTCCGTCCGCGCCTTCATAGAAGGCCAGCATCTTGTTTTTGTTCGCCCAGCTGTAGTCCCACGGATCGTTGGGGTTCGGAGCTTTGCGGATTCTGGTCTTGACGATGTCCGCGAACACCGGATTGTGCAGGGCATAGGCGGAAAGCTTGGCAAGATCGTTCGCCGTGGAGAGATGGCCCTTCTGGTCCAGTCCATGCGGGTTTTCGAAATTCGAATGCTCCAGCCCGATCCACTCCGCCTTCTCGTTCATCATGCGGACGAAGCCTTCCTCCGAACCTCCGACATGCTCCGCAATCGCTGTGGCGGCATCGTTGCCGGAGCGGAGCATCAGGCCGTACAGCATATTGTGCAGGCTCATTTTCTCGCCCAGGCGCAAATAGATCGAAGATCCTTCCTTGCCGACGGCACGCGGACCTACCGTAACCGTATCCTTGATATTGCCTTCTTCAATGGCGGTGATCGCGGTCATGATCTTGGTCAGGCTGGCGATAAGCATCGGGTCGTCGCCCGACTCGCTGTACAGAATTCTGCCGGACTGCACGTCGATCAGCGCGCTGGCCTTGGCGCTGGTGGACAATGGAGCGGGCTCGGCCGCTGCCGCTCCCGTCTGGACTGCAAGGACAAGAGCGCAGGACATCAGCACCGCGGCCCACGTTTTGAATGCCGATATTTCCTTCAATTCGTACATCCTCCTTGAAAGGATCAGCCAAGGGCCGACTCCCTGTTGATAGATTATGTGTCTTGTCCCTCAATTATGAACAAGCTCTCTTCCAAGAAAAAAAACTGCCCGTCTCGCGGGCAGCGGTAAGGCCTATTGGCCCGGAAATCAAATGAGATGATCGGTGTCGATAAGAGTGCTTTCCACACGCTCTGTCCCGTTGTTGTTGCTGCGGAACATGCCGGTAATCTTCTCGAATGCCTGCGGCACCGAATCGATGACTCTTTCGACCAGATGCGTCTGGTTGTCTAGCGGCACGACGCGGACGCCATGGCTGCCTACGACCAGAAACGCAATCGGCGTGATGGATACCCCGCCGCCGCTGCCGCCGCCGAATGGCAGCGATATGTTCGCCGAGCTTCCCTCCGTGTGGGAATGGGCGCTGTTGTCTGCTCCGTCATAACGGATATCGCTTCCTCCCGCGACAAAACCGAAGCCGACCTTGCTGATCGGCATGATGACGCTGCCGTCCGGCGTCTGCACGGGATCGCCGACGATCGTGTTGACGTCCACCATTTCCTTGATGTTCTCCATGGCGGTTTGCATTAAGCCTTGAATAGGATGTTCTGCCATAGTCTGACGCCTCCTCCCGTTTTCTTCATCCGGACAAGCAGCTGCAGTCCGGCAAGGATAGCATAACCAAAGCGGATTTGGGCTATGCACAAGAAACTCGTTGTGAACCCTGCGCCGCGGTATTCGGGCTGGACCGTGACGGAGGGCTTGGTTTTGAGCCGGGTCAGCTGCGAGAGCGCGCCGAGAAGGGTCGACTTGATGGACCATATCATCCCCGTAGCCATTGCGGTCCATACCGCATCGCCGGTTCCGATGGCGGAATTCCATTCCCATTTCCGCACTTCCACCCTCGAAAGCGTATGGCGGGCAAGTCCGGTCAGATCGTCTGTCTGCCTCAGGATCCGTTTGGCCCGCTCAATCCACTTGTTCACGCTCTCCATCGTAACCTTGCCGTCTCTGCGTGTCTCCGTGTCCAGGACGCCCTCGTCCAGGTTGGTTTGGTTGCGGACATCCACACCGCCGCCGGTCAGGCGGATGAACGGAACGGACCACTTGTAATGGAGAAGCCCGAACAAGGTCCGGAATTCAACGGCGATATTGTCATCCTTGCCTGTTCGTTCGAACTCCGCCCGGATCCGCAGCGGAGCCAGCCAAACAGAGGTGACGGCGATTGCAAGCAGAACGAGCGCCGCAAGCCAGCCATAGGGGTAGCCAAGCATGTTCGCACCACCTTTGAGGGCAGCCTTGGCTGTTCTTCAGCGGCCGCGCCTATGGCTAGCATGCCCAAAAATGACAAAAAAGACCGGCGGAAGCCGATCTTTTTTGTCATTTCCGTCATGCAGTGCCTTCGGACTCCGTATCGTCGATCGTCATCTGGCGCTGCTCAAGCCGATCGAACAGAAGCTGGGTCTGCTCGTCCAGATCCGTATCGGGGCTGACGGAGGAAGGCTCGGGCAGAGACTCCAGGGAAGACAGCTCGAAGTGGTCGAGGAAGGAACGGGTCGTCCCGTACAGGATCGGCCTGCCCATCTGCTCGGCTCTGCCCTTCTCTTCGATCAGGTCCTTGGCGGCCAGAGTCTGAATCGCCTTCTCGCTCTTGACCCCTCTGATCTCCTCGATCTCCACCCTCGTAATCGGCTGGCGGTAGGCTACGATTGCCAGCGTTTCAAGCGCCGCCTGGGACAAGCTCGACCGCGTCGGACTGTAAGCCATCCGCTCGAAGTAGGCCGCATGGCCGGGGTGGGTCGTAAACCGGAATGCCCCGGCCACTTCGGCGATGCGGATTCCCCTCCCCTCCTTCTCCATATCCGCCTGGAGAGAGCGGGCGATGTCCCCCGCGGCCTTGGCGTCGATCTCCATGATATCCGCCAGCTGCCGGGCGTTAAGTCCCTCGTCTCCTGCCATGAACAGGAGTCCCTCAATAATCGATTTCAGTTGCTGATACATCACTTTCAGACGTTTCCCCTCTCCAATGGATGACAATATCGTCGAACAGGCTGTTCTGGAACACGCGGACCTGCTTCATCTTCATCAGCTCCAGAATGGCCAGAAACGTCACGACGATCTCATGGCGCTCCAGACCGCCGCCGATCAGCCGGGAGAAGCGGACGGTCTCATGCTCGCGCAGCAGCTCCGAGATGTCCCGGATGCGGTCCTTCACGCTGATCTCGTCCCTGTGCACCGTAGCGACGGCGCTGCGGCGTACGGCCTTGCGCAGAGCTTTGCGGAAGGCGGCCATGAGGTCGGTTAGGTCAAGCCCTTCCAGAGGATGGGTGTCGTCTTCCTTCAAATAAGGAGTCAGGTCCTCCGGCTCCTTGCTGTACACGAGGCTTCTGGCCATCTCGCGGTCGCGAAGCTGCTCGGCAAGCTGCTTGAACCTGCGGTATTCCACCAGCTTGAGCACGAGCTCATCCCGCGGGTCAAGGCCTTCGTCCTCATCCCAGTGCTCTTCGTATTCCTCCATGACCGGCGGCCTCGGCAGCAGCTGGCCGCTCTTCATCGCGAGCAGGGTGGCGGCCATGACGAGAAACTCGCTCGTCACATCCAGCTCCATCTCCTGCATCGCATGAAGATAGTCCATATACTGGTCCGTAATTCGGCTTACCGGTATGTCGTAGATTTCGATTTCTTCCTTGTCGAGCAAGTGAAGCAGCAGATCCAGCGGCCCTTCAAATGACTCCAGTTTGTAGTGCACGGACATGCCGCTTCACCCTCCGTCTAGTCGTCCCGCTCGTCAGCATGTGTACCGGAAGGCGGAACGTTGCGCCGGCAAGGTCGGTTCCTTGCTCAGCCCTGGATGGATCGGGTCAGATTCGCCATCTCGATGGCTGCTGTCGCCGCTTCCCATCCTTTATTGCCCGCCTTTGTTCCGGCCCGTTCCACGGCCTGTTCGATGGAATCCGTCGTCAGGACGCCGAATATGGTCGGAATCCCGGTCTTGAGATTGATGGCCGCCACCCCTTTGGCTACCTCGCTGCAGACGTAGTCGAAGTGGGGCGTTGAACCCCGAATGACAGCCCCTAGCGTAATGACCGCATCGTACTTGCCGCTTTCCGCCATTTTCTGCGCGATCAAGGGAATCTCGAACGCCCCCGGAACCCAGGCCACTTCCACTTCGTCTTCTCCGGCGCCATGGCGCTTGAACGCATCCAGCGCCCCGCTCAGGAGCTTGCCTGTGATGAATTCATTGAACCTGCCGACGACAACCCCGTATTTAAGACCTTGCGAGACCAGATGTCCTTCATAATATTTCGTCATGGAACCGAACACACCTTTCTATTCTATGATAATCGGCTTAAATTTCAAACTCCAACAGATGGCCGAGCTTCGATTTTTTTGTATTCAGATAGTTCGTATTGCTTTCGTTGCGCTCCATCTGGATCGGCACCCGCTCCACAACGCTCAGTCCGTACCCTTCCAGGCCGCGGATTTTGCGGGGATTGTTCGTCATCAGGCGCATCTCGGCGATGCCGAGATCGCGCAGGATCTGGGCCCCGATGCCGTAGTCCCGCAGATCCGCCCCGAAGCCGAGCTTCAGGTTCGCCTCTACCGTATCCAATCCTTGCTCTTGCAGCTTGTAGGCTTTGAGCTTGTTGATGAGCCCGATCCCTCTGCCTTCCTGCCTCATGTAGAGAAGGACGCCGCTGCCGGCTTCCTCGATCTGACGGAGAGCCGCCGCCAGCTGCGGACCGCAATCGCAGCGGCGCGAATGAAAGACGTCGCCCGTCAAGCATTCGGAGTGGACGCGGACAAGCGTCGGCTTGGACGGATCGATTTCTCCCTTCACGAAGGCTACATGCTCCTTCCCGTCGGTCTCATTGGTATAGGCGACGGCCCGGAAAACGCCGAAGTCGGTCGGCATGTTCACCTCCACTACCCGTTCGACGAGCTTGTCGCGGCGATGGCGGTACTGGATCAGGGCTTGAATCGTAATGAGCTTCAAGCCGTGCTTTTCCTTGAATGCGGTCAGATCGGACAGCCGGGCCATCGTTCCGTCTTCCTTGATGATTTCGCAGATCGCCGCTCCGGGCTTGGAGCCGCAAAGACGGGCCAGATCGATCGCAGCCTCCGTATGTCCAGCCCGGCGCAGCACTCCGCCGTTCTTGGCGATCAGCGGGAAGATATGGCCCGGACGGCGGAAGTCGCCCGCCTTGGCCTTGCCGTCGACGAGCGCCTTGATCGTCTCCGCGCGTTCATGGGCGGAGATGCCGGTCGTCGTGGAGATATGGTCGACGGATACCGTGAACGCCGTTCCGTGATAGTCCGTATTTTGCGACACCATCGGAGGCAGCTCCAGCTCCTCGGCTCTCTCCGCCGTAATCGGCACGCAGACGAGTCCGCGGGCCTCCGTAATCATGAAATTGACGACGGCCGGAGACAGCTTGTCGGCAAGCGCGATCAGATCCCCTTCGTTTTCGCGGTCCTCGTCGTCGACGACGATGATCGGCTTGCCTGCAAGCAGCTCCTGGATCGCTTCCTCGACGGTATCGAACGGTGTCGGTCCTTCTTGATGGTCAAAGTGTTCCACTTCTGTCCTCTCCCTTCAGGCGTCTCAAATAAATCCATTATCGGCAAGGAAGGCGGCGCTTAGACCGCCAGCTGGTCGCGGCGCGGAAGGTCCTGAAACGGAACGGCTGCCGTAATGAAGCAGGTGGTCCACGTATTTTCCGAGAATGTCCCCTTCCAGATTGACGGTGTCTCCGGCTTTCTTATGCTGAAGAACCGTCTGGCCCAATGTGTGGGGGATGATCGATACGTCGAGCCCGCCGCCGTCCGTACCGGTTACCGTGAGGCTGATCCCGTCGACCGTAATGGATCCCTGGGGAATGACATACCGCATAAGCGCGTCGTCATGAGGCTTGATCCGGAACACGACCGCGTTGGCGTCGACCCTGCGCTGCGTGATCAAGCCGGTGCCGTCCACATGCCCTTGAACGATATGTCCTCCGAACCTCCCTCCTGCCGCCATCGCCCGCTCCAGATTGACGAGGCTGCCGGCCGGTAGGTCCTTCAGATTCGTATGGCGGTACGTTTCCGGCATGACGTCGACGCTGAAGCTTCGACTGTCCCAGGAAGTAACCGTCAGGCACACTCCATTGACGGAAATGCTGTCCCCGAGGCCGACGCCTTCCAGAACTTTGGAGGCTCCAATAGTGAGCAAGAGCGCCTCGCCTCTCTGGGACACCCGATGCAGAGTGCCTATTTCTTCGATCAAGCCGGTGAACATGGCTCAGCCTCCTCCTCTTTCGTACAGCGGCACTCCGGACAAGCACCAGTCGTCTCCGAACCGCTCCAGCTCCGTATCCGCGAGAGTTATCGCCTCTTCCATCCGCAGGAACCCGCCGAAATCAAAGCTTCCCGGCGAAGCGGCTCCCCCGCCGATGATTTTCGGAGCGAAAAACAGCCGGATCCGGTCGACGAGCCGCCTCTCCAGCATGGCGCCGTTCAGCCTGCCCCCGCCTTCGAGAAGGATGGAGCCAATCTCTCTTTTGCCGAGCAGCTTCATCCCCTGCTTCAAGTCGACCGTACGGCCATTGCCGCAAAGGATCACCTCGGCGCCGGCAGCTTCCAGAGCCGCCCGCTTTGCCGGGTCGGCAGCGCCGGACGCCAGCACGATGACCGGGGCGGATCCATCCATCAGCTTCGCATTCGGCGGAAGTCTCAGCGTCGAATCGACGACGATTCGGACCGGCTGGATCGCCGGCACGGGCAGTCTTGCGCTGAGCGACGGGTCGTCGGCCAGCACGGTACCGATCCCGACCATGATGCCTTGATGGCGATGCCTAAGCGCATGGACCGCCTCGCGTGATTCCGGTCCGGTAATCCACCGGCTGTCTCCGCTTTTCGCTGCGATTTTGCCGTCCAGCGTCGAGGCCGTCTTGAGCGTGACGAACGGAAGCCCGGTCGTAATGAACTTGTTGAACGCTTCATTCAGACGTCTGGATTCCGCTTCGCGGACTCCGGCGACGACCTCGATGCCGGCCTCGCGAAGCTTGCGGGCTCCGCTTCCCGCGACGGCGGGATTCGGGTCGATCGCCGCAATTACGACCTTGGCCGCGCGGGCGGCAATGATCCGGTCGCAGCACGGCGGCGTCCGGCCGAAGTGGCTGCATGGCTCAAGCGTCACATAGACGGTCGAGCCTTCCGCTTCTTCGCCGGCCATATTCAGCGCATGAACCTCGGCATGGCCTTCTCCCCGTTTCAAGTGCGCTCCGATGCCGACGATGCGGCCGTTGTTGACGACGACGCAGCCGACGACCGGATTGACCGAGGTCTGTCCCGTCGTCCTTGCGGCCATCTCCAAGGCCAGATCCATATAAAATCCGTCGTCCATCACTTCCATAACGCAAAAACACCCCCGACGCTAAACCTTCGGGGGTGAGGATGGCAAACCGAGTCCGCTTAGGATGATCACGCCGGCAAGAAACGATGAGGTTTCTTGCCGGAGTAGGGGAAAGCAGACGGGCACCCGTCGCTGTTCCTACATGCAAGCCTTCGTACAAGCGGGAATCTTTGGCCAACCGTTCGCGAATAAGCCGGTCATCCTCCATAACGGGGGATGGCCTTCGCAGACGGATGCCAAATAGACGCCTTTGAACAAGGCATGGCGAGCATCAAAAGCGGCTCCTTCTCCCATCCAGACTGTACTGTCGGTCCTGGAATCTCACCAGGTCCACCGCTTGCCTTGCGCCGCAGGCTCTCGAGAGCTTGGGGGAAATGGCAATCGGGTCACGGACTTGCCGCGCTGCGGAGGCGGAGCATGTGCTCTGGCGCTCGCAGGCGGATCACCGCCGGTTGGGACTTTCACCCGACCCCGAAGGAAACCGCTGTATTTGGTTCAAACCTGTCGAACGGTCATGCCGGCAGTAAACTGTATCCGGAATGATAACTGTTCTTTCTGCATCTTACCTTGCCTCCATCCAAATTGCAAGTCGGCGGCTTGGAATTGAAGCCGTACCGCCCTCGCGGCATCGGACAAGAGGAAAAGAAAAAAGCCGGCAGAGGGTTCTCCCTCCGCCGGTCTATTCGGGCAAAGCCTTCCTTAAGCCTCGGAAACTTCGACTTTGGCCATTTTCGTGCCGTTGTTGAACGCATCGACATACTCCATGCCTTTGGCAACTTTGCCGAAGACCGTATGCTGTCCGTCCAGATGCGGCTGCGGCTGGTAGCAGATGTAGAACTGGCTGCCGCCCGTATTGCGTCCCGCATGCGCCATCGCGAGGGAACCGCGCTCATGCTTGTTCGGGTTGATTTCGCAGTTGATCGTATAGCCAGGGCCGCCGGTGCCGGTGCCGTTCGGGCAGCCGCCTTGAGCGACGAATCCCGGAATGACGCGGTGGAAGCTCAGGCCGTTGTAAAAGCCCTCGTTCGCGAGCTTTTCAAAGTTGGCAACCGTGTTCGGAGCGTCCTTTTCGAACAGGTCCAGAACCACTTCTCCGCCGTTTTCCAGCGTAATTTTTGCTTGTTTTGCCATGATAGTCACTCCTTGTCCTCTAACGGTATGTACGGATTCTATCATACACTACGGCAGCATTCCAAGCAAAACGGCCGCTGGCCCGTATTATGGACAGCTCCGTTTGCGCAGGAGAAGAGAGAAGCCGCGGGTTTGGCACGGATTTTATTCTCGAAAAGCAAAACGGCCGCTTTTCCTTACTGTGGACAGCTCCGTTTGCTCAGGAGAAGAGAGAAACCGTACGCTTCTTGCGGTTCTGTTCTCGAAAAGCAAAACGCCGCTACCCCTTACTTCGGACATCTCCGTTTGCACACGAGTAGAGAGAAACCGCGCGTTTGGCGCGGATTCTATTCTCGAAAGCAAAACGGCCGCTGGCCCTTACTGTGGACAGCTCCGTTTGCGCAGGAAAAGAGAGAAACCGCGCGTTTGGCGCGGATTTTATTCTCGAAAAGCAAAACGGCCGCTGGCCCTTACTGTGGACAGCTCCGTTTGCGCAGGAGTAGAGAGAAACCCTTTGTATCCGTCCTTCAATTCGTTGGATAAGTTCGTCAATCACTGTGTTCATCCAACTGTTTAAAATTAGACGCCCATCTCAATCCTGTTCATTTGAGTTAGACGAAAAATTCGTCTTATTCACTCCTGTTCACCCTAAATCCATTGAATAAGACGAAAAATTCGTCTTATTCGCTCCTGTTCACCCTAATTCCATTGAATAAGACGAAAAATTCGTCTTATTCGCTCCTGTTCTCCCTAAATCCATTGAATAAGACGAAAAATTCGTCTTATTCACTCCTGTTCACCCTAAATCCATTGAATAAGACGAAAAATTCGTCTTATTCGCTCCTGTTCACCCTAATTCCATTGAATAAGACGAAAAATTCGTCTTACTCCTTCCTCTTCACCCTAAATCCATAGCAGTAGACGAAAAAATCGTCTACTTCGCTCACTGCCGAAGAGCCTCGGAGAACTAGAGGCGAACGGAAACAAAAAAAGAGAAGCCCGACGTTAAACGCGGGTTTCTCCGAAGGGCTTTGCTTTCTTTTACGAACTAGGATTGGACGCCAGCCTTGCGCAGACGCTCCGGCAGAAGGTCGTTTCTGGAGATGTCTTCCAGCGATTCGCGCTGAACGGCGAGGTCGGACTGGCCGTCCTTGACAAGGACGACGGCCGGACGGCGGATGCGGTTGTAGTTGCTCGCCATCGCGTAGTTGTAGGCGCCTGTGCAGAATACAGCCAGCAGATCGCCGCTTTCCGCCTTCGGCAGCTCGAGGTCCCAGATGAGCATGTCGCCGCTCTCGCAGCATTTGCCCGCTACGGAAACCGTCTCGCTCGCAGGCTCGGAAGCGCGGTTCGCAAGCACGGCGTCGTACTTGGATTCATACAGCGCAGGGCGCGGATTGTCGGTCATGCCGCCATCGACGGCAACATACTTGCGCACGCCGGGAATTTCCTTGAACGTGCCGACGGTATACAGCGTCGTGCCGGCATCGCCGACGATGCTGCGGCCCGGCTCGATCCAGATCTCGGGCAGCGGATAGTCGGCTGCGGAGAAGTTGGAGCGGATCGCATCGGTGATCGCGGCGATATAAGTTCCGGCCGGAAGCGGGGCATCCCCTTCCGTGTAACGGATGCCGAAGCCGCCGCCGAGGTTTATGACGCGGAAAATATGGCCCAGCTTGTCTCGGACTTCGACAGAGAATTCAGCCGCTTTGGCAGCTGCCATGCGGAATCCTTCCACTTCGAAGATTTGGGAGCCGATATGGGAGTGAATGCCCAGGAGCACGAGATTTTCGAGCTTGGACGCTTCCTCTACGGCACGATAAGCGGCACCGGCCGCAAGATCGAAGCCGAACTTCGAATCCTGCTGTCCCGTGGAGATATAGTCATGGGTATGCGCTTCTACACCCGGGGTGATCCGCAGCAGAATGTTGACTTTGCGGTTTTTGGAGCCGGCGATCGCATTCAGCAGCTCAAGCTCGGTGAAGTTGTCCACAACGAAGCAGCCGATGCCGGCGTCGATGGCCATCTCGATCTCGAAAGGCGTCTTGTTGTTGCCGTGGAAGTGGATGCGCTCAGCCGGGAAACCGGCTTGCAGCGCCGTGTGCAGCTCGCCGTCCGATACGACGTCGAGCGACATTCCTTCCTGCTCGGCAATCGCGCACATCGCGACGGTGCTGAACGCCTTGCTTGCGTAGGCGACCTGGAATTTGAATCCGGAAGCCTTGAACGCGTCGACATATTCCCTTGCACGCTGACGCACAAGAGCCTCATCCACAATATAGAGCGGAGTGCCGTACTGTTCCGCCAGATCCTTCGTATCGCAGCCGCCGATTTCCAGGCGGCCCTGTTCATTTACTTGGGCTGTTCCGTGCAAATACATGAAAAGAGCACCTTCTTTCCGCCCTCCGCCGGAGGGAATCGTTTTTCATTGTGATCCAAGTATAAACGACCCCTGTTTGGAGGAGAAATGGATTTTGTGTCCTTTCATTTGCATTTGTTGCATTCCTGGCCGGCTCCGTGAAGCGGCAGCTCTTCAGCCGCCCTCCGCATCGGGCATTTTGTCCCGCTGCTGCGGACGAAGCAGGTTGGGACGCTTTTTGTTTTTCATGACCGGCATCCTCAACATAATATTGACCATCCCTTTGGGATCGAACGGGATGAACGGCCACATGTAGGGCCGGTTGAACGAACGCTGCATGACGAGCAGAACGAACACCGCCGTCCATCCCAGCACAAGCCCGGGAATATGGAAGGCCGCCACCAGACAGATCAGCAGCAGCCGCACGATCCGGTTGGCAAGGCTGAGCTCGTAGCTCGGCGTGGCGAACATGCCGATGGCGGCGATGGCCATGTACAGAATGACCTCGTTGATGAAAAGGCCGGTCTGGACGGCGATATCCCCGACCAGTATCGCGGATACGAGCGAGATCGCCATCGCCAGCGGCGTAGGCGTATGGATCGCGGCCATCCGCATGAGGTCGATGCCCGCTTCCGCCAGCAGGAACTGGACGAACAGCGGCAGCTTGCCGAGCTTGGCCGGTCCGATGAACGCAAGGGACGGCGGGAGAAGATGCGGATTCATGGCGAACAGCAGCCAGATCGGGACGAGAAACAGGGAAGCCATGATGCCGAAAAACCGGAGCCATCTCAAATACGTTCCGATGAACGGCGTCTGCCTGTTCTCTTCCGCATGCTGGACCAGATCGAAAAACGTCGTCGGCAGGATCATGACGCTCGGAGAGGTGTCGACGAATACGGCCACATTGCCTTCCAGCAGATGCGCGGCGACCACATCCGGGCGCTCCGAATACCGGACAAGCGGATACGGGTTCCATCCGCGCTTGACCGTCGCTTCTTCCAGCTGCTTGTCCGCGAGCGGAATGCCGTCGAGCTTGACGGCCGTGATTTTATCGCGGATCGACTCAACGAGCTCCTTGTCCGCGATGTCTTCAATATAAGCGACGCAGACGTCGCTCCTCGTCCGCTCTCCGACCCGGATGTTTTCCAGGCGGAGCATCGGGTCCCGCAGCCTGCGGCGCACTAGAGACACGTTCATCAGCATCGTCTCGACGAATCCGTCGCGAGAGCCGCGGACGACGCGCTCCAGCGAAGGCTCCTCCGGGCCGCGCATCGGGAACATCTTCGTGTCGATGATGAGCATCGTCGATTCCCCGTCGATATACATGCCTGTCGAGCCGCTCAGCACGCCCGTCATCATCATGTTCCAGTCCTTCTCCTGCTCGACCTGCACAGCCGGAACGAAGAGGTTCATGAACGATTCCAGCGCATGCGACGTCACCGCGTCCGCCTGCAGGAAGGTGAGACGTTCGAGGATCTCGGTCATGAGCTGGCCGCTTGAAAGTCCGTTGAGCATGAAAAAAGCCGTTTTTTTGCCTCCTAAAGTCATCTGCCGGACAATGACGTCGAAGCTCGTTTTGTAGCCGGCCTCCTCCTTTAGGCGCTCGACGAATTCCTCGATATCGTCCGGAATCGGCTCCAGCGCATCTCCGTTCGTTCCGGGGGCGGAGTTGTTTCCGGCTTGCCTGCCCTTGCCGGATTTGCCCTTTCCGGACTTGCCCTTCTCCGGATTCCCTTTGCCGGAACCCGCTTCTTCAGAATCCCCTTTGCCGGGCCCGCCCTGGCCCGACCTGTTTTTCCAGGACCTGTCTTCGCTTGGCCTGTCTCCGTCGGACTTGTCTTCCCTCGACCTGTCTCCGTCGGTCCTGCCTTCAATGAACCTGTCTTCACCGGAACTATCTTCTTCGGATCTGCCTGCGCCGGACCTGTCCTCGGATGAATCGGCGGCATCCGGCCTGCCGCGATCCGTCCTGCCCTTGGAAACGGGCACGATTCCGGCATCCGGGCCGGCAAAAGGAGCCTCCGTTTCCTCATGCTTCTCTAATGCTGCCAGCTCTTTCCGTTCATGGCCGCCGAAATAATCAGCCGACTCTCCATGATGAAGCGGCTTGCCGCTGTTTCCTTCAAAAGGATTGGACGGGTCCGCCGGCACGGATTTATCCTCCTCGGCCAGCAGGCTGGCCCAATCCTCGTCTGCGGAATCGGCAACGCCCCTGCTTGCCGGACGATCCGCCGAAGTCCTGAACGATTCGGCCCGATTCGGCGCTTCAGTGACGAGCGCTGCGGCCAGATCCTCCTCCCCAGCCCCGTTCCGCTCTCCGAGATCTCCCGAGCCCTCCAGCAGGAAAGCTTCCATCCAGTCCTCGTCGATGGAAAAATCCCTTTTCTCCCCGCGGCTCTCCGCCGGCTTTTCCTTCTCTCCGCCGATCCGCTTCACTCGCTGCCATTTCGTCATAATGCAATCACCGCCGTGTCATGATGTTGATCGTTCACAATGAAGGAAATGCACGCCTTGCACGGGCAAGCTACCACTGATAAACGAGCCAGTCGAACAACGAACCCGCCGTCTTGCCGATCACCATCGCCATGACCAGCGCGCCCATGAATGCGGTCAGCCGCAGCCGCTTGGCCAGAATCGGGAGCACATTCATCACTTCCGTCAAGGCGGCGGCCAGCATCCCGATGAAGATGCCGCATAACAGTCCCGGCAATGGAAGGGCCAGAATAACCGGCAGGCGCATCCGCCACTCGAAGAAATCCGCCCAGGTCCAGAACACCGAGCCGCCGACGACAGCCGATTCGAATACGGCGGCTTTGCTGAACGCGCGGGCAAGCTGAGCCAGCCTCGGAATCAGATCGAAGACAATCAGCAGCGCCACCATGCCGCTCCCGACCGCGATGCCGCCGGCCAAGCCGAGCACGCCCATGAATATTCCCGCGAACAGGTCAGCCATCGCTTTTCTCCTCCACTCTCCCCGCTTTCTTCCGCATTTCATCGGCAATGACGTAGGCGTTTATATTTTCCTGATAGGTGTACATTTCAAGCTCCAGCGGATTGGGCTCCTCGTTGAACCGCCGGCGGAAAATACGGTTGAAGAAGATGATCATCCCCAGTCCGACGCCGAACGAATACGGAATCTGGAACCAGAGCGGATGGATCGTCTCCTTGCCGGTAAGCAGGAAGGCTAGCCGCTGATGGACTTCTTTCATGCTGACATCCGTATGGAAGTTCATGATGGCCAGACCCGCTCCGAAAAAAAGCAGCAGCCAGGCGGCGACCAGAACGGCGGCGCGCGGCGATGCCGATGCCCCGTTCTCCTCGACCATGATCAGCACCTGGGGATCGCCGTATGTCTCCACCATCGTGGCCGGGGCTTTCTCCCGCAGCGTCTTGATGATCTGCAGCACGTCGATGACGACCCGGTTGCCGTCTTCCTTGCGGTGGGTGTAGAGCGGCAGCTGCTGCAGCCGCTCCAGCAGCGGCGGCTCGGCGAGCAGCCGTGCGACCGCTCCGAGGCGGACCGTGCTTCCGGGCGGAACCGTTATTCTTTTCTTCATCCGGAGGTAGACCTTCGTCTCCTTCGGATCATCCGGCTTGCCCTTCATTCTCCCGCCTCCTTCCGCCTTTGCCTGTGCATGGATAGTATGGGACAGGATGATTGAGGTTACTCGTCCCGGGACAAATCGACTCCGCATTCCTCCGGCAGGTCCGCCCGGCAAAAAAAAGGCCAGGCCGCCCTATTGGGCGATCTGGTCCTTGATGGATTGCAATATTTTCTTCTCGAGCCTCGATACCTGCACCTGGGAAATGCCGAGCCTGCCGGCCACCTCGGACTGGGTCTGATCCCGGTAATAACGCAGGTACACGATCAGGCGCTCCCTCTCGGTCAGCCCGCCGATCGCTTCGTTGAGCGCCAGCCGGTCGAACCATCGCTCGCCGGACTCGTCGGCGATCTGATCCATGAGCGTGATGGGATCCCCGTCATTTTCGAATACCGTCTCGTGGATCGACGTCGGAGGCTTGTTGGCCTCCTGGGCGAAAACGACGTCCTCCGGCGTAATGCCGAGAAATTCGGCCACCTCGGAGATGGTCGGCAGCCTGCCGAGCGTCTTGGACAGCTCGTCCTTCGCCTTGCGCACTTTGTTGGCCGTTTCCTTGAGGGAGCGGCTTACTTTGAGCGTGCCGTCATCCCGCAGGAAGCGCTGGATTTCGCCGATGATCATCGGAACGGCATAAGTGGAAAATTTGACGTCATAGCTGAGATCGAACTTGTCGACGGATTTGAGCAATCCGATGCAGCCGATCTGGAACAGGTCCTCCGCCTCGTAGCCGCGGTTGATGAAGCGCTGGACGACCGACCAGACCAGACGGATATTGCAGCGGGCCAGCGTATCCCTGGCAAGGGAATCTCCGGATTGGCTCAGAGCGATGAGCCGCTTGACTTCCGAATCGTCCAGGTAAGGACCCGCGTTTTTCTTCAACTCGGCATCCATGATTCAGCCCCTATGCGCTCTAATTGTAGAGCGCCTTTTTGGATTCGATTCGCTTGGTCATGGCGATCTGGGTACCGCGACCGGGCTCGCTGGTAACCTCAAAGCTGTCCATGAAATTTTCCATGATCGTGAAGCCCATGCCTGAACGCTCCAATTCAGGCTTGGATGTATACAGCGGCTGCCGCGCCAGCTCCAGATCCTCGATCCCGCTTCCTTCATCGGAAATGATGATGGTCACGGAATCGCCTTCAATGGAGGCCTCGATTCGAACCATCTTGGATTCGTCGCAGTCATAGGCATGGATGATGGAGTTGGTAACCGCCTCGGAAATGACCGTCTTGAGGTCGTTGAGCTCCTCCATCGTCGGATCGAGCTGGGAGACGAACGCCGCCACGCTGACCCGCGCGAAGGCTTCGTTCTCGGAACGGGCGCTGAAGCTGAGCTGCATGGCATTGGACCGGGACGCATTCATAGGGCAACCTCCAGGCTTGAGAGCGCGTCGCGCTCATTGTCGTGAATCGGCATGATCTTGAACAGGCCTGAGAGCTCGAACAGCCTGTACACTCCAGGACTGACGTCGCAGATGACCATTTTGCCTCCCCGGCTCTTCAGCAGCTTGTAACGTCCGAGGATGACTCCGAGCCCGGAGCTGTCCATGAAGGCCAGCTCCTTGAGGCTGAGGATGACATGGGTGCTGTTTCCCCTAAGGATCGCATCCTCCATCCTCGCCCTGACCTCATCCGCCGTATGGTGATCCAGCTCTCCCTGCAGGCGGACGATCAGGATATGGCGCTGATGTTCCAGATCGACATGAAGACTCATTGCTCTGCACACTCCTCCCGTTGAATGACAGAGGGATTCTCCATGGCGGAGCGCCTTTCCTGCCTGACGACAAAACTAGAAGCAGGGCGCTAGGTTATGACATTTCTCGCTCAGGAGAACAGGCTTCCGGTCGAGCGCTTGAACAGCTTCCACCATCCGGCGCGTTCAACGGATACCGGCATGTCGACCGGGAATTCCTTGATCACCTTGTCTCCCTGATAGACGATCAGCTTGCCGACGGGATCGCCGATTTTGACCGGAGCTTTGACAGGGCCGTCGATTTTGAGCTCGAAGCGGATATCCTTGGCCGCGGCGCCCTTCTTCATCAGGATGCTGTAATTGTTTTGCGCGGTCAGCGGAAGCTTGCTCTTCACGCCTTTTTCGATCGTCAGCATCCCCATGCTTTCGCCTTTTTTCAGAATCGGGTAGTTGGCGTACTGCGCAAAGGAATAATCCAGCAGTCCCGACACTTCGGCATTGCGCGTCTTCGTGTTCGGCTCTCCCATGACGACCGCGACGACCCTCATGCCGTCGCGGACGGCCGTCGCCGACAGGCAGTACTTCGCTTCCGTCGTGTAGCCGGTCTTGAGGCCGTCGGCGCCGTCATAAAACCGCACCAGCTTGTTCGTGTTGACGAGCCAGAACGGCTTGGCCGAATCCTTCCGGAGATAGTCCTGGTATTGGCCGGTATATTTGGTGATGTCGCCGTACTTGAGCAGTTCCCTGGACATGACGGCGATGTCGTGGGCGGATGAGTAATGATCCGCGGCCGGCAATCCGTTGCAGTTGGCGAAATGCGTATCCTTGAGGCCGAGCTGGGCAGCCTTGGCGTTCATCATCGCGACGAACTCCGCCTCTGTTCCTCCCAGCTTCTCGGCCATCGCGACTGAAGCGTCGTTGCCTGACGCCATCGCGATGCCCTTGAGCATATCGTTCACCGTCATTTCTTCCCCAGGCTCCAGGAAGATCTGGGAACCGCCCATGGAAGCCGCATAATCGCTCGTCCGCACCTTGTCGGTCAGCTTGATCTTGCCGTCCTTCAAAGCCTCCATCGTCAGCAGCATCGTCATGATTTTGGTGATGCTTGCCGGAGGAAGCTTGTCGTGGCTGTTCTTTTCATAGATGACGGTTCCGCTGTCCGCATCCATGACGATGGCCGAACGGGCGGAAGGAGCCAGGTCGGAGCCTGTCGATGACGCAGGGTTGGCCGCAGAATCGGCTTCAAGCGCCTCTGCCGTCCCCGGCGTCAGCGGCTGAAGCGCAGGCACGGCGGCTGCCGCGGCCGGCAAGGCCAGAATCAGCTGCAAGCCTAATATGATCGCTACCCATTTCTTACCGGTTCGTTTCAATTCGTTTCCCTCCTAATAGGTCTGGCGGCCTGTCCTGGCATGCAGGCAGGATGGCGCACAACATTCTTCCAGTATCACCCATTTAAGAGAAAGATATTCTATCGCTCAACACAAATAGCGGGTCATGCGGCGATCTCCGAAGACATTTCTCCGGTGAATGGCCCGCATGGCCCGCTTGCGATTGGCAGCCCGGCCCCGTTCGACAGGTCCGAAAACTGCTAGTATTTGCGACTCTTGGTCATCCGCTCTTCCTGTACCTGCACGATGAGCCGGTCCAGAGACTGGCTGATCCGCAGCACTTCGCGGTGCAGAAGCGTATTCCGGGCTGCAGCCGACTGCACCATTTGACCGCGCAGCCGTTCGATCTGTTGATTCAGGGGAACCCTCTCGTTCATACATTCCTCTCCAAATTTCATGATTTATCACGGTCATCATACGCCACGCAAACTAAAAATGCTGTCGTGCCGCGTCGAGCCGAAAGAATCATTTTTGGAAGCGGGAAGGGACTAAAGGCGCGGAATGAGAGCCTGCACAAGTCCAAGGAAACGAGATTTGACGCGTTCTGTCGTTTCAATGACCTCTTCATGCGACAAAGGCTGGTCCAAAATGCCTGAAGCCATGTTCGTGATGCAGGAAATCCCGACCGTCTCCATGCCGCAATGCCGCGCCGCGATGACCTCGGTGACGGTCGACATTCCGACGGCGTCCGCTCCAAGCGTACGCATCATGCGGATCTCGGCGGGCGTCTCATAGGATGGGCCGAGAACGGCCAGGTAGACGCCCTCGCGCAGGGCGAAGCCTTGCTGGGAAGCGATCTCCTTCGCGACGGCGCGCATTCTGCGGCTGTAGCCTTCGGACATGTCGGGGAAGCGGACGCCGATCGAGCTGTCGTTCGGTCCGATGAGCGGGTTGCGTCCGGTAAAGTTGATCTGATCGGAAATCAGCATCAGATCGCCCGCTTCATAATTCGTGTTGATTCCGCCTGCCGCATTCGTGACAAGCAGCTTGTCCGCTCCAAGCGCTTTCATGACGCGGACCGGGAAAGCCGTCAGCTCGGCTCCATAGCCTTCATACATATGGAAGCGCCCTCTCATGAGAATGACGCTCACGCCTGACAGCTTGCCGACGAGCAGCTCTCCGGCATGGCCTTCTACGGTCGAGATCGGGAAATGGGGAATGTCGCTGTAATGGATCGTGACCGCTTCTTCGATATAATCCCCGAGAATGCCGAGGCCGGATCCCATGATGAGGCCGACCTGCGGTTTGATCGAAGTTTTGGAGGCGATATAATCCGCCGCCTCCCGGATATGTACGGCTGTCGGTGCTGCTGTCGTCATTGTTCATCTTCCTTTCTTGTCTCAAAAACCGTCTGTGGGATTGCCTGCGCGCGGATGCGCTCTTTCGTATACGTCCTTCACCCGAGGCCTTTCCGTGCCGGCATAACGCTCCGTGGACACGATTCCGGCATGTCCCATCATCTCCTGCACGGCGCGCATGTCGGCGCCCCGCTCCAGCAGATGGGCGGCAAACGAGGTCCGCAGCGAATGCGGCGTTATTTTCTCGGGATCGTCGATTCCGGAATGGCGCGCATGCTTCTTGATCAGCTTCCAGAAACCCTGTCGGGACATTCTTTCCCCGGCCGGATTGAGAAACAACGGCGCTTCCTCCTCCCGGTCGCGAACGTCGGGCTTCCGCCTTGAACGTCCGTCTCCGGCTTCCGCCTGCTCCGCCAGCCTCGGCCTGCCTTCCCGCAAATAAAGCCCCATCCAGCCGGAGGCGATATGGCCGAGCGGAACGATCCGCTCCCTGGACCGGGGAGATACGACTCGTACGTAGCCCATGCCGGTATTCGCATCGGACACGCTCATGGCGAGCAGCTCCGACACCCGGATGCCGGAGCCGTAGAGCAGCTCCAGCATCGCCTTGTCCCGGAGACCTGACGGAGAATCGGTCTCCGGAGCGTTCATCAGCAGCTCGACCTCGTCGAGCGTCAGGGGCACGGGTCTCGGCAGCTCGCTGCGGGACAGCTCCACATGCATGGAGGGATCGCGGTCGGTATAGCCGACCCGCGTCAGGAAGCGGTAGAAGGAACGAATCGAAGCGAGCCGTCGCAAAACGGTGGACTGGCGGCAGCCCTCCTCCTTGATGCGCTGCAAATAACGCACGAGATGATGCTTCTGGACGCTCCCGATGGACGAGAGGCCCTGCCCCTCCAGATACGCCAGCGCATGCTCCAGGTCGCGTCGGTAGGCATCATAGGTGGATGCCGATACTCTTCGGCCGTTTTGCAGCTCTTCCAGATAGGCGAACAGGCATTGATTCAGCTCCATTCCAACCTCCCCCTCGCTTGTCAGTATAGACGGTCAACCCCCTTTACGGCAAACGGCGGAGGAGCCGGCATCCTGCCGGCTCCTCCGCCGTTCCCCAGTCATTCCCCGTTATAGTAGAACCAGCGCAGCCTGTCGGCGATCGTGCCGCCCTCCGGCGGCGCCCCGTGATGCTCGAATACTTTGAGGGCAGGCCCTCGGGGCAGCGCATAAGGATCGACCGGAGCGACCCAGCTTTCCGCCAGTCGGCAGCCTTCGTAGAACACGACGGTAAGGGCGGCGAACAGCGCGATGAAAGCCAGCCGCGCCACCCAGCTTCGGATGGAGAGAATCATGGACAGGCGCCTCCTTTACAGTGACAACCTATGCTCGCCAATCGCGCTTTATGCCCATTGTCTGCTGTCGCAAGGCAGGCGCCGCCCCGGCTGCTCCGCCGCCTTCATACAATGGCAGGCACAAGGACAGCCGCAGGAGGAATGAAACGATGATGTCGGCAGGATCTTGCTTGTATTCATGCGCAGCACGCGGACCCGGGCCGGGAACGGCCAAGAGTATCATCGTCTTGACCGGCAGCAGGCAGTATGACCGGGCGCTGGACCATCTGAGGCGGAAAGGAATAACTCCGGTCAAGGCCGTGCGGGGAAGCCGGATGCTCTGCCTCCATCTCCATGCCTCGTCCGACTGGAGCCGCATCAAGCGCCATCCCCATATAGCTTCATTCGTAAAGGATGTCACCATCCGGGCTCTCGGCACAAGCCGCAGGCGCGCGGGCGGCGCTGGGCCAGGCATCCGGCTGCCCGGCGCTTCCGGAAGCCGAAAGGGCTCCCTTTCCCTGCTTCCCTGGAACATCAGACAGGCCGGCGCCCCGGCAGCTTGGCTCCGCACGCTCGGAGGCGGGGTGCGGCTCGCCGTCATCGACACCGGGTCCGGTCCCCATCCGGATCTGTCCATCCGGGGAGGCGTGAACGTCATTGGCGGCGCATCGTACCGGGACGACAACGGACATGGCACGCATGTGGCCGGAATCGCCGCCGGCAAAGGACGCTCCGGAGGTCCGCCAGGCGTCGCCCCGGCCGTGTCCCTCTACGCCGTCAAAGCGCTGGATGGCGAGGGCTACGGCCATCTGTCGGATATCATCGAGGCGATCGACTGGTGCATCGCCAAACGGATGCATGTCGTCAACATGAGTTTTGGACTATCTCCGGGATCTCGCAGCAAGGCGCTGCACGGAGTCATCCGGCGAGCCAGCCGCTCCGGAATCGTGCTGGTCGCCGCAGCCGGCAACATGGGCCGGGACAGCGGCGGACTCGATCTTCCAGCCGCGTATCCGCAAACGATCGCCGTCGCTGCCTCGACGAGAAAAGGACGGATCGCTCCCTTCAGCTCGCGCGGAAAAGGACTCGGCCTGACCGCTCCCGGCGACAGAATCCGCTCCGCCTGGCTGAACGGCAAGTATGCGGTCGAATCCGGCACGAGCATGAGCTCCCCTCATGTCGCCGGCGGCGCAGCCCTGCTGCTCGCAACCTATCCCGGCCTCCCGCCCTCAGGAGCCGCATCGGTGCTCAAGCGCTGGGCGCGCAGGCTGCCGGGCTACGGAAGCCGCTCCCAAGGAGCCGGCCTGCTCCGGCTCGGCAAAATCGGCTCCTTCTGTCTGCCGGCGGCATAGTCCCGCCCCGCCGCTGTCGGCTGAAAAGCAGAAACAGCTCTGCCATTCCATTCCCCTCCCCCGTCGGGGGCCGGAAACGAATGCAGAGCTGTCATGGCTTTTTTGCGTCGCTCAGGTCTCGGCAGCGCCTGCAGATCCCTTGAAAATCAAGCCGGTGGTCCAGAACGGAAAAACCGTACTCGGCTTCGAGACGCTCTTCCAGAGGTCCGAGCCAGTCGTCCTTGATCTCCTCCATGGAGCCGCATTGCACGCAAATCAGATGATGATGGTGATGCTTGCTGTTGTCCGTTCTGAGATCGTAACGGGCTACGCCGTCTCCGAAGTTCATCTTCTCCACGACGTGAAGCTCGCTGAGAAGCTCAAGCGTGCGATAGACGGTGGCAAGGCCGATCTCGGGAGCCTTATCCTTGACGAGCATGAACACATCCTCGGCGCTGAGATGATCCTCTTCATTCTCAAGCAGGACGCGAACGGTCGCTTCGCGCTGCGGGGTCAACTTGTAGCCCTGCGACTGGAGCTGCTGCTTAATGGCATCAATGCGGGATTCCATAATTCCCCCCTACTACAAGAAAGCCGGCTTGCCGCCGGCGCTTATGAATCTATTATAGTTGGAAAACTTCTAGGAAGTCAATGATTCAGGCTTGCCGCCGCCCAGTCCGCTGCCCATCTCATCAAGGACGGAGACAGCCAGGCGTCGACCGCCGAAGCGGCCGCCAGCACCAGGAACATCGCGGCAGCCGTGCCGGCAAGCGCCGCCGCGGGAGGCAGCAGGGAGCCCTTCCTGCGGATGAACCGGTTGCGGATCACATAGAGGGAGAACGCCAACGATGCGCTGCTGACGGCCAGGTAGGCCGGGACGCCGATCAGATTCGGAGGAACGACGGACAGCAGGGAGAAGGCGAAGCCTCTCCACGACAGCTGGCTGACGAGCGTTCCGATCGCGAATCCGACCAGAACGCCCTTGAAGAAATCGAGCGCCAGGATGAACGGCATCCCGACTACGGTCAAGCCGAGCAGCCAGATCGCGAGCAGCCAGCGGCCATGCAGCCACAGCGCGCTCCAGAAGGCAGCCGCGGGCTCCGGGCCCGAGCCGGAGGAGAGCGAGCCCATGAAGGCGCTCAGCTCTTCGCCGAGGCTCTCCTGCTGCCCGGCGGGAAGCGAGCTTGCCAGTACGGTGCCGAATAAGACTCCTACAGCAAAAAGCACCGCGACGAACAAGAGCAGCATCCTGCTCTCCCTGTCCGGTGCCTTGAAGATGCCAAGCATTCGCCTACCTCCTTCCAGGCTTGTCCGCGTATGGACAATCTATGCCCGGTGAAGCCGGTTCATGCCAATGACGCTACTCCCCGCTCCGAAGCCCCATCACTCCGGTATGCAGATAGAGCTTCCACAAATACACGGCCATAAGGGTCTTCGCATCTCCGATGACGCCCTCCCGGATGTAAGCCTCGGCCTGTTCCATCGTCAGCGCTTCGACATGCAGCTCTTCATCGTCGTCAGGCTGGCTCTCGCCTTGGCTGAGTCCTTCGGCGGCGTAGAGATACACCTTCTCGTCGGCGAACCCCGGCGAAGTGTAGAACGCATCCACCAGCTTCATCTCCGAGGCGGTTACCCCCGTCTCCTCGCGCAGCTCGCGCGCGGCGCATGCCGCAGGGTCCTCGCCGGGATCCAGCTTGCCTGCGGGAATCTCGACCTGGTATTTGTCCATCGGCTTGCGGTATTGGCCGACCGTCAGCAGCTTGCCGTCCAGCAGGGCGATCACGGCCGCGGCGCCGGGATGGCGCACGATTTCCCTGGATGCCATCTTGCCGCCGGGAAGCTTGACCTGATCGACCTGCAGCGTGATGATGCGGCCTTCGAAGATCGTTTCGGATGAAACGGTCGTCTCCGCGCCGGGAAGCTTTTTAGGTCCGTCCGATTGGTTCATTTCCATCAGCCTCCTGTTCGTTTGGAGCCGGCCTGCAGACGCTCCGGAATAACTTGTCCCATCTCTTCATATGCTCAGGCATAACCTTTGCGATAAGGATGTGTGTATCCATGAAAATGTACGTTGGAGCCAAGGAGCTCAGGCTGGTCGGAAAAGCATGGGAGATCCGCCATACCCTCCGCAAGCTGAGCCGCGGCGCCGGCCGGCCGGATGATAAGAGCCTGGAAAAGTTCCTCGCCAGGCGTTCCTGACGGCAAGCCGCTTGTGATTCGCACTTGATGGAGAGCGGCTTAAACGCATGCGTTCCCGACAGCAAGCCGCATGGAAGGTTATCCTCTCCCCTTGCCCATCTCCATCCCGCTTCCTGGGAAAGCGGAGCGGAGGCACTCCCTGCTACGCTTGGGCGCTCAAGCGGATGATGGCCGTCACGAGCTCCGCCAGCTTCGCGATGTCGTCGGCTTTGATCTGCTCCTTGGTCGTATGGATATGCTCGTAGCCGACCGCGAGATTGGCCGTCGGCACGCCCAGTCCGTTGAAGATGTTGGCGTCGCTGCCTCCGCCGGAGCGGAAGGTCGACGGGGACAGGCCGATCGAACGGATCGCCGCTGCGGCAGCCTGCACGACGGCGGAATCATCGGCATGGAGATAGGACGGGTAGATCAAGCTGTCCTCGAGCGACGCTGTCGTCCCGTAATCGGCAGCCGTCGCTTCGACCGCTTGCCTCATGGCGGCGATCTGCGCCTGCAGCTTGGCGCCGTCGATGCTGCGGGCTTCGGCCTCCAGGCGAACGTAGTCGCAGACGACATTCGTGGCGCTGCCGCCCTCGAACCGGCCGATATTGGCCGTCGTCTCATGGTCGATTCGTCCCAAAGGCATGCGCGAAATCGCCTTGGAGGCGACTTGGATGGCACTGATGCCGTCTTCCGGATTGACGCCTGCATGCGCCGAGCGGCCGTTGACATGGATGAAGATTTTTGTCTGGGCCGGAGCCGCTACCGCGATGCCCCCGACCGGTCCGTTGGAATCGAGCGCATAGCCGTATTCGGCGCGCAGCTTGCTGCGGTCCAGCGCCCTGGCTCCGGCGAGGCCCGTTTCCTCTCCGATCGTAATGACGAACTGGACTTCTCCATGCGGAATTCCGTTCTCCTGCAGCAGCCGGATCGCCTCCAGCATCGCGGCCAGGCCCGCCTTGTCGTCGCTTCCGAGAATCGTCGTGCCGTCGCTGCGCAGATAGCCGTCGTCGTCCAGACGGGGCTTGATGCCGATGCCCGGCTTCACCGTATCCATATGGGAGGTGAAGAAGATGACAGGCGCCTCGACGCCTGGCGAAGCCTTCAGCGTAGCGAACAGATTGTTCGCGCCATAACCGGTGGCGGCGGCCGCATCGTCCTCCTCGATTTCAAGTCCAAGCGCGGAAAATCGGTTTTTCAGCTCCTGGCTGATCGCGCCTTCATTGCGGGATTCGCTGTCGATTTGGACAAGCTCCATGAACTCTTGTACAACCCTGTCTTTATGGACCATTTTCCGAACGCTTCCTTTCGATCTGCTTCCGAATCCGTTACAATAGCGGTATGGGTTGTCCCCCTCATGCGGAGGGCAGCCGCCCCGGAAGGAGAAGAGCTGATGAACAATCCCAACCGCATCATGAAGGTCATCGTCTACGTCGTGTTGATTACTTTGCTCGTCACGACCGTCCTGTCCAGCATCGGCTGGCTGCTTTGACGAAGCGGCCGGCCTGGCCGGCCGGCTCCCTTCATCCCCTCATTCCCCGGCTGCAGACGCCGGATCGAAGCCGAACCTGCCCATGAAGTGGGGCAGGATTTCCCTGGCCGCCCTCTCGAGACTCATCTCGATGCCGGTCAGATCCTCGAACGAGGTTACCCCGTACTCCTGAATGCCGCACGGAATGATTCCGCTGAACCCCTGCTCCGCAATGCCCGCCTTGATGTTCAGGGCGAATCCGTGACTGGTCACGAACCCTCTGCGTTTCCTTGCTTTGTTGAATTTAATGCCGATGGCGGCGATCTTCTCATCGCCGACCCATACTCCCGTATACTCGGGCTTGCGTCCGCCTTCGATTCCGTAATCGGCAAGCCAGTCGATGATGACCTGCTCCAATTCCCTTAGAAAGCCGTGCAGATCAAGTCCTCTTGCATCGAGATACATAAGCGGATAGCCGACAAGCTGACCCGGACCATGGTACGTAATATCGCCGCCGCGATCGATTTCGAACACGCCGATGCCTTGCTTGCGGAGCTCTTCCGGGCTCAGCAGCAGATGCTCCGGATGGCGGTCCGTACCAAGCGTATAGGTGGGCGGATGCTGAAGAAGGAGGAGCGTCTCCGCTCTCTCCCCCCGGTCGATTTCCGCTACGTATTCCTTTTGCAGCTCCCATGCTTCTCCATATTCTATGAAGTCGATATACCGAGCCAGGAGCGGCCTGCCGGATGGCTGCCTGTTGTCCATGGGATCCTCCCCGTCGTGGAATTCGTTCGTTCTAGTACAAATGCGTCTCGGAGCTGAAGCTTTCCAGGTTCTCCTTGACCCGCTGCAGGAAGCGTCCGCAGATGACGCCGTCCAGAATCCGGTGGTCGAGCGACAGGCAGATGTTCGCCATGGAACGGACGGCGAGCATGTCGTTGATGACGACGGGCCGCTTGACGATGGATTCGAACGTGATGATGGCGGCTTGCGGATAGTTGATGATCGGCTGGGTCAGGATCGCCCCGAACGAGCCGGTGTTGTTGATCGTGAAGGTGCCTCCCTGGACGTCGTCGACACGCAGCTTTCCTTCGCGGGTTTTGCGCGCGAGGGTGTCGATCTCGTGGGCGAGGCCGGCGATGTTTTTCTGGTCGGCGTTCTTGATGACCGGCGTGATGACGGAATCCTCCGTGCCGACCGACATCGAGATGTTGATGTCGCGCTTGACGATGATCTTATCGACGGCCCATACCGAGTTGATGATCGGGAAATCCTTGATCGCATTGACGACCGCCTTGATGAAGAACGCCAGATAGGTCAGATTCGTCCCTTCGCGCTTGCGGAAGTCGTCCTTGATCTTGCTCCGCAGCACGACCAGATTCGTCACATCCACCTCGATCATCATCCAGCCATGCGGAATCTCCGTGACGCTTTGGCGCATCCGGGTCGCGATCGTATTGCGGATGGGAGTTACGTCGATGAAATATTCGCCGCGGCCCGGAATCGCATGGCCTTCGATTTCCACCGAAGGAATGCGGGGCGTCTCGCCGAGATGAAGACCGGAGGAACGCACGGGACCGCGCGATTCAACGATCCGGTCGCCAGGCTCAAGTGCAGGCGCGGAGGCGGATGTCGGCGCGGAGGCCGACGCCTGCCCCTTGGAGGATGCTTCGGCATGGGCCAGAATGTCCTTGCGGGTAACCCGTCCGCCCGTCCCCGTGCCTTGAACGTCGGCCGGGTCGATTCCATGCTCGGCGGACAGCTGGAGGACAGCCGGCGAATAACGGCCGCGCATCGCTCCGGCAGGGCGAGCCTGCTGCTGCCCAGGGGATGCCGCCGCGGCGGATCTCGCCTCTTCCGCTGGAGCAGCTGCGGCGGCAGTCGATTCTGCTTCGGCCTCGGTCTCGATCAGGCAGATCGGAGTTCCGACCTCGACGGTCTCTCCCGTTCCGACCAGAATCTTGACCAGCCTGCCTGCGATCGTGGACGGAATCTCCGCCCCGACTTTGTCCGTAATGATTTCGCATACCGGCTCCCACATGCCGATCTGCTCGCCCGGCTGCTTCAGCCAGCGCTCGATCGTGGCGCTTACGACCGATTCGGCCAGCTTGGGCATCACGATTTCTTGTACGGTCACTTTCATCATATCGCTCCTTGCCTGGCCCCTGCTTGGAACAGGGACCTCATGGCTCGTAATCGCAAAGCATCGGGATCAGTAAAGAGCAAGCTCTCTCATGGCCTCGAGCACTTTGTCCTTGTTCAGCATGAAGAACTTCTCTCCGGGAGGATTGATCGGCATCGCCGGCACGTCCGGACCGCACAGTCTGCGGATCGGGGCGTCGAGCTCGTAGAGCATCTCTTCGGCGATGATTGCGGAAACCTCCGCGCCGATGCCGCCGGTTTTGTTGTCCTCGTGAATGATCAGCACTTTTCCCGTGCGGCGGGCCGCTTCGAGAATGCCTTCCTTGTCAAGCGGCTGAAGGCTGCGCAGATCCAGAATATGGGCGCTGATCCCTTCCGCGGCGAGCTCCTCGGCTGCCTGCAGGGCGAAATGAAGAGGCAGGCTGTAGCTGATGACCGTAATGTCGTCGCCTTCCCGCAGCACGTTGGACTTGCCGATCGGCACCGTATAGTCGCCTTCCGGCACGGAGCCGTTCACGAGCGTATAACATTTTTTGTTCTCGAAGAATAAGACCGGATCAGGGTCGCGGATAGCGGCCGTCAGCAGGCCCTTGGCGTCCGCAGGCGTATAAGGGGCGACGATCTTGAGCCCCGGCGTTCCGAAGAAGACCGATTCCGGGCATTGCGAATGATAGAGGCCACCGAAGATGCCGCCGCCGATCGGCGCGCGGATGACGAGCGGGCAGGACCAGTCGTTGTTCGAGCGGTAACGGATTTTGGCCGCCTCGCTGATGATCTGGTTCGTCGCCGGGAACATGAAGTCCGAATACTGCATTTCCGCGATCGGCTTCATGCCGTACATGGCCGCTCCGATCGCGACTCCGGCGATCGCCGATTCCGACAGCGGAGTGTCCATGACGCGGGTCTCGCCGAACTGCTGCTGAAGGCCTTTGGTCGTCGTGAATACGCCGCCCTTGACGCCTACATCCTCACCGAGCACGAATACATCCGGATCGCGCTCCATTTCTTCTTTCATGGCAAGCCGGATCGCCTCTATATAGTCGAGTACTGGCATCGGTTACTTTCCTCCTTCGCTTCCGTCCGCGTACACATGGAGCAGCGTGCTCTCCGCTTCCGGGAAAGGCGCTTCATCGGCATATTTCGTCGCCTCGTCGAGCTCCCGGCGGATCGCTGCCGTCAGCTCCTCGTCCTTTTCCACGCTCCAGGCGCCGGCATCGATCAGATACTGGCGGAAGCTGAGCACGCCGTCTTTGGCGCGGTTCTCATCCACTTCCTCCTTGGTCCGGTAAGCAAGATCGTTGTCCGAAGTGGAGTGGGGCGACAGCCGGTACATCATCGCCTCGACGAGGGTCGGCCCTTCGCCGGCAAGCGCGCGGCGATGCGCTTCCTTGACGACGCCGTAGACTGCAAGCGGATCGTTGCCGTCTACACGCAGGCCGGTGAAGCCGTAACCGATGGCGCGGTCCGCCACCTTGCCGCCCAGCTGCTTATGGACCGGCACCGAGATGGCATACTGGTTGTTCTCGCACATGAGAATGACGGGCAGCTTGTGGACGCCCGCAAAGTTGCAGCCTTCATGGAAATCGCCCTGGTTGCTCGAGCCTTCCCCGAACGTCACAAAGCTGACTCTCTGCTCGCCTTTCATCTTGGCGGCCAGAGCGATGCCGACCGCATGGGGAACCTGGGTCGTCACGGGTGAAGAACCGGTGACGATCCGCAGCCGCTTGTGCCCGAAGTGGCCCGGCATCTGCCGGCCGCCGCTCGTCGGATCCTCGGCTTTGGCGAAAACGGACAGCATCAGCTCGCGCAGCGTCATGCCGACCGAGAGGACGAAGCCGTAATCGCGATAATAAGGAAGAAAATAATCCCGGTCCCGGTCAAGAGCCCAGGCTGCGGCTACTTGAGCGGCTTCCTGGCCGATTCCGGATACGTGGAAATTGATTTTGCCGGCACGCTGCAGCAAGAGGACTCTCTCGTCGAACATTCGGGCCGTGCGCATTTTCGCATACATTTGAACAGCATCTTCATCCGACAATCCGAGCTCGCGGTGACGGGACAAGCTGCCTACAGGTGGTTGGTTCATGGGATGAACCTCCTTCTGCTCCTAGTTTTAATACCAGGTACTAATACTTGATCATACTCATTATAACTCGGTCTCGGGCAAAAGAAAACTCCAGCCGCTCAAAAGCGGCTGGAAGGTCAGAAGGCGAACGATTTGCCGTCCACGGCCAGCATGGCTTCCCCTAACGCTTCCGATAGGGAAGGATGAGGATGGATGCTCGCTCCGACTTCCCACGGCACGGCGTCAACGAGCTGCGCGAGCGCCGCTTCGGCAATGAGCTCCGTCGCATGAGCGCCGATGATATGAACCCCTAGCAAGTCTCCTGTCGTCGAATCCGCGACGACCTTGACAAAGCCCTGCGTATCTCCCTGCACGATCGCTTTGGCGACCGCTGCGAATGGAAGGCGGGCGGTCTTGGGCTCATGCCCCAATGCTCGAGCCTGCTCCTCCGTATATCCGATCGAGGCTGTTTCCGGATGGCTGTATACGCAGCGAGGAATCCGATGCGCAGCCGGCGGAGCCGTCTTTTCGCCGAGAATATGCTCCACAGCAGCGATTCCTTCGTGAGCGGCGGCATGAGCCAGCTGCACCCCTCCGGTTACGTCTCCTATGGCGTAAATATGAGGCTCCGATGTTTGCAGGCTGCCGTTCACTTTGACCCAGCCGCCGCTGACCTGGATATCGGTATTCTCAAGGCCGATGCCCTCGACGTTGGCTACTCGGCCGACCGACACCAGAAGCTTCTCGGCTTCGAGCTTGACGGTCGCGGAGCCGATCCGCGCATCGACGGCAATTCCCGCCGAATGCCGATCCAGCGTCTCAGGCATGACGACGGCGTCGGTATGGATGACGGCGCCTCTAGACTTTAACGCTTTGGCTAAAGCTCCCGAGACGTCGGCATCTTCTCCGGGCAAAATGCGGGAGGCTGTCTCGACTAGCGTCACCTTGACGCCGAAATCAGTCAGCATCGAAGCCCATTCCACCCCGATCACGCCTCCTCCGACAATAATCATCGAGGCTGGCAGCGACTCCAGACGAAGCGCATCGTCGCTGTTCAAGACATTCCCGCCGTCCGGCTCCAGACCCGGCAATACCCGCGGACGCGAGCCCGTCGCGATGATCAGCTGTTTGGACACGACGGATTCCGTCTCCCCGTCCGCCAATTCGACGGCCAACGTGCCGCTTTTGGGCGAGAAGATGGACGGGCCGACAATACGCCCGCTGCCATGTACGATCTGGATGCCGTGTTTCTTCATCAGCTGCTGGAGTCCGCGGTACAACTGGTCCACGGCGGCTTCCTTGCGGCTCTTAACGGCTCCGAAATCTAAGCTTATGCCGCTCTTGTCCACCTTGACTCCATATGTATCCGCATGCAGGAGCGACTGGTACACCTCCGCGCTTCGAAGCAGGGCTTTGCTTGGAATGCAGCCTCGATGCAAGCATGTGCCGCCGACTCGGTCCCTCTCCACGATCGCTACGGATTTCCCTTCCTGCGCCGCTCGAATTGCAGCCGTGTATCCGCCTGGTCCCCCGCCAAGCACGGCAATATCTACTTGAATCGTCATCGTATCGTTCCCCTTCAATCAAAGTGCAATGACTCCATTGTACCTTTTTTAAAACGCGAATAACACTGCATGGACAAGCATGCGGTTTAACGGTATCATTAAAAAAGGCTTATTTTAGGCAACTTTGTCAGGAATATAGCCGAGTTTGGGCCTGATTAAGGAGAGAACACCATGAGAATGGTCATATCCAGGTTTATTGCTATTCTTATTCTTGTCATTCCCGGAATCATAGCCTGTTACGGTTTTCTGAAGATGAAAAGCTCCACGTTCGAATATTTTGCCGATCTCGGCAATGATTCCATCATTCCGCATTTCAAATGGCTGCCCTTCATCGGCGGGTTCATCATGTTTGCTCTCGGAATCGGTTTCATCGGGGGCTGGATCTTCTTCCGCGACCGCAAGCATAATTATGTCGCTCCGAGATTCAAGAAGAAGCGGCCAAGACCCAACGTTTGACCCGCAAGGCGATGGCACAAGCAATTCCTTTTCCTGACTCGTACTATACAAGTATCCAGCCAGGAAAGGAGTTGCAAGCATGTCCTGTCATCCGAATCGTCCATATTGCCCTGAAGAGACCGTTGTCGATCCTACTCAAACGGTATACCGCGATGTCTATCATCCGCAGCTCGTCAGAGTCGTCCACAACATCGATATCGTTACTCGTCATCACTGCGTGCCCGTCCGTTGCGACGTCTACCGCTACAATTGCCGCGATGAACATGTAGGCTCTGCCAACAACGAGAATCATGAACATCACGAGAATTGCGGCTGCAATCGATCCAGCATCTCCCGGGCCAAAGTCAAGAAATCCTCCAAGCCCCGTTCCAAAAAGAAATAGTTCCCGCCGAAAATGACTGCACGCGGAACCGCGTCTTCATTCGTGCCGGTAAAAGAAGACCGTTGCGGCTTAATGCCCAACGGCCTTCTTTGTTTTATCAAGGTATGATGAGCTCTGGTGCTGCATGATGAGCTTTGAGCTTTAATCTTACCAATGAATGATGAGCTTTGGTTTTTTTAAGGGATGAAGAGCTTTGGGTTTTCAAGAGATGAAGAGCTTTTAGGTGTTGCCAAGAGTATGATGAACTTTTATTTCAAGAAAATTACGGAAACCTTTGATGCACGAGCCAAAAGATTTCATGAAAAGCCATTCCATTCTTCCCTGCGCTCGCTTGCTGAACAACTTCTTTTAAAGCTCAGCTGTCCATGCACAAGCTGCCTAGCAGCAAGGAGAGTTTATGCCATCCGGTCTCATCCTGCAGCGGATGGCTTAGCTGACCTTATGCTCGATCCGCAGCTTGTCCGCCACCATCGCGATGAACTCGGAGTTCGTCGGCTTCGACTTGCTGATGTTGATTGTGTAGCCGAACAAGTGGCTGATGCTGTCGATGTTGCCGCGTGTCCAGGCGACTTCGATCGCATGGCGAATAGCGCGCTCGACGCGGGAAGGAGTCGTTTTGAACTTTTCCGCAATGGCAGGATACAGCGTTTTGGTGATGGCGCCGAGAATTTCGATGTTGTTGTACACCATCGTGATGGCCTCGCGCAAATACTGATATCCTTTAATATGTGCAGGAACGCCGATTTCATGAATGATGCTGGTGATATTGGCGTCCAGATTTTTCCCTTTTGCAATCGGCACTACGTTGGACTTGATGACCGAAGATGCGGAGAACGAAGAGCCGGATGATGCCATGACCGCCGAATTGCCTACAAGCTGACGAACGCGGTTGGCCAGCATCTCCATGTCAAACGGTTTGAGGATATAATAGGATGCTCCCAGCTGTACGGCCTTTTGCGTGATGTTCTCTTGGCCGAAAGCTGTCAGCATGATAATTTTAGGCATCGGTTGAATTCCGGCCTCGCGCAGACGTTCCAATACGCCGAGACCATCAAGATGAGGCATGATGATGTCGAGAATAAGCACATCCGGAATACGTTCCATTTCGCTGAGCAAACGCAATACTTCTTCGCCATTGTAAGCGATGCCGGACACTTCCATATCATCCTGCTCCGATATGTACTCCGAAAGCAGGTTCGTAAATTCCCTATTGTCATCCGCTAACAAAACTTCAATTTTAGCCAAGATTGGTCCTCCTCCAAATTGAACTGAGATGGTCGGCTGCTCATTTTGCTCTTATAACGTTTCGACAGTTTCGATAGAATTCCTTCTGTCGAATATTATTTTTCTTTATTTTTCCTAACGATAAATGTATAATAATTATTTTACTACATTTAGCGACCCCGTTCCTTATCATTCGACAAAAACAGAGACCTCAAGGCATCAAGCTGCCTTAAGGTCTCTGTTCGAGGTTTGAAGAAGAACACCTGCGTCTTGAAGCATCCACTCGATAAAACATCCGTATCCGGAAGAAGGATCATTTACGAATACATGCGTCACCGCTCCGATCAGCTTGCCGTTCTGCATGATCGGACTTCCCGACATGCCTTGAACGATGCCGCCCGTCAAATCCAGTAGCCTTTTGTCTGTAACCTTGATGACCATGCCCTTAGTCGCCGGACTTTTCTGCCTGCTCACATGCGAAATCTCGACCTTGAACCGCTCGACCTTCTGTCCGCTCAGCACGGTCAGAATTTCGGCCGGCCCTTCGGCCACTTCTTCCGAAAAAGCGACTGGAACCGCTTCGGATTGATAGCTATGGCCCGGCATTTCTTTCATCTTGCCGAAGATGCCGAAAGGTGTATTGCGCTCAATGTTGCCAAGAATCTGGCTTTCGTTCACGAAATGGGCTCTTTTCTCCCCCGGTTCGCCGCTCAAGCTTTTGTTGATGGAAGTCACATTGGACTGTAGGATCTGGCCGTCCCCGACTTCAATGGCCGTGCCGGTATCCAGATCGGTAATGACATGTCCCAGAGCGCCATATACGCCTTGATCCGGCGCGTAGAACGTCAGCGTCCCTACGCCTGCAGCGGAATCGCGGATATAAAGCCCGATTCGCCAGGAGCGGTCATCCGCGTCGTAAGCCGGCTTAAGCTCGATGTCCATCATTTTTCCAGCCCTTTTGACTTTCAGTTTCATCGGTTCCTTGCTGACTCCGGCTGTCTCGGTAAATTCCGCGACCTGCTTGACTTCACGTACGCGCTTGCCGTTGATTTCCATGATCAAATCGCCCAAACGAATGCCTGCAAGCTCTCCAGGAGAAACTTTGGATTGCGGACTTTCCTTAACGAGATGATGGCCGACAACAAGAATGCCTGAGGATTTTACTTTGACCCCGATCGTCTGTCCTCCTGGAATGACCTTCAGATCGGGAACGACATCGACATGAACCGTCTTGAAGGGAATAGCGCCGAACAGCTTCAACGACATCGTGGCTTTGCCGGTTTCTTTGGAAGCGGCAATGGATATAGGCCGATTCAAATCAAGCGATTGCCTTCCTTCGGACTTTCCGTTCACATGAATGAGGTTGGAGTCCACGGTCATGTCCGCACGAACGGGCATGTTGTAATCCAGTCGTTTCATCTGCCCGGAGAATAATCGCAGCTCATTCGGGAATGAGGCATAATTCAGGAACGGACTGGAGATGCCGATCATGCAAACGAAGAATACAAGAACTAACCCGAACCACCGCTTCCGCTGGTTGGCGCTCAATGATCTCACGCTCCCTGTAGTTCCATCGCTTGACGAGAAAGGTAATCGCCAATTGCGTACCTATAAGGTACCCCGCCCCCCCTGATTTATGTCCGATAAAACATTCCCTGAATACCTTGATCAGGCCCCTTTTTGACGATCTGCCAGCACCAGCATTTCCTGTGCATGATGACGGGTTTTGTCCGTCACCTCTACGCCTCCGAGCATGCGGGCGAGCTCTTCGATTCGCTCGCGGTCGCTCAGCTCCTTGACGGATGTGACCGTCCGATCGCGCACGACATCCTTGCTGATCTCATAATGGTAATCCGCCATGCAGGCGACTTGCGGCAGATGGGTGATCGAGAACACCTGGCATTTGCCGGATAATTGCGACATCTTTTCCGCTATTGCTTGCGCTGCCCTGCCGCTTACGCCGGTATCCACCTCATCGAAGATAAGTACGGGCACTTGATCGATCTCCGCGAAGATGCTTTTGAGCGCCAGCATGATTCTGGACATCTCGCCTCCGGAAGCGATTTTGCTGAGCGGCTTGAGCGGCTCTCCCGGGTTGGGAGCCAACAGGAAATCGGCTTCGTCGATGCCGTTGAGGCCGAGACGGTAGCCGTCGCCCTGCGGCTGTCTTTGCAGGGAAGCGCGGAAAACGGTTCGGCTCATGCCGAGATCCTTCAATTGAAGCTCGACCGATGCCGACAGCAGTTCAGCGGCGGCCAAGCGCTGCTGCGAGAGGCTTTCTCCAAGCGCCGACGCTTCCGCATGCGCGCTTTGGAGCGACGCCTCAAGCTGCCGGATATGCTCATCCCTGTTCTCGATCAGATCCGCTTCATGTTTAATTTTCTTGTAATAAGCCAGAATATCGGCAACGGTGTCGCCGTACTTGCGCCGTAGGCCGCCGATGACCGTAAGCCTGTCCTCGATGACGTCAAGCCGCTCCGGATCGCTCTGGACGGAATCGCGATAGCCTCGAAGCTGATGCGCAGCGTCTTCGGCTTGGTAGAACGCTCCCTTCAGCTGTTCCAGCAGCGGCTCCAGCACAGCCGAATCGTAAGCCTTGATGTCTTCAAGCTTGGCGATCGCCGAGCTGATGCCCTCAAGCGACCCGCCATCGAACAGCAGTCCGTATGCAGCCGATGCATGGGACATCAGCTTTTCCGAGTGCGAAAGCTTCTCCTTCTCTTCCTGCAGCTGATCCCATTCATCCTTCTTGAGCCCGGCGGAACGGATCTCCTGGAGCTGGAACTTGTAGAGGTCGAGCATCTGCATGTTGTGGCGGCTTGTATCCTGGGCGTTCTTGAGCGCCTGCCGGACTTCGCCGTAGCGGGAGAAGGCGGCCTGGTACTCGCGCTTCAAGCCGGCCACCTTCTCGCCTGCGAACAGGTCGAGCCATTCGAGATGATGCTCGCTCTTCAAAAGGGATTGATGCTCATGCTGGCCATGAACGTTGACCAGGCACTCTCCGACCTCGCGCAGCATCGTCAGATTCGCTATGCTGCCGTTGATCCGGCAAGAGCTCTTTCCTTGAGCGGAGAGCTCTCTGCGGATGATGAGCAGGTCCTCCGAGCTGCCCTGGAGCCCAAGCCGCTCGATCGCCCTCCATACCGGATGGCCGGCCGGAAGATCGAATGTCGCCTCCATCTCCGCCTTGTCGCATCCGTAACGGACCATATCCGACGATCCTCTGCCGCCGATCAAAAGAATGAGCGCATCGATCAAAATGGACTTCCCGGCCCCCGTCTCGCCGGTCAATACATGGAAACCATCATGGAAACCGACCGTGACTTCTTCAATAACGGCTAAATTGCGGATGGACAATTCGCGAAGCATAAAGACACACTCCTCGTTCCGTAAATGTTGGTATTAGTTCATCATGCCGAGCAGCAGATCGACGATCTTGCTGCCGCCTTCTTTCTTGCGGCATATGATCAAAATCGTATCGTCGCCGGAAATCGTTCCCATGATCTCCGGCCATTCCATGCCGTCCAGCAGGGAAGCGATTCCGTTGGCTGTTCCGGGCAAGCACTTCATGACGACCAGATTGTCAGCCTGATCCACCCCGAGGAAGTTGTCCAGCATGGAACGCTTGAGCTTGTTGACGGGTACGAAGCGCTGCTCCTGCGGCAATGAATACTTGTACCTGCCGTCCTCGGCAGGCACCTTGATGAGCTGCAGCTCCTTGATATCCCTCGACACGGTTGCCTGGGTCACCTGCAGCCCGGTCGCACGCAGGGCTTCCACCAGCTCGTCCTGGGTTTCGATGACGCTCCTGCCGATGATCTCCCTGATCTTGACATGACGAAGACCTTTCATCCCTTATGCCTCCCTTGTTCTTGGCCTCTTGGTATCTTCTAAATCGAACTTGACCGTTCTTATCGAGCGCTCCGCCGGATCCACGACCAGAATGCCTTCCAGCTCCGGCATCAGCAGGCTGAAAACCAGCAGCCGATCGCGCAGGCCGCTGCCCGTCCAATCCATAGGCTGGCGCTCGCGGCTGATCTTAACCGCGTACATAAGTCCATCACATTCCGCCACATAATCGATGTAGAGGCGGCTGTACAATTCCTGACCGTCCAATTCCACGGCGATAGGAACCTTGTGCTTGCCGGACAACACTTCATATCCCCGTGATTCCAGAAAGAGCACATGGGCATCGTCAGGTTCAAGCAGTTCTCCTCTTCCCAGCACAAGCCGCTTCATTCCTCGCGGCTGATGGAGCCAATTGTAGAAGGCGCGGTACCCCCAATAGACGATTAGCAGAGCTGCCGCAACCATGACGAACAGATCCACGATCTTCCCTCCTCCCGCAAGCGGCGGTGAGGGATGAATTCGATTTTTCTGCTGCATTTCCTTCATGGAGAGTGAGAATTATCCCCGAACATTTGTTTGTTGTTTCCAGAATACCAGAACATGCGTTTGTCTGTAAAGTGGGGCTGGAAGAAATTTATTTGCCCGTGCCGAATCTCTCCCCGGCTTCCCGGACGACTTGGCCGATCTGCTCGCCCGACCATCCGGCCGCTCCTGCAGCGTTTTTTTCCTCTCCGCCTAGCCGCTTCCAGCGCGCCAGAAACTCAATGTTGCCCTCGCCGCCGGTTATCGGCGAATACGTCAGGCCGACGAGAGCGAAGCCGGATGCGTCCGCAGCCTCAAGCACCGAATGCAGCACTTCCCTGTGCACGGCAGGCTCCCGGACGATGCCGGCTTTGCCGACCTTCTCGCGGCCGGCTTCGAACTGAGGCTTTATCAGCGCCACGACATCCGCTCCGGCAGCCAGCAGCTGCGACAGGGGAGGCAGGATGAGCTTAAGCGAAATGAAGGATACATCGATGGAAGCGAAATCCGGCCTGGCTCCCTGGATGTCCTCGGGAGTCATGAAACGGAAATTGACCCTTTCCATCACGGTCACTCTCGAGTCCTGGCGAAGCGACCAATCGAGCTGATTGTACCCGACGTCGATCGCATAGACGTGCCCGGCTCCATGCTGAAGCGCGCAGTCCGTGAACCCTCCTGTCGAAGCCCCGATATCGAGCATCGTGCGGCCGGCGAGATCAAGCCCGAATTCACGGATCGCCTTCTCCAGCTTCAGACCTCCGCGGCTGACGTAAGGATGGACGCTTCCCTTGACTTTGATATCGGATTCGCGGTCCACCTTCATCCCGCTCTTGTCCACGGGTTCGTTGTCCACCAGCACAAGGCCGGCCATCAGAGCCGCCTTCGCCTTTTCCCTGCTCGGGAAAAATCCCAGCTCCACGAGCAGCACATCGATTCGTTCTTTGGAAGACATCGCTTTCTCCTCTGCTTGTTATGATTATGGGCTCGCATTCGTTTCCCTGACCAAAAAAATGGCCTGCAGCGTGAGAACGCCGCAGGCCATTGCCGTCATAGCTGGTTCGTCGCCCGCTTGCGCTTCGGCTGCAGTCCCAAGACCTCGGCCGCCAGACGCTCCGGCGTCAACCCTACTTCCGCGCGCTGCTCCTCAATGGAAGCATGCTCAATGAATTCATCCGGTATGCCGATCAGCCGGACCTGGACGCCCGTGCGCCCGCTCAAGGCATAATGCTCCAGCACGGCGCTTCCAAGCCCTCCCTGGAGCGAGCCTTCCTCCATGACGAGAAGCGGAATGCCCTCATCCGCCAAGGAATCAAGCATGGCGTGATCCAGAGGCTTGATGAAGCGGGCATTGACCACGCGAAGGGAAAGACCTTCCCGCTTCAGAAGCTCGGCGGCTTTTTCCGCTGCCTGGACCATCGGTCCGACCGCGATGACCGCCGCCGACTCGCCTGCGCGGACCGTCTCCCAGGTGCCGATCGGAATCGGCGTCATGAAGGGATCCATCTCGACTCCCGTTCCGTTCACCCTCGGATAGCGGATCGCGATCGGGCCTTCGTTGTAATCGACGGCCGTTTTCATCATGTTGCGAAGCTCGTTCTCATCCTTGGGCATCATCAGCACCATGTTCGGAATATGGCGCAGGTAGGCGATATCGTACACGCCGTGATGCGTCTCGCCGTCTGGACCGACAAAGCCCGCCCTGTCGATGGCGAAAATGACATTCGCGTTCTGCCTGCAAATATCATGGACGACTTGGTCGTAGGCGCGCTGCAGGAAGGTGGAGTACACGGCATACACCGGCTTCATCCCTTCCATGGCCATCGCCGCCGACATCGTCGCCGCATGCTGCTCCGCAATGCCGACGTCGATCATCCTGCCGGGGAAGCGCGTCGCGAACTTCATCAGCCCGGATCCTGCCGGCATCGCCGGAGTGACCGCCACGATGCGCTCGTCGCGCTCGGCCAGCTCGATGAGCGCATCGCCGAACACCTCGGTATACATCGGCGGTCCGACCGCCTTGAGCATTTGGCCGGATTCGATCTTGTACGGAGAAGCCCCGTGCCATTTGAACGAATCGTTCTCGGCCGGCGTATAGCCTTTGCCCTTGACGGTAACGACATGCACGAGAACCGGTCCCTGCACGTTGCCCGCCTGCTGCAGCACATCCAGCAGCTGGCCCATGTCGTGGCCGTCGACCGGACCGAGATAATGGAATCCGAACTGCTCGAACAGGATGCCGCTCATCAGCAAATATTTGACGCTGTCCTTGAACCGCTCCGCCGTCTTCGCCAGCTTGCCGCCGATCGCGGGGACTTTCTGGAGAAGGGATTGCAGCTCTTCCTTCGCCTTCTGGTAATGCCGGTCCGTGCGGATCCGGCCGAGATACTGATGCATCGCTCCGACATTCGGGGCGATCGACATCTCGTTGTCATTCAGGATGACGATCAGGTTTTTCTTTTCGTGGCCGATATGGTTCATCGCTTCGAGCGCCATGCCGCCGGTAAGGGCGCCGTCGCCGATGACCGCGACGACCTTGTTGCTGCCGCCTTGCAGATCCCGCGCCAGCGCCATGCCCATTGCGGCCGAGAGGGAGGTGCTGCTGTGGCCTGCCTCCCATACGTCATGCTCGCTTTCGCTGCGCTTGATGAAGCCGCACAGCCCGCCCTGCTGGCGCAGGCTGTCGAAGCGGTCCATGCGGCCGGTCAGGATCTTGTGGACGTAAGACTGGTGTCCGACGTCGAACAGGAACTTGTCTTCCGGACTGTTGAACAAATAGTGGAGCGCAAGAGTCAATTCGACGACGCCAAGGTTGGGGGCCAGATGCCCGCCGGTCGCCGACAGCTTGCGGATAAGGAATTCGCGGATTTCGGCCGCGAGCTGATCCAGCTCCGGCAAGGCCAGCTTCTTGAGATCTTGAGGTCCGTTGAGGTTGTCGAGCAGCACGATAAGGTTCCTCGCTTTCCTGAGCGGGTATCGATCGCCGCTCCGTCAATACACATTATTCACCATTATATCATACAAAACGACACGAACCCAGCAAGGTCAGCGGTCCCGCTTCAACAGGTAGTCCGCCATTTCCAGCAGCCTTGCCGGCTTCGCCAGCCCGGCGCGGCCAAGAGCCTCCTTGGCGTCGCTTGTCAGCTGCTCCATCAAGCGGCGGCTTTCATCCATGCCGATCAGGAAAGGATACGTGACCTTGCCTGCGGCCGTGTCGCTGTTTGTTTTCTTACCCATTTTTTGCTCGTCGCCGATCAGGTCGAGAATATCGTCCTGGATCTGGAACGCGAGCCCGATGTTTCGACCGAACAGGCCCAGATGCTTCAAAGCCTCTTCGCCGGCGCCCCCGAGGCGCGCTCCGGCGAGAATGGAAAATACGATCAAATCGCTGGTTTTGTGCTCATGGATATATTCAAGCTCCTTAAGCGTCGTTACCCCTTGCTCGCCCTTCATATCGGCCGCCTGCCCGCCAACCATTCCTGCTGCGCCGGAGAGCCGCGCCAGATCGGCGGTTATGTCCAGCAGTACGCCCGGATCCGCTCCCTTGCTTCTGGCCTCTGCCGTCAAATAGAAAGCATGCGTGAGGAGGGCGTCGCCGGCCAGAATCGCCATGGCTTCGCCGTAGACCCGATGGTTGGTCGGCTTGCCGCGCCGAAAGTCGTCGTTGTCCATGGCCGGAAGATCGTCATGGATGAGCGAATACGTATGGATAAGCTCTACCGCGCATGCTACGGACAGCGCAGCCTCCTGGTCGCGCGCATCTCCGCGGGCCGCCTCCGAGGCAGCCAGCACGAGCACGGGACGAATCCGCTTGCCTCCGGCAGAGAGGGAGTAAGACATGGATTCGCGAAGCGTGCCCGGCACATCCCATGAAGGAGGCAGGCTGGCCGCAAGCGCTTCTTCCACCCGCAAGGCCGATGCCGACAAATACTCCTTGAACGTCGTCGTATCGATCACAGGACATCCTCCCGATCGTTCTGGGCAGCCGAGAAAGGCTGGGTCTGGAATTCGGACCCCGACTCCAGCAGCGTTTCAATCCGTTTCTCCACTTGCTCCAGCTTGCCTCCGCACAATTGGGACAGCTTCATCCCTTCCTGGAACAGGTCGATCGCCGTTTCCAGCGGAACGTCCCCGCCTTCTAGACGATCGACGATCGATTCCAGCTTCTCCATCGCTTCCTCGAAGCTCATGGCCGGTTCCTGATTTTCAGCCTTCATGCGGCTCACTCCTCCTCTATCGCCCATACATGGCACTGTGCTTTTCCGTCCTGAAGCTTCACCCGGACCATATCGCCCGGCGACAGCTCCTTGACGGAACGGATGATGCGGTTCTCGCTCTCGTCGAACACAAGGCCGTAACCCCGGGCCATGACCTTGAGCGGGCTGAGCGAGTCGAGCTGCCTGACGGCAGCTGCGGCCTGGCCGCGCTTGTCCTTGACGGCCATGCGCACCGCCTTCTCCAGCCTCGCCTTCGTCCGGCCCAGCTGCTTGGCGGCAGCGGCCGCCCTTCCGCTGGGATCATGCGCCTGCAGAACTTTGCGCAGCCGGAGCAGCCTGTCCCCGGCTTTGTCGGGCTGGCGGCGGATCTTCTCCTCCAGACGCTCCCTCAGCCGGTCGAGCCGCTGCGCCTGGTCGAGCAGATATCGGCGCGGATGGACGAAGTAGGGCGATCTCCTTGCCCGAAGCAGCCGCTCCTTGCGGCTGCCGACCGCGCTTCGGGCCGCTGCGGCGAGGCGCTGGTTCAGCCTTCCCAAATACTCCCCAATCTCCGCCATATTGGGCGCAGCCAGCTCTGCGGCGGCCGTCGGCGTAGCTGCGCGCTTGTCGGCTACGAAATCCGCAATGGTGAAATCGGTCTCATGTCCGACCGCTGAAATGACCGGGATGGCGGAGGCCGAAATCGCACGGGCTACGGACTCCTCGTTGAACGCCCATAATTCCTCGAGCGAGCCGCCGCCGCGGCCGACGATGAGGACATCCGCCTGTCCATGGCGATTGAAGGCCTCGATGCCCTTCACGATGGACGGGGCAGCGGCTTTCCCCTGCACAAGCGCCGGATAGACAAGAATCGCCGCGGCAGGATATCTGCGCCGCAGCGTAATGATCACGTCCCGGATCGCCGCTCCTGTAGGAGAAGTAACGACTCCGACGACAGCCGGATACCGGGGAAGCGCCCGCTTCCGTTCTTCGCGGAACAGGCCCTCCTCCTCCAGCCTTGCCTTCAGCTGCTCGAAGGCCAAGTACAGGCTTCCAAGTCCGTCCGGCTGCATGGAGGTTGCATAGAATTGATAATTGCCGTCTCGTTCGTACACGGAAATGTTGCCGCGGGCGATGACTTTGGCTCCCTCTTTGGGAATGAAGGGGAGCCGCTGGTTATGGCTGGCGAACATGATGCATTTGAGCCGGCTGTCCTTGTCCTTGAGCGTAAAATACATATGCCCGCTGGAGTGGTGGGTGAAGTTGGAAATTTCGCCGCGCAGCCAAACATCGCCAAGCAGCCTGTCGCCTTCCAGCTTCATCCGGATATACCGGTTCAGTTCTTTGATGGAATAAATCCGCGGTGTATCGGCCATCGGCTGGTCACACTCCCGCCGCTCGCCGAGCAGCCTTCAGCGTGTTGTGCATCAGCATGGCGATCGTCATCGGTCCTACGCCGCCAGGCACGGGAGTGACCGCCCCGGCCGCCGGAAGGCAAGCCTCGTAATCGACATCGCCAGCAAGCTTGCCGTTGTCGAGCCGGTTGACGCCGACGTCGATGACGACGGCTCCAGGCTTGATGCAGCCGGGCCCGATCGCCTTGGGCTTGCCGATGGCCACGACGAGAATATCCGCGGTGGACGCGATCGCCTCCAGATTCTCCGTTCGGGAATGGCAGACGGTCACGGTCGCATTCTCGCGGAGCAGCAGCATGGCGACCGGCTTGCCGACGATATTGCTGCGTCCGATTACGACGGCATGCTTGCCTGCGATCTCATGGCCGCTGCGCTTGATCAGCTCGATGATGCCTGCAGGCGTGCAGGGCAGCAGGCTTTCGTCGCCGATGACGAGATTGCCCGTGCTTTGCGGGCTGAAGCCGTCCACATCCTTCTCGACGCTGATCGCGTCGATGACCGCTTTCTCCGCTATATGCGGAGGAAGCGGCAGCTGGACCAGAATGCCATGGATCAACTCGTTCCGGTTGAGCTGGCCGACCAGCTCCAGAAGCTCTTCCTGGGTCGTCTGCCCAGGCAAGCGATGGACCTCGGAGTGGAAGCCCATTTCCGCGCAAGTCTTTTCCTTGCTGCCCACATACACGGCCGAAGCAGGATCGTCTCCGACGAGAATTACCGCCAGTCCCGGCACGATGCCGGAAGCCCTCAGCTTCTCCGCCTCCAGCTTCACTTCCGAACGAACTTCTCCCGCTATGCGCTTTCCGTCAATGACTTTTGCACTCACGCGCCGATCTCTCCCCTCGGTTGTTTGGCTCGTCAAGCCGTCATGCCTAGGCGGCCCGACCGTTCGCAAGCTTCCTTACTCGGTCTTCAGCTTGTCCAGCTCCGCAATCAGCCGTCCCAGCACGCCGTTGACGAACTTGCCGGACTCGTCCGTCCCGAAATGCTTGGACAGCTCGATCGCTTCGTTGACCGCCGCCTTGGGCGGAACGTCCGTCCGGAAAACGAGCTCGTAGCAGGCAAGCCTGAGCACCTGAAGATCGACGCGGGAAAGCCTCTCCACCTGCCAGCCGGTCAAATACTGCTGAAGCATGCCGTCGATGGCCGCCTTGCGCTCGATGACGCCTTGGATGAGCTCCTTCGCAAAACCGCCGGTCTCGCCTTCCTCCATCTTGTCCGCGCCGATTTCGTTTTCCTGGCGTGCCTCTTCAAGAAGCATGACGACGGCTTCCTCCGCCGTCACTTCGTTCATTTCCATCTGGTACAACCCTTGTACCGCTATTTGACGCGCTAACCTTCGTTTCATAATGCCTCCTGAGCAAGAAATGACTTTGTATGGAATCCCCCAAAAATACCTATGATCTCCTCCCTGCTCCGAAAAGCCCCGCTTGGAAGAGGCTTGCTGTCCGGAGTACGGAGGAGACCACAGTAATCAGCGATATCGCTGGAAACGTTCTCCCAGCCATTCGGCCAGGCGTCTCCACGGAAACAGCGGTTCCCCGCCGGTATCCTTGCGGTAGCCGGCTGTATATCCGGCCCACAGCAGCAGGGCGACGAACAGCATGTCCCAAAAACCGGATATCAAAAAGATAATGCCCAGGAACAGCGACGCGGCGACGCCGACAGCCCGTCCTCCGTATCGTTCCCACCATTCTCTCCACATGGTTGCCTGCCTCCTATTCTACGCGGCTCTTGAAAGAAGGAGACGAGATGACATTGGCGACGAAAACGGAGACGGCCGCAACCGGAATGCCCGTGATTTCCTCCACATGATCCTTGACCGCCCGCTGAATCTCCTCCGTCAGATGAGGTATCGACGTCTCGCCGTCCACGACCGCGCGCACCGCGATATCCAGGCCGGATTCCGCCGTCGTGATTCGGGCTTTGAGATCCTTGACGCCGCGCTGCCTTCCGGCTGCCTTGAGCACGAGATTCTCTACGGTCTCGATCGAGATCCGGATGTCGCCGAAGTCGTTGCGTTGATCGATGGACGAAGAGCTGCTTCCCTTGACGCGGATGGAGACGAAGAACAGCCGGAGGCCGATGAGCAGCAGGACGACGGATACGATGATGACAGCGATGTTCACGGACGTCCCGATCTTCATCCAATCGGCCAGAAAGCTCGAGGCGGAGTCCTTGCCGACTCCTCCAGTGCCGGTTGCGATCGCGAGCACGCACAAAATCAAGACGGCCAGGGAAAATAAAAACAGAAGAAGACGATCAACAATTCGGCTCAACCAGATGCTCCTCCTCATAAAGCGGAATAAACCCCCTTGCGCCGAGCGGCAGCCCAATCACAAGGGGGTGACGGTTCCTTATTTATTTGACTCTTAGGGCAGAGTCCTCTTCAACAGGGCTTTCGCCGGATTTGAAGTAGACGTCATGAATATGTACGTTTACTTCAACGACGATAAGTCCCGTCATCATCTCGATCGACTTTTTGACATTGCGCTGGATTTCGGCTGCGATCTCGGGAATCGGATTGCCGTATTCCACGATGATGGACACGTCGACAGCCGCTTCCTTGTGCCCGACCTCGACCTTGACGCCCTTGGACAAGTTCTTGCGTCCGAGCAGTTCGGCGATGCCGCCCGCAAGTCCGCCGCTCATGCCGGCCACGCCTTCGACCTCGATCGTCGCAAGGCCTGCGATGACCTCAATGACTTCCGGCGCGATCTGGATCGTGCCGATGTCCGTTTTCTCGTAATCCGCTGCCATGATGCTCATGTGCCTTGACGCACCTCCCGCTTGATGATAGGTGTCCTCCGGTCCGCAACCGGAGGCTCATCCGATTCATATTCCTATACTATAGCATTCCACGGGTTTTATGACAAACGGATTCAGGCATCCGCAGCTTCGTCGCCGTAGGGCTTGTTCACGTCGTAATCCTCGAGGAACTTGATGTCGAAGCTGCCGCCAAGGAAAATCGGATGCTCGAGAAGCTTCAGATGGAACGGAATCGTCGTTTTGATGCCTTCGATCGCGAATTCGGACAGCGCGCGCTTCATCCGGCTGACCGCTTCCTGGCGGGTCGGCGCCCAGACAATCAGCTTGGCGATCATGGAATCGTAATGCGGCGAGATCGTGTAGCCGGGATAGGCGGAGCTGTCGACGCGGACGCCGATGCCGCCAGGCGGCAGGTAAAAGCCGATCTTGCCGGGCGAAGGCATGAAGCCGCGCTCGGAATCCTCGGCGTTGATCCGGCATTCGATCGCCCAGCCGTCGATGCGGAGATCCTCTTGGCGGATCGACAGCGGATTGCCTTCCGACACGGAGATCATTTCCTTGATCAGGTCGACGCCCGTGATCATCTCGGTTACAGGATGCTCGACCTGAATCCTCGTGTTCATCTCCATGAAGTAGAACTGTCCGTCGGGACCGAGCAGGAATTCAAGCGTGCCGGCGCCGCAATACTCGACGGCGAGAGCCGCGCGCACGGCCGCCTGTCCCATCCGTTCCCGGAGCTCCGGGCTTAGAACCGGACAAGGCGCTTCCTCGACGAGCTTCTGGCGGCGGCGCTGCACGGAGCAGTCCCGCTCGAACAGATGGACGGCATTGCCGTGACGGTCGGCCATGATCTGGATTTCCACATGCTTCATGCCGGTGAGGTACTTCTCCAGGTAGACACCTGCGTTGCCGAAAGCCTTCTGGGCTTCCTGCTGGGCGGTCGTGATCTGCTGGATCAGCGTGTCCTCGTCCTCGGCGATCCGGATGCCCTTGCCTCCGCCCCCTGCCGTCGCCTTGATGATGACGGGGTATCCGATTCCTCTGGCGACGCGGATGGCGTCGTCCAGATCCTCGATCAGGCCGTCCGAACCGGGAATGATCGGCACGCGGGCATCCTTCATCGTCTGCTTCGCCATCGCCTTGTCGCCCATTCTCGTAATGGCGGAAGGCGAAGGGCCGATGAACGTGATGTTGCAGGATTCGCAGATCTCCGCGAAGTCCGCGTTCTCGGCAAGGAAGCCGTAGCCCGGATGGATGGCGTCGCACTCGGTCAGGGTCGCCACGCTCATGATGTTGGTCAGATTCAAGTAGCTGTCCTTGGACAGCGTCGGCCCGATGCAGTACGCTTCGTCGGCCAGGCGGACATGCAGCGATTCGCGGTCCGCCTCGGAATATACAGCCACGGTGGCGATGCCGAGTTCCCGGCACGCCCTGATGATCCGCACGGCGATCTCGCCGCGGTTGGCAATGAGGATCTTCTGGAATTTCAAAGCGATCTGTCTCCTTCCTCGGAACCTGTCATTACTCCGGACGGACGCGGAACAGCGGCTGGCCGTATTCCACCAGCTGGCCGTTCTCGACGAGAACCTCGACGATTTCGCCGCGCACTTCGGCTTCCAGCTCGTTCATCAGCTTCATCGCCTCCAGAATGCAGACGACGCTCTTGTCGCTGACCTTGCTGCCGACGGTCACATATGGAGGGTTGTCCGGGGAAGAGGAGGTGTAGAAAGTGCCTACCATCGGAGACACGATATTGTGGAGCTTCTCTCCTTCATTCGCAGAGCCCGCGGATGCGTCCGGCGCAGCCTGAACGGCTGCGGCAGCAGGCTGCGGCGTCATTTGCGGCTGGGTATATGTAGGAATTTGGGGCGCGCTTTGATAAACGACCGTTTCCGCTTTGCCGGGCTTGCGGATCAGCAGGCGGGTTCCTTCGTTCTCGATTTCAAGTTCCTGCACGGAAGTTTGGTCGATCAGTTTGATCAGTTCTTTGATTTCGCTAAGCTTGAACATGTAATTCACTCCTTAGGGCGGGTACGGGGATCGGAATAACCCCTGGCTCTAATTGCTTGCCGGACGGAACTGCGGGGCTGAGCCCTCCATGCGGCCATGACGTACTGTATTATAGCACAAGCCCTATTCGAACACGAGAGGTCAATCGCCGGGCATCGATGCTTCCCTGCCGCAAACAAAAAGAAGGCTTCCCGGAACGATCCGGAAAGCCTTCTTTCGCTCCGTCATGGGAGATACTTCACAAGCACGCTGCCCGCGCTGACATTCAGCGAAGTGCTAACTTTCGCAATGATGGAAGCAGCCTCGCTTCTTTGCAGCTTTTCGCTTTGGACTACGACCGTCACCGCTCCGTCGTTCTCGTCGATGACGACGTTTTTGAAGCTCGCTCCGAGATCCTTGCGAAGGCTCTCGATCTTGTCCTGGCGGCTCTCGAACTTGTCGAGCTCGGCCAGCGCCTTGGCGGAGCCGTCTGCCGTCTGGTTCGGATCGTTTACTTTTTTCATGATGCCGTCATACAGCTTGCTCACTTTATCCTGGCTTTTTTCGCTCAGCTCGGTGAACTGGCCGGCAGCCGATCCCGCTTCGAACTGCTGGAGCACCGCCTGGTCCTCGGGGCTGATGCCCGTTGCCGCAGAGGTTTCCTTCGCTCCGTCCTTCGCATCGGAGGCTTTCGTTTGTCCATCCGTTTTTTGACCTGCCGCATCCGTGCCTGCCTTGCTGCCGGAATCCTTGACGCCGTCCGCAGCCGCGCCTGCATCCGTTTTACCCGCAGGATCGGCGGCCTGAGCTTCATCTCCGGGAGTGACGACCATATCCTGCACTTCAACGCCTGCGGCGCCGGATACTTCCGTCGCGCCGGAAGACGCGCCTTGCGTTTGCGCCGTGTCCTTGAGCGCGCTCTGTCCCGAATTGTCGGTAAACAGATAGTAAGCGGAGAGAATGACCATCAGGCTGAGCATGGATACGAGCCATACCGTTTGACGTTTCGAATTCATTGTCTTTGACCTCCTTAAAATGGTTGACCATTGGGGCTGGATTCGGCTTCGGTTTCGGATTCTTTTGCTACGGCTTCTTTTGGCTTCGGCTTCGGCTCTACTCTTATTCCTTGCTTTGATTTTTGCGCCCGCCGTCCAGGATGGATCAGCCCGTCTTGCGCGGAACGATTGAAATTGCCGAGAGGGGAACATCCATCCCCTTCTCCACCGCCTCGGTCATGATCCGCCTCACGGCAGCATTTTCCGCCCCGTTGGCGACGACCAGCACTCCGCGGATTTTCGGCTTGATGATTTTGGTCACGACCGGCTTCTGCTCCCCGGACACTTCATACATGACGATCTTGCCGCTGCTCGTCACCTGAGTCATGTGGCGCTTGCCGCCGTTCTTGTCGCTCTCATCCGTCACCGACTGGGAGTTGTTCGGATCTACGCCCCACACCATCTCTTCCGTCGAATCGATCGTGACGAGCACTTTCACGGTTCCGACGCCGACAATCTGCTCCAAGATCTCCTTCAGCCTGTTCTCCAGAGGCTGCTCGATGCTCGAGAAGTCTGTTCCGTCAGGCGACGTCTTGCCGATGAAGGCGCTCTGATCGCCGCCGGAGCCGGGAGCGGGCGGATCGGCTCCCTGATGGGTGCCGGTCGTGCCGACTTGGCGGAAATCCAGCAGACTGCCGGCAATCATAAGCGCCGCTCCTATGCATCCCAGAAGCAGAAGCCATCTCAGCGCCTTGACGCGGCCCGGCCCTGCGGGACCGCCGCCGGCGAGCTGCTCCAGCTTTTCCAGCCATTTGCCCACCATTGCCCCTCCTCTCCGCCATGCACGGTTCCTCTCTTCATTCCTTCTCCAGCCATACTTGGATCTGGCGGTCTTGCAGCCCCCAACCGGCCGCGACCAGTCTCCTGACCTCGGCAGCGGCCTGCGCCGGAGCCGCGGACGGGCTGTCGTTTCCAGCCTCTGTTCCTTCCCCGGAATGCATCGTACTGCCATCTTCAGCGCCCGGCTCTTCTACAGGAGCCATCGCCGCTTCCGAGGAGGCGCCGCCGGAGGCGGCATCCCCCGCCTGAACGCGGAGGGGGTCCATCCTGATGTCCACCGGAGAGACTTCTCCCGCTCCAGCGGCCATGCCGCTATCCGCCGAAGACGGGGCTGAACTCCCGCCCGCCGCTGCCAGCGTGACGACAACGCCGGATACCGTTCCGTTGCCGCTGCCATCCCACGATACCGAAGCAGCCACCGAAGCTACGCCGAACCCGGTCTGCCGCTCGACAGCCGCCTTCACCTCGGATTCGAGCTTCGTCCGCGCCAGCTCGGCTGCCTGCTGTCTGGAACGGCCCGAAGTCTCCTCGGCCTTCCGCAGAATATCGTCCAGCGAAGGCATCTTGACATTCGAGTCCCGCACTTCGCGGTCCCAGTCCTTGATGGTCTCGCTGAGCTTCCCCTGGATGTCTCCCTGAGCCAGCTTCAGCAGAGGCGTCAGAATGACGAGCAGGACGATCAGGCCGGTTACAAGCCTCGCGTAACGCTGCATGGACTTGTTCGGAAGCAGCAGGTCCACGATGGCGGCGAGCAGAATGACGGAAATGACATCCTTGAGCCAGGAGCTGAACCAGCCCAGCATCGGCTTCGACTCCTTTCATCCGCGCTGCCTGCCTCAACGCATCATGATCATCGCATTGCCTGCCGTGAGAATGATGGTGACAGCCAGGAAGAACATCAGGCTTACCGCCGCAAGAGCTCCGAACACGAACAGCATCGTCTTGCCGATGGTCAGCAGGCAGGTCGTAATCGGGCTGGAGCCGAGCGGCTGCAGGACAGCCCCGCTGACATTGTAGATGGCGGCCAGCGCCAGAATCTTGATCGCCGGGAAAGCGCAGAGGAAGAGGAGGATGATGACTCCCGCGAGACCGACCGCATTTTTGGCCATCATGGATGCCGAAATGACGGTATCGGCCGCATCCGAAAACGTCCTTCCTACGACCGGGACGAAGCTGCCGCTGATGAATTTGGCCGTCCGCAGCGTCATTCCGTCCGTCACGCTTCCTGCCGCCCCCTGGACCGAGATGACTCCCAGAAAGATGGTCAGCATGACCCCGAGTATTCCCGCGCCCGTCGTCCTCAGCAGATTGGCGAGCTGCGTCACTTTGAAGCGGTCGCTCAAAGAGCTGGCGATATGGAGGACAGCCGAGAAGAAGAAGAGCGGGAAAACGATCGTGTAGATCAGCGTTCCGACCGTGTTGACCATGAAAATGATGACCGGATGAAGAAGAGTGACGGTCGCGACGCTTCCCGTACTGGCAATCAGCGTCAGCAGCAGCGGAATCATCGCCATCATGAACTGGATCATGGACTCGATCGCGTCCCGGGCATATCCGATCGCGACGTGGAAGCTGTTCACCGCAAGCACGATCAGCACCATATAGGCGACCGAGTAGGCGACCTGGCTGACCATGTTCCGCTCGAACGCCGATTGAAGCGTCTGCAGGATGCTGCTGAATATCGCCAGCAGCACAATGGAGACGAGCAGCTTGCCGTTGTAGAGCACCTCATGCAGCAGCATCTTCATCAAGCCGCTCAGCACGGTGCCGAGCTTGAGGCCTTCGCCGCCGGGCGTGATCATCTCGACGAAGCTCGGCATCGATCCGTCCGGAAAATAACCGCCGTACTCCGTGACCAGCTTGTTCCAGTACGCTTCAACCGTATCCGTCCCGTAAGCTTGCGCCTGCTCCTTGGCCAGCTTGTCGTTGAGGTCCGCGGCCGCTTGCGAGCCGTCGTCCTGGCGGGCTGCCTGCAAGGACGGCTCCGCCGGACCGCTTGCCGCCCAAGCCCCCGTTCCCGGCATGGCCAGCCAGATGACGAGACTGATTCCGATTGCCTGAAGCCAGCGCATCAGCAGCCGCATCGCCCCTTCACCCCCCCGCCGGCAGCAGGCCGACCACGGTCTCCACAATGACGTTGATGATCGGGACGGCCATGACGAGAATCAGCACCTTGCCGGCGAACTCCACCTTCGAGGCCACGCTCTCGGCTCCGGCATCCCGGATGATCTGAGAGGCGAATTCGGCGATATACGCGATTCCGATCATTTTGAGGATCGTCTTCAAGTACACCGAAGGGATGCCGGAGCGTTCGGCCAGCTGCTGCATCGTGCCGATGACGGCATCGATCTTGCCCAGCATCATGAGGAAGATGAATACCCCTGTGAACATGGCGAGCAAAAAAGCGAACAGCGGCCTCTGCTCTTTGAGCACCAGCATGAGAATCGCGGCGAGCAGCCCGATTCCCGCGATTTGCACAATCTCCATAATCCATTCTCCTGACCCGCGGAATGCCGCCGCTACTGGAACAGGAAGATCGTCTTGATTTCCTGGAACAGCTCGTTGAGCATCCGGACGACCATAAACAGTACGACGACGAATCCGATCAATGTCACCCAGTGCGCCATGTCTTCCTTCCCCATCTGCTTAAGCACCGTGTGGATCATGGCCACGATGATGCCGATGCCGGCGATCTGGAAGATGGCGCTGATATCCATGGTCATGTACTCGGCACCCCTAAACCATCAAAATGACGACCAGTGCGGCAATGAGAATGCCTAGCGAGCGGGACAGCTTCTCGTAACGCGCCTGGTCATCCCGGGCACCGTCTTCTTCCGCCTGCATCTGCTGCTGCGCGAGCCGGAGATGCTTCAGCTGATCTTCGCGGTCGCTCATTCCCAGCGTGGAGCCGAGCCGCCTCAGCGTCGCCAGCTCCGTCTTCCGCATCGCGGTGCCCGGCCAGCAGCCGGCCAGCGTTTCTTCCCAGCAGGCTTCGAAAGCGGGGGCATCCGGACTTTCCAGCCTGTCCGAAGTCAGGCGGAAGATGGAAGCGGCCGGTTCCGCCATATGGGCGCCTGTGCGGCGCATCGCTTCCGGAAGCGGCGTGTAGCCGTAGCCGATCTCGGTCTCGAGGCGCTGCAGGCCGTGGATGAGCTCGCGCAGCTGCCTCGGACGCTTGGCGAAGCGGGCCGCCTGCAGAAATCCGATCATCGTGCCGGCAAGCAGGATAAGCACGGCACCGGCTGCCTTGATCATGTTCCCGCCTCCCCCGCAGCACGCGCCGCTGTCGGCTCTCTCGCCGTCGGCGCAGCGTGCTGGAGCGCGACGACCCGAGCTTCGAAGCCGCTCCTGCTCCTCCCGAGAATGACGCAGCGGCTGAACGCCCCGTCATGCAGCAGCTCCCTCAGAATGGGCCTGCCCCTCGCTTCTTCGAGGCTGGAGGCATGGGCGGTCGCCACGATCGCGACTCCGGAATGGGCCGCCTCCCGGACGGCTGCCGCATCCTCCGGCCTGCCGATCTCGTCGGCCATGATGACTTCGGGAGACATGGAGCGGAGCATCATCATCATCCCTTCCGCTTTCGGACAAGCATCCATCACGTCTGTCCTCGGACCGACATCGAAGGAAGGCACCCCTTTGACGGAAGCGGCGATTTCCGACCGCTCGTCCACGATGGCCACCCTTCTCCCCGGCCATCCGGCCATGGCGGTATCGGGCCAGGCGCCCGAGCTGACGATGCGGGCGAGATCCCTCAGCATCGTCGTCTTGCCCATTCTCGGCGGACCGATCAGCAGCGTGGAATGGATGCTCCGTCTCGCCGCATCCGCCAGCTGCTGCGCCAGCTTGTCTGCCGCGCCGACCGCTTCGCGGGCGATCCGAATGTTGAAGCCGCCGATATCCCGGATCGCCTTGACGTCGCCCCGCTCCAGGACGGTCCGGCCGGCCAATCCTACCCGGTGGCCTCCGGTCACGGTGATGTAGCCCTTCCTGAGCTCTTCCTCCATCGCGTACAGCGAATGCCCGGTCAGCCTGCCGAGCAGCTTGCGGCATAGCTCGCCGGAAGGCCTGAACGCCTGCTGCGGGTTGCTGCTCCATCCGCCGTCCTCCGTCAAAAATCCCGATTTGTCGAGGCTGACGATTTCCAGCGGCCGTTCCTCACGGATTCGAATCTCTTCCAGACCCGCATGCACGGAATCAGGCAGCCGGCGAAGCCGCTCATACAGCTCCGGCGGCAATAGATGCGCAATCAGCTTCAACATTGGCGTTCACTCCTTCCTCCGCATGTCCTATACCCTATTTGTATGCTTGTCAGGACGCATTATGCCGCTTGCTATCAAGAAGGTTCATAGACTTGCAGACTATTTCTTGAAGATCCCGATCAGCAGGCAGCCGATTCCGACCGCGATCCAGGCCAGCTTGGCAGGCGATAGCCTGTCCGACAGTCCGATCAATCCGACCGCCGTCGTCGTCAGCAGAACGACCGGCCCGACGAATGCAAGCGAGGAATTGATGACGAGCGCTTTATCGATCTGATTGAGGCGCAGCATAAGAAGAGCCGCCATAATCTCGATGGAACCCGACAGCAGGCGCAGCGAAGCCATCGTCGCGACAACTTTATTCATCATTCCGACCCCTTCTTTCCATCATCGTATAACCAAGCCTATGCCGGCTTGTCTTCAAATATGGCAAGCCCTATGCTTTGTTGAACATATAGCAGCGCTCGGAGGAGAAAGAAGGCGGCAGCCGTTTCGGAGCCAGCGATTGGAGAGGCTGTATGCGCAGGGAGAATACGGCAAGGGCTGCTTGGAGGCGATTGCGGCGTAGAGCGGAGGACGGATTCTATCCATGATTCCGCGATAGGAAAGAAAGGCGCGGTCTGCGAGGAAGATCTCGAAGCGATAGGGAAGGAAAGAACGGAATCGTTTGGGGAGGGAAAAAGGGGGCATTCAAAGCGTTTGGGAAGGGAAAATTCTAAGCGTTTAGCAAGGAAATTTCCTATTCTATCGATCGGGTTTTCAACAGGGCGGTTCAAGGAAACGGCCATCCGATAGAATCGCAGAGCCGGCAGGCCGCTCCGATCGGGAGACGGATCGGGGCTTGCGCTTCGAATGCCCGATAAATCCAAAGGTTGAACGCAAAAAACTCCCTCAAGCGGCCGCTTGAGGGAGTTCGGGTTGGCGATGGCTATCGGCGCTCGGAAGGGCCGCCGACAAAAACCTGATCGGCCGTATCGAGGCCGTAAGCCGTATGAAGAGCTCGGACAACATCCTGCAGCGGACCCGACTCGATGACGCAGGACGTTTTGATCTCGGAGGTGCTGACCATCTTGATGCTGACGCCGAGCTCGGCCATCACGCGGAACATCTTGGCCGCAACGCCCGGATTGCTGACCATGCCCGCGCCTACGATGGAAACCTTCACGAGCTCGTCCTCGGAAGTCGTCTCGCGGTAAGGAACGGCGGAACGGTTGCCCTCGATGATGGCAAGAGCCTTGTCGCGGTCGCCGCTGCCGATCGTGAAGCTGAAGTCGGCTTTGCCGCCCATGACTCCGCTCTGCACGATGATATCGACATTGATGCCGCCGTCGGCAAGCGCTCCGAACACGCCTGCAAGCACGCCCGGCACATCCTCGACGCCAAGAATGCTGATGCGGACGACATCCTTGTCGAATGCGATGCCGCTCACTACGATTCCTTGTTCCATGACCGCTTCCTCCTTGACCGTCGTTCCTTCATTGTGGTTGAAGCTGGATCTGACGACCAGCTTCACGTTGTACTGCTTCGCATACTCGACTGCCCTCGGATGCAGCACCGCAGCTCCGAGGTTCGCAAGCTCAAGCATCTCGTCGTAGGAAATCTCGTCCAGCTTGCGCGCGTTCTTGACGACGCGAGGGTCGGTCGAGTAGATGCCGTCCACATCCGTGAAAATCTCGCATACATCGGCCTGCACCGCGGCCGCCAGCGCGACAGCCGTCGTGTCGGAGCCGCCGCGGCCGAGCGTCGTGATCTCCCCGTCCTCCGTCATGCCCTGGAAGCCGGCGACGATGACGATCTGCCCGTCATGGAGCGCCTCGTGGATCTTATCCGGCCGGATATCCGTAATCCGCGCCTTGGCATGGACGCTTTCCGTGCGGATTCCCGCCTGCCATCCCGTCATGGAGACAGCCTGCCGGCCAAGCCCGTGTATCGTCATCGACAGCAGGGCGACCGATATCTGTTCCCCCGTCGTGAGCAGCATATCCATCTCGCGAGCTGGCGGGTTCGGATTCAGCTCCCTGGATTTGTCGATCAAATCATCCGTCGTATCCCCCATCGCGGATACGACGACGACGACCTTATGCCCCGCATCCCTGTTCTCCACAATCCGCCGCGCGACTCTCTGCATCCTTTCCGTCGTGCCGACCGAACTGCCGCCGAACTTCATCACGATCAACGACACCGCTGTTCACTCCCAACCATTAGCTGATTATACAAGTACCGATTATATCACATTCACGCTTTAAAGAGATAGAAGATAAACAAAAAAAAGGCCGCCCGCCGGCGGCCTTGACAGTGGAATGGAACTACGCGCGGGAAATGTAGCGGCCCTCGCGGGTATCGATCAGCAGCTGGTCGCCTTCGTTGATGAAGAGCGGTACCTGAACCGTGAAGCCGGTTTCGAGCGTTGCGTTCTTCGTAGCGCCTTGAGCCGTGTTGCCTTTCACGCCCGGCTCGGTTTCGGTTACCTTCAGATCCACGCTGTTCGGGATCGAGATGCCGATGATTTCGCCTTTGTAGCTGGAAATGTTGACGTTCATGTTTTCTTTCAGGAAGTTGATTTCCCATTCCAGCTGCTTTTTGTCGAGATTGAACTGGTCGAACGACTCGTTGTCCATGAACGTGTACTCCGTGCCGGAGTTGTACAGGTATTGGACTTCGCGGTTCTCGACATGTGCGCGGCCAAGCGACTCGCCTGCACGGAAGGTTTTCTCCACGATGTTGCCGTTGCGGAGGTTCTTCAGCTTGGAGCGGACGAACGCAGCGCCCTTGCCCGGCTTGACATGCTGGAACTCGATGACGCTGAAAATGTCGGTATCCACTTCGATGGTAAGGCCTGTCTTGAAATCGTTCACTGAAATCACGGGTGATTCCTCCTGTAAATGGGTGATGCGGAAACGACGTTTCCGCTTGGACGCTGCGATGAGGAGACTTAGTGTCCAAAAGCCGAAGCATGACGCTTCGGCTGTCGGGCTAGCTAAGGATAATAAGTTCCTTCGGCGAAGCTGTCAATATTTGAATCCCGTTCTCGGTGATGACGATGTCGTCCTCGATGCGGACGCCTCCAAACCCGGGAATGTAGATGCCGGGTTCCACCGTTACCACCATGCCGGGGGTCAAAACGTTGTCGCTGCGCTTGGACAGGTTCGGCTTCTCATGCACTTCCATGCCGAGGCCATGTCCAAGGCTGTGGCCGAACTGGTCGCCGTAGCCATGCTTGGCGATGACGTCGCGGGCCAGCGCGTCGGCCTCGATGCCGGTCATTCCCGGGCGGATGTTCGCCAGGGCGTGCAGCTGGGCTTCCAGCACGATCTCGTAAATTTCGCGGTGCTTGGCCGAAGGCTCGCCTACGGCGACCGTGCGGGTCAGGTCCGAGCAGTAGCCGTTGTACAAGGCGCCGAAGTCGAGCTTCACGAATTCGTTGCTGCCGATGACGCGTCCGCTCGCGACTCCGTGCGGGAGCGCCGAGCGCTCGCCGGAGGCGACGATCGTGTCGAAGCTGGACGATGTCGCGCCGCGGCTTCTCATGAAGACTTCCATTTCAAGCGCGACATCGGATTCCTTCATGCCGGGCTTGATCAGCCCTTTGATATAATCGAAGGTCGCATCGGCCAGATCCGCCGCTTCCTGCATGATCGCCAGCTCCGAGGCGTCCTTGACGGCCCTCAGGCTTTCGATGATGCCGGCTGCGGGCACGAGCTCGATAGAGCCGAGAACCTGTCCCCAGCGGACATAGTTGGAGTAGACCGTATGCTCCTGCTCGAAGCCCAGACGCGTTATGCCCTCCGCAGCGAGCAGCTCGCGGACGGACTCCATATAATCGGCTGCATGCTCGACGATCTCGAACCCTTGCACCTGCTCCGCCGCCTGCTCCGTGTAGCGGAAGTCGGTCAGAAACCAGCTCTTCGAAGACGTGAGCAGCACCCAGCCCGAAGATCCTGTAAACCCGCTTATGTATCGCCGATTGTACGGGCTGCCGACAAGCAGCGCTTCCAATCCCTGTTCTTCCAGCTTGCCCCGCAGCTTCTCCACTCGTTGCTTCGTCATCGCGGCTACCTCCTCTAATCCAATCAAACTGCCTTTAGCTGCCTTGGCCGGACGGCTTGTCCAAATGATTCAGCAAGGCATGCAGCCCAAGCACGTAGCTGTAGGCGCCGAAGCCGGCGATCTGCCCGACGGCGGATGCCGCCGTCACCGACTGGTGCCGGAAGGCTTCCCTCTTGTGGATATTGGACAAATGCAGCTCGATCGACGGCACCGGCACCGAGCCCAGCGCGTCGCGGATCGCATAGCTGTAATGGGTGAAGGCTCCAGGGTTGATCAGAATGCCGTCCACGCTGCCGTAAGCCTCATGGATCCGGTCAATCAATCCGCCCTCATGGTTGGACTGGAAGAAATCCAGCTCCGCGCCGAGCCGGGAAGCCTCCTCGACCATCATATCCTTGATTCCATCCAGCGTCGTCGTTCCGTATACGCCCGGTTCCCGGATTCCCAGCATGTTGAGGTTAGGACCGTTAAGTACGAGAATCTTGCGCATGACCGCACCTCCAAAAGCCAAAAGGCTACTTGCCATTCTACCATAAATGACATGCCCTTGGAAGTGCGTGTCCGTCAGCTTCCTCCCTTCGGCTTGCGCTTCGGCTCGCGCGAGGCTTCGTCCGTGAATTCGAACGCGATCGTGTACCCGATGAACAGCCCCCACACCGCATACAGGCTGAGCTCCGTGAAAATGCTGTTCCAGCCGAGAACCGTGACCGGCTTCACCATTCCGAGAAGCGGACCGAAGGCCAGGAACAGCAGCGTCCACCACAGCAGCCCGTACACAAAGCCCGCCCATGGACCCGGAAAGCGTCCGAGCAGAAGCTTGTACAAATAGGCGGCAAGAATGGAAAAAACGATGAAATGCCCGATGCCGACGGCATGCCCCCAGCCCGTGACGAGGAAGGAGTGCTTGAAAAACGGCTCCGCCAGCATGCCGGGCAGAACCTTGGTGAACCGGAACGTATAGAGAAGCCAATGGGCGAAGCCCCATATCAGCCCGGCCCAAAACCCGAGCTGCAGGCAGTACGTCCATGTATGGGTCGTATGTTTGCCATACTCGCTTTTGTCCATCCCTTTTCCCCGGTTCGATGCTGCCGCTGTCGCGCTCATTTCGATCGCCTCCTTGAAATGTCCGCCTTTAGTATGCGCCAAATTCCATGCCGGCTAACCGTCTTCCAGCTCCGCGTTGGTTCGCGGTTGCCGTGAGAGGCGGTCTGGCATTCCCCATTGCCATCAAGTACAATGGAAACAGGATTCCAGTTCCCCCGCAGGCTGCGACCGAGCCTGAAGCGAGAGGAAGTATGAACAAAGGGAAGGTGAATGTCCGTTGCCAGAAGCGAGCACATCCATTTACGGCGGACAAGCTGTCATTGAAGGCGTCATGTTCGGCGGCCGCAACGTCAATGTCACGGCGGTACGCCGCAAGAACGAAGAAATTACTTTTTACGAAGTTCCGAGCGCAGGCAAGAAGCCCTGGTACCAGCCGCTCAAGAAAATTCCGTTTGTACGCGGAGTTATCGGCATTCTCGAGTCCAGCGCCAAAGGCTCGCAGCATCTGAACTACGCCCTGGAAGCCTATGCCGAGGACCAGCCGGAGGAAGCCGGAGCGGCGAAGGACGAAGTCCCTAAAAAGGAAGGCTGGAGCCTGTCCATGATCGTCGGCGTCGCCGTCGCGGGAGTAATCAGCTTCGCCGCCGGCAAGCTTATCTTCACCCTCGTGCCTGCTGTTTTGGAAAGCTGGCTGTTCAGCCACATGTTCACCGGCGTGTTCCTGCACAACCTGATCGAAGGCGGAATCAAGATCATTCTGCTTCTGGCTTACCTGTACCTGATTTCCCTGACTCCGCTCGTCAAGCGCCTGTTCCAGTACCATGGCGCCGAGCACAAGGTCATCAGCGCCTACGAGGACGGAGCGGAGCTGACGGTCCGCAACGTCCAGAAGTATACCCGCCTGCATTACCGCTGCGGCAGCAGCTTCATCATTTTCTCCGTTATCGTCGGCGTCATCGTCTATTCCTTCTTCAGTTGGGATAACTTATGGGAGAGGATCTACATTCGCATCCTTCTCCTTCCCGTCGTGCTCGGCGCATCCTATGAGGTGCTGCGCTGGACAAACGCCCTGCGCGACGTTCCGGTGCTGCGCTATCTCGGCTATCCCGGGCTGTGGCTGCAGCTGCTGACGACGAAGGAGCCGACGGACGACCAGGTCGAAGTATCCATCGCCTCCTTCAACCGGATGCGCGAGCTCGAGCGGGAAGTCAACGTACAACCGGCTGTCTGACCGTCTCGAGAGCATCCCGAAGGGGAGCATCGTCAATAGAAAGGGCGGATTTGCATGCGTCGCAACAAGGTCAACATAGGGACGGCGGTCGTTGCCGTGCTGGTTGTGATCGGACTGGGGAGCAGCCTTGCCCGCAATCCGTTCAGCCTCCTCCTTCCAGCCGTCATTCTCGGCGGCATCTTCGCCTTCTATTGGTTCAGTCCCGCCCGCAGGAAACGCGCCGTCAAGCCAAGCCCCCGCCATGCCGGTAAGGGCCGCGGAGAGCCTTCCCGCTTCAAATCCGCCTCCGCAAAGGCGCGCGGCCGCAAGCCCTCTCCTTTCCGGGTCATCGACGGCGGCAAGGACGAGGACGGCATGCCCAAGTATCATTGAACAAGGAGCAGGAACAAAAAATAACGGCAGGCGCGGAATGGTTCCATTCCCGCCTGCCGTTATTTGATTCCGGCGGCTCTATTCGGATTCCAGCTCGCTGCGGATGCTTCGGAGCGTCTCCAGCCTCGTCTCGTCACGGCGGAAGTACTCCACGAGCGTCTCGATGCACGTAATGGAATCCCAGCTGAGATGATGCTCGATTCCCTCGACATCCTGATAGATGTTGGCTTCCTGGACTCCGATGACTTCCAGGAACTGCTCCAGCAGATGATGGCGCTCCATCAGCCGCTTGCCCATCTTCTTGCCCTTGGCCGTCAAGATGAGGCCGCGATATTTCTCATAAATCAGATACTGGTCCTTGTCCAGCTTCTGAATCATTTTGGTCACCGAGGATGGATGGACCTCCAGCCCTTCCGCGATATCCGATACGCGGGCATATCCTTTTTCCTCAATCAGCTTGTAGATCCGTTCCAAATAATCTTCCATGCTCGGTGTAGGCATGAAAACCCTCCTAACCTGCTGGGCGCCTCCACTCTCTCGGCGCCACGCTACTTTAGTATCATACAACGCGCTCCGGCCTCCTGCAACTTGCGCAGCCGGGATTTCCCTTATTGAAAAGCTTGCTTCCATGCCAAACTAACCCCGAGCCATCATCCATCCTTCCCGAGGAGGTTTGCCGTTATGAGCACTGTCATGGAACGTCCACGCACCGGCCGGCCCGACGTTTTCGTGCCCGAGCTGGTCTATTTCGAGCCGGACTCGCTGAACTATCCCAAGGGGAAGCGGATCCATGAATGGGCGGTCAAACAGGGACTGCCTATCCGCATGACGACATCCCACAACCGCATCACCAATCTGCCCGGCGATTCCGAGCTGGAGCAATATAAAATCGCCAAGCGGACGCTCGTCGTCGGCATCCGCAAAACGCTCAAGTTCGACCAGTCCAAGCCTTCCGCCGAATACGCCATCCCGATCGCGACGGGCTGCATGGCCCATTGCCACTACTGCTATCTGCAGACGACTCTCGGCGCGAAGCCTTATATCCGCGTCTATGTGAACACCGACGAAATCATGGAGGCGGCGAAAGGATACATCGATGAGCGCGTGCCTCAAATCACCCGTTTTGAAGCCGCGTGCACGAGCGATCCCGTCGGCCTCGAGCCGATAACCGGCTCCCTGCGCGAGCTGATCGAGTTCATGGCGGACCAGGAGTACGGCAGACTGCGGTTCGTCACCAAATTCCACCATGTCGATTCCTTGCTCGATGCGCGCCACAACGGCCATACCCGCATCCGCTTCAGCGTCAACGCCAGGTATGTCATCAAAAACTTCGAGCCCGCGACATCCCGCTTCGAGCAGCGGATTGAAGCGGCCGGCAAAGTCGCGGCTGCCGGATATCCCGTCGGGTTCATCATCGCGCCGATCATCTGGCACGAAGGCTGGCAGGAAGGGTATGCCGAGCTGCTGGAAAACCTGGCCAAGACGCTGCCTGCCGGAATTCCCGATCTGACTTTCGAGCTCATCCAGCATCGCTTCACCAAGACCGCCAAGGCGACGATCGAGAAACGCTATCCGAAAACGAAGCTAGAGATGGATATCGAAAAGCGCAAGTACAAATGGGGCCGCTGGGGCCAAGGCAAATACGTCTACCCCGATGAACAGGCAAATGCGCTGCGGATGTTTATATCCGAGCGCATCTTCGAGCATTTCCCTGAGGCGACGATCGATTATTTCACTTGATCAAGGATCAGAACCGCAGCCATTCCGGCGTGATTCCATTCAGATAGATCGTGATGACGGACATCTTGTTCGTGAACAGCAGCACGCCCATCACCAGCATCAAGGCGCCGCCGATCTTCATCAGGACAGACGAGTAGCGGACGATCCACCTCGTCGAGCCGATAAAAAAAGCGAGCACGAAAAACGGAATCGCGAAGCCGAGCGCATAAGCGGTCGTAAGCCCGAACCATGTTCCCGGATCGGATGCCGCAAGAGCCAGAATCGCCGCCAGGATCGGACCGACGCACGGCGACCAGCCGGCGGAGAAGCCGATTCCGAAGATGAACGATCCGAGATAGCCCGACCGCAGCTTCACCGGCATTTTGAAGTCCCTCATCAATGCCTTCGGCTGGAACAGCCCGATCAGGAACAGTCCCATGAGCATGATGAGGATGGCGGACAGCTGCCGGATCAGGTCCTGGTAATCGGCGAACACCTCGGCGAAGCGGTTCGTTCCGTAACCGAGCGTGTAGTAGACAAGCGAAAACCCGAGAATGAAGAACAGCGTATGGCTCATGGTCCGGCGCCTCACCTCGCGGCCGGGATTGTCGCTTTTGAGCTCGGTGACCGATATGCCCGTTATGTACGATAAATACGAAGGGTAGAGCGGCAGGCAGCATGGCGACACGAAGGACGCGATGCCTGCGGCGAATGCCAAGCCGATGTTCACGCTGGACATGGTTTGGACCAGCCTCCCTTAATAGGTGCAGGATGCGGGGCTGTCGCCCGCATCCTGCTTTTTGGTTCGGATCATTTGACGATGGCGCCGTTCGGCATGGAATCCGGCACCGTCGCCAGCGTCAGCTCGTCGCCGACGGATGCGGCGAGGATCATTCCCTGGGACAGCTCGCCGCGCAGCTTGACCGGCTTCAGGTTCGTCACGCAGATGACTTTGCGGCCGACCAGCTCCTCCGGCTTGTAGAACTTGGCGATGCCGGAGACGACCTGCCGCTGCTCATAGCCGAGATCCAGCTTCAGCTTGAGCAGCTTGTCGGCCTTCGGCACCGGCTCGGCTGCAATCACCTGCCCGACGCGCAGCTCGACCTTGGCGAAATCGTCGATGCCGATCTCTTCCTTCGGCTCCGGAGCCGTCACGGCAGCGGCAGGCGCGGAAGAAGCGGATTCCGGCTTGGCTTCGGCTGCCGGCTCCTCTTTCTTGTCTCCTCCGCCGAGAATGGCGGAAGCGATATAAGCGATTTCCTCCGGCGCATCCAGACGAGGGAACAGGGCGCTGCCCTTCGAGACGCGGGTTCCGGCCGGCAGGCTGCCGAACGAGCGGACCGATTCCCATGCGGCAAGAGCGTCGTTCTCCGCGCCGAGCTGGCGGCGGATCTCCTGCGGAGCGCGGGTCATGAACGGCGTCAGCAGGATGGAGACGATGCGCAGCGATTCCGCCAGATGGTACATGACGGAGGCGAGCTCGCCGCGGCGGGCTTCATCCTTGGCGAGCACCCATGGCTGGGTTTCGTCGATGTACTTGTTCGTGCGGCTGATCAGCTGCCAGAGGGAAGACAGCGCGACCGAGAACTCCATGCGATCCATGGAAGCCTCTACCGACGAGACGACCTCGGCCGCGAGCGCCTGCAGCGGGCCGTCGAATTCGGTCACGGCGCCGGCATAGGCCGGAACTTCCCCTCCGAAGTATTTGTCGATCATCGCCACCGTGCGGCTCAGCAGGTTGCCGAGGTCGTTGGCGAGATCGAAGTTCAGCCTTTCCACGAAAGCCTCGGGAGTGAACGTTCCGTCCGACCCGAACGGCACCTCGCGAAGCAGGAAATACCGGAGAGCGTCAAGTCCATAACGCTCCAGAAGGACGACGGGATCGATGACGTTGCCCTTGGACTTGGACATCTTGCCTTCCTTGACGAGCCACCAGCCATGGCCGAACACCTTCTTGGGCAGCGGCAGGTCGAGAGCCATCAGCATGATCGGCCAGTAGATCGTATGGAAGCGGACGATCTCCTTGCCGACCAGATGAACGTCGGCCGGCCAGAAATGGCGGTACTGGGAATCGTCTTCCGAGTCGTAGCCAAGCGCGGTGATATAGTTGGAGAGCGCGTCGATCCATACATAAATGACATGCTCGGGATCTCCGGGAACCTTGATGCCCCAGTCGAACGTCGTCCGCGACACGGCCAGGTCCTCGAGGCCGGGCTTGATGAAGTTGTTGATCATCTCGTTCTTGCGGGATTCCGGCTGGATGAAATCCGGATTGTCCTCATAATATTGCAGCAGCCGGTCGGCATACTTGCTCATCCCGAGGAAATAGCTCTCCTCCTTGACCAGCTCCACGGGACGTCCGCAATCGGGGCATTTGCCGTCCACAAGCTGGCGCTCCGTGAAGAAAGACTCGCAAGGCGTGCAATACCAGCCCTCGTACGTTCCTTTATAAATGTCGCCTTGGTCGAGCAGCTGCTTGAAGATCTTCTCAACCGATTTCTTATGGCGCTCCTCGGTCGTGCGGATGAAGTCGTCGTGGCTGATCTCGAGCTTCTTCCACAGCTTCTGAATCTCGCCGACCGTTCCGTCCAGGAACTCGATCGGCGTCATGCCGAGCTCCTTGGCCGTGCGCTCGATCTTCTGGCCGTGCTCGTCGGTTCCCGTCAGGAACTTGACGTCGTAGCCCTGCGCCCTCTTGTAGCGCGCCATCGCGTCGGCAGCGAGCGTGCAGTAGGCATGCCCGATATGGAGCTTGCCGCTCGGGTAATAGATCGGTGTCGTAATGTAATAGCTGTTGTTGTTCTCTGGCATGGGAATCCCTCCGGATCGATATGGACATGCAAAAAAGCTCCCGTCCGCTATGGGACGAGAGCGAGAGCGCTTCGTGGTACCACCCAAATTCCTTCCCTGCCTCTGGCTCGAGGCGGACGGGAAGCTCTAGTGAAGCCGTTCCTGGAAGAACGGCAAGCCGCTAACGCCGGCTGCGCGCGTCCGTACCTTGCGGCTTCAGCGCCAGGCTGCTGCCGTTCGGAGCGGAATCCTCCGGGACCATCTTCGTTTCCCGCCCCCGGCCGGCTTGCACCGTCTTGCCCGGCTCTCTGATGCGGCAGCTGCGGAAACTACTCTTCCCTTCATCGGGTAAGCTGTATTTGTCGTAATCATACCGAAACGACCCTGTGCATGTCAAGGAAGCTCATGGCACGGGATCGTAGCCTCCCGGGTGGAACGGATGGCAGCGCAGGATGCGTCTTGCCGCCAGATAGGAGCCCTTGGCCGCGCCATGCTTCTCCACCGCCTCCAGCGCATAGGCGGAGCAGGTCGGATAGAAGCGGCAGGTCGGCGGCTTCAGCGGCGATATGAACTTGCGGTAGAGATGGATGGGAGCCTGCACGGCTCTTCTCATCCTCATGCTTCCGCCCCCTTCCCCAGATGCCAGCATGTCCCGGACCCCATTTCCAGGCCGAGAATTTCGCCTTCCTTCTATTTTGAGGCCTAACAACTCCGAAATCAAACCGGAACCAATGTCGCCATTTTACATATCGGATGTCATATTTGTACACTGTTCGTAGTCATTGTCCTATGTTACCTTAAAGCCATGTCGCATTCTTACAGTCTGCTTCCATTATGAAAGGGGACCTTTCCGCTATGATTCGAATCGCAAAACTCAGCTTCTGGCATGTCCATGCTTGGGAATACACGGGCTACGCAAACGAGCATCCCGGCACGCAAATTACGGTTGTATGGGATGAAGTGCCTTCACGCGGCCAGGAAGCCGCCGACAAGCTCGGCGTTCCGTTCGTAAGCAGCCTGGACGAAGTTCTCGCGCGCGAGGATGTGGATGCCGTCATCGTGGACGCGCCGACGACGATGCATGCCGAAGTGATGGTCAAGGCGGCCAAAGCCGGCAAGCATATCTTCACGGAGAAGGTCATCGCGCCTACGGCAGCCGAGCTGGATGAGATTTTGAAAGCGGTTCAAGAAGCCGGAGTTAAGCTGACGGTATCTCTCCCCCGCCTCAATGACGGCTATACGACGGCCATCCGCGAAGTGCTGGAGCAGGGACTGCTCGGCAAGCTCACGCTTGTCCGCGTCCGCCTTGCGCACGACGGCGCCTTGGCCAATTGGCTGCCGGAGCATTTCTACTCGGCGGAGCAGACGGCAGGCGGAGCGCTCATCGATCTCGGCTGCCATCCGATGTATTTGACCCGCCTGTTCCTTGGCGGCATGCCGGAAAGCCTGACCGCAACGTACGGACATGTGACCGGACGCGAAGTCGAAGACAATGCCGTTGCCGTCCTCTCTTACGCGGATGGAGCGATCGGCGTCGTCGAGGCCGGCTTCGCCAGCAAGCATTCTCCTTTCCAGATCGAGCTTTTCGGCACGGAAGGTACGCTGCTGTACGGCAATCCGGACGACGTCATCAGCGTGCGCAGCACGAAGCTCGAGGAGCAATGGAAGGAGATTCCGCTCGGGACCAAGCTGCCGAATGCGTTCAGCCAATGGGTTGGACATATCGAGAACGGCACCGAGGGCGAGGAGAACATCGCTCTCGCTTCCGATCTGACGAGGCTGATGGAAGCGGCGAACCGCTCCGCAGCCGAAGGCAAGCGGATCGACCTGGCCGGCGCAGCGCAATGAGAACGCCGGGTTCCAAGCCGTTTCCCTATGCCCCGATGATGGAGAAGCGGGATGCCATGGACCGGCTGGAGCTCCGGTTCCGCTGGGGAGCATACCGGCTTCGGGTGCTGCATTTTCATCTCGCCTCCTTCCCGGAGGATCGCCTCATTCGCTACCACAAGCATTCGGAATATGAATTCCACTTCATCGCCCGCGGCTCCGGCACTCTGTCCCTCGAGGACAGCGATCATGAATTCCGCGAAGGCATGTTCTATCTGACCGGCCCCGGCGTGCTCCACCAGCAGCTGGCGGGCCGTCCGGACGGTACGGAGGAGCTCAGCCTGCATATCGACATCGTTCCGATCGAGGATGAGCCGGCCGCCTCCGGGGAGGACGAATGGGAACGCCAGGAGGCGGAGAACTGCATCGCAGCCCTGGATGCGCTCGGACCGCATCCTATCCCGGACCGCTGCCAGGCGATGCCCTGGTTCCTGACGGCTTACAAAGCCGTCCAGGAGGCCGAGCCCGGCTGGGGTACGACGGTGAAGCAGGCGGTCATTCAAATTCTGCTCCGTGCCGCCCGCGCCCCTTTGCAGCCGCTGCCGCAGGTCGCCCATCCCGAGCGGGACATGTCGCTCTACCGCTACCAGCTCATCACCCGCTTCATCCGGGACAACTATTCCAGTCCCCTGTCGCTCCAGGATGCGGCCGACCGCATCCATGTCAGCAGCCGCCAGCTGCAGCGGATCATGAAGGAGCAAGGCGGCGTCTCGTTCAGCGATTATCTGGAACGCTGCCGCCTCGAACAGGTATGCGAAGCGCTCGCCCGCAATCAAGGCTCCATCGAGCAGATCGCGGCCGAAACCGGCTTCCAGAGCGGCAGCTACCTTCATTACGTTTTCCGCAAGAAATTCGGCCTTACCCCGAGCCGCTACCGGGAACAAATGCGCAGCCAGCCCGTATAAAGCCGGCTGTCCGCGCTGCCCTGCTTAGCGGCGCGCCACTCGGAAGGAGAGAAACCTTTGTCCACATCGACCATACGAATCGGCATCATCGGCAGCGGCGGCATCGCCGGCTCCCATGCCGCCGCCTACAAAACCATCCCGGGAGTGGAAATCGCAGCCGTCGCCGACGCCATCCCCGGCAAGGCACTGGAGTTCATCCGCAAGCATGACCTCATCGGCACCGCTCCTTTCGACGACTATCGGGAAATGCTCGCGATGGATCTCGACGGCATCAGCGTCTGCACGCCTAACTCCGCCCATCGCCAGCCGACCGTCGACTCCCTGAACGCGGGCAAGCATGTGCTGCTGGAGAAGCCGATGTCCGTCACGCTGGAAGAGGGACTGGACATGGTGAAGGCTTCGCGCAGCAGCGGACGCATGCTCACGATCGGCTTCCAGCCGCGCTACGACCCCAATATGAAGCTGATCCAGGAGATCGTGCGCTCCGGCAAGCTCGGCAAGGTCTATTACGTCGAGACCGGCGGCGGCCGCAGGCGCGGCATGCCGGGAGGCACGTTCATCCGCAAGGAGCTGGCAGGCGCAGGCGCCATGGCCGACATCGGCTGCTATTCCCTGGATATGGCGCTCAACGCGCTTGACTATCCGAAGCCGCTCACCGTCTCCGCCAGCACCTTCAACCATTTCGGCCGCAATCCTCTCTATCACGCCGAGGCCGACAAATTCGACGTTGAGGACTTCGGAGCGGCGATGATCCGCTTCGAAGGCGATCTGACGCTCCACTTCAAGATCAGCTGGGCGATGCATCTCGACTCTCTCGGCACGACCAACTTCCTCGGCACCGACGCCGGACTCAAGATCACCCCGTTCGGCTCGGGCAACTGGTCCGGCGTCTGGGACGGACGAGTCGGCAACATCGAGATGTTCCACGATTTCATGGGCGGCCAGACGAGCACGAGAATTCCGCTCGTCGACCATCAGCTCGACCTGTTCCGGGAGAAGGTGCGGGACTTTGTCGATGCGATCCGCGAAGGCCGCGGGGCTCCGATTCCGGGCGAGCAGATTCTGATCCAGCAGGCGATCATCGACGGCGTCATCCGTTCCGCCGAGCTGCGTTCGGAAGTGAGCGTTGAAGTTCCGGACTATGCCGGGGGAGCTCCCGAGGACCAGCAGGCGGAGCCTGTCTGAGAGTTTCCTTCCAAGAGCAGAGCTGAGACCGGATGAAGACGGCGCAAAGCTGCCGCCGCCCTTTCGCTTGCGGCGGCGAGGAAGCCATTCGTCTCCCTATCCTTGCAGATGCGCAGTCAGCGGACGATAGCGCCTCCATTTTCAAAGAAAAGGCATGGGATTTCTTATGGGAACCGGATTTATCGATCATGTCACATCCTTCAGCTCCCGTTCGCCGAATCAAGAGGATCGGATAGGCCAGTTCAAGACCCATAGGCATCCGGAGGCAGAAATCACGCTTCTGATCAAGGGCGAAGGGTACTATGCCTCCGGCGAGCAGAATGCAAGGGTGTCCGCCGGGAATATGATCCTCATCCCCTCGGCAGCCCCGCACAGCTACGTATGCATCAAGCATTGGGAAGGCTATTCGCTGCATCTGCATGAGCTGGAGATGCCGGCTTACCCGCAGTACCTGTTCCAGCAAGCCTTCTCCCAGCGCACCGGCCCCATCCTCAAAGCCAGGCTGACCGGTGTCCACCTCGAGCGGGCAGCCGGCGCGATGAAGCAGCTCGCGCAGGAATGCCGCGAGCCGAGTTCAGAGGAATTTTTGCCGGATCTGCTGCGCAATTCCCTGGAGACGCTGCTGTTGGCCTTCCACGTCTGCGCGGTTGACAGCGCCGCGGCGGAGCCGTCCGGCGATACCGGCGAGGAGCAGCTCATCAAGGATGCGATCAAGCAGATCCATCAGCAATACCACACGTCGCTCAAGGTTTCGGATCTGGCGGCGAGCCATTATCTGTCCGAGAGCATATTCCGCAAGAAATTCTCGGAGCGGACCGGCCTCTCGCCCAAGCAGTACATGATCTCGCTGCGGCTGCAGGAAGCCAAGCGGCTGCTCCGCCTGTCCGCGAAGCCGGTGGAGTTCATCGCCTCGGAGGTAGGCTTCAGCAGCTCCAGCCGCTTCCACGACCTGTTCGTCAAGAACGTCGGCATGACTCCTCTGGAATGGCGCAAGGAAGGCCAGTAAGGCTTGAATTCATCCCGCATCTTTTCCGCATTTGGCTTCCAGACTCCGTTTTGATAGTTTCGATATTCCAGGCAGGCTGTCCGGTCCTTTTGGCCGGGCGGCCTGTTTGCCGTCTGTTCCGCTCCACTTGCAACTCCGGCGGCATCCCTTCCCATCCTGCCAAGCCACGAATGATAGAAACCCGTTCTCCAGACTCCCTTTTCTTTGCATCCCCCATTTCCCCAATTCTCCCTTTTGTTCTCCCGCTCTCTTTGGTTGTCCGTCTTCCTGTTTCTCCACTCTCCCAACTTCAACGTCTCAATTTCTGTCCACTCTCCCTCTTTTCATCCTCCCTTTCCGCCAACTCACCTTCTATTCCCCTTTTTGCCGCAACCGTTTCCGACCGTTCCTTTCAAGCAATTTCCGCCCTATTCCGGCAGAATAATGAAAGCGTTTTTATCAACACGCCAGCCTCGGCCAAGAATACAATGAAAGCACTTCCAACGGGCAGCCGGAGGAAAGTGGATCCAGATGGGAGGAGAATCAGGTGAACCTTTTGAGAAGCGGCAAAACATGGGCCACGCTTGCTTTGGCCGTTTCCGTGGCGGCGATGTCAGGCTGCGGTGCCTCCTCGCCAGGGCTAGCCGCGCGCATCGAAGCCGGCGAGCTGCAGGGGGCGCAGAAGCCCGTGCCGGACGACCAGCTGAAATTCAACAAGGAGAAAATATTCCGGGTGCTGGGCGGCTGGCCGAAGCCTCCGCTGTACCAGGGCAATCCGTTCGGGTCGGGCGGAATCGGCGACACGAACAACCGCTACATGTTCGAAGGCCTGTACGTCTTCATCCGATCGACGAACGACGTCTACAACGTGCTCGCCGAATCGACCGAGGACGGACCGGGCACGACGACCGTGCATCTCCATAAAGGGGTGAAATGGCATGACGGCGCTCCGTTCACGAGCAAGGACGTGTGGGCCTACTACCGGCTCAACAACGGAGCGGACGTAACGAAGTACCTGTCCTCCATTGAAACTCCGGACGACTATACGGTCGTATTCCGCTGGCTTGATCCCGCTCCGTATCCGGAGCTCAAGAAGCTGCTGCTCGCCCAAGACCTGCAGGGACAGATTCCTTACCATCTGTATCAAAAATACGTCGACAAGGCCGACGGGCTGCTGAAGCAGGCCAAGCCGCTGCCGGACCGCTCCAAGGACGGCCCCTTCCATCTGGATATTCCCGACGAGCTCAACAAGCAGATCGCGCTCAACTGGAATGAATTCACCCGTTCGGGACCGGCTGTTCCGGTCGGAACCGGCCCTTTCAAGTTCGAAAAGGTGACGACCACCGACATGCTGCTGAGCCGCAATCCGGATTACTGGCAGCCGGACGCGGTCAACTACGACAAGATCTGGATCAAGAACGTTCCCGAGCTGAGCGCCCAATATGCCCTGGTCAAATCCGGCAAGCTGGACTGGTACGACGGCACGCCTCCCAAGGACATTCTGGAGTCGCTGCTCAAGCTGAATCCGGACCTGCTCCATTACCGCATGTACGATCCCGCCAGCGTCGGCCTCATGTACAACATCCGCCGCAAGCCGTTCGAGCAGGTGAAGTTCAGGCAGGCGCTCACCTATGTGTTTGAAAAGAGCAAGCTGAGGGAGATCGGCAACTACTACGGCAAGGAATATCCGAAAATCTCGATGACCGGCATCATGCCCTCCTCTCTGGAGAGCGAGCTCAGCGCCGAGGCGCTGGGCAAAATGACCGACTACACCCACAATCCGGAGAAGGCGGCTTCCCTGCTGCAGGAAATCGGCTGGAGCAAAGGCCCGGACGGCCTCTGGAGGGATCCGGGCGGCCATGTGCCGTCGTTCATCATCGGCGCGCCGAACAACTGGGTGCCGGGAGTCAACTCCGCGCAGATCGCCGCCGAGCAGCTCACCAGGTTCGGCATCCCGACCAAGCTTAAGGCCGTCGACAGCACGATTTATTTCGCCAACGCAGATAAGGGCCTCTACGACATGTCCATGGACTGGGTAGACGTCTCCTGGGGCTTCCAAAATCCTTGGAGCTCGCTCAAGGTCGTCTACTGGGACGGCACCAAGAAGAAGGTCGGCTTCCCGAACGTCAAGAAAACAGGTGCGGACGGCTCCGAAATCGATACGGGACGCCTCGACCTCAAGGTGGCGGGCATCGACGGAAAGACGGTGGACGTCGACAAGGAGATGCGGCGCTTCCCCTACGTCCAGGAGGAGAGCGAGCGCAAGGCGATCATCGACAACCTCGCCTGGATCGCCAACGAGAACTGCTGGGGGGTCAACTTCTTCCAGAACGTGACCGGCGCCTGGATCAACACGCGCACGATGGCCGGCAATTATCCGATGATGGACCAGATCGTCCAGAGCGGACGGGATATGCCGCTGCCGGAAACCGACGCGGACCGGCTGGCCGTCACCCATTTGAACCACGGCTTCAACTCTACCTTCATGCCAAGAGAATACTGGCCCCGCTGACGACTAACGACGGAGGTGCAAGTCATGAGCCCCAGAGGAATTGCCAAACGAATCGGAATGTCGGCCGTCACCGTCCTGCTCGCGATGCTGCTCACCTTTGTGCTGCTGCGCATGACTCCAGGCAGCGCCATCGACTCGTGGGCGCGCGATTACGCGACCCAGCGCGGGATGAGCCTGGAAGAGGCGTACCGCCAGATCACCGCCATGATCAACTACAATCCGAACGAACCGCTGCTGACTCAGCTCGGCCGATATCTCGGCGGACTGCTGCACGGCAACCTCGGCATGTCGATGATCTACCAGAACGTATCGGTCAATGAGATCATAGCGAACGCGCTGCCCTGGACGCTGTTCGTGCTCAGCATCTCGCTCGTCATCAGCTTTCTGATCGGCATCAATCTCGGCGCGATGATGGCGTTCCGCAGGAAGAGCCTGCTGGATCCGATCGTCTCCATCTACGCCATCATCACTTCGTCCGTCCCGAACTTCATCGTCGCGATTCTGCTGCTCGTCGTGTTCTCCTTCCAGTTCGGCTGGTTCCCCGTGAACGGAGCTTACGATCCCGTCGTGGAGCCCGGCTTCAATCTGCCTTTCCTGTCGAACGTGCTCTATCACGGGGCGCTCCCGATTCTGACCTATGTCATCACGACGCTCGGAACATGGGCGCTGACGATGAAGGGCAGCGCCGTCAACGTGCTCGGCGAGGACTACATCGTCGCCGCCGGCATCCGCGGCGTATCCGAGCGCACGCTCATGAGCCAGTACGTGAAGCGCAACGCGATGCTGCCGCTCATTACGACGCTGGCGGTCAACTTCGGCTTCATGCTGGGCGGCTCGCCGCTGATCGAGAACGTGTTCAGCTATCCCGGCATGGGCTATTATATCGGCCAGGCGACCCAGCAGCGGGATTATACGCTCATGCAGGGACTGCTGCTCGTGACGAGCGTCGCGGTCATCGTCGCCAATCTCGCCTCGGACCTGATCTATGCCAGGCTGGATCCGCGCGTCAAGCTGGAGGAGGGATAAATCATGAGCCAAGGATTCGCGGATTTCTGGAGAACGATCTATCGCAACAAGAAGTCGTTCAGCGGCGTCATCATCCTCGCCGTCTTCATCTTCATGGCGATTTTCGGGCCGATGCTGGCCAGCCTGGACATGACGGTCAAGTTCGACAACCGGTACGCAAGCCCTTCCTGGTCCCATTGGCTGGGCACGGACTACGGCGGCAGGGACACCCTCCTGCAGCTCGTCTACGGGTCGCGCGACGTGCTGACGATCGGGCTGTTCGCCGCTCTGTTCACGCTCGTCATCGGCTTCGTCGTGGGAGCGGTATCCGGCTTCGCCGGAGGCCGTACGGACACGGCGCTCATGTTCGTCACGAACCTGTTCCTCACCATTCCGAGCTTTCCCGTCCTGATGATCGTGGCCGCGCTCGTGCAGATCAAAAATCCCGTCGCCTTCTCCTTCATTCTCGCGGTCTGGTCCTGGGCTCCGCTCGCCCGGGCGGTCCGCTCCCAGCTGCTGTCGCTGAAAAACCGGGAATTCATCGTCGCCTGCCGGATCATGGGACTGCGCATGCCTTACATCCTGTCCCGCGAAATCCTGCCGAACCTGACTCCCTACCTCGCGATCAACTTCATCATGGCGGCGCAGGGGGCGATCGTAGCCAGCGTCGGCCTCATGATGCTCGGCCTCGCCCCCTACTCGCCGACGAACTGGGGCATGATGATCCAGCTCGCCGTGCAGAACACGGGCGGCATCTTCAACCCCAAAGGATACATCTATCTGATCTCGCCGATTCTCTGCCTCGGACTGTTCCAGATGTCCTGCATCTTCTTCAGCAACGGTCTGGAGGAAGCGCTGAATCCGCGGCTGAGATCGAACTGAACACCCTGAGAAAGGAGGAGCAGCTATGGACAATCTGGTCGAAATAAAAGGATTGACGATCGAGTTTCCGATGCGCGCCGGTACGCTGAAGGCTGTCAACCAAGCCGACTTTTCCATTCCGCGCGGCCAGATCACGGCTCTCGTCGGCGAGAGCGGCAGCGGCAAGTCGACGCTCGCGTCCGCCGTCATGCGAGCGGTAACCAGCCCCGGCCGCATCGCCGCCGGAACGATCCGCTTCGACGGCGAGGACATACTGGCGCTGAGCCGCAAGCATCTCCAGGAGTACAAGTGGGAGAAAGCATCCATGGTGTTCCAGGCCGCGCAGAACGCGCTGAACCCGGTCGTGCGGATCAAGGATCAGATCATCGAGACGTACCGGGCTCATCGAAGCGGCGCTTCGGAGAAGCAAATTGTCGACAAGGCCCGCGACTTGATGGATTATGTGCGGCTGGAGCCGGACCGCGTGCTGCAGGCGTTCCCCCACGAGCTGTCGGGAGGCATGAAGCAGCGGGTCATGATCGCCTTCAGCCTGCTGCTCGATCCGCAGCTCGTCATTCTCGACGAGCCGACGACCGCGCTCGACGTCATTACGCAGGCGTATATCTTCGACATTCTGGTCAAGATCCACAAGGAAATGGACATCACGATGCTGCTGCTCACCCATGATATCGGCGTCGTCGCCAAAGCCGCCGACCGGGTCGGGGTCATGTATGCCGGCAATATCGTGGAGGCGGGCAGCGTCTACGACATGTTCAAGCGCCCCAAGCATCCTTATACGGCCAAGCTGATGAAAGCGGTTCCCAGCCTGTACGACGACCTGTCGGAGCGCAAGGCGATTCCGGGCTCGCCGCCGGATCTGCTGCGCATGCCCCCGGGCTGCCCGTTCGCTCCCCGCTGCGAGCATGCCTTCGACGCGTGCAGGAAAGCTTCGCCATCCCGCGTCGTCTGGCCAGGAGGCCATGAGGCCTCCTGCCATCTGCATCCGGATTCCCAGACTGTATCGATCGCGGAGGTGCGTACATCATGAGCGTCAGAGAACTGGAGCTGGAGCGAGAGCCGCTTCGGCGCAGCCGGGAGTTGGCCCGCGCCGACGGGCAGCAGGCGCTGATGAGCCTGGAGGGCGTGAGCCTGTATTACGAGAGGCGCCGCGGTATGATGGCTCCGGCCGAGCAGGTCGGCGCCGTCGTCGACGTCGATCTCGACATTTATCCGGGCGAGATCATCGCCCTCGTCGGCGAGAGCGGCTGCGGCAAGACTTCGCTCGGCAGCGTCCTGACGGGGCTGGCGAAGCCGACCTCGGGACGGGTGCTGTTCCAGGGGGCGGACATTGCCGGGCTCAAGGGCGAGCGTTACCAGGATTTCCGCGGCGGCGTGCAGATGGTGCAGCAGGATTCCTATGCGGCGCTCAATCCGATGCGGACGATCTATCAGTCGCTCTCCGCTCCGATTCTGCAGCGCAAAATCGTCAAAGGGCGCAAGGCTGCCAGAGCCCGCGTCATCGAGCTGCTGGAGACGGTCGGACTGACGCCGCCGGACCGCTTTCTCGACAAGTATCCGCATCAGCTGTCGGGCGGACAGCGCCAGCGGATCCTCATGGCCAGAGCCATCTCGCTGAATCCGAAGGTCATCGTCGCCGACGAGCCCGTCTCCATGATCGACGTCAGCCTGCGCATCTCGATCCTCAACCTGATGGCGGAGCTGAACCGCAAGCTGGACATCGCCATCGTCTATATCACCCATGACCTCGCGACAGCCCGCTACATCGCCGAACGAGGGCGCATGGCGGTCATGTACCTCGGCCGCGTCATGGAGCTCGGCGGCGTGGACGATGTGCTGAGCCAGCCGAGGCATCCCTACCTGCAGGCGCTGCTGTCCGCGGTGCCGACGCCGGATCCCGACATCGCCAAGGCGATGCTGGAGCTGCCTCTGCGGAGCCTCGAAATGCCGAATGCGGCCCGGCCGCCTGCCGGCTGCCGCTTCCATCCCCGCTGCCCGCATGCCATCGATCTCTGCTCGCAGGAGGAGCCGCAGCTGCGCCCCGTCGGCGCCAGCGAGGCGGCCTGCCATCTGGCCGAGCAGACGCTGGCCGGCTGGCAGGAGAGGATGGCGGCGATCCGCGCCTCCAGAGACAGCTGATGGACGATCTGCGCCTGCTCGGCCGCATCGTCCTGTCCATGTCCTTTGTCCTGCTGCTGCTCTGCCTGCTCAGCTTGACGGCCGTGCAGCCCGGCTCCGCCTCGTACGCCGTCGTCATGATGGCGCTGTGGATCAATGTGATTCTGTCGGGGTCCATCATCCTGCTCTCTCTATGGGATCGCCGTCGGCGCCGCCGCAGGGATGAGCTTCATCCGGAATCCGACTGAGGCCAAAGAGGGGCTGTTCCAAAAGCCTATGGCTTTTGGAACAGCCCCTGGTGCCTTTGCGGCATCGCCAAGGGAGCGCAAGGCTCGAAACGGGCCCCGCAGCCGCTAAAGCGCGGCTGCGGGGCTTTTGAGGCTGAGCGCCTATCTGCGGAGCTCGACGAGGTGTAGCCGATGAAACAGAACCGATCGGCTACAATGAAAAATAGGCCTTTCACTCCGCCGGATAGTCCAGCTCGCCGAAGACCATATGGGGCTTCGTCTCCCGGTAATAATCCAGTCTGTCCTGCAGCGTCCCGCTGTGGAACTCGAACAGATGGCCGTCCGGGTCGCGGAAGTAGACCGACCTGCGGTCCCGTTCATCCCTTTCCCTGCCGGGCAGCACTTCGGCACCGATCGCCTCCAGGCGCCGGACCGCATGGTCCAGCTCGACAGCCTGCATCGAAAAGGCAAGATGCGTATAGGACAGCCGGATTTCGTCCCGGGGAATCTCCTTCTCTTCATTGAGAGCGATCCACAGCCCGCCCAGATCGAAATAAGCGAGGCTCCGTCCCTTCACCAGAAGCTTCGCCCCGAATGCCTCGGCGTAAAACGATATCGATCTGTCCAGATCGGACACGGAAAAGCAGATGTGGTTCATGCCGTCAAGCTTCAAGTTGATTCACTCCGTCCACTTCATGATGTGAATGCCCGCTTCCCCGAGCCGATCCGGGATACCCGTATTGTGGATTCCCTGGCCATGGCGATGAACAACACTTCCATCGGCTTCGTCATCGTCATTCTCCTTCCTTATCCTTTCGTTCCAGGCCTTCTCATGAACATCGGCCCGGACCGTTCGAATCCGTATTTCTCGTACAGGGAGTGCGCGTCTTTCGTCGCCAGGCTTCCGTTCAGCTTGCGGAGCCTGTCGGAGGACGTGATCAGCTCGACCAGCCTTCGGCCGAGTCCATGGCCGCGATGTCCGGAATCGATATAAACGTCGCACAGCCAGTACATCGTCGCGTCATCCGTCACTACGCGGGCAAATCCGACTTGAGCGCCTTCCCGGTAAATGCCGTAACAGAGGGAATTCTCAATCGACTTCGCGATCGCGGCCCTGTCTCTCCCGTTGGCCCAATAGCTCTCGCCTAAAAAGCGTTCAATGCACGCCGGATCAAGCCGATCCTTGCTGTCGCTGAACACGTACCCCTTTTCCGTCGTTTCCATTCCTGTCCCTCCTCCTGTTCCATGGCTCCATTGTACATCCGCCCGCTGGAAATTTCCGCAAAAAAACCGCATCTCGAGTCGAGATGCGGCAAAGAGTCCATTTCCGGTTTCTTGCCTAATTCTTGATCGCCGGCAGCGGCTGGAAGATCATCGTGATCGGCAGGTTGCTGCCGGATGCGATCAGATAGACGAGACTGATCGTCTCCGTGCTGTCTCCGGAACGGTACAGCACCATCGCTTCGCCTTGATCCTTGAGCACTCCGGATGCCGGCACGGGAATCAGCTGCCCGTTGACGACGAACGCTCCCGTGTACAAGCCTCCGCGAGGGTTCAAGGCGACTAGCGTCCGCGGCGACAGCTTGATGTTCATCTTGTACAGAACGCCGAAGTTGCCGATGTTGAGCTGGAGGGAGCCGGTCGTATTGTCGTACCCGTCCAGATACGGATCCAGCTTGTTGTCTCCCAGCACGATGCGCTGCGGAGTGTAGCCGAGCACGCCGGGAACGTCGATCGCGCGCGTCGCGTTGTTGAAGGAGCCCCGGGTATGCTTGCCGTCCGCATCCATGAGCGGCAGTCTCTCGAGCACCTTGAGCGGGTCCGTCTTCTCCGCGACAACGACGACACGGAACCGCAGCGTCTGATCGGAGGTCACGTCGGCGTAGGCCGAGTAGATCAGATTCGACTTGATGGCGGAAGCCGAGATTTCCTTCAGCACCTGCACGGACTGTCCCGGCTTGATGCTCGTATACGTAATCGGGCTCGGCGAGATGACGGAGTTCAAATACCGGACCGTAGACATTTTGCCGGTATTGACCTCGTACTGGTCCGGCCCGCCGGCTCCGAAATTCTTCACGCCGAACTTCGCGGTGTAGTTGCCTTCATTCGTCGCGATCAGATACATCTTGACGGGATATCCGATATTGTTCACGTTGTGGAACAGCAGGCGGATGTCGCCGGAGAACTGATCGTCGTAAGCGATGCCTTCGCTCGTCCAGCGCTCCGGGCTGTTGCTGCGGATCAAGCGGGAAGGCTCCGAGTGGAAGTCATACGATACGGTCGGAATATCGAGCACCGACTTGGCATCGACCCCGAATACGCCGCCTACCGGCTTGAACAGCTTGTCGTACTGGTCCTTCGTATACAGGACCTCCGTCGATACCGTGATCGTCTTGCTGATCGTGGAGGACAAGCCCTGGTCATCGATGACTTCCAAGGTGATCGTCTTGTCTCCCGCCTCGAAGAAGACATCCGCTTGGCCGATCCAGTTGCGTTTGGCGATCGCGTTGTTGTCGTCCGTGCTGAGATCGTTATAACGGACGTTCTCGCCGATCCGGTATACCGTCTTGTCCGTGGTGAAGTCCGCGACGGGAGGCTGGTTCGGGGCAAGCACCTTGATCGTCACCGTGTAGGGATCGCTCCATTGCCCGGCGGCATCCTGAACGATGCGGGAAATGGTGTACGTGCCTGGCTCGGCGAATACTTCCTCGCGTCCCGTCCATTCCTCGTTGATGATCGGCTGGCCGGAAGGAGAGCTGTAGCGGTCCAAATAGGTGACATAGTCGCCCGCATAGATCTTGGCCGGAGATACGGCGAACGCAGCGCTCGGCTTCGTATCCCATTGCAGGGTAACCTGAGCGCCAGAAGCGCTCACGCGGCTTCCCGTCGCCAGACCCCAGGTGCGGATCGGAATCATGAGCGACCCGTTCTCGGAGTACGTATTCGCCTGGCCTGTCATTTTGGTTCCGTAGGCGGTTACTTCCTTGGTATTCATCTTGAAGCGGATCTCTCCCGCGGCGCTGCGGGCGATCGATTGCTTGGCCGCGGCATCATAGGATACCTGGAAGCCGTAACGCGCCGCCAGCGAGCTGAACGGCGCGTAGGATACTCCGTTTTTCATGACGAACGGCTGAGCCGCAGTAAAGGCGGTTCCGTTCAAAAACATCGTTTTGCTGTTTTTTGTCATCACGAGCGTCTGCGATGCTCCTTGAGCCGTCGCGCGCCCCATTCCTCCCAGCAGAGGCATGGTGAAGAGGGTCAAAACCAAAAGCCATTTGAGCGATTTCATTGCTAGTCTCCTTTAACTGTCCAACTGCTGTCTGTCCAACTGCTTCCGCTCACGGGGCAAAGCCCCTGTACAGTAGACATTTGACGGCCATTTCGGGAGAAAGTTGCGCTCAAGGCCGGAATTGCCATGAATTGGACACATGCCTCAGCGCGTTCCGTTGACTCTCATGTTCGTAATGAAGGCTCCGGCCATGACGACGAACAGCACAAGCGCCGCTATTCCCGCCATCAGCCTGCGGCGCCGGTATTTGGCCGCCTGCGCCGTATCAGCCCCGCGATGCAAGGCATCCGCGTAAGCCCTCTGAAGAAACATATACCAGACCAGCATCGCCACGAACCCCATGTTGGAGACAAACCATATTTTCTGCCACACGACCATTACCCCTTTTCGGCTCCATCCACTTGGAACAAACTAGCTTCGACTTTACCTCAACCGGCCGCCGTTAGCAAGACTTGCCAGGCTGCTTCCGGTTTCCCGCATGCGTCTCGCTCATTCATGTCGTCGATGGATATTCCTCATCGCCCGGCTGGACGACGATCCATGCCCATGAGAACATCCGCTTGCAATTGCCCGGTCACAGCCGTCACAGCCCGGCTCGCCGGCGCAGCTCCATCAGCCGCCTGCGGAAAGCCTGGCGCTCCTCCTCTTCCTCAGGCTCCGGCGCGCTCATCAGGACGGCCAGTTCTAGGCCGGCAAGCCTTTGCCCGTCGCTCCTGCCGCCGTTGTCCCGCTGCCGCTCCGCCTTGCTCTCCAGATAGTCCTCGTAGCTTCCCGGATACTGAAGAGGGTTGCCCTTTCCCCCTTCCTCGAAAACCAGGAGCCGGTTCACGGAAGACTTCAGCAGCGCCCTGTCATGCGTCGCCAGCACCATCGCCCCGTCGTAGCTGCGCAGCGAAGCCTCCACGACTTCCCTGGACTCGATGTCGAGGTAATTCGTCGGCTCATCCAGCAGCAGCAGATTCGAGCCGCCCAGCATCAGCCGGAGAAAGGCGGCGCGGCATCGCTCTCCCATGCTGAGGTCCCCGATCCTCTTGTGCACGTCCTCGCGGGAAAATAGAAACGCGCCAAGCAGCGTCCTGGCTTCCGACTGGGTCATGTCCGGCAAGCCGAGCATCATGTCCAGCAAAGCAGCCTCGTTCGGAAGACGGTCGAGCTCCTGGGAGAAATAACCGATTTTCATCTTCGGATGGGATGATCTTCGGCCTTCGCATGGGTTCAGCTCTCCCGATAGCAGCTTCAGCAGCGTCGACTTCCCGCTGCCGCTCGGTCCCAGAATCGCGATGCGGTCGCCGCGGCTGATCGTGAGGCTGAACCGGCTTAATAGAGGCTTGGCGGATCCATAGGCGAAGCCGACCTCCTCCAGCCTCATGAACCGTGCCGCCTCGAATCCATCGTCCTCGAGCATCATCTTGAGGCGCGGCTTGTCGACGGGAGCATGCGCAGCTCCTTGCTCCAGCCGCTCGAGCGCAGATTCCTTGGCATGGAGCCGGGAGACGTTTTTCTTGGATTTGGATCTCAAAAAATCATTTTGCCCCGCAGCCTTATGGGCGGCATCGAACCACTGCTGATACCTGCGGATGGATTCCATCAGCTTTTGCCGCTCCTGCTTCTCTTTGCGGACTTTGGCCTCCATCGTCCTGCGCTCCGTTTCCTTGGCTTCCCGATAAGCGGTATAACCGCCCGGGTATACGCCCAGACCGTCCTCGCGCAGCTCCAGCACCTGCGTCGCCACATGATCGATGAAAGCACGGTCGTGAGAGACGAACAATACCGCGCCGGGAAACGCAGCCAGCCACTGCTCCAGAAAGACGAGCGATTCCTCGTCCAGATGATTCGTCGGCTCGTCAAGCATGAGCAGCTGCGGGCGGCCCGCCATCAGCCTCGCCAGCTTGGCCCGGGTTTTCTGCCCGCCGCTCAGGCTGCCGTATGTTTGCCCGCCCTCCAGACCGCCTAGCCCGAGCCGGCTCAACGCCTGATCCACCTCGAGCTCCCAGCCGTAACCGTCCATAGCTGCATACGCCTCGGCAGCCTCGGCGTAATCATCCAGGCCTGCCGCTCCGTCCGTAGCCGCCATGACGGCCGCTCCCTCCGTCATTCTCCTCCAGATCTCATACCGGGAAGGGTCGCCCATCCGGACGAAGTCGATCAAGGAAAGCTCGCCGACATCCTCCTCATCATGCTGCTCCATCAAGCCCCAGTCGGCGACCGGACAGCCTCGGTATACCGATCCGGAATCGAATTCGATCCCGCCGCGCAGGCCCGTCAGCAAAGTCGTCTTGCCGGAGCCGTTCCTGCCGAACAAGGCGGCGCGCTCCCCCGCGCGCAGCTCCAGATCGACGCCCTGGAATAACGTCTTGCCGTTCCATTCCTTGCTTATTCCTTTTGCTTGGATCCATAAGGTCATGCTCTCATCCCCATCCCCGAAAATAATAAAAAAACCGCAGCTGCGCAGCGGTCCGGATAGTGGTGCATATGGGGATAAGGATACAGGACCATGCCTCGAATCCCGATGATCGGAAGACGGCATATCCTGAAAGAAAGACCCTTAAACCGGCGCACGTATCCCGTCAACTGGCAGCATTCGCTCTGTTGGCTTCATGGGATCACGCGGGCTTACTTCATCGGTATAAGGTACCTCCGGTTTCTTCTCACTCATTCCACTATACCTGCGCCTTCCATTCCCTGTCAACCAGCCGGCTGTCGGGCGCTGCCGCCTGCCGGGACAGGCCTCGGGCCGCTAAGGAACTGAAGCCGGACGGAAACAAAAAAAAGGGCCTTCAAGGCCCGACTGCTTCCGGCTAGATATACCATAGATCCAACAGGATGTACATGACGACTGCGCTGACAGCGCCTCCTGCGAAATAGAACCAGCCGGCACGGAAGCGCTGCTGGAACATCCTCAATACGCCTAGGCTGAGAAGCGAAAAAATAAGCAGGATGAATACGGCTCCGAGCACGAACAAGCCTGGAGAAACATTGCTGACATCAACGGCGGTCACCGGCGACACTCCCTTATGTAAAATCCGTCCACTAGAATCATAAGGGAAGCGTTTGCCAAACGCAACAAGCCCAAGGTCCGGATCCTTAATCCGGACCTTCCTCGATGAAGACATCGATGTATTTCGACGGAGACTTCTTCTTCAGACGAACCCGGAGAACGCCTCCCTTGACGATTGCCCGCGTGGAACGGGGCTGGACGGGAGCAGGCAGCTGCAGGCTTTGCGGACGTCGTCCCGGCAAGCCCTCGATGCGCAGCCGCTCCTCCTTCACTCTGACCCGGAGCGTCTCGGCGTCGGCATCCCCCTGCAGAGGAAGCTTGAGCAGCAAGTAATCCTTGTTTTCCGACCACTCCGCCCCGAGCGAAGAAATGCCCGCTTTGAAATTCTCGCCCTTCTTGGCTTTATCCGCGGTATCCTGCATGCCCGACAAGCCGGCTGTCGGATTGCCGCTGAGCGCGCCTTCCATCATCTGCTTGACGATGCGCGCCACCCACTCCGGCTCCTTCATCGCTTCGAAGCCTTTGGGCAGCTGCTGGCGAGCGAGCCATTCCTGCATCTGATCCCATTTGCTGCCCACGGGCAGAACCTCCCTCCGCTATGCTCCAGCCTATGCAGGCCGGCTCGATCAAGTGACAGCTTTCGAGCCGAGGCCCGCGCATCCCGGAACATTTGGGCGAATGCCGCATATAGTGGGGTATGGACGGCAGCCCGGTTCTCCCGGCCCTGCCGCGATTCAAGCGAGAATGAGGTGATTGAGAATGCCTGCTGCCGTCGGTTTCGTCAACATCGTCAGCGTCGGTTCCAGCGCCGTTGTCCAGTTCGGAGATACCGTCCAAATATCGCCGTCCAGCTCCTCCAAAACCTATGCAGGTTCAGGATCGTTCCTGACCGGGGGCTTGACGAACGCCAACAACGGACTCAGCGCCACCAATACCCTGGACCCCGATCTTCAGGATAACTCCAATAACGAAATCGGATCCGGAACGAACATTATATGAATCTGACCGTCCATCAGTCCATTACGATCCATCAGCTTCGCGTAGACAGCGTCGCCAACAGCTCCGTTCTTCAGATCGGCAGCGCCGGCTCCATTCGTCCTATATCCCAGCTGTACAATTCAGGAGGATTCAGCCAGCCTGCCGAGCAATTGACATCCAACGAAGGGGCTGACGCGCTGAATTTCGTTCCTCTGCCCAAACCTAGCTGACGCGAGAGGAGGATTCAGACGATGGAAAACGGCGATCGTTCTTCCCAATCGCCAGCCAGCCTGCAGCAGCATCCGGAGAACCGGCCCTTTCCATTCGGCTCCTCCTACGGCGGCATGGGCTTGCTCCCTCAGATCGGCAAAGGATTAGGATGGCCAGGCGCTGGCGGCAGCTGGCCCGGACTCAAGCTTCCGGGCGCCATGCCGGGCTTCGCCGGCCTCGCCGCCCAAGGCATGGGCGGATCGCTGCCGGGCCTTGCAGGAGGCATACCGGGCATGACCGGCCTGATGCCCGGGCTCGGCGGGCCGATTCCTTCGCTCGGATCCGTACCTGCCCTGAAGGCGATGTCGAGCGGAAATTTCCCTTATGAAGCCTCCTCCGGTGCAAGCTTTCCGCTAGGAGGACAGCCTGGGGGAGCTTTTCAGGCGGGCATGCCTGCTCCCGGCAGCTTTCCGCCTGCCGGATATCCGTCCGGCGGCTTCACCTCGCCGTATCCGGTCGGACAGCTCCAGCCTCCGCCGCAATCCGGAGGCTGGCCCGGCCCTCAGGCGGCCCCATGGCCAATGTCCGCTTCCGGCGGAATGCCGGCTGCAGCAGGTGCAGCAGATGGAGGAGGAGCTTCTCCGAATGCAGCCGGTGCCGCAGCTGCTGCAGGACCGGGCGGGAATAGTCCCTTATCGCCTGAGGCCCTCGCCGGATTGCCCCCCGGATTCAATGAAGCCTCCCTGGTCGGGTACCTCCAATCGATTGATCCCAACTGGGTAAGCAAATGGCAAAACTATGAGGGGTGGCCTTTTACGTCGCCTCCCTTTCCCATCGTAGCGGACTCCGCAGCCGGAGCCGGCGGTCCTGGAGAAGGATGGACGGCAGGGATGGCTGCGGACCCTTTCGTCTCATGCGCAGGCGATCTGCAAAATCCAGTCTGCCTGCAGGCCTGCCTGGCATCGATACTGCTTCGCTCAAGAATCCAGCAGCAGCAAATTTCGCAAATGTTCCTATATATGAAAAGCATGGATGAACGACTTCAGCAGGCGGAGAGCAAGCCGGCCTACACGATCGAGAAGCTGGAATACAACTTCGATCAGCTGAAGGTCGAACAGCTGGACGGAACGCTGAATATCGGCATGACGACGCCTTCAGAGTCGCAAATGCAGGAGTTCGGGCAGCTGTCGGTTCCGCAAAAGGTCGTCAATGGCGGCGCCTCCGTCTACCCGCTTCCCATTCCGGAGTCATCCCTCAAAGGTACGAATGCGCCGGGACCTCCAAGTCCCGGTGCTGCTGCGATCGTCCCGGCCTCTGCCCCCACGCCCTCGCAGTCCTTCGCAGCCACTGTCGTCCAGCCTTCTGTTGGAGCCAATGGCAATAATACGGTTACGATGCAAGGCTCCACCGTCCTTCCGGAGGTCGGCGCCGTTCCCGGACATGGCCCGGTTCCTGTCTCTCCGCCGGGATTCCCAAGTGCGTCTATGCTTGGAGCGCCTTCGGGAGCGGCATTTCCTCCCGGTTTTTCAGGTCCGGGCTTCAATGGCCCTGCAGCCGCCATGCCGCCGGGTTTCGGTTCATTTGGCGGCGCCAATCCGTTCCCCGGCTCCCAAGTTCCCGGCTTCTCGGCAGTCCCGCCTGCAGCCGACGGGATTCCGCCTGTCCCTCCGGGACAAACCGCGCCTTCTCCGGTTGCGGTCCCTTCAGCCGCAACCGGCAGCCTGCCCGGCTTCGGCGATGTGAGGGCATCGGTGGATGCTTACTTGAATACGCTGGCGCAGGATGCGATGAGCCGGGAAGCCAAGGCCTTGAAGCTGCAAATGGATCCTTATCACCAAAAAATGGTCATCGAAGATGTGCGCCGGCAAATCCCGGAAAGAATCCGCCACTACATGGCCGACGAGCAATCCAAGCAGCAATCGCTCTCTCCAGCCGAAAGATTGGAAGTCCGCCAGCTTCTCCGCAAGGCTTCCGAGCGGACGATAAGGGATGCGGAGCTGGCCTTGACCGCTTACGTGCAAAACTTGGCTAAGCACCCGAAAGGATGATGGCAATGTCCATGAATGTGAACATTACGAATCATATGCTTTGCGTGGGAAGCTTGGAGCTTGTCGGGGTCGCCGCAGCTTCATTGCTTCAAATCGGCGATACCGACAGCATCACGCTCTATTCCATTTTCGACACCCCTCCGGAATCCGTCATCATCGGCCCCTTCGCCCCGCTTCCGGCTCCAGCCGAAGGCTCGACGCAAGCCGGCGCCATCCAGAACGAGGGAGGCCAGACCGTCGTTCCTCTGACAGGAACCGGAGGTTCGGGGCAGGCCGAATCCGCCTCGGGTTCAACGATTCCATTTGGGAACGGCTCCAGCTTCGTCAGCCCGAACGGCTCCATCACGATAAGCCCATGATCGAAAACGACGCATCGATTCGAACTTCGTTCGTCGGGTCGTTTCAACTGATCAATACCGGGCTTTCCTCCGTCATCCAGTTCGGAGATTCGGCGTCGATCAGCGCCAAATCTTCCGGCCTTGCCGTCCAGCGCCAGCTGGACAACCGAGCCGGAGGAGAGGTGGATTTCGCCAGCTACGACTTGTTCAGCACGCCATTCAGCCTTCCGCAAGAGGAAAGCGCCGACGCTGCCGACATCCGAACGCGGACCGTCAACCCGAATCCAAGCATCATGGTAGGCACGGTCAACATCATTACCTGCAGCAGCGCTTCCGTCGTCCTTACTGGCAACGCCATGGATACGCTGATGGAATCCAGGCTCAAGCACTTCCGCCAGTATGCCTACAGTCTCGGCTCCACCTCCGTTCCCAATCCGGCTCTGTCGCAGGCGATCGAGACGGCCCACAACGAAAACGATGGAGCCTCCGCAGGCCCGTCCGGCAGCGAAAGTCCTTCTTCGAGCGGCGAGGCCGTTACGACGACCCGGGACAATTGACTATGTCCATAAGCCCGCTTCCCGCATACATTGTCATTGTGAAGCTTAAGCTGCTGCGCTAGGCGCAGGGCTGTCAGCTTCAAATGAATCCATGTTACAGGAGGTATGCTTGATGGGTTATCCTGTTGCAGGAGCAGCCGCCGGCTGCGGACCTTATTGGGGATCGAGCATAGGGGTCATTCTCGTTCTATTCATCCTGCTCGTCATCATCTCCCGAGCTTTCTTCATCTAGCATAGAGATGGAGCCGAAAAAGCAGCTCCCGGAAGGTTCCGGGAGCTGCTTGCTGCGCTTTCCGTACAGCCTCGTTACATGGATAAGCTTGGCGGAACGCTTGCGGGTTCGGCTTGGCGCTGCATGGCTTTTCCGGGTGCCTTTGCAGAGCGGCGGAGCGTCATGCGCTTGCGGACAAGCCCGGCGCAAGGCGCCGGCGGGCATCGGCACCGTTCTCCTTGGAACATGCTGCGCTCACCATAAGCCGATCCAATCTTCACTCCAGCTTGCGATGCCACACGCCGGCGAATTCCGGCACGATGCTCCAGCCGTTCCGCCTGACCTTCTCCGCCGTCTCCGGCCCGAAAAAGGCGCCTGTCCTCGCCGCTGCCTCCCGAACGTCCGCAAAGCGGTAATCGACTCTGACGACGGTCCTCTTGAATTCATACCGCTCTTCAAGGCTTCGGAAATACGCCAGCAAATGCTCCGGCGGAGCAGGCTCTTCGGCAGCCGTTCCATAATTTTCGAACAGCACGACGTCGCCTCCGGGAATCCCGATCCGGTTCATCTCCGACTCTATCGCCGCCAGCCTCTGCTCCCACCCCGGCTGTGACGGGGCTACGCCGTAGCAGATCGACCAGCCGCCCAGAATGAGATCGTAAGCACAGCTGTCCAGCCCCGTGCCGGCATGATCGGCCACGGCCAGCTTCAGCTTGCCCTCAGGCTGCAAGCCCGCTTTTTCCCGGAGCCTGTCCAGCATTTGCTCCGATGTGTCCACCGCCGCGACGGAAGCCGCCACAGGCAGAACCTGCAGCGTCAGCCGGCCGGTTCCTGCGCCTAAATCCGCGATCCGCTTGCCGCTCGGATCGGCCAGCTTCCGCAAAACCGGAAGCAGGCTTCGCTGAGCGCCGATCAGCGCGTCGTAATTGGCTGCTTCTCCCCTGCTGTAGTACTGTGCATCTCTGGTCATGTCATCGCCTCCGAAACCATCATGCGCCTTGACGCGGCGTCAAGGTCAAGAGCGCATCTCCATGCAAGTGGAGGCGCAGGACGTTCAGGAGGAATGCGCTCCCGGAGGAAGGAACCGGCAAGGCATTGAGCTGTCCGTTTTGAAATGATAGGATGAGTCCATGACGCCATCCGTCCCGGCAGCAGCCTGTCCAAAGAAAAACGAGGCCCTGACCGGAGAGGCGGCCTTGAGCGATGTTCCATAAGGAGGTAATCGTGCATGGATAAAACAAGCTGCGCTCCGTCCGGCATCCAGATGAAGGATACCGGCTTCGACTACACCTTGTCCGTCATCTGCGGCAAATATAAAATGACTCTGTTGTACTGGCTCTCCCAATATAAGGTCATGCGCTTCAACGAGCTGCAGCGGGGAATCGGCACCATATCCTTTAAAACCTTATCCGTCATGCTGAAGGAGCTGGAGACGGACGGTCTCGTCCGTCGCGAGGAATTTCCGCAGATTCCTCCCAAGGTGGAGTATTCCTTGACCGAAAAAGGGCAGTCGCTCATTCCCGTGATGGATATGATGTGCGACTGGGGAGAGAAGAACGTCAAGCCGGCCGAGCAGGCGGAGACGGCCCATCTTCCGACATAGCGGCATCCAGGCCAAAAAAGCAGTCCCTCCATGGGCAGGAGGACTGCTTTTTTGGTTGCTGCCGGTTAAAGCCGGCTGAGAAATTCAATATAGCCCTGCGCGCTCCGGTCCAGCCGCTTCAGGTAGTCCGCATTCTCCACCGTCTCGTATTCGGCGCCGTAGAAGGCATAGAAGTCCTGATAATCGGAACCGCAGTAACGGAACGTCGTTTCGAATGGGGACAGAATCCGGTCAAGCCCGTAGCGGAGCTTTCCTTCTTCGCTGAAATCCAGCCTCGTTCCTCCTGCGGTTACAGCCAAGGCTGTTTTTCGATTTCTTAGCCTGTCTCCCTTCGACCCGTACGCCCATCCGTAAGTGAACACATCGTCCAGCCACTTTTTAAGGAGCGGAGGAGAACTGAACCAGTAGATCGGGAACTGCAGGACAAGATGGCCATGCGCTTCAATCAGCTCCTGCTCCTTCTCTGCCTGGATATTTCCATCCGGATAGGCTTTATGCAGTTCATGGACCGTGTAGCGGTCGGGGTATTTGCGGAGCTCTTCCAGCCAGCGCCGATTGACGACGGATGTATCGATGCCGGGATGCGTGACGACGACAAGTGTTTTCATAGGGTCGGCCCTCCTCGAGCGTTCGGTTTTGTACGCTTTTGAGTATAGCCGGCGTTGCGCCGTCGCATAAGTACGCACTTTCCGTTCACATACTTACCCCGAGGTGAGCATCGGTGCCGGACTCCGACGCTTCATCCGCTCACCGGACGAGGCGAACGGAATCGGAAGCCGCCCGTGAACCGGGGGGTTGCCGCATAGAGGCCCGCAACAACCGCGGTCCAATTCCGCAACCGCTCTTCCCCGCGGCTGCTTCCTATCGGCCCGAGCGGCCGGCCGCCTGCTCCTCTTCCGCTTCGAGAGCTTCGTTGAGCAGCACCATATGATAATGGTCCTCCCATTTTCCGTTGATCTTCAAATATTTGCGGGCCAGCCCTTCCTCCTGGAACCCCAGCTTGCGCACGACCGAGAGAGAGGCTTCGTTGCGCGGAATGATATTGGCCTCGATCCGATGCAGCTTCAGGACGCCGAAGCCGTAGTCGACAATCGCCTTGACGGCTTCCGGCATATACCCTCTGCCAAGCAGTCCGCTGTCCAGCCGGTAGCCCAATGTGCTGTTCTGAAACACGCCGCGGATGATATTGCTGAGAGCGACCGAGCCGATGACGGTGTCGGGATCTTCCTTCAAAAAAATCCACAGCTTGCACATTCGGCCCGCTTCCATTTCGGCCCGGTCCGCCTCCAGCATTTTCCGCTGTGCGGTCAACGAATAGAAGGATTCGTCGCGCAGCGGCTCCCACGGCTCCAGAAACTCGCGGTTGCGGCGCGCATACGAAGCTACGGCAGCCGCATCCCCCGGCTCCGCCGTCCGCAAAATCAATCGATCCGTCTCCATGCTTTTCATGTTCATCATCCTTCCTCTGTTCAGGGCGAAAACAAGTCCCGGCTCCAAAAAGGAACCGGGACTGAAACCATCCTATCCAGTTTATACAGGGCCCGCGCTTCCCGCAAGCTCCTTGTACTTGGCCGCGTACTTGCTCACGCTCTGCACGAAGGTCGCATGCGACCAGGTGAGCGGAGCGACGGACAGCGGCGAGCCGTCATAGGGATTGAGCTGCTCCGGCAGGACGCCGCTCTCCAGCGACTGGCGGACGACCCACTCCAGCGTGCGCCTGGGAGCTTCCAGTTCGGCCAGGCTCGTCGCCGACTCGATCTCGAAGTTGGCCACCCACAGCGTGCAGATAATCCATGGGTTCCCAGGAACCCGGTCGATCTCCCCGGATTGCTGGAAGTAATAGTCGTTCGTATAACGGGCGATGCCGCCGACTTCGGTACGCACCGCCAGCCCTTCCCGGATCGCCTGCATCGTGCCGATGACACGGTGATCGGTCGCCGGCAGCACGCCGAACTCCAGAACGGCGAACAAGCTGCTCTCCAGCGTCATGTCCTTCACCCAGCGCCCGTCCTTCTGCACGAGTCCGCGGGCGAACCGGCCGCTGTCCTCATCCCATAGATGGGTCAGCATGCCCTGCTTGATCTCCTCGGCGGTGCGGCGGTAATGGTCGCTGCGCTCGTAATCGCCGAACAGCTCCGTGAAGAAGCTTGCCGCCATGAGGCCTCCATATACGGAAGCGGTCGTATACGTCCAGATGCCGTAGCGTTCCTCCCACAGGTCGTAGCTCGGCTTCGGCAGCGACATCGAATGCTCCATGTAGCTGCTCAGGAAGGCGGCCGACTTGCGGATGAGGCTGCTGTACAGCGACTGGGGCAGCTCGATGACCTGATGGCGCTTGTAGTCTCTCCAGAGCGCGAACAGGACAAGCGCCGTCTCGTCTTCCTGGATCGGGAGCCGCTTGGTTCCCTGAACCATGTAAGGATGCCAGCTGGAGCCTACGGTTCCGTCCGGATTGAATTTATGGTACAGATATCCTTCCGGAGTAAGCGCCTGCGAGCAGAAGTGGAAAAACGGCGCGATCACGCTCTGATAGCCTGCCAGCGACATCGCATCGGCGACCAGCGCTCCATCCCGCGGCCACATGTAGCTGTAATGGTCCCGGTTGTACTGAAGGATATCGGTATCGTTGGCCGCGATGATGGCGCCCCGCTCGTCGGTCTGCGTCCTCACCATGAGCAGGCTGAGGCGGAACATCCGCGCCACTTCCGGAGGCAGGTCGCCCAGATCCCTCTCCGCCCTGCCCAGCCAGTGGTTCCAGTAGATGACGATGCGGCTGAGCAGCTTCTCGGGATGGTTCTCCTGGACGTACTGGTTCAGCTCCTTGACCTCTTCCAGGCTCTTGCCGATCGACATCCAGTAATAGACCGTCTTCTCGCCGCCCGCCGGAACGACGGTGCGGAAGCTGATCGTGCTGTCGACGGAGCCCTGTGCGATCGCATTGCCCATGAGGGTGCCGTCCTCGGCGTCCCTCCATGTTCCTTCCGCCGAATGGAACCGCTTGATTCCGGTCGAATACTGGGTCATGCCGCCTTCGTCGGAAAATCCGTTGAACATGAAATACGACGAGCGCTTGTAGTGGAACAGCGTATGGTTGTCGGGATAGTAGGCGGCCGTATCGCCAACCTCGGATCCGTCGATCATGAGATCCTGGTGGAAGAACAGCCGGTATTCCCTCTCCCTGTCCGACAGGTTGCGGATGACGACTCGCTTGAGGTAGATGCATTCGCGCTGATGGATGCCGTCGTTCATCTGCAGCTCCGTCTGGAGCCCGCCATGGCGGGCGTTGACGTTGGTGACGAGAGAATCCTCGATATAGTCCAGCTTGGACTCCCAGGCCGAATCCTCCAGCCAGCTGAATTGTCCCTCGGTCCAGATGCCGAGGCGGCAGTATTGGCCGCCGACATGGTTGAGCTGTCCGACGTACGGATAATAGATGTCCCGGATGTAGCTGTTATGGTCAAGGTTGAGAAGCATTTTTCCGTTGCCGATTACAAGGTGACGGGCCATGATTCCTTCTCCTTCCGCTCAGGTGCTAGTTGTTCGTAGAGGCCGATGTAGGACTTGGCGGAACGGCTCCAGCTGTAATCGTCATTCTCGCCGTTGCTGACGATCACCTTCCAAGCTTGTTCGTTGCGGTAATAATGCAGCGCCCTGCGGATGGTATACAGCATGTCATGGGCGTTGTAATGCGCGAAGCTGAAACCGTTGCCTTCCCCAGTGTATTCGTTGAAAGGCTGGACGGTGTCCTTCAGCCCTCCCGTCTCTCTCACGATCGGCACCGTTCCGTAGCGCAGCGCCAGCAGCTGGCTGAGGCCGCAAGGCTCGAACTGGGACGGCATGAGATACAGGTCGGAGCCGGCGTAGATGCGGCGCGCGAGCCCGTCATCGAAGCCGGTGCGGATGCTGCATTTGTCATACCGGGAATGCGAGGCCTGGCGGAACATCTCCTCGTATTTCCATTCCCCGGAACCGAGGATCGCGAACTGCACGTCTTCTTCGAGCAGCTCGCCGAAGACGGCGTCGATCAGGTCGAAGCCCTTTTGCTCCACCAGCCGGGACACGATGCCGATGACCGGAACGTCCGCCCTCTCGGGCAGGCCCATCTCCCGCTGCAGGGCGAGCTTGTTGGCCAGCTTGTATGGAGCGGAGCCGCCCAGCTTGGCGTGGAGCGCCTCATCCGCAGCCGGATCGAAGTCGGCCGTGTCGATGCCGTTGACGATGCCCGCCAGATCGGCCGCTCTCCAGCGCAGAAGGCCGTCCAGCCCTTCCCCGTAATAAGCGGTCTTGATCTCCTCGGCATAACTCGGGCTTACGGTCGTAAGCTTGTCCGCGTAGAGAAGTCCGCCCTTCATGCAGCTCGCCGCACCGTGGAATTCCAGGCCGCCTTCGCTGAAGATCTCCGGCCCCATCCCGATCATATCCATCATTTCCTGCTGGCCGAATATGCCCTGGTACCGCAGGTTATGGATCGTAAATACGGTACGGATGCCGCCCAGAACCTCATCCTGGAAGTAACGGCGCTTGAGCAGGAAAGGCACGAGCCCCGCCTGCCAATCGTGGCAGTGCAGCACATCGAAGCGGGTGTCCATCCTGCGGACCGCTTCGAGCACGGCGATGCTGAAGAACACGAAGCGCTCCGGATCGTCGCCGTAGCCGTACAGTCCGCCCCGGCGGAAGTAATGCTCGTTGTCGATGAGATAATAGACGACTCCGCCGACCTCTCCCCGGAGAAGTCCGCAGTATTGCATCCGCCATCCCATCTGGACCGAGAACGTGTCGATCGTCTCGAAATGCTGCAGATGCTTCCAAGGGATGCTTTCATATTTGGGCAGGATTACGCTGGCTCCCACCCCGTTTTCCAGCAAAGCTTTGGGCAATGCGCCGGCCACGTCGGCAAGGCCGCCCGTCTTGGCCAGGGGCACAGCCTCCGATGTCACGAACAATACATTCACGGCAGGTTCCCTCCTGGACAGCGCAAGCGGCGGCAGCTGTTCCTGCCTGCCGGCCGCCCGCCTGTCTTTCTATCATCTAGTATCGGTTTGGAAGAGTCATTCTATTCGCTTTTAGAGAAAAAAGCTGCAATTGCTAGATAAGATGGACCTCGGCTGGAAGGAGGCGACCTCCCTCTAGAGAGAAAAAGGTCCCGATAAGAGAAAAGACCATTAAATGGTCTTTCTCTTGCCGGATACGAAAGGCATGCTTTCCGCGCCGCGGATGTCGCGGTCGGCTTCAACGCTGCTTTCCTTATCCAATATGACCCGGTCAAGCCGGGTGCCCGCTCCGATCGTTCCGTTCTGCATGACGATGCTGTTGCGGATGACGGCGCCTTTGCCGACGTGGACGCCGCGGAACAGCACGCTGTTGATGACGGTCCCTTCGATCCTGCAGCCATTGGCGATCAGGGAATTGCCCGTCATCGCTCCTTCGAGATAACGGGTAGGAGGCTCATCCTTGGTCTTGGTGTAGACCGACCCCGGCTGGAAGAACAGCTCCCTCCACACCTCGGGGCGAAGCAACTCCATGCTCGTGCGGTAGTAGGATTCCACCGTATTGACGACGCCGAGGAAGCCCTCATAGAGATAGCCGTATATTCGCAGGCTGTCCAGGCGCGAGAGGATCGCGTGGCGGACCAGATGGTCCTGCCCCTGCGCCAGCGAGGTCTGCACGAGATCCATGAGAAGATCCTTCTTCATGACATAGATCTCCATGGAATGAAGCGAGCTGTCCATATTGCCGAAATGGTCCTGCATCTGAACGACGCGGCCGTCGGAGGCAAGCTCGACCTTGCGCGTCTTGCCGCCGAGCATGTCGGCCTGCTGCTTGCAGACGACGGTAACGTCGGCGTTCATCTGCTCATGGTAATCGAGCACCGCGTCGAGATCGATGTTGCACACCATCTGGCTGCGGGTCACGACGACGTACTCCAGCTTGCAGCGCTGGAAATAGTCGCGATGCTGGTAGAAGTGGAACAGGTCTCCCCGGCTGAGCTCCTGGATGCTGTCCGAAGCCGGCGGAAGAATGAAGAGGCCGCTCTGCCTCGTATGCAGATCCCAAGGACGGCCGGATCCCAGATGGTCCATGAGGGAGCGGTACTTCGTATGGGCGAAAACGGCTACCTTGTGGATGCCGGAGTTGACCATGCTGGAGAGCGTGAAGTCGATCAGCCTGTATCTGGCCCCGAACGGGACGGTAGCCGGGCAGCGGTATGACGTGAGGCCTTCCAGCTCATCCGTCTCGTGGATAAGGTTCACGACGCCCATCGCTTTGTTGATCATGGCTGCTCCACCTCCTGAAGTTTTGGACTTCTGCTGATCTTCTCGTCGCTGCCGACGACGGCGATGTCCGGACTGTCGGGGGATCCCATGACGACGCCAGGCTCGATGACCGCTCCCTCGCCGACGATGGCGCGGTAGAGCTTCACTCCCTCGCCGATGATTGCTCCCGGCATGATGACCGATTCGCGGATGAAGCTGCCGGCGCCGACTTCAACGCCATGGAACAGGACCGAACGCTCGACGACGCCTTCGACGACGCATCCCTCGGTGACGAGAGAGTCGGAGATGGATGCCTCCGGAGAGACATAATGGGCCGGGCGGTTGTGGCGGGCGGAATAGATTCTCCACTCGTCGCCGCCGAGATCGAGCTGAGGCTCGGCGCCGAGCAGGTCCATATGCGCCTCCCAAAGGCTGTCGATCGTGCCGACGTCTTTCCAATAGCCCTTGAACGGGTACATATGGAGCCTGATGTCATCCTCCAGCATGCGCGGAATGATATCCTTGCCGAAGTCGTGGCTCGACTTTCGGTCTCCTTCGTCGAGGATGAGGTATTTCTGCAGCACTTTCCAGGAGAAGATATAGACTCCCATGGAGACCACGTTGCTGACGGGATGCTTGGGCTTCTCCTCGAAATCCGTCACGCGGCAGTTCTCGCCGATATGCATCGTGCCGAACCGGCTGGCTTCCTTCAGCTCGACCTCCAGACCGGCGATCGTCACATCCGCTCCGAGCTCCTTGTGATGCTCCAGCATCTTCTCGTAGTCCATCTTGTAGATATGATCGCCGGAGATGACCAGCACGTATTCCGGCTCATAGCGGTCGATGAATCCCATATTCTGATAGATGGCATTGGCGGTTCCTTTGTACCAATCGCCGCCTTTTGATTTGACGTACGGGGGGAGCACGGCCATTCCGCCGTCGCTGCGGTCGAGCCCCCATGGGCTTCCGATGCCTAAATACCGGTTCAGCTCAAGCGGCTGGTACTGAGTCAGGACACCGACCGTGTCGATGCCGGAATGCATGCAATTGCTCAAGGTAAAATCGATAATCCGGTATTTGCCGCCGAAGTGGACGGCCGGCTTGGCCAGATCCTTCGTCAGGACTCCCAGCCGTTTGCCTTCTCCGCCGGCAAGCAGCATGGCGATCATCTCTTTGTGGCCCATGGTACCCATCTCCTCGTCAATGTGTTCCCCGCGGCCGGAATTCTAGGAGCTGGAAGCTGAGCGGGGGCAATTCCACGGTAAGGCTGTAATCTCGTCCGTGCATGGGTTCAGGCTTGCTGAGATAGTGGGTCGGCAGCCCGTCAAGGCTGCCTCCATATATGGAATCGCCGCTGTGCAGAAGAAGGGAGTAGCGCCCCTTCTCCGGCACGCCGACTAGGAATTCCCCATAGTTGCTGCGCGAGAAGTTCGCGACGGCCACGACGAACCTGCCGCCCTCGCCCCTGCGGATGAAGGAGACGACGCTCTGGGAAGCGTTGTTCGCGTCGATCCACTCGAAGCCTTCGGGATCGTAGTCCTTTTGCCATAGAGACGACAGCTTGCGGTAGAGATGGTTCAGCTTGCGTGAATAGTGCTGCATCTGCCGGTGGGAGTCGTACTCCAGCACCATCCAGTCCAGCGATTCGCTATCCTTCCATTCGTCGAATTGCCCGAATTCTCCTCCCATGAACAGAAGCTTTTTGCCGGGATGGGTCATCCAGAATCCGTAAAACAGGCGGAGGCCGTCGAACTTCTCCCCGTAGCTGCCGGGCATCTTGTTCAGCAGCGAGCGCTTGCCGTGCACGACCTCGTCATGGGACAAGGGCAGCACGAAATTTTCGGTATAAGCATACATAATGGCGAAGGTAAGAAGATTATGCCGCTTCGGCCGCTCGGAAGGATCAAGCTGCATATAACGGAGCATGTCGTTCATCCAGCCCATATTCCATTTGAAGTTGAAGCCAAGCCCCCCTTCGTGGACGGGAGCCGTCACGCCGGGCTCGGACGAGCTGTCTTCGGCGATCATGAGGGCGTTCGGGAAATAACGGAACACGGTTTTGTTGAGATTCCGCAGGAACTCCACCGCCTCCAGATTGCGCGTCCCCCCGTACCGGTTGAGGCTGTGCATCTCAGGCGGCTTATCCATCGTCAGATCCGTCATGCTGGCCACGGCATCCACGCGAAGGCCGTCCACGTGGAAGATGTCCATCCAGTAGATGGCGTTGGAGATGAGGAAGCTTTGGACCTCGGTCCGGCCGTAGTCGAAAGCGTTGGTTCCCCACAGCGGCTTCTCCGCCAGCTTGGGATCGGCCCCCTCATAGATCGGGGTGCCGTCGAACTGCCTGAGCCCCTGCTCATCCTTGCAAAAGTGGGCGGGCACCCAGTCGAGGATGACTCCGATTCCCTTGCGGTGGCAGCGGTCGATGAACTTCATCAGGCTCTTGGGACTGCCGTAACGGCTCGTCGGAGCGAAATAGCCGGTGATCTGGTACCCCCAGGACTTGTCGAAGGGATGCTCGGCAAGCGGCATCAGCTCGATGTGGGTGTAGCCCATCTTGACGACGCAATCCAGCAGCTCGCCGCCGATCTCGTCGTAGGAGTAAAAGATTTCCTTGCCTTTGATCTTCCAGGTTCCCATATGGATCTCGTAGGTGAGCATCGGCTCCTCGTAAGGAGATGCGTTTTGCTTGCGGGCCTGCCATTCCTCGTCCTTCCACTTGTAGCTGCCGAGATCGGCGACGACGGATGCCGTGCCAGGCCTCAGCTCCGAGGCGAAGGCGAACGGATCCGCCTTCATCAGCCTGCGCCCGTCGGCAGCGATGATCTCGTACTTGTACATCGTCCCGGCCTTCAGGCCCGGAATGAACAAGGACCAGCAGCCGGTACTTCCTGCCGGCTCCATCGGATGGGAGGATCCGTCCCATCCGTTGAAGTCGCCTGCGACCCGGACTTCGCGGGCGTTGGGCGCCCAGACCGTGAAGCGGATACCGCGTCTTCGGTTCTCGAGCGCGCTGTGCGCGCCGAAGGTGCGGTAGGCGTGATGGGCCTCTCCGCGATTGAACAAATAGAGATCTTTCATGAAAGCTTTATCCGGCAAATCTTGTACGATTGGCATGGGGCACCTCCGGAGGAATGGGCTGTTCGGGGCGGTCGTCATGTTCGGCATGCCTAGTCCTTCAAGTATATCAAAACATCCGGATAAGGAGATAAAAATCGTCATGTAAACGCTTTATAAACGGACTCGCCTTAATCATATACCCACGCCTTTAGTCTTACAAACCAAAACTTGTATGCAATTAAAAAAAGCCTGCATCGGATGCAGGCTGGGGCATTTGAAACGGTGAAAAGCATGTCGATTCTTGTCTGGATATGTCTATGGTCGCAGTTGACGCAGGTTCTGGTTCCTTCCTGCCTAGGATCGGCGCGATCCCTTTCCGCCTGTCAGCAGGCAAACGAGGATGGCCGCGAAGGCAGTCATCGACAGGAGAGGAATCGTAATGAAGCCGAGCCAATTGAGGTAGTCCCGGTTGCACGGCACGCCAGACTTGCACGGCACGAATCCAGCGAGGGAAGGATTCCAGATTTCAAGGTTGTGGTAGAGGGCGATCAGGAACCCCGCGGCAGCCAGAGGAAGAGCGTATTTGGCGATGCCCCTGTCCCCTTTGTATACCGCGACGCCGAGAATGACGGCCAGCGGATACATGGCGATGCGCTGGTACCAGCAGAGGTCGCAAGGAATGAACCCTTTGACCTCGCTGAAGTACAGGCTGCCGAGCGTCGCGACGAGGGCGACCATCCAAGCGAAATAAAAGCGGTAACGAGGCCAGAAGCCTTCGACCGGCTGCTCTTCTTCTTCACTCCGTATCATGCAGTCTCCGTCACTCCTTGGGGGCGGTTAGGATCATTTGCTCGCGGCCTCGATCTGTCCCTTGAGATCGTTGTAATCTTTGAAGCTGACCAGCTTGCCGTTCAGGAACAGCGTCGGAGTGCCCTGCACGCCGGACTTGGCGGCCATGGAATTATGCTCCTTGACTCGGTCCGCGTAGACGCCGCTTTGAATCTCCGCCAGCATCTTGTCGTAATCGATGTCGAGCTTCGCCTCCTTGGCGATCTGCACCAGCTTCTCAGGCGTCGCCCATGCGGTGTTCTCGTCTTCTTGATTGGCATAAAGAGCATCATAATAAGTCCAGAAAGCGTCCGGCTTCTGCGTCCGGACCGCTTCAGCGGCTTCGGCGGCCGTACTGGAATCCTTGCCGATGAAAGCGTAGTTGGCGAAATAAAGAGCTGCTTTGCCCGTGTCGATGAGATCCTTTTGAAGCTGAGGCTTGTACGTTTCCGCGAACGTCTTGCAGCTCGGACATTTGTAATCGCCGAATTCCACAATCTTGACCGGAGCGTCCGCGCTGCCCAGTCGAGGCAGGTCGGCATAATCGAAGTCATACGCCTTGGACTGGTTGTTGATGCCCAGAACGATGAAGACAGCTACCGCCACTATGGCGAGGGAAAGCCAGATCAGCGCCCCGTTGCCGCCTTTTTTCTTGTTCGGATTGACGTAGGCTTTGCTGCCTTGGCTCTTGTTCCTGTTCCTGCTCTTGTTGGCGGAGGATTTGCTCAAAAGGGCGTCCAACCTTTCTGTGATCCCTTGAATCGGATCGTTCATGATTTGGGATGAATGAGTTCAAAAGCACTTACTAAAGTATAGCCAGCATGGGACAAAGGCGTCAAGCGCCTTAAACCTCTCAACCGGGGGGAGAAATCGACGATTTGGAGAAATCCGGGCCATATAATCCGATGTTGTCCAGCATCAGCTTTCCGGGTCCGCTTCCGGCGGATCGGAAGCGGATCTCGACGGATACGAGCCCGTCCGTGTCGAGACTCGGGTTCAGCATGGCGAACAGCTTCAATGGCATCCGGTAGGAATGCAGGACCGACGCGGCTGCGGCCTTGTATTTCCCTTTGCTCCACCCTTCCGCCAGCCAGGACATGCGCAAGTAGCGCGGAGCTTCGGGAGGGGAGATCGGTCCGACGGCAGCCTGAGAAAATTGTCCATCCGCATCGGTCAAGCGGACGGTTGCGGTGATCTCCTGCGGCTGGCAAGCGGAGCCGTCTGCATCGCACAGGTCCATGGAGCGGTTAGCTGCGGAGAAAGTGATGCCCCCGGCCGGCTGAATGACCGGCGGCTCCTCCAGACGAATACGGTAATAGTCCTCGCCGCTGCCGGCGGCCCAGGAAAAGACCCCGGCCAGGCTGTCCTGTCCTCCCCCGCTTCGGCTCGGCACCGGCTCGACGGCCGCACTCAAGCCTGGCGCCGCTTCTGCTGCCGGCAAGCTTGGAAGATCGCCGGCCTTTTCGAAGTCCTGCAGCATCCGGTAGGACCCGTCTTCATACTGGATGGAATAACCGGGAGAACGGAAGCCGGGGAGGCTGTCGCCCGGATTGCGGATTCGGTCTCTCGCTTCAGCATCGCTCCGGAATACCGCATCCATGAAAGCGGAGATGAAATAGGAAGCGGCCGCCCGCTGCTCCTCTCCGCTCAGAAGCCCTTTCTGGCTGAGCAGCAGCCCGCCCGGGAGCGAATTGTCCATCGTGCCCCAGTCGCTATTGAACCGGCTGTGATTCGCCTCCGGGATGTAAACGGCCGCTTTGAAGGCGTCGGAGTCCGGTTCGATCGCGGTCCGGTTGTACTGCCGTTCTCCGTAGAAATCCGTCAAGTCCGCGTCCCTGCCGCCTTGCAGGACGAGATAGCTGACTCCGCTAAGCTGTGCCCGCTCTCCGTCCGTGATCGTATCTGTCGGCGCGAGAGCCGCGACGGCCCGGATGGAGACGCCGTCCACGCCGGTGCCGAACCAGCGGGAAGCATCCGCGGCCATCGCCGCGGCCTGCCCTCCTCGGGAATGGCCGATCAGAGCGGTCCGGGACAGGTCGATCCGGCCATAGAACGGATTGTCCGGCTGTTCCGCCCATTCGGCCAGCTGCTCCAGATGGCGGAGGAGAAGCCAGGACCGCAGCAGCATATCATCCTCCGGAATATCGGACCATACCGAATAATTCAGAAAGTTCTCGTCTACCGAGACGGCCGCATATCCGCGGGAAGCGAGCATCTCGCCTAGATAGGCGTAGCCTTTGTCGGAGTCCTGCTCGGCGAGGTGGTTGCCGTGCACAAGCAGCACGAGCGGGACCGGTTCCTCCCCGTCAGGCAGCCATGCCGTTCCGTTGAGCGGCAGACGTGCAGGCTCGAAGCCCCAATACAAGCTCTTGAGCGGGCTCCACGAAGGCAGCAGCGAGCTTGCATCCGCCGTTCTGGAGACAAGCATGGCGTCTTCGGCGAACTCCTCCCTCCGATCCGAACCGCTGCCGTAAGTAAATGCCTGATATCCGCCTTGCCCGCTTGGCGGCTGAGCAAGGGCGTAGTCTGCCGCCTCCCCCGCCATAGCTTCTCCGATGTCTTCGGACATTCGGACAGCCGCAGGCAGCAGCAGCAGCAGTGCCGCTGAGATTGCAGCGGCTTTGAATGCGGCTGGCGTGCCGGCGCCGTCATCGCAGCGCCTGACCGAAACGGCATGCAGAGCGGACAGCAGCATGCCCGCCGCCATTCCGCAGGCCGTGTACGCCGCTGCGATGACGACGGACCCGGTCCAACCGGCTCCGGAAACCTTCAGCGCCGCGATGGAGCCCGACAGCAGCGTTGCCGCCCCGCCGGCGAACAATCGGGGCAGCGGGAGGCGAAGCCACGTGAAGACAATGGCAAGCAGCATCGAAAACAAGCCCATGGCCGCTGTAGCGGCCAGCACCATCAGCATGACATCCTGCGATGCCCCGAAGCCCGTAGGCGTGCCCATCGCTGACGCGGATGCCAGGAACGCTCCCGCAGCCCATAAGCCCCCCCATGCCCTTCTCCAGAATAGGCTGTCCCTCTCCGCGAAGCGGAGCCTGCGCTTCGGGCGGTCCGCAACTCGGACTGGAGCGATGAAATTCCGTTCAACTGACATCGGTTGATTCCCCCGACTCTATCATGATGTTGGGTCAAGTATACCAGAGGCTCGGCATGCGCGGCATCCGTTTCCCGCCACGCATACATGAGAATCCCCGTTTCCGGACAGGATAAGACTGCCAATGCTACCATTTCCAGATCGGAGGCGCAGACATGCCTGAAATCCTTGAAGCCATCCACCGTTTGAGAGCCGGTTCCGGCAGCCGGAGCTTGTTTGGGATGCTGCGGGATGCTTTCGGCGATTCGGCCGACTACCGAACCGAGGCTGTGGGAGCCTCCGGCTCCGAGCCCGTCTACATCTGCTTTCTCGCTTCCCTCTGCTCCACGCAGAAGCTGGATCTGCTGCTCGGCTCGACAGGCATCGGCGAGCTCTCCGCCAAGCTGAGCCGCTATAACGGCACCTCGATAGGGGAGGCGGACCAGCCGGCCTGCGAGAAAGCGATCTGCAACGGCTCCGCTGTCATTTGCACGTCCTTATCCGAAAACGGCCTTCTTGTCGACCTGTCGGAAACCCAGCAGCGCGGCATCGGCTCTCCGATTACCGAAAGCGTGCTCCAAGGGCCGATGTATGCGTTCAACGAGAATCTGGATGCCAACACCGCTCTCATCAGGCAGCAGATCCGCTCTCCCAAGCTGAAGATGTGGGAAACGAAGGTCGGCGAGTTGAGCCAGACCCGAATCGCGGTCTTTTATTGCCAGGGCGCCGCCGATCCGGACCTGCTGGCGAGCCTGAAGGAACGGATCGGGAACATACAGGCCGACGGCATCCAGGACAGCGGCCAACTGCTCCGGCTGCTCGTCTCCCGGAAAAAGCTGGGCTTGTTCCCGCTGGCGATGTCCAGCGAGCGTCCCGACCGTTCCACGGCGGATCTGCTTCGGGGCAAAATGGTCATTATGGTCAACGGATCCCCTTTCGCCTTGACCGTCCCCGCCGTTTATACGGACTTCTGGCATTCTCCCGAAGACAACTATGTCAATCCTTATGTCGCCTATTTTCTGCTCTCCCTCCGCTTTCTCGCCATGTTCATGAACCTGTTCCTGCCGGCTCTGTATATCGCCCTTACTTCCGTCAACGTGGACGTCAACCGGCTGGAGATCAGTCTGGCCGCTTCCGCCAGCCGCGAAGGGGTTCCCTATCCCGTGTTCGTGGAAACCTTTCTCATGCTGCTCATCATCGATTTCATCACCGAAGCCGGCATCCGGCTGCCAAAGACGATCAGCTCGACGGTGACGATGGTCGGGGGCGTCGTGCTGGGCCAGGCAATCATCCAGGCGAACATCGTCAGCAACCTGCTCGTGATTATCGTCGCCGCGACCGCGATCACCAACTTCATCGTCATCGACTATCAGATGGGGCTTGTCCAGCGCATTCTCAAATACTTCATCGCCATCGGGGCTACCGTAGCCGGACTGCTGGGCATTATGTTCTGCTTCGCCTGCCTTGTGTTCTACCTGAGCTGCCTGGAATCGTTCGGGGCCCCTTACTTGACCTCTCTGCGCAGGAAAGGAGCCATACAGCCATGAAGAAGAATCCCCCTTCCCTGACCGGCTACGACATGTTCTCCATTCAAGTCCTCTTTTTCGGAGCTTCAGCCGGCTTCATCTATCCGAGCCTGATCGTCCGAAGCACGACAGGGGCGTACTGGGTTCCGCTGGTCGTCTGGGCGGCTGTTGCGCTGCTGAGCTGCCTGCTCTACAGCAAGCTGCTCGGCCGCCTGCAGGAAGGCAAGCTGATCGACAGGCTATGCCAATCGGCCGGCATTCCCGCCGCTTTGATCATCTGCCTGCCTCAGCTCATCTTCATTTTCGGAGCTCTTGTCGTCATGCTGAGGGCCTATTCGGAACTGATTACGATGACGATGCTGCCGACGACTCCCATTACCTTTCTCAACGGCATGCTGCTTGCTCCGGGCGCGCTGGCTCTTGCCGGCATGATGCCCATAGCGAGAGCTGCGCGTGTCCTCTATCTAATCAGCACCCTTCTATCCGTCTGCCTGATGCTGATCGGCTTCAGCGACGTCAAGTGGACGCTGGGCGGTCCCTGGCTTTTTACAAACGGTGATTTTCTCATGATAAGGAACTTCTACTCCGGCTCCTTTATCTGGATGGGGTTTGTCTTTACCGCTCTGATCGGCAGCTACAATCCTCGAATCTCGGGACGCTACCGCAAAAGCTATATCTATGCCCTGCTCCTTTCGTTTCCGATGATTGCCGGATTTATTTATCTGCCCGTCATGACTTTCGGCCGCGAGCTCACACGCCACCTGACCTTGCCGTACATATCCAAAATGGATTCCGTCTACCATTATTGGGTCGTCTTCGAGAACCTGACCGCCTTGTTCGTATCGGTCACCATGCTGTACGTGCTGCTGGTCATGGCTTTGAAGCTCCATGCTCTCGGCGAATCCGTTAAAAGCTTGTTCCCCCGCGCCAATCCGATCTGGATTTATGGAATTGTCGTGCTGCTGGTCTATGCTTCGGCTTCGGCTCTTCCCTCTTGGAGAGCCGTTGAAGGAACGATATTCTATACGCTGGGCCTAAGGCTGTATGCGCTTTTCGGCTTCCCTCTGCTCGGCCTGGCCCTTTTGTCGGTTCGGGAACGAAAAAGGAAGGTGGCGTCATGAGAAAGATGCGCTTGGTCCGGGCAGCGGCTGCCTGTTGTCTGCTCGGACTGCTGAACGGATGCTGGGATTCCAAGGATGTGGACAACCGGCTGATGATCGGGGCAATGGGACTGGAAAAAGGATCCGGATCGCAAATCCAGGTGTGGATGAGGTTCCCGCTGCCCAAGACCGCCCAAAAAACCGAAGGGAAGGATTTCTTCGCCATGAGCCAGCCGGGCATTACGGTCGCCGATGCGATGAACCGCGCCCGCTACAAGCTGCCCAAATCGCTGGATGCCACCTCCACGAGAGCTCTTCTTCTCGACGATTCGATGACCAAGGTCAGCTTGAAATCTTATTTGGAGTTTGCGGTAAGGGAGCGTTCCGTGCCTCTCGATGCCGTCGTGGCGATCGTCAAGGGAGATATGAGCCGAATCTTTACCAGCCCCAATCCGACCGGTGAGCTCTCCGGCATTTACACCAAGCTTTTTTTTGAACCCTATGCAGGCGGCATCCCCCGCAAAAACAAGACCATGCTGTGGGAAATCTACTCCAAGCTGTACAATCCGCTCCAAGCGAACCTGATTCCGATTCTTTCGGAAGGAACCCAAAACTCGTTCGAGCTTGAGGGCAATGCCATCTACGCCAAAGACCGCATGGCGGGAGTGCTGAACCCGGATGAATCGCTGATCTATGAAATCATCACGCATCGCTTCCATGATTCGGAGGTGAAGCTGATGAGCCGTTCGGACGTCAAGATCGTTCATAACCGCACGCAAGTGAAAACCGCGCTCAGCAGCGGACAGCCGATTATCGACGTCGAGTCCTGGCTGATCGTGACGCTTGTCGACAGCTCGCAGATGAATGAAATGAGCGAGGAAGAGGTTCTGAGGGAGCTGCTGGAGGATTTGAATGTGCAGGCCAAGTCCATGTTCGCGAAAACCCAAAGGGCCGGCGCGGACATATTCGGCTTCGGGAACCGGTATCGCAGCCGGCTGAAGCCTGCTCAGTACGAGCAATGGCCGGAAATGTTCAAAATGGCTAAAATCAGCATGAAGTTCCACATCGACCTGCGCAATACCGGACTCGAATTCCTGGAATGAAAAAAGCCGCCGGAAAGGCGGCAGGCGAATGGATATCCAGCATCGGCGGCCGATCGGCGGTCCATCCGCGGCCGACCGGCGGGGGGAATCAGCGGTCCATCGGAGCGGCGCGATGTTTGCCTTTGTCCGCCTCCCCCGCATTGCGATCGGCTTCCTCGCGGTTCAGCCGCATTTCCTCCAGCGTCTTCGTCTTCAGCCGCGCCGCCCCTTCCGAGGCTCTTACCGGCAGAAGAGGACCTTCTTCAAGACGCTTGCGCGCTTGCGCAACGGCCTCCTTGTATTGAGGAAGCCAGGCTTCGCCGGCGGCCAGCATCTCGTCGACCATCTGCCAGATCTCCGGCGGGTTGCAGACGGCACCGACGAGCGGATCCATCATGAACGCCTGGCGCAGCAGCTTGTCGTCGCCGCGCACAGCGGCTTCGACCGCGAGCCGCTGCACGCTTATGCTGGCATTGCAGACGGCTGCCGGCCCGAGCGGCAGCTCGCCGACGGCTCCCATGGCGATGCCGCTGCGATCCACATAACCCGGCGCTTCGATGACCGCGTCCTGCGGCAGATTGGAGATGATGCCGCCGTTGACGACGTTGAAATGTCCGCGATAGGTCCTTCCCGTCTCCAAAGCTTCGATGATGTAGGAGCCATGCTCCTGGCTGCGCTCATCCATCGAGTACTTCAGCGGCGGCTCCTTCATCCAGGCCGGAAATTCCGTCTCGAACCAAAGCCTGCCCTCGACGCAGACGCGCAGGTACCCGCCCGTCTCCCCGTTGATCCAGCTGCCCATGTCGATCCAGTCCGCGATCTCCTCCGGACGCTTGCGGTACCAAGGCACATATTCGCTCAAATGGCCGTTGGACTCCGTGCTGTAATAGCCGAAGCGGCGAAGCATGTCGATCCGCACCTTCTCGGTCCGGGCAAAGTCGGGATGGCGCTCGAAGGCTTCCAGGAGATCGCCGGTCCGGTCCACGCCTCCGGTCTTGACCTGCACGTACCAGGTCTGGTGATTGATGCCGGCGCAGACGATGTCGACTTCCTCTGTAGCGAGCCCCAGCGCCTCCGCGATCTGCCAATGGCCGTGCTGCACCCCGTGGCACAGCCCGACCGTGCGGACGCCGCCGTATCGATTGCACGCCCAGGTCAGCATCGCCATCGGGTTGGAGTAATTGAGGAGAAGCACGTCCCCGCTGGCGACCTCGCGGATATCCTTGCAGATGGCGAGCATCTCGGGAATGCCCCGCTGGGCATACATGATCCCGCCTGCGCTCAGCGTGTCGCCGACGCATTGATCGACCCCGTACTTCAGCGGAATCTCCACATCGGTCCGGAATGCTTCGAGGCCGCCGACTCGTATCGTGCAGATGACATAATCGGCATCTGCAAGCGCTCTCCTTCGATCCGTGGATGCCTCGATGACGATGTCCAGGCCGTTCTCCGAGATGTCTCGCTGGCAGAGCTTGGTCACCATTTCCAGATTGTCCGCATGGATGTCGGTGAAGGCGATCCTAACATCCCGCATCTCCGGCACGGAGAGCAGATCCCGCAGCAGTCCTCTCGTGAACCCGATGCTGCCCGCCCCGATAAACGCAACTTTTTTGGCCATTGCCCGATCCCTCCATCTTGGATGATGCCTATGGATAGAGTGTAGCAGGCGCGGGGGATTAAGCGTTATCGATAACGGAACCGTCTGGTGGCGCAGATGTCAGAAATCGAAACCTGTCCTGTCCCTCACGGGGATCCGTCCCTGCCTTCCGGGGATGAAGCCCTGTTGTCGTCGGATGAATCCTTGCCGACGGCGGATGGATCCCTGCCTTCGTCAAATGAATCCTTGCCGACGGCGGATGGATTTCTGCTATAGGCGGAAGGATCCCTGCTGTCGGCGAGACTGCTCTGCCGGTATTCGCTCGGCGTCATCCCGGCAAGCTTGCGGAACCAGGCATGGAAGTAGGACCGGCTGCCGAGCCCGACATAATCCCATAGATCGGATACCGGAATCGCGGTCCGGGCAAGCAGCTGCTTCGCCTTCTCATAGCGGACCGCCGACAGATAGGCTCCGACAGACATTCCCTCCGCCTTCCTGAAGATCCGCTGCAAATAGTTCGGGTGAAGGTTGACCTCGGCGGCGATGTCCCTCAGCTGCAGCTCCCGATCCATATGCTCGTGGATGAAGTCCTTGCATCGGCCGATGTAGGAAACCAGCCGTTCCGCTCCGTCTTCCAGGCTCTTCTCCGCCAGCCGGGCAATGCGGATGATCAGCTGGCCGAACAGGAGGCCAGTGAGCCGGTTTCCTTCCATGCCTTGCTGATCCAGCTCCAGAACGAGGCAGCGGAGAATATGGAAGCATTCATCGGTATCCTTCATGACGATGCGCGGCTGCGCGCGGGAAAGCAGGCTGCGCACAGACGCCTCCGCCTCCGCCAGCGCTCGGACCGAGAGATTCGGACCCTCGGCCGGCCGGAAGCGGAACTCCACGTTCAGCATGCGGCAGCCCTTGGCGGCGTCGACGATCAGCCGATGCTCCGTGCCCGCATCGAGCAGCACCAGCTCTCCCCGCCTCAGCATGCCGTCTTCCCGATGCCTCATCTCTCTCGTCTGCACCTGGCAGGATCCTTCGATGACATACATGATCTCCATGGAATCATGACGGTGGAAGTCCATCTCATACCCGTTCCAGCGCTTGAAATAATAGGCGGTCACCTCCGGCTCGAGATGTTCGCTCGTCAGCACGGCATCGTAGAAGCTGCTTGCCCCGGCCGGAGTCATGCCTCCTCCGCTGCGGCCGCTTCGACATAGCCGTCACCGGCCGCTTTCCGGCGTTCTCTTTTGTGCCGGTCCCACTCCGAGGCGACCATGCCGTAGACAGCATGGTCGTAATAGGAAGCTCCGCTCCGCTCCTCCTGCCTGAGCAGGCCTTCAAGCGAGAAGCCCAGCCTATCAGCGACACTCCGGCTGCGGGCATTGTCCGACCGGGTCCTGATTTCGACCCGGTTCATTTCGAGCGTCACGATGGCATACTGGACCATTTCCTTGCAGGCAATCGTCATGATTCCTCTTCCCTGGCAATCGGCGCTCAGCCAATATCCGAGCGAAGCCTTGCGGTTGCGCCAGTCGAGCTCCTGGTAGCTGACGACGCCGACGGGATTTCCTCCCTCGAGGATGACTGCGGAGAAGCCTTGCTGAAGCTCCCTTCTTTTCTGCTCGAATTCAATGTAATCCTTCATGTCGTCGACATTCTCGATATGCTTGACCCAGGGAAGCCATTCGTTCAGATAATTCCGGTTCCGCTGGACGGTCCGGAACAAGGGACGCGCGTACCGCGTCTCGAGAAGCCTCAGCTCCAGGTCGGGGTTCAATTGGCAGGAGAACAAGACGTTCCTCTCCTTTCAGGCGCCGGCAAGGCGGTTTGGTCTTCCCATCTTAGCATGGCATTTTCATTTTTCGGAACAGATCGTGTACAATAATCAGGAACCCGCACAATGAATGGAGGAATCAACATGACCAAACTGAAAGAGCAAATCGAGCGGTATGCGGATTTGATCGTTCAGGTCGGCGTCCAAATCCAGCCCGGCCAGAGACTGGTCATCAACGCGTCTCTCGATGCCGCGGACCTCGTTCGCCTGATCGCCAAAAAAGCGTACGGAGCAGGAGCCCGTTCCGTCAAGGTCAACTGGAACGACGACACGCTTGCCCGCCTGCGCTATGAGCTGGCGCCGGACGAAGCGTTCCTCGACGAGCCCAAATGGTATGCCGGGGAAATGCTGGAGCTTGTCCAGGAAGGCGCGGCTGTCATCAGCGTCGTTTCTTCCGATCCGGATCTGCTTAAGGGAGTCGCCCAGGAGCGTATCATCAACCACCAGAAAACCTACGGCAAAGCCCTCTCTACATACCGCCAGATGATGCAGTCCGACAAATTCAGCTGGTGCGTCGTCGCGGCGCCGTCCAAAGCATGGGCGAAGAAGGTGTTCCCGGGATCGACGGAAGAAGAGCAGTACAGCAGCCTGTGGACGTCCATCCTCAAAGCCGTGCGCGCCGATCTCGACGATCCGGTCGCCGCCTGGAAGGAGCATATCGCCAGCCTGAACGCCAAGTCGGAGCATCTCAACTCGCGCAAATACAAAAAGCTGCATTACACCGCCCCGGGAACGGATCTGACGATCGAGCTTCCGGAAGGCCATCTGTGGGTCGCGGCGGACAGCCACAATATCCAAGGCAACCAATTCGTAGCCAACCTTCCTACGGAGGAAGTGTTCACAGCGGCCAAGGCCGACGGCGTAAGCGGCTATGTATCCAGCACCAAGCCGCTCAGCTACGGGGGCACCATCATCGACAACTTCAAGCTGACGTTCGAGAACGGCAGCGTAGTGAAGGCCGAGGCGGAGAAAGGGCTTGCCGCTCTGGAAGGACTGCTCGAGATGGACGAAGGCGCGCGCCGGATCGGCGAAGTCGCTCTCGTGCCTTACGATTCCCCTATTTCCCGCTCCAACATTCTGTACTTCAATACGCTCTTCGACGAGAACGCCTCCAACCATCTTGCGCTCGGCAGCGCCTATGCCTTCAACATTGAAGGCGGCAAGGGCATGTCCCAGGACGAGCTGAAGGAAAAAGGGCTGAACACGAGCATGACCCATGTCGACTTCATGATCGGCTCCGCCGAAATGGATATCGACGGCATCCTCGAGGACGGCAGCCTGGAGCCGATCTTCCGCGGCGGCAACTGGGCGTTCTAAAGGAAACCGATCTCGTCCCGCCAAAAAAAGGACCGGACGCGAGCATGTCTGCTCGCGTCCGGTCCTTCTTCATGCTCTGGGCAGGAGGCTACTCCTTGACGACCAGTCCGAAAATTCTCGTGAACAGGATCGCCTGGGCAGGCGCGATGATGCAGCCCTTCAGATCCTCCATCTCGACGCCGAGATGATGGAACTCGCAGGAGCTGAGATCGATTCCGGACAGGCGGGTTCCGGACAGCTGGGCCTTGTCCAGCTGTACGTCCTCGAATACCGTCTTGGACAGCTCCGACCGGTACAAGTCCGCATGGTTCAAGCTGCTGCCGCTGAACTTGACCTGCTTGAAGCTGCCGAACCGGAAGGAGGCATAATCCGCCTGGCAGTCTTCAAAAAGAACATTGCGCAGCACCGCCCCCGACAGATCCGCGCCTACAAGCTTGCAGCTGTGGAACTCTACCCGATGAAGCACCGCCTCGTCAAGACGGATGTTGGACAGATCGCAATTCTCGAACCGGCAATCCGTCAGCTCCAGCCTGTCTAGACGGCAATCCGTGAACGTGACATGCTGCCACAGAATCCGTTCCGCAACCGAGCGCTCCGTATTCCGTTCCTCCACGGCCGCCTCGCGTACAAGCAGATTTTCATGAAAGCTGCCTGAATCCGCAAACAAGGGATGAACGGGCTGCTCGAGACCGGCTTCTGCAAGTCTCGGCTTCTCCAGCTTAAACTTGCCGGTACCGATTGCTGTCTTGACCATGCTTGTCTCCTCTCGCCCTCTGCAGCCGGTAACGCTCCAGCGCCTGCAAGAGCGATTCCTTGCGGATCGGCTTGCTGATGTAGTCGTTCATGCCGCCAGCTAGGCAGGCTTCCCTGTCCCCTTTGAGCGCATTGGCTGTAACCGCGACGATATAAGGCGTATCCTCGTTTTCCGATAGGCTGCGCAGATGTCGGGTCGCTTCCATCCCGTCCATGTCCGGCATGAGCACATCCATGAAAATCATGTCGTATCCGCCGTCGTCCTTGCGGAAAGCTTCCACCACTTCCGTACCGTTGCCGACGACCTCCACCTCGTGGCCGAGCTTGACCAGCATCTTCTGCAGAACCATCTGGTTCACTTCGTTATCCTCGCCGATCAGGATCTTGAAGGAACGGGATTCTTCCGCTCCGGCTTCGGCCTGTTCGGCCCGAGCCGCCTGCTCAGAGCTCCGTTCCAGCTTGACCGTGAAGGCGAAGCAAGCTCCAGGCCCGTCCACCTTTTCCACTCCGATCGTTCCGCCCATCAGCTCGACGAACTTCTTGGATATGGCAAGGCCAAGGCCGCTGCCCTCCACCTTGCGGGTCATGAAGTTGTCCAGTCGGCTGAAAGGATTGAACAGGAGCGGCAGCGCATCGGCGGGAATTCCGATTCCCGTATCCCGGATCTTGATGAGGAGCAGGACGCCGGCACCGGTCGATTCCTTCCGCGAGATGTGAAGGCTGACACCGCCGGAATCCGTGAATTTGACGGCATTGCCGAGCATGTTCAGCAGCACTTGCCTCAGCTTGCCCCCGTCGCCGAACAGCATGTCCGGGACATCGCCGTCGACCTTGGAATCGATGGACAGCCTCTTCTCGAGAATTTCCGGCATCAGGACGGATACGCTCTCGGCTGCGAGCTCCCGGATGCTGAACGGAGCCTTGGCCATAGCCGTCTTGCCGGCCTCGATTCTCGTAAAGTCCAGAATGTCGTTGATGATCGTCAGCAGCGATTGCCCGCTCTGCCGGATGATCTCGACAAAGCTGCGCTGCTCGTCGCTCAGATCGGGCGAATCCAGCAGCAGCTGCGTCATGCCGATCACCCCGTTCATCGGCGTGCGGATTTCATGGCTCATCATCGCCAGGAAGTCGCTTTTGGCGCGGGTCGTCGACTCCGCAGCCTCCTTCTCGATGAGCAGCTTCTTCTGCTCGGTGATATCCTTGGCGATCAGATAGTAGCCCATGATCCGTTGGTTGATGATGATCGGGGCGACGGAGGTCAGAATCTCAGCCGCCTTTCCGTTGCGATTCACGATTTCGCTGATCCGCCGCTCAACCGAGTCGCCTTCGTGCGAATCCGCCAATACGGAGCGGATATCCGGCACTTTGACAAAGGGAGAAAAGTCCTTGCCGACAAGCTCTTCGGCATGCATGCCGAGCAGCCTTTCGGCGACGGCGTTGCAATGAATGAAACAGCCCTTCAGATCCAGGGATATGACGGCATCATGGTTGTATTTCTTGAGCGAGGTATATCTCTCGATCGTCTCCTGCAGCTTAAGCTCGGCTTCCTTGCGGGCGGATATGTCCATCAGGGAGAACAGGTATCCGCAAATGGTTCCGTTTTCCGCTTTCAATGGGAAAAAGACGACTTCCAGGCTGATTGTCTTGCCGCTCCGGCTTCGGCATTGAGTTTCATAGGAGACCGGCTCCGATCCGCCTGCGCCGAACCGTTCCAGGTCGATGTCCGACTGGGGCATCAGCAGAGTTCTGAATTCAATCGCATCCATGCCCGCCACCTCATTCTGGGACCAGCCGAGCTGCTCGGTGAACGCCGGATTCACGATGGAGATTCTCCAGGAAGAATCCATCATGACGAGCGGATGGGGATTATGAAGCACGACGGATTTGTACTGCGGCAGTCCCGGCTCCTCCGCTTGGAGTCTTGTCCGCTTGCCGTCAGGTTCTATCGGGGAAAAGAGGCTCTCTTCGCTCATAAGGTTCTCCTTTTCAACTTTCTCGTATGTGCAAACATTGTACTACCTGCATCTCGAAAGGGAAACCTGACGAATGAAGGAGATTGCCGCCGCTGGCGTCATAGGTCCACTAGCGGGCTAGTCCCTGCGGACCGTATGAAGGAGTGCGCATCTCCGCTCCGGCCGTCCGTCCTTTTTACCCGGAATCCTTGAATCCATCCCAGCGCAAGCGCCCTGGAGAAGTCTGTCATGCCTTAAAAATGAACAAGCCGATCTTACTGGATTTTACCGCCACTCGTCAGAGAACGTCAATGTTCGACAGGACGCCAAAAACGCCGCGGCAGCTTATTCGCCTTGGCGCTTTTCGGGAAGAAAGTTCTGTATCCGGGCACAAATGGAGGGAAAAGGGCTGTTCCGCTGTCAGAGCGACAGCCGAACAGCACGGCCTGACTGCCTTGCTCAGCCTTTCGCGGCGAGGGCTTTCACCGCATCCCCCATGGACGAGGCCGTCACCCGCCCGGCGTCGGCAGCCTCATAACGCACTGCGCCAGGCTTCAGCGCCTTGAACGCCACCGTCACCGGGCGCCCCGGCACCAGGTCGAAGAAGTTGTCGCTGAATATGCCTTCGCGGTCGCTCTGCAGCCATACCGCTCTAGCCAGACGGCTGGCGCTGACGCGGAAGCGGCTGCCGCCGCTGCCCTCGATCTCTTCCACATGGATCGATGCCGGGGCAAGCGCAAGCTGGCGGTCGCCTTCGAGGAAGGCGGAGGCTGCGGCAAGCAGCGACCCGTCTTCGGCAACCAGCTCCGCCGTCACCAGAACGGAATCGGAGGCAGCGCTTTCCGGCAGAAGCTCTTCGCCTGCAAGCGAGAGCAGCAGCCGCGATTGGCCTCCTGCCGCCGCAGCCGGCACTTCGCGCTCGGCAAGCGTGAGCCCGGAGAAATCCAGCAGGCTGACCTTGAGGGTGCCTTGCAGCGATGCCTGCAAATCGTTCACCAGATGGAGATCGATTCCCGTGCCGGTCCTGTCTGCGGAGAGCAGAACGTCCCGGAAGCTGCGCTTGGCGTAATAGTGCATCGCTTTCCAGCGGCCGAAATAATCCATGCCCGCCCAGGAGGCGACCGGCCAGCAATCGTTCATCTGCCAGTAAAGGGTGCCCATGCAGTAAGGGCGGCGGCGCCGATGCGCTTCAATCGCCATCTTCATCGCTTCAGCCTGCAGAATCTGGCTCTCGTAGAGGAAGGCCGGGAAGTCCTTCGGCTCCGGCAAATACATGTCCATATATTCCTTGATGAGCCTGTTGCCGGCTCCGTTCTTCTGATGGGCGAGCATGACGGTGGACAGCAGCTCCATATCGGCTTCCTCGGCGAAGGAGCGCACCGATCTGTATTCCGGGAAGGACTGGAAGCCGTACTCGCTGATGAAGCGGCCGATCTTGAGCTTGTAGTTCTCGAACGGCTCTACGGCGTGCCAAACGCCCCAATAATGGACGTCCCCGGCCGCAGATTCCGGGTAGGCATGCTGGCCCGCATCCTCGGTAAGGCTGATGAGCGGCGAGGAAGGCCAATACCCGATGCCCGGCGACAGCCGCTCTACCGCATCCGGAAGCAGCTTGTGGAAGATGGCTTCATAGTCGGCCCAGATGCTCTCCCGCTGCTCCGGCGTGTAGTCCTTTTTCCAGCCCCAGCCGCCGTTCTCGTCGTAGTGGGCCCAGGCGGAATCGATCTCGTTGTTGCCGCACCAGAGCACGATGGACGGATGATTGCGCAGGCGCCTGACATTGTCCTCAGCCTCCGCGCGAACGTTGTCCAGGAAGGCTTCGTCGCCGGGATACATGCTGCAGGCGAACATGAAGTCCTGCCAGACCATGATGCCGTGCTCGTCGCACAGGTCGTAGAAAATATCCTGCTCGTAAATACCGCCGCCCCATATGCGCAGCATGTTCATGTTCGCTTCGGCCGCGGACAAGATCTCATGGCGGTAACGGTCCTCCGTCACTTCCGAGACGAAGCTGTCGTTCGGAATATGGTTCGCTCCCTTGGCGAATACGGCGACGCCGTTCAGCTCGAAGTAAAACGAGGTGCCGGCTTCGTCGCGGTCGCGCACCAGACGGACGGAACGCAGTCCGGTCCGGACCGTCCTGGAGTCGGCTGCTCCGTCCTGCTTGTCAACCCTGGCCTGGAATTCCGTGAGGGACGCTTCGCCGAGCCCGCGGCTCCACCAGAGCCGCGGCTGCTCGATCCGGATCGGGAGCTCCAGCGTTTGGACTCCCGTCTCCAGCTCCGCTTCAAGTCTGTGCTCCCGGCCTTCTACGGTTACAACCATCGTCGAGGGACCCGAGGCAGCGGCTTCCACCGTGACGACCGCCGTCACCTCCGCCGCTTCGGCCGAGACGGCGTCCTGCCGAATGAACAGATCGGAGATGCGGACGCCCGACCAGCTCTCCAGACGGACCGGACGCCAAATGCCGCTCGTCACGAAGCGCGGTCCCCAGTCCCAGCCGTAATGATAGGGGGCTTTGCGGGCGAAAACGCTGATTCGCTTGTCGCCAAGGCCGCCAAGCTCGGACTGGTCGTTCGTCGCCGGAAGCGCATAGCCGAGCCGCTCCAGCTTCGGCAGATCCTCGTTGACGGGCGAGCGGAAGCGGATATGGAGCTTGTTGCCGCTCTCCTTGAGGAGGCCTTTCACTTCGGCCTTCCAGATGCGGAACATATTGTCCGCCGACAACAGGCGGGATCCGTTCAGCGTAACGTCCGCGTACGTATCCAGTCCTTCGAACACGAGCTGGACGAAGTCATCGTCGAGCTGCTCCGCTGCCGCGTCGAACTCAGCCGCGTATTCCCAGTCCTGCTTGTCGATCCACTGGAGCCGGTGTTCATTCGTTCCATAGAAGGGATCCTCGATGTTTCCGTTGCGCAGCAGATCGGTATGGACACAGCCTGGAACTTTCGCTTCCATCCATGCTTCCTCCCGGCCAGCCGCTCTGAACGTCCAGCTTCCGATGACGATCGATGTCATGATGCCAATCCTCCCTATTCGCTTTAAACGCTTCCAAAACTAATTTGTTAGGTTTGTTAGGATAACACGCACTTGATTTCGCGCCAATCATAACGGCGTTAGGTAGTTTCGTCAAGCCACGAATCGAAGGGAAAAAACCCTCTCTCAGGTGAGCGGGTTTTTTGAGGGGTCAAAGCGGCGCCGGGACAGAAAGCGCTTAGTGCATTATGTAGCGGAACGCCCATTCCCGGAACGTCCACTCCGGATTCCAGCTGACCGCTCCGATCGCATGGAAGCAGCCCCAATCCAGAATCTTTTGATGAAGCGTATGGACCTTGATTCTCTGATCGAACCCTTCCTTATCGGCAAGCCCGTCCCGATACGCCAGAACGAACCGCTCGGCGAGATCGGATCTGCCGCGGTCGATGAACTGGGTCGCGATCTTGGGCAGATCGGCTGCCCCATCTCCGAAGTAGCCGTTTGTGAAATCGAACAGGCCGCTCAGCTCCCACTGATCGCCGTTGCGGCGGACCAGCAGATTGTCGAACTTGAAATCTCCCATGACATAGACGGGCCGGTCGAAGCCGTCGAAGGAATCCGTTGCGGCATCGAGGATTTCTTCCGTCCACGCCCAATCCTCCGCCGCCACCGGCGCGTAATTCTGCGCATCCCGAAGCCAGTGGCGGATCCGCCCGTACAGCCAATCCCGGTAGGAGACAGGAAACGGCTCGACTTCTCTTGAGGCGGGAATCCATTCCCCGCAGCTTTCCGATTTCCATTCGTGCATTCGGAGGAGCGTCTGCGCCAGCATGCCGCTGAGCTTGCGCAGGCTTCCCTCGTCTTCGAGCGAGAGGTCCCGGGGATGGATGCCCGGCAGCCTCGGCATGACGGCATACGGCCAGCCGAAAATATCCGATCGTTCATCCATCCGGTATGGAGCCGGGACGGGAAGTCCGCGCTGCAGCAGCTCCGTTACGAAGTACCGTTCCTCGCTCAGCTGTCCCTTATACAAAGGATTGCCCTTAAGCACGAACTCCCCTACGTCGGACTCCAGGAACAGCGTCTGGCCTCCGGCCCCGCTCGCCGTGCGGCGGCAGCCTCGAAGCCGGCCGAGCGAGAACCGGTCGAGCGCCTTCTGCAGCTGCTCCGATGTTACGTCCCCCAGCTTGTTCGTTGAAAAATAAATCGTCGTTGTCATCTCCCCCATGCATCCTCCTGTCTCTCGTGGAATTGCATCCTGGCGGCCGGCCGGATATGAAACCAGAGCGTGCCGGCCTGTATCCGCGGAGCCGTCTCTCCCCTTCCGTCAAGCCGCGAAGCCGGCAACCAGGGGAATCAGGAACAAGGAAAGGAACGCGCTCAAAAGCATGGACACGCTGGCGATGGAGCCCGGCACGGCTCCGAGCTCGAATGCTTTGTGGGCCCCGGCCGTATGGGCGCTGCTGCCCATCAGCACCCCCTGGGCCACTTCGCTGCGTATCCGCGTCCAGCGGATCACGAGCGGGCCGAGCACCGTGCCCAAAATGCCGGTGATCAGAACGAATACGGCGGTCAAGGTCGAGATTCCGCCGATCATGCCGCTGACGGCAAGTGCGATCGGCGTCGTGGTCGCCCGGAGCAGGAGCGAGTCCGCGAGCGCGCGGTCGAGATGGAAGAGCCGGCAGATTCCGAGCGCGGCAGCCGTTCCCGTCATCCAGCCGGCAGCTACCCCGGCCGAGATTTCAAGCGCATGCTTTTTCAGCAGAGCCGCATTTTTGTGCAGCGGCACGGCAAGCGCGACCGTCGCCGGACCGACCATAGCGCTCAGCCAGCGGCCTCCCTCGTTATAGGTTTCATAGGGAATCCGGCATAGGGCTAGAATGGCCATGATCGCAACCGGCGTTAATATCAAAGGAGACAGGATCAGATTGCGCCAGCGCCGATGCGCCAGCTTGCTCCCTCCGTACACCAGCACGGTCATGACGATGAAGGCGGCAGCTGCGAGAATGCTCATCGCTCTTCCGCTCTCTCCCGGCGGCGGCCTGCCAGCTGGGCAAGTCCTCCCGCGCTGATCATAACGATTACGCTGCTGACGAGGATGACGAGCAGGATCTGGAGGCCGCTGCCGGCAAGCAGCGAGCCGAATTGGATGAGCCCGGCGGCAGGCGGGATGAAGAAGAGCAGCATCTCGGCGAGCAGCCATCCGGCTCCGAGCTCGATCCAGCCTAACTTGATCACCCCGGTCCGCAGCAGAATGAACACGAGGGCCAGCCCCAGGACGCTTCCCGGCATATGCAGAGACAGGGCGGAGGACAGCAGCGTCATAGCCTCGTAAATGGCGACGAAAAAGAGCATCTGCGCAGCTCCGCGCAGCAAGTTGGCGAAATTCATGTCAAAATCCCTCCTGCTCCCAGTTTATTCCCCATGCGATTATACGTAAAATGAATAATAGGAATCGCTCGCATTCCATCTGTCTATGACATAAGGAGGAACCATGGAGCTGCGCCATCTGGAATACATGCTCGAAATCGCCAAGCAGGAAAGCTTCACTAGAGCCGCCGAGGCTCTTCATGTTACACAGCCGACGATCAGCAAGACGATCGCCCAGCTCGAACAGGAGCTGGGAACGCCGCTCTTTGTCCGCAATGGCCGGAAAATCAAGCTGACGGATGCCGGCCAGGCCATCTTGTCCCAATCGCAGGACATCGTCCGGCTGGCGGGAAGCCTGAAATCGGAGCTCGCCGAACTCTCCGGCTTCAAGAGCGGCTGGATCCGCATCGGCCTGCCCCCGATGGTTGGAGCCACCGTCTTTCCCAAGGTCGTACGCATGTTTCTGCAGGAGCATCCAGGCCTGTCCATCGGACTGGAGGAGCATGGCGCGATCCGGGTGGAATCGGAGGTGGCGGAAGGATTGCTGGATGCAGGCCTCGTGCTGGCGCCGGTACGCGAGGATCTGTTCGACTCGTTCCCGATTCTTCAGGAGAATCTATGCGTCGTCATGGAGCGCGGCCACGTTCTCGCCGGACGGCCAGAGCTGTCCTTGCAGGAGCTTCGCGAGGAAGCCTTCGTCATGTACCGGGAGGACTTCGCCCTTCACGCCAAAATCTACGAGCAATGCGACGCCCTCGGCTTTCGTCCCCGCGTCCTGATGGAAAGCTCGCAGTGGGATCTCATCTACGAGATGGCCGCCGAGGGCCTTGGCATCGCCCTCTTGCCGGAATCGATCTGCCGCAGGCTGGACCCTTCCCGAGTCGCGGCGGTCCCGCTCGTGAATCCGTCGATCGGATGGAATATCGTCATGATCTGGCGGCGGGGGCAATACCTGAGCTTTGCCGCACGGGAGTGGATCCGGTACGCCAGGGAGCATTTCGGCCATTCCGCCCCGAAGTAGATGCAGGCAGAAATGGTAGCATCCGGAACTTTTTCCGGACAAGCCTCGTCAGGAAATCATCCTCCCGTGCAACGGGATTATTGGAGGCTGGCATGGCAACGTGGATGACCCATTTTCGCATCGCGGATCAAATGCTGAAGAGCGGATTCAAGGCCAGCGTGCCGGAGTTCGTCGTCGGCCACATCGGCCCGGACTGCGGCCTGCCCGATCTCGGCACGGGGCAGTTCCGGCCCCCCAAGTCCGTGACCCATTTCTTGGACGCCGACAAAATGATTCACCCGGATCGGTTCCTGAAAGCGTTCCTGCCGGAAGGAGTAGATCAAGCGGATGCCATGAATCCCCGAACCGCGTTCCTGATCGGCTGTTATTGCCATCTGCTGACCGACGTCGAATGGATCGAGCTCCAGAAGCGCAAAAGAAGGGAGCCTGCCACGCAAGCTCTTGAAGGAACGCCGGACCGCACCTCCCGGCTGAAAAGCGACTGGTATGGAGCCGACTTCCTGTATCTGGAGAAGGAGCCCGCCAACATCTTCACCCGCTGCTTCAGCAGCGTCCGCGATTTCCCCGACTACCTGGACATCTTCCCCCCTGGACAGATCCAGAAGCAGATCGACCGGATCGCCGCCTATTACACAGGCCATGCTTTCCAGCAGGATTGGGGCGGCGATTACGAGTTCCGTTTCCTCTCGCCTCAAGAAACCGCCGCCTTCGTCCACGAAGTCGCCGGCAAGCTGCTGGGCATGATGTCCGCCATGGAGCGAGGCTGACCCCCCGCCCCGGTCCCAGACGCAACAGCCGACCCCTAATAACTGGGATCGGCTGTTTATTTAGGACGCCAGAGCCGCTCTGACAGCAGCCGCAGCGGCTCAGGAATTCGTCGACAGGCCGCCGTCTACATGCAGCACCTGCGCCGTCACATAGCGGGAATCGTCGGAAGCGAGGTATACCCAGGTCGGAGCGAGCTCGAACGGCTGGCCCGGCCGGCCCATCGGAGTGTCCGTTCCGAATACGGCCACCTGATCGGCGGAGAAGCTCGATGGAATGAGCGGCGTCCAGATCGGCCCGGGGGCGACGGCGTTGACGCGGATGCCTTTTTTCGCCAGGTTTTTGGCCAGCGCCCGCGTGAAACCGACGATCGCGGCCTTGGATGCCGTGTAGTCCATGAGCAGCTTCTCCCCGACGTAGGGGACGACCGAGGCGGTGTTGATGATGGAATCTCCCGCCTTCAGATGCGGAAGCGCAGCCCTCGTTGTATAGAAGTGGGAGTAGATGTTGACCTTGAACGTCTCGTCGAACTGCTCATCCGTAATATCCGTCAGCTCGTTTTGCTGGAACTGGATGCCCACATGGTTCACGAGAATGTTCAGGCAGCCGAACGCCTCGACTGTCTTGGCGACGATATCCTTGCAGTGGCCCTTGTCTCGAAGATCGCCGGGCAGCAGCAGGCAGCGGCCTCCAAAATGCTCCACGCGAGCCTTGGTGCGGCCGGCGTCCTCATGCTCGTCGAGATAGGAGATCGCGACATCCGCCCCTTCCTTGGCGAAGGCGATGGCGACGGCAGCTCCCATGCCGCTGTCTCCGCCCGTAATCAGCGCGACCTTGCCTTCGAGCTTGCCGCTGCCTTTGTAATGGGGATTCTCGATGATCGGGCGCGGCACCATAAGCTTCTCCAGACCCGGCTGGAACAGCTGGCGCTGCTCCGGAAAGCTGATCTGCACATCCTCGTAGCGGGTAATCTTGCCGTAGGCCGGATACAGCGGATAACCGCTTTGCTTGCAGTTCTCGAACCATTCCTGCAAGTCCCGGATTTCGCTCAGGCCGTCGTCTTTTTCTTCACTCATGCCGCGTCCTACCTCCTGAACCTTCTTGTATCCATAGCCTATGGGCTATGGGCGCCTGCCGTGCCTGCCCACCCGGCTCAATCGTATCCGAAGTGCCCGGATGGCTCCGAATGGAATATAGTATCAGGCAGCAACATGGCCCTACAGGAGGAGATCAATGTGAACTACTATTATGACGAGAGCATCAAGCTGCTGCTCATTCCCTATTCCAAGGAAACAGTCGAAGTGGTCTACGCCCCGTATAAATTCGCGCTGCCGCTCATCGCCATCCGACCGCCCTTCTACGCCAATCCCCGCCTGGAATCGGAGTATCCGGTCGCTTGAGAGGCTTCCGCGGCAGACGAAGAAACCCGGCGCTGTCCGAGGCGCCGGGTTTCTTCGCTTCCCTTCCATCGAGCGGACATCCGCCTGTCCGACTCGATGGCATTCGCTGCTTTGCCGCGTCACATTCGACGCAAAAAGAAGCTTATGCCGCTTTCCGTTCGGCGAAATGAAGAAGCTTGCTCAGCAGGTACGTGAGGATGAGGTAGATGACGGCAGCAGTCAGGTAAGGCTCCCACACCTTCAGATACTGTCCTTTCATCGCATTGCTCCAGTACATAAGCTCAGGAACGGCGATATAGGCTACCAGCGACGAGTCCTTGACAAGCACGATGAATTCGTTGCCGAATGCCGGTATCATCCTCTTGACCGCTTGCGGCAGGATGATGAAGCGCATCGTCTGGTAGCGGTTCATTCCGAGGGAGAGCGCCGCCTCTTTCTGCCCCGGATCGATGGATTGAATGCCGGCTCGATATATTTCCCCTGTGTATGCGGCGGAGTTCAGGGACAATGCCGCAACAGCTGCGACGGCTGCCTGAGTCGTTCCGAGAAACATAGGGACCACGATGAAATGCGTGATCAGAATCTGCAGGATGAGCGGGGTTCCGCGGAAGGCATGGATATACCCGCTGGCCGGCCAGCTGAAATACCACCGATCCGACATTTTCCCAAAGCCGATCAACAAGCCCAGAACCGCCCCCAATAGAATCGCCAGCAGGGAAATTCCGATGGTCATGCCGGTTCCCCTGATCAATAAAGGAAGATAATCCCATACGATGCCGAAGTCGAACTTCACAGGCAGCGCCCCTATCTCTACGTTGTCGCATCCTTGGCCATAACGGATGGCAAGAAGATCGTTCCGAAGGCAATTCCGCTGGAACCGCCGCAATCCGATCCCCTCGGGACTCTCCAGCGCGGGAAAGAATGCTTGTCCGCAAAAAAGCAGGAGCAACGCTTCCGCATGCGCATGCCCCGGTCTTTGCCGCGCTTACTTCGTCTTCAGCAGATCCGTCGTATCCGGCTCGACGCCGATCCATTTCTTATACATCGCCTTGTATTCATCGCTCGCGCGCACCTTCTCTACAGCGGCATCGATTTTCGGCTTCAGGCCGCTTCCCTTGGGCAGCATGATTCCATAATACTCCGGCGCAAAATTCGTCTTGTCATAGGCAGCCGCATAATGCATGTCCGGGTTGTTCTGGACGAAGGCTTGAACGACCGCGAAGTCCGCGACGACCGCGTCCACGCCGCCCTGATCCAGCTCCATCAGCGCCAGCGTATTGCTGTCGAACCGCTTCAGGCTGGTGCTGCTGTCTCCCATGATCCCCTTCATCAGGTCTTCCGCCGTCGTCGCTCCTTGTACCGCGACTTTCTTGTCCTTCAATTCCAGCGCATCCGCAACTTTGGCATCTTCCTTCGTCAGGATCATATTGACCGATTCAAAATAAGGAATGGAAAAGTCGAATGTCTTTTGGCGGTCTTCCGTAATCGAGATGGAGGATATGGCTGCATCAAAAGAGCTCTTCTCTCCCTTGCCCAAATCGGCGAACAACGGATCCCAGCCCGTATTCTGCAGCTCGTAGGAAAGTCCGGCCTCCTTCATGACGGCATCCAGGAAGTCCACATCCAGCCCGACAATCTTATCCTTGTCCATGCTCTCCATCGGGGCGTAGCTCGCATCGGTGGCGATTTTGACCACCTTCGTTTCCCCGCCGGACCCGCTGCTTCCATCTCCCGAAGCCTCGTCCCCCTTATCTCCGCATGCCGTCAATGCCAGGACAAGCACAGCGGCTCCTAAGATCCATGATCGTTTTCCCATCTTTCATCCCCCTTTTGTGTCATATAATATAACAGCAATTAGAGAATTGCTAGAATGATTTTCCATTTAAATTCTTTATTTGCTTGTATTTATTAAAAAAGCTGACATCGGCGATAACGCCAATGTCAGCTTTTCGATAACAGCTCTTAAACAGGACGTTCTCCGCGTGCATAAGTCCGTTGCATTGACTACGGATCCATGCATCCCTTGCTCTTCAGGCTCCGTCGCCGGCGACTCTGCAGCTATCGAAACGACCCCTCATTCCCCGGTCAAAAACCGGTATCCGATTCCCGGCTCCGTGGCAATATACCGCGGATCTGCGGGATCCTCCTCCAGCTTTTTGCGGAGATGCCCGACGTATATGCGCAAATAATGGCCTTCCGAGGCTAGATTGCTGGAGCCCCACACCTGCTGCAGCAGCTGCTTCTGCGTCATCACCTTGCCGGCATTGGAAGCGAGAGCCTTCAGCAGGTCGTACTCCGTCGGAGTCAGCTTCAGACGGCTGCCCGACAGCTCTACGCTGCGGAGGGCCAGGTCGATGACGAGCTCTCCGAAGCGCAGCACCGGCTCGCCGCCGGATTTGTTGGCGGCATGGCGCAGGGCGACACGCATGCGCGCGACCAGCTCGCCCATGCCGAACGGTTTCGTGACATAATCGTCGGCTCCGGCATCCAGAGCTTCGATCTTGTCTTCCTCGCGGTCTTTGGCCGTCAACACGATGACCGGCACCGACGACCATTCCCTCAGCCGTCTAAGCACCTCGATTCCCGCCATGTCGGGCAAGCCCAGATCCAGGATGACGAGATCCGGATGGTGCATGGAAGCCTCCAGCATCCCCGACTCTGCCGTGGCGCTTTCATAGATTTCGTATTGATGCGCCTGCAGCGTCACCTTCAGCAGCTTGCGGATTTGCGGCTCGTCGTCAATGATCAGAACCCGCGCTCCTGTTCGTTCGGTTGTCATCTCTAGTCCCTGCTCTCTGTTGCTGGATCTGATGATTCGGACGGCGGCCCGCCGGAAGGCATGGACAGCGGCAGCAGCACGGTCACGGCCGCACCCTTGACGTTGCCCGGACCCGCGCTGATGGAACCCCCGTGCATCTCCGCGATGCCCTTGGCGATCGAGAGTCCGAGCCCCGTGCCGGGAATATGGCGGGTCGCTTCCGAGCGGTAAAACTTGTCGAAGATGCGCCGCCCCTCCTCCTCGCTCAATCCGGCGCCTTCGTCCTCGATGCGCAGCGCCAGGCTCCGGTCGCGGACAAAGGCTTCCAGCCGGATGTCGCTGCCGTCGGGAGAATATTTGATGGCATTGCTCACGATATTGGCCAGCATCTGCTCCAGCAAGACGATATCCCCGGGAAGCGGCGGCAGATCTTCGCTGATTCGAAGCCGCACTTTGCGCTGCCCCAATGCTTCCTTCAGCTGGCGGATCACGATTCCGGCCAGCTCGCCGACATCCAGCCATTCCCGCCGCATCTTGATCATGCCGCTCTCCAGCTGCACCATCCCGAGCAGGTTCGTCACAAGCCGGTTCATGCGCAGCGCGCCGTCCCGGATCGTGCCGAGAAGCTCGGCGCGGTCTTCCTCGGAGAACAGCTCGCCGGATTCAAGCAGGCCGGTCGAGGAGCCGATGATGGCCGCCAGCGGGGTTCTCAGCTCATGCGAGACGGAATCCAGCAGCGCCGTGCGCATCCGTTCCGATTCGGCGGTCAGCTGGGCCAGCTTGGCATCCTCTCCGCGCTTGATGCGGGCCAGCGCGCTTCCGGCGAGACCGCTCAAAGCCTCGACCTGCAGGACGACGGCCGGAGATAGGTCCTGCCCGAGGGCATGAATCTCCGCTACGCCGTACGTTTGATCCTCGGCCTTCAGCGGCATGAACCACCCGGAGGAGCCGCCAAGCTTGCCGGTCCCCTGTCCGGCAGGCTCTCCGTGCCGATACACCCAGCGGGCGATCAGCTCGGGATTCTGTCCATGCGTCTCCTGCCCCCGCTCCGTCCCCTTCATGGAGCCGAGCGGCGGATTCAGCCCGAACGGCCGCAGCTCCCCCTCCTTGTCCGGCACATAAAAATCGGCGGCCAATCCGCAAGCGTCTCGGATATGTCCGCTGAACGCCCCGAGCACGGCAGGGACATCGCTGACGTCGGACATCAGCCGGCTCATGACATAGAGCGCTGCCGTGCTGCGCTCCTGCCGCCGGGCCGCCTCGACCTGCCGCTTGAGCCGAGCCGCCAGTCCGGCCGTCATGAGGGCGACGGCAAGATAGACGGCAAAAGAAATCAAATAGCGCAAATCCGCCACCGTAAAGCTCCATACCGGGGGAATGAAGAAGAAGTCGAACGCCAGTATGCCCGCGACGGCCGCAAAAACGGCCGGCCCTCTCCCACCGTATGCAGCGGCGAACAGCACCGGGAACAGAAAGAGCAAGGCAGCGTTCACCGTATCGTAAGCCAAGCCGGGCAAATGAAGGCATACCGACAGCACGCCGATCGACACGGCCACGATTCCATAGGTCACGGCAGCGTTCCGCCTCCGGCCCGCACTGTCTCTTCCCGCTTCCGCTCCGACGGCCTCGGGAACGTTCTCGCCCTCCGCCGGCCTGCCGCTGACTGACAATCCGCATCTCTCCTTAACGCCGCGCACTCCTGCAGCTTCTATTTGCACCGCGCACCCCTGCAGCTCTGCCTGTTGGCATCCCGCCATCTGCAGCTCTGCCTATTTGCATCCCGCCATCTGCAACTCTGCCTATTATAGCGCATGTCCCGGCTCATAATCAGCTACGATGAGCACATCCAGATGTCTGGCCGCGCGGAGAAGGCTCCGGACGAGCGAGCCGTTCCTCCATTCCTTGGAGAACGACGGGCTCGGCTGCCCGATGACAAGCTGGGTCGCTTCCGCCTTCCCGGCTTCGGCCACAAGGATAGCGGCAGTCTCGCGAGGCGACCTGCCTTCGTGAACGACGAAATCTCCTCCGAGCAGCATCGTGAGCCTCTCCAGCTCCTCGACCCGCCGAGAGGCGTCCCCTCGAGAGTCCATGCCGTCCCGCACGTAGTGGACATGCCAATCCGCCTTGAGCCGGAAAGCCGTCCGGAAGCCGCGGCGAATAAGCCGTTCCGCTCCCGGGGAAGCGCTGACGCAGACGAAGATGACTTCCTTGCGCCTCCATGGGCCGCGCAGCGAACCGCTGTCGCTCCGCGATTCCAGACGTTCGTCGACATCGTCGGCGAGCTCGCGCAAAGCGAGCTCCCGCAAGGCGATGAGGTTGCCCGTACGGAAAAAATGGTTCAGCGCCTGATCCACCTTGTTCATGGCGTAAATCTTCCCTTCCCGCATCCGCTGCTGCAGCGACCGGGGAGAGACGTCGATCAGCTGAATTTCATCCGCAAGCCGCAGCAGGCGGTCCGGCACCGTTTCCCTCACCCGGATGCCGGTAATCTGCTCCACCGCATCGTTGAGGCTCTCCAGATGCTGGATATTGACCGTCGTCAGCACGGAAATGCCCTCTTCCAGTATCCTCTGCACATCCTCGTAGCGCTTGCGGCTGCGGCTGCCGGGAACATTGGTATGGGCCAGCTCATCCACGAGCACGACCTCCGGCCTCGCGGCGATGATCGCCTCCACGTCCATTTCCTGCAGCAAAGCTCCTTTCATCTCCGAAGCCGCTCGGGCAATGACGGGGAGGCGGCCGAGCTGCGCCTGCGTATCCGGCCGGCCATGCGTCTCCAGCAGGCCGACCCGGACATCGATGCCTTTATCGAGCAGATCGTTGCCCTCTCGAAGCATCGCATACGTCTTGCCTACGCCAGGAGCCGCCCCGATGAACATTTTGAGACGCCCCCTGGCGATTTTGCCGATCTCTTCCTTGACTTCATCTTCCGTCAGCCTTCGATGCGGCTCCTGCCGCTTGCCTTCCCTGGACGCGCCGGTCACGATGCGGCTGCCGTCGCCGGACTCCCGGTCGGCGATGAGATAAAGATCGACGTTCCTCATTTTCTTGAGCAGCGTGCCGAGCACCGAGCCCTTGCTCCACTCTTCCCAGCGGCTCTGCCGTGAATGGCCCATGATGATGCGGGTCACGCCATGAGCGTAGGCGTAGCGGACAAGCTCATCCGCAATTCGTCGCCTCCCCGGACTGGGCAGCTCCTCGAAGGAGCTGCCCAGCTTGGAGGAGAGCTTCAGCATGCTGCGGCGAAAATCGGCCCCCTCCTTGGACAGCGGCTTGCGGGGATCCTGGAAGGTAACGACCGAAAGCGCCCCTCCGAGGCGCTTGGCGATCTGTCCGCCGCGGCGGATATACAGCGAGCCGTTCCAATGATACTGGGTGCTGACAAGAATATGCTCGCCGGCTCCGGAAGGGCCGGACAGCCCCATTCCCCGGCGATAGCGCCGCAGCGATTCGTTCACCTCCTCCGCCACGAAGCGTAGGGCAAGCTCCCTCAGCACGCCGAGATTCCCCTGGCGCAGCAAGGGAGCATCCTTGCCGCTTCTCCGCTTGGCCTCCTCCATCCGGCTCAGCAGAGCCTCGGGCGTCACATCGATCAGCCGGACCTCATCCGCAAGCTCCAGCGTATCGTCGGGAACGGTGCAGCGGACCTCGACGCCGGTCAGCCGCTGCGCCAGCTCCTTGTATCCGTCCAGCTCGTACACGTTGACTGTCGTCATGACGCTGATGCCGCTGGATATCAGCAGGCGGATATCCTCAAGCCTCGTCGGCCGCGGAGCCCCGGGCCGGTTGCGGTGGGCGAGTCCGTCCGCCAGCACCAGGTCCGGCATCCGCTCCACAATGCGGTCGACGTCCAGATCCTGCATGCCCGTGCCGTTCTCCGTCCAGACGAGCGGCGATATTTCCTCCAGCGATCCGATCTGCTCTAGCGTCTCCGGCCACACCGGGGCGGCGAGCGCTCCGATGACGACGTCGACTCCTTTGGCTGCGCGGGCGCAGCCTTCGCGCAGCATATGGTACGTCTTGCCCGCCCCGCTGACCGGCCCGATATAGACCGTCAGCAGGCCGCGCTTCAGCCTGTCGATCGACTCCAGCAATTCCTCCGGCGATTTCCTGCGGTAAGAATCCATGGCCGGCTTACGGAGTCCGCTTGGACAGCTCCAGATTGAGGGCGTTCACGTTGACCCTCGGCTCGCCGAACAGGCCGAGCTGGCGCCCTTTCGTCAGCCGGTCCACCAGCTTCGTCAGCTCGTCCGCCGGAATGCCGCTCGCCTTGCTGATCCGGGGAATCTGGGCTTTCGCCGCCTCCGGAGACAGATCGGGGTCGAAGCCCGATCCGGAGGCGGTCACGAGATCGGCGGGCATCTCGGCAAGACCGGGATTCTGCTTGCGCCAATCGGATGCCTTGGCCAGCGTCTCTTCCACATAGTCCTTCGTGCCGACAGCCCGGTTGGAGCCAGATGACGCGGTCGGATCATACTTGGCCATGGAAGCCCGGGGCTGGAACCGCCCCGGCGATGCCGTCTCCTGCGCGAGCAGCTCCGATCCTGCCGGAACGGAACCGACATGGATCAGGCTGCCTTCAGCCTGCTTCGGGAAGAGAAGCTGGGCGGCTCCGGTCGTCGCGAGCGGATATAGAATTCCGCATAGAACGAGCAGCAGCGCCGATATTCGAAATGCAGTCATAAATGCTTTCATAGGATACAGCTCCTTCTCCTGCTGAAAATGAATGATAACCCGGCGGTCCGATCAAATAAAGCTGGACAGCAGCATGTCGATCAGCTTGATGCCGATGAACGGCACGATGACGCCCCCGACGCCGTAGATAAGGATGTTGCGGGCCAGCATCCGGTCTGCGCTGAGCGCCCGATACTTGACGCCTTTCATCGCGACCGGAATAAGCAGCGGGATGATGACGGCATTGAAGATGAGCGCCGACAGGATGGCCGAGGACGGCGAGCCGAGCCCCATCAGGTTGAGCGAGGACAGCTGCGGCAGCACGGTGATGAACATCGCCGGCAGGATCGCGAAATATTTGGCCAGGTCGTTGGAAATCGAGAACGTCGTCAGCGCGCCGCGGGTGATGAGCAGCTGCTTGCCTATCGATACGACCGAAAGCAGCTTGGTCGGATCGGAATCGAGGTCGATCATATTGGCCGCTTCCTTCGCCGCCATCGTGCCGGAGTTCATCGCCAGGCCGACGTCGGCCTGGGCAAGCGCCGGAGCGTCGTTCGTGCCGTCGCCCGTCATCGCGACCAGCCGTCCTTGCTGCTGCTCGCGGCGGATTGCGGCAATCTTGTCCTCCGGCTTCGCTTCGGCGATATAGTCGTCGATGCCGGCTTCGAGCGCAATGGTGGCCGCCGTCAGAGGATTGTCGCCCGTGCACATGACGGTGCGGATGCCCATCGACCTCAGCTCCGCGAATCTTTCCTTCAGCCCCGGCTTCACCGTATCCTTCAGGTGGATCAAGCCGAGAATGCGGCTGCCGGAGGATACGGCAAGCGGCGTGCCGCCGGACTTCGCGATGACGGCCGCCTTCTCCTCCAGATCGTCGGGAATGAGTCCGCCCGCCTCCGCGACCGCTCTCCGCACGGAATCGACGGCGCCTTTGCGGATGGCCAGCCCGCCTGGCAGCGTAATGCCCGACATCCTCGTTTCGGCCGTAAAGTCCATTACTTCCGCATCGGCGTAATCCCGATCGTCCCAGCTCTCCCCGAGCTTCTGGGCGAGCTCCGCGATGGATCGGCCTTCCGGCGTCTCGTCCCGGACGGAAGCCTGCAGCGAGGCATGTGTAATCTCGCCCGCACTGACGCCCTGCACCGGAATGAATTCCGAGGCCATCCGGTTGCCGTACGTGATCGTGCCCGTTTTGTCCAGGATGAGCGTGTCGATGTCGCCTGCGGCCTCGACCGCCTTGCCCGACATGGCCAGCACGTTGAACTGCGTCACCCGGTCCATGCCGGCGATGCCGATGGCCGAGAGCAAGCCCCCGATCGTGGTCGGGATGAGGCAGACGAGCAGGGCGATCAGAGTGGCGGGATCGAGCTGGATGCCGAGATAATCGGCCATCGGCACCATGGTGACGATGACGATCAGGAAGATCAAGGAGAGAACGGCCAGCAGCGTCGTCAAAGCGAGCTCGTTCGGCGTCTTCTGCCGCTTGGCCCCTTCCACCAGCGCAATCATGCGGTCGAGGAAGGACTCCCCGGGATCCGCCATGATCCGGATGACGATCCAGTCGGAAGCTACCCTCGTTCCGCCCGTTACCGAGGAGAAGTCGCCGCCGGCTTCCTTGATGACCGGAGCCGATTCCCCGTTGATGGCCGATTCGTCGATCGATGCGAGGCCCTCCACGATCTCGCCGTCCGACGGAATGATTTCTCCCGCTTCTACCCGCACGAAATCTCCTTTCCTCAGGGCGGTGGAAGGGACCTGCTTCAGGGAGCCGTCTTTCTGGATCAGCGCCGCCATCGTCTCGCTTTTCGTCCTGCGCAGCGTATCCGCCTGGGCTTTGCCCCGGCCCTCTGCGAGCGCTTCGGCGAAGTTGCCGAACCATACCGTAAAGAACAGGACGAAGAAGACGGCGATATTGTAGCCTCTGCCCGCTTCTCCGGTTCCGAACAGCCCGGGGTCGATGGCCAGCAGCAGGGCGATCACGGTGCCGGCCTCCACGATGAGCATGACCGGATTTTTCGCCATGACGATTGGGTTCAGCTTGATGAGAGCGTCCAGCATCGCCCTTCCCACCATTTGTTTGGACCATGTTTTCTTGCGGCTTTCTTCCATTGCTTGAAGCTCCCTTCCCGTATTCGCGGACGTCATGGCATCGCCAGATGCTCGGCGATCGGCCCGAGGGCCAGAGCCGGCAGGAATGTCAGCGCGCCGATGACGATGATGATCATGATTAGAATGCCTGTGAACAAGCCGGTGTCGGTGCGCAGCGTCCCCATCCCTTGAGGCACGGTTTTCTTGACCGCCAGCGATCCTGCGATGCCGAGCATCGCGATGATGGACACATAGCGGCCGACAAGCATGACGAGGCCGATGCCGACGTTATAGAAGTCTGTATTGGCATTGAGGCCGCCAAAGGCCGACCCGTTGTTCGCGGCTCCGGAAGTAAAGGCGTACAGCACTTCGGACAAGCCGTGCATGCCGGCGTTGCTGATGGAGGCGACCGCCTGCGGCGTCAGCAGCGCAAGCGCGGTCGGGGCCAGGATGATGAACGGATGAACCAGCAAGGCGATGGAAGCCAGCTTGATCTCCTTGCCCTCGATCTTCTTGCCGAGGAATTCGGGCGTCCTGCCGACGAGAAGGCCGCAGATGAACACCGCAAGAATGGCGTACAGCAGGCCGTTCAGGAGGCCGACGCCTTTGCCGCCGAACACGTTGTTCAGCATCATTTCCGCCAGCGGCACGAGTCCGCCGAGCGGCGTCAGCGATTCATGCATGTTGTTGACGCTTCCCGTCGTCGCCGCTGTCGTCACGGCCGTGAACAGCGAGGACTCCGCGATGCCGAACCGGACTTCCTTGCCCTCCATATTGCCGTGGATGCCGGCGGCATCCAGAGCAGGCACGCCGCGATATTCCGACGCCATCACGAGGGCAAGCATCGCCACGAAGATGAAGCTCATGGCGCCGAACACGGCCCAGCCCTGGCGCTTGTTGCGGATCATCAAGCCGAAGGCGTACACGAGCGCGGTCGGCAGAAGCATCATGCTGACGATATGGACCAGGTTGGTCAAAGGTGTAGGGTTCTCGAACGGATGCGCCGCGTTCGTGCCGAACCAGCCGCCTCCATTCGTGCCCAGATGCTTGATGGATTCAAGCGATGCGACGAGTCCTCGAGTGATCGTCTGCTGGCCGCCTTCAAGCGTCGTAGCCGTTATCGCCCCGTAGATTGTCTGCGGAACGCCCTGGAAGACCAGGAACAGCGCTGCCGCGAAGCTCAGCGGAAGAAACACCCGCGTAACGGCGCGGACCAGATCCACGTAGAAGTTGCCCAGCGCGTCGCTCTTGCCCGAGATCCCGCGGATGAACGCGATCGCGACGGCAAATCCCGTCGCCGCCGATGTGAACATCGGGAAGGTGATCGCCGCCATCTGCGAGAAGTAGGACAGCGCATTCTCGCCGCTGTACGATTGCCAGTTCGTATTCGTCATGAACGATACAGCCGTATTGAACGCTTGCGCCGGCGGCATGTTGCCGATCCCGTCGGGATTTAAGGGCAAGTATTTCTGCAGTCTGAGGATGGCGTACATGATGACGAGCATAATAAAGTTGGTGAGGAGCATCGCCTTCAGATAGCCCTTCCACCCCATGTTCTCTTCTTCCTTGATGCCGGCCAGCCGGTACAGCGGCTTCTCCGCCCAGCCGAACCATCTGTCGAGCTTCGTCCTGCCGCTGCCGTAGTCGAACACGGCGACCAGATACGTTCCGACCGGCTTGACCAGCAGCATGATGATCGCAAGCGTAACCGCGACCTGAACCAATCCCATTCCCACGTCTTAGCTCCCCCTTGCGGCATTCATTAAAATTTTTCCGGATAAACCAGAACAAAACCAAGGTAGACCATGCAAATAAAAGCGATGATAGCGAGCACAAGCATGCTTATTCCCTCCTTATGACCTCTCCGCGAAGGAAATCAGACCTCTGAACGCCAGAAACCCGAGCGCCATGAGCAGCAGCAGGGTCCAATCCTGATTGAACATTCTCAACTCTCCCTCTTGGTTCTCATTTCCTCTACCGCATAGGGAAATGGTACTGCGGGCAGCCGTAAAAACGGGGTAAAGATCGACGGCTGCGGCGTAAAAAAGACGTAAAAACTACCAGGAAAACGCAAAAAAGCCGCTCCCGGAGGAGCGGCTTGTCATCTATAGCGATAATCGCCGCTAGCCGAAAGCGGAATCCTTGCCGGATGCCGAGCAGACAGGCAGGCGAAAGTCCAAGGCCTCGCGCAGAGGCCGTAGCTAGCTTCCGCCGTACGCTGCGCGGTCATGAGAGGCAAGTCGCTGTGCGGTCGCGCAGGGCGAGGTTCCGCCGCAAGCGGTGCGGTCATGCGTGGCGATTCGCTGCGCGCTGTGCAACCATGCGAGGCGAGGTTCAGCGGCACTTTGCGGATTCATCCGCAACGAGCTTCTACAGCACGCTGCGGGCGGATACAAAGCGGTCTTTCCACCAGCCGGATGTCAGGCTGTTGACCGTCACCCCGTTGGCGGATGGAGTGTTGTGGATGAAGTTGCCGTCGCCCATGTAGATGCCGACATGGTTGATGACGCCATTGTTCGTACCGACAGTGTCGAAGAAGATAAGATCGCCCTTCTTCAGATTTGCCCTGCTGACGGCGGTTCCTTGGGATTTCTGGGAGCTTGTCCCCCATTTCAGGCTGACTCCGGCTTTGCCGTAGATGAACTGGGTGAAGGAGGAGCAGTCGAAGATCAGCTTGCTCTCATTTCGGACGCCGTAGCTGTACGACACTTTGCCGATGTAGCTTTGCGCCAGCGAAACGACCTGATCGGCTTTCGCGCTTGCTCCGGGCTGTACGCTTCCGCCGCCCCCTCCTGCTGCAGGTCCGGAGTATGTGGTGTACTGGCTTCCGGAGGAAATATAACCGCTCTCTCCTTTAGCGGTCAAGACATGCAGCCAGTAGCTGTTGGCTTGTCCGACAACATGGACCGCTTCGCCTTTTTTCAGCATGCGGATTTTGGCGGCGGAGACGCTTGGCTGAGTGCGCATATTGACGCCATATGTAATGGTGGTTTCATAAGAAGATGATGCCGCAGCTGCCGGGGTCGGCGGGACGTAAACGGCTCCAATAGCGGTGAAGGCGACGGCGGCGCATAGACTCGTTCCAATCAGCTTGCGGTTGAACCAATTATTGCTCATGTTGGTGAAAACCTCCTAGGGTTGTTGGTCTCAACCAACTGTAGCAGATTATAAACGGCCTAAGATTTTCCACGAAGAGCGGAAATCCAGGAAGGACATGCCTTTCAAGGCCTTTCTTAGAAATAAATGAGAATTATCTCATCAAAATCAGCCCTTCCCGAATCAACGAAGGACTCGTTAAGGGGCAGTAAATAGAGCCCTGCAAAAGGCAGCGAGGGCACTAAAAAAAGCATCCGTTTCCCCGGATGCTTCTGCTCGCATGAATCAGCCTTTTACCGCAGCCGTTACGCCGGCATCGGGAACCATTCCATGCGACGAACGGAAATACTCCCGATTATGCAGCATGCTCGGATGATCCGGATGAAAGGCGAGCGCATGTTCATTATGCTCGAATGCCTCCCTGAACCTTCCCAGCCGGTCAAGGCAAAGGCACATTTGCAGATGGGGATACCAGGTTGACGCGGTGCGATTGATTATTCCCATCGTAACGGGGGGCTCCAAGGCGACAGCAAGCCCGTACCAATAAAGGGCAGCCTCGTACTGTTCCCTCTCAAATGTCAAGGCCGGATTTATTTTGACCCATTTCGCCGGGTTAATTTTGACCCACCCATCGACGAATTAGGCATTTCACTTGCGACCTCATCGTGAATTGACGATGAGGAATTGGGAGGAAAGGGAGCACTGCCGCCCCCATTTCCGTTATTCCAGTTCAGTCAGGAGATGCCGGAACCGCGGATAGGCGGCTAAATGGTCAAACGTCTCGTATAGATCGCTGTGCACATCCGGAAAAGGCTTCTCCTGCCCCGGCGATGTCAGCCGATTGACATCGTGACGCAATTCCACCACCTGCTGTTCCAGGCTCTTGCAATACTGAGCGAGTGCTGCGATGAGGGCTTCAGTCTCTTGCTGCCTAAGCGCTACCAGCGATTCCTCATCATACATCGGCTCTCGGGTCATGCGAAATTCCTCCTTTGGTCATGCCGGTTAAACGTCTATACCGATAGCATAAATGGTTCGTCGATGAAGAACAAACTTCGTATCCTGCATCAGAACATACCAATCGGCATCGAGCTCCAAGCGGCATTCGTAAGCTTTATTGCCCATATACAAGGTGAAACATTCCCCGCAATGTAGGCCGTATCGCCGTCGCCCCAAATCGACACACCACTCGTCGCGGTCCGGTTCATAGCATATTCGGGCGCGCCTACGCATGGGCATTCTCCTTGACGGTTATACTGCCAGAATCCGTGGCCGGTTTGTCGAGCGGCGTGCCATACACGCCGGCTCTCATCTTGTCCTTGAGCCGGTAACTTGGACCACGGATGTTAATAATGTGCGAATGATGAAGCAGACGGTCCAGAATCGCCGAAGCCAGCACCGAGTCCCCAAACAACTCGCCCCAATCGCCAAAACTCTTGTTGCTGGTCAGGATCAGGCTGCCGCGCTCGTAGCGGGTGCTAATGAGTTGGAAGAACAGGTTGGCTGCCAGCGGGTCGAGCGGCAGATACCCGACTTCGTCAATGATCAGAATTCGCGGGCGTAGATACTGTCTCATCTTCGCATCCAGCCGGTTCGCGTTATGGGCGCGCCGCAACTCTTCTACTAGCTGTGTGACGGTGGTGAAATACACCGAGATACTCTTCGCGAGCGCCTCCAGCGCAAGCGCAATCGTAAGGTGGCTCTTTCCGACGCCGGGCGGTCCGAGGAATACGACATTCGCCGTCTGGCGAACGAAATTCATCGTCGCCAGCTCGTCGATGAGCTTTTTGTCCACGCTCGGCTGGAACGAGAAGTCGAACTCCGTCAACGTTTTCTGATACGGCAGGCGCGCCATACGCATCTTGGTCTGAATCGTTCGTCTGAGCCGCTGCGCCAGCTCCTCACCCAGCAAGTCGATCAGAAACGCGACATACGTCCACTGCTTGTCCGTCGCTTGCTGCAGCCTGCTTTCCAGCACATCGGCGGCGGCGAGCAATTTGAGTGACTCCAGTTGACCTCGCACTTGATCCAGCTCCAGCATCAGCTCATCACCGCCAATGCTTCATACTGTTCAAGCGGCCGCTCTTCGACTACCGGCGTAGAAACCTCTCGGGCCAGCGGCTTCGGTTTCAGAGCGCCTTCCGCAGCTTTGAGCCCCTCGTATTGTCCGGGCAGCCTCACCATGCCGGTCCACAGATTGGATTTCTCGTGCGTCGCGATACGCTCGCCCTGATGCCAAATTTCTACATGCATACCCACTTGGCGAACGAGAACAACTTGGCCGCTGTACCGCCAATGAACACCATACCTAACGCCGTCGAAGCTGACGAACCCATCCAAACTGACCGTACGCTCGACGCGCAAAAACTTCGTCAGGCGATCCGGAGATGGCAGCGGCAGTAGGTTCTCATCCTTCAACCGATCACACGGGCGCTCGCCGGTCGTACCATGAATCCGCTGGTCGACTTGATGGCACCACTGAATCGCTTGCCGATTCAAATCGGCAATGTCCGTGTAGGTGCGCCCCGGCCAGAAGTTATCCTTGACGAACTGGACGCCGCGCTCGACCTTACCCTTGGTTTCCGGACGTCGTACCTTGCACAGTTTCGGCGTCAGACCGACCGACAGCGCGAAGTCCTCGAACATCCGGTTCCACTGAGGAGTACGGTCGTCGTTCATGCCGGTAACAACGGTTTTCATGTGATCGGTGAGCATGATTTTGGGTACGCCGCCGAAGTGCTCGATGGCATGAACGAAACAGCGTAGGAAACTATGAATGTCACAGCGACGGGTGTACTCAACATACGTGGCGCGTGAGTAGCCCAGCACCATGACAAAGACTGGCAGCTTATGGGCTCGTCCATTGGCATCTACGGTTTCGCAAAATCCCCAGTCTACCTGCGCTTGATCTCCCGGCAACGTCTCGTACCGGACGGTTGCCTTTGACTGCCACGGCGGACGCTTTTGCTGTACATAGTCTTTGATGATCGTCGCACCACCGGTATAGCCTTTCTCCTTGAGGCGCATGAGCATCGCCTGACAGTTGAACAATCCGTCTTCTTTCATCCAGCGGTCGATCGTCTCTTTAAACGGATCGAGCTTCGACCCTCGTTTCTCACGCTCCTTGGACTCCGGGATCTGCCCATCCCGTACATATTTTCGGACAGTGTTCCGAGCATGGCCGGTTTCCCTGACAATCTCTCGAATCTTCTTTCCATTGAGCTTCATTTCGTGTAATCTCAAGACAGATCCGCCTTTCAGCATCGAGTATCTCTCCCAGGTTGATTTGGTCGTCAATCCTGAGAGATATTCGCTAAAGGTGGGTCATTTTCATTCCGGCGCCGGTGGGTCAATTATAATCCGGCGGTAACACAAACAAGCCGTTGCCGATCGCACAGCTGGATTCCGGCCGAGGCTTGTCGTAACAGAGCGATCTCAGCGCAGCTTGCAGCTGCAGATCCTTGTGCCCCATCTGTCCATAACAGTCCGCCAGCTTCAGGCATGCCTGAATGTTGTCCTCGATCCACCCCTGTCCCGTTCGAAGCATCTGCTCATAGTAGAGCGCCGCCTCGTCGTAGAACGCGTGATCCTTCAATTCATTGGCAAAGTAATAGAGATCCCTGATGGAAAAATCTTCGCCAGCCTGCTGCCGGTTGCGATAAATGCGCAAATTGCGGTCCGAGTATTCCTTTTCCTTCCCATGCGAGACACAGACATCGCTGTCCAACGCTTTTCCCCATGCTTCCAAATATTCGTGGACAGGCCCGATCCATTTGAACCCCCGGTCCCTGCGCACCAGACGGTTGCGCCGAAGGCTCGATACGGCGTTGCCTGCGGAATCGTAAGCCAGATTATAGGGCATGGTCACCCGTTCATAGGATGGGTCCAGCGTTTTTTTCAAGCGCAGCAGCCCCTGCCTGTCTTCTTCCCGGAGCCAGTCATCCGCATCCAGCCATAGAATATAATCCATGCCGGCTTGTGAAAACGAGAAATTGCGCGCGGCCGCGAAATCGTCGATCCACTCGAAATCAACGATTCGGCATTGTTCGTACGCGGCCGCAATCTCTTTCGTTCTGTCGACGGAACCCGTATCCGCGATGATGATTTCGTCCACGATGTCCTTGACGCCGTCCAGAACTCTCCCGAGAGTCTCCTCTTCGTCCCGAACGATCATGCACAGGCTGATTGTGATCATGCCATCCCCTTCCCTCTCCCTGGAATGGAATTTCCCCAAGCTTCCTCCAGTAAATCTATTCGCATCCAGGAAAAATCATCACCATGCCTGTCATCCGATAACCTTTTTGGGCTGCTGTGCATAGAGTAGAACAAGGCTGATCCACGAACAAGCCTGTCTGCATAACTGGAGAGGAGGCGTCTGGTTGCGGGATTCCGATGAAAAGGACAAATGGATCGATGAACTCGCCCGATTGCTGTCGGAGGTATCAATCGAGGAGCTTCGATCGAGCCGATATTTGGACCGTCAAGGAAAACAACTCGATCAGGTATTGAAAAATCCCTCCTCGTCTCTTCAAGACATTCTAGCCGCCAATGACCATTTGAAAGCAGACTTGCAGAAGCTGGCTTTCAGGGATATGCACTTGCAATACAAGCTCGATATTTTGTTGGAAGCATTAAATTCCCCGGATGAATCCCTCCTGCACCTTCATTCCGCGCATCTGATCAAAGGTTTGCCGGGACCGACAGGACCGGCGGGGCCGATGGGACCGGCGGGGCCGATGGGGCCGATGGGACCGGCGGGGCCGATGGGACCAGCGGGGCCGATGGGACCGGCAGGCGTTACAGGAGTGACTGGAGCTGACGGTCTGACAGGAGTCACCGGAGATCCGGGTGTCACTGGCGCGACGGGGGTTACTGGGGATCCAGGCGTCACTGGCGCGACTGGCCCCACTGGAGTTACGGGGGATCCAGGCGTTACCGGGTTTACCGGGGCGACGGGTGTCACTGGGGACCCAGGCGTTCCCGGAATTACCGGCGCGACGGGTGTCACTGGGGATCCAGGCGTCACTGGCGCGACTGGCCCCACTGGAGTTACGGGGGATCCAGGCGTTACCGGGGTTACTGGGGCGACGGGTGTCACTGGGGATCCAGGCGTCACTGGCGCGACTGGCCCCACTGGAGTTACGGGGGATCCAGGCGTTACCGGGGTTACTGGGGCGACGGGTGTCAGTGGGGATCCAGGCGTCACTGGCGCGACTGGCCCCACTGGAGTTACGGGGGATCCAGGCGTTACCGGGGTTACCGGGGCGACAGGTGTCACTGGGGATCCAGGCGTCACTGGCGCGACTGGCCCCACTGGAGTTACGGGGGATCCAGGCGTTACCGGGGTTACTGGCGCGACGGGTGTCACTGGGGATCCAGGCGTCACTGGCGCGACTGGCCCCACTGGAGTTACGGGGGATCCAGGCGTTACCGGGGTTACTGGGGCGACGGGTGTCAGTGGGGATCCAGGCGTCACTGGCGCGACTGGCCCCACTGGAGTTACGGGGGATCCAGGCGTTACCGGGGTTACCGGGGCGACGGGTGTCACTGGGGATCCAGGCGTCACTGGCGCGACTGGCCCCACTGGAGTTACGGGGGATCCAGGCGTTACCGGGGTTACCGGGGCGACAGGTGTCACTGGGGATCCAGGCGTTACCGGAGTTACCGGCGCGACGGGTGTCACTGGGGATCCAGGCGTCACTGGCGCGACTGGCCCCACTGGAGTTACGGGGGATCCAGGCGTTACTGGCGCGACTGGCGCCACTGGAGATACGGGGGATCCAGGCGTTACCGGAGTTACCGGCGCGACGGGTGTCACTGGGGATCCAGGCGTCACTGGCGCGACTGGCCCCACTGGAGTTACGGGGGATCCAGGCGTTACCGGAGTTACCGGGGCGACGGGTGTCACTGGGGATCCAGGCGTTACCGGAGTTACCGGCGCGACGGGTGTCACTGGGGATCCAGGAGTCACTGGGGCTACTGGGGTAACCGGGGATTTGGGCGCTACAGGCGTTACAGGCGTTACAGGCGTTACAGGCGTTACAGGTGTTACAGGTGTTACAGGCGCGACCGGTGTCACTGGAGATCCAGGCGTCACTGGCGCGACAGGAGTCACCGGAAACTCTGGAACCACTGGAGCTGCTGGTTCAACTGGGGCTACCGGCGCAACGGGCCTTGCTGGTCTTGCGGGAGCAACCGGGGCCACAGGGGCCACTGGAGACCTTGGTGCCACTGGCACTACCGGCCTCACAGGCGGTACCGGATCAACAGGTGCGACTGGCTTTACTGGCGCCACTGGAGCTACCGGATTCACTGGTGCCGATGGAGCTACCGGAACGACTGGCTTCACAGGCGCCACTGGACCAACTGGCGTTACTGGTTTTACAGGTGCCGCCGGCTCTTCTGGTGCAACTGGATTCACGGGTGTCACCGGATCAACTGGTGCGACTGGGTTCACAGGCAGCACTGGACCAACTGGCGTTACTGGACTTACAGGTGCCACCGGCGCAACTGGCGCAAATGGATTCACAGGTGACATCGGATCCACTGGTGCGACTGGGTTCACAGGCAGCACTGGACCAACTGGCGTTACTGGACTTACAGGTGCCACCGGCGCAACTGGCATTACCGGGTTCACTGGTGATACCGGATTGATTGGGCCGACTGGCTTTACAGGGGCCACTGGATCGACTGGGTTCACTGGCCTTACAGGAGCGACTGGAGCTACGGGTGCGAATGGCTCTACAGGTGCGACTGGAACAACAGGTGCGACGGGCTTCACGGGTGACACAGGGCCAACTGGCCTCACCGGCGTCACTGGAACTACCGGTTCGACCGGCTTTACAGGTACCACTGGAACGACTGGTGTCACTGGCCTTACAGGAGCAACCGGACTTAATGGCGCCACTGGGGCCACTGGTTCGACGGGCTTTACAGGTACTACTGGAACGACTGGCTCCACAGGTGCCGCTGGAGCTACCGGTGCCACTGGATTGACAGGTTCCACAGGTGCGACGGGAGCAACTGGCGTGACTGGCTTTACAGGAGCCACTGGCCTTACTGGTGCGACTGGGCTTACTGGCGAGACTGGATTGACTGGTTTTACAGGGGCCACTGGGTTAACTGGGTCGACTGGTTCCACTGGAGCTACCGGTGCGACGGGCTTCACGGGGGCCACCGGAGCTACCGGTGCAACAGGCTTTACAGGTTCCACTGGAGCAACAGGTACCACTGGAGCAACAGGTGCAACAGGCTTTACAGGTTCCACTGGAGCAACAGGTACCACTGGAGCAACAGGTGCAACAGGCGTTACAGGTGCCACTGGAGCAACAGGTGCAACAGGCGTTACAGGTGCCACTGGGTCGACTGGTTCCACTGGAGCTACCGGTGCGACGGGCTTCACGGGGACCACCGGAGCTACCGGCGCGACTGGATTCACAGGGGCCAACGGAGCTACCGGTGCAACGGGCTTTACAGGTGCGACCGGAGCAACTGGCACTACTGGATTTACTGGCAGCACTGGAGCAACTGGCGTGACGGGCTCCACTGGCACCACCGGAGATACTGGTGCGACAGGCTTCACAGGGGCCTCTGGCACAACCGGTGCAACGGGGCCAACTGGAGTAACAGGCTCTACTGGATTTACTGGGGCCACTGGCCTCACTGGCGCCACTGGAACCCCTGGAGCAACCGGTCCTACGGGCTCTACAGGTGCCACTGGCACAACTGGCTCGACGGGCTTCACTGGAGCAACTGGCGCGACGGGTTTCACTGGCGCCACTGGAACAACTGGTGTCACTGGAGCAACCGGTCCTACGGGCTCTACAGGTGCTACTGGCACAACTGGCGCGACGGGCTTCACGGGGGTCACGGGGCCAACTGGCTCGACCGGTCTCACTGGAGCTACCGGTGCGACGGGCTTTACTGGCACCACAGGTGCTACCGGTGTAACGGGCTTCACGGGCAGCACTGGAGCAACTGGAGCGACAGGCTTCACTGGCACGACCGGAGCTACCGGTGTGACGGGCTTTACTGGCACCACCGGAGTAACTGGAGCGACGGGCTTCACTGGCACTACCGGTGCGACCGGCGCAACGGGCTTCACAGGGACCACTGGAACAACCGGTGTAACGGGGCCAACTGGCTCGACCGGCTTTACTGGTGCCACGGGAGCTGCCGGCTCGACGGGCTTTACTGGTGCCACTGGAGCTACCGGTGCGACAGGCTTCACGGGCACCACCGGAGCTGCCGGAGCGACCGGCGCAACAGGCTTCACTGGTACTACCGGTGCGACCGGCGTAACGGGCTTCACAGGCGTCACCGGAGCTGCCGGAGCGACCGGCGCAACGGGCTCTACTGGCACCACCGGTACTACCGGCGCGACAGGCTTCACGGGCACCACCGGTGCTACCGGTGCAACGGGCTTCACGGGCAGCACTGGAGCAACTGGAGCAACTGGAGCGACAGGCTTTACAGGCAGCACCGGAGCGACAGGCGCAACGGGCTCTACTGGCACCACCGGCACCACCGGTACTACCGGCGCGACAGGCTTCACAGGCGTCACCGGAGCTGCCGGAGCAACCGGCTTCACGGGCAGTACTGGAGCAACTGGAGCGACAGGCTTTACAGGCAGCACCGGAGCGACCGGCGCAACGGGCTCTACTGGCACCACCGGTACTACCGGCGCGACAGGCTTCACGGGCACCACCGGTGCTACCGGTGCAACGGGCTTCACGGGCAGCACTGGAGCAACTGGAGCAACTGGAGCGACAGGCTTTACAGGCAGCACCGGAGCGACAGGCGCAACGGGCTCTACTGGCACCACCGGTACTACCGGCGCGACAGGCTTCACGGGCACCACCGGGGCTACCGGCGAAACGGGCTTCACGGGCACCACCGGGGCTACCGGCGTAACGGGCTTCACAGGGACCACGGGAATAACCGGTCTAACGGGGCCAACTGGCTCGACTGGATTTACTGGTGCCACCGGAGCTACCGGTGCGACGGGCTTCACGGGCACCACCGGAGCAACTGGAGCGACGGGCTTCACTGGCACTACCGGTGCGACCGGCGCAACGGGCGTCACCGGAGCGACCGGCGCAACGGGCTTCACGGGCAGCACTGGAGCAACTGGAGCAACTGGAGCAACTGGAGCGACAGGCTTCACGGGCACCAACGGCGCTACCGGTGCGACGGGCTTTACTGGTGCCACCGGAGTAACTGGAGTTACGGGCTTCACGGGGACCGCTGGAACAACCGGTGTAACGGGGACAACTGGCTCGACTGGATTTACTGGTGCCACCGGAGCTACCGGCTCGACTGGATTTACTGGTGCCACTGGATTTACTGGTGCCACTGGAGCTACCGGTGCGACAGGCTTCACGGGCAGCACTGGAGCAACTGGAGCGACAGGCTTCACGGGCATCACTGGGGCTACCGGTGCAACGGGCATCACCGGAGCGACCGGCGCAACGGGCTTCACTGGCACTACCGGAGCGACCGGCGCAACGGGCTTCATTGGCACTACCGGAGCGACCGGCGTAACGGGCTTCACAGGGACCACTGGAACAACCGGTGTAACGGGGCCAACGGGCTCGACTGGATTTACTGGTGCCACCGGAGCTACCGGTGCGACGGGCTTCACGGGCACCACCGGAGCAACTGGAGCGACGGGCTTCACTGGCACTACCGGTGCGACCGGCGCAACGGGATTCACAGGGACTACTGGAACTACCGGTGTAACGGGACCA
>NZ_JZEJ01000001.1:190621-379713 GCF_001188365.1 Paenibacillus sp. D9 | reverse complement strand
ACTGGCGCGACTGGCCCCACTGGAGTTACGGGGGATCCAGGCGTTACCGGGGTTACCGGGGCGACGGGTGTCACTGGGGATCCAGGCGTCACTGGCGCGACTGGCCCCACTGGAGTTACGGGGGATCCAGGCGTTACCGGAGTTACCGGGGCGACGGGTGTCACTGGGGATCCAGGCGTTACCGGAGTTACCGGCGCGACGGGTGTCACTGGGGATCCAGGAGTCACTGGGGCTACTGGGGTAACCGGGGATTTGGGCGCTACAGGCGTTACAGGCGTTACAGGCGTTACAGGCGTTACAGGTGTTACAGGTGTTACAGGCGCGACCGGTGTCACTGGAGATCCAGGCGTCACTGGCGCGACAGGAGTCACCGGAAACTCTGGAACCACTGGAGCTGCTGGTTCAACTGGGGCTACCGGCGCAACGGGCCTTGCTGGTCTTGCGGGAGCAACCGGGGCCACAGGGGCCACTGGAGACCTTGGTGCCACTGGCACTACCGGCCTCACAGGCGGTACCGGATCAACAGGTGCGACTGGCTTTACTGGCGCCACTGGAGCTACCGGATTCACTGGTGCCGATGGAGCTACCGGAACGACTGGCTTCACAGGCGCCACTGGACCAACTGGCGTTACTGGTTTTACAGGTGCCGCCGGCTCTTCTGGTGCAACTGGATTCACGGGTGTCACCGGATCAACTGGTGCGACTGGGTTCACAGGCAGCACTGGACCAACTGGCGTTACTGGACTTACAGGTGCCACCGGCGCAACTGGCGCAAATGGATTCACAGGTGACATCGGATCCACTGGTGCGACTGGGTTCACAGGCAGCACTGGACCAACTGGCGTTACTGGACTTACAGGTGCCACCGGCGCAACTGGCATTACCGGGTTCACTGGTGATACCGGATTGATTGGGCCGACTGGCTTTACAGGGGCCACTGGATCGACTGGGTTCACTGGCCTTACAGGAGCGACTGGAGCTACGGGTGCGAATGGCTCTACAGGTGCGACTGGAACAACAGGTGCGACGGGCTTCACGGGTGACACAGGGCCAACTGGCCTCACCGGCGTCACTGGAACTACCGGTTCGACCGGCTTTACAGGTACCACTGGAACGACTGGTGTCACTGGCCTTACAGGAGCAACCGGACTTAATGGCGCCACTGGGGCCACTGGTTCGACGGGCTTTACAGGTACTACTGGAACGACTGGCTCCACAGGTGCCGCTGGAGCTACCGGTGCCACTGGATTGACAGGTTCCACAGGTGCGACGGGAGCAACTGGCGTGACTGGCTTTACAGGAGCCACTGGCCTTACTGGTGCGACTGGGCTTACTGGCGAGACTGGATTGACTGGTTTTACAGGGGCCACTGGGTTAACTGGGTCGACTGGTTCCACTGGAGCTACCGGTGCGACGGGCTTCACGGGGGCCACCGGAGCTACCGGTGCAACAGGCTTTACAGGTTCCACTGGAGCAACAGGTACCACTGGAGCAACAGGTGCAACAGGCTTTACAGGTTCCACTGGAGCAACAGGTACCACTGGAGCAACAGGTGCAACAGGCGTTACAGGTGCCACTGGAGCAACAGGTGCAACAGGCGTTACAGGTGCCACTGGGTCGACTGGTTCCACTGGAGCTACCGGTGCGACGGGCTTCACGGGGACCACCGGAGCTACCGGCGCGACTGGATTCACAGGGGCCAACGGAGCTACCGGTGCAACGGGCTTTACAGGTGCGACCGGAGCAACTGGCACTACTGGATTTACTGGCAGCACTGGAGCAACTGGCGTGACGGGCTCCACTGGCACCACCGGAGATACTGGTGCGACAGGCTTCACAGGGGCCTCTGGCACAACCGGTGCAACGGGGCCAACTGGAGTAACAGGCTCTACTGGATTTACTGGGGCCACTGGCCTCACTGGCGCCACTGGAACCCCTGGAGCAACCGGTCCTACGGGCTCTACAGGTGCCACTGGCACAACTGGCTCGACGGGCTTCACTGGAGCAACTGGCGCGACGGGTTTCACTGGCGCCACTGGAACAACTGGTGTCACTGGAGCAACCGGTCCTACGGGCTCTACAGGTGCTACTGGCACAACTGGCGCGACGGGCTTCACGGGGGTCACGGGGCCAACTGGCTCGACCGGTCTCACTGGAGCTACCGGTGCGACGGGCTTTACTGGCACCACAGGTGCTACCGGTGTAACGGGCTTCACGGGCAGCACTGGAGCAACTGGAGCGACAGGCTTCACTGGCACGACCGGAGCTACCGGTGTGACGGGCTTTACTGGCACCACCGGAGTAACTGGAGCGACGGGCTTCACTGGCACTACCGGTGCGACCGGCGCAACGGGCTTCACAGGGACCACTGGAACAACCGGTGTAACGGGGCCAACTGGCTCGACCGGCTTTACTGGTGCCACGGGAGCTGCCGGCTCGACGGGCTTTACTGGTGCCACTGGAGCTACCGGTGCGACAGGCTTCACGGGCACCACCGGAGCTGCCGGAGCGACCGGCGCAACAGGCTTCACTGGTACTACCGGTGCGACCGGCGTAACGGGCTTCACAGGCGTCACCGGAGCTGCCGGAGCGACCGGCGCAACGGGCTCTACTGGCACCACCGGTACTACCGGCGCGACAGGCTTCACGGGCACCACCGGTGCTACCGGTGCAACGGGCTTCACGGGCAGCACTGGAGCAACTGGAGCAACTGGAGCGACAGGCTTTACAGGCAGCACCGGAGCGACAGGCGCAACGGGCTCTACTGGCACCACCGGCACCACCGGTACTACCGGCGCGACAGGCTTCACAGGCGTCACCGGAGCTGCCGGAGCAACCGGCTTCACGGGCAGTACTGGAGCAACTGGAGCGACAGGCTTTACAGGCAGCACCGGAGCGACCGGCGCAACGGGCTCTACTGGCACCACCGGTACTACCGGCGCGACAGGCTTCACGGGCACCACCGGTGCTACCGGTGCAACGGGCTTCACGGGCAGCACTGGAGCAACTGGAGCAACTGGAGCGACAGGCTTTACAGGCAGCACCGGAGCGACAGGCGCAACGGGCTCTACTGGCACCACCGGTACTACCGGCGCGACAGGCTTCACGGGCACCACCGGGGCTACCGGCGAAACGGGCTTCACGGGCACCACCGGGGCTACCGGCGTAACGGGCTTCACAGGGACCACGGGAATAACCGGTCTAACGGGGCCAACTGGCTCGACTGGATTTACTGGTGCCACCGGAGCTACCGGTGCGACGGGCTTCACGGGCACCACCGGAGCAACTGGAGCGACGGGCTTCACTGGCACTACCGGTGCGACCGGCGCAACGGGCGTCACCGGAGCGACCGGCGCAACGGGCTTCACGGGCAGCACTGGAGCAACTGGAGCAACTGGAGCAACTGGAGCGACAGGCTTCACGGGCACCAACGGCGCTACCGGTGCGACGGGCTTTACTGGTGCCACCGGAGTAACTGGAGTTACGGGCTTCACGGGGACCGCTGGAACAACCGGTGTAACGGGGACAACTGGCTCGACTGGATTTACTGGTGCCACCGGAGCTACCGGCTCGACTGGATTTACTGGTGCCACTGGATTTACTGGTGCCACTGGAGCTACCGGTGCGACAGGCTTCACGGGCAGCACTGGAGCAACTGGAGCGACAGGCTTCACGGGCATCACTGGGGCTACCGGTGCAACGGGCATCACCGGAGCGACCGGCGCAACGGGCTTCACTGGCACTACCGGAGCGACCGGCGCAACGGGCTTCATTGGCACTACCGGAGCGACCGGCGTAACGGGCTTCACAGGGACCACTGGAACAACCGGTGTAACGGGGCCAACGGGCTCGACTGGATTTACTGGTGCCACCGGAGCTACCGGTGCGACGGGCTTCACGGGCACCACCGGAGCAACTGGAGCGACGGGCTTCACTGGCACTACCGGTGCGACCGGCGCAACGGGATTCACAGGGACTACTGGAACTACCGGTGTAACGGGACCAACTGGCTCGACTGGATTTAATGGTGCCACGGGAGCTACCGGTGCGGCAGGCTTAACAGGCACTAACGGTGCGACTGGCGCAACGGGCTTCACGGGCACCACGGGAGCTACCGGCGCAACGGGCTTCACGGGCACCACCGGTGCTACCGGCGCAACGGGCTTCACGGGCACCACCGGTGCTACCGGCGCAACGGGCTTCACGGGCACTACCGGTGCGACCGGCGCAACGGGAGTCACAGGGACCACTGGAACTACCGGTGTAACGGGACCAACTGGCTCGACTGGATTTACTGGTGCCACAGGAGCTACCGGTGCGACAGGCTTAACAGGCACTAACGGTGCGACTGGCGCAACGGGCTTCACGGGCACCACGGGAGCTACCGGCGCAACGGGCTTCACGGGCACCACCGGTGCTACCGGCGCAACGGGCTTCACGGGCACCACGGGAGCTACCGGCGCAACGGGTTTCACGGGCACCACCGGTGCTACCGGCGCAACGGGCTTTACAGGCACCACCGGTGCTACCGGTGCAACGGGCTTCTCTGGCAGCACTGGAGCAACTGGCGCGACGGGTTTGGCTGGCACCACCGGAGCAACTGGAGCGACGGGCTTCACTGGCACTACCGGTGCGACAGGCGCAACGGGAGTCACAGGGACCACCGGAACAACTGGCTCGACTGGATTTACTGGCACTACGGGAGCTACCGGTGCGACGGGCCTTACAGGAGCTACTGGACCTACTGGGGCGACAGGCTTTACAGGGGCCACTGGAACGACTGGAATAACTGGCCTTACAGGAGCCACTGGAGCAACCGGTGCGACGGGCTTTACAGGTACGACCGGAGCAACTGGCGCGACTGGATTTACCGGGGCTACTGGTCTCACTGGCGTTACTGGAAACACTGGTGTGACTGGAGCAACCGGTCCTACAGGCTTTACAGGTGCAACCGGAGCTACCGGCGCCACTGGATTCACTGGCACTACCGGACATACCGGTGCGACGGGCTTTACAGGAACTACTGGGCCAACCGGTGCGACAGGCTTCACAGGGGCCACTGGAACGACTGGCATATCTGGCCTTACAGGAGCCACTGGAGCAACCGGCGTGACGGGCTTCACAGGGGCCACCGGAGCTACCGGTGCGACAGGCTTCACAGGGGCCACTGGAACAACTGGTGCGACTGGGCCAGCTGGAACTACTGGCTCGACTGGATTTACTGGTGCCACTGGACCTACCGGCGCGACGGGCTCTACAGGTGCGACTGGCTCTACAGGTGCCACTGGCTCTACCGGTGCGACGGGTTTCACTGGCACCACCGGAGCTACTGGTGCGACGGGCATCACCGGTGCTACCGGTGCGACCGGCTTCACAGGGGCCACTGGAACAACTGGTGCGACTGGAGCTACTGGCTCGACTGGATTTACTGGTGCCACTGGCTCTACCGGTGCGACGGGTTTCACTGGCACCACCGGAGCTACTGGTGCGACGGGCATCACCGGTGCTACCGGTGCGACCGGCTTCACAGGGGCCACTGGCTCTACAGGTGCGACGGGCTTTACGGGTGTCACCGGAGCTACCGGCGCGACGGGCTTCACGGGTGCCACCGGAGCATCTGGCGCGACGGGTTTCACGGGTGCCACCGGAGAAAGAGGCGCGAATGGATTCACGGGCACCACCGGAGCTTCAGGCGCGACGGGCTTTACAGGTGCTTCTGGAGCCACTGGTCCGACTGGTCCGACAGGTGCAACAGGCGTCACAAGCGCTACCGGTGCAACCGGCTCAACAGGTGTTACAGGTGCTACAGGAACAACGGGCACTACCGGCGTCACAGGTGCTACTGGGCCTACAGGGGCCACGGGACCAACCGGCTCCACAGGAGCAACTGGCCTAGAGGGTCCGACAGGTGCAACGGGCGTCACCGGAATCACAGGAGCGACCGGCCCTAATATACTGGCTCAAGGGTTTTCGGCGACGCGAGCCCCCACTACAGTGTCTGCGAGTGCACAGCTGACGAACTGGAGCACGCCTTCTCCTTTTTACTCCGGTACCGGATTCAATGCCGCGACGGGAAACTACACCGTTCCGACTACAGGCAGATATTCGATTCTGGCGACCATCACTTACAGCACCACAGCAAGCCTGACCGCGAGTATCGGGGCGTCCGTATCCCCTCAATTCGTCATTATGCGGACATCGCCGACTACAACCAATCTCGTTACGGGGAACTTCCCCGTTCTGGACGTCAACGTTGCCCTGGTCCTCACCCTTAGGGCCATCCTTGGCACCGCCACCGTCACGATGACGGGCGAATTCTCGCTCAATGCCGGTGACGTCATCGGAATTTTCTACGTCGCCAACGGACTGAACGTCAACCTCAATCTCGGGGGAGCCGGCAGTGCCGTAACGACTTGGGCCATACACGAAATGACTTGATTCAAAATTTGCAGCTCTAGGAGCGGTTGACATGGCTTCGGACCCCCCTCCTTCCGTAGAAGATCGGGTTAAACGTCGAGCAAAGTATGAAAACACCATTCATCTGCTTCTCTTTTCCCTCGCCATGGAGGAATTGAGCATGGCGCATATACTGAATGCGGAAGGCGAAAAAATCCAGCATGCGCTTGGCACGCTCCACGGAACCAATCCTTTGGCGCGGACGGTCAAGGATATCTGCGACGTGAACGGCAGCGTGCTGGAAACATTGAAAGAACTGACCAAAAAGGATTTGATCCTTCTCAACAAGCTGGATCGGGTGACTCAAGCATTCATGCAGACGGAAGAAGAACCATTCTGAAGCAGTACGGCGGAAGATATGAGTGTTGACTGGAGGTGGTGATCGGTGTCTCAACCGAACATTCCCGATATAACCCCTGAAATTAGCGTGACCAAAAAAGAGGCTTTGTCCCTGCTGCTCAGTTCAATCGCTATGGAAGAGCTGGCTCTGTCCAATCTCATCAACGCGGAGGCGGACAACATTCTCGCCTTGGCCAGCCTCATCAAGAAAGAAGGATGCCTGCCATCCCGCAGCCTGCAGCAGATTCAACAAAATACGGCTCAGTTCATAGAAGGAATCGTCATCAAGCAATGGCTGGCGTTGAACCGGCTTGACCGGATCATCCATTTGGCGGGGCATGAAGGTACTTGCGAGTGCTGCCACAGCGAAGTCGAAGAATGAATACCGTGCCTGAATCGCCGTTGTCCGCTCTCCTTCCTCCCAAGCCGCTGCAGGAAGCGTTGAATGAATGGCTGCAAGGGTCTCTCGCTCTCCAAAGAGCGGGCGGCCGCTTGCTGAGAGCGGAAAAAGCGGTCCTGAAAGCTTGTGAACAATCCAGCTCCAATCCTCCTTCGGAATCTCTCGTTCGCGGCAGCCGCCGAATCGCTCAATCGGCGAAAGAGCTTAACCGGCTCTTGGCCTCGGCTCGAAGGAGAGCCTCTCTGCTGCAATCCGGAAGCCGCAAGTCCATCCCGGCTGGGCACGAAAGCCGCCGACCCCGATCCGGCGAATCCAGCATGAAGCTGTTTATCAAGCCTATGTCCGTCCCAAGGGAGCTCCCCCCGCCATCCCGCAGCCAAGCCGGCAGGGTGAAAAAACCGAATTCTCATCGTCCAACCTTCTTTGCCCGAAAGCATCTTTTCTTCCCTTAAGGCGGTATAGCTCTTATATCGATGAAGATTTACGCCGCATGCATAGATCTCCTAATAAAAGCCGGGTGATCGACTTGATCCCCGGCAGGCGCTCAAGCGCATTTTCAACAACCGCCACTGGACAGTATGTCCGAGGAGATTGGGACAGGCTGACAGAATCAAACATTGATTTACGAAATCGATAATTCGCCGCCCGTCCATTTCCTGTATAATCCAATTGCACCTATCTTCCCTATCGAAAAGGAGGCATTATGTAATGAAATCAATCGTCAGGCTTTTAGCGTCGGCCGCCCTCGTGCTGGCTCTGCTGCTGGGCAATGTAAGTCCGTTGATCGGACAAGCGGCCCCGGTGGCGGATGCAGCCGTATCCGGACCGACCGATTTTGCCGGCATCATCGCCTACATCAAGGCAAACGGCAAGCTGCCGGCCAACTTCCTGACGAAAAGCCAGGCGACAAGCAAAGGCTGGGTATCCAGCAAATGCAATCTGGCCACAGTAGCACCCGGCTACAGCATCGGCGGAGATGTCTTCTCCAACTATGAAGGCCTGCTTCCTGCCAAGTCGGGGCGCACCTGGCGCGAGGCGGACGCCTATTACACGTCGGGGTGCCGCAACGCTTCACGGGTCCTTTATTCCAATGACGGCCTCTACTACACGACAAGCGACCATTACGCCAGCTTCCAGAAGTGGTGAGCAGCTTAAGGGACTTGCTTTTTCAAGCAAGTCCCTTATTCTTGGAATAGACATGAACCCTCTCCAAGGAGATGAGAAGGCTGGACAATATCTTGCTACTGGACGGCAGCAAGCTGGCGACGATCGAAGCTTTTCACGAAGCGCTTAGCCGCGGGCTGCACTTCCCCGATTATTATGGCCGCAATTTGGATGCCCTTTACGATTGCCTGACGGATTATGACGGTTCCCCGCTGACCATTCATTGGACTTTCATCGAAGACAGCCTCAAGCTGCTTGGCGAACGCACGACATCCGCCCTGCTCTCCGTATTCAAGGATGCCGCAGCCCGCAACCCCAGCTTGATTTTCTCCACTCCCGACTCGAACTAAAAATACCGGAGGCCTGCCGAAAACCTCGGCAGGCCTAGCAGGCTTCCATCTATCGGCTTGGTTATTTCCACGCGCATCCGTTCCTTTCCGCATATCTGTCCATTCAGCCGCCATCTGCAGCAACCTCTGCAGCAGCCGGCCAATGTCCGGCGAATTCCTGCTCGTCATAAGCGTAAAAGCTGGCCAGAATCGGCTTGCGGTCATCGAGAAACAGCTGGCTCGACACGGCGGATACAAGCTTGGGAATCGCATAACGCATGCCCGAAAGGGCCGAAGCCGACAATCCGCAGCTGATCATCGCAGAGTAATTGAACGTAAACAGTCCATGTAGCAGGCTGTCCCCCTCTTCGGTTCGGCTCGTGAAGGCGAAGCCTGGCGTCAAGTAAGGATGGGCGTCAAGCACAGAGCTGGAGATGGGCTCCGGAGCGTCGTACCGGTCCTTCCAGCGGGCGATATGCTTTTCCACCAGCTTCAGCTCCGGACGCAGCGCCGGATCGGTCAGCAAGCCGGTGCTGACGAGCAGGAAGTCGTAGGCGAAGCTTCCTGCAGGCGTCGTTACGACCGCCTGCCCCCCCTCCTCCCTGACAGCCAGCCATGGCGCTCCCAGATGGAGGCTGAAGCCCGGCCAGGCGCACGCCCGCTGGAAGGTGTCGTTGGTCGGAGGCTGATTGTGACGGAAGAAATGCGCCATCGCCTCGTATTTCTCTTCATCGGAGAGGATGTGGAAATGCTCGATCATGCCTGAATACTCCATCTGGCGAATCGGATTGATCCGAGGCAGCTCGCTGCGCCGGACGAATACATGCGCAGCCGCGGCTCCTTGAGCAAGCGCATGGTTGGCGTTGTCGAACGCCGATGCTCCCCCTCCCAGCACAGCGATCCTCTTCCCGGCAAGCCTGGAGAAATCGATCGGCTCCGAAGTATGGGCATATAGGCTGCGGGATACGTTGTCGGCCACGATGCCGGGAACATGCCACTCTCCGCCCCCCTGAATGCCGGTAGCCAGAACGACCTTTCGCGCCAGCAGATGCGGGGATGAAGGCTCGGAGCCTTCCACATGAAGGCGATGGATGCCGCCCGGAAGCGGCTCGATCAGCTTCAGCCTGGCATCGTTCCGAACAGGCAGCGCGAGGATGCGGCGATACCATCGCAAATATTCCATCCATTCGCCGCGCGGAATTTTGTCCACTGCCTCCCAGCCTTCCTCTCCGTGCTGCGATTCCCACCAGGAGCGGAAGGTCAGGGAAGGGATGCCGAGATCGATGGAAGTCAGATGCTTGGGCGTCCTAAGCGTGACCATTCGGGCATAGGTTGCCCAAGGCCCCTCCCAACCCTCCGCATTCTCGTCGATGACAAGAATGTTGGACACTCTCTCCCGCAGCAGGCCGAAGGCGGTGCCGAGCCCGCTTTGGCCGGCGCCGACGATGACAACATCATAGACGTGCCCATCCGGATGCACGCGGGGACGAACCCAATCCTTTCCACCAAAAGCAATATAGGCAAGATCTTTGCGGACGCGCGCGTTCAGTTCCTCTAGGCTCATGGCAGCATTCATACCTTTCCGGACGCGATGGCATCCTTGCATGACCGTTCATCAAAGGAATCAGCGGATAGAAGGAGAGATTTCGCGACAATATGCGGCCAACCGCTCCTCATCAGCTCCTTCGAAATTGTTTATAGGTTATATTTTATGACCTGCTGTGTAAATATAGAGCTCTGCATCTTGTAATCCGCTTTTCGGATTTTGTGCAGCGTAACGATTTTCCCCGCCTTCTCCCCGAACGGCCCTTTTCTCCCTCTCGCCCTTCCATTCCGCTTGAAATAAAAAAGCATCTCCGGAGCGACAGGAGATCGCTTCGGAGATGCTTCTTGCGGCCGGCTTCACATCCCCGGAAGGCTGCGCCGGTACTTGTCGGCAGACATGCCGACCGTCTGCTTGAACAGACGGCTGAAATGGGCCGGATGCTTGAACCCGACGCGGAAGCCCGCTTCCGTAACGGAAATGTCCGGTTCCAGCAGAAAAAGCACCCTGGCCTGGTTGACGCGCTGCTTGTAGATGTACTCGAACAGCTGCACGCCGGTAACTTCCTTGAACGTTCTGGACAGGTAGGAACGGCTCAGATGCAGCTCGCTCTGAAGCCGCTCCAGCGTCAGCTCCTCGGAAAGATGTCCGCCGATATAGTCCATGATATCCTGCGCGATCTGCTCCTTGTCCCTCGACCGTTCCGGCGCCAGATTCATCGGCTCCCGGCATCGCTCGTAGATGAACCCGAGCAGATCCTCGAACGCCAGCTTCATCCGGTACAGGCCGGAAGCATCGCCCTGCTTCTTGAAGCGGTCCATCCGGGCCAGAATCTGCTCCGCTTCTTCCCTATGCTCTCCCCGCAGAGACAGCCGATAGTTGCGGAGCTCCTCGAACGGCCGCATGACGGGAAGCTGCGCCCCGGAAGGCGAGGCGGCCCGGAGCGGATCGGGGTAGAAATGAATGATGCTCCGCACGTAAGGACGGCTCGGATCGACCTTGGGCCTGTGCAGGGTCATGCCGTACATGAGCAGCATGTCGCCCGGCTCCAGGCGATAAATGCGGCTACCGATCAGATACGTGCAATCCCCTTCATGGAAGAAATAAATCTCATAGTAGGGATGAGAATGGAAATCCTGCATGACCTGCCCATCCTCGCGAAAGGTATAATCGAGCAGGCCGGCAGGATATCCGCCGCTTCCGGACATGCATGCCACATCCTCTCCATGGCTCACGGCCATGGGTTCAGCATACCATCGTCCATCCGTTCTGATAAGAGAGCACCTGTCAGGCTCCCGACGCGGCACCGCTCGTCTCCAGCAGCTCGCGCATATAGCGCGAGTATTGCTCCAGCATTTCCGGCGAGCTGTATTGCCCGCTGAAATCCTCCACCCCGATGAAACCGTCGTAGCCGACGGCGACGAGGTCGGAGACAACTTCCCTCCAGCGGACGACTCCGCCTTTCATGCCCGTCCAGCCGCTGTTCCACCGTACGCTTCCATCGGCATCGGCCGTCGATGTCCACCCGGCATTTTTCATATGCACATGAGCCAAATAGGGTCCGAGCATCTCCATGCCCATGCGGTGGTTCTCGTAGCCTTCATGGACCATGTTGCCGGGATCGTAGAGGACGCCGACGGCATCGGCGTCCAGCCCTTCGCACAGCCGGATGGCAGCCGAAGCGCTCGGGGCGATCGTCCCGTGATGGGTCTCGATCAGGCCTTTGACTCCATATTGCCTGCACAGGCCGGAAGCTTCGCGCAGGTAGATCCTCTGCAGGCCGAACAGCTCGCCGAAAGGTCTCGACCGGTCGTAGCCGTGAACGCCGAGACGGATATAATCCGCTCCGAGCTCCTTCGCCGCAGCCAGCACCTGCTCCGTCCCTTCCAGATCGCCCGCTTGCAGATAAGGCGTCAGGCTTATGGACTTCAGTCCTTCCTTCTCCGCTGCGCTTCGGAACCGGGCCAGCACGCCGGCATCTGCGCTCTGCGGCACCGTAGCCAGATTGTTGCCCCAGAAGGAGGGCTTCTCTTGCCCGACAGCTGCGGGAGTATCCTTGCAGCGCCATTCTATCCCCTGCAGGCCTGCCTTGCGGGCGGCTGCGGCAAGCTCCTCCGGATGAAGCTCCGGCGTTGCCACCGTAAATACGGACAGCTGAATCGTCATGGTCGATATGGCCTCCGATCTGTCATCTGAATTATTTCCGCCTCCAGGAAGCAGTCTCCTCATTCAAGGCGGAGCTTCAATTGAATTCGCCGATCCTTGTCGCTGCCGCTTGCGCCAGCAGGCACAGCTCCGCCGCCTTGAACGCATGCTCCTGCGTCATGGCCTTCTCCGTCCGGTTCAGGACATCGAGAATCAGGCTGCCGAAAAACGGATACCCGACCTTGCCGGACAGCTCCATATGATGCTCTCCCTCGCCGTTCACGAGATAGAGATGATCCCCCTGCGGGGAACGGGCGATATCCACGTACTTGCGCAGCTCGATATAACCCTCCGTGCCGAGGATGACCGTGCGGCCGTCCCCCCATGTCGAGAGGCCTGCCGGCGTCAGCCAGTCGACCCGGAAGTAATGGCTGGCTCCGTTGTCGCCCAGCAGGCTGGCGTCGCCGAAATCCTCCAGCTCGGGATAGTCTGGATGGTGGTAATTGCCCACCTTGCTGTGAAGCACCCGGGCATCGCGGCAGCCGGCAAAATGAAGGAACTGCTCGATCTGATGGCTGCCGATATCGCACAGGATGCCTCCATACCGCTGCCGGTCGAAAAACCAGTCCGGCCGCGACGGCGCATTGAGCCGATGCGGGCCGGTGCCCATCACCTGCACGACCCGTCCGACGGCTCCGTCGGCGATAAGCTCTCCGGCGAATACGGCGCTCTCCACATGCAGCCTTTCGCTGAAATAAACGGCATACTTGCGGCCGGTCTCGGCGGCGCAGCGACGGGCTTCCTCCAGCTGCGAGAGCTCCGTGAACGGCGTTTTGTCCGTAAAATAATCCTTGCCATGCCGCATGACCTTGACGCCGAGCGGTCCGCGCTCGTTCGGCACGGCGGCTGCCGCGACGAGATGCAGCTCCGGATCCTGAAGAACTTCTTCCAGGGATCCGGCAATGGCCGCGCCCGGGTAGCGGGAGGCAAACGCGGCTGCCCGATCGTAATCGGCATCATAGACCGACTTCAGCGTGCCGCCTGCTTCGATCAGTCCGTTGCACATGCCGTAAATATGGCCATGGTCGAGGCAGACAGCGGCGAACACGAATTCCCCCCTGCCGACGACGGGACTCGGCTTCCCTTGCGGGGCATAATTCATGCCGTCCTTGCTCACTTGCGGTTCCCCCTTTCATCCGCAGCGTCAATCGCCGCGACAATGATTGAATGATCTAATGAGTGCCCTTCACATCCAGCGTACGGCCTGCAGCCGCTTGGTCCTTGCCGGCAGTCGAAGCCGCGATGCGGGCCTGCAGCTCACGGTAATACTGCTCGTCATCCAGCGGCAGCTCCACCCAGCCGTCCGTCCAGGCGGACAGGAGCATGGCGTTGGCAAGCGCCAAGCCTTTGATCCCTTCCTCTCCAGGCGACTCCAGCGGGGCGCGTCCGGCGATGGCATCGACCCAGTTGCGGGTCACGGCCCGGTGCTGATTGGGCTCGCCGCCTGGCACCGGGACATCGATCCGCCATGTCTCCGGGCTGCCGAAGCCTCCGGCGTACGTCCGGTTGAACTCGCTCTCCGGCGTTCGGAGACGCCAGAACGTCAGCTTGCCGTCCTCGGCGACCAGCTTGCCGCGGTCGCCGGTAATCTCGAGCCGGTTCGTGCCGGGCGCATCGACGGTCGACGTAATGAACACTCCGGTCGCTCCGTTGGGGTATTCGGCGTAAGCGGTAACATCGTTCTCCACTTCAATGTCCCGATGCTTGCCGAAGCCGCAGAAAGCACGGATCCGGGTCGGCATGAGGCCGGTGACCCACTGCCACAGATCGAGGTTATGGGGCGATTGGTTCATCAGGACGCCTCCGCCCTCGCCTTCCCAGGTCGCTCTCCAGCCGCCGCTGTCGTAATAGCTTTGGGAACGGTACCAATCCGTGACGATCCAATTGATGCGCCTGACGTCGCCGAGCTCTCCGGTTTGGATCAGCTCTCGCATTTTGCGGTAAAGAGGGTTCGTCCGCTGATTGAACATGATGCCGAACACCCGGCCGCTGGCCGCGGCAGCCTCGTTCATGATCTTGACCTGCTTCGTATACACGCCGGCCGGCTTCTCCACAAGCACATGCAGTCCCGCTTGGAGGGCGGCTATCGTTTCTTCGGGATGGGAATAATGCGGCGTGCAGATCAGGACGCCGTCCACCTCGCCGGAATCGAACATCTCCCTGGCGCTTGTGTACGTCTTGACGGAGTCGCCGAAGGCGGCCTTCGCCCAGGAAAGCCTTTCCTCCCGGACATCCGATACGGCAGCCAGCACGCCTCCCGGCACTTCGCCCGCCGCCAGATACGCGGCATGGCCCGAGCCCATATTGCCGAGCCCGACAATTCCGATTCTCAGCTCAGTCGTCATTTGAATGCCTCCCCATGCTTCGGTTCCGCCCGCCTGTTGGCGGGTATGCCGTGATTGTATCATGGCAGCGGTTGCAGCTCTTGACCGAGATGGACCGATTATCGCTTTCATTTGACTCTCGTTGCACAATACAGGCCCAAGACTCCATTCCGCTGCGTCTGCTCCCCTCTGAGATAAGGCTGTCGCTGTCCAACCGAGCAGGAGCTTCCCCCCCTCATCCATCCACATAAAAAGCAGCGGCTCCGGACATGAACTCATCCGATTGCCGCTGCTTGTTGGCTTGGAAAAGGTCTCCCCTTCCTGAAAATCCATCGGACAGGCCATTGCCGGCGTCAGCCTTTCACGCCGCCGACGGTCATGCCTTTGACAAAGTATTTCTGCAGGAAAGGATACACGATGATCATCGGCAGGCTGGCCACGATCGTCATCGTCGCGCGGATGGAGCTCGGCGTGACGAAGTTCGAGCTTGAGTTCGCGCTGTTGGCGAATGCCGACGCCGACGTCATCGAGGAGTTCGAATTGGAGTTGGCCAGCATCTTCATCAGCTCGTACTGGAGCGTGCTGAGATTCACTTTCTCGGAGTTGTAGAGGAACACATCGAACCACGAGTTCCACTGGTAGACGCCGGTGAAGAGCGCGACCGTCGCGAGCGCCGGAAGGGCGAGCGGAACGACGATCTGGATGAAGGTGCGGAACTCTCCGGCGCCGTCGATCCGGGCGGACTCGATGATGCCGTCGGGAAGCCCTTCGATGAAGGAGCGGATGACGATCATATTGAAGACGCCGATGATGCCGGGCACGATGTACACCCAGAAGGTGCCGATCAGGTCCAGATCCCTCATCAGCAGGTAGTTCGGAATGAGGCCCCCGTTCAGATACATCGTCAGGATGAACATGATCGTAACGAACTTGCGGAGAACGAATTCCGGACGGCTGATCGTATAGGCCACCATCGCCGAGCAGAAGACGGTGACGACCGTTCCGATCACCGTGCGCAGGATCGAGATCAGCGTCGCGTGGAAGATCGTCGCTTCCTTGAAGACGTACTTGTAGTTGTCGAAGCTCAGGTCCCGCGGCAGCAAGTAGATGCCGCCCTTGATGGAATCGTTCGCGTCGTTCAGCGACACGGCCAGCGTGTTGATGAACGGATAGAGCGTGAAGACGACGAGCAGCGACAGCACCAGGACGTTGAGCGTATCGAAGATGCGGTCTCCCGGAGATTGGAACCGCTTATGCATTTTCTTGGGCTGCTGCGGCTGGGGAGCCGGTTCAGCGGCAGGCCGGACCGTATTTGCCATGATCCATCACTCCTTCTAGAACAGTCTCTGCTCGCCGAACCGCTTGGCCATGGAGTTGGCGGTGAACAGCAGGATGAAGCTGACGACGGTTTTGAAGATGCCCGCAGCCGTCGCGAGCGAGAAGTTGCCCATCGAGATGCCGTATTTGAGCACGAAGATCTCGAGGTTTTCGGAATAGTCGGCATTCATGCCGTTGCCCATCAGGTATTGGGGCTCGAAGCCTGTCTCCAGGATGCTGCCGAGGTTCATGATCAGCAGGATGACGATGACCGGCTTCAGTCCGGGAAGAGTGATATGGAGAATGCGCTGGAGCCTGCTCGCTCCGTCGATCTCAGCCGCCTCGTACTGCGACGGATCGATCATCGTCATGGCGGCGAGGTACACGATCGTATTCCAGCCCACGTCCTTCCATACCTCGGATGTGCCGAGAATGCCCCAGAAATAATGGCCGACGCCGAGCCACATGATCGGCTGGTCGATGATATGAAGCCGCATCAGCACTTCGTTGACGATGCCTCCTTCATCGATGGACAGCGCCGTGGAGATGATGTTGGCCGCCACGACCCAGGAGATGAAGTGGGGAAGATAGCTGATCGTCTGCACGGCCCGCTTGAAGAAAGCGACGCGGACTTCGTTCAGGAGAATGGCCAGTACGATCGCGGTGACGAACCCCAGCACGAGCTTGATGACGGCTTGGACAAGCGTGTTGCGGAGCACCCGGATGAAGGTATCGTCCGAGAAAAGGAAGCGGAACTGCTCCAGCCCGACCCATTCCTGCTGGAACATGGTCAGATTGGGGCGATAATGCTGGAAGGCGATGAGCCAGCCCCACAGCGGCACGTATTTGAAAATGAAGATCCAGATGACGAAAGGCACCGACATGAAAATGAGCGTTTTCTGCTTGAGAAGCGTCTTGAACCATCGATTCAGGGCGCTGGGCTCTGCGGCCCGCGGCGCCGGGACGGCGGTTTGATCCCGCATCGTATCTCTCCTCTCCTATCCAACAAGGCACCCAACGTGCAGGGACCGGACCCTGTTGACTGACCGGTCCGGTCCCTCTTGAAGCAGCCTGGCTTACTTGCCTTGCGTTTTGGCGATTTTGGCGGCGACTTCTTTGGTGAGGGTGTCTTCGTACGCTTTCACGTCGAGCTTGTTGAAGTCCTTGAGATACTGGTCCCAGATGCCGTCGAACTGATCGGGCTTGGCCAGCACGAGCTTGGAGAAGTATTTCAGCTTGACGTCCTTGGACTTCTGCGTGAAGATCTGCGCCGGCGAGCCCTGCTCGAGCGAGATGCTCCAGGCCGGGTACCACGGGCGGTCTTCGGGCTTGGCGAACAGCTCCGAGAACGTCTTGACCCCGTATTTGTCGAGGATCAGCTTGTCGCCGTCCGTGAAGGAGGCTTGGGCGACCTCCGGCTGGCGTCCCGCGTTGAACGAGTTGCCGTCCGCAAGCGTCGAGCCCTGGCCGTACATCGGCCAGCTGTAGTTGAAGTAGGAGAAGCCGATGCTTTCCTGCTTGGCGTTGTCCTTCAGCATTTCGATCTGCTCCGGCGTGCGGTAGAAGCGGCCCTTGTCGTCCACCTCGTACGTTTCGCCCTTGATGCCCCATTGGATCAGCACCTGGTTCTCTTCCTTGAGCATCGTGTCGAAGAACTTGATGATGCGCTCCGGATCCTTGGCCGCCGTCGTGATGCCGACGCCGCGGTTGTTGATGAAGGAAGGAGGGTCGAGATACTGGTCGGTCGTATTGTTGTCGAATACGATCGGCAGCGGCATGTAGTCGAGATCGTCGTTGCCGGTTTTTTTAATGTTCTGGAGAGCCTGGTTCGCCTGCCAGCCGTAGTCGAAGAATCCAAGCACTTTGCCGGAGGAGATTTTGGCCAGATACTGGTCATAGTTGCTGACGAACGAGGCTTGGTCGTACAGTCCCTCGGAGTTGACCTCGTTCAGCTTTTTCAGCCAGGTTTTCGTGTAGTCGCTGTTGGCGTATACCTTGGCGTCATGGGTGCTCATATCGACGATGACGTCGCCGTCGTTCGGATAGCCGGCCAGATGCATCGGCGGGTTGAAGATGCCCATCGTCCGCCAGTCGTAGATCAGCGAGCTGAAGCCGGTCAGCTTGTCGGTCTTATGCGCGTCGTTGTACTTCTTGATCAGGTCGAAGTACTCGTCGATCGTCTTGATTTTCGGATAGCCGGCTTCCTTCAGCACGCGGCGCTGAATGAAGAAGGCGCCTTGATCGATCGTCGGGCTCGGGATGTACTCCCCGACCACCGGGCTGAACGGCAGGAAGTAGATGTTGCCGTCGTCCGCTTTCATGAGGTTGTAATAAGGGCCGTATACGCGCTTGATGTTCGGTCCGAACTTCTCGATCAGATCGTTCAGTGGAATGAACGCCTTGGCGTCGAGCACCTTGTCGATCGCGGTATCCGGAGCCAGCACATCCGGATAGTTGCCGCTCGCGATCATCGTGCCGATCTTCGTATTGACGTCGCCGACCGGATATTGAAGATTGAAGTTGACCCCGGTCTGCTCCTCCAGCTTTTTGCCGATCTCCGTTTTGTTGGAGTCGATGTTCGGCACCTGGGAGTTGGCATTGAAATACGTGAACGTAACCGGTTTCAACTCTTCCTTCGGCTCGCCGCCCGCATCCGTATTGGCTGGAGCCGATGCTTCCGGCGATGACGCGGGAGCCGGGTTTCCGGCATTGTTGCTGCTGTTGCCGCTGCAGCCCGCCACCGCCGCCATGGCGACGGCAAGGGCGAGAAGGCCCATTTTTTGTTTGACCATGCTGGTCATGTCCCCTTCCACCAATGAAAGTCTCGAAATTGCGCAACCCTTTTCTGTAAGCACTTTCATTGTAAGGCAGGGCTGAGAGCCGCAACACCCGACAAACTTTAGCTGTTACCCCAAAAACCTTAGGAATTAAGCGGAACGCTCCTCCGGCTCGCGCGGGAAAGCGATGCGGATGGCCGTCCCGCGCTGCCATTCGCTGTCCAGCTTGAACGTAAAACGGTCGCGATAATAGAGCTGGAGCCGGCGGTAGACATTCTGGATGCCCACATGCTCTCCGAACGACTCCTCCCGCTCCAGCATCCGCTCGATCGCTCCTACCTCTTCCTCCGGCATGCCAGCTCCATCGTCCTTGATCTCGGCGATCAGCTGCCGGCCTTCCGCCCGGATGGCGAGCCGGATCAGACCGCCGTTCTTGCTCGGCTCGATGCCGTGGATGCTGGCATTTTCCACGAACGGCAGGATGGACATTTTCGGAATGAGCCATTCCATCGCCTCGTCCTCGACGTCGATCTCGTACATCAGCTTGTCCCCGAACCGGTACTTTTGAATTTCCAGGAAGCAATGGACAAGCTCGAGCTCTTCCCGCACGGTCATCCAATCCTTGTCCCAGGACAGCGAGCGCCGGAAGATTTTGGCCATATTGTGGATGATTTTGGCTGTTTCCTCTTCCTTCTTGATGATGCTGCGCATGCGGATCGTCTCCAGGGCGTTGAACAGGAAATGCGGATTGATCTGGCTCTGCAGAGCGTGGAGCTGCGCTTGATTGCGCTTGATTTCCAGATCCTTGCGCTGAATGTCGGCCACATACACGTCGTCGATGAGATTTTTGATCTGCATGGTCATCCGGTTGAACTCGTTCGTCAGCTGGCCGATCTCGTCGCGATGGTCGGGATGCTTGATCGTATCGAAGTGATGGTTCCTCACCCTCTTCATATGCTTGAGAATGCGGACGATCCGCACGCTCAGCGAACGGGTGAACCAGATGATGATCAGCGTCGGGATGAGCAGATTCGGCAGGGCGAGATAAACGACAAAATTGCGGGACTTGTAGACATCCTGCAGAACGCGGTGCTCCGGAAAGACGCCTTCGATCCGCCAGCCCTTCAAATAGTCGACGTTCTCGATGCTTTTGGTGACCGCGATGCCGTCGCTCGGAGACGCATGGCTCGCATAAGCGAGCGAGCGATGCTGCCAGTCCAGAGCGGAGCCCGAAGCGTAATCGATCAGCTCCAGATCGTTGACCAGATACAGGTCGCCCTGCAGGGTCGAGTTGCGGAACAGGCTCGCGACCGCATCGTAGCTGATGTCGATTTTGACGACGGAATGGCGGGCGTACTGGGACTGGAAGTAGTCCAGCTTGCGGACGAAGCTGTATACCGTCTCCAGGCCGCGCGAAGTCTCCACATCGTTGCGGACGACGACCGGCGCCCTCCTGCCGGGCATCTCCAGGGCGCGGTACCAAGGCGTCGCCTCGACCTCCTCCGAGATCGGAAGCACCCCTCCGCCTCCGATGATGGTCGGGTTGTCGGTGTAGATCGTAATATTGCTGACGGATTTGTAGATCGGCGAATACCGGTACAAGGTCGGGCTGATGTCCGAATAGTAGGAATCGACGTATTCGGATGCGCCGGCATACGGCTTTTCGATCGTCTCGTTCAGCTTGGCGTCGGTGTAGAGAATAGAAGAAATTCCGGCCGCGACATCCATCTGCTCGAGGAAGTCGCGCCGGATCTGCTCCATGGCCATGGAGATGTCGTTCAGCTTTTGCTGTTTGACGTGATGCGTCGTCACCTGATAGAACACAAAGTCGGTCAGCACGATCGGGATCAGCACGCAGACCAGATACACGATCAGCATTTTGTCCCGGAGCCGCACATGATTCAAGCTGAATCGCATAACACTTGCCCTCTCCGTCATGTTTTGGCCAACAGCTCGTTGCGGTAGGAGGTCGGCGATTTGCCCTCTACCTTCTCGAATTTGCAGATGAAATAGTCCGGGTTGTCGAAGCCGACGCTGCGGGCGACTTCGTACACTCTCATTTCCGTCTGGCGAAGCAGCTTTTTGGCGTTGTGGACCCGAAGCTGCAGCAGATAATCGTTGAAGTAGACGCCGTAATTCTTCTTGAACAGCTGCCCGAGATAGACGGGATTCATATAAAACCGGGCGGCAATGCTCTTGAGGCTGATGTCCTCGTTGTAGCGGCTGTCAATATATTGCTTGATCTTGACGATATCGCCCTTGGCGTTGCTCTTCCGCAGCCGGCTTGCCATCTCCGAGCTTTCTTCGGCGAACGCTCGGAACAGCTCTCTCAGCCCGCATGGAGAAACCGGATAATCCCTCCAGGACAGAATCGGATCCAGGGAGAGCAGCTCCTTCTCGTCCCCCTGCAAGGAGCGGATCGTGCCGATCGCTCCGAAAACGAAGCGATTGACGGCATTGTGGACCGCGTCCGGCGTATACCGCTTGCTGCGGAACTGGTCGAAAATCCACTCGATGCCCGCATTCCGCTTGTCGGGGTCGGCGTCCTCGATCTGCTCCTGCAGACGGGCATATTCGGCCGGCTCGAATTCAAGCCGGCGCAGCTCCTCTCCCTTCAGTCTCCCATAGCCGAAGGTTCTTTTCTCCGGATAGGCGAACTTGAACTGCATCGCATCGAGGGCGGTGCGGTAACCATGCTTGAGCTGCTTGAGCCCTTCAACCTGTTCGCCCAGATAACCGGTGAACAGCAGCCCCGTACGGCGCCGCAGCCGCTCGGCGAGACGGTCGGCGGCTTCCTCGGCGGACAGCCCGGATGAAGAAGGGAGAACGACCGGCAGTCCGTAGACGCCCGGCTTATGCTCCAGCAGAACGCATGGACGAGGAGTCAGTCCGAGCTGCTCGGCGCAGCCGGCGATTTCCAGCCGCAGCTCGCCCGCCCGCTGCTCGGGCTGCTCCGCTCCCATGAACGACAGGATGCCGTTGGCTTCCAGGATGAGGTAGCAGCAGGAGCCTTCCGGATCGAGGCCGAGCAGCTCTCCATGCCTCTGCAGCTCTTCGCCGGAGCTCTGACCCCGCAGCAGGCTTTCGAGCGCCTTCCGCGATTGCCGGAAGGACCGCTCCCCGGCCTGCTCGTCCTTCTCGATCTGGGAGGCCAGCCCTTGCAGCGCCTCCATCATTTCGCCATCGTCCACCGGCTTCAGGATGAAGTCCCGGACGCCGAACTTGATCGCCTGCTGCGCATAGCTGAAGTCTCCATACCCGCTGACAATGATGAACTTGACGGAATGATTGCCTGTTCCCCGGACCGAACGGATCAATTCCAGACCGCTCAGGACAGGCATCCGAATGTCGGTGATGACCAGATCGGGGGCATGCTCCCCGATCATCCGGAGCGCTTCCTCTCCGTCCTCGGCTTCCGCGCATACCTCGTAGCCGCAGGCTTCCCAATCGATCATGCTCCGCAATCCCTGCCGGGCATAGCCTTCGTCGTCGACCAGCATGACCTTGTGCATCGTATCCCTCCTACGGGTTGATCAGCTCAGGGCAGCATCTTCGTCGGGCATCCAGATGCGGTAGCTTCCGCTCAGCGCCAGCATCGCGAACATATACAGGCAATTGTCATAGTAACGGCGCTCTCCGGTACGCACGGGCGTATCCCAGAACCGGCGCACAGTATTCAGCGCAAGCTCCCCGCCGGTTGCCAGCGCGGCCATGGCGTTGGTCGCGGCCAGTCCGACCGGATGGAGCGATTTTTCGTCCAGCGGAGTGCCGTCGATCTCATAGCGGCGATAATCCTCGGGGGATTTGTCCGCGAAGAACGATTGAATGCGATCGGCGACCGCCGTCTGCTCCGGATCGGCGCGGAACCATTCGTAGTCCAGGCCGATGTTCGCCGCGACCCGGTACGAATCGCTGAAAAACTTGCCGTAGCCGCGGTCGTCGTTCGGCGTTCCGTCATAATGGGCGTACTCCGGCGCCAGTCCGGTGTCCGGATGGCTGGAGAGATGGATATACGCCCTGCTGGCCTCGGCCGCTTCCTTCCAGAAGGAGCGGTCCTCCGGATCGGACCAGAGCGCGAACAATTCATAGAAATGGGGCAGATGGTAGGAAGGATCCGAATACTCGCAGTTCGGAATGAACTTGATCAGCTTGTTGTCCCGGTTCCACATCGGATCGCCGGGCCTTCCATCCTCTCCCTTGTGCAGGCAGGCCCGGAGGATGTCCCTCGCTTTGGCGCTGTAATCCAGCGGATGCTCGCCTTCCCCCCAGCGGTTGGCGGCGAAGAAGAGCGCCAGCGCGAAGTATTCCTCTCCGTCCGGCGCCGGGCCGTCCGAGCGCCGCGAGCCGTCCGTATTGCAGGACCAGGCGAAATACCCCTCGCCCCAGCCTTCCTTCATATGCATATATTCATAGGACCAGCGCCAGATCCGGTCGAACACGTCCTTGCGGTCCAATTGCACGGCCATCATCATGCCGTAGGACATTCCTTCCGTCCGGACATCCAGGTTGCCCGTATCGAGCAGATAGCCCTTGTCGCTGCCGGCTTCATAATAGATCCGCGTCTCTTCGCCGCCTTCGAACAGCTTGCTCCACGTCTCCTCCACCCGTGCAGCGATTTCTTCGGACGGATAGCCCGCTTCCATGAACACATTTCGATACGTCCCGGTATGGAACGCTCCGCTGCCTGCTTGACCCATGCTTTCCCGCCTCCTCGTTGAATTTTATTGCCCGTGCTTGCCTTCCGTCTCTACAATACGGTGAATGAATAGGCATCTTCGATAAAATGAACCGGAATTTCGGGAACGGCGGCCTGCAGCCGTTCCGCGAGCAGCCGCATGCCGGGCTCTTCGCTGGCCGCATGCCCCAGCAGCAGCAGCGACCTCCGATCGCCGCGATGCAGGGAATCCCGGACATATTCCGGCGTTTCCCATTCCGGACCTTCTCCGGCGACGACCAGATCGACGCCGGACTCCTCATAGAGAGGCACGGCGACGGATCCGCCGCCTCTGTATCCGACTGCGATGCCGATCCGGCTGCATCGATAATCCAGGCCTCCGATTCCTCTCAGCCAGGGAACGTTCAGCTTGCGTTTGATATGCTCCGCAACGGAGCGGGCCGTCGACGGCTCCGGCAGGCGCACGATCGCCGCCGCCGGCAGCACCTGCTCTACGGCATCCCCCCAGCCGAGGCTCGACACCAGTCCTTCCGTGATCCAATCCGGATTGCGCCGATGCGGACCGTCGTGGGAACGATAGACGGCCAGCCCCGCTTGCCGGATCCATTGCCGCTTCAAGCCGGCTGACCGGCTTCCGGCGGACCACTCCGCCCGGTCGTCGTGGCTGTAGCAGATGCCTTCATGGACGACGAGCAGGTTGGCGCCCGCCGCCGCCGCCTTCTCCAGCACGGCCAGCGAGGCGTTGAAGGCGACCGCGACTCCCTTCAGCCCGGCGTCCGCGCTGCCGGCGAGCAGTCCGTCGACGGATGACGCCGGCTGACCCGCTCCCTGAAGCCAATCCATGACATGGCGGACCGTTCTCATGCTCTTCCCTGCCTCCTTCCTTTCCCGGCCGCCCGGCTCTGCAAGCATGGATCAGACTCGAATAGTCCATAACATCAAAAGCTTCGGCCTTCCCGGGACGTCAGAAAATCCTGCGCCCCTTCTCGTCCGGAATGCCGCTTTTGCGGAAGAAGTACGTATTGATGACATCCCGCCACTCGCGGGCATGCTCGGCCTGATGCCGGAAGCGTCCCAGCGTTTCCCCGAAGGCAGGCTCCGGAATCTCGCCCTCCAGACATTCCCACTGCGCAGCCAGCTCTTCCGCTCTCCGGGCTCCATGAAAATGAGAATCGTAAATATGCTGGATGACCGTCTTGCCGGAATGCAGCACATGGCGGTAAGGGACGTGGTGGAAAAACAGCAGCAGCTCGTCCGGGGTCGCATGCGTCTGCTCGAAGCGCTCCCGATTCGGAGGGAAATATTGGGAGGCGTATCCGGTTCCCGTTCCGCTCGTGCGGTCGACCCCGATGCCGTCCCGGTCGGCGAAGTGGTACGTGCCCCACATGGAATATTCATAGCCGTCCACGTCGGGTCCGTAATGATGGTTCGGCTTTACCATCCAGCCGACGCCCAGAGGCGCCGTATAGGCTTCATAGATGCTCCAGGATTCCATCAGCATGGAAATGACCGTCCCGGCCGCCTTGCCCTCGGTCCCGAAGGCGAGTCCGGACCATTCCTCCGCGATCTCCAGAGCCGTCAGCTCCGGATTCCAGGCGAGCCGGCCGAAGCCGTACAGATTCGCCTGTGCGAGCAGATGGCCGGTCCAGTTGTCGTCGTCCCCGATATTGGATACGGCCGCCATGCCTCCGGCTTCGCGGCCGTGCAGCCTGCCGCTGGCGACCGCCTTGACGAAGGACCCTTCGCCGCGCGCATGCGTATCGAAATCGAGCACTTCCTTCCATTGCGGAACGAGATAGCAGAGATGCTTCTGCTGGCCGGTGTACTCCTGGGCGATCTGGAACTCCGCCAGCATGTTCGTGTCCGGCATCGCTCCGAAGAGCGGAGATGCGGGCTCCCTGACCTGGAAGTCCATCGGCCCGTTCTTCACCTGCAGGAAGACATTGTCCCTGAACCTGCCGTCAAGCGGCTTGAAGTGGTCGTATGCGGCTCTGGCCCGATCCGTCTTGCGGTCCCGCCAGTCCTGCTTGCAGTCATAGACGAAGCAGCGCCAGATGACGCGGCCGCCGAACGGCGCCAGCGCATCGGCCAGCATATTGGCGCCTTCGGCATGATCCCGGCCGTAGGTGAACGGCCCCGGCCTGAATTCTGAATCCGCTTTCACGAGAACCCCGCCGAAATCCGGAATATGGCTATAGATGCGGGCCGCTGTCCGGCTCCACCACTGCCGGACCGAAAGATCAAGCGGATCGGCCGTCTCCAGCTCGCCGGTCTCGCACGGAGCGGCGAAGTTGGCGCTCAGATAGAGAGAGATGCCCCATTCCCGGAAGACGCCGGCGATTCTCGCTATCTTCGGCAGATCCTCTTCTCCCGTGAAGCGGGTCTCGCGCGCATGCACGTTGACGTTGTTGATGGAGATGGCGTTGATGCCGACGGACGACAGCAGGCGCGCGTAATCCCGGATGCGGCTTGTATCCTCGGCGATCTGCCCGTCCCGGTAAAAGATGGAGCGCCCCGCGTAGCCGCGCTCGACGCTGCCGTCGCCATTGTCCCACTGGTTGATCATGCGCAGTCCATTGGCGGGAGCTTCGGCGATGTCGAGCCCGGACAGCGGCGCTCCCGCACGGAGCAGCCGGATCAGGTGGAAGGTGCCGTAGAGCACGCCGGCCGCGCGGGAGCCGCCGACAACGATGCTGCTGCCGGCCGTCCGGATCCGGTAGCTCTCACCGGCGGATGCCGCTCTCTCCTCCTCGCTGAACGCCGCCGCAGCCTGCGGACAGCCGCGGAAGGTTCCGAGAACGATGCCTCGGACGCCGTCGGACGGCATTCCGTCCTTCGGAGCCTGGCCGATTAAGCTTTCGACCGCCCGCCTCAGCTCCTCCAGCGCGGATGCGACAGGAGCATCACTCTCGGGAGCGTGGAGACAGGCTGCCCACGATGCGGCCTGCTCCCGCACGGCTGCCGCCGCCGGAGGGCTTCCCAGCCACGCTTCGTAGCCGGTGCCCGGCTTAGCTTCCGCTGAGCGCTGCATTCCGGACTCCCCCTTCCATCGCGGCTGCCGCAGAAGCCGTTTCCCGCAGCCATAGAATGGCCGTCACTCCGCGCGGATAATACTTGCTGCCGATGATCTCGCCGCTCAGAATCTGGTCGCTCCATGCCCAGTAGGACAGCTCCGGATGCTTCAGCCATGCGGCGTGTGCGGCGTCCGCAGCGGCTCCGCGGCCGTCCCATGGGAGGCCGAGAATCTCCCTGGCGATGAATTGGCAGAGATAGATCTTGCTCAGCCAGGAATTGGCGCTCGTCGACGAGAGCTTCCATCCGCCGTCTTCGAACAGGCAGGTTCCCGTTGTGAGCACCGTATCCAGATGCGTCCGCAGCGCAGCGAGGTAGGCGGAGAAGCGTCCGTTGGGATCGAGAGCTTCCCGGTTGCCGGTGAAGTAGGGGAAGATGAGCCCTTCGATGGCCGGGATGATGCGGGAGTCGTTGTTCTCCCCGATCACAGCCGGGATATAGCCGCGATCGTTGAGCTGGGCTGCGATCGACGACGACGCCCGGTCCGCCTGCGCTCCGGCTTCGGCGGCGAGCCCGTCAAGCCCTTCGGATGCGAACAGCTTCTCCAGCGCCACGTAGACGGCCCAGCATTTGCCCGCCATATAGATGTTGTTGCGGGACTGGCCGAGCGAGACGTCGAGGCTGTCGTAGGTCGTAATTTCCGCGCCGCCGTCCGTGCGGCTGCTGTCGAGCCCCATCAAGCCGTTGCGCTCGCCCGGCACCGGATGATCGCGGTTCAGCATGCTCTCGAAGCCGTCCTGCAGCACCGGCAGCATCCGCTCCAGGAAGTCCCTGTCGCCGGTCTGCTCGATGTAGACCGCCGCGCAGCACAGCCAGTTGACCAGCTCCTCATGGCTCATATAGGAGAAGCAGCCCTCGATGCCCGCCAGCTCGTAGGCGGAATGCTGCGGCCGGGAGAAGGCATTGGCTACGCCCATGTCATGCGTGAAAGCGAGTCCGCCGGGATGCTCCCGCTCCTCTCCGGGGAAGCGGACCGAATCTCTATAGCTGTACCTTTTGACGAACCAGTCCAGCTCGTTGCGTACGGTCCAAGGATTCATCTCCAGCTCGTAATAGAGCTGGTCGGCCGTCAGATCAAGCGTATTCATCATCCGGTACTCGCCTTCGTTGACGACCCAGACCGGCTCGCCGTCCGCGTCGAGCAGCTGCGTGCTGCCGTAATAGCTGTGGATGGCGTGGTTGAGCATGAACGCCTGATCGTCCGACAGCCTGCCGCTTCCGCTCCATTTGTCCGCGGCGCGGCACGAGTCGGCCAGCTCGTCGAAATGCCGGAGTGAATAGGCCGCTACGTCTTCGATCCTGGTGAAAAAGCGGGTATAGAAATACGACGTCTCCATGCCCGTCGTCACAACGCCGCCGCGGAAGAAGCACACCGCGAAGCGGAACGTGCGCCGCTCGCCGGCAGGAACCTCCATAAGCAGCGCGCCCGTGCCGCCGAGTCCGAACTGAAGATGCTGGGGATGCTTCGCCGTCAGAATGCTTTCCATCGAGAAGCCGAGGCCGGTCTTGATCCCGGCGTCCGCAGCCGCGGCGATTGCGGTGCACAGGCCTTGACCGACGCCCGTGAAGGAATCGCCATCGGCTCCGATTCTCCGCATGGCGCTGTAAGGGTCGTTGCCTTCATAACCGAAGAACGCCCGTCGCGCGGCATCGCCGCTGCGGTTGTCGACGGTCAGCTCGGCGAATACCGCCGGCACGAGGGCGGCCTTCAGCTCTTCATCCGATCCCGCGGACGGATCCGGCACGGGACGAACGGGCGACAGAATGCGGAACGTCATGTCCCCTGCTGCCCAGACATCCTCTCCCGCAGCCAGCCTGCGCTTGATTCCGGCCCGATCGAACGTTTGCAGCAGCGCCTGGTCTTTTTTATCCTTTTTCTCCACATCGTAGCGGGCAGCCTCGTCGCCGAGCTCCCCGAAGAAAGGCAGAGCTTCATAATAAGTCCCGTCCCGGGATTGAAGGCCGATATAGACGTTCTGGTCGGCCGGACGTCCAAGCTCAAGTCCCAGTCCTCCCTTGGCGCCGGGAAATCCGAGCGTGAAGCTGGCGAATGCTCCTATCGGAGAATGATGAGCGTTGTAGAACCTGTTGTCGGCCATGAAAGGCAGCCCCTCTCTGAAAGCGATTACTTCCATCCTAGCATGCCGGTTCCGCTTGGGAACATGGTCAAATCCGCCGGATATTTACCCAAATCGCGCCAGAGATTATAATGAAGCCGACGAGTCCGAACAAGCACGGGAGGGAAACGACAGATGGCCGATTCCGCCATGCCGCCCGAAGCCGGCGGCAGCATTTCCGAGACAATGTTCCCCGATGTCAAAACGACGCTGAACCTGTTCGGCATCCATAAGAGGAAGGTGCGCGGAGACTGGCAGTATCCCCTTCACCATCACCCCCAGTATGAGATCAACTACCTGCTGGACGGCCGCCAGGTCATGACGGTCGGCGGCGCCGAGTACGCTCAGGGTCCCGGCGACCTGCTCCTGATCCGTCCGGGCGAGCTGCACAACAGCCGCAGCGGAGACGGCAGGCCCTTCACTTATTTCTGCCTCCATTTCGATCTGGACGATCGGCTGTTCCTCCCGATGCTCGGGCGGCTGGAGCAGGTGCTGTTCAAGGAGGACAGCGCGCTGGCGCGCAAGGTGAGCCCGATTCTCCGCAAAATGCTGGAGCCCGAGCTCGATCCGGACTCGCGCTCGGTATCCGCCCGCATGCGGCTGCAATCCGCCGTCTTCGAGCTGTTCGCGCTGCTCTGGGACGCCGTCTCGCAGGAAGTCAGCCAGCTGCCGCCGCGCGCCTACGGCAAGGAGGAGCTGGCCCATGAGATCGCCGGGCGCCTGCAGAGCATTTCCGTCCTGCGTTTCGAGCCGGGGCACGGACGGGACGAGGGGCAAGGCATCCGGGAGATCGCCTCGGAGCTCGGCATCAGCGTCTCCCATTGCGGCCGGGTGTTCCGCGAGGTGTACGGCCAGTCTCCGCGCGCCTACTGGTCCTCGCTCGTCCTGCATGAATCCAGGCATCTGCTGTCCGACTCGAAGTATTCGATCCAGATGATCGCCGGCATGCTCGGCTATCGCGACATCGCCCACTTCAGCCGCCAGTTCAAGCGCTGGACAGGCTTTTCTCCATCCGAATACAGGAAGCAGCTGCATGTTCAATAAGAAAACGCTATCAAACTGGTATGGTAGTATGGTAGTATCAAAAGGGAGGAGGCGATACCGCCATGAACGAACCCCTCGTCACTCGCGGTTCATCCACTCGCGACATCGTATACGCCGGCTTGAGAGAACAGATTCTCAGCCTGGAGCTGCCTCCCGGAACGGCTCTGTCCGAAAAGGACTCGGCCGCCTCCTACGGCGTCAGCCGCACTCCCGTACGGGAAGCTTTTCTGCGGCTTGCTCAGGAACAGCTGGTTCAAGTGCTCCCTCAGCGCGGCACCTTCGTCTCGCTGATCGACCCGGAGCTTGTGGAGGAAGCCCGCTTCATGAGGGAGCAGCTGGAGAGAGCCGTCATCCGGCTCGCCTGCGCCGGCTTCCCTCCGCTCTCGCTCTCCGCGCTGCGGGACAATCTCCGGGCCCAGCAGGATGCGATGACGCAGCTCGACGACCGCAAGCTCTTCGAGCTCGACGAAGCTTTCCACCGCACGCTGTTCGAGGGCTGCGGCAAGCTGAACACCTGGTCGGTCATCCAGCAGATGAATCTTCATCTGAACCGGGCCCGCTTGCTCCGACTGGCGACGGATCCCCATTGGAGCCATCTGTACGAGCAGCATGCCGCCATGGCGGAGGCGATCGCCGATGGACGCGAGGAAGCGGCCGACGATCTCATGAGGCAGCATTTGCGGCTCGGCATCGCCGACCAGGAGCTGCTCAAGAAGGAATATCCGCACTATTTCAAGCCGGAAAAGGAGAATGCCCAGTGAAAATGAGCTTCCGCTGGTTCGGCGAAGGCAACGATACCGTCACCTTGAGCCAAATCAGGCAAATTCCAGGCGTCACCGACATCGTCTGGTCGCTGCACGATATTCCGGCCGGAGAGGAATGGCCGCTGGACCGGATCCTCGCGCTCCGCGATCAGGCAGCGGCGCATGGCCTCGGCATCAATGTCGTCGAGAGCGTCAACATCCACGAGGACATCAAGCTCGGACTCCCGAGCCGGGATGCCTACATCGAGAACTACATAAAAACGATGGAAAAGCTGGCCCAGGCCGGCGTGAAGGTCATCTGCTACAACTTCATGCCCGTCTTCGACTGGCTGCGCACCGATCTTCATCATCCCAGCGGAGACGGCTCGACCGCGCTGTTCTATGAGAAGAGCCGAATTGAAAACGTCGATCCGTTCGAGCTCGTCCGGCAAATAAACGCGAATTCCACGCTCACGATGCCGGGCTGGGAGCCGGAGCGCCTCTCCCATCTCGCTTCCTTGTTCGAGGCGTACCGCGGAGTGACCGAGGAGCATCTCTGGGATCAGCTGAAGTATTTTCTCGACAAGGTCATCCCGGCAGCGGAAACGCTCGGCATCCGGATGGCCATCCACCCGGACGATCCGCCATGGCCGATCTTCGGCCTGCCGCGCATCATCACCGGTCAGGACAACCTGCGCCGCTTCCTCGCTCTCCATGACAGTCCCGCCAACGGCATTACGCTGTGCAGCGGCTCGCTCGGAGCGAACCCCGCCAACGACATCGTGGGCATGATCCACGAATTCGCGGACCGCATTCCGTTCGCCCACATCCGCAACGTCAAGGTGTTCGACAACGGAGATTTCATCGAGACTTCCCACCGGACGCAGGACGGAACCGTCGATATCGCGGGCATCGTGAAGGCTTACCACGACATCGGCTTCGACGGTTACGCCCGCCCGGATCACGGCCGCCATATCTGGGATGAGCAATGCCGTCCCGGCTACGGACTGTACGACCGCGCGCTCGGCATCATGTATTTGTGGGGCCTGTGGGACGCGGCAGGCTACCGGCCTCCGTCCGCCGCGAAGGAGGGACACGCTTCATGAGCCAGCTTCCGATGCATTCTTCTCTGGAGGGCAAAACCGTCGTCATTACAGGCGGCTCAGGCGTGCTCTGCCGGGTCATGGCGCTGGAGCTCGGCCGCCAGGGCTGCCGCGTAGCCGTCCTCGGCCGCAGCCTCGACAAAGCGGCTGCCGTCGCCGATGAAATCTCGGCAGCCGGCGGCACGGCCATCGCGCTCTCCTGCGATGTGACCGATCCCGACAGCGTCGCTGCCGCTGCCCTGTCCGTGCTGGAGCGGCTCGGTCCATGCGACATTCTCGTCAACGGCGCCGGCGGCAACCATCCCAGCGCCAACACGACGAACGAGATTTTCCGCTCCGGGGATCTGGAAGACGAGAAGACGGTTTCGTTCTTCGATCTCAGCGTCCAGGGCTTCCGGAACGTGTTCGACCTCAACATGGTCGGAACGCTCCTTCCGACCCAGACGTTCGCCAGGCAGATGCTCGGACGTGGCGGCACCGTGCTCAACGTCTCCTCCATGAGCGCGCCGTCCCCCATGACCAAGGTGCCTGCCTACAGCGCCGCCAAAGCTGCGATCAACAACTGGACGCAGTGGCTGGCCGTCCATATGGCCGAGTCCGGAATCCGCGTCAACGCCATCGCTCCCGGCTTTTTCCTCACGGAGCAGAACCGCGGGCTGCTGCAAAATCCCGACGGGAGCTGGACGGAGCGGTCCGGCAAGATTATCGCCCATACGCCGATGCGCCGCTTCGGCGTTCCGGAGGATCTGCTCGGCACGCTGCTCTGGCTGCTCGACTCCGAATCGTCCGGCTTCGTGACCGGCACGGTCGTGCCGGTCGACGGCGGGTTCATGGCTTATTCCGGCGTCTGATAAGAAATACCGTCAAGGAGCATCAGGCTGGATCTCGCCGGATGCTCCTTTTTCTCGGCATGTCCACGAACTAATCCCTCGCTTCACCCATTCGTGTAAGCGCTTCACCGTAACTCTTAAATGTACCATCTCCATCCCCATCCGCGACATGTCTTTCCTTATGCTTTCTTGTCTTCATTTGTGCTAATATCTTCCAATTAAACCGCCGAATACCACATCTCATTCCATTTTTAGCGGGTGCATTATGGACTATAATACGAATTGCTCCCCAGTAAAGCGCTTTCAAAAATGAAATCGAAAGGAGGCTCCGCAAAACCTGCCTGGGTTCAAGCTGACTGCCGCTGCTGCATTCGACACCCGCACATCCAATCGTAAAGGAGAGATTCATTGATGAGCATGAAAAAATGGCTGAACCGCCTCGCCTTGTCCGCCATCGCCTTGGCGCTTGCCCTGCCGCTGCTGTCCGCCCCGCCTGCCCGGGCCGCGGCCAACGGCTTCTATGTCAGCGGCAGCTCGCTGCTCGATGCGAACGGCAGCAGCTTCGTCATGAGAGGCGTCAACAACCCGCATATCTGGTTCGACAGCCAGGCTTATGCGGCACTGACCGACATTGCGGCGAAAGGCGCCAACACGGTGCGCATCGTCTGGAGCACGAGCGGCACCGCCAGCCGTCTCCAGCAGATCATCGACCGCTGCAAGGCGCTCAAGATGGTTTCCGTCATCGAGCTGCATGATGTGACGGGAAGCAACGACGCGGCCAGACTGAACGACATGGCCAAATACTTTGCCCGAAGCGACGTCAAAGCCGTCTTGAACAGCAACGAGAAGTACACACTCGTCAACATCGCCAATGAATGGGGCGGCAGCGACCTGAGCGACACCGCTTGGCGCGACGCTTATCAGACCGCGATCTCCACGCTCCGGGGCGGCGGCATCAACAATACGATCGTCATTGACGGCTCCGGCTGGGGTCAGAACTCTTCCCCGATCAAAGCCTACGGCAAAACGCTGCTCAACTACGATCCGAAGCATAACGTCATGTTCTCCATCCATATGTACGGGTCCTGGAACGACTCCAGCCGCATCGGCACCGAGCTGCAGGCGATCAAAAACCTCGGCCTCGCCGTCACGGTCGGAGAATTCGGCTACAACTACAACAACGGCAGCAACAACCTGGGCTGCAAGGTGAACGCCCAGGAAGTACTGAACCAGGCGCAGGCCAAAGGCATCGGCTACCTGGCCTGGTCATGGACGGGCAACGACAGCGCGAACGCCTGGCTTGATCTGGCCAGCAGCTCCGACTGGAAGACGCTGACCTCCTGGGGCAGCCTCGTATTCAACGGCACGAACGGCATCGCCTCCACGAGCAAGAAAGCGACCGTATTCGGATGAGCCGCTGAAAAAGTTGTCGCTGCGTGCGCGAATCATTCTTCCGGCCCCCTTCCTTTCTCCAGAACGATTCCGCGCCCTTCGCTTTTTTTTTTCAGCAGCCTCTATCCTGATCTCTGTCCTTCCTGCATCCGGCGGCCGAACGATTGCGTTCGGCTGCCTTTTTCTTTTTTTCAACATCTCTCCAGGCTTCTCGTTGGTATAATGAGAGGACAGCTTTTAGGGGAGGTAGATGCATTTGAATGCAATCGCGGTATTTTGCGGATCCAGCATGGGCGCCAGGCCGACCTATGCCGAAGGAGCGGCCAGACTCGGCTCGGAGCTGGCGCGCAGGGGCATCACCCTCGTCTATGGTGGGGCAAGCGTCGGCATCATGGGAGTGCTTGCCGATTCCGTTCTGCAGGCGGGCGGTCAGGTCATCGGCGTCATTCCAACGATGCTGGAGGAAAGGGAGATTTCCCATCGAGGACTGACCGAGCTGATCGTGGTCGGGTCCATGCACGAAAGAAAGCTGAAAATGTCCGAGCTCGCGGACGGATTCATCGCGATGCCCGGCGGCCCGGGCACGATGGAAGAGCTGTTCGAGATCGTCACCTGGGGACAGCTCGGCCTGCACCGCAAGCCGATCGGCTTGCTGAACGTGGACGGCTACTACGACGGACTGATCTCTTTCTTCGGCCATATGAACAAGGAGCAGTTCCTCCAGGACAAATACTTGTCGATGGCGCTGTCGGATTCCGACCCGGCCTCGCTCCTGGACACATTCGCTGCGTATACGCCTCCGGAGGTCAAGACGTACATCAAGAAAAGCCAGACGTAACCGCCGAACGGCACGGCTCCATCTATGCAGGGCCAAGCAAAAAGGCATTCGGACGCGAGCGGCGTCGGAATGCCTTTGCTGCCTGTTGAAAAACAAGCATTATGGACGGGAGGAAGGCTCCTCGCCGGCCTCGTTTTTGCTTTCCCGTGCAAAATCGGCGATTCGGGCATGAATGGCATCGCGCACCTCGCGGAACTTCGCCATGATCTCCTCTTCCGTTCCCGTCGCCTTGGCTGGATCCTCGAACCCCCAGTGCCATTTGACGACGTCCGGATTGGAAATGGCCGGGCAATGCTCGTCCGCATGCCCGCACAGGGTAATGACATAATCGGCCGCGTTCAGCAAATCCGGATCGATCACATCCGAGCTGTGCCCGCTTATATCGATGCCGGCTTCCTTCATTGCTTGCACCGCGCGGGGATTCAAGCCATGCGCCTCCAGGCCGGCGCTTCTGACGTCGAACCGTCCACTCCCTTCCGCCTTGAGAAAGCCGTCGGCCATCTGGCTGCGGCAGGAGTTGCCGGTACATAAGAAATATACGATCGGTCTAGCGTTCATAGGACGGGATATCCCCTTTCCTTTTTGATTTTGACCTTGCAATCAGCAGCCAGCCGAAGGCTGCAAAGATCAGAACAGCGCCCGCATTCGCAAGCCAGACATGAATGACATTCAAGGACAGGAACGATAGCCACAAATAGAGTCCGGACAGAGTAATGAGCAGCGTCGGAACCGTAAGCGCGATTCCCGTTTTGAAATAATACCCCCAGCCGATGCGCAAGCCTTTGCGGGAAAGGACATGCAGCCAGAGGAGAGTAGCCAGCGAGCCGATCGGCGTAATTTTCGGCCCAAGATTGGAGCCGATGACGTTGGCATATATCATCGCTTCCCGAATGACGCCGCTAGTCTTCGTCGCCTGGATAGCCAGCGCATCGATCATGACCGTCGGAAGATTGTTCATGACGGAGGACAGCACCGCTGCGATGAACCCTGCAGCTATGCTCGTCATCAGCAAGCCTTGCCGGCCGATGGCTTCGAACAAGGAAGTCAGCGAGTCCATCAGCCCTGCATTCCGAAGGCCGTATACGACGACGTACATCCCGATTGAAAAGATGACGATCGACCACGGAGCGCCTTTGACCAGCTTCCGGACATCCACCTCCGGGCTCCTTCGTACGGCTGCCAGAAACAGGAGCGCTATCGCTCCGGCCGGTATGGAAACCGGAACATGCAGCCAGCCGCTGGCAAAGTACGTGATCGGAAGAGCCGCCAGCACGATCCAGGCGAGCTTGAACAGCCGGGGATCCTTGATGGCGTCCCGCGGATTTTTCAGCTCGCCGACCGTATAGCTGCCGCGGATGCTTTTCCGGTAGAACAGGTACAGCACGAGCAGGCTGGCCGCTATGGAGAACAGCGATGGAACGATCATGCGGCTGGCGTATTCGTCAAAAGAGATGCCGAAAAAATCGGCGGAGACGATATTGACGAGATTGCTGACGACAAGCGGCAAGGATGCGGTGTCCGCAATGAAGCCGCTCGCCATGACGAAAGGCAGAACCATCCGATCGTCGAACCGGAGCGCGCGCACCACCGCCAGTACGATCGGAGTCATGATGAGCGCGGCTCCGTCGTTTGCGAACAGAGCCGATACGGCCGCCCCCAGCAATATCATATAAATGAACATGAGCAGGCTGCTTCCGCCGGCCAGCCGAGCCATATGCAGGGCGGACCATTCAAAAAAGCCGATCTCGTCCAAAGCAAGCGAGATCAGGATGATGGCGATGAAAGCCAGCGTCGCGTTCCATACGATTCCCGTTACCGCCGCCACATCCTCGAGGGTAACGACTTGAAAGAGCAAGGCGGCAATCGCTCCCCCGGCGGCCGGCCAGCCGATGCCGAGTCCTTTGGGCTGCCAAATGACGAATAGTAGTGTAATTGCAAATAGAATTGCTGCCGTGATTGCCATCTTTGACCCCTCTTTATTCCCCGCAGCCCTTCAACCGGTTCAGCCGTTCGGTTTGCGGCGGGATGCAGCTTAAAATCGATTCCACATGAGATTTGTCTTCCAGGCTTAAAGAATAGTAGATCCAGGTCCCTCTGCGGGATTCCTTCACGAATCCGGCCTCCTTGAGCTTCCTCAGATGCTGGCTGACGCCAGGCTGGGACAATCCGACCAGCTCGACAAGATCGCACACGCACAACTCCCGCTCCCGAAGGCAGGCAAGGATCATGAGCCTTGATTTGTCCCCCAATAGCTTCAAATGTCCGGTTAATTGTTCCATCCTAGCTTCCACTATGCACCTCCAGCACGAACTTCTCCCGCTATTATATTAGCAATCATTTATATAAACAATTGCTAATATAACTTGCCGTCTTTTTATAGGTTGAAAATTCGGATGAAGTTCATCTTGACCTTGAACATGAGATTGCCTCATCTCACTGGCAAGGGAAGAGTCGACAAATTGAACTCTATTGCTTTGATTAAAGTAACTCGACATTCCTTATATGTGCGCTGCGTCTTGCACATAATCGGAGAAGAATGACTTCTTTCTTCCATGCGTTCAACTGTTCGGACCTTCTTTGGCGGCATAGAAAAATCCCCTCCGATCAACAGCGCCGAGTTCATGATGGCATGAACTCTTTTTTCACTGTCTGCCATGAGGGGATCATATCCTCCTGTCATGCTCATAGAAGATTAAACCAGACCAGCCTCTTTCAAATTAAGGTAACTGACCAGCACCGTTTCGAATGCGGTCAAGTTGCGCAGCTGATCCTGCTCGACTGTCATCCATTCGACCCCGCCGATTTCACACGCCGCCCGGATCGAGTCGTGGATGCTGACGATGCCGGTTCCGATTGCCGTCCATTTGCCGACCACGTCCGTCCCATAAACATCCTTGATATGTATGGCGGGGACGCGGCCTGCCATTTTGCGCAAGATGTGAGCCGGATCGGCTCCGCCGACTGTTATCCAAGCCACATCCATGCGGAAATACAACGATTTCGGATCGGTATGCTCCGCCAGAATGTCCAGCGCATACAGGCCGTTGAAGGTGGTTTTGAATTCGTGGTCGTGGTTATGGTAGCACAGCTTCAACCCTTCGGCAGCGAGCCGTGCGCCTGCGGCATTGTACAGCTCGGCGTCGCGCAGCAGCTCCTCTTTCGAGTTGCAGGGCGCCCACCATAAGGTGACATGGGAAGTTTCCAAGGACAACGCTTCCTCAATGATTTTGTCGAGGTCGTTGCGCAAATGATCCAAGCTCGCGCTATGAGTGGCTACTTGCAAACCGAGTTCATGAAACCGCCTGACATTGGCTTTCACATCTCCTTGCAGAAGCTCGCCGGCTCCTTCGATGCCTTCATAGCCGATGTCAGCCACGCGCTGCATCGTTCCCCAAAAATCCTTTTCCGCTTCTTCCTTAATCAAGCCGATAAGACCTAGCTTCGGTCTGTTCATTTCGCCCGCTCCTTGTCGTTTTTGTCCTTTGACGGAAAAGCTCCGCTATCAAGCGCGAAGCGCTTTGAGATGGGATAGCTCGGGTTCTTTTTCCGGAACCAGACAGTCGTTGACATTTCGGTACAGGCCTACCATCTGTTCATTCGGCTCGCCGGTCTCTACTGGAGGCTTACACGACGGGTCTGCACGGCTCGCGGATATCTACATCCCATAACACCGTTATCAAACACAACGATGGCATGCTCGCCTTTCCCGCAGCCGATAAAAGCCACACGATTTGAGTGGCTCATTTCCAATCCTTCCATTTATTCACGCAATGCCGCAGCGGAAACGTACACATACCGCTCGAACCGCGCCATGACATGGCTTTTCTGCGTCGGATGCCGGTCATACAAATAGTCGATAAAATAACCCGGGTGCTCCGAATTTCCTGCGAACATATCGTAATGCAGCGGAATGACCGTGTCGAAGCGAGCTGCGACCGAGAGCTCTGCCGCTTCCCTATAATTCATGTTGCCTACGATATTCCTCGCCTTGCGGAATGGGTCGCGCCCGTTGATCGGCAGCATGCCGAGGCCGATCGATTCGGCCTGCAGCAGCTCGATCAGTCCGGGATATACGGTGGTGTCTCCGGCGTGGTACATCGTAACGCCGTTCAGCTCCACGACATAGCCTACGAAGCGATGGTCCAGATCATCATCGTATTCCAGCTCCTCATGGGCGGAGGGCAGCGGTTTGATCCGGAACCCAGGCCCGTTCCACCACTCGTTCGTTCGCGCCGAGAGCAGCTTGTCCGGTCGGACTCCGAGCCGGAGCATGTCCTCCCGACAATATCCCGGAGCCATGTAGACCGGGTCGCTGTGGGCTTCGGCCAACGCGGAAACCGTGTCCGGATCCAAATGATCCATATGGTCATGGGTTATGAGCACATACTGTGCATTCGTCATTTGCTGCGGCTTCAGCGGCGGCTCGAACGCCCGATGCGGCGAGGGCGTCAAATACGGATCGATGTAAATGACCACATCCCCTCCCTTGACGACGACGCTGCATTGGCCGAGAAACCATACCGCCAGCATGCCGAACGGTACACGGGTGTCGTCGATCTCTTGGATCAGCGCTTCTCCGATTCGTGTCGATGATTGGTTCGTCATAAGCCCAGCCCTCCATTGATATGCAGTTCGGTGCCTGTTACTTGGCTCGATTCATCGGACAATAGATAGACGGTTCCATAGGCCATATCTTCAGGTGTCTGCATGCGGCCGGAAGGGACATGCGTCAATGCCTTCCTATGCAAATCGTCCTCGCTTATGCCCATGTTCTGATGGAGTTCGATTTCCCCTTCGGAAGCTACCCAGCCGACCGTCACCCAGTTCGAGCGGATGCGTTCTCTTCCGTAATGGGCTGCGATGTGGCGGTTCAACGTAAGCATGGCTCCCTTGGAACAGGAGTAGGCGGCCAATTCTTTTGCGCCTTTGTAGCCGTTCGTCGAGCCCATATGAACGATAGAGCCTCCCCCGGTTTTCTGCATGGATTGAATGGCGTACATGGAGCAGAAGAATGCGCCTTTCATGTTGACGGCAAAAATCGAGTCGAACAGCTCCTCCGACGTATTCACCATCGAGCCTCTTGGGAAAATGCCGGCGTTGTTGACAAGACCGTCAACTCTGCCGTACCTGCCCACCGTCTCATCGATCAGCTGCTTGCACGCCGCTTCCCGGCTGATATCCCCTTGGACAAACAACGCCTCCGCGTCATGGACGTCCTTCATCTCTTTTACAGCTCTGGCGCCGTCCTGCTCATTCCTCCCGCCCACTACTACCGTGGCGCCTTCTATGGCGCACATCATAGCGACTCCCTAGCCGATGCCCTTCGTTCCGCCTGTTACGACGATCACCTTGCCATCAAGCCGTCTCCCCATGTTGATCCCCTTTCAGCGTACAACGCGCCTATTAATCGTTATACAAGTTGGACGTAGGATTCCAACAATGACTGCACAGTCGGAATGTACTATGGATCGCTGTAGAGTCCCGAATTTCTTCATGATCTCCTTACTAGGGAGAAATTCGGTTCTCAAGGCGACGCGTTTCAGGCCTCAATGCGGTAGGCACGGACCATGGATTCCAACCCGTACCGCGCTGTATCAAGAGCGCTTTTGCCCCCGGAATTGAAATTGACGGCTCCTTGCTACAGATCCAGCTGATTGTATTTCAATCCAAGCGGCAGCGGCGCTGGACGGTCAACCTTCGTTTGGAGATGCACATGCCGGTTCGTCTCCGAAGCCTCTAAGATACCGAGTGAAATGTCCAAAATGTGCTCGGCCAAGCGGCCGCTCGCCCGATTAGGCCTGCCGCTGCGAATCGCATACGCCATATCGGCAACGCCCAGCCCTCGGCTGTCTTCCGTAAATCCGTGCGAAAGCGGAAGCTCCTTTACTTCACCGCTGCGGGACTGGATGGTCAGCAAGCTGCCCAGTTCGGATACAGGAGCGAAAAAGTTCGGATCCGGTACTGTCATATTACCTTCGGTACCGAATATTTCCAGCCTCGGCTTGTAGCCGAAGCTTTCCTTGGCAGCTTGCAAGCTTGCAACCGCACCGCTGTGGAAGTCCAGTACGGCCGTAATGTTGGTAGGCGCTTCTACCGGGACGATGTCGCCGCAACGCGGAGATTTGGGGTTCTGAATGATGATTTCATGGCGGAGCTGCTGGGCGGAACCGGTCACTCTCCGAACGGGACCCAGCAAATGGACCAGTGCCGTCAAATAATACGGTCCCATATCCAGTAGAGGGTCGCCGCCGAGCTTCAAGAAATGGTGGAAATTCGGATGCATGCCGGCTTCGGCATTCCCCATAATGATCGTTGCATTCGCCGCATACGGGGTTCCGATCCAGCCTTCATCGATGAGCTTGCGGCAAGTTTGCAGCGCACCGCCCAAGAAGGTATCTGGAGCGCAGCCGACGAGCAGGCCTTTGGACTCCGCAATCGACAGCACCTCTCGTGCATCTTCCCTTGTCAGAGCGAATGGCTTCTCCGTATAAACATGCTTGCCGGCATGGAGCGCCTTGATATTGATCGCCGCATGCGCTGCCGGGGCCGTTAAATTGAGAACGATTTCAATTTCCGGATCGGCAAGCAGCTCGTCGACTGAGCATGCTGCAGGAACGTTGAATTCTTCCGCACGCTTCTTGGCAAGCTCAGGCACCAGATCGGCACATGCGACGAGGTCCACGGCATGATCGAACACTTGCGTCAAATTTTTCAAATAAATTCCGCTGATCATGCCGCAGCCGATGAGGCCTGCTTTTACCCTATGCATCAACATCACCTATTCTTTCTTCGACTTTTTCCATAATAAAGAAATTTTAACGCATTCTTATTCTATCACGCTGCAGCCTGCTTGGCCCTTCTGAAAATGCTCGATCAAACAGCAACTAGAAGCACGCCCATTTGACCCGAGATATGGACACTTTGAAAAAATGCCCTTTCTCGGGTTCTTTGTGTCAGTTCTCATAAGCCCAAGGAAAGATTGAACCGTTGGTATTATTATAGAGGCGTTTAGTCAATCATCAAAAAAACGAAGCAGAATGTTTAATTCGACTTCGTTTTTTGCTTTCTACTGTTAACCGCAGCGGCTATAGCCGCAATGGCTGCAGGTTTTGCAGCCTTCGACATTGATCAGCGACGCGCTGCCGCAGGAGGGACATAAATCCAGCGACGAAAGCTCTCCTCCGCTCCGCGCTAGAGCAGGCGGAGCTTCAGAAACCTCTTCGCGATCAGCTCTTTGAGAACGTTGTTGCGATCTCCTAACATCTTCTTCGACAGGATGAGGAACAGCATGCCCGGCATGCGTCTCCAATGCCTTGGCAACCGCATCCGCGATCGACTCCACCCGGTTCGCGCCGAAGCCGATCGCGCCCGAGCCGCCGATTCCCTTGAGATGCTTGATCAGATGCTCGACCTTATGCCCGTGGTCGCCATAACGGAGGAACAGCGAGCATACTCGCCCGAGCGCCTCCGCCATGGCGAATACATCCGAGCCGGCCTTGCCGACGTTGAGGAAGATTTCACCCGGCGTGCCGTCCATGTCGTTGATTGTGATGTACGCCATTCCGAACGGCGTATTGATTTTGTACGTGGCGCCGCAAAGAACTTGCGGCCGCTTCCTGTACTCCTTGTCGATGACCGTGCCGGTGCCGATGTCGTCATTGCCGGCTCGATGAATACCGCCCTCCGCGGCTGCCGCTGAACTCCTTGCAGCAGTCGTCCCGAGGGGCGGCCCAGCCGTTCCAGCCTTGCCGCCGCCGAACGGCTCCCTATCGATCGAATCCACTGAAAGCGGTGGAACCGAGTCTCGAGCCTCCTCCGTTTCGGGCGCAGCGCCATCCTTCCCCATCGCCGTGCTCAGCACCTGAGTATCCCGGCTGCCGTCGCGGTAGATCGTCACGCCCTTGCAGCCGAGCTCATAGGCGAGCTCATACAGACGGGCCGTCTCCTCCACCGTGAAGTCGGCCGGGCAATTGGCCGTCTTGCTGATCGAGCTGTCCACCCAGCGCTGGATCGCGGCCTGAACGCGGATATGCTCCTCCGCCGACAGCTCCATCGCCGTCACGAACCAGTCCGGCAGCTCCTCGCCGGGATGGGCTTCCTTCCACTTCTGCGCGATCGGAACGAGCTGCTTGTCGTACCCGAGCCGGCTCTGCCGATAGTATTCAAAGGCAAAATAAGGCTCGATGCCGGTCGAGGTTCCGACCATCGTTCCGGTGCTGCCCGTTGGCGCCTGCGTCAGCAAGGTCACGTTCCGGATGCCCCGGCTGCGCACCGCCTCCGCCACCTCCGGGAAGGCCGAGACCATTTCCTTCATGAAGCCGCTCTGCAAGTAGAGCTCCGCATCGAATGCCGGAAAAGAGCCCTTCTCGGCGGCAATGTCCGAGCTGGCCAGATAGGCTTCCCTGGCAATGAAGCGGTATAGGCTGTCGAGGAACTCCAGCGATTCGGGGCTTCCGTACCGGATGCCGAGCCGGATCATCAGCTCCGCCAGCCCCATCGTGCCGAGGCCGACGCGCCTTTCCTTTTTCTGGTTCCGTTCATTTTGCCCGAAGTGGTACGGCGTCTTGTCGATGACATTGTCCAGAAACCGTACGGACCACTGGACGACACGGCCAAGGTCCCCCCAATCCACATCATGCTTCTCTTCGTCGTAGAACTTCGAGAGGTTGATCGCGGACAGGTTGCACACGCCCCAGCCGGGAAGTCCTTGTTCACCGCAAGGATTCGTGCAGATGATCGGGTTGAAATACCAGCTGTTCGACATCCGGTTGTAGTATTCCATGAACACGACCCCGGGCTCCGCCGACCGCCAGGCCGATTCCATGATCGTCTGCCAGACGTCGCGGGCTCTGACCGTCCGATAAGGCGCGACGGTGCCTCCGCGCTCTTTCCATGCGAAGAGATCCCCGTTCCAATGCCCGTCATAATCGGGATGCCTCGTATCCGGGAAGACGAGCTTCCACTCGGCATCCTCCTTGACCGCCTGCATGAAGCCGTTGCTGACGCAGACCGACAGATTCGCGTTCGTCACCTCGCCCATCTTCTGCTTGACCGTAATGAAATCGAGCAGATCCGGATGCCAGTCGTTGATCATGAGCATGAGCGCGCCGCGGCGGCTGCCGCCCTGCTCGATAAGCCCCGTCGCATAGCTGAACAGGCCGCCCCAGGACACCGCCCCGCTGGAGGCGCCGTTCACGCCGGCTACGATCGCCCTCCTCGGCCGCAGCGAGCTGAGATTGATGCCGACGCCCCCGCCGCGGGCCATGATTTCCGTCATTTCCGTCAAAGTCCCCATGATGCCGCCTCTGCTGTCATGAGGGGAGGGAATGACGTAGCAGTTGAACAGAGTCAATTCCTCGCTCGCCCCCGCTCCAGCGGCGATGCGCCCGCCCGGCACGAGCTTCCAGCCGTCCAGGATGCTTCGGAACCGATTCTCCCACAACTCCCGCGCCTCTTCGCCCTCTACGGATGCCATCGCCTTGGCCAGGCGCTCCCACATCTCCTCCGGCGTCCGCTCTGCGGGTAGAGCCAGCTTCTCCACATCCGATTCCACCCGCTCTCCGCTGCGGGTAACAACGGTAACCGAGCGACCGCTGCGGGCAATGATCTCGCCGACCTCCTTGGCCGGAAACTTCGGATCGTCCTTCGTCAGCACGAGCACGGTGTCCCCGACCGCCGCCTCGCCCGGATCGGCCTTCTTCCACGCGTACCGGTCCAGAAATATTTTCTCGCTCAACCCGTCCAGACGTTCGGCCTTCGTGTCCATAAGCAGCCAACCTTTCCGTATCCGGCGCGGCCCCTGATTCGTGTTTTCTCCGGGCTGCCGAAATTTAGTAGGTCTATAAAATCAATATCTAGTATCCATTCTTATTATACCCTACAACATATTGGTTTCGCTCCCCATTACTCGACTTTTTTCCTCTCCCTTATTAGAAGCCCTTGCTTGGGGCATACTGGGAACATTCCAAAGCCGAGAGGAGCCGATAACTTGTCGCGCACAACAAGAGAGAACGGACCCGCCAAGCTTCATCCGCTCGTCGACTTCCGCATGGACCGGAGCTGGTTCGACGATCTGCAGGCCCGGCTCGACCGCAATGGCCCTTGGGACGACTGGACGCTCTATCAGCTCGCCATGGAGGCCGAGCAGTCCCGGCGCATCGAGAGCTTCGAGGAGCTGCAGTCGCTGCGCTTCCTGAACGGCCTGGAGCCGATGAAGCATCAGATCGACACGGCGGTCAAGGTGCTGCATGATATGGGCGGACGAGCCATTCTGGCGGATGAGGTCGGACTCGGCAAGACGATCGAAGCCGGACTGGTGCTCAAGGAATACCTGGTGCGCGGTCTCGTGAAGCGCGCGCTGATTCTGGTGCCCGCATCGCTTGTCCTGCAATGGGTCCGGGAGCTCAACAGCAAGTTCGGCATCGCCGCCGTCGCCCAGAAGCGTGCCCACACCTGGAACTATGATGTCGTCGTCGCTTCCATCGATACGGCCAAGCGGGAGCCGCACAGGGATCTGCTGCTCTCCACCGACTACGACATGCTTATCATCGACGAGGCCCATAAGCTCAAGAACAAAAAAACGACGAATTACCAGTTCATTACGCAGCTCCGCAAAAAGTACTGCCTGCTGCTGACCGCCACACCGGTCCAGAACGACCTTGAGGAGCTCTACAATCTCATCACGCTGCTGAAGCCCGGCCAGCTCGGCGGACACGGCGAGTTCTCCTCCAACTTCGTCGTCGGCAAGCGCATGCCCAAGAACGAGGATCAGCTGCAGGAGGCGCTGTCCGGCGTCATGATCCGCAACCGCCGCGGCGAAGGAGATGTGAAATTCACGAAGCGGATCGTCCGCAACATCCCTTTGCACTTGTCCAAGGAAGAGATGGACCTCTACCACGCGGTCACTTCCTTTGTCAAAGAGCGTTATGAGGAAAGCGGAGGCAACCTGACGAGCATGCTGTCGATGGTGACGCTGCAGCGCGAGGTATGCTCGAGCCGCGACTCGGTGTTCCTCACCCTCGTGAACCTGTTCAAGAAGACGGCCGAGGACTCCCCTGTGCGCGGCAAGATCTGGGAGCTGATCGAGGTCATCAAGCAGATCAAGTCCAACACGAAAGCGGAGAAAGCGATGGAGCTCGTGCGGGAAAGCGACGGGAAAGCGATCATTTTCACGGAATACCGCGCGACGCAGGAATATCTGCTCCAGTTTTTCCGCGGCAGCGACATTACCGCCGTCCCTTACCGGGGCGGGATGGGCCGCGGCAAAAAGGACTGGATGATGGATCTGTTCCGCGGCCGCGCGCAAGTCATGATCGCCACGGAAGCAGGCGGAGAAGGCATCAATCTGCAGTTCTGCAGCCGCATCATCAATTTCGACCTGCCCTGGAACCCGATGAGGGTGGAGCAGCGGATCGGCCGTGTGCACCGGCTCGGCCAGACCCAGGATGTCCAGATCTTCAATCTGTGCACGATCGGCACAATCGAGGAGCATATCGTCAATCTGCTGCATGAGAAGATCGATATGTTCGAATCCGTCATCGGCGAACTGGACCATATTCTCGAGAAGTTCGAGAAGGAGGAGAGCATCGAGGAAAGGCTTGCGCGCCTCATGCTGGAGGCGAGCGATCCCGACGTCTTGACCGAGAGCATCGAGAACCTGGGCCGATCGATCAGCAGCATGAGAAGCCGGGCTGCGGAATCCGGGAAGCCCGTCGATTCAGAGGAGACGGCCGGCTCAGCGGCCGCGCGCAAGCATGCGATCAACCGTCTGCTTGACGGGGTCGGACATGTTGTGGAGGTGGATTCGCCATGAACGGAAAGCAAGTGCATCGCTATATCCAGAAGTACGCGGAGGCGACCGGATGCCGGATCGTCGAGAAATCCCCTTCCCATCTCACGGTGAAGCTGTCGCCGCAGGCGGACAGGGAGCTGACGAACCGTCCTTATTACTGGAGCTATGTCGACCGTGCCGGCGTGGAGCCGGAGACGATGACCTATCTGTTCGTGACCGACCGTTCGCGGTACGAGGAGCTGGCAAGAGAGCGCGAGGAGAGCGAGACCCTGGCGCAGCAGTCCGCGAATCCGATGGAGCAGGCGGCCCAGAGCGCTCTCGGCCGCTCCATCGGATTTGTCCACAGCTCCGTCTCCGGCGTCCGCACGCCCCGAGAGGACATGTATTTCGGCGCGCGCAAGCTCGATCAGCTGTTCGAGGCCGCACGCACGGGAGGCAGCTTCGTCTATTTGTTCCAGGAGCCGGAGCGCCGCTCGCTCCATCCCACGGAATCGGTCGCGTATACGGCTTGGCTCGGAGTCAATCTGCGGGTGGAATTCGCCTGCGACATGAAGCGCGAGGAAATTCATTCCTTCGGCGTTTCTCTCGCGACCGGCGCCGTCGTCGAGCGTTTCCACGAGCGGCTGGTCGACCTCAGGATGACGCCAAGGCTGCCCGCCAATGTGCATACGGCCAAAAACGGCATCACCCTCGGCAAAGCGATGAGCCTGATCGAGTCTTCGCTCGAGCGCAAGCTCAGGGGAGCGGATTTCTCCTGGGCCGAAGCCGCCTCGCGCCGTCTGGAGGAAGAGCTTGAGATCGTCGCCCACTATTACGATCGCCTGCTGGAGTCCGCGGAGGAGGAGCAGCGACCCGCTGTCGAGGAGCAATATGCGACCCGGAAGGAAGAAATCCGCTGGCAGTTCGAGCCCAGGGTTACCGCTTCCTCGATCAACTGCGGCATTTTCCATCTGGAAGGCATCGAGTGACAGCAATCTCCCGGGTCGGCCCGATCTCGCCAATAATAGCGGTCGTTTGCGCGACAGAATGCAGCATTCTTCTCGCGCGGGCCGCTCTACAATCAAGTAGACAAGCTTAGGAATCATGCATGCTGTCACCCTATAGCGGATACGACAGGGGGATGTGAAAAAAATGAGAAGAAGATCTTCAAGGGCCGCATCAACCGCAATCGCGGTTTTGCTTTGCGTCCTGTTCCTGGCGAAAAGTGCGGCCCATGCCGCGGCTCCGGCCGCTTCCGCTCCCGGATTGGCGGAACAAGCCGAAGCCTGGCGGGCGGCGCTGTCCGCTCAGCCGGAATTTGCCGGCTGGAAGGGCGCCCGCGCCGTCATCGAGCCTCTCGGTCCAGGCACCCATTCATGGCTCGTGACACTGGATAAAGCCGGACGGACAGCCGGATATATGATTATCAACGCCAGGCAGCCGGATGGATATTCGCTTGGAGAATACGGGGCGGGTTCCTACCCGCTCTATTCATCCGCCCTGCTTCAAAAGAAGCTCAAGGAGCAGAATGTGGCGGCTGCACAACTGTCAAGGCTCTACGCGTCGCCTGCCGCAGCCGTATGGCGGATTGTGAGCCGAGACCGCGAAGTCCTCTACGCCGACGCCTGGACAGGAGAAATCCTCCCCATCACCGACGGAGACTGGGCCAAGCATGTAAAGTCCTCCTCCTCTGTCAGCGCATCCGATAACGAAAAAAAGACAACGCTGGCGTTGTCTCCCTCGTCTGCGGCCCCGCCGACTAAAACGGCGGTCGCGTATGCCCGGACGCTTCGCTCCTCCGATCCGATGCAGCGGCTGAGCTGGCTCCTGTCCAAGCCGATCGGCAGCCCGACCCCCAGCTCTCTGACTTCCATTCTCAAATCGGGACGCCCGCTGGATTACGCATCCGAGCTGTATGGCGGCAAGGTGCTTCAGGTATGGCAGGCAGCCGGCCTTCACCGCTGGACGACGGGACAAGCCTATGCTTCCTTCGTCAACACGGAATCGGCCGCCAAACGATACATCACGCTTGAGCAGGCTCTGCTCGCAGGCCAGTTCTACCGCGTATGAGCAGAGAATGCCGAAGCGGATCCCTTTTCAGAGCGGCAATCATCCTTCCTTGCGGCGGAGCCCTCTGAACCAGATCAGCATGCTCATGCCAGGGACGCCGAACCAGCGCGTCAGCCAAGGCTCCTTGGCCTGCTTATGATCGCTGCGCTTCTGCTTGCGTACATCACGGGGCGTTTCCACATAGACAACCAGCTTCTCGGTCATATATTTGATCCAATCTTCAGGGTCCATCGTTGTCGCCTCCTCTTTATGCGCTTAGTATGTCCGATAACTTCTTGGCGCAAACGCGAATAGTCCTGCCTGATTGCGGCAAAGTATAAAGGTTCGGACAACTTTGCCTTATGGAGGATTGCAAATGGATTTGCGATGGATCGCAGCCGCGGCGCTTGCGGCAGCCCTGGTTCTCCAACCGGGGGCAGCGGCAGCCGCTTCCCTTTCCGACTCGCCGGATTCCGATCCTGCCGGTCCCCGGTACAAAGGGGCGCTCCCCTATGCCGAAGTACTCATCGACGCCGGCCATGGGGGCATCGACGGCGGCACTTCCTTTGAGGATGTGCTGGAGAAGGACATCAATCTGGCTGTCGGCAAAAAACTGCTGGCGAGCCTGCAGCAAAAAGGGATCAGCGCCGTCTTGAACCGCAGCTCCGACTATGCGCTCAGCGAGGAGAACCGCTGGCATCCGAGCCGGTCCCGCCATCAGCGCGATCTGTCCCAGCGGCGCCAGCTGACGGAGGAAATCCACACCGGCCTGCTCGTCAGCCTGCATGTGAACTGGTCCCGCAGAGCCGCCGCGCGCGGACCGGTCGTGCTTCATCAAGAGGGCGGCGAAAGCGTGCTGCTGGCGCTATGCATCCAGGACTCCTTGAACCGGCAGCAAAAAACGAATGAGCTGCCCCGTGCGGGCAGCCCATTCTATCTGCTCAATACGGTCAAGCAGCCTGCCGTCATCGTGGAAATGGGCTTCATCAGCAACGAGGGGGACAGGTCCATGCTGACTTCGCGGGAAGGCCAGGAGCAGGTAGCCGAAGCCGTCGCGTCAGGGCTTCGGCAATATAAGCTGCTCTTCCGCTGATGCCGGAACAAGCTCGGACAGCCGGACGAACCGGGTCGTGCCCGCCATGCGGCCGGCTGCCCGGGACAGCTCTCCCGAGGTCATGAGACCCGGAGTGCCGACATGCCCGATCGTGATGCTGTCCGCCTGACCGGCGGACAGCTTTTTTAATTTTTCCACTTGTCTGGCGATATGGCCGGCTTCATACACATCGTCCAGAAAGACGTCGTTGCGCAGGACGGGAACCCCGATTTCAGCCGCGACTTTCGGCACGACCGTCTTGAAGGTCGTCCGGCTGTCCAGGAAAAACAGCCCCCGCTCCTTGCATACCTGCAAAACGATCCGCATGATGCGCTCATCGGCCGTAATCTTGCTGCCCATATGGTTGTTCATGCCGGCCGCATGAGGCACATCGTCGATCGCCTTCTGCACCGCGAGGCGAACCTGCTCGTCGGTCATGCTGCTGAACAGCGCTCCCGGCCCCAGCCACTCCGGCTTGCCCTTGTTCGGCTCCATCGGCATATGGACGATGACATCCAGGCCGAGGCCATGCGCCTTCTCCGCGTCGGCATGCGTGGAGGGCATGAAGGGCATGATCGCGGCCGTAATCGGTACCGGCAGCTTGAACATCTCCTCCGTGCCCTTCATGTTGTTGCCGAAGTCGTCAATGACGACGGCCACCCGATGCGGCGGACTCGCCGATACATGCTGCTGCGGCAACAGCCCGATTGCAAGCATGCCGGCCGCCGCGGCTTTCCAGATTGCGTTCCTCATCAATCAGCACCCCCTGAAGGTTTCTCCTTCATTTTGCAGAGTAGGGATGCGTTTTATGTAAGGAGAAAAATGGCCTCTGTTCATACGGGCATCCCTTCTGGCCAAGAGGCATAACGGCTATAGTTAACTCCAACAGCACTCCATCCCATGTTCCGGTATGTAACCAATGAATTATCCATCATCATGATTTCCAGCTAAATAAAGCTTCCAAAATCAGCCCTTCATTCAACATTAAATGTCTGGCAAAGCCTTTTACTGAAACAAAAAAAGCCTTTCCCCGAAAGGAAAGACTACGTTATGCGGTCAAGAGGACTTGAACCTCCACGTCATTGCTGACACTAGAACCTGACTGAATCGCTTACGCTAAAGGGAAACCAAGCGGAAACTATGTCTTTCTTTATGGGAACCAAAAACCCGAATAGCCTTATTATCAAAGGTTTCAGTTCTTTCACAACTACTTCAAAAAGGAGAGAATAATTGTGAACAATGTATCTGTGTTTTATCACTTACTTTTGCCGGCCTTTAAGTATCCCATTATGATGGAACGTCGGAAACTGGTATGATGTGAATGATTATATTATTAACAGCGAATCAGAAAGCATTATAACAAATAATCAATTGAATCTCCTCGCAGCAAGCTGCGGGGAATTAATTAGACCCGCAGCGATTAAAATGGATTGTATTTCAACCCCATCCTAATGTGTTTGAAATTTCTTCATACTCTTGTGTATAGTTCGATCTTTGAAGTTTTTCTTTGAGCTCATTTTCCTGAAAATCACTTATTACACCGTTCTCTAAAACAAATAATTCAAGATATTTATTTTTCAAAAAAGTAGCAATATGTCTTTGAAATCCTATGTTTTGTAATTCAATAATAATATTATCCGTTGTTCCATACTCCAAATAATTATCCCAGTTTGGAATAACAACAGCTTCTTCATTGTCTTGATGTTTTATCCTTAATAAATCAACATAGTTTTTCACATAAATTTTTATTTTAAAACGAAGAACATTTTCAATATCAGATATAACGTTGTTTACTATGTGATTAATATGAGCCCGATTATCTTTCTGAAACGCAACAAATTCTCCGTTATTAATAGAGATTTCTTTATTGTTTTCATCAAAATAATTGATGGTCCTTTTTATAATTAAATTTACTGGCTGAGAATTAATCCATGAACTCATTAAGACCGCGTAATATTCTAAAACATGCTTATTTCTAGCTAATGGATTTCTTCCTCCCGATTCTTCTCTTTGCCAATTGTATAAATCGTAAAGTTTATTAAGTAAATTTAAACATTCTCCATATCCAGTCTCTCTAGGAATATCCATTGGGTTTATAGAAGATGATAAAACCTTATTCTGATAAAGCAATTTAATTGTAGAGCTTTGAGAAAGGATTTTTTCAGGAACTTTATTGAGTTTTTCTAAATAAGTGATTATCTCTTTAGACTGAGTATTACCATCTATGAATTTACTTCTAAGTATAGAATCAGTTTTACTCAGTGCATGATACGCTAAAATGTTACCGTAAGAATCTAACATTCTTTTTTCATTATCCGTTACATTCTTTCTTGTAAATGGCTCATTCTTGATTGAATGCCCGATATTGATATAAAATTTTCCTTGACTTGTCATAAGAACAGACGATACTTTTTCAACTGACTTATCTTTAACAATTTGAAGATCTTTGCTAGGTTCCTCCCATCGATTTCTTTTATCAACAATACGCAAACAGATGATGTTGCCGCTTAAATCTTCCGTTAATCGCCCTGCTCTACCAGCTAAGTTCCAAAAATCTATTTTCGATAATTTAGTTAATCCAATAGCATTGCTCAATATAAATATATTTTTCGCTGGAAGATTTACGCCCTCTAAAAGAGTAGAGGTGCAAAAAATGTTTTTTATTACCCTTTTCTGAAAAAGAAACTCAATCTTCTCTCTAACTCGCTGAGGTAGTCCGCCAAAGTGATAAGCAACGCCTTTTTTTAAACAATCCACAAGGTAATATTCTTCATGCATAGTTTCTTGAACAAGATTAGTTAATTGTTCAAGCTCATAATTATTTATGAGAGGTAAAGTCCTAGCATATTCTAGAGCATATTGAATAGTGTCATCTTTAGTATTGCAGTAAATGATATTAGGATTGTTCCTTCCTAAAAGATCGACGGCATTTTTTAGATTTATATGGGGATCAGAAGCATATCCACTATAATCTAATGCTAGCTCCTCACCATATTCTGAAAAGTAAAGTGCTTGCTTCTCAATGCAATCAATAAAAAAGCGATTTTGGGCAACTGAGTTTTCTTTTATTGCTAGAGTTTCTTCTACACTATTCCCGACTAACTGTAAAAAGATCTCCGTGTTTGGTACATTGGGAGACGAGAAATAAAGATTTATACTTTTACGTTTCGCAATCATTAATGCGTGATAGAATAATGGAGCACGTGTGTCAGTATCAGATAGTAATTTGTGTGCTTCATCTACAAGCAAATAATTTATTACTGGATTATTTTCTGATAAATATGATATAAGTCTCTCAGGAGTGAACACGAAAATAAATCTGGAATCTCCTTGCTTATACAGTAAAGGTACAATTGGCTTGGTTAGAATTTTGTATTTCCTGTTATCTATTACAGTTTTCAACTTTGTAGATACTTGATTTATCAATGCCCTTGTTGGAACTAAAAGCGCGATATTATCTGACCCATTCTTTTTTTCAATTAAGTATTTAATAAACGATTCGAAAATGAAAGATTTTCCAAACGATGTCGGACCAGAAAAACTAAAGTGGTTACTATCCTTCATCTTTTCAAATAATTTATATTGGGTATCTGTAAAAATATTAGACGAACCTGGAGCGGCTTGATATGTTTCTTTAACAATGTGATCTATAACTATTTCATCTGCTTTCACCTCTGTTTCACCGAGTACAATTTTGATTGATGGAAAATTGCCCAGTTTTACTAACACATTGTATGCTTGTAACTTAAACATTTGATCGTCGCTATAAAAGACATGAAGCAAACTGATTATTTTATAGGCTTTGTTTCTTGCTTCATATTTCTCAGAACGACAAAGAATATCAGCAAACCTGAGCAAATCCAAATATTCTTTATTTGTAAGGCTTTGCATCACAGTATTACTACCCATAAAATGGATAGCATATTGCTTTTCAAGTTTCTTTATTAAAGTTGACATATATGGATCAATAAGTGCCCTATCTACTAATTTATTTAGAAATGTCATTTTATTAAATTCTCCAGTATTTTTATTCTCGATAGTTCAATATCTAAAAAAGGCATTGTATACACATAAAAATTGTAGCCAAAAAGACCATGTTCCTCTATGTATTTTTCAATATTGGCGATTTTTTTTGTAACGACCTCGTTTATGTGATCCTCTATTACAGTTCTAAATTTGTCATTGGGCAATTTTCGTTGATCGGCATTGAGCACAACTTCAAATCCTACGAAAATTCCAAAGGCGTCATCAACCTCAAAAGAATTATCATTTGTAGGATAAATAAGTTGCTCAATAAATTGTTCTTCTTCAGTTGACCAAGTTTCTTTGAAAACACTAGCAGAAAGAAGGGACTTCTCATAAGTAATCCCACTTTTCCCTTCTCCCTTTTGGTTTTCTTCCTTAACAAAATCATTTATAGACTGAAATGCATCTCGTAATCCAGTGGTTAAGTCATCATATAATTTTGACTCACCGAAAATTAATTGGTAATTCCCACTCGGTAACTTTAAAAAGTGTATACCATCCGAACCATTCACATACATGTTCGTTGATGTTTTAAGTTCTAACTTCGACAAAATTTTTGGAGCATTTAGGTGACCTTCCAAAAAACAAAAAAGGAGGAATTCTCCTAGCTCCCCCTTATTTTCTTTATAATTTCGGAATTTCTCCCGAGCCTTTTGAGATAATGTCATTGGAGAGCCTTGATACTTCTCCTTCGTTTTCCTTGATACAGAAAAATCAGCGACAGATTCAATTAGACTTTCTACCATGCGGGCATAATCGAATTGATTTGCATTAATAGGACAAATAAATAGTTCTAAATTATTCTGTTGGTTGTTAACCTTATATGTTTTACTGTGTTTTAATACTTCTAACATCTTTTTAGAAAATGGACTAGTATTAAGCACGGCGTAGTCTCCCCCAAAATAATTATCTTATTAATTCGACATTCTCTAGAGATGTCCTCCTTGATCATATTAAGTTTATGCGGATAATTCCGAATATTCGTGAATCGCTATAGTGGGAACAATGAGGGTGATGTTACGGAGGTAAATCTATAAGGCAAAATGAATGTCGAAACCCGTAGTACATCTTAAATGTGTATTCCAAGTAGTCGTAGATGTTGGCAGTAATCAAAAATGGCAGTTACCAAGGCATTCCTGAAAACCCTTCATACCAGCTCCGATTGCTAGAAGTATGCTAACACAAATATGCCGAAAATCCTGAATGAACCTGACATAAATCATCTTTCTCCAACTATAAGCGGGAAATGTTACGTAATATCCCCACTTAGATCCATAGGTCTAGCTTCTACTGGTAAATATAAGCTGTTTATTCTCGAAGATATGCTATATAAGCATCCTACTTAACATCCACGTAAGGTGATAAACGAGAGCTTGAATATCCTGAAAAATAAAAAAGGCTCATAACCGTAAAAAAGCTAAACAGAAACCTTTTGTGTGTGAGCATGTTGCGCTCAAGAGGAATCGATCCGCCAGGGTATTAGTCCAATGGGACCTGAACCGTTGGCGCTTCTGCCAATCCGCAGCGACCGCATAAAAAATCAAACCCTCCAAACAAATGGAGGGTTAATATGTTTTTATGGTGGAGTTTAGTGGGATCGAACCACTGACCGCATCACTACCAGTTTGGCGAGCACGGCTTTCTATGTAGGGCTTGCTAAACAATTCTTTACAACGTTCAGAGCTAGGGCCCGCGAGACAGCACTGTTAAAAAAAAGAACGCGGAGCCTGCGCTCCAGGTTCACCACCAGAAGTTGCAATGAAATAACCCATTCTCTTGTCTTTGCAAGGCGGGAGCGAATACAGCCACGAACGTACTTGCGCTTACCTTCTTCGAACTTACCTTCAATCACAATCGCGTTACGTTCTCCGGTATTTTGTTTGACAACTTGTTTCTCTTCACTTGTCGGACCATTTTTAGGCTTGCGCCTCAGCGCCGGTCCACTGAGTCGGATTTCATGCAGCTTGCAGAAGCTTACGGTAGATTTGATCCGCTTGGACGACAGCCGGATAATATCCCATGCGCTCGCGGTACATCTTAATCACGTCAATGAGCGTCATGCTCTCGTTGAAGTTGTCCCCAGACGATCAAGAATCGCAGAATTTTCATAAGCATCCCTCCCACATATTTGATTTACGCTAAATTTTTTTTGAGTATCTCGCCGAGAAGCGACCACCCATAGTCAATAAATTATTACTAGCATATTCCATCTCTTAGGCAAGGAAGATCAAAGAATAATCCACTAAGCAATTAGTCGCTAAGAAATAGTTCATTGCACCCATTCCATCCAGTTGAAAATATGCAACTTTAGGAGTACTCTAGTTATTGAATCGTGGAAAATTATCCCTTATGGATGCCTTCCCTATTCTCCTGTTCTCATATTAGTTAGTACGAATCATAGAGTATAATGGAGGTATCGAAATGGTTTTTACAAAAGAAAAGTATAACAACCCCGATAAGATCTGGTACTTAGGTGTTTACAAACCCTACTGGGTCTATACCATTGATGGTAAAGTAGTAAACCCCGAGTTTGACACATTCTCTGGGAGAATTCTAGATGTAAAGAACAGCAAATTGCCTGCGCTCCAAGACTTCTTTACCCGCATTGATCGAAATATCTCACAAGGTGTTTCACTTTGCGTAGTCCCGTCCCACGATCCTGCAAATACTGATTCAGGTATGAGATGGATAGCACAGAAATTGGCTCAAAATGGAAGGGTTGATGCTTCTTCCTGTTTAGTGCGTCATACAAAGATTGTAAAGCTTGCACACGGAGGCGATCGGAGTAAATCAGTTCATTTAAACTCCATACGTGTGGATAATCAACATCTTGTCCAAAATAAAGCAGTACTCCTATTAGATGATGTAACGACTTCGCACAATTCGTTGAATGCATGCAAAGAGCTACTCTTAAGAGGAGGGGCTTCAATAGTCCAGTGCCTAGCGCTGGCAAAGACGGAGGGGTAATTATGCTTGATAGGGTTCACATACTTACGTTGTTAGGATTATCAGGGTTTGGTCGCAGTTCAGTAAGTACAGTTGTCGAGGAAGCGACTTTCACACCAAGCACCCCAGCAGAGATTTTGGATCTAATCCATATTGTTAGGGAAAAGTCTACCCGCATTAAAGTCCCTTCCTTGGTAGCGATCGAAGCGAGCTTCAAACTGGCCCAAAGTACTATAGAAAAATGCAATAAGCTGGACATCCATGTCATGGGAAGAACCGATAAAGACTTTCCTATTCGATTAAAAAGTATTCCCGATGCACCAGTTCTACTTTTCGCTAAGGGAAACTACAAGAGCCTAAACAGTGAGCTCTCAGTTGCAGTAATAGGGACTAGAGAGCCATCTCTGTACGGAGAACGATGTGGTGAGCTTTATGCGACACGCTTTGCCGAAAAAGGATTAGTAGTTGTGAGCGGTCTTGCAAAAGGAATTGACACAACTGGTCATCGCGGTTGCTTGAAAGCCAATGGCCAAACCATTGCAGTGTTAGCTCAAGGGCTAGACACAGGAATTTATCCTGCGGAGAATCGTCCGCTTGCGCAAGAAATTCTTGATCAAGGAGGTTGTTGGCTTAGTGAGTACTCGCTAGGGGTTCGAGGAAGACCTAACTTCTTTGTAGAACGAGATCGATTGCAAGCTGGTCTAAGCGCAGGTGTAGTTGTTATTGAAACAGATATTAAAGGTGGTACCATGCATACAGTTGGTTTTTGCCAAGAACAACAAAAACCACTAGGTTGCTTGAATCACCCTGAGAAATTCTTTATCAATAATAACAAGGCTCGAGGAAACAGGTATCTTATCGATCAAGGTAAGGCTCTGCCGCTATATAGCCAAGAGGATATTGATATGTTTATCTCAAAAATGGAGCCCCTCTCCGTTATTCAGCAAAAAACATCTATTAAAAGGGTTGAACCGCAAAATAAAAACAAAATTAAACCCGATATCCCAGACCAACTTGAGTTGTTCTGACTGAGGAGGAAAGAACCATGGGAATAATATTTGACCTTGATCAGACCTTAATCGAATCCCATACAGCGGAAGCGCTCCGACGAGCGCGTAATTGGACTGTAGTATATGGGATGGTCCCACAGCTCTCTCCTTTTGAGGGTATTCACGAGCTATTAACTGAGCTAGATAACTCCTCTGTTCCATATGGTATCGTAACGTCAAGTCCCTCATCATACTGTAGTCGTGTGATAAATCATTGGAAATGGAATGTTCGTTGCACAGTTTGCTATCATGATACCACAAGAAAAAAACCACATCCCGATCCAATTAACCTTGCTGTAAGCAAACTGGGAGTTCCAAGAGAAGCCGTTATATCTATTGGTGACGATCCTAATGACATACTTGCTTCTAGAAGTGCTGGTGTCGCATCAGCAGGCGTATTATGGGGGGCTCGGAATCGGCATGCGTTGATAGATAGTAAGCCTGACTTCTTATTCGAGACAACTGCCGAGATGGCCGCTTTTTTGAGAGAAAGATATATCCCTTAACTACTTGTCCTATTCCATATTTTATGATATTTTATTACTGTCCGAAAGCATCGGCGATCCCCTGTTGAGAAGCACTCACAGGGGTATTTTATTTTTCATTCGAGAGGTGCTAGTGTTATGTAAGATATAAAGAGATGAATGTTAAGCGGGGGGCATATTGAGTCCCTTTGTAAAATAATTGCCGATTGTAAAATAATTGCCGATACGAACAATGGACTGACTGGTTAACAGATTGAGTATTTCCTAAGAGCTATAGGGGTCACGGATACTGATCCTAACTTTACCAAATGGAAAAGACTTTTATTATCCTACAAGCTATTACCATTTTAAGTAAGCATATGAAGAAGCACCACATAATCACGAACCATTAACCGTTCTTCAGGAGATTGTTGTTTGATAAGAACTTTGTTCCGGCCATCATATTGTTGCTGATGCTCAGTCAGCAGCATTTTTCCACGCCACCTCTCATTACCTTCCAGTTTTCTCATCGGTAATGACCTCCAATCTGTTCCGTACGTTCTCTTGCAACCCCTGATTTAAGTAACGTGAATGCCATTATGGCGGAATCACCAAAGCGATCTTTAATGGAATCGGTGGCTTTCTCCAATGCGTATGCCGAAGTCCGATCATCGAATAAGGTAGGCTGGTACTCAGAATCGTTGTTGAGATCGGTCAAGGAAATGAATAACCGACTTAACGGAAGACCACGCAAATATGTTATAAATAATTTTTGAACGGCTTTAGCAACTTCGTGAGTCCTTTTATGAATCGTCATCCATATTTGCGCGGTGCAAATTGGGTTCTGCCTCAAATAACGTAAAAATTCAATACTCTGAGTGGCGTATGCAAGAGAGGCGAATGATGGGACAACCCAGCATCCAGGCTTTGTTACTGTTTTACCAGAGGATTGTACATTAAAATGATTTTTAAGTGGAGTCTGGCTTGTTCGTGAAAACTCAATTAGTCCTCTGGGATACTGGATATACTGAACTCAAAATGTTATCCAGTATCCCGACAATGCGCAGACTTCGATTTCACGATTTCCGGCATAACTGCGCCAGACTATTACTGGCGAATGGTGTAAGTATGAAAGAGATTCAAGAATGTTTCGGGAATAGCCATTACTCTACGACTGCTAACATTAATGCTCATCTGGACTACAGTTCCAACATATCGTCGGCGCAGATCATGAGCAACACCTTACAAATCCCAAGAATACAAAAAGCTCCTGAATCGTCCCCAGGACAAATTCAAGAGCTCTTGCATTGTTAATTAATGCGGTCAAGAGGACTTGAACCTCCACGTCATTGCTGACACTAGAACCTGAATCTAGCGCGTCTGCCAATTCCGCCATGACCGCGAATCACAAGAAATAATATAACACGAGCTGCAATTTGATGTCAACACTTTCCCATCTATTTTTAGATTGAATTTTATTGGCTTTCAATCGGACTTTTCTATCGCCGGATGAATTGACAGCAGCGCCCTGCCGCTCCTATACTTCTAATCAACACTATTCCACCTTATTTACTATGATTTATACCCCAGCCGACCGGACCGCCGGAGGCTGAAGCTCGCAGCAACGCACCGCTGCCGCTTCAGCCTCTTTTTGCGGTTACCCGCAGCAAAACATTCCTTGCAGAAAGAATCGGAGGTTAGCCTATGATCGCTATCAAAGCTCCCTTATTGTATCGAAACGAACCGGCCCTTCTGGAGCAGAAGGGGCTGCTGGAAGACTGGGAGGGACGAATCGCGGTCATTATAAGCGGAAATACCGCATGGGATCTCGTATCCGCGCAGCTCGCCTCCCGCCTCGGCGAAGCCCATATCCCTTTCTCCAGGCTGTCGTTCAAAGGGTACTGCACCCAGGAGAAGATCGACCGCTGCTCCCTAGAGGCCGAGCGCCTCAATCCTTCCTTTCTGATCGGGATCGGCGGCGGCTCCGTCCTTGACCTGACAAAGGCCGTCGGAGACAAGCTCGGCCTCCCGGTCGTGGCAATCCCGACCGTTGCCGCAACATGCGCGGCCTGGTCTGCTCTGACCGTGCTCTATGACGATGCCGGACGCGCCGCCGGCTACCTGCCTCTCTCGCGTTCTCCCGAGCTGGTGCTGGCCGATGCCCGCGTTCTCGCCCATGCCCCGCGCCGTTATCTCGCATCCGGCATCGCCGACACGATCGTGAAATGGCATGAGCACGGCGTGAATGCTCCGGCTGGCAAGCAGCCCGGCCTGGATCTTCAACTGAGCCTTCACGCTGCCCGCCTTGCCCTCGATCTGCTGACCTCCCACTCGGCTCAGGTATATGAAGCAGCCGATGTCCTGTCACCTCCGGTCGACGAAGCCTTCAGCCAAACGATAGATGCCGTCATCGTGCTGGCGGGACTGGCAGGGAGCATCCACAGCGGCCGGCGCAGGGCGGCTATCGCGCATGCCATTCATGACCGGCTGACATGGTTTCCCGAGACGCAAGGCACGCTGCATGGAGAAAAGGTCGGCTTCGGCCTGCTGTCGCAGCTCGTTCTCGAGGGCAAAGCCGACGAAGCGGTGTCGCTTGCCTCGCTGTTCCGCCGGATCGGGCTTCCCGTCACGCTGGAGGATCTCGGCTTCAAGCCTTCCCGGCTCAAGGCGCATCAAGACATCGCCTCCGGCATCCAGCTGCCGGAAGAAGCCAAGGCAGCGCTCGCTTTCGACGCCTCGCCCGCCCGTATCGCCCAGGCGATAGCCGGAGCGGACGCCATCGGCAGAACGGCCGCAGCCAATCTCATGACCGGCTCGTAACCGGCGCGGCACCCATTCCTTCTTCGCGAAAGGCGGATTGAATTCCTTATGGCCAACCGGTCCAACCTCACCATCAAGCTTCTCCCTATTCTCCTGCTCTCGGCAGCCTTGGCAGGCTGTTCGGGCAGCAGCTCCGGCTCCTCGGCTGCAGCCGGCAATACCTCCTCTCCAGGAACGGCCGCTCTTTCTTCAACCGGCTCGCAGGCCGATCTGGGCAAGGTCACCCTGCGGGTGGGACAGACGGGCTGGGCAAGCCTGGAGCAGGGCTTCAAGGCGGCAGGTGTCGACGACACTCCGTACAAGCTCGAGTTTAGCGTGTTCCAGGGAGGCAACCTGCAGCTGGAAGCGATCGCGGCCGATCATCTCGATGTCGCCCAGACGAGCGAGATCCCGCCGATCTTCGCTTCCCAATCAGCCGGGGGCGGCAACTTCAAGATTATCGCCCTCAGCAATTCCAATACGCTGAACCAAGAGGTCGTCGTCCCCAAAGGCTCCCCGCTCAAGCAGCCGGCCGATCTCAAAGGAAAGAAAGTCGCGTTCGTCAAAGCGACGACGGCTCATTATTTCCTGCTGAAGATTCTCCAGGAAGCCGGATTGTCGTGGAGCGACATCCAGCCGGTGGAGCTGTCCACCGCCGACGGGCTCAGCGCCCTGCTCAGCGGCAAAGTCGACGCGCTGGCAAGCTACGGGAACTCCATCATTACGGCTCATGAGAACGGAGCTTCGACTCTCGCCAGCGCGAAGGATATCCTCTCCGGCAATTTCCCGATCGAAGCGACTCCGGCCGCGATCGCGGATCCGGGCAAGCATGCCGCGATCGCCGACTTTTTGAACCGCTTGAACCGCTATCAGGAATGGACGCGCCAGAACAAGGAGAAATGGGCGGAAATTACGGCCGCCGCCACCCACCAGGATCCGGAGACGGCGCTGAAGACGCTGGAGGAAGGCGAGGCCCAGCGTCCGTCCAAGGTGCTTCCGGTCACGCCGGAAGCGATCGCGTCCAATCAGGATGTGGCGGATGCGCTGCAGACTGTCGGCCTTTTGAAAGCCAACGTGGATGTGAGCTCGTTCTTCAGCGATGCGTTCGCATCGGAAATCAAGTAAAGGAGCCCTGGCAGCCATGAACCGTACCGCCTCCCCGCGCCGGCGCGACGTCATCCTTCCCTGGACGCTTCCCGTCCTCATCCTTGCCCTCTGGCAGGTGTCCACGTCAGCGGGCTGGATTGCGGAGCGCACCCTCCCTCAGCCTCTGCGCGTGGCGGAAACGCTGGCGGATACGATCCGCAGCGGCGTGCTTCTGCACAATCTCGGCATCAGCGCGATGCGGGCCATGCTCGGCTTCCTCATCGGCGGCGGAATCGGCTTCGCCCTCGGACTGATGAACGGATTGTCCAAGACCGCGGAGAAGGCGACGGACTCCTCGATCCAGATGATCCGCAACATCCCGCTGTTCGCCCTCCTCCCCTTGTTCATCATCTGGTTCGGCATCGGCGAGGAGATCAAGCTTGCGCTCGTATCGCTCGGCGTCTTTTTCCCGGTCTATCTCAATACGTTCCACGGCATCCGCTCGGTCGATCCCGGGCTGATCGAGATGGGCAAAGTCTACCGAATGAGCAGGCGCTCCTTGTACGCACACATCGTCTTGCCGGGCGCGCTGCCCTCCATTCTCGTCGGCGTGAGATACGCCCTGGGCATCACCTGGCTCGTCCTCATCGTTGCGGAGACGGTCGCTGCGGATGCCGGCATCGGATACATGGCCATGAACGCCAGGGAATTTTTCCAGCTGGACGTCATTGTGCTTAGCATCGTCATTTACGCCCTGCTCGGCAAGCTGTCCGACAGCCTCGCCAAGCGGCTTGAAAAGCGGTTCCTGAAATGGAACCCGACCTATGTTCCCCGTTAAGGAGGCGGCCGGATTGGCCCATGCAGAAAAGAAAGGAATCGGCTTCGAGCTCCGCCGGCTCGGAATGTCGTTCGACGGAAGGCCGGTCCTGTCGGAGCTGAACCTGTCGGTGAGATCCGGCGAGTTCGTAGCGGTCGTCGGACGGAGCGGCTGCGGCAAGAGCACGCTGCTCCGGCTTGTCGCGGGGCTTCAGCAGCCATCGCAGGGAGAGATCGCCTGGGAAGAGGCGCACGCCTCCGGCACGCCGGAATATACCCGCGTCCTGTTCCAGGAAGCAAGGCTGCTCCCCTGGAAGTCCGTGCTCGACAACGTCAGGCTCGCGGCAGGCACGGACCGGGATACGGCCGCGGACGCCCTTCGCCAAGTCGGGCTCGCTTCCCGCCAGAACGATTGGCCCTCCGTCCTCTCCGGCGGCCAGAGGCAGCGGGTCGCTCTGGCCCGCGCGCTGGCGAGCCGCCCCCGGCTGCTGCTGCTCGACGAGCCGCTCGGCGCGCTCGACGCGCTGACCCGGATCGAGATGCAGAGCCTGATCGAGTCGCTTTGGGCCGAATCGGGCTTCACGACGATTCTCGTCACGCATGACGTCAGCGAGGCTGTCGCACTCGCCGACCGGGTGCTGCTGATCGAGGAAGGCCGGATCGCTCTGGATATTTCCATCGAGCTCGCACGGCCCCGGGAAAGGGACAGCGGGTTCGCCTACTACGAAAATCTGATCTTGAACAAGGTGCTTGGCCGCAAGGAGGAGCCGCTTCCCCCTGCCGCGCAGCGCAAGCTCAGCTATTCCATCTGAGATCATCATCATTCATACCCTTGAAAGGCAGGAATCAATAATGTCAACATTGACAGCAGCTCCGGAAAGCATCTGCTCCCCCGATGCGGAACAGCTCATCTCGGAGCTGAGCGCCGAGCTCGCCGCCCTATATCAAGTCGAGGACGGATCGGCAGGCTTCACGCCCGCCGATCTCGACCACCCGAGGGCGGCGCTTGTCGTCGCCCGCATCGGCGGCATCCCCGCCGGATGCGGAGCGCTGCGGCCCCTCGACGAGCATGCGGTCGAGGTCAAGCGGGTCTACACCCGCCCCGTATACCGCCGCCAAGGGGTGGCGCTCGCCATTATGGATGAGCTGGAGAGGCTCGCAGCCGAATTCGGCTACCGCAGCATCAGGCTGCAGACCGGCCCGCTGCAGCCTGAAGCGGTCGCCCTCTATGAACGCTCGGGTTATTACCGCATTCCCCGCTTCCATGGAGAATGGGACGAAGTGATTGCCTTCCAGAAGGATGTCAAGGTCAACCAGGCCGGTTAAACGAGGAGATGCCGCATGAAATTCGCATGGTTCAGCCTGGTCATGAATCTGCCCCACGCAATTACCGGGGAGCAGCTCACGCCCAAGCAGAAATTCGATCAAATCATCCGCCAGGCCGAGCTTGCCGAGACGCTCGGCTTCGAGGCTTACGGGGTCGGGGAAAGGCATGGCGCCCCGTTTCTCAGCTCTTCTCCGGCCGTGCTGCTCGCAGCTATCGCTGGCCGCACCCGCATCATCCGGCTGCTGACGACCGTATCCGTGCTCAGCGTGCTGGATCCCGTCCGCGTCGCCGAGGATTACGCCACAGTCGACCAGCTCAGCGGCGGCAGGCTGGAGCTGATCATCGGCAAGGGCAATGATCCCCGCCATTACCCGCTCTTCGGCGTTCCGCCGGAGGAACAGTGGGAGTCGCTCGCGGAGCGCTACGCGCTGCTGAAGAGGCTTTGGAGCGAGGAGGATGTCGTCTGGACGGGCAAGTATCGTCCGCCGCTGGACGGAGTGACGACACAGCCCCGGCCTTTCGGCGGCACGATTCCGATCTGGCACGGGAGCGCCTCGAGCCCGCTGTCCACGGAGCTGGCCGCCCAGGCCGGCGAGCCGATCTTTTCGTCGAACTCCTTTCATCATCTGCAGAAGTACAAGGATCTCATCGACCACTACCGGGAGCGCCTCGCGCATTACGGCCATCCCCCGGAGAAGGCTGTCGTCGGCGCCGGGGCGGGCAGCCTCTATCTCGCCGCCACGCAGGAAGAAGCCATCCGGCGCTACAAGCCTTATTACGAGCTGTTCAGCGGGACCGATTCCGCCAAGCACAACCAGTCTCCCTTCACCGGCCTCGAAGACAACATCCGGAATGGCCCGATTCTGGTCGGAAGCCCGGACAGCGTCATCGAGAAAATCCTCACCTATCAAAAAGCCTTCGGCAATCAGGTGCTCGGCCTCAGCGTCGACGGCTTGTCGGTGAGCGAGCAGCGCGAGCAGCTGCAATGGTTTGCCGCCGAAGTAGCCCCCATTCTCCGGAGGGAGGCTCCTTCCACGGTGTGGGACACCCGGCCGGCTTCGTCCGCTGCCGGACCGCTGTCGATCTATTAAAATCCACCTTCGCCGGTTCGAGAAGCCCGCGACGAGGAGGTCCATTCGAGATGTGCGCTTACCCTTTGAGAAAACAATTGCAAGGCATTCCGGCCTTTCTGCCGGCGAAGCCGGCTTCCGAAGCCAATGGACAAGGAAGGCTTCCCGATGTGCGGCTCGCAGCCAACGAGAATACGCTCGGCTTCTCCCCGCTTGCTGCCGCAGCCATACAGGCTGCCGTTTCGCGACTTTACCTGTATCCGGACAGCCAGGCCTCCAGCCTGAGAAGCAAGCTGGCCGCCAAGCTGCGGGTGGATCCAGGCCAGCTCGTATTCGGCAACGGCTCCTTCGAGCTGTTGTCTCTCGCCGCCTATACGTTCCTTGCTCCTGGCGAAGAAGCCCTCCTGCCCTCTCCTTCCTTCGGCTGGTACCGGGTCGCGACATTGGCAGCCGGAGGCATTCCCGTCACGGTGCCGCTGCGGAATCATGCCGTTGATCTCGATGAAATCGCACGAAGGATTTCCCCGACCACCGGCCTCGTCTGGCTGTGCAATCCCAACAATCCTACCGGCTCTTACTTCACCGATTCGGAGCTCCGGCTCTTCCTCGACCGGGTTCCTCCCCATGTGTTCGTCGTGCTGGACGAAGCCTATCGGGAATTCGCGGAGCAGGAGGATTTTCCGGATACCGCAGCCCTTGTCGAGAGCTGCCCGAACGCGGCCGTTCTCCGGACATTCTCCAAAGCCTACGGACTTGCCGGCCTGCGCATCGGCTATGCGATAGCTGCGGCAGATACGGCGGCGGCACTGAACCGGCTGAGGCTTCCTCCCAATCTGGGCATCTTGGCTGAAGCCGGGGCAGCGGCGAGTCTGGAGGACGAAGCCTTCCTGCAGTCGGTGCTGGACAACAACCGCATCGAAAAACAGCGTTATTACGAGACTTTCCAGCTTCTCGGGCTCTCTTACCTGCCAAGCGAAACGAACTTCGTCATGGTCGATCTCGGCCGCGACAGCGGTCCGGTATTTGAATGGCTGCTGCAGGAGGGCATTCTCGTACGGCCCGGACGCGACTTCGATATGCCGACCTGGCTGAGGATTACGATCGGGCGGCCGGAGGAGAACCGGGCGGTGCTGGCGAAGCTGGAGAAGGCGCTTCAGCCATCCGCGCCTTAAAGGCCGGCTGTCGCGAGCATGCGCAAAAAAGCTCCCGGAGACGCTGATCCAGCGGCTCTCGGGAGCTTTTTCCATGATTTATTCGATGCTTTTCAACGATTCGATCATATTGATTCGGGCTACCTTTCTCCGAAGCAGCAAGCTGGAGAGAGTAGTGAGCAAGAAGGCGAGGAAGGCGGATACCAGCATGACAACCCGATTGAGTTGGTCCGGGATTTGCTGATGGGTGCTCGACAGCGCCTCTATGATGATGGAATACATGTAGCCGCTGATCGGCAGCGCTATCATGACCGCAAAGGTGGTGAGTATCATGTTCTCGGAGAAGATAAGCCGGTTTATATTCCTCTCTTGATAACCCAATACCTTCAGAGTAGCCAGCTCGCGATTCCGTTCGTAAATGTTGATGGAGGATATCGTGTAGATGGCGCCAAACGAAAGAATGACGGCGCTGATGATAAACAGGATGAAAATAAAGCTGTTTTGCTTCAGGATAAATTGTGCCGATTCCTTCAAATCATCCTTGTCCGCGATTGTATCGACCTGATAGTCTTGTTCGAAGAACTGCCGGACGCCAGCCAAATCTGCGGCGCTGCCGGCTTTGACCAGCATGGAGGTTGGGTTGTAGTCGATGCCAAAGCTCTTGAGATACGCTATCGAGCAAAAGAACGACGGATTCGAATACTGATTGGATATTTGCGCAACCTTCATATCGACCGTTTTATTCGCAAGCGACGGATCGGTGAATTGAATCCGGATCGTATCCCCTATCGCGACCTTATAGTGATCCGCATACGATTTGGGTACGAGCACGCCGCTGTCCACAAGCCTCATCGGACGGTCGTTCTCGTCGAAAAATTGAATAAGAGCGTTGTCCTTCTCCGTAACGGTCAACGTGGCGTTCTCATGATCATCGCCTTTGACGAATTTCACGGGAAAGGCGGACAGATCATAGCTGCTTTCAATTCCGGTCGGCAGCTCCGCCTTCTTTAACTCTGCTCCCCTCTTGTATTCGACCTTCAGATCATAGGCATTCACCTCTTCGATCTGGTCCGCCACCCTTTGCAAGGACGTTTGAGTCCCGAAAGCAGTGATCAACAACACCGTGCTCACCACAACGCCGGCAGAGCTCGCAATCGCCTTCTGCTTATGGAGAAAGATGTTTCTCAAAATGAGCTTGTTGCTGTACGAAATGCGTCTCCAGATTCCCGGAAGCCGTTCAATGAGCAGCTTCTTCATCTTCTTCGGCGGTTTAGGCCTCATCGCCTGCGCTGCGTGTTCCCGCAGAATGCCTATGCCGCTCAAGTAACAAGCCAGCATGCCGAATGCGCTCGAGAAAAGGATAGGAAGAATGACCGAGAAGGAGGATAGGGAGAACTCAATGCTCGGCAGCGAGTAGGATCTGGCGTTCGACGCCTCGATCATGGGAATGAATAGGATCGCCGCAGCGGCGCAGCCGAGAATGGAGCCTATGATGCCGACGAGCACCGGGAACCCCATGTAATGGAGCATGATGCTGCTGTTCTTCACTCCCAACGCCTTCATAATGCCTACTTGGTTCCTTTGCGAATCAATGATTCGGGACATCGCGAGGAAGAGGATGATGGCTTCGATGATAAAGAAAACCAGGGGAATGACCTTGCTCATCAATTTGTTGTTGTGGACGGTTTGTTGGACCTGCGAATAATTGAATGTCCGTTCTTTGCTTATTTGGCTTACATAAGAAAGCTTTTGGGAATGAGCTTCAACGTTTTGGCCCAACCGGTCGATGCCGTACCCTTCTTCCGCATCGATCAAAACTTCATTATAGTAAAGGCTTCCGGCGATTCGGGGAACTCCAGCTTCGGCCACATAGGCGAATCCGGCCGTTTTATGGTCCTGGGTTTCGTTTTTTTTGGCATATTCCACATTTTCGCCCAGGCCGCTGATGGTGAATGCCATTTCCTCGTCATCGACGCTTACCTGTAGTTGATCCCCGACTCTGAATTGATGTTCCCTGGCATAATGGGAATCAAGCAGGATCTGATTCTTGCTGGACGGAATGCTGCCTTCGATCATCGTAGGCGTATTTATGCTGTTGCTGGCCGGAATCGAATGGATTTTCAAGGTCGCTTTCGTAGTGCCAAAAGTTTGCGCCGCATCGAAGCTGTAGCGTCCTTCGACCTTTTTTACCCCTTCGATTTCACCCAGCTCCGACATGTCCTGCTTGGAAATGTGGTCGTAGTAAACGTTCAAGTCGCTTAGATTATGCGCATGGAAGTATTCCTTCGTATAAGCGCTGAGATGATCGCTTAGCGCAACCAGCCCCGTGTAGAAAAAAGCGCCTATGGCAATAACCAGCACAAAGGCAAGAAATTGGCCGATCGATTGCTTGATATCCCTTAATAATTTTTTGAATAAGTTCATTACCACTCAATCCCTTCAACGCTTTGCTTGTGCTCGTTGACCGTTACGCTTTCGATTTTTCCGCTTTTTACCGTAATGACTTTATCCGCCATCGGCGCAATCGCGGAGTTGTGCGTGACCAGCACAATACATTTTTTCGTTTCCGTGTTCAAATCCTGAAGAAGCTTCAAAACGGACTTGCCGGTCACATAATCCAACGCGCCAGTGGGCTCATCGCAGAGCAACAGCAAAGGGTTCTTGGCAACGGCGCGCGCAATGGCCACTCGCTGCTGTTCTCCTCCGGAGAGCTGGGACGGGAAATTTTTCATCCGGTTCTTCAACCCCACTTTCGTTAAGATCTCGTTGGCGTCCAGATGGTTTTTACATACTTCCGCGGCGAATTCAACGTTTTCCACAGCATTCAGATTGGGGATCAAGTTATAGAATTGAAAGACAAACCCTACCTTTTCGGCGCGATATCCCGTAAGCTCCTTCTCATTGAAGCCGGTAATATCCTTGCTGCCGACAGTCACCTTGCCCGAGGTAGCCGTATCCATGCCGCCAAGTATATTCAGAATCGTGCTTTTGCCGGCGCCGCTTGCACCCAGAACAACAACGAATTCGCCCTCGTTGATGGAAAAGTCGACGCCGTTCAGCGCCTTGATCGGCACTTCGCCTATTTTGTATTCTTTCGTTACGTTTTCAAATTCGATTAATGTTTTCATCGTTTCTATCTCCCCGTAATCGATTTGTCCTGCTTTTTGGTGCGCTCCCATTGGCAAATATGGGCTCAAGTGTGTTAGTATGTTACTCATGTAGCACACTATAATTCGAACGCTATCCATTGTCAATAACTGGACCTCATGTAAAAAAATCGCCCTGCTCCCTGCAGGACGATGAGATATTGACAAATTTTCGCATCTACGTTATGGTTTCCTGCTAGATATGCAACAAACTACGATGCTGAGTGGTGAAGCAATGAACGTCACTTTCGACGAAAAGCAGCCCATTTTCCAACAAGTCGCGGATATCATCGAGGACGATATTCTCAACGGAACTTACCGGGAGGACGAGCAGATTCTTTCCGTTGCTCAGTTTTCCCAGCTGTTCCAAATCAATCCGGCGACCGTTGTGAAGGGGATCGGCCTGCTCGTGAATGAAGGTATTTTGTATAAAAAAAGAGGGCTTGGCATGTATGTCTCCTCTGATGCCAAGCTGAAGATTCAGAAGCAGCGAAGAAATCGTTTCTACAAGGAGCTGCTGTCCAATCTCATCTCTGAAGCCGACAAGCTCGAGCTGGCAACCGAGGATATCATCGAGATGATCAAACAGCTGAGGAAGGAATGAAATCATTGTGAGCATCGTGCTGAGCTGCGAGAAATTAACCAAAAAATATGGCCGAACCTACGCCTTGCGGGATCTGGATCTACAGCTGGAGGAAAACGTTATTTACGGTCTGCTCGGACGAAACGGCGCTGGCAAAACGACCTTGCTCAACCTCATAGCAGGCGGACTGTTCGCTACCGATGGCACCATTGAGGCAAGAGGAAAAAAGCTGGGCAAAGGAGCGATTCCGGAGGATTGCTGTTATGTGCGGGAGAATAGCAAGCTGTTTGGAGGAGCTCGATTGATGGAGATTTTGCAGTTTGCTGCAACTTTTCATCCTCATTGGGACTGGGCGTTCGCTCATAAGCTGCTTCAGACGTTTCGGCTCGATCCCGACAAAAAAATCAAGCAGCTGTCCAGAGGCGCGGAATCGCTCGTAGGAAACATCATCGGTCTGTCCAGCCGATCGGCGTTGACCCTATTCGACGAACCGGTGCTTGGACTTGATGTGCTGATGCGCGAAAGGTTTTACAAGGAGCTGCTCGAGGATTACGCCAATCATCCCCGTACGATTTTGATTTCTACGCATTTGATGGACGAAATCGCCCCGATTGCAGAGCGAGTTTACATTCTAGACGAGGGCTCTCTCCTGCTTCATGAAGAGATGAATCAGATAAGCATGGCAGCTTATTTGATTCGAGGCCATTCGGATGCCGTGGCTGCGTTTACGGAAGGGAAGCGGGTATTGCATACCGAATCCTACGGCCACGGGAAGCTGGCCGCCATTTTCGAAAAGCTGGATGATGGGGACAGGCTGCAGGCGCGTCAACTAGACATTGCCCTGGAAAGTTTGACGCTTCAAAAGTTTTTCTCGTACTTGATCGAAGGAGGTCGCTGAATTGGGTTCCTTGGCTGTTCATCTAAAGGCGACTTATTTGCAAGCGAGGATATGCATCTGGATGGTCGTTGTTTTCATCCTCCTTGGCAGGCTGGCGGAATACATGGTCGGTCTCTTTACAGACAGCAGCCAAAACTCCGTACTCTCGGACGGCAACCTGCTGCTGCTTATTTTGCTCCTTTTCGCCATCGTACTTCCTCTTGGCTATTACAGTCGCATCGTACATATAGGCGCAAGCCGAAAACAATACTTCTGGGGGCTTCAATTCGTTTATGCCGTGTGGGCAGCGGCCCTCGCTTTATTCAATTGTTTATGGCCTATGCTGGAGGCGAATGTGTTCCACAAAAACACCGTTGATCTTGTTGAAGCTTTTCATTGGAACGAGTTTGGCGTGGCGGGTTCTTTTCTCTACCAGACTGTTTTTTATTTGATGTCGATGGCGCTGCTGAGCATGCTGGTCTCCGGCTGCCGCCATTTTGCCGGCTGGCTGCTGTGGGCGCTGTTCATTGTGGCGATCCCGATCGGAACGGCGATTCCTGAGCTGCGCGCTCATGTGGTTTCTTTTTTTGAAGCCTTGCTTTTCAACCGCTCTCTGCTCGAGGGCGTCGGATTTAATCTGGTGCTTTACTTCGTTTTCGTCGCCGGCGGCTGGTTGTTCACCAGAAGAAGAACACACTGATATTCGTGTCGCCCGGACATGGCTTCGATAGGCCGACCTGGCTGAGGATGGGGCAGGCCGGAGAAGAACCGGGCGGTGCTGGCGAAGCCGCTTCAGCCATCCGCGCCTTAAAGGCCGGCTGTCGCGAGCATGCGCAAAAAAGCTCCCGGAGACGCTGATTCAGCGGCTTTCGGGAGCTTTTTGCCTTCCGTTCTCCAGCACTAGGAGGAATACCTTACCGCTTCGGCTTATTGTATCCTTTGTCGCCGTAAGGCTGCAGCTTTTCGATCCACAGCTCCAGAAGCGCATCCACTTCGGCCTGATAGCCTTTCAGCTCCTCGGGATCTCCGGCGTACTCTTCTCTCGGCTTGATCTGGTCCAGCTCCTCGAAGACAAAGCTCTCCGCTCCGTAAGCCTTCCAATCGCTCTTCAATTCATGCAGCGTGTTCATCCCCGTGCTCTTGAAAAAATCCAGCCGGTTCTTCGCTCCGGGCAGATCCATGCTGCCGCATACAAGCACTTTCCCGTTCTCCTTGTTCCGGATCTGATACACACCCATCGGGCGGAACGATTGCTTGTAGGAGGAGGCGAGCTCCTTTTTGCTTTGCTTGTCCAGCGCCATTCCTATCCCTCCCTTTTCAGATTCCGATCAATAGCCCATTTCCGCCAGAATGCGCGAAAGCGTGCGCAGCCGCTCTCCGATCAGCTCTCCATCATCGCTCAGCGCCTGGCTGAACAGCTTGATATCCTCGTCGAGCTTGTCATTATCCGTACATACGGCTACCGTCATGGCGTCTCCCTGGAGGCCGATCCGGTCGATCACAGGGTTTGCCGGATCGTACAGCTTGGGATGCTGGTAGGCATCGCGGAAGTGAGCCATGCCGCTCGCAACGAGAATCGCCAGATCCAGCACTCGGTGCAGAGGGAGCTCTTCCGATTGCCTGGACCATTTCTCTCCCGTGTAGCGCCATACTTTGGCCGAAATGTCCACCTTTCCGCGATCATTCCATTGGGCGAGGCCGAGCGACAGGCCTTTCGCATCGGAATGGCCGGCCTGGCGTCCATCGACGTCGGCGTAATTCTCGACCGTTAGGACCGGTTTATGCTTGAGCGTAGTTGGAATTTTCATTTGATATCCTCCAAAAGAGAGATGGGATCGAAATGATTATTTACTAATTTACTAAATTACTAATTTACTGTTCAACTCATCATAGCGTCACAAGCATCTCCCGTCAAGGGACGATCTGTCCCTATCCCTTCGAATGCCTTCGTTCCCGGAGCTTTTTTAAGACCGGCTGCAGCCGGCCAATACCGGTCTCGCAAGCGGACATACGGAAAAGACCGCGAGAAGGGGAACCAAGTTCCCTTTCTTGCGGTCTCTTTCCCCCATCCGCCAATAATGATGGATGGCTGGCGGAAACGACGGAGGGATTGCATGTTCTTCTGTTTCCGCCTGATTCCGGTTATTTGACAGAACCCGTCATGCCCGCCACGAAATGCTTCTGCATCAGGAAGAAGACGAGCGCGGTCGGCAAGGTGCCGATGACGATGGCCGTCATGATGACTCCGTAATCCGGAGTATAACCCGAGCCGAGATTGGAGATGAGCAGAGGAATGGTCCGCGTATCTTCGGATTGAAGCACGATAAGCGGCCAGAGATAGTTGTTCCAGCTGGACATGAACGTGATGATCGCCGCGGCGGCGTAGGTGGTTCTCATCGTCGGGACGAAGATGCGGAAGAACAGCCCCAGCTCGCTCACTCCGTCGATCCTCCCTGCTTCCAGCAGATCGCGCGGGAACATCTTGGTGCTCTGGCGGAAAAAGAAGATCAGGAAAGCGGTCGTCATCGTCGGCAGCACGACAGCGGCGGCGGTATTGACGCCGATGAAGGGAACGGTACGGGAAACGGCGGCGAACATCCGGTACAGCGGCACCATCAGCGCGGCAAAAGGAATCATCATGGACAGCAGCAATATATTGAAGACGATATCCTTCGCTCTGCTGCGGTAGACCTCGAACCCGTATCCGGCAAGAGAGCCGATGACCAGCGCCAGGAAAGTGGTCGTCAGCGACACTTTGGCGGAGTTGGCGAGCGCGGTCACGACATCGTATTGATCGAACAGATTCCGCATGTTCGCGATGAGATGGCTGCCTGGCAGCAGCCTCCCTTGCGTCACGTCGACGGATTTATTCGTTGCGCTGACGATCATCCACAAGAACGGGAATACAGAGACGACGGTGGCCGCGATGAGGAAAGCATACGTGAAAGCCCTTCTCGGTTTAACCATTTCGATCACCTGCCGCTTTGAACTGGATGATGGAGAAAAGGACAATCAGAGCTACGACCGAATAAGACACCGTTGCCGCGTAGCCGAAGTCCGGCGTGTATTTGAAGGACAGGTTGTAGATGTACTGGGAAATGGTCGTGGTCGCGTTGCCCGGACCGCCCTTGGTAATATTCATGACCTCGTCGAAGAGCTGAAGCGTCCCGATCGTGGAGGTGATCGAAGTGAACAGGATGATCGGCTTCAGCAGCGGCACGGTGATGCCGAAGAACTGGCGGACCGGACCTGCTCCGTCGATGCGGGCCGCTTCATAGATCGAGCTGTCCACGTTCTGCAGCGCGGAGAGGTAGAAAATCATGTTGTACCCGGTCCATCGCCAAGTAATGGCGATGATGATCGTCGCTTTGGCCCAGAATGGGTCCGTCAGCCACCCGATCGGCTGGGAGACGAGATGGAGCTGGATCAGCGCCGTGTTGACCAGCCCGTCTTGGCCGAACAGGTATTTGAAGATGACGGAATAAGCGACCAGGGAAGTGACGCAGGGCAGGAAGATCGCCGTGCGGAAAAAACCTCTGAACTTGAGCCCGCTGTCGTTGAGCAGCACGGAAATGAACAAAGCAAGCACAATCATGATCGGAACCTGGATGATGAGGTAAGTGAATGTGTTCTTCACGGCCGCCAGAAAGGTCGTGTCTCCGAACAAGCGCCTGTAGTTCGCCAAGCCGGCAGCGTGCAGGTTCGTGCCTTTGCCCGATTTCAAAGACAAGAGGAACGCTTGAATCATGGGATAGAAATAGAAGGCGCAGATCAGCAGCACCGCAACCGAAACAAATATCCAGCCGATGGCTTGGGATTTCCGCTGCAATCTCGCTCCGGTTCTCGCATTCATGCGGGAGCAGCTCCTTTCTTTTGAGGACGCCAAAATAAGGGTAGAGCGTCCGGAAGCCGGCCGGGTGTATCCACACCGCCTGCCTTCGGACGCCCAAGATTTCGGAAAGACTATTGGGTTTGCGCTTCCGCTTGCTGCTGAGCGTCCTTCAGAACAGCGTCAATCGATTTCCCGCTCAAGAAGTTCTGCATTTCCACGATCAGGATATCTTCGATCGCATATGTGCTGGCGCCATAGTTGACGCGCGGGATCTGATTGGTCCAGTTGGCGAAATCGGCGATGACGGTCTGATTGTTATAGAAGGGATCGGCTTGGGAATAAGCTTCTCCGGAGGCGGCAGGCGCATAGGTTCCGATGGCGCCGATGTCGGTGATCAGCTTCTGGTACAGCTCCGTGCTGGAGCCGAACGTTTTGGCCATGAAGTCGGCAGCCGCCTCTTTGCCGGGCACGTTGAGGACATACCACGAGCTGCCTCCGAGGTTCGATGCATTGACGGCGCCCGATTGGCCGGACAGTCTTGGAATCGGCACGACCGCCCATTTGCCGGATTGATCTCCTTGCGACTTGATGGAAGCGCTGATCCAGTTGCCGGTCGGCACCGAAGCGACGTCGCCGCTGTTGAAGGCCGCCAGGTATTGGCTCCAATCGGACACCGGCTTGACCATGTTGTCCTCGATCATCGTTTTGTACAGCTGGAAGGCTTCCTTGAGAGCCGGATTGCCTTCCAGGTAAGGCTTCTTGCCGTCTTTGTCCATGTACCAGGAGCCTGCCGTCTGGATCATGGTCCGGACGATTCCCAGGTCGTTGGGATCCAGGGCGAGCATATTTTTGCCGGTCGCCTCTTTCACTTTTTTGCCGATCTCGATGTACTGGTCCCAGGTGATGTTTTGCAGGTCGGAGGTTTTGTAGCCGGCTTTCTCCAGATAATCCGTCCTGACAAACAGGCCGGTCACGCCGGAGTCGAACGGGAGTCCGTAATTTTTGCCGTCGACGCTCGTCGGCCCGATTTTGTACTGGGCGAAGTCGGAGCCTTTGATCGAAGAGGTGAGATCGAAGAACATGTCCGGGAACGCCTGGAGGAAGCTTTGCGCGCGGTAGTCCTCGATCAGGACGATATTCGGAAGGCCTTTGTTCGAACCCGAGCCGAAGCCGGTATTCAGCTTCTGGACGATATCGGCCTGGGCATTTTCAATGACGGTGATTTTGGTGTCCGGGTGGTCCTTCGCATACAGTTCCTTCGCGAGCTCCAAAGCTTTGATGTTGAAGTTCTTGTCCCAGGCCCAGATCGTGATTTCCTTGGATGAGCTTCCGCCGCTCGGCTCGGTTCCGCCTTTATTGGCGCTGGAGCTGTTGCCGGAGCCGCTGTCGGAGCTGCAAGCGCTTAGGATCAGGAGCAATGCCATGGCTAAAAGCAAGGTTGCTTTTTTCATTCTCGAACCCCCAAAATCATAGTTTGTAAGCGATTTCCGCCTTGAAGCCATCGTAGCATCCGCGAAAATGAGGGGGTTAGCATTATCTTTATCTCAACCGGTACTTTTATCGCTTTCCTGCAGATGACAGCCCTTTCATTCCGCACTTTATTTGGAAAGCAGCACGATTTTCAGCTTTTTTGAAAAGGAATCCGAATCCGTACCCGCGTCCCTTCTCCCTGCACGCTGTGGATGGAGATTCCGTAAGGCTCGCCATAGAGCAGGATCAAGCGGTCGTGGACATTGCTCACCCCTATTCCCGTGAACAGCTGCCGCCTGCTCTTGGAGCTCTTGGGCCTCGGCCCGCTCATGTCCATGCCGTCTCCGTTGTCGGCGACCTCGCAGGTCAGCGTCTCGCCTTCCCGGGTGATCGTAACGTACACATGACCTTCCGGCTTCGTATTGAAAGCGTGAAAAAAGGCATTTTCGATGAAAGGCTGGATGATGAGCTTCGGCAGAGACGCTTCGCAGCATTCCTCCGATACGAAATACTGCACCCGGATGCGATCGCCGTAACGCACCTGGTTGATGAATACGTAATGCTTGAGATTGTCCAGCTCCTGGCCGACCGTGACGGTCTCGCTGACGTTGCCTATGGCGTTCTGGAGCAGGGAGATCAGGGCGTTGATCGTTTCCGCCGCCTTCTCCCGGCTTCCCTGCTTCACCATGATTTTAATCGAGGCCAAAGTATTGTACAGGAAATGGGGATTGATCTGGCGCTGCAGCGCGGCCAGCTCCGCCTGCCTCTGCTTCTGCTGGGTCTGCACGAGCTGCTCCACATATTCATGCAGCTCGTCGAGCATGAAGTTGAAGGCTTGGGCCAGCTGCCGGGTTTCATAACTTCCCGACACCTTCACGTAATGATGGAACTCGTACTTCGAAATGGTAGAGATCTGTTTGACCAGCCGGGTCAGCGACTTCGTCATTTTGCGGGTGATGAAGAAGACCACGATAAGGGCTCCGGCCACGATGGCCACACAGATCAGAAGGATCGACCGGGTATCGATAAGCTGGCCTAGCGCCCACTGCTTGTCGATGAGATTGACGATGTACATGTCATAGAAAGAGAGATCCTGCGCGAGGATCAAGTCTTTTTTGCCCATGAATTCCGCTTCCTTGAAGGAAAGTCCCCGCTGCTGGATGTCCACGGCATGCCGGAGCAGATCGGGGGCTTCCTGGCCGATGAGAGCCGAATCGTTGCTGGAGATGATGACGCCGGATTTGCTCAGGATCACAACCGAGTTCCCTCTGCTCGTATAGCTGCTGTAGAAGCTTCTCAGCTGGCTCTCTGGAATCGCTACGTACAAAGACCCGTAGACCTTTCTTGTGGTCCGGTCCATCAGCGCCTTCGCAGCGACAATAAACGGCTTTTGCTCCCCTTTGTCCGGATCGTAATGGAACTCGTACTGAAGCCGGTCCGGCGCCGACTGGACGCTTTTTGCCAGCGGGCTTGCCTTGAGCTGATCGTCCGTGACGGACCAGATGCTGCGGCTGGTGGAGTATGTGCGGCCATTGTTCCCGAGCACGAGGAGATCGACATCGTACGCATCGAGGTTCGAGCTGCTCGGCTTGACCTGCTTGCTCATGCTGTAGTAGCTCTTGAACAAGGCCGCCGAATCGGCCGTCCCCTCCGTAAGGAACTGCCGTACCGTTCCGCTTTGCTGGATGTTGATGATCGAGGTGGAGACGGCGTCGTTGAACGATTCGAACCCCGACTTGATCTGGCTGATCACCTTGGCGTTCGTGATGCTGAACGTATCCATGAACAAGCGCTCGGAGATCCGGATCGTGCTCCACGAGGTCAGAAGGGATACGGATACGATGCTCAGCAGCAGAACGACGAACATTTTCATGAACAAGCCGTGGAACTTCAACCGTTCCAATTTCCGCTTCATTGCCTGCATGCCGGCCACCCTTTTCTATTTCGCATAATGGCGTCGATACTCGCTGGGCGAGAAGCCCGTCGCCTTTTTGAACACTCTGGAAAAATAGCTGGGATCCGAGTAGCCGACCCTCTCGCTGATTTCGGAAATCGTCGCCTCTCTCTGCCTCAGCTGCTCGGCCGCCTTGTCCGTACGGATCTTGTTCAGATACTCCGTGAAGCCCTCCTTGTTATGGGAGGCGAAGTAGCTGGACAGGTAGGAAGGATTGAAGTGGAAGTGCTTGGCCATTTCCTTCAGCGTGAGAGGCTCCGCATAATTTTTCTCGATATATTCGAGCAGCCTCTTCATGTTGCCGCCGCCGGGCTGCTCCTGCTGCCCGATGCACAGCTTCGCCTCTTCGATGAAGGCATTCAGGCATTCCGCTGCATCCGGGGCGTACAAGGACTCGTTGATCTCGTTGAAGTAGGCGTATTTGACCCGTTCCAGCTCCTTGACATCATGCTTCCCATTGACCAGAAGCACCGTAATATTGAACATGATCGCAGTCAGGAACGATTTGAATTCGAACACATCCGTGCCGCAGCATGAGGCCCATGCATCCACATAGTTTTTCAACTCCTCAAAAGCAGCTTCGTAACGGCCGTGCCGGATTTCGTCCGCGAATCGATTCAGCGGGAAAGGGCCCGGCGGGAGCCCGGCAGCCGGCAGCTCCTCCTCCACGATGACCCTCCGGTCCGGCAAATAAAACCGGCTGTTCAGCCGCTTGGCAAGCTCGCCGTCATATACATCCGCCGTGAGGGCGATATTGCCGTAGACGCGGCTCAAGGCGAATGCGGCATGCGGGAACTGCTCCTCCGTCAAGCGGGCAACGGCCCGCAGCCACTCGAGTACGCCGGAACTGCCGCAAGACTCCAAATTGAGCAGCGCCAGGACAGATCCGCTCTTCGGCTCCAGCACGCATGCGGCCGTGTCCGGTAGCAGGCAAGCCAGCATTTCCTCCATAATCTTCCGCATTTCTCCTGTCTCGAAACTCGAGGAGGGACGGGTCCTCAGCTCCGCCCCCGCCAGGCAAAAATGACGATGAGGAAACATTCCCTCCATCGAGGCTTCGTCCAAGTCCGCTCCGCGGCTGCCAAGCAGCCTTTCCACTGCTGCCCGCATGGACAGCTTCTCCGGAGAGGCAAGCTCGGCCCTGGCGAGCGACGGAATCCGGGCAGCCGTTTTTTTCAAGATGCGCAGCAGCTCGTTCTCCTCCAGCTTCGGCTTCAGGATATAATCGGCGACGCCGCTTTGGAAGGTCGCTCTCACATAATCGAATTCTCCGAAGCTGCTCAAGATGATGACCTCGATATCCGGATACCGGCTTTTGATTTGCCGTGTAAGCTCCTCTCCGTCCATGACAGGCATGACGATATCCGTCAGCACGATATGGGGACGGAGCTTGTCGATGAGCGACAGGGCTTCCTTGCCGTTGGAAGCCTCGCCCGCGATGCGGAATCCCTCCTGCTCCCAGTTCAGATAATGCTTGATGCCTTGCCTGATCAGCACCTCGTCATCCACCAGCACAATATCGCACCATACTTTTTCTGTCATGGTCAGCCCCCCGAATGATAACGCTGTCATTTTGAAGCTGCCGGCAGCCTTGGCTGCCGCGCCGAGCTACCCTGCTTAAATGAAAAAAACCACCTCCCTCTTTGCGCAGATCGCAAAGGGGGGAGTGCGTGGTTTAACCGGCTCCTACCTGTTATGAACTTGATTTCATAGTAGCATTTCGAGGCGCAAATGAAAACGGGGTCCTTTTTCCCACTTCGATCCGCTTCCAGCTGGGATAGCTTCTGCAAGCCGGCGTGGAGGTCCACTCCTTCTTCCTGCGGTGCAATAGGGCGTTACAAAGAAAAAAGGCTCGTGATCTGCTCTGGGAGCATCTCACGAACCTGTCGATGATAAAGTGGTGCGGTCAAGAGGACTTGAACCTCCACGTCATTGCTGACACTAGAACCTGAAACTTGCGCGCTAAAGGGAAGCAAGCGGAAGCTATGTTCCTTTAGAGGAACCAAAAAACCACGAAAAGCCTATAAAATCAAGGGGTTTCGGCGTTTCACGCCACCCTTCCCTAGTGCCACAAGGCGTCTCGTAAATTCATCAAAAAGTGACTGAAATTGCACGTTTGAGAGAACTCGGAGAGAACGATACTCGAATCAGCCCTGCTCCACTACCATCGACAAATTATAGCGGAGCAAGAAATTAAATACCTTTCTTGTGTAAGAAGCCTAATACAATCGCTTGATTAGGTTGTTTCCCTAGTTGACGATTCTTATATAAGAACTTTTCACTAAGTAACTACGATTCTTGTATTTTTACGCACATATGATAAAGCCGTGTATTTTTACCTGAACGATTATGCGTAGTTGTCATGAATCTTATATCAGAGTATGAATAATCTTTATCAGCATTTGTATCAGAAGAGACAAGCATTACTGGATATTCACGTGTTTTAACGTAGTTGCAATACCTATCCCAAAAAGACCCAAAATCTTTAACTTTAACATATGACAAACATACATTGAATGCATTTCCTGTTGTATCGTAAGAATATATCTTGTCAAGATGAACATCAAGATAATTAGTATTTAAGCTATCCAAATTAAGGGCTTCAATAATAGTAAAAGGCATTCTATCGTTTTCAACAAAAATATCAATTTCGCCAGATGATTTACCACTAGCAGAACTTCCGCGTCGAGTTTGGTCTTTTATGCGATATCCGTTTGTCTCCAGTAAATCTGTAATAAAGTCATTACGCTCATCTTCTGTAGTGCTAACGTAAAGCTTACGTGCTTGAAGTTTGATGCAAGCCAAGTAAAGATCACGAATAAATAAATCGGTTAGTGACTCTGTATTTTGTGGAGGCTTGAAGAAAATCTCGTTTGTAATATTTATCACTTTTATTGCATAAATATTTTTACCTTCAATACTAAGTGTACCAAATTCTATTATTGGTTGCTCAGCTAACAAACTGAGTGCCCGTTTAATAGGTTCATCTAATATGAACCCATTACTTATTCCATTAATAGAGTAATTATCTGTATTTTTGCTTACCCCGATTACAATGTAGCCATACCCCTCTGTCATGTTTGACAGAGCAGCAATAAACAAAGCCAAATTTTGCGGTCTGAATTCTACGTTTCTACAAATAAGATTTTTTGAATCAGGGGATTGTAGTAATTGCTTTACTTCATTAATGTCAATCATTTTTCTCTTATGCTCCTAAGTGGAATCTTGTTAACACCAGTCAGCTTTAATATTTTCCCAAATGTAATTTTTTGCGGCTCGCTCTTATCATCTTCAACCCATAATTCACAATCCTTTTCATAGTCAAGCATATCCAACTCAGTATCATAATATAATATTATTTGACCATAATCAGACGGTCGAGTAATTAAATATATTTCAGTACCGTGTTTTTTTATTACGAAGATAGTATTACTAATTCTGATTGGATCTGAAACGTCATATTCCGATTTTTTCTTATCTAAAAATTCAAGGATTTTATTCTTGGAGCGCTCAAGAATATCTTGGACATAGCTGAATAATTCTGAATTGCGTTTAGAATCATGAATAAATTCTGGGCCAAACACATTATTTGCCAGAGCACGATTTAAATCTTCTTCAGTTGAAATACCCCATTGTGCAAGAATTTCCATTGAAATCTCCACCGTTTTACTAGAACTACTTTCAACATTTGAGCGAGATAATATCTGCTCTAATTCTTGCACTCCAGAAACACCATATTTCTCTAATATGTCGTTGTATTCTTCAATTTTCGACATATTTTCAGCAATATCATTATCATTATAAAACCAATGTAAATTAGTTGATAATTCTTTGAAGCACTTTTTTACCTTTTCATTAGCCAAATTTTCTCTAAGCCAAAGATACGTTTTATTAAATACTTCTTTTACATCAATATCGTTGTGCCCAATGCTGTTTTTATTTTCTTTCACATACTGTGTGATTTTCTCGGAAATATTCTCTAGGTAGACAGTTCTATTTTCAGGCAGATCTAAAATAATGTCTTTTGATAACAATGTTTTACGTACATCATATCCAGCATATTTAGATGCATCTTTAAGGATTTCATCAATTTCACCTGAATCCAGTGATAATTCTGCTCTCATTTTGAAATTTCCATATTGATCAGGCAATATAGCAATCCGATCCAATAAACCATCTTGCTCATATTTCACCAAAATTCGAACGAAATTTGACACCCACATCATCGCCTCATGCTCACTGGCAAAATTAAAACTAGAGGCAAAGATTCTTATACTTTCATAGGAGCTTATGTCCTTGGTTATTTTTTCCCTCCAGAATTTCAATGCCAATTTTAATAGCTCTTGTGAATGTTTCGATACACTATTCCTTATCCAGGCATCTTTACCTTGTAATTCATAAACAAGATCTAAAAAGTCATTTTGTTCGCTATTCTGTTTAGCTTGAAGAGAAATAATGCTCTTATAAAAGTCTTCTGCTGAAGGATGTGATCTATGCAATTTTTTTAGAATCTCTGAGAAAACATCATCTAACGTGAGTTTTTTTAAATTAGCAAGGAACTCACTATTAATTTCTCTATCCAATAATTCAATTTTAAAATCGAAATTTAATACAGTAGATATGTCTTTATAAATTTCATCAATACCGCAATCAAGTGATACCTCATCTAAAGTACGAAATTCACCGTATTGATTTGGCAAAATACGTGGGCTTCTGCCAAGGTTGTTGGTATACAAATATTCATTAGAATAGAATAATGCTAATAATTCATTTAGCCAGTCAGTTACATTACCATTAAGATGTTTTGATAACTCACTAATATTTTCAAATGCTTCTACTCGGTTAATTAAATCTAATAAACCGTAATTTCGGCATTCTTCCCATAAAGAATTGTACCAACACTCTAATTCTTCACGCTTTGTAATCATATGGGGAATGAGTTTGCTTGATAGTGTCCATACTTTTGCCCTGAGAGTTTCATCTAAATCTTTTGGAATGAATACACCTGTACCGCCCCATTCATCTATAAGAGGCATTTTGCCAGCATTATGTGTAGAAATGAGAGGAATTTCTATGATATGAGACTTTAGTTTATTAATTATTTCTTGCTCAAACCACTCTTTAGATAGCCAATCCTTTGCAGGCTGTTCAGGGATTTTAGTAATGTTGTAGATTCCCTCATATTCTTTTTCTAAAAAGTAGTCCACTATCTTAACATAAAATAGTGAAGCTTCCATTAATATTTGCTTATTTTCAGCTATTTGTTTATGTACTTTATCCGTTAAATGTATTCCGTTTCGTGGTTCTGTTGGATTAAACTTAGGACTGTTTACTACAACAGGAAATGAAAAATCATTTGTTCCTAAGAGAGGAAAGTCGCAAAATATTTTGGGTAATTGAGTATCGTACTTTGTTGTAAAATTGTTACCTGCTTGCTGTTCGACTTCTACTGCAACAGATAAGTCATTCGTTCCCAAAACAAAAATATATCTATCTTTTGTCATCCCCTTTGTTGCAATTACAACATTTGTCACACTCGCATCTTCAAGCTCAGTTTCAATCATTCTGCCGCGGCTAATTTTTTGTATATATTGACCGCTTGTTACTGTGATTGAACCTATCTCTGGAACAAATGCAAATACGTAAGGTGCAGCAATAAGCAGATTCTTCAGACCTTTCTTTGCTGTTGACACTCCAGATTCGTCCAAAACATAGGTGAAGCAAGTATTGAAATCTTCGTCATTTATTGTTTTGTCAGTAGTTATGGTAGTATTCTTATCTAACTGCGAACAACTTTCTTGTATGGCACTAATTATTGATTGCTGATCCATACCAGATCGGTCTAAAATAACATTAAAAGAACATGGTGATTCACCAGCATCCTGCAGATATCCAGAAACCCTAACTTTTTCTGAAAGCAAGTGAGTAGTTAAAAAGCCTGTTCCAAATTTCCCAGTAGTCTTCTTATTTTTTTCATTAGTTATTGTGCGATCTTTTGTTGACACTTGTTCTATAAGAAAAACAATATTTTCTGTCGAGAACAGTTTACCATTATGTTTGAATTCAACAGTCTTATTGCCTTCGTCAAAGTTTATAATTATGTCAACCATCCCACTTGTGTTAACAACGTCTTTCGCATTTTGTATAAGTTCCCAGATCCATCTATAAGAGGTTGTCTCATCATTCTTCAATTTTAACTCAGTCAGCATATCAATTATTTTATTTGCAGCTTGTGTCTCTTGGGCTTTATTTCGTAAATTACGTATTTTCTGCGAAAACTCCATCATTTCACTATCACCTTCAACTATTCAATTGGATTATTGCTCACTGATTCAGAAATATTGTCAACCGGAATAAAACCATATCTCCCCACACCAATTACTTTGCTAAAGTGAATATAGTTCATGTTATCCTGTACTTCTTTAATAGGGTCTATATTTTCAAAAATGATTACCTGAACATCATTTCGAAGTTTAGATAAATTTTTGAAAAAGGCTTGCTTCATGTCTAACGATATATCTTCTTCACTACTGCTTAGTGTTGTTTGATTGAGTCTTTCTTTGTAAGTAGTTAACGGAGAATCTAAAATAATCAGCCCAGGATGCTTGAGTCCAATACTTCTTGTATATTTCATAATAGCAATAACAAAAGCAGCATTTAATATTGCCCGATAACCTTTTCCATGATTTTTTCTTTTCTTACCTGAAACAATTAACTCCTGATCATCATAATCTATGCTTACACTTGTTAAATCAGGGTAGTTCCATCCAGCAAGTAACTCTTTCACTTCTGTAGCAAAATCATCATAAATTTCTGTTGTTATTTCATTAACGAATTTCATCTTCTGATTCTTTTTAGACAACTCCCTCATAATATCTAACTGGCTAGTTTGATACTCAGCAATACGACGTTCATTAAGTTCAATTTCTTGAAAAATCTTTTTTATGTTCAACAAAGTATCCATTCTTTCTTTCGTTAATACTGCAACTGGCTTTAATTCACGCTGAATAATGACCTCAATTTCCTTAATTCGTTGACTTAAAAGTTTAACTTTTTCATTGTTTTCTTTATTCTCATTTTGTAGATTTGTTAATGTTTCTCTAAGATCAATTAGCTGAGCGTTAATTTTATTACTTTCCTCAGAACACGCAATTTGTAAATCCTCTAAGTAAAAATCATGATTATGCTCAGTAGTTTTTGAGTTGAAAGGATTATTGCAAACAGGGCAATTTGAATCAAATAATTGTGAGATATAGTGATCCCCTTCAATAAGAAATTGAAGTCGATCTAAATCAGAAAGATAGCTTTTTTCAAGCAATCTGAATCTTTCTAATAGTTCTTCAAGCATTAAAATTCTTGATTTTATTTCTTGTTCTTGAATCCATATTTCTTTCTTTTGTCCCATCCTAAGATTAATTTCTTTGCTATTATTTGATAATGTACTCATTAATTTCTCAATCTCTTTTGTTAGTTCATTGGCATCATAGTCCTGAATTTGTGCGCCTTTTTCTTTCAATTCCATTTTCAATTTCTGCAACAAAGAGCTTACAAACTCCAACTTTCCTTCGAGTCGGGTTCTGTATATCTTAGGGTCTTCTATCTCTTCTCCATGATTATCGTCTACGCCTGTTAGAATAGTCTTAAATGCAGACTGTTCAGTCGTTTTATTAGAGGGTATACCTGAAAAAATAGGCACTTCCTCTGATATAATTTTTTCCTCATTAAGCATCATTAGAGCAACAAGATTTCTAAAAGAAAAAGATACTTTGGTTCCTCTTGCATTTTTCCTTAAAAGCATATCTTTGATTCCCGTTAAGGATAAGAGAAATGTTGATATATTGTCCTTGTCATCCTTATCATGCTTAGCTTTCAGTTTCACACAATTCTGCAGAAATGAAATATCATCAATTTTTGACTCATAGACAAAAATTGATGAATCACCAATTTCACGCTTTAATGTATAGCTTTCTCCTTCGTATTTCTCAAGTTCAATAAAAATAGTTGAATACCCAATACTTTCATCTATTTCTTTTGGTTCATCTTTACCACCAAACATATAGTTTATTAATTGAAATATGTAAGTCTTCCCAGTATCAGAAGCACCTGAGATAACATTAAGCCCTTTTTTGAGTACGATACTAGCATTTCTCTTATTTTTTCCTGTAAGTCGGATTTCCGAAATAAAAAAACCCTCTGTATTCATTAGTTGTCCCCCCTTACGAAAGCTTCTTTTACAAATTCTCCACCCCAGCGATCAATATTTTTCATTATAAAATTTTTGAGTTCCACATCAGTATAATTAGAGAATTTGTCGATCAGTAATTTATTCACATCCAGAAGCCGTAGCATATAGTTAGACTCAAAATGTTGAAGAAACGCTTTAGAGTAAGGTGTTGCTCCATACAAAATTCCGCTTTTTCCATATTCGATGTTAATAAGCTTTTTGCTAATCATTAAGTGAAGCCCTTGGCTTACTAAATCTCGCTTTATCAGTATTTCACCAGATCGAGATGGTGTTGAAGGATGCAGACTCTCAAATTCTGGCTCAACATCACCATAATGTGTTAATAGATAATCCAAATAAATCAACCTTTGAATATCTATAGCTTTATTTTCTAATCCTGCTAAAATCACTAAGCATCGAAGTCCAGTTTCTAATGGAGTATTGAATAGGTAGGTTTCTCTACTTAATTTTACCTCGTTCATTTTCTCACCCAGTTCAGAATGTCATTGTTCGCCAGTTGATGGCAAATTCCACTTCTATCACTTCCATCAATGTAGCTAATTAGTACATTGCTTGTAATCTCCAATTTTCTAGCTTCTTTTATTGTTTCCTTAACACATACAAAGCCGTCAGCATGAGTATCCTCTGCAGTGTCTATTACTCCTCTATAAATTTCATCCTGCAACTTTTCAAAGGGCTCGTCATAAGGCAACTCATCTCTAGCAAATCTTCTAAGTGATTCTGCTTTATAATAGTCTTCCCGCTGTCTATTAAAATGTCGATGCAGCGAGCTGTAGCTTTTCAACTCCTCAACACCAGCAATCTTTTTTCCAAGGTGATCTGAATATGCTTCAAATAGTTGTGAAACATATCTTACTTCTTCCGGTTTTATTGAAGGCCCTGGGGCCTCCGACTGAGGTCTAGGCTTATTTAACCCACCACCAAAACGATATTTATAAAAAGGTGTGCTGCTGTACTGTTCTATCAATTTCTGAGGAGGACAGTGATTTATTATTGAAAAGTCAAACTTTTGGATATATTCCAGCAACTCATTAGTTAAAGAAACTTCACTTACATTCGTAATCTTTCTCTTGCATTTATCTTCCCAAGCTGAGATTAATCCAGCATTCAGACGAGTCGGATACTCGATTAATTCTGATAAAGAAGTTCCCAAACCACAAGAAGAAATCAAATAGTACTTTCTTGGAATTGTATATTCTTTAATAAACGTGTAGTAGCATAGTTTCCCCAATTCTAACCATACATCACTTGGATAAAGCGGATGGTCATAATGCTTACATTGATAATTATCCCAGACATGATTCGGGGAATCATTATTTACAAATGCAACTATATCCCTTCCCTTATCACCTGCCGAGCCTGAGCGATACACAGATGTATACTCTTTTTTCAAATATCCATCGACCCATTCACAAATCATATCCTCAAATTGATCTGCTGAAAATGTTCGCAATCTATCTATAGGGGGGATAGGCAACCCAAAAAGAATATCGTAATTATCCGGCTTTTGCGGTAATTTGAATGGTTTTAATTCACTTAGAGTAGTTTCCATATAATCACCTTTCAACAAGAAATGCTACTTCATTAGGATATTCTACATTTTCCAAGCATTTCCTCCCTTTTCCGCAAAAATGCTGGTCATTAACTCAACTTCCGCAGGGCGAAAATCGACTTTGATCCTTTTTGTTGGTAGGTTATTGGCGGTTAGATAGTCCAATTGCAAAATAGAAAAACACCGCTTTGTATGGCAATGTGAGAGTATCGAGCTACCACTGCCTGACCGAAAGGTGTCTTCCATCTTGATAACCGAGCAACCTGAATGTTTTACCAGATGATTGTTTTCAGCGGAGGCTAGCTTGTTCGGGAAAGCCCTATTACTCCACTGGGATACAGGATACAATTGAACCAGAACGTTATTCCACCAAAAATAGGATTCCTTTTGCTCCACTGAAATACGAAAGTTCTACCCCTGAATATGAGGTCTGCCAAACAACACTTGCTTGTCCGAATCAAACAGATTGCGGTACACTACTTGTCCCCGGCTTGAGGAAGCATCTACAACTTTGCCATCCCCCGCATAAATTCCAACGTGGGTAATATCCATAAACCTACCATTTCGCTCATAGCTCCAAAATACAAGATCGCCAGGAACCAGGTCTGCCGCGCTTACTGTCAGGCCATTTTCTACGCAAAATCTTGCTTGTTCCGCTGCGGTTCGCGGCAGGTTAATGCGTAGCTGTCGATAAACCCACTGAACGAGATAGCTACAATCTGTAAAGTCATCCTGTCCGGCCTTCGGTTGACTGTACGGATCACCTAAACGAGTTAGCGCCAATTTGACGACTTCACTGCCTATTTCTCCCTCGGGCAAATGCTGCCCTATATCCGCAAGCTGTCCCGGCGTCAAGCCGACATCCGTTTCTTTACCGAGCATCTCAAACATGAGTGGCCGAAACTCCCCAGACATCATTTCTCTCATGATGTCCATCTGTTCATTAGTAAAGTGGTAGGAGTCAGCTTGTTGCTCCGCAGTTTTGCTCGAAACGGTAATATGCAAAATGTGTTCATAACTGGTAGTCGTCTCTTCGCTGGTACTCCCATCTTCATGCTCTACCGGAACGGTTTCCGTATGTTCGATCGTTTCAATACGGGATTCCAGTTGATTCATGTCCCAAAACACCGATTGGATGATCCCGATCCTTGTTGCATCAAGTGTTGCTACATCCATTCCGTTTTCTGAATCCATGACAGTCTTCACGGCAAAAACGGCTATAATATCCATCCAATTATCTATTCGCGTGTTATCCGCGCTGCCGGGATAATGAAACTCCACCCGGTCTACACGGCCAGAGGACTGCTGTATTTCTGCCAGTCGGTCGGCATACTCAATGTCCAGCTCTTGAACGATTCGGGAAAGCGGCTTTACATCGGCATCCGTATTTTCGCCGGATACAAAGATACTGAAAGGCGAGGAAATGACAGCAGCTATTGCCATAACAATGCACAATAATACAATAACGGAACTACTGATTCCCAAAAGCGCGGCTACTCCTTTGACAAGCAAAGCGGCTGCTTTTACTACCATTTTAATGATCCGAAGATTTAATCGCGCTGCAGCTTGTGCCCTTTGAATGGAGCGGCGGGCAGTCATCGCCATCTGTGCAGTCCGCTGCGCTGTCCTGGCGCTATTCATTTTTCCTTCCGCTTGATAATCAGAGTGGCTTTTAGCCTGTCCTAGCCGTTGTCCCGTTTTTATAAATGGCGATAATGTCTTAAATTTCCTTTCTTTACGTTTGATCGTATGGCTTGCTTGCTTTGATATAGCGAAGGGGATTCGGGATGACGGTGGCCTGAAATGCCGCTTCCTCATGCTTACGGACGTTAGCGCTTTTGGACGATTCACGCGTACATTTGCTGAATGAGATGCCGCGGCGGCTAATGCTCCTTTTTTCCCGGCCGGTTCTTGATCTCTACCTTCCCGATTTAGAATTCGGTTAGTAAAGCTATTTTTGCGAAGAGGATGCAAAAGCCGGGCATTGACCCGGCTCCGTATAAAGCGTTGTTTTTTTGATTGATGGTTAGCTGACAAGAGATATTTCCCATCTACCGGCTTGCGGAGATGCAACCTACGGGCAAGTCGCAATTGACGTGTACCTGAAGGCTTAGTAATTATAGCAGCGGGGTTCTGTATCGATACCGTATCCCCTTCTGACTTTGCCCGCCTTTTTTGAATGAGCCTTATCAATCTTTTGCTAGCAACCACGCCCATACCAATTTGAAAACGTACCGTTTTATCTATGGCCGATGCAGAATGGTGCTGCGCATATTCATTTGGAGATTGTGAAATCGTCTTGTCATTGTCTTTATGCTGTTTTGTGCGTGCGCTCGAATGTTTTACACGATCCATCAAGTTTGGCAGTTTGTCCAAACGTTTAATGTCTTTCACAACAGTCCTCGTTTTAATATCCTTCATCTATTCCACTCCCTTAACTAGTTGACATTCAGCGAACTTGTTCGTTCAGCCGCTTGAAATTCTTCTCCTGGCTTCGGCAATAATCCGGATAACGAAGTTGAATCGCTTCAAAAAAATAGGGAGCGTAGCTGCAATCGAATAATTCGTGGGGAGTAGAGTAGCGTTCCCCACCTTTTTCCGTCCAGCCATTCCAAAGATTAAAAGCAAGCCTGCACACGCGGATAGAACTACCGGTTTGCCACGAGGCTGCGAGACCTCCGGGCTTAATGCCCCCATTAGAAAAATCAAACAAATCGCGGATATGACTCCGAGTATCGCGGGAAATACCTAATGTGTAGAAAAGTGCCCGATGATAGCCGTCGCTGCATTTCCTTTCATCAAGCATCCGATAGTAGAAACTTTCGTGTTCAGCATCTCGAAATCGAATCGGATTCATTGTTACCTGCCCCCCTCATGGAAAATGAGCGGCTGGTTATAACCAGCCGCCGCCTACATAAAGCTCTTTACCTATCTGTTCATTTTGGCAAGAAAATCGGACCCTTTGACCTACCGCAATCACATTTTTTTGAGAAACTGCGCCATTTGTTTTAAGCCGCGTTCAATAGATTTTCGTACTGCCCGTTCATCAACTTGCTCAGCTTGGGCAATCGCTACTTTGCTCATGTCTAAGAAGAAGTGAGCATAAATTCGTCTGAACGATTTTTCCGGCAATCGACACATAGCCGCATAAAGCTGCTCATTGGAAAGCTTACGCTCGTAATATTCCTCCGGGGAAATCGAAAGGAAAAGAACATCTTGTTCTATACCGTCGTTCCGATCAAGCGAGTAATAAGCGCGATGACGATAGGTGCGCAATTTATATGCACTTTCGTTTAAGTCGAAACGGCGGATTTCTTGTGCCACTTCATCATCTAAGTCGATCCATACATCCGTTTTGATAAAGGGATACATGTCCCGCAAATTAATCCTTTTCATATTCGTCCCTCCATTTTGGTTTGTGGGCAAACCAAAATGGAGGGGGAGAGCGACAGCCAACGCTCCCTTTAAAACGATTGTTGATTTTGTTACAAAAATAAAAAAGACCTTGCCGCTCAGCAATCCAATGCTGATTTGCAGCCAAGTCTGATAGTAATATCCATCGTTGAGGCGTTATGAGCCATACGAATAGTAAAAACACATAAAAGGATCGTGGTTTGACATTGCATGCAACGTGGGGCACATAATATCAATTTCCCTCCTCACATGGCAACACCATTGCGAGAGGAATAGCCAGTCTGTTTTATGATGGTGTTGTCCTACGTTTTAGTTCAAACGCTCCTTTTTGACTGTCCCGTATCACATGCCTTCAGCACTCGTCACTGTAATAGCTACCTTCTTTTGGGTTTCAATCAGAAAATAAAAAAGAGCGCTTCGCTTCTTTTTGCTGATCATCACAGCAAAAAATGAAGCGGCGCTCAATGGCTGGAATGCAAAGTAATGCGCATAGCATAAATACAGATGTATCCAGTTCAGGATGCATTTCTACCTATTTCTAAAAAAACAGATTAATAGGAACCGCATCATCGCCCTCCTTTCATCGGTATGATTGTACGACTTAATGCGGAAACATGACGAAACCATGGAACAAGTTATGCCCGTTTCGTCAATCCTTGCTTCACAAACATAAAGGACAGCCGATGATCTTGTAGGCTGCCCTTAAGCTTGCTATACTATCATCGTATCAGGAAAATCGTGCATATCGGGTGCACAATTCGTGCAAAACAAGAGCAAATCTAGTGCAGCGTTCGGTGCATGTTCGGTGCAAGAAAGATTCACGGCATCTCATCTCTTGGTGAGGAGTTAATCGTACTCGGAGAGATTGAACTGACTGCTAAAAATGGGGGTAGACCCTAGAGCCTGTTTGAAAAGATGGGGGATTGAGGTGATATTCTTCAATTCACGAACCATAAAAATAGAAGATGCGTATGTGCATCTTCTGAAGTAATGATATGATCAGTCTTCTCCAAAGGAATCCAGTTCCAACAGGACCGCCCGATCTTTGATTTTTCGATATACTTTATGCAGAATTCGCTTCCGATGATAAAAGAACGCGCGGCGGGAAAGTGCAATGCGATCTATAATGACCGAAAGCGCCAGTTTATCCAAATATCGTAGACGAACGAACAAAATTTCCTCTGTGGTGAGAGCCGAGAAAGCGTAATCGATCAATCCGATTCTCGATAATAGCAACGGGATTTCATGTTCAGTGATCTCTATCCGATGAATGACCGTACGCAACAATGGTTCTTGTTTTCTTCCATTGCCATGATTCACCCACTCATGCAAAGCCCTCGTTAATCCCGGAATATGCTTAAGCTCTGCCTGCGCATATTCCAACCTTGCTTTCCAATCACTATAGGACATAAGCCATGCTTCAACTTTTTCATAGGGGATGGACTGTTGAGTAAGATTCATCAAACACCCTCCCCAATTCCAAGAAATACTACAACTCTCCTTCCGCAAAACTGCTGAATGAAGTGCAAATCAATCCATGTTAATAAACATAATTCACGCTCCGTTTCTAATTGATCCATGACGATCATCCCTTCATTGTTATATTGGGGACAGCCGCATAATTACGTAAGTTAAAGGCACCATCCTCTTCATTTTACGAGAGCCTGTCCCATTTTGATTTACTTCAGACTCCGATTCACGACAACAATCTCCAGCATTCATCTTTTTTCTCTCCACCTCCTTTGGTACGGGATAATATTCCTATTTTCCCTTAGATTACCCCTTCATTTTACCTATTATTAGTTCGAATGGGGAGGGTGATCTTTTTGTCACCCTCTGTCATGATAATTTTGTCGAAAATCCCCGAATTTTCCCAAAGCTTGTTTCAATTTCAGTCCCATTAACTCACGTAGCATAGTGCTGATCATACAGACCTCTTCGTTTCGCCTTCTCAGCAGCTTCTCGAATGGATCGGGTGTCGAATTTACGAGTGATATGCCGAACGTGCGATTTTAGGGTGTTCGAAGTAATGCCAAGTAATTCTCTGATAATTGTCTGTCGATAGCCCAAGCCTATGAGTTGCAAAATTTCTTTTTCCGTAGGTGTGAGCATGCAATGCAATTCTTTTCGCTTTATAAGCTCGATCTCACTACGGATTATCGTCGCGACATCCGCATGGAGAGAGGACTGACGTCGGTGAGCTTCTCTGATCGCAACCGGTATGTCCATATAGTTGGACTTTGTAATATAATTGACCGCTCCGGCAACAACTGCATCGACCATGACTTCCGGATCATGTATCGAAGAAAGGACAATAATCGGTAACTCTTTATTTCTGAGAATCTCCGCTACGGCGTCCAGCCCGTCTCGTTTGGGCGAATTCAAAATCATTTCCAAGATCATTACGTCTACGTCTAATTGTACACTCGCTCGAATCGCTTCCTCTTTTGTCGAAACGATGTTAGATAAATAAATATCTGGCTCGGATTCAAGCAACATAGCGAGTCGCTGTTGCCAAGCTAGGTCACCATCCGCCAGTAATACTTTGATACTCCCGTTCCTACGGATCATATCTTTTATCTCTACAGAAAAGCTTGTTTGTTTGTTCATAATCGATCACCTCTTTTATTTTCAAATGACAAAAAGACACGCCCTCTCACTGGCGTGCCTGCTTGTCATCTTGGTGTGGTTTGAGAGGGTAACCCGGCGATCATTGCACTAGTGCAGAAGACCCGTGGCTTTGCGTCCCTGTCTTTCGATCAGGTTTGCCTTTTTTCCTAGTCTATTCGACATATTGAATTAATTTATTTTACCATATTTCAATAGATGCCAAAAAGTTTGCTTGGTGTCAACCTTAGTAACGTATGTTCGAACATAGCGCAACCCACTTCTTCTTTCGGGGGTCTCGCCAACATTTTAACGAAAATATACGCTAAGCAAAGGCGAAGGCGCTGCCAACTTACCGGCAGCGCCTTATTGTTTATGCCGAACATGTTCAACTCAACTCGAGCTGCAACAGTTCGGCCCTTCACGGCTCAAGCCTTGATGGCACGTATCGCGGCAGACACCAGGTATTGTTCGACATTTGCGCCGGGAATCCAATCCTTGATGAACGTCTGGGATTCGTCTTTAGGTTCGATCTCAATTTGGGTAAACCCGCTTTGCGCAAGCATGGCTTCCAACTCCCCGATAGAGGAAGCTCCTGAAATACACCCTGAATAGATACGGTCGATATCCTGCTTGATTTCTTCCGGAAAATCGGCTGTTGCCACGACATCCGATATGGCCAGTCTGCCGCCGTCACGCAGCACACGGAACGCCTCGTCAAACACCTGCTGCTTCGATGGGGACAGATTAATGACACAGTTTGAAATAATCACGTCAACCGAGTGGTCCTGAACCGGCAGATGCTCTATCTCGCCCAACCGAAATTCCGTATTGGTAAATCCGCTTTTACTGGAATTTTCGCGGGCGCGGCTGACCATTTCCGGTGTCATATCTACACCAATGACGCGGCCGGAAGCGCCCACCTGACGGGAGGCAAGAAAGCAATCAAACCCGCCGCCGCTGCCCAGGTCCAGCACGACTTCTCCCGGTTGCAAAGCAGCAATGGCTTGCGGATTGCCACAGCCGAGGCCCAGATTCGCCCCATCTGGAACGGCTGTTAATTCTTCTGACGAGTAGCCCATTTTAGCGGAAACATCCGCGGCCGAACCACAGCAATCATTGGCTGGCGCTGGCTTACAACAGGACCCCGCCCCTACGTCCTGTAAGGCGATTTCTTTATACCGATTCCGAACGTTTTGACGAATTTGATCATTACTTACTTGATTCATGAAAGTTCACTCCTTAGTTTTTTATACATCAACAGCAGCTCGTAACGCAGCAAGCCGTTGGTGTTGCACGAATGATTGGCCGTCGGTTAAAGAATCGGACCGATTGCTTTTGCATAGCGTCTGACCATTTCCACGCTTCTCTAGCAGATCGTTCGATTTCCCTTTGGCGTTGTTTCATAAGCATTTCCGCAGCAAACCAATTGAGGTTCAAGTCGGTCCCATCCTTTTATCAAAAAATGTAAGCATTCAGTGTTTAAGGTGATGCAAAAGCTTTTTAACAACAAACTGCGCGTCCGGCCCCCCCCCCCTTATGGTAGCAGAAGCAAAGGAACGCTGCCCTTCCAGCCCCACATAATAAAGTCCCGGAACGTCGCTTATGCCTGCTTGATGTAACGGCCTTCCTTCCGAATCCAGCGCGCCAATCGCTTGAAGGTAGGGAAGATACGGCCGGTAGCCTGTCGCAAAGATCACCGTATCTACCGGCTCTTTTGTCCCGTTCGGCCAAATCACGCCATCCTCATAAAAGGATGTGAACATCGGTTGTTGATCTGGTTTTCCTGCCGCTACTTTTTCTTTGTACCCGCCCGAATCGTTCACCGCACTTGAACTCGGCGCGGTTTTCCCGAACCGCCAAAAAGGAAAGGTGTCAAACCCAATCAGTTTGATCCAAAAATGCACATCCTGATCCAACAGCCTCGATTTCATGAATTGGATCGGCCGGAGTACCGCTAAAGACGTCTTGCTCACCTCGGCCAGCTCAACTCCGATCTGTACGGCAGAATTGCCACGCCCGACCACCACTACGCGTTGATTGCGAAATGGCTCCGGATTCCGGTATTCGGAGGAATGAAGTGTGCGGCCTTGAAACGCCTCCTGCCCCGGTAAAACTGGCGTATAGGGATTGTGAAATGAGCCGGCCGCATTAATGATGGTGCGTGCCCGAAACGTATCCCCTACCATCGTACGGACCGTAAACCCTTCTCCATCCCTTTCGACCGATGCTACGCGTTGATTGGTTCGGACCGGCAATTGAAATTTTGCCCGGTAATCCTGTAAATAACGAATGACTTCATCACGCTTGGGATAGCCATTCGGATCGCCGGGGAATGTCATGCCTGGCATCGACGAGAAACGTGCCGGAGAGAACAGTTTGAGACTATCGTAATAACGCGGCCACGAGCCCCCCGCCTCGTCGCCCGCGTCCAAAATCAGATATCGAAGTCCTTTCTTCTGTAGATGATAGCCGGAAGCCAGACCCGCCTGCCCCCCTCCAATGACAATCGTATCCAATACCTCATTCATACCCAACACCCTCCGATTTATTTGCAAAATGCAAGTATTAGAGAAAAGAAATCACCCGATGGGGGTGGAACAGCAAAGGCTGGATTTTGACATAGCTTCATTCAAAAGCTTAATGGAGCGAATGACCGTTTCTTTTTCAAAATCGTTCATGTGAGAGAAAATCTCTGCTAAATAAGCGTTACATTGCTGGTCAATCGTTGTGGCTACATATTTGCCTTCTGTCGTGAGAGAAAGCACAAATACCCTTCGGTCGTTGGGATCGGGCGATTTTTTCACTAAGTTCATTTTGATTAACGATTGGATTTGTCGGCTAAAGGTCGTTATATCGGTTCCTAACGCCTCGGCTACCTGCTGAATGGACGGTTGATGCTGACGATCGATCTCGTAAAGAATATGGCTTTGCACTAAGGAAATATCGCAGCCACCGGCGGTGCAGCAATTTTTATTGAGAAACCCAAAACGGCGTGTCATGATCTGAAATAGTTCGCGAACATTTTCCACTGTGATTCACCTCATGTTTCAGTTATACAATATATATTTGCAAATTGCAAATATTTTTAATCGCACAAAAAGAAAACCACTCGGCTGAGTGGTCTCTTGCTTGCTTATTTACCGGGATATAGTTGGTGCAAACATTCTCTCTGTGATGGCTTAATATCAATGATGTTGCGAATGCTCTTTGCCTTGGCCTCGGCTTCGTCAAGCGTATCGCTTAATCCCAAGGCAAGCAAGGTGCCAGCGGCTACCGTACCGGTCCGTCCCTTTCCTCCGCCACAATGAAAAGCAACTTTCTTGTTTTGGTGATAAGCTTCGGTGACGGCCTGGATCGCTTGACCGAAGGCTTTTTCTTGCGGCATAGCGGCATGATCTGCTAACGGAATTTGAATCCATTTCGCACTCGCCGCTGGATAGGTGCATTCCGTCGCTTCGCCGCGAAGATCCACGATCACGTCGATACCTTCATTTTTTACCATCGATTCCACATCAGTTGCCGCGCCCATGAAAATTTTATCCGGAATCAAAGCATGGTAGGTTTTTTCAGACGCCATAGACTATACTCCTTTTTTAAACGATCCAAACTCAATCGGAACCGGGGCCGCTGGCGGCGCGCAGCAAAGGGACAAATCCCTGGCTTCTCCGGCGGATTCGAATTCGGAATCTTCTTTTGTGTAGAAAATCTCCCAAGCGTTGCCGTCCGGATCATACACCCAAACTTTATCCTGCACCGCATAGCAACATGTGGTATTCATCTCGTCAATCAGCAGCAGTCCGCTTTGACGAAGCCTCTCCCCTATGGCCAGCACTTCTTCCGTATTATTGACTTGGAAGCCCAAGTGATTCAGTACACCCTTTTGTTCGAAGGGGCGCACATTGAGCGAAAAATGCAGCGCCGGTTCTTCTAACTCGAATTTGGCGTAATTATCTTTAATCTTACTCGGTTCGGCCCCAAAAAAAGCGCGATAGAACTCCAGAGACTTGTTCAGCTCCGTACAGTTTAAAGCAACATGCATTCGTTTGATCATCGTCGCCACCTCATTTCCCTTCTTTGACGAATTGTTCAATCCGGCTCTTAATCGAATCGCGAACGGTGCGGAACTGGTTCATGATTTCTTCTTCGGTTCCGGTTGCTTTTGCCGGATCATCAAAACCCCAATGCCATTTCGTTACGTTCTTGTTGGAGATCACAGGGCAATGCTCGTCGGCGTGGCCGCATAAGGTAATGACATAATCGGCGCGATTCAAAATGTCCGGATCGATCACATCGGAGGTGTTTTTGCTAATATCTACCCCAGCTTCTTGCATGACTTGCACCGCACGCGGATTCAGTCCGTGTGCTTCAAGACCTGCGCTTTTGACTTCATATTTGTCGCTGCCTAGCGCGTTTAAAAACCCGTCCGCGATTTGGCTTCTGCAAGAATTTCCGGTGCACAAAAAATAAATTAACGGTTTTTTCTCCATGGTGAACAATCTCCTTTTGATTTCAATTCATTAATCGCCTTGATGAACTCTTTTCGCTTGTTTACTTCCCATAAAAGACTTCATGATCATTGCAACCACCACCAGGACGACCACAATCACCGCAATACATAGCCATACATTCACCTGTAGCGTCTGGAGAACATAAAGCCATACATAAAGACCGGTGAGCGTTATGAACAACGTGGGAATGGTTAACAAGATGCCGACTTTAAAATAATAGCCCCATCTGATTTTCACGTTTTTTGTGGATAGTACATGCAGCCAAAGCAGCGTGGCCAGGGAGCCGATTGGCGTAATTTTCGGCCCTAAGTCCGAACCGATCACATTCGCATAGATCAGCGCCTCACGAATGAATCCATCGGTTTGTGTACCTTGGATGGCCAACGCATCAATCATGACCGTTGGCATGTTGTTCATAATGGACGACAGGATGGCTGCAATAAAGCCCATCCCTACGGTAGCCACAAATAACCCTTTGTCTGCGACCGCTTGAATGACGCTGCCCAGTGCATCCGTAAGTCCGGCATTGCGCAAGCCATAAACGACCACATACATGCCGATAGAGAAGATCACGACAGCCCAGGGAGCGCCTTTTACCAGTTTCCAAGTATGAATCGCAGGGCTCTTTCTCGCCGCGAACAAAAAGGCAATCGCTGCAACCCCGGCAATAATGGATACAGGGATCGAGAAAAATTCGCTAATAAAATACGCAACAAGCAGCGCGGTTAAAATGACCCAAGATAACTTAAACAGCCGCATATCCTTGATGGCTTCCTTCGGCCTTTTCAGTTGCGTGAGATTGTAATTGTTCGGGATGCTTTTCCGGAAATACAGATACAGCACAATGAGGCTCGCTATGACGGAAAAGAAATTCGGAACAATCATGCGGCTCGCGTATTCCGCAAAACCGATGTTGAAATAATCGGCGGATACAATATTCACCAAGTTGCTGACGACAAGCGGTAAAGATGCCGTATCGGCAATGAACCCACTCGCCATAATAAACGGTAGGATCATCTTTTCATCAAACTTAAGCGCCCGGACCATGGCGAGCACAATCGGCGTAATAATCAAGGCCCCGCCGTCATTGGCAAACAGCGCGGCAACCGCCGATCCAAGCAGGATGATAAATACAAACATGAGTAGACCGTTTCCGCGTGCCAGCCGCGCCATATGCAAGGCAGCCCACTCAAAAAATCCGATTTCATCCAGCACCAGTGAGATTAAAATAATGGCCACAAACGCCAAGGTGGCATTCCACACGATGCCGGTTACGGTGCCGACGTCAGCGAAGCTGACCACGCCAAATATTAAAGCAAGGATCGCTCCGACACTTGCCGACCAGCCGATGTTTAATCCTTTCGGTTGCCAGATGACAAAAAGCAACGTTACCAAGAAAATGAAAATCGCTACATAAACCATATGCGTCCTCCTGAACTACGTACAGCAATCATTGGTTTCGCAAACGACAGGCTCAATCATCGCCGCTTGCGAAGGAATTTCCTTTAGAATATCCAAAATATAAGGCTTGTCTTCCAGGCAGAGCGAATAATAAACCCATTGCCCCCTGCGGGACTCTTTGACCAAGCCCCCGTCCCTCAGCTTGCGCATATGCTGACTGATATTGGGCTGGCTTGTTTTCAAAATGTCCACGATCTCGCACACGCACAGTTCCTTCACCTGCAACATGGCTACGATAGTGAGCCTGTTCCGGTCCCCTAATAGCTTCAAGGCATCCGCTACTTCTTCTAGTTTGCTCAACTGCTTCACTCCTTTTAAGCGACGGGAATGTCCATCCCTTTTAACAACCCAATCACTTTCTCCCGAATCTCGTCACGCGCTCTCTTCACGTCTTCCAGGCTGCCGCCGTCTACGGCCAACGGGTCAGGGATGTTCCACTCGACGTTCATGATCTTAAACGGTACGATAGGACAGCGCTCCACAATTTGTTCGCACAGCTTGACGATCGCATTCGACGCTAGAAAAAATTTCATATCAATTTTTTTGCAAACATGCTGGGAAAGATCGATGCCTACCTCACGCATAGCTTCAATGGTGTAAGGATGCACTTCTTCGGATGGATTTAATCCAGCACTCTCCACCACTACATGATCCCCGCCATAAAACTTGGCAAAAGCTTCGGCCATCTGACTTCGGCACCGATTTTGCCCGCAAAGGAAATAAATTCGTTTGACTTCCCGTTTCATTCTCCCACACTCCCCTACCCGCTGTAAATAGCCATATAATTATTTGCTTATTTCTATTATGATCATATACGCCAATTGTTAACGCAGTATCAACGTTGAAAAGAATATTTTAGATATGTTTGATAGATAATCAAATATACATTTGAATAATCGAAAAGTTTGTTGTATGATAACAATCAAATACTCGTTTGATTATAGAGGTGAGAATATGAGCGGTATGAAAGAAAAGGACTCATGTGAAATTTATTGTTATGACGAACCTAAAGTCCGAAAGGTACAACATGCACTTGAAGGACAAAATATTCAAGGCATGATAAAGATGTTTAAGGTTTTAGCTGACGAAACCAGAATGAAAATCGCTTTTGCCCTTTGCGAAGAAGATGAATTATGTGTTTGTGATGTGGCTAACATTATCGGTTCTTCGTTGGCAACAGCTTCACACCATCTTCGCACCTTAAAGCAGCTTGGCCTAGCCAAATACCGCAAGGATGGCAAATTAGTTTTTTATTCGCTAGAAGACGACCATGTTCGTCAATTGGTACAGCTAGCTTCTACTCATTCGCGGGAGTTGATCACCAATGGAAAATAAAATTGAAAACACAGAAGATAAAAACGTCTACAGAGTTCAAGGCTTTACCTGTACGAATTGCGCAGGCATTTTCGAGAAAAATGTAAAAGGTTTGCCTGGCGTTAAAGATGCTCAAGTCAATTTTGGAGCATCCAAGATTACCGTTTATGGAAGTACCACAATGGAGGATTTAGAAAAGGCTGGAGCTTTTGAAAGCCTGAAAGTCACACCTGAAAAACAACGGACGATTGAAAAGAAAAAGCCATTTTGGCAAGAGCATTGGAACGTGTTGGTTTCTGCCGTATTGCTTGCGGCAGGTTATTTTCTAGGTGAGGGAAGTATCTTATCCGCAGTCATTTTTGCGGCTTCTATTCTCATTGGCGGTTACGATCTATTCAAAAAAGGGCTTAAAAATCTCTTCCGGCTTCAGTTCGATATGAACACCCTTATGACGGTGGCCATCATCGGTGCCGCGGCGATCGGCAAATGGGGCGAAGGCGCGACGGTTGTGATCTTGTTTGCAATTAGTGAAGTTTTGGAACGTTACTCTATGGAGAAAGCGCGTCAATCCATTCGTTCCCTGATGGATATTGCACCGAAGGAAGCTCTGATTCGACGCGGTTCCGAAGAAATTACGGTAAGTGTCGATGATATACAGGTTGGCGACGTCATGATTGTAAAGCCTGGTCAAAAACTCGCAATGGATGGCGTGGTTATTAAAGGGACATCAACCATTAACCAAGCTGCGATAACCGGCGAATCGGTTCCCGTAACGAAAACAATTGATGATGAAGTTTTCGCAGGCACATTAAACGAAGAAGGATTGCTTGAGGTCAAAGTAACGAAGCATGTCGAGGATACTACAATCTCGAAAATTATTCACCTTGTTGAAGAAGCACAAGCCGAACGTGCACCTTCACAAGCGTTCGTTGACCGATTTGCGAAATACTATACGCCCGCGATTATGATTTTGGCATTAGGTATTGCCGTTGTTCCCCCTCTGTTCGTCGGCGCTGATTGGGGCGATTGGGTATATCGGGGATTAGCGTTACTCGTCGTCGGCTGTCCTTGCGCATTGGTCATTTCGACACCTGTTTCGATTGTTACAGCTATCGGAAACGCGGCGAAAAATGGCGTCCTTATCAAAGGCGGCATACACCTTGAAGAAGCTGGTCGCCTTGCCGCAATCGCATTCGATAAAACGGGTACGCTGACGAAAGGATTCCCGGAAGTAACAAATGTCCATACTTTCGGAACGAAAGACGAAAAAGAATTGCTTGCCATCGCGGCAGTTATCGAAAAAGGTTCGCAACACCCGCTCGCTTCCGCGATTGTTCGTAAAGCTGAAAATCTCGGAGCCGACTTATCCCTCACCGTTGAGGATTTCCAATCGATAACTGGAAAAGGCGTTAAAGCAAAAGTAAACGAGGAATTGTATTACGTCGGTAGTCCAAAACTCTTTGCAGAACTTCGCTCCGATATGAATGTTGAAACGAATCAACGTATCGAAGCTCTACAAAAACAAGGGAAAACGGTTATGGTCTTGGGAACGGAACAACAAGTTCTTGCCTTAATAGCCGTGGCCGATGAAGTGCGCGATTCCAGTAAAGACGTTATTAAGCAATTGCACGAAATTGGCATCAAGAAAACGATTATGCTTACGGGTGATAATCAAGCAACCGCCGAAGCTATCGGGAGCCGGTTGAATGTTACAGACGTTAAAGCCGACCTCATGCCGCAAGATAAATTAGATTACATTAAGCAGCTTCGTAAAGACTATGGCAATGTCGCAATGATTGGCGATGGCGTCAACGACGCGCCCGCGCTTGCGGCTTCAACGGTTGGTATCGCTATGGGAGGCGCGGGTACGGATACGGCGCTTGAAACGGCGGACATTGCACTTATGGCTGACGACTTAGGTAAACTCCCGTATACGATTCGGTTAAGCCGTAAAACCCTTGCGATAATAAAGCAAAACATTACGTTCTCGCTCGGGATTAAACTTGTCGCTTTGGCTTTGATTGTTCCTGGATGGCTTACGCTATGGATGGCTATTTTTGCAGATATGGGAGCTACCCTAATTGTTACTTTGAACAGCTTACGTTTGTTAAAAGTGAAAGGGAAATGATCGCCTATGAATAACCCTTGGAATAAAGTGATTTATCGGGTATGGGCACCCTTTTATGATTATTTCTTTAATTCCGGGCCTTTTCTAAAGGCTCGGAAAAAGATTTTTGAGGACGTCGACATTAAAGCTAACAGCCAAATTCTTTTTGTGGGCGTCGGGACAGGTGCAGACTTGCGGTTCATTATGGGGAAAGATATTTCTGTAACTGCAATCGACTTGTCACCCGAAATGCTTGGCCGAGCTAAGAATCAATATGACTCTCCTAACGTTACTTTCATGGAAATGGATGCACAAAATTTGACCTTTTCACCGGAATCATTTGATATGGTCATTGCGAATCTGATCTTATCTGTGGTCCCTGATCCGAACCAATGTTTTCAAGAAATGATTCGGGTTACGCGAACTGGGGGACGTATTCTCATTTTCGATAAGTTTGCCCCTCCATCTCGGGAGTTGCCTGTAATGAAGAAAATTCTTCGCCCCGTCGTAGCATTGATGGGTACAGACATCGGTCGTCATTTTGAGCAAATCATTATGCCGTACGAGAAACAAATTCGAGTGGAAGAAGATGCATCAGCCCTATTTAACGGTATGTATCGAAAAATCATAGTTCGTAAACATCAAACTTAACTAGGTATCTCCTAGGCCAAGGTATTGAGGGGGAAATGTCCCCATGTACTTTACGGGTGGTGTCAGCTTTGTTTGCTGGTACTACCCCATCATTGGCCGCCGCGGAACTGACGATAGCTTAGAACGGCTCATTGATTTCCTCGTATTCCTTCACTCGCCGGTAAAATGTAGGCTTTTTCATACCGATCCGACGTATAGCGTCCGTCGCGGTAATCTGGCCTGCTTTCCATTCCCGGTACGCCTCCACATTTTCCATCGATCTCCTGCTTGGGTCGGCCGAATACAACAGCCCTCCTCTCGGGGAACCTCGATTCCTTCCGCCTGCCGCTGCCGGTTCTTCTTCCGCTCTTGCTCGGCCACATAGCTAATACAACCAAAATAAAATTATTTCGGAACTTTAAGGAAATAAATAAAGATGTCTTGACTATGTATCATGGTACAGGGTTTACACTTATGAGGGAGGTGAACCATGAGGTATCATTCAGGAGATATATCCAAATTATGTAATGTGAATAAAGAAACGCTTAGATATTATGAACGAAAAGGTCTGATTGCTGAACCTGTAAGGTCGGATGCAGGTTACCGGCTTTATCCGGAAGATGCGGTAAAACGAATCATGTTCATTAAACGTATACAAGAGCTTGGTTTTACGTTATCTGAAATTGATAAATTGCTTGGTGTCGTTGATAAAGACGATGTGAGATGTGCGGATATGCACGATTTTGTTGTTCAAAAACTTGAAGATGTTCGGTTGAAAATAAGAGACCTTGAGCGAATCGAATGTATGCTAAAAGATTTAAAAGACCGCTGTCCAGATGAAAAGGCAATTCATGAATGCCCAATCATCGAGGCGTTAATTGACAATGAGGAGGAAATCCTGTGAAAGACAATACAAAGAAAATGGGATGGGGCTTTTTAGCTCTGCTTTCCTGCCCTTGCCATCTCGTTTTGATTCTTCCTCTGCTTGCTGGCACAACACTGGGTGCGTATTTTGCAGCCCATCAAGGCGCCGCTAGTGCTATTTTGGCTATTCTATTTGTGATTTCCCTTTGTATGGTATTCAAAAGGACGAATATACAAGAAAAAACCGATGTGACACACGATTGCTGCTCAGTACCAGGGCAAAAACGAGGTGAATGATTTTGAGAGAAAAACTAACGAGCTGGGGGGCGGTATTATCTGCCTTTCTTGCTGCCTCGGACCCTTAATTCTCATTCCACTCGGATTATCCGGTTTGGCAGGTACACTCGCGATTATTTCAATCAAGTACCAGATGTTTTTAATGATCACGGGTACGGCAGGCGGCAGCAATGAAAATCATCGGCAGCAGTGCAAACTGCAAGTACAACTGTTGCAAATCAATCGGCGACGTTCACGGTCACGGGATTAGAATGTTGCCCACCTTCTGTGATTCAAGATTTAATTTCAAGGTAAACGGAGTCAGCAAAGTAGAAATTGAACCTAAGGGAAGCACTGGAAAAGTGACGGTTTCCTTTGATGATCTGAAAACCGATGTAAAGCTAATCCAATCATCGGTTACAAAATATGGGTTTGATGTAATGGGAGGATAAAAAATGAAAAAATACCGAATCAACGTTCAAGGCATGACATGCAGCGGCTGCGAAGAACACGTAGCAACCGCACTTAAAAACATTGGAGCCGCCAATATCGAGACGAGTTTTCACCGTAATGAAGCCACGTTTGAATTGCCCGATGACGTTATGATCGAAACCGCCCAAAAAGCCATTAACGAGGCAAAATATCAATCCGGAGATGCGGAAGTGATAGAAACTCATGATGCTCCGGTTCTCGGCGATGAAGGCGACTATGATTTTCTGATCATCGGTTCCGGTGGAGCAGCTTTTTCCGCAGCGATTCAAGCGGTGGAATATGGCGCAAAGGTCGCGATCATTGAGCGGGGAATTGTTGGCGGAACCTGCGTAAATGTTGGCTGTGTTCCATCAAAAACGCTGCTTCGTGCCGGTGAAATCAATCATTTAGCCAAAAGCAACCCATTCTTGGGACTAGCCACATCAACAGGAAAAGTAGATTTGGAAAAGTTGGTCGAACATAAAAATGAACTGGTAGCCAGTATGCGAGAACAGAAGTATGAACATTTGATTGGTGAGTACGGATTTGAACTCATTCGAGGAGAGGCAACATTCGTAGATGAAAAAACCATTGAGGTAAGTGGACGACTGGTTACAGCGAAACGATTTTTAATTGCCACAGGAGCTTCTCCGTCCATTCCGGATATTCAAGGATTAAGGGACGTGGATTATTTAACAAGCACATCACTACTTGAGCTCAAACAATTGCCTAAAACGGTTGCCGTCATTGGCTCAGGCTATATTGCAATGGAATTGGGTCAACTCTTTCACAATCTAGGGTCAGATGTTACGCTGATGCAAAGAAGTCCTCGCATTTTGAAAGAGTATGACCCTGAAATTTCCGAAGCGGTGACAAAGGCTTTAACGGAGCAAGGGATTCACTTGATTACCGGTGTAACGTATGATCGCATAGAAGCAAGTGGCGATCTAAAACAAGTGCATATTTCCGTAGATGGCGAAAAGAAAGTCATCGAAGTCGAGCAGCTGCTTATTGCAACCGGTAGAAAACCAAATATTGAAGCACTAAACCTTAATGCTGCGAACGTAAATATAGGTTCCAAAAGCGAAATCGTCGTCGATGATTTTTTAAACACTTCGAATCCTAGAATTTATGCTGCAGGCGATGTGACGATGGGGCCGCAGTTTGTATATGTGGCTGCTTATGAAGGTCGCATCGCGGCCGATAATGCAATAGGCGGCTTAGAGAAAAAGGTAAATCTTGAAGCTGTTCCAGGTGTTACGTTCACTTCTCCTTCCGTTGCTACTGTAGGACTCACGGAAGAGAAAGCCAAGGCAAAAGGGTATGAGGTTAAAACGTCCATTCTTCCTTTGGATTCGGTGCCTAGAGCACTTGTTAATCGCGAAACAACCGGCGTTTTTAAATTAGTGGCTGATTCCAAGTCGTTAACGGTGCTTGGTGTTCATATTGTCGCTGAAAATGCCGGAGATGTAATTTACGCTGCGACACTTGCAGTCAAGTTCGGTTTAACGGTCGAGGATCTACGCGATAGCCTAGCACCGTATTTAACGATGGCTGAGGGATTAAAACTAGCAGCTCTTACGATCAATAAAGATGTATCTAAATTATCCTGTTGTGCTGGATAAGATATTGGCCAAGCAACCTTGATCGTAAAGACAACTGTTCTCAACTGATCGTTTATCGATAATGAAAACCAGTCAAACACTAATTTTCGTGTTGACTGGTTTTTGCATTCAACCGACTGCAATTATATTACCTCTTCGTTTCAAGCGCTTTGGAGTCCTCCAAAAAGCGACTTTCTTAGCTTCTTATGGACTCTCGGGTTCCGTTTTTCTAATTACGTGTCTTTCCATATCTCTGCAAACTTGGTCAAAAATCAATGTCAATGGCTGTTCCGATATAAAATATCTGGATAGGAAATCAAACCAAAGATTATCGAAGGAAACGGCAATTCCGCCGTAAAAATCACGAACCGTTAAGTACTGGTCCCATAGCTTCACTCGGAATTTTTCCAGTTCAGCACATCGCCCCATAGAAATTCCGTATCAAGCAGCAGGGCCGTCGTTGGATTTTGTAGCAGCTTTCTCTCTTTCTTCAACCAAGCCTTGAAAATACTTGGCCCGTTCCAAATGAAACCCGCGCAACTGTTCTTGATAATGATGCAGGTTTCATATGCCATTCGTACATTTGTCTATAATAAGTGGCATTGTCTTGCGTGTACATCGGCATCGCATAGTGGACGAAATGATTCAAAGGAAATTCCCTCCTCGTGTGTTTGAACGTCTTCGTATTTCCACATTAGTCTATGGAGGGATACCTATAACGAGCACGGCATTGGCCTAGAGTAACCAGATTTACGGTACTGATACAACCGAATTTGCCATAGTGCCCATTTCGAGCATCGTAATATCAATGGTGACGACATCCGGCCGAATATTCCTGTAACAGTTGGACGGCTTCTTCCCCATTCTCTGCTTCTTTAAATTTATATACTTTAAATAAAGTTCCTACATGAGTGAGTACAGAATTTTTTCTACTGCGTCAGTTTAACCAAGAATTGCTACTTTAAGCAATTGAAAAGATAGAACACCGAAACAGCCTATCCCCAGAGTGGGATAGGCTGTTTTCGCCTTGTTTCAGCTTGCCATAGCTCGGCAAGCTTTTGCACAGGAGAAACAAGCATCGGCACAGCGCTGACAGTGTTCATGCTCGTGCTTTTTGCACTCATTCCCGCATGCTTCGCAAACATCGGCACAAATCCGGCAAAGCTCCTTCACATAGGAACTGTGATGGGACATCGCTTGCGCAGCAAAGGCACAAATGTCGGCGCACTCCCGATCCAACCGGATGCACTCTTTCATCCCCTCAAGGTGATCTTCATTCAAGCAGGCGTCATAACAGTGATTGCATGCCAGCATACACTTTATGCATTCATCAATGCAATGTTGAAATTGCTCATGTGACATGGGTTGTTTTACCTCCAATTTGAAATTTGTACCTTTTATGTTTTACCCAAACGAGCTGCGATATACTACAAACGAGTTTTTCTTAAAGCAAGCCTTACCGCTATATAAACGGCGACACCTATGATCGCGGCCATGAACAATGCACAAAACAGCATCATGACCCATGACCATCCGTACATCATCCCCATCATAATCAGACACCTGCTTTCTTTTGGAAATTTGTGTTCGACCTGATAATCAATGCTTCATGCCCGGCATATAGCCGCCGGTTGTGCCCTCACTTGGTTTAGGGGACGGTTCTGTCTTTGTATTTCCGCCGCCATGCCCGCCATGGCCTTCTCCGGTCTCCGATACGATCTCCAGCATGGAATCGATCTCCCCTTGCGCCACGGCGGATAACGAATCCTCGCTCCCCGTTAACCAAGCATGATTGTAAGGCCCTTCCGTTGGCTCCTTTTTATATTTCGGTTGAATCGACATGACATAGGACATCACCGTATCCGGCAGTTTGTCTTTGTCCGTCCAGAGAAGCGGTGCATGTTTGCCTAAATGCGAGAATGGAGCTGCCGCGAGTGCCAAGGCTGCGGAATCTTTATTGACGAACGAAAAGTTATGACCCGGGGTTGTAATCCCCCAACCAAAACCGGTTGTGGAATCTTTATACTTCGCGAAGGCAACGGCATTCGCATATGGATCGTTGCCCGCAATACGAACCACTTTCCCGTACTGACCCAATTGTTCTTGGACTTTGGCCGAAATAATCGATTCTGGCCCGAGCAAATAAATATTGGCTTTTCCGCCCCGTTTCTTTAAAGCATCCACGGTTTCTTGCGGAACCTCATCCTTTTTAACATAAAGTAGCGGCTCAGGCATATGAGAAATCCAATTCACTGCTGGCATTGAATATTCTTCGCTGTCCATAGAACCAATGATGACCGAAGGCGGATTTTCCATCGCGACAGCGGTATAATAAGCATCTACGGCTTTGGCTACGGCCGCCGGGTTGCCCCCTGCAATCTTGTCCGTCTTATATCCAAGCGCCTTTACCTGCTCCTCTACCTTGGGGTCAAGATCCCCGACCAATATAACCTGGGTTCCTTTATTCATGTCCGTCCCCATTGGTTTTAGTCTTTTCAATTCGTCCAGCGTTACATCCGGTACACTGTCTTTATTCACAAACAGAACTGGACCGTTATTCGGGTGATGAATCAAATCTGCACTAACGAGGGTCGTTTGCCAATCTTTCGGGTTCGCCAGAATGACGCCTCCGGGACGGTTCGCATCACTGGTTGCCATCCACAGCGTTTTTGAAACCAGCACCGCAGCTTCCACCGGCTCACTTGTATTGATGCGCGTCGTGTTTTTTGAGGCAATCCACGGCAAAGATACCGCACTGGCTGGGCTTTGTGCCGAACCAGTTTGCTGGCCCATGTTGTTCATATCGTGTGGAGTGGAAGAATTGGATTTGTTAAAGCATCCGGTCAGGGCCAGTGCTGTAGCCGCCGAAATAATACCGACTTTCAAGCTTTTTTTCATGCTTAAAAACCTCCTATTTTCGGTTGATAGTTTTGCCTTTATCTGCAATTTGTATCCATGTAGCGCCGCGATCGGTAGAAAGAAAGACATCTTTTGGCTCCGTTGCGATGGCCAGCTCTTTCGGATTCGCTGGATTCTGGACAACATAGGTGATCGTATCCTTGCTTGGCGTCTGAATCACCAACGATTGCTTGCTCTCTATATTAATTTCAATCAGCGAAGCATTGGGGCCGGAGGTAGCTACTAGTACGTTACCGGAATCCGTGAAAGCCAGGGCCGAAACCGGTTGTTCCGGAACCAATGCGGTAAACCTCTGGCCGTAATCCTTCGACAGAAAGGCACCTGTTGTCGTGCCGACGGCAGCAATTGCTGCATCAGAAGGGTGAGCTGCGATTGCCATCATCTGCCCTTGGAGCCCGGTTGCAGGACTGCTTGTCCAGGTTTTCCCCTCATCCTTGCTATAAAACAGCCCTGCCTGTTTCATTTTGGTGTTAGGTTCCGGGTTCACCACGTATAGCACATGCGAACGATACCCGGCTGTCATACCGTGTAGATCGACTTCTCCCTCAAGTGCCAGGACCGTGATGGTTTTCCCGTCATTCGTACTTTTCACAAGGCCTAATGGATTTTTAAACTTCGAACCCGGTGCTGGATGGCCGCTGCTGTAAAATCCGTCATCGACAGCGGTGAACCCCATATAATCGTGCTTCACCCCCGGACCTTCACTCCATAAACCATCTGCATATAACTGTAGTCCGTTGTGAACGGGAATGAAAAGCCGTTTTCCGTCTGCGGAGTAACCAAGGCCATGTAGGTGCATAAAAGTGGTACTCGCATTGGAATTCGGCCCTTGCTCTGCCTTTTTCGAGCATGCCGTGGTCCCGATCAAGAGTACTGCCGCTAGTGCAAGCATCGTCATCTTTTTCAAAAAAATTACCCCCATATCTAAAAAAGAGACCTGAATTCAGTGTCCCCCATGTATTTCCAAACCATTCGATAAAAATGCAAGTCATATACAGTGTAATCGATACTTTTGAAGATTCGATGTAGAATGCTTGCTCTATTGTCTTTTGGGAATCCGAATTGTAAAAGCGGCACCTTCCCGGTTCTCGGCCGAAATTTCCCCGCCGTGGGCTGCAACCAACTCCTTGACGATGGTTAACCCCAGGCCGCTGCCGCCGGTCTTCCGATTGCGGGACTTATCCGCCCGGTAAAATCGCTCGAACACATAGGGCAAGTCCTCCTGTGGGATTCCCGTTCCCGTGTCTTGAACTCGGATCCAAACATGTCCGCTGTCTTCACTACCCTCAATTCGCACTTCTCCGTGTTCAGGAGTAAATTTCAATGCGTTGCTAAGCAGATTCACAAGCACCTGAATCATGCGATCATGATCGACAAAAACATCAATATGAGGACTTACGGAACACCGTAGATGAACGTTTTTTTCACGATAGGCAGCAGCAACCAGTTCTTCGCCTCTCTCGATGATGGCCGTCAATGATTCTTCTTTTCGCACCAATTGAAAACCGGGGGACTCCACATGCGTCAAGTCTTCCAACTCGGCTACTAGCTGCGTCAATCGTTCGATTTCTTCGTAGCAGGAATGGATACGCTCCGGCGTAGGCTCCCAAATCCCGTCTTCTAGGGCGCGCATATGACTTTTGAGCGTAGCCAAAGGGGTTCGTAGCTCATGCGCGATGTCTTCGGTCATCGTGACGCGCAGTTGCTCATGCTGCTGCAACTGCTCTGCCAGCGTATTTAGCGATGCGCCCAAGTCTGCAAGCTCATCTTTCCCTTGAATGTCCACTCTCGTACTCCATTCCCCGTCCGTCATGCGTTCCGCGACTCGCTTCATATGAATGAGAGGAGCCGAAATTCGTTTGGCTACATAAAAACCGAGAAATACGGCAAGTACAATCGCAACTAAACACGTCCAGATGATCGTTTGCATCAACGCTTGTTCCAAATGATAATTCAGTTCGGGTAATTCGTGCGTCATACCGGCTTGAGCTTGATACAAGGAGAAATGATAGTGTGTCGTCAAAATGACGCTAATGGTTGTAATCAGGACAATGCCAGCAGCAATCCCGATAATAATCAGAGCCAAACGGGTATGCAGACGCTTATTCATGTTGTTCCTCCTGCAAACCGATAGCCGGTTCCATACACCGTCACAATATATTTTGGGGACTTGGGGTCGCCCTCTATTTTTTGCCGGATATTTTTTACATGCTGATCGATCGTTCGGATATCACCGTCAAAATCATAGCCAAGCACGCGTTCTACAAGCTCCTCTCGTGAAAAGTGACGCTGCGGATGCTTGGCCAGGACAAGCAGCAGCTTATATTCATTCGGGGTCAGGTTCACCGGTTGGCCGTCGCGGAATACTTGCTGCTTTAACGAATTAATGATAAGTTCCCCTTGATTAAAGGCCAGGCGATCCGCAAGCAAATGATATTCGTCCGTACGCCGCATAATCGCCCGAACCCGAGCCACTACTTCGCGTGGGTCAAAGGGCTTGATCAAGTAATCGTCGGCCCCCATGGATAACCCCTTAATCCGATTGTTCTCGGAAACCTTGGCGGTAAGCATCAAAATCGGAACAGAATGGATTTGACGAATCGCTTGGCAAACCTGCTCGCCCTCCATATCCGGAAGCATAAGGTCCAGGATGACAAAATCAATCGATTCGTTTTGCACGCGCCGAATGGCCTCGCTGCCCGTTTCGGCTTCAACGGTCTGAAAACCGTCTTTTTTCAAATAGGATACAACCACATCCCGAATTTTCGATTCATCATCGACGACCAATATCGTTTTCATGACCATCCTCCGCGAATAACGCCTCTATGTATCACTTTACCCATGACTTATGTAGAACTGATGTAGATGCAGAGATGCCGTGCAGAAACAACAAAAGGGCGACCCTAATCAGCCCGAATCAGTCCCCTTTTCCTCTATAGTATTCATCAGTCGGTTCCTTTTTATAAAGGGATTCCATCCAGCGAAGCCATACTCGATAGCCTGCGTATACAACCACCAGAAAGAACATGTAAATGAACAGCGTCCGTAGCATAACGGGCCAGTTTGAATCCAACTGACTCCCCATGAAGGCAAACACAACCATGACCGGTACTTTCCCGACCGCAGTGGCCATAATAAAACTTCCAAAGGACATTCGGAAGAGAGCCGCACCGATATTGACGATTACCGCGGGGACGAATGGTAGCAGGCGAGCCAGTATGACCGCAAAGAATGCATTACGCTCCAGAAGGAAGATAAACCGTTCTGCTCCTTTCACCGAAGCCATGAGCTGACGGCCTCGTTCCTGAAAAATCAACCGAACCGCCCAAAAGGTCAAGGCTGCCGCGGTGGTTGAACTGACCACATTGATCAAACTGCCCCAGACCGGCCCATACGCGGCCCCGATGATTCCGGCTACAATCCCAAAAGGAACGAGCGGAATCATCGCAAGAAGGATCGCAGCCCCGATCATCCATGGAAGACGCTCCACGCCTCCAAGAGAGAGCCATGAAAGCAGAGATTCCTTGAAGATTATGACGGCGGCAATCACGACCCCATAAAGAAGAACAACCAATCCTTTTTTCATCATGTTTCCATTCCGTTCTCCAAAGGAAAGCTGCGTAAGCCCATTTATTTGATCCCCACAACCAGGAGTGATTCCGATGGCCCTTCAAATCCTTCTGGCCCTTCGAATGTCTGCAGCGCACGAACAATTTCCATATGCATCTTTTTGCGTTCTTCCTCACTGAGCCGTTTAATGATTTCACCCAGCGGACCGGCGGATACGTCTTCTCGCCCACGACGGCTAAACTCCACAGCCGAAGCATAGCGGTGAATATGCGGGACAGCCTGCACCGTTACATCCCGGAAGCCCACTGTCTGAAAGGCTTCTGCCAGTAAGTCGGGGTTACCAAGTGAGAACACGCCTGGTTTTTTGCCGCCTTCCATAATCGGGATGCCTGCATATCGTGAAATGATAGAAATCGGCAGGGACAAGGTCGGGTTCTTATCCGGACTCGACCATACGAGTGCCGCGAATTTACCGCCCGTTTTCAACACCTCTCGGATACCCGTCAAGGCTTGCCCCAGCTCTGGAACAAACATCAAACCGTGACGGGATATAGCCGCATCAAAGGTGTCTGTCCGCAAATCTACATGCTGGGCATCCATGACATGCGTTTGAATATTAGTGAGCGTCTCTTGTTTCGCGATCTCGGCAAGGACCTGCAGCATGGTCGCTGAGATATCGGTAGCAACAACATTTCCTGCCGGACCGATCATCCGGGCGGCCATGAACGTCTGGTCCCCCATCCCCGCCGCTATGTCCAGAAGCTGCGTTCCTTCCCTAACGCCAGCTTCCCGCAGCATAAGCTCCGTCGCTTCCCCTAGAAGCCTTTCTCGATCGTCACTGCTTCGATTCCAAGCCGCTACTTGCCCTGCGGTTTCCCATGATTTTGATCTTTCTTCATTTTGCTCGGACGCCACGATAGTACCTCCCCTTATGAATGCTCCTAACATTCGGATTAAGGCAACCACTCTTTAGTCACGGACACAAATAGCAGCCTGCGCGAGACACCTATAAGTTCTTAGCCTACAAGGAGTTTGCTTATTTCATTCAAGTTCTCGGCAAAACCGACAAATACCTTGTCTTTAATGACGATGGTCGGTACGACCTGCTTTCCTGTCAGCTCCAGAACTTCTTTCGCATATTCGATATTTTCTTCACAATTGTAGTCAACATAGGGAACTTGATGCTCATTGAAATAGCGCTTGGCAAAGTGGCAGTCGCTGCAGGTCGGGATCGTGTAAATTTTGATCGGATCTTTCGGATCGATTTGCGACATGGAATTTCTCTCCTTTACGCGACGATTTGTTTCAACTGCTCCATCGTGATCCGATCCACGAATTTGCTGAACTTCTCTTTTCCTTTTGCTTGTTGCTTATAAAAATCAATAAGCGTGGATACAACAGGAACAAGTCGTTCCTCTGTTATGCCGGAGACAAGCAACCGCCCCGTCGCAGCTTTGATGCCTTTAGGTTCTCCTCCAACGTAAATATCGAACGTATCCCGCATTTTGACGACAGCGATATCTTTCAGCAGCGGTTCACTTGTGCCCAGCGCACAGCCTGCGTAGCCAATCTTCAGCGGCGTGGGCGTCGCGATGCCAGCGATCGCCCGATTCAAGATGCGAGCCGTCTCCAGACCGGCTTCTTCCGCACCTTTGCAGAAGTTGCAGGCGATCAGGCTCTTGGTCGCAAATCCGGCCGGATATACTTCCAGACCGGCACGCTCCAGTTCTTCCTGGATGGCTTCTCGCTCATCAAGAGGCACTTCCACGTAAAGCTGCTTGAACGAGGTCATTTCAATTTTGGCGTCTGAACCGACAACCGTACCGATCTTGGCAAGTTGATCCGGCGTAAATAGGCTTCCCCCGACTTGAATCGCAGGCGATACCGCCAGTTTCGTCTTATCTCCCATGATCATTCTCCTCTTCGATCCGTTATCTCACATTGACGACGAAGGGGACGGTGAACACCTCGCCATTGTGCTGAAATTGTCCCCAAATTTTGAACGTGCCGCTTTGCGGAAAAGAAGTCGCGAATTTCGCATCCGGCCCGGTCGCTTTCTCGTCGATCGGATGAACATGAAGATACTGATTCGCATCTTCCGAAAGAATTACGACATGGCCAACCGCACCCAAATAAGGCTGCAGATTATTGATCCCCTTCTTCGTCTTCGCGTCGCGAATGTTGAAGGTCAATGTCACGTCTTCTTTCGGTTTGGCGGCACTCATAGAGAGCTCAATTTCCTTGCCATCGACTTCTTTCACAAGATTTGCGTCAGCTGCAATCGCGGCATGCTTGCCTTCTTTGCCTTCCACCTTCACCCACTCGCTGAGCGTTGTATTGGCCCCGCCAGTCGGAATAAAATCCGCAAACACTTTGTACTCACCGCCAGCCGGGAACGACGTATTCACCGTAAATGTGCCGTCACCCTTAAACTCGGGGTGAATGTGGTTAAAGAACGATAAATCGTGATTGACGATAATGAGATGAAGCAATTTCTCGTGATTGACATCATATTTATTGACCGGTTTCCCGTCCTTATCCTTCACTTGAATGGTCAATTCCGTTTCTTCATTTGCTTTTGCGGCGCCTGCGGGGAAGGCAAATGATGCTTGAAGATTCTCCGCAGCAGGCTTCGCATCTGCGCCATGGCCGCCGTGGCCGCCTCCATGATCCATCTCTCCCGCCTCCTTTTTCTCGTTTCCTGCAGGCTTCTCGGCGTTCTCTTGCCCGCTGATGGCTCCATGACCGGCATGATTATTTCCGCCTGCGGGTTTCTTATCCCCTGCTTTGCCGCATGCGGCCAATATGCTTAACACAAGTACCGCCGCAGCGACGAGGATGATTTTCTTCTTCATGGTTTATATCAACTCCACTTCATTACAAGTTCGATGCAGAGCGTACTTTGACACGCTGCAGACGCAAGGCGTTAAGGACGACGGACACGGAACTGAGCGCCATCGCCGCGCCCGCAACCCAAGGGGCCAGCAGTCCAATCGCGGCAATCGGAATGCCGAGGGTGTTGTAGCCGAGCGCCCAGAAGAGGTTTTGGCGGATGTTACTCATCGTCTTGCGGCTCATGTAGATCGCATCCGGAATGCTCGTCAGATCGCCGCGCATCAAGGTGACGTCGGCGGCCTCCATGGCCACGTCCGTACCGGTACCGATCGCCATGCCGATATCTGCCATCGCCAGCGCGGGGGCGTCATTGATGCCGTCGCCGACCATCGCCACTTTCTTACCCTGCGCTTGCAGCTTCTTCACTTCTTCCGCTTTGCCTTCTGGAAGCACTTCGGCGCGAACATGATCGATGCCGACTTGCCCCGCAATCGCCCGTGCGGTGCGTTCGTTGTCTCCCGTGATCATGATCACCTCTATGCCCATTTCTTTCAGCCGCGTTACAGCCTCTTTCGATGTTTCTTTAATCGTATCGGCCACCGCGACGAGACCCGCATACGCTCCGTCAACCGCGATCAACATCGCCGTTTTTCCATCTTCTTCAAGCTGCGTCATCCGATCAAGCGCCTGTTCAACCGAAACGTCATATTTCGCCATCAGCTTGCGCGTACCGGCCAGAACCTCTTTGCCTTCAACGACGGCACGAATACCAAACCCTGGAATCGCCTCAAACTGTTCCGTTGCCGGAAGCTCGATGCCTTTAGCCCGGATTCCGGCAACGATCGCTTCCGCAAGCGGATGCTCGGAATCCTTCTCGGCAGCGCCAACTAAGCGGAGAAAAGCATGTTCGTCTATATTTGCGGCGGCAACATCCGTAAGTTCCGGTTTCCCCTTCGTTACGGTGCCGGTTTTGTCGAGAATGATCGCATCGATTTTGTGCGTGGATTCCAGATGCTCGCCGCCTTTGAACAGCACGCCAAGCTCCGCGGCGCGGCCGGAGCCCGCCATAATCGATGTCGGTGTAGCGAGCCCCAGTGCGCAAGGGCAGGCGATGACCAGGATCGCAATCCCTTTCTCCAGCGCATTTGCGAAATCGCCGGGTGTCACCCAGAAGTACCAAACCAGAAATGCGGCAACCGCAATCCCTACGACGATCGGCACGAAGATTCCGGAAATGACATCCGCTACCCGTTGAATCGGCGCTTTCGAGCCTTGCGCTTCTTCCACGACCTTAATGATTTGGGCAAGCGCGGTTTCCTTGCCGACTTTGGTCGCTTTCAATCTCAATCTGCCGTTTTTGTTGACGGTAGCACCGATCACGCTGTCTCCGGCTTTTTTCTCGACCGGGATACTTTCGCCGGTCAGCATCGATTCATCGACCGACGAACTTCCTTCCAGCACTTCCCCATCCACCGGGATCTTCTCCCCCGGTTTCACCACCACGATATTGCCGACGAGTACGTCTTCGACCGGAATCGTCATTTCCTGCCCGTCCCGAACAACGAGAGCCGTTTTCGCCTGAAGGCCCATCAACGTCTTGATCGCTTCAGATGTACGGCCTTTAGCCAGCGACTCGAACAGCTTCCCGAGAATAACGAGAGTGATGAGGACCGCGCTCGTTTCGTAGTACATCGATGGACCGTGATGCGCCATGCTGCCCATTGAGGCCCATTCAATTGTTAAGTATAAGCTGTAAAAGTATGCAGCTGACGTTCCGAGCGAGACGAGTACGTCCATATTGGCGCTCTTATTCCGGAGCGCTTTGAACGCGCCCACATAGAACTGTTTGCCAATGTAAAATTGAACTGGTGTAGCCAACGCCAATTGAAACCACGGATTCATGAAGAGCTCCGGCATCCAGATCCAGGATAAGAACGAAAAGTGGCTGACCATGGACCAGAGCAGCGGCAGCGAAAGAACGGCGGAGATGAGCAGTTTGCGCTTTTGTTGTGAAATGGCTTTCTCGCGATGCTCCGAAGGATTGGCTTCGTCTTGCTTCGGTATCGCTTTATAGCCCAGCTTTTCCACGCGTTGCTGCATATCGGAGATAGATACATCGGCCGCGTTGTACTCGACCCGAGCGGTTTCCATCGCGAAGTTAACGGAAGCGTTCGTGACGCCGGGCAATTTTCCAAGGCCTTTCTCAATCTTATTCGCGCAAGCCGCGCAGGTCATGCCTTCCAGTTTGAAATCAACGACTTCTTTTGCCGTACCGTAGCCGAGTTTTTGAATGCTTTGTTCCATTTGCGCGACATTTACTTTTTTCGGATCGTACGTAACCGTCGCCCGTTCCAGGGCAAAGTTCACGTTCGCTTCCGTCACGCCTTCGAGATTATTGAGTCCCTTCTCAATCCGGTTTGCGCAAGCGGCGCATGTCATACCGGTTAATTGCAGGGACGTTTGCTCCGTTTCCAGCCTGACTGCTTCCATCACGAACACCTCGTTTCTTTTCCGATTCGTTACACTACGTCGTATCCTTGTTCTTCAATAGCTTCCTTAATGGCAGTTATCGTCAGTTGGCTTTCATCGTACGCTACAGCTACCGTTCCTCCCGAGAGATCGACTTTGCCGCTTGCCCCAATTGTTTTCAAAGCCCCTTCAATCGAATTGACACAGTGTCCGCAAGACATACCTTCAACTTTCAACGTTACATTTTTCATGGATTCATTCTCCTTTGACTGTTTATTGGTTTTTATTTCATCAGCTTTTGAATGGTCTGCAGCAGCTCATCTACGACTTCGGCATCGCCTTGTTGGATGCGCTCCACCACACACTCTTTAAGGTGTCCTGTTAAAAGAACTTTTCGCACGCCGTTTAGTGCAGCTTGGATGGCGGCGATCTGATTTAACACCTGATCGCAATAAGTGTCTTTATCAATGAGGCCTTTCACACCGCGAATTTGCCCTTCAATACGATTTAGGCGAACGGTCAGGTCCGACTTTACGGCAAGTGAATGGTGACTTCTTCGGCCATCTTCGGACGAACAGCATGCTTCTTCAGCCTTCACTTCCATAACGTCCATCGTCAGCACCTCCTTGATTTATAGTATACCCCCCTATACTATATGTGTCAACACTTATTTTACATTACCCCCCAACCCTATTTTTGAATCCAAACAAAAGGGATTCTCACGAATCCCAGGCCATTCCTTATTTCATAAGCTTATTAATGGTGACTAGGAGCTCGTCGATCACTTCGTTCTCTCCATCTTGAATACGTTCGATCACACAACTCTTCATATGGTGCTCCAAAAGAAGTTTTCCTACACCGTTCAATGCGGACTGGACCGATGAAATTTGATTTAGCACATCGTCGCAGTAAGTATCCTTCTCAATCAAACCTTTAAGCCCCCGAACCTGACCTTCGATTCTGTTGAGGCGGCTTATCAAATTGTTTTTCGTCTTTTCAGAATGGTGACTTTGCCGTCCGTTCGTGCAGCATGAATCGTGGGTAGGCGTCTGGGCATCATCTTGCGTAAGTTGCTCCATCCAAATCACTCCTTTCTCTCACTATTGTACCATAGTCCCCCTACCCTATACAAAGAAAACAAAAAACGACCCAGCCGAAGCTGAATCGTCATCGTCAAATTCTTATTGCTTCGGTTTCCGTAAGAAAAGTAGCGCAATGAACGCGCCTGCGACTGCGGCTATTGCCGCGCCGATAAACGCCGCATGGAAGCCGGTATTCAGTGCGGCAATTTGCTCTGCCCCTTGCTCAAGCTGCCCGCCTGTCCAGGAGGCTGCCACCGCAGACATGATGGCAAGACCAATCGCAGAACCGATCTGATAGCTTGTATTGGCGATCCCTGATGCGAGGCCCGTTTCTTCTGGCTTCGCCCCTGACATCGAAGCAATAGTGCCGGGGATGAAGGCAAGCGCCATTCCCAGTGCGCCCAGCAAAGATGCCGGAAGCACATTGGCCACAAAGTTCCCGTTGATCGGCGTATAGCCAGCTAACAGGAACAGAGAGCCTGCCAGAACAAGAAGCCCGATAACCAGAATGCTTTTAAAACCAAATCGTCCGACTAAACGCCCCGTTAATCCGATCATGACAACCATGACTAGAACCGTCATCGGGACAAGAGCTACGCCGCCAGCAAATGCTGAGAACCGCAATACTTGCTGCAAATACAAATTCAAGAAAAACCATAACGGAATCCACGCACCCGCCAGCAGGCCAAAAGCAATGTTGCCGACAAGTAAGTTCGGCGCGGCAAATATGCCAAGCGGTATAAGGGGCTCTCTCTTTACTTTTTGAATCACAAAGAATACGAATAACAGCAATGCGGCAATAAGAAGCAAGGTAATCGTCTGAACGGATCCCCAGCCAACTTGCTCCGCCGTAACAATAGCATAAACAGCGAGCACAAGCGCCGCTGTGATCGCCAGCGCGCCGATAACATCAACGCTCCCCTTCTGACGAACTCCGGCTGGAAGAACCCTCATGCTATAAATCAATGCGAATATCCCTACCGGGATATTGATGAGGAATGTCCAGTTCCAGCTGAGCCACTCGGTAATGACACCGCCAAGAAACACTCCCGCCGTACCACCAGCTGCCGCTGAGGCTCCCCAAAAACCGAGCGCCTTATTCAGTTCTTTCGGGTTATGACTGAATAAAATCATCACAATCGTCAGCGCGGCTGGCAAAATGAACGCCGATCCTAGCCCCTGCAGGGCTCTACCGGTATTCATCGCTGCCTCCGACCAGGCAAGACCGGCCAGCAAAGACGCCATGGAAAGAATGAGAAAGCCCAGCATAAACATTCTTCGCTGGCCAAACAGATCAGATAGGCGTCCGCCAAGGAGCATAAGGCCCCCCAGGAATATAACATATGCGTTGAATATCCACTGCAGGTTATCTTGAGAATAGCCGAGCGCTTCCTTTATAGCCGGAAGCGCCACCCCGATAATGGATGTATCCATAATCACCATGAATTGTGCGAGACAAAGCAAAAATAAGGCTCTCCATCTTCGTGCATCCGGCGCTGCAATTACATTTGCTTGCGTTGACATTTTGATTTCCTCCTTGCTGAAATTTTGAATTGGTTTGGTCAGTGCACTGACCACCTTCGATAAAATAGTATAGCCCCCTACCCTATTTGTCAAGAAGATTTTGTAAGCGATTTTTGTTCACGCAAATTGAAAAAAGACAGCCCCTAACGTAGGAGTTGCCTCTTCGCAATTATATATCTTCGCCGGCCTTCAAAATTCCGAACACTATGTTTTTAAGACTGACTACTCCTTCACGCGCCCGGGAAAACGTTATCTTCCTAATTCCGAACATTAATTATCAAATTACTGCAACACCTTGTAGCCTTCTGCCACCTTCCTTGCAAAAGAAAGCGTCTCTTCAACAGAAGTATAATGCGCATAAACTAGATTTGGATTGTTCATTAACCAGTGATTATGCAAGGTGGATAACATGATTCCGTTTTTTTGCAAATTCCAGGTAAACGGATAAACTTCATCCTGAAGAAGTGCCGTTTCCCCCAAGTTTAAGGTCCTTCCTTGTAAATCCATTGATTCAAAGGACCACATGGAATGAGGAGCAAGCCTCGCGTATCTTTTTATCAGCTTATGCCTACCTTCACAAATCGGTGTACTGAAGTATAAAGAAATAAACCTGTCTCTGCGAACTCCTTCTCGCTTCTTCAAAAGTTCTACATAGGCTTCGGCTATGATTGATCTATAGGAAGTTCAGATACAGAAAGGAATGAATATGAATGAAGCTTAGCTGGAAGCTCAAAAGTATAATTGCAGTCGGAGCTTTATCTGTTGTATTGGCTGGTTGTTCCGGTTCGATGAGCGGAATGGATCACTCGAAAATGAATATGGAGGGAACAAAGGAGACTGCGAAGACGACAAATACTCAAACAGAAAAGTCCGTTGTATTAACAGGAAAAGAATTTAATTTGACTGCCTCCCAAAGCAATCAGGAAATTGCTCCTGGAAAAACGTTGCCGGTTTGGACATTCAACAATTCCGTTCCTGGTCCACAAATTCGGGTTAAGCAAGGAGATACGATAAAAGTCAATCTGAAAAATCAGTTGCCCGAGCCAGTCACCATTCACTGGCACGGCGTTCCTGTACCCAACGCTATGGACGGCATTCCGGGCGTAACGCAAAATGCCGTTCAACCAGGTCAGTCGTTTACGTACGAGTTTAAAGCAGATGTCCCTGGCACCTATTGGTACCACTCCCATCAGGATAGTGTGAATCAATTGGATCGCGGATTATATGGGGCATTCATCGTTGAACCGAAAGAAGGTACCGACGTTGACCGTGATTATACACTTGTCCTCGATGAATGGATGAGCTCCGGAGAAATGTCCGGCATGAATATGTCCGGAGGCAACATGTCGGAAATGGATCATAGCAAAATGAATATGGGCAGTTCGGATGGCAAAGACAATAAATCCAGCATGAACATGTCTGGCAATTTGTCGGGCATGGATCACAGTACGATGAATATGGGGAACGAAAACAAAGCGTCGACCAATACCGATAATAGTTCCATGAATATGGGACACGATATGAGCATGTACGATCTGTATACCATAAATGGAAAATCCGGTTCGCTGGTAGATCAGCTCCCTGTTAAGGAAGGAGATAAAGTTCGAATCCGTTTGATTAATGCGGGCTTTCTGTCTCATCAAATTCATTTGCACGGACATGAATTCAAAGTTATTGCTACCGACGGACAACCTATAAACAATCCAGGTATCCTGAATGATAATGTCGTAAGTATTGCTCCAGGAGAGCGTTACGATATTGAATTTGTCGCCAGCAATCCGGGCCAATGGTTGATCGAGGACCACGGCGACAAAGCTGCTGTTAAAGGGATGAAAGCCACGATTGCTTATGAAGGAGCTCCCGCCGGTTCCGACAAAGCGAATGAAGCAGAGAAGCTGACGGCTGTCGATATGAGCCGTTACGGCCAAGTGGGCAAAGCCAACTTTAAGTTAGATCAGAAGTATAATTTGGAATACACGATGAATTTGAACACCGAAATGAAAAACGGCGAAATGGTCTACACCATAAACAGAAAAACGTTTCCGGAAACCGAACCGATAAACGTCAAAAAAGGAGATACCGTCAAGGTTCGCCTTGTCAATAACTCGAAAACTGACGACCATCCGATGCACTTGCACGGTCACTTCTTTCAAGTGCTAAGCAAGAACGGGAAACCGCTTGAAGGATCTCCAATCATAAAGGATACGTTGAATTTGAAGCCGGGCGAAGAATACGTTGTCGCATTCGAAGCAAATAATGAAGGGAACTGGATGTTCCATTGTCATGATCTGCATCATGCTTCTGCCGGCATGGTAACGGAGCTGAAATATACAGACTATAAGACAAATTTTGTTGCAGACCCGAATGCAGGGAATAAACCGGAATAATGACCAGGGGATGGCTTCAAGCCATCCCCTGATTCCCATTCTCTGCATCGTCCTTTGAAGCAACGGGCGATTGCTTGTTCTGTCCATTTGCTCCCTCATACTCCCTCACCCGCCGGTAAAACGTCGGTTTTTTCATACCAATTCTTCGCATAGCCTCGGTTGCCGTGATTTGCCCTGCTCTCCATTCCCGGTATGTCCGGATAAACTTATCGTCAATTTCCTGCCTTGGCCTCCCGAACGTTACGCCATCCGCTCGGGCAACTTCGATCCCTTCCGCCTGCCGCTGCCGATTCTTTTTCCGTTCCTGCTCGGCCACATATGCCAGCAGGCTTAAAAACTGGTCCTCCATGACTTTGCCGAAATCACCCATTTGTTTGAACTTTTTGGAATCGAACAGCGTTTCGTTATCCAGACATACGATGTCTGCGCCGATCTCTCGTGTAATGGCTTTCCATTCGGCAATTATGCCGTCGTAATCTCGGCCCAGCCGATCCAGCGCATCCAGGTAAACCAGGTCGCCCTCTCTAATCATCAGACGCATTGCCTGATAGCGCGGCCGCTCAAAATCCTTGCCGCTCTGCTTGTCAACAAATATGTATCTTTCATCAACGCCCAGCTCCCGGAACTTGACGAGCTGCCGTTCCGGATTTTGGTCTTTTGCCGATACCCGATACATTTTGATACGTATAAACAGAGCAAAAAAATATGTATCAAAAAGCATGCAATTTGAAATGATGAATTGGATAAACTACCCATTAATGTTTTGTAAAGAAGTGACAGAAACTATGGAATGCGAATGCTCGGCAGAACATTGTAAGTTTCCTAACAGCCAAGATTTACTGGTGAAGAGTCCATGAGAGATGTATATTAGTGCTTAAGCGGCTGATCCTGTTTGCGATCAGCCGCCTACTGCTGTTTATCCATTACTCTCCGGGCTTCGTTGTCATTAGGCCATACAGTTTCGTGTGCCGCGGGAACTTGTCGGTAAACGGTACGAGGGAGCTGCCGACCTTCATCAGACCATTCCCGGCGTCAACATTCGTAATGTAAGACAGTTGCAGATCCGAAATGTTGAGCAACTCGGCAAGCTCCATCCGGTCGGTGCTTGCCTGATTCAGCATGACGATGAATTCACTGTTTGCGAGCATGGTGCGGGCTGTATGGCTTTGCAGCAGATCGTCCACATTTTGCGTAATCCCTGTGCAAAAAGCGCCATACTTTCGGACACGCTTCCAGAGCGTGAAAAGAAAGTTGGCGCTATATTCGTGCTGGAACAGAAGGTAGATTTCATCAATAAAGATAAACGTATTCTTGCCTCTGGCGCGATTTTGCGTAATCCGATTCAAGATGTTGTCGAGTACGACCAGCATGCCGATGGGAAGAAGCTGCTTGCCCAAGTCGAGAATATCGTAGCAAATCAGCCGATTGTGGACGTTGACGTTGGTCGATTGGGCGAACGTATTCAGACTACCGGAAGTAAATAATTCAATGGCCAGCGCGATGTCCTGCGCCTCCGGTTCTGCTTGCTTGAGCAGCTCCGCGCGAAAATCCTGCAATGTCGGCGGCTGTCCCTTATAGTTGCTCCGCAAATACTTGCGGTACACAGCGGCGGTACAGCGATCGATGAGCGACTTCTCCTTGGCTCCAAGTTGATGTCCTCCGATCAACTGCTCGCACAACGACTGGACGAATTCCGATTTAAGAATGATCGGATTGGCTCCGTCGCCATAATCCCGGTTCATATCCATTGCATTGATATGGTTCGACGAAGTAGCAGATATATGAATCGTCTCGCCACCCAGCGCATTTACCAGAGCGGAATACTCCCGCTCCGGGTCAATCAGAATAATGTCGTCATCGCTCGCCAATATCTGGTTGACGATTTCCCGTTTCGCGGCGAAGCTTTTACCGGAACCGGATACGCCAAGGATAAAACTGTTTCCATTAAGCAGTTGCTTTCGATTGGCGACGATCATATTTTTGCTGATGACGTTTTGGCCGTAATAAATGCCGTCTGGATGCATGATCTCCTGCGCTCGAAACGGGATAAAGACAGCCGTACTTTCAGTCGTGAGCGTCCGCAAAGCATGAACCTTTCGCAGCCCATACGGCAGCACCGTGTTCAAACCGTCCATTTGCTGATAGGAGAGCGTGGAAAACTGGCACAAATGCTTGCGGGCCGTAGTGAGCAATGTCTCCGTATCGCTATCGAGTTGTTCTTTGCTGTCCGCGACATGCACCATCGTAAGTAGTCCAAACATCATCCGCTGGTCGCGTGTGGTCAGGTCGCTAAGAAATTCCTTGCTCTCTTTGCGCTGCTGCTCCATGTCGTAAGGGATGACAGCAGAAAAGTTGTTGTTGCGATTTTGCCGTCGCTGCCAATTCGTAATGTTCGTTTCCACGCCGAGCAGTCGATTCTCCACTTCACGGACAGCTTCGTCGGTCGGAATCGGGATCACATCGAGCGACAGCAGCAAGTTGCGGTTCAAGTCGCACAGTTCGGCTACCATGCTGTCCTTGATGTAGCTGGCGTAATCACGCAGAAAGATGACCCGACCGTAGTATTCGCCCATCCGAAAATGATCTTTGGCAAACTCGAAGGTGTCCGGGCAAATGTAATCTTTGAAATCGTGTCCCTTGCGCATCATCTCCTGCATGTCGAAGCGAAAATCGGCTTCCTCGCCAATCCGGAAGAAGTCATGCAGAATGCGCAGGCGGTCAGTCGCATCAAGCTCGGTACATTTCGAGCCGAGACGAGAGAAATGCGCCGTCAACTCCGTGCCGACCCGCGCGAAGTAATGGCGAGCTTCATCCACGTTCTTTTTAACCACGGAGATGGTGATGTATTTCTCTTGAATCGTCCCATTGGTGTTGCCATCCGTCGCTTTGCCAAGCAACATGTCGTTGTACTCCTGCCGATACACATCCAGCCCGTCGTGCTGGAGCGGAATAAGAATGGAACGTTCCACATCTGCCTGATTCAGCCGCCGATTGTGAATCGTAATCTTCGTCGTCGCGCCGCTGTCAAAAGAATTAAGCAATTCGGAGTAGGAAAGGAACATCGTCTCCTTGTCCTCTCTCGATGCGACAGCGTAGTTGATGTCCGCGAAACGGAACGACTTCGAGAATTTGTTGCCGACAGCAAAAATCCCGTCCGGCCAGATGGCGCGGATCGGGATCGCTTGTTGTACGCTTTTGGGAATAACAGACCGTTCCTTGTCCTGCTTCATGGTGCGCCTGAGCGTCTTAATCATTGCGCTTCATCCTTTCTTGCTCACACTTGTGCAGGCTTCCTTTCAGCGCTTCGTAGTATATGTTGGTCGAGCGGAAGACAAGCCGTCTTGGCATCAGAAACTCCGACTTCACATACGCCCACAATAGTTGCTCCGCCGTCATACCGTGATAGCAGATAAATCCGAGCGCGGCGCAGGGAGCTGCCCCCAATATGCACATCCAACTGAGCGTTTCCAGTCCGAAATGACTGCGCAGCCCGAAATACAGTCCAATTGCCGCTGCGACCGCCAGAACAGAAAAAAAGAACTGCCGCAAGGACAGTCCGAAGAACAAGCTTTCCGTATAATCCCGGATTTCCCGGTTGATTTTCACTTCCACTTTTATCCCTCCCGGATGAGCAGTCTACGCCTCAGGCTCGTTGCTTTCAGGTTTGAACAGTGTGTCGTCATCAAATGGCACAGGATTGCTCAATAGTTCCACAGCAAGCTGAAAGCCATCCTTCATCCCTTGCAAATATAACCACTCATTGATAATCGATTGTTTAAAATGATGTCTGTCCTCCCAAGCTTCAAATTCAGGCATACGACCAATATCCATACCAACAAACAAGACTTGAAAAGCCTTCTTTTCTTCAGCACGAACACGCTTGAGATCAGGATGATGCTCGAATCGTGCAGAAACGTAGTCCAATCGACCTTGAATAGCTGTTCGAAACCACGGTGGAATTTCCATTACCTGCTTCCCCCCACAACTCTTTTACCTTACCCGCTGCTTCTGCTTGGCTTTCATGTGATGATAGCAGGCTACTAGCTGATCGACCTTCTGACTTTGCTCTTGAAATGCTTGATGGCCGGATAAAGAAATGGATTGCTTTATTAACTGTTCACCAAGCGAATTCAGCTTTCGCCGCTCCTCTTCCAGCTCTCTTAACAATTCGTTCATTTATCCATCCTCCCGTTTTTATTGTGAGAGCCGACATTTTTGAATGAAACACGGTGTATGTTAGAAGACTACTTCGATGGTAAGTTTTAATCTCATTTATGTCAATTGTGTACTCCTCCATAATGGGAGTTATAAACTCAACCCCTGTAAAGAGGTGACGCTTGATGATTGGTTACGATAAAAAGAAGGTGGGGCAACGCATTCGGAAGCAACGAGAGGCATTGGAAATTTCTCGTGAACAACTGGCTGAACGAGTTGGACGGGTCCCAAGATTTTGCGCCGATATTGAACGAGGTAAAGCCGGGATGTCCATTGAAACGATGTTCAGTATTTGCAATTTGCTCAAGCTTTCTCCTAATGAATTGCTCCTGGGTCAAGAGGAGAGCGCCACACCTTACGATGAAACGGCATTGATTATGGCTGCGCTCAATCAATGCACAGAGAAGCAGCGCAAGGATGCTCTGGCGCTATTGAAGCTATTTTTGACCGCAATCCGATAACTCCCATCATTCACAAGGTGATTACAGTCCCATCATTTCGCGCACGATACGATCTGCCATCTTCACCGTACCGACAAGAACGAGCATGTTGAAAATGAGTTCCCCGATATACGTCCACACCATCGTAACCGCGCCCGCACTAGAATCGACGGCTGGAGGAGCGGTAGCAAAGGCGGAATAAATGATACACGCCAGTACAATAATCGCGCCTTCCAGACACGCTGCCGCGTATCCTTTCAGGAACGACTTGCCGATATTTTGGCTTGGCTCCCCCGCAAATGCGGACAGCGGAACGGGGGCTATTGCCGTATACAAATAGATACGGAAAAAGCGCCCGTACACCGAAAGGATCATCACAAAGGATAGCACCGTAATGAACAAACTGCCGAGAATGGTGACGATCCACAGCGGAATGCTTTGCCAGAAGCCAACGTCTTCAATCGCTTGCGCTACCGTATCCGGCAAGGCCATAGCCTCTGTCGTTCCAAACCCGGAGCGTCCCATCATCGTTGAGATGATCCCCTGTACAATCGTAAAGAGAGCCATCATCAACTCCAGACCATAGGTTACGACCGCCTTGGCGAGCACAAAGCGGATAAACAGCTTGACGGCCATCTCCGGCCTTTTCACTTCCGCAAAACTGCCGGTCGACTTCACCACGCCAATCACAAAAAACAAGACCAGAAGCGCCAGTCCCGTCGCCTGCAACGCACCGTGAATATCTGTGATGACACGCCAAACGCCCCCACCCTTAAAATCCGCTGGCGATTGCGTAACGAGGCTCCAGATTTCATTCATCTTATCGTTCCAGGTATCCAAGGCATTTTCGAGGTTGTCGATCACCCAACTGTTTTTTGACACATGCTCACCCCTTCCGTAAACGGGGAACAGACGAAACGTCCGCCCCCCTTCATGCAAAGCTTCAGGCTCATCCGGCAATCAGGGTAAGAATTTCCTTCGTAAACGTAATAATGACCCCTCCGGCGAGCGTCAGAAACCCGTTTGCGCGCTGAGAAGGGTCATGGGATTTTAGCGACAATCCAATTTGAACAATGCCGAAACCGAGAATAATCATGCCAATCGCACGGATTAAACCGAAGATAAAAGTAGACAGGTTGTTGACTGTCGTCATCGGATCGCCCTCTGCATAAGCAGTGGAGACGAATACAGTTCCCGTTAAGATCAGCACGATGTACAGGGCCAGCAGCCGTTTCGTTTTCATTTTCAAGTTCATCATTCCCTTCGTAAAAATAGCGACTCTACTTCTTCTTCCGAAAGAAGTTCATAATCCCCGTCTGCATGAAGGAACACGGATTGCCAGTCCAAAGCGTGTTCCGTGCCGCCATGCTGATAGGGAAGACCGTTACCATCCGTCGTGAGCGAGACATGAGGATGCCTGAGCAAATCATATTTGTCGTCCTGGACTGGATGTTCGCCACGGATAAAGAGCAGGCAAAAGCGGTTATCCAGCAACCTCACCTCGTCTGGTGTGAGCAATTCGCGGCCTGATTGCTGGTAGTTGATCGAGTAGCTGCCGTTTCTCCCCTTACTCTGGCCGTAGGTATTGGTATCAATCGTTTCCTTGCCAAGCAGCTCCGAGACGTATTTGTGGGTAGACTGTTCGTTGCCGCCCAAGTACAAAAATTCGTCGCAGTTGCCCACAATCGATTCCCACGCATCCTTGTACAGCGCCTTGAGTTGCGCTAAATTTTGCAAAATGATAGAAACGGAAATTTCCCGGCTGCGCATCGTGGAGAGCAGCTTGTCAAATTCGTCGGGAAGCGCTACATTGGCGAACTCGTCCATGACAAAGTGAACATGAACCGGCAGGCGTCCGCCATGCCGATAGTCCGCCTCGTACATCAAGCATTGAAAAAGCTGCGTGTAGAGCATGCCGACAATGAAGTTGAAGCTGCTGTCGTTATCGGGAATGACGGCAAACATCGCCGTCTTCTTCTCCCCCATAACGGGCAATTCCATTTCGTCGACCATGCTCATCCCCGCAATCGTATGCAAATTGAACTTCTCCAATCGAACGCCGAGGCCAATTAAAATGGACTTGGCCGTCTTGCCCGCCGCCAGCTTGAAAATGTTGTACTGCTTGACGGCAAGGTGTTCCGGATCGCGCATGGCCAGCCGCTCGAATAGTTCATCGAGCGGGCTTTGGTACGTTTCGTCCTCCTCCCGCACCTCCGCAGCCGCGATCATTTCCATGACCATTGGGAAGTTTTGCTCCTCGGGCGGTGCTTCATATAGGAGGTATAGCACGAGCGCTTCCAGCAAGGCGGTCTCGGATCGCTCCCAAAAGGGATCGTTGGTATTGCTGCCCTTCGGTGTCGTATTGCGGATCAGATTGGTGACCAGCTTGAGAACATCCTTGTCGTCTTGCAAATAGGCGAATGGATTGTAGCCATGCGAACGGTGTTGATTGATGAGATCCAGCACCTTGATGTCATAGCCTTCGGACTTGAGTAGATGCCCGGTATCGCGCAAAATTTCGCCCTTGGGATCGAGCACGACAAAGGACGTATGCGCCTGCATAACGTTCGGCTTGGCGTAAAACCGCGTTTTGCCGGACCCGGAACCGCCGACGACAAGAACATTCAGGTTCCGGCGATGCTTGCGGCCATCCAAGCCGATGCGTACCTGCTGCGTCAGAATCTTATTTTGTTCCGGTTGCTTGTCGCGATACTTGGCATTTATCCGTCCGGCCTTGCCCCATCGTGCGCTGCCATGCTCTTCGCGCCGCCGATAGTTGCGCGGGGACGCCAAGTAGATGCCGACCGAAATCCCATAAATCAACGTGAACAGCAACAAGCTTCGCGGCGTATCCTCGACCCATTGAATCTGGAAGGGATTGTTAATCGCCTCGCTGAGATACAGCAGAAGTGCCGGTAATCCCTTTGACAAAGCGGGGGCGGCAAGCAGCGCCGCCCACACGACCGGAATAAAAAAAACCGCAAAGAGTAAAAGATTACTCCTTGCGGTTTCAGCGCGCCGCATGATGACTCCGGCGCTTTATTTTTTGATAGGGAGCGTCAATCGCTTTGAGCAGTAAATCGTCAACAGGATCGGTCGGCCGCTGCTGGCCGATCAAGTCGTTGCGGAGCGCATTCAAGGCGTTGATGACAATGCCATGCTCGTAATGATCCATTCTCAGGATGCGTTCTTCCTCTTTCATCGCCACTCCTCCCAACAGAAAAATGAAAAGCATGCCACGACTAGCGGATGGAATCGCTGCGATTCGGTTGCTGCTGTCGCTGCTGGGCCAGCATACGGTGTATACGACGGGAAATGTCGTGTGCCGCATCCTTCATCACCGTCAGCTCGGCGCGAATATGCTGCGGCTCCAACTCCTTGAGCCGTTCGTGAACCTGGCCGAAGCGGAAAGAAGCCGTCTCGACGCCGAACTTTTTGCAAAGCATATACGCAGCGCAATAAGCTTGGAAATTGTAATGGGAGCGGCTGTAGTCGTTATGGCCGCGATCAATCTCCGCATGCGCCAACTCCTGTGCGAGCGCCCGAAAAATGTCACTGGCCCCAAGCCCGTGACGTATCACGATGTTTCGCGTATCCGGCTGATAGAGCGCATGAACCTCCGCAGGCAAGGCATCTCCAATCGTAATCGTAACAGGTGAGCGGTCCATCAATGCCTTGATGCGCGTGCGGTCATCCGGGTAGATCGGCGATTCCTTTTTCGGTGCGGTTGTTTGCGCAACATCGAACATCTTCTTGGGGTTGTAGCTGATTGCGGTACTCCCATCTTCTCGCTTGTATTCCTCGCCTGGCTCCAAGATGTAAAATCCGGATTCCTTGCGACGGATATAGACGCCTTGTTCTTTCCAGCTATCAAAATCAGCAATGCGAGTGGCATCCGGGCGCTGCGCGAAAATAAGCAGCGCATTCGCGACGCTGTAGAGATCAAAACGGCTTTGTACGTCCAGATAATGCTGAAATTGTTCGCCGTTTTGCGTAATGGCGGCTGTGGCAGTATCAATCGTCTCATACGTCCACTGCCGCAGTTCTTGCTTTTTTTGCGCCCACGCTTCTTTGTCGAACGGCTGCTCACGCTGACCGGAGGCCGTCGTGACTTGGGGCTGGAATAACTCGTCCAGTTCGCTCATTTCGATTTCCCTCGCTTTCGACTCCCGGCCATCGGAACGGATGCTTTACTGCCGGACGCCGAATTCCCGCGATCTCTGCGCTTAGGCAACGACGGTTCCTGCACCTGCTGCCGCCGTCTGCTCTCTGCCGCCCGGTTTTCCTCCCGAATTTCACGCAGCAATTGGCGGACGGACACTTTTTCCTTCGGCTTTTCAGGGTCAATCGTAACCCTTTCGTATGCCGCGCTGCGCTCGGAGGTAGGCGCGGACGGAGAGGATGGTTCCGTTGTCCTCTCCTCCTGTGTCGGCGGGAGGGGAAGCGGACGCTCCGGTTCCGTTCGCTCGACCTCCCACGCCTCGGCCGCCGGTTGATCGGTTCCCTGCTGCTCGTTTACCGGCTGCACCTCCGCCGCCGGCTCGGGCTTTCCCAACAGATCGTCCAAAAAATCTTCGCTCACTACCGCTCCCTCATTTGAAGCTGGCGACTCGTTGGCTCCTTCTTCGGGTGTCCCGGCATGTTGCTCCGGTGGTTGCGCCGCCCCTTCACGCTCGACCGACTGCTTCTCGCTGCGGGATTTCACAATCTCCTGCTTGATGCTGGCCGTATCTACGGTCGCCAGCTTGAAGCGTTCAACGATTCGGTTGATCTTGGACGCATCCTCGGCCCGTACCATGACGTCGCAAAGCCCGTCCACATTTTTCTTGTCACGCAGCGCGCAATAGAGGACACCATACCGCTTCGCTTCTTTGCAAAACGTCGGCAAGTCTTCATTTCGTACTGCAAATACCTTCAGTTCCTTACCGCTGCGCAGCAAGCTTTCCAAACGAATGCGGCCTCTTGTTCGTTTTTGCCCTTGCAGGGCGGCGAACAAATAAACAGCCAGATGCTTCGCGCCTTCGCCGGAAATTTTCGCCATGACTTCAATGCCACGAAGACTCATGCTGACGACCTGATCGGCCGCCTCGGTTCCGCTGCTCATGGACATTGGCCTCCCTTCGTGTCGATTGGTCTTCCTCGTTACGTTGCAGCTTGTTTGCCAGTTCGTCGGATCGGGCAAGAACGCCCGTACAAAGCCTCACCTCCTTTCGGAGCTTCGCAAGCTGACGGGAAAGTTCGGCAATTTGCGATTTATACGACTCGATTTGCTCGGGAAGCTGACAGCGGCGAAGCCGGTTGTACAGCATTTTGCGGGAGCCGTATCCTTGTCGCAATTCCGTTTGCAGCCCGTCAAGATAACCCGTCAATTGATCCGTATTGAAAATTCGATGACGGCATAACAGCTTGGTTTGCTCCGTGATGGCCGTCAGATATCGTAAGTCTTCGCGCAATAAAAAAGACGTCCGTTTGAGGGACGCGCGGGAATGAGGCAGAATCCCCATCTTGAATAAGTACCGCAGATACAAGGCTTGCAGACCGCTAAATCTACGTCCGATATGCAGGGTACTGCGAACGATGACGGCTCGTCTGCGCCGCGGCAACGGCATCGGTGGCTGACGCTGCGGTAACTGGTTTTGCAGAATACGCTCTTTTATCGCATGCTCCGTGTAATCGTCGCCAAGACTGCGCAATCGAACAAACCGCTCTTTGCCCGGCGGGCGTACCGCCAAATGCTTGACGTTCGACTTCATTTCATAACCCTGCTTCTGAAGGATCGCGAAAAATTGCGTCATCGTCATGGCAGCGGCGATAGCGGCGTCGATGTCCTCGCGTATCAAGCCGCGCCAAGTCGGCTTGCTTTCCTGTTCCGCTCGCCACTCACCGTAATGCTTGGCCTTACCCGGTTCCGGCTGCTCGATGACCGATAAGGCATGCTCCCGGCAAAGTCGATCGGATGTTTGCCGCATCAGCGCGTAAGAGGCTTTGTTATCGTAGTAGCGTTTACCGTCCAGGAACGACACCGCATTAAGTACGAAATGATTGTGCAAGTGCTCCTTGTCCAAATGGGTTGATACAACGACTTCAAAGCGCTCCCCCCATAGCTCCTGCGCCAGTTTGATGCCAATGGCATGTGCCACCTCCGGCGTCGTTTCGCCCGGTGCAAACGCCTGATACCCGTGAAAAGCCACAATGCCATCAGTCTTTTGAAATTGTCGTTTGGTTCGCTGCATTTGCTCGTAAGCGGTAAGCGGATCGCAATTGATCCCGCTCACGTAAAGCTGTTTTTCCGTTTTGGCATCCGCGCTGGTATAAGCGAGCACCTGCTGTAAATCATCATGCGCTACACGCGCTTGATCGGTCTTATCAGGATTGGTGGCGTAATCCAGCACACGCTTGAGGCGGTCGGTAACGTCCCATATTGCGGTTGTCGCCATGTGCGCTGTCCCCTTTACGGTGGATGTACGTTAGAATTTCCTTGTAGCTCGTTTCTCGGTTCCGGTGCGGTCACGGCTTGTTGAATCTGCTGGACGGCGCGGCGCAAGTGGTCTGCTTCCTGCTGAAAAGCCGCTCGATCCAGATGACCTGTCGCATGGGCCTTCGCTGCGAGTTGGTTAAGGTTATTGCCGATGGCGTGAAGCTCGCGCATCATAGCGAAATAGTCCGTTGGCGGCATCGCCTTCGGGACATATCTATTAATCAGGGATCGAATATAACCTTCCTGTGAAAGTCCCGATGTCTTCGCACTCGCTTGGAGCTTTGCGTTTTCATCATGGTTCACCCATACCTGAATGCGAATCGCTCGTCTTCTCATCATGTTCACTCCTTCTTCAAAGGACATGGCTCGCACGAAATAGCTGAATGGTTTCTGCTGTTTCTGAAAGATACCGATCATTGTTGAAACCTATATTCTTATTAAAAGAGCGTGTAGCTGAGGCAGGGGTATTAGGGGCTTGCCCCTAACAAGCGAATTTGGGAGACCAAATTCAGTGCTTGCTGCAACACGAGACATTCGTCTCGCGTCGCCCTGAAGGCACCTGCCGGGAAAAAGGGGAGGGGCATCGAAACGACAAAAAGACGCTGATCGCTCAGCATCATCGAAAAGACATGATTCACTTACAGCCGATCCCCGTACCCATCGCTAACGCGTTAGCTCAGAGCGATGTTTTCGATAAGCTACCAGTTCATCGTTAACATCTTCACCTTTAGGTAGCTCGTCGGAAATGGCATAAGCGGTGCCAAGCAAACGAATAATCATATTTGCCGCTGAACGGCCCGGATCGTTGTTATCTAAATGAAGCACCAGACGATTAACCTTTGGATAGCTTTGCAAATAATGAGTGAGTGCAGCCGGTGTCGTATCTTCATACGTATTTTCTTTTGGACCATATATCCCTCCAAGTGATAATTGATGAGATAAACGCCAGTCCTTTTCAAAGATTGAGGCAAGAGTACAATACGATAACAGATCAATCGAACTCTCAAATACATGCAGTTCAGAGCTGTTCCCAATGGCGGGGATGGAGAACGAATACCGTTTGTCACTACCTGACGCTTCGCTCCTGTATCGGGTTTTGGTTGTTCCTCGAATCGCTGCGTACCGTGGGGAACCTTTCAAATCAAATCCCACAAATACTGCGTTATGGTACATTCGGCTTTCGTAAAGACGTCCCGAGTCGAGACAGAATTCGATTACGTCGCGAGAAATGCCGCGTTTGCGAAGATAAGCGATGACGCGATTCGAATTCTCATACGGTTCGGGAAGCTCCAGCCGCGCATTTGAACCATCCTGCTGAATGGCAGGGGTAGCTGGAGCCATGTGAACGGGTGGATTACCGTCAATTTGCAGCACCGCATCGGGAAACGACATGCCTCTTACTTTAATGAGGTAGTCCAGCGCAGAACGACCGCCGATCCCCCTAGACCACCAGAACCATTTACCGTTGGAGATTTTAAGGCTGTCGTGGGAGCGGGTCGAATAGGCGTTGCGCGAGCACCGCACCAGTTCGTATGGCTCGAAACATTGCAAATAGGTGAGCAGGTCCAATTGCTTTGCACGTTCGATTTGTTCCTTGCTTACATAGCTCATTGCCGTAGTTCCTCTCGAAAAAAGTAAATTAGCCACAACGGGCTTTAAAAATCGTGTCTCTTAATTGTAAGGCTGATTTTCTTTCATCCTGCTTCATTTGTTCATCGTGCCTTACCCTTCTTTTTGGGATACAGATAAGCTCTTCTTTCCCTCAACTCTGAAGCGCCTTTCTTTTTCATGAATGCGTCTAACTCGCTTTCATAGACTTGACTGGTCACCCCGTTCGAATCACGGATGTAATAATACGTGTCTCCAAATCAGTTCTTCCCTTTGGATATCAATTCCAATTCCGGCATGGTTTCTCCCTCCTCGGTCGGATCGGTTCCATAACAAATAGGCGGTAGAATCGGGCAAAAGCATCCGCCGCCGCTTGGGATGGCATACAACATGTGCGTACCTCCAGAAATGCGAAAAGGACCCCAAAAGCCGGAGTCCGTTTCGTCCTGTGATTTATACCTTTCCATTGCTGTTATCGCTCTCGATCCGCAACCCGCCGTTCGGGTGCTTCCGGTTCTTCATCCGACACGCTGTCCACGGCTTCGTTTTCCCTTTTGTCCATGTTCAGCAGCACATTTAACTCCGCGAGCCGCGCGGACTTCGTTTGCAATTCCTGCTCCTGCTTGAACGGTGCCTCGATCTGCTCCTTCGCCGTTACCATCTGTTGCTTGAGTGTTGCGAGCTGGTCACGGCAATAGGCGAGCTTATTCGGCAAATCCGACAAGGTGTTGTTTATTCGACTCATATTGCCGCCTGCATCCGGTCCTAACGTAATCGTATGGCCCAAAGCGCCGCGCAGCGTCACCTTGTATTCCTTTGCAAAGCTATCAAACGATAGCCATAAGGAAAAGCCCATGTAACTGCCTGCATCCTGCGGATCGGGAGAGGTCATGCCCTTGCAGGCTTCCAGCAGGGCAACGCCCGCCGTAGCACGTTCCGAGTACGTGTAATCTTTGATGGTCATACCGGGAAAACGGGAATCGTCGCTGCTAGCCTTTTCCGACGCTTGGGCGCGCATGAACAAGGCCACGTCCTGCTCATACCCAGCAATGCGTTCCTCCGTTGACTTGAACTGTTGCGGCAGCATTTTGAGCAGCCGATCCTCCAGCGCATAACGCTGGCTTAAATGATTCGCCTTGAGCAGCTTGAGCTTGGATACCTGGATGTCGAGGTCCATCTTCTCCTTGATGTACGGATTTCCGGTCGCCAGCGCTTTAACTTCAGCATAGGACAAAGCCGTCTCATCAATGTCCTCGGCAGAACGAACCGGCGATTTGCTGGTCATGATCTGCGAGATAAACCGCTGCTTGTTCTCCAGCGTTTGATAGAGGTAAGCGTCAAACGTGTTCTCTGTGACATAACGGAAGATGTGAACCTCGCTGTTCTGGTTGCCTTGCCGAATAATCCGCCCGCTGCGCTGCTCCAGGTCGCGTGGTCGCCACGGACAATCGAGGTCATGAAGCGCGATCAACTTGGTCTGAACGTTCGTTCCCGCACCCATCTTAAACGTCGATCCGAGCAATATGCGAATCTGTCCCGTTCGCACCTTGGCAAACAGTTCCTTCTTCTTCACTTCTGTATTGGCGTCGTGAATGAAGGCGATCTCCTCAACCGGAACGCCTTTCTCCGTCAGTTTTCGCCGCAGCTCGTCGTACACATTAAAGGTTCCGTCCTGCTTAGGAATGGAAAGGTCGCAAAAGACCAGCTGCGCGAGCCGCTGATCCCGACTGTCGGCCCATTGCCGAAAGACGTTATCCGCGCAGGCGCTTACTTTACTGCCTTCGTCATCGGGTAGCATGGCGTTTGCCAGCCGCTGATCGAGGGCCAGCTTGCGTCCGTCGTTGGTGATCTTGAGCATGTTGTCTTCATGCGGCTCTACTCGCTTCGCTCGCACCAGTTCGGCGCGGCTGGCGAGATCCGCGACCATCTCACGCTGAAAATCGCTCGGCGGAACAGCGACGTTGTGGAAGTGGGCTTTGGGAACCGGAAGCTGGAGCATATCCGCTGTCTGAATGTCCGCCACTTCCTTAAAGACGTTCATCAGCTCCGGCAAATTATAAAAACGGGCAAACCGCGTTTTCGCGCGATAGCCCGTTCCTTCCGGTGCCAATTCGATGGCAGTAACTGTTTCGCCAAATGTTGAAGCCCACGAATCAAAGTGCTGCAAGCCTTGCCCGCGGAGCCGCTCGTATTGCAAGTAGCGCTGCATCGTGTACATCTCGGTGATGGAGTTGGAGATCGGCGTACCCGTGGCAAAAATAATGCCCCGTCCCTCGGTCAATTCATCCAAATAGCGGCACTTGGCAAACATGTCCGATGACTTTTGCGCTTCGGTTTGCGATAGCCCGGCGACATTGCGCATTTTCGTATAAAGGAATAGATTTTTGTACGAGTCTGCTTCGTCGACGAACAATCGATCGATGCCGAGTTCCTCAAAGGTAACCACATCATCCTTACGGCTCGTGTCGTTCAGCTTCTCCAGCTTGACCTGCAGCGTCTTCTTTGTCCTCTCAAGCTGCTTGATGGCGTACCGCTCGCCCTTGGCTTCCTTTAGCTCGCGGATGCCGCTGGTGATTTCGGATATTTGCTCGTAAAGCTGTTGCCGCTGGCGCTCCGCCGAGATCGGAATTTTTTCAAATTGCGAGTGGCCGATAATAATCGCGTCGTAATCGCCGGTGGCAATCCGTGCGCAGAACGTCTTCCGGTTCTTCGTTTCAAAATCCTTCTTGGTGGCGACAAGTACGTTCGCGGACGGATAGAGCATCAAAAATTCCGCAGCCCATTGCTCGGTCAGATGATTAGGAACAACCAACATGCTTTTGTTGCACAGGCCCAAATGCTTGCTTTCCATTGCCGCGGCGGTCATCGCAAAGGTTTTGCCCGCGCCGACGCAATGGGCGAAAAGGGAATTGCCGCCGTAGAGCGTTCGGGCAACCGCATTGACCTGATGCTGCCGCAACCGGATTTCCGGGTTCATCCCGGTGAAGCGGATATGACTTCCATCATATTCGCGCGGACGGATGGAATTAAATCGATCATTGTACAGTCGCGTGAGCTGCTCCCGGCGCTGCGGATCTTGCCATATCCAGTCTCGAAACGCTTCCTTCATGGCTTCCTGCTTTTGCTGCGCGATAGCCGTTTCCTGCTTGTTCAGCACCCGCTTTTCCACACCGTTTTCAACGGCCGTATCGAATATCCGTACATCCCGCAGATTCAGCGTGTCTTCGAGAATTTTGTACGCATTGATGCGATTCGTACCGTAGGTGACATTGGCCTTAATATTGTTACTACGATCATCGCTTTTGCCTTTAACGTTCCAGGCTGCTGTGTAGCCGGAATACATCACGTTGATGGAGGTTTGGTACATATACGGCGTATCCACCAGTTCGAAAATGAATGCCCGAATGACTTCCGGCGGCAGCCAGGTTGCGCCCAGTCGTACATCAATCTCGGAAGCGTCCAAGTCCATCGGCTGCACGGCTTCCAGCGCTTTAACATTTTCAGCGTACCGCTCGGCGTCAAAGGCCGCAAACTGTTTGGCAGTGCGCAGCTTTTCACGAACATTGCCCGATAAATACGCATCCGCTGTTTCGTATATCGGTTGTCCTTCTTCGTCCAGATTTTCAGGATTCGGGAAGATCACGCCGCGAAGCTCCTGCACAAGCAGTTCCTGCGCGAGTCCGGTCAACTCTGCCATATACGGCAAATCGACGCGAGCTTTCGTACCGATGGAAACCGCCAGCGCCTCCGAAGCCGTATCCACCTGTTTTATGTTGGTGCGTTGCCGAATGGTACGCTTCGTGAACATATCCGCCTTACGTAGCAACCGTCCTTCCTCATCTATGACTTCCAACGAACAGAGAAGGAAGTACGAGCTGTCATCCGAAAAGGCAAGGCTATTGGCGCGACTGTTAATCAGGCCGTATTGCGTTGTGAACCGTTCGTATTGCGTATCCAGCTTGCGCTGTTGCTCCCTTATCGCTTCGTCGCTGTAATCCTCGGTTTGGTATTCGATCAGTTCGCGCACCGTGTCCCGAAGCTGAATCATGCCCTTGATACGGCCCGCCGCAGTTGCTGATGTTTCAACCGGTCGCATCCGGCTGTTTTCCCGAAAATAGATGCGTCCTTCGACCAGCGCAAAGCTGAAATTACGAACGGACGGGTCGGCAGGCAGGGAGACTTCCTCCTCCTCCGGCTGTTCCTCCCGTTCCAAGTCGAACCACTCCGCATGGATGTTCGCTAGCGCCTCACGCAGCAGCTCGTCCAAAGGAGCGTCCGGGTAGGGACGACAGGTCGTTTCCTGTTGATTGCCGTACATCCGATCATCGTAGGCCATCGTACCAAGAACCATTTCGGGGCGGGCCGCAAAGTAGCTATTCACCGGTACATCCTCTGCCGTAACGCCGAGCGAAAGCCATTCCTCGGTGTGCTCGCTGACGGCCATCTTACGGTCCCGTTTTTGCAAAAACAAAATGTCGGCGGTCACTTCGGTTCCGGCATTCGCCAGGAACGCATTATTAGGCAGACGCACCGCGCCAAGCAGCGCGGCCCGTTCCGCGATGTATTTTCGGACGGTTGGGTTATGTTTGTCCATCGTTCCTTTGGAGGTAATAAAGGCGATGATGCCGCCCGGACGAACCTTATCCAGCGTCTTCGCAAAGAAATAGTCGTGAATCAGAAACTTGTGCTTATCGTATTTTTTGTCGGCCACGCCGTAGCTGCCGAACGGGACGTTACCAATCGCGAGGTCAAAAAAGCTGTCCGGCAAGCTGGTTTGCTCGTAGCCGCTGACAGCAATCGATACTTGCGGGTAAAGCTGCCGCGCGATGCGCCCGGTGATGCTGTCCAGCTCAACGCCAAACAACCGAGCGTCCTGAAATGACTCCGGCAATAGACCGAAAAAATTGCCGATGCCGCAAGACGGCTCCAAAATATTACCGCTACGAAAGCCCATTCTCTCCAGGCAATCGTACATCGCCTTGATGACGGTTGGAGAGGTGTAGTGCGCATTTAGCGTGGAGGCGCGGGCGGATGCATATTCCTCCGGGTCCAGCAAATCTCGCAGCTCCGCATATTCGGGTCCCCATTGCGGATTCCCATCATCAAACGCTTGCGGAATCCCGCCCCAGCCCACATAACGGGCAAGCACAGCCTGTTCGTCCGCTGTCGCCTGACGGTTATCCTTCTCCAGTTTCCCGAGCAGCCGAATCGCTTCCACATTCCACTTGTACTTGGTTTTCGCGCCGCCATGTCCCAATTCGTTGTCCATGATTCGGTAGTTGCTGACCGGAGCCAATTCATGCCGAAGCTTGGGGGCAGCGGAAGGAGGAGAGGGAGTCAATCCCTCACCTTCATCATGTGCCGCTTGCTCCGGTTCGTCCACCAGTTCCGTATCCCATTCCGCGTGTTCCGAATCCGATTCCTGCTGGCCGGAAATCAGATGATCGTTCAGCGGATTCTCGCGCAGCATGCGCTCGAAATCCCGGCGATTCATTTCCTGCATGAATAACGGAAATTGAACGTCCTGCAGTACAACCTTTCGCGGCTCCATCTGCGCAATTTCGTATTCATCCGCACCGATAAATACTTTGCTGCCCTCAGTATACGCATAGTGCGCCCGAGCCCGGTTGGGTATTTGCTGCGACTCATCCGGCTGCACTTCCGAAAGCGGCAGATTGTGTTCCGTCTTTTCCGCCGCGCGCTGCCTGCGCTTCTCCTCCTGCTGCTCGGCATAGGCAGGCAATCGTTCTTCTTCCTGGCGGTTTAGATAACGGCCCGCTGCCAGCAGCTCGCCGATTCGCTTTTGCACCTTGATCCATGGCAACACTACTTTAACGTCCGGGTTCATAATAGAACCTCGTGTCACCGTAATTCCCTTACTATCGTGATTTTCATGAATATCGGTGCCGATCAGAGCAGGGAGGCGCCCGCCAGTGCCATATTCCCGTTTCAGAAAATCAGCGTTTTCCTGCGCCGATAACGACTGTTGGAAAAATAGCGCGATGCGATGCTTTCCACTCTCAAAACCACTTCCACCTTGCAGAACAGCGTCGATGGCCGCTTGAGGAAGTGAAAAAGCGGAGGCTTTTTCGTCCTCCGCTTGCTTCATCCATAATGTCTGCTGCTGAATAGAAGGCACCGATGTACGAACAGGATCAAACTCGTTAAGGATCATCATGCTGGCGAAATGCCCGGCAATCACCGACCAATCGTAAAAGCTCTGCGCCGTCCGCTGCTCCGCCGATCCCGTCCAAAGATGCAGTACGTTGCGGTACGGCTCAAAACCGGCCTTTATGTCATCATCTAGCGTTAACTCCGTGATTCCCGGAGGGAACAGACTGCGTATATACAGCGTCCGTTCCCGATCTTCCTTATTCACATCAAAAAAGGCTTCGATAGCCGCCTTGCTCTCGGAAAGCGGCGCGGCGCGAAGCATATCGTTGATGATCGCTTGGTCATGAAAAAACGGAAGACTTCTGTCCTCCGTTTCCCGGTCGTACCATTTTAGTGATAAATCAGCTCCGTGAGAATCAGTTCCTCCGCTTGCTGCTTCAAGCTGTTCATGTGACTCGTCCAGCCCATCGGGTCGGTCGCCTTGTCCGGGGCCGGGTGCTGCCGAGTCAGTTCCTGCATCGTCAGGTTGATCTGCTCCCGTGCTGTCCGGTCGATGTCCGCCAGATGCCGGGTCAGTTGCTCCGACAGCATCAGGTGCGCGTAGGTTCCCTTCCGCTGCTCCTTGAGAAACGTCTTGTGCAACATCCCATATTTCCCGATGCTCATCGGTTCGGTCAGCGTCAGGTCGGGCAGCAGGTAATCCCCGCTCGGCGTGTAGGTCAGTTCCATGCTCAATCATCCTTTCGCGTAATTTAGCTTCATTTTGCGGCAAGGATTCTGGCCTTGCAACGGTACGACTCGCCTGTCGCTCTTTTTTTCGCTGCTCATCGCGGCGCATCGCCCGAACGGTGGATTCAATCTCGCGCAGCATCGTTTCAGCTACGTCGCTGATCGCCGCGCCCAAATGTGACAGCGCAGGGAGCGTATTGAAATAGCCGACACCGGACAGATCGTCAACGCTGATGTAACGGGAGGGTTCCAGACCGCAGCGTGTCAGCGCCATAAAGGTGACCGCGTGTTGAGCGGCTTCCCTGAACAACAGTTCCACATGCGGCTCATCCAGTTCTTCCAGCAGGCTGTTATCGCGTTCGGCCAGCAGCATTCGCACGTAATCGGCGCTGTGATCCTCCACCGCGTCTCGGGCAGCAGACAACAGCGTGTCAACCAACTCCATACCAGGCTCTCGTTCACTGCCAAATGCATTTTCCAGCGTTTCGATGACGGCTTCCGTATCCGGCTCCTCCATGCGCCATAGGGAGATGGGTTGTCGGCTGCGGCTCTGCGTGTCCGACACATCGAAGACATGACGCAGCCCCAGATGACTGCCCCGATCCTCGATCAGCGCGATGCCTTTTGCGCCGCGCTTTACCCAACGGTTCAACCGCTTGTTCCAGATTTCAATTGAAGCACAGGCCGTAGCATCGGGGCGCTGCGCGTAAATCAAAAGTTGATCTTGAAACGGATACTTGTAGTTCCAGGCTGCCGTTCGCAGAAAATCGGCCCAGCGCTCGGGGTGATCCGAAACCGCATGGGCCGTACTGGCGGCAAGCTCGGACATTCGCTGCAACTTGGCTGTCAAAGGTCGCACCTCCTCATACGAAGGTAATTTGGTTCGTCAGACGAATGCCTTCCTCGGAATATCTTGGCGTGAGCCGAATAAGTCCATTTTGCTGAAGCCGATGCAGGTTGCGACGCACAGCAGAAGTGGAAAGACCCACCTCTGATGCAAGTCGCCTGGACGAAAGCAGTACCGCGCCGTTTCGCCCGCCTGCACGATCCAGCAAATAGCTGTACAGCAGCTTCGCTGCAGGGGGAATAGATGCTCCGGTCAGCAACCGGTAACGGGCAAGATCATTCATAGAAGTGCATCCTCCTATCGTTCCAGTTCAGACTTCTGCTTTAGTGGTGCCGATGAAGGGGAATGGAGGGGCGACGACAATTCAATTATTCGCTCCGGCCGAGTGAAGCAATATAAATAAAAGTTATAGTCGCCGGCACGCGGAAAGCATCGCAGATAGTAACGATGCTTTGCCGTCTGTAAACAAAAGCCATAGACATCGCTGTGCCGCGCGCTTGGTAGACGGGCCTCTGGATGTTTTATACAAAAATCGTGCATGCCACTGCGGTTTTGAAGCAGCCCCTGTTCCGTCAACGCTTGAATGACCGCTCCAAGCTCCTCCCGAAAATCAGGAGTTTTCAACGAAGAGATATGTTCGAACCAAGTCGCCCAGAATGCCTCCCCATCTTTGCCGAAATCACCGCGCACATGCCCAATACAACCGCGCTCCGTATCCTTCTCGATGGAGGCGGAATAAAAATAAGCCTCATCCTCAGATGTGGCAATCTTCAGCTTCTCAATCATGCTCTTTTCCTCCCAAACGGTATGCTGTTTTTAATGGGTGCCGCCCGTACCAAAATCGTCGTAGCTGGACAAGTCGGCGTGATAAAACACAACATCCCCGTCTAGCAATAAGAACATCCCCCCGTAAGGATCGACAAAACTGCGCTGAAAACCTTCCATATGCCACTGGTTGTCCAGCGGCGCATTTTTATACTGCAAATGCGGGTGAGCGATGTCCTTATTGCGAATGGTTTCGATGTTAAAATTGACTACAAAATAGCCGTCACGCAGGAAGATCGGCGCATTGTCGTCCAGCCGGTGGGTACGTCCGTACTCGGCCAGATTCATGCCTGCTGGCACTGCATAGGGAGCAGCGGGAAGGCTATACTCGCCAAACCAGCGCTGCACCGAGGCATTAGCTCGTGCAGTATCAATGCCGGACGGCACCTGCATACTGCCGATAAACGTCCGGAGCTGCGAAGGAAGCAGCATGCCGTCGTAGCCACCGACGTAAATCCGCTTTTGCGCCGCTTCCCTCAAATACTGCTGTACATACGATGTCTGACTGCCGGAAGAACCATTCACCCTCCAAAGTGAACTGGCAGTATTGGTTAACTCCTGCTGCGACACATTGCGCAGACGGGTATCCAGCGTCACCAGCCGCTGCTCGGTGTCTTCCGTGGAGCCGATCCGAATAAACCGCTTGGTTCCCGAATGATAGTACAAGTCCACCTGTTGTCGGTTTTTGCCCTGCTTGTCAACGAAGTAAAAGGTAGGCGTGATTTTAATCCCGTCGCCCGCGCTGAACATGTTGCCGAGCGTTTTGACCTCAAATTTGAAGTGATAGCCTGTTTTTACGACAACATTTTTCTTTCCGCTCTCCGGGTGACTGCCGGGCCGAATCGGCAGCACGTAAGGGGCCGTATTGCCGCGCGCCGCGCCGTCGATCCCTTTTGTACCAACCCAATAGCTATTTCCGGTCGGCGTCGCACTGCCTGCCGCCGTTCTGAACACCTTTTCCCACTGGTAGTCGGCAACATCGGTAATTCGGAAGTCGAACAGACGGCCAATAACCTCAACCGCCACAACTTGTGTCGCCACATGATTAGTTAAGTCCAAATTGGCATTACTTTGTGATGTGAATGAAGCCGGACTGTTTTCGGCAAACGTGCGGAATAGTACATCATAATTTCCCTCATCTACCCAAACGGGCATGTAAAAAGTGGTTGTAAGCTGGCCGACAGGAATCGAAGTCCAGGTGTCCTTCGGAATCAACGTTGCGTGGTCAGCCTTGTATACATCGAATGGGAACCTTACCTGCTTGTCTCGCACATATTTGGCATAGTCCCGATTGCCGTAGCCGGTAATGTCCCGGTGCGGCCCGCTGGTAGGAATCGTCACGGTAAAGGGACGATCCAGAATAAGCGCCGAACGATCGGCTGTCGGCACCGTTTTCTGATTGTGCGCCTGATCGTTGGCTACTGATGCCAGATTGACGACGGGGGTATGCACCGTCACCGGATTGATGTCATTGATCGGGAAGCTTTGGTTCGATCCGCCGCCGATGCCCTTGACCAGCGTATAATAAATCGTGCCCGTGCTTGGCTGGCTCGCCTTGTTCGTTTTAGTCGGATCAATGACAAAGCCCGAACCATATAAAACGTCCTGCCCGATCATGGGAGATGCGGGAATCGCCCCCGGAGCGGGAGCCGTTTCCTCAACCGTCCGATTATCCATGATCGTTTGTCCGTTAAAGACGACCGTATCGTTTTTGACCTTGATTTTACCGACTGCATTTTCAGCCTCAGACTTCCAGTTCTCGCTTGGAACCGAAGGTCTACTGGAGCCGCCGTAAACCGTTTGTCCGGAAAGCACAACGTTGCGATACACCGGGTCCGTAATATGGGACGTAGCGGCTACATCATGGGTGGCGGAAACAGACGGTGTGGAATACCCGTTTGCTTGAAGCGTCACCGAACCGGAGGGAAGCGCGTAATTGACGACTGTCACCTTCTGTAAGCCATACACTTCCAAACGGTCTACCAGCCAATAGCTGTACTTTCGCTCCACGTTGTAGCTTTGGGTGACGGTTTGCGTGTCGGATCGGGATACCGGAACCGTGGTCGAATGGCCTTCGCTATCCGGCGGGCCGGGAACATATTCCGTCCAACTCAGCGTATACGTGCGGCTGACTGTAATCGGGTAAGATTTCGAGCCTTTCACTTCCGTGAATGTGTTGCGATACAAATACGCTTTGGCGCTCGCGTTAACATAAAGGCTTTCTGAGGTCGGAATGCCCTTCAAAACGTCAAAGCGTTCTGCGCCGCGCGAATCCGCCTTGATGATCGCCGATGCCGTGGCATCCATCGCCTCGGCTTGCTGGCTCGTGCCGGGTGACGAGGTATCGCCGCCATTGTCGCCTTTGCGTACGGTGTGATCCGAGGTGGAATCTCCGCTGTTACCATTAGCATCTTTCACGACGACCGTGATTTTGACGGTAATACTGGAGCCGGATGTGAATGGAATTTTGATCGGCAGCGATTTACTTGCCGTCAGCCCGCTGAGTGAGCCGGACTTATCGCTAGGCGTAACGAATGTTGCGTTCTCTATTTTTGTGATCTCATACGTTTTGAGCGGCACGGGTGACTTCGCTTCAAATACAAAATTTCCATCCACAGAGGTGACGGAAGCATCGACGTGATCTGGCGCGTCAATACGAGAGGTCACGGTAATCGGGGAAGGAATTTTATAGATGCCGACGAAGTTGGAGCCGCCAGAGCCAACCAAGATGGAGCGTTCGAGCAGCTTCGCGTCGCCTTTTTCTTGTATGAATAGCTTCTCATCCGGCTTCTTGTTGTTTGTGATATAAGTGCGAACAATTTCATATGTCTGGCCGCCAGATGTGAGCTGCGGATCAAACGTATAGTTCACTTCCTCTCCAGTCTCGTAGACGCCTTTGTCGACTTCCTTGAGTTTCGTACCATCTTCCTTTTGATAGATCGCCTTTACCGGGTTATTTTCAGCGTATTCGGCAATCGCTTCCGTTCCGCCAAGCGCAACCGTGAAGCTTCGCGTTCTCACCTTCGGATTCGTATCCGGATTTTCCTGCAACCAGCTTTTCTGCGTTAGGTCCTTCTTCGGCGATAGGTAGGAGCGGACAATACTGTACGTTTTCCCGTTATCCTCAATCGTCGCAGGAAACTCGTGGTTGATCGTCTCGCCGACTTTGTAGTCGCCCTTATGGAACGTGACCTCAGGCTGATTGAGGATCGTTCCTCTCACGGTTTTCGCAACGACATCGACAGGAAAATTCGCGCTGCGATAGGGGACGTGAATCCCAAAGTAATCATCGAGATCATCCGGGTGCGCCCAAGGTTCAGCGTTCTTGATTCCTTCTAACGTGTAAAATGGTCCTTTGCGCACGTTTCCATTGCCATCGACGGATACCATAATTGCGTACAAGTACAGGTCGTCGTTGTCCTTGATGTCTCCCATGCCTGCTTGCCACATGCCGTCCGTTACTAAATCTTCACTGACTTCGTAGTAGGTCGTGACCGGCTCTCCGGGAATTGGGGGGTTCGGATTTTGCGCGACTTGACGCACCTGTTGATTGACAAATGATGCGTGACTGCCGTTACGTGGATCACTACACTGTTTGGATGATGTATTCGTGCAGAGTTGGTCACGACGCACCGTCCAACCTACCGTTCTGTAGCGGATGGACGAGGTTGCTGCTGTGCTAGTGATTTCAAATTTGATCTTACCCTCATCTACCCGGACAGCCGGTGTCGCAGCATTCATAAGAAACGGAAAGCACGACAATAAAAAAGAGCATGCCAGCAGCATGCTCAACGTGATTCGTATGAATTTATGTTTGCGCATCTAGTTCGAGTCCGCCTTTCTAATGATATGATTGCGGAACAAACTTGCATTCGGATCGACCTTCAACGTACTTCCCCAATCGCCGCCTACATTAGTGGATAGAGAAATATCGGCGTAGCCTTCGTACCAAACACCTTTCTCAAACGTTTGTTTATTCGGGAACCACTCATCGTAAAGCAAGTCATTGCTTGCCTTGTACGAGACGAATTTAATCCTGAACTTGGATCGCACAAAGTTGTTGCCAAACCCATCTTTATAAATCATGGATGGCTCGGGATCAAGATAGCCTTCCATCTGGATTTGGTTCTCTTTGACCCATTCTGCGTAGCGGCGAATATGTTTCAGTTCGGCATCAGAGTTTTGCATTTTGGTAGCAAAAACCGCCTGCGCCCAAGCGTCATCAATCGTGTTGTAATTTACATTCAGCCAAAGCGCACCGAATGCTTTCAGTCTTCCCATCCAAATATCCACGTTCTTCTTGTTGAATTCCGGCTTCGTCGAGTAGAGGACGGATGAAACTTTGCTGTCTGTTGGATGCGAAAATGGATAGCCCATCTCGTACATTTCGTTCGGAACGTCCGCAAGAATGTATGGATAATCGCTCGCATTCTTCGGTAAGTCGGTCGTGCGAATCAAGCGCCCCCATTGGTCGATCTGCCCCGCGCTATCTTCGCTGGTCTTGATAAACACGGTGTCTGTCGGATTGTCCCAATCCACCTTCGCACCTAACACCTCGCTGACGAAACGGAGCGGCACAAACGTTCGACCGCCGCTCAGGATGGCTTTCGTATCCAAAGTGACCGCTTTGCCATCTACCTGCACAACATTTTGGTCAATCGTCAGAACGATAGATTGATCGTCTCTCGTAATCGGAACCGTCTGTGTTTTCGATTCCCAGCCGACTTTCGCTCCGAGCGATTCGGCGACAAAACGTACCGGGACGAGCGTTCGCCCGTTCTCATCAATAAACGCCTGCGCGTCGGGAAACCAGATTTTTTTGCCGTCCATGACGACGCTGACAAAGGTTGGCGGTTTACTGGCTGCGCTTGCCGTCAAACTGAATATACTTCCGAAAAGTGTCACAATGAGGAGGGATACTAACCTTCTTTTCAAATGCCTCACTCCCTAAAGAAATTGTGCGGAACTGGAAAAACTTGCTGTTGCCTACATCATAGTGCCGATTCTGTTGCCTGTCCACTGTCCGGCAGTCTGTCCTCTGCAGGAACCAGGAGCCGCTCGTTACTCCGTGCGCGAAGCCCTTCTTCTTATAACAACAACGACGATGACAAGAATCAGCAGCAAGCCCCCGTAGACGAAGGATGGGCGCAATCCAAATGAACCTTCATGATGCGGAGAAATGTCCCCAGTAGCTTGAATCACGGTTCCTGAAGGCATAGTCCGACCGTCCGTTACTTCAAAAGGGAATTCCTTCTGTTCTGTGCGGTCACCCAGCGTTGTCTTTACTTCCGCCATGTAAGAACCGGGAGAAAGCGGCCTGTTTAGGTCCGCCATGTACTGTGCGACCGTGCCTGCATAAATGGAATCAACCGTTGATTTCCTTTCAAACAAAAGCTCGCTGGCATCGTCCTGACGTTTGAGCCGCACCTCGATCTCCGGTTCGGACAAGCTATCGCCTTCATTGACCAGCAAAATCGTCAGGCTCGCTTTTCCGTTCTCCAGCGTATATGCGGCCGCGTGCGGGACAGCCTCAGGAGGCTTCGCTTCGTCCAACTTGTAGTTGAGGACGACCTGCAACCCGATTTTACGCGCCGCCGATTCCCTCATACTTTGATCGTAGACGCCGATGACGGACACGTACTGGCCCGGCTCCACACTTTCAGGTATCTGCATTTCCATTGTAAAGCTTTGCGTCTCGCCAGCCTTGAGGGTTATACTGCGATCCGGCGCCCTGTACCATGCAGCCGAACCGGTATCGGGATCGCTCGGTAAAGTAAAATCCTTTCCGCCGCCCAATGCAGGCATGGCATCGGCCGCATAGAGCAGCGCTGTTATTTCCTCATCAGTGGGATTCGTGACGTGAACCTTGTACTCTCGCTTATCGCCGGGTACTATATCCTCGACATAAGCGCCCAACTCCGGATTGATCCGGTCGGAATCCCCACTGATGACCAATTGCTGCCCGTCCATAGGGTTGGTAAATCCGGCGGCTATCCAAAAAACGATTGCCGCCAGCACCAGTCGAATCCACATGATTGATGAACTCCTTTGCTTGTATTCCGCTTGCCATCGCTTACATGAGCGAATAGGCATACGTTCCTGCTAGAAGGCCGAGCCGAGGCAAGTCAGGGGCATATATCCCTTGCGTGCGGCTGCTTGCTCGCTGGCAAACGTTTCTTCGGTCGGATAGGTGTAACCGCAGGAACTGCGGTAGTACACCTTCATACTGCCTCTCCTTGCCCCGATGATCGTTGGACGTTTCACGATGCGGCTCCCGCCAAGCGCATAGTTGTTGTACACCTTTGCTCCCATCGGGATACCTTGTACAAAAGCCAAAACGCCCACATCATCCACCGTATTGTGCCAGTCCTCATCGGAGATCAGAGGCAGGGTGAACGTGTAGGACAGGCCATTTCGAGAGACTGTTTCGTTATATCGATTGATCCGGTAGGCCAACTCGTCCTGGATCGCCCGGACAATCGTGCTTCGTCGTACCTGCTCGAAGAGCGCAGCATCCTGCAAAAGCGGTATCGTCGTTTGCTGCCGGATGTCCTGCCGCAAGCCCTCATGCCAGCTTCGGCTGGCCGCATCGTAAGCGAGTACCTGCTGGTCAAGCGTAAAGGACAGGCTGTTACCCGCCGCATCGACATACGCATAAGGCTTCTTCGTTCCCCAAGCCGGATTCATGACGGTTTTTCCGTCAGCCCCCGTCCATTCTTGCTCGGAATAGACGTAAAAGCCGTCGTAGCCGACGATCACGATAGCCGGAATGTAGCGATGCAGGACACCTTGCGACACCAGATCATCCGCAGCGCCGAAGCCCGTGTCCAGCGTCCGGTAGAACGCCGCTAGTGCTTCTTCCTTGTTCAGCGCGAAATGCTTGGCCGAGGCATATTGCGCTTCCTGCTGCTGGCTTGCGTTAACGACGAGCAACCTCGCGGCGTCGTCCACCGCCGCATCTAGTGCAGCATCGTAACTCATCTCCGACAGCACCGTCCGTCTCAGGGTATCCGTCTCATTCCGATTGACGATCGCGAAGGGAAGAAACAACAGCGCGCCGACGATAGCCCATTCAATCCATTTCATTGCGCACCACCCCGCCATACGGAATCACGATTTTTTCATTCGGGCTAATGGTATTGTTCAGAAAATCAAAGAACAACGTGCCTGCCGTCCGGTTCGTATTGCGCACAATTACCGAAAAGCTGTCGCCCGCGCGCATCCGATAACGACGGTTTGGGTCATCCTTTGCTGCCAGATTGTCGGGGAACAGCTCCGGCAGGATCTGCGCATTGAAAAACGCATCGTACTGTACCTCGTAGTTGCCCTTAAAGGTTTCGGGCCGTGTCGGATCGTCGTAAACCGGCACGTACTTCTTGCTGTCATGCTCCATCTGAACGTCGAAGGTATTGCCGGTCGCCGCAAGCGCGGTCATGAAATCGTTGTACATCGTTGGCGTGATGCCGCCTTTGTCCCGAACCGCATCGACGAAGGCTGTCGTCGCGCGCAAGGCAACAAGTTCCGAAATATCGTCCTGCTGGTCAAAGGCGGCAGAGAGCGGGTAGAGATAGAGCAGCAGAACAGCGATCAATACGGCGAAAATTTTGATCAGACTGTTCATGGCAGGCTCCTTAGTGTCAGGCGCTGCAAGTGACCAGAAACGTCCCGTTCATAGGCGGGCTGATAACGCCCCTTTAGACGTATGCCTGCGGACGAAAGCTGCTCCCGTTCCAGCGGCGGCGCGAACCGAACGCCGTCTACCACCATTTCCGCATCTCCTTCATCTAGGCGAGCGATAGCTTGCAGCACTTCCGCACCGGATACCGAACCGTCGCCCGAGAGCGGTACAGCGATTTGCTGCAAGTTACGATCCTGCGATTGGCCGGTTACATAGGCAAGCGAATTGAGTGAGGCACCGGTCTGAAACAAAATCAGACCGCTGCCTGCGGCCATGAGGAAAACGAGCAATGCTGCGCTCATCTCCAGCATCGTTCTTGGCGCATAGTTCATGTGTTACACCCCCTTCATGACGAAAGCGTCCAACCTGGGCCGGACGCTTTCGTAACCTCATCCGACCTTATTGCTGCCGGAAGACGATGCCGCGAATGACATTGCTGCTGTCCAGCACCAGCGTGCTGCGGAACTTGCCGCTTGGATTAACGTAGTTGATATCCGCTTCGTCTACGGTCTGGCTAATCTGGCCGGGTGCGGCTCCGACGATTGCGCCGTAGGTGATGCTATCCAGAGGCACACCGGTATTGATAACCTTGCCGTACCACTGACCGGTCGGGTTTTTGCCGGTAACGATCTGGATGCCAAATTGGTCCTGATCGCGGAACTTGCGAAGCGCGTTGACAACCTGACTGCCCGAAAGCGTCGTATTGTCATACACCGTAAACGCCGTTTGTGAAAGCTCCGTCTGGATATTGCTAAAATTGCTTTGAGCCGCCTTGGTCGAATCCTGGGCGGAAATAAACAGCACGACAGCCAGTGTAATGAGTGCGATGGCAAGGAAGATTCCTGCTGCCATGACAAGTGCCTTCTGCGCATTGGACATGTACAATTCTCTCCTTTGATTAGGGGATAAAAAAAACGCCTTCCCGCTGATGAAGGAAAGCGTCTATATGGGTTACTGGATGCGTTGAAGCTGATCGTAGTACACGGTCATCTGATGTAGGCTGACGACGACAAGCGGAATGACCAAATACCCGAATATCAACGTCATCAAGGGGGCAAACCCGATCCAGCGTCCCCAGCCTGCCTTTTGTTCAATTAACTGTTCATACTCCTGCTTGCGCTGCTCCCGCGCAAACGCCTGCTCTGCTTCGAGATCGTCGAATGCCTGCCGGATCGTCAAATGCTGCGAAGCCATTTCCAGCTTTTCCACGATCCGAACAAAAGGTAGAAACGGTGCATCTTCTTTGAGCTGCGCAAGCGCCTGCTCCTCACCCTGTTCAAAGTGAAGAAGGCAGGCTTGCAGTGGCTCCTTGAAGACCTGCGCGAACTGCTCCATCCATAACAGAAGCTGTTCAACCGACATCCGATCCATCCCGGCGAGCATGGCAATCACGGCCTGCAACTGATCCACCTCGTGTTTCATCTCCATCTGCCGCATACGCCGCTGGAACAGCCGAATACCAACTGGCAGCGTGTACCCGCCCCATCCTGCGGCGAAAGCCAAAAACGCTTCCCACCACGCCAGAAAAGGCTTATTCAGCTTCTCCAGCTTGCCCAGGATGCGCCGCGCCGCCTCTCGAAGCTGATCCTCCTTGACCTGTGCAGCCGGGTCCTTGCGCAGCAGGCTGATGACGCTATTTTCGCTTCGCGGCCTCACCTCCTTTAATTGATCGAGCATCCTGCGATCCAGCGCGGCGGCTTCCCGTGCCTTCGTTTCCTCCTCCGGGGACAACTGCCCGAAAAGTGTTCCCGGCTTCACAGGTGAATACAGCACCTGATGCCGCTCCGCTGCATGCAAGGACACGAATAAGCCCAGCACCGCCAAAAAGGCTGCGAACCCGGCTACGATCCGCTGCACGTAAAACCATTCGAGACGTAAGGGAGAGGCTGTATCCTTGAGCAGCCGGGTTATCCGTTCCGCTTCTCGCGAGCCGGGAACCGGCCCCAGCCGGTGGGCCAGCCAGCGCATCCACGGCCAGCCATAAACCCGTTGCTCCCATCTTTTTCGGCTGGTGGGCCTTGCTGTCGCATCCAGCTCCGACAGGTTGCGCAGCAGCACGTAGCATAGCCACACGACGACAAGCAGACAGAGTTTGGCGGCCCAACCGAAAGCGCTGGCGTAGAACGTGTCCATTGCCGGAAAAAAGTGGCTAGCCCAGGCTTCAATCGGACGGGTAAATAGCAGCGGCAGCAGCGCGATAACGGTCAGCCCCTGTAATAAGAAGCTGAGACGCTCGCGACGCAGCAATTCCAGATTCAGTTCGATGGACAGCTTTTCCAGTCCCTTGAGGTAGACCGAACCGCTTTCCGTTTGCTGATCGCCATGCTCCTTGATGAGATATGACAATCCCGCAAGGCCCTGCAAATAACGATTCGGGGCATGCTCCACATATTGCGCCAGTTTATCTTCGGCGTCGCTGTCCGTCAGCATGTCGTACAGCTCTTGCCCGTGCAGCGCCATTTCATACGGCGCGCTGTCCGCCGATTCATAGACGGCTTCATCTACCATCCCGTGACGATGGTAATGATGTCTCACATCCCCAAGAAACAGACGAAGTTGTCGCAGCAGCCGCATTTCGAGCCGATAAACACCCATATCCGAGAGGATGCCGTGGCCGACCCAAAGACCAATGCCGAGCATCGCCAGCGTGTAAGGGTCGCGCACCGCCAAAACAAGCGGAATCGCGGCCAAAAACAGGACAAGCCACATCAAGAGCGCCGATTTCATCACCTCAAGCCGCAGCTTCCATTCGTCCCCGAGCCGCAGGATGACCAATCGCCTGCGAAGGTGCAGCAAGTACATCCTTAAAACCGGCATCTGCTCGCAAACGCTGTATAGCTGCTGCATGAAACTGTAAACCGCCTGCTTGCGAGGCGCTTGCCCCGGCTTACGCAGCGCTTCGTAGCGCCGGACTGCCGCCACCTCCGAATCACGCCGGGACAGCCACAGGAAGGCCGCGACAGCGGCAAGAAAGAGCACGGTTGCGATGCCGAGCAGAGGGGAGAGCCATTCCTGAATCATGTCTCATCCCCCCAATGGGATGCCAGAAACGCATCAAAGACGGCCTTATCGGGGCCGCTCAAGTATTCCGCAATCTCGCAGCGACTTTGCTCGGACAGGGGATGAACGGCAGCGTAACGGCCGTCGCGGTATTCGACGAGATTTCGGGCGGTGTACAGCGGGCGATCCGTCGAGCGGCGGAAGTATTCGAGCGTCGTTTCCATAAAGGCTGCCATCCGTTCGTCCTTTGTCATTTTCCCGCGAAAGGCTTCCGGGTACGCCGTCTCCTGCGGCACTGGGACGCATTCCGTAATGCGCTCGATATAGCGCCGTCCGTCCAGGTCGCGGCGGAGGTGAATATCGAAATTGACGACGCTGACGACCTGCTGCTCCGCCACACGCTCGTTCGTAAACACCTTTGTTTTCAACAAGGAATTGCGGAGAGACAGCACAAGGTCACGGAAGGTTTTGGCGTGATGCGTGAACAAGGTGAATAATGACGCCACCTGTGCCATCTGAACCATCCAAGCGGCGACCGGGTCGGTCGCTACCTCGCCCAAAATATTGACAGAGCCGTCCGTCTTCTTCTGGATGTCCAGCCCCTGTTGACCGGAAATCGTCTCGGTTTCGCGCAGGCTGACGATGTTGCGTTCTGGATAAATTTTGCGCAATTGAAGCTCAAAGCTCATTTCCTGTACCCGGATCGGCAGCACTTCTGGAATATGACGAACCATCGCCATAAGCAGCGTTGTTTTGCCGCTGCCCTGCGCGCCGGTAATCGCGGTGATCCGCGCACCCGATACCAAGTAACGAATGAGGCCAATCGGCAATTCCGCGCCTTCGTCCTGAATCAACTGCTCTAGTGTCGCGCTTTGCACGTCGAATTTGCGCACAAAAAAAGCCCACGATTCACTGAATCGGGGGCGTAGCACGACGACGCGGGAGCCGTCTGCCATTTCATTGACCTTAAATCCGTTCGCCTCGGACAACTGGCCGGGAAAATTGTGCTTGTAGATGATCTGGCAAACGCGTCGCAGTTCCTGCTCGGAGCCGAAGGACAAGAAGCTCAGGTGGATGGACTTCCCCTTGTAAAACAGCCATATGCTGTCATGCGAACGGGGCAGCGACTGAAGCTGTGCGTCCTCCTCCAGCGACCATTCGCCCTCCCACATGAGCGGCGGCAGACCGGATACGCCCCCGGATACGCCGTCCACACGCATGTCGCGCAACTCGTCCACGACGCTGAATCCCTTGTAATGCTGATAAATCCGCTGGACGACAAGTTGGAGCTTATCGTCCGTCGTCAAACGCGGCGCTTCACGGGCGAAGACGCTACGAATATCCTCCGCCGTAATCCGGTACGTTTCAAGCTGGCCTTCCTCGTTTCGTCTTTGCCGATCCCATTCATAGGTTTGAACGAGCCGGTCGAGCGCATGAAGCCCGGCTTCCTTTTTATATGTGTAAAGCAGAATATCAAACTGGTCTTGCGCGGAGAGGGACTCCGGCTGATGAAATGGCAGCAGGAGGTTCAAATTCGCATCGTCCAACTCATAGCGCTGCACGAGCAGGTCGGCAATGATCTCCTTGACGTATTCCTTGTCCCGCAGATCACCGGAGGTGCAGCCCCGCAGCGCCTTTTTCAGCTCCGCCCGTTTGCTTTTTCGGCGGCGGTATTCTTCCTCCGACAAACCGAAGTCGGCTAGGTTGCTGCTGGTTAACTCGTGTAGCGTTGCTTTTACGAAAGTGGTCATCGCTTCCAGCGTATATACCGATGTGTCGTCCGTCCGTTCCGGCAATCGTCGGCTCAGGCGCAAATAAAGGAAGAAGATTGAAAGCAACAAGAGCGCGATCAGGATGAAGGCATTGAGCAAAGCCGTCATGGCGTGTCGCCCTCCTTCCCTTCGAAAAGGTGCTGCCTTGCGCCTGCGCTTTCTATCACAGCCTGCGCCAATCGTCGCACCTGCTGCACGAACAGGTGGTTCTCATGACCGCTTGCTATCTTTCTGTTGCGAAACCAGAAAGGATTCGCTTCGCCATGCTGTGCCGCATCCATCCAGCCTGTATTATGTGCAACAGGGTACACGGTCGGTCCTATACGGAATTGACGCATGAGATTTTTAGAAGTGAGCGTCGAATAAGGGTCGTACTGTCCGAACACGAGCAGCGTTCTTCGGCCTTGCAGCATCGCTGCTTCTGCCGATTGAAAAAATCGCTCTAGAAGGAGACGGTTTTGCGGCAGGCAGACGACCCATACGTCGGCCTGCTGCCGCAGCATTTCGTCCCAAGCCGACCCGCTGCCGCTCCCCCCATCCAACAGCACTACATCGTAAGCGCGGCGGGCAACCGCAAGCAGCGGTGTGAGCCATTCCTTTGCCGTTTCGATAAAGATATCCTCTTGCTTGATGGAGCCGGGCAAAATATCCAGGCGATCCCGCAGTAACGGATGGGCATAGTCACGCAGCATGACAGGCTCCAGCTTGCGGTTTTTCAGCAGACGCAAGAGCGCATCAATTCCCGTGTCCGGGGTATGCATGTCCTCTCTTCCGGCAGGTCGATAATAGGCTCGTTCGACAGCGGCGTAACTGCTTAGCAAATGCCCAAGCAACAGCAATCGCGCCGAATATTCCAAACCCATGCACGTCGCCGCGGCGAGCAGATTAGTCGTTGTCCCGGCCTGACCTGATACAGGACTCCAAAATACAACGGTAGCTCCCATAAACGTTCTCCTTTCTACCACACCCGCACCCGTTTACGGGCGATTGCCCAGGCTCGTCGCGCTGTCTTGCGGTCGCAATCGCCAAGCTGCTCCAGCATCGTCAGCAGCATCTCGCGAAACGCCCCGGTCAGCCCGCGAAGGTCGATGCGGCCGTGGTGTTGATTGTTCAAATCGACGGCTGCATCGCGTTCGTCAAAAGGGAAGCGAAACACCGTATCCTCCAACTGGATATGCCGCAACCGCTTTTCGGCTCGCCACGCTGCCAACTTTCCCGGTATGTCAGGGGAGAGCAACTCGAAAAACGAGATAGGCTCTTCCGTGTTCTGTAAGCCGAGACGAAGCATCAGCTCCTCGTTTTTCTCCAGCGATAACCGCCTTCCATCCCAGCACCACACCCGCTTATCAAACTGGGACAGGTTGTGGTGGAAAACAAATTCCGTATGGTCAGTGTCCACCAGCATGATGTCGTATGCCGGTGTCGTCCCTGCCTGTGCCAAGCCTCGTTCAAGCTGTTCGGGAGTGAGATAGCCGTAGGCCACATCCATACCTTCATAATCCTGAACGGCGCTATTGGCATAGGCGTGCGGCAGATAACCCCGAATCGACTGCGTGACGGTGGAATCCACCAACAGCACTTTATTCCCCAAGGCCACAAGCAAGCGGCCAAGCACCAACAAAGCATGCGTCTTGTCCGCTACGCCGATAAAAACAATTTTTTTCATATCCGCACTCCTCATTGATTGAAGATGTTTTCCCACTTATCTTCGCTTGCCGGAGGCGCTTCGGTTGCAGGAGGCATACCCGATGGCAGCGACGGCGAAACGGCAGGAGGGGGCGTCTGTTGATTTTTCGGAGATTGAGTAGCTGCTGCACCAGCAGCATCACTCACGCTAGGCTGCGGACCATTCGTCGAAACTGCTGATTCTCCAGACTGCGGTGTGCCTACTGGCTGTGTTCCGCCCATGGCATTGCCCTGCCGCGTCGTCATCCGTTCGTTTTGCAACTGCTGCTGCACGGTTACACTACCGCTGGTGACGCGAAGTTTGTCCGAGTCGCTGACCGCCTTCAAATTGCCATCCAGCGTTTGACGCAGCGCGCGGGCAAGTTCGATTTTTGCGGTTTCGAGCAGATTGGGATCGACCGCCATCAGGTTCAATACCTTCTGATTGGCCGGATAGTTGACCACAGCCGCTTCCTGTAAGCCCGGCTCGATGTACGGGAGGGCATACAGCCGCGCTCCCTGCAAGTACGCATCAATAATTGCGCTGGACGTTTGGAGGATGTCCATCTCATTCAGTTCCAGCCACACAACCGTACCGGACAGCTCCTGTACCTTCTTTTTAGATAAAAGAACAAAGTCCTCGCCGGTTGGAAAGCCGATGCGAACGTCTATATATTGGTTAGGCTTGAGATTAGAGGGAAGCTGAATGACCTGAAACTCCTGTATGCGCAAATCCTTCGGAATGGGCTGTCCTTCGTACAATAAAGAGGAAAGTAGCGGCATTCCTGATGCAAGCTCGATCTTGGCGTTTTTGCCGATGATGCTTTCCCGGTCGGTGATTACGCCCGGCGGAACCAAACTGACGGGCATCGGAACAGCCTTGAGGTCATCCGCTTTGAGCGAGACGCCTGCCGGTATCGTTTTTGCAGTCGTCCAGACATTTCGGCTGTTTTGCTGCTCCTCCTTTTTCAATTGCTGAATCTGCCGCTCATACTCCTCTTTCATCTGTTGCTGCTTTTGCTGCTGGTCGGTGTGCTGCATCAGCATATACAAGGCCGCTGCTACCAGAAGCGCCACGCTGATCGCAATGGCTCCCATGATGAGCGTCTTGCGGTGTCGATACGTCCATGACATCGTTCACGATCTCCTTTCATTTATATAGAAGATACCTTGCGCTTCTCTTAACGCGCTTCGCCTCGCGGACGCGGCTTTGATGGGGCTTGCTCCGCTTGTCGTTGTGCCAGCTTCTCGGCCGCCCATGTGGGCGTATGCTCCGGCTTCAGGAACCCCATCAGGTCTTCCCGGTTATAGCGGTATTCATCGCCGGAATAGAGGGTTTCCGCATAGACCGCCCGCCCACGTGAGTTCCCCGAAGCCCCGAAACCTCCCGTTACCCAAATCAACTGATGGTCTGCCGTGCGAAATTCCGGCCGCAACCAATCCAAACGGGTCACAACAATTCTGCCGCCGAGATCATCGTCACTTTTGATGGGCAGGCATTGGTCCGGTTGAATGGGAGGCATCGGCTCCGTGATCGTAGCGCGCTCGGTCTGGAGTTTCTCGATTTCCCATTGCAATAGCTTGGTAAATTCCTGCATTGCGACTAGGTAATCCTCATATCCTTCTGCACCGTAATACTGATCGATACCAAACAAATTATTCTGCGAGCAGTAGCAAACCAAATAGGGCTTTTCGGTATTCGTGATGTCGATGCCTAAAACAACCTCCACCCTGCCAATGGGTAGCGCTTGATAGACTTCGTAGTCACCGGCCATTCGTTTCTCTTGCTCCATCGTCAGCCCTCCCGGTTCTTTTTGCGGTCACGTTTCTTGTGCCAGCCTTCGGCTTCCTGAGCCTGCTTGCGCAGTTGTGCTTCTTCCTCCTCAGATGGCCTACTACGCGCAAAACCCGGCTTTTCTTTCATCAGACGTTCATACTGACGCCGTTTTCCTTTCGTAAAGTCCATTGGATGATCTCCTCCCCGAAAATGGGCATAAAAAAAGCTCTCCGTCAGGGGAGAGGGTGCATGAACAAGGCGGCAACGGGGGAATTACCGTTCGTGCTCCCTCTGCCGCCTTTTGTACCAGCTTTCCAGCAGTTGCACGATCAGGTCTTCCTTTTGTTTTTCCGAGAAGTCTCGTGGGAAAAAGCGGTCGATTCGTTCTCGCTGAATACTCATTTTTTCTTTCTGATTCGGCTTTTCCTCCGTTAGTATGGTGTAAATGACATCTGTATTCAGCCTGCCTTCTTGACTCATCTTTTTCATACGCTGAGCCTGTGCAAGTGAAGGCGTGCAGTCCTCTGCCTGCATGGTATCGAATAGGGCTTGCTGTTCTTTCTCGGCCAAGTAAGATAACTCAACGGCAGGATTAAAGGCAATCCGTTTGTCGTCTACCATTTCGAGAATGTGAGGAGTGAGTTCGGTTAGGCGAACGTATCTAAATATTTGGTTTTTGCTTTCGCCCATCTGTTCTGCTAATATCTCGCTTGATTTCTTTGCAGCAGACTTGTTCCCAACTTGGGAACGAGTTAAATCTGTTCGTTGTCCTTGTCTGTTCATTGCTTCCAATTTCATTTTGTAGGCAAAAGCTTTTTCACTCGGAGAAATATACTCCCGTTGCAGGTTGCTATCCACCATGATGATAGTCGCCTGATCGTCATCCAACTCGCGAACGAGACATGGAATTGTCTCCATACCAGCCAATTCACTTGCCTTCTTTCGACGATGGCCGGATACCATCTCGTATCCACCGCCTACCTTTGGCCGAACTAAGCCGGGAACAAGGACACCATACTGCTTGATACTATCCGCCATTTCTAACATCGCTTCATCCGCCCTTACCTTAAAGGGATGACCGGGAAATTCACTAATTTCAGCCAATGGAATATCCATCACCTTTTCCCGTTGCGAATCGTTGCGGCTTTCCTCTGTCGAGAATAAATCATCGACTTTGGTCAGCTTTATGCTGGCGAGCCGATCTTCTTTCGCTGCCAATATCCTGCACCTCCTTCGTAAGTGCAGCGTAGGCTTTAGCAACCTGTCCGTTCGGATCGTGGGCGTAAATGCTTTTACCCTTGGCGCTTGTTTCCGCCGCGCGGATGGACAGGGGGATTTCTGTATTGAATACACGCAGCTTATCCCCATAATCCCGACGCAAAACTAAAGAAATGTCTTTGGCGAAATTGGTTCGGCTGTCTACCATCGTGAGCAGCACACCGTCCACAGCCAGCTTCGGATTAATTTGACGCCGAACGCGGGCAACCGTCTGCAAAAGCTGCGTCATGCCTTTGGCGGGCAGATAGTGTGCCTGTACCGGGATGATGACGCTATCCGCCGCTGCCAATGCGTTGATCGTCATCATGCCCAAGCTCGGCATACAGTCGATCAGGATATAATCGTAATCTGCTTTTACGGAATCGATGTACGAACGCATAATCGTTTCCCTGCTCATCGTATTGACGAGCGCCACTTCGACCGCCGATAATTCGATGTTTCCCGGCATCAGGTCGATACCTTCGTGATGGTGCAAAATACCTTCCCTCGGTTCATACGGCTCCTCCGTCATGCCCTTCACTAGCATTGTGGCGAGTGAAATGGACAGACTATCCGGTTCATGGAAGCCTAACGAATCCGTCAGGTTGCCCTGCGCATCCGCGTCCAGCAGCAAAACTTTCTTACCTTCAGCCGCTAAGCCAATACCGAGATTGACCGCCGTTGTCGTTTTGCCGACGCCACCTTTCTGATTGGCGAGAGCGATTACTTTGCTCATCCAACAACTCTCCTTTCACGCAAAAAAGCCGACTGCACTGAACATTCAATAGTTCAGACAATCGGCTTTTTTGAAAAGTATCTATATAAAAAGAGAACGCCCCCGAAAGTGGAAGGCATTCTCTTGGACATTCATCGAATATAGCAATCTGGCATCAAAAACAAATCGCGAAACTATTCTCTTTCGTTCAACATATCTACCCATCCCACGCCCAAATCCAAGTCACTTGACCACAAGGATATTTCTTAATACGTTGATCGTCCAATGATCTCGGTAACATTATCGTATAAATTATCGAAGTGAAGAAGACTAATTTTATCGTTATCCTTCATATTGCGTTGAATCCAGTAAGTATTTTCATCAAAATCTTCGCGGCGTCCCGCTACAACTGTGTAATGAATCCGCGTTTTATCTAGTTTAAGAAATTCGCGGGGTAGTTCCATGTTCGGATGTTTGTATTTGTTAAACGATTCTTCAAGCGTGGGAAAATTAGGTTCAAGGTATCGTTTCCATTCGTTAATTTGCTTAATCCCCTTACGAAACGCCGCACCTAATTCGCCGTCTTTAATGGTAATGTCTTTTTTGGGGTGTTCCAATTCAACGAGAATAAATTCGTAGCCGCCTGATCTCTTCCCAATTATCAGATAATCAACGCGGTATGTATTGCCGAACCAAAATTCCGGTATAACGTAGGCTTCATGATGCCCGAAGTTGTGGTCTTTGAGAATGGAACCAATTATAAAATACGCTTGGTTCTGTTTTATAAACCTCATGATCGAAGCTTCGGTGGCATCCGGCTTGTCTAGTTCAACAAGGAACTTTTCCGTTAGATGGTTCAATCTATCTTCTTCTCTCAGTTCTTCGACATCCAAAAAATTGTTTGGAAATAAGCTCATGAAATGCCGCGCTGCCTTCGGATATTCTCTATAACGACTTCTTTTCCGCCATCTTCCTGTGCCTATTTTTTCATCTTGTTTCATCGCTTCCCATGTAATTCTTTCTTCTTCGGTAAGTTTCGTATAATCTCGCGAATACAATGACATTTTAACGATTCACCCCTATTAAAAACCGATCATCGATCTAAATGGCGTATATCCAGTTACAATCGTAACAATTGAACTGACTAGACCTATCACACCAATAAGAAAGGAAAGCAGCTTGACTGGATAGTTATTTGAAAGTGTGTTGTACATCCTATATCGTACTAATCCTGACCAATACATCAAAGATATTGGACTTGTAACAACAAAGCGGACCCCTTCACGAAGCCATATTAACGGGTTCTTCACTTCCTTTTGTGCTTCATTCACCCAGCCTTCTGCGGCGCCTATAAACGTAAGCAACACATCGTCTATCGTACTGATAACTTCCTGCAATATTCGACGTTCCAAATCCAAACTATAACTATTAACCATCTCTGAATAGTTTTCTCTAATGCCACTTATTCCGTTTACGATAATTTCATAGTTCCTAAAATAATGATTCGCGCCGGGTGGTTTATACACCGATGCTATACCGAATGACCCCATTAACGTTTGCATCTTTGTTGATTTCATTTTTAGCCATTGGTATTTGTCGCCGTTGAATGTGTTTTGAAACAACGGCGAACAAAAATCTCTATAATTATTCATAAACTCGATAGCGAAGTTTTCGTTTTTTACTGTGGTTCGAAGAGTAGCAACTGTTTTGACGAAACCAATAACAATAATTAACACGACAATAATAAATGGTAGCCAGTTGTTCAACGACACGACTCCTTAACATGTTATATGGACGGACGATATGTATAATATTGTATCATATTTTGACGCTTATCCGGGAAAGCCTTCATCGTAAAATAACCTATTCAACACGTCGATCAATTAAAATCACACATAACAGATATGTTACTTTCAATGATAATAAACTCATCCAGCGAACGGCGGTTAACCGTCCTCATAGGCTGTCGCCCCTTCCAGGATCACTGCAAGCCGCCCCCATTGCGATAACTATGGCTAGACGGAAGTATCATTATCCCGCCGCATAGATTATCGCCAAAATGATACCATCATTTATTTTTGCATAGGTAAAGATCGCTCGCACCCCAAATAAAGGATGGTCGTGGCGCACCTGCAAAATGGCTTTCCCTTTCGGGTATGCGGGGAACGTACCGGATGAGTGGTTATGTTATTGTCAAAGAACGGTGGAGGGATGTATCCCCTCTACCATCCGTTTCATTTTTGAAGCCAAACCGGACCCTTCTCTCAAAAAATATTTATGAAAATAAAAGCGGCAGCATCAAACTCTTCATAGAGCTTGGTGCTGCCGCAAATTATTGTGTGTAACTGCATCCTTTCCGTATGTTTGAAAAACTCTTTAATATAAGATATGTTCTAGTGTTTTAGGACATTGATCATTTCATAGCATTCGCGCAGGTGCGAGTCCTCCTTCAAACACAGGTTTACAAAGGTTTTCATTTCCTCTATTGACCACCGCACATTCCCCAGAATTTCACAACAGACATGAACTCCATACTCACGCCCATTCTGTTTTCAGCGAATAAAGTAAATTTTTTCTCGGAAGTGTCCGATTTCCCCCAAAAAATGAAACGGATAGTAGAGGGATATTTCAGAACCTCATCTCAATCGAATTATGTTGAATAAGGAGTTCGCCCATGCCACACAATCAAAATCAACCAGTTCTTGAACCTGATCCTTACCAACTTCTTTTTCAGACCATGCCTGATGTCGTAAATGTCGAGCAAATGTGTACCATGTTAGGCGGCATTAGTACCAAGACAGGCCGCAAATTACTCCAATCAGGGCGCATCGCCCACTTTCGCATCGGGCGCTTCTACAGAATCCCGAAGCTGAGCATCATCCATTATTTACGGGAAATCATGACCCCCGGCACTCCACTCGACTATGACGCTTTACAGCATTGAACTAATCTTTCTATGCCTGTTATCATTAAAGTGTCGATGGTAGGAAGCCGGGCTGCTATCCTGGGAGGGATTACGATGGTAGCAGGCCATCTGCAAGAAAAGAAAGGGAATTATTATATCGTTCTGAATTACAAAGACGAAGAGGGCAAGCGGAGAACCAAATGGATTGCAACAGGGTTACCGACAAAGGGGAACAAGAAGAAAGCAGAAAGCATGCTGCAAGACGCACGCAAGAGCTTTGAAATTCCTTCTGAAACGATTGTCGAGGAAATAACGCCGCCGATTGAGAAGAAAGCCACTCCAGACGCGGACAGTCCAGCCGGTGTTCTTTTCAGCGATTTCATGTTGGAATGGCTGGAAATGATGAAGCATCGAGTCGAAGTCACTACTCATGCCGCGTACACCTTTGGGGTCAAAGGCCGAATCGTCCCTTACTTTCGTGAAAAAGGATTTCGACTGCTGGAGATACAACCCAAACACTTGCATGATTTCTACCAGCACATGTTAAAGGAGTTCAAGCTTTCTACAAGTACCGTACAACACTTTCATGCCTATATCCGTCAAGCTCTGCAACACGCGCTTAAAATGGATATGATTTTAACCAATCCGGCTGATAAAGTTGAGCGCCCAAAAAAGAACCATTTTGTAGGAAGCTTCTACAACGATCAAGAGCTTCAGGAGTTATTCGAGGCAGTAAAAGGCGATCCAGTCGAGCTTGCCGTCCTACTGGCCGCTTTCTATGGCTTACGGCGCGGCGAGATTGTAGGGCTCAAATGGCAGGCGATCAACTTTCAGAACCAGACACTTACCATCCAGCACACCGTCATTCCTGTTTCCTATGAGGGCAAACAAATCACAATCGCAAAGGACCGGGCCAAAAATAAATCCAGTCGTCGCACCCTTCCCCTCGTCCCGGCGTTTCAGGAATTGCTTTTGCGATTACTTGAGGAACAGCAGCGAAATCAGGCGCTCTACAAAAGTTCGTACTCCAATGACTACAAAGACTATATCTATGTAGATAAGCTAGGGCAATTGATAAAACCGGGGTATATTACGCAGCACTTCCCGATTGTGCTAGAGAAGCATAATTTGAGAAGGATTCGCTTTCACGATCTTCGGCATAGCTGCGCCAGCTTATTGCTGGCAAATGGCGTTAATATGAAGGACATTCAAGAATGGCTTGGGCATAGCCATTACTCCACAACGGCTAACATTTATGCTCATCTTGACTACAGTTCAAAGATTTCGTCGGCACAGGTCATGAGCAACACTTTACAAATCCCAATCATGCAAAAAGCTCCTGAATCGTCACAAGGACAAATTCAAGAGCTCGTTAATTGTTAGGGTGGTGCGGTCAAGAGGACTCGAACCTCCACGGTATTGCTACCACTGGCACCTGAAGCCAGCGCGTCTGCCAATTCCGCCATGACCGCACATTTTTACCCTCATGTGCCTCTCGGAAAACGGAGAGAACTACAGGAGAGAACTTGGAACCAATACTTCAGTAAAACCGCATAACCACAAGGGTTTTGGGGAATCTCAACCAGCTTTCGCACAAGTACCTGAATCTAGCGCGTCTGCCAATTCCGCCATGACCGCAAATAAACCGCTTCGGCAGCACATGTATCGTCGCTGCAACGTTAGTTATAGTATCATGGCAGTCATGGACAAGTCAATTGAATCAAAGAAGTTCCGCAATTCAGATTTTGGACGGGACAGGCTGATAGGCATAGCTGCCTCCCGCCGATTGTCCCCGCTCCGTCTCGGACACCCTCCCGAAATCTTCGGGAGGCATTCCATATGAGGCCGCACTCCGATCTGTATCGGTTGCCTGGACGTCCTCCGGCACATAGCCGTATCGGCCGCAATCGAAGCTCCCGTTGCCGGACTCCGGTGCTCCATACACAAGAGCGTCGATGCCTATGCTTTCATGGCTGGATCGACCGGAGCTTTCCTTGTCCGACGCGCCGAACGGCGCTTCTTGCGTTGTCTCGGCAGCACCCTTGGGAGCGCAGGGATACAGCTCCACCCCTCCGAATGCCAGCTTGTCCTCTTCATGTCCGGACAGCCGCACGCTTCCGCATACCGGGCACTTGTGAATCGAGATTCCGTCCGCTTCCGTATGATTCATGACCATATGGTCGTTAGGGCATAACATGTTGCGCCGCCTCCTTCGTTTGTTGAGGACGATCAGGAACGCGGAGCCGCTGCAGGCTCGTACCGGTAGCTCCGGCTCAGCTTGACGACACGCTTGTTGGGCCTTCGGATCATGACCGAGTCGTCATCCCACGCTACCACGATTCCGAGCACATCGTTCTGCTCCATCTCATCCCGGATCACCCTGACCTTCTCGCCTGAGATCCGATATTGGTTCAGCAGGTCTTCGCTTGCGATGTTCATAAAATTACCCTCCATTCTCTCGGTTGAAACATTTTCAGCTTGCCTCTCCTATCCTCAAGACACAAAAAAGCCCCGGGAAGACTGGCTGGCGGCATGTCTCCCGGGATTCTCTATGCTTTCATTCGGCGTTGCCGAAAGATTTCATTCGGCGTTGCCGACAGGCTCCTTCCGCGTTGCCGAATGATTTCATTCGGCGTTGCCGACATGCTCCTTGGTGTCGTTGGTCTCGAACCATTCGTCCAGAACTCTGGAAGACATGACGCGCTTGGCGATATAGTCGGCCTGGCGTTCCGTGAACTGGCCCTTCCACTCCATCCCCAGCTCCTCGCTGAGCTTCACGACCGTCAGCAGCTCCGACCAGGCGACATAGCGCTTGTACCAGAAAAACTGCGGATGCTCGATCATGTAAGGATAGAGATCGTCAAACTCCGTATGTTTGCAATCGAGCGCGCGCTCGAAATGGACTTTGGCATCGGACAGCTTGGATTCAAAAAACTCGGGACTCGCGTTTTCCATATCCTTATGCCTCCCTTGAAGAATCTTGTTCCTATTATAGGGGATACGGCTATCCGGGGAAAGAGTTGATTTCCCCATACGGTTGTGCTCAATCCGCGAACACGATGTTCCCGTTCTCGAGCGAGGCGATCTTGACCAGGGATTCGACGCGGATTCCGCTCTCCCTCAGCGTGCTTGCGCCGGCTTGGAAGGCTTTCTCCACGACGACGCCGAGACCGGCCAGCGAAGCGCCGGAGCGCTCGATGATGCGGACCAGGCCGCGCGCGGCATCGCCGTTCGCGATGATGTCGTCGATGAACAGCAGCCGGTCGTCCGCGGAGAGCATGGACTTCGATACCATCAGATCCGTCACGATTCCCTTCGTGAACGACGGCACCCGTTCCGAATAATGATCCGGATCGGCGATCAGCGTCTTCTTGCGGCGGGCGAACAGCAGCGGCACCCCGAGCTCGAGGGCGGTGGCGAATGCGACAGGAATGCCGGACGATTCCACCGTAATGACTTTGGTCACCCGCTCTTCGGCGAAGATGCGCGCGAATTCCCGCCCCATCTCCATCGTGAGGATCGGATCGACCTGATGATTCAGAATCGCATCGAGCTTGACCACGTCGCTCGACATGACCGAGGCTTCCTGCAAGATGCGTTGCTTCAATTGTTCCATGGCGCATTAGTCCCTTCCGGCGTCATTCTTTCCGTTAAATTATCATAGCTGGAGCGATCGCGCAACCCGGGACCGGCCCGCCGCCTGCCAAAGACTTGTCATGCCTGTCCCCTCGCTGTCATAGAATGGTAAGGATTGATTTAGAAGCGGAGGCGACGAAAATGCCGGGACGCACAGGGCGAGTGCTGCAGATCGGGTTTACGTATATGGGCACCATCGTCGGAGCCGGCTTCGCGACCGGACAGGAAATCCTGCAGTTTTTCACCCGGTACGGCTACTGGGCTTCCTTCACGATTGCTGTCGCGACGGTTTTTTTCATCTGGCTCGGAGCCAAAATGATGATTCTGGCCGGGGAGATCGGCGCCAAATCCTACGAGGATCTCAACAAAGCTCTGTTCGGCCGCTCGATCGGTCAACTGGTCAGCCATTTCATGCTTGTCGTGCTGCTCGGCGTCAACGCCATCATGCTCGCCGGAGCGGGAACGATCTTTTATGAGAACTGGAACATCTCGTACCAGACCGGGCTCGTCGTCACTCTCGTCGCCTGTTATGCGATGCTGCGCAGAGGCATGAAGGCGATCCTTACCGTCAACAGCATCGTCGTGCCCGTCATGCTGCTGTTCACCGTTTTCGTCCTGTTCGATACGTTCCATTCTCCCGGCGCAGAACGCTGGATCACGCTGCAGACCGACGCATCGCCGCTTCGGATATGGGCTTCCCCATTCCTGTATACAGCTTTCAATCTCGCCATGGCCCAGGCCGTGCTCGTGCCGCTCGGAGCCGAGATCGCCGACCGCAAGGCGATCAAGCTCGGCTCCTGGTTCGGAGGCTTCGGCATCGGCTTCATGCTGCTGGCCGGCCATATCGCCCTCAGCTCCCATATGCCGGGCGTCCAGCAATACGCGATTCCGATGGGCGGCATTGCCCGGCAGCTCGGCAGCGGCGTGCAGCTCATCTACATTTTCCTGATCTTCTCCGAGATTTTCACGACGCTGATCGCGGACGTGTACGGTCTTGCTCTCCAGCTGCAGGACCGCCTTCCCATTCCCCGGAACATGATCATCATCCTCATCCTTATTTTCTGCTACCTGCTCAGCCAGATCGGCTTCGGCCCGCTCGTCTCGACGCTCTACCCCTTGTTCGGCTTCGTAAGCCTTGGATGGCTGCTGCTGATGATACGCAAAAAAACCGGGAGCGGGGGGAACTAGCCTTTCCCGCCCGCTTCCGGCGCCGTCTCGAGATAAACCTGCTTCAACTGGGAAATCACTCTCGTGAGGGAGTAGGCTTTTTTCGCCTTGTCCCACGCCGCTCGCGCCAGCTGATAGCGGAACGTCGAATCCGTCACGAGCCTCTCCAGCGCAGCCGCGAGCGCGGCCGGATCGTCCGGGGGAACGAGCAGCCCGTTCACGCCGTCATCGATCTGCTCGCCGATGCCGCCGACATCCGTCCCGACAAGCGCAAGCCAGCATAAGGCCGCTTCGGCGAACACGCTGCCGAACGCCTCCGCTCTGGACGGAAGGACAAAAACGTCGAAGAAAGGCATGAACTCCTCGGGATGAAGCATATAGCCGTAAAAGATGATGTCGTCGTATAAGTCCAGGCTTAGGGCCAGCGCCTCGAGCTCCTCTCGGATCGGGCCGTCGCCGATGATGTGGAGCACGAACGGATGCCCTTTCGCCTTAAGCTCCGCGCAGGCATGAAGCAGGATGTCGATGCCCTTGGCCGGGACGAGCCGGCATACCGTAATGAGCTGGGGAACCGCATTTTCATGGCTGATCGGCTTGAATCTGCGCTCGTCGAATCCGTTGGCGATGATTCCGATCTCTTCGGGGCGCTCCACATAGGGCGCCAGATAGGCGCGGAATGAATCCGATACCGTCAGGATCCGGTCGGCGGTATCCTCGATTTCCTTGTAAATGGATGTCAGGAACCGGTGTTCGGGACCGCCCTCCTGGATTTTGCCGTTCAGGATCAGCTCCCTCTCGTAGCTGGAATGAATCGTGACGACCAGCGGCGTATCCGGAAAGACCTGCTTCATGACTAGCGCCGCTACGGGATGATGAGCATGGATCAGATCATAGGAGCGCTTGATGCGCAGCTTTGTCCACCACAAGTAATCCCGGAGCGTCTGCAAATATTTGGCCGTAATCGGATTGTCCTCGAACTCCCTCGCCTCCAGATGGAGGAACGGAAAGTCCTCTTTTCCTTTGCCCCGGATTCTTTTGGGCAGAGAGAACAGCTCCGTCGGCCAGCCGACTTTGTTGAACCTCTCCTGCATGTACGGAACCATGGAAGAAACGCCGCCGGGCTGTTCCGGCGGAAAAAACAAGGCCTGTAAAATTTCCATCGTCCGCATCTCCTCCGAACAGACATGATCATGTTATACTAGAACGGACGTTCCCTCTAATATCTTCCTTCCGTCAAGCCGATACCGCCATTGTAGCATGAAATGGACTCTCGGTAGATTCCAGGCAGCAAGATCATGAAGATCGAGATCAGAAGTCGCAAGAAGAAGAATCGTTGAAAAAGACGGAGTGTAATCGCTATGACCAATTGGATGTCCGATCCTTCCATCGGACTGTTCGCTTCAGCCTGCTCCCTCACCGTGCTGGCCATGATGATGTTCATGTCCGTGCGCCTGTACCGCAGCTACCGGCGGCATCCCGTCTACCGGCTGCTGATCGTCGTGCTGCCGCTCCTGATGATGCTGCAGCTGCTTCAGGCTGCCGGAGCCGACGGCGGGACCTCTCCGCCGCTTCTTCAGCTCGGGACCAGACTGCTGGGCATCTTTGCTTTCATCATTATAAACTTTGTGTTCATGAAATTATACAGCCATCCCGCCGTCCGCCTCAAGGGTGCGCCCTTTTTCCTGATGGCGCTCGCCGCCGCTTTCATTGCGGGACTCGAGATCGCATTCAACCCGCGTCTGCTGGAGACTTCCGCCGGCGCACCGATCCCGTTCGTAGGCCTGGATTTCTATGGGATTCTCGTCAATTTCCTGATTTTGCTGGATACGAGAGGGGTCGAGCTGCGCACGAAGTATTCCGTCGGCCTCATGATTTACTTTGCCGGAGACCTGGCCCGCGTCACCGACCGCTACGTCTTCCAAGGCAGCGTGCCGATGCTGCTGCTGCTCTCGAGAATGCTGCCCGTCATTTACTTCATCCTGCTTTTCCTGCTGCTGTTCGAATGGGTAGTCGACAGGCTGCTGACGACTTACCGCTCATCCATTACCGACGGGCTGACGGGATTGTACAACCGCAAGCACTTTCATCAGAAGGCCGGCCAGATGATGGTCCGCGGCAAGGGAATCGCCGTCATCTTCGGCGACATCGACAACTTCAAGAAGCTGAACGACACTCATGGGCATCATCGGGCGGACGGGGTGCTCAAGCAGGTCGCCGAGATCATGCGGGAGATCAGCCAGAGCGGGGGCATAGCCGGCCGTTATGGAGGCGAGGAGCTGCTGCTCGCTGTCGGCTCCGGGGACAAGGCCGCCGAGATCGCGGAGCTGCTCCGGCGCCGGGTCGAAGAAGAATCCATCGTGACGATGAGCATCGGCGTCAGCTATTCCCGCAGCGGCAGCACCGTGGAGGAAGTCATCCGGGAAGCCGATGAAGCCATGTACCGCTCCAAGACGACGGGCAAGAACAAGGTGACGGTCGTCAATACGCCGGTCCGTTCGGGACGCGGCAAAAAAGCGGCTCCCTGAACATCAGGAAAGCCGCTTGATGGATGATGCCGTCTGGCCCCATGCATGCCGGATCGCGTCGGGAAGCTCGGCCAGGCTGGAGATGACGGCATCGGGCATGACCGCGATGGATTCGTTCCAGGGCTGGCTCCGCTTGAGCCATACGGCCCGCATCCCGCTGAGAAGAGCACCTTCGACGTCGTTGACGGGATGATCCCCGACGAAGAGACCCTGCTCGGGATTGACGTCGAGCTCAGCCAGAGCCTGGGCGAATATGAGAGGAGACGGCTTCTTGATACCGGCCGACTCCGAGACGACGATGGAGCCGAACCAGCCCCGAATGCCCAGCTTGTCGATCTTGCCGTTCTGGATGTCGTCCCTGCCGTTCGTGACGATGCCGAGTCTATAATAGGGACGTAGCGCGGACAACAGCTCTTTCATTCCCTCCATCGGAACGGCGGAAGCCACATAGTGCGTCTGGTAGTATCGGTACAGCTCTTCCCATCCCGCCGCCGGCCTGCACGGAAGGCGCTGCAGTATTTCCCGGAACAATTGCGGTTTGTCCTTGTATCCGTCTTCATCCCATTCGACGACAGAGTCGATCCAGCTCCGGCGTTCCTCGCCTTCGGCATCGGCGTAATCCTCCGCCAGCCTGGTGGCAAAGCGGAGGAAAGCGGCCTGGCGGTCGAGCAGCGTGTTGTCCAGGTCAAACAGGATCGCGCGTATCATCGGCATCGCCTCCACTGTCAAATCGTTTTGCCGCGATAACGGCCGGTTCTCAGCTCCAGCGTATAAGCCTCGGTATCGGGCATGCCGGCCTCGACGGCCAGCCGAACCGCCTCCTCGATATCATACGGCACCCGGATCAGCTGCAAGGAGAACGGAGCCATGTCGTCCTCCTGCTGCGATCCCTCCAGAACCGCATAAGAAGCTTGGGTCATATCCAGCGGGTTGCCTACGCTGCCGCAATTGAACAGCAGCCGGCCGTCCAGATGCTGGGCATAGGCTTGGTGGATATCGCCGTATCCAAGCACATCGGCCCTCTCCGCCTCTCCAAGCGGAGGCTCGAACATCGCCAGCCTCGTCTCTTCGGAATCCCAAGGCTGCACGCGCTTATACACGCTTTCCGGAGAGGCATGGAGCAGTCGAATGAGTCTGCCGCTCCGCACATATTCCGCGGAAAAGGGAAGATCGGCCAAATAGCGGAGCCGTTCCTCCCCGAGACGGGTTTGATGCCACCGGATGAATTCGAGCTCGGATTCCTTGCTGATGAAGTCGTCCCAGTTCCCCTTAATGACGGCTTCGCAGCTGCTGCGGATCCTGTCGACGGCTTCAGCCGAGCCCGGCCCCTTGCCGATCAGATCGCCCAAGCAGACGATCCGGCCGATTCCCCGTCTGGCGATGTCGCCGAGCACAGCCTCCAGCGCCGGCATATTGCCGTGGATATCCGAGATGATGGCGATTCTGTCCATAAGGGCTTCCTCCTTGATGAAGCGCGCCTGATCTAATCTATGCCGATGGCGGATTTGGCATATCTATCCGCCGGTTATCGTCGGCGCCTTATTTTGCCGGAGCTGCCGAACTTCGTCTTCGGCACGCTCTTGCGCGGAGACAGCCACGATCCGCTGCTGTCCGAGGAGGATCCGCTGCCCCGCTTGATCGTTCCTTTGCTTCCGCTCGAGGTCGTCGGATTGCGGTCGAAGAGGCCTCCGCTGTCGCTCGGACGATCCGTGACCTTGCCGCCTCGCTTGGTGATGAAGCCTTTTCCGGGCACGGTCAGAGGGGGCGCCATCTTTTTGTCCGACACGGTAGGCGTCCGGTACGAGCCGGTCGCCGGCTTGTAGACATCGCGGCCTGTATACCCGCGGTATTTGCCGTAGCTCCCGATTGTGTCGAACAGCTGTCCGACCAGCACAGCTGTCAAGTAGCCTTCCAGGAAGGAAGGGTTGTAGTTCCGCTGTATGAATTCCTTATTGTCGATCTCGATCAGCGTATCCCGGGGCTCGGCCGGATCCCTCTGCAGATGGTACCACTGGTCGGAATAGACGAGGAACATCCGCTCATCGTCCGAATCCGACATCTGCTGAGGCTTCTTCTGCTCCGCCAGCCTCGCCGCGACTTCCGGAACGGTCTCGCCGGCAGCCCGGTACACATAGGATGTCTGGCCGCCTTCCTTGCTTACCGACACGAGCGGGTACTGATCGCTTACTCTGGGAGCTCCGCAGCCGCTGAGCAGCGATACGATCAGCGTCGCGGCCAGGACCCACTTAAGGGCGTTCAACCACTTTTTGCCCATCTGCTAGCCCTCCTAGCTTCCCCGCAGCACCTTCACGTCGGCCGTAAGGATCGATTCCCCTTCATAGAGAAGAATTCTCCCTTCCTGCCATTCGATGCGGAGCAGCCTGCGGTCGTCGGATTGGTACTGCCATACATGTAGCTCCCCCGCCGCCTGATGCGGCGAGCGGCCCGTCACCTGGACCGGCGACGAATAGTTCTCTTCCAGGTAATAGTCTCTTCCGTCCAATTCCATTGTGGAAGGGATTTCTTCCATGGAATCCATTCTTCCGTCCACCGGAGCATACAACGTATACTCGGTGCTCTGACGGTCTTCGATATGAAGATAGCGCAGCTCCGTCCCGTCCTGGAGGGACAGGAACGTTTCCTTGCGCCTGACGTTCTGCGTCTTGCCGATGACCTCATAGGTGACCAGAGACACCTCGCATATATCGCCGGGTCCCAGCGTGAGCACGCTCTTTTCAGGCTTGGGCGGCTCCGGCTTCCGGAGGATGCCCGAGATTCGTTTGAACAGGCTCATCTCCCGTTCCCCCTGTCTATAAGTTCCGTCCTTGTGCGTTACAGCGTAGAAGCGACAATCAGCGCCCCGGTGAGATGCAGCGATCCAGCCAGCAGCGCATGGGCGATTTTGCCGTCCTTCGTCCCCTCGTCGAGATGGAAGCCTCCAAAGCGGTCCAGCAGCCGGCGAACGACTAGCTCGATGATCAGCAGGATGACAAAGGAGACGACCGACACGATCAACGCCTCGGACAAGCTGTAAGAGGTGCGCACCGCTTGGGCGAGTATGTATCCTTGTGCAAATAATTTCATGATAAACCGAGTCGTCACCGCTACATTCCCCTTGCGCATCTCCGCAAGATCCTTATAGCGGGTCGTCAGCGAATCGACGGCCATCAGCAAGGCCAGAAGCAGAGCTCCGGCAGCCGTCCAGGCGAAAGTTCCGGTCAAGAGCCGGACAGCGGATTCAAGCGTCATCAGAAGTTCCCCCGTTCATTAGATAAGGGGCGGCCGCGCCATGCGGCACGGCCTCCCCTTACAGCTTATTTTTCGTATTGCTTCAACAGGGCGGCCAGCTCATCCTCAACGGCCTTGTCCTTGCCCAGAGCCTCGAATTCCTCGTCGAGCGACTTGCCCTTGTCGTTCAGCACGTTGCTCGCCTCGGCTTGCGACTCCATCTGGAGCACCTTCTCCTCCATCCGCTTCAGTCCGGCCATTGCCGTATCGTTGCCGAAGCCGTTCATCGTACGGTTGATGTCCACTTGGGCTTTGGCCGCATTGGCGCTGGCTACGAGCGTCTCGCGCTTGCTCTTAAGGTCGGCCAGCTGCTTCTGCATCTGGCCGAGCTTCTCGCGCAAGTTGTCGGCGGACGCCTTGTTGCTGTCGTAAGCGGTCTTGAATTCGTCGCGCTTAGCTTCCGCGGATTTCTTCTCTTCCAAAGCGCGGCGGGCCAGATCGACATTGCCGTTCTGGGCGGCGAGATGGGCCTGCTCGTTGCGCTTCTGCACGAGCGCTTCCTGCTCTTCATACTGCTTTTTGAATCTTTTTTCAAGCGCGATCTGGGCGGCGACCGCCTTCTCGGCATCCTCCAGATCGTCGGCCATGTCACGGATGTATTGATCGGTCATTTTCACCGGATCCTCGGCTTTTTCAATCAGGGAGTACACATTGGAGAGCGTCAGGTCGCGAAGTCGTTTGAACAGGGACATGGTTTGTTTTCCTCCTTGGGTCGGTTCTGAATGGAATCGGCATCAGCATAGTTAGCTAGTAAGAAGCTCTGAACCGAGTTTTTTCTGCCGTTGAATCTACATACGGCGCAGCGGCAGGAAGGTTTCTTCCGCACCGCCTTTTTTTGCATGGATTAGAGCATGCGCCGTCAGGGTACAACTGTGGTAAAAGCTTCAACCGTTAATGGGGGTCTGCCGGGTGAAAATCGGACGTTTTTATCAAATCTGCATCAGCATCATTCTCGTGCTGCTCATCTTGTACCTGATGTCCAAGCTGGACTTCGTCTATCGTCCGGTGCTGCTTGCATTCAACATGCTCCTGCTGCCGTTTGTCGTGTCCTTCTTCTTCTATTACCTGTTCAGGCCGCTCGTCACCCAGCTCCACAAGTGGAACCTGCCCAAGTGGCTGGCCGTGCTGCTGCTGTTCATCCTGATCTTCTCCGTCTTCGCTCTGCTGATTGTGCTCGTATGGCCGCCTCTGCAGTCCCAGACACAGGAATTTTTGAACAACCTGCCCGCCTTGGCTTCCGCCGTTCAGGACCAGATCGACTACCTGCAGCAGCAGAGCATCGCGGGCTTCAGCCTGAAGGAGCTTGATCTGACGACCAAGGTGTCGACCTATCTGGAGCAGTTCATCAACTACGCTTCCACTTATCTCCAGGGTGCCGTGTCGATCGTGACTACGGTGTTCCTCGTCGTCGGCACGGTGCCGGTCCTCCTCTACTATATGCTGAAGGAAGACCGGAAAGGCTATACGTCGTTCGTCCGGTTCTCTCCGGCCAAATACCGCAGCGATGCCATCGAAATCTTCAACTCCATCGACAAGATGCTCAGCGAGTTCGTCATCGGGCGGGTCGTCTGCTGCCTTGCGCTCGGCGCTTTCTGCTACATCGGCTTTTTGATCGTAGACCTGCCGTATTCGCTGCTGCTGGCGATTTTTGTCGGCTCCATGAACATGATTCCCTATATCGGCTCCATTATCGGCGCGGTGCCATGCATTCTGATCGCCTTCACCGATTCCTTCTCGTCCGCCGTATGGGTTCTCGTCATCATCCTGATCGCCCAGCAGCTGGAAGGCAACCTGATCTCCCCGTTCGTCTACGGGCGGACGATGGACATCCACCCGCTCACCACGATCGTCGTCGTGCTGATCGCCGGGGCGGTCAGCGGCATCGTCGGCGTCATGATTTCCATTCCCGTCTACATGATGGCCAAAATCATCATCCTGCAGATCGCGGAGCATTACGAGAAGAGATCTCAGCCGGAAGGCTCTCCTTGAGTACGAAGGGAGGCTCGGCCGGAAGGCTCTCCTTGCTTTGGGAGCCGACTACGACAAGCTTGAAGCCTGCCTCTCCTTCAGCGGAGCCCGCTCGTTCCGTCCATTGGCATTTGCAAGCAGCCGCCTGTACCCAGGCGGCTTTTGGGCTTGCGGACGCAGCCGCATCACGCGGCTGTCCCCGAGTCCGAATCACTCCGGCGGCAGCCAGGTAATCTCTTCGACGGTCCAAGATGTGCCGCTGTAAGCCGCGTCGATTCCGATCTCGCGTGCGAATCTTCTCGGAATTCTCTTCACCGGAAGCGAGGTCGTCAGCTCCCGCTTCAGCACGGGAGCCGAGAACCGCACCGCGCCGGGCCCTTCCCAGCCAGCGGACAAAATGTCCCTGTCCGGAAACAGCTTGCGGGAAGCGCCGAACCCTGCCCGGTACCACGGATGCTCCTGATCCTTCGGCGTGCCGGGATCATTGAGGCAAGCGTACAGCGACAGGCTGTCGAACAGCTGCAGCCGCGCCATATCCAGCGCGGCCTCTTCCGCACTCGCACGCATATTCATGCGGATCCGCCTTTGCCTTACCTCCTCATGCTTGCGGAAGCCATCGACCTGCGCGCCTTCGAACCCTTCGAAAAATGCGGTGTAGAACAAGCTGATCAAAAGCCCCGCATAAGGACATACAGCCTCCGCCTCTTGTATGCCTCTCCGGTAGTAGGCCATCTTGGGCAGGAGAGGATAATCCTCGAATGCGAACGGCCTGCCGGCGGCGTCATTCCAGATCGGGGTCTCGTCCAGCTCGATCCAGCCGCGGTCATGCTGCTCGATCGCATACAGCCGCTCCGCGGAAAACCTTCCGATCGGCAAAAAGCTGTCGCACGCCGCTCTTGCCAGCGCCGCCGACAATGCGGCATGGTCATGCTGGCGGATCAGGACGAACTCTTCTTCCATTTCCCGAATGATCAGGGCAAACACCTCCTTACTCAGCTTAAAAAACAGCTATTGAACGGCTTCTTGCTGCCAGCCCTGTATGCCTCCCACTTTACCACATCCGCCAAGGGATGGAAAAGTCTGCAACTTCAAGCTTCCGCTTGCCGTCTTAAGGATAAAATCGTACCCGGAGAGGAGCGGCATAATGCCAATCAGACGAAAGGCCCGGATGTCCGCGGTTGTCCTCCTCGGCACGTCCATGCTCATGGCCGGCTGCGGAATGTCTGCCCAAGACAAGGAAGCGAAAGCGGAGAAAGAGTTCCGCAAGCAGTCCAGCCGCATCCAGAATCAGGAGCAGGCGCGGTCAGAGGCGGCTCTCAAGCTGAATGAGCCTTATGTGCAGGCAGCCGATGCCTTCGGGCTGTCGCTGTTCCGCGAGCTGGCCAAGACGGACAGGGACAAGAACATCGTCCTCTCTCCATACAGCGTCTCGGAGGCTCTCGGAATGGCTTGGAGCGGAAGCGGCGGCGGGACCAAGGCGGAAATGGCGAAAGCGCTTGGCTGGAACGGCTCTCATCCGGACGAGATCGCGGCCGGCTCAAAAAAGCTTCGTTCCTATCTCCGCCTTCCGGCGGAGGGCATCAAGCTTAAGGCGTCGAATTCCTTCTGGTATCAGAAAGGCCTGCATCTCCTTGAGCCTTATGAAGCCGCGCTCAAGAACAGCTATGAGGCCGACCTGCAGGCCGTCGACATGCCTTCGCCCAAAACGGTCAAGGCTTTGAACGAATGGGTCTCCAAGCATACCGAGGGGATGATCGAATCCGTCTTTGATCCCTCCCAAACGCTGAATCCGGATGATCGCGCCATCATGATGAACGCCGTTTATTTCAAAGGGGCCTGGAAGGATGAATTCGACCCTGTCCGGACAAAGCCGGAGCCGTTCCACACGATGGACGGGAATGTTCAAAAGGTCCCGATGATGCAGAGATCCGGTTCTTATGCGCATGTGAAGACGGAACGCCTGGAAGCGGTCCGGATTCCGTATCTTCAGGACAAGCTCGACCTGCTCGTCGTCGTGCCGCAGAGTGGGCTCGGCGTTCCGGATATCGTCGCCGATCTGGAGCGGTACGGGGTTTGGAAGGACGAGCTGGCTCTCTCCTCGGGATCCGTCGCGCTTCCGAGGTTCAAGGCATCTTATAAGGCCGATCTGATTCCGGTCATGAAAACTTTCGGCGTGCAGGACGCCTTCTCGAGCGGAACATCGGATTTCACCGGCATGTTTGAGCCTTCCGCCCTTTCTTCCGGCCTTTTTATCAATCTCATCCAGCATCAGGCTGTCCTCGAGGTCAATGAAAAAGGAACCGAAGCGGCAGCCGTTACTGCGCTCGGAATGGCCGGCTCGAGCGCTCCCTCCGATCCTTTCTCATTCCGAGCAGACCGCCCGTTCTTTTATGCCGTCGAAGACACGACCTCGGGGATGTGGCTGTTCCTCGGCGCCATCAACGATCCTCTCGCAGCGTAAGTGCCGTTCAGGCTTCCCCTCGACCGGGAGGCCTGCCGCGGGTTTCCATGATATCGATGATCCTTCCGATTCCAGTGAGCAGCAATCCCCCTATCAGGCATGCCAAAAAGCTGATATAGATATAGTCGCCGGCAATGCTGAAGCTGAACGCGCTTCCGAATACGGCGATCAGAATGCCTGCGATCATCAAATATAAACCCATCCGCATCCTCCTTTTGTTGCGTTTTGTTCCGATATGACCACAAAAAGATTGCCATTAAGCCTCATAGCCGATACAATGGGAACAAATAAAGTTTAAGGGCTTTAACTTTGGTTCAACCCCGTTTCGGCTTTGCAAACCGCAAAATTTTTTTCGTCAAAAGTTTAAGCGTTATAACTTTCGAATTTGCCGCACCAAGGAAACTTTCTACTCAGGGGGCACGGCTCATGAAACCAAGCATATTCGATGTCGCCAAGCGCTCCGGCTTGTCGGTCGTGACGGTATCCCGAGTGCTCAACGGGAGCGGCAACGTCCGCGAGAACAACAGGCTGAAAGTGCTCAGCGCGATGAAAGAGCTGGACTACCGTCCAAGCGCCGCAGCCCGGACGCTGGCGCGCGGAAGCACGGGCGTCATCGGACTCACCCTTTCAACGCTCCAGGATTCCGTATTCGACGCCATCGTAAAGAGCGTTCATGACGAGCTGTCGGCTCAAGGCTATTTTCTGGCGCTGTCGATCGCGCCGGAATCCGGCGAGCCGGGCAGCAGCTATCTCATCCGCGAGAACCGGGTGGACGGGGTCATCGTCCTGTCGCCTTCCGACGAAGACGAAATCGTCCGCGAATTGGAGCAGAGCGGCATTCCATACATCGTCATCGACAGTCAGGACGCCAAGTCCGCCCCGTCCACCGTCAAGGTCGACCATGAGACCGGAGGCTATATGGCCTGCAGGCATTTGACGGAACTGGGGCTGCGGAAGATCGCTCATCTGAGCGGGCCTGCTCATTACGACAGCACTCGGGAACGCAAGAGCGGGTTTCTGAGAGCTCTTCAGGAGGCCGGACTGGAGCCGTTCCTGATCGAGGCGGGCGACTACTCCATCGAGAACGGCTACCGCAGCGCAAGACGCTGGCTCGAAGAGAACCGGCTTCCGGAGGCTGTATTCGCGGGGGACGATTACATTGCAGCCGGAATCATCAACGCCCTGCAGGAAGCGGGGCTTTCGGTGCCGCGAGACCTTTCCGTCGTCGGCTTCGACGATCAGAACCTGGCCTCCCTGCTCCATCCCCTGCTGACGACGGTCCGGCAGCCGGTCCTTCCCATCGCCCAGGCGGCCGTGCACGCCCTTATGGCCCGAATGGAGGATGGCGCAGCGCCGGAAGGCGTCGTTATCCAACCGGAGCTTGTCATCCGGGAATCGACCGGACGAAGCGCAAGCCCTATGGTGGACAATCAGGAAAAAGGAGACACTCCATGAGCTATTATGTAGGAATCGATGCCGGAGGCAGCAAAACGTATGCGCTTGTGTGCGACCATACAGGCCGGATTGCAGGCAAAGGAAGCGCAGGCGGAGGCAATCATCAGAACGGCTATGAGGAAGCCCGCTCCAACCTCTCCATCTCCCTCCAGCAAGCTCTCGACGAGGCGGGAATTTCAGCCGCAGACGTCGATCATGCCTGTTTCGGGCTGGCGGGAGCCGATCGGGAGGCGGACTTCCGCATTCTGCATCGGCTTGTGAACAGCCTCGGCTTCACGGAAAGGTATACGATCGTCTGCGATACGATCATCGGCCTGCGCGCAGGCACCCGCCGTCCCTACGGGGTTTCCGTCATATGCGGCACCGGAGTGAACTGCGCTGGCGTCGCTCCTGACGGCCGGACGTACCAATGCGGTGGCTTCAGCTACATGTACGGGGATTGGGGCGGCGGAGGCGGCTTATGCGTCGAAGTGTTCCGTGCGGTCGTCCGCTCCTGGGACGGCCGAGGCGCCGCCACGCAGCTGACGCCGATGCTGCTCGGACTGCTCGGTTACGGCACGGTCGACGAGATGTTCCATGATTATCTCGACCATAACCGCAGCGTGCCGCTGGATGCCGTGCGCCTGCTGTTCCAGGCCGCCGGGAGCGGGGATGACGTCGCTCTGGGCATCCTGCGCGAACAGGGCAAGGAGCTGGCCTTGTCCGTCCAAGCGGTCGTCTCCAAGCTGGGCCTAGGCGGAATCCCGTTCGACGTCGTGCTCGCAGGCAGCCTGCTTACACGCGGCGACGCCGGCTGGATCAGCGGCCCTATCCAGGCGATGCTGAAGGATGCCGCTCCTCTGGCTTCGCTCGTGAAGCTGGAGATCGAGCCGGTCATCGGTGCGTTATGGAGCGCGCTCGACGCCTGCGGCCGGGAGATTACCGGCGAGATGTATGCCGCCATGGGCCGGTACCAGAATTTCGAGGACATCCGGCCTTCAGGCGGGCAGCTCTGATTTCCGGCGCTTCCCTGCCAGCTTCAAGCGGCATGACAGCCGCCCAATCCAACGGAAATGAGTGATCGTGCATGAGCAAAGGATTAAAAGTTGCCGTTATCGGCGGAGGCTCTTCCTATACGCCAGAGCTAGTCGAAGGATTTATCCGTTATTACGATTCCTTGCCGGTAAGAGAACTGTGGCTCGTCGATATCGAAGCCGGCTTGTGGAAGCTGAACATCGTTGGAGAGCTGGCCAAGCGCATGGTGGAGAAGTCAGGCCTTCCGATCGAAGTCCATCTGACGACGGACCGCCGGCTCGCCATCGCCGGTGCCGACTTCGTAAGCACGCAGATGCGGGTAGGCATGCTAGAGGCGCGCGGCCAGGATGAGGCGATTCCGCTCAAATACGGAGTCATCGGTCAAGAGACGACCGGCCCCGGAGGCATGATGAAGGCGCTGCGCACGATTCCGGTGCTGCTGGATATTTGCCGGGATATCGAAGAGCTGGCGCCGCAGGCGTGGCTGCTCAACTTCACCAACCCGGCCGGCATGGTGACCGAGGCCATCCACAAGCATTCCTCGGTCCGCAGCGTCGGATTGTGCAACGCTCCGATCGGCCTGCTCAAGTGGCTTTCCGGCAAATACGGCACGACGACGGACCGGGTCTACGCCGAGTTCGTCGGCCTCAATCATCTTCACTGGGTCAGCCGCGCCGAGGTCGACGGCGTCGACCGCCTGCCGGAGCTGCTGCGCGGCGACGATTCCTTCTCCGCCGCCAACGTCGCAGCCGGGGAATGGGACCCCGCCTTTATCCAAGGACTTCGTTCGCTGCCTTCCTACTATCTCAAATACTACTACATGACGGATGCCATGCTTGCCGAGCAGCAGGAATCCCTGCGCAAAAACGGCAACCGTGCCGAGGTAGTGAAGCGCGTAGAGGCCGAGCTGTTCGACCTGTACAAGGATCCCGACCTGAGCGAGAAGCCGAAGCAGCTGGAGCAGCGGGGCGGCGCCTATTATTCCGAAGCTGCCGTCAACCTCATGCGCTCGCTCTACAACAGCACCGGCGACGTGCAGACGCTGAACGTGGCGAACAACGGCATCCTGGATTTCCTCCCGGACGACGCTTGCATCGAGGTCAACTGCCTCGTTACCTCCCAAGGTCCCGTTCCGCTCCAGCTGACGGCCGTCCCCGCGCAGGCCAAAGGGCTCATCCATGCCGTCAAAACGTACGAAGCGCTCGCGATCGAAGCAGCCGTAACCGGCGACCGCAGCCTGGCGCTGCAGGCGATGGCTCATCATCCTCTCGTTCCGTCCGTCGCTGTCGCGAAGGAGCTGCTGGCTGAAATGCTGGAAGCGAACCGCAGCTACCTGCCCAAGTTCTTTCCCTCTTGACGCATGGCTGACGGCAGCCCGAAAAGAGGCCGGATAGGATGCGTTGAACATCGCCAGTAGAGCGGGCAGCCTCAAACAAATCCGCCTCGTCTGCCTTTGGAATAAAAAGAGTCCTGGCGCCAGCTTTTGGCCCAGGACTCTTTGTCGTATGCAGCATCTGTCTGGCGAGCCTGCGGTCCGGACAGCACAGCCATCCGCTGAAGCCGCTCCCCCTTGGCATGCCTGCGAGGCCCTTGGACCCGGCCTCAGGCGGCCGATCATGTCGTTGCAGCCTGCGCCTCCGCCGGCCTTTCCCCCGCCGCCGTTCCGGGCAGCCACCGATCCAGGAAAGCCGTCACGGCGGCATCGTAATGCTCCGGGGATTTTTGGCGGGCAACCCCATGCTCCGCATCCGGCACGAGCAGCAGCTGCTTCGGCTGCGGGCAAGCCTCGTACAGCTTCATCCCCATCCACGTCGGCACGAACGTATCCGCCTCGCCGTGGATGAACAGCATCGGCACCTTCGCCTTCTTGACCTGTTCAAGAGCGGAAGCCTCGCCGAAGAAATAGCCGGCCCGGAGCTTGGTCACCAGGCTCGTCAGGGGCAAAAACGGAAACGCCGGCAGCTTGTACATCCGCTTGAGCTGATAGACGAGCTCGTCCTTCGCGGATGTGTAGGGGCAATCGGCCACGATCGCCTTCACCTGGGGAGGCAATTCCTCGCCGCTCGTCATGCATACCGTGGCGCCGCCCATCGATACCCCATGCAGAACGATTTCCGCGCCGGAGCCGATCCTCCCGGCCGCCCAGTCGATCCAGCGGACATAATCCTTGCGTTCATGCCAGCCGAAGCCGATATAGCCGCCTCCGCTCCTGCCGTGCCCTCGCGCGTCAGGCATGAGCACGTTCCACCCCAGAACTTCAGCGTAGTAACGGGCAAACACAGCCATCTGCGCCGCCTCTCCCGAATAGCCGTGTGCCAGGATGGCGGTACGGCCGCTTTCAGCCTTGCTCGGAAGCCAATAGGCTTGCAGGTCCAGGCCGTCGTCGGAAACCAGATGGACCCGCTCCGGGTGCCGGCCTCGGAGCCATACCTGCTCTTCCCTCTCGGATGGGTCCAGTTGGGAGACGGACGCTTCCTTCGGAGGGAGATCGGGGTTGCCTTCCAGATAAGTCTTGGGCGTGCGCGCGATGGCGACGCGATAGAAATACATGCTGGCCGCCGCCAGCAGAAGCAGCAAAGCGGCCGCGGCCGCAGCCGTCCAAAGCCAAATCGACATGGCGTTTCCGTGTTCCTTTCGCTGGAGGATCCTGCTGTCTTTCTTGCACCTGCGGTTCCGATGACCGCCTATGCAATACAGTATATCCTATCCGGGAAATTCCTGCATGCCTGCCGGCGAATTCCGCAGCAGACGTTGCCGGAACGAGCCCCTCTCCAGGACAGCAAAAAAGGCTGGTCCGGGCAGCCCGGACCAGCCTTAGCTCAGCTTTGTTTATTTGACGACTTTGACGCGAGTCTCGATTGGAGCGAACTGTTTTTCCCCGGCAGGAGCCATAGGCTTGCCGAACGGCATTTGAGCGATCAGCTTCCAGCTCTCGGGCAGCTCCCAAGTCTGCTTGACCTGCTCGTCGATGAGCGGATTGTAATGCTGCAGAGAAGCGCCGAGACCTTCCGCCTCGAGTGCCGTCCATACGACGAATTGCAGCATGCCGGACGATTGGCTGGACCATTTCGGGAAGTTGTCCTGGTAGGTCGGGAACTGATCTTGAAGGCCCCGCACGACATTCTCGTCCTCGAAGAACAAGACCGTGCCGTAGCCGGCTTTGAAGCCCGCCATGCGCTGCTCGGTCTGATCAAAGCCTTCGCCGCCGCCGGTCACGACGCGAAGCGTCTCCAGCGTCAGATCCCACAGCTTGTCGGATTGCTCGTTGAAAAGCACCAGTACGCGGGAGCTTTGGGAATTGAAAGCCGATGGCGTATGGTTGACGGCTTCTTCAATAATGGATTGCACTTTTTCTTCGGAGACCACTTTTTCCTTGCTGATGGCATAAAGAGAACGACGACCTTTTACCGCTGCGAAAAATTGTTCGGAAGACATGTGGTTTAACCTCCAATAAAGTGGGTTTATTTTAGTTACTTAAGTAACGCACTTTTTTAGTGTAACTGATGAATCGGGCTTTTTCAAGAGTCGATGCCAAAACGTGTCAAATGATTTTGCAAGCCTTCCGCCTGCAATACCCGGATTTGTACAGGACCAAACAAATCCATATGAGGATAGCGCTCCCTGCGGTGAATATACCGAGGGTCAAGCCCATGCTTGCGGCACCATGACTCCAGCTTGACGATGTCGCTGCAGCCGGCTTTTGTCACGGTTTTCACGCCGGGGAACCGTTCGTCGATCCAATAATGGGTCAAGAAAGCGAGTTCTCCCCGCGCAACGGCCGCCTTCCAGCTCTGCAGCTCTTCCCTCCGGATCCCGAAGGCCACCTTCAGTTCCCTTCGGCCGCCGGCTGGCCGTCAATGATCGACTTGACCCGTCCGACTTGGCCGTCGGCCAGCCGCACCTTGATCCCATGCGGATGCGCAGGCGATTTGGTCAGCAGATCCTTCACGATGCCCCGGGTCAGCTTGCCGCTTCTCTGGTCTTGCTTGAGCACGATATCTACGGTCATGCCCGGCCGGATAGACGCACGGTTGCTTCCGTTCATCCTCCATCATCCTTTCCTTTGCAGGCTCATAATATGCCTTTGTCCGTCACAGACTATCATACCCGGAGCCGGCGGGCAAAAAAACGGCGTGGAATGCCCCGGAAATTCACCCGATGCCGTGTGCATCCGCACGCGCTTGCTGGTATACTGGTAAGGATACAGCGAAGCCGGCAGGCGCCGGCGCACAATCAGGAAATGAGGAACCCCATTCATGTCATCATCATTCACCGCCCTCGGCATCAGGACCGAGCTTGCCGGACGCCTGGCGCAGGAAGGCATCTCGGAGCCGACTCCGGTGCAGGAGACCGCAATTCCCGTCCTTCTCCAAGGAAAGGACGTTATCGTACAAGCTCAGACCGGCACAGGCAAAACGCTTGCATTTGCTCTGCCTGCCCTTCAGCAGATCAATCCGGGCAAAACATATACGCAGGCTTTGATTCTCACGCCGACGCGAGAGCTTGCCATACAGATTACGGGCGAGCTGGCCAAGCTGGCCCCTGTGCTCGGCATTACGGTACTGGCCGCATACGGCGGGCAAGACGTCGAATCCCAGATTCGGAAGCTCAAGAATGCCGCCCCGCATGTCGTCGTGGCGACTCCGGGCAGGCTGCTCGACCATTTGCGCCGGGAGACGGTCACGCTGAGCTCCATCCGCATGCTCGTGCTCGACGAGGCCGACCAGATGCTCCACATGGGCTTCCTGTCCGAAGTGGAGGCCATTATCGACCAATGCTCCATCAAGCGCCAGACGATGCTGTTCTCGGCCACCATGCCGGATGCCGTCAAGCAGCTGGCTGCCCGCTACATGGACGTGCCCCAGGATATCCGCATCAAGAGCGCGGCCGTGACGCTCGACGCCATCGAGCAGCGTGTCGTCATCACGACGGACCGCAACAAGCAGCCGCTCCTGCTCCGCTTGCTCGAGACGGAGAATCCTTATCTTGCGGTCGTCTTCTGCCGCACGAAGCTGCGCGCCAAGAAGCTTACCGAAGCGCTGCAGGAAGCCGGCGTTCCCGCCGACGAGCTGCACGGCGATCTGACGCAGGCCAAGCGCGAAGCCGTCATGAAGCGGTTCCGCTCCGCAAGGCTGCAGGTGCTCGTCGCGACGGACGTAGCGGCGCGCGGTCTCGACGTCGAAGGCGTCACCCACGTGTTTAACTATGACGCCCCTGCCGACGGCGACACCTATATCCATCGGATCGGTCGGACAGGCCGTGCCGGAGAATCCGGCAAAGCGATCACGCTCGCGACTGCCCGCGACCGTGCGAGCCTGGAGGCGGTGGAGCAAAAAATCCGCGCTTCCATCAAGCGCATCCAAGGTTCGGAGTACGGCATCGGGCTCGAAGCCGGCACCGAGCGCTTTGATGCCGAGCCGCGCTCCCCTCGCACGGGCGGACGCAGCTCCGGCGGACGCAAGGCTCCAGCAGGCGGACGCGGCTCCAGCCGCCCAGGCTCCCGCGATAGCGGCGGGGGGGGCCCCGCCGGGCCGT
>NZ_JZEJ01000001.1:94313-190590 GCF_001188365.1 Paenibacillus sp. D9 | reverse complement strand
CGTCAGGAGCCAAGCCGGCTCGCAGCTGGACCGACGAGTCCGCTTCATCCGCCCGCCCATCGGCCCGCGGACGCGGTCCGGCTCAAGGTAGGTCTGCCGGAGCATCCGGACGGCCGGCATTCCCTGGCCATGGCTTCAATCCGGAGGGCAGCGGCGATTCCGGCACCGGCCGCGGCAATCGCCGCGGTGCTGCCGGCGCAGGACGCGGAGCTTCGGGCGGCAGCCAAGGCAGCCGCGGAGCTTCCGGCGCAGGGCGCGGCTCCTCCAGCGGTACCCGCGGCTCCTCCGGCAGCTCGGGCTCCGCACGCCGCGGCGGCAAGCCGGGCAGTTCCGGCCCAGGCCGGCGCGGCGGACGCTGATTCCCCTTCTCCAAGCGGGCTCCTGCCCATTTATTCCCTCATCCGGGCGAATGTCTAGTCACATCCGCCCGGCGGGCATAGGTTATCGTACAGAGCAGCATCGCTGCCGGAACCGCAGAGGAGGGAACCACATGTCAGGTGCAGGTTATGGCCCGGGCGTTGGCGCAGGTTACACAAGCACGGCTATCATTCTGGTTTTGTTCATCCTGCTCGTCATCGTATCCCAAGTTTTCTTGGTATAGATCAAGCTGCTGCGCAGTCGCCCCATCCAATCAAAAAGAACCGCCCTCCTATTTTGGAGTGGCGGTTCTTTTTGATTGGATGCCAGGACAAGCGGCTTCACGGCTGCCATGATCAGGAATGGACGCCGGTTCCTTCCGGCCTCAAGGCCGAGGAACCTGCCGCTGTCTCCAGGCGGACGCCGGCTGCTCTCATCTTGACCACGATCTTTCGCAGGCTCTCGACGGATAGATGGAATTTCTTCTCCAGGTCCGCCAAGGTCAGGCCACGCAGGTAATGCCGGTAAATGTCTTCGTTGCGGCGCTGAATCATCTTGCGGGAGCCGCTGAGCTCTCCCCATGCAGCGCGCCTTTCCTGCTGCTTCGGAATGTAAATCAATTCCCCGTTGATGTATTTCTGCAGCTCCTGCAGCAAACTAGGGGGAAGCACGTCTTTTCCATTTTTGTAATTCAAGGTTCCCTACCTCCTCAATTGCGTAACCCTTGACGACCAAACGACGACTAGCGGCAAGAATGCCTTTTTGCCTTACAGCAACGGAAATCATGTTCATGATTTTCATATTTGCTGCGCCTCCTTTCAAAATGTTGACTGTTGCTGTCGCAACAGTTCTGTTTAATCGTATTCGCTGTCTGCTTGCGTAATCCTTCCTTGCCGAAAAAATAACGAGGGAGGCCTGGTTAGGGCCTCCCTTTTTGGCATCATCTCCGCCTTAGGCGGAGACCACCTCGTATGCCTGATCCATTTGTATCAGCCTCCTTCCAGTAGAGGATGTGTCGGTCCGACAACCTCATTTACTCATATCCTGAAGCCGCATACAAGTTTCAACACAGCTATAATCAATCTTTACCGTCCTCATTGGATGAAGCGTTTCTCAGCCCTTCAAGCTCGGCCGCGGTAAGCTCGCGATATTCTCCCGGGCCAAGAGTGCCGTCAAGCACGAGGGAGCCCATGGATACGCGCTGCAAATAGGTGACCTTCCGCCCTGTGGATAAAAACATACGCTTCACCTGATGAAACTTGCCCTCGTGGATCGTCAGCCGGACCCGGGTCGTCACGCCGGTGCTCCCGCCCGCCTCCGGCTCGGCTATGCCTTCGATGGCCAGCTCTGCCGGCAGGGTCGTATACCCGTCTTCAAGCGTAACTCCCTTGGCGAACTGCTCCCGGTCGTTCTCGCCTACGGGCGTGTCGCCTTCCACAAGCGCATAGTACGTTTTCGGCACATGCTTGCGCGGGGACAGCAGGTCATGCGCAAGCTGTCCGTCGTTCGTCAGCAGCAGCAGCCCTTCGGTATCCTTGTCCAGCCTTCCGACCGGAAACGGCTCCAGCACACGGTCCCGGGGATCCAGCAGATCGATCACCGTCCGGTCCCGGGAATCCTCTGTCGCCGATATGACTCCAGGCGGCTTGTTCATCACGAGATAGATCTTGTCCCGGTACTCCACAAGCTCTCCATCGTACCGGACCTGCTCGGCGCCGGGATCCACGATGCGGCCGCTGTCCTTCTCGACCGAGCCGTCCACGGTCACGATCCCTGTCCTGACGATTCTTCGGATTTCGGCTCTGGAGCCGTATCCCATCGATGAGAGCAGCTTGTCGAGTCGAATTCTTTTGACCATCAGCCATCATTCCTTTCGATTCCATCTATTCCTCGAGGGTTTCTCTGAATTCAGTTGAAAATGCCAAAAGCGGGACAACATCGTCCCGCTTTGCCGTGCGTCGAGGCTTGCCCGTATCGGGCAAGCGCAGATGAACTATCCATCGGCAAGAAGCCGGGACCGTTTTTAATCGGTTGGGCTTCCGCCCTTTCTCGCCTTGTGGAGAGAGTACTGGATCTCCTGCGCGAGCTGCTTGAGCTCGAACGTGTCTCCCTGCTCCCACAGCTCGTTGAACTTGAGCTGGAATTGCACCGCCTCGCGCACCCGCCTGTAGAAATACAGGTCCTGGATATCGCTGAGCACTTTGTTGACGATGTTGGAGCCTTCCTCGAAGCCGATCTGCGCTTCCAGAATTTCATGCCGGATGCTCGACATCTCCGTGTCGAGGTTGAATGCCGCTTCAGATGCCTTGCGCAGCCTCAGCTTCACTTCCTCCGGCAGGCTTTGCTTGTACTTGTAGTTGAGCGAATGCTCGATCGTCGCCCAGAAATTCATCGCCAGCGTTCGAATCTGAATCTCGGCAAGCACTTTCTTGAAGCCGATCGCCGTCTGCACCGGATACTCGACGATCATGTGATAGCTGCGGTAGCCGCTGTCCTTGAAGTTGGTGACGTAATCCTTCTCGTAGACCAGCTTCAGGTCCTGCCTGGAGCGGATGATTGCAGCGACCCGCAGGATGTCGTCGACGAACTGGCACATGATGCGGATGCCTGCGATGTCCTCGATGCCCGTCTCCAGCTGGTCCATCGGCACGTTCAAGCGGCGGGCTTTATCCAGGATGCTGGATATTTTCTTCACCCTGCCGGTCACGAATTCGATGGGCGCATAGGATTCCCGGGCTTTGAGCTCGGTCCGCAGCGTTTTGAATTTCACTTTCATTTCCTCTACCGCTTGTTCATAAGGCTGCAGAAATTGGTTCCAATCCCGGCCGTCCATCCGTCCGCCTCCTGTCTTGTCAGTGATGATCGGCGCCGATAGCCTCGCGCAGATGGGAGTGCCCATCGCGGAGCAGCAGCTCCCTGAGACCTGACGCGATTTCTTTCACGATCCCCGGACCCTTGTAGATCATCGAGGTGTAAATCTCCACGAGCGATGCGCCCGCTCTGATTTTGGCATACGCATCCTCCGCCGTGAAGATGCCGCCGGATCCGATGATCGGCAGCTTCCCGCCGGTCTGCTTGTAGATGGCGGCCACAACTTCCGTCGATCTCTCGCGCAGCGGACGGCCGCTCATGCCTCCGGCCTGCGAGGCGTTGGCATGGGTGAGTCCGTCGCGGGACAGCGTCGTATTCGTGGCGATGATGCCCTCCACTCCGCTCGCAGCGATCGTATCGACCGAGAACGCAAGCTGCTCCGGCGTCATGTCCGGCGCCAGCTTGACCAGCACCGGCTTCGGCGCCGATCCATGCTTGGCCGCCTGCATGGCCATCTCTTCCTTCACGGCCTGGAGAAGCGTCTTCAGCTCGTCTCCAAGCTGAAGCGCCCTGAGGTCCGGCGTATTGGGAGAACTGATATTGACGACGAATAGATCGCCGTATGCGAACAGCTCCTTGACGCAGCGCCGGTAATCCTCATGGGCGAGCTCGTTCGGAGTCGCCTTGTTTTTGCCGATGTTCACGAATACGGGAATCGGCCTGGCGTTGAGGCTGCCGAGCCTCCCGGCCATGGCGGCGGCACCGTCGTTGTTGAAGCCCATCCGGTTGATCAGCGCTTCGTCGGCCGGAAGCCGGAACAGCCTCGGCAGCTCGTTGCCAGGCTGGGGGAGCGGCGTCACGGTGCCGACTTCCATGAACCCGAAGCCGACGCTGGAGAAGCCTTCCACGGACTTTGCGTTTTTGTCCAGTCCCGCGGCCAGGCCTACAGGATGCGCGAAGGAGAGCCCCAGAAGATCCATGCTGAGCTCGGGATATCCCGGCACGCCGTACATGCCGCGCAATAAGGCGGTCATGCCCGGCACACGGGAAGCTTGATGAAGGCCGTCAATGACCAAATGATGCGCTTTTTCCGGATCAAGCCGGAAAAAAAACGGCTTGGCAAAGTATTGGTACAGCAAGAAGTCCACTCCGTTTCCGTTCAAGCAAAACGGCTTCGCCGTCCTGTGTGGCGGCGGACGTTTGCGTAGGTATGTAGAGATGTCGGCCGTACGGATTCAGTCCTGCACGGCAAAAAAGGCTCTGCCTTTCAGTTTATCTTGTTCAGCAGCAAAAGAAAAGGGCGCCGGTCGTTCGGGGAGCGCTTGCATTAATTCTGCGGGTTCTTTTTCTTTTTTTCTCCACCAGAAAAATCCTCCCGTATGGAGACATACGCTGAATCGGCCTTGCCGAATGGATGAAGGGCTTGCCCATTTCTCCGGCAAGCGATTACAATAACCGTACAAGCACTGCCATCATCCTTCAGGAGAGGTCGATAAGCATGAGCACAGCCAAACGCAAGCCTCCGACTAGAAAGGCTCCGGCGAGCGAGCAGCCGAACCGCAAGGCCATCATTGTCGCCGCCTCCATCTTCGCCGTTTTCGCCATCGTCATGATCCTGCTTCTGATCTTCAGCTGATCGGCGCTGATCGTCAGCCGATCAGCCTTTGATTTTCAGCCGATCAGCCCAAGCCCTACAGCCAGTCGTATACCTTGTCCGGATTTTCTTCCCGGGAACTCGGCCGCACCTTGTAGCGGCCTTTTTCGCGTTCAGCTTCCCCTTGCTGCTGGAGGAAAGCCAGCTTGCCGTCGCCGATCGCCACTTCCGTTCCGAGCGGCACAAGATCGTACAGCTCCTCCAGATCAGCCTTCGCCATGCGGATGCAGCCGAGCGATCGATCGGTTCCGATCGAGTCCGGCTCGTCCGTGCCATGAATGGCATACCGAGTGTCCGAGAGCGTCATGCCCCTGCTTCCGAACGGACCTTTGGAGCTTCCGTTCGGGTTGCGCACCTTCTCCGATATGGCGAAGCTGCCGCGCGGAGTCTTGCCGCCGCCGACGCCTACCGGATAGGCGCGGACAACGACGGCGCCGCTCATGAGCGCAAGCTGTCTCGAATGGGGGTCGACGACGATCTTCAGCGTCGCCGTCATCGCCTCCTGCAGGACGCCTTCCTTGCCGGAAGCCTTTCCGGCCGCCGGCTGCGCCGCTCCGCCAGCGCCTCCGCTCGCCGGAGCGCCCGCCCCGACTTGGCGAGCCTGCCGCAGCCACTCGGGAAAATGCTCCTCCGCCTCGTCAGGGAGTCCGGGGAGGATGTTGTGCGGATAATCCCCTGCAAGCTGTTCGGCTGAGACCGGCCATTTCCCGTTGAGCCGCTTGAATTGCCTGATGCCGCTGATCGTCGACCAGGCCTGCTCCTGAAAAAGAGTCTCCTCCCGGATCCGGCGGTCCGCCGCCTCCGACAAGCCGCTTTCGCATGCGCAGTCCTCAATGCCGGCCGTTTGCACGGCGTAAGATCCCTTGCCGTCGGAGCGCGAAGCTTCCAGCACTCCCTTGGCCCCCGCCTGCCACCGGTAGTAGCCTCCGGATCGTGACAGCGTGAACGCCGCTGAGGATGGAAGGGCGTCATCGCTTTCCAGAGCCCCGATCGCTGCCGCAGCGGCAGTTCCCGTCTGATCGCTGTCCACCCAGACAACGGTTCGCCTCATGCCGTCCTTGGATGCCGCTGATGCCGCAGGCAGCGCTTCTCCAGCCTTGCTTCCTTCAGGCAGGCTGACGGTCTGGGACAGCTGCGTCGGCACGCCCGGGGCGGCCGCTGCGGATGCCAGCATGAACGCGGCGAGGATTGCGAGCGCAATCCTTGCCGCTCCCTTTTTGCGCCTCCTGTCCCGATCCCAGGTTTCGAGCATGGCATGCAGCGGTCCCGAGCCGAGCGTCAGCGGATGGGCTTCGTTTTCGAACGCTTCGTACACGCTGCCGGACTTGAGGTAGCAATAATTGGCTTTGGCATCCATTCCTTGCCTTCCGTAGGCTTTGCCGAGAAAGAACCATGCAAGCCTGTTGCCTGGATGCGACTTGACGTATGCCTTCAGCTCCTCGATTCCGGTACCGCCGCCCTCATTAGGCTCTGCGCTTCCACCGCTGTCCATCCCGCCGCCCCCTTCCCGTTCCTATTCAACCTATATCGGCTGCCGAAGACCATATTGTTCGGCGTCCGAAACAAAAAAACCTGCTCCCGGCAGCCGGGAGCAGGCATGATAAGTTCATGAAAAATTTACATATTGAACGGTTCGTCCGCGATTTGAATGGAATCCGTCGGGCAGCCGTCCGCAGCGTCCTGCAGATCTTCGTACAGATTCTCAGGAATCGCCTTCGTGCCGGTGTTGCCGTCCTTGTCGTAGATCGTCTCGGCCAGTCCCTCATCATCATAATCGTAGATATCCGGGGCCGTTGCGCCGCAAGCTCCGCATGCGATGCAGGTGTCTTTGTCAACCCAAGTATATTTAGACATGGTATTCCCTCCTCTATGTGTCATGCATCATCAGCATTCCCTTGACCAGGCAAGTGTATGATTCCCTGTCGTAAGTCTGACTTTACACATCAATTTATAACAAAATCATCATCAATTTGCAAGGATGTACCCCTAATCCGACGGTTGCGGATGAGCGTCGAAGGGTCGTCGCCGAGCATGCCGGCTGTCAGCACGGCACCCTCTCCATATTTATCCCGCATGGCGTCCATCGCCTTGGTCAATGCCTCCCGGCGCGGCTCGCTTTCGTAATCGAACAGATCGAGCTGCACCGCGGCCGTTTCCTTGGGATGCAGGCTGTGAAGGGTGATGCCGAGCAGGCGGATCGGCACGACTTCCTTCCAATGCTCATCGAACAGCTTGCAGGCTTCGCGGTGGATGACGCCCGCATCCTCGATCGGCTTATCGAGCGCGCGGGAGCGTGTGAGCGTCGTCATATCCGGGAAGCGGACGGTGATCTGCACGCCTCCCGCGAGGAATCCCTTCCGTCTCATCCTGCGGGCGGTCTGATCGGCCAGGTTGAGCAGCACCCGGTGCACGTCTTCCCGCCGCGTCACATTCTCCGGAAGCGTCGTCGTATGGCCGACAGACTTGCTCGCTTCCCTCGTCTCCCGCACCGGCGAGCGGTCGATTCCGTTGGCCGCTTCCTTCATATGGGCGCCGTATACGCCGAACTGGGAAGTCAGCAGCGATTCGTCGGCTGCCGCAAGGTCGCCGATCGTCGCGATGTTCAGCTTCCGCAGCTTGTCGGCGGTTTTGCGGCCGACGCCGAACAACGCGTCGCAGGGTTTGTGCCAAAGAAGTCTCGGAACATCGCGTATGCGCAAAATCGTCAATCCGGACGGCTTCTTCATATCGGATGCCATTTTAGCGAGAAGCTTGTTCGGCCCGATGCCGACCGAGCAGGGAATCGACCATTCCATCCGAATTCTTTCCTGGATGGATTGGGCGATTTCGACGGGACTGCCGAACATGCCTGAGCCAGTAATATCCAGATAACATTCATCGATGGATACGGTCTCCATCAGAGGGGTGTAAGCGGACGCGATCTCCATAAACCCTCGGGAGTAGCGTCTGTAGAGGTTGAAATCAGGCTGGATGAGCACAAGCTCCGGACATCGCTTCAGGCCTTCCCGGACCGTCATCCCGGTGCGAACGCCTTTCGCGCGCGCGGGGTAGGAGCAGGTGACGATGACTCCCTTGCGAAGCTCGACGCTGCCGGCTACGGCCGTAGGCTTGCCCGCGTACCGCTCGGGCTCTTCGGCTTCATGGACCGAGCAGTAAAAAGCGTTCATGTCCAAATGCAAAATGATCCGGCCTTTTCTCGCGCCGCCGGTCTCTTTCTTGCCCATCCTTCCTCCTCCTCCCCATTGTTCATCCAGCATACCCCTGCCTGCCGTCATGGTCAACAAACGGGGGGCATTGCAAGCTTCTGCCCTTCATCCGCCTGGAATCTGCTTTATGCCCATATGAACCTATCGGAGGCCGAAAAGCCTCTTCTCGCCGCCAAATTCGGTTCTTTTCATCCTGACGCCAGCCAAAAGAGCGAAAATTATGCATCTTCACTTCTATCCTGACATGGCAAGGTGATATAATAGAGCATTATAGAGTCGAATGCTTTCACACATTGCTGGGTTAAGACATTAAAGGGGGCACTTCCGGTATGAACCAAGCCATCTCCATCTTTGACACCACCCTGCGCGACGGGACCCAGGGGGAAGGCATCAGCCTGTCCGCCGACGACAAGCTCAAAATCGCCCGCAAGCTGGACGAGCTGGGGGTTCATTATATCGAAGGCGGCAATCCTGGAAGCAACAGCAAGGACATCGAGTTTTTCCAGCGGGTGCAAAAACTCGGACTTCTCGCGAAAATCACGGCGTTCGGAAGCACGCGCCGCAAAAATGCCGTCGCCGCTCAGGATGCCGGCTTGCTTCGGATCGCTGAATCAGGCGTTCAGGCCGCGACTCTCGTCGGGAAATCCTGGGATTTCCACGTCCACACCGCGCTTGGCACGACGCTGGAGGAGAATCTCTCCATGATCCATGATTCCATCGCCTTCCTGAAGCAGAGAGGTCTTGAAGCCATCTTCGACGCGGAGCATTTCTTCGACGGCTACAAGAACAACCCGGAGTACGCCCTTGCCGTCCTGAGGACGGCCCAGGAAGCCGGAGCAGACTGGCTCGTCATGTGCGACACCAACGGCGGCACGCTTCCAGGAGAAGTCGGCGGCATCGTCTCCCGCATCGCCTCGGAGCTGAGAGCCCCGCTCGGCATCCACACCCATAACGACTGCGAGCTGGCCGTGGCCAATACGCTGGCCGCCGTACAGGCAGGGGCGCTCCAGGTTCAGGGCACGATCAATGGTTACGGCGAGCGCTGCGGCAACGCCAATCTTTGCAGCATCATCCCGAATCTGCAGCTCAAGCTCGGCTACGCCTGCATCGAAGAAGCGAATCTGAAGCTGCTGACTCCTACGGCGCGTTATATCAGCGAGATCGCCAACGTCAGCATGCCTGTAGGGCAGCCTTATGTCGGCAATGCCGCCTTTGCCCATAAGGGAGGCATCCACGTCTCTGCGATTCTGAAGGACTCCAAGACGTACGAGCATATCTCTCCCGAGCTCGTCGGCAACAAGCAGCGCATTCTCGTCTCGGAGCTCGCCGGCCAAAGCAACGTCATCTCCAAAGCCCAGGAGATGGGATTGGATGTCAGCGCGAACAACGAGAAAACGAAATCCATCATCGACCGGATCAAGGATCTGGAGCATCAGGGCTATCAGTTCGAAGGCGCGGAGGCGAGCATGGAGCTGCTGCTTCGCGATGCTTTCGGCGGCCTGGACGAAATTTTCACGGTCGATTCCTTCAAGATTCTGCTGGAAAAAACAGCCCACGGGATGGTCACCGAAGCCATCGTGAAGCTGCGGGTCGGCAGCGAGTCCGTCTACACCGCCGCCGAGGGCAACGGTCCAGTCAACGCGCTCGACAATGCGCTCCGCAAGGCTCTGCTGCCGTTCTTCCCGCGCATCAACGACATTCATCTCGCCGACTACAAGGTCCGCGTGCTCGACGAGAAGGACACGACCGCAGCCAAGGTCCGCGTCCTGATCGAATCCAGCGACTTCACGAGCAGCTGGAATACGGTCGGCGTATCCGGCAACGTCATTGAAGCAAGCTGGGAAGCCCTGCTGGACAGCCTGCGCTACGCTCTTCTCGGCATGACCAAGGTCGAGCCGGCCGTCGGCGAAGACAATTCGCCCCGCCAAGGCGTCATCAACCACTGAGTTTGGCCTGAATACCGGCCGCTCTTTCCACCTCTTGCAGCAGACAGCAAAAGCCCGGCCATCTGGCCGGGCTTTTGCTGTGCAATCCCTCCAATCCTTTCTTGCCGCCAAACGCCTTCCTGCCCGCTGACCGGCGCGTTCATGAGAACAGCCTTTAGAACGTCAGGAGGCTCCTCCGCCTGCAACCAGGCCGGACAGCTTCTTCTCCCATTCCTCGCGGGGGATGACGCCCGGTATCCGCTCCAGCACTTTGCCGTCCGGACCGATCAGCAGCGAAGTCGGAAAATTGTTTACTTTGTACAGCTTGGCGACCTCTCCATCGCGGTCCATCGGAATCGGGAAGGTCAGCTTCTTCTCGTCGACGAACTTGCGCGCGTCGCGTTCACGGTCGTAGCTGGTCGCATTGATGCCGTAGAAATCGATTCTGTCGCCGTATTTTTCATACAAGGCTTGAAGATCCGGCGCTTCCATGTCGCAAGGACCGCACCAGGAAGCCCAGAAATTAATCAAAACCGGCTTGTCCCGCGGTCCGCCGACGGAATAAGGACGCTCGTCCAAACCCGGCAGCGTGAATGCGGGAGCCTCATAACCGGCCTTCGGCTTGGAAGCCGGTTCGCCCGAGGTCGTCAGAGAGGCGAGTGAACCGCTCTTCCACATCCAGCCTCCGAGCAAAGCCGCGGCGCAAGCCAATACGATGATGATGCCTGTCCGTTTCATAGCGCGACCTACCTTCATTCTCTGTTAGACATTAGTACCGTCATGTTATCATGAATGGACTTGGCGCTCAACTTGGCGCATGAGCCAGCGACACACGAACCGAGAGGTGATCATCATGTCCTCCATCGCGCGGATTACGCCGGATGCCCTTGAAGCCATGCTTCGGAGCTGCCTGGCTTCTCCACTTGAAGAATGCTGCGGCATCGCCGCGTGCCGGCTGGACGATCCTCTGCGGATCGTAACGGCCGTCCTGCCCGTACCGAACGGCCATGCCGACTCCGGGACCCGCTACGCCTTCGGACCGGAGCAATGGGTTGCGCTCTTCTATCGCCTGCGCCGGGAAGGATTGGATGCTGCCGGCATCTATCATTCCCATCCGCGCACTCCCGCATTCCCGTCCGACCTGGACAGGTCCCATCCCATGTGGACTCGTTCCGACGCGGACGAGCCCTCCGGCATCGCCGGAGGGCTCGTCATGTGGATCGTTTCGCTGATGGATAGAGACCGGCCGGAGATCGCGGCGTTCAGGCCGTCCCGAGCTGGACTCCGCAAGCTAGTGCTGGCTGAGGTACGCGTATAGATCGCCGAGCGTCTTGATGTTCCGGGAGCGGATTCTGTCCAGGTATTTGAGCCATAGCTGGGCCTGCATCCTGCAGTCCTCGAGCGCGTGATGCCGCTGGGTGACCGGAATGCCTTCCTCTTCCAGCAGCTCGTCGAGCCCGTAGGCTTCCCTGCCGGGGTTCAGCCACTTGGCGACCATCATCGTATCCAGCACCCGATGCGACAGGTTCACCTTCGAGGTCCGCCAGAGAGCGGCATTGAGGAACTGCTTGTCATGGCCGCTTCCATGCGCGATGAGCAGCCTTCTGCCGCAAAATTCCATGAAGCTGTGCAGGACATCGAGGAGATCCGGAGCCTCTTCGACCATTCCGCTCGTGATGCCGGTCAGCTCGGTAATGTGGAGAGGAACCTTTCGTTTCGGATTGACCAGGCTGTAGAAGAACTTATCCTCCTGCACAGCCCCGCCCTTGAGCAGCAAAGCCCCGAAGCTGATGATTTCGTCTCCGTTATAAGGGTAGAAGCCCGTCGTCTCCAGATCGAAAACGATCGTCTCCATCTCCTCGAAAGGAGTATCGAGCATAGCCTGCTTGCGCAGATCCTTGTTCATCGAACGCATGAAAGCCATCTGCTGCGCATTCTGCGCGCCGAGCATGGAGGCGATGGCCGGCGTAACGCCGCCCATCTTGTACAGCTGCCACATCCGGTTCACGCCTTTGGTTTCCTTCATTCCAACCTCCCTCCGCTCTTGTCAAAGCCTGCCCATCGTGTGCCTGTACACACGCCGCTGCAGCTTTTTCCCGAGCTTGAGGCCGCTTTTCAGTTCTTCAGCCATTTCTTTGCTCAGCTTCCGGGCAGACAGCTTCCCGTTCGTGGAGAACTGTCCTCCCTCGAGCTTTTCCGTCGTCATCATGCGAAGCCTCATGAACAAGCGGAACGTCTGCATCCACTCCCTGGCGTCTTCGGCGGTGACGACGCCCGCCTGCTCCAGAAGCCGGATCCGTCCGAGGGTGGAAGTCTCGCGAAGATTGGCTTCAATGGCGAGCATCCTTACGGCGTTAACCATCGGAATATAAGCCCCGTACTTGATATCCAGACTGCCCGCATCCGCTCCGTACTGCTCCTTGAGCAGCTGGCCGAACACGTTGAGCAGCACCTTGTGCTTCATCGTATTGTCCAGCATCCTTCTCACGATCAGCGGTGAACTGAGGATATCTCCGTAGAAATGGCTCATCATGTCGGCATGGAGCTCGGCGCTGCCGTACACGCAGCGACTGTCCGCGACGATCAGCAGGTACCTGACCGCTTCCCATGCGGGCTCCCTGAACCATTCCCCCAGCCGAGCCTTCCATACCGAGGCGGAGCTGCACCAGTCCGGATTGCTGCTCAGCACATTGCCCTCGCACAGAGGGTATCCCGCCATCAACAGCAACTGGACCGTCTCTTTTCCCAATAGCTCGAAATAGTCCCTGCAATGAACGGCATCCGCCTCGTTTTGCGGATCCGCGTAGATCATCCCGCTATCCTGATCGCTGAGCAGGGTCTGCTCCATCCTGCCCCCGCTGCCGAACAAAAGATACGCAAAAGGCACGGGGGGATTGCCTTTCCCGAGCCGTGCCAGTTCCTTTTGCGCGAGCCAGATGCAGCGCCTGACCATGGCATCATGCACATCGTTGAGCTCGCCGTAGAATGGTTCCGTTTGTTGCTGAGGCAGCCGGCTGATCATGATATCATGGACAGATTCGCGGATTCGGCGCAAGCCTGCGGCATTGTCCGCATTGCTTATGCTTTGCAGCAGCTGCTGCCATCCCAAATCCGTCATTCGGCTCTCTCCCCTCTTGCTATCAGCATACCATGAAGCCGGGGATCAAGCTTGGATATTCTGGCTTGCTTTCTTCAGCTGCTCCGGATAGCCGTAGTTGCCGTGCTCGCTGAGATCAAGGCCGGCGATCTCCTGCTCTTCCGTAACCCGAAGTCCCATGACGAACTTCATGATGCCGAGGAGCACGAAGCTGACGACGAGAACGTAAGCGCCGCAGATGACGACCGATTCAAGCTGAACCCACAGCTGATGCCAAGAACCGGTGTCGATGAGGCCTCCGCGGCCTACCGCGACTTTGTCTGCCAGCTCCTGCGTGGCGAAAATGCCGTTGGCGAGCGTGCCCCAGATGCCGGCGGCGCCGTGAACGGACATCGCGAAGATCGGATCGTCGACTTTGATCTTCTCGAAGAAACGGGCGCTGAAGAAGACGAGGACGCCGGCGACGAGGCCGATCACGACAGCGGCCCAAGGATCGACAAAGGCACAGGAAGCGGTGATGGCGACGAGGCCCGCGAGAGCTCCGTTCAGCGTCGTGCCGATGTCGGCCTTGCCCATGACCGCCCAGGAGATGAGCAGGGCTGCGACAGCGCCGCCAGCCGCTCCGAGCTGGGTGTTGAACGCGACGTAACCGAAGAATCCGTCGCCGATAGCAACCGTGCTGCCGGCGTTGAAGCCGAACCAGCCGACCCAGAGGATTAAGACGGACAAAGCCGTGAACACTTGGTTATGGCCGAGAATTTCGTTGGCCGAGCCGTCTTTGTTGAATTTGCCGATGCGAGGCTTCAGCAGCACGGTGCCCGCGAATGCGGCCAACGCGCCCGTCAAGTGGACGACGGTCGAGCCGGCGAAGTCCTGCGCGCCGTCCTTGGCAAGGAAGCCGCCGCCCCAGATCCAGTGGGAGATAACGGGATAGATGAGGGCTGTGAACAGAACCGTGAAGATCAAGTAGACGGAGAGCTTGGCGCGTTCCGCGAAGCCGCCCCATGCGATGGAAAGCGATACAGCCGCGAACGCAAGCTGGAACATGAAGAAGATTGTCGTTGGAAGGCCGTTGTCAACGGAGGCTTTGGCCGGGTTCAAGAAGAAGTCTCCCCATCCTATGAACGAGTTGCCTTCGCCGCCGAATGCGATGCCGTACCCTACGGCCCAGTAGATCAGGGAACAAAGGCCTACGGTAAAGATCGTCTTGCCGGCGACATGCCCGGCATTCTTCATGCGGGTCGACCCGGTTTCCAGAAGGATGAATCCGCCTTGCATGAGCAAGACTAGGATGGCGGCCAGCATGACCCAGAGGGCGTTAAGTCCCATGTTGAGCGTTCCGGCGGAAGGATCTTCCGCGAATGCCATTGCCGGGAACAGGACCAGCAAGGCAACGAGAGATATCAAGCTTTTTTTGACCACAACGACCACTCCCTAATGTAATGTTCTCTAACACGTTTTGAAAGACTTAATGCCATTATAGTCAGAAGTACCTGCTTTGACAATATACAATCCAATAAAAACGCAAAGGATATCCGACATTCCCTTATCTAATCGTAACGAATGTTAAGTTTTTTAACCGGTTTGGCCTCCGATCCAAGCCATCCGTCTTGGGCCTTTCGTAATTCATGAAGCCTGTCGGGTTCTTTTCGCGTCGTCTCCATGGACCGCGATTGGATGGTCGGCCGGTCATGTCAGGTTACCTGCAATCGCTTCCATTAAAATATGGACCGTTTGGAGTCCGTTTGTTTGACGGCATCGTTCGTTAGCGATTATCATAGTTTTTAATAGAGAGCGTTAGGGTTTATAAGGATGGTGGAGGAGAATGAACGAGAACCTGCTGAAAATCGGAGAATTGTCCCGCCAGGCCAGCGTCAGCGCGCGGACAATCGATTATTATACGAAGCTGGGCCTGATCAGCCCCGAGACGCGTTCCGAGGGGAATTATCGGCTCTACAGCATTGAAACCTTGGAACGGCTGAAGCGTATAGAACAAATGAAGAAAGACAAATATACGTTGGATGAAATCAAGCAGGCGCTGGACAGCTGGAACAAAGTCTCGTCCGTGTCCCAAGTCACGCAGAAGCTGAGTGATCTGCAGCTTCATCTCAGCCAGCTCGAGCGTGAAGTGAAAGAGCTTGAGCCCGTTATCCAGAATCTCAAGCCCAAGCAGGCCAACCAGGCTTTCAACCGGCTGATTCCGCAGACGGCCGCCTGCATCGAGGCGCTGATGCTGATTCTGAACAAAGGCAATTTCATGTAGGCCAACGCAAACCATGCAGCATGGAGGGATACTATGTTTTTTCATCCGATGGACTTCTTGATTCTGATCGCCTTCGGCCTCTCGATCTGGGCTCAGTTCCGGGTCAAGGGCACATTCAACCGCTGGGCTGAAGTTCCTGCCATGAGCGGCATGACAGGCTACGAGGCCGCCAGGCGCATGCTGGATGCCAACGGCCTCCACGATGTGCCGATCGAACCGGTCCCAGGACGCCTCAGCGACCACTACGACCCGATTCATCGCGTCGTCAGGCTGTCGGAGCCGGTGTACTACGAAAGCTCCATATCGGCCATCTCCGTCGCCTGCCACGAAGTCGGCCATGCCATTCAGCACAAGCAGAGCTACCCGATGCTGGTTCTGCGCCACCGGATCTTCCCGGTCGTGAACTTCGCTTCCGGCATCGCGCCGTTTCTGTTGATCGCAGGCTTCCTGTTCTCCGCCACGGGCCTTATCGGCGCCGGCATCGTATTCTTCTCGGTAGCGGTCGCATTCCAGCTGATTACGCTGCCCGTCGAGTTCAATGCCAGCAGCCGCGCGCGCGAGCTGATGGTATCCGAAGGATTCATCAGCAACGAAGAAGAGCGCGGCGTCGCCAAGGTCCTCAACGCAGCCGCGCTCACGTATGTGGCTGCAGCGCTGATTTCCTTGCTGGAGCTTGTGAAGTACATCATGATCTTCACCTCCTCGAACCGCGAGTAGCCTTCATCGGCATGCGAAAAGGCGTCCCAGATATTCTGGGACGCCTTTTGTGTCTGCTCATGCCCATCAGGGAGCTTCCGCATGCCATGCTCCCCTGCTACCGCCGATAGCGGTCCTTGCGGTATCTTTCCCTCTTGTCCATCAGTCCGTACAGGAGGAAGCCGCCGATTGCCCCGCCTACATGCGCCCACAGATCGACGCCGACATTGATGACGGAATAGACGACCCCGAACAGCAGAATGATGTACACCGTCTGCTCGGAGCTTTTGTCCATCATTCCCTTGCGCAGCAGCGCGATGAACAGGTAGGCCCCGTACACGCCGTAGATAGCCCCGGAAGCGCCCAGCGACAGCTGGGTGCCCGTTACGATGACCGCGCCGATCAGGTTGCCTGCAACGCCGCTGAGCAGGTACAGGATCAGGTACCTGACGGAACCGAGCAGCCTCTCCAGCGGAGGGGCGAACACGAGCAGGGCGAACATGTTGAACAGCAGATGCTGCAGTCCCCCGTGGACGAACATCGACGTCACATAGCGCCACGGCTCTTCAAGACCGTAAGGGTCCAGCGGGCTTTGAAAAAATAAAAAACGGCTGGTCAGCGTTCCGGTGTTTAACCCTCCGCTTGCCATCTGGGCGATGTACATGAGGATATTGAGCGCGATCAGCACCGATGTGACCGGATAGGCCTTCAAGTAGCCCCGGAAGCTTTCGTAGCGCAGGAATATCATTAAGGCGTCTCCTCCTTAGCCGATTGGACAACACGGTTAGCGAACGATTATAATGGTCTAGCATTTCCTATCCCAAGCATTGTTGAAGGAGGAATTCCCCATGGCACAAGAACGTCAAGCGGCTTTCAAAGGAAATCCGATCACGCTCGTTGGTCCTGAGCTCAAAAAGGGCGATAAAGCGCCGGACTTTTCCCTGAACAAATCTCTCGTCGAAAATGTATCCCTCGCCGATTATGCCGGCAAGATCAAGCTTATCAGCGTCGTTCCCTCCATCGATACGGGCGTATGCGACGCCCAGACCCGCCGCTTCAACGAAGAAGCCGCCAAGCTAGGCAGCAACGTGGCCGTGCTGACCGTCAGCGCCGATCTTCCCTTCGCCCAAGCCCGCTGGTGCGGAGCGGCAGGCATCGATCAAGTGACCCTGCTGTCCGATTACAAAGGCAACGAGTTCGGGCAAGCTTACGGCGTCCTGATCAAGGAATTCGCTCTCGACATGCGCTCGATCTTCGTCCTGGACGCCGACAACACGATCCAATACGTCGAGGTTCTTGGCGAAATGACCGAGCATCCGAACTACGAAGCAGCCGTCGAAGCGGTTCGCGCCTTGCAATAGGCCGCTTCCGCGATAGAGAAAAGCGAGCAAGGATGAACTCCTTCGCTCGCTTTTTTTATATTCAAGCCTGAGTCGTCTTGAAGGCGGACAGCTTCTTGTCGAGCGTACGGTAAATGTCCAGGATAATGCGGTAATTGGCTCCCAGATCCCCAAGGGATCCGCGGGAAGCCGAATAAATATCCACCGCCGATGTTACCGGTCCGACCCCGATGACCGACACCGTGATATCCATCGTCCTGCCTGTAACCGTTCTCTTTTCAAGCACGATCTCCCCGACGGATTGCACGTCATGAAGAACTTTGTATCCTTGCATCTTCTTGAGCGTGGACAATACTTCTTCCCAGGCTTTGTCCTTCGATAGCTTGTAATAATGGGATTTGAGCTGCGGATCCTTGGCCTTGTCGCCTGTTTGTTCGAAGCTGCGGAGCAGTCCGATAAACGTACGTTTCAGCAAGTGATGGTCTCCCCCTCCGGCATCTATATGTATACCCCTGCAAAAAAAAGGCCCTGACAGCAGTCAGAGTCATGGAAGAACTCTAAAATTATAGTCCCGCAGTGCCGTCTGGCTTGCTTGTTTCTGAACCCGCTCTCGCAGGTGGGTGTCCTCAGGAAGGGTTTTGAGATCCTCCATAAAATGAAGGCATGTCAGCCGCCCGCCGATGTTGAACTCCCGTGAAACAGCCATTGGTTCAAAACACGTTAAGCCATAACGAGCACCGCAGGATGTATAGCTATTATAAGCTTTGTCGAAACAAAAGTAAAATCGCCGAGGCTTAAAAAGGCCGTTATTTCTTGGTATCCTCGCTCAGCTCGGCTTCCAGGGCATCTTCTTCGGCTTCCTTGTTCCTCGCTTCCGTCTGAGCCTGGATTTTCTGGTACGTCAGGTAAAAGTTCCAGAATGCGAAATAAGCGATGATGCTGCCCATGAAAAATGGAATCAGCCATGTCAGCTTTGTGGAAAAGCTGATATAGATGATAAATCCGCTTACAATTGCCGTCGAGAACGAGCGGAGCGGCCTTCCGATCGTGATGAGCAGCGCGTTCTTGAGCAGCTGGAACGTCTTCATATGGTAGTGGACGACCATGGAGAAGAAGTTGAAGAGCGAGATCCCGAGCAGCAGAATCAGGCCCAGAAAGACATAGGACACCAGCTGAAGGCTCGAATTGCCTTGGAAATACTTGAAATCCACAATCATGATGCCCAATACGAGCGCATACACGATTCCGCCGATCATGCTTTGAAGGTAATTTTCTTTGTAATGGCGGAAGTAGGTCCGGAAGAGAGGAACGTCAAGATCCCCCATCACCCATTTGCGGGCGACTCCGAACATGGCGGATGTAGCCGGGAATAGCGTGAAAGGAGCTACGGCCAATCCCATGACCAGCCACCAGTAGAACATGCTCATCGCATTTTCTTCCAGGCCGGTCGACAAAAATGCCGTGAATACAAAAAACGCGAAAGGCAGCGAACATACGATCCAGAGAATATTCGTCACCGCAAGCCTCATGATCCATTCCGAGATGCGGTAGAACCCTCCCATAATTCCTCTCATTTCCATAAGCGGACCCCCTAGAAGCAAGCTTGAACATCTGCTTTTCCATTATAACTCAGCCGAGCCCATAAGCCCAACTTTTTGACAGGAGGGCTAACGTCCTTCCCATGGCAGCCGTACCGGAATAATTTGTATCATCTTCACCCCATCAACCATACAGGAGGTGCTTCACATGGGCGCAGCTTACGGAGGATTCGGAGGCGGATACGGCGGTTGCGGCGGTTACGGCTTCGGCGGTTACGGCATCGGCGCGATTCTCGTCCTGTTCATTCTGCTTGTCATCATCTCTCGCGCATTCTGGTACTAATCCGCAGCGGGCTGCCGCTGCGGACTACGGGAATCCTTGCCTTCAAGCAGGGACCGCTGCCGGCATCCATCACGGAATGGAATCAGGGCAAACATGGGGCATCGAAATGAAGTAGATGAAATAAAAACGAACGTCCGCAGCCTTGTTGGCCGCGGGCGTTCGCTTATGAAAGTCGAATTAAAAAAGCCGGGAAATCCGCATTGGGATTTCCCGGCTTTGGTTTTGAAAATCAGCCTTCCGTCGGCCGGCGCGTTTCGCTGCTGCTGCGGTTTTCGTAGCTGCGGCCTTCATAACCGCGGCCGCCTTCCGTTCTTGGCTTGTAGCCGTCACGGCTGCTGCTGCGGTTGCCGCCGTAGCTGCTGCCGCCGCCGCTGCCGTAGCTGCTGCGTCCGCGAGGACCGCTGCCGCCGGAGCTTCCGCTGCCGCTGCGGTTGCCGCCGCCATAACCGCTGCCGGAGAACCGGCGGCCGTTGGAGCGAACATCCGGACGACGCTTTTTGGCGCGGATCGGATCTTCAGGCGTAAGCTCGACGTTGACATCCTTCTTCTCGCCTGTGATCAGCTTGATCGCCGAGGCGAGCAGATTGACGGAATCGTACTGCTCCAGAAGCTGGATCGCAATGCCTTTGTATTCCTGGAAGCTTTCGCTTTGCGCGATTTCAAGGATACGCTCGGCTGTAATGCGCTGCTTGCCTTCGATTGCCTCTGCCAGGCTAGGAACAGGCTTCTTCGTGATGCGCTGGCGGGTAACCTTCTCGATGAAGTGAAGGTGATCCGTCTCGCGCGGCGTCACGAAGCTCCATGCCGTTCCTTCCTTGCCTGCACGGCCGGTACGGCCGATCCGGTGAACGTAGCTCTCCGGATCCTGCGGAAGGTCGAAGTTGATGACATGCGTTACGCCCGATACGTCGAGACCGCGTGCCGCAACGTCCGTCGCCACGAGGACATCGATGCTGCCGTCGCGGAACTTGCGCATGACGTTGTCGCGCTGGTTCTGGGACAGGTCGCCGTGCAGTCCGTCCGCGGAGTAGCCGCGCTTCTGGAGAGCTTCGCTCAGCTCGTCTACCCGGCGCTTCGTGCGTCCGAAAATGATGGCGAGCTCAGGGCTTTCCATATCGAGCAGGCGGCTCAAGGCGTCGAATTTCTGGCGCTCGTGAACTTCGATGTAAGCCTGGGCGATCAGCGGAGCGCTGACTTGTTTCGGAATAACGGAAACATGCTCCGGATTTTTGAGGAATTGCTGGGCAAGACGCTGGATGTTCGGAGGCATCGTCGCGGAGAAGAGCATCGTCTGGCGTTCTTCCGGCACGAGGCTCAAAATCGACGTGATGTCTTCCATGAAGCCCATGTCCAGCATTTCATCCGCTTCGTCGAGAACGACGGTCTGGACATCGTCCAGCTTGATCGTCTTGCGGTTGATATGGTCAAGAAGACGTCCTGGAGTACCGATAATGATTTGCGGGCGCTTCTTCAGAGCGCGGATCTGGCGTCCGATTTCCTGACCGCCGTAGATCGGAAGGGAACGGGTTCCCTTGAAGCGGGAAAGCTTGCCGATTTCTTCGGCAACCTGGATGGCCAGCTCGCGGGTCGGCGTCATGATCAGGGCCACGATGCGTTCTTCGCTGGATGGAATCTTGTTGATCAGCGGAATACCGAACGCCGCCGTCTTGCCTGTACCGGTCTGTGCTTGGCCAATCATATCGCTGCCGCTCATCGCGATCGGAATGGACTTGTCTTGAATAGGCGTGGATTCCTCGAACCCAAGCTCTGTAATTGCCTGCAACACCTTAGGGTCGAGGCCAAATTCAGCAAATGTTTTCAAATCTTATCCAAACTCCTTCTCTTTGTAAAGCTCGCTTCAAAAATATCCTGTTTAGTATAGCACAAAGACATGCATGAATACCAGCCGCATGCAAAGCCATACTAGGGTGGACATGTCAAATAGCTTTCCGCTTCGCTCCCCAGGCTATACAATGCCATTCCGATCGGAGGTCCTCATGAAACCAATGCGTGCCGCTTTGTCCTGGCTTTCCGTCACAGCGGGTTCGCTGATGATCGCCGTCGCGTTCAATCTGCTGCTCATCCCCCACCAGCTGCTGAGCGGCGGCATTTCCGGGATCTCCATGATGATCGGTTATCTGACGAACAGCAATATCGGCTGGCTGTATCTGGTGCTCAACATTCCGGTGCTGATCTGGGGATGGTTCACGCTCGGCAAGCGGTTCGTCGGCTGGAGCGCCTATTCCGTCGCTGCGGCCTCCCTATTCATGCAGCTGATTCCCGTCGACATGCTGGCCCGGGATATTTTGCTCGGATCGGTATTCGGCGGCATCGTCCTCGGCTTCGGAACCGGACTTTGCCTGCGGGCCGGGGGCTCCTCCGGGGGGTTCGACGTCATCGCCTCCATCGTCAGCCGCACCCGCGATCTTCCCGTCGGCATGCTGATCTTTCTTCTCAACGGCCTTGTGATCGTCATTCTCGCCGCGTTCACCCGCAGCGCCGAAATTGCTTTATATTCGCTCATTTCGATTTTTACCGCCGGGAAAATCGTGGATATCATTCATATCCGCCATCTCAAAGTCACCGTGTTCATCATTACCAAGCGCACGGAGGACATGCTCCAGCAGATGCTTGCGCGGCCCCGGGGAGTCACCGTCATCCGCACGAGGGGAGCATTCACCTCCGAGGAAAACGACATGCTGATGACCGTCACGACACGCTACGAGCTGGACGAGCTGAAGCGGATGGTGCGCAAGCTCGATCCCAAGGCTTTCGTCAATATCGTGGAGACGGTCGGCATTCTCGGCGATTTCAGGCGCAATGCGAATTGAACGGATGCTCTGGGCAGCAGCGGATTTCTCTCCGCTTCCCTTTGAATGGCGGCCTTGAGATGGTATACTGACCCTATCCCGTAGTTCATGTTTCATGCCCAGCGTTCTGCCCTGAACACATCGATGAGAAAGGGTGATGCAAGGTGGATATGGAAACGGTCAAACTTTCGAGGATTGTGGAAAAATTGGCGCCTGAGCTTCATTCCTTCCTCACGGAGCATGAGCTTGGCCTCAAAATCGTCCTGCGGGACGGATTTTCGGTTCTGGAACCGGCCGATGCAATGGAAATCGTCCAGCAAAGCATTTGTGAATACCAGAAACAAACGCTTTTGCATTAAATGCCCGGCCCTGCCCGCAGGCTTCGTCTCCCAAGGCGAAAGCCCGGGGAACTAGGAACATCCCGTTCCGAATGCGCCTGGCTGCCCGCCTCTCCTCGAGGCGGGTTTTTTGGTTGTCCGCATTTACAAATGCATCCCTTTTCCACTTATCGGTTGCATAAAGACAACATTCGCCCTTATTCAACAACTTGCATGAAATTTCTTGTGTCAGCCATACCCATTCTGTTTTATAATCTCAAGAGAAGAGTACATAGGGAGAGAATAGAATGGAAATGGTTTACTCGACGCTGCTGCTCCTCATGCAGCTCCTCTCCGGAGGAACCGGCCAGCAGGCAGACGCATCCCATGGGATGATGGCCACCTACCTCAACGCCGCCGCAGGCAAGGAAGTCATGGCCGTTCCGGCCAAAGAAGTGCAGGCGCCGGATGCCGGCGGAGGCGACTACGTCAAAAAGGATCCGCAGCCGGACGCTCCCGCCGTCAAAGGCATCTACGTGACCGCGCACAGCGCGGGCGGAGCCCGGCTTCCGAAACTGCTGAGCCTCCTGGACAAAACGGATCTCAACAGCATGGTCGTCGACATCAAGGACGACAACGGCTACTTGACGTATCCGACGGACAACGCCGAGCTGCTCAAGCTCGGCACCGCCAAGAAATACATCAAGGACATGCCTTCCCTGATGTCCCAGCTCAAGGAGCATGACGTCTATCCGATCGCCCGGATCGTCGTGTTCAAGGATACCGTGCTCGCCGAGAAGCATCATGAGCTGAGCTACGTCCGGCCGGATGGCACACTTTGGAAAAACGGCAAAGGCGATGCCTTCGTCAATCCTTATTCCAAGGAAGTATGGGATTACAACATCGCGGTCGCCAAGGAAGCCGCCAAGCTCGGCTTCAAGGAGATCCAGTTCGATTACGTCCGCTTCCCTGAAGGCTTCGAGAAGAAAGCCGACACGCTCAAGTATGAGAAGACCGACATCAGCCGCGTCGACGCGGTCGCCGGATTCGTCAAGTACGCCAGAGAGCAGCTGGCCCCTCTCAACGTCAGGGTATCGGTCGACATCTTCGGTTACGCCGCCTCTGTTCCGGCAGCGGAAGGCATCGGCCAGGATTTCGTGAAGATTTCCAAGTATGTCGACGTAATCAGCCCGATGGTCTATCCAAGCCATTATTCCACCGGCTGGTTCGGCGCCTCCAACCCCGACACGAGTCCTTACCAGGTCATCAAGGGCTCGATGGTGGACACGCACAAAAAGCTCGATCCGATCGGCAGCTACAAGCCCGTCATCCGGCCATGGATCCAGGACTTCACCGCCAGCTGGCTCGGCAAGGGCCATTATATCAAGTACGGCAAAACCGAAGTGGAAGCCCAGATCAAGGCGCTGCACGATACGGGCGTCGAGGAATACCTGCTCTGGAATGCAGGCAACAGCTATACCGAAAGCGCCAATTTCAAATAACCGCACTCATTCCCAACGATTCGGAGGAAGCGGCGATGACTTCGCTTCCACCCGCAAAAAAAAGGTCAGCAGCCTCCATGAGGCTGCTGACCTTTTTCATTCCGCATTCCGCGCCGCTATCCCTCGATCACATAGCCGTTGCCCGGCTCCGCCCTTTTCTTCTCCACGATTGCGATGGAGGTCATCTCGGGAACCTTCAGGAAATGCCGCTGCACATGGCTCTCCACGTAGGAAAACGCCTTTTCGTCTGTCGCGGCGAGCACGATCAGATGCGCCTGCCCTTGTTCAAGCTGAATCTCGATCTTATACAGGAACATAGATGATTCCTCCTTGAGAGATGTCGTCGTTAGGTGCCTACTCAGCGCCCGGCTGCCAGAAAGCCCTGCCGCTGCGGCTTAGGGCCGCAGGACAGGGCTTGGTTCTTTGAACGGCAACACTTGTTATTGGGACAAGCGGAGAGCCAGGTTGTACAGCTCCATGTTGAACGGCTTCTTCGTGTTGACGACAAGGTCGATGTCGGTCGCGGTCAGCTCGCCTTTGATGATGCCGCAGGACTTGGCCGAATGGCCTTCCATAAGCTGGCGTACGGCAAAATCGCCAAGCTGGCTCGCAAGGATGCGGTCGTTGTGGGTCGGCGCCCCGCCGCGCTGAATATGGCCGAGCACGGTCGTGCGCGGCTCGATGCCGCAGCAGTCCGTAATATGCTGGGCGACGTTCTCGCCTTTGCCCGCGCCCTCGGCGACGACGATGATGCTGTGGCGCTTGCCGTGCTTGAAGTTGTCCTGCATCCGGCGGGACACCTCGTCCAGATCGTACTCCACCTCGGGCACGATGATCGTCTCCGCTCCGCTCGCCAGACCGGCATAGAGAGCGATATCGCCGCAATGGCGGCCCATGACTTCGACGATGGACGAGCGCTCATGCGAGGTCATCGTGTCGCGCAGCTTGTTGATGGCGTCCACGACGATGCTGACGGCCGTATCGAATCCGATGGTGAAATCGGTATATGCGATATCGTTGTCGATCGTGCCCGGCAATGCCATCGTCTTGATGCCGAGCTTGCTCAGCTTGTTCGCACCTTGGTAAGAGCCGTCCCCGCCGATGACGATTAGTCCGTCGATGCCCCGCTCGCGCAGGACGTCAGCCCCCTTTTGCTGGCCTTCCGGCGTCAGGAACTCCTTGCAGCGGGCTGTCTGCAGCACCGTGCCTCCGCGCTGGATGATATCGCCGACGCTTCGCAGGTCCATGGGACGGATGTCATCGTTGATCAAGCCTTGGTAGCCTCTCTGGACGCCATATACATCCAGTCCGTAATACAGGGCGCTGCGCACCACGGCGCGCACGGCAGCGTTCATTCCCTGGGAATCCCCGCCGCTGGTCAGAACAGCAATCGATTTAACAGCTGACATGTGTAAATCCTCCAATGACGCATATTTATTTGAAAAATGGCTTACAGCTTCGTTATTAGGCGCGGATGCGGCGGATGACCACGCTGTTCATGAAGAAGAACAAGCGGGTCAGCGGGCTGCGCCTCATCAGCTTGCGTGATACGCTGCGGACATCCTGCTGGCCGCTGACCTTGGGGTCGGACAAATAAAGAGCCAGAAGCCCTTCAACGATCATCCGGTGGAAGCCGGGCTCCGGCAGCCTGCGGATATCCTCGCGGGCCCGTTGGACGATCTCTCCGATCCGCTGGGCGGCCTCGGCCGTTCCGCTATAGTAGTTGCAGAAGTTGAGGTCTCCGCCCTCGCGATCCTCCTCCTGGTCGATCAAGTAGTCCAGAAGAATATGAAGCCCGCATACATGGGGGAAGTAAGCCCTCCTGACCTCTGCCGCTCTCTCCGGCGTCAGAGCCGGATCCAGAGCGGCGGCGAACAGCGTGAACATGCCGAGGGTCGAGCCCGTCGCCGCGGCGAATTCGTTCCACCGGAGCTCGGGGTACTCCCGCCGGTGCAGCTCCCACCACGCCAGCAGCTTCTCCTCCCGCAAATCCTTGGCGATATGCTTGTACACCTGCAGATCGCCGTAGAGGCCGACCAGCCGGGATACTTCCGGCTGCGCGGCGGAATAGCCGGGCAGCATGGCCGCCTGGCGCTGGCAGGTGCGCACCAGATGATGCAAATAGCCGCCGTCGTCGCGCTCCGTCCGCAGCGCGTAATAATCCGTCAGCTCCGCGTCGGGATCGACGGCATCCAGCATGGAGCGGTGCAGCAGCCGAAAATCGTCGGCATCCAGCGATGTGCTTCGGTCGCATAAGTTGTCCAGATAGTCGCTGATCGTCTGCAGCGCGACGATCAGCGGTATGAGGACCTTGCGGGAAGCCGGATCCGCGATTGCGTATACGGAGCCTCCCTGGCAATGGAACCTCTTTTCCTTCATGCTGCTCAGAGCCTGCGTCCGGAGCTCGGGATCGGGTATGCGCTCGGCGCGCTGCCTGAGGCTCTCGAGCTCCGCCGAGACGTCCGGAAGCGCGTATTTGTACACCCGGTACATCAGGCGCAATGGCTCTGCCGGCGCTTTGCCGGCTGTCAATGTTCGTTCGCTCATGTATGGCGCCTCCCGAATTTGCTTAGGAATGGCGCCGCAGTTCAATCTCCTGATTGACGCGGTACCAGATATGCAGATCGTTGATCCGGCTTGCAAGCTCGGCGATCTCGCTGTTCAGGATGCAGGAATGGCTGAAGTCATCCTCGTCCTCGAGCATCTCCTGCTTGTCCCGGATCCTGTCCTCGAAAGCCTTGACCAGATCCGGTATGCGGCCGCGGATCAGCTCCCACTGCTCGATGATGAACAGCTGTTCGCCGGCCTCGTATTCCTCCCACCGCCTGTCCAGCGACGGAAGCGGGATTCCGAGCCGGCTGTCCGTACGGAAATAACGATTCCCCATGGTAAACCTCCAAAATAACTTTACCATCCCGAAACCCTAAAATCCAGTGCCGAAGCTGAAAACAATGTCGCCTTGCCGACCGTCCATGCTATACTTTCAAGAGTTCTTGCGGACGGAATAATGACAACGACAGGAGTGAAGCTTGGCACATGTCCGACATGACCGCCTCCCGAACGTTGATGGCGCCCGGAGCAGCAGCCCGGGAAGCCTGGAAACTTCGGGCGTTCTGCTTTTCCATCTATGCTACCCAGGCTGTCCTTGTCTCCTATTTCCCGCTCTACTTCATCGACAAGGGCTTTTCGAGCCAGCAAATCGGCTTCATTTATTCCTCGGGTCCGATGCTGTCGATCGCAGCCAATCTTGTCGCAGGGGCGCTGAGCGACAAATACCGCACGATCCGCCGCATTCTTCTCGCCCTGCTGTTCGGGCAGCTCGCTTTCGCCGCCCTGCTTCTTCCGCTCAGCGCCTTCGGTCCGGTGGCGCTTGTCATGGCCGCCTTCTATCTGTGCCAGACTCCCGTCAACCCGCTCTCGGACAGCCTGCTTCTGATGTCGGCTCCCCATACGGGACGCCCTTATGCGCTTATCCGCATATTCGGCTCGCTCGGCTTCTGCATGGCCGCCTATGCCATCGGATTGGTGCTGAAGCTCACCGGAACGGGAGCGACCGTATCGATCGCGCTGATTACGACGGCGGTGTCGCTCGTAATCGCATGGCAGCTGAGAGACTATCGCGGAGCGAGCGGCAAAATGGACTTCTCCGGCCTCGTCAAGCTTGTCCGCAGGCCGGACATCATCGCCTTCTTCTCCATCGTGCTCGTCCTTTCCGTCGCCCACCGGATGAACGACGGCTTCCTCGCGCTCGCCATGCGCGAGCGCGGCGCGAGCGATGCGCTTGTCGGGGCGGCATGGTCGCTGTCCTCGCTAAGCGAAATTCCCGTCCTGTTCCTGCTTGGACGGTACGGCAGCCGGTTCAAGGAGCTTCCGCTGCTTGCCATCGCAGCCGCTATGTACGCCGTGCGCTTTTTCCTCAACGCCCGCATCGAGGATCCGTCGCTGTTCCTGCTGACGCAGCTGATGCACAGCGTATCGTTCGGCATCTTTTTCTCGACGGCCATCCGTTATGTCGCGACGGTCATTCCCGATCAATACCGCGCTTCCGGAATGGCGCTGTATGCTGTCGTATGGACGGGAATCGCCGGCGTAATCAGCGGCCTCGCCGGGGGCTACTGGTTCCAGCATCTGGGCAGCGCTCCGTTTTTCTACATCGCCTCCGGCCTAGCCTTGACGGCATCGGCCAGCATCCTCGCCATCCATGCTTGTTCCCGGAACTAAAAAAAGGCGCAAAAAAACAAGGCCCCCTTGAGGGGGCCTTGTTCTGCTCTATTAGAAGCAAACCCGCCTAAGCGGATCTTATAAACCTACAGTTTAACGACGTTAGCAGCTTGAGGACCGCGGTTGCCGTCCGTAATGTCGAATTCTACAGCTTGACCTTCGTCCAGCGACTTGAAGCCGTCGGTTTGGATAGCAGAGAAGTGAACGAATACGTCTTCACCGTTCTCGACTTGGATGAAACCGTAGCCTTTTTCTGCGTTGAACCACTTAACTGTTCCTTTCAAATGAACAACCTCCTAAAATGACGCCGCCTTGGAGAGCGGCGAATAAGCCCATTATACACACCAGCCATGCCGATTGCAACGAGCCGGAACGGTTAAATCCATTTTTTACCGTACCGGAATCGAGATCTGCAAAAACCGGTCGGAGCCTGGGATGAACGGCAGTCGGGACGGCATGAGCTCCGTGATTCCGCCTGCAGCCGCAACCGCTTTCATCAATCGTTCCAGATCCGCATTCGGCTCCCATCGCAGAGACAGCAGCGGGTAGACCAGAACGCGGCCTCCCGGCGCGCAGATGCGCATCATTTCGAGGAGCGAACGGCGGTGGAATTCGTAGCCGAACGACTCCGCATACAAAAACAGGAAGTGGCTGCAGACGACAAGCGCGAACCGCCCGTCCACCGCCGGAAGCTCCGGCAGGCTTGCCGCGACGTAGCGGTACTCCGCTCCGGGCAGCGCCCGATCTGCGGCCGACCGCCCGAGCGCCGCCATCCTGCCCGACCGGTGCCGGTCGAGATCGCCGTAATAGCTCCAGTCGAACTGATTCTTCAGCCGCTCCAGCTTGGCCGTCGACGCGTCGATCTCCGCAAGCGCAGCTTCATGCCACTGAGGGACAGCGGTTCCATACGTAGGATCGAATGCCGCTGCCCGATAGCCGCGCGCAGCCGCATCCGCGGTGAACGACGAGGCTCCGCCCGCGACATCCGCGATCTCGCCGGCAGCCAGGTCCTCCCCGGACAGCCCGAACATGGCCATGTACTCCTCGAGGCTCCGGCAAGTGACGGCGACTCCCTGCTGCTCGTAAGGCTTCATTCCCATTCCCAAGCTCATTCTGCTTCTCCTCCGCTCTTCTTCTCCGGCGCTCTCTCGGCGCCGGCAGAATCTCCATATTCTGGAGATGGTTAGATCCTAACCGATCCGGCGGTTGATTTCCAGCCTTTTTTAACGCTATGATGAAGGGATAACAAATAACGGGAGGACAAAAGCCACGTGATTAAGAAGCATCAGATCTATAAACGCGACAAATACAACATGCTCAATGTGGAGGTCCACGGAAAAACGCTCATCGCCAGGGAAATATCGGACCAGTGGGGCGAAGAATGCTTTACGTTCGTATCCCGTCCCGAAATGATGCACTGGGCGGAGAACAGGTTCCGTGCAAGCGACTTCGTCGGACGAGAGGAAGAGCGCACCGCCATCCTGGAAGCACTCCGCGAAGTCTGACCGTTCCGAACATCCGGCAGGAAAACGGCGCTCCGCACCGAATGGGATAACCGAGCGGTTGCGCGTTGTCTATTGTCCTGCCCCTATGCAAGGCCGCGCCGGCTTTCCCGCCCATGCAGGCAGCCGTCAGCAATCCGCAATGGAGGCAACCCTTAGCGATGGATACGACTTCCGCTGCCATTTTCATTCTTTCCGCTTTCGTCCTGGGGGCCGTCATCCTCATGAGCCGGAACCAGATCCCCGAGCGGCTGCGCAAGCCGCTCGCCTTGACCGCCATCGTGCTCGTGGCATTCGCTTTCCTCGTCGTTGTCATGACCTTGTTCAGCCTGGGGACATAACGAGGGGAAAGACATGCCATACTAGGCAGACTATGCCTGGTTTGGAGGTCATATCATGAAATGGATTCCGCTGCTCCTGTCCCTCAGCCTGCTGCCTGGAAGTCCCCAGCGGATTTCCGAACAGAGCGAAGCGGTCCTGTCCCGATCCGGAGCCGGCGGGGCGTTCCCGCCCCCCGCTCAGGCCCTATCCAAGACCCCGACAAGGAGGCCGACTATGAGCCAAGTACCGAAACGTTCCGAGACCGCGCCAGAATCCCGCTGGAAGCTGGAAGACATTTTCGCCGACCAGAAAGCCTGGGACAAGGAATATCAGGAAGCCAAGACCAAGCTTAAATCCGTCGCTTCCTATCAGGGCACGCTCGGCGACGCCGCCAAGCTCAAAGCTTGCTTCGAGCTGGAAGACGATCTGGGCTACCATGTAGAGCGTCTGTACGTGTATGCCAACATGAAGCATCACGAGGATACGGCCGAGCCCGAATTCCAGGCCCTGTCCGAAAAATCGCAGCGCCTGAGCGTCGAAGCCGGAGAAGCTCTCAGCTTCATTACGCCTGAGGTGCTCGCCCTTCCCGACGACAAGCTCGATGCCTACATCGCCGATCCTGAGCTCGCTCCTTTCCGCCATACGCTGGAGGAGATGAAGCGCCAGAAAGCCCATGTCCTCTCCAAGAATGAAGAATCGCTGCTGGCCCAGGTCGGCAACATCAGCTCTTCGCCGCAGACGATCTTCAGCATGCTGAACAATGCCGATCTGAAGTTCCCCAAGGTCAAGAACGAGAAGGGCGAGGAAGTCGAGCTCTCCCACGGCCGCTACATCGAGTTTCTCGAGAGCCGCAACCGCCAGGTCCGCGAGGACGCGTTCAAGACGATGTACGCTACATACGGCAAGCTCAAAAACACGCTGGCCTCGACGCTCAGCTCGAATGTGACCAAGAACGTCTTTTATGCCAAGGCGCGCAAATATCCTTCCGTCCTCGAGATGTCTCTCTATGGAGACAACATTCCGAAGACGGTCTATACGAACCTGATCGACACGGTGCACAAGTCGCTTCCGCTCATGTACCGCTACATGGAGCTTCGCAAAAAGCTGCTCGGCGTCGACGAGCTGCATATGTACGATCTGTTCGCCCCGCTCGTGGACGAGTTCGACATGAAGATCACGTTCGACGAGGCCAAGAAAATCACAGCGGAGAGCTTGAAGCCGCTGGGCGAAGACTATGGCAAGGCGCTTCGGGAAGGCTACTCCAACAGCTGGATCGACGTCTATGAGAACGAAGGCAAGCGCAGCGGCGCATACAGCTGGGGAGCCTACGGAACGCATCCGTACGTGCTGCTGAACCACAAGGACAACCTCAACAGCATGTTCACGCTGACGCACGAGATGGGCCATGCCCTCCACTCGTACTATTCCGACGGCAACCAGAAGTACCGCGACGCGCAGTACACCATCTTCCTCGCCGAAGTGGCGTCCACGCTGAACGAAGCGCTGCTGATGGACTACCTGCTGAACAAATCCACGGATCCGAAGGAGAAGATGTACCTCCTGACCTATTACGCGGACCAGTTCCGCACGACCGTGTTCCGCCAGACGATGTTCGCGGAGTTCGAGAAGATCATCCACGAGAAGGCCGAAGCGGGCGAATCGCTGACGCCGCAGGAGCTGTCCAAGATCTACTACGACCTCAACGCCCTCTACTACGGCAAAGGCATGGTCGTGGATCAGGACATCGAGATGGAGTGGGCGCGCATCCCGCATTTCTACAACAGCTTCTACGTGTACAAATATGCGACCGGCTTCTCCGCCGCCACCAGCTTCGCCAAGCAGATTCTGGAGGAAGGACAGCCGGCGGTGGACCGCTACCTCGGCTTCCTGAAGAGCGGCGGCAGCGACTTCTCGATCAACATTCTCAAGAAGGCCGGCGTCGACATGAGCTCGCCGGAGCCGATCGAGCAGGCGATGAGCGTGTTCGAGAGCGTCATCAGCCAGCTCGAGGAATTGACGGCTTCGGCCAAATAAGCTTTCATTCCAAAAAGCGTCCGTACAGGCAGCTCAAACTGCTTGAACGGACGCTTTTTTCATGGGAAATGGCAAGTGTCAGCAAAGTTGTTTTAATTGGAAAACTTCACGGCCAGCCAAGGCTGCTGAAGGAAAGAAGAGCCGAATGGAAGCAGCGCTTTCATTCGGCTCTTCTTTGGATTGAAAAAACCCTCCCGCCATTTCTCTGTCTTCGAGGCTAGAGCAGCTCCCCGAGCAAGGCAGCCAGCGCCCCGGCCATCAAGGAAGACAGCAGGTTGACCGCGTCGTTCGTCATCCAGCCAAAGCCGCGGATGCGCTCGGAAGCGGAGCCGCAATGGACGGCGCGCTCCGTCTCGCTGCCGCAGACCCGGCAGCGGTACATGGCCTGCACGGTCGCGCCGAGCCATGAATCGGCGAACGCGCCGGCCAGGCCCGCAGCGGCGCCGGCGAGCAGCAGCGCCAATGCGGGAGGCGCCGGCACGGCCGCGGCGCTCCAGCCCGTTGGCGCCTGCGCCAGCAGCATGGCGCAGGCGCCGATGAAGGCGCCGCCGCCAAGCGCAGCCAGGCTGCCGAGCGGCGTGACGCCGCCGCTCGTGCCCGGCGCCACCCGACGCAGCGTGCGCACCGATACCGGAGCCCGGCGGCTGAGCGCGCCGATCTCCGTCGCCCAGGTGTCGGCGTTGACGCTGGCCATCACGCCGACAAAGGCATACAGCAGCCATTGCTCCGGCCAGAAGCCGTAAACCGCGCAAAGGAAAAGGCCGACGCCTCCATTTGCGGTTACCTGGCCGGCATCCCGCCTGCTGCCCTTGGCGTAGTTTTTTTCCGCTCCGGACTTGGACGCATGCTTCTTCTTCCACTTCGACCAGAAGGTCGAAGAGACGAAAAATGCAATCAGCAAGCCGAACCAGACCGGCCCTCCATAGAAGACGTAGCCGGTTCCCATGAAAGCGGCCGCGGCCGCCCCGGAACCCGACAATGCCCGCAGCCGATAAGCCGTTCCGGCAATGGCGAGGCTGCCAGCCGCTCCGATGGCCAGCCGCAGCAGCGGCTCCGATTCAAGCAGCGTCCATAGCTCGTTCTCCGTCATCGTCCCGCCCCGCTTCCTCGTCTGCTCATCCCGGCCAAGCATCCCGCCCCGGCAGCTCCAGCGGCTGCGGAAGGCTGCGCAGCGCTTCCCGCCAGCGGTCGGGGTAATTCGTACAGATCAAAACCGAAGGGTCCATGAGCGCATAACGCCGGATAAGGCGAAAGTCGTTCAGCGTCCAGACCATCGTCCGGATGCCCGCCGCCTTGAGGAGGCGGATCCGCTCGCGGTTCATCGCGGAATGATCGGCCGACAGCAGGCTGCAGCCTAGTCCCGACAGCTCGGCCGGCAAGGATGCGCTCCAGCTGTCGCTGATCAGGCCGGTCTTGATGCCCGTATCAAGCGACCTCAAATGCCTGAGCGACTCCCTGCTGAACGAGGTCAGCACGCTGCGCTCCCGCATTCCGCTCCGCTCCACCGCCTCGGCCACCCGCTCCTCCAGCAAGCCGTCCACCCGGTCGTGGCGCTTCAGCTCGATGTTGAACTTCAGCCTGTCCCCTGTTTCCCGCAGAACTTCCTCCAGCAGCGGCACGCCTTCCTGACTGAAGGCCGGGGAAAACCAGCTTCCGGCATCCAGGGACTGAAGCTTGGCGGCAGCAACGCGGGCAGCCTCCGCCCTCCCGCCGTTGGTCGTGCGGTTAAGACGCTTGTCATGCATCAGAACGGGAATGCCGTCGCTGGACAGCTGCACGTCGATCTCGGCCCACTCGACATCGTCCGCTTCCGCAGCCAGCCGAACCGCAGCCAGCGTATTCTCGGGCGCGGCGCCGGACCAGCCTCGATGAGCGACGCATGGATTTCTCAACGCGCCTTCACCATTCCGTCCGTCCCGACAGATGCTGCGGAGCTGATGCCGTTCAGACGCTTCAGCAGCGCTGCGGCTTCCTCTCCTTCCAAAGGGGCAGGCCGGGAGAGCGTTATTTTCATCGGATGGAACTGCAGGCCGCAGTTGCCTTCCTTGGAGCAGACGGCGTCCAGCACGCCCGTCTCGCTCGTCTTGGAGTTCGAATTCGAGGTGAAAATGAAATTGCCCAGGCTGTAGGCGATCCACTTGCCCTTGTACAGCTCGAAGCCCTGCAGCACATGGGGATGCGCGCCGATGACGAGATCGGCTCCGGCGTCAACGAGATCCCTCGCAAGGCTTTTCTGCTGCGCGTTCGGCTGATCGGAACGCTCGGTTCCCCAATGGACCATGACGACGACCAGATCCGCCTTTTCCTTGGCGGACTTGATCGCTTCGACCGCCCTCGCCGAATTGTAGGCTTCCGCGACTCCGATCCGCTTCGGCCCTGCCATCCAGTCCGTTACAGGAAGCACGCGGCTGACGCCTATGTAGGCGATCTTGACGCCTTTGCTCGAAAGAATGACGGGAGCGAAGGCCTCCTTGTCGTTGCGGCCGCCTCCCACATGGGGAAGCTTGACGTCGTCGAGGTACTTCATCGTGTCCAGAAGCCCTTCCGTGCCCTGGTCGAGCGTATGGTTGTTGGCGACGGTGACGACGTCGAAGCCGGCGTCCTTGAGCGGCTTCAGATAGCCGGGCTTGCCTTTGAATACATATTGCTTGTTCTCTGCCGGCGTGCCCCGCAGCGTGATCGGCGTCTCCAGATTGCCGGCCGTCAGGTCCGGCTTGGACAGATAGGGAGCAGCGCCCTTGAACGGATAGTCAAGGCCGTTCGCCTCCATCTGATCCGCCACTTTGGATGCCAGCAGGATGTCGCCCGTAAAAGCGAGGCGGACAGCTCCCGCATCCTTCGGCATACCGCCGCTCCAGCCGCTGCCCGGGTTCGTGGAGACAGCCGGCGGCAGCGTCGCTTTTGGAGTCGCCGAGACGGTCGGCTCCGGCGTCGGACTCAGCGACGGGCTCGGCTGCTCGCCAGGCTCCGGCGTCGGCGAAGGCTGCTCCGGGCTGGCAGAAGGCGTCGGACTCGGACTTGGCGCGGGAGATGAATCGGATGAAACATCCGGAACCGGGCTCGTCCCGCCGCTGCCGGAGCCTCCGGAAGAAGCCGAGCTGCCGCCTCCGCTGGCGGAAGGATCCGTCCGGTTCCATAGAAATCCGCCGACAAGCAAAGCCGCGGCGGCCAGAAGAATGAAGTTGACGATGACGAGCCGGCGGAGCCGACGCTTGCGTTGACGACGGTGATGCTGTCTGGAGTTGGAACGGGATACGAACAAAAAAAGACAGCTCCTCTCGATATGATGAAGTAGCTTGGATGAGGACGGTCGCGATGCAAATACCATGCCATTATACCAAGTTCTTCGCTTCATAGCGAAAAGGAGCCGTCCACTTATTGGAACAGTCCCAAAACATGCTGCGCCGCCTCGCGTCCTTGCCGGATGCAATCCGGCAGTCCGACGCCGTCGAACGCCGCGCCCGTCGCGTAAACGCCGGGAGTCTGCTGCGCCATTCTTGCCCGCAGCCGACCCATGGCGGCGACGTGGCCGACCGGATACTGCGGCATGGAATGGCGCAGCCTCGTGATCTCGGTGAACAGAGGGCGCGCCTCGATGCCCATCGTATCCTTCACGTCGCGGAGAACCGCGGCCGTCAGCTCCTCGTCGGACAGCTCCACCGCTTCCTCGGCGCCCGCCCTTCCCACATAGCAGCGGAGGAGAACATGATCCGAAGGGCTGCTGTGCAGCCATTTGGATGAGGTCCACGTGCAGGCCGTAATCGTACGGCCCTCCGAGCGCGGCACCAGAAAGCCGGAGCCGTCGAATTCCATACACTCCACATCCCGGCGCGTGAAGGCCATGACCACGTTGGCGACAGATACATACTTCACTTCCCGCAGCTCGGACATGTCCGCGAGCGGCTCCAGCATCGAAGCCGCTGCCTGGCTCGGAGCGGTCACGATGACCGCATCCGCCTCAAGCCTCTCTCCGCTGCCGAGCTCAAGCTCGTAGCGGCAGCCTTCCCCGACGGATTCACGGATGGAAGCAACCGCCGTGCCCATCAGGATGCGCACGCCTTCCAGCGATCGCTCCAATCCTTCGACCAGTGTCCGAAGGCCGTGCCTGTACGTCATGAAGACGCTGCCTTTGACCGATTCGGGCAAATAATCGGGAGGAGCCGCAGGAGCCGCGCCCCGGCTGCCCGCCCGCGAGCCTCGAATCAGGCTGCCATGCTGGAGCTCCGCCCGGCGGAACTGGGGAAACGTCGCTGCAAGGCTGAGATTGTAAAGGTCGCCTGCGTAGATGCCGGCAAGCAGCGGCTCGCTGATCCGGTCCACGATATCGGGACCCATGCGGCGCTCCAGGAAAGCGCCGACGGATTCGTCCTCCCCGTCGTCCGGGCGCGGCGCAAGCAGCAGATCGCAGGACGCCCGGAATTTTGAATCCGTGCCGAGAAGCTCCGTCTTCAGGAATGAAGCCATGTCCGCCGGCACTCCAAGCACGAGCTTGGGCGGCATCGGATGCAGCTGCCCGCCTTGATAGATGTACGTTTTGGCCGCCTGCGGATTGGTGCGGACAAGCTCGTCAAGTAGACCGAGCTCTCTCGTCAGCTCCAGAATCGGCAGCTTGCGGGCGAGGAACGAATCCGGTCCCTTTTCAATGGTGAATCCATCCTTGCGCAGCGTCTCGATGCGTCCTCCAAGCCGTTTTCCAGCCTCGACGAGCACGAGCTCGCCCTCCAGATTCCGCTCCTCGAGCCCCTTGCGGATATAATGGGCCGCGCTGAGACCCGTCAAGCCTCCGCCGACCACAGCGATCCGCAGAGCTCTCCGATCGCCGTTCATTCCCCGAGTCCTTGAGCCGCTTTCGCGACGGAGTCGGCGAGAACCTCCATATAGAGAGGGTCGGAATTCAGCATCCGGATCCGGCCGAAGGCAATGCCCAGCTTGTCCGCTTCGGCCATCGCCTCGATATCGAGATCGTAAAGCACTTCCAGATGGTCGGACACGAAACCGATCGGAGCCGCCAGCAGCGCCTGCTCTCCGTCGCCGGCCAGCCGGGTCATCGTCTCCAGAATATCCGGTCCGAGCCATGGCTCCTTCGTGCGGCCGGCGCTCTGCCAGGTGAACTCCCAGTTGTGCGCGCCGGAAGCGTCGGCCACGGCGCGGGAAGTTTCGAGCAGCTGCTCCTCGTATGGATCGCCGGATTCGCGGATGCGGACGGGAAGGCTGTGCGCGCTGAACAGCACCTTGACCGAAGCGCCTCCCGCTTTCTCGGAGACAGCCTTCATTCCTTCGCTCACGCGCTCCGCCAGCGCTTCGATCAGCTTCGGATGAAGATGATAGGATTCCACGCATACCATCGTGATGCCGCGCTCCTCCGCCTTCTGCATCGCCCGCTTGTTGTAGCTGGCCACGCTCATGGTGGAGAAATGGGGAGCGAGGACGACGCCGACGGCCATCGTGATTCCGTCTGCCGCCATCTGCTCCACTCCGTCCTCGATATACGGACGGGCATGCTTGAGCCCCTGATAACACCGGTAGCGTCCGGGTGCGGCCTGCTCAAGCTTGTCCTGCAGGCTGGCTACCTGGCGGTCCGTGTTCTCGCGCAGCGGAAAGACGCCGCCGACAATCGCATCGTACCGGTCGCTGAGCTCCTTGAGCTGCTCCGGCGAAGGGGCGCTTCCGCGGCGGATATGCGTGTAGTATTCTTCCACATGGTCCAGGCTCTCCGGCGTGCCGTAAGACATGACCAGGACGCCGATCGTTTTGTCAGACATGAGGCATCTCCTTTGCGGCCGTTCTCCGGGTGGCGATGGCATCGGCCGAATATTCGTGAATGTAGTCCGTCAGCAGCTTCAGCTTGTCGAGGGACGCTTCGGGGAACAGGCCGTGTCCGAGATTGAAAATGTAGCCCGGCTCCTTGATGCCCTCGTCGATAATGCTGCGCGCATGATCCTTGATGACATCCATCGGAGCGGTAAGCACGACCGGATCGAGGTTGCCTTGAACCGCATATCCGCCTCCGAGACGGCGGCGTCCTTCTGCAATGCCGACCCTCCAGTCGAGGCCGATCACGTCGGCCTGAAGGCCCTTCAGCTCCGGCAGCAGCTCGCCCGAGCTGACTCCCGGGAAGTAGATGCCCGGCTGCTTCAGATCGGACAGCTCGCTGAAAATCCGGGTGATCGTCGGCAGGACGAAGACGCGGAAATCATGCGGGGCGAGCGAGCCGACCCAGCTGTCGAACAGCTGGAACGCCTTGCCTCCGTTGTCCGCATGCGCCCGCAGATAGGCGATCACCATGTCGCCCAGCTTGTCCATCAGCTCGAACCAGACGGCCGGCTCGCTGTACATGAGCGCCTTGGTGCGCAGATAGTTGCGGGAGGGCTTGCCCTCGATCAGGTAGCTGGCGATCGTGAACGGCGCGCCGGCGAACGTGATGAGCGGAACCTTCAGCTCGCGGTCAAGAATCCGGATCGTCTCCAGGACGTGGGACAAATCCCCTTCCACGTCGATCGGCTTCAGCCTGCGCACGTCCTCCGCGCTGCGGATCGGATTGTGGATGACGGGGCCGATGCCTGCGACTATATCAAAATCGATCCCCATGGATGCAACGGGATTCATAATATCGGAATATAAAATGGCGGCGTCGACGCCAAGCTTATGTACCGGCATCATCGTGACTTCCGCTGCCAGCTCGGGCTGCCTGCAAATCTCCAGGAGCGTATGCTTCTCCTTGATCTTGCGGTAATCCGGATCGTACCGCCCTGCCTGTCTCATGTACCATACCGGCACATGATCCGTGCTTTCCCCGCGGGCCGCCCGGAGGAAGGAGTCGTTCTGTATCATATCCGCTCCCCTTTTCTTTCTATGAATTTCCCTTCGCTTTCCATTATGCCCGTTTTTAAAAACGCTAACAACCTTTACCCGGCGGGGGGAGATGACAATCCTATGACAAACGATAGGCATTCCTTCTTGATTGGAAAAGGATTATACTATCAGCAAAGCGGGCTGCCGCCAGCGTGCCAAGGACAAGGAGAAATCATACTAGATGAAACTGCCTGACAATGATCTTCAATTCGCAGAAATGGCTTTCCGCCATTCGAAGGATGGAATCGCGTTTCTGTCCGTCCAGGACGGCGCCTGGAGCGCGATGAATCCCGCTTTCCGCCGCTTATGCGGATGGATTGCCGAATCGGGCGGCCCGGAAACCGGCGGTCAAGGCCCCTTCCTCGGAGGCGGCGATGATCCGGAAAGCCTCCAGCGGCTGCTCAAGGCCGAATCCCCTTTGCGGCACGGGCTGACTCTGCTGAAGGCCGACGGCGCAGCCGTCCGGATCGACTGCCTGCTCACCCTGCTGGAGGAGGATGGCCATGCTACCATCATGGTCCAGGCCTTTCCCGATTCCCTGCAGGAATTCCCCATCGCCCTCGACGAGGACCTGTACGAGCTGATCGTCGAGAATACTCGGGATCTCGTGAGCTGCAGCACGCCGGACGGAACGATCCTTTATATCGCTCCTTCCTGCAAGGAGATTCTCGGGTATGAGGTCCATGAGATGATCGGACGCAACCGCAGGGAGTTCTACCACGAGCGGGAAGCCCGGGAGATGGCCAACGGAGATATGTTTGACGTGAACCGCAGCTTCGTGCGCCGGACCCGGCACAAGGACGGGCGCTTCATCTGGATGGAGTCCTACTTCAAGGTTCTCGACCTGCCGGATGGGAGGCAGCGCATCCTGACTTATGCGCGGGATGTGTCGGCCATGAAGCGCTATGAGGAAATGCTTCAGACCGTATTCGATATGGCGCGGATCGGAGCCTGGCAATGGGATGTCATCTCCAACCAGATGTCGTTCTCCGAGGAAACCCGGGCGATGTACGAGGGCAGGCTGCCGTTGTCGGCGCCCGCAAGCGACGCCATCATCGATGCGCTCAACATCGAATCCGACGCCTCCGAGGATATCAAGCAGTTTCTCCGCCTCGGCGCCAGCAATCCCGGCACGCCCCGGGAATGGGAATATCCGGTATCGCTGCCGGACGGTTCGATCCGCTACGTCTACTCCCAATGCGTCCCGCGGGTGGACGAATCCGGACGGCCGTACCATTATACAGGCTTCGTGCAGGATGTCACCGAGCAGAAGCTGTTGGAGAAGCGTCTGCAGGAAAGCGAGCAGCAATACAAATCCCTGTTCGAAAACAGTCCGCAGGCCGTATACTCCATGAATTTGCAGGGAGATTATCTGACAGCCAACGCCAACCTCGAAAAGCTGACCGGTTACTCGATGGAAGAGCTGATCGGCAACTATTGGGGGCCGCTTGTGCCGGAAGAGTATCTCGACAAGACTCTGCATCACTTCGGCTTGGCCTGCCAGGGAGAGCCTCAATCATACGATCTGAAAATACGGCACAAGGAAGGCCATGAGCTCGAGATCAACACCATCAACATTCCGATCATCGTGGACGGCGAGGTCGTCGGCGTCTACGGGCTGTCCCAGGACATCACCGAGCGGAAGCGCCATCTGGAGCAGATCGAGAAGCTCGGCTATCAATATACGCTGATTCTCAATGCCGTCTCCGAGGGAATTCTGGGCGTGGATGTGGATGGAGCCTCGGTATTCATGAATCCGGCTGCCGCCGCCATGCTCGGGCTGAGCCACCCCGATATCGCCGGCAGGTCCTACCTCGACATGATCGAGCAGACGAGGGCCGACGGAACTCCGTATCGCAGCGAGCATTCCCCGATCCACCAGGCGATCCGGGGCGGGCAGCCTTACCGCAGCCAGGAGACGGTGCTGTGGCGCCGGGACGGCTCCAGCTTCCTTGCCGAATGCAGCGTGACTCCGATCCTCGACCGCGGCGAGCATAAAGGCTCTGTCATCGTCTTCCGCGATATTACCGGGGAAAAGGAAATCATCCGCGCCAAGGAATCGGCGGAAGAAGCCGACCGGGCCAAATCGGAATTCCTTGCCATCATGAGCCATGAGCTGCGGACGCCGATGAATGGAATCATGGGCATGGCCGATCTCCTTGCCAGCACGGAGCTGGACGAGGAGCAGAACGGATATGCGCAAACCATCATCGAGAGCGGCGATGCGCTCCTGCGCATTCTCAACGAAGTGCTGGACTTCAGCAAGATCGAAGCCGGCAAAATGGAGCTGGATCTGGAGCCGTTCCAGATTCGGGAGACCGTCGCGGACGTTGCGGATCTGTTCCGAGCCAGCGCGCGAGCCAAGGGCATTTCGCTTGAGCTCGGCTTCCCTGCCGAATTGCCGTCCCTCGTCATCGGAGATTCGGGACGAATCCGCCAGGTGCTCGCCAATCTCATCGGCAACGCCGTCAAATTCACCGACGAGGGCTCCGTCACCGTGTCGGTTTCGCTGCAAGCTTCGGATCAGGCGTCCTGCATGGTGGAATTCAGCGTCAGGGATACCGGAATCGGCATCCCGCTGGACAAGCAGAGCCTGCTGTTCCAATCGTTCTCCCAGCTGCATCCGGCGATCAACCGCAAGTACGGGGGAACGGGGCTTGGACTTGCAATCTGCCGCAAGCTCGTGGAGCTGATGAGCGGGTCGATCGGAGTCGAGAGCGTTCAAGACGAAGGCTCGGTATTCAGCTTCGTTCTCCGCTTCGCTCTTCCTCAGACTGAGGACTCCGAGCTCTTGCAGACGGAACATTCCGGAGCGCCTCATCCGGAGACGCCGCTGGCCGCGAACTCTTATCCCGGCATCAAGGCGCTGGTCGTCGACGACAACTCCGTCAACCGCTCGCTGCTGAGGACGATTCTATCCAAGATGGGCTGTCTCGCCGATACGGCGGGCAACGGCGCCGAAGCGTTGTCCATCCTGGAGCGCCAAAGATACGATATCGTGTTCATGGATTTGCAGATGCCGGTCATGGACGGCCTTGAAGCGGCGTCCGCCATCCGCCGCCGGCTGCCCCTCGGCAGGCAGCCGGCCATCGCCGCCGTGACCGCCTTCGCCCAGGAATCCGACAAGAAGATCTGCGCGGATGCGGGGATGGACGACTTCATCAGCAAGCCGGTGTTCGCTTCCGAAGTCGCGCGCGTGCTCAGCCGGCTGGCGGCAGGCGAGATCGGCTCACGCGCCGGCGACGAATAGCGGCTTATCCATACCGTACAATCCCCTATGCATAGCTCCGCCCGCCGGCATTCAGCACAGCCCGGGCAGAGCTTGCACAGGGGATTTTCATTTGGCTGTGCCGAAAATCGCGCATTCAGGAAGGCATGCCTATCCCGGGCATCCCCCCATTCCGAATAGGATTGAACGATAGGTTCAGTTGGAATCGGGATACATGTAAGACCGTTTCAAAGGTTGTTATAGTTTGGTAGGGTGATGGAATAGTGGCATATGACTACTCGATTATTGGCAAGCGCATCAAGAAAGCCCGTGAGCAGAAGGGGATGACCCAAGAGGCTCTTGCCGAGCATCTGGATGTATCGAATGCTTACATAAGCAAAATCGAACGCGGCAAAACCCCGCTCAATCTCGACCGACTATCCGAGCTTTGCGTCGTCCTGGAGGAAACTCCGGAGTATCTGCTGAGCGGAGCCAACAGCAGCTCGCAAGATTTTCTCCGCCACGAGATCATGGATATGCTCGAAGGCTGCTCCCCCGAGAAAATCAGGTTGATCTCGCAGGTCATCCGGCCGATCATCCAGTATAAAGAAGATAAGTAACAGCAAAAAAACAGACCCGGATCGGAATCCGCGTCTGTTTTTTTGTTTCGGCCTCGTTCAGGCTCAGACAGAAGCATCTGCAGCGGCTGACGCAGGCAGATGGGAAGCGGCCACACGATAAATCGTCACTTTATTGCCGATTACCGGACCTTGAGCTGCCGATCCAAGTGCTCCTCCCTGTCCGTGGGACTGGCCGTGAGCATGACCTTGAGCTTGGCCGTGGGACTGGCCGTGAGCATGACCTTGAGCTTGGCCGTGGGAAGGGCCGTTGGCCGGAGCCTGCTCTCCGCCACCGGATTCTCCGTCCCGGCGCGAGTGCGCGCCGCGGAAGGAGTCGCTGGACGCCCAGGCTTCGAAGTCCGCCTTGCTCTCCCATGTCGTGCATACCCGGATTTCCTCGTCTCCATCCGCAGCTTTCCCGTGCAGCACATCCATGCGGATGAACCCTTTGAACGTATGCACCTGCTTCGGCTTGGCGAAACGTTCAAGAACAGCCTCTCCGAACCCAGCCTTCACCTTGATCACATTTTCGACAAGGATGGCTCCTGCTTCGGCTTCAGGCTCTTCGGAAGCAGCATTCAGCATCGACTTCAGGAAGTCTGCCGTCGCCGCCGCCTGCTCGCCGCCCATCAGCGCATGCTGCAGAAGCGTGATGCCATGCGGGCCTGCCGCATGCAGCTGGGCCGGATATTTCTCCAATGCCGCCTTGACGAGCGCGAGCTCGCCCAGCATGGCCGCTGCGAACAGATCGATCCGGGCTCCCTTTTCCAGCAGCCACTCCAGAATGTCTCTCCTACCGGTATGGGCAGCGGCTCCGACCGCCGTCTCCCAATCTCCTCCGCCCCAATTCATCGCCGCATGCAGCAGGTTCGGCTCCTGCTCAAGCAAAGCCTTCACCTGGTCAAACTCTCCATGCGCCGATGCTACAAACGCTCTTACGAGAGATGGATCCAATGCCGGTTCCTTCATTTACGACTCCTCCTGTTAGATAATTATATAGCGGCGATAGAGCCGCAAGCCGTTATGCCTTTTGCCTGACCGTCCGCACCGGCTGAAAGCTGGGAATCCCGTCTTCGGTGCGGATCCGCCCGGACACTCCGAAAATATCGCGGAAAAACTCTTCCCGGAACAGCTCGCCAGGAGTCCCTTCCGCGGCGATCTTGCCCTTCTTCACCGCCAGCAGGCGGTCGCAATAACGCGCTGCCTGATTGAGATCATGCAGCACCATGACGACGGTCGTGCCTCTCTCCTTGTTCAGCTTGCGCACCAGCTCCATCAGATCGAGCTGATGGGCGATGTCCAGATAGGTGCCGGGCTCATCGAGCAGCAAGATGTCCGGCGTCTGGCAGAGCGCCATCGCCAGCCAGGCGCGCTGGCGTTCTCCGCCCGACAACGCCGGGAGCGGACGATGCTGAAGCTCCTGCAGCGAAGCGGCTGCGATCGCCCAGTCGACGACATCCTCGTGAGCGGAAGAGCTTCCGTCCTGAAACCATTTCAGATGCGGATGCCGGCCTTTCCTGACCAGCTCCCGGACCGTGATGTCAAGCGAAGCATCCTGGTTCTGTGCCAGCATCGACAGCTTTCGGGCGGTTTCCTTCGGGTTCAGGGAATCCAATTCCGCGCCGTCCAGCAGCACGCTCCCTCCATGGGGCTTGACCAGTCTGGCGAGCATGCGCAGCACGGTCGACTTGCCGGAACCGTTCGGACCGACGATGCCGAGCCATTCCCCGGTCCGGATCTCGAAGTCGACGGCGTCGACGGCAGGCTGGCTGCGGTATCCGTAGCTCAGTCCGCGGCTTAGAATCACATTCATCGTTTCGCCCCCTTGCGCAGAAGGTAGAGGAAGAACGGAGCTCCGAGCAGTGCCAGCAGGATGCCGACCGGAAACTCGATCGGATCGAACCAGCTGCGCGCAGCCGTATCCGCCAAAGTGACGAGAGCGGCGCCGCCGACGGCGGATACAGGCAGCAAAATCCGGTAGTCGCCGCCGATGAGCAGACGTGCGATATGCGGCACGACAAGGCCGACAAAGCCGACCATGCCGGCCGTGCTGATGGCGGCGCCGGCCAGGAAAGCGGCGCAAGCCACGATCAGCAGCCGGTACACCTCGACGCGGACGCCGAGCAGCTTGGCGGCATCGTCTCCGAGCGCCAGCAGGTTGGCGGGCTTGATCAGCATCATCGCCGCTGCGATGCCGAGCAGCGCATAAGGAAACAGCGTGTCGACATGCGGCCAGCTTCTCCCGTTCAAGCTGCCCGACATCCAGGGCAGCACGGACTGCACCTTTTCACTGTTGAGGATCATCAGGGCGGACATTGCCGCTCCGAGCAGGGAATTGACGGCAACGCCGGCCAGAATCAGCCTCACCGGAGAAGCCCCTCCCTTCCATGCCAGCAAATAAACGACGGCGGATGCGGCCAGAGCTCCGACAAAAGCGGCGGCAGGCAGCAGCGCGATCTGCGCCGGAAACAGAATCATGATGGCGATCGCAGCCAGACCGCCGCCGGAAGAGACGCCGATTATGCCGGGGTCGGCAAGCGGATTCCGGAATACCCCCTGCAGCAAGGCTCCAGCAGTTCCAAGGCAGCAGCCGACCATCATCCCGGTCAGCACCCTCGGCAGCCTCAGATTCCATACGATCTGATAGGCTTCCGTATCCGCCGGATGGAGCAGCACGCTCCACACTTCCCGGATCGGAATATGGATGGCACCGATAACCAGGCCTGACAGCGCGGCCAGCGCCAGCAATGCGGATACGGCGCTGAGCACGGCGGCATTCCGCGCCCAAGCGGGGTTTCGGGAGCGCCTGAGCTCTCCCGGAGTCATTACCGCCGCCATCAGTCCACCTGCAGAAGCAGGTTGTTGATCGTCTCGATCGCTTTAGGCGCGCGGATGCCCGGATTGGCTGCGAACAGATCCTGCGGCAGCACCTCGAAGCGGTCGTTTTTCACAGCCGGCAGCGACTTCCAGGCCGCATTGCCTTCGAATTGCTTCTTGAAGCCGGCTTTCACTTCAGCGGCGTCGCCATGCGTGATCAGCAGGATCAGCTCCGGATTGGAGGCGACGATGCGCTCCATGCTCAGCTCTGCGTATTGGGGCATCGTGTCCATCTTAGGGAACTTGGAAGCGACGTTCTCTCCACCCGCAAGCTCCAGGAAGCTGCCGGGATAGCTCGTCGGCAGGGCGACGACAAAGCTGCCGGGAGCGCCGTACACTATGAGCGTTTTCGGCTTGGACGCCGGCTTTTTCAGGCTGCCGACGGATCTGTCCATGCCGGCCGTAATTTCCTCCGCCTTGCTCTCTTTGCCGAGCAGCTTGCCGTAGAGGCGGACGGAAGCTTTGATGTCCTCGAACGTGTTCTGCGAATTGAACAGCACCTGGGCGCCCAGCTTCTCGATCGTCGCCTGCTGGCTTTTCAGCGCAGGGCTGGCGATGACGAGATCCGGCTTCACCGATGCCAGCTTCTCGAAGAGAATGCCGTGCGTGCTGCCGACTTCTACGGCCGAGGCCGCTGCCGGAGGATTGACGGCGCCGAGCGCGGTCGGACGGCCGACTACGGCTCCGCCCAGCGCGTAGATCATTTCCGTATCCGCCGACGAGAGGGTGACGATCCGCTTCGGCTTCGCCTTCAGCGTGAAGCTGCCTGTGCTCGTTTTGAGCGTCAAGGTGCTGCTGATGGCGGCCGTGCGGCTGCCTTGATTCCAGCTCACCCACTTGCCGAATGCCTCGGACAGCAGGCGGAGCGGCACGAAGGTGCGTCCGTTCTGGATGACAGGGGCGGCGTCGAGAGCCACTTTCGAGCCGTTTATGTATGCGGTGGAAGAGCCTGCGGTCAGCTTGACGTTCACGCCCCTGCCGGAAGCCGTAACGGTTTTCGACGAGGCGTCCCACTGCGCGCTTCCTCCGAGGGATTTTACGATCGAGCTGTACGGCACCAGCGTCCTGCCGCTGGTGACGATCGGACTTGCATCGAGGCTGAGCTGCTTGCCGTCCAGAGCCACCTTGATGGCGGCGGGCGCCGCAGATACTTGAGCTGGAGCCGCAACTCCGGCTCCGGCGGATAGAAGCAGCGCCGAAGCCGCTGTTGTCAGCACCCATTTTTTATAAACCATGTAAACCCCTCCTGATTAATAATGAGAATCAATATCAATTACTACCCTATAATATTGATAACGATTATCATTGTCAATAGAAAGAGAGCAAAAAAAGAGCCGTAGAAGGCTCTTTATCTTGTTCCTCATGCCGCCGAACCCGCCGTCTACCTGCGGAGCCCTTCTCGGACCATCCGCTCTCTTCGCTACTCCTTCACGCCGCCGATTTGAAGTCCTTGCACGAAATACTTCTGCAGGAACGGATAGACCACCAGGATCGGAAGGGACGCGACGATGGTTATCGAAGCCCGAATCGACATGGGCGTCACCATATTGTGCACGGCCCCCTTATCCGCTCCGTTGGCGACGGAAGCACTGCTGTTCGAGAACATCGAAGAGGAAAGCAGCTTCATCAGCTCGTACTGCAGCGTACTGAGATTTTGCTTGGATGAAGCATACAGGAAGGTATCGAACCAAGCGTTCCACTGGCCGACCGCCACGAATAGCGCGACAGTAGCCAGAACCGGCTGGCAGAGCGGCAGGACGATCGAGATGAACGTCCGGAAATCGCCCGCCCCGTCCATTTTCGCCGATTCGATGAGCCCCTCGGGAAGCGTCTGGATATAGGTCCGGATGACGATCATGTTGAAGGCGCTGATCAGGCCGGGGATGATGTAGACCAGGAAATGGTTGAGCAGATGAAGGTCCTTGATCAAGAAATACGATGGAATGAGGCCCGCGTTGAAATACATCGTCAGCACGACGATGATCGTGATCGGCTTGGCGAAGACGTATTCCTTGCGGCTGACCGCGTAAGCCAAAATGGAAGTCAGAAACAGGTTGAGGACGACGGCGATGACGGTCCGCGCGACCGAAATCCAAAATGCATGATAGATGGCTCCGCCTGCGAATACGGCCTTGTAGTTCTGGCTCGTCCATACCCTCGGCCACAGATAGATGCCCCCCCGAATCGTATCGTTGCCGGCATTGAACGATATGGCCAGCGTATTCAAGAACGGGTAAAGGGTTACGATCGCCAGCAAGATCATGACGATGGCATTGAACGAATGGAAGGCGGCCGGCTCCAGCCGCGGCGATCTTGTTCTCATCGGGCTGTCCTCCTCAGATCAATCGGTTTTCGCCGAACCGCTTGGCGAGCATGTTGGCGGAGAAAAGTAAAACGATGCTGACGACCGTCTTGAATATGCCTGCTGCCGTCGCAAGCGAGTAATTGCCGATTTGCAGCCCGTATTTGAGTACGAAGATGTCGATCGTCTGGGACCAGTCGACGACGACTCCGTTGCCCAGCAGGTACTGCACCTCGAAGCCGGCGTCCAGAATCCAGCCCAGGTTCATGATAAGCAGGATGATGATGATCGGCCTGATGCCCGGAAGCGTGACATGCAGCATTTTTCTATAGCGGTTGGCCCCATCTATTTCGGCCGCTTCGTATAGGGATGGATCAATGGACGTAATAGCGGCCAAATAGATGATCGCGTTCCAGCCTATCTCCTTCCACACATGGGAAGCACCGACAATTCCCCAGAAGTAGTGCGGCTTGCTCAGCCACATGATCGGCTCCTGAATGAATCCAAGCTTCATCAGGAGGACGTTGACAATGCCTCCGTCGACCGAGAGCGTCGTCGCGACGATGCCGGTGACGATGATCCAGGAAAGAAAATGAGGCAGATAGGAAATGGTCTGGATCGTCCGCTTGAACCAGCGGGTCTTGACCTCGTTGAGCAGGACTGCAAAGGCGATTGCGGTCACGAAACCAAGCACCATGTTGATGACGCTCATGGCGATCGTATTGCGCAGCACGAGCAGAAAGGTATCGTCTCCGAACAAAAACTTGAACTGGTCGAAGCCTACCCAGGCCTGCTCCCCGAAGCTCTTGGCCGGACTATAGTTCTGAAACGCCATCGTCCAGCCCCAGATAGGGTAATACGAAAATAAAAAAACGTAGGCCAGTATGGGCAGCGACATCCACATAAGCTGCTTTTGATCGCGCAGCCGCCTGAAGCGGGAAGCCCGGAGCATGGGCGCCGTTTCGGCATGGTTCAATTGCATGTGTCCTTCCGGAATTTCTTCCATTTCTCCGCACCTCCGATGCTGCCTCGGCCTGACGAGGATTAGCGATGGCAGCCGGCGGCTTACGCGCCGCCGGTTGCCACAGCCTTTCCTGCCTTGGCTGGGCTAGTTGCTGGCCCAGTTTTTCATGCGCCACTGTATCTGTTCGTTGATTCTGTCCTCGTAAGCCTTCACATTGATTTTTTTGTAAGCGTCCACATAATCGTCCCAAGCACGGTCGAATTTATCCGTCTTGGACATGATGGCGATCGGCAGGTACTTGAGGGAAGCATCCGTCATCTGCTTGTTTGCGACCGCAGCCGGCGATCCGTCGATCAGGTCGATCTGCCATGCCGGATAGTAGACCGGATTCGGGGGAGGAGGAGAGAAGAAATCCATCCAAGTCTTGAAGCCGTAAGCATCGAGCAGCTCTTTGTCCTCGGCCTTCAGCGAATCGTAGTATTCGCCAGGCTGGTTGCCCGCGCTGGTGGCGTTGCCATCGGAGAAGGTGCCTTCAATCTTGGGCAGAGCGCCGAACAGCCCGTCGGCACGATTGGCCAGCTTCCAGGTCGGGTCTTCCTGCTGCTTGCGCTGTTCAGGCGTACGATAGAACTTGCCGTCGTCTCCGACTTTGTAATCCACGTCTTTCTCGCCCCATGACAGCGTTTTCTGCCAATCCTCACTCATGAGAGCGTCCAGGAACTTGATGATCCGCACCGGATCCTTGGCGTCCTTGCTGATTCCGAATCCGTTGTTGAGATTGGGAAGCGCGCTGTCCCGATAGTACTCTTTGATACTGGAATCATACGTGAGCGGGAATCCCACATAAGTGCTGCCGATCTTGCCCTGCGAGACCAGCGTATCCTCGGCGGTCTGGAAGTTCCAATGCTGGTCGAACATGCCGAGCACGCGGCCCGAGGCGATTTTGGCCAAATATTGGTCATAATTTTGCACGAAAGCCTCTTTATCCATCAGGCCCTCGTTGAACAGACTGTTCAAATCCTTGTAATAGCGCTTGGAAATGTCTTTGTCGGCGAATACCATCGCGACTCCGTCATCCACGACAACGCCGCCGTCGTTCGGATGTCCTGTCAGATGCTCCGGCGGATTGAGGAGCGGGAACGTTCGCCAGTCGTATGCCAGCGTCGTATAGCCGATCGTCGGATTGCCGTCGATCTTGGGATGTTTGGCCGCATAATCGCGGATAAGCTTGAAATATTCATCCGGCGTTTTCGGAGTGGGGTATCCCGCTTCCTTGAGCACATCCTTCTGAATCCAGAAGGCCGGACCCGAGTAGTAGGTGCCAAGATCCTGTCCTGAAACAATGCCGTAGTTAGGCAGCCAATAGATATGGCCGTCGCTGGAATCCTTCATCTTGTTCCAGGCGCTGGCGTAGTGCTTCTTCAGGTTCGGAGCATACTGCTCGATAAGATCCTCCAGCGGAATGACCGCTTTGGCCGCAACCAGCTTCGTATCGGCCGTAATCAGATCCGGGTATTCGCCGCCAGCAATCATGACGCCGATCTTCTGCTGCGCGTCTCCTACCAGAAATTCCATGTTGATCTTGACGTTGAGCTCCTCCTGAATCTTCTTGTAAATCCGGTTGTCCGGAGCAGGCGCCTGGTTGGGTGTCACGATGAACATGGAGATGTCCAGCGGCTTCGCATTGTCCGTGGCCGCAGGCGGCGAAGCGGAATCCGTTCCGCCATTAGCGGAAGTCGAGGCCTGGTTCGTTCCGCCCCCGTTTGATTCGCTGCAGCCGGCGAGCGCCAGGCTCATGGCAAGGACGATCGCAGCCGTTCCTCGCAGAGCATTGGTTGGGATTACCCCCATCTATTTCTCCTCCTTCGGAAATCTTGAATCCTTGCTTCTTCAGTATGGAGAAATGTATGCGGTTACATAATAAGTAAAATTAAGCATTGCCCCCCCAGAATTAAAGGCGTCCATCTCCGGCAAGTCCGTTATTCCGCTCCCGGCTCCTGAACTCAGCCGGCTTCATCCCTAGCCGCTTCTCGAATTGCTTGAGGAATTGCTGATACCCCCTGTATCCGACCGATTCCGCGATCGACGACAGCGGCTCATCCGTTCCCTGAAGTCTATTTACAGCCTCATTGATGCGCAAATCATGGATGAAATCAAGGATTCCGATGCCGAACTTGCGGGAGAAGGATTGTCCCAAGTAGACAGGATTGACAAACAAGCGCTCGGCGATTTCCTTGATCGTGCTGGGCTCGGCATAATGAAGGCGCAGATAATCCGCCGCTTTCCGGATGGCGCCCCCGCTCCGGCGATCCAGAAGGGAAGCACAGGCGCTCTGGCATTGCAGGCAGAACTCCACCAGCAAAACCCCCGCATCCGATAGGTTCAGCCCTTTCCTGAGCTTTTGATCCATGCCCCAATTCAATAGAAGCTCATCGGAATCCCCTCCCATTTCCTTGTAGAGCGAGGCGCAGCGAAGCACGACCTGAATCAGGAAGATCGAAATCAGCTCCGGAGCGATCCGATCGGATTCAAAGGTCCGCAACGCGCCCAGTATTGAATCGGACAGCGCTTCTCCGCGGCCGCTCTCCACGATGTCGACGATGCCATCGGCCAGTTTCAGAATCTCGGGATCGAAGGTAAGGGTCCGATCGCGGATCTCGTCATAATACACGATATCCGTTTTTCCGAAGAACAAAAAGCGCTCGGCTTCCGCTGCTCCTGCCGCAGATTCCACAAGCTCCTCCAGCCGCTTCACGCCGCAGCCAACCGCAATTCTCGGCCGCCCTTCCGATCGTTCCCGCAATAAGGCCAGCAGCCGATCTGCAAAAGACCGGACGGCAGGCTCAGCCGGATGGCGCCAGCCGAGCACGAGGCCGAACGCATCCGGGTCTCGATCGATCAACCGGCAGAATGGGGTGCTCTCGGCAAGGTTCCGAGCCGTCTCGCGAGCGCAGCCTCTATCCGCTTCGTCGGCATCGACGTGGATGTACGTCCATCCCTCCGCCTCTCCCGCCCAGGAGGATGCCACTGATTTCGCCTCGTCCACTGCTTCTTCGTCGCCTCCGAAGACCAGCACGGACAGAGAATGGTCGACGGCATAGCGGCCCGCGCTCTCCTGAATCCGGACTTGCCGCTCCTTGTCCCGGATCATGCTCAGCACGCCGTCGAGCACCTCGCGGGCTTCGCGGTCGAGGATCGGCTTGACCAGATAGGACGTAACGCCGAGATGCAGCGCTCTCCTGGCGTAGTGAAAATCGTTGTAGCCGCTTGTCAGAACGAATTGAGTGTCCGTATTCCCCCGCTGCCGGGTCTGTTCGATCATCTCCAATCCATCCATCAGCGGCATCCGGATATCCGTCACAACGAGGTCCGGCGGATCGCGGCTTATATGTTCAAATGCATCCTGCCCTGTATGATAGATGCCCGCTACCCGGAAACCGAAGCCTTCCCAATCGATCATAAGCATGAACCCCTCGGCAGCGATCGGCTCGTCATCAACCAAAAGGACGGTGTACACGGCTTATGCCCTCCTCTTCATTCGAAAGCAGCCTGGAAAGCGGAATATGGAAGCCGGCGTCCGTCCCGAGGCCGGGAGAGCTCTCCAGAATAAAGCGGACATTCGCATGATAGAACAGCTCCAGACGGCGGTAGACATTCCTGATTCCAATGCGGCCGTCCATCGCATTGTCGACGCGGACATTCTCCATCAGCCGCTTAAGCTTGTCTTCTTCCATGCCGATGCCGTTGTCTCTCACGTGCACTTCCAGAGCGAGCTCGGTCAGCTTGGCGGCGATCGAGATGGTCCGCGCTTCTTTCCTCGCCTGCAGCCCATGCTTGCAAGCATTCTCCACCAGCGGCTGAATGCTCATCCGCGGAATGAGAAGATCCATCGCTTCCGGATCGATATGGAACGAGTAGTTGAACAGGTCGCCGAAACGGAACTTCTCGATCTGCAAATACATCGAGGTGAACTCGAGCTCTTCCCGGAGAGGCACGAGCCCGTCAGCTCCGCTGAGCAGCTGACGCATAAGCACGGACAGGTTCTTGATGATTCCGGTTACCCCCGTATAGCCGTTCTTGACGCATACAATCAACAGAGCGTTCAGCGTGTTGAACAAAAAATGGGGATTCATCTGGCTTTGCAGCATGGAAAGCTCTGTTCGGACCGTTTCCAGCTCCATGTTTTTCTGCCGGATTTCCAGCTTATAGACGTCGTTGATCAGAGAGGTTATTTTCTCAATCATGACATTGAACGTCCGGATCAAGCCCCCGATCTCGTCGCGCCCTTCCTGGATGTCAATAAGATCGAATCGCTCGTTGCGCACCTTCTCCATATGCCTGGACAGTTTCTTCACACGGTAATGATAAGAGCGGAAAAGGATGAAAATGAGCAGTGACGGGATAAGGGTGCTCAGCACGGCCAGCCAGACAATAGAAATAAAAGCATCATGAAGAAGGCTGTCGATCCGATGCGTATCCGCCACGCCGACAAGCCTCCAGTTCTTTACATAACTGAAGTCTCCAATCGCGTGGTTCATGGTGTAGCCGGCGGCCGGCCGGGCCGAATCGGCTCCTTCGGCCTCCAACCCCGGACTGGAGGCGACTGTACGCCCTTTTTCATCCAGCAGGCGCAGCTTCAGGCTGTCGATTTCCCGGTTCAGAATGCTTTCGATCTTCTCTATATTGAGGTCGATGCGCACGAATTTCATATATTTGCTGTAGGAGGAGAAGGTGTTCATTCGGCTGACCACACTGATTCTCTGACCCGGATTAAAACCGCTTTTCTCGTCATAAGCGACTGTGAGGATGTTGACTCTGGACCGATTCAGCTGCTCCAGCCACGGGAGATCCTTCGAAATGCTTTCAATGACTTGATAATTGGTTCCGCTCTGGATGGACAAGTTGTTCGTATAGACGCGGACCTGCAGGATGTTGTCGGACTTGTAGCGCGTCATCCGGTCGCGGAGAAAGCTGTTGTACACTTTATAGTATTCAATCGGGGATTCGTACTCTCGGTCGAGCGCCTCGTAGATCGAATCGTCGCTTGCAATCGACCGGTCGAGCGCGACGCTTTCCTCGATCATGCCCAGCAGCTCGCCGGATGCCCGCTCCATCGATTTTCTCAGGTTTTCCTTCTCGCGGAGCTGGATGTCTTCCGAATTGCGGTAATAGAAGAACACGTTGATCGACATGATTGGTACCAGCACGCACAGCAGATAAATCAGCAGGAATTTGAGCTTCAAGGGAATATCGTTGATTCTGTAGAAGATTCTGAGCCTGTCGATTCTGCCCTTCATCTCGACCACCTGCTCTTGTAAGCGGAAGGAAGCTCTCCCGCAATCGCCTTAAATTTGGCGGTAAAAGTGTCCGTGTCGCGATAGCCGAGGGATTTGGCTATGCTGGCCATTTTCAGATCCGTTCGCCGAAGCAGCCGCTGGGCTTCCTCGATCCGCAGCCGGTGAACGTAGTCATGGAAGTACAATCCGGCCTCTCTCTTGAATTGCTGGCCGAAATAGACCGGATGAAATCCCAAAGCCCCGGCTACTTCCTGCAGCTTGATCCGGGATCGGAACTCCCGCTTCAGCATGGCTACGGCTTCCTCGACCGCCTTGCGCGCATCGCTTGTTGTCGGCTTGGCCGCTGCGAGATCATGGGCGATTATGGCGCAAATCCGCTTGAGCGCAGCATCCGCCTCCTCTGCCGGGATCAGCTCAGGACGTTCGCGCAAAAGCAGGCTCTGCTCTGCTGCTGCGCGGCCTGCGATCGGTTTCACGGCTGCTTCTCCAAATGCGCGGAGCAGCTCTCCCCGCACATGATCCAGAACCATTCTCCTCCAGCCTCCCCGCAAGCCCGCTTGCGCCAGCAAATCGCTCAGCCTGTCAACGGAGCTGTCGATAGCTTTGAAATCGGCGGCTTGGATGGACCGGACCAGCGAGTCGGTTCGAATCGTGACCTCCTCCAGCGTGCACGGCCCGGGCTGGAAGCAGCCTGCGTGACGGAACACCCCTTGACGTTGTCCGGGGAGCCTTCTTCCGCGCATGTTCTCGATCTGCCTGTAAAGCTCGGGCAGCAAGGACAGCTCCGCGGCTCCGCTGCAAAACAGCGCCGTCTGCCGGAGCAAGTCCTCCAGACCGGTGGAAGCATCCGCCAAAAGGCTTTCGAAACCCTCCTCCTCCGTCTCGGGTCCGATGATGAGCAGACCGATCCGTCCAGGCCCGACTCTGAAGCTCCAGGCTCCGAGCTTGTTCTTCCGGAACGCTTCGGCGATCGGTTTCAGCCGGTTCTCCAGCGCGGTCCCAATTCCCGTATTGTCGCGAGGACCGGCCGCATCTTCGGCGACAATCAGGCGGCACCGGCTGTGCTTTTCCGCTCCCAGAAGACGGCTTGCTTCCTCCAGCGCATCGGCCGCTCCGCCTCCGAGCAGCCGGACGATGATGGAGGCGGCAGCCGCGGCCGTGTCCTTGTCCCTGGCCGCTTCCCTTCTTCTCTCTTCCTCCAGAGGCGGTGCGAGCTCGGCCAGCAGACGGTGGATCTCGTCCGGAAGCAGCGGCTTCAGCAGATAGTGTTCCACTTGATAACGCATGGCCTGCTGCGCATAGCTGAATTCAGAATACCCGCTGACGATGACGGTTTTGACGCGGATCCCCTTGTCCTCCTGGAGCGTGCGGATCAGCTCCAGACCGTCCATCAAGGGCATCCGAATATCGGTCACCAACAGATCGATCTTCCCGCTCTCCACAAAAGAGAGCGCTTCCAATCCATCTTCGGCCATTCCGCACAGCTCGTAGCCGTGCCCGGTCCAATCCACGATCGACCGCCACCCATCCAGCATCATCGGCTCATCATCCACAACCAGAACCTTGAACACGGCTGCCACCTGCCTGTCCTAATTTATCCTACGGCATCAGGAGACTTCATCAGTCAGCTCATTATAACCACGGGGAAAATAAAATCACAATCCATCTCTTTAACGAGCAGGCATTCATAGGCATGGAAATCCGCCCCATCTCTTGCCTGCCCCGCCTTTCCAGCCAACTGTCTTCTCTTGAGAGAGGAATTTCCCTTATAATTGAACCAGAAAAATAGAGGAGAGATGATTCCGATGGCAAACTCAGAGGCGGCAATTCCAAAAGCATACCTGGCAGGCTTCGAGGTGTTCCGGCCCGATGCGGCCGAGGAAGGCAGGCGGCTGAAGGCGCTCTGCTCCGAATACGGCTTCCAGGGCATCTTCCCGCTCGACAAGGACATCAAGCCGCTTCCTTCGCGCTCGGCAACGGCGCAAGCCATCTTCGAGGGCAACGTCCGGCTTGTGCGGCAGGCGGATCTCGTCATCGCCAACCTGAATCCGTTCCGGGGTCAGGAGCCCGACGCCGGCACGGTCTTTGAATGCGGGCTTGCATACGCCCTGGGCAAGCCTCTGTACGCCCATCTGCTGGACGCACGGACGATGGAGGACAAGCTCCGGGAGGATACGGATTCCGACACCGGCTTGTACCGCGACGGCATGTCCATCGAAGCGTTCGGACTGCCGGTAAATCTGATGCTGGGCGTCCCCGCCGCCATAGCGGAGGGGACGCTTGAGGACGCGTTGAAGCTGGCCGCCGCGGACTTTCGGAGCCAAGCCGCATCTTCGCAGTAACGGAGGAGCCGATGCCTGACGGGCGCGGATGAGCCTTCCTCCACAGCGTTTCCCGGCCGGTTCAGCCGTTTAAGAATGCCTTTGTACGCAAAAGAGCCTCTGCCAGCTGAACCGGCGGAGGCTCTTTCCGTATAGCGATGTTGTTCATGGGACGGACAATACCTTGCTGTCCGTTACGTTGCCGCTTATCCGCAGGCTTGCAGCCAGGCGGCCGCCAGGCGTTCGGCAGCGGTCCGGTTGCAGCCGGCAGCCGGCAACTCTAGCGGGTCCGTCTCAGCCGTTTTGCGCCTGGATTTCGACCTGATCCGGACGGTAGACGCTGACGATGCGGCCTTCCCGGTCCGCCGCGAACAGCACCGAGCGCTCGGCTTCCAGCGTGAAGGAATAGCGGCTGCCCGTAACGGGGTCCTTGATGGCGATCTTGGCGTCCAGAGCATATTCCGATACGAAAATATAGACGGCGCCATGGGCGAAATCGAGCTTGCGTCCGTATACGCCCGCGAGCTCTCCTCCCTGCTCCCATTCCAGCTCGGCCGATACTCCCGCAGCTTCGAGAGCGCGGTCGTACACGGCCTCGAGAGCGATATAGCTCTCGGCCAGCTCCAGCGGAAGCGGACACCAGAGGAGGCGTCCATTGCCGATCGCGATCTCATGAAGCTGGGAGGCCGCCTGTACGGGACGTCCGTCTTCATCCAGCAGCGTCTGCTTGTTTAGCTTGGCGATGGCGTCGCCGGCGAAGCCGATCTGCAGCAGCTCGCCGTCCAGCTCCAGCGCTTCCTCGCGGCGGATGTTGGCCAGAACGGCCGGGCCGGTGAGCGCTTCGGCGCGGCTGCTGCGATGCCAGTAGGCATCCAGGTTCAGCGGGCCGGTGACGAGCAGCGTGCCTCCCGTCGTCTCCGCCCAGCGGGTAAGATCGCGGAAAGCCTCGTCGCTGAGCGCATGTGCCGACGGCATCAGAATCAGCTTCGGCTGCTCGTAGGCCGCATCCTTCAGCACATGCAGGTCATACTCCCCTAAGGAGCGGAACGGCACATTCATGCGGTGGGCGAGCGAGCGCGTCAGGCGCGAAGTGATGTCCTCGGCCAGCGAGCGGTTGGAGAAGTCGTTGCTGTACGGATAGACGACCGCGACCTCCTCCAGCTTGCGGTCCTCGAACAGATGGCCCGCTTCGCGGATGAAGCGTCCGAAGTCGTAGGACACATCGGCCTCCGGCTTCTCGGTGCCGTCGGCGCGCAGGGCGCCGATATGAGACTCGTTGATATTGTGCATGTAGAAGTTGATGTTCCAGATCCATTGGACCGCTCCGGCGCCGCCGGTCGAGAACGCATAGGCGTACTTGCGCTCGAGGATGCTGTGCAGCTCTTCCTCGGTGCGCTTGGCGAAGCCGTCCGGAGTCTCGATATACATGATGCCGGTCTCTTGGATGACGTTCGGCTTATAAGGCGTCTTCGCGAAAATGCCGTCAAGCACGAGCTGGTCGTTCTTCCACCACGAGTGCACGGTCGTGTAGTCGACCGCTTCTTCATAGAAGAGCGGGGACGGACGCTGCGCCTGCAGCCCCTCGTCCTGGCCGACCGTCACCAGCTGCTTCGGCTGGACGGCCTGGATCGCCGCGCGCAGCTCGGAAGCCCAGCGGTTGTGCATGTCCTGCGAGAAGAGCAGGTAATCGAGCCACTGGCCGCTGCGCTTCTCGTACAGCTCTGTCGTGGAGAAGCCGATATCGCCAGGCGTCGGCGGCATGATGCCGTCGAACGAAGGCAGCTCGGCTTCGGTCATGTTCCATCGCTCCTGCAGCTTGACGATGGAGCCGTGGCGCTTTTGCAGCCATTCGCGGTAAGCGGCCAGCTCAAAGCGGTCTCCGAGCGTGCTCGCGGCGTTCCACAGCTTGTTCGGATCGAACATCGTCGGCTCGTTGATGAGATCCCAGTGCACGTGGGCGGAATGCTTGTGACGCGTAACGATGGACGTGATGAACCGCTTCTGGGCTTCCACGCTGCGCGGATCGAGATAAGGATTCTCCCCTTCCCACAGCTCCGGCGTGAAGGCGAAGAAGTTGAAGACGACCTCGAGGCCGTGGCGCTTGGCCGTCAGGAACAGCGCATCGACGGCGCGCAGCATCTCTTCGCTGACATGGCCGTCCACGAAGGCCATCTTGCGGAGAGCCGTCCAGAGGCCGGTGCGGATCGTGTTGATGCCGGCCTTCGCCATCTGCGCCATGTCGCGGTTCCACACGGACGCGTTCGGCAGATGGAGGTATTTGCGCGCGACGTCGCTCGTCATGTAGGTCATGCCGACGATCGGCAGCGGCTTGCCTTCCTTGACGAAATAATCGCGGTTCACCGTAATCATCTCGCCCCGGCGCAGCAGCTCCTCGTCGCGTCCCCAGAAGCCCTGGGAAAGGCGGCGGATCTCGCCGCTCTGCTTGCCGGTCAGCTCCGCTTCGACGCTGTAGTAGCCCGGTTCCGCCTGGAACGGCAGCGGCACGCGCTCATAGTCGGCCAGCGCTCCGGAAGACAGCTCGAAGCCGCCTTCGGCTACGACGCGATCCCCTTGCCCTCCCTCAAGACGGACCTCATACCGCACGCTCCACTCGCTGTCCCCTTGCACGTTCAGCCGCTGGCGCTGGAACGTCAGCACCGGCTTCTCGCCGATCTCGAAGCAGGCGTAGTTCGGCTTGAGCCACCATTCCGTCACGCCGCTGACGGCGAATGCCGCCCAGCGGGCAAGCGCCTCGGCGCCTTTCCCGCCCTCCCAGAATGCCGCTCCGGCTTCGCGGTTCGCAAGGATCCAGCGTCCGCCGGCGAAGTCGCCCTTCGTATTCTCGATCAGCACGACGGGAGCGCAGCGCTCGCGGCCGTCCTTGTCGAGGCCGGTCAGCAGCGGATAAATATGGGCGTCCATCGGACCGCCCGAGCCGTTCTCGGCCGGATGGTCATGCGAGCGAGTCACATGAAGAGCCAGCCCGTAGGTCGGAGCAGGCGAGAAAAGCCCCTCGTCGCCGGACAGCAGCGGAATGGCGCGGGAGGATTTGAGCTCCGTCACCAGGCCTGTCTGGACTTCAAGCGCTTCATGGATGCCGATTGTTTGGTGATACGACGTCTGCTCCGCCTCGGGCAGCCAGCCCTCGGCTGTATGGAGAACGGGAATGCGCAGCGGTATGCCGCCGATCGTCACGAGACCTCCGCCGCGCTTCACATGCTCCAGCAGAGCCGGCCATGCCTGCTTGGGAAAGTACGGTCCATGCAGCATGACGAGCGCTTGCGGCCGTTCTTCCCTTAATTTGTCGGCCAGCTCGGCCGCTCCGGTCAGCGTGTCCTGCAAAGCGCCGAGGTCGGCGCTGCCAGGTCTAGGACCGGCAAAAGGAAATTCATTGTCATAGAAGGTCAGCCATTTTTTCATGATTGAGCACCCCGCGGTTTTGATTTATAATAGGTTTGTTAGGTTTGTTAGGCTAATAACCATCAGAAAGCAACCAAACTTTAGAGGGTGAAGGCTTTCATGTCAAGAGGAAAAAAAATCACGATGCAGCAGATCGCCGATCGGCTGCAAGTGTCCAAATATACCGTTTCCCAATCATTGTCCGGCAAGTCGGGCGTCAGCGAAGCGACGCGCCAGAAAGTGCTGGACACGGCCAAAGCGATGGGCTACAGCCCTCCAGAGGCGCGCCTTTCCCGCTCCGCGCCGCGCGCGGCGGAGTCGCCGGGCACGGCGGCCGGCATTCAGGCCATCGTCGATGGCGGGGAACAACGGGCGACAGATGCCCCCGGCCATGAGCGGTTCGTCGTCATATGGATGTCGCGGGGACATTTGGAAGAACCTATGTACTGGCAGCGCGTCCTGTCCGGCATCCAGGAAGGCTGCCGCTCGCGCGGCTGGGGAACCGTCGTCCTCTCTCCGATGGGTGAAGGCCGGCAGGAAGATATTTTGCCTCCCTATCTCAACCGTTCGCTGTGCGTCGGCGGTCTCGCTGTCGGAGCGTTTCCCCTGCGGCATCTCACCGCCATGAAAAGAACCGGGATTCCGGTCGTGCTCGTCGACCATCAGGAGCCGTTCTCCGGGCTCGACAGCGTCGCCAACGACAACATCGCCGCCGCGCGCATGATCGCCGGCGCCCTGCTCGACCATGGCTGCAGGCGCTTCATCTTTGTCGGAAGCGAGAAGTTCTCGGTCAGCTTCCGCGAGCGCTGGCTCGGGTGCCGCTCGGCGCTGGAGCAGATGTTCTCCCTGCGCAAGGCAGGCGAGCTGCGGCGATGGAATGTGCCTTACTCCAGGGAGTGGGAAGGCGATCTGGACGCGCGGCTCGGGAGGCTCAAGGAAGAGGACCTTCCCGACGCTTTCCTGTGCGCCAACGACGACATCGCGATTGCCCTGCTGAGCATGCTGCGCGCCCGCGGCGTGGCGGTGCCGGATCGCTGCCGCGTCGCCGGCATCGACAACATCGAAGGCTCGACGCGCAGCCAGCCGCCGCTGACGACGGTCGATCTCGGCAAGGAAGTGCTCGGCCAGAGAGCCGTCGAAGCTCTGGAACGCCGGATTAAGATGCCTCATTCCTCCGTCGAGAGAGTCGGCCTCGTCCCCGGCCTCGTGCTTCGCAGCAGCGTCTGAATGCAGCTCGCATCGCCTGGCGACGGCTCCGCCCTATGAAGATCCGGCTTCCGGCCGTTCCGGGCATCGGCTTCTCATGCAACGCTCTGCAGCTCCCGGCCGCTCCGGGCATCGGCTTCGCGAGCAGCGAAGCAATGACATCTCATCCTTCCCGTCCGTCATGTCCTGCGCATCCTTACGCATCTCCAAATCGAAGGCCGGATCCTCCCATGGATGCGGTCCGACTCATCAAGAAGGTGAACCGCCATGGAAGCATGGATGAAAAATCTGATCGTCCTCTGGGTCACGCTCTTTCTCGGCATGGCCGGAATGACGATGATCACCCCGTTTCTGCCGCTGTACCTGCAGCAGGATCTTGGCATCAGCAATCCCCACAGCGTCGCTCTCTGGGCCGGGGTCATCTTTGCCGGCAACTTCGTCACTTCGTTCCTGTTCCAGCCGCTCTGGGGCAAGCTGTCCGACCAGTACGGGCGCAAGGTCATGCTGCTGCGCTCCGGCTTCGGCATGGCTTTCGTCATCGTGCTCATGGGCTTCGCCAACCATCCTTGGCAGCTGCTCGCCCTGCGCCTGCTGAACGGCACGATATCCGGCATGAATCCCGCCGCCGTGTCGCTGATGAGCTCCAGCGCGCCGCGCGAGCGGATGGGCTTCGCGATGGGCACGCTCCAGTCCGGAGGCATAGCCGGCACCATCCTCGGTCCGCTGATCGGCGGGCTGCTGGCCGACGCCGTCGGCTACCGGCCGATCTTCTACATAACCGGAGCCATGCTGTTCACCGCGACGCTGCTCGTCCTGTTCGTCGTCCGAGAGTCGTTCGACCGGGAAAAGGCGGCCAAGGTCATCCAGCCTTCCGTCCTCCAGGGAATGAAGGAGCTGAGCGGAATTCCCCAGCTGATGGCGCTGTTCACCGTCACCCTGCTCATCCAGTTCGCCATGATGAGCCCGTCGAGCCTCATGCCTCTGTATGTGCAGGAGCTGCCGGGAAGCAAAGGCAATCTGGCCTTTTTGGCCGGGATGGTGACCTCGGTCACCGGCCTGTCGAATCTGGTCGCCTCCCCCGTGCTCGGCCGGCTGAGCGACCGGATCGGCCAGACCAAGGTGCTCGCCGTATCGCTGCTCGGGGCTGCCGCCATGTTCATTCCGCAGGCGTTCGCTGGATCCGTCTGGGATCTCTTGATTGTCCGCTTCCTGCTCGGCCTGTTCCTCGGCGGCCTCATCCCGTCCGTGAACGCGTTGATCCGGGTATACACGCCCGAGGGCAAGGAAAGCCGGGCCTACAGCCTCAACAGCAGCACGCTGGCGCTCGGCAATATGCTGGGGCCCATCGCCGGCGGCCTGCTCAGCGGAGTGATCGGCATCGAAGGCATCTTCCTGCTCAGCTCCGTGCTGCTGTTCGCCAACGCCTACTGGGTATGGCGGATGCTGCTGAAGCCGGGCAGGAAGCCTGCCCGGCTGGATTGAGCGATGCAGGGATGGCATCCGCAGCCGGAGCCGTCGATTGATGGCCGGCATTCAGCGGCCGTATGCGGCCGCGCCGACCTCCGCATTCCCCCTCATGCGCGAACGCGTGAAGAGCGGAACGGCCAGTCGCGGCGGACCCGCCCCGACCTGCCGCCGCTTGCATGGATGATTGGCGCCTACGGATTGACCCGCACGACCGCCAGCCCGTCATAGGCGGGCAGCAGCGTGCCGGTCAGCCTGCGATCGGAGGCGACCCGCTCGTTGAACTCGCGCATCGCGAGCACGGAAGGTCCGCTCCGCTGGAGATCCGCGACGCGGCCGCGCAGCAGCGTATTGTCGGCTACGATGACCGCGCCGGGATTGGCCAGCCCGATCGCCGCGTCCAGATAGCGGACATATCCGCCCTTGTCGGCGTCGATGAAAAAGAAGTCGTAGCGCCGCCCTTCGGATGTCAGCCGCTCCAGGCTCTCGCCTGCGTCGCCGACGAGATGGGAGACGCGGCTTCCGAGCCCGGCCGCCTCCAGATTCTCCTTCGCAGTGTCTGCGTATTCCTGCAGCAGCTCCAGCGAGGTGAGGCTTCCGCCGACGCCCAGTCCGCGCGCCAGGCAAATGCCGCTGTAACCGCCCAGCGCTCCGATCTCGAGCAGCTCCTTCGCTCCGGACATCTGCACCAGCAGCGTGAGCAGCCTGCCGTAGCCGGTTGGGACGGATATTTCGGGCATTCCTTTCGCCCTGATGCTCTCCAGCACCCGCGCGAGATCCTCATCGGGCGGAAACAAAGCTTCGATATAAGCTTCCATTTCGTTCATTGCGGCTCAATCCTTTCTGTCGGTGTACTTGCTTGCGATTATCGCCTATACTTGATTGTATGACGACCTGCGGCCGGATACAAATTCCGCCCGCAGGCAAGAGATGGAGTGAACGATACACGATGCAGCTTGAACTGATTGCCACTTCGCCCATGGGGCTGGAGGCAGTGGTTGCCAGGGAACTGAAGGATCTTGGCTATACCGATGTCAAAACAGAAAACGGCCGCGTCACCTTCAAGGGCGGCCTGGAGGATATCGCAAGGACGAACCTTTGGCTCCGCACGTCGGACAGGGTGCTCGTCAAGATGGCCGAATTCCGCGCCATGACCTTCGAGGAGCTGTTCGAGGGCGTGCGAGCGCTGGACTGGCCCGACTGGATCCCCGAGGACGGGGAGTTCCCCGTCAATGGACGGTCCCAAAAATCGCAGCTGTCGAGCGTGCCCGCCTGCCAGTCGATCGTCAAGAAGGCGGTCGTCGAGCGGATGAAGGAGCAGTACGGCACGGAATGGTTCCGCGAGGACGGGGCGCGCTATGTCATCGAAGTGAGCCTGCTGAACGACATGGCGCTCATTACGCTGGATACGACGGGACCGAGCCTGCATAAGCGCGGCTACCGCAAGCTCGTCACCGAAGCCCCGATCAAGGAAACGATGGCGGCGGCGATGGTGCTGCTGTCGCGCTGGAGCCCGGAGCGCCCTCTGTACGATCCGTTCTGCGGTTCCGGCACGATTCCGATCGAGGCGGCCATGATCGGCTGGAATGTCGCTCCGGGATTGCGCAGATCGTTCAGCAGCGACGCCTGGGACATTATGGGCCAGAGCCGCTGGGACCTTGCCCGCGAGGAAGCCTTCGATTCCGTAAGGGATGACGTGAAGCTGGAAATCGCCGGGTCGGATATCGATCCCGAAGCGATCGAGGTGGCCGAGGCCGCGCTCAAAAAAGCCGGCTTCGCCCGCGAGATCAAGCTCCAGACGATGCCGATCGCGCGCGTTCAGCCTCAAGGGCATTACGGCTGCATCATCACGAACCCGCCTTACGGCGAGCGGCTCGGGACGGAGAAGGAAGCCGACAAGGTCATCCGCCAGCTCGGCTTCATCGATGCGGTCAAGAAGGACTGGTCCGTATTCGCCCTCAGCCCTTCCAAGTCGTTCGAGCAGAGCTACGGCCGCAACGCGGACAAAAAGCGCAAGCTGTACAACGGGCGCATCGAATGCCAGCTGTACCAGTACCTGGGGCCGCTGCCTCCGAGGCCTCGGCTCGAAGGCGCTCCAACGGCGAGCTCCGTCGAATAACGCGAAACACCCTCTCCCTTTATGTTCGGGCAGAGGGTGTTTTTTTGTCCGGCAAATAAAAAAAGCCGGCGTGCAAATCCGGGAAGATACCGCTCCTCCCGGATAGCCGCCGGTCTTATTTCTTGATGTAGGGCTTCACTTTCTCGATGACTTCGTCCTCGGTCGGAGCCGCGATGTAACGTCCGTTGATGAAGACGAACGCTCTCTTGCCGCATGGACCGCAGTAGGACTTGCAGCCGATTTTGATGTCGGCGGCCGGATCGAGCTTCTGCAGCTTTGGAATGATCGTTTTCAGACGCATGAAGTTGCATTTCTCGCAGACGCGGATGTCGTTCTTCGATGCGGGCTTATCCTCCTGCCGGGCGGGCAGCGTCTCAGTGGTCACCGTGGTTTCCTTTGGCCGGATTCGTGACGACGAATCCTTCTTCCGGGGTGTAGAGATAATCGATCTTCACGCCGTCCAGCAGCTCGACGCCCTTCTCGAGCAGCACGTCGATGTCCTTGTCCGTCGATACGAGCTCGTCCTTCTCCGTCGGATCGTCGATGCCGAGCCCGTAGTGGGCATGATCTCCGTGGGAGTGGGTGATGTAGACGCGCAGCTTCTTGCCTTCATGCTCGGGCTTGTCCAGCTCCAGCTTCAGCACCTTCGCGGCATTGCGGGTAATTTTGCAATTCATGGCGGTTCCTCCTGGCTATAAAGTAAAGCTTGCCCGCTGCAGGCGCGGCAAGCTTGTCGACTGCATCTCTCTCATCCAGTAATTCTATCGAAAGACGGCCAAAACATCAAGACGCGCCGTACTTGTTTTCCATTCCTTTGGCGAACCAGCTGGCCGCCATCATCGTCACCGCGATGTCGTCCACGGGCATGAACGGCATGACGTCCGGAAGAACCCAGTACAGTCCGACAGGAATAAGAAACAGCAGCTTATCCGTCAGCTTGACGTTCTTGGAGCGCAGCAGCCGGAATACCCGGACAAACACATGTCTCCAATGGTTGAGCGATAGAAGCTTGCGCAAGGCTCATTCCCCCTATGGTTCTATCTTCCCCGGATCCGGCGCGAGCCAAACCCGGCGAAGGGTTATACGAACCGGCAGCCGCAAAGGTTGCGGATCGGCAGCCGCAGCGTTGCCGGCCCGGTGCACGGACGTCTTCCGAAGGGACCGCTCCAAAGAGGTTTTTCCTTTCTTTTATCCCGAATAAAGGGTTTGTGCCGCAAGGATGGCGAATTACACATAGTCGCGACGGAGAAGCATCTCCGCAAGCGCAGAAATGACATCCCCGCAAAGGATGGCCGAAGCGGAAGGAGCGTATCCGGATGGAAATTCGAACTCCCACGAACGAAGAACGGGAAGAAATCATGAGGCTCTCGCCGCAATCCACCTTTGAAGGCACGATGGGCCGGTCCAAGCCGTCCGAAGCGAAAATGAAGCTGATGGTCGGAGAGCTGCTGGCGAAAGGCTCCCGGTTTTTGATTGCGTCCGAGAACCAGGAGGTGCGGGGCTGGATTCTGTTCGGAAAAAGAACGGATGAGTTCTCCGACCAGGAAATCGGCTTCATCTACGAGCTCTTTGTCCTTCCGGAAGCGAGAGGGCAGTCCATTGCGAGCCGCTTGATGGAGCGGGCCGTCGAACAGATGAGACAAGAGAGCTGCTCCGAAATCCGTCTCAACGCGTACGTGGAAAACCGCCATGCGATCCGGCTGTATGAGCGGCTGGGATTCGCAGCCAGAAACATAACGATGAGCTTGCCATTATAAAAAGCAGAGAGCGGCTCGGATATCGAGCCGCTCTCTGCTTTTTCAGCTTCAATCAGCAGCCGGCATCCATTCCTCTTCAATCAGCAGCCGGCACAAGAAGCCGGCTGCATTCATTCCCATCAACCGCCGTCAACGACCGGCTGCCATTTCATTCTTTTGCCGCAGGCAGGCTGCCGCTTCCCGTTCCGTTCCACGACGGCGCCTATTCTCTCTCCATCGCGATCCGCAGCACCTCGTCCAGCAGCAGGCTCACGCGGAAGTACATGCCGCTCCACTGCTCCAACGGCAGAGGATTGACGCCCAGGCCCGCTTCCACCGTAAATCCCGGCCTGCGGAAGCGCCGGATGAACCAGTCCTTGAATCCGGCATCGCTGTCTGTCAGGGCGACGGGAGCGTAACCGCTGGCAGCGCCGAGCCTTGCCGCCATCTCCTCCGCCCCCGGAGGCTCGAAGCCCCGGTAGTTCCAGTAGATCTCTTCCCCCTGGGTATGCAGGGCGACGACGATATCGAAGGATTCGCGTTCCGTAAGGGCAGCCACCGTTCGAGCCTCTGGCTCGCTGAGCGGGCATTCCCCCGAATAATCCCGCGGACCTGGGCCAGACACTCCGCGGCGCTGACGCTCCTCCTCCCAGCCGGCCGGAAACTGGTCGTTCAGGTCGACGCCGCGGATATTCGCCTTCCAGCCGCTGAAGTCGAGGCTGCCGCCATTCCATTCCAGGAGCTGGCGTCCGTAAGGATGGCCGTCCGTCACGCCCTCGAGCACAAGCTCCACTCCATCCGGATTGACCATCGGCAGCAGCCATACCGTCGTTTCCGCGGCGAAACGATCTCCCGAAGCTTCACGTGCGGCCAACGCCTCCGCATACTTCATCAGAATGAGACTTGTCATCCATTCATTGGCGTGGAAGGAAGCGTTGATCTGGACGTAGCGCGGCCCGCGTCCGAAGCGCAGCGCCTCGATCGGCTTGCCCATGACGCTCGTGCCGGCAGGCACTCTCGGGAGGCAAGGGTAGCGCCTCTTCAACGCATCCAGATCGGCCGCCAGAACGGCCGGTCCGTACAGGCATGGACGTACAATGTCGTTGTCTTGGACATTCATGGAGGATCCCGCCCTTTATGGAGATACGACCATTGTATGCGGGAACTTGCCCACCTAACACGCCTCCGGCGGGAACCGGGCAGAATGCGGCTCCAACGACGGAGCGGCGAGATATTCCGCCATGGGCTGTACATTTCTCCCGCAAAGTTTCGCTCATCCATGACGGTCCAAGCCCGAACAGCCCCCTGCCATAAAGGCAAGGGGCCGCGAAGCTGCCATCCGTTCTACCCGATCTTCGGAATTTGCCAGACGACCGGGGTCAGCTCGATCTGCTCGCCGAGCCATTGCTGGGCGATCCGCTTGAACATCTTGGGCTCGCCGCTGCAGAAGAACTGGTGGATCGGCAGCTCGGGCCCGTGCGCGAGCTTGCCCGATTCCTGCAAAATCGTGCTCATCTCGCGGGCCGTCTCGTTGTCGGAGCTGATCAGCTTGACGCCGCTGCCCATCACTTCCTGAATCGTCTCCGACAGGAACGGATAATGGGTGCAGCCGAGGATGAGCGTGTCGAGCGGTATGTCCTTGAGCTTCTCCATCGATTCGCGGACCGTATCCATCGTCTCCTTGGAGCGGAAGTTGCCCTGCTCCACCAAAGGCACGAAAAGCGGACAAGCCAGGCTCACGACATGGATATTGGGATTGAGCCGCTTGAGCGCGTCCTCGTATGCGCGGCTGCGGACCGTTCCGACCGTCCCGATGACGCCGACGATGCCGGTCTTCGTCTGGTTGATGGCCGCTCTGGCGCCGGGGTTGATGACGCCGACGACCGGAACGTCCACCATGGAGCGGATATCCTCGAGCGCCGCGGCCGTTGCCGTATTGCAGGCGATAATGATCATTTTAGGCTTATACTGCATCAAATAGGAGACGATCTCCTGAGTGAACCGGACGACTTCATCGGACGGACGCGGCCCGTAGGGCGTTCGTGCGGTATCTCCGAAGTAGATGACCTTCTCGCGGGGCAGCTGTCTCATCACTTCCTTGACAACCGTCAGCCCGCCTACTCCGGAATCTAGGATGGCTATGGGTCTTTGCACGTACACACCGCTTTCCATGAACAAAATGAGGGTCCGTTTTTGACTATGACAGCATATGAATGCCGTCTTTCAAACGTACCTTCATCTTAGCGGATTAGACAGGCCTGTTCAAGCCGAGGAGCGGCCGGCTTCGCCGGCTGGGCGCTCTCGGCAGGCCTCGCTGGACGCAAGGAGCCCGGTGGCGTCCGGGACAGCGGCAGGGTGACGGTGAAGACGGCTCCTTCCTCGGAATCGTTGTGCGCTGCAATGGCTCCGCCGTGCATCTCCACGATCTTCCGGCTGATGGACAAGCCGAGGCCGCTGCCGCCGCCGGTCCGGGTCCTCGACGGGTCGGCCTTGTAAAAGCGCTCGAAAATATGAGGCAGGCTGGCGTTCGGAATGCCGGTCCCCGTATCCTTGAAGGTGACGACCGCCTCCTCGCCCGTCCTCCGCAGCGTAATCTGGATGGACCCGCCGTCCGGCGTGAACTTGACGGCGTTATGAAGGAGATTGATCCATACCTGATCAAGCAGGTCGGCGTCCGCATCACTTTCGGCCGGGTCCATCTGCGCCTCGACCTCCAGGCTTTTGGCGCTCCACTGGGGCTCGCCGGCCAGGATGACCCGCTGCAGCTGCTTGTCGAGCCGGACCGGCACGGGATGGAACGGATGCTTGTCGGAATCGAGCGAGGCCAGCTTCAGCATGCTGTCCGACAGCCGCGATAGGCGCACGCTCTCCTGCTCGATGATATCGAGATAATGCTCCCGCTGAAGGGGAGTCAGCTCGCTGTCCTTGAGGACGCGCGCGAACCCGCCGATCGACGTGAGCGGCGATTGGATCTCGTGGGAGACGTTGGAGATGAACTCCTGGCGGAGAATCTCCATCTTGTCGAGATCGGCGGCCATGTTGTTGATGCCTTGAACAAGATTTTCCATATACCCTTCGTTCATCTCCCTCGGCACCTCGATCGACACGCGGAAGTCCCCCTTCGCAATCGCGGCCAAGGCATCCAGAATCGCTTGAAAGGCTTCCATCTGCTTTCTGCGCGCGAACCGTCCCCATAGGTACAGAATGCCTCCGAACAGGATGAAGCCAGCCCCGGATTTCAACAGCTGGCCGACCAGTGGAGCGGGCTTCCATGCAAGCCACTCGAAAAAATAAAACGACGCCGTCCAGCAAAGCACGAGCAGCACGGAAACTCTCGCCATCGTGAAGACAACCATGAGCCTGAACCTGCTTTTCGAGCCCAGCCTTTTCATTGTTTCTCCTCAAGCCTGTAGCCGAGCCCGCGGATCGTGCGGATCTCCAGATGCTCCGCCTCGGACAGCCGCTCGCGCAGCCTCTTGATATGCACGTCGACCGTACGCTCGTCTCCCTCGTAATCGAAGCCCCAGATCTGCTCGATCAGCGAGTCGCGGCTGAGCGTCTTGCCCGGGTAGCTGGCGAGCAGGAAGAGCAGCTCGAATTCCTTGAGCGGAAGGGTGGCTTCCTTGCCGCCGATCCGGCATTGGAACGTCTTGCGGTCCAGCTCGAGCTCCCCGATCCGGATCTGCTGGGAAGCCGCGATCCGGTAGCGCTTCAGCAGCGCCTTCACCCGCGCGGTCAGCTCGAGGGAATCGAACGGCTTGACGAGGTAATCGTCCGTGCCGAGCTCGAATCCCTTGATCTTATGCATCGTTTCTCCCTTGGCCGTAAGCATGAGGATCGGCATCCCCTCGTAGTTCTCTCCCAGCCGGCGGCACAGCTCCCACCCGTCCATCTCCGGCATCATGATATCGAGCACGACGAGATCGGCTCGCCTGGAAGACAGCTTGAGGAGAGCCTCGCGGCCGTCGGCCGCTTCTTCCGTCGCATAACCTTCCTTGCGGAGCAGATGGGAGACCAGCTCGCGGATATGGCTGTCGTCGTCGACGACAAGGATGTGAGTCATGTCGGTTCCGCCTTTCCAATAGCGCTTATAGGCATTTTATCGGTTTCATTCTCACTCCGTAAACCTGATGGCGCCGCATCAGCGGCTGGGCTTATCTTAACCGTCCTATATGAACTGAATATGTACACGGCAGCCTGCGCGAATAAAAAAAACAGACCCCCGCTGCGATCGGGGATCTGTCGCTTTCGAATGAGAGGCGCAGCGCTTTCGCGCGGGCCAGAGACAAGAAGCCTGTGATGCAGGCAAGAAAGGCCATGCATGCGCCTGTACAGCAGCCTGCAGCCTCCGCCGCCGTCAGCGGTATTTCGGCAGCCAGTCGCCATGGGCTTCGATCAAGTCGTCGCACAGCGCGATGATGTCGTCCATGGACAATTCCGCCGACGTATGCGGATCCAGCATGGCGGCCTGGTAAATATGCTCCTTGCGGCCGGTCGCCGCCGCCTCCAGCGTCAGCAGCTGTGTATTGATATTGGTCCGGTTCAAAGCGGCCAGCTGCGGCGGCAGATTGCCGACATGCGTAGGCTGGACTCCGCCGCGGTCGACAAGGCAAGGCACTTCCACGCACGCCTCGCTCGGCAGATTCGGAATCAGGCGGCCCGTGTTCATGACGTTGCCGCCGATCCGGAACGGCACGTCGGTCTCGATGGCTTCGATGATATGGGAAGCATATTCATGGGTCCGCTCATGCGCCAGCTCCTGCTTGCCGAGCAGCTCCTCCCGCAGCCGGTTCCAGTCGGCGATCTGATTCACGCAGCGGCGGGGATATTCATCTAACGGAATGTTGAAGCGCTCGATCAGCTCCGGATAATTCTTTTTAATGAAATACGGATGGTATTCCGCGTTATGCTCGGAGGATTCCGTCACGTAATAGCCGAATTTCAGCATCAATTCGTAACGGACCATGTCATGGTGCTTCTCCTTTTGCCGCTCCGCCGCTCTGCGTCTGATCTCCGGATACAGATCCTCCCCGTCGCGGGTCGCCTCCAGCAGCCACGCCATATGATTGATGCCGGCGATCTTCGTCTTGACGCCCTCGGCGCTGATTCCGAGGTCCTTGAACAAATGGGGCACGCACACCTGGACGCTGTGGCAGAGGCCGACCGTGTTCACCCCGCCGTAGGTGTTCATGTAATTGGTCAGCACCGCCATCGGATTCGTGTAGTTCAGGAACAGCGCGTCCGGGCAAACTTCCCGAATGTCCTCGGCAAATCCATGCATGACCGGAATCGTCCTCAGGTTGCGGAAGATGCCGCCGATGCCGACCGTGTCCGCGATCGTCTGGCGCAGGCCGTATTTCTTCGGAATCTCGAAGTCCGTAATCGTGCAGGGATCGTATCCGCCCACCTGGATGGCGTTGATGACATATTTGGCTCCGCGCAGAGCTTCCTTCCGGTCGGAATAAGCCTTGATCCGGCAGCTGCTTCCGCTGGTCGTCTTGATCGCGCCGAGGAGCTGCTCCGATTCCTTCATCCGCTCGGGATTGATGTCGTACAGAGCCAGCTCGAATGACTGCAGAGACGGCGTCTTCATGACGTCGCCGAGCACATTTCGCACGAACACCGTGCTGCCTGCGCCGAGGAAGGTGATTTTGTCCATAGGCTGCATCCTCCTTGATTACGTTCCATTTGTGTGCCTGCCAGCCCGGCCTGAGACCTTGATCCGGCTAGAGCGGCTAAGGGCCGGCACCTCGTCATCATTGTAAAATAACGCTTTCAGCAGCGGTATGGAACGTTGGCGGCAATGCATGGACATTTGTCGTCGTTTCCGCTACTGTGGGATCAGAACAAGCCAAGGAGGCTCCGCCCGATGCCAGCCACTCCGGACCACTACGATTTCAAGGTCAGCGACAACCCGGGCTCTGTGCCTGCGGCCGAATTGACGGTTCTGTTCAGCGGGGAAGGCAGCCCGATACCCGGTCATGAGAACGGTCCCGGCATTCATGATTACGTCCTCATCCATACCGTTACAGGCGGCAAGGGAACATTCCGCTGCGGGGACAAGGACGCTGCGCTGTCTTCCGGCGACAGCTTTGCGATTTTTCCAGGCGTCTTGTTCCAATATACGGCGGACAGCGAGGATCCCTGGCAGTACAACTGGGTCGCCTTCCGGGGACATGCCGCCCTGCATCTGCTCGCCGAGGCCGGGATTACGCCGGAAAAGCCCGCCATTCTCGGGCAAGGAAGCGGCAACGCAGCGGAGCTGTATGCCCGGCTGCGTGATTCCCTCGCATCGGGAAACAGCGCTTCCCTGATGGACATGGAGGCGAGCGGCTGGCTCCGGCTGCTGCTGGCCGAGTTCGCCCGCCTGCAGCCGGATGCCGCTACGCCGTCGGCCCGCTCCACCGCCGCAGCCCGCCGGCAGGCGGAGCAGGCTGCGCGCTGGCTGCAGACGCATTATGCCGAAGCCGTGTCCATCTCGGAGCTGGCCAAAGCTCTCGGCTACCATCGTTCCCATCTGTCCAAGGTGTTCCGAAGCGTCACCGGCCTCTCTCCCATGCAATATCTCCAAAATATCCGCCTGCGCCGGGCGATGGCGCTGCTCGGCACGGAGCTGAGCGTGGAGCAGGTGGCGGCGTCCTGCGGATTTTCCGATCCGCTCTATTTCTCCCGGCAGTTCAAGCGCAGCGCCGGCTGCTCGCCTTCCGCCTACCGGGCGCGGCTTGTGAACCCATGAACAAAACAGGCAGCCCCGAAGCGATCGCTTCGGGGCTGCCTGTCGGAATGCGAAAAGCAGGTTCTGTCAGACCTGCTGGATCTCTCGACGAGATCCTGTTGCTGCGGAGACAGGTTTTGCCTCTAAACCTGCTGGATCTTGATGAGATTGGTCGCTCCGGAGCGTCCGCTCGGCACGCCGGAGGAGATGACGACATAATCGCCTTCATGCAGCAATCCCGTCTTGCTGCCGTCGACGATCGCGGACTGGAGCAGCTCGTCCGTGCTCGTCGCGCGCTCTCCGAGCACGGGAATGACGCCGCGCAGCAGGCTCAGCTTGGCCGTGACGCGAGGATCCGGCGTGATGGCGATGATAGGAGCCTTCGGCCGGTACTTCGATACCATGCGCGCCGTGAATCCGGATTCCGTCGGCGTCAGGATCGCCTTGGCATCGAGATCGATCGAGGAGCCTACGGCCGCCTGGCTGATGACCTCGGTCGTCGTCGTGGCGTGGAGCGCCCGGCGCGACTGGAATTCAAGCCGGTAGTTCAGCATGGACTCCGCCTTGACGGCGATCGAGGCCATGCGGCGCACCGATTCCACCGGATACTTGCCGGCAGCCGTCTCGCCGGAGAGCATGATGCAGTCGGTGCCCTGCTGCACGGCGCCGGCGACGTCGCTCACTTCCGCGCGTGTAGGGCGCGGGTTGACCTGCATCGACTCCAGCATATGGGTGGCGACGATGACCGGCTTGCCTGCAATGTTGCACTTCGTAATCATTTCTTCCTGAAGGGCAGGCACGTCCTCGACCGGAATCTCCACGCCGAGGTCGCCGCGGGCGACCATGATGCCGTCCGATGCCTCGATGATGGCATCCAGGTTCTCGACGCCTTCGTCATTTTCGATTTTGGAGATGATCTGGATATGTCCGGCGCCGTTCTCTTCGAGAATCTGGCGGATCTCCATGATGTCTTCCGCTTTGCGGACGAACGAGGCGGCGATGATGTCCACGTTCTCGCCGATCCCGAAGTGGATATGCTTGACGTCGCGCTCCGTGACGCCGGGCAGGCGGGTGCGCACGCCGGGCAGGTTGACGCCTTTGCGGGGCTTCAGCATGCCGCCGCTGACGATCTCGCAGCGGATCTCGGTGCCGCCGGATTCCTTCACCTTCAGCTCGATCAGGCCGTCGTCGATCAGAATCGTGCTGCCTTCATGCACATCCTCCGGCAAGCCGGGGTAGTTGACGGAGATGCGGGATGCGTCGCCTTCGAGCTCGATCGTGGTGAGCACCAGCTCGGCGCCCGTCTGCAGGTGGACCGATGGGGCGGAGAGCTTGCCGATCCGCACCTCGGGTCCTTTGATGTCCATCAGGATGGGAACAAGCTGGCCGCCGACAGCGGCCGAAGCCTCGCGGACCGAGCGGATGCGGGCGGCATGATCCTCCAGCTCACCGTGAGCCATGTTGATGCGGGCCACGTTCATGCCGGCCTCCATCATTTGCTTGAGGGTGTCGACCGACTCGCTTGCCGGACCGAGCGTACATACGATTTTTGTTTTGCGCAGCATAATTGAAGTCCTCCTAGGTGTTTGCTTCCTCCATTGTACCTGTTGAAGAAGACCAAAACGACGTCCTATAGTATAATAAAAAACCTATAGTACGATAAAAGGAGCCAACCGATGGCGCAATTGCCCAACAACTGGGATATCAACCGGATTCAAGGAAATTCCGAATCGCTGATCAGCCGCCGATCGGACGATCGGAATGCATTGCTGCTGGCCAGCTACGGCAAGTTCACGCTTGAAATAGACGGGGAGCCGATCGGGACCGCCCGAGGAGACCTCATCTTCATTCCCGCGGCGGCAGAGGCCAGGTCCGTCGCTCTGCCGGGAGTGTTTCATGAGATGTATGTCATCTGGTTCAGCATGGAATCATCCCTGGCCTCCGGCTTTCCCCTTCCGGAGAGATGGGATCGGACAAGGCCTGCCGCCTATGATCTGCTGCTCGACCGGATCAAGTCGATGCTCGGCGAAAGCAAGGAGGGACTGCCCTACTCGCGCTTGCTGGGAACGGGGCTGCTGCTGGAAATAGTGGCTTTATGGGGAAGAGAGCGGTCCAAGGGTGAAGCCAAGGCAGCCGGAAGCCGCCATATCGACAAGATGAAAGCTTTCCTTCAGGATCATTACCGGGAGCATGTGACTAAGGAAGAGCTTGGCGAATGCATCGGCCGCACGCCGAATTATGCCGCTTCGCTGTTCCGAAGCGGCACCGGTCAGACCATCAGCGGTTATGTCCATTCCTTGCGGATGAAAACGGCGGTGTATATGCTGCAGGAATCGCTGCTCACCGTGGAAGAAATCGCGGCCTATCTCGGCTATGCCGAGGTATCCTACTTTCAGCGGGTGTTCAAGCGCTCCTACGGAGAACCGCCGTCTATGTACGCCAGCCGCATCCGCTAGGATGAGCTGGAGGCTCCTCAGATTTTGCCGGAGCCGTCTTCTTCGGCATCGATCGACTCAATGTGTTCATTAATGACGAAATCCGAGACGTCCAGATCGTCGTGCGAAGCCGCCGATGCGATGACCGCGAGCTCGCGATCTTCGCCGCGGTCCCAGAACTTGATTCCGGATGCCAAGGTTTCGGCCGTTTGAATGGCTTTATCCTTCAGCGCCGTTGCTCCGGCAGCCGTCTGCCTTGCCGCTGCCGCAGCCTTGTCGCCGATGATCTCGCCGATTTCAACCGCCGTGTCGGCCGCCTTGGCCGCATACTCGCCGATGTCGGAGCGCAGCTCGCGGCCCGACTTCGGAGCCAGCAGCAGCGCCGTCACCGATCCGACGATACCTCCCGCAATTGCGCCCCATGCAAATCCATATTTCTTCTTCGCCATCTTAATCGCTCCCTTCCTCGTTAGGGTTCCCATTGTTCCGTCCGGAACATGCAGAGATTCCAAGCTTTTCGCGGCGGCTGCGCCAAAACATCCATCCTTCGAGCGCGACCTCGGCGATGCCGATCGCCTGATCGATCTGCTCCCGGTATTTGCCGGCCGCCTGCTCCACGCGGACTGCAGCCGATTCGGCCGTGTCCGCAGCCGCATGGGCGAGCTTTCGCGCCGCGAGCTGCGCATGGTTCGCTGCGTCCTGCAGCTTGAGAGCGGATTCCAGCACCGGACCGAGCAGCATCAGCTGCCTCCTCGCTTCCTCGGCCGCCTCTCTTGCGGGCCGCAGAGCATGGCGCGCATCGCTCAGAAGCTCGTCAAGCTGCTCCAGCGATTTGTTTCCTGACGACTGGGCTTCTTCCATCCACGCTTTCAGACGGCGAAGCACCCCGACGAACTGCCATGCAGCCGCAGCGACCGCGATTGCCGCCACGGCGGCGCCCAGCGCCGCGATCCAAGCTGCCATGCCTCCACCTCCTGCATGTTCCGGTTCCGGGCGGGAGCCCATTGCCTGAGATCAGTAGATGCGGCGTGGGCTTGGCTTGACACTTCAATCTCAAAATAAAAAAACCGCCCATTGAAAGGCGGCTTCAAAACGGGCAGTCGCGATGTTATTGTTCCTTGGCGAGATAAATCTCCACCTGTTCCCGGAAGCTTGCCAGCCAGCCGGGAAGCTGCGCCGTGAATGGATGCAGCTCGCTTCGCGGCCAGTCATAATATTCCTGAACGAGCTTGCGGCGCAGCGAGGCCAGCTCCGCCAAGCTGCGGGCAAGCCCGGCATCGATGACTTCCTCGCCGCCGATGATTTCGACAATATCCTCGTAGCTGCTGGCATCCCTCATGATATAACCGTCGATGAGGCAGCTGCCTACGTCGGTCACGGTTTCGATCGCCAGATGGAGAGCCCTTTCCTGGGCAAGCCCTTGAAGCAGGGTTCCCTGCCAGCCGGCCGCCAGCTCCCTCAGCGCCTGCTCAAGCTCCGGCATGGCGCCGAGCCTGAGACGGATGTCTTGCACGTTGACGTAATACATGAAGCGCCTCCGTTATCGGTTATTCTTTTTTCTGCCGCGCCGTTTCAGCCAGACGATCATGATGATGCTGCTGACGATGACGACGAACAGATAGACGATCATCTGATAAAAATCTTCCCCAAGCGATTCTTCCTGCATAGTTACGCACCTTCCTTAAGAAGCCGGAGCTCCTCCTGCTTGTTGGTTCAGCCTATGTAGTCCACGCTCACGGAAGATTCGCGGGCCTCGTTCATGTGCTCGATGACCTTCTGGTGAACGGGATGCACCTGGTATTCGCCAAGAGCTTCCAGGGAATCGAACCTGGTTACGAGCGCGATATCGTACGAACGCTCGGAATGGACGACATCAACGCCTACCTCCAGATGCCGGAGCACCTCGATGCGGCCTTCCATGCCGCGAAGGACGGAGGCCGTGCGCTCCACGCTGTCTGCGCTGCGGTCTTTGAGGCGGAAGAACACGATATGGGTCAGCATAGTAGTGAAAACGCTCCCTCTTGATCATGAATCGGCGCGGAACTTGCATCACCTGCATGTCCCGAGCCCTTTTGACCCATAATAACTCAAGCCGCATCATTCGGCAATGCCAGCAGAAGGGAGCAAGAACAGGTGCGTTATCCCGTCACGATCGCCGCGGTCCTGATCAGCCTTGCCCTATGCCTTTTCAGCTCAACGGGGTATGATCCCCATAACTTCTTCTTTTTCATGTTCAGTCCTGTCGCCTGGATCTCGGATGTCTTCTACGATATCCATGCCACGCCGGTCTTGATCATGTACATCCTCACGATCGCCTGTTATGCGGCCATCGGGTATGCCTGCGACCGGATCATCCAAGCCGAGCGCCGCAAAAGAAACGCTGCCTGAAAATCGGAAAGCCCTTGGGGACGCCTGCTTCGTGCAGGTTCCGCGAGGGCTTTTTCCGTTCGCCTGCCGATCCGGGCTCAAGCCGGCTGCAGCCGGCCGTTCTCCAGCTTCAGCACGCGGTCGCAATACTCCAGCACCCGATCGTCATGGGTGACCATGATTCCCGCCTTCTTCTGCGCCTTCACGCCGTCCCGCAGCATGCGGACGACATCCCTTCCGCGCTCGGCATCCAGGCTTGCCGTCGGCTCGTCGGCATAGATGACCGAAGGATCGTTCATCCACGCGCGGGCGACGGCTGTCCGCTGCCGCTCGCCCCCGGACAGCTTCTCGGGATAGGATCTGCTCCTGCGGGCCAGCCCCAGCAGCTCCAGCAGCTCCTTGGCCCGCTTCGAGGCTTCGGCGGCCGGAGTTCCGGCCAGCTTGGCGACCAGCAGCAGCTGCTCCTCGACGCGCAGGTACGGAATGAGGTTCGCGGATTGAAACACGAAGCCGAGCTTGGTGAGCCGCAGATCCGCCAGCTGCCCGGCGTCCATGCCGCCGAGCGGCCGCCCGTCTACGCTCACCTCGCCTCCGGTCGGAGACAGCAGCGCTCCGGCGATCGAGAGGAAGGTGCTTTTGCCGGAGCCGGAAGGTCCGGTCACGGCGACCAGCTCCCCCTCTCCGACTTCCAGCGACAAGCCGTCCAGAATCGTTACGCTTGATTCGCCGTCCTGGAACGTCTGGGTCACATTTTCCATAAGCAATCTCGGTTTCATCATGCCGTCCTCCCTATCGCATCCAGCGCGTCGGTGCGCGCCACCTTAATGACAGACAACAGCGAGCCGACTATCGAAGTAGCTAGAAACAAGGCGCAGGTGAAGGCCGTCGTGCCGGCATCGAGCTGGAACGGGACCGTGGAGGGCATCGCCGCACGCATCGCCCAGATGAGCAGCAGGCTCCCCGTCAAGCTGGCCGCGGCAAGCAGGAGCACCTGCCAGAGGACGCTTGCCGACAAATAGCCGGTTCTGGAGCCGATCGCCTTCAAGATGCCGAATTGGCTCGTCTTCTGGATGGTCATGACATAAAAGAACACCGCCAGGACGAATGCCGATATGACGAACAGAAACGCGATCATCATGACCAGCGTGCCTTGCTCCTCGGAATAGCCGGGAATCGCCTGGATGATCTGCTTCTTGGCGAGCAGCTCCGTGCCGGGCAGCTTGCCCTGCAGCGCTTGCGCATCGGCCTGGCTGCCGCGGAAAGCGATCGTGTTGTAGCCGCTTTCCCGTCCGGACTGCTGCAGCTTGCTCCATTCCGCGGGGCTGACGAACGCCGCCGGCGTATGGCTGTAGGATTCATCCTTCACGAAGCCGGAGACGGTCCAGCTGCGGCCCGTTACCGTGTCGGTAAGCTTCGTCCCGAGCTCGACTCCCGATTCCGACAGCTTCCGGTCCACGAGTATGGCGCCATCCGTTCCTGCGGCCGGCTTCGTCCCCTCGACAACGGGCGGCGCCAGCCATCCTTCCGGCTCCACGGACATGAGCGCGGCATCCAGCTTGGCCCCCGTCGCCTCGTTCTGAAGCGAAGCCATGCGCACGCCAAGCAGCTGGACGGCTTCCTCCCCGGCTGCCTCCTTGGCCGCTGCCGCCTGCTCCGGCGTTATCGCCGATCGGGCGAGCCGGCTGTCCGAGCCTTTCTGGACAATAAAGTAATCGGCCTTCATATTCACGACCGAGGATGCGTTCGCATAGGACAATCCTTGCGCCAGCCCGGTCACGAACAGCACCAGAAAAGATACGAGCAGCATGATCGTCGTGATCAGCGCGTACTTCAGCTTGGAATGCCTGATTTCCCGCAAAGCCAAAAACATGAACATCTCCTCCTTCTCATGCCTTCAGCTTAGAGCTGCTGCGTGAACGGAGCGTGAACCGGAGATTACAAGCAGCCGCACGGCTCCGGGCTGAGCAGCCGGACGCCGCTTCCGCCCGGGCAGGCCGATTGAGTCCGAGCAGAAGGCTCAGCGGCTTCGCCGGCCGCATCTCGGAGCGATCGCCAGATCGCTGAAACGCAAAAAAAAGCGTTCCTCCTCTTAAGGAGAAACGCTTTTCCCATCTGCATGCTACTCGACGACGAGCTCGGATACCATGTTCGCATGTCCGGTTCCGCACATGACGGAACAGTGCATTTTGTAGCGGCCCGGCTTGTCGAAGGTAACTTCCTGCTCCATCTTGTCGCCTTGCAGGTCGATGCCGAAGTCCTCGATGGCAAGGCCGTGCATGCCGCTCTTGTTGTGCAGGACGAGCTTGTACTTCTGGCCGGCCTTGACTTTGTATTCCTTCTGGTCGAACACGAAGTCCTGCGATGCGGTTACCTTCAGCAGCTCGACGCCCTCGGGCAGTCCGGCGCTTTCGTCCTTCGGAGGCAGCGGAAGTCCGAGCGTCAGCATGTACAGACCCAGCAGGGCTGCGATAATCAGCATTGTCGACATTACGTATTTCATGCGTTCCTTGCTCCCCTTCATGCTTAGATGAGATGCCCATATTTGACCATGACTGCTTCTATAATACCTAAGAACAGGAAATGATCACAAGCTTTAACCGTTTTCAATTTTATTTTATCCCGAAATGTTTGACAGATTCATGAACATTCCGTGGCGATCATGAATCTTTTTTGCGGAAGATTTCAATGAAAGCCTTGATCCTTCCCGGCAGCGGCAAGCCGATCCGGCCGTAATTCTCCGTGATGGACAACAGCTCGTTGCCCGTATAAAAGAAGATCGCAGCCGTCATGACGGCGTTGCCTCCCATAAGCTCGTCTATCCGGTGCGCGATGAGGATGACGAGCAGCGTCAGTCCCTTGCGGGCCAGCCCCCACCAGCCGACGAGGCTGCTCAGACGCCTGCCTTCGCTCAGCGAGGCCGCCATTCCGGAAATATAATCGACCGCCATGCAGACGAGCAGCAGCGTCAGCGATTGATGCCAGGCGCCGAACGCAAACCCGATCATGGAGCCGATGATCGCAACAAGCGAGCCCGTGGAAGAATCTTTCATTCCTGCTCCCCCCTCTATCAGCATTTGATAGATTATCCTATGCCGATAACAGGGGGATGCGATGGTTGTCCGCCTTTTTACCGCTGGCCAGGCTCAGGTCAGATCGAATTTGCCGGTGTGGACCAGGTCGAAATGAACGTCGACCTTCAGCTCGCCGGGAATCGGGATCCATTCGCCGGCTTTGGTCAGCTGCTTCCACAGCTTGTTGTGATTCCGGTAGAGGAATTCTTCCAGCTGCAGGATGTCGACGTGCTTGCTGCAGCCGATCGCGAACGTCCGCTCGATTTCAGCCTTTATCTTCTGTTCGACCTGACGGGATATTTCCCGCTCCGTCATCGGGCCGGTCAGCTCGATCAGATGGCCCTTCGCGCGGATATCCAGCTTGATCTCGGGATTCTGGCCCGCTTGCACGAGACGGTAGGCAGGCTTGGAGGAAGTGATGTTCACGGTTGCGATATTCTCTTGCCGCCCTCCGTCCTTGCCCGAATTCAACCCGGTGTAGATATAATGCTGCTGGAAGGTCGGATCGATCCAGCGCATGCCGCCGATTTCATCGACATCCATGAACGGCTTCGCTTTTTTCAGATAGAAGGGGACGATGCCCTCATACTGCTGGACCAAAAGCTTCTTCTCCGATTCCTGCCAGTCGCTGGCATTGGTTCCGATGACGGGAAGCACCGCCGTGAACCCCGGTTCTTCCATCGCCTTGACAAGCTCCTGCATCGTAACCGGGCGGATCAGGCTGTTTTGGTTGAACTGGATCTTGGGGTTGTACATGATGCTCAGCAGAGGCGAGCGGCCGAAAAAGGTGTCGGTGTTGAACAGCTTCTCGAACGGCTCTCTAGTGACGAATACGAGCGAAGTGTACCGGGAAGCCCTTTGCCGGTTGTTGGCATCCAGGATATCCTCCATGCGGGACAGCGCCCGTTCTTGAACGACCAGCACCTTCATATGGTCCAGGTTGACCTCGAACTGCGACGACTTCTGCAGATCGCCCAATGCGGTGAGCATCGTCTTTCCTTTTCCATTGCCGACCCATACGGTAGTCCCGTTTGTACTCATCGGATCCTGGGATTTGGCGACCGAGCTCATCTGCATGAGCTGCACGGTCATCCTGTACTGGCCGTCCGCATAATCGATCCCCAGCGCCGTCACATAGCCTTGATCGGTCAGGTCGACTTCATCCCAGCATCCAGCGGTCAGCAGAGACAAGGCGGCAAGCACGGCAAGCAGCAGCCCGGCCCTCATCAGAATCGGCCTCCCTTTCTCCGCCGCTTGACCCAAGGCAGCTGCAGGAATGCCTGCGGCATCAGCCTGAACCTCATCGTAGCGAGGGGAGCCATATAAGGCCTTCCGAACGATTCCAGCGAGCACAGGTGGATGACGATCGCGAACATCGAGAGGAAAAAGCCGAGCATGCCCATGAACGAGACCATGACCAGCACGAGCAGCCGCAGCACTGTGACCGTCCCGTTGAGCGTCTGGTTCACAAGGGCGAACGTGGACACGGCCGTCACGGCCGCGACGACCAGCATCGTGGGCGAAGTGAGCCCGGCGTCGATCGCCGCATTGCCGACGATCAGCCCCCCTACGACCGACACGGTCTGGCCGACCGCCCGCGGGAGCCTGACCCCTGCTTCCCGGAACAGCTCGAACATGAGCAGCATGAGGAACATCTCCATGGTGGTCGATACCGGGAGGCCGTTCCGGGACGTGGAAATGGTCGCGAGCAGGTTGAAGGGAATCTGATCGGTATTGAAGGAGCAGAGAGCGATCCAGAAGCCCGGCAGGAAGATGCTGAAAAAAAGCCCCAAGAAACGCAAAAGCCTCTCTAAGGAAACATAAAAATAAGGCATATGCAGATCTTCGGGAGACTTGACGAGGAAGGCCAGATCGGTCGGCCCCATGATGACCGCAGGATTGCCGTTGACGATGACGATGAACCGCCCCGACATAAGCGAGGAGGCGGCATAATCGGGACGGCCGGTATAGGTCGTCAGAGGGAACAGCGTAAATCGCTTGTCGGAAATCAGGGATTCGATCTGGGTGCTGCTGTCGATGGAAACGACGTTCTTCGCGATCTCCTGCAGCCTGCGCCTCGCTTCGGCGATCATCTCCTCGTCCGCGAGACTGGCCATATACATCAGGGCGACCTGGGTTCCCGATCTGGAACCGATCGTCATGATCTCGCACTGGAGATCAGGCGTCTTGAGACGGCGGCGGACCAAGCTGATGTTGACGTTGACGCTTTCCACAAAGCCGTCCCTCGGTCCTTTGAGCGACACCTCCATGACGGATTCGTCGGGCTGCCGCTCCGTCAGGTTCCCGATGAAGGAGGCGTAGATTCTGGCCCCTTCGTCCAGCACGATCAGGACGGCGCCGCTGAACAGCATTTCAAAAAGATCCTGGCCGGCGTCCGACTCGTCGCTGATCATCATGAGATTGGTGTCGGAGCCCTCCTTCAGCCTGCCTCCGTCCGTCTGGAGAGCGGGCAGCAGAGACTGCTGGAGCAAGGAAGTATCCACCATCTGGGTGCAGTAGAATAAAGTCGCGGGAAAGTGCTCGCCGTTTTCGAGAATGAAGCTGGTCTCGATATGGACGACATCCTGGCAGCCTTCGAGCTTTTCCTGCAGCTGCCGCAGCGTCCATTTGGAGCCGGAGGCTGCAGCAGTCCCGTCGTCGGCAGACGACGAGGACGTCCTGCTTTGGGAATAGGCACTATTCTGGGTCTGCTGGCTCATGACGGCCCTCCATTTCCTTCCGCTGGCATCCCGGCCGCAGAGGTTTTCTTGTCGCTGCGCGCGTCCATGACCGTCAGCAGCCAGATGATCATGCTGATGGCGACGACGGCAGCACCCGCGATGGGAAAGTAATACATCATGATTTTGCGGTAAAGCACCATATTGTCGCTGATTGCCTGACACAAAGGAACGAGCAGGACCAGCAGGACGATCGCGAATCCCCACTTTTTGCCCTTTGAACGAAGGGACAGCATGTCGGCCATGAGGAACAGCGACAGCGACAGCCGAATCATCGCTCCGGATATCCATTGGTAAATGGCGAAGAAATCCAGATGCTCGATGAACTTGCCGATCTGGACGAGCCTCCACTGGGAAAAGGCCGGGTACCTCATCTTCTCCGCTTCGACCGGCCCGAACTGGGTAATGGCTCCCGTCAGCGGCCCCAGCGTCAGGAGCGACAGGATCGTCATCAGCACGAACATGTGGATCCATTTGAACTTTTTCTTCAGATGATGCTGATAGAGGACGAGCGTATAGAGCTCCACCAGCGCGCAGACGCTGAGCAGCGCCCCGTACCACACGGGAGTCCAGCCATGCTCCAGATACGGCTTCAGATAGGAATAGTCCTTATGGGGCAGATTCGCCGTCATCACGAAGTCTCCGAGAAGCAAGACAAACGGGAGCAGAACGGCCGAGGCGTAGGCGATCGTCCGGAGGCCGGTGCCAACCGCATACAAGACAATGAGGATAATGGCGCTTGAAATGACCCAGGTCGGCGTCTTGGGCAGGTAGGTCGTCTTCGACCATGAGATCGTGTCGACCAGCGTATTGAGCGTAATTCCGAACAGCATGACGGCGAGCGGGAATTTGAGCGTCCAGGAGCCGGCTCTGCCCATAACCCTCTCCAGCATGGACTTCAAGGATCCGTTCAGCCGCTTCATCGTGCCGTATACGGGAAAGCTGACCCATAAAACGGCGATGATCCAAGCGATCACCGGACACATCCAGCTGTCCCGCTTGGCGGTGTGCAGAATAAGAGGCACGATGAGGACATGGTTGACGAGGCCGACAGACAGGATTTGGATCATGACAGCCGGCAGCAGGCCGAACAAATTCGTTTTTTTCATCTCCGCACCTCTTTCGAGGTTAGATTATCCCTCTGGCGGAAACTTTATCCACTGAAGCCTGGAGCCCCTCTGCTACAGCCATTGTCCGCGGATCGCAGTGGGCCGAATTAGTCCCCGGGGAAAAGAAAAAAGCCGCCCCCGGCTGGAGGCGGCTGAAAAACAAGCGAAAGGCGCGGAATCGTTCTGGAGAAACGAATGGGGTCGCCTTTGTCACCGGATTTCGACCGCAACAATGGCAAGGATCAGAGAAATTCGGGGACAACGGCGATCGGAAGAATGATCCGCGAACGCAGAAGACAGCTTTTTCAGCGGCCTCCCCTGCTGGCCCCGCTTCTTGCGCGTCGGCATTCAGGTACGGCTGCGGCCGCTTATTCGATGTAGATCATTTTGCGGGTCATGCCCCCGTCGACCGTCACATTCGTACCCGTGACGAAATCGTTGTCCGGATCGGTCAAGTAGAAGCATGCACGGACGACATCTTCCGGACGTCCTACCCTTCCCGCCGGATGCTGCCTGTGGTCGGCTTCGCTCAGCTTGGCCGTGCTGCCGGTCTCGATCCAGCCCGGGCTCACGGAATTGACCCGGATGCCCTCCCCGCCGAGCGACAACGCCAAGGCGTGCGTAAGCGACAGGATCCCTCCCTTGGAGGCGGCGTACGCTTCGGAGGAAGGCTCCGACATGAACGCGCGCGTCGAGGCCATATTGACGATGGAGCCTCCCCGGCCGTCCTCCTTCATCAGGAGGGCCGCAGCGCGGCTGCAGAGGAAGGTGCCGCGCAGGTTGCTGTTCAGCACCTCGTCCCATTCCTCCACCTTCAGCTCCCAGATGGACTTGAAGGCGCTGATGCCGGCATTGTTGATCAGAATGTCGACTCTTCCATACCTTTCCTTGATTCCTGCGAACAAAGCGGCGATGTCCTCAGGCTTGCCGAGATCGGCCGTCCATGCCGAGCAGCTTCCTCCGCTTGCCCGGATCAGAGACGCGGTTTCATCGGCGCCGGCCCGATTTCGGTCGACAAGCACGGCATCCGCGCCTTCCGCAGCGTATCCCAGCGCGACTGCACGTCCGATTCCGGAGCCGGCTCCGGTCACGACGACCGTCTTTCCTTTGAATCTCACCCTGCATCCTCCCCTTTCGGCGTTCCTGCCTGCCTATCATACTTTACCTTGGGGAGCCGCCGTCAAACCTGCAAAAAAGCCGGACCCGGCTTCCGCCCGGTCCGGCCCCCATTCACGCTTGGCGCTTGCCCCGGTCAGCCTGTCGAAGGGCTGTTCGGCACATGGCCTTTCTGGTTCCTGTTCTCGTTCGTGGAAGCGGCAAGATTGTTCTCGGCTTCCTTGCTCCGCTCCGCGTATCCTTTCTGCTTGTCCTCGAACGAATGCTTTTTGTTGCGCGACATGGCTCATGCCTCCTTTCTCGCCTGGACCTGCACCCGCTCCGCTGGCAGGCGGCCCGACAGCGGCACGGCCTGCAGACAGCCGGACTGGCAGGCGGCCAGCCAGGCAGCGAAGCCTGCTTAGAATGCCCATGCCGGACGGAAGTCATGACGGCGTCGGCCCTTTTGTTTCCCTTTTGGCGCCAAACTCGTTAAAATATAGACCGTATTCATTATCGGCACAGAGAGGAAGCGTTCCATGATCATCAAACCAAGAACCCGCGGCTTCATCTGCACGACAGCCCATCCGGAAGGCTGCGCCAAACAGGTCCAGGAGCAGATCGACTACATACAAAGCCAGCCGAAGTGGGAAGGCCCCAAGCGCGTGCTCGTGCTCGGCGCTTCGACCGGATATGGCCTGTCTGCCCGCATCGCCGCCGCATTCGGAGCCGGCGCCGACACGATCGGCGTCTTCCGCCCGAGCGCCGCTACCGACAAGCGCACCGCGTCCGCCGGCTGGTACAACTCGGCCGCATTCGAGCGCAAGGCGGCCGAGGCTGGACTGAAGTCCATCAGCGTGACGGGAGACGCCTTCACCGACGAGACGAAGGACCGCGTCCTTGACGCCATCGCCAAGGAATTCGGCCAGGTGGATCTCGTCGTCTACAGCGTCGCGGCTCCCCGCCGTACCGATCCCGATACGGGAGAGACGTTCAACTCGGTGCTGAAGCCGATCGGCGCTCCTTACAGCAACAAAACCGTCAACTTCCATACCGGCGAAGTGACCGACGTAACGATCGAGCCGGCCGAAGGCGACGACATCGCCCAGACGGTAGCCGTCATGGGCGGAGCCGACTGGCAGCGCTGGATCGACCGGCTGCAGGCTGCCGGCCTGCTCGCCGAAGGCGCGGTGACAATCGCCTATTCCTATATCGGTTCGGAAATCACGCAGGCCATCTACCGCGACGGCACGATCGGGCAGGCCAAGGACGACCTGGAAGCGACGGCGCTGCGCCTCGGAGATCAGCTCTCCCCGATCGGCGGCCGCGCTTACGTTTCGGTCAGCAAGGCGCTCGTGACGCAGTCGAGCTCGGCGATTCCCGTCGTTCCCCTCTACGTCTCGGCTCTCTACAAGATCATGAAGGAGAAGGGCCTGCACGAGAATACGATCCAGCAGTCCCACCGCCTCTTCGCCGACCGCCTCTACCATCCGGCCGGCACGCCGGTCGACGAGAAGGGCCGCATCCGCATCGACGACTGGGAGCTGCGAGCGGACGTGCAGGAGGAAGTGGATGCCGTCTGGAACCGCGTCGACACCGATTCCATCTACAGCCTGACGGATCTCGAAGGCTACCGCCGCGAATTTTTCCAGCTGTTCGGATTCGAGACGGAAGGCGTCGATTACGACCAGGATGTCGACCCCCAGGTCGAGATTCCGGGCGCCAAATAAGAACAAAAAAACGCCTGCGAAGGCGTTTTTTTTCATTTACGACTGAGAATGGGAATCCTCGTCTTCAAGAACGAAAACGCTGATCTCCCCAAACAGACGGCCCGACAGGTCATGGATATCTCCCGCCTGGCCCGCGATTCCCCGGATCGCCTCATGCTGCTCCGTGCTCAAGGCGCTCATCCGCTCCACTCCCGCTGCGGTCTGCCCGGCTATGGCGGCGACGCTGCGGACCGCTTCGGCCAGCTCCTCGTTGCTGCTGCGCGTGCGCTGCACCTGGCCGTGGACATGATGGATGCGGGTGCCGATGTCTTCCATGGAACGGCTGATGGATTCGAAGGCGTCGAGCGTGACCGCGACCTGTCCTTCCTGCTCGTCAAGTCCGCGCTTCGTCTCCAGCATGGACTCCCGGAAGCTCGCCATCCCTTCCTGGAGCCTTTCGATCAAGCCGCCGATATGGAAGGTCGACTGCTTCGTCTGGGACGCCAGCTGGCGGACCTCCTCCGCGATGACGGCGAAGCCTCTGCCGTGGACGCCGGCTTGGGCCGCTTCGATAGAGGCATTCAAGGCCAGAATTTGCGTCTGGGCCGATATCTGCGCGATCAGCCGCGTCACGCCGGTAATTTCCTCCGACTGGCGGCTCAGCGTATCCAGCTGCCTGTACATCCCCTCGATCGATTCGCCGGAGCGTCTCGCCGAACCGCCCAGCTCTCCCATCGCCGACAGCCCGTTGCCGATATTGGCGCCGGACTGCTTCCTTGCCGACATGACGGCGTCCATCGCCTCCAGCATCTCATCGAGCTCATGCTCGAGCCGCCCGATAAGCAGGGCGCTGTGCTCCGACAATCCGGACTGCTGCTGCGCACCGGCGGAAATCTCCCCGATGGAAACGAGAATGTCCTCGTTGGCCTTGGCCGTCACGCCGGCAGAGGAGCGGAACGACTCGGAGTAGTCCGTCATCGAGGCGGCCACTCCGCGCGTCTGGCCCAGCATGCTGCGGACCTTGGACACCATATCGTCGAAGTGCCGGCTAAGCTCGCCGAGCTCGTCCCGCCTGCGGGAATTGATCCGCACGCGCATATCCCCGGCCGCCAGCGCCGCGACCGCCTTCTGCAGCCGGTTGACCGAGGAGGCGAACGAGCGGATCAGGAAGAAGGCGACCAGAACCGTGAACAGGAGGACGATGCCGAGTCCGTACAGGGCGGCATCCGATGTTTGGCTGAGCAGCTCGAACGACCGCTCCTGGGCCGACCGCGCGTTCCGGTCTGCTGCCGCTCCCAGCCGCGAGGTGATGTCGAGCATGTTCTGGCTTTCCGCCGACGCTTTCGTATGGAGCTGATCGACTTTTTCGAGGACGGCGAGCGGATCCATGTCGGGATCGTCGAGAGCCTCCACCATGCCGGCAAAATCCTTCTCGTACTCGCCGACCTTGCTTTTCAGATTGGATAGATCCTCCGCAGCCGTTCCTCCTTCCGGAAACGACAGCTTGTCCAGCTCCTTGTGCAGGGCGGCGCTCATCGTCCCGAACGGCTTGGCCGTATCCGTGTCGCTCGTCTGCTTCAGCTGGCTTTCGGCCGCGTTCATTTCCTGCAGGAACTGATTGATCTTGGCCGTCGTGATCCGCTTCTCCATCTCCGTCTTCAGCTGCGTCATGGAATTCCTGACGCCGCCCTGCATGCCGTCCTGATAAAGGACCGCCGCCAGGAAAAAGAGGGCAATAAAGAGGAAGCTTGCCGCCAGCTTCATTTTCATGGACCTTGCAACCGCGCTTATCTTCTTCATCTCGTCAGCCCCCGCATGATGCCAATTTATGCTAGTTCCGCATCTATCCTAGCAGAGGAAAGTTAACGAACATGAGGATTTTCATTAACTCCCTGTTAACGTTGGGACTTCCGGAGAAGGACTTCAGTCCTGCCTCGATCGGTTGTTTATCCTCGTTATTTTGTATTGACAACCTCCTTCCGCTCGTTTTATAGTGGGAAACGAACTAATACTGATAATCATTATCAATTAAAAAGGGGAGTTCATTTTGAAAAAGCTTCTAGTTCCTGCCCTGCTGGCCCTGGTCCTTGTCCTGAGCGCATGCGGCAGCACAACCTCGGAAAATGCAGGCAGCGGCAATGCAGGCAGCGCAAATACAGGCAGCGCCAACGCCGGAGCCGCTCAAAACACCGCCTCCGGAACGGAAACTGCGGCCGGGCCGGCAGCGACAGGAACGATTACATATCAATCGGAAAATGGTCCCGTCGAAGTGCCTGCCAATCCGCAGCGGGTCGTCGTCCTCGCCTCCTATACAGGCAACGTGATTGCGCTCGGGGTCAACCTGGTCGGCGTGGACAGCTGGTCCAAAGACAATCCCCGCTTCCAGGATAAGCTAGCAGGCGCTCAGGAAGTCAGCGCGGACAGCCTGGAGAAGATCGTGGAGCTGAACCCCGATCTCATCATCGCGGCGTCGACGGACAAGAACATCGACAAGCTCAAGGAAATCGCTCCTACCGTCACGTTCACCTACAACAAGGTCGACTACCTGACCCAGCATCTGGAGATCGGCAAGCTGCTGAACAAGGAAAAAGAAGCCCAGGCCTGGATCGACGACTTCAAAGCGCGCTCCAAGGCTGCCGGCGAGGAGATCCGGGCGAAGATCGGAGAGGACGCGACCGTCTCGGTCACCGAGAACTTCGACAAGCAGATCTACGTATTCGGAGACGCATGGGGACGCGGAACGGAGATCCTCTACCAGGAAATGAAACTGAAGATGCCGCAAAAGGTCATCGACAACGCGCTCAAGGAAGGCTATTACGCCTTGTCGATCGAGGTGCTCCCGGAGTTCGCCGGCGATTATATGATCATCAGCAAAAACCCGGACACCGACAACTCCTACCAGGAATCCGCAACGTACAAAAACATTCCGGCCGTCAAAAACAACCGGGTGTTCGAAGCCAACGCCAAAGAATTCTACTTCAACGACCCGGTTTCGCTCGAATACCAGCTTGAATTCTTCAAGCAGCATTTCCTCGGAAACGAATGAAAGCCGGAAGGAACTCTATCTGGAGTTCCTTTCCTCTATTTCGGGTAAAGGAATGATCATCGATGTCCAGTCCAATCCGCCGCAGGCTTCCCTTCGGGTATAAGCTTGCCGCCTCCCTGCTTGTCCTTGCCTCCGCCTTCCTCGCCTCGATGCTGCTCGGAGCGGCCGACATCGGCTTCCGCGAAGTTTGGCTGGCCATGACCTCCAGCGAAACGAGCAAAAACATCCTGCTCATCCGCGAATTCCGCCTGCCCCGCGAGCTGGCCGCGCTTGCCGTAGGAGCCGCGCTCGCCGTATCCGGCGCCGTCATGCAGGGAATGACCCGCAATCCGCTCGCGGATCCGGGCCTGCTGGGACTGACGGCCGGAGCCAACGCGATGCTGGCCATCACGATCGCCTTGTTCCCTCAGGCCGGCTACTTCGGCATCATGCTGAGCTGCTTCGCCGGAGCCTCCTTCGGCGCGCTCGTCGTCTTCGGAATCGGGGCCGTGCAGAAGGGCGGCTTCTCGCCTCTGCGCATCGTGCTTGCGGGAGCGGCCGTATCGGCTCTTCTCTACGCGGTCGCCGAGGCGGTCGGCCTTTATTTCAAAATATCGCAGCAAGTATCCCTGTGGAACTCCGGCGGCGTCATCGGCACGACCTGGAAGCAGCTCGGCGCGATTACGCCTTTCATCGCCGCCGGCATCGTGCTGGCGCTGCTGTTCTCCAGACATCTGACGATCATGAGCCTGAATGAGGACGTGGCGACCGGGCTCGGCCAGAACATCGCCCGGATCAAAATGCTGCTGTACGTCGTCGTCATCATCCTGGCCGGCGCGTCGGTCGCCCTGGTGGGCAACCTGGCGTTCCTCGGGCTGCTCGTGCCGCATATCGCGAGAAAGATCGTCGGACCCGACTACCGGTTCGTCATCCCGATATCGGCTGCAGGAGGAGGAGCGCTCATGCTGGTTGCCGATACGCTCGGCCGTACGATCAACGCTCCGTACGAAACATCGATTACGGCCATCGTGGCCATGATCGGCCTGCCGTTCTTCCTCTGGATCGTGAAGAAAGGAGGGCGTGCATTCCAATGATCGCCCCTTCGATTATCCGCAGGCAGCGCATCATCGTCGCTGTCCTGATCGCGCTCGCCGCAGCCGTCATGTTCATCAGCGCCGGATGGGGCTACTCCAGCCTCGGCTACAAGCGCCTGCTCCCGGTGCTGTTCGGCCACGGAACCGTCAAGGAAGATCTGATCCTCTCGATCCGGCTCCCGAGAATCTTCATTACGTTCCTGGCCGGCATGGGCCTCGCCCTCTCCGGCGCCATCCTGCAGCGGGTGACCCGCAACGATCTGGCGGATCCCGGCATTATCGGCATCAATACCGGCGCCGGCCTCGGCGTCGCGCTCTTCTTCCTGTTCGCCCCCATCGAGCCCGGCTCGTTCGTGTACTTGATCACGTTCGTCTCCTTCGCCAGCGCGATGGCCACGGCTCTGCTCATCTACCTGTTCTCCTACCGAAGAGGAGAAGGCCTCCAGCCTGTCCGGCTCGTGCTGGTCGGGGTCGGATTTTCCCTGTCCCTCTCCGGCATCATGGTCGTCATCATCTCTTCGGCCACGCGCGAGAAGGTGGACTTCATCGCCAAATGGCTCGCGGGCAGCATCTGGGGAACCGACTGGATCTTCATCTGGGCTCTCCTGCCTTGGCTCGTCATCCTGATTCCGTTCACTCTCTACAAGGCCAACCAGCTCAATCTGCTGGAGCTGAGCGAGACGGTAGCCGTCGGCATCGGCCTGCCCGTGAACCGGGAGCGGGTCAAGCTGCTCATCGCCGCCGTCGCCTTGGCGGCCTCCTCGGTCGCTGTCACCGGCGGCATTTCCTTCATCGGGCTGATGGCGCCGCATATCGCCAAGACGCTTGTCGGGCCGCGCAACCAGCTGTCGCTGCCGATCGCCATCCTTACCGGCGGCGTGCTGCTGATGGCGGCCGACATGATCGGCCGCAACATGGCCGATCCGGCCGGCATCCCGGCCGGAACCGTGGCCGCGTTCATCGGAGCCCCTTACTTCATCTATCTTCTGCTCAAAAAAGCCTGATTCATGAAAAACGGGACGGTCCGAATGGACCGTCCCGACCGCGAAGCCGCCCGGATGCATCCGGGCGGCTTTAGTTGTTGTCTCCTGCATATGGCTTCATCAGGGCATCCCACTGATCCGCCGGCTGGAGGACGGTATCTCCGTGGCAAACTTCCAGCTTGGCCGGACGCAGCTCCTTGAGGATGGCGCTGCTGCGCATCGCCTCGTCCGGATCCGGCGTGAACCTGGCTTGGAGAACTTTGCCCTTCCGCGAGTTGAACAAGTCCCCCGCCAGCAGGACATCATCGCCTTCATGATAATAAACGACATGGCCGGGCGAGTGGCCGGGCGTGAAATACGGCTTCAACTCTCCGATTGGCGCCAGTGCTCCCGATGCCTCTTCGTGCAGCGCTGTCAGCGTGCCTTCAGGGACGCCGGCCGAAACCTTGTCTTTTTTCGGATAAGGCGTCTGCCCCTCGGCATAAGGAATTTCCCGGCTATGAGCGTATACGGGAACTTGCTTCGCTTCGAGAAGCTTCTTGAGCGAGCCGACATGGTCGGCATGGCCATGCGTCAGCAGAATCCGCTGCAGCGGACCCGCCTGAAGCCCGTCCAGCAGGCGGGTGATGTTCTTCGCCATCCACGGCACGCCTGCATCCACCAAGGTCACACCGTCCTTGCCGACGACCGCCCACACATGGACCGGGATGATCATCCAGGCTTTCAAGCTCCAGATATGCTCCGACACTTGCTTGACATTCATGTCGCGGATCTCTCCTTTATCGGTTCGTACAGCTTGCAATAGACCCATGCCGCATTCAGCAGCAGCAAGACGCCGGTGAGGAAAAAGACGTACCGGATGCCCAGCCACGCCGCAATCTGTCCTCCCAAAACCGATCCGGCAAACACGCCCAAATATCCGGCCGACATGGAAAAGCCGAACATCCTGCCCGTCAAGGACGGAGGCGTGATTTTCTTCAACAGCACGTTCATGGACGGCGTCAGTCCCGCCGCGGTCAGGCCGAGCAAAAACCTGAGCCCCATAAGCTCCCAGGGATTGGCAACGAACGCCTGCGGAATGAAGAGGACGCCGGCGGCAATCAAAGCGGCCAGAATGATCTTATGCGCCCCGATCCGATCGGACAGCCTGCCGAGTCTCGGAGCAGCGACAATCGTCGCCACGCCTCATGCCGAGAAGGTGATTCCGGCCATCAGGGCAATGTGCCCGCTGCCTCGGGCCAGCTCCGTCATGTAGACGGTAAGGATCGGCTCGGCGGAGTAAAGCGCCACGGTGAGGATGAAGAAGGTCACGAACAAGGTGAGCGTCAGGCCCTTCTCGGGGATCGAGCTCCATATCCCGCCCATCTCCAGCCTCCGTTTCTCTTCCCGGACAAAGGATTCCTTGACGAAAAAAGCGGTGGTGAGAAAAGCGACCAGCATCAGCGCGCCGGTAATGAAAAAGACGTATCGCAGCCCGAACGACTGCGCCATGAAACCGCCGATCATCGGGCCGAGAAGGCCTCCGGACACATTGGCGGTGGAGAGCGTTCCGAGCGCCCAGCCCGCATGCTCCCGATCCGTCTGCGCCGCGATCATCGCGGTACAGGCCGTGCTGTAGCCGGTTATGACTCCCTGCAGCAGCCGCAGTCCGATCAGGACCGGCACATTCGTCGCGAAGCCCATGCAGAAGATGACGACAGCCATGCCGAGGCTGGCCCGCAGCAGCATCGGCTTGCGCCCGACCTTGTCGGCTGCCGCGCCCCAGATCGGCGAGAAGACAGCGGATAGAATAAAGGTAACTCCGAAGGCCCATCCGGACAGCCGCGCGATCGAGGCCGAGCTGTGCACGCCCATATGCTGAATGTAGAGCGGTATGATCGGCGCGATCTGGCTCATCCCCACGCCGGTGACGAACATGCCGAACCAGCAGAAGATCATATTTCGTTTCCATAACGGCATGACCAAGACTTCCTTTCCGTCCGCCTCGCCCGGCAGAGGCTGAACCGATTCATGAATTTGCGAGAACGGATCGGATTCGCCCCTATCGGTCGCTCCCGCATAGACCGAAAACCCCTTGTTGCGCATGCTGATTTCCGGAGCTCCGCTGCGGAAGGCGAGCTTTACGAAAATAACCGGAATCCCATGGCTGCGGGCCGCCGCTATCGCCAGCTGAAAAGGCTCCGGCACTTACGTCTGGCCGGCGAAGCGGGACACGATGCCGTTCTGCATGTCCATGACCGGAAGCGCGGCGTTTGAGGATGGCTGCTGCATGTTTACTGCACCTCTTTCGTTGGTTATGATGGAAGGGTGCCTATAAACGGAGAGCTCTCCTCTTCATGTTAAGCGGAGACATCTCCGCTTGTCAATGAAGCCTTCTCTATCTGGATTGAGGATGGGATCGAAAATGAAGGATGATAAAATACCAGCCCCTCGAATGGAAAGACGGGACGCCGCCGAGAACCGGCTGCGGATATTGGATGCCGCCCAGCGGCTGTTCGACGAGCACGGAGTCGAGAATGTCAGCATGAACCAGATCGCCATCGAAGCCGGAATCGGGCCCGGAACGCTGTACCGCCGCTACCGCAACAAGAGCGAGCTGTGTCTCGTTCTCATCAAGGATACGGTGGTGCTCTTGTTCGAAGAAATGGAGGCTTTCCTCGAGCTTCATGCTTCCGCTCCTCCAAGGGAGCGGCTTCAAGGGGTTCTCGCTCTCTTTTTGAGGTTCAGGGAAAAGAAGGTCCAGCTTCTCGCCGGTGTGGAAAATCCCGCTTCCTCCGGAAGAGGCTTTCAAGCCAGAGCGGCGAGTCCTCTCTACGAGGAGCTCCATGGGCTGCTGGTCAGGCTGCTCGATGAAATGGCGGCCGCAGGGCAGCATCAGCCCGACAGCATCTTCACCGCCGATCTGCTGCTGACCGCACTGAGCAGCGATTTCTATCTGTTCCAAAAGACGACAAGGGGCATGTCGTCGGAAACGTTCCTGGAACAGCTGTTCCTTTCGTTTCTAGGATTGAATGCAGGGTGAAGCGAGCTGGCGAAGAATAAGACTTCCTTCTAAAATAGGATATACGAAATCAGTATAGAAAACCTGGAAAGGAATCCTTGACCTTGTCATCCGCTTCCGCTTCATCGCCGCAGCCCGTCAATGATCGTCTGATCATGACGGTATGGACCTGCGGCCTCTTTATCGTCATCATGAACACCACCATGTTCAATGTCTCCATGCCGAGCATCATCCGGGATCTCCATATTACGGCGGATCTCGCTTCCTGGATCATCTCCGGCTACTCGATCGGATATGCCCTCTCGACCGTGATCTACAGCCGGCTCTCGGATTCCGTACCGCTCCGGCGGCTGCTCGTCATCGGCCTGACCGTGCTCGGCATCGCCTCGATGACCGGATTGTTCGCCCGCAGCTTCGCGATCCTGCTCGCCGCCAGGCTGCTGCAATCGGCCGGCGCGGGCGTCATGGCTGGCCTCGGCCTGATCATCGCCGGACGATATGTGCCGGCTAACCGCAGAGGCAGCGCCATTGCGATGATCTCTGCAGGCAGCGCGATGGCCTTCGGGATGGGTCCCATCGTCGGCGGCCTGATTACGGAATACTGGGGCTGGAACGGCTTTTTTGGCTTTACCC
>NZ_JZEJ01000001.1:49737-94303 GCF_001188365.1 Paenibacillus sp. D9 | reverse complement strand
CCCTCCAGCGGCTTCGACGCGGCTGGAGCGGCTCTCACCGTCATCAACGCGCTGTCGCTGCTGCTCGCAATTACGAGGCTCTCGCCGTGGTGGCTTGCCGTCAGCCTGCTCTCGCTGATCGTCCATGTATGGCATATCCGCCGCAGCCGGTCCCCCTTCCTCAATTCCGGACTGCTGAAAAACCGGAGCTACCGCAAGCTGCTGGCCGTCGGCTGGTGCGTGCTCGTCATGAACCTCGGCAATCTGTTCCTGATGCCGCTCGCCCTGGCCGATCTGTACGGGCGCTCTCCGCTGGCGATCGGCCTCACGATCGCTCCGGGAGCGGTCCTGTCCGCGATTCTCACGCCGTTCGTCGGCCGCTGGATCGACCGCTTCGGCAACCGGCTGTTCCTGCTCATCGGGCATGGCGTGCTGGCCGGGGTGCTGCTTGCCCAGATGCTCGGCGTGTCCCGTTCCGCCGCCTTCATCCTGTGCGGCTATCTGCTGTTCTCGCCGGCCATATCGGCCTCGACCGCATCGCTGAACAACGAGACGTCGCAGCTGCTGCCGAGAGAATCCCTCGGCTCGGGGATGGGCTTCATGCAGCTGATGCAGTTTTTCGGAGGCTCGGTCTCCACCGCCGTATGCGGCCTGCTGCTGCATCATTATTCCGCTCTGCCCGCTGCCGACAGCTATTCCAAGGTTTATGCCGTCCTGCTGGGAGTCAGCCTGATTTCGTCGGCCGTGCTGGCCTGGTACTGCCTTGCGTCCAGGCAGACTCGCGGCGGCGAAGGCACAGCCGGAGCCGTATGACGAATTCGATGGACAAGAAACAAGCCCGGGAGCAATCCCGGGCTTGTTCAGCATGCCGATGAAGGCGCATCGGAAAACCGGGCTTCGAACTGGCGTGCTCCACGCTTGCGCGGCTGGGGTGTATTCCATTAACTTGACCAATAGTCATTTATCCGCATACAATGGAACCATTCGTTCCGCTCGATTGCAACGAATCGATTTTTTTAAAAAAAGATGCTGTATGTAGAGCGACATTTAAACCGTGTACTTTGGGTCATAAATCAATACAGTCCACTTTCGGCCGAATTTACGTTGTCTGGAGCTGGTTCCGATCAACCGAGAAGAGAAGAAAAAAGCGACCCGAGACGCCATCGTCCGCTGCGCGCTGGAGCTGTTCGCCCGGCATGGATACGCGGAGACGACAGTCAACCAGATTACCGATCATGCCGGCGTAGCCAAAGGAACCTTTTTCAATTATTTTGAAAGCAAGGAAGAGGTGCTCTGCGACATTCAGCTGACGTTCGCTGCCGAGGAGCTGTCGAAGCTGGCGGAGCATCCCGGTCCGATCATTCCGCTCGTCCGCGAGTTCCTGATGGATATGTGCCGCAAGCTTCCGCCGGACCGTCCGCTCATACTCGCATTGAACCAATCGACGCTGACCAACCGGAAGCTGCTGGAGCTGGAAAAAACCAAAAACGAGCCCTTCAAGGAGATGCTCGCCGGGATTATCGCCTCCGCCCAGCTCAGAGGAGAGATCAACGCTTCCATCCCTGCCCGGATGATCGCGGATCTGGCCGTACAGACGTATGACGGCGTTCTGCTTTACTGGGGCAAGGGACTGGGAGACGATCGGCTGTCCAACCAGATGGCGATCAGCTTCGAGCTGTTTTTCAAAGGCATCGCGCCTTGAACGTGAATTCAAAACGAGAGGAACGTGATGGGATGAATATGGAGACATCGGCTCCGCGCCGCAAGCTGGGGAACTCGGATTTGATGCTTTCGCCGCTCGGGCTTGGCTGCTGGCAGTTCAGCGGGGGCAAAGGCTTGATCGGCAAGTTTTGGCCCGCGCTGCCGAAGCCGGATATCGTCGAGATCGTCCAGACGAGCCTTGCGGGAGGCATCAACTGGTTCGATACCGCCGAGGTTTACGGTGGCGGGAAATCCGAGCAGATGCTGGCGGAGGCGCTCAAGGAAACGAACAGCCCTCTGGCGGAGGAAGCCCATATTGCGACAAAATGGTGGCCGGCGTTCCGAACGGCCCGCAGCATCGGCGCGACGATCGGGGTCCGGCTGCAAATGCTCGATCACCGCACGATTCATCTTCATCAGGTGCATCAGCCGTTCTCCTTCTCGTCGGCAAGAAGCGAAATGAACGAAATGGCGAAACTGGTGAAGCAGGGCAAAATCGAATATGTCGGCGTCAGCAACTTCTCCGCGGCCAAAATGCGCGAAGCGGACCGGGCGCTCAAGGAGCATGGACTTCGCCTCGTCTCCAACCAGGTCAAATACAGCCTGCTGGACCGCAGAATCGAGCAGAATGACAGCCTGGATACGGCCAAGGAGCTTGGCGTTGCGATTATCGCTTATTCGCCGCTGGAGCAAGGGCTGCTGAGCGGCAAATTCCATCGCAGCGAAGCGCTGGTTCGGGCCGTCAAGGGGCCGAGAAGGTGGAGCTCCGGCTTCCGGGCTGCCGGCCTGAAAAAATCGCTCCCGCTCATCGAGCTGCTGGAGCATACCGCCGCCAAGCATGACGCGACGCCGACCCAGGTCGCTTTGAGCTGGATGATTCATTTCCATGGCCAGACGGTGTTCGCCATTCCGGGAGCGACAAAGGTCAAGCATGCGGAGGAGAACGTCAGCGCGATGAAGCTCTCCTTGACACGGAGCGAGATCGAAGCCATCAGCGCCGCTTCGTGGGATGTGCTCAAGAAGAAATAGGCGGAAGCAAGCCCGGGAGCGATCTCGGCATGTTTGGATCGGACGCCGAAATCGCTGCCCGGACCGGCTTCTCGGCGCCAGCCGCAGGTTTGGAGAACCGGGGGCACTCATGATATGATTTCATCGACCGTTCAAGTTTTTAAACCTTTGGACTATAGATAGAAGGAGGAGATTCCCATGGGCAAGCTGGCGCTTCAGCATCTGCGGGAATGCCTTCCTGTCTTTCAGACGCTGGGAGATTCCAACCGTCAGGAAATTCTGATGCTGCTGCATGAGCATGGAACCTTGACCGTGAACGAGCTGACCGACAAGCTCCGCCTCTCGAGGCCCGCCGTCTCCCACCATCTGAAGCTGCTCCTGCAGGCCGGACTCGTCGCCTGCGAGCAGCAGGGCACGCAGCGCCATTACTCCATCACCCTGGGGGCTTCCGCCGCGTTGTTGAAGAAGCTTCTCGCCGCACTGGAAGAAGACTGCCTGTAAGCCATCCTTATTGTCGAGGAGGAAGCTGGATGAATACCGTTAGCCCCCCTGATGCCGAAGCCGTTCTTCAAGAGCATCGCCGCTTCTTCGCCACCGGCGCCACTCTTCCGATCGCCTTCCGCATCGGGCAGCTTAACCGGCTTGGCGAGGCGATACGCCGGTATGAGCAGCGCCTTAGCGAGGCTCTCTACCAGGATCTGCACAAAAGCGAAACCGAAGCCTATATGTCCGAGATCGGGTACACGCTCAGCAGCCTGCGCCTGATGACGCGCAAGCTCAAGCGCTGGGCGAAGCCCGAACGGACCGGCACCCCGATATTCCAAATGCCGGCCAGCAGCCGCATCCTTCGGGAGCCGTACGGCACCGTGCTCATCATCGGCCCGTTCAACTATCCGTTCCAGCTGCTGATCGAGCCGCTGCTCGGGGCGATCGCCGCCGGCAACTGCGCCGTGCTCAAGCCTTCCGAGAATACGCCCCATGTGTCGGCTGTCATCGCGGAGCTCATCCGGGACACGTTCGACCCTTCCTATATCCGCCTGATCGAAGGCGAGAAGGAAACGACCGCAGCTCTGACGGCGGCTCCGTTCGATTACATCTTCTTCACCGGCAGCGTGCCCGTCGGCCGCATCGTCATGGAGGCCGCGGCGAAAAATCTCGTTCCCGTCACGCTGGAGCTTGGCGGCAAAAGCCCCGTCATCGTCGAGCGTACGGCCGACCTGAAAACAGCCTCGCAGCGGATTGCCTGGGGCAAGCTGATGAACGCCGGCCAGACCTGCATCGCTCCGGACTACCTGCTCGTGGACAAATCGGTCAAGCAGGAGCTGACAGCCCGGCTGAAGGAAGCCTTCACCCGCTTTTATGGAGAAGATGCCTCCGTCAGCCCGGACTTCGGCCGGATCGTGAACGCCCGCCAGTTCGACCGGCTCGCGGACGTGCTGGAGCAGGACAAGGAAACCATTCTTCACGGAGGCAAAAGAGACCGGGACTCTCTCTATATCGAGCCGACGCTGCTGGAGGCCGACTTCCACCGCTCGGCTTCCATGCGGGAGGAGCTGTTCGGCCCCCTGCTTCCCATCCTCGAGTACGAAAGCCTGGATGAAGCGATCCGTCTCATCAACAGCCGTCCCAAGCCGCTGGCTCTCTATCTGTTCACCTCCAGCAAGGAGGTGGAAGAGGAGGTGCTGGCCCGCGTGCCGTTCGGCGGAGGCAGCGTCAATGACACGATCTCCCATATCGTCAATCCCGAGCTTCCGTTCGGAGGCGTCGGCAGTTCCGGCATCGGCGCTTACCACGGGCGCCACAGCTACGAGCTGTTCTCCCACAAGAAGAGCGTCATGAAGCGCAGCACGAAGTTCAACTCCAGCTTCCTGTACCCGCCATACGGAGACAAGCTGAAGTGGATCAGGAAGATTTTGAAGTAGCGCCGCTTCGCAGGAGCCTGTGTTCTTCCCGTAAAGACGCAGGCTGCCCGTTTTCCTCGAGCTTCTCCGCTCCGGCAGGAGAGCAGGCCCGGAAAAACAGCCGATGGAGAATTTTTTAAACCTGTCCATGTCCATGAGGCAGGTTTTTTTGCTGCGCGCAGATGGCTGTCCAACCGGGCGCCGCATCGGCTACAATAAGGATATCGAGGAAAAAATTATGATCGGAATCATGCGCATGCTGAAAAGGATGGTCACATGAATAGACTTAAAAAAATTGTTATCATCGAGGATGAAAAGGATATTTCCCGCATCCTGCGGGATTATTTGACCCGCAACAGCTATGAAGCCGCCGTGGCCGGAAACGGCCGGGACGGCTTGAAGATCATCGAGCTGCTTCAGCCGGATTATGTCATTCTCGATCTCATGCTTCCCGATATGGAGGGCATCGAGCTGTGCCGCGAGATCCGGGAACGGAGCGAGGTGCCTATTCTCATTCTGAGCGCCCGCACCAGCGATACGGACAAGGTGCTCGGGCTTGGCTTCGGCGCCGATGACTATATGACAAAGCCGTTCTCGCTAAGCGAGCTTCTGGCACGCATCAACGCTTACTTCCGCCGGCATGACCGCCTGGCCGCGCCGGCCCATGATCCGGATTGGCTGCGCTTCGGAGGACTGGAGCTGGACCGCAAAGCCTATAAAGCTATGGCAGACGGGCAAGAGATCGCCTTGTCCGCCAAGGAATTCGAGCTTCTGTTCCATATGGCCAGCCACAAAAACCAGGTGTTCTCAAGAGCCCAGCTGCTGGACGCGCTGTGGGGACATGCCGCCTATGGCGATGAGAATTCAGTCACCGTCTATATCCGAAGGCTGCGGGAAAAGCTTGAGGCCGACCCTTCCAATCCCGTCTATCTCAAAACGGTATGGGGCGTCGGCTATAAATTCAGCGTCGACTAACAAATGCGTCTGGGGATGAAAAATGTCATTTCGCAACGGGTTCAAACGATGGATGGCAGCTGTCCTGCTGCTGCTTCTCCTGCTTGCCGGAAGCACCGCCTATATGGCGGCGAAGGATTTCTCCGCAGAACGGGAGCCTTCTCCCGCCCATGTCATGAATCAGGTTCGGCTGGCGGTCAATCCGCTTATGCTCTATCTCGAGCAAAACCACGAAAGAAGCGGCACCGAAGAGGCGCAGGCCGAGCTGAAGAGGCTGGCGGCCGCGAGCAAGGTGGACCTGGCCTACGCCCGATTGGACGGGACGGTTTCCTTCCGCTCGTCCGACTCCCTTCTTCCAGGAGTGGACAACGCCAACCGCGAGCTTCACTACGACCTGTATTCGGCCAAGCGGGAGTTCAAGATCGCTTTTCCGGTCTTGGACGAAATTTCGCAAAAGCAGGTCGGAAACGCCATTTACTTCCTGGCGAAGGACAGGCTCGTCCAGCCGGAATCCGCCCTTCGCCCCGCCCTTCTGCTGCTTGTCCTTGCGGTTTCTTTCCTCTCCATCGCCAGCCTGCTCTTCTACATGAGATGGAGCATAGACCGCCGCCTCCTATCTCCTCTCGTCCGGCTCAAGCGCCATGCGGAAGAAATCCGGAAAGGAAACTACGGGGAGACGGCCGCCTATCCGGAAGCGGGCGAGATGGGAGATCTCTATGCGATGTTTGACGGGATGCGGATGGAGCTCCTGCATTCGAGCATCCGGAAGAACAAGCAGGATCAGGCGCAAAAGGAACTCATCGCCAACATTTCCCATGAGATCAAAACGCCGATTACGACGATAAAAGCCTATGCGGATGCCATTCTCGAAGATGTCTGCACGGATAAGGAGACGATGCTCGACTATGTCGGCGTCATGCGGTCCCATATCGATAAGATGGGCCGGCTGACGGAGGATCTCCTCCTTCATGCCCTGCGCGATCTGGGACGGATCGCTGTGGAGCCCAGGGAGCAATACAGCCGGGACGTATTCCGCCGGATGCTGACGCCTATCGGCCATTATGTGCGGACAAGCGGCCTGTCCTATGTAGAGCCGGAGAATATGCCCAATGTGCTGATCGGGATCGATGCCGTCCGCATCGAGCAGGTCATTTCCAATCTTGTCTTCAATTCCATCAAGAACTCCTCTCCCGGCGACACGATTCAAGTGGATGCAGGACTGGAGGCAGGCAAGCTGAAAATCACCGTGTCCGACACGGGCAGAGGCATTCTGCCCCAGGACATGCCCTTTATCCTGGAGCGTTATTACCGGGGTCAACCCCCTTCAGACAGCGGTATGATTCCCCAAACAGGGACCGGAATCGGCCTTTCCATCTGCAAGACGATTGTCGAGGCCCACGGCGGCTCCCTCTCCTTCGCCAGCAAGCAGGGCCAAGGAACGGCCTTTTCCTTCACTTTGCCCTTGTCGTGATCGGCTCTGTAATATTTCCGCAATAAGTTGATAAGCTTTCTAAAAGATCCGGGAGGTACACTCCTTATCATAGACAATCCGGGAGTGATGCTTCGTGGCCAAAAGAACGATCCTGCGCGCCAAAAACCTCAGCAAAACCTATCAAACCGGCAAGGAGCCCTATCATGCCATCCGCAATGTGGATCTGGACATCTATGAAGGGGATTTCACCGTCATCATGGGCAATTCGGGCTCAGGAAAGTCCACCTTGCTCTATCTGCTCAGCGGACTCGACCAGGTGTCGGCAGGCGAGGTGCATTTCCGCGACCGGCGCATCGACCATTACAGCGAGAAGGAGCTTTCCGAGTTCCGGGCGGCAACGATCGGTTATGTCTATCAGGGCATCAACCTGGTTCCCGATCTATCCATCCGGGACAATATCGCTCTGCCCGGCTATATCGCGGGCCGCAAGAAAAGCGCCGTAAAAGCAAAAGCGGCCGAGCTGATGCAGGCGATGGAAATCGACGGACAGAACAGCCGGCTTCCCTCGCAAACATCCGGCGGCCAGCAGCAGCGCGCAGCGATAGCGCGGGCATTGATCAATTCGCCGGACATCATCTTCGCGGATGAGCCGACCGGCAGCCTGAACATCGAGCAGGGCACCGCCGTGCTTGATATTCTGACCCGCATCAACCAGGCCGGACAATCGGTAGTCATGGTCACGCATGATATCAAGGCTGCCTGCAGGGCGGACCGCCTGATTTTGATCCGGGATGGAAAAGTCGGCGGCATTCTCGAATTCGACAAATATGACGGCAGCGACACCGGGGACAAGGAATCCATCCTCTTTGCCTTCGTTACCGGGAAGGAGTGATCTCCATGGCTGCAATCTGGCTGCTGTGCCGCTCCCGCCTCAAGAACAGCAAAACGCAAAACCTGTTCGTCGCCCTGCTCATCCTGCTGTCCACCCTGCTGGTCGCGACGGCGGCGATCGTCATGGCCAACACAGGCCGCTCGTTCACCGACATGCACGACAAGACCCATGGATCGCATCAGCTCCTATTGCTGGAGAAAGGACTGCATGATCCGCAGTTCGTCCATCAATGGTGGGAGGCGCAGCAAGGCGTCGAAACCTCCCGGCTGCTGCGCTTCCGGGCCCTATCCGGAATTACCTACAACGGCCATGACGCCCCCAATCTCTATCTGTACATGATGAATACGCCCGAACCGCCCCTGCTCGTGGACACTCTTGTTTTCGCGCAGGGCGTCCAAAGCGATGCTCCGGAGAGGGGAACGGTATGGATTCCAACCTCGATGGCCAATTCGTACGGAATTTCGGTCGGAGACAAGATTTCCTTCCACACCGGATCGGGGCAGCTGCAGCAGCGGGTTTCCGCCGTCGTGATCGACGTCCCTTTCGGAGCGCCGTTCACCAATACGGCCCGCATATGGATGAACAGCGACGATTACCGGGACTCGATGACGCCTCTCCCAGGCACAGACAGCAGCATGATCGGGCTTCGGTTCGATGATTACAGCAGCCAAGCCGGTTATTGGGACCGCTTTGCGCGGGAGCTTGGCGGACCTTTCCTCGAAACAAAAATGGAGTTCGAGGCCATCTCCTCCTTTTACCTGATCATCAATCAGATCATCGGCTTCATCATGATTGTCCTCGGGCTCGTCATGATGCTGATCGCGCTGATTACGATCGGCTTCACCCTATCCGACGCCATTCTCGCCCACTACCGAACGATAGGCGTGATCAAGTCGCTCGGCCTGACCTCCCGCGGCACGGTCCTCGCCTATGTATGCCAATACGGCCTGCTGGCCTGCCTGGGCATCCTTCCGGGGCTTGCCCTCAGCATCCTGCTGTCCAAAGCGATTCTGAACCTGTCCGTGTCCTCCTTGAAGACGAAAAACGAGGAGCTGGCTGTTCATGGAATCGGCACGGCCATGTTCGTCGGACTGTTTGTCTTCGTCCTGGTTGTCCTGTTCGCGGCCTGGCAGGCCGGCAGGACCCGCTCCATCCAGCCTGCCCAGGCGATTCGGTACGGCATGTCCGAAACGGAAAGCAGACGGGCCGCAGCGTTGAACGAGGCTGCCGCGAGCCGGCTTGAATTCGGGAGGCTGCCTGTGTTCGCGGTCATCGGCTTGAGAAACCTGATCAAGAACCGAAAAGTCTCCGCTCTCATGCTGGCGCTCACGATGGCGGCCTCCTCCGTGCTCGTGCTCGGTTATGTCCTGCTGAACAGCATCATCCACATTCAGCAGACGACAGCGAAATGGGGCTACGACTCCGCCAATGTCGCGGCGATTGTCGTCAATAAAACCACGTTCTCCCGCAGCGATTTCGAGCGCGCCTTATCTGCCGACCCCCGCATCAAAAATGCGAGCTGGCAGGGAAACCGGACCGCGGTCGTGAATCCGGAGCCCTCTGGCCGCGGCAAAGCGGCCGGCAGACAGCCTTTGAGCCTTTATTTGAGCGTCCTGGACGGCAGCTACGAGCAGATGGGCTTCGGAACCTTGAGCGGGCGCAATCCCCGCCAGAACAATGAAATCGCCTTGGGCGTCAACGTGGCCAAAACGTTGGACAAGGAGCCGGGCGACTTCGTGGACATCTACATCGAGGGCAAAAAGCAATCGCTGCTCATCACCGGCGTCTATCAGTCGATCGCCAACGCCTCGTATTCGGCGCGGGTGACGATCGAGGCCGTCCGGGCGGCAAGTCCGTCCTTCAACGATATGGACGTGTCTCTGATCAACGTCAAGGACATCGAGGCGGCTGAAGCCGTCGCGAGCGGCCTCGACGCCGCCTTCAAGGGCTCCGCCTCCGTCGTGACGCAGAAAACGCTGCTGGATTCCGTCTTCAAGGAAGCCGCCGACATCCTTGTCTATCCCATAAGCCTGCTCGGAGCGCTGTTCGTCCTCGTGGCCTTCATCATTATTTACAGCAGCTGCCGCATCAATATGCGAAGAGAGAGCAAAACCTACGGCATCTATAAATCCATCGGAATGACCTCAACACGGATCCGGATGTCCGTCGCGCTTGGCATAACGGCTCTTGCGCTTCTGGGATCCATGCTCGGCATCCTCGTCGGCGTTTATGCGCTGCCCCTCCTGCTGGAGAATGTTCTCGCCGGCTACGGCATCGTCGAGCTGCCGGTCATACTCCACTGGGCCGGAATTCCGGCCTTTGCATCCATTCCTGTCGCCGCCGCCTTCGCGGGCTCGTGGGCATCGTCCAAAGCCATACGGACGACCTCCCCGCGCATTCTGACGGCAGAATAGCGGCCTGCCCCTCCATATTTCCATAAAAACACCCCCCTCGGGAGTGGATCGGAACGTTCCGATTTCCATTCCAAGGGGGGTATTTCAGCAAAGCGCCTGTGCCAGCCCAATCCGGGCATTATCCCGGAGGCTTGAGCGAAGCTCGGCTTACTGGCCGTGGCGCCGCCTTCGATGACGAACTCGCCTCTCCTCTTCTTCCGTCAAACAGCCGTGTAGCCGCCGTCGACGAGCAGGCTTGCTCCCGTGACGAAGGAAGCGTCGTCGCTGGCGAGAAACAGGACGGCAGCGGCGACTTCCTCCGGCTTGCCGAGCCTTCCCATCGGGTGCAGGCCGACGAGATGATCGGTGACCGCCTCGCTGCGGCCTCCGATCAGCGGAGTGTCGATATATCCCGGGCAGACCGCGTTCACGCGGATGCCTTTGCCGGCGTAGTCGGCGGCCATCGACTGGGTTAGCAGCTTGACGCCGCCTTTGGCTGCGGCATAAGCGGTCACTCCCGCTTTGCCGACATGGCTGTGGATGGAGCCGCAGTTGACGATGGCGCCGCCTCCGCCCTGCTTCAGCATTTGCTGCAGAGCGTATTTGCCGCATAGAAAGACGCCCGACAGGTTGATGTCGATCGTTTTTTGCCAGGCGTCGGAAGCCAGCTTGTCCGCAGGCGCGTCATGGGCGATGCCGGCGTTGGCGAACAAGATGTCGAGGCGGCCGAACTTGGCGACCGTCTGCTCCACCATCGCCTGCACCTGATCTTCCCTGGTCACGTCGGTGCGGACGAACAGTCCCGCTTCGAGGCTGTCCGCCACGGCTTGTCCGTGTTCCGAGAAATCCGCGATGACCACCGAGGCACCTTCCGCGGCGAATCTGCGCGCGGTCGCTTCTCCGATTCCGCTCGCCCCGCCCGTTACGACAACGACCTTATCCTTGAATCTCATGCTGTCTTCCTCCTCGTATGCTGGTCTTTTCTGTCTTGCCTCTCCTGTCCTGTCATTACCCTTTGCCGCCCTTATTAATTCAGTACTAAAGGATATTTCCGAACCGGCTTCCTAGTTTGGTTTATCCTGCCAGATCTCATGCAAAAAAAGGACGGCATCCCGCAGGCTGCCGCCCCTTTTTCGTCTTTTCCGCTCTCCCTCCGCATCATCCGATTGCAACCTCCTACCCCTTCGTCCCGCCCTGCAGCCCGAACCCTTTGGACATGAAGCGCTGGGACAGCACGTACAGCACGATGGACGGCATGGCGTACATGACCGAGAAGGCGGCCAGCTTGCCGTAATCCGCCATTCCATACTGGCCGAAAAACTGGTACAGCTTGAGCGAGGCCGGGAAGTTGCCCGGCGACTGCAGCAGGATGTAAGGCACGAAGAAATTTCCCCAGCTGCCGGAGAAGGTGAAGATCGCGACGGTGCAAATGCCCGGCACCATGAGCGGAGCCACGACCTTGCGGATTCCGGCGAATACGGACGCGCCGTCTACCCAAGCCGCCTCTTCGAGATCGGCCGGAACGGCATCGAGGAAGTTCTTGAGCATCCAGATTCCGTAGGGCATCGAAGAGGCGACGTAGAACAGGACGACGCCGAATACGTTGTCGTAGAGCTTGAGGCTCAGGAACAACTGATACACGGGCACCATGACCGCCGTAATCGGCAGCGAGGTCATGAACAGCACCGTCAGCATGAACGGCTTCTTGTATTTGAGCTGATACCGGGAGAGCGGATACGCCGCCAGCAAAGCCAGCAGCACGACGAGCACGGCCTGGCCGAGCGACATCAGCAGTCCGATCGCGAACGCGCGCTGGTTGCCGCTGTCCGACAGCACGGACGCGTAATTCCCTCCGGTCAGGCGGCTTGGCATCTTCAGCGTCTGCATCGCATTGGGGTCCACGGACGCGACCAGCACCCACAAAAGGGGCAGAACAAAGCAAAGGCCGATGGCGGCCAGGATGGCATAGGGAACCATCCGGACCGCATGCTTGCGTTTCATCCTCTTCATAGGGCGGATTCTCCTTAAGACTTCATCGAACGGATGTAGAACAGGCTCAGCACGATTCCGATCAGCAGGAGCAGCAGCGAGATGGCGGTTCCGTATCCGAGCTGATAATTGACGAAGGCCTGATTGTACATGAAGATCGGCAGCGTCGTCGTCGCCGTGCCGGGCCCGCCTCCTGTCATCGCGTAGATGAGGCCGAACACTCCCAGCGTCTGCAGCGTCACGAGCATCATATTGGTCGTGATGGAATCCTTGATGTACGGAATCGTAATCCGGATCAGAATCTGCCATCTCGAAGCGCCGTCCACGACGGCAGCCTCCTCGATCTCGCTCGGCACATCGTCCAGCGCTGCCTGGAACACAAGCATGGAGAAGGCGGTGCCATGCCAGATGTTCGCCAGAATGACCGTGAACATGGGCATCGTGTACAGCCAGGCGATTCCTTTCGCTCCGACAAATCCGAGGATGGCGTTGAGCGTGCCTTCGTCTCCGAAAAAGCTGTACAGGCATAACGCGCATACGATCTCCGGCGTCACCCATCCCGCCAGCACGACCGTGCCGATGATGCGACGGAACGTCTTGTTCTTGCGCTTCATGAGCAGCGCGATCAGAAAGCCCAGCACCTGCTGGCCGATGACCGCCGATCCCAACAGGAAGACGATCGTGTTCCAGATGCCCGTCCGCACCGTCGGATCCTTGAACATATGCGTGTAATTGTCGATGCCGATGAACTTCAATTCCTTCGCGGATTCCCCGGTCAGCGCCAGATTCGTGAAGGAGTAGAAGAAGGTCAGCAGAATCGGATAGACGAAGAAGAGCAGCATGATGGCGACGGACGGAAGCAAAAAGTAGATCCACGTCCGGTTCTTGCGCGTCCTGCCCGGCACGGCGGCCGCTATGGAGCTCATGGTCGTTCCCTCCTATCGGATATTCCGCTGCGCGGACGTCCCGCCGCCGGCTTCGCCCGGATGCCGATGCCCCGGACCTTCTTGCGATCCGAGGCCGCGGCAGGCATGTTATTTCTCCATCGTATGGTCGGCTCCCACGATTCTCGATACGTCCTGCGCGTACTTGCTGGCCGCATCCGCCGGCGATGTGCCGGTCGCGACCGATTCCACCATCGCCTGGATCTGGGTGGACACCTCCGGATATTTATCCTGCGCAGGGCGGAACTCCGCATTTTTCAGGTAATCGGTAGCGATTTCGTTGAACGGCATCTTCGTGTAGGCCGGGTCCTTGGACACGTCGGCGCGAACCGTAATATTGCCGGAGGCGATGACCAGCTTGGCGGTGTTCTCCTTGTTCAGAGCGTACTGGATGAATGCCCATGCCGCGTCCTTATGCTTGGCGTTGCTCGGGATCGAGAGCGCCCAGCCGCCGGCCAGCGTGATGGAGCCCGGCGCCTGCCCCTTGCTCGTCGGCATCGGGGCGAAGCCGAGCACATCCTTGTATTCCGGCCACGGGGCGGCTCCGCCGTCGAGGTAATTGCCCGGTATCCACGAGCCGTCGAGCGAGATGGCGAGCTTGCCCTTCGGCAAGTACTCCCGCGACGCCGTATTGCCCGCTTGCCCATTCAGCACCTTGGAGAGCGGGGGACCCAGCTTTTCCTTGTTGACCGTTTCGATGAAGGACAGGGCATCGGTGATTCCCTGGCTCTTTGTGACCCATTTGCCGCTGGCGTCGTCGTAGAGCCTCTCCCCGGTTCCATAGAGCAGCATCTCGTACGTCTGCATTGAGGTCGCCTCGCCCGTCGCCTTGCCCATGTTCATCCAGATCGGCACGACATCCGGCACCTTGGCCTTGATCGCTCTGGCGGCGTCCAGCACCTCATCCCAGGTTTTCGGCTTCCAGTCCTCCGGCAATCCCGCTTTCTTGAACAGATCCTTGTTGTACCAGAGTCCCCTGGAATCCGTGTTGTAGGGAACTCCGTACACCTTGCCGTCGCTGGCCGTCACGCCCTTTTTCATCGCCTCGATGAAGGAGCCGTTGCTCCAGTCCTTCCAGCCCTTCAGCCTCTCGTCCAGCGGCTCCAGGTAACCCGCCGCGGCGTCGGAGTTGAGGATGAACGTATCCTCGGTCACGATGTCGGGAGCGGTGTCCTTGGACTTCAGAGCGAGCGCGATTTTGGCGAAATAATCGCCCTCCGACGCCTGGATCGGAGTCGGCTTGATCTCGATGCTTTTGTCCGGGAACGTGGAGGCGACCTCCTTGATCCACTTGTACAGAACGCCCTTCTCTCCGATTCCGTCATCCCTGTACGTAATGGTTACCGTCGTCTTGCCGGAGCTGGTCTTGCCGCCGTCTCCGGACTGGCTGCTGCAGCCTATCGCCATCACCGTGCACATGACGACTGCGCCCGCAGCCATCAGCCTCCGATTGCCTGGCCTCATGGAATCCCCTCCCGATATCCGCTTCACGATGCAAACGCTTACGAAATGCCAATACCAACATACGGCCGGACTTGGCCCTTTAGTACGTTCAGGCCCATGTTGTCGCGATTTCGCACCTCCGGCCGCCCGGGATGTCGCGAACCAGCAGCCCAAGATCATAAGATCCGACATAACCGGGATGGATTCTGACCTTGCAACCGTTCCCAGATGAAGTAAATTAAGGGTAAAGGAATGGAACCTTGGGAGGTGAACGATCCATGCCCGCAGATTCCCCGCTTATTCTCCAGGCTTCCGGCATCACGCGCACCTTCGGCCGGGGCAAGAGCTCCGTCACCGTGCTGAAGGGAATCGATCTCTCCCTTCCGGCAGGCAGGCTGATTGCCCTCAAGGGAAGATCGGGATCCGGCAAAACAACTCTGATCAACCTGCTCGGCGCTCTCGATACGCCGACCGAAGGCAGCATCGAGCTAGGCGGCCGCGATCTCACGAAGCTGACCGGGCGCCAGCGGGATGAGCTCCGGCGCACCGAAATCGGCCTCATCTTCCAGTCGTTCGCTCTCGTGCCGCTCATGACCGCCTACGAGAACGTCGAATTCATGCTTCGGGTGGCGGGAGTGCCCGCCAAGGAACGCCAGGCTGCCGCAATCGCAGCCCTACAGCAGGTCGGACTCGCGGAACGCATGCATCACCGGCCGTTCGAGCTGTCCGGAGGCGAGCAGCAGCGCACCGCCATCGCCAGGGCGATCGCCCGCAAGCCGAGGCTCGTCCTTGCCGACGAACCGACGGCCGAGCTCGACAGCCGGACCGGCCTGACGATCATGAAAGCCTTTCGCGAGCTTGTCCAGCAAGGCCTGACCGTCGTACTCGCCACCCACGACCCCGCCGTCATGGAGATTGTCGATCTCGTATTCGAATTGGAGGATGGCCACATTGCCGAAGTCCGTTAATAGATCCGCTGCAGCCGCGCTTCTCGTCCTGTCCCTGGCCGTATCCGGCTGTTCCCTTCTTCCGCGCGAGGAAGCGGAGCTGAAGCCGCCCCTCGTCAAGCCCGCGACGGAAAACTACCGGACGGCCGAAGTTGCCGAAGGAACGGTCCGGAAAGAAGTCGGCGGCACCGGAGCTTTTGAATCCCTGCGCACCGACCGCGCCCAATTATCGGGTCAGGCAGGCAGGCTGGAGAAGATCGAAGTCCAGGCCGGCGACAGCGTCCAGGCCGGAGACGTGCTGGCCCGGCTGCTTGTGGACGGGCTGGACCTGCAGGTGAAGGAACAGGAGCTGGCTGCGGAGCGCGCTGCTTATGCCTTGAAGCAGTTGCCCTCATCCGACAAGGAAGGGCGCCGGCTGGCGGGCCTGCAGCTGGATATCGAGCAGCTCAAATACGAGAGGCTGAAGGAGCAGCTGGACCATACCGTCATCCGCGCCAAGCTCAGCGGCGTCGTCACGTTCGCGGACTCGCTTCAGGAAGGAGATCTCGTCGCGCCCTACCAGACGCTCGCCGTCGTCTCGGATCCATCCAAGCTGCGGCTGGCGATGGGAATCGATTCCGGAGCGGATCTCGGCGGCGTCAAGCTCGGCTCGCCGGCCGAAGTGAAGATCGAGGACAAGACCTATGCGGCCAAAGTGGTGCAGACGCCGGATTCGGCTCCGCAGACGCCGAACAAGGCGCTGGCGGACAAATACGCCTCCACCCTGTACCTGAGCGTCCAGGGACTGCCGGAGAGTGCAGGGATCGGCACGCAGGCAAGCGTCCTCATCATCACCGAGCAGCGCAGCCATACGCTCGTCATTCCGAAGAGCGGCCTGCGGACGTACCAGGGACGGACGTTCGTCCGGCTGCTGGAGGACGGCAAGCGGCTGCGGGAAGCCGATGTCGAGGCCGGCATCTCCAGCTCCACCGAGGTGGAGATTTTGAAAGGCTTGAAGGAGGGACAGGTCATTGTCCTCCAATAGCCGCTCTCTTATCCCGTTCTTAGAGGAGGCCCGGCCATGGCCCTGCTGACGATGATTCTCCGCAAGATGGCGAACAACAAATGGCTGGCCGCCAGCCTGCTTCTCGGCATGGCGCTGACGACCGGCCTCGTCAGCACCATGCCCGTCTACTCCGACGCCATCCTCTCCCGTATGCTCGTGAAGGATCTTGAAAGGCAGCAGCTGGATTCGGGGGTGCACTCCGGCACTTATTTCTCCAAAATCACCTTGATGGACATGAAGCCGGATAAGAAGCTTCAGGCCGTCTCCAGTCTCGACCGGTTCATGAAGGACGAGGCTATCCCCGGCTTCGGACTGCCGCTCAAGCAGGCTGCGGCCGAGCTGCAGACCGAGCAGCTGGTGCTGGAGGTGGAAGGCTCCGCCGCCGATCCCAAGCAGCTCAAGCCTACCGGAGCCGTCCGCTCCGTCAGCGGCATCCAGAATCATATCCGTCTGATCGACGGCCGGCTGCCGTCGCCGCGGCCGGATGCCGACGGCGCTTATGAAGTCATGGTCAACCAGCGGACGCTGCGGGAGCTCGACTTCGTGCTGGGACGGATCGTCAAGCTCGACGACGACAGCCTCGACCTGCATCTGCGCTTGAAGCCCGTCGGCATTTTCGGCGCCAAGCAGGAAGGCGATCTCTTCTTCCGCGACCCGTCGCTGGATGATTACAACCGCGTCTTCGTCATGGATGAAGGCTTGTTCGCCCAGGAGATGCTGACAGCCCGCAAGGCCCCCCTATTTTCCGCCAGCTGGTATTTCGTGCTGGACTATACGAAGATGACGCTGCGCGATATACAGCCTTTCCAGAACACCGATCACGCTATCCGAAGCGCGGCAGCGAAGCTCGTTCCGGTCAGCCAAACCAAGTTCGACGTCCCGGCCGCCGCGGCGATCGGCGGCTACGAGGAACGGTCGCAGCGCCTCGCCACGCTGATGTGGTCCCTCAATATCCCGGTGCTGATCATGCTCGCTTTCTATATGTACATGGTTTCCGATCTCATCGCCGGCAGACAGAAGAACGAGATCGCCGTCCTTCGCAGCCGCGGCGCATCGAGGCTGCAGATCATCTCTGCGTTCGCCGCCGAAGGGCTCCTGATATCCGGAGCGGCCTTCGCGGCTGGACCGTACCTCGCATCCGGATTGACGGAGCTGCTCGGCGCATCGAGCGGCTTCCTGCAATTCGTCCAGCGCTCCAGCCTTCCCGTCCATGTCGGCGCCGAGGCGTTCGCTTACTCGGGAGCGGCGGCCGCCATCGCCTTCGCCATGACGCTGCTGCCCGTCATCACCGCCACACGCGTCACGATCGTCGGCCACAAGCAGTCACTGGCAAGAGCCGGCCAGACGCCTTTATGGCGCAAAGCTTTCGTGGACATCATCCTGCTCGGCATCTCCTTCTACGGTCTCTATACGTTCCGGGAACGGCTGAACAGCCTGAAGACGCTCGGCCTCGGCTCGGATGACCTGCGGATCGATCCGCTTCAGTTCGTCATGCCCGCGCTGTTCATGATCGGAGCCGGCCTGCTGCTGCTGCGCCTCTACCCGCTGCTGCTCGCCGCCGTCTACAGGCTTGGACGCCGCTGGTGGCCGCCGGCCTGGTACGCTTCCCTGATCCAGGTGAGCCGCTCTCTCGTCCAGTATCAATTCCTTATGCTCTTCCTCATCCTGACGATCGCCTCCGGCGTGTTCAGCGCGGGGGCAGCCAGGACGATCAACAACAACCGCGAGGAACAGATCCGGTACCGCAACGGAGCGGATTTCGTCCTCTCCGGCCCGTGGCAGACCGATGTGCCGGCGGACGCTTCGGCTTATTCGCCTGGCGGCGGAGAAGCCAAGGCGGCCGGGACCGACGCCCCTGTCGTTCATTATACGGAGCCTCCCTTCGACGCCTACCCGGCTCTGCCCGGAGTCGAACACGCGGCGAAAGTGTTCATCAAGAAGGAGGCCGCCTTCACCGCAGGCGGAAGCGGCGGCACCGCCGAGCTCATGGGCATCGATACGGACGATTTCGGAGAGACGGCCTGGTTCGGCGACTACATCCTCCGTTATCCGCTGGCCGATTATCTCAATCTGATCGCCCCGGATCCGCGCGCGGTTCTGATCTCCCAGACGCTGGCCGAAGACAAGAAGGTGAAGCCCGGCGACACGATCTGGGCCGGCTGGGACAAGATCGATCCGCAGCCGTTCGTCGTATACGGCATCCTGCCTTTCTTTCCATCCTTCAATCCGAATCCGGGAGCGGCGGACGGCCTGCAGGCTTCTCAAGGCTCCGCCTCCGGCAGCGCGCCGATGCTCATCGTCGGCCATCTGTCGCGCATTCAGTTCCAGCTCGCGCTAGAGCCCTATCAGGTTTGGCTGAAGATGAAGCCCGGCGCCTCCACGGCGCGGCTCTACGAGGGCATTTCCCATGCCGGCCTGAACTTGACCAGCATCGCGAATACGAGAGATGAGCTCGCGCGAGCCAAAAACGATCCGTTTTTCATGGCGCTCAACGGCATCCTGACGCTGGGCTTCCTGATCTCGATTCTCGTCGCCTTCTCCGGGTTCATGCTGTACTGGATACTGACCTTGAAAGGGCGTACGCTTCAAAACGGCATTTTGCGGGCCGTCGGCCTGTCGCTGCGGCAGCTGATCGGCATGCTCGCCCTGGAGCAGCTTCTCACATCGGGGACGGCCGTCCTGATCGGCATGGCCGCAGGCTATTCGGCGAGCCGCCTGTTCGTCCCCAATTTTCAGCTTGCATTCGATCCGGCAGCTCTCGTCCCACCATTCCGGGTCGTCCTTGCCGCCGGCGATTTCGCCAAGCTGTACGGGATGGTCGGCATGACGCTGCTGATCGGCTTGACCGTGCTCGGGATCATGCTGTCCAGAAGCCGGATCCATCAAGCGCTCAAGCTCGGGGAGGATTGATGGAATGATTCAATGCGAAGGGCTCGTCAAAATCTATAAGGCTGCCGAGCTGAAGGTATTCGCCCTGCAGGGACTCGATCTCGAGGTCGAGTCCGGCGAGCTGATGGCCATCATCGGCAACAGCGGCAGCGGAAAGTCGACGCTTCTCAATATGCTGGGAGGACTTGACCGTCCCTCAGCCGGCAAGCTGGTCGTGAACGGGCGCGACATGCTCAAGATGAGCGAGCGGGATCTCGTCGAGTACAAGCGCAGCAGTGTCGGCTTCGTCTGGCAGAACAACGCGCGCAACCTCATTCCTTACCTGACCGCTCAGGAAAATGTCGAGCTGCCTCTCCTGCTCGGCGGGAAGCCGCGCCGTGATCGAGCGCAGGAGCTGCTGGAGGCGGTCGGCCTCGGCCATCGCCGCGGCAGCAGACTGCACCAGCTGTCCGGCGGCGAGCAGCAGCGGGTCGCCATCGCGATCGCGCTGGCAGGCGGACCGAGGCTGCTGCTCGCGGATGAGCCGACGGGGTCGCTCGACTCCCGGATGTCGGACCAGATTCTCGATCTGTTCCGCGACCTGAACCGGACGACGGGAATCACGATCGTCATCGTCACCCACGATCCGCTGCTCGCCCGGAAGGTGGAGCGGGTCGTCGCCATCCGCGACGGCAAGACCTCCTCCGAAATGATCCGCCGCAAGTCCTATGCCCAGGAGCTGCTGGAGCTTGAGCAAGGCATCGCTTCCGGCGCGCAGGACGAAGCGGATTCGCATGTCGAATACGCCGTCCTCGACAAAGCCGGACGGCTGCAGGTTCCGGCGTCCTACCTGGAGTCCATCGGCGCCAAGGACCGCAACAAGGTCAAGCTGGAGCTGGCGGATGGAGCGATCCGGCTGACGGCTCCGGATGAAAGGAAGTAGCCTTCGGATAAAGCGGCATTCACCGAACGGCTTTCCTGCATCTTCATCATCATGGCATGTCAGACCTCCGCGGCTGCGTATCGCAAAGCTGGGGAAAGAAGCGGAAACCAAAAAGGGCTCCTCCGGATGGAGGAGCCCTTGATGAGTACATCTGTCGATGATTGGCAAGCAGACACTTGTGGATGAAAGCTATAAAACATTTTTTGTCGGATTATTCGCAGTACCCAAAACGGTTGAAAGCTGTTTATCAACTCTCCAGATTTTGCTGAAAGCCCGTTGAGCGAGAGGTTATCAGCTTCTCAACGGACTTTCCGGGGGTCCCTCCAACGGTATCCTCTTCCTTTTCGATTCACTGACGCTCCTTCACCAGTCCCAGCAGCGTGAACTGCAGCGCCGCCATGCCGAACAGCACCGCCGCCATGAACGACGGCTGCATGTCGGCCGCCCACAGGAGCAGCAGCGCGATCGATGCGACACGGCCGGCGTTGAGGAACAGCTCCCTCATGATGACGGACTCCACGCGCAGCTGCCCCTTGAGCGGCAGCTGGCCGATCAGCCGGTAATAATACGAGGTCAGCGTGTTGACCGCGAGCGGGTTGAACACCGAGAACAGAATCATGAAGGCGGCGACGGACCACAGCTTCACGTCCAGCAGCAGGAGCGCCGACCCGAGCGTAACTCCGATCGAGGAGATCAGCAGGTAGATGCGCACATGCTCCTGCTGGGCGGAGCGGGAAATGACATACCCGGTAGCGACCGTCAAGGCGGAGAACAGCACGCCGAGATAGCCGACCCAGTCCTCGCGGCCGACGGTGCGGAACAGCAGAATATTGGGAAGGAACAGCATGATGCCCTGGAACAGGCCGAAGACGAAGAAGCTGTACAACGCCCTGCGCCACCGTCTGTGCTTGGACATCAGCAAGCCCATCAGGTTCAGATAATAGGTTCGGTGGCGCACGGTCTGCATCGGGATCCGAAAGCTGATCGCGGCCGCGGCTGCGAACATGACAAAGGCCAAGGAGAAAATAAAGATATACCCTTGCAGCCCTTCGCTGCTGCGGATAATCAGCCCGGCCAGCGCCGGACCGGCAAGGCCGGCGGAATTGAAGGCGATCATGTTGATCGCCAGATAGCGGATCCGGTTCGTCTCCGTGGACACGTCGTATTGAAGCACGAGGTAGCCGACCCAATAGAAGCCGGACGATATTCCGTTCAACAGCGCGAACAGGACATAATATTCCGCCACCCGCTCCTGAGCGATGACGACGAGCAGGTAGAAGACGGCGATCATGACGATGCCAAGCCTGTAGGCCGCCATCCGGTCCTTGCGCTTGGCGAGCCAGCCGCCCGCGGCGAACGCCGCCGGAGTCATGGCAAAGCAGATGATGTTGTACAGCCCGTTGATCGCGAGGTCCTCGGTCAGCCTCCACAAGTACAGGTTAAGAAACAAGCCCGACATCGATGCCCCGAACTGGAAGCAGCTATGGATGATCAGCGAGGTGACCGCATCCCGGCTCAGCTTCCTTTCCGGCGGAACGGCCGTCCCCCGTCCTATCTTCCCTTTTGCCCATTGAAGCACTGAATCCATTCCCCTCTGCGGCTGGCCATGTTGGAATGAACTCTATTATACGTCAATTCTCAGGAAATGGAATGCAAGACGGCGCCAAGTTGAAATGGCGTCGGCCGGGATGCTGGAAGGGAGGAATGGTTTGATTCGAACCGAACAAAACCCAGGCGGGCTCCGAAGGACCGGTCTGGGTCTATCCCCTATCTATGCCGTTGGATCAGCGGTCTGCCCTGTCGCGGTCAAGACTCATTCAGCTGCTCCAGCACCTTGCGCAGCCAGCGGATGTCGTTGCGGATGGACTCATCGGCATGGTCGATGATCAGCCGAACGGCGGTCCGCTTCGCATCGGGTATGCTCCCGAGCTCGGGATCGGACTCCTCGATCTGGCGGATGCGGCTCTCGAGCCTGGCGACCGCCTCCCGGATCAGATAGGACAGCTTCTGCTTGTCCACTTTGTCCAGGAACATGAGGGAGGAATACAGCGAGGCTGCCGAGGTGAATTTCTGGAAGGCGGCATAGATTTCCTCCTCCAGCGCCCTCCGGCCTTTTTCAGTAATGCCGTAGGTCGTTTTTTCCGGGCGGTTGTCGGTTTGGACGACCTCTATTTTACGGATCAGCCCTTTTTTGGCCAGCACCTCGAATTGATAATAGAGCGTTCCGTCGTTGATCGTCACATTGCCGTCCAGCGGCTTCATAACCTGCTTCTTGATATCGTACGGATGTCGATCCCCTTCGCTGAGCGTTCCGAGGATGAAGATTTGAAGCGACATCGGCAAGCCTCCTTAACGTCGATCATGAACCGAATAGAGGCCGACCGGGCGGATGGCCCGTCAGCCCCTTTGATATTCAGTTTACATGAAAACCGGCTGTCCTGCAGTCTCGGCATTGTCCAGAGGTTTCCTGACCGCCTTGAACTGATGGATGACGCTGTTGACGATCAGAGCGCCAAGCCCGACAAGGCCGAGGCCAAGCAGATATTCGGCCGTCCGGCCGCCGCCGAACAGGACGTTGTAGTCCAGATGGACCGTATAGTACATCGGTGAAATGTAGCTGAACCACTCGAAGTAAGCCGGCATCATCTCGCGCGGCACGACGGCTCCGTTCGCGATCGTCTGCGTCAGCAGTATCGGCAGGTTCACGATCATGCCGGCCTGGCCGAGCAGGAGGCAGAACAGGCTCGTGAACGTAATGGCGACGAACATTTCCAGCGCGTGGACCATCCACATCTGCAGGAAGGCTTCGGCCCCGTAGCCATGGACGGAGAAGTAGACCGCAAGCCCGACCAGCGGAGCGATCAGCGAGAGCAGCGCGTTCACTCCCTGCAAAGCTCCGAACGCGCGCCATTTGCCCATGCGTCCCTTGAGCTGATTGAGCGTTCCGATGCTCATCATGGAGTAGATCATCGCTCCGACGTACGATGCCATCGTCAGGAACATCGGCGCCATCTGATTATGCGTGCCCGCAGGCTGCGGGTTGGTGGACACGATATTCGTCTCGACCTTGCCCATGATGCTTTCCACGGTCTGCTTCGACTGGTCGGCAGGCATCTTCATGCCCTGCAGCAGCCCTTCGAAGCTCTGGGACTGAATCTGAGCGATGATGCTGGACGAAACCTGGTTCGCCACACTGTGCATGCTGCTCGTGACCGTAGCGGGATTGGATTCATTGATGAAAAAGTCCAGCTTGGCCTGCTCCCCTTGCGCAGACAGCTTGCCTGTAAAATCAGCCGGAATATGCATGATGAACGGAATCTCCCTGTCCTCAAGCTGCTGCTTGGCCTGATCGAGGCTGGCATCCGTCACGACATGGAAGGGAAGCTGCTCCTTCAGCTGCTCGACGAACTTGGCTCCGGACTGCGGATCCTCGTTGACGATGGCCACCGTCAAATCCGGAAGATTTTTAGGAACCGCGCTGTATCCCGACATGAAGATGCCGATCATGATGATCTGGTAAAAAACGATCATGAATACGCCGCTCATAATCATCTTGTTTTTCAGAAATGCTTTCATGCTTCCACTCCATCTCTTTACTTTATATTGAGTACTCTATTTAGAGTAATCTAACTAAAGTGATGAAGTCAATGCAAGACGGCATGCGTTTCTTTTCGATGGCAGGCAATCCGTGTCGATATCATGAACGCCCGCGCAGGCATTGCCGCCCCGGAGAGGAGGAAAAGACGCAGCCGGACGGCTGCGCCTTCATTATAGGAATGGCTTACTCTCCGGCCAGCTCCAGCCAACGGTCCATCATACCGGCCAGCTGCCGCTCGTCCATCTCCCGCTCCTTCCATCGCTGCTCCAGCGCCTCCGGGCTGCCGCTCACGGCAAGCTGCTCAAGCTCGGAGCCGGCTGCCGCGACCCTCGCTTCCAGAAGAGCAATCTCCTTTTCGAGCCGCTCCTTTTGCTTTTCGAGCTTCGCCTTTTGCTTTTCCTGGTACTCCTTTTGCTTTTCATGATGCGCCGGCTGCTTCCGGTTCGCCTTGCTGCCGCTCTCGGCTTCCTTCCTCTCGCTGGAGAAGGCGGCCTCAAGCGGAGGAGCCGCAGCGTTTTGGCTCCAGACACGCTCCGAATTGCGCTCTCCTGTGAACCGGCTTTCCGCTGCCGGCCGCTTGGCCTGCTCCGCCTTATAGGCGTCATAGTTTCCGTTCCAGGAAGCAATGCGGCCTCCGGTGAGCTCCCAGACGCGCCCGGCAATGCGGTTGATGAAATACCGGTCATGGGACACGGCCAGAATCGTGCCCGGGAATTCCTCGAGCGCCTCCTCCAAAGCTTCTCTCGAGGCGGTGTCGAGATGGTTCGTCGGCTCGTCGAGCAGCAGCAGATTGGGCCGCTTCCTCACCAGCAGGGCGAGCCGCAGCCGGGACCATTCTCCGCCGGACAGAGCCTTGAGCGGACGAAACACGGCGGATCCGTAAAACTGGTACCGCGCCAGCAGATGGCGCGCCTCGCCTTCTTCCATGCCCGCTTCCGTCCGGAAGTAGTCCAGCACGGACTTTTCCGGCTCGGCGGCAGGCTCCTGCTGGGCCAGATAGCCGATCTCCAGCCGGGTTCCGAGCTTCAGCTCGCCTTCATCCGCGGATTCCCGGCCTAGGAGCATCTCCAGCAGCGTCGTTTTGCCGCTGCCGTTGTCCCCGATCAGGACCGCCTTTTCCCCATAAAGATCGTCGGATCGTACAGATCGATTTTGTCCTTGAAGGCGACGGAAATCTTGAGCAGGATCGGATAAAGAATGATGAACGAAATGCCGACGACAAGCGCGTACCTGAAAACCGCGTATAAGATGTCGGCTGCCTTGCCGCCTGCTTTCTTGAGCCGGATAGAGCGCTCCTCGCCTGACCGCAGCTTGCCGATGCCGGAAGGAATCGAACGGGACGGATCGACTGCCATGCCCCTGCACCCCCTATGAGTTCATTAATTGTAGTGAATGCGGCGCGACAGCACCCAGCCGATGACGATCAGCAGGATGCCCACGACGAGCGTGTACAGCCAGGCCATCGCCGAGCTGAGGCCGAAGTTCTGCGTCTTGAATGCAGTCTCGTAGATGATTTTGGTCACGGGGCTGCCGGCAAAGGAATCAATGATCGTATAGATCACGTTCGTCAGAATCAGCGGGTTGACCATCGGGAACGTAATCTTCCAGAAGGACTCGTAGGCGGTGGCTCCTTCGATCCTGGCTACCTCATACATGGAGCCCGGCACCGACTGCAGCGCGGCGAGGAAGATCAGAATCTGCACGCCGGAGCTGCTGATGATATCATAGATCCGCAAAATCGCTTCCACGATATAATCCGTGAATGCGGCCGGAATGCCGACATCCGAAAGCATGCGCACCATGGACAAAATATTGTAGGATACCCCCGCTCCGCTCGAGGCCTCGATGGCGTTCGCGTCTCCCATCAGGTTGATGAGTCCGGCGGACTCCGCCGCGGCTACCGCGCTTGATGCCAGGATGACAGGCAAGAAGAAGACCGACCGGGCAAGAGCCCGTCCGCGGAACTTCTGGTTCAGCAGCGTCGCCGTGAACAGGCTGAAGAACAGGATCATCGGCACGTTGAGAGCCATCTGGGCGATGGAATCCACCAGCACCCGGTTGAAGCTCGCGTGGACGAACAGCGACTCCTTGAAGTTCGCCCAGCCGACCGGTTCAAGTCCATAGCCGCCCGGCGCGATGCTCAGCTTGCTGAAGCTGAAGCGCAAGGACTGGATCAACGGCGCCGCGAACAGAAGCAGGAAGCCGATCAGCCAAGGCGAGATGAAGGCAAGACCAAGCAGCGTCCGGCGCGTGCGGAAAGACATTCCGACCGTCTTCATGTCGCCGTCCCTCCCGTCGCGTAGCTTTCCGGCTCTATCGACACGCCGTTCACCTCGGCGGATTGCTTCGTGTAATTGACGGCAACCCAAGCCCCGTTCTCATAGCTGACCAGAACGAGCCCTTCCTGGATGATTTCATGACTGCTCATTCTCACTCCTCGGAGAGGACCTAGAACTTTGTCCGCCTCCCTGTACAGTTCCGCCGCATCAGCCAGCCAAGCCTCGTATCCGGTAGAGTAAAGCTGCTCGAAGTCGGTCGACTTGAGCTCCGAGGAGGGCAGCCAGCTCCATTCGAAGCGCGGAGCCGCTCCGAGCTCGAGGCTTTTCAGGAGCTGCAGCCGCAGATCGGAGTCGCCGGAGCGGTTCATCGGCTCGCCCGCGTAATCGGCGTAGCCGTGAAGCACCATTTGATAGAAGGGGATGGCTTCATCCGTCAGCGTAAAGCCGCTGGAGCCGGACGGAATGCCGATCAGCCGGCTGCTGAATGGAAGCGCGTATGCATTCGGAGACTGGATCAGCAGCTGCGGATAGGCCATTTTCAGCTTGCCGAGCTGCTCCTTGGCGATGGCTTTGGCCGTCTCGCGGAACACGGGCCGGCTGTCCCTGTAGTCTGCTGCCAGCTCGCCGCCAAGATCGCGCAGCGACAGCGATCCGAGCCCTAGCTTGCCGTAATCGGAGCTGAACTCGCCGACATAATAAGGAAGCTTGGCCGGGGACAGCAGGTAATAGGCCGGCTTCATGCTGTCCATGCGGCTCAGCGCCGGATTGTACGGATTCAGCTTCGCCTGCTCCTTGGTGACGAATCTGGCCGCATCGGAGGTCGGGGTGAAGCCCCGGTCATTGTTGTAAATCGTCTGGAAAGCGACATCAGGGAACAGCATGCCTCCGCCGTCATCGAGCTGTGCCGCCAGCGACTTCAACCCGGCAGCGCTGCCCGCCTCGGAGTCGATCTTGACCGAAGAAGGCGAATGATGGCTGATGCCGCCGCCGAACCAGCCGAGGTAGCGCATCTGCACGGCCTGGACGCCGTTGTCCCGCAGCAAGCTGCCGATCTTGCCGGCTTGCTTGAAGGTCGTGAGCGCCACCGTCTCGCGGTAAGGGACGCCGGCCAGCGACGCCCGCTTGTCTACCGTTCCGATCACGTCCAGGAAAAATGGAAGAGGCCCGTCGGCATCCAGCCGCCTCAGCGCGCCCCGCTCCTCCAGCTGCCGCCGGTATAGACGGGCCATGCCGGAATAGCTGGCTTCCGCTCCGCCGAGGAAGCTGTAGCGGATCTCGACGTCTCCCCGGTACCGCTCCTCGGTGAGCAGCTGTATCTCCTGCATCTTCTGGCCGGTGTACATCTCCAGCTCATCCTCGCCGCGAATCGCGAAGCTGCCGTACACATGGTTGTAGCTGCTCTGCTTGCCGCCGATGTCGGCGGCGATGCTTGCAATCGCATCGCCCTTCTCGATGACGGCGAACCAGCCCCCGTCTCCGCTCTTCATGCCGAAAACAGGCAGCTTGGCATCCTCGCTCACCTGCCCGCGGGTCCGGCTGTTGTCGTTGCGGTCGGAGCCGTATACCCGCTGGACATACTGCTCCTGGGTTATTTTTCCATTGTTCAGGTTGATCAGGCTGCCCGAGCCGTCGGGAACGAGCATGTATCCTTCCGCCTTGCCGTCCGCCGCCCCGAAGTAGGACAGCAGATCGAGGCTGCGGAGCCGGAAAGGTCCGCTTTCCTGCAGCTGGCCGAGCGGCACGGTGACGAGCAGGCTGCCGCGGTCGAGCCGGTATTCCACCGGAATCGTGAAGCTCGGCTTGTCGCTGCCCCCCGCCTCCCCGATTCCGTTCTCGGCATTATCCGCCGCGAGATCGTCGGCGGTATACCCCGCCTTCTCGAAGGCATCGACCATTTTGTCGAGGACGAGCTTCTTGGAAATCTGGCCGTCAAGCCGCTCCAGCACGTCCGGGTTCGACTTGGAAGCATAATAGCGCGCCGATACGTACTTGGCGAGCGCAGGCTCCAGCCTGGAGACGACCTTCTCCTCCAGCCGCTTCTTGGAGATGAGCCTGGGGAGAGCGTTGATGCCGAGAGAAGTGTCTCCGATCGTATACTCGATGCGGATGCCGCCTTCGATTGAAGCCGCCTTGAACTGGCCGCCGCTGATGCTGCGGGCAAAGTTGGTATAGATCTGGTTCGTGCCGACCGAATCGCGGAACTGGACGCTCAGCTGCGAGGCGAGCGATTCCTTCTCGTAGCCGGAGGCCAGGCCGTCCTGCTCGCGCTGCGGCGGGTTGCTGTACCAGAGCCGGCCGCTGCCGTCCCGGACGGCGATTTCTGTCGTCTTCTCGTTGTAGTACAAGGACATGCCGCCGTCCTTGGCGACCAGACCCATTCCTTCCACAGTATCCGCATCCCCGTCCAGATACGCCAGCGTGCCCGCCTCGGCCGTCGCAGAGGCGGCTGCACGGGACGGCTCCGCATAAGCGGACAAGTCCGCAGCCGGGACTCCCCGGCTGCCGAGCAGCAGCGCCGCCAGGGCGATGGCTGCAACGCCTGTGCAGGCAAGCGCCGTGCAGGTTTTTTGCCGTTTGTTCACGGCTGCCGCCTCCTTTACGTGCGATAGATAAGCTCACGGTACATATTGACGAAAAAGTCGGCCAGTTGCTGCAGCATGCTGAGTACGAGCGCGCCGAGAAAGACGATGATTCCCATGACGACGACCGACAGGGCCATGGTCGCGACGGTTTTGACGACCGAGTACTGATGGACCGTCATATTTCCGATGAACAGCAGCAGCAGGAACCAGGCGACGGCAATGGAGTTGAAGAGGTAATAAAAGGACGTCTCTTCCTGAACCATGAACCGGCTTGCGGCAATCATGGGCAGGTAGATGAGGAAGATCGGAACGAGCGAGTAGCCGCTCGCCAGGATGATCTCCTTGAACTTGCCCTCCCCTTCCATCAGCGTCGTGACGGCCCAGTTGGCGACGCACCAGAGGAAGAAAGGAGCGACGACGGCAAGGATGTCCATCAGGCTGTTCATATACCTCGGATCGAAATTGTTGACCAGAAAACCAGCGTACTGCTTCTGCAGCACCATCGCCAGCGCCGTCAGCGCCAGCGCCGAGAAAGCGACGCCAAGCCGTCCCCTGTTGTCGGCTTTGAGATCCCAGAAGGCGTCGAACGGATGGAAGATCAGATGCAGCGGGAATTTAATGTAGGTTTGCTTCACGATCCCGTCCTCTCCTTCCTCTCCAGGTTGCCGCGAGCTTCAGCGCTGCCAGCAGCGCCGCGGCGGATGCGGCTGCCGTAAGCACGGTGCCGAAATGCTCCTTCATCATTTCCCTTCGGTAGCGCTTGTACGCCACCGAATAGCTCTTTTTGTCCGAGCCCAGCTTGAAATAGTCCAGAGCCGCCTTGTTGTTCTTTTCCATCAGATAAGCCTTGCCGATCCCGATGTAGGCGAGGTCGAAGTTCGAGTTGAGCTGCAGCACCTTGCGCCACAAGCCCAGCGCCTCGGCATCCTCCCCCCGGTAATGGAGCGCCGCGGCTTCGTTGATCGCCGCCCCGTAGAAAGTCGGCTTGTAGACGACCAGACTCGCTCTGCCCCGGTCGAGCACGAGGCGGTCGCCTCCCAGCTTCTCGACCGCCACCGGCGTCTTCAGCGTGCCGAGCTGATTCCCCTTGCCGCCGAACACGTACAGCAGATGGCCTTCGTCGTCATAGGTGAACACCCGGTTCTGGGTCGCATCCAGCGCGCTGTACATGCCGTCGCCGATGAATTTGATGTCGATCATTTTGGAAGGTCCGACGGAGGTCCGATAGATCAGGTCGCCTCTTACGTCGTTGTAGCCGAAGCGCTTCAGCACATCCTCGCCGGACGGATTCAGCCGCTTGATCGGAACCGTAGAGTTCGGATCGATATTGGTGGCATACAGGAAGCCCTTGTAATCGGCATCCGCATTCGAGAACTCGGTCGGCACGAACAGCACGCCCTGAGCCCGCTGGGCATCCGTGGAGAACAGCCGCCAGATGTACTCGCGGTAATCCCGCCTGACCTTGTTCGTACCGATATAGCCGATGAAGCGGCCCTGCTCGTCGAACTGCATCAAGCCCTCGAATACGCCTTGGGCGACCGTATAGATGCGGCCCGCGCGGTCGGCCGTCACCTTGAGCGGGAGAAACTGGAAGCCCGAGGCCAGAATATCCGACTGCGGGTTGTCGACGATCCGCTGCAATTGCCCCTCTGCGTTCAGGACGACGATCCGCTTGCCTGCCGTATCCGCGACATAGACGAGTCCTTCCCCGTCGACGTATATTCCGGACGGCCCCTGAAAGCCGTCCTTTGTCCCGTTGTTGTCGAAGCTCTCCAGCACACGCCTGAGCCGGTACTCCCTATCCAGCACGACGATGCGCTTGTTGCCGCTGTCAAGGATGTATACCTCTCCGGCCGGAGAGACGGCGACATCGGACGGCTCGGCGAAGCTGCCGATGCCCAGATCGCAGCCCGTGACGGCCTTGTCCGGCAAGTACGCATCCGGCGCTGGCACCGCATCGCCCCAATAGTTGTACAGATAGCTCTCATACGGGGCGCCTGCGGCGGCGGGCAGCGCTCCGCCCAGCAGCAGCGCGGCGCCAAGGAGCAGAAGCAAGCTTTTTTTGACGGCCATGTCTTCTCTCCCCCTAATCCTTCATGCCCGAGCTCGCCATCGTTTCGATGATGCGGCTCTGCGAGAATACGAACAGCGTGATCGGCACGCTCATCAGAATGAGAGCGACGGCGGCTCCGGCTCCGGCGCGGGCAATGCCGCCCTGGACGATCTGCCCGGCGGCGTAGTGCAGCGTCTTGAGCTGCTCGCTGTAGATATAGCCGTTGCCGTCGCTGCCCCACAGCATCTGGAAGAGCAGGATGATCAGCGTCAGCCAGGCCGGCTTGACGTTGGGCATGACGATCGTCCACCAGATGCGGTACTCGCTGGCGCCGTCGATCTTGGCCGCCTCCAGCAGCGCGTCGGGAATCTGCTCCATGAACTGCTTCATGAGATAGAGCCCCAGCGAATAGGCGAAAGCAGGAATGATTACGGCCCAGTAGGTGTCGATCCATCCGAGCCAGGACAGGATCATATAGTTCGGAATCGCCGTCACGGCTGGCGTGAACATGAGCGACAGGACGACGATCTGGAACAGGAAGCCCTTGCCCGGAAAGACATGCTTCGCCAGCGGATAGGCTGCCGCCGAAGCGAGCAGCACATGGCCGACGATGCCGAGGCCGGTAATGAAGATCGTATTGAACGCATACCGGGTGAACGGCACCCAGGTGTTGCCGAGCAGATTCATCAGATCGGTGAAGTTGCTGAACGTCGGATTTTTGACGAACAGCGTAGGCGGAAACGTAAAGATTTCATCCAGCGGCTTGAACGCGTTGTTGACGGCATAGATGAGAGGCAGCACCATGAACGCTCCGAACAGCAGCAGCAGGAGGAAGAGAGAAACGCTGCCGGAGAGCGATCGATTGACACGCTTGCGCGGCGCAAGGATGGCAGCCATGTCATTCCCCTACCCTTCTCAGCAGTTTTTGGACGAGCAGATTGGTGCCGACCATCAGGAGGAAAAGCACGGTCGCGATCGCCGAAGCGTATCCCATCTCGAACCGGTTCGTGCCGAAGTCGATCAGATGCGTGACGACGGTCTCTGCGGCATAGTTGACGCTTGGGAAGCCGGCCAGGGCGATCGAGACGTCCGCCACCGCAAACGAGGCTGTCAGCTGGATGACCGCGCCGAACATCAGCTGCGGACGCATCGAGGGCAGCGTAATATACCAGAGCTCCTGCCAGCGGTTGCGGATGCCGTCGACGGCGCCGGCCTCGTACAGCGTGCGGTCTACCGTCTGCAGGCCCGCGATGAAGGCCAGGAAGCCGGTGCCGAGGCTGAGCCACAGCTGGACGAGAATGATGATCGGCATGACGTAGGCTTCCGTCTTGAGCCAGAGGATCGGCTCCAGAATGACGCCGAGCTTGATCAGCACCCCGTTCGCAATGCCGTAGCGGTCTCCGGAGAAGATCATCAGCCAGATGAAATACACGTTGCCCGATATGGACGGAGCGTAGAAGACAAGGGTCATGAATGCCCTCAGCTTGGGCGGAAGCTCGTTGATGATCCAGGCGAAGACGAAGCAGGCGATATAGCTGATCGGTCCCGTTATAATCGCGAACAGGATCGTATTCTTGATGGCGATCAGGAAGACGTCGTCCTCCAGGAACAGACGAGCATAGTTCTGCCACCCGATGAATTTCGGAAATTCCAGCATGTTGAAATAGGTGAAGCTGAGCAGAATCGAGATGACGACAGGCACGACGGTGAACAGGAAGAACAGCGCCATATAGGGCGCCATGAGAAAATAGCTGTGCCGTGCGGCCTTGATCTGCTGCCACAGCAGGCTCAGCCGAGCCCCAAGCCGGGAGCGGGCCGGAGCTTGGGCGACGGCAGCCTGTTCGTTGCGAACCGATGATTGCGGCATGGTTAGTCCTCCCCCCAAGCTTTACGGCAGCCCGAATTCCTTGCGCTTGGTGCGAATTTCGTCCTGAATGTATTCCGTGTAATCCATCATGGACTCTCTGGCCTCCACGCCGCCGACGACGGTCTGATAGAAGGCGTTGAACAAATGCCTGCCGGTAAAGTAGCCTCCCGGCACCTCGGGAACGCCTCTGACCTCCGCGAACTGCTCCTTCAGGCTGGCGTAATCCTGTGCCGGCCAAGGAAGGGAATCCAGCGCGGCGATGTTGGCCGTCGGATAGCGTGCGGCCGCCCCCATCAGCCCTTCCATCTCGCGGCCGAATTCGGCCTGGATGCCGGCGCTGGTCCACCACTTCATGAACTGCCAGGCGGCATCCTTGTCGCGCGCTTCCCGCAGCATCATGACGCCGCTTCCGGAAGCCGGCGTATCCCGGCGGATGGAGCCGTCCTGCTGCAGCGTTCCGGGAACCGGAACGAAGCCCCATTGCCCCCGGATCTCCGGAGCGAAGACGGAGAGCTGGTTGTACATCGTATAATCGGTGATCCCGATCGGCATCTGGCCCGTCCGGAACCGGTTGGCGAAGTCGTATTCGCGCTCAAGCTTGTAGTCCGTATAGAATTCCGTCCATTGCTTGAAGGTCTCGATGCCCACGCGCGAATCCAGATCCGACTGCCGCCCTCCGTCCCGATAGAAGGAGCCGCCGTTTTGCAGCAGCAAAGTGGAATATTGGGAGTTCGGAGGGATATTGACGCCCTGCATGTTCGCCTGGGCGACGACCGGCAGCCCGAATTCCATATGGTTCTTGCTCAGGATGGACAGCAGATCCTGGACGTCGTCCCACGTCTGAGGCACCTCCAGCCCAAGCTCCTGCAGGACGTCCTTGCGGTAGAAAAGCATGTTGAACGTCTGCGTCTCCGGCAAGGCGTATACGCCGGACTCATAGCGATAGGGCACGATGGCGCTGTCGCGAAACTCCTTGGCCGCAGCCTCGAAGTCCGGGAAGCCGGTCAGGTCGACCGCGGAGCGCCGCATGGCGAAGTTGACGGGAAGATCGTTGCCGATCTGCATCGCCACATCGGGACCTTCTCCGGACAGCGTCGCCGGCAGAAGCGTCCCCATGTTCACGAGCTTCAGATTGACGCTGATGCCGCTGTCCGGAGTGAAGCTCTCGTCGATCATCGCCTTCATCGTATTCGCCTGGTCGCGTCCGCTGCCGATCCACACCGTGACCGTGCGGTTCTGCTTGCCGTCGGAAACGTTGCCGATATTGTTGTAGTCCGTGAAGAAGGAGCTCATGAAGGTGCCCGCTTCATGCTTCAGCTGCGGCCAGAAGCCACTTCCCGTGTCCGGAATCCTCCTGCCGGGGGAAGCGACGTACAGCGCATCGATCTCCAGCGGCTGCTCCCTGGCCTGCTGCACCCAGGTGCCGAGACCGCCCGTGTTCGTCTTGTAGGCGTTCAAACGGCGCGGAATCGTCTCCGGGCTCGCGATCATCTCGTCGAGCTGGCGGGACATCGTGTTCAGCAGCGCTTCCTGGTCGCTCGACTGGCCGGACAGCTTGCGCAGCTCCGAGGCGATGCCTTTCAGGCGCTTGCTCTCCGCGCCGAATACGTCCAGCAGGTTCGGAATCTGGCGTTCGATCCGGTAGTCCCGGAACTCGTCCGGCTTCGTCCCTGTAATCATCAGAATCTGACGGTACATCGCATTCAAATTGTAGAGGCTGTCCTCGACGCTCTGGATCAGCGGCGCAAAATCCCCCAGCACCGCCTGCAGCCGGATGACATGCTTTCCTTGTTCAAGCCGGAACAGATAGGGATCCTCTCCACCCATCACATCCAGGCGGTACCCGCTCTTGTAGCGGAACGGCACGGTTTCCATCTCGGCAAAAGGAACTTTCCCGTCGATCGTGAGCTTGCGGGTCGCATAGATTCCTTTGACGAAATTCTGCTGGCTCTTGAAGGCGATCTGGTAAAGTCCCGTTTCCGGCACCTCAACTTCCCATTCGATCCATTCGCCGGGCAGCCGCCAGTTGTAGCCGCCGATCGTATTCACCCGGATCTTGGAGGCGCTGTAAGGCTTGACCGCGGGACTCGATCTTTCCGTCATCGGGTAGAGCGTCGGGGAAGACTTGCCTGCGGCGGACTCTCCTTCCACTCGCAGCAGCACATCCGCCGGCTGGCCGGCTCCCTCTCCCTCTCTGTAGGCCGCCTTCGCCTCCTCGTAAGAGGGCGGTTTCGGCGCCTGATACAGCTTCAGGGAGCGGATCGCCATCGGCTCGCGTCCGGATGTGAGCGAGAGCTTATGGACTCCTTTGGAAAAGTAGAACCGGTAAGGCTCCTGCTCGTAGCCGCTCGGATCCTCGAAAGGCTGCTCCATCCAGCGCGGCTGCTCCTTCTGCCGGGGACGGAGATCGTTATCCTGATTGTCCCTCTCCACCTCATCCTTCTCGTTGGCCCATACCCGGTCGAACTGCAGGTATTGCGCTTCGGAGAAAGGAAGGCTGCCGTCGATCCTCAGCTCTCTTTCGATCGCCGAGCTTTTTCCTTCCGTCGGAAAATAGGTGAGCGCCAGCTGGTACAAGCCTTCCTCGGGAATGTCGACCGTCCATTGGACCGTGCCGCTTTCTCCCGTAAGCAGGGAAGCGCCGCTCATCCCTTCCAGGTTGTCCTTGATGGCAAAATCGCCGCCGATGGCGGAGGAATACGACGACGCTTCGATGACGATCTCATGCTCCGGCATGGGAGCGTTGGAATGCGGCTCTATGTAGGCTGCGTAGCTGTTCGCCTTGATCGCCGTCTGCCGGGCCCATCCGCTCGCCGCCGGCCCGGCAGCCTTGGCCTTGCTGTCTGAAGCGCCTATGACTCCTGCCGCCGGAGCCAGCAGCAGCGATACGCTCAGCAGAGCGGCTCCCGCCCTGGCCCATCCCTTATGTAGGCTCAATCCAGCCATGCCTCATATCCTCCCCTAGCAGTTCGGTAGCCGACGACGAGCGGGCAGCGGACGGCTCCCAGGAGGGTCACCGCTTCGCTGCCCTTGCCGGTCCTTTACTTCAGCTTGTCGATGGAAGCCTGGGCTTGGGCTTTGTACTTCTCTGCCGTAGCCGCAACGGAAGCGTTGTTCTTGATGATATCCGACACGAACGCCCCGGTCGGATATTCCGGATACGCGTCATCCAGCGTGATTTTGCCGGTTCCGGCGATATGCTCGCGCATCATCTTGATATCCGCTTCGTCGGTATACAGGCTTTCGAGGTAATCCTGGCCCGGATACTCTTCGATCTGCGGAATGTCGAAGGTCTCTTCGTAAATTTGGTAGACGAGCTTGGGATCCTTGACGCCCTTCGGAATGAATTTGCCGGATTGGGCCGTATTCGCATACGTGATCTCCTTGCTTCCCTGTGGACCGTTCGGAATCGGCACAAGGCCAACCTCGAATTTGAGATCCGGAAGCTGCCATTCCGCCGCAGTGAACAGCGCGACATCCCCGTCCTTGAATGTATTGCTCTCTTCCCAGTTCGTTTTGTCGCCCGTCTTGACCTTGACGACGTTCTCCACGTTGTAGAGGCGCTTCACGAACTCGGCCGCTTCGATCGTTTTCGGATCGCTCAGCCCTTCCTTGCCGTCCCGGTCGTCCACGACGGAGCCGCCGTTGGCCGCGGTGAAATGCTTGAACGCATCGTTCGCCCAGCCCGAGAAGCCGAATACGTCGATCTTGCCGTCATTGTCCGTATCCTTCGTCGCTTTTTTCGCCAGGTCGAGGAAAGTGTCCCAGCTCCATTCGCCCTTCGCGTACAGCTCCTGCGGATCCGGCAGCGACAGCTTCTTGAAGATGTCGCGGTTGTAGTGAAGGCCCAAGCCGATGCTGGTCGGATTGTCGAAGGCATACTCGCCGCCGGCGATCGCCGGATATTTGGCAATGAGATTGGCTTCCTTGTTGATGTTGTTGTCGGGAGTCGTGAACTCGGAGATCGGCAGCAGCTGGCCTTTCTTGATGGCAGGAAGAGCCGACTTATACTCCATCTGCATGATATCCGCGAACGGCTCTCCTGCGAGCACGGTAGTCGTGAACTTATCCATGTAGTTCTCGAACGGGACGTTGACGAATTCGAACTTGACGTTGTATTTCTTCTCCACCTCGGCGATCTTGTCCAGACGAGCCTTGTCGGAGGCGGTCGTGCCTGCCGGCTTCAGATCCCACCAGGCCGATACCTTGATGATGCGGCCTCCGAGATCAGGCACCTCGGCAGGAGCAGGGCTCGGTGAAGGGCTCGGCGAAGGGGATGCGCTTTCATTTGCCGGCGATGCCGTAGGGGCGGACGAGGTTTCAGGGCTTCCGCCGTTGTTGGAGCTGCATCCTGCTGCCAGCAGCAATCCGCTGAGGGTAAGGACGGACAATGCTTTCCATTTGCTTGTCATCGATAAGACCTCCCGGGAATGGTAAATGAGTTCAGCGTTCTCGACACATAACAATTTTTAGTTTTTAATTATTTTTGTTAGGTATCAAGTTATTTCAATCACAAAAAGAACGGTACCACATATCCAATGTAAGCGTCAACAAAAATAATTTTGGTCGTTTTGGAGGAGACAGGTTGTTTCTGAATTCATCGATTAACCCCCGTATATAGGTCTTTATTCTCTTTTTTCAGACCCGGAAATAAGTTTAGGTTAAAGTTGAAAATATGTTATTTATGACATAACATATTATGCAATATCTATTTCACAGCTATCATCAAGACTAACGGATCCTTTTCGGTATGCTTCCAGGGAAGATTAGTAGAGCTGAGCGGCTTGTTGTATACTGGAACGAGGTAGAGAAACAGGAAAATTGGAGCTTAAGGATGATCGTATGAAGACTAAAGTCACCATTCAGGAAATTGCCGATTTCACCGGTTTGTCCAAATTCGCCGTATCGCGAGCGCTGTCAGGCAAATCCGGCGTGAGCGAGCAGACGCGGGACTTGATCTTGAGAGCTGCCGGACGGCTCGGATACTTCAAGGACAATCCGGCAGCAGCGCCTGCGGAGTCCTTCTCCAAATCAGAGCTGCCTGTGATCGATGATGGCGCCTTTGGCGGAACCGTCGTCATTCTATTCCCCAACATTCGTTACCAGAATCCGGAGTCCATCTATTGGGGGCCTTTGTTCAACGGAGTCACCTCCCGCCTCAATGCCCGGGGGATCCATATTCTCACCTTGACGGAGCCGTCCGTCGACCAGCTGTTCACCCTGCTCAATCCGCAAGCGATCCGGGGCATCATCACTCTCGGCAGCATTTCGACCTCGATTCTGCTCGAGATCAAACGTCTCCGCATCCCTGTCGTCATGGTCGACCATCTGGATCCCGCCTTTCACTGCGACAGCATCTTTACGGACAACCTGGCCGGCATGCAGGAAATCATGCTGTACTTGCTCCGCAAGGGCTTCCGGAGCTTTCAGTTCGTCGGCGATATCACGGACGCGCACAGCTACTATGAGAGATGGCTAGGCTTTCGGTTTGCGCTGGATGAGCATCAGGTCCCGCATCAACAGATCTCCGAGCTGACCGGCAAGAGCATCGGGAACCAATTTCACGAGACGTTTGTCCGGCATGTGCAGCCGGATAAGCTTCCCGAGGTTTTTGTATGCGCGAACGATTTCTGGGCCAAGATCACCATCGAGGCGCTTGCGGGGATGGGAGTAGCCGTGCCGGAGCATTGTTTTGTGACGGGATTCGACAATACGTACAGCGAGGATCCGATTCTGGCCACCGTCCACGTCGATACGGAGCAGCTCGGCGTCCGCGCCGTCGATCAGATGCTGTGGCGCATCTCCAACCCCGAGAGCTGCCGCGAACGCAAGATGCTCCATGCCGACGTGATCGTCCGCGAGGATATCGCTTCGCGCCGTTAGGCAGCTCTTGGTTTGAACGAAAACCGGGGCTTTCCCAAAAAAGCTCCTATCCTGTAAAATCCGGCAGATATTATGCCGAAGCCGGAAAACGGGACGAAGCCGAGGATCATTCGGCTTCGTCCCGTTTTCGCTTTTTCCTCACCTGTATCCGGTTCAATCATGGGACGACGGAAAGCCGGCAGCCTTTATCATCCGCTCTCTCTCTAAAGGGGGAACAACCAAAGCCAGATGAAAGAATTTTTTCCGGTCGTCCCATGAATGGTTGGAACCCCGCCGAATACGTTTTCCCCACAGTGCTGGGAGCTATGCGAGGCGCAGGCGTCTTGACGGTAGAATAAATTTGAAATACATTAATGTCAGTCACCACTGACAGACACTTCTTAATCTACAGAAAGGGAGTTGATCATGCGTCAAATTAAGCAGGGGAGCGCGGAGAAATTGCTAAGGGCTGCAATCGACTTAATATCAGAGAGAGGCTACCACGGCGTCACGACACAGGAAATAGCCTCATCTGCCGAATTAAGCGAAAAGACGCTTTTTCGACATTTCGGAAGCAAACAAAATTTGCTGGAAACCGCTCTTGAGCGTTTTCAGTATGCCGAAGAAATGCGAGTTCTCTTCGACGAGCAGATTGTGTGGGAGTTGGAAATCGACCTACTAGCCATCAGCAAAAAATACCATGCCATCATGAACCGAGACCGAAAGCTGATTATGATCGCCCTAAAAGATGAGGTCCATATCCCTGGCTTTAAAGAACGTCGACTGCAGCATCCCCGCCAACTATTGACGTTTCTGACAGATTACTTCATTGCAATGAGCGAAAAAGGAAAAATTGCTTGCCCGAACCCCATCATGCAAGCATTTACATTCATGATGGCTCAATATGGCGCGTTCATGAACGATTTGGAAGCTGGAACCAATTATTCTGGCATCAGTCTCGATGAGTTCATACAAGAGAACGTGAAAATCTTCGTTAGATCTTTAACTCTTCCTGCTACACCGTGTGAAAAGGAGCTGCAAACGAGATGATGAACGAGGAAGTTTCCGCATTTATCGAGAACCTTAGTCAACCATGGCAAACCGAGGTCAGCAACCAGCTGCGCCAGATGGTACATCAGGTTATTCCAGAAGCCGAGGAACGCATTCAGTACAAAAAGCCCCACTTTCTGAAACATGGACATTATGCAGCGGTTATTTCACCATCGAAAGATGCCATTGTATTCATGATCATGAATGCTACCGGCCTTACGTTTCCCAAAGGATTTGAAGGACCGGAAGAGAGAAAATGGATAAAAATCCGTAAAGAGGATACACCCGATTACTCCCTCCTGGCCAATCTGCTGGTTCAGGCTTCAAGCACTCTGTAGCATGGACTGATTGTCGGAACTTTCACATTTATCTTGCAGGGCATAGGTTCCCTGCAAAATACAAGGAGGATTCTCATGAACAACAATAAGAATCAATCGTTTGAGATTGCATTTACACGTGTATTTGATGCTTCTCGCGAAATCGTATTTCAAGCGTGGACAGAGCCGGAACATTTCGCGAAATGGTGGGGACCAAAGGGGTTTAGCCTCGAAGTCGTCAAAATGGACGCTCGATCAGGTGGCGAATTTTTAGGTTATCAGACGTCTCCTGACGGACACCACGTCATGTGGGGAAAATTTGCCTACCAAGATGTTGTTGAACCCGAAAAAGTGGCCTTTATCCAATCCTTTTCCGATGAACAAGGCAATACGATCCGAGCGCCTTTCAGCACGAGCTGGCCTCTTGAAGTGATGAATATCATCACGCTAGAAGATAACGAAGGGAAAACTGCCTTAACACTGAAAGGCGGCCCTGTGAACGCATCCGAAGACGAGCTAGAAGCCTACAAGGGTATGGCTCCAATGCTTCAACAAGGTCTTGAAGGCACTTTCGATCAACTTGCCGATTATCTCGACTCCCTATCCCTGAAGTAAATAGCGATATCCGCTGGCCAAACAAAATATAAGCGACCAACCGGCCGCCGCCGTATTGCCTCTCACCATGTAGGCAATCTGCGGCTCCAAATGCTTCGGCTGATTTTGCAGGAACAGCTTGAGCATTTTATCGTAGAGCTTGCCGACAGCGGGCGCATACAAGTCGGACAAATCCGGCATTGCCTTGTTCAGCCGATCCATCGTTTGCGGAGAGTCCATCCAGACCGCATTGAACTTGTACCCTTTCTCCGTCTTGCGGATGTAGCCCTTCTCCAGCAGAAACGAATATAACTCGCGGTTTTCTTCGTTGTCGGGCAGTTCGCCTTGCCGGAACGCATGGCACACCTCGACATCCCGGTAATCCAGATGACGCCAATCCTTGCGGTCGCTCCAGTGCGTATTGAATTGCCACAAGTATAAGGGGCTGTCTTCGACGTAGCGAAGCATCGGACCTAAGGTGACGTAACGATTCAGATCAAACCCCGGATCGGCATGGCGGCTCCGGTTCAACGCTGCATAGGCGACATACTGACCCCCGTCCTTTCGCATCGGCGCGACCGCATTGAAGTTTTCGCCCGCCGGCATGCACGGCCAGGATCGCTCCCCGACGTTCTTGGGCAGCAAGGTCCAGAGCAGAAAGTTATAGTCGCCGTCCGAAATATACACTCCGGCTTCGGCCGCTTCTTTCCGTTCCACCCGATCGAATCCATCATTCGCCTCCGCAATTGCCTCTGTAATTCCTAACAATCAAATAGTGTGCCTAGCGGAATAAAGGCTGGGATATTTCCAAAAAAATTTGGACGTCCTACCGATTCACTCATACATGTAAAATTTCAAAAATCGCGGATAGGTCATCTGAATGGTTTAAGAGACGGTATGAACTTTTTGTTGAGTATAATGGAACAAGAATTAAACAAGCCGAAGTTTAAGGTTCTCACTTTCAGTATATAAAGATACTTTTTTCCGACTAACTGAACAATATCGCTGCAGTCTACTACATTGGACCTGTACAGCCACCTTCTCCCGAATAAGCAGAAAGAGATGGCGGAAAAATTGGTGCTATGCTTTTCGGCACCAGCTCATAAGTAAGTTGTTGTCCAAAACGGTACCAAAAAAGGAATGGGACCAAAATGGCAGCAAATCGACTTCTGGGCAAAAAGAAAAGGCCTCTGCCAAGGCCCTAAAAAGCAGAAAACCCTTGATATACAAGGGTTTTCGAGGTGTTTCTTAATATGGAGCCTAGGGGGATCGAACCCCTGACCTCATCGCTGCCAGCGATGCGCTCTCCCAGCTGAGCTAAGGCCCCGTATGCTCGGTCTCGACTATGTATTTGTTCTTGAATCTCTCAAACAAATCAGCACCGCGACAAGAAAGATCATACCATGGACATATAATTAGTGTCAACTGTTAATTTTAAAAAGTTGACCCCGCCTTTTAATCGGAACTATACTGAAATAGTTAAAAGGTGTTAACCATTAAATGATTTTAACCAATATGCCCGAGGTGATGCCCGCTGGAACAGCAGGACCGACTATCCCAGTTGATCAGTCTCCATATGCAGACCATTGTCGACAGCTACGCCAAGCTGCAGGATGCCAACATGACGGCCCCTCAATACTCCATCCTGCAGACGCTCGCTCACGAGGGCAGCAGAACCTCCTCCGAGCTGGCGGCCAAGCTGGGCGTGACCCCGTCGGCCGTGACGAACCTGAGCGGGAAGCTCGTGGACAAAGGGTACATCGAGCGGGTCGTCAGCGAAGAGGATCGGCGGCATGTGCATCTTCGCATCACGGAATCCGGGCGCGCCGCCGAGCAAAGGCTGGTAGAACGATTTTTGCAGCTGACCGACGGTCTGTGGACGGAGTTTTCGGCAGAGGAGCTGGATCTGCTGATCCATTCCTACGAGAAAATGATCGCCCACCTGCAAAAGCGAATTCAAGAAACCTAAGACCTAATACACAGGAGGAAATAATTATGAACAGACTTAATGGCAAAGTGGCGATCATTACAGGCGCGGCAGGCGGCATGGGCAAAGCGGACGCGCTTCTGTTCGCCGAAGAAGGCGCGAAGGTCGTCATCACCGACCTCCAGGAAGAGAAAATCCAAGAAGTCGTGAAGGAAATCGAAGCGCTCGGCGGAGAAGCGATTGGCCTCAAGCATAATGTTGCCTCCGAAGAGGACTGGGTATCCGTCGTCGACGCGGCGATCGCCAAGTTCGGACAGATTAATATTCTCGTCAACAATGCCGGCATCTCCGACGCCGTTCCATTCCTGGATCAGACCGTCGAGCGCTGGGAGCGCACGATGACGGTCAATGTGACGAGCATCTTCCTCGGTCAAAAATACGTCATCCCGCATATGATCGAAGCCGGCGGCGGATCCATTGTGAACATCTCCTCCATCGCCGGCCTGACAGGCGGCAGCGGCGCCGGCCCTTACACCGCCAGCAAAGGCGCCGTGCGCATGCTGACGAAAGCGACAGCCGTCGATTACGCGAAGCACAACATTCGCGCCAACTCCATTCACCCGGGCTACATTGAAACGCCGATGACCGTCGATCTAATGAAGGACGAGCAGATGGTTCAATGGTTCCTGATGCAGACTCCGCTGCCGCGCCTCGGCAAGCCGGAGGACATCGCTCAAGGCGTCCTGTTTCTCGCTTCCGACGAATCCTCGTACATTACCGGCGTCGAGCTCCCGATCGACGGCGGCTACTACGCAAAATAAGAACCGCCATGAAAAAAGCACCCTTCGAGGGTGCTTTTCTGCTGCTGCCAAACGCGCAGACTTGAGCCGCAATTGCAGCGGACGGATGTGAATACTGAAGCTCTACAGGCTTCGGTCATTCCATTTTGCCGGCAGATCAAGCATCCGCCGGATTTTTGGACAGCAGGCTGGACAGCTCCTTCATGAACATGTCGATGTCCTTGAACTGCCGGTATACCGAGGCAAAGCGCACATAGGCGACCTCGTCGACCGGATACAGCTGCTGCATGAGAATCTCGCCGATATCGCGGCTCTCGACTTCCGCCTGCGCGGTCGTGCGGATTTCCTTCTCGACCTCGGAGACGATCTCCTCCAGCCTCTCGGCAGGAACGGGGCGCTTCTCGCAGGCGCGGATGAGCCCGCGCAGGATTTTGTCCCGGCTGAACTCCTCCCGGCTTCCATCCTTCTTGATGACGATCAGAGGAGTCTCCTCGATCATCTCGAAGGTCGTGAACCTGCGGCTGCAGCGCTCGCATTCGCGCCTTCTGCGGATGGACTTGTCCCCGTTGGCGGGACGGGAATCCAGCACCTTCGTTCCGGAATGCTCGCAATATGGGCATTTCATGGGGATTCCCTCCCTTGATTCGGTGTGATGGCTTTTGTTTTTCGTCTGATATCCGCGCGGCTGCGGGATTTGTGGACTGTCGGACAAATTATTGCCGAGCTCGCCGTATGATCCGGCAAATTCCGCACATAATACTTTTACCAACAGCGAGGAGGTGAACAACAATGGCTAACAACAACAGCGGCAGCAACCAACTGGTCGTGCCAAACGCAAGCGCGGCACTGGATCAAATGAAATTCGAAGTTGCTCAAGAACTGGGTATCGCCATCCCGCAGGACGGCTACTACGGCAACTTCACGACGTATGACGCAGGTTCCCTTGGTGGTTACATCACGAAACGCCTGGTAACGATCGGCGAGCAATCCCTGGCAGGTCAATACAAATAATTTGGCCTGATATCGGAAAGCCCGGCAACGTCCCCCCGCAACGGGAGGCGTTCCGGGTTTTTTTGCATTCAGCTGAGCCGGCCTGAAGCGCCTGACGCGCTGGCCATGTCGGGATACAAATCCCTATACTTATTATAATAATAATCGACACGTTGTACATAGTGGCGGGGCTCTCCCTACGGAAAGC
>NZ_JZEJ01000001.1:0-49727 GCF_001188365.1 Paenibacillus sp. D9 | reverse complement strand
CTGCTCAGGTTTTTGAGCGTGCCGTCCCAAGTCCCGTTCTGCAGCCATTTGGACACTTTGCCTGGGCCTGCGTTGTACGCTGCGACCGCCGCGACCGAATTGCCCTTGAACTGCTGATGAAGGGAGTGTATGTACCAAGAGCCTGCCCGGATGCTGAGCTTCGTATCGGAAGTCACACCCTCCGCGGTCAAAGCCTCGAGCTTGGCCGTCTCGATGATCCACTGGGCCGTGTCGGGCATGAGCTGCATCACCCCCGCGGCTCCCTTCTTTGAAACCTTGCCGGTATGGAAATTCGATTCCACGCGGATGATGGCCGCGATGAGATACGGATCGACTTCATAATCGGAAGCTCCAGCCTGGATCTCGTCGACGAAAGAGATCGGATACATCATCCGGCCCATCCAGTCGGACTTGAGGAAAAGCAGGAGGACGAATCCCGCCAGCACGACGAGCAGCACCCTTTTCTTGGCCAGCCATCTCATGCCGGTGGAAGCTCCGTCATCCAGCGCACAATCTGGGCGCGGGTATCCTCCAGGCTGCCGCTGTTGTCGACGACCCAGTCTGCCCGCCGCTTTTTCTCGTCCAGACTCATTTGCAGGCCGATTCGCCGCTCCGCTTCCGCTTCGTCCATGCCGTTTCGCTCCATGAGACGCATGACCTGCAGCCCATGCGGCACATGGACGACCAGGACGCCGTCGTAAGCCTTGTCCTGTCCCGTTTCATACAAGAGCGGGATATCCGCCACAATGAGCCTTCCGGGCGATTCCGCCTCGGCGCGGTCCATTTCATCCTTCATATATCCACGTATCGCCGGGTGCAGGATCGACTCGAGCTGCCTCAGCTTGTCCGGATCTCCGAATACGACCCGCCCCAAGGCGGCCCGATCGAGCATGCCGTCCGGGAGCAGCAGGCTGCGGCCGAAAGCCGCAACGATGCCGTCCAATGCCGGCGTTCCGGGCAGAACAACCTTCCGGGCCGCCTCGTCGGCATCCGATACGAAGGCTCCCGCTTCGCGCAGAAAGCGGGATACGGTGCTTTTGCCGCTGGCGATCCCGCCTGTAAGTCCTATTCTCAAGAGATTCGAACCTCCTTTTTTGCAGCCATATTACCTCTTGTAAAGCCCAATATCCCTCCGCCGCGGGAGGGATAGGGAGATGTTACCATAGTTTGCCGAATCCGATCAAAAGCAGCAGGACGCCGGGCAGAAAGCTCAGCGCCTTCATCCGGTTGACGCCGGAGAACCGGAAGCCGAAGCGCAGTCCTCCTACCAGGAAAAGGCCGCTCGCCAGCATGATGCAGCATGCCGTCACCCAAGGCACGAGGCCGACCATGGCGGCGCCGAGACCGGCGCCGAACGCATCCAGCGACAACGCGGACCCGAGCAGAAGAGCTTCGCCCGGGCTTATGCTCCCGGAGCTGTCTATATCGGCGGCTTGAGGCGTCTTCAGAATCTGAATGACGAGGCCAAGCTTTTTGATTTCGAACGTAAGCACCGCAGCCGGCGGCAAGGGAGCCTCGTTCGAGCCGCCCTCCGGCATCGCTGCCGGATTGGGATGGTCGCGGGCCGAGCCCGCATCCGGCTTGGCATCGTCCTCCTTGCCGCGCCGAAGCTGCTGCACAAGCGTATAAGATCCGATCAGCATCAGGATGGCGGCCCCGATCAGCTTCGCTCCTTCGGGGGATACGAATCCGGAGAGCCAAGCCCCGACCTTCATGGCGAGCAGGATGACGATGCCCGAACAGCCCGTAATGATCAGCACAGACAGCATCGGGATGCGGATACGCCTCAGCCCGTACGTGACTCCTACACCGAATCCGTCCACGCTGACGGCAAATGACAAGAGCAACAGCGGCAGTATGTGGGCGAACACGTTCCAGCCCTACCTCCCTGCATTTGACTTAGGATCATCATATGCAAGGAATGGGCGTCTGTTCCTGTCTCTTCATCCAACACCGGCCGACGCCGGCTTCGACGCTGCCCGGGCAGCCGTCAGCCGCTCTTGCGGACGCGCGACTTCGGCAGCGGCTGGCAAGCCGCGCAAGTATGCGTGCCGCGTCCGCCGACGACGCTCTTCTCGATCGGCCTGCCGCAGTTGCGGCAAGGCTCGTTCTTGCGGCCGTACACAAGCAGCTCATGCTGGAACTTGCCGGGATCTCCCTGGCCGTTGACATAGGACTTGATGGAGGAGCCTCCCGCATCGACGGCCCTCTGCAGCGTATCGCGGATCGCCGCGTGAAGCAGCTTCCACTGGGCCGGCTTCAGCCGGTCCGCCGTCAGCTCGGGGTGGATGCCGGCCTGGAACAGCGCCTCATCCACATAAATATTGCCAAGCCCCACGATATATTCTTGATTCAGCAGCAGCGGCTTGATGCGCGTCGTCCGCTTGGCGAGCCTGTCCACCAGCGACTCGTACGTAAACTCCTCGCTCAGCGGCTCCAGCCCAAGCTTCAGCAGCGGCGGCATCGTGAATTCCTCGCCCGGCTTGAACAGATGCATCGTTCCGAACTGGCGGACGTCCTTGTACCGCAGCTCGGTTCCGTCCGTGAAGCGGAAGCGCACATGCGTATGCTTCGCCACTTCGTCCTCGGCGTCATGCAGGCCGTACTTGCCCTCCATGCGCAGATGGGAAACGAGCACAAGCCCGTCCAGAACAAAACGGATGAACTTGCCCCGGCGTTCCACATTCAGAATTGTATGTCCCTCAAGGGCGGCCTCGAAGTCTTCGGGCTCCTTGGGGCGCTGTATGATGCGCGGCAGACTGACGACGACCTTCTCGATCGTCTTGCCTCCCGCGAGAATATTGAGCGTTCGGGTTACCGTTTCTACCTCCGGCAATTCCGGCATGATGTCATCACCTCTTCGGCTTCTATTATACCGGAACCATCCTGGCGGCGCATTGCGCAGATTCTGACTGCACGGAGGCTACTTCGCCTCGTACCAGTTGGCTCCGAAGCTGACTTCGGCCTTCAGCGGCACATTCAGCTCCAAGGCGCTCTCCATCACTTCCGGAACGAGCTTTTTCATCGTCTCCAGCTCCTCCGGCGGCACTTCGAACACCAATTCATCGTGCACCTGCAGAAGCATGCGGCTCTTCAGGCCGTCGGTCCGGAGCCGCTCCTGCATTTTCACCATCGCCAGCTTGATGATGTCGGCCGCCGTTCCCTGGATCGGCGTGTTCATCGCGGTCCGCTCGGCGAACGAGCGAAGGTTGAAGTTCGACGCCTTGATCTCCGGCAAATAGCGGCGGCGCTCCAGCAGCGTCTTCACATAACCGTCCTTGCGCGCCTCCAGGACGATATCGTCCATGTATTTGCGCACGCCCTTGAACGCCTCGAAGTACTGCTCGATGAACCGCGACGCTTCCTTGCGGGTGATGTTCAGGTTCTGGGACAAGCCGAAGTCGCTGATTCCGTACACGATGCCGAAGTTGACCGCCTTCGCCGAGCGCCGCATGTTGGAATCCACCTCGGACTCCTGCACGCCGAATACGTCCATGGCCGTCTTCGTATGGATGTCCATGTCATGCGTAAACGCCTCGGTCAGCCCTTCGTCGCCTGATATATGGGCCAGCACTCGAAGCTCGATCTGCGAGTAGTCGGCCGCCAGAATGCTCCAGCCCGGCTCGGAAGGCACGAACGCCTTGCGGATCTTGCGTCCCTCCTCCAGGCGGATCGGGATATTCTGCAGATTCGGGAACTGGCTGCTCAGCCGGCCCGTAGCCGCGATCGTCTGCCGGTAGTACGTATGGATCCTGCCGCTGTCCTCGCGGATTTCCTTGAGCAGGCCCTCCACGTAGGTGGACTGCAGCTTGTGGAGCTGGCGGAAATGCAGGATGAGCGGAATGATTTCATGGTAGGGCTCCAGCTTCTCCAGCACATCGGCGTCTGTGGAATAGCCGGTCTTGGTCTTCTTCATGACGGGAAGTCCCAGACGGTCGAACAGAATCTCCCCAAGCTGCTTCGGAGAGTTGATGTTGAATTCCGTGCCCGCCAGGCGGTAAATCTCGGCCATGTCGGCGGTGATGCCCTTCTCGAGCTCCCGGCCCAGCTCGCGGATCGCGCCGGCATCCGCGCAGATGCCGAGCTTCTCCATGTCCGCCAGCACGCCGGACAGCGGCTGCTCCAGCTCGAAGTAGAGACGGTTCATGCCGCTCTGCTCCAGCTTCTCGCGCTGCAGCGGCGCAAGCGAGCGCACGGCTTCGGCCTTCGCTGCCAGGTGGGCGTACAGCGTCTCCTTGTCCGGCACCTTGAACTTGGCGCCTTTGCCGTAGACCGACTCGTCCGAAGGGACGGATGGAAGGCCGCTGCGGGCGGCGATGCCGGTGACACTCTGGTCGGTATCCGTCGGGTCGAGCAGGTAGGCGGCCAGCACGATGTCGAAGCCGGCTCCCTGCAGATGGACGCCGATCCGGTTCAGGACGAGCTCCGCACGATGCAGATCGCAGCCGGTCTTGGGCCGGGACGGATCGGCCAGCCAGCTTTTGAACCCGTCCGCGTCCGCGCTCGAGAGCCATTCCGCATCCATGACGAACACCTGGTCCTCCACGGCATAAGCCGCTCCGAGAATATCGGCATGATGGGGGTTGTCCCCGTGCGATTCCAGGAAAAAGCCTCCGGATTCATCCAGCGCGGCTTCCAGCGCCGACCTGGCTTCCGTATCCCCGATCTCGACCGGAACGACGGCCAGTTCCCGGCTCGGAGCCGCATCCGCCGCTCCCCCTCCGGCCGACAGGTCGAGCCTCTCCATCAGCGAGCGGAATTCCAGCCGGCCGAACACATCGGCCAGTACGGAAGGCTCGAAGCCGCTATAAGAAAACTCCGCCGTTCCTTCCTCGAGAGGAACCTCCCGGAAGATCGTCGCCAGCTGCTTGCTCATGAGCGCGGCTTCCCGATTCTCTTCCACCCGCTCCTTGAGCTTGCCCTTCAGCTCGCCGGAATGCTCCAGCACGCCTTCGACGGTGCCGTATTCATGCAGAAGCTTGAGCGCGGTCTTCTCCCCGACTCCCGGAATGCCCGGAATGTTGTCGGACGTATCGCCCATCAAGCCCTTGAGGTCGATGATCTGGCTCGGTACGAGGCCGTAGCGCTCCTTGACGGCGGCGGGATCGTAGAGCTCCGTCTCGCTGACGCCCTTGCGCGTCACGGCGATCGTCACCTGCTCGGAGGCCAGCTGGAGCATGTCCTTGTCTCCGGACACGACGATTGTCTTGACCCCCTTCTCGTCCGCCAGACGGGTCATCGTCCCGATGATGTCATCCGCTTCGTATCCGCTCAGCTCGAACTGCTTGATGCCGAACGCGGCCACGACCTCCTTGATCAGCGGGAACTGCTCCGACAGCTCAGATGGCGTCTTCTGGCGGGTTCCCTTGTACTCCGCGAAGCTCTCGGTGCGGAACGTCACCTTGCCGGCGTCGAAGGCGACGAGCACATGCGTCGGCTTCTCCTCCTCAAGAACCTTGAGCAGCATCGTCGTGAAGCCGTATACGGCGTTCGTATGTAATCCCGCTGCGTTCGTCAGCGGCGGCATGGCGTAGAAAGCCCGGTTGGCAATACTGTTGCCGTCGATCAATATCCACTTGTCCATTGGGCACCTCGTCCTGTTCATGGTTGCTTCCATCATACCATAAACGGCACTCCGATTCCCGGACGGGACTCTCCCGATTCGATCGGCTCGAACTTTTCGGAATCGGATTTCTATTCCTCGCTCTATGAAGCCTGAACAGCATCCAGCCTCTATCCGTCTCGGTTCAAAACCGTCAAAAGCGAGCGCCAAACCCATCCAGGACGATAAAAAACAGCCCCGGGCTCGTCGATCCCGGGGCTGTTTGATTGTTCGGAAGCTTTCGCTCCTTATTTGGCTACCGTCTTGTTGTAGATGCCGATCTTCTCGGTAATCTGCTTCGCCGCATCGTCAAGCGCGGCCTTGACGTCCTTCTTGCCCGTGAACGCTTCCTCGATCGCGCCTTCCACCGTCTGGCGCGCTTCCGGGAAGACGCCCATGACGGCGCCTTGGCTGGCCGTGCCCGCCTTGGAGGCATGCAGCTGGTCTACAGCCGTCTGGAACTGCGGATACTTCGCCAGATTGTCCTTGACGATCTGCTCGTCGTACGCTTTCGTCGTAATCGGGAAGTAGCCGGTGTTGATGTGCCACTCTGCTTGTACAGCCGGCTCGGCCAAATACTTGATGAACTCCCAGGCAGCCTTCTGCTCCTCGGCCGGCTTGTTGTTCAGAACCCACAGGCTTGCGCCGCCGACGACAACGCCGCCTTCGGTGGATGCATCCGGCTTCGGCAGGAAGGCCGTGCCGACTTCGAATTTACCTGCGGCGCCGTCGACGATGCCGCGCAGCGAAGCCGTCGAATCCAGCGTCATGCCGATCTGGCCGGCCAGGAACGCTTTTTTCGTGTCGTCCGTCTTGCGTCCGAGATTCAGCGCGGACTTGTTGTCCACCATGCCCTTCCACCAGGTCAGCGTCTTGACGGCCGCTTCCTGGTTTACGAGCGATTCGGTAGCGGCGCTGTCGCGGCCGTTGCCGTTGTTGACGAGGTCCTTGCCTTGGTTTGCCAGCAGCTGCTCTACGAACCAGCCGTAGATGGCGAAGGAAGCTCCCGTCACGCCGCCGCCGGTCAGCTTCTTGGCCGCGTCGGCTACCTCCTGGTAAGTTGCAGGCGGCTTGTTCGGATCAAGTCCCGCTTTTGTGAACAGATCCTTGTTATAGTAAAGAATCGGGTTGGACGTATTGAATGGCATCGAGTACTGCTTGCCGTCGAACGTGTAATAGCTCCGGATATTCGGCTCCAGGGAGGACACGTCGTAGTTTTCCTCGTCGATGAACTGCTGCACCGGCGTCACGGCGCCGGAATCGATCATGAATCTCGACCCGATCTCATACACCTGGATCAAGGACGGCCCGGACTTCGAATCCATCGAAGCCTTCAGCTTGTTCAGGCTCTCGTCATAGGTTCCTTGGAAGACGCCCTCCACCTTCACATCGGGATGCGAGGCGTTGAAATCGCTGACCAGCTTGTCCGCAGCCTTGCCGAGCTCGCCGCTCATGGAATGCCACCAGACAACCTTGACCGGCTCCTTGGCAGGCTCCGTGGAAGCTCCGCCCGCATTCGCGGCGGCGTCCGTATTGGAAGCCGCGGCGGTTGGCGCCGGATCGGCGCTAGTTCCGCCGTTGCTCGGATTCGATGCGCAGGCAGACAGAGGCAGCACGAGCATAGCCGCCACAGGCAGCGCCATTTTCCAATTGCGTTTGACCATGGTTGGATTTCTCTCCCTTTGAATCAATATTTGTATATATGGCAAGTCCCGAAGGACGAATACCCGTATGAGGACTGGAATCATGCCTGCTGCAGCGGTTGAACCCGAGCAGCTTGGTGTTATATATCTCAGCCTTTGACCGCTCCGGCTGTAATTCCCCGCACGAGCGGCTTGAGGCCCAGCGCCAGCAGCACGAGGGACGGCACCAGGACGAGCGCCACTCCGCAGAGCACCAGATTCCAGCTCGTCAGCTCCTCGAACTGGAGCATCGCGATTCCGATCTGGACCGTCCGCATGGCATCGCTGCTCGTGATGAGCAGCGGCCACAGGTACTGGTTCCAGCCGTTCAGGAATACATATACGGCCAGCGATGCGGCAGCAGGCCCGGACAACGGCAGGACGACGGAGACGAAGTGGCGGAAATGCCCGCAGCCGTCGATGCGCGCCGCCTCGAACAGCTCGCGCGGCAGCTGCAGGAAAAACTGGCGGAGCAGGAACACGCCGAATGCCGAAGCCGCGAAGGGCACGATGAGCCCTTGGAACGAATCGAGCCATCCCCAGCTTTTGACCGTCAAATAATTCGGGATAATCGTCACTTCCCACGGAATCATCATCGTGCTGATGAACAGCGCGAACCAGAATCGGCTTCCCGAGAACCGGATGTAGACGAATGCGTAGGCGGCCAGCGCCGCCGTCAGCACCTGGAGCACCATGATGGCGATCGCCAGAACAAAGCTGTTGACGATGAAGCCGAAGATCGGCACCGTTTCAATCGCGTTTTTGAGCCCGCCGGTGTACAAGCCGGACGGAAGCAGCTTGGGCGGATACTGACCCGCTTCGGCCGGAGTCATGAAGCTCTGGGCATGCAGATACAGCAGCGGTCCCAGCACGAACAGCGCCAGCAGGATGAGCGAGCCGTAAAGGCTGAACAGCCGGACCGGATGGCGCGAATGCCCGTATCCCCTCACTGGTAATGCACCTTCTTTCCAAGTACGAGGAATTGAACCGCCGTCAGCAGGAGCATAAGGGCGAACAGGACGATCGCGAGCGCGCTGCCGGTGCCGAACTGGTAGTTGACGAACGCTTCGCGGTAGATGGAGTACACCAGCACATCCGTAGAGCCGGCAGGGCCGCCCCGAGTCAGGATGTTGACCTGCCCGAACGATTGGAAGGCACTCATGATCGAGACGACCGCAAGGAAGAACAGCGTCGGCGACAGCAGCGGCAGCTTGATCGAGAAAAACGTTCTCCACATCGAAGCGCCGTCGATCCGCGAGCTGTCCATGACATCGTTGTCGAGCCCTTGAATGGCGGCCAGGAGCAGGACGAAAGGAAACCCGGAGTTCATCCATATCGTCATGAGCGAGACGGAACCGAGCGCTGCGGACGGATCGGTCAGCCACTGGACCGGGCCGATTCCGAGCTGCCCCAGCAGGTAGTTGAGCATGCCGAGCGTCGGATGGTACAGGATCATCCACAGGATGGAAGCCGTTCCGACAGAGAGGGCAAGCGGAACCGAGAAGACAAAGCGGAAGATCTTGCTGCCTCTGCCTGCGGCATGGACGAGGCTGGCGCAGAGCAAGCCGAGGGCTAGCCCGGCCGGCACGGTCAGCAGCGTGAACTTGACTGTGATCCAGAGGCTGTTCCAGAAAGCGGACGATTCCAGCATCCGCGAATAGTTGTCCCATCCCGCATATGCGGCGACCCTGCCCCGGGGGTCCGTAAGCTGGAAGCTCAGATAGACCGAGCGGGCCATCGGATAAAAGAGAAACAAGGTGAATACGGCCAGGCTCGGCGCCAGAAACAAGTAACCGAGCAGCTGTTCCCGGATCCGCCTCAGTCTGGCTGCGGCGATCGGGGTACCAGCCTCGGAGACCGGGGACAAGACCGGTTCAGGCTTGTCCTTATAGAGGGATGAGTCCATGGGTGATTGCCACCGCCCTTTCAAGAGATTGCATGGCCGGAGTCGGCTTGGCAACTCCAACGATAACGCCCTTTTGTAACCCCTATGTCAGCAATTTATTAAGATTAGGAAAGGCCATAACGCTTGCCTGATGGCAGGCATCTCTTTCTAAAGATTTCTTTAGATTTCAAATCCATGGGAGACAGGCTTTCAGAGACGGCATATAATGATGGCGAACGGGATCGCCGAAAGCGGCTTCTGCCGGAACGGAGCCACACTGGGAGGGAACAAGAGGATGACAGGAGAAATCGAGCTGGACGGAAATGCAGGCAGCCCGATCGTGATCGGGCATAGAGGCGCAGCCGGGGAGGCGCCCGAGAACACGCTGGCGAGCTTCAGGCTTGCGGCCGAGCAAGGAAGCCATATGGTGGAGCTGGACATTCACTTGTCGGAGGACGGCAAGCTCATCGTCTGCCATGACGATACGCTCGACCGAACGACGGACCGCACCGGAGCGATCCGCTCGCTGCATTCGGACGCCATCCGCGGGGCGGACGCCGGGAGCTGGTTCTCGCCTTCGTTTGCCGGGGAAAGGGTGCCGTTTCTGGAGGAAGTCTACGACCTCCTTCCGCCGCACATCGAAATCAACGTTGAAGTCAAGGATGCCGGAGGCGCGCTGCTCGACGAAGTTCTGCTGGACTACCTCCGCGGCGGCAATCGCCTGGAACGCACCGTCGTGTCCTCCTTCGACCACAAGCTGCTGCTCAGGCTGAAGCAGGCGGAGCCGGAGCTCCGCATCGGACTGCTGTATGCCGCCGATCTCATCCATCATGCCTCCTATGCGGCTCTGCTGGAGACGGAGGTATGGTCGCTCCATCCGCATCACGGCCTCATCGGAGCCAAGGATGCCGGGGATGCCATCGCCGCAGGGCTCCGCATCTATCCTTACACGGCCAATCATCCTGCCGAGTGGGACCGGCTAGTCTCCGTCGGAGTGACGGGCATCATCACCGATTATCCAGGCCGATTGAAGGAGCATCTGAGCAGCCGTTGAAGCCATGCGCAAAGCAAACAGCCTGCACGATTGTGCAGGCTGTTCTTTGTTTTTATTCGAGCGTCCCGCTCGTTGACATGCTGGATGGCTTCCTCGATGTCTCTATAAGTCAGTATCTGGAGAATCGGATCGAAATCTCCTCCTGCATGATGTTCATGGCCGCGTTCACGTTTTTGAGAACCGGTAGAAAAGAACATAACAAAGCCCCCCGCATGAAAGCGGGGGGCTCGGGACATCATACGTTCAAATCCGGGCGCTTGCCCGTAACGAGGTAAGTGACGCTCTCGCCGATGTTCGTCGCATGGTCGGCAATCCGTTCGATATAGCGGCCGACAAAGCTGAGCAGCATCGCTTGGTTGATCGTACGGGGATTCTCGACCATGATTGTGAACATCTCCCGGATGATCTGCGAATAGAGGGCATCGACGATGTCGTCGTCCTTCGCCATCTTGTAGGCCAGATCCACATTCTCCTGCACGTAGGACTGGATGGATTCGAAGATCATCGTCTGCACGGTCTCCGCCATGCGCGGCAGGTCGATCAGCGGCTTGATCAGCTCTTGGCCGTCCAGTCGCATGACGACCTTGGCGATGTCGACGGACAGATCGCCCATCCGCTCCAGGTCTCCCGAGATCCGGAACGCCACAAGAATGCGGCGCAGGTCCTTGGCGACCGGCTGCTGCGTCGCGATCAGCTTGGAGCCGAGCTCGGTGATCTTCTCCTCCAGGCGGTTCAGCTCCGGATCCTCCTGGATGATCTGAGCCGCTTCCTTGGCATTGATATGGATGAGGGAATACATGGATTTGGTCAGCGCCGATTCGACATGGTCTCCCATTTCGACCAGCATGGCCTTCAATTGATCCAGTCCTTCGTCAAGCTCCTTGCGTTTGATCACGTTCTCTCTCTCCCTCTCCCGGCTTCAGCCTTAACCGAATCGCCCTGTAATATAGTCTTCCGTCCGCGCATCCGTAGGATTGGAGAACAGCTTCTCCGTCTCTTCCGCTTCCACGAGCTCTCCATTGAGGAAGAATACCGTGCGGTCGGAAACCCTGGCCGCCTGATGCATGTTGTGCGTCACCATGACGATCGTATACTCTTTCTTGAGCTCGCGGACGAGCTCCTCGATCTTGAGCGTCGAGATCGGGTCCAGAGCGGACGTAGCCTCGTCCATGAGCAGCACCTCAGGCTCCACGGCCAGAGCGCGCGCGATGCACAGCCGCTGCTGCTGTCCGCCCGAGAGGCTCAGCGCGGACTTGCCGAGCAGATCCTTCACTTCCTCCCACAGCGAGGCGCCGCGCAGGCTGCGCTCGACGATATCGTTCAGGCGGGATTTGTCCCGGATGCCATGCAGGCGCGGACCATAGGCGACATTGTCGAAGATCGACTTGGGAAAAGGATTGGGCTGCTGGAACACCATGCCGACACGCTTGCGGAGCACTTCCACGTCGGTGTCCGCGCCGTAGATATCCTGTCCGTCCAGCTTGACGCTGCCGCCGATCTGAACGCCGGGCACGAGGTCGTTCATCCGGTTCAGCGTGCGGAGGAAGGTGGATTTGCCGCAGCCGGACGGTCCGATGAAGGCCGTCACGGTTTTTTCGGGAATGCCGAGATTGATCTCCTTCAGGGCGTGAAAGTCTCCATAATGCAAATTAAGACGGTCGATCTCCATTACCTGGTTCATAGTGTCCCCTGCTCCCATTCGTCTTGGAATCTTAGCCGAAGCGGCCCGAGATGTAATCGTCGGTCTGCTTGTTTTCCGGATTCGTGAAAATGATGTTCGTATCGTTGTGCTCGATCAGGTTGCCCATATAAAAGAATGCGGTCTTGTCCGACACACGGGCCGCTTGGGCCATGTTGTGCGTGACGATGACGATGCAGTATTCCTGCTTCAGCTCCGAGATCAGCTCTTCGATCTTGGACGTGGAGACGGGATCCAGTGCCGACGCCGGCTCATCCATCAGCAGCACTTCCGGCTCGACCGACAGCGTGCGGGCGATGCACAGACGCTGCTGCTGGCCGCCGGACAGCGACAGCGCGGACTGGTGGAGACGATCCTTCGTCTCCTCCCACAGAGCCGTACGCCGCAGGCAGGATTCCACGATCTCGTCCAGCTCGCGCTTCTTCTTCACGCCATGATAGCGCGGACCGAAGGCGATGTTCTCGTAGATGGACTTGTAGAACGGATTGGGCTTCTGCCAGACCATTCCGATCCGCTGCCGCAAGGAGACGACATCGGTGCCGGGAGCGTTGATATCCGCTCCGTCGAACCAGATGCTCCCAGTCATGCGGGCGTCGGGAATGGTGTCGTTCATCCGGTTCAGGCTGCGCAGGAACGTCGACTTGCCGCAGCCGGAAGGCCCGATCAAGGCGTTGACGCTTCCCTTGGCGAAGCGCAGGCTGACCTTCTTCACCGCTTCCTTATCCCCGTAAAATACGCTCAGGTTATCCGCGCTAAGCGCATCCGTCCCGGCGTGTTCCTCTGCACGGGCCCCGGGGGCCGACTGTGTAGACAATGCCATGGAATATAGCCTCCTCAGATGAGATTAACGAGATGCGGTCAGCTTGCGGTATAGGAAGCGGCCCAGCCAGCGCGACCCGAGGTTGAACAGCAGCACGGTCAGAATGAGCACCGCCGAGGCGCCGGCGGCGATCTGCGCCGCATCGGGCGCGACGCCTTCGCTGTTGATTTTCCAGATGTGGACCGCCAGCGTCTCGGCAGGCCTCAGCGGATTGAGAGGCGATACCGGGCTGAGCGGATTCCAGTCCGTGAAGTCCAGGCGCGGCGAGCTCATGCCCGCCGTGAACAGCAGCGCCGCCGCTTCGCCGAAGACGCGGCCTGCAGCTAGGATGGTGCCGGTCAGAATTGTCGGCAGCGATACCGGCAGCAGCACCTTGGTGATCGTATGCCAGCGCGTCAGGCCGAGCGCAAGCCCGGCTTCCTTCTGCTCGCGCGGCACTCCGCGGATGCCTTGCTCGGTGATCCTTACCATGAGCGGCAGGTTGAACACCGTCAGAGCCAGCGCTCCTGCGAGCAGCGAGAACTTAAGGTCGAAATACTGCACGAAGACGAGCAGGCCGAACAGGCCGACGACGATGGAAGGGAAGGAAGAGAGCACTTCGACAACGAGGCGGATGAAGTCCGTGAACCGTCCCGGACGGGAATATTCCGCCATATAGATGCCGGCTCCGATGCCGAGGGGAACCGTTATGATCATGGTCAGGACAAGCAGGAACAAGGAGTTGAAGAGCTGCGGCCCGATGCCGCCTCCCGTCTTGAACGTCTCTGGAGGAGAGGTCAGGAAATGCCAGCTGATCTGTCCGAGGCCCCGGTACAGGATGAATCCGATCAGCGAAGCCAGGACGGCGATGATCAGGAAAGCGAAGAAATAGAATACGGCGGTCGCGATGCGGTCTGCCGTTTTGTTGGACATTCTCATCTGCGTGCTCTCCTCTCCAGAAGGCGTACAATGCCGACAAAGACAAACGTCATGACGAGCAGGACGAGAGCCAGGCTCCAAAGAACGTTGTTCTGCACCGTGTCTTTGACCGTGTTGCCCATGCTAAGCGTAATGACGCTCGTCAGCGTGGAAGCCGATTCAAACAGGGATCTGGGAATATGCGGCGAGTTGCCGATGACCATCTGGACCGCAAGCGCCTCGCCGAACGCGCGGGCGATGCCGAGCACGACGCCGGTCAGCATCGATGGCAGCACAGCGGGCAATATGCTGCGGGAAATCGTCTGCCAGCGGGTGGCTCCGAGCGCATAGCTGCCTTCCTTGAGGCCGCGCGGCAGGTTGGACAACGAATCCGTGGCGATGGAGGTGATCGTCGGCAGGATCATGATCGACAGGACGATCGCGCCCGCCGCGATGCCGAGTCCCTGTCCGGGGAAGATCGAGCGCAGGAACGGCACGACGACGCTGAGGCCGACGAAGCCGTACACGACCGAAGGAATGCCGGCGAGCAGCTCGATGACCGGCTGCATGAAGCGTTTGCCGAACTTCGGCATCAGCTCCGTCATGAAGACGGCCGCGCAGAAGCTGAGCGGCGCCGCGATGCAGGCCGCAAGGATGGATGTCGCGAACGACCCCGTGATGAACGGAAGCGCGCCAAAAGAAGGCGGCTCGCCGTCCGGCGACCACTTGATGCCGGTCAGGAACTCCGATACGCTGACCCCGTTTGTGAAGAAGGTGGCAAGTCCTTTGGATGCGACGAAAAAGACCATGGAAAAAATCGTAACAATAAGTATGGCTACGCAAATAAGGGTATAGGCTTTGCCTTGCCATTCGCTCGCCGTACGGCTGCGTCTGGAACGCTTCGGCCGAGCTGGATTGCCGGCGGAAGGCCCCCCCTTCTTGGCTCCGGCGGAATCAGGCTTGCCTTGGGCTGGCGCTGCTGCAGGCTTTGCGTCTCCGGGGCCGCCCGGGGAAGGTTGTCTCATGGCGTTCATTTCTCATCTCTCCTTACGCCTTGGCATTTTCATGGCGCAAAGCCAAGGCGCGGAAGTGGTTTCCGCGCGCTTGGCCTGCTGCAGCGCGCCGTTGGCGCAACTGATCTTATTTCGTAATATTGCCTGCTTCGTCACGTTTTACTTGCATCTCGTGGATCGAGATGTAGCCCAGATCCGTGATGTCGGTTTTTTGAACGTCGTCGCTCAGCATGTAGTCGATGAAAGCTTTCACGATTTCGTTAGGCTCGCCTTTCGTGTACATGTGCTCGTAAGCCCATACCGGGTAGGAACCGGATTTCACGTTGTCGGCCGTAGCGTCTACGCCGTCAAGCTTGATCGTTTTGACGGAATCGTCCAGGTAGGAGAGAGCCAGGTAGCCGATGGCTCCGGGAGTTTCGCCGACAAGCTTCTTGACCGTGCCGGAGGAATCCTCTTGAATGTTGCCGGGAAGGTCTTCGGATGCCGTTCCAAGAGCGTATTTCTCGAACGTCTTGCGCGTTCCGGAGCTGGATGGACGGTTGACGATGACGATTTTCTCGTCTTTGCCGCCGGCGTCTTTCCAGTTCGTGATTTTGCCGGTGAAGATGTCGACCAGCTGCTGCTTCGTCAGGTTGTCGATGCCGACTTCCTTGTTCACGACCGTTGCCATGGCTACAACTGCGACTTGATGATCAACCAGCTCTTGAGCTTTCGCTGCATCGGCATCTTTGAATTTCTCGCCGGCGAAGATGTCGGAGTTGCCGATATCGGCTTGGCCTTCGGATACTTGCGTCAGGCCGGTGCCGCTGCCGCCGCCTTGGACTTGAACCGTGATGCTGGAATATTTGGAGTCGGCCATGAATTTCTTGGACACCTGCTCAACCAGCGGCTGCATAGCCGTCGAGCCTGCTGCCAGGATGGAACCGCTGAGCTCGGAGCCGCCTGCTGCATTGTTCGTGCCGTTGTCGTTTGCTTTGCTTCCGCAGGCTGCCAGCGTCAGCGCAAGCACCATCGTCATCAGGACCAACATCGTTTTCTTCATTTCGTTTTAAATCCCCTTCCGAGAACCAAGTTTGTTCTGCCTCACAAGACTTATTGTACAAGCGCCTTGTTAAAGGGATATCTTCGGTTTGTAAAGGCAATTGTAAAATTGAATAGACGCACTCTATGAATACCCGTAAAAATGATATACTTATTCTATACTCTATCCGGAATGAGGTCATTTATCATGACGTTGATCAAATGGAGAATTATCGTGCTCATTGAACAACTGAAAAAGGTCACCTTGGTTGCTCAGGAACTGGGCCTGAAGCAGCCTACGGTGACCTTTCATATGAAATCGATGGAGGAAGAATGGGGGATGCCTCTGTTCGAAATGAAGACAGGCCGGATCCTTCTGACGGACGCAGGCCGCAGGCTTCACCGGTACGCGCTGAAGATGCTGGCGCTGCAAGAGGAAGCCGCTCGCGAGATGAGGCTCCGGGGAGGCAGCCACAAGCGCCTGTCCTTGCTCGCGGACGCTGCTTGCAGCAGCATCATGGCGTCATTCGCCGCATTCGCGCTGGAGCCGGCCGGGTACGGAATCGAATGGCTCCGTATTGAAGAAGGATCCGGCATGCATGCCGATATTCGTATTCGGGAGCGGCAGGAAACGGCTGATGCAGACTGGCTGCCCCTTCCCGATGCCGACCTGAGACTTGCGGTCTCCCGTGAATGGGCCCAGGCAGCAGGCATCCAAGCCGCACAGGCCGCCCTGGAATCCGGCAAGCCCTGGATCGCGCCGGCTGCCGGCACCCGGCTGCGAAGCCAAATCTTGACCTGGGCGGCCGCAAGGGGACTGGATCTGGAAGAAGGGCATGCGGTGCCCGATGCCGTCATGGCGGCTTCGCTTGCAGCAGCCGGGCTGGGCGTGGCTGTCGTGCCTATCTTTTCGGATCCCCGCTTCGCCCAAGCGGCAACATGCGTTCTGCCGGATCCGGGACGAATGCTGCTGCTGCCGCTGAACGGCATTCCGCCCTATCGGCTTGAACTCAAGCTCGGCGCCGGAGTTCCATCCGAAGCACGGCTCGCGATCTCCTCCTGGCTGCAGAGCCCGCCGGAATAAGCAGCGCAAGCCGTATCCGGCTTGCAGCGCGATCGTCCGCTCAGCGGTCTCCCGCCTCCGGCTTCGGTTCCGCGGATGAATGGCGGCTGTTCAGGATACGCCCGGCAATCAACACGGCAATGGCGATGACAACCGGGATGACATGGTCCGCGTAGGCGAACAGCCCGGACAGCTTCTCCCCGACCGCCTTGTCGTCCAGAAGCATCTCCCCTGCCGTGTAGCCGAGCAGCGCAGCCCCAAGAATGACGATGATCGGATACTTGTCCATAATCATGACGAGCAGCTTGCTTGCCCATATAATGAGGGGAACCGTCATGGCGAGGCCGATGAAGATGAGCAGGTAGTTGCCTTGCGCTGCGCCTGCCATGGCCAGCACGTTGTCGAGGCTCATGACGAGATCCGCGAGAATGATCGTCCGTATCGCCGCGCCCAGTGAGCCGCCAGCCTTGATTTCCTCTTCCTTGTCTCCGGTCTGGAGCAGCTGCACGGCGATATAGACGAGCAGGATGGCTCCGGCAAGCTGCAGGTAAGGAATCGAAAGCAGCTTCACCGCCACGAACGTCAACATGACCCGCAATGCGATGGCTCCGATGCTGCCCCACAGGATCGCCTTTTTTTGCTGTTCGGGCGGCAGCTTGCGGCTTGCCATCGCTACGACGACCGCGTTGTCTCCGCTTAGGACGATATTGATCAAGATCAATTCCAACAATCCAACCCAAAATTCCAACGCAAGTCCTTCTTTCCGGAGCAGGCTCCAGCCTGCTGCCCGTCCATAATCTTGATGAGTAAACTTATTCTATGTAAACATATTATAAAACCCATATCAAATCCTGCCTATAATCGGCTTGTCTTGAAGGTCAAACGAAAAGGCATCTGATCCGGGCTGCGATGCAGCCTCGGACAGATGCCTTTCTCATCCTGCTAGGAGCGCTCGATAACAGGCTCGTTCGTCTCCTGGCTCAAGCGGACCAGCATATGAGCGAGCTTGTGGCGTTCATCGTCCTTGCCGACCTTCCACAGCTCCTGCAGCAGCTTCTCCTCGCTGTTGCGGGGCTCTTCGTGCTTGGCCAGATAATCAGCGACTTTCTCGGCGGCTACCGCGAGCTGCTCTTCATCGAGGCCGATTCTCCTCGCCAGATCGATCCGGTTGCCCAGATAGCTTTTGAATTCGCCGAAGCTGGCGAGAATCTGTTCTTTTTTGCCCTCGTCCATATTTCCGATCGTTTCCTTGACTTTGTCGTAGGCTTCCGCGCCGTTCTTGATCTCCTGCTCTTGTGCCATAGTCATTTCATCCTCTCGGGTAAAGGGTTTGTCCTGCCTGAGCCTTCATTACCCTGGGGATATTCGCCTTAAACGAAGAAATGGACCTGCCGCATGCCGGCGAAGGTCCATTCCAAGCCATGAATGAATAAACTTCAAGAACGAATAAAGTTATTGATGGAATCCGTTCCAGCTCGTCACATCGTCTACGGAGAGACGGACCGTAGGATGGCCCGGCTCGGCTGCCTTGCCGACAGCGATCAGCATGACGTTGGCATAACGCTCCGAGACACCGAACATTTCGCGGAACTGATCCGTGTTGTAGCCAGCCATCGGCACCGTGTCCAGTCCTCTGGCGCGAGCGGCCAGCATGAGCTGCTGGGACACCAGGCCGCCGTCGATCAGAGCGCCGTGCAGCACGCGGTCCCGGCTGAGCCCGCCGTAGAATTTGTTCATATTGCCGATCAGCTTGTCAGCTGTCTCCTCGTTCATATATCCAGCCTCGACCGCCTTGGCATAGATGCGCGGCGCTTGCTTATAGGCCTCCAGATCGACAAGTACGGCGATGACGGCGGAGGAAGAAACGATCTGCTCCTGGTTGAAGGCTACGGGAAGAAGCTTTTGCTTCAATTCCGGATCCGTAATGACGATGAAGCGCCATGGCTGCATGTTGCTGCCCGATGGAGCCAAAACGGCTGCGGACAGCAGCTCCCGGATTTCCTCATCCGTCAGCTTATGGGAAGCGTCATACTTGCGGACGGAACGGCGTTCCTTGATGACCGTGTGAAAATCGATAACCGGCTGCTGGACCTTGCTTTGCTCAGGAATGATGGTCATTCTCTGCACTCTCCTCATCGTCAACTGTATCTACATTGATGACAGTATAGTAACATCGTCACATATCCGTGTCAACGGATAGGAATAAATGGTTTTGTCTTGAAAAAAGAGGCAGGCGCGGATCGCTGATCCGCACCTGCCCGCCTTGCATCCGCACTTGCGTGCAGACGTTCGATTACGTATCCAGTCCATGTTCCTCGCGGATCTTGTACATGCCGGTGACAAGCGGATCCGCCGTATCCCGGTTGAGCAGATGGAGCGCCAGCAGGTAATGGAACGGCAGGGCGACAACGTTGTTCCCGTCGGTGATCGAAGGGAACCCGGCTTCGACAACCGGCCCATGCTCGGGATGGACATCGATATCGACATGAACCGGCTCCGGAGCGAACTCCTCGCGGACCGTCTTGGCGATATGCGGGACGATGACCTGATCGAACAGGAACTTCGCTTCGTCTTCGTTTTGAGGCGGAGGCGGTACGAGCCTGCTGCGTTCTCCCCTTAGTATATCCACGAAGAAAGAAGACAGCCATAAGGCCGGGTCTTCGTTTTTCTGGAAGTTCTGGACGAGCTCGTTCATGAAAAATCCGCATGTATACAAGTTGCCGTTAGGATCCGTCAGCCTGTACATGACGAGAGGTCCGTACATCGGGTGGCTGATGACCTGCCCGTCCACTTCGTATTCATCCTGGTAAAACGTTCTAAGCGCCGTCTCTCCATGCTGGTAGAGCGCCGATATCATGTTCATCAATTCGGTTTCGGTAAGTCCGGGCTGTCCTTCAGGAACTTCGGTTCCCGGAGCTGCCTGCTTGTCTTCGGTATCATGGTTTGTCGTCATGCACGCATCCTCCTATCATGCGTCCATCTTACCATTCCGCATAGGAAAGGGAAAGCCATAAAGCGATTTCAGCAGAGGAATAAACTTCCTTTTTTCATCCTCTTGCCGCCGGATACTCGGAACGGACCCAGCTGTGATCCTTGCTGATCGCGTCGTCCGACACAAGCAGGTAAGCCGTTCCCGGCTTGGCGGCGCCGCCCTCGTCAAGGGTCGTGTCCAGGTGGAGCCACGAATCTCCCAGCTTGACCAGATTCCATACATGCTTGGATCCCTTGGAGTCCCCGTATACGATCCGGCTGTCGAATCCAGCCGCTTCGAGCATCCGCTGCGTCATCAGAGCATAGCCCTGGCATACAGTGCTCCCGCCCTTCGCCAGGCCGTCGTAAGCGGAATGGCTGGAGAGCGAATAATCATAGGCGAACCGGCCGATCACCCAGTCGTGGATCGCTTTCACCAGCTGCCTGTCCGTCATGCCCGGCTTCACCAGCGAATCGACGGCTTCCTTCGCCGTTTTGCGGACGTATTCGCTCTGCTCGGCTGTTTCCCAATACTCCATCTTGAACGTGATGGAGGCCTGATTCCTGGTGCTCGTCCAGCTCCAGCTCATTTTTTTCAATACAAAGCGCATGTAGTCGTCCTTGCTTCCGACCTGCTTGAACAGCTTGTCCAGCTGCTTGGCCAAATCGGAGGTGTCGCCTGTATAGTTGACCGTGACGGAAGTCCCGTACGCCTGCTTCATGACGCCGTAGACGATGGACGCCGCTTCCTCGAAGGAATCGGCCGCATAGGCGCCTCCTGCGGCATAAACGGCGGCTGCAGCCGCAGGCTCCGACGCAGCGGAAGCCTGCACGGGAGCTGCGATCCATGCGGCTGCCGCAGCTGCGGCGGCGATCCCTCTGAACCATCCTTTGAATGCTGAGCGAATAATCTTCATTCCGATAACCTCCGTTTGAGCCCGCGGCCTCGCCTGTTATGTATCTATCGAACTATCAATATATCATGTTGTAGTTCGCAAGTAGCGGGTTTTTGTTTACTAGATTATTCGGATCGAACCATTTCATAATGTATATACGACTATAGAAATAGTTCTTTGGGCCCATCATCATTCTTTCGCTTCTTCTATATAGGTGGAATAGAGACCGGGATTCACGGCACGTCCGTCTGGGCAAATTCCGAAATGACTCTCGGGCAGCCTGATTCTAAATTCGCGGCAGAGGTTACTTATTGGCATGAGGGAAACACGACACTAAAAGAAGAAAAGGGAGGAAATCATCATGGCATGGTTATGGGCATTGATTGTAGGAGGCATCATCGGCTGGCTGGCGGGCATGTTAGTTGGCCGCGACGTTCCAGGCGGCATTATCGGAAACATCATCGCAGGTTTTGTCGGCGCTTGGCTCGGTTCCATGCTGATTGGCGAATGGGGTCCTGTCGTTGGAGGCTTCTACTTCATTCCGGCTTTGATCGGAGCTATCGTGCTTGTCGCGATCGTCAGCCTTATTCTCGGAAGCATGCGCAGAGCTTCTTAATTGGAAGCAGCGCTACGCTTAAGCAAAATAGCGCATGAAAAAACCGCCCGGCTCGGGCGGTTTTTTCATGCGCTTATTGGCAGAGCGAAGCAAATTTCAACAATCCGGATGGCAACAGCCTGGAGTTCATGTGCGCCGTGGAAGTACCCGAAACAATGAGGGATATAACGGACAAGCTCTCGCTGGAGCAATGGAACGAGCTGTCATGCTAGCTGATCGCTGATAGCGTCGATTCGCTCAGCTTCCTTCCGCCTATGCAGACGCTGGCTCATGGCCGGATTCTCTCTCAGGCTTGTTCCTTTTTCAGCTCCACTCGCCGGTGACAAGCCCGCGCGCCGCGGTCAGGAGAGCCCTTTTTTGAGCGGCTGCCTGAGTCTCGGTCAGTTCCCCTGCGGAGATCTGACGCTCCAGCTCCGCCTCCCATGGCTGGTAGACGCCCCGGATGACGGCGTCCTCCGCGCTGCCGGACAAGCTGGCCGCTTCGGCCGGCGTCTCTCCGTTCCTCAGCCGCTCCACAAGCTGGTCCACAGGCAGTCCCGCCGCTTGCGCGGCAGCCGCCGTCCACCCTATGCGGCTTGCGTCGATCCGGTCGGACTGCGTCTTCTCCAGCACGGCTGCCGATGCATTCGCGCGGGAAGGGACGGACATCGCGCTGCTCATCGACAGCATCAGCAGCAGAGCGCTGGCTGCGATGAGCCGGGCTTGCCTGGATTTGCGGTCGCTCCTTGAAGTCCTCGCCGCAGCGTTGACAGCCGGGAGATCAGCTCCTTGTCTTTGGTCCACGTTCATTCCGCCTTTCGCCGGCGTCCGGATGCCCGGACAAGCCGCTTATATACCTTCATTGTAACGGGCATAGGTTAAGCCCGGTTTAAGCGACTCTTAAGAAAGCATTAAATTTCGCCAGCATAGGCATCGCTTGAACGACAAGGCATTAAATTCAGTTTATTCTTTGAAAGGAAAGAATAGAACTCAAGAAAAGAATGACTATGGTCGCGGACCTGTTTGATTTGAATGTAGTGTACGTTTATTTCACCCCCTTCCCCCTTTCGGCAGGAATTCATTTTTTGAAAAGTCCGTTTATTATTCGATGGTTCCATATGAAGCGGATGTCATCGACCATCCTTCTTATGCGGCGGAATGAAATAAAGCCGTATGGCGACAGCCGCTCTCAAGCGGCGCCGCCATACGGCCTGTATGCAATTCGCAGGATAATCTATTCCTCGTAAATCTTCGTCAGCATCGCGCCAAGCTCCTGCAGCGCCTGCTCTTCCTGCTCCCCTTCGGTTTCCACCGTGATTTCGTCGCCTGCGGCGATGCCGAGCGTCAAAAGACCGAGAGAGCTTTTGCCGTTGGCTTTCTTGCTGCCCTTATGCAGCGTCACCTTGCAAGGAAAAGAGCTTGCCTTCTCGACGAACAGCTTGGACGGACGGGCATGGAAGCCCTGCGGATGAATGACGGTGAAAGTTCCGGTTGCCATGATTATGCTTCACTCCTTAGTTGTTGGTTGACAAAATCGAGCACTTCCTGCTGCGAGTCCATGCCGAGAGCTTCTTCGGCCAGCACGGCCCATTCCTGCTGCGACAGGCGCGACACCAGCTCGCGCGCCGGCAGCACCGAGGAGGCGCTCATGCTGAATTCATGCAAGCCCATGCCGAGCAGCAGCGGGATCGCTGCCGAATCGCCGGCCATCTCGCCGCACATGCCGGCCCATTTGCCGTGCTTTTTCGCGGCTTGAATGACCATGTTCACCAGCCTCAGGATGGATGGATGATGCGGCTGGTACAGATAAGCGACCGATTCGTTCATGCGGTCTGCCGCCATCGTGTATTGGATGAGATCGTTCGTGCCGATGCTGAAAAAGTCCACTTCTTTCGCAAGCGCTTCGGCATTGAGCGCCGCTGCCGGAATCTCGATCATGATTCCGACCTCAAGCGAATTGGATACCGGCACGCCCTCGGACTCCAGAGAAGCCCGCTCCTCCGCCAGGATGCGCTTCGCTTCGCGAAGCTCGCTGACGACAGCGATCATCGGGAACATGATCGCCAGCTTTCCGTGGGCGCTCGCCCTCAGCAGCGCGCGAAGCTGGGCGCGGAACAGATCCTGCCGCTCCAGGCAGAGCCGGACGGCGCGAAGGCCGAGAAACGGATTCGCTTCCTTAGGCAGCGTCAAGTAAGGAAGCTCCTTGTCTCCGCCGATGTCGAGCGTGCGGATGACGACGCGCTTGCCGTTCATTTTCTCCAGCACATGCTTGTAGACGGTGAACTGCTCCTCCTCGGACGGGAACGTCGAACGGCCCATATAAAGGAACTCCGTCCGGAACAATCCGATGCCGTCCGAGCCGTTCGCCAGCACCTTCTCCAGATCCTCGACGCCGCCGATGTTGCTGGCCAGCTCCACCTCATGGCCGTCGGTCGTGACGGAAGGACGGTTCACGAACTGCTGCATGCGCAGCTTGTAGTCCTCGTATTCCCGCTTGCGGGCCTGATAGTCCTGAAGCTGGGAATCGGAAGGAGCCACGATCACCTTGCCTTCCACCGCATCCAGAATGACGATGGTTCCGGACTCGATTCCTGCGGCGGCAGTTCCTGCCCCTACGACGGCGGGAAGCTCCAGGGAACGGGCCATGATCGCAGAATGGGAAGTGCGGCTGCCGATCTCCGTCACGAAGCCGCGCACGTAATCGAGATCGAGCTGAGCCGTATCGGACGGCGTAAGATCGTTCGCAATCAGAATCGTCTCCTCGTCCAGCTCCGACAGCGCGCTGTGCTCGCGTCCCTCCAGCTTGCTGATGACCCGCCCGGCGACGTCCTTCACGTCCGCGGCGCGTTCCCTCAGCAGCTCGTTGTCCATCGATCGGAGCACCTCGACGATGGACGAGGACACTTCATGCAGCGCATAAGCGGCATCCACTCCATCGCTGTCGATCATGTCCATCGCAGCGTCGATCAGGTCGGGATCGTCGAGCAGGAACAGATGGGCTTCGAATATTTCCGCCTTCTGCGCTCCGAGCTTCTCCAGCGTACGCTCCCGAATGCGGTCGATATCGACCCGTGCCGCCTCGACGGCCTCCTTCAGCCGCTGCTTCTCCGCTCCGGCATCCCCGGCAGTCTTGCGCGGCGGAACCGACTCCGACTGCTGAAGGCGGTACGCCTTCGCAATCGCGATGCCGGGCGATGCAGCTACTCCAGTAATCAGTTGGCTCATGCTGAACTCCTTCTTTCTCTATCGCACTCGTTTGTCTCTGTCTGTTTTATACCCGGCTGTACTTCTCGATGACGCTCACGGCGAGCGGATGGCCGGATTCCACTCCGCTCACTTCGCTGAAGGCTGCGGCAGCCCCATCGGAGGCAATCATTTCCTGCAGCTTGGCTGCTTCGGGATCCTCCGCATAGTCGAACTTCAAGGCCAGCGCCATCACCTCGGCCAGGGAGTCCGCATGGCCGCCCTGCTCCAAAGCCCGCAGCGCCGGCCGGATCAGCCGGTCGTCCGGAGACAGCTTGCGGATCGGCGAGCGGCCGACGCGCACGACCTCGTCGGTGAGATACGGATTGCGGAAGCGGTCGAGAATCGTATCGATGTAGACCTTATGCTCGCCTTCGTCGAATCCGTAAGCCTTGACGAGCATAGCGCCCGTCTCCGCCAGCGCGCCCGAGACAAGCTTCACGATCTCCTCGTCCCGCATCGACTGCTGGATCGTCTCGTAGCCTTTGTTGTAGCCCGCATACGCCGCGCTGCAGTGGCCGGTGTTCACCGTGAACAGCTTGCGCTCGATGTAAGGAACGAGATCGTCCACATAATGAACGCCGCTGATTTCCTGCGATCCGGGCAGCATTTGCGAACGGTTGACGACCCATTCGTAGAAGGGCTCCACGGTTACGGCAAGAGGATCCTCATGATGCTGGATGGGCACGATCCGGTCGACCGCCGAGTCGGGGAATGCTGCCGCCGCCTCCGCACGCTTGGCATTGTCAGCACCGAGCAAAGCGTAGACATGCTCTTTCAGCAGCGTGCTGGCGCCGATCGCGTTCTCGCACGCGATCACATGCAGAGGAGACGCGCCGCGCTCCATGCGCAGCTTCAATCCGTCCGCGATGCCGGGAGCGATATGCTTCAGGATCGGCACGCCGACCGCCGTCGTGACGAGGTCCGCCGAGGCGACCGCTTCAGCCACAGCTGCGGCGTCGCGCCCGTCGATCGCCGACACTCCGGTCACCTCGACGGCTTCTCCGCCTTCATCCGCGAGCGTCACCGTATAGGAGCCGCGCTCCCGCAGCGCCTTGACGAGCGTTTCGTTCACATCGGAAAAGACGACGTCATAGCCGGAACGCGACAGCAGCAGCCCGATAAAGCCTCGACCGATGTTCCCGGCGCCGAAATGGAGGGCCTTCATTCTTCCATCCCGCTTTCGAAAATCGAGATGATTTCCTCCGCCGATCCGGCAGTGCGGATCTTCTCCATGTTCTCCTCGTCGGAGCAGACCATCGCAACGCTCGTCAAAATGTCCATATGCTCGCCGTTCTGCGCGGCGATGCCGACGATCAGCACGGCAGGCTCGTCGCCGCCGAAGTCGACGCCGCCCGGAACCTGCAGCACGGCAAGGCCGGTCGATTGGATCATCGCTTTGGCTTCGTTCGTGCCATGGGGAATGGCCAGTCCGCTGCCCATATAGGTGGAGAGCACGTTTTCGCGCTCGATCATTTTCTCGATATAGCCTTGGTCGGCATGCCCGGCGTCGACCAGCATCTGGCCCGCCATGCGGATCGCTTCGAATTTGTCGGCCACCTGTACGTTCAATTTGATTTTGTCTGCCGATAAAATGCTCATCTTCCTCACTCGCTTTCCAGTTTTGTTTTGAGATATCCGCGGAGATGGGAGGCGATCAGTTCCCTGATCCTGCTCTCCCGGCCCTCCGCGAGTGCCTGAATCATCCCGTCGTCCAGCAGCGTGACGCTGACCTCGCTGAGCACCTCGAGGCTTTCGCGCGACAGCTGGCGCGGCGCCAGCATGAGCAGGAAGCGGGCAAGCCTCGGCCCTTCCGCACCATCCAGCCGCAGTGCCGATTCCATCTCGAACAATAACAGAGAAGGCTTAAGCACAGCGTCGGTGCGGGTGTGGAACAGGGCCAGCTCCGTGCCCGGTATGAGCTGTGTCCCGTTTTCCTCGCGGCGCAGCAGCAGATCGACGACTCGATGGACATCCTTGACCGTGTCTCCGAGCGCCCCATGCCCGCATGCGGCGCTCAGCCACTTCTCCAGGGTGGGCCGTCCGTCAACGGACAGCTTCAGCACCTTGAAGGCATTCAGCAGCTCGATGCACTGCTTGGTAGCCGCCCCAAGCTGCTCCAGTCCCGTAAGACCGGCCGCCTCCGACAGCTTGACCGCATCATCCGATAGGGAGCTCGCTTCCGGCGGTTCCCATTCCTTGAGCAGCTCCGCCGCAGCCGTATCGCCGGCAGGCGTCGGCCGGAGGCCTTCATCCTGCCAGCTCTTGCTCCGGATGAATTCGCGGAGGCGATCCGCCTCGGGCGGGGTGAGAAGCGGGCTCAGCTTCAAGTACTGGTCTTCTGGCAGGGGCAAGTCCACCGTGCTGATGATGAGGTCGTAATCCGACCGCGGTATGCGCGCCGCCTCATACCAGGATGCCTGGTCGACGATCTGCAGCTGCGGGAACTCCTTGCGCAGGCGGACCGCAATCATTTTGGAAGAACCGATTCCGCTCGTGCATACGACGATTGCCCGCATGACTTGGCTTACTTGCCGGAGACGCTCCCGGGACGCCCCGAAATGCATGACGAGAAATGCGATCTCTTCGTCGGGAACCGTGAATCCGGGCAGGGCGGAATCGGCTGCCTGCCGAACCTGGCGGTACAGCTCCGGGTATTCCTTGCGTATGGCATCCAGCAGCGGATTGCGGATCCGCTGGCCTGCCCCCAGCCTCTCCAGAGCCGCCTTCAGATGGGCGAACAGCCCGTCGCGCAGCGAGCGGTCCGCCGAATAATCGGTCCCGTCCAGCTCGCTCATGCGGCGGATGAACGACCGCACCTTGCCGGCCAGCTCCAGGTCGTCCGCCGCCAGCGAGCCGGAAGAATGCGAGGACGCTCGGCGCAGCAGCTCCGCTGCATAAGCGGCTTCCGCCGCGGAATAGGCGATGCCGAGAGCTTCCCCCAGCATGCGGCACAGGATGGCGGCCGAACCGGACTCGCCTCCGGCGGCTTCGCCGGCTGCTTGCCCGGAGGCTGCGCTTTTGCGCGCATAGGCGAGCCGGTCCATATCCCCTTCGCTGACAGTCATCCCCGCTTCTATTCTTACCGCCCCGATCGACAGCCGAACAAGCAGATCGGTATAGGCCTCTTCGCTCAGCGTTTCCCGCTGGTTTCCTTCTTCCCATCTCCAGAGCGCCTCTTCCACGAGCCCGATCCGGTCCGCACCCGCCATGCCCGCAATCATCGCGTCTACCGGGTGGATCGGCTGATCGTCGCTGCCGGCGATCAGCCGCAAGTCGTCCAGGCGCAAGCGGACGACCGCTCTCACCGCTTCCCGCAGCAGAGGTTCGGAACCGGTGATTTCAACCCCGTATCCCCGTCTGCGGATAAGCAGCAGACCTTGCTTTCCCGTCCATTCGGACAGGTCGTCCAGATCCGCTCCTACGGTCGGCACGGTCACCTTCATCTCCGAAGCCAGCGAGAACAGCTTCACCGGCTCCTTGGACGCCAGCAGGCGGCAGAGCAGGTACACCTGCCGCTCATCGGAGGAGTACTCCGCCTCCTCGGGAATGAGCACCTGGGCCCGGAGAGCTTCAAGGCGCTCCGGATCCCCCTCGACGCTGAGACCCGAGCCGGCTTTGCGGCGAAGCATGATTCCGCTGCGATGCAGGAAACTCTCGACCGCGTCCAATTCCCTGTGCACCGTCCGGGCGCTGACGCGGATCGTACGAGCGATTTCCGCCACGGTGATCTCGTATGGGGGACGAAGCAGCGAATCGAGAATCTGGCGCATCCGATACGTTAGCTCCATGAGCCTGCTCCCCCCGTACGGCCGCAAAAAGGCGGTTGGATGCCGGCAATTTGCCCGCATCCACTCGCCTCAAGCCTATTATTCGTTCGTCAATCGTTTGACGAGCTCGTCGTATTCCGGACTTTTCAAGAAATTGTCGATGGAAATATGCTCCGCCTTCGGCGCTACGCCGCGAGCGCGGTCGGTAAGCGTCTTGTGCGTAATGACGATGTCCGCATCCGACGGGATGTCGCTGATCGCGGTATTCGTGACTTCGATCGGCGAGCCTGCAGCCTTCATCTTCTTGCGGAGGATGGATGCGCCCATGGCGCTGGATCCCATGCCTGCGTCGCAGGAAAAGACGATTTTATGCACTTCATCCTTGCCCTTCAGACCGGCCGACATTCCTGCAGTCGCTTCGCGAGCGCCTTCGGATGCCGCAACTGCGGCCGAGGCCGGAGTGCCGGAAGCCTTCATGTCTTTCATGCGCTGGGTTGCAGCTTCCAGATCGTCTTCGTCTTCATCTGCCTTCTTGCTCGTCTTGAGCAGCAGCGCGGCAATAAGGAAGGATACGACCGCAGCCGTAATCACGCCGCTCAGAACCGGGAGAATCTCGCCGCGCGGCGCCATCGCCAGGTAAGCGATGATGCTGCCCGGGGACGGAGGTCCGACGAGGCCAGCGCTGAACAGGGAGAACGTGAACGTACCGGTTACGCCGCCTGCGATGGCAGCCAGAATCAGGCGAGGGTTCATCAGGATGTACGGGAAGTAGATCTCATGAATCCCGCCGAAGAAATGGATGATCGCTGCGCCGGGAGCGGACTGGCGGGCAGCTCCGCGGCCGACGAACATGTAGGCCAGCAGGATGCCGAGACCCGGGCCCGGGTTGGACTCCAGCATGAACAGGATCGACTTGCCGGCTTCCTTGGCTTGCTCGACCGCGATCGGGTTCAGGACGCCGTGATTGATCGCATTGTTCAGGAACAGGATCTTCGCCGGCTCGATCAGGATGTTGACCAGCGGAATAAGATGGTGGGCGACCAGCCAATCCACGCCTGTGGAGAGGATGTTCGTCAGGCCTTCAATGATGCGTCCGATGACCGCGTAAGCGACCAGGACGAGTCCGCCGCCGATGATGCCGAGCGAGAAGTTGTTGACGAGCATCTCGAAGCCGGGACGAATCTTGCCTTCGACGGCCTGGTCAAACTTCTTCAGCACCCATGCCGCGCCGGGACCTACGACCATCGCCCCGAGGAACATCGGAATGTCGGTGCCGACGATGACGCCCATGGTGACGAGTGCGCCGATGACGCCGCCGCGCTGCTTGTGGATCATCGAACCGCCGGTATAACCGATCAGCAGAGGAAGCAGATAGGTGATCATCGGGCCGACGAGCTTGGCGAGATATTCGTTCGGGAACCAGCCTGTCGGTATGAACAAGGCCGTGATCAATCCCCAAGCGATGAACGCTCCGATATTCGGCATGACCATGCCGCTAAGGAAGCGTCCGAATTTTTGAACTCCTACCCGGGCACCGCCGGATGAGGAGGATGGAGTGGTTTTAGCCACGAGGTGTACCTCCCTATGGTTGTCTTCTGTCGAACGGCAAGATGGCATGAGCCGTTCGTCCTGTATTCATCCTATCCCACAACCACCGCTCCAACAACAAAATGAAAACGCTATATTGTCAGGAAGCCTGCTGACAAGACTTTATTAAACAGCCGGAATAGATCTGAATATTCCAGCGATTTCGGGACTTTGCGGCGGCTTTGCCATCCGGATGGTATACTGATGGGACAGGAATCGAAGGATTCATTCTTACATTGTTTGTATAGGGAGGAAGAACTATGCCCATAGACCACGGCATGATTCAAAAAACGATTCAGCGGCACGGAGCGCGCTGGAAGGAGATTTCTCTGCGCATCGCCAAAAACCCGGAGCTCGGCCATGAGGAGTTCCTGGCCTCTTCCCTGCTTGCCGACGAGCTCGAGCAGCAAGGCTTCTCCGTCGAGCGCGGCACGCTCGGCATGAAGACAGCCTTTGTCGCCTCCTACGATTCCGGCAAGCCCGGGCCCGTCGCCGCTTTTCTGTGCGAATATGACGCTCTTCCCGACATCGGCCATGCCTGCGGCCATCATATCATCGGCGTCATGGGCGTCGCGGCGGCTGCCGCCTTGAAGTCGGCGATCGGCGAAACCGGCGGAAGCATCCGCGTATTCGGCACCCCGGCCGAAGAAACGAGCGGCGGCAAAGTGCCCATGAGCGAAGCGGGCCTTTTCGACGACTGCGGCTTCGCGCTCATGGCTCATCCCTACCATTCCCACGAACGGTCCGGAGCATCGCTTGCTCTCGATGCGGTCCGCTTCGAGTATCACGGCCGGACGGCCCACGCGGCGGCTAGCCCGCATCTGGGCATCAACGCCCTCGATGCCGTGCTGATGCTGTTCGGCTCCAGCAACGCCATGCGCCAGCAGACGCGCAGCGACGGACGCATTCACGGCATCATCGACCACGGCGGCCAGGCGCCCAACATCATTCCCGGTTATGCTTCCGCCAAGTTCTATGTCCGCTCCGGCGACCGGGCTTATACGGATGAGCTGACGGCAAGGCTCACCGCCTGCGCGGAAGGCGCAGCGCTCCAGACCGGCTGCAAGCTCGAAGTCTCGCGGTTTGAATTCAGCTATGACGAGCTGCGGACGAACGAGGCGTTGTCTGCCGTCTACACCTCGAACCTGATCGCGTCCGGCGTTGCGGAGGATGAAATCATATCGGGCAGCGACCACGGGTCGCTTGATCTCGGCAACGTCTCTCTCCGCTGTCCGGCCATCCATCCCTATCTGAAGGTCGTGAACGAGAAACTGGGCCTGCATACGGCGGAGTTCCGGGATGCCGCCATGAAGGAGGAGGCGCTGGAAGCGATGCTGCAAGGCGCCGGCCTGCTCGCCTCCACCGCCTTGGACGTATTGGCGGATCCCGAGCTGTACCGGCGGATCCGGGAGGAGTTCGAGCGCGGGAAGTAAGCCGGCCGGGACTTGCGCCGGTGGAGCCTTGGCTGTTGGTATAGGTGCTCAGGTTGCAGCAGCGGCTGGCCTCCGGCACTGCGACCGTGTTGTGGTCCATGCTCTTGGCGCTTGGTGCTGCTCCCGGTATCCCTTAATGTTTTGTGGTCGTGGCTTGTTCGCGCATTTGTTGCTTCAACCTCGTGGATGCTGTCCTGTCTACGGCCACAACATTTCTTTTTCACAAAAAAATTAACCATTTTCTCCTTGCTTCTAGGCTTCTCCACCTTGTTCACAACGGAACGCCGCTGTATCGGACATAGGATCCGTTATGCTGTATCGGACATAGGATCCGTTATTTTGAAATTAAAGGCGGTTAGTGGAGTTTATCGGACATACGATCCGTTATTTAGCGAGAAACCGCCTCATTAGGGTGTTTTTTCTTAAAATAGCGGAACTCATGTCTGTTAAAATTTCTTGAATGCCCAAAAAACAGGAAATAGCGGATCGTATGTCCGATAATGTTTCTTTTCCACTTCGAACCCCGTTTCCGAGTCCATGTCCGATGGCGTTACGGGTCCAATTTTGATACCGTTCCATCTTCAACGCCCATGTATCGATCAGGTTTCATCTCATTAGCTTCAATTACCTTCTTGATCCAATTCTTTTCTATTTCCGGTGCATGCAACACTCGGACCCCGCGCTTGATGCTGTTCCCTTTCCACCTCCCGCTGCACTCTAAGTCCGCTTCCGGTATCGTTCCAATGCTACAGCTCTAATCCGAGTCCGACTCTGTTCCCTTTCCACCTCCCGCTGCACTCTAAGTCCGCTTCCGGTATCGTTCCGATGCTCCAGCCCCAATCCGAGTCCGACTCCGACTCTGTTCCCTTTCCATCTCCCGCTGCACTCTGAGTCCGCTTCCGGTATCGTTCCGATGCTCCAGCCCCAATCCGAGTCCGACTCCGACTCTGTTCCCTTTCCATCTCCCGCTTCACTCTAAGTCCGCTTCCGGTATCGTTCCGATGCTGCAATTCCAACTCGAATCTGTTCCTGTTCCGTTTTGCGGACGGCAGCACTCCTTCTGATCCCCTGGCAAGGTGCCTTTCCGAGCCGAACCCGACCGTGCCGATTCCGCCGCTTTTTACTCCCAGGCTCTTGTCCAGCATGGACCCGACCTAGGATACACCCGATATCCAACCATTGCAGCGTATTTTCGCGGAGCCAACCAAGCAACGAGAAAGTTGGTTCCCCTTCTCCCGTTCCACGCATTTCACATCCCGCGTTCCACGGATGACAGCAATAAAAAAACCGCTGCCGAAGTCTGACGACTTCATGCAGCGGCATCTTTTTTCTATTAGTCGAAGTAAACGGCTTTGCCCGTCTTGGAGGATTCGTAGATCGCTTCGAGAATCTCGGATACGACCAGCGCCTGCTCCGGCGTCACGACCGGAGTCGTGTCGTTGATGACGCTCTGGATCCAGGAGCGCGCTTCCAGCTCGCCCGGATCTTCCGAAGCGCCTTCGTAGAAGGCGACGCCGCCGCTGCCAAGCTCGATTTCCTTGACGTACAGGCGGGCGTTGTCTTCGCCGTTGATGCGAAGTCCGTTCTTCATGTCCGCACCGGCCTTCGTGCCGCTCAGCGATACTTTCGCCTCGTCGACTTCAAGGGAGTTCAAGGCCCAGCTCGATTCCAGCACGATGGAGGCGCCGTTCTCCATGGTGATCATGGCGAAAGCGGAATCCTCGACCGTGAACTGCTTCGGATCCCATGGACCCCATGCATTCGCGGCGTTCTCGTTCTGGGAAAGCTTGTGGTAGGCGCGTCCAAGCACGGCTTTGGGCTTGTAGTTGTCCATCATCCACAGAGCCAGGTCAAGCGCATGCGTGCCGATGTCGATGAGCGGTCCGCCGCCTTGTTTTTCTTCGTCCAGGAACACGCCCCAGGTCGGAACCGCGCGGCGGCGGATGGCATGGGCCTTGGCGTAGTAAACTTCGCCGAGCTCGTCCTTCGCGCAGGCGTCCTTCAGGAAGCGGGAGTCGGAGCGGAAGCGGTTCTGGTAGCCGATCGTCAGCTTTTTGCCCGTACGCTTGGCGGCTTCCAGCATGCGGCGCGCGTCATCAGCCGTTTTGGCCATCGGCTTTTCGCACATGACATGCTTGCCGGCTTCCAGAGCGGCGATCGCGATATCCGCATGGGAATCGTTCGGCGTGCAGACATGCACGACTTGAATGGAAGAATCATTCAGAAGATCATGGAAATTCTCATATACCGCCGCTTCAGGAGTGCCGAATTTGGACTTGGCGTCTTCGGCGCGGTCGCGGTGGATATCGCAGAACGCCACCATTTCAGCCTCTTGAACTTTGGACAGGGAAGGCATATGCTTGCCGTTGGCGATGCCCCCGCATCCGATAATGCCCACACGTACTTTGGACATGAATCTTCCTCCTCGCTATAAATCCGTTATTTTGGGTTTTTGGGGTGTTGATCGCAGAGGGACTCTTGATTGTGGATGCCCTCTCACACTAGAATAAGTATAGATAACAGCCCACTAAAAAGAAAGCGTCTTAATAGCGATGCTTTTATGCAATATTGGTATTGGAGGCGCTTCGGCTTTGGAAGTCTACAACGAAAAGGTTCTGTATGAAAACCCTCTCTTGTCTCTGCGCATCTTCCAGTCGCAGCGCGAGGACAATCTGCTCATCAACTGGCATTACCACCGGGAGCTGGAGCTTCTGCTCGTCCAGAGCGGCAGCATGGAAGTGTTCGTCGAGGAAGATGTCTTCAAGCTGGAAGCCGGGGACGTTGCGATCATCGGCGCCAACCAGCTTCATCGTGACCGGAGCTCGGCCGAAAGGCTGGATTACATCGTGCTTCAGTTCGACTTGGAGCAGTTTTTCGACCACAGCACGATGCCTTACATGCGCTATTTCACGGAAACCAACCACCCTCTCAGCCAGGTGAATTATATTTTCAAGGAGAATTCCTCCGTCAAGGAAGCGATCGGGGATAGCGTTCGCGAGATCCTGTCGGAGGCGACCGTCAAGCAGACCGGCTACGAGCTTGCGGTCAACATGCTCATCAAGAAGATCCTCCTCCTCATGCTCCGCAACGACAAGCGCAAGGTGCTGGCCGAGCAGGAGGATTTCGACCGGGTCCGCCTGCGGCCCGTGCTCAGCTTCGTGGAGCAGCATCTCACCGACCGGATCCAGGTGGAGGAAGTATGCAAGCTGGCGAATATGAGCTACTATTATTTCGTCAAGTACTTCAAAAAATCCATCGGGCTCAGCTTCACCGAATACGTCAACTACCGCAAGATCAAATGGGCCGAGCGGATTCTGCTCACCAAGGATCTCAGCGTCTCGGAGGTCGGGGACCGGATCGGCATGCCGAACATGGCCCACTTCTACAAGATGTTCAAGAAATACAACGACTGCTCGCCGAAGGAGTTCCAGAAGCGGATGCTCGCCTGGGGCGGGCGGAGCAGCTGATTTCCCGCCGCCTCGCATTCTATGGAGCAGCGATTCAAGCCAAAAAACCGTCGCGAGGGTCGTACCCTTGCGACGGTTTTTTTGGAGAAGCTCCCGGAATCTTCCCGGCGGCAGCCTCTTACAACGAAGATCCGGCCTTCTTAGGCAGCACCAGCTTGTAGCCGACGCCGCGGATCGATTCGATGCAGACGGACTGGGCGCCCAGCTCGAGCTTCTTGCGCAGCGAGCTGACATGGACATCGACGGTCCGCTGGCCTCCGATATAGTCGAAGCCCCAGACGACATTCATGAGGTCGTCGCGGGTGATGACCATGCCCGGCCGCTGGATCAAATACAGCAGAACTTCGAATTCCTTCGGCCTCAGCGGCACCTGCTCGCCCGCGAGCACGACCTCGTAGCGGTCGGGATAAATGGACAGCTCCCCGGCCGTAATGACCTTGTCCTGCGGGTCCGCGGCATCCGGCAGGCCGCCGCCCGATCTCCGGAGCACGGCGGATACCCGGGCCAGCAGCTCCGCCACGCCGAACGGCTTGGTGATGTAATCGTCCGCGCCGTGCTTGAGTCCCTGCACGACCTCTTCCTCGGCGTTGCGTGCGGTCAGGATGATGATCGGCGTCCGGATGCCGCTCTGCCTCAGCTTGCCCAGCACCTCGAAGCCGTTCATGCCCGGCAGCATGATATCGAGCATGATCAGGTCGAAGCTCCGCTGCAGAGCCGCCTGCAGCCCGTCCGCCCCGTTCTCCGATACGGTTACTTCATACCCTTCCTGCGTCAGGTTATAAGACAAAAGCCTGGATAATGTCGGCTCGTCCTCGATGACCAGCACTTTGTGCGTCATATTCTATCGACCTCCAGCCTCGTGAGCCGACGACCGGGCATGGATCTCTCCGCCGCCCGTCTGCCGGTTCCGCTTGCGTTGCAGCATATGCGCCGGAGCTTGCGGCTCCGGCTGCTTGTCTCTTACCAGTGTACCATGCGGCGGCAAGGAAACGAAGGAAGCGGAGAAAGCTCCCTTCGTCAAGGCTGAATGACGGGCAGCTCGATGGTAAACGCCGTTCCGACGCCGACCGTGCTGTCGACCGTGATGCTGCCGTGATGCAGCTCGACCAGATGCTTGACGATCGACAGCCCGAGGCCGGTGCCGCCGCTGACCCGCGACCTTGCCTTGTCCACCCGATAAAACCGTTCGAAAATTCTCGGCAGATCTTTGCGCGGAATCCCGATGCCGGTATCGACGATCCGGATCTGCACCATCTCCGAGCCGCCATCGCCCTGAACGAGGCTTGTCCGCACGCTTACCTTGCCGCCTTCCGGCGTGTAGCTGATGCCGTTCTGCAGCAGATTGGCCACGACCTGCCGCAGCCTGTCCTCATCCGCTTCCAAATAAATGCCCGGCGCGTTGTCCAGCGTCATCGTTATCGATTTGCGCGCGGCTTCCGACTCCAGTATCGTCATGCTCCGCTCCATGAAGGAAGCCAGATCGATCGGAGAAAATTGGAGAGGGACGCGGCGGGACTCGATTTTGGACAGCTCCAGAATGTCGCCGATCAGCCGGTTCAGCCTTTCGCTCTCGTCATAGATGATCTGCATGAACTGCTTGGACATGACGGGGTCGTCGACCGCTCCGCCGAGAAGCGTCTCGGCGAAGCCTTTGATCGCCGTGATCGGCGTCTTGAGCTCATGCGACACATTGGCCACAAATTCGCTGCGCATCCGCTCCAGGCGGCGGATCGCCGAGACGTCATGAAGGACGAGCAGCAAGCCGCCGAAGGAATCGTCGCTCTGGTAGACAGGCACCAGATTCAGCTCCAGCAAGCGCTCCTCCGGGAAATAGAACGTGATCTCCTCGTGGACGGCTTCCTGCTTCTCGAGCCCCTGCTGGATGATCTGGGACAGCTCGTACTGCTGCTTGGCCTCGCTGTAAGGCCGGCCCACCATTTCCCTATGCTCGAAGCCAAGCACCTCTTCCGCCCGGCGGTTCAGCAGCATCATGCGGCCGGCGGGATCGATCATGACGACGCCGCTCGTCATGTTGTCCAGCACGCTGTAGAGCTGCGTCTCGTTCTGCTGGATGCGGTTCATCTGCACCTGCAGACCCTCCGCCATGGAGTTGATGGCCGCTCCCAGCTCGCCGATCTCATCCTTGTTGTGGACGTCGACGCGCACGCTGTAATCCATGGAGCGGATCCGCTTGGCCGCGTCGGTGATCTGCTCAAGCGGGCTGGTCAGCCCCTTTGCGATCCGGTAGCTGACGGCTGCGGCCACCAGGAAGAGCAGCAGCAATCCGATGATGAGAACCGTCCAGAGGCGGTTGATGTTCCTTTCGACGGTTTCCAGGCTATAGGAAAGCCGGATGATGTCCGAGTGGGGATTGTCCTTATTTACCGCCATCGCCACATACAGCATGTTCCGGCTGATCGTGTCGCTGTGGCGGATCGCGCGTCCGGTCCCGTTCTGCTCCGCCTGCTTCACTTCCGTGCGGCCGAGATGGTTGTCCATCGTGGAGGGATCATGATCCGAATCCCCGAGGACGATGCCGTCCTTGCGGATGAAGGTGACCCTCGCTCCCGTCAAATCTTTCAGTTCCTTGGCTTTCGCCTGGAAGTACGATTCCGCCTCGGCCTGGGAAGCAAATTCCCAAGTCGTATTGGAATTAATGATCCTCATCTCCCGAACCATGCTGTCCTCAAGCGCCGAGATATGGTTGGATTTATAGGTTTTGCCCATCATGAGCCCGGCTGCCGTCACCGACAAGCCGATCATGAGGATAATGATAAGCGTCAACCGCATGCGAAAACGTTTCAAGCCGGCATCTCTCCCAAGTCTCTTTCTGAACCCTCCCCTATCGTACCCTCCTTGTCCCAGCGGCGCTATGGGGGTATTGTAAACTTTATGTAAAACTTTCATGCATGGGAAAGGTCGCTTTGACCGGCTCCGGCGTCGGAAACTCAGGCTGCGCAGCCGGAAGCTCGTTCAGGCTATGCAGCCGGAAGCTCGCTCCGATCGCTGTTGAAGCCGGATTTCGTGGATTCCATTCCCTCCCGAGGAGGAAATCCGGCTTCAAAGGCGAACGCTGCCGCTTCTGCACGATTCTTCCGGCCGCTCCGCTTCGGACAGGTTCAAAGTCAAAGCCCCTCCATAAAACCTCAATCGACCCGCTCATCCCATGATGCTGCGCATAGGAATTTAAACCGCCTCCAGCCCATCGCCAACCCGCTCTTCCGGACAAGTTCACAATCAAATAGAGCGGTCGCAATAAAGCGCCGCTCCATAAGGGAACACGAGTGTTCAAACAGCTGATCAAAGACCGAAGCCGAACGGATATTCGACCGAAAGCTCCATCGGAAGCCGGCCGGAAGGCTTCAGCTCGCCGGCAAGAGCTTTGGCGGCGGACTGAAGGGCTAGCGGCCGGCACTCATATACCGCCAGGTAAGCCTGGACATCCGGGAACAGGTTGATGTCGAGAGGGTTGCGGACCGAGACGGCGACCGTCTTCTCGGGAGCCAGCTCCATCAGCCGCTCGGCCGTCGTCCTCTCGAGCGGATGCTTCATCGCGTCGTAGCTGACGAAGACGATGCGGTCGAAGCGCTCCAGCCCCGCAAGCGGATCGAAGCCGCTCATGCGGCGCTCCTCCACGTTAGGCAGCCGCTTCTGCAGCTGCGAGCCGAGCGTTCCGTCGCCGGCGAGCATCTCGTCGGCGACCGATACGGCGACGATCTCCGGCCACAGGACGAGCGTGCGGCCTTCGGGCGGCAGAGGCAGCAGGCCGCCTTCATTTTTGACGAGCGTCACGGAAGCTTCGCTCCAGCGCTCAGCGGCGTTCCGATGATCTTCGGTGAAGATGCTGCGGGAAGCTTCTTCCCATGGCAGCAGCGGCTCGCCCTTGGCCAGCTTGTCCTTGAGCGCCAGTATCCGCTCCAGCGATTCGTCGATGCGGGCTTCGTCGAGCTGTCCGTTCTCGACGGCGGCGGCAACGGCTTCAAGCGCGGCCAGCTGCTTCTCCGGCGTATGGCTGACGAGCAGGAGGTCTGCGCCGGCTTCGATGGCTTTGACGGAGCCTTGGCCCGGACCGTAGAAGCGGTCGATCGCATCCATCTCGAGGCAATCCGTCACGATGACGCCTTCATAGCCGAGGTCGCCGCGCAGCAGCCCGGTCAGTACCGGCTTCGACAAGGTGGACGGAACGCCGCTCGGATCGAGCGACGGCAGGCAGATGTGAGCGGTCATGATGAGGTCCGTGCCGGCCTCGATAGCTGCCTTGAACGGGGGCAGCTCGACGGCGTCGAGGCGCGCGCGGTCATGCGGGACGACGGGCAGGTCGTGGTGGGAGTCGACGCTCGTGTCGCCATGCCCGGGGAAATGCTTGACCGTAGCGGACACTCCCGCCGCCTGATAGCCGCGGACGGCCGCCGCTCCCAGCCTGGACACCAGCTCCGGACGGTCTCCGAAGGAGCGCACATTGATGACCGGATTGTCCGGATTGTTGTTGACGTCGAGGCAAGGCGCCAGGTTGAGGTTGATGCCCAGCTTGCGCAGCTCTTCGCCGGAGATCCGGGCCGTTTCGTACGCGGCCTGCTCCGAGCCTGTCGCGCCGAGCGCCATATTGCCGGGCATGAGGGTGACGCCGTCCACGATGCGGGCGACCATGCCGCCTTCCTGATCGATGCTGACGAGCAGCGGCGGACGACCCGCCTCGGCGGCGGCCGCGCCGAGCTGCCCGGACAGCTCATGCACCTGGCGGGCGTCCTGGACATTGCGGGAGAAGTAGATGACGCCTCCGACGCCGTAATCCCGGATGACGCCCAGGATGTCGTCCGAAGGCTGCTTGCCGTGGAAGCCGAAGATGAACAGCTGTGCGATCTTTTCCTTGAGCAGCCAACCCTCGTAAGGCTTGCCCGCGCTATCGGCAATAGAAGATGGATGATTGATGGACATAGAGAGACCCCTGCCTTCCAAAATGTAGATTAAGTCGAATGCGGCCTAGAGCCTTCGGCCGGAGGCTGGCTCAGCCTGGCCCGGAAATCCGTCGGATTCTCGCCGGTGTACTTCATGAATACTTTGGTAAAATACCTTCGCTCGGAATAACCGACTTCCTTGGAGATCAGAGCGACGCTCTTCGACGTATCGGCGAGCAGCGCCTTGGCTTTTTCCATCCGCTGCCGCGTGACGTATTCGATGAATGTCTCGCCGTAGGTCTGCTTGAAGAGCAGGCTGAAATAAGAAGTGCTGAGACCGACGCGGGTAGCCGCCTCCTCGACGCTGATGTCGCGGAATAGGTTGCGGTCCAGATATGCCCGCGCCTCCGCGATCGTCCGCTCCGAATGCTTCTTCTTGTCGCTCGATCCCGCAAGGCCGGCGTCCGCCGTCTGGCGGATGACGCCCATCAGGTCCTTGGCGCTGATCCTCCGGTCCAGCTTGCGCCACAGCGCGTCTTCCTGCTCCTTGCCGAGCAGCTGCATGTCCTTCATCTCCCTCATGAGATGGAGAGCGAAGTAGTGCAGAACGGGCTTGGCTCTGCCCAGCTCAGGCGTGCTGAGAGTCTGCAGATGGGCGGACAGCTGCCGGATGACCTCATGCACTTCGCTGGACGATCCGCCCTTCATCGCCTCCAGGATCCGTTCGGAGTTCGCCCACAGCTCCTCGTGGGAAGTGTCCCTCTCCACGCTGTCGTCGGTGAAGAATCGGATGCGCTCCGCCTCGGGATCCAGCTGCATGGAGCGGTGGACCCGCTTGTAGGCGGCCGACAGCCCCTTGAGCGGAACCGGCTCATGCCAGATGCCGGCATGGAGATTGAGCTTCACATGACGGCTGACTTCGCCGAGCAGCTTCTCGGTCCTCTCCGCCATGACATTGAGATCCAGCCGCGAGAGATGCGTCTCCAGCAGCAGGCACCATTCGCCGTCCCGCATCTGGATGACGGCATTCCGTATGCCGCTGCGGCGAAGCGCTTCCCGGACGACGTTGCTCACGGCGAAGTTCCAGAGCTTGCGCTCCTTGTCGTTCCACTCCCTCCAGTCCTTCGCCTCCTCGGATCCGGCGTCGAGATCGAATACGATCAGGATGTAGCTGCGTCCCGCCGGCTCAAGCTCGTCCTCGGCCATGAGCCAATGGTTATGGGACACGTCCGTATAATCCTTCAGCACGTCGAACAGCACTTTCTCATTGGCGAGATCCATGACGGCATCCAGCCTCTGCCGCTCGCTCTGCAGCTGCTTCATGCGGGTGCGCCGCTGGTTCATGACCCGCGCGATGACTCCGGTCAATTCGTCATAAGGAATCGGCTTCAGGATATAATCCTGGACTCCATACTGGATGGCGGTACGGGTATAGCTGAAGTCCTGATAGCCGGACAGCATGATGATGTCCAGATCCATGCCCGCTTCGCGGATCGTCCTCACGAGCGTCATTCCATCCATCACGGGCATGCGGATGTCGCACAGGAGCAAATCCGTGTCGCCGTCCTGGAGAAGCTCCAGAGCCTCCCTCCCGTTCTTTGCCGTGGCAGCCACCTGGAGCCCGAGCATCTCCCAGGGGATGACCTTCTCCAGATTGCGTGTAATATGCGGTTCGTCGTCGACGATCATGACCTTTCCCGTCATGCCTGTTCCCCCCTATTGCGCGGAATGGTGCACCGGATGGTCGTTCCCTGTCCGGGGCTGCTGCATATCATCATGCCGTAGCCGGGTCCGTAATGGATCCGGAGCCGGTCCGCGACGTTGCGCAGGCCCAGGCCGCCCCTCTCCCCATCCTCCATCGGACTCCATTTTTCCTCTTTCCTGCCCTCTGCGATCCGGCTCATCGCTTCCCCGTCCATGCCGATGCCGTTGTCGGCCACTTCAAGGACGATGCTGCCGGAAACGACGCTCACGGACACCCGGATCATGCCTGCGTGCTCCAGCCCGTCAAAGCCGTGCTGGATGCTGTTCTCGACGAGCGGCTGCAGGGTCAGCTTGAGAATCCGGTATTCCAGCGCCTCCTCATCGACATCCAGCTCGTAATGGAACAGATCCTCGAAGCGGTACTTTTGAATTTCCAGATAGCTTCGTACATGCTCCAGCTCCTCCTGCACCGTAATCTCTTCCTTATGGTGCATGCTCGTCCTCAGCAGCCGGCTGAGACGATGGACCATGAGCATGATCTTGGCGCCTTCGTTCTGCGCAGCCAGCGCATTGATGGACTCCAGCGTATTGAACAGGAAGTGGGGCTTGATCTGCGCCTGCATGAGCATCATTTCGGCACGCTGCTTGCGCACCTGCTCCTCCCTCACTTCGGTCAGCAAGCCTCCCAGCCTCTCGGTCATGCTGTTGAAGCTGCTCCCGAGCAGCACCGTTTCGTCCTTGCCCTGCACCGGAACCCGGATATCCAGCAATCCCTGCTCGACCAGACGCATTTTGCGGACGACGCGGATGATCGACTTGGCCACGCGGTTGACGAAGAAGACGTTGAACAGAATCGCCGACAGCAGGCATAAGCCGGTGATCAGGCTGATCCATTTGACGAAGTTGACGTTCTCGCTCATGAGGGAATTCCAGGGCTTGGCCGATACGAGCATCCAGTCGTTGATGCCGAGCCAATAAGAGGAGGTCAGGCTGTCGACTCCCTGGAACTTGGCCCGCTCGCTCGCGTAGGGCTGATCCGCGCTCGAGGGCAGATAGCTCTTCCCGTCCAGCACTTGTCCGGCAAGCTTCGTCTCGCTGTCGAGCAGCACGAGGCCGCGCTGGTTGACGATGTAATACCTGGAGCCGTCCGAGAGGCTGCCCCGGAAGTTCGTCAGGATGTCGTCCACGCCGGACGACTTGAACTGGGTGACCATGATGCCCAGATTGTCCAGGCTGTCCCTGTCCTTCACGACGCGCATCTGGGTGAACAGCGAGTATTCCTTGCCGGTCAGCTCTTCCTGTTCATAAGGTCCGATCCAGAGCGGCTTGGCGTTGAGGCGCTCCGCCTTGGCATAGGAAGGATGGAATTTGAGCCGCTCGTACGTGACGGGCTTGAACGTCGTGGGATCGTTGCGGGTGGAGCGGAACAGCGCCCCGTTGTTCGCATACAGGATGATGTAGCTCATCGCCGGATTCTGGAACAGCAGCTCGCCCATTTCCTTTTCCGCCTGCCCTTTGGCGATCAGGGAGCTGGCGCCGCCGTTCGGATCGGCGTTGAGCTTGAGCGTTTCCTGCACGACGGAGCTCGTCAGGCTCGCATCGGTAAGACGGTTCATCTCATCGAAAAAATTGCGGATGTTGCTGCCGACCGCATGCATCGTCATCTCGGTCTGCTCGTTGTACTTTTTCTCCAGGAGATGCTCGTAATAGAGGAAGGATACGACCCCTGAAGATGCGACGGGCACTACGATCAGAAGGATGAAGGCCAGCAGCAGCTTCGGTCTTAGATTCACAGCCTGTCGAACCCCTCTCTTGTCAGCTCGCGTCCATGATCGGTCGGGAAGGCCGCATCTTCATTTCTCGTCGCGCAGGACGCTGTCCTGCACCGCCTGAATTTCCGCCGCCACGGCTTCGGGGGAACGGATCTGACCGATCAGCTCCTGCAGCCCGATGCCGACCTTCGTGTTGATCTTGTACGGCATGTAGTAGTCGAACGCCCGGAACGTGGACGGCGCATTGCCCACAACTTGGAGAACTTCGGATATCAGCGGATCCACGCCGGAAAAATCGCTGAGCTTCATGGAAGGAAGCGTCTTGTCCTCCAGCAGGATCCGCTTCTGGTTCGCTTCATTGAAGTAGCTGCGGATGAAGCTGGTCACCATGGCGATCTGATCCTGGGACAGGGTGGACGAAAAGCCGAATCCGTTGGAGTATCCGGTATTGAGCGCATGCAAGTCTCCCGCTCCTCCCGGAATCGACGGAAAAGAGAAGTAGCCGAGATCGTTCTTGTACGGGCCTGCGTTGTCGCCGGTCAGTGCCGCCAGATCCCAGGTGCCGGTGAACAGCATGGCCGCTTTGCCGTAGAGCAGATCCTTGGCCTGCTGCTTGTCGGACTGGCTCAGCGCGTCGGCAGGAAAATAGCCTGCCTTGACGATTTCGGAATAGGCGCGGAAGCTCGCCACCATGTCCGGATCCGTCCATTTGTCCGTGCCGGCCGCGATCCGCGCCAGCTTGTCCGTGCCGGCGTACCGGTCCATGATCGTGTTCCACATCATGCCGGCGATCCAGGGATCCTTGGCGGACAGCGCGAACGGCGTATACCCGCCCTTTTTGATTTTGTCCGCAGCCTGCATGAGCTCGTCCCAGGTAGTCGGAATGTCCAGTCCGAGCTCCTTGAAGATGCTTTTGTTGTAATACAGCGCTTCGCTGTAGCCGCCGAAAGGAAGGCCGTATACCTTGCCGTCGACCGTGAACTCCTCCAGGCTCTGGAATTGGCTCTCGATGCCCAGCTCGCGGATGATCGGAGTCAGATCCAGCAGACGCCCGGCTTTTACGTACAGCCTGACGTCCGAGCCTCCGAAGATCTCAAATATATCGGGAGTTGTCCCGGTAGCCATCTCGGCCTTGAGCTTCTGGTCCCGGTTGATGATCTCGTCGATGCCTTCAAGCTGGAATTTCAAGCCCGGATTGTCCCTCTCCGTCTCGCTCACGACATCCTGGAGGATTCTCAGCCTGGCCTTGGCGGACTCCTTGATCTGGGTATGCCTCAGAGTCAGCGTCACCGGCCCGGAAGGGCTGCCCTGGGGGACGGAAGGATCGGCAGCGGGCTTGTTAGCGCCCGATTCATTGAAGCAGCCTGCCGAAGGAACCAGCATGACGGCCGCCAGCGCCGCGCAGGCAAAGCGTTTGATCATGGAATGACCTCCCGGATCTCTATGACTCTATTATAGACGGAAGGCCCGCCCCGTTGCAGGATGAAAAATAAACTGTCAAGGGATACAATTCTATTCGATTTCCGCCGCTGCGCTCGTAAATTCAGCCTGTTTTCAATCACCTACCTTGCGCTGCACAGTACCTTGTAGTAACATGTTCCCTGAGGAGTGGTCGGCATGGAAATATCGGAATGGAATTCCCAGGTACGGAGGGGGATTCTGGAATTTTGCATTTTGCTGTTGATCAGCGGCAATCCCCGGTACGGGTACGAGCTGGTGACTCTCCTGAACAAATGGGAACCGCTCGCCATCACCGAAGGAACGCTCTATCCCCTCCTGAGGCGGATGCTGAAAGAGAACTACCTGGAGTCCTTCTGGCAGGAATCGGAATCCGGACCTCCGCGCAAGTACTACAGCCTGACCGATGCTGGACGCAGGCTCATGCATGACATGTCGGCCGAATGGGGCAAATTCGCGGCCGCCATTCATCAAATCCAACTGCACCGAGGAGATGAAGCTTAATGAGTCCGCAAGGAAGAGCTTACCTGGACCGGTTCCATCAGCTGCTCAGCGGCATTCCCGATGAAGAAAAGCTTGACGCCGTGAGAGAGATCGAAAGCCACATCGCCGAGGGAATCGCCCATGGCCGGCGGGAATCCGAGGTTCTGGCCCGGCTCGGCGACCCCCGCAAGCTCGCCAGAGCTTACCGGAGCGAATATATCATGGGCCGCGGCTCGAACCGATCCTTCCGGGATATGCTTGCCATGGCCGGATTCTACTGCACGACGGGACTGCTCAGCATCATGGTGATTCCGACGCTTGCGACCATCGCATACGGATTTGGGTTGTGCACGGTCCTCGCTTTGCTGGCGGGAATTATCCGCTCGTTCGGACAGACGTGGATTTCCATGTCCATCTATCCAGGCATCGAAATCCCGACCCAATGGAGCATGGCCTACGCGATTGTATTGGCGGGAATAACCGGCTTCATCGCCTATATCAGCCGAAAGTACCTGCGCAAGTACATGATTTTCCTGTCGGCAAGCTACAAGAAGATCATGCCTGACAAAGCCCCCGATTCCGATTTCGGAGTCTGAACGACCCGTTATGCCGTCAGATTCCTCATTGGATCGAGACGACGCGAAAAAAAGCCCGCCGGAAGGCGGGCTTTTGATTGCTATCGGTCATTTCCTCATGCCCTGCACAGAGCTGCGGACCGCTTCGTAAAAAGCAGCCCATGCTTTCTCGGGGCCGGCTTCCTCCGCCTCGCGGCGCGTCTCCCCGGAAGCTGCATCTTCTGAGGAGAGCGGACGGCCCGCCTCTGCTTCCGGAATTCCGGAACGGATGTAATCCTTCATTCCTTAACTTCCTCCCTGCCCTCGATGATCCCGATATCCCGGCCGCTCAGCCTTGAATCCACTGGCGGCGCAGCGTGAACAGCTCCCGCAGCTCGTCGGTCGACAGCTCCGTGATCCACTGCTCCGACTGCCCGACCACCTGGTCGTTCAGCGACTGCTTGCGCTCGATCATCTCATGGATCCGCTCTTCGAGCGTCCCGAGAGCGACGAACTTGTGGACCTGCACCTGCCTGGTTTGCCCGATGCGGAATGCCCGGTCCGTCGCCTGGTTCTCGACGGCCGGATTCCACCAGCGGTCATAGTGGAACACATGGTTCGCCGCCGTCAGATTCAGCCCGGTTCCGCCCGCCTTCAGCGACAGCACGAACGCTCCATGCGGCAGATCCGGATTCTGGAAGTCGGCGATCATGTCGTCGCGCTTGGCCTTCGGCACCCCGCCGTGCAAATAAGGGACAGGGAGGCCGAGCCTTTCCTTGAGCAGCCTCTGCAAGGCCGCTCCCATATCGACGAACTGCGTGAAGACAAGCGCCCGTTCCCCTTCGGCAGCCGCTTCCTCGCACATCTCCAGCAGCCTCATCGTCTTGGCCGAGCGTTCCGGATTCCAGGCGGCCGAATCGCCTTCCGCCTCGCGCAGGAGCAGCGCGGGATGATCGCATACCTGCTTCAGCTTCGTGATGGAGGCAAGGATAAGCCCGCGGCGCTGCATCGGACCGAGCGTGTCGAGCTTCTCCAGCAGGTCGGAGACGATGGATTCGTACATCGCGCCCTGCTCGGCCGTGAGCGTGACGTAGACCTGGCTCTCGTTCTTCTCGGGCAGCGACAGCTGGATGGCGGGATCCTTCTTGACCCGCCGCAGCATGAACGGCTTCACCCAGCGTTGGAGGGCCGATATCGTCCGCTCGTCCCGCTCCTTCTCGATCGGCAGGATGACGTTGCGCCGGAATTCCGGCAGCGTGCCGAGATAGCCCGGATTCGTAAAATCGTAGATCGACCAGAGCTCGCTCAGACGGTTCTCCATCGGAGTTCCGGTAAGGGCGATCCGATGCTGGGCCGTCAGATTCCGAATGGCCGACGATTGCTTCGTGTACACATTTTTGATGTTCTGGGCTTCGTCCAGGCAGAGGCTTTCCCACTGCAGTCCCGACAGCTCTTCCTCGTCGAGCGGAGCCAGCGCGTAGGAGGTGATGACCAGATCCGCGCCTTCCGCGAATGCCAGGAACGCTTCCCGGCCTCTGGCGCGCTTGGGTCCGTAATGCAGCCTCACGTCGAGCGACGGGGCGAACCGCTGCAGCTCCTTCTCCCAGTTGCCGATGACCGATGTCGGGCAGATCAGCAGCGACGGAGCCGGCTGCCGCCCTTCGAGCTCCCGGATCGAGAGCAGGTAGACCGTATACTGGATCGTTTTGCCCAGACCCATGTCATCGGCCAGAGTAGCTCCCAGGCCGAAGCGCCGCAGGAACGCAAGCCAGGACACGCCTTGCAGCTGGTAGGGCCGCAGCTCGCCGTGGAACGCAGCGGGGACGCTGACGAGCGGCAGCTCGCTCGTATCCTGCAGCTGTCCGATCAGGCGGTGCAGATGCTCATTCAGCTCCACTTCGGCGACAAGATCGTCCTCGCCGCCTTCCTCCTCTTCCGAAAGGACAATGCCTCCCTGCAGATGCATCTGCATGACGTCCCGGAAGCTCAGTCCTTTGCGTCCTCCGGCCTTCTTCATCCATTTGCGGATCTTGGATACATCCTCGGGATCCAGATGCACCCATTCGTCTCCGATCCGGATCAGGCGCTTGTTCTCGGCGGCCAGGCTCATGAACTGCTCCTCGGTCAGATCCAGCCCGCCGAGCGCGAGCTTCCAGTCGAACTGGACGATCTGGGACAGCCCGAACATCGGCTGGTCGGCGGATCCGGCAGCGGACTTCAGCTTCGCCTTCACCCGGATCCGGCGCTTGCGGACCGTCTCCCACCATCCCGGAAGCAGAACGGAAGAGCCGGCGTCAAGCAGGCGCAAGCTGGCGTTCTCCAGGAAATCCCACGCCTCGTCATCCTGAAGCGCATGCTTGACGACGCTGCCGGTATCGGAGCCCCACTCCGGCAGGGCCAGCAGCCACTTGCCCTCTTCTCTCGCCAGCCGGTCATGAAGCAGGTCGAGCCATTCCTCGGGAATGCGAAGCTCCGACCCGCTGACCGGACGCCAGCCGCCCGGCTCCTCTCCGCGCTCCAGCGGAATCCAGGGGCCGCTTCCCTCGCGGTCGCGAATGGCGGCCCGCAGCCTCCATTCCCCGCCCTGCTCCGGCTCCGCCAGCTGCAGGGCGACGCGGAACGGAAACGTATCCTTGCGCAGCCCGATTCCGATATACCAGTCTTCTTCGGACGGCGACTTGCGCTCCAGCACCTGGCCGGTCGCCCTCTCCAGATCATGCCATGCATTGCGGACGGTTCGGCTGCCCTCGATAAGCTCTTCCACAGCCGCGCTCAGCCATTCATGGACGACCGCCTCCCGATGGGGCTCGACGGCATCTATGGCCGGCTCCCAGCCTTCCCGCAGCCGCCAGCTTCTGCGCAGCTCCGACCAGCCCTGCCAATCCGGCTCGAACGCCCCGTCCAGCAGCGCTTGGCGAATCAGTCCGGCATAACGGGCAAGCCTGAGCAGCTCATCGTCGTACTCGATCGCCAGCAGCCGCACAGGCTGCGGCATGGCCAGGTAATCGCACGCGAGCAGCGGCGCAATGAGCAAGGACCTGCCCGCGCCGGTGCCGGGATCGGCTTCCAGCTGCTCCACTTCGGCTCCATACCAGGAAGGAGCGTGCCAGGCAAATAACAGATCGCGCAGCCTGGCGTCGAACTCGCCGGGCTCGGCAGCATGCAGCTGGATGCCGCTGCCGGTCCAGCGGCCGCTCAGCCTGATCGGCTTGGCCGTAGATAGTCCTCTCATCATTTCAGCAGGCTTCCTTTCCTCAGTTCCTCCTGGAGCGCCCGCATCCGCTGGTATTTCAGCGCGATTCGGGCCATATAGCGTTCCCAGGCTTCTGTATTCCGTTCGGCCTGGTACAGCTTCTCCAGCTTTTTGAGCTGCTTCACAGCCATCCGGTAGCTCTGGCGGTTGCGGATGCCGATCCAGCTCTCCACAGACTGGTGGTAGAGCGGAATCAGCATCGCAGGCGCAAGCTTGGCGACGGAACGGACATCCGCCGGATCGAGCTCGTCTGGCCTCAAGCCCATCGCAAGCTGCAGATCCGCCCATTGCTCGAAGCTGCCCTTATCCAGAAGCTGGTCGGACAGCGCCATATAGGAGAAGGGCAGCTTTTGCACCAAGTATTCCATCCAGATCGGGTTGTCGCTTTGCTCCATGTCCGCGCTCCTGCACAAAAGCAGAAACGGCTGGATCGCCGAGCCGCCCCGCTTGCCGTCCGTCGTCTTGGACAGATAGTCCATCCAGATGGCGAGTCCTCCCCAATCTTTGCTGTCCAGCCGCTTCCTCGCCGTATCGAGCGCCAATCCGGCCGCCGGATCGGATGGTCCCTGCAGCAGCAGATCAACGGCTTGCCGGTCATGGCCGCGGAACGCCTCCAGATGCGCCAGGGCAATGATGGGGAAATAGATCCTGGAATCTCCGTCGGCTCCGCCCCTTTCGTCCTGAGGCCGGCGGACGTCGTTCGCACCCGGCTCCGGAAGGAGCTCATCGGATGCAGCCTGCCTCGCCTTGCTCAGGATGGAGCGGAGCTGATCCGTCTCCCTCTCCATCCAGTCGTCCCTTGCATGAAGCTTCTCCGCCAAGGCATAGTAGAGCCGGTCCCAACGGAACAGCTTGCCGGCCGTATCGGCTCCCCGCTCGCGGAGAAGCCCGGTCAGGAAGTCGAGCCACTCC